>NZ_JAHHZO010000001.1 GCF_018760785.1 Rhizobium sp. CSW-27
CGCGAACTCGCAGATCAACAGAGAGAGCTTTTGACATATCTGCCGACCTCCATCGGCAGATAGTTTGAATCAGAACATCGCTGATTTGCAAAGACCCGAAGATTCATTCAGTCAGGGAACCGCTCTAGCCAGCAGTGAAGAAGCTGCCATGGCATGTACCGGCAGGATCAGGCTCAGCAGGACCAGAAAAGCATATCTGCGCACGTCAACAGTCCTTCGATCACCGGGAGACCCTGGCAGATTGATGGCAGGCAACTGTACTTTTTTGTGGCAGAGAACCGAGGAAGCCAGCCGAAATCCGAGTTCGACAGCATGGCCGACCCGGCATGGCTGCAGCCCCATTCGGGACCGCAGCCCGAAGGCGAACGATTAGAAGGTCAGGACCGTTCCAACCTTCGGCGTCTCCACCCGTGTTTTCAGCCCTTCCATGCCCTTCACGAAGGTCTCCGGCGTCTGGTCGATGATCGGGAAGGTGCCGTAATGGCAGGGAATGGCGTGCTTGAAATCGAAGAAGCGCTGGCAGGCAAGGGCTGCCACGGCGCCGCCCATGGTGAAGCGGTCGCCGATCGGCACGAGGCCGATATCCGGCTGGTGCAGCTCGTTGATCAGGCCCATATCGGTGAAGATGTCGGTATCGCCCATGTGCAGCAGCGAGGGTTCGTCTTCGAAATGCAGCATCAGGCCGTTGGCATTGCCGAGGCAATGCGACACGCCGTCCTCGGTGATCTGGGCGGAAGAGTGCAGCGCCTGGGTGAAGGTGGCGGTAAAGCTGCCGAGGTTCACCGTGCCGCCGGTATTGCCCATCTCGATCTTCTTGACGCCCTTGGCCCCGAGCCAGGCGGCGAGATCGGCATTGGCAAGGACCACGGCACCGGTCTCGTTGGCAAGCGCCACGGTGTCGCCCACATGGTCGCCATGGCCGTGGGTCAGGAGAATATGGGTAATCCCTTCGGCCACGGCCTTGCGATCCTGATCCGCAAAGGACGGATTGTAGCTCAGGAAGGGGTCGATCAGGATTTTTGCACCGGCAGTTTCAATCCGGAAGGCCGCGTGGCCAAGCCAGGTGATCTTCATGGAAAATCTCCTTGTTTCCTCGATAAATTGATGTGATGGCTCGGCCGGACCGAGCGGTGACAGTCTGCTCTGACATTGCGGCTCTACGCCGAACCGCTGGCTGCGGATCTCGGCGTGCCGCATGGGTTAGCACATCGGCAACGGGCCGATAAATGGAAGTTATCGTGAAGACGAAGACCGGCAAGGGGGAGCGGACATGGCATCGTTGACCATCGAGGAACTGGCGGCCACGCTGCAGCCCGGACAGGCCATTGCCGGCCTCGACCTCGGCACGAAGACGATCGGTCTGGCCATGTCCGATCTCGGTCGCCGCTTCGCCTCGCCGCGGCCGGTGCTGAAGCGTGTAAAATTTACCCAGGATGCCGAGGTGCTGCTGGAATTTGCCGCGCGGGAAAAGGTAGCCGCCTTCGTCATCGGCCTGCCTATGAACATGGACGGCTCCGCCGGCCCGCGCGTTCAGGCCACCCGCGCCTTCGTGCGCAGCATGGGCGAAAAGACCGATATTCCCTTCATCTTCTGGGACGAGCGGCTGTCGACGGTTGCCGCCGAGCGGGCGCTGCTGGAAATGGACGTGTCGCGGGCAAAGCGGAAGGAGCGCATCGATTCGGCCGCCGCGAGCTTCATCCTTCAGGGCGCGCTGGACAGGCTCTCTTCGCTGGCCGCCAGCCGCGGCACCGAGGCCTGACGCGCCCGCCACCAGGTGGCAATGGCGCGCCGCTTGCGAAACAGCACGATGGACAGGACGATCAGGCTGTCGAAGGCAATCGCGCGTGCGACCATCGGCGGCAGGTCCTGCGGCGGAATGCCGAGGATGTTGCCATAAATCTGGAACACCAGATCATGCGTCTTGCGCGTCAGCATGAAGAAGCCGAAGCTCATGTCGTAATAGGAAAGCCCGTACCACAGGCCGAGCAGCGCCACGGGACCCGCCCACAGAATCAGGAACCATTTCATGCGGGCACTCCTTGCGGCACGGGGCGATCGAGAGTCAGAAGCAGCCGGCGCATCAGCGCCATGCCGGACAGCACCAGCGCCGGCACGGCAATGTTGAGCGCCAGCGCCGAAAAGAAGACGAGTGCTCCGACGAGCAACGCAAAACTGTAAGGGCTATATCCCGACACCGGCGCCTCATGCGTGGTTAACGATCCGTTAACGCCACCTTAAGGGCCGGAGCCTGCCGCGCAACGAAAACCCCGCGGCATGGTTAACCGCGGGGCGAAAACGCCGCAAATCGTGGATTTCTACGCCGAACGCTCAGGTCGCCGCCGGATAGAGAAGGTCGACGATATAGGATGCGTCGAAGCGCGAATCGAGCATGCCATAGGTGGTGCGCCAGCCGCCGGCGAGGCGTGTCTCGAGGAAGGCATCGGCGATCTTGCCGGCCCCCAGACGGAACAGTTCGGCGGCACCGGCCGCCAGCGCCAGTTGCTCCACCAGCAGGCGCGAAGCGCCCTCGTCACGTTCCGCCAGCGCCATGGCCGCGCGCAGCACGTCGGTCGTCTTGCGCCCGCTCGGCCCCAGATCCCGCTCGATGCCGCCCAGCACCAGGTCGAACAGATCACGGCCGCGATCCATCACGCGCAGCACGTCGAGCGCCATCACATTGCCAGAGCCTTCCCAGATCGCATTGACCGGGGCTTCACGGTAATGGCGCGCCAGCGGCCGTTCCTCGACATAGCCATTGCCGCCCAGGCACTCCATCGCCTCGTAGATCAGCGAGGGCGCGATCTTGCAGACCCAGTACTTGATGACCGGCGTCATGACGCGGGCATAGGCCGCGTCGGTCGGGTTGCTGCCCGCCTTGTCGAAGGCTTCCGCCAGCCGGTAGGCGAGCGCGGTTGCGGCCGCGACATCGAGCGCCATGTCGGCCAATACCCGCGTCATCAGCGGCTGGTCGATGAGGTTCTTGCCGAACACGCTGCGGCCGCGGCAATGATGCACGGCCTCCGCCAGCGAGGCGCGCATGATGCCGGCAGAGGCCAGCGCGCAATCAAGCCTGGTCAGCGTCACCATGTCGAGAATGGTGCGGATGCCGCCGCCCGCATCGCCGAGCAGATAGCCGAAGGCATCGGTGAACTCGACCTCGGAGGACGCATTGGAACGGTTGCCGAGCTTGTCCTTCAGCCGCTGGAACTGCAGGCCGTTGGCGGTGCCGTCCTCCAGCAGGCGCGGCACGAGGAAGCAGCCGATCCCTTCATTGGTGCGCGCCAGCATCACGAAGGCGTCACTCATCGGCGCCGACATGAACCACTTGTGGCCGGAAAGGCGATAGACGCCCTCTCCCACCCGCTCGGCGGTGGAGCGGTTGGCGCGCACATCCGTGCCACCCTGCTTTTCCGTCATGCCCATGCCGATTGTGATCGCGCTTTTCTGCATCGCCGGACGGTTGGACGAATCGTATTTGCGCGACAGAACGCGCGGCGCCCATTCCTTGTGGACGCGCGGCGAGGCCATCATCGCCGCCACCGAGGCGCTGGTCATGGTCAGCGGGCACAGATGCCCGCATTCGAGCTGCGCCGTCAGATAGAAACGGGCGGCGCGCGCCCGGTGCTGGGCATTGCGCGATTCGGCGGCATTTTCCCAGATCGAGGAATTGAGGCCGGTCGACATGGAGCGGCGCATCAGCGCATGCCAAGCGGGATGGTATTCCACCAGGTCCTGCCGCTCGCCGCGCGGGCCGTGCGTCTTCAGCTTCGGCGGATTTTCATTCGCCATCCGCGCCAGTTCCTGCGCTTCAGGCGAGGTGACGTAACGGCCAAGCGCATCGAATTCCTCGCGCACGGCACGGTGCAGCCCGGCCGTCAGATCCACCATCAGCGGATCGGTGCGGTAGGCGTTGATACCGGACCAGAGGCCTGGCTGGTTCAGCTCGGTAAGGGTGTCTTCGGTCCGGGTCATCTGATTCATAGGCTGCTTCTAAACGAATTCTCGGGAAATTGCATGCGCAACGGATCGTCTGGTCATCTGCTCCGCTTGCCCCTCCCGCGCTCAGTCTCTATAGACCGCGGGAAACCAGCGGAGGACAAATTTCGTGGTCTTCTTTCCCCACCGCCATCTCCTCGGAATCAAGGGCCTGACCGAGCAGGACATCACCTTCCTTCTCGACAAGGCAGACGAGGCGGTCAAGATCAGCCGGCAAAGAGAAAAGAAAACCTCGACGCTGCGCGGACTGACCCAGATCAATCTCTTCTTCGAAGCCTCGACCCGAACGCAATCCTCTTTCGAACTCGCGGGCAAGCGTCTTGGCGCCGATGTGATGAACATGTCGGTCGGAAACTCTTCGGTCAAGAAGGGCGAAACGCTGATCGACACGGCCATGACGCTGAACGCCATGCGGCCGGACGTGCTCGTCGTGCGCCATTCCTCCGCCGGGGCCGCCGCCCTTCTCGCGCAGAAGGTCGGCTGCTCGGTCGTCAATGCCGGCGACGGCCAGCATGAGCATCCGACGCAGGCGCTGCTGGATGCGCTGACGATCCGCCGCGCCAAGGGCAAGCTGTCGCGCATCATCGTCGCGATCTGCGGCGACGTTCTGCATTCGCGCGTCGCACGCTCCAACATCCTGCTGCTCAACGCCATGGGGGCACGGGTGCGCGTCGTCGCCCCCTCCACGCTTCTGCCGTCGGGCATCGCCCAGATGGGCGTCGAGGTCTTCCACTCGATGGAAGAGGGGCTGAAGGATGCCGATGTGGTGATGATGCTGCGCCTGCAGCGCGAGCGCATGGCCGGCTCCTTTGTGCCCTCCGTGCGCGAATACTTCCACTTCTACGGCCTCGATGCCGAAAAGCTGAAGGCGGCCCGGGAGGATGCGCTCGTCATGCATCCGGGACCGATGAACCGCGGCGTGGAAATCGCTTCCGAAGTGGCCGACGGCCCGCAGAGCGTGATCGAAAGCCAGGTGGAGATGGGGGTCGCCGTGCGCATGGCGGTGATGGAAGCCCTGCTGGTCTCGCAGAACCAGGGACCGAGAAGCGAAGGAATGGGTGCATGATGAAGCCGCTTGTCCTGACCGACGTCCGCATCGTCGATCCCTCCCGCCGTCTTGATGAAACCGGCACGATCATCGTCGGCGCCGATGGCATGATCCTCGCCGCCGGTGCGGATGCCCGTAACCAGGGCATGCCCGAGGGGGCGGAGGTGAAGGATTGCCGTGGTCTCGTGGCGACCCCCGGCCTCGTCGATGCGCATGTCTTCATCGGAGAACCGGGCGCGGAACATCGCGAAACCATCGAATCGGCGAGCCGCGCCGCCGCCGCCGGCGGCGTCACCAGCATGATCATGATGCCGGACACCGATCCGGTGCTGGACGACATCGCCCTCATCGAATTCGTCAAGAAGACGGCGCGCGACAAGGCGCTCATCAACGTCCATCCGGCCGCCGCCCTGACGCGTGGCCTGAAGGGCGAGGAAATGACCGAGATCGGCATGCTGAAGGCAGCCGGCGCGGTGGCTTTCACGCAGGGGCGCCACGCGCTTGCCGACACACAGGTGCTGCGCCGCGCCATGACCTATGCGCGCGAATTCGGCGCCGTGGTGTCGCTGGAGGCGCGCGATCCCTATCTCGCCGTCAACGGCGTGATGAACGAAGGCCTGTTTGCCAGCTGGCTCGGCCTTTCCGGCGCACCGCGCGAGGCGGAACTGATCCCGCTCGAACGCGACCTGCGCATCGCCGCACTCACCGGCGCACGCTACCATGCCGCCAAGATTTCCGTACCGGAATCGGCGCAGGCGCTGCGCACGGCGCGCGCCCGCGGCGCAAAGGCAACCTCGGCCATCTCCATCAACCACCTGTCGCTCAACGAGAACGACATCGGCGAATACCGCACCTTCTTCAAGCTGTCGCCGCCACTCAGAACCGAGGACGACCGCCAGGCCATGGTCGATGCGCTGGCCGACGGCACGATCGACATCATCGTCTCCTCGCATGATCCGCAGGATGTCGATACCAAGCGCCTGCCCTTCGCCGATGCGGCCGATGGCGCGATCGGGCTGGAGACCATGCTGTCGGCTGCCCTTCGCCTTCACCATGCCGACCGGGTGCCGCTGATGCGCCTGATCGATGCCCTCTCCACCCGCCCCGCCGAGATCTTCGGTCTGGAGGCCGGTACGTTGAAGCCCGGAGCGCGGGCCGATATCGCGCTGATCGATCTCGATGAGCCGTGGCTCGTGTCGAAGGACATGATCGTGTCGCGCTCGAAGAACACGCCCTTTGACGAGGCCCGCTTCAGCGGCCGTGCCGTCGCCACCTATGTGGGCGGCCGTCTCGTTCACTCGCTCTGAGGAGATTTCCGCATGTCCGAACTCTTCACCTGGCAGATCACGCTTGCCACCGCCCTGTCGGCGCTGGCCTTCGGCTACCTGCTCGGCTCGATCCCCTTCGGCCTGCTGCTGACCAAGGCGGCCGGCCTCGGCGATATCCGCTCGATCGGCTCCGGCAATATCGGCGCAACGAACGTGCTGCGCACCGGCAACAAGAAGCTTGCCGCCGCCACGCTGCTGCTCGATGCCTTCAAGGCCACGGCCGGCGCCCTGCTGGCCGGCGCGCTGTGGGGCCCCGAAGCGGCGATCCTCGGCGGCTTTGCCGCCTTTATCGGCCACCTCTTTCCCGTCTGGCTCGGTTTCAAGGGGGGCAAGGGCGTTGCCACCTACATCGGCACCCTTCTCGGCGTCGCACCCGCCATGGTCCTCGTCTTCGCCTTCGTCTGGCTGACGGTCGCCAAGCTCAGCCGCTACTCGTCGCTCTCCGCTCTGGTTGCAACCCTTGTCGTTCCGGTTGCATTGTGGATAGTAGGCGAACAGAAGATTGCGCTCGTCATGGCCGTGATGACCGTGATCTCCTACTGGAAGCACAAGGCAAACATCGAGCGGCTGATCAACGGCACCGAAAGCAGGATCGGCCAGAAGGGCTAAGGGGCATGCCATCCGACAGCGCAAGGCGACCGGGAATTGCGCTGACGGACAAACAGAGGATCGCCTGGCTCAGGCTGATCCGCAGCGACAATGTCGGCCCGTCGACCTTTCGCGATCTCATCAACCATTTCGGCTCGGCGGAGGCGGCTCTGCAGGCCCTGCCGGAATTGTCACGCCGCGGCGGTGCCTCGCGCAGCATCCGCATTGCATCGGTGGACGATGCGGAACGGGAACTGGAACGCGCCCGCCGCTTCGGCGCCCGTCTCGTCGGCATCGGCGAGCCGGACTATCCGCCCGCACTGCGCCAGATCGACGGGGCGCCCCCGCTTCTGGCCATCAAGGGCGACGCCTCGGTGGCCGCCGCTCCTTCCGTCGGCATCGTCGGTTCGCGCAATGCCTCGATCAGCGGCGCCAAGTTCGCCGCCATGCTGGCCCGCGATTGCGGCCGTGCCGGCTATACCATCACCTCGGGCCTCGCGCGCGGCATCGATACGGCTGCTCACCGGGCGAGCCTGGAGACCGGCACCATCGCGGTGCTCGCAGGTGGCCTCGACCAGCCCTACCCGCCGGAAAACCTGCCGCTACTCGACGAGATCACTGGCGGGCGCGGCCTGTCCGTCAGCGAAATGCCCTTCGGCTGGGAGCCGCGAGCCCGCGATTTTCCCCGCCGCAACCGGCTGATTGCCGGCATCTCGCTCGGCGTCGTCGTGGTGGAGGCGGCAGAACGATCCGGCTCGCTGATCACGGCGCGTCTTGCCGGCGATTTCGGTCGCCTGGTGTTTGCCGTGCCGGGCTCGCCGCTCGATCCGCGCTGCCAGGGCACCAACGGCCTGCTGAAGCAGGGCGCCACCGTGACCACCAGCGCCAGCGACGTCATCGAGGCCCTTGCGCCGCTTTCCCAACTCGACCTTCTGGAGGACAGGGTGATCGACGAACCTGGCGGCGAGCGCTCGCCCGATCTCATGCTGCCGCCCGACGACAGCGATCGCCAGAGGATCGCTTCGGCGCTCGGTCCGACGCCGGTGGAGATCGACGACATCATCCGTCATACCGCTCTTCCCGCCGCGACGGTCTATCTCGTGCTGCTGGAACTCGATCTGGCCGGTCGCCTACACCGGCATGTCGGGGGACTTGTCTCCCTGTCCATGATCGATTGAGAGGCGTCGGCGACCGATCTGCAGGTCACCGGCCTCGACATAGGCCATCTCGATCAGATAGCAGAGCATGTCGGCCCCTTCCCGATCCGCCACCACGCGAAGCTCTCCGAGCATCTGGCGGATATAGGCAAAGGTCTCGAAGCTGTCACTGCGTCCTGTCCTGCCGCGATTCGACGTCATGGGTTCACTTTCTATCCGACAAACACTCACGTTATGCGTGCAATATATGCGACATGCTCGCAAATTTACACACACCATTGAAAATTGCAACCAACAATAAATCTTCTAGTGGTTGCATTCCCGCATCGAGAAAATATGGCGCCCCCCTTGACCGCAGGCGAAAGGCCCTCCATGTCGGGAGGTCAGTTTCCCGGCAAGGTCCCTGCGTTCATGACCGACCTTGCGCCGTTTCAGAGAACAGAGATGAATGTTGTAGTTGTAGAATCTCCTGCCAAGGCCAAGACGATCAACAAATATCTTGGCTCCGGCTACAAGGTTCTCGCTTCCTTTGGCCATGTACGCGACCTGCCGGCCAAGGACGGCTCGGTGCTTCCCGACCAGGATTTCGAAATGTCCTGGGAGGTCGATGGCGCGTCTGCCAAGCGGATGAAGGACATTGCCGATGCCGTGAAGGGCTCGGACGGCCTCTTTCTCGCGACCGACCCGGATCGCGAGGGCGAAGCGATCTCCTGGCATGTGCTGGATCTTCTCAAGAAGAAGCGGGTGATCGGCGACAAGCCCGTCAAGCGCGTCGTCTTCAACGCCATCACCAAGAAGGCGGTGCTGGATGCCATGGCCAATCCGCGCGACATCGATATCGCGCTGGTGGATGCCTATCTCGCCCGCCGCGCGCTGGATTATCTCGTCGGCTTCAACCTGTCGCCGGTGCTGTGGCGCAAGCTGCCGGGCGCCCGCTCCGCCGGTCGCGTCCAGTCGGTGGCCCTCAGGCTGGTTTGCGACCGTGAAAGCGAGATCGAACGTTTCGTTCCGGAAGAATACTGGAACATTTCCGCCCTCCTGAAGACGCCGCGTGGTGACCAGTTCGAGGCCAAGCTCGTTTCTGCCGACGGCAAGCGCTTGCCGCCGCGTGGCGTGAAGAACGGCGAGGATGCCGGCCGCCTCAAGGCGCTGCTGGAAGGCGCGGTCTATACGGTGGACTCCGTCGAGGCAAAGCCCGTCAAGCGCAATCCCGGCCCGCCCTTCACCACCTCGACCCTGCAGCAGGCCGCCTCCTCCAATCTCGGCTTCTCCGCGTCGCGCACCATGCAGGTGGCGCAGAAACTCTACGAAGGCGTCGATATCGGCGGCGAGACGGTCGGTCTCATCACCTATATGCGTACCGACGGCGTCCAGATGGCACCGGAAGCGATCGATGCGGCACGCCGCGCCATCGGCGACCAGTTCGGCGAACGCTACCTGCCGGAAAAGGCCCGCTTCTATTCCACCAAGGCCAAGAACGCCCAGGAAGCGCACGAAGCCATTCGCCCGACCGATTTCAACCGCTCGCCGGACAAGGTGCGCCGTTTCCTCGACAGCGACCAGCTGCGCCTCTACGAACTGATCTGGAAGCGTGGCATCGCCAGCCAGATGGCTTCCGCCGAGATGGAGCGCACGACCGTGGAGATTGCTGCGGCAAATGGCGCAGACCGCGCCGGTCTGCGCGCCGTCGGCTCCGTCATCCGCTTCGACGGCTTCCTGGCCGCCTATATGGATCACCGCGAGGATGGCGAAGGCGGCGAGGACGATGAGGACGGCCGCCTGCCGGAAATCAACGCCCGCGAAAAGCTGGACAAGAACAAGGTCAATTCCAGCCAGCATTTCACAGAGCCGCCGCCGCGCTATTCGGAAGCCTCGCTGATCAAGAAGATGGAAGAGCTTGGCATCGGCCGCCCTTCCACCTATGCGGCGACGCTGAAGACGCTGAGCGACCGCGAATACATCGTCGTCGAGAAGCGCAAGCTCATTCCCCATTCCAAGGGCCGCCTTGTCACGGCCTTCCTCGAGAACTTCTTCACGAAGTATGTGGAATATGACTTCACCGCCGACCTCGAGGAAAAGCTCGACCGGATTTCCGCCGGCGAACTGAACTGGAAGCAGGTTCTGCGCGATTTCTGGCAGGATTTCTTCGCCCAGATCGAGGACACCAAGGAACTACGCGTCACCAATGTGCTCGATGCGCTGAACGAGGCGCTCGCGCCGCTCGTCTTCCCGAAGCGGGAGGACGGTTCGGACCCGCGCATCTGCCAGGTCTGCGGCACCGGCAACCTTTCGCTGAAGCTCGGCAAGTACGGCGCCTTCGTCGGCTGTTCAAACTATCCGGACTGCAACTATACCCGCCAGCTCTCCTCCGACGGCGCAGAGGCGGAGGCCTCTGCCCTGAATGAACCGAAGGCGCTCGGCACCGATCCGATGACCGGCGAGGAACTGACGCTGCGCTCCGGCCGTTTCGGACCGTACATCCAGCGTGGCGACGGCAAGGAGGCCAAGCGCGCCTCCCTGCCGCGCGGCTGGAAGCCGGAGGACATCGACCACGAGAAGGCGATGGCGCTGATCAACCTGCCGCGCGATGTCGGCCAGCACCCGGAGACGGCCAAGATGATTTCCGCCGGCATCGGACGCTATGGCCCCTTCCTGCTGCATGACGGCACCTATGCCAATCTGGAAAGCGTCGAGGACGTCTTCTCGATCGGCCTCAACCGCGCCGTCACCGTTCTGGCGGAAAAGCAGAGCAAGGGCGGTGGACGGGCGCGCGCCGGCACGGCCGCGCTGAAGGAACTTGGCAACCATCCGGCAGGCGGCGCCATGACGGTGCGTGAAGGCCGCTACGGCCCCTATATCAACTGGGGCAAGGTCAATGCCACGCTGCCGAAGGGCAAGGACCCGCAGAGTGTGACGGTGGAGGAGGCGCTGGCGCTTCTGACCGAAAAGGCCGGCAAGACGCCCGCCGCCAAGGGCAAGGCCGCCAAGGCGCCCGCCAAGGCAAAGACGGCATCCGCCGACGAGGATGCGGCAAAGCCGGTGAAGAAGACCGCGAGCAGGGCGAAGGCTGCGGCCAAGCCCAAGGCCGCCGCGAAAACGAAGAAGACAGGAACGTGAGCAAGAATCCGCGCGAAGCCAAGCCCTCCCAACCCCTGAGCCGCAAGGCTGCCCTTCGCGCGGAGCTGGCCGCTTCCGGTGACCGGTCGATCATCGTGCAGGGCGTGGTTCCGCCGCGCGAGGTGCTGCTCGCATTCATCGCCGACAATCCGGATCGCGCCACCAAGCGCGAGATCGCCAAGGCCTTCGGCCTGAAGGGCGATACGCGCGTCGAACTCAAGGATCTGCTGCGCGACCTTGAAGACGAGGGTCTGCTGCAGAAAAGCCGCAAGGCGCTGACGCGGCCGGGCGCCCTGCCGCCGATGACGGTGCTCGACATCACCAGCCGCGACAAGGATGGCGAACTGATCGCCCGTCCCGCCGAGTGGCTGGAGGACCAGGGTGTCGCGCCGGCCGTGCTGATCCGTCAGTCCTCCGACAATCGCAGCAAGGCGAAAGCGCCTGCCGCCGGCCTTGGCGACCGGGTGCTTGCTAAGATTTTCCCCAACAAGGATCGCACCGGCCCGGCCTATACGGCGCGTGTCGTGAAAATCATCGACAAGCACCGCAATGCAGCACTCGGCGTCATCCGCCTGATGCCGGAGGGCGGCGCGCGCCTTCTGCCGATCGACCGGCGCGGCGAGGAGATGCAGATCGCTGCCGCCGATCTCGGCGAGGCGAAGGATGGCGACCTGATCGAGGCGGACGTGCTGCGCGGCAACCGTTTTGGACTGACGCGCGCCAAGGTTCTCTCCGTTGTCGGCTCGGTCGCCTCGGAAAAGGCGATCTCGATGATCGCCATCTATTCGCATGGCATTCCGCACATCTTCCCGAAACAGGTGATGGACGAGGCGGAAGACGCCAGGCCCGCCAGCATGGTGAAGCGCGAGGACTGGCGCGACCTGCCGCTCGTCACCATCGACCCGGCGGACGCCAAGGACCATGACGATGCGGTCTATGCCGAACCGGACCCCTCGCCCGACAATGAAGGCGGCGTGATCGTCACCGTCGCGATTGCGGATGTCTCCTATTATGTCCGCACCGGCTCGCAGCTCGACCGCGAGGCGCTGAAGCGCGGCAATTCCGTCTATTTCCCCGACCGCGTCGTGCCGATGCTGCCGGAGCGGATCTCCAACAACCTCTGCTCGCTGCGCGAGGGCGAGGACCGGCCGGCGCTTGCCGTGCGCATGGTCTTTTCGAAGGAGGGCCGCAAGGCGAGCCACACCTTCCACCGCATCATGATGAAGAGCGCGGCAAAACTCTCCTATCAGCAGGCACAGGCGGCGATCGACGGCAAGCCGGATGACAAGACAGGCCCGCTGCTCGACCCCATCCTGAAGCCGCTGTGGAACGCCTATGCGATCATGAAGCGCGGCCGCGACCGCCGCCAGCCGCTCGAACTCGACATGCCGGAGCGCAAGATCCTGCTGAAGCCGGACGGCACGGTCGATAAAGTTATCATCCCCGAACGCCTCGACGCCCACAAGCTGATCGAGGAAATGATGATCCAGGCCAATGTGTGCGCCGCCGAAACGCTGGAGAAGAAGCGCCAGCCGCTGATCTACCGCATCCACGACGCCCCCACCCTTGCCAAGCAGGAGGTGCTGCGCGAGTTCCTGGCGACGCTCGGCATCTCGATGGCCAAGGGCGGGCAGATGCGCTCCAACTCGTTCAACGGCATCCTTGCCAAGGCCGAAGACACGCCGCATCAGGTGATGGTCAACGAAATGGTGCTGCGCAGCCAGAGCCAGGCGGTCTACAGCCCGGAGAATATCGGCCATTTCGGCCTCAACCTGATGAAATACGCGCATTTCACCTCGCCGATCCGCCGTTATGCAGACCTTATCGTGCACCGCGCGCTCGTCGGCTCGCTGGGGCTTGGCGAAGGCGGGATCACGCCGGAGGAAGAAGGCCAGCTCGACGACATCGCCGCCGAAATCTCGACCTTCGAACGACGCGCCATGGCCGCCGAACGCGATACGATCAACCGGCTGATCGCCCATCATCTCGCCGAGCGCGTCGGACAGGAATTCGAGGGCCGCGTCTCCGGTGTTACCAAGGCGGGACTTTTTGTCACGCTGCCTACCTATGGCGCCGACGGTTTCGTGCCCATATCTACGCTCGGCAATGATTATTTCCACTACGACGAAAGCCGGCAGGCCCTGATCGGCGACAAGACCGGCCTCGGTTATCAGCTTGGTGACGCGGTGGATGTTAAGCTGGCGGAGGCGATCCCTCTTGCCGGCGCCCTGCGCTTCGAGATGCTGAGCGAGGGCCAGAAGATGGGCGCGGCGACCCGTTCCTTCCACAAGTCTGGACGGCGCGGCCGCACCGCCGCACGAAAACCCGGAACCCGTCCGCCACGGCGCGGCCGATAGGAGAACAGCGATGACAGTTTCGAGCGATCATGCCCACGGCCCGGCTCAGCCCATTCGCTACGGCAGCCCCGATCGCCCGGAACGTCCGCTTGGCCAGTCCATCCTGCGCGGCCTGAAATGCACCTGTCCCAATTGCGGCAAGGGGCGCCTCTTCGGCCGCTTCCTCAAGCCCGTCGATCGCTGTGCGGCCTGCGGCGAGGAAATGTTCCATCACCGGGCCGACGACCTGCCGCCCTATCTCGTCATCTTCGTCATCGGCCATGTCACGGTCGGCGGCTTCATGATGACGGACATGGTCTGGCAGCTGTCGATGTGGACGCATCTCGCCATCTGGACGCCGATCACCATCCTGACCGCGCTTGCCTCCATGCAGCCGATCAAGGGAGGCGTGATCGGTCTGCAATGGGCGCTGCGCATGCACGGCTTCGGCCAGGAGGACGAGAGCGTCGATCCCGGCCGTGGCGGTCACGGCGCATGACCGGATCGGCCGCATGACCAGCGGGGCCGGCGCGCCAGGCCCTGTCGGACCCTCTGCCGCTTCGACCGGGGCTGCGGCGAGACTGCGTCCGCACCCTTCCGCCTCGCTCATCCTCGTCGACCGCAGCAGCAGCATCTGTCGCATCCTTGTCGGCCGGCGTGGCAGCGGCCATGTCTTCATGCCCGATCTCTACGTGGTGCCTGGCGGCCGGCGCGACCCGCGCGACCACGCCCTGCCCTTCGCGCGCGATCTTCACCCTCAGGTGCTGGCGCGGCTGCAGCGGGATGGCAGGCGCCTGCTGTCGGCTGCGAGCGCCCGGGCACTGGCTCTGGCGGCCGCACGCGAACTGCTCGAGGAAACCGGGCTTGGCCTCAGCGCCGGGCCGGCACAGGCACCGGATCTCTCCTGCCTGCGTTATATCGCCCGCGCCGTTACTCCGCCCGGCGCGCCGAGACGCTTCGACAACCGGTTTTTCGCGGCCTTCATCGACGAGTGCAGCATCGATGACCGGCAGATGAAAGACAGCGACGAACTGACGGACCTGCGCTGGCTGGCAATCGATGCGCTCGAAACCGTGAAAATGCCGGAGATCCTGCTGGCCGTCCTGGGTGACTTAAAAAAATCACTTGAGTCGGATCGTTCTTTGCCGTTTGGAAGCGATGTATGTGTGTACACCAATCGTAACGGTGCGTTTCTGCGTAGGCGGTTGTAAAGAAAATGGATTCCTACACGAAGGATCGACAGATGTCCCAGGCGACGGGCGGCAACATGGGCCACCCCGAAGAGATCCATTGGCCGTCGCTGATTGCCGCCATCTCCGCCATCAGCGCGGTCGGCATCGCCATCGGCCTCGGTCTGCCTCTGCTCAGCATCATTCTCGAAAAGCGGGGCATTTCCTCCACCCTCATCGGGCTGAACTCGGCCATGGCCGGCGTCGCGGCGATGATCGCGGCACCGATCACCACCCGCCTCGCGCATGATTTCGGCGTGGCCCGCACCATGCTGTGGGCCGTGGTGATTTCCGCCGTCAGCGCGCTCGGCTTCTATTACGCCGATGCCTTCTGGATGTGGTTTCCGCTGCGGCTTGCCTTCCATGGCGCCACCACGACGCTGTTCATCCTCTCCGAATTCTGGATCAATGCCGCAGCGCCGCCGCGCCGCCGCGGCCTTGTGCTTGGCATCTACGCCACCGTGCTGGCGGTCGGTTTCGCGATCGGCCCGCTGATCTTTTCGGCGATCGGCAGCGAGGGTATCCTGCCTTTCATCATCGGCGCCTGCGCCATCCTGGTTGCCTTCGTGCCGATCTATATCGCGCGCGACGAAAGCCCGGTTCTGGAGGAAAAGCCGCAGAAGCACTTCCTGCGCTATGTCTATCTGGTGCCGACCGCGACCGCCGCCGTCTTCGTGTTCGGCGCCGTCGAGGCCGGCGGCCTGTCGCTGTTTCCGGTCTATGCCAACCGCTCCGGCCTGCCGGAGGCCAATGCCGCCCTGCTGCTGACGGTGATGGGCATCGGCAACATGGTGTTCCAGATCCCATTCGGCATGATTTCCGACCGGCTGAAGGACCGCCGGCCGATGCTGTTCCTGATGGCGATCGCCGGACTGATGGGCGCGCTTGCGCTTCCCTTCCTGATCCACCACTGGTGGCTGATGGCCGGCCTGCTGCTGGTCTGGGGCGGCTGCGTCTCCGGCCTCTACACGGTCGGCCTTGCCCATCTCGGCTCCCGACTCACCGGATCGGACCTGGCTGCCGCCAATGCCGCCTTCGTTTTCTGCTATGCGGTCGGCACCGTTGCCGGCCCGCAGGCCATCGGCGCCGCCATCGATATCAGCGGAAATGACGGCTTTGCCTGGGCTTTGGCGGGCTTCTTTGGCCTTTATGTGCTGATATCCATATGCCGGCTGCTTTTCGGCCGAGAACGGGCTTGACTTTTCGGACGCGATTTGTAGTTTCGCGCCAGATTTCGCCGTGGACCGCTCAGGCGTCCGCGGCTTGATTTTTATTCAGAGGCAGGAAGACCATGGCGAAAGCTACGACCATCAAAATCAAGCTGCTGTCGACGGCCGATACCGGTTTCTTCTACGTCACGACGAAGAACAGCCGTACGATGACGGACAAGATGACCAAGACCAAGTACGACCCGGTCGTCAAGAAGCATGTCGAGTTCAAGGAAACCAAGATCAAGTAATTGATCGGTTTCCTCTCTTCAAAAAGGCGCGGCGCCCAGGCTCCGCGCCTTTTTTCGTTTCGGCCGAACGCCCGCGACACCGCGCGGCGCAAGCCGGATCTGCAGGAGTACGCTTTCGGCACAGGAGCGTGCTGCATTGAGCGCATCATCCGGCCGGATGCGCCGGCAGCGTGACCACGTCGCGGTCATGTCTCGATTGCGAAAACAAATGGGGTTGGAGGCTAAGGGGGTCGGCCGGCGCGCAAGCGGCACGAGGAACCGCGTTATATGCGAACCGACCGACCGACCCCACGACCCAGGAGATGCGGCGGACCTGAGCATCATGGGGTATCTGAGTTCCCGCGGGAACAAACTGCCTTGTTGCTAAACTTGCGTAATTTAGAACGAAAATCAACCTATTCTTAACCGGCATCCGCTTTTCCCCAGGACATGGTTAAAAACAGTGCGCCGATTGCTATACTCCGGCAAAAATAAGCGAAGTAATATTGCACACCAACTTTGCAACGAGTCAATCTGGCAAAAGCTGAGTGTTTTTTGGACAATGTGCCGCAAAGAAAGACGCGCGCCAGATCAGGCTTTTGTCAAAAGCATACGAAAAATCGGATAGTGCAGCGCACGCCCGCCTTCTCGTCTAACTTTTCGCAAAGCTTTGCGGTTCAGGGCGGACCGTCATCGTCGGGCAGGTTCTATCGCATTTTTGCAATAAAGCCGCGAATCATCAGGCGGCAGATGCCACGACTCGGTTGCGACCGGCAGTCTTTGCCGCATAGAGGGCGCGGTCGGCCTGCTTCAGCAGGTGCTCCGGTGTCTCGATGCCGGAATCGTTGCTGGCAATGCCGAGCGAGGCGGTTATCGACAGCCGGAGCGCGCCTTGCGCCAGTACGAAGGGCTCGCCTTCGATGATGGCGCGCAGCCGTTCGGCAACGACCGCCGCGGTCGCCGCATCGGTTTCCGGCATCACCACGACAAATTCCTCGCCGCCATAGCGGCAGGCAAGGTCGGCTCCACGTACGGTGGAGCGGATGCGCCGCGCGAATTCACGCAGCACCTCGTCGCCCGCATCGTGGCCATAGGTATCGTTCACCTGCTTGAAGCGGTCGATATCGGTGATGCACACCGAAAGAGGCCGTGTCCGGCTTGCCGCACGGTTGAACAGCGTTCTCAGGTGGCTGTCGAGATAGCGGCGGTTGCTGAGCCCCGTCAGCGCGTCCGTGACGGCAAGTTCTATGGAGTGGCTCAGGCTGGCGCGCAGGCGGTCGTTGTAGCGCTTGCGCTTGATCTGGGTCAGCGTTCGGGCCACCAGTTCGTTCGGATCGATCGGACGCATGATGTAATCATTGACGCCGAGATCCAGCGCGCGGATCACCATGTCCTCGGCGCCGGTCTCGGTCACCAGCAGCAGCGGCAGGAAGCGTGTGCGCTCCAGCAGGCGCAGCTGCGCGCAGATCCGCAAGGGGTCGTAGTCCTCACCGGCGGCATTGACGATGACGAGATCCACCGGGCTCTCCGCCGCCTCGAACAGGGCCGCCTGCGGATCGGAGAGCGCCTGCACCTCTGCCACCGGCTTCAGGGCCCGCACGATACGTTCCTGCGAGGCGGCACGGCTGTCGACCAGCAGAACCTGGCCCGGCCCGTCCTCAAGATCCAGGCGGAAGGCGTCTTCAACGCCGATCTTGCGTGCCGTTTCGGCGCGGATGCGCAGCTCGTCGCTCAGCATCTTCAGCCGCACCAGGCTTTTCACGCGCGAGACGAGCTGCAGATCGTTGACCGGCTTGGTGAGAAAATCGTCGGCGCCGGCCTTCAGGCCCTGCACGCGATCTGCCGGCTGGTCGAGCGCGGTCACCATGACCACCGGGATATGGGCGGAGCGGGGATCGGCCTTCAGCCGCGCACAGACCTCGAACCCGTCCATGCCGGGCATCATGACGTCGAGAAGGATGATGTCGACGGGCGTACGGGCAACGATATCGAGCGCCTCTGCGCCGCCGGAGGCCGTCAGCACGTCGAAATATTCGGCAAGGAGCCTGGCTTCCAGCAGCTTCACATTGGCCGGAACATCGTCAACCACCAGGATCCGTGCCGTCATTTACCCTTGTCCCGTATCAGGCATCACCAAGATAGGTCTTGATGGTCTCGATGAACTTCGGCACGGAAATCGGCTTGGAGACATAGGCCTCGCATCCGCCCTGGCGAATGCGCTCCTCATCTCCCTTCATCGCGAAGGCGGTGACGGCAATGACCGGAATGACGTGCAGTTCGTCGTCTTCCTTCAGCCATTTCGTCACCTCCAGCCCGGAGACTTCCGGCAGCTGGATGTCCATCAGGATGAGGTCCGGCTTGTGCTTGCGGGCCAGATCCAGCGCCTCCATGCCATTGCGCGTCTGGATCGTTGCATAGCCCGAGGCCTCGATCAGGTCGCGGAAGAGCTTCATGTTAAGCTCGTTGTCTTCGACAATCATGACCCTCTTGGGCATAACATCATCCCCAAATCCTGCCTTGCAAGCATATCCTGCGAAGATAAGCTCGCCTGCGGCCGATTCCATTCATTCGGTTCAGACAGTCTAAAGCCATTTGGTTGAAGAAAAGGTAATTTGTTGCAGCATGCGGCGCGAGACAGGAAAAACATCATCGCTTCCCCCGGCGGAAGAAACGGCGACCGCCATTCTGCAATGGCTTGCGGAGGAGCCGGAGATGCTCGGCCGTTTTCTCGCGCTGTCGGGCGTGCGCGTGGACCAGTTGCGCGACGCAATCGGCGATCCCGGCTTTCTCGCCGGCATGATCGATTTCGTGATGGGACATGAACCGACCCTGATGGCCTTCTGTGCCGCGCGGGACTGGAAGCCGGAAGCAGTGGTCGCCGCCTGGCACCACTATTCGGGACCGGGCCTCGATTCGGGGGAATCCGGATGAGCGAGATTGTCGACCTTGCCCATGTGCGCCTTGGAGATCGGCCGCTTGCCGTCTGCGACGTCGACGACGTGGTGCTGGAGTTTCTGCGCCCCTTCGAACGTTTTCTCGACAGTCTCGGCCACCGGCTGGTGCCCCGCTCCTACCGGCTGCACGGCAACATCGTCTCCGCGCGCGACGACTCGCCGCTCGCGGACGCGCTGGTCAGCCAGCTGATTCTCGATTTCTTCGAGGCGCAGGAAAGCTGGCAGACGCCGTTCGGAGACGCTGTCACCACCCTCAAGCGGCTCGGCGAAACCGCCGACGTGGTGTTCCTCACCGCCATGCCGCCCCGTTACACGCTGATGCGCCGCCGGCTTCTCGACCGGCTTGACCTCACCTTTCCGCTGCTGGCCACCGAAAGCCCGAAGGGGCCGGTGGTCCGGCACATGCATGCCGACCGGCCGCTGCCGCTCGCCTTCATCGACGACATGGCCCACAATCATGTCTCGGTCGCCGAAAGCGTGCCGCAATGCCTGCTCGTCCACCTTATGCCTGAAAGCGACATGCACCGGCATGCCCCGAAACCCGGGCCACATGTGGTTCAGGCCCGCAACTGGCCCGAGGCGGAAGGCCATCTGCTGCGACATTTTTCCAGGCGCTGAAGCGCGCCCTGCCCAGCGGCGGCCGCCAGCTGTCCACAACCTGCGCCGACGGTGAAGCACGGTGCTTGTCTGCGGCCGCCAAGGCGGCTATGGTCGTGATGTTCAATCTTTGTTCCGGACATGACGCAGCCTGCCGCCCTCGATCCCGGCTTTTGTCGTGACTGCCTGACCGGTCAACCGGAAGGCCGGCGGCGCTGTCGCGCCTGTGGCAGCCCGCGCCTTGTCTACCATCCGGAACTCTATGATCTCACCATCGCCCATATCGATTGTGATGCCTTCTATGCCTCGGTCGAGAAACGCGACAATCCGGAACTCGCCGACAGGCCGGTGATCATCGGTGGCGGCAAGCGGGGCGTTGTGTCGACCGCCTGTTATATCGCCCGCATCAGCGGCGTGCGCTCCGCCATGCCGATGTTCAAGGCGCTGGAAGCCTGTCCCGATGCGGTCGTCATTCCGCCCAACATGGAGAAATATGCGACGGTAGGCCGGCAGGTGCACACGCTCTTCCAGGAACTGACGCCACTGGTGCAGCCGCTCTCCATCGACGAGGCCTTTCTCGATCTCTCCGGGACCGAACGCCTGCACCACGATCCGCCGGCGCGCATCCTTGCAAGGCTGGTGCGCCGCGTGGAAAGCGAAATCGGCATCACGCTCTCGGTCGGCCTGTCCTACTGCAAGTTCCTCGCCAAGGTGGCTTCCGACCTGCAGAAGCCGCGCGGCTTTTCGGTGATCGGCCGGGAGGAAGCGGTGACCTTCCTCGCGCCCCGCCCGGTCACCACCATCTGGGGCGTCGGCAAGGCCTTTGCCGCGACGCTGGAGGCGGACGGCATCCGCACCATCGGGCAGTTGCAGACAATGGCGGAAAGCGACCTGATGCGCCGCTATGGCACCATGGGCCAGCGTCTGTTCCGGCTGGCGCGCGGCATCGATGATAGAAGCGTCCATCCCAACGAGCCTGCCAAGAGCGTTTCGGCCGAAACCACCTTCTTCGAGGACATTGCGCGCTACGAGGATCTGGTGCCGGTGCTGCGCCGGCTGTCGGAGAAGGTCTCCACCCGGCTGAAGAAGCAGCAGATCGCGGGGCAGACGGTGGTGCTGAAGCTGAAGACCGCCGATTTCCGCAGCCGCACCCGCAATCGGCGGCTGGAGGATCCAACCCAGCTTGCCGACCGCATTTTCCGCACCGGCCTCTCGCTTCTCGAGCGGGAAACCGATGGCACCAAATTCCGGCTGATCGGCATCGGCGTTTCCGATCTCACCGATCCGGACCGCGCCGACCCGCCCGATCTCGTCGACCGGCAGGCCGGTCGCCGGGCTGCCGCCGAGGCGGCCATGGACAAGCTGCGCGACAAGTTCGGCAAGACCTCCGTGGAAACCGGCTATACCTTCGGCGCGCGCAAGCCCTAGCAGACCGCCTGCCGGACACCGGAGGGACGGAAGGGAGTGGCACGGCAATGGCCGGCGCGACGCATCGCGTTCTTCCTCCGGTCCGCCGCCCCCTCCCCGCGCCGCCGGGCATCATGCACCGCCTTTGCCTGTCCTGATACAGTTTCACGGGATGGCGGCGGCACAGGAAACCCTTCCTTAAGCATGTGCCTCTAGCATGGTCCCTTCCCGATAATGTCGCTGCCGTGCCATGCCCCCTCGCCTCGCTGCCCGTCTCCTGCTTCTTGCCACCGTTGCCATATCGTCCTCGGCTGCCGACGCCGCCGATCGGCACACGCTGCAGATCATCGTTTCCCGCCAGACCCAGTCGCTCGCCGTCTATGAGGATGGCGTGGTGGTGGCGACCTCGCATGTCTCCACCGGCAAGGCTGGCCACGAGACCCCGACCGGCATCTTTTCGGTGCTGCAGAAGGCACGGCACCACAAGTCCAACATCTATTCCGACGCTCCGATGCCCTGGATGCAGCGCCTGACCTGGTCCGGCATCGCGCTGCATGAATCAAGCAGCGTGCCCGCCTTTCCCGCCTCGCATGGCTGCGTGCGGCTGCCGGCGGAATTTGCCCGTTCACTCTACGGCATGACCGGGATCGGCACGCATGTGGTGATCTCGGACGCACCGGTGGCGCCTCGGCCCGTCCGGCATGCCACATTGTTCCAGCCGCTGCCGGCTGCACCACCGCAGCCGCAGCTTACCGATGCCCCCGAGCGCCACGCCGCGCTGCCGGCCGGCGACGATCCGGTGGACGTGGCGCTGAACACGGCGCATGCGGACACCCTGCCTGCCGCCTCCCCAGACCGGGCCGCGCGTGCGGACGAGCCGCCGGTGCGCATCCTGATCACCCGGCGAACCGAGCGCGACGAGATCGCCGACATACAGGCCATGCTGAGCGAACTCGGCTTCGATGCCGGCACCGCCGATGGCATCATGGGGCCTGCCACCCGGCAGGCGCTGGCCGGCTACAAGCGCTGGAAGGGCCTGCCGGAGACGGGAGCGCAACTGGCACCGGCGCTTGTCTCCGCACTCCGGGCCTCCGCAGGACGCGACAGGCCGCCGGCGGGCAAGCTGATCGTGCGGCAGAATTTTGCCGACGTGCTGTCGGAGCCGGTCGACTTCGACGCGCCGCAGGTGGCGCTCGGCACCCATTTTCTGAGCATCGTGCGGATCGAGCCGGCAAGCCGGGCGGCGGCATGGCAGGGTCTGTCGCTGCCGAACGATCTGTCACCGGAGGAACGCCAGCGCCTCGGCATCACGCAAGAGGCCCCGGACGGCCCGCAGGCGCTGCAGACCGTGCTTGACCGCCTTCATGTGCCGGCAGAACTGCAAGCGCGCATCGGCGCGTTGCTGACCACCGGCGCCTCGCTGACGATCACCGATACCGGCACCGAGAAGGAAACGACTAAGGGCACCGACTTCATCACGCTGACCCATCGCGGCCACAGCGCGCTCGATCTCTGACCGCTGACGGATCAGCCCGCAAGCGCCCGCGCTTCGCCTCAGACCAGTTCCACGTCCAGAACGCCGGGCGCCGCGCGCAGGGCTGCGGCGATCTCCGGCGAAAGGCGGAATTTCTCCGTCAGCTCCACTTCGATCTCCCGCTTGCCGTCATCCTTGATGACGATGAAGGAGACGAGGCCGTCGCCACGGGCATTGAGATGCCGGGCGACCGTCTTCAGCGGACCGGAATCGCGCACATAGACGCGCAAGGCCTTCTGCATCTGCACCGACTTCTCCTCCAGCGACTGCACCGTCTGGATGCGCAGGCCGATGCCTTCCGGCCGCTCGTCGGCCTGCACGGTGATCACCAGCGACTTGCCGGGTTCCAGCAGGTCGCGATACTGGTTGAGCGCCTCGGAGAACAGGATCGCCTCGAACTGGCCGGAAGCATCCGAGAAGGTAACGATGCCCATCTTGTTGCCGGTGCGGGTCTTGCGCTCCTGCTTCGAGGTGACCGTTCCCGCCAGACGCCCTGCCGAGGCGCCTGCCTTCACGGCGGCGGAAAACTCGGCAAAATTCTGAACGCGCATCTTGGCCAGCACATCCTTGTAGGTATCGAGCGGATGGGCCGACAGATAGAAGCCGAGCACCTGATATTCGCGCATCAGCTTTTCCGATGCGGTCCACGGATCGAAGGAGGGCAGGATCAGCTTTTCCGGACCCGCGGCGGAGGAGGAACCGAACATGTCGTGCTGGCCGCTCGTCTTGCCCTCGGCGGCGCGCTGCGCATAGCCGATGATGCGGTCGAGGCCGGTCACCAGTTCGGCGCGGTCCTTGCCAAAGCAATCGAAGGCGCCGGCATAGATCAGGCTTTCGAGCACGCGGCGGTTCACCTGCTTCGGATCGATGCGCAGGCAGAAATCCTCGATGCTGGCAAAGGGCGTGTCGCCGCGCACCGCCACGATGTGTTCCACGGCCGATTCGCCGACGCCCTTGATGGCGGCCAGCGAATAGAAGATGCAGTTCTCGCCGGTCTCGAACTTGCGGAACGAGGTCTGGATCGACGGCGGCACCACCTTAATTCCGAGACGCGCCGCATCCTGGCGGAAATCGTTCAGCTTCTCGGTATTGGCCATATCGTAGGTCATCGACGCGGCGAGGAACTCGACCGGGTAATGCGCCTTCATGTAGGCCGTCTGGTAGGAGACGATGGCGTAGGCGGCGGCGTGGGACTTGTTGAAGCCGTAATTGGCGAATTTCGCCAGAAGGTCGAAGATCAGGTCGGCCTGCGGCTTGGACACGCCGTTCTTCATCGCACCATCCACGAAGCGGGCGCGCTGCTTGTCCATCTCCTCCTTGATCTTCTTGCCCATGGCGCGGCGCAGAAGGTCGGCTTCGCCGAGCGAATAGCCGGACAGGACCTGCGCGATCTGCATGACCTGTTCCTGGTAGACGATGACGCCCTGTGTTTCCTTCAGCAGGTAATCGATCTTCGGATGGATCGATTCGATCTCTTCCTCGCCATGCTTGCGGGCATTGTAGACCGGGATGTTTTCCATGGGGCCCGGACGGTAGAGCGCCACCAGCGCGATGATGTCCTCGATGCAGTCCGGCTTCATGCCGAGCAGCGCCTTGCGCATGCCGACACTTTCCACCTGGAACACGCCGATGGTTTCGCCGCGCGACAGCATCTCGTAGGTCCTGGCGTCGTCCAGCGGGATTTTTGCGAGATCGACGTGGATGTTGCGCTTGGCGACGAAATCCACGGCGGTCTTGAGAACCGTCAGCGTCTTCAGGCCGAGGAAGTCGAACTTCACCAGGCCGGCCTGTTCCACCCATTTCATGTTGAACTGGGTGACCGGCATGTCGGAGCGCGGATCGCGATACATCGGCACCAGCTTCGACAGCGGCCGGTCGCCGATCACGATACCGGCGGCATGCGTCGAGGCGTGACGATAGAGCCCCTCGATCTTCTGGGCGATATCGAGCAGGCGGGCGACGACCGGTTCCTTCTCCGCCTCCTCCTGCAGCTTCGGCTCTTCCTCGATCGCCTTGGAGAGGGGCGTGGGATTGGCCGGGTTGTTCGGCACCAGCTTGCAGATCTTGTCGACCTGGCCATAGGGCATTTCCAGCACGCGGCCGACATCGCGCAGCGCCGCACGCGCCTGCAGCGAACCGAAGGTGATGATCTGCGCCACCTGCTCGCGGCCGTATTTCTGCTGCACGTAACGGATCACCTCTTCGCGGCGATCCTGGCAGAAGTCGATGTCGAAGTCGGGCATCGAGACGCGTTCCGGGTTGAGGAAGCGCTCGAACAGCAGCGAGAAGCGCAGCGGATCGACGTCGGTGATGGTGAGCGCATAGGCGACCAGCGAGCCGGCGCCCGAACCGCGGCCCGGCCCGACCGGGATATCCTGCGTCTTCGCCCATTTGATGAAGTCCGAAACGATCAGGAAGTAGCCCGGGAACTTCATGCGCTCGATGACCGAAAGCTCGAAATCCAGCCGCTCGCGGTAATCCTGTTCCGTATAGCCCGCCGCCATGCCAAGCGCGGCCAGTCGACGCTCCAGACCTTCGACGGACTGGCGGCGCAATTCGTCCGCCTCGGCGCGCTCGGCCTCTTCCGCATCGGCGGTGGCGCCGGTGAAGCGCGGCAGGATCGGCTTGCGCGTCTTCAGGATGAAGGAGCAGCGCCTTGCGATCTCGACGGTGCTTTCCAGCGCCTCCGGCAGATCGGCGAACAGCTTTGCCATGTCCGCCCGGCTTTTCAGATAGTGATCCGGTGTCAGGCGAAACCGGCTGTCGTCGGAGACGATGGCATTGTGCGCCACCGCCATCAGCGCGTCATGCGCGTCATACTCGCCCTTCGAAGGGAAGAAGGCCTCGTTGGTGGCGACCAGCGGCAGATCGTGGCGATAGGCAAGCTCGATCAGCCGGCGCTCGTGGCGACGATCATAGCGACCATGCCGCTGCAGTTCGACATAGAGCCGGTCGCCGAACACCGCCTTCAGCCTGAGAAGACGCTGTTCCGCCTGGGCTGCATGGCCCTCCTTCAGCAGAGGATCGATCGGACCGGAGGAAAAGCCGGTGAGCGCGATGATGCCATCCGCACCCTCCTCCTCCAGCCAGGACATGGCGATGTGCACCGCCTGATGGCTGCCTTCGCCACCGAGATAGGCGCGGCTGACCAGATCCACCAGCCGCTCGTAACCCACCGCATTGGCGGCGAGCAAAACCAGCGCCGGCAGTTTGGCGAGACCGTTCTGGTTGCCGCGCTTCTCCTCGCCCTGGTCCTCCATGTCGATGGCCATCTGGCAGCCGATGATCGGCTGGATGCCCTCGTCCATGGCCTTCTGGGAAAATTCCAGCGCGACGAACAGATTGTTGGTGTCGGTAATGGCTATGGCCGGCTGTCCGTCGGCGGCGGCCTTGCCGAGGATCTTCTTGAGCGGCAGCGCCCCTTCCAGCAGCGAATAGGCCGAATGCACCCTCAGGTGAACGAATTGCGGATCTGCCGCCGCCTGATCGCCCGAAACCTTCGTGTCATTCACTTCTGCCATGTCGCCGCCATCCGATTCAGAGGCGGGCATTGTCCGGCCTCGGACAGATGAAGTCCAGCCGAAGCTTTTCCCATCAACTTAAAATGTGGGAACCCCGCCGGGGCCCATGGCCACGAGAAACACCCAGAGGCAGAGGAGAAAGGTCATCATGGAGGCAAATGCAGCCACATCGCGGAGGAAATCAGTCATCAGCGCTCTCCTTTTCCGTTATGTTTCTATTTTGTTCCAAATATGTTCATGCGTCAACAAAAAGAACGAAGGCGGAACAAACTTGTTTAACCGGAGGTAAACCGCACCCGTTTTGCCCGCTTTCCACAGGCCTCCGCTCGTATCCGATGCGTGCCGATGCGCCGCGCGCAGCCGCGATCCCTCACGCGGCCGGTTTCGACCCGTGGTGTGACGCTGTGTCCGGCCGGGGCGCTGAAAGCTGCCTCGTGGGGTAGTCTATAGGTAGCACCTCTCAGCGCCCCGTTCGGTTGTTTGTGCCCGCCGGTCGGTCCCTCTGTCTGAAAGGCCGGTGGTGCCGTTTGCCATCGCCGTTCCCGCATCTTCCCTTGCGGGACGGATGCGGGCGGACAACGGGCGATGCGGCCCCTGCCTGCCTTCCCCGTGTGTGCCACATAAGGCACGCCCGACGCGCAGCTGGGAGCGTTGAAGGACAGGGCGCAGACGTCCGACGCGCCTTCTCCTCCACCCGGTCGCCGGAGGGGGACCCTGTTGACGGACCCGGATCAGGCGGTTTTGCGTCTCACCCGCCTGCCCCGAACCGGCCCCGCATCGCCGGCACGCCTGCCGGTGTATCCGCTGCGGGACGAGGGGATTGTAGGCATGGATTTCGGGGGTGGGGAAATTGCGAGGGTGATTTTTTTGCCGGAGGCTTGGAGGCTTTGTGCGGAGACCTGTCGGAAGGCGTGTCCGGTCAATGGGTTAGGGAGCTGTCGTTGGACGTTCGCGGATGGGGCTACCCCCTCTGTCCTGCCGGACATCTCACCCTCAAGGGGGGAGATCGGCAGAGTGGTTGGCCGCTCGCAGGACAGAGAGCTCGGAGCGGTTTCTTCGATTGTGACGGTCATGGGGCGGGGAGGTGGCGCCGCGATGCGATCTCCCCACCTGTGGGGGGAGATGCCCGGCAGGGCAGAGGGGGCTGGCGGGCACAGTCGCTTACAACACGCGTCCCAAAGTCCAAAGATGTAACCGCCTGCTGCGCGCTGGGCACGTGCGAGATCGCTGTCGCCATCGGCGGAGGCGTCCGCTTTCGGTGCGTCGGCGCGCCATCTCCCCGGCCAATATATAGCGAGGGCAGAGGGGGCTGGCGGGGGACGCACGGGGTCATGGATCCTCGGGTCAAACCCGGGGATGACCGAGTCTGTGGAGCTGCGGGTGACGCAAGAGACGCCGCTGTCTGCTACAGTGTTCATGCTCGGATGATACGCGGGCACCGCCCTTGGAACATACCGAAGACAAGCCTGATGCTCCTGTTCGCGCGGCAGCAGCGCCAGGCCGCCCTCGCCGCTCCTCCTCGATGCCTCGTCGGCGCTAGGGCTGCACCATGCCGGGCGGGGTCAACACATGCACCAGCAGGAAGCCCGCCATGCCGAGCGCGAGCATCAGGAGGATGATGTCCGTGGCGCGCAGGACGAGCGGCGGACGGTGGGCGGGCGCGGCGGGCAGCGGGCGCGCATGGCCTTTGCGTATGCGGCGCATCAGTCGGACCTCCGCAGCAGCGGGCGGCGAAGCAGGTCGGGCGGCACGCCATCGACGATCTCGCCCTCGATGTCGAGGCTTTGCTGCTCCGGCAGGCAGCAGACGGAACAGGGCGCACCATCGCTTTCATACATCGCCGCATGCACGGCAGACGCCCGGTCGGCAAAGATGCCGCCGACGGTGCCGCGCCCGTCGCAGACCAGCCAGCGGCCGCGTTTGTCCCGGCCGATCCACAGGCGCACGGAGGGATAACCGAGACGGTACGGAAGCTTCACCCGCATGGCAGCCTCCCTCACAGCACGGCAAGGCCGGTCATGCCGGCAAAAAGCAGAGCAATCAGGCCGAACAGACCGGACAGGCGCAACGCCACGGCAAAATCCGGCTGGGACCGCGCGAGGGGTGGAAGCCCCCTTGCCTGCTGATCCCGCGCCCCGGAGAAGGATGAGCGGGCCATGCCCGCGAACCGGCTTATCATTGAACGAACTCCCCTGAACATGCCGTTGCCAGCAACGACATCACCAATGCCGCAAGGTTAGGCCGATGCAGATCAGGTTTCGATTGGGGAGCGTGCCCGCGGGCATCAGGAAAACATCAGGACGGAACGGCGGCCAGTGGGCAGTGGGCAGTGGGCAGTAGAAGCCTCGCATTGCAGTCTGGCGGGCGGTGTTTTCCGGTGCAACAGGCCGATTTCCGAGGCAAGACAGACGGGTGGCAGAGGGCACACGCATCGGGGAGGCCAGTGCTTTGCGTTCCGGGGCGGAGGGCCGGCCGAAGACAGTCAGGCGCGTACATCATCCAGCCGTTTACATCCGCCGGCGCCTCGCCTACTGGAACCCGGCACATCACAGGCGGAAGGCACACCCATGCTGATCAAGCAGAGCGACTATCACCGGATCTACAAGGTCATCCACAGCCTGCTTGTGGCGCAGAAGGCCGATCCCGCCACCGCCTCGATGTATTTTGCGAGCTTCGGCGCCTTCATCCTGAAGCATCACTTCAAGCTGCAGGCGGTGCCGAAGGGCGGGCTGGCGGCCTATAATCTGGGTGGCACCATCGTGCTGTTTGCCGATCACCGCGACGACGGCTATGTGACCGGCGCGGGCGAAACCTTCCACTGCTGGGTGGAGGCGGAAGGTTTCGTCCTCGACTTCATGGCGCCGGCCTTTCCGCAGGCGGTGAAGACGGCCGAGGTGCCGGCCCGCATGTTCCAGAAGCCGGTCAGCGCCATGGCCGCCTCGATCAACGATCTCGGGCAATCCGGCGACTTCTTCCTTCATGCCGAGCCGGAAGCGATGGCCCGACGCTTTGCCGACTGGCGGGGCCAGGGTCTGATCGGCGACCTTGCCAGCATTGCCAGCCAGTGGTTCCGCCCCTCGCCGAAGAAGATGCAGGCGGCGCTCTCGCTGCGCGACTCCGCGGGCACCGAGCGCGCCATTCCGCTTTCCGGCAATCCGCTGTCCGGCAGTTGGTAGGCAGGCAATTTCGCAGGGGTCGGGCGGATCACAGGTACGCCGCCCTGTTGCGCCCTTCGGGTACAGGACCGGGGTAGAACCGAAAAAGTCGGGAGCCGTTGAACCAACAGGCGCGCGGTGAGCAAAGCCCCCTCATCCGCCCTTCGGGCACCTTCTCCCCACAGGGGAGAAGGGACAAGCCTCAACCGCGGCAGTTCTGGGAAAAGCGACCGGCGTGCCGAAAAATCCCCTCTCCCCTCGGGGAGAGGGTTAGGGTGAGGGGGCGCCGCCAACGCAAACTGCATTGAGGCTGCCCTGCGCCAAGATCCACCCATCCCGAAAAGCCGGGGACGCGAAAGAATCAGAACTCGCGGATCTTGCCGCCTTCGATCGTCACGCGGCGGTCCATGCGGGCGGCAAGATCGTGGTTGTGGGTGGCAATCAGTGCGGCAAGGCCGGACTGGCGGACGAGAGCTTCCAGCGCATCGAACACATAGGACGCCGTTTCCGGGTCGAGATTGCCGGTCGGCTCGTCGGCGAGAAGCAGAAGCGGCGCATTGGCAACCGCACGGGCAATCGCCACGCGCTGCTGTTCGCCACCGGAAAGCTCTGCCGGGCGGTGAGCGGCGCGATGGCCGATGCGCATGTAGTCCAGCAGCTGGGCGGCGCGCTCTGCGGCCTCCTTCTTCGGCAGGCCGGCAATCATCTGCGGCATCATGATGTTTTCCAGCGCGGAAAATTCCGGCAGCAGATGGTGGAACTGGTAGACGAAACCGATATCGGTGCGGCGGATGGCGGTGCGGCGCTCGTCGGAAAGTCCGTTGCAGGGTTCGCCGTTGATGTAGATCTCGCCGCCATCCGGATGTTCCAGCAGGCCGGCCAGATGCAGCAGCGTCGACTTGCCGGTGCCGGACGGCGCCACCAGCGCGACGACCTCGCCGGAATTCAGTTCGAAGCTGGCACCCTTCAGGATCGACAGCATCATGTCGCCCTGGCCGTAATGGCGGTCGACACCGATGAGCTTCAAGACGGTTTTGCGGGGCATGGGCTGTCAGCAGTCCTATTCGTAACGCAGCGCCTGCACCGGATCGAGCCGGGAGGCCCGCCAGGCCGGAAAGATGGTCGCGATGAAGGAGAGCGTCAGCGCCATGACGACGACCGAGACGGTCTCGCCAAAACTCATTTCCGCCGGCAGCTGGCTGAGGAAATAGAGCTCCGGATCGAACAGCACCGTACCCGACACCCAGGAAAAGAACTGGCGGATCGATTCGATGTTGAGGCAGACGACGACGCCGAGCAGCACGCCGGCAATGGTGCCGACAATGCCGATGGCAGCACCCGTCATGAAGAAGATGCGCATGATGGCACCCGACGAGGCGCCCATGGTGCGCAGGATCGCGATGTCGCTGCCCTTGTCCTTCACCAGCATGATGAGGCCGGAGATGATGTTGAGCGCCGCGACCAGCACGATCAGCGTCAGGATCATGAACATCACGTTGCGCTCCACCTGCAGGGCGGAGAAGAAGGTCTGGTTGCGCTGGCGCCAGTCGGTGATGAAGACCTGTCGGCCCGCCGCCGCCTCCACCTTCGGACGCAGCGCATCGATGTCATCGGGATTGGAGACGAAGAGCTCGATCGACTGCACGATGCCGTCGGCATTGAAATAGGCCTGCGCTTCGGCAAGCGGCATGTAGATGATCGAGGCGTCGTATTCCGACATGCCGACCTCGAAGATGCCGGAAATCGTGTAGGACTTGACGCGCGGACTGACCCCCATCGGCGTGACATCGCCTTCCGGCGACACCAGCGTGATGCGGTCGCCGGCACCAAGCCCCAGCGAGGCCGCGAGCCGCGAGCCGACGAGCACGCCATCGCCGGTGGCAAAACCGGTGAGATCGCCCGAGCGGATATTGCCGGAGACTTCCTTCAGCTTTTCCAGATCCTCGGCGCGGATGCCGCGCACCAGGGCACCGGAACCGGCCCCCTGCTTGCCGGAGGCGAGCGCCTGCCCCTCCACCAGCGGCAGCGCCATGGTGACGCCCGGTACCGCCGCAAACTTCTGCGCAAGCTGTGCGTAGTCGGTCAGCGGCTGGTCGACCGGCTGGATGATCATGTGGCCATTGATGCCGAGAATGCGCGAGATCAGCTCGGTGCGGAAGCCGTTCATCACCGCCATCACGATGATGAGGGTGGCCACGCCCAGCATGATGCCGACGAAGGAGAAGCCGGCGATGACGGAGATGAACGCCTCGCGCCGGCGCGAGTGCAGGTAGCGCCAGGCCACCATTCGCTCGAACACAGAAAAGGGCCCGGCGGAGGGAACCGCGTCCTGCTGCTGCGTCGTAACCTTCGCACCCTTCGCCATCGTCTCTCCCTGTGCCCGCCGCGCCTGCGGCGGGTCTTGTCCGTCGTCTTTACGCCGAAGCCGTCAGACGGTTCAGCGCCGCTTCAACCGTCATGGTCTCGCGGGCGCCCGTCTTGCGGTCCTTCACTTCCACTTCGCCGGTGGCCGCAGAACGCGGGCCGACAATCACCTGCACCGGTACGCCGATCAGATCGGCGGTCGCGAACTTCGTGCCGGCGCGGTCGTCCGTATCATCGTAGAGCACGTCCATGCCGGCCTTGGTGAGACCCGCATAGAGGCTGTCGCAGACCCGGTCGCAGGCTTCGTCCCCCACCTTCATGGTGATGACCATTGCATCGAACGGTGCAACCGAGGCAGGCCAGATGATTCCATTCTCGTCATGCGATGCTTCGATGATGGCGGGAACAAGGCGCGTCGGGCCGATGCCGTAGGATCCCATGTGGACAAGGTGTTCCTTGCCGTCCGGACCCTGCACCTTGGCGCCCATCGGTTCGGAATATTTGGTGCCGAAATAGAAGATATGGCCGACCTCGATGCCGCGTGCCGACAGACGGTCGCTTTCCGGAATGGCGTCGAAGGCTGCCTCGTCATGCATTTCCGAGGTCGCGGCGTAGACGGAGGTCCACTTGTCGAAGATCGCCTGCAGGCCGGCGACATCGTCGAAATCGGTGTTCTCGCCGGGAATGTCGAATTCGATGAAGCTCTTGTGCGAGAAGACTTCCGATTCGCCCGTATCGGCGAGGATAATGAATTCATGGCTGTGATTGCCGCCGATCGGGCCGGTATCGGCACGCATCGGGATGGCCCGCACGCCAAGCCGCGCAAAGGTGCGCAGATAGGCCACGAACATCTTGTTGTAGGAATGGATGGCATCCTCGCGGGTCATGTCGAAGGAATAGGCGTCCTTCATCAGGAATTCGCGCGAGCGCATGGTGCCGAAGCGCGGACGGATCTCGTCACGGAACTTCAGCTGGATGTGGTAGAGGTTGAGCGGCAGGTTCTTGTAGGACTTCACATAGGAACGGAAGATGTCGGTGATCATCTCCTCGTTGGTGGGGCCGTAGAGCATCGGCCGGTCCTGGCGGTCCTTGATGCGCAGCATTTCCTTGCCGTAGGCCTCGTAGCGCCCGCTTTCCTGCCAGAGTTCGGCCGACTGCAGCGTCGGCATCAGCAATTCGACGGCGCCGGCGCGGTTCTGCTCCTCGCGGATGATCGCGTTCACCTTGTCCAGCACGCGCTTGCCGAGCGGCAGCCACGAATAGATGCCCTGGCTCTGCTGGCGGATCATGCCCGCGCGCAGCATCAGGCGGTGGGAGACGATTTCCGCTTCCTTGGGATTTTCCTTGAGGATCGGCATGAAATAGCGGGACAGGCGCATCGCGGTTTCCGGGTTCTTTGCGGCCGTCCCGCAAGAGGCAGGAATCGGCCGGTGACGGGCTGATATAGGGCTGGCTTCATAGCCTTTTCAGGGCCACATGGAAACCCGCCTCCGCCAGCGGCCCACATGCGGCCCACATGTGGCTCACATGTGCCCCCACGCGCCCACCGCACGCCGGACGCGTGCCGCAGCGATGCCAGGCCATCTGCCCGCGACGCGGACGAAGCACGCCCCTGCCGCGATTGCGCCATGTTTGTGACAAGGCCGATCTCTTTTCCGTCAACAGGAAAATTTTTACGGAAGTGTAGCAAAACTGCCAAATTTGATGGTGACAAGGCCCAAATGTTAAGCTAGTTTCGGCTCATAAAAGAGGCAGGGAGTTCAAATTTCTGCCATTCGCGGTCAAGTCTTGGGAGGATCAGATCTTAGGCGCGCTCGTTCGCAGCCCCGGCAACGGTTAAAGGATCACGCGACACTTGAAACAAGGCTGCAAGGCCTTGTTTTTTTTTGGTTCTTCGACAACCGACCAAGCGCTCGGTCGCCCTGTTTCCGCCGCCGTCATGACAGTTCAATTGGGGCCGAAATCCGGCACGATGCGTGGCAGCGACGACAGGTTGAAGCCGTAATAGGTGGAGAGGGCGAGCCACAGACCGTAGACAAGCGCCGAGACCAGCGTGGTGAGCAGCAGCACACGGCCGCCGCGGAATTTTGCGGGTGCGCTTTCCACGGTGCCCAGCACCACCTCATCCTCATCGGCCTGCGTGCGCAGCCCGATCGGCAGGATGGCGAACAGCGTGATCCACCAGATGATGAAATAGACGGCGAAGGCCGACAGGAATGTCATGCGGGCAAGCTCCTCTTCCGGCCGCACTGTAGCGGGTGATAGCCGCCGGTTGAAGGGCAACCGCCAGGGACCTGGTGTCACACCTGTTCGAGTTCGACCAGCGTGCCGCAGAAATCCTTCGGATGCAGGAACAGCACCGGCTTGCCATGCGCGCCGGTCTTCGGCTCGCCATCGCCCAGCACACGGGCACCGGCGGCCTTCAGCCGGTCGCGCGCGGCGATGATGTCCTCCACCTCGTAGCAGACATGGTGCATGCCGCCGCCCGGATTCCTGGCCAGGAAGGCTGAGATAGGAGAGGCCTCGCCGAGCGGCTCGAGAAGCTCCACCTTGGTATTGTCCAGTTCCACGAAGACGACGGTGACGCCATGCTCGGGCAGTGCCTGCGCCTGCGAGACACGCGCACCCAGCGTATCGCGGTAGGTGGCGGTCGCGGCGGCGAGATCCGGCACGGCAATCGCAATGTGGTTGACCCGTCCGAGCATGCTAGTCCTCCCTCACTTCCAACAGATGCCCGTCGCGCCTTCCACCGGAGCCTAGACCTTGCTGACGAACACCGTCACCACCGGCTTCTTGCCCCAGGCGGCATTGGCGGCCGAGCGCACGGCGCGCCGCACCGATTCCTGCAGCGCACCAAGATCCTTGCGGCGACTGCGCGGAATGCTCTCCACAGCCCCCAGCACGGCGTCATAAAGCGTATCGGCCATGTCCTCGCCCTCCTCGTCGTAATCCGGCAGGCCGAACGGCACCACATCCGGATCGGCGAGGAAATCGAAGCGCTGGTCGAGCAGGATGTTGACCGCGACATGGCCAACATAGGCGAGCTTCTTGCGATCCGAAATTCCCATTTCGTCGATATCGCCGATCAGCTTGCCATCCTTGAAGATGCGGCCATGCGGCACATCCTCGACAACCTCGACGGCGCCCGGCGCCAGCCGCAGCAGATTGCCGTTGCGAACGCGCGGCACGGTGGGGATGCCGGCCGAGCGGGCAAGCTCCGCCTGCGCCGTCAGATGCGCCGCCTCGCCATGCACCGGCACCAGCACCTGCGGCCGGATCCACTCGTACATCTTCTGCAGTTCGTTGCGGCGCGGATGGCCGGACACATGCACCAGCGCCTGACCGTCGGTGACGATCCTGACGCCCTGGTCGATCAGACCGTTCATGATCTCCAGAATGGCCTTCTCGTTGCCGGGAATGGCACGCGAGGAGAAGACGACCGTATCGCCGGCGGCAAGCGCCACATGGCGCATCTCGTCGCGGGCGAGCTTGGCCAGCGCAGCCCGCGGCTCGCCCTGGCTGCCGGTAAGGATCACCACCACCTTGTCGCGGGGAATGTAGCCATATTCGTCCTCGGCGATGAAGGGCTTGACGCCTTCCATCAGGCCGACATCGCGGGCCACGTTGCAGACGCGCTTCAGCGAGCTGCCGAGCAGCAGCACTTCGCGACCCGCCGCCTCGGCGGCCTGGGCGATGGAGCGGATGCGCCCCACATTCGAGGAAAAGGTGGTGATCGCCACGCGCCCTTCGGCCTGCTCGATGACCTGACGCAGCCCCTCCGACACCTCCTGCTCCGAAGGCGAGACGCCTTCGCGCATGGCATTGGTGCTGTCGCACATCAGGGCCAGGACGCCCTCGTCGCCGATGGCCCGGAACCGGTTCTCGTCGGTCAGCGGCCCGAGCGAAGGCTCGGCATCGATCTTCCAGTCGCCGGTATGCACCACATTGCCAAGCGGCGTACGGATGACGAGCGACATCGGCTCGGGGATCGAGTGGTTGACGCCGACCGCCTCGATCTCGAAGGGACCGACATTGATGCGGTCACCCGCCTTGAAGATGGTGATCGGGATCTCGGCGCGGCTGCCTTCATATTCACGCTTGGCTTCCAGCATGCCGGCGGTAAACGGCGAGGCATAGACCGGCACGTTGAGACCCGGCCACAGATCGTTCAGTGCGCCGTAATGGTCCTCGTGCGCATGGGTGATGATGATGCCCTTCAGCCGGTCGCGCTCGCGGGCCAGAAAGCCGATATCGGGCAGCACGAGGTCGACACCCGGCAGGTCCGGTCCGGCGAAGGTGACGCCGCAGTCGACCATGATCCACTGGCGCTTCGCGGCAGGTCCGTAGCCGTAGAGTGCGAGATTCATGCCGATCTCGCCGACCCCGCCCAGCGGCAGAAAAACCAGTTCGTCCTGTTTTGCCATTCACATACTCATTTCGGTTCAAAGGAATTCGGGCTTCGCCCAGGGCCGGATGTCAGAGAAAAAAGACATCGCCGGCGGCGATCGGCAGCATGCCGTGTTGGGTATCGAGTAGCAGAAGTCCCCGATCATCGATACCGGCAAAACGCCCGTCAATGGAGCGATCCGGCAGATTGACGCGGATCGGTTCGCCGATGCCACAGGCAACGGAGCGCCAGCGCTCGGTAATGGCAGACACCGCCCGTCCCTCGTCCCACATCTCCAGCACTTCGGCCATCTCGCGGTAGAGATGGGAAAACAGTTCTTCGGCGGAAATGTTGCAGCCCTGTTCCTGCAGCGAGGTGACCCCATAGGGCGCATCATCGGGGCGAAAGCGGATGTTGACGCCGATGCCGGCCACCAGCGCACGTTGGCCGCCGGGCAGACCCTCGCCTTCGAGCAGGATGCCGCAGGACTTCTTGCGGCCGATCAGCACGTCGTTCGGCCACTTGATTTCCAGAGCTTCGGCCGCTGCCGGCAGAACGGAACGAAGGGCGCCATGCACGGCAAGCGCAACCGCCAGCGGCAGCGAGCCGAGCCGCTCCGGGGGTGCCGGATCGATCAACAGAAGGGAAGCGTAGAGATTGCCGGGCTCAGAGGCCCAGCTTCGTCCGCGGCGGCCGCGGCCGGCCGTCTGGCGGCTGGCGGTGACCCAGAGATTGCCGGGGTCACCGTGCCTGGCACGCGCCAGGCATTCCGTGTTGGTGGAGCTGACCTCGCCCATCGCCACATGGCGGAAGGCGTCGAGGGAGTAGCGCCCCCCTCGCCCGCTCGTCCTCAAAAGAAGGCCTTCGCGGCGGCTTCCGCCGCGCTGCCGACCGGGCCGCCGAACAGCACATAGGCCGTGACGAACAGGCCGGACAGGCCGAAGACCAGACGCAGCTCGCCGGAGATGCGCCCGAATTCACCGGCCGCCGCATCGAACCACATCACCTTGATGACGCGCAGATAGTAATAGGCACCGACGACGGAGGCGAGAACACCGATAACGGCCAGTGCATAGAGCTTGGCTTCGATGGCCGGCAGGATGACGAACCACTTGGCCCAGAAGCCCGCGAAAGGCGGGATGCCGGCCAGCGAGAACATCAGCGCCGTCATGACGAGCGCCATGAAGGGATTGGTCGAAGAGAGACCGGCGAGATCGTCGATGTTCTCGACCGAACCGCCATCCTTGCGGCGCATTGCCATGATGCAGGCGAAAGTGCCGAGCGTCATCACCATGTAGATCAGCATGTAGAGCGCGACGCCCGACACGCCGGACTGCGAACCGGAGGCAAGGCCGACCAGCGCATAGCCCATGTGACCGATCGAGGAATAGGCCATCAGGCGCTTGATGTTCTTCTGGCCGATGGCAGCAAACGAACCGAGCAGCATCGAGGCAATCGAGATGAACACCACCACCTGCTGCCAGTCGGCAAAGACCGGCATGAAGGCTTCGGTCACGACACGCACGAAGACGGCCATGGCGGCAACCTTCGGACCCGAGGCGAAGAAGGCCGTCACCGGGGTCGGCGCACCCTCATAGACGTCCGGCGTCCACATGTGGAACGGCACGGCGGAGATCTTGAAGGCGAGACCGGCCAGAATGAAGACCAGACCGAACACCACGCCGAGCGAACGGGTTTCGGCGGTCAGCACGGCCGCGATGTTATCGAGGCCGGTATTGCCGGTGAAGCCGTAGATCAGCGACATGCCGTAGAGCAGCATGCCGGACGACAGCGCGCCGAGCACGAAATACTTCAGGCCGGCTTCCGTCGAACGCAGGCTGTCGCGGTTGATGGCGGCGACGACGTAGAGCGCGAGCGACATAAGTTCGAGGCCGAGATAGAGCGCGATCAGGTCGTTTGCCGAGATCAGCAGCATCATGCCGAGCGTGGCGAGCAGCAGCAGGACCGGGAATTCGAAACGGTCCAGCTGCTCCGAGCGGGCATTGCCCACCGTCATCACCATGGCGGTGATGGAGCCGACCAGCGCGATCACCTTCATGAACCGGCTGAACGGATCGAGGATGAAGGCGCCGCCCCAGGCTTCGCCCTGGACCGGAACGAGGACCAGCCACAGGCCGGCGGCGATCATGATCGCCACGGCCAGCCCGGTGACCGTCGGAGCCGACCGGTCGCCCGAGAAAACGCCGATCATCAGCAGCGCCAGCGCGCCGATCGCCAGGATCAGCTCGGGCGTCGAGATCTGCAAGCTCGCAAGCAGGATTTCAGCAGTCATGTCCAATCGTGTCCCGTCTCAGTGCACCAGGAGTGCCAGTTTCCCAGCTGCCTGAAGGGCAGCGGAATAGTTGTTGACCAGCAAGTCCACCGAAGCGGCGGTCGCGTCGAAGACCGGAGCCGGATAGACGCCGAAGAAGATGGTCAGGATGACCAGCGGATAGAGCACGATCTTCTCGCGGGTGCTGAGGTCGAGGAGGCTCTTCAGGCTTTCCTTTTCCAGGGCACCGAAGATGACCCGGCGATAGAGCCACAGCGCATAAGAAGCCGAGAGGATCACGCCCGTGGCGGCAAACAGCGCCACCCAGGTGTTGACGCGGAACACGCCGATGATCGTCAGGAACTCGCCGACGAAGCCGGAGGTGCCGGGAAGACCGACATTGGCCATGGTGAAGATCATGAAGGCCACGGCATATTTCGGCATGTTGTTGACGAGGCCGCCATAGGCCGCGATCTCGCGGGTATGCAGGCGGTCATAGATCACGCCGACGCAGAGGAAGAGCGCGCCCGACACGATGCCGTGCGACAGCATCTGGAAGATCGCACCCTGCACGCCCTGCTGATTGGCCGCGAAGATGCCCATGGTCACGTAGCCCATGTGGGCAACGGAGGAATAGGCGATCAGCTTCTTGATGTCATCCTGCATCATCGCGACCAGCGAGGTGTAGATGATGGCGAGAACCGACAGCGTGAAGACGAAGGGGGCAAAGTAGTCAGAGGCAAGCGGGAACATCGCAAGCGAGAAGCGGATGAAACCGTAGCCGCCGAGCTTCAGCATGACGCCGGCCAGGATAACCGAGCCTGCGGTGGGCGCCTGCACGTGCGCATCCGGCAGCCAGGTATGCACCGGCCACATCGGCATCTTGACCGCGAACGAGGCGAAGAAGGCAAGCCATAGCCAGGTTTGCAGACCGGCCGGAAAGCCGAACTTCAGCAGCGCCGTAATGTCGGTCGTGCCCGCCTGCCAGTACATGGCCATGATGGCGACCATCATCAGAACGGAGCCGAGCAGCGTGTAGAGGAAGAACTTGTAGGAGGCGTAGACGCGATCCTTGCCGCCCCACACGCCGATGATGATGAACATCGGCACGAGGGTGGCTTCGAAGAAGACGTAGAAGAGAACGATGTCGAGCGAGACGAAGACACCGATCATCACCACTTCCAGAAGCAGGAAGGCGATCATGTATTCCTTCAGGCGCTTCTCGATCGAGTCCCAGCTTGCGAGCACGCAGAAGGGCATCAGGAAGGTCGTCAGGATCACGAAGAGCATGGAGATGCCGTCGACGCCCAGGTGATAGGCGATGCCGGTGTTCATCCATTCATGCTTTTCCACCATCTGGAAGCCAGGGTTCGCATTGTCGAACCCGATCCAGATGAACAGCGACACCACGAAGGTGAACACCGTCGTCAAAAGCGACACGTTCAGGATATTCCGGCGGCCGAAGGGGCCGTCCTCCCGCGTCAGAAGCAGAAGAACAACACCGACCAGCGGCAGGAAGGTGACCGTGGAAAGAATCGGCCAATCGGTCATCAGAAGGAACTCCCGAGCATCATCCAGGTGACGAGGGCTGCGATGCCGATCAGCATCGCAAACGCATAGTGATAGAGGTAACCGGACTGCAGGCGCACGACACCGCGGGTGATATCCGCGACGCGGGCGGCAATGCCGTTCGGGCCATAGGCGTCGATGACGGCGACGTCACCCTTCTTCCACAGGAACCGGCCAAGCGCCTTGGCGGAACGGACGAAGAGGAAGTCGTAGAGTTCGTCGAAATACCACTTGTTGAGCAGGAACTGGTAGAGAACCCGGTGGTTTTCGGCGAGACGCTTCGGCGTCGACGGCGACTTGATGTACATGTACCAGGCGGTCACGAGACCGGTCAGCATGGCGATGAACGGGCTCCACTTTACCCAGAGCGGCACGTGGTGGAACTCGTGCAGGATCTCGTTGTGGGCGGAGGTGAACAGCGCGCCCTTCCAGAACTCCTGGTATTCGTCGCCGAAGAAGTGACCTTCGAAGACCACACCGGCAAACACCGCACCCACCGTGAGGAAGGCGAGCGGCAGCAGCATCACCAGCGGCGATTCATGCACGTGATGCATGACATCCGACGAGGCGCGCGGCTTGCCGAAGAAGGTGAGGAAGGCGAGACGCCAGGAATAGAAGCTGGTGAACAGAGCCGCCACCACCAGCAGCGTGAAGGCAAAGCCCGACACGGCCGAATGGGAGGCGTAGGAGGACTCGATGATCACGTCCTTCGAGAAGAAGCCGGCAAAGCCGAACATGGTGCCGGGAATGCCGACGCCGGTCAGCGCCAGATTGCCGATGGTCATCGCCCAGAAAGTATAGGGGATGTGCTTGCGCAGGCCGCCCATGTAGCGCATGTCCTGCTCGCCATCGACGGCGTGGATGACCGAGCCGGCGCCGAGGAACAGCAGAGCCTTGAAGAAGGCGTGCGTGAACAGGTGGAACACGGCCGCGCCGTAGGCACCGACGCCAAGCGCCACGAACATGTAGCCGAGCTGCGAGCAGGTCGAATAGGCAATCACGCGCTTGATGTCGTTCTGCACCAGGCCGACGGTCGCGGCGAAGAAGGCGGTGATCGCGCCGATGATCGTCACGAAGGTCAGCGCATCCGGCGACAGTTCGAACAGCGGCGACATGCGGGCCACGAGGAAGACGCCGGCGGTGACCATGGTTGCGGCGTGAATGAGGGCCGAAACGGGCGTCGGGCCTTCCATCGCGTCCGGCAGCCAGGTGTGCAGCAGGAACTGCGCCGACTTGCCCATGGCGCCCATGAAGAGCAACAGGCAGACGCCGGTAATGGCATGCGCCTTGTCGAGCTGCATGCCGAACAGGTTGATCACGGCCTGCTGCGCATCAGCCGCTCCTTCCGCCGGCAGATAGGTCTGGGCGGTCGCGAAGATGGTGTCGAAGTTGATCGAGCCGAACAGCACGAACACGCCGGAAATGCCGAGCACGAAGCCGAAGTCGCCGACGCGGTTGACGATGAAGGCCTTCATCGCGGCCGCCGAAGCCGACGGCTTCTTGAACCAGAAGCCGATCAGCAGATAGGAGGCAAGACCCACGCCTTCCCAGCCGAAGAACATCTGCGCCAGGTTGTCGGAGGTCACCAGCATCAGCATGGCGAAGGTGAACAGCGACAGATAGGCAAAGAAGCGCGGCCGATGCGGATCGTGGTGCATGTAGCCGATCGAGTAGAGGTGAACGAGACAGGAGACCGAGTTCACCACGACGAACATCACCGAGGTGAGCGTGTCGATGCGGAAGGCCCACTCGAAATCGAGGCCGCCGGACTGGATCCAGCGCAGCACGCTGACCTTGATCACCTCATGGCCTTCGGCGTGGCCGAGCGCCACGTTGAAGAAGACGATCCACGACAGGACGGCGGCGACGACCATCAGGCCGGTGGTGACATATTCGGAGGCCTTGGCCCCGATCGAACGGCCGAACAGGCCGGCGACCAGGAAGCCGATCAGGGGAAGAAAGACGATAGCCTTGTAGATCATGACCTGATCAGCCCTTCATCATGTTGATGTCTTCGACCGCGATGGAGCCGCGGTTGCGGTAGAAGACCACCAGAATTGCAAGACCGATCGCGGCTTCCGCCGCCGCGACGGTGAGGATGAACAGCGCGAAGACCTGGCCGACGATGTCGTTCAGGAAGGACGAGAACGCCACCATGTTCAGGTTGACCGACAGCAGGATGAGCTCGATCGACATCAGGATGATGATCACGTTCTTCCGGTTCAGGAAGATGCCGAACACGCCAAGCGTGAAGAGAATGGCGCTGACGGTCAGGTAATGAGAAAGTCCGATTTCCATATTCGCTGTTCCTTGATCGCGCTCAGACGCCCTGACCGGGCTTGACCTTGACCACCTCGACAGCCGTTGCCGGCGTGCGGGCGACCTGCCTGGAAATGTCCTGGCGCTTGATGTTCTGCCGGTGGCGCAGCGTCAGCACGATCGCACCGATCATGGCCACGAGGAGAACGAGACCTGCCACCTGGAAGAAATAGACGTAGTTCGTATAGAGCAAATCACCGAGCGCTGCGGTGTTGGTGCGGGCAGCCGGCGACGGGATCGGCGTGGTGATCGACTGGGCGGCCTGCGGCGTGATCACGCTGCCGCCCACCACGATGATCAGTTCGGCGGCGAGGATCAGCCCGACCAGTGCACCCATCGGCGCATTCTGCATGAAGCCGGAGCGCAGTTCGGCAAAATCGATGTCGAGCATCATCACGACGAAGAGGAACAGAACCGCCACGGCGCCGATATAGACGACGAGCAGGATCATCGCGAGGAATTCCGCCCCGGTCAGCAGGAACATGCCCGCCGAGTTGAAGAAGACCAGGATCAGGAACAGAACCGAGTGCACGGGGTTCCTGGCCGAGATGACCATGAACGCAGATGCCACCGCGACGAAGGCGAACAAATAGAAGAAAACAGCCTGCAAACCCATAGTGGTGCCTTTTCGTCTTCCCCGGCGGGGCCCTGCCCCTCACCGTCAAAACCCGGCGGTCGGTTTCACCGGCCAGGCCTCATGCTTGTGGTCGATCCGGCACCAGGGCGGCGCCGGCAGTGTCATTCGATCAGCGGTACGGCGCGTCGATCGCGATGTTGCGCGCGATTTCGCGTTCCCAGCGGTCGCCATTGTCGAGCAGGCGCTGCTTGTCGAAGTAGAGTTCCTCGCGTGTCTCCGTGGAGAACTCGAAGTTCGGACCTTCGACGATGGCATCGACCGGGCAGGCTTCCTGGCAGAAGCCGCAATAGATGCACTTCACCATGTCGATGTCGTAGCGCACCGTGCGGCGGGTGCCGTCATTGCGGCGCGGGCCGGCTTCGATGGTGATGGCCTGGGCAGGACAGATGGCTTCGCACAGCTTGCAGGCGATGCAGCGCTCCTCCCCGTTCGGATAGCGGCGCAGCGCATGCTCGCCACGGAAGCGCGGGCTGACCGGACCCTTCTCGAAGGGATAGTTGATCGTGGCCTTCTGCTTGAAGAAGTAGCGCATCGACAGGAAGAAAGCCGAAACGAACTCCTTCAGGAACAGCGAACTGACGGATTGTGCCAGACTTGCCATTGTTATTCTCCAGGTGAAGCCGGGTGGCGGCGCCGATCAGGCGCCGGCCGTCAGCTTGACAACGAATGCAGTGACGATGACCAGAACGAGCGACATCGGAAGGAAGACCTTCCAGCCCAGCCGCATCAGCTGGTCATAGCGGTAGCGCGGAACGAAAGCCTTCACCATGGCGAACATGAAGAAGACGAACATGCCCTTCAGGATGAACCAGATGATGCCCGGAACCCAGTTGAGGACCGCGATATCGAGCGGCGGCAGCCAGCCGCCGAGGAACAGGATGGTGGTGAGCGCGCACATCAGCACGATGGCAGCATACTCGCCGAGCATGAACATCATGTAGGGCGTGGAGCCATATTCCACCATGAAGCCGGCGACCAGCTCGGATTCCGCTTCCGGCAGGTCGAAGGGCGGACGGTTGGTTTCGGCGAGCGCCGAGATGAAGAAGATCACCATGGCCGGGAACAGGACGAGCCAGTTCCAGTCGAGGAAGGAGTTCGGCAGGCCGATCATGGTCCCGATGCCGTCCTTCTGGCCGGCGACGATGTCGGTCAGGTTCAGCGAGCCGACCGTCAGCAGCACCGTGACGATGATGAGACCCATCGACACTTCATAGGACACCATCTGCGCTGCCGAACGCAGCGCGCCGAGAAAGGGATATTTCGAGTTCGACGCCCAGCCGCCCATGATGATGCCATAGACCTCGAGCGAGGAGATGGCGAACACATAGAGAATGCCGACATTGATGTTGGCGATCACCCAGTTCTCGTTGACCGGGATGACGGCCCAGGTCGCAAGCGCCAGCGTGACGGAGACGAGCGGCGCCAGCAGGAACACACCCTTGTTGGAGCCGGCCGGGATGATCGGCTCCTTGAAGACGAACTTCAGAAGGTCGGCGAAGGACTGAAACAGACCCCAGGGACCGACGACGTTCGGACCGCGGCGCAGCTGCACGGCAGCCCAGATCTTGCGGTCGGCCAGCAGGATGTAGGCAATGAAGACCAGAAGGCAGACCAGCAGCAACAGGGACTGACCGATCATCACGATCGCCGGCCAGAGATAGGTCAAGAAGAAGGAGTCCATGTCAAATCAGCCTTTACTCAGCCGCAGCCTTGAAGTTGTTGCGGGCCAGCGCCGAACACTCGGCCATCACGGCCGAAGCGCGTGCGATCGGGTTCGTCAGATAGAAGTCTTTGATCGGGGACGCAAACCCGGACTTTCCGAGGCTCACCGGTTTTTTCGCAAGCGTTGCAATATCGTCCGCCGCACCGGCCGCGATCTCGTCCAGCTCGGCGAAATGCGGATAGGCGGCATAGAGCCTGGCGCGCAGCTGCGACAGCGAATCGAAGGGCAGCTTCTTGCCGAGCACGTCGGAGAGTGCACGCAGGATCGCCCATTCCTCGCGGGCCTCGCCCGGCGCAAAGCCGGCGCGGTTGCCCATCTGGACGCGGCCTTCCAGGTTGACCCAGGTGCCCGACTTTTCCGTGTAGGCGGCACCCGGCAGGATGACGTCGGCATTGTGCGCGCCGGCATCGCCATGGCTGCCGATATAGACGGTGAACTTGGCATGCCTGGAGGCAAATTCCATTTCGTCCGCCCCGAGCAGGAACAGAACGTCCATCGCCCGCAGCATGGTGGCGGCATTGGCGCCATTCGGGCCCGGCACGAAGCCGAGATCGAGACCGCCGACACGCGAGGCTGCCGTATGCAGCACGCCGAAACCGTTCCACTCTTCGCCGACGGCGCCGACGGAGACGGCAAGGCTGGCCGCAGCCGCCAGAACGCCTGCCCCGTCATCACGGGTGACGGCACCCGAGCCGACGATGATCAGCGGCTTCTTGGCATTGCGCAGCTTCTCGACGAAACCGTTCGAACCGTTGACCAGATCGGTCAGCGTGTCGGTGCCGGCGCCGAGATAGTCATAGGCGTAACGCAGTTCGGACGCTTCGCCGATCACGCCGATCGGGAAGTTGCCACGGCGCCAGCGCTTGCGGATGCGGGCGTTGAGCACGGCGGCTTCGAAGCGCGGATTGGCGCCGATCAGAAGCAGCGCGTCCGCCTCTTCAATGCCCTGGATGGTGGAGTTCAGGATATAGCTGGCGCGGCCGAGGGACGGATCGAACTTGGCGCCGTCCTGGCGGCAGTCCATGTTCTGCGAACCGAGCGCGGTCAGCAGTTCCTTCAGCGCATACATTTCCTCGACGGAGGCCATGTCGCCGGCGATCGCGCCGATCTTGTCGCCCTTGGTGGCGGCAACGGCGGTCTTGATGGCGGCAAAGGCTTCACCCCAGCTTGCCGGCTGCAGGCGGCCGTCACGGCGAACATAGGGGCGATCGAGACGCTGCGTCTTCAGGCCATCCCAGATGAAGCGGGTCTTGTCGGAGATCCACTCCTCGTTCACGGCCTCGTTGACGCGCGGCATGATGCGCATGACTTCGCGGCCGCGGGTATCGACGCGGATCGCGGAGCCGACGGCATCCATCACGTCGATCGATTCGGTCTTGCCGAGTTCCCACGGACGGGCGGTGAAGGCGAAGGGCCGCGAGGTGAGCGCGCCGACCGGGCACAGGTCGATCACATTGCCCTGCAGCTCGGAGGTCATCGCCTGTTCGAGATAGGTGGTGATTTCGGCATCCTCGCCGCGGCCGATCAGGCCGAGTTCGGAAATGCCGCCCACTTCCGTCGTGAAGCGGACGCAGCGCGTGCAGTGGATGCAGCGGTTCATCACCGTCTTGACGAGCGGGCCGATATACTTGTCTTCGACGGCGCGCTTGTTCTCCGTGTAACGGGAGGCGTCCATGCCGAAGGCCATGGCCTGGTCCTGCAGATCGCATTCGCCGCCCTGGTCGCAGATCGGGCAGTCGAGCGGGTGGTTGATCAGCAGGAATTCCATCACGCCTTCGCGGGCCTTCTTGACCATCGGCGTGTTGGTGTAGACTTCCGGCAGCTCGCCGTTCGGGCCACCACGAATATCGCGCACGCCCATGGCGCAGGAGGCTGCCGGCTTCGGCGGGCCACCCTTCACCTCGATCAGACACATGCGGCAGTTTCCGGCCACCGACAGGCGTTCATGGAAACAGAAGCGCGGAACTTCGGCACCAGCTTCCTCGCACGCCTGCAACAGCGTGAAGTGATCCGGAACCTCGATCTCTTTGCCGTCAACCTTGAGCTTAACCATCGTCACTTACGTCCTGTTTCCAGTCCCCTGCCCTCTTTGACGAGAAGCCGGCGACACATTCCGTCACCGCAGCAGCGCCTTGGCCTGCGCGATCCAATCATCCTTGGCAATGCGGCCGTCGAGCCCCAGCTCCCGGTCGAAATGCTCCACGTCCTTGTCCGTCCAAGCGGCGATGGCGGCGTAACTCGCCACACCCATGCCGTTCAGCAGGTCTTCCAGCTTCGGGCCGATGCCCGAGATCTTCTTCAGGTCATCCGCCTTCGCCTTGCGGGCAGCGGGCTTCGATGCCTTTGACTTCACCGCCTTTGCCTTCGGCGCCGGGGCCGGCTCCGCGACAGAAGGGGCGGCCTTCATGCGTCTGGCCGTCGCCTTTACTGGCGCGTCTGCCTTGACGGCAACCGGTTCGGCCACCTTGCGCACCGGCTTGGCCTTAGCCTTGCTCGGCGCTTCGGCAACCGGAGCGGACTCGACCGGCGCAACCGGTGCATGCGCCGGTTCGGCCTGACTTACAGACGGTTCCGGAGCAGCGTTCGGTTGATCCGTCTTCGGCTCCGACCGGGCCGCCGCATCCATCGATGCCTGCATCAGGCCAAGGAAGGCGGTGGCGAACTGCGTTCCGATCGCAACGCTGGCCGCCGTTGCCGCAGCCATCACCGCGACCGGATTGGCCAGCGCACCGGCCGGGACTTCATCGGCAAAGGGCAGCGTGAAGCCGAGCGACGACGCCGGCCCCTGCTGTTCCCGATCCTTGCCGTTTGTCCCGTCCGCCATCCGTACTTACTCCGCAGCCACCAGAACCGCGCCGTCCTTCGTCGCATTGGCCGTGTACTGGTCGATGCGTGCTTCGATCTCCGGGCGGAAATTGCGGATCAGACCCTGGACCGGCCAGGCGGCCGCGTCGCCCAGCGCGCAGATCGTGTGTCCCTCGATCTGCTTGGAGACCTGGAACAGCATGTCGATTTCGCGCTTCTGCGCCTTGCCCTGCACCATGCGCTCGAGAACGCGCATCATCCAGCCCGTGCCTTCGCGGCACGGCGTGCACTGGCCGCAGCTCTCATGCTTGAAGAAGGCCGCGATGCGCCAGATCGCCTTGATGATGTCGGTCGACTTGTCCATGACGATCATGCCGCCGGTGCCGAAGGACGACTTCACGTCGCGCATGCCGTCGAAGTCCATGATGGCATCCTTCATGTCCTCGCCCTTGACGACCGGACAGGAGGCGCCGCCGGGGATGACGGCGAGCAGGTTGTCCCAGCCGCCGCGGATGCCGCCGCAGTGATGCTCGATCAGTTCGCGGAACGTCAGGCTCATCTGCTCCTCGAAGGTGCAGGGCTTGTTGACGTGGCCGGAGACCATGAACAGCTTGGTGCCGACATTGTTCGGGCGACCGAAGGAGGAGAACCAGGAGGCGCCGCGACGCAGGATGGTCGGGGCAACAGCGATCGATTCGACGTTGTTGACCGTGGTCGGGCAGCCGTAGAGGCCCATGTTGGCCGGGAACGGCGGCTTCAGGCGCGGCTGGCCCTTCTTGCCTTCAAGGCTTTCGAGCAGCGCGGTTTCCTCGCCGCAGATATAGGCGCCGGCGCCGTGATGGACGTAGACGTCGAAATCCCAGCCGTTCTTGTTGTTGCGGCCGAGAAGCCCTGCATCATAGCATTCGTCGATCGCCGCCTGCAGCGCCTCGCGCTCGCGCATGTATTCGCCGCGCACATAGATATAGGCGGTGTGGGCGCCCATGGCGAAACCGGCAATCACGCAGCCTTCGATCAGCGTGTGCGGATCGTGGCGCATGATCTCGCGGTCCTTGCAGGTGCCGGGCTCCGACTCGTCGGCATTGACGACGAGATAATGCGGACGGCCATCGGATTCCTTCGGCATGAAGGACCACTTGAGACCGGTGGGGAAGCCGGCGCCACCGCGACCGCGCAGACCCGACGCCTTCATCTCGTTGATGATCCAGTCGCGGCCCTTCTCAATGATCTCCTTGGTGCCGTCCCAGTGGCCACGGCTCATCGCGCCCTTCAGCGACTTGTCCTTGAGGCCGTAGATGTTGGTAAAGATGCGATCCTGATCTTTCAACATGATCTATTCCACCAGTCCGCGGCCACTTCCGGCCGGCTTGTCAAATGCGTGATGCGCCCGGCCTTCCGGGTGCGGCCCGAGGGAAGAAGGCGCTCTGCCCCTTCCCCGGTTCTGCTTACTTCTTGGTGCCGGCGACATCCGACCCTTCGGCCGGCGCACCTTCCGCCGTGCTGCCGACGGCCTTCGGATCCGGCACGCTCTTTTCGGTGCCCGACAGCGGCCCGGCCTCGGCGGCCTTGGCATTGGCCTGCGCGGCAGCCGGCGCCGTGACCGGCGTCTTCACCGCCGGATTGGTTTCGGCTGCCGTATCCTTCGGCCGGCCTGCATCGCCAGGCGGAACCGAAACGGCTTCTTCGGCCGGCTTCGGATCGAGATTGCTGCGAACCGGCCTGATCTCGTCGAGAAGCGTTACCGGGCCGCCTGCCGGCGCCGACGTGTGGCGGTCGATCTGCGGACCGGTCTTGACCTCGGCACCCTTGCCTGCCTCGAACGCGTCGATGATCTCTTCCAGACGCTCGGGCGTCAGGTCCTCATAGGCATCCTTGAAGATCATCACCATCGGCGCGTTGACGCAGGCGCCCTGACATTCGACCTCTTCCCAGGACAGCGTGCCGCTCTCGTTGCGTTCGAAGGGCTCGTGATGGATCTTGCGCTTGCAGACCTCCATCAGCGCCTCGGAACCTCTGAGCATGCACGGCGTTGTACCGCACACCTGGATGTGGGCCTTCGTGCCGATCGGCTTCAGCTGGAACTGGGTGTAGAAGGTCGCGACCTCCAGCACGCGGATATAGGGCATCGCGAGTTTCTGCGCGATGAACTCGATCGCCGCGCGGGTCACCCAGCCGTCCTGCTCCTGCGCACGCATGAGCAGAGGGATGACGGCCGATTGCTGGCGACCCTCGGGATATTTCCGGATCGTCGCCTCCGCCCATGCTGCGTTCTCCGCAGTGAAGGCAAAGGCTGCCGGCTGGAACTGATCTTCGGCTAGTCGACGAACGGACATTCTTTCTCACGCCTTATCAATTGACAGATCCGCACCGCGTCTTCGTGACACTCACGAATTCACAGGCATAAGCCGACGTGCCCTTCTGCAGGAAAACGATGAGCTTCGTTCCATTGGGCACGGCCGCCTTGATTTCATACTCCCTGGAGAGCAGATGCGCCATGGTTTCCGATGCTCCGCCGCTCTGCGTGCTCGGCTCCGAGGTCTGCGCCAGCGCAGAACCCGAGGCGAGCAGACCGCCAAGAAGGAGGAGCGTGCGGCCCATCAGCGGTCCACCTCTCCGAACACGATATCGATCGAACCCAGGATGGCCGAGACGTCCGCGAGCTGATGGCCGCGGCACAGGAAATCCATGGCCTGCAGATGCGCATAACCCGGAGCGCGGATCTTGCAGCGATACGGCTTGTTGGTGCCGTCGCCGACCAGATAGACGCCGAATTCGCCCTTCGGCGCTTCAACGGCCGCGTAGACCTCGCCTTCCGGCACGTGGAAGCCCTCGGTATAGAGCTTGAAGTGATGGATCAGCGCTTCCATCGACCGCTTCATCTCGCCACGCTTCGGCGGAACGATCTTGCCATCGACGGAAGAGACCGGGCCGGTCTTGGCATCGGACAGCAGGCGGTTGACGCACTGCTTCATGATCTTCACCGCTTCGCGCATTTCGAACATGCGGATGAGGTAACGGTCGTAGCAATCGCCGTTCTTGCCGATCATGATGTCGAAGTCGAGATCGGCATAGCACTCGTAGGGCTGCGACTTGCGCAGGTCCCACTTGGCGCCGGAACCGCGCACCATCACGCCCGAGAAGCCCCAGGCCCAGGCATCTTCCAGCTTGACCACACCGATATCGACGTTGCGCTGCTTGAAGATGCGGTTGTCGGTGACGAGCGCATCGATGTCGTCCAGCGCCTTCGGGAAGGCATCGCACCACTTGCCGATGTCTTCCACCAGCTCCACCGGCAGGTCCTGATGGACGCCGCCCGGACGGAAATAGGCAGCGTGCATGCGCGAGCCGGAGGCGCGCTCATAAAACACCATCAGCTTCTCGCGCTCCTCGAAGCCCCACAGCGGCGGCGTCAGCGCGCCGACGTCCATGGCCTGCGTGGTGACGTTGAGCAGATGCGAGAGGATGCGGCCGATTTCCGAGTAGAGAACGCGGATCAGCTGGCCGCGGATCGGAACCGTGATACCGAGCAGCTTTTCCACCGCGAGACAGTAGGCATGCTCCTGGTTCATCGGCGCGACGTAATCGAGCCGGTCGAAATAAGGCAGCGCCTGCAGATAGGTCTTGGTCTCGATCAGCTTTTCGGTGCCGCGGTGCAGAAGCCCGATATGCGGGTCCACGCGCTCGACGATCTCGCCGTCCAGCTCAAGAACAAGCCGCAACACGCCGTGAGCCGCAGGATGCTGCGGCCCGAAGTTGATGTTGAAATTGCGGACGTTATGTTCAGTCATTGGCGCGCTCCGCGCTGGTGATTAGCGAATAGCGAATAGCGAATAGTTGATCTATGCCGCTCATGTCTTCTCCTGCAGGCTTCTGATCAGCGCACGCATCATCCGACCAATTTCATCGCATTGTTCCATCAAGCTCTGAAACGGCTGTTGCGGGAGAATATCAACCCTCCGCGCAATGATCACATGCGTCTCCAACTCTTTCAGCGATCCCTGAGCGATCCTCAGAAACTGCACGAAGCTTCCGGTATTTTCCCGACCATGCCCTTCCGCGATATTGGCTGCCACCGATGCGGCGGCCCGTCGTATCTGGGCTGTCAGTCCGTAAGCCTCGCTCTTGAGAAAGTTCTCGGTGCAACGGTAGCATTCGACTGCCAGTTCAATGGCCTGCTGCCACACCTTGAGATCCTTGTAAGAGCTGATCGTCTGCCTAATCCTTTCCTTGTGGCGACAACTATTCGCTATTCGCTACTCGCTATTCGCCGTAAAACCCAATCAAGCCTTGGCCTTCTCATCCCCCGGCAGCACGTAGTCCGTGCCTTCCCAGGGGCTCAGGAAATCGAAGCTGCGGAATTCCTGGCGCAGTTCCACGGGCTCGTAGACGACGCGCTTGGCGCTGTCGTCGTAGCGAACCTCGACGAAACCGGTGGTCGGGAAATCCTTGCGCAGCGGATGACCTTCGAAGCCGTAATCCGTCAGGATGCGGCGCAGGTCCGGATGGCCGGTGAAGAGGATGCCGTAGAGGTCCCAGGCCTCGCGCTCGAACCAGTCGGCGCCCGGGAAGATGCCCGTGAGCGAGGGAACCGGCACATCCTCGGCCGTCTGCACCTTGATGCGGATGCGCATGTTCTGGCGCGGCGACATCAGGTGATAGACCACGTCGAAGCGGCGCTCGCGCTTCGGCCAGTCGACGCCGCAGACATCGATCAGGTTGACGAAACCGGCCTGCACATCGTCGCGCAGGAAGGTGACGAGCGAGATCAGCTTGTCGGCCTCGACCGAAAGCGTCAGCTCGCCGAAGGCAACCTTCGTCTCGGCAACCAGACCCGGCCGGACTTCGGCCAGGTAGGCGGCAAATTCGTTCAGGGCTTCATTCATGTTCACGTCCTCGCCCTCAGCGCTCGATCGTACCGGTCCGGCGGATCTTCTTCTGCAGCAGAAGGACCCCGTACAGCAGGGCTTCTGCCGTGGGGGGACAGCCCGGAACATAGATATCGACGGGTACGACGCGGTCGCAGCCGCGGACCACCGAGTAGGAATAGTGATAATAGCCACCGCCATTGGCACAGGAGCCCATGGAGATCACGTAACGCGGCTCAGGCATCTGGTCATAGACCTTGCGCAGCGCCGGGGCCATCTTGTTGGTCAGCGTGCCGGCGACGATCATCACGTCGGACTGGCGCGGGCTGGCGCGCGGCGCAAAGCCGAAACGCTCGACGTCGTAGCGCGGCATCGACAGCTGCATCATTTCCACGGCGCAGCAGGCCAGACCGAAGGTCATCCACATCAGCGAGCCGGTGCGGGCCCAGTTGATCAGCTCGTCGGTCGAGGTAACCAGAAAACCCTTGTCGGCGAGCTCATTGTTGATCTCGCCGAAGAAGGCATCGTCGCTGCCGATGGGCTTGCCCGTATTGGGATCGATGATCCCCTTGGGCTGCGGCGCGATGAGGGTGGACGAAGGATCCATCACTCCCATTCGAGCGCTCCTTTCTTCCATTCATAGATGAAGCCGATGGTGAGGACGCCGAGGAACACCATCATGGACCAGAATCCGAACCAACCGATCTCGCCGAAGGACACGGCCCAGGGGAACAGGAAGGCGACTTCCAGGTCAAAGATGATGAAGAGGATCGACACCAGGTAGAAGCGAATGTCGAACTTCATGCGCGCGTCGTCGAAGGCATTGAAGCCGCACTCGTAAGCCGAGAGCTTTTCCGAATCGGGCGCCTTGTAGGCAACGGCGAACGGCGCAATCAGAAGCGCCAGGCCGATCACGAGGGAGATTCCGATGAAAATCGCGATCGGGACATAGGAACTGAGAAGTTCAGTCATGGTATTCGATCCCTGCTTGCCAAGCGGTGCCCGGGCGGCACATGAGCGAATGCGCGGCAAGCGAACGTGCATTGCAACAAGCCGTGACTAGCGCAGCCCGCATCGCGGCGCAAGACTTTTGAGCGCCACATCCAGCACCAAAATGACACAAAGTGCCACGGCCAGTCGTTGTTGATTCAGACTCGGACCTCACCTTGGCGAAGCCGACAGATGATCGCATGGCCATTGCAAAAAGATGATAAAAATCATCATGTTCAGCAAACGGTTTAGTTGCGGATTTTAGGATATGCAAACTCTGCAGCAATTTCCGCACGCTCATGGCGACCGAGTTGTAGATAGGCACCCTACGGGGCATATGCAACAGGATGTCGGAAATATTCGCAGAGAGTGATGAACGCGATAAAGTCACATTTTCCGGGGCTTGGCACCATTGGCGCGCGACATGGTTAGGCAGGGGTCAATACAAGGAGATCCGGCATGACCCATCACGAGAAAATGACCGACGGCGCGAATGACCGGTCGCGCGAGGCCCCGATCGGCCAGACAGCCGGCGGCCTGCCCGATGACAGCTCCCGCCTGCCGCAACCAAGCGAGGCAGAGGAGGAGGCCGTGCGCCGTGCCGTCTCACCTGGACGCCAACCGGGCGACAAAACACCGCACGACAGACTGATGGAGGAGGTGGACGAGCAGATCGCCGCCTCCGAGCGCGGCTCGGAATAGGCTCTGTGCCTGCTGCGGCGCAGCATGACCTGCTGCCCGCCGTCGGGCGAGAATCTGCGCATCCACGCACTCCACCGGCGCAACCATTCCCCCCTCCCCGCGCAACCGGCCGGCTTCGCCCGCCCGCAGGCGGCAAGACGCCAGCCTGTCGCGGGCATACCCGGCAGCGGAAGACATGGGGAGCCACGGGGACACGGCACAAGGCACAAGGCACAAGGCACAAGGCACAAGGCAAGGAGCACAGCGGCGCAGAACGCAAGATGTTCGACTGCCCGCAGGCATCGATCATGCCTTCATGAAAAACCGGAGAGATTAAAATGGCGCGAGTGACGGGGCTCGAACCCGCGACCTCCGGCGTGACAGGCCGGCACTCTAACCGACTGAGCTACACCCGCGCATCTTCGGATGAACAAACATCCGCCTTCTTTTTCTGGAAATGGCGCGAGTGACGGGGCTCGAACCCGCGACCTCCGGCGTGACAGGCCGGCACTCTAACCGACTGAGCTACACCCGCGCATCGTTTCCAGGGAAGGAAGAAGTCTTCCCGCCGACCGGCAGCGCCAGTCGATGAGCGGCTCTCTAAGGGGTTCATCTCGGGGTGTCAAGCAGGTTTCACGACAAAACGGTGACGCGATGCGCTTTCTGGCACGGCCCGGTTTCACGCTCCGGGGCAGCCTGTGGACGGACACACTTTCGCATCTGCTGAAATGCCCGGCACGGCAGGGCTTTTCACGCACCAGCCCGTTTCGGCCCGCAAAAAAATCAAAAAAACTTCACAAACCCTCTTGCGTCATTCCCGCGATCCGCATAGATCACGGCCACCGACGCGGCGGACACGAACCGCACAGCGGACGGGCGATTAGCTCAGTTGGTAGAGCGCCTCGTTTACACCGAGGATGTCGGGAGTTCGAGTCTCTCATCGCCCACCATTCTATCCCCTTGATATCGCTGAACAATCTGAATTTGTTGACGTTTGCGCCACCTGTTCTGGTACACATGGGTGGTACACATCATGGGTCTGTCGATGCCTACTCCGATCAGGATTGGCCCCAACTACTATCTCCGGGTTCGCGTCCCTTCCGATCTGAAAGACCGCCTCAAAGGCGTGACCGTGACCGTTCCTGTCGATGGTCGCCCCCGTGAGGTCCGCATAGGCGAGTTCGTGAAGGTCTCGCTGGAGACGGCCAAAGCGGCCACTGCGAAGGTTCGTTTCGCTGAGACCTACGACTTCCTCCAACGCTATTGGGCAATGCAGCGAAAGCCCGTGGAGCGACTCACTCACAAGCAGTTGGTCGCCCTCGCAGGTGCCCTCAGGAACGCCTTCGTGACGGCGTTCGAGGACGAGCCGGGAAGCCCTTCCCTGTGGATGAAGGTGCTGGACACGAACGCAGCAGCGAGGGTCGGAAAGGTGAACCCCCTCGCCATCGGTGGTGAGTCGCGAAAGGCCGCAGGACTCAGCAAGCGCTTCGGCCCGATGGTAGACGCTTTCCTCGCTCACCAGTGCGTCCAACTGGATCCTGAACAGCGAGTACGACTCCTCGAACTTGTTGTGGATAGTCTCGACGATGCTGCCATGGTCACCCTCAGGCGAGCCGAAGGGGACTATTCGCCAGACACCGGGGCGGCGAAGTACCCGCCCTTGGAGGTTGTGAGGCCGAAGACCAGCAGTCCAGCCGGTGACCGGTCCACAGACGAACTGACGTTTGACAGCGTCATCGATACTCAGGTCTCTAACAAGGCCGCAGGGAAAGATGCCGCGCCTATGAGGGATGCAACGGTGAGGAAGTTCCGGCTTGCTGCTGCCGAGTTCGTGGCCTTCCGTGGCAGCGACCTGATCAGCACCGTAACAGCGCAAGAAGCCGACCGATGGAAACGGGCAATGCTGGCGGATGGTAAGCTGTCGAACAACACCGTGGGGCAGCGCATCCAGAACCTGAAGACCGTGATCCAGTGGGCACGAGAACAAACCCTTGGTGCGGTCTTTCCTGACGTTCACCCGCTGCATCTCGTCACAACACCAGATGCGGCACCGGTGGCGAGTGAGGACCGGACATTCACCCTGGACGAAGCCCGCGCCACCCTTCTCGCAGCAAGGAAAGAAAAGAAGCCGGAACTGCGGTGGCTTCCGTGGATGTGCGCCTATTCAGGTGCGCGTATCAATGAAGTGGCCCAGCTTCGCCGTGAGGACTTCTTCCAAGTCGGTGACGACTGGTTCTTCGAATTGACGACCAAGGGCGGGAAGTCCCTGAAAAACAGGAACAGCATTCGAAAGGTGCCGGTCCACCCTGCGCTGATCGACGAAGGACTGATCGACTTCGTCAAATCCTGCCCAGCCGGAAAGCGCATCTTCCCGCCTCGGTCCCAGCCGAACATCTCCGAATGGCTGAGGGGTGAAGTCGGCATCAAACGCGCCGAGCTGGCACCTAACCACGGATGGCGTCACCTCTTCGAAGACCGCTGCGTAACCGGGGGCGTCCTCGACAAAGCTCGTCTTTATATAACAGGGCGCACCACAGGCGCATCAGACGAAGGCTATGGTCGCAGCCAAGCGCTGCTGCCGGGGCTGGCGAAGGAGATGGCGAAGGTTCCAAGGATCGACTTGGAGGGGTGAACTCCCAGTGAGTCCCGGCCCCCTCACGGAAAATGAAAGAATGGTAGTCAAACTACCCGGCATCTGTCGCGCTAACCACTCTCTTCCAATCTCACGGGGTCTGTTTCCTCGCGTTCATCACCGAGTCCGGTCTAATGTGGATCGGATCAACATTAGCTTCCCGAACCGGGGTCTCAAAAATTCAGACCCCTAGTGGTCGTAAGGACATGGATCTCATCTCCGAGTCCGCTTTCTCCAACACCGTTCGCGTAGTCGAGATCGACGGCCAGCCGTGGTTCGTTGCGATGGACGTGACGAACGTGCTTGGTATCACGGAGAAAGCTCGCGGCTATGCCGTAGCGCGCTTGGCTGATGATGAACGCTCTCTGTATCAGATACAGAAAGGGCAGAGGTCCGTATCGATCATCTCCGAGTCCGGTCTCTACAAGCTCATCATGCGCTCCGACAAACCGGAGGCCCGTAAGTTCCAAGACTGGGTCACCCGTGAAGTCCTCCCCGCGATCCGTAAGGATGGCATGTACGTGGCCGGTGAGGAGAAGGTGAAGACCGGCGAGCGAATGGCGCACGGCAAGCCAATTATTTCCACCGTGGAAACAAATCCACAGAAGCTCGGTGCATGAGGCTTTGTCATTGCCCGGAATTTTCCGGTGAATGGTCACCCCCTCGATCACGTGAAGCCGAGAGTTCTGACGGAATGCGTCCAAAGTCTTCGATAGCCCCCCCGCAAATGTAACGAAACGTGACGTTAACCCCTATTTGCACGGTGTCAGTGCAAAGCTCGCCATACGCCAGCAATTCCATCGCATCCGATCTATCTACCTTGCCAACTATCCATATGATTTTGAATGATTTTCTGACTTGACGCCTGACTCTTGGCTGCGTTATCCAATCCCCGTTCTGGCCGGAACGTGATCATTCGCAACAGCATGACTACGGACTGACATGGAAATCGCATTCAGCATTGGACGCTTCACGCTCAAAATCGAAATCCTCGGCTTCCTCGACTTCACCTTGGAGACCAACAGCTTCGAGTTCGCCTTTGACCGTCGCCACTGGTTCGAACACCCTGACGGCAAGATGAGGCGCTGGGAGTTCGTCAGGAAGACCAGAAGGGCCGCAGAGACGGCAGCGGTCTGAGATCTGATAGAGGAGCCCTGCCGGTCGATCTGGCGGGGCTTGCTGATTTTTCAGCAGGGGTCATCCACCGTTGGGGGAATACCATGTCGGAGATCTCCTCAGATTTGAGGGCATCTAGGCGGGGGGTGCGTCAATTTTGTCGAGCCCCCCTCCGTCCTCACCATGTCCAGCCGCGAGATCGCAGAGCTGACTGGTAAGCGTCACGCTGATGTGATGCGGGATATCCGTGTCATTCTCGCTGATCTCGAAATCAACGAACGCAAATTTGCGTCGGTCTACATCGACACCAAAGGAGAGCAGCGTCCCTGCTTCAATCTCCCCAAGCGCGAGACCATGATCCTCGTTTCCGGTTACTCGGTCGCCCTCCGCGCCCGCATCGTGGACCGCTGGATGGAGCTTGGGGTGACAATGCACATACTGCTGGGTTTTCAGCACTATGCTAGGCTATGCTCCGCCATTGCGCTCAATTTTGAGGGTATTCAGATGGCGATGGGTGTCCTGATTTTTCAGGAGACCCCCTACGTCCATCCGCAGAACGATCAGACCTACCGCTCGTTCGATATGACCGTGACGGGTTCACTCTCCTTGCCATGGGCTTCACCGGGAAGAAGGCATTTACCCCTGCAATAAGGAAAACCTGCGGCCCTGGCCCGTGATCCGACCGCCCGTCGATTACCCGCCACATAGGGTAGAAGAATTCGAGGTTCCTCGGCCATTACCCCTTCTATCTGGATAAGCCCAAAGGTCATCCGTCCCCGACATCTGGGAGATGGGTATCTCAGCCATGTTCCTGACAGCCTTGCCCTCGGTCGGTCCTCATCGCTCCAGTTTGCTGGCGCGTGGGGACTGCCGGGGGAGCTTTTTAGGTGCCTCCAAAATTGGATAGACCCCACTGTGACATGTGGGTGATCATCTACCCATGACAGCCTGTCAGTGACCGGCAGCGGCCCCTAAGCTGCTCTCTCACGACTCGCCCTTCTCGTCCCCCTCCAGTCCCTGTCCATCGCTGCACCGCCCGCGCCTTCCATGTTCGTGAAGGTCCGTGTTGGTCGCTGGCGTGTGCGCGTGTGTCCCCTTCACAGGCCCCCGGCAGCGGACGGGAGGGGCGGGTTCTGAGAGCGCAGGACGCTCTGCAACGCAACCAATCATGAGACCTTCACATGCATAACCCGATTGAAACCAAACGTCCCATCCGCTTCTCCAAAGACGGCCTGACGGTCTTCGTCACCCTCAAATGTGGTTCCTCGGTCATGATCGACCGGGATGATTTCGACCGCTTCGTGACAGAGCACCTGACCCTGAACTGGTACCTCAGCGGCAACGGCAAGGGCCAGCAGTACGTCTGCGCTCATGACCAGCGCTTCGGGAACATCGTCCCAGTCGCTCGCGAGATCATGCGAGCCGGAAGAGGTGAAGTCATCCGTTACCGCAGCCGTGACCGCCTCGACCTTCGCAAGTCCAACCTGACGCGCTGCGGGGGACCAGCCAAGAGGTCGCTCCGTGGCTGATTTCGCAGCGTGGATCGCTGCCCAGAGAGAAGCCGCGATTGCCCGTGGAGGGAAGCCTTTGACCTTCGTCCCCAGCGATGATGGTCGTGGCTTCCCCTACGCGGCCAGACGCAAGCGCGGTGAGATTATCAACCCCCTCACGGGGGAGATCGTCACAGGATGCCTGACCATCTCGAAACTCTCCGACCAACTCGGTCTGTCGTCCCAGAAGGTGACCGATGCGCTGGAGAAGATCGGAGCCGTTGTCCGTGTCCTGACGACCAAGGAAGTCCCGATGATCTGCGCACCGGAGGTGACCAAGCCCCGGTATGAGCGCGTTCCTCAGGCGACCCGTGAGGGGGTGGAGGATGGTCTTGTCATCCCCATCACCTTCGACCACGGAGGCAGGAAGACCCAATGCGTCCTCGTCACGCCGGAAGGACAGGCTGCTGTCAGCGCTGCCCTGAAGGAGGAGATGAAGACCAAGGGTCCAAAGCCAAGGAAGGTGGAGACGAAGACACAGGTCATCCGTGAACTGATAGCTGCTGGTCATTCCCAAGCCTCTGTCGTGAGGCAGACGGGATGGCCGAAGCAGACAGTTTCACGGCTGGTGAAGACGATGGAGCATAGGGCAGGAGGATGAGTGTCCCATTTTCTCGTCCATACCCATAGTTAAGATAGCAAACGAGACCTAGAGGCAGACAGAAGGTGGGCTTCGAGGAGGGCATGAGGATCGACCATCCATGTTCATTCCCTCCTCAGTCCATCGTCACGTACAGCCTCTGGGTTCTCTGGTCTTACGACCATCGAACAGTCCGACCAGAGAGTGAGGCGTTACAGTTAGCCTGATATATCGACCATGATCTTCGTCATCATCGCCGGAGACGACGAGGATCAGCCGACAACTTCGTAGAGGCGCATAGCGACCCCAGCTACGGTCGTGCAGATCAGCAGGAGCAGCAGAGCGATGATTACAAAAGCCATGAGATCGCGTTTCATGCCCCATTCGTAACGATGCCAGGGGGCCGCGTCGATGTCGGATCTTGCAGAAAATCGTGCTGAGATCCGTCCCGAACTATCTTCAGTCCCTCCGAGGATGGTGATGAACATGAAAACCAGAGAACATCGATCGATCCTTGGTCTTCCACACGGTCACCATAATGGTGGTGATGATCCTCATGGTCTTGATGATCGACAGCGTGTGCATCCCATAGACCGTGCAAAATGCATACCCAGACCCGGAATGTTTGTCGGAAAAATCTGAGACCCCAAGATCATAAAACAGGCTTGGCAAGTCCCCCCGTCCCCCTGCCGCCCTTCATCTGTCGAAGGCCTTATGGTCTTCCGCCGAAACATCAGGTGGTCCAGCATTGCCGTCGGTCTGGTGATCATCTCGTCTCACTAGACCTAGGTTCTGTGGCACTTCGCCACCCACGGCAGAAACAGTCCCACAAGAGTGGGTATTGACTTTTGACACCGATAGTCTCACAACGTCATTGACTTCATTGAAACTTGTGGAGCTGAGACTTATGACTTCGACACTCGTCGGCTACGCCCGCACCTCTACGCTCGAACAGATTGCAGGACTGGAAAGCCAAATCCGGGATCTGACTGCGGCGGGATGCACCAAGATCTTTCAAGAACAGGTGTCGTCGGTGGATACGAAGCGCCCGGAACTGGAGCGCGTCCTGGACTATGTCCGAGAAGGGGACACGCTGGTCGTCACCAAGCTCGACCGTTTGGCACGGTCCATGGCCAACCTGATGGAGATCATGGGCAAGCTGCAAGCAAAGGGCGTGGAGCTGAAGATCCTGGCACTGAACCTCGACACCTCGACGCCAACCGGGAAACTGATGCTGAACCTGCTCGGGTCCATCGCGGAGTTCGAACGTGAGCTGATGCTAGAACGTCAGCGAGAAGGCATCGCCAAAGCCAAGGCAGAGGGCAAATATCGAGGCCGTGCCCCGACTGCTCGTAACAAGGCTGACAAAGTTCGCGGGATGCGCTCTCAGGGTAAGACCGTCGAAGCAATCATCGCGGAGCTGGGGGTGAGTCGTTCCAGTGTCTTCAGGGCGCTGAAGGAAGGAAAGACAGCGGCTTAGTTTCTCTGGGGGAGATAATGTCTTTTGGTCGCCCTGCCCTGCCCGCGTGGAATCGCGCACAGATGACTGCTTAGCGATAATTGCGGATTGCTGCGGGGTCCAAGTCGGCAGCGGGAACGAGCTTATAATGGCGCTCCTCCACGACCTTCACGGCATTATCTTCCACGGTCAGCTCGAAGAGGGCGACCTTCTCGCTTCCTACGAACTGCGCCGAGATCGCCCGCGCTCTCATGTCGGGAAAGGCCTGGGCGCACCAAGCCAGATCCTGCTTTGTCTGCACCACCGAGATCTGATCGGTTCCGCCCTTGGCTTGCACAGGTATTGCATAGTGGCAGCCGTAACGGTCCATACCGACGTACAGCTCATCGATCTCGATCTGCCCGATCCCCTTCACCGTGGTCCTGAGATGGTTCTGGAGGGAGTACGTGGTAAGCCCCAAGAAAATGTCGATTAGTCTATTGTACCGAACGATAGCCAACAGAGCTTGTTCGTCATCGAGCGCGTAGGCGCGGATCATCTCAGGTGTCCCATCAGGCACACCAATCGTAACGAGATCAGCGCGAGGGATAATTCGGTTCAGAGGAACAAGTGTAAACTGATACCGGGATCTTCCTGCACCCTCTATGATCCACTCCATACCCTCAGGCTGCGTGGCAAGGATATCAGGGGGAAGCTTCGCCCGATAGCGCACATTGTACAGAATGTCCCCAAGGTTCTTAGGATCGACGCCCAGTTCCAACGCGGCCTGTTCAATATCTGCACGTGTGAACTCGAAAGCGTGATCGCCCTCTTTGTATTTGTCAGTGAAGATTTTCCGAACTACGGGTTGGTAGATGCTACCCCTCGGCTTCTTAGCCATCGGCGGAGGCTCCAAGCGCAGCAAGACGTGCGGCTTCGGTCTCGTGCTGCTTCCTCTTTTTGATGTTGCCGTTTCTATCTCGCTTGGTCTTGGGAGCAGCGACACCTAGCAAGTTCGCAGCTTCGCTAACCGTGGTATAGAGAAGTGCCTCGTCTCCGAGCTTCACGATCTCTGTCGGTCTGGTCGGCTCGATACCGAGCGCAGCTATGATCCGCGACGCAACAGCTCTTGCCAGCGGCGGCGGCACAGAGTTTCCGATCTGCCGGGCACCGTGCCACTTGGTAGAATGCAAGCGGAACCAATCCGGGAAGCCGTGCAGCCTTGCCATCTCGCGAACGGTCACGCAGCGCGGGTGCTTGTAGTGAATTGGACGTGGACTGGTGAACGCGCCGCGAGCGCCATCAGTACCGGCCCGAAGGGTGTTGGACACGCCCTGAGCATCGAGCTTGTAGAACCTGCTGATCGGCTCATTCTGTCCTGAGGGAGTCTCAGCGAAACGCCGCTTAGAGATGTCCGTGTGGTCGGTGCGCCACGATGAGGTCAGGACTGAGGGGTCCCATTCTCTGCGATAACCATAGTGCCACGCATCGTTGGTCAGGCCGCGCATCTCGGCAGCGTAGAGGCTCGGCGATCCAAACTTGACGCCGGGAACCTTGTCAGTGTCGGCAAGCGCCGCGAAAAGATCAGCATCGGGAAGATCGCCAATAGCGTCAGACACAGTGGGGCCGGGAGGAAGATCCGACGTCCGAGCCTTCGCACCTCTAGTCGTCGGCTCTGGGAAGCTCGGAAGCTTCAGCCCCTTCTTGCAACCCATCAGGATCAGGCGCTCGCGGAGCTGCGGCACACCAAATTCACTCGCATTGAAGACCTTCCACGGAAGACGCACCTCGTAACCGGCATCGTGAAACGCCTCGACGATCTCCTCTAGGAACTTCTTCTGCCTTCCGACCGTCAGGCCCTTCACATTCTCAAATACAAAGTACTTGGCGTCGAGTTCGGTGACCAGTCGGACAAAGTCATAGACCAGCCGGTTTCGCGGGTCGTCGAGTGACCGCTGCCCGATCATCGAGAAGCCCTGGCAAGGTGGACCGCCGAACACAACATCGACCTGGGCATCCGCAGGAAGACCGGCAGCCCGCCGGATGTCTGCACCGCTCAAAGCGGAAACGCTTCGAGGAAGGACAGCACAATCAGGGAAATTGAATTTGTGAACCGCGCAGTGGACCGGATCGATTTCCACGGCTGCCAGCACGTCGAAACCAGCTTGCTCGAAGCCCAAGCTCAGCCCGCCCGCTCCTGCAAACAAATCGATACCGACCGGTCTCGTCATTTCAATCTGCACTCCCTTGGCGGCCCGGAGGGCCTAAGAACCGTTCTATGCTGTCGATGGCCTCATCGAGTCGGGCGACTTCGCATTGCCAAAGCACCAGCGACTCCCAGCCCGCCTTCTTTAACTCGTTTACGTTCCGTTCGTCTCTAGTTTTGTTGGCGTCAATCTTCGGTTTCCAGTATTCCAGTCGTGACTTCGGCAGTGCGCCCTTGCTGCATTCATGGCCGTGCCAGAAGCACCCGTGCACGAAGATGACCTTCTTACGCGACGGAAAGACCAGATCTGGACGCCCCGGCAATGTGCGCCCATGCAGCCGGAAGCGATACCCGAGCGAGTGCAGCTTTTTGCGAACCGCGATCTCTGGCCCTGTATCCTTCTGTTTCACCGACTGCATGATGCGGCGGCGCTGATCCGGGCTTCGCGTATCCACCATTCTAAGTTCCCGAAATGCCCGCCACTGCCGGTTCCAGCAAGTAAGCGACTGTACTGCTGATGGGCAGAACCAGTTCGTGCACCCGCTTTGACTGAAGAGCGGCCTCTGCCTCGGCAGTTGCGATACCTTCCATTTCGAAGATCGCGATGACCTTGGCAGAACCTAGCCGAGCGGTCTTCGCTGCGACCGGCACAATGAAATCGATATCTCGTAGGGCCGCCTCATTCTGGCTCCTCCTTGCCATGGCTGCGACCTGCGACCTAATCTGATCTGGCAAAATAGGCTCGTCTCGCTTGGCTTCAAATGTCACGAGCGCTTTGTGAAGTACCTCCCCCGCTCGGAAGGTCATAAGGAAAAGCGCGTCTATCTCAGGCGTACCCTTCAGCGAGTTTTGTAGGTGGTAGAAATCGACCACATCGAGTGGGGAGTACAAGGCGAAATGCGTTTGCAGAACTCGCTGCTGAACACAGACTTGTATCAACCAAGCTTCGTCCGCCCGACCCATCACTCGTGCAACAGATGGCAATGAGACGGTCTCGACCTTGTGCACCACTGGAGATGTCGGAAGAGTGAAATCGTCTGGGAAGGGAACGGTTTGACCTGGGGAATATGGCACAAAGTCGAAGACACGCCCCTCACTGTAAGACTGTCGCGCGGTATAGCCCGCCTCAGCTATCGAGGCTGGCCATTGAGCGTTGCGGTTCGGGCTCCTCAGGAAGTCCTTCAAAAAGTTCGCGGGATTTCCGGTAGACAATGTGATGCCTTCATCTTGCTGAAGGTGATTGATAGCATCTTGGATTTCGCCGTTGGTGACAGTCAGAGGCGTGAATGTGCCGCTCTCCCAGTCATATCTGCGGTTAAACAGATACTCGAAAACTATGGGCTTCTCACTGTCCCGCGCCATCGCGATGCTCCTCGACTCATCCGAGTTGGATTGTGGCCAACTTCAACTCAGAGGAAAGCTTTTTCGGGAGGTGCTGGTATTCAATATGGTCGGCTTGACCGGAGATCACGTCGCTGGTACACACCAAGTCAAACCGGCGCTGAAAAAATCAATAAATACAGTAGGTAGTGCGAGCCATCGGAGATTTCGAGTCTCTCATCGCCCACCATTTCCCCCACTCCTTCGTAGTTTGTGAACGGTCTTTCAGATGTCCGCGAGACGTCTTCGGCCTATACGTTCTACGTTGAACTCGCCGCACGCGCGCCAAGAGTGCGCATGGCAAGCGCCACCGCCGTTCATCCGAAATTTCTGTTTCTCCTGCCGTTACAGTGACGGGTAAGTTCCAGCGCGTGCGGTTCCCTCACCCGGCCTCCGCTTTGCTCGGCACCCCTCTTCCGAAGGGGAGAGGAGATCCGTGAACGGTACGGCCTGTCCCTTCCCCCTCGGGGAGAAGGTGCCCGAAGGGCGGATGAGGGGCGGCTTGCACGGCAGGCGCCGAAACCAGACCCGAATCGTCCCCGCAACAATGTCTGGACACACAGCCCCGCCTCTGTCACAAGCCCGCGGGAGGGCGCGACCGCCGTTATCTATAGAACGGGTTCGGGCGACAGATTGACGTCACGTTGCTGCCACGAGAACACGTGGCCGCCCTTATTCTTCCCAGACGAGAAGAGCGTACAGGCGCCTCAAAGCTCCAGTTCGGCCCGATTCTGCAGATACCACTCGACGAAGGCCTTGACGCCGGCATCGAGGCCGATTTCCGGCTTCTTGCCCGTCAGTGCCATCAGAAGATCGGGGCTGGCATAGGTGCGCGGCACATCGCCCTGCTGCATCGGCAACATTTTCCGGCGCGCCGGTTTCCCCAGTACCTTCTCGATGGTCTTGACGAAATCCATGAGGCCGACCGGCTGGCCGCCGCCAATATTGACGACGCGGAACGGCGCCTGGTGGGAGAGGGTGTCGCAGACGCCGGCTGCGGTGACGCGATTCGATTCGTCGGGCGCGATGTGCGACAGCGCGATGATTCCCGAGATAAGGTCGTCGATATAGGTGAAGTCGCGACTCATCAGGCCCTCGCCATAGATCTCCACCTCCTGATCCTCCAGCATTGCCTTGACGAACTTGAAGAGCGCCATGTCCGGCCGCCCCCAGGGTCCGTAGACCGTGAAGAAGCGGAAGGCGGTGGTGGGCAGCCGGTAGAGGTGCGAATAGCTGTGCGCCATCAGTTCCATGGCCTTCTTGCTCGCGGCATAGAAGGTCAGCGGCTCATCGGCCTTGTCGCTTTCGCCGAAGGGAATCTTCTCGTTGGCGCCATAGACGGAGGAGGTGGAGGCGAGCATCAGATGGCTTACGCCGGCGTTCTTCGCCAGTTCCAGCACGTTCCAGGAGCCGACCAGATTCGAATCGAGATAGGCCTTGGGATTTTCCAGGCTGTAGCGCACGCCGGCCTGAGCCGCGAGGTGGATGATCACATCCGGCACGCCATCCTCCAGCGTGCTCTCCAGCAGGCGCTGGTCCTCCAGCATGCCGATCACCGGGCGGAAGGCGGGAAACTGCGTCAGAGCCGCGTGGCGCGCCTCCTTGAGGCGCAGATTGTAATAGGGCGTCATGCCGTCGAAGCCGGTGACCCGATGCCCCTCCTCCAACAGACGGCGGGCGAGGTGAAAACCGATGAAGCCCGCGGTTCCGGTGAGAAGATAATGCATTTCAGGCCTTGCTCCCTCTGTCGTGGGGGCGGATAGAAAAGCATTCCAGCCCCCATTGCAACCGTGCCGCCCGGCCTTTCACAGCAAGAGCGCCCACGAAAAAGGCCGGGCAGCAGGCCCGGCCTCGGTGTTTGTCGCGTCGCAGGCAACCGGTCAGTTGATCGCCTTCAGCGAAACGGGGAAGAAGATCGTCTCGCCGGACGAATCATCGACGCCGTCATTGTCGGTCACGGCATAGGCCTTGCCCGACTTGTCGAAGGCGAAGCCTTCCAGCTTGTCGACGACATAGCCGTTCGTGGCGGCCTTAAGATCCGGCAGGAAGTCGTGCACTTCCTCCTTCTTGACCACCGGCAGCTCGCCGCCGATCTTGGCGCCCTTCAGGTCGGCAATCGCCACGCGGTAGAGCTTCTTCAGCTTGGCCTTGTCGCCGATCTGGTTGTCGCGCTCGACGATGTAGAGATGATCGCCATGGGCGGTGATTTCCGACAGGCCGACCCAGCCCTCGCCCGCCTTTTCAAGCGGATAACGCACGGCAGACCATTCCTTGGACTTCGGCTTGTAGGCGAGAAGCTTGACGCTGCCCTTCGGATCGTCCTTCCATTCGCGCTGCACGGCAATCCACAGCGTCAGGTCGTCACCCTTGCCGACGCTCGTGACGCCTTCGAAACCAAAGCGGGTCTCACCGGCCAGAAGCTCGGCAGGAAGAGCGATCTCGGCCTTGATCTCGCCCTTGGCATCGACATTGTAAAGCGCATGCGGCACGAGCTTTGCCGAATCGCCTTCTGAGGCCAGCCAGAAGCCGCCCTTGCCATCCAGCGCAATGCCTTCCAGATCGAGCTTCTGGGCCGGCTGACCACCGCGCGTCACGCGCAGGACACTGGTGATTTCGGCCGGCTTCTTCGTTGCGTCGATGGTGAAGATCGACGGCTGCATGCCGTAGAAGGAATCGGACACGGCATAGAGAACGCCGTCCTTGTCCGCATCGCCGACGAGACCGGAAAGCGCGCCCCAGCCGATGATCTTGCCGTCGACATCCCTGGAGACGAGCGTCGGATAGGCGGGCGTGCCCTCGGCAAATTCATAGAGCATGACGTGCGAGCGTGCGCCGCCATCCTTGCCGAGATCCAGTTCGTTGGCCGTTGCGAGCAGATTGCGGCCGGGAATGGCCACTGCCCCTTCCGGAGAAATGCCGGAGGGAAGCAACTGCGTCAGCTGCGGCTCGGCACCGGTATCCTTGTAGACGCCGACGACCGAGGCGCGCTCGGCCAGCACGAAGAAATACTTCTGGCCGCCGAAGGTCGCCGATTCGAGGCCTTCCGGCTCGACACCCTTCGACTTGGCGCGCTTGTCCGGGAAATGGCCGATGCGGGCAATCGCCTGTTCGAAGGAGGCACCCGATTCGTAAAGCACCTTGCCGGTCTTGTCGAAGATGGTGAAGCCGCGCGTGCCGCCCTTCCAGTCACCCTCGTTGGCAACGACGAGGCGGTCATTGTCCAGCCACTTCACGGCATCCGGCTCGCGAGCACGCTCGTCCACCTTGCCGGTAAAGGTCAGCGCACCATCCGACTTGGTGTCGACGCCTTCGACGGCGGTCTTGCCGGCGGTGAAGCTGGTCTTCACGGTGCCGGTCTTGCCGTCGATGATGACGATGGTGTTGTTTTCCTGCAGCGTCAGGGCAATGTCGTCAAGAGCGTTGATGGCGGTGAATTCCGGCTCCGGATCGTCACCGGCAATGTCGGAAAGGCCGGTCAGGGTGACGTGCTTGATCGTGGCGCAATCGGCCATGCCGTCCTTCAAGGAAACGATGACGAGATCACCGGCCGGCATCTGCGGAATGGCGCCGTCATTGACGTCCTCATCGCGCTCGTTCTCGATGGCGATGGCGGCAAAGCTCTTGTCGGGCGAAACGGCGACCGAATCCGGCTGGCCGCCGAGATCGCAGCTCGCCTCGACCTTCTTCGTGGCGATGTCAACGATGCGCAGCTGGCCGGACGGCTTGACCTTGCTTTCCGAGGTGTTGACGGCGGCAAGAACCTTCTTGCCGGCAACGGCGACCGAGGTCGGCTCGCCATCCATCATCAGGGCACCGGCGGCCTTCGGGGCCTTGGGATCGGTAATGTCGATGAAGCCGATGGCGCCGAGCGGGCTGTCGGAATAGATCAGCATGTTGCCGTCTTCCGATGCCGTGATGATTTCGGCAGAACTTGCGGAAAGCTTGTCCTTGTCGGCCGGAAGATTGGCGGCAACGCCGAAAGATGCAATTCGGTTGAACACCGGCTCGGCACTGGCCGGAACAGCAACAGATGCCAAAAGCGCTGCCGTCAGGGCCGCGCGCGAAATGGAGAACGTCATGTCTACCCCCTTTTCCTCATGGAACCATGGGGTTTTGGGGGAAGGACATGACAGCGGGATGACAGAATACTAGTTTCGTCTTGTGCAGACAGCTTACGGCTGTGCGTCGCCCGCACCCGCCTCCTTCAGCATCAGCGCCAGCGAGGCGGAGAGAATGAGAAGCGCGCCAAGCCAGAGATAGCCGCTCGGCGCATAGCCGAAGACGAGCCAGCCGGCGATGACATTGAGCGGCAGCTTCAGATCGTCGAAGGGCTGCACATAGGCGGCATCCGCCGCATTATAGGCAAGGGTCAGCAGATACTGGCCGAGCGCCGTCAGCAGACCCGCGGCAAGCAACAGCCAGAGCGCCGTGCCGGACGGCAGAACAAAACCCTCCGCCAGCGCCAGCCCGGCATTGATCGGCGTCAGCAGCACCAGCAGCCAGACGGTGACCGTTTCCGGCGCCTCGTGATGCGTCAGATCCTTCATGATCAGCGAGGAGCCGCCCCACAGCAGCGCCGAGAGCACCGGCAGCAGCGCTGCCGCGGAAAAGCTGTCGGACCAGGGCTGCAGGATGATCATCGCACCGACAAAGCCCGTCAGCGTCGCGAGCCACCGATGCAGGCCGACCATTTCGGCGAGAAACAGCCGGGCGCCGATGATGACGAAGAAGGGTGAGGTCATCACAAGGGCGATGGCCTGCCAGATCGGCACCGTGGCAAGCCCGGTGATCCAGGCCTGCACGCCAAGCGCGGCAAGCGCCACGCGCACCACATGCCGGCCAGGAAAGCGGGTGCGCATGGCCGACAGCCCCAGCCGGCGCAGCAGCGGCAGCGAGATCACGAGCGCAAAGCCATATTGCCAGAAAGCGGTGGCAGCCGGCGGAAAGGCCAGCGTCATCGACAGCCACTGGGTCGCGACATTGACCAGCGCGAACGCAATGCCCGCCAGCACCATATAGGCGGCGCCCACCACGGCGCGCGAGCGGATCAATGATGCGGCTTTCGAACTGTTCATGCCATTCCCCTTGTGTCCGACCGTTCCGCGCGATCAGGACGACGGGGACCGCAGGCCAAAGGCCAGTGCAGCGCCGGCCGCAGATGCGGCAAGGCGCAGGCGCGCACCGGCCGGTGCCGCCCTTCCCCGCTCTCTTCCATCCGGACTTTAACCGTCGGCTCCGGGTTTCGACCGGATCTGCTGACCCCGCACCGAAAGAACCGGCACGGGCGCTCGCGGGCTCAAGATCCACATGCGGGACCTTCCACCGCCGGTGGGGACTTTCACCCCGCCCCGAGAACGCTGCCGGAAAAACCGGCATGCCCACCGATAAGGCAGAGGCGGCGGAATGGCAAGCGCAGATCCCCTTTGCGTGAACGGGTGGGCTGCGTGAACGGGTGGGCGCACAACGAAAAAAGGCCCGACGCTGCCGCCGGGCCTTGAAGCGTCACGCCGCGGAGGGGCGTGGCCTTATCTTCGTCAACGCGATCAGCTGTTGACGGCGTCCTTCAGGCCCTTGCCGGCGGAGAACTTCGGAACGTTGCGAGCCGGAATGTCGACTTCAGCGCCGGTCGACGGGTTGCGACCCTTGGAGGCTTCGCGGCGGGATACGGAGAAGCTGCCGAAACCGGCAAGACGAATGTCGCCACCGTTCTTCAGTTCCGACTGAACGGTCTCGAACACGGCGTCGACAGCCGAAGCTGCATCAGCCTTCGAGAGACCAGCCTTTTCAGCCACTGCGGCGACCAGCTCGTTCTTGTTCATGTTTCCACCCCTTTCAATGGTTTCACATACATGGATCTGTCGGGGGCGACTCTCATTTCGACGACCCCTTCGGACACTCAAAAGCGCCGCGATTGCCTGAAAAACAAGGGGCTTTAGCGAGTTTTCACAAAAAAGGCCGGCGAAATGCCGGCCTTTTTGCTTTCCGCCTGTGGATACAACACAGGCTGTCATCATTCAGTGGGCCAGAGAGGCCGCGGCATCGTCGGCGCCTTCGACGGTCGCGATCACCGGCGTTTCCACCGTGCCGTCCCATTCGATCGGCTCCGGCTTGCGGGTGAGCGCATGCTGCAGCACTTCCGACATCAGGGAGACCGGGATGATCTCCATGTTGTTCTTCACATTGTCCGGAATGTCGGCCAGGTCCTTGGCGTTCTCTTCCGGGATCAGAACCTTCTTGATACCGCCGCGCAACGCCGCCAGCAGCTTTTCCTTCAGGCCGCCGATCGGCAGCACGCGACCACGCAGGGTGATCTCGCCCGTCATCGCCACGTTCTTGTCGACCGGGATGCCGGTCATGATCGACACGATCGCGGTTGCCATGGCCACACCGGCGGACGGACCGTCCTTCGGGGTTGCGCCTTCCGGAACGTGCACGTGGATATCCGACTTGTCGAAGCGCGGCGGCTCGATGCCGAAATCGACGGCGCGCGAGCGGACATAGGAGGCCGCCGCCGAGATCGATTCCTTCATCACGTCCTTCAGGTTACCGGTGACGGTCATGCGGCCCTTACCGGGCATCATGACGCCTTCGATCGTCAGAAGTTCGCCGCCGACTTCCGTCCAGGCGAGACCGGTGACGACACCGACCTGATCCTCGCGCTCGGCTTCGCCGTGGCGGAACCGCGGAACGCCAAGATAATCCTGGACATTGGTCGCGGTGACCTCCACCGTCTTCGTCTTGCCCTTGATGATCTCGGTGACCGCCTTGCGGGCGAGCTTCATCAGTTCGCGTTCGAAGTTACGAACACCGGCTTCGCGGGTATACTGCTGGATGACCACCATCAGGGCATCGTCGCTGACGGAGAATTCCTCCGGCTTCAGCGCGTGTTCCTTGATGGCCTTCGGCAGCAGGTGCCGCTTGGCGATCTCGCGCTTTTCATCTTCGGTGTAACCGGCGATGCGGATGATCTCCATGCGGTCCATCAGCGGTGCCGGAATGTTCAGCGTGTTCGCCGTGGTGATGAACATCACATCCGACAGGTCGTATTCCACTTCCAGGTAATGGTCCATGAAGGTGGAGTTCTGCGCCGGGTCGAGCACTTCGAGCAAAGCAGACGACGGATCGCCGCGGAAGTCCATGCCCATCTTGTCGATTTCGTCGAGCAGGAAGAGCGGGTTCGAACGCTTGGCCTTCTTCATCGACTGGATGACCTTGCCGGGCATCGAGCCGATATAGGTGCGGCGGTGACCGCGGATTTCGGCCTCGTCGCGCACGCCGCCAAGCGCCATGCGGACATATTCGCGGCCGGTGGCTTTCGCGATCGACTGGGCGAGCGACGTCTTGCCGACGCCCGGAGGACCGACGAGGCACAGGATAGGGCCCTTGATCTTCGTCGCGCGCGCCTGGACCGCCAGATATTCGACGATGCGTTCCTTGACCTTGTCGAGGCCGTAATGATCCTGCTCGAGGATCTTTTCGGCATTGTTGAGGTCAGCCTTGATCTTCGACTTCTTGTTCCACGGAATGGTCAGGAGCCAGTCGAGATAGTTGCGCACGACTGTGGCTTCCGCCGACATCGGGCTCATCTGCTTGAGCTTCTTCAGCTCGGCCTCTGCCTTTTCGCGGGCTTCCTTGGTCAGCTTCGTCTTGGAGATGCGGTCTTCCAGTTCGGCCATCTCGTCGCGGCCGTCTTCGCCCTCGCCGAGCTCCTTCTGGATCGCCTTCATCTGCTCGTTCAGATAGTATTCGCGCTGGGTCTTCTCCATCTGGCGCTTGACGCGCGAGCGGATGCGCTTTTCCACCTGCAGGACGGAGATCTCGCCTTCCATGAAGCCGAGCGCCTTCTCCAGACGCATCTTCACGCTCACCGTTTCCAGCATGGCCTGCTTTTCGGTGATCTTGATGGACAGATGCGAGGCAACCGTATCGGCGAGCTTGGAATAGTCGTCGATCTGGCTGGCAGCGCCCACCACTTCCGGCGAAATCTTCTTGTTGAGCTTCACATAGTTCTCGAATTCCGAGACCACGGAACGGGCAAGCGCCTCGACCTCGACGGAATCCTCTTCCGGCTCGGCAAGCACATTGGCGCTGGCTTCGTAGAAATCCTCACGCGCGGTGTAGGTATCGATCTTGGCGCGGGCGCGGCCCTCCACCAGAACCTTCACCGTGCCATCCGGCAGCTTCAGGAGCTGCAGGACATTGGCCACCGTGCCGACCTTGTGGATTGCGGAGGGCGCCGGATCGTCATCGCCGGCATTGATCTGGGTGACAAGCATGATCTGCCTGTCGGAGCCCATGACTTCCTCCAGGGCGCGAATGGATTTTTCGCGGCCGACGAACAGGGGCACGATCATGTGGGGGAAGACCACAATGTCGCGCAGGGGCAGGACCGGATAGGTATCACCGCCAGATGCCGCAGACGCTGTATTCGTCATGTCATTTCCTTTCACTCGTCCCGCTTGCGGGAGACGGCCCGAAATCGATCCGGGTCTTTCTGTCCTCCCCAACGTGGAGGTTTTGAATGGGCTTTTCAAGCCTTGCGCGCACCGACGCCGGACAGGTGCAGCCCAAGGCCAGAGACTTAACGCGGATTGCTTACGCGTGACTGTACGCCGTCATGCCGCCTTGATCATCGCATCCCGCAACGCGGTACGCCGAAGGGGCAAAAGACCGGCCCCGCCATGCGGTGACCGGTCCCAACCGAGCCGGGCAGGATTGACGCAACCCTGCCGAAACAGGCGGAGAGGGAAGCAAGCCCCCTCTCCCCCAACGTTCGCCGGATCAGGCCGAAACGTTGGCCTTTTCCTCCTGGCGGTCCGCATAGATGTAGAGCGGACGGGCGGTGCCGCGCACGACTTCTTCCGAGATCACCACTTCCCGAACGCCTTCGAGCGCCGGAAGTTCGAACATGGTGTCGAGCAGGATCTTTTCCATGATCGAGCGCAGGCCGCGGGCGCCGGTCTTGCGCACGATCGCCTTCTTGGCAATCTCGCGCAGGGCGTCCTCGTGGAAGGTCAGTTCCACTTCCTCCATCTCGAACAGGCGCTGGTACTGCTTGACGAGCGCGTTCTTCGGTTCCGAGAGAATCTGGATCAGGGCTTCCTCGTCGAGATCCTCGAGCGTCGCGAGCACCGGCAGGCGGCCGATGAATTCCGGAATGAGGCCGAACTTGACCAGATCTTCCGGCTCCAGCTCGCGCAGAACCTCGCCGACGCGGCGGTCATCCTGCGCCTTGACGGTGGCCGCAAAGCCGATCGAGGTCTTCTCGCCACGGGCGGAGATGATCTTGTCGAGACCGGCAAAGGCACCGCCGCAGATGAACAGGATGTTCGTGGTATCCACCTGCAGGAATTCCTGCTGCGGATGCTTGCGGCCGCCCTGCGGCGGAACGGAGGCCACGGTGCCTTCCATGATCTTCAAAAGCGCCTGCTGCACGCCCTCGCCCGACACGTCGCGGGTGATCGACGGGTTGTCGGACTTGCGGGAGATCTTGTCCACCTCGTCGATATAGACAATGCCGCGCTGCGCGCGCTCGACATTGTAGTCGGCGGCCTGCAGCAGCTTCAGGATGATGTTTTCCACATCCTCGCCGACATAGCCGGCTTCCGTCAGCGTGGTGGCGTCGGCCATGGTGAACGGCACGTCGATGATGCGCGCCAGCGTCTGGGCCAGATAGGTCTTGCCGCAGCCCGTCGGTCCGACCAGCATGATGTTCGACTTCGCCAGTTCGACATCGCTGTTCTTGGAGGCGTGGGCGAGACGCTTGTAATGGTTGTGCACGGCGACGGAGAGGATCTTCTTCGCCTGCTTCTGGCCGATGACATATTCATCCAGCACCTTGATGATGTCCTGCGGCGTCGGAACGCCATCGCGGGACGACTTCATCATGGAGCTCTTGTTCTCCTCGCGGATGATGTCCATGCACAATTCGACGCATTCATCGCAGATGAACACCGTCGGTCCGGCAATCAGCTTGCGGACTTCGTGCTGGCTCTTGCCGCAGAACGAACAATACAACGTATTCTTGGAGTCGCCGCCGTTGCTGCCGCTGACTTTGCTCATATCACTTCCCTTCCAGCACACCGCTCGCCCGTCATCCAGGCGCGGATCCTTCTCTTGCCGGCCGGCAAGGCCTCTCGCTCGAGACCTGCCCGCTTCGCTACCGGGGATACTCTACCGGTGGGATGCTACCCGTCCCCGATCCGGTGGCAACGAAACCCCGCTTCGACCGAATGCTATGTCACAATAATTCAACACAGCCTTAATATGAACTATTAGTGCGCCGCTTGCCAGATGAAAGCCCGTTTCCGGTCACAACCGGGTGACATCCGGCACGCAGGGTATCCGCGTCAATCCGCGGATCCGCCTTCCAGTTCCCGGCGCGAGGTCAGCACCTTGTCGACCACGCCCCAGGCCAGCGCCTCGTCACAATCCATGAAGTGGTCGCGGTCGAGGGTCTTTTCGACTTCCTCATAGGTGCGGCCGGTATGCTTCACGTAGACGTCGTTCAGGCGCTTCTTCATCTTCAATATGTCACGAGCATGGCGCTCGATGTCCGAAGCCTGGCCCTGGAAGCCGCCCGACGGCTGGTGCACCATGATACGCGAATTCGGCATGGCAAAGCGCATGCCCTTCTCGCCGGCCGCCAGCAGCAGCGAGCCCATGGAGGCGGCCTGGCCGATGCACAGCGTCGACACGGCCGGCTTGATGAACTGCATCGTATCGTAGATCGACATGCCGGCGGTGACGACGCCGCCCGGCGAATTGATGTAGAGGGCGATTTCCTTCTTCGGGTTCTCGGCTTCGAGGAAGAGAAGCTGCGCGCAGACCAGCGACGCCATGTGATCTTCCACCGGCCCGGTGAGGAAAATGATCCGCTCCTTCAGGAGACGCGAGTAGATGTCATAGGACCGCTCGCCGCGATTGGTCTGCTCCACAACCATCGGCACCAGGGCCATGGCGGTATCAACGGGATTTCTCATGGTGTTCCTTTGTTTCATCGGGCGCCCGACGGCGTTGCCGCGCCAGGAATCGTCTACAAATCGGTCAACTCCCTACATAGAGTGTTGGAGGCCAGCACTTCAAGACGGGCAGGAGGATATCCTTAATCGCTGCGGCGCGAGGCTAACAATTCGCAAACGGACCGAAATGCGATTTTTCTGATAGGGGCTTCTTTATCAGGTTGCAGCCGTGCTACTGGTTCCAAAGAATATTTCGGAGATCTCACCACGTGCTGAAGACGGCACTGCTACTCTGGGCGGTAGAGGCTGCTACGCTTGCAGTATTGCTGCTGGCCATGTGGGCCAATGATCGCAAGCAGACCGTCGTCCTCGCCTGGTCGCTGGGATTTGGGGCCAATGGGGTCGGGGCGCTTCTGGTGGGGCTGCGGGACATCATTCCCGACTATGTTTCCGTTGTCCTCGGCAACGGGCTTCTGGTGCTGGCTCTGTCCTGCTGGACCGCCGGCATCCGCTACTACGACGACCGGAAATCTCCCGTCTGGATACTGCTGCCATCCGCTATCTGGTTCATCGGCATTCATTTTTCCTTCTTTGCCTCGACCTTCTGGATGCGCGTCTTCCTGTTCCAGTGCGCCTCCTCCGTGGGGTACATGATGGTGGCCTGCGTGCTGGCGGAGCCAAGGCTTCCGCCGCGCGGCGGACGGCTGACCTTTGCCGCCATATCGCTCGTCCAGAGCCTGATGATGGCCTTCACCGCCATTGCCTGCCTCTTTGCCAGGCCCGAAACCTTCAGCGAGATCCCCAACGGTCTCTTCTATACGATTGTCAACATATTCTGCCTCGTCTCGGGCATATTACTTGGTGCGCATCTTCTCATGTCCCGCACCGAGCGCCGCCTGCAGCAGCTGATCGTCACCGACCCGCTGACCGGCGTGCTGAACCGCCGCGGCTTTCTCGAACAGTTTCACCGGATGCGCAGCCGCCCGCCGGCGGGAAAGCTGATGCTGGCGCTGGCAGTGTTCGACCTCGACCACTTCAAGCGAATCAACGACCGCTACGGACACAAGGGCGGCGATGCGGTGCTGATCGCCTTCTGCCGGGTGGCGGACGAATGCATCGGCACGCGCGGGGTCTTCGGGCGGATCGGCGGCGAGGAATTCGCCTGCCTGCTGCATGTGGCAAGCGCCGCCGAGGCCGCCGGCATCGTCGAGGCGATCCGCCTGTCGCTGATGCGCCAGCGGGTCGGTCTGCCCGACAGCGACCGGATCATCATCGCCACCGTCAGCTGCGGCGTGACCGTATCGTCCATTCTCGACGCCGATGTCGATGCCATGCTGTCGAATGCCGACCGCGCCCTTTATTCGGCCAAGGCCGCCGGACGCAACAGCACCGTGCTGCATGACGGCAAGGCCAGCTACATGGTCAATGAAAACCCGCATCGCGACGAGCAGCCGCAGCTCTCCTTTGCCGATACCGGCAGCGTGGCCGCGTTCCCGCTTCCGCCGCTGCCGCCGCTCTCGGCCTGAGCCGCAGAGGCCGCCGGGCAGGCTTTTGCACGCTCCGGCACAAAAGACTTGCCCGCGAAACCGAGTCAGCCTCACTATTCCCGGATCAAACAGGAGAGTGACCGATGCGCGTTTGCCGAATGATGCCCCTCGTTGTCCCCTTCGCGGCAGGCCTGGCGCTTGCCGCCGGCCCCTCGCTTGCCCAGCAGGCCTCCGATACGGTTGCGCCGGAAAAGGCGACGGCGATCGTCACGGCAAAACGGGTCGAGACAGGATCGTTCATGGTCGCTGCCGCCAATCCGCTGGCGGCAGAGGCCGGGCGCCGCATTCTCGAACGGGGCGGAAACGCGATCGATGCGCTGGTGGCGGTGCAGACGGTGCTGGGCCTTGTCGAACCACAGAGCTCCGGCCTCGGCGGCGGCGCCTTCCTCGTCTATTACGACGCGGCATCGAAGACGCTCACCACCTTCGACGGGCGCGAGACCGCTCCGATGGCCGCGACGCCGCAGCTGTTCCTCGACGACAAGGGCCAGCCGCTGAAGTTCATGGATGCGGTGGTCGGCGGTCGCTCGGTTGGAACGCCCGGCACGGTGCGGCTGATGGAGGACGTGCACAAGCGGTTCGGCCAGCTTGCCTGGGCGGATCTGTTTGCGCCGGCAGAAGAACTGGCGCGTGACGGCTTTGCCGTCTCGCCGCGCCTTGCGGCACTGGTGGCGGGCGAAGGCGACAAGCTGAAACGGTATGCAGGCCCGCGTGGCTATTTCTTCGGCCCCGACGGGGCACCGCTGAAGGCCGGCACCATTCTCAGGAACCCCGACTATGCCGCAACGCTTGACGCCATTGCCAGGGATAGCGCGGACGCCTTCTATACCGGGCCGATCGCCGAGGCGATCGTAAAGACCGTGCGCGAGGCGGAAGGCAATCCGGGCGTTCTCTCGCTCACCGATCTTGCCCAGTATACGACGAAGGAGCGCCCGCCGGTCTGCGTGACCTACCGCGCGCTGGATGTCTGCGGCATGGGACCGCCCTCCTCCGGCGCGGTTGCCGTGGGCCAGATGCTCGGCATGCTGGAGAACTTCGACCTCAAGGGCCTCGGCCCTGACAACGTGCAGAGCTGGCGGCTGATCGGCGATGCGCAGCGCCTGGCCTTTGCCGATCGCGAACGCTATCTCGCCGACACCGATTTCGTACCGTCGCCGATCAAGGGGCTCATCTCCAAGGACTATCTGGGTGAGCGGGCCAGGCTGCTGGATGGCGACAAGGCCCTTCCGGCAGATCAGGTGAAGGCCGGCGAGCCGACCTGGGACCATGCGCTGCTGTTCGGCCGCGATGCGGCCATCGAACTGCCCTCCACCAGCCATTTCGTCATCGTAGACAAGGCCGGCAATGTCGTCTCCATGACGACGACCATCGAGAACGGCTTCGGCTCGCGGCTGATGACCGGCGGCTTCCTGCTCAACAACGAACTGACCGACTTCTCCTTCAAGACCCATGACAAGGGCGTGCCGGTGGCCAACCGTGTCGAGCCGGGAAAACGTCCGCGCTCTTCCATGGCGCCCACCATCGTCATGAAGGACGGCAAGCCGCTGCTTGCCATCGGTTCGCCGGGCGGCAGCCAGATCATCGGCTATGTGGCGCAGGCGCTCGTCGCCTATGTCGACTGGAACATGCCGGTGGAGCAGATTGTCGCACAGCCGCACCTGATAAACCGGTTCGGGCGATACGACATCGAAGCGGGCACCGCCGCCGAACGCCTTGCCGAACCACTGAAGGCGCTGGGCTACGAGGTGAAGGCCGGCGAGATGAATTCCGGGCTGCAGGCCATCGAGATCACCTCCGGCGGCCTTGCGGGAAGCGCCGACCCGCGGCGCGAGGGTGTGGCTGTCGGGGAGTGATCGCAAAACCCGCTTTTCTTGGCACGCAAGATATCCTACCCAATCGGGCATGACACAGCTGCCCGATTTCCTCCACATCGACCCCGCCACCCGCCGGGTCTCGCTCGATGCCCGCAACCCCGCCTTTTACGGCGATCCGAACCGCGCTTACGCAGCGCTGCATGCGCACTGTCCGACCTTCTACTGGGAGGAGCAGAGGCAGTGGTTCTTCTGCGGTTATGACCATGTGAACGCGCTTCTGCGCGACCGCCGTTTCGGCCGGCAGATCCTGCATATTGCAAGCCGCGAGGAACTGGGCCTGCCGGAGCCTGCCGCCCATACCGCGCATTTCGATCTTGCCGAGCGCCACTCCCTTCTGGAGATCGAACCGCCGGAACACACGCGGCTGCGCACGCTCGTCAACCGCGCCTTCGTTTCGCGGCATGTGGAGAAGATGAGCGGCGAGATCGAGGCACTTGCCAATCGCCTGATCGATCGATTCGAGGCAGACGGGCAGACGGAACTGCTCTCCTCTTTCGCCGACATCATCCCGGTCACGATGATTGCCCGGATGATCGGCATTCCGGAAGAGATGGGGCCACAGCTTCTCAAATGGAGCCATGATTACGTCGGCATGTACATGTTCAAGCGCTCCCGCGCCGACGAGGAGGCCGCGGATCGCTCGGCGAAGGAATTTGCCGATTACGTGAAGACGGTGATTGCCGAGCGTCGGGCAAACCCGCGCGACGACCTTTTGAGCCATATGATCCATACCGAGCACAAGGGCCAGTTGCTGACCGAGGACGAGCTGGTCTCCACCACAATCGTGCTTCTGAACGCCGGCCATGAGGCGACCGTGCACCAGATCGGCAATTCGGTGCGGGTCATCCTCGAAAGCGGGCTTGATCCGCAGGCGATGTTTGCCGATGCCGCGGCAACCGAACGCACCGTCGAGGAAACCCTGCGCATCTGCGCGCCGGTGCACATTTTCCAGCGCTGGGCACTGGAAGATGTCGAGGTGGATGGCGTTTCCCTCAAGCGCGGCGACAAGGTGAGCCTCATCCTCGCTGCCGCCAATCTCGATCCGAAGAAATTCCCCGATCCGCTGACCTTCAAGCCGGAGCGGAACGAGGGCGTCAATCTCTCCTTCGGCGCCGGCATCCATTTCTGCATCGGCGCGCCGCTGGCGAGGCTCGAGCTCAACATCGTGCTGCCGCTGCTGTTCAAGCGGCTGCCGGGGCTCAGGATTGCCGAGAGGCCTGTCGTGAAGGACGTCTATCATTTCCACGGACTGGAGCGGCTGGATCTGGCGTGGTGAGCAGATCCTTCCCTTTTCTCATCGCGAGCGTATAATTTCCGGAGGGAAACAGGACGCTCCTCATGTCGGTCAGAACATCAGGTGATATGCGCAGGGTTGCATCCGGTGGCGGCACCGGCCGCTCGCAAACCCGGCTTGACCAGAGCGAGATCGATCTTGTGGTGGAGGCGCTGGAAACGAGCGACCGCCGGACCACGGAGCAAGCCCTTGCGAACATCGAAACAGCAACGGAGCGCAGGCGCCGTCCCGGCCGGTTCAAAGGCCGTCTTCTTGTGGGCGAGGAATTCTTCGAGCCGCTGTCAGCGGAGATTCTGCAGGATTTTGACGGTGCTTGAAGTATCTGCTGGATACTCACACGTTGCTCTGGTGGCTCGCCGACAGCCCGCAGCTATCGCCTGCAGCCATCAGGCTGATAGAAGACAACGACAATGACATCTACGTCAGCGCAGCATCAGCCTGGGAGGTAACCACCAAATGGGTGCGGGGCAAACTGCCCTCTGCCGTGCTGCTGCTTCCTGATTTTGCCGCTGTGGTCACCGAAGAAGGTTTCCTGGAACTGCCGGTGACGAGCGTCCACATGGTGCGCAGTTGCCTGCTGCCGGGCGTGCATCGTGACCCGTTCGACCGTATTATTGCGGCACAGGCGATCCAGGAGGGAATGGGCTTGATCTCGACGGATGAGAAGATTGCCGAGTTTGGCATCGTTCTGCACTGGTAGGCAGCGAGGTTTGATCTCGTCACCTCTCGTGAAAAGAGCCGAAGGCGTGTGTTCTCACCAAGCGATCCAGGAGTTGCAGCATGCGCCACGTTTCGATTGCCGAAGCAAAAGAAAAGTTCGACGAACTGATCAGGCTCGTGCGTGCCGGGGAGACGGTTGTTCTAACCGAAGGTAGCCGCGACATCCTTGAGATGAAGGCTGCGCCGGCGCCGATGAAGCCCGTCGATATCGACGCGCTGCAGCGGGACTTGGCGGAACTGCGTGCCTCAATGAAAGGCTTCACGCTCGAGGAACTGGCGGAATTCCGACGTGAAGGCCAAAAGGGCTGATGCGCTTCATGATCGATGCGTCGTAACGGCGTGCTGGCATCGCTTGCGGCGAATGCGGCCTAAAGCCGGATCACATAGTCCTTGCGAGTTGTTTCAACCACTTCCCAGGTGCCCTTGAAGCCAGGTCGGAGGATCAGGCGGTCCCCTGCCCTGAGGTGAACCGGCTCGCCGCCCTCTTCCGTGACGATCGAATAGCCGTCGAGGATGTGGAAATATTCCCACTCATCGTAGGAGATCCGCCATTTTCCGGGCGTCGACTGCCAGATGCCGGCATAGAGACCGCCTTCCGCCTCCTCGATGTTCCAGGTGGTGAAACGCGGATCGCCCGAGATCAGGCGGTCCGGCGCCGGCGCGCCCTCTTCCGGGGTGATGGCGGACAGATCGAAGGAGAGAAAACGAGACATCGGCGGGCTCCGGTGAGGGAGGCGGCGCCTGCTGCGCCGCCTCCTTGAGTTCTTAGACTTTCGCCAGCGACTGTTCCAGATCGGCAATTATGTCGGCAACATCCTCGATGCCGATGGAGAGGCGCACGACATCCGGGCCGGCACCAGCCGCGACCTGCTGTTCCGGCGTCAGCTGCCGGTGCGTGGTCGAGGCCGGGTGGATGACCAGCGAGCGCGTGTCGCCGATATTGGCGAGATGCGAGAAGAGTTTGAGCCCTTCGACAAAATTCTTGCCCGCCTCATAACCGCCCTTCAGGCCGAAGGTGAAAACGGCACCGGCACCGGACGGCGAGTAACGCTGCTGCAGCGCGTGGTTCGGATGGTCTTCCAGGCCGGCATAATGCACCCAGGAAACCTTCTCATGCGCCTTCAGCCAGCTGGCAACCGCGGCGGCATTGTCGCAATGGCGCTGCATGCGCAGCGACAAAGTCTCGATGCCGGTCAGGATCATGAAGGCGTTGAACGGCGAGATCGCCGGGCCGAGATCGCGAAGGCCGAGCACGCGGCAGGCGATTGCGAAGGCGAAGTTGCCAAAGGTCTGGTGCAGCACGACGCCGGCATATTCCGGCCGCGGTTCCGACAGCATCGGATATTTGCCCGACGCCGACCAGTCGAAGGTGCCGCCATCGACGATAATGCCGCCCATGGAATTGCCATGGCCGCCGAGGAACTTTGTGAGCGAATGGACGACGATATCGGCGCCATGCTCCAGCGGTCGCACCAGATAGGGGCTCGCCATGGTGTTGTCGACGATGAGCGGCAGGCCATGCGCCTGGGCGACCTCGGCAATCGCGGCGATATCGACGAAGGTGCCGCCGGGATTGGCGAGGCTCTCGATGAAGAAACCGCGGGTGTTTTCGTCCACCTGAGACGCAAAACTGGCCGGATCGGCGGGATCGGCCCAGCGCACCTCCCAGCCGAAATTTTTGAAGGCATGGCCGAACTGGTTGATCGAACCGCCATAAAGCCGCTTCGCCGCAACGAAATTGCAGCCCGGCTGCATGATCGTGTGGAAGACCAGCATCTGCGCCGCATGACCGGAGGCGACCGCAAGCGCTGCAGTGCCGCCTTCGAGCGCCGCCACCTTTTCCTCGAGCACCGCCTGGGTCGGGTTCATGATGCGGGTATAGATATTGCCGAACTGCTGCAGGCCGAAGAGGGCCGCCGCATGATCGGCGTTCTCGAAGACGAAGGAGGTGGTCTGGTAGATGGGCGTGGCGCGTGCGCCGGTGGCCGGATCCGGTTTGGCGCCGGCATGGATGGCGAGCGTCGAAAAGCCCGGATTCTGATCGGTCATGATATATCCTCCCTCATGGTTTTCCTCATGACATTGTCGTCATGGCAAGGCCTGACCGGCCTTCCGCTGAAAACTATAGCCGCCGATCCCGCCTGCGCCCAGCAGACAGGCGATGCGATCCGTTCGCCGCTCGAGATTTTTTTGCCCGCAGGATCGCGGCCCGGAGAAAAGATGACCGGCGAACGGATTTTGACCAGGATCAAGGCCGATTGCCCGCGGGGTGGCATGGTCATGACGAACACTTCAATCGCTGGAGCACCGCCATGACCATGAACGACGCGAATTCCCATCTTGGACAGCGGGTCCGCAAGCAGCTCGTCGACTGGTATTCCGACCTGCGCATCCGCCACGAGGAGGAGCGCTCGCTGCTGAATCTCGACGCCGAAAGCCGCCGCCAGCTGGCGGAAGACTGTAATGTCGCCATTGACCGGCTGCTGGACGTGGTGCGCGCCGGGCCGCATGGCGCCGACGAGATGGAGCAGATGCTGAAGGCGCTGCACATCGATCCGGTCGATCTGCAGACCCACCTGCCGGACCTGTTCCGCGACATGCAGGTGACCTGTGCCACCTGCGGCCACAAGGGACGCTGCCGCCACGAACTGGAAGACGGCAGCGCCGCGGTGACCTTCGGCGAATACTGCGCCAATGCGCAGGCGCTGAACGTGATGCGGGCGGAACCGCCGCTGCTGCGCGAATAAGCCAGAAGAAACGACACGACAGACTGGGGCGGCGAACGGGCCGCCCCTTTTTTGTCCGGGGCCTCGAAGGGCGACGACGGCGCGACCGCCGCTTTGTGCCGTTCCAGGGTTCAGTGGCGCCCGACGAGCCGCGGATATTCGATCGCCGGGCAGCGATCCTGCACGACCTGGATGCCGGCGGCCTCGGCCCTTGCCGCGGCGGCATCGTCGCGCACGCCGAGCTGGGTCCAGATCACCTTCGGCGGCACATCCAGCGCGAGGGCCTCGTCCACCACCGCTCCCACATGCTCGGAGGCGCGGAACACATCGACCATGTCGACGGGATCGGGAATATCCGCCAGCCGGCCATAGACCGCGCGGCCGAGAATGGTCTTGCCCGCCTGCCCCGGATTGACCGGAATGACCTGGTAGCCCTTCGACAGCAGGAAGCCCATCACGCCATGGCTCGGCCGCGACGGATTGGGGGATGCGCCGACCACCGCAATGGTTTTGACCGTCTTCAGGATGTCTGCAACATAACCGTCTTCATATCGATCGTGATTCATCGCGGCGTCCTCCACAGTCGGCCCTTGGCCTTGCCACAGTCTGCGCTAGTTCCATTCCGGGATCCCTAACAGGACATTTAAGATGCGACCGACACTTCCGGCAATCCTCACCCTGCTGTCTTTCGGCCTGTCGCCGGCAACGCCCGCCGGCGCGATCTCCCGCTATACATCCACCGGCCTGACCTGCAGCGAGGTCCAGTCGCGCATCGCCGAGGAAGGCGCCGTGATCCTGCGCTACAGCGGCCGCCAGGGCATTCCGCTCTATGACCGTTACGTGGCTTCGGGCCGCCAGTGCTCCTACGGTGAATTCGCCAAGGCTGCGACGGTTCCCACCGCCGACCGGCAGAACTGCCCGGTGCGCCATTGCGAGCGGCGGCCGGATCCGCAAGACTGCCGGAACTTCCTTGAGCCCGGCTGTTTCGGCCTCGAATGAGCCCCTTGCCGCCCCCACAGAGCCACGCAAGGCCGGATTATTTTGTGGTATCATAAAACCACATAATCAAGCTATTGTTTTCTAATGATTATTTTCAGAGGCACCGGATCGAGCGATCTTGACCGGATTTCAGCACATCCGTATAAGCCGCGCCAGGATGCATGGTGCCCGCGGTACCCGGCGTCCTGCGGCCCGCACGGGCCAAACCAAGCAACAAGAAACGCCCGTTGCCGAGGGTCACCTCGCTTCGGGATCACCAAAGAAGAGAGCACATATGTCTACCTTCGTACAGAAGCCCGCCGAGGTGGAGAAGAAGTGGGTGCTGATCGACGCCGAGGGTCTCGTCGTCGGCCGTCTCGCCACCATCATCGCAAACCGTCTGCGCGGCAAGCACAAGGCCACCTACACGCCTCACGTTGACGACGGCGACAACGTCATCGTCATCAATGCCGACAAGGTCGTCTTCACCGGCAAGAAGTACACCGACAAGAAGTACTACTGGCACACCGGCTATCCGGGTGGCATCAAGGAGCGTACCGCACGCGCCATCATCGAAGGCCGCTTCCCGGAGCGCGTCCTTGAAAAGGCCGTCGAGCGCATGATTCCGCGCGGCCCGCTCGGCCGTCGCCAGATGAAGAACCTGCGCGTTTACGCTGGCACCAACCACCCGCACGAAGCACAGCAGCCGGTCGTTCTCGACGTGGCCAAGCTGTCCAACAAGAACACACGGAGCGCCTGATCATGGCTGACCTTTCTTCCCTCAAGGACCTCGGCACGGCCGCCCAGGCTTCCGCTCCGGTTCACGAGCGCAAGGTTGACTCGCTCGGCCGCTCCTACGCAACCGGCAAGCGCAAGAACGCCGTTGCCCGCGTATGGGTCAAGGCTGGCTCGGGCAAGATCATCATCAACGGCAAGGACTACTCGGCCTACTTCGCCCGTCCGGTCCTGCAGATGATCCTGCAGCAGCCGATCGTCGCGTCTGCCCGCACCGGTCAGTTCGACATCGTTGCCACGGTTGCCGGCGGCGGCCTTTCCGGCCAGGCCGGTGCCGTTCGTCACGGCATCTCCAAGGCACTGACCTACTTCGAACCGGGCCTGCGCTCCGTTCTGAAGAAGGGCGGCTTCCTGACCCGCGACAGCCGCGTTGTCGAGCGCAAGAAGTACGGCAAGGCCAAGGCCCGTCGTTCCTACCAGTTCTCCAAGCGTTAATCCGCAAGGGATACCGGTTTCCGGAATCGGAAAAGGCGGGGCCTCGGCTCCGCCTTTTTTTTGTTGCGCCTGTGCTTGTTGCCGGACTTGTCCTGCGGTTCGCGTCACGCCTGAGACGGCGACAGCCGCGATCTGTCAGCCGAGGAAATCCACCGCGCCGCTGTCCAAGTCGTAGCGACCATGGACGACCCTGACCTTGCCGTGATGGACGAGTTCGGCGACGATCGGGCTTTCGGCCGCGATCTTCTGCGCCGTCAGCCGGGCATTTTCACGCACCGTGTTGTCGATGAAATCCCCCTCCTTGCCGCGCATGGCCAGCGCCGCCGGCACGATGGCCTCCACCATCGGGCCGATCGAGCCCGGCAGCTTCGTACCCTTTTCCGCAATCTCGCAGGCCGCCGACACGGCGCCGCAACGCTCGTGGCCGAGAACGAGGATCAGCGGCGTGCCGAGATGTTCGACGGCATATTCGATCGAGCCCATGGTGGCGGTATCGGCCATGTTGCCGGCATTGCGGCAGACGAAAAGATCGCCGAGAGCGGCGCCGCCAAACACCAGTTCCGGCGCGACGCGGCTATCGGCGCAGGCCAGCACCACGGCCCAGGGGCTCTGGCCCTTGGCGACGGTTTCCCGCGTGCGGGCCATATCGGCAACACAGACTTCCGGCGCCTTCTGGTATTTCAGATTGCCGGCCTTCAGTTTTTCCAGCGCCTGGTCCGGCGTCAGCGTCGTGGCGGCGGCGGCCGGCCGGACAAGCCCGAGGCCTGCGGTCGACAGCGCCCCCAGCCCCAGCGTTGCGCCGGTGGCAAGGCGGAAGAAACCGCGCCGGCTCATGTTCAGACAGGTGATGCACATGTTTGGGTCCCTTCCTCCAAATCACAGGAAGTTTACCTGACGTGATGACCAAGGCAATTGGTCACCGCAAGAAGAGGGCGCCAAAATCGAGAATATTTCGACCAGGCCTAAGACTATCTAAAACTATAAAATGATCACAAATCGGATAAGTATTTGGCAGGAGACATCACCAGCAGATGAACACCTCGGTCGACCGCTCCTCACAGCAGGAAGGCCGTCGCACGCCGTGTGCCACCCATCAGCATTTGGAACTTGTCCATCATCGCCTTTTCGGCATCCTTTCGCAGTCCAGATGACCGGAAACCGCCCGATGCAGCCGACCGCCTTTGCCGAATTGCCCGACCCGCCCTATTACGTCGTCACCTTTGCCTCGCAGCGTACCGATGGCGACAAAGGCTATGGCGCGATGGCCGATGCCATGCTGGCGCTTGCCGAGCAGCAACCGGGCTTTCTCGGCGCCGAGAGTGCACGCGGCGCTGACGGCTTCGGCATCACCAATTCCTACTGGCGCGATGCAGCCAGCATCCGCGCCTGGAAGCAGGTGGTCGATCATCTTGCCGCACAACAGCGTGGACGGCAGGACTGGTATCGGCAATATGCGGTGCGCGTCGGCGTCATCGAGCGCGCCTATGGTTTTGCCCGCCCCGAGCCAGCGATGGCGACAGAGGGCAACCACATTGAAAGTGACTGAGCCATGGCCTCGAAATCCATAGACAACGCCTTTACCGCCAGAAGCCTGCGGGGTGCCGCGACCGATCCGACCTATGCCGGTGCGCTGTCCTTCATGCGGCGTCCCTTCACCAAAATGATCGAGGGCGCCGACGCCGTGGTGCTGGGCATCCCCTTCGATGCGGCCGTTTCGAACCGCCCCGGCGCCCGTTTCGGACCGCAGGCGATCCGCCGGGCGTCGGCCATTTTCGACAATGACCCGCAATATCCCTTTGCCCGCGACCTGTTCGAGACCATGGCGGTGGCCGATTACGGCGACGTGCTGCTGGACTATGGCAACCACCGGGAGACGCCGGAGCGCATCGAGCGGCACGCCGCCGAGATCCTTTCGACCGGCGCCTATCTGCTGGGGCTCGGCGGCGATCACTTCGTGACCTGGCCGCTCCTGAAGGCCCATGCGGCAAAGCACGGTCCGCTGGCGCTGGTGCATTTCGATGCACATCAGGACACCTGGGACGATGACGGCGAGCGCATCGACCACGGCTCCTTCGTGGCGCGTGCCGTGCGCGAGGGCGTGATCGATGCCCCCCGCTCCATACAGATCGGCATCCGCACGCAAGCGCCGGAGGATTTCGGCATCCGCATCCTGCATGGCCATCAGGTGGAGGACATGAGCGCGCAGGCCATCGCCGACGCGATCATCGATCATGTCGGCAGCGTTCCCTGCTACCTCACCTTCGACATCGACTGCCTTGATCCGGCCTTTGCGCCGGGAACCGGCACGCCGGTCGCCGGCGGCCCCTCCTCGGCGAAGATCCTCTCGGTGCTGCGCAAGCTGGGCGGCCTCGACATACGCGGCTCCGACGTGGTCGAGGTGGCACCGGCCTATGACCATGCCGACATCACCGCCATTGCCGGTGCGACGGTCGCCATGTATATGCTGGGTCTTAGGGCCGAGCGTCTTGCAGCGGGCCGTTAACAAACTGAATCAAGCCGCGGATAAACTGAGTCCGCAACCCCGGTTAAACCCCTGATTTTCTGGATAAAGACATGAGCGCGAAAATCTTCATCGATGGCGAACACGGAACCACGGGCCTGCAGATCCGCACCCGCATGGCCGGCCGCCGCGATGTGGAACTGCTGTCGATCCCGGAAGCCGAGCGCCGCAACGCGGCGATGCGCGAGGACCTGCTGAACAGCGCAGACATCGCCATTCTCTGCCTGCCGGACGATGCCTCGCGCGAGGCGGTCTCCATGCTCTCGGGCAACAACCGGGTGCGCATCATCGACACCTCGACCGCCTACCGGGTCGCCGAGGACTGGGCCTATGGCTTTGCCGAGATGGACAAGGCGCAGGCAGACAGAATCCGCTCCGCACGTTGCGTCGCAAATCCCGGCTGCTACCCGACCGGCGCCATCGGCCTCATCCGTCCGCTGCGCGCGGCCGGTCTGCTGCCGGACGGCTATCCCGTCACGGTCAATGCCGTCTCCGGCTATACGGGTGGCGGCAAGCAGATGATCGCCCAGATGGAGGACCAGAGCCGCGAGGACGCGATCAGCGCCAACAATTTCCTCTATGGCCTGACACTGAAGCACAAGCACGTGCCCGAGATGAAGATGCATGGCCTGCTGGACCGTGCACCCCTCTTCTCGCCCTCCGTCGGCCGTTTCGCACAGGGCATGATCGTGCAGGTGCCGGTCTTCCTCGATGACCTGAAGGAGGGCGCGACGCTGGAGAGCATTCACGCCGCCCTTGTTGCCCATTACGAGGGCCAGGACATCGTGCAGGTCGTGCCGCTTGCCGAAAGCAGCACGCTTGCCCGCATCGATGCCGAGGAACTCGCCGGCCAGGATACGATGAAACTCTTCGTGTTCGGCACGCCGGGCGGCGCGCATGTCAACCTCGTCGCCCTGCTCGACAATCTCGGCAAGGGCGCCTCGGGTGCCGCGGTGCAGAACATGGACCTGATGCTTTCGGCCTGAGACATCACGCAAAACGGGAGGGGCAGGATGCTGGACCACATCGGACTTTCGGTGGCCGATCTTGCCCGGTCCCGCGCCTTCTACGACGCGGTGATGCCGACGCTCGGCGCTGCCTGCGTGATGGCGGTGACGGCGGAGGAAACCGGCGGCACCTATGAAGGTGCAGGCTACGGCCGCAACGGAAAACCTTCCTTCTGGATCGGCAGCGGCGGCCGCACCCGAGGCAGCCTGCATGTGGCCTTCGTGGCCGACAGCCGTGCCGTAGTCGATGCCTTCCATGCCGCGGCCATGGCGGCGGGCGCCGCCAACAATGGTGCGCCAGGGCTGCGGCCGCATTATCACCCGAACTATTACGCCGCCTTCGTGCTCGATCCCGACGGCCACAATATCGAAGCCGTCTGCCATCTGCCGCCGCCGGGCGCATGAGCATGGACGCCGAGGCGACGCCCGATGATCCGATCCTGCGCGCCGATCTGCTGGCGGGCTGGCGGCTGCATGCGCCGCGCCTGCTGGCCGATACCCATTCCAGCCGCCTCTATCGCGTGCGGCGCGCCGATGGCAACAGCGCCGTCCTCAAGCAACTGAAGCCGGAGGGGCTTGGAGAACGGGCCGGCTTTGCCTATCTCGCCTGGCGCGACGGGCTGGGTTCCGTGCGTCTGCTGGAGCGGACCGAAGACGCATGCCTGCTGGAGGATGCCGGCACGCAAAGCCTCGCCGACCTGCACAAGGCGGAGGGCGATGAGGCCGCAACGCCGATCCTCTGCCAGCTTCTGCCACTGCTGCATGCGCGCTCCGACCGGCCGCCACCTTCGGACCTGATACCGCTGGAGCGGCATTTCCGCAGCCTGTTCCAGCTGGCGCAAAAGGAGGGCCCGCACCGGGAGATGGCGAACTGGGCAGCAATGCAGGTGCGCGACCTGCTTGACCGCCAGACGCGGAAGATCCCCCTTCACGGCGATCTGCACCACGACAACGTGATGAAGGACACACACGGCACATGGCGCATCATCGACCCGCAGGGCCTGATCGGCGATCCGGCCTATGAGGTCGCCAATATCTTCGGCAATCCCGGTGGTGCGCATCTGTTCGAGCCGGCACGCGTGGTGCGGCTGGCAGAGGCCTTCGCGCCCGTTCTGGATTGCGATCCGCTCAAGGTGCTGCGCTATGCCGGTGCACACGCCATGCTCTCGACCGCCTGGTCGCTAAATGAGCCGCACAACGCGCATGCGGCGGAAAACATCCGCGAGCGCCTTGCCGTTGCCGGCTTCATTCGTTCACTGATCGAGCAACAATCTGTTTGAAATTTGTGCTGTAGTGTGAACAGCCGATCCCCGCTATGGTCGCGTCAGGATCGGAGACCAGCTTCCATGCAGCAGACACGTTTTCCCGTATATTTCATTCCCCATGGTGGCGGCCCCTGGCCCTTCATGGAATTTCCGAAGAACGACGAGGGCAAGGGCCCCTGGGACGATCTGGACGGCTTCCTGCGCGGACTCGACGCCGAGATCGGCCGCCGCCCGAAGGCGGTGCTGGTCGTTTCCGGCCACTGGGAAACCGAGCCGGTGCCGACGCTGAGCACCGCGGCGCGGCCCTCGATGCTGTTCGACTACTACAATTTTCCGCCGCATACCTACGAGCTGTCCTATCCTGCGCCGAACTCGCTGGAGCTTGCCGCCCGCGCGCGCCAGCTTTTGTCGGATGCCGGCATTGCCTCTTCGGAGGATCCGGCGCGCGGCTTCGACCATGGGGTGTTCATTCCCTTCATGCTGATCTATCCGAAAGCGGATGTGCCGATCACCATGATCTCACTGAAGAATACGCTCGACGTGGAAAGCCATGTGGCGATCGGCAAGGCCCTGCAGCCGCTGCGCGACGAGGACGTGCTGATCATCGCGTCAGGCATGAGCTATCACAACATGCGCAAGTTCCGCAGCGCAGAGCCGGAGCATGTGACTGAAGCCGTCCGCTTCGACGACTGGCTGACCGATGCCGTCGAAACACCCGATGCCGATGCCCGCGCGGCCCAGCTTGCCGGCTGGCAGGACAATCCGGATGCACGCGCCTGCCATGTGCCGGATCACGATCATCTGGTGCCGCTCTTCGTGGCAGCCGGTGCCGCCGGAGAGGATCGCGGCAGGCGCATCTTCAGGGGCAGCGTTCTCGGCAAGCCCTATTCGGCCTTCCGTTTCGGCTGAGCGCTCACGCAACGGCAGGTGCGCTGCGGCGGAATTCGCCGTAGAAGCCCCGCCAGTGGCTGATGACATAGGCCAGCACCACCAGACCGCCACCCTGATGCAGCAGCCCGAGTTCGATCGGCACATGCAGAAGCAGGGTGGCGATGCCGATGCAGGCCTGCAGGCCGACGAGGCCGAACAGCATCATGGCGCCCTTCGCATGGGTCGTGCCGGGTGTCCTGCCGATCGAGACGATCATGTGCACGAAGGTCAGCGTCAGCAGCAGATAGGCGCCGCAGCGATGCACGAACTGCACCGTCTTCGGGTTCTCGAACAGGTTGATCCACCAGGGCTGACGCAGGAAGAGATCGCCGGGAATCAGGGATCCATCCATCAGCGGCCAGGTGTTGTAGGAAAAGCCGGCATCGAGACCGGCCACCAGCGCGCCGAGATAGATCTGGAACAGCGCGAGGAAGGCAAGCCCGCCCGCCGCCAGATGTGAATAGGGTGTCGGCGGCTGGTCGACCCGCTGCGGCGTCAGCCCGCGCATGATCCAGACACAGGCGGAAAAGATCAGACAGGCAATCGTCAGATGGGTGGCGAGCCGGTACTGCGACACATCGGTGCGCACGGAAAGGCCCGAGGACACCATCCACCAGCCGACGAAGCCCTGAAAGCCGCCGAGCGCCAGCAGGCCGAGGAGCGGCAGCCGCAGGCGCCTTTCCACCCGGCCGCTCAGCCAGAAGACCAGCAGCGGCAGGCCGAAGACGAGGCCGATGGTGCGCGCCAGCAGGCGATGCGCCCATTCCCACCAGAAGATCGTCTTGAACTCATCGAGCGTCATGCCGTGGTTCAGCTGCGTATATTGCGGGATGCGCTGGTAGAGCTGGAACTCCTCCTCCCACTCCGCAACGGAGAGCGGCGGGATGACCCCGTGGATCGGCTTCCATTCGGTGATCGACAGGCCCGAATCGGTGAGGCGCGTGGCGCCCCCCACCAGCACAAGACAGAAGAGCGTGACGATGACGACCTGCAGCCAGCGGCGCAGCAGCAGGCGGTTTCGCTCCAGCCGGTGTACCGCATCGGCGCTGCCGGCCTGCGTGATATCCAAGGTCGCCATGGCTTTCTCCTGACATTCGTCAACAATGCCCATCTGCCGTTGATTTGCCTGATGCCCCGGTGCAAAACAAGGGGAGAGGCTTTGCGGCATGCCGTCGCGGCAGCCGGCGGATCGCCACGGACGGGGAGGCAGAATGCCAGTTCGGTTGAAGAAACTCATCGGCACCGTGCTGATCATCATCCTGGTCATGCTCTATGCGCTGCTTGCGACAACCTTTGCGACACTGGCGCTGTCCCAGTCTCCCTGGTGGGTGCACCTTGCCTATTTCGCGCTGACGGGCGTGCTGTGGGTGCTGCCGGCCATGCTCATCATCAAATGGATGGCCGGGCCGCGCCAGGGCTGAGCAAGGCCTGCCTCTTGCCGCCCTTCATCCTCACTTAACCGTGACCGGCAAATCCCTGACCGGTCTTGTGGCGGGTTAGGGTCCGCTTTCGATCCGCCTGCTAGCCTTGCCGGACAAGGATGCAATGGCGAGGGTCTGGCGTGGGCGAGGGATTGCTGGGGTCGATGGAAACCGCGGGGCATGGCATGCCCTTGCGGCGGGAGGCTGTGCGCGGCAGGGCCGGCCCGATGACGCTGTCCGTTCTGCGGCATTTCGAGGCGATCGAGGCGGACTGGCTGCGGCTGGAAGCCTTGCCGCGCAATTCGCTGCATCAGGGTCTCGACTGGTGCCGGGCCTGGGCCGAGGCGCATCGCTCCCGGCTGGCGCTGGTGGTCGGCCGGGTCGAGGGCCGCGTCGCGATGATCCTGCCGCTGGAAATCCGCCGGCATTGCGGCGTCAGAAGCGCGGTGCTGCTGGCGCATCGCTACAACAACATCAACAGCGGCCTGTTCGCCGAAGACGTCGCCCTGTCGCCGGCCGAGCAGCGGGCGCTGGTGCGCGACCTTGCGGCCGCCCTTCGCACCGAAGCCGATCTCGTCGTGCTGGATGCGGTGCCGCTGATCTGGCGCGGCCGCCCGCACCCCTTCGCTGCGCTGACCCGCGTGCCGCACCAGAACCACTCCTTCCAGCTGCCGCTGAAGGCGGACATGGCGGCTACCATCGCCCAGATCAACGCCAAGCGGCGCCGCAAGAAATTCCGTACCCAGACGCGCCGGCTGGAAGAGGCCGGCGGCTTCGAGCATTACACACCCCGCACCAGCATCGAGCGCCATGCGCTGCTGGACGAATTCTTCCGGCAGAAGAAGGTGCGATTCGACGCCCACGGCCTGCCGGATTCCTTTGCCAACCCGGCCGTGCGCGCCTTCCTGCATGCATTGCTGGACGTTCCGCCGAAGGGACACGACCATCCGCTGATGCTGCATGCCGTCCGTCTGACCGGCCTGCCCGGACGCCCCGTCGCCGCGATTGCCGGCCTTTCGCGCAAGGGAGACCACGTGATCTGCCAGTTCGGATCGATCGACGAGGCAAGACTGCCGGAAGCAAGCCCCGGCGAGCTGCTGTTCTGGCTGATGATCGACAAGGCCTGCCGCGAAGGGGCGGCGCTCTTCGATTTCGGGGTCGGCGACCAGACCTACAAGCGCAGCTGGTGCCCGGTGGAAACCGTGCTGCACGACCTCCTCATCCCGCTGACGCCGACAGGGCGGCTGGCCGCCAGCCTGCACCGGGCCATGGTGGCAACCAAGGCCGTGCTGAAGCGCAATGCGGCGCTCTATCACCTGCTGCAGCGGCTGCGGGCCGGGAAGCTGCTGCCGACCCTGACGGAATAGCCGGCCGCCCGGATCAGGCGGCGTGGCGCCCGCGCGGCGTGCCGGGGAGGTCGCCCTCGCCCGTCATCACCAGCGCATCCGGATAGCCGGCACCGGCAAACCGGCCAGCCGCGTCTGCAATGGCCACGGCATCGGCGCCCCCCATCGACAGGATCAGTTCCGCCTGGCTTCCACGCATCAGCCGCTCCAGGGCGCGCGCATCCGCCGGCCCGCATTCCACCAGCACGATCTCATAGGCGCCGGCCAGCGCGTCGACAATCATCGTCAGGCGATCGGCGGCCCGCATGGCGACAACCGGATCGGCGCCCCCCTGCGGAATCACATGCGCCTCCGACAGGCGATCCGGATGGATCGTTTCCCCGAAGGCCGCGTCACCGCAAAGCAGGTCGGTGATGCCGGCAAGGCGGACCTCGCCCGTCATCAGCCGCGTCGGGCAGGCCGAGCCCGTCAGGTCGATCAGCACGACGGAGCGGCGGCTGGCGGCAAGCGCGCGCGCCAGCGTCACGGTGGCGGCAGATCCGTCATCGCCGGACGGCGAAACCACGATTGCAAGCGTGTCGCGCCGGCGCAGAAGATAGTCGCGGACGGCTTCCAGCCCGAGCGGCGGAAGGGCGCCTGCCGCGGCTGCCTCGTCCGGCACACCGGCCTCCGCCTCCGGCTTCGCGGCAAGCCCGGCCTCGCCGGGTTCCGGTTCCTCGGCAGGTCCGGGGGCAGGTCCGGTGGCAGGTCCGGCAGCGGGGCCGACCGCGCGCGGAAGCTCGGCGGGCATCGCAGCGGATTTCGAAGAGAGGGGTGGCCCGTAGCGTTCCGCCTCGGCGATCAGCACGGCCATCTCGGCATGCGGCCGCAAGGCTCCGGGCAACAAGGCTCCGGGCCGATCGGCGCCGGGCGGCATCCCCGACGCGACCGGTCCAGCAGCGCCTGCACCCGGCAGCGACGGTTCCGCAAGCGCCGCATCCGCCGGGCGCAACGCACGCCCGGAAAACAGCGCGACCAGGATGATGCCGATCACCTGCAGCACGAGAGCGCCCAGTGCGCACACGATGGTGATCGGCATCACCTTGGGGAAATAGGGTTCCGGCGGCTCGATCGCCGTCGAGACGATGCGGGCATCGGCCGGTGTCGACTGGACATCGACGCGCGAGGCGGCCTCGCGATAACGGGCAAGATAGGTCTCCAGCAGCTGGCGTTCGGCGGCAGCCTCCCGCTCCAGTGCGCGAAGGCCGACCTCCCCCTCGCCGGTACGGGCGGACTCCGCCTGGACGGTCCCGAGCTGCCGCATCAGGTCCTCCTCCTTCAGCCGCGCCACCCTTGCCTCGCTGTCAAGGCTCGCGAGGACCTTGCGCGTCTCCGCCTCGATCTGCCGGGCGATGCCGGCAAGCTGCGCCCGCAGCGCCTTCAGTCGCGGATGCCCCTCCATCAGGCTGATCGAGGCCTCGGCGATCTGGCTGCGCAGGGCCGCATCGGTTTCCTTCAGACGCTGGATCATCGGCGAGGCGACGATATCGCCCAGCGTGTCGGTGCCAAGCCCGGCCGCCAGCGCGGCGCGAACGTTCTCGGCCCGCGCCTGCGCCGCGGCGCGCTCGCCGCGCACCCGGGCCAGTTCAGCGGACATGTCGTTCAGCTGCTGCGCCGGAAAGCTGGTGTTTTGGCCCGACTGGAAAAGCCCGTGCGCGGCGCGATAATCGGCCACCTTCTTCTCCGCCGCCGCGACGCGGGCCCTCAGCGTCTCGATCTCCGGCTGCAGCCAGCGCGTGGCATCCGAATGGGTGTCGCGCTTGGCGCCGCTCTGCAGGGCGAGATAATCATCCGCCATGCGGTTCGGGATGGCCGCAGCAAGCTTCGGATCCTCGGAACTGAATTCGATGGCGATGACCCGCGACCCTTCCACCGGATAGACCTGCAGCTTTTCGCGGAAGGTCTCCACGATGCGGTCCTCGGCGGGCAGGTCGAGCGGGTTCGGCTTCAGCCCCAGCAGAACGAGCGGGTCCGGCAGCAGAGCATGGGCGGCCGGATCGAATTCCTTGCGTGCCGAAAGGTTCATGTCGCGGGCGATCGTGCGGATCAGGTCGGCCGACTGCAGGATCTGCGCCTGGCTTGCCACGTTGGACTGGTCGAGAACGCCCTCCGTCACGCCCTGCCCGGCCTCACCCGCCATGCCCGCACCGCGCGCCTCGATCAGCAGCCGCGTTTCGGCCTTGTAATCCGGCGTCAACAGGCTTGCGCCGCCTGCGGCCAGCGCCGCCACGAGCGCGGTTGTGGCGAGGATGCGGCGGCGCTTTTCCCAGACAGCGGCGAACAGCTGGCCGAGATCGATATCCGCATCCTGGGTGCCGCTGATGCCCGACATGACGCAACTCCGGTTCTGACATGCGCGAAATCCTAAAGGACTGCGGTAACCCCGGCGTTAATGCCGGACAGCGTCGCCGGACCCTGTCGCGTTCGCAGACAGCCGGACGCGGAAAAGTTGAAACCTCTTTACCGCCCGTTAACCATAACAGTCGATAACAGGGTCAATTGCCTCACCTGAGCCGGAGCTTCGCGCGAAATGTGGTTCGCACGATCCAAACATGTCCTGTCGCTCGCCGCTGCGGCCTGCATTTCGGCAGGACTTGCGAGCTGCACCAGCTACGCGCCGGCACCGAAAGCCTTCAACCAGGCAACCATCCAGCCCTACCGCCTCGACAGCGGCGACCGTCTGCGCGTCACGGTGTTCGAGCAGCCCAGCCTGACCAATACCTATGCTGTGGATCAGGCCGGCTACATCTCCTTCCCGCTGATCGGTCAGGTGCCGGCCCGCGGCCAGACGCTCGCCGCGCTGGAAGGCGCCATCGCCGCCAAGCTGAAGCAGGGCTATCTGCGCAACCCGGACGTGACGATCGAGGTGGACCGCTACCGCCCGGTCTTCGTGATGGGTGAGGTCGGCCGACCGGGCCAGTATTCCTACGTGCCGGGCATGACGGCACAGAACGCCATCGCGATTGCCGGCGGCTTTACCCCGCGCGGCAACCAGCGCGACATCGACATCACAAGAAAGATCAATGGAGAAGTCCTGACGGGCCGCACCAGCATTTCGAGCCCGATTCTGGCCGGCGACACCATATACGTGCGCGAACGGCTGTTCTGAACCCATGCAGGCACGGCCGCTGCGGATCATCCACTGCTTCCGGTCGCCCGTCGGCGGAATTTTCCGCCATGTGCGCGATCTGGTGGAGGAGCATGCGGCGGCGGGCCATCAGGTCGGCATTCTCTGCGACAGCTCCACCGGGGGCGCGCATGAGGAGAGACTGTTCGAGGCGATCGCGCCCAGCCTTGCGCTGGGGCTGACGCGCCTTCCCATCCGTCGCTCGATCGCTCCCTCCGATCTGGCGGCGCTCTATAGAAGTTATAGACATATCAAAAGTTTGCGGCCGGATGTCCTGCACGGACACGGCGCCAAGGGTGGCGTCGTGGCAAGGCTCATCGGCTCAGTGCTGCGGGTGAACAGGTATTGCGTAGCCCGCCTCTATTCTCCGCATGGCGGCAGCCTGCACTATGACCGCGCCCGCCCCGCCGGTCAGGTGGTGCTGCGCCTGGAGCGCCTGCAGGAGCGCTTCACCGACAGCCTCGTCTTCGTCTGCGACCATGAGCGGCGAACCTACGAGGCCAAGGTGGGCGTGCCGCGGGCGCCCGCCCGGGTGATCTACAACGGTATCACCGACAGCGAGTTTTCTCCCGTCGCCACGGCCCCGGATGGGGCCGATTTTCTCTATATCGGCATGATGCGCGACCTGAAGGGTCCCGATGTCTTCATCGAGGCCTTTGCCGCGACGGAACGCGCCATGGGCCGTCCGCTCTCGGCCGTCATGGTCGGCGACGGGCCGGACCGGGAGCGCTATCGCCGGATGATCGTCGAGGCCGGACTTGGCCGGCGCATCCGGCTGCAAGACGCCATGCCGGCGCGCGCCGCCTTTGCGCTGGCCCGCATCGTTGTCGTTCCCTCCCGTGCCGAGGCCATGCCCTATATCGTGCTGGAAGCGCTTGCCGCCGAAAAACCGGTGATTGCCAGCCGCGTCGGCGGCATTCCGGAAGTGCTGGGCACAGACAGCGCGGCCCTTGCCGCGCCCGGCGATGCCGGCGATCTGGCCCGCCGCATGACCGAAGCCCTCGCCGATCCCGGCTGGCAGGCCCGCGAGATGCCGCGGCCGGAGGCGTTCCGGGCCGTCTTTTCCGCCTCCGCCATGGCGGGCCAGATGCTGGAACTCTACCGCGACCGGATCAGCGCGCCCTGATCGACCGCGAGCCGGTCGGCAATCGCCATTCAAAGCTTTCTTAGCACCTTTGCTGCTATTGCTCCGGCCTGACGCGCGCCCCACGCGGTTTCGTACCGCCCGGGCGCGGGAAACGATGCATGATCAGGATCAGCAGGCGGGACAGGGGCGATGAGCGAACCGGCGCGGCAGGACGAGTTCAACGTGGAGGCCCTGCGCCAGAAGGTGACGGCCATCCCTGCCGATGCGGCACGGACGGCCGACGGAAAGACCACCGTCACACTGAACCCCTTTGCCCGTCAGATTGCCGAGCAGTTCCGTGACAGCAGCCGCAACCCGGCCATGCTGGCGGGACAGGTTCGGCTGGCGGAATTCGCCCTGCTTTTCGTTGCCGGTCTTGTCGTCGCCCTGACCGGCGGCCTTGCGCATGCCGGAGACCTTCTCGCCGCATTGCTGGTGAGCCTGTTCCCTGCAACGGTGACGGTGCTTCTGCTGCAGCTTGCCGATGCCTACCAGATCCCGTCGCTCAGGGCGCCGATGCGCATGTGGCGCCGTGTGCTCGTCGCCTGGACGATCGGCTTTGCCCTGCTCGCGGCAGGCGGCTTCGCAACGGAACGGCTGGCGCTGTCACTGGCCATGCTGGCGCTCTGCTATGGCATGGGCGCCATCGTGCTGCTTGCCCTGCGCCAGGCGCTTGCCTTCGGCCTTCGCCACTGGTCGCGCAACGGCATCATGGAACGGCGCGCCGTGATCGTCGGCGGTGGTCAGCCGGCCAAGGATCTGGTGCGCGCGCTGGAACAGCAGGCGGACAACGACATCCGCATCTGCGGCCTCTTCGACGATCGCGGCGGCGAACGCTCGCCGGATGTGGTGGCCGGCTATCCGAAGCTCGGCACCTTCGACGAACTGGTGGAATTCGCCCGCCTGGCCCGCATCGACATGCTGATCATCGCCCTGCCCGCCTCGGCGGAGGAGCGCATCCTGCAGCTGGTGCGCAAGCTCTGGGTACTGCCGGTCGATATCCGGCTGGCCGCCCATGCCAGCCGCCTGCGCTTTCGCCCGCGCACCTATTCGCATGTCGGCAGCGTGCCGATGCTCGACCTGTTCGACAAGCCGATCCGCGACTGGGATTCGGTTGCCAAGCGCATCTTCGACATCGTGTTTGCCGTGGCGGCGCTGCTGCTGGCCTGGCCGGTGATGCTGGCGGCCGCCGTGGCGGTGAAGGCCACCTCGAAGGGGCCGGTCTTCTTCATGCAGAAGCGGCACGGCTTCAACAACGAGGTGATCAACGTCCTGAAGTTCCGCTCCATGTACACGGAGCTTGCCGATCCGACCGCGCGCAAGGCGGTGACGAAGAACGATCCGCGCGTCACCCCCGTCGGGCGTTTCCTGCGCAAGTCCTCGCTGGACGAGTTGCCCCAGCTGTTCAACGTGCTGCGCGGCGAGCTTTCCCTCGTCGGCCCGCGCCCGCATGCGGTGCATGCCCAGACCGGCGAGCGCAAATATGTGGAGGTGGTGGAGAGTTACTTCGCCCGCCACCGGGTGAAACCCGGCGTGACCGGCTGGGCGCAGATCAACGGCCTGCGCGGCGAGCTCGACAGCGACGAGAAGATCCGTGCGCGCACCGCCTATGACCTCGATTACATCGAGAACTGGTCGCTGCTCTTCGACCTGAAGATCCTGCTTCTCACACCGATCCGCCTGCTCAACACGGAGAACGCCTATTGAGCGCGCTGGCCGACAGTCCTGCCCCACCGTTTCAGCCGCAAAGGGCAGCGCTGCGGCTGATCGGCTCCGGCATGGTTGCCTTCGGCGTCTTCCTCTCCGGCTTCGTCATCTCGGAGCCGGCGCCCTACGAACTGATGATGGTGGTGCAGATCGCCCTCTGGTTCCTGCTGGGGCTGAAGATTTCGCGCCGGGTGGCACCGCTCCTGATCCTGCTCCTGCTGTTCAATGTCGGTGGCATCCTGTCGCTGACGGTGATGGCGGATCTATCCGGGGCGCCGATGTATATGGCTGTCTCGACCTTCCTCGCCCTCAGCGCCGTCTTCTATGCGGCCATCATCGAGGATGGTCACCGGCGGCTGCCGCTGATCTTCCGCGCCTGGGTGGCGGGTGCCGTGATCACCGCCAGTCTCGGCATTCTCGGCTATTTCCATGCCTTTCCCGGCGCGGCGGCCTTCACGCTTTATGACCGGGCCAAGGGCGCCTTCCAGGACCCGAACGTGTTCGGTCCCTATCTCGTCGCACCGGCGCTCTATCTGATGTACCGGCTGCTGTCCGGCACCCTGGCCCGCGCACCGCTTCATGTCGCCGGCCTGCTGGTGCTGACGCTCGGCATTTTCCTCTCCTTCTCCCGCGCCGCCTGGGGGCTCTATCTGTTTGCCGTGCTGATGCTGGTGGCGGTGATGCTGCTGAAGGAACGCACGGCCGCCTTTCGCCTGAAGATCCTCTCCCTGTCGCTTGCCGCCATCGCGCTGCTCGTGGTCTCGATCGGCGGCGTGCTGCAGTCGAAGAAGGTGGACGAACTGTTTCTCAACCGCGCCAAGCTGGTGCAGTCCTATGACGGGGCGCGTCTCGGCCGTTTCGAGCGGCACAAGATCGGCTTCCTGATGGCGATGGAGCGGCCGCTTGGCCTTGGCCCGATGGTGCTGGGCAAGATGTTCGGCGAGGACGAGCACAATATCTGGCTGAAATCGCTGACCACCTATGGCTGGCTCGGCTTCGTCAGCTATGTGACGCTGATCTGGTCGACGCTGATCATCGGCTTTCGGGCGCTGCTGCGCGACCGGCCATGGCAGCCCTATCTGATGATCGCCTGGATCACGATTGCCGGCCATGCGCTGATCGGCAATGTCATCGACATCGACCACTGGCGCCATGTCTATCTGCTGCTCGGCATCGTCTGGGGCTGTTTTGCGCTGGAGCACCGCTGGCAGCGTCAGATCAAGACATCGTGACGGCGGCGCCTCCTTGACCTGACCGGTGGACGCGCCATCTTTTTTTCATGATCAGCAAAGAGCAAATTCGCGGCGCACGCGCCATGCTGGGCCTTTCTCCCGAGGATCTGGCCGGCGCTTCCGGACTTTCGACGAACGAGGTGCTTGCGGCCGAGCGCGGCGAAACGGCCGGCATCGACCTTTACCGCCTGCGCCTTGCGCTTGAAGGCCGCGGCATCGTTTTCCTGGGCGCCGGTGAGGACGATGCCGGTGCAGGCCCCGGCCTTCGCCTGCGGCAACCGCCGATGGACGAAGGCATACGGCCGGAAAATCTCAGCTCCGCCAACGACGGCTGAACCGCGCCGCTACCGCATCCGGCGCCGCACCCGCCACGGTCTGCAGCACTCCCTTGCCGCGCGTGGCCATCATCCACAGGGCGATACCGAGCAGCGTCAGCGGCCAGACGAGGCACAGGCCAAGGCCGCCGATGCGCAGCCCGGTCCATGCCTCCCCGCAGGCGAACCTGTCGAGCAGTGCCTGCGCAACGCAGACCAGCGCGACCAGCAGATAGAGGCCTGCCAGACACCAGCCAACCCAGTCAGGAAACGTCATCGTGCAGGCTTCTCCCGCCAAAACCGATCCGATCGCATCTAAGCCCTGATTGCCGCAGCACGCAAGACGGCCGCGTGACGGCAAGGCCTGCAGCTGTTGCTGCCTTGCCGAATCAGCGGGAACAAAAACGGCGCTGCGTCGTTGATCGGCGCCCGCATCGAGGCGGGTGACGGATCAGGGAGTGCTTTCAATGGCGCGCAGCAACAGCCTTTACCTCATCATCGGCGCACTGGTGGTCGTCGTCATCGGACTCGGCGCCTATGTCGTGCGCGAGGAAACCAGGCCGAAGGGCGTGGAAATGAGCATTTCCGGCAATGGCGTCAAAGTGGAACAGAATTGACATGTCTCAATGCGAGAGTGTTTGCGAATATTAACCTTTCGCGATATACAATCATGCGGGGAATGGCAGAAAACTGCAACGCGCAAAAAAGAACGAGAGGGTGCATCATGAGCCAGCATTTTGATCAGCAGGTCACGGAAAAACAGGGACTTCGCAAGGTCTGGAACGTCAGCGAGTTCGCCAAGCGTTACCGGCTGGATGCCCGCGAGGAAAACCGGCTGCTCAAGCTGCTCGGTCCCTTTGCTTCCGAGCAGGAACTGCTGATGAACGCCACCCGCACGCCGAATTTTCGCTAGGCATTCATCACCGCGCCCGAATTAGGCCTTGCACCCGAAGCGGCAAGTCAGTAAGGAGGGCGTGCTTCCACGGAAGCAGGTCGGGGCGTAGCGCAGCCCGGTAGCGCACTTGACTGGGGGTCAAGGGGTCGCTGGTTCAAGTCCAGTCGCCCCGACCATTTCTTCCCGGAACCTTCCCATCCCCCAGGTGGCGGTTCAATCTTTCCAGACGAGCAGACAGGCATCCCGAACGCCACGCGTTGTCGCATGTCATGGCGAACCTTCATGGCCAACCTCCAGTGCGGACCGGCAGGAACCGATGGAACAGGCCGTCGCGTTTCCGGTTTGGTGCTGACAGGCAGAACAGGCGGGCCACCCACGAACGTGCCTTCGTGGCCGCCGGAAGGAGCGCTGGATGCAGCAGATGACGTTAGCGGCGGGCAAGGCACCCGCGACCACCGACAATCCCGATGCCGTGCCGCCCGGCACGCCGAACTCCGGCGAGAACACCTGCCGTCGATGCCTGGGCACCGGCGAGATCGACGGGGCGGACTGTCCGGATTGCGCAGGAAGCGGCATCGTGATCACCCCCGTCGGCGGCGCCGGCTGACGGCGGGACAGACGGAAGCCAGCGGCGCGGTTCTTCACCGGCAAAGCAGCGTCAGCGCACCTGATCCAGCAGCCGCTTGCATTCCAGCAGATCGAACAGCGCTTCCTGCAGCAGGGCACGATCCTCCTTGCCGATCGAACTCTTGCCGATCGACACTTCCAGCGAATCATCCTCGCCGCCACCGCCGAAGCCGAAGAATCGGCCGCTCGGCTTCGCCTTGGGCCGGCCGACGATCTGGTCGTCCTCGGGGCTGGCGATCTTGGGTTCGGCCACGCGGTCGTTGCTGGCGGCCATGATGGCCTCCATCGTGGCCATGTCGCCCGAAGCAATGGCCTGGACGAACTTGTTGCCGTTCGTCTTCAGCAGCTTCTGCACGCCCCTGATGGTGTAGCCGTGATCGTAGAGAAGGTGGCGGATGCCCTTGAGAAGATCCACGTCTTCCGGACGATAGTAGCGGCGACCGCCGCCCCGCTTCATCGGCTTGATCTGCGGAAAACGTGTCTCCCAGAAGCGGAGCACGTGCTGGGGAAGGTCCAGATCGTCGGCTACTTCGCTGATGGTGCGAAAGGCGTCCGGGCTCTTGTCCACGTTTTCATCTCCACCGCCGGCAATGCGCCGACTCACGCAACGGCATTTCGATTGATAAACCGCATTTCAACGGCTTACGGCGTCGAATTCAAGCGTTTCAAGAAATGATAAACAGACGAATGCGACAGGACGGCGATCAGCCCGGCGGATTGACGGGCTTCTGCTTGGCCTTGCGGGCGAGATGCGCCTTGAGAATGCGCTGCTTGAGCACGTTCGACGCCTTGAAGGTCATCACCCGGCGGGGCGAAATCGGCACTTCCTCGCCGGTCTTCGGGTTGCGGCCGATGCGTTCGTTCTTGGAACGCACCTGAAAGGTGGCGAAGGAAGACAGTTTCACCGTCTCCCCGCGCACGATGGCATTGCAGATCTCGTCGATGACCGTCTCGACAAGTTCGGCCGACTCCGTCCGCGAAAGCCCGACCTTGCGAAACACCGATTCCGCCAAGTCTGCTCTGGTCACTGTCTTGCCGGCCATGGCCCCCGCCCGTCACTGTTCGTTTTATTCGTGAAGCGCCCAAACACTATGTTCCTTGGGGTTCACGGTCAAGCACTTGTAAACGCGAGATTACCAGCGAATCAGAAGGGCACCCCAGGTGAAGCCGCCGCCCATGGCTTCCAGCATCACCAGATCGCCCTGCTTGATGCGGCCATCCTCTGCGGCCACCGACAGCGCGAGCGGGATGGAAGCGGCGGAGGTGTTGCCGTGCAGGTCCACCGTGACCACCACCTTCTCCGGGGGAATGCCAAGCTTCTTGGCAGAGCCGTCGATGATGCGGCGGTTCGCCTGATGCGGCACCAGCCAGTCGAGATCCTCTGCCGTAGTGCCGGTCGCCTCGAAGGCGGCCTCGATCACGTCGGTGATCATGCCGACGGCGTGCTTGAACACCTCGCGGCCTTCCATGCGCAGATGACCGACCGTGCCGGTGGAGGACGGGCCGCCATCGACATAGAGCTTGTCCTTGTGCGAGCCGTCAGAGCGCAGATGCGCGGTCAGCACGCCGCGATCGGCAATGGTGCCCTCCCCTTCCTGCGCTTCCAGCACGATGGCGCCGGCGCCATCGCCGAACAGCACGCAGGTGGTGCGATCGGTCCAGTCGAGAATGCGCGAGAAGGTTTCGGCGCCGATCACGACGGCGCGGCGGGCAAGGCCGGCGCGCAGATGCGCATCGGCGGTTGCCACCGCATAGACGAAGCCGGTACAGACGGCCTGCACGTCGAAGGCATAGCCATGCGTCATGCCCAGCCGGTTCTGGATGTTGACGGCGGTGGCCGGAAAGGTGTTGTCCGGCGTCGATGTGGCGACAATCACCAGATCGATGTCGTCCGGCGTCAGGCCGGCGCGCGAGAGCGCGGCGCGCGCTGCCTGCTCGCCGAGAGAGGCGCTGGTTTCGCCGTCGCCGGCGATGTAGCGCTGGCGGATGCCGGTGCGCTGCACGATCCAGTCATCGGACGTTTCCACCAGGCTTTCGAGTTCCTTGTTCGGGACGACGCGCTTGGGAAGCGCTGCGCCATACCCGAGAACCACTGAACGGATCATGCTCGTTGTTCCTGTTTGTTACGCCGCTTCTTCCGGTCCTGCCGGCGGCAGGCGGCGGGCATGATAGGTCTTCAGATCCTGTGCGATCTTGTCGTTGAGGGCATTGCGCACCATGTCGTAGCCCACATCGATGGCGGACGCATAGCCTTCCGCATCCGTGCCGCCATGGCTCTTGATGACGATGCCGTTCAGGCCCAGAAAGACGCCGCCATTGACCTTGCGCGGGTCCATCTTCTCGCGCAGCAGATCGAAGGCGCTCTTGGCAAGCAGATAGCCGATCTTCGACAGAAGCGTGCGCGACATGGCGGACCGCAGCAGTTCGGCCATCTGCCGGGCCGTGCCCTCCGCGGTCTTCAGGGCGATATTGCCGGTGAAGCCTTCGGTGACGACCACGTCCACCACACCCTTGCCGATGTCATTGCCCTCGACGAAGCCGTGATAGGCGATGGTGGACAGGTTGGCCTCGCGGATCATCCGGCCGGCTTCCTTGACCTCTTCCTGGCCCTTCACCTCTTCCACGCCGACATTCAGCAGGCCGACGGTCGGACGCTCGATCTCGAACAGCGCTCTCGCCATGGCGCCGCCCATCAGGGCGAAATCGAGCAACTGCTGCGCATCGGCGCCGATCGTCGCCCCGACATCGAGGACGATGCTTTCGCCGCGCAGCGTCGGCCAGATGCCGGCAATCGCCGGGCGTTCGATGGTTGCCATGGTGCGCAGGCAGAACTTGGCCATGGCCATCAGCGCGCCGGTATTGCCGGCCGAAACGACGACATCGGCCTCGCCGGTCTTTACCGCCTCGATAGCGCGCCACATGGACGAGGTATAGCGGCCGCGCCGCAAGGCAGCGCTCGGCTTCTCGTCCATGGTGATTGCCACCTCGCAATCATGGAAGACCGATTTTTCCTTCAGTTTCGGATGACGGGCAAGCAGCGGCTCGCATTCGGCCTTCTGGCCATAGATGATGAAGGTCGCGTCCGGATGGCGCTCCAGCGCCTTGGCCGCACCCGGAATGACAACCGAAGGACCGAAATCGCCACCCATGGCGTCGAGAGAAATCCTGATCACGCGCTCCTGATCCTTCTGTCCCGCGCTTGGCGAAATCGCGGCCAAAATAATGCTTTTGCCGCCGCATACAACTCATTCCTGGGAAAATGCAAACGCTATTCCTTGTTTTTCCAGTCCTTCAGCACGGCGAAAGGATTGGGTTTGCGCTCATCGGTCGTCTCGTCGGACTCGATATGGTCGGCAAACTGGCTGCCCGGCTTGCGGGGATAGGGATTGAGCGACAGCGCCACGAATTCCGCCACCACGACGCCCGCATCGATCGTATCGCCGACAAAGGTTTCCGGCAGGTCGGGGCCATCCGGATCGAGCACCATCTCGGCGCTGTCGCCGCTCACCAGGCGGGCAAGCTTGGAGCCTTCCGGAATGAAGATCTGCTCGAAGGGCTCGTCGATGATGTCGTCGACCGGCTCCAGCGTCACCACGCAGGCCTGCACCACATGCGCCTTCACCCGGCCCTTCAGCCGCACGCCATCCTTCTTCCAGCGCCCGACCTGCATCTCGGCGCTGAGCGATTCGACCGACAGCACCTGCCAGACCTCGGCCAGCGCCCGACGCTCCCGCTCACTGGCCTCCACATGCACGCTGACCGCATTGGCCGAGACATGCCCGACCTTCACGGGGTAGGAAAACGGCGCCACGGCGCCACGATCCGGGTTGGTAGTCACGATAAAACCTCACGTTTCTGGCGTCGGCAGCGCGAGAGTGCCACGCGCGATCGCGTCTTCGGGCACTTGCTTCAGCGCTGCTTCGGCAGTCATCATCCATCGGGCAAGCCCGTGCATCGCAGGGGCGTCGCTTGCGGCGGGGTGAAAGTTACGGCGCAGGGCCTCTTCCAGCCCTGCCGCGTCGCCGGCATCCATGGCTGCCGCATAGGATTGCAGGCGCCCGTAGAACATGCCGGCCAGCTTCTTCATGCGCTTGGGCACACCCTGATCGCCGATGCCAAGCTCTCGGATCGAATGGTCGATATCCTGGAAGAAGGCGTCGACGATCTCCTGCGCCAACTCCTGACCGCTGATGGGCGAGGTAGCCGTGCGCCGGAAAAACAGGATCATCACCACCGACAGCATCTCGAAGCGGCCCATCACCGTATCGGGCACGCCGAGATCCGTATAAAAGAAAGGAATGCGGGCAGCCGAAGTCAAGGCCGCATACTGGCGCTCGACGATGGCGCGGTTGCCATTTTTCCTGCGGAACAGACCAAAGATCATCAAACCCTGCACTCTTGCCCGTCAAACCGGGGACTGGCCACGCCAGCCGTGTTGCATGGAAGCGAAAGCTGGTTTACCGAAGCAGGCACGAATTGCAATGCCGTTCCGGCGTGGCAACCGCCGAGGGGCGGGAATTCGGGCAAAGCCTGCAGCGAAAGCGCGGGTGTTCGTGGAATAGCCACAATGCTGTCGCAGCACGGCGGTCTACGGAAGGCGGGATGGAACACATGAGGACAGCGTGTTGAGCAAGCGGGTGTTTGGGTCTCAAGTGAATATGGCCGGCAAGGCCGCGATTCTGGCGGTCAGCATGACGCTGGGACTGGCCGGGTGCAGCACCGGCATCGGCGAAACCATCTATAACGGCTATGTGCTGGACAAGGACGCCCTCGACCTGACGCCGGTGGGCTCCAGCCGCGAACAGGTTCTGCTGTCCATGGGCACCCCCTCCACGACGGCAACCTTCGACGGCGAGGTGTTCTACTACATTTCCCAGAAGCGCGAGCGCCCGGTCGCCTTCATGAAGCCGCGCATCGTCGAACAGACGGTCGTTGCCTATTACTTCGACAAGAAGGGCGTCGTTGCCCGCCGCGCGGTCTATACGCTGCAGGACGGCAAGGTGTTCGACACGATCACCCGCACGACCCCGACCGGCGGCCGCGACCTGACCTTCCTGCAGCAACTGCTGACGGGCGCCGGCTCCGGTGCCAATGCGGGCGCTGCCGCCTTCCGCAACCTGCTCGGCAACTGAGGCCGGGCAGACAAGCCGACATGCACGAAACCCGCGGATCGTCTCCGCGGGTTTCTTCGTTTCCGGATGGTGCTGCCGGGAATGTCCCGGCAGCCCTAACGTCCCGGCAGAGTCCCGTCAGGCAGCGAGAATGGCCAGCAGCAGCAGCGCCACGATATTGGTGATCTTGATCGCCGGATTGACGGCCGGGCCGGCGGTATCCTTGTAGGGATCGCCCACCGTATCGCCGGTGACGGAAGCCTTGTGCGCATCCGACCCCTTGAAGTGCTTCTGGCCGTCCTTGTCGACAAAGCCGTCCTCGAAGCTCTTCTTGGCATTGTCCCAGGCGCCGCCGCCGGAGGTCATGGAGATGGCGACGAACAGGCCGTTGATGATGACGCCGAGCAGCGAGGCGCCGAGCGCCGCAAAGGCCGAGGCCTTCGAGCCGGAAATCGCCAGCACGCCGAAATAGACGACGATCGGTGCCAGCACCGGCAGCAGCGATGGCAGGATCATTTCGCGAATCGCGGCACGGGTCAGCATGTCGACGGCGCGGCCGTAATCCGGCCGGTCCGTGCCCTGCATGATGCCCGGCTTTTCGCGGAACTGCCGGCGCACCTCTTCCACCACCGCGCCGCCTGCCTTGCCGACGGCCGTCATCGCCATGCCGCCGAACAGGTAGGGGATCAGGCCGCCGAAGATCAGGCCCGCAACGACGTAGGGATTGGAAAGGCTGAAGGAGATTTCGCCGACATCGGCGAAATAGGGATATTGCTGGCCGTTCGCGGCGAAGTAGCTGAGGTCATTGGCATAGGCCGCAAACAGAACCAGCGCGCCAAGCCCGGCCGAGCCGATGGCATAGCCCTTGGTGACGGCCTTCGTCGTGTTGCCAACCGCATCAAGAGCGTCGGTGGACTTGCGCACCTCAGGCGGCAGGCCCGCCATTTCGGCAATGCCGCCGGCATTGTCGGTAACCGGGCCGAAGGCATCGAGCGCCACGATCATGCCGGCAAGGCCCAGCATGGCGGTGACGGCGATGCCGGTGCCGAACAGGCCGCCCAGCTGATAGGTGGTGATGATGCCGCCGACGATGACGATGGCGGGCAGTGCGGTCGATTCCAGCGAGACGGCGAGCCCCTGGATGACATTGGTGCCGTGCCCGGTGACGGAGGCCTGGGCGATGGAATTGACCGGGCGCTTGTTGGTGCCGGTATAATATTCGGTGATCACCACGATCAGCGCTGTGACCACGAGGCCGAGGATGCCGCAGAAGAACAGGTTGCTGCCGGTGATCTCCTTGCCGGCCACCGTGCCGATGGCACCCCAGCCGATGGTGAGGCTGGTGGCGATGCCGAGGCCGACGATGGAGAGCAGGCCGGTGGCGATCAGCCCCTTGTAGAGCGCGCCCATGATCGAGCCATTGGCGCCGAGCTTGACGAAGAAGGTACCGGCAATCGAGGTGAGGATGCAGACCGCGCAGATGGCCAGCGGATAGAGCATGATGTCGGCCAGCATCGGAACGCCGGCAAAGAAGATCGCCGCCAGCACCATGGTCGCCACCACCGAGACGGCATAGGTCTCGAACAGGTCGGCCGCCATGCCGGCGCAATCGCCGACATTGTCGCCCACGTTATCGGCAATCGTTGCCGGATTGCGCGGGTCGTCTTCGGGAATGCCGGCTTCCACCTTCCCGACGAGATCGCCGCCGACATCGGCGCCCTTGGTGAAGATGCCGCCGCCGAGGCGGGCGAAGATCGAGATCAGCGAGGCGCCGAAGCCGAGCGCCACCAGCGCATCGATGACGTGCCGGCTGCCGGGCCCGTTGCCGAGGATATCGACCAGCACCCAGTAGTAGATCGACACGCCGAGCAGGGCGAGCCCGGCCACCAGCAGACCGGTGATCGCCCCGGACTTGAAGGCGATGTCGAGGCCGGCGGACAGGCTGTGCGAGGAGGCCTGGGCGGTGCGCACATTGGCGCGCACCGAGACATGCATGCCGATGAAGCCGGCCGCCCCCGAAAGGACGGCGCCGATGACGAAGCCGATGGCGGCAAGGCCGGACAAGAGCAGCCAGGTGCCGACGGTCACCACCGCGCCGACAATGGCGATCGTCATGTACTGGCGCGTCAGATAGGCCTGCGCGCCCTCCCGGATATAGCCGGCGATTTCCTGCATGCGCGGATTGCCCTGGTCCGCAGCCAGGACCGACCGTGTGGCCCAAGCGGCGTAGACCACCGACAAGAGCCCGCAGACGATCACACCCAGTATCACTGTCATACGATTGTTCCTCTCCCAAAAGTCCGGCCGCAGACATCGCGCCGGCGCGGAACGGCAAAACTCCCCTCCCAAGGAACTTTTGTTGCCGCTCGCCCGCGAGATTGCGGTTGCGATGAAATGGCGTCAAGGGCCTGCCCGGCAAGGGGTGGCCCGAGCCTACTTCAGGTGGGGGATAAGGTCCCTGCCAAACATCAAGCCGCCGCTGCCGGCTTGCGCCGCAGGATGAGCAGACCGATCAGACCGAGGCAGAGAATCGCAACCGGCCAGATGAACAGGTTCATGAAGGACCAGCCATAGGCCGTGAAGACCTTGCCGGAGGAGAAGGACGACAGCGCCACCGTGCCGAACAGGATGATGTCGTGGAAGCCCTGCACCTTGTCGGCCTCGTGCGGGCGATAGGTGGAGGCGACGATGGCGGTCGCGCCGATGAAGCCGAAGTTCCAGCCGATGCCGAGCAGCACCAGCGCCACCCAGAAGTTCCAGAGTTCGATGCCCATATGGGCAACAACGGCACAGCCCATCAGCGTGACGAGGCCCATGGCCACCACCTTTTCCGCGCCGAAGCGGGCGATGATCATGCCGGTGAAGAAGCTCGGCCCGAACATGGCAAGCACATGCCACTGGATGCCGAGGGTTGCGAGTTCCGTCGGGAAACCGCAGCCGACGACCATGGCAAGCGGCGCGCCCGTCATCACGAAGGACATCAGCGCATAGGTGCCAATGCCGCAGATCATGCCGGTGGCGAAACGCTGCGTGGTGATGATCTCCCGCAGCGGCCTGGCCGGCTGGCCGGTCGCCGAGGCGGCCGCCGGCTGTGGCAGTCTGAGGAAAACCAGGATGCCGATCGCGGCAAGGCAGAGCGGCACCAGCGCGAGGAAGGTTCCGGCGAAGGTGACCGGCTCGAACACATCCTTCGCCCAGATGGCGAGCTGCGGGCCGATGACCGCAGAAACGATGCCGGCGCCGAGAATCCAGGAGATCGCCTTGGGCTTGTAATGCGAGGGCGAGGCATCGGCGGCGGCAAAGCGGATCTTCTGGGTGAAACCGCCGCTGATGCCGATCAGCATCAGCGACAGCGCGAACAGCCAGAAATCGCCGCGAAACAGCGCGATGGTGGCAAGCGAACCGCCTGTGGCACCGATCAGCGCTCCGGTGATAAAGGCCGCCTGCCGGCCAAGGAAGCGGGAGACAACGGCAATGCCCATGGCGCCGAGCGCGGTGCCGACATTGAAGCCGGTGACCGGGGCGGTGGCCAGCGACTTGTCGGCGGCCAGCAACTGGTAGCCCGCCAGAGAGCCGACCGAAATGGCCATGGGGGCGGCCGAACCGAGGATCGCCTGGGCGGCGGCCAGGAAGGCGACATTGCGTTTGGCGGCCTTCAGCTGCCGTTCAAGTCCGTTGCCGCCCGTGCTGTCCATTGCAAACCGCCTATTTCTTCGCGTCGCCGCGCACCTGCTTGGCAATGCGGTCGAGAACCGCGTTGACGATCTTCGGCTCCTCGCCCTCGAAGAAGGCCTGGGCAATCTCGACATACTCCGTGACGATCACCGGCACGGGCACGTCCTTGCGTTCCAGGATTTCGAAGGTGCCGGCGCGCAGGATGGCGCGCAGCGTCGAATCGAGGCGGGACAGCGGCCAACCTTCCTGCAGGGTGGCGCGCACAAGCGGATCGATCTTCGTCTGGTCGCGCACGACGCCGGAGACGATCGAGCGGAACCAGGACGGATCGGCCTTCAGATAGGTATCGCCGTCAAGCTCCTGGCCGAGGCGATGTTCCTCGTATTCGGCCACCACTTCCAGCACGCCGGTGCCGCCGATATCCATCTGGTAGAGCGCCTGCACGGCGGCGAGACGGGCGGCACCCCGCTGGTTGGCCGGTTTCACCGGCTGCTGCAGATCCTTGGACATGGCTCAGGCACCCAGCTTTTCACGCAGCTCGATCATGGTGAGAGCCGCACGGGCTGCAAAACCGCCCTTGTCCTTGTCGCTCTTCTTCGCACGCGCCCAGGCCTGCTCGTCGTTCTCGACGGTCATGATGCCGTTGCCGATGGCCAGCGATTCCGACACGGCGAGATCCATCAGCGCGCGCGAGGATTCGTTGGCGACGATATCGAAATGGTAGGTTTCGCCACGGATGACCATGCCGAGGGCAACGAAACCGTCGTAATTGACACCGCCCTGTTCGGCCGCGTCGAGCGCCATGGCGATCGCCGGCGGGATTTCAAGCGCGCCCGGCACGGTGATCACGTCATAGGTGGCGCCTGCCTCTTCCAGCGCCGAGGTTGCGCCCTGCAGCAGCGCGTCGGCCATATCGTCGTAAAAACGGGCCTCGACGATGAGGAGATGAGGCTTCAGAGAATCGGTCATGGGTCGTCCTGGTCGCAATTCTGCGATTTGAGATGTTGGGAATTGGGGCGGTCAAACCACGGCGCGCGCGGAATGGCAAGCGATTTTCGCAAAGCTTCGGCTGGGCAAGCCCGCCGGAAGAGGTCAGATTGCCCGCTCGATTGCTGAAAGGGAGTCTCTCCACACATGACGAGCATGCCTGTTCTTGAAACGCAGCGCCTCATTCTGAGGCCGCATGTCACTGCCGATTACGACGATTTCCATGCACTCTGGGCCAATGAAGAGGTCGTGCGCTACATCGGCGGCAAGCCCTCGACCGCCGAGGCCAGCTGGATCCGCCTCCTGAACCGCGTCGGCATGTGGCACCACATGGGCTTCGGCTTCCTCGCCATCGAGGAGCGTGACAGCGGACGTTTCGTCGGCGAGGCGGGCTTTCACGAGGTGCGCCGGGAGATGACCCCTTCCCTCATCGGCACGCTGGAAACCGGCTGGGTTCTTCTGCCGGAATTTCAGGGCCAAGGCTATGCCCGCGAAGCCATGACCGCGATGATGGCCTGGGCGGACGAACGGTTTGCCGACCGGATGATGACGGCGCTCATCGCTCCGGAGAACACCCCGTCGCTCACGCTGGCGGACCGGCTTGGCTTTCGTGAATTCGCCCGCACCGACTATCATGGGGCGGTGGTCGTCCTGCGCCGGGAAGCCGCCTCCGGCGGGGCGGCGAACATGGCCAAGATTTAATCCGCATGACGCGCTGGTGAATTGGCTTTGAGGCTCATCGGCGCGACCATCCTCCCGGTCGGCAGCGGCGTGGCCGTATCCCGACCTCATGAGGAGGAATATTGCAATGAAACGCCTGATTACAGTGTGCATGACCGGCCTTCTGACCGCAGCCGCCCTTGCCGGCACCAGCCAGGCAGCGATGTCGGCGGCGGACCGAGCGCTGGCGGCGGATCACAATCCGCGCTTCCTGCTGATGCGGACCGACGAGATCGAGGACCACGTTACCCTGCAGGACTATCTCAACGGCCTGTCGCCGCAGAGCCCGGAGGTGAAAGCCCTGCAGGTGGCGATCCGCGAGAACCCGGTGCTGACGAAGGAGCTGCGGGCACAGGATGTCGAGATCGGCAACCTCATCTATGCGGATGAAGCCGCCGACGGCAGCTTCGTTCTCTACATGCGCTGATCCGTTGCCGGACCGATCCCGAATTGGCAGTGCGTCCGGCAGCCGGCCGGGCGCTACCGGTCAACCAGCCCTGGCGGCAGCCGGAAACTCCGCCAGGCGCGCCGCATAGCGGGCCATGGTATCCACTTCGAAATTGACGAAATCGCCCGCCTTGCGCTCGCCCCAGGTGGTGACTTCCAGCGTGTGGCGGATGAGCAGGATGTCGAAATCCGTGCCGTCTACTGCATTGACGGTAAGCGAGGTGCCATCCAGCGCCACCGACCCCTTCGGCGCGACGAAGCGCGCGAATTCCGCAGGTGCGCGGAGGCGGATGCGCACCGCCTCGCCTTCCGGCGTCACCGACAGGATTTCCGCCTTGCCATCGACATGGCCGGATACGATGTGACCGCCGAGTTCGTCGCCGATCTTCAGCGCCCGTTCGAGATTGACACGGGTGCCGACGCTCCAGGAGGCGATCGTCGTCAGCCGCAGCGCCTCTTCCCAGGCTTCCACCTCGTACCAGCGCATGTTGCTGTCGGCTTCCGACAGCTTCGTTACCGTGAGGCAGACGCCGGCATGTGAAATCGAGGCGCCGATATCGATCGTGGCCGGGTCGTAATTCGTGGCAATGCGCAGCCGGATGCCTTCATCGAGCGGCACCCGTTCCGACACGGTGCCGACATCCGTCACGATACCCGTAAACATTCGAATTCCCTTTCGTAATCGCAGCAGCTGTCCGCCCCGAAGCGCATGCGCCGGACGGGTTTGTAATCCTTCGGGATATCGTGCGCCGTGAGCGGCGATTCAATGCCGCCCTCGCCGATCATCGTTTCACCCTCGAAGAGCAGGATACGATCGACCAGACCGGCATCCAGGAAGGCGCGGGCGACGGAAGCGCCGCCCTCGACCAGAAGCGAGGAGAGACCGCGAGTGGCAAGCTGCGTCAGGAGATCCGGCAGGTCGGCGGCGTCGAGGATCTCGACACCGGTTGCGGTGAGGGCCTGGCGACGGAGGGCGAGATCTTCATCCGATATGGAAACGCCGGGAGCAAACACCTCGCTTGCATGCGCAGCAGAGAGTGGAGCAACCACCACGACCGGCACATCCCCCGCCGTCCGCACCAGTTTCGAGCTCAGCGGCAGGCGCAGATGGCGGTCGAGGACGATGCGGACCGGCGAGCGGTCTTCGAGACCCGGCAGCCTGACCGTCAGCTCCGGATCATCGGCGATCGCCGTGCCGATGCCGACAAGGATTGCGTCCATTTCGGCGCGCAGTGCATGCACCTGCGCGCGCGAGACCGGGCCGGTGATCGCCACCTGACCGGCATCGACGCGGCCGATCATGCCATCGGCCGAAACGGCAAGCTTCAGCGTGACATGCGGGCGGCCCTTCATCTGGCGCATGAGATAGGCTTCGAGCGCCTGGCGCCCCTCCTCCTCCAGCACGCCGCTGACCACCTCGATGCCGGCATCGCGCAGAATCGTCAGGCCGCGGCCGGAAACGCGCGGATCCGGATCGGTGAGGCAGACGACGACGCGGGCAATGCCGGCCGCGACCAGCGCATTGGCGCAGGGCGGCGTCCTGCCGTAATGCGAGCAGGGTTCAAGCGTGACATAGGCGGTTGCGCCACGGGCGCGCTGGCCGGCAAGTTCCAGCGCCTGTGTCTCGGCATGCGGACGCCCGCCACGCGCCGTCACGGCGGAACCGAGGATCACGCCGTCCCGGACGATGAGGCAACCGACGGAAGGATTGGTGGCTGTGAGCCCGGTGTGACGGCGCGACAGCCGGATGGCGGCCGCCATGAAGCGCCGGTCCTCGGGCGTCACGGCCATGGGCTCAGGACTCCGCCGTCGAATCGCGACCGATCTTCGCGTTGATTTCGGCAATCACCTTCTCGAAATCCTCGGCATGCGAGAAATCGCGGTAGACCGAGGCATAACGGACAAAGGCCACGTCATCGAGGCTCTTCAGCGCTTCCAGCACCTGCAGGCCGATCTGTTCGGAGGAGATCTCGCTCTCGCCGGAGCTTTCGAGCCGTCGCACGATGCCGGATACCGCCCGCTCGATGCGATCGGCATCGACCGGGCGCTTGCGCAGCGCAATCTGGAACGACCGCACCAGTTTGTTGCGGTCGAAGGGCACCTTGCGGCCGGTCTTCTTGGTCACCGTCAGCTCGCGCAGCTGCACGCGCTCGAAGGTGGTGAAGCGCCCGCCGCAATCCGGGCAGATGCGCCGCCGGCGGATGGAGGTGAAATCCTCCGCCGGACGCGAATCCTTGACCTGGGTGTCTTCGGAACCGCAATAGGGGCAGCGCATCAGCCGGAATGCCTCTTACATGTAGGGGTACATCGGGAAACGGTCGGTGAGAGCCACGACCTTTTCGCGCACGGCGGCTTCCACGGCGGCATTGCCCTCATCCGAATTGGCGACCTTCAGGCCGTCGAGAACCTCGACGATCAGGTTGCCGATCTCGGCGAATTCGGCTTCCTTGAAGCCGCGCGTCGTGCCGGCCGGCGTGCCGAGGCGGACACCGGAGGTGACGAAGGGCTTTTCCGGATCGAACGGGATGCCGTTCTTGTTGCAGGTGATGAAGGCGCGGCCGAGGGCTGCTTCCGCCCGCTTGCCGGTTGCATTCTTCTTGCGCAGGTCGACCAGCATCAGGTGGTTGTCGGTACCGCCGGAAACGATGTCGAGATTGTGCTTGATCAGCGTCTCGGCCAGCGTCTTTGCGTTCTTCACCACCTGGGCGGCATAGTCCTTGAATTCCGGCTGCAGCGCCTCGCCGAAGGCAACGGCCTTGGCGGCGATCACATGCATCAGCGGACCACCCTGCAGGCCCGGGAAGACGGCCGAGTTGAACTTCTTCGCCAGATCCTCGTCATTGGTGAGGATCATGCCGCCGCGCGGACCGCGCAGCGACTTGTGCGTGGTGGAGGTCGCCACGTGGCAGTGCGGGAACGGCGACGGGTGCACGCCACCGGCCACCAGACCGGCGATGTGGGCCATGTCGACCATCAGATAGGCGCCGACCGAATCGGCGATCTCGCGGAAGCGCTTCCAGTCCCAGATGCGGGAATAGGCGGTGCCGCCGGCAATGATCAGCTTCGGCTTGTGCTCTTCGGCCTTGCGGGCCACCTCGTCCATGTCGAGCTGGTGATCTTCCTCGCGCACGCCGTAGGAGACGACGTTGAACCACTTGCCGGACATGTTGACCGGCGAACCATGCGTCAGGTGACCGCCCGAGTTCAGGTCGAGACCCATGAAGGTATCGCCCGGCTGCAGCAGCGCCAGGAACACGGCCTGGTTCATCTGGGAACCGGAATTCGGCTGGACGTTGGCGAAATTGACGCCGAACAGCTTCTTGGCGCGCTCGATCGCGAGTTCTTCCGCGATATCGACGAACTGGCAGCCGCCATAATAGCGCTTGCCCGGATAGCCTTCGGCATACTTGTTGGTCATGATCGAGCCCTGCGCTTCCAGCACGGCGCGGGACACGATGTTTTCCGAAGCGATCAGCTCGATCTCGTGACGTTGACGACCGAGTTCCTTCTCGATCGCGCCAAAGATTTCCGGATCGGACTCGGAGAGCGGACGGGAGAAGAATGCATCTCGATGCGACATGTCAGGGCTCCTGCAAGAAACTGATGCGATGGCGTCATATCCCCCCGCCCCGGCAAGGGCAATACGTGCAGCGACATTTGCCGGGGAGGCAGCGACCAAATTGATACGCGGAGCGCTTTCCAGTGGATCTGCGCTGCGGCAGAGGGTCGCGCGCAAGCGGCAAGATGCCGTCAGGCGCGCAGGTAGCCGCAGGCCATCAGCGCCAGGCTGAGGGCGGCCACATGCATCGACTGGCGGATCTCGCCCGTGCGCAGGGCAGCGATGACATCCGCGACCGGCATCAGGTGTACGCTCATCCCCTCCTCGCCCGCCTCCAGCTCGGGCACCCGTTCGAAGGTGACGCCACGCGCCAGGAAGGTGTGGACACGGTTGGTGTTGGTGGCCGGATTGGCATAGAGCGAACAGACCGCCGTGGGCAGTTCTGCCACGCGGTACCCGGTTTCCTCCAGAAGTTCGCGCGCAGCGGCCTGTGCCAGCGACGGATCCTCGGCATCGGCGACGCCACCCGGCAGTTCGGTGACCCACGTGGCGACGGCATGGCGATACTGGCGCACCAGCACCACCTCCTCGGACGCGGTGATCGCCACGATGTTCACCCAGTCGGCATAGCTGAGGACGTAGTAGGGGCTGATCTCGCGGCCGGAGGGCGTTTCACAGGCATCTGCCCGCAGGTCGATCCAGCGGTCCTTCAGCAGGCACTCGGAACGGAGCACTTTCCAGTTCTTTTCCATGGACTTTCCCCTGCCTTGCCCGCCGCTCATGAAAATGGCCGCCCGTCCGGGGCGGCCATTGCAAATGCGAGATCCTTTACCGCGTCACTGCTGCGGCAGCATGTCGTCGTCAATCGGGCCGGCGCTCTGCTCGACGCCGGTCTTGGTCTGCAGCGCAAGCTCGGTTGCGCCGTCACGCTGATAGATGTCATCGCGGAACTGCACGACGCCGTCCTTGGCGGACCAGGCGGTGATGTAGACGAAATAGACCGGCACCTCGACCGCAAGCTTGATCGGGTTGTTCTGGCGCGAGGCAATGACGCGCTCGATTTCCTGGCGCGACCAGCCGGGCGTGTCGCGCAGCAACCAGGTGATCAGGTCGCGCACGTTCTGCACGCGCACGCAGCCAGACGACTCGAAGCGCATCAGCTTGTTGAACAGGCCCTGCTGGGGCGTGTCGTGCATGTATTCGTTGTTCGGGTTGTGGAAGTTGATCTTGGTGGACGCCATGGCATTGTTCTTGCCGGGGTCCTGCCGGAACATCAGGTTCGGTGCCTTGGGGGCGAACCAGTCCACGGTTTCCGGCGCCACTTCCTGGCCGCGGCCGTCGAACAGGCGGATGTTGTTGCGCGACAGATAGGTCGGATCCTTGCGCATCAGCGGCACGATGTCCTTCTCGATGATCGAGCGGGGCGCCGTCCAGTAGGGATTGAGGATGACCTCGTAGATCTTGGAATTGATGATGTGCGTCGGACGATCGATGCGTCCGACGACGGCCGTGTTGCGCAGCACCACGCGACCATTCTCCACCGCCTCGATATAGGCGGCCGGAATGTTCACCATCACGTAGCGTTCGCCCAAATCGCCGGACATGGCCTGGACGCGCACAAGATTGGTTTCCAGCTGGCCAAGGCGGGTCTGGGCCGGAATGTTCATCGCCTTCAGCGTGTAATCGCCGAGCACGCCATCGATCGGCAGGCCATGACGGGCCTGGAAGCGCTTGACGGCGCCATCGACGTAGGAATCGAAGGAATTGGACATGCCCGCCGAGCGCGGCAGATCGCCGGCGATCATCAGGCGCTGGCGAAGCTGCTGCACCACCGGATCGACGGTGCCGATGCGCATGCCGGCCTGGGCAGGCATCACTTCCGGCCAGCCGCCATTGGCGACGATGGTCTGGTAGGTGGAGATCGCCTGCTGGATGTACATAGGCGAGGCCGGGCCGAGCACCGGATTGTTGGACACGACATCCACGGCAGTGCGCGAGGCGGCATTGGCATCGAACTGGTCATCCCAGGTGCCGCGCTGCGGGGCGGAAATGATTTCCTGCAGCGCATCCTGCGCCAGCGCAGGGGCCGCGAGAGCCACCGCCCCCAGGGAAGCAGCCGACCGCAGCACGGTCCGGCGGGACAGAAGTTCGGATTCGCTCTTTTTCGACATCATTCGATCCACGTTATCCGCAAGCACATCACGGGTGCCTACAACGATATGGTTAACAAAGCTTCCTGTGGCGATGTTCCGCGCCGCAATTCGCGGGGCGGCCCGGCCATTTTAGAAAGCCGGAAGATTCCACAACCGGATATGGCGGGTCCCATAGCAATATGGCCATATCTTGTCAGCAGAAAGCCGCTCACGCCTGCGTGTTGCGATGTGAGTTTTGCCGGCTGTTGCACGGGGTCATCGCCCGCGGCGCTGCCAACGCGAAAACCGGATGCGCAGGGGACGCATCCGGTTCCGATCGCGACTGGAGGCTCTGGGTTCAGTCAGCGGCGATGGGGGTCGCAAGGAATGGGTTGAGGAGCCGGAGCGCTGCGGCACGCCCGGATCACAGGCGGTACATGATCGAGTCGTTCCAGAAGCGGTCGAGGCGCTGCAGCAGCTTGTTCATCTGGGCGAACTCGCCCTCGCCGATGCCGCCGACCTTCTCGATGGAGCCGATGTGACGCTCGTAGAGCCTTGCCACGACCTCGGCGATCTCCTGACCCGACTTGGTCAGGCTGATGCGGACCGAGCGGCGGTCGATGCGCGAGCGCTGGTGATTGATGAAGCCAAGATCGACAAGCTTCTTGACGTTATACGAAACGTTAGAGCCGAGGTAGTATCCACGCGAGCGCAGTTCGCCCGCCGTCAGTTCGGAGCTTCCGATATTGAAGAGCAGAAGGGCCTGCACGGCATTGACGTCGTCGCGACCCTGCCGGTCGAACTCGTCCTTGATGACATCGAGCAGTCGCCGATGCAGTCGCTCGACCAGATGCAGCGACTCCATGTAGAGGCTGCGGATGGTTTCATCCTGGGCGTCGGCCACAGACTGCGCCTGCGGCTTGATCTTGGTGTTCAACATGTCTGCCTCACTGTTTCGTTTGGCGGTGTCTGTTTTCCCGCCTTGTGAGAGACACTATCGAATGCGCATAAAATTCGACTTAAAACACAGGGCTAACAAGGGTTTAACCGGTGGAACACCGATGCCCGCCCCTGCTGCGGCCCGCCGGCAGACCCGGCTCGCCCCCTTGTTTTTCAAGCACTTGCCGGAGTTTTTCGCCGCAAGAGAAACCGGAAATCCGTCGAAATCAGGGTAAATCGACCCTTACCCGCTCCTCCTGCTTGCGCCGTTCGTCCAGCCATATGGCCAGCCGGAAGACGGCGTAAAGCAGCGCGACGAGCCCGTGCATCAGCGGAATGATGAGATTGCGGCCGAAGATGTCCGGCCATACCTGATACATCGCGATCTGGATGCCGGCGGCGATTGCCCACAATACCGGGCCCCAGGAGACGGCAAGCCAGAGGCCGAGCGCTGCCACCGGATAAACCACGGCAAGCGACGCAGCGGCTGCGCGCCAGGGAAGATTGAGCAGGTCGAAGCGGGCACGGCCCTCGAAGGAATAGCCGACGAGCATGCCCCAGTACTGCAGGCCGAACCACAGGCAGACCACCGCGATCAACCGGAGGAAGACCACGAACAGGATCTCGGTGAGACTGAGCCTCGGTGTCGCGGGTGAATCAGCGTCCATGGCGCGGAAGATAGACCGGTTCTTTGCCGCCCGCCAGCCAGCAGGGCAGTTTTGGCCGGGAGAGCGCCATGTCCGGCGTCTGGTCCGCCGGCCCTGGCTTGCACCGCCCTCTGCCGCCCCTTACCTGCGGCAGCCTGCCCCTTCGCAAACCGGCCGGCTGCATGTTAAGCCAGCCGCATTGCCTGGAACCGACGAAAGCGAGACCGCCATGAACGACAAGACCCACCTCGTGGACGAGATCACCGGCCACCGTCGCATGCGGCGCAACCGCAAGGCCGACTGGACGCGCCGTCTCGTGCAGGAAAACCGCCTGACGGTGGATGACCTGATCTGGCCGATCTTCATCGTTCCGGGCGAAAACATCGTCGATCCGATTCGCGCCATGCCGGGCGTCAACCGCATGAGCGTCGACAAGGCGGTGGAGGCGATCCGCGAGGCGGCCGATCTTGGCATTCCGGCGGTTGCTCCCTTCCCCGACGTGGAGATGGAGAAGCGCGATCCCACGGGCTCAGAGATCCTCGCGCGCGACAACCTGATCAACCTGTTCACCCGCGCGGTGAAGCAGGCCGTGCCGAACATCGGACTGATCACCGACGTGGCGCTCGATCCGTTCACCAGCCACGGCCATGACGGCATCCTGCGCGACGGGGTCATCGTCAATGACGAGACGGTGGACCAGGTGGCGCGCGCCGCCGTGATGCAGGCCGATGCCGGTGCCGATATCATCGCACCGTCGGAAATGATGGATGGACGCATCGGCGCGATCCGCCGCGCGCTCGACGCGGCCGGCCACCAGGATGTCGGCATCATGTCCTATGCCACCAAGTTCGCCTCCGGCTTCTACGGTCCCTATCGCGAGGCGATCAACACCGGCGGGCTGCTGAAGGGCGACAAGAACAGCTATTACATCAGCCCGGCAAACGGCACCGAGGCGCTGCGCGACGCGGCGATGGATGTGGAGGAAAGCGCCGACATGCTGATGGTCAAGCCGGGCATTGCCTATCTCGACATCTGCTGGCGCATGAAGGAAGCCTTCGGCCTGCCGACCTTCGCCTATCAGGTCTCCGGCGAATACACGCAGATCAAGGCAGCCGCGATGAACGGCTGGATCGACGGCGAGCGGATCATGATGGAGACGCTGCTCTGCTTCAAGCGCGCCGGCTGCGACGGCATCCTCACCTACTTTGCCGTGGATGCGGCGCGCAAACTGAAGGGCGCCTGACGTTTCGGCAACGGGCGAGGATCCCGACGCGATCGGCGCCCGCTCCCTTGTGGAGCGCGCCGCAACACCCCATATCCGGCGGGAACAACGGAGCCCGAAGACCATGTCGCTGGACAATTCCCCCATCATTGCCGCACCGGACGACTGGCGCGCCTATAGCGGTGTGCTGTCCCGACGCGTGCTGGCCTTCATCGTTGATTACGTGATGGTGCTGCTGCTGTGCATTCCGGCCTCGGTGGTGGTGTTCTTCCTCGGCGTCATCACGCTCGGCCTCGGGTGGTTCCTGTATTCGGCACTGTTTGTCATCGTCGCCCTGCTCTATTTCGGCATGACGCTCGGCGGCCGCACGCAGGCCTCTCCCGGCATGCGGATGATGGGGCTCGTGATGCTGCGTCTCGACGGCCGGCGGATCGACTTCCTGACGGCCGTCGTCCACATGGTGCTGTTCTGGATCCTGAACTCGGTGCTGACGCCGCTCATCCTGCTGGCCGGCCTGTTCACCAACCGCTCGCGCCTGGTTCATGACCTGCTGCTCGGCACGGTGATTGCCCGCGCCGACTGAGCCGCCGGCCATCGCCTCCGCGACGCCTGTGCGCGGAGGCCCTTCCGGGAAGGTTGACGTTTTCCCAACTTGCGCCATGCTATTGCCGTGGCGCTCGCAAATCATGTTGCGGAACCCACGGATTTCAGCGGTATTTCTTGCAACGAAGGTCCATTTGCGCGGATGAACACACAGGCGACGCCCTCTCCGCAGTTTTATCTGACAGCCCCGGCAGCATGTCCCTACCTTCCCGGTGAGATGGAACGCAAGGTCTTCACCCATCTGGTCGGCCAGCGGGCGACAGAGATGAACGATCTCCTGACGCAGGGCGGTTTCCGCCGATCGCAGAACATTGCCTATCGTCCCGCCTGCGAGGGCTGCCGCGCCTGTGTTTCCGTGCGCATCCTCGCCAATGAATTCGTGCCCAACCGCACCATGCGCAAGCTGATCGCCGCCAATGCCGATCTCGTCGGCACCATGCTGCCGGCCCAGCCCTCCACCGAGCAGTTCGCCCTGTTCCGCCGTTATCTGGACGACCGCCATCCGCGCGGCGGCATGTCCGACATGTCGGCGCTCGACTACGCGATCATGGTGGAGGACACACATGTGAACACGCGCCTCATCGAATATCGCAAGCGGGTGCCCGGCGCCGGGCTCGGCGACCAGCCGAAGGGCGAACTGGTGGCCGTGGCGCTGACCGACCTGATGAGCGACGGCCTCTCCATGGTCTATTCCTTCTTCAACCCGAAGCTCGACCGCCGCTCGCTCGGCACCTTCATGATCCTCGACCACATTGCCCGCACCCACCAGATGGGCCTGCCGCATGTCTATCTCGGCTACTGGGTGCGCGGCTCGGCCAAGATGCACTACAAGACCCGCTACCAGCCGCAGGAACACCTGACACCGCGCGGCTGGGAACGCTATAGCGAGGCGGACGACAGCGAGGGTTGAGCGATTGAAGAGTACGGCAATCCATGTTATAACACAGTTGCAACATGGAGCAATCTCATGAACGTGACCGTTCGCAAGATAGGCAATTCCGAAGGCATCATCATCCCGAAGGAGGTCCTTGATCGCCTGGGCGTGCGCGCTGGCGACACGCTTGAACTGAAGGAAGAAGCAGGTGCTTTGACCATGCGACCAAGCGACGAGGATTTCCAGCGCCAGTTGGCGGCAGCTGAACTGCTGATGGAAAAGTATAAGGTCGCGTTGAAGAAGCTCGCCGAATGAGCGACGTCCGCTTTCTGTCCAAAGCTCTGATCATCGAACTTCATAAACGACAGATCGCTCGCTTCGGCGGGGCGGACGGACTACGCGACGTCGGCCTTCTGGAATCGGCCTTGGCGCGTCCGGTCGACCGCAATCTTTACGGAAGCGACAATCTGACCGAACTGGCCGCAGCCTATCTGTTCGGCCTTGCGAGGAACCATGCTTTCGTCGATGGCAACAAACGTATCGCCATTGTCGCAGCCGGTGTGTTCCTAATGGAGAACGGTTTGATGATCGAAGTCACGGATGCGGCGATGTTTTCCTTCGTCATGGCAGTCGCGGCAGGCGAAATTGATGAAGAAGGTTGCATGCAGTTCCTGCGTGACCACACGGTACCTTATCCTGCGGCAACGCCATAATGACATGACCAACTGCCCCTCTGCACTCAGCCGCTGAACTTGCCGCTGCGCGGAAAACCCTTCGGCACGGTGCGGCCGGCGGTGGCGCGGTCGGCCAGCCATTCGGCCAGTTCGTCCTTGTTGCGGGTGAAGATGCGGCCGGCGCTGTCTTCCCAGGTCAGGCCGTCGGCCAGCGCGAAACACTTGATGTCGGAAATGCCGCCATCCTTGTAACGCTGCAGGCGCACGCCCTTGCCGCGGGTCATTTCCGGCACCTGCGCCAGGGGGAAGACCAGCAGCTTGCGGTTTTCACCAACCACCGCCACATGGTCGCCGCTGACGGGCACGAGCAGCTTCGTCTCGTCGGGCATCGACACGTTCATGATCTGCTTGCCCTTGCGGGTATTGGCGATCATTTCGCTTTCCGCCACCACGAAGCCGTTGCCGGCGGTGGAGGCGATGATCAGCTTGCGAGCCGGATCATGCACGAAGGCGGTCAGCACATCCTGGTCGTTTTCCATGTCGACCATGATGCGGATCGGCTCTCCATGACCGCGTCCGCCCGGCAGCTTGTCGGCGCCGAGCGTGTAGGCCTTGCCGCCGGTGGTGACGAGCAGCAGCTTGTCGGTGGTCTGGGCCGGGAAGGCGAGCTTCGGTCCGTCGCCTTCCTTGAAGGTGAGGCCGGAGGTATCGGCGATGTGTCCCTTCAGCGCGCGGATCCAGCCCTTCTGCGAGATGACGACGGTGATCGGTTCCTTCTCGATCATCGCCTGCTGGATGGCCTCGACATCGGCATCCGGCGCCTCGGCGAACTGCGTCAGGCGGGCAAACGGCTTGCCACGCCCCTTGGCGAAGGTCTTGCGGACCTCCTTGATCTCGTGCTCGATGACCTTCCACTGCTTGTCGTCGGAGGCGAGCAGCGATTCGATCTCGGCCTTTTCCTTGCTGAGATTGTCGAACTCGGTGCGGATCTCGAATTCTTCCAGCTTGCGCAGATTGCGCAGGCGCATGTTGAGGATCGCGTCCGCCTGCACCTCGGTGAGGTTCCAGCGCGCCATCATCACGCCCTTCGGCTCATCCTCCTCGCGGATGATGCGGATCACCTCGTCGAGGTTGAGATAGGCGACCAGAAGGCCGCCCAGCACTTCAAGGCGCCGGTCGATGGCGGCGAGCCGGAAGCGCGAACGCCGGATCAGCACCTCCTTGCGGTGCTGCAGCCATTCGAGCAGGACCTCGTTCAGCGCCATCACCTTGGGTACGCGCCCCATGGAGAGCACGTTCATGTTGAGCGGGAAGCGGCTTTCCAGCTCGGTGAGGCGGAACAGCGATTCCATCAGCAGCGTCGCATCGACCGTGCGGCTCTTCGGCACCAGAACGATGCGGATATCTTCGGCCGATTCGTCGCGGATGTCTTCCAGCAGCGGCAGCTTGCGGGCCACCAGAAGCTCGGCGATCTTCTCGATCAGCCGCGATTTTTGCACCTGGTAGGGAATTTCGGTGATGACGATCTGGTAGCCGCCGCGACCCAGATCCTCGGTCTCCCACTTGGCGCGCACGCGAAAACCGCCGCGGCCGGTCCGGTAGGCCTCGATAATCTGCTCGCGGCTGTCGATGATGATGCCGCCTGTCGGCATATCGGGGCCGGGAATGAATTCGACCAGTTTCTCGATGGAGGCATCGGGATGGCGGATGAGATGCAGCGCCGCATCGCAGAGTTCATGCGCATTGTGCGGCGGAATGGACGTCGCCATGCCGACGGCGATGCCGGAGGCACCATTTGCCAGCAGGTTCGGGAAGGCGCCCGGCAGAACCGTCGGTTCCTCGTCCTCCTCGTTGTAGGTGGGGCGGAAATCCACCGCATCCTGGTCGACGCCTTCGAGCAGAAGGGCCGCGACCTCGGTCATGCGCGCTTCGGTGTAACGATAGGCTGCGGCGCTGTCGCCGTCGATATTGCCGAAATTGCCCTGCCCGTCGACGACCGGATAACGCTGCGAGAAATCCTGGGCGAGACGCACCAGCGCGTCATAGACCGACTGGTCGCCATGCGGGTGGAACTTACCGATGACATCGCCGACGATACGGGCACACTTCTTGAAGGCCGAGTTGGGGCGAATACCCATCTCGCTCATGGCGTGGATGATGCGGCGATGCACCGGCTTCAAGCCGTCGCGCACGTCGGGCAGCGCCCGGTGCATGATGGTCGACAGCGCATAGGCGAGGTAACGCTCTTCCAGCGCCGCCTTCAGGTCGATCGGCAGGATATGGTCGTCGCCGCCGTCGCCGGGCGGTGGTGTCAGGTTCTGTCCCATGCCGCATTGCTACCGGAAAGGCGAATTGCGGGCAAGAAAAGCCGCCAAACCGCCTGTGGATGAAGGCCTGCGGCGGGCACGCAGGCCGATTTTTTGTGATCCGCAGGCCGTGGACCTTTAACGGAGAGCGCCTATAAGTGTTGAGAAATACAACCAAGGCCAAGCTGAGCCGCCTGGAGGACACCGATGACCCTTTTTCGTTCAACCCGCACCCTGCTAGCCGGCTGCATGCTGGCGCTGGCCGCAGCACCGGCCTGGGCACTGGACGGCACCGACCTTCTGAACAAGATCACCGCAGCCGCCAATCTCGAGCCCGCCAATCTGGCCGTCACCGGCATCGACGTCTCGGGCGAGCGAGTCACGCTGAAGGGCCTGTCGGTCGGCGAAGGCAGTGGCGATCGGCTGACCGTGGGCGATGTGGTGCTGGACGGGGTGACGGAAGAGGCCGACGGCAGCTATGCTATCGAAAAGGTCTCCTTCCCGGACGTGAACATCACCGAGGACACGACGCAGATCACCGCCTCCGACATGTATCTCGCCGACGTGGTCGTTCCGGCCGATGCCAGCGCCGGAACCATCGATTCGATGCTGTTCTACGGCGAGGCCCATATGGGGCCGATGCAGATGACCGCCGCCGGACAGCAGGTGCTGGCGGTCCGCGAGGTCTCGGTGACCATGGACCGGCATCAGGACAAGCCGGGCATCCGCTTTGACGGAACCATCGACGGCGTTGCCGCCAATCTTTCCACCATCGATGACGTGCAGACGCGCGACGCACTGGAAAGTCTCGGCCTGACGAAGATCGACGGCAAGATCACCATGCAGGGCGACTGGGAAGCCGAAAGCGGAACCGTCGAGGTGAGCGAATATGCCTTCGACTTCGCCAATATCGGCCGGCTCGACATCACCGGCAGCCTGTCCGGCTACACGCCCGCCTTCATCAAGGCCGTGCAGGAAACCACCCGCACGCTGCAGGAAAACCCGAACAAGGAAGCCGCCCAGCAGGCGCAGATGTTCGCCATCTTCGGCCTGCTGCAGCAGTTGAGCTTCAACCAGGCACAGATCCGCTTCGACGATTCCGGCATCACGAACCGGGCGCTTGCCTTCAGCGGCAAGAAGCAGGGCGTGTCTGCCGACCAGATGGCGCTGATGGTCAAGGGAGCGGCGCCGCTCGTCGTGGCGCAGTGGAACATTCCGTCCCTGCAGAACAGCCTGTCGAAGGCCATCACCGCCTTCATCGACAATCCGCGCAACTTCACCATTACTGCCGAGCCGAAGGAACCGGTGCCCTTCCCGCTGATCCTCGGCGCAGCCCAGTCGGCACCGAACACGCTGCCGGACATTCTCGGCGTCAGCGTTTCGGCCAACGAATAGCCGCAAGGCGGCCGGGGCCCGCTTCGCCGGGGCGGGCCTCAGGCAACCCCGAGCGCCAGCGTGCGCAGCGCGCCGGCCACCTCGCTCTGGCGCCGCAGCATGGCATCCAGTTCACCGACCGGCATCGGCCGGCCATAGAGAAATCCCTGCAGTTCGTGGCAGCCATGGGCAAAGGCCCAGTCGGCCGCGACCTGTGTCTCGATGCCTTCCGCCACGATCCGCACCTGCATGAAATTGCACATGTCGATGACGAGCCTGAGGATCTGCTCGTTGCGTGGCAGGCCGCCGATCAGGCTGCGATCGATCTTGATGCAGTCGACGGCCATCTCGTTGAGGCGGGCGAGATTGGAATAGCCGGTGCCGAAATCATCGATGGCGATCCGCACGCCGAGCGCACGCACCTGCTCCAGGTTCTCGTGCACCACCGGATTGCTCTCCAGCAGCAGCGTTTCGGTCAGCTCCAGTTCGAGCCGGTCCGGATCGACGCAGTAGCAGGCCAGCAGCCTTCGAACGAGCGCGGCAAATTCCACCTCGCACAGCTGGCGTAGCGAAACATTCACCGATATCGCGAGATCGAATCCCTGCTGTGCCCAGATGCGCTGCTGGCGCAGGGCCTGCTCAAGGATCGATGCGCCGATCTGGGAGATAAGGCCGGCCTTTTCCGCCAGAGGAATGAATTCACAGGGCGAGACAAGCCCGCGCTCCGGATGGTTCCAGCGCGCCAGCGCCTCGACGGCGACGATCCGCCCCGCGCCCGCCGCGCAGCGCGGCTGGTAGTACGGCTCGATCTGTCCGCGCCGCAGCGCCTCGCGCAGGTCCGCCAGAAGCTCCATGCCGTCATCGTTGCGGCTGCGCATGCGCTCGTCATAGATCCGGTACTGGTTGCGCCCGGCGGCCTTCGCCTCGTACATCGCCAGATCCGCCTTCTGCATCAGAAGCTGCGGATCGCTGCCCTGCTCGGGAAAACGGGCAATGCCGATGCTCGGCGTGACCATCAGCCGGCGCCGCTCCGCCTGCACCGGCAATGCCAGCTGCGCCAGGATGCGACCGGCGAGATCCTCGATGCGGCCCGCCTCGTGCGGCTCCTCCGCCGCCAGAAACAGGAATTCGTCGCCGCCGAGCCGCACCACGGCATCATGCCGGCCGCGCAGTTCAAAGAGCCGGCGGGCCACCTCCATCAGCACCGCATCGCCCTGCAGATGGCCGAGCGTGTCGTTGATGGCCTTGAACTGGTCGAGATCGATGAACAGCACGCCGATGCCGGCCCCGGTCTCCTCGGCCCGCTTCACCAGCCCTTCGAACAGCAAGGGCATGGCCAGCCGGTTCGGCAGGCCGGTCAGCGGGTCGTGATGGGCGCGCGAATGGGCCAGCGCCTCGGCCTCCTTCAGCTCGCTGACATCGGTTTCGCTGATGAGAATCGACGGCTGGCCGGACGCCGGATCGTGGCAGGCGCGCGCCGTCAGCTCGTGCCAGCGCACGCCGCGCGAGGTATAGACTTCGGCAATCAGGCTCACCTCGCCGGTTGCGCCGACGCCGGAAAGCAGCGCCTGGCAATCCTCCTCCCGGACGAACCTGCGGGCGAGCTGGTCGTGATTGGCATCGAAACTGGCACGGGCAGCCGGATTGCAGTACAGCGTGCGGCCGCTACGGTCATGCAGGGAGATCATCAGCTGGGTGTGCAGCAGCGCGTCGGCGCTGCGCAGCGCCTCCGGCTGCTGGCCAGCCTCCTCCCGCCCCTCGCAGAGCATGGCCATGCGCCCGTCATCCAGCGCGATCCCGCTGAAGCGCACGCGCAGGGGACGCGGCACGCCGCGTGGATAAAGCGTCCACATTTCGGTGAAGGTCGCATCGCGCTCGACAAAATCGGCCTGGTACTGCTTCAGGCGGCGCTCAACGGCAGGCGACATGCCCTGCTTCAGATCGCGGGCATAAAGCTCTTCCGGCGTTTCGGCCACCCACAGGTCCAGCGCCGCCGCATTGGCCCAGACGACCCGGCCGTGATCGATGTCGAACACCCAGACTGCCGTGCTCAACCGCTCCAGCACCCAGCGGCTCCTGGCGGCAAGACCCGCCGCGAAGCCGGGTGGCGGAGGCGCCGCGCGGGCGATGCCCTCGCTCATGCAGCACATCCGCTCGAAAAGGGCGTGGCGCTGGCGCAGAGCGCGGAGAGCGGCACATGGCCCGGCTGCTGGCGCACACGCTCCATCCAGGTACAGACGGAGGGAAAGGCCTGCAGGTCGATCCCCGCCTCGTCGCCCACATGCACATAACCGTAAAGCGCGATGTCGGTGATGCCGTAGCGATCGCCCAGCATGTAGTCATGACCCGCCAGGTGCGCATCGAGCGTGGCAAGACCGGCGCGGGCCTTGTCCTGCCACGCGGCGATCTCCGCCTCGCGCCCCCGGCCAAGATGCGGCGCGATATGGCCGAGGAAGCGGGCCGGCGAAATGTTCGGCTCAAGCTTCGACTGTTCGAAAAACATCCACTGCAGGCTCCTGGCACGATCGAGCGCGCTGCCCGGCATCAGATGCGAGCCCTCGGCGATCAGCCAGAGCATGGCATTGGACTCCCCGATGCCCACGCCCTCCTCCGTCACGAGATAGGGAACGGCACCGGCCGGATTGATGCGGCGGAACGCTTCGCCGCGGGTCTCCCCCTTCAGCACATCAACCTCAAGTACAGAAAACGCGATATCAAGCTGACACAAAGTCAGGAACGGCTTGAAGCAGTTTCCCGACCCTCTCGTGGCGTAAAGCATGTACATCCGAAAACCCTCTCCTCCGAGAACGTCTTACGTTACGCCGGGCAGGATTGAAAAACCGTTGCGGAAAACCTTCGGGTACGACCGAGCCTTGCCGGCATATCCTCACACCGGCAAAAGATTTTGGCAACTTTTTTCAGAATCCGGCAAAATGCCCTTCCGCGGGCCCCTGCGGGGCGCGGAAGGGCCTCAGGGCTCAGTGAACCGCCGCACCCAGCGCGGCATGCTCCTTGTCGTGCAGCGCATAGCGATCGATCATGCGGCTGCTCGCCTCGTTCAGCCCCCGCACCTCCACCTCGACACCGTGACGACGGAACTTCAGCACCACCTGATCCAGCGCGCCGACGGCGGAAATGTCCCACAGATGCGCCTCGGAAACGTCGATGGTGACCGTTTGAAGGGTTTCGGCGAAATCGAAAGCGGCAATGAAGCCTTCCGTCGAGGCAAAAAAGATCTCGCCATCCACGCGATAGGTCCGGTGGCCGCCATCAAGCGTCGAACGGACGTGGAAGAGGTTCGCCACCTTGCCGGCAAAAAAGATGCCGGAGAGCAGCACGCCGGCCAGAACACCGAGCGAGAGATCGTGGGTCGCGACCACCGTGACGACGGTTGCCAGCATGACGATCGAGGAGGAGAGCGGGTTGCTCTTCAGCTCCGGGATCGAACGCCAGGAAAAGGTGCCGATCGACACCATGATCATGATCGCGACAAGGGCTGCCATCGGGATGATTTTTACGACGTCGTCCAGCACAAGGATCAGAAAGAGCAGGAAGGCGCCCGCCACGAAGGTGGACAGGCGGCCCCTGCCGCCGGACGAGACGTTGATGACCGACTGGCCGATCATCGCACAGCCGCCCATGCCGCCGATCAGGCCGGAGGCAATGTTGCTGGCGCCCTGGCCAATGCATTCCTGGCTCTTGCTGCTCGTCGTGTCCGTCATGTCATCGACGATGCGGGCCGTCAGCAGCGATTCCAGCAGGCCGACGGCGGCCAGTGCCGCGGAATAGGGAAAGATGATCTGCAGCGTTTCCCAGGTCAGCGGCACCTGCGGCAGGGCAAATATCGGCAGGCTGGACGGCAGCTCACCGAGATCGCCGACGGTGCGCAGATCGAGCCCACCATAGAGCGAGACGAGCGTCAGCACGACAATGGCGACGAGCGGCGACGGGATGACCTTCGTGACATAGGGAAACAGGTAGATGATCGCGAGACCGGCGGCGATCATCACATAGGTGGCGACCGGCACACCGATCAGTTCCGGCAGCTGCGCCATGAAGATCAGGATCGCCAGTGCATTGACGAAACCCGTCATCACCGATTTCGACACGAAGCGCATGACGCGGCCGAGCTTGGCAAGGCCGGCCAGAATCTGCAGGAGCCCCATCAGCAGCGTGGCGGCAAACAGATATTGCAGGCCATGCTCCTTGACGAGCGTGACCATCAGGACGGCGGTGGCAGCGGTTGCCGCCGAGATCATGCCGGGACGCCCGCCGGTGAAGGCGGAGACGCAGGCAATCGCAAAGGAAGCGAACAGGCCGACCTTCGGATCGACGCCGGCAATCACGGAAAAACCGATGGCTTCCGGAATGAGCGCCAGCGCGACGACGATACCGGAGAGAATGTCGCCCCGAATGTTGGAAAACCATTCGCGGCGATAGGTGGAAAGAGACATCATTGGGGGTTCAATTCGCAAAAGGTGCGCATCGGCCGGGAGAACATATCCAGGTCAAACGGGCAGATGCTTTGCGTTGTCCGGCGGATCGGCGGCCGGAAGAGCCACCCGGGGATCGCACCCGGGTCCTTGTGATGTCTTGCTCTTAGCCAATAAAATGCTGCGACGCAATGAAAAGGCCGGCAGACGCGGGTGCAACCTCGCCGCCAGCCTCATCCAGTCCGATTAATCCAGAACCTGGATCACCTCGCGCGTCGCGGGGTCCACCACCACCCGACGCTCGTTGACGATGGTATAGGCATAGTCGCCGTTACCGTCGATCACATGCGTCTCCACCTCCTGCGGCAGCACGCGGCCGACCAGAACGTCGCCATTGTAGTTCACCGAGGGAACCTCCTGGCGCATCACGTAGGTGCGCACGTCCGGCGGCAGTTCACGCACGACCACCGTGCCGGATGGCGGCGCCGGCTCGGTGACGATGACGGTCGACTGCGCAAAGGCGGCACTCGACATGAAAACGGCCGCGAACGCGGCCATGAGGGACTTCTGCATGTTTCTCTCCTCGGGCTTTGATGCTGGCGTGACAATGCCCGGCCCCGAAGATGGTTCCGCAAGGCGTGCCGCAGAGACGGCACGCCTTGCGGCGGTCTGATGAGCAGACGTCCGCCCTAGAAGCTGCGCAGCATAAGCGCGGCCGGCACCGTTGCCGCATCATTCTGCGCGCTTGCCTGAATGATGTTACCATTGCGCCCGTTGCCCGGAGCCGTCTCGGACGGTGCGGCCGGAGTTGCCGGGGCAAGGCGCACGGTGCGTGGCGCAGCCGAAGGCCCGTTCGCATCACAGGCGCCCGACGCGGTCTTTTCCACCTTCGGCGCTCCATGGCCGTCGCTCATGTAGCGGATCGCCTGGCTGCAGGTCTTGCCGCCGCTCGTCACCGCGTAGAAGGAGTAGCCCTGCACGCCCGGCGGCAGGTGGCCCATGTCGACATCGAGAAGGCCCGGGCCGGCAGCCGCCAGAGGCGCGGCATGATCGAAGACCTGCATCATGCGGGCCGCCTGCAGATCCATCGCGGCGGAGATCTGCTCGATTTCGGCGAAGGGATCGGCGGCGAAGGCGTCATCGAAAACGGGCACCAGGAGGCGGTCGCCGCGTGTGTCATAGGTCACTTTCGGCGGCTGGTCGCCGACATAGCGGATGTGTTCGATGCTGCCATCCGGCAGGCGAACGGCCATGTCATGCATGGCATCACGGGCAAAGGCTGTGCCGGCCATGACAGCCGCGAGACCGGCGCCGGCGAGAATGAGGGAACGAAATTTACGCATGGCTATCTCCATTGACTTTGCATGAAGAACGTCGCTCTTCCGCGTCCCCCTCAGTTGCGGAAGCGGCGCCCTGCAGCCCCGATGATGGCCTGTTCCCGGGCCATTTTGTGGCAATGCAACAGGGGTGGCTGTCCTGCACGCGAATGTGAAAACGCCGCCGGCGATGCATTCGCCGACGGCGTTTCAGATGATTGCCGGATGAATATCCGTCTCGCGCAGCGGGCGTCGGGCGTCAGTCCTTCTTCTGCGGCGGGATCACGCGCAGCGAAAGCTCCATCAGCTGCTTCGGCATGGCCGGTGCCGGGGCGTTCATCAGAAGATCCTGCGCCTGCTGGTTCATCGGGAACAGCGTGATTTCGCGCAGGTTCTTCGCACCGACGAGCAGCATGACGATACGGTCGATGCCGAAGGCGCAGCCGCCATGCGGAGGCGCACCGTACTGGAAGGCGCGGTACATGCCGCCGAAGCGCTCTTCGACATCCGCCTTGGAGAGGCCCACGAGTTCGAAGGCTTTCACCATCAGTTCCGGCGACTGGTTACGGATCGAACCGGACGCGATCTCGAAGCCGTTGCAGACGGCGTCATACTGGTAGGCCTTGATGGTGAGCGGGTCCTGGCTCTCCAGCGCTTCCAGACCACCCTGCGGCATCGAGAAGGGGTTGTGGGCGAAGTCAACCTTCTTGTCTTCCTCGTTCCATTCGAAGAACGGGAAATCGACGATCCAGCAGAACTCGAAACGGTCGCGGTCGACGAGGTTCAGGTCCTCGCCGACGCGGGTGCGGGCTTCACCGGCAAACTTGTAGAACTTGGCCGGCTCGCCAGCGACGAAGAAGCAGGCATCGCCCGCTTCGAGACCAAGCTGCGTGCGGACGGCTTCGGTACGTTCCTCGCCGATGTTCTTGGCGAGCGGGCCGGAACCGCCGATCTTGCCATCCTCTTCCTTCCAGAAGATGTAGCCGAGGCCGGGCTGACCCTGGCTCTGCGCCCAGGCGTTCATGCGGTCGCAGAAGGCGCGGGAACCGCCGGTCTTGGCCGGGATCGCCCAGACCTGAACCTTCGGGTTCGAGGCGATCATGTTGGCGAAGACCTTGAAGCCGGAACCGTCGAAATGTTCGGTGACGTTCTGCATCTCGATCGGGTTGCGCAGGTCCGGCTTGTCGGAGCCGTATTTGCGGATCGCCTCATCGTAGGGGATGCGCGGCCACTGCTTGGTCACCGGCTTGCCTTCGGCAAACTGCTCGAAGACCTTCGTCATCATCGGCTCCATCGTGCCCCAGACATCTTCCTGGGTGACGAAGCTCATTTCGACGTCGAGCTGGTAGAATTCGCCCGGCAGACGGTCGGCGCGCGGGTCTTCGTCACGGAAGCATGGCGCGATCTGGAAATAGCGGTCGAAGCCGGCGACCATCAGGAGCTGCTTGTACTGCTGCGGTGCCTGCGGCAGCGCGAAGAACTGGCCGGGATGGATGCGGCTCGGCACGAGGAAGTCGCGCGCGCCTTCCGGCGAGGAGGCCGTCAGGATCGGCGTCGAATATTCGGCGAACCCGGCACCGGTCATGCCGGCGCGCATCGAGGCGATGATCTGCGTGCGGCGCACGATGTTCCTGTGCAGGGTCTCGCGGCGCAGGTCGAGGAAGCGGTATTTCAGGCGGACGTCTTCCGGATAGTCCGGCTCGCCGAACACCGGCAGCGGCAGTTCCTTGGCAGCCGACAGAACCTCGATCTCCTTGGCGTAGAGTTCGATCTCACCGGTCGCCATCTGCTTGTTGATGGTGTCGTCGGAGCGGGCCTTCACGACGCCGTCAATGCGGATTACCCATTCGCCGCGCACCGTTTCGGCCATCTTGAAGGCCGGGCTGTCCGGATCGGCCACGACCTGCGTCATGCCGTAATGGTCACGAAGGTCGATGAAGAGCACGCCGCCATGGTCGCGGACGCGGTGAACCCAGCCGGACAGGCGAACGGTTTCGCCCACGTCGGACTTGCGAAGGGCTGCACAGGTGTGGCTGCGGTAACGGTGCATTTTCGAGATCCTGGAATCACTTGTGCCGGCGCACTGCGACGAGGCCGGGCCGGCAGGGGAAAATCGGGCGGAAAAGCGCATGGCACGCCCGCTTTGTCAAGGCGCAACCGGCCGGACGGCGGAAATGCGGACCGCCACCGGCACCGGAACCGCTCAGGCCTTGCCCGCAAACAGGGCCCGCATCGCCTCCTCTTCCTGCCGGATCCGGTTGGCGAGGATGACGAGATAGACGGGCAGGCCGAGCGCCAGCGTCCACAGGGCATGGAAGATCAGCGCGAAGCCGACAAGTTCCGGCAGGATGTTCAGAAAATAGTTCGGATGGCGCACCGTGCGGAACAGCCAGTGCCGGTTGACCGGATGCCCTGGCGCAATCATGACCTTCACCGTCCAGATCGGACCGAGCAGCCGCACGATCCACACCAGCATGGCAATCGCCGCCAGATAGACGACGAGACCGGCCAGCGACAGGCCGTCGAATCGCGCGCCCCGCAGCCACCCCTCGCCGAGGCAGGCGAGATAGAAGAGGACATGCGCCAGCGCCAGAAGCCGGCTGTTCAGCGCGCCGTGCTCCACCGCCCCCGCCCGCCGGAGTGCCGCCTCATGCCGTTTCGAGACAGCAAGACTGGCGAGACGAATGGCCGTGCCAAGCCCGAAAAACATAAGCAGAAGCGGTTGCATGCAGTTCTCCCCGGTGCGGCGCCGGCACAGGCCGGTCCTTCGGCATACTGCCGACACAGCGGAAAGAAGCCGATGGCCCGCGAATGGCGCCAGAAATGCAAAGACAAAGATTCAAGGCACCGTTATGACAGACGCCATGCCTTTCCAGCGCTCGGACCTGTCGATCGATGCGACCGGTGCCGTGCACCATCCAGAGCCGCATCACGATGAGCCAGATACGCCCGCTTGTTCCCCTTCTCGTCACGGCAGGCATCCTCATCGGCGGCAACGGCTTGCAGGGCACCTATATTGCGCTGCGCGGCTCGGCGGAGGGCTTTGCGCCCTCAACCATCGGCCTGATCGGCGCCGGCTACAGCATCGGCTTTGCCGTCGGCTGTCTTTACATCACCCGCATCCTTCGCTCCATCGGCCATATCCGCACCTTCGCGGCAATGGCCGCGATTGCCGCTTCCTGCTCCATTCTGATGCCGCTCGTCATCGCGCCGCTGTTCTGGACACTGATGCGCTTCATCATCGGCATCTGCGTGGCCGGCCTGTTTGCCGTGGTGGAAAGCTGGATCAATGCAAAGGTGACGAACCAGAACCGCGCCCGCACGCTCTCCATCTACCGTCTGGTGGATCTCAGTTCGGTGACGGTGGCGCAATATCTGATCCCCGCCTTCGGCGTGGAGGGACCGATCGTCTTCTCGCTGATCGCGATCGCCATGGCCATGTCGCTGGTGCCGATCTCGGTGGCCGACCGCTCCAGCCCGGTGCCGCCGGAGGCGATCAGCTACGATATCCGCGCCGTCTGGCGCATCTCGCCGCTCTCGGTGGTCGGCGTCATCGCGGTTGGCCTCAGCATGGCAGCCTTCCGCAATATAGGGCCGATCTATGCGCAGGATATCGGCATGGACGTCACCGAGATCGCCACCTTCATGAGCGCCGGCATCATCGGCGGCGTGGTGCTGCAATATCCGCTCGGCCTGTTCTCCGACCGTCTCGACCGCCGCAAGGTGATCATCTGGGCGACCATCGGCACGATCCTGACCGGCGGCTACCTTTCCTTCTTCGCCGGCACCGACGAGACGGCCAACATCATCGGCATCTTCATCTATGGCGCCTTCGCCATGCCGCTCTATTCGCTCTGTTCCGCGCATGGCAATGATTTCGCAAAGCCCGGCGAACATGCGCTGGTCTCGGCCGGCCTCCTGTTCTTCTGGTCGATCGGCGCAACGGTCGGGCCGCTGCTGGCCTCGCTGCTGCTGCAGTTCATCGGCCCGCAGGTGTTCTTCATCTACACCTCGTTCATCTTCATGGGTTTCCTCTGGTATACGGTGGTGCGCACGCGCGCCCGCCCGGCCGTGCCGCCGGAAAGCCGGTCGGGACGCTTTCGCGCGCTGCTGCGCACATCGGCCTATTTCAACCGGCTGGCCGGCGCACCGGACGACGCGCGCCGGGACGACCCGCCGCAGTCGTGACCTGCGGCAAATTCGCGTCTGCGTCTCTATTGATGAACCGCTGGCTCAGCTTTAAGCAGGGTGGACGCGCATTCCAGCCGGAGGCTCCGCCATGGTTCAACTCTCCCGCCGCACCCTTCTGACGGGCACCGCTGCGCTCGGCGCCTATGGAATCGGATTCGGCGGCGCCACTCTCTACCGCAAGGCCGAGGCCGCCGCCCCGGTGACACTGGAAGCGAAAACCGCCGATGCGCTGCTGGACGGGCAGCACCTGACAAAGGGCGTGATGACCTATGGCATCGAGGGCGCCGCCGCCGATCCCATGCAGCAACTCATGCCGCCGACGCTTCGCCTGCACAAGGGCGAACCCTTCGCTGCGAAGCTGATCAACCGGCTGGACGAGCCCACCACCATCCACTGGCACGGGCTGCGCATCGACAACCGCATGGATGGCGTGCCTTTCCTCACCCAGCCCTATGTCTATACCGGCGACAGCTTCGACTACGCCTTCGCGCCGCCGGATGCCGGCACCTTCTGGTATCATCCCCACTGCAACACGCTGACCCAGATGGGGCGCGGCATGACGGGGCTGCTGATCGTCGAAAACCCGGAGGATCCAACCTTCGACGCGGAGATCGCCATCAACCTGCGCGACTGGCGTCTGGGAAGCGACGGCCAGTTCATCGAACAGTTCAAGCCGCGTGACGCCGCCCGCAACGGCACCTTCGGCACCGTGCGCGGCGCCAACTGGCAGGTGGAGCCCGCGTTCGACGCGCCCACCGGCGGGCTGGTGCGCGTGCGGCTTGCGGCAACCGACGTGACCCGCATCTACATCCTGAAGCTTGCCGGCGCAGAAGCCATGATCGTGGCGCTGGACGGCCAGCCGCTGCCTGCGCCACTGCCGCTCGACCAGGTGACCGTCGGCCCCGGCCAGCGTGTCGACCTGGTGCTGCGCATGCCCGATGGCGAAGGGCAGACGGCGTCACTCATCGATGCCCGCCCCTCCTCGGCGAAGACCGTCGCCACCTTCCGCGCCATCGGCAGCTCGCTGAAGCGGCAGATTGGCGCCGTGACCGCCCTGCCCGCCAACCCCTTCACGCCGCCGGACCTGAAGAATGCCGAGGCGGTGCCGCTGGTGCTGAGCGCCACGGCGGAAAATGCCGCGCGCGAATCCTTCTGCGGTTCGCTCGGCTATTCCTTCTGGGCGATCAACAAGGTGCCGTGGCCGGGTGACACCGACGACCCGACCGCGCCGCTGGCCGAGCTGAAGCGCGGGCGCACCTATCTTCTCAACCTGGAGAACCTGACGCCGCACCTGCACCCCATTCATCTGCACGGCATGAACTTTCAGGTGGTGGCCTCCAGCGTCCGCACGGTTGCGCCGCTGATCTCCGACACCTATCTGGTGCTGCCAGACGAAAAGGTGCAGCTGGCGCTGGTCGCCGACAATCCGGGCGACTGGGTGCTGCATTGCCACATCATCGAACACCAGAAGACCGGCATGACGAGCTATGTGCGGGTGGTTTAGCAAAGCGCTCGGGCGGCACACCGACCGGAGCCAAGCATGAGCGAGCTGACCGCCACGCTTCGGGTGCTGGAACCCTTTCCCGGCCTCCTCGCCTTCTATGACGGCCGCATTCCCGGCAAGCGTCTCCATTCGCAGGCCCGCAACTGGATGGATGACGGCGCCTATGGGCTCGGCATTGCCAGCTATGCGCTGCTCTGTGGCGAAAAGGCGCTGGTCTACGATACCCACATCTCGCCGGCGCATGCCGGCCGCATCCGCCGGCATCTGGCGGAGAGGGGCGTGCGGCAGATCGAGGTGGTGCTCAGCCATTGGCATACCGACCACATTGCCGGCATCAGCGCCTTTGCCGACTGCACCATCATCGCCAATCCGCTGACCGCGCTCGCCATGATCGAGAACGAGGCGGCCCTTGCCGCCAAGGACCCGCCGATCCATCCGCTGGTGCCGCCGAACCGGCTGTTCGACAACCGGCTGGAAATGACGGTCGGCAGCCGCACGGTGCATCTCCTGCAGTTCGACATCCACAGCGCCGATGGCACCGTGCTGTGGCTGCCGCAGGAGCGGCTGCTTCTGGCCGGCGACACGCTGGAGGACACGGTCACCTATATATCCGAGCCGGAGGGCATCGCCCGCCACATCGAGGAACTGGGCCGGCTTTCCGTCCTGCCGGTCGATCGCATCCTGCCCAATCACGGCAGCGAGGCGGTGATTGCCGCAGGCGGCTATGGCACCGACCTCATACAGGCCAACCGCGCCTATCTTCGCCGCCTGCAATCCCGGATCGATGACCCGGCGCTGGAGACGGAAAGCCTCGAGGCTTTCGTGGCGCCGGAAATCGCTGCCGGCAGCATCGGCTATTTTGCACCTTACGAGCAGGTGCACCGCGACAATATCCGGACGCTGAGGCACAGCCTTGGCGCCGAAGCGTGACTCTTTCCACCAGGAATAGCGGCCGGACCGGCAAATGCAGAGGGCGAAGCCCAGCCTTCTGTTGACATCCTCTGATGAAAGGGAAAGGAAGATTGACCGTTCCCTTTCTTCAAGCCGCACGACCGATTCTGATGATTGTCACGACCGCCGCCCTCGATGAAGCATGCCGCAAGCTCGCCCAGTCGGAATTCGTTACCGTTGACACGGAATTCCTCCGCGAAACGACCTTCTGGCCGGAACTCTGCCTCATCCAGATGGCAAGCCCCGATCTTGAAGTGCTGGTGGATCCCATGGCCAAGGGGCTGGATCTTGCGCCCTTCTTCGCGCTGATGGCCAATCCGGCCGTGGTCAAGGTGTTCCATGCGGCGCGCCAGGACCTGGAAATCATCTACCACCTCGGCAAGCTGATCCCGCACCCGATCTTCGACACCCAGGTGGCGGCCATGGTCTGCGGCTTCGGTGATTCGATCTCCTACGACCAGCTGGTGCAGCGCACCAAGAACGTGCAGATCGACAAGTCCTCGCGCTTCACCGACTGGAGCCGCCGGCCGCTCTCCGACAAGCAGCTGGATTATGCGCTGGCCGATGTGACGCATCTGCGTGACATCTATCTGAGCCTGCGCAGCCGTCTGGAAAGCGAGGGCCGCACCACCTGGGTGGCCGAGGAAATGGCGATCCTCGAAAACCCCGAAACCTATGACATGCATCCGGACGATGCATGGCTGAGGCTGAAATCGCGCCTGCGCAAGCCGCAGGAACTCGCCGTCCTGAAATTCGTCGCCGCCTGGCGTGAACGGGAAGCCCGCAGCCGCAACGTGCCGCGTTCGCGCGTGCTGAAGGACGACGCGATCTACGAGATCGCCCAGCAGCAGCCGAAGGATGCCGAGGCGCTGGGGCGCCTGCGCACCGTGCCGAAGGGCTGGGAACGCTCCGCCTCCGGCGCAGCCATCGTCGAGGCCGTCAATGCGGCGCTGGCGCTGCCGAAGGCCGAGATGCCGCATGCGCCGAAGCATGTGCACACGCCGGAAGGCGCCCAGTCGGCCGTCGAGCTCCTGAAGGTGCTGCTGCGCATGACATCCGAACAGCATGGCGTTGCCGCCAAGGTGATCGCCAACAGCGAGGATCTCGACAAGATTGCCGTGGATGGCGAGAATGCCGAGGTTCCGGCCCTGACCGGTTGGCGCCGCGACCTGTTCGGCGAACCGGCGCTGAAGCTGATTTCCGGCAAGGTGGCGCTACGCTTCATCGACAAGAAGGTGGAGGCGGTGGAACTGTGAGCGAAGCGCGGCTGACGCCTGAACTGGCCGGCCGCTTCGCCGGGATCGCGCTCGGCCACGTGACGCGCGAATATCCGAATCACATCGTCCACGGCTTTGCTGGCCCCGAAGATCTCGGCGCGCCGCGCGCGCTGCATCCCCTCTTCTACGGCAGCTTCGACTGGCATTCCTGCGTGCATGGCTACTGGCTTCTGGCAAGCCTGCTGCGGCGCTTGCCGGAACTGGAGGATGCCGGCCGCATTCGCGCTCTGTTCGATGCCGCGATCACGGCCGAGGCGGTGGCCGGCGAATGCGCCTATTTCGACCGACCGCTGGCGCGTGGTTACGAGCGCCCCTATGGCTGGGGCTGGCTTTTGAAGCTTGCGGCCGAATTACAGGCGCTGGACGACGGGCGGTGGGCGAAGATCCTCCAGCCGCTGACCGCCGTGATCCGCAACCGCTTCATGGCCTTCCTGCCGCTTGCCACCTATCCGGTGCGCGTCGGAACCCATTTCAACACGGCCTTTGCGCTCCGCCTCTCCGCCGATTATGCGGAGGCGGCCAGCGATGCCGATCTCATGGCGCTCCTCACCGGGACGGCAGAACGCTGGTATGGCGCCGACGAGAACTGCCCGGCCTGGGGCGAGCCTTCCGGCGACGAATTTCTCTCGCCGGCACTGGTCGAGGCCGAATGCCTGCGCCGCCTTCTGCCGCAGGATCGCTTCCTTGCCTGGTTCGGCGGTTTCCTGCCACGCATCGACCGGCAGGAGCCCGCGACGCTGTTTCAGCCCGCCACCGTCTCCGACCGCTCCGATGGCAAGATCGCCCACCTGGACGGGCTGAACCTCAGCCGCGCCTGGTGTTTCCGGGCGCTGGCGGCTTCGCTGCCCGACGGAGATCCGCGCCGCGGCGTGATGCAGGCGGCGGCGGAACGCCATCTGGCAACCGCGCTGCCGCATGTGGCGGGCGATTACATGGGCGAACACTGGCTGGCGAGTTTTGCCCTGCTGGCGCTCCTCGCCTGACGTCACGGAGGCATCCGGGCACCCCTGGCGATGATTTCCACCCGTGTTCCGCCCCCGGTGCCCGACGACGAGACGCCCGGACGCTGGCGCCGCCTGATCTCGCGGGGCTGAAACGTCACCAAAAGTTCATCCACCCGCAATGCGAGCGACATTCAGCTTTCCTAATCATGCCCCGTTCGAATCCATCATCGGGGGATACAAGATGAAGACGATCCTGCTCGCGTCTGCCGCCGTTCTGGCACTTGCCACGGGTGCCATGGCCGAGGAAAAGGCCTTTCCGGCCAAGCTTTCGGCCCAGGCGATCCTGCCGGCCAATACCATCATTGCCGCGCCGGAAGATGCCCCGGAGGCGCTGAAGACCGCTGCCAAGTTCACCGCAGCGAGCCGCAAGCGCGCCGATGGCATCGGCACCGTACCCGGCATGGACGGCGTGCACCCCACCGGCCTTTCCATGCCCTTCAGCGGCCAGGCCATGCAGGGCTTCTCCGGCATAAAGACCATGCCGGATGGTTCGTTCTGGAGCCTTTCCGACAATGGTTTCGGCAGCAAGCTGAACTCCGTCGACGCCATGCTGATGCTGCATCACCTGAAGATGGACTGGGCCAGCAACACGGTGAACCGCATCGAGACGGTCTTCCTCTCCGATCCCAACAAGGTTGCCCCCTTCCCGATCGTGATGGAAGGCACGGAGAAGCGCTATCTCACCGGCTCGGACTTCGACGTCGAATCGATCCAGCCGGTCGCGGACGGCTACTGGATCGGCGAGGAGTTCGGCCCCTATCTCCTCAAGATCAACCTGAAGGGCGAACTGGTTGCCGTCTACGCCACCAGCGTCGAGGGCAAGACGGTAATGTCGCCGGACAATCCGACGCTGACGCTGCCGTCCGATCCGTCGAAGCCGATGCCGGCCTTCAACCTGCGCCGCTCCAACGGCTTCGAGGGCCTTGCCATGTCGCCGGACGGGTCGCGCCTCTATGCGCTGCTGGAAGGCCCGCTTTATCTGGGCGACGGCAAGTTCGAGCAGGCGGACGGCCAGAACGCGCTGCGCGTCATCGAGTTCGACACGGCCGGCAAGGGCTGGACGGGCCGCAGCTGGCTTTATCCGCTCTCGGCCGGCGGCACCAATATCGGCGATTTCAACATGATCGACGCCACCACCGCTCTGGTCCTGGAGCGTGACGGCGGCGAAGGCACCGCCGACAAGGCCTGCGCCGACCCGGCCAAGCCGCAGGTCGATTGCTTCGAAAAGCCCGCCAGGCACAAGCGCGTCTACAAGATCGAGATGAGCGATGCCAATGTCGGCAAGGCCGTGCGCAAGATCGGCTATATCGACCTGATGAACATCGCCGATCCGGACAAGAAGGCCAGGCAGGGCACAAAGGACGGCATCTACACCATGCCCTTCGTCACCATCGAGAATGTCGACGTGGTCGATGCCACGCACATCATCGTCGGCAACGACAATAACCTGCCCTTCTCGATCGGCCGCTTCATCGACAAGGCGGACGACAATGAATTCGTGCTGCTCGACGTGGCGGATTTCCTCGCCGCCCGCTGAGCCGGCTGCCTCGCGAGACGATAGGAACGGGCGCCGCACCTGCGGTGCCCGTTTTTCATTCGTGCCGGCGCGGCCGGCCGCCTTGCCTCGCACTACCGGCTGGCGCTCAGAGAACGCTTCTCGAACACCAGAACGACGATCAGCGACAGGGCGAAGGGAATGATCAGGTAGAGCAGCCGGAAGACGATGAGGGCCGCCAGCACGTCCGGCTTGTCCATTTCCGGCAGGCCGTTGACGAAGACGAGTTCCAGCACGCCGAGCCCGCCCGGCGCCGTCGACAGCAGCGCCGCCGAAAACGACATCAGGAAGATGCCGAGGATCGTGAAGAAGCCGGGATTGCCGACCGTCGGCAGCGCGAAATAGATGATGGCGGCAGCCGCAATCAGTTCCGCCGGGCCGATGATGAGTTGCATCATGACGGTGCGCAGATTCGGATAGGCGATGCGGATCGGGCCGAGCACCAGCGGCCGAAACCCGCGCCAGCTGCCATAGACATAGGCCGCCGCCAGAAGCAGGACGGCAAGGCCCACGCCACGCGCCGCCTCCTGCGACAATCCCTCGATGAAGCGTTCGCCGAGCGACGGCTCGATCACCAGCGTCACGCCGGACAGGAGGATGGTGCCGAAGGCGAAGGTGAAGGAGCAGAAGGCCACCAGCTGGCCGATCTGGATGGCGCTCAGTCCCTTCGAGGAATAGGCGCGGTAGCGGATTACCGATCCGGAGACGACGGAGGCGCCGAGATTGTGGGAAAGGGCGTAGGTGGTGAAGGAGGTCAGCGTGATGAACCACCAGCTGACACGGGCGTGCAGGTAATCGAGCGCGATGGCATCATAGCCGGCCAGCGCCACATAGGCGGCCAATGCAGCAAGAACCGAGAGGCACCAGTGGGAAACCGGAATTGCTGCAAAACTGTTGCCCAGTTCATCGAAGGAAAGTCCCCGCAGCTCCTTGTAGAGAAACCAGGCCGACACCGCCACGACTGCGAGCCCGAGAACCGTCCAACCGTATTTCCTGATAATTGCCCCATCTCCCCATGCTTTGCCGCAGGCGTCGCACCGCCCGCATGTCATTCTGTGGCCGCAATCGCCCCCGGAAGAACTTAAACCATACCCGCAGCCGGTCGGTCCAGTCACGGGCGGTGCCGAAGCCTTATCCGGCTACAACGCTGCAGCTGCCGCAGCGATCCTGCCGCTCCTCCACAAATTGCCGCAGTTGCGCCGCGCCGCAAAGCTCGTATTGTGCGCCGCCGGGGCGGACCGCGGATCGCCCCATCCGATTGCTGCCACGCGTGACCGAGGGATCATGGCCAAGGAGAGAAGCACCATCGTGAGCGCGAGAGCCGTGTTCTCCGGCCTTCGCCTGGCGATGATGGTGAGCTTCATCGCGCTGACCGGCATGCTGTTCATGCTGATCTTCAACGTGGAGGGCGCGCTCTATGTCGGATCGATCTATGCGCTCGCCTGCAGCATGCCGCTGATCGTCTTCGAAAGCGGGCTGCTGATGCCTTCGCTGCTGCAGCGCATCCGGCGCTTTTCGACACCGGCCTTCTTCCTGTCGAGTCTCGGCATCTATTTCGTTCTGTCGGGCATGGGCTTTGCCGCCGCCGGCATCGTGATGAAGACGACCGGGCTGCTGGATGCGCACTGGAAGCAGGTGCTGCTGATCCGGCCGCCCGCCTTCGCCTATACGCTGATCTTCTTCCTCGGCGGGTTGACCATCCTGCGGGTGCGCCAGCTGCTGGGCCGGCAGGTGTTCCGCAGTCTCGTCACCGGTCGCTACCGCACGCCGATCCAGGAGGAACGCATCTTCCTGTTCATCGATCTGGTCGGCTCGACGGCCTATGCCCGCGAATTCGGCGACCTGCGCGCCCAGGAATTCCTCGGCGAGATCTTTGCCGATTTTGCCGGTCACGTGCGCAAGAACATGGGCGAGATCGACGACTATGTCGGCGACTGCGCGATCATCACCTGGCCGATGCAGGAGGGGTTGCAGCAGGCGCGCTGCGTGCGCTGCCTCTACGACATTCTCGACGACATCAACGCCCATGCGGACTGGTGGCAGACGCATTTCGGCCGGGTTCCGCAGCTTTCAGCCGCGCTGCATGGCGGTGCGGTGGTCACCGCCGAAATCGGCGTCTTTCATCACAAGATCACCTACTTCGGCGATGTGGTGAACACGACGGGGCGCATCGAGACCCTGTGCAAGAGCCTTGGGCAGCCGGTGCTGATCTCGGACGATCTGCTGGAACGGCTGAGGCTGCCTGACGGCATCGTCGCCTGCTCGCAAGGGGCACACCTGTTGAAGGGCCGCAACGAACCCCTCGTCGTTCATGCGCTGACGCGCTCGGACAGCGACTGCCGGCCGCCCGCCCTGCCCCGCGCCTCCTGAACGGTCCCGCCCCTATTCGAAGACGAAGGCGATGCGCCGGCCGGTCAGCTTCGCGAGCTGCTGCAGGCGCCCGTCCAGACGTTCGCCGGCAAAGTCGATATATTCATGCGGCACGACCAGATCGAGGTCGAGATCGGGACTCTCGGAGCGTCGGAAATACAGGTGGTCCACCACGCCCGGCATCGAGGCCGAGAACAGATAGACGACGCGCAGCAACCCGCCGAGCAGCTTGGCGAGCGACAGAAGCCTGGGCGTTGCGATCTGCGACAGCGGCCCGGTTGCCCCGTCGTCATGCAGGCCCTCGAAGCGGTAGTAATTGGCAAGCGCCAGATAGGCGCGGCCGGGATGGGTGATACCGACCAGCGAGGAATGGGCGATCAGGTTCAGCGCCTGCAGCCCGCGATAATCCGGATGGGCACGCCAGCTGATATCGGCCAGCAGACAGGCTGCACGACGATAGCGGCCTTCCTCTTCCGTCTCCTCGATGCCGAACATCGGCACCATGCGGCCGGTCCAGTCGGCCAGTTCGCGCGCATGTTCCGGCGAGCGCGCCCGCAGGATAGCCAGCTGATCGGCCGCCAGAAGCAGCGGATCCTTCTGCTGCTCGTCATCGGGAAGCTGCGAGAACAGGAAGCCCTCGCGCACCCCTTGCGCGGAAAACACCACGCGGGCCGGCTTCATGACCGACAGCACCTCCTGCATGGCAACCGCGCCGAAGGGCAGAAGCGCCCGGCGGTTCTTGGAAACCGACTGCCAGGCCGGATCCTTGGAATCCTTCGACAGCACCACCTGGTCGAGGAAATTCTGCATTTCGTTCAGCTGCAGTTCGTAGCCCTGCATCATGTGCAGCGGATAGCGGGTGATTTCCATGTGCAGCTTGGCGATGTTGCGCCAGGTGCCGCCGACGGCGTAGAAGGTGCGCCCCTCGCCCTTGGCAAGGAATTTCGCGTTGCGCACCTCGTTGCGCGCGAGGCTGCGGGCCTTCTGCAGCGAATTGCCGGAGGCTTCGGACAGGCGAAGCCCGCCGAGCGGCAGGGTGATGCCCTTGCCGAAACTGCTGCCCTTGATGTCGATCAGTTCCAGCGATCCGCCGCCGAGATCACCGGCAATGCCATCCACATCGTTGAAGCCGCTGATGACGCCGAGTGCCGAGTAATAGGCCTCCTGCTCGCCGGACAGTACCTGGATCTGCTGGCCGAGGATGCGCTCCGCCTCCTCGATGAAGGCAGGCCCGTTGGAGGCCTCGCGAGCCGCAGCCGTCGCCAGCGCGAAGAGCCGGGTGGCCCGCGCCTGGTCGGAGAGCGCGCGAAAGCGGCGAAGGGCGGCGAGCGCCCGGTTGACCGCTTCCTCGTCCATGCGACCGCTGGAGCCCAGGCCCTTGCCCAGACCGCACAGCACCTTCTCGTTGAACAGGATGGTCGGCGAGCGGGACAGATCCTCATAGATCACCACGCGCACCGAGTTGGAGCCGATATCGACAACGGAAACGGGAGCGCTTCCGGGGAGACGCCCCTGGGCTTCAGATCGTACCATTCGTCACTATTTCTTGCGGCCGGAAATCAATCCAGCGATGAGTTTCGGCGCACTCGACTTCAAGGCTTCCCCGCGCCCCGAAAGGCTCGGATTGGTCATGAAATACTGCTGCGCGTTGAACGGTTCCTCGCCCTGACGGACTTCCATGCGGCGCGACGTACCGTCGGGCAATATCTCGTAGCTCTGCTGGTTGTCAATCAGGTTGCCCAGCATGATCTGCGACAATACCTGCTCGTGCACGGTGGGATTGAGCAGCGGAACCAGCGTCTCGACGCGGCGGTCGAGATTGCGCGGCATCATGTCCGCCGAGCCGATATAGACCAGCGCCTTGTCGGAGGGCAGTCCGTGGCCGTTGCCGAAGCAGAAGATCCGGCTGTGTTCGAGGAAACGTCCGACGATCGACTTGACGCGGATATTGTCGGAAAGGCCGGGCACCTGCGGCCTGAGGCAGCAGATGCCGCGCACCACCAGGTCCACGTCCACGCCCGCCCCGCTTGCCCTGTAGAGCGCGTCGATGATCTCCGGATCGACCAGCGAGTTCATCTTCATCCAGATGCCGGCCGGGCGGCCGGCCTTCGCATGCTCGATCTCCTCGGCGATGTGCTTGAGGATGCGCGGGCGCAGCGTATAGGGCGACACGGCCAGCTTCATGCTCTCTTCCGGCTCGCCATAGCCGGTGATGAAGTTGAACACGTTCGCCATGTCATGGGCGATCTTGGGGTTGCAGGTGAAGAAGGACAGGTCCGTATAGATCTTGGCGGTGACCGGGTGATAGTTGCCCGTGCCGAGGTGGCAGTAGGTACGCAGCTTGCCGTCCTCGCGACGCACCACCATCGACATCTTGGCATGCGTCTTCAACTCGATGAAGCCGAACACCACCTGCACGCCGGCGCGCTCCAAGTCGCGTGCCCAGCGGATGTTGGCCTCCTCGTCGAACCGGGCCTTCAGCTCGACCAGCGCGGTGACCGACTTGCCCATTTCGGCCGCATCGATCAGCGCCCGGACGATCGGGCTGTCGTTCGAGGTGCGGTAGAGCGTCTGCTTGATCGCCAGAACATCCGGATCGCGCGCCGCCTGGAGCAGGAACTGCACCACGACGTCAAAGCTCTCATAGGGGTGGTGAACCACCATGTCCTTTTCGCGGATGGCCGCAAGGCAATCGCCAGCATGTTCGCGAACGCGCTCCGGAAATCGGGCATTGTAAGGCTCGAAACGCAGGTCATCGCGCGGGGCCTTGGTGATTTCCGACAGGGTGTTGAGCGCCAGAAGACCCGGCAGAACCGCGACGCGGTTGTCCGGCACGCCGAGCTCCTGCACCACGAACTGGCGCAGCGAAGCCGGCATTTCGGAATCGGTCTCGATACGGATGACCTTGCCGCGGCGCCGCCGCTTCAGTGCCGTCTCGAAGAAGCGCACCAGATCCTCGGCCTCTTCCTCCACTTCGATATCGCTGTCGCGGATGATGCGGAAGGTGCCGGCGCCCTTGACCTCGTAACCGGGGAAAAGGCGGTCGATGAACATCGACACCACGTCTTCCAGCGTGATGTAGCGGATCGTCTGCCCCTCGTCCGGCAGGCGGATGAAGCGGTCGAGCGTCGGCGGCAGGCGCAGCAGGCCGGTCATCGGCTCGCGACCGCTCTTGCTGTCGAGCTGCAGGCCCATTGAGAAACCGAGATTGGGAATGAAGGGGAATGGATGCGCCGGATCGATGGAAAGCGGCGTCAGGATCGGGAAGAGATTGTCCTCGAAATCGCTGGCGAGCCAGTTGCGGTCCTCCGGCGAAAGCGCCGCCGGCCGCACGATCAGGATGTCTTCCTTGGCGAGATACTGCTGCAGCACGGCAAGCGAGGCCTGCTGCTCCATCTGCAGGTTGTCGATTTCCTTGAGGATGTCGTCGAGCTGCTCGGCCGGCGTCTTGCCGTCGGGGCTGCGCACCACGATGCTCTGGCGCACCTGGCCTTCGAGGCCGGCGACACGCACCATGAAGAATTCGTCGAGATTCGCCGCCGAGATCGACAGGAAGCGCACGCGCTCCAGCAGCGGATGCGCGGTGTTCAGCGTCTCCTCCAGGACACGGCGATTGAACTGGAGCCAGGAGAATTCCCGGTTGATGAAGCGATCCGGGCTTGCCAGCAGGTCGGAGGCTTCCGCCGTCATCTCCGGGAAGGTTTCCCTGCTTTCGGAAATCTGGTCCATGTCGCTTCCTCTGTCCTTGCCTGCCGGTCAGGCGGTGCGCCGACCGCGCTCTCGCCCCTATTCCTTTTCAACGACGCGGCGATGACAGTCAATCAGCGCCGCTCTGGCCGGCGAGGCTTTCCAGCACTTCGGCGGCCAGCGTGCGGGTGATGCGCGTGCCGCGCGCCAGCGCCAGCCGGTCGAGACGATCGACCACGCCCTGCGCCGCCTCCATCGACCGCTCCATGCGGGCAACGATATAGGCGACGATCCGGTCGTCGATATGCAGCTGCCGGTCGGCGAAGAGCTTGATGATCACCTGCCCCAGCAGGTCCTCGTCCGGCTCGCCGATATCCACCACCGTCGCCGCCTTCAGGCGCGAGCGCAGATCGGGCAGGCTGACCGGCCAGGACATCGGCCAGAGCCTGGCCGTGATCAGCAGCGTCGTCTGATGCTGGCGCACGCTGTTGATGACGTGGAACAGCGTGTTCTCGTCAAAGCCGCGCCGGTCCGCATCCTCGAAAAGCACCGGGCCGCGGGTCGCGACCATCGCCGCATCGCTGCCGGAAAGCGGATGGATGTCGGCCGCGCCGGTGCGCTCGCGCCAGATGCTGGCGAGATGCGACTTGCCGCAGCCGGCGGGTCCGGTGAGGATCACCACGGGCGCCGGCCAGTGAGGCCAGGCATCGATCATGGCTACGGCCGCGCTGACGGGCGGCGCGACGAGAAGGTCGTCGCGACCGGTCGCGGCATCATGGGTCAGCGCCAGCGGCAACTGTTCCGCGCGCTGACGCTTCTGTTTGTCGAGCGTCTCAGTCATTGTCGTTCGGAGGCGTTTCAAGGGCCCTGGCTTCCACGCCACTCCTGTCGTCCCAGGGCAGCGCGGCCGAGTGGCCGAAATAGATATCGCTTTGAAGATACCGCGTGAGGGCGAAGCGGACAAGCACGCCGACCACGGCGGCAGCCGGAACCGCGATCAGCAGCCCGACAAAGCCGAACATGGTGCCGAAGGCGAGCAGCGCGAACATCAGCCAGACCGGGTGCAGCCCGACGCTGGAGCCGACGAGCTTCGGCTGCAGGATGTTGCCCTCGATGAACTGCCCGGCAAAGAACACGCACATGACGGCGATGATCCACGGATAGTCCGGCCAGAACTGCATCAGCGCCACCCCGACGGACAGGATGAGCCCGACCAGCGAGCCGATATACGGGATGAAGCTGATCATGCCGGCGACGAAGCCGATCAGCAGCCCGAAGTTCAGCCCCACGACCGAAAGGCCCACCGCATAGAAGATGCCGAGGATGAGGCAGAGCGAACCCTGGCCGCGGATGAAGCCGGAGACCGCCTGATCCATCTCCCGCGCCAGCTGGCGGATGGTCGTGACCTGATCGCGCGGGATCCAGCTGTCGACCTTGGCGACCATGCGGTCCCAGTCGAGCAGGATGTAGAAGGCGACGACCGGGGTGACGATCAGCAGCGAGATGACATCGACGATCGCCTTGCCGGAATTCCAGATCTGGCTGAGCAGGCCGCCCAGGAAACCTGCCCCCTCCGACATCAGGCTGGAGAAGTTCTGCTTGGCGTTCTGGATCTGCGTCACCATCCAGTTCGGCAGGAAGGAGTTCTCCGGGCTGGCGATCACCTGCTGCAGCTGGGTGACATAGCCCGGAACGGTCTTGGCGAAATCGTTGAACTGGCTGACAATCAGCGGGATGACCACCATCAGCGCGATGGCGAACATCAAAACGAAGCCGATGAGGATCATCACGGTCGCCATCAGCCGCGACAGGCCGCGCCGCTCCAGCCAGTCGGCGACCGGATCGAGGAAATAGGCCAGCGCCATGCCGGCCACGAAGGGCAGCAGAATGGTGCGGAAGGCCAGCAGGAAAAGGATGAAGACGAAAAGCGCGCCGAACCAGAACAGCACGTAACGTCTCAGGCTCGCACCACTGATATGATAGGCCATTGCTCACGTCCTCTGGCGCCACTTCCGAGGACATGGGATAGGCTGCCGCCCGTTGCAAGGTCAAGGCTGTCGACGCAATGCACAATCGGCGGCTTGAACAGCTGGGAAAACAGGGCTTGCGGGCGTCTGGCGCTTGCATATCGCGCCGTCTCGTGCAATGGCGACCGTCTCCAGGCAATCCCGTTCCGTTGCCGGTCTTGGCCGGCCTTGCAACCCGGAGCGGGCGGCCTGTTCCTTTTTTATCAGGGCGCAGGTTCCTCTCGCGACGCATGCGACCGCGACACCTGCCGCACACGAGCGGAGACGGGCGATGAGCAACGCAGGCAAGAACGGTCTCACCTACAGCGATGCGGGCGTCGACATCGACGCGGGCAACCTGATGGTGGAGAAGATCAAGCCGGCCGTACGCTCCACCCGCCGCCCCGGCGCCGATGGCGAGATCGGCGGCTTCGGCGGCCTGTTCGATCTCAAGGCCGCCGGCTTCACCGATCCGGTTCTGGTGGCCGCCAATGACGGCGTCGGCACGAAACTCAAGATCGCCATCGACGCCAACCGGCACGACACCGTCGGCATCGACCTTGTCGCCATGTGCGTCAACGATCTCGTGGTGCAGGGCGCCGAGCCCTTGTTCTTCCTCGACTATTTCGCGACCGGCAAGCTTGATCCGGAACAGGGTGCGGCCATCGTGCTCGGCATTGCCGATGGCTGCCGCCAGGCCGGCTGTGCGCTGATCGGCGGCGAGACCGCCGAAATGCCTGGCATGTACCGCGACGGCGACTACGACCTTGCAGGCTTTGCGGTCGGCGCCGCCGAGCGCGGTCAGCTGCTGCCCTCCGGCGACCTGATGGAAGGCGACATCATTCTCGGCCTCGCCTCGTCGGGCGTGCATTCGAACGGCTTCTCGCTGGTGCGCAAGATCGTGTCGCTCTCCGGCCTTGCCTGGGATGCCCCTGCCCCCTTCGCCGATGGCAAGACGCTGGGCGAAGCGCTGCTGACGCCGACGCGCATCTATGTGAAGCCGCTTCTGAAGGCGATCCGCGAGACGGCCGGCATCAAGGCGCTCGCCCACATCACCGGCGGCGGTTTCCCGGACAATATTCCGCGCGTGCTGCCGGACAATCTGGCAGCCGAAATCGATCTCGACAGCATTCCCGTTCCGCCCGTTTTCTCCTGGCTTGCCGCGACCGGCGGCGTGGCGGCCAATGAAATGCTGCGCACCTTCAACTGCGGCGTCGGCATGATTGCCGTGGTCTCGGCGGAGAATGTCGCGGCCGTGACCGAGGTTCTGGCGGCCGAAGGCGAGGTCGTCGTGCCGCTCGGCCGCATTGTCGCGCGCCCCGAGGGCGGCGCCGGCACCGTCTACCAGGGCACGCTCGGTCTATGAACATGGAGAAGAAGCGCGTCGTCGTGCTGATCTCGGGCAGCGGCTCGAACATGGTGGCGCTGGCCGATGCCTGCGCCGCACCGGATTTCCCGGCCGAGATCGTCGGTGTCATCGCGGACAAGGCCTCGGCCGGCGGGCTTGCAAAAGCGCAAGCCCGCGGCATCGCCACCTTCGCCTTCGAGCGCAGGGATTTTTCCAGCAAGGCCGATCACGAGGCGGCGGTTCTGGCGGCACTTGCCGAACTGAAGCCCGATCTCGTCTGCCTCGCGGGCTACATGCGGCTTCTGTCGGCGGCTTTCATCCGCCCCTATGACGGGCGCATCCTCAACATTCATCCCTCGCTGCTGCCGCTGTTTCCCGGCCTGCACACCCACCAGCGCGCGCTGGAGGCCGGCGTGCGGGTGACCGGCTGCACGGTGCATTTCGTCACCGAAGGCATGGATGAAGGCCCCTGCATCGCCCAGTCCGTGGTGCCGGTGATGGCCGACGACACCGCCGATACGCTGGCCGCCCGCGTGCTGACGGTCGAGCATCGCACCTATCCGCTGGCACTTCGCCTCGTGGCGGAGGGCACGGTGCGGATGACGGCCGAAGGCAGGGTGGAGCGCACCGCCAGCACGGTGAGCGCCGAGGCCCGGCTGATCAGCGCCTGAGCTTCAGCCGGCCGGCGACGCGGCTGGCGTTCACGCGGCCATCGCGCCGAGGCTGCGATAGATCACGTAAAAGGCAACGAGGAAGATCACGCCGGCAAAGATGCGGTTCAGGGTGTTCTTCTGCGCCGAGAGCCGCGTGGCGGCAAGCGTGCCGACAATGCCGCCGATGACACCACCGAAGATGAATTCCGCCGCCAGCGCCCAGTCCACCAGTCCGGACAGCGAATAGTTGACGGCAGTGGCAAGCCCGAAGGTGGTGACCGCAAGCAGCGAGGTGCCCACCGCATTGATCATCGGCATTCCGGTGGCGAAGATGAGCGCCGGCACGATCAGAAAGCCGCCGCCGATGCCGAAGAAGCCGGAAGCCCCGCCGGCAATCAGCGCCATCAGGGCGGTCATCGCGCACATGCGGCCATCGACGGGACGGGGCGCAGCCTCAACCACCGGTCGTTTGCGCAGCATCAGCGCGCCGACGGCAATCATCACCAGCCCGAAGAAGAACAGCAGCTTGGAGCCGTCGAGCGCCTTGCCGAGGGTTGAGCCACCGAAGGCGCCGACGACGCCGAGAGCCGCAAACAGCAGACCGCAGCGCCAGCGGACATGGCCTTTCACCGCATGGCCGACGAAATTGGCAAAGGCATTGACGGCAACCGCCAGCGCGCCGGTGCCGATTGCCACATGCGGCTGCGTGACGCCCACGACATAAAGCAGCAGCGGCGTGGCGAGGATGGAGCCGCCGCCACCCAGCAGACCGAGCGTGAAGCCCACCAGCCCGCCCGAGCCGATCGCGGCAGTCAGGTTTGCGGTCATGACACGCGCCCCGCCAGAATGCGGTCATGGACCACCATTCCGGCCACCATGGCGACGACGAACAGCAGCCCGGCACCGAAACCGAGCGGCAAGGCGGAGATGGCGGGACCGGGGCAGAAGCCGCCAAGACCCCAGCCGATGCCGAAGAGGGCGGAACCGAGCACCAGAGGCCGGTCGATGCGGCGATTGGTGGGGATCTGGAACTGATCGGCCAGCACCGGATGCGCCATGCGGCGCACCAGCACCATGCCGGCGATCGCTACCAGCACGGCGCCGCCCAGCACGAAGATCAGGCTGGGATCCCAGGCGCCGAACAGGTCGAGAAAGCCCTGGACCCGGGCAGGATCAAGCATGCCGGACAGGGAGAGGCCGAAGCCGAACAGCGTGCCGCAGCCAAGGGCTGCCAGAACGGGACGAAAGGACGTGGTCATAGGCTTCCCCTCATCAGGGTGACGGTGACGATGCCGGTGATCAGGAAGGTGGCGACGGCCACCATCGAGCGCGGCGAGAAACGGGCAAGGCCAAGCACGCCGTGGCCGCTGGTGCAGCCGGAGCCCATGCGCGAACCGATGCCGACCAGCAGGCCGGCAAGGATGATCACGGGCAGCGAGGCGCTGATCGTCACCGCTGGCCACGCGCCGAAGGCCAGGTGATAGACGAGCGGCCCGAGCAGCAGGCCGATCACGAAGGCGCCGTTGAGCGCGGCATTCGCCCCTTCCGCCAACCGCCCCACAATGCCGCTGATGCCGGCAATGCGACCGGTGAGAATGAGGTAGAGAATGGCGGAGAGGCCAATCAGCAGGCCGCCGGCAAAGGAAGTGAGATACTGGCTCATCGCGGCATGTCCTCCGCGCAATAGATGTCGAACAGCGCGGCGATCAACTGCGCCGTCTTTGCTCCGGTCAGGCGGTAGAAGATCTGCTTGCCCTCACGACGGGTTTCGACGATTTCGGCCTCGCGCAGCACGGTCAGCTGCTGGGAAAGCGTCGGCTGATGCACGTCGAGCTTGTCTTCCAGCTCGCCGACGGAAAACTCGCCCTGCACCAGCGTGCAGACGAGCATCAGGCGCACCGGATGGGCGAGCACCTTCAGGTGCCCGGCCACTTCCGAAGCGCGCGCTTCCATGGCCGTCGGGCTCATGGCCAGCGCGCTCTTCCTGTCGAGAAATTCGGTTACCATGCGGCCCCCTCCAGCGCGTTCAGCGGGATCTTCAGATAGCGGCGGCCATTGTCCTCCGGTTCCGGCAGACGTCCGCCGCGCACATTGACCTGCAGCGCATGCAGGATCAGCTTCGGCATGGGCAGCGTGCGATCGCGTGCCTGACGCAGATCCACGAAGGCGGCCTCGGCAATTCCGGCAAGATGCGGGTTCGTGCGCTTCTGCTCGGCCACCGTGCTTTCCCACCGCGGATGACGCCCGCCGGGCTGATAGTCGTGACCGGTGAACAGCCGCGTCTCCTCCGGCAGGGCGAGGATCGCCTGGATCGACTGCCAGAGCGCCTCAGCGCTGCCGCCCGGAAAATCGGCACGAGCGGTGCCGCTGTCCGGCATGAAGATGGTGTCATGCACGAAGGCCGCATCGCCGATGACATAGGTGATGGAGGCAAGCGTATGGCCCGGCGAGAACATCACCCGCGCATCGATGGAGCCGACCTTGAAGGTATCCCCCTCGGCGAACAGCCGGTCCCATTGCGAGCCGTCGGTCTGCAGTGCCGGCCAGTTGTAGATGCCCTTCCACAGCTTCTGCACATCAACGACATGGTCGCCGATGGCGGTCGGTGCGCCGGTCTTTTCCTTGAGATACTGCGCAGCGGAGAAATGATCCGCATGGGGATGGGTGTCCAGGATCCACTCGACCGTCAGCCCCTTCTCCGCCACATAGGCGAGAATGCGGTCGGCATTTGCGGTGGAGGTCTGGCCGGACTTCTCGTCATAATCCAGAACCGGATCGATGATGGCGCAATGACGCGTCGCCGGATCGGCGACGACATACTGCACGCTCCAGGTGCGCGGGTCGAAGAAGCCCTTGACCTGCGGCCGGCTGTTGTGGCGGCGTTCCAGCCAGGCCACAGCCCCGCTCATGTCCAGCCCGTGCGCGGCACCGAGCGCGGCGACCTCATCCATCGTCATTCGGCCCTCGAGCACTTCGCCGATGGCATGCAGCGCGAGAACGCGGGCGCCGCTGCGGCAATAGGCAAAGACGGGGCCCTTGGCTTCGGCAAGCGCCGCGCGGAAGGCCTCGACATCCGCCTCCGTCAGCGTCTCCATGGTCACGGGGATGAAGCTGTAGGCGAGGCCTGCCTCGCGGGCCGCATCGCGGGAGGCGCGATCGCCGGGCGCGCCGTCCTCGCCGTTCGGACGCAGGTTGACGGCAACGGCAAAACCCTGCTGGCGGGCCTCGGCCAGATCGGCAGCCGTCGGCTGGCCGGCAATGCTGAGACGGTCGTTGATACGAATGCTTTGCATGATGGGCTCCTTCGCCTTTCAATATACACTTAGATATAATGTATATTGAAGGGCCGCAAGGGGCCTGACATGGTTCTGCGGAGTTTTTTCGATGCACGCGGAATCGCGACCGGCTTACCGCAGCGAAGCGCGGTTCAACTGAGCCCACTGCAGCAGCATGATGGTCTTGCCGTCGCAGATTTCGCCGGTCTCGATCATGCCAAGCGCGCTTGCAAGCGGCACTTCCAGCACCTCGATATCCTCGTTCTCCTCGTCCAGCCCGCCGCCTTCGGAAACCCGGTCGCTGGTATCGATGATCGCTGCAAAGAAATGCACGACTTCCGTAACGGCGCCGGGCGACATGAAGCACTTGAACAGGAAGCGGACATCGCGCACCTGATAGCCGGTTTCCTCGATTGCCTCGCGGCGGATCGCTTCCTCCGGATGTTCGCCATCCAGCAGGCCGGCCGGCGTCTCGATCAGCCAGCCGGAATAACCGTTGAGATGGGCGGGAATGCGGAACTGCCGCACCAGCACCACCACGTCGCGGGCGGGATCGTAGAGCAGGATGGTGGCACCATTTCCGCGATCATAGACCTCGCGCTCCAGCCGATGGGTCACGCCATTGGCACCGCTATAGTCGAAGCTGACCTTGTAGAGATGGCACCAGTTGTCCGAGAGAAGCTTCTTCTCGACGATGTGGATCGTCGCGTCCTTGCCGCCGCTCATGCCTCGTCCTTCTTCAGCCAGACCCGGTTGTCATGCACGGCGGCCCCGCCATAGGGCGCCACGGGATCGGCACCGGTCAGAACATTGATGCCCTCGCCATCGAGATGCGCCTTGTTCGGCCAGAGCCCCTCGGCGATCAGGACACCACGCCGCGCACCGGGCGTCACCTTGGCGTGAATGCGCAGGTCGCCGCGTCGATTGCCGATACGCACCACCGCACCATCCTCGATCGCGAGCGCTGCGGCGTCCTCCGGGTGGATCATCACCTCGGGCCGGCCTTCCTTGTCGCGCGAGGTCTTTGTCTCGGCAAAGGTCGAGTTCAGGAAATTGCGCGCCGGCGAGGTCGCCAGCCGGAACGGGTGTTCCTCGTCCGCCAGTTCGATGACATCCACCTGATCCGGGAAGGTCGGCAGTTCCGCGTGCGGTCCCAGCGCGCCGATGCTTGCCGGCGTCTTGTTGGGCGACGGGCCGTTTTCCCAGTCCGGCCGAAAGCGGAATTTCCCATCCGCATAACCGAAACCGTTCAGGTAATGCGCGTCCTCGAAGGCGGGCTGACAGTCGATCCACTTGTCGACGGAGAGCTGATCATAGCCCGGCAGGCCGTTCGGCGTGAGCATGCGGTCGATATGCTCGCGCTCGGAGAGGCCGAAACCCGGATAATGATCGACGCCGAGGCGTTTTGCCAGTTCTTCGATCACGAAGAGATTGGTGCGCACCGTCTCGGGTGGCTCGACCAGTTTCGGACCGAGCAGGATGTGGTTCTGCCCGCCGGCGCGGTAAAGATCATCATGTTCGACGAACATGGTGGCCGGCAGCACGATATCGGCCATTTCGGCCGTATCCGTCATGAACTGCTCATGCACGGCGACAAACAGGTCGTCGCGGGCAAAGCCCTGGCGCACCAGCCGCTGTTCGGGCGCGATGTTCATCGGATTGGTGTTCTGGATCAAAAGCGCCGTCACCGGCCCGCGCTGGCGCAGCGCCACCGCATCCCCCGTCAGGACCCGACCGATCTGAGACTGGTCGAGCATGCGCACGTCCGGATCCATGTAGGCCGTGCCCATCAGCTCGCGCTTGTCGAGCTTGAAGATCTCGCCATTATTGTGGAAGGCGCCGCCGCCTTCATATTGCCAGGAGCCGAGCACCGTGGCGATGGAGAGTGCCGCATGCATGGCGACCGTGCCGTTGCGCTGGCGGGTAAAACCATAGCCCAGACGAAAGAAGGTTTTTTTCGTCGTGCCGACGAGCCGCGCGAAGGTCTCGATCTCCTCGACGGAGAGGCCGGTGATGGCGGAGGCCCATTCCGGCGTCTTCGTTTTGAGATGCGCTTCGAGGCCTGCCGGATCATCGGCGAACGTTGCCATATAGGCGCGGTCGGCATAGCCGTCGCGGAAGGCGATGTGCATGATCGCGCAGGCGAGTGCCGCATCCGTGCCGGGCTTCAGGATGACCTTGATATCGGCCTGCTTCATCGTCGGACTGTCATAGATATCGACGACGACGATCTTCGCGCCCCTTTCCTTGCGCGCCTTCACCGCATGCGTCATCACGTTCACCTGGGTGGCGACCGGATTGGTGCCCCAGATGACGACGCAATCGGATTTCGCCATCTCGCGCGGATCGGGACCACGCAGCGCACCCGTGCCCATCACATAACCGGTCCAGGCCATATTGGTGCAGATGGAGCCGAAAAAGCCGGAATAGCGCTTGGCGTGGCGCAGCCGCTCGATCGAATCGCGTTGCACCTGCCCCATGGTGCCAGCGTAGAAATAGGGCCAGATGGCCTCGGCACCAGATGCGGCTTCGGCTTTCACGAAAGCCTCTGCAATCTCGTCGAGGGCCGCCTCCCAGGAGATCTCCTGCCAGGCGCCCTCGCCCTTTACCCCCTTGCGGCGCTTCGGCGTCAACAGCCGGTCGGGATGGTAGAGACGTTCGGCATAGCGCGCCACCTTGGCGCAGATGACGCCCGCCGTATAGGTGTTGGCATTGGCGCCGCGCACCCGGCCGATGCGCCCCTCGGCGGTCAGATCGACCTCCAGGGCACAGGCGGAGGGACAGTCATGCGGACAGACCGTATGGCCGGTAGTCACGCCGGCGGCACTTTTCGCAGAGATCGGGGTCGCAAGATTCATGCCTTTCCTATAGGACAAGCAGGCCGTCGCAGAAAGCCGCTTTTGCGATGCATCAAATCTATTCAAGAGAGCCAGAAGGCCCCGTCATGAACTATCGGCACATCTACCATGCCGGCAATTTCGCCGATGTCCTGAAACACGCCGTCCTCTGCCTGCTGATCCGCTACATGCAGAAGAAGGACAAGGCGTTTCGGGTGCTGGACACGCATGCCGGCATCGGCCTTTACGATCTCTCCTCCGAAGAGGCGCAGAAGACTGGTGAATGGCGCGACGGCATTGGCCGGCTGATGGAGGCCGAACTGGAGCCGCAGGCGGCCGAGATCCTGAAACCCTATCTGGATGCCGTGCGCGACCTGAACCCGACGGGTGCCATCACCCGTTATCCCGGCTCGCCGAAACTTTCGCGCATGCTGTTTCGCCCGCAGGACAGGCTGGCAGCCATGGAACTGCATCCGGAGGATTATCCGAGACTTGCCCGCCTGTTCGAGGGCGATTTCCAGGTGCGCGTCACCGAACTCGACGGCTGGCTGTCGCTCGGCGCACATCTGCCGCCGAAGGAGAAGCGCGGCATCGTGCTGGTCGATCCGCCCTTCGAGGTGGAAGGCGAATACGAACGGCTGGTGAAGGGTCTCTCGACCGCCTGGCGCCGTTTTCCGGGCGGCACCTATTGCCTGTGGTATCCGCTGAAGAAGGGGGCGCCGATCAAGGAATTCCACGAGGCGCTGCAGGCGCTCGACATTCCGAAGACGCTGTGCACGGAGCTTTCGGTCAAAGGCGACCGCGAGGCCACGGGCCTTTCCGGCTCCGGCCTCATCGTCGTCAACCCGCCCTTCACGCTGAAGGACGAACTGCATCGCCTGCTGCCGGTGCTGAAGGACGTGCTGGCGCAGGACCGGTTTGCCTCAACCCGCACCTTCTGGCTGCGCGGCGAAGAGAAGCGCGAGGAGATCTGACGGACTTGACCACGTGGGGCGGCCTGGGACATGGTTTCGCGCGTGGTGAGGAGGCTTGGATGACCCACCGTTTCGTTCGCACCCTTCTGGCAGCCTGCCTTGCGCTCTGCGGCCTTCCGGCCGCAGCCGACGATGGCAGCGCCCGTTTCGATTTCTACGTGCTCTCGCTTTCCTGGTCGCCCACCTTCTGTGCCTCGCCCCAGGGCAAGGACAGCAAGGAGCAGTGCGGCACGGACAAGACATTCGGCTTCATCGTGCACGGACTGTGGCCACAGAACGAGAGGGGCTATCCCGAATTCTGCGCCAGCATGGAGCCCCGTCGGGTGCCCGAGTCGCTGGGCCGCGACTATCTCGACATCATGCCGTCGATGGGACTGATCGGCCATGAATGGCGCAAGCATGGCAGCTGCTCCGGCCTCGGCCAGAAGGCCTATCTGGACAAGACCCGCGCGGCCTTCAGCAGGATCCGCCTGCCGGCCGACATCGCAACCGTGACGACGGCGCAGACCTTCACCGCCGAGCAGATCGAGCAGAGCTTCATTCGCGACAATCCCGGCCTGCGTCCGGATGCGATCGCTGTCAGCTGCGAGCGCAGCCGGCTGGAAGAGGTGCGCATCTGCCTCTCCAAGGAGCTTTCCTTCCGCCCCTGCGCCGAGGTGGACCGCAAGGGCTGCACCCTCAACCGCATCACCGTGCCGCCGGCACGCTGACCATCCGACAGGATCATGACGATGAAACTTCTCTATTCTCCCGCCTCCCCCTATTCCGCCAAATGCCGCATGGCTGCCCGCCATCTCGGCATCGCCGTCGAAGAGGTCAGGACCGACACCAATGCGGAACCGGCGGAACTGCTGGACAACAATCCGCTGGGCAAGATCCCGGTCCTGATCCGCGATGGCGCCGCCCCGATCTATGACAGCGTTGCCATCATGCATTTCCTCGATCGGGAATCGGAGGGTGCCCTTTATCCGAAGAAACCGGAAAAGCGCACCGATGCGGAAGTGCTCGAAGCCCTGTGCGACGGCATCACCGACTGCCTCATCGCCATCATCTACGAGCGTCGCTTCCGGCCGGAAGAAAAGATCCACCAGGGCTGGATCGACAAGCAGTGGAACAAGGTGGTGCGCGGGCTCGACCATCTGGAAAACAACCTGCCGAAGACCGAGAAGAAGCTGCATGGCGGTCATTTCGCACTGGCCGCGCTGATCGGCTATCTGGACCTGCGCTTTGCCGGCCAGTGGGCGGAAGGCCGCCCCAACCTCGCTGCCTGGCCGGAGAAGTTCTCCGCGCTTTTTCCCGATCACGCCGGCATGAAGCCGGCAGCCTGAGGCGTAGCAGCCACCGGCGCCCCTGATCCTTCACGGTACATATCCCGCAACCTGAAGGCGGCCCCTTGCGGCCGCCTTTTGCTGCCTGCGACCTGCCGCCATCCACGCGCCGGCGGTTGGCAGGAAGCGGATCCTCTTTCGCACTTGCACAATGGAAAACCCCTTAAAACGCCAGGAATTGCAATATTGCACCCGCGAACAACGCTGACCTTAAGCTCACGCAAGAATGAATTGAATATTGTTTTCCAAAGACCTGAAACATTCTGGACTCAACAGAGTCAAACCCGTCGGCATCCGCGCCGAATGACTAGCTGTTTCATTCTGCGATAATCAATATGTGGATATTAAGATTCTATTAGCGAACAGAAACATTTCATATTATATTGAAAGACGAAGGAATTATTGAATGGGATTGTGTTGTGCGTCTGCTCTATTCGCCTGTTTCGCCTTATTCGGCAAAGTGCCGGATGGCAGCCCGTCACCTGGGAATCAACCTGGAGGAAGTGAGTGCAAGCGACGGGCCGGACGCGCCGGACCTGATCGGCAGCAATCCGCTCGGCAGGATCCCCATGCTCATCCGCAACGGCGAAATGCCGCTCTGCGACAGCGTTGCGATCATGCATTTCTTCGACCGTCTGACCGAGGGAAGGCTCTATCCGCGCAGCCCCGACCAGCGCGCCGAGGCGGAGATGCTGGAGGCCTTGTGCGACGGCATCACCGACAGCCTTCTGTCAATCACCTATGAGCGACGCCTGCGTCCGGAAGAGAAGATCTACCAGCCCTGGATCGACCGCCACTGGCTGAAGGTGGCACGCGGACTGGATTATCTGGAAAAGCACACGCCGAAAACGGACAAGGCGCTGAACGGCGGGCATTTTGCTCTGGCCGCGCTGATCGGCTACCTGCATCTGCGCTATGCCGGGCGATGGTCGGTCGGTCGGCCGCAGTTGGCCGCCTGGCCGCGCCAGTTCTCCGCCCTGTTTCGCGAGCAGATGAAAACCGCCGCCTGATCCGCCGCGAGAGCATGGCGGCGATCCGATGGCCATGCACAGTTTCCACGCAAAAGGGCCGGAGGTTTCCCTCCGGCCCTTTGCCGAACCAGAATAGATGGATCAGAACTTGACGCCGATACCAACCTTGACGGACTGATCGTCGAAGCCGCGCGAAACGGTCGTGCCACCCAGGTTGAAATCCTTGTCCTGATAGTCGGTGTAGCGGTATTCGAGGCGAGCCGTGATGTTGGAGGTCACGAAGGCTTCGACACCGGCGCCGACCGTGTAGCCGACGGAGGTCTTGCTGTCGGAACCGGCAGCGCTCGAGACTTCATGGTCGCCGATTGCCAGACCCGCCGTACCGTAGATCAGGAAGGGGTTCATGTCGTAACCCACGCGACCACGGATCGAGCCGTTCAGCTTTTCTTCGCCGGTGATGCCGCCAGAGGTGCCCTTCTGGTCATTGTAGCCGAGATCGGCTTCACCACCGTAGACGATCTGGCCGCTCTGCCAGTTGTAGCCGCCATAGATGCCGCCGCCCCAACCGTCAGCGCTCGGCTCGCTGGAACCGCCCTTCAGCTTGCCCCAGTCGTAGGAACCGGTACCACCGAGGTAGAAGCCGGACCAGGTCGCGGCCGGTGCCGGCGCATCGTAAGCAGCCGGAGCCTGCGGAACCTGCGTGACGGCGTCAGCAGCCTGTGCCGAAACGGCAACAAGGCTTGCAGCAGAAACCATCAGGGTCGCAATGAGAGTACGCATACTTTTCTCCTTTTCAATGCGGGCCGGGAGGCGCCGTTCTTTCGGATGACAACGCCATCGCTCCCTGCTCGTTGAGCTGGAATTTGGTGGGCAATTGAGGAAATGAAAGTACCGAATTGTGAATTGATTGTGGCACACCCATGGCTGAATCTGGATGTTGCTTGCTCGCAACACGGAATTTATTAACCTTACCAAAATGTAAACAGAGATTAAACTTCGATTGTAGCTTTCACGCTGGCGTGAATACGATGTAAAAAAACTGAAGTAAAAAGAATACATCAGATGCGATCCAGGGCCTTGATGCGGGCGTAAAGCACTTGCATTTCACTGCAAGCCCGCAGCCAGCCAACAGGACAAGATCACCCGTGACTTCTTCCCCCACCGTACTTGTCACCGGCGCAGCTCGTCGCCTCGGAAAGGCGATCAGCGAGGATCTGGCGCGTCATGGCTATGGCGTTGCCATTCACGCAGACCGCGCCATCGCGGAGGCCGAATCCCTTGCCGCGAGTCTGAGAGCCGAGGGGCACCGGGTCGTGGCCGTTCAGGCCAACCTTCTGGATGCATCCGCGGCAGATGAACTGATCGATCAGGTGGCCGTGACGCTCGGCCCGCTGACCGGCCTCGTCAACAATGCCTCGATCTTCGAGAAGGATACGGCGGAAGCCTTCGACGCAGAAACCTTCGACCGGCATTTCGGCATCCATGTCCGCGCCCCCTCCATCCTCTCCGCCGCGCTGCTGCGGCAACTGCCTGCAGATCGCCAGGGTCTGATCGTCAACATCATCGACCAGCGCGTCTGGAAGCTGACGCCACACTTCTATTCCTACACGCTGTCGAAGGCAGCACTTTGGACCGCTACACAGACGCTGGCGCAGGCCTATGCACCGCGTATCCGGGTCAATGCGATCGGTCCCGGCCCATCCTTCAAGAGCGAACGGCAGGCGCAGGCGGATTTCGACCGGCAGGTGGCGGCTGTTCCCCTGAAACGCGGCCCCGCCCCTTGCGAATTCGGAAGCACGATCCGATTTCTTTTTGACACTCCATCCATCACGGGCCAAATGATTGCCCTGGATGGAGGCCAGCACCTGGCCTGGGAAACGCCGGATGTGGCGGAGATTATTGAATGAATGGAACGAAACTGCCTGACGGCGGCGTTCTTTATGACGAATCGGACGACGATGACGACGACATCCTCCCGCCGGAGAGCGATGGCGCGCGCGGCGTTGCCGGCATCGAATGGAATCATGGCCTTCGCAACGAAAACGGTCTGAAGGGCGCCGATCTGATCGCCGAGTTCGTCAAGCACCTGCCGAACGCGCCGGGCGTCTACCGCATGTTCAACGAAGCGGGCGACGTGCTCTATGTCGGCAAGGCCCGCAGTCTCAAGAAGCGCGTCTCGAACTATGCGCAGGGCCGTGTCCACTCCAACCGCCTGTCGAAGATGGTGCGGGAGACGGCGCAGATGGAATTCGTCACGACGCGGACGGAAACCGAGGCGCTGCTGCTCGAAGCCAATCTCATCAAGCGGCTGCGCCCACGCTTCAACGTTCTGCTGCGCGACGACAAGAGCTTTCCTTATATCATGGTGACGGGCGATCACCGCGCGCCGGCCATTTACAAACATCGCGGCGCCCGCGCCCGCAAGGGCGACTATTTCGGCCCCTTCGCCTCTGCCGGCGCCGTTGGCCGCACGATCAACTCGCTGCAGCGCGCGTTTCTCTTGCGCACCTGCACCGACAGCGTGTTCGAGGCGCGCACGCGGCCCTGCCTGCTCTACCAGATCAAACGCTGTTCCGGGCCCTGCACGCACGAGATTTCCGATGCGGATTATGCAGGGCTGGTCAAGGAGGCGAAGGATTTCCTGTCCGGTCGCAGCCAGAACGTGAAGGAAGCGATTGCCCGGCAGATGGCGGAGGCCTCCGAGGATCTCGATTTCGAGCGCGCCGCCGTCTACCGCGACCGCCTGTCCGCTCTTTCCCATGTGCAGAGCCACCAGGGCATCAACCCGGCCGGCGTCGAGGAGGCGGATGTGTTCGCCATCCACCATGAGGGCGGGTTGACCTGTATCCAGGTCTTCTTTTTCCGTGCCGGGCAGAACTGGGGCAATCAGGCCTATTTCCCGAAGGCCGATCCGCAGTTGACGGGTTCGGAAGTGCTGAATGCCTTCCTGGCGCAGTTTTATGACGACAAGCCGGTGCCGCGGCAGATCCTCTTGTCGGAAACCGTAGAGGAACAGGAACTGCTCACCCAAGCGCTCTCCGAAAAGGCCGGGCACAAGGTGGCGATCCAGGTGCCGCAGCGGGGCGAAAAGCGCGATCTGGTCGATCACGTGCTCGCCAATGCCCGCGAGGCGCATGGCCGCAAGCTGGCGGAAACCGCCTCGCAGGAGCGCCTGCTGAAGGGTTTTGCCGAGACTTTTGGCCTCGCTTATGTGCCGCGCCGCATCGAGATCTACGACAACTCGCACATCATGGGCACCAATGCCGTGGGCGGCATGGTGGTGGCGGGGCCGGAAGGCTTCGTGAAGGGCCAGTACCGCAAGTTCAACATCAAATCGACCGACATCACCCCCGGCGACGACTTCGGCATGATGCGGGAGGTGATGACCCGTCGTTTCTCGCGCCTGCTGAAGGAAGAAGGCCTGCCGGACCGCTCGGCTCAGGCCAATCCCGAAGCCAGTCCGGAGGATGCCGCCGATCAGGCCTTCCCCGCCTGGCCGGATGTGATCCTGATCGATGGCGGCCAGGGGCAGATGACGGCGGTCAAGGCAATCCTGGACGAACTCGGCATCCGCGACGTGGTGACCGCCATCGGCGTTGCCAAGGGCGTCGACCGCGATGCTGGCCGCGAGCGGTTCTTTGCCGATGGCCGCAGCGATTTCTCGCTGCCGCCGCGCGACCCGGTCCTCTATTTCATCCAGCGTATGCGCGACGAGGCGCACCGCTTCGCCATCGGCTCGCACCGGGCACGCCGCAAGAAGGAGATGGTGAAGAACCCGCTCGACGAGATTTCCGGAATCGGTCCCAGCCGCAAGCGGGCGCTCCTGCAGCATTTCGGCACGGCCAAGGCGGTGTCGCGCGCCGGCATCAATGACCTGATGGCGGTGGAGGGCATTTCGGAAGCCGTCGCCAAACAGATCTACAATCATTTTCACGAAAGCCGGGCGAATTGATCGCCCGGGCTTTACGAATTCCGCCAGAATTGCAGTTGACGCTTGCGCTTCGAAGCATCAACTAAGGGCGCAGCAAGCAGGTAGCAGGTTCCTCATGGCATCGCGCGCATACAACATTCCAAACCTCCTCACCTATGCGCGCATCGTGGCCGTGCCGGTCGTCGTGGCGTGCTTCTTCGTGGAAGGTCGGCTGCAGAGTTCCGACGTGGCGCGATGGACGGCGCTCGGCATCTTCGTCGTCGCATCGATCACCGATTACCTCGACGGCTATCTCGCCCGTATCTGGAACCAGACGTCGAATATCGGCCGGATGCTGGATCCGATCGCCGACAAGCTGCTGGTGGCTTCAGTGCTGCTGCTGATGGCGGCCGACGGCACCATTGCCGGCTGGTCGCTCTGGGCGGCCATCACCATTCTCTGCCGGGAAATCCTCGTCTCCGGCCTGCGCGAATATCTGGCGGCGCTGAAGGTGGCGGTGCCGGTGACGCGGATTGCCAAATGGAAGACGACGATCCAGATGGTCTCCATTGCCTTCCTGCTGGCAGGCCCTGCCGGCGACAAGTTCGGCCTCTACACGACCGCGCTCGGCATCACGCTTCTCTGGCTCGCCGCCATTCTGACGATCTATACCGGCTACGACTACTTCAAGGCCGGGCTCAAGCATGTGGTGGAAGAAGAATGAAGGTGAAGCTCGTCTATTTCGCCTGGGTGCGCGAGCGCATCGACAAGCCGGAAGAGGAGATCGAGCTTCCGGACGCAGTCGTGACGGCCGGCGACCTCCTGCGGCATCTGAAGACGCTCGGCGACGGTTACGAGGCGGCCCTGCAATATCCGGAGGTGATCCGCGTGGCGGTGAACCAGGAACATGTCGACCACGACGAGCCGATTGCCGGCGCCCGCGAAATCGGCATTTTCCCGCCGATGACGGGGGGATAGCCGTGGCAGCCTCCCCCACCATCCGTGTCCAGAACGAGGATTTCCACCTCCAGACGGAGATCGACCGGCTGGTGGCCGGACGGACGGATATCGGGGCGGTCGTCACCTTCAGCGGCCTCTGCCGAGACGACGGCGGCAGCCTGAACGCGCTCGAGCTCGAACATTATCCCGGCATGGCGGAAGCGGAAATGCGGCGCATCGCGGAACTCGCGATTGCTCGCTTCTCCCTGCAAGGCCTGACCGCCATTCACCGGTTCGGCAAGATCGCGCCGGGCGAAAACATCGTGCTCGTCATTGCCGCCTCGCGGCACCGGCAGGCGGCTTTCGACGGCGCAAATTTCGTCATGGATTTTCTGAAAACCGCCGCCCCCTTCTGGAAGAAGGAACATCTGGCAGACGGCTCGACCGGCGGCTGGGTCTCGGCCAAGGATGCCGACGATAAGGCTCGGGACAAGTGGCGTTGACCGCTTGATGGCCTCTCTTTTCACCAGCCGATGTCTTCTTCAACCACCAGGTGAGCATGACCGCGATGGCCTCATCGCGCTCGCGACCGACCTCACGGTAAGAGGTTTCCTTGGCGGCCCCCGCGAGGACACGGCCGCGATGGCCAGCGCCGACGCGCTGGTCGCCGGTAGCCCCCACTCCCTCGCATGGGCGGTTCGGCTTCGGGACCAGAGTGAGGCGGGCTGCATCGGACTTGTCGTCATCGGCCCTCATCATGACGACAGACTTCCCGAACTGTCCTATCAATTTCTGCCGGCCTATTGGGGGCGCGGGCTGGCACTGGAATGCACCGAGGCGGTGCTCCGCCATGCCTTCGACAGCCTGTCACTGCCTCGCCTCGTCAGCGAGACACAGGCGGCAAACCGGGCATCCCGGCGGCTTCTCGAGCGACTCGGCATGCGCAAGGCGCGAACCGTCGAGCGTTTTGGGGCGGCACAGATCATCTATGAAATCGCCAATCCGCTTAGCCCGGTCAGGCCATAAGTCGTTCCCGCCGGCCGATCACCAGCAACGCCACCAGCGCACCGAGCATCACCGCATCGCGCCACCAGGCAACGGGAGCGTAGCCGCTCTACAGTGTCTCGCCGAGGCCGAACAGGGCCGCTCATACCGCGCTTATCGGCAGAATGAGGGTAAACTGTTCAGAGGCTTCATTAGCATGAGGTTGACGATGCCCACCCGACGCCGTGCCAGACGACAATGCGGCGCGGGACAGGTGGCGCGGCGGTTGACCGCGGCGCACCCGCATGTCCCGCCTGTTACCAGTTGAGGCGCTGGATATCGCCGTTGAAGGGGTCGTCGTTCTGATTGGGCTGGAAAGCAAGCTGTCTTGGCAGGAACGGCCGGATGGTGCGGATATCGCCCATGTCATAGACAATATTCGGCATCGCAATGGAGCGTTTGCGCACAATGATGCTGATATTGTAGCCGTACTGCAGGATGCTTGCCTCGGAGCAATCAAAGCCGGCAAGCACCATGTGATAGAGCAGCATGCCGCCGTTCCACAGCGAAACATGGCCGCCGACGATCGGATGCTTCAGTGGGGGAACGGTGATGGCAACCACGCCGCCTTCGCGCGTGACAGCGTGAACCTTCTTCAAAAAGAGGTTCGGATTGGGCTGGTGCTCAAGCACGTGCGAAGCCCAGACGCAGTCGAAGGCCGTGTCGAAGGCCATGGTGTTGAAATCGCCGATGACAGTCTGGATGGCGGGGTTGCGCCACTGGTAATAGGGCGACTTGCCGTAATCGAGCGCCGTGACCGTCTTGCCATATTTCAGCAGGACGCCGGCCTGCTGCCCCTGGCCCGATCCGATATCCAGAACCGTCTTGAAGTCAAAATCCTTGATCAGCTTGTAAAGGGCTCGATTGGCAAAGAAGCCATGAAAGTCGGCCGGCAGAGGCTCGGGCAGCACGTCCTCGGGAAAGACGCCATCGACAAGCGCAAGACGGGCCTTCAGGGTCTGGTTTTCCGCATGCAGCGCCATCAGCGTATTCTGCATCATCTGCTTCAGGGCCGCGAGTTCAGACTGGGCCGGGGCAGCCGGGGCTGGCGCTGCGGCGGCACCGGCATCCGGCATGGCAAAGCCGGAGATATCGAAGCCGCGGAAGCTGTTCTGCATTGGCGAACCCGTCATATGATCTTTCCACATCGCTGATCGCTTCAGGTGTCGATTATGCTGATAGAGGGGTTTTCTTGCGTGGGGCTGGAGACAGGCCTTCATGCATCACGTCGCTGACGGACATGTCACACAAGCACCCGTTCCCGCCGGCTGACCACCAGCAACGCCACCAGCGCGCCGAGCATCACCGCATCGCGCCAGGCAAGCGGGCCGTAGCCGCTCCACAGTGTCTCGCCGAGGCCGAACAGGGCCGCGCCCGCCGCCGCCCGCAGCGGATGGCTGTGGCCACCGGCAGCGGCGATCAGCAGCACCTTCAGGCCGAAGACGAGACCGGCGCCGAAATCCATGGTGCCGTAATGGGCCGTGGCAAGAATGCCGGCAAGGGCGGCAAACAGCGCCGCCAGGCCGTAAGCACCAGCGCAGATGCGTCCGACATGGACACCAAGCAGTTCCGCCGCCAGCGGATCGTCGCAGACGGCGCGCCAGTTGCGCCCGAAGCGGCTGACCGCCAGAAACCATCCGCCACCCACCACCAGCAGCACCAGCACCAGGCTGTTCAGCCCCTGCAACAGCGTCAGGCTGGCAGTGCCGCCCTCGTACCGCCAGACGGGAAGCGGCAGATTGAGAAAGGGCGGCAGCCAGAGTTCGCGCGTGCCGGAAGCAAGCCGCGCCGCCTCCATCAGCACAAGCAGCAGGCCAAGCGAGGCGACCGTCAGAGCATTGGGCGCAACATGCGACAGCGGCGCCACCACGTGCCGGCCAATCGCAACGCCGCCGCCGGCGACCAGCAGCACGGCAAAGGCCGCCCCCAGCAGGAGTGCCGCCGGAAAAGTGAGGAACAACCGGTTCCAGCCGAAATGCGCCGCGAGCAGAAACACATGGCCGGAAAAAGCAAACAGGGCGCCATAGGTGATGTCCGCCCGCCGAGTGACGGCAAAGGCAATGGCATAGCCGAAGGCGAGCGCCGCATAGAGGCTGGCGATCGGCAACGCATTGAGCAGCTGTTGCACGGCATAGAGCATGGCACCTCCCCGTCCGACTGGGCGCAATAATTATAACTGGTAAAGCGAGCTTTACCAGTTATATTGAGACATGAACTTTTCCTGGACCCCTCATCGTTTTGCCGGCGGCGCGCTGGCGCTGGATGTTGCCAACAGCGTGATCCTGCGCTTCGACCCGGCGCGCAGCATCGACCGCTTCGCAGATCCGAGCCAGATCGACGCCTTTGTGCGGGCTGCAGCGCAATTTTCCGCCGAACGCGTCCTGTTCGGCCCGCTGGCGCCGGTCACCCCGCAGGCTTGCGCCGCCTTTCTGCGGTTTCGCGAGGCAATTGACCGGCATTTCCGTGCCGAGGCGGAGGGCAAGGCCGCGCCGCACCATCTGGCCGATCTGCTGGAACAGGCGGCCCTTCTGCTGCGCCTTGTCCCGGATGCCGGCGGGCTGGAGGTGCAGACCGTCCACTCGGCACTGCGGCTGATCGCCTTGCCGGAGCCGGAGCGGCTGAAGATCTGCGGCCATTGCGGCTGGCTGTTTCTCGACCGCAGCAAGAACAAGAGCCGCTTCTGGTGTGACATGGCCGTGTGCGGCAATCGCGCCAAGGCGGCCCGTCATTACCGACGCAAGAAAGGGGAACCGGAATGAAAACGAACATCACCGTCGCGGCGCTGTGCCTGCTCACCCTCACCGCCTGCCAGCGCAAGGCGGAAAAACTGGCAGAGTTTTCCGGCCATATCTTCGTCTTCAACTATCGTCTGTCCAAGGCGAATTACGTGGTGACGCTGAGGCCGACCGCGCCGCTGCCGGAGGGCGGCGTGGCGATTGCCCGGTTTGAAAACCCGCGCGGCGGCGAAGCGCTGGTCACGCAAGCAAAACTTTATCCGAAAATGGAAAAGATCGTGCTGGAAAGCCCCAACCTGCAATGCGTGCGCGAGGGCCGCTCCTATGCGGTGAAGATCGACCTGGCGGATGCCAAGGGCACGGTGCTGCAGCAACTCGACACCAAGGTGCTGGCTACCATCGACCAGAGCATCCTGCCGGCCAATTCGATTGTCGCCGGCCCCGCCTATGACATGAACCCGAAGGTGTTCAAGGCCGGGGGCGTGATCGATCTTTCGCCCGTGCAGGATTGCCCGGCCTGAGCCGCCTTCACGGCGCACGGCACCGGTGCTACCAATGGCGGCAATCGCCAGATGAGGGTGCAGCATGTTCCGTGGTCTTTCCGCCTTTCCGCCCACACCCACCGATGCCGAGGGAACCGTCCAGGCCGAGGCACTGTCGCGCCTGATCGACCGCCTCGCCACCGCGGCCGTCGATTCCATCGGCCTGCTCGGCAGCACCGGCGGTTATGCCTTTCTGTCGCGCGAAGAACGCCGGCGGGCGGTGGAGATTGCGCGGGAAGCCGTGGACGGTCGCACACCGCTGATCGTCGGGGTCGGCGCACTGCGCACGGATGCCGCCGTAGCGCTCGCCCGCGATGCCAAGCAGGCAGGAGCGGACGGCCTGCTTCTGGCGCCGGTCTCCTATACGCCGCTCAACGACGAGGAGGTCTATCGGCATTTTCTCGCGGTGGCGGGAGCGACGGATCTGCCGCTCGTCATCTATAACAATCCGGGCACAACGAAGTTCACCTTCAGCCCCGACCTGATCAGCCGACTGTCGGACCTTCCGACCGTGGCGGCGGTGAAGATGCCACTTCCCGCCGGGGGTGATTTTGCCGGCGAGATCGCCGACCTGCGCCAGCGTACGCCGCCAGGTTTCTCCATCGGTTATAGCGGTGACTGGGGCGCGGCACACGCGCTGCTCGCCGGAGCCGATGCCTTCTACAGCGTGGTGGCCGGGCTTTTGCCCAAACCGGCTCTGGCGCTGACGCGTGCGGCCCGCGCCGGCAATGCCGACGAAGCCGCGCGTCTCGACGCCGCTTTCGAACCGCTCTGGACGCTGTTCAAGCAGTTCGGCAGTTTCCGCGTGATGTATGCAATTGCCGCGGAACTCGACCTCTTCCACGCCGCCCCGCCGCGTCCGGTTCTGCCGATCCCGGACGAGGCGCTGCCGCGGGTGGCCGCGGCGATCGAGGCGCTTGAGGGTTAACGTCCGGTCGCGCGGCGAAGCCCCCTCTGGCTGCCGCCATCTCCCCCACAAGGGGGGGAGACCGGACGTGGCAGCGTTGTGCTTCCATCCATCGGCGGTGTGACACGGCAAGTCCCTCCCCCCCTTGTGGGGAGGGGTCTTATGTCAACAGACGAACACTGCCCCTTGTGGGGGCGATGGCCGGCAGGACAGCGGGGGCTGGCCGGGCTCGTACTGAGCCGTGGCTCATTCCCTCCACCGGCCCGGCGCCGTCAAAACCCTTCCAGCACCAGCTTGCCGCGCGCTTTGCCGCTTTCCAGCACCGCATGCGCGGCCTTGAGGTTTTGCGCGTTGATCGGGCGCATCACCTCGGTCAGGGTGGTGCGGATCTTTCCGGTCTCGACAAGCGCGGCGATCTCGTCGAGGAGCTTGCCCTGCTCGTCGATATCGGCCGTCTGGAACATCGAGCGGGTGAACATGAACTCCCAATGCACGGACACGGACTTGCGCTTGAAGGGATTGATGTCGAGCACCGCCGGGTCATCGATCAGACCGAAACGACCCTGCGGGGCGATCAGATCGGCGATATCGGCCAGATGCAGACTGGTCTCGGTGGTGGAAAAGACGAAAGCGGGCTGGCCGATGCCAAGTTCCGCCACCTGCGGCGCCAGCGGCTTGCTGTGATCGACCACATGATGGGCGCCAAGCGCGCGCACCCAATCCTGCGTCTGCGGCCGCGAGGCGGTGGCAATCACCGTCAGGTCGGTCAGCGCGCGCAGCAACTGGATCGCGATCGAGCCGACACCGCCTGCACCGCCGATGATCAGCACGGCGGGTGCTGCGCCCGCAACGGGCTTTGACACCTGCAGGCGGTCGAAGAGCATTTCCCAGGCGGTGATCGCCGTCAGCGGCAGGGCTGCGGCCTCCGGATGCGTGAGCGCGGCCGGCTTGCGCCCGACGATGCGTTCGTCCACCAGATGATACTCACTGTTGGCGCCCGGCCGGTTCAGGGCGCCGGCATAAAAGACCGTATCGCCGACCGAAAAATTCCGAACGTCGGCGCCGACCGCAACCACCTCGCCGGACACATCCCAGCCCAGCACTTTCCAGTCTCCCGGTTCGGCGGAGGCATTGGCGCGCACCTTGGTATCAACCGGGTTCACGGAAATCGCCTCCACCTTCACCAGAAGATCGCGTCCTGCGGCCACCGGCTTGTCCAGGTCGACATCCACCAGTGCATCGGTCCGGTCCAGAGATCCGGCTGTTTGATAGGCCACGGCTTTCATTGATCAACTCCATGCGGTTTGTTGTACTGAGCCGTATATGTGCCTATTATCGCATTTGTGGAATACGCACAAAAAACGGTCATAGTGTCAAAAAGGATACTGTCATGGGCAAGGCACGCCATTCCCGCTTCGATTGCAGCCCGGGCTGTTCGGTGGAGGCGGCGATCGGTCTGATCGATGGCAAATGGAAGTCGGTGATCCTGTTTCACCTGATGGAGCGCACGATGCGCTTCAACGAGATCCGCCGGCAGATTCCCAACGTCACGCAGCGCATGCTGACGAACCAGTTGCGGGAGCTGGAAGAGGATGGGCTGATCAATCGAGAAGTCTATGCGCAGGTGCCGCCAAAGGTGGAATACAGCCTGTCGGATCTGGGGCGCAGCATGCAACCGGTGCTGATGGCGCTGAAGGCCTGGGGCGACACCCATATCGGCCTCTACGGCAAGCCGGTTATGGTCTCGGAAGAAAGCTCCGAGGCCGCGTGATCTTATGGTTTCACGGCCATCCAGATGACGTGACGCGCGCCGCTGCGCTTGGTGCTGGCGCGGACGGAAAGCGCCTCGGCGCTGAAACCGCACTCCCTGAGCCGCCGGGTAAAACGGTCGTCCGGTCCCGATGACCAGACCCCCAGCACGCCTTTCGGGCGAAGGGCTGCGAAAGCCGCCCGCAGGCCTGCATGATCATACAGGCTGTCATTGCTGGTGCGGGTCAGCCCGTCCGGACCGTTGTCGACATCGAGAAGAATGGCGTCGAAGCGCGTCTTCGATGCTTTGATCAGCGCGCCGACATCGCCGACATGCACTGTCACACGCGGATCATCCAGAGAGCCCTTGAACACGTCGGCCATCGGTCCCCTCGCCCAGGCCACCACTTCGGGCACCAGTTCCGCCACGATGATCTCTGCCTCGACCGGCAGCACCGCAAGCGCCGCGCGCAAGGTAAAGCCCATGCCGAGACCGCCGATCAGCACGACGGGCCTCTGTTGATGGGTCAGGCGTTCCGCCGCGAGCTTTGCGAGCGCCTCTTCCGAGCCGCTCAGCCGGCTGTTCATCAGCTCGTTGGCGCCGAGCATGATGGAAAACTCCTGGCCGCGCTGCTTCAGGCGCAGTTCGGCGCTATCACCGGGCACCTTGGCACTGTCGAGCTGGATCCACGGCAGCATCGAAAACCCTCCGTCACGGAAAAAACGAAAGCCGCCCGCAGGCTGGTCCCGCGGGCGGCTGAAATGATCTGTTCTGCCAGAGGCAGAGGCGGCCCTGAGATCAGCCGACGATTTCGGTTTCAGCGAACCAGTAGGCGATTTCCTGGGCAGCGGTTTCCGGAGCATCCGAACCGTGAACCGAGTTTTCGCCGATGGAGACGGCGAACATCTTGCGGATGGTGCCTTCGTCGGCATTGGCCGGGTTGGTGGCGCCCATGATCTCGCGGTTCTTCAGGATGGCGTTTTCGCCTTCGAGAACCTGAACGACGGTCGGGCCGGAGGTCATGCCTTCAACCAGTTCGCCGAAGAACGGACGGTCCTTGTGCACGGCGTAGAAGCCTTCGGCTTCGCGCTTGCTCATCCAGACGCGCTTGGAGGCGATGATGCGCAGGCCATTGTCTTCGAAGACCTTGGTGATGGCACCGGTCAGGTTGCGCTTCGTTGCATCGGGCTTGATCATGGAGAAGGTGCGTTCGATCGCCATAGCGGAAAGTCCTTGTTCTTCAGGGATAAGTGGGCGGTGTTTAGCCGCCCCGAATCACGAAGACAAGGGGGAAAGGCGAATTTCACGCAGCCTTCATAATCGCAATTCGTCAGCCGAAGGTTCGCCCCTTTGCGCCGTGAAGGTCGAGGCAGCGCTCGAACCAGTCCATCACGGGGTCATCGGCAGGCAGCGGCAGAGGACCCGTGGTCAGTCGCAGCCATTGCAGCGCGCCAAAGACGATGTAATCGGCAAACAGCGGTGAAGCGCCACCCAGGAAGGCCTGATACTTCAGCGTATGGCGGATCGGCTGCAGGCGCTCCGTCAGATTGACGATTTCCGCCTCCCGCATCTCGGCAAAGTCCTCAAGCTTGCGACCGAGGAAAGCCTCTCGCGTCTTGCGGAAATACATCTGGTCGGGTTCGGCCAGCATGTCGTGAATATCCTTGACCGCAAGCCTGCTCAGAACCGGATGCACGAGCGTCTGCGACACACCTTCAACGAACCGGGACAATGCCTTGCCGCCTTCGCCGCCAAACAGGGTCGGGCGATCCGGATAGGCCTCTTCCAGGTAAAGCGCGATGTCGAAACTGTCGCGCACCAGATGGTCGCCATCCTTCAGGATCGGCACCGTCTTGGAGAAGCCGTTTTCCAGCTTCGGGATCTCCGTGAACGCCGTCGGACGCTCTTCGAAATCCAGCCCTTTGTGCGCAAGCGCCATCACCGTTTTCCAGGCATGGGGCGAAAAGGGGCGGCGCTCGTCGCGTCCACACAGCGTGTAGAGAGTGCGTGTCATGGTGTCCGGCTCCGTGGCAGGGGAATACGTGTAAGCCACAATGCCGACAATTCGCACCTGTGATCAAATCAGGAAATTTCATCGATCGCATCACACGCAGTGCAGTGTTTTGCGTCTAGTCTGGCCTCCCGTATGTCAGGAGACCCCGCATGCTTCGCCACTTCCAGATGTTTGCCGATTACAATCGCTGGGCCAACGAGCGCGTTTATGACGCCTGCGCCACGCTGAGCGGCGAAGATTTCCGCGCCAACATGGGCGCCTTCTTCGGCTCGGCGCAAGGCACGCTGAACCATCTGCTGGCCGCCGACCGCATCTGGCTGAAACGCTTCACCGGAGCAGGAGACGCGCCGACCGCACTCGATGCGGTCCTGTTCGAGGATTTTGCCGCACTGCGCGCCGCCCGCGAGGCCGAAGACCGGCGCATCATCGGCTGGGTGGACAGCCTGACCGAAGACGATCTTGCCGCCACGATCTCCTATTCGCCGCTGACGATGCCGACGAAGATCGAGCAGCCGCTGGGACCGATCCTGTCGCACGTCTTCAACCACCAGACCCATCACCGCGGCCAGGTGCACACGATCCTGACCAGTCTCGGCAAGCCGTCGCTGGTGCTCGACCTCATCTATTTCCTGCGCGGCGAAGGGGAACGCTGGCAATAGCGCTCCTCCGGCGGCACGCTCTCTTGCATCGCTGAAAAACTTCAGCCAAAACCCGCCGCATGATCACGATTACCGACCTTTCCGCGCGCATCGCGGGCCGCCTTCTTCTCGACCATGCGAGCGTCAGCCTGCCAACCGGCACGAAGGCTGGCCTGGTGGGGCGCAATGGCGCGGGCAAATCGACGCTGTTTCGCGTCATCACCGGCGACATGGCTTCCGAAAGCGGCTCGGTGTCGTTGCCGAAGAACGCCCGGATCGGTCAAGTGGCGCAGGAAGCGCCCGGCACCGAGGATGCGCTGATCGAGATCGTGCTGGCCGCCGACAAGGAGCGCACGGCGCTTCTTGCCGAGGCCGAGACGGCGAGCGACCCCAACCGTATCGCCGAAATCCAGATGCGGCTTGTCGACATCGACGCCCATTCGGCGGAAGCCCGCGCGGCCAGCATTCTCGCCGGTCTCGGTTTCGATGCCGAGGCGCAGCGCCGCCCCGCCTCGTCGTTTTCCGGCGGCTGGCGCATGCGCGTCGCGCTTGCGGCCGTGCTCTTCTCCGAGCCGGACCTGCTGCTGCTCGACGAGCCGACCAACTATCTCGACCTCGAAGGCACGCTGTGGCTGGAAGACTATATCCGGCGTTATCCGCATACCGTCGTCATCATCAGCCACGACCGTGATCTTCTGAACAATGCCGTCAATGCCATCGTGCATCTCGACCAGAAGAAGCTCACTTTTTATCGCGGCGGTTACGACAGTTTCGAGCGGCAGAAGGCGGAAGCCGACGAATTGCAGATGAAGGCGAAGGCGAAGAACGACGCCGCGCGCAAACACCTGCAGAGCTTCATCGACCGCTTCCGCGCCAAGGCCACCAAGGCCCGCCAGGCGCAGAGCCGCATCAAGGCGCTGGAGCGCATGGGGACGGTTGCCGCCGTGATTGAGGATCACGTGGCGCCGATCACCTTTCCCGAACCGGACAAGCAGCCCTCCTCCCCGATCGTCGCGATCGACAAGGGCGCGGTCGGTTACGAACCGGGCAAACCGATCCTGAAGAACATCTCGCTCCGGATCGACAATGACGACCGCATCGCGCTGCTCGGATCGAACGGCAACGGTAAATCCACCTTCGCCAAGTTCATCTCCGGGCGCCTTGAAGCCCAGAGCGGCAATCTGAAGGTGGCGCCGAATCTCAAGATCGGTTTTTTTGCCCAGCACCAGCTGGATGATCTCATCCCCACGCAATCGGCGGTCGACCATGTGCGCCGCCTGATGCCAGAGCAGCCGGAAGCCAAGGTGCGCGCCCGCGTCGCGCAGATGGGGCTTGCGACGGAAAAGATGGATACGCCCGCCAAGGATCTGTCCGGTGGCGAAAAGGCGCGCCTGCTGATGGGCCTTGCCGCCTTCCACGCGCCGAACCTTTTGATCCTCGACGAGCCGACGAACCACCTCGACATCGACAGCCGCCGTGCCCTCATCGAAGCGCTGAACGACTATAACGGCGCCGTCATCCTGATCAGCCATGACCGCCACCTGATCGAGGCGACCGTCGACCGGTTGTGGCTCGTCAACAACGGCACCGTCGCACCCTTTGACGGGGACCTGGAAGAGTATCGCTCGATCATCGTCGCCTCGTCGAAAAAGAAAGACGACAGGCCGCAGGGCGGAGCGGAGGAACAGGCGTCGAAATCCGACCAGCGCAAGGCCAATGCGGAAAAGCGCGCCTCGCTCGCCCCGCTCAAGAAGAAGATCACCGATCTCGAAACCATGACCGCCAAGCTGGAGAAACTGATCCAGGCTCTCGACGCGGAACTGGCCGATCCCGCGCTTTACGAAAAATCTCCCGCCAAGGCCGCAGAAAAGGCCAAGCAACGCAGCGACGCGGCGCAGAAGCTTTCCGAATGCGAAGAACAGTGGCTGGAACTGTCCACCCAGTATGAAGAGGCGATGGCGGGCTGACCCGCGCTCGTTTCTGCACGCCTCCCAGCCGTAAGATGCCGCGCGGCACCGCCAGTTCTGGCGGCAGCGTCGGTGTGCCCTGTCGAGCACCCCTCAATTCTTGGGGTCAAAACCATAAAACTTCGTTTCTTCTCCGGCAAATCCGCTTTAATTAGCACAATCTTAAGTGAAGCTTGGCCATCATCGCCTGCATTCTCCGTTTCATACACGGCAAGCGGGTCACGACCGGCATCCTGCGGGATGGGACTTGGCAGGCTTGCCCTCAAGCTCGACATGCGCATCCCGCACTGTCTGCGGCGTGGCGTCCTGCGCCGCGAGGGATGACGCATGTCGGCGATCACGGATGCGACCCATGATGGCCGTGTCCTCCGGTTTCCGGCATCTGCCGCCATGACGTCGGCAGGCCTCCGCTCTGGATCGATGCAATGCTTCGCGCACTGTCCCTGAAGACATCCCTGACATCCGCCTTTGCCCTGCTTCTCCTGCTGCTTCTGCTGCAGGGAGGTGTCGCGCTCTTTTCCATGCGCGGCATCTTCACCAATGTCGACGGGCTTGCCAACGATGCCGTGCCGGCCGTCGACATCACAAATCGCCTCAACATCTCGATCGCTAATCTGCGCGGCTTGCAGACGCGCCACATCCTGACCACCGAGCCGAAGGCGCTGGAAGAGGCGGAAACGGTGCTGGCGCGCGAGGTGGATAAGCTCAGGAACCGCATGGCAACCTACGAGCCGATGATCTCGCTTGCCGAGGAGAGGACGGCCTTCGACGGCTTCAAGCAGGCGGCTGCCGAATATCTGCGGCTGCACGAACAACTGCTCGCCCTGTCCCGCGCCGGCCAGAAGCAGCAGGCCTCGGCGCTGCTGACCGGCGAGATGGTGAAGAGCTACGAGCGCATGGACGACCATGCCGATGCCTTCCGCGATGCCAATGTCAAGGCGGCAGAGGAGATGTATGCCCAAAGCGCCAGCCGGTTCACCGCTTCGCTGGTCAAGAACGCCATCCTGCTCGCCATCGGCGCCCTGGCGGGCATCGGCGCGATGATCTTCGTCTCCCGCGACGTGTCGCGCCCCATCGACCGGATGACGGCGATCATGCGCCGGCTGGCAGCCAGCGACTTTTCCGCAGGCATTCCCTATCTCGACCGTCGCAACGAGATCGGCCAGATGGCCAGGGCGGTCGAGGTGTTCAAGGACAATGGCATCCGCATGCAGGCGCTGGGCGCCGAGGAGCAGCATTTCAACGAGAAATGCCATGAGCTGCGCACGGCGGTCGGTCAGGTCGTCTCGGCAGCCGTCGAGGGTGATTTCAGCATTCGCATGAACCGGGATTTCGGCTTTGCCGATCTCAATGCCTTTGCCGCCTCGATGAACGAGCTGGTCGAATCGATCGATGCCGGACTGGCAGAAACGCGCCGCGTCATGGGACGGCTGGCCGAAGGCGATCTGACCGACGGCATGCGCGGCACCTTTACCGGCGCCTTTGCGGAGTTGCAGCGCAATGTGAACGGCACGATGGACACGCTGCGCTCCATCGTGACCGAGGTGCGCCAGTCGATCGACCAGATCAATTCCGGTTCCGGCGAACTGCGCTATGCCTCCGACGATCTGGCCCGGCGGACCGAACAGCAGGCAGCCGCCCTGGAGGAGACCTCTTCGGCACTGGAGGAGATCACCGTTTCCGTGCGCCAGGCGACCGAGCGCGCCGGGGAAGCCACCCGCAAGGTGGATCAGGCCCGACGCAGCACCGAGGCGTCCAGCGTCGTCGTTGGCGATGCGATCGCCGCCATGGAGCGCATCGAACAGGCCTCCGGACAGATCGGCCAGATCATCAACGTCATCGACGAGATCGCCTTCCAGACCAATCTTCTGGCGCTGAATGCCGGCGTCGAAGCCGCCCGTGCCGGCGAGGCCGGCAAGGGCTTTGCGGTTGTCGCCCAGGAGGTGCGGGAACTCGCCCAGCGTTCCGCCGGCGCCGCCAAGGACATCAAGGCGCTGATCACCCGCTCCGGCGAGGAGGTGGCCTCCGGCGTCAGGCTCGTCACCGCCACGGGTGACGCCCTGGCCCAGATCCGCGGCCATGTCGACAGCATCAATGGCGAAGTGCACGAGATCGCCGCCACCTCGAAGCAGCAATCCAGCCGCCTGCAGGAGATCAACGCCACCGTGGGACAGATGGATCAGGTCACGCAGCGCAATGCCGCCATGGTGGAGGAGACCACCGCCAGCACCAACCGGCTGGCAGACGACGCCCATCAGCTCGCGCGCCTGATCGGCCGCTTCACGCTCGCGGACGACATGCGCCCCGCCACCCTGCGCCAGGCCAGCCGCACCGCCGTTCCGACGGTGTCACGCCCGCGGGCAGCGGCGGGTTGAGACCCGACGCAGAGGCCTTGGACGCACACACGGCAGGCGCCGCAACCGGCCGCCCGCCCGATACGCGAAGGGGCCGGCTTCCCGCGCGGGAAAGCCGGCCCCTTGACATGTCATCTCCGCAGGCCCCGCGGATCAGGCCTTGAAGGCGCCGTGCACGGCAGTCTCGGACAGCGGCAGGCGCGGGCTTGCCACTTCGCGGGCCTGCAGCGCTTCCGGCAGCAGCGAGGCATCGCCCTGCTTGCCGATTGCGACGGCCGCGTGCAGCACGTGGTCTTCCGGCAGGTTCACGGCCTTTGCCATGGCCTGCCTGTCGAAGCCCGCCATGGCATGCGAGGCCCAGCCCGCCATGTGCGCCTGCAGCGCCAGATAGCCCCAGGCGGTGCCGGCATCGAAAGTGTGGCTGCCATTGTCGCTCGCCTCGGTCTTGCCGGGCGCGGTGAAGCGGGTGGCAGACGCGATGATGACGAGCGCGGAGGCCTTTTCCGCCCAGCTCTGGTTGAAGGGCATCAGCGCACCGAGGATCGGCTGCCAGCCGGCATCGCCGCGCAGCGCATAGATGAAGCGCCAGGGCTGCGCATTGAAAGCGGACGGCGCCCAGCGGGCGGCTTCCAGAAGACCCAGAAGTTCCTGCTCCGAGATCGTGGCATCGGTGAAGGCACGGGGCGACCAACGGGCGGTGAACACCTCCGCGATGGGATGGTCAGCCTGGCGGGTATTGGCGGTCATGGCATCGAGGCTCCTTGCTTGCGGGACAGCATGAGCTAGCAAGCCCTGCTGCAGCGCACAAGGGGCAGCCTTCGGGCGCAGGCGGCGGGCCTGCGGCCGCCTGCGCCACTCACGCCTTCTTGATCCAGCGCCCCTCTTCCGACTGCTGCCAGTAGGTCAGCCGGTGCCCCTCGCCCTTCAGCCGCTTCCAGTGGGCGCGCGCCCCTTCCAGTTGTACGGCATCGTGACCGTCGAACATGAAGACCACGCGCTCATAGGCCGACAGGTCTCCCGGCTCGGCGCCGTCCACGAGGAAACGCACGCTGGCACCGTTCGGATTATGGTCATGAACCGTCAGCAGCACAGGCTGCTCCGCCGCAAGCGCGCCGGTATCGGGCCCGTGCGGCAGGAAGCTGTCTTCCCGGAAGGTCCACAGATGCTGGTCCAGCCTGTCGCGGCGTGCCTCTTCCACCGTCTGGAGCACGACGCGCCAGCCGCGCTCGACACTCTTCTCGAGAAGCGCCGGCAGCGCATCCTCGAGCTTCGATTCGGTCAGATGGTAGAAGAGCACCTCGGTCATTGTGCCGCTCACGCCTCGTAGCGGTCGCGCACCAGCTGGTCGAGCAGGCGCACGCCGTAGCCCGAGCCCCAGGACTGGTTGATCTCGTTCAGGGGCGAGGCCATGGCCGTACCGGCGACGTCGAGATGCGCCCAGGGCGTTTCGCCGACGAAACGCTTGAGGAACTGCGCCGCCGTGATCGAACCCGCATAGCGGCCGCCGCTGTTCTTCATGTCGGCGAACTTCGAATCGATGATCTTGTCGTAGTCCTTGCCGAGCGGCATGCGCCACAGCTTTTCGCCGCTCTGTTCGCCCGCGGCAAGCAGACCGGCCGCCAGTTCGTCGTCATTGGAGAAGAGACCGGCCTGCAGATTGCCGAGTGCCACCAGGATCGCACCGGTCAGCGTTGCGAGGTTGATCATGAAGCGCGGCTTGAAGCGTTCCTTGGCATACCACAGCGCATCGGCCAGAACGAGGCGGCCTTCCGCGTCGGTATTGATGATCTCGATCGTCTGGCCGGACATGGACGTGACGATATCGCCCGGGCGCTGCGCATTGCCGTCCGGCATGTTTTCCACAAGCCCGATGATGCCGACGGCATTCACTTTCGCCTTGCGGGCGGCCAGCGTGTGCATGAGGCCGGTGACGGCAGCCGCACCGCCCATGTCGCCCTTCATGTCCTCCATGTTGGCGGCCGGCTTGATCGAAATGCCACCGGTATCGAAGACGACGCCCTTGCCGATGAAGGCAAGCGGCGCCTCATCCGCCTTGCCGCCCTTCCACTGCATGATCGCCATGCGCGGCGGCCGGGCAGACCCCTGCGCCACACCGAGCAGCGCCCCCATGCCGAGCGTGCGCATCTCGGTTTCCGTCAGGATTTCCACCTCGACGCCGAGGGCCTCCAGCGCCCTGGCTCGGTCGGCGAATTCGACCGGGCCGAGCACGTTCGGCGGCAGGTTGACCAGCTCTCGCGCGAGGTTGACGCCACCGGCCACGGCTTCTGCAAAGCCGAAACCGGCCGAAGCGGACGCGTGATGCGCGGTCACGATGGTGATCTCGACGGTCTTGGCTGGCTTGTCCTCGTCATCCGCCTTCTTGGTCTTGAAGCTGTCGAAGCTGTAGGCGCGCAGCAGCAGGCCGGTTGCGAAATCCACGGCCCTGGCGGCATCCACCTCGAGGCCCGGCGCATCAAGGAAGACCGTCACCTTCTCGGCGCGCTTGATCATGCTCGAGGCCTTGCCGCCGGCGCGCAGCCAGTCATAGGCGGTGATCTCTGCCGGCTTGCCAAGACCAAGTACCACCAGACGGTCAAACGGCGACTGGTGCGGCGCCAGCACGTCCAGAACGCTCATCGACTTGCCGGAAAAGCCGGCGATCTCCGCGGCGCGCGGCACGACCTGCCCCGGATCGGCCTGATCGGCAGCGGCGATGGCGTGATCGCCGGACACCTTAAGGGCCACGGCAAGGCCGCTGCCGGAAGCGGCGGCTGGTGCGAAACGAATTGTATACTGAACGGACATTTCTTCTCCGGACGCAGAGGATGATGTAAGACTTCGAGGCCAATCTGGGGGGATCAGCCACAAAGGGCAAGGGAGCGGCCACCGGTTTGCCGGCGCAGCGTCTTAATGTTGTCATGCGCCATGCGTAACCGCTACCGTGCCCAGAAGGATCAAGGGGAAGGAATAAACGCTTTGGCAGATGCGTTCCAGTCACCGAACATGTTTTCCGGGGCAAGGCTCCGCCAGGCTTTCCAGCAGCCGCAGGCCTGGTTCATCACGCTCTTTTGCATCTGGTGGCTTCTTCTCGGTCTGTTCTACCTGTTTCCCGGCATCGACATCGCGGTGGCGCGCAGCTTCTTCCACCCGGCAAGCTGCGGTGCGGACACGGTGGCCGGCCGCATTTGCGGCAGCTTTGCCTATTCGAGCGAGGCGGCGCTGATTGCGCTACGCAAGTTCTTCTTCTACCTGCCCGTGGTCGTGGCGATCTTCCTTCTGGTGCTGCTCCTCGACAATTTCCAGCACCATGGCGCCACCTATGACCCGCAGAAGACGAAGCGCTATTCGATCGCGCTCATCTCCTTCCTGCTCGGTCCCTATGTGCTGGTGAACCTGGTCATCAAGACGATTTCCGGCCGCTCGCGCCCCTACAGCACGGACCTGTTCGGCGGCACGGAGATTTTCACCCCGGCCGGGGCGCTGCATGGCAGCTGTCTCAACAACTGCTCGTTCATCTCGGGCGAGGCCTCCAGCGCCGGCTGGCTCGTCTGTCTCGTGGTGCTGTTGCCGCCGCGCCTGCGCCCGATTCTCGGGCCACCCCTGTTTCTCTTCTGTCTGGTGCCGGCAAGCCTCAGGCTGTCCTTCGGGGGCCATTATCTGTCGGACGTCATCCTGGGCTTCCTGTCGTCCTGGGTCGTCTATGCGGGCGTGGCCGCCTATTTCGAAATGACACAGACACAAAAAAAACACCGGTAGCAAACAGTTTTGTGACAGAGCGGCTGTCGCCACGGCGTCGCGAATTGCATAAAACCCGCAAACCAGCCGCCCTCGCGGGCCACCACAGACCGGACCAGAATGAAGCTTCTCGAACTCTACATCTTTCGGCGAGCGTTCCAGATGTTCTTCATCACCCTCATTCCGGTGCTGACGATCATCTGGACCATCCAGGTCCTTGGCCGTATCAACCTCGTCACCGATACCGGACAGTCGATGGGCTCGTTCGCCCTGCTGGCAACCTTCATCCTGCCAACGATCATCCCGGTCGTGCTGCCCTTTGCCATCGTCATCGGCGTCACCCAGACGCTGAACGCGATGAACAACGATTCGGAACTGGCGGTGATCGATGCGGCCGGCGCGCCCCGCTCCATCCTCTACCGGCCGGTGATGGTGCTCGCCATCGGCATGGCGGCCTTCTCCTTCCTCATCACCAATTTCGTCGAGCCCGCCTCGCGCACCAAGGCGCGTGACATGGTGGCGGAAGCCTATGCCGACCTTTTGTCGTCCGTCATCGAGGAGAAGACCTTCCGCAGCATCGAGGACAATCTCTATGTGCAGATCTCGGAGCGCCATTCCGGCCGTATCCTCAAGGGCCTGTTCCTCGTGGATTATCGCGATCCCAACATGGATCTCATCTACTACGCACGCGAGGGTTCCATCGACGAGAACGGCACGACGCTGACCATGCGCGACGGCGAGGTGCACCGCAAGGCCAAGGATGGCCGCATTTCCGTGGTCAAGTTCCTCTCCTATGCCTTCGACCTGTCATCGATGAACGAGACGACCGGTGACAAGACGGTGTTTTCCAGCGACCGCAGCCTCGCCTTCCTGCTGAAGCCGGACCCGACGGACAAGGTGTTCCTGCATGCGCCCGGCGCCTTCCGTTCCGAACTGCACCGACGGCTGTCGGACTGGATGCTGCCGGTGGTCTTCGCGCTGATCTCGCTGGTGGTGGCCGGCAATGCCCGCTCCAGCCGCCGCGCCCGGCTGCACCCGATGGTGCTGGCGCTGATCCTTGCCTTCGCGCTGCGCTGGCTGAGCTTCTACATCGTCAACCTGACGAAGACGAGCGCCGCCGCCGTGCCCTTCGTCTATCTCGTGCCTGGGGCCTTCGGCGTCGTCTGCATCGTGATGCTGATGACCAACCGCCAGCTGCGCATGCCGCCGGTGATCGCCAACCTGACGGGCCACTGGATGAACAGGGCCGAGCGCGGCCTGCGCCAGATGGCATCCGACGCCAAGGAAGGCGGCCAGTCATGATCGCGCGCACCCTCAGCTGGTATTTCTTCAAGCGCTACATCATCACGGCGGTCTGGTTCGTGCTCGGCGTGTGCGGCATCATTTTCCTTGCCGATTTCAGCGAGACGAGCCGGCGCATGTCGGGCTTCGTCGGCTATACGGTACCCGGCGGCCTGCTGATGAGTGCCATGCGCCTGCCCCTGATCTTCCAGCAGACGATCCCGACGCTGACGCTCTTCATCGGCATGACCACGCTGATCACCCTCAACCGCCGCTCCGAACTGGTGGTGACGCGCGCGGCCGGGCTTTCGGTCTGGCAGTTCATCCTGCCCTTCGTGGCAGGCGCCTTCCTGATCGGCGTTGCGACGGTCACCGTCGTCAATCCGCTTGCCGCATGGGGCCAGAACCTGTCCTCCACCATGGAATCGGAATGGCGCAAGGCGAGCAATGCCAGCCGCCCGTCCAACTTCCTGCCGTGGATCCGCCAGATCAGCAAGACGGACGACACGATCATCGGCGCCAAGGGCTTCGAGAACGGCGGAACGCAGCTGATCGACGTCGTGCTTTTCCACTTCGACGCCAAGGGCCGCATCACGCTGCGGCAGGATGCGCGCACCGCCACCTTGGAGGATGGTTACTGGCAGCTTAACAACGTGCTGGAAACGCGAACCGACGCGCCGCCGGTGCGCCTGCCGGAGGTGAAGGTTGCGACCAACCTGCGCAAGGCCTATCTGCAGGAATCGCTTTCCAAGCCGGAAGACGTTGCTTTCTTTGACATTTTACGAAAAATTGAAATTGTTCGATCCTTCGGCATCTCCACCAAGCCGTTCGAGACGCAATTTCATTCGCTCCTGTCCTTGCCGCTGCTTCTGGTGGCAATGACCCTGATCGCTGCAACGGTTTCCCTCCGCTTCAGCCGAATGGCACAATCGCGTTCGGTGATTCTGGGTGGAATCGTCTGTGGCTTCGTGCTTTATGTGGTAACCGTGCTTGTAAAAGCATTCGGGAGCAGCGGCGTTGTGCCGCCTTTCGTGGCCGTCTGGATTCCGGTGGTGGTCGCGATGGCGATTGGTGCAACGATCCTGCTTCATCAGGAGGATGGCTAGTGGCGGTACATGACCGCGGGAATATCAGACGGCTTTTTGCGGCCCTGCTGACCAGCACGGCTGCATGTGTACTGGCCGTAAACCCGTCACCCGTGCAGGCACAGGCGTCGCGCCTGGTGCCGGAAGCGGCCGATGGAGCAAAGATGCTCCTGCGTGCCAATGAACTCGTCTACAATCAGGACAGCCAGCGCGTGACGGCCACGGGCGGCGTGCAGATCTATTACAACCGCCACCGCATGGTTGCCCAGCGCGTGGAATATGACCAGAAGACCGGGCGCGTGATGGCGACCGGCAACATCGAGCTGGTGGAGCCGGACGGCAACCGGATCTATGCCGAATCGCTCGATATCACCGATGACTTCGGCGAGGGTTTCGTGAACTCGCTGCGCGTCGAGACCACCGACAATACGCGCATGGCCGCCGAAAGCGCCGAGCAGCTGCCCGACGAGAAGATGATCCTCAACAACGGGGTCTACACCGCCTGCCTTCCCTGTGCGCAGCGGCCGGACAAGGCCCCGCTCTGGCAGGTGAAGGCGCAGCGCGTCATCCGCGACGGCAAGAGCCACACGATACGCCTGGAACACGCCCGTTTCGAGCTGTTCGGCATGCCGATCGGCTACGTGCCCTTCGTCACCGTTCCGGACGAGACGGTGGAGCGCAAGTCGGGCTTCCTGTTCCCGAGCATGAGCCTGACCGACAAGCTGGGCTTCGGCACCACGGTGCCCTATTACCATGTCTTCTCGCCGAGCATGGATGCGACGCTGAGCCCGACCTACTACACCAAGCAGGGCCTGCTGCTTCAGGGCGAGGTGCGCAACCGCTTCGAAACGGGCGATCACACGCTGCGATTCGCTTATATCGACCAGCAGAAGGCCAGCGCCTTCGATCCCGGAACCAGCGATGCGCGCGCCGGCAACCGCGCGATGATCTACTCAAAGGGCGAGTTCAAGATCAATCCGCGCTGGACTTTTGGCTGGAATGCCATGATCCAGTCGGACAACAATTTCTCGAAGACCTACAAGCTGGAAGGTCTCAACACGTCCAACGTAACCAACGACGTGTATCTGACCGGGATCGGCACGCGGAACTATTTCGACCTGCACAATTATTATTTCGACGTGCAGGACACGGATTATTCCAGCCTGGCCGAGAAGCGTCAGGCAATCGTCTATCCGGTCATCGACTATACCTATTATGCGCCGGAACCGGTTGCCGGCGGCGAACTGTCGTTCAACGCAAACCTGACCAACATTTCGCGCCGCAAGGACGATTTCTACACGGAAGGCTCATCGACACGCTTCCGCGGGCTGGAAGGCAGCTACAGCCGCTTCACCGCCGAGGCGGAATGGAAGCGGACCTTCACGACCGATGAAGGCCTGCTGATCACGCCGATCCTCGCGGCGCGCGGCGACGGCCTGCGCAGCACGGCCTCCAGCGCACCGAGCTATAACGGCGTGACCTATGACGGAGATTTTTCCGGCGACAGCGCCAATGCCCGCTACATGCTGACGGCCGGCTTCGAGGCGCGCTATCCGGTTCTGATCACCACGGGCACGGGCACGCATGTGATCGAGCCGATGGCCCAGGTCTTTGCCCGCCCCAACGAGCAGCTGGCCGGCGAACTGCCGAACGAGGACGCGCAGAGCTTCGTCTTCGACGCAACGACACTGTTCGAGCGCGACAAGTTCTCCGGCTATGACCGGATCGAAGGCGGCACCCGCGCCAATGTCGGCGTGCGTTATTCCGGCACCTTCGACAATGGCATCGGGCTGCGCGGCATCTTCGGCCAGTCCTACCAGCTGGCCGGCCAGAATTCCTTCGCCACGGCGGATCTCGTCAATGTCGGCGCCGATTCAGGCCTCGAAAGCAAGGTGTCGGACTTCGTCACCATGGCGGCGCTCGACCTGCCGAAGGGCTACACGATCCAGGCGCAGGGCCGATTCGACGAGAAGACGCTCGAGCTGCGTCGTGCAGATGCCTCGGTGAGCTACAAGCTGCCGCGGGTCAACGGCACGGTGATCTACACCAATATCCAGCCGCAGCCGGAATACGGACTGCAGGAAACAGCCGAATATCTGAAGGCGGCCAACAGCCTGAAGATCAACGAAAACTGGTCGTTCGCCACCTCCGCCACCTGGGACATCAACAAGCGTGACGTGGTGCGGCGTGGTGTGGGCCTGACCTATGCCGACGAATGCACCGTCTTCACCGTTGCCTATAGCGACCAGCCGGCCAATACCGATCCGAACGACTGGACGGTGACGGCGCGGCTGACCTTCCGCACCCTGGGTGACATCAATGTCGGGTCCTCCGGCGACAGCAGCAGCAACTGAGATCGCAACCCTTGCGCTTGTCATTGTTTCGCCGCATGAATTATGCAATCCAGAACCATCACGGATATCGGCTGAGCCGGCGGCCATATGGCCGCCGCATCGCAAGAAGGGACCAATGATGTTTGCCAGCAATGCCTTGCGCCGGGCAGCACTCGCCGCTACCGCACTCGCTATGGCCTTCGTCGTGGATCCGGCTCCCCGTCTGGCCCTTGCGGCAAGCGAAGTGGCGGTGGTCGTCAACAAGACGCCGATCACCAGCACCGATGTCGCCAAGCGGATGGCCTTCCTGAAGCTGCAGCGGCAGACGGGCAATCTGCGCAAGATGGCCATCGACCAGCTTGTCGATGAAACGCTGAAGCGCGACGAGATCGCCCGCACGCGCATGTCGGTCAGCACCGAGGATGTCGATCGCGCATTCGAGCGCTTCGCCCAGGGCAACAAGCTGTCGGTCGCGCAGATGAGCCATATTCTCGACCAGGCCGGTGTCGGCGTCGAACACTTCAAGGCCTTCATCGCCGTACAGATGAGCTGGCCGCGCCTCGTCAACGCGCGCTACGGCTCCAGCGCCAAGATGTCGCCGGACGAACTCGTCAAGCGCATGCAGGAAAACAAGGAAAAGCCGGTCACCACCGAATATTTCCTGCAGCAGATCATTTTCGTGGTGCCGCAGGCACGCCGCAACGAGCTTCTGGCGAAGCGCAAGGCGGAAGCCGACAAGGCCCGCCCCAATTTCCCCGGCTGCGACAAGGCCAAGGATTTTGCCAAGACCATGCTGGATGTTTCCGTGCGCGACCTGGGCCGCGTGATGAAGCCGGAACTGCCGGAGGACTGGCGTCCGCTGATCGAGAAGCCTGCCGCCAATGGCACCACGGGCACGCGCGTGACCGAGCGCGGCGTCGAGTTCCTGGCCATCTGCAACCAGCGCCAGGTTTCCGACGACACGGCGGCGGAAGTGGTGTTCCGTGCCGAAGACCTCGGCAAGCAGCAGAAGGGTCAGGAAAATCCCAACGACGCGAAATATCTCGCGGAACTGCGCCAGCAGGCGCAGATCGTCTATCCTTGAGCGGCGCAGGCCCGGCGATGCGTCCGCTTGCGCTGACCCAGGGAGATCCGGCAGGCATCGGTCCCGATATCACCATCGCTGCCTGGCAGCAGCGAAAGGTCCATGACCTTCGCCCCTTCCTCTATGTGGGTGACCGTGAGGCGCTTCTGGCACGCGCAAACCTCCTCGGGCTGACGATTCCGGTGGAAGCAGCCGATGCCGCCTCGGCGGCCGGTCTCTTCGACCGTGCCCTTCCCGTTCTTGACGTGCCGGTCGGCCACGCGATCGAAGCCGGCCGCCCGCATGTCGCCGCGGCCAGGAGCACGATCACCGCGATTGAAACCGCCGTCGCGCTCTGCCTCGGCGGCGAGGCCGCGGCGGTCGTCACCAATCCGATCGCGAAATCCGTCCTCTACGAGGCAGGCTTCGGCTTTCCGGGCCATACCGAATTCCTCGCGGATCTCGCCACCAGGGCAACGCAGGAGCCCTGCACGCCGGTGATGATGCTGGCCGGGCCGAAACTGCGTTCGATCCCGGTGACCATCCACATCCCGCTGAAGGACGTTCCCGCGGCGCTGACACGCGAGGCAATCCTTGAGACCTGCCGGATTGCCGACCGGGACCTGCGCACCCGCTTCGGCATTGCGCAGCCGCGTCTGGCCGTTGCCGGCCTCAACCCGCATGCAGGCGAGGACGGTGCCATGGGTATCGAGGACCGCGACATCATCGAGCCGGCGGTTGCGACGCTGCGCAAGGACGGCATCAATGCCTTCGGTCCCCTGCCGGCCGACACCATGTTCCACGACGAGGCCCGAAGCCGCTACGACGTGGCGGTCTGCATGTATCACGATCAGGCGCTGATCCCGGCCAAGGCGCTGGGTTTTGACGATTCGGTCAACGTGACGCTCGGCCTGCCCTTCATCCGCACCTCGCCGGACCATGGCACGGCCTTCGGCCTCGCCGGCAAGGGCATTGCCCGCGAAACAAGCCTGCTGGCGGCCCTGAAGCTTGCCGCAACCCTGGCCGCCAAGACAGAAGAAACCCGCAGCTGATGGCAACCCTGGACGGACTTCCGCCGCTTCGCGATGTGATCGCGCGCCACGGCCTCGATGCGCGCAAGGCGCTCGGCCAGAACTTCCTGCTCGACCTGAATCTGACCCAGAAGATTGCCCGCACCGCCGGGCCGCTGGAGGACTGCACGGTCTTCGAGGTAGGCCCCGGCCCCGGCGGGCTGACGCGCGCCATTCTCTCGCTCGGGGCAAGGAAGGTGATCGCGGTGGAACGCGATGCCCGCTGCCTGCCGGCACTGGCGGAAGTGGCAGAGCATTATCCGGGCCGCCTGGAGGTGATCGAGGGCGATGCGCTGAAGACCGATTTCGAGGCGCTGGCGCCTGAAGGACCGGTCTGCATCATCGCCAACCTGCCCTACAATGTCGGGACGCAGCTGCTGGTGAACTGGCTTTTGCCGCGGCAGTGGCCACCGTTCTGGCAGTCGCTGACGCTGATGTTCCAGAAGGAAGTCGGCCAGCGGATCGTGGCGAAGGAAGACGACAACCATTACGGCCGGCTCGGCGTGCTGTGCGGCTGGCGCACCCGGGCGCGGATGGCCTTCGACGTGCCGCCGCAGGCCTTCACGCCGCCGCCGAAGGTCACCTCCAGTGTCGTGCACCTCGTGCCGCGCGAAACGCCCCTGCCCTGCGATGTGGAGAAACTGGAGCGTGTGACGCAGGCCGCCTTCGGCCAGCGCCGCAAGATGCTGCGCCAGAGCCTGAAGCCGCTCGGTGGCGAAGCCCTGCTGGCGCGTGCCGGCATCGATCCGGCCCGGCGGGCCGAGACACTGTCGGTCGATGAATTCGTGGCAATCGCCAACCTTTTGTGAAGGCCAGCCTTTTGCCAACCGCCGGTTTTGCGAACCGCCGGGCGGCGGTTCATCACGGCCTTGTTCTGTCGGACAGCGGCCTCAGCGGCCGGAAAGATCGGGCTCTTCCTGCAGCAGGCTGCCGACAAAATCGAACAGGCCATAGCGCCGGTCGCGGCGAATGCGCTCGGCATTGACGATGCAGCTGACATGGCCGAAGGCTTCGTCGAGGTCATCGTTGACGATGACATAATCATATTCGCGCCAGTGCTCGATCTCGGCCCGGGAATTCAGCAGGCGCGTGCGGATCACCTCCTCGGTATCCTCGGCGCGGCGATGCAGGCGAGACTGCAGCTCCGTCATGGTGGGCGGCAGCACGAAGATGGAAACGACGTCGGCGCTCATCTTCTCCTGCAGCTGGCGCGCGCCCTGCCAATCGATGTCGAACAGCATGTCGCGGCCTTCCGCCATGGCCTGTTCCACCGGTTCGCGCGGGGTGCCGTAGAAATTGCCGTGCACCTCTGCCCATTCCAGCAGATCGCCCGCATCGCGCATCTTCTCGAACTGCTGCACGCTGATGAAGTGATAGTGCTTGCCGGCAATCTCGCTCGCCCGCTTCGGCCGCGTGGTGACGCTGACGGAGATCTCCAGGCTGCGATCGGTGTCGAGCAGGTTGCGGGCAATGGTCGACTTGCCCGCCCCGGAGGGAGAGGACAGGACCAGCATCAGGCCCCGACGGGCGATCTTGGTGGCGGACGAAGACGGCGCCGGGCTCATGCACTACTCCAGGTTCTGGATCTGCTCGCGAAACTGATCAATCACGACCTTCAGCTCTATACCAGCCGCCGTTACCTGAGCGGAATTGGATTTGGAACAGATCGTGTTGGACTCGCGATTAAATTCCTGTGCAAGAAAGTCAAGCCGGCGGCCGATCGGCCCGCCCTTGGCCAGAAGCTCGTCAGCCGCCGCCACATGCGCCTTCAGTCGGTCGATCTCCTCGCGCAGGTCAGACTTGGTGGCGAGCAGGGCCACTTCCGCATAGAGGCGGTCCCGGTCCAGCGTGCTAGCGCCTTCCATCAGCGTCTGAACCTGTGCTGCAAGCCGACGGGCGATCTCCTCCGGCGAGCGTGAGGGATCCTGCTCCACCAGCGCCGCAAGCCGTTCGATGGTTCGCACCTGCTCCGAAAGCACCGCGGCCAGTGCCTGTCCCTCGCCGGTTCGCATGGCGATCAGATCATCCAGCGCCGCATCGAGGCCAGCCAGGATCGCGGCATCGCGCTCGGCGGCCGCTTCCGGCCCCTCCTCCACCTCGCGCACATCGACGAGACCGCGAATGGCAAGCAGGCTGTCGAGCTTCAGCGGCGCGGGATCGATGTGCGGCCCCAGCTGCTGGCGCAGCGCCAGGATGGCCTGCAGCGCATCATGGTTGACCACCGCCTCCACCTTTGCCTCCGCCACCGACACCGAAAGCGACAGCTGCACATTGCCGCGGGAAAGCCGGGCACCGGCCAGCCGGCGCACCTCGGTCTCCAGGGGCTCGAAGCCGGGCGGCAGGCGCAGCCGCAGATCAAGGCCCTTGCCGTTGACCGAGCGCAGTTCCCAGGCCCAGCGATGGCGCCCGGTCGTGCCTTCCCTCCGGGCAAAGCCGGTCATGGACTGAATCGTCATGCATCGCATCCTTCACGGCCGGCCGCGCCGGGCGCGGCGGCCCGATTAATTGCTGGCGGGCTTTTCGGCTTCCTTGCCGCCGGGCTGGCCGTCCACCACTTCCTCGTCGGCAGTCTCGGCATTGCCGCGGTCCGCCTCGATCTTGCGCCAGCGGCGCACATTGGCGTTATGCTCGTCCAGCGTCGCCGCAAAGACATGACCGCCGGTCCCGTCCGCCACGAAGTAGAGATCCTTCGTGCGCCAGGGATTGGCAACGGCCTCCAGTGCGGCACGGCCCGGATTGGCGATCGGCGTCGGCGGCAGGCCCTTGATCTGGTAGGTGTTGTAGGGTGTCTGCTTGTCGAGATCGGACTTGTAGATCGGCCGGTCGGCCGGCTTTCCGGCGCCGCCGAACAAACCGTAGATGATCGTCGGATCCGACTGCAGGCGCATGCCCTTGTTCAGCCGGTTGATGAAGACGGAAGCCACATGGGCGCGCTCGTCGTCCTTGCCGGTTTCCTTCTCCACGATGGAGGCGAGGATGACGAATTCTTCCTTCGTCTTGATCGGCAGATCCGGATCGCGCTTCTCCCAGATCTGATCGACCAGCCGCTCCTGCGCCGCCCGCATCTGAGCCAGGATTTCGCTGCGCTTGGTGCCGCGGGAGAACTTGTAGGTATCGGGGCGCAGGCTGCCTTCCGGCGGCTGCTCCTGCGGCAGATCGCCTTCCAGAACCGGATCTCCGGCCAGCCGCGCCATCATCTGCTGCACCGTCAGCCCTTCCGGCATCGAGACGGAATAGAGGATCGATTTGCCCGATTCCAGCAACTCGGCCACATCCTTCATCGAGGCACCGGCCTTGATTTCGTATTCGCCGGCCTTCAGCGTCCGGGTCTTGCCGAGATAGGTATCGGTCACATAGCGAAAGATGCGTGCATCGGAAATGATGCCGTTGCGCTCCAGCGTCTGGGCGATCTCGATCAGCCCCGCGCCTTCGCGGATCACGACATGCGTGTTGGTCTCCAGCGGGCCGGGATTCTGGTAGGTGGTGATGACGTAGTAAAAGCCGGCGACCGCGGCGACACAGGCGAACACGATCATCGTCATCACGAAATTCAGGAAGATGACGATCTGGCTGCGAGCCTTCTTCGAGCGGCGCGGCGGTTCGGGCACGCGCTCGGGCTTCAGGGCCTCGTTGGGCGATTTCGGAATGAAGGGGCCGCTGCCGGTTTCGCTGCGGCCTGAAGACGAATCGCTGCTGTGGTTCGTGTCGGTCACCGGCACTCCTTCTGATACTCTTGCATTGCCTGCCTTTTGGGCAAGCAATGCGGCGAAAACAGGGTTCAGAAGACGACAGCCCGGCCTCAAGCCCGGCAGACCCGTCTGTCGATCAGCCTTCGTAACGGCGCAGCACGAGGGAGGCGTTCGTGCCGCCGAAGCCGAAGGAATTGGAAAGCGCCACGTTGATTTCGCGCTTGCGCGCTACATGCGGCACCAGGTCGATCTTGGTTTCGACGTCCGGATTGTCGAGGTTCAGCGTCGGCGGCGCGATGTTATCGCGGATCGCCAGCGTCGAGAAGATGGCTTCGATCGCCCCGGCCGCCCCCAGCAGATGGCCGACGGCCGACTTGGTGGAAGACATGGAGACCTTCGAGGCCGCATCGCCGACAAGACGCTCGACGGCGCCGAGTTCGATGGTGTCGGCCATGGTCGAGGTGCCATGTGCATTGATGTAATCGATGTCGGAGGGCTTCAGGCCGGCCCGCTTCAGCGCCATCGTCATGCAGCGGAAGGCACCGTCGCCATCCTCGCAGGGTGCGGTGATGTGGAAGGCATCGCCCGACAGACCGTAGCCGATCACCTCGGCATAGATCTTGGCGCCACGCGCCCTGGCATGCTCCAGTTCTTCCAGAACCACGATGCCGGCGCCCTCACCCATGACGAAACCGTCGCGGTCGCGGTCATAGGGGCGCGAGGCCTTCTGCGGATCGTCGTTGTGCTGGGTGGACAGCGCCTTGCAGGCGGCAAAGCCGGCAAGCGAAATGCGGCTGATCGGCGATTCCGCACCGCCGGCCACCATCACGTCCGCATCGCCGAAGGCGATCAGGCGGGCAGCGTCGCCGATGGCATGTGCGCCGGTCGAGCAGGCGGTGACAACCGAATGGTTCGGGCCGCGCAGCTTGTGCTTGATCGATACATGGCCGGAGACCAGGTTGATCAGACGGCCCGGAATGAAGAAGGGCGAAATGCGGCGAGGCCCCTTGTCGCGCAGCGTGTAGCCGGCGTCCACGATGCCTTCGATACCGCCGATGCCGGAGCCGATCAGCACGCCGGTGGCGCACTGGTCCTCATCCGTCTTCGGCTGCCATCCGGCATCCGCCAGCGCCATGTCGGCGGCGGCCACGCCATAGATGATGAATGGATCGACCTTGCGCTGTTCCTTCGGCTCCATCCAGTCGTCGGCGATGAAGGCGCCTTCGGTGCCGGGTTCCGTCGGAATGCGGCAGGCGATCTTGGCCGGCAGGTCTTCGACCTCGAATTCGGTCACGCGACGCGCGGCATTGTGACCGGCCAGCAATCGCGACCAGCTGATGTCCGTCCCGCAGCCCAGAGGAGATACCATACCGGTACCAGTGATAACGACACGCCTCATGCCAGCGTCCCACCCCTGCATGTCTTATGCAATATCACAATACTGAAACGGCCCGAACGTGCCGGGCCGTCGAGGAACCTCATCGCAGGATGGGTTCGCATCTATCGATCGAAATCAGGCCTGGGCCTTCTCGATGAACTTGACGGCGTCGCCGACGGTCAGGATCGAGTCAGCGGCATCATCCGGGATCTCGACGCCGAATTCTTCTTCGAAAGCCATGACGAGTTCGACGGTGTCGAGCGAGTCGGCGCCCAGATCGTCGATGAAGCTCGCGCCTTCGACAACTTTGTCGGCATCGACGCCGAGATGATCAATGACAATTTTCTTTACGCGCTCTGCGATATCGCTCATGTCGGTTTCCTCGACCTTTGTCTTTTCGGACTGCCTCACCGGCATCCGTACCCTGTTGGAACCCTGGCCGCCTTTGTTGAGGCCGGCTCCAGGGCAAACTCGCTCACCCGAGAGAGGACTTCAGGCTTCCATGCAACTACAGACAGCCTGTCAGTTTTCGGGGTGACTGTTCACAGTCATGGCCCGCTTAACACGGTTTCACCGTGTCGCAAAGCCAGAAAATGGCCCGCCGCCCGGCCACCAACAGGCAATGCGCCTGCGGCATGCGGGGCGGCGCAAGCCACTCAGATCATTGCCATGCCGCCGTTGACGTGCAGCGTCTGGCCCGTGACATAACCGGCCTCGTTGGAGGCGAGGTAAAGAACGGCTGCGGCGATGTCGGCACCGGCCCCCATCCGCTTCATCGGAATGGCACCGAGGATGCCTTCCTTCTGCTTGTCGTTCAGCTTGCCGGTCATCGCGCTTTCGATGAAGCCGGGCGCCACGCAGTTGACGGTGACGTTGCGGCTGGCGATTTCCTGGGCAAGCGACTTGGAGAAGCCGATCATGCCGGCCTTGGAAGCGCAGTAGTTGGCCTGGCCCGGATTGCCGGTGACGCCGACCACCGAGGTGATGTTGATGATGCGGCCGAAGCGGCGGCGCATCATCGGATGGGTCAGTTCGCGCGTCAGGCGGAAGGTCGCCGTCAGGTTGACCTCGAGAACCGCGTCCCAGTCCTCGTCGCTCATGCGCACGAAGAGGCCGTCCTTGGTGATGCCGGCATTGTTGACGAGGATGTCGACGCCGCCAAGCTCGGCTTCCGCCTTTTCGCCGAGCGCCTTCACCTGGTCGCGGTCGCCGAGATTGGCGGGGAACACATGGGCGCGCTCGCCGAGTTCGGCGGCCAGCGCCTCCAGCTTCTCGGCGCGCGTGCCGTGCAGGCCGACCGTTGCACCCTGGGCATGCAGCATGCGGGCGATTTCCTCGCCGATGCCGCCGGTTGCGCCGGTTACGAGAGCCTTGCGGCCGGTCAAGTCAAACATGTTTCAATCCTTTGCGTTCAGCCGAGCAGGCTCTTGAGGGCGGCCTCGATGTCGGCCGGGCCATTGACGGCGATACCGTTGACAGACTTGTCGATGCGGCGGGCAAGGCCCGTCAGCACCTTGCCGCTGCCGATTTCATAGAGCGTGGTGACGCCGTTGGCGGCGAACCACTCAACGGTCTCGCGCCAGCGCACCTGGCCGGTCACCTGGGTAACCAGCAGGGTGGCGATCTCCTCCGCATCACGGACCGGAGCGGCGCGCACATTGGCAACGACCGGCACGACCGGATCCCGCTTGGCGACCTTGTCCAGCGCGTGGCGCATGGCATCGGCAGCCGGCGCCATCAGGTCCGAATGGAAGGGCGCGGAGACCGGCAGCATGATGGCGCGCTTGGCGCCCTTTTCCGAGGCGAGCGCCGCAGCCTTTTCCACGGCCGCCTTCGAGCCGGAGATGACGAGCTGGCCACCGCCATTGTCATTGGCAATCTGGCAGACACCGGCGGCCTTCGCCTCGGCGCAGACGGCTTCCACATCGGCATGTTCAAGCCCGATGATCGCGGCCATGGCGCCCTCGCCGACCGGCACGGCCGACTGCATGGCGTCGCCGCGGATGCGCAGCAGGCGGGCGGTATCAGCAATCGTGAAGGTGCCGGCGGCGCAGAGCGCCGAATATTCGCCGAGCGAATGGCCGGCGACATGGGAAACCTTGTCGGCAAGTTTCAGGCCAGCAGCCTCCAGAACCCGCATCACGGCCATCGACACCGCCATCAGCGCCGGCTGGGCATTGGCCGTCAGCGTCAACTGGTCCTCGGGTCCGTTCCACATGATGTCGGAGAGTTTCTGGCCGAGCGCCTCGTCGACCTCCTGGAAGACCGCGCGGGCTTCCGGGAAGGCGTCTGCGAGATCCTTGCCCATGCCGACGACCTGGCTGCCCTGGCCGGGAAATGTGAATGCGATGCTCATTGGGTCGAAATCCTTCCCTTTTTTGCCTTTCCATTCACATTCTGTCCGGCCAAGTCAAGGCCGCGCGGCCCGCCCGGACCTGACAAAGGGACTTGCAGGCCCTTCGTGAACAGGCTTTTTGCCGCCGATGGCCCACCCCGGGCGCCCGCGAAAAAGCCGGCGGGTTTTCCTTGCGTTGCAGCAAATCCGGCTTACATTCGCTGCGCCTTCCTGCACCTTCGTGCCAGACACCCTGCCATAAACCCTGAGAAACGGGAACGATCCCATGAAATACAAGACGCTCGGCCGAACCGATATCAGCGTGTCCGAAATCTGCCTCGGCACGATGACCTGGGGCTCGCAGAACACCGAGGCCGAAGCCTTCGAGCAGATGGATTACGCGCTCGATCACGGCGTGAACTTCTTCGATACGGCAGAACTCTATCCCACCACGCCGCTCTCGCCCGAGACCTATGCCGATACCGAGCGGCTGATCGGCAACTGGTTCGAAAAGACGGGCAAGCGCGACAAGGTTGTGCTGGCCACCAAGGTGGCCGGTGCCGGCCGTCCCTATATCCGCGGGGGCGCCCCCATCACCGCCGCCGCCATCCGCGAGGCGGTGGATGCGAGCCTTTCGCGCCTGAAGACCGATTACATCGATCTCTACCAGATCCACTGGCCCAATCGCGGCCATTTCCACTTCCGCGGCGCCTGGGGCTACAACCCGTTCAAGCAGGACAAGGCCCGGACGATTGCGGAAATCACCGAGAAGCTGGAAGCGCTCGGCGACTGCGTGAAAGCCGGCAAGATCCGCGCCATCGGCCTGTCGAACGAGACGACCTGGGGCACGCAGAAATTCCTCACGATCGCCGAACAGCTCGGCCTGCCGCGCGTCGCGACCGTCCAGAACGAGTACAGCCTGCTTTACCGCCACTTCGATCTCGACATGGCGGAACTGTCGCATCACGAGGATGTCGGCCTGCTCGCCTACTCGCCGCTCGCCGGCGGCATCCTGTCGGGCAAGTATCTCGATGGCGTGAAGCCGGCCGGCTCGCGCGGTTCGATCAACGGTGACATTGGCGGGCGACTCGTGCCGCAACAGGAACCGGCGACGCGCGCCTATGTGGAGCTTGCCCGCGCCCACGGGCTCGATCCCTCGCAGATGGCGCTCGCCTTCTGCCTCACCCGCCCGTTCATGGCCGCCGCCATCATCGGCGCCACCTCCATGGGCCAGCTGAAGCTCAACATCGGTTCGGCCGACGTGACGCTGTCGGATGAGGTGATGACGGCGATTGCCGCCATTCACCGGATGTATCCGGCGCCGATCTGAGGCATCACCGTCGTCGCCTGCCGGGCTCGGCCATGCCCGGCAGGCTTCCTTTCACGAAAATGTGAGCCGATTGTCTGCTTTAAACGGCAGACACTGATCGCCACCTGCGGCGCGGTTTTGGCGGCGTGAAGGGGGAAGACTGTGCTGATCGATGGCGCCCTGGTGGCGATCGGACTTGTGGGCCTGTATTTCGGGGCGGAATGGCTGCTGGGAGGCGCTGTCGGACTTGCCAGGCGCCTGCGGATTCCAACGCTCCTCGTCTCGCTCGTCATTGTCGGCTTCGGCACCTCCATGCCGGAACTCCTTGTCTCCGTGCGTGCTGCAGTCTCCGGCTCGTCGGCAATCGCGCTCGGCAATGTCGTCGGCTCCAACACGGCCAATATCCTGCTGATCGTCAGCGCCTGCGCGCTGATCTTCCCGATTTCCACCTGGGACAAGAGCGTTCGCCGCGACACCTTCGTGATGATCGCTGCTGCCGTCCTCCTCCTCGTCCTCGCCCAGTTCGGCAACATCGGCCGGCTTGCAGGGCTGGTGATGGTGCTGCTGCTGTTCGCCTATCTCGTCTTCGCCTATCGACAGGGCCAGACTGTTGCCGCCGAACTCGACGACGAAACGATCGGACGGGGACAGATGGGCGGCGGCCGCATGGCGCTGCTCATCCTCGGCGGACTTGCCACCCTGTTTGTCGGGGCAGAATGCCTCGTGCGCGGCGCCACCAGCCTTGCCCGTGATTTCGGCGTCTCCGAAGCGGTGATCGGCCTCACCGTGGTGGCCGTCGGCACCTCGCTGCCGGAACTGGCAACCGGCATCATGTCGGCGCTGAAGCGGCATTCCGACATCATCATCGGCAATATCGTCGGCTCCAACATCTTCAACATCCTGTTCATCCTCGGCGTGACCGCGATGATCCAGCCGATCGCCGCCGAACCGCGCTTTGCCACCTTCGACATACCGGTGATGCTGGCGGTGACGCTGGGCTTCTCGGCACTCCTGCTGACGCATGTCGGTGTGCGCCGGCTGGTCGCAGCGCTGATGCTGCTCGTCTATGCCGGCTACACCGTGGCACTCGTCCAGCTCTGATCCATCGCCACCGGCAGACCGGGCAGCCCCCGCCCTTCACCGGTTGCTAACCGCGTCGGCAAATGTCGCTCGCCATCCGCATCGCCTGCGCCTTAATCCATTCCATACGGATCTGGGTGCAGGATGTTTCCCGGGCGGAGATGCGTCCGTCCCGGCGTGGCAGGGCCCGCAAGGCAAGGCAGGGGTGGCATGACGGCGATCAGCAGCTTCTTTTCCAGTCCCGCGGCGGCCGGCAGCGTCGAGCTTCTGTTTGCGACACCGCGCACGGAGGGCAGCGGCGCAACGCGCAGCCAGGCGCTGTCAACGACGGCCGGTGCGTCCTATTCCTCCGGTCCCTCTGCCAGCCAGCGCGCCCTTGCCCGCATCGTCGAAATTCTGACGCTCGGCGCGGGCGACAACGGCAGCGACACCACCGCCAGGGCCAGCATGAGCGAACAGCTCGGCTACATCACCTCCGGACGCGGCACGGCAGGCGCAGACAGCCTGACGGCCACGGGCCGGGCAATCTACGATCTCGATGCCGGTGATGGAGCCGACACGCTGATCCTGAAGAGCGCCCGCATCTCCGGCATCAGCGCCGGCAACGGCGATGACAGCGTGAAGGGCGCCGGCGCCTTCATCGGCACCATCGACGGCGGCGACGGCCGGGACGATATCCAGCTGAAGGCCTCGCTCGCGCTCGACATCCGGGGCGGCACCGGCGACGACAGCCTGAAAGTGTCTGCCGATGCCATCCTTGGCCTCGATGGCGGTGAAGGCAATGACAGCCTGACGCTGGAGGGCAACCGCATCTTCGCAACCGGCGGCGCCGGCAACGATACCGTCCGCATCACCACCACAGGCCCGGATGCCCTGGTGGAATATGGCTTCAGCCGCGGCGGCGGCGAGGATACGCTTTCCAGCGACGGGCCGCTGTCTCTGGACCTGGGCGGATTGAGCGAGGCGGATCTTGCCGTAACGATCACTGGCAATACGCTGACGGCGTCCATCTCCGGCTCCGACGACAAGATCTCCGTTACCATCGACGAGACTTCGTCGCCCACCTACAGCTTCACCGTCAGGGACGGCCAGACGATGCTGAAGATCGGCTGAGGCATCGACACACGATACTTCATCCGTTTTGCCGCTGATCCGGCGTCAGACCGCCTGATGCCGGTTCATCTTCCGGCGGGCGCCCTCCTCCAGCCAGAGCCCATGGACCTTCGCCCAGCCGGGGATCTCATCGCCCTCGAAACCAAAGGCATAACCGGTGCCGATCGACGGGAATGCGGCCATGAGATTTCCGTCCGCCGCCTGCGCCTGCCGCATCGGGACGCGAGCATGCCAGAAGACGCCGGGCAGGCTCCAGATCGAATGGGGTGCAAACCCCGTGACGGACCGGTAGTGCATGACCGCTCAATGATGTGTCAGGGACTACGAATCACCCCCACCCACTGGTTTGCGGGACCGGCAGCGCATCACGAGAAAATGCCGGTGCGCCCTTGCATTCGTGCGAATTCTGCGTATAAGCGCGCTGTTCGAAATGCCCGGTCTTCTGGCTGGTGGCTGAACGGAGGGCCGGTTCCGCAAATGGAGCCGCAGGAACCACAAGGGTTCCGGCCTCCCGTGTCTCCGCTCTCGACCGTCTCGATCGTAACGCTTTTCTTGCCGGGGCAAAAACCCCTTCCAAGACCAGTCGTTGAGGCTTAGCCGCCGATTACCGGGCCAAGACAACCGCAAGAAAGGCAAGCTGTAATGGCTCTTTATGAACATGTATTCCTTGCCCGGCAGGATATGTCCGCTCAGCAGGTTGATGCCCTCGTCGAACAGTACAAGGGTGTCATCGAAGCAAATGGCGGCAAGGTCGGGCGCATCGAAAACTGGGGCCTCAAGTCCCTGACGTACCGCATCAAGAAGAACCGCAAGGCTCACTACGCGCTCATGGACATCGACGCACCGGCCGCTGCCGTGCACGAGATGGAGCGCCAGATGCGCATCAACGAAGACGTTCTTCGCTACATGACGATCGCCGTCGAGAAGCACGAAGAAGGCGCGTCTGCCATGATGCAGAAGCGCGACCGCGACGACCGTCCGCGCCGTGACGGCGACGACCGCGGCCCGCGCCGTGACTTCGGCGATCGTGGTCCGCGTCCGGACCGTGGCCCGCGCGAAGACCGCGGCCCGCGTGAAGGCGGCTTCGAGCGTCGTCCGCGCGAAGATCGTGCATAATCCGAGAGCTTCAAGGAGAATTACCCATGGCTGACGCATCTTCTGCTCCGGCACGCCGTCCGTTCCACCGCCGTCGCAAGACCTGCCCCTTCTCGGGCGCAAACGCACCGAAGATCGACTACAAGGACGTTCGTCTCCTGCAGCGCTACATTTCCGAGCGCGGCAAGATCGTTCCGTCCCGCATCACGGCCGTTTCCCAGAAGAAGCAGCGCGAACTGGCCCAGGCCATCAAGCGCGCCCGCTTCCTCGGCCTGCTGCCCTACGTCGTATCCTGATCGACCGCTTGCCGCCGGCGCCCGTGCGCCGGCGGCATTCTCCCTTCCGCGATGGGCGCGGATCGGATCCCTTTCGAAACCCCATGTTGGGGATGAAGCGCCTCTGACCGATGCGTCGGGCTTCTCCCCTAACTGCTGGAACAGGCAGGACAGCGAGACGTGTACGGATTGAACCAGACAGTGCTCACGACCGGCATTCTTGCCGGCATTGCCGCAACGCTGCTCGTGATGGGCGCGAATGCGCAGCCCTCGTTTGCGTCCGTGCTCTATGCGTCTTCCGCCCTTCCCGTGCTGGTCGCCGGCCTTGGCTGGGGCAATCGCACCGCCACGGTTGCCATCGTCACCGCCGCCGTGCTGGGTGCCATCCTGGTCTCGCCGATGTTCGCGCTGGCCATGGCGATCTTCACGCTGATCCCGGCCGGCTGGCTGTCACATCTGGCCAATCTGGCACGCCCGGCCTCCGAACTCGGCGGGCCGGACAACCTGATGGCCTGGTATCCGATCTCCGACATCCTGCTGCACCTGTGCGGTCTGGTCACGCTCGCCGTCGTCATTCTCGGCGCGGTGATCGGCTACGGGCCGGAGCTGACGAATGCCATGGTCGATGCCATGGTGGACACCTTCAACCGGCAGAACCCGGCCATGGTGCCGGATGCAAGTGCCCTTGCCCAGACCAAGTCCATGATCGTGCTGATGCTGCCGATGATCCAGGGCGGGCTGTGGGTGATGCTTCTGTTTGCCGCCTTCTATTTCGCCGTGCGCATCGTCTCGCGCAGCGGCCGGGCGCTGCGTCCGCGCGAGGACATGCCGTCGGCGCTGCGCATGAACCGCAATGCGATCTTCATCTTCCTGTGCGGCATCGTGCTGACCTTCCTCGGCGGCGTTCCGGCCATGATCGGCGCCACGCTCTGCGGCACCTTCGGCGCGGGCTTCCTGATGGCCGGCTTTGCCGCCCTGCATTTCCGCCTGCGCGACAAGGACTGGCGCCTGCCGGGCCTCGTGCTGGTCTACCTCTCCACGGTGATGATCCTGCCGGCGATTGCCGTCCTCATCATCGGGCTCACCGACACACGCCGGACGATCGCCCTGACGCCCGCGCGCGACACCAATTCCACCGACTCCAAGACATGATCTGAAAGGACAGGACCCATGCAAGTCATTCTTCTCGAACGCATCGCCAAGCTCGGCCAGATGGGCGAAACCGTCAAGGTTCGCGACGGCTACGCCCGCAACTTCCTGCTGCCGCAGGGCAAGGCACTGCGCGCCAACGAAGCCAACAAGAAGCGTTTCGAATCCGAGCGTGCAACGCTCGAAGCCCGCAACCTGGAGCGCAAGTCGGAAGCCCAGAAGGTTGCCGAAGCGCTCGAAGGCAAGTCCTTCATCGTGGTTCGCGCTGCCGGCGAAACCGGCCAGCTGTACGGCTCGGTTGCCGCCCGCGACATCATGGAGGTTCTGGCAGCAGAAGGCTTCAACATTGCCCGCAATCAGGTTGATCTGAACAACCCGATCAAGTCGATCGGCCTGCACAAGGTGACGCTGCACCTGCATGCAGAAGTCGAAATCGAAGTGGAAATGAACGTCGCCCGCTCCGCCGAAGAAGCCGAACGCCAGGCCAAGGGTGAGAACCTCAACTCCGTCGATGCCATCTACGGCGTGGACGAAGACGCCCTGCGTCCGGAAGACTTCTTCAACCCGGAAGCCGACGACGAAGGCGACGACGCCTGATTGCATCGGCCCATCGCGGCATGAAAAGAGCCCCGGATCGAAGGATCCGGGGCTTCTTTTTTGGGGCATCCCCCGGCGCCTGTCAGCCGAGGCTGCGCGGCGTATCCGTCTTGTCGACGCGCACCACCACCGAAAGACCGGGCTGCAATTGCCGGGCGGCGTCCTGCCGGTCATCGAAGCGGATGCGCACGCCGACGCGCTGGGCGATCTTGACGAAGTTGCCGGTGGCATTGTCCGAGCGGATGACGGCGAATTCGGACGCAGCCGCCGGTGCGAAGCGCTCGATATAACCCGTGAGGGTCCGGTGTCCGAGCGCGTCGACGGTGATCGTCACCGGCTGGCCCACCTGCATGCCCTGCAGCTGGGTTTCCTTGAAGCTGGCAATCACCCAGACATCGTCCGGCACCACGGCCATCAGCTGGGTGCCGGCCGTCACATACTGGCCGACCCGGGCGCCGACCTCCCCGACATGACCGTCGCGCGGGGCGTGGATCTCTGTGTTTTGGAGATCGATGCGGGCAAGCTCGACGGCGGCCTCGGCGCTGGCGACGGCCGCTTCCAGCGAGCCGCGATTGACGATGATCGTCTGCAACTGCTGGCGCGACACTTCCAGCGCGGCCTCGGCCTGCTGCCGGGCGGCGCGGGCCTTTTCAAGATTGGCCTCGGCCTCCTCCTCTCCGCTTGCGGTGCCGACACCGCTTCTCGACAGGTTCTGCTGGCGCTCCTCGGCAAGGCGGGCCTGGGTCAGAGCGGCCTCGGCGCTGGCCACGGCAGCCTGGCTGGAAAGGATGTTGGCCTTGGCGGACACCTCCTGCTGGTGGGAGTTGGCAAGCGCGGCCTTCTGGCTGTCCAGAGTTGCCTCAGCCTGCTCCAGCTTCTGCCGGTAGATGCGGTCGTCGATCCGCACCACCACGTCGCCGGCCCTCACCTGCTGGTAGTCCCGCACCGGCACGTCGACCACATAACCGCTGACCTGCGGGCTGAGGGTGGTGACATAGCCGCGCACATAGGCATTGTCGGTCATTTCGATGCTGCTGGTGAAGGGCGGCAGGCGCCAGGCATAGAGTACGAGGCTAAGGCCGACGAGACCGGCCAGCAGCAGCAGGAGGGTTGCGGGGGAAAAGATACGCTTCAACATGATGTCAGACCTGGTGGGAGGAGGCTGCCTCTTCGCCGGCAGGCCGGCGTGCGGACCAGGCGCGCAGCCGATCCGAGGCGAGATGGAGGAGAAGGCTGATGAGGGCGAGCGTGGCCGCCACGCCGATCAGCAGGAACGTGTCGTTGTAGGCCAGCATGTAGGCCTCGCGGGAGACCTGCTGGGCAAGCAGCGCCAGGCCTTCCGCATTCAGCAGCACCTTGTCGGTGATCACCCTGGCGTAGCCGCCAGCCAGTTGCGAAACGCGCAGCGCCACATCCGGGTCGGTCAGGCGGATGTTTTCCGTGAGGATGCTGGAATGGAACTTCTCCCGGATCGTCACGAAGGTGCCGAGCAGGCCGGTGGCGATCACCGATCCGCTGATCTGGGTGAACAGGAAGATTGCGATGAAATTGACCAGATAGGGCGGTCCCTTCTGGATGGCGGCGGCAAAGCCGCGCGACATGACCGGCGGCAGGAAGAGCGCCGCCCCGAAGGCAATCATCGACTGGCTGAGATAGAACTGCTCGGGCCGGCTGAGATTGCTTGACTGGCTGTCGAGAAAGGCACCGAGCGCGATGAGGCCGAGGGCGAGGACATGCGCGGTTCCCGGGAGGTTGCGCATCATGAAGACGGCGCAGGCCGCTCCCCCCAGCACGGAAGCCAGCAGGATCAGCGAGAACAGCGTCGTCATCTGGTCGTTCTGGATGCCGAGCTGCTGCAGGAAGCCGACCATGGTGCTGGACTGCTCGGCCGTCAGCGTCCGGAAGACGATCAGAACGCCGGCAAGGTGCAGGTTCTGGCGCGAGAAGATCCAGCGCAGGTCCAGCAGCGGGTTTTGCCGGCGCAGTTCGATCATGCCGAAGATCGTCAGCGCAACGATCGAAAAGGCCAGCAGGAGCCCGAGCCACGGCGCCTCGAACCACCAGTAGAACCGGCCGAGCGTGAAGAACACGGCAAGCGCGCCGAGCCCGCCGGCGAGCAGCAGGTAGGTGAAGATATCCAGCCGCTCGATGGCCTTTACCCGCGGCGGCACAGTCAGCGGCAGCGCATAGATGACCGGCAGCGCGATCAGCGCCAGACCGAGTTCCATCGTGTAGAGCGCCTGGTAGCCGTCGAGACCGAGAAGGTCCGGCGAGATGATGCGCGCCACCGGGGCAGCCAGCAGCGTGCCCGTCAGCGCGATGCACAGACCGACCGTGAGCTTCCGCTGCGGCGGAAAGGCCTCCAGGATGTAGAGGAAGCCGAGCGAGGACAGGGGCGCCGCCGCCATGCCGCTGAGGAAGCGCACGACGAGCGCCGAATGAAAATCCGTGACGAAGAGATTGAGACAGGAGGCGAGCACGAAGACGCCGATGCTGAGCTCGGCAAAGGGACGCAGGCCATATTGCATGCGGATCTTGAACAGGGCGAGCGACAGGCTGGCATAAGGCGCCATATAGGCGGCAGACAGGGCAGCCACCTCCGCCACCGTGGCGGAAAACGTGCCCTGCAGCTGGTAGAGATTGGCCGACACGATGTTCATGCCAAGCCCCTGGGTCATGAACATCAACAGACCGGAGGCGATATAGGCGAGCGTCAGCCACAGCGGGCGCTCTTCAAGCGGCACCGGCCGGGCGGGGAAGATGCCGACGCGCGGCGCCTCGACAGCCGCATCCGCCGCAGCGGCGGAAGCCGGTCCCGCATCCTGCGGCCCTGCCGGTTGACGGCGCTGCTCTTCCTCGGCCGCAAGGCGGCTGGCGGTAATGGCTGTTGTCATGACGTCTGCTCCTCGGCGCTGGAAACGGCGAGGTTGCGGTTGAGTTGCAGGAGAACGCGCAGCGCGACTTCCAGATCCTGCTCCGGAATGCCATCCACCAGCCGGTTGCGCAGGTCGCGGGCCAGCATCTGCACCTGCTGCCCCACCGTCTCGCCTTCCGGCGTCACATGGATTTCCTTGACGCGACGATCCCCGCCGCCGGCCCGGCGTTCGATTAGGTTCTGCTTCTCCATGCCGTCCAGAAGGCGCACCAACGTGGGCGTCTCGATCTCCAGTTCCTGGGCGAGATCCTTCTGGCTGAGGCTGCCGCGGCGGCTGAGCGCGAAAAGCGCCCGCGCCCGCGCCAGCGTCAGCCCGGTTTCACGGGCGCGCAGATCGAACAGGGCGCGCAGCCGCCTGTTGAAGGCGGACATCTCGTCAAAAAGGCGTTCATTCAGGCTGGGGCGGGACATTGATAATATCACCTGATAATTAGTGTGCTAATCATTCAATCGCTATCTAAGCCAGGCGAAGGCCATGCTCAAGAGCATAACTCTCAATTCAGCCATGCAAATTTAGCAAATGACAGGTCAGGTGCCATCGCAGGCGGTCGCTCCCCCCCGCACAGACGGTATAATGAGGCCCGCTCGCACCTGATTCGGCGCACATCACAGTCAACGGTTTTCTGGCAAGCTGCCCGCTTTTCTCGATGAGGTCCGTCAGGGCCTGTGAATCGATGTGGGTTGGCAGCCGCCGTTTGTGATCGGCGCGCCGGTCCGGTAGAGTGTGACACCACCAGACATGAGAATGATTGGATCGATACGATGAACGAAGCCGCGCGCAAACTTGCGCCCGCTCTCTCCAATGAACCGCATTACCGCGAGGCCCCGAACAATATCGAGGCCGAGCAGGCTCTTCTGGGCGCGATCCTCGTCAACAACGATGCCTATTACCGGGTTTCGGACTTCCTGAAGCCGGTGCATTTCCACGAACCGCTGCACAAGAAGATCTTCGAGGTGGCGGGCGACATCATCCGCATGGGCAAGATTGCCCATCCGGTGACGATCAAGACCTTCCTGCCCGCCGATACCAAGGTGGGAGAGCTGACGCTGGCGCAGTATCTCGGACGCCTGGCCGGCGAAGCCGTGACGATCATCAACGCGGAAGACTATGGCCGCGCCATCTACGATCTGGCGCTGCGCCGCGCCCTGATCACCATCGGCGAGGACATGGTCAACATCGCCTATGACGCGCCGCTCGACATGCCGCCGCAGGCGCAGATCGAGGACACCGAGCGCCGGCTGTTCGAACTGGCCGAAACCGGGCGCTACGATGGCGGCTTCCAGTCCTTCTCCGATGCCGTGGCACAGGCGATCGACATGGCGGGCGCCGCCTTCGAACGCGACGGCCACCTCTCCGGCATTTCGACCGGCATCATGTCGCTCGATGCCAAGATGGGCGGGTTGCAGCGCTCCGACTTGATCGTGCTCGCCGGCCGCCCGGGTATGGGTAAGACTTCGCTCGCCACCAACATCGCCTACAACATTGCGGCTGCCTATGAGCCGGAAGTGCTGCCGGACGGCTCCTTCAAGGCCAAGAATGGCGGCGTCGTCGGCTTCTACTCGCTCGAAATGTCGTCCGAACAGCTGGCGACCCGTATCATCTCCGAGCAGACCGAAGTCTCGTCGTCAAAGATCCGCCGCGGCGACATCACCGAGGCCGATTTCGAAAAGCTCGTCGCCTGCAGCCAGATGATGCAGAAGGTGCCGCTGTTCATCGACCAGACCGGTGGTATCTCGATTGCGCAGCTGTCGGCGCGCGCACGGCGCCTGAAGCGCCAGCGGGGGCTCGATGTGCTGGTGGTGGACTATATCCAGCTGATGACCGGCTCCGGAAAATCCGGCGAGAACCGCGTGCAGGAAGTCACCCAGATCACCACGGGCCTGAAGGCGCTGGGCAAGGAACTGAACGTTCCGATCATCGCGCTCTCGCAGCTCTCCCGTCAGGTGGAAAACCGCGAGGACAAGCGTCCGCAGCTTTCCGACCTTCGCGAATCCGGCTCGATCGAACAGGACGCCGACGTGGTGCTCTTCGTGTTCCGCGAGGAATACTATGTGAAGAACATGGAACCCCGCGACCCGAACGATCCGAAATATCCGGAATGGGAAGCGCATATGGACAAGGTGAAGGGCACGGCCGACGTGATCATCGCCAAGCAGCGTCACGGACCGACCGGCACCGTGAAACTCGCCTTCCAGTCGGAATTCACCCGTTTTGCGGATCTGGCCGACCCGAGTTTTACGCAGTACGAGGAGCATTGATCTCCTCCATGCGCCGGAGCCGTTGCCTCACGCAGCGGCTCCAGGCTGGCTTGTCAGCAAGAAAGCCCCCCTGCCATGGATGAATTGCCTGCACGCGCAAGCCTCGACCAACTCCAGACCTATGTGGCGACCCTGGAGATCGAACGAGGCTTTTCCCATCAGTCGTCGCTTGAGAAATGCCTCCTCCTGGGAGAGGAGATCGGAGAACTGTTCAAGGCGGTTCGCAAACAATCCGGCATGCCCATTGAAGCCGGAACCGGGGCCCTGCCGGTTGCCGATGAGCTCGCCGATATCCTCATCTACCTGTGCGCCATCGCCAATCGGCACGGCATTTCGCTTGAAGAGGCTCTCCGCGTCAAAGAGGAGCGCAATCGCGCACGGGTCTGGCAGGCGGCAGGTACCGGGACTTAAGGCTCTCCCGCGGCAAGCGCAAACCCCTCGTCCAGCCAGCCGGTGATGCCACCGGCCATCAGCTTGACCGGAAGCCCGAGTTCCGCAAGACGAAGAGCACCGCGTGCCGCCCCGTTGCAATGGGGGCCGGCGCAGTAGGTCACGAACAGCGTGCCTTCGGGCCAGGCCGACATGCGGTGCGCGGTGATCTTGCCATGCGGCAGGCTGATCGCCCCCGGCACGTGACCGGCGGCATAATTAGCGGGGCTGCGCACATCGAGCAGCACGAAATCCGCGCCCTTGGCGAGCGCATCATGCACATCCCAGCAATCGGTCTCGAAGGTGAAGCTTGCAGCAAAATAGGCGCGGGCATCCGCACTCGGGGCGGCGGCAATGGCGGTCACGGCACTGGTCATCGATCAATCTCCAGGGATCACAGCGGCTTTCGGATAGAGCGAAATTCGGCCAATCTGCCGTGCTTGCCAATTGGCAGCTTTGACAATATGCGTAGATATCATGCCAAACACGCACATCCCTCTCACTGGCCCGCTGGTCGTTGCGCTTGTCTATGACGGGCTTTGCACCTTCGAATTCGGCATTGCCTCGGAAGTCTTCGGGCTGAGCCGACCCGAAATGGGACCGGGCTGGTATCGCTTCGCCAGCGCCGCCATCGAGAGCGGCCCGTTGCGGGCGCAGGGCGGCCTGACGGTGATGGCCGATGGCGGCGTCGATCTGATCGATCAGGCGGACATGATCGTGGTGCCCGGCTGGCGCGGCATCGACGAACCGGTGCCGGAGGCGCTGTGCGATCGCCTGCGTTTCGCCCATTCCCGAGGTGCGAGGCTCGTTTCGCTCTGCTCCGGCGCCGTCGTTCTGGTTGAAACGGGGTTGCTGGATGGGGCTGTGGCCACCACCCACTGGCGTTATGCAGACCGTCTGCGGCAAAGGCGACCACAGGTGCAGGTCGACGAGGCCTCGCTTTATCGCAGCCATGACCGTATCTTGACCGCCGCCGGCAGCGCGGCCGGCATCGATCTCCTGATCGAGATCGTCCGGCAGGATTTCGGCGCCGCGGCCGCCAATTCGGTGGCACGGCGCATCGTCATGCCCGCCCATCGCAACGGTGGGCAGGCGCAGTTCCTCGAACGCCCTGTCGCGCTGCGGCCCGGCAGCGAGATCGCCCCGCTTCTTGACCGGATCAGGACCGATCTGGCCGGCGACTGGACGATTGCCCGCATGGCCAGCACCTGCCGGATGAGCGAACGCACCTTCATCCGCCGTTTTTTCGAAGCGACCGGCCTCTCCCCCGGCGACTGGCTGGCCACGGAACGGATGGAGCGGGCAAAACACCTGCTGTGCGAGCGGAACACGGCGATGGAAGACATTGCACGTGCCGTCGGCTTCGGCTCCGCCCATGCGCTGCGCCATCATTTCCGCAAACGGCTCGGTGTCAGCCCGACGGTCTTTCGCACCCGCTTCATGCCGGTGGAGAGCAGGGACTGAAGACGTCAGAGCCCTGCGGCGCGCAGCACGGCCACCGTCAAAACACCGCCACCCGCGGCCGGCAGAAGCGGCAGGCGCAGCGCTGCAAGCGCCGTGACGAGGCAGGCCATGGTTTCCGCGGGACCGGTCGCGATGGCAGTGGGGGTGACGACCGCCATCAGCACGGCGGGCGGCACCGCCGTCAGCGCCCTTTCGACACGCGGCGTCAGAACAAAGCGACTGACGAGCAGCGCGCCGATCAGGCGGGTGAAGACGGTGGCTGCCATCATGGCAAGGATGGCGGCAAGCGTTGCCGGATCGAGCGTCATGCCGCGACCTCCTGCCGGACCGGCGCGACGAGTGCCGCGGCAAGCCCCGCCAGCGCACCGGCGGCGATGTACCAGGCGCCGGGAACAAGGCTGTGCACCGAGAGTGACGCAACCGCGCTGGCGGCGAGGATAAGGCCGGTTTCCCGTCCCTTCCAGAAGCCCATCAGCAGCACGATGAAGACGGCCGGAAAGGCAAAATCGAGCCCGTAGACCGCAACATCGCCGAGAAGCGCGCCAAACAGCGAACCGCCAAGGCTCGCCAGCACCCAGCCGCAATAAAAAGGCAGCGCCAGACCGAGATAAAAGGCCGGCGTCAGCGGCTTTTGGCGCGCGCGCGCTTCGGCCAGCGCCCAGTTCTCGTCCGCCATCACCAGAAGCGTCGCCAGTTTCTGCCAGGGCCGGAACAGGCCAAGGCTGCGCGCCAGCGAGGCGCCCATCAGGATATGCCGCAGGTTGACGAGCAGGGCGGCAAGGCCAAGCGCGCTCCAGGAGGCGGGATGGGTCCACAGGTCCATGGCGACGAATTGCGAGCCGCCGGCAAAGACCAGCGCGCTCATCAACACGGTTTCGAGCGGCGACAGCCCGTTGCCGGCCGCCACCGTGCCGAAGACAAAGCCGATCGGCAAAGCTGCCAGCACAAGGGGAATAATCGTGCGCGTCCCCTCAAGCAGTTCGCGCCTCACAGTGTCTGATTTCATGAATGCCTCCTGTTGCCGGAGGCTATATCCCTGCCCGTGCCTTCCGGTCTTGAAGGAAAGTGATCAGGCGGCGCGGAAGACGGCAGGCGTCAGCCCCGTGCGCGCCTTGAAATGCCGTGTCAGATGCGCCTGATCGGCAAAACCGCACGCGGCGGCCGTATCGGATGGGGTCGCACCCGCGCGCAGCAGGCGCCGGGCATGGCGGATGCGCAGATCCGTCTGGTAGGCGTGCGGCGTGATGAAATAATGTTTGCGGAAGGCGCGGATCATGTGGGCGCGGCTGAGGCCCGCCACCTTCGCCAGCGCCTGAAGGCCGATCTCCTCATCGAAATGGCTGGCGATATAGTCCTTCACCCGGCGCATGGCGAGCGGCTCCTGGTAATCGGGCGCGCGGATGATCTCGCTGCCGTGGCGGGCAAACATGGTGGCGAGCACGCCGTACATGGCCTCCTCGCCCTCCAGCGCCGTGCCCTCCTCGATCGCACGATGCGCCCGGTTGAAGGCGGCAGCCAGTGGCCGGTCGGTCAGCAACTGCCGGGCAAAACTCGGAGAGCCATGGAAGACGCGCCCCGTCATGTCCTCTATGATATCGGTCAGCACGCCCATGTCGGGATAGATCATCCGGTAACGATACCCCTCCGGCGCGCCGGGCTGGCCGTCATGCACTTCACCCGGATTGATGAGGTAGAGCGCGCCGGGGCCGGTATGCTCGCGCTCGCCGCGGATCATCGCCACCTGGCAGCCGTTCTCGATCGCGCCGATCGAAAACGTGTCGTGCGAATGCGGGGAAAATTCGTGCGTGATGAAGGAGGCCGTCAGGCATTCCATGTCGTGGAAACGCCTGTCGCGCCAGAAACGGGTCTTTTCCGTCATCGAAACAGGCGTCGCCTCGGCGGCCTGCTGCTGCGATACATTGTGCATGCACCAAGCTTAATACGCCCCGGCGCCGTCGTCTTGAACAAAAGTGATCGCCGCCGTTCTGCCTCCTCGCCTGAGGCACCGGGCAAGGGATGCGGCGCGCCTGTGCGAAGAATTCACCGGATCATCATTTTCGCGCCGGATAAAAATCGATAGGGTCCGCCCGGTGGGTTCATCGGCTCCTGGCGCTGATTCCGGCCCCGCCCATCAAGGACGAAGGAATAGTGTGATGACAGACGGACGCGACGACCTGCCGGATACAGATCCCTTCGAAGCGGCCCCGCTCCGTCTCACCGTCAATCTGGAGGCGCTGGCGGAGAACTGGCGCGACTTGGCACGCCGCTCCGGCCGGGCACGCACCGGTGCCGTGGTGAAGGCCGATGCCTATGGGCTCGGCATCGAGGATTGCGGGCTGACGCTCTACGAGGCGGGCGCGCGGGATTTCTTCGTGGCCGCCGCCAGCGAAGGCGAGACGCTGCGCGCCTATGCGCCGGAAGCGCGGATCTTCGTGCTGTCCGGCATCTGGCTGGGCCAGGAAGCGACCTTCTTCGACAGCGATCTGGTTCCCGTTCTGGCCTCCGAGGAACAGCTGGCCTTCTGGATGTCGGTTCTTTCCGAGCGAGGCCCCTACCCTTGCGCGCTGCAGGTCGATACCGGCTTCAACCGGCTGGGGCTCTCCGTCGACGAGGCGCTGGCGCTGGCAGGCGATGTCTCACGCCCGACGAGCTTCGAACCGGTTCTCATCCTTTCCCATCTGCACAGCGGCGACGCACCGGACGCCGACGGCAACCGCCAGCAGCTCGCCCTCTTTCGCCAGGTGAGCGCTGCCTATGACGGGACGGAAGCGAGCCTCTCGGCCTCGGCCGGCATTTTCCTCGGACCGGACTATCACTTCGACCTGACACGGCCGGGCATTGCCCTTTACGGCGGGCAGGCAGCCCTGGGCATGGACAATCCGATGCGTCCGGTGGCTACCGCCGAAGCACGCATCGTGCAGATCCGCGAGGCAAGGGCGGGCGAGACCGTCAGCTATGGCGGAACGCACCGCCTCGCCCGCGACAGCCGGCTGGCCATTGCCGCGGTCGGCTATGCCGATGGCTACCTGCGCAATCTTTCGGGCAGCGGGGTGCCCCTGCGTTCCGCGGTGCCGGCCGGTGCCTTCGGCTTCCTTGCCGGGCAGCGCGTGCCCGTCATCGGCCGCATCACCATGGACCTCACCATTTTCGACGTGACGGACCTGCCGCCTAATGCAATCCATGCCGGGGATTACATCGAACTGTTCGGGCCGAACATGGCACTTGACACGGTGGCCGCGGCTGCCGGCACGATCGGCTACGAACTCCTGACCAGCCTCGGGCTTCGCTACGAGCGACGCTGCCTCGGCGAAGGCGAGATCTGAGCCTTTTCTTCCCCTCTGGTCAGGGCGCACAGGCTGCGTTATAAGAGAACAAAAGGAGATCGAAATGACCGAGATCCACCTGACCGAAGAAGAACAGGCCTTCATCGACGCGAAGCTGCGCAGCGGTGTCTACCGAAGCGCCGAGGACGTGGTGCGGGCGGGGCTACGGTTGCTGGGTCGTGACGATGAGCAGGTTCGGCGAGCTATCGATGCCGCGGATGCCCAGATCGCGGCTGGTGAGATCCTGCCGTTCCAAAGCGCTGATGTCGTCGCCGATTCGATCATCGAACGGGGGATGCGCCGATTAAACCGAAAAAGCTGATCTACACGCGGCTTGCGGATCAGGACCTTGTCGACATCTTTGTCCACATTGGTGAAAGTGACATCATCGCAGCAAGCCGTTTTGTGCGCCAATTGACCAGCAAGATCGAATGGACAGCCGCGAGCGGCTTTCCCGGTGTTCCACGCGATGACCTGCGCAGCGGCTTGAAGGCGCTGCCATTTCACAGACGCTGCATTTACTTCCGCGCGACTGCGACGGAGGTGATCATCCTGCGCGTTTTACACGGCCACCAGAACCTCCCGGCCGACCTCTTTTCCGAAGAACAACAAGAAGACTGATCTTTCGATGGCAAAACCCAAGACCCAATTCGTGTGCCAGAACTGCGGCACGGTGCATACCCGCTGGGCCGGCAAGTGCGATGGCTGCGGCGAGTGGAACACCATTGTTGAAGAAGATCCGATGGGCGGCATCGGCAGCGGACCGGGGAAGACGCCGAAGAAGGGCCGCCCGGTTGCCCTCACCACGCTGTCCGGCGAAACAGAGGAAGCGCCGCGCGTGCAGACCGGCATCAGCGAACTCGACCGGGTGACGGGCGGCGGCTTCGTGCGCGGCTCGGCCGTACTGGTCGGCGGCGATCCGGGCATCGGCAAGTCGACGCTTCTGATGCAGGCGGCGGCAGCCCTTGCACGCCGCGGCCATCGGATCATCTATGTGTCTGGTGAAGAGGCAGTGGCGCAGGTGCGGCTGAGAGCCCAGCGCCTGGGTGCGGCCAATACCGACGTGCTGCTCGCCGCCGAAACCAATGTCGAGGACATCCTGGCGACGCTTGCCGAAGGCAGGCGGCCGGACCTGGTGATCATCGATTCCATCCAGACGCTCTGGAGCGATACCGCCGATTCCGCACCGGGCACGGTGACCCAGGTGCGCACCGGCGTTCAGGCGATGATCCGATTTGCCAAGCAGACGGGTGCCGCCATGGTGCTGGTCGGCCATGTGACCAAGGAGGGCCAGATCGCCGGCCCCCGCGTCGTCGAGCACATGGTCGATGCGGTTCTCTATTTCGAGGGCGATCGCGGCCACCATTACCGCATCCTGCGCACGGTGAAGAACCGTTTCGGGCCGACCGACGAGATCGGCGTGTTCGAAATGTCGGACAAGGGCCTGCGCGAGGTTTCCAACCCCTCCGAACTCTTCCTCGGCGAGCGTAATGCCAAGGCGCCGGGGGCTGCCGTGTTTGCCGGCATGGAAGGCACGCGCCCGGTGCTGGTGGAGGTGCAGGCCCTTGTCGCCCCCACCTCGCTCGGCACGCCGCGCCGGGCCGTCGTCGGCTGGGATTCGGCGCGCCTTTCGATGATTCTCGCGGTGCTGGAAGCCCATTGCGGCGTGCGTCTTGGCCAGCATGACGTTTATTTGAACGTGGCGGGCGGCTACCGCATCTCGGAACCAGCCGCCGACGTGGCGGTGGCCGCAGCGCTTGTCTCCTCGCTTGCCGCCGCCCCCCTGCCCTCCGAGCGGGTCTATTTCGGCGAGGTCAGCCTGTCAGGGGCGGTGCGTCCCGTCTCGCAGACGGCGCAGCGCCTCAAGGAAGCCGAAAAGCTGGGTTTTTCTTCCGCCATGCTGCCCGCCTCCTCGGCCGAGATCCCGAAGGGCGGCCGCAAGGGCTGGAGCGAAATCGAAGGCCTGCCCGATCTGGTGGTGGAAATCGCCGGGTCGATGAGGAAGCTGGGGAAAGCAGAGGAGGAGGATTGATCTTTTCCCCGCCGTCTCCCTGTTGTAAGAGGTGCGCCACAGGCCGCAAGGGTTAAGCAAATCCTGCCGCCACCCGTCTCAGGGGTCATTCTGGCGCAGCCAGATCAGTCTTGGAGTGAGTTCGTTCATGCCCATCACGATTTTCGACGGCATTGTCATTGGCGTCACACTGTTTTCGGCGGTGCTCGCCATGGTGCGCGGCTTCTCCCGCGAGGTGCTGTCGATTGCCAGCTGGGCAGGTTCGATTACCGCAGCCTACTATCTCTACCCGCTGCTTCTGCCCTATGCCAAGAACTATACCACCGATGACCGCATCGCGATTGCAGGTTCCGTGGTGCTGATCTTCTTCATCGCGCTTGTCATCATCACCTTCATCACCACGCGCATTGCCGATTTCATCATCGACAGCCGCATCGGCGCGTTGGACCGGGCGCTTGGCTTCGTCTTCGGCGTGGCGCGCGGCGTGCTGCTTCTGGTCGTGGCGGTGGCGTTCTGGAACTGGCTGGTCGGTGCGCAGGCGCAGCCGGCCTGGGTCACCCAGTCGAAATCCAAGCCCTTCCTGGATACGCTGGTCGCACGCCTGGAAGCCGTGCTGCCGGAAAACATCGAACAGCAGGCGCGCAGCCGCCTTCTCGGCAAGAGCGCTCCGGCGCCGGGCAGCGAGACGGAAGCCGCCCCCTCCGACGAGGCCCCGGCACCGAGTGTGACAAATAATTGACGCTTTGTTGCTCTTCTAAGGGAAGCCAAGCGTCACCACTTGTGCTATAGCGCGCCAGACAAGGCCGGATACGGGAAGCCCCTCTCCGGCCTCTTTCAGTTTTCTGACCAAGCTCCAAGGACCTGCAGACCATGATTCAGCCGGTTTCGCATGATGTTTCCCACGATCTGGACGGCGACACGCTGCATGAGGAATGCGGCGTGTTTGGCATTCTGGGTCATCCCGATGCCGCAACGCTGACGGCGCTCGGGCTGCATGCGCTGCAGCATCGCGGCCAGGAAGCGGCCGGTATCGTCTCCTTCGACGGCAAGCAGTTCCATACCGAAAAGCACATGGGCCTGGTCGGCGATCACTACACCAACCCGGCAACGCTCGCGAAGCTGCCGGGGCCGATGGCGATCGGCCACACCCGCTATTCCACCACCGGCGAAGTGGCGCTGCGCAACGTGCAGCCGCTGTTTGCCGAACTGGAAGTCGGCGGCATCGCCGTTGCCCATAACGGCAACTTCACCAACGGGCTTACGCTGCGCCGCCAGCTGATCGCCGGTGGCGCCATCTGTCAGTCCACCTCCGATACGGAAGTGGTTCTCCACCTGATCGCCCGCTCGCGCTACACCAACACCACCGACCGCTTCATCGATGCTATCCGCCAGATGGAAGGCGGCTATTCCATGCTGGCGCTGACCCGCACCAAGCTGATCGCCGCACGCGACCCCACCGGCATCCGCCCGCTGGTGATGGGGGAACTGGACGGCAAGCCGATCTTCTGCTCGGAAACCTGCGCACTGGACATCATCGGCGCCAAATATGTGCGCGACGTGGAAAACGGCGAGATCATCATCTGCGAGATCCAGCCGGACGGCTCGATCGAGATCGATTCCCGCAAATCGCCGACAGCGCAACCGGAGCGCCTGTGCCTGTTCGAATATGTCTACTTCGCGCGGCCGGATTCGGTTGTGGGTGGCCGCAGCGTCTATGTGGCGCGCAAGAACATGGGCGTGAACCTGGCGCAGGAGGCCCCCGTCGAAGGCGACGTGGTGGTGCCGGTTCCGGATGGCGGCACGCCGGCAGCCCTTGGTTATGCGCAGGAAAGCGGCATTCCCTTCGAATACGGCATCATCCGCAACCATTATGTCGGCCGAACCTTCATCGAGCCGACCCAGCAGATCCGCGCCTTCGGCGTGAAGCTGAAGCACTCGGCCAACCGGGCGATGATCGAGGGCAAGCGCGTCATCCTGGTCGATGATTCGATCGTGCGCGGCACAACCTCGCTGAAGATCGTGCAGATGATCCGCGATGCGGGCGCCAAGGAAGTGCATCTGCGCGTTGCCTCGCCGATGATCTTCTATCCGGATTTCTACGGCATCGATACGCCGGACGCCGAAAAGCTGCTCGCCAACCAGTATGACGGTGTCGAGGCCATGTGCCGCTATATCGGCGCGGATTCGCTCGCCTTCCTGTCGATCAACGGGCTTTACCGGGCCGTTGGCGGCGAGGACCGCAACCCCGCCCGTCCGCAATTCACCGATCACTATTTCACCGGCGATTACCCGACCCGCCTGCTGGACAAGCACGGCGAAGCAATGGGCCGCAAGGTTTCGGTCATGGCCAGCAACGGCTGAGACCCTTTTCTGACAAAGCCCCTCTGCCGGACCGGCGGAGGGGCTTTTTGTATTTTGGACCAACGGTTGCTGCTGCGTCATGCCGGCGCAACCCCTTGCGCCGAGCCACCCCCTGTGACAAGCACGGATGACAGCAGGGAGGGTAACGACCTCTTGCGGCACAGGCGCAGACGCAGATCTGCCAGGCAGAGGTGGAGGATTGATGAGCATCGACCTGACAGGCAAAATCGCACTGGTGACCGGTGCCTCGCGCGGCATCGGCTATTTTACGGCGCTTGCGCTTGCAAAAGCCGGCGCGCATGTGATTGCCTGCGCCCGCACGGTGGGCGGTCTCGAGGAACTCGACGACCAGATCCAGGCGGCCGGCGGCACGGCGACGCTCGTTCCCTTCGACCTCACCGACATGCAGGCCATCGACCGGCTCGGTGCCTCGATCTATGAGCGCTGGGGCAAACTCGACATTCTGGTGGCCAATGCCGGCATTCTGGGCGTCATTTCGCCGGTCGGCCATATCGAGGCGAAAGTTTTCGACAAGGTGATGCTGACCAATGTGACGGCCACCTGGCGACTGATCCGCTCGGTCGAACCGCTGCTGCAAAAATCCGATGCCGGACGCGCGCTTCTGCTTTCCTCCGGCGTGGCAACCGATGCCCGCCCCTTCTGGGGCGCCTATGCCGCCTCCAAGGCGGCTGTCGAAATGCTGGGCCGCACCTGGGCCGCCGAAACGCAGCAGACGAGACTGCGCGTCATCAATGTCAATCCGGGTGCGACCCGCACCGCCATGCGGGCTCAGGCGATGCCGGGCGAAGACCCCGCCACCCTGCCGCACCCGTCCGAAGTCGCCGAAAAACTCCTGCCGCTCTGTTCGCCGGAGATGACGGAAACCGGAAGGCTCTATGTCGTGCGGCAGAACCGGTTCGTTGATTACCGCCTGCCGGAATAACAACCGGCCCGTTCAAAGCTTTCCCCATGCGCCTTCGCGATCTTGCTGCCTATCTGTTCCTTGCCATTGCCTGGGGCTTTTCCTTCCTGCTTCTGCTGAAGGTGGTCGCCGCCTTTGGCTGGGTGGGGGCGGTCACCTTCCGCTGTTTCATCGCGGCCGCCATCCTGATCCTGATGGCGCGGCTGACGCGGCGCAGGCTTGCCTTCCCTGCCCGCGTCGCGCCGCTGGCCGTGGTGGGCGCCACCACGGTTGCCGGCCAGCTGATCGGGCTTTCCTATGCGACGCCGCGCATCGGCACGGCAATGGCGGCGATCTTCGTTGCCTCCATCCCGCTGTTTTCCATGGTGATTTCGAGGCTCTGGGGGCTGGAGGCCATCTCACCCGCCCGCGTGCTGGGCCTGATGCTCGGCACGATCGGTCTCGTGATGCTCGTCGGTTTCCCCGCCGTTCCGGTGACGCCGACCTTTCTGCTCGGCTGTGCCGCCATGCTGTTTTCCACCTTCTCCGCCGCCTTCGGCAGCAATTATGCGAGCCGCCACCTCGCCGGCACAGGGCCCTGGGAGGTCACCATCGGCGCATTTCTCTCCGGCGGCATCATTGCCCTGCCGCTGATTGCGGTCGTGCCGGTTCCGGGCGTGCCGCAGGCTGTCGATTACCTTTATCTCGTCGCGCTCGCCGGCCTGATGAGTGCGCTCACCTATGTGCTCTATTTCGGCCTTGTCTCGTCAATCGGTGCAACGCGGGCAATCAGCGTCGAATTTGCCGTCACGGTGGTCGCCGTTCTGGTGGGCGCACTGCTACTGGACGAACCCTTGAGCCTGATGCAGATCGCCGGCGGTGCGGTGATCATCGCCGGCTGCGCGCTGGTGCTGGGGCTGATGCCGGCAAAGGCAAAAATCCCGCTGCAGCCATAGACCTGTTTACCGCCCGTCCGAGGCAGTATGAATATTTCGCCAGCCACCGGATGAGCGAACATTTCGGCCTTGCCCTCCCCTTGACCACATGCCGGTTCGGGGCCATAAGCTTTGCCCCATGAACACGGCCCTCTGCACCATCTGCGGGATCATTATTCGCTAGCATTCGCTGGCCGGCCGTTCTCGTCTCTCGAAAACCACAAGAAGACACAGAACCGGTCCGGCCGGTTCCAGTCCGTTTCGGGAGACGATATCGATGAGCCACACGCTCAAGCTCTACAACACGCTGACCCGCGAAAAGGCGGTGTTCCAGCCGCTCGACCCGAACAATGTGCGCATGTATGTCTGCGGCCCGACCGTCTATGACTATGCCCATATCGGCAATGCGCGCCCCGTCATTGTTTTCGATGTGCTTTTCCGCCTGCTGCGGCATGTCTATGGCGATGCCCATGTCACCTATGCCCGCAACATCACCGACGTGGACGACAAGATCAATGCGCGGGCGCTGCGGGATTTCGGATCCAAGATCGCCGATGGCTCGATGAGCCTGAACGAGGCGATCCGGGCCGTGACCGGCAAGACGGAAAGCCAGTTCCAGGCGGATGTGAAGGCGCTCGGCTGCCTGGAGCCCACGCATCAGCCGCGCGCGACCGACAATATTCCCCAGATGATCGAGATCATCCAGCGCCTGCTGACCCAGGGCCATGCCTATGTGGCATCGGGCCCGGAAGGCCACGAGGTTCTGTTTGCCACCGCTTCCATGGCCGATTACGGCCAGCTCTCCAAGCGCCGACTTGAGGACCAGCAAGCCGGCGCGCGCGTGGCCGTGGAAGCCCACAAGATGAACCCCGGCGATTTCGTGCTGTGGAAACAGTCCGCCGATACCGAACCCGGCTGGGCCGCCAGTTTCGTGTTCGAAGGCAAGAGCTTTGCCATTTATGGCCGGCCGGGCTGGCATATCGAATGCTCGGCCATGTCCAACCGCTATCTGTGGGAAGAGATCAAGGACAGGCTTTCGCCGCAGGGCAAGGCCCGCCCGCACCAGTTCGACATCCATGGCGGCGGCCTCGACCTGATCTTCCCCCACCACGAAAACGAGATCGCTCAGTCCTGCTGCGCCTACGACACCGACGTGATGGCGACGGTGTGGATGCACAACGGCTTCGTGCAGGTGGAAGGCCGCAAGATGTCGAAGTCGGAGGGCAATTTCGTCACCATCAACGAGCTTCTGGAGACCGAGAAGTTCGGCGGCCGGAAATGGCCGGGCGAAGTGCTGCGGCTTGCCATGCTGATGACGCATTACCGCGAGCCGATCGATTTTTCGGTTAAGCGGCTGGAAGAGGCGGAGCGGCTGCTGGCGAAATGGCCGGTGGCCGAGGCTAGTGGCGCTGAACCGGACGAGAGCGTGCTCGAGGCGCTTTCGGACGATCTCAACACGGTCGCCGCCATCCAGGCGCTGCATGCCCTGGCCCAGGCCTCGCACAGCGATCCAGACGCCAAAGCCCGGTTCGCCGCCTCGGCCGATCTGCTTGGCCTCTTGCCGAAGCCCGTGGAGGTGGATGAAGCCATTGCCGCCGGCATCGATGCGCTGGTGGAGATGCGGCTTGAACTGCTCAAAGCCAAAAACTTCGCCGAAGCCGACCGCATCCGCAACGAGTTGGCGGAAAAGGGTATCCAGTTGAAGGACGGCAAGGATCCCGTAACAGGCCAGCGGGTGACGACCTGGGAGTTGAAGCGCTAACATGGCTCTTTCGCCGCGCCATACCCCCCTCTGCCCTGCCGGGCATCTCCCCCTCAAGGGGGGAGATCGGGATGCCGCGCGCGCGCTGCCTCAATCAAGGGCGCATCAGACTGGCGAGCACCTGGCACACGTTTCTGGCTGCTGGCCAACGAAAATGGGGTCGAAATCTCCGAGATTTGTTCGGGGCAAAGCCTCTGCCGTTCTGCCGATCTCCCCCCTTGAGGGGGAGATGTCCGGCAGGACAGAGGAGGGTACCCCACCCACCAACAGGAGGCCCGCATGAGCGAGATCCACACCGGCGGCTGCCAGTGCGGCGCGATCCGTTTTCGCATGGAGGGGGCGCCGAAGGATGTGTCGGTCTGCCACTGTCGCATGTGCCAGAAGGCATTTGGCGCCTACTATGCGCCGCTGGTGGCGGTCGGCACCGCGAAGGTGACGTGGACGCGCGGCGAGCCGAAACGCTTTGCCTCCTCGAATTTCGTCCTGCGCGGTTTCTGCGAGAATTGCGGCACGCCGCTGAGCTATGAGGCGCCGGATGGGCTGTCGCTCGCGGCAGGCGCCTTTGACGATCCGGCCCGCCTGCCGCCGACGATCCAGTTCGGCATCGAATGCAAGCTCGCCTTTGCCGATGACATTCCCTCGCTGCCGGCACGCGCCACGCTGGATGATCTCGACGACGCGCCCTTCCTGCCGGATGTCGTCTCCTACCAGCATCCGGATCACGACACCGCCGACTGGCCAGAGGAGAGGCGGTGATGACGGAGCCCAACCCCAATACGAAGATGCCGAAATGGCTGCTCTACGGCCTGATCGCCAAGGGCGTTCTGGTGGCCGCCATCACCATCGGCATCGTTCTTTACGTCAGCCTGAGATAGGAGAGCGGCATGGACAGCATCATGACCGGCGGATGCCAGTGCGGCGCGGTTCGGTTTCGGGCGGAAAAGCTCGGGCGGCCGTCGATCTGCCATTGCCGCATGTGCCAGAAGGCGTTCGGCAGCTTCTTCGGCGCGCTCGTCTCTGCCGATCAGGCACATCTGACCTGGACACGCGGCCAGCCGAGCCTCTTCCGCTCCTCTGCCAAAGTGAAACGCGGCTTCTGCAACAAATGCGGTACGCCGCTGACCTATCATCATCCGGGCGGCGTGGAACTGGCGATCGGCGCCTTCGATCACCCCGAGCAGTTGGAGCCGCAGGTGCAGGTGAACCATCACCAGCGCCTGCCCTGGATCGACACGCTGTTTCAAAAACCCGCCGTCACCAGCCCGGAGATGGAGGCCTTCTTCGCCGCCGTCGAGAGTTACCAGCATCCCGATCACGATACGGATCAGTGGCCACCGGAGGAAGCATGAGCGCGTTTCTCTCCGGCGGCTGCCAGTGCGGCGCGGTGCGCTATCGCATCCGGGGCGTGCCGGCCAATCCGCATCTCTGCCACTGCCGCATGTGCCAGAAGGCATCCGGCAACTATTTTCTGCCGCTCGGCTGGGTGGCGCGCGCGGATTTTGCCCTGACACGCGGCGAACCCTCCTGGTTCCACTCCTCCGCAATGGTGCGACGGGGCTTCTGCAGCGCCTGCGGCACGCCGCTGTTCTTCGAGCCGCTGGGGGCCGACGGGCTGAATGTGGTGCTTGGCGGACTGGACGAACCGGAACGGGCCAAACCGGCCTTGCAATCCGGCCAGAACTCCCGCCTCTCCTTCTTTCATGCGCTGGCGGACCTGCCTGAAGAGGCGGAAGCGGTTTCAGCGGACTGGCTGGCGGCGGTGGCACAGAAGACCTTCCAGCATCCCGATCACGATACGGCGGAATGGCCGCCCAAGGACGACTGACATGAGCGAACTGCGCAGCTATTATCCCGAGATCGAGCCCTACGAAACGGGCATGCTGGATGTCGGCGACGGCCATAACATCTACTGGGAGCGGGTCGGCACGAAGGGCGCGAAACCCGTCGTTTTCCTGCATGGCGGCCCGGGCGGCGGCTGCAATCCGAACCAGCGCCGCGTCTTCGATCCGGCACTCTATGACGTGCTGCTGTTCGACCAGCGCGGCTGTGGCCGCTCGACGCCGCATGCCTCGCTCGAGGCCAACACCACCTGGCATCTGGTCGATGACATCGAGCGGCTGCGGCAGATGATCGGCGTTGAACGCTGGATGGTGTTCGGCGGCTCCTGGGGGTCGACGCTGGCGCTCGCCTATTCGGAAAGCCATCCAGAGCGCGTCACCGAACTTGTCGTGCGCGGCATCTATACGCTGACGAAAGCGGAACTCGACTGGTATTATCAATTCGGCGTCTCGGAAATGTATCCGGACCGCTGGGAAAAGTTCATCGAACCGGTACCGGAAGCCGAGCGGCACGACATGATGGCCGCCTATCACCGCCGCCTGACCGGCAGCGACGAGGCGGAAAAGCTCAGGTTTGCCAAGGCCTGGAGCCGCTGGGAGGGCTCGACCATCTCGCTCATCCCCGACCTGGCGCAGATCGACAGTTTCGGCGAGGATCATTACGCCATCGCCTTTGCCCGCATCGAAAACCACTATTTCATGCATGCCGGCTGGCTGGAGGAAGGGCAATTGCTGCGCGATGCACACAAGCTTCAAGGCATTCCGGGCGTCATCGTGCATGGTCGCTACGATATGCCCTGCCCGCTCAAATATGCCTGGGAGCTGTCCAAGCACTGGACGGATGCGGAACTGAAGATCGTCGAGGGCGCCGGCCACGCGCTGACCGATCCCGGCATTCTCGACCAGCTGATCCGGGCGACGGACAGGTTTGCGGGAAAGAGCTGAGGACTTGAATACCCCCCTCTGGCCTGCCGGCCATCTCCCCCACAAGGGGGGAGACCGGCAGAACGGCTGCTGCCTCACCCAGCCACGTCTCCTGGATGTGGCCCCTTCAAACTGGGCAGGACAGCGCCGCAATGGGTCTCCCCCCTTGTGGGGGAGATGGCGGCAGCCAGAGGGGGTCTTGCCGTCTGCAATCGCCGTCGGAAGGTGGCGGCAGCCGGGTGAGGGGTATGGAAGGATGACGACATGCCAGGGAGCGGCACGGACATGACACGCGAAAAAATCACACTCTTCGACACCACGTTGCGCGACGGGCAGCAGACGCCCGGCGTGGATTTTTCCGTCGAGGACAAGATTGCCATCACCAAGCTGCTCGACGACTTCGGCATTGATTACATCGAGGGCGGTTATCCCGGCGCCAATCCGACCGACACCGCCTTCTTCGGCCAGAAGCGCACGCGGGCCGCAAAATTCGTGGCCTTCGGCATGACGAAGCGCGCCGGCGTCTCGGCCGCAAACGATCCGGGGCTTGCAGCACTTTTGCAGTCGAAGAGCGACGTGATCTGTCTTGTGGCGAAAAGCTGGGATTATCATGTGCGCGTGGCGCTCGGCTGTTCGAACGAGGAGAATCTCGAATCGATCCGCGACAGCGTCGAGGCGGTGATCGCCGCCGGCCGCGAGGCGATGATCGATTGCGAGCATTTCTTCGACGGCTACAAGGCCAATCCGGACTATGCGCTGGCCTGCGCCAAAGCGGCTTACGAGGCCGGCGCCCGCTGGGTGGTTTTGTGCGACACCAATGGCGGCAGCCAGCCAGCGGAAGTGCGGGAGATCGTCTCCGCCGTCATCGCCGCCGGCATTCCGGGCGATCATCTCGGCATCCATGCACATGACGATACCGGCCAGGCGATTGCCAATTCGCTGGCCGCCGTGGAAGCCGGCGTGCGGCAGATCCAGGGCACGCTGAACGGCATCGGCGAGCGCTGCGGCAATGCCAATCTCGTGACGATCATCCCGACGCTGGCTCTGAAACCCGCCTATAACGAGCGTTTCGAAACGAGCATCGATCGCGAGCGCCTGACCGGGCTGACGGGCCTCTCGCATGCCTTCGATGAATTGCTGAACCGCTCGCCCAACCATCAGAGCCCTTACGTCGGAGCGTCCGCCTTCGCCACCAAGGCCGGCATCCACGCGTCTGCCCTGCTGAAAGACCCGCGCACCTATGAGCATGTGGAACCGGAATCGGTCGGCAACCTGCGCAAGGTCATGGTCTCGGACCAGGGCGGCAAGTCGAATTTCCTCAACGAGTTGAAGCGCCGCGGCATCGAGGTTGCCAAGGATGACCCGCGCCTCGACAAGCTGATCACCATCGTCAAGGAGCGCGAGGCGGAAGGGTATGCCTATGAGGGTGCGGATGCGAGCTTCGAGCTTCTGGCCCGCCGCACGCTCGGCTCCATTCCCTCCTTCTTCGAGATCGACGGTTTTCGCGTCATGGTCGAGCGCCGTTTCGATGCAAACGGGCAGCTGAAGACGGTGTCGGAAGCCGTGGTGCGGCTGGTGATCGATGGCCATCGCATCATGTCGGTGGCCGAAGGCGATGGCCCGGTCAACGCACTCGATCTTGCGCTGCGCAAGGATCTCGGCAAGTTCAACCGGGAGATCGAGGATCTCGAACTGGTGGATTACAAGGTGCGCATCCTCAACGGCGGCACTGAGGCGATCACCCGCGTCCTGATCGAATCCATGGATGGCGACGGCACCCGCTGGTGGACGGTCGGCGTGTCGGAAAACATCATCGACGCCTCCTTCCAGGCGCTGATCGATTCGATCGTCTACAAGCTGATGAAGAACCGTCACATGGCGGGACGTCTGGCAGCGGAATAATCAGAGCATGTCGAAGGAGAGGCCCCAGCCCTCCTCGCCATACCATTCCTGCGTTCCGGGGCTGCCGCCCCAGCGCAGGCTGCGGATTTTTGCGTGCCCTCCGCTGCGGAAGGCACGCATCAGCCCCTCGTGGCGGCCCGGCACCTCGTTGAGCCCCTCGGCCCAGACGAAGCTGACGCCTTGCAGGAAACGGGCCTCGAAACCCGCCGTCCGGCGTTCGATCATCAGCATGCCGGCACGGGCCGTCACGCCGGTGCGGCCGCCTGCGGCATCCATAGCCGGGACGCCGAAGGGAAAGATCAGCCGACCGTTGAGATAGAGGTTTTCCACCCAGCGCGCCGGCGGATGATCGAGCGCGAAGTTGACGTAGATGACGTCCGCCTTCGCCGCAGACCTGGCCGGCGGCCAGTCGAAGGCGCTGCCATGCACCACCTGCACCTGGTCGTAGGGTTTGAGCGCCGCCCGCGCCATCTCGGCCAGTTTCGCGTCATATTCCACCGCCGTCACCTGGCCGGAGGGACCGACGAGTTCGGCAAGGATCGCCGAATAATAGCCGCTGCCGGCCCCCAGATGCACGACATGCTCACCCTCTTGGATACCCGCCTTGTGCAGGAGACAGACATGCAGGGCCGGGCTGCCATTGTTGACGGCGCGCGCCATGTCGAGCCCGACCAGCACATCCTGGTAAAGCACCAGCGGATCGTTGGAGGGCATTGCGCGGTACCCTTCCTGATCACGGATGTACCAGGGCGGCGGACCGGCAAAATCCTCGCGCGGCACGCGGGCAAAGGCGGCCATCAGCCGCTCGTCCCGTTCGACGAAAGCCCGCGCCAGCATCTGCTGGGCATAAAGGCGGCGATGGATGGGGCTGTCGCTCATGTACCTGGCTCCTGGCTCCCGGCTGGGCTTCGAAAACCCCGGCAAGCCTGTCGAATGAACGCCATTGATGCAAGCACCAAACGAATGAATTGGCGACGACCGTTGTTTCGGCCTATGAGGGCGCCGTAACAGGGAAAGGTTCATCCGCATGGCAACTGACACGGCATCGCCCGCACCGCAGCAGACCGGCGACACGCCGCAGGGCTTTGCCTATGCGCTGGCGGCCTATGGAATCTGGGGCTTTCTGCCGCTTTACCTGAAGGCGCTCGGGCACATCTCCCCCTTCGAGGTACTGGCGCACCGGGTGGTCTGGTCTCTGCCCTTTGCCGCGCTGATCCTGCTTGTGACCCGCCGCTTCGGCGATATCCGCGCCGCCCTGCATTCGCCGCGCACCATGGTGATGGCAACCGTGACCGCCAGCCTGATCACCATCAACTGGTGCACCTATGTCTATGCCGTCGGCTCCGGTCATGCGATCGAAGGCGCGCTCGGCTACTTCATCAATCCGCTGTTCAGCATCCTGCTCGGCTCGATCCTGCTGAAGGAACGGCTGGCGCCGGCGCAGATGGCGGCGATCGCGCTTGCCTTCGTTGCCGTCGGCATTCTCACCTGGGATGCCGGGCGCCTGCCCTGGATCTCGCTGACGCTGACGTTCAGCTGGGGCATCTACGCGCTGTTGCGCAAGACGCTGCCGATTGGCCCCAACCAGGGCTTCTTCCTGGAGGTGGCGATCCTCAGCTTCGCCGCCCTGCCCTACATCCTGTGGCTGGAAGCCAGCGGCACCGGCCATTTCACCCACGGTACCAGCACTGATACCTGGCTGCTGGCCGCCGCCGGCATTGCAACGGCAGTGCCGCTGATGATCTATGCCAACGCGGCCAAGCTGCTGCGCCTCTCGACCATCGGCATCATGCAGTACATCACCCCGACGATCATCTTCCTGATCGCCGTCTTCGTGTTCCACGAGCCGATGAACCCGGTGAAACTCTCGGCCTTCGTGCTGATCTGGTCGGCGCTGGCGCTCTACACCCTGTCCATGCTGAGAGCCTATCGCGCCCGCTGAGGCCGCACCCAAGGGACGTTCCCATGCGCATGTCAGATATTCCCTTCGGCACCACCGATTGGGAGGGGATCGAGCGGACCGAACACAGTGGCGAGACCGGCAGCGCCACATGGCGCACGCAGCATTTCGGGGACATCCGTGTTCGCATGGTCGAATATACGCCAGGCTATCTCGCCGACCACTGGTGCGAGAAAGGTCACATCCTGCTCTGCCTGGAGGGAGAACTGCTGACGGAGCTTGCCGATGGCCGCAGCTTTCTGCTGACACCGGGCATGAGTTACCAGGTGGCCGATGGCGCCGAACCGCACCGGTCTTCGACGAAGACCGGTGCAAGACTGTTCATCGTCGATTAAAGCTTGGCGATCACGGCCTCGTTGCCGTCATCGACGGCTTCGTCGCCCCAGGCATCCATGATGGCCGGCACGATGTCCTCCACCCGATCGATGACCAGCGGCTTGACCAGATTGGCGTTGTGGATAAAACCCTGCGCCTTCATGTGGTCGATCAGTTCCAGCATCGGGTTCCAGAAGCCGCCGACATTGGCGAACACCATCGGCTTGCCGTGCCGGCCGAGCTGCGCCCAGGTCATGATCTCGACGATCTCCTCCAGCGTGCCAATGCCGCCGGGCAGCGTCACGAAGGCATCGGCGCGTTCGAACATCTTGTGTTTGCGCTCGTGCATATCCTTGGTGATGATCAGCTCGTTCAACTGTCCGAGAGAATGGCGGGTTGCCTCCATGTCGACAAGAAATTCGGGGATGATGCCGGTCACCTCACCGCCATGAGACAGCACGCCGGAGGCCACGGCGCCCATGATGCCCTTGGTGCCGCCGCCATAAACGAGTCGCAGACCATGGGCGGCGATGGATTTTCCCAGCGTCCGGCCTGCCGCGACATAGGCGGGATCACGGCCGGGTTGCGAGCCGCAGTAAGCACAAATGGATCGAATTGGCACAGGAATCTCCGTATTACAGCATGGGTTCGGGCAAATCAGACGCCCGAGCCGGAAAAGTGACGGGAAATCAAGCCCCGGGCAAGCGCAAAAGGACGGCGAAACCTTGTTAACCGGGTATGAAAGCTGTAATTCCGTAGCATGTGGCGGGTATCCGTCTGGAGAGGGAAAAGAATGAAGAACCGCGCCGTCTGGCTGGCTGTTTCCGTAGTTGCGATCGCGACCCTGCTGATGGTCTTCGTCATCATGCCGCGGCTGTCGACGGATGACCAACCGGTCGGCCAGGCGATCAACAATGCCGGGCGCGAGGTGAAGGAAGCCGTGACGCAGGGCGGTGATGCCGCCCGTGCGCTGGTGGATCCGACCCCGGACAAGGCACCGGCGGCGAGCGCCGCGGGCGACCTTCTGCCGAACACCAAGCCGCCGGCCGCGCCCGCCGAGACCGCCAAAGCAGAGCGCCCCCTGATCATCCCGACCTTCGACGTGCTGCGCGTGGAAACGGACGGCTCCGCGGTGATTGCCGGCCGCGCCGAGCCGGAAGCCCGCCTCGACGTCAATGACCAGACCGAGACCGTCGCCTCGACCGGCGTCGACAAGGCCGGCGAATTCGTCGCCGTGCTGGACAAGCCGCTGGCACCGGGCGACCACCAGCTGCTGCTCAAGGCCACCACCAAGGATGGCCGCACGGTGATCTCGGAAGAAATTGCCACCGTTTCCGTGCCGCAGGCCAAGGGCGGCGAGCTGCTGGCCATGGTCACCAAGCCGGGCGAAGCCAGCCGCCTGATCACCGTTCCGAATATCAACGAGGCCGCCAAGACCGAGCGCGTCGCGCTCTCCGGGGGGGAAAGCCCCGTGCCGCCCCAGCCCTCGGCAACCGGTGCGGCTCCGGCGCCTGCCGACCCGGCCAAGGCCGCGGATGCGCCGGCCGCGCAACAGGTTGCCTCCGCTCCGGCAACTGCAGAAAAGCCCGATGCGACGCAGCCGACGGCAAAGCCCGAGCTGCAGGTCAGCGCCGTCGAGATCGAGGGCGACCGCATCTTCGTCGCCGGCATCAGCCGCGCCGGCGCCCGGCTCAAGGCCTATGCGGACGGCAAGCTGATCGGCGACGGCACGGCGGGTGGCGACGGCCATTTCGTTATCGACGGCATCATGCCCCTGTCGATCGGCGAGCATCGCATCGCCGTCGACCAGCTGGGGGCAGATGGCAAGGTTCTGGTGCGCGTCGAAGTTCCCTTCATCCGCCCGGCGGGCGACCAGGTCGCAGCCGTCGCAACGCCGCAGGCGAGCAGCACCGAGCTGACGCCGATCGATGACGGCGCCTTCGACAAGTTGCGCAACGAGGTGTCGCGCGCCTTCCAGCTGCTGCAGAACCTCTATGCCCATGGCGCGACACCAAGCGACGAACAGGTGGCAGCGGCCCGTTCCGCCACCTCCATTTCGCTGCGCTCGCTTTCCGAATACCGCCTGCCCGCCGATGCGGACGCCAATGCCAAGCTGATCGCGCAGAATACGGTAAAGGACGCCGCCGCCGCGCTGAAGGCGCTCGATGGCCTGCCGCGCGACGTTTCCTCCGTCGGCAAGGGCCTGGGCTCAATCGGCGAGATGATTGCCCGCGCCGTCGGGCCGGTGCTGCCGAACGGCAAGGTGGCGCCGCTGCCGCCTTCCGTTGCCGAGGCACAGCTGGTGCCGGGCGCCCGCACCATTGCCCAGGCGCCGCTGACCCAGAGCGACGCGGCCTCCGTCATCATCCGCCGCGGCGACACGCTCTGGCAGATCTCGCGGCGAGTCTATGGCCAGGGCGTGCGTTACACCACGATCTATCTGGCCAATCAGGACCAGATCGCCAATCCGGACGTGATCCAGCCCGGCCAGATCTTTGGCGTGCCGAAGGATGCCATGCCGGATGTGGAGGCGGAAAAGATCCACCGCGACCACATGCGCAAGAGCGAACAGCCACCCCAGACGATCCGCTGATGCCACGCCGCAGCCCATGCTTTGCATTGCAAAGCGCGGGCGGTCGTCCTATGTGAAGGCCTCCCTCCGGAGGCATCCATGGCACAGAAAAAGAAGACCGTTTCGGCGGATTCGGGCAATCCGCTCGGCACGCTCGTGAACCTCTGGCCCTATATGTGGCCAAGCGGCAGGCCGGACCTGAAGGCCCGTGTCATCTGGGCCACCGTTTTTCTGTTTGTCGCCAAATTCGTGCTGCTGGCCGTGCCCTATTTCTTCAAATGGGCAACGGACGCGCTGAACGGCAAACTGGACATGGCGGGCGTCCTTCCCGCCCTGCTGCTCGGCGCCGTGGCGCTGGTGATTGCCTATAACCTCACCCGCCTCATCCAGCTCGGCCTCAACCAGCTGCGCGATTCGCTGTTTGCCAGCGTCGGTCAGCATGCGGTGCGCCAGCTGGCCTACAAGACCTTCGTGCACATGCACCAGCTGTCGTTGCGTTTCCATCTGGAGCGCAAGACGGGCGGTCTGTCGCGCATCATCGAGCGCGGCACCAAGGGCATCGAAACGATCGTCCGCTTCACGATCCTCAATTCCGTGCCGACGCTGGTCGAGTTCCTGCTGACCGCCATCATCTTCTGGTATTCCTACGGCGTTTCCTATGTGCTGGTGACGGCCGTCACCGTCTGGGCGTATATCTGGTTCACGGTGAAAGCTTCCGACTGGCGCATCGCCATCCGTCGCTCGATGAATGCCAGCGACACCGAGGCCAATACCAAGGCGATCGATTCGCTCCTCAATTTCGAGACGGTCAAATATTTCGGCAACGAGGAGATGGAAGCCAAGCGCTTCGATGCCTCGATGGCGCGCTACGAAAAATCCGCGACCCAGGTCTGGACCTCGCTTGGCTGGCTGAACTTCGGCCAGGGCGTGATCTTCGGGCTGGGCACCACCGTGATGATGGTGATGTCGGCGCTTGCCGTGCAGCGCGGCGAGCAGACGATCGGCGATTTCGTTTTCGTCAACGCGCTTTTGATCCAGCTCTCCGTACCGCTCAACTTCATCGGTTTCGTCTACCGCGAAATCCGCCAGGGCCTGACCGATATCGAGCAGATGTTCGAGCTTCTCGAGGTGGAGGCCGAAGTGGTGGACAGGCCGGACGCCAGACCGCTTGCCATCGAAAACGGCCGCATCACCTTCCGCGACGTGCATTTTGCCTATGACCCAGAACGGCCGATCCTGAAGGGCGTCTCCTTCGAAGTGCCGGCCGGCAAGACGGTGGCAATCGTCGGCCCCTCGGGTGCCGGCAAATCCACCATTTCCCGCCTGCTCTACCGGTTCTACGACATCCAGTCCGGCGCCATCGAGATCGACGGGCAGGATGTGCGCAACGTGACGCAGACGAGCCTGCGCGCCGTGATCGGCATGGTGCCGCAGGATACGGTGCTGTTCAACGACACGATTGCCTACAACATCCGCTACGGTCGTCTGACTGCCACGGATGACGAACTGCTGGCGGCGGCCGATGTGGCGCAGATCGGCCATTTCATCACCAGCCTGCCGGATGGTTTCAAGACCATGGTCGGCGAGCGGGGCTTGAAGCTCTCCGGCGGCGAAAAACAGCGCGTGGCGATTGCCCGTACCATCCTGAAGGCACCGCCGATTCTCATCCTCGACGAAGCGACCTCGGCGCTCGACACGACGACCGAACAGGAGATTCAGGCCGCCCTCGACGTGGTGTCGAAGAACCGCACGACGCTCGTCATCGCCCATCGCCTCTCCACCGTCATCAATGCCGACGAGATCATCGTGCTGCGCGCCGGCGAGATCGCCGAACGCGGCACGCATGCCGCCCTTCTCGAACAGAACGGCCTCTACGCCTCGATGTGGAACCGCCAGCGCGAAGCAACACAGGCGGAAGAAAATCTGCGGAAAGTGCGCGAAAGCGACGATCTGGGCGTGGTGGTCCGCAAGGAACCGGCGGTGTGAGCACCTTGCGCGGGGACGGCGACCTCAGCCGCCCCCGCCGCACCGGGCCAGAATATCGTCGACAACCTCGGCCAGCGGCCGCGTGGCATCGATGACCATGCCTTGCCGGGGAATATCTTCCCCGCTTTCATGCAGGCGCAATACGAAGTCCCGCTCTTCGGGCCTTCCGCCGAACTCATCGTCAGGCCGGTTCTCCAGCCGCTTGCGAAGCGTCTGCCGATCCACCTCGAGAACGAACACCGCATCGAACAGGTGGATGAACTGGTGAGAGTTGCGGGAGCCCCCGCAGAAGAAGGTGGCTTGATGGCTCTTGTCCGCCATCAGCGCGCGGACCTTCTCCACGGGCCACACATGATGCCTGTGCCCGAAGGTGAAGTCTGCCCTACCCTTTATGATGCTCGCCTGATCCAGGGGCTCTCCGGTCTGCGGATCGCCCTTGCAGGCCAGTTCCCGGTCGCCGTGAATGACATGAAAGCCGCGCTTCTGAAGCTCGATTGCAACAGAGGTCTTGCCCGTGCCGGACACGCCTTCGATCAGATAGTTGCTGGTTCCCATCTCGAATTCCCTACCGATCGAGCCGCAGATCGCTGAGGTCTATGGCAGAAGCACTTGTCAGATTTTCGGCGTCGTGATGCGGGCTGCATCCACAAGCCGGCATCTCCGCATTCCCTCCCTCGCCGGAACCGCATTGCTCCCAAATCCGTTTGCCTGTAGTCAGCTAGGTTTGAAACCAACGCTCGGCATCCTGGAGACCTCCCGTTGTCCAACCTGTTCGACACCATCCGCAACACGCTCGTTCCGATCCACAAGGAAGGCTATATCTTCGTCATCGCCTTTTTCGTGGCTTCGCTGGTGCTGGGGCTCATCGCCAAGCCGCTGTTCTGGATCGGGCTCATCCTGACGCTCTGGTGCGCCTATTTCTTCCGCGATCCGGAACGGGTCGTGCCGCAGGATGACGATCTGATCATTTCGCCGGCCGATGGACGCGTATCCTCGGTGCAGATGGTGGTGCCGCCTGCGGAACTGGAACTGGGCAACACGCCGCTGCTGCGCATTTCGGTGTTCATGAACGTGTTCGACTGCCACGTGAACCGTGCGCCGGCCCGCGGCCGCATCTCCAGGATCGTCTATCGCCCCGGCCAGTTCGTGAATGCCGAGCTGGACAAGGCCAGCACCGACAACGAGCGCAACGGTCTCGTGATCGAAACCAAGCATGGAAAGCTCGGCGTGGTGCAGATCGCCGGCCTCGTTGCCCGGCGCATCCTCTGCTTCGTGCACGAAAACGAGCCGGTCGATGCCGGCGAGCGCTTCGGCCTCATCCGTTTCGGTTCGCGCCTCGATATCTATGTGCCTGCGGGCGGTGAGCCGCGCGTCTCGCTCGGCCAACGCTGCGTGTGCGGTGAAACCGTGATCGCCGAATTCGGTTCGACCAAGGGCCCGACGCTCAGCCGCCGCAGCTAAACCAACCCGGAGAACACCATGCAGCCGAACATCAGCCCGGAGCCCAGTGACGACGATGCCGCCCGCGGCCCGCGCCTTCGGGAAATCCCGCTTCGGCTGATGGTGCCGAACCTGATCACGGTGCTGGCGATCTGCGCCGGCCTCACCGGCATCCGTCTTGCCTTCGAGAATCGGTTCGAACTGGCGGTCGCCATGGTGCTGCTCGCCGCCTTTCTGGATGGCATCGACGGTCGCGTGGCGCGCGCCCTGAAGGCCACCTCGAAATTCGGCGTGCAGATGGATTCGCTGGCCGACATCATCAATTTCGGCGTGGCGCCGGCGCTGGTGCTTTACGTCTTCATACTCGATCAGGCCGGCTCCATCGGCTGGATTGCCGCGCTGATCTATGCGATTGCCGCCGGGCTTCGGCTTGCGCGCTTCAACGTGATGGCGGAGCGCGAATACAAGGCGAAATGGCAGAGCGAGTTCTTTGTCGGCGTTCCGGCGCCGATGGGCGCGCTCCTCGTGATGCTGCCGGTCTATCTCGGCTTCCTCGGCCTGGAAAGCGACCGCACCATTGCCTATGGCGCCACCGCCTACACCGTGCTGATCGGCTACCTGCTGGTCAGCCGCCTGCCGGTGTGGTCCGGGAAATCCGAGACCCGCGTGCGCCGCGACCTGATGCTGCCGCTGCTGCTCGGGGTCGTGCTCTATGTCGCGCTGCTGATGAGCTATACGTGGCAGGTGCTGGTGGTGACCACACTCGCCTATCTGTGCATTCTGCCCTTCAGCGCGCGCGCCTGGAAGAAGCGTTACGGCACGCTGACCATCGAAGACGACCACGCCAACGTCTGACGGGCAGGCAGCGGCGCATCGCCGATGCTGCGATACAACAATAGCTTGCAACACAAACGATCTGAGTCTTTTCGACAACAGCGCGGAAATCTGCGCTGCGGATCATGTGGATCCGGCAAAAGCGCCTTGAATTCCGCCGTATTTCCGCCCTGATTTACCCTGAGAGGCGCGTCCACGCCAAATGGCAACGGATTCGCATTCTTGAGGAGATCATCATGAGCCAGGAAAAGCCAGCCCCGCAACCCAAGCAGGAGTTGCATGCCCCTCTGCGCCCGCTCGGCCTGAAGGCCGTTGTCGCGGCAGCCCTGATGCTGAAGCGCAAGACGCTGAAATCCGCCTGAAACGGCGCTGACGCTGCGAGGCGCCCGGCCGGCGGCATCGGAACGGATCAGAACAGCGAAAGCTGGCCGCCCCCTTCAGGCGGCGCAGGTTTCTTCTTTTCCGGCAGAGCCGCCACGGGCGTTACCGGCACCTGCAGGTCCGGCCCCATGTTGGAGACCTTGTTGACGAGGTCGGACACGGGGATGGCCTCGAACAGATCCGGCTCGGCCGGTTTCAGCAGATCGGCAACGTCGCGCGGTTCGCCGACCTTGCAATCCAGCCAGCGCTCGAAATCCTCCGGCGCGATCACCACCGGCATGCGGTCATGGATCGATGCGATGGCCGCATTGGCCCGGGTGGTCAGGATGGCGGCCGTATCGACCTCGGAACCATCGGCGGAGGACCAGGTCTCCATCAGGCCGGCAAAGGCAACGATGCCGCCCCGCTTCGGGCGGATCCAGTAGGCCTGCGCCTTGGCTCCCTCCTCCTTCTGCGGGCGATGCCATTCATAAAAGCCGGAGGCCGGCACCAGCACGCGGCGATGGCGCATGGCGGCGCGGAAGGATGCCTTTTCGGCCGCCGTCTCGGCCCGCGCATTGATCAACAGTGGAAAATCCTTCGGGTCCTTCACCCAGCCGGGCAGAAAGCCCCAGCGGGCCAGCATCGCCTGCTGAACCGGCAGGTTGCTGCCCGGCGCCTGTCTCTCGCCGGCGCTGACGATGAGAATCGGCTGCGTCGGCGCGATGTTGTAGCGCTTCGGAAAATCGTCGATCGAGATGACGCTGAGGAATTCGATAATATCCTCCGGCGTCGCGGTCAGGGCGTAGCGTCCACACATGCGGCTGTGATCGCATTGCCGGCGGACGGGGTCAAGCATCGGAGGGTGTCTCCCGCACCAGCCCGCCGCCCGCAACAGGCCGGAAGCAGGCCGGCGAGGAGCGGCAAAAGGGCTTCGGACTTTTCCGCCACATGCGTTATGCTGGCTGCCATGACCATAGCAGCGACGCCATCCTCCCCGCCTCCCGCTTCCGGCCCCTCATGGCCGCAGGCAGCCTCCTCCGCCATTCTGGAACGCGAGGGACGCCTTCTGCTGATCCGCCGGCGCAACCCGCCTTCAGCCGATCTCTACGCCTTTCCGGGCGGTCGGGCGGAGCCGGGCGAAACGCCGGCGCAAACGGCGCTGCGCGAATTCTGCGAGGAAACCGGCATTGCCGCACGCGACCCGGCGCTTTTCGCCACCTACGATCTCGAAACACGCGATGCGGCCGGCACGCTGCAGAGCCACTTCTTCCTGTCGGTCTTTCTCGTCAGCGCCGATGCGGCAACGCCCGCGATTGCCGCGGATGACGCGGCCGATGCAGGCTGGTTCACGCTGGAGGAGATCCGCCGCCTGCCGGTGCCGCCGAGCGTGCTGGAATGCGCCGAACGACTGATGGCGCAGCGATGAGGCGTGACCCGATGCGGCCGCTGCAGGCCACCTCCCCGGCTGCGCGAAAAAAGACCGGCAACGCCTTGTCCTTTCAGGGCTTTCTTGTCGTCGTCCTGACATTTTGCACAGTGCCCGGCGCACTCGCCCAGAAGGCCGCTGGGCCGAGCGTGCCGACTGCGCCGCAAGCTGCACGGCCGGAGCCGGAAAAGCCTGCACCCTATGATGGCCAGCTTTTGCGACTTGCGGAAATTCTCGGCTCCGTTCAATACCTGCGCTCGCTTTGCGGTGACGATTCGGCCGGCTGGCGTGCCTCAATGCAGGCGCTGCTGGAGGCCGAGGCGGCAAACGAACCGGCACGGCGCGAACGCCTGACGGCCTCCTTCAACCGGGGCTACAGGGCCTTTGCGGCGGTGCATGCGAGCTGCACGCCGGCGGCTCGTATTGCCGAAGAAAACTACCGTAACGAAGGTGCAACACTGGCAGCCGAAATCGCCGCCCGCTACGGAAATTAGAGGTTTATTTACCTCTTTCGCCATGGGGGCGTGTTGTTTTGATAAAAGGCTGCTAGTCTTGTTAACGTGCCGGTAACAACAGGCATCCCTTGAAAGAGGAATACACATGCAGACAGCGCGCAACGACATCGACGACATGATTGTGCACGAGAAGATGCAGGCGGCGCTCGAATATCAGAACGAAGCCTGGGCAGACGGTCGTGCAGACGGCATCGAACCGGAGATCATCGCCGACGCTGCCATCGCACTGGCCATGCGCGAGACAATCCGCATTCATGGCGAGGAAGGCGCGGAAGCCATGCTGGAATCCCTGCGTGCCCGCATGCTGGCCGGCGAGTTTTCGCCGGAACGGACGCTGCAGTAACAAGATCCGGAGCCTTTCATGCTGACGCTTGCGGCGACTGAGGCTCGCCACCGTTCCTTCGCTCGGCTTCTGGCCGCCGGCTGTTTTCTCTTTTCCGCCACCGTGTCCAGCCAGAGCGCCCTTGCGCTCGGCGGTGACGTGACGGCTCCCACTGCCGAGACATCGGGCGAGACAATGCCCGGCCAGACGCTGCCGGCCACCCGCAGCGTCGGTACGCCCGCGCCACTGTTCGGCCAGGCGGCCGAAACGCCGACGGCTCCCGTCACGGCAACCGAGCCCGAGGCTGGCAGCGCTCCTGTCGAGATCATCCGCGACATCAATGCCCTGCCCGAACCGGTGCACGCGATGCGCGAAAAGATCATCGAGGCAGCCAGTTCCGGAGATTTCGAACGCCTGCGACCGCTGCTGAGCTTCGATCCCGACCAGATGCGCCAGCTGGGCATGGCAGGCGACGACACGCTGGAGGCGCTGAAGAGCCTTTCCGGCGATCAGGAAGGTCTCGAAATTCTCGCTATCATGCTGGACCTGCTGCAGACGGGTGCGGCGCGGCTGAACCCCGGCACGCCGGACGAGATCTATGTCTGGCCGTATTTCGTCGGCAAGCCGCTCGACACCCTGACGCCGCCCGAGCGGGTGGAACTGCTGCGCATCATTACCGCCGGCGATCTGATCGCCATGGAAGAGAACAACAACTACAATTTCTACCGCCTCGGCATCAGCCCGGACGGCAAGTGGAAGATGTTCAGCGGCGGGGATTGATCCCCCGCCCCGACTTGCCGCGCTTGCGCCTCAACGGGCCTGCGCCTATGTCTGGGTGCCAAGGAGCATGTCCGGCGAAAACAGAATCACGGAAATGCTCTCTCCTTGTTTTGATGCAGTTCCGGCACGGCCACAACGCGCCCTTGCGGGAATTGCTTTCACCGGACAGCCTGCCATGACCCATGCTCTGCTTGAGAACCGCAGCCTGATCAGGATCGAGGGCGCCGATGCGCAATCCTTCCTTCACGGCATCATCACCACCGATGTGGAGGGCCTGCCGGCCGGCGAGGCACGGCCGGGTGCGCTTCTGACGCCGCAGGGCAAGATCCTGTTCGATTTCCTGATCTGGCGGGACGGCGACGGCTTTCTGATGGAATGCGATGACGATCAGCGCGCAGCGCTGATGAAGCGCCTGACGCTCTACAAGCTGCGCGCCGCCGTGACGCTGGCGGAGGCGGATACGGGCGTGAGCGTAACCTGGGGCGACGAGGCCGCATCGGCCACCGGTATTGTCGACGGCGCCTTCCTGAAGGCAGGGTTCCCGCTCCGGCGCCGCCCGGGCATGGAAGCCGGCGCGACGGGCAACGCCGGCCGGGAGGCCTATGATGCGCTGCGCATCGAGGCCGGGCTCGTCGAGGCGGGCCGGGACTATGCGCTGCAGGATGCCTTCCCGCATGATGTGCTGCTCGATCTCGATGGAGGGCTCTCCTTCCGCAAGGGCTGCTATGTCGGCCAGGAGGTGGTGTCACGCATGCAGCATCGCGGCACGGCACGCCGGCGCGTCGTGCAGGTGTTCGCCGAGACCGCCCTGCCCGCCTCCGGCACGGAAATTTCGGCCGGCAGCAAGCCGGTCGGCACGCTCGGCACGGTGGTCGGCACGCGTGGGCTGGCGATCGTCAGAACCGACCGTGTCGGCGAGGCCATCGCCAGCGGCACGGCCCTGCTTGCCGGCGATTGCCCGGTGACGCTGGCACTGCCGGCCTGGACGGGCCTCTCCTTCCCGACGGGAGCCAGCGAGGCCGAGGCGTGAGCACGCTTGCCTCAAGCCGCGCCTGGCAGCGCATGCTGTCCGGTCGCCGCCTCGACCTTCTCGACCCCTCACCGCTCGATGTGGAAATCACCGATATCGCGCACGGGCTGGCCCGCGTCGCCCGCTGGAACGGCCAGACGCGCGGCGACCATGCCTTTTCCGTGGCGCAGCACTGCCTCGTCGTCGAGGAGATCTTTCGCCTGACGCATCCGTCCGCCTCCGCGACGGAACTCGCCATGACCCTGCTGCATGACGCACCGGAATATGTGATCGGCGACATGATTTCGCCGTTCAAGGCGGTGGTCGGCGGTGGCTACAAGGCGGTGGAGAAGCGGCTGGAGGCGGCGGTGCATCTGCGCTTCGGCCTGCCGCCGCACCCCTCGCGCGAGCTGAAAACCCGCATCAAGAAGGCCGATACGGTGGCTGCCTATTTCGAGGCAACGGAACTGGCCGGCTTCTCGCACGAGGAGGCGAAGAAGTTCTTCGGCCTGCCGCGCGGCATTACGCGCGACATGCTGCCGATGGCGCCCATGGCGGCCATCGAGGCGCAGCGGCTGTTCCTTGCCCGCTTCCATGACCTCGATCGCGCCCGGCAGGAGATCGCCGCGAAATGACCGCCATCCTCGTCTGCCCGCTGGACAAGATCGCCGAGCTTGCCGTGCGCCACCGCGCCCGCGAAATGGTGAGCCTCGTGGCCGACGGCCAGGATTTCCATCGTCCCGGCGTCATCCGCGCCGAGCGGCACCTGATGCTCAGGATGAACGACATCGCCTTTCCCGGCACCGGCAATCTGGTGGCGCCGGGCGAAGAGCATGTGGCCCGCCTGATCGATTTTGCCAGAAGCTGGGATCGCACGGCGCCGCTTCTCATCCACTGCTGGATGGGCGTATCCCGCTCGCCGGCCGCAGCGATCATCGCGGCACTGGCCATCGATCCCGATCAGGACGACGAGGCGCTGGCAATCCGCCTGCGGCAGGTGGCCCCGCATGCCACCCCGAACACCCGCCTCATCGAATTCGGCGACCGGGCGCTGAACCGCAAGGGCCGCCTGATCGCCGCGATCAAGGCGATCGGCCGCGGCGCCGAGGCGGACGGACGGGCAAGCTTCGTGCTGCCATTGGCATTTCCCGCCCCCTCTTGATCCCACCAGCGCCTGCGCCAGTTAGGACCTCCTGAAGAACAGGAAGGAGCCTCGCCCGCATGGAAGATCAGGCGTCGGATTTCGTCGTTGCGACCCAGGCAGCCCTTGCCCAGTTGACGGCGCTGGCCGTGCAATATTCGTTCTCGATCCTCGGCGCTGTCGTGCTGCTTGCCATCGGCTGGTTCGCCTCCGGGCTTCTCAGCCGCTGGGCCAGACAGGGCCTGTCGCGCATTCACGGCATCGATGCGACGCTGGCGCAATTCTTTTCCAATGCCATTCGTTATGCGGTTCTCGTCATCGTGCTGGTCATGGTACTCGGCCAGTTCGGCGTCCAGACGGCTTCGATCCTCGCCGCCCTTGGCGCCATTGGCCTGGCGATCGGTCTGGCGCTGCAGGGCACGCTGCAGAACATCGCCGCCGGCATCATGCTGCTCGTGCTGCGGCCCTTCCGGGTGGGCGAATACATCGATACCGGCAGCGTCAACGGCATCGTGCAGGATATCGGCCTGTTTGCGACCGAACTGAAGACCTATGACGGGCTTTATCGCCTGGCGCCGAATTCGCTGCTGTGGAACGTGCCGGTCACCAATTACAGCCGCCTCTCCACCCGCATGCATGATTTCAAGGTGGGCATTGCCTATGAGGACGATATCGAGAAGGCGATCGCGATCCTGCTCGAGCTTGCCAACAAAGACGAGCGCGTGCTGCAGGATCCCGCCCCTTCCGCCTTCGTCATGGATCTGGGCGACAATGCGGTGATCCTGGCCCTGCGTTATTGGGCGAACAGCAGCGTCTGGTGGATGACCTCGCGCGACATGACGAAACGCACCAAGGAAGCCTTCGATGCGGCGGGCATTTCCATTCCCTTCCCGCAGGTCACCTATCATGCCGCGCCGAAGGAGGATGAGAGCAGAGACCCGCCGCTCAAACTGGTGTGAGCGGCGGCCGGAACGGTGTCTACTGTGCCATCGTCGAGCGATGCGCCCAGCCGGTCATGCGCTTTTCGAGCCAGGCCATCAGGGCGTACATGGCAATGCCCTCGATCGCCAGCATCAGCAGGCCGGCAAACACCAGCGGCACGTTGAACTGGCTCTGCGCCGAACTCATCATGTTGCCGAGGCCATAATTGGACGCGACCGTTTCCGAGACGACCGACCCGACGAAGGCGAGCGTGATCGCCACCTTCAGCGAACCGAAGAAATACGGCATGGAGCGCGGGATGCCGACCTTCAGCATGATGTCCATCTTCTTGGCACCGAGCGCGCGCAAAACATCCTCGGTTTCCGGCTCGATGGTGGCAAGCCCCGTCGCCACGTTCACGACGATCGGGAAGAAGGAGATGAGGAAGGCGGTGAGCACCGCCGGCACCGTGCCGATACCGAACCAGATGACGAGGATCGGCACCAGCGCCACCTTGGGGATGGCGTTGAAGCCGATCATCAGCGGATAAAGCCCGGCATAGATGGTCTTCGACCAGCCGATGAAGAGGCCGATCGCCAGCCCCGCCACCACGGCGATCGCAAAGCCCATGGTGGTGGTGTAGAGCGTCTGCAGCGAGTTCTTCCAGATCGGCGACCAGTATTTGGCAATCGCGGCGAATACGTCGGTCGGCGCGGGCAGGATGGTCGGCGGCATGTCGAGCGCGATCACCAGCAGTTCCCAGAGGGCAAACAGCGCGATCGTATAAAGCCAGGGGGCGGCCTTCACCCAGTTGATGCGGGCCATCAGCGGTTTAGCGGGTGCGGCCGCCGATGTCGCAGTCTCGGTCATCGCGCTCATGCCACCACCCTCGCCTTGGCGATTTCCCCGTGCAGTTCGTGCACCATGTCGTTGAATGTCGATTGATACATGACTTCCAGATCGCGCGGCCGCTCGAACGGCACCCGGTGCTCCTTCAGGATGCGGCCGGGACGCGCGCTCATGACGAAAATCTTGTCGGCGAGGAAAACCGCCTCGCGCAGATCGTGCGTCACGAGGATGATCGTCACGCCTTGGGCTGCGTGCAGGTCGCGAATGACGCACCACAATTCTTCACGGGTAAAGGCATCGAGCGCGCCGAACGGCTCGTCGAGCATCAGAAGATCCGGTTCGTGGATCAGCGCACGACAGAGATTGGCGCGCTGCTGCATGCCGCCAGAGAGCTGCCAGGGGAATTTCGAACCAAACCCCTTCAGCCCGACGATCTCCAGCAGATTTTCCGCCTTCTCGACATATTCCTTCTTGTTGGCACGCAGCCGATGCCGGTGTTTTTCGACGATTTCGAGCGGCAGGAGGATGTTTTCGAGCGTCGTGCGCCAGGGGAGCATGGTGGGGTTCTGGAAGGCCATGCCGACGATGGAGACCGGTTTCGTCACCTGTTCGCCGGCAACGATCACCACACCCGTCTGCGGAATGTGCAGGCCGGTGACCAGCTTCATGAGCGTGGACTTGCCGCAGCCGGACGGCCCGACGACGGCGGCAAACTCGCCCTTGTCGACCCGCATGGTGAGGCCGGAGACAGCAAGCGTGCCCGCGGCACCGCCATAACGCATGTCGACATTGTCGATGGAAACGAGGTGGGACATCGGTTCTCCGTCCGTGATCACGCGAAGGGGCAGCAAGACCCCCTCTGGCCTGCCGGCCATCTCCCCCACAAGGGGGGAGAAGACTTGTGGCACCCGCATAACCAGATCAACATGACTGGGCGCCAGCTATGTGCGAGGCCGTGCTGCGGGTTAAGCCCCTCCCCCTTGTGGTGAGGGGTTGGGGAGGGGTCTTGCCGTTACGGCAGCATGCGCTCCGCCTTCGGCGGCAGGTAGCTGGCGTCGAACACCTGATCGGCCTTCACCGCGCCCTTCAGGCCCATGGAGATCTTCAGCGTATCGATGGAGGCGCCGAGACGGGTCATGTCGACGCCGCCGAAGCCGTTTTCGACCACGTAGGGCGTCTTGATGTTCATGGCGTTGGCCATCTTCAGGCGCTCGAGTTCGATGGCGCTGTCCAGCGTCTCGTTGCGCTTCAGAACAGCGGCGACGCCCTCTTCCGGCTTGGCGACGGCATCGGCAAAGCCCTTGGCCAGCGCCTTGACGAAACCCTTGACCGCAGCCGGGTTCTTCTCGGCGAAATCCTTATTCACCAGCACGGCATTGCCATAGAGGTTCAGGCCATGCTCGGCCATCAGGATGGTGGCGATGTCCTCGTCCTTGATGCCCTGCTTCTTGAGGTTCAGGATGACCGAGAAGGCAAAGCCGAAGACCGCATCCACATCGCCCTTGGCGAGCATGGGTTCACGCACCGGAAAACCGATCGATTCGATCTTGATCTTGCTGTCGTCGATCTTCGCGACCTGCTTGAAGGCCTTCCACTGGGCAAAGGCGCCATCCGGCGGCGGGGCGCCGAGTTTCTTGCCTTCCAGCGACTTCGGATCGGTGGTGATGCCGAGCGACTTGCGGCCGACGACCGCAAAGGTCGGGCGCTCATAGACCATCATCACGGCCTTGATCTTCTGGCTCGGATCCTCGTCGAGGAACTTGATCACCGAATTGATGTCACCGAAGCCCATCTGATAAGCGCCGGTCGCCACACGCGGAATGGCTTCCACTGAACCGTTGCCGGTGTCGATCGTCACATCCAGGCCCTCGGCCTTGAAGTAACCCTTGTCAAGCGCCAGCAGGAAACCGGCAGCCGGACCTTCGAACTTCCAGTCGAGCGTGAATTTCACAGCCGTATCGGCAAAGGCAGGCGCGGAAAAACCGGTGGCAAGCGCAAGCGCGGCAACAGCCGGAAGCTTGGCGAAGAGGCGACGTGTCAACATGTCTTCTGTTTCCCCCTGGATATTCTTGAGACAAAGCTCATCAAAGCCATTCTTGCCGCCGCTTGCAAGTCGAAATTGCACATTATGTGACCACATATTCGAGATTGCCTACACATTGAGCGAAGGCCTTGTAAAAATGCATGATCTGCCGCGAGTTTCATCACATTCGATCGCCCGCCATCACCAACTTCTGCTCGAGGCGCCGTTTCCTTTGCAGGTCTGGGGCGATATAACCGGGTTCCAAACATCTTGGCGGGGCCTTCATGCTGGAACTCATTCTGATCGCTTTGCTTTTTGCGCTGCTGTTTTGGCAGCTCCAGCTTTCGCAGCGCCTGAGGACGCTGGAAAACGAGGTCAAAGCCCTTAAGAAGACTCTGGCACCGTTCCTCTCCATACCCGCACCGGCGGCGCCTGAACCGGTCATACAAACCCCGATCGAGACAGCGAAAGCTCTGCCATCTGCCGACATCAAGACAGCAGCGCCCCAGAGCATGGAGCCGAAACCGCAGAAAGCGCCCCTCCCCGCAGCGTCACTGCCGAAACCGGCACCAAAACCGACACCAAAACCGACACCAAAACCGATAAGCCACAAACCGGGCGAAAGCTTCGAAAGCCGGCTTGGGGCGCGCTGGACCGTGTGGGTCGGCGGGCTGGCACTGGCACTCGGCGGCGTGTTCCTCGTGCGTTATTCGATCGAAAGCGGCCTGCTTGGCCCTGGCACGCGGCTTGTGCTGGCAGTCCTCTTCGGCCTCCTGCTGGCGGGTGCCGGCGAGATTCTGCGCCGCCGGGCACTGCCGAACCTGCCAGCCATCTATACGAATGCCATGGTGCCGGGCATGCTGACGGCCGCGGCCAGCGTGACGCTGCTGGCCAGTCTTTATACGGCGCATGCTTCCTATGGCTTTATCGGCACGACGCATGTCTTTCTTCTTCTGGCGCTGGTATCTCTTTCAACCATCGCATTATCGCTTCTGCATGGACAGGCGCTGGCCGGGCTTGGCCTCATCGGTTCGCTGATCACGCCGGCGCTGGTCACGTCGGATGCGCCCAATATCGGTGCCCTGTTCGGCTTTCTGTCACTGGTCTGGCTGGCCAGCAATGGCGCCGCCCGCATCCGCCGCTGGTTGCTGGTGCCCGCGCTTGCCAATCTCGGCCTGCTTGTCTGGGTGGTTGCCTATTCGGTGAATGCCGACGTGGTGGATAGCGTGCCGCCCGGCCTGTCGCTGCTTGTCATGCTGGCGAGCACCGCGTTGCTCTGGCCAGGCCGCGCCTTCGAGGACACGGGCGAAGCGCCAAGGACGCCGGCCGGCGCCCTACGACACCTGTTTGGACTTCTCGGACGCCGACCGCGCCGCATCATGATATCGGCCTCGCTGGCAGCTATGCTGAGCGCGCTGACGCTGCTGCTTGTCGATGCACCGGCCCGCACCCATCCGGTCCTGATCTTCGTGGCAGTGACCGGGCTTCTGGCAGGTCTCGGCGCAGGACGCCGCGCCGGCGCCTGGCCGGCACTGCTTGCCAGCACTGCGGCCATCTGGGGTGTGGGGCTGACGGCGCTGTTTGGCGTGTCGGACCTGTCACCGACGCCAGCCGAGACCCAAGGCCTGCTCGCCGCCATGGGGCCGGACGTACTGGGCGCACTGGTTCTTGGCGCCATCTTCACCGCCTGCGGCCTGCTTTTCCTGCGCCGCAAAGGCCAAAACGATCCGGATATGGCCATGCTCTGGGCCATTCTCGCCGCCGCCGTGCCGGTGACGCTGGCCAGCATAACCTTCCTGAATTACGGCACCTTCGGGCGCGACTGGCTGCATGGCACTTATGCTCTGGCGATTGGCGCAGCCCTGCGGTTTGTCGCCTTCCGGCTTGCAAAGGCAGACGAAGATCCTGCCACCCCGAACCTTGTCCGCGACCTGCTGCTCATCGGCTCGTTTGCCGCCTTTACCTTCAGCCTGCACGCGCTGACCCATGGCCTTGCAACGACGATTGGCGTGTCCCTCCTCGGCTTCGCCTATGTGGCGCTGACGCGATCCAGACCCTGGCGGGGCCTGCCCTGGGTGATGGTTGCCGCCACGCTTGTGCTGTTCTTCCGCATCGGGTGGGACCCCACAATCGTCGGACCCGACCGGCTGGGCAAAACACCGTTCTTCAACGCGCTTTTGCCCGGCTATGGCATCCCGGCAGTATTGCTGATTGCCTCTGCCTGGTTGCTGCGCCACTGGCCGGGACGGCGGGTGCTGAATGCATTGCAGGGGCTGGCGGCGCTGATGGGGCTTCTCACCCTTGCCATCCTCGTGCGCCATGCCATGAGCGGCGGCGTGCTGGACGACCGCGCGCTGACGCTTGGCGAACAGTCGATCTATACGCTGCTGACCGTCGGTCTTTCGGGCGTGCTGATGACGCTCGATCTCAAAAGCCCGAGCCCGGTCTTCCGACATGGTTCGATCCTTGCCGGCGTGATCGCCACCATCAATGTGCTGGTGCTGCATCTGGGCAAACTGAACCCTTATTTTTCAGGCGAACTCATCGGCAACTGGCCAATCCTCAACCTGCTCCTGCCGGGCTATCTCCTGCCGGCATTCGCCTATGCAGGCCTTGCCCTGTATGCGCGCAACAAGCGTCCCGGCCCTTACATGATACTGCTGGCGCTGACGGCTGCCCTGCTCGGCTTCGCCTGGGCGACACTTTCAGTGCGCGGCGTCTGGCAGGGCAGTAACATTGCCGATTGGAAGGGCTTCCTGGAGGGTGAAACCTATACCTATTCCGTGGTCTGGCTGGCGATCGGCGTCGGGCTGCTTGCGCTCGGCTCCCGACTCGATGCACGCAGTCTGCGTCTCGCATCCGCGGGACTGGTGCTGATCTCCGTCTGCAAGGTCTTCCTGATCGACATGGCGAACCTGGAAGGCATTCTGCGCGCCCTCTCCTTCATCGGACTTGGCGGCGTGCTGATCGGCATCGGATTGTTTTACCAGCGCATTCTGGCGCGTTCCAACGAGGCGGCACCGCCCGCCGGAGACTGACCGTGACTGATAACGACATCGCCGCCGGCTTTCACCCTTTCGAGGCGCTGGCCGAAACACTTCTGCCGCATGCCGTGGAGGGTGATGACGGGGCGCATGACGTGGCCCACCTGCTGCGCGTCTTCCACAATGCCCAGCGCATCCAGGCGGCAGAAGGCGGGGATGAAAAGGTGATTGCCGCCGCCGTGCTTCTGCATGACTGCGTCTCGCTGCCGAAGAACCATCCGCAGCGGGCGCAATCCTCCGGGCTTGCGGCGGAAAAGGCCTCGGGGATCCTCACCGGGCTCGGCTGGACGGCGGAGACGGTCGAAGCGGTTGCCCATGCCATTCTCACCCACAGCTTTTCCGCCGGGCTTCTGCCGGAGACCCTGGAGGCGAAAATCCTGCAGGATGCCGACCGGCTGGATTCGCTCGGCGCAATCGGCATTGCCCGCACCTTCTACACGGCGGGACGCATGGGATCGAAACTTTGTCATGCGACCGATCCGCAAGCCGCCTCGCGTGACCTTGACGACCGGACCTATGCCATCGATCACTTTGAGGCGAAGCTGCTGAAACTGGCGGACGGCTTCCAGACCGCGACCGGCAGGCAACTTGCCGTCGAACGGCACCGCCGGCTGGCGGAGTTTCGCGACCTGTTTTTTGATGAGCTCTGAGGGATTTTTATGCGCATCGCCGGCCTCAACATCTTTCCCTTGAAAAGTGCGCGCGGCATTGCGCTCAACGAAAGCCCGATCGACGCGATGGGGCTTTCCGGCGACCGGCGCTGGATGCTGACCAATCCGGACGGTTATTTCATCACCCAGCGGGAGATGCCGGCGCTGGCCCGCCTCCTGGTCAACCCGACTGATACGGGACTTTCGCTCTCGATGGACGGCGAGGGTCTGACCGCCGCCTTTCCGGCACCCGACAGCCGCCAGCAGGTGGTGGTGTGGAAGTCCTCCGTCGATGCGGCGCTCGCCGATGATGCGGTCAATGCGACGCTGTCGAAATGGCTGGAGCGGGACGTGCGGCTTGTCTTCTTCGACACACAGGCACGCCGCACGGCGAGCGCCGAATGGGCCGGCAGCGGCTCACCCGTTGCCTTCGGCGACGGTTACCAGGTGCTCGTCACCACCACCGGATCGCTCGCCGCGCTCAATGCCGACATGGCAGCCCATGGCGAGGTGCCGGTCGGCATGGATCGTTTTCGTGCCAACATCGTTCTCGACCACGACGAGGCTTTTGCCGAGGACGGCTGGACTTCCATCTCGATCGGGGACGTCGTGCTCGATCTCGTCAAACCCTGTGCCCGCTGCATCATGACGACGCAGGATCAGGAGACCGGGTCGCGCGAGGGCGCAAACCCGATGCCGGCCATGGGCCGCATCCGCATGTCGGCGGATCGCCGGGTGCCGGGTCCCCTCTTCGGCTGGAATGCGGTGCCGCGTGGTGCTGGCCTGTTGCGGGTCGGCGATGCGGTCCGCGTGCTCGACCGGCGGGAACCCTGGGCGATCAAGCGCCGTTGACGCAGGCTGCCCCGCGCGACCGAACCGGCTGCGGGGCAGCCTTCCCTTCCTTCCTCCATCGCGCCCGGTGGCGGAGCAGCCCCGACAGAGATGTTCATGACCGGAAAAACTCGCGGCCTCGTCTTTGCCCTGTCCGCCGTCACCATTTTTGCCGGGCAGGACGTGATCTCCAAGCACCTCGGGACGCTCTATCCGCCGATCTTCGTCACCATGATCCGCTACTGGGCCTTTGCCATCTCCGTGCTGATGCTGACGGCCCGCACGCGGGGCGGCATTGCCGCAGCGGCAAGAACACGGCGGCCACTGCTGCAGATCGCTCGCGGCATCATCCTGGTGGTGCAGATCGTCATTGCCGTCTACTCCTTTGCGCTGGTCGGCCTGTCACACACCCAGTCGATCTTTGCCGCCACCCCGCTCTTCGTCGCCGCCATGTCCGTGCCGCTGCTCGGCGAAAAAGTCGGCTGGCGGCGCTGGACGGCGATCTGCGTCGGCCTGTTCGGCGTGCTGATGATCATCAACCCGACCACGGCCTCCCTGAAACTGGAACTGCTGCTGCCGATTGCCGGCTCCTCGATCTTCGCGCTCTATGCCATCACCACCCGCCTTGCCAGCCGGGAGGATTCCTCGACAACCAGCTTCTTCTACACCGGCATTGCCGGTGCGATCGCCATCAGCTTCGTCGGTCCCTTCTTCTGGACCGGGCTTGCGCCGCAGGACTGGATCTGGATGGCGGCGCTCTGCTGTACCGGCATGAGCGGCCATTACCTGCTGATCCGGGCCTATGACCTGGTGGATGCCGTCACCGTGCAACAGATCGGTTACGTCCAGGTGGTGTTGGTGTGCATTCTCGGCGTGGTGATCTATGGCGAGGTGGTGACGCTGAACATGATCCTGGGCGCGGCCCTCGTGATCGGCGCCGGCTTCTTCACCATCTGGCGCGAGAGCCGGCTGGCACGGGCCCGGCTTGCACAGGAGTGATGGTGCCGGCCATGCGGCGCCTGCCCCATCCGCCCGCGCCGGAAAACCATATCCTCCGCCAGGACAGTAACTCGCACTACGGGTTTAAGTGACCATTAAGGTTACTTGTGCATCAATATGAACATCACGACGTTATCGTTCCATTAACCTTGTCGCAATGGTCGTTAACATTCTGACTGTTTGCGTACGAGTACAGTAGAGCCCTGGTATGACGAGTATCATCACGAATACAGGTGCCATGGTGGCCCTGAAGACCCTGCGCGACGTCAGCAGGCAGCTGGAGGTAACCCAGGACCGGATGGCAAGCGGCCTGCGGGTCGGGCAGTCGTCGCAGAACGCCGCCTACTGGTCGATCGCCGCCACCATGCGTTCCGACGACAAGGCGCTCGCCGCAGTGCAGGATGCCATGAATCTCGGCGCCGCCACGGCCGATACCGCCTATGCCGGCCTCGATTCCTCGATCGACGTGGTGGACGAGATCAAATCCAAGCTGATCGCCGCCCGCGAGCCCGGCGTTGACAAGGACAAGGTGAACAAGGAAATCGACCAGCTGAAGCAGCAGCTTGTCTCGATCACCGATGCGGCAAGCTTCAACGGCGTCAACTGGCTGAAGATCAGCGACGGCTCCGACACCACCGCCAAGGTCGCCGCCTCCTTCTACCGCAGCGTCGATCGCAGCGTGTTCATGGAAACCATCACGCTCGATCTGGTCTCCAGCGACGGCACGGTGACAGCGCTCGTCGACAACCGCTCCACCAGCACCAATGGCGGCGGCGGAATCTTCACCAGCACGCAGTTCGCCACCAATGTGGGCGCCGCCAGCAATTACGTTCTCGTCGCCAACCAGAGCAATACCAGCGCATCGGCCGTGGAAATCGCCATTGGCGAGGCAACGACGGCCGACCAGCTGGATGACATGATCGCCGTGGTGGACGAGATGCTGCAGATGATGGCCGATGCCGGCGCCAATATCGGTTCGGTGCAGTCGCGCGTCGATCTGCAGCTCGATTACGTCTACAAGCTTCGCGACTGGATGAAGGGCGGCATCAGCACGCTGGTGGATGCCGACATGGACGAGGAAGCCACCCGCCTGAAGGCGCTGACCACACAGGAGCAGCTGGCAACACAGGCGCTTTCCATTGCCAATACCGAGCAGCAGAACATTCTGTCGCTGTTCCGCTAGAAGCGTGCGTCTTCAAGGGCATGAGCAAGGGGGCAGAAGCCCCCCTGCCCGGAGATGCCCTCACCCCGGCCGGTACGTCACGTTCGGCGTCTGGCTGTTGGACGTGAAGACAAGCCCGGTGTCGTCCGCCTGGGTGATCTGATAGGCGCCCGGCTGACGGGCCGACCCCACAAATTTCCCTGCCGAAAGGCGGAAATTGTCGTGACCATTCCGATCGCACTGGTCAGGCGAAGCGTCGATCTCGACGGCATCCCCGTTCTGCACCCGAACACCGCCGTGGTAGAGCGGCGCGACATTGTGATTTCTGAAGCAAATCTGGACCCGAACCATCCTTGGTTCTCCGTTTTGTGTGGGTGGATCCGCCCGCTGTGTTTATGTCATCGACATCAATCATAAAAAGCATAAATTAATACATCTCTTTAAAGTTGCACCCGCCTGTATCCATCAATTTCCCTCATCGATGAAACAGCAAAACGCTCTTGGCTTGCAGGCTGTCCGGGTTATGCTCGCGACACGAACGGGGGAGACGCACCATGTCCGCGAAGACCGCACCAACCATGCCGTGGCTGATCATTACGAGCGGCTCGCTGATCGTTCTGCTGGTTTTCGGGCCCCGCTCAGCCATGGGCTTCTTCCAGTTGCCGATGCTGATGGAAACCGGCTGGGATCGCTCCACCTTCGGGCTCGCCATGGCCCTGCAGAACCTTTTCTGGGGCCTGAGCCAGCCCTTCTTCGGTGCGCTCGCCGACAAATATGGCACCAGCCGGGTGCTGGTCCTGTCCGGCCTGCTCTATGCCGCCGGCCTGTTTCTGATGGCGCATGCCGCAGCGCCGCTCTGGCTGCATGTCGGCGGCGGCCTTCTGGTCGGCATGGCCGTCGGCGCCGGCTCCTTCAGCGTGGTGCTGTCGGCCTTTGCGCGCCACGTGACACCGCAGCAGCGCTCCATGGCCTTCGGCATCGGCACTGCGGCCGGCTCTGCCGGCATGTTTCTCTTCGCACCGATCAGCCAGGCGCTGATCACCCTTTACGGCTGGTCCGACAGTCTGGTCGTCATGGGCGCGATGATGCTGCTCGTGCCGTTGCTGGCCTTTCCGCTGCGCGGCAACGCCGCCTCCGGCACGCAGGCGCAGGGTCAGTTCCAGCAGAGCGTCGGCGCGGCCCTGCGCGAGGCGCTCAGCCACCAAAGCTATCTGCTGCTGACCAGCGGCTTCTTCGTGTGCGGCTTCCAGGTGGCCTTCATCACCGCGCATTTTCCAGCCTATCTCGGCGATATCGGCATCGATGCGCGCTATGCGGTGATTGCCATGGCCTGTATCGGCTTCTTCAACATCATCGGCTCGCTGGCGGCCGGCGTCATCGGCCAGCGCTATTCGAAACCCTATTTCCTGGCACTGATCTATATCGGCCGCTCGATCGCCGTTACCGCCTTCCTGCTTCTTCCGCAGACGCCGGCCTCGGTGATCGCCTTTGCCGTGGTGATGGGCCTGCTGTGGCTCTCCACGGTGCCGCCCACCAATGCGCTCGTCGCCATCATGTTCGGCACGCGCCATCTCGGCATGCTGGGCGGCGTGGTCTTCCTCTCGCACCAGATCGGCTCCTTCCTCGGCGTCTGGATGGGCGGCTATCTCTACGACCATTTCGGAACCTACAATCCCGTCTGGTGGCTGGGCGTCGCGCTGGGCCTGTTTGCCGCCACCGTGCACTGGCCGATCCGGGAGCGCCCGGTGGAGCGGCCGCTCCCCGCCTGAGGTCGGCCCCTTACGAGGACGTCTCTTCTCCCCCTGCGGGGGGCTCCAACCTGTCGAGAGCCTTCAGCGCCGCCTGCACGAAACCGTCGCGGGCGGCGTTTTCGCTGATGCCGCGTGGTTCGTAGACGTGGCGGTTGAGAAAGAAGCCGCTGAGGCGGAAGGCGGCGATCAGCGTGTCGCGATCGAGCCGGCGCGATGTCGGCGCCACCAGAAAGGCCGGCAGCGCCAGCAGCCGGTCGGCATAGGGCGCCCCGGCGGCACGGCAGACGGCGCGACCGCTTTTCGGCGACACATAGATCAGCTCCTCCGACGTTCCCGTCGCGGCGCAGGCAGTGAGATCGAGACCGAAGCCGAGGTCGTTCAGCACGGCAAGTTCGAATCGCACGAAGAGTTCGCCGGCGCCGGCCGGATCGTCCATATGGTCGAGGATGACGTCCAGCGCCTCGAAGAGATGCGGATGCGGATCGCGCTCGGGCAGCAGGCGCAGCAGCGCGCCCATGGCCTGCACGCCATAGACGGAGGTGGCATTCTCCATCAGCCGTGCGGCACGCAGATGCAACGGTTCCAGCCGGAAGTCGCCGAGATGCTCGTCGAGCCGCGCGCGCCAGACGGCCTCCACCCGGTTGCCGGGCTGCAGCAGCGGCTGCATGCTGCGCGAGCGTCCACCGCGCACAAGGCCCATGTGGCGGCCACGCTGGCGCGTCATCAGTTCCGCCACCACGCTGGTTTCGCCGTGGCGCCGCACCCCGATGATGATGCCTTCGTCCTGCCATTGCATGGGCGGATCGTCGTCCTGTCTGCTGCCTGATGCCGGCGGGCCGGCGCGTGAAAGCCATGGGGCGGCACGCCCCGCAAACGCGAGGCGGAGCCGGCAGGCCGCCGCGACTCGCGCCGCTCCTGTTTCTATATCATCCGCAACCGCGCTGGCGATGGAACCGATCCGCCGTCTTGCGGGTTGCTGGGCGCAGAGCCAATTCGGGAGAAGCCATGCGACACGTCCTGCTTGCCACCGCCCTTGCCACCCTGCCCGTCACGGGCCTTGCCGCATCGCCGGCCGCTGCCCAGTCGCCGGAACTGGAGCAGGCCTGCGTGACGGTTGCCCGCAACTTCCTGCTGTCGCCGAACCTCAAGACCGGCGTGGTGCAGTCCTTTCCGGAACTCGATCCGCCCGGCGCGCGTCTGACCTATTCGACCCGGCAGAACCCGGATCCGACCGATTTCACCGACGAGATCGAATGCACCTTCGAAAGCGCCACGCCACCCTTCGGGCTGACGCGCTTCTGCGTGTCCGAGACCTGCTATTCCGCGACGGAGGAGGAACCGGACAATCGCCGTCGCTTCGAGGAGATGAAGGCGCTGCTGGCGCGGCAGAAATAACCGCGTCCCGGCAGCAGCCATCTGCAGCCGGGACTTAGCCCTTGGGGAATTCCAGGCCCATCTCGCGGAACCGCTCGGGATCGTCGCCCCAGTTCTCCCGCACCTTGACGAACAGGAAGAGGTGCACGGGCTGTTCGAGGATCTCCGACAGTTCCTTGCGGGACGCCGTCGAAATGGCCTTGATGGCTTCGCCGCCCTTCCCGAGCGCGATCTTCTTCTGGCTGTCGCGCTCCACATAGATCACCTGTTCGATGCGCACGGAGCCATCCTTGCGCTCCTCCCATTTTTCCGTTTCCACATGGGAGGAATAGGGCAGTTCCTGATGCAGGCGCAGGAACAGTTTTTCGCGGGTGATCTCGGCGGCCAGCTGGCGCATCGGCAGGTCGGAAATCTGATCCTCCGGATAATACCAGGGGCCTTCCGGCAGTTCGGCAGCCAGATAGTCGAGCAGATCGGTGCAGCCGGAGCCGGTGGTCGCCGAAATCATGAAGGTGCGTTCGAAGGCGACCGCCTCGTTTGCCTGCGCGGCAAGCTTCAAGAGATCCTCCGGATTGACCCGGTCGATCTTGTTGAGCACGAGGATCTTCGGCTGGTGAACATCCTTCAGCCCCTCGAGGATCGCTTCTGCATCACCACGGAGGCCGCGCTCGCTGTCGATGAGCAGCATGATGCGGTCGGCATCCTTGGCGCCGCCCCAGGCAGACGTCACCATGGCGCGGTCGAGGCGGCGGCGCGGCTTGAAGATGCCGGGCGTATCCATGAACACGATCTGCGCATTCTGATGGATCGCGATGCCGCGCACGATGGCGCGCGTCGTCTGCACCTTGTGGCTGACGATCGACACCTTGGCGCCCACCAGCCGGTTCACCAGCGTCGATTTGCCGGCATTGGTCGCACCGATCAGGGCCACGAAGCCGGATCGTGTCGCAGATACCGCCTCGGATGCGCCGGCCATGTTGTCGTCTTCAGTCATAAAGGTCCTTCAATCGGCTGCGGGCTTCGGCCACACGCCTTCACGTTCAAGCAGTTTCGTCGCGGCCACCTGTTCGGCGGCGCGCTTGGAGCGATCGACGCCGGTTTCGGGCGCAACCCCTTCCACTTCCACCGTCACGGTGAAGCGCGGGTCGTGGTCGGGGCCGGAGCGGTCATCCACCCGATAGACGGGCGTGGTGCCGAAACGGGCATGCGACCATTCCTGCAGCTCGGTCTTGGCGTCACGGCGGGCTGCATCGGCATGTGTAGCACGCTTTTCCCAATGGCGCAGGATGAAGCGACGCGCGACATCCAGTCCCGCATCGAGATAAAGCGCGGCGATCAGGCTTTCCACCACGTCGGCGCGCACGTTCATCATGCGCTTGCCGGTCAGCTTCTTCACATCGGCGCCGGTGCGGATGAACTGGTGCAGGCCAAGCTCGTCGGCAATGCCGGCGCAGCTTTCGGCGCTGACCAGCTGGTTGAGGCGCACGGAAAGCTCGCCCTCCGTCGCGTTGCGGAAGGTGCTGAACAGCAGCTCGGCCACGCACAGGCCGAGCACCCGATCGCCCAGAAACTCCAGGCGCTCGTAATTGGCATTCTTGGCGCTGCCGGTGCTGGCATGGGTCAGCGCCCTGTCGAGCCACTGCTTGTCCGAGAACACATGCCCGATCACGGCTTCAAGCCGACCGCGCTCGTCTGCGGATAGCGTTGCGGGCTTCATCAGTCGACCACCTTGAACAGGCGATCCCAACGCATGTTGGCCGGCCACTTCCAGATTTCCCGGAAGGAGGTGTCGTTGCCGAGCGAGAAGAAGATCACGCTGGCGCGGCCGACGATGTTTTCCGCCGGCACGTAACCGACGTCGAAACGGCTGTCGAGCGAGTTGTCGCGGTTGTCGCCCATGAAGAAATAATGGCCTTCCGGCACGATGAATTCGCGGGTGTTGTCGCCGCGCGAAACGGGCGACTGGTCCAGCGTGTCATAGGTCTTGCCGTTGTCGAGCGTTTCGCGGAACACCGGCACGTCGGAGCCCGGATCGAGGCGGTAGTCCGAGGTGAAGCTGCCATCGGCAACCTTCGGCACCGGCTGGCCATTGATGTGCAGCACGCCGTCGATCATCTGCACGCGGTCACCCGGCAGGCCGATCAGGCGCTTGATGTAATCGACATCCGGATCGCTCGGCAGGCGGAAGACGATGACATCGCCGCGCTTGGGTTCGGAAAACTCCAGAATGCGGCCGGAAAACAGGTTCGGCGACAGCGGCAGCGAATACTTGGAAAAGCCGTAGGCGAACTTGTTGACGAAGATGTAGTCCCCGACGAGCAGCGTCGGCATCATCGAGCCGGACGGGATGGTGAAGGGCTGGAACAGCACGGTGCGGATGACCATGGCCAGCAGCAGTGCCTGAATGATGACCTTGATGTTTTCCCAGAGGGCATTCGGCTTCTTGTCGACTTGTTCGGACACGTGCACGTCTTTCGTTTCCCGCGTTTTGCGCTTCTCTAAACTCTTCCCCGGACCTCGGCAATGGCCTTAGCCGCCAGCGCCCGCCGGCGCCGGCGCAAGCGGCCGTGCCTCGATGACCACGAAGGCCTGCGCATAGGGGAATTCGTCGGTGATGGTGAGGTGAATGACGGGTTCATGACCTGGCGGCATCAGCATCTTCAGCCGCTCGCCGGCACCGCCGGTCAACACCATGATGGGCTTGCCGCCGGGCAGGTTGACGACACCCATGTCCTTCCAGAACACGCCCTTAGCCAGCCCGGTGCCAAGCGCCTTGGAACAGGCCTCCTTGGCGGCGAAACGCTTGGCATAGGAGGCGGCGCGCATCTTGCGCCCGTCGGACTTGCGCCGCTCGATATCGGTGAAACAGCGATGCGTGAACCGCTCGCCGAAACGCTCGATCGATTTCTCGACCCGCCGGATGTCGATCAGGTCACTGCCCATGCCTATGATCATGCCGTTCCTCTTCGTTGGTCGACACACTCTGTGTCAGACCCGGCTGCCCTTGTCGACCGGCGCGAGGACGGGACGACGCGCCGCCAGCCTCATCTTCCGGGCAGCGCGATATCTCCTGATGCCGACAAACGTGGCGACATAACAGCAAAGGCCGGTCACGATTGCGGGAGGAAGGGCGCCGAGCGTCAGCGGTTCGAACAGCGGATGCCAGAGTTCGGCAACGTGCAGCCCCTCCAGCTGGCGCACCAGGGCTGCGGCGGTCGCGTCGGAATTCGGCGTGCGGCCAAGCATCTGATGGCCGATCTGCCAGGTGATCGGCAGGATGAAGGGAATTGTCAGCGGATTGCTGAAGGCGGTTCCGAGCGTCGCGGCGATCAGGCTGCCGCGCAGCAGAAAGGCGGCAGCAAGCGCAATCGCGATGTGGAAACCGAAAAAGGGCGTCCAGGCGGACATCAGCCCGATGGCAAAACCGATGGCCACCGAATGCGGTGACCCCGTCAGCCTCACGGCCCTTGCCCTCATGTAGCGCAGGGAGCGCGCGGGGCTCCTGCGTCTCCTGTGCCTCAGCCCGCGCCGTGTGGCGGGACGAGCATGTCGTGCGGAAAACAGGCGTGTCAACTCCATGACGGCGACCTACCGGCCTTCCGGCGCGCAGCCGCGCGCAATGCGCGGATGTCTGCGCGGATCAGATGCTCTTGCGGAACAGGCCGCGATCAACCTGGCGCATGCGGTATTCGAGCTCGATGGCATCATGCGATTCATTCAGATAGGCCATTTCACGTTCCTGAAGGGTCGGAGCGCGAAGGGCGCGGGCGATGTTGCGAAGCGGCTTGAACATTGTTGCCTCCTAATGTTGCGATGCACAAGATATAGTGCAGGCAACGTCTCGGCACCAACGCAGGCTTTCCCTGTCAGCTATGCACTGGATGCAAGGCGGCAGAAAAGTTCCCGCCGCCATGCTTAACAAATGTTCAATCGTAGAGGCGCTTGACCGTGGAGATGCAGTCCAGTTCCTTCAGCTGGGCGAGCAGCTGGTTCAGCTGGCGCAGATCCCAGACCTCCACTTCGAGCTGAAGTTCGGAGAAATCGGTCGCCACCCGCCCCATGGTCAGCATGCGGATATTGATGTCGAGGCGGGCAATGGTCTGGGCGACCGTTGCCAGTGTCCCCGGTTCATTGAGGGCATTGATCAGCATCTTGGCGGCAAAGCGGGATTTGTTGGCCTCGTCCAGGTCCCAGCGTACGTCGATCCAGCGTTCCGGCTGGTCGTCGAACTTCTGCAGCGCCGACGCCTGGATCGGATAGATGGTGATGCCCTTGCCCTCTTCCATGATGCCGACGATGCGATCGCCAGGCACCGCGCCGGAGGGCGAGAAGCGCACTTCCAGATTGCTGCTGAGGCCACGGATCGGCAGCGGCTCCGGACCGCCCGTCTCACGGGTCGGCCTCGCAGCCCCCTTCTCGCCGCCCGGCAGGCGGAACATCATGCCGGAGGCGGTCGGCATGTTGAACCAGCCCTGATCGGCGGCCGGCTTGACGGTGGTGCGCTCGTCCTTGAAATCCGGGAAGACGGCCTTCAGCACGTCGAGCGAGGACAACTCGCCCCGGCCGACGGCGGCAATCGCATCCTCGACCTCCTTCTGGCCAAGGCGAAACAGCGCCGGCTTCAGGATATCGCGCGAAAACTCCTTGCCGGCCCGCTCGAAGGTCCGCTCCAGAATGCGGTGGCCAAGGCCGGCATACTGCTTGCGGATCGCCATGCGGGTGGCGCGGCGAATGGCGGCGCGCGCCTTGCCGGTCACGACGATCTCTTCCCAGGCAGCCGGCGGCACCTGCACGCCGGAACGGATGATCTCCACCTCGTCGCCATTGCTGAGCCGGGTGACGAGCGGCATGATCCGCCCGTTGATCTTGGCGCCGACCGTGGTGTCGCCGATATTGGTGTGGACGGCATAGGCGAAATCGATGGGGGTTGCGCCTCTCGGCAGCGCGATCAGCTTGCCCTTCGGCGTGAAGCAGAACACCTGGTCCTGGAACAGTTCGAGCTTGGTATGCTCGAGGAACTCTTCCGGGCTGTCTCCCTCGGCCAGTGCCTCGATGGTGTGGCGCAGCCAGGAATAGGCATTGCTTTCCTTCGACAGCAGCTCGCCACCCTCGCCGTTCTCGCCATCCTTGTAGAGGCTGTGCGCGGCGATCCCGTATTCGGCGATCTCGTGCATGCGCCTCGTGCGGATCTGCAGCTCGATGCGCTGGCGCGACGGGCCGACGATGGTGGTGTGGATCGAACGATAGTCGTTCTGCTTCGGCGTGGAGATGTAGTCCTTGAAGCGGCCCGGCACGACGCGCCAGCGGGTGTGAACGATGCCAAGCGCCCGGTAGCAGGCGGGAATATCGTCGACGATGATGCGGAAGCCGTAGACGTCGGACAGCTGCTCGAAGGAGAGCGACTTCGACTGCATCTTGCGGAAAACGGAATAGGGCTTCTTCTGGCGCCCCTTGACGGCGGCGTTCAGCAGGCCATTGGCCACCAGAAGGTCGCGCAGTTCGTCCTCGATCTTGGTGATCAGGTTCTCGTTGCGCGCCGAAAGCTCCGCCAGCCGCTTGGTGACGGTCTCGTAGGCCTCCGGGTTCATGTAGCGGAAGGACAGATCCTCCAGCTCCTCGCGCATGTCCTGCATGCCCATGCGGCCGGCCAGCGGCGCATAGATTTCCATCGTCTCCTCGGAAATGCGCGCCCGCTTGTCGTCGCGCATGTGCTCGAGGGTGCGCATGTTGTGCAGCCGGTCGGCCAGCTTGACCAGCAGAACCCGCACGTCGTCGGAAATGGCGAGCAGCAGCTTGCGCAGGTTTTCGGCCTGCTTGGCCTTCTTCGAGACGAGATCGAGACGCTTGAGCTTGGTCAGACCCTCGACCAGGCGACCGATATCCTCGCCGAACAGTTCATCGATCTCGGCGCGGGTGGCCGTGGTATCCTCGATCGTATCGTGCAGCAGCGCCACCGCGATGGTCGATTCGTCGAGATGCATTTCGGTGAGGATGGCGGCCACTTCCAGCGGATGGGAAATATAGGGGTCGCCGCTGGCGCGCTTCTGCTGGCCATGCTTCTGCATGGCATAGACATAAGCCTTGTTGAGCAGAGCTTCATTCGCGTCGGGCTTGTACTTCTGAACCCGCTCGACGAGCTCGTATTGCCGCATCATGCTTCCGAAGACCCTTCCAACACCCAGAAAACGAAAAGGAGCGCCAACCCGGAGATTGACGCTGCCGATATATGAGACACAAGGTCTTTAAGAGGAGAGCATTGACGATTGGTAATCGTCAGTAGTCGTCGCTCTTTTCCGGCGGCACCAGACCTTCGATACCGGCCAGCAGTTCCTCTTCCGACATCTGGTCGAATGTGAGGGTTTCCGGCAGGTCGTCCTCGTCGAGAACCTTCTCCGCGCTGGCGGTCGCGCCGGCATTGGCGGCAATCAGCGTCGACGGATCGGGCTCCGGCTCGTCCACTTCCACATGCTTCTGCAGCGAGTGGATCAGGTCTTCCTTCAGGTCGTCGGGCGAAAGCGTCTCGTCGGCGATTTCGCGCAGGGCAACGACGGGGTTCTTGTCGTTATCGCGGTCGACCGTGATCGCGGCACCCTGCGAGATCTGGCGGGCGCGATGGCTGGCAAGCAGGACCAGCTCGAAACGGTTATCGACTTTGTCGATGCAATCTTCTACTGTGACACGGGCCATTGCCTGTCCTTTACGATCGGTATTTCGAGGATTAGAACGCCCGATACAGGCAAAGGGGCGGGAATTCAAGTTTTTCCTCACCCGGCCTTGTCGACGGCGCCCTCTACGACCAATTCTCTAGGGAAAACGCTGCCAAACCGCTTGGAGTTGAATCGATCGTGCATTAAACAGTTAATATATGAATATATGATGAAATACGACAACCTGCCGCATATGCAGGCGGGGTTCCCGGGAGGGGAGGAAACCGGGAAACCACACATTTTCAGAATGGATGGAGGAATCAGTGTTTGATCCACGCGAAAAAATTGCCCTTTTCATTGATGGCGCCAATCTCTACGCCGCATCGAAAAGCCTCGGCTTCGATATCGACTACCGCAAGCTGCTGAAGGCCTTTCAGAAGCGCGGCTACCTGCTGCGCGCCTATTATTATACCGCCCTGATCGAGGATCAGGAATATTCCTCGATCCGGCCGCTGATCGACTGGCTGGACTACAACGGCTACAAGGTCGTGACCAAGCCGGCGAAGGAATTCACCGACTCCATGGGCCGCCGCAAGGTGAAGGGCAACATGGACATCGAACTGGCCATCGACGCGATGGAACAGTCCGAAACGGTGGACCATCTGGTGCTGTTTTCCGGCGACGGCGACTTCACCACGCTGGTGGAAGCCCTGCAGCGCAAGGGTCGCAAGGTTTCCGTCGTCTCCACCATGGCGACCCAGCCGCCGATGATCGCCGACGACCTGCGTCGCCAGTCGGACCATTTCATCGATCTCATCTCGCTGAAGGCGGAAATCGGCCGCGACCCGTCCGAACGCGTCCAGCGCGTGGTCGAGCCGACCCCCGATCCGGCCGAGGCCTGAGACAGGTGCGCGCGGCATCGCCGGGAGGTTGGGAGGCCTTTCGCGGTGCCGCTCGCACAATTCGGGGCGAATGAAATACACGCCCGTTTTTCGGCGCCGTGAGCGGCAGACACGCGCTATGGTCTTCCCATGCTGACCACACGCCCTTCCGACGACACGCTCTATCAGGCCCTTCTCGACCGCGATGCGGCCTATGACGGGTTCGCCTATGTCTGCGTCACCTCGACGCGCATCTTCTGCCGCTTCACCTGTCCGGCGCGCAAGCCGCGCCGGGAGAATTGCCGTTTCGAATCCACCATCGCCGAATGCCTGGAAGCGGGTTACCGCCCCTGCAAGCGCTGCACGCCGATGCTGCGCTATGGCGAGGGCGATGCGACGGTGGCGCCCCTGCTTGCCGCGCTGGAAGCCGAACCGGAGCGGCGCTGGAGCGAACAGCATCTGATTGCCCTCGGCCACGACCCCTCCACCGTGCGGCGCGCCTTCAAGCGCCGTTTCGGCATGAGCTTTCTGGAACTTGCCCGCCAGCGCCGGCTGAGCCAGGCAGTGACGACGCTGCGCGCCGGCGCGCCGGTGATTACGGCCCAGCTCGACGCGGGCTTCGATTCCGGCAGCGGATTTCGCCAGGCCATCACCCAGCGACTCGGCGCAGCCCCGAGGCACCTCAAGGACCAGACCCTGCTTAAGGCGCACTGGATCGAAACTCCGATCGGCCCGATGCTGGCGGTCGTTTGCGACCATGCGTTGCACCTGCTGGAATTTGCCGATCGCCCGGCGCTGCCGACCGAACTCAAGCGCCTGCAGGAGCGCGGACGCTGCGGCATCATCATGGGCCGCACCGGCGTGACGGATACGGTCGAGGCCGAGCTTGCCGGCTATTTCACCGGTCAGTCCGCACAGTTTTCGGTGCGGATCGGCGGCCATGGCACGCCGTTCGAGCGCGCCGTCTGGCAGGCGCTGCGCGCCATTGCGGCCGGGCAAAGCCGCAGCTATTCAAGCCTTGCCCGCGATCTCGGCAAACCGAGCGCCGTGCGGGCGGTGGCGCGTGCCAATGGCGCCAACCAGATCGCCATCGTCATTCCCTGCCACCGCGTGATCGGTGCCGATGGCAGCCTGACAGGCTATGGCGGCGGCCTCTGGCGCAAGCAATGGCTGCTGCGCCATGAGCAACGCCTTTCCGAAGCGACAAAGACCGGTGAATCGCATCAGTCCGACTGATCGATCACATTCAGAACATTCACTGGACGAATAGGGTCTTCTGCGACAGTTTGCCGCCCGCAGCAACAGGCTGCCGTTTCACCCCACCAGCAACCCTCCAACCCCTCGCCGTTTCTCCCCTGCCCTGCCGGCAGCGGAGCGACTTATCTCGTGCCTCTTCGAAAGGACAGGACCATGCGCACGATCGACCAGACCACCGAAACCCTTTCCTCCAACCCCGCGTCCCCCACCCGACGCACGGGTCTTGCCGGACTTCGCTGGATCGTGTCGATCGCCTATCGCCTGTTCGGCAACCGGCGCGGCCACAACCACGCCGCCGATCTGAACGCCCATGGATTGCGCGACATCGGACTGGAGGATTGCGGCCTTCGCCCCGGCGATGACGGCCTTGACAGGGCCTCGCGTCAGGAGGCCAGACTGAGAGAAGCCCGCGCGGTCGCCCTGATGTTTGCCATGGGCATGGGCGGCCGCTGACGGCTCCCATCAACGGGACAGCCGCGACGCGCTCGGCGTTGCGGCTGCGTGTCGGGCGCTGCTTCAGATGACTGTCCGGATCAGCCGGATTTCAGCAGGCGGCTTTTCTGGCGATTCCAGTCGCGCTCCTTCTCGGATTCGCGCTTGTCATGCAGCTTCTTGCCCTTGGCAAGCGCCAGCTCCAGCTTTGCCCGCCCCTTCTCGTTGAAGTAGATCTTCAACGGCACCAGCGTCATGCCCTCGCGGTTGATGCCGGCGCGCAGGCGGTTGATCTCGCGCTTCGACAGCAACAGCTTGCGGCGACGGCGCGGCTCGTGGTTGAACCGGTTGGCCTGCAGATATTCGGGCAGATGCGAATTGATCAGCCAGATCTCGTTATCTTCGTCGGAGGCATAGGATTCGGCGATGTTCGCCTTGCCCTCGCGCAGCGACTTGACCTCGGTGCCGGTCAGCACCATGCCCGCTTCATAGGTATCGATGATTTCATAGTTGAAGCGCGCCTTGCGGTTTTCCGCAACGATCTTGTTCACGACGCGCTGGCTGCCTTTGGGTGCCATGGAAGGTGGTTAGCTCCGCCCTTTGAGGGTTCTTGTTGACAATCCGCCCGCAGGCGACGGTTCGACCACCCTAATGTAGTGTGCGCGATGCCCGAAGGGAAGCGGGGAGCAGAACTGTGCTCCCCGTCGAGCGGGTTCCGGTCAGTTCAGCAGACCCGCATGGCGCAGTGCGGCATCAATGGCGGCCTCGGTCGCCGGCTCCAGCGTGGAGAGCAGCGGCGAGCGGGCGGCACGGTTCATGCCGCGCACGCGGCTCAGGCCATATTTGGCGCCGCAGACGCCAGGCTCCATGAAGATTGCCTTGTGAAGCGGCATCAGGCGATCCTGGTAATCCAGCGCCTTGGCGTAATCGCCGGCAAGCGTTGCCTGCTGGAACTCCGCGCAGAGGCGCGGTGCCACATTGGCGGTGACCGAGATGCAGCCCACGCCGCCATGCGCATTGAAGCCGAGCGCGGTCGCATCCTCGCCCGACAGCTGGATGAAGTCCTTGCCGCAGCTCATGCGCTGCTCGGACACGCGTTCCAGCTTGCCGGTCGCATCCTTGACGCCGACGATGTTCCTGTGCGCCTTCACCAGTGCGCCCATCGTTTCCGGCGACATGTCGATGACCGAACGCGGCGGAATATTGTAGATGATGATCGGCAGGCTGACAGCCTCGGCAATCGCACCGAAATGGGCGATCAGGCCCTTCTGCGTCGGCTTGTTGTAATAGGGCGTCACGACGAGGAGGCCGTCAGCGCCCGCTTTTTCGGCATGCTGGGCAAGCTCGATCGCTTCGCGGGTGTTGTTGGAGCCGGCACCCGCAATCACCGGCACGCGCCCGGCAGCCACCTCGATACAGATCTCGATGACGCGTTTGTGCTCCGCATGCGAAAGAGTGGGCGATTCCCCGGTGGTTCCAACCGGGACCAGGCCCGTCGAACCTTCTGCAATCTGCCATTCCACATGGGCGGCAAATGCCGCCTCATCGACCGCACCCGCATCCGTAAACGGCGTAACCAGCGCGGGCATGGACCCCTTGAACATGCAAACACTCCCGAACGGCCCGCTTCATGCTTCGGCCGCATTCTCTGATACTGTGACGCGCACCATAGAGCGGCCAACTGGCTGAAACAAGCAGGCTCTTTCCGGTTTCGCACCGGATCGTGATCAAAGAAATCGCACTGACACGGGAGCATGGTAAGCTTCCATTAATCATCACACGAGCTAATGACGGAGCAGTCTTAAAGTTGCGGGTTGAGGGATGAAGAAATCGTTCGTGATGGCCAGTCTCGGGCTTTCGCTGGGCGCCGGCGTGCTGTGTGCGGCACCGCTTCCGGACGATGCCGCCCCCGTGCCGCGACCACGCCCTGCAGAACTGGAGCAGGTTTCCATGCCGGTGCCGGAAATCACCGGCGCCATTCCGCGCGTGGCGGGCTCCGATCTGCCGGCTGCGCCCATCGCGCCCCTGAAGGCCGGACTGGACCTTCTCTCCGACAACGATGCCGCCGGTGCGCTGGCCGTGCGCGACCGCCTGCCGCAGGGCTCGCTTGACCGCCATCTGCTGACCTGGGCGATCGTGACCTCCGGCCTGCGCGACGTGCCCTCGGCCGAAATCGCCGCCGCCCAGCACGAGTTGCAGGGCTGGCCGGGCCTTTCGCGGCTGCGGGGCAATTCCGAGCGCGCCCTTTTTCAGGAAAACCCGCCGGCGGCAGAGGTTCTGGCCGCCTTCGGCCGCACAGCGCCGGAAACGCCGCAGGGTGCCATCATCCTGGCGCGCGCACTTGTCGCGGCCGGGCGGGCACCGCAGGCGGCTGCGACGCTTCGCCCGTTCTGGACCGGCCAGTCGCTCGACAGGGATCTTGAGGATCGCATCCTGCAGGAGTTCGGCAGCGTGCTGACGGCGGCGGACCATCGCGCCCGCATGGATTTCCTGATGTATCGCAACCGGGTATCGCAGGCGAAGCGCTTCGGCGATCTCAGCCGCGCCGCACCCCTCTATGCCGCCTGGAGCGCCGTAGCCGGCCGCGCCCAGACGGCCGGCAGCCTGCTGGACAAGGCGGCCGCCGGCTGGGCACGCGACCCGGCCTATCTGTTCGCCCGCATCGAATTCCTGCGTCAGCAGGAGCGCTACAGCGAGGCCGCCGCACTGCTGGCGCGCGCGCCGCAGGACCACGCGGAGCAGGTCAACGCGACGGAATGGTGGAACGAGCGCCGCATCGTGGCGCGCGGACTGGCAGATCAGGGCAATTTCCGCGAGGCCTACCGGCTGGTGGCAAGCCACAACGCCAAGGCAACGGCCGACATCGTCGACGCCGAATTCCATGCCGGATGGTATGCGCTGCGGGCCCTCAACGATCCCGCCACGGCGGAAAAGCATTTCCGGCGCATTCTCGAAGCCTCCTCGCGCCCCCTCTCCGCCGCCCGCGGCTGGTACTGGCTGGGCCGCGCGGCAGAACAGGGCGCCGCCGGCAAGGCGCAGGACTTCTACGCCAGGGCCGCCGCCTTTCCGGCGACCTTCTACGGCCAGCTGGCGGCGGCCCGCCTGAAGCGCAAGACACTCGACGTTTCCTATCCCGCCCCGACCCCGGACGACCGCCGGGACTTTCAGAGCCGCGAGGCCGTGCGCGCCATCGACCGGCTGGATGCCGCCGGCCATCCCGAGCGCGCCGATGCGCTTTACCGGGCACTGGCCGACCAGCTGACAAGCCCGGGCGAGCTTGCCATTCTGGCCGCTCGGGCCGAGCGCAACGGCAACCACGCGCTGTCCCTGCAGATCGGCAAGACCGCCTTCAATCGCGGCATCGACGTGGCGGCGCTGGCCTTTCCGGTGGGCGTCATCCCCTCCAATGCCAATATAGGCGGCTCCGGCAAGGCGCTGGCCTATGCGATTGCACGGCAGGAAAGCGCCTTCAATCCGGCCGCCGTTTCGGCGGCCGATGCCCGCGGCCTGCTGCAGATCCTGCCGGGCACCGCCAAGGGCGTGGCAAGCCGTCACGGCATGCCGTTCATGCCGGCGCGCCTGACCACCGATCCCGGCTACAACGCCACGCTTGGCGCCCATTACCTCGGCGAACAGATCGACAGCTTCGGCGGCTCCTACATCCTCACCTTCATTGCCTACAATGCAGGACCGAAGCGGGTGCCGGAATGGATCGCCCGCTACGGCGATCCGCGCGGCAAGCCGCTTGATGAGGTGATCGACTGGATCGAGCGCATCCCCTTCCCCGAAACACGCAACTATGTGCAGCGTGTGATGGAAAACTACCAGGTCTACAAGATCCGCCTCGGCCAGCAGGCCGATATCGAGGACGATCTGCGGTTCGGCCGCCGCTGAACTGCAGCCTCGCATTTCCCGCTGACGTCTCGCCCAGCCTTCCGATAGGCTGGCGATGAGACAAGGGAGAACCTTCATGGCAAATCATAGCCAGCATTACATGACTGCCGCCGACGGAACACGGCTCGGCTACCGCCTTTACCCGCCGGATGGCGACGGAACGGCAATCGACGGGGCACTGCCGGTCATCTGCCTGCCCGGCCTGACGCGCAATGCCCGCGACTTCCATCCCCTGGCCCTGCGGCTGCTGCACGAATCACCATCGCCCCGGCGAATCGTCTCGATCGATTATCGCGGCCGCGGCGCCTCAGCCTGGGCGGCGGACAAGGGCAGTTACAATGTCCTCGCGGAGGCGCAGGACCTGCTCGCCGTGCTGTCGCATCTGCAGATCGGCCGCGCGCTGTTCATCGGCACCTCACGGGGCGGCCTGATCCTGCATGCTCTGGCCGCCATGGCTCCGGAGCGCCTGGCCGGCATCGTCTTCAACGATATCGGTCCGGAACTGGGCCTCGACGGACTGCGACAGATCCAGGACTATCTGCGTGAACCGGTTGCCCTTGCGAGCTGGGAGGCTGCCTGCGCCGAACTGAAGCGGGTGCATGGCGCAGCGTTTCCGGCCCTGACCGAGGAGGACTGGACCGAGATGGCAAGGGCTATCTACACCACAAGAGAAGGTGCGATCGTCGCCGATTGTGACCCCGCGATCTGTGCAGCCTTCGCCGCGGCCGATCTTGACGCGCCGCTTCCCGCGCTATGGGCGCAGTTCGATCAGTTTCCCGATATTCCGATGCTGGTCGTTCGCGGCGAACATTCGCGGCTTCTGACAGACGAGACCATCGAGGAGATGAAGCGCCGCCGGCCACGGCTGCAGCGGCTGCTGGCGAAGGGACAGGGCCATGCCCCCCTCCTCCACTCCGACGAGATTGCCGGCCCGCTCACTGCCTTTCTGACAGGCCGGGACCTGGCCTGACGCGCGGCCTCCGGCGTTTCTCAGGTCCTTCAACGCAAAAAGGCCCGGCAATGCCGGGCCTTCGAAAGAGAGTTCGATCGAATTAGAACGAACGCTGCAGGCGGAAGAAGCCGTTCCAGAAGCCGTCACCGTTGTTGGTGTCGTCACGGTCGGTGTACTGAGCCGAAACCTTGGCGGCCAGACCCTTGGTGATTGCGTAGTCGAGCGTCACGCCAGCCTTCCAGCCGTCAGCACCGCTGACCCAACCCAGCTTGTCCCAGTACTGGAAGCCCGGGGTAACGGCGAACTTGTCGTTGACCTTCAGTTCGTAGGAGGTCGCAACAGTCCACTCGCCAGCGCTGTAATAGGCGTTCGCGCCGGAGGAGTAGATACCTGCAACGTTGAGCGAGCCCGGGCCAACCGGAGCGGTTGCGATCAGACGAACGGCGCCTTCGCCGGCATCTGCATCGTAGGAGCCGAGCAGGGCAGCGTTGACGGGGCCGAGAGCAGCCGAAACCTGACCTTCAACACCCCAGGTGTCGTTGTTGGTGAAGGTGGTGTTGTTCAGCTCGTCGATGAACAGGCCGGCCTTGACGGCGCCGAAGGTGTGCTCGTAACCGATCTGGTTGATGCGGTTGGAACCGAGATCGTCGGTTTCGCCGGCGATGTCCGTATCCCAGTAGTTGTAGCCGTAACCAGCGCGGAAGCCGCCGAGGGTCAGGAAGGCTTCGTCGATTTCGAGGTTACCGGAAGACGACGAATCACCCCAGGCGCGAACCGTGATGGTGCTGCCGAGTGCACCGTATTCGGTGTCGGACTTGGTGTCGAACGTGACGAGGCCACGGGTCTTGGCATTCCAGTTGCCGCCGGTGGAGGAAACGTCGCCGTTGATTTCGCTGACGTCAACCTGGAAACGGACGTAGCCGGAGATCTTCAGGCAGGTTTCAGAACCCGGGATATAGAAATATCCGGCGCCGAACGCATCGCAAACGCGGACATATTCCATCGGCTCCGGTTCAGCAGCAACGATGGCGTCGGCTGCATGGGCTGCGGCGCTGAAGGAAAGCGCGGCAACAGAGCTCATTACGACAGCTCTCATGTTCATGTTTTTTTCCTCGGGACTGATCTTGGGACACCTCAGGCAATCAGCACCGCCTGAGTTGTCCAAACTAAACCACCGTTTCGTCCCAGGAGAAAATTAAAAACGCCCGGTTTTTTGTTTGGCGGGAACCTCTATCGTCGCAGTGTTGCGCTTTCGTGACAGAGGCGGCGGCCGGCGCCACATTTGGGCAGGCCGATGCCGTTTTTTTAGGCTAAGCATTTCAAAACCAAGCGCTTTTCAGAAACAATGCAGCAATATTGGGGCACACCTCCCCAACGGGCCTTGGCCGACGGGCACCCATAGCCGGCTACTCGGAGTGAGGCCTTCGGATAATCTGCAGGCCACCTCAAGCCATGATTCGCCCACCCTTGCGCGCACAAGCCATCAGTGGGCGAGCCTCCCGCTAGCCGCTGCCAGCGCCCGGCTGTCGGCCAACAATGTTCGGTCAAGCAATTCGATCTGGCAGACTTACCAAGTCCGGCGCCTCCCACGGGCATCGCTGTCCGGCACAGAACGGCGCATACGAAAAAAGCCCGGCAAAGCCGGGCTTTCTCCCATTCGATCGAGATCGAATTAGAACGAACGCTGAAGGCGGAAGTAACCCGACCAGTAGCCGTCACCGTTGTTGGTGTCGTCGCGGTCGGTGTACTGAGCCGAAACCTTGGCAGCGAAGCCCTTGGTGATGGCGTAGTCAACAGCAACGCCGGCCTTCCAGCCATCAGCGCCGTCAACCCAAGCAAGCTTGTCCCAGTACTGGAAGCCGGGGGTAACCTTGATCTTGTCGTTGATCTTGGCTTCGTAAGCGGCAGCGAATGCCCACTCGGAAGCGCTGTAGTAAGCGTTGTTGCCGCTGGAGTAAACAACAGCGCCTTCCAGGGTGCCCGGGCCAACGGCGACGGAAGCGATAGCGCGAACGGCGCCTTCTTCCTTGTCAACGTCGTAACCGCCGAGCAGGGCAGCCTTGACCGGGCCGAAGGCGCCGGAGATCTGACCTTCAACACCCCAGGTGTCGTTGTTCGTGAAGGTAGCGTTGTTCAGCTCGTCAACGAATACGCCAGCCTTGATTGCGCCGAACGTAGCTTCGTAACCGATCTGGTTGATGCGGTTGGAGCCGAGTTCGTCGGTTTCGCCAACGATGCCGTTATCCCAGTAGTTGTAGCCGTAGCCAGCGCGGAAGCCGCCGAGCGTCAGGAAGGCTTCGTCGATTTCGAGCGACGAAGAAGCGGAGCTGTCGCCCCAGGCGCGAACGGTGATGGTGCTGCCGAGAGCGCCGAGTTCCGTGTCAGACTTCGTTGCGAAGGTGACGAGGCCACGCGTACGGGCGTTCCAGTTGGCAACCGAGTCACGCTCGTCCATGTCAACCTGGAAACGGACGTAACCGCTGATCTTCAGGCAGGTTTCAGAACCCGGGATGTAGAAGTAACCAGCGCCGAAAGCGTCGCAAACGCGAACGTATTCCATCGGTTCCGGCTCAGCGGCAACGATAGCGTCGGCAGCCTGAGCGCCGGATACTGCTGCGAGAGCAGCAGCGGAGCCGAGAAGAAGGCTCTTGATGTTCATAATGACCTCCAGTCAAGTTTCGTAAGGGTCTGGGTTTTTTGGCTGAAGGACAGCATTCCCTGCCCCATCCCCGTCGGTTCTTAGAAGACAGACGATCCACCGCCTCGCTTCTGATGGTGAACATACTAGAGCGGTCCGTTCATGCAATCGTGAACTGGAGCGGTTTCGTTCCGACACACCCGCTTCCCACCCAACCTGTTGCGCAAACAACACAGGCCGTGTGACAGCCGGCGCTAATTTTTACCTTTGGTTAAGAACTACCGGGGGAAGCGGTAACTTAAGCGCGCAGGCGGCAAGTTTGCCGCCGGATGCGCTTCAGTATTGGCCCATCGCAACCGTTTCGGAAACACTCGACGAAACAGTCGAAAATCCTGTGCTTTACTTTTAAGAAGGATCTTTATCAGGGGGATGGCGGAGAGGAAGGGATTCGAACCCTCGATACGCTTTTGACGTATACTCCCTTAGCAGGGGAGCGCCTTCGACCACTCGGCCACCTCTCCGGTGCGGTGGTGATTATTGCGGACAGACGACGATTGCAAGGCATTTTGCGCGCTTTCCCGCATTTCTGCGCGAAAAGGGCGAAAAAGCCGCCCTTTTCGTGGCCCTGGCAACAGGCATCAGGCGAGCAGAAGCTTCAGGTCGGCGGCAGCATCGGCCAGAATCGCCCGCTCCGGCTGGATGCCCAGCTCCAGCAGCTTCTTGCCGGTGACATAGGCCTTGGCATCGTTGACGGCATCCACGGCAATGAAGCGTCCGGCACGGAAATACCAGATCGAGGCGGATCCCTCCCGCGCACCCGGCCGCACCAGCGTTTCGTCATAGCCCTGGTTCAGCCCGGCGATCTGCAGCTTCACATCATACTGGTCGGACCAGAACCAGGGCTTCGGCTGATAGGGCACCGGTGTTCCGAAAATCGCAAGCGCTGCCGATTCGGCCTGGTCGACGGCATTCTGTACCGATTCGAGTCGCACCCGCCCCTCGCCATAGGGCAGCTCCGTGCAGTCTCCGACGGCATAAATCGCCGAATCGGAGGTGCGTCCGAAGGCGTCAACGCTCACACCGTTCGCCACCTCAAGACCGGCGGCCTTGGCCAACTGGTCGTTGGCCACGACACCTATACCGACGATGACGAGGTCAATCTCGATCGTGCTGCCGTCGGAAAGCTCGGCGCCGCAGACATGGCCGTCGCGACCGATGAGCCGGACAAGGCCCATCGATTCGCGGATGCTCACCCCATGCGCCTGATGAACGCCACGCAGGATATCGGCGGTCTGCGCCGAAGCGACCCGCTTCAGGATCCGGTCAGCCATTTCGATGAGGGTGACATCCAGCCCCTTGTGGCGGGCGACGGCGGCCGCCTCCAGCCCGATATAGCCGCCGCCGATGATCAGCACCCGCCGCCCGGCCTGCAATTCGCCGGAAAGATGATCGGCATCGCGCTTGTCGCGCATCACATGCACGCCGGAAAGATCGCCACCCAGCGCGGCCGGCAGGTTTCGGGGCGCAGCACCGGTTGCCAGCACCAGCGTGCCATAGGAAAGCCGTGTGCCATCCTGCAGGCGCACGATGCGGGCGGCGCAGTCGATCTCTTCCGCGAAGGTGGCAAGGCGCAGGTCCACGCCATTTTCGTCATACCAGGCCTGCGGGCGCAGCAGCAGGCGGGAGAAGTCCATCTCGCCCAGCAGATATTTCTTCGACAAGGGCGGGCGCTGGTAGGGCGGCACGGCTTCCGCGCTCACCAGCGTGATCGGCCGCGCATCCTTCAAGGCCCGCAGCTTGGCGGCCAGCGAGAAGGCGGCCTGCCCGCCACCGATGATCACGATATTGTCCGACACGCGCGCCACTCCTTATAAGACGGGGACACGACGACGGCCCGACCTCGCCCGGCAGGCCTTGTCCCCCGTCCCTGTGGGTAGCGCTGCCGCAGAAGCGGGTCAACCATGCCGCCGCATCGGCGCAAGGCTCCCGACATGCGACAAAATCGCTGGAATTGCGCGCATTTTATCCTTCGCCTTCAGGATGCGTCATATCTATACGGTCAGGATGGGTGTGCAAGCATCCATGGGAGGGTTCGATGCCCTTGAACATTGTGAGAGAGACCAAAGCAAACATCCCTCATGATGAGGTGTTCGAAAAATTCGAGATCGATCGGCCGGGCAAGATCATCTTCGTCGGCCGCCATCTCAGCACCAAGAACCAGATGCGCTGCCTGGTGCGCCGCATGTCGCTCTATGGGGCCGAACTGGACGTCAGCCCGCATCTGCCGGTGCCGAATCACTTCTTTCTGGAGATCCTCGGCGTGCGCGACGAAATCGGCTGCACGCTGATCCGCCGGCAGAAGGAAAAGGTAACGGTCGGCTTCAACATGCTGATCGATGCGGACTTCCTGCATCACGTCATCCGGCTGAGCTTCGATACCAGCCACTGACGGGCGCGGCGCTGCACAGGCCAGCCGCCCGCAGCGCGGACGGCTGGGCGCACTGACGGGCGAGAACGGTAGCAGGAACAACCGGCCTTGCGCGGGCGGCAAAGCCCCCTATGGTGAGCGGAATTTTCCTGCCGCCGGACAGACTGCATGACCACGTTTTCACGCTTTACCCCTCTCCTCAGCCAGTTGCCCGCCACCGTGCCTTTCGTCGGGCCGGAAGCCATAGAGCGCAATCGCGGCCTTGCCGTGAAGGCGCGCATTGGCGCCAATGAAAGCGGCTTCGGCCCGGCCCCCTCGGTAATCAGGGCGATTGCTGAGGCTGCAGGCGACACCTGGAAGTATTCAGACCCGGAAAACTTCGAGCTGAAGCAGGCGCTGGCAGCCCATCTCGGCTGCCAGCCGGAGAATCTCGCCATCGGCGAGGGCATCGATTCGCTGCTCGGCCACATCGCCCGCATGGTGATTGAACCCGGCACGCCGGTCGTCACCTCGCTCGGCGCCTATCCGACCTTCAACTTCCACGTGGTCGGCCATGGCGGGCGGCTGGTGACCACGCCCTATGTGAATGACCGCGAGGATCTCGACGGCCTCCTGGACCTCGTGCGGCGGGAGAATGCGCCGCTCGTCTATTTCGCCAATCCGGACAATCCGATGGGGAGTTGGTGGGATGCGGACAGCGTTGTCGCCTTCGCCCGGGCGCTCCCCGCCAGCTGCCTGCTGATTCTGGACGAGGCCTATTGCGAAACGGCACCGGCTGGCACGACCCCGCCGATCGCAGCCCTTCTCGATCTGCCGAACGTGATGCGGACGCGCACCTTCTCCAAGGCCTATGGCCTGGCAGGGGCGCGCGTCGGCTACGTCATCACCTCGGAAGGCAATGCCCGGGCCTTCGACAAGATCCGCCATCATTTCGGCATGGCGCGGGTGAGCGTGGCGGCGGCGCTGGCAGCCCTCAAGGATCAGGCCTACCTCGCCGAAGCCATCGCGGCGATCGGCCGGTCGCGCGCCGAAATCGCTGCGACTGCCGCGGCGAACGGCCTTGCGGCCCTGCCCTCCGCCACCAATTTCGTCGCAGTGGATTGCGGCCGCGACGGCACCTATTCCCGCGCCATCGTCGACGGACTGATGGAGCACGGCGTCTTCATCCGCATGCCGGGGGTCGCGCCCCTCAACCGCTGCATCCGCATCAGCGCCGGCCGCGAGGCCGACATGGCGCTGCTCGCCGAGGCCCTGCCGCAGGTGCTGCAACGCCTCGGCTGATCACGGCACGAAAAAGCCGCGCCGGTGACGAGACCGGGCGCGGCTTTTTTCCGCATTCATGACGGCACGGCTTCAGTGCGTCGTCATCCAGTCGCGGGCGGCGCGCAGAGCCTCCGCCAGCTGCATCTTGGTCATCGACTTCGACAGATCCGCCCGCAGTTCCGCCGCACGGTCGCAGCCCCGGATCGCCGCGATGTTGAGCCACTTGTGCGCCGCAACCAGATCGACCGGGCAGCCGCGGCCCGTCGCATATTTCAGGCCCATGTCACAGAAGGTATCTGCCCGGACCTCGCCGCCCATGCCGGCCATTTCAGAACTGTTCATGTCAAAGCGTGCCATCGAGAAGATCCCTGTCTAGACCCTGTTGCCGGTATTCCCTGTTTTCATCGGCCCTCACGGGGCACCGGGCGGTTCGCACCATCTTCAGGCGGTGTTGTCCGATCCGTCCGGCCGGCAGGTTTTCCCTGCTCGTTCGATGGCCTCACTATGCCGACGCGCCTTCAAAATTCGCCTAAAATGCATGCTTAATTTGCTGAAAACAAAGTCTAAACGGGTCGTAAACCGCATATTTCGTTAAGCATCGGAAGGCCCGGAAATTAAGGATTTTCGCGGCCGCTTCAGCTTTCGTTCACCATGCGGCCTTTACGCTTCATTCACCCTGTTCTTCACACGGCGATGCAAGGCCGGGGCATTTCGGGACCGGACGGCTGCCGCGCCGGATACGGGCGAACACCGCAAATCCTGTTTACCTTTACGTGCGCGTAAGCTAGATTTCGTCAGGGCATTTCGCCCGTTCCGGGGGAGCGGACGGGCTGAGGACGGATGCCGGCTCGGATGGAGGAGTAAGGAATGACGATCAGGATCATGCTGCTGGCGGCACTGCTGATGGGCTCGACGGGACTTGCCCATGCGGCGGAGCCCATCGAGGGCAACTGGAAGACGGCGAGCGGCGAGACGGCGGCCATTGCCAGATGCGGCCCCGCCTTCTGCGTGACGCTGAAAACCGGCAAATATGCCGGACGCCAGATCGGCAAGATGAGCGGCGAGGCCGGCACCTACGAGGGCGAGATCACCGATCCGGCCGCCGACAAGACCTATAGCGGCTCCGGAACCGTGACCGGCAATTCCCTCAGGATGAAGGGCTGCGTTCTGAGCATCTTCTGCAAGAGCCAGACCTGGAGCCGCCTCTGAGCGACCGCGGCGGCCGTCACGCAACTGTGTGACGAGAGAGCAGGGACAAGGACGCCGACAGGGACACCGGCGGAGCAGTAACCCTGCCTGCGCCCGGCATCGGCCGGCCCCTGCGGGGCCGGTGCGGCGGGCCTTTTCCGCGGCCGAACGCCTTGCGCCCGGCTGAACGGAGAATGAATGGCGGCATCAGCACGCATTCAGTCTCCCCGTGCCAATCTGCGTGGCAGACGAGAAGGAGAGAGTTCATGCCTTACCTTGCCCGCCGATTTGCCCTGATGACCGCCATCATGGCGATTTTCGCGCTGTCCTTTGCCATGCTGGTACAGGAGATGCGCAGGGTGCCTCTCATGCATGCCAGCGTCGAGATGATGCCCCGCTATCGCTGAGCATCGAGGGAGCGAAAGCCTCTCCCGGCGGAAAAGTTGCAAAGCCGGCGCCGCCCGTAATTGGCTTGTTAAGAAGAGCGCATTATGATGCGCCATGAGCAAACGAATCCATTCCCCCACCCTTTCCGCCTGCATCAGCCCCGAGCCGTTCGCGCCGCAAAGCTTCGACGACCCCGTCCAGGCGGTCGATGCGCTGACGGCGCTTTACGAGCGCAACACGGCCTTCCTGATCAGTCAGTTCGAGGAACTGGCAAGGGGTGCCCCGGTAAGCGGACGCTACCGCGCCTGCTATCCGCAGGTCGGCATCGAGACCACCAGCTTCGGTCACATCGATTCGCGCCTCTCCTATGGCCACGTGACGGCGCCGGGCGTCTATACCACGACGATCACCCGGCCGCGTCTGTTCCGGCATTATCTCAAGGAGCAGCTGGGATTGCTGATGCGCAATCACCGGGTTCCGGTAACGGTGTCCGAATCGGCAACCCCCATTCCGCTGCACTTTGCCTTCGGCGAGGGCGCGCATGTGGAAGCCTCGGCCTCGACGGTGCTCTCCGACATGCCGCTGCGCGATCTGTTCGATACGCCGGACCTCAACATCACCGACGACCTGATCGCCAATGGCGAATATGATCAGGTGCCGGGCGAGCCTGCGCCGCTTGCCCCCTTCACGGCCCAGCGCATCGACTATTCGCTGGCGCGACTCAGCCACTACACGGCCACCAGCGCCGACCATTTCCAGAATTTCGTGCTGTTCACCAATTACCAGTTCTACATCGATGAATTCGCCGCCTGGGCGCGCGAACTGATGGCGAATGGCGGGGAAGGCTATACGGCCTTTGTGGAGCCCGGCAATATCATCACGCCGGCCGGTTCCGAACGTGCGTCGGAACAGGTGGGGAGGCTGCCGCAGATGCCGGCCTATCACCTGAAAAAGAAGGGCCATGCCGGCATCACGCTCGTCAACATCGGCGTAGGCCCCTCGAATGCCAAGACGATCACCGACCATATCGCGGTGCTTCGTCCGCATGCCTGGCTGATGGTCGGCCATTGCGCCGGCCTGCGCAACAGCCAGCGACTGGGCGATTACGTGCTGGCGCATGCCTATATGCGCGAGGATCACGTGCTGGACGACGACCTGCCGGTCTGGGTGCCGATTCCGGCGCTCGCCGAGGTGCAGAAGGCGCTGGAGGACGCGGTCGAGGAAATCACCGGGCTCGAAGGCTTCGAGCTGAAGCGCATCATGCGCACCGGCACCGTCGCGACCATCGACAACCGCAACTGGGAACTGCGCGACCAGCGCGGGCCGGTGAAACGGCTCTCCCAGGCACGCGCCATCGCACTCGACATGGAATCGGCAACGATCGCCGCCAACGGCTTCCGTTTCCGCGTTCCCTACGGCACGCTGCTCTGCGTCTCCGACAAGCCGCTGCATGGCGAATTGAAGCTGCCGGGCATGGCGACCGAATTCTACCGCACGCAGGTTCGCCAGCACCTGAAGATCGGCATCCGCGCCGTGCAGAAGCTCGCCGCCATGCCGACGGAAACGCTTCACTCTCGCAAACTGCGCAGCTTCTACGAGACGGCGTTTCAGTAAGGGCGCGGCAGCCGGCGGGACGCCTTACCGCTTCCGGTTGGGCGCCAGGAAGAGCGACAGCCCGGCGCCGGTGAAGGCGGACAGCAGGATGAGCAGGTGGGCGTTGACCGCGGCCGCCGCCAGTCTGACCATGGACTGCCCCGAGGCATCGGCGCCGAAGGAAATCGCGCCGGCCACGATGCCGGCCGGATAGGTGCCGACGCCGCCCGGCGCGTGGAATGGCAGCACCGACGACAGTTCGCCGCCCAGCGCCCCGCCGAAGGCGGCCGCGACCGGAAAGACGCCCATCACCGCGAGCGCCCAGGCGAGCACCACCACCTTGATGCCCCAATTGACCAGCGTGGCGGCAAAAGCCCTCAGAAAGGCGGGATGGTGTTCCGGCAGGCCGAGCATGATTTCGTCGAGCAGGCGGGAAAGCCTGGCCGGACCACGCCCCGCCAAATGGCGCATGAGCGGTCGCTTGGCGGCAAAGGCGAGGAAAGGCAGGCAGACGAACAGCAGCCACAGGGCGATCGCCCAGGCCGCCCACCCCTTTTCCATCACCAGCCCGACACCGGCCGCCGCCAGCAGCGCATGCAGGTCGAGCGCCCGCATGACAAGGAGCGCCGCCGTGCCGCGCGCCAGCGGCATGCCGAATTCGGCGCGCATCAACAATGGGAAGCTGGTTTCGCCGGTGCGCATCGGCAGCATGACGTTGAGCAGGTTGTGGACAAGCGTCACCCGCAGCAGCCGGGCGAACTGGCCGCGCGTCTCGTTCGGAAAGTAATCATGGATGCGCCAGCAGCGGATGACATAGGTTGTCGTCAGCGCGGCCAGGGCCAGAGCCAACGAGGAAAAGCCGATTTCGGCGAAGCGTGCCACCAACTGAGGCCAGCCGATGCTCCACTGCAGGAAGGCCGCATAGGCAAGAATGACACCCATGGTGACAAGCGCCATGCGATTGCGCACGATCCACCGGGGACGGCTGGCATACTCACTGGAATTCATATAGTCGTGACGCCCAAGTTCTCCATGGGCCGACCTGTAGCACAGTTCCTTTTGCCTTTGCCATCGGAGTGGACCGGAGACTTTGCACGATGCAAGGTGTGACAGATGACGACAAAGCCTCCATCCCGTCTGTCGAGGTCCGTCACGATGCGGAAACCGGGCTATGAAGAACGCTGAACACAGTCACAGGGCAGCTCGAACCTCTGCCGCGCAAACTCCTTGCAGCCGGTCCTTGCGCGCCTCTGCGCAGTGCAGGATCCCAGACAGTTCTTCCGGTGATCAAAGAGCATGATGTTCAAGACGATTGCAGAGGCGCTGGCGCGAAAGCCCGAGCGACTTTTATGGTGCTTTGCCGCCTATTATGTGGCCCAGATCGCCGTTCGCCTGCTGATGCCGCACGGTTTGCGGATCGACGAGGCGCAGCAGGTTTACCTCTCCCAGTGGCTGCTTGCGGGCTATGATGCACAGCCGCCCCTTTACAACTGGGCGCAATACGCCGTCTTTGCCGTGACGGGGAACTATCTCTTCGGCCTCGCGGCGCTGAAGGCGGTGATGCTGTTCAGCATCATGGCAAGCTATTACGTGCTGGGGCGCATGGTGCTCGGTTCCGGCGCCTATGCGGCGCTTGCCTGTCTCGGCCTGTTCCTGACGCCACAGGTTTTCTGGCAGGCACAGCGGGATCTGACCCACACCACCGCGACCATGCTGCTCGTAAACCTGCTGATGATTGCGGTGGTGCAAACGATCCGCAAGCCGGGCCTGCCGACCTATCTGGCACTCGGGGCCGCGATCGGCTTCGGCATGCTGACGAAGTACAACTTCGCCATCCTCCTTCCCGGCCTTGCCCTTACGGTCCTTGCCCTGCCGGATGACCGCAGCCGTCTGTTTGACTGGCGGATCCTGCTGACGGCCGCCGTCGCGCTGATCATCGTTGCGCCGCACCTTCAGTGGCTTGTCTACAATGTCGAGGTTGCCTCGGAGGTGACGGCCCGAAGGATGGCCGAGGATTCCGAACATGTGGGACGCCTGGTCGAAATCCTGATCGGAACGTCGAGCCTGCTGGCCAATTCGGCCCTGATCATCGCACCTGCCGCCGTGCTGATGCTGGCTGCCGTCGGGCCGCGCTTCCTGCAGGCGCTGAAAAGCCGCGATCCCTGGTCCGATTTCTTCCTGCGGCTGACGGTCGGCATCCTGCTCACGCTGTTTGCCATGATCCTGGCCGTGACCTTCACCACCTTGCGCGACAGATGGCTGATGCCACTGCTGCAGCTTGTCCCCCTGCTCCTGTGCCTGAAGCTGCGGGCCGCCTCTCTTGACGGGCGGGCGGCCCTCGCGCGCATCGCACCGGCCGCCCTGCTGGTGATGGCGTTGCTGTTGCCGGGCACCTATGCCGCCACGCGGTTCGACGCCACCTCTCGCTATCGGCAGCCGTTCGACGCCTTCGCGGAGACGTTTCGGCGCCAGACGGGCATCGAGACCGCGGGTCTGATCGTGACGGTCAACTGGTACAACGCCGGAAATCTGAAGATGCAGTTTCCGGACAGTCCTGTGGTGACCACCGATTTCGACAATCTGCGCCTGCCCTATGAATGGCCGGGCGAACATCCGATCGTCCTGATCTGGCGTGGCAAACCGAAGATCCCGGATGCGCTCGCCCAGTGGCTTGCTGACGAGACCGGGCTTGATGCCGCCACCCTCGGCACGGAAACCGTCCACCTGCCCTATACGGGCTTCCCGAACAGGATGGCGGAGGCCTTCCAGTACATCGTCGTCCGGCCGAACCGGGCTCTGACACAGAACCAGCCACGCCCAGCCCCTGCCGCCGAAGCCGATGTCTGGTCTTCGCTGCAACAGCAGGCCGCTGCGATGTTCGGCCGGCTTGCCAGCGTCCCGCTTGCCGCTGGCAAGCCGCGGCATCTTGCTATAACAGAGGCCACGGATTGGCCGTGCACGGAAAGCCTCCGCGCGCGCGTTTGAAACCGGTACCGCCGCCCAGGCGATGCCGAGGCAGGAGTTATGCAAGGTGCAGTCAGTTGGAAAGCCGGTCGAAGACGTGCCGGAGGCCGTACCCATGGAATTGTCGCTGGTCGTGCCCATCTTCAACGAGGAAGAGAGCGTCGGCCCGCTGATCGCGCGGGTCGAGGAGGCCATGGCGGGCTATCGGAACCGCTGGGAGTTGATCCTGGTGGATGACGGCAGCACGGATGCCACGCTGTCGCAGGCACGTGCCGCCATCGGCAAGGCCGGCCTTGACCTGCACGTGGTGGCGCTGCAGCGCAATTTCGGCCAGACGGCCGCCATGCAGGCCGGCATCACCCAGGCCCGCGGCCGGCTGATCGCGACGCTCGACGGCGACCTGCAGAACGATCCGCGCGACATTCCCGCCATGGTCAGCGAACTGGAGCGGCGCGAACTCGACCTTCTGGTCGGCTGGCGCAAGAACCGGCAGGACGGGCTTCTGCTGCGCAAGGTTCCGTCCTGGATCGCCAACCGGCTGATCGGCCGCATCACCGGCGTGCGGCTGCACGATTACGGCTGCAGCCTGAAGATCTACCGCGCCTCCGTCATCAAGCAGGTGAAGCTGATGGGCGAGATGCACCGCTTCATCCCGGCCTGGGTGGCCGGCGTCGTGCCGAGCTCCCGCATCGGCGAAATGCCCGTCACGCACCATGCCCGCCAGCACGGTGTCTCCAAATATGGCATTTCGCGCACGTTCCGGGTCATCCTCGATCTGCTGTCGGTGATGTTCTTCATGCGATTCAAGGCGCGGCCGGGCCATTTCTTCGGCTCGCTCGGCCTCGGCCTCGGTGCCTTTTCCGGGCTGATCCTCGCCTATCTCTTCGTCGACAAGTTCATTCTCGGCAATGACATCGGCACGCGCCCGCTCTTCCTCATCGGCGTCATGCTGTTCCTGTCCGCCGTACAGCTGATCACCACCGGCATCCTGGCCGAAATGCTGGCACGCACCTATTACCGGGACGACAGTTCCGTCAGCTACATTGTCAGAGAAGTGTACAGCGGTGAGCAATCGAACGCGTAACCTACTGGTCCGCCGGCCGGAAATCGTCATCTGGCTGGTGCTCGGCTATTTCGTTCTGTCGGTGCTGTTGCGCGTCATCCGCTCCGACAGCCTGCAGAACGACGAGGCCGAGCAGGTTTTCCAGGCACAGTTCCTGCTGCTGGGCTATGGCCGTCAGCCGCCCTTCTACAACTGGCTGCAGATCGGCACCTTTCATCTGTTCGGCATTTCGGTGGCAACCGTTTCGCTGCTGAAGAACGCGCTGCTGTTTCTCTGTTGTCTGTTCTACTGGATGGCGGCGCGCATGCTGATCGATGATCGGCGCCTGCCCTTCGCCGCCATGCTGGGAGTGCTGGCCGTGCCGTCCGTCACGGTGCTGGCCCAGCGCGACCTGACCCATGCGGTGGCCACGCTCTGTCTCGTGTCCATCTTCCTCTGTCTTTTCATCCGCACCCTGAAGAGCCCGAGCCTTGCCGGCTACCTGCTGCTCGGGGTGTCGATCGGCATCGGCGCTATCACCAAGTACAATTTCGTCATCATTCCGCTCGCAGCCGCGCTGGCGGTATTGCCGGAACCGGATCTGCGCAAGCGGCTGTTCGACTGGCGCATCCTTCCGGCCGGCGCCATTGCGGCGGCCATTGTGCTGCCCAATTTTCTCTGGGTCCTCTGGCATCTGGACGCGGCCACCAGCGGCACGGTGGATGCCATGCGGATGGGCTCCTCCGGCGATGCCGCCAAGGACACGATCCGCGGCCTGACATCGATCATGATCTCGACGATCGAGGGCACCGCCGCCGTGCTGATCGTCTTCGCCGCCGTCTTCTTCCGGGATATCGGCGCAGCCATGCGGGCCGAAAGCGTCTGGACCCGGATCATCGGCCGGATGATCATCGTCTGTCTGATCATCGTCGCGCTGATCGGCATCGGTTTTGGCGCGTCGAGCATCCGCGAAAAATGGCTGTCGCCCTTCCTTCTGCTGCTGCCGCTCTATCTCACCTTGAAGCTCGCCGCAGCCGAGATCGACAGTCGCAGGAGCATTGCCCGCATGGCGCCGCCGGTGCTCGGCATCGTGACCGCCTTCATCGTGTATCTGGCGATCAGCATCGTCATCGGGCCGTTCATCGGCCAGTATGGCAAGGAGCACGTGCCCTACCGCAGCATGCTGGAGGAGGTGATCGGCGCACGGGGCGAACGCCCCGCCTATATCATCAGCAGCGACCAGATGCTGGCCGGCAATGCGCGGCTGAACCTGCCGACGGTTCCGACCCTGCTGCCGGGCTTCGTGCAGCCGGTGCCCCTCGATGCCGTCCGCAGGCGCGGACCGGGCCTTGTCGTCTGGCCAGCCGGCGATGACGACGCGAGCGTGCCGGAAGCGCTTGCCAACCTGCTTGGCGCGCATGGCATCCAGCCGCAAACCCTTGCCATCCAGTGGATCAGCGTGCCCTACAAGTTCGCCCGGGGCGGCGAGGCCATGCGGTTCGGCTATCTGTGGCTTGATCCGTTGCCGGAGACGCAGCGCTGAGGCCCGGCGCGGCAAGCACCGCCTGCGCCACGCGGCCCGGATGCGGTCACGCCGCCTTCGTGTCGCGAAGGTGGTTAAGGCCCTTGCGCAGCGTCTCGACCATCTGATCCACTTCGGCCCGGCTGATAACGAGTGCCGGCGAAGCGAGCATGCGGTCGCCGGTGGCGCGCATGACAAGGCCGTTCTCCAGGCAGTGATTGCGCACCGCCATGCCGGCATCGTCCGGCTTGGCAAAGCGGCGGCGAGTGGCCTTGTCGGCAGCTAGCTGCACGCCGGCGATCAGCCCGACCGCATCCACCTGGCCGACGATTTCGTGATCCTCCAGGCTCTTGAGGGCGGCAGCGAAATACGGGCCGATATCGGAGCGTACCCGCTCCACAAGCCCCTCCTCCTCAATGATGCGCAGGTTTTCCAGCGCGGCTGCCGCACAGACCGGATGGCCGGAATAAGTATAGCCGTGGTTGAAATCGCCGGCCTCCTCGATCATCACCTTGGCCACGCGATCGCTGACCAGCACGGCGCCGATCGGCAGATAACCGGAGGACAGGCCCTTGGCGACGGGGGCAAGATCCGGCTTAAAACCAAAATGCTGATGGCCGAACCAGGTGCCGAGCCGGCCGAAACCGCAGATCACCTCGTCGGCAACGAGCAGGATATTGCGCGCCTTGCAGATGCGCTCGATCTCCGGCCAGTAGGTGTCCGGCGGTACGATGACGCCGCCCGCGCCCTGGATCGGTTCGGCAACGAAAGCGGCGACATTCTCCTCGCCCAGTTCGTCGATCTTCGCCTCCAGTTCGCGGGCCATCTTCAGGCCGAATTCGGCAGGCGTCAGATCGCCGCCATCGGCATACCAGTAGGGCTGGCCGATATGTGAAATCCCCTCGATCGGCAGGTTGCCCTGCTCATGCATGTGCTTCATGCCGCCAAGGGATGCGCCGGCGACCGTCGAGCCGTGATAACCGTTGCGGCGTGCGATCACATGCGTCTTCGTCGGGTGGCCGAGCGCCTTCCAGTAGACGCGGACCATGCGGAACCAGGTATCGGTCGCCTCCGAGCCGGAGTTGGTGAAAAAGACATGGTTCAGAAGACCGGCTGTATGGGCAGTGATCTTCTGCGAGAGCAGCGTGGTCGGCGGCGTCGTGGTGCCAAAGAAGGTGTTGTAATAGGGCAGTTCGTTCATCTGCCGCTGCACGGCTTCTGCGATTTCCGTGCGGCCATAGCCGATATTGACGCACCAGAGACCGGCGAAACCGTCGAGATATTTCCTGCCCTGCGCATCGAAGATGTAGACGCCTTCGCCACGCGCGATGATGCGGGTGCCCTTCTCGTTCAGCTGCTTCATATCGGAGAAAGGGTGCAGGTGATGGGCGGCATCAATGGCCGCGAGATTGGAGAGAGGCATCGGCTGGTTCACGGTATTCCCCCGCATGGATCGGCACCGGACGGCGCCTCGCCATGGCTGATTGTAAGGCGGTTTCTGATCGGCTACGAACATGGACCAACGGGAACAGGTTTGGCAAGCAGCCGCAAACGGCGCGGGTCCGACCGCATGAGGACGGGCATTGATGACGGACGAGACGATCAGCAAGGCAGGCGACGGCACATCGACAGCGCCGCGCATCGAGGTTCTGCTGGTCGGCATGAATGGCGATCTGCGCGGCAAGATGATTCCGCTGAGCGCCGAAGACAAGGTGTGGAAGAACACCGTTCGCCTGCCCTCCTCCACCCAGTCTCTCGACATCTGGGGCGACGACAATGACGACATTACCGGCATTTCGCTGACGCTCGGCGATCCGGACGGCATCTGCATGCCGGACAAAAGCTCGCTGACCACGCTGCCCTGGGGGCCGACAGGCTCGAAACAGGTGATGGCCACCATGCACACGCTCTCGGGCGAACCGCATTACATCTGCCCGCGCGCGATTCTGGCGAGAGTCTTGCAGAACTATGCCGAGCGCGGGCTGACGCCTGTGGTGGCGACCGAACTCGAATTTTACCTGGTTGAGCCGGATTTCCGCAAAACCGGCAAACCGACGCCGCCAAATGCGCTGGTGATGAATGGCGAGGTGGAAGGTTTCCAGCTCTACGACATGCGGGCGACGGCCGCGCTGGAAGATTATCTCGATACCGTGCGCCGCTACTGCGACGACATGGGCCTGCCGGCGGATGCGACGACCGCCGAATTCGGCCCCGGCCAGTTCGAGGTGAACCTGCTGCACAAACCGAATGCCATGGCGGCCGCCGATGATTGCATCTATCTGAAACGCGTCGTGGATTTTGCCGCCCGCCGGCATGGGCTGAAAGCCACCTGCATGGCCAAACCCTATGGCGACCAGGCTGGCTCCGGCCTGCATGTGCATGCCAGTATCCTCGACCGCGACGGCAACAACATTCTCGACGCCAAAGGCGGCGATTCGGTGCGGCTGAAATCGGTCACCGCCGGCATGCTGAAGACCATGCAGGAGGCGCAGCTGATCTTTGCGCCCTTCGCCAATTCCTACCGCCGCTTCCAGCCGGGATCCTTTGCGCCCGACAAGATCGACTGGGGGTTCGGCCATCGCGGCACGGCCGTGCGCATCCCCGACAGCAGTGGCCCGGCCGCCCGCATCGAACACCGTGTGGCGGGCGCCGACGCCAATCCGCACCTGCTGCTCGCGGCGATCCTCGGCGGCATGCTGCTCGGCCTCGACGAGACATTGGACCCCGGCCCCGTGACCACCCCCGACAGCGCACCGGACAAGCAACAGATCCTGACCCATGATTTCCTGACGGCGGTCGACCGCTTCTGCGCCTCCGCCTTCATCCGCGACACGTTCGGGGCCGAGTACCAGCGCATCTACGGCGAAACCAAGCGCAAGGAGGCCATCACCTATCTGCGCACCGTTTCCAGTTTCGACTACCAGACCTATCTGCCGCGGATCTGACAGCCGTTACAAGGCTGCGGGCTGTTCGCTGACACCCTCCTGTGCCTGGACCTGAGCCAGCGGCGCCTGCGGCTGGCGGACGAGCACCTTCAGTTCGCCGGCATGGATTTTCAAGGTCACGTCGCGGTCCATCGGCAGAAGTTCGCCATCGATGACGCAGCGGATATCCTTGCGCTCACGCGGAAAATGCAGCTCCACCTCGGTGGCGGTCATGGCACTGACGGCCTCGTTCTCCTTCAGCCGGCCGCGCAGGATGTCGATGGCGAGTGCGGCCACGCCTGGGGGCGACAGAGCATCGGCCACGTAAAATCCGAGATGGCCGCCGGTGGCGGTGTCGGCATAGAGCAGGCCGTCGCTGCCGAATTCATTGTTGGAGACGGAGATGGCCGAGACCTTGCGCAGTTCCTTGCGCCCCTCGACCGTAAACTCCACCTCGAAGACCGGCGGATTGAAGACGACGCCCAGCGCGGCGCGGGTGCTGGCCCGCATCTTGCCGAGCCGCGAGGCATAACTCATCTGGTTGCGATAGCGCACCATGCGCGCGTGCAGGCCGGCGGAAAACTGATGCACGAAGCTGCGGCCATTGGCGCTGGCGATGTCGACCGCCTCCACCTCTCCCTTCGCCAGAACCTCCAGCACCTGCCAGATGTCGAGCGGCAGCTTCAGCGTGCGGGCAAACAGGTTCATGGTGCCGGCCGGCACGATGCCCAGCGCAAGGCCGCTCTTCCAGGCAATCGAGGCCGCGGCCGATATGGTGCCGTCGCCGCCGCCGGCAATCAGCCCGTCCACGCCGGGCGTGGCGGCCACCGCCTCCATCGCCTCCACCACATCGGATCCTGCCACGATGCGGCACTCGATCGCATGCCCTTCGGTGCGAAAAGCCTGCTCGGCGCGCCGGCAATAGGCCTCCATGTCCGTCGTCTTGAAGGTGCCGCCGTCGCGGTTGAAGATGGCGATGAGATTCATGGGATCAGGGTTCCAGAGACGCAGTGCGCGAGAAAACGGTTGAAGCCTGCAAATGGTTGCCTCTGCCCGCGCCAGCAAGACCCGGGGCGCCCTCCCCCGGCAGGAATATTTTGCGGCGGTGCACTTATCCTCTCCCGCACCGCAAAATAGTATGGTAGCCTTATCATCGATCCACCATAATGACCTCCTCCCAAAACTCCAGGCCAGCGCCCCTTGCGGCAAAGGCCTTTCTTTGCGAACGCCATGACCAATGCCCCCGCTTCCCTTGCGCACGATTGTCCTGACGGGCAGGCGTTGCGCCTTACGCCCCTTTCCGTTGCCCTGATCGAACTGGCGCTCGCCGTCGGCGGTTTCGGCATAGGCACCGGCGAATTCGCCATCATGGGCCTGCTGCCCAATGTGGCGGCAACGTATGATGTCAGCATTCCCCAGGCGGGCCACGTCATCAGCGCCTATGCGCTCGGCGTGGTCATCGGCGCGCCGATCATTGCGGCGCTCGCCGCCAAGCTGCCGCGCAAGACGCTGCTTCTGCTGCTGATGTCGCTGTTTGCGCTCGGCAATGCCCTGAGCGCGCTTGCCCCGCAATTCGGCAGTTTCACCCTGCTGCGTTTCATCACCGGCCTGCCGCACGGCGCCTATTTCGGCGTGGCCGCGCTGGTCGCCGCCTCCATGGCGCCGCCGCATCGGCGGGCGCGTGCCGTGGGTCGCGTCATGCTGGGCCTGACGATCGCCACACTGGTCGGCACGCCGATTGCGACCTTCCTCGGGCAGATCATGAGCTGGCGGGCCGCCTTCCTGATGGTGGCCGGCGTCGGTGCGCTCACGGTGGCCCTCATCGCCATCTATCTGCCGAAGGACAAGGTGGCGGAGGGCGCCAGCATTCGCCGCGAACTGAGCGCCTTTGCAAGGCTGCAGGTCTGGCTGTCCTTTGCCGTCGCCGCCATCGGCTTTGGCGGCATGTTTTCGATCTTCAGCTATATCGCCAAGACGACGACGGATACCGCCGGCCTTCCCGTCAGCATGGTGGCCGTGGTGCTGACCCTGTTCGGCATCGGCATGAATGTCGGCAATGTCGTGGGTTCGCGCATGGCGGACTATTCGCTGAAGGGCACGATCGGCGGCATGCTGGCCTTCAATGTGGCGATGATGACGGTCTTTTCGCTGACCGCCCACAATCCGGTGATGCTGTGCGTCTGCGTGTTCCTGACCGGTTGCGGTTTTGCCGCCTGCCCGGCCGTTCAGACGCGCCTGATGGACGTGGCGGCCGATGCGCAGACGCTGGCCGCTGCCACCAACCATTCCGCCTTCAACATTGCCAACGCACTGGGTGCCTGGCTGGGCGGTCTGGTGATCGCAGGCGGCTACGGCTACGGTGCAACCGGCTATGTCGGTGCGGTGCTCTCCGCGCTCGGACTGGCGGTCTTCCTCGTTTCGGTTGCCTTGGAGCAACGCGACCGCCGCTGACGCACAGCCTTGCGTCAACGCATCTTCCCGCAGACCTGAAACTCTATTAGAATTCCCTCATTCGATCAGAGGGGGAATTCTCATGGCCATTGCAGACAATGACCGCCTGCCGTCACGGCTGGATATCTTCGGCACGAACTGGTTCGGCTATCTGGCCCGAACCGCGCTGACCTTCATGTTCTGGGGCAGCGGGCTGTCGAAGCTGCTCGACTTCCAGGGCGGGATGGCGGAGATGGCGCATTTCGGCCTGGAACCCGCCGTGGCCTTCAATATCGCCGTCATCATCACCCAGCTCGGCGGCTCGGCGCTGATCATCCTCAACCGTCACGCATGGCTCGGGGCCGGCGCGCTCGCCGTCTTCACCCTGCTCACCATTCCGATCGCACATAACTTCTGGGCGATGGAAGAGCCGATGAAGACGTTCGAGTTCTACGTGGTCACCGAACATCTCAGCATCGTGGGCGCGCTGATGCTGGTGGCGTGGAAGTGCCGCTGAGCCGCGGCACGCCCGCCCGCGTCAGGCCTTCGCGGTTTCCTGAATGACCACTACCCGATCGCCGACCTTGACGCGCGCATAAAGGTCGATCACGTCGTGGTTCATCATGCGGACACAGCCGCTCGACATGGCATGGCCGATCGATTCCGGCTGGTTGGTGCCGTGGATGCGGAAATGCGTGTCGTTGCCGCCGCGATAGAGATACATGGCACGGGCGCCCAGCGGATTGTTGGGGCCGCCCGGCATGCCGGCGGCATACTTGCGGTTCTTCTCCGGCTCCCGGCGGATCATGTTGGCTGTCGGCGTCCAGCTCGGCCATTCGGCCTTGCGCCCGACATAGGCATTGCCGCGGAAGGCAAGACCCGTGCGCCCGACGCCGACGCCGTAGCGCATCGCCCGACCGTTCTCCAGCACGTAATAGAGCCGGCGTGCCGGTGTGTCGACCACCACGGTGCCCGGCTTGTGCGTGGTTTCGTAGGCCACCTCGGTGCGGCGCAGTTCGGGCTTGATCCTGTCGATCGGCACCTGCTTCAACGGGAATTTCTCCTCCGGCAGCGCCGCATAGTCCAGTTGCGGGTTGAGCGTGACGGAGGAGCAGCCGGCGAGGAAAAGCGGCAGGCCGAAGATCAGGCCGCGGCGCGAAATCGACATGAATGTGTCCTTGTTGCGGTCGTTTCTGGATAGTCGCAACTTAAGGAATTCATGGTTAACGGATGTCTAAAGCGTGTCGCACCTATTGCGCTTCATATCCTGCTGCGAGGAAGAAGTTTCTGCATTCAGTGACGTGGAAGAGGTTGATAATGTAACCGAGCGCTTGGTCAATGGCAATGACGAAACTGGCGGCGCGAAGGGCGACTTGGGGAGAGGCCGCGCCTGTAAGTCTCCATCACGGCAGCCATTGCGGCCAGTCGCCTACACCGGATTTTCGCCTCGGTCGGGTAGCCCGGTTCGAAAACCAGCCTTGTGTGAATAGGATGGGTTCATATTTCCCCTCATACTCCTCTCAATCTGCGAAGGCGCTTCTTCCACTTTTGCCAGCGGGTCCTGGGCGGCGCATGAGTCTCGGTACCTCTGCCATTGATCAGAGCGCAATCAATGAAAAGCCGACCGCCACGCCGACGCACCGCCTCATTAAAGGCCACATGCTCGCAAACCTCATGGCCATCATCGCCAAGCCCCAAATAACGGCACCCGGAAATCGCGGAAAGCCGATAAAGGCCCAATCCGCCGAAGGCACTTTCGACCTCCACACGCCCTTGATCTGGCGGTAGCGAAAAGGAGATCGCTGTGACGAAGCGCGCAACGGCGTCCTCCCGGCTCATGTCCTTGGGGCGCTCGCGCACCTTCCTCCAGACATCGTAGGAACAGAGCCTAGCATGGCGTAAGGCCCACAGATCGTAATAGTTGTCCGCTTGATTGGCGAAGAGGCCGGCCCAGTCGCCGGTGTCATTTTCGACAAGATTCACCAGATAATCAACGCTGACGGTGGAATTAACGTCATCAAGGTCGAGCAGCAATAGAAAAGCATGCTGAGGATCCGCGACACAGACTTCGGCTCGCTCCAGAACGGCATTGCGCAGATAGGCCAATCGAGCCGTACGCTTGCGGTAAGTCCGGCCAATTCCGTCCAAGCTTTCAAAGTAACAAGAAGGATGCTGTCTAGCGAAAGCTTTCAAAACCTCCTTTGTCCGATCGAGGGAATCGTTTTCGAGAAAGATGAAATGACTACGGGAAAAACGTTCGGCCAGTTCCTCCAGCACCGGAAGCAGCCGCGGCAGCGAGTGCCCGCAATCACGAGCGAGACCGGCGATTACAATCTCCTTGTCGATCCGGCCTACTTGCAAAGATGTGCCATCCGGCAATGCCTGCTCAAGCTGCAAGTTCATGGCACCGTCACTCAATTGACATTCTGGCTGGAAAACGCGGCCATGGCTTGCTCCATCAGCATTTTGTAACCGAACCCGACATTTCCTATATGGGCGGCCTATCCGCTCCCGATTGACGGCAGAATAGCCGGATTCCGGCCCAACCGGAAGGCGGAATGCCGTTGCCACAGCCTTCGCCGCAGCACAATGACCACCTCAACCGCCGTGGTGGTCTCCTGCCACGCGGTTCCAGCCCCCTTTGCAACGTGGCGGGCGCTTTTCGCCTGTCGCGCCACCCGCTCGAGCGATTGCCAGGCGTAAAGGAACTGCTCGCGGAGAGCGGATATGATGCCGATTGGTTTCGCAACGCTCTGAAAGACAAGGCAATCTCCGCCTGTATCCCACCCCGCGCCAAACGAAAGAATCCGGCCAACTACGAAAAGGACCTCTATCGACCGCACTATCGTATCGACAATATGTTCGGTAGGATTAAGACTGGAGACGCGTCGCAGCCCGGTAAGACCGATGCGCCCACACATCCCTTTCCGCGATCTTCATCGCCGCGACATGTTGCTATTGGCTCGACCGTAAGGCACGCGCCTGCGCGTCAAGCTTTCCTTTACCCGGTCTGGCTGCGGGTGGATCGAGGCGCGTCAGTCATCCTCGCAGGGCCAGGTGGCGGGTATGGTCAGGTCCGGCGGCAGCCTGGTTCGCGAATCACCGCAGGCCAGTGCGACCTGGTCCTGCTTCAGCCCCTGCGCATGCGAAAGATCGGTGCCTTCGATACGGGCGAGGAAGAGGAAGGCATCGCTGAAATCCGCCGTGCCGGCAAAGGTCACGTTGTGCAGGATGGCACGCGACAGGTTGGCCTTGCCGAAGCGGACATTCTCGAACTGCGCCTTGAAGAAGATCGCCCGGCCGAGCTCCGCCTTGGTGAAATCGGCGCCCTTGAGGTCGGCATTGCCGAAGGTGGCGCGCTGCAGTTCCGCCGCGACGAAGGAGGCGCCTTCCGCCTTTGCCGAACTGAAATCGCTGCGATAGCCTTCGGCCTTGTCGAAGATGGCGCCGCTGAGGTCCGAATGGGCGAAGGAGGCCCGCACCAGCGTGGCCTTGCTCAGATTGGCGCCCTTGAGGCTGCTGCGGCTGAGATCGGTCATGCTGAAATCGGCGTCGTTCAGGTTGGCACCGTCCAGATTGCTGCCATTCAGCATCAGCAGGCGTTTCGGGCAGTCGCTCCAGTCGACGGAGGGGCCGGCATCCTGCCGGCACTTGCCGATGGCACTGGTGGGCTTGGCCGGAACGAGAACCAACAGGCCGGCGGCAACGGCCAGCACGGGAATGAAGGCACGCAGCCGGCTCTGGCGCACATGCACCACTGCATGCCGCAAGTTGATCCTCCGTAGCCTCTTACCCGCCGCTTTTCTCACGCCACTCCTGCTTTCCTGCTGGCCGATGGGAAAACCCTACCCCCCTTTGACGAAATGCGGAAGACAGTTTTCCGCAAGCGGGCGGCGCGCTTCACAGGCACGCAAGCCCTACATGCTGGGATAGACAGGCCCCTCCCCGCCCTGCGGCGGCACCCAGTTGATGTTCTGGTTCGGGTCCTTGATATCGCAGGTCTTGCAGTGCACGCAGTTCTGCGCGTTGATGACAAAGACCTCCTCGCCATCCTTCTCCACCCATTCATAGACGCCGGCGGGACAGTAACGGGCCGAGGGGCCGCCATAAACGCCGAATTCCGAGCGCTTCTGCAGATCCATGTCCTTCACCTGCAGGTGAACCGGCTGGTCCTCCTCGTGATTGGTGTTGGACAGGAAGACGGAGGACAGGCGGTCGAAGGTCAGCACGCCGTCCGGCTTGGGATAATCGATCTTCCTGTGCTTGGCGGCGGGTTCCAGAGAAGCGGCATCGGTTTTGCCATGCTTCAGTGTGAAGGGCGAGGAGCCGAAGATCTGGTTGATCCACATGTCGATGCCGCCGAGCGCCACGCCGACGGCCGTGCCGAACTTGGACCACAGCGGCTTGACGTTGCGCACCCGCTTCAGATCCTTGCCGATGGCGGTGGAGCGCCATTCGTTCTCGATCTCCACCGGCTCGTCATTGGCGCGACCGGCGCCTATTGCCTCGGCGATCTTTTCCGCCGCCAGCATGCCCGACAGCACGGCATTGTGGCTTCCCTTGATGCGCGGCACGTTGACGAAGCCTGCCGAACAGCCGATCAGCGCGCCGCCGGGGAAGGAGAGCTTCGGCACCGACTGCCAGCCGCCTTCGGTAATGGCACGTGCGCCGTAGGAAATGCGCTTGGCCCCCTCGAAGGTGTCGCGAATGGCCGGATGCGTCTTGAACCGCTGGAACTCCTCGAAGGGGAACAGCCACGGGTTCTTGTAGTTCAGATGCACCACGAAGCCGACGGCAACCAGATTGTCGTGCAGGTGATAGAGGAAGGAGCCACCGCCCGTCTTCATGTCCAGCGGCCAGCCGAAGGAATGCTGCACGAGGCCTGCCTTGTGCTTCTCCGGCTTCACCTCCCACAGTTCCTTGAAGCCGATGCCGTATTTCTGCGGCTCGCGCCCCGCATCCAGCTTGAATTTCGCAATAAGCTGCTTGGCCAGCGAGCCGCGCACGCCCTCGCCGATCAGCACATATTTGCCGAGAAGCGCCATGCCGCGGGTATAGTTCGGGCCGGGCTCGCCATTCTTCTCGATGCCCATGTCGCCGGTCGCCACGCCGATCACGGCGCCCTCGTCGCTGTAGAGCACTTCGGTGGCGGCAAAGCCCGGATAGATCTCGACGCCGAGTTCTTCCGCCTTGGTCGCCAGCCAGCGACAGACGAGGCCGAGCGAGACGATGTAGTTGCCGTGATTGTTCATCAGCGGCGGCATGAAGGCGTTCGGCAGGCGGATGGAGCCGGCCGGCCCCAGGAAGAGGAAATGATCGTCCGTCACCGGAGTGGTGAAGGGATGCCCCTCCTCCTCGCGCCAGTTCGGCAAAAGCCGGTCGATGCCGATCGGATCGACCACCGCGCCGGAAAGGATGTGCGCTCCCACCTCCGCGCCCTTTTCCAGAACGACGACCGACAGTTCCGGATTGACCTGCTTCAGGCGAATGGCGGCCGAAAGCCCCGCAGGCCCGGCCCCGACGATCACCACGTCGAATTCCATGCTCTCGCGTTCCGGCAGTTCCATCTGTTCGTTCATGCATTCTCTCCCGCTCGGACGGTTCCCCTGATGGCTTCCTCCTTGACAAAAGCCATGGCCCTTGTCGAGCCGCGCTGCGACACCCGCTGGCGTGAAATTTCGGGAACGCCCATTGACGACAAAGAATATATGACGTGCACGTAAACGTCAATCACACCGCGCGCCTGCCGCAACCGGCAAAAACGCCGCCCGATTGCGAACCGGACGGCGTCAGACAGCACGATTGTCCTTGCAGGCGATATCAGAAGCGCAGGCCGAGCGTTCCGGAAACCTGGTGGTCGCGATCGCTGCCGCTGAACGACCCGGAATAGCCGAGGGAGAAGCTGGCGTCCCGTGCCAGTTCGAAGCTCACGCCGGCATCGACGAGAAGCGCATCCCGGTCGGTTGCCGCCGATGTCACCCGGAAGCTGCTGCCGGTGGCAAAGGACTGCGTGGCAGTGGAGCTGACATCGCCGAACACATGGCGCCAGCCGGCACCGGCATAAAGCTTGCCGAGCGTTCCGGAGACGGCGATGTCGTAATCGATGCGGGCGCCGAGGGTCGTCTGCACCTGGTCCTCCTGGGCACCGCTCACCGAGAGCGCTGCAGCACCACCCGTTTCTCGGAAGGCATCCCGGTCGACGCGGACATAGGCGACATTGGCGTAGGGCTCGACATGCACCAGATCGTGGTCGATGCGCCAGGCGGCCTCGCCGAAGACCTGATAGGTATTGGCGTCGTAATCCGCGCTCAGCTGATCGGTGAAACCGGAAAAACCGACACTGCGATGCGAGGATATGGCCGAGCGGCTATAGGCGGCACCGAAGCGCAGGCCAAGCGGGCCGAGCTGCTGCCCGCCATAGATGGCCAGATGGTAATTGTCGGAATCTGCACGCGCATCGACACCCGAGGTTTCGACGCGGTCGGCGCCGTAACCGGCGGCCACGCCGAAGCGCCAGCCATCTTCGAACAGGCGATCGGCCCCCACCAGGAAACCGCCACCCCGCACATCCGAATCCGCCGCGGTGGCGCCGCCATCGGCATGGCTCCAGCGCCCGAAGCCGTTCATCCAGAAGGTCGTCGGACGTTCATCAATCGAGAAGGTTGCGAAGGGATCGAGCCCATCCTCGCCATAGGCGGTGACTGTCGAACCGGCGGATCGGCTGGCCACGCCGCCAAACGCCGACTGGATGCGGTTTCCGATGGTGCCGCGCGTCATGCCGCTGCGCGCCAGCATGGCATTGTCGAGCGCCGTGTGCACCTCGCCGGACAACTGGTCGAAGGCATTGCCGGGAGCACCGACCGGCAGAATGAGCACGGCATCGTAGAGATCACCGCTACCTTGCGCATCGATCACCGAGGCGACGGCCTTCTGATTGCCCGTCACGGCCAGATCGGCGAAGACCACAAGCTTCTCGCGCGACAGCGTGAGATAGGCATTCGACGCATCGTAGCTGAGCGCTGCCGACAGATAGGCGAAGTTCTCATCGATCGAGGAGAATGTGCCCGTCAGTCCGCTGGAGGTCAGGATGGTGTAGGTGGTGTTGGCGCGATAGGTGGAACCGTCATCCGTTCCATTTTCGGCCCGGACCTCCACGGAAGCCCCGTTCTCGATCGTTGCCGTTCCGGAGACGCTCACCGTATCCGACTGCCCGGCCGCATTGGTTTCCACCTGATAGACCGAACCGGAGGCAAGCGTCAGGTTGCCGGAGACGGAAAGCGTGCCGATGGAGTGACCGGGGGCAAGTGTTGCAGCGCTGCCAATGGTGGTGGAGCCCACCGTGCCGGTGCCCTTCAGCACCGCATCGCTGCCGCTTACCACCAGCGTGGAGCCGGCAAGCGAAACATCATCGAGATCAAGAACGGCACTGGTGACAGTGGTGGCACCGGAAAAACTGCTGGTTCCGCTGAGGGTCCACACCGAGCCCGCCGTGAAGTCGAGCGTTTCAAAGCCTTGATAGGTGGCGGTATCGCCGAGAAGCGAAAGATCGAAACTGCCGGTACCGGAACCAAGGCGCAGCGTATCGCTGCCGCCATCGCCCATCACTGCGCCGGTCACGGACGAGCCTGCCTGATAGACGAAGAGATCATCACCATTGCCCATGGAAACCGCATAGGTGGTGCCGGTGATCGTGCCGTAGTTGATTATGGTATTCGAGTAACCGGCATCGTTGACGATACGAATGCCGTAGCCGTTCAGTCCTTCGATGGTGCCGTAATTGGTAATGGTCAAGGCACCGAAAATGCTGCCGCTATTGCTGTCATCGGCGAGAATGCCGTTATTGGCACCGGAAATGCCCGCCGTGCGGACCGTTGCGGACCCGTTGGTGATGGTGCCGCCGCCAATCGCAATGCCTTCGCTGGTGCTGGGGTTCGTCTCGCCGGGTTTCGTTCCCTTGGAGCCCAGCGCCTGGATGGTACCGTAATTGGTAATGGTGCCGATGTGATCGATGTCGATACCGTCGCCATCGCCGAAGCTTGCGGCATCATCATATTGCCCGGTGATGGTGCCGTAATTGGTCACGGTGCCGGTACCGTTGGAATTCACGCCCGAACCGTTGCGCCCTTCAATCGTGCCCCAGTTGTTGACCGTGATGTCATCGGAGAGGCCAGAGGCTTTGACGCCGTGATAGGAGCCGGAAATCGAAGCGCCTGCGTAATTGTTGACGGTGCCGGATGCGCCGTCGAACTTCACGCCGTCGTAATTCTGGTCGTCAGCAGAGGTGCTCGTATAGTTGGCGGTGATCTGTCCGTAATTCTCCACCGTGGTGTTCATGCCCGCCTTGATGGCGTCATTGTCGGAGGCGGAAATCACGCCCGTTGCCCGGTTGGTGATGGTGATGGCGAGGTTGGTCGAAACGAGGTCGCCAAGGTCCACGGCCTGCCCGTCGCCCGTCGACGAGAGGGTGCCGGCATTGTCGATGGAGATCACGGCAGCGGAGGTGCTGGTCGAATTTCCAGCAATCTTGATGCCATCGCCAAGCGCGGTGATCGTACCGCCCGACTGGTTGGTGATGGTGAGGGAGACAAGGTTTTCCAGCGTTGCGGCTGTATCGAACTTGATGGCGCGGCTGCCGGACGACGTGCTCTGGATCGTTCCGGAATTGGTCAGGCTGATCGTGCCGCCGCCGAGGCGCACCGCATCGGTGGCCGAAGCCTCGATCGTGCCCGAATTGGCAATCGTGATGGAAGCCGTGGTGCTGGTTGCCTTGTCGAAATCCAGCGCCTGCCCCGTCGAAGAGGAAATCGTCCCGGTATTGGTCAGCGTCAGCGTGCCGTTCGCCAGAGAATTGTTGATACGGAAGGCATCGTTCGAGGAAGTAATCCTGCCGGTATTGGTGACGGTGATCACACCCGTCGCGCTGCTGGTATCGATGGCTCTGCCGCCGGTTGAGGTGATCGTGCCGTCGTTGGTCAAAGTGGTGCCAGACCCCGTGGCCGCACCCAGCGTCACCGCGGTCCCGCTGTTCGAGAGCGTGCCGCCGGAGGCAACTGTTCCGGTCTGCGTGCCCGAAAGGCTCTGCGCCGTCGTGAGGGAATTGCCGCTGGCAACGGAAAAATCCGCAGCCCGCACGGGCGTCAGCGAACAGGCGGCCATCGCAAACACCAGACCAAGCGCGCTCGTGCAATACAATTTCTTCATCAAATCCCCCCGTCAAAATACCGCGACTCACCTGCAATCCTGCAGGTTCTCGTCATGAAACCTGAGCCTTGGTCACTAAGCTTTGCGTATGACAGTTTTGTTTCAGATCTTCATTTTCGGGAATCTTTGACGCCATCGCCGCCGGCCCGGACATTTGTGCAACGCGCCCCTTCTTCTTGAATGATAAAAGGAATTACTCTGGATAGAGCGCAGCCGATCGCAAGCGCCATGGTGGAAAAGCGGCGATGCGCCGGCCGGCTGCGATGCCTGCCCTTCGCGCCGCAGCGCACCGATCCCCCTTTCGCCGGCATGCCTGCCTCAGTAAGGTCGCGGTCAGCAGACTTTGCATCAGGAAGGAAGACACCATGGATTTCGGCATATCCGACAAGCGGGCACTCGTGCTCGCCTCCTCGCGCGGCCTCGGGCTCGGCATTGCGACGGCGCTCGCGGCAGAAGGGGCAAGCGTGCTTCTCTGCGGCCGAAGCGGCGAGACGCTGGCGGAGAATTGCCGGAGGATCAATGCGGCGGGCAAGGGCAAGGCGGACTGGGTCTGGGCGGACCTCGCCGAAGAGGATGCGGTGGCCAACCTGGTCAGGTCCGTCGAGGGAAAATTCGGTGGCCTCGACATTCTCGTCAACAATACCGGCGGCCCGACGCCGGGCACTGCCGAGGAAATGACCGTGGAAAAGCTCGACAGCTTTTTCCAGACCATGGTCCTGCGGGTGATCACGCTGACCAACGCTTTCCTGCCGGGCATGAAGGCGCAAGGCTTTGGCCGCATCCTGACGGTTGCCTCCTCCGGCGTCATCGAGCCGATCCCCAACCTCGCCCTGTCCAACACGTTGCGTGGCGCGCTGGTCGGCTGGAACAAGACGCTCGCGACGGAAGTCGCGCCGTTCGGCATCACCGCGAACATGATCCTGCCCGGACGCATCCACACCGACCGCATCGATGAACTGGACGGCGCCAATGCCAGACGCCAGGGGAAAAGCCTGGAGGAGGTGCGCGCCGCCTCCATCAGCACGATTCCCGCCGGTCGGCTCGGCACGGTGGAAGAGTTCGGCGCGGTCGGTGCCTTCCTCTGCTCCGGCCCGGCCGCTTACGTCACCGGCAGCATGATCCGCGTCGATGGCGGCGCCGCCCGCTCGCTCTAAGAGTTGATCGGCCATCCGGATTGCCGGATGCCGGCCGCGTGCTATGGTGCGCTGCCGGCTGCACAAGGCGGTCCGGCGCCCTCCGTAGGGCCGCAGGCAGAGGCGCGCTCCGGACGGCGCGCCTTGTCCATCGCCTGTGCCTCCGCGTCGCCGGCGAGACAACATGTAAGGGGGCAATGCCCTCGGGAGATTGAAGCATGCGCGCTGCCCGCCTCGCCTTGAAGGTGCTTGCCTGTCTCTGCCTGCTGATCGGCCTTGTCTGGATGGGACAGGGCAGCGGCTACTTTCCCTATCCGGCCTCCAGCTTCATGATCGACCAGACCCCCTGGATAATCTATGGCGGGCTGGTGTGTGTGGCAGGTCTTGCACTGCTGTTTGTCTCGCGCTCGCGCAGCTGACGAGGTCGCGTCCGGGAGGCAGACTTCACGTCTTCGCGAGCCGCGACATTTTGCACCACATTACCGAAGTTTAAGGTGATTTTTGCAGGCCGCGGGCGTTTCTTGATCGCATCGCCATATTGCACTGCAGCAACGGGCGATCCCCTTTCACTCGACGCTTTCGGGCCCCGCTCATGAAAAAGCTCTGGACCTCTCTCGGCATTATCGCCATCGGCGTCGGTGGCGCCTGGTATTATCGCGATTCCCTGCCCGCCGCCCTGCAAATTCCAAGCCTGCGCCAGCTCGCCGCAGCCGCCGGCCTCGGTGAAACCGTTCCTACCAGGGGCGATGGTGAGCGCCACGCCGCAGCCGCTGACGAGGGAGCGGGCACCGGCCAGCACCGCCAGGGCCAGGGCGGCGGACAGCAGGCCGCCGGTCAGGGCCAGGGTCCGGGTCAGGGGCGCCGCAACGGCGGCCCGATGACGGTGCGCACCATGGCCGCTACCGAAGGCACGCTGCCCATGGATGTTGCCGCCAACGGCTTTGCCGAAGCCGCCGACTCCACCACCATTGCCGCCCTGCAACAGGGCCTCGTTCTGTCCATCGCAGCAAAGGACGGCCAGGAGGTGAAGGCCGGCGACCTGATTGCCAAGCTGGACGACCGAACGGCGCTTGCCGCGGTCAACAAGGACAAGGCCAACATTGCCAGCGACGAGGCAACCCTTGCCGAAGCGATTGCCGCCTTCCAGCGCGCCGAAAGCCTGATGAAGCAGAACGCGCAGTCGCAGCAGAGTTTCGAGCAGGCCAAGGCCGCACGCGATACCGCCGCCGCCAAGCTGGAAGCAGACAAGGCGACGCTCGCCTCCGACCAGGTGACGCTCGAACACACCGATATCCGCGCCCCCTATGACGGGCGCCTCGGCGACATCACCGTCAGCCCCGGCGCCTATGTGAGCGCCGGTGCCACCATCGTCACGATCACCCGCTACGATCCCATCTCCGTCGCCTTCCGCCTGCCGCAGCGCTATCTGCCGGATCTGCATCGAGGCCTCACCGATGCGATTGCCGTGGATGCCGACCCGGCCGCGACCGGTGGCGTGGACGATCGCGGCATTCTGTCCTTCTTCGACAACACGGTCGACGAAAGCTCGGGCACGGTTCTCGCCAAGGCGGAATTCAAGAACGACAAGGGCACGCTCTGGCCGGGTCAGAACGTCAATGTAACGGTGCATTTCCAGCCGAGCGGCCGATCCGTCATCGTGCCAACGGTTGCCGTGCGCCCCGGCGCCGAAGGCTCGTTCGTCTATACGGTCGATGAGGCCGGCCGGGTGCATGCGACGAAGGTGACGGTTGCACGCGCCAATGGCGACCAGACGGCCATCACCTCCGGTCTTGCGCAGGGCGATCATGTGGTGGTGGAAGGCCAGGTGCAACTGGCTGATGGCCAGCACGTGCTCGAACAGTTCGCCGGTGACAGGCCGCTGCCGGTTGCCGATGCCACCGCCGTGACGGGAGCCGTCCAGCCATGATCCCAGCCTTCTGTATAAACAGGCCGGTTGCCACCACACTGCTGGCCATCGGTCTCGTGCTTGCCGGTCTGGCCGGCTATCGGCAGCTGCCGGTGGCCGCCCTGCCGAAGGTCGACTTCCCGACCATCAACGTCTCGGCCTCGCTGTCGGGCGCATCGCCGGAGACCATGGCAACCTCGGTTGCCACGCCGCTGATCAAGAAGTTCGAGACCATTCCGGGCGTCAGCGAAATCAGCGCGACGAACTCGCTCGGCAATACCTCGATCGTCCTGCAGTTCGACCTCAACCGCAACATCGATGCGGCGGCGGCCGACGTGCAGGCCGCCATCTCGCAGGCCACTCGCCAGCTTCCCAGCAACATGACGACGGCGCCGAGCTATCGCAAGACCAATCCGGCGGATGCGCCGATCCTGCTTCTGGCGATCAATTCGGACGAACTTCCCCGCTCGAAGGTGGACGAGATCGCCGAGGATGTCGTCTCGCCGCTGCTCTCAACCCTGCCCGGCGTGGCGGAGGTCAGCATCTACGGCTCGCAGACCTATGCGGTGCGCATCGGCCTCGATCCGACGGCCCTGCAGGCCCGCAGCCTGGGCGTCGACACCGTCACCTCGGCCATTGCGAATGCCAACAACCAGACGCCGGTCGGCACGCTGCAGACGGCAGAACAGCGGCTGACGATCGACGCCAAGACCCAGCGCACCAATGCCGACGAGTTCCGCTCTCTGGTGATTGCCACCAAGAACGGTGCGCCGATCCATCTCGGCGATGTCGCTCGGGTGGAGGACAGCGTCGAGAACCTCGATGCGGGCAGCTGGTACGACGGCAAGCGGTCGATCATCCTCGCGGTCCAGCGCCAGCCGGATGCCAATACCGTCGACGTGGTGGACGAGATCCGCGCGAAACTGCCGGCGCTTGAAGCGCAACTGCCGCCGTCGGTGAAGCTCAACGTGATGAACGATGCCTCCATCGCCATCAAGGATGCCATCAAGGACGTGCAGTTCACGCTGATCCTGACGATCGGCCTCGTGGTGCTGGTGATCTACCTGTTCACCGGCCACCTGATGGCGACGGTCATTCCGGGCCTGGCGGTGCCGCTGTCGCTGATTACCACCTTCGGCGCGATGTATGTGATGGGCTACAGCATCGATAATATCTCGCTGCTCGGCCTCACCCTTTCCGTCGGCCTGGTGGTGGACGATGCCATCGTGATGCTGGAGAACATCCTGCGCCTGCACGAGGAAGGGCTGCCGATGCGCGAGGCGGCACTGAAGGGGGCCGCCGAAGTCAGCTACACGATCCTGTCCATGTCGATCTCGCTGGTCGCCGTCTTCATCCCCATCCTGCTGATGGGCGGCGTGGTCGGACGCCTGTTCAACGAGTTCGGCATGGTGGTGACCCTCGCCATCATGGCCTCGGCGCTCGTCTCGCTGACGGTGACGCCGATGCTCGGCTCGCGCCTATCCTCGCATTCGGGGCGCCCGCCGCTGATCATCCGCTGGTTCGAGGCCGGCTTCGGCTACACGCTGAAGGGCTATGACCGCTCGGTCTCCTGGTGTCTGAGGCATCGCGGCGTGGTGATGCTGAGCTTCCTCGCCTCCATCGCCGCCTCGGCCTGGCTGTTTTTGACGCTGCCCTCCAGCTTCTTCCCGCAGGAGGATATCGGTCGCCTGTCGATCTCCACCCGTGCCCGCGAGGACATTTCCTATCCGGCCATGCGCGACCTGCAGGCGCAGGTGGCGGAGATCGTCGGCAAAAATCCGGCGGTGCAGCATGTCACCTCCATTGTCGGCGGCAATTCCCGCAGTCCGCTGAACAACGGCACCATGTTCGTCGAACTGAAGGACAAGGAGCATCGGCCGCCGCTCTCCCAGACTATCGACGAGTTGCGCAAGGCAACCGCGAGGGTCGCCGGCATCAAGACCTTCATTACGCCACAGCAGAGCCTGCGCTTCGGTGGCCGCAGCACCGCCTCGCAATATCAGTTGGTCATCCAGGCCCTGAACGCCTCGACCACCAATGAATGGGCCGGCAAGATCCAGACCGCGCTGCGCCAGGATCGCCTTTTCACCGATGTCACCTCCGATGCGCAGAACGGCGCCATCGGGGCCGATATCAAGGTGGATACGGAAAAGGCCGCCGCCTACGGCATCACCAACGACCAGCTGCGCAAGACGCTGGAAATGGCCTTTGGCGGCTATACCGCAGCACAGATCCAGTCGACCGGCGACAGCTATGACGTGATCGTCGAATTCGACAGGTCGAAGCCTTGGGACGACGAGTTCCTCCGCGACATCAACGTGCTGTCCTCCAAGTCGGGAGCCCTGGTGCCGCTGTCGAACTTCGCCTCCGTCGAGCGCAAGCAGGCGCCGGTGACGATCAACCAGACCGGTCAGCTGGTCTCGACCACCGTCTCCTTCAACCTGCCGGATGGCGTGTCGCTCAGCCAGGCCACCACCCGCATCGATCAGATCAAGCAGGATCTGAACATGCCGAGCGATGTCTTCACCTCCTATGGCGGCAATGCGGCGATCTTCAAGGAAAGCCAGGGCAATACCGGCCTGCTGATCCTCGCCGCGGTGCTGACGATCTACGTGGTGCTCGGCGTGCTCTACGAAAGCTTCATCCATCCGCTGACCATCCTGTCGGGGCTTCCGGCTGCGGCCTTCGGCGCGCTGATTGCGCTGAAGGTGATGAACTTCGACCTGTCGGTGATCGCCCTCATCGGTCTCCTGATGCTGATCGGCATCGTCAAGAAGAACGCCATCATGATGATCGACGTGGCGGTCGAGTTGATCCGCGACAAGGGCGAAGCCGCCACAGCGGCCATCCACGAGGCATGCGTGCGCCGTTTCCGGCCGATCATGATGACCACCTTCTGCGCCCTGCTCGGTGCTCTGCCGATCGCGCTCGGCTCCGGCGCCAGCTCGGAGCTGCGACAGCCGCTCGGCATCGCCGTCGTCGGCGGCCTGATCGTCTCGCAGATGCTGACGCTGTTCATCACGCCGGTCATCTTCGTCGAGATGGACCGGCTGGGACGCGGCCTACAGCGGTTGTTCTCGCGAGGGTCGCATCAGCCGGCAGCCAATTCGGAGGCGTTCGATATCAAGGTACAGGCTGCGGCCGAGTAAACAGCAGGATTGACAGCGGGACGCCGGGCCAGCCCCGGCGTCTTCGTGTCCGGCGTCTTGAAATCTTCATGCTGCCGTGCGATCAGCGCCACCTCACGATTTCAACGAGGGGCGCACGGTCGCCCTTTTCTTGTTCGGAACGCGGCCAGACGCGATCCGCTTCAGAAACATTGCAGACAGGAAGGACGTTCGGCATGGCACGCGCGCTCGGGCTCGATTTCGGCACGACCAATACCGTTCTGGCGCTGGCCGAAGCCAGCGGCACCACTACGCATTCGCTGCCCTTCACGAGCAGCGCCGGCACCAGCGACAGCATGCGCACCGCGCTCTCCTTCATGAAGGATGCCGCTCTCGGCGTCCAGGCGCTGAAAGTCGAGGCCGGCCAGGCGGCGATCCGCATGTTCATCGACAATCCCGGCGACTGCCGTTTCCTGCAGTCGATCAAGACCTTTGCGGCAAGCGCCGCCTTCCAGGCAACGCTCGTCTTTGCGCGGCGCCAGCAGTTCGAGGACCTTATGGAGGTGTTCCTGCGCCGCCTGAAGGCCTATGCCGGCGAGGAATGGCCCTCGGAGATCTCCCGCCTCATGGTGGGGCGCCCGGTGCGCTTTGCCGGCGCCAATCCGGATGAGGCTCTGGCGCTGACGCGCTATCAGGCTGCCCTCTCCCGCTTCGGCTTTCCGGAAATCCATTACGTCTACGAGCCGGTCGCGGCCGCCTATTACTTCGCCCAGTCGCTGACGCGCGACGCCAATGTACTGGTCGCCGATTTCGGTGGCGGCACCACCGACTATTCGCTGATCCGCTTCGAACGTCATGCGGGCCAGCTGCGCGCCGTGCCGATCGGCCATTCCGGTGTCGGCATTGCCGGCGATCACTTCGATTACCGGCTGATCGACAATCTGGTCTCGCCCGAAATCGGCAAGGGCAGCCATTTCAAGAGTTTTGGCAAGCTTCTGGATGTGCCGGCCGGTTACTATGCGAATTTCGGCCGCTGGAACCAGCTGTCGATCTTCAAGACGACGCGCGAATTCACCGACCTGCAGTCGCTGGTCCGCTCCGCGACCGAGCCGGACAAGCTGGAACTCTTCATCGAACTGATCGAGCATGACGAGGGCTATCCGCTCTACCAGGCGATCTCCGCCACCAAGATGGCACTGTCGCAGGCGGAAGAGGCTGAATTCCGATTCGCGCCACTCGGCAGGGCCGGCCACAAGACGGTGAAACGCAGCGATTTCGAAAGCTGGATCGCCGACGACCTTGCCCGCATCGAGGAGGCGCTCGACGAGGTGCTGACCAGGACCAATACGCCGGCAGGCGCGGTTGACAAGGTGTTCCTGACCGGCGGCACATCCTTCGTACCGGCCGTGCGCAACATCTTCCGCCGGCGTTTCGACGATGGCCGCATCGAAAGCGGCGGCGAGCTCCTGTCGATTGCCCATGGCCTGGCGCTCATCGGCGAAAGCGGCGACGTTCAGCAGTGGGCGGCCTGAAGGAAACGCCCTGCATGGCTTTCTCGTGACGTCGGGATCGGCTAAGGTCAGACCATGACAGCCGCCGAGCCCCTTTCCCCCGCAGCCCTCTCCGCCCTTCTGCATTTCTATGCGGATTGCGGCGTGGAATGGCTGCTGGAGGACGCGCCAGTCGATCGTATTGCCGAATTTTCCGAACAGCAGGCGGCGCGCGCTGCGCAGCGGCGCGAACGGCCGGCGGCCCCGCAGCAGGCGCCGGCCCGGCCAGCAGCTGCCGGCACAGCCGCGCGCGGCACGGCAACACCGGTTCAGCGCTCTTCCGCGCCCGCAGCCGCCATTGCCGTTCCGGACGCGGACGCCGTGGCCGCGGCGCGGCAGGCCGCCCGTGACGCCCGGACGCTGGACGAGCTGAAGCTGGCGCTCGAGGCCTTCGGCGGCTGCAATCTGAAGAACGGCGCCCGCTCCACCGTGTTTGCCACCGGCAGCCCCACCTCCGGCGTGATGGTGCTCGGCCCGATGCCGACCGCCGATGACGACCGCGATGGCCTTCCCTTTTCCGGTCGCCAGGGACAGTTGCTCGACCGCATGCTGGCGGCGATTGGCCTGTCGCGCGAGACGGTGCTACTGTCGACCGTGGTGCCGTGGCGCCCGCCGGGCAACCGGGCTCCCTCGCCCGCCGAGACAGATATCTGCCGCCCCTTCATCGAACGCCAGATCGAACTGGCCGCACCGCGCCACCTGCTGCTGCTCGGCAATTTCACCGCGCGCTTCTTTCTCGGCGAGGAGGGAACCATCTTCAGCCTGCGCGGCAGCTGGCGGGAGATCTCCATCGGCCCCCTCATCCTGCCGGCCCTGGCCAGCCTCCACCCGCAGGACCTGCTGACCGCCCCCGCCAACAAGGCGCTTGCCTGGCAGGATCTTCTGGCCTTCCGCCAGCGGCTTCAGAGCTGAGTGGCGGCGGGAATCGCTCCTCTTAACAATTTATGAAAGAAGCCATGCAACTTGCGCATGGCAGCGGCGCGATCAGCAGCGTTGCATGAACGATGTTGCAGTGCAATATTAGCAATGCGTCTTGGGAGGAACAGATTTAGGAACCAAGGCCATGACCACACGCATTCGTCCCATTCACTCCGGCTTCGAGACCCTGCGTCTCGCCGGTCTTTCGCCGCGCTCGACGCAAGGCTACCACCGTTTCGGCACCGCAACCCACGAGCAGCTGACCGCTCGCGCCAGCGCCCGTCGCGGCATGCTGACGCGCCCGACGGCGATTTTTGCCGATTTCCGTGAACGCTGAGCCGAGAGAGACCGCCATGAACCATTCGATCCGTTATCTGAAGAGCCTGCGCGAGACTGTCGCCAGCATCGGCGCCGCCGTGCGCGCCAGCCGGGAATTCACCCTGTCCGCCGGTACGGCCGAGCGCGCGCAGCATCAGGGCTCGTCCATTCCGCTCTGAACTGTCGATGCCGATCCTTCATGCCGGCGGCGAGGAAGCCTTCCTCGCCGCTTTGCGTTCCAGCCCCAGCTGGTGCTCGCGATAGATGATGAAGATGCCGGCCGAGACGGTGATCGCGGTGCCGATGAGCATCTGGATGGTCGGAATGTCGCCGAACAGGAAATAGGCGATGACGATGCCGAGGATGATCGAGGAATAGTCGAAGGGCGCCACCGTCGAGACATCGGCATGCCGATAGCTTTCCGTCAGGAAGATCTGGCCGAGCCCGCCGAAGAAGCCGGAGGAAACGAGAAAGATCTTCTCCTCCAGCGTCAGCACCGCCCAGCCGAACGGCAGGCTGATCAGCGAGAAAACGGCGGCCGTCAGCGAGAAATAGACGACGATGGTGGAGGTCTTTTCCGTGCGCACCAGTTGCCGCGTCTGCACCATGGCAAGCCCGCCGAGCACCGCCGACATCAGCACGGCAAGCGCCCCCACGGCCGGGCCGCTGTCCATGCCGCCATGGCTGAACAGCGACAGCTTCGGCCAGGAAATGATCATCACACCGAAAATGCCGATGGCCACCGCCGTCCAGCGATAGACACGCACCGTCTCCTTGAGGATCAGCGCCGCAAAGATGACCGCCATCAGCGGCGAGGCATAGCCGATGGCGATCGCATCCGGCAGAGGCAGGTGGATGAGGCCGTAGAAGCCGCAGGCCATGGCCGCAATGCCGAGCGTGCCCCGCTTCAGGTGACCGAGCGGACTGTCTGTGCGAAAGGCGGTGCGCAAGTCGCCGCGCATGGCCAGATAGATGAGGATCGGCACCAGCGCGAAGGCGGAGCGGAAGAAGGTGATCTGGCCTGCCGGAATGCCATCCCCCGCCGCCTTGATGCAGGTCTGCATTCCCAGAAACACGATGACGGACATCACTTTCATCGCAATCCCCCGCAGGGGATTCTGCGCATCGGCACTCATTCGGCAGCTCGCGGCAAAGCCGGCCACGGGCAACCCGGCCGGAACAGGACATGACTCACATCGCAAGAACCTAGCGCAATGCCGACAAATGACACATCACGACTTGTGATGAATTCATCAATCCGGAAAAAACGCACCGCAGGCCTTGGCCCCGACCAGCCTTTTGACTAGGGTTTTAACAATCGTTCAGCTTTGGATGCAATATTCCAGCCCCAATCGCAACCGTCGCACGACAAACGGCGCCATCCGGCAAGTCCAAACCAGGGAACATCATGCGTACAGATACGGGTCAGATCGTCCATCTGGCAGACTACCGCCCCACTGACTTCATCCTGGAACGCGTCGATCTTACCTTCGAACTGGACCCGACAGCAACACGTCTGGAATCCCGGCTGATCTTCCACCGCCGCGACGGTGCGGCCCCTGAGGCAGCGCTGGTGCTTGACGGCGACGATCTGGTGCTTGCCGACCTGCGCCTTGACCAGAACGAGATGCCGGCCGGGCAGTTCGACGCGACGCCGGACAGTCTGGTGATCCGCGACCTGCCGCTGGCCAGCCCCTTCGAGGTCACGGTTGTCACCATCATCAATCCCGAGGCCAACACGCAGCTGATGGGCCTCTACCGCACCAATGGCGTCTACTGCACCCAGTGCGAGGCGGAGGGTTTCCGCCGCATCACCTATTTCCCGGACCGGCCGGACGTGCTGGCGCCCTATACGGTCACCGTCATCGCCGACAAGGCGGCCAATCCCGTCCTGCTGTCGAACGGCAATTTCCTTGGCGGCGGCAATTATGACGAAGGCCGCCACTTCGCCGCCTGGTTCGATCCCTTCCCGAAGCCGAGCTACCTGTTCGCCCTCGTCGCCGGCGATCTCGGAGTCGTGGAAGACACGTTCACCACCATGTCCGGTCGTGAGGTGGCACTGAAGATCTATGTCGAGCACGGCAAGGAACCGCGCGCAGCCTATGCCATGGACGCCCTGAAGCGCTCCATGCGCTGGGACGAGGAACGCTTCGGCCGGGAATATGACCTCGACATCTTCATGATCGTCGCCGTGTCCGACTTCAACATGGGGGCCATGGAGAACAAGGGCCTCAACGTCTTCAACGACAAATACGTGCTGGCCGATCCCGAGACGGCGACCGACCAGGACTATGCCAATATCGAGGCGATCATCGCCCACGAATACTTCCACAACTGGACGGGCAACCGCATCACCTGCCGCGACTGGTTCCAGTTGTGCCTGAAGGAAGGGCTCACCGTCTATCGCGACCACGAGTTCTCCGCCGACCAGCGCTCGCGTGCCGTCAAGCGCATCGCCGAAGTGCGTCACCTGAAGGCCGAACAGTTCCCGGAGGATGCCGGCCCGCTTGCCCATCCGGTGCGGCCGACGACCTATCGCGAGATCAACAACTTCTACACGACGACCGTCTACGAAAAGGGGTCGGAAGTCACCCGCATGATCGCGACCATTCTCGGACGCGATACCTTCAAGCAGGGCATGGACCTCTATTTCGAGCGGCATGACGGGGATGCGGCCACCGTCGAGGATTTCGTCGCCTGCTTTGCGCAGGTGAGCGGCCGCGATCTCGGCCAGTTTTCCCGCTGGTATCACCAGGCCGGCACACCGATGGTCACCGCCTCGGCCACCTATGATGCGACCGGCCGCACCTTTGCCCTGACGCTGGAACAGACCGTGCCGCCGACACCCGGCCAGTCGGCAAAGGAGCCGATGCACATTCCCCTCTCCTTCGCCCTGATCCTCGACAACGGCTCCGTCGCTGAGCCCTCGTCGATCGAAGGCGGCGAAGTGACGGGCGACGTGCTGCATCTGACCGAGCGCCGCCAGACCTTCACCTTCTCCGGCATCGGCGCACGCCCGGTGCTGTCGCTCAACCGCGGCTTCTCCGCGCCCATCAATCTCGACTTCCGCCAGGCGCCGGCGGATCTCGCCCATATTGCCCGCCACGACAGCGATCTCTTCGCGCGCTGGCAGGCGCTGACCGATCTGGCTCTGCCCAATCTCCTGCAGGCGGCGCGGGATGCGCGCGACGGCAGGGAGATCAGCTGCGATCCGGCCTTCCTCGCGGCACTGCTCGAAGTCGCCGGCGACGAGAGCCTGGAGCCCGCCTTCCGGGCGCAGGCGCTTGCCCTGCCCAGCGAGGCCGATATTGCCCGCGAACTCGGCAGCAACAACGATCCGGATGCCATCCATGCCGGGCGCCAGGCAATTCTGGCGCGGCTGGCCGGCGAAGGGGCCGCCATCTTCGAGGCCCTGTTTGCCGACATGCGCATGCAGGGCGCCTTCTCCCCGGATGCGGCGAGCGCCGGCCGGCGCGCATTGCGCAACACGGCCCTTTCCTACCTCTCCTACCTCGAGGGTGGTGTCGCCCGGGCTGCCGACGCCTTTGCCGCGGCCGACAACATGACGGACATGACGCAGGCGCTCACCGTGCTTGCCCACCGTTTCCCCGGCGAGGCTGCCACCGCCAATGCGCTGGGCGCCTTCCTCAAGCGTTTCGACGACAATCCGCTGGTGCTCGACAAGTGGTTCTCCATCCAGGCGACCATTCCCGGCCATGCGACGCTGGCGCGGGTCAAGGCGCTGATGGAGGATCCGCACTTCGTCGCCTCCAATCCGAACCGCATGCGCGCCCTCGTCGGCACCTTCGCCTTTGCCAATCCCACCGGCTTCAACCGCAGGGATGGCGAGGGCTACCGTTTCCTCGCCCGGCAGATTCTCGCAATCGATCCGCGCAATCCGCAGCTGGCAGCCCGCATCCTTACCGCCATGCGCTCCTGGCGATCGCTGGAACCGGTGCGCGCCGGGCAGGCACGCGCCGCACTCGGCGAGATCGCGGAGGCTGCCGGCCTCTCCACGGATGTGCGCGACATCGTCGAGCGGATGATCAAGGACTGATTGAATCCTGGGATTGCCACCACTTCAGGCTTTGCCGTGGCAATCCCTGCAGCCTGTGATTCCGGCCGGCGAAAAAACCCGGCATCATGGTTAACAATTTATGACCGCACGCTCTGGACAAGCCGAATCGGCTTTGATTCACTGTGCATAGTTCGCAAGCGGCATTGCGAATCAGCATGAGGGATCAATCAGAACGATGGCTGACGTGCAGCGGGAAACCGCAGCCGGAGAACGGTTGCGTTTCAAATTTCCGGACTGGCTGGCTTTCCAGCTGAGCACCGGGAACAGCCTGTGCGCGCTCAAGCGCCGGCTCGAAGAGCTTCCGAGCGCCGAACTGTGGCTGAAGCGGTCGATCCCGCTGCTCATCATTGCCTTCCTTGCCGTGATCGCGGCCTCCCGCCTGCTCGGCCTGGTTTCGGAGCGGGCGCGCATGGAAGAAGCGGCGCGCCAGTCGACGGCGCTGCTGGCGGCGGCCAGCGCGGCAGCCTTTGCCGGCCACGAGCAGGCCTTCGCCACCGATGATCGCAAGGCGGCCGAAGAGCGGCTGTCGCTCTTCCTGCCGCAGAACAAGCTGCAGGCCGGCGCCTTCGTCATCCTGGTCGATGCGGGCGGTCGCGTCTTTGGCGGAACGCGTCAGGCAGCGCCCTATCTCGACGCGCAGCTTGCCACCCTTCTGCCGGAAATGGTGGCGCTGCGCCGCTTCAACGGCGATGACGGCGTCATCGAGACCACCTTCAACGGCGTTCCCCACTATGCGGCCATCAAGGCGCTCGGCGGCCCGCAGGGCGGCCTCGTCGTCGCGGCCCATTCGCTGGAAGGCGCCGACCAGTTCTGGCGCCAGCAGGTGTCGCTCAATGTCACGCTGTTCACCGGCATTTCCTCGGTGCTGCTCGTCATTCTCTATGCCTATTACATGCAGGTGAAGCGCGCCCGCGATGCCGACGAGATCTTCCTCGAATCCAACATGCGCGTCGAAACGGCGCTGTCGCGCGGACGCTGCGGCCTGTGGGATTTCGACCTCGCCAACCGCCGGCTGTTCTGGTCGCGCTCCATGTATGAAATGCTCGGCCTGCCGCCGGGCAACAACATGCTGTCCTTCAGCGAGGCGGCCCGGCTGATGCATCCGGCCGATGGCAACCTGTTTGCGCTGGCGCGTGCCGTCGGCCGCGGCAATGCCAAGCAGATCGACCAAGTGTTCCGCATGCGCCATGCTGCTGGCCATTATGTCTGGATGCGCGCCCGCGCCCAGGTGATGAAGTCGAGCAGCGGCCGCACGCATGTCATCGGCATCGCAATGGACGTGACGGAGCAGCACCGCCTCGCCCAGCGTTATGCGGAAGCCGACCAGCGTCTGGCCGATGCGATCGAATGCACCTCGGAAGCCTTCGTGCTGTGGGACAAGAACGACCGGCTGGTGATGTGCAACACCCACTTCCAGCAGGCCTACGGGCTGCCGGACAAGGTTCTGGTGCCGGGCACCGAAAAGAGCGTGGTCACCGCTGCCGCCGCCCGTCCGGTGATCGAGCGGCGCATCGTCGATCCGGATCACAACGGCTTTTCGCGCACCACCGAGGTGCAGCTTGCCGACGAGCGCTGGCTGCAGATCAACGAACGCCGCACGCGCGATGGCGGCATGGTCTCGGTCGGCACCGACATCACCCTTCTCAAGCGCCATCAGGAGCGCCTGCGCGAATCCGAGCGACGCCTGATGGCAACCATCGGCGACCTCTCCGCTTCCCAGAAGAAGCTCGAGCGCCAGAAGGCGGAGCTTTCGATCGCCAATGCCAATTATCAGGCGGAAAAGGAACGCGCCGAGGCCGCCAACAAGGCGAAGTCGGAATTCCTCGCCAATATGAGCCACGAACTGCGCACGCCGCTGAACGCCATTCTCGGCTTCTCGGAAATCCTGGTCAACGGCATGTTCGGCCCGGTCGGCTCGCCGAAATACAGCGAATATGCCCGCGACATCCACGACAGCGGCAAGCACCTGCTCAACGTCATCAACGACATCCTCGACATGTCGAAGATCGAGGCGGGTCACATGAAGATCGTCTGCGAGAACATCGATCTCGCACCGCTGATCGAAGAAAGCATCCGCCTCACCGCCATGCCGGCGGAAGCCAAGCTGATCGCCGTCACCCAGCGCGTTGCCTCTGGCCTGCACATGCATGGCGACCGCCGCGCCATGAAGCAGATCTTCCTCAACATCCTGTCCAATGCGGTGAAGTTCACCAATGAAGGCGGCCGGGTGGAACTGCGCGCCCGCCAGTCGGAGCGCGGCATCTGGCTCACCATCGCCGATACCGGCATCGGCATTCCCAAGGCGGCACTCGGCAAGATCGGCCAGCCCTTCGAGCAGGTGCAGAGCCAGTATGCCAAGAGCAAGGGCGGCTCCGGCCTCGGCCTTGCCATTTCCCGCTCGCTGGTCAGCCTGCATGGCGGCACCATGCGCATCCGCTCTGCGGTGGATCGCGGCACGGTCGTCTCGCTGTTCATTCCTCAGAAGCAGGGCTGCTGCGCGCAGACAGGCATGCCTGCAGGATCGATCGCACGCTCTTCGACAGCCGCTTGACCTCGGCCTCGATCAGCTTGAGGCTCGGCGCATCGCCCGCCGTGCACAGCCGCTCGATCAGCCCGGCCGGGGCATCCTTCGGATCGAACGCGCCCTCGACGCACAGCCGGATGATCTGCGACAGCTCTGTATAGAGCCGGAGCGCCGTCACGCAGGTCTCAAGGTCGTCGGCGCCAAGCCGCCCCGCCGCATGGCGCCTCAGGGCCGCCTCCGTTCCGCTGATCGAGACGGCCGCCTCATCTTCCAGGACCGCAGCCCCGGCCGGTGCGACCAGCCGCAGATATTGCGCGATGAACTCGATGTCGATCAGCCCGCCGGGGATCAGCTTGAAATCCCAGAGATCGCGCGGCGGCTTTTCCTGCTCGATCAGCGCCCGCATCTCGGCGACGTCTGCCGCCGTCTTCTGCCGGTCACGCGGTCTGGCCAGCACGTCCGCCATCACCTGCCCCGCCTCGGCCATCAGACTCTCATCGCCGCAGACGAGACGCGCCCGCGTCAGCGCCATGTGCTCCCAGGTCCAGGCCTCGTCCTCCTGATACTTGCGGAAGGCGTTGATGCGGGTGGCGACCGGGCCCTTGTTGCCGGAGGGTCGGAGTCTCAGATCCACCTCGAAGACGATCCCCTCCGCCGTCGGCGCCGAGAGTGCCGCGATCAGCCGCTGCGTAACGCGGGTGAAATAGCGCATGGCATCGAGCGGCTTTGCCCCGTCCGATTCCTGCACCGCCTCCGGATAGTCATAGAGCAGGATCAGGTCGACGTCGGAGCCGGCCGTCAGCTCGTAGCTGCCGAGCTTGCCCATGCCGAGGATCGCGACGCGGCCGCCGGGATAGGCGCCATGCGCCTGCGCCATTTCGCCAAGCACTGCCTTCAGCGCCTGTTCGATGACAAGGTCGGCGAGATCCGTGAAGGCGCGGCCCGCCTGGGCGCCGGAAATCGTGCCGGTCAGCAGCCGGATGCCGATCAGGAAGCGCTGCTCGGCGGTGAAGATGCGCAAACGGTCGAGCACCTCCTCGTAATGGCGCGCGCCGCCGACAAAGGTCGTCAGCCGCTCGCAGAGATAGTGCCGCGTCGGAATTTCCTGCATCAGGCCGGGATCGAGCATGCCGTCGAACACGTGCGGGCGCGCCGCGATGATGTCGGCGAGCCGCGGTGCCGCCGCCATGATCATCACCAGCAGCGACAGCAGGCCGGGATTGTTGCCGAGCAGCGAAAACAGCTGGATGCCCGCCGGCAGCGCCTTCAGGAAACCGTCGAAGCGCAGCAGCGCCTCGTCCGCCCGCTTGCTGCGGCCGAAGGCGGAGAGAAGTTCCGGCATCAGCTCCGTCAGCCGCTCGCGCGCCTCGACCGACTGGGTTGCCCGGTAGCGCCCGTAATGCCAGGTGCGGATCACCCGCGACATGTCGGCCGGCCGCTCGAAGCCGAGTTTCGACAGCGTGACCAGCGTTTCCGGATCGTCGTTCTGGCCGGTGAAGACCAGATTGCCGTCGCCGGTGGAAAGCTTCGCCTCCTGCTCGAACAGCCGGGCATAGCGCCGTTCCACACGACGCAGCACCTCCTCCAGCCGGGCAGAAAAGCCCGCCGTGTCGGCAAAGCCCAGCATGTAGGCAATGCGCTTCAGCTCGGTCTCGGTTTCCGGCAGGCGGTGCGACTGCTCGTCACGCACCATCTGGATGCGATGCTCCACATCGCGCAGGAACCAGTAGGCCTCCGTCAGTTCGGCGGCGATTTCCGGCGTGATCCAGCGGGATTGGGCAAGCGCCGCAAGGGCTGCCTCCGTGCGTCGCTCGCGGATCGCCGGCACGCGGCCGCCGGCAATCAGCTGCTGCGTCTGGGCAAAGAACTCGATCTCGCGAATGCCGCCCCGCCCGAGCTTCACGTCATGCCCCTTGACCGCGATCACCCCGTGGCCCTTGTGCGCATGGATCTGCCGCTTGATCGAATGGATGTCGGCAATCGCCGCATAATCGAGATACTTGCGGAAGACGAAGGGCGTCATGTCGCGCAGGAAAGCCTCGCCGGCCTTCAGATCCCCGGCCATCGGCCGGGCCTTGATATAGGCGGCGCGTTCCCAGTTCTGGCCGCGCCCCTCGTAATAGATCAGCGCCGCCTCGACGGGCACCGCAAGCGGCGTCGAGCCGGGATCGGGTCTCAGCCGCAGGTCGGTGCGGAACACGTAGCCGTCGCCGGTCCGCTCCTGCAGAATGCGGATCAGCCGGCGCATCATGCGGCCGTAGAACTCGGTCGCCTCCAGCGGATCCGGAAGAATGCCGCTGTCGGGATCGAAGAAGACGACGATGTCGATGTCGGAGGAGTAGTTCAGTTCGCCCGCGCCGAGCTTGCCCATGCCGAGCACGATGAGGCCGGAGCCGTCGCTCGGCCGGGCGGGGTCGGCGAGCCTCAGCTTGCCGGCCTGATGCGACGCCAGCAGCAGGTGGTCGACGGCCGCCGCCACCGCCGCATCGGCAAGCCGCGTCAACCAGGCCGTCGTTTCCCTTGCATGCAGGAGACCGGACAGATCGGCGAGCGCCAGCAGGAAACTCACCTGCCGCTTGGCATCACGCAGCGCGGTCATTACCTCCGCCTCGCCGGGAACGGACCCGTCGGCGCGCGGTCGCCAGCAGTCGCGGGCCGCTGCCACGCAGGCCTCCAGCTGCGGTTCCAGCGGTGCCTCCAGCGCGCGGGCCAGAAGTGCCGGCCGGATCACCGCGATGTCCTTCAGGTAGGGAGAGAGCGACAGGGCGCTGACAAGGAAATCCTTGAGCGGCCCGCCATCAGCCAGAACGGAAGCAATTGTCGGCTCGCGGCTCCCCATCTCCTTCAGAGCTGACAGCGCCGCGCGCGCCTCGGTCTGGTTGAAGGGTTTGAGGTCCCTGCTCACGTCCGCCAGTTGCCGAACCGTCATCGTCATGCATCCTCCCTGTGCTCCTCACCCTCCATTTAGAGCGTCTGGAACGGGAAAACCATGGTGATGGTCAGTCCCGGTTGCGGCGCATCCTCGCCATGGGTGGCGGAAAGCTCAAGCCGACCGCCATGCAGTTCCATCACCGCCTCCACCAGCGACAGGCCAAGGCCGGTTCCGGGCTTGGAGCGGCTTTCGTCGAGGCGCACGAAGCGCTTGGTCACTTCCTTGCGCTTGTCGGCGGGAATGCCCGGCCCGCTGTCTGCGACCGACAGATGCAATCCGTCCGCCTGCTTGCTGAGGATTACCCGGATCGGCGCGGCGCCGTCGCTTCCCGCGGCATATTTGATCGCATTGTCCAGCAGGTTGAAGATCGCCTGCCCGATCAGTTCGCGATTGCCATGCACCGCAAGACCCGGCTCGATCTCGGTCGTGAGGGAAAGCCCCGCCTCCTCCGCCACCGGCTCGTAAAGCTCGGCACTGTCGGCGGAAATGGCGGAGAGATCCACGCTCGTCATCTCGGCGGCGATCGATCCGGCCTCGACGCGGGAAATCATCAAGAGCGCATTGAAGGTGCGGATCAGCTGGTCGGATTCGGCAATGATGCCCTCCAGCGCCGCCCGCCGCACCTCGCCGCGGTCTTCCGCCAGCGCATCGGCGGCCTTGTTGCGCAGCCGGGTCAGCGGCGTCTTCAGGTCATGGGCAATGTTGTCGGAGACCTGCCGCAACCCCTCGTTCAGCTTCTCGATGCGCTCCAGCATGGAATTCAGCGATTCCGACAGGCGGTCGAACTCGTCACCCGATACCCCGACCGGCAGGCGCTGCGACAGATCGCCGGCAATGATCTTGGTGCTGGCAGCCGACATCCGGTCGATGCGCCTCAGCGCGTTGCGGCCGATGCCGAACCAGATGATCAGGGCACCGAGCCCCATGATCGCCAGCGCCACCATCAGCGCACGGCGCACGATGCCGCGGAACCGGCCCGGCTCGCCGAGATCGCGGCCGATCATCACGCGCAGGCCGTTGTCGAGGAAGAATACGTTGGCGGTTGCCACATGCGGGCGCGGCGGTCCCGTCTCGGTGAAGGGCTCGTATCGAAACGGCATGCGCGTCCAGCCCTCGCGGTCCAGCACGCCCGGCTCGACGCTTGCGACATTGCCCGCCAGCATCTCGCCGGTCGGGCTGGCGATCACGTAGAGATTGGCGCCCGGCTGGCGGGCACGCCGCTCCATCGTGCGCAGCAGAAGGTTTACCCCGCCGCGGTCATAGGAGCCACGCACCTCGGAAGTTTCCTGGAGCAGCGCCTCGCGCACCTGCTGGGCCAGCAGCCGCTCGGACATCGCCGTGACATAGACCACCAGAAAGGCGGCACACAGCGCAAACAGCATGATGTAGAGCGCCGACAACCGGACGGTGGTCGAGCGCATCACCAGGCGGAGGCGGCTCATCGAGGGTTTCACGCCTCGTCCTTGATCATGTAGCCGGCACCGCGAATGGTCTTCAGCAGCGGCTTGTCGAAATCCTTCTCGATCTTGGATCTCAGGCGCGACACATGCACGTCGATCACGTTGGTCTGCGGATCGAAGTGGTAGTCCCACACATTTTCCAGAAGCATGGTGCGGGTCACCACCTGGCCGGCATTCTTCATCAGGTATTCCAGCAGGCGGAACTCGCGCGGCTGCAGCAGGATCTCCTTGCCGCCGCGGCGCACCTCGTGCGACAGCCGGTCCAGCTCCAGGTCGCCGACGCGATAGACCATTTCCTGCTCGGGCGCGCCCTTGCGCCGCCCCAGCACCTCGACGCGCGCCAGAAGCTCGCTGAAGGCATAGGGTTTCGGAAGGTAGTCATCGCCGCCGGCCCGCAGGCCGGTCACGCGGTCATCCACCTGGCCGAGCGCAGACAGGATCAGCACCGGCGTGTTGACGCCGCGCTTGCGCAACTCGCTGATCACCGAAATGCCGTCGCGGCGCGGCAGCATGCGGTCGACCACCATCACGTCATAGGCGTTTTCCGAGCCCATGAAGAGCCCGCTTTCGCCATCGCTGGCATGGTCCACCACGATGCCGGCCTCGCGAAAGGCCTTGGTCATGTAGGCGGCGGCTTCCAGATCATCTTCAATGACAAGAATCTTCATGTGCGGGACCATAGCGTCCGCCGCGCCGTCCGTAAAACGGGTTTCGGTTTTTCCATCACTCTGCTGTGGGTTCATCTGCATGGGTGAAAACCTCGTCGAAGGGAACCGGGAAGCCGAATGCAAGGGGGCGCCGAGCCGTGCCTGGCCCGACGCCCCCTGCAATTGCCTTGAGGGCGATCAGCCTTCGTTGATCGGCAGGGCCATGAAGCGGCTGCCGCTCTGCGATTCCACCTGGAACAGGGCCCGGGTGCGGCCATCCTTGCGGGCAGCCTCCAGTGCCTTGGTGATGTCGGCGGCCGACGATACCTGCTGGTTGTTGACCGAGGTGATCTTCTCGCCTTCACGCAGGCCCTTGGCGGCGGCCTCGGAGTCCGGATCCACATCGGTCACCGAAACACCATTGCCGTCATCGGAGGGCGCCACCGTGATGCCGAGCGCTGCCAGTGCCTTCTCGCTGGACGGCTGGCTGTCGTTCGGGCTCTGGCTGTTTTCCGCCTTCACCGCCTCGTCGCTGGCAAGGTTGCCGAGCATCACGGTAACGGACTGTGCCTTGCCATTGCGCCACAGCGAGATTTCCGCCTTCTGGTTCGGACCGATCGCGGCAACCTTCTTGGCCAGGTCGCGGGCATCCTTGATCGGATCGCCATTGACCGCGGTGATCACGTCGCCCTGCTTGATGCCGGCCTTGGCGCCGGGCGAATTGTCCTGCGGGGCAACGACGAGGGCGCCCTTGGCTTCCGCAAGGCCGAGCGATTCGGCAATATCCTGCGTCACCGGCTGGATCTGCACGCCCAGCCAGCCGCGCTCTACCTTGCCGTCCTTCATCAGGTCGGCGATCACGTCCTTGGCAGTGGAAGCGGGAATGGCGAAGGCGATGCCGACATTGCCGCCCGACGGCGAGAAGATCGCGGTGTTGATGCCGACCACTTCGCCTTCGAGATTGAAGGTCGGGCCGCCGGAATTGCCGCGGTTGACGGCGGCATCCACCTGGATGAAATCGTCATAGGGACCGGAACCGATATCGCGGCCACGGGCAGACACGATGCCGGCCGTCACGGTGCCGCCAAGGCCGAAGGGATTGCCGACGGCCACGACCCAGTCGCCCACGCGGGTCTTGGCGTCATCGGCAAATTTCACATAGGTGAACTTGCGCTTGGCATCGACCTTCAGCAGCGCGAGGTCGGTGCGACTGTCCTTGCCGACCAGCTTGGCATCGAGTTCCGTGCCGTCATTCATGACGACCGTATAGGCCGAGCCGTCGGAGACGACGTGATTGTTGGTGACGACATAACCGTCTTCCGAGATGAAGAAGCCGGACCCCTGGGCGACGGGGCGCAGATAATGCGGACGCTTCGGATCGCGCTGGGCGCGGTCCTGGTTGCGGTTGCCCGGTCCCTGGCCCTGCTGGTTGCCGAACTCACGGAAGAAGCGCTTCAGGGGGTGGTCGTCCGGCAGGTCGTCAAAGCCGCGACCGCCGAAGTTGAACGAGAAGCCGTTGCCGCTGTCGTCGGAAACGGGCGTTGCATCCGACTTGACGCGCACCGAGACGACGGCCGGGGACACGGCCGACACCACGTCGGCAAAGCTCGGAACCTGCGGAGCGGCAACCGTGACCGGCTCGGCAAAGGTCTGGTAGACCTGCGCGGGAATACCGGTCGAGAGCATGACGGCCGCGAGGCCCGCCACGGTCGAACCCTTGAGCACGGTTTTCAGGGAGGGACGTCCGATCTTGCTCTTGAACATTGTGCGATACCTTCTTCTTCACATCATTCAGACTGGAGTGCCGGCTGCCCGGCGGCGGTGGATGACGCAAGATATAGGTGTCGGCGTCTTAACTGCACCTGTCCGGCTGGTGAAATGTTCGTAATGTTTCCGAATGTTTCGGATTCCGTTACTCGCCGAGCAAAGCGTCCAGACGGGCCTTTTCCCCGTCGGTGAGCGGTTGCTCGACAACGCTTGCGCGGCGGCGGCGCAGGGTCAGCGCAAGCGCGACGGCGCCAAGCACCAGCAACAGCGCCGGCATGGCCCACAGCAGCATGGTCTTGCCGGAAAGGCGCGGCTTCAGCAGCACGAACTCGCCGTAGCGGGACACGACATAATCGATCACCTGCCTGTCGCTGTCGCCGCGCACGATCCGCTCGCGCACCAGAAGCCGCAGATCCTTGGCAAGTTCCGCATTCGAATCATCGATCGACTGGTTCTGGCAGACCATGCAGCGCAGCTGGCCGGACAGCGCGCGCGCCCGCTCCTCAAGCACCGGGTCCTTCAGAACCTCGTCCGGATTGACGGCGAAGGCGGGCACAGGCGCCAGCAGAAGGAAAAGCCCGAGCACAATTCTGGCAAGCAAGCCGCGCCCTTCGCCCGGCCGCCAGCCTCCTCGTCGGCCACGCGCGAAAAGGGTCACGGAGAAACGGAAATCCCTGGGAAACCCGGTCATTCCGCCGGCTCCATCTGTGCCTTCACCGGCTTCGTCCGGCGGCTCGGCGCACCCACGCGCAATCGTCGATCGGAGAGCGACACGAAACCGCCCAGCATCATAACCAGGGCGCCGCCCCAGATGCACAGGATCCACGGCTTCCACCAGATGCGCACCACGATGCCGCCATCGTCCATCGGGTCACCCAGCGATACGTAAAGCTGGCTGAGACCGAAGCTCAGAATGCCGGCTTCCGTGGTCGGCATGCGCCGCGCCGTGTAGAGACGCTTCGACGACCAGACATCGGCGACCGCCACCCCGCCGCGGCTGATGGTGAAGTGGGCGCGTTCCTCGGTGAAGTTCGGGCCGACCGCCTCGCGCATGCCGTCGAAGACGAGCGTATAGCCACCGGCCTCCGCCGTCTGGCCCTGCTTCATCTCCACCACGGTTTCCGTCTCGAAGGTGGTGACGGCAACAATGCCGAGCACGGTGATGCCAAGCCCCATATGCGCCAGCGCCGTGCCGAAGGCCGAGCGCGGCAGCCCCTTCAGCCGGCGAAAGGCGATGGAGAAGGCGAGCCTGCCGAAATTGGCGCGGTACCACAGATCGGCCAGCGCGCCGAGGATCAGATAGAAGCCGAGCGCCAGACCGAACGCCGCCAGCACGGGCCCGCCATGCTCGGCATAATAGACAGCAAGCCCTGCGCCAAGCGACACACCCGCCACCAGATAGAGCCGCTGCAGGGCACCCAGCAGATCGCCACGCTTCCAGGCGAGCAGCGGACCGAAAGGCACCGCCAGCAGCAGCGGGATCATCAGCAGGCCGAAGGTCAGGTTGAAGAAGGGTGCGCCGACCGAGATCTTTTCGCCGGTCAGCGTCTCCAGCACCAGCGGATAGAGCGTTCCCGTCAGAACCGTGGCGGCAGACACCGTCAGGATCAGGTTGTTGAGCACCAGCGCCCCCTCGCGCGAGATCGGCGCGAACAGGCCACCGCTCTTCAGTTGCGGGGCCCGCCAGGCAAACAGCGTGAAGGCGCCGCCGATGAACAGGCTGAGGATGCAGAGAATGAAGATGCCGCGGGAAGGATCGGTCGCAAAGGCATGCACCGAGGTCAGTACGCCGGAGCGCACCAGGAAGGTGCCCAGCAGCGACAGCGAGAAGGTCATGATCGCCAGCAGCACGGTCCAGATCTTCAGCGCCTCGCGCTTTTCCATCACCAGCGCCGAATGCAGAAGCGCCGTACCGGCCAGCCAGGGCATGAAGGAGGCGTTTTCCACCGGGTCCCAGAACCACCAGCCGCCCCAGCCGAGTTCGTAATAGGCCCAGTAGGAGCCCATGGCGATCCCGGCGGTGAGAAAGGTCCAGGCGGCGAGCGTCCACGGCCGCACCCAGCGTGCCCAGGCCGCGTCGATCCGCCCCTCGATCAGGGCTGCGACAGCAAACGAGAAGCAGACGGAAAAGCCGACATAGCCGAGATAGAGAAGCGGCGGATGCACCGCAAGCCCCGGATCCTGCAGCACGGGATTGAGATCCTGCCCCTCGGCGGGAGCGGGATCGAGCCTGAGAAAGGGATTGGAGGTGAGGAGGATGAACAGCAGGAAGGCCAGGCTGATCCAGGCCTGCACGGCAAGCACGGTTGCCCGCAGCGAATCCGGCAGGTTGCGGCCGAACACCGCCACCATGGCGCTGAACAGCGTCAGGATCAGCAGCCACAGCAGCATGGAGCCCTCGTGATTGCCCCACACGCCGGTCAGCTTGTAGATCAGCGGCATCAGCGAATGGGAATTTTCCCAGACATTGCGCAGGGAAAAGTCGGAGACCGCATAGGCCCAGGTCAGCACCGAAAAGGCAAAGGCGACCAGCGCAAACAGCAGCACGGAGCCGAGCGGCGCCAGCGCCATCAGGGCGGCATCGCCGCGCCGCGCGCCCGCCATCGGCGCGATGGAGAGGATCAGAGCCGTCGCAAGCGCCAGCACCAGCGCATAATGACCGATTTCGATGATCATCGCGTCGCCCCCTCGCCTTCCTTCCACACGCCCTGTTCCTTCAGGCGATCGGCCACTTCCTTCGGCATGTAGTTCTCGTCATGCTTGGCCAGCACGGTGTCGGCACGGAAGTCATGCGCGGTATCGAACACACCCTCGGTCACAACGCCCTGCCCCTCGCGAAACAGGTCCGGCAGAATGCCGGTATAGCGCACCGGCACGCTGGCATGGCCGTCCGTCACCTTGAAGCTGACGGTGGAGCCGGCGCCGCGCACCACGGACCCCGCCTCCACCAGTCCGCCGAGACGGATGCGGGTGCCGGGCGAAACCTTGGCGGCGGAAAGATCACCCGGCATGTAGAAATAGGCGACCGACTGGCTGAAGGCGAACATCACCAGCAGCACCGCCACCATGATGAAACCCATCCCGCCGGCAATCACCGCCAGTCGCTTCTGCTTGCGGGTCATTGTGTCACCCCCTCCACGGACAGACCGATCTCGCGCGCCAGCGCCACCAGGCGCTGCCCGGGCGCCCCGTCGGCGGGGAATGTCTTCAGCCCCGTGCGTAGCGCATCGGCCGCCTTCTCGTCCTGTCCCAGAACCTTATAGGAACGCACCAGCCGCAACCATCCCTCGATATTGCGGGGATCGTCCTGCAGCTTTGCCGCAAGGCTCGCCACCATGCCCTCGATCATCTGGGCGCGATCGCTCGCGCTCATCTCCTGCGCGGCCTCCACGTCGGCCGCATCCGGATTGCCGGGCACCTTGCCGGGTGCATCGCCGGCCTGCGGCGGAACGGATGGCCTTGCCAGCGGCGCGCCGCCGTTGCGGGCGATGTGGTCGTTGACCAGCGCCACCCATGGAGCTCCAGGCGGCGAATCGGCGGCCAGCGCCCTGAACCCGTCGAGCGCCGCCTGCCGGCGACCGGCCTGCTCGTCGGAGAGTGCCATATAGAAGCGGGCGCGCATATTGCTGCGGTCAAGCTCCACCGCCCGCGCGAAGGACTGGCGCGCGTCGGCGGTCACGATGCCCTCATTTGCGGCCACCAGCGTTTCGCCGAGGCCCGCCAGCCGCTCGGAGCTTTCGCCAACCAGCGCGATGGCCCGGCGATAGGCCATTTCGGCATCGCCCAGCCGCTGGCTGCGGAAATAGATCGGCGCCAGCAGGTCCCAGCCGGCGCCATCCTCCGGATTGGCCGCCAGATGGCGTTCGGCCTTGGCCACCAGCAGCGCCATGTTGTTGCCGGGATTGGCAAGTCGCGCCTCCAGCGGCTGTGCCGGAAGACCGGGGCTGCCCAGAAGCACGTAGAGACAGAGGCCGACAAGCGGCAGACAGACAATGATCGAGAAGGTCGCCAGCCGGTGCCGTCCGGCCCCCTTCGAGCCTTCGTCGTGCCCTGTCCGCCTGGATTTCTCCGCCAGCGCCAGAAGCCGGCGGCCGATCTCGGCGCGGGCATATTCGGCCTCTTCGATGCCGATCAGTCCCTGGTGCCGGTCCCGCTCCACCTCGCGCAGCTGGTCGCGATAGACGGCGGCCTCATCCTCATGGCCTTTCCGGCTTTCGGGAACAGGCCGCATCAGCGGCGCGATCAGAACCGCCGCCACCAGGGCCGTGAAACAAGCAAGGACGATCCATAAAACCATGAAGGCCAATTACTTCAAGCTGGCCCTCATTCCAATCGGAAGCCGGGCAATGACACGAATTTGAGGCATCTGGCCGCAATCTCTGGCGCCACCTATGCCGGCCGAGTGTGCGTGTGGCCTTGATTTGCGTCAACCCGAAGCCGGCACTTGCGGCACCACACCGCATCGCGGCCGCCGCATGCTCCTGCCCGGCCCCGACACAGCGCGGGATCACGTCCTTTCCGGCCAAAGCCGGGGCCTGCTACGGGCCCTCAGGTCAGCGGCGTCCAGGAACCGTCCGCATTGCGACAGGCCGCGCCGCGCGCCTTCACCTGTCCGCTGTCGAGGTTCAGCGTGTGGGTGTACTGTCGGCAGTTCTGCGATCCCACCTGATAGGGCGCCGCGGCCACCACCTCACCGCTCACGTCGTGCCCCTTCCACGCCACCGGCTGGCCCACGGCCGCCTGTTCGAGCGCCCGGTATTCCGCCTCCAGCGCCCGCTGCCGGTCACCCTTGCCGATTTCGGCGGGCACGCGGCCGACAATGCCGCCCTGCAGCGCTGCAATGTAATCGACGCCCGGCTTGCGACTCGAAAACAGGCCGCCCGAACCGATCCCTCCGGAGGTCGCGCAGCCGGAGAGAACGCTCGCGGAAACCAGGGCGGACAGGACAAATCTGACAGGGCGCAACGGCATACTTCTCCAACCAATGTCTTCAACCATCATCCCGGACGCGGCAGGCGCAGCCAGCCTTGCCGCGTTCCGCACCAGATCTTTTAGCCTTTTCGTGGGCGAGGTCGAGGCCGAAGCCGTGGCTCGGCCCGAATTCACCCGGCCTCGGCAGAGATATGTTCCCGCCGGCCTCGGAAATCCAGTGTCACGCGGCCTCCCGCGTCAGGCCGGGCAGCTTCAGGCGCGCCCGAAGCCCGCCATGCGTGCCGCGCGAAAGCTCCAGTTCGCCCTGATATTCGCGGGTGATCTCGCCGACGATGGACAGGCCGAGCCCGGTGCCGGGCTTGCTTTCGTCCAGGCGGCGCCCACGCTTCAGCGCTTCCTTGATCTCGTCCGGCTCCAGTCCCGGCCCGTCATCCTCCACGATGATCTCCACCCAGTGGCGGCGTGCGGAATCGGGGCCTTCCGGCGCCTCCGTCTCCTGGGCCGAAAGCCAGACCGCGCCTGCCGCATGACGCGCGGCGTTTTCCAGAAGGTTGCCGACCGTCTCCTCGACATCCTGCTGTTCCATGGCGAGCGCGAGACCGGCCGGCGACACGGCAAGTTCGAAGCTGCGCTCCGGGTTCAGCCGCCGCATCACGCGCACCAGCCGCTCCAGCACCGGTTCCGCCTCGGTGCGCGCCAGCATCGATTCGCGCTGGGCGGCGATGCGGGCACGGTTGAGATAGGATTGCACCTGCCCCTGCATGGCTTCCACCTGCGTGCGCACCACTTCGCCCTGCGCCTTTTCCAGAAGCCGCGCCTCGTTCAGCAGCACCGCGATCGGCGTCTTCAGCGAATGGGCCAGATTTCCCACCTGCATGCGGGCCCGCTCGACGATGCGCCGGTTGCTGTCGATCAGCGCGTTCATCTCCACCGTCAGCGATTGCACCTCGCGCGGAAATTCGCCCTCCAGCCGCTCCACCTCGCCGCGCCGCACCTTTTCCAGGGCGCGGCGCGCCTCGTCGAGCGGCCTGAGGCCGAAGAGAATGGCAAGCCCGTTCACCACGAGGCTGAGCACCCCGAAGATCACCAGCGCGATGTAAAGGTTGCGGGTAAAGGCGTGAATATCCTCCTGCACCACGTTCAGGTTGCCGGACACGCGAAAGCGTGCCGCGCGCCCGTCGGCATCCAGAACCACCTCCGTCTCGGCCACCAGCACGTGGTTTCCATAGGCGTCGGTCGCCGGATAGAAGCGCTCGTAGCGGTTGTTGAAGGGAACGTTGAGGATCGAGGGCACCTGGATGTTCGAGGTGCCGAGCGAGGAGGAGGAAAGCGGTGTGGCGGCAAAGGTGCCGAGCGGCTCGACGATCCAGTACCAGCCGGTTTCCGGCTGCGAGAAGCGCAGGTCTCCGAGCTGCGGATTGCCGGCCAGGCTGTTGTCCTCGCCGATGGTGATCGAGTTGATCACGTTGTAGAGCTGGGCGCGCAAGAGGTCGGTGAAGGCGCGCTCGGCCGATTTGGCATAGAGCGCCGAGATCACCAGGGCAATCGCCACCAGGGCGAGCGCCGACCACGCCGTCGCAAGAGCCAGGACGCGGGCGGTGACCGACCTAACGTACATCGGAAGGAGCTTGCATGCGGTAGCCGAGGCCGCGCACCGTCTCGATCAGGTCCACCCCGATCTTCTTGCGCAGGCGCCCGACGAACACCTCGATGGTGTTGGAATCGCGATCGAAGTCCTGGTCGTACATGTGTTCGATGAGTTCTGTGCGCGACACCACCTGCCCCATGTGGTGCATGAGATAGGAGAGAAGGCGGAACTCGTGCGAGGTGAGTTTCAGCGCCGTGCCGTTGACGGTCGCCTTGGAGGCCTTGGTGTCGAGCTTCACCGGGCCGCAGACGATTTCCGAGGAGGGATGGCCGGCGGCGCGGCGGATCAGCGCCCTGACACGCGCCAGAACCTCTTCCACATGGAAGGGCTTGGCGACGTAATCGTCGGCGCCCGCATCGATGCCCGCCACCTTGTCGCTCCAGCGGTCGCGGGCCGTCAGCATCAGGACCGGCATGCCCTTGCCTGCCGCGCGCCATTTCTCCACCACGGTGATGCCGTCCATTTCCGGCAGGCCGATATCGAGAATCACCGCGTCATAGGGTTCGGTCTCGCCGAGATAATGCCCTTCCTCGCCATCGAAGGCCTGGTCCACCACATAGCCCGCCTCCTTCAGCGCGTCGGCCAGCTGGCGGTTGAGGTTTTCATCGTCTTCGACCACGAGAATGCGCATGGTGACCCTTCGGAATGGCGTGCTGCAGAATGCGTCGGAAGGCTTCTACTACATCGGCACCCGGACCGTCACCTTGCGCGGCCGCTCGCCGCTGCCCTGCACCAGCACGGTAACGACGCAGCTGCGCCCGTCGCTGGAAGGCTGGGCCGAGAGCAGTTGTCCGCCCGTGTCGCGCACCACCTTGGTCGCCGCATCGCCGCAATCACCTGCCACCAGAACGAGATAATCGCGCGCAGTCGCTTGCCCGGCAAGAAGGGTAAAGAGCGCCGCGGCCATCGTCGCGATCATTCTGTTTGCTGCCATGACTACAACTTCCACTCACAGTGACGCACGGGTTCCAGAGCGAACCACTGGGGGAATTATTTAGCAAAGGCGGCTGAATGGCAAATGAATGCGCCGTTCAGCCGCCATTCCATGCCACGGCTGGGGATTAATTCGAGGTAATGCTGGTCTTGGCCGCCAGGCGGCCGTAGACGGAGAGAACGCCGCCGACGGCGCCCGCCAGGGTGGTTGCCGCCTCCGCGAGATCCCCCTCGGCCAGAGGCGAGCCCTGCTGGCCGGTGGCCTGCAGCAGCGCGGCGAGGAGGGCGATCACGCCTCCCCAGATGGTCTTGGACAGGTACCAGGGCTTCGCATTATCCATCATGCATCTCCTTGTCGGTTGAGAACGATATCCGTGATGAGAGGAATGCCGAGCGGCACGGCCCGCCCCAGTTGACGCAGCCGCAGGCGAAAGCCCGCCTGTTCGGCGCCAAAGTCGTCAAGCTCGCTTGCAAGGGGATAGAGGGCGAGCGGCGCGCTCACCTCGATCAGCCGCCGCACCGTCTCGCCGGCGAGGATCTCCAGCCGGTAACGCTCTTCCGGCTCGTCGAGCGCGATGTCGGAGGCCTCCCAGTCATCGGCATCGATGCGCCCCCGCCGCACCCAGCGGAAGGTGACGCCGTCGCCGCCGCGCACCGCGCGGAGATGCCCCGGCGAAAGCGGCGTCTCGGCCCTCGTGCCGCCGGCAAAGGCGAAGGGCCCCGCCTGTCCGCCACCGCTGCCCAGCGCCTCGGCCAGCCAGTTCAGCACCATGCCGCGCTCGGAGGCGGCAAGCCCCAGCGGCGGCACCGCGCCGTTCAGCACCACCGCCGGCGCGCCGGCTGCGGCACCTGCGGCCATGGCATCCTCCGTGCCGGCCAGGCCGCGCAGCAAGCGGCCAAGCCGCCAGTGGCCGGGCGCGGTCTCCTCGGCCTGCGCAAACCCCAGCACCTCCCAGGCGCCGCTGGCGCAAAGCACCGCCAGCCGGTTTTCGCCGTTCAGCACTGCCGTCTCCCCCGCCGAGGCAAGGCCATCGAAGGCAAGGTCAAGCTCCAGCACGCCGTGCCGGTCGAAGCGCCCGGAAAAGCCGGGCGAAAGCGCGGCCGTCAGCACGCCGGTCTGGGCCGGCCGGTCAAGCGTCACCCGGCTGCGATAGCCTTCCGTGGTCGCCGAGGAGGAGATCAGCACCCGCCGCCAGGGTTTGGCATAGAGCGCGATACGGGCAAAGCTCTCCGCCTCGCCCGCCTCGAAACGCGGCAGGTCGAGGAAATGCAGCACGGGGGCGAAGGCGGCGGAGGCGGCGTTTCCGTTCGCGCGCGCCGCCGTCGTTGCAGCCGTGGTCAGAAGTGCCGCCGGCTCGTGACGGCGCGCCTCGATGCGACGCACCGTCCCCTCCTCGATGCGCGTCACCAGATAGATGCCGTCCGGTCCGTCGGCGATACGGATGGCATCGCCCGGCACCGGCGCGATCTCGGCGGGCGAAAGCGGCAGGCTCAGCATGCGCCGTGACAGGTGGTTGTCGCGCAGCAGGTGCTCGGCTGCTGCCTGCGCCGTTTCCTCGGCAAGTGCCGCCACCAGGTCGGCGCTCAGGATGCGGCTGCCGGCGCCGGGAATGCGGCGGGAGCGGACGCTTGCCTGCTCGTAGTCGAGGGCCGGATTGACAAAGCCCAGCACCACCTCGGCGGCAAAATCGCTGTCATGGCCGCGCGTCTCGCTCCAGGCCGCCTCCTCGTCACGCTCGGCCAGCACCGCGATCACCTGCGGCGGCAGGCTGACGCGGCTGCGGGAGCGCAAGCGCAGGCCGGATGGCTCCTCCAGCACGTCGAGAAGGAAGGTTTCCGCAAGCGGCTCGATCAGCGCCCGCGCCGAACTCGTCTCCCCCTGCACATAGCCGGTCAGGTCGCCGCTCACCTGCGACACGTCGAAGCCGGAAAAGCCGTGATCGCGCAGAATGGCGGCAATCGCATCGGCAAGCGTCGTGGCGCCCAGCCGGCCGTTCAGCCAGTGGCCGGTCGTCCAGTTGGCGCCATCGCTCCAGGCATCGGTATCATTGGGAAAGGCGGGATAGGGCCGTGCATCCCAGCACCAGAGGAAGATGTGGTCAGGATCCACCATGCCCGCCGGCGCGCCGTGCCCCTGCCACCAGCCGTGATGCGCCTCGAGCGCGCGTCGCTGCATGCTGTCGGAACGTGCGCCGCTGGAAAAATGCGGGCGACCGCTTTCGGTGGATTTGGCATCGAGGAACAGGTTCGGCTGGTTCGCCGCCTTGTCGATGGCCGAGCAGCCGAGTTCGGTGAACCAGATCGGCTTCGAACCGGGCAGCCAGGCCGTCGGCACCGTACGCTCCGCGCCGCCCACCCGCTCGTAATGGCGATTGCTCCACCAGCCGGCAAGATCCTTGAAGCGGAAGATCCAGGGCTTGCCCGCCAGACCGTCGGTGATCGGCGTGCGCCGGCGCGCCTTGCGGGCCGCGTCATCGGCATAGAACCAGTCGAAGCCCTCGCCGCCGGCAATGCCCGCGACAAGCGCCGCCGGATCGTCGCAAAGGCGCGCCCCGTCCGGATTGGCCGCACCGAGATCGTCGTCGCGCCAGTCGGAGAGCGGCATGTAGTTGTCGATGCCGACCGCATCGATGCCGGCGGATGCCCACAGCGCGTCGAGCGGGAAATAGACATCGCCCGACCCGTCCTGAGGCTGGTAGCCGAAATACTCGCTCCAGTCGGCGGCATAGGTCAGCTTGGTCGCAGCCCCCAGTCGGGTGCGCACGTCGCCCGCCAGTTGCACCAGCTGTTCGACCCCCGGAAAGCGTCCCGCCTCGCCGCGCACCCGCGTCAGCCCCACCAGTTCGGAGGCGAGGATCATGCCGTCGACGCCCCCCGCCTGAAGCGCGAGGTCGGCATAATGCAGCACCATGCGCCGCAGCCCGTCCGTCCGGTTGAAGAAGGCTTCCACCTGCGTGCGGGCCGTGACCGTCCCGTCCGGCGAGCCCGCACGCTCCGGCGCCGGATGGCAGGTGATGCGGCCGCGCCAGGGATGGGCGGCCTGCTCCGCGCCGCCATAGGGGTCCGGCAGGCCGTTTCCGGCCGCAATGTCCATCATCACGAAGGGGTAGAGATAGACCTTCAGGCCGCGCGCCTTGAGATCGGCGATCGCCTGCAGCACGCTGAGATCGGCAGGCGTGCCGCCATAGGCCGGCGCGCCATCGCTCTGGCTGACGAGATGGGCCGCGTCGCGGCCCAGGCCGGCCACCTGCCAGTCCATCGAAAGTCCCGACCGCGCCGCCACCTCCACGCCCGGCAGGATGCGGCAGTCGCCGGCCCTCAGATCGGTGCCGAACCAGCTGACCACCAGCGCCACGCTTTGCAGGTTCGGGCACACCGCCTGCAATTCGTCGAGCGAGGCCTGCCAGTCGGTTGCGGCCTGCAGCGTGTGGCGGTTCAGCAGACGGGCGGTGCCGGTGCCGTCCTGCTCGCTCACCGGCACGGTGGCATAGCCGAATTCGGTGGCGCCCGGAATGATGGTAACCGCCCGCACCTGGCTCTCCAGCTGCCCGACCGGGCGCAGCACCTCGAACTGCAGCAGCGGAATGCGATTGCCGAAACTGTCGATCGGCAGCCGCTCGAACACCACATAGGCAAGGCCGCGATAGGCGGGAGCGTTGCCCGCCCCCTGTTTCGCCTCGATCAGCGGGTCCGGCAGCTGGTCCTCGCTGCCCCGGTAAAGGCGCATCTCGAGGGTCGTCAGGTCCAGTTCCCGCCCGTCCGCCCAGACGCGCCGCACATGCGCGATCTCGCCCTCGCACAGCCCGACGGCAAGATTGGCATAATAGCTGAAGTTTTCCACGCGGGTGCTGCCGCCGCTCGCCTTGCCGCCCTGGCGCTCCACGGTCACCTCCTCCTCGAAGCGCGTCGCCCAGATCAGCGTGCCGGCAATGCGCGCCGTGCCATAGACACGGGCAATCGGCGCGCCTTCATCGGCACCGGGCACGCGGGCGGTCGAAAGCCTTGTGCCGGTCACCGTGCTGGTACCCGCGATCAGCGCCTTGTCGAGCGCCGCGCCGGCAAGCCCGCCGGCCGCCCGCCCCAGCATCGCGCCGACAGGCCCGAGCACCGAACCGAGGGCTGCCCCGGCCGCCTGGAAAAGAAGTGTCGCCATGGAGGGAAAGCCTCGTTCAGGATGCCATCAGGAGGATGGCAGGAAAGCCTCAGGGAAAGCGATGAACGGCGACGATGCGCCGCCGCCAGGCCGGCACCAGGGCCGAGCGCGTCACGGCCTGCTGTTCATAGGCATGGATGAAATGGCCGGCATCGCACAGAACACCGGCATGCTTGGCGGCACAGCCGGCCCGCCAGCGAAACAGCAGCACATCGCCGGGTGCGGCGTCAGCCAGCGGCAGCGGCGGCCCGAACAGACGAAGCCCGGCATCCAGCAGCCGCTCCTCGCCGGAACGTTCCGCCCAGTCCGGTGCATAGGGCGGAACGGCTTCCGGCTCGGCCCCGTAAAGCTCCCGCCAGATGCCACGGATCAGGCCGATGCAGTCGCAGCCCACGCCGCGCGTCGCGCCCTGATGGCGATAGGGCGTGCCGATGAAGCCTGCGGCAATCGAAAGGACCGCAGCGCCCCGGCAGTCAGCGATGGCGCTCATGAAAACAGCGCGCCGCCGTCATGCAGGCGCTCCCCGTCGACGTAGGAATAGGCAAAATCGCTGCCCGGCACATGCGGAAAACCGCGGAAGTTCAGGTGATTGCCGAAGCGGGCCCTGCAGGTGGAAAAACTCTTGTCGCAACCGGCGGTCAGCACGAACCCCTCGTCCGCCGCAAGCGCCCGCTCCAGCGGCAGCCAGAGCGTGAGAGAGGCCGTGCCGTCGGCCTCGCGCACATGCCCATCCACCTGAGCCGTCTCGCCGCCGGAAAGCGCCAGCATGCCCCGGTCGAAGAAGCCGGTTGCAAAGGCGGAAAGCCCCGCCACCAGCAGACGGCTGCGGCTTTCCATGGCCAGCACCGTACCGGCAGCACGAAAGGCGGAGAGGTCCACCCGGCAGCGGGCGTCGCCCAGGCTGGCATCGCAGCGGCGGTTGTAAAGCCGGCCCTGCGGCTGGTCCAGCCGGTGCGCAAGGCTGCGCAGCTCGGCGGTGAAGCGGCCGCCGGCCCGCGTCACCTCGCCGATCTCGCGCACCGAAAGCCGCAGATGCTGGCTGGGATCGGCCCAGTTGACCAGATAGAGTTCCACCACCGCGCCGTCGAAGCGGCCGGCGGCCAGATCGGCCTCCGCAATGGCATCGTTCGAAAAGCCGCCCGCCACTTCGGCGGCGCTGGCCGCCATCCCCTCGCCCAGTTCCGCCTCGCTCGCCGCAAAGCCGCTCGCGGCGCGAAAGAGCGTGCCGTCGAAGGCAAGGTCGCGGTCATGGTCGGTGAAGCCCAGCACCACGCCGTCCTTGCGGCTCACCCGCCAGGCCTGGCAGGTCGTGGTGGCATCGCCGGAAAGATGCGCGGCAAGCGCATCGGGGATCGTCCTCATGGCAGGATCTCCGTCATCGGAATGGCCGGAATGCTGCCGGCATTGAAGGTCGAGAGGTTCACTTCGATGCGGTCGGTGGCAAAGCGCACCGGCACGTCGAATTCGAAGCCGGCCCGCACCGCCGCCCCCGGTGCCGGCACATGGCCGGAGGCGAAGGTGACGATTCCGGTCGTGACGTCGCAGGCGAAGGCGGAGGCAGGCTTCACCACGCCGGCCACCGACACCGTCACCGTGCCGGCCACCGGCTTGGCGATCGGCCGCTGATGGCTGCCGGCCGCATCCGCATAGGTCTTGCAGAGCGCAAATTCGGCGGTAGCGCCATCGCCGGTGCCGATCAGCTGGTCGCTGGCGGCAGGCACCTGCAGCGGCCCGCAGGATTTCCAGTCCACCGGATCGCGGAAGCGGAAGCCGTAAAGCTCGCCCAGACGCGCCTCGAAGAAGGCCTGCACCTCGTAGAGATCGGCGATCGACTTGATGCCCGATCCCGCATCATAGGCCCGTCTGGCATGGCGCCAGCGGGCATTGCGCTGCTCGCGCCCGTTCGACAGGTTGACGATGTCGGTGCGTCGCACAGGCCCGCCCGTGACCCCATGCGCCAGCCGCAGCGGAAAGCGCACCTCGTGAAAACCGCTCATCTGGATTTGCCCCTCACAGCCCGCGCCGGCCGCGCGCCACGCTGCGCGCCAGCATGGCGGAGACCTGCCCCTCGCTCTTGCGGAAGCTCGCCGCATCGGTCGCCGTCACGTTGAAGACGATCTGCGTGCCCCCGCCGCCACCGCCGGCCGCCACGCCCAGCGAACCATCCGCGCCGCGCTTCAGCGGCAGGATGGCCTCCGCGCCCGCTTCCCCCATCAGGCCGAGATCGCCACCCATCGGAAAATAGGTCGGCGCGCGCACCACCCCGCCGTCGGCAAAGGCGGTCACGGAGGTCGAGCTGCCCATCAGGCTGCCGCCAAGACCGGACACAAGGCTGGACAGGGTGCTTTCCAGCGGCTTCAGCGCCGAGGACAGCGCCAGATCGGTCAGCCGGTTGCCGAGCCCCTTCAGCACATCCTCCAGGCTCCGGCCGCTCACCGTGGCCGATCTCAGCGCGCCGGTCAGTGCCGCCCCGAACCGCTCGGATCGACTTTCCAGATCGCTCATCGCCTCGCCGAGCGCGCGCGTCGCCGCAAGCCTGTCGTCCAGCGTCTCATTATCGGTGTCCATCCGTCATCTCCCTCAATTAGTGCCGCCGTCCGCGCCGGAAGGCCGGTCCGGGAAGGCGCGCATCAATGCCGAAAGCCCCTCGCGCTTCAGTCCGCCCGGCCGCTCGGCCAGACCGCCGGCCATCGCGAAAAACTCGCGCGGTGTCAGCTGCCAGAAGTGATCGGGAGGAAGCCGCAGCAGGCAGAGCCCGGCATGCATCACTGCCTGCCAGGGAAAGCGCGGAACGGGGGCATCCCCGCCTGCTGCGGCCCTCAAGGGTTTGGCTCAGGCCCCGCCCCGCCCGCTGTCCGGTCATCGCCGCCGGCGCGTCCCTCGCCGAAGCTTTCCACCGCAACGCCTTCATGCCGGGCGCCGTCCGGTTCTGCGCCGTCCTGCTTGGTGCGGCCGGTACCGGCGGGCCTCGCCGCCGCCTCCCCCTCGCAGCCGAAGGCCGCTTCCAGCAGGGCTGCGGCAATCGCGGCAAAGGCCGCCACGCCGCCCTCTATGCTCATCTCGGCCACCTCCTCGTCGGAAAAGGTGTTGCCGCCGCCGCGCAGGCCGGCCCCCAGGATGCGCACCAGGTCGGTCGCGCTCAGCCGGCCGCGGCCAAAACGGGCGGCAAGCGCTGCCAGGTCGTCGGCGGCAAAGGCCGTCTCCAGCTCCGCCAGCGCGCCGAGTGTCAGGCAGAGAATGCGCCGCTCGCCGTCGATCAGCGCCTCGATCTCGCCGCGCCGCCGGTTGGCGCGATGGCCGGCCGCCGTCTGTCCGAACCGCGCCATCACAGGGCTCCGAAACTCAGGCTGCCGGCCGATTCCAGCGCCAGCTCGAAGCGGATCTCGCCATCGTGCTCGCCGGAATATTCAAGCGCGGTGATCTGGAAGGGACCGCTGATCGTGCCGAAGCCCGGCACCAGCACCTGCCACGCAAGGATCGAGCCGGCAAAGAAGGTGCTGCGCACCAGAAGGTCGGAGGCCTGATCCTTGAAGATCCCGGCGCCGGAAATGGCGGCGCGCTGCACGCCCGCTCCGGCCAGAAGCTCGCGCCAGCGTCCGGCGCTGCCGGCATCCGTCACGTCCACCGTCTCGGCATTGAAGGCCAGCCGGCGCGAGCGCAGGCCCGCCACCGTCAGCCAGCTGCCGCCATCATCCACCTTCAGCAGAAGGTCCTTGCCCTTTTGCGCCACCATGCGCCGTCTCCTTCGTCCGCGTTGAAATTTCTGTGACCGCACCGAACCGCGCCCGTCACTGCGGCCCGTCCGGCCCGGCAGCCGCTGCAAAGCCGATGCCGGGCACCGCAGCCTCTCCCCCTCGCACCGGCCGGCGGCCTCGGCGCAGCCCGCCTGGCCGTCGCCACACGCTGCCCGGCCACAAAGGCCGCGACAGGTGGCAATCTCCTGCGCGCCTGCCGATTGGTGCGCATGGCAGCTTGCGGCGGCGCGCCGGTTTGCTAGAACAGGCAGGCCGTCTTGCCCGCATCTTCGCATCCTTGCCGATTCCTGCCCCATCCTTGCCCGGCGCCTTTCCCTCTCGCCGTCACGGCATTCCGCTTCCGGAGCCCGCATGTCTGCCTTTCTCACCCGCACCCGGCTGATCGCCGTCCTGTCGCTCACGCAGATCATCGGCTGGGGCAGCGGCTTCGACATGGTGGCCGTTATCGGCCCGCGCATGGGGGCGGAGATCGGCCTGTCGAATGCGGTCATCTTCGGCGGCATCACCGTCATGATGGTGGTGAGCGGCCTTGCCGGCCCTTCGGTCGGGCGCATGCTGGCCCGCCACGGGGCGGCCCGGGTTCTCGCCATGGGCTCGGCCTGGCTGGGGGTCGGTCTGCTGCTGCTCAGCGCCTGCCATCATCTCCTCGCCTATGCCGCCACCTGGGTGGTGATCGGCTGGGGCGGCGCGCAGGCGCTGTCGACGCCCGCCTTTGCAGCGATCGTCGAGCGGGAGGGGGCGGCCGGCAAGCGCGTCATAGGGCTCACCATGATCTTCACCGGCCTGTCGGCGACGGTGTTCTGGCCGATCAACACCTGGCTGGCGGATGGCATCGGCTGGCGCAACACCCTGCTGGTGCTGGCCGCCCTGCAGTTCTTCGTCTGCCTGCCGCTGCATCTCTTCGCCCTGCCGAAGACCAGATCGAAAGCCGACGGGAGTTCGCAGCCCGAACCGGCGCCCCTCACGCTGTCGGAGGCCGAAAAACGCATCGCCTTCCTGCTGGTGGCGGCCAGCACCACCATCGCGGCCTTCGTCTCCTTCGGCTTTTCGCCGACACTGCTGGAACTCCTGCAGAAATCCGGTGCCTCGCCGGCGCTTGCCCTGCAGCTCGGGGCGGCACGCGGCGTCATCGCCATTTCCGCCCGCGCAGTGGATTTCGCCTTCGGCCGTCGCGGCAGTCCGCTTCTGACGGCACTCACCGGCACGCTCTGCATGCTGGCAAGCTTCCTTTTGCTGGCGCTGCTGCCCGGCACATCGCCGGTGCTGATCGGTTTCGTGGTGCTCTACAGCCTCGGCGCCGGCATCATGGCGGTGGCGCGCGCCGTGCTACCGCTCGCCGTCTTCTCGCCGCAGGAATACGGCCTGCAGTCGGCGCGCATCTCGCTGCCGCAGAACATGGCGATCGCCGTCGGCCCGCTCGCCTTTGCCGCGCTGATGGATGCCGGCGGCACGCTGCCGGCCCTTCTCGTCGCAAGCCTTCTGGTGGGCCTCTCCATCCTGCTGCTGCTGCGGCTCGGACAGCTGATCCGCAGCCGCAGGCGCGAGGTTCCGCCCGGCCTGCCGCCGGGCGCCATGGCCTGACCTTTCTCACTCCGTCACCGCCCGGAACGACAGTTCGACGACGAAGAGCTTCGTCTTCGGCTCGCGCCGGCTGCGCGTATTGCGCAGGAGCAGGCTGACCAGCACCGCGCCGGAAAGCGCAAGCGGCGCATCATGCAACAGCACCCGCAGCCGCTCGGCCACCGTCTCGGCCGCCTTGCGTCCCTCTCCTTCGGCCCAGACCTCGAGCGTCAGAAAATGCTCGGCCCCTGCCTCGGTCGCCGTGGAATAGTCGCGCGTCTCCACGCTGCCCGGCACCACGCAGGGAAGCCGCGGGCGAGGCAGCAGCCGGTCGCGAAACCCGTCCGGCCCGATCAACCCGGAGAGCACCGCGTCGCCGGCAAGCCGGGCGCGGATCGCCGCCAGCAGCGCATTCACCGCACTCATGACGCCTCCTCCTCGCAGTCGCAGACCAGATAACGTCCGCTTTCGTCCGGATCGCGCACCGCCTGGATCGCAAAGATCCGCGTGCCCTGGCGCAGCCGCTGGCCGGCAGCAATCCCGGTCTGCCACGGGATCCAGATGCGATGCGTCAGCACCACCCGTGTCGCGCCGGCCACCTCGGACGTGGCATGCGACACCGGCTCGATGCGCGCCCACACAGCGCCGGCTGAGTTCCAGGAGAGGCTTGCGCCGCCCTGCCCATCTGCCACCTCAACCGGCACCTCGCGCGTCAGCCGCGCCGTCCGCTGGCCGGGATCGAGAAGCGCCGCGCCCATCACAGCCTCCGCATCCGGTAGGGGGCGATCAGCCGCTCATAGCCCGCCGGCACGCCGGCCGGCTGGTCTTCCAGCGAAACCACGCCGCGAAAGGCATGCATATGCGCCACATGCAGCAGGATGGCGCGGGTGAGTGAAGCGGGCACATCCGCCCCCGCTTCGCCGAAGCCTGCAGTAAAATCGATCTCGATGCCGTTGATCGCCCGGCCCGGCAGCGGCCGGTTTTCAAGCCAGAGCCGTGCCGGCTGACGACCGGCATCCAGCACATGGCCGGTGAGCGGCACCGGCATCGCCTGCCCCAGCCCGTCATAGACCGAAACATCCTCGATCGTGCGCACCGGCCCGCGGGCAAGCGCCACAAGGCCATCCGCCGGCCAGTCGTCGAGGCACAGCCGCCATGCCTGCACCATCAGGCAAAGCCCTGTCTCGCGCTCCAGATGCGCCCGCGCCACCCGGATCAGCCCGGCAAGCAGCGCATCTTCCTCCGCATGGTCAAGACGCAGATGCGCCTTCACCTCGGCCAGTGTCACCGGCTCCGCAAGCGGCGGCTCGGTCAGGATATAGGTCATGGAAAAATCCTCGTGGATGGGATGTGGTGGCAGCGCACAGGCTGGGCCGCCACGCTCGTCTGCGTCCGAAACATCGTGGCTCGATCGGCACCAGGGCAGGCACGAGCCGGCTCTGCCTCGGACCTCGTACTGCCCAGAGAAGGCAGGCCACACCTGCCTCCCCCGCGGGCAACCCGCCTCAGCTTGCGGCGAACTTGATCAGCTTGATCGCCTCGAAGTTCTGCACGCCGCCGCCCACGCGCTTGGTGGTGTAGAACAGCACATACGGCTTGGCGGAATAGGGGTCGCGCAGGATGCGCACGCCGGCGCGGTCGACGACGAGATAGCCGGCGCGGAAATCGCCGATGGCAATCGACAGCGCATTGGCGGCGATGTCGGGCATTTCCTCGGCCTCCGCCAGCGGATAGCCCATCAGGGTCGCCGGCTGGGCGGCGGTCGCCGGGGGGCGCCACAGATAGTTGCCGTCGGCATCCTTGAACTTGCGGATTTCCCCTTGCGTCTTGCGGTTCATCATGAAGGTGGCGTTCTGCCGGTGGCCGGCGCGCAGCGAATAGACGGCATTCACCAGCACGTCGGACGGGCTCGAGGTGGCAAAGGCGCCGGCGGCACCGGTGGCGATATAGCCGAGATTGCCCCAGCTCCAGCTGGCATCGGCCACCGTCGTATAGGCGAGAAAGCCCTTCGGCTTGTTGGTGCCGTCGCCGCGCACGAAGGCATCGCCCTCCTGCTCGGCAAACACGATGTCCACCTCGCCGGCGATCCAGTCCTCGATATTGACGGCCGCATCGTCGAGCAGCGCCTGGGTGGCGGCCGGCATGGCGTAGAGTTCCATGGTCGGGAAGGAGAGTTCGGCCAGAGACGGCGTGTTGGTTTGCGGCCGGCTTGCCGTCTCCGCCACCCAGCCGGTGGAAAGCCCGGCCGTGGCAAACGGCTTCTTCAGCACCGAGGCGGAGACGGTGCGCACGGTGGACAGCGCCCGCATCGGCGAGACGACGGAGATGCGCCGGCCGATTTCGCTGTCGGTCTCGGCCGGCACCAGATAGCCGCCATCGGTGGCGGTGCCGACGGAAAAGGCCTTGGCCTGCAGTTCACGCAGGCCGGCCTCCTCGCCGCGGCGCACATAGGCGTCGAAGGCCGCCTTGTGCTCGGCCGCCTCCGGGCCGGCCTCGCCGCCGGCGCCAAGGGCAGGCCTCGCCTTCTTCAGCACCAGCTGGTCCAGCATCTTCTTCTGGTCGTCCATGGCGCGGTTGATGCGGTCCATCTTGTCGCGCGTCACCACGTCCGAGGAGAGCTTCTGCTCGATTTCGCCAAGCCTTCGGTCGTTCACCTCCTTGAAGGCCTCGAAGGCCTGCATGAAATCCTCGAAGGCGGCCGTCACCGTCTCCGGTACCGCCTTCACCTCCGGCGCATGAGCCCGTGCTGTGTCCGTCATGTTTTCATCCCTTGAACGTGGTTGCCATCATCAGTTTCGCCGTTCGCCGCAGGTTGCGGACGAGTTCGGTTTCCCGGTCGCGGAAGAACCGCGCATGCTTGACGTTGGAGACCCTCGCCGATGGCAGCATCGGAAAGGTCACCACCGAAATTTCCCAGAGATCGGCCTCCAGAATGCGCCGCACGCCGGTCTTGGCGTCCGTGCGGGCCTTCACGGTGCGAAAGCCGATGGAGAGCCCGTCCAGCGCGCCGCTCTTCATCAGCGAAAACACCTCGCGGGCCCGTGCCACACCACCGGACAGCAGGCCCTCGACATAGAGGCCGCGCGCATCCTCGCGGATGACCGTCCAGGCGCCGATCGGCTCGTGCGGGTCGTGCTGGTAGAGCATGCGCACGCCCCCCGCCCCGCGCTCCACCAGCGAATGGCGAAATGCGCCGCGTTCGATCACGTCCTTGCCGAGATCCACCTCGCCGAACACGCTGGCATAGCCGGAAAAGGTGCCGTCCCCGCCGAGGCCGGAGAGTTCGAGGCTGGCGAATTTGCGCGCGGTCGGGCGCGGCCCGCGATAGGCGTGCATGGCGTTCTCCTCAGAGGATGGAGTGGAAAAGGGGCCGCCGGCCTGCCGGCGGCGGTGCAGCGCCAGGACGCGCCGCAGGGGGCCGGACGCAAACGACCGGCCGTTCGGAAATGTCAGCGCCCGTCGCGGCTGCCGCCGTAGCGGCTGGCGAGCCGCTCCACCGCGCCCAGCACCCACCAGGCCGTCAGGCTGGCGGCAGCAGCCCCCGACAGCATGGTCTCGACCGGCGTAAGCTGGCCGGCAAGACCCAGCCGCTCGGAAAGCCAGAGGCCGGTCGGTCCCCCGAACATGATGCCGCAGGAGAGCCCGGTCATGAAGCGGCTTGCCGCCTCGCGCCCGCTCTTCGGCACCAGATAGACGAGCGAGACCCAGGCTCCCGCCGCCGCCCCGATCACCCGGGCGGCCAGCATGCCGCCCTCATGGCCCATGTCCGCCATGGCTTCATCCTCCCGATGCTCTGTGCTATAAGGGTTGCAAGGTTGCGTGCGCCTCCCGCAGGGGGCGGGCCGCCAATGTGAGTGCGTGTCAGCGGCCAGTGCCGCATTGTTGAATCATCGGAATCGCTTGGCAGCGCCGGTTGATGTGGCGCCTCCGCATCTTCACAAGGTGAGTCAACCGCCCGGCTTGCAACCGGGCGGAACGGCATCGGCGCAGCCGTTCAACTCCGCCCGATGTCCCCCTCACCCGGCGGAATAGCCGACGGCCTGCCGCTTTTCCGCATCGCTCAGAAAATCGGCGGACCCCACCCGCGCCCACAAGGCATCGCGTTCGGATGCCAGCCCCGGCACCTGGTCGAGATCGGGACGCAAGGTCAGCGCCTCGCCGTAAATCTCTGAAAACCAGTGAGAAAAGCGCGCCGTCGTCCGCGTCAGCAGCGGCACCACGGTCAGCCGGTAGAAGGCGCGATGCGCTTCCTGGTAATTGGCAAAGGTGTTGTCGCCGGGAATGCCGATCAGCATCGGCGGCACGCCGAAGGCCAGCGCAATGTCGCGGGCGGCGGCATTCTTTGCCTCGATGAAATCCATGTCCTTCGGCGAAAGCCCCATGGCCTTCCAGTCCAGCCCGCCTTCCAGCAGCAGCGGGCGCCCGGCATTCACCGCGCCGCCATAGCCGCTCTCCAGTTCGGCGCGCAGCCGCTCATACTGGTCGGGCGACAGATTGCCGCCATCCTTCGGCTGGTAGACCAGCGCGCCGGAGGGGCGAGCGGAATTGTCGAGCAGCGCCTTGTTCCAGCTCGCCGCCGCATTGTGCAGGTCGAGCGCGGCACCGGCGGCCGAAAGCGGCGGAAAGCCGCCATGGTCGTCGAGCGGGTGGAACAGCGTCAGGTGCAGCAGGCCGGGCCGCTCGCCATCGCCAAGCGCCGGCAGGCGGCGCAGCAGTCCGCCCACCCGGTAGTCATAGACCAGCGGCCAGCCATCGGCGCCCACCACCACGCTCACCCGGTCGGGCCGGAGCAGATGCAGTTCCCGCACCGCGCCGCCAACCCACAGCCCCTCCACATAGGCATTGCCCGACAGCAGCAGATGGCCGAACAGCGCCTCCAGAAAATCCGGCCCCGCCATGCGCGGGTTGGGCCGCGCGATCAGCGCCAGCGCCGGATGCGCCGACATTTCGCGCTCCCCCTCATAGGCGAGCCAAGGTACCGAGGCGGCGGCTTCGGCGATCATGCGCACCGCGCGGTAGACCACCGGGTTGCGCATCAGCCCGACCCGCGCCAGCGCCGCATAGGAACGGCCGGACCAGTGCGGCCCGCCCTCGCCGGAGACGATGGCGAAGCCAGCCGGCTGCGCCTTCCGGTCATGCGGCAGCGGCGCGCCGACCGCCGGCTCACGCTCTTGAGGACCGGGCACGGCAAGGCGATCCGCCGTGGCGCGCCACGGCAGGCGAAAAGGCATCTTCATGGGATCACATCCTCTGCAAGGGCACGCGAAGGCCGCCACCGCCACAGGCGATGGAACGGCCGCATGCCGGGTCTCGGGGCATGGCGCCAGGGTTCGACGCCCGGCTCACCCTCCGTCGCGGCGCCGGGGGCCGGACCGGCCTTCGGCAGCCAGCTCCGTGCGCAAGAACATTATCGGCGCGCCCGTCACCAGACGCGCCTGAGGCCGGCAAGCCCGCTCTGCGCCGCATCGAACGACGGACCGCCATGGTCCGGCGCTCAGGCAGCCTTGGTATAGCTGATTGCCGCGTAGAATTTCCGGGCATAGCCGGCAATGTCATCGGCCCGGTCCAGCCGGTTGATGATCTGGCGGGCGCCGCGCCAGTCCTCCAGCGAGCCGTGGAAGAAATCGCCGAGCTTCTTGCCGGTGAAGCGTCCGTGGATCATGCCGTCAAACAGGATATGCGCGGCCACATCGTCGTCGAGCGCCTTGTCCGGGTCGTTCTCGATGCCATAGGTGCGGTAATTGCTGCGTCCGGTGATCTGCACCAGACCGCGTCCGCGAAAGCGCCAGCCATCGCCGCTGGCCTCGTTGCCATTGCCGATCCGGTTGGCATAGGCGCGGTTGGCGATCTTTTCCGGGTTGCGCTGGCAGGCCTCGGCATCCGCCGGCGAAAAATACTTCGGAAACACCGCCAGCAGACGCTCGGCGCGGTAATTCAGGTTTTCCTGCACCGGCTGCATCGCGGCACCCGTCTCGTGATAGGCCGTGGCCAGCGCATAGGCGAGCCAGCGGTCGTCCTGCTCGGCATAGTTTTTCAGCCAGTGAATGACGATGCCTTCCAGTCCGTCGCCCTGCGTGGGCGTCATGCCCCTGGGAAACAGGCTCTGCGTCACCTGATCAAAGAAAAACACCGTGTTGATCATGCCTCTACCCCCTCCTTCTCTTTGGCCACGCGCCAAAGCAGGCGGCCGTTCCCTGCCGCCACGGCATCATGCCACAGATCGATTGCACTGCGCGAGACTTGTTCTTGTCCTTTACTTGATCGTCGCGTTTCCACACAAAATCCGCCTCCGATGCTGCGGCGCACCATCCTGCCAAACCCTTCAATCGATTTTAAATTTAGCTAATCGGTTTAGACGCCGAAGGCCCTCTTTACTTTCCGCTAACGCTATGGAACCAAACGATCACGGGGATGTTATTGCGCCCGCAACCTGTGGCCACACCCTTGGCCACCTCTGGAAGGAGATCACGATCATGCAGCAGCCCGCGACCGCCGCCGCCACTGTCACGACCCCGAAGCCGCAGATCCCCCAGCACCTGGTCGAGCGCCTGGAATCCGAGTGGAAGCAGATGCGCGAAGCCGCGCCCGCGCCGGGCAAGTCCCGCTGATCCCGTTCATCCATTGAGGCCGGAGGCAGGCTCTGCCCCGGCCCGACATGGCATGCCGGGGGCAGTCTGCTGCGCCCGGCCTCCTTTGCCCGGCTTTCTGTGCCCACCCTCCAATGCCCAGCCGCCAGTGCCCACCCCAGGTGCTTCGGCGGCAAGGCGGTTCCAGAACCGGGTCCGAGAGTCCGCAGGGCACACCGCCCCTTCCCTGAAGGGCATCATGTCCGCAAAGGCATCGCGCCCAAGTAGCGCCAAAGCAGCGCCCAAGCAGCGCCATCATCCTCCCCGAGCCCGCCTCACAGCCCGCGCACCCTGGGTTCCGCCTGCCCCTCCAGCAGCAGCGCCGTCAGCGCCCAGACCAGCGCATCGAGCCGGTCCGGAGAGCGGCCGCCGGACAGCCCGTCAGGCCCGAAGTCGCACATCTGGTCCTCCAGTTCGGCAAAGCGGCCGGCATGCGCCACCCGCCCCTGCTCGTAGAGCGCCGCCACCGGCTCGGCCCGCAGAAACTTGCCGCGCGTGGCGCGCACCTGTGTCAGCGGCAGGGTTTCGTCGACACTGCGCAGCATCGCCGCCACCATCTCGCCGCCCTGGTTCACCTCGGCCACCACCCGGTCGGCAGCGAAGCGGCGGAAGGTTTTCACCACCGCCTGCGCCCAGCCGGCAGGGCTCAACCCCTCCACCGAGCAATCGGCCAGCACCACGGCCCGCCCGCCCGTTTCCAGCCCGGCCACCACGATGCCGCAGCAGGATTTTTCGCCCTGCCCGGACGGCGGATCGACCGCCACGACGATGCGCCGCAGCGCCCCGGTAAAACGGATGACCAGCGCCTCGAGATCGGCGCGTTTCCACAGCCCGTCGCTGCGGTCCTCGATCAGTTCGCCCTCCAGTTCCTGCCGTCCCAGCCGCGTGCCGCGATAGCGCTCCTCCAGCGCGGCGAGAAATCCCGGCGCCAGATGCTCGGCATTGTCGCGGGTGGCGATCTTCACCAGCCGCGTGGCCGGATCGGCGATCAGCCGCTTCAGCACCGGCACCGGCCGTGGTGTCGTCGTCACCAGCTGGCGCGGTGCGGCCCCCAGCCGAAGGCCGAACTGCAGCATGTCGAACGTGTCGTCGGCATGTTTCCACTTGGCCAGCTCGTCGCACCAGGCAAAGTGAAACTGCGGCCCGCGCAGGCTTTCCGGGTCCTCGGAGGAAAAGATCTGCGCCACCGCCCCGGTCGGCCAGACCAGCCGGCGGCGGGAAATCTCGAAATCGGGCGCCAGCCGCCCGGCAATGCGGCAGATGCCGGAGACACCGTCGATCATCACCTCGCGGGCATCGCCCAGCGTTTCCGCCACCAGCGCAATGCGCAGGTCGCAGCGGGGCAAGGCGGTTGCCAGCCCATGCACCCATTCGGCGCCGGCGCGTGTCTTGCCGGAGCCGCGCCCGCCCATCACCAGCCAGGTGCGCCAGTCGCCGGCCGGCGGCTTCTGCTCGGCACGCCCCGCAAGCGTCCAGCTGCGGCTCAGACGAGCGGCCTCGCGCACCACGCGCTCCGGCAGGTCGATGCCGTGCCGCTGCAGGTCCATCACCGGCTCGCAAGGGACAGTCGCAACCGTTGCCACGCCCTGCGCCACATCCTTCGGCAGTCCACCAGCGCCGGGGGCTGCGCTTGCTGCCTTGCGGCCCTCGCCAACATGCTTCATGCCGTCGGAGAACTCCTCAAGCAGCGTCTTCGCTGACATCAATGCCTTCTGCCCCACCCGCGATGGGCGGTCCGGCCCCAGCCGCACCGTGGCCGCCGTCGACAGGGCGGGAAGTGCCGTGCTCGTTGTGTTCGCCTTCCATCTGCCAGCGCCGGAACAGTTCTGTCGCCCGCGCCTCGATAAGCTGCCGGACATCGCGCAGCGCCTCCTCAAACCCGGTTTCCTCGGCCCGCCTTTCGGCCTCCTCCGCCCGGTCGCGGGAAAGCTGCCGCTGCAGGCTGTCCACTTTCTCCAGCGTGCGCACGATCAGCGACATGGCGTCGGTCGCCGCCTTCAAATCGGCACGCGCCAGCTTCTGCGCCGCCTCGTCACCCTCGGCCGCCTGCCGCTCCGCCTCGGCACGCAGGGCCCGGAAGGCGAGGAACTGCGCCCGCATCTCGCGCGTCATCTCGTTCAGCAGCAGCCGCAGATCCTCCGCACCCGCCGCCGCCTCCGCCGATTTCAATTCCAGAAGTACCGCATCGGCTTCCTGCGTCAGCGCCGCATCGGCCGGCCGGCCGGCAGACAATGCCTCCGGCCCGGCACCGAACAGGCCAAACAGCGAAAGATCCACATCGACAAACGCATCCATGCGCCTCACCCCTTGCCCTTGCCCCGGCCCCGTCTATCGGCACAGACTGTCCCGACCTCGCGGGATGTTCCCCGCGCGGATCTCAAGCCCCTCGCCTCTGCGGATAAAAAAACGGCCCCAGGTTCGTGACAGAACCATGAGGCCGCAGACTGGAAGTTATCGCCCCGGCGTCGCCGCCAGTCGCAACTCTTCGACTATGCCTAGATCATGTCACAGCACCGTCACGCCGTCAAGGATTATTTTCCTATAACGCTGCATTTCCTGTCGGACCGGCGGGAGATCGGGCGACATGATACACCGTGAAACCGGCCAACGCATCGCTCACCCAGCCCCTGAGAGGTTGGAGATCTAGCCAGACACGCTGGAGGTTTTCCGGCACCCGTCCGCCGCCCCCGCCTTGAAACACCCCCGGCCTCATGCCAGTCAGGAGGCAAACCAGGGAAGGAGAAATCCGATGAACCCTCTCGAAGGCGGGTGTCTGTGCGGCAGGGTGCGGTTCGTGGCAAGTGGCGCTCCCTATCGCGTCGGCCTCTGTCATTGCCTCGATTGCCGCAAGCATCACGGCGCGCTGTTTCATGCCTCGGCGATCTTTCCGGAGGATGCGGTCGCGATCGAGGGCGAGACCGGCAGCTATGCCGGCCGCTTTTTCTGCCCGCATTGCGGATCGCCGGTCTTTGCGCGAACCGGCGATGAGGTGGAGATCAACCTCGGCTCGCTCGACCAGCCGAACCAGCTCGTGCCCGCCTATGAGCTCTGGACGCTGCGCCGCGAGGCCTTCCTGCCTGCGTTTGCGGGCCTGAAATCCTATCCCGGCAATCGCACCTCCAGCAGCCGGTCGGAGCCGTAGCGGCAAGCGCGCCTGACCGGAACAAGGCCGCTCCTCACGTCCCGCAAAAGGTCCGCAGCACCCGTTCCTCGTCCTTCGGCGCCTGCCTATAGTCGGCAAACTCCGGGCGGTCGCGATAGGGGTCGGAAACCGCCTCCAGCAGGCGGTGGAAGGGGGCAAGATCGCCCTCGGTCGCCGCCGTGATTGCCTCCTCGATGCGGTGGTTGCGCGGAATGATCGCCGGGTTGACCGCGCGCATCAGCGCCGCCGGGCTTGCTGTCCCGTCGCCCGCCGGCTGGCGGGCCAGCCGTTCGCGCCACAGCGGCAGCCAGCCCTCCGCCATCTGCCAGGGCGCGAAGCCTTCCACGAAGGCGGCTTCGGCGGCAAGCCCCGCTGCCCCGCCCGCCGCGTCCGCCTCGGCCAGCGCGGAAAGCCGGCGGAAGGTCAGGGTAAAATCGGCCCGCCCCTCCTGCATGGCGGCAAGCAGCCTCTGCGCCAGCTCGCCATCGCCCGGCTCCTCCGTGACAAGCCCCAGCTTGCGGCGGAACACGGCGATCCAGGCCGCCTGGAACTCTTCGCCAAACGCCTTCAGCACGCCGTTTGCCGCCTCCACGGCGCGCTCCTCGTCGGCGTCCAGCAGCGGCAGCAGGCATTCCGCCAGCCGCGCCATGTTCCACTGGCCGATGCCCGGCTGGTTGCGATAGGCATAGCGCCCCTGCTGGTCGATGGAGGAGAACACCTTCATGTGGTCGTATTCGTCGAGAAAGGCGCAGGGGCCGAAATCGATCGTCTCGCCCGAAATCGTCATGTTGTCGGTGTTCATCACCCCGTGGATGAAGCCGATACCGAGCCAGCGGGCAATCAGTTCCGCCTGCCGCGCCGCCACCCGCTGCAGCAGGGCGAGCGCCGGCCTGTCGGCCCCCTTCAGGTCCGGATAATGCCGGTCGATCACGTAATCCACCAGCTGCTGCACCGCCTCATTGTCGCCGCGCGCGGCAAAATACTGGAAGGTGCCGACGCGCACATGGCTTGCCGCCACGCGGGTGAAGACGGCGCCCGGCAGCACGGTTTCGCGATAGACCGGATCGCCCGTCAGCACGGCCGCAAGAGCCCGGGTGGCCGGAATGCCGAGCGCGGCAAAGGCTTCCGAAACGATGTATTCGCGCAGCACAGGCCCGAGTGCGGCCCGCCCGTCGCCGCGGCGGGAAAAGGGCGTCGGCCCCGCTCCCTTCAGCTGGATGTCGCGGCGCACGCCCCCGGCATCCACCACCTCGCCGAGCAGGATCGCGCGGCCATCGCCCAGCTTCGGCACGAAATTGCCGAACTGGTGGCCGGCATAGGCCATGGCGAGCGGCGCCGCGCCGGGCGGCAGCACATTGCCGGAAAAAATCGCCGCCAGGCGCCCGGTGTCGTTTTCGTCAAGGTCAAGCCCGAGATTTTTTGCAAGCGGCCCGTTGAAGGCAATCAGCACCGGGCCGGACACCGCTTCCGGATAAACGGAGGCGTAAAAACGTTCCGGCAGGCGCGCATAGGAATTATCGAATGGAAACAAAGCATTACTCCCTGTTGGATCGGCGTGCCGCGCCATCGTGCCCCCGCTCCGTTCGCCGCAGCATAAGGGCCTCGTCCCCCGAACCGCAAGCGGTGAAAAAGGCTCCAGCCCTGCCCATTTTGCGGGCGTCCACCCGGCGGCAGGCCTCATTTTCGATCATTGCTGATACTGTGTTGTATATTAGCTACAGCCGTTTGAACCGCACGCCCTAGATGCGAACCTGTTGCTCATGAAAGGGAAACGAGACCATGAAGAAAATCCTGCTCCTGGCCACGGGCCTTGCACTCTCCACCTCCACCGCAGCACTTGCGGCCGATGCCATCTACGAAGCACCGCAGGCACCCGTTGCCCAGGAGCCGATGGCCCCTGCCTTCACCTGGACCGGTCCGTATATCGGTCTGCTGGGTGGCTATGGCTGGGCCAATGGCGATTTCAGCGGTGCGGCAATCGGTTCTGACGATTTTGACGGTGGCCGTCTCGGTGGCTTCGTCGGCTACAACTGGGAAATGTCCAGCGGCTTCATCGTCGGCATCGAGGGCGACGTGAACTATGACTGGAACGACAACGACTATGCGGGCGGCTTCAGTGCCGGCACCGACTGGTCGGGTTCCGTGCGTGGCCGCGTCGGCTATGCGATGGACCGCGCGCTGCTGTTCGCCGCCGGTGGCTGGACGGCTGCCAACGGCTTCGTCGACGGACCGGGCATCGATTCGGAAGAGACCTTCAACGGCTGGACCGTCGGCGCCGGCGTCGATTATGCCTTCACCGACAAGATGTTCGGCCGTCTGGAATATCGCTACAACGACTTCGGCGACAAGGATGTCGGCGGCATCAATGCCGATTTCGACCAGCACGTCGTCAATGTCGGCATCGGCGTCAAGTTCTGATTGCCCGCGCGGTCATCCGTGCAGAAGCCCTCTCCCCGCCCGGCGGGGAGAGGTTTTCCGGCAGGCCTCCCGCCGGCCGGCAGTTTTCTCAGGCAAGCCCCAGCCGCTCCGGGCTGTAGCCCGCGTCACGGATCGCGGCTTCCGCCTTGCCGGCGTCGCCGCCCTCGATCGTCACCCGGTGGCCGGCGAGATCGACTGCGACGGGAACGCCCGGCAGCGCTCTGTCCAGCGCCTGTTTCACCGTCTTTTCGCAATGGCCGCAGGTCATGTCGGGCACGTGGAACGTAGTCATCTTTTCATCTCCTTCAGGGATATCAGGGTCTCGAATATGCCGCTCGTTGCGCCTCATTGCGCCCGGCGGCGCGGACGCGGAGCAGCCGGTGTCGGCGGTGGTGCGTGGCCGGCCAGATCCTCCAGGATCGGGCAGTCGGGCCGCCCGTCGCCGCCGCAGCAATGGGCAAGATGCGAAAGCGTCTTCACCATGCCCTCCATCTCGGCAATGCGGCGCTTCAGATCGGCAATGTGCTGCACCGCCACCGCCTTCACCGAAGCACTCTCGCGCGAGCGGTCCTGCCACAGCGCAAGCAGGCGCTCGGTCTCTTCCAGCGAAAAGCCCAGCGAGCGGGCCCGCTTGATGAAGCGCAGCACATGCACCTCGTCCTCGCCATAGACCCGGTAATTGTTGTCGCTGCGGGCCGAGGGCCGGATGAGGCCGATCTGCTCGTAATAGCGGATCATCTTGGCCGAAACGCCAGAGGCCTCCGCCGCCTGTCCGATGTTCATCGCATGCCTCCCGAAAGGTCGAGCGTCTTCAGCCGCAGCGCATTGGTCAGCACGAAGACGCTGGACAGCGCCATGGCGCCGGCGCCGATCATCGGCGACAGCTGGATGCCGAAGGCCGGATAGAGCGCGCCGGCCGCCAGCGGAATGAGCGCCACATTGTAACCGAAGGCCCAGAACAGGTTCTGGCGGATATTGGCAAGCGTGGCGCGGCTCACCGCAATCGCATCGACCGCCGCCGTCAACTCGCCGGCGGAAAGCACCACATCGGCGCTTTCGATCGCCACATCCGTGCCGGTGCCGATGGCAAGGCCCACATCGGCCGCCGCCAGCGCCGGCGCGTCATTGATGCCGTCGCCGACAAAGGCCACCCGTTCGCCGCGCGCCTTGAACGCCGCCAGCGCCTCCACCTTGCCGGCCGGCAGCACCTCGGCCACCACCTCGTCGATGCCGACCTGCGCGGCAATCGCGCGGGCCGTCAAGCGATTGTCGCCGCTCACCATGGCCACCTTGAGGCCCATGGCCTTCATCCGCGCAATCGCCGCGCGGCTCGATGGCTTCAGCGGATCGGACACCGCGAGGATCGCCGCCAGACGCCCGTCGATTGCGGCATAGAGCGGCGTCTTGCCGGCATTGCCCAGCGCCTCGGCCGTCTCGGCAAAAGATGCCACCGACAGGCCGAGCCTCTGCATGAACCGGTCGGCACCGACGGTCACGCGGCGGCCTTCGACAATCGCCTCGATGCCATAGCCCGCCTCGACCCGGATCGCGGAGGCTTCCGGCACGGCAAGTCCGCAGGCTCTCGCAGCCGCGAGGATGGCATCGGCCACCGGATGTTCCGAGCGCGCCTCCACTGCCGCGACGGCAGACAGCACAAACGCCTCGTCAAAACCCTCGGCCACCGCCACATCGGTCAGTTCCGGGCGCCCGCGCGTCACGGTGCCGGTCTTGTCCAGCACAACCATGCTCACGCCCTGCAGTTCCTGCAACGCATCGCCCTTGCGAAACAGCACGCCGAGTTCTGCCGCGCGGCCGGTGCCGACCATGATCGAGGTCGGCGTCGCAAGGCCCATGGCGCAGGGGCAGGCGATGATCAGCACCGCAACCGCCGCCACCAGCGCATGCGGCAAGGCGGGTTCGGGGCCGAAGAGCAGCCAGATCCCGAAGGTCAGCACAGAGACCGCCATCACCGCCGGCACGAACCAGGCCGTTACCCGGTCCACCACCGCCTGGATCGGCAGCTTGGCGCCCTGCGCCTGTTCCACCAGCCGGATGATCTGGGCAAGCAGCGTATCGCCGCCCACTCTGTCCGCCCGGAAGCGGAAGCTGCCGGCGCCATTGATCGTGCCGCCCACCACCGCGGACCCGGCCGCCTTTTCCACCGGCAGCGGCTCACCGGTCATCATCGATTCATCCACATGCGAGGCGCCGTCGAGCACGGTGCCATCCACCGCGATCCGCTCGCCGGGGCGCACGATCAGCACGTCGCCGGGCTCCACCGCCTCGGCCGGAATATCGACGGTTTCGCCGTCGCGCTCCACCCGTGCCGTCTTGGCCTGCAGGCTGAGCAGGCGGCGGATGGCAGCCCCCGTGCGGCCCCTTGCCCGCGCCTCCATCAGGCGCCCGGCCAGGATCAGCGTCACGATCACGGTCGCCGCCTCGTAATAGACATAGCGCGCCTCGGCCGGCAGCAGGTGCGGCGCGAAGGTGGTGACGAGCGAATAGGCATAGGCCGAGAGCACGCCGAGCGCCACCAGCGCATTCATTTCCGGATGGCCGCGGAAAAGCGCCGGCAGCCCGGTTTTCAGGAAGCGGAAGCCGGGGCCGAAGATCACCGCCGTGGCCAGCGCGCAATAGCCCAGATAGAGAAGCCGGGTATCGATCGCCCCCATCAGCCAGTGATGGAAGGGGGCATAGAGATGCCCGCCCATTTCCAGCACGAAGAGCGGCAGGGTGAGGAGAACGGCAACCGCCAGATCCCGCTTCAGCCGCGCGGCATCCTCTTCGTGATGATCATGCGGGCCGGCGCCGGCGGCCTCTCCCTGCGCATGCCCCGGCGCCTGCGCAGGACCGCCACCTGCCGCGACGGAGGCCCCCGGCTGCGGCGCAAGACCTTGCGCCTTCACCACCGCGCGCAGGCTGCGGGAAAGATCCCGCCCGAAGGCCTCCACCGTAACACTGGCCGCCCCCGGCGCAGGCGACACGGAGACGACGCCGGGCAGCGCCGCAAGCGCTTCGGCAAGCCGCGCGGCCTCGGCCTGCGTCGGCACCCGCTGCAGCGTAAGCGTCACCTGCTCCGGCTTCGGCTCGTAGCCCGCCTTGCGGATCGCCTCGGCCAGCAGGCCGGCGGAAAACCCCTCGCCCGGCTCAACCGTCAGGCTTTCGGTCGCAAAGTTGACGGCGCTGGAGGCCACCCCCGGCACCTTCGCCGCCGCCTGCTCCACCCGCCGCACGCAGGATGCGCAGCTCATGCCCTCCACGGGAATGATCAGCGGCTCGGCGCCGGAGAGTGTGCGGGCGGTGTTCACGGTCTGGTTCATGGCTTCAATCCTTCCGGGAGGCCTCAAGGGCATCCCTGTTTTCCCCCATGTAGGGCTTCCCATCATGGGAAGGTCAAGGGCGGGCAAAAACATTGGCCGGTGACAAAGCGGCGCAAGGACCGAGGCCCTGCCTTGCCCGGATCAGGTCTAGCCCGGATCAAGTTTTTCGGGGCTCGGGTTCTGGAGAGCGCAGGTCCGCAAGGCTCAAGCCGATGCAGGCAGGCACACGGGGATCAGGCCAACCGGGATGGGACCAGCCGGGCAGCTCATGCGACTGTCAGGCCTTGCCCATTTCGTAGAGATAGAGCTGCGTCCGGCGCCGGTCGGGCAGTTCCCACACGGCATCCGGCTCCACCTCCGGCACGGCAAAGCTGTTGGAGACGAGCAGGCTTCCGGGCCGCATCTCGGCCTTGGCCTTGGCAAACAGTCTTGGCATGGGTTCGGGCGAGAGGAAGGCATAGACGAGATCGGCCTCCGACAGATCCGTCGCCCACAGATCCTGCCGCAGAATGGTTCCGCGCCCGGTGAGGCGGGAAAGCGCTTTCGAGACGAGAAAGGCCATCGGCGCCGTTTCCACCCCGGTGGCCCGGCACTCTTCCCCCGAAAGCGCCCGCACCACGCCGCCAAAGCCGGAGCCGAGATCGAGGGCATGGCGCACCCCGCGCTCCCGCGCCAGATCCGCCAGCGCCGCCGCCGTGGCCCGGTTCGTCAGATAAAGCGGCACCCGCTCGCGCGCCGTGTTGGAATAGAAGAGATAGAGCAGCACGAAGGCCAGCCCGAAGGGCCAGGCGGGCAGGCTGCCGAATGTCAGCCCCAGCCCGAGCGCTGCCGGAAACAGAAGCGCGATCCACACCCACCAGACCGGCAGCCGCAACAGAACCGTCACCCCCGCCGCCACCAGCGCCTGCCCTGCCACCGCCGCCCACGGCCACCAGCCCCCCGCCGGCAGCAGAGGCCGCAGAAGGAGAAGCAGCGCCAGCACCAGCCCAATCGCCAGCCCCTGCGCCAGCACCGCACCAAGAATGGGAAACCGCCGGATCATGTTCATGCGGGGGAGGATAGAGGAAATTCGGGGGGAGCGGGAGTGGGGTTGAGCCGGAAGCTCTACTAGCTAGGATGAGGCCACCCAAGCGGACCTCGTTAGAAGGGCATCAGACGCGAACTCGAGGAACTGTCTTCGCTATCGGCCGAACCAAGTTTGCCATTGTCCTCCAGTGAAGGTACCAATTCGTCGAGAAAAGACTTCGCATCATCTAGCGAGTTATCATTCGGCACATCAGGATCGACAGCGTCTGCGATCTGCCGCACGTTCGCATCATCGATCTCAAGATGTTCATTAAACGCCGCTTGATAACGAAGATAACTCTCGGGCCATTCATCCCCCCAAGCCTTCTGCCCTTCGCCCAGACATGGACGATCGATGTTAGCCACCTCCATGAACGTTTCAAGGAAGTCACACAATGAGTGAGCTTGGACGGCGGCGTCTCCAGTCAAAGCTGCCTCTCGGCTTTTCAGTTTCGACTTGATTTCGCTACGTTCGGTATCGACGGAAATAACGGGATAAGGAGCACCATCGACTACCCCCTTCAAAGCTTCCCGGCCATGATATCCAAAAGAGTGCGGAAATTTCCTCCGGGCAGCAGCCTGCGCGAGTACGTAACCCAGTTGGACCGATACCACAAATCGATCTTCCGAAGCGTTTTTGGCTATTCGAAAGCCAGTATCTATCCCTTTCCCAAGAAAATCGAACTTACTCGGCGCATCGTCGGCGGCTCGCTCAAAATCCTCTGTATTTTCACTCGGCATCAATGCCGCTTCAGAGTGACCGGCAATGAGGTCAGACGTTACAGCGATGCTAACATTAGGTGCGGGGAACGCTGCCAGCCAACCGGCTCCCTTGAGTCGAAGCGGCTTGTCGTCCGCTTCCAGGCGCTTCGAATATTGCTCCAACGCCTTAAGAAAGGCGGACACAGAACTGGCCGCATGCTCCACGCTGTTCACGCGGCCGCAGAAGATAATTTCATCACCGATGGTCTTCCAGACCCGTGGTCGATTGCTTACTTCGCCCAGCAACTCTTCCCCATGCGCTCTTATAACCAAGTCGTAAGCACTTGCGACCGAGAATGGAAAATCCTTGTAGAAGGTACGAAACTCATCAATCCAAGCCGGCGACGGACTGCCATTTTGAGGCTCAGAGTGCTTCTTGCTAGCTTTGAACGCTGTCGATCCGACTAAATCGACCGACATGAAAAGGCGCATCCGGTAATGTGGACAAATCACCAATTATTAGATACCCAAAGTGCTCGCGCGAATTTCTGCTGCGCTTTGACTGACCCCAAAACACTTTGCCAACTCTTCGGAACTTCTGCCTACCGCATGGTGGCGTTGGCGGAAAATCTGTTCGGGCATCAGAAACGCTGCAGCAAACCAGTTCGCCTCCCACTCTGCACGTCTTTGTACTTGGTCAGCGGGATCAATTTTGCGCGTCGCGACCATAGGAACCCCGGGGTGGTCACGCTTGACTTTGGGAAAATGTAAGAACAAGTGTCCAAGCTCATGTGCGATCGTAAAACGATCACGTTCCGCCGTAGTCACGGTCGGCAGGAATATTTGAAACTCGCCACTTGGCTGCACAATGATCGACTCGGGAAACTCGTCACCAGGCTCAATTTCTTCGTGGAATGAAATTCTTCCACCCAAGCGCGAGATAAAAGCGCGCATATTTTCGCCAATCTCGTACTTCACGTGTTTGGCAACGTCTTCTGCAAATCTGTAAACGGCCGCTTTGCTTGCCCCAAGGGGGCTGGGTTTAACGAAATTCACGCCATCCTCCTCTCGTCTCGACTCGCCTGACAGGCACCATATGACTCAAATATGCATAGGCACCATTAAGGTTTCAATCCTTCATGGGTCTACAGCTGCGAATATAGGCGCCAGGACTCCATCTGGTAACTCGTGCTAGCCCTATAGCTTGCATTATTTTCCGACCCTGTCCCCTACCTTACCTATAGCAGGATTAAAAGTGCAGCCGCAGGCGATCGGAAGGCGGATCGACAACTATCGGGAATTCGAGTTCCATCTTAGACAGCCATAACTAACACGCAAAGCCGACAAGGACCCCGAGGAGAAGTTGCACGCAGGAGGCGAGCGCCCCCCCAAACAACCTACCGCATCACATATTTCCGCCAGTCGTGTTCCTCGCGAAAACCCAGCACCTCGCGGATCTTGGCATTGCTGATCGGCGCGTCAAAACCGTCGAGCGAACCGGTGATCGGGGTGCCGGGGGCCCATCGGGCGAGGAAATCGCGGGTGGGTTCGTCGGCGGTGATCGTGTCGTTGACGGCGTTGAACACCTGGAAGCCGAGGCCGTCCTTGCCCAGGCAGAGATCGACGATCTGGCCGAGGTCGCGGGCGTCGATATAGCTCCAGGCATTGCGCTTGCGCATCGGCGGATTGGCGAGATACTGCGGGAAGTTCGCATAATCCTCGGGCGAGACGACATTGCCGATGCGCAGCGCATAGATATCCGCCTTGAAGCGCATGGCAAAGGCGCGCGCCGTCTTCTCGTTCACCACCTTGGAAAGGCCGTAGCTGTCCATGGGGTCCACGTCATAGTCTTCCGTCAGCGGGAACTGGTGGTAATCCTTGTCGCCTTCCGCAAAGCACACGCCATAGGTGGTTTCGCTGGAGGCGATGACGACCTTCGGTATACCAAGCTTCATCGCCGCCTCGATGACATTGTAGGTGGAGAGCGTGTTGGCGGCAAAGGTGGTGTTGTCGGGCTGGATGAGAATGCGCGGCACGGCGGCAAAATGCACCACGGCATCCACCTTGGCCGGGCCATCCCCCGTTTCCAGCCCGTCGAAGCCAAAATGCTGGGAGAGCGCGTTGAACACTTCGCCGGAATGGGTGAGGTCGGTGATCAGCGTCTCCACGCCCTCGCCCGGAAAGGGTTTGAGGTCGAGGTTCAGCACCCGGTGCCCCTTTTTCTGCAGATAGGGCACCACATGCCGCCCCGCCTTGCCGCTGCCGCCGGTGAAAATGATCCGCTTGCCCATGGTAAAACGCCTCCCGAGTGATTGTTTCGCAGAGAGATAGGGGATGGGCAGGCGAATGGGAAGAGGTACGTGCGTCAGCGTCGCACGGCGCGGCTCGCCCCGGGCCCGGTCTCAGCGGGCAAAGCGGCGGGCGCCGGCCACGCAGGCCACCACGCAGAGCGTCACGGCCAGCATGGCGGGGCTGACCGCCTCTCCCAGCACCAGGGCTGCCAGAAGCAGGCCGAAGAAGGGCTGCAGCAGCTGCAGCTGGCCGATCGCCGCCGTGCCGCCGAGCGCCAGCCCCCGATACCAGAAGATGAAGCCCACCATCATGCTGAACACCGAAACATAGGCGAGCCCCGCCCAGGCCGGCGCCGAGATGGTGGCGAACGAGGCCGGTAGCGTCAGTGCCGCCATCAGCGCCATCACCGGCAGCGCGATGAGAAGCGCCCAGCAGATCACCTGCCAGCCGCCGAGTCTTCGCGAGAGTTTTGCCCCTTCCGCGTAACCCAGCCCGCAGAGCAGGATTGCCGCACACATCAGAAGATCGCCCGCAAGCGCGCCCTCGCCACCCTTCGCCAGCGCAAAGCCCACCACGCAGGCGCTGCCGAGGCCGGAAAACAGCCAGAACAGCGGCCGCGGCCGCTCCGCGCCTCTGAGCACCGCAAAGCCGGCGGTGGCGAGTGGCAGAAGCCCGATGAACAGGATGGAATGGGCCGACGTGATGGTCTGCAGCGCGAGCGCCGTCAGAAGCGGAAAGCCGACGACGACGCCAAGCGCCACGACGGCAAGCGGCACGAGATCCGCCCGCTCCGGCCTCTTTTCCCGCATGGCCAGCAGCAGGGCAGCACCGATCAGCGCGGCAATCACCGCGCGCGCCGAGGTGAGGAACAGCGGCGCCAGATCGCCGACCGCCACGCGGGTGGCCGGCAGAGAACCGCTGAAGATGATGACGCCCAGCAGACCGCTGCCGACGCCCCGGAAGGAGGTGTGCATGAATCCCTCGCCTGATATCCATGGAGATTCGCACCCTGGCAGAAGGCAGGGCTTGCCGGCGAGATACAGTCCGGTACAATTTCGCCAAACTGTATGGGCTCCATCTGCCATACAGTGACCGCGAGGACATGCATGCCGACCGCCCCTTCCCGCACCGCCATCGATGCCACACCGGCCACCATCGCCGCCCCGGCGCCGCCAGACCCGGTGCCGCAACCCCTTTCCCTGCCGGCTGTTTCCGCGCCAGCCCCTGCCCCGCCCGCCCCTGCCCCGTTCAGCCCTGCCCCGCTAGCCCCCGCCCCTCTAGCCTCTGCCCCGCGACATCCCGGCCCGCCAGACCCTGGCCCGCCCGGCACCGCCGCCGCGGGAGGCCCGGGTGAAGCCCCGTCCGCCGCCGCTCCCGTCGCCGCCGCCACGCTCGGCGCTGCCGCCCAAGGCCGCACGCGGCTGGTGATGGACACCATCCGCCTGCGCATTGCCGCCCGCGCGCTTGGCCCCGGCGACCGGCTGCCCTCCATCCGGGGGCTGGCGGCAAGCCTCGGCGTTTCGCCCTCCACCGTGGTGGAGGCCTATGACCGGCTGGCGGCGGAGGGGCAGATCCGTGCCCGGCGCGGCGCGGGCTTCTTCGTGGCACCGGGCGCCGCCCCGCCGCTGTCGCTGACGCAAACGGCAAGTGCCTCGGCCCGCGCGGTCGATCCCTTCTGGGTCACGCGGCAATCGCTCGATGCCGTCGGCGATCAGCCGAAACCCGGCTGCGGCTGGCTTCCGGCGGACTGGATGCCGCAGGCGGCGCTGCGCAAGGCCTTGCGCCACGTGGCGCGCGGCGACAACCGCCTGCTGACGGATTACAGCCCGACGCCAGGCGCGCTGTCGCTGCGCCGGGTGATTGCCGCCCGCCTTGCCGAGGAGGGGCTTGCCGTGCCGCCGGAGCAGATCCTGCTCGCCACCTCGGCCACGCAGGCGCTGGACCTCGTCTGCCGCTTCCTGCTGAGGCCCGGCGATCCGGTGCTGGTGGATGATCCCTGCTTCTTCAATTTCCAGGCGCTGCTGAAGGCGCATCGGGCGCGCATCGTCAGCGTGCCCTTCCTGCCGGGCGGACCGGATCCGGACGCCTTCGCGGCGGTGGTGGAGCGGGAGCGGCCACGCCTCTACCTCACCAATGCCGCCCTCCACAATCCGACAGGCGCCTCGCTCCTGCCGCAGGTGGCGCACCGGCTCGTGGCGATTGCCGCCCGATACGACATGCCGATCGTGGAGGACGATATCTTTGCCGATTACGAACCGGACCCTTCGCCGAGACTTGCGGCCCTTGACGGGCTCTCCAGCGTCATCCGCATCGGCAGCTTCTCGAAAACGATCTCCGCCTCGCTGCGCACCGGCTATATCGCCGCCCGGGCCGACTGGATCGAACCGCTGACCGACCTGCAGGTGGCCGGCCATTTCACCGGCCCGAGCCCCTTCGTGGCCGAGGTTCTGGCAGAACTGCTCACCGGCGGCTCCTACCGCAAGCACCTGGACGACCTGCGCCGCCGGCTGGCGGGTGCAAGGCGGGCGGCGGTGCAGATGCTCGCGCCGCTCGGCATCTCCCCCGTGCTTCTGCCCCGCGGCGGCTTCACCCTGTGGTGCCGCCTGCCAGACGGCGTGGATGCCGTCGCCATGGCCGAGGCCGCGCTTCGCCACAAAACCGTGCTCGCCCCCGGCAATGTCTTCAGCCCGACGCTGTCTGCCCCGAACCTGATGCGCTTCAACGTGACCCAGATGACCGATCCGCACCTGCCGGAGGTGCTGAGGGCGGCGATGCGGGGGGCGTGAGGGCGTGCCCCTCTGGCCGCCGCCATCACCGCCGATAGACCTCACGAGGATTGCCGACACGCACCACCGCGATCACGACATCCCGGTCCTGGATGCGGGCGATGATGCGATGGTCTCCGACCCGGTATTTCCACAGGCCCGCCAGATCGGGACCTCTCCAGGACTGCGGGGATCCTCCAGCCCGGCGAGCCGCTGGTGCAGGCAAAGCAGAATGTGCCGGACGACAGTGGCGCCCAGCGCATCGAGTTCCGTCGGCAGACCGTTCGAATTCAATCCGAGAGCCCGTACCGTTTCATCACATCAGACAGCGGCACCGTCTCGCCCTCCCCCGGTCAAGGCGGGAGAGACGCTCCGGCGCGATCCAGCCGTCTTCCAGATCATCGATATGAGAGGCAATCGCTTCCTCGGCCAAATCCGCACCGGCCCGAAAGACGCCAGGATTTACCGCCCCCGCGCCGTCTCCCCCACCGTCAGCGGCCAGTCCACGAGGTAATCCTCGAAATCATCGACATCCACCTCCTCCTCGGAAATGGTGCGGCCTTGGGCGGAAATGCCGGCCTGGTGCACGGTGTCGGGGTCGCCGGAGACGAGCGGGTGCCACCAGTAGAGGTCCTCGCCGTCGCGCACCAGGCGATAGCCGCAGGTGGGCGGCAGCCAGGAAATGTCGTGCACGCTCTCCACCGTCAGCTGGATGCAGTCCGGCACCGTCTTCTGGCGGTTCTCGTAGTCCTTGCAGCGACAGCTTTCCCCGTCGAGCAGGCGGCAGGCCACCGAGGTGAAGGCCACCTCGCCGGTGTCCCAGTCCTCCAGCTTGTTGAGACAACAGAGCCCGCAGCCGTCGCAGAGGCTTTCCCATTCGGCCTGGGTCATTTCGTCCAGGCGTTTCGTCTTCCAGAACTGATTTTCCATCTTGTCTTTTTTAGCACCGGCTGATCATAGTCGGAAGGTGGGTCCGGCAAAGCGGTTGCGCCCGCGCTGGCGTCAACCATTTGTCAGCCATTTTTGCCGTACTACCGGGGTCTCCGGCATCTGCGGTCGTGGGAAGGCTTTTCCTGCTTCGCGGCGCAAGCGTCAAGCCGTCCCGGTCCCAGCAAGGAATTTCCAAGGTGCAGGACGATCCCCATCCTCCCCGAAAACCGCGCCGGCGCAAGCGCCATCTGCTGCTGCGCATCGACAGCTGGATCGATTCCACCGTCTGGACCGCCGGCTTCCGGGCCGCCGAGATCTGGGAGGAGATCACCATCTTTTCGCGCCGCTTTCGCGTGCGCGGCTGGAAGCGGGTGGTGGTGGAACTGGCCGACGAGGCGATGACCTTCGGCACGGCGGGCTTCGTGCTGCTGCTCGCGCTGGCGCTGCCGGCCTTCGAGGAAACCAAGAAGGACTGGCGCAACCATGGCGATTTCGCCGTGACCTTCCTTGATCGCTACGGCAACGTGATCGGCCATCGCGGCATCATCCACGAGGATTCGGTGCCGATCGACAAGCTGCCGGATCATCTGGTGAAGGCAGTGCTGGCGACCGAGGATCGCCGCTTCTTCGACCATTTCGGCATCGACTTCCTGGGTCTTGCCCGCGCGCTCAACGAAAACGCCAAGGCAGGCGGCGTGGTGCAGGGCGGCTCGACGCTGACGCAGCAGCTCGCCAAGAACCTGTTTCTCACCAACGAGCGTTCGCTGGAGCGCAAGATCAAGGAGGCCTTCCTGGCGCTCTGGCTGGAGGCGAACCTGTCGAAGAAGGAGATCCTGCGCCTTTATCTCGACCGCGCCTACATGGGTGGCGGCACATTCGGGGCGGCGGCGGCGGCACAGTTCTATTTCGGCAAGAACATCACCGATGTGAACCTTGCTGAAGCCGCGATGCTCGCCGGCCTGTTCAAGGCGCCGGCCAAATATGCCCCGCATGTCAACCTGCCGGCGGCGCGCGCCCGCGCCAACGAGGTGCTGACCAATCTGGTGCAGGGCGGGCTGATGACCGAGGGCCAGGTGGTGGCGGCGCGGCGCAACCCGGCCAGCATCATCGACCGGGCCGAACAGCCGGCGCCGGATTACTTTCTCGACTGGGCCTTCGAGGAGGTGCAGCGGCTGGCGGCGGAGGGCCGGCTGAAGAAGCATTCCGTCATCGTGCGCACCACCATCGACATGGGCCTGCAGCAGGCCGCCGACGATGCGGTGGAAAGCTCGCTGCGCGAATATGGCGACAGCTACAAGGTCAAGCAGGGCGCGCTGGTGATGATCGAGACCGGCGGGGCCGTGCGCGCCATGGTGGGTGGGCGCGATTACGGCGAAAGCCAGTTCAACCGCGCCACCAGGGCGCTGCGCCAGCCGGGCTCCTCCTTCAAGCTCTACACCTATACGGCTGCGATGGAGCACGGCTTCACGCCGGAGACGATGATTTCCGATGCGCCGATCACCTGGCGCGGCTGGTCGCCGCAGAATTATGCCCGATCCTACAAGGGCCGCGTGACCCTGCTGACGGCCATGGCGCAATCGCTCAACACCGTGCCGGTGCGCCTTGCCAAGGAGGAGCTCGGCATCGACGTGATCGTCGAGACGGCAAAGAAGATGGGCGTCGAAACCCCGCTGCGCTCCGACAAGACCATTCCGCTCGGCACCTCGGAAGTCACCGTGATGGACCAGGCCACCGCCTATGCGGTGATGCCCTCCGGCGGACTTCAGACGCGGCGCCACGGCATTGCCCAGGTGATGGATTACGAGGGCGACGTGCTCTACGATTTTGACCGCGACGAGCAGCCGGCCCAGCGTATCGTCAGCGAACAGGCAACGGCCTCGATGAACCGCATCCTGACCCAGATCCCGGTGATCGGCACGGCGCGGCGCGCAGCGCTCGATGGCGGCATCGTCACCGCCGGCAAGACCGGCACCTCGCAGGCCTATCGCGATGCCTGGTTCATCGGCTTTACCGGCAATTACACGGCCGCCGTCTGGTTCGGCAATGACGACTTCACCTCCACCAACAACATGACGGGCGGCTCGCTGCCGGCCATGACCTTCAAGAAGCTGATGGATTACGCGCACCAGGGCATCGAGCTGAAACCCATTCCCGGCATCGACAATCCGCTGCCGAACGGCAACCACGCGACCGGCACCACGGTTGCCGCGGCCAAGGGTACGGAGCCCGCCCTTCCGGGCCTCAGCCGCCCGCGTTCGCTTTCGGCCGAAAGCACGCGGCTTCTGCGCCGCATTTCCCGTGATCTCGCCCACGCCCCGCCGCTTCCCGCCCGGAAGGTGGCGGAGGCAGTGCCCGCGGCCATCAACGCGCGCGTGGAGCGGTGACCGACCTTCGCCATTTGCCGGCCCGGCAAACAATGCTACCGCTCCTCATCCCGAACCGCAGAGGTTGACTCGCTCGTGTTCCGCCTGCCCCTTCTCGTCGCGCTCGCCCTGATCGTCGCCTTCGGCGTCGGCATCGGTTCGACGCTGGTGGCGCTTCGGGCCACCACCGGTTTCGGCGCCATCCGGCTGGGTGCCTGGGAAGCCTTTCCCGAGGCACAGACCATTGCCGCCGATCCCTATGCCAAGGCGCACCGCGCCAATGGCGGGCGCCTGCTGTACGGCAGCGCCGAGGGCCTCACCTTCACGGCGGCGGTGGATGAGGGGGGCGAGAGGCTGAACGGCAACTGCACCTATCTCGTTTCCGGCCAGACCCCGCAGGCACGGCTGTGGACGCTGTTTTCCGCCGTGGCGGAGGATCGCCTGCCGAATGCCGCGACCGGGCTGCCGGTGGCGCTGAATTCGCGCATGGTGCTGCGCGAGCGCGATGGCAGCTTCGTCATCAGCGTCGCGCCGACGGCGGAGCCGGGAAACTGGCTGGCCGTGGAGGCAGCAAAGCCCTTCCGTCTGGTGCTGACGCTGCTCGACACGCCGACGGCCGGCAGTTCCGGCCTCATCGACCTTTCCATGCCGCGCATCGACCGCATCGGGTGCGGCCATGCTTAAGATCCTGCTGGCCATCCTGACGGGCCTTGTCGGCGCTGCATTGCTGCATCTGGTGATCATTCTCGCCCTGCCCTATTACAGCGAGCGCGATGCCTATAGCCGCGTGCTGGGCGAAGGCCAGCCGTTCCGCTTCCACTCGCTGGGGGCAAGCCGCGATGCCGCCGGGCTGAGCCGCAACGATCCCTTCCTCGACCTTGCCGTCTGCGCCTTCGACCTGGACGAAAATCCGGTGCGGCTGACGGCCTCGGGCGCCGTGCCCTTCTGGTCGCTGGCGACCTTCGACAGTGCCTCCAACGAAACCTTCAGCATCAACGACCGCACCTCCGTCGGCGGCACGCTGGACGTGATCCTGGCGACGCCCCTGCAGGCAACCCGGTTGCGCAAGGCGCTGCCGGCCGCCCTCGACCAGTCGATCATCGTCGAAACATCCGCACCACAGGGCTATGCGGTGCTGCGCGCCATGGCGCCGCAGGCAAGTTTTCGCCCGGGGGCCTTGCAGTTCCTGGCGCAGGCTACCTGCAGCCCGATGGAGATGAGTGCCAATTAATTCGCGACGTTTGCGTCCTATGTCGCGGCGATCCGCAGCCACGGAATCGCGATCATCGACAAGGGCGCCTCGGTGCCGGATGCCAGGACTTTCGAGAATGGCAGCCTGGTTGTCGGCCAGAATGTCGGTCTGCTGCGGGCCATCCAGCCGGCAAGCGTCATCATGCAGGACCTGATTGCCGGCTACTGGCGGGTGGCCGCGCACGAGTTGGCTGCGGAGTGAGCGCCGGGATCTCCTCGCCGCAGGCAACAGCCGGCCAGAGGCCGGTTCAGTGCTTGTCGAGCCTGAGCGCCATCTCGTCCATCAGGCGGTGGCTCATCTCCTCGGGCCGCTCGTAGCGCACGCCCGTAAACAGAAGCACCGCCGCCTCGGCTGTCTCCGGCGGCCGCGATGACGGCTGCGGGCGACGTCGATGCTCTGCCCGCCATGTGTTCATGACCACGATCTCTGCCATGCTCGTCTCCATCAAAAGAGTTCGAGACGGATGAAGGACGGACCGATTTCACCCTGCCCCCTTTCGGGGCCGGCGCACCTCGCCTGCGAGGCATCTGCGCCTTTCTCGTCAGCCCCGGCGGCCTCGCAGCCGGGAATCTGCGCCAGAAGAAACGCATGGAACCGATGCCGGTTTCACGGGTCTGCAACTATATGCGGCCGGGTTCGAACCGGATCATCGCGGAACAGTGGGTTGCAGAATCATTTATGCGTTCCCACTGAAATACAGCCACAACGACGTTAACAATTCGCTAAAGGCAGGGCAATGCGCCACACTCTCTGCCGCGCCTGCAGCGCCCCGTTGCGGGCCTGTTGCGAAAGCGGCAGCGGGCCGTCCCCCAGCTGTCGCAAAAACTGTGGAAAAGGTGGGGTTTGCCGCGCGCTCTTCACGCAATGGGCGATCGGTGCGGCGCGCCGCTGGGGCCGCAAAAGCCGGCCACGCCGCCCGTTTTGCGCCTCTGCGACCTGCCACGGGGCGATACAGGACGAGGCAGGGCAACACAGGCAGGCAGCCCGCAGGCCCGAAGCGGCACGCCGTCTTCACCAGCCATTAACCTCATTCCGGTAGCATGCTTTAACCATGCCATGACGATCGGGGAAGCCGTTGCGACGGTCCCTCCCGACGTCATCGACTGCCCGTCCAGAGGAGATGACGGCGGCCCCCGGGGGACCTGCGCGCACGCTCTGAGCCTTGTATCGTTTGTAATGCGTCGGTGGATAGGACCGTGGACCGGTATCGTGAACTTGAGAGGCCGCAGGCCATGCGCAGAAAGGATGTGGTGCTGATGGCCACGGTCACGAGTTTCGAGGAACTCGAGCGCCCGACGAAGTCGGAACTGCGCCAGTTCGCGGAACTCTTCAAGCCGCTTTTCCAGGCCTCCGGCGACGAGGCCAGACGCCAGGCCGTTGCCGCCCTCTCCCGATCCCCGAACATTCCCCCCGCCGTCGCCTTCTTCATCGCCAGCCAGCCGATCGCCATTTCCGCGCCCTTCCTCGCCGGTTCCGCCTGCCTTACCGACGAGATGCTGATCACCATCGCCCGCACGCAGGGTGGCGACCACGCCCGCACCATCGTGCGGCGCGAGAACCTGTCGCCGAAGGTCATCGATGCACTGGTGGGTCTGCGCCATGCCCGCCGGGCACCGGAGAGCGTGCGGCGGATCGAACAGGCTGACGCACAGACGACCGATGCGGCCGCCGCCCTGCCGCTGCAGGATGCCGTGGCAGCGCCCGTCACGCCGGCCGAGGCGCCTCTTTCCGAAGGCGCGGCGCGCGCCGCCCGCGAGGAAGCGCTGCGCCAGCAGATCAAGAACCTTGCTGCCCATCTGCACCGCGCCCCGGAGGACAGGCTGGGCCTGCGCACCGTGACCGAGGTGCAGGAAGCGCTGCTGGTACGCTTTGCCCGCGCCGGCGAGGCCGACGGCTTTGCCACGACGCTTGCCGACACGCTCACGGCCAGCCGCTGGCTTGCCGAACGCATCATGCTGGACATTACCGGCCATCAGCTTGCCACCACGCTGAAGGGCATCGGCATGCGCGAGAGCGAGGCGCTTTTCGTGCTGGAGCGTTTCTATTCGCCGCTGCGGGAGCGGATCGGCGACGTGACGCGCAGCCGGATCCTGTGGGACGCACTGGAAGAGGATGCCTGCGGACGCCGCGTCGAAGCCTGGCGCCGCGCCGACCGCCATACCTATGCCGAACCGGTGGCGCCGACTGCCCCGGTCGAAGACAGCGCGGAACGGCTTGCCGTCCACGATCTGCAACGGCGGCGCCTCGCCCGCTGAAGGCGGGGTTCGCGGCCGGCAAGACAGCGTAAAGGCGAAATCACCCCAGGCACGGGACGGACCCCTGCGTGCCGCGCCTTCCAGCCCCCGCAGCCCTCAGCCGGCAGCAACCTGCCCGGCCCGGCCCTTCAGGCGCTGGCGCCCACCACCGCAAACAGGCCGTCCACCGTCTCCGTCTCCAGTTCCACCAGCCACAGGTCGCTGTCGAAGCGCCGCTCGCGGGCAATCAGCGCCTCCACCTCGGCAGGGTCGGCGCGGTGCAGGCGCCGTTCGAACGCGCGCTCGCCATCCTCGCCGGCCAGCATCTGCGGTGCCGGTCCGTAGAGGTCTTCCGTGCCATCGCGAAAGCGGTGACGGATGAAGATGGCGCCTGCCTGATCGGCACCGCGCTTTTCCACGGCAGCAAAGCCACCGGCGGAAAACACCCGGCGCAGCAGGGCCGAGACGACGATATCGGATCTGAGACGCATTGCCTTTCCACGCTGCTGAACGGCCGGCAGGACCGCAATTCCTTCGCGTATGCGCCAGTTGCGCCCGCAACACAAGCGCAGCCTGTGCGATCAGGGTTTCTGCCGCGACATCGGCTGGAGTTTCGACCGGAGGCCCGGCCGGTCGTCGAACCGGGGGCGGAGACGACTGCGCGGCCGTGCCTTGGCCCCTGCGGTTCGAAACGGGAAAGTCACGCCGGCCCTTCAGCCTTTGTTTATCGCTTGCACCGCAGCATCGGCTGCCGCCTTCGGGCAAGCTTCACCCCTTATCAGCGGAGTGGCGAGCGGTAGAACAGTGATCCCGTCACCAAAAGGAGGGAAAATGGCGAAATACAAGTACCAGGAGCATCTGGTTTCGTCCAACGTGCCGGCCTTCGACAAGGAGTGGCAACCCGGACAGATCCCGCCCAATTCCGGCATCTATCGCTGCAAGACCTGCGGCGACGAGATTGCCCTCGGCAAGGGCCAGGCCCTGCCGCGCGATCATCACCAGCATCCGGTGCTGGGTCCGGTCGCGTGGGTCATGCTCGTCTTTGCCCAGGAGCACCCGAAATGAGGCACTGTCGCCCGCCCGAAAGCGGGGGCCTCGACGCGTCCGGCGCCTGACGCGGCTGCAGGCAAGGCTGGAACGGGCTTTTCCTTCGGTCCATGCCGCGAAGGCGACAGATCAGAGTGCTCCGATCGATTTCAGCTTGTCGAGCACGGCCTGCGACGGTTCGCCGGTGACCGGCAGGCGGTAGTGCTTCTGGAAATGGCGGATCGCCGCCTTTGTCTGTTCGCCGACCACACCGTCCACGGTCACGTCGCGATAGGCGATGTTCTGCAGGCCGCGCTGGATCTCGATGATCCGCTCCACCTCGGCGCCAGCCGAGACCGGCACCGGCTTCAGCACCGCCTCGCCTGCCTGCCGGGCCCGCGATACGGCGGCGATATCGGCCGGCGGGCGCGGCGCCGGCGCGGCGGCCGGCAGGGTGTCGGATGCGCGGATGGCGGCCGCCACCGGATCCGGCGCCTCGGGCAGCAGTGCGGGGCGCGGCAGCGGAATGACCTGCGGAATGACAGCCGGCATCTCATGCGCCGCGGAGCTTGCAGCAGCAGCCGGCGCGGCGGCGGGAACGGCTGCGGCAGCAACCGGCGGCACGGACGAGGCCGCTTCGTCCGCCGCCTTGACGAGTGCCGCAACGGCATCCTCGGCGGCAGGGCTCGGCTTGGCCTCCGGCGCCCGCTCGATATGGAAGGTGGTCACATCGACGGGCGCGGCGAACCGCATCGGCCGGTAGCCGGCAATCGCTTCCGGATCATCGGGATCGCGCGTGGCGAGGAAGGGCGAGGGATGGCTGCGCGGCTGATACCACAGCGCATTGGCGGCCACGAAGGAGAAGACGACACACAGACCAAGCGTGCCGAAGACGGTGCGGGGATAGCGCGCGGCCTGGCTGGCGGCAGCCGAAAAGACCTGAACCACAAGGCTCGGCCGTCGGGCCGGAGCCTTTCTGCGGTCAGGCGATTTTCGCTTTCGCGCCGTCATGCGCAAATCCCTGTCTACTCGTTGCGGGTCCGGCGGCAAGATGGGCCAGACGCGGGGGGAATTCAAGCGGCTCGCAGGCCTCATCCGGTGTATCGCTCTCGCCGCGACCTTCCGCCGGAAGGGTGACGCTTACCACGGTTCCTTCGCCAGGGCGACTTTCGATCCTGAACTGTCCACCGTGCAGGGACACCAGTCCCTTGACCAGGGCAAGGCCGAGCCCGGTGCCCTCATGGGCGCGGTTATAGGCATCGTCCACCTGCATGAAGGGCTGGCCGACCAGTGCCAGCTTGTCGGCGGCAATGCCGATGCCGGTATCGCTGACGACGAGCGTCACGCCACCTTCGCCCGAAGCCACCGCATCGATGGCGACGACGCCGCCGGCCGGCGTGAACTTGATGGCATTGCAGGCGAGGTTGATGAGGATCTGCTGCACGGCGCGGCGATCCGCCACCAGATCGCCCAGCCCGCGTGCTACGCGCGTGGTCAGCGTAACGCCCTTGTTGCGGGCCTGCAGGTCCAGCATGGCACGGCAGGCTTCCACCGCCTCGCCGATGCGGAACGGCTCGGTGACCAGCGCATAACGGCCCGCTTCCAGCCGGCTCATGTCCAGCATGGTGTTGACCACCGAAAGAAGATGCGTGCCCGACTGGCGGATCAGTGCCACATATTCCTTCTGGCGCTCGGTTTCCAGGCGGCCGAAATATTCGCCGGCCAGCACGTCGGAAAAGCCGAGAATGGCATTCAGCGGCGTGCGAAGCTCGTGGCTGACGGCGGCGAGGAAGCGCGACTTCGCCTCGTTGGCGCAGCGCACCTCGGCGGCGCAGGCCTCCACCTCGTCGCGCAGGCACTGCTCGGCGGTGATGTCGCGGATCTGCACGAAGACCTGGCGCAGGTCGCCCGCCGCATCGGTGACGGCGGAAAGATCGAGCCGCATGCTGAGAAACTGGCGCCCGCCCTGCACGGTGAAGCCCTGTTCGACGCGCAGATCGACGCTCGCCCGGCTGTTGCCCTGGCGCAGACCATCCAGCGCCTGCAGCACGGCGATGCGATCGGAAACATGGGCGATCTCGGCCAGCATCAGGCCGTCGCGCTCGCGCAGCGCCGCCGGCAGCAGATCGCGGTCGCGGCCGCCGAAGCGGATGATCGCGCCCTGCGGATCGCAAAGCAGCGCGACGCCGGGGCAGACCTCGAAGGCCGGATCGATCTGTTCGCACTCCGCCGCTTCGGGACGCACGACACGCGCCAGCGCAACCGCGCCGGCGGAAACGGACAGCAGGCAGACCAGAACCAGAGAGACGCCAAGCGGCAGCGCCAGCGCCGGGCTGGTGACCAGGGACAGCGTGAGCGGCAGAAGAACGAGACCGAGCAGCGCGCAAAGCGCCAGCATGCGCAGCGTGGACCGGTCGCAGGCGCGCACCTGGTCCCGATCGCTCATCTGCTGCAGCCAGCCAACAGCCAGGTGATCCAGCACATGGATCGCCCTGCCGCCAATGGAATTGAATACGCGCACGCCTGTACCTTACCGCGAACTCTGAATGGCCGACCATAGGCGCCAGTGACTTAAGGAAAGGATAAAAACAGCGGCCGCCGGACGGGACGAAGGGCGCAATTTCGCGTTTTAGGTGTTCCGGTTTGAAGCATCTACCGTTGTGGTTAACGGCGTGTAAGCGCGGATTTGCGCCTTATTTTAGCGAAAATGTTAGGTTTCGGTGCAAGCGACACAAAAGAATCTCTTTGTTTTCTCGCAAAGGCACGGTAATGAAGGTTAACGCGATCCGCTAAAATGAGACCGAAAGTCGTTTGGAACTCTCGCGGCGGGTTGTTCGTTAAAATGCGATGCAAATTCGAGATGAAGTTGAGCAGTTGCTGTAATAGCGCGTTTTTCCAGTGCCTCTAGGCTCGGTGTCGCGCCCCGGACGTGGGTCCGAGTGGGTGCCGAGCAGGCGGGTGAAGGCAGATGTGGTTTCTGATCAAGGGTAGCGTTTTCTTTGCGATGGGTCTTGTCGTGCTGTCCTATTTCAGCACGAACACCAGCATTGCGCCTGCTGGCGAAAAAACCTTCCAGATCTCCGACGCCATCAGCGCCGCGACCGAAGCCTATTCCTATCTGAGCGCCATCTGCGACGAAAAGCCGGATGTCTGCCAGAAGGGCAGCGAAACGCTGACGGCGCTCGGCTTCCGCGCCAAGGAAGGTGCCCGCGTGGCCTTCCAGTTCCTCGACAGCCAGCTGGCAACCGCCGAAGCCCCGGTCGAGACCGCGCCGGCCGCAACGCCCGCGGTAGTCGATGTACCGCGCGGCGCCCGCCAGCCGATGCCGCAGCGGGTTGCCAACAACCAGTTCGTCCGCACCGACGACCAGTTGTCGACCGGCTCCGTGCCGGTGCCGCTCGCCCGCCCGATTCACTGATTTCCCTCCCCGCCCGACCCGACAAAGCGGCCGCCATGCGCCCTTTCGGCATGGATCGCCGCCCCTTTGCATGATGAAAGCTGTGGCCGGGGCGCAAGCCTCAGGTTTCCCTCGCCTGCCGAGGCGCCTATATGTGAAGACAGAAGGCTGAGACGAAACGCGCACCCGACGGAGCGGTGGCGCGTTTCGTCATCCCAGCCGTCCCGGCCGGCCCCGTGACGCGGGCAAGGCCGGGCCCTGCCAACCGAAGCCATGCGGAAGCCGCCATGACCAGCATCGACCAGATCATCGACGATTTTGCCTTTCTCGACGATTGGGAGGATCGCTACCGCTATGTCATCGAACTCGGCAAGGCGCTGCCGGATCTCGCCGAGGAAAACAAGACGGCGCAGAACAAGGTGAATGGCTGCGCAAGCCAGGTCTGGCTGGTCACCCATCGCGGCGACGGCGCCGACCCGGTGCTGACCTTCGAGGGCGATTCCGATGCCCATATCGTGCGTGGCCTGGTGGCCATCGTGCTCGCCGCCTATTCCGGCAAGACCGCATCGGCCATTGCCCATTATGACGTGTTCGACGTGTTCAACCGTATCGGCCTGGTGGAAAACCTCTCCTCGCAGCGGGCAAACGGCCTGCGCTCCATGGTGAAGCGCATCCGCGACGAGGCACAGGCGCTGGCCGCCGCCTGAGGGCGTTCGACCGAAAGTGTTCGACCGCAGGTGTTTGACTGGGGGCCTTCGACTTCGGCCCTTCGCCGGGCGCCGCACCGGGTGCCGGCCCCCGAAAGCCGGCGCCTCATAGTTCCGGGCGATAGCCTTCCGCACCCCAGGCGTGGCGACGGCGCGCCCGCACGTCTGGCGGTGCGTAATGCCGTTCGAGCGCCAGAAGCGCCGTGCGCAGCATCAGCTTGGCCGAGCGCACCGGCCAGCCGCGCTCCTGCTCCACCCGTTCCAGCCCCTTGCCAAAGCAGCAGACATCGAGCGCCACGCCGGACAGTTCCGGCCCCATGGCCTCGACCGCCCGCCCCACCCGCAGCCGGGCGGCCATCGCGCTGTCGGTGAGATCCGGCTGGCCGCCCCGCATGCCGGGCGTGCGCGTCGACAGCCGTGGTTCCCAGCTTGCGGTGACGCACGGCGCCAGATGGCCGCGCTCGAAATCGACCGACAGCCGTTCGCCGGCCTCGATGGTTCCGGGCGGGAAGAAGGGCTGCCCTTGCCTGTCCTTCAGCCGGCCGAGATGGGCAAGCGGCGATTCCAGCAGGTTGCGGCGCACCGTCTCGGCGGCGCCCGCCACCTCCACCCTGTCTTCCACCAGCAGGCGATGCTGGCCGGCAAAGGTCTCCTCACCCTGTGTCGCAAGATGCCGGCGCAGATAGCTGGCGGCCTCCTTGCGGGCATGCACGGTTTCGCCCTCCTGCGTGAGCAGGCCGGCAGCCAGCGCCGCCTGAAGCAGGCCGGCAGCATGCACGGTCTGCCCGCCCTCCCCGGTCAGAGCAAGCATCCGCGCATCGGCCTGCGCCTCCACCCGGCATGGTCCACGCAGCACCTGCCGCAGAAGACGCAGCATGGGCCGCCCGGGCGACGGTTCGCAGGCCCCTGTCGCAGCGGTTTGCGGCGCCGGGCCTTGCGCTGCACCCCGCCTGGTCTTGCTCCGTTCATTCATAGCGCGGCACCTCGCGGCAGCCGAACACGGTGGCCACCATGCGCTCCACCGTCGAGACCAGATCGTCGAAGGCGGCATCGTCGCGCCGGTCCTCCACCACGCTGCAGGCATGGCCGACCGTCGAGCGGTCGCGGCCGAAGGCATCGCCGATATCGCCCTGGGGAATGCTGAGCGACACATGGCAGACATACATGGCAATCTGCCGCACATGGCACAGCATCCGGCGCCGGTCGCGGCGAAAGCTCGCCCGATCCGCCGTCATCATCACCAGTTCCGCCACCAGATGCCGCACGATGCGGCAGACCTGCGGCAGCGGCAGGCTGGCGGGCGCAACAAAGCATGGCAGCGGCGCAAGGGCCGCCGGATTCTCCGGCTGAGCAGGAAATGCCGGTGTCTCTGTTCTGTTGATATCAGGCATGAACAACTCCCGTGATAGGAATTAATTCATACACCCTATGCCGAAACGGGGGACGAGCGAAAGCCTGCGCCGCCAAACATCCGTTGATTTTGCGCGGAAATTTTATGACAGACTGTAAAATTTTTGGATTATTTTCCTCACCCTCTACCGAATTTGAGGGGGAAGACGGGGGAATGCGACCGTGCGCACCACCTTTGCCGGGCTCAAGGCGCGAAGGCTATGCCAGGCAATGACCGTAAACGACCGGTTTTCGGAGGCTCGCCCCCTGATCGACACCGGCCGCTGACTGGCATCATCTGCCGGTCGACAACCATCGGCATGGAAAAACACCAGCGGCGTGGATGGCAGGCATGCGCCGACGGACTCAGACAGAACGCGCCGCCGGGGCGGCAGATCCGCTCCGGCCGACACATGTGGCAATGACCGGCGGGCGATGCCCCTGCAGGCCGGTCATCCGCCGTTTACTTGGCGCGCTTGCGGCGCTGGCCGAGACCCATTTCCTTGGCGAGGCGCGAACGGGCCTCGGCATAGGAGGGAGCCACCATCGGATAGTCGGCCGGCAGGCCCCACTTCTCGCGATATTCTTCCGGCGTCATGTTGTAATGCGTCATCAGGTGCCGCTTCAACGACTTGAACTTCAGGCCGTCTTCCAGGCAGATCAGGTAATCGTCCTCGATCGACTTGCGGATCGGAACCGGCGGCTTCGGCTTTTCGACTGCAGCAGGCACAGGCGCAGGCGAAGACGTGTTGCTGAGTGCATTGTGCACGTCGGAAATCAGGTTGGACAGATCGCCCACCGGAACGACGTGATTGCTGACATAGGCGGCTACGATATCGGCGGTGAGTTCCACCAGCAGATCGGAGCCCTTGCCCGCGGTAACTTCGGTCATTTCAAATCTCCTGTTCGTTTCGCTGGCAACTGTATCACCCTGATACAGAGCCGTCGCAGAGCAGCCCGAAGAACTCCATTCCAAACCCGCTTTTCGACCAAAACATGGATCCACCCCTAGATCCATACGGGTCTGAACGAATTTCCCGGCGCCATCAGAAATACCGGCCGATGGATTCTGTGCCCTTTTGCCTCGTGTGACCGCTGGCGGACATCAAACGCTGGCAAGAGGCACCCCGAACTCGGTCGATATTCGTGCTCTACTGGAATGCGATTAGCATTGTTCGCCGCAAAGTCCAAATACAATCTTCGTAACTTAGACTATTAGGCACTTTGTCCTACGAGTTTAAGCGCTTACTGATTGATTATCGCACAGACCGCGGCAAGCGGAAGTAAATGTGTCAGACACACCGATTATCAAGGGTTATCCCGGCGCAGATGGTCGACCACGGTCGAAGCGTGCAGCCGGTAGCCGACCTTGTGGGCGGCGCGCGCCAGCAGGTGGGCGGAGATGGGCGCGGTGAGAATGAAGAAGAGGAAACCAGCTAAGGCTCTGGAAAACGTAGACAAATCGCCCGAATGCAGGCCTGCGGCAAGCAGCAGGAGACCCGATCCCACCGTGCCGGCCTTGGAGGCGGCATGCATGCGGGTGAACACATCCGGCAGCCGGATCAGGCCGATGGAGGCCACCAGCGCGAAGGCGCCGCCGGCCACCAGAAGTAGAACCGTCACGAGCGTCAGTACAAGGCTCATTGCTTGCCCCCATGTGCCATTTTGGATCGCTTGCCGGATCCGGATCGGTGTCCCGGGCGCGGCCGGGCGGCATTTTCCGGCTCGCCCTCCTCATCCGCCGTGCCGCGCGACAGGATGAAGCGGGCAAAGGCGACGGTGGCCAGGAAGCCGACAAGGCCGAGAGCGATCGCCACGTCGATGTAAAGGGTAAAGCCGGTCTTGATCGCGATGACGGCGATGAAGCCGATGGCGATGCCGACCAGCATGTCGAGCGCCACCACCCGGTCGGCCAGCGTCGGCCCTGCTACCACGCGGCAGACGGTGACGAGGAAGGACAGGGCCAGAAGCGCCAGCGACAGCCAGATACCGGCGGAAAGGATCAATGCGTCGCTCATCAGCGGAAAGCCTCCATGATCTTGCGCTCGAACCCGTCGCGGATGTCGCGCCGCGCCCCTTCGATGTCGGAGCAATCGACCGCGTGGACATACAGCGTGCGGCGGTCTTCCGACACGTCGACCGACAGCGTGCCGGGCGTCAGCGTGATGAGGTTGGCAAGCAGGGTGATCTCGAAATCGCGATCGACCGTCAGCGGAAAGGCGAAGATGCCGGGCCGCGCCTCAAGCTTCGGCCGGGTGACCAGCACCGCCACCTTCCAGGCCGACAGCGCCAGTTCCCTGAAGAACAGCAGCACCAGCGACAGGATGAGCCCGATGCGGCGCAGATAGCTGACACCCTGTGCCTGCTCGCGCACCAGCCCGATGGCGAGCGCCGAGACGACGAAGCCGAACAGGAAGTTCAGGAAGGTGGCGCTGCCGCTGACCGCCACCCAGACGACGGCAAACAGCACGTTCATGGAAAAGGCGGTCATTGCGCACCTCCCGTCGGGAAGACAGAGCCGATATAGGCCGAAGGATCAAGCAGCCCGCCAGCTGCCTGCTGCGACAGGGCCAGCGGCCATTCGGGAAACAGGCCGAAGCCGGTGATCAGCAGCACGAGCGCCAGGATCGGCCCGAAGGCGCGCCAGTCGAGCCGCGCCGGTACAGCCAGCGGCACCGCCGCCGGCCGCCAGTAGGCGAACAGGAAGACGCGGCCAAGCGCGATGGTGGAGAGGAAGCCGGACAGCAGGATGCTGCCGGCCAGCCACCAGGCGCCGATATCGAGCGAGGCCTTGACCAGCACGATCTTCGGCCAGAGGCCGGAAAAGGGCGGCAGGCCCGCCACCGCGAAGAACAGCGCCAGAGACACGAAGGCAAAGCCCGGCTGGCGGGCATAGATGCCGCCGATCGACTGAAGCGTCCACTGGCCGGTCAGCGCCGCGGCACGGCCGATCACCAGATAGAGCGCCGTCATGGCCAGGATCGAATGCAGCGCATAGAAGATCGCCCCGGACAGCCCCGCCACGCTGCCGATGGCGATGCCCGCCATCATGTTGCCGATGCCGGCGATCACCGCATAGCCGGCGAGACGGCGCAGGTCGTTCTGGGCGATCATCGAAAGCGCCGCCAGCACCATGGTCAGCGCCGCAACCACGGCCACCACCAGGCTGAGTTCCTCCGTCTGCAGCGGAAACAGCATCACCATCACCCGCAGCAGCGCATAGATGCCGATCTTGGTCAGCAAGCCGCCGAACAGCGCCGACACCGTGATGCGCGGCGTGTGATAGGAGGCCGGCAGCCAGAAATTCACAGGGAAGGCGGCGGCCTTCATGGCAAAGGCGAGGATGAACAGCGCCGAGAGCGTCATCAGCGGCGCACCGGAGGCGGAGCGCACCTTCAGCACCAGGTCGGCCATGTTGAGCGTGCCGAATACCGCATAGAGATAGCCGACGGCGATCAGGAAGAAGGTGGTGCCGAGCAGGTTCAGCACCGCATATTTCATCGCCCCGTCGATCTGCTCGCGCTCGGAACCGAGGATCAGCAGGCCGAAGGAGGAGATCAGCAGCACCTCGAACCAGACATAGAGATTGAAGATATCGCCGGTCAGGAAGGCGCCGGACACGCCGGCCATCAGCAGCAGCAGGAAAGGGAAGAAGCCGTAGCGCAGGCCGCTGTCGCTGATATCCGACAGCGCGGCAACGGCCGCGGCCAGCGCCACCACCGCCGAGACCAGCGCCATCACCGCGCCGAACACGTCGACGGAGAAGGCGATGCCGAAGGGCGGCAGCCAGCGGCCCATCACCATGGTGACGGGGCCTTCGGCGAGCACCTTCCACAGCAGAAGGGCATCGATCAGCACCAGCAGCGCAAGGCCGGCAATCGCGATCGGCCCGTGCAGGCGGATGCGGTGGCGCAGCATCATCAAGACGGCGCCGAGGCCGATCATCAGCGCCGGCGGCAGCACCACCAGCCAGTCGGCAAGCGCGGTCGGCGTCATGACGAGCGCGGCGGAGAGATCGACGGGGGTCGAGGTCGTGGCGGCCATGGTCGTCCTTCCTCAGTAGCCAAGCGGCGGCATGGGGTCATCCTTCGGTTCGGCGAGCCGCATCTCGTCCGTGTTGTCCGTGCCGAGCTCCTGATAGGCGCGATAGGTCAGCACCAGCAGGAAGGCGAAGAAGGAGAAGGAAATGACGATGGCCGTCAGGATGAGCGCCTGCGGCAGGGGATTGGCGGTGCCCGGCGGCAGCGCATCGAGCCCCTTGCCGATGATCGGCGGCACTTCGCGCGTCAGCCGGCCACCGGTGAAGATCAACAGGTTCACCGCATTGCCGAGAATGGCGATGCCGAGCAGCATGCGCACCGAATGCTTCGACAGGATCAGATAGATGGCGGCGGCGAAGAAAGCACCGACGAGAACCGAAAGCAGCACTTCCATCAGTCGCTCTCCTTCTCTTCCAGAGCAAGCGCGATCGAGGTGATCGCACCGACGACGACCAGATAGACGCCGATATCGAAGGTCATCACGCTGGACAGCGGCACCTCGACGCCGAAGAGGTGCGGATAGATCCAAAGCCCGGTCATGAACGGCACGCCCAGAAGGACGGAGACGAGGCCGGAGACGGTGGAGAGCAGCAGCCCGAAGCCGGCAATCGACATGGGATGAAAGCGGATCGCCCGGCGCACCGCGGCCACGCCATAGGCAATGCCGTAGATGGCGAAGGCGGATGCCGCGATCAGCCCGCCGATGAAGCCGCCGCCCGGTTCGTTATGGCCGCGCAGCAGCACGAACACCGAAAAGAGGATCATCAGCGCCGTGAGGAAGGGCGCGACCGTGCGGAAGATCAGCGTGTTCATGACTTGCCTCCTGCGCGGCTCGCATCCGCCGCGTCCGGATCATTGTCGGCCGGGCGCAGCGTGCTGCCGGCCCGGATCCGGATCAGCGCCAGAATGGCAAGGCCGGTGATCATCACCACGGCAATCTCGCCCAGTGTATCGGTGCCGCGGAAATCGACGATGATGACGTTCACCACATTGGCGCCATGCGCGATGGCCTTGGAATAGGCGTTGAAGAATTCGGTCAGGCGGTTGTCGAACACGCCCTCGGTCGATTTCAACAGCAGCAGCATGAAGCCGAGGCCGCAGGCAATCGCGATCGTCGCGTCGAACAGCATCTGGCCGATGGGGCGATGGTCGGAGGGCGACAGCCTCAGCCGCGTCATGGCGAGCGCCAGGATGACCACCGACAGCGTTTCCACCATGAACTGGGTGAAGGAGAGGTCCGGCGCGCCGAACAGCAGGAAGATCACGGCAACCGCAAAACCCTGGATGCCGAGCGAGACGATGGCCGACAGCCGGTTGCTGGCCCTCAGCACCGCCACCAGCCCCGACAGGGCGATGAGGAAAAAGGCCCATTCATGGATCATCACCCCGGATGGCAAGAGCGGCGCGCCCGGCCATTCGCCATAGACGAAGGGAGGCACCAGAAGGGTGAGCGCCAGAAGGATGAAGGTGGCGGTGACATAGATCTCCAGCCGGCCCGGCTGGATGATGCGCGTCACCCGCACGGACAGACGGACGAGGCCGGCAATGGCCGCATCGAAACCGCGGTCCGGCCCCGGCCCGATCGCCTCGAGCAGCCGAGACATCAGTGTGCGGATGCGGCCGATCTGCAGATAGAACAACACGCCGAGCCCGACGGTTATGAGCGACAGCAGCAGCGGAATGCCGAGATGCGGTATGGTGGAAATGGTGACTGTGGTCGGCGCTCCTTCGACGGCGCTGGCCATCGGCGAGGAGATGAAGCGGTGCACCGGCCCCGACACAAGGCCCGCGGCAAGCCCGAGCACGGCCAGAACCACCGGCCCCAGCCACAGCAGCACCGGCCCCTCATGCGCGTGCTTCGGCGTTTCCACCGGCCGCCCCAGGAAGGGCTTCAGCGCCACCGCGAAGGCGAGCGCGAACATCAGCCCGTTGCCGAGCATTGCCACGCCGGCAAACAGCATGGAGCGCAGATCGCCCCCGGCCAGCGCATAATAGATTTCCTCCTTGGCGAGAAAGCCGAGGAAGAGCGGCAGGCCGCCCATGGAGAGCGCTGCAAGCAGGGCTGCCGCGAAGGTGATCGGCATGGCGCGGGCAAGCCCGCCGAGACGGGTCACGTCACGCGTTCCCGCCTCGTGGTCGATGATGCCGGCCACCATGAACAGCGCGCCCTTGAACAGCGAATGCGCCACCAGATAGAGCACCGCCGCCTCCACCGCATGCGGCGTGTCGAAGCCGGTCAGCATCACCAGCAGGCCGAGCGAGGCCATGGTGGTATAGGCCAGCATCAGCTTGAGATCCGTCTGGCGCATGCCGAGGAATGTGCCGGCAATCAGCGTTATGCCGCCGAAGAAGGGCAGCAGGATCTCCCAGGCCGGCATGTCGCCCAGCACCGGGTTGAGGCGCATCAGCAGATAGACGCCGGCCTTCACCATGGTGGCCGAGTGCAGATAGGCCGAGACCGGGGTCGGCGCCTCCATGGCGTTCGGCAGCCAGGCATGGAAGGGAAACTGCGCCGACTTGGTGAAGCAGCCGCCGAGGATGAGGAGGAGTGCGGCCAGATAGAAGGGGCTCTGGCGCACCAGTTCGCCCTGATGCACGACCAGCGACAACTGCGTCATGCCGGTGATGTTCCACAGGAAGATCAGCCCGGCCAGCAGCAGCAGGCCGCCGCCGCCGGTGATGACCAGCGCCTGCAGCGCCGCGCGACGGGCCGCTGCCCGCTCGTGGTCGAAGCCGATCAGCAGGAAGGAGGTGATCGAGGTCAGCTCCCAGTAGACGAACAGCATCAGGAAACTGTCGGACACCACCACACCCAGCATGGCGCCCATGAACAGCAGGATGAAGGCGAAGAAGCGTCCCTGCTGCGGATGGCCCTTCATGTAGCCGCCGGCATAGAGCACGATCAGCGTGCCGATGCCGGTGATCAGCAGGGCAAAGGTCAGCGACAGTCCGTCGATGAACCAGGAGAAGGAAAGATTGAAGCTGGGCGCCCAGGCATAACCGCCCGTCACCACCTCCCCGGCGGCGATTTCGGGCAGATAACCCAGAAAGTAAAGGCAAGAAAAGGCAGGGGCGAGCGCCAGAATCCAGGCGGCCCGGTGCCCAAGAAATCGCGTCAGGGAAGGAGCAGCCAGTGCCGCCATGAATGGCAGGAACAAACATACCAAGGTCATTGCGGCGATATCACCCTCCTGCCAGCGCGTCGAAATTCGTGTGAAGTCTCCACCCCCCGGCCGAGACAAGCCAGCCCTACTTAAGGCATGGTTTTCCACCTCTCAATGTTTTTAGAGGAAAAATCGCCGCCCAAGCCGCCTTTATGACCCGGATGTGAACACCTATCTACCGTTGGAACACAGGAGACGCCAATGCAAGACCAGATCAAGCCGAAGCTGCAGAAGACGGATGCCGAGTGGCGCGAACAGTTGACGGGCGAGCAATACCGCATCCTGCGCGAACACGGCACAGAGCGTGCCTTCACCGGTCCATACTGGAACAGCAAGGAGAAGGGTCTCTACCGCTGCGCGGGCTGCAACGAGCCGCTGTTCGTCTCCGACACCAAGTTCGATTCCGGCTGCGGCTGGCCGAGCTATTTCGCCCCGGTGCGCGCGGATGCGGTGGTGGAACTGCGCGACACCTCGCACGGCATGGTGCGCACGGAGATCCGCTGCGCCACCTGCGACGGGCATCTCGGCCATGTCTTTCCCGACGGCCCGAAGCCGACCGGGCTGCGCTACTGCATCAACGGCCATGCCATGGTGTTCGAGGCGATCTAGCGGATCGACGCCGCAGCCCCAAGCCGCATATCGCCCGACGGCCTATCCTGACGGATCCGCTGCGGGCCGCGCCGGCAGGATCCGGCGGGAACGCATCAGGGTGCCGGTGGGCTGCGCCGGCAACCGCCCGGCCAGACAGGCGAGGTCGACAAGGGCGCCGCCGCCGCGGTGCGTGGCGGACCACCGGGACGAGACAGTTTGACCGCGGCCGAAGCATCCCCTGGCGGGAAGAGGATAGGTTCCGGACAAGACCGACAGGAACCGACAGCCCGATGCCCGAGAAAACCTCCCTTGCCCGCGAACTCCTTCTGCTTCTGCTGCTCGCCACCTGCTGGGGATCGGCCTATACCTTCATCAAGGTGGGCATCGAGACGATCCCGCCGGTCACGCTGATTGCCGCGCGCACCCTGATTGCCGGCGGGCTGCTGCTCGTGATCCTGCGGCTGCGCGGGCTTCGCATGCCGCGGGACCGTACCGTCTGGCGCCGCTTCCTGGTGCAGGCCTGCCTCAACAGCGCTGTCCCCTTCACGCTGATCGCCTGGGCGGAACAGAGCGTCGATGCGGGACTTGCCGTCATTCTCAATTCGCTGACGCCGGTCGTCACCTTCCTCATCACGGCGCTCGTCACCCGGCACGAAGCGGTATCCGGCCGCAAGCTTCTGGGTGTCGTGGCCGGACTGACGGGCGCGAGCCTGATCATCGGCGTCGGTGCCCTGGATGGGCTGGGACGCGATGTGGTGGCACAGTTCGCCGTGGTGGCCGCCACCGTCTGCTATGCCTGCGCGGCCATCTACGGCAAGAATTTCAAGGGCCTCGATCCGATGATGCCGGCGGCGGGGTCGCTGGTCTGCGGTGCCGTTCTGCTCTTTCCCGCAAGCCTCGTCCTCGATCATCCCTGGACGCTGAGCCCGTCGCTGCCGTCGCTCGTGGCCCTGCTGGCGCTGTCGGCCTTCTCCACCTCGCTAGCCTTCGTCATCTATTTCCGGCTTGTGCAGACGCTCGGTTCGGTCGCCACCACCTCGCAGGCCTATCTGCGCGTGCCGATCGGCGTGGCGATCGGCGCCATCTTTCTCGGCGAGCGGCTGTCGCTGACCGCCTGGATCGGGCTTGCCTTCGTGATGATCGGCGTGATCGCCATGACGCTGCCCGCCCGTCGTGTCTCGCCTCAGAGCTCACCATAAACAAGGGGATCCGGCCTTCCCCTGCGGACGGACGAAGACCGGGAAAGCTGGCATCTGCCCGGTTCAAGTTGAACCCGGCAGATTGCCGGCGACATCGCCCTCGCGCAGCAGCCGGCCTAAAATGGCGGCGGGATGTTCGCCGTGCAGATCCTCGCGCGCCATGCACAGGCCATGCAGAACCGGGCGCATCTGGCCGATGCCGATGGGCAGGCTGCGCAGCGTGCCGCGCTCCAGATCCTCGCGGATCGCATCGAGCGGCAGCCAGCCGAAACAGAGCCCGTTGCGCACCGCGTCGATGGCCGAGTCCATCGTGTTCATCCGCCAGATGCGCCCCTGCGGCGACACGTCCCCGCCATTCGCTTCCAGCCCGCGCACCTCCACGCACGGAAAGCGGGCAAGTGCCGCCTGCCGCAGGCCCGATGGCAAGGCATGCAGCGGATGCTGCGCATGGGCGACCGCGATCAGGTCGACATGGGATATGATATCGACCCGGCGCTGGCCGGGGGCGGCGACGAGGACCCCGACATCATAGGCATCCGCGTGCGTATCCTCGATCGTCCAGCGGACGGTCTCCGTCAGATGCACTTCCGCATCCGGACAGCGGACGGAAAAGGCGCTCAGGGCGGCGAACAGGCGCCGGCGGGAAAACAGCGTATCCACCAGAAGGCGCACCGCGACTGCCCCGCCCTTCTCCAGACGCTTGCCGAGCCGCTCCACCCGCATCAGGTCGTCCAGCAGCGGCGTCACCTCTGCCAGCAGCATGGCGCCTGCTTCGGTAAGCGCCGCCCGCCGGCCCTGGATCGACAGAAGCTCGACGCCCACCGCCTCGTGAAGGCGGGCCACCGCATAGCTGACGGAGGACTGGCTGCGGTTGAGCCGCTCCGCCGCCGCGGCAAAACTGCCCTCTTCGACAATGGCGCGCAGCACGCCCCAGTGTTCGAGGCTGGAGCGGGGAAGCAGGGACATGCGGCCCTCCCGGACAAAGATCAATCGGATAATTAGATTAATTACACCCAACTTCAGGTCTGGAACAAGCGAAACGCTACGATAACATGCCAAATATCCGATCAAACAAGGAGTTTCCCATGTCCGACCCCTTTGAATCCACCAAGCCCGAAGAGCTGACGGCCTTCATCGGCAAGCACTTCATCTACACCTATGAAAACGGCTGGCAGTACGAAATGTACATCAAGAACGACCGTACCATCGATTACCGCATTCACGGCGGCATGGTGGGCGGGCGCTGGGTGCGCGACCAGATCGCCCATATCGTGCGGCTTTCGCCGGACGTCTTCAAGATCTCCTGGGACGAACCGACAGGAACCACGGTCAGCGTCGCCGTCAACCTGGCGAGCCGCCGCCTGCATGGCGTGATCTTCTTCCCCGCCTGGATCGCCGCCGATCCGATCAGGACGGTCTGCTTCCAGAACGAGCATCTGGATCAGATGCGTGCGTTTCGCGATGCAGGCCCGACCTATCCGAAGCTCGTGATCGACGAGTTCGCCGACATCACCTATCTGGAAGATTGCGCCGCCAATGACGAGACCATCATTGCCTGCGCCCCCGACAGGCTGCCGCAAGGCTATGCCTCCCGCCGCAACTGATCCGGTTGTCACAGGCATTCCTCACCGCGCCGCCACGGCCTTCGACGACAGACCACGGATCGGATAGAAGATCATGCCTCGTGGCGAGATAGGCCAGAGGTGCATCAGAAGCGACGGGAGAGGCCCTCCCGTCGCCGTCACTGCGCCCCGCTCACCTGCAGTTCCAGGCAGGCGAGATCCAGCCAGCGGCCGAACTTGATGCCGACTTCGCGGTGAATGCCGACAAGGCGAAAGCCAAGCCCCTCATGCAGACGCAGGGAGGCGGCATTGCCAGCCTCGACGCAGGCGATCATCACATGGATATTGCCGGCCCTTGCCCGTTCCACCAGGCGGCGCATCAGCGTGCGGCCGATGCCGCCGCCCCGCTGGTCGCGCCGCACATAGACGGAATGCTCCACCGTGTGGCGGAACCCTTCGAAGGCGCGCCAGTCGCCATAGGAGGCATAGCCGGCCACCCGGCCATCGACATCGGCCACCAGCACCGGAAAGCCGCGCGCCTGACGGGCGGCAAACCAGTCGCGGCGATTGGCGAGATCGACCAGATTGTCGTTCCAGATCGCGGTGGTATGGGCAACCGCGTCATTATAGATCTCGAGGATGGCGGGAAGATCCGCGTCCGTTGCGTCGCGGATCAGCGGTTCGGTCGGCATGGGCGTCGTCCACTATAATTTACAACTTGTCTCTGATAGCAGACTCCATTGTCGAACGTCCAGTGGCGCGGCAGCCGCGGGCGACCTTACGCCAGTTGGCAAACCAAGGTCCCTCCCCGCCGGTCGCGCTCAGGAATAGCCGCCCTGGGCACGCTGTTCGGCCATTTCCTCCTGCGCCCGGTCCAGCTCGCTCTCACCGGCCCTATCATCGGCCGTGCCGCCGGCGGCGGACTGCAGCGACGGGATCCGGGCCGGATCGAAATAGCTGCGCAGCGCGGCAATCTGCCCGTCCTTCTCCTCCAGCACGGTAACGCCGCCATAGGAAAAGGGCTTGCCGCCGATCATGCCGCGGCTTTCCCATTCGAGAAACGAGATGTTGCCCTGGCTTGCCGTCTGGCGGAATTCGGAGGCGACGTCCTTGAAGCTTGCGCGATAATCGCGCCAGAAGCGCGCCGGCCCGTCGCTGCCCGCCTCGCGGCTCAGCACCGGGTTGGAAACGGTCGCATCATCGCGGAACAGGGAGAGAATGGCCTCCACCTCGCCGGCCTGTTCCAGCTTGCGAAGCGCCTCGACGAAATCCCGTGCAAGTGTCGACATGGTTTTTCCTTCCTGATCGGATTGTGCTCAGGCACCAACCCGCGGAAGGCCATGCGGTTCCCTGGCCGGACGGCGACCGCCGCAAGCAAGGAGAAGAACGCCGCGCCCGAAAAGCCCGGCGCACGGCTTCAGATGCCGGGCGAGGACAGGCTGAAGCAGGTGAGCACCGCCGAATAGTGAACGGCCGCCGCCGCCACGACAAAGGCATGCCAGATGGCATTCTGGAAACGCAGACGCTCCCAGACATGGAAGATCACGCCGAGCGAATAGATGACCCCGCCGATGACGATCAGCCACAGCGTGACGGGCGCCAGCAGTTCCGACAGATGCGGCACCACCACGACGCCGCTCCAGCCCATGCCAAGATAGAGCAGGATGGTCAGCCGGTCGTAGCGGCCGGGAAAGGCGCATTTCAACACGATCCCGATCACCGCCATGCTCCAGACGAAGATCAGCATGGCAAGCACCAGCGGATCGGAGGCGCCGCGCTGCAGGAAGGGCGTGTAGGTGGCGGCGATCAGCACGAAGATCGCCGAGTGGTCGAAGCGGCGCAGCAGCCATTTGGTGCGCGAATGCGGCCAGATATTGTAGGTGAACGAGATCGACAGACAGAGCAGAAGGCCCAGGCCATAGGTCCAGGCGGCCGCCAACTGGCCGTAGCTGGACCACAGGGTGGCATAGAAGATCAGCGCCGTCACGCCGATCAGCGCAAACACGATGCCAATGCCGTGCACCACGCCATCGGCGACGATCTCGTGAAAGTCATAGGTTCGGCCGAAGCGGAACAGGTCACTCATGCAATGCAATCTCCGTCTCGCACAGGATGCAGGTCCGGCATGAAAACGCAACGGGCAGCCGCCCGTTGCACCATCACATTGCATTGTGATCTGTTAAGACTTTTTGACCGTGATGCGGCGGCTGGCCGCATCACGGCTGTCGGGCCGCCTCACGCCTCGGCCATGCAGTCGCTGCAGAGCGCCGCATGCGGCACGGCGGCAAGCCGCTCTTCGGCAATCGGTTCGCCGCAGCGCGCGCACAGGCCGAACGTGCCGGCGGCAATGCGCCCCAGCGCCGCCTCGATGGCCGCCAGTTCCTTCTGCCCTGCCTCGCCCAGCCCCTCCAGCACCTCGTCATTGTTGCGCTCGATGGCGCGGTCATCGTCATCCGGATTGCCCGGCTGGTCGAGATCCTGCTCGATCTTCTGCAGCCGGCGGTCCAGTTCGGCGCGACGCGCTTCCAGAACGCGCCGGTAATGATCGGTGTCCATCCGTCGTCTCCCGCTCAGCGATCGACCAGCACCGAGCACTTGGCGTGCCGCACGATGCGGTCGGCGGTGGCGCCGATGAAATAGTTGGAAAAGTCCGGAACATGCGAGGCAAGCACGATCAGATCGGCGTGATTGGCCTCGGCAGAAGCGAGGATCTCATGCGCCGGCCCGCCCTGGCGGATCTCGATCGAGGCATCGAGGCCGAGCTTGTCGCGCAGCGCGCCGATCCGCGCATTGGCATCCGTGCGCGCCTGCCCCATCAGATCGGTCGGGATGTCGATGGTGAGATAGCCCGGCACCTCCTCGACCACGTTGACGATGGTGATCTTGCCGTCCGTATCCAGAAGGGTCGCTGCCTTTTCGAGAATGCGCTCTCCCTTTTCCATCTGGGCAATATCGATGGCGACGACGATGGATCTGTACATGATGTTCTCCCGGATCGTGTGAATGGCGCCAGTCTCCACCCGCAGGAGGTGCTGCGCCTTGAGCAAGGTCAAATGGGGAAGACAGCATCGTCTTCTTTTATCGAACGAAGTTTCGCCGGTTTGCCATCTATGTTGAACGCGCCCGCACGCCTATATCGGGCCGGGTTCCTCCTCTCCCGGAAGGCGATGTGCCATGACAGACCAAGCTGCTCCCTCCTTCGCGCTGACGCGACCGGCCCATGTGGATACGGCGCATCTTGTCGTGCAGGATCTCGACCGCGTGGCGGGCTTCTATCGCGACATCATCGGGCTCACACCGCTCGACGCCTCGGCAAGCGGGCAGGTGCTCGGCGTTGCCGGCACGCCGCTGCTGACGCTGACGACCGACCGGACGGTGGCGAAGGCGCCGCGCACGGCGGCCGGCCTGTTCCACACCGCTTTCCTGGTGCCGAACCGTCGCGCGCTCGGCGCCTGGCTTGCCCATGCGGCGCATGCCGGCGTGCGCCTCGACGGCGCCTCCGATCATCTGGTCAGCGAGGCGATCTATCTCTCCGATCCGGAAGGCAACGGCATCGAGATCTACCGCGACCGCACGCCGATGGAATGGACCTATTTCCCGGACGGCACGGTACAGATGGCGACCGAACGGCTGGACCTGCAGGCGCTCTACGACAGCGCGCCGAAGGGCGCCTGGGGCGGCATGGAGGATGGCACCGCGATCGGCCACATCCACCTGCAGGTCGGCAATATTCCGGAAGCCGACGCCTTCTATCGCGACGTGCTGGGCCTGAAGATCATGGCGCGCTATCCGGGTGCGAGCTTCTTCGCGACCGGCGGCTATCACCATCACGTGGCGGCCAATATCTGGAACAGCCGTGGCGCCGGCGCCCGCGGCACCGGCATGACAGGGCTTGCCGGCTACGCGCTGAAATTCAACGAAGAGGGCGAGCTGGCGCGGGCGCTGGCTGGCCTGGAACGCCTGGAAATCGCCGCCACCCGCAGCGCGCAGGGATGGTCGCTCAACGATCCCTGGGGCATAGGCCTGACGCTCTCGGCCTGAGGAAGCGGGTCCGACTGCCGTTTGGCGGGACCGGAGCCGGAACCGGCGCAACTCTCGCGCGTTGACGCGGCGCAAGAGGGACCCCGGACAATGGCAACGACTTCCGCCCGCCAGGGCAGGCAAAATGGCAGCATGAGACGGCGCGTGATGGAAAAGGGGTCGACGGACGACGTCGCCGTCTACCGCGCCGATGCAACGGAATTGCTGCCACTGGGGCGCGAGGCCCTGGAGGTGGCCAAGGCCTGGGCGGTGATCGGCATCTTCCTGATCATCGGCTTTGCGGTGGTGCATCACCTGTCGCTGATCCTGAAACCGGTGACGCTTGCCATCGTCATCGGCATGATCCTCGGCATGGTGGCCGAGCGGATGGGCGAATTCGGCATTCCCCGCTTCGGCATCGCGCTGATCCTTTCCACGCTGGTGATGGCCTCGGTCTTTCTCGTCATCAACGCGCTGGCCGAGCCGGTGGCGACGCTGCTGCAGGACGGTCCACGCGTGGTGGAGAACGCGATTGCCCGCATCACACCCTTCCTGGAACGGCACCACTGGCTGAACATCACGCCCGCCACCTTCGAGACCGGGCCGATGTCGATGGAGAAACTGATCGAGAACAGCGGCAATATCCTCAGCATCGTCTCGGTCAGCCTGACGCCCGCCGTCGTGCAGGGGCTGATCTTCTTTGCGGCGCTGCTGCTGTTCCTCTACGGGCGTCTGCGGCTGCGCCGCACCATCATCATGGCCTTTCCGACCCGCCGCCAGCGGCTGCTGGCCATCCGCATCATCAATGCGATCGAGGAGGTGCTCGGCTATTACTTCGCCACCGCCAGCCTGATGTACATGGGGCTTGGCGTGGTGATGACGCTGATCGCCTATGCCGGGGGGCTGCCCATGCCGGTGCTCTGGGGCATCTTCGCCTTTCTCTCCAGTTTCATCCCCTTTCTCGGCATCACGGTGATGACGCTGTCCGTGGCAATTGCCGGCATCCTGACGCATGAGGCGCTGCTTCTGGCGCTGCTGCCGGCCACGGTGTTCTTCCTGGTGCACCTGGTGATGGAGAATCTGGCCTTTCCGGCGGTGATGGGGCGGCAGTGGGAAATCAATCCCTTCGTGGTCTTCCTCGCCATCCTGTTCTGGACCTGGATGTGGGGTGCTGTCGGCGCCATGCTGGCGCTGCCGCTCTCGCTGATCGTCATGACCATGGCGCAGGAACTGTTTCCGGAGCGCCGGACGATGCCGCAACTGCCCGATTGAGGCGGCTGCGGCACCGAAACCCTTCAGTCATAGAGGTAGTACTGTTCCCACCGCTCGCGCGGCACCTTGGCGCCCACCTTGTAATCGAAGGACTTGATGTCCAGCCCGTCATTGGCGGTCAGGCACTTGTAGCGCAGGCGATACCAGTCGCCCCGGCTGCGGAAGACAGCGCCGGGTGCGCGGATGAGATCTCCCTTTTCCACCGTGTCGCCAAAGGTATAGGCGATCACCTTGTCGGGCCGGAACCCTTCCTTTTCCCGGGCGATCCGGTTCATCGCCTCGATATCGCACCGCTGTTCGCGCCGTTCCTGTGGCGTCAGCGCATCGAGCTGGCGCACGATGCGATTGTCGATCGCCTGGGCAGGCAGCGCGGGCAGGACGGCCAGCACCACCGCGGCAAGAGAAATTGATCGTTTCATGCGTTTCATTTCCAAATCACGTCGGACGCGGCGAAACCTAGGGAAGGTGTGCCGGAATGACCACCTACCGGAAGACGAATCGCGCAAAATGTGATCAACAATCCCGGACGGCGGCGCGCGGCGACCAGCCGACACGGGAGCACCGGCATGGTGGAGGCAGAACCGGAGAGTGCGAGCATCCGACCGCTTTCGGATGCACGCAAGGAGCAGATCAAGCTGCGTGCCACCTTTCTGAACGGGATCGGCATCGGCGTGATGCTGATCGGGGTGTTTACCCCGGTGACGCGGATGATCTACGGCGACATGCGGCCGGATATCAGCCAGATCTGGCTTGCGGGAGGGACCCTTGGTTGCTTTGTGCTGGGCAGTACATTACATGTGTTGGCGGGCTGGATCCTGCGAGGGTTAAGCGAATGATGGAAAATCTGTTGCTCATCAGCTTACCGGTGATCGGTGTCGCCATGGCGATCGGCGTCGTCTACTGGCAGAGCTGGCGCGACGGCGTTCTGCCCGGCCAGCGCTCGAAGAAGAAGTAAGCCTCCTTGCTCTTGGCCTGAGTGCCGCCTATCTCTGGCAGACCTTTCAGTCGATGCCGGAGTTTTCGCGTGAACAATCCCGTGGCCCGTTCCAGGGCTCTCTTCCAGAACCTCCCCACCCCGCCGAAAGCCGACAAACGGCCGGTGAACGACAGCCGCCACGGCATCACCCGCACGGACGACTACGGCTGGCTGCGCGCCGACAACTGGCAGGCGATGTTCAAGGATCCGTCGATCCTCGATCCGGCGATCCGGGCGCATCTGGAAGCGGAAAACGCCTACATGGAAGCCGCACTCGGCGACACGGCCGACCTGCAGAAGACCCTGTTTGCCGAAATGAAGGGCCGCATCAAGGAGGATGACAGCTCCGTGCCGATGAAGGATGGCCCCTTCGCCTATGGCACGCTCTATGTCACCGGCGGCGAGCAGGCGCACTATTTCCGCACACCGCGCGACGGCGGCGAGCGGCAGGTGCTGCTGAACGGCGACCGCGAGGCCGAAGGCAAGGATTACTTCCGCCTTTCCGGCATCGACCACTGCAGCGACCATTCGCTCGGCATCTGGGGCTATGACGACAAGGGATCCGAATATTTCACCCTGCGCGTGCGCAATCTCGAAACCGGCGAGGATCTTCCCGACGTCATCGAGAACACCGCCGGCGGCGGTGTGTGGGCGCCGGACGGCAGAAGCTTCTTCTATACGCTGCAGGACGAGAACCACCGCCCGTCGAAAGTCTTCCACCACCTCCTCGGGCAGCCGCAATCGGCCGACCGGCTGGTCTATGAGGAGAAGGATCCCGGCTTCTTCATGGGCGTCGGCGGCTCGCTGCTGGACGATGTGATCTATATCGACATCCACGATCACGAGACGTCGGAATACCGTATCCTCTCGACCACGGACCTGACGGCCGAGCCCTTGCTGGTGGCGGAGCGCGAAGAGGGCGTGGAATATTCCATGACCGAGGGCGGCGAGATCTTCTACATCCTGACCAATGACGGCGGCGCCAAGGATTTCAAGATCATGGCCGCACCGGTTGCCGCGCCGGGCAAGGAGAACTGGGTGGAGGTGGTGGCGCATGAGCCGGGCCGCCTCATTCTCTCGCATGCCGCCTATGCCCGCCATCTCGTCTGGCTGGAGCGCCGCGAGGGCCTGCCGCGCATCGTCATCATGGACCGCGCAAGCGGCGAGCAACATGCGATTGCCTTTGCCGAAGAGGCCTATTCGCTGGGCCTGCAGGGGGCTGCGGAATACGACACCGACGTCATCCGCTTCTCCTACTCCTCCATGACGACACCGAGCCAACTCTTCGACTACAACATGGCAACCCGCGAGCGGGTGCTGTTGAAGACGCAGGAAGTGCCCTCCGGCCATAACCCGGACGACTATGTGACGCGCCGCGTGATGGCGCCCGCGCATGACGGCGAACTGGTGCCGGTTTCGCTGCTCTATCGCAAGGATACCCGGCTTGACGGCTCGGCGCCGTGCCTTCTCTATGGCTACGGTGCCTATGGCATCACCATTCCCGCCTCCTTCTCGACCAATACGCTGTCGCTTGCCGATCGCGGCTTCATCTACGCCATCGCCCATATCCGCGGCGGCAAGGACAAGGGCTTTGCCTGGTACGAGGACGGCAAGATGGAGCACAAGGAAAACACCTTCCGCGATTTCATCGCCGCCGCCGACCATCTGGTGAAGGAGGGCTTTACGTCCTACGACAACATCATTGCCGAAGGCGGTTCGGCCGGCGGCATGCTGATGGGGGCGATCGCCAACATGGCGCCGGAGAAATTTGCCGGCATCATTGCGGCCGTGCCCTTTGTCGATGTCTTGAACACCATGCTGGACGACACGTTGCCGCTCACCCCGCCGGAATGGCCGGAATGGGGCAATCCGCTGGACTCCGAGGAGGAATATCGCTGGATCGCAGCCTATTCGCCCTATGACAATGTGGCAGACAGGCCCTATCCGCCGATCTTCGCCATCTCCGGCCTTACCGATCCGCGCGTCACCTATTGGGAACCGACCAAGTGGATCGCCCGCCTGCGCGATACGGCGCCGGAGGCAGGCCCCTATCTCCTGAAAACCAACATGGCCGCCGGCCATGGCGGCAAATCCGGGCGCTTCCAGCGCCTGGAGGAAATCGCCTTCGAATATGCCTTCGCGATCAAGGTGGCGGGGAAGATGTAACCGAAGGCTCAGCGGGCGTCGAGGGCGGCAGGTGCCGATCCTCGGCCCGCCAGCCGGCGGCGCACCGGCTCGTCATAGGCACGGTTCAGCCAGACGCAGAGAAGCGCCGTTGCCGGCACCGCGCCCCACAGGAACCACAGATCCCGCTGGTGCACGGAAAGCCCCAGCCAGCGGGACAGGGCGGCCATCAGGCTCATCAACGGCATGTGCAGGATATAGATCCCGTAGGAGGCCTCGCCCAGCGCATGGGCCGCTCGCCGGATGGGACCCGCAAGCCGGACACCGGACGCCAGCCGCAGCAGGCAGGGCCAGACGACAACCACTACCGCGAGATCGAATTGCGGGCGAAGCGCTACGGCGGGCGTTGCTGCAAGGACGAAGGCGCCCGCCATCAGCACCAGCGGCAGCACCGGGCCAGGAACCGGGCCGAGTGGCAGGAAGCGGCGCATGAAGATGCCGCACAGGAACGAGAAGAAGATCCACCCCAGGCCGCCCTCCAGACTGTCCCAGCGGGTTCCGACATCCAGCCCGGCATGATGCCAGGTGACCAGCGCGAGCAGCAGTCCGGCGAGGCCGATCAGCCAGGCCAGCCGCCGGCGCGTCAGCAACAGCGCCATGCAGCCGAAGGCAAGGTTGAGGAGGATTTCGAGAAACAGCGACCAGGCGGGACCGTTCAGCGGAAAGAGCTGCGTCGGGCTGATCGACAAGGCCGGCGGCACCGGCAAGAGGACGGCGGAAAGAACGAAGCTTGCCGCGAGATCCAGCCGGGAAAAGGCACCGATGCCCTCACGCCCGATCCGCTCCAGGACCACCAGGGCCGAGATGAGAAGTGACAATGCGTAGAGCGGGTAGAGGCGCGCCAAACGGCGCCGCAGGAAGACCAGCGGCGAAAGCCCCGTCCGCAAACGCGCATCATAGGCATGGGCGATGACGAAGCCGCTGAGAAGGAAGAACAGGTCGACCGCGAGATAGGCACCCGGAAGCCATCCATCCGCAAACCGGGTATAAAACTGCAGGTGAAGACACATGACGGCGATGGCCGCAAGTCCCCTTGCCCCATGCAGGGCATCGAAGCGCTGGGTCTCTGTGGCGGCTGTCTGCATCGACTGCATCCTCCTTGAAGGTGGGGACGGAAGAACCGGTGCGGTAGGCAGGCACGGGAACCCAGCCCCGGACCTGCGCCGCGCCCCCCCGCAGCCGCGGCCTGTCATAGACCCGCCGGGCCGTTGCCGGCACCGCCGCCACGTCCCTCGAACCGATAAGACAGCAATAGGTTCTGCCAACCGGAGACAAAACGGGGCGCATTAGCGCGCAGGCAACGTCTGCCGCAGCAAGATCGGCGCCCGTTGCGCGCGATCGGCTGTATTCACCCCGACGCTCAGCCGGAAATAGTGTCGAAAAACAACATTTTTTCGCTTTGTCATGCAGATGTGACGCTCGTGTTTGCCTGAATTTGCTACATGTCGTCCTGGGGAAGCGCGAATCGCCGGGGAACAGGCCGCAGGCAGGCGGCGAGGCGCAAAGATCTGCGGCATGATTGTTGCCGAGTCGTGCCGATTCGCTACAATAACCCAAAAGGGGCGGGGTAAGGCATTTTGGAGACGTCAGTCGGGCTGCTCGGAGCGACAATCGTTCTGGCGCTGATCATCATCGTTGGCACGCTGCGCGCACCCAATGCGCCAGGACGCTATGCCTTTGCCCTGTCCGTGCTGATGTCGCTATGGTGGACGGGCTGCGTGCTCTATCGCCACAGCGTGGCCGATTTCGAACAGCAGCTGGTGGCCACCAAGCTCGCCTGGTTCGGCATCATGGGCACGCCGCTTTACTGGTCGCTGAGCTTCGTCACCTATGCGCGCGGCCGCCAGCCGGAAACGCTGGGGCAGATGGTGGTGATCGGCCTGATCTCCACCTTCTTCGGCATCATCGCGCTCACCGATTCCTGGCACCATGCCATGTATCTGGAGCTGCTGGATGCGGATGCCATGCTGTTTCGCCACGGCTGGGCCTATTGGGCCGCCCTCGGCATCGCCTATTCGACGATGACGGTGGCCTCCATCACCGGCACGGTGCTGACCATCCGCCACCGCAGCATCCACCGCTGGCAGATCCTGTCGCTGCTGATCGCCGCGCTGGTGCCGTGGATCGCCAATATCGCCTATACGCAGTACAATTTCACGCTGTTCAACGACGATCCGACGCCTTTCGTTTTCGTCGGCGCCGGCGCCTTCATGCTCGGGGCGCAACTGCTGGGGCGGCTGTTCGTGGTGCCGCCGATCGGGCGGGAAGCGATTTTCTCGATCCTGCCCGATCCGGTGATCATTCTGGACGAGGCCGGGCGCATTCTGGAACTGAACCCGGCTGCGGCAAGCCTGCCCGGCCTTCCCCAGCACCCGATCGGCGAGGTATTGCGCGAGCCGGCCGAACTGACCGCACTTCTGGCCCGCACCGCCCATGGCGACGAAGAGCGGCACGAACTGACGCTGGCCGGAAGCGGCGCCTCCTACGAAATCTCGATCCACTCGCTGAAGCCCTGGGGCCGCATGGGCGGACGCATGATGGTGATGCGCGACATCTCCCTGCGCAAGGCCGACCAGAACCGGCTGGCGAGCCTGTCGCACGATCTGGAAGCGCGGCTGCAGGAGAACCTGCGCCTGCAGGAACTGCTGCGCGAGGAGGCCTTGCGCGACCATCTGACCGGGCTCCACAATCGCCGGCACGCACAGAACATTCTGCCCGACCTCCTGTCGGCCCAGACCTGCGGTGGCGTCGCGGCGCTCGCCATTCTCGACATAGACCACTTCAAGAGCTTCAACGACCGGTTCGGCCATCAGGTGGGCGACGAGGTGCTGAAGGTCTTCGCCGAAACGCTTCTGACCGGTCTCGGGCCTGGCGACAGCCTGTTCCGCTGGGGCGGCGAGGAGTTTCTGATCTATCTGCGCGGCACCAGTCGCGCCGAGGTGCTGGCCTGCTGCGCGCGGTGGCGCGAGGCACTGCGCGACATCCGCGTGCCCGGCCTGCCCCATGCGAGCCTCACCTTTTCGGCCGGCATATTCCTCTGCCCGGCAACCGGCGCAAGCCTGGAAGCCGCGATCAAGGCCGCCGACCAGGCGCTTTACGACGCCAAGGCTGCCGGCCGCGACCGCTGCTGCCTGGCGGGCGACCCGCGGTCGGGCTCCTGCCCGACGGCAAGCGGACCGGCTCGTCAGGGCATTGCCTCGCTCGTCTGAGATTCGCCGCACCGGGATCCGGCGGGCAGTTTCGGCGAGCCGATTCCCGCATACAACCGATCCGTCCCGCCGAAATGCGTAAAAACGCGCCCCTTGCGGGCAAATCAGCCGGCACCCCGGACAAGCGCCTGTCTGTCAATGCCCCGTTTTTCGCATTGCGAAAAGCCGCAAGCCTCGCGCAAGCTTGATAAGTTAACACTTTCTTAACGATAACCAGCACGGACACACAGCCATGCAGATCCAGAGCGGGCTGAGCGGCTACGGCTATTCGGGGCGTTCCTACAGTATCGAACGCCGAACCGAAGCGGCGACCGAACAGCGTCAGACAGATCAGCCGCAGCGCTCCGCGTCTGCGCTGACCGGCAGCAGCACCCTTTTATCCTCCTCCCTTGCCAACGCCCTGTGGGCGGTGGAAAACGCCCGCAGCGATGCGGGACAGGCCGGCCATGAGACGGCTCCCCTTCTCCAGACTCCGGCCGGCTCGATCGAGAAGGTCGAGGACGTCTATTCCGAGTTCTGACGGCGCCGGGGCGGAACAGCCCTCCCCGGCAACCTTATTGCAGAGCAACATCTGAGACCCACATCAGGGCCAGCGTGTGCCCTTAGTTCGTTGGCGAATAGCAGTCGATCGCCAAGCTTCCCCGTTGTCCAACGACCCGGCAATCCCTGTAGACGCAACGATAGCCGTTGTTGAAACTGGTGTTGTCCGCCGCCGGGATAACGACATTCATGTACGTCGCGCTGGTGACGGCACCATTCAGCGTCACCGCAGCCGCATTGGGCTGCAGAACGACATTCCTCCCATCCTGGAAGTTGACAGTCACATCTTGCGTGCATGCATTGCGGGTCGGGTTATTGTTGAATGTCTGCACATATTGAGCATGGGCAGGAACAACGATCGTTGTGAGAGCCAGGCACAATGCGCCAAGGAGTGAGAAAAGATACCGGTTCATCGGATGTCTCCAAGTTTGGAATGAACCGCCCAGAATGCAATCATGAGGCGCATTTATAGTTTTTGCAATTATTAATTTTTCTTGCGTCCCTTGTCGCCCCCCTCACGCCGCCCGGCTCACCTCCACGGTGACATGCGAGAGCGTGTCGAGATCCTTCAGCCTGTCCTTGTAGGCCGCCGGCTCCAGCGGCTCGGAAGCCGAAAGCGCCACGATGGCGGCGTGGTGGCCGGGGCCGACCTGCCAGACATGCAGGTCCGTGACCTGCCCTTCCGCCATCGCCAGCCGGGCCCGGATCTGCTCCGCCAGCCGCCCTTCGTCCGGCACCACATCGAGCAGCACGCGGGAGGTGTCGCGGATCAGCGCCCAGGACCAGCGGGCGATCACCAGACCGCCGACAATGCCCATGACGGGATCGAGCCAGATCCAGCCATAGGCGCGGCCGAGCAGCAGGGCGAGAATGGCCAGTACCGAGGTCAGGGCATCGGCCAGCACATGCAGATAGGCGGCGCGCAGATTGTTGTCGCCGGCATGCCCGTGATGGCCGCCATGATGGTGGCCACCATGGCCGTGCCCGCCATGATGCCCCGCATGGTCGTGACGTCCGTGCGCTGTCGGCTCAGGGTGAGCATGGTGCGCCACATGATCCCGATGGTCGTGGTGATGATGGCCCGCCTCATGGTGGTCATCATCATGACCGTGAGGGCCATGATCCTGGGCATCATGCTGGCGGGGGCCGGCGTGACGGGCAGGACCGTGATGGTGACCATGGTCGTGACCGTGATGATGCGGCTCGTCGCGCAGCAGCCATGCGCTGACGAGATTGACGGCAAGACCAAGCACCGCGACCAGGATTGCCTCGCCGAAGGCGATCGGCACCGGTTCGGCAAGCCGGAACAGACTTTCGACCGCAATCAGCAGCGCGATCAGCGCCAGCACCACCGCGCTGGCAAAGCCCGCCAGATCGCCGAGCTTGCCGGTGCCGAAGGTGAAGCGGCCGTTTCGCGCCTCGCGCCGCGCATACCAGTAGGCGACCGCGGCAATCAGCATGGCGCCGGCATGGGTCGACATGTGCCAGCCATCCGCCAGCAGCGCCATCGAGCCGAACAGGCTGCCGGCGGCAATCTCGCCCACCATCATCGCCGCCGTCAGCGCGATGACGAAGCCCACCTTGCGTGCATTGCGATCGTGGTTTTGCCCAAGGAAGACATGCTCGTGGACAAGGCCATCGGGCGACGGAGGGGTCTGCGAGGTCATGGGGTTCCTCCCGGTTTGAAGGTCGGGCGCCGCATGGGCGCGTTCCCCGCCGCGGCGGATGCCACGGCGGCTTCCTGCATCAGGTTCAGCGTATGTAGGTGCGCAGCGCCGCCGCCAGTTCCTCGGCCGCCACGGCGCGCTCCGTCTCGCCTTCGGCATGCACCACATGTTCGGTGAGATGCGCCTCCATCACCTCTCCGGTGAGGCCGGAGAGAGCGCCACGGATCGAGGCCAGCAGTTGCAGCACCTCTCCGCACGGCTTTTCCGCGATCAGCGCCCGCTCGACGGCTTCCATCTGCCCCTTCAGGCGGCGCACGCGGGCCAGCAGCTTTTCGGCATCGCGAATGGTGTGGGACATGGGTGGCGCTCCAGTACTATACCCCCCTACCCTATGTTGGTGACACGAAAAGAACAAGACCCGGGAGGAAGCACGTGACGCGGGCCTTGATGCGGGTCTTGACGCGGCTTGGCGGATCGGCGGCGCACGGGGGGACGCCGCCTTCTGCCACCCTCCGTCAGCCGGAATGGGCGTGGTGGTGCACCCCATGGCGATCGCCGCCGGCATGATCAAGCGCGCAGCAGGCGGACGGGCTGCCGCTTGCTGCGGGCGCGCCGCCATGCGGATGCGCGCCATGATCGGGATCGACGGCACCGCCCGCCCGCCACTCCGCCCGGGACTGGCTGAGGATCTGCACCGCCGAGGTGAGGAAGAGACCGGCCATCACGGTGGCGACGGCAAGGTCGGGCCAGGCGGTGCTGGTGCCCCAGACGCCGAGCGCGGCGATCATGACGATGACATTGCCGATCGCATCGTTGCGCGAGCACAGCCAGACGGAACGCACATTGGCATCGCCGTCCTTGTAGCGGACAAGGAGAAGCACGCTGGCCAGGTTGGCGAGGAGCGCCAGCAGGCCGATGAGACCCATGACCGGCGCCTCCGGCACGCCGGCGACGAAGACACGATAGAGCGTGGCGCCGAACACGAAGAGCCCCATCAGCAACAGGCTGATGCCCTTGGCCGCCGCCGCAAGGCTGCGCACCTTCAGCGAGGCGCCGATGACGGCCAGCGAGATGCCGTAGGTGACGGCATCGGCGAAGAAATCCAGGGCATCGGCCTGCAGCGCCTGCGAGCGCGCCATCTGGCCCGCCGTCATCTCCACCACGAACATCGTCGCGTTGATGAGGATGACGGCCCAGAGCCTGCGTTTGTATGCGGGCGAAAGCCCCTCGAAACTCGCCTTGTGGTCGCAGCAGCCTGCGCTCATCATGTCACCTCTGTCGCTTGCAATTCTTCTGGTGACACCACAGATAATTCCTCTAGCGGCTAGAGGTTCAAGAGGCGGAGTGCAAAAATGTTTTCGATCGGCGAAGTGTCCCGCCGCACCGGCGTGAAGGTGCCAACCATCCGCTATTACGAGCAGATGGGCCTGATGGCGCCCTCCGAGCGGTCCGAGGGCAACCAGCGCCGTTACGGCCGGGGCGATGTGGAACGGCTGACCTTCATCCGCCACGCCCGCGACCTCGGTTTCGAGATCGACCGCATCCGCGAACTTCTGGCGCTCAGCCAGCATCCGGAAGCCCCTTGCGAGGGGGCCGACCGCATTGCCGGCGCGCATCTGACCGAAGTGCGTCAGAAGATCGAACAGTTGAAGCGGCTCGAAGCCGAACTGGAGCGCATCGTCTCCCACTGCGGCGGCCACACCGTGGAGGATTGCTATGTAATCCGCGCCCTTTCCGACCACGGATTGTGCGAACACGAACATTGAGGCGGCTATTGCCCGTCCGGATCATCCCGATAGAGCGCCTCATAGTCGCGCCCGCCATAGAAGATATTGGTGATCTCGACCTGATCCGAACGCAGGACATAGGCAATCACGGCCCGTCGCTCGAAGGGAACGGTCCGCAATCCGGGAACAAGGTCATCGCGTCGTCGACCGCCATCCGGCGCATCGCCGATACTGCGGCAGCGCGCCATCATGCGTTCGACAAATCCGCGCGCCGTCGCCTCGTTGCCGCTCCGCTCCAGAACGAACAGATAGATCGCACGAAGATCGGCCAGCGCATCTTGCCGGTAGGCCACCGGCAGCCGGCGGATCATCGCAGGGACGCGGCCGACCGCTGCATGAAGTCGCCCATTGACCGCTCGGCCTCATCGGCTGGAACCGGGGTCTTGCCGTCCTCCAGCGAATGCTGCACACGCTGTCGCAGCCGTTCCAGGCGCTGCACCGGGCCCTCCCCGCTCATCACACGCACGGCAGCCTCGATCGCCGCAGCCGTCGAGGGATAATCGCCGCGCTCCACGCTGAGGCGCAAAACCTCCAGCGTTTCCGACGAAAGATCAACGGCGATGCGTTCGGTCTTGCCCATTGCAGCCTCCGGCCATGGTGGCGATCCGACATCATCCTTATCCCTGCCTGCGCCTTCTGGCGACAGCTTGGCCTTGGAGACGGAACCGTGTTTGCGCAAGCCAATCATACCAGCCCCCGCCCCGCAAGTCACACACCCCTTGACACCTGCAGAAATCGGGCGCATGCATGGCGTCATGATGATCGAACGCGCACCCATTGCTGCCACGTATTTTTGGGCCTACCGGTAACGGGCGGCTCGACAGATCACAATGTCAACAAGCCGCCGTCAGGCGGCTTTGTTGTTAGAAGACGGCACCTGACGGCACGAGAAAACCAGAGGATGCCGCAAATGCCTGAAGATACCGAAATCTCCCTTCTCCGCCCGGCCGTGGTGAACATCCGCGTCGCCAAGCCGCGTGACCTGCCGGAACTCAACGAAATGATCGCCCTGCTCGCCGCCCATCACGGCGATGCCTCGGCCATGACGCCGGAAACGCTGGAGCGCGACCTGTTCGGCCCCATGCCGTGGATCCAGGCGCTGGTGGCCGATGGCGGCGACGGCCTGATGGGCTACGCCATTCTGGTGCCGCTCTACAGGGCGCAGGAAGGCAAGCGCGGCATGGACCTGCACCATCTCTTCGTGCGCGATGGCCATCGCGGCCACGGCATCGGCCAGCATCTGGTGGCGCGCGCCCGCGACTGTGCCCGCGCCCAGGGCTGCGACTACCTTTCCGTCTCCGCCGCCACCGGCAATTTCGCCGCCCACCGGTTCTACGAGCAGATGGAATTCATCGCCCGGCCCGTCACGGGCATGCGCTTCCTGCAGCCGCTGGCGTGACCCGTCCGCGTCACGGCGCGACAGGATCGCGCCTGACACCGGGGCGCCCCTGCCCCGCACCCGTGACATGCGAACCAAGGGAGAACCGCGCATGACCCGCATCGCCATTGCCCTGACGCCCGATTATGCCGACTGGGAGATCGGGCTTCTGATCGCCGTCGCCCGTAGCTTTCTCGGCGCGGAGATCGTCACCGCCTCGCCGGAGGGGGCGCCGGTCACCTCCATGGGCGGCCTGCGAGTGACGCCGGACTGCGCCTATGCCGGGCTTGATCCGGACGCCTTCGACGCGCTGGTCATTCCCGGCGGCATGAGCTGGGAAAAGGGCACGGCACCGGATCTGTCCGGCCTCGTCCACGCCTTTCGCGACCGCGGGCGCCTGGTGGCCGGCATCTGCGCGGCCGCCAGCGCGCTTGCCGGCACCGGCATCCTCAACGAAGTCGCCCATACCGGCAATGCGCTCGCCGCCCATCAGGCCGTGCCCGGCTATGGCGGAAGCGCGCTCTACCGCGACCAGCCGCAGGCGGTGTCCGAGAATGGAATCGTGACGGCGCCCGGCACCTCGCCCTTCACCTTCACCGTGGCAATTCTGACGGCGCTTGGCCTTTGGACGCCGGAGGCGGACGCGGAGATGGCGGGTTTCGGGCGGGAATTCTGACGCCGCCTCGCCTCAGTCGAGAAGGTCGATCCGGCGACCGAGCCCCGCCGCCACAGCGCGGCGATAGGCAAGCCAGCCGGCCGCCAGATCCTGGAAGGCAAGACCGACACTGCCGAACACGGTGATGGCATCCGGATCCGTGCGCCCGGCGCGCGTTCCCGCCAGCACTTCGCCCAGTTCGGCATGAATGACCTCGGCGCCAAGCCCGGCGCCGCCGACGGCGCCCATCTCGAGCGCCAGCCGGCGATCATCCACCACCACCCGTGCCCGCTCCAGCACCTCGGCTGCCACCTCGCATTTGCCGGGCTGGTCCGGACCGAGCGTGGTGATGTGCATGCCGGGCCGCACATGACGGCGGTAAAGGAAAGGCTCGCGTGCCCAGGTGGCGGTGATGACGATATCCGCCGCCTGCATCGCCTCCTCCAGGCTGCCGCAGCCGACCGCCGCGATACCGGCACAGCAGGGCTGCGCCAGATAGTCGGCCACCGCCTGCGGCACGGGATCGAAGACCTGCACCCGATCGATCCGCCGCAACAGCCGCAGCGCGGCCAGTTGCGCACGCCCCTGCGCACCGGCCCCGATGATTGCCACCGTGCGGGCCTCGGGCCGTGCCAGCGCATCGGCCCCCAGCGCACCGGCAAGGCCGGTGCGCAGCGCGGTCAGGTAACTGCTTTCCATCATCGCCAGGAGGTCACCGGTCTGCAGGTCGTTCAGCAGCAGCACGCCGCGGATCGCCGGGTCCCGGCCGGGAAACTTGGCATGCACCTTCACGCTATAGGCGGGAATGCCGGGCACCAGCCCGGGCGCCAGCAGCATGCCGGAAGCACCCGCCGGCACGTCGGAAACCGGCAGCGGCACCGGAATGCGCATCGCCTCCACGCTGCGGCGGGTGGAATAGGCGACAAAGGCCTGTCGCAGGGCATCGAGCAGCGCCTGCTCGTCCAGCAGTGCGCGCATGTCGGCGCGCGTCAGCATCAGGGTCATGACCGGTCCTTCGGGAAACCATGCGGCGGGAAGGCCAGCATGGCCGATCTCCCCTGCCCGAGACAAGGGGCGCGCGGGATTCTATCGCGCCGGAACCGCCTTCAGATAGGCGGCAATCGCCTGCAGATCGCTTTTCGGAAGGTGCGCCAGGTTCTGCTGGACCTCCACCATCGAGCCGCCGACGCTGTCGAAATCGGGGGTGAAGCCGGTTTCGAGATAGGTGACGATCTCCTCTTCGCTCCACTGGCCGATGGATTGCGAGCCGGGAGTGATGTCGGGAATGCGGCCCTCGCCTTCCGGGTTCGGTCCGCCGGCCAGCCACTGGCCGGCCTGGAAGCCGCCGAGCACATTGCGCGGCGTATGGCATTCGCCGCAATGGCCGGGGCCTTCCACCAGATACTGGCCGCGCTTCACGGCATCGCCGGCCTCGGCAAGATCGACACGCGGCGCATCCGAGAAATAGAGCAGTTTCCAGCCCCCGACCGCGATGCGCATGTTGAAGGGGAAGTTCAGCGCATGCGGCGGCGCGATCGCGTCGCTTGCCGGCAGGCTCTTCAGGTAGCCGAACAGGTCGTTGATGTCCTCGCGCGTCATGCGCGCATAGGAGCCGTAGGGAAAGGAGGGGTAGAGATGCTCGCCCTTCGCGCCGACGCCGCGGGTCATGGCATCGCCGAACTGCGCCAGCGTCCAGCCGCCGATGCCGGCCTGCGGATCGGAGGAGATGTTGGGCACATGGAAGGTGCCGAAGGCGGTGGGCAGCGCGCGGCCGCCGGACAGGACCTTCAGAGCCTCGCCCTGCGCCCCGGCGGCGGCATGACAGCTGGCGCAACCGCCGGCCCAGAACAGCACTTCGCCATGCGAAAGATCCGGCGCGGCAAGGCCCGCCCAGTAGGAGGCAGGATGCGGATCGGGCTTTGTCAGCGCATAGGCGACGCCGGCCCCCACCGCTGCGGCAACCACGCCGGCCAGGGCAAACTTGCTCCAGATCGAGGCCATCCCCTTCCCCTTTCGGTCAGCTCAGACACAACAAGACGATTCGCCGCCGGGTGTGGCCCGGCGGCGGCAAGACCGTTCGGACACGCCTCAGCGCTTCAGGCGATAGGTCTGGTGGCAGGCACCGCATTCGGATCCCAGCGTCTGCATGGCCTGGCCAACACCGGCCTGATCCGCCGGCATGGAGGCGAGAACCGTCTGGGCATCGCTGGAAAGCTTCTCGGCCTTGGCCTTGAAGTCGGCGGGGTTCTGCCAGATGGCCGGCGCCGCTTCCGTCTCGAAGCCGGTCTCGGAACCGGCCGGGAAGTGATTGGGGAAATCCTTGGCGGATTCGGCGATCGTGGAAAGCGCGGTCTTCACGGTGGCAGCGTCATAGGGCTTCTGGCCCTTGGCAATCGCGCCGAGCGCGCCCATCGAGCCGCCGATCTTCTTCATCAGATCCTGTCGTACGACCTGCGGTTCACCCGCAGCAAAGACGGCGCCCGCGCCAAGACAGAGCGCCAGAATGCCGGCGGTCACCAGTTTCAGTTTCATGGAAAATCTCCCCTTCTGTCGACGCCGGACCCACCCCGGCATTTCCTGCGACGGGGCATGATGGCATGGCATGCACTTGATTTACATGACGTTTGAGCAGGCACACACAGATGTGATGACCACGCGGAAAGCGAAAGGGCAAGGCGGCCTTGCCGGCCGTTGCCGAGCCTGCAGCCGGCTCAGCGCGGCAGAACCCGGCTTTCCTCGCGGCCGAAGCCGCGCACCTCGATGCGATCCTCATGCAGGCCGATCAGAGAGAAGGCATTCTGCCGCTGCGTATCCACCATGCCCCTGAGATTGAGGAACCAGCATTTGCCGGCACGCGCCACGCCGCCCGCATGATAGTGGCCGCACAGATAGGCAATCACATGCGGCGCGGACGAAAAGAGATCGGCAAGCGCCTCGGCGTCCCACAGGGCGTGGTCGCTGTGGGGATAAAGCGGGAAATGTCCCATGGCGATGACCGGCTGGCCAAGCGCGCGCGCCGCCTCCAGCTGGCCGGCGATCCAGGTGAACTGGCGCTGCGAAATGCCGGCATTCCACTCCATGGCATTGATCGCGCCCTTCGCCTTCAAACCCGCAAGCCGCGCCGAAGCCTGCGCATTGGCGTCGGAGCCGGGCATTGTGGCAAACAGGCTTTCCTCGCAGCCGTCGATCACGACGAAACGGATGCCGCCGCGCACGAAGCTGTAATAGGGCGCCGGCATGCCGAGCAGCGCATGCACGCTATCGAGATGCTCCGGATCGACCAGGAAATCGTGATTTCCGGGCAGGAACAGGCATTCGTGGCGCGAGCGCCGGTAGATGGAAAGCGGTGCCTCGAAATGCTCAATGCCCCGATCCACCAGATCGCCGAGCGTCATGACGAAGGAGAGATCCTCGCCCTCGAAGGTGGCGATCGCCTCGGCAAGCTTGCCGAGACTCGCCCGGAAATGACGGTCGAGCACCGTGTTCGGATCGAGATCGGCATATTGCGGATCGGCAATGAGGCCGAAGCGGAGGAGAGGCTGGTTTGGCATGCGGCGGCAATAGCCGGCTGGCGTGACACGGTTGTGACAGGCGATCTGCCACAGCCCCCGGCACGGGCGCGGCGCTTTGTCCATTGACCGCGCCACGTCACCGGCTTAACCGCCGATGCCCTGACCGGAGAAGACCCCATGAAAGACACCCTGCCGCCCCCCGCCGACATGATCGACCTTCGCCCCGTGCTGCGCAGCGACGCGGCCGATCTGCTGGCTGCCAATCTGGACAGCCTGCCGCAGCATCACCCCTGGGTCTGCCCGCCGACCGACGAACCGGGCTTCGAGGCCTGGTATGGACAGGTGGTGACGGGCGCCAATGTGAGCCTGATCGCGCGACTTGCCGCAACCGGCGGCATCATCGGCGTCTTCAACCTCAGCCAGATCGCGCTCGGCAATTTTCGCAGCTGCTATCTCGGCTATTACGGCATGGCAGGGCTTGCCGGGCGCGGGCTGATGACGGCAGCGCTGAACAGGGTGCTGGCTTATGCCTTTGACGAGATCGGCCTGAACCGCATCGAAGCCAATATCCAGCCGGGCAACCATCGTTCCATCGCGCTCGTTTCCCGCTGCGGCTTTTCGAAAGAGGGTTTTTCGCCGCGCTACCTGAAGATCAACGGCGTGTGGTGCGACCACGAGCGCTGGGCACGGCTGGCGGACTGAGGAGAGCGAGACGCCAGAAGCAAGACCGCCGGCCCCTTCCGGGCACCGGCGGTCTGCCTGTCGGATCAGAATTTCACGGCGAAGCCGGCACGCAGCCGGGACGGCTTCAGATCCTGCCCCGCAAGGCTGCAATCACTGATGCCGATCAGCGTGCCGATCTCGGAACGCCGGAGGATGAGGCGAAGCGTTTGGCAGGCTGCCGATACCGGGGCAGAAAGTCGGCTTCAGCCTCACAATTTCCGCAGTGTCATCCACCAGCACTACGGGGAGCGGTCCGGCCGGGTCCGGGACATGACTGTCTTCGGCTCTGGCGGGCGGACTTTTTCCTGTTTCATCGCGGGCGTTTTTCAGCGCCGCTCTGTGTCGGCGCGGGAAACCACGGCAAAAGAAAAGGCCCCGGCGCGAACCGGAGCCTCTCAGAAACGACAGGAGACCGGCAGAAGGCGCCGGTCCTTGCGCTGCTTACTTCGTGGCGGCTTCGTACATTTCCAGGACGTAGTCCCAGTTGATCAGGCTGTCGACGAAGGCTTCGAGGTACTTCGGGCGGGCGTTGCGGTAGTCGATGTAGTAGGAGTGTTCCCAGACGTCGACGCCGAGGATCGGGGATGCGCCGTGCACCAGCGGGTTTTCGCCGTTCGGGGTCTTGGAGATGACGAGCTTGCCGTCCTTGACCGAGAGCCAGGCCCAGCCGGAGCCGAACTGCGTGGTGCCGGCGGCAACGAAATCGGCCTTGAACTTGTCATAGCCGCCGAGGTCGCTGTCGATGGCGGCCTGCAGCTTGCCGGGCAGCTTGGTGCCGCCGCCATCCTTCTTCATCCAGTTCCAGAAGTGGATGTGGTTGTAGTGCTGGCCGGCATTGTTGAAGAGGCCGGCATTGGTGCCGTAGGACTTCTTGACGACTTCTTCCAGCGACAGGTCGGCCATGCCGGCTTCGGCGGCCAGCTTGTTGCCGTTGTCCACGTAAGCCTTGTGGTGCTTGTCGTGGTGGAATTCGAGCGTTTCCGCCGACATGAACGGGGCGAGCGCATCGTAGGCATAGGGGAGTGCGGGAAGTTCAAAGGCCATGATCTTACTCCTTTTCGGCAAAACACCTGAAGCGATGTTGAGGCGGAACATAGGTTCCAACGCGGCGCTAGGCAACCGTGCGCGCGGCTAAAACGGTACGCCATTTTTGCCATTCTCCCGCACCTTGGACACAGCGCGCGACGGGAGCCGCTTCAGCGGGAACTTCGCGGGCCGGCAGCGGTTCTGGGCGCGGGCGGAGCACAGGAGAGAGACCATGAACAGACGCACCATTCTGGCCGGCATGGCGCTGGCCGGCACGCTGCCGGTCGCCGGCCAGGCGCTTGCCCAGACAGGCCAGGCCACGCAGGCCGCTTCCGGCAAGGCGCTGGATCCGGCGAAGATGAAGGCACTGATGGGCGGCGATTTTGCCACCGCCAGCAGCGAGCTTGCCCGGCAGAAGGGCACCGCCAATGCGGTGAAGGTGTTCGCCCAGCTGGAGATCCGCGAGCAGGCCGCCGTTGCGAAAGCCTTCGGCGCAGAGCCCGGTTCGGCCGGCCTCAGCGAAAAACACCGGCAGATGCTTGCCAAGCTCGAGGCCGCCAGCGGCGCGGAATTCGACCGGATGTATATCGACGGCCAGATGGAGGGCCATCAGGAGCTTCTGGCGATCCACAAGCAGTATGCCGAAAACGGCGAGGACCCGATGGCCCGCGGCGCCTCGATGGTGGGCGTACCCTCCATCGAAACCCATCTCGGCATGCTGAAGACGATCCGGCAGTCGCTCGGCTGATCGGAGATCGGCACGGTCTTGCCGGAGAGGCCTGCCCGGCAGCAGCCCGGGCAGAGGGGCGTGCGAGGCACATCCCGCCTCTCTCCGCTCACAAGGCGCGATTGGCCCCTCACCCGCCGGGAGGGGCCATTCTTGCGCGAGCCGCGCGGCGGTCCGTGCGCAGGCCTCAGGCGGCCGCCTTCGTTCCGGCGCGCGCCCAGTCCATGTAGAGCTGCAGCGCCTTGCGGGCGAGCGGCCCCTCCTGGAATTCCTGGTCGTCCAGCCGGTTGATCGGCACGATCTTCGAATAGTTGCCCGAGGTGAAAATCTCGTCGGCCGTCTTGAAATCCTCGACCGTCAGTGTGCATTCGCGCACCTCGACGCCGGCGCCGCGCAGAAGCGCGATGACGCGCGAGCGGGTGATGCCGGCGAGGAAGGTGCCGTTGGCGACCGGCGTCATCACCACGCCGTCCTTGACCAGGAAGATGTTGGAGGAGGCGGTTTCGGCCACATTGCCGTTCATGTCGCGCATCAGCGCGTTGTCGAAGCCGCGGGCGCGGGCCTCGATGATGGCGCGGCCGCTGTTCGGGTAGAGACTGCCGGTCTTGGCGCCGGTCATCGCCACTTCCGGGTTCGGCCGGCGGAAGGGCGAGACGGTGATGGACGAGGGCTTTGCCGTGTGCATGGGCGCCTCGAACAGGCACAGCGCGAAGCGGGTGGATTCCGGATCGGCGGCCACCACGGAGGAGGCCATGCCGTGTTCGGCCCAGTACATCGGCTTGATGTAGATGGCGGTCTTGCCGTCGAACTTCCTGACGCCCTCCAGTGCCAGCGCCTCGATCTCCTCGGCGGCCATCGTTGCCTTCATGCCCATGGCGAGTGCCGAGCGGTTGACACGCTGGCAGTGCAGGTCGAGGTCGGGCGAGATGCCGTCGAACCAGCGGGCACCGTCGAACACGGTCGAGCCCAGCCACATGGCATGCGAGGTGGGGCCGATCAGCGGCGGATTGCCGGCGATCCAGTCCCCGTCGACGAAGGTCCAGGTGGTGCTGCGGGGGGCGGTATCGACAGGCATGTTATTCTCCGTGCGCGTGCAAAACTGGCGGAAATGAACGCGCCACCTCCCGGTCAGGTCAAGGGATTTTTGCGTGACGCCACGCAATCGAAAGAAAATTGCTCCGCACCCGCCCCTCGTTGATATCGCCGGTCGGCACCGGTGAACGGGGTGAATGAACCCATCACACCCGGTGATGGACAGGCCTGCCGCCACCGTCGCCGCGCGCCCTCAGGGACGCGGCGACGGTGGCGGCAGCAGCGGCGAGGTTTCTCCGGTTTCCGGACCGCGCGTGCGGTCTTCGAAGGCATTCCGGTCGATGAGCGGAATGCTCAGCACGATGGCAATCAGAATCGCGATCCACACCAAACACCAGGAAATTCGCATCGGCCCTCATACTCTCTCTTCCTGCCGTTCTGGCACGGCTATGCGGCACAAATTCGATGACGATCACATTTTCCGGAACAAACCGGCCGCGCCCGGCGTCTTGTGGGGTCTGGTCGCGGCAACGGAAGAAGGCATGAGATCCATATTGGCGGAGGGAGAGACCTGCTGGCGCTTGGCCGAGGCGGAGCGCTTTTCGGTGATCGTGGATGCCGCAGGCTTCTTCCTGTGCGCCCGGCAGGCCATGCGCAAGGCGCGCCGCTCCATCATCCTGATCGGTTGGGATTTTGACACCCGCATCCGTCTGACCCCGCAGGAGTCGGAGCATGACGGGCCCGACCGGCTGGGCCGCTTCCTGGAACATCTGGCGCGGCAGACCCCTGAGCTGCAGATCCATATCCTCAAGTGGGATCTGGGGCTGCTCAGTTCGATGACGCGCGGCGAGACGCCGATCCACATGCTGCGCTGGATGCTGTCCCGCCAGATCCACCTGAAGCTCGACCGGGCGCATCCGCCGCTGGCCGCCCACCACATGAAGCTTCTCGTCATCGACGATGCCATCGCCTTCTGCGGCGGGATCGACATGACGGTCGGCCGCTGGGACACGCGCGAGCACCGCGAGCATCACCCGCTGCGCCGCTCGCCCTTCGGCCTTGCCGAACCGCCCTGGCACGATGCCACCACCTGCGTGTCCGGCCCGGCGGCCCGGGCACTGGGCGATCTTGCCCGCGACCGCTGGCGCATGGCGACCGGGGAGGAACTGCGCCCGGTCGACAGCAGGACCGATGCCTGGCCCGAGGCCCTGGAGCCGGATCTCCGGAATGTGCCGATCGGCATTGCCCGCACCTCGCCGCGCTACCGCGACCGCCGCGAGGTGGTGGAGAGCGAGACGGCGACGCTCGCCATCATCGCCTCGGCGCGCAAAAGCCTCTACATCGAGAGCCAGTACTTTGCCTCGCGCCGCATCGCGGATGCCATGTCCCGGCGCCTTGCCGAACCGGACGGGCCGGAGATCGTCATCATCAATCCGATGAGCGCCAGCGGATGGCTGGAGGAAAAGACGATGGACACCGCCCGCGCACGGATGATCGAGCGCGTCAAGGCCGCCGACCGCTTCGACCGTTTCCGCATCTTCTATCCCGTCAATGCTCACGGGACGGCAATCTATGTGCATGCCAAGATCATGATCGCCGACGACCGCATCCTGAAACTCGGCTCCGCCAATCTCAACAACCGCTCGATGGGCTACGACACCGAAAGCGACGTGATCCTGGAGGCGCAGGAGGAGGATGCGGCGGTGCGCGAGAGCATCCGCCGCCGGCGCGACGATCTGCTGGCCGAACATCTGGGCGTCGAGACCGAAGCCGTGACGGCCGCCATCGGGACTTCCGGCGGCTCGCTGCTGGAGGCGATCGCCGCCCTGTCGCGCCCGGCCGGGCGGGGCCTCAGGCCGGTGGAGCGGCGCCCCATGCGGCTGGATGACGAACTGGTGGCCGAATCCGATCTGGTCGATCCCGAACGGCCGGCCGGTGTCGGCTACCGGACATCGCGCTTTCTGCGCAACCGGTTCGGCCGGCGGCTGTTTCCCTCACGCTGACACCGAAGCAACCTTCTGGCGGGCAAGACCCATGAACGATACGCGGACGGATACCGACAGGGATGGCAAGGCACCGGAGGGGGTGCGCGAGGTACTGCAGGCGATCGCAGACCTCGGCGAGGAGCGCCGGGCGGTGAGCGTCGCCGATATTCGCGCCACCATCGGCGAACGTTCCTTCGGCCCCTTCCTGCTGGTACCGGCACTGATCGAACTCAGCCCCATCGGCGGCATTCCGGGCGTGCCGACGGCGCTGGCCCTGATCATCAGCCTGTTTGCCGTGCAGATCCTCGTGGGGCGCCGGCACCTGTGGCTGCCCCGCTTCATCGAGCGCCGGCAGATCGACGGCGACCGCCTGAAGAGCGCGATGGACAGACTGATGCCGGTGGCCCGCTTCATCGACCGCCTGCTGCGGCAGCGCCTGACCTGGCTGACGCACGCGCCCTGGCGACAGGTGGCGGCGGGCCTCTGCATTGCTCTGTGCCTCACGGTGCCGCCGCTGGAACTGGTTCCGTTTGCCAGCAGCGCGCCGACCGGCGCCATTGCCCTGTTCGGTCTTTCCCTGATGGCGCGCGACGGCCTGCTGACCGTGCTGGCCGGCTTCGTGTCGCTTGGCGCCCTCTATCTGGTCTATACGGTGGCTGCCGGCGTGGCCTGAGGCGAAGAGCAGGAGCCGTCCCCACCGGATGAACATCCGGGGAATGCCGCTGCACACAGAGCGCGCCCCCGGCAGGAGGCGACCGCAGCCGACGGCCGCGCTTGACCTGCCCCATCGGGAACCCATGTAGACGGGGTTTCCCTTTCCGGCGGCCCTGACCGCCACCCATCCGAAAACCCCATCCGCAAGGAGAGATCATGCATACAGTCAGCGCCAATGGCGCCAACATTCCCGCCCTCGGTTTCGGCACCTTCCGCATGCCCGGCGAGGACATCCTGCGTGTGCTGCCGAAGGCGATCGAACTCGGCTTCCGCCACATCGACACCGCACAGATCTATGGCAACGAGGCCGAGGTGGGTCAGGTGATCGCCGATTGCGGCGTGCCGCGTGACGAGATCTTCCTCACCACCAAGGTCTGGGTCGACAGGTTCGCGGCCAGGGATTTCTCCGCCTCCGTCGATGAGAGCCTCAGGAAGCTGAAGACCGATCACGTCGATCTACTGCTGCTGCACTGGCCGCAAAGTGACGTGCCTTTGGCCGAACGCATGGAAAGCCTCAACGCCGTGAAGACGGCCGGCAAGGTGAAGCATATCGGCATTTCCAACTTCAACATCGCGATGATGAACGAGGCGGCGAGCCTCTCGGACGCGCCGATCGCCACCAACCAGGTGGAGTACCACCCTTATCTCGACCAGTCGAAGCTGCTGGATGCCGCCCGCGCCAAGGGCATTTCGCTGACGGCCTATTACCTGATGGCCGATGGCAGGGTGCCGAAGGATCCGGTGCTGCAGGACATTGCCGCCCGCCACGGCAAGACCGCCGCCCAGGTGGTGCTGCGCTGGGCCGTGCAGCAGGACGGCGTGATCGCACTGTCGAAGACGGCCACCGAAAGCCGCCTGAAGGAAAACTTCGACGTGTTCGACTTTGCGCTGTCGGCGGACGAGATGCAGGCGATCCACGCGCTGGCCAAGCCCGATGGCCGCATCGTCAACCCCGGCCACCTGCGCCCGCCGCACTGGGATTGACTTGATCGGCTACGCACCCGCCAGCAGCGTCCCTCTGGCGGGTCTCAACCTTCAGTGGCGCAGCATGTAGACCGCATAGACGCCGATCAGCGCGGTGGCGGCCAGGGCGGTGATCAGCTTCAGGCGCTTCTCGATGAAATGGCGCATGTCCTCGCCATAGGTGTTGAGCAGCCATGCCAGCGCGAAGAAGCGGGCGCCGCGGGCGATGATGGCCGACAGGATGAACAGGCCGAGATTGAAGTTGGCGACGCCGGACAGGATCGTCACCACCTTGATCGGCGGCAGATGGGCAAGGCCGGAGGTGACGAGCAGAAGCAGGATCGTCTTCCAGTCGACGGAAGCGGCAAGGCTGTCGAAGGTGTCGAGCTTGCCGTAGAAGGCCAGCACCGGCCTTGCCACCGCCTCGAAGGCATAATGGCCGATGGCCCAGCCGAGGATGCCGCCGATGACCGAGGCCGTGGTGGCAATCGCCGCATAGAGATAGGCGCGGCGCGGACGCGCCAGCACCATGGGAATGAACAGCACATCGGCCGGCACGAGGAAGAAGGAGCTTTCCACGAAGGCGATGACGGCCAGCCACCAGGCGGCAGCCTTGCGCGCGGCAAGCGCCATGGTCCAGGCGTAGAGATTGCGAAGCATCGGCAAAATATCCCCAGATGGAAACGATCAGGTCATGCAAAAGGCATAGGCAGCCATGGCTGCCAGATCGGGGATATCCTTCGCCTCGGCCACATGCAAGGTGCCGCGGCTCAGGGCCGGCCGGAATCCAGCCGCTCCCCCGCCGCGACCAGCTTGAGCTTCAGATCCTGCAGCCGGTCGCGTAGCGAGACGATCTCATCGAGCCCGCAGCCGGTGGCGCCGGCAATGGCGGCGGTCACGCTTGCGGCATCCGCCTCGAGCGCCCTGCCCTTCTCCGTCAGCGTGATGTTGACCTGCCGCTCGTCGCTGCGGGCGCGGGTGCGGGTGACGAGGCCCGCCTGCTCAAGCCGCTTCAGGAGCGGCGAGAGCGTGCCGGAATCGAGGCCCAGCGCCTCGCCGAGCCCCTTCACCGGCTGGCCATCCCTTTCCCAGAGGCTGATCATCACCAGATATTGCGGATAGGTGAGGCCGAGCGGCTCCAACAGCGGCTTGTAGGCGCGCGAGAAGGCGTGTGCTGCGCCATAAAGCGCAAAGCACAGCATCTGGTCCAGCCGGATCGTTTCGCCGGTTTGATCGTTGTCTGACATGGCGGGTCCTGACTTCATCGCGCATCGCTCTAGTTTTTCCATTGTCGCAGGCTTGACGCCGGACTTCAATGCGCATAAATGTATTGCACGCAATTTAATTGCGCAATACGGAATTCAGGCCGATGCGATCTCGGCCGCCGCAGACACCCGCAAACGTCAACAAGACCTCAACCCAAGGAGACGATCATGGCCATTCTCTACACCACCAAGGCATCCGCCACCGGCGGCCGCGCCGGCCGCGCCCATTCGGAAAACGGCGTTCTCGACGTCACGCTGACGGTTCCGAAGGAACTGGGCGGCGATGGCGCCACCGGCACCAACCCCGAACAGCTGTTTGCGGCGGGCTATTCCGCCTGCTTCCTCGGCGCGCTGAAGAACGTTGCCGGCAAGGCCAAGGTGAAGATCCCGGAAGACACCACGGTCACCGCAACCGTCGGCATCGGCCCGCGCGATGACGGCACCGGCTTCGGCATCGAAGTCTCGCTGCTGGTCAACATCCCCGGTCTCGACAAGGCGCAAGCGGAAGATCTGGTCGCCAAGGCCCACATCGTGTGCCCCTACAGCCACGCCATGCGCACCTCGACAGAGGTTCCGGTCTCGGTGGCCTGAACCATCGGACAGGGACGAAACGGAAAGGGTCGCGCAAGCGGCCCTTTCATTTGACGGGTTCCATGCTATATTCTTTCGCATGAAAGGATGATGTCCATGAACATGCATTCCCCCTCCCGAGCCGATCCCGCCGCGGAAGGCGCGGTGGTCAGCAAGGCCGTGATGAAGGCGGCGGAGCGGCTCGGCATCAGCGGCCGGGCGCTTGGCGGCATCCTCGGCCTGTCCGAAGCCTCCGTCTCGCGCCTTAAGCGGGCCGAACTGACGCTATCGCCCGGCGAAAAGAGTTTCGAACTCGCGCTCCTGTTCATTCGGCTGTTCCGCTCGCTCGATGCGATCACCGGCGGTGACGAGACGGTGGCAAAGGCCTGGCTGCGCAACGAAAACACCGCGCTCGGCGGCATTCCGCTGGACAAGATCATCACCATTGCAGGCCTCATCGATGTCCTTGCCTATCTGGACGCCCGACGCGCTCTCGTCTGAGATCCTGCCCGTTCGCGGCGCGTTCTGGCGGCTGGTGGAGGCGCAGCATCAGGTTTCAACCATGAAGCTGGTGGAGACCAGCGAGGAGCAGGCGCTGCTCGAAACGCTGCTGGACGAGACCAAGCCGCAGCTGCCGCCCGAGGCGCGCGGGCTGGATTATCTGCTCGCCACCCCCTTCCGCTATGGCGCAGCCTATCCGCATGGCTCCCGCTTTCGCCGGGCCGGCAGAACGCCGGGCGTCTTCTATGCCGCGGCCAGCGTGGCCACCGCGGTTGCCGAAATGGCCTTCTACCGGCTGCTGTTCTTCACGGAATCGCCCGCCACAGCCCTTCCCGCCAACCCGGCGGATTACACCGCCTTTGCCGTCAGCATCGCAACCGAGCGCGGCCTCGATCTCACCCGCCCGCCGCTGTCGCGCAATCGCGAGGCCTTTGAGCATCCGACGGATTACGCGGCCTGCCAGGCGCTGGCCGAGACGGCGCGAACAGCCTCGATCGACGCCATTCTCTATCGCTCGATCCGCGACCCCGCACGCGGCATGAACATCGCGCTTCTCAACGCGCGCGGCTTTGCGCAACGCGAACCGACGGAACGCCAGAGCTGGCGCATCCATCTCTCGGCCGGGCATGTGCAGGCGCTGTGCGATTTTCCACGCCACAGGCTGGGTTTTTCGCTGGCGGATTTTGCCGCCGACCCGCGCCTTGCGGCGCGGTTCGACATCAGCGGATCGACCCCAGATCGGCCCTGAGGCGCTGGGGACCACCCTCTCCGAGCAGGTCGTCGACTGCGGCATGGGTGTCGCGCCAGACCGGCACGGCGCGCGCAAGAAGCGCCGCGCCCTCCGGCGTCAGCTTCAGCAGGCGGCTGCGGGCATCCTTCGGGTCGGCCACGCTTTCCAGAAGGCCGCGCCGCTGCAGCGGCTTCAGCGCCGCCGTCAGCGTGGTGCGATCCATGTCGAGCAGCTGCGCGACCGAGCCCATCGTGGCGGGCTGCGGCCGGTTCAGCGACATCAGCAGGGAAAACTGGCCATTGGTCAGGCCGAGCGGCCTCAGCGCCATATCGAAGCGGCGCGCCAGCGCGCGGGCCGCGCGCTGCACATGCAGGCACAGGCAGGTATCGCGCACCTCCAGCGTAACCGAAAAGGGAATCACATTTTCATTTGACATGCCTTATATACGTTGATATCAACGTAATTGTCAAGATCAACGCCATCGGGAGGATGAAGATGGTCGGGAATGCGATGGAGCATGCCGTGGTCTCGCGGGAGGAATGGCTTGCAGCCCGCCAGGCGCTGCTCGTCAGGGAAAAGGAAATGACACGGCTGCGCGATCAGGTGAACCGCGAGCGGCTGGCCCTGCCCTGGGTGAAGGTGGAGAAGGACTATCGCTTCCACACGCCATCAGGCGAACAATCGCTGTCCGAGCTGTTTGACGGCCGCAGCCAGCTGATTGTCTACCATTTCATGTTCGGCCCGGACTGGGAGGCCGGCTGCCCCGGCTGCTCCTTCCTCGCCGACCATCTGGATGGCACGCTGCCGCATCTCAATCATCACGATGTGACACTCGTCTGCGTGTCACGCGCACCGCTCGACAAGATCGAGGCCTACAGGCGCCGCATGGGCTGGCGCTTTCCCTGGGTCTCCTCCTTCGGCAGCGATTTCAACTTCGATTTCGGCGTCTCCTTCACGCGTGAACAGCTGGCGGAGGGCTCCGTCTTCTACAATTTCCGCGACACGCCGAGCGCCAAGGCGCATGACGAGCTGCCCGGTCAATCCGCCTTCTTCAAGGACGGGCAGAACCAGATCTTCCACACCTATTCCTCCTATGCCCGCGGCGGCGAGGAGATGCTGGCCACGATGATGATCCTCGATCAGGCGCCGCTCGGGCGCAATGAAAGCGGGACCATGGATTTCATCCGCCGCCACGACGAATACGAGGATCAGCCGAAGGCCAATGGCTGCTGCCACTGAGCCCGCCCCTGAGACATGACGCACCAACCGGAGGGAAAAGCCCATGGACATGCCCATGCCGCAACCGCGTGCCGAGCACGCCTTCCTGCAAAGGCTCGTCGGCCGCTGGCGGGTTTCGGCCGCCGACATGAGCGACGGCGGCGACTGGATCGAGGAGGTGCGCTCGCTGTCCGGCATCTGGTTCGTGGCGGAAGGCCGCGGCAACATGCCGAACGGCGCGCCTGCCACCACGCTGCTGACACTTGGCCATAACGGCGCGACCGGCCGTTATCTCGGCAGCTGGATCGGCACGATGATGGAGCACATGTGGGTCTATGACGGAGACCTCTCCGAGGACGGCTCGACGCTCAGCCTCTACACGACAGGCCCGAGCTTTTCCGATCCGACCGTCACACAGGCGTATCGCGAACAGATCATCTTCACCGGCGAGGACACCCGCATCTTCACCTCCAGCGCCGGCCAGCCGGATGGTGGCTGGCACACCTTCATGCGCGCCGATTACCGGCGCCTTGCCTGAACGCATTGCCCGGCGGGCGTTCGCCCCGCATCTCACCGGAACCATCGCAAAAGGATCGCCCATGCCCTCTCCCACCCACGGCACCTTCATCTGGTGCGAGCTGATGACCACCGACATGGACAAGGCCGCCGCCTTCTACACCGCCGTGACCGGCTGGACGACGAAGACCATGCCGATGCCCGGCATGGAGGGCGAAGATTACGGCATTTTCGACACCCGGGCCGGTGACGCGGATTGCGGGGTTGCGGGTTACATGATCCTGCCGCCGGAAATGGAGGGCCAGATCCCGCCGAACTGGACGGGCTATGTCGGCGTAGACGACGTGGAGGAGACGGTGCGCCAGGTGGTGGCCGAGGGCGGATCGATCCGCAAGGAGCCCTTCGACGTGCCGTGCGTCGGCCGCATGGCGGTGGTGGCCGATCCGCATGGCGCGGTTCTGTGCATCATGACGCCCGTTTCGATGGACAATCCGCCGCCGATGGCTGCCCCCGGCAGCCCCGGCACCTTCGGCTGGAACGAGCTTTACGCCAATGACGGGCGCGAGGCGTTCGCCTTCTACGAAAAGCTGTTCGGATGGACGCTGGACCAGGCCATGCCGATGGGGGACATGGGCGATTATCTGATCTTTGCCCATCACGGCCGGCAGATCGGCGGCATGATGACGCGGCCGCAAAGCGTGCCGGTGGCCTGCTGGTCCTATTACATCACCGTGCCCTCGATCGGCGCGGCCATCGAGCGGATCAGGGCCGGCGGCGGCACCGTGGTGTTCGGCCCGCAGGAGGTGCCGGGCGGCAGCCAGATCGTGCAGGCCACCGACCCGCAGGGCGCCTATTTCGCGCTGGTGGGCGGCGCCTGAGACGAGACGCCCCGGATGCGTGTCAGGCGCCCGGCGGCTTCAGCCGCACGCCGCGCGCCGCGACAAGGGAGAGCGCCGCCATCAGCATGGTGACGCCCCACAGGGCAAAGATCCGCGGTGCCGGCGGCTCTGCCGCCAGCCGTGCCGGCAGGTTGAACAGCGGGCCGACGCCGCCGAGAAAGCTGGCGCCGATCACATAGCCGCCGGTTTCCACGGACGGTAGCAGGGCGCTCGTCGTCATGCGGTGCTCGGGATCGGCATCCTCGATGATCGCCTGGCTGGCGCTGCCGAACACCATGGCAAAGGCCGCGCCATTCAGCACCTGCCCCGCCAGAACCAGTGGCAGCAAGCCGAAATAGAGCCCGTTCGCCACCAGGGCTGCTCCCAGCACCTGCGACAGCGGGCCGATGCGCAGGATGGCCTGCCGCCGTTCCGCCGTGCGGATGCCGCCGATCGGGAAGGCGGCCACGCTCCAGCTGAGCGACAGCGTGATCAGCACCAGCCCCACCTCGACGGGCGACAGCTGCAGGCGGTGATGCAGCGTATAGGCGAGGAACACGGTGGACACGCACTGGCCGCCCGTCATCAGCAACAGCAGCCAGCTGCCGCGCCCGACGGTGGAGGAGAAGCCGAACAGCCGTGGCGGCAGCAGGCGATGCGGCACGAGCGGTGTCTTTGCCCGCCCTTCCCGCGGCAACGCAAACGGCATGGCGAGGAAGAACAGCGCCAGAAGCGGGAGACTGACCGACAGCGCCGGACGCCAGCCGAAATGCTGCACCACCAGTCCGCCAGCAAAAGGGCCGAGGATCGCCGCCATGGCCCAGACCACGGCTTCGGTGGAAAAGACGCGCGGCACCAGACGCGAGGGAAACAGATCGGCAATCAGCGTGTAGCAAAGCGCCACGATCCAGCCATCCGCCAGCCCCTGCACGGCGCGGCCGAACAGCAGCAGCAGGGCGGACGGGGCCGAGACCTGCAGAAGGATGCCGATGCAGTAAAGAAGCCCGGCCAGCATCAGCGCCCGGCGCGCCCCGAACCGGCGGCGCAGCGGCGCGGCCGACAAGCCGCCGGCAATCACCAGCGTGAAGAAGGCGGCATAGATGAAAGGCAGCAGCGCCAGGCCGCCGAGCGCCTCCATGGCAAGCGGCAGCACCGGGGCAATCGCCACCTCATTGAAGGCATGCAGGCCGATGCCCGCCGAAACCGCCATCAGCCGCAGGCCATAGGGTGCCGAAAGCAGCGCGCGCCAGCCGGTGGCCGCATCTGCCGCAGGCACCTCGGCAACCGCCGCGCGCGACACCACATCCCCCGGCACGCCGCCCGTCGCCGGCTTTGCCGCGGCAGGCCCGGCCGTTGCCACCTGTTTCGAACCACTCGTCATCTGATCCATGTTCCCATCCGATCCTTTTGATCTTTTCACGACCGGACAGAGCCTGTAGAACCTCAAGAATGGTTGAGGTCAAGGCGAAATCGGCGGAACGTGCCGTGCGGCGCGAGCTTTCGGTGGGCGAGGTCGCCCGCCGTGCTGGCGTTGCCGTCTCCGCCCTGCATTTCTACGAGGCGCAAGGGCTGATCCGCAGCCAGCGCGCGCCGAGCGGCCACCGGCGCTACGGCCGCGACGTGCTGCGCCGCATCGCGGTGATCCGCGTCGCACAGGCGGCAGGGCTGAGCCTGAAGGAGATCGAACAGGCCTTTGCCCGGCTTCCCGAGGCCCGAACGCCGACGGCAAAGGACTGGGCGAGACTGTCGGCCGGCTGGCGCGACCTGCTCAACGAGCGCATCCGCCAGCTCACCCGCCTGCGCGACGACCTGACCGGCTGCATCGGCTGCGGCTGCCTGTCGCTTGACCAGTGCCCGCTGCGCAACGCCGCCGACCGGCTGGGCGAGAGCGGTGCCGGCGCACGGCTTTTGGCGGAGTGAGGGCAGAAGCCGGCGGCGCCGGTGCCCCCTTCCCCCGCCGCCGCCGCAATCCTATCTCTGCAGGAAGGATCCACACCGGAACGGGCATGGCACGCAAGCATCGGGAAAAGGTCGCGCAATGGTATCATCCGCCGGAGGCGGAGATCTGTCCCCTGTGCGGACGCGAGATCCCGGAGGATCAGCGCGACCTGCATCATCTGGTGCCGAAGAGCCGGGGCGGCCGGGTGACAGAGGCGTTGCACCGCATCTGCCACAAGCAGATCCATGCTCTCTTCTCCGAGGCCGAACTGGAGACGGACTATTCCACCGTCGAGGCGCTGCTCGCCCATCCCGACATGGCAAAATTCGTGGCCTGGGTTTCCCGCAAGCCGCCGGGCTTTCAGGATGGCGCGCATCGCAGCAAGCGGCGGCGCGAGATGCAGAAACCTTCCGCCCGCTGGTAGCCCCGCCTGCAACCTTCCGCCCTCCCCTCCGTTTGCCGCGCACGGAACGCGATCGCAGCCGGCACGAGGCGGCGTCGGCCGAACCACAATTCCGGCACGGGACGGAGGGTGAAGCGAATGCAGGCGATGGCAAGGCGGACGCCGCACGGCAATGACGCGGGCGGCAAAGGCACGGGCGCGGCGGGCTATCTGATCGGCTTCGGGCTCGGCGGTTTCTTCGACGGAATCCTGCTGCATCAGATCCTGCAATGGCACCACCTGCTGTCCGCCGTCGACGCCGTGCGCGGCGACCTGCGGCTGCTGATCCTGTGGGACGGGCTGTTTCACCTGGCGATGTATCTCATCACCGGTCTTGGGCTGTGGGGTCTGTGGCGCCATCGTCAGCGGCTTGCAACTGCGGGCGGCGACCGGCGGCTGATCGCCCAGTCCCTGCTCGGCTTCGGCAGCTGGCATGCCGTCGATGCGCTTTTCTCCCACTGGCTGTTCGGCCTCCACCGCATCCGCATGGGCGTGGACAATCCTCTTGCCTGGGATCTTGGCTGGCTGCTGCTGTTCGGCCTGCTGCCGGCGCTGGTCGGCTGGCGGCTTCTGCGGGGACCCGCGCCGCCGGCGGCAGGCAGCCGGCGCGGGGCGGCATTTCTGGCAATGCTCGCCCTGCTTGCCGCGCCGATCGCCGCACGGTCTCCCGACTCCGCCTCCGGCGCCACGCTGATGCTGCTTCGCCCCGGCACCTCGCCCGGCATGGCCGCCGCCGGCCTGCAGGCGAGCGGCGCCCGGCTGTTGTGGAGCAATGCACAGGACACCGTCTGGGCCGTGGACCTGCCGGAAGGCGCCGATCGCGGCGTGCTCTACCGCCATGGCGCGCTGCTGCTGGGCAATGGCCTGCTGCCCGCCGGCTGCCTGGACTGGTTTGCGCCGCCCGCCACCTGAGCGCCGCCCGCGGCTTGCCCGCCATTCCGCAGGGCGGCAGGCGCTGCCCGGTCCGTCATCAAACTGCCGGCAGCAGCGGCTATGGCAACCGCGACGGACGGGTATCACGAGGGCAAGATCATGGCGGACACAGGCGCAGCGGGCAAGGACACGGCCGATCAGGGCAAGGCATGCACCGCCGATGACCGGCGGGCCGTGTCCCAGGAAACGGCGGCGGCGCTGGTGGCGGCACAGTTTCCGCAATGGGCAGCGCTTCCCGTTCGCCCGGTCGACGTCAACGGCTGGGACAATTGCACCTTCCGTCTGGGCGATGCGATGAAGATCCGCATGCCGACCGCCATCCGCTATGCCGCGCAGGGCGAAAAGGAGGCGCGCTGGCTGCCGCATATCGCCGCTCACCTGCCACAAAGCGTCGCGCACGAGCTTCCCGTGCCGGTGGCGATCGGCCGGCCGGGCGGAGACTATCCCTTCCCCTGGGTCATCCAGAGCTTCATTCCCGGCGAGAGCGCGGCGGCCTCGTCCGCCGTGGACCGCATCGCGCTTGCCGCCGACCTTGCCGACTGGCTGCTGGCGCTGCACCGGGTGCCGGTGGCGGATGCGCCGCCGGCCGGGCCGCACAATTTCTTCCGCGGCGGCGATCTTTCGGTCTATGACAGCGAAACGCAGGCCTGCCTGACGCGCGCCGCGGGACGCTATGACCGGGCATCGGCCGCAGCACTCTGGCAGGCGGCCCTCTCCTCCCGCTGGCAGACTGCACCTGTCTTCGTGCATGGCGATATATCGGCCGGCAATCTTCTGCTGCGCGACGAAAAACTTGTCGCCGTCATCGATTTCGGCTGCATGGGCGCGGGAGACCCCGCCTGCGATCTGATGATGACCTGGACCTTCTTTGCCGGCGAAAGCCGCGCGCTGTTCCGCAGCCGCCTCGGCCTTGATGCGGCAACCTTTGCCCGCGCCCGTGGCTGGGCGCTGTGGAAGGCATTGCTGGCACTCGACAAGCCGGACACGGACGATGGCACCGCCCATCAGGCCGCGCTGCTCGTCATCGAGACCCTGCTTGCCGAACACCGGGCGGCAGAGCACGGCGCCCCGCTTTGACTTCCGAGCCGCCAAGGCCTATGGCGCCTGAAACACCAGCCAAGGAAGAACGCCATGAGCGCCGATGACGACGATTACATCTATGACGAAGCAAGCGGCGAATGGCGCCCGGCCTCCGAGCTGAAGGCAGAAGCCGCCAAGGCCTCGGAAGTGCGCGACGCCTCCGGCAACCTGCTCGCCGACGGCGATTCCGTCGTGCTGATCAAGGACCTCAAGGTAAAGGGCGCCGGCCAGACCCTGAAACAGGGCACCGTCATCCGCTCCATTCGCCTGACCGACAACCCGGAAGAAATCGACTGCCGGCACGAGACGATCAAGGGCCTGGTGCTGCGCACGGAATTCGTACGCAAGCGGTGATGATTTGGGGGGCAAGGCGCGCCGGCTTTGCGGCGGGCCTCCCTTCTGCGGGCGCTTACGATCCGCCGGTTTCGTTTTTCTTCTTCTCCTGATCGTGGTGCCACTTGATGGCATAGAACATGCCCACGCCCAGCACGAGGATCTTCAAGGGGAAGAAGACGTAGGGGAACCAGTCCCAGATGTCGGATGTATTCACGGGCGTACTCGATCTTGCCTATTGTCAAAATGCCGTAGCGCGAAACGCATGCGAACGACATCGGCCATGTTGACGCAGATGAGCTCGCCGCAGCGTCGATGACGGGGCACGGGCGGTCCTGGCTCCCCTTTTGCGGGCCGCCTGCCGGCCGGACAAGCCAGGAACGGGGTTCGGCCGTTGCGGCCGGACGCGACAACGCCGTTCTTCCCGCCCCTACCGCTTCAGGCTTCCCAGAATGCCCCGCACAAGCGCGCGGCCGAGCTGGTTGGCGACCTGGCTCGCGACGGAGCGGGCGGCACTCTTCATGGCGGCCTCCAGCACGGTTTCGCGCTGATAGCCGCTGGAGCGGGTGCCGCGCGGGCTGCGTTGCGGATCGCGCGCCACGTCTTCCGAAGCGGGATCGAAGCCCGGCAGTTTCCAGCGACCGGCGGCCTTGTCTGCCGGCGGCGTGTGGCGGGGGCTTTCCCAGGGCGAGGCGGAGGGCTGCGGTTCGGGCGATGGGACCGCAGCGGCCTCGACGGACTTTCCGGCGCGGGCCATGAGGATTTCGAAGGCGGATTCGCGGTCGAGATCGGTGTCGTAAAGGCCGGCAACCGGGCTTTGCGCCATCACCTGCCGGCGCTCCTCGTCTAAGAGCGGGCCGATGCGGGCGGCGGGCGGGCGGATCAGCGTGCGTTCCACCACCGAGGGCGCACCCTTGCCTTCGAGGGTCGAGACCAGCGCCTCGCCGGTACCAAGCAGCGTGATCGCCTCTTCCGTGCGGAAATCCGGATTGGGCCGGAAGGTTTCTGCGGCCGTCCGCACCGCCTTCTGCTCGCGCGGGCTATAGGCGCGCAGCGCATGCTGCACCCGGTTGCCGAGCTGGGCGAGCACCGTTTCCGGCACGTCGAGCGGATTCTGGGTGATGAAATAGATGCCGACGCCCTTGGAGCGGATGAGGCGCACCACCTGTTCCACCCGCTCCAGCAGCACCTTCGGCGCCTCGGAAAACAGAAGATGCGCCTCGTCGAAGAAGAAGACCAGCTTCGGCTTGTCCGGATCGCCCACTTCCGGCAGCGCCTCGAACAGTTCGGACAGCAGCCAGAGCAGGAAGGTGGCGTAAAGCCTCGGATTCATCATCAGCCGGTCGGCGGCAAGCACGGAGATGACGCCCCGCCCATCGGGCGCCGTGCGCATGATGTCGGTGATCTCAAGCGCCGGCTCGCCGAAGAAATGCTCCGCCCCCTGGCTTTCAAGAACGAGCAGGCCGCGCTGCAGCGAGCCGATCGAGGCCCTGGAAACGAAGCCGAAGCGCTCGGAAATCGCCGTGGCCTCTCCGGCCATGTAGGTCAGAAGCGCCTGCAGGTCCTTGAGGTCGAGCAGCGGCAGGCCGCCCTCGTCGGCAATCTTGAAGGCGATGTTCAGGACGCCCTCCTGCGCCTCCGTCGCATCCATCAGCCGGGCCAGCAGCAGCGGCCCCATCTCGGCAACGGTGGCGCGAACCCGGTGGCCCTTCTCGCCGTAGAGATCCCAGAAGATCACCGGGAAAGCGGCATTGTCATAATCGGCAAAGCGGATTTCCTCCGCCCGCTTCAGCAGAAAATCCTTCGGTTCACCGAGGGCGGCGATGCCGGAAAGATCGCCCTTGATGTCGGAGCAGAACACCGGCACGCCGGCCGCCGAAAAGCCTTCCGCCAGCATCTGCAGCGTCACCGTCTTGCCGGTGCCGGTGGCGCCGGTGACGAGTCCGTGGCGGTTGGCGAGCGACAGCTGCAGATATTCCGGCTTCTTCAGCCGGTCATCGGGGTGGCGGCTGGCGCCGATGAAGAGTTTTCCCGCCTCGTCCATGCAACCGGCCTTCTCTCCGTTCGTTTCGGTCACACGATGTATAGGCCGGGCCGGGCGGATGGGCAACGCGGACGGCCTCGGCAACCAGCAGGAGCGGCAGACGATGGCGCAGACCACGGCAGGCGATGGCAGGGCACGCGGACGCGAGGCGGAGCGCCCGAGCGACATTCCGGCCCGCGGTCTGATGGACGTGCTGTGGCGCGTCTGGGGCGCGCTGCAGGAGGACCGGGCCATGCTGGTGGCCGCCGGCGTGACCTTCTATCTGCTGCTGGCCATCTTCCCGGCCATGACGGCGCTCGTCTCGCTCTACGGCTTCGTTGCCGATCCGGCGGCGATCACCGAACGGCTGTCCTTCCTGCGCGAGATCATGCCGGCCGATGCGCTGAACCTGTTCTTCGGCCAGTTGCAGTCGCTGGCCGGGGAGCAGCGCAGCGCGCTCAGCTTCGGTCTCGTCTTCGGCCTGTGCGTGGCGCTGTGGAGCGCCAACAACGGCGTGAAGGCGCTGTTCGAGGCGATGAACATCGCTTATGCGGAAGAGGAGAAACGCAGCTTCCTGCGGCTCAACCTGGTGGCCTTCGCCTTCACGCTTGGCGGCATGGTGGGCGTCATCCTGCTGGTCATCGGGCTCGGCGTCGTTCCGGCGCTGATCGCGCTGGTCGATCCCGCCGGCGCGGCCGGCCTGATCATCAACCTGCTGCGCTGGCCGGTGCTGCTGGTGCTGGTGGCAATCGGAATCAGTCTGCTCTACCGCTACGGTCCGAGCCGCGAACGCGCCAAGCTGCGCTGGGTGAGCTGGGGCGCCGGGCTTGCGGCGCTGCTGTGGCTTGCCGGATCGCTCGGCGTTTCCTTCTACCTGACGCGGATTGCCGATTACAACGCCACCTACGGCGCGCTTGGCGCGCTGATCGGCTTCCTGTTCTGGACCTGGATTTCCGCGATCATCGTCATCCTGGGCGCGGAACTCAATGCGGAACTGGAACACCAGACCGCCCGCGACAGCACCACGGGACCGGAACAGCCGATGGGCCAGCGCGGCGCCACCATGGCCGATACGCTGGGCGAAACCCGCTGCTGACGCCGGGCGGCCCGCTTGCGGCCGCGCCCTCTTTCCTTTTGCCGCATCGAGATTTCATCACGACATGCTACCCAGCCCGGACGGCTTGCATCCGGCCGGCGATTTATTTACCTTGACGTTAACGTCAAAAACCTGAGGAGAGTTTGATGAACGAGCTGGTTAGCCGCGTGGCAGACAATGTGGGCATCGCGCCGGACACTGCGGAAAAGGCCGTGGGCATGATGCTGGGCTTCCTGCAGCGCGAGGCCGATGACGGCGCGGTGGCCCGCATGATCGAGGCCATTCCCGGCGCGCCGGAACTGGTGGCGAAGTTCAACGGCGAAGGCGCCGGTGGCGGCGGGCTGCTCGGCGGGCTGATGTCGGCCTTCGGCGGTGGCGTGATGGCGCTCGGCCAGCAGTTGATGTCGCTCGGCCTCGGCATGGGCGAAATCACGGCACTTGCCCGCGAGACCATCGCCGTTGCCCGCGAACATGCCGGCAGCGAGACGGTGGACGAAGTGGTCAATTCGGTTCCGGGCCTGTCGCAGTTCGTCTGACGCCGTTTCCCAAATCCGCACGGCCACCCGTAGCGTGGCCGTGCGATAGGCTGCACCGGGGCGGCGGCCGGACAACCGCCGCAGGATATCAGCACGTTTCTACCGGGAGAAGCTAAGGGCAATGGCGCCGTCATCGCAAGTGCTGAAGGCTTTCATCGGCTTCGGCCTGCTGGCCTGTCTGTTCACCTGGATCTGCTGGCTGCCGCTGGCCTTTATCCCCGGCGCCGCCGCTTCCCCGCTGCGCTACCTGCATCTGATCGGCAGTCTTGGCCCGGCGCTTGCCGGCATCATCTGCACCGGCCTCTGCGGCGGACGCCCGGCCCTTCGTCAGCTGCGGCAGCGCCTGCTGCTCTGGCGCGTGCCCTGGCCCTGGCACGCTGCCGTCTGGTTCGGTCCCTTCCTGCTTCTGGCAATCGCCGAGATTGCCGCGTTCGGCTGGGCGGCGGGCGATCCGCGCAGCTGGTTGACCCGCAGTGCGGAATACCCGGCCCTTCCCCTTGCCGCTTATTGGGCCGCCACGCTGGTCTTCTACGGCTTCGGCGAGGAAATCGGCTGGCGCGGCTTTGCCCTGCCGCTCCTCCAGACCCGGCTGCACCCCGTACTTGCGACGCTTCTTGTGTCCGGCCTCTGGGCGCTGTGGCACTGGCCGCTTTTCCTGTTTTCGCCCGGCCTGAGCACGCTCGATGCGCCCGGCGTGGTCGGCTGGCTGTTCAGCCTGGTCACCGGTGCCTTCCTGCTGACGACGATCGTCAACCGCACCGGCGGCAGCCTGCTGCTCGCCGCCGGCTTCCATGCCACGATGGACATCGCCTTCCTGGGGCCGGCGCCCGTGATGATGATCGTCGGTGCGCTGACGACGCTGCTCGGCGTGCTGGCGGTCGTGGATTGCCTGCGGCGTGGAAAATCCCCGTTGCACAGGGTGACCCTCTCGTCCTGCCGCTGAGCCCTGCCACACCTTGCCAACACCACCCGGACGCCTCATGCTGGCACAGGCAGCCGCCGCTCTTCACCCTCCGTTAAGCCCGTCGGCAATCTCTAAAATTCGAACGAATTTGTTGCCGCAAAGCAGCCTTATGCATGGCATTCTTCATCCGAACGGGGACCGGAATGACGAAGATCGCGCAGGCTTTTTCGATGATGTTGGGAATGGCGGCGCTTCTGCTCGGCCTTGGCCTTGCGGCCGCGCCGGCCCAGGCGGGCTATGCGCATTTCGTCATGGACGCCAATACGGGCAAGGTGCTGGCGGCGGAAAATGCCGACGTGCTGAACCATCCCGCCTCGCTGACCAAGATGATGACGCTCTACATGACCTTCGAGGCGCTGCGCGACGGGCGCCTCCGATGGGACCAGAAGATCGTCATGTCGCGCAATGGCGCCAGCACCATTCCCTTCAAGCTCGGCATTCCCGCCGGCCAGACCTACACGGTGCGCGAGGCCGTCTATGGCATGGCGGTGAAATCCGCCAATGACGTGGCCGAAGGCATCGGCGATCATCTCTACGGCTCGGAAGAAAAATTCGGCCAGGCGATGACCCGCAAGGCCCGCCAGCTCGGCATGAGCCGCACCACCTTCCGCAACGGCTCCGGCCTGCCGGACAGCCGCCAGGTGACGACGGCGCGCGACATGGCAACGCTCGGCCTTGCCCTGATGCGGGATTTCCCGAAGGAATACCGCATCTTCGCCACCCGCTCCTTCAGCTTTCGCGGCCGCACCATCCGTGGCCATAACCATCTGATGTATCGCTACAATGGCATGGACGGCATCAAGACCGGCTATATCAATGCCAGCGGCTTCAACATCGTCAGCGCCGTCAACGACAACGGCAAGCGCGTGATCGGCGTGGTGCTGGGCGGACGCACGGCAAAGGCCCGCGACAACCGCATGGCCGCCCTTCTCGATGCCGCCATGCCGCAAGCCAGCATTCGTCGCGGTGCGGCACCGCAGGTGGTGGCCGGCGGCGTAGACCTGCCGGAACGTGGCGTGCCGCTGCCGGTCATGCCCGCGCATCGCGATCCGGTCGGCCGCAAGATCACGGCCCTGCAGGAGAGATCCGCGGACCTTGCCTATGCCGCACCGGCGCAGCCCTCCCCGGTCGCGGCACCGGTGATGGCCGAGGCCTCGCCCGTTTCCGCCCCTCTCGTTTCCACCCCCATGGCCTCAGCCCCGACACCGCCCGCCGGCCTTTCCGCCCCGCCGGCCGGCATCCCCTTCGCCGTGGTCAGCAATGCCGGCTGGGCGGTGCAGATCGCCGCCACCCGCAGCCAGTCGGAAGCCATCGCCATCCTGTCGCGGGCCATGCCGGCGCTCGATAGCCGCTTCTCGGGCGTGACACCCTACACCCAGACCGTCAGCGGCCGCTCCGGCCCGCTGCACCGCGCCCGCTTCTCCGGTTTTGACAGCCGCGACGCCGCCCAGTCCGCCTGCCAGGCACTCGCCGCCAGCCGCTTCGACTGCATGGTGGTCGAGGCCGACGGCTGAACGACGAAAGGCGCCACGACGGCGCCTTTCAAACCAGGCTTGCGCGGTCGCCCTACTGCCAGACGACGATGCGCGCCTTCTGCGGCACACGCTCGTAAAGGTCGATGATGTCCTGGTTCATCAGGCGCACGCAGCCCGAGGACACGGCCTTGCCGATGGAGTTCCATTCGGGCGAGCCGTGCAGGCGGTAGAGCGTGTCCTGGCCGTTCTGGAAGATGTAGAGCGCCCGTGCACCGAGCGGGTTCATCAGGCCCGGATCCATGCCGCCATTGGCGGCGGAATATCTGGCAAGTTCCGGCTGGCGGCCGATCATTTCCTGCGGCGGCGTCCATTTTGGCCATTTCTGGCGCCACTGGATGACGCCCTCACCCTGCCAGGAGAAGCCCTGGCGGCCGATGCCGACGCCATAGCGCATGGCGGTGCCGCCCGGCTCCACCAGATACAGGAAGCGCGAGGCCGTATCGACGACGACGGTGCCCGGCGGCTGGCCGGTCGGGTCCACGACGCGCTGGCGGTAGAAGCGCGGATCGATCTGCCAGTAAGGAACGGCGGGGATGACATAGCCGCCATCCACCGTCTCGCCATAGATGGCATCGAGTTCCGGCGAACGGCCGCGCATCGGCGGCGACGGCACATACTGGGAAATGCCGTCCTCGCCGCGATAGGTGATGCGAAGGCCACCGGGGCCGGGACTGGAGGAGGCGCAACTGGCAAGCGTGGAGGCGGTACCGACGGCCAGGAGACTGAGGAGTCGGCGGCGGCTGAAAAGATCTTTTGTCATGGGGCCGGAATTACTTCTTCACTGGAACGGCGGGAACAAGAACGGAAACCAACGAACTCTGCAACAATTTGTTCCGTCAATTATGGCCTAAAGAAGTATAGCGCGCCTTAATTGCCTGCCCAGCGCGCCAGGATGCACCTTGTCGTGAGAAGGGTGTGATCAGATCACCACAATCGGGGTGCGGGCCGGCACTCGGTCGAACAGGTCGATGACATCCTGGTTCAGCATGCGCACGCAACCGGACGAGGTAGCCTTGCCGACCGACTGCCAGTCGGGCGTGCCGTGCACGCGATAGAGCGTATCCTTGCCATCCTTGTAGATGTAGAGCGCGCGGGCACCGAGCGGATTGTTGAGCCCCGGCATGGCGCCGCCTTCCGCCGCGGAGAATTTCGCCAGTTCCGGCTGGCGCTCCACCATGTCCTGCGGCGGGGTCCAGCGCGGCCACTTCGCCTTCCACTGGATGACGCCGCGACCGGACCAGGCATAGCCCTCACGACCGATGCCGACCCCATAGCGCAGCGCCTTGCCGTTCGGCTGCACCAGATAGAGGAAGCGGGCCCGGGTATCCACCACGATGGTGCCCGGCGCCTCGGTGGTCGCATAATCCACCTCCTGGCGCAGATAGCGCTGGTCGATGCGTGAATAGGGAATGGCCGGCAGCGTGTGGCCGTCATCCTGCATGCTGGCGTAATAGCTGCGGAAGGCCGGATTGCTGATCGGCACGCCATAGGTCTGGTGGAACTGCGTCTGGTAGAGGTCGCGCTTCTGCGGAATGGGCTGCTGCTTGCGCACCGGCAGGGGCTGCGGCTCCGGCTGGCTGGCGCCGGCCATGTTGTAGAAGACCGGCGCCGTCTCCTGCACGAAGACATCCGGGTTCATGCGGCTGGTATCGGTGACCAGGATGCAGCCGGACAGCCCGCAGGCGATGGCAGCAAGACTGGCGGCCGCAAGAAGGCGTGAAACAGGGCGGGCGGTGCAAGGCATGGCGAGACTTCCGGCAGATGACGTCGGGGCACAGTCTGTCGGGCGTGGCTGGCGCGAGGCTGTCGTGAGAGAAGCCCCTCACGCCCCGTGGGCACGGAAGAAGCGGATGCTTTCCGCCACCGCGCCGGGCACCACGCCGTTATGCGTGCCGGGCAGCAGGCTGTGATCGATGGAAATGCCGGCGGAGCGGGCGCGATCGACCATCAGCTGGTGATTGCGGTCGAAGGGCCGTTCCTCCGTGCCGCGCAGGAGCAGCGTCGGGCACTTCAGGCTTCTGCCGAAGCAGACCGAGGAGCGCATGACGAATTCGCGCGGATCGGTGCGGTCGAAGCGGATCTCCTCGCGGTAGCGGCCGAAATAGCGCCAGGCATCGACGCCGGCAGAGATCGGCACGGCCGCGCGGAAGCGCCGTGTCATGGCGGCGAGAATCGCCAGCGTGCCGCCATTGCTGTGACCGGCGATGAACAGCCGCCCAGGATCGACGCCGGGCTGCGCCAGCAGATAGTCCGCCGCCGCCAGCGCATCGGAGGTTTCGTCGTAGAAGCCGGAATAATTGCCGGCCTGGCCGTTTTCACCGCGGAACGAGGGCAGCATGACGATGAAGCCCGCCTCGACATAGGGCATCACCAGCTGCCAATGGCCATCGCCGGTGGCATTGCCGCCATGCAGGAACAGCACCGCCGGCTTCGGTGCCCGCGATGGCTTGCCTTCGCCGATCCAGGCGATCAGTTCGAGCTCCTGTGCCGCGCCGCCGCGATAGAGCACCTTACGGGCGCCGGCCGGCGTGCCGAGCGGCGGCGCCGCCTCCGGTGCGGGGCCGAACTTCAGCAGATGGGTACGAAACTGGCGGCGGGCCTCGGCATAATCCTGCAGCTCCAGCGGCGGCTCCTCGGGAACCGGAAAGGGTGGCGGCCCGACGGGCCGTGCCGCCTGCGCGGGGGGCTGGGGCATCGCCTTGCCGGAGGCGGAAGCCCCTTCGGGCGGGGCAACGGAGGCGGCAGCGGCAGGCATGGCGGCTCCGGCGAGGAGACCGGCAAGCACGAGACGGCGGGAAAAAAGCATCGGCGGGACCGTGTTGATGAACGGACGGTCGAGGCTATCACCGCCGGCACGGCGAACAAGCCCCCGACCGTTCACGCTTTCTCGACCTGCCGCTCGTCGATCATCGCGACAAGCGTCGAGAGGCGGTCTGCGTCGCGCGGCAGTTTGTCGGGCCGCAGGCGGGCGATGCGGGGAAAGCGCATGGCCACGCCGGATTTGTGACGCGTCGAGCGGTTGATGCCCTCGAAGGCGACTTCCAGCACGAAGCCGAAGCCGGGTTCGGCGCGCACGGCGCGCACCGGCCCGAAACGCTCCACCGTGTTGTCGCGCACGAACTTGTCGAGGATCTCCAGTGCCGCATCGGTGAAGCCGAAATAGGCCTTGCCGACCGGCACCAGCAGCTCGCCCTCCGGCCCCTCCGTCCACACACCGAAGGTGAAATCGGAATAATAGCTGGAGCGTTTGCCGTGGCCGCGCTGCGCATACATCATCACCGCATCGACGTTGAAGGGTTCGCGCTTCCACTTGAACCAAGGCCCCTTCAGGCGCCCGGCCTGGTAGGCGCTGTCCCGCCGCTTGATCATCACCCCCTCGATGACCGGATCGGGTGGCGACAACCGGAGCGCATCAAGCTCCTGCCAGCTGGCAAAGGGCACCAGCGGCGACAGGTCGAAGCGATCGTGCGGTGCCTTGCCGATCAGATCCGTCAGACGCTCGCGGCGCTCCAGAAAGGTCCTGGCGCGCCGGTCCTCGCCGCCTTCGAACAACAGGTCATAGGCGCGCACGAAGGCCGGATAATCCTGCACCAGCCTTGCATTCACCGTCTTGCGGTTCAGCCGCTGCTGCAGATCGGAGAAGCTGCGGGTGGCGCTGTTCGACCGGGCGGTGCCTCCGACCAGCAGTTCGCCATCGATGACACCCTCGAAGGAAATCGCGTCGATCACATCGGGAAAGGCACCGGAAATATCGTCACCGGAGCGGGAATAGAGCTTGCGCGTCCCCCCGAAGGAGGAGATCTGCACGCGGATGCCGTCCCACTTCCATTCCGCCGCGTAATCGGCAGGGTCCAGCTTGTCGAGATCCCCCGCCTCGACCGGATTTGCCAGCATGACGGAGTGGAAGATGGCGGGTGTTGCCAGCACCGGCTTCTCCCCCCGCCCCTCCAGCCAGGCAAACAGCGGCTGATAGGGAGGGGCGAGGCCATGCCAGAGCGTCTCGATCTCGGTGACGTCCCTGCCGATGCCACCGGAACCGCTCATTTCCGCCAGCGCCTGCTTGGCAAGCCGCGCCGAAACCCCGATGCGCAGCCCCCCGGTCGCGAGTTTCAGGAAGGCGAAGCGGCTGGAATGATCGAGATGATCCAGCAGGTCGCGCACGGCGGCGCGCACCTCCGTTCGGCCGAGACTGTTCATGCGCGTGACGACCTCGCCGAGCCGCGGCTGGGTTTCCGCCGCCACCCGCTCCTTCGCCCCGCCATCCCAGATCAGCGCGATGGTTTCGGCGAGATCGCCCACATAGTCGTAGGAATACTGAAAGAGGACGGGATCCAGCCGCTCCAGCGCCAGTTCCTTCAGAAGCGCCGGCTTGACGCCCTTCAGATCGAGCGTGCCGGCGAGCGCTGCCAGCCCGTACCCGCGATCGGGGTCCGGCGTGGTGCGGAAGTAATCGACGAGCAGCGTCAGCTTGCCGTTGCGCGACGGGGTGAGCACCAGGCGGTCGAGGAGTGTGGCGAAGGCTTTCATGCGTGCCTCGCGCTGATGCTGGTCGAGGCTGAGATACCTCCCTCTGTCCTGCCGCCTGGGGGCGAGCGACGAGTCGATCTCCCCGCTTGTGGGGGAGATGGCCGGCAGGAGAGAGGGGGCTGAGCGACACCGCGCGCGCGACGGTTGGGGCCCGATGAGCGGTGATGTAAAACCCCCTCTGCCCTACCGGGCATCTCCCCCACAAGGGGGGAGACGACTCGCAGCGCCGTCTTCCCGAACAAACCACATTGGCGCAACCGAGCTACTTCGGAACGACGGCAGTGCGAGGCAGCCGAGCCCCTCCCCCTTGTGGGCAGGGGTTGGGGAGGGGTTTTCTCCCTGAGAGACCGAATGGCATGCATCCTCAATCCCCCTCGTCCTCGTAGCCCACCAGATGCAGCGGGCGGGCGGCGATGCCGGCAAGTTCGCACCAGCGCACCAGCGCCTCCTCGCGGCCATGCGTGACCCAGACCTGCTGCGGGGCGATCTCGCGGATGGTGTCGAGCAGTTCCGGCCAATCGCAATGGTCGGAAATCACGAGCGGCAGTTCCACCCCGCCCTGCCTGGCGCGCTGGCGCACCATCATCCAGCCGGAGGCAAAGGCGATCAGCGGTTCGTTGAAGCGGCGCGCCCAGCGGTCCTGGAAGGCAGAGGGCGGGCCGACCACGATGGCGCCGTGGAACGCCCCCGGCTCCTTCTTCTCGAGGGTGGCCGGGCGGAGCTCGCCGAGATCGATACCCTCGGCGATATAATAGTCGCAGAGTTTCGCCAGCGCGCCGTGAATGTAGATCGGCCGGTCATAGCCGCAATCGCGGATGAGGCGGATCACCCGCTGCGCCTTGCCGAGCGCATAGGCGCCGACCAGATGCGTGCGCTCGGGAAACTGGGCGAGCGAGGTGAGCAGCTTGCGGGTCTCCGCCTTCGGGTCCGGATGGTGGAACACCGGCAGGCCGAAGGTGGCTTCGGTGATGAACACATCGCAGGAAACCGGCTCGAAGGGGGGCGCAGGTGGGATCCACGCCGCGCTTGTAATCACCGGAGACGACGATGCGGATGCCAGCCTTCTCGATGGAAATCTGCGCCGAACCCAGCACATGGCCGGCCGGATGGAAACGCGCCGTCACGCCGCCGAGATCGATGGCCTCACCGAAGGTCGCCGCCTGGGTCGCGCCGGCAAAATCCGCGCCGTAGCGCAGACCCATGATGTCGAGCGTCTGGCGGGTGGCGAGCACGGCGCCGTGGCCGGCGCGGGCATGGTCGGAATGGCCGTGGGTGATCAGCGCCCTTGCTACCGGACGCACGGGATCGACGTGGAAATCGCCGGCCGGGCAATAGAGCCCGGCGGGCGTGGGATAGAGCAGCGCCTCAGGTTTCATCGCCCTGAAGATAGGCCGAAACCGGCACTTTGAAAGGGTCTTCTGCGGCAGACGCCGTTCTTCACCCCTTGCGCTCGCCGGCAGACGGCAGGCGCACCGGCTTCAGCATCAGAGCGGCGATCAGGCCGACGCCCGCAAGGCCGGCAGCCGTGAGGAACATCGGCTCGAAGGCCCGCGCATAGGCATCCGCCACCGCAAGACGCGCCGCCTCCGGCAGCTTCGCCAGCTGATCCGGGGTCAGCGTCGTGACATTGTCGACACCCGGAATGGTGACGCCATGCATGAAGGCGGTGATGACGGCGCCATAGATGGAAATGGCGATTGCCGCCCCGCCCATGCGCGTCAGGGTGACGGCGCCGGTCGCGGAGCCCACATCGGCGCGCGGCACGGCATTCTGCACCCCGATGACCGGCGCCTGCTGGCCAAGCCCGACGGAGAGGCCCTGCATCAGCATGACCAGCGCCACCAGCACCAGCGAACTGCCGGCATGCAGCTGCGAGAAGATGAGAAGGGTCACGACGTTCATCACCAGGCCCGCCACGACGAAGGGCTTGTAGCGGCCGGTGATCGAGATCAGCCGCCCGGCCGACAGCGATCCGACAACGATACCGCCGGTGACGGCGATGAAGAACAGGCCGGCACCGGTGGGGGTGAGGCCGGTCGTCGTCTGCAGGAAGAGCGCGAAATAGTTGACCATGCCGATCGCCACGCCGCCGGTCATCAGGGAAACGATGAGGAACAGCGAGAAGGTGGAATCACGGAACAGGCGCAGCGGAATGATCGGATCGGGCGCGCGACGCTCCACCATCACCCAGGCGACCGCCGACGCGGTGCCGATCGCCAGCACGGTGAAGCTTTCCCAGGAGAACAGCGAGCCGAACAGCGAGATGCCGTCGGTCAGCAGCACCACGGTGGTGCTGGCCAGCGCCAGGAGCACGGCGCCCATGTAGTCGATCTTCGGCTGCCGGCTCGGCCGGCGGTTCGGCAGCAGCATCATCAGGCCGGCCAGCACCAGAATGCCGATCGGCAGGTTGACCAGGAAGATCGACCGCCAGCCGAAGAGATCGCTCATCACGCCGCCGATCGTCGGGCCGACCGTGCCGGAGGCCATGATCACGAGGCTGGAATAGCTCTGGTAGCGGGCGCGTTCGCGCGGTTCGAACAGGTCCGCATTGACGGAAAAGATCGACACCATGATGCCGCCGCCGCCAAGCCCCTGGAAGACGCGCGCGGCAATCAGGCTGTCCATCGACCAGGCGAGACCGCACAGCAGCGAGCCGATGGTGAAGATGGTGACCGCAGCAATCATCACGTATTTGCGGCCGAACAGATCGCCCAGCTTGCCATAGACCGGCATCACGGCGCTGGTGGCCAGCAGGAAGGCGGAGCCCACCCAGCCGAACCGCTCCAGTTCGCCGAACTCGCCGACGATGGTCGGCAGCGCGGTGGAGACGATCTGGTTGTCGAGCGTGGCCATGAACATGGCCGTGAGGAGAAACAGAAAGATGGCGAGCCGCAGGCGCTTGTCGGTGACGAGCGGCTGGAACGGCTGGGGTGACATGTCCATTGGGGGCATCCTGAGGTTTGCCAATTTATGTGCCTTCAGCATATAATTGTCAACTGAATGCTCTTGCGTTTCGCATACACTTGAAGCCGCCTCACGATCTGGTGTACGACGTCGCCCATGACGAGAGATCCCGAACAGCCAGAGCCTGCCGCACAGACCGACGCGGACATCTTCCGCATCGGCCAGACGATGACGCGCATGCGCGTCATGATGGGGCGGCGCATGATCGGCCGCATCGCCATCGCGCGCGCCGCACCGGGGCTGGACCTGTCGCAGCTCGACATTCTGGAGGTGGTGGTACGCATCCGCCGCGAGGGCGGCGAAGCAACCGTCGGTGCCATTGCCGATGCGATGCGCATCGACCCGTCGCGCGGCAGCCGGCTGGTGGCCGAACTGGTCAGCCAGGGCATCCTGAAGCGCGACGCCTCGCAGGAAGACGGCCGCCGCTCGCTGATTGCCCCGACGGAGGCCGGCGAAGCCCTTCTGACGGAAATCCGCGCGGTCAAGCACGCCATCGTGGCGCAGGCCACCCGCACCTGGCAAGACGAAGAACGCCAGGCCTTCAGCCATCTGTTCGAACGCTTTCTCGATGGCTTCGAGCAGATCTTCCAGGCCGGGGACGGACCGGAGGATGCGGCCCTGCCGATGGCCGCGCAACCGGCCGCAGGCCCGGACGCACCGGACGGCCCCGCCGGCTGAAGGACACAACCCCGGCTCAGGCCGGAATGCGACGCATCACCTGCAGCGCATCGCGGCCCTGCGCCTTCGCCTCGTACATGGCGCGGTCGGCGGCTGCCAAAAGTGTCTCCGGCGTATCGCCATCCTGCGGATGGAAGGAGACGCCGATGCTGCAGGTGACGGAGGCGCGCACCGAGCCCACCCGCAGTTCCTGCGAAATGGCGCCATGGATATCGCGCAGGCGCATCAGCGCGCTTGCCTCGTCCTGATAGACATCGCCGATCACGATGGCGAACTCGTCGCCGCCGAGCCGCACGGCCAGATCGCCCGGCCGGATACGCTGCTCGATCCGCTCGGCGATCTGCTGCAGCACCTGGTCGCCCGTGGCGTGGCCGTGGGTGTCGTTGATCTGCTTGAAATTGTCGAGATCGATATAGGCCACCGTCAGCTTGCGGCTTTCGCGGCGCGCCTCGGTCAGCGCGCGGCCGAAATTTGCCCAGAACAGCGTGCGGTTCGGCAGGCCCGTCAGCGGATCGTGATAGGCCAGATGCTGGATGCGCCGCTCGTTCATGGCCCGCTCGATGGCGATGCCGGCAAGATCGGTGGCCATGGCGGTGAGCGCGATTTCCCGCTGCGCGGGTTCGCGCACCTCGCCGGAATAGAGCGCGAAGGTGCCGAGCACCCGGTTGTTGGCGCCCATGATCGGCGTGGACCAGCAGGAGCGCAGCCGGAAGGGGATGGCCAGATGGCGGAAATCGGCCCAGAGCGGATCCGAATTGATATCGCGCACCACGATGGAGCAGCGCCGCCAGACGGCCGTGCCGCAGGAGCCGACGGAGGGGCCGATGGCAATGCCGTCGATCAGCCGGGTATAGGCCGGCGGCAGGCTGGGGGCTGCCCCGTGCCGCAGGCGTTCGCCAGCCTCGTCAAGCAGCAGCACCGAGGCGAAGACGCCTTCCAGCTGGTTCTCGATCATGCAGCACAGCGCATCCAGCACCGCCGGCAGCGGCCGGCCGCGCGCCACCATTTCCAGCACCGCAGCATGGCCGCGCTCCAGTTCCGCCTCCTGCCGGGCACGGGTGATGTCACGCGACATCACCATCAGCCCCACCACCTCGCCCATGGCATTGCGCAGGCTGGTGCGGGTGGTCAGCAGCCATTTCTCCACACCGTCCGGCAGGCGCACCATCTCCTCGCGCTCGCAATTGGCGCCCTGCGCCATCAGGTCCTGCTCCAGGGCGAAACGCTCTTCGGCGGTGGCCCGGTCAAGAAAATCCAGCTCGGTGCGGCCGATCAGATCGGCCATCGAGCGGGCATCGACGCAGACGAGCGCCGCCGCATTGGCAAAGACGAACCGGCAGCGCCGGTCCTTGATGCAGAAATATTCGGAGAACTGATCGAAAAGCATGCGGGGATCGAGGGACTGGATGATGCGGGCGCCCTCCGCATCATCCGGATCGGCGGAAGCCACGAGTTGCAGAAGATGGCGGCGCAGCAGATCGAGCGGATCGGCATCGGATGCGGTAATCCTTTGGTGCATTGCAGTATCACTCATTCATCCGCCTCCTGCACCCTTTCCGCGCTCCTGCCCTCCCATGGCCGAATCCTAACGGTGCAGGCGGCTATATGAGAAGGGCAAAATATGTCGCGGGGTCCGTTGACAGCCAAAGAATGGGAGGCAAACCCTTCCCTTCGTTTAAGACAATCGTGAAACTTCGATCTATTGCGTCGAAAGCCATCCAACCCTGCCTATGGTTGCACCAATCTGGAACACCGGCCCAGATCATGACAGGCTGTTGCGAATCGCAACAGGGCAGTGCGGAAAAAATTCAAGAGGGGCAAACTGATTCGTTTTCACAACCGGCGGCGCGGTGGCGCACGCCGCTTCGCGCATCACAAAATTTCATCGCTGCCTGTGGCCGGGGCGTCTTTTCCTCGGCGGCCCGCGGCAATAGGTTTCGTCTGCCATCGCAAACAGGAACCACCGCACATGCTGACGATCTACGGCGCCTGCCGCTCCCGCGCCACCCGCACCCTCTGGCTGGCCGGCGAACTCGACCTTGCCTTCACCCACGTGCCCGTGGTGCAGGCCAAGCGCCTTGCCGACCCCAAGGCACCCGATGCGCCGATGAACACCCAGTCGCCCGCCTTCCTCGCCATCAACCCGATGGGCACCATTCCCTCGATCGATGATGACGGCGTGGTCGTGCATGAATCGCTGGCCATCAACCTCTATCTCGCCAAGAAATACGGCGGCGACTTCGGACCGAAGGATCTGGTCGAGGACGCCGCCATGCTGCAATGGGCGTTGTTTGCCGCGACCGAGATCGAGGCGACCGCGCTGAAGATTTCCTTCGCCTCGCTCGGCGAACAGACCGACGAGGTGAAGGCCGCGATCGCCACCGCCGCCGCCAGCCTGAAGCGCCCCTTCGATGTGCTGGAAAAGCACCTGACCGGCAAGACGTGGATGGTCGGCGAACGCTTCACGGTTGCCGACATCAACATGGCCGAGATCGTCCGCTACGCACAGCCGCACGCCCCGCTCTTCGAGGAGCGCCCGGCGCTGAAGGCCTGGCTGGAGCGCGCCCAGGCCCGCCCCGCCTTCAAGGCGATGTGGGAGAAGCGCCTGGCCGAGCCGGCGACCGGCCCGGTGTGAACGGCGGCCGGTTCGAGACCCGCGGCACGATCCTCGCCCGCTTGCGGGCCAGCAGGTGACGGATGAGGGCAGCCGCTTCCGCCGGCGGACGGGTTTCGATCCGCCGGTAGATGCGGCAATCCGGCGAGCGGGCGACCATGCCCCAATCCACCAGTTCGCGGCGGATCAGCACGTGATCGCCAAAGCCGTTCAGGTCCTTGAGGATCGCGTTCACCTCCGGTTCGGAAAGCTCCCGCCGGGCCGGAAGGGCGGCCCAGCACCACCAGAGCGCCAGTTTCTGCTGCGAGGTCTTCTTCGGCCAGCGGGCCATCACGCCATCGCCATCGAAACAGCGCAGCACCTGCTCGATCCTGCGGTGATCGACAGGCTCCACCTCGACCGGCTCGGGTGCTGCCTGCAGCCGGGCGGCAGCGCCCTGGCTTGCCTTGAGGTGCTGGAAATTGCGGAAGCCCGCCCCGCGGGATAAGAGGTTGAGCAGTTCCACATGGCTTGGCGGGGTATCTCGCGCATCCAGCTCGCGGCGCAGGGTTTTCGCCAGCGCGGAGAGATCCGGAATGGTGACGGCATGCAGGGTTTTCGACATCGTTTCTTCCTCGATATCGTGCCGGTTCGATCGTCGGTGGTCACCGTCTTCCGACCCGGCACGAAGGAGAAACCAATCGTGAGTGCGGGATGAGATGGCAGGTTTAGCTCCCGATGCGTGATCGGGCGGCGACGCCTGGGTGAACTGCGGACCCTTGCCGACAATCGTTACCGCCCAGTCACCGGCACGTCAAGCGCGTCCCAGTCCGCCATGGCCTCGTCGAGTTCCGCCCGCAGCCAGGCGGCAAACATCGTCACCTTGGCGGGACGCCGGGCTCCGGCGCGGGTGACGAGATAATGGCCCATGCCGGTCGGCGCCTCGATGGGAAAGGGCACGGCCAGGCAGTTCTGCCGGACAGCCGACAGCGCCAGAAGCCGCCAGGCAAGCATCACCCCCTGCCCGGCAATCGCCGCCTCGAGGCAGAGCGAAGCCTCGTTGAACACATGGCGCGGCTTGATCTTGCGGCCGGCAAGGCCCGCCTCCTCCAGCCAGACATCCCAGGAAAACATCGCCTGCCCGTCGAGCAGCACCGGCAGCTTGAGGAGATCGGCGGGTGCCTTCAGGCCACGGGCGAGCGAGGGGGCGCAGACCGGAAACACCGTCTGCGGCAGAAGCAGGTCCGCCTCGACGCCCGGCCACGTGCCGCGTCCGATACGGATGCCGACATCGACGGCATCGCGGGAAAAATCCGCCAGCCGCGCGGTCGCATCCAGCCGCAGCCGAATCTGCGGATGACGGGCGGTGAACCGGTCGATGCGCGGCAGGATGAAGCGCGAGGCAAAGACCGGCGCGACGGAGACGGTCAGCAGCGTATCATCCGGCTGGCGGCCGATGGCGACCGCCTCCGACAGCGCCTGGAAACCGTCGGTCAGCCGGGCGATCAGCGGCCCCGTGCCCTCCACCGGCACAAGCCCCTTCGGCGTGCGGGCAAAGACGGGGCGGCCGAGCTGTGCCTCCGCCTTGATGACCTGCTGACTGACGGCGCCGATGGTGACGCCAAGCTCCTCGGCCGCTGCCTGCAGCGAACCGAGGCGGGCAACGCTTTCCAGCGCCCGCAGGCCGTTGAGGTGAACGCGATTGAGGTTCTGCATATAGATTTTCTACAGCAGACGCCTGATTTCTTCAATTGAAGATGACGGCCGGTGCCGCGATAACGAGCCTGCAAATACCCCCTATTTGCGAGGTGGCCATCATGGCAATTCCGACCCTTTTCCAACGATTTTTCCGCTGGGCCTGCCGCACAGACACCGCCGGCACGGCCGACATCCTGCAGGATCCGCAGATTTCGCGCATGAGCCTGCGCGAGCTTGCCGATCTTCCCTTCGGCGAGGTGACGTTCCAGGCCGAGCCGCCGGCCGCGGCGAAAACCCCGCCGCTGGCACGCTGCGCGTGAAGGAATCCTGAAACCGCAGCCGCCGGCGGCTCCGGCTCAGGCTGCCGCTTCGTCGGCCAGCGCCTTCTGCACCGAGGCGCGCTCCTGCATGCGCCGGTAGTGATCCGCGACGCGCGGGAACTCGGCAATATCGACGCCGTCGCCCTTCAGCCAGCTGGACATCACGAACAGATAGGGGTCGGCGATGGAATAGGCCTCGCCCAGCACCCAGGGTCCGGCCAGCAGATCCTCCTCGATCAGGCGATAGGCCTCGCGCATGGTGGCGGGCACCTTGCGCTTCATGTCCTCGATCGATGTCGGCTCGTCGGCCCAGCGGGTGGCGCGGCGGCCATGCGCATGGTTCACATGCACGGTGGTGGCGATGAAGCTGTTGAATCCCTGCAGCCGTGCCAGTTCGAAGGGATCGTCGAGCGGGGCCAGCCGCCTGTCCGGCGCCATCTGCGCGATGAACAGCAGGATCGCCAGCGTTTCCGTCAGCGTGCCCTTCTCCGTGACCAGCGCCGGCACGCGGCCCTTCGGGTTGACCTTGAGGTAATCGGCCGAACGCTGTTCGTTTTCGGCGAATTTCAGCCGCTGCAGCGCGAAAGGCAGGCCGGAATCGATGAGGGCAATATGGGCGGCCAGGGAGCAGGCGCCGGGCGAGAAGAAGAGCGTCAACATCAGCAGTCCTCCAGATTATCGAGGGCAAGGAGTAGCCCATCGCCCGGCGCCGGAAAAGTGCCTATTCCGTGATGACGCCGGGCACATCCTCCAGCCGGCACCAGACCGGCAGGCCGCGCTCGCGGGCAAGGCGCACATCGTTATCGGCCCCCTTGGACTCGCCCGGCAGGCGCAGCACGCCCTCGCACAGCGACAGCAGCCGGTGCGCCACGGGATAGAAGATCTCCTCGTAGAACGCATCGCCCACCCTCTGTCCGCGCGGCGGCCCGCCAGATGGGCAGTGCCACCCATTCGCCGATCATCGGCACGTGGCCTGCCTTGAACAAGGCATGCGAGGGCGCTTCGAGGCGGGCAAGGTTTTCCGCCATATTCCGGGGATCATCCCCGGTTCCGGAACGATAGGGGCCGGCAATCAGGATCAGCATGGTGCATGTTCTCCGCACGAAAAATCTTGTTTTCTTGCCTTAAAGACTCATTTCAGGCAATATCATTATGTTTCGTGCAACTTCGTGAAGAGTCAAGCCATGCTGACCAGCCAACGCAAAGCCCTGATCCTCGACCTGCTGCGCCGCGACGGCCAGGTGATCGCCCGTGATCTGGCGCAATCGCTGTCGTTGTCGGAGGACACGATCCGGCGCGACCTGCGCGAGATGGCGGCGGAAGGGCTGTTGACCCGCGTGCATGGCGGCGCGCTGCCGCTCGCACCGGGGCTTCCCGACCTGACGGCCCGGCGCAATCTGGCAAGCGAGGTGAAGGATCGGCTCGGGCGCGCCGCCGTGGCGCTGATCCGGCCGGGCATGACGATCTTTCTCGATGGCGGCACCACCCATGCCGCACTGCTGCGACACCTGCCGCGCGACATGCCCCTCACCATCCTCACCCACAGCCCGACCATCGCGGCGGATCTGGAGCATCACGCCGCCAGCGTGATCCTGATCGGCGGCACGCTCTACAAGCATTCCATGGTGGCGGTCGGCGCGCATGCGGCCGCACAGATCGCGCTTCTCAGCCCCGACATCTTCTTTCTCGGCGTCACTGCGATCCATGCGACCCGCGGCCTCTCGACCGGCGATTTCGAGGAGGCGGCGATCAAGCGGCAGATCGCCGGCCGCGCCGCCGAAACGGTGACGCTTGCCACACCGGAAAAGCTGGATGCCACCTCGCCGCACGTGATCGTGCCGGCCGCGCATCTTTCGACACTGGTCGTGCCGGCGGAGGTCGACGCGGGGCGGCTTCTCCCCTACCGGCAGGCCGGCATCAAAATCCTCGCCGCCGACTGATCCGGCACCGCAACGTCTGCGTTAGTGAGCGCATCCGGATTGCTTCGCGGCGGGAGGCGTGCCGCCTTCGCCCGTCGTGCGGATCATCCGCGCTTCGCCGGGCCCCGGGACCCCGGCGCATGATGCGCCCCGCCAGAGGAGATTGCCGATGCTCGTTCGCCTGCCACCCCTCATCCGCACCGTGCCGCTGTTTCTGGCGCTTGCCGCGCCCGCTGCCGCAACCGGCGAGCCCTTCAGCGCCCGCGACATCCAGACCGAGATCATCGGCAAGCGGATCTATCTGGCCGCGCCGCTCGGCGGCGAATTTCCGCTGAACTATCGCCGCTCCGGCGTGGTGGACGGCTCCGGCGAGGCGCTCGGCCTTGGCCGCTTCATCCAGCCGACCGACAGCGGCAAATGGTGGATCCGCGGCAACCGCCTCTGCCAGCAGTTCACCACCTGGTACAAGGGCGCGCCGATGTGCTTCGAACTCTACAGGACCGGCGACAAGACGCTGAAATGGATCCGCGACAACGGCCAGACCGGCACGGCGCGGATCGGCGGTGAGATCTGAGATTTCGGCCGGGAGGTGGCGTTGCGTTTGACGTGGCTCCGGCGTTCTGCCCGCTATGGCATCCCGGCGCCGCTGGGCATTTCCGCCGCAAGGGCGACTGTTGCAATTGAAACAGGACCCCTCCCAACCCTCCCCACAAGAGGGAGGGCTTTAACCCAGCCGACCCGCCGAAGCAGGGGAAAGCCGGGCGGGTGCCGCAGCGGGTCTCCCCCTCGTGGGGAGATGGCGACAGCCAGAGGGGGTAACCCAAACGGCACAACGCTACCCGGCGCTGCCGATCACGACACCCCGGCCAGCACCTCACGCAAACAGGGCGTCCGTCACACGGATATCGCCGACATGGATGCCGTTCCAGTTGGAGAGCGGGCGGTTGGCCATGCCGATCAGCGTTTCGCGGGTCTCGCTGCCCGGCTCGAAGAAGCGGGCGATCAGGGCATAGATCATGCTTTCGGCGGCGCGTGCCGTCCCGTCCTCGCATTTGACGGCAAGCGCCACGCCCTGTTCCGGAAGGGCTGCGACGAAGACGCCTTCGGCACCGGTCTTGGCGAAGATCTTGCCCGGTGCCACCTCCATCAGACGGGTGCAGGCGCGCTTGGTGCCGGCCACGTAGAAGGGCTCGGCCATGCAGGCTTCCATCAGCCGGCGCGAGGCTGCGGCGCGGGAGGGCGACAGGCCCTCGCCGGTCAGCATGCGGGCAAAGCCGTGCGCCAGGCCTTTCAGAGGCACGGCATAGGTCGGAATGGAGCAGCCATCCGTGCCGCAGGTATCGCGGTCCAGCACGGCGCCGGTCAGCGCCTGCATGACGGCGCGGATTTCCGCCTGCAGCGGGTGGTCATAGCCGACATAGCCCTTCGGGTCCCATCCGGACTGCACGCAGGTGCAGATGAAGCCGGAATGCTTTCCGGAGCAGTTGTTGTGCAGCGCCGTCGGGCGCTCCAGCGTGCGGGCCTGGTGGATCAGCGTCTGCTGGTCGGAGGACCAGTGCGCGCCGCATTCGAGAACCGAAAGATCATGGCCGGCCTTTTCCAGCATGCCGGCGGCGGTCGCCACATGCTCGTCCTCGCCCGAATGGGAGGAACAGGCGAGCGCCAGTTCGCGCGCCGAGAGGGTGAAGGCATCTGCGGCGCCGCTTTCGATCAGCGGCAGGGCCTGCATGGCCTTGCAGGCGGAGCGCGGAAAAACGCCGGCCTCCACCTCGCCGGCGGAAAAGACGATGCGGCCGGCGCCGTCCACGGCGACGGCCATGCCGCGGTGACGGCTTTCCACACGATTGCCACGAGTGACTTCGACGGTAACGGGATTTTGCATTGGGAGGCCCTGCTGATGCTGCTTTCGTGCCTCTGATAACCTGACGGGACGAAAAGCCCAACCCATTTTACCGGCCCGGACAACCAGCCGGGAAAGGCGAACGACGACCGGAATGACACTGCTGAAACGACTGCTGACGGCGATCTTCATCGTCTACCTTGCCCCCACCTTCGCCTCGGCCGGCTGGTGGGTGCTGCAGGACCGGCCCACCCGCTGGAGCGACGCCAACTGGGGATCGGCCGGCCTGCTGCCGAAGCCTGCGGCAAGCGATGCGGCCGCCATCCATGTCTTTTCGGCCAAGACCGGCGGGCTGAAGGGCGCCGTTGCCAGCCATGCCTGGATCGTCACCAAGGAAAGGGGGGCATCCTCCTACCAGCGTTACGACAAGGTGGGCTGGGGCGCGCCAATTCGCCGCAACCATCGGCCGGCCGATGCCTACTGGTATTCCAATGCGCCCGAACTGGTGGTTTCCGTGACCGGCGCCGAGGCCGAACGGCTGATCCCCCGCGTCGAGGCGGCGATTGCCGCCTATCCTTATGCCGCACAGGGCGATTACCGCATCTGGCCGGGGCCGAACTCCAACACCTTCGTCGCCTTCGTGCTGCGCAGCGTGCCGGATCTCGGCGCGGTGCTGCCGCCGCATGCGGTGGGGCGCGACTACCTGCCGGAAGGGCCGTTCTTCGCCATCGATCCGGACGGGCGCGACCTGCATCTGACGCTGGCCGGCCTCATCGGCCTCTCCGCCGGCTGGCGCAGCGGACTGGAGGTGCATTTTCTGGGCCTCGTCGCCGGCCTGGATCTGACCCGCCCCGGCCTAAAGATCCCTGCCATCGGCCGCATCGGGATATAGCCCTCGCCCGATATGCGCCCCAAACAGAAAAAGGGCCGCTTTCGCGACCCTTTCCATGAGTTCGGTTCGGAATGCGAACCAGGACCTTGCGGTAGAAGGCCCCTGGGGAGGTGCGGTCAGGCCGAGGGCTGCCCCGTCAAAACCAAAACCTTTCCCATGTCCGCGTTGCAAACCGCAATCTCATTAGACATCGGATCACCTCCTTCCGTTTCGTTGAACATGAACCTAGGATAGGAGCGGAAAGGCCAGAGAGCAAGGAACGTTATATGACGAAGTTCGAAGTGACGTTACCGGATGACATGATCGAGGCGTTTCACCGTCTGGCAGAGCGTCGCGGGCAATCGACACAGGATGTCATTGCCAGCGCCCTTCAATCGTTTCTGACGCATAACCAGCGCTGGGACGAGGATATGAAGGCGGCGCTTCAGGATGTTGAGAACGGTTTCGGGGTTGATGGCGAGGATGTGCTGGACTGGATGGACAGCTGGGGACGGAACGATGAGCGTCCCCGCCCGCTGCCAACTCGTACAGCTTGAGCATGCGCCTTCGATTTGCACCCGACGCCGTCGCCGATCTCGATGAATTGCGGAACTGGCTGAAGCCGCGATCGCCGCAGGGACACCGAAACGTTGTTTCCGCCATCACCAACACCATTCGGACCCTCCAGCAGCATCCGGATGGAGGGCGTCCAACGTCTCACCCCGACATACGCGAAGCGATCGAACCGCGTTACGGCTTCATCATCCCGTACAGTGTGCGCAACGAGACGCTTTGGATCCTGAGGATCTATAGTGCTCGCCGCTACCCTCTGGACCTTGCCAGCATGCGCTTTCACCTGACCGACAAGCCAGGCTGAGCCGGAACGATATCAGCGGAACATCCCCTCACCCCAGCGTCAGCACGATCTTGCCGATATGGCTGGAACTTTCCATCAGCCGGTGCGCTTCCACCACCTGATCGAAGGGCAGCACCGTGTGGATGACGGGCGCCACACGGCCGGCCTCCAGCAGCGGCCAGACCTGGGTGGCGAGATCGTCGCGGATGGCGCGCTTCTCTTCGGCCGTGCGCGGGCGCATCGTCGAGCCGGTCACCGTCAGGCGCTTGACCATGATCGGCGACAGGTTGACCTTTTCCGCCACGGCACCGCCGAGGAAGGCGATGATCGACAGGCAGCCGTCCTTGGCCAGCACGGAAAGGTTCTTCTCGAAATAGGCGGCGCCGATCATGTCCAGCACCACGTCGACCCCCTGCCCGCCGGTCGCCTCCTTGAGGACGGCGACGAAATCCTCGCTCTTGTAATTGATGGCGCGCGCAGCCCCCAGCCCTTCGCAGGCGGCGCATTTTTCGGCCGAGCCGGCGGTGGTGTAGACGGTTGCACCGAAGGCGCGCGCCAGCTGGATCGCCGTGGTGCCGATGCCCGACGTGCCGCCATGGATCAGGACACTTTCGCCTTCCGTCAGCCCCGCCATCTGGAAGAGGTTCGCCCAGACGGTGAAGAAGGTTTCCGACAGGGCCGCCGCCCGCACCGCATCATAACCCTTCGGGAAGGGCAGCGCCTGGCCGGCGGGCAGCAGGCAATACTGCGCATAGCCGCCACCATTGGCGAGGCCGCAGACCTGGTCGCCCACGGCGAAATCGGTGACGCCCTCGCCGAGCGCCACCACCTCGCCCGCCACTTCCAGGCCGAGAATGGGGCTCGCCTCCTTCGGCGGCGGGTAGATGCCCTGCCGCTGCGCCACATCCGGACGGTTCACGCCGGCGGCCTGCACATGCACCAGGATCTCGCCGGCCCGCGGCAGAGGCACCGGACCGCTGGCGAAGGTCATCACCTCGGGCGCGCCGAAGCTTTGCAGATCGACATGGCGCATGGATGCGGGAAGCGTGGCGGAAAGAGGCATGGGCTGTTCCTTTCGTTCGGTTCCCCGATGTAGGACCCGGCACCGCAGTTGAAAAGGTGACGCGCTGACGCAATCGTCGCCCTGCGGCAATCAGCCGGGCCGGCGCGGGCGATTGCCGGGCGCGTCCCCGCCGCCGTCCCGCCGCATCGGAGCAGGACGTTCAGACGGAATGGGCCTGAAAGCTGCGGAACACCAGCCCGCTCTCGCAATCCTTGGCCTGCGCCTTGACGCCGGCAATCGCCGTGCTGATGCGGTTCACGTCATCCAGCAGCAGGCCCTCGGGCAGTTCCAGCACGGCGATCGAGCAGCGCAGCAGCGGAAAATCCCGTTCGCGGCCGTTGCGGTCATGGCCGCGGATGATGCCGGCGGCGCGATCTTCCGGCGAATAGAGTTCCACCACGTCGTCGTGGAAATCCGAAAGCAGCCGTTCGAGGATCTCGTTCAGTTCCTCGCGCGTCCAGTCGCTCAAGCCGATGAAGAAATCATCGCCCCCCACATGGCCGAGGAAATCCCCCTCCGAGAAGAAATAGCGTCGCATCAGCGCGGCAAACAGCGAGATGGCGTGATCGCCCATCTGGAAGCCGTAATGGTCGTTGAACGGCTTGAAGTGGTCGAAGTCGCAATAGCAGAAGAAGCGGGTCTGGTCGTCGTTGCGGCCGACCTCGTGCATGAAATCGCGGATGGCGCGGTTGCCGGGCAGGCCCGTCAGCGGGTTCTGGTCCTGCGCCACCTTCAGCTGCTTTTCGTTGATCACCTTGATCAGGGCTGCGGCGGAAACGACACCGGCATAGCGCATGTTCTCCGTCAGGATCACGCAGTCGCTGCCGTCCATGTTGGCGAAGATGTTCATCAGCCGCTCGGCATTGGCATCGAGACCGACAATGGGCGCGCCCTCGACGAAATGCGAGATGGCGCGCTCGTAGATCTTGTTCTTCAAAAGGTCGCGGCCGAAGGGGCGGTAGATATATTCCTTCAGGTGATGCTCGTTGATGATGCCGCGCGGCTCGCCATTGGCATTCAGCACCGGGAAGAAGGACTGGCGCGGATTGCTGCGGAACAGTTCGAACACCGTATCGACGCTTTCGTGCTCGTAGACGGTCGGCAGCATCTCGATCTGCTTGCGGATCAGGATCTCGTCGAGCGACTGGCTGGCGCGGCGGCCGCGTCCGAGATCGACCAGATGCGGGAAGGCCGATTGCAGCTCACTGGTGAAGATGGTGGGCCGGGCAATGAACCAGCCCTGCACCAGATCGACCCCGAATTCGCGGCAGGCGAGGCATTCCGCCTCCGTCTCCACCCCTTCGGCGATGACGCGGATGCCAAGCACATGCGCGATGTTGACGATGTTGCGCACCAGATGCCGCTTGCGGGCGCTTTCCTCAAGGCCGGCGATGAAATGCCGGTCGATCTTCAGGTAATCAACCGGGAAGTCGCAGAGCAGCTTGATCTCCGCATGGCCGACGCCGAAATCGTCGATGGCGAGCTTGAAGCCGGCCTTGCGCATCTTGCCGATCAGCACGGCAAATTCCGGGACGCTGGTATTGTCGAGCCGCTCCGACAGTTCGAAGCAGATCGAGGATGGCGGAATGCCGGCCTTGCGCAGATGCGCCACCAGCTTGTCCACCACCTGCTCGCCCTGCGGGATCAGCCGGCCATCCAGATTGATGAACAGCGTGTTGTAGGCAAAATCCGGCAGCGTGGCGAACTTGGCAAGCGCACGGCCCGCCAGCATCTGCTCCAGCGCCAGCAGCTGGTCGGCACCGGCGGCGGTATCGAGAAGATCGAGCGGCGAGGCAAAGCCCAGGCGCTCATGGCCGCGCATCAGGGTCTCATAGCCGAAGGCGCGACCGGTCGACAGTTCGACGATCGGCTGGAAGGCGGTTTCCAGAACCAGCCGGGAGAGGGGCAGAAGCTGATCGTCGGCGTAGCGTCTCAAGATACCCGTTTCCAGCGTCGAGGCGCTCGACATGTCTTTCTCCGTCGCAATGGCATAATGCAAATGTCCGACACATGCTCACACAATAACGGTCAATGCTCGGTTGCCACTCTGTGACGGTTCCGTGAAAGTTTTTTGACGAAATGCAATTCAGCTGTGCACAGCCGTTCAGCCAACCTTGCGGGCAGCAAGGGAGACGGCGATCAGCGCCCAGCCCTGCACCAGAAGGTCGAGCGCCAGGAACAGGCCGAGGACCCACAGGCTGTTGACCGGCCAGCCGATGGCGATGACGAGGCCGGCCAGCGCGGTGACCCCGCCGCCGAGCATGATCCAGCCGGACCCGGCGGCCGGCCGCATCTTCCAGCCGATCCACAGCCTTGCCAGCCCGGCAGCCATCAGCGCCACCGCCATGAACAGGGTGAAGACGGCGGCGGTGAGCGCCGGATTGGTGAAGGCAAGGAAGCCGGCCAGCGTGTAGAGCACGCCACTCAGCGCCCAGAACAGAAAATGGCTCCAGTCCTTGACCTGGAAGGCATGCAGCAGATGCAGCACGCCGCCGACCAGCATCATGGCGCCGAGATAGAAGACGGAGGCCACGGTGGCGAGCAGCAGGTTGGCGAGCGCGATGGCGCCGAGCAGAAGAAGAACAAGGCCGAAGCCGAGAAACCAGCCCCATTTGCCATGCAACTGGTGCGGATCGGGACGGCTCAACAGGTCGGTCATCGTATGGTCTCCTGTGTTTCGGAGCGGCAGGGTTTCGGAGCGGGCCGGCCGGCCACCTTATGCAAGAGAAACTGGTCCGCCGTTGATCGCCGTCAAGCGCCAGCCGTACGGCCGCTTCCGGCAGCTCACGCGCGAACGGCGCAGGCGGCATATTTTTGTTGATTGATCAGTCAATCAAAAATAGACTAGCGCCATCAGGAGACAGCAATGCCCAAGCTTGGAATGGAACCGGTGCGCCGCAAGGCGCTGGTGGATGCGGCACTGCGCACCATCGGCAGCCAGGGTTCGCTCGATGTGACAATGTCGGAGATTGCCCGCGAGGCCGGCGTTTCGGCAGCGCTCGCCCATCATTACTTCGGCAGCAAGCAGCAATTGCTGCTGGCCACCATCCGCGCGCTGCTGGCCCAGCTGCGGGCGGATGCGGTGGCGGCCCTTGCGGCGGCCGAGACGCCGCGCGCCCGCATTTCCGCCGTCATCCGCGTCTCCTTCCAGGCCGACCAGTTCGCGCCCGACGTGGTGGCCGCCTGGCTTGCCTTCTATTCCGAGGCCCAACGCTCCGAGGACGTGCGCCGCCTGCTGGTGCTCTATGCGCGCAGGCTGCATTCCAACCTGCTCTCCGGCCTGAAGCCGCTCTGCCCGGCACCGCTTGCCGAACAGATCGCCGATGGCGCCGCAGCGCTTATCGACGGGCTCTATATCCGCCAGTCGCTGAAGGCCGCGCCGCTTTCCATCGATGCTTCCGTCACACTGGTGGAGGATTATGTGGCCGGACAGTTGAACAAGCCGGAGACAGGCACCTCGTCCCGTTGAGCGGGACAGGAAGCCCGGACAGGCGACCGATTGAAACAAGAATGACCGAACGGCAGACCGTCAGGAGACAGGACATGAAAGCCCAGCCCCCCGCCTCGCATTTCATCGACGGCGCCTATGTGGAAGATACCGCCGGCACGCTGATCGAGAGCCTCTATCCCGCCACCGGCGAAGTGATAGCCCGGCTGCATGCGGCAACGCCCGCCATCGTGGAACAGGCCGTCGCCTCTGCCAAGCGCGCCCAGAAGGATTGGGCGGCGCTCTCGCCCACCGCCCGCGGCCGCGTGCTGAAGAAGGCCGCCGACATCATCCGCGAACGCAACCGCGAACTCTCCGAACTGGAAACGCTCGACACCGGCAAGCCGATCCAGGAAACCATCGTGGCCGACCCGACCTCCGGCGCCGATGCCTTCGAATTCTTCGGCGGCATTGCCGCAACCGCCCTTAACGGCTCGCACATTCCGCTGGGCGGCGACTGGGCCTATACCAAGCGCGTGCCGCTCGGCGTCTGCGTCGGCATCGGGGCCTGGAACTATCCGCAGCAGATCGCCTGCTGGAAGGGAGCACCGGCGCTCGCAGCCGGCAATGCGATGATCTTCAAGCCCTCGGAAGTGACGCCGCTCGGCGCGCTGAAGATCGCCGAGATCCTGATCGAAGCCGGCGCGCCGAAGGGGCTCTACAATGTGATCCAGGGCGACCGGGACACCGGACCGCTGCTGGTCAACCATCCCGATGTCGCCAAGGTCTCGCTGACCGGCTCCGTGCCGACCGGCCGCAAGGTGGCCGCCGCCGCCGCCGGACAATTGAAGCATGTGACGATGGAACTCGGCGGCAAGTCGCCGCTCATCGTGTTCGACGATGCCGATATCGACAGCGCCATTTCCGGCGCCATGCTGGGCAATTTCTATTCCACCGGACAGGTCTGCTCCAACGGCACCCGCGTTTTCGTGCATCGCGCCATCAAGGAACAGTTCCTCGCCCGCGCAAAGGCCCGCACGGAGGCGATCGTGATCGGCGACCCGCAGGACGAGGCAACCCAGATGGGGCCGCTCGTCTCCTTTGCCCAGCGCGAGAAGGTGCTTGGCTATATCGAGAAGGGCAAGGCCGAAGGCGCACGTCTGGTCACCGGCGGCGGCATTCCCAACACCGCCTCCGGCGAAGGCTATTTCGTGCAGCCGACCATCTTTGCCGACGTGACCGATGACATGACCATCGCGCGGGAAGAGATTTTTGGCCCCGTGATGTGCGTGCTGGACTTCGAGGACGAGGCCGAGGTGATCGCCCGCGCCAATGCCACCGAATTCGGCCTCGCCGGCGGCGTCTTCACCGCTGATCTCTCCCGCGCCCACCGGGTGGTGGACCAGCTGGAGGCCGGCACGCTGTGGATCAACACCTACAATCTCTGCCCGGTGGAAATCCCCTTCGGCGGCTCCAAGCAATCCGGCTTCGGACGCGAAAATTCGGCGGAAGCGCTCTCGCATTATTCCGAACTGAAGACGGTCTATGTCGGCATGGGCAAATGCGAGGCGCCGTATTGAGCGAACATTCGGCAGGTTGGGTGAAGACGCTCGATACCAGCAGTGCCTCGCCTCACCCCCCTCTGCCCTGCCGGGCATCTCCCCCTCAAGGGGGGAGATCAGCAGAACGCCAGCCAGTCATTCACGCGGAAAGGTTCAATAAAGAAGATCAGCCCGCCGACGACCAAGAATGGCTAAAGCGGATGCCCCAGGTCGATCTCCCCCCTTGAGGGGGAGATGTCCGGCAGGACAGAGGGGGGTAGCCCCAGATGTGACATTCCATGGAAAAGCGATCATGAACCAGGCAGATTTCGACATCACCGCTTCCGGCTCTGCCTCGCAGTCTCACCCGGGACCGCCGTGCACCGGCGCTTGCTTAGAGCACGATATCGTCCAGATCGACCTTCAGAGCCGCGGCGATGCGCTTGAGCACGTCGACGGAGCCGGTCTTCTTGCCGCTTTCGATTTCCGACAGGTAGGGCTGGGAGATGCCGGCGGCGGCAAGCTCCGAGACGGACATCTTGCGGTACGTGCGGAAGGTGCGGATGCGGCTGTCGGTTTCCCACAGCGCATAGACGAGTTCGGCCGGCCAGGTTTCTTCCCCCGCCCGGACGCGCGCCATAACTCTCTCTGCCACGATAGTATCGAGCAGGTCTTCGTAATCGTCCTCGGGGATGAGCACATAGGTCTCGCCGTCGATGACGGTCTTGCGCAGTTCGCCCATGCCTCACTCCTTGTAGATACCGCCGCGCGGTCCGACCTCGATGACGATAAACACCATCGTCTGCTCATCGAGGATAACGCAGTCATCACCGACGCGAATTCTCAAAAGCTGGCTGCCCTTCAATGCCTTCACGTCGACCCGTTCGCCGCGCGCAAAGGCATCGATCTTCAACCGGATGGCATTCCGGCGCTTCGGCTGCATCCGGTCCAGCACCTTGATCGCAGCCTTGGTGTACTCCACCCGTTTCATGCCACCGCTGTAGCAAAGAGCTATAGTTTTTCAACCTTGTGGACCTGATATCATGAACCAGGCAGATTTCGTCATCATCGGTTCCGGCTCGGCCGGCTCGGCCATGGCCTGGCGCCTGTCGGAGGATGGCCGGCACAGTGTCATCGTGCTGGAATTCGGCGGCTCGGATGCCGGGCCCTTCGTGCAGATGCCGGCGGCGCTTGCCTATCCCATGAACATGGACCGCTATAACTGGGGTTACCTTTCGGAACCCGAACCGCATCTCAACCATCGCCGGATGATTGCGCCGCGCGGCAAGGTGATCGGCGGCTCCTCCTCGATCAACGGCATGGTCTATGTGCGCGGCCACGCGGAAGACTTCAACCGCTGGGAAGAGCTCGGCGCCACCGGTTGGGCCTATGCGGACGTGCTGCCCTATTTCAAGCGCATGGAGCATGCGCATGGCGGCGAAGAGGGCTGGCGCGGCACCGATGGTCCTCTGCATGTGCGGCGCGGCGCGGTGAAGAACCCGCTCTACAAGGCCTTCATCGAGGCGGGTCGGCAGGCCGGTTTCCCCGTGACGGAGGATTACAACGGCCGCCAGCAAGAAGGGTTCGGCCTGATGGAGCAGACGAGCTGGGCCGGCCGCCGCTGGTCCGCCGCCAATGCCTATCTGAAGCCGGCGCTGAAGCGCGACAACTGCCGGCTGATCCGCTGCTATGCGCGCCGCGTGGTGTTCGAGGGGTTGAAGGCGATCGGCGTCGAGGTGGAGATCGGCGGCAGGATCGAGGTCATTCGTGCAAACAGCGAGGTGATCGTCGCAGCATCGGCCTTCAACTCGCCAAAAATCCTGATGCTGTCCGGCATTGGCCCTTCGGCACATCTCGGGGAGATGGGGATCGAGGTCGTGGCGGACCGGCCGGGTGTCGGCCAGAACCTGCAGGACCACCTCGAATATTATCATCAGTTCCGCTCGACACAGCCGATCACGCTGCATTCGAGGAACAACTGGTTCTGGAAGGGCGTGGTGGGCGCCGAGTGGCTGTTCTTCAAGACGGGGCTCGGCACCTCCAACCAGTTCGAGGCAGCCGCCTTCATCCGCTCGGCCCCAGGCGTCAAATGGCCGGACATCCAGTATCACTTCCTGCCGATCGCCGTATCCTATGACGGCAGGTCGGCGGCCGACGGCCACGGCTTCCAGGCGCATGTCGGCTACAACATGTCGAAATCGCGCGGCTCCGTCACGCTGCGCTCGCCAGATGCCAGGGACGCACCGGTGCTGCGCTTCAACTACATGAGCGATGCGGAGGACTGGGTGAAATTCCGCCATGCGGTGCGCGTCACCCGCGAAATATTCTCACAACCGGCCTTCGCCCCCTATATGGGCGGCGAGATCGCGCCGGGGCCGAAGGTGCAGTCGGACGAGGAGATCGATGCCTTCCTGCGCGAACATCTGGAAGGCGCCTACCACCCCTGCGGCACCTGCAGGATGGGCCGCGAGAGCGACCCCATGGCGGTGGTCGACCCGACGACCAAGGTGATCGGCGTGGAAGGCCTGCGCGTCGCCGACTCCTCGATCTTCCCGCATGTCACCTATGGCAACCTCAACGGCCCCTCGATCATGACCGGAGAAAAGGCGGCCGACCACATTCTGGGCCGCCAGCCCCTGCCTCGCAGCAATCAGGAACCGTGGATCAACCCGAACTGGCAGGTGAGCGACCGGTAGGGCACCTTCACCGCCGATACGGAACGCGAATGCCTGGATCCGTCTCAGGCAGGTCCTTCACGTCGCGTGTGACGAGCAGGTGGTCGTGCACCCGGGCGCTTGCCCAGACGATCGCATCCGGCAACTTGAGACGGTATGAGCGCCGCAGTTCGACAGCCTGCTCGGCAACCTGCTGATCGAGCGCGATCAGGTGGAAGCCGGAAAGGAAGTCGCGGGTGGCCTCGCGATGCTGTTCAACCGCGCCGACCATGACCTCCATCCACGTGATCATGCTGATCGAGCGGTGCCGGTAGAGATCGATCTCGGCGGCGGCCGCAGCAACACCGTTCAGGTAATCGATCAGAATATTCGTGTCGAACAGCGCCTTCACCATTCCTCCCGCAGCGACCGCTGATAGGCTACGCCATCCACCTCAGGATCCGAGCCGGCCCAAAGACCGAAGGCGGCTTCCATGCGCGGCTTTTCACGCCGCTGCAGAAGATCCGCAACCGCTTCGCGAATGAGCGCGCTGCGCGATACGTTTTCTTCCCGCGCCAGCCGATCCAGCGCGGCCACGGCCTTGTCTTCCAGATCGATGAGGGTACGCATGGGATCTCCACTATATATCGTATAGATATATATCATATCGATCGCACTTCACGCAATCGACAAGGAAGGCACAACACCCCGCCTCCCCACCGACGGAAAATTGCCACGCTTGCGTTGAAGGGGCATAACCATGGTCAGAGGACAAGCGAAACGCGCGCATGCCGGCCCGCAGCCCGTTGAAAAAGCACCCGCCCTGCCTCTTTCCGCAGGCTAGCGGGAGAACTGGTACGCCGGGCGCCCAGCGTCCCGGCCAGCTTCGCCGGGCGCCAGGATGAAGGACGATCCCGACGCAGATCTCGTGCGGCGCGTGGCGGCGGGGGAACCGGCTGCGATGCGGGCCATGGTGGCGGCCAAGCTGCCGCGGCTTCTTGCGCTCGCTACTCGAATGCTGGGCGACCGCGCGGAGGCCGAGGACGTGGCGCAGGAAACCTTCCTGCGCATTTGGAAGCATGCCGGCACCTGGCGACAGGGCCGCGCGAAGTTCGACACATGGACGCATCGCGTGGCACTGAACCTCTGTCATGACCGGCTGCGCCGGCGAAAGGAGATTGCCATGGCCGATCCGCCGGAGCTTGCCGACACCGCGCCGCTGCCGGATGCGGGGCTTGCAACGGAAGAAGCCGAGCGGTTGAAGGTCGAGCACGCCCTGCAGGCGATTGCCCCCCGGCAGCGCGAGGCCATCATCCTGGTCTATTATCAGGAGATGTCGAACATCGAGGCGGCGGCGGTCATGCAGGTGAGCGTCGATGCGCTGGAAAGCCTGCTGTCGCGCGGGCGACGCTCCCTGCAGCAGATTCTGGTCACGGACGAGGAAGGTGAACCATGAGGACAGACGAGGCACAGACGCCCGTGATGGACGAAGCGGCCTTCGCGGCCCTGATCGAGGCCTATGGCGCCGATCCTATGCGCTGGCCGCAGGATCGGCGTGCCGCCGCACTTGCCCTTGCGCAGACACCGTCGGTGGCGCGCAGGCTGGATTCGGCCGCAAGGCTCGATGCGGCACTTGCCATGCTTGCCGCCCCGCAACCGAAAGCGGCGCTTTCCGGCCGCATCCTTGCCGATGCCGAGCGGCACGTGACGATCAGAACCCGGCTGCGGCGCTGGCTTGTCGGCGCCGGCCTGATCGGCATCGGGCTTGCCGGCGGCCTGACCGGGGCCATGGCGGTGGCCGTCGTGCTGCCGGGCCAGGGCGCCGGCCTGGAGATTGCCAGCGGCGACACCGCCTTCGGCGCCATCGACAGCGACTTGATACGGGAAACACCATGACGGATTCGGGCTTCCGCTGGCTGGCGATCGGCCTTCTCCTGGCCAACACCTTTCTGCTTTGCGCCCTCGTCGGAGGCGGCTTTGTCTATCTCTACCACAGCGACACGCCGCCGCCCGGCCGCCTGCCGCTGGCAGGCGAGCAATTGCCGTCCCGAACGCGGGCCGATTTCCAGAAGGCGCTGGCCGAGGCGCGCCGGGAGGTGCGCTCCACCGTGCTGCAGGGGCGTCAGGCCCGCGTCGAGGCGGCCGCCCTGCTCGGAAAGCCCGAGCTGGATGCAGAGGCGCTGGCCGATGCGCTGGAAAAGGCCCGCGATGCGGAAACCGCCGTTCGGGCCGCCGTCGAGAAGCGGGCGGTGGATTTCGTCGCCACCCTGTCGCTGGACGAGCGCCGCCGGCTGGCCGACGGACTGATCGGCCGCGAGGCGCCCAGATCCGCCACGAAATGACCTTAATCGAGGAGCGACGGATTTTGCCGATCCGCCGCGTTGAAGGGCCGATGACGCAACGGAGTTCGTATCGATCATGGCCAATTCCAAGGACCTTGATGCCGCGCTTGCGCTGTGGCGCTTCGGGCTCGGCGCCCAGGACGGCAGCATCTCCGCCATCAAGGCGGATGCACGCGACCTGCTGAGGCAGGAAATCGTCGAAAAGGCGGTGCCAACCCCGGTCAATGCACAGCTGGCCTCGCATGCCGACCTGCTGACGGCGCTCTACGACTATCAGGATGCGGTGCGCGCCGAGCGCGACCGGCCGGCGATGACACCGGTGGCGGCGGCAGCCTCCGAGGCGGCTAAGGCCGCGGAAGGCGCCCGGCAGGCCATGCCGAAGGCCACCGACAGCATGGACGGCAGCACGCAGAAGGCCGCCGCAGCCGCAAGCGGTGCCCCCATGCCCAGCGGTGACACGGGCATGTCACGGGGCGCGCCGCAGGCTCCGGATGCCGTGCAGGATGCCATGCAGGGCGGCGGCCCCGCCTCGCGGACAGCCCAGCAGAAGCCGAAGCGCGACAAGCCCTATTTCCCGCAGGAGATCCTGCTGGCGGAAGCGGATGCCCGCTTCAACGGCACCATCCACCAGCCGCTGATCGGGTTTGGCGAGCGGCTGGCGATGTTCTGGGCCAACCATTTCGCCGTGGCCATCTCGAAGAATGGCGAGGTGCATATCCTGGCCGGCTGTCTGGAGCGCGAGGCGATCCGTCCGAACCTGTTCGGCCGGTTCGAGGACATGCTGGTGGCGGTGGAAACCCATCCGGCCATGCTGATCTTCCTCGACAACCAGCTGTCGATCGGCCCGAACTCGCCAGCCAACCGCAACGGCAAGCGCGGCCTCAACGAAAACCTTGCCCGCGAGATCATGGAACTGCACACGCTTGGTGTCGATGGCGGCTACAGCCAGGCGGATGTGACCGCCTTTGCCCGCGTGATTACCGGCTGGACGGTCTATCGCGACCGCAAGCGGCCCGGCCCGCTCGGAACCTTCCTGTTCAACGAAGGGGCGCACCAGCCCGGCGACCAGACGGTGATGGGCCTGACCTATGCCGATGACGGGTTCGATCAGGGCAAGTCGGTGCTGCGCGATCTCGCCCGCCATCCGGCCACCGCCCGGCATCTCGCCACCAAGCTTGCCCGCCACTTCGTTTCCGACCAGCCGCCGAAGGCGCTGATCGACCAGATGGCGGCCGCCTATACCAGGAGCGACGGCGATCTTTCGGCCGTCTACATGGCGATGATCGATGCCGACGAGGCCTGGACGCCGCAGCTGACCAAGATCCGCCCGCCGCTCGTCTATGTCACCGCGCTGCTGCGCGCCACCGGACTCAGGCCGAAGCCGAACCAGATCGTCTCTGTGCTGAAGGCACTCGGCCAGCCGCTGTGGAATCCGTCCGGACCGAACGGCTTTGCCGATGTCAGCGATGCCTGGGCCTCCTCGGAGGGGCTGGCGACCCGCATCGATACGGCAAGCCTGTTCGCCCATCAGGTCGGCGGCGCGGTCGATCCGCGCGCCTTCGCCGGCGACCGTTTCGGGCCGCTCCTGACCGATGACACGCTGCAGGCGGTTTCCCGCGCCGAGACCCGGCCGCAGGGCCTGTCCATCGCTTTCCTCTCTCCCGAATTCCAGAGGGCCTGATCATGCTGTGCGAAACCCTGACCCCCACCCGCCGCGCCGTGCTGGGCGCTTCCGGTGCACTGTTTGCCTGGGCCTTCATGCCGAAGTTCGCCCATGCGGCCGGCGGGCGCGATCCACGCTTCGTCACCATCATCCTGCGCGGCGCGCTCGATGGCCTGACTGCGGTGCCGCCGCTCGGCGACCCCGGCTACGCCTCGCTGCGGCAGGACATTGCGCTGACCCGGGATGGCGACAATGCCGCCCTGCCGCTCGATGGCTTCTTCGGCCTGCATCCGTCGATGCCCTATTTCCAGAAGCTGTTCCAGGCAAAGCAGGCCGCCGTGGTGCATGCGAGCGCCACCGCCTATCGCGAACGTTCGCATTTCGACGGGCAGGATGTTCTGGAATCCGGGTATCCCACACCCGGACATGTCGAGACCGGCTGGCTGAACCGCCTGCTGGAAGGTTTGCCGGCCGGTGAATTGATCTCCCCCGGTCCGGCGGAGCGGGTGCGGGGGCTGTCCGTCGGAGCCACCGCCCCGCTCGTCATTCGCGGCAAGGCGCCGGTGCTCGGCTGGGCGCCACCCGTGCTGAAGGCGGCCGATGGCGATCTGGCGCCGCGGCTGATGGATCTCTACGGCAGGACCGATCCGCTGCTGGCCGGCCTGCTGAAGGAAGGCATCGAGACCGGCAAGATCGCCTCGGGCCTCGACATGAAGGCAAGGGGTGGCCCCGGCGATCCGGACGGCATGGAACAGATGGCGCGCGGTGCCGCGCGGCTGATTGCCGAGCCCGCGGGACCGCGCGTGGCGGCGCTTGCCTTCGAAGGCTGGGACACCCATGCGCAGGAAACGGAGCGGCTGGCCAAACTGCTGACGGGCCTCGACCGCTCGATCGCCGCCTTCCATCAGGAACTCGGACCGGCCTGGAAGGACACCGCCATCGTGATTGCCACCGAATTCGGCCGCACCGCCCGCATCAACGGCACGGAAGGCACCGACCACGGCACGGCGACCACCGCCTTCCTGGCCGGCGGCGCGGTTGCCGGCGGCCGGGTGATCACCGACTGGCCGGGTCTGAAGGAGGCACAGCTGTTCGAGGGCCGCGATCTTGCCCCCACCACGGATCTGAGTGCCGTCATCAAGGGCATCGCCGTGGACCTGCTCGGCGCCGATGCCGGCCATCTGGCCGAAGCGGTGTTTCCCGGCTCGGCCAGGGTGGCGCCGATGAAGGGCCTGATCGTCTGACCGGACCGCGCCGACACCTGCGAGACGACCGGCCGCAGACGGCTGCGACCGGTTCAAAACAGCCAGACGGGCCGCATTCTGCCCAAACAAGCCTTGCCATGGCGGGTCCTTCGGGCGTTAAAGGGGGTATCCCCTGCCCCGCATCCGAGTTTTACCCGCCATGCCCGTCCCCTATCGCCGCTCCAAGATGTTCCGCCGTTCGCGCGTCATGCGCGGTTCCTGGTCGGTGTGGAAGCCGAGGATCGTGTTCTGGATCGGCGCCGTGGCGATCGGCGTCGTCAGTGTCGGCTTTGCCATGGCGGCCGACCGGGCGCAGCACCTGTTCCAGGCCATCAATGCCTCGCACCCTTACGCCTTCCTGGCGCCGCTGCTGCTGACACCGGCCGGCTTCGCGCTTTGCGCCTGGATGGCGTTCTCCTGGTTCCCCAATTCGCAGGGCAGCGGCATTCCGCAGGCGATTGCCGCAAGACATCTGCAGGACGAGGCCTCCCGCAGTGTTCTCCTGTCCTTGAAGATCGCCGCCGGCAAGATCCTGCTGACGATCATCGGCCTGTTCTGCGGTGCCTCGATCGGTCGCGAGGGCCCGACGGTGCAGGTGGGGGCTGCGATCATGCTGGCCAGCGGGCGCATCGGCGGCATGGCGCAGGCACGCGGCCTTATCCTTGCCGGCTCCGCCGCCGGCATCGCCGCCGCCTTCAACACGCCGCTTGCGGGCGTGGTCTTCGCCATCGAGGAAATGAGCCGCACCTTCGAATCCCGCTCCAACGGCCTCGTGCTGATGGCGGTCATCCTGTCCGGCCTGGCGGCGCTGGGACTGGTCGGCAGCTACACCTATTTCGGCGAGACCACGGTCGGCGCGACGAGCAGCCTCGACTGGATGATGGTACTGGCCTGCGGGCTTGCCGGCGGCGCGCTGGGCGCCTGCTTCAGCGCGGGAGCGCTTTCCGTTGCGCGGCGGGTGCGCCGCTGGGCGCAGCCGGCACCGGTGCGCCGTTCCGTGGCGCTGGCCGCCGGCTGCGGACTGGCGGTCGCGCTGATCGGCATCCTGTCGGGCGGCGCCACCTTCGGCACCGGCTACGAGCAGTCGCGGGCGATCCTCGAAGGTCAGGCGCCCGGTGCCTTCTTCTTCCTTGAAAAATTCGCGACCACCTTCCTCTCGATGGCCTCCGGCATTCCGGGCGGCATCTTCGCCCCCTCGCTGACGGTCGGCGTCAGCCTCGGCGGCTCGCTGGCGGAACTGGTCGGCGGCAATATCGCGCTGGGCGCCATCCTCGGCATGGCCGGCTATTTCGCCGGCGTCGTGCAGGCGCCGATGACCGCCTTCGTCATCATCATCGAGATGACCGGCAATCATGAGGCGGTGATCCCGATCATGGCCGCCTCCATGCTGGGCTATGTCACCTCGCGGCTGATCGCGCCGGAACCGCTCTATCACGGGCTTTCGCGCGCCTTCCTGGCCCAGGTGCTGCGCCTGCAGCGCAGCGAACAGCGCGGCGGCCATTGACGGCGGGGGAGAGGTGCGGCCGACGCACCGCAACACATAACCTGCAGGCTATCTATCCCTTGACGATTTTTATTTGCGCGCCCTTCACGCTTCTGTAAGCATAACCAGCATGGGGAAGGCTGCGGTCTCAGGAGGATCTCGCTGCCTTGGGAGGGGTTACGGCAGGCGTCAAGCCTGCAGAAGCACCGAAGAGGAGGCGTTCCGGCGCACATTCCCCCAGTCAGTCTGAGCGCGATTGGAGGAGAACATGTTGCGCAAATTGCTTTTGGCCGCCCTGTCCGGTGCGGCCCTTTCCATTTCGGGCGTTTCGGCCCTTGCCGCCGATGTCGTGCTGAAGCTTCACCACTTCCTGCCGCCGCAGGCCACCATTCCGTCCAACGTGCTGCAGCCCTGGGCCGACAAGATCAAGGCGGACTCCAAGGGCCGCATCGAGGTGGAGATCTATCCGGCCATGCAGCTGGGCGGCAAGCCGGGCGAACTGGTGGACCAGGTCAAGGACGGCGTGGTCGATCTCGGCTGGACGCTGATCGGTTATACGCCGGGCCGCTTCCCGAAATCGGAAGCCTTCGAGCTGCCGTTCATGGTCACCACCGCCGAGGCCACCTCGATGGCCTATTACGACTACTACCAGAAGCACCTGAAGGATGAATTCAAGGACTTCCACGTTCTGGCCGTTCACACCCACGGTCCGGGCCTGCTGCACACCATCCAGTCGAAGCCGATCAAGTCGCTTGCCGACATGAAGGGCCTGAAGCTGCGCGGCACGTCAAAGGTGGTCAACCAGATGCTGGAGGCGATGGGCGCCGCTGCCGTCGGCATGCCGGTCACGACCGTTCCGGAATCGCTGTCGAAGAGCGTCATCGACGGCACCGTTGTTCCGTGGGAAGTGACGCCGTCGATCAAGATCGCCGAGCTGGCGCCGAACCATACCAGCTTCTCCGGCAAGACCGGCCTCTACACGGCGACCTTCATCTTCGCCATGAACAAGGACAGCTATGACGCGCTGCCGGCCGACCTGAAGAAGGTGCTCGACGACAATTCCGGCAAGGAACTGGCCGCCAAGTTCGGCGCCGCCATGGATGCCGGCGACGTGAAGGGCAAGGCGCTGGCCGACAAGGCCGGCAACACGACCTATGTCCTCGACGAGGCCGAGACCGCCAGGTGGAAGGCAATCGGCGACAAGGTGACGAAGGACTGGATCGCCGACATGGACAAGAAGGGCCTGGACGGCACCGGGCTCTACAAGGACGCCACCGCGCTGATCCAGCAATACACGAAGTAAGCATCATCCTCCCCGTCCAGGCGCGGCCCCGCCCGCGCCTGGACGTCCTTGCATCCCGCAACCGGAATATCCCGATGTCTACCGACACTCCCACTGCCTTAGACGCGATGCAGCGCGTCGTCGATCGCCTGGCCGGCCTGCTGGTCGGCTTCGGCGGCCTCTGCCTCGTCGCGGCCTGCGCACTCACCGGCGCCTCCATTCTCGCCAGCATCTTCTCCCGGCCGATTCCCGGCGAGATCGAGCTGGTCGAAGCGCTGTGCGGCATTGCCGTGTTCGCCTTCTTACCCTTCTGCCAGCTGCGGCGCGGCCATGTGGGTGTCGACCTCATCATCAGCGCGCTCGGCCCGCGGGCGATGAACTGGTCGCAGCTGATCGGCGACGTGGTGATTGCCGTGCTGATCGCGCTGCTGACCTGGCGCCACGGCATCGGCCTGATGGACAAGTACGGCAATGGCGAAACCACGCCGCTGCTGCTGCTGCCGGTCTGGTGGGGCTATGCGGTGGCCATGCTGCTGCTGGTGGCCAATGTCTTCGTCTGTCTCTTCGTCATCCTGGCGGACCTGCGCGACATCCGCCGCGGCAATGCCATCGTCGCATCGGTGGGAGCGCACTGAATGAGCAATGTTGAAATCGGACTCTGGTCCTTCCCCGTCCTCATCGTGCTGATCCTGCTGCGCGTTCCGATCGCGGCCGCCATGCTCGGCACCGGTGTCGTCGGCACCTATCTGGTGCTTGACCGCTGGACACCGATCCTGGCGCAGCTGAAGGCCCTGCCCTGGGCAACCAATGCCAATTATTCACTCTCCATCATTCCGCTCTTCCTGCTGATGGGCCAGTTTGCGGCCCGCGGCGGCATGAGCCGCGCCCTGTTCAGCGCGGCGGCAGCCTTTGTCGGCCACCGCAAGGGCGGTGTCGCCATGGCCGCCATCGGTGCCAGCGCCGGCTTCGGCTCGATCTGCGGCTCCTCGCTGGCAACGGCCGCCACCATGGCGCAGGTCGCGCTGCCGGAACTGCGCCGTCACGGCTATGCGGGTGGCCTTGCCACCGCCAGCCTTGCCGCCGGCGGCACGCTCGGCATCCTCATTCCGCCCTCGGTCGTGCTGGTGCTCTATGCCATCCTCGCCGAACAGAACATCGCCAAGCTGTTTCTCGCCGCCTTCGTGCCGGGCATTCTGGCGGCGATTTCCTATCTGGTCGTGATTGCGATCTATGTGCGCCTGAAGCCGGAAAGCGCCGGCGAGGCGCCGCGCATTCCCTGGCGGGAACGCATTCCGGCTCTCATCGCCGTGTGGCCGGTGGTGGCGATCTTCCTGCTGGTGGTCGGCGGCATCTATCTCGGCTTCTTCACGCCCACCCAGGCCGCCGCCGTCGGCGCCGCCTCGGCCGGCCTCGTCGCCTGGAAGAATGGCGGGCTGGACCGCAAGTCGCTGCTGGACTGCTTCAAGGAAACCGCCGTCTCCACCGGCATGATCTTCTTCATCGTGCTCGGCGCCTCGGCCTTCAACTCCTTCCTCGCCTTCTCGCGCCTGCCGCAGGTGGGGGCCGAATGGGTGACGGCGCAGGGCTTCTCGCCGATGACCGTGCTCGTCATCATCCTGGCGCTCTACATCATCTTCGGCTGCATCATGGATTCGCTGTCGATGATCGTGCTGACGATCCCGATCTTCTTCCCGATCGTCACCGCAATGGATTTCGGCATGACGCCGGAACACTTCGCCATCTGGTTCGGCATTCTGGTGCTGATGGTGGCCGAGATCGGCATGATCACGCCGCCGGTGGGGCTGAACCTGTTCATCATATCGGCGATGTCGCGAGAGGTTCCCGTGCGCGAAACCTACAAGGGTATCGTGCCCTTCGTCACCGCCGATCTGGTGCGCATCGCCATCCTGACGGCCTTTCCGATCATCTCGACCTTCCTGGTCTGAGAACCGTCTTTCCTTCGCCGCCGCACGCAGGCGGCGAAGGACGCCCTTCAGCGACGCAGGATGCCCTTCAGGCCGCCGCCGATCAGCATCGTCACGTCGATCATCGAGGCAAGCGGCAGGCCGGCGCCGCCGACAGCCAGATAGCGCGGTTCCCAGACCGGATCGAATTTCGACTTGAAGGCCAGCACGCCCTGGAAATTGTAGAAGCGTTCGCCGTTTTCGAAGACCTGGCGGCAGATGTGGTTCCAGAGCGGCGCACCGGGATGGGTGGGCAGGCCTGACAGCGGCGCCATGCCGAGGTTCAGCGTGCGGAACCCCTTTTCCTTCAGCCCCTCCATGATGCGCACGAAGAGAAGATCCATCATGCCGCGATGCGTGCCGGGAATATGGCGCATCAGGTCGATGAAGGCATCTCCCTCGCCGGAGGCCGTCAGAAGATTGGCAAAGGCCACGATGCGGCCCTCGATGCGGATGACCGCCACCGGGCTTTCGCACAGATAGGCATTCTGGAAAGTCCCGAGCGAAAAGCCCTTTTCCGCCGCATTGTGCGCGGCAAGCCAGGCATCGGAGATCTGCCGCAGTTCATCCAGCACCGCCGGCACCGCGGAGGGCTCCAGCAGTGCAAATTCCAGCCCGTCCCGCTCGGCGCGGTTGATCGAGCGGCGCAGTTTCAGCCATTCACCGCCCTTCAGGCTGAAGCGGGAAAGATCCACCACCGCCTGTTCGCCGAGCTTGTAGGGCCGCAAGCCGCAATCGGCAGCGACCGGCAGGAAGGCCGGAGAGACCTGGTAGAACACGGGTCGGCGGCCGTTGCGGCGGGCATCCTCGGCAAAGGCCTGCACCAGGTCCGCCCAGCGCTCCTGCGGGCCGACCGGATCGAACAGCGCCACCTGCGACCTGCCCTGAACGGCATACATGATGAAGGCATCGCGCGCGGCCGAAAAGAAGAGCTGCTTGTCGCCGAGCCGCACCAGACCAGCGCTGGCATTGCCCTGGCGGGCGACGATATCGCAGGCGGTGCGCATGTCCTCGGCATCAGGACGGTTCCTCGGCCGCTGTACCGGACGCATCAGGCGCTGACCGGCCCAGGCGCCGGCAATCAGCGTCAACGAAAGCGTGGTGCCCGTCTCCTCGCCGATCGCCGGAGCTCCCCACAGGCGCAGCGCCAGCAGGATCTCCTCCATGAACAGGCACACGGTAAGGGCCGCGGCAAGGGCAAGCACGCCGGCCCGGCCGAACAGGGCGGAAACGTCGCGCAGATCCGGCCGCCACTCGCGCCACAGCGCGGCACATCGGGAGATCGTCGGCGTTGCCGGCATCGCCGGCACGATCAGGTCACTGTCAGCGGAAAGCGTATCCATGGTGTATCCGTCAACATCTCGCTCGGAACATGCCGGACAGGCTCTTCCGGCGGCCGCTCATTATCACGCTTCTGTGAAGGAAGCGATAAGGTGCAGGCTTTCGAGAAGATGAAGCCCGCACCTCGCCTTGCGGCCTTTCCGGCCCTGGCACAGATGCTGCGGCGGACTGCCCGAGACAGGGCCCGGATCAGGGCGTGACCGCCGTTTCCCGCAGGCCACCCGACCGGCTGACCCGGCCGGTGGGATCGGCCTCTGGGATCGGCCGCGGGGATCAGTTGGTGGGATCGGCTGGCGGCCCCGCTGCGGTCCGCCATTCGCATCGCTGCGGGTATTCTGACAATGGCCCTGGCCTGTCGCGTGCCGGGCGCGCGGCAGGCCCGCTTTTTCACGAGGCTTCGCTTTTGGAGAGAGATTTGCTCCGGGCCGCGCCAGCTTCAAATGCCTGTTTCTGTCCGCCTGCGACCGGACGTGGAATAAAGGAGGGAACCGCAATGCAGCACAGGCACGCCCATGACCCAGCATCAGATGACCCGGCATCAGGCGCCACCGGCCGTCGCCGCGCTCGACGCGCAACTGGCCGCCCTCGACCTTCCCGGCCGGCTTTCGCTCGCCGCAAGTCTCGGCCGGACCGTCTTCACCACCTCGCTCGGCATCGAGGACCAGGTGATCACCGCCGCGATCGGCACGCATCGCCTGCCGATCGAGGTGGCGACGCTGGAGACCGGGCGGCTGTTTGCCGAAACCGTCGCGCTGATCGGTGAAACGGAGGAGCGCTACGACCTGTCGATCCGCCGCTTTCACCCCGAGGCGCGCGATGTCGATGCCTATGCGGCGCAATATGGCCTGAACGGCTTCTACGAGAGTGTCGAAGCCCGCCACGCCTGCTGTCATGTGCGCAAGCTGAAGCCGCTCGCCGCGGCCTTGGCTGGCGCCGACATCTGGATCACCGGCCTTCGCCGCGGACAATCCGGCAACCGCGCCGCAACGCCCTTTGCCGAATACGATGCCGAGCGCAACCTCCTGAAGATCAATCCGCTGGCCGACTGGGACATCGAGACGATCCGCGCCCATGTGGCGGCGGAGGACATCCCGGTCAACCCGCTGCATGGCCGTGGTTATCCCTCGATCGGCTGCGAGCCCTGCACGCGGGCCATCAAGCCCGGCGAAAGCGAACGCGCCGGCCGCTGGTGGTGGGAAAACGACGAGAAGCGCGAATGCGGCCTGCATGTGGCAGAACCCGCCGCCTCTTCGATCATCGCACCGGCGCATTGAAGTGAGCGGAGCCATACCCCCTCGTTCCACGAGCCTTCGTGACATCTCTCCCTCAAGGGGAGAGATGCCCGGCAGGGCAGAGGGGGGGCTCCAGGCACGCCGCCCAAGAAGCGGCAAAGGACCAGAAAGACGCCGCCGGATGCGGCAAAAAGGACAACTCATGCATTCGCATAGCTCTGAATTCGACCCGCACCGGAACGACCCGGCCGTCAAGCCGCCGCTCGATCCGCATCTGAAGGCGCTGGAGAACGAGGCGATCCACATCTTCCGCGAGGTGGCGGCCGAGTTCGAGAACCCGGTGATGCTCTACTCCATCGGCAAGGACAGCTCGGTGCTGCTGCATCTGGCGCGCAAGGCCTTTTTCCCCGGCCGCGTGCCCTTCCCGCTGCTGCACATCGATACCGGCTGGAAGTTTCCGGAGATGATCGCCTTTCGCGACGAGATGGCGGAAAAATTCGATCTCGATCTGGTGGTCTACACCAATCCGCGCGGCGACAGCGAAAAGATCTCCCCCTTCACCCACGGTTCGGCCTACCACACCGACGTGATGAAGACGGAAGCGCTGCGCCAGGCACTCGATGCCGGCAAATACGATGCGGCCTTCGGCGGCGCACGCCGCGACGAGGAAGCCAGCCGCGCCAAGGAACGCATCTATTCCTTCCGCACGCCCGACCACAAGTGGGACCCGCGCAACCAGCGCCCGGAACTGTGGAACCTCTATAACGGCATGATCCGCCGCGGCGAGAGCGTGCGCGCCTTCCCGCTCTCCAACTGGACGGAAGTGGATATCTGGCGCTACATCCAGGCGGAGAACATTCCGCTGCCGCCCCTCTATTACGCCAAGACCCGCAAGTTCGTCGAACGCGACGGCATGCTGATGTGGGCGGAAGACCCGCGCTTCGAACCGCTGCCGGGCGAACAGGTGCAGGAAGGCATGTTGCGTTTCCGCACCCTTGGCTGCTGGCCGCTGACCGGCGGCATTCGTTCCACCGCGGCAACCCTCGACGAGGTGATCGCCGAACTTGAAATCGCCACCGTCTCCGAACGCCAGGGCCGCGCCATTGACCGCGACCAGGCCGGATCGATGGAAAAGAAGAAGCGCGAAGGATATTTCTGATGACTGCTCCCTCCTCCATCGCCGCCCAGGCCAGCAATGTCGTGCCGATCACCGATGCGGCCAAGGCGGTGCGCGACACCCGCCCGCTGCGCCTCATCACCTGCGGTTCCGTCGATGACGGCAAATCGACCCTGATCGGCCGCCTTCTCTGGGATACCAAGGCCGTCAAGGAAGACCAGGCGGCGGCGCTTTCTCGCGACAGCGGCAAACAGAACGATCTCGGCCTGCCGGATTTCGCCCTGCTGCTCGACGGCCTGCAGGCCGAACGCGAACAGGGCATCACCATCGATGTCGCCTATCGCTATTTCGCCACCGACCGCCGCTCCTTCATCGTGGCCGATACGCCCGGCCACGAGCAGTATACCCGCAACATGGCGACCGGTGCTTCGACCGCCGATCTGGCCGTTCTGCTGGTTGATGCGCGGTCCGGCCTCTTGGAACAGACGCGCCGCCACGCCACCATCGCCTCGCTGATGGGCATCAAGCAGTTCGTGCTGGCGGTCAACAAGTTCGATCTCGTGGCCTATGACAAGGCGGTATTCGAGCGCATCGCCCATGACTTCAAGGAGCTGGCACTGTCGCTTGGCGTGCGCCAGGTGACCGCCATCCCGATGTCGGCGCTGAAGGGCGAAAACGTCGTGTATGAGGGGCGCGCCACCATGCCCTGGTATGACGGCCCGACGCTGGTCGAAACGCTGGAACTGGCCACCACCCGCACGGCGGCGGCCGGCGGTTTCCGCCTGCCGGTGCAGCGCGTCTCGCGCCCCGGCGAAAGCTTTCGCGGCTACCAGGGGACCGTCGCCGGCGGCTCGATCAAGCCCGGCGATTCCGTCGCCATCCTGCCCTCCGGCATGGTCGCCAACGTGAAGCAGATCGTCACCTTCGACCTGGTGCGCAATGCGGCCGTTGCAGGTGACGCCATCACGCTCGTCCTCGACCGGCAGGTGGATGTGTCGCGCGGCGACATGATCGTCTCGCTCGATGCCCAGCCGATGACCGGGCTTGCCTTCGATGCGCAACTGGTCGCCCTGCAGCCGGGCGGCATCGAACCCGGCAAGCGCTACTGGCTGAAGGCCGGCACCCGGCGCCAGCGCGTGCAGGTTTCGCCGCTTTCCCAGCTGGAGCTGGCGAGCGGCAAGTGGAAAAGCCATTCGGACACCTTGCCGATGAACGCGATCGGCAAGGTACGGCTCTCCTTCGACGAGACGGCGATCTTCGATGCCTACGAGCAGAACCGCAACACCGGCGCCTTCATCCTGATCGACCCCGACACGCTGAACACGGTGGCCGGCGGCATGATTTCCGCCAAGCGCTCGGATCTCGGCGGCATCCACCGGGACGGCCAGCGCGTACTGCTGTCGCTGCCGGCGGATCTGGCCGACGAGCTGATGGCAAGCGAGGCCTTCGCGGCCCGCCGCGACGAGGCGGATGTGCGCCGGGTCAGCGCGGCCCGCGCTGCCGAACTGCTGGGCGAGATCGACTAACGCGCCGCACCATGGCGCGACCGGCGGATGAGCCGCCGGCCGTGTCTCGTTACGGCACAACCAGTCCGCCGGGCACGAGATCCGGCGGACGGCGGCGGGTCGTCTGGCGTTCGATCAGTTCGAAACCCAGATTGACGGAATGCAGGCCCGTGCGACTGCCATCGGCGCCGCGGATCATCAGATCGGCCGCGCGATAGCCCATCTCGAACAGCGGCGTGCGCACCGTGGTCAGCGGCGGTTGCATCACGGCGGCGAAATCGAGGTCGTTATAGCCGCAGATACCGAACTGTTCCGGCACCTTCAGGCCCATGCGCTGCGCCTCGAACAGCACGCCGAGCGCCAGATCGTCGTTCTGGCAGAAGACCGCGTCGATATCCGGTCTTACCTTCAGCGCACGGCGCAGCAGCCGGCAGCCCATCTGGGTGGTGGTGGCGGCATTTTCCTGGTGAATGAGGTCGGGATCGTAAAGCCCGGCCTGCTGCATGACGCGGCTGTAGCCCTCGGTGCGCCGGCGGCCCCGCGCATCGAGCATGCCGCCGAGCAGCGCGATGGTGCGATAACCGCATTGCAGCAGATGGCGCGTTGCCGCCTCCGCTGCGGCCACATGATCCACCGCAATCACCGAACCGGCGATCTTGATGCCGAAATCCACCACCTGGACGACCGTGCAATTGGCGTGCTTGACCAGTTCGTGGATGCTTTCCGCCCCCTCAAGGCCGGCCAGCAGGATGCCGGCGGTATTCTGCGACAGAAGCAGCCGCACCTGCCGCATCTCCTCCTCGACGGAGTTGTGCGTATTGGCATACTGGATGCGGAAGGTGGTATCGCGCACCCGCTCCTCCACGCCCTGCATGAAGCTCAGGAAGGCGCGGTTGGTCAGCGTCGGAACCAGAACGCCGAAGGTGGAATTGTGCCGGCTGGCCAGTGCCCGCGCCGCCTGATCCGGCACGTAGCCCATGTCTTCGATGAGATCGAGAATGCGGTTGCGCAGGTTCGGCGAGACCTTCTCCGGCTCGCGCAGCACCCGCGACACGGTGATGGCGCTGACGCCCGCCCGCGTTGCGACATCGATCAGCGTGGTGCGCTCGCCCCGTCCGCGCCGTGCCCTCATGCGCCGGCTCCGCACAGGCGGAAAGGCAGGCATAAAGACGGGTGACTGGCTGGAAAGACGGCCCCCTTTGCCGCCTCCGACATCACCGGACAGTATTTTTCCTTCATGAGACACAACCCCTGATTTCCTCCCGACAGTAACGCGGGAGGTTGCACTTAATCAATGTTGTCCGAAAGGAAAAATCGACCGCCCCACAGAAAGCAACGACTTTCAGACTGGATATAATATGTAACTTTGGCGTTACAATACAGTCCAGAGGGGACCAACGAGCCCTTCCTCAAGGCGGAAAGGTCCGGTTTTCGTCGCCGGCCCGAAGGCCGGACGCCAAGGATCAGAGAACCGTGTTGTAGGCCACCCAGATGATTGCAGCCCACATCAGCAGCGAGATGTTGAGCGACAGGACATAGGGCGAATGGTACAGTTTCATGAACATCTCTTCTCCTCCTCGCATGACCGGGCGCTCCTCCTGCGCTCCGTCACGAAAACGAAATATATCGCCATTGGTTCCCTTCGGCAATGGGGAGCGACCAAAAATGGTCCATATTGAGACAAGCTCATATTAGACGTTCCAAAATGACGCGGCGCCGCCGAAAAAGCAGGCAATGCCAAATTTATTTTGCGGCGCGAAAAGAGGCCTCTCGCACAGTGGGGGCAAAATCTGCTAGTGCGGAGCCAAGGTGCCGCGACCGACAGGTTCTGCGCGCCGAGTGCTGCTTGCGAAGGGCGGCCCTGGCCTCCTTCCTTCCTGAAAACAAAGGTTTACGAAAGATGAACACTCGCTTGACCGCGCTTGCGCTGCTGGCCGGCACGCTGTGCGGATGCACCACCACGCCGCCCCCGCCAAGCCCGATCGAGGTCCGCTGGCAGGGGAAATCGGCCGGCGCCTTCTTCGCCCGTTTTGCACCGCCATATGCCGATACGCGGTCCGGCGACGACACCGTCTACAATTGGCGTGGCGGCTTCCAGCGAATCAAAACTGTGGATGGCCAGTGGATAAGTGCGAGCTGCAGCGCCGCCATCACCACCGATTCGAACTACCGCATCAAGGCAATCCACGTGATCTCGGACCGGCAGGGCAGCAAGGGCCCGAGCTACTGCACGGAACTGCTGACCGCCGAATAGCGCGGTGCGGCCGGCGGCGACCGCTGCCGCGCCGCCCGCAAGCGCCGCAACCAAGGCGGCTCTTCAAGGGCGTGACGCGGTAGCAGCGCTCGCCAGCCGACGGGTGCAAGGCCGCCCGCAAGCGCCTGCAGGCGGCGCGGCTGATCGGCCAACACAGGCGACTGGCCGCCGGCCGGCAGGACATGATATTCGGAAAAACGACTTTTGCCGTCCGCGGCAGGTCGCCCTTCAGCGGATACCGTCGATCATGATCAGGATCGTGACATGCCTTGCCGCCTGCCTTGCGCTGCCCCTCGCCGCCGGTTCGGCCGAGATCGGCGACAGCGCGATCGGTCCGGGCTATGGGCTGATCACCATCCGGGGGCAGTTCATGGCCGGTGACGAGACACGCTTTGCCGCCGCCGCCGCACGCCATGCGGCGGCCACCGTCAGCCTTGCCAGCCCGGGCGGCGAGCTGGAACCGGCGCTTGCCATCGGCAGGACGATCCACGCCCGCGGCTTTTCCACCAGCGTGCCGCCCGCCACGCTCTGCGCCTCCGGCTGCGCGCTCGCCTGGCTTGCCGGCCGGGTCCGGGTGCTCTCGCCCTCGTCCGCGCTGATCGTGCATGGCTCGTTCCGCTACCGCCCGGACGGCCGCCGCGAGGAAAGCCCCACCGGCAATGCCCGCGCCCGCGCCTATCTGGAGGCGCTTGCCCTGCCCGACCCGCTGATCGATTTCGCGACCGAGGCCCGCCGCGACGAACTGCGCCCCCTCACGCCCGAAACGCTCCGCCGCCTCGGCCTTGCGCCACGCCTTCTTCCCGCCGCACAGACAGGCCTGCCCTTCCCGCCCAGGCCAACAGGACGGTGAGGAATAGAATGCAAGGAAGGAGTAAAACATGGCTGGGGCGCCAGGATTCGAACCTGGGAATGCCGGTACCAAAAACCGGTGCCTTACCGCTTGGCGACGCCCCACCGTGAGCGGCCGCTGAACGGTGTTTCCGAAGCAGCCGCAGGCAGGCGCCTCATTAGCAAAGGTGCCGGCGGGTCACAATGTCTAACTGCCGGCGTGTGACAGATTTTTGTGCGCGCCGGTGCACTGCCGTGCTAGGTCTTCGGGCCGACAGCATTCTCTCTGCCGGAGCCTCCTGATGAGCCAGTTTCGCGCCCGCCCGCCCGCCATTGCCACCATGCTGGTCGATGACGCGGTCGCCCGCATCATCCGCTGGGATTTCGAGCCCGGTGCCGATACCGGCGTGCATACCCATGGGCTGGGCTATGTGGTGGTGCCGATGACCGACTGCCATTTCCTGATCGAGGAAGGAGAGAGCGCGCGGACCGCCTTCGTGGCCAGAGGCGCCGCCTATCGGCGCGAGGCGGGCACCACCCATAACGTGGTCAATGCCGGCACCGAACCGATGTCCTTCATCGAGATCGAATACAAGTAGCACCCGCATGGAAGCCTCGGATTTCGACCTGTCCTTCACGCCCGCCCATGGCGAGGCCGTGCCCATTGCCGAGGGCGTGTGGCGCGTGACCTGCAACAACCCCTCCCCCTTCACCTTTCACGGCACCAATTCCTACATCGTGGGGCGGGGCCGACAGGTGGCGGTGATCGATCCCGGCCCGGAGGACGAGGCGCATTTCGAGGCGCTGATGCGGGCCCTGAACGGCCGCAGCGTCAGCCATATCCTTGTGAGCCACACCCATCGCGACCATTCGCCGCTCGCCCGCCGGCTGAAGGCGGAGACAGGTGCGAAAACGGTGGCGGAAGGGCCGCATCGGCCGGCCCGGCCGCTGCATGATGGCGAGGTCAATCCCTTCGCCGAAAGTTCGGATACCGATTTCCTGCCCGACATCGCACTTGGCGACGGCGAGGCGGTGGAGGGTGATGGCTGGCGGCTTTGCGCCGTGCACACGCCCGGCCATACCGCCAACCATTCGGCTTTCGCGCTGGAGGACAGCGGCATCCTGTTTTCCGCAGACCATGTGATGGCCTGGGCGACCACGATCGTGGCGCCGCCGGATGGTTCCATGGCCGATTTCATGGCCTCGATCGACAAGCTGCTTTTGCGAGACGAGGATCGGATCTTCCTGCCCGGCCATGGCGGCCCGGTGTCCGATCCGTCGGCCTTCCTCAGGGCGCTGCGCACCCACCGGCGCATGCGCGAGCGGGCCATTCTGGAGCGGGTGAAGGCCGGCGACGAGACGATCGCAGCAATGGTGAAGGCCATCTATGCCCGCACCGATCCGCGCCTGCATGGAGCGGCCGCCCTTTCGGTGCTGGCGCATCTGGAAGATCTGGCGGAACGCGGCGAGGTGCGCACCGAAGGTCCGCCGGCGCTCGCCGGACGCTATCGGGCGGGCTGACTCCGCGCCGGGGCATCTGCCGCCCGGGCAGACGCTCTTCCGCGCGGCTTGACGCGGCGGGCGTGGCCCGGACGCTTGCGGAGCTTTCGCCGGGAGGTGAATGCGCGCAAGTCTCGATCGATCAACGGGGCGCCGCGGTGCTCGACACGGAAACGGGAGCGATGCCTTGGCGCTGTCGCGTCCAAGGTACCTCGAGGAATGGCAAAACGCCTGTGATGCGGGCCATGCAGGCGGCCGCAGGCAGCACATCCCCGTCATGCCTCCGGCTGGATGCCCCCGCGCCTTTCCTCCCTGCATCGGCAGAACCCGCCTTCCCGAACAGCGGCAGGGGATCGAGACGCAGCATCTGCCGATGGCGGACACAGGGGCGGCCGGCTTCAATGCGAAAGCGGGCGGCGTCATCGGCTTTCCCGATCGCCTCGCTGCAGGAAACGGGTGTCGGACAGGCCCGTGCGTCCCGTAAGCCTTGGCCTCCCCAACACGGAGAGCATCAATGGGAATTCTGCAAGACAAGGTGGCAATCATCACCGGGGCATCCTCGGGCATCGGACGGGCGGCGGCCCTGCTGTTTGCGCGACAGGGCGCGGCCGTGGTTCTCAACGCACGGGGTGCCGAAGGGCTGGAACGCGTCGCGGCGCGCATCCGTGAGGCCGGCGGCCGGGTGCGGTTCCTTGCCGGTGACGCCGGCACAGCCGCGACGCAGGAGGCTCTGGTGGCCGAAGCGGTGGAAGGCTTCGGCGGCCTCGATATTGCCTTCAACAATGCCGGAACGGTTGGCGCGGCGCGGCCGCTGGCCGAGCTTCTGCCCGAGGAATGGCAACAGACACTGACGACAAACCTGACGGCCGCCTTCCTGGCCAGCCGGGCGCAGATCCCCGCCATGCTGAAGCGCGGCGGTGGATCGATCGTGTTCACCTCGAGCTTCGTCGGCACCAGCGTCGGCCTGCCCGGCATGGCCGCCTATGGCGCGGCAAAGGCGGGACTGATGGGGCTGGTGAAGGGCATTGCGGCCGATTACGGCGCGCAGAAGATCCGCGCCAATGCGCTTTTGCCGGGCGGCACCGATACCGGCATGGCCGGCGATCAGGCGCAGAAGGACTGGGCGGCCGGCCTGCATGCCATGAAGCGCATTGCCCGGCCGGAGGAGATCGCCGAGGCCGCACTGTTCCTGGCCGGGCCGGGGGCAAGCTTCGTCACCGGTTCCGCCCTGTTTGCCGATGGCGGCAATGCGGCGGTGAAGTAAGGCTGGCCGGGGCTGCGCCCGCCGGCTTTGCGGTGCCGCTGCGGGCCGGCCCTTCCCCCGCCTCACTCAGCGGCGATACCCAGCAGTTCCGCATCAAGCGCCCGCAGGAAACCTTCGGCAAGCCTGGCGCCCTCGCCCAGATCATGCGGCCCGAAGCGGGTGGCGACACGCATGTCCACCAGCGTCGTCTCCTCCTCCTCGCGCAGGCGCACCACGAGATCGAAGGGCAGCCCGAGAATCAGCGTGCGCGTATCGCCCTGCAGCAGAAGTTCGCCGGCCGGCGCCGCCGGAACCGGCGACGGCTCGACCAGCGAGGGACGCGGCAGCGGAATGGGAATGACATCCGGCACCGGCTGGTTGGCGCCACCGCTTGCGGTCAGCGCGCGGTCCGGTTCCGCCGGCGCGGGCGGGCGCGCAGCAGGCGTCCTGCGGGTGTTCTGGAAGTGGATGCGGTTTTCCCGGCCCACCTTCACCACGGCTTCATATACCCGGTCGAGCGCGCCCTCGTAGCGGCGGCCGGTGAGCGCCGGATAGGCGAGGCGCTGCCGGTCCCGATCCGCGGGCGACACGAAGGAGGGCCGCGGCAGCCAGATCTGCTCGGCCACCACCTGCCGCTTCCAGGCCGGCGGATCGTCCGGATCGGTCGTCACATCGTAAAGATGCGGCAGGTTCTCGTAGAGAAACAGGCCGTGGAGCACCAGGGCAAGCGGCGGCAGCGCGCAGACGATGGCAGTGGCCGAGGCGATGCCGCCACGCGCCCCCACCTGCCACAGCCGCATCAGGCCGCGAAGCGCCAGCGGCAGGCTCAACGCCGCCATGGCCCCCGCCGCCAGCAGGAGCGCAATGAAATGCGGCGTCGCCAGCGGACCGAAACGATGCGCCAGAATGGCCAGCACGAACAGCAGAAGGCCGCCTTCGGCCAGCCTCTTGCCGGCATAGGCAGCCCTGGAAACCGGCCTCACGAAACGTACGGTCATCTCATCCTTCCGGCGGCATGGTGGCATGCCGGGGTCCGCGTCCGGCCATCCGGACCAGGCCCCGATCTGTCTGGCTGCCGTTTCCCCCGAAGACCGGACAGGGAACCGGGCTCCCCTCCCCGACGAAAGCCGGCAGCTTCAACGGCGCGAATAGCGGGGGCCTCACGCCTTTCCCGTCTTGCCATTGTCCCTATCTTCTATGACATGCGCAGCATTGCGTCACCCTTGTCGAATGCCCGGAGGAACAGGTTCATGACTTTCACCCGCACCCTCGCCGCCCCGCTGCTGGTTTCGGCCGCCTGCCTGCTGGCCGGCTGCCAGACGCTGACGCCGGAACAGCAGCGCGCCGCCGACGAGCGCACCTGCACCGGCTATGGCTTCAGGCCGCAGACGGATGCCATGGCCCGCTGCCTGCTGGACCTGGAACTGGACCGCCGCGCCGACATGCGCGCCTTCCAGACCCGTTCATCGCTGATGTTCGACCGGCCGGTGATCCTCGAACGGCGGGTGATCGTAGAGAAACAGTAACCGCCCATCCAGGAAGCCGCCCTTGTCCCCAGCGATCATCTTTCTGTCCAGTGCCGATTATGCCCGCCGCACCGGCGGCTATGTCTACAACAAGAGGCTGATCGAGGCGCTGCAGGACCAGGGCGCCGCGGTGCAGCCGCTGACGCTGCCGACCGGCTTTCCGACCGTGCCGGAGCGCGACCGCGCCGGACTTCTGGCGACGCTCTGCGCCCTGCCCGCCGGCAGCGTCGTGCTGACCGACCACATCTATCTCTGCGATCTGGCTGAGGTTTTTGCCGCCTGTACGGTCCCCGTGGTACCGATCTTTCATCACTCGCTGGTGGAGGAGCAAGGGCTATCCGCCGATGAGCGGGCGCTGGCGCTCCGGCAGGCGGAGGCGACGGCGATCGCACGATCGGCGCGCGTTCTTGTATCCTCCGGGGAGACCGCGCATTATCTCCGCAACCATTACGGTGCCGATCCGCAGAAGCTGCGTGTGGCCATTCCCGGCAATCCGGATGTTCCCCGCTCGGCGGCCGGGCGGCAAACCGGGACAGCCCACATTCTCTCCGTCGGCGCCGTCATTGCCCGCAAGCGCTACGACTACATGCTGGAGGTGGCCGCCCATCTGACCGACCTCGACTGGCGCTGGCAGATTGCCGGCGATCCGCAACGCGATCCCGCCCACTTTGCCGCCCTCACGGCGCGCGCAAGAGACCTCGGGCTTGCGGATCGGCTGACCTTCCTCGGCGACGTTTCCGACGAGGCCCTGGAAACCGCATGGCAGCAGGCGGATCTCTACGTCGCGACCTCCTCTTACGAAGGCTATGGCATGGCCGTGGCGGAAGCGCTGCGCCACGGCGTGCCCGCCGTCACCACCGCTTCGGGCGCCGTCGCCACCTGGGCCACCGGCGGCGTCGTGCAGGCCCCATCCGACGACCCCGCCGCCATGGCCGCCCTCATGCGCCCGCTTCTGCGCGACCGCGCGCCTCTCCAGACGCTCGCCGACGCTGCCTGGACCTTCGGTCAGACGCTGCCCGGCTGGGAAGAGACGTTTGCGGGCGTGGCGGGGTGGCTAGACGGGGCGCGGCGTTAGGCCTTTATGCGCCACGTTTGTGTGCTGCCGTGACATGCTCGCGCAAGACACGATTGATCTCGGTCTGGTAGCCACCACCATCTGCATTGCTTTTGAACCACGCCAGAACATCGGCATCCAGCCGAATGGTGATCGCCTGCTTGACAGGTCGATAGAGATCCGAACGGCGTGCGTCCAGCCAGCTGTCCGCCGGCGCTTCGGGAATATCCCGCGTATCGATTGCGTCATCCGGCATGGCTTCAAGCTGCGCCAACTCGGCGGCGCGCGCCTCAGGAGAAAGCTTGCTGTTCATAGCGCCATCTTTCATGTCTCGTCGCCTTGCGTGCCCCGATGATACGCACCACCCGTTCATCGTCTCCGCGGGGATAGCTGTGAACCACAACGAGGACAACCACGGTGCCGACGAGTCCGATGGCATGCCACCGCTCCTCGCCATCCGCCACCCGATCCGGAAGGATGATGTGCAAGGGGTCATTCCAGACTTCGCAGGCCAGTTCGAAGGATACCTGATGCTTCTGACGGTTGCGCCTTGCCTTCTCAGGATCCCATTCGAATGTCAGTGTATCCAATGTTGACATTTTTGTACATACAGCTGCTAAGCAGTTTCATGCCGCCCCCGTTCCTCGATCGCCGCCTGCGCGGCGGCGAGCCTTGCGATGGGCACGCGGAAGGGGGAGCAGGAGACGTAGTCGAGACCGACCTCCTCGCAGAAGCGGATGGAGGTGGGGTCGCCGCCGTGTTCGCCGCAGATGCCGAGCTTGAGATTAGCCTTGGTCCTGCGGCCGCGCTCGGCGGCGATGCGGATCAGTTCGCCCACGCCGTCGAGATCCAGCGAGATGAAGGGGTCCTGCACGATGATGCCCTTGCGCTGGTAGGTGGGGATGAAGCTTGCCGCATCGTCGCGCGAGATGCCGAAGGTGGTCTGCGTCAGGTCGTTGGTGCCGAAGGAGAAGAAATCGGCAGTTTCGGCAATCACATGGGCGCGGATGGCGGCACGCGGCAGTTCGATCATGGTGCCGGCCAGATAGCCGATCGGCATGCCGGTCTCGCGCGAGACATCGGCGGCCACCTTGTCGATGCAGGCCTTCACGTAATCCAGCTCGGCGCGCAGGCCGACGAGCGGCACCATGATTTCCAGCTCGACCGCAGCTCCCGTCGCCATGGCAGCGGCAGCGGCCGCCTCGAAGATGGCACGCGCCTGCATTTCGGCGATCTCCGGATAGGAAATCGCCAGCCGGCAGCCGCGATGGCCGAGCATGGGGTTGAACTCGTGCAGCGCCTCGACCCGGCGTGCGAGCAGCGCCGGCTCCATTTCCATCGCAGCCGCCACTTCCAGGATTTCCTCCTGGCTCTTCGGCAGGAATTCGTGCAGCGGCGGATCGAGCAGGCGGATCGTCACCGGCAGGCCGGACATGATGGTGAACAGTTCGGTGAAATCCGAACGCTGCATGGGCAGAAGTTTGTCGAGGGCAGCGCGCCGCCCGGCCTCGTCTTCCGCCAGGATCATCTCGCGCATCACATGGATGCGGCCGTCCTCGAAGAACATGTGTTCCGTGCGGCAGAGCCCGATGCCCTCCGCCCCGAAAGAGCGGGCGGCACGCGCATCCGCCGGTGTATCGGCATTTGTGCGCACAGCCATGCGGCGCGCCCTGTCCGCCCATTCCATCAGGCGGCCGAAGGCGCCGGAGAGTTCCGGCTGGATCATCGGCACCTCGCCCTTCAGCAGATGGCCGGAGGATCCGTCGACCGTCACCACCTCGCCCCGTTTCAGGGTGAAACCGGGGCCGACGAGCTGTTCGTTGCGCATGTCGACGCGAAGCCCGCCGGCGCCGACAACACAGGGAATGCCCATGCCGCGCGCCACCACCGCCGCATGGCTGGTCATGCCGCCACGCGTCGTCAGGATGGCCTCGGCCACATGCATGCCGTGAATGTCTTCCGGGCTGGTTTCGCTGCGCACCAGCACCACCTTGCGGCCTTCCGCTTCCGCCGCCACCGCATCCTCGGCGGTAAAGACGATCTCACCGGAGGCGGCGCCGGGCGACGCCGGCAGGCCGGAGCCGAGAACGGTGCGCTCCACGCGCGGATCGATGGTCGGATGCAGCAACTGGTCGAGCGAGGGCGGCTCGATGCGGCAGATGGCCTCCTCCTCGCTGATCACGCCCTCATCGACGAGATCGACGGCGATCTTCATGGCGGCCCGCGTGGTGCGCTTGCCGGCGCGCGTCTGCAGCATCCACAGCTTGCCGCGCTCCACGGTGAATTCCACATCCTGCATGTCGCCGTAATGGGCTTCCAGCCGGTCGCAGATGGCGCGGAACTCGGCGAAGGTCTCCGGCATCAGCTTTTCCATCGACGGCTTTTCGGAACCGGAGGCGATGCGCCCCTCCTCCGTCAGCGATTGCGGCGTGCGGATGCCCGCCACCACATCCTCCCCCTGCGCATTGATGAGGAATTCGCCGTAAAGGCTCTTTTCCCCGGTCGAGGGATTGCGGGTGAAGGCCACGCCCGTGGCCGAGGAGGAACCGAGATTGCCGAACACCATGGCCTGCACGTTGACCGCCGTGCCCCAGTCATGCGGGATCTTGTGCAGCGTGCGATAGGTCACGGCGCGGGCATTGTTCCAGCTGGAGAACACCGCGGCGATCGCCCGCCACAGCTGCAGTTCGGGATCCTGCGGAAAGGCCTCGCCCAGTTCCTCCTCGATCACCTGCTTGTAGAGCGTGACGACATGCTGCCATTCGACGGCAGAAAGTTCGGTATCGTAATCATGGCCGAGGCGGGCCTTTTCGTCCTCGAGGATTTCCTCGAACACCTCGTGGTCGAGGCCCATCACCACGTCGCCATACATCTGGATGAAGCGGCGATAGCTGTCCCAGGCAAAGCGGGCATCGCCGGCATCGTGGCCGAGCGCCTGCACCGTCTCGTCGTTGAGGCCGAGATTGAGCACCGTATCCATCATGCCGGGCATGGAGGCCCGTGCGCCGGAGCGCACCGAGAGCAGCAGCGGCCGCTCGGCTCCGCCGAACCGACGGCCGGTCAGACGCTCCATTTCGGCCAGCCCCTCCAGCACTTCGGCGCGCAATGCATCCGGCAGGCTGCGCTGGTTGCCGAAATAATGCAGGCAGGCTTCGGTGATGATGGTCATGCCGGGCGGCACCGGCAGGCCGAGCGCAGCCATTTCAGCCAGGTTCGCGCCCTTGCCTCCCAGCAACGCCACATCGGCAGCGCTGCCTTCCGCCTTGCCGCCTCCGAAGCGGTAGACCCACTTTGTCATCGTTCTCCTCCAGCCGAGCATGCGCTGCTTCTTGTTTTACCAAGCATTTACAGGATGCCTGCGCACTTGGAAACCACCCACCAAAGGATGATGCTGCATTGCAACAAAATTGCGACCATTGCTGCCGACTTCGGCGCGCAGCCGGCACAAGACGGTCCGCCGAAGGAGGGCAAGGCAGGCTCCGATCCGGACAGGACCGTTCCATGGCAGCAACGCTTGCCGCACGGCAAGGCGCGACTCACTCAATGCAGCCGCACAAGAAGACAAGAAAACACGCAAAGGTTGACCTCGATGCGCACAGCTGTGCATCGACAGGCGCACAGGCAAGACGGGATGTCCGAGCGGTCTGCAATGGCCGTTTCACGCACAAACAGAGGCCGCGTGCGCGCAGAACATGAAAAAGCCGGGAGCCCTACAAGGGACATCCCGGCTGATTGAAAAGACCTGAACTACTGCTTAAGTAACTGAATTAGCAGACTTTGCGGGGCCGCCTGCTCCGGCCCCGCAAAGTCTTCCGGCAGGTACAGGAACCCCGCCGGGGGGTGCTATGAAACCGTCTTTCAATCGCGTCTGATTGCTTCGTTGACCCCAGCATAAGATAAAATCTCGGAATTGCAACCAGATTGCAGGGGTGATTTCTTGTATTTTTGCAGCGCACACAAGTCCGGGGCGATTCTGTATCATTAAGGCAACGCAACGAAAGCTTGCAACAGCAAGAACAAAACTTGAGTCTATCCGAGGCGCGTCACATCAGCGTCACCACGCCTCTGCGCGGCCGGGCAATGCACGCCTCCGGCTCCCCCGGAGGACTGCGCGACACGGCCATTCACTCCTGCGACTGACTATAATCGAGGATCGTGCCGCTTCAACCGGCAACAAGGGGCAAAACGTGTCCTTAAACTGTCACCGCGTCCCAACCTCCCGGGCAGGAAGCGGCGGAGGGCGCCGGCCGGGATCCCTGCATCACAGGCCGGGCTGGCGCAGCAGCGACAGGGCGGCAGCGGGCGGATCGCCCAGCACCACTTCACCCAGATCGCCATCCTCCACCACAAGCCAGGCCTGCCTGCCATCGGCGGAAAACAGGATGCGCAGGCGGCTCTGCTCGCAATAGCGGGCAAGGCAGGCCGCGAAAAGTTCGTGCGGCGCGCCCTCCACCACCACCGCCTCGGAGGCGCCGGAAACATAACGCGGGCTGCTGACCATGTTGCGCACCCAGCTGGGCAGGTTGCGGGCGGACCGCAAAAGGTTGCGAAGGCTCTTCTCATGCGCTGCCGAGGAGCTGATCACCGCATGCAGGAAGCGTCCGGACTTTGCCTCCGCAGCCACGGGGCTGGTGGCCTTGCCGCCGCCAGCCGCAGTGCCTGCCGTCACCTCGCTGGCTTTCACACCCCCGACAGCCGCATCCCCGGAGGCCGCATCACCGGAGGCCGCGCCAGCCATGCCGGCGCCCGCAATCGCGAGTGGCAGCAGCGACAGTGCAATGACCGGCAACAGGCGCAGAATTCGCAAGACGGCAACTCCTTTCGCCGGTTAGCCCGTCAGCTTGCCTCGCGCAGCAGTTCGGCTGTCTGCAGGTCAACCGAGACCAGCTGACTGACGCCCTGTTCCGCCATGGTGACGCCGAACAGGCGGTTCATCCGGGCCATGGTGATCGGGTTGTGGGTGATGATGACGAAACGGGTCTCGGTGGAAGCGGCCATTTCGTCCATCAGGTTGCAGTAACGTTCGACATTGTGGTCGTCGAGCGGCGCGTCCACTTCGTCCAGCACGCAGATCGGCGCCGGATTGGTGAGAAACACCGCAAAGATCAGCGCCATCGCCGTCAGCGCCTGCTCGCCGCCGGAAAGAAGCGTCATGGTCTGCGGCTTCTTGCCGGGCGGCCGGGCGAGGATTTCAAGCCCCGCCTCCAGCGGATCGTCGCTTTCGATCAGCTGCAGTTCGGCGGTGCCACCGTTGAACAGATGGGTAAACAGCCGCTGGAACTGGGCATTCACCACATCGAAGGCGGCGATCAGGCGCTCGCGTCCCTCGCGGTTGAGGCTCTGGATGGCGGCGCGCAGCTTCTTGATCGCATCGATGATGTCGTCGCGTTCCTTGATGAGGGCGGCGAGCTTTTCGGACAGTTCCTTCTGCTCCTCATCCGCGCGCAGATTGACGGCGCCGAGCCGTTCGCGCTCCATCTTCAGCCGGTCCACCTCGCGCTCCACACCGGCCGTATCGGGGAGTTTCGCATCCGGAGCGACGCCCGCCAGCCGGAAGGCCTCGTGCGGCTCGACCGGCAGCGCCTGACGGATGGCGTTTTCCGCATCATGGCGACGCTCGGCGGCGGAGACGAGACGTTCCTCGGCACGGCCGCGCTTCTCGCGCACATCGGCCAGTTCGGCAAGCGCGGTGGCGGCGAGACGATCGGCCTCGCGCTGGCGGGTCTCGGCCTCGGCCAGCAGATCGCCGGAGGCGCGCCTTGCCTCTTCCGCCTTCTGCAGTTCGTTCATCAGCGCGCGACGCTTGTCGTCGAATTCCTCCGGTGCCAGATCCAGTTCCGCCACCTCCTCGCGCGCCTCGTCCTCGCGTTCGCGCAGCGTCTCGATCTGGTGGGCGGCGCTGGCGGCACGGCTCTGCCAGCCCTGCCGTTCCTGCGCGATGGCCGACAGCCGGCGCCGGCGGGATTCGGTTTCGCGCGACAGCCCTTCGAAGCGGGCGCGTGCTTCCGCCGCCGCCGCGCGATCCTGCGCGACGCAGAGCTGCTGTTCGCCAAGCCGCCGTTCGAGATCGGCAAGATCCGGCGCCTCGTCAAGTTCCGCCCTTACCCCCTCCTCCTGCGCGGCGAGATCCTCCAGCTGGGTCAGCAGCTGCTCGGCGGCGCTCATCAGCACATCGCGGCGGCGCATCAGGTCGCCGGCGGCGCGTTCGGCCTGGACCAGCGCCTCGCGCGCTTCCGAGAGACTGCGGCTGGCAAGCCGGCTGCGCTCGCGCGCGTCGGCAAGCCGGGCCTCCTCGGCGCGGATGGCCTCGCCCGCCTGCTGCAGCAGCGTTTCCGCTTCGGAGACGACGATTTCCGCCTCCTCGACCTCCGCTTCGAGCTCGCAGAGCCGGTTCTTCTGGGCAAGCCGCAGGGCGGCCGCGCTCGGCGCTTCGGAACCGGTGACGTGACCGTCCCAGCGATAGACGGCACCGTCGCGCGTCACCAGCCGCTGGCCGGGCTTCAGCGCCGCCATCAGGCGACCTGCATCGGCGGCATCGATCACGCCGATCTGCCTCAGACGCCGGGCAAGCTGCGGCGGCGCGGTGACATGGGTGATCAGCGGCACGGCGCCCTCCGGCAGTGCCGGGTCGGCGCCACCATCCCCATTGCCGGCCCAGTGGGCAGGCGCCGCCGCATCGAGCGGGCTGTCGAGATCATCGCCCAGGGCCGCACCCAGCGCCGTCTCATAGCCGCGATCGACGCGCACCAGTTCGGCAACGGGCGAAAAACTGCCGCTGGCCGCCCCGGCCGCCAGCATCTTTCCAATGGTACGGGCCTCGGCCTGCAGCGCGTTCAGACTGGCGCGGGCCGCCTCGACCGGGCGACGGGCCTCGATTTCCGACTGGCGGGCACGGCCAAGGTCGGCCTCAACGGTCTCGATGGCAAGGCTTGCCTCCTCCAGTGCCGATTCGGCGGCCTCCACCGTCTCGCGGCGTTCGTCCGGGTCCGGCAGGCCGGCGAGCTTCTCCTCAAGCGCCCCGGCTTCGGAGCGGCTGTCGGACAGCTGGCGGTCGAGGCGCTGGCGGCGGTCGGCAATCTCGCGGATGCTGCGTTCCAGCTGGGCGCGGCCGGCAGCGGCCCCGGCGCGTTCGGCGGTCACGGCGGCAAACAGGCGCTCGCTCTCGGCCAGCCGTGCATTTGCCTCCTCGAACAGCAGGCGGATCTCCTCCGCCTCCTCGCCGGACTGATCGAGAAGCGCCTGCAGCTCTTCCTCTTCCGCATCGAGACGCTCGATGACACCGGCATTGTCGGCCATCAGCCGTTCCTCGCGGCGGATATCCTCCGCCAGCTGGGCAAGACGGCGGGTGAGATCGTCGCGGCGGCGCAACAGCCGTCCGGCCTCCTCCTCCAGCTGGCCGCGGGCGATCTGCAGGCGCTGCAGGGTTGCGGCGGCACGGGCTTCCGCCTCGCGCAGTTCCGGCAGCTTCAGGCTGGCGATCGCCTGGGCCTTGGCGGCCTCCATCTGCGCCTGCGCCTTTTCCGCCACCAGCGAGGTGATGGCGTTCAGCGCCGTGCCGGCCTCGTTCTCGGCATCACGCGCCTGCACCCAGCGGATATGCAGCAGCAGCGCCTCGCGCTGTCGGATATCGGCGGACAGCATCTTGAAGCGGTTGGCCTGGCGGGCCTGGCGCTTGAGACTTTCGATCTGGCTTTCCAGCTGCGAGGTAATGTCCTCCAGCCGCTCCAGATTGGTTTCGGCGGCGCGCAGGCGCAGTTCCGCCTCGTGGCGTCTCGAATGCAGGCCGGAAATGCCGGCCGCCTCTTCCAGAAGCTGGCGGCGCGCCTGGGGCTTGGCCTGGATCAGCTCGCCGATGCGCCCCTGCCCCACCATGGAGGGCGAGCGGGCGCCGGTGGAGGCATCGGCAAACAAAAGCTGCACATCCTTGGCGCGCGCTTCCTTGCCGTTGATGCGGTAGACGGAGCCCTGCTCGCGCTCGATGCGGCGCGACACCTGGATTTCGTCGCTGTCGTTGAAGGCGGCGGGCGCGGTGCGGTCGGCATTGTCGAGGAACAGCGCCACTTCCGCAGAATTGCGGGCCGGACGGTTGCCGGAGCCGGAAAAGATCACGTCGTCCATGCCGGACGCGCGCATGTTCTTGTAGGAATTTTCCCCCATCACCCAGCGCAGCGCCTCGACAAGGTTCGACTTGCCGCAGCCGTTCGGTCCGACCACACCCGTCAGGCCCGGCTCGATGATGAATTCGGTGGGTTCCACGAAGGACTTGAAGCCGACGAGCCGGAGCTTGTTGAACCTCATCGGCCTGTCCCCGCCGTCACGCGCGGTGCCGAACGGCAAAGGTCAGCCGGAAAGGAACCGGGCGCGGCTGTGCCGCCTGCGCCCGGAACGAAGGAAACGGCCGGCTCAGAGGAAGCTGTCGATGAGTGCAGACATGGCTTCAACCGACATGTCTCCGGAATAGCGGTTGCCGTTGATCAGGAAGGTGGGCGTCGAATTCACGCCGAATTCGTCCGCGCCGCGCTTCATCGTGGCGTTCACATCATCGAGAAGCTTCTGGTTCGTCAAGCAGGCGGTGAAGCTCTCCTGTGTAAAACCGGCCAGCTTGGCGTTCTGCAGCAGGGCGGCGCGCACATTGCCGTCGGCCGGGGCCGCCCAGGCACGCTGCTGCTTGAACAGCATGGAGACCATGGCGAAATACTCGGCCGGCGCGGAAAGCTCCGCCGGCTTCGCCGGATTGCAGCGGGCCAGCATGAAGGCGGCGGTGGCGACCGGATCGAAGGGGAATTCGCGCAGGATGAAACGCACCTTGCCGGTATCGACGTATTTTTCCTTGATCGGCTCGAAGGTGGTGGCATGGAAATGCGCGCAGTGCGGGCAGGTCATCGACATGTATTCGACGATGGTGACCGGCGCCTTTTCGTCGCCGAGCGCCATTTCCGGCAGCGGGCCGGGCTGCAGCACCTTTGCCATGTCGACCTTGCCGGAGGATTCCGGCATGTCTACCGCAAGCGCCTCACTGGCAAGGCCGGCGACCGACAGGCCGGCGGCGGATGCGGCGACACCGCCGAGCAGATGGCGTCTGGAAAGGGCGAAAGAGCGGATCGGCATGTATCAACACCTATTGTTCAGTGGAGCACGGAAGTCCCTGCAAGTTCCGTAGCCCGCCATTCGTGCGACGACAAGCGCAAGGAAGCGCACATTTCTCAAACAATTGTGACAGGCTTGCCGTGCATCAAGGGGTGTGTCTCGCGCAATACGGCGGATGCCCGGCATCAGCGCCGGCCACGCTTCGGCTGCAGCACCGCCGTTCCCAGCCGCTGGACGGCCCGCTTCAGCGCATCGTTCTCGATGCCTTCCATCATCTCGTCGAGACGGCGGGCGGCATCGCCGCGCAGCGGCTGCGGCGCCGGGCGGTGACGCGGCTGCACGGCAACCGGCTTCTGCACGATGCGCACCTGGCGGATGGCCGGAAAGCCGAAGAAGCCGTTGATGCGCTCGATCAGTTCGCCCTGCGCATGCGACAGGAACAGCGCGCGCGCACCCTCGCAGGCAATCGTCAGCACACCGGGCTGGTAGCCTGCCTCGTCGCCACCATCGCGGCGCGGCCAGGCGATCTTTTCCGGCCGGGTGCATTCGGCGAAATCCTCGCCGGCGATCTCGTCCCAGGAGCCGAGCAGAGCCGTGGAAATGCCGGCACGGCGTGCCAGCACCGGATCCATGATGCCATTGGCAATCTCGGCGATCTGCAGGGGAATGGGGCGTTTGCTCATCAATCACACTCGTTTGGCGGCAGCCGGCGTCAGCATGTCCCAGCGACGGAACTGGGCCAGGCATGCGCCGAGGAACAGCATGCTCGTGGACAGGCACAGTTCATGATAGAACGGATCGTGCAGCAGACCAAACGCGGCAAGGCAGCCATAGACATAGACGACATGGCGCACAAGCGCCACATCCGGCGCCTTGCGGACCACCGTCGTCAGGATGGCGGCCGGAATGGCCGCGAGCAGGACCAGACCGAACACGCCGTTGGCCAGCAGTTCCTGCAGGATGAAATTGTGCACGTGCTTGAAGCCGTCGATCATCGGCGCATTGTCGCCGGCCACCGCCTTCAGCATGTCGAACATGCGCATCATGCCGACACCGGTGAAGGGATGATCGCCGATCACCACCAGCGCGGAGCTCCACATGGTGAGGCGGATATCGCCCGACATCATGTCATGATGGCCGACGCCCGCCACGTAATAATCGTAGACGCTGACAAAACGGTCGACCAGCACGTCCCGCACCGGCGGCACCAGCACCAGCCCGATGCCGCCGGCCACCAGCGCGACGGTGGCGAGCATGCTGAGCCGTGGCGACCAGTGCCGGCTGCGACAGATGAATTCCGCCACGAGTACCAGCGGCACGAGCACCAGCACCGCCCGCGTCTCGGTGAGAAAGATCGGAAAGCTGGCAATCACCAGATAATGCAAGCCGTTTGGCAGCAGGCGGGGCGGCTGATGCAGGTCGATCATCGCCACGAGCGCGCCGAACAGCACGAGAAAGCCCATGATGGCGGCATTGCCGCCGCCATCATAGCGATCCGGCTGCTGCGCAAAGATCAGCGCGATGGCGATGGCGGCAGCGAAACCGGCAATGCTGCCGATGCGGGCACCGAGCACCAGGCAGCGCAGCGGCCGGCGAACGAGGCAAAGCCCCGGGGCGATGAAGGACAGGCCGAGCAGCAGGCCCATGAAGCCCAGCTGGCGGTTGTCCTGATCGAACTCGCCACGCCAGGCCATCATCGCCATGGAAAACAGGGCATAGAGCATGACGACGCCCGCCGCCGAGACAATCTGGCGACGCAACCGGCGCCGGCCGGAAAAGGCGACATAGAGGCCGCAGACGCCGAAGATCACGGCAATGGCGACGGGAGCCGGCAGATAGAGCGGGAAGGCAATGCCGGCAAAACCGAGAAGGAGCGGATCGATCCGCCTGCGAACCAACAGCAATCGCTTGACCGTCATCATGCGCCTTTCGTGCCCGGAACCGGGGCTACAACAGCGTATAGGCGGCGCGCCGCAGCGCCTCGCCGACGCGGAACAGGTGAGTCGGCATCTTCTTCCAGCCGCGCAGTTTCAGCCCGCGATAATCCGCCTGGCTGGCAATCAGCGTCTCGTTGCGCAGCGCGCCGAAATCGATGAGGTTGCGCTCGCTCGTATAGACCGGCACACCGTGAGCCCATGAGCGTTCCAGCGCGCTGTCGAGCGGCAGCGACTGTGGCCGCATGCCGGTCGCAAGCCGGGCGGCGGCCCTGGCGGTCAGCAGATAGCAGGCGGACGAGCCCTGCGGCCCGAAACGCGAATAGCCGATCCGGTCGCCGCGCGCGCTGGTGAACAGCGGCCGGAAGGCGACGGTGCGGTGATTGACGAGCTTGACGACGCAATCATCCGGCACGACCTCCAGAATGGACAGCGCCCGCTGCATCAGGTCGGCGCTCAGCGCCACGTCGTCCTCGATGACGAGGGCAGCCGGGCGGCCGCTGTCGGCCAGATGGCGGAAGGCATTCAGGTGGCTCTGATAGCAGCCGTATTCGCCGGCCATCATCGGACGGCCGTTGCGGCGGCGGAACAGGTCCACATCCGCATCGCTCCAGCGGTCCTGCGGCACAAGGCTTCCATCGACGCCCGCGACCCGCTCCAGCACGATGCCAAGCTCTGCCGCCTGCGTCTCGATCAGCCGACGTCGCGCCGCCGCCCGTTCGATATTGATCAGGAAGACCGGCAATTCCATCTGTTTCGCCATTGGCTTCAACGTCACCGCATTCTATCACTCCGGCCGATCGCTCGACCGTTCATCAAGACAAGGCCCCATGCGCTCCATGTCGGACCCGTTCGAAACCCGCCTCGCCGACCAGCTTCTCCACTGGTACGACCGCCATCACCGGGACCTGCCCTGGCGCGTGACACCGCCGGCGCGGCGGGAGGGACACGAAGCCAATCCCTATCATGTCTGGCTGTCGGAAGTGATGCTCCAGCAGACAACCGTGCAGGCGGTCAAGCCTTATTTCCGAAAGTTTCTGGAAACATGGCCAAGTGTGACCGATCTGGCAATGGCACCGGTGGAGGACGTGATGGCAGCCTGGGCGGGGCTTGGCTACTATGCGCGGGCGAGAAACCTCAAGAAATGCGCCGAAGCGGTGGCCAGCCTGCATGGCGGCGTCTTTCCCGATACGGAAGAGGGCTTGCGCAGCCTGCCGGGCATCGGCGACTACACGGCCGCCGCCGTGGCCGCCATCGCCTTCGACCGACCGGCCGCCGTGATGGACGGCAATGTGGAGCGTGTGATCTCACGGCTTTATGCCATCGACGCGCCGCTGCCGGGCGCCAAGCCCCTGATGAAGGCCCGCGTCAGGGCGCTGACGCCTCTCCAGAGGCCGGGCGACTTTGCCCAGGCAATGATGGATCTCGGCGCGACCATCTGCACCCCGAAGCGGCCGAGCTGCGTTCTCTGTCCCTTCCGCGACAACTGCCTGGCGCTTGGCAGCGACGATCCCGAACGTTTTCCGGTCAAGGCGGCAAAGAAGGAAAAGCCGGTGCGGCAGGGGGCGGCCTTCGTGGCGGTTTCCACAGACGGCGCGGTGCTGCTCCGCCGGCGCCCCACCTCCGGCCTGCTCGGCGGCATGACGGAAGTGCCGACCACCGACTGGACGGCGCGGCAGGATGGCGGCACGACGACCGATTGCGCGCCCTTCCCGGCCGACTGGCAGCCTGCCGGCGTAGTGACGCACGTCTTCACCCATTTCGAGCTGCGGCTGACGGTGTTTCGCGCCAGGACCGCGCAGAGACGGGAGGCCGAAGGCTGGTGGGAGCCGGTGGAGCGGCTGGAGACTCAAGCCTTGCCGACCGTGATGAAAAAGGCGATCACTCTGGCCATTCCACGCGCGTTCGCCTGAGGGACGGTTCATGGTCGGGATGAGGGAACTGGCACGACACGAGATCCGGTCCATCTGGACCATCGATCGCTCGGAAATCATCGAGGCAACCTATCGCCTGAAAGATGGCGTGCTTGTTCTGACGGCCGATCCTCACGACGTGCGCGGCTGGCCCGGCGACCTGCCCGCGGAAAAGACGCCCGTTTTCGAAGCCGGCCATGACCGGGGTGACTGGTTCTGCGGTCTGTTCGACGGCTCGCGGCTGGTCGGGATCGCGATCCTCGGCCATTGCCTGTTCGGCGAGGCCTCGCAATTCCTGCAACTCAAGTTCTTCTACGTCGACAAGGCCCTGCGCCAGATGGGCCTGGGCAAGGCACTGTTTGAGGCGGCCACACGGGAGGCGCGCAACAGGGGCGCCCGGCGCCTTTACATCTCCGCCACGCCGACGCAAAACACCGTCGATTTCTATCTTCATCGCGGATGTCGGCTGCTTGAAACGCCGGACCCTGTTCTTTTCGATGAGGAGCCTGACGATCTTCATCTCGACTATGCACTCGGCTGACATCATCGCGAGCATCATCCGAAATTCCGGCACATCCCTTCATCAGGAGTTTTCATGACCATCGACCATATCGTCTTCGACATCGGCAAGGTGCTGATCCATTACGATCCGAACATTCCCTTCAGCCGGATCATTCCGGATGCCGAGGAGCGGCGCTGGTTCTTCGAGAATGTCTGCACCCATGACTGGAACCTGGAACAGGATCGCGGGCGCGAATGGCCGGTCGCCGAGGCGGAACTGATCGCAAGATATCCCGAGCGCGAGGAGCAGATCCGCGCCTTCCGCAAGCACTGGCACGAGATGGTGCCGCACGCCTATGACGACAGCGTCGCCATCATGGAGGGCCTGATCGATGCGGGTCGCGACGTCACCATGCTGACCAATTTCGCCGCCGATACCTTCCGCCATGCGCGCGAAATTTTCCCCTTCCTCAACCGGCCGCGCGGCGTGACCGTGTCCGGCGAGATCTTCCTCATCAAGCCGGATGTGGAGATCTACCGCCTGCATGCGAAGAATTTCGACCTCGATCCGGCCCGGACCATCTTCATCGACGATTCTGCCGCCAATGTGGAAGGCGCAAAGGCCGCCGGCTGGCAGGCGGTTCAGTTCATCGATGCGCAGCGACTGCGCGCCGATCTCGCCTCCTTCGACATCACCGTCTGACCGGGAAAGATACAGGCATGAACGACAGGAAGGTCTATCTCGATGGCCATATCGACGTGCCCGCCGATCGGCGGGCGGCGGTGGATGCGGCCCTTCCCGTTCACATCGCGCTGACGCGAGCCGAACCCGGCTGCCTGAAGTTCGAGGTGACGGCCTGCGGCACGGTGGAAGGTCGCCTCCTCGTTTCGGAGATCTTCACCGACCAGGCCGCCTTCGACGCCCATCAGGCCCGCACCAAATCCTCCGATTGGTTTCAGGTCACCGCCGGCATTCCGCGTGACTATACGATCCGGGTCGAGGGAGACATCCCGCCGCGTTGAAAGCCAGCGAGGATGTGGTATATTTCAGGAGTGAGATCAGGAGCGGTAACTCCTGATCTCGTTTCGCTTAGATATGGAATGTGACCCGCACGTCAGCTCGCCAGCTCGTGCGGGTTTTCCGTATCGTGAGCGTGATGCTGAATGGTATCCACCACATGCCATCACTCCTGTTCGGGAGCAGAGCCTCTGCCTCGGCCGGTGCGGCTCATCCTCACCGGTCGACGCCGGCTGGCACGGCGCCTGCTGCTTCGCTCCCGACGGGGCGACGATAGCACGGGAAGAGCCGAAACCAAAAGTTGCAACAAGTTGCGAATTCATCGATGCGATGGGCCGGCCTGCCCGCCGTGCGGACATTGTCCGCAATCACCGATCCGTATCGGCGCGACCGACTGAAGGTCTGGTGCCCATAAAACACGACGCCCGGATCCTTGCGGACCCGGGCGTCGCTGCCTCTTCCGGGACTGGAACCGGTGAGAGGCCTCATTGACGGGGGCGGTGGATCGAATGTCTCCGTGCAATGAGCATCCATCCCAGAGAAGGCGTCGAATCAGGCAAAAGCATGATCGATGGCCTCTCCTGCCATGCGTTCAGTCGAGAGCAGCCATGTCCCGGCGCACGATCGCGCGCAGCGCATCGATGGGCTTCAATGCACCCTCTTCCTCGTAGTGCCAGAAGGTCCAGCCATTGCAGGTGTCAAAACCCTGCACCTTTGCCCCGACGCGGTGGATCGATCCCGCCTCGCCGCCGGAGACCAGCGTGCCGTCGGCGCGCACGATCGCGCTGACGCGGCGCCTGGCATCCGTCAGCACCTGACCGGGCTTGACCATGCCGCTTTCCACCAGCGTGTTGAAGGCGACCCGCGGTTCGGCCTTCTTGCCGGAGAGTACGGTGAGTTCCACCTTGCCCAGCGGTTCGACGGCGGCAATGCGGGCCGAGGCCGCATCGATGTAATCCTGCTCGCGCTCGATACCGACGAAATTGCGGCCGAGCCGCTTTGCAACCGCCCCGGTGGTGCCGGAGCCGAAGAAGGGATCGAGGATCACGTCGCCCGGCTTGGTGGAGGCCATGATGATGCGGGCGAGCAGCGCTTCGGGCTTCTGCGTCGGATGGATTTTCTTGCCGTCATCATCCTTCAGCCGCTCATGGCCGCTGCAGATCGGGAACAGCCAGTCGGAGCGCATCTGCACGTCATCGTTGGAGGCCTTCAGCGCATCGTAGTTGAAGGTGTAGGATTTCGCCTTCGGGTCGCGGCTCGCCCAGATCAGCGTCTCATGCGCGTTCTGGAAGCGGCGGCCCTTGAAGTTCGGCATCGGATTGGTCTTGCGCCAGACAATATCGTTCAGCAGCCAGAACCGCAGGTCCTGCAGCATGGAGCCGACGCGGAAGATGTTGTGATAGGAGCCGATCACCCAGATGGTGCCGTTCGGCTTCAGCACGCGCCGGCAGGCCAGCAGCCAGGCGCGGGTAAAGGCGTCATAGGCCTGAAAGCTCTCGAACTGGTCCCATTCGTCATCGACGGCATCGACCAGCGACTGGTCCGGCCGGTGCAGCATGCCGCCAAGCTGCAGATTGTAGGGGGGATCGGCGAAGATGACATCGACCGACTGGTCCGGCAGTGCCTCCAGCGCAGCGACGCAATCGCCCTTGATGATGCTGTTGAGCCAGGAATCGGGACGCGGTTCGGCCCTCAAGGCCGCAAGCGGAAGAACGGATGCCATCTGATACTCGCTGAACGCTGACTCGGAATACGTTTACAGACTGTTATGGTTACCCAGTTTGGTTACCAAAGACTGAAGGCGGCACCGCGAATTGTGAAAATTGTGGCAAGGATGGTCTCGCCGCCCGATCCGCGCTATGGTGGTGCCATGAAAAAGGACGAGGCCATCCGACAGTTGACCGCGCGGGCCGATGCCATCCGGGCACTCGGCGCGACCGCGCTCTACCTGTTCGGCTCGGTCGCGCGCGACGAGGCCAAGGAAACAAGCGACCTCGACCTGTTCATCGATTATGACCCCCGCTCGCGCTTCAACGCATTAGATCTCGTCGGGATCAAGCTTTTTCTGGAGGAAGATCTGTCGATCCCCGTCGATGTGACGACGCGCGACAGCCTGCATCCCATCCTGCGAGACCGGATCATTGCCTCCGCTGAGCGGGTTTTCTGATGGCGCGAGACATTCGCCATTTCCTCTACGATATTCACCTGGCGATCAGTGCGATCGAGTCGGCCGTCGCCGGCAAAACACTTGCCGATTACCAAGCCGACGCGTTCCTGAAACTGGCAAGCGAGCGTGCGATCGAGATCATATCCGAAGCGAGCCGGCGGATCCCCGAGGACATCCAGAACCTTCGCCCCGAAATTCCATGGCCGAAGATCCGGGGCATCGGCAATATTCTGAGACACGAATACTATGGGCTATCCGATGCCATCCTCTGGGGCGTGATCGTGGATGAGTTGCCGAAACTTGGCGTCGCCATCGCCGCCATTCAGGCGGCACTTGAAGGCGATGAGGGAGATACTGGTCCCACTTCAGCATCCACCGGCGCCTCCGCCCGTTCGAACATGCCGTAATCGCGCAGCACATGGCCGATGCGCAGGCGATAGTCGGCAAAGATCTCGCGGCGTCCGGCCCGTTGCGCGGCGCGGTGCGCTTCCCGGGTGCGCCACACCTTCACCGCCGCCTCGTCGCGCCAGAAGGACAGCGACAGGAGCTTGCCGCGCATCGAGAGACTTTCGAAGCGTTCGATGGAGATGAAGCCGTCGATGGTTTCGAGGTCCTGGCGGAGTCCGCCGGCGAGATCGAGATAGCGATGGCGCTCGCCCATATAGGGCACCACTTCGAAGATGACGGCGATCATGCGGGCATCCTCGGGCCATGCGGCAGCGAGACCTTGCGCAGGAACAGGCGATCCTCCTTCAGGATGAAGCGCTCGCGGCTGGCGAAGGCATAGTTTTCCCGGCCGAGCGGGTCCTCGGCGAGGCGCGCGCGATAAGCCTCGTAGGCGGCGAGGCTTTCGATGGAATAGACGCCGTAGGCAGTGGTCGCCGATCCCTCGTGCGGGGCGAAATAGCCGATCAGATCGGCACCGCAGCGCGGGATGGCCTGGCCCCAGGCGCGCGCATAGTCGGCGAAGCGATCGCACTTGAACGGATCGATCTCGTAGCGGATGAAACAGGTGATCATCGGGCTTTCTCCTTGTGTCGGGAGCCAGACAATGCCCCATTGCCCAACAGGGATGCTTCGGTTACCATCGAAGCATGAAAGAAGGACCTGACATTGCCCGTATCGCAACACTGATCGGCGATCCCGCCCGCGCCAACATGCTGATGGCGCTGATGGGTGGCCAGGCGCTGACCGCGACCGAACTGGCGGGAGCCGCCGGCGTGACGCTGGCGACCGCCAGCGCGCATCTTTCCAAGCTGGAGGATGGCGGTCTGCTGACCCAGCGCAAGCAGGGACGCCACCGCTATTTCGCGCTGGCCGACAGCGCTGTCGCCGGCCTGCTGGAGGATCTTGCCGGTCTTGCGGCCACGCGCGGCCATCTGCGCCATCGCCCCGGTCCACGGGACCCGGCGCTGCGCCGCGCCCGCATCTGCTACGATCATCTGGCCGGCGATTTCGGTGTGCGCATGCTGGACAGCCTGATCGAGCGCGGCGCCATCCTGGAGGAAGGCGAGGCGCTGGCACTGACCGGCAGCGGCCACCGCTTCTTCTGCGAGATGGGGATCGATGCGGAGGCACTGAAGACGCCACGCCGCCCGCTCTGCCGGGCCTGCCTCGACTGGAGCGAGCGCCGCTCGCATCTGGGCGGCACGCTGGGCAAGGCGCTGTTCGACCATATCATGGCCGAGGGCCTTGCCAGGCGCGAGCCGGACAGCCGCGCCATCCGCTTCACCCGTGAGGGCGAGCGCCGCTTTCTCGCCCTCTTCCCGGTTCAGGACGCCGACGCGGCCTGATTGTTCTCGGCGCCGTCCTCGTGTAGGTCAGGCATCAATCCCCGAAACCGGGCCTGACGACCGGGCCACCCCAAAGATCCAAGCAAAGAGCACTTCTGACATGAGCGGATTCGACCTCATCATCTTCGACTGCGACGGCGTTCTGGTCGATTCGGAAATCATCGCGGCCCAGGTGGAATCCCGCCTGCTGACGGAAGCCGGATACCCGATCAGCGTGGAGGAAATGGGCGAGCGCTTTGCCGGCATGACCTGGAAGAACATTCTGCTGGCCATCGAGAAGGAAGTGGACATTCCGCTGTCCGCCTCCTTGATCGACAAGTCGGAAAAGCTGCTCGACGCCCGGCTGGAGCGTGACGTGAAGGTGATCGAGGGCGTGAAGACCGCGCTGTCGAAGATCACCACGCAGGCCTGCATCTGCTCCAATTCCTCCAGCCAGCGGCTGGACATGATGCTGACCAAGGTGGGTCTGAAGCCCTATTTTGCCCCGAACATCTTCTCGGCCAAGGATCTCGGGCCGGACAAGGTGAAGCCGCGCCCCGACATCTTCCTGCATGCGATCGACACCTTCAAGGTGAACGCCGCGCGCACCGTCGTCATCGAGGATTCCGTGCACGGCATCCATGGCGCGGTGGCCGCCGGCTGCCGGGTGATCGGCTTTACCGGCGCCTCGCACACCTATCCGAGCCATGCCGACCGCCTGACGGATGCCGGCGCCGAAACGGTGATTGCCCGCATGAGCGACCTGCCGGCAACGATTGCCGCGCTCGGCGAATGGGCCGGCGCCGTGTGACCACGGGCCGGAAGACAGCGCCATGCGGCAGGACCGAAAGCCGGCGCTTGATTAGAAAAGGGTTTTGCATTCCGCCGTTTGCGCATAGTTTCATGCGGATGACATGATCAGGCGGTGAACCACATGAGGCATGCAGCGGCGGCAAGACAGAGGCCGGCCTTTCCCGGCGGCCAGGACGTGCTGACGGCGGCGACGGAAAACGCCACCATCAGCGTGACGCGTTTCACCCCCGAGATTCCCGGCAACGACGCGCTGGTGGCAAAGATGGAGGCGGAAAAGGCCTTCGTCGTCCTGGTGCAGCTCAGGGCCCATCCGCCGCACGAATTCAAGCTCGACGGACGCTTCGAGCGCCCGCCCGCCATGCCGCAAGGGGCGCTCAACGTCATCGACCTCAATGTCGGCGATGCCTGCGCCCGCCTCACCGCGCCGGCCGACACGCTGATGTTTCATCTGCCGAACCGGGCGCTGCACGACCTTGCGGAAGCGGCCGATGCGCGGCCTGTCGAGCGGCTGCGGGCACCGGACGGCTGGCTGACCGCCGATCCGCTGGCAAGCCGGATGGCACCGGTCCTGGTGCACGAACTCGCCGAACCGGAGGGCGAGCGCAACCGGCTGTTCATCGAACACATGCTGCTGGGGCTCGGCGCCCATTTCGCCCGCCGTTACGGTGGTCTCGCTCCGCAGCGGCGGCAGCGCGGCGGGCTTGCCCCCTGGCAGGAACGGCGCGCCCGCGAGCTTCTGGAGGCAAGGCTTGCCGATCCGCCCTCCATCCGCGAGGTGGCGCGCGAATGCGGTCTCTCCGCCGATTATTTCACCCGCGCCTTCAGGGCATCGACCGGCCTGACGCCGTATGCCTGGCTGCAGGCGCAGCGCATCGACAGGGCCAGGCGCCTGATGCGCGATGAGACCGCATCGCTGGCGGAGGTCGCCCTGGCCTGCGGCTTTGCCGACCAGAGTCATCTGTCCCGCGTCTTCCTGCAGCATACCGGCCACACGCCGGGGCAATGGCGGCGCAGCCACCTCTGACGGCAGGGACGGCGCGCATTTCGCGTCGTTTTCCTTCAAGGAAGGTCGGCAATCTTCCAGACGCCCGGCTTCGGCCGCCTACACTGCGCCGCGTCTGCATCCGGCGCACGGGGCACCGGATGCATGCCCATTGGAAGGAAACCGATTCATGACTGCATCCAGCCTTGCGGCACATATCTTCAGCGCGGCCGAAAGCCGCGAATGGTTCAAGCCGCTGCCCGGCGAACATATTGCCATGCGGGTGGAAACCCGGCACACCGGCGGCGCCTTTTCGCTGACCGAGATCATCGTGGAGCCGCAATCCGGCCCGCCGCTGCACATCCACACCGATGCCGATGAGGTGCTCTACGTACTGGAGGGAACCGTCGACTTCATCGCCGGCGACGAGCAGTTCCGCACCGGCGCCGGTGGCTTTGCCGCCATTCCGCGCGGCATGCCGCATGCCTTCCGCAATTTCGAGGCGCAGCCGGCGCGGATGCTGGTGATGCTGACGCCCGGCGGCTTCGAGCAGTTCATGCCGGCCATGCGCGGCCGCGCCCTGTCCGAGGTGCCGATGCTGGCCCGGCAGTTCGGCATGGAAATCGTCGGGCCGCCGATCGCGGCACCGGCCGGAACGCCGCCGCAGGAGGCGATGGTCCCGCAGGAGGCATAGTCACAGCCCTCCCACGGTCGAGGGGCCGTGCCTCAGAAGGACACCGCAAGCGCAAGCCTTGCGGTGTTGCTGATCTCATCGGCGGAAAGAACGCCGTTCCAGTTGAAGGTCAGCCGCATGGCGGGCGAGAGCCTTGCCTCGATGCCGGCCTTCAGCACCGCCGCATCGCGCGGCAGCGACACGCCGCCGACGGTAAAACTCTGACCGCCGGCATAGGCGAGCGTCGATTCCGGCGACAGATCACCGAACACATGCCGCCAGCCGATTTCGCCGGTGAGGCTGACCGGGATCGCACCGACCGCCAGATCGGTGACGACGCGCAGGCCGAGCGTGGAAAGCGTCAGGTCGTCGATGCTGCTAGCCCCGGAAAGCGCCGCAGATCCCCCCTGCTCCGCAAAGCCGTCGGTCCACAGGCGCACCCGGGCGATATTGGCAAAGGGTGTCAGGGTCGCATTGCCGGCGCGGATATCCGAGGAAAGCTCGGCGAACACCTGGGCGGTGTCGCCGTGATAATCGCCGGTCAGCACCTGCGACAGGCTGCCGACATCGATGCCGCGCCGGGTGCTGATGCTGTTGCCGGACCAGATGGCCCCGCCGCTCAGCGTCACGGGTCCGAACCAGGTGCTGCCGTAAATGCCGGCATGATAGGCGTCCACATCGGCATGATCGCCGCCCTGCGGTTCGGAGACCTGGTTGCGGCTGGCTCCGACCACAACGCCGACCCGGCCGCCCTCGAAGCGGTCATTGTCGAACAACAGTGCATCGGCACCGAGAAGTGCCCCCTTCAGCCGGCTCCTGACCTCTTCCGCATTGCCATCGCCATCGATATGGCCGTTGCCGCCGAACACCGCCGCCCAGAAACCGTCCTTGCCCTCATGGCGCACCTGCATGCGCTCGCGCAGGGCCTCGCGCTGGAACTGGCTGTCTTCCAGCAGCTGGCTCTTCAGGGAAGCATGCAGATCGCCATCCAGCCGCTCGAAGACGTTCGCGGCATCGGCCTGCGACATCGACTGCACCGCCAGGAACAAGCCGTCATTCGAAGGCAGCGCATCGGCGGCCGTGGCCGCTGCCCGCGCATTGGCCGTTGCGGCATAGGAGGAGAAGGCGACCGCATTGCGGTCGAGATCGAGCGTCAGGCTGCCTGTGCCATAGGTGACGAGCGGCGACAGGAAGGCGAAATCGGAGGTGATGCTGTCGAAACTGCCGGAGATGCCGCCGGTGGCGGTGAGGATCGTATAGCTGACGGAAGGATCATAGACCTGGCTTGCCGCCACCACCTGAAGCGTGCCGCCGAGCGTGGCGGTCCCGCCGACCGCAACGAGATCGGACAGCCCGGTCGAGGAAATTTCCGCCTCGTAGAGCGCGCCCGTGCCAAGCGTCAGGTCGCCTGTGACGGACAGCGTCGCCATGCCCGGCCCGGGCGACAGCGTGCCACCGGAGCCGACGGACAGCGATGCGACGCTGCCCGTGCCGGAGAGCGTGCCGGTGCCGGAAACAGAGACCGCGCCGAGCACCGTTCCGTCATTGGTCAGCGTGCCGCCACTGACGCTGGCTGTGCCGGTGATGCTGCCGGCATTGTCGAAATCGCCATCGGTGTTGACGAGCGACGCGACCGTGCCGCCATTGGTGACGCTGCCGGCATTGGTCACTGCGCCGGTGGAACCGGTGCTGTTGTTGACGAGACTGCCCGCCGATCCGACACTGACATCGGACAGGCTCGCATTGTTGGTGAGGCTGCCACCCGTGATGCTGGTGGTTCCTGTGACGCTGCCGCCGGCATTGTTGGTGAAGGTGCCGGCGCTGTTCGACAACGAGGCGATGCTGCCGGCATTGGTGACTTTGCCGGCATTGGTGACGGCGCCGGCGCTTGCACCCACATTGTTCGTGAACTCGGCATCGGCGCCGACCGCGACATCCGAGAGAGTGGCATTGTTGGTCACGGTGCCGCCGGTCACGGTGGTGAGGCCCGCAACCGTGCCGCCGGCATTGTTGGTGAAGCTGCCAGCGCTGTTCGACAGCGAGGCGATGCTGCCGGAATTGGTGGCTGTGCCGGCATTGGTGAGCGTGCCGGCGGTAGCGCCGCTGTTGTTGATGAAGATTGCGCCGGTCGCAACCGACACATCGGCGAGCGCGCCGTTGTTGGTCAGCGTGCCGCCGGCAAGATCCGTAGCCCCGAGCACGCTGCCCGTCGCATTGTTGGTGACGATGCCGCCGGCGGTGACGGTGAGCGCTCCGATCGTGCCATTGTTGGTGAAGGTGGCCGCAACGCGCGTGATGCCGCTGATCGTCCCGTCATTCACGGCGCTGCCGCCGGAGAGGAGAAGGTCGCCATCCAGCGTGCCGGAATTCGAAAGAGTGCCGCCGGTCACCGTGAGATCGCTGGCGAGCGTGCCGCCGGCCAGAACCTCGATCAGGCCGGAGGAAAGGCTGGTGCCATTGCCGACGGTGAGAACCGAGGGAACGCGCAGCGTGCCGCCATCGACGGTGAGTGTCGAGACCTCGGCGGCGGACGAGACGATCGCAACGCCGGAGCCGATCTCGGCGGCATCGCCGGCCCCCGGCGCCTGCGGTGCGGTGGACCAGTTGGCGCCGTCGGTGAAGGTGCTGCCGGAGGCGCCGGTCCAGCTGGCCGGAACAGTCTGCGACACGGCCGGGGGGACCGCAAGAAGGGTCAGGCCGGAGGCCAGCGCCGTCGAAAGCCAATGCCGGGTCCGGCCGGGACCCAGTCCGCCCACCGCCATGTCATTCTCCCTGTCATCGGAGCATACAGGAGCTGCATCGCTCCCCCTCGTGACGGAACAAACTAGAAGCAGGCGGTTAATGGCAGGTTAACAGCAAGGCCACTGCGTAAAAAACTGTAACATTGCTGGAAAACCCATGAATTTCCGCAATGATTACAGTTTTTCTCTGCAGATATTCTTAGCTCTTGCGACGCGAGGTCTTGCCGACGGCAACCTCTTCGAAGCCAAGACGCACGCGGGTGAAGCGGGACGTGCCGCCAACCGTGTTGGGAATGGCCACATCCGGCTTGTTGAAGATGAACTGGGTGGAGCCTTCCGGCGGCACCGTGACCGGATAGTTGACCGATTTCGAGTAGATCACCTTGTCGCCGTCAATCACCTCGACCGTGACCGGAAGCGTCACCGAACCGGCCTTGCCGGCCGGACCGAGCACGAGACGGCCCTGCGCCATGACATTGATCGTCAGCGTCGTGTCGTTGGCGGTGCAGGCGCGCGTCGCCTCGGCAAGCGAGGCACGATAGATCAGCTTTTCCGGATCGTCCTTGGCATTGCCGGCATAGGAACTGCGAATCGCGGTGTCGTCGCGCAACACCACCGGCGGGCAGAAGGCCTGCACCACGGGGGTCACCGGCTGGGCCGCCGGCTCGCTGCCGGTGAGCCCGCCAAGGGGCGAAGAGGAGTTACACCCGGCAAGACCTGCAAGAAGGGAGAGCGAAAGAAACCTGAGCGAAGACTTGCCAAACACGTAATGCGACCCTTTTCTTCCCAACCGCCACTGAACGGACATTCCGGGCTTTCACGGTAAATTTTGATGGTCTATACCAGCGGCGCACGGAAAAATCGATTGGGATTGCAGCCGAATTTTGTCTGGACCGGAAGCCCTGGCGCGAAATGCGCCGCCCGGTCGATACAATCGCCTTCAAGGGGCCGGCCTTCGGCCTGATCGGGTTCCTCCGCCATCGTCCGCTTCGGACCGTCAAACACGCATCCAGGGATAGCTGTCTTGGACTATATTTCTACTCGGGGCGATGCGCCCGCTCTCGGTTTTCGTGATGCCCTGCTGGCGGGTCTCGCCCGCGATGGCGGTCTCTATCTGCCGCGGGAATGGCCGGTCTTCACGAAGAAGGATATCCGCGCCATGCGGGGCCAGTCCTACCAGCAGATCGCCTTTGCGGTGATGTCGCGCTTCGTCGATGGCGAGATCCCCGATGCCTCCCTCAGGGCGATGATCGACGAGGCCTATGCCACCTTCCGGCATCCGGCCGTGGTGCCGCTGGTGCAGGTCGGCCCCAATGATTTCGTGCTGGAGCTTTTCCACGGCACCACCCTCGCCTTCAAGGATGTGGCCATGCAGATGCTGGCCCGTCTGATGGATTACGTGCTGGCCGAGCGCGGCGAGCGCGCCACCATCGTCGGCGCCACCTCCGGCGATACCGGCGGGGCGGCGATCGATGCCTTTGCCGGGCGCGAGCGCACCGACATCTTCATCCTCTTCCCGCATGGCAAGGTCTCGCCCGTGCAGCAGCGGCAGATGACCACCTCGACACATGCCAACGTGCGTGCACTGGCGGTGAAGGGCAATTTCGACGATTGCCAGGATCTGGTGAAGGCCATGTTCAACGATGTCGGCTTCCGGGAGAGCGTGAAACTGTCCGGCGTCAACTCGATCAACTGGGGCCGCATCATGGCGCAGGTGGTCTATTACTTCACGGCCGCCGTCTCGCTCGGCGGGCCGGACCGCAAGATCTCCTTCACCGTGCCGACCGGCAATTTCGGCGACATCTTCGCCGGCTATGTCGCCAAGCGCATGGGCCTGCCGATCGACCGGCTGGTGATCGCCACCAATGACAACGACATCCTGGCCCGCACGCTGAAGACCGGACGCTACGAGATGAAGCCGGTGATCGCCACCACCTCGCCGTCGATGGACATCCAGATCTCGTCCAATTTCGAGCGACTGCTGTTCGAGGCCTATGGCCGCGAGCCCGCCGCCGTGCGCTCGGCCATGTCGGGCCTTCGCCAGTCCGGCGCCTTCGAGATCCAGCCGGAGGCCCTGAAGGCGATCCGCCGCGAATTCCGCGCCGGCCGCGCCACGCAGAAGCAGGTTGCGCAGACGATCCGCGCGACACTTGCCGAGACCGGCTACCTGCTCGACCCACACACGGCAACCGGCATCTTCGTCGCGGCGAAGAATGCCAGGACCGCAAGCCCCATGGTGACGCTCGCCACCGCGCACCCGGCCAAGTTCCCGGCCTCGGTAGAATCCGCTTGCGGAATTCATCCGTCCCTCCCATCATGGCTCGCTGATCTGATGAACAGGGAGGAGCGCTACGACCTGCTGGAACCCGAGCTTAAGGCGGTGGAAACCTTCATCCATCAGCATGCGCGGGCGAAAGCGTAAGGGCCGCAGTGCCGGAAAGACCGACAATGAATGTTGAAATCACCCGGCTTGCCTCCGGGTTGACCGTCGTGACGCAGAACATGCCGCACCTCGAAAGCGTGGCGCTGGGTGTCTGGATCAAGTCGGGATCGCGCAACGAAACCGTCGACGAGCACGGGATCGCCCACCTTCTCGAACACATGGCCTTCAAGGGCACCGCGCGCCGCTCGGCGCGCGATATCGCCGAGGAGATCGAGAATGTCGGCGGCGAGCTGAATGCCGCCACCTCGACCGAGACAACCTCCTACTATGCAAGGGTGCTGAAGGACCATGTTCCGCTGGCCATCGACATCCTCGCCGACATCCTGACGGAATCGGCCTTCGACGAGGAGGAACTGGAACGCGAGAAGCATGTGATCCTGCAGGAGATCGGCGCGGCCAACGATACGCCGGACGATCTGGTATTCGACCGCTTCTCGGAAGTCGCCTATCGCGGGCAGACCATCGGCCGGCCGATCCTCGGCACGCCCGACACGGTGAAAGGCTTCACGCCGGACCAGATCCGCGGCTATCTCGCCCGCAATTACACGACCGACCGCATGTTCATCGTTGCGGCGGGTTCCGTCGATCACGAGACGCTGGTGCGACAGGTGGAGGACCGCTTCGCGCTGCTGCCGAGCAGGCCCGCCGCGCCGCCGGTGTTCGAACCTGCCCGCTATCTCGGCGGCGAGGTGCGTGAGACGCGCGATCTCATGGATACGCAGCTGCTGCTCGGCTTCGAGGGCAAGGCCTATCACATGCGCGACTTCTACTGCTCGCAGATCCTTGCCAATATTCTCGGCGGCGGCATGTCGTCCCGCCTGTTCCAGGAGGTGCGCGAGCATCGCGGGCTCTGCTATTCGGTCTATGCCTTCCACTGGGGCTTTTCCGATACCGGCGTGTTCGGCATCCATGCCGCGACCGGCGGCGAGGACCTGCCGGAACTGGTTCCCGTCATCCTCGACGAGCTGCGCAAGGCCTCCGACGTGATCGAGCAGCAGGAGATCGACCGCGCCCGCGCCCAGATCCGCGCCCAGCTTCTGATGGGCCAGGAAAGCCCCGCCGCGCGCGCCGGCCAGATCGCCAGGCAGATGATCCTCTACGGCCGCATCATTCCCAACGTGGAAATGATGGAGCGGCTGGCCGGCATCACAACTTCGCGATTGACCGATCTTGCCGGGCGGCTGTTTTTCGATACAGTTCCGACATTGTCCGCCATCGGCCCGGTCGAAAAGCTGGCGCCGCTCACGGACATCACGGCGGCACTTTCCTCGCCGCACATCAGGACGCAGAAAGCGACCGGCTGATCACGCGGGCTTTGCCATTCCGTTCAGCGATCGCGCTGGACGGGATGGAACGGACATAGGATGACGCGGTCGGTGTTTCGGTTTTTGTCACGTCAGCCGGAAACGCCGGAACTCTATGGCGAGCGCCATATGCTGCGCCTGCCGCGCTATACCGATTATCGCGACTGGTATGAACTGCGCGCCCAGAGCCGCCTGTTCCTGCAGCCCTGGGAGCCGAGCTGGCGTCATGACGAACTGACAGAGGCCGCCTTCAGGGCCCGCGTCACCCGCAATTCACAGGAATTCGCCTCGGGCCTTGCCGTGCCGCTTCTTCTGTTCCGGCGGGAGGACAAGGCCCTGCTAGGCGGCATTACCATCGGCTATATCCGGCGCGGCGCGGCGCAAAGCTGCATGATCGGATACTGGATGGGTGAAAAACATGCGGGCCAAGGTCATATGTTTGCCGCACTCCGCCTTGTAGTACCCTACATCTTCTCCGGGCTTCAGTTGCACCGCATCGAGGCAGCCTGTATCCCGGAAAACTGGAAGAGCGTGCGGCTTCTTGAAAAAGCCGGTTTCGAACGGGAAGGTCTCTTGCGGAAATATCTGAAAATCAACGGAGAGTGGCGGGATCACACCCTCTATTCCCTGCTTGCCGGCGAAGAGGCGGATATCGGGATGCAGGCCGCACAATGAAGATGGCGGCTTCCCTCTGGTGTTTCCTCGTCCACCGGCTGGCCATGCTGGCGGCCTGTCTTTTCCTTGCGCTGCCCCCGGTGGCGGCCTTTGCCTTCGAGCCGGTGAAGATCTCCCGCGACGACCGGGCGCTCGACCTGACGGCAACCACCGACATCTATGCCAACCAGGGCGAGGCCTTCCAGGTTTCGACGGCGGCCGGTGCCGATGGCATTCGCCGTCGCATCGAGGTGCGTTCGGCCACGCCCGGCCACCAGGGCGACTGGGCGGTGTTTGCGCTGGCAAACGTCTCCGAGGAACAGCTGGAGCGCGTCATCGTCGCGCCGCACTTCCGTCTTGTCGGCTCGCGCCTCATCTGGCCGGATCTCGGTTCGCAGCGCATCAATGCCATCACGCCCTCAGAGGGTTTCGCGCTGGACCGCGTGCCGAGCCCGGATGCCGACGTATTCCGCATCACGCTGAACCCCGGCTCCGTCATCACCTTCGTGGCGGAACTTACCTCGCCCAACCTGCCGCAGATCTATCTGTGGGAGCCGGACGCCTACAAGGATACGGTCAACTCCTTCACCCTCTATCGCGGCATCGTGCTCGGCATTGCCGGCCTGCTGGCGGTCTTCCTCACCATTCTCTTCGTGGTGAAGGGCACCTCGATGCTGCCGGCGGCCGCAGCGCTCGCCTGGGCGGTGCTGGTCTATATCTGCGTCGATTTCGGCTTTCTGGAAAAGCTGGTCGCCATCAGTTCCAGCGACGAGCGAATATGGCGGGCCGGCGCGGAGGTGGCGCTGGCATCATCGCTGGTGATCTTCCTCTTCGCCTATCTGAACCTCAACCGCTGGCACGTGCATCTGGGCTATGCCACCTTTGCCTGGATCGTCGGCCTTGGCCTTCTGTTCGGCGTGGCGATCTACGATCCCTCGATTGCCGCCGGCATTGCCCGCATTTCGCTGGCGCTGACCGCCACCGTCGGCATCGGCCTCATCATCTATCTCGGGCTCAACCGCTTCGACCGGGCGATCCTGCTGGTGCCGACCTGGGCGCTGATTCTCGTCTGGCTGTTCGGCGGCTGGCTGACGGTCACCGGCAAGCTCGACAACGACATCATCCAGCCGGCGCTCGGCGGCGGTCTGGTGCTGATCGTGCTGCTGATCGGCTTTACGGTGATGCAGCACGCCTTTGCCGGCGGCGCCTATCAGCAGGGGCTGTTCTCCGATCTGGAGCGCCAGTCGCTGGCGCTGATGGGCAGCGGCGATACCGTCTGGGACTGGGACGTGGCGCGCGACCGGCTGGTGACGACGCCCGACATCTCGCTCAGGCTCGGCCTGTCGCCGGGCAGCATGCACGGACCGGTGCGCAACTGGCTGCCGCGCCTCCACCCCGACGACCGCGACCGCTTCAAGGCGACGCTCGACGTGCTTCTGGAGCACCGCAAGGGCAAGCTGAACCACGAGTTCCGCATCCGCGCCGAGGACGGGCATTTCCACTGGCTGCAGATCCGTGCGCGGCCGGTGCTGGGGTCCAATGGCGAGATCATCCGTTGCGTCGGCACCATCGTCGATGTGACGGAGCCGAAGAATTCGGTCGAACGACTGCTGGTCGATGCGCTGCACGACAACCTGACCGGCCTGCCGAACCGCCAGGTCTTCCTCGACCGGCTGCAATCGGTGCTCGCGATTGCCGCGACCAGTGACAGCGTGCGCCCGACCGTGCTGACCATCGACATCGACCGCTACAAGCAGGTCAACGACACGCTCGGCATTGCCGCCGGCGACAACATCCTGATTGCCCTGACGCGCCGCCTGCGCCGCCTTCTCAAGCCGCAGGACACGCTGGCACGCATTTCCGGCGACCAGTTCGGGCTGATTCTGGTCTCCGAGCGCGATCCCGCCAAGGTCGCCGATTTCGCCGATGCCGTCAGCCAGGCGATCATGGTGCCGATCAACTTCGCCAATCGCGAGGTGATCCTGACCGCCTCCATCGGCCTCTGCTCCTGGGTGGACCAGCAGGAAAGCGCCGCAAGCCTGCTCAGCGACGCCGAACTGGCCATGTACCGGGCCAAGCGTGCCGGCGGCAACCGGGTGGAACCCTTCCGCCCGGCCTTCCGCACCAATGCGACGCCCGACCGCCTGCAGATCGAGACGGATCTGCGCCGCGCCATAGAGCGGCGCGAACTCTCGCTCGCCTACCAGCCGGTCATCCGGCTGACCGATGGCGAGCTTGTCGGCTTCGAGGCGCTGATGCGCTGGGAACATCCCAAGCGGGGCAATATTCCACCGGGCGAGTTCATTCCGATTGCGGAAATGTGCGAGCTGATCGGGCCGCTCGGCATGTTTGCGCTGGAAAGCGCCACGAGCGACCTGGCGGGCTGGGAAAAGCAGGCGGGCGAACTGCCGATCTTCCTGTCGGTGAACCTCTCCAGCGCGCAACTGCTGAACGCGGATCTCTATACCGAAATTCGCGCCCTGCTCGCCCGTACCGATATCGAGCCGGGCCGGCTGAAGCTCGAACTGACCGAATCCATGATGCTGGAAAACCCGGAACAGGCGCGCCTGGTGCTGAACAAGCTGCGCGATCTCGGCGTCAGCCTCGCCATCGACGATTTCGGCACCGGCTATTCCTCGCTCGGCCAGCTTACCCAGTTCCCCTTCGACACGATCAAGCTCGACAAGTCGCTGGTTACCAATGACAGCGACAAGGGACTGGTGGTGCTGCGCTCGGTGATTGCCATGGCGCGCGCCATGGACATGTCGATCGTCGCCGAAGGCATCGCCTCGGACGAGGCGGCGATGGAACTGGCCAAGATGGGTTGCCAGTTCGGCCAGAGCTTCCTGTTCGGCGCACCCATGGCCGCCGATGCCGTGCAACGCCTGCTGAAGGAACGCTTTCCGCTGACCAAGCGGGCCTAGCGTGTCGCCACACAGCTGCGTTACAGCGGACGCCAGGGTGGCGCACCTGCATCGATGACGGGAGATGCCGCGCCATGCGAGCGTGACATCTCCACGCCAGCGGACCGGACAGGCGCGCGCCCCTGCGGTGGCCCGGTCTGTCCATCGATCAATACTGCCCGTGCACCAGTCCATGGATGAATTCGAGCTTGGCCACCACGGTGGATGTCAGGATGAAGGGATAGAGGTCCGGCATGCCCATGGAGCGATGGACGCTGTTCAGCGCGACGCCGAAGGGGATCCAGACATCGACGAGCTGCGCCGCATTGCGCGCCCGGTAGGGATCGAAGCCCACTTCGGAAGCCAGATCCTCATGACCGCGCGGTTCCACCACCATGCCGAAGGCGCGCGCGGTCTCCAGCGTGTCGACGATGTGCAGGTAATGCGCGAAACATTCGGCAAAATCCTCCCAGGGGTGGCTGCTGGCATAGGTGCTGATGAAGTGTTCCTGCCAGTCCGCCGGTGGCCCCTCTTCGTAATTGCGCCGCAGCGCCTCGGCATAATCCTGCCGCTCGTCGCCGAAGGCCTCGCGGAAGGGCCCGAGCCGGCCGCGATCCTCCACGAGCTTCTGCCAGATGTAATGGCCCGTCTCGTGCCGGAAATGGCCGAGCAGCGTGCGGTAGGGCTCGTTCATCGAGACCCGCACCTGCTCGCGCGTCACATCGTCGGCCTCGGCGGCGCGGATGGCGATGCGGCCGTTCTCGTGGCCGGTCACGGCGGGCTTGACGCTGCCGTCCGGCCGCACATCGTCCACCAGAAAATCGAAGACCAGACCGTGATCGGGATCTTCGGCGCGGGTGGTGCGCGGCAGGTTCCACCTCAACAGCGAATAGAACAGGTGGCGCTCGGCCTGGCTGATGCGCCGGAACTGCAGGAGCCCCGCCTTGGTTGCCGCGTCGGGGACCAGGCGATTGTGCCGGCAGGCAAGACAGAAGGTTTCCTGCCCCTCCGCCGGCACCGTCCAGTTGCAGATGTCGTTCACCTCGTTGGCGCAAAGCCTGACGGCGTGCCAGCGATCCGCCACCAGCCGCCAGCTGCCATCGGCGCCTTCCCGCAACGCATGCATGGCAAGCCGCTCCGGCACGAAGGCGAGGCGATGGCCGCAATTGACGCAGACGCGATTGTCGAAATGGATCGACTGACCACAATGATCGCATTGGTAGAGGCGCATGTCCGGTTCCGTCAGCCACAAGAAAGCCCGCCTCGCCACGGGCGAAGCAGGCTCCATCAAAGTTCAGAAGTGATCAGGCGCGGTCTACGACGTTCTTCGCCGCATCCTTCACCTCGCCCTTGGCATGTTGCCCCTTGCCCTTGGCTTCCTGCGCCGTGCCGTCGGCCTTCATCGAACGGTCGTTCGTCATGTCGCCGGCTGCCTGCTTGGCCTTGCCGGCCATTTCATTGGCCTTGCCGCTGACCTTGTCGCTCATGCTGCTCATGGGTCTTCTCCTCGTTGGGCCACCCCATGGTGGCGTTCGAGGGAAAAACGCCGGCACCGGCAGTTGGTTCCCCGCAGGTCTGCACAACAGATGCGAGCGGTTGCGGCCATTCACGGCTCAGGCGTGGCCGGCCTCGCGCGACAGAAGCTCCGGGCGAACCCCCAGCAGGGCCAGCGCCCGGTCATATTTGCCCTCCAGCGCCGTATCGAAGATCAGGTCCTCGCTGGCCGGGCAGTTCAGCCAGCCATTGGCAACGATTTCCGCCTCCAGCTGGCCCGGACCCCAGCCGGCATAGCCGAGCAGCATGGTGGCACGGCTGGGGCCGCGCCCGTCATAAATGGCGCGCACGATGTCGATGGTCGCCGTCAGCGAAATGTCGTCGCTGACCGGAATGCTGCTTTCGCTGGAATAATCGTCGGAGTGCAGCACGAAGCCGCGGCCGGTTTCCACGGGTCCGCCGCCCAGGATGGGGAAATCCCGGGTGTGGCTGGGCAGCATGATGGCCTCCGGCTGGTCCACCAGTTTCAGGTGCAGCAGGATTTCGGCAAACGAGATCGGCTGCGAGCGGTTGATGATGAAGCCCATGGCACCGGCCGGCGAATGGGCGCAGACATAGACCACCGTCCGCTCGAAATTTCCGTCCTGCATGCCCGGCATGGCAATGAGGAACTGGCCATCCAGAAATCCCCGTTCCTGCCTGTCCTTGAGTATCGACAATGCCATCGTGCCTCCTTGATCGGTAGGCCCGGCCCGTGGGCGGGCGGCTTCACTGCGTGCGGTTCGCCAAAGCGGCCTGGCAAGCAGACGACGCATGGCAAAGCCCGTTGGCGGGCGCCGGCCACGCGCTGACCGATACGACCCGCACCAGAGCAAGATGGGGCAGGCCTTATCCGCAATCAACCGAAAATGATGTACTTTTCAAGGTTGTGACTGGAAGGTGCTGCGCGCCTCGTCTAAATCTGGCGTCATGATCACCAAAATGCTTCCGCCGTTCCGCCGTCATGCGAAAGCCGCCCTGCTTGCGGCAGCAGCCGTGCTTTTGGCTCATGGCAGCCAGGCCGCAACCAGCGATTGGGCGCAGAATGACGGCGGGCGCATGCGAATCATTGCCCTGCCGGCCAAGGCCGACGGCACCGTGGAGGGCGCGCTGCAGATCGAGCCGGGTCGCGGCTGGATCACCTACTGGAAGGAGCCGGGACAGGCCGGCATTCCGCCGCAGATCTCGCTCGATCCCGGCGAGGGCATTACCCTGCAGAAGATGGAGTTTCCCGTACCGCGCCTGTTCGATGCAGGCGGCCTGAAGGATCTCGGCTATGACCACGCCGTCACCCTGCCATTCACATTGAAGGTGGACGATCCCGCCGCACCGCTGAAGATCCGCGCCAGCGCCTTCATCGGGCTGTGCCGCAACATCTGCATTCCCTTCCAGGCGGATTTCGAGGTGGACCTGACCAGGAACGCCGGCCTGCCGCTGGAGGAAAACATGATCCTCGACGAGGCCCGCCGGAAGCTTCCCGAGCGGCCGTCCGACGATTTCAGCGTCACCCATTATGCGCTGACCGCCGGGCGCGAGAAGCTGAGCCTTGCGCTGCGGCTGCCGGAAGGGATCGAGAAGCCGCAGATCTTCGTGGCGACGCCGGGCGGGCAGGTGCTGTTCGACCAGGCCAATCCCCGCATGATCGACGGGCATTACGTGGTCGACATGCCCTTCGGCAAGCGCCCGCCCGGCACCGGCGGTAAGGACAAGCACTGGGACATTCTGGTGATTGCCGGCAATCGCGCCATGGAAACCAAGCTTGCCTTCGATTGAGCCCGCTCTATAGTCGCGGACGGATTTGCCGACCTTCCATTTCCATCAAGGAGAACATCATGACGATTTCCGTCGGAGACAGCCTGCCTGCCGCCACCTTCAAGGAAAAGACCGCCGATGGCCCGGTCGAGGTTACGACCGACGCCCTGTTCAAGGGCAAGAAGGTGGTGCTGTTTGCGGTGCCGGGCGCCTTCACCCCCACCTGCTCCATGAACCACCTGCCGGGCTACCTGGAAAACCGCGATGCGCTGATGGAGCGCGGCGTGGACGACATTGCCGTGCTTTCGGTCAATGACTGGTTCGTCATGGGCGCCTGGGCGGAGAAGAGCGGCGGCATGGGCAAGATCCACTTCCTGTCCGACTGGGATGCCGCCTTCACCAAGGCGCTCGGCCTTGACATGGACCTCTCGGCCGCCGGCCTCGGCACGCGCTCCAAGCGCTATTCCATGCTGGTGGAAGACGGCGTGGTGAAGTCGCTCAACATCGAGGAAAATGCCGGCCAGGCCACCGTTTCCGGCGCCGCCGCCATGCTGGAACAGCTCTGAGCATCGTTTCGCACCGATCTTTCCGCAAGGCGGTCCCCGCAGGGGCCGCCTTCTTTTTTGTGCCGGTGGCGCCCGGCCATGCGAACGGCTGCCGATGACGCCGGACGAAGCGGGTATCCGCTCATTAAGCAAATTCTAAACATGTATTGCTAATAAAGAACGGACTGACGTTGGACTGCATCAGGCTGTTCGACCGCGGTCAGTGACATCGTGGCCACCGCCGTCTGCCGGCATGAACTGTTCCGGAACCATGATCACTTCAACGGCATGCCAGGCAATGAATGCTCCCGGCACTGCGCTTTCCAGGGCAACGGGAGTTCACGTGAAGCACGTTTCCATCGTCGGTAAATTTCTCACCATCATGGCCGCATTCGGCCTGATGACCTTCGGCCTTTCGCTTTACGAGAGCCAGCAACTCTACAGCGTGGACGAGAGCTACAGCGGCCTGCTGGAACAAGAAACCAGCGCCTCGCTCTATCTGGCCCGCTCCAACCGCAGCCTTCAGTCGGCACGCGCCAGCATCGGCGACCTGATGATGGCCCGCTCGGAGGAAGCGAATGCGCGTGCGGTGGCAAGCCTGCAGGAGGCGCGACAGAGCTTCGTCAAGTTCATGGATGTGGCCGCTGCCGCCATGCCGGGCACCCCGGAGATCGGGCAGTTGAAAGCCAGCGGGCTGCAGGTGATCGACACCACCTGTGCCGCGGCAATCGCCGCCGGGAAGGCCGCCACCACCGAGGAGGAAATCACCGCCTCGCAGCAGTTGTTCCTGCAGCAGTGCCAGCCGGCCTTCGCCGAACTCTCCCCCCGCTTTACCACCGTCACCAGCCAGATGGTGGATGCTGCCGCGCGCGAAAGCGAGGCACTGACCGCCAGCGTCCACAGCGCCGCCATCATGACGCTCGGCACCGTGGTTCTGGCTCTGGTGCTTGCCCTGACCGCCGGATTCCTGGCGGTGCGCACCTGGCTGGTCCGTCCGATCCAGGCCCTGTCCGTCACCATGAAGACGCTCGCCAATGGCGACCTGACGGCTACGGTCGAGGGAACCGACCGCCGCGACGAGATCGGCGGCATGGCCCAGGCCGTGCAGGTGTTCAAGGACAACGGCCTCAAGGCCCGCGACCTGGAGCGCGACGCGGCAACCAACCGCAGCGCCAGCGAAGCCGAACGCGCCCGTGCCGCCGAAGCCGAGCGCCAGCGTGCCCAGGAGATGGCGCAGGCCACCTCCGGCCTCGCGGAGGGGCTGAAGCATCTCTCCAGCGGCGACCTGACCTTCCGCCTCAGCGAGCCCTTCGCCCGCGACTTCGAAGCACTCCGTGCCGATTTCAACGCCGCCGTCCAGCAGCTGTCCGACAGCCTGCGGGCCGTCTCCAATGCCACCGGCTCCATCGACAGCGGCGCCCGTGAAATCAGCCAGAGCGCCGAGGACCTGTCGAAGCGCACCGAGCAGCAGGCCGCCTCGCTGGAAGAGACCGCCGCAGCCCTGGACCAGATCACCACCAATGTGTCGAATGCCTCCAAGCGCACCGAGGAAGCCCGTCACGTGGCGATGGAAGCCAACAAGTCGGCCCGCCGCTCCGGCGAGGTGGTCTCCAATGCCGTCTCCGCCATGCAGCGGATCGAGCAGTCCTCCAACCAGATTTCCTCGATCATCGGCGTGATCGACGAGATCGCCTTCCAGACCAACCTGCTGGCGCTGAACGCCGGCGTGGAGGCCGCGCGTGCGGGCGAAGCCGGCAAGGGCTTTGCCGTCGTCGCCCAGGAAGTGCGCGAGCTTGCCCAGCGCTCGGCCCAGGCCGCCAAGGAAATCAAGGATCTGATCCGTAACTCGGTCGACGAGGTGTCCACCGGCGTCAAGCTGGTGCAGGAGACCGGCGACGTGCTGAAGGTAATCGAGGATCAGGTCATCGCGATCAACAGCCAGCTGGATGCGATCGCCACCTCGGCCAGGGAACAGTCGGTCGGCCTGGCGGAGGTCAATACGGCCGTCAACCAGATGGACCAGACCACCCAGCAGAATGCCGCAATGGTGGAGGAATCGACGGCTGCAAGCTCTGCCCTTGCCGGCGAAGTGCGCCGCCTGCGCGAAATCGTCTCCGAATTCCGCCTCGGTGGAAACGATGTTGCCGCTCCGCGCCGACCGGAGGCCGTGCGGGCCGCTCATGCCCCCGCCGCCTCACCCGCGCCCTCCCCTGCACCATCCCCGGCCCGCCGCATGATGGCGAAGGTGGCCGGCGCCCTCGGCGGCGGTGCCGCAGCCGAAAGCTGGGAAGAGTTCTGAGATCATCAACCGACGAGACGAGGGAAAGCGGTCCGCCAGGGCCGCTTTTTCATTTTGCCCGAAGGCATCGGCAAGCGGCGGGGCGGCCGCCTCATTTTCTTCATGCGCGGCCTCAACGCCGCATGCGATGCCCCTGCGGAGGAAGCCTCCGGCCGCGTTTTGCCTGACCCCGAAGATCAGGAGAACAGACATTGCGGGTGGTGCGCTTTCCCGAAGCCTGCCCTTGCCTTCATCTTGCCGCATTCGTTATAACATAACGTCGTTACAAAGTTACATGGCGAAGGCGCAGCATGTCCGGTATTCCCTCCCCCTCCAGCCTGTTGCAGCAGGCGGCATTGACGCGTGTGGCGGTCGCCCTTGTCCTGATCGGCGGGCTGTGGCTGGCCATCGGCTGGGCGGTTGCATTGCCATGAGCGGGGCCGGCAAGGACGCCATGCAGCGTGAGGGCGCGGCGCTGACCCTGCGGGATCTGACGGTCGCCTATGACCGGCATCCGGCCGTGCATCATGTTTCCGGCACGCTGAAGGCCGGGAGCCTGACAGCGATTGCCGGGCCGAACGGGGCGGGAAAATCCACGCTGCTGAAGGCCATCGTCGGCGAACTTCACCCGGCGGAAGGCTGCATCGAACACGGACTTTCCGCCCGCGAGATCGGCTATCTGCCGCAGGCGGCCGAAATCAACCGGCGGTTCCCGATCAATGTGCTGGATACGGTGCTTCTGGGCGACTGGCACCAGAGCGGCGCTTTCGGGCGCGTGGCAAGGGCGGCCCGCGACAGGGCTCATGAGGCCCTCTCGACCGTCGGCCTCGAAGGCTTCGAACGGCGTCCGATCGGCTCGCTGTCGGCCGGCCAGTTCCAGCGCGTGCTGTTTGCCCGCCTGCTGATGCAGCAGGCCCGGCTGATCCTGCTCGACGAGCCGTTTACCGCGATCGATGCCCGCACCACGCAGGATCTGCTGGCGCTGGTCACCCGCTGGCATGGCGAGGGCCGCACGGTGGTGGCCGTGCTGCATGATTTCGACCAGGTGCGCACGCATTTTCCGCAAACCCTTTTGATTGCCCGCGAACTGATCGGCTGGGGGCCGACCGAGGAGGTGATGGCGCCGGCCAACCTGCTCAAGGCGCGCGCCATGGCCGAGCGCTGGGATGAGAACGCCGCCGTCTGCGAGCCAGCTGCATGAGCCTCTACGATCTCTTCCTCGCCCCGCTTGCCGATTACGGCTTCATGCGCCGGGCGCTTGTCGCCTGCCTCTGCCTGTCGCTCGGCTGCGGGCCGATCGGCGTCTTTTTGATGATGCGGCGAATGAGCCTGATGGGCGATGCGCTCAGCCATGCGGTGCTGCCGGGGGCGGCGATCGGTTATCTGGTGGCCGGGTCGCTCTCCTTGACCGCCATGGGGATCGGCGGACTGATTGCCGGGCTTTCGGTGGCGCTGCTCGCCGGTGCCGTTTCGCGCGCGACGAGCCTGGCCGAAGATGCCAGTTTCGCCAGCTTCTACCTCACTTCGCTCGCGCTCGGCGTGCTGATCGTATCGTTGCGCGGCTCGAATATCGACCTGCTGCATGTGCTGTTCGGCACGATCCTCGCCATTGATTCCGAAGCGCTGACGCAGATCGGCGTGATCACCTCCGTGACGCTGGTGGCGCTTGCGATCATCTACCGGCCGCTGGTGGCGGAATGCTTCGATCCCGGCTTCCTGCGTGCCGTCGGCGGGCACGGGCCGCTTTATCACGTCGCCTTCCTGGTGCTGGTGGTGCTGAACCTCGTTGCCAGCTTCCAGGCGCTCGGCACGCTGATGGCAGTCGGCCTGATGATGCTGCCGGCGGCAATCGCGCAGCTGTGGTCGCGCAACCTGCCGGTGATGCTGGTGGTTGCCTCCGGCACGGCGCTGGTTTCCGGCTATCTCGGGCTGATCGCCTCATACCATCTGGAGCTTGCCTCCGGCCCGACGATCATCGTCACCGCCGCGCTGTTCTACGGCCTGTCGATCCTCATCGCGCCGTCCGGCCTTGCCCGGCGCTATTTTCCCCGCCCGCATCTGACGGGCTAACCTGAAGGAGAACCCTCCGATGTCACTCCGCCATCTGCTTCTTTCTGCAGCGGCCATTCCCGCCATGCTTGCCTTCAGCGCCCCGGTTTCCGCCGCTGAACTCAAAGCCGTCGCCTCCTTCACAGTGCTCGCCGACGTCGTTCACCAGGTCGGCGGCGACAAGGTGCGGGTGGCAAGCCTCGTCGGCCCCGATGGCGACCCCCACGAATTCGAGCCCTCACCGAGCGACGCCAAGAAGCTGAAGGAGGCCGATGTCGTCTTTGTCAGCGGCGAGGGCCTCGAAGGCTGGATGGACCGGCTGATTTCGGCCTCCGGCTTCAAGGGCAAGCCGGTGACCGCCTCGGAGGGCATCAAGACCCGCACCATGGAAGAGGACGGCAAGACGGTGACCGATCCGCATGTGTGGAACAGCCCGGTCAATGTGAAGGTCTGGGTCGCCAATATCGAAAAGGCGCTCTCCGCCGCCGATCCGGCTTATGCCGCCACCTTCAAGGCGAATGCCGAAGCCTATACGAAAAAGCTCGACGCCATGGACGCCTATGCGCGCGAAAAGATCGGCAAGGTGCCGGAAGACCGCCGCAAGGTGCTGACGAGCCACGACGCCTTCGGTTATTTCGGCCGTGAATACAAGGTGACCTTCCTCGCGCCGCTCGGTGTCTCCACCGAAAGCGAAGCCTCCGCCACCGATGTCGCCAAGCTGATCGACCAGATCAAGGCCGAACACGTAAAGACCTATTTCTTCGAAAACTCCAACGATCCGCGCCTCGTCAAACAGGTGGCCAAGGCGACCGGCGCGGAACCGGGCGGCGAGCTCTATGTGGAAGCGCTGTCCAAGGCCAAAGGCCCGGCACCCACCTATGAGAAAATGTTCCGCTACAATGTGGACCAGCTCGCCGCTGCGATGAGCAAAGGCAGCTGAGTTTTATTGGGGGCTGCCGATGCGGCGGCCCCTTACTTCGTTTTTGAGGGCTCCCCCTCTGGCTGCCGCCATCTCCCCCACAAGGGGGGGAGACCGCGAGTGGCATCGAGTTGCCCAAATCGATCCGCTATCGGTGATGGAGCGCCAGGCGGAGCGGCCGGGTTAGCCCCTCCCCCTTGTGGGGAGGGGTTGGGGAGGGGTTTTCAGCCGTCTCTCACACCTCCAGATCGAACACCAAAAGCCCCGCCAAGCCGCCGTCGCAGGCGGTGACGATGCGGTCGCCGACGGCCATGTGGTCGGGATGGGCGAGATAGGCGTCACGCGCCGCCGCATCCTCGAAGGTCACGGCGAAACCGTCACGGAAGCCGCCACTCAGGCCTTCCGGCGAGACGTTCGGCCCCGTCTTGATGCTGACGATGCCGGGGATGATCGCCTGGAGTTTTGTGAGATCCTCGAAGATCGATTGTTTATCGGCTGCCGGCAGCGACGCCTTCAGCCTCAGAAACACGCAGTGCAGGATCATGGTTTTCCTCCCTCGCCTGCCGCAAGCCTTCACGAGGCCACGGTCAATTCTGTCAGCGCGTCTTGAACGGCGCCATGCCGAGCCGCGCCAGTTCGTCGGCCCGTTCGTTTTCCGGGTGGCCGGCATGGCCCTTGACCCAGTGCCACTTGACCTTATGGCGCTGGTTGGCTTCATCGAGCTGCTGCCACAGCTCGCCATTCTTCACCGGTTTTTTGTCGGCGGTCTTCCAGCCGTTCTTCTTCCAGCCGAAAATCCACTTGGAAATGCCGTCCATCACATATTTGCTGTCGGTGTGCAGATCGACCTCGCACGGGCTTTTCAGCGCATTCAGCGCTGTAATCGCCGCCAGCAGTTCCATGCGGTTGTTGGTGGTGTCCGCCTCGCCGCCATAAAGCTCCTTCTGCACTTCGCCATAACGCAGGATGGCGCCCCAGCCGCCCGGCCCCGGATTGCCGGAACAGGCGCCATCGGTAAAGATCTCCACCTGTTTCATGCCGAAACCTCCAGCCCGTATTCGGTGGGCGAGACGATGGCGCGGTGGAAGCGCAATTTGCGCAGGTATTCGAGCGGGTCCTTCTTCACCACCAGCGCGCCTTCCGGCGTCATCTGCCAGTCGTAGAGACGGGTAAGGAAAAACCGCAACGCCGAACCGCGCGCAAGAATCGGCAGCGCCGCCCGTTCCTCCGCCGAGAGCGGCCGCACCGCCTGATAACCGGCGAGCATCGCCGCACCCTTGGCAAAATTGTAGGAACCATCCGGCTGGAAACACCAGGCATTCAGGCAGATCGCCACGTCATAAGCGAGCAGATCGTTGCAGGCGAAATAGAAGTCGATGAGGCCCGACAGTTTGTCGCCGAGGAAAAACACATTGTCCTGGAAGAGATCGGCATGGATGACACCGGCCGGCAGATCTTTCGGCCAATGGCCCGAGAGATGATCCAGCTCGTCGCCGATCTCCGCCTCCAGCCCTTCCTGCACCTCGTCGGCGCGGGCGGCGGCCTTCTGCCACAGATCGATCCAGCCATCGAGCGACAGCGCATTGGGACGGCGGATGGCAAAATCGGCCGCCGCCAGGTGCATTTCAGCGAGCGCCCGGCCCACATGCTCGCAATGAACCGCCTCCGGTTTTCTGAGCCACATGCCTTCGAGGAAGGAGATGAGCGCCGCCGGCCGGCCGGACAGTTCTCCCGTCAGCTTTCCGTCATGGCGCGGCAAAGGCAGCGGGCAGGACAGGCCCTTTTCCGCCAGATGCTGCATCAGGCCGAGGAAAAACGGCAGATCGCCGGCATCCACGCGCTTTTCGTAAAGCGTCAGGATCAGCGGGTCCTTTGTCGTGTGCAGCAGGAAGTTGGAGTTTTCCACCCCTTCGGCAATGCCCTTGTAGGAGGTGAGTTCTCCCACATCATACTGGGCGAGGAAGGCCCTCAGATCGGTTTCGCTGATATCGGTATAGACGGCCACTGGTTCTGCCCCTGCAACTTGATGGCTGATCTCCCAGCCAGTCTCGCACAAGGCATACACAGGGGGATGGCAGACTGGCTAGTCCCATGGACGGGATGGGCACAGGAATTGGGGGCGGGGCGGAACTGACGCTTACGCACGATCATCTGTTGGCGGGATTTCGCGGAAATAACTGTCGATGTCGCGACGCCCGTGCAGGATATTGATCACCTCAAATGAGTCGTCCCTGTAGCGAAAGAAGATCACGTAACCCTGAAAGACCTGACTGCGAATATCTGTGCCGAGTTCCGGGCGCGGCCGCCCGATAATGCCAGGCAAAACGGACAGATCACGACATTTTCGGCGTATGCGATCAACGAACGCGCGTGCTGCAATAGCGGAGCCGCTCTGCTCCGCAATGTAACGCAACGTGATGATCAGGTCGCGTTTTGCGCTACTGAGAAAGACAAGGCGTGGCACATCAGTAGCCGTTTTTGATGAGAGCTTCCACCTCAGTGTCCAAAGCTGAACCGACATCCTCGTCGCTGTTGGCACCGCCTTCTGCAATCGACGCAGCCAGGGTGTCGCGTAATGCCTTCAGACGGGCTTCACGTTCCTCCACAAGCCGAAGGCCTTCCCGCACAACCTCGCTGGCAGAACCGTAACGACCCGATTCAACCGTGGCCTCGACAAACTTTTCCCAGCGTTCGCCAATGGAAATGTTCACCCGAACCTCCTTCAATAACACGGACTGCGCATAATATGTTATTGAACTCGGATGGGGTCAAGTAAGGCCCTTAGCCTGACCGTTCCTGTCTTACGCCCCGGCCCTTCGCCCTTGGCTCGCGGCGCGCTCGCAGTTCAAAGCGCTCCAGTGGAGCGTTTTGTCGGCTGGCGCCTGCCCCCTCACCCGTTCACCCAGGCCATATCCTCGCGGGTGAGTTCGATGTTGCGCAGTTCGCGATTGACGAGGAAATGCTCGTTCTCTTCCGCCGTGATTGCCAGTTCCACCTTGGCGTCGAACCGTTCCCGGAAGGCCTCGATGATCTCGTCGACGATGACCTCCGGTGCGGACGCGCCGGCGGAAATGCCGAGCGTGCGGATCTCGCCGACCTGCGACCAGTCGATTTCGGATGCCCGCTGGACGAGCAGCGAGCGGGTGGCGCCGGCGCGCAGGGCCACTTCCACCAGCCGCTTGGAATTGGAGGAGTTCGGTGCGCCGACGACGATGAAGAGATCGCAGCCGGGGGCCGCCTGCTTGACCGCCTCCTGCCGGTTGGTCGTGGCATAACAGATGCTGTCGGCGGCGGGTGCGGTGAGGTTCGGAAAACGCTCCTGCAGCTTGGCGATGACGCCGGCCGTGTCATCCACCGAAAGCGTCGTCTGCGTGACATAACCGAGATTGTCCGGATCGGTGGGCTGATAGGTTTCAGCATCCTCGATGGTTTCGATCAGCGAAACCGTGCCTTCCGGCAACTGCCCCATCGTGCCGATCACCTCCGGATGGCCGGCATGGCCGATCAGCACCACGTGGCGGCCAAGCCGCTGGTGGCGCATGGCCTGCTTGTGCACCTTGGAGACCAGCGGGCATGTCGCATCGAGATAGAAGAGATTGCGCGCCTGCGCATCCTCCGGCACGGATTTCGGCACGCCATGGGCGGAAAACACCACCGGCTGCTGGCGATGTTCGGCCGGGATCTCGTTCAACTCCTCGACAAAGATCGCGCCCTTGGCCTCGAGGCCCTCGACCACATAGCGGTTGTGCACGATCTCGTGGCGCACATAGACCGGCGCGCCATAGGCCTTCAGCGCCAAGACGACAATCTGGATCGCCCGATCGACACCGGCGCAAAAGCCGCGCGGTCCGCACAGGCGGATGGTCAGCGGCGGTCGGTTCACATGCATGTTCATTCAGTCAACCTGCAATCAGGACGGCAAGAAAAGCGAGCCCCGCCGGAAGCGCCTGAATGACGAAAATCTTCCGCGAGGCCGTTGCACCCCCATATAGGCCAGCGACCAGCACGCAGCCAACAAAAAACAATTTGAGCTGGAAGGCAAAGGCCGGATCGGGATGCACAAGCGCCCAGATGAGGCCCGCCGCGAGGAAACCGTTGTAGAGCCCCTGGTTAGCGGCCATCACCTTCGTCGCCTCGGCGCGCTCCGGCGAGAGGCCAAACGCCTTGCGACCCTGCGGCTTCGTCCAGAGAAACATTTCGAGCACCAGAATATAGACATGCTCGAGCGCCACCAGCGCCACCAGCAGGTTCGAAACGACTGTCATGAAAACTCCCCCTCTTCAAAAACGCCGGTTGCGCTCCCCGCCGGCAAGGATCACGCAGCCCCTCGCCTTTATGGCTTGCGCCGGAACAGCATCAGGCCCGCCACCGCCACCAGCGCGGCGGCCAGCCCGTACCAGGTGACGGCATATTGCAGATGGTTGTTCGGCAGGTCGAACTGGGTCACCCCGCCCTTCGGCAGACCGCCCGGATTCCTCACTGTCGCATCGGCATCCACGAAGAAGGGCAGAACCGTGGCGGGGGTGAGGCCGGCGCTTGCCGTCATCACCTGCCAGTCCTTCCAGTAGAAGATATTTCTTCCCGGTTCGTTGTCCGGCAGCAGCGAGGACGGTTTTGCGCCCAGGCGGTTCCGAACATAGCCGGAAAGCATCACCACACCTGCCACCTGCCCCGCAGCGCGCGTGTCCGCCTCCTTCAGGTCGTACGGCACGAAACCGCGATTGACCCAGAGAAACCGGTCATCGGCAAGCGACAACGGCGTATAGACGTAAAAACCGCTCTGGCCTTCGAAGGTGGCAAAGAAGTGCCGCTCGCGGGCGTGATCGAAGGTGCCGCTGACCCGCACATGCAGATATTCGCCGTCTTCGCCCTTCGCGATCACCTGCTCTGCGACGGCCAGATCGACGGGATCGGCATTGCGGCGGCTGTCGATCTGCGCCAGGAGCCCCTCCTTCCAGTAGAGCCGCTGTACCTGCCAGGTGCCGAGCGACAGAAGGATAGCGAGCGCCAGCAGCACAATCGCACCGGTCGCAATGATCTTCGTCCTGCTCATCACGGCTTTCGGCTCATTCACGGTCGATCCGGCCCTCGCTGGCATTGTGCTTATATTGCAGCGCGATCAGCAGGCCCTTCAGCATCCGCAGGCTGCCGAGGCAGACAATCACGGCGAAGGGCAGCGTGACGATGACATGCAGAAAGACCGGCGGATGGAAGGTGAATTCGAACCAGAGCGCAAAGCCGACGACCAGAAAGCCGACAAGCAGCATGACAAACACCGCCGGACCATCACCGGCATCGGCAAAGCCGTAATCCAGCCCGCAGGCGGTGCAGCGGGGCCTCACCTTCAGAAGCCCATCGAACAGTCTGCCCTGACCGCAGCGGGGGCAATGACCACGCAGGCCGGTGGAAACGGCATGCTGCGGCGGATAATGTGCCTGGTCCTGTGGCATCGTGTCGATCCTTTCTGCGCGCCCGGCATGGCAGCTGGCTGAAGGCGCCTAACTGAAAAGGGGCGGTATTACCGCCCCTCGCATTGTCAACGGTCAAAGCCGGCCGCTCAATCCCGACCGCTCACTCCCGGCCCCTCAATGCGCCAGCGGTGCGCCCCAGCCGCCCCAGATATAGATGGCGAAGAAGAGGAACAGCCAGACCACGTCCACGAAGTGCCAGTACCAGGCGGCGGCTTCGAAGCCGAAATGCTTCTGCGGCGTGAAGCCGCCATTGATGGCGCGGATCAGGCAGACCAGCAGGAAGATGGTGCCGACGAAAACGTGGAAACCGTGGAAGCCGGTCGACATGAAGAAGGTCGCGCCATAGATCGAATTCTTGAAGTCGAACGGCGCGTGCATGTATTCGTAGACCTGCACGAAGGAGAACAGCACGCCGAGCGCCACCGTCAGCGCCAAGCCATTCACCAGGCCCTTGCGGTCGTTGTGCAAGAGCGCATGGTGCGCCCAGGTGACACAGGTGCCGGAGAGCAGCAGGATCACCGTATTGTAGAGCGGCAGGTGCCAGGGATCGAGCACCTCGATGCCCTTCGGCGGCCACTGGCCACCGGTTGCGCCCACACGACTCGCCTGGATTGCCTCGTTGGCATAGAGACTGGCATCGAAGAAGGCCCAGAACCAGGCAACGAAGAACATCACTTCGGAGGCGATGAACATGATCATGCCGTAGCGCAGATGCAGCGACACGACCATCGTGTGGTGCCCCTCACGGCCTTCCCTGATCGTGTCCGCCCACCAGCCGACCATGGTATAGATGAGGATGGCAAGGCCGATGAAGAAGATCCACGGATTGGCGAGATTCATGCCGAAGATGTGGAACTCGCTGCCATGCAGATAGCGCATGTAGCCGACACCGCCGAACGTGACGACGAAGGCGCCGATCGAGGCCATCAGCGGCCAGATGCTCGGGTCTATGATGTGGTAATCGTGTTGTTTCTGGTGCGCTTGCGCCATGTGATCAGTCCCCGATGTTTCTCCTCAAGCCCTCCCGCTCGCGCGGCAGAACCCTCTCTCACAACTTCTTCCCGCCGTCCGCCTTCTCATCCCTCAAGCCGGCGACCGGCTTTGCCCCCTGGCTGGGATAGAAAGTGTAGGACAGCGTGATATTCCTGATATTCTTGGTTTCTTCCGCCTTGACGATTTCCGGATCGACGAAGAACACCACCGGCATGTCGAGCGTTTCGCCCGGCTTCAGCGTGGTTTCGGTGAAGCAGAAACACTGCACCTTGTTGAAATAGGCGCCCGCTTCCATCGGCGTCACATTGAAGACGGCCGTGCCCGTCGTCGTCGTCGCGGAACGGTTCGTCGCCTTGTAGCTGATCTGGATGGTCTCGCCGATCTTCGGCTCCACCATCCGGTCCACCGGCTTGAAGTCCCAGTTCAGGCCACTGGACGTGTTGGCATCGAAGGTGACGCGGATGGTGCGGTCGAGCACGGTATCCGAATATTGCTCGACGCGCTGCGTGGTGCCGTTATAGCCGGTAACCTGACAGAACAGCCGGTAGAGCGGAACCGCGGCATAGGCGGCGCCCACCATGCCGCAGACGAAGGCGACGCAGCCGGCCAGGATCGCGCTGTTGCTGACACGGCGATTGCCGGCGGGCTTGCCTGCCTCGTTGATCCTTGTCTGCTGCTGACTGGCCATCCCGTTCTCCTCCCCGTCCCGTTCAGCCCATTCCGCCCAGCTTGATGATCGTCACCACGTAGAAGAGGAGAACGAGCGCCGCGAGCACCACGCCGAGCGCCACATTGCGCCCGCGCCGCGATTTCTTCTGGGCCTCCGTCGGTCGGATCGTCTCGATCACAGCAAGCCTCCCAACCGGCCGATGACGTGCTCGCCGTAATGGCTTGCGATCAGCCCCGAGAAGATCGCGAACAGATAGAGCACCGAGTAGGCAAACATCCGCTTGGCGGCGGTCATCTTCTGGTCGCCCTCCGGCATGCGCCAGACGGCGAGGGAACAGACGATGAAGATGGCGCCGAGCAGTGCGGCAAACAGGCCATAGCCCCAGCCGACCAGCCCGGTGACGGCCGGCACGACGGCAATCGCGGCCGTCAGCACGGCATAGGCGACGATCTGGTGCTTGGTGGCGCGTTCGCCGGCCACGTTCGGCATCATCGGAATGCCGACGGAGCCGTAATCGCGCATCTTGAACAGTGCAAGCGCCCAGAAATGCGCCGGCGTCCACAGGAAGATGATGAGAAACAGCACGACGCTGTCGAGCGACACGCCGCCCGTCACGCAGGCCCAGCCGATCATCGGCGGAAACGCACCGGAGGCACCGCCGATCACGATGTTCTGCGGCGTGGAGCGCTTCAGCCACATGGTATAGACCACGGCATAGAAAAAGATGGTGAAGGCGAGCAGGCCTGCCGCGAACCAGTTGACCACCAGGCCGAGGATCGCCACGGAAAAGGTTGCGAGCGTCATGCCGAAGGCGAGCGCCTCCTCCGGCCGGATGCGGCCGGCGGGAATGGGACGGCGGGCAGTGCGCGTCATCACCGCATCGATATCGGCATCGTACCACATGTTCAGCGCGCCGGAGGCCCCCGCCCCCACCGCGATGCACAGAATGGCAATGGCGCCGATCACCGGATTGATGCTGCCGGGCGCCAGAAGCAGCCCGGCAAAGGCGGTGAACACCACCAGCGACATCACGCGCGGTTTCAGAAGCTCGAAGAAATCGCGCGCTCCCGCTTCGGAGAGGCGCACCTGCTCCTCCCCCCGGAGATCTGCGTGATTGTCGATGGTGACCATTGTCATTCCTGCTGTTTATCGTCGTTCAGCGGCGCGGACCGGGGCCCGCGCCGGACAGTTGTTTCACTTGATGCGGGGAAGCTGCTCCCACTGGTGGAACGGCGGCGGCGAGGACAGCTGCCATTCCAGCGTGGTCGCACCTTCGCCCCACGGATTGTCGCCGGCGACGCGCTTCTTGGCGAAGGCTTCCCAGACGCAGTAGAGGAAGATCAGGACGCCGACGAAGGAGATATAGGAGCCGATCGAGGAAACATAGTTCCAGCCGACAAAGGCATCCGGATAATCGATGTAGCGGCGCGGCATGCCGGCAAGGCCGAGGAAGTGCTGCGGGAAGAACACGAGGTTCACGCCGACGAACATCACCCAGAAATGCAGGTTGCCGAGGGTTTCGGAATACATGTAGCCGGTCATCTTCGGGAACCAGTAGTACCAGGCCGCGAAGATGGCGAAGACCGCGCCGAGCGACAGCACGTAGTGAAAGTGGGCCACCACGTAATAGGTGTCGTGCAGCGAGCGGTCGAGGCCGGCATTGGCGAGCTGGACGCCCGTGACGCCACCGACCGTGAACAGGAAGATGAAGCCGATCGCCCAGATCATCGGCGTGCGGAAGGTCAGCGACCCGCCCCACATGGTGGCGATCCAGGAGAAAATCTTCACGCCCGTCGGTACCGCGATAACCATCGTGGCAAAGACAAAGTAGCGCTGCGCATCGAGCGACAGGCCGACCGTATACATGTGGTGGGCCCAGACGATGAAGCCGACGGCGCCGATGGCAACCATGGCATAGGCCATTCCGAGATAGCCGAAGACTGGCTTCCTGGAGAAGGTCGAGATGATGTGGCTGATGATGCCGAAGCCGGGCAGGATCAGGATGTAGACTTCCGGGTGACCGAAGAACCAGAACAGGTGCTGGTAGAGGATCGGGTCACCGCCGCCTTCCGGCGCAAAGAAGGTGGTGCCGAAGTTGCGGTCCGTCAACAGCATGGTGATGCCGCCGGCAAGAACCGGAAGCGACAGCAGAAGCAGGAAGGCCGTAACCAGCACCGCCCAGGCAAACAGCGGCATCTTGTGCAGCGTCATGCCCGGCGCGCGCATGTTGAGGATGGTGGTGATGAAGTTGATCGCACCGAGGATCGAGGAGACACCCGCAATGTGCAGCGCGAAGATCGCCAGATCGACCGCCGGCCCCGGATGGCCGCTCGTTGCCAGCGGCGGATACATGGTCCAGCCGCCGCCCACGCCATAGGCGCCTGCCGGGCCTTCCACGAACATGGAGAGCAAGAGCAGGATGAAGGCAGGCACGATCAGCCAGAAGGAAATGTTGTTGAGGCGCGGGAAGGCCATGTCCGGCGCGCCGATCATGATCGGGATCATCCAGTTGGCAAAGCCGCCGATCATCGCCGGCATGACCATGAAGAAGATCATGATGAGGGCGTGTGCGGTGGTGAACACATTGTACATGTGCTTGCCGCCGTCGATCGCCGCGTCACCCTCGAAACCGTAGACCATGGCGGCAAGGCCATGGAAGATCTGGATGCCGGGCTCCTGCAGCTCCATGCGCATGAAGACCGAGAGCAGGCCGCCGATGATGCCGGCAAAGATCGCGAAGATCAGGTAGAGCGTGCCGATGTCCTTGTGGTTCGTCGACTTGAACCAGCGATCGAAGAAGCTCAGCTTGTGGTCATGATGGTCATCATGGGCATGCGCGCCATCGGCGACGCGGGCGTGATGACCGTGATCGGTCGAATGTCCAGCCATTGTCCTCACTCCCCTTAGTTCGACGCGACGGCAACGGCGCGTGCCGGCGCATCGGTTGCGGCCATCAGCTGGCGATAGGCGCCGGGCAGATCGGAGCCGGCAGCGGCAAGCCAGGTCTTGTACTGGTCTTCGGAGACCACGCGGATGGCGATCGGCATGAAGGCATGGTCCTTGCCGCAGAGTTCGGAACACTGGCCGTAATAGAGGCCTTCCTTCTCGGCGCGGAACCAGGTCTCGTTGAGACGGCCCGGCACGGCATCGATCTTGATGCCGAAGGCGGGCATGGCGAAGGCGTGGATCACGTCGGTGGGGGCGGCCGTCACCAGCATGCGCACGGTCTTGTTGACCGGCAGCACCAGTTCGTTGTCCACCGCCAGCAGGCGCGGATAGCGGGCGCGATCTTCCTTGCCGGCCTTCTCGCGGTCCTTGTCGGCCAGCAGGTAGCTGTCGAAGCCGACCGGATTTTCCATGCCTTCGTATTCATAGCTCCACAGCCACTGGGTTGCCGTGGCCTTCACCGTCACGTCCGGATTTTCCGGCATGGTCAGCTGGGCGTTGAGCAGATTGAAGGACGGGATCGCCAGGAAGAGCAGGATGAGAACCGGGCCGAGCGTCCAGACCACCTCGATGGTGGTGTTGTGGCTGGTGCGCGACGGCACCGGATTGGCACTGGCGCGGTAGCGCACCACGACCCAGACCAGAAGCGCCAGCACCAGCAGCGTGATCGGCACGATGAACCAGAGTGTATAATGCGAGAACCACTTGATCTCGTGCATGATCGACGTTACCGGCTGCTGGAGGTCCAGCTGCCACGGCACTGGCTGGTCCGCTCCCGCCCCCGAAGCGAAGAGCAGACAGATCGTCGCAGCAATGGCTGCAAAGGCTCTGTTCATCACGATTTCTCTCCCCAAGCGTTTGATCTGGATCAGATCGCCACGCAATTTCCCAAGCTATAGCCTATCGGTTCAATCACAGTTTGCCAACTGCCGCAATATGCGCCAAGGGGTTCATCCCCGTTGCCCCGTGCGGCATTTTTGCGCGTTGTCAATTCCGGGGGAAAGAATGGTGTATGGTGGTTGCCGCAAGCTTGCCGGCGGCTCCGCATTTTCGCCGCACTCAACTGAAAAGACGTCAGGGCTTTTCATTACCCCGCCCGGCGACAAGAATAGCACGACTGATTCGAAAGACAGAGGTATTCATGCGTTTTCCCTTCCTGCGTGCCGCCACGCTGGCAGCCCTCCTACCGGGGCTCCTGCTTGCAAGCGTCGCCATGGCACAAGCGCCGCAGGCGGGAGACAAGCAGGCCCGGCCGCAGACCTCGCAGCCGCAGCCCCTCTCCCCCCAGCAGCAGGGCAATGTGCGCGGCAATCACGGCGCCTGGTCGATCCTGTGCGACAAGCCCGCCGGCTCCTCGGTGGAGCAGTGCGCGCTGATGCAGAACGTGGTGGCCGACGACCGTCCGGAAGTGGGCCTCTCCGTCGTCATCCTCAAGACCGCGGACCGCAAGGCGCGCATCCTGCGCATCCTCGCACCGCTCGGCGTGCTTCTGTCGGATGGCATGGAACTTTACGTCGACGGCAAGAACATCGGCCGCGCCGGCTTCACCCGCTGCTTTTCCGAGGGCTGCTATGTGGAGGTCGGCATCGATGACGAATTGATGCGCATCCTGCGCGCCGGCAAGAGCGCCGTCTTCGCGCTGCGCGAATCCGCCGACCAGGACCGCATCGGCATCCCGATCGAACTGACCGGCTTTGCCGACGGCTATGACGCCCTGCCCTGATCCGGTGCCAGCAAGTGTCGCACGTTACGGATCGGCACCGACGCCGATATAGATGCTGATAATTCTCCGAAAAGGAGAAAGTTCATTGAGCAGAATTTTTATGTCGATGTTGGTCAAATTCTCCCGCCACATCCGCATTATTGATACCAAGGATGCGAATTTCTGCAGTTCCGCGAGCGGGGAACCTCCTGAAGCGACATCAACGTCACATGTGATTGCGAATACTGCAGTCTCTCTGCTCGACAATAATAAGCCCGCCCTCCCGAAGATCCAGAACATCCCACCTTACAGGCTCACCACTGTCAGCATCGCAGCGACCAGACGAATGCCCCTTCACGATACCTGCCACAGCGCCTTTCAAAGACAATTCGGAGGCATGCACACGACAGTCAGCAGACGCGATATCAGCCCAACCCAATAAAACAGACAGGCAGAGCAGCACGGATCTCATCTGACCAGCACCCTGTTGAAATCCGGAAGCGGCAATGAATTCGGCACGATTTCAAGATGCCAGCACTGGTTTGATTTTTCAGTCTCGTCCAGCAATTTCTTAATGTAGCCCCTCTTTTTTAATTCATTCAACTCACTTCCAAATCGTTTCTTGCTAAAAGTTTGGCCAGAAACTGATTTCGTGCTTCCTACGCCGATATCAAAAACATTTAAATTTTCATAATCATCATTTCTAGAAATATGATTGGAAACCTTTACCCCTTTTTCGTATAACTCTTCTATTTTTTTTCTCATAAGCGAAACAACATCCTGCGATTTTCCGGAATTTTCCTTGTAAACATCGAGCACCAAATCTCCAAATTTACCATATAGCGCGTACTGAGCTCGCAAGTCCTTTCTGGCGTTTTCATACATCAGTCTAGCCTGCTCATCAGCGGTCCGAAATGTATCCGTGATAACCGCACCGTTCATTCCAGCCTTTCGCACTGCCCAAGCGACAACGGCAATAGAGTAAGGACTGACGAGTCTGCGATTGGGAGGGACCGTAGACTTGTAAGAAACGACTTCAGAGATCGAGTGTGCCGGATGCAGTTTCGCCATCTCGTTCAATTTCTCGAACGTCATCCCCCCGGGGCTCATTCGCCCATCTGGCAACAGCAATTGAACGACCTGACGCTGAAACTCGTAAATAGCATTGAAGGTCGCAGGCCCCGCCACTCCATCAACAACGAGCGGATTGACACCAGACATTTTGTCAATGACCTGATTAATTTTCCGCTGAACAACAAAAACGTCCTGACGTTGATTGGCACACCCCTTGCCGACGGATGCAAATATATTGTTCAAAACACGCCACCACTCCAGAAAAACATGTATATATGGAAATTTACCGTATTTTTGTTTATTTTCAAGCAGACAACGTCACGCATCTGCCCTCCGTCGCGAGAATATTTCTCTCAGTCTTTTAGCGTTCTGCGAAAAGGCACTGACAAGATGTAAAGCCGCTTGACATTAAGGGCTCACCACCCACGTTGGGCACAGTGACCAAGCCCACCCGACGACCGCCTCTCTTCACGAAGGACGTTTTGATGACCACCGACCTGATCTCCCTCTTCGACTGTGACGAGACGCGCCTGCGCAGGATGCTTGCCGAGGCGCTTTCCGGCGCGGATGACGGCGAGTTGTTCATCGAGCACGCGCAGGCCGAATCGCTCTCTTTCGACAATGGCCGCCTGAAGGGCGGTTCCTTCAATACCGATCAGGGCTTTGGACTGCGCGCGGTGGCGGGCGAAGCGGTGGGCTATGCGCATGCAGGCGAGCTCTCCGCCGCCGCCCTGTCGCGTGCGGCGGATGCGGTCGGCGCCGTCACCCGCGGCTATTCAGGTTCCTATGCGGCGGCACCCCAGCGCACCAACAAGAAGCTTTATGGCGACGGGAACCCGATCGGCCAGCCGTCCTTCGAGCAGAAGGTGGCACTGCTGACCGAGATCGACGCCTATCTGCGCGCCCGGGACCCGAAGGTGCGGCAGGTGACGGCAACCGTCGCCGCCAGCTGGCAGGTGGTCGACATCCTGCGCGCCGACGGTCACCGCGTGCAGGACGTGCGGCCGATGACGCGCATCAGCATTTCCGTGGTGGTCGGCGATGGCGACCGGCAGGAAAGCGGTTCCTTCGGCACCGGCGGACGCATCGGTTTCGGCGATTTCGTCACCGGCAGCAACTGGCAGGCAGGCGCGGACGAGGCGCTGCGGCAGGCGCTGGTCAATCTGGAGGCCATCGAGGCACCGGCCGGCACCATGGATGTGGTGCTTGGCAATGGCTGGCCGGGCGTGATGCTGCACGAGGCGGTCGGCCATGGGCTGGAAGGCGATTTCAACCGCAAGAAGACATCCGCCTTTGCGGGTCTGCTTGGCGAAATGGTGGCGAGCCCCGGCGTCACCGTGGTCGATGACGGCACGATCGACAACCGCCGCGGCTCGATCACCATCGATGACGAGGGTACGCCGTCGGCCTATAACGTGCTGATCGAGAACGGAAAACTGGTCGGCTACATGCAGGACCGGCAGAATGCCCGCCTGATGGGCATGACGCCGACCGGCAACGGCCGCCGCCAGGGCTATGCCCACCAGCCGATGCCGCGCATGACCAATACCTACATGCTTTCCGGCGACAAGACGCCGGAGGAGATCATCGCCTCCGTGAAGAAGGGTATCTATGCCGTTTCCTTCGGCGGCGGGCAGGTGGACATCACCTCCGGAAAATTCGTGTTCGGCTGCACGGAAGCCTATCTGATCGAAAACGGCCGGATCGGCGCGCCGATCAAGGGCGCCATGCTGATCGGCAACGGCCCGGATGCGATGAAGCGCGTCTCGATGGTCGGCAATGACAGCAAGCTCGATACCGGCATCGGCAATTGCGGCAAGGCGGGCCAGTGGGTGCCTGTCGGCGTCGGCCAGCCGCATCTCCGGATGGATCAGGTGACGGTGGGCGGCACGAAGGCGTGAGGCCGGACCATGGCGACGCGGGTTGAAATCGTTGATTACGACCCGGCCTGGCCGTTGGCGTTCGAAAGAGCCAGCACCGAATTACAGCAGCTTCTCGGCCTGCCGGCCTCGGCAGTGGAGCATGTCGGCAGTACATCCGTGCCAGGTCTTTGCGCCAAACCGCTGATCGATATGGACCTAACTGTAGCAGACCCTGCCGACATTCCGGCTCTTGCTGATTTGCTGGAGAAATCCGGCTACCAGCCGCGCGGTTCGCGACACGGCGACGGCGTCTTCGCCTTCCTGATGCTGGGCCATCCCGCTCGACGGGTCTATCTCTGCCCACCCGGCAGCCGGACCCATCGCGAGCGTGTCCTCTTTCGCAATGCTCTGAGAGCCGATCCGCATCTCGCCTATGCCTATCGTGTCCTGAAGCAGGAACTAGCGAGGCTCCATTCCGGGGACGGCGACCTCTACACGGCCGCCAAGGGCGATTTCATCCGCCAAGCCATCAACAGGGCCACCGCTTCCGAAAACGCGCTCGTTCCCGAACTGGCGGTGACGGACTGGCTGAAAAGTCGGGCCTTCTATGTCGATCTCATCGGCTTTGAAACTCTCTACGAGCGCCCCGAGGAAGGATTTGCCTTTCTGACGCTCGGCACTGCGCAGTTGATGATCGACCAGATCGGCATGGGTCGGACGTTCGACGACGAGAGACCCCTCGTGCCGCCGCTCGGGCGCGGCCTCAATCTCCAGCTTCGCGTGCCGGACGTGTCAGCGATCGTCGCGCGTCTTCAGCGTGCCGGCCATCCACTTGCCTTGCCGGTGGAGGAAAAGTGGTATCGTCGCGACGATCACGAGGTTGGCAACCGCCAGTGCCTCGTCGCCGATCCGGACGGTTACCTCTTGCGACCGTTTCAGGATTTGGGTATCCGGCGTTTTTGAAGGCAAGATCCGATGTCCATGCTGCCCCGCCCGCCGAAAGCCGTCATCTTCGATATGGATGGCCTGTTGCTCGATACCGAAATCCTCTATCGCCGCTCGATCATTTCCGCCGCTGCCGAAGAGGGCCTGCCGATCGGGCCATCGATCTACGAGGGCATGCTGGGCAGGCCCTGGGTCAGCATCGCGGACCTTTTGCGGGAGCATTATGGCGAAGCGTTCGATGCCGATGGCTTTAGGGCGGTGTGGCTTGCGCATTTCGACCGGCTGCTGGAAACGGAACTGCGGTTGAAGCGCGGCGTCACCGCGATGCTCGATCTTCTCGACCGGCTGGGCCTGCCGCGCGCCGTCTGCACCTCCTCGGCCCATTTCCAGGTCAAGCATCACCTTGGCGAACTCGGCATTCTGGAGCGCTTTCATCAGGTGGTGGCGCATGGCGATTATGCCAATGGCAAGCCTGCACCCGATCCCTATCTTGCCGCGGCAGAGCGACTGGGCGTTGCGCCGGGGGACTGTCTGGCGCTGGAGGATTCCTTCAACGGCATCCGCAGCGCGGCCTCCGCCGGCACCATGGCGGTGATGGTGCCCGACATGCTGCAGCCGACAGGGGAGATCCGGGCGCTGTGCGCGGCCATCGCCGAAAGTCTCGACCATTGCTGCGCCTTCTTCGACCGCCATCCGGCCGCCGTCACGCCGGCCTGAAGCGCCATTTGCGTTCCACCGCCGCGGCCAGATCGAGACCGTTCGCCCTGGCAAGCAGCAGGACATGGCCGAGCACGTCGGCGGTCTCGTCGGCCAGATCGCGGGCCAGATCCTCCGGCGTGCGCCCCTTGGGGCGGCCGCGACCGGTCACGCGGTTCCAGGCCTGCGTCAGCTCCCCCATTTCCTCCTGCAGCTTCAGCATGAACCAGTCGGGATCGCGCTCAAGGCCATTGGCCTCGGCATAGCGGCGCGAAGCCGCCTCGAAGGCGGTCATCAGGTCGTCGAGCATTTCGTTCTCCATTTGTTTACGGCAAGAGAGCCTGATTCGGTGCAAAGGTCCATGCCTGTTACGGTGCAAGCCGGAGATGCAGGCAGCCCTGCGGCGCGCCGGAGGCAAAGCCGCCGCCGGCGGGACGGGAGCCTCCCTTGACAGACCGGAGACGGCGCTCCAGACAGTGTGCTTGCCGCCACTGGTCCCGCCCGTATGTTCCTTTCCGCTTCCCTTGCCGCAGAACTCGAAAGCTTTTTCGCGCTGCATCCGCCGATGCAGATCGCCTTCCTGTTCTGCGCCGCGCTGACCGGCGGGCTGGCGCGCGGCTTTTCCGGCTTCGGCGGCGCGCTGATCTTCGTGCCGCTGGCCGGGGCGGTGGCGGGACCGCAGGCGGCCTCGCCGGTGCTGCTGGTGATCGACGGCATCATGACGCTCGGCCTGTTGCCGGATGCGTGGCGCCGGGCCAACCGGCGCGAGGTGGGCACCATGCTGATCGGCGCGCTGGTCGGCGTGCCCGCCGGTACGGCGCTGCTGGCATTTGCCCCGCAGATGGCGCTGCGCTGGGCGATCTGCGGCATCGTGCTGGCGCTGCTGGCCTTCCTGATCTCCGGCTGGCGATATCGCGGCAGACCGAAGCCGGCGCTCAGCATCGCCACCGGCGCGCTGGCCGGCCTGTTCGGGGGCGTGGCGCAACTGTCCGGGCCGCCGGTCGTCGCCTACTGGCTGGGCGGCGCCATCGAGCGGACGGTGGTCCGGGCCAATCTGGTGGTCTATTTCGCCCTTGCCTCGGTGATCTCCGCCACCTCCTATCTGAGCGCCGGCCTGTTGCGGCTGGATACGCTGCTGCTGGCCGCCGCCGTCGGCCCGGGCTATGGCATCGGCATTGCCATCGGTTCGCGCCTGTTCGGCGTGGCGAGCGAAGATACCTTCCGCCGCATCTGCTTCTGCCTGATCGCTGCCGCCGGCATCATCAGCCTACCGCTGCTCGACGGCGTGCTGCGCTGAGACCCGTGCGCCGGCAGCAGCCCGCCAAAGGCTACCTTCAGGAAGGCTTAAGCCTCCGCCGCTAGCCTGTGCCGACCGGAAAGCAGGGCGGAGGCGAAACGCGGCGGCGGGCATGAACAGCAGGATCGAAGCCATATGGCGCCGCAACCTTCGTCGCGGCCTGATCACCGGCGGTCTGGAGACGGCCGGCATTCTGGCGCGCGCCGGCGTTCTGCCGGAGGCGCGCGGGCGCGGCGCGATCTTCACCCTGCATCACGTCCGCCCGGCCGAGGCACGGCCCAGCGCACCGAACGCCCATCTGGAAGTCACGCCGGATTTTCTGGAGGCGGCGATCCTGCGGCTGAAGGAAGAGGGCTATGACTTCGTGCGGCTGGAAGATGTGCCGCGCCGGCTTTTCGAGCCACAGGAGAAGCCCTTTGCCTGCTTCACGCTGGATGACGGCTATCGCGACAATCTCGATCATGCGCTGCCGGTCTTCGAACGGCAGGGCGTTCCCTTCATGGTCTTCATCAACGAGGGCTTTGCCGATCGCACCCACACCATCTGGTGGGAAACCCTGGCCGATCTGCTGAACGGCTGCGAGCGCCTGCGCTTCGATTTCGGCACTGGCGAGGAGGAACTGGATCTGTCGACCGGCACCGCCAGGCTCGATGCCTTCGACCGCTTCGCGCGCTTCATCGAGCGCGACTGCGAGGCGCAGGCGGTTTCGGCACTCGATGCCCTGGCGCGCCGGCACGGCATACAGCCGCTGGAGATCACCCGCCGCCTGACGATGGGGCGCGACGACCTGACGCGTCTCGCCCGCCATCCGCTTGCCTCCCTCGGCGCCCATACGGTGAGCCATCGGGCATTGCGACGGCTGACGGACGCGGAGGCCCTGCAGGAAATGCGCCGCTCGGCCGACTGGCTGGAGAACCTGACCGGCCGGCGTCCGAGGGCGATCGCCTATCCCTATGGCACGCAGGCCACCGTTTCCGAGCGCGAGCAGGAGCTTGCCCGCCGGCTGGGCTTCGATATTGCCGTGACGACGCAGCCCGGCACGGTCTGCGAGCGCGATGCCGGCCGACTGACGGCCCTGCCCCGCATCTCGCTGAACGGCTATTATCAGGAGCCCCGCTATGTGGCGGCGCTCGCCTCGGGCATTCCCTTCGCGATGGGGGCCGGCTGAACGCCACCGCCGTCGCCGGTCGTGCCGCCTGCGCCCCGGTCAGGGATACATGCGCACCTTCGCCCAGTCCTCGCCCGGCGCGGCGCGACGAAACTCCACCCGGTCATGCAGGCGGAAGGGCCGGTCGTGCCAGAACTCGATGGAGGTCGGTTCGATGCGGAAGCCGGACCAGTGGCGCGGCCGCGGAATCTCGCCGATCGCATAGCGGGCGGTATATTCGGCCACGGCCTTTTCCAGCGCAAAGCGGCTTTCCAGCGGCCGCGACTGCTTGGAGGCCCAGGCGCCGATTCGGCTGCCGCGCGGGCGCGAGGCATAATAAGCATCGGCCTCCTCGTCGGACACCACGCTTACCGGCCCGCGCAGGCGCACCTGCCGGCGCAGCGATTTCCAGTGGAAGCACATGGCCGCCTTCTGCTGGCCGAGAATTTCACGGCCCTTCTGGCTTTCGAAATTCGTATAGAAAACGAAGCCCCGCTCGTCGAACCCCTTCAGCAGCACCATGCGCACATTAGGCAGGCCGTGCTCATCGACGGTGGCCAGCGCCACGGCGTTCGGATCGTTGATCTCGGAACCTTCTGCATCCTTCAGCCATTCTGCGAAAAGGGCGTAGGGTTCGCTTTCCAGGGTGAAGTCACCGCTTGTTAACCGATCTTCAGACATATTGACTAAAATGCTCCCGATCTGATCAAATCAACCCGTGAACCGTTTCCGGACTGGACGCAAGGTGGCAGTGACAGCAAAGACAAACAACCGCACCCGGACGCCGCTGTCGCTTCTGCTCAATGCAGCCATTGTAGTCCTCCTTGCTGGCTCGGTATCCGGTTGCACGAGCGGCGCCTTCGACCTGTTCGACAGCTCGCCCAAGGTGGACCGGAGCCTTTCCACGTCGACCATTCCGAAGCGCTCCGAAGAAGCGGTATCCGACGAGGTGACGGTGCGCAATGCCGTGACCTCCGCCGACCTGTCGAAAATAGGCGCCTCGCCCCTGCCTTGGGCCAATACGGCAACCGGCAGCGCCGGCGTCGTCTCCGGCATCCGCGAGGCGAAGGTGTCGGGGCAGTTGTGCCGCGGCTTCGTCACCACCCGCCATTCCTATGACGGCATCGCCAAGTTCACCGGCCAGGCCTGCATGGTCGACAGCGGCGACTGGATGCTGACCTCCTTCGAACGCCAGTAACGCCGAACACAGACGGGCAGCCCGCATGTCCGGCGCCGGGCCGTGCGCGGCCATGGCCCGCCGCGGCGCAATGCATGACGCGCGCTTACCTTCCCTTAAGCTTAATTTTACTGTCCCGGCGGCGTAAATCCTCTTTAGAGAGTCCTGCTCCTATTCTGCGCGGCATAAGCCAGGGGTCGACAGTCCGTCTTGCGGAACCTGTCGGGCCGGCACGAGTTGTTTGACCTTCGGCGCACCCGGTCATTCCGGTGTCGCGCAGGGAACCGAGTTGGTGGATTGTGATGCGCGACCCCTATTCCCTTCTGGGCGTTCAGAAAGACGCCGGGCCCGACGAAATAAAGGCCGCATGGCGGTCCAAGGCCAAGACGCTGCACCCGGATCACAACCAGGGCGATCCGCTGGCGACCCGGCGTTTCGCCGAGGTGGGCCAGGCCTATGAAGTGTTGAAGGATCCGGACCGCCGCCGTCGCTACGACCGGGCGGTGGAGACGCAGCAGACCATCATGCAGCAGCGGGAGGCGGCCCGCCAGGCGGAGGAGCGCGCCCGCGCCGCCCGCGCCAATGCGGAAAAGGTGATGGAGGAACTGGCCCGCGCCAATGCACAGCGCGCCCAGAACCAGGCCCATGCCCAGGGCACCGCCGGCCCCGGCACGCTGGGCAGCGAGCAGGAAAGCCCGGAAGACATCATCAACCGCATCTTCGGCTCCCCTTCCGATCCCCGCCCGGCCACTGGACAGGGGCAAGGCCAGAGCCAGAGTCAGGGTGCGGGTACGGGTCAGGCCCAGCCGCACGGCCCGTCGCAGGCAAGGGCACAGCAGGCACCGCCGCGCCCCGACGCCGCCGCCCCCGAACAGGCACAGGCCGCCGCCGGTGCCGAAGCGAAGGGCGACCCGTCCGGCCAGAAGGCGCCGCCGCCCCTTCCGCTGCAGGCGATCGAACTGCTCTCCGGCCTGATGCGACGCATCCGCGGCAGCACGCCGCCACCGGAAAAGGCACCGGATCTCATCGCCACCGCCACCGTATCGCTGAACGACATGCTGCAGCTTGCCCCGGCCACGGTCTCGCTCTCGGACGGGCGCGAGGTGCGCCTGCCCCTGGAAGCCGGCATGACCGACGGCCATGTCATCCGCCTGCCCGGCCAGGGACTGCGCATTCCCGGCACCCAGCGCGGCGATCTGGTGGTGACGCTGCGCATTGCCCGCGACGAGCGCTTCCGCGTCGAGGGCCACGACCTGCACACGGTGCTGCCCATCTCGCTGGAGGATGCGGTTCTTGGCACCGAAGCCGAGGTGGAAACGCCGGGCGGCCGGGTTGCCGTCTCCATTCCCGCCTGGACCGGCTCGGACCAGAGCCTCAGGATCGCGGGCCTCGGACTGCACAGGGAGGTCGGACAGCGCGGCGACATCGTGGTCGAGGTGCGCGTCATTCTCTGGGAGAAACCGGACCCGAAGGTGATCGACCTGATGCGCCACATGCGCTACGGCCTCTTCGTGTGACGGTTTTGCGACGTTATCCAACATCGCGCACCCATTGTTACGGAGCCTTACAGGAGATGATCCGCGTCAAGCTTGAACGCGGGGGCGGGCTATGCCATAGGCAAAATTCGTCTAAAGTCTCAGGGGATAGAGTATGGCTCAGGCAACCGGCCTCATGGCAGGCAAACGCGGCATCATCATGGGTGTTGCGAACAATCGTTCCATCGCCTGGGGAATTGCCAAGGCCATTCATGCACAGGGCGGCGAAGTGGCATTCACCTACCAGGGTGACGCGATCAAGAAGCGCGTCGAGCCTCTGGCCGCCGAACTCGGCGCGACGCTCGCCGGCCACTGCGACGTCAGCGACGAAGCCAGCATCGATGCCGTCTTCGCCGACATCGAACAGCGCTGGGGCAAGATCGACTTCCTGGTGCACGCCATCGGCTTTTCCGACAAGGACGAACTGACCGGCCGCTATATCGACACCTCGCCGGAAAACTTCTCCAAGACCATGCAGATCTCGGTGTTTTCCTTCACCTCGGTTGCCCGTCGCGCTGAAAAGCTGATGACGGACGGCGGCTCCATGCTGACGCTGACCTATTACGGTGCCGAAAAGGTGATGCCGAACTACAACGTGATGGGCGTTGCCAAGGCCGCGCTTGAAGCCAGCGTGAAGTATCTCGCCGTCGACCTCGGCCCGAAGAACATCCGCGTCAACGCGATCTCGGCCGGCCCGATCAAGACGCTGGCCGCCTCCGGCATCGGCGATTTCCGCTACATTCTGAAGTGGAACGAGTACAATGCGCCGCTGCGCCGCACGGTCACCATTGACGAAGTGGGCGATGTCGGTCTCTACATGCTCTCCGACCTGTCGCGCTCGGTCACCGGTGAGGTGCACCATGCCGACAGCGGCTACCACGTCGTCGGCATGAAGGCGGTGGACGCGCCCGACATTTCCGTCGTCAAGGACTGAGGTCTAACGCCAGGACAGGCACCGTGCTCATCTACATGATCCGCCACGGGCAGACCGACTGGAATGCCGAAGGCAGGCTTCAGGGCCAGAAGGATATCGGCCTCAACGACACGGGGCGCGCCCAGGCGCGCCACAACGGCGAGACATTGCGCACACTTCTCACCGATCGGGTGGAGGCCTTCGATTTCGTGGCCTCCCCTCTCTCCCGCACGCGGGAGACCATGCAGCTCGCCCGCCAGTCGATCGGCCTCGATCCGCTGGCCTACCGCACCGACGAACGGCTCATCGAACTCTCCTTCGGGGATTGGGAAGGCCACACGCTGGAGGAAATCCGGCTGCTGGCACCGGAGCGGCTGAAGGCGCGCTCGCGGCAGAAGTGGAGCTTCATTCCGCCCGGCGCCGATGCGGAAAGCTATGAAATCCTCTCCTGGCGGATCGGTGCCTGGCTGCAATCGGTGGAACAGCCGACCGTCTGCGTCAGCCATGGCGGCGTTATCCGCTGCGTGCTGAAACTGGTCGGCGGCTGGGACGAAATGGATGCGGCGCGCTGCGACATCCATCAGGACCGCGTTCTCGTCATCGAACGCGACAATGGCCGCGTCGAGTGGCTCTGACGCGCGCCGACCGGCTGCATGCGTCAGGCGGCGGTCTTACTGGACGATCTGCAGGTCATCCACCACGCGGCTTCCATCGACGATGGTATAGAACACCACCACCTTGACGCCCGAGGCCAGCCCGTCGAAGTTGAACTCCTCCGGCACCTTGTAGACCTTGCCGTCATCCAGCGTCAGGCTCAGCTTCTTCTTGTCGATGGCCTTGATGGTGGATTCGACATCCATGCTCTGGGCAACCGTCGACAGCGGGGACAGGATGCTTGCGGTTGCAAGCAGTGCGGCGATCAGGAGGCGCATGGTGTAAGCTCTGGGCACATCGGCGAATGTTTTGTTTCGAAACATGTTTTGCCTTCCGATTATGGCGAAATTTGCCCGTCCGCATGGCATCCGGCACCTTATTGATGAAGACAATTTTTACAAATTGCAACCAACCGGCGGAAGCAGCCGCGAAATCGGCGGCCGCAGGCAATCCTCAGGCGTTGTCCGCGCAGGAAAACCCGGCGGTTTCCGTTTATCAGCGCAATCGGAAATTAACCCGGCGCCCGTAAGGATGGCGCCTGATGTCTGCAAGCTTTCAAAAAAGGCCCGTCCGCTTGGTCTCCTGGCTCCTGTCGAACCGGCACACGGACGAGGCACATGTCCGCTGGCGAAAGCCCGTCCTCATCGCCGCAGCGATCGCGCTCGTGCTTGTCGCGGCGGGCGTCGTCATCGACCGCTATCGCAGCCAGGTTTACCAGGAGCAGCTGCGGGCCGCGACGGAACGCACCGTCAACAGCCTGATGCAGCGGGTCAAGGGCCGGTTGCAGGGCGACATGCTGATCGCCGACCATCTGGCACATCTGCTGGCGCATGAGGGCATCCAGCGCCCCGACCTCTTCGAGGAAGATGCCCGCCGCCTCCTGAAGCAGACTCCGCACACGCTGGCGGTGGCGCTGGCGCCGGACCGCAAGTTCGACCGGCTGATCCTGCGCAACGAGACCGCGACCGGTACGGCGGGGACCTTTGCCCGTCTCGACCTTGCCGCCCTCGCCGCGCGGCTGCAGGAGCAGGACACGACACAACCCCCGCTGGAGGTGGCCGGCGCCGGCGACCAGACGCTGACGCTTGTCGTGCCGGTGATCCGCGAGGGCAGATCCTGGGGGGCGCTCGCGCTGATCATCGACCAGCCGCAATTCTTCGCCGAAGCCGGCATCGACGTGCAGAGCGCCTCGGTCTCCTTTCGCGACATGCTGGCGGATGAGTGGCTGCATGTGGCCGTGCGCCACGTGGACCCGCGCGGCGAGACCCTGCTGACCGGGCAGGCGGATCTTGCCGATCTGGCGCCGGTCGCCTCCGCCATTCCGGTTGCCGGCGGGCGCTGGGAGGTGATGGCGGCACCGCGCCAGGGCTGGGACGCCAGCCCGACCGACCAGCTGTCGTTCCGCTGGCTGCTGGCAGCGGCTGGGCTCGGCATGATCCTGCCGATCTTCTTCGCCAGCCTGCTGATCGGCGAGCGCAACCGCCACATCGCCATGCTGAAGAGCCGCGAGGCCAATCTCGTGGAGCTGTCGAAACGCTTCAACCTGGCGATGGAGACTTCGAACATCGGCATCTGGGAAGTGACGGGCGACAATCATCTGACCTGGGACCAGCGCGCCGCGGCGCTGCATGACCGCCCGGACGATCACGACAGCAACCGGCTGGAGGAATGGCTGCGCAGCATCCATCCGGAAGATGCCGCGGCGGCGGAGGCGCATTTCTTCACCTGCATCTGCTCGACCAGCCCCTGCACCCAGATCTACCGCATCCGTCTCTCCGACGGCACGCTGCGCCATCTGCGCTCGGCCGGCGCGAGCTACCGGCATGCCGACGGCAGCACCCGCACCACCGGCATCGTCTGGGACGTGACCGCCGATATCCTGATGAACCAGAGGCTGCGCACCGCCAAGGAAACCAGCGACATCAAGAATGCCGAACTGGAACTGGCGCTGGACGAGTTGTCCAACCGCGAGCACCAACTGGAGGAGTTGTCGACAAGGCTCGATCTCGCCCTCGGCTCCTACAATTGCGGCATCTGGGAATCGCATCCGGAATCCCGCACCGAAATCTGGGACCGGCGCATGTGCCAGCTCTATGGCGTGCCCTACACCGACGGCCACATCACCGCCGAACAGTGGCTGAGCCTGGTCCATCCGGACGACCGCCGGCTGGCCGAGCGGCTTTCGACGCATTTTCCGTCCAGGCCCACCGGTCAGCCGCTGGTGGTGCGCGTGCCGCAGCCGGATGGCAGCATCCGCTTCGTGCGGTCCATCGGCCGGCCGCACACCCTGCGCGACGGCAGCCAGAAGCTGGTCGGCATCGCCTTCGACGTGACGGAGGACATGCTGATGCAGGAGCGGCTGAAGGCCGCCAAGCTGGAGGCGGATGCCAAGAACGTGGAGCTGGAGCTTGCCCGCCGCCGCATCGAATACAACGCGCTGCACGATCCGCTGACCGGTCTTGCCAACCGCCGCAAGCTGGACCTGGAACTCGACGCCCTGTCGCTCGACAGCCGCCGGCAGCGCCGGCAGGTCTCGCTGCTGCATCTGGACCTCGACCGCTTCAAGCAGATCAACGACACGCTGGGACATGCCGCCGGTGACGCCATGCTGGTGCATGCGGCACAGATCCTCACCCGCAATGTCGGGCCGCGCGATCTGGTGGCCCGCATCGGCGGCGACGAGTTCGTCATCTTCGTGGCCGACAATGCCGAGCCGAAGGACATGGCGGCGCTGGCCGGGCGGATCGTCGCCGAACTGCGCCAGCCCGTCGATTTCGAGGGCTTTTCCTGTCGCTGCGGCGTTTCCATCGGCATCGCCCAGGAACGCGGCATGAAGATCGATGCGCGGCGGATGCTGGTCAATGCCGACATCGCGCTCTACCGGGCCAAGGGCCTTGGCCGCAACCGCTTCGAATTCTTCACACAGAACCTGCAGGCCGAGATCATTCGCCACAAGCAGACGGCGGACGAGATCCTGGCCGGCATCGAGAACCACCAGTTCACCGCCTGGTATCAGCCGCAGTTCTGCGCCATCACGCGTCAGCTGGCCGGCGTCGAGGCGTTGATCCGCTGGCACCATCCGCAGCGCGGCATTCTGACGCCCGACGCCTTCCTGAAGATCGCCGAGGATCTCAACGTGGCGGCCACCCTCGACCAGATCGTCCTCGAAAACGTGCTGAAGGACCAGATGCGCTGGGCCGCCGCCGGCATCCGCATTCCGCGGGTCTCCGTCAACGTATCCTCCCGGCGCCTGAGCGACCGCGCGCTGATCGACACGCTGCAGACGCTGCCGATCACCCCCGGCCAGATTGCCTTCGAACTCCTGGAATCGATCTTCCTCGATGACGGAGAGGATCTGGTGACGGAGAACCTGGAACGGATCAAGGCGCTCGGTGTCGACATCGAGATCGATGATTTCGGCACCGGCCATACCTCGATCGTCAGCCTGCTGAAACTGAAGCCGCGGCGGCTGAAGATCGACCGCCAGCTGGTGATGCCGATCCTGACGGCACCGCAGGAACGGGCGCTGGTGCGCTCGATCATCGAGATTGCCCGCTCGCTGGGTGTCGATACCGTTGCCGAGGGCGTGGAAAGCCTGGAACATGCCACCATGCTGCGCGACATGGGCTGCGACCTGCTGCAGGGCTATGCCTTCGCCAGGGCCATGCCCTATGCCGAGTTCACCGAGGCCGCCCGCACCGGCTTCAGCCGGATCGCCTGACCGGGCGCGGCCGGCCGCTCGAAAAAGGACTTCCCCCCCGCCCGCCTTTTCCACTATGACAGGGCCGCTCAACGTCCCGGCGGCCTGGCGTCGCCCAACGGTCAGGTCTCATGTCGCATAACACCTTCGGTCACCTTTTCCGCGTTACCACCTGGGGCGAAAGCCATGGCCCGGCGCTCGGCTGCGTCGTGGACGGCTGCCCGCCCGGCATCCGCTTCACGCTGGACGAGATCCAGGCCTATATGGACAAGCGCAAGCCGGGCCAGTCGCGTTTCGTGACGCAGCGCCGCGAGGACGATATCGTCAAGGTTCTTTCCGGCGTGATGCTGTCGGAGGACGGGACGGTGATGACCACCACCGGCACGCCGATCTCCATGCTGATCGAGAACACCGACCAGCGTTCCAAGGATTATGGCGACATTGCCCGCCGCTACCGGCCCGGCCATGCCGACTACGCCTATGACCTGAAATACGGGATCCGCGACTATCGCGGCGGCGGCCGCTCCTCGGCGCGCGAGACGGCGGCCCGCGTGGCGGCCGGCGCGCTTGCCCGCAAGGTCATCCCGGGCGTCACCATTCGCGCGGCCCTGGTGCAGATCGGCAAGCACAGGATCAACCGCGCCAACTGGAACTGGGCCGAGGTGGACAAAAACCCCTTCTTCTGCCCGGATGCCGAGATGGTGCCGGTCTGGGAAGACTATCTCGACACCATTCGCAAGGCCGGCTCCTCCATCGGCGCCGTGATCGAAGTGGTGGCGGAAAACGTGCCGGCCGGCCTCGGCGCGCCGATCTACGCCAAGCTCGACCAGGACATCGCCTCGCTGCTGATGTCGATCAACGCGGTCAAGGGCGTGGAAATCGGCGAGGGCTTTGCCGCGGCCGAACTTTCCGGCGAGGACAATGCCGACGAGATGCGGATGGGCAATGACGCTCAGCCGGTGTTTCTCTCCAACCATGCCGGCGGCATTCTGGGCGGCATTTCCACCGGCCAGCCGATCACCGCCCGCTTTGCCGTGAAGCCGACCTCCTCGATCCTGACAGAGCGCCAGTCGATCGACGCGGACGGCAACAATGTGGATGTGCGCACCAAGGGCCGCCACGATCCCTGCGTCGGCATCCGCGCCGCGCCGATCGGCGAGGCCATGGTGGCCTGTGCACTCGCCGACCACTTCCTGCGCGATCGCGGCCAGACCGGCAAGACCCGCTGATGCCTGCCCCGGGCAGGCTCAGGCCAAGCCCCTGGCGGGACCACCCTTTCAGGGAACGATCATGCCGCCGTGGTAGTCGAGACGGTAGACCTCGCGATCGCCGCGAAAGATGCGTTCGATGCCGATGAAGCTTGCCGGATCGCCGGCGCTCTCGTCGGCATAGCGGTAGCCGGCCACCTCATGCACGAAGCCACCCAGGAAACGCCCTTGCGCATACATCCGCGGCAGGCTGGCGCGGATGACCATTCCAGCCCTTTCCCCGTCGATCTCCAAGGGATCGAGGATGCGGCCGTAATAGTTCATTGCCCAGACCGGATCGCCCTTCCTCCAGACAACCTCCTGCCCGAGAAAATCCGTGCCGCCGAAATAGCTGTCGAGGTAGGCCCATTCGTCCCGCACATGGCCGACGTCATGCGATCCCGGCCGGCACGACGGCCCCGCCGCCCGGCCGCCCACATAGGCCGCCGCCTTGGCCTCGACGATGAAGGCTGTGAGATCCTGCATGTTTCTCCTCCCTTTGCTGAATGCTGATGCTCGGGACACGTCGCGTTGCGGCCTCCCCGGATAAGGCGATCGACGTCATTGTCAGGAACGTCGTCCCCGGCCCCCAAAACCTACTTCTCGATCACCATCGACATGCCGACCGAGCGCGGTGCCGTTTCGCGAAAGCCGAACTGGGCATAGAGGCGGTTGGCCGGCACGTCGGCGATCAGGCTGACATAGGCGCTGGCCGGCGCCACCTCGCGCAGGTGATCGACAAGCGCTGCCACGATGCGCTTGCCGAGCCCGCGCCCCTGATGGGCGGGCTTGACGGCAATATCGGTGATCTGGAAGAAGCAGCCGCCATCGCCGATGATGCGCCCCATGCCGACCGTTTCGTCGCCCAGCATCACGCTGACGCCAAAGACGCTGCCCTTCAGCCCGCGCTCCGCCGCCGCCTCGGAAAAGGGCGAGAGGCCGGCGGCCTGACGCAGGCCAAGATAGGTCTCCACCGCCGGAATGCGGGCTTCGACACGATATTCGCTGCTGGACATGGGATTTCCTTCTGTTGTGCGGGGCCGTTTTGCCGATGATGCAACTGTCTTCAGGACATGGCGACGGCTGGGGCAGGCCTGCACCCGAGGGCGAGACGCTGCTGTCGCCTGCTTCGAGATGACATCCGACGCACGCTTCCCTCCTCGCCGCAGCCCTGTCTTGTCCGAAAAAACCGGCGCCGACCCTCTGTCTGTCTTTCGCCCTGTCTTTCGTCAGTCCGTCTCGCCCTGCCAGTTCGGCAGGTAGTCGATCCGCTCGACGCCGGCAAAGCGGGCGAGCCGGAGAAGTTCCGCCTCCAGCCGCTCCAGCCGGCCGGCGGAGGGACGAAGGCCTGGCTCCCACCAGAGGCGCCGGACCGCAAGCGTGCCCGCCTTTCGATCCGCCTTCATGTCGATGCGGCCGACCAGACGCTCGCCCTCAAGCAGCGGGAAGACATAATAGCCGTATTGCCGCTTCGCCTCCGGCACGAAGACCTCGATCCGGTAGGTGAAACCGAACAGGCGCTCGGCGCGGTCGCGGTCGCGCAGCAGCGGGTCGAAGGGGCTCAGCACCCGCAGCCGGGCCGGTGGTTCCGGCGGCGACAGCAGGGTCGAGATCCCCTCGACAAAGGCGAAGGACGGCCGACGGCGGCCATCCACCGTTGCAACCTCCACCTCTTCCAATTCGGCCCGATGCGCGTTCACCCAGGCCTTTGCCTCCTGCGGCGTGACGAGATCCCAGAAGGCGGAAATCTCACCCGATGTCGCAAAGCCGAGCCGGCGCAACGCCTGCCGGCAGGCCCAGTCGACAAAGTCCGGATGGCTGACATCGGCGGCAAAATGGTCGGGCGGGATGACCCGTTCGGCCAGATCGTAGACCTTCTGGAAATTCTCCCGCCGGGCGATCGCCAGCTTGCCGGTATGCCAGAGGAATTCCAGCGCCGTCTTGGACGGATGCCAGTTCCACCAGCCGCCGGAACTGTGATCGTCCGCCTTCACCTCTCGGGCCATCACCGGGCCCTGCGTGCGGATGCGGTCATAGGTCTCGGCAAAGGCCGAATCGAAATCCCTGCCCTGCCACTTCGCCCAGTTTTCCCGGATCTTCGCCTCCCGGCGCACGAAACGGTGCTTCCAGTAGGGAAAGAAGGCGGAGGGAATGACGGAGGCGTCATGCGTCCAGTGTTCGAAAAGGCTGCGCTCCTCCTCCAGCAGTGCCGTCAGATGTTCGCGGCGATAGGTCTGGTTGCGCGAAAACAGGATCTGATGATGGGCGCGCTCCACGATCTGGATGCTGTCGACCTGCACGAATCCGAGATCATGGATCAGGTCCAGCAGGCCGTCACGACCAAGCTGCCTGTTGGGCGGCCGGGAAAGCCCCTGCCGCTCCAGAAACATGTGCCGGGCCTGCCGGTTTTCGATCAGAATCGCCATGATCCGAGGCTAGGTCATGTTCTTCTTTTGTTCAACCCGTCTTCATGCAGGGCAGCGTCTTTTCCGGCGCCTCACCGCAGGCCGACCACCCGCTGGTCCACGGCCGCCAGCGCCCGGTCCACATGGCCGGCAAAGACGAGGGAGGATTCGTCCGCCTCCACGGTCATCCTTGGCAGCCCGTTGAGACGCACATGCAGCGACTGGCGCAGCCCCTCCTCGATGCCGGGCTGCATCAGATCATAAAAGCGCGTGCCGGGACCGGTGACAATGACCGGCAGATCATCGTGCAGGCTCAGCACCCGTGACAGCCCCTGCCCCAGTGCCAGCCCCGCCTGCCGGAAAGCGTGCTGGGCCATGCGGGCGCCCTGCCTGGCGGAGGCGGCGATCTTCTCGATCTCCGCCAGCGGCACGAACCTGGCCGGTATGGTGTTGGGCGGCACCTGGAAGGCGATGCGCAGGATGCCGTAGAAGCCGGCGGTCGCCTCGATGCAGCCGCGCAGGCCGCAGCGACACAACCGATCATCCACCGCATTCAGCATATGGCCGAAGTTCGGTGCGCTGACATTGAGCTCGCCCTGGCTGATGCGGGCAATGCCAAGCCCGATGCTGTGGCCGAGCGAAAGCGCGATCAGCCCTGCCCCGCCCTCGGCTCCATTCTCCACCCCGCCCTGCATCCCGCTATGCACCCCTCTGGCGGTCGCGGGTTCGGCGAGCCGCCGCCGGGCCGCCGCATGCGCGACCAGCAGCGTCTCGTTACTGACGAACAAGGTCGCGGCGGGACAGGTTTCAAGCAGGACGGAGAACTCCACGCAGCGCTCGCCGAAGACCGGCGACCAGACCAGCCGCCCGCCCTCCACATCGACGATGCCCTTCGACGACAGCGAAATGGCGCCGATATCGGCCGGCTGCAGCCGGGAACGCTGGATCAGCCGGCCAAGGGCCGCGCCCATGTCGCCAAGCAGGCTGTCCGGCGTGCCGGCGGCAATGTCGCGCGGCCGGCTGAAGCGGTCGATCATCGTGCCGCCGTAATCGGCGAGGCCGTAATGCAGCGCATCGGAGGAAATCTGTACCGCCACCACATGCGAGAATTGGCGGCGGCGGGCAAACAGCACGCGCGGACGCCCCCGCCCGCCGGAGCCGGACTGCTCCTGCCGCTCGATGGCGCCGGCCCGTTCCAGATCGCCGGTGACGGCCGTGACCGTGGCGGATGCCAGCCCCGTGCGCTCCGATAGCTCGGTATGCGAAAGTCCCCCCTCCTCGCGAAGGGCGGCCAGCACCACAGCCAGATTATGCCGGCGCAGCTGTTCCGTCCCCGCGCGGGCGGCGGAGGCATGGACGGCAGGCGGTGGTGAAGACGATGCGGAAGACATTGTTTCGATGGTCGTCGCTAACTCTAAAATCCCGGTGTTGACAGCATGAAAATCATCTGCCAGTTATTTTCTCGACTGTCGAGAAAAACAATTCTCAGTTGGGATGACGGGGGTTTCGACGGTAATCGGCGGGGGGCCGAGCGGACAAGGAGGTCTGCAGCGACCCGCATTCACTCGGGAGGTAATCATGAAATCAGTTCTCAAGCTGATGGCCTGCGCGGCTGTCATCGCATCCGTTCACGCTCCGGCCTTCGCCAAGGATCTGGTCGTCGGCGTATCCTGGTCTAACTTCCAGGAAGAGCGCTGGAAGACCGACGAAGCCGCGATCAAGAAGGCGCTCGAAGCTGCCGGCGCCAAGTATATTTCCGCCGACGCCCAGACCTCTGCCGCCAAGCAGCTGACCGACATCGAAAGCCTGATCGCGCAGGGAGCCAATGCGCTGATCGTTCTGGCGCAGGATGCCGATGCCATCGGCCCTGCCATCGAAAAGGCCTCGAACGAAGGCATTCCGGTCATCGGCTATGACCGCCTGATCGAAAATCCGACGACCTACTACATCACCTTCGACAACAAGGAAGTCGGCCGCCTGCAGGCCAAGGAAGTGTTCAAGGTCAAGCCGACCGGCAATTACGTGTTCATCAAGGGCGGTTCCACCGACCCCAATGCCGATTTCGTCTTCTCCGGCCAGATGGAAGTGCTGAAGGACGCGATCGCCTCCGGCAAGGTGAAGAATGTCGGCGAGTCCTACACGGACGGCTGGAAGCCGGAAATCGCCCAGAAGAACATGGAGCAGTTCCTCACCAAGAACAACAACAAGGTCGATGCGGTCGTCTCTTCGAACGACGGCATGGCCGGCGGCGTGGTGGCGGCTCTCGAAGCCCAGGGCATGGCCGGCTCCGTTCCGGTCTCGGGCCAGGACGGCGACAAGGCGGCTCTGAACCGCATCGCGCTCGGCACGCAGACCGTATCGGTCTGGAAGGACAGCCGCGAACTGGGCAAGAAGGCCGGTGAAGTGGCCGTGGCGCTTGCCAAGGGCACCAAGATGACCGACCTGCCGGGCACGGTGAAGTTCAAGGGCGGCGCCAAGGGCATCGAGATGAACTCGGTCTTCCTGACGCCGATTGCCATCACCAAGGACAACCTGAACGTGGTTCTGGATGCCGGCTGGATCTCCAAGAGCGAGCTTTGCCAGGGCGTCAAGGCCGGTTCCGTCAAGGTCTGCGGCTGACGCATTCCCAGGCGAGCGCACGCCCGGCCGGCTCTCTCCTTCGGGAGGCAGCCATCCGGGCGGCCACGTCCCGGCGTCATCGGCGGGACAGGCATCTGCCATCGCCTGATCCGAAAAGACCATAAGCGGCAACCTTTCCGACAGTTCCGGACGTCGCAGCCAGGCTGCGGCGTTCTTCTCTGAAGGCTGGCTGCCGCGTAACGAGGGGAGTTCAAGGCTTATGACGGATCACACCATCGCGGTCCCCGCGACCCGCACCGCAACGGGTGCGCGCGCGGCGCCGGGCAATCCGCTGAAGCGCTTTTTTCAAGCCACCGAGATCGATACCCGCCTGCTCGGCATGGTGGTGGCGATGCTGGCGATCTGGATCGGTTTCCACATCATGTCCGGCGGGCTGTTCCTGACGTCGCGCAACCTGTGGAACCTGTCCGTGCAGGCGGCATCCGTCTCGGTGATGGCGACCGGCATGGTGCTGGTCATCGTGACGCGCAACATCGACCTGTCCGTCGGCTCGATCCTCGGCTTCGTCGGCATGATCATGGCCGTGACACAGACCAAATTCCTGCCGGCCTGGCTCGGCTATGACCATCCGGCCACCTGGTTCCTGGCGCTTGCCGTCGGCATCGTGCTGGGCTCGGCCATCGGCGCGCTGCAAGGCATGATCATCGCCTTTCTCAGCGTTCCCTCCTTCATCGTCACGCTCGGCGGCCTGCTCGTCTGGCGCGGCGCGGCCTGGATGGTGACGAGCGGCGCGACGGTTGCCCCGATGGACACCAATTTCCGCCTGATGGGCGGCGGCGCGGATGGCTCGATCGGCGCGACGGCCAGCTGGATCGTCGGCGTGATCGCCTGCGTCTTCATCGTGCTGTCGATCCTGCATTCACGCAAGCAGCGCAAGCGCTTCGGCTTTCCGCTGAAGCCGGTCTGGGCCGAGTTTTTCGTCGGCATCGTCAGCTGCGGCATCGTGCTCGGCGCGGTCAACGTGCTGAACAGCTATTACATGCCGGTCAACCTGGCACGCAAATATGCGGAAGAGAACGGCATAGCCTGGCCGGAGGGCGGGCTCGACATCCCGCTCGGCATCGCCATTCCGGTGCTGATCGCGCTTGGCATCGCGATCGTGATGACCTTCCTCACCAACCGCACGCGCTTCGGCCGCTATGTCTTTGCGATCGGCGGCAATCCGGAAGCGGCGGAGCTTGCCGGCATCAAGACGCGCTGGGTGACGGTGCGGCTGTTTGCCCTGATGGGCGCGCTCTGCGCCATTGCGGCGGCCATTTCCACCGCCCGCCTCAATGCCGCAACCAATGCCCAGGGCACGCTCGACGAGCTCTATACCATCGCGGCGGCCGTCATCGGCGGCACTTCGCTTGCCGGCGGTGTCGGCACCATCGCGGGCGCGGTTCTCGGCGCGCTCGTCATGCAATCGCTGAATTCCGGCATGGTGCTGCTCGGCATGGATGCGCCGCTGCAAAGCATCGTGATCGGCATGGTGCTGGTGCTGGCGGTCTGGCTCGACACCATCTATCGCGCCCGCGCTCGCTAGAAGGAGTAGGAAAGATGACCAAAGACAAGACTCCTCTGGTGGAAATGCGTGACGTTTCCATCTCCTTCGGCGGGATCCATGCCGTCGACGGCGCCTCGGTCGATCTCTATCCAGGCGAGGTGGTGGCCCTTCTCGGCCACAACGGCGCCGGCAAGTCGACGCTGATCAAGATCCTTTCCGGCGCCTACCGGCGCGATTCGGGCGAGATCCTGATCAATGGCGAACAGGCCGAGATCAACAATCCGCGCGACGCCAAGAAATACGGCATCGAGACGATCTATCAGACGCTGGCGGTTGCCGATAATGTCGATGCCGCCGCCAACCTCTATCTCGGCCGCGAGCTGCGCACCCCCTGGGGTACGCTGGACGATGTGGCGATGGAAGCCAAGGCGCGCGAGGTGATGGGGCGGCTCAATCCCAACTTCCAGCGCTTCAAGGAGCCGGTGAAGGCGCTCTCCGGCGGTCAGCGCCAGTCGGTCGCCATTGCGCGCGCCATCCTGTTCGACGCCCGCATCCTGATCATGGACGAGCCGACCGCAGCACTCGGACCGCAGGAGACGGCGCAGGTGGGCGAACTCATCACCCAGCTGAAGCGCGAGGGGATCGGCATCTTCCTGATCTCCCACGACATCCACGACGTTTTCGATCTCGCCGACCGGGTGTTCGTGATGAAGAACGGCCGCGTGGTGGGCCATGCCCGCACGCAGGACGTGACGAAGGATGAAGTGCTGGGCATGATCATTCTCGGCAAGGTGCCGCCGGGGGCCGTTCCAGGCCCCGGCGCCATGCAGACGGCCTGAGCAGGTCCTTTGAATGCGGCAGCGACACCAGGCTGCCGCATTCGACAATAGTCCAATAGTCGAAGCCTCATGCAATTGACCATGCCTCCCCCGCACTCCATGATGATGGCGGGAGTTCAAGAGACTTGGGAGGGTCATCATGAAGCACATCACACGCCGCGCCGTTCTTGCCAGTGCCATTGCCGCCGGGCTTTCGGCGGCAGCACCTTCGGCCAAGGCCGCTGAATTCATCAATGTCCTGACCGGCGGCACCTCCGGCGTCTATTATCCGCTCGGCGTCGCGCTGTCGGAAATCTACGGCCAGAACATCAAGGATGCCCGCACGCAGGTGCAGGCGACCAAGGCCTCCGTCGAGAACCTCAACCTGCTGCAGGCTGGCCGCGGCGAAATCGGCTTTGCGCTCGGCGATTCCGTCAAGATGGCCTGGGACGGCAACAAGGAGGCCGGTTTTCCGGGCAAGCTCGACAAGCTGCGCGGCATTGCCGGCATTTATTCCAACTATGTGCAGATCGTCGCCTCGAAGGACTCCGGCGTGACCTCGCTTGCCGATCTGAAGGGCAAGAGCCTGTCGGTCGGCGCGCCGAAATCCGGCACCGAACTCAATGCGCGCCAGATCTTCGAGGCCGCCGGCATGTCCTACAAGGATCTCGGCAAGACGGAATATCTGCCCTTTGCCGAATCCGTCGAGCTGATCAAGAACCGCCAGCTGGATGCGACCCTGCAATCGGCGGGTCTCGGCGTCGCCTCGATCCGCGATCTCGCCAGTTCGCTGCCGATCAATGTCGTGGCCGTGCCGGCCGATGTGGTGACGAAGATCGGCGCGCCCTATACGGCGGCCACCATTCCCGCCGGCACCTATGACGGCCAGACGGCGGATGTGCCGACCGCAGCCGTCGGCAATTTCCTCATCACCCATTCCGGCGTCTCGGACGAGACCGCCTACCAGATGACGAAACTTCTCTTCGAAAACCTGCCGAAGCTGACCGCGGCCCATGCCGCCGCCAAGGCGATCGACGTGAAAAAGGCGCTCGATGGCATGCCGGTGCCGCTGCATCCGGGGGCGGAGCGCTATTACAGGGAAGTCGGGCTGATCAAGTAAGGGGTAGATCTGTCCTGCACGATCCTGAGGCAAGGCAAGCGAGTGTCTCGAAAAGCCCCCCTCTGGCCTGCCGGCCATCTCCCCCACAAGGGGGGAGAAGGCAAGCGGCAGCGCTGCGCTCACCAGGGTTACCAGCCGTTTGGGGCAGCGATGGCGTGGCAGGTTAGTCCCTCCCCCTTGTGGGGAGGGGTTGGGGAGGGGTCTTTGTCACAAATGACAGCCGCACTTCTATTCCGGAGACGGATGACAGGCGACAGAGGTGGACCGGACGACAGACGGAAATGGGTGGGATGCGCATGACACAGACCCTGGTGGAACAGGACGCAGCGGCCGAGATCGAGGAGGCCCATACGGAGGGCCTGCCCTCCGGCTTCGGCGAGGGGCTGATGGGCCGCATCGCCTTCTGGATCGCCTTCTCCTTCTCGCTGTTCCAGCTGTGGACCGCAGCCTATGGCACCATGCCGAGCCAGGTTGTGCGGGCCATGCATGTGGGCTTCCTGCTTTTGCTCGGCTTCGGGCTGATCGGCAATCTGGTGGCAAAGACACCCGCCGGGCGTCTCTGGTTCTGGGGTCTCGGCCTCCTCGGCTTTTCGACCGGTATCTACAACTGGGTCTTCTACGAGGACCTGATCCTGCGCAGCGGGTTTCTGACCCCTGTCGATCTCGCGGTCGGCAGCATCGTCATCGTGCTCGTCTTTGAGGGCGCGCGCCGCCTGATGGGCCTGCCGCTGACGATCATTTCGGGCATCTTTCTCGCCTACTGCTTCTTCGGCCAATACATGCCCGGCCCCTTCGTGCATCGCGGTTATGATTTCGAGCAGATCATCGAGCATTTCGGCTTCGGCACGGAGGGCATCTACGGCACGCCGATCTATGTCTCGGCGGCCTATATCTTCATCTTCGTCGTGTTCGCATCCTTCCTGGAGCGCGGCGGCATGCTCGGCCTGTTCAACGATTTCGCACTCGGTCTCGTCGGATCGTGGAAGGGCGGCCCGGCGCAGGTCTGCGTCATGTCCTCGGCGCTGATGGGCACGATCTCCGGCTCCGGCGTTGCCAATGTGGTGGCCAGCGGCCAGTTCACCATTCCGCTGATGAAACGTTTCGGTTTTCGTTCCGCCTTTGCCGGAGGCGTCGAGGCGACCTCCTCCATGGGCGGGCAGATCATGCCGCCGGTGATGGGCGCCGTTGCCTTCATCATGACCGAGACGCTGAACGTGCCTTACGCCGATATCGTCAAGGCTGCGCTGATCCCGGCGATCCTCTATTTCGGCGTCTGTTTCTGGATGGTCTATCTGGAAGCCGGCAAGGCGGGGCTTGCGGGGCTTCCCAAGGCGGAGCTTCCCAACCCTTGGGCAGCCGTGAAGGAACACTGGCCGCTGATCCTGCCGCTCGCCGCCCTCGTCTACCTGCTGTTTGCCGGTTACACGCCGATCTTTGCCGGAACGATGGGACTGGCACTCGTCGTCGTGCTTTTGCTCGGCATGCCGCTTGCCGCGCGCATCGGACCTCTCGCCTTCCGCATCGTCTTCTGGCTGGCGATCGGTTTTGCCGCGAGCGCCTTCCTGAAATTCGGCGTCAACATCCTCGTCCTTATCATCCTTGGCATGATCGCCGCCTGTTTCTTCGTCAGGGGCGGGCGCGACACGCTGGTGATCTGCCGCGATGCCATGGCGGAGGGTGCCAAGAACGCGCTTCCCGTCGGCATTGCCTGCGCGATCGTCGGCATCGTCATCGGCACGCTAACGCTGACCGGCATTGCCTCCACCTTCATCGGCGCCATCATCCGCATCGGCGAGGAGCACCTGTTCCTCTCGCTCGTGCTGACGATGATCACCTGTCTGATCCTCGGCATGGGCATTCCGACGATCCCGAACTACATCATCACCTCGTCGCTTGCCGGGCCGGCTCTGCTGGAACTCGGCGTGCCGCTGATCGTCAGCCACATGTTCGTCTTCTATTTCGGCATCATGGCGGATCTGACCCCGCCGGTGGCGCTTGCCTGTTTCGCGGCGGCCCCCATGGCGAAAACCTCCGGCCTGAAGATTTCCATCGAGGCGACGAAGCTTGCGACAGCCGGCTTCGTCGTGCCCTTCATGGCCGTTTATGCCCCGGCGCTGATGCTGCAGGATGCCGGGCCGATTGCTGCGGCCTGGGGCTATCCGGTGGAGGTGGCCTATGTCTTCTTCAAGGCCTGTTTCGGCATCGGGCTGTGGGGGGCGGCGGTGGTGGGTTATCTCTTCTCCCGCCTCAACCTGCTGGAACGCGCCGTGGCGCTCATCGCCGGGGCCTGCATGGTGCTGGCATTGCCGCTGACCGATGAGGCGGGTTTTGCGCTCGGTTTTGCCTTCCTGATCTACCATTACCTGAAGACACGCCGCAGCACCGCGACACCGGCGGCAACGGCATGAGCCTCTGCATTCTGACGGCGGGCAAGACGCTTGTGCTTGCCGTCAGCAGCTTCACGCTCACCTGGACCCATTCGGTGGAAAAGGTGGAATGGCGCGAGAGCTACACAGTCGCCGGCAGCTATCTCCTGCTGAAGCAGGCAGCCGTGCAAGGCTCCGGAGCCGGCATGGAACCGGGTGCGGAAGCCGTGCTGCGCAATGGGTGGTGGGTGTGGGAACCGAAGCTGTCGCCACTGCCATCTCTCGTGCTGGCCGCCTCCGGCACCACCCCCGGCGGCTGGCGGCTGTGCCATGCCGGCGGCTGCATCACGCTTGGCGCGGAGGCCGGGCGTGCGGTGACGCTGAAACCCTGCGAATAGGGTTGCGGCAGCGTCAGGAGGGTTCGCCCGGCGTGAAGCCAATCATGTAGATCCCCGCCAGCACGATGGCGATGGCGAAGATGGTCAGTACGAAAGTGATCATGCCCCCGCGGGCCTTGGGTCCTGTGTCTTTTGCCATGGCCCGTCAACGTGTCGACCGGCCATTGGTTCCGCCGGGTTGCAGCGCCCGGCAAGGGGCGCGAGGCCGCCCTTGGTCCCAAGGGCGGAGACAGGTCAGGCGCCGTCCAGCGGTTCGACGCCCTGCGGCTGGCCGGCCCGGTCCAGGCGGATCTTCTCGATGCGGTTTTCGGCGGCGGCCAGCAGCTTTTCGCAGTGCTTTTTCAGTGCCTCGCCACGCTCGTAGATGGCAATCGACTCGTCCAGCGCAACGTCGCCGCGCTCCAGGCGGGCCACGATGCTTTCCAGTTCCGCCACGGCCTTTTCAAAGGTGTAGCCGCTGACGTCGTGGGCGGTAGCGCTCTCCGACATTCTTAGCCTTTCATCAGTCTGAGGATATGCAGGCCCGCCGATTCGGCGAGGCCTTCCAGATCATAGCCGCCTTCCAGCAGGCTGACGACCCGGTTGCCGGCGTATTTCCCGGCGATTTCCATCAGCCGTCCGGTGGCCCAGTCGAAATCGTCGCCGACGAGGTTGATCTGCGCCAGCGGATCGCGGTGATGGGCATCGAAGCCCGCGGAAATCAGCAGCAGGTCCGGGCGGAAATTGTTGAGCGCCGGCAGCACGCGGCTGGAAAAGGCCTCGCGGAAATGATCGCCCGCCGCATGCGGCGAAAGCGGTGCATTGACCACATTGTCATGCGCCCCGGTTTCCGAAAGCGCGCCGGTGCCGGGATAGAGCGGCATCTGGTGGGTGGAGCAGAACAGCACCGAGGGATCGTCCCAGAAGATATCCTGGGTGCCGTTGCCATGGTGCACGTCCCAGTCGACGATGGCGATGCGCTCGACGCCATAGGTCTTCTGCGCATGGCGGGCGGCAATCGCCACGTTGTTGAACAGGCAGAAGCCCATGGCCTTGGCCTTTTCGGCATGGTGGCCGGGCGGGCGCGAGGCGACGAACACATTGTCGGCTGCGCCGGCAAACACGTCGTCCACGGCGGCGATTGCCCCGCCGACCGCCGTCAGCGCCGCCTGCAGGCTCTTCTGGCTGACATGCGTATCCGCCTCGATCTGGCGGATCAGATCCTCTTCCTCGGGGATCTCGCGCATCACGGAGAAGAGGTGGCTTTCGGGATGGGCAAGGGTTACCGCATCCTCGTTGGCCTGCGGGGCTTGCCTGCGGTCCAGCCGGTCGAAATTCGGATGCTCCAGCGCCAGCGCCAGCGAGCGCAGCCGATCGGCCCGCTCCGGATGGCCATCCGGCGTGTTGTGTTCGAGGAAGATCTTATGCTCGTAAAGACGGGTGGTCATTGGTGCGGGCTCCTGCCACGGCCAAACACGGGCGCTGCCTGCGGAAATGGCGTAAAAACCAGCGGTTTTCAAGGCACTTCGGTGGCACGTGGCTTGTTCGAGCGGCTCGGCTCGTCTTAAATGCAGCCACAGCAACCGGCATGGGAGACGATGTGAGCGACGAGACGATCCACAGCTTCCGCGTGGCCTTCCGCGATGTGGGCATGCGCGGCGAGATGCACAGTTCCTCCTATGTCTCCTATGCGGAAGAGGCGCTTGCCGAATTCTGGGCCACCCACGCCCCCGACATGCCGACGCCGGCCTTCGGCGTGTCCCGGGTCGGCTGCCAGCTGCACAAGGCGCTGCATGTGGGCGAAACGGTGAAGACCGCGGTGCGCGTCAGCAAGATCGGCGGCAAGACAGCCGGCTTCTCCATCCTGATGGAGCGCGACAACGAACTGGTGGCCGAGGCCGAAATCGTCTGGACCGCCTGCAATCCGGAGACCGGCGAGCCGATTCCCCTGCCCGAGGACCTGCGCGACTGGCTCTACCAGTATCTGGACTGAGCGGCATTATCAGGCGGACTGCATGAGTCCTTAAGCAACCCGTCTCATCATCAAGATCCCGGCGCGCCCTGTTGGAAAAGGTGCGCGCCGGCCCTGGACGCGCCGTTCACGCCCGCTGCGGCAGAAGCGGATAGCCCACCATCACGGCGCGGGCGGCGAGCGTGGCGATGGCGGCTTTCAGGAGGTCGCCGGGCAGGAAGGCGAGCGAGCCGAGGGCAACCTTGGCAAAGGGCGTGCCGGTGACGAGCGACACGACCGGCATGCCGAAGGCATAGACCACCACGATGCCGCCGAGGATGCTGGCAAGGAAGAAGCCGCCCATCTGCACGAGGCCGGACTGGCCCTCGCGCACGAGGCGTTCGGCAACCAGCCCGGTGACAAAGGCGCCGATGACCCAGCCGGCGATATAGCCGGCGGTCGGTCCCATCAGCACGCCAAGGCCGCCGCGACCGCCGGACAGCACCGGCAGGCTGATGGCGACCAGCACCACCAGCAGCGCATAGGCCATTGCGCCGCGCCGGGCGCCGATGATGCAGCCGGCCAGCATGACGCCCATGGACTGCGCCGTGACCGGCACCGGGATGAAGCCGAGCGTGACCGGCGGAATGAGGCCGAGTACGATGATGATCGCGGTGAACAGTGCCGCAAGAACCAGATCCCTGGTGGTCATGGAATTTCTCTCCGGAAGAAACAGTGCATGAGGCAGGAAGCCTGTCGCGGTCTTTCCGCCTGGCGCCCCTCGCTTCAAGCTCGTCTTTGATCGCCTGCCGTCATCGCAAGACCGCTGCACGTTCCTGCGCGACATGCCTTAGTGACCGCGAATGCCGCGCGCGTCAATCGCCTCGGCAATGCTGTCGGCATCCTTCAAGGTGGAAATGATCAGCGGACCGAGCAGGCGGTGCAGCTTCACCGGCACGCCGCGGGCGCGATGCGCTTCCCTCAGCGTCGCATGGCGGGCGGCGATCTCCGGCACGAAGCGCAGCACCAGGCCCACGGCCAGCCCCACATCGCTGGCCTTCACCACGCCGAGCCGCTCCAGCGGCAGCAGCAGGCGGGTGAGAACCGCCATGAAATCGGCAATGGAGGTGGTGGTGGTCACGGTGGCCGCGAAAAACAGGATGGCAAGCAGCCGGAGCGTGGAGGAGAGCGCTTCCAGCGGCGAAACCAGCACGACATTGAGGAGGCCGAACAGGCAGATGGTGATCAGCACCGGCCGCACCCGCCGCAACGCTTCACCGACCGAAAGCCCGAGCCGAAGATAGAGCGTGCCCGTGAGGATGACGGCCAGGGCAAGCGGCAGGGCGCTGTGCACGAAGAACAGGACAAGGCTTGCCAGCGCCAGCGCCGCAAGCTTCGGCCCCGCCGGCAGGCGGTGCATCGCGGTGTTTCCCGTCACATGCAGGCCTGTCAGCATGCGGCGATCTCCCGGTAGCGGGCAATTGCTGCCGGCCCCTCGCCATCGAAGACGAGCGCCCCTTCGTGGAACACCAGCACCCGGCCGAAATCCCTGACCAGATCGAGATCATGGCTGATGACGATCGCCTGCTCCTGCAGACCGTCGATCGCCGCCTTGACCAATGCGCGGTTCCTCAGATCAAGCTGGTTGGTCGGCTCGTCGAACAGGATGAGCTTCGGGCGGTTCACAACGACGGCAGCGAGCGCGGCCAGTTGCAACTGCCCGCCGGACAGTTCATGCGGGCGTCTTGATGCCAGTTCGACAAGACCGAAGCGGGCAAGCACCGTCTCCACCCGCTCCTCGAGCTCCCTTCCCTTCAGGCCGCGGCTGCGCGGCCCGAGCGCGATGTCGTCGCGGATGACCGGCAGAATGATCTGGTGGCCGGGGTTCTGGAAGATGAAGCCGGTAGCCGCCATCACCGCCTTCTCATCCGCCACCGTGTCGAGCCCGTCCAGCGTCACCTTTCCGCGGCTTGGCTTGGCGAGACCGTTGACGAGGCGGGCAAAGCTGGTCTTGCCCGACCCGTTGAGGCCGATCACGCCAATGCGGTTCTCGCGAAGCGAAAGCGACAGCGGCTTCAGCGCCACCACCGGCCCATAGCTGAGTTCCGCCTGATCGAAGAGGATATGCACCTGCCCTGCCGTTCCCGGTTACGTCGCCCTGCTGTTGCCGCCCGTTCCTAGCGCGCCTTCAACGCCCCCGCCAGTTGGTGGATATGTTCCGCGCCGATGCCGCAGCAGCCGCCGATCATCGATGCGCCGGCCTCTGCCCAATTGCAGGCGAAGCGGGAATAGACATCGCTGGTGAGGTCCTTGCGGGTATCGTGCAGGCCCTCATTGGCAGCGCTCTCATCCGTATCGCTTTCGAAGGCATTGGCATAGACGCCGATCGCCAGCGACACGCCCTTGTCGCGGAAGACGTCGGAGGCCACCCGCACGGCCGCCTCCATCACCTCCGGACGGGCGCAGTTGAACAGAAGCGCCGCCGCACCGGACCCCGCCGCCCAGGCGGCCGCATCCGCGACCGCTTCGCCGGAGCGAAGCTTCGGCTTTGCCCCCGCCACCTGCGCCGCATCGTCGGCCAGCGTGAAGGAGATCCAGAAGGGTTTTCCCGTGCCGGCCACGGCGACGCGCACCGCCTCGCCCTCGGCGATCAGCGACAGCGTTTCGCCGAGCCACACATCCACGAAGGGGTCGAGGTTCTCGACCAGCACCGAAAGATAGTCCTGCACGCGGGAGGCATCGAAGTTTTCCGGCTCGTAGGAACCGAAGATCGGCGGCAGGCCGCCGGCCACCTTTACCGGCCGCCCGGCCGCATCCGCCGCCTCGCGCGCCAGCCGGCCGGACAGCGCGATGAGGGAAGCGCCCTGCGTCGCGAACCGCTCCTCGCCGATATGGAAGGGCACCAGCGCATAGGAATTGGTGGTGACGACATCGGCACCGGCAGCAATGAAGTCCGCATGCACCTGCCGCACGATGGCGGGGCTGTCGATCAGCGCCAGCGCCGACCATTCCGGCTGCTTCAACTCGGCCCCGAGCCGCACCAGTTCACGGCTCATGCCGCCATCGAGAATAACGAGATCGCCCATGCCCAACTTCCTTTCCTCCGGTCGCTCGGGTGGCGATAGCGCATCGGCGCGGCAAGCGGAACAGGATTTTAAGTGGCGAACGCAGTTCTCGCCCCAGTCCCAGCCTGAACAGCCGCTCGCCAACGAAAAGGCCGGCAGCACAAGGGCGGCTGCCGGTCTTCCGGTTCTTGCTCACGCTGCGGACGGGCCGATCAGGTGGCGGTCAGCTCCACCGGTCCTTGCCATTGGCCTTTTTCGGCTTGCCCTTGCCGGCAGGGGATTTTGCGGGCCTGGCGCCATCCTTGAAGGCGGGCTTGCCGTCCTTCTTGAAGGGCTTGTCGCGGAAGGGGCGCTCGCCGGCCGGCTTGTCGCCGTAAGCCTTTTCGCCATACGGCTTGTCGCCATAGGATTTTTCGCCGTAGCCCTTCTCGCCCTGGGGCCGATCGTTGCGGGCCGGCTTGTCGCGGAAGGGCTTGTCGAAGCTTTTCGCCGGGCGGGCGTCGTCGCCGGCATGGGCCGGCTTCGCCCTCGGCTTGCCCTTGCCCCAGTCGTCACGGGCGCGGTCGTCGCGGCCGCCTTCGCGCGGGCCATCGTTGAACTCGCGGCGCGGCGGGCGATCCTCGAAGCTGCGCTTTTCAAAGCTGCGCGGCTCGGACTGACGGGTGAGATCCGGAACGCTGTCCAGTACCGTCACCCGCACGCCCCGTTCCAGCATGCGGTTGGGACCGATGGCTCCGAGGAAGGTGTCGGCCACATCGGCGGACAGTTCCACATAGGTTTCCGTCTGCTGCATCTTGATCGCGCCGATGCCCGACTTGGTGATGTTGCCGTTGCGGCAGAGCATGGGGATCAGCCAGCGCGGCTCCGCATTCTGCTTGCGGCCGACCGACAGCGACAGCCAGATGGCCGGGCCGAAATCGCCGCGCGGCGTGCGCGGGGTGGAGGGGAAGCTTTCGCCGGCCTCGCCACGGAAATCGGCACGGTCATTGCCCCGCTCGCGCGGCTTGCGGCCCGGCGCATCGACGAAGACCTCGAGCAGATCCTCCGGCGCGGCATTGTTATTGCGGTGCAGGTTGACGAAGGCAGCGGCGAGCTTCTCGGCGCCGTAGCTTTCCACCAGACGCGCGACGAGATCCTGCTCCTCCTCGCGCACCTCCTCGGCAAACACGGGATCGGCGAGAAGGCGCTCCTGATCGCGGACGATCACCTCTTCGGCCGAGGGCGGGCGCACCCAGGCGGGCGTCACATTGGCGCCGCCGAGCAGGCGCTCGGCCTTGCGGCGCTGGTTGACCGGCACGATGAAGGCGCTGATGCCCTTGTTGCCGGCGCGGCCCGTGCGGCCCGAACGGTGCAGCAGGGTTTCCGGATTGGTCGGCAGATCCGCATGGATGACAAGTTCGAGGCCCGGAAGATCGATGCCGCGGGCAGCGACGTCGGTTGCGATGCAGACGCGGGCGCGACCGTCACGCATGGCCTGCAGCGCATGGGTGCGCTCGTTCTGGGTCAGTTCGCCGGACAGCGCCACCACGGAGAAATTGCGGTTGCTGAGGCGCGCCGTCAGGTGGTTCACATTGGCGCGCGTCGAGCAGAAGACGATCGCATTCTTCGCCTCGTAGAAGCGCAGCACGTTGACGATGGCGTTCTCGCGGTCCGACGGTGCCACCATCAGGGCGCGGTACTCGATGTCCGCATGCTGCTTTTCCTCGGACGCCACCTCGATGCGCACGGCATCGCGCTGATACTGCTTGGCGAGCTTGGCGATGCCGGAGGGAACGGTGGCGGAGAACATCAGCGTGCGACGATCATCCGGTGCCTGTTCGAGGATATATTCGAGATCCTCGCGGAAGCCGAGATCGAGCATCTCGTCGGCCTCGTCCAGCACGGCGACGCGCACTTCCGACATGTCGAGCGCATTGCGGCGGATATGGTCGCAGATGCGGCCGGGCGTGCCGACGACGATATGGGCGCCGCGTTCCAGGACGCGCCGCTCGGTGCGGATATCCATGCCGCCGACGCAGCTGGCGATCACCGCGCCGGTCATTTCATAGAGCCATTCGAATTCGCGCTTCACCTGCAGGGCAAGCTCGCGGGTCGGCGCGATCACCAGCGCCAGCGGCGCGCCGGCGCGGCCAAAGCGTTCGGCGCCATCCGGCAGCAGCGTGGAGGCCATCGTCATGCCGAAGGCAACGGTCTTGCCGGAGCCGGTCTTGGCGGAGACCAGCGCATCGGCATCGGCAAGCTTCGGGTCCAGCATCGCCTGCTGCACCGGCGTCAGCGTTTCATAGCCGCGTTTCGACAACGCCTTGGCAATCGCCGGAACGGCGTTATTCAGTTCGGACATACATAAGGTCTTTCGGAGTACGGCGCATTTTCGCGCGGGAGGCCGCGACGGGACGCGGCGGATATGGCGCGTGCTGTAGCGATTTGCGGCGCAAATGTCAAAGCGGAAGCCTTGGCAGGGTCATCCGGCTCGGCACAGGGTAAATGGACAAGACGGGGCGGGTCGTTCGTGGCAGAGTGACCGCACATATCTCACACGGAGCCCCGGCTCCGGTTTCCGCCATCGTCCTGACCAGATGGGTTCGCCATGCGGATGAAGACCCCTCCCCACCCCCTCCCCACAAGGGGGAGGGGCTAACCCGGCCGCACCGTGCGAGCTCCGACATCAGGGGTTTCGGATCTGGCTGGACGGGTGCCGCGGGTCTTCTCCCCCCTTGTGGGGGAGATGGCCGGCAGGCCAGAGGGGGTTTTCCTGCCGCACCCGCAAGCCCCCCTCCTCGCAAGGGTTTCCGGTGAAGATCGAGAGCAACCGCAGCCACACGAACAGGAGAACCAAGCATGTCCTTCTTTCCCGGAACCGATCCTGAAGCCGGCGATGCCTTTGCCTGTGATGCCATCGAGAACCTGATCATCCCGCGCTCCAGCGATATCGGCGGCTTTGAAGTGCGCCGGGCGCTGCCGACCCGGCAGCGGCGGCTGGTCGGCCCCTTCATCTTCTTCGACCGCATGGGACCGGCGATCCTGAAGGCCGGCGAGGCGCTGGATGTGAAGCCGCATCCACATATCGGGCTTTCCACCGTGACCTATCTCTTCGACGGCGAGATCAAGCACCGCGACAGCCTCGGCACCGAGCTCGTCATCCGCCCCGGCGACGTGAACCTGATGACGGCCGGGCGCGGCATCGTGCATTCGGAGCGCACGCCGGAAAACCTGCGCGGCCATCCGCTCTCCATGTCCGGGTTGCAGACCTGGCTGGCGCTGCCGGACGACAAGGAGGAGATCGACCCCGCCTTTGCCCATACCGCGAAGGAAAACATGCCGATCATCGATCTTGCCGGCATCAGCGGGCGAGTGGTCATGGGCTCGCTCGACGGCATCTCCTCCCCGGTCGAGACGTTGACCGATACGCTCTATGCCGATCTGACGCTGGCCGCCGGCCGGCGCTTTCCCTTTTCCGCCACCCATGAGGAGCGGGCGATCTATATCCTCTCCGGCTCGCTTGTTATTGCCGGAGACCGCTTCGCGGCCGACCAGCTGCTGGTGTTGCGGCCGGGCGATGCGATCACGCTCGAAGGCGGGCCGGAGGGCTGCCACCTGATGCTGTTCGGGGGTGCGGCGCTCAATTCGAAGCGCTACATCTGGTGGAACTTCGTGTCCTCCTCCAAGGAACGCATCGAGCAGGCCAAGGAAGAGTGGCGCACCGCCCGTTTCGACATCGTGCCGGGCGATGAAGAAGAGTTCGTACCTTTGCCTTGAAGGTTGAATTGCTATAGAAGCGCGGCTTCGTGACACTTGAAATAGCCGCGTTTCTGCTCATGTTGAGGGAGACAAAGGCTCCGACGAGAGCAGAAAAGGCATCAAACTCGTGACCTCCATGCCCCAGACGCCGCTCTTGGACCAGGTAAGCTGGCCCGCCGACCTGCGCAACCTCGAAGACCGCGACCTGCCGCAGCTGGCGCGCGAACTGCGCGACGAGATGATCGACGCGGTTTCGAAAACGGGCGGCCATCTGGGCGCGGGTCTTGGCGTGGTGGAACTGACGATCGCCATCCACAAGGTATTCAACACGCCGGACGACCGGCTGATCTTCGATGTCGGCCACCAGTGCTATCCGCACAAGATCCTGACCGGCCGGCGCGAACGCATCCGCACGCTGCGCCAGGAAGGCGGGCTTTCCGGCTTCACCAAGCGGGCCGAAAGCGAATATGACCCCTTCGGCGCCGCCCACTCCTCCACCTCGATTTCCGCCGGGCTCGGCATGGCCGTTGCCGCCGAGCTTTCCAAGACGCCGCGCAACGTGATTGCCGTGATCGGCGATGGCGCGATGTCGGCCGGCATGGCCTATGAGGCGCTCAACAATGCCGGCGCGCTCGATGCGCGCCTGATCGTCATCCTCAACGACAACGACATGTCAATTGCGCCGCCGACGGGGGCGATGAGCGCCTATCTGGCGCGGCTTGCCTCTGGCCGCAGCTATATGGGCTTTCGCGAGTTCGGCAAGAAGCTGACCGCCTATCTCGGCAAGAACATCGACCGCGCCATTACCCGCGCGGTGGAACATGCGCGCGGCTATGTGACCGGCGGCACCATGTTCGAGGAGATGGGCTTTTACCATATCGGCCCGATCGACGGGCACTCCTTCGAGCATCTGCTGCCGGTGCTGCGCAATGTGCGCGACAATGCGAAAGGCCCGGTGCTGATCCATGTGGTGACGCAGAAGGGCAAGGGCTATGCCCCCGCCGAAGCCGCCGCCGACAAGTATCATGGCGTCAACAAGTTCGACGTCATCACCGGCGCGCAGGCGAAAGCCAAGCCGAATGCGCCGAGCTATACATCCGTGTTTGCCGATGCGCTGGTGCAGGAAGCGGCGCTTGACGAGAAGATCGTCGGCATCACCGCCGCCATGCCCTCCGGCACCGGGCTCGACAAGCTGCAAAACCTCTATCCCGCCCGCACCTTCGATGTGGGCATTGCCGAACAGCATGCGGTAACCTTTGCCGCGGGCCTCGCGTCTGAAGGCTACAAGCCCTTCTGTGCGCTCTATTCCACCTTCCTGCAGCGCGGCTATGACCAGGTGGTGCATGACGTGGCGATCCAGGGCCTGCCCGTCCGCTTCCCCATCGACCGCGCCGGCTTTGTCGGCGCCGACGGGCCGACGCATGCCGGCTCCTTCGACACCGGCTTCCTCGCCTCGCTGCCCGGCTTCGTGGTGATGGCGGCGGCCGACGAGGCGGAGCTGAAGCACATGGTGCGCACCGCCGCAGCCTATGACGGCGGCCCGATCTCCTTCCGCTATCCGCGCGGCGAAGGGGTGGGCGTCGAACTGCCGGAACGCGGCGAAATTCTCGAAATCGGCAAGGGTCGGGTGATGAAGCAGGGCGCCAAGGTGGCGCTTCTCTCCTTCGGCACGCGGCTCGCCGACTGTCTGCTGGCGGCGGAAGATCTGGATGCCGCCGGCCTTTCCACCACGGTGGCCGATGCCCGCTTCGCCAAACCCCTCGACCACGACCTCATCCGCCAGCTCGCCCGCCACCACGAGATCGTGGTGACCGTGGAGGAAGGCGCCGTGGGCGGTTTCGGTTCACAGGTGATGCATTTCCTCGCCAACGAGGGTCTGCTCGACACCGGCCTCAAGATCCGCTCGCTGGTGCTGCCGGATCTCTGGATGGACCAGGCCAAGCCCGAAGTGATGTATGCCAAGGCGGGTCTCGACCGCGCCGGCATCGTGAAGACGGTGTTCAGCGCGCTGGGGCGTGGGGTTCAGGTGGGCGCGGCGGGGTGACCTAAGGGCCGGGGCTGTGACAGGCTGTGGCCGTGTGCGGATGGCATGGATCCTCGGGTCAAGCCCGAGGATGACGGCGGGGTGGGCGTTGCCGGAACAAGGGCACCGACGGCCAGAAGGATAGCGCGGACGCGGTCGATGGGGCGCGTACTCCTCGTGGGCGATGTCCGGCAGGACGGAAGAGGATGCCCCCGCACCGCCCTCTCGTGCCCCCCCAAAAAAGCCGGCGCGGCCCTGCGACCGCGCCGCCTGACGCCCTCAAGGCCGCTTCAGCACCTTGAACGCATAGAACTGCGTCTTCTGCTGGGCCGAAAAATTGTTGTCGGCGACGAAGAGGAGAAGATCGCTGCCATCCGTTCCCTTGGCAAAGGTCATGCCCTCGATATTGTCGGGCTCGAGGCCGAGGGCGCGCATGTCGAGCACCTGGCTCTTGCGCACCGGCACGATGGGCTGGTCTGTCTTCACCAGAGAGGCGATGGCGGAAACGTCGGTCGCGCCTTCGGTGTCGATCATGAACAGCTTGATCGAGGTGCCAAACCCTTCGGCAAAGCCGCGTTCGATGACAAGCAGGCGGTGGTCGTCGAGCGCGAGGATTTCCGGAACGCCGTTGTCGTTCCAGCCCTTCTCCTTCTTCGGCGCCTGGCTGATCGGCTCGACGGGATAGACATACTCGGCCTTCGGCTCACCGCTTGCCGCATCATAGCGGATCATGCGGGCAAGTGCGCCGGTGGTGAGGCTGGAGATCGGGCCGTCCTGGTTGAGGGCGGATTCGGTCTGAACCATCACATCGCCGTTCGGCAGGAAGGCGAGGCCCTCGAAGGCGAGGTTGTTGCGGATGCCGCTTGTATTGTCGGCGGTCGGGGCAAAGCCCTGCGGCAGGGTGAATTCACGCAGGAACGATCCGTCCGGCCGGGCCACGTGCACGAAGGGCGGCAGCAGCTGCTTGGCGTCACCCTCGCTCGTCCAGTAGATCCCGTCCTTGCCAAGACGGATCGCTTCCGGATCGACGGCCTTTGCGGCAAAGGCCTCGCCCTTTTCCGTCTTCAGGGTCACGGTGCGCAGAACCTTCACATCCTTGATGCCGGCGGCGGATGCGTCGATGGAAAGTTCATAGAAGCGGGCCGGCGCCTTTTCCGAGCGGTCGTCGGAGATGGCGATGTAATGGCCGGTCGCGGGGTCGAAATCGATGCCGGAGAGGCCGCCGAGTTCCACGCCGTCCACCTTGGTGCCGGTCGCGATGTCGAACTCGCCCGCATAGGCAAGGCTGATGGCGGCGGCGCAATCGCCAAACGGGCACGGCGTCGAAACCGTGGTGCCGGCTTCGGTGGCAAGCGCGAAACCGGAGGACAGAAGGATGAGGGCAGTACCGGCGAACAATGACTTGATCATGATGTCGCGTCCTTGAAAAAGGCCGTGGAGACGAAAGCGGGCGTCACGGCAAACCGCCTCGCCCCGCTTCCCTAGGCCTTCATCTTTGCAGGCATATAACGCCTAACGCCTTTTGCAGCCGTTGCGGCGGCCAGCGCCCGTCATGCCGAGACGAAAAGGGGCCGGACGAAGCCGGCCCCGATCGGATGCGGGAGGCGAAGCTGCGGGCGGTCAGAACTCTTCCCAGTTGTCGGCCGGGCGAGCTGCCGGGGCGGAACCGGCGAAGGCCTGGGTCAGCTTGTTGCGCAGCGCGCCGGCCGGCGACGGGGCGGGACGGGCAGACGCCGAAGCGGCAACCGGGCCGCGGGCCATGGCCGGGCGCGCTGCGGGTGCCGAAGCCTGGCGTGCGGCCGGCTGCGGCGCCGGGCTGCGGGCCGCGGAAGCCGAGGCTGCCGTCGACGGAGAGAAGACCGGGCGTTCGAGCGGCGCAGCCGCCCCGCTGCCGAGGCGGAACTGGCGCAGCAGCGCATCCAGCTCGCCGGCCTCCTTGGCCAGCGCATGGCTTGCGGCCGTCTGTTCCTCCACCATCGCGGCATTCTGCTGGGTGTTCTGGTCCATGGCGCTGATTGCCGTGTTGATCTCCTGCAGGCCGGTCGACTGTTCGCGCGAGGAAACGACGATCGCCTGGATGTTCTCGTTGATCTCCAGAACCTCGGTCACGATCGCCTGCAGCGCCTCGCCGGTTTCGCCGACCAGCGCTACCCCGGCATCCACCTGCTGGCTGGAATTGGTGATCAGGCTCTTGATTTCCTTGGCGGCATTGGCGGAACGCTGCGCGAGTTCGCGCACCTCCTGCGCAACAACGGCAAAGCCCTTGCCGGCTTCGCCGGCGCGCGCGGCTTCCACGCCGGCATTCAGCGCCAGAAGATTGGTCTGGAAGGCAATGTCATCGATGACGCTGATGATGTTGATGATCTCGTGCGAGGACTTCGAAATGCCTTCCATGGCCGCCACGGCCCGGCGCACCACATCGCCGGAGCGTTCGGCGCTCTGGCGGGCGCGCTCGACCCGCTGGCCGACATCCTCGGCCCGCTTGGCGGAATCGCGCACCGTGGTGGTGACCTCCTCCACCGCCGCCGCCGTCTGCTCGACGGAGGCCGCCTGGCGTTCGGTGCGCTTGGCGAGATCGTCGGTGGCGGCGCGGATTTCGGCCGCGCCGGCATTGATGGCGGAGGCATTGCGGCCGACGCCCTGCATGGCATCCTGCAGCTTCGCCAGTGCCTGGTTGAAATCCACGCGCAGGCGATCAAGATGCGGCGCGAAGGACTTGTCGATACGATAGGCGACATTGCCGTCGGCGAGATTGGAGAGGCCGCTTGCCAGCGCGTTCATGGCAAATTCCACCTCGGCCGCCTCGCGGGCCTTGCGCTCGTCGTTCGACTGGCGCTCCCGGTCGCTGGTCTGGCGGATCTCGTCGGTCTCGCGCGACAGGCGCAGCTTCTCGATGGCCGCATCCTTGAACACGGCAACCGCCTTGGCCATCTGGCCCACTTCGTCGCCGCGATCGAGCGCCGGCACGGTGATGTCATGCTTGCCCGCGGCAAGCTCCGACATGGCCTGCGTCATGCCGACGATCGGGCTGACGATGGCACGCGACAGCAGCAGGATGAGGCCGACGGAGATGACGCCGGCAACCGCGCCGCCGACCAGCAGCGTCAGAAGCAGGCTGGTATGGGCGGCCTCCTGGCGGGCCACCATCTGCTGCGTGAGATCGGAAACCTGCGCCTTGATGCGGGTCGCGGCAGCCTGGAATGCGGCAAGCTGGCTGACGCTGTTGCCGGCAGCGCTGGCAAGCGCGGCAAGATCCTCCGCTCCCTTGCTCTGGCGTGCCTTGATCTGCGGCTCGACCACTTCCTGGTGGAAGGCATCCGAGGCGCGGCGCATCTCGTCCAGCGTCGAAACCAGTGTCGGGAAGGCGGCGGCCTGTTTACGGGCCTCGGTCAGCGCCGCCACCACGCTGTCGCGGGCGACGCGCACATTGCGCAGCATGTCCTCGTTGCCGGACATCAGATAGCTGCGCTGGGAGAGGCTTTCCTCCAGCTGACCTTCGAGCGCCAGACTGACGGCAGCGGCGATCGCCTGCGCCTGCGCCTGATCGCGCGAGGCCTGGCTCGATTTCAGCCCCTGCCAGTAGACCACGGCCGAGGCAAGCAGGCAGACGGACATCAGGGCCAGAAAAGTGCTGATCAGCTTCTTGTTCAGGGAGAGGTTCTTCAAGGACATTGGCTTTCTGCGGCTTCTTCTCTTTCAATGGCGCGAGCGCGCCGATGACATGCGCCAAAGAGAGCGCAATTCGCTTAACATCGGATTGAGAAACTGTGCAGAATGTCGCGCTTTCCTCACATCTCCTTAAGCTTTGGCGGCGCCCTTGCGCCACAAAGCGCTTGCCTTGCGGCCATATCACCGTCATTGGACTGGCCATGACCTCTTCCAACGATTTAAGACTGGACCAGCTTCTCGTGGCCCGCGGCCTGTTTTCCAGCCGCTCGCGCGCCCGTGATGCCATCATCCGCGGCACCGTGCAGGTGAACGGCGAAACCGTGTCGAAGCCCGGCCAAGTGCTGCCGGCCAATGTGCGGCTTTCGATCGAGGATCCGGCCCGCGGCTACGTGTCGCGCGCGGCGCTGAAGCTTGTCGCCGCCCTCGACCATTTCGGCCTCGATCCGGCCGGCCGCCACTGTCTCGATATCGGCGCCTCCACCGGCGGCTTCACCGAAGTGCTGCTTGCACGGGGGGCGGCGCATGTGGTGGCGGTCGATGTGGGCCACGGGCAGATGCATCCGCGCATCGCAGACGATCCGCGCGTCACCAATCTGGAAGGGCTGAACGCCCGCAACCTCACCCGCGAGGATGTGAGCGACCTGCCCTTCTCTCTCGTCGTCTCGGATGTCTCCTTCATTTCGCTGAAGCTCGCGCTGCCGCCGGCGCTGGAGCTTGCCGAACCGCAGGCGCTGTGTGCCCTTCTGGTAAAGCCGCAATTCGAGGCCGGCCGCGAGGCGATCGGCAAGGGCGGCCTGCTGAAGGCGCCGGAAACGGCACCGGATGTGGCCGCCGGGCTGGAGCGCTGGCTGGTAGAGGAGATGGGCTGGACGAGCCTCGGCCTCATCCCCTCGCCCATCGCCGGCGGTGACGGCAATCAGGAATATCTGTTGGCAGGACGCAAACCATGAGCACCGAGACCGTTACCATAAAGCGCCTCGGCGCGCAGGGCCATGGCATCGCCAACGGCACGGACGGGCCGATCTACGTGCCCTTCGCGCTGCCCGGCGAAACGGTGGCGATTGCCCGCAACGGCAATCACGGCACCGTCATGTCGACCGCCACAACCTCGCCCGACCGCGTCGCGCCGCTCTGTCGCCATTTCGGGCCGGACAGCGATGCCTGCGGCGGCTGTTCGCTGCAGCATCTGGCGGATGCGCCCTACCACGCCTTCAAGCGGCAACTGGTGGTGGACGCGCTGAAATCCAAAGGGCTGGAGCCAGAGATCCGCGGTCTCGTGCAGGCCAAACCCCACCAGCGCCGCCGCGTGACCTTTTCCGTGCGCCGCACGGAGAAGGAACTGCTGCTGGGATTCAACCGCGGCGAAAGCCACACCATCATTTCGATTGCCGAATGTCCCATCGCCTCGGATGGCATCGTCAACAGGCTTGCGACGATCCGCCGCCTGGCAGCGGCCCTCAGCGTGACCTCGCTGCCCTGGCGGCTGACGGTGACCGAGACGCTGACGGGTCTCGACCTCGCCGCCGAAGGCCTCAAACCCCTGTCCGACGCCGCACGGCGGGCGGTGGTCGATTGCGTGCTGCAACTAAAGGGCATTGCCCGCGTCTCCATCGAGGGCGACATTCTCGTTGAACCGCAAAAGCCGCTCCTCGATTTCGGCGGCGTGCAGGTGGCGCTGCCACCGGGCGGCTTCACCCAGGCGACACGCGAGGCGGAGGAGACGATGGTCGCGCTGGTTCTTGCGCATCTCGGCAAGGCCAAACGCGTGGCGGACCTGTTTGCCGGCGCCGGCACCTTTGCTCTCAGGATTGCCCGGCAGGCCAAGGTGCATGCGGTGGAAAGCGCGCCGAAGGCAATCGAGGCGCTGGACCAGGCGGCGCGCCGCGCGCAGGGCCTGAAGCCGGTGACGGTGGAGCGGCGCGACCTGTTCCGCCGGCCGCTGACGGCGCAGGAACTGAAGGTCTATGATGCCGTGGTGTTCGATCCGCCGCGCGCCGGGGCCGAGGAGCAGGTCAGGGAACTGGCGCGATCCGGCGTCAGGAAGATTGCCGCCGTCAGCTGCAATCCGCTGACGCTGGCCCGCGACCTCGCCATCCTGACCGCTGCCGGCTACCGGATCTCGATCGTCACGCCCATCGACCAGTTCCTGTGGTCGACGCATGTCGAAGCGGTGGCGCTGCTGGAGAAATAGAGCCTTTCGGGGAAAAATGGAATCCGGCTTCCCTAAAAGACAAACGAAAACAGCGGCTGCCGGCTACAATCCGGGCCAGACAGGCTCGAGGGCTCAACCGCCGAGCCGCAGCGTGCCGCTGCCGGTGACATTGTCGCAGCGGCAGCGCCCGCCGACCCGGCCGGGCTCCGCCCGGCAGACCGAGGGACGCCTCGTGCCGGCGCTCTTCGGCGGATCGATGACGCAGTAATAGCGCTGAGGCGGCTGAAAATCCTTGTCATTGTAGACGCGGCTATTCGGTCCGTCGCCGGCAGCCCAGACGGCCGGTGCCGCCATCAGCAGAAAAAGGGAACCGGCCAGCAGCCTGGTCATGAGGGGCCTCCCCGCAGATTGAAAGGCCGCAAGCTTCCGCTCTTCGCCTTAACGCCGCGTCAACGGGAGGTTCAACGCTTGAGAAAGGCCTCGAAGGCGGCGCGCGCCTCGGCGCTCTTCAGCTGCGCGGCAAAATGTACCATCTCGGCATCGATGCGGGCGAGCACAGCCGCGGGGTTCGGGCGCACCAGATCGCGGGCGATCTTCAGCGCGCCGGCCGGCTTTGCCGCAAGCCTTGCGGCAAGAGCCAGCGTCTCGGCCTCGACCTCCTGCGGGTCCACCACCTTCCAGATCAGGCCGGCCGCGCGTGCCTCCTCGCCCGAAAAGCCCTCGCCGGCCGCCAGAAGCGCAAAGGCGCGCTGCTGACCCATCACGGCGGGCGCCAGCAGGCTGGAGGCCGCTTCCGGCACCAGCGCCAGATCGACGAAGGGCGTGCGGAACAGGCTGCGGGCGGAAGAGACGGTCAGGTCGCAATGCAGGTGCAGCGTGGTGCCGATGCCGATTGCCAGCCCGTCCACCCCGGAGACCAGCGGCTTTCCGAAGGTGGCGAGCGCCTTCAGGAAATCCACCGCCGCCGGCGGTTCGCTGCTGCCGGACATCGCATAGCTCAGGAAATCGGCCATATCGTTGCCGGCGGAAAAGCAGCCTTCGGTGCCGAGAAAGGCGACGGCGCGGATCGCCTCGTCCGCTGCCGCCTGCGTGAGGCCGCCGACCATCTTGCGATACATTGCCGCGGTGATGGCGTTCTTTTTCTCCGGCCGGTTGAGGCGGATCACCATGACGCCGGGATGGGCCTCGGGGCATTCGATCAGGATGTGGTCGGTCACGGCTGGGTCTCCTGGGGCGAACAGTTGGCGCACGCGGTGTTCAAGTCCCAGCATGCGGACGAACGGGAATAATCCCCCTCTGGCCTGCCGGCCGTCTCCGCCACAAGGGGGGAGATCACGAGAGGCGCGGCCTCGCCTGACGACGGAGGTCGGAGCGAGGCAGCAGAAGCCCCTCCCCCTTGTGGGGAGGGGTTGGGGAGGGGCTTAGGCCAGCAACACGCGCGCGGCCGCAAGGCTTGCCGCGCCATGGATGACGCGGTCCTTCAGCGTGGCGGTTTCGACGATCAGGTTTTCCGCGGCAAAGCGGCAGAGGGCGATGCGCTGATCCTGACCATGGGCCGTTTCCGCCAGCGCACCCTTGGCGAGATAGGCGCCGGTGAGCGCAAGGCCGAACAGGCGCAGATAGGGCGTGGCGCCCGAAAGGGCCTCCGCCAGCGCGCCCTCCGCCTGCCGGGTGAGCAGCCAGTCGGTCGCGGCTTCGAGATCGTCAAGGCTTGCGGTGAGACGGGCGGCCGTCTCGCCGAAGCCTTCGCGGTTCGAGGCGGCCACGGCCGCTGCCACCTCCCGCAACTCTGTGATGAAGCCGCGCACCTGCGTGCCCGTCGAGAGGGGCAGCTTGCGCACCACGAGGTCGATCGCCTGGATGCCGTTGGTGCCCTCATAGATCGGGGCGATGCGGGCATCGCGCAGCAGGCGGGCAGCCCCCGTTTCCTCGATGAAGCCCATGCCGCCATGCACCTGGATGCCGAGCGAGGCGACGTCAACGCCGACATCGGTGGCAAAGGCCTTGGCAATCGGGGTCAGAAGGGCCGCGCGCTCCTGGAAGTGGCGCGCCTCATCACCCTCTGCCCTGTGCGAGAGGTCGATCGCATGGGCACAGGCATAGCAGATGGCCCGCACGCCTTGCGTCAGCGCCTTCATCGTCACCAGCATGCGCACGACATCCGGGTGCTTGATGATCGGGCTCATGCCGGAAGCCCCCGGACCGGACGCGGCAGCGCCACCCCAGGCCGGCGCGCGACCCTGCGTGCGCTCGCGGGCATAGGCGATTGCCTTCTGCGTGGCGGCCTCGGCGGTCGCGACCCCCTGCATGCCGACGGCGAGGCGGGCATTGTTCATCATGGTGAACATGCAGGCGAGACCCTTGTTCTCCTCGCCGACCAGCCAGCCGATGGCGCCCGGCTCCTCGCCGAAACGGCCGTCGCCATAGATCATGGTGCAGGTGGGCGAGCCATGGATGCCGAGCTTGTGCTCCAGCGAATGGCAGAAGAGATCGTTGCGGGGGCCGAGCGAACCGTCATCGTTGACGAGGAATTTCGGCACCAGGAACAGCGAGATGCCGCGCGTGCCGGCCGGAGCATCCGGCAGGCGGGCCAGCACCAGGTGAATGATGTTGTCGGCCGCATCGTGATCGCCCCAGGTGATGTAGATCTTCTGGCCGAAGATACGGTAGGTACCGTCCGGCTGGCGTTCGGCGCGCGTCTTCAGCGCGCCGAGATCCGAGCCGGCCTGCGGCTCGGTGAGGTTCATGGTGCCCGTCCATTCGCCGGAGACGAGCTTTTCCACATAGCGTTCCTGCAGGCTGCGGCTGCCATGCGCCATCAGCGCCTCGATGGCGCCGATCGTCAGCGTCGGCCCCAGCGTGAAGCCGACGGAGGCGGAATTCCACATTTCCAGCGTCGCGACATTCAGCATGTGCGGCAGGCCCTGCCCGCCGAAGGCCTCCGGTCCGGTCAGACCGTTCCAGCCGCCGGCGCACCAGGCCTTGTAGAGATCGACCCAGCCATCCGGCGAGATCACCCTGCCCTCGATCAGCCGGGCGCCTTGCGTATCGCCGATGGGGCCGAGCGGCGCCATCTCCTCGCTGGCGAAACGCCCCGCTTCGGACAGGATGGCATCGACGAGATCCTCGCTCAGGTCTCCGAGCCGTCCGGCCGAAAGCGCGGCCGACAGGCCGGCGACATGTCTCAGGGTGAACGCAATCTCCTCGACGGGCGCCTTGTACATCCGATCTCCTCCAAAAGGCCGTGACGGACAGCAACGCCACCTCCTCGCGATGCCGCTTCTGCCCTGATGCTTCCCTTTCGGCTAATTGATTTTTACGTAAACGTCAAACGTTTTGCGCGGATGTGCTTCCGCTGACGGACCGCTGTCCCCCTCGCTCGGCTCAAAACCCGCAATCAAAAGATGTTCAACTTTGCGCCAGCACGCCAGCGTGTCACGAAACTGTATTGGTGACCGGCTATCGCATTAGAACAATTCTAGAGCCAACTTATGGGGAGTTGACCATGGCTGATATCGACACGAGCAAGCTGTCCTGGGACGAGTGGGACGAATTGCAGAATCCGCCGCCGGCCGAAACCGATTTCGACCGCGTGGTCGAGCGGGCCATCTCGCGCCGCGGCTTCCTCGGTGGCGTGCTCGCCTTCGGCTCTGCCGCTGCGGCCATGGGCACGCTCGGCAACCTGATGAGCTCGACCTCGGCTCAGGCCCAGGAAGCCGCATCGCGCTTCCCCTTCAAGCCGGTTCCGATCGCCACCGACAACACGATCCACGTGCCGGAAGGTTATTCGTGGAAGGCGCTTGCCAAGTGGGGTCAGCCGCTGTTTTCCAACGTTCCGGATGTCGATCCGGTCAAGGGCGTCAGCCTGGAGAACTCCGACAAGGTGTTCGGTGAAAACACCGACGGCATGGAACTCTTCGTCGTCGGCGACCACCAGCTGATCGCCGTCAACCACGAATACGTCAACCCGGACATCAACCTGCCGCACCGCGAAAAGGGCATTCCGGCCAATCTCGACGAAGTGCGCATCCTGCAGAACATGCAGGGCGTCACCGTGATGGAAGTGGCCGAAGGTGCAAACGGCTGGGAGATCGTCGTCGACAGCCCGTTCAACCGCCGCATCCACCACAACACGCCGATGAAGATTTCCGGCCCTGCCGCCGGCTCAGACCTGCTGAAGACCGCCGCCGATCCGAACGGCACGGACTGTCTCGGGACCTTCAACAACTGCGGCGCCGGCAAGACGCCGTGGGGCACCTACCTCACCTGCGAGGAAAACTTCAACGGCTACTTCGGCACCACCAATGCCGAGTTCAAGATGCCGGCCGACTACAAGCGTTACGGCATTGCCGCCGAGACGCGCTATGCCTACGAGAAGTTCGACGAGCGCTTCGACGTGGCGAAGAACCCGAACGAACCGCGCCGCGCCGGCTATGTCGTAGAAATCGACCCGTCGAATGCCAAGTCGGTTCCGGTCAAGCGCACCGCACTCGGCCGCATCAAGCACGAAAACGCCGCCGTGGTGGTTGCCCGTGACGGTCGCGTGGTCGTCTACATGGGCGACGACGAGCGCGGCGAGTTCCTCTACAAGTTCGTCTCGAACGGTATCTACGTGCCGGGCGGCGACACATCGAAGCTGCTCGACGAAGGCACGCTCTTCGTTGCCAAGTTCGCCGATGACGGCACCGGTGAGTGGGTTGCCCTGACGCCGGAAACGACCGGCATGAAGATGGACGAGATCTGCGTCTTCACCCGCCAGGCTGCTTCCAAGGTGGGCGCCACCACCATGGACCGTCCGGAATGGGTGGCGATCAACCCGGTTGCCATCGAAGCCTATTGCGCGCTGACCAACAACAGCAACCGTGCCGTCATGAAGGACGGCAAGATGCGCACCAATGCCGGCGGCGATGTCATGGCGATCAACGCCGCCAACCCGCGCGAGAAGAACGAATACGGCCAGATCGTGCGCTGGTATCCGGAAGGCGACGACCACGCCAACGGCAAGTTCAAGTGGGACCTGTTCTGCATGGCCGGCAACCCGGCCGTTCACAAGGACGCCTATGCCGGCTCTTCCAACATCAACGAAGGCAACATGTTCAACTCGCCGGACGGCATGATGTTCGACTCGACCGGCCTGCTCTGGATCCAGACGGACGGCGAAGACACCAACGAAGGCAACTTCGCCGGCCAGGGCAACAACCAGATGCTGGCGGGCGACCCGGCAACCGGTCGCATCGAGCGCTTCCTCACCGCACCGAAGGGCGCGGAAGTCACCGGCCAGACCTGGTCGGCCGACAAGCGCACGCATTTCGTCGGCATTCAGCACCCCGACGCGCCGTTCCCGGATGGCGAAGGCAAGCTGCCGCGTTCGACGGTCATCGCCGTCAAGCGCAACGACAATGCGATGATCGGCTGAGACCGCCCGTCAATCGGCAATGAGGAGAACGCGCCGGGCGATCCGGCGCGTTCTTCGTTTTCGAGCAAGACCTGCGGCCGGCACGACGATCAGGGCCGCCGGATGTGGCGCAAACTCCGCGCGCACCGTCCCACCGGTGTCACACGACCGGATGTATCTTGCCGCGTTCGACATCCCGTGTGTAGATGCTGCAAATGCGAAGGAGCCTGCCATGCTGTCCATCGTCCAGTCCATTCCAGGCCTCGTCTGGGCCTATCAGTTCGACGGTGACAGCCGCTCCTGCCGCCGCCTGCCGCCGGACGCGACGCGCGCCGACCTGGGAGACGAGCAGACGGGCTTCCGCTGGCTGCACCTCAACCTCGCCGACCAGCGTGTCGCCGCCTTCCTCGAGGAGTTCTCGAAGCTGCCCACGCAGGTGGTGACCGCACTGACCACCCATGAGACGCATGCCTCCATCACGCTGGAGGACGGCATGATCTACGGCACGCTGGTCGATTTCCAGCGAGAGTTCGACGAGGAGACGCGCGATATCGGCTGGCTGCATTTTGCGGTCTGCGACAACCTTTTGATCACCACCCGGCTGCAGCCGCTGCGCTCCATCGACCGGGTGCGTGCGGCCGTGGAAAAGAACCCGGCGCGCTATCGCCAGCCCATCGACATCTTCGAGCTGATCGTCGCCGAGTTCCAGCGCACGCTGATTTCGCTCGTCATCGAGCTGACGGAGGAGCTGAACCAGATCGAGGACGTGGTCTATGGGGCAACGACGCGGGACGAGCGCCGGCGTCTGGCGCCCGTGCGCCGCACGGTGGTGCGCCTGCACCGCCATCTGCGCACGGTGCTGACGCTTCTGCGCCGCGCCGCCGCCGCCGACGAGGACGAAATGCCGGAGGGTTTCCACGACGTCTCCGGCCGCCTGACCAGCCGGCTGGAAGCCGTGGACCACGATGTCTATGCCCTGCAGGACCGCGCGCGTCTGCTGCACGAAGAAATCGATTCGAAGCTCTCCTCGGAAACCAACCGCCACCTCTATATCCTGTCGCTGATGACGGCCTTCCTGCTGCCGCCCTCGCTGGTGACCGGCTTCTTCGGCATGAACACCGAGGCGCTTCCCTTCGCCCATGCCGAACACGGCACGCTCTATGCCTTCGGGCTGATGACGCTTTCGGTCGGCGGCGCCTGGTGGCTGCTGCGCCGGGCCGGCATTCTCTGACGCGAAAAGGCCGCCCGGCAAAACCGGACGGCCAATGAAGCGGGATGCTTCCCGGCTACTCTCAGTAATAGGGCGAGTAGCAGGCCTGGCGCGGCCCGGAATAGGGCTGGAAGGTGTTCGAATAGGCGTCATAGGAGCGGTAGCGCGCCGAGCACCATTCGAAATGTCGCGGGTTGACGCCGGACGGAATGCCGGGGGCCGCAGGCGCCACGTGGCGCGGCTGCGAGGTGGCGGCACCGGCAATCAGGGCACCGGCGGCAAAGGCGGCCAGCGGCACCCAGACCTTGCTGCCGGAAGAATGGTGGTGCCGGCGCTCGTAGCGGTCATCGCGACGGTCCCACCGGCGATCCCAGCGACGGTCGTGATGGCGCCAGTAGCGATCATCATCGCGGTACTGCACCTGAACCAACGGGGTGCCGGCGGACTGGGTCGCAGCAACGGGTGCCGGAGCAAACGGCATGGCCTGAGACGGCAGGACGGACACCGCCATCATCGAGGCGGACAGGCCGGCAATGGTCAGCTTTTTCATCAGTGTGTTCATGATCAATCTCCATTCCCTTCCCGACAGGAGCGCTGCCCGGCGGGACCGGAACTGAAACCGGATCGTGCAGGGCAGGCGATGAAGGCAATCTAGGATTTTCCAGCTGAACCGGTCATTAACGGCCCGTTCATCTGCGGATGGCAGGCCGCAGCCCCGAAAGGACGGCCGCGGCCCGCATCTCCTCAATAGGGCGAGTTGCAGACGCGGCGCTCGCCGCGGCTATTGGCGACATAGGTGTTGTCCGAGGCCCGGTAGGTCTTGTAGCGCTGCTCGCACCACGCGTAATGACGGGGCGAATAGCGACCCGGCCGCACGCGATCCGGCGTGATCGGTCGCGCCTGCTGGATGGCACCGCCGGTAATCGCGCCGGCGGCAAAGGCCGCGAGCGGGAACCAGAAGCCGTCGTGATAACGATAGCCCGGACGATGATCGCGATAGCCGCGATAGCCGTTCATGTAGCCCGAGCGCTCGGCCGGACGGGCGCGCGGGGGAATGCGGCGCAGGTCCGGCCGGTCATTGCCCCAGCGGTGCAGGCGGTAGCGCGGGTCTTCCCGGTCGCGAAACAGAACCTGTGCCTTGACGACCGGCAGCGTGTCTGCCGTCGCCGGAGCCGCGGCGGGAAAGGGCATGGCACCTGCCGGCGACAGGCCTGTTGCGGCAAGGCTCAGCGCCGTTGCCAGGATCGCGAGTGTCTTCCTCATTGCGGGTGGGTTTCCTCTTGCATGTTTATGATGAGGAAAACGCACGGCAGGGCTTGGCGGTTCCGTCACGTCCGCGTGCAGCCGAAAAGGACTTAGACCCCGACGCGCGAGGCCGACAATATCCTAAACCTCGATCTCGATGTCGCCCTTCGGCCGCGAGCAGCAGGCAAGAATATAGCCCTCTTCGATCTCCTCGTCGAGAATGCCGCCATTGTGGTTCATCTCCACGTCGCCGGACAGCATCATCACCCGGCAGGTGCCGCAGAGACCGGATTCGCAGGCCGCGCCGATGCGGATGCCATTGGCGCGCGCCGTCATCAGCACCGTCTCGCCCGGCTTGCAGGCCGCCTGCTTGCCGGCCAGCGCGAAGGAAATCATCGCCGGCGCCTCGCCATCGGCAAGGGCTGCCGCCTCCGGCTCCACGGTCTGCACCGCCGGCTGGAAGCTTTCCTGATGATAGCGGCTCATGTCGAAGCCGGCGCCTTCCAGCGCCGAGCGAACAGCCGCCATGAAGGGTTCCGGCCCGCAGCAGAAGATGGTGCGGTCGAGGAAATCCGGCGCGAGCAGCGAGATCTTTGCCCGGTCGACGAAGCCGCGCAGGCCATGCCAGGGCTCGGCGCGCCCGCAATGTTCGACGACGAAGCCGAGGTTCAGCTTCGGCATCAGCCGCGACAGGTTTTCCAGCTCGTGGCGGAAGATGATCTCGGAAGGCGAGCGGGCACAGTTGATGAAGACGATATCGGACAGCGGCGCCCGGTCGGCCATGTCGCGCGTCATCGACATCATCGGCGTGATGCCGGAGCCGGCCGAGATGAAAAGATACTTCTCGCCCGGATGCTTCACATAGGAGAAGTCCCCGAGCGGGCCATAGGCGCGGATCGACATGCCGGGCTTCAGGTTCTCGAACAGCCAGCGGGTGCCGATGCTGTCCTTCTGCGCCTTCACCGTCACCGCCAGCGCGTAGGGGCGCGAGGGGCTGGAGGAGAGCGTATAGGTGCGCATCACCGGATCCGGGCCGACCGGGATTTCGAGCGTGACGAACTGGCCGGGCAGATAGCGGAACCAGACCGGCCGTTCCGCCCGGAAGGTGAAGGTCATCACATCCGGGGCCTCCAGCGTCACGGAGGTGCATTCGAGGCGGTGCAGCCGGTCGCTCCACGGCTGCAGCTGGTCGACATGCTGGTAGGTCACGGCGATGTTCATGGCGCTCATCCTCCTGCTGTTCGTCCTTGCGCGTGCCCGATCAGGCGACGGCGTGGAGCCGCGCCTGATCGCCCTGCAGGCGGTTCAGCATGAAGTTGGTGTACCACTCGACGAACTGCATGACGCCGCCTTCGTGATCCGGCGAATAGGGACCGGGTTCATAGGCGGGCGAGCGGATGCCGAAGGCGTTTTCCTCAACGATCGAGCGGTCCTGGTCGTTGGTCATGTTCCACACATGCGTCAGTTCCTCGAGGTCGTAATCGACGCCCTCGACCGCATCCTTGTGCACCAGCCAGGTGGTGGTGACGGCAGTTTCCTCCGCCGAGATCGGCAGCACGCGGAAGGAGATCGCGTGGTCGCCCAGCATGTGGTTCCAGGTGGTCGGGTAATGGAAGAGCAGCATAGTGCCGATATGGCTGATCTTCACCTCATCCGACAGGGGACGCCTGACGGCGCGCTTTCCGGACATGGTGTAGCTTTCCGCATCCTGGATCAGCGGCATGCGGGCAACGCGGAACTGGCCGCTCTGGTGCATGTTGAAGCTGCTCGGCAGGCCGGCACCCTCGCAGCGTTCCCAATGTTCGGAAATGAACGGATCGTCTGCCGCGCCCTGCACGCCGGTCGCCGTCGGCGCCTCGGGATAGGTACGGCAGAGTTCCGGGTGGTTGCCGGCGCAATGGTAGCATTCGCGGTTGTTTTCCCAGACGAGCTTCCAGTTGCCCTTTTCGATGATGGTGTTCTTGTGGGCGACCTTGGCCTCCCAGAGGCGATGCGGCGCCATATAGGGCTCGATGGTGGCCCGCACCGGCGCAAAATCCGGCGCCTCGTTGGCAAGACAGATGAAGATATAGCCGCCGACCGTTTCGCAGTGGACGGGCTTCATGCCGAATTCCGACTTGTCGAAGTCCTCGCCCATCTGGCGGGCAAAGACCAGCGAGCCATCGAGATCGTAGGTCCACTGGTGGTAGGGACAGACGAGCTTGGCGGACGCGCCCTTTTCCTGCGTGCAGACGCGGTGGCCACGGTGACGGCAGGTGTTGTGGAAGGCGCGGATCACCTTGTCGCGGCCGCGCACGATGACGACCGGATAATCGCCGATCTGCACGGTGACATAGTTCCCGGCCCGCGGAATTTCGCAATCATGGCCGATGAACAGCCAGTCGCGATACCAGATCATTTCGAGATCGAGCTTGAAATAATCGGCATCGATGTAGAAGGGCTGCTCCAGGCTGTAGCCGGGACGCTGGTTCTTCAGTTGCCGCAGCACCGTATTGCGAATGTCCATCTTGCGTTCCTGTCGATGGCGGCGAGGCGTCGGCACGCGGACAGGCCGCCGGCCACCGAGCCTTGCGGTCCGTTACCGTCACCCACCGCGATGGGTCACACTGTCACTCGGGCTGGTGTGAGGCGGAAGGCGCCGGCACATGGCCCGGCCAGACCCTCCAAGTCTCCGCCTTGGGAAGGGGCGAAACCTCGAGTGTCCCATCTATAGCCGACGCCCTGTCGGAGCCACACGGTGCAATGCGACATGCTTTTCCGCATTGACGACAAAAACGCGACATGTCGCGGCACCGGCATCTGGTCTTTCCCCTGCAAAAGCAGGCGATTGGCGCCGCAGACGCGCCGCAAGGCCGGCCGCGTTGCGACGCAAACGGAACAGGCGCCATTTGCGCGGACGCAAGCCTGCGTCAAGGATCCCGGGTTACGCTTGCCCCATCGCGAGGGAGTGAAGAGCCGTGGACGCCAAGGCAAAGCGCCGATATTTCGACATCCGCTCCGCCCTGTCGGCGGAAACGCCGCAGAAGACGGCCGCCCACTCGGAATTCCTGCGCACCGGCCGCATTTCCCGCAACCGGCGCGACTGGCTGCCGGAAGAGCGCCGCTACCTCACCTATGAGGAGGTGGCCGAGCGTACCGAAAAGCGGCTGACCGCCGCCGGCGAGAAGACACATGAGCGGATCAATGCCGTCCATCGCACGATCCGCTTCCCCAAGATCGTCTTCAGCCGGGCGCTGTCCGAAAGCCCGCATCTCGGCTATTGCCACGTCACCGCGGCCCGCACCGTGTTCGAGCGCACCGCGCCGATCCACTGGTCCTTCTACATCTGCAATTTCCTCGCCGAGATCGGCGCGGACGAGCAGTTCTTCGAGCGCATCCGCACCGATTACGACCGCATGTATTTCGCCGTCGCCCTCGACCTGCAGCCAACCGGCGAGGCCCGCATCAACAGGACGGTGCGCGACAACGGCATCCTGTTCCGCACCAGCGACCCGATGGAGGCGCTGAAGAACGTGCTGATCCTCGGCGCGCCGGACGCGGCGCTGCGCCAGGTGATCCGCAGCCTGTGAAAGCGTTTGCGCCAGGGGGGCTTTTGGCGTTATTGCAGCCTTTATCATGGCTGCACGCATCATCGACATCGCGACGCATCGCACCCAGGCGCTGACCGAGGCCTCCGCAAGGCTCGGAGAAGGCTTGCCCATCGCCATTCCGACCGAGACCGTCTACGGACTGGCGGCCGATGCCACCAATCCGGCCGCCGTCACGCGCATCTACGAGGCCAAGGGGCGGCCGCGCTTCAATCCGCTGATCTGCCACATGGCGGATCTGGCGATGGCCGAGCGTCACGCGATCTTCGATCCGGTCTCACGCCTTCTTGCCGAAGCCTTCTGGCCGGGACCGCTGACGCTGGTGCTGCCGCGCCGCGCCGAAAGCGGCATACACGATCTGGCCACCGCCGGCCTCGATACGGTCGGCGTGCGGGTGCCGCGCGGCTTTACCAGCGATCTGATCGCCGCCTTCGGCCAGCCGCTCGCAGCCCCGAGCGCCAACACATCCGGCAAGGTCAGCCCCACCAGCGCCCGCCACGTGGCAGAGGATCTGGGCGAAAAGCTCAGCCTCATCATCGATGGCGGCAAGGCCCCGGTCGGGGTCGAATCGACCATCGTCAAGGTGGAAGGCGACCGGGTGCGGCTGCTGCGCCCCGGCGGCATTTCCGCAGAAGCCATCGAGCGGCTGACGGGCCGCAAGGTCGAGCGGCAGGAAGGCCTTTCCGGTGCCATCGAGGCGCCCGGCATGCTGGCCTCGCATTATGCGCCGGGTGCTGCCGTTCGCCTTTGCGCCACATCCGTCGAACCGGGCGAAGCCCTCATCCGCTTTGCCGGTCAGCCGGTGGCGGGCAGCGAGGCGGCAAAGGCCGTGTTCGATCTCAGCCCGGCCGGCGACCTCTCCGAGGCGGCCGCCCATCTCTTCGACTATCTGAAGCAGGCCGACGCGACGGGGGCCGCCCGCATTGCCGTGGCAGCCATTCCGGATGAAGGGCTCGGCGAGGCGATCAACGACCGGCTGGCCCGTGCGGCCGCCCCGCGCGATACCTGACGCCCGGACGGGACGTCCCGACAAAGCGGACGCCCGGCGGCGCCGACAAGACCGAGGAGACATGCCATGGATGCCCGCCTGCCCTCTTCCGATCTGATATCCCGCTTTACGGCCATTGTCGGGGCGGCAAATGTGGTCAGCGACCCTCAGGAGATCGCCCCGCGGCTCGTGGAAAATCGCGGGCTCTACAAGGGCGCCTCGCCGCTGGTGCTGAAGCCGGGCTCGACGCAGGAGGTCTCCGCCATCCTGACGCTTGCCAGCGAAACCGGCACCGCCATCGTGCCGCAGACCGGCAATACCGGCCTCGTCGGCGGCCAGACACCGAGCGCGGACGGCACGCAGCTGATCCTGTCGCTGGAGCGGATGAACCGTATCCGCGACATCGACCCTCTCGCCAACCTGCTGGTTGCCGAAGGCGGCTGCATCCTGGCCGATGTGCAGAAGGCGGCGGAATCGGTCGGGCGGCTGTTTCCGCTCTCACTCGGCTCCGAAGGTTCCTGCCGCATCGGCGGCAATCTCTCCACCAATGCCGGCGGCACCGCCGTGCTGGCCTATGGCAACATGCGCCAGCTGTGCCTCGGCCTTGAAGTGGTCCTGCCGACCGGCGAGATCTGGAACGGCCTGCGGCGCCTGAAGAAGGACAATACCGGCTATGACCTGCGCGACCTCTTCATCGGCGCGGAAGGCACGCTCGGCGTCATCACGGCGGCCGTGCTGAAACTCTTCCCGCAGCCGGTCGGCCATCAGGTGGCCTTTGTCGGGCTCGCCTCGCCGCAGCACGCGCTCGAACTGTTCGAAAAGGCCTCCAACCTCTGCGGCACGGCGCTGACCGGTTTCGAGCTGATGCCGCGCATCGGCATCGAGTTTACCACCCGCCACATTGCCGGCGTGCGCGATCCGCTGCCGACGGTGCATGACTGGTACGTGCTCGTCGATATATCCACCAGCGATTCGGCCGAGACGGCGGAGCGGCTGGCGCATGCGCTGCTGGAACAGGGGCTGGAGGCCGGCCTCATCGAAAACGCGGTGATTGCGGCTTCGGTCGCCCAGGCAAAGGCGCTATGGCACATGCGCGAAAGCATGTCGGATGCGCAGAAGCCGGAAGGCGGCTCGATCAAGCACGACGTCTCGGTGCCGGTCTCGAAGATCCCCGCCTTCATGGCAGCTGCGGAAGAAGGCGTGATGGCGGCCATGCCCGGCGCACGCATCTGCGCCTTCGGGCATCTGGGCGATGGCAATATCCACTACAACATTTCCCAGCCGGTCGGCGCCGACAAGGCGGCGTTTCTCGCCCGCTGGCGGGAGATGAACGCCATCGTCCACGGCATCGTGCTGGAGAAAGGCGGCTCGATTTCCGCCGAGCACGGCATCGGCCAGCTGAAGCGCGACGAACTGGCGGCGATCCGCCCGGAAATCGAGATCGAGCTGATGCGCCGCATCAAGCACGCCTTCGACCCGGCAGGCATCATGAACCCCGGCAAGGTGATCAGCGCCTGAGGAGGCTCGATCAGCCGGTTTGCGACAGCGAATAGAGCAGGTCGGCGCTGATGCCGGCGCTGTTGGCGCTGCCGGTAAGGATCGACAGCGCGGACGAGCTGGAATCGGAGTTTTCCAGATCGTACATCACGGTGAACTTGTCGACCATCTTCGAGACCTTTTCCGGATCCTTGAGGTCTTCGAGGTTCATGTACTTGTTGACCAGTTCAGCCTGCTTGTCGACGTCGAGATTGCTGAAGCTTTCCGGCAGCTGGAAGCTGACGCGGAAGAATTCGAGCAGCGCGGTGTCGCCCAGAATGTCGTAGGCGCTGGTGATGGAATGGGACATGCGCTCGAAATAGAGCGCCAGGCGCACACCATTGTTGCTCTCGCCCTGCTCCTCCTCCAGCGTCTGGCGGGTATAGCGGTTCTGGGTCTCCAGCACCTTGCCCTGGCTCTGCACGCCGGTGCTTTCGCGCGCCTCCAGCTTGCCGCTGGTGTTGAAGTTGAAGGTGCCGAGGATTTCCGCCCAAGCGGTGTTTTCCTGCTTGTTGACGAAGCTGTTCGGGTCGGAAAGATCCGAGGAAAACACCTGCTTGAGGAAATCGGTGGTCACGGTGGAGGCGTCGATGTCGTAGGCGGTCAGCACCACCTTCACCAGCCGCTCGTCGTTGATGAAGTCAGACGCGCTCTGGATCGACAGCATCTTTTCCGAATAGTAGGTCACCTCGTCGGACGCCTTTTCCTTGGCGGCCTCCTTCTCGTCATCGGCAAGGAAACGCGTCATCTGCACGGTATAGTCGGAGGCGATCGACTTGATCGTGCCCTGTGACTGGGCCGTCAGCGGCGCGGTGACATCGCCGCTGGTGGTGAAGTTGAAGGCCTTGGCGAGCGTCAGGTAGCGCTCGTCCTTCAGGCTGTAGACATAGCTCTTCGGATCGTCGAGATCGCTGGTCAGCACGCGCTTGATGGTCAGCTGCGAAACCTCGTCGGGATCGAGCCCCACGGCCTTGAGGGCGAAGTTGTAGACATCCTTGGTGGACAGGAACTCGGCCACCGAATCCACTTCGGAAATGGCCGCCTTGTAGAGGCTGATCGCCTCTTCGTCCGCCTCGTCCTGATCGTCGTTATAGGTGCTGTAATAGCGGTTGATGGTGGAGTCCTGCTGGGTCGCGGTCTGCGCCTGGCCGGCCGTCACGGTGCCGTCGGTGCTGAAGCCGAAATCCTTGGCCAGTTCCAGATAGGCGGGATTGCTGGCGCCGAAGCGGTTGGCATAGCTGTTCGGATCGTCGAGATCGCTGGTGAGGATCTGCTCGATGGTGGAGGTCACCACCGTGATGCCGGTCAGCCCGTAAGCGGTCTTGATGAACTTGTAGAGGCGCGTATCGCCGATGATGTCGGAGACATTGTCGACCGTGGCCATCTTCTCCTTGAAATAGTCGGCATCATTGAGCGCGGTTGCCGTGGACACGCGATCCTGCTTGCTCAGATAGAGGTCGTTGATCGTTGCCTTCTGCTCCGCGGTCTGCACGCCGCCGCTCGGCGCCGTGCCATCGGCGTTGAACTGGAAGGCATCGGCCATGTCGTAATATTTCTGGATCGTCTCGAGCTTGGCCTCGTATCCGTCGATCTCGGCCTGGATCGTGGTCTTTTCCGTCGTGTCGGTTGTGGCGGCAAGCCGGGTCTGCGCATCGGCAAGCTGCGTGTTCAGCGTGTCGCGCTGGGGGCCGAGCGTCTGGTTGATGTAGCTGGAGGAATCGCTGGTGTCGCTCGACAGCACGCCGCGCAGCAGGCTGCGCGAATAGTATTTCTCCGAAATGTCATAGGCAGTGAACAGGTAGCTGCGCAGGCGGTCGTTATTCAGCAGGTCGTCGACGCTGCCGACCTCGTCCATCATCGCATTGAAGTAGTTGGTTTCGGTGGTGACCGCATCGCCCTCGCTGACCATGGTGGCGGTGTAGAGATCCACCATGGCGGTGACCTGGGTGCCGGACTGCGCCGTCTTCTCCTCCGAGGAGAAATTGAAGGCGGTGGCGAAATCGCGGTAGCGGTCGTCGGTCAGCTTGTTGGCGAAGCTGTCTTCGTCGGACAGATCGCTTTCCAGCACCTTGCGCATGAAGGCCTTGGCATAGGTCATGTCCTCCAGCCCGTAGGCCTTCATGGCATAGGAATAGAGACGGTAATCGTCGAGGAACTCGTCGACGCTGGTAACCTTTGCGATGTTGGCCTTGTAATATTCGGCCTCGCGGCTGACGTCCGTCTGTTTGGATACCCGCTTCAGGCTGGCCTGAAGATCACGGCTGACGAGGTCGTAGCTGAGATAGGTCGATACCATTCGCGAAGCCTCTCGTTCTCCTGCCTGCGTGCGTTTACCGGTGCGCAGCATACGTCAACGAAACTTAAAGAATTGCTGTCGGGGCTTTGCACACGGGGCTTGCCCGGGGCTTTCCCTCCCCCGAAACCTGTTCTGGGCCCATACAAACGGGGCCTTGTTCATCTTCAGGAAACCCTGACGGATTCACTTTTGCTAACCATCAGGGGAGGCAGGAATTTCTTAACCGCAATTTTTAAGCGGTTCTGGAAAGGGGCCGCCTATGCTCCAGCCCATCAGAGGACAAAAGTCCCGCGAGAGATCGAAAACGGCTCTCAGGTAAAACAAGGGTAGCATTCGAGATGACAAATACGGTTCTGAAACCCTCTTGGGCAGGTGCAACGCTTCGGCTGGACCCGACGCGTTTCCCCCAGCAGATCACGTACGGGCTGCATGACGCCGCCGGCGATGTCACCATCACCATCGACGAACGGGGCGCAGTCCTTCGCAAGATCCTCCCCGGCAGCGGCCTGCCGCTGTCCTTTGCCCTTCCCGCCCGCGCCTTCAAGGGCGTTGCGGCCCGCGCCATCGACCATGGCAATGGCGAGGTCACGGTGACGCTCGAACTGCACCATGACGATCCCGATCTGTGCATCCCGCTGCTCGTCGCCCATGATCTGTGCGACATCGCCGCAGACTGGCGCAGCTGGTCGGATGCCTTCCGCATTCCCATGCTGATGGTCGAAGCCGATGGCGTTGCCCGCCCGCTGGAAAACCATCTCGGCGACATCCGCATGCAGGACAGCAAGCCGCGCCGCCGCCACTCCTATTTTGCAGCCCGCCGTCCGCGCTTCCTGGTTCGCCGATCCACCGGCAGCCTCGGCGTCGCGATGCGCATCGAAGGCAAGGAGATCATCGCGCGTCGCTGATCCCACCGGCCATCGACAGGCCACGCATCGCGGATGTTCCGGAAGGAGCAGACCTCCCATCCAGAAGCCCGGCCCCTGCCCGGGCTTCTTGCGTTGCGGCCCCTGGTTGCGGCCCCTGCCGGGCGCACGATCAGCGCCCCTGGGACACCAGCGACAGGACGAGGGCAAAGAAGATCATCGCGCCGACCGGATGATTGAACTTGAACAGCTTCATGCACTGGTCGGGATTGTCGATATCGAGGATCAGCACCTGCCAGGCAAGCATCAGTGCCACGATCACGAGGCCGACATAGCCGAGAAAGGCCACGTGACCGGCAATGAAGGCAAACAGCAGCAACAGTATCGTCAGCGCATAGAGACCGGACAGCCAGGCCTTGGTGTTCTCCCCGAACAGCCGCGCGGTGGAACGTACGCCGATCAGCGCATCGTCCTCCTTGTCCTGATGGGCATAGATCGTGTCGTAGCCGATGGTCCAGGCGATCGCCGCGCCGTAAAGCCAGAGTGCCGCCCAGGACAGGCTGCCGAACAGCCCCGCCCAGCCCATCAGCGCGCCCCAGGAAAAGGCAAGGCCGAGGAAGAACTGCGGCCAGTCGGTGAAGCGCTTGGCAAAGGGATAGATGGCGACGACGAGCAGCGAGGCAAAGCCGAGACCGATGGTGAAGCCGTTGAACTGCAGGAGCACCCACAGGCCGACCAGCGCCTGCAGCGCCATGAAGATCTTGGCCTGCAGCCGCGTGACCCGGCCGGATGGCAGCGGCCGCGAACGGGTACGCGCCACCTCCATGTCGATGCGGTGGTCGACAATGTCGTTATAGGTGCAGCCGGCGCCGCGCATGGCGACCGCGCCGATGAAGAACAGGAAGAGGTGGAAGAGCTTCACCTTCAGCGAAAACACCCCGTCCGGCCCCATGTCGGCATTGGCCGCCAGCGCCGAAGACCAGAAGCAGGGCCACATCAGCAACTGCCAGCCGATCGGCCGGTCCCAGCGGGCAAGCTGCGCATAGGGCCACAGCGCGCGCGGCAGGGCGCGATAGACCCAGTTGTCGGAAGGGGCGTCGGCCACGCGGCCCGAAAAATCATGCAAGGTGCTCATGGGCGAAGTTCTAAGCGGTTTGTCGTCAAAAGCAATCGCCCCCTCGGCAAGCACGGCAGCGCGAAGCGGGCGCCGGATGCCCGTTTCCATAACAGATCTCCATGATGGAAATCTGTCGGAGGCGCCGCCGTCCGGCGTCAGCCGACCGTCTAGAGCATGTCCAGCAAAAGTGCGTTAGCGGTCTTGCGTCCGGACTGCGTAAAAACAAAAAGATAGAGCATTTCACGTGATCCCGTTTTGACCGGAAATGCTCTAGCGAGATCGATGGAGACTACGGGCGGGCACCCGGCACATAGCCGAAGGTGTAGGTGGCCGTGACCCCCACCATGACCTGGTTGCGCGAGCCGCGCTCCCGCACCAGGCTGCTGTCGGCCGCATCGCCCATCAGCCGCCTATATTCGGCAAAGGATCCGATGGTCAGGCGATCGGTGCTCTTCCAGGAGATGGCCGCTCCGACACCCATGGCATGCAGGCCGCTCTGCGGATCGAAGGGGGCAAGGCCGGAGGCCTGCGACTGGCTGTCGCTCACGCCGAAATAGGTGGATTTGTAATCCTTGCTGGCCCAGGTGATGCGCGGGCCGCCGGACACCTGCAGCCCCGGCACCAGATCCGAATAGCCGTCGAGCGCCAGATCCGCCACCACGCCGTGATGCGCCCGCACGCCCTGCCGCACCTCGCCGCGCACGCGAATTCCTTCCACCGGATAGAGTTCCGCAAAGCCGCCGGCCTCCAGCCCCCATTTGACCGAGCCGAGCCCCTTCAGGTCGTCGCTGCGGCTTTCCCGCTGCGAGGGCACGAACCGCCCGACGAGCCCTGCGTGGAAGCCGCCTGCCCCCAGCAGCATGACCGAGGGGCTGTCATTGCGGGACACGAAGACCGGCCGCTGCCCGCGACCGAGCGCGATCACCGGTGAAAATGTCAGACGGCGCTGGTCATCGCCCTGATAGCGCGGCGCCTGAAACCCCATGCCGCCCAGGGTCAGATACCAGTCCTTCGACCAGCCTGTCGGCTCCTGGGCTAGGGCAGAGGCGCCGGCAAACGGCAGGAGAAACACACAGGCCGCACAGGCAGCCCTTCGGAAAAATGGCATCCGCAAACTCCGGTAACGCAAGACAAATAGCCAGAATGAGTCAATTGCGGACAGTAGTGTCTTGCGATTACCGATTCGTTAACCAGATTGTTAACCGGATATCACAACGTGACCAGTTCAAGAGCCTTGCGCGTTGCCTCGAATGTCTTCAGCTTTTCCTCCTGCACCGCAATATAATCGCGATGATGCGGAACGCTGTCGCGCGATTTCTTCAGCTGGATCTGGAAAATGAAGAAATTCTCGTGGGTAAAGGCCATTTCGGAGCCGGCCAGATAGAATTCCCACATGCGGAAGAATCGCTCGTCATACAGCGCCACGGCCTCGGCCCTGCGGGCCAGGAAACGCTCGCGCCAGTGGCGCAGCGTATGGCCGTAATGCATCGGCAGGATCTCGATGTCGGAGACCAGCAGGCCGGCCCGCTCGATATGCGGCAGCACTTCCGAGAGAGCCGGAATGTAGCCGCCCGGGAAGATGTATTTCTCGATGAAGGGGTTGGTGACGTAGCTCACGCTCGGCTGACCGATCGAATGCAGCACCATTACCCCGTCATCGCTGAGGAACTCATTCACCTTGCGGAAAAAGTTGCGGTAGTTGGTACGCCCGACATGCTCGAACATACCGACCGACACGATGCGATCGAACCGCTCGGCCGGTTCGAAGGTGCGATAATCCTGCAGCTGGAAACGAACCTTGCCGGCAAGATCGCGCCGGGCCGCGCGCTCGCGGGAGACCTTCAGCTGCTCCTGGCTGAGCGTGATACCGGTAACATCAACGCCCGCCGCTTCGGCAAGATACATCGCCATGCCGCCCCAGCCGGAACCGATTTCCAGCACCCGCTGACCGGGCTGAAGCAGCAGCTTTGCCGCGATGCGGCGCTTCTTGGCAAGCTGCGCCTCTTCCAGCGAAATGCCGGGGGGATGGAAATAGGCGCAGGAATATTGCCAGTCCGGATCGAGGAAGAGCGCGAACAGGTGCTCGTCCAGATCATAATGATGGGCGACATTGCGGCGATTGTGGTTGACGGGAACCCGATTGCGGAATTGCGAGACGGCGACGCGGGCAAGCCCGCGCCACAGCATGCCGAAGGTCAGCCCCTCGCTCAGCGTATTGTCCTTCACCAGCGCGAGGAACTCGTAGATGTCGCCCTCTTCGACGATGAGGCGACCATCCATGTAAAGCTCGCCGAGCTTGAGGGCCGGGTCGGCCGCCAGTTCCGCTTCCGCCGCATCATCGGTAAAGCGGAGGGTCACGCTGCGTCCCCCTCCGCCTCCGAACCGTTCCTCTCCCGCCGGTCCACGGACGGTCAGAGTTCCGATCTTGATGATCTTTGCCACCAGAAGACGCAAGGACGAGGCCATCATTACCTCCGAGATACTAAGGCACCCTTACTATTCCGGAAGAAACTAGTACGTCCCGCGCTGGAAACAAGCACAATTTCGCCACGCGATGGGCGCGCCGCGACGCAGCCGCCGAACCGATGCCGGCAGCCATTGTTCCCGTGCAAAGCTGAAAAATTCAGCGCTTCTTCAGGGCTTCGGCCAGAGCAGCCCCCAGGCCGCCCAGCTGGCTGCTCTCCGCTTTCGCAGGTCTGGCCTGCGCGTGCCGCATGGCGCCGGCGGCACCACGACTGTCACGCGGGCTGGCCGGCGCCGCCTCGCCGCCATCCTTGCGCATGGTCAGCCCGATGCGCTTGCGCTTCACATCCACCTCGACCACGCGCACCTTCACCACATCGCCGGCCTTTACCACCTCATGCGGGTCCTTCACGAAGCGGTCAGCCAGCTGCGAGACATGCACGAGGCCGTCCTGGTGCACACCGATATCGACAAAGGCACCGAAGGCCGCGACATTGGTAACGGTGCCTTCCAGCAGCATGCCCACCTTGAGGTCCTGGATTTCGTTGACGCCCTCGGCAAAGGTCGCGGTCCTGAAGCTGGGGCGCGGGTCGCGGCCCGGCTTTTCCAGTTCGGACAAGATATCCTTCACCGTCGGCAGGCCGAACTGCTCATCGACGAACTGGCGCGGATCGAGCTTCTTCAGCGCGGCACTGTCGCCCATCAGGTCGCGCAGATCACGGCCGCAGGCGGCGACGATCTTCTTCGCCACGCCATAGGCTTCCGGGTGGACGGCGGAGGCATCGAGCGGCTCCTTGCCGTTCGGAATGCGCAGGAAGCCGGCGCACTGCTCGAAGGTGCGGGCGCCGAGGCGGGACACCTTCAGCAGCTCCTTGCGGCTGGCAAAGGGGCCGTTCTGATCGCGATGAATGACGATGGCATCGGCAATCGACCTGCTGAGACCGGCGACGCGGGCGAGAAGCGGCGAGGAGGCCGTGTTGAGATCGACGCCCACCGCGTTCACCGCATCTTCGACCACGGCATCGAGCGAGCGCGACAGTTTCCCCTGGTCCACATCGTGCTGATACTGGCCGACTCCGATCGATTTCGGCTCGATCTTGACGAGTTCGGCGAGCGGATCCTGCAGGCGGCGTGCGATGGAAACGGCACCGCGCAGGGACACATCGAGATTGGGAAATTCCGCCGCCGCCAGTTCGGAGGCGGAATAGACCGAGGCCCCCGCTTCCGACACGATGACCTTGGTGGGCTTGGTGCCGGCGGGCAGTGCCGCCAGCATGTCGGCCACCAACTTTTCCGTCTCGCGGCTGCCGGTGCCGTTGCCGATGGCGATCAGTTCGACCTTGTGCTTGCGGATGAGGCTGGCGAGTTCCGCCTGCGTGCCGCGCACATCATTCTTCGGCGGGAAGGGATAGACGGTCGTCGTCTCCACCAGCTTGCCGGTGCCATCGACCACCGCCACCTTGACGCCGGTGCGGATGCCGGGATCAAGCCCCATGGTGGCGCGCGAGCCGGCGGGAGCGGCCAGCAACAGATCCTTGAGGTTACGGGCAAAGACGCGGATTGCCTCCTCTTCCGAACGCTCGCGCAGTTCGCGCATCAGATCGAGCGACAGCGACATGGAGAGCTTGACGCGCCAGGTCCAGCCGGCGACCTCCATCAGCCAGCGGTCGGCCGGGCCCTTGTCGCCGATCTGGAAGGCGCCGGCGATCATGCGCTGGGTGGGCTTGATCGGCGACGGATCGTCCTGATCCACCTCGATGGTCAGCGTCAGCACTTCCTCGTTCCAGCCGCGCAGCATGGCAAGCGCCCGGTGGCCCGGCGTCGTTGCCCAGCGTTCGTAATGGTCGAAATAGTCGGAAAACTTGGCGCCCGCCTCCTGCTTGCCATCCACGACCCTGGCCCGGAGCGTGGCGGTGTCGCGCATGTGCTGGCGCAGGCGGCCGAGCAACTCGGCGTTCTCGGTGATGGTTTCGGCCACGATATCGCGGGCGCCTTCAAGTGCTGCCTTCACATCCGCTACCTCGGCGGAGAGATAGCTTTCCGCCAGCTTCTGCGGATCGGCGGTGCGATCGGCCCAGATGGCATCAGCCAGCGGCCCGAGCCCCCGCTCGCGCGCGATTTCCGCCTTGGTGCGCCGCTTCGGCTTGTAGGGCAGGTAAAGATCTTCCAGCTCCGCCTTGGTGGTGGCACGCTGAAGCTTCACCGCCAGCTCGTCGGTCATCTTGCCCTGGCTGTTGATGCTCTCGACAATCGAGCTGCGCCGGGCTTCCAGCTCGCGCAGATAAACCAGTCGCTCGGAGAGATTGCGCAGTTGCGTATCGTCCAGCCCGCCCGTGACTTCCTTGCGGTAGCGGGCGATGAAAGGCACCGTCGCCCCCTCGTCCAGAAGGCCGATGGCAGCAACCGCCTGGTCCGGGCGGGCATTGATCTCGGCGGCAATGGTTGCGGCGATGGATTTGATGTCGGCGGCCATTTTCTTTCCTGGTTCTTGAAAGGTACGCGAATGTACCCATCGATGATGTCAAGGCAATGGCCAGGACCCGCCATCCACACATGCTCGCGCCGGCCGAGGACTGACCGAACGGAAATCCCTGCAAAAACCGCTTGATCTCAACCATGGTTGAGGTTCTATCAAAATGCTCGCAGACATCATTCTGGGAGACAGACATGCAATCCGAACCCATCGCCACCAGCATCACCGGCGTCTATGAAACGCATCTGCCGGTGCGGGATCTCGACCGCTCGATCGCCTTTTATCGCGACCGGCTGGGCCTTGAGCTGGCAACCGAGATTCCCGAGCGCCAGATTGCCTTCTTCTGGGTCGGACGGAGAGAGATCGGAATGTTGGGTCTTTGGCAGGTTGGAACCGGCCCCTTGCAGATGCGGCTTCACTTCGCCTTCCGCACGCAAAAAGAGGCCGTGATCACTGCAAGCGAGACATTGCGAAGCAGCGGGATCGAACCGCTCGACTTCCACGGCAACCCCACCGAGGAACCGGTCGTCATTGGCTGGGCACCCTCTTTGTCTGTCTACTTCAAGGACCCGGACGGACATTCGCTCGAGTTGATCCACATGCTCGACGAGGCACCCGATCCAGGCTTCGGCATCGGCCCGCTCTCTGCCTGGATGGCCCATCGCCGCCGCACGGACGGAAAGGCCGCTTGACCTTTTGCCCTCCTCCCCTTAACCGCGCAGGACATCCGGTGGCGATGGCAAAAGGGGAAAGACGTGAAGGTTCTTCTGATTGGGTCCGGGGGACGCGAGCATGCTCTGGCCTGGAAGCTGGCGCAGTCGCCCAGGCTGACCAGGCTCTACGCCGCCCCCGGCAATCCAGGGATTGCAGAGGTGGCGGAATGCGTTGCCCTCAATGTCGAGGATCATGCCGCCGTCATCGCCTTCTGCCGCGACACGGCAATCGATTTCGTGGTCGTCGGGCCGGAGGCACCGCTGGTGGCCGGCATTGCCGATGATCTGCGGGCGGAAGGCTTCGTGGTGTTCGGACCGTCGAAGGCGGCAGCCCAGCTGGAAGGATCCAAGGGGTTCACCAAGGACATCTGCGCCCGCTACGGCATTCCGACCGGCGCCTACCAGCGCTTCACCGAGGCCGAGCCCGCCAAGGCCTATATCCGAGAACAGGGCGCACCCATCGTCGTCAAGGCCGATGGGCTTGCCGCTGGCAAGGGCGTGACGGTGGCCATGACCCTCGACGAGGCACTTTCCGCAGTCGATGACTGCTTTGCCGGCGCCTTTGGCGCGGCCGGCGCCGAAGTGGTGGTGGAAGCCTATCTGGATGGCGAGGAGGCGAGCTTCTTCTGCCTCTCCGACGGCAAGACGGCGCTGGCGCTTGCCACCGCGCAGGATCACAAGCGCGTCGGCGATGGCGATACGGGCCCGAACACCGGCGGCATGGGCGCCTATTCCCCCGCCCCTGTCATGACGCCAGAGATGGTGGAACGCACGATGACGGAGATCATCGAGCCGACCATTCGCGGTATGGCCGAAAGCGGCCATCCCTTCACCGGCGTCTTCTTCGCCGGCCTGATGATCACCGCCAAGGGCCCGGAACTCATCGAATACAATGTGCGTTTCGGCGATCCGGAGACGCAGGTGCTGATGATGCGGCTGAAGAGCGATCTTCTGCCGATCCTTCATGCCGCCGCGACCGGCACGCTCGATCAGGTCACCGCCGAATGGCACGACGAGACGGCGCTGACGGTCGTGATGGCCTCGAAGGGCTATCCCGGTGCCTATGAGAAGGGCACGCCGATCACCGCCCTGCCCGAGGCGGAAGAGGGTGCCCGTGTGTTTCATGCCGGAACCGCGCTGAAGGACGGGCAACTGGTGGCAACCGGCGGGCGTGTTCTGAACCTGACGGCCATGGGCCGGACGGTGGCAGAGGCGCAGGCGCGGGCCTATGCGCTCGTCGACCGCGTCGAATGGGAAAACGGCTTCTGCCGCCGCGACATCGGCTGGCGCGCCATCGAACGTGAGGCGTGATGGGCGCGGCAGGGCTGCGCGCTTAACCTGCGCTTAACCGCATTTCCTGACCGGCTGGAAAGGAAAGACCGCTAGCCTTGGCTCCTCATTCGAGGAGACGCGCCGCCATGCATCGCAACCTTCTGCTGCTTTTCTGCGTGCTTGCCGCACCGCCGGCGCTGGCCGGGTCGATCGAGCGTTTGTCCGCCGCACCGCTTGCCGATGCGCCCAGCCTGGTTGCGCTTGGCTGCGCAGGCTGCAGCCAGTCTGTGCCCGATGACGGCGCTTCGCCATCGCTGACGCGCCTTCGCCTGCCGGAGGGACAGCAGATCCTCAGCATCGCCGAGCGGCACGGCCAGAAGGCGCTGCTGCGCACGGAAGCCTGGATGGGCGGATCGCCGGTCACCTTCGTCAGCCTCAACCCGCTGTTCATCGGCGAGGAGGAACGGATCATGGCACTGCGCCAGACACCCGCACCCATGGTTGCCGGCGATGGCGTCGATGCCGGCACCACTGCCGCCGTGCGTTCCGGTGCGGAAAATGCCGCGCCGGTCCTGCCCGATGCGCCCCTTCCCGCCGGACAGGCCGCCCCCAGCTTTTCCGGGTTCGAACTGCGTCTCTCCCCCTGACGACTCGCCGTCCGTCCGGCCTCTCGACCGACAGTGCCCCGGCACCACGATATCCGGATTGCGCATCCCGAATATGCACAACCACTGATGCATTAGATGTTTGTTTAGCGTTAAGCCCTATAACCGGGTCGGGGTGCGCTGCAGCATCCGTCAAGCGCAGAAGGCGCGGTAACGAAACACGTTGTCGCCCTCATGCCCCGGAAATCCCCCGGCAGAGGTTCCCGGCGACGACCAATCGCGGTGGTATCCATGAAAAACATGCGGATTTCTCTCCAGCTCTTCCTGCTGGTGGGAGCGATGATGGCGGTCTTTGCGGCCATGACCTTCTTCCAGATCCGGTCCTCCACCAATGCCGTCTACCACGAGCGCTACGAGATGCTGCGCACGCAGGTGGAAACGGCGCTTTCGGTGATGAAGGACTTCAACGACCGCGCCGTTGCCGGCGAATTTCCCGTGGAAGAGGCACAGAAGCGCGCCTTCGCCCTGCTGACCAAGATGCGCTTCGAGCCCGACGGCTATTTCTTTGCCTATGACTATGACGTCACCATGATCTTCCATCCCAACCAGAAGCTGGTCGGGGCCTCGCAGAAGGGCAAGGGAGACCCCAACGGCTTCCTCTATCGCGACGAACTGGTGAAGCTCGGCCGCGCCGGCGGCGGCTATGTGGAATTCATCGGCCCGAAGCCGGGCAAGGATCCGAACGACTACAGCTATCCCAAGGCCTCCTATGGCAAGGCCTTCGAGCCGTGGAAGCTTGTCGTGGTGACCGGTCTCTATACCGACGACCTGAAGGCCGATATCCGCGACACCATCATCAAGACCATCGGCGGCTCTGCCCTTCTGTTTTTTGCCGCGCTGGCCGGTGCCTACTACGTGATCCGAGGCATCACCCGGCCGCTGAATGCCATCCACGATGCGCTGGGCGCCGTCGCCGATGAAAATACCGGCATTGCCATTCCGCATACGGACATGGGCAACGAAGTGGGCATGATGGCCAAGGCCACCCGGGCCCTGCAGGAAAAGATCCGCGAGCGCCATGCACTGGCCGAACGCCAGAAGCAGCAGGAGCAGGAACTGCAGAGCGAGCGCGAACGCAGCATCGACATGCAGCGCGAGGAGGCCCGCGCCCAGGCGCATGTGGTCGCCACCATCGGCTCGGCGCTCGAACGTCTGGCGCAGGGCGACCTGACGGTGCGTTGCGAGGATCTGGGCGGCAAGTACGAGGGCCTGCGCCACAACTTCAACGACGCGCTGTCGCGCCTCGAACAGGCCATGGCCCGCGTCAACCTGAAGGGCAACGATATCGGCGTCTCGAAGGAAGAGATCCGCCGTGCTTCCAACGAGCTTGCCCAGCGCACCGAGCGCCAGGCAGCCAATCTGGAAGAAACCTCCGCAGCCCTCGACGAACTGACCGTGGCCGTACGCCAGACCGCCGATGGCGCCAGGGAAGCGGCCCAGCGCGTGCAGACGATCAGTTCGGAAGCCCGCCAGAGCGATTCGATCGTCGAACAGGCAATCAACGCCATGAGCGGCATCGAGCAGTCCTCTTCCGAAATCACGAAGATCATCGGGGTCATCGACGAAATCGCCTTCCAGACCAACCTGCTGGCACTGAATGCCGGCGTGGAGGCGGCGCGCGCCGGCGAGAGCGGCAAGGGCTTTGCGGTTGTCGCACAGGAAGTGCGCGAACTGGCCCAGCGGTCCGCCGCCGCCGCCAAGGAGATCAAGGACCAGATCTCCCGCTCCTCCGGCCAGGTGGAGCATGGCGTGCAGCTGGTTGCCCAGGCCGGCGAGGCGCTGAAGCGCATCTCCAGCCAGATCGAGGGCGCCAACCACGTGGTTTCGCGCATCGCCCACAGCGCCCAGGAGCAGGACACGACGCTGCGCTCGATCTCCTCCGCGCTCAACCAGCTCGACACCGCCACCCAGCAGAACGCCGCCATGGCAGAGGAAACCACCGCCTCGGCAGAGGTTCTGGCCAATGATACCGGCGACCTTCTGGAGCTGATCCGCGGCTTCCGCACCAGCCAGCAGAGCGGCCATCAGGGCCAGCGGATGCGCATGGCAGGCTGAGCCGTCCATCACCAGACCCGAACAAGAACGCCGGAGCGATCCGGCGTTTTTGTTGCGATATCGTCAGGTCAGAGCGGCCAGAACCTCGATCTCCCGGTCGGAAAACACGCCGATGCCGGCCCTCTTCAACAGAGCGGCCGTGACACCCTGGCCGGCATGCTTCACGCCGGAGAAGCTGCCGTCATAGATCGCCAGCGAACCGCAGGACGGACTGCCGTCGATCAGCAGCGCATAGGCGCAGGCTTTTTCACGGGCAAAGGCGAGCGCCTTTTCGGCCCCCTTCAGGAAGGCCGCGGTCACGTCACCGCCGGTCACTTCCAGCACGCGGGCACGCCCGGCAATCACATCCTCGCCGGTTTGCCCGGCCTCGATTTCCGCCGGCGGACGGGGCACGGCCATGCCGCCGGCCAGTTCCGGACAGAAGGACACCAGCCGCCCCTCCCCCTGCCAGCGCGCGAGTACCGGGTGCGACAGCAGCATGCCGCGCCCGTCATAGCGGACAGGCTGGCCAAGCAGGCAGGCGCTGATGAGGATGTTGGAGGACATGATTTCATACTTCCAGTTGGCGGAGCACGTCGGAGCGTTCATGAAGAATGCGGATCACTTCGATCATGTCGTCTTCGTGAATCACATAGAAAATCAGATGGGAGCCGGCCCGCCGTCGACGATAGCCCGGACGCACCCAGCTGACATCGCCACCCGCGAAGGGATGGCGGCCAATCTCGGCGATCGTTTCCAGGATCCGGTTCAAATAGCGCTCGGCCTGGGCTTCGGACCATCGATCCCGCGTCCGGTCGCCAATATCGAGAAAGTCGCGTCGCGCGGCGGGACTGAGCCGGACGTCAGCCACGGCTCTTCCATCTCTCCCGCGCGGAGGCCATCAGATGTTCGGGGTCGAAGGCCACGGAAGGTCCGCTGTTCTCTCCCTCAATCAGCGCATTGCGCAGCCCTTCCAGCTTCGCCTGTTCTTCCTCCAGCAGCCGAAGCCCCGCTTCCACGACCTGCTGCGGCGAAGAAAAGCGACCGCTTTCCACCTGCTCATCGACAAAGCGATCAAGCGGCTCATCCAAGATGATGTGAAAGGGCTTGTTCATCGGAAGCGTCCAGCGTTGAACCTGACGAACCCAATGTAACACACAGCGCCGACAAACAGGAAGGCAGATGCAGAAGACCCCGCCGAAGCGGGGTCCTGCAACACTCAGCCGGCGATCTTGGAAAAATCCGCCACGGTGCCGGTGGCTTCGCGCACGGCATAGAGAAGGGCAAGACGGTTGGCGCGGATGGCCGGGTCCTCGTCGTTGACCAGCACCTCCTCGAAGAAGCGGTCCACCGGGCCGCGCAGCGTGGAGAGCGCTTCCATGGCAGAGCGGAAGTCTTCCTGCACGATGGCATCGGAGGCCTTGGCGGAGGCGGCACGCACGGCGGTATAGAGCGCCTTTTCGGCCTCAAGCTTCAGCAGTTCGTCGGACACGCCATCGGCAACCACGGCGCCCTTCTTCTCCTCGGCGGCGAGAAGCTGGGTGGCGCGCTTGGTGCCGGCCAGCAGGTTCTTGCCGTCCTCGGAGGTGATGAAGGCCGTCAGCGCCTCGACGCGGCGGGCCACCAGCAGCAGATCGTCGGCCGCTGGCGTCAGCACGGCGTCGATCAGGTCATGGCGGGCACCCATGTCGCGCAGATAGACTTTCAGGCGGTCGTGGAAGAAGGAGAGAAGGTCGCCATCGCCGATCACCGAGAGCAAACGCAGCCGCACCTTGCGCTCCAGCATGATGCGCACGACGCCGAGCGCGGCACGGCGCAGAGCATAAGGATCCTTGGAGCCGGTCGGCTTTTCGTCGATCGACCAGAAGCCAACGAGCGTGTCCAGCTTGTCGGCCAGCGCCACGGTGAGGCCCACCTTGCCTTCCGGCAGGCGGTCGGAGGGGCCTTGCGGCTTGTAATGATCCTCGATGGCGGCCGCCACCTCGTCCGGCTCGCCCTGCAGAGCCGCATATTTGCGGCCCATCAGGCCCTGCAGTTCCGGAAACTCGCCGACGGCTTCGGTGCGCAGGTCGGCCTTGGCCAGAGCGACGGCACGATCAACGAGCGCCGCATCGGCACCGACCAGCGGCGCGAGCCTGGCGGCGAGCGCCCGGATGCGCGCCACACGCTGCCCTTGCGTGCCGAGCTTGGCATGGAAGGTGACGTTCAGCGCGTCGAGCTTGGCCATGCGCTGATCGAGCGGCTTCCTGAGGTCGAGGTCGAATCTCTCGGCAGAGGCCTTCAGCGTTTCCATATCCGGCAGGTTGCCCTGATCGCGGGTCCAGAAATGCTTGGCATCCGACAGGCGGGCGCGCACGACCTTGCCGTTGCCGTGAATGATTTCCTTGCCGCCATCCTTCGCGTCGATGTTGGAGACGAGGATGAAGCGGTTCGACAGCCCCTCGCCGCCTTGGCGGCGGGTGACGAAACACTTCTGGTTCGTCTTGATCGTCAGGCGGATGATTTCGGCCGGGATCGCCAGATATTCTTCCTCGAAGGTGCCCATCAGCACATGCGGCCATTCGACGAGGCCGGACACTTCCTCAAGCAGCCCCTCGTCTTCCACCAGATCGAGGCCGCTCGCGAAGGCGAGATCGCGTGCATCGTGCAGGATCACATCCTTGCGGCGCTCGGCATCCAGCATCACCTTCGCCTTTTCGAGGCTGGCGATATAATCATCGAAGCGGCGCACAGTGATGGCGTCCGGCGCATGGAAGCGGTGGCCATAGGTGATGTTGGCGGCGACGATGCCATCCACCTCGAAGGGGATCACCTGCGTCTCGTCATGCTCCGGCCCGAACAGGCAGAGGATGGATTGCAGCGGACGCACCCAGCGCAGGCTTTCCGAGCCCTTGCCGTCGATGCCGCCGAAGCGCATGCCCTTCGGCATCGAGGCGGCACCGGAGCGCATGCTCTTCGGCCAGGGGAAGGCGCGGATGATGCCGGGCATCACATCGCCGATGATTTCTTCCGCAGCCCGGCCGGGTTTGGTGACGATGGCCACGTAGAAATCGCCCTTCTTCGGATCGGAAACGACCTGCGCCTCCGATACCGAGGCAAGCCCCGCCTTGCGCAGAAAGCCCTGCACGGCCTGTTCCGGCGCCTTGGTGGAGGGACCCTTGATTTCCTCGCGCTGATCGGCGGAGCGGGCCGTCAGGCCGCGGATATCGAGCGTCAGGCGGCGCGGCGTCCAGTATTCGCGCGCCCCCTCGTAGGTCAGGCCCGCTTCCACCAGCGCATCGGTGACGAGCTTCTTAAGGTCGCCGGCAGCCTTGCGCTGCATGCGGGCAGGAATCTCTTCGGAGCGAAGTTCGAGCAGAAGATCGGGCATGGAAACTGGCTTTTTGCTTGTTGTTCAGGCTGCGGCGGACTTAGCAAGCCAGACGGCGCTTGTCACTCGAAAAGCCGAGTGGGCTGATGGGACAATGACGACTTACCAGCCGCCGCCCCCGCCGCCGCCGCCCCCGCCGCCGGATGAGCCTCCGGAAAAGCCTGAGGAAGACGAGGAGGAGGTTTCCGGGATGGTGGAAGCAATGCTGGAGGCCATGGAAGACGAGAAGCTGCCGATGCCGGACCCGAAATCGCCGATCGATCCGCCGTGATACCAGACAGGCTGATAGGTGGCGGCAGCCCCGGCGGCTGTCGCCAGCCAGAGGTTGAAGGTGTCACTCCATGGCCTTTCCACCCCGAGCGCCACGGCATAGGGCAGCAGGGTTTCGAAATGCTGCGGCGACATCCTTGGCGCGCCGGCCATGTTGAGACGATCCTTTTCAGCCAGCGTCAGGTAAAGCTCCAGCCCCGCGATGCCGGCCATCAGTCGGGCGCCCAGCGGCGTCGGCGCCCCCATCAGCACGAAGAACAGCCCGTTGACCAGGAACAGACCGCCGACGGAGGCAAATACCGGCCACTCGCCATTGTCGATACTGCCGAGAATGCTGACGACGAAGAAGCCGGCCGCGCTGAAGGCGATGAAGCCGACGATGGCAAAGCCGATCGCCGCCATCAGCCGCAGGAAAAGGGTGCGGCGGCGCATGAAGGCCCGGGCCGCGCTGACCGCCGCACGGCTCCAGATAACCCCGCCAACCGCCGGAACAGCAAGCGCCACGACGCTGTCCGGATGCACATTGCCAAGGACGAGCAGGGTGGCAAGCACGAGAAGGCTGACCACCGCGCCACCGATCACATGGCCGAGATTGCGCTTGTAGTAGCGGCCGCGATGCTCCTTCTCTATGGCCGAGCGGAAACTGCGCGCCACGCTCTGCACGCGCTCTCCGTTGTCCCTGTCGATCGCGAAGGTGCTGCCGGGGCCGCCGAGGTCACGCATCAGCACGGCCTGCCCCGTCGGCAGCGTTTCCGTCAGCGGCTTGCCGGTGCGGCGCACGACGATGCGGCTGTCGAGATCCTCCAGCGTCACATGGCCCTTCACGGCCAGATCGATGAAACTGGCAGAGAGCGCCTCCCAGCCGGCGCCGGAAAAGCCCCTGTTGTGCACGTAGTTGACGAGCGCCGGCGAAAGACCATCCGGCGCATCCCAGCGCGGCACCACCACGCCCTTCGGCGGATCGCGGCCGACGCGCCGCCAGCACCAGACGTAATAGAGGGTGACGACCGCAAGCCCGCCGAAACCGATGATCAGGTTGAGGTTGTCACGCAGGAACCAGTCGCGCCGCTGCGCCTCGGAAGGCGGCGCGATGGAACCCGCAGGCACGGCGATGACGATGGTGAGGCCTTCCCGGGGCCCCAGCGGACGGGTAGTCTCGAAGCGCGGCGCCGTTGCGCTGCCGCCGATGCGGGCATTCTTTTCGCGCGATCCCTGCCGCCCGGTATAGACCGTCATGTCCGTGGCGGACACGCCCGGCGGCAGGTTGACGACGGCAGAGGCCCGGCTGATCGGAAAGATCCAACCGGTGCCGGTCACGTTCCAGTAGAATTCCTCGTGGTCGGGGAAATAGCGCACCTGCCGGTCGGTGCGATAGGTCAGCTCATAGGTATGGCGACCGGGAGAGAGCAGCCGCTCGGAAGAGCCCATGAAGATGCGCAGGCCGCCCTCGATGGCTTCCGTATGCCAGTCCTCGGGCGACCCGTCACGCGCGACCGACAAAACCTCGAATCCGACCCGTTGCAGGCGGCCGTTGGCATCTTTCAGGAAGAGCGGAAAATCGCGAAAGATGCCGCGGCGAATGTCGCGGCCCTCGGCATTGACCGTGATGGTCTCCGTGACGGTCACGGTGCCGTCACGGGAGAGATCGATGTTCGAGCGGTAGCTTTCGATTCCCTCGGCAGCGACGGCCTTCCCGGCCGCCGCGCCGAAAAGCAGGGGCAGCAGCAGGGCGAGCAGCAAGCCTGCCTGCGAGAGCCCCGCCCGCATGGCGTCAGGCCCGATCGAAGCCGACCCCGAGCGAGGCAAGCGCATCCCAATAGCGGGGATAGGTCTTGCCGACGCAGGCCGGATCGAGAATGGTGATGCCGTCGATCTTGAGGCCGGCCAGGGCAAAGCTCATGGCGATGCGGTGATCGGCAAAGGTATCGATCTCGGCCGGCAGATGCTGGCCGGCAAGCCCGGGATCGGACGCGACCACGAGATCGTCCCCCTCTTCCCTCGCCAGCCCCGCGCGAATGGCGTTGAGGCCGGTGGAGAGCGCCCGGATGCGATCGCATTCCTTGACGCGCAGATTGGCAATGCCGACGAAACGCACCGGCGTCTCGTTGAAGGCGGCGAGTACGGCAATCGTCGGGATGGCATCCTGCATCTGGCTGCCGTCGATCACCGCCGGCATGTGCGGGAAGGCGGAAATCACCGCATGGGCGCGGGCATCCGGCTGAGTGAAGGCGGAAGCCGGCGTGCCGATATCGATCTGCCCGCCCGTCAGCACCTCGGCTCCCCACAGATAGGTCGCGGCGGAGGCATCCGGCTCGATGTGGAAATCGGTTGCGGTATAGCCGGTCGGCTCGATGCGCCAGACGGACGGAGACGGCTGCTCGACACGGGCGCCGAAGGCCCGCATGGCGGCAAGGGTCAGGTCGATATAGCCGCGTGCGCCAATCTCCGCACCGGCCAGTTCAATCTCGAAGGGAGCCGTCGCCGAGGCCGCCGCCATCAGCAGGGCCGAGACATACTGGCTGGAGAGGCCGGCATCGATGACGACGCGATTGCTGGCAAAGGCACCGGTCGCATTGATGGTCACCGGCGGGCAACCGGTCGGCGCCTCGACGGCAACGCCGAGCGCGGCAAGCGCGTCGACCAGCGGCCGGATCGGACGCTTGCGCATGTGCTGGTCGCCATCCACCACATACCGGCCCTTGCCGAGGGCCACGGCAGCCGTCAGGAAGCGCGTCGCGGTACCGGCATTGCCGAGGAAGAGCGGGGCGGACGGAGCCTTCAGCTCTCCCGTACCAGTCACGATGAAGGTGGTGTCATCCGGCTCCTCCACCGAAACGCCCATGGCGCGCAGCGCCTCTGCCATGTAGCGCGTGTCGTCGCTCTTCAGCGCGCCCGTCAGGCGGCTGGTGCCGCGGGCAAGTCCTGCCAGCAGCAGGGCGCGGTTGGTGATGGACTTGGAGCCCGGCGGGCTGACGCGGCCCTGCAGCGGGCCGGACACCGGGTGGATGGTGAGCTTGTCAGTGGTGGTCATGTCGATCTCGGCTGGCGCCGGGCGGCGCGAAAAACATCAGAACCGGACGGTCGGTACCGCACGGTCCGCCTCGTTGGCAATCTCGAAATAGGGCTTCTTGCCGAAACCGAACTGGCCGGCGATCACATTGGAGGGAAAACTATCCACCTTCACGTTCAGCGCGCGGGCGGCACCGTTGTAATAGCGGCGGGACATCTGGATTTCGCCTTCCACCCGCTCCAAGGCACGCTGCAATTCGGCAAAATTCTCGTTCGCCTTCAAATCCGGATAGGCTTCCGATACGGCGAGCAGCCGGCCGAGCGCCTGCCCCAGCAGGCTTTCGGCCTGGATGCGGCCGGGAACGTCGCCGGCGGGCACCGCCTGGGCCCGGTTGCGCAGGTCAATCACCGCCTGCAGCGTGGTCTTCTCGTGATTGGCATAGCCCTTCACCGTCTCGATCAGGTTCGGGATCAGGTCGGCGCGGCGCTTCAGCTGCACGTCGATGCCCGACCACGCCTCCTCCACCATCTGACGCGACGACACGAGACCATTGTAAGTAAAGATGACGTAGAGCACGGCAACCGCCAGGACGGCGAGTGCGATATACATGGCATTTCCCCCTCATTCTTGGGCGGCGCCACCCTACTGCGTTCGGTCGGGCCTGTCATGCGCCTTCGGCACCGCAAAATGGGAGCCATTCCTTACCCGTTCGTTACCCCACTGGTTCAAATGTAACGCCAGGCGTGCGCGTCAAGTTAAGCCGCACGCATTAGGATCATATTTCGGGACACAAAGCGCGGAGACGGGCATGCCGAACAAAACCTGGATCAACCTGCCGCCCTGGGCATTGCTGGCCAGCCGGGACATTCTTAGAGCCGCGACGGCCAACCGGCGGCTGGGCGACATCCTGAGTGAAATCACCGATGTCATCACCGGCATTGCCGATCTCGACCTCGCCTCGCAGGCGGCCCTCTATCTTGGCGAATGCGGGCAGGAAGGCCACCGGCTGATCTACCACCGCCAGAGCGAGGATTTCAGCTTCCCCCTGGTGATCGACCCGGAAAACATCAGCGACAGCTTTCCGCAGGGCTGGGGCCGGATGAGCTTCTATCCCGTGCCGCTGGCCGCCGAACAGGATGGCCGCATCATCGGCAGCGCCCTGTTCTTCGGCCGCACGGCCAAGCGCATGAGCGCGCAGAAGCAATCCATCCTGCAGCTTCTCGGCCAGGAGATCGCCCGCATCATCATCAATCGCGGCGGGCCGAGCGGCAATCTCATCGATCTGGTGGAGCTGTCCACCGACGAGATCTACATCTTCGATCCGCTCAGCCTGTCCATCATCCGCGCCAACCAGACCGCCAGCATCCGCACCGGCCACAGCATCGAGGCGCTGACGCGCCTGACGCCCGCGCAACTGAAGGTGGATATGGGCGAGGAGACCTATCGCAGGCACCTTGCGCCGCTTCTCACCGGCAACTGCAACAGCGTCTGCTTCGATGCCCGCCACCGGCGGCGAAACGGCACGGTCTATCCCGTCAAGGTGCAGGTCTGGCGCATCCGCGGCGGCGAGGACGGCGATTTCTACGCCGAGCTTGCCATCACCACCGCCGACCAGCGCAAGGCCTTCGGCCTGCTGGAGCAGGTATTCGATGCCATTCCCGGCGGCATCGGCGTGTTCGACAAGCGCTCGCGCCTGCTGATGGCCAATCGCCGGCTCTACGACCTGATGAACATCCCCCCGGAGCAGTTTCCGCCCGGCTCCCGCTTCGAGGACATCCTGCGCTACAACGCGACGCGCGGCGAATATGGCGACGGCAATGTGGAAGCCATGGTGCGCGAGCGGGTGGAACAGGCGGAGCTTGGCCTGCCCTACAGCTTCGAGCGCGAGCGGGCGAGCGGCAAGGTGCTGGCCGTGCGCTCCGAACCGTTGAGCGGCGGCGGCTATGTGCTCAGCTATACCGACATCACGCTGCGCAAGCGGGCCGAGAAGGAACTGATCCGCAACCGCGACGAGTTGGAGGCAACGGTGCGGCAGCGCACCGCCGAGATCGCTGCGCAGGCGGCGGCGCTGGAAGAGGCGCTGAAGCAGGAAAAGACCATCAATGCCATGCAGCGCCAGTTCGTGGCGATGACCAGCCACGAATTCCGCACGCCGCTTGCCATCATCGACGGCGCGGCGCAGCGGCTGATGCGCAAGAAGGGCGGCATCGAGGCCGACTTCCTGGTCGACAAGACGCACCAGATCCGCGCCGCCGTGATGCGCATGGTGGACCTGATGGAGAGCATTCTGTCCGCCGGCCGCATCGATACCGGCCGCATGGAGCTGACGCTGGTCGACTGTTCGCTGAAGAAGCTGATCGAGCAGGCCATTCACCGGCAGCGGATGTTTTCCCAGAACCACCGTTTCCAGGGCTTCCTGGAAGACCTGCCGGACGTCATCCGCTGCGATGCGCTGGCGATCTCGCAGGTGGTGACCAATCTGCTCGGCAATGCCGTCAAATATGCGCCACGCGCGCCGGACGTGACCATTCGCGGCTGGCGTGAGGGGGATTTCGCAATGATTTCGGTGCAGGATCAGGGGGTCGGCATCGATGCGGACGACATTCCGAAGCTGTTCCAGCCGTATTTCCGTGCCCGTACCTCTACCGGCATTGCCGGCACCGGCATCGGCCTTTCGCTGGTCAAGCAGGTGGTAACGCTGCATGGCGGCGACATTGCGCTGGAAAGCCGGCGCGGCCACGGCTCCACCTTCACCATCCGGCTGCCGATTGCAGGCCCGGTCATGCCTTCGATCGAACCACAACTGGAGGAAACCGCCTTCTGAGACACACCCCGCCCCTCTGGACGTGACGAACTGAACCGCACCGCAAGCAAAGGAAAAGCAGATGATCACCGTTCTGTGCGTTGAAGACGAAAAAGACGTCCGCGAACTGATCGTGGAGGAACTGGAAGAGGCCGGCATGCATGTTCTGCAGGCCGAAAACGGCAAGGAAGGGCTGGAAACGATCCTGGAACAGCGCCCCGACATCGTGATCTCCGACATCACCATGCCGGAAATGGACGGCATTTCCATGCTGGGCGAACTGCAGATCAACTATCCGCAATTCTCCAACATGCCCTTCATCTTCCTGACCGCACTGGCCGACCGGGAAAAGATGATCGAGGGCCTGGGCGCCGGCGCCGAAAGCTATCTCACCAAGCCGATCGATTTCGACGTGCTGATGGCCAAGATCCACGGTCTGGTGGTGCGCATCGAAAACCGCGTGGCGGCCGGGCTGGAATTCTGAAGGATGAAGCGGTGGCGCGCCTCCTCCCCTTCCGCTATGACGGCGATGAACGGAGGAGACGGGGATGCCTGCACTGGACGATGCCATCCGATCCAGGGGCCCCATCAATGGGGCGCACTTTGACGGTGAGGACCTGCTGGAGGCGCATCTGAGCGAGGCGGACTTCCGCGCCTGTCGGTTTTCCAACTGCCGTTTCGACGAGGCGGTGCTCCGCCGCCTCAGATTCGTCGCCTGCGTCTTCGACCATTGCAGCTTCCGGGAAAGCACGATCGAAGACTGCAGTTTCTCGGAGGGCGAGACGGGCACCCAGTGGCGCTACTGCGACCTCTCGAAGGCCATGTTTCGCCGCAGCAATCTCAGCCTCAACACCATGATCGGCTGCCAGGCCTATCTGACGTCCTTTGCCGACTGCGCGCTGTCCGGCGCGAAGCTCGATCTCGACACGCAGCGCAAGATCCGCACGCAGGTGATCGCCGGCGGCGTACAGTTTACCAGGTGCAAGCTGCAATATGCCGTCTTCGCGGCTGCGGATTTTCAGGAAAGCGTGTTCGAAGGCTCCGACCTCAGGGACTGCTCGCTGGCCGGCAGCAATCTGCGGCATGCGCGCTTTTTCGGCTCGAGCCTTCACAACATCGATCTTGTCGGGGCAACGCTCGACCATGCGGATCTTTCGCATGCGAGCTTCGACGATTTCGACCTGACGGCGCTGGCATCCTTCCGCGCCGCGATCGTGACGCGCGACCAGCACGAGGCGCTGCTCGCCTCGCTCGGGCTTGTCACGGCGGACTGAACAGAGAACCCCGGCACAGACCGCCGGGATTGCGAAGGATCAGGCCGCACTCTTGTCGATGTTGATGCCGCCGGCATCGGTCAGCAGGAAGGCTTCACCGCAGGCCTTGGCAAGCGTGCGGACCCTGAGGATATAGCTCTGGCGTTCCGTCACCGAAATCACGCCGCGCGCATCGAGAAGGTTGAAGACGTGAGAGGCCTTGATGCACTGGTCATAGGCCGGGAAGACGCATTTGTGCAGGCGCTGGTTGGCATTGTCGCCCGGCGCGCCGGCCGCCAGCAGCGCCGCGCATTCGCGCTCCGCATCCTCGAAATGGCGCAGCAACATCTCGGTATTGGCGAATTCGAAGTTGTGGCGGGAATATTCCTGCTCGGCCTGCAGGAAGACATCGCCATAGGAGATCTTCTCCTCGCCCTCGCGGCCGTTGAAGTTGAGGTCGTAGACATTGTCGACGCCCTGAACATACATGGCCAGACGCTCCAGACCATAGGTCAGTTCGCCGGCGACCGGCGAGCATTCGATACCGCAGACCTGCTGGAAATAGGTGAACTGGCTCACTTCCATGCCGTCGCACCAGCATTCCCAGCCAAGGCCCCAGGCGCCGAGCGTCGGGCTTTCCCAGTCGTCCTCCACGAAGCGGATGTCGTGCAGCAGCGGATCGAGGCCGATGGCGGCGAGCGAGCCGAGATAAAGCTCCTGCAGGTTGGACGGGTTCGGCTTCAGGATCACCTGATACTGGTAGTAATGCTGCAGGCGGTTGGGGTTTTCGCCGTAGCGGCCGTCGGACGGGCGGCGCGAGGGCTGCACATAGGCGGCCTTCCACGGCTTCGGTCCCAGCGCGCGCAGCGTGGTGGCCGGATGGAAGGTACCCGCACCCACTTCCATGTCATAGGGCTGCAGCACCGCGCAGCCCTTGTCGGCCCAGTAGTTGTGCAGCGTCAGGATCAGCGCCTGGAAGGAGCGCTTGGGGTCCATGTGCGGGGCGAGAGACGTGGTCATGGCAATGTCCGGCCTGTTTTATGAAACGTGCGCCGTCTGGTGCCACGGCGGGCCGGAAGGGTCAAGCAGGGTCGCACATTCTCGCCGCGTCCGGCGCATCCCTGGGGAACCGGCAAGGCTTTATTTCGAGCCTTCCAATGTCCCTATGGCGCGCCCCGACAGAAGACCAGAAACACAAGCGGGATCATTCTGTCCAAAGGCTGACAGAGAGTGAGTCTGCACCACGCGAGGCCGCTCGCAAAGAGCCAACAGGGCAACTGCCCCGAGATCACGGGGGCGACAGCAAAGCGATTTTCGCCTAGACTGGCCGTCTTCCGGCGAGGGCCCGACATGAACGTGAAAACCACCATCGAACTGCCCGAACATCTGCTACGCCATGCCGAACGGCTGGTGGCGGAAGGCCGCTATCCTTCGATCGACAGCGTGCTGACCGACAGCATGGAACGATTGCTCGGCGACCACGATGCCGCCGATCCGCTGGCCGGCATGACCGAGGAGATCCGCCGCCGCGCCGCCCTGCCGGCGGATCAGTGGGTGACCTGGGATGGCTCTTCACTGGCGGCACGCATCAAGGCACGGCTGGACGAGAAATACGGCACGCCAGAATGAACTACCATGTCGTCAGCCATCCTGAGGTGGAGCAGGATATCTTCGACATCGTGGATTACATCGCCCCCTTTGCCGGGCTTGCAAGCGCCAGGAAGGCGACCGACGACATCACCGGCTTCATCACCAGGCTCGGCGATTTTCCAAAGATCGGCAGCCTGCGCAATGATGTGCGGCCCGGACTTCGGGCCGTTGCGGTGCGCGAGGCGGCGATCTGCTTCGTGGTCGACGATGAGACAGCGACAGTCACGATCCTTGGCGTCGGCTTTGCCGGAAGTGACTGGACAAGGCGCGTCAGGGACCGCGGCTGACGAGGTTCAATCTGAACCAGCGAAACGCTAGTCATCCTCCCGCTGCACGCGATATTCGCCCGTGGCCGGATCCCTGACCAGCGTGCCGATGGCGCCGGTCTCGCGCTCGCGCTCCTGCTCGCGCCGGCGACGCGCCAGTTTTTCCGCATCGGCGACGAACTTCCGGTACAGAAGCCATCCCCCGCCGGCCAAGATGGCGAGAAACAGAAGCTGCGGCATGAAACCTCCCGTGGTCAGAGTCCGTATCGGCTCCACAATGCCCGGTCTTCAAGGGTGGCGGCAAGCCCTGCGGCCGCCGAGGCGGCGATCTCGCCGCCGCGATCGGCGCCACCGAAGATGACGCCCGGCACCCGGCGGCCGAACAGGCCGCGGCTGGCGCCCACCAGTTCGAGCCGGGTCTTCGGGCCGTAACGGCGCTTCAGCACCTCGCGCATCTCGCCCACCCCATCGACGAGGCCAAGATCGACGCCGCGCAGGCCGGTCCAGAACAGGCCGGAAAAAATGGTCGCGTCATCGGCCAGACGCTCGCCGCGCCGCATCTTCACCATGTCGATGAAGACCTTGTGGATCTCGAGCTGCAGCGTCTTCAGATATTCAATGTCGCCTTCCTTTTCCGGCTGGAAGGGATCGAGGATCACCTTGTTCTCGCCGGCCGTATAGACGCGCCGCTCCACGCCGATCTTCTTCAAGAGCTCCGGAAAGCCGAAGCCGCCCGATACCACGCCGATGGAGCCGACGATGGAGGTGGGATCGACCAGGATCTCGTCGCCGGCAAGCGCGATCATGTAGCCGCCGGAGGCCGCGACATCCTCCACGAAGACCAGCACGCGCTTGTTCTTCTCCTCCGCCAGCGCCCGGATACGCTGGTAGATCAGCCGCGACTGGACGGGCGAGCCACCCGGCGAATTGATGGAAATGGCAACGACCGGCGCATCCTTGCGCGAAAAGGCCCGCTCCAGCGCACCGGCGACATTGGCAAGATTGAGCGCCGGGCGGAACTGGCTGCCGCCGGCCATGATCGTGCCATGCAGCCGAACCACGGGAATGGTGACGCCTTCCTTGCGCAGCCGCTTCGGTATCCACCGCGTCCAGAACCCTGCCATGTCGTCTCCTGCATCAACCTGTTTGCCGAGATGTATGCAGCGGAACGGCCGGCGCAATGGCTGGCGCCATAAAATCCACGTCAGAACCGCTCTCAGCCAGCCGCGGCACATGCCGCTGCCGAAGCGAAGGCGCCCCCCTGAAATCTGCTATTGCGAATTATTTGCATTAGTGATTGTCTGGCGGTGATACGACGCACGGAGGCAGGCATGGACCAGGCAACAGGCACGGGCTGGCGCAAGGAAGCGGAAGATCCGGCGCTTTCGCCGGCGCTGTCGGATGTGCACGGCTCCATCCGCATCACCCGGCAAGGCCCCGGCTGGCGCAAGGCGCTGTCCTTCATCGGCCCCGGCTATCTGGTTGCGGTCGGCTACATGGACCCCGGCAACTGGGCGACCTCGCTCGCCGGCGGCTCGCAGTTCGGTTACACGCTGCTCTTCGTGGTGCTCACCTCCAGCCTGATGGCCATGCTGCTGCAGGCACTGGCCGCCCGCCTGGCCATTGCCACCGGCCGGGATCTTGCCCGCGCCTGCCGCGACAGCTATCCGCGCCCCGTCACGATTGTGCTGTGGCTGCTGGCGGAAATCGCCATCGTCGCCACCGACATTGCCGAGGTGATCGGCACGGCAATCGGCATCCAGCTTCTGTTCGGCATCCCGCTGGAAACCGGCGTGCTGATCACCGCGCTCGACGTCTTCCTGGTTCTCATGCTGCAGAAGCTCGGCTTTCGCTGGATCGAAGCCTTCGTGATTGCGCTGACAGCGATCATTGGCGCCTGCTTCGGTATCCAGCTGCTGCTGGCGCGACCGGACTGGGCGGGGGTGGGGCTCGGCTTCCTGCCCTCCGGCAGCATCGTGCAGAACCCGGAAATGCTCTACATCGCCATCGGCATCATCGGGGCGACCGTGATGCCGCACAATCTCTATCTGCATTCCGGCATCCTGCAGACGCGAAAACTGCCGCAGGATACGGCCGGCAAGCGCGAGGCCTTGCGCTACAGCACGCTGGATTCCACCGTGGCGCTCTCCTTCGCGCTGCTGGTCAATGCGGCGATCCTCATTCTGGCCGCCGCCGCCTTCCATGCACATGGCAAAATCGATGTGGCAGAGCTTGGCGATGCGCACACGCTGCTGGCGCCCCTTCTCGGCAGCGCGCTGGCGCCGGTGCTGTTCGGCGTGGCGCTGCTGTGCAGCGGCTTGAACTCCACCACCACCGCCACGCTCGCCGGCCAGATCGTCATGGAAGGCTTCGTCAAGCTCAGGGTCAAGCCCTGGATGCGACGGCTGGTCACGCGGGCGCTTGCCATCGTGCCGGCCGCCCTGGTGGCGCTGTGGTATGGCGAGAAGGGCACCGCCGAACTGCTTATCCTCAGCCAGGTGGTGCTGAGCCTCCAGCTTCCCTTCGCAATCTTTCCGCTGGTCTTCTTCACCGCCAGCCGCCGCAAGATGGGCGCGATGACAGCCCCGCGCTGGGTGACGATCACCGCACTGGCCATTGCACTGCTGATCACCGGGCTGAACCTGAAACTGGTCGCCGACGTGCTGACCGGGGCGGCCGGATAGGCAAAGGCGGCAGGGCGCGCCGTCAGCGGCGCGGATAGGCCTTTCGACCGTTGTTCAGGTCATCGACGAAAGCGGTGAAGGCGTGGCCTTCCTCCGCATGCATGACGAGCGGCGCACGCCATTTCAGCCGGGCGCGCGAGCCCTTGATCGCGGTGACCAGCAGGCGGATCGCTTCCTCGCCGGGACGCGGATGAATGGCCGTGAGCTCCAGGCCGCCGAAGCGCCGGCCGCAGGCGGCGAGGATCTCGCCCACCGATTCCGGCCGGGCGATCAGCGACAACTGCCCGCCCGGCACCATGATCGCGCCGGCGGTGCGCACCCAGCTTTCAAACAGGTCTTCCGTCATCGCATGCGCCTCCGCCTTCAGGGCATCCGGCGTGCGGCGGTCGCGCCCGTCGTTGAAGGGCGGGTTCATGATGACATGATGGAAGTGATCGTCGGCGAGGCCCGCCGCAACGCGCGCCCGCCCCTTCAGCGTCACATCCGCCTCCACCACCCGCACGCGGCCCGCCAGAAAGGCGTTTTCCGCAAGGGCAACCGTGCGGCGCGCATAATCGGCCATCAGCGGCGAGCGCTCGACCAGCGTCACCTCGGCAAGCGGCAGGCGCGCGGCAACGCCGAGCCCGGCCGCACCGGCGCCGGCGCCGAGATCCGCGACCCGCACCGGCCGGTCATCGGCCACCAGCGCCGCCAGCATCATGGCATCCATGCCGGCCCGGTGACCGCCGTTCTTCGGCTGCAGCAGGTGGAAGCGGCCGCGATGGAAGGCATCCAGCGTCTCAGTCATCGCCGTCCCTCAGCTCGGCGCCAAGTCCCGCATCGGTCAGCAGACGCCGGGCTGCCGGCTCCCGGTCCGCCTCCACCATCAGGCGCCGGGGCAGCAATCCGAGCGAACCTTCAAGAATGCTCATGGACTGATCCATAACGAGACAGTGAATGCCGGCATCCTTCAGCAGGCTGGTCGCGTAGGACAACAGCACCGCGTCATTGGCGCGTATCAGTTCTTTCATGGGGCAAACCGCCTCAAATCTCAGTCATAATTCCGATTGCCCCTTGCCGGGCCATGCGCCCCTTTCTATTGTCCGGCACAAATTTTGAACAGGAGGCCATTTCATTGGGCGTCGTTATTCCGCTCGAAGAGGGCAAAAACAAGCAGGCATCCGTGAAGCCGCTGGTCGATCTGACCAAGGCGGACATGGACCGGGTCAACCAGCTGATCCTGTCGAAGGCCGGATCGGACGTGCAGATGATCCCGGAAGTCGCCAACCACCTGATCTCTTCCGGTGGCAAGCGGCTGCGCCCGATGCTGACGCTGGCGGCGGCCGAGATGTTCGGTTACCAGGGCGAAGGCCATATCCGCCTGGCGACGAGCGTGGAATTCATGCACACCGCGACGCTGCTGCATGACGACGTGGTGGACGAGAGCGACATGCGCCGCGGCAAGTCCACCGCCCGGATGATCTGGGGCAACCAGGCGAGTGTTCTGGTCGGTGACTTCCTGCTTGGCCAGGCCTTCAAGATGATGGTGGATGTGGGTTCGCTCGACGCGCTCGACGTGCTGGCATCGGCCGCCGCCGTGATCGCCGAAGGCGAGGTGCTGCAGCTGTCCGTCGCCAAGAACATGGAGACGACGGAAGACGACTATCTGGCCGTCATCCGTGCCAAGACGGCCGCGCTGTTTGCCGCCGCCGCGGAAGTTGGGCCGATCATTGCCGGCACCGACAAGGCCACGCGCGGCGCGCTGAAATCCTACGGCATGAATCTCGGCCTTGCCTTCCAGCTGGTCGACGATGTGCTGGATTATGGCGGCAAGGCCGCCGATCTCGGCAAGAATGTCGGCGACGATTTCCGCGAGGGCAAGATCACCCTTCCGGTGATCCTCTCCTATCGCCGCGGCACGTCGGACGAGCGCGCCTTCTGGAAGACGGCGATCGAACAGGGCGAGAGCACCGACGAGAACCTGGAGCGCGCCCTGCACCTGATCGGCAAGTACAACGGCCTTGGCGACACCATTGCGCGCGCCAAGCATTATGGCACGATTGCCCGCGATGCACTCTCGCCGCTGCCGGAATCGGCCCACAAGGCGGCCCTCATGGAAGTGATAGACTTCTGCATCGACCGCGTTAACTGAGCGTGGAAGGGGAGCGCTCCTCCCCTGCCGTGCCGCGGCGAGATTCTTGCGGAGCTGCTCTAAAAAAGCCATTCTGTGGTGAATCATCGGCGCAGATTTCCCGTGGCGGCCACAGTGTCGCCGACAGCTTTTCATGAGAGGCACCTTCATGCGGCAGAACTTCGCCCATCGTCTGCTATCCGGCGCGGCCTTCGGTGCCGCGCTCCTGCTGGCGACGGCAACGCCTCATCTCGCCGGCGCGCAGGACCAGACACAGGACAAGGCGCCGGAGCCTGCCGTTACGGAACCGGCATCCGCCCCCGCCAATCCGGCCGTCACCGAAACGCTGGCCTTCGATGCCAGCCGGGTCAACAGCTTTTCCGGCGCCTTCCTGGCCGCCCGCACCGCCGATGTGGACCACGACTACGCAACCGCGATCGCGCTTTACCGCAAGGCGCTCGATTTCGATCCGGCAAACCTCGACATCCGCGAACGGCTGATGATCTCGCTGCTGATGAATGGCGAGTTCGACGAGAGCCTGAAGCAGGTGGATGCGCTGAAGGAGGACGGCGCGGTCGAACGCGTCACCAAGATCGTGCGCGGCCTCGATGCCATCCGCAAGGGAGATTATCCCGAGGCGGAAAAGATCCTGACCTACAAGGGGCTGAACGACCTCGACCGGCTGACGCAGGCACTGATCACCGCCTGGGCCAAGGTCGGCGCCGGCAAGGGCAAGGAAGCCATCAGCCTGGTCAAGGGCCTGAAGGGTCCCGACTGGTTCAAGGTCTTCACCGACTACCAGATCGGCAGCATGGCGCTGGTGTCCGGCGACAAGGGCACGGCCCGCACCTATCTGAAGGCTGCCATCACCAGCGAGGAAGGCGTTGCCACCACGCCGGATACCTTCATGCGGGCCGTCATGGCACTGGCAAGACTGGAAGCTTCCGACGGCAAGAAGCAGCAGGCGCTTGATGCGATTGCCGTCGCCGAGCGGCTGATCAGCAATTACGCGCCGCTGAAGGCGCTGCGTCAGAGCATCGAGAAGGGCGAGCAGCCCGAGCAGCAGGTGACGAATGCGGTCGAAGGCGCCTCCAGCGTGCTGTTCTCCGTCGGCAGCGCCCTGAACCGCCAGGGCGCCGAGGAAATGGTGTCACTCTACCTGCAGATTTCGCACGCGCTGGACCCGAAGAGCGCCGATACGCTGATCCTGCTCGGCGGCATTGCCGAGAAGCTGGACCAGCCGAAGCAGGCCATCGAACTCTACGGCCGCGTGCCGGACGGCTCCCCGATGCGGCGCATCTCCGAGCTGCAGCTCGGCCTGACGCTGGCCCAGACCGGTGACGTGGCGGGCGCCCGCGAGCATCTGAAGTCGCTGATCGAATCCGACCCGAGCGACATCCGCAGCTACATCGCCTATGGCAGCGTTCTGTCCGACGCCAAGGACTATGCGGAAATGGCGCGCAACTACGACAAGGCGGTCGAGATGATCGGCCCCGTGCCGCGCCCCTCGGACTGGACCGTCTTCTTCCAGCGCGGCATTGCCTATGAGCGGCTGAAGGAATGGGACAAGGCGGAGCCGAATTTCCGCAAGGCGCTGGAACTCAATCCCGACCAGCCCTCGGTGCTCAACTACCTCGGCTATTCCTGGGTGGACATGAACCGCAATCTCGACGAGGGCCTGGACATGATCCGCAAGGCCGTGGAGTTGCGTCCCGATGACGGCTACATCGTCGACTCGCTCGGCTGGGCCTATTACCGCCTCGGCCGCTATGACGAGGCGGTGGAAGAGCTGGAGCGCGCGGTGGAACTGCGCGCCGGCGATGCGACGATCAACGATCACCTGGGCGATGCCTACTGGCGCGTCGGCCGCAAGCTGGAGGCGAAGTATCAGTGGCAGCGCGCGCTGACCATGAAGCCGGAGCTTTCGGAAATTCCGAAGATCGAGCAGAAGATCCGCGAAGGGCTTGCCGATGCCGGCCCGCTGCCGGTGAAGACGGCCATGGCCTCGCCGGCCGCAACCGCGCCGGCCGTCACCCCGCCGCAGCAGGATCCCGCCGCCGCGGGCAACAAGGCGAGCTACATCGTCAATGACGGCGATACCCTGTGGAAGATCGCCGTCGACCAGCTGGGCGATGGCGAACGCTTCCGCGAACTGATCCGCATCAACCCGGAACTGCGGCGCAACCCGAACCGGCTCTATCCCGGCCAGGTGCTGGAACTGCCCGGCCCGGCCAACTGATGCCCGGCGGATGCAGTGAAACACTGACGCAATGACGGGCAGCATCCGCGAAACGGCGCCGGCCAAGATCAATCTGGCGCTGCATGTGACCGGTCGCCGGGCAGACGGCTATCATCTGCTCGACAGCCTCGTGACCTTTGCCGGCGATGGCGACAGCCTGGAGCTTGCCCCGGCATCGCAGGACGGATTTCGCGTCACCGGCCGGTTCGGCGCCCTGCTCGGCGACGGACAGGACAATCTGGTCGTGCGGGCGCGCGACCTGTTGCGGTCCGCCGTTCTGGCGGCCGGCCATGCGGCCCCGCCGGTTGAAATCAGTCTCGACAAGGCGCTGCCGGTCGCTTCCGGAATCGGCGGCGGCTCGGCCGATGCGGCCGCCACGTTGCGCGGCCTCGCCCGCCTCTGGGGCGTGACCCTGCCGCAGGGGCAGATGCAGGCCCTTGCGCTTTCTCTGGGTGCGGACGTGCCGATGTGCCTCGCCAGCCGCCCTGTCCTGGCGCGCGGCATCGGCGAGGAACTGACGCCCGTTGCGGCCCTGCCGGCCCTGGCGCTCGTGCTGGTCAATCCGCTCGTCTCGGTTTCGACACCGGACATCTTCCGCCGGCTGGAGACGCGCGACAACCCGCCGATGACGGCGCTGCCCGCGACGCGACAGGCAGACTGGACGGCCTATCTGCGCGCCCAGCGCAACGATCTGGAGCCACCGGCGCGGGCGCTGGTCGACGAAATCGCCGCCGTGTCGACGGCACTCGCATCAGGCGGGGCCGAGCTCGTGCGCATGTCCGGCTCCGGAGCCACCTGCTTCGGCCTCTTTGCTTCGCCGCACGCCGCCGCAGAAGCAGCGGCCCGGCTGACGGAACAGCACCCGCTCTGGTATGTTCAGGCAACAACCACCATTGCAGGGGAGTGACCGATGAGCCGTCTCGATGAAAGCCGCCCCTTCATTCCGGTCGGCATTGCCGTTCTCACCGTCTCCGATACGCGCACGCTGGCCGACGACCGCTCCGGCGACACGCTGGTGGCCCGCATTGCCGAGGCAGGGCACCGGCTGGTGACGCGCGCCATCGTGCCGGATGACCGCGAGGCCATCTTCGAAACGGTGCGCAACTGGACGCTGGCGGACGAGATCGACGTGGTGATCACCACAGGCGGCACCGGCTTTACCGGCCGGGATGTGACGCCGGAAGCGCTGGAACCGCTGTTCGAAAAGCGGATGGACGGTTTTTCCGCGGTGTTTCACCGCATGTCCTACGACAAGATCGGCACCTCGACCATACAGTCGCGCGCCACGGGCGGCGTGGCAAACGCCACCTTCATCTTCGTGCTGCCAGGCTCCCCCGGTGCCTGCAAGGATGCCTGGGACGGCATCCTGAAGGCCCAGCTCGACTATCGCCACATGCCCTGCAACTTCGTGGAAATCATGCCGCGGCTGGACGAACACCTGCGGCGCAGCGGCAAGGCCTAGAACTTCGCGGGCAGACGCCGGGGCCATACTTTCGACAGGCGACACGAGGCGAAAAGCCCGGCGTCCGGCCGCTTCGGCATGACGCCGTCCTCTCCGGGAGAATTCATCAGCGCGCTGCCCAGGCCGGCACCATTTCGCTCACAAGCCGGTAGGCTCTCGTCTGGCTCCTGGCCAGATCCGCCAGCCCCATGCCGGCGCGGGCGCGGCCGACGGCTTCCGCCTTGTGCACGACAAGCCCATGCTCCAGCGGCGCCGGGCGCGACACCAGCCGCGAGACCAGCGAGCGTCGGTGATTGCGCGACGGCGAAAAGCGCGCCGCCTGCCGGTTCAGCGCGATATGTTCGGCCACCTCGTCGATCCAGCCGACCTGCGGGCGCGCGCCGGGCTCGATCAGCAGCAGCCATTCGCCACGCGTCGCACGCAACACCTCATCAAGGCGCCAGTCCACATGGAAACGGCAGCCGGCCGCATCGGCCACCCGCGACGAGGCATCCTGCGAGCCACGATCGAGCACGCTGACATCGCTGACAAGCCCCTCCACGGCTCCCGCAACCAGCACGGACAGGGTCTGTGCCAGCTCGGTTTCCTGGTCTTGGCATTCCATCAGAACACTCAGCATGTCTCCTGCTTTATCGCATTGCAGCAGGAATTGCCACAAAGCTGTCACATCGAATTTGTTCTTGCAATGTTCTCATTTCTGTCCTAGGAATGGAAGCACGGTGATCGATGGATCGGCCGCAGGAGTTTCCCATGAACGAGCTGTCCCATTTGCGGCAGGACGCACTTGCGCCTGCCCACACGGCGGATATTGCCGATGCCCTGGTGCAATCCTCGGGCCTGAGGATCGACATCGACCGGCGGCGTGGACGCGGCGCGGCGCTGAACCCCGGCGGCCGTTTCGAGACCGAACGGCGGGAGGTCTTCGATGACGGCTGGCAGACGCTGGAGGAGCTTGAGCCCTTCCGCACGGAAGTGCAGGTGGAAAAGCCGCGCACCATCATCACCCGCAACGAGTCGCCGGACATTCCGTTCGACCGGTCGGTCAATCCCTATCGCGGTTGTGAACACGGCTGCATCTATTGCTTCGCGCGCCCCACCCACAGCTATATGGGTCTTTCGGCCGGCCTCGATTTCGAGGCAAAGCTGTTTGCCAAGCCGGATGCACCGAAGCTGCTGGAACGGGAACTTGCCCGACAGGATTACAAGGTCCGCACGATCGCCATCGGCACCAATACCGATCCCTACCAGCCGATCGAGCGTGAATGGCGGGTGATGCGCCAGATGCTGGAAGTGCTGGCCAAGGCCAATCATCCGGTGATGATCGTGACGAAATCGGCGCTGGTGACGCGCGACATCGACATTCTTTCCGAGATGGCGGCCAGGGGTCTCGTCAAGGTGGGGATTTCGGTGACGACGCTCGACCGCAAGCTGGCCCGCAGCATGGAACCGCGCGCCGCCACGCCCACGCGGCGGCTGGAGGCGATCCGGCAGCTGACCGAGGCCGGCATTCCGACCGGCGTTCTGGTGGCACCGGTCATTCCGGCACTCAACGACCACGAGATCGAGCGCATCCTGGATGCCGCAAGGGCGGCGGGCGCGACGGAAGCGAGCTACGTGCTGCTGCGGTTGCCGCTGGAGGTGAGCCCCCTCTTCCGCGACTGGCTGCTGCGCAACTATCCGGACCGCTATCGGCATGTGATGTCGCTGGTGCGCTCCATGCGCGGGGGCAAGGATTACGACGCCGAGTTCGGCAAGCGCATGAAGGGGGCCGGCCCCTATGCCTGGCAGATTTCGCGCCGCTTCGAACTGGCGACCAAGCGGCTTGGGCTCGGCCGTCGCGGCATGTCGCTGCGCGACGACCTGTTCGTGCCGCCGGCGGGCGGCGGCGTGCAACTGTCTCTGCTCTGAGATTGACCTTATGCGCCGCATCAGACGCGGCAGGCAGGGAATGTCGTCGGGGCAGGTGTCATTGGTCGAGGCGGCGCGGCTGTGTCGCACGAAGCCGTCTGCCACCGCAGTGCCTCGGCGGAAAAGGGGCCGGGCGGCGGCCGACGCAGCGATCTGATGCCGGGGGGCGTCCTCCGGAATGACATGAAGCGGCGCGATCTATGATGGCCGCATCAGGACAGAAAAGTCTTCGGCACGGTCCACCGCCTCACCCGTGCCGGAACACCCCGGCCCGCCTTCCCCTGGCGGTACAGGCGTTGCCGCATTAAGCGCCTTGCCGGGGCTTGCAGGGGATCGGGTGTGCGTGCGAGTTTCCGCCGCATGTTACAGAGCACGCCACCCGATTCTCCCGGCCTCTTCGATGAGGTTCCACTCGTTCCCGATTTCAGCCTGGAGCTTGCCGCGCGCAAGGCCGGCCACTGGCCGGTAGCGGGCACCGATGAGGCAGGCCGGGGGCCGCTCGCCGGTCCGGTGGTGGCTGCGGCCGTCATTCTCGACCCCGACCGCATCCCCGAGGGGCTGAACGATTCCAAGCAACTGTCGCTGAAGGCGCGTGAGCGCCTCTATGCGGAGATCATGGCAACCGCGCATGTGGCCATCGCTTCTTCCGGACCCCGGCACATCGACGAGAAGAACATTCTGCGAGCGAGCCTCGATGCCATGCGCCGTGCGGTGCTGTCGCTGCCGGTGGCGCCGGCCCTGGTGCTTTCCGATGGCCGCGACGTGCCGCCCGGCATCGCCTGCCCCGGCCGCGCCGTCATCAAGGGCGATTCCCGCTCGCTGTCGATTGCCGCAGCCTCGATCATCGCCAAGGTGATGCGCGACCGGATGATGGAACGTGCCGACAAACTCTACCCCGCCTATGGCTTTGCCGGCCATGCCGGCTATGGCACCGCCAAGCATCGCGCCGCTATTGAAAGCGAAGGCCCCTGCCCGCTGCACCGGATGAGTTTTCGGCCGCTGCGGCGCGACTGACGCCATTCAGCCTTGCCAGCTCCGCCGACGCCTGCGCGCCTGCAAGCCCCTCCGACATACCTGCCGGGCCGTCCAGAGGCCGTTGCACATGGCCCGTGCTGCTGGCGGCAGAGCGCCCCGCTCCGTGGGCAACGTCCTTACCGGCCGCAGACAGCCGGACCGGGACTGTCCACAACGCCTGCCCTTGCCGCCGCGCCCGCGCAGCCTCGACGCAAGAAAGCTGTTGGCCGATGGCCGATCCGGCCGAAGAGCGAAGCGGTGCCTTTCCTTGTTCCGCACAAACGCAAGAAGCCGGACCAAAGGCCCGGCTTCGAAAGCAAGCTGTCAGGCAGGCGCGGCGCCCCTTTGCCGTCAGTTGAGGCGCGTCTTCACCTGGCCGATCGACTTTTCGAAGAGCGACTGCTGGGTGGCGGCGTCCGCCTTGGCGGCGATGACCTGCTGTGCAGCGGCAATCGCCAGATCGACGGCAGCCGAGCGCACGGCACCGATGGCATCGGCTTCGGCCTGACGGATCTTCTGTTCGGACAGCGCGTTGCGGCGTGCGACGAATTCCTCGGTCTTCTGCCGTGCTTCCTCGGTGAGGGCAGCAGCTTCACGCTCGGCGACAGCCACGATATGGGCGGCTTCCGCTTCGGCTTCCTTGCGCTTGCGCTGGTATTCGGCCAGCAGCGCCTGGGCTTCCTCGCGCAGGCGCTTGGCCTGCTCCAGTTCGTCGCGGATATTGTCGGCGCGCTTGTCGAGAGCCTCGGCAATCATGCCCGGCACCTTGAGATAGGCGATCAGGGCAAGGAAGAGAACGAGGCCGACAAAGGCGAAAAATGTTGCGTCAAATGCCATGGACGATCACGCCTCCAGCTTGGCGGCAGCAACTGCCGCCTTCACGTCTTCCGGGGTTGCCTTGGCGCCGATCAACTGATCGACGATCGCGGCAGCGGTCTCCTCGGCAATGGTGCCGACCTCGGCGAAGGCGCGCGCCTTGATGTCCGAAATGCGGGCTTCCGCCGCAGACAGCTTGGACGAGAGTTCCGCCTCGATCGCCGCGCGATCGGCGGCAGCCTTGGTCTTGGCCGCGTCGCGCGCCTGATCGGCAATGCTGCCGGCCTTGGCGCGGGCAGCCGCGAGTTCCTTTTCATAGGTCTCGACGGCAGCGTCGGCTTCCGCCTTCAGGCGCGAGGCCTCGTCGAGGTCCTGGGCGATCCGGTCGTGGCGGTGCTCGAGAATGCCGCCAACGCGCGGCACGATCACCTTCTGCATGACCAGATAGAAGAGCCCGAAGGTGATGACCAGCCACAGAAGCTGCGACGGATAGGTGGACTGGTCAAACGGCGGAAACACGCCGGTACCATGTTCGCCATGTGCAACGCCGGTTTCCGTGTGCACGTTGCCAGCTGCTCCATGGGTTTCGCCATTGGCCGGCGCGCCGTCCTGCGCGAATGCCGGTGTCACGAACATCATCACCTCCAGGGGTATTCAATACAAAGGATCACGGCACGCTGTTTGAAAAAACCCACGGCCGTGATCCAATACGGTTGCCGGTTATCAGACGGCGAACAGCAGGAGGAGAGCTACGAGCAGCGAGAAGATGCCCAGAGCTTCCGTAACGGCGAAGCCGAATACCAGACGGCCGAACTGGCTGTCAGCGGCAGACGGGTTGCGCAGAGCGCCGGAAAGGTAGTTGCCGAAGATGTTGCCGAGGCCGAGAGCCGTGCCGGCCATGCCAAAGCAAGCCAGACCTGCACCGATGAACTTTGCTGCTTCCGCTTCCATGTGAATGCTCCTTCGAATGGGTTGTTGCGGCGGATGACTGACGCTTCAATACGCCAATGTCGCTCCTCAGTGGCCGCCCGGATGGACCGCGTCGTTGAGGTACATGCAAGTCAGCACCGCAAAGACGTAGGCCTGCAGGAAGGCTACGAGGAATTCGAGACCGGTCAGAGCGACCGTCATGATCAGGGGCAGGATCGCGCCACCGATTCCGAGTGCGCCAAGGGCTCCGAGCGATACGACGAAGCCGGAGAAGACCTTGAGCGTGATGTGTCCCGCCAGCATGTTGGCGAAAAGACGAACCGACAGCGAGATCGGACGGGACAGGAAACTAATGATTTCGATGGCGACCACCAGAGGCAGAAGCACGCCCGGAACGCCGCTCGGAACGAACACGTTCAGGAAATGCAGGCCATGCTTGTAGAAGCCGTAGACGATAACCGTGCCGATGACGAACAGCGCCAGCGCAAAGGTGACGATGATCTGGCTGGTCACGGTGAAGAAATAGGGGAACATGCCGAGCAGGTTCGCCGTCAGCACGAACATGAACAGCGAGAAGACCATCGGGAAGAACTTCATCCCGTGGCTGCCCGCCCCTTCACGCAGCATGGAGGCGATGAATTCGTAGGACATTTCCGCGACGGACTGCATGCGCGACGGAATAAGGCCGCGGTTCGCCGTGGAAAAATACAGGAAGCCGGCGGCGCAGGCCACCGTGGCAACCATGAACAGCGAGGCATTGGTGAACGAGAAGTCCATGCCACCGATCTCAATCGGCACGATCTTCGAGATCTGGAACTGATGGGTCGGATCGTTAGACACCGCTCTACCTTCTTTCTTCCTTGCACCCGCCACAATCGGCAGATTAACTCACCACGTCGATTTACCGATCGCCCCGGCTACCGATCGCCCTTGTCGTCGCCTGGCCGGAGAGGTCCCGGCTGGGCGACAACGCCCAGGCTCCGCATGACGTTCAGCACTCCGGCACAGAAACCGAGAAGAAGAAGAATGATCATCCCCCACGGCGTCGTCCCGGCAAAACGGTCGACCACATAGCCGAGCACAGCCCCAACGGCGATGGCCGCGATGAATTCGGATGAAATCTTCAGCCCGAGCGCCATGCCTTTGCGGCTCTCCTCGGACCTGCTTTCCTTCGCCTTCCCCGCTGCCTCGCCCTTTGCCCTTTCCGCCAGTTTGGCGGAAAGATCCTTGCGACGCTGCTCCAGACTGTCGTTGCGGTCTCCGGTCATGCATCCCCCTGGCCTTGCCTGCCCTGACCGAAAGATCAAAGCCTCTCTCGAAGCCCGGGAAATAGCGCCTTCCGGCCCGTTTCGAAGTCGCGCGCACCATAGTTTTGCGCGCACCCATAGTCAAGGCGTCAAAAGACGCTCATCCAGAACAAATTAATCACGGATTTTCAATCGTTTAAGTCACAACCGGATCGAGTCGCGATCCGTTGTTGAGGGAATCACACATTTCAGCTCCAGCCGCCGCCATGGGTGCGGTAGAAAACATGCAGTCCGATGCGCCCGACCTTTTCCATGCTTCGCGCCCAGCCGGGCCGCACATAGACAGCGTGATAATGGGTGGCGGACCCCACCTGCGGCAGCCATATCTTGCCGGCGGTGACCGCGATCGCCACCTCGCGCGCCGTCTGCCAGTGCTCGCGTGAGCGCACGCGGTCGCGGATGTTGTCGCAGGCGAAGGAAAACTGGCAGCGGTTACGCCAGTCCTTGTTCTGGTAGACGACGCCGCAGATCGTGTCGGGATAGCTCGGATTGCGCACCCGGTTGAGGATGACCTGGGCAACCGCCGCCTGCCCCTTCACCGATTCCCCGCGCGCCTCGAAATAGATGCCGGAGGCAAGACACTGCTGCTCGCGCGCGCTGAACGCATCGGCCGGCAGCACGGCAGCGGCCCAGGCGTGATCGTCCGGCCCGATCTCCGGCACGAAGCGCCCCTCCTCGCCGCCCTTGCCGAGCAGCGCGTCGAAGGGCGAACGTTCCGGCTTGCCGGTCGCGGCGGGCGCATAGGCGCTTGCCAGAATATCGCCGCCGGGATTGGTGACGAGGCGCGCCACCATTGGCGACAGGCCGAGGTCGAGGCGGCGCGGCTTCGGCCGGTGGAATTCGAAAGAGGCCACCTGCACGGCGGCAACGGCCGGCGGCCGGGCGGAAAAGGCAACGCGCTCGGCGGCACCGGCAGGAGGCGCAAGCAAAGAACTGCTGCGCTGGAGAATGGAGCCAGCGGTGAAATCCTTCGGCGGCTGCATGGGCTCGACGGCAATCACGCGGCCGCGCTTTTCGGCCCGATTCACCCGGTCTTCGTCGGGCGTCAGGCCGGATGTGTCGCGCGGGGCCGAAAAAGCGATCCTGCGTCCGTCCGGCAATTGCATGCCGGCGCCCGCAACCATCCGCTCCTCGCCCTTCGGAAAGGCAAGCTCGGCCACGTGGAGCGAACCCGCCGGAGAATCGGTCAGCACCATGCGCCACTGGCTGCCGGGATGGGCAGCGCCCGCCAGAAGTCCCGAAAGATCGGCCTGCGCCGGCAGCGAGGGAAGCAGGAGCCAGGCAGCCAGACCGAAAACGGTCGGCGGCGCCCACCGGTCCATCAGGGACGAGGTCGGCTTTTTCGATCGCTTCTGACGCACACCGCAACTCCAACGCACAATCTTCGAATGCGCGAAGGATCTAATATTAACCTAAATGGAGGGTTAACGCGGCGGTCGCTGCAGGACCCGGCCGACGCCGATCCCGCAGCGACCTGGCCCGAAACGCGTCAGATGATGACGTGCGAGCCGAGTTCCACCACACGGTTGGCCGGAAGATGGAAATAGTCTGACGGATCGGAGGCGGCATTGGCCAGCGCGATAAACAGCCTGTCCTGCCACATCGGCATGCCGGATTCCGCATCCGGCACAAGCTTGCGCCGGCCCAGATAGAAGGAGGTGGCCATGATGTCGAACTTGAAGCCACATTTGCGCAGATAGGCGAGCGCCTGCGATACGTTCTGCGACTGCATGAAGCCGAAGCGCAGTTCGATCAGCACGAAACGCTCCGACATCTTCTCCACGTGGAAGCAGTGCTCCTGCGAGACCCGCGGCTTGTTCACCGTGCGGATGGTCAGGATGACATTCTTCTCGTGCAGCACGTGGTTGTGCTTGAGATTGTGCATCAGCGCGGCCGGAGCCGATTCCGGATCGCTGGTCAGGAAGATCGCCGTGCCCGGCACGCTGACCGGCGCATTAGGGCTCTTGCTCTCGATAGATTTCTCGATCGATTCGGCAAAGGTGGTCAGCGGAACATCGGTGCGCTTCATCTTCTCGGCCAGAATGTCCGTGCCGCGTCGCCAGGTCCACATGATCACGGTAAAGGCGGCCGCCAGCAGCACCGGCACATAGCCACCGTCATGGATCTTCAGCAGATTGGCGCCGAAAAACACCAGTTCCAGCGCCAGCAGCGGCGCCAGCGCAAGCGCGGCCACGCCGCGCGGCCAGTGCCAGCGGGCACGCACGAATTCGAAGGCCATCAGCGTGGTGACGACCATGGCGCCGGTGACGGAGATGCCGTAGGCAGTGGCCAGCGCATCGGAACTTTCGAAGCCCAGCACCAGCGCCAGCACGCCGATCAACAGCAGCATGTTGACGCCCGGCAGGAAGATCTGCCCGGTATTGGTTTCCGAGGTGAAGAGGATTTCCATGCGCGGCAGATAGCCGAGATGGATCGCCTGGCGCACCAGCGAGAAGGCGCCGGTGATCACAGCCTGGCTGGCGATGATGGTGGCGGCGGTGGCCAGCAGCACGACCGGGATCAGCGCCCAGCTGGGAAACATCAGGAAGAAGGGATTGTCCATCGCCTCCGGATGCCTCAGCACCAGCGCCCCCTGCCCCAGATAGTTGAGCGTAAGCGCCGGGAAGACCAGCACGAACCAGGCCCACTGGATCGGGCGTCGCCCGAAATGGCCGAGATCGGCATAAAGTGCCTCGGCCCCGGTCACCGTCAGGAAGACGGCGCCCAGCACCACGAAGCCGACGAAGCGTTCCTGCAGCAGGAAGGTGACGGCATGCACCGGGTTGAAGGCCCAGAGGATGCTGAGGTCGTCGGAGATGTGGGCAATGCCGCCGGCGCCCATCACCAGAAACCAGATGGCGGTGATCGGGCCGAAGAAGCGGGCAACCATACCCGTTCCATGCGACTGGATGGCAAAGAGCGCGATCAGGATGACGATGGAGATCGGCAGCACCGCCTCGTCCAGCGCCGGCGTGATGAGCTTGACGCCCTCCACCGCCGAAAGCACGGAGAGCGCCGGCGTGATCATCGCATCGCCCATGAACAGCGCCGCGCCGACCAGGCCGAGCATCATCAGCACCGCCCTGTTGCCGCCGGCCGTCTTCATCAGCATGGCGAGAAGCGAAAGCGTGCCGCCCTCGCCGTGGTTGTCGGCCCTCAGCAGGAAGAGCACGTACTTGAGGGTGACGATGATCGTCAGCGTCCAGATCATCAGCGAGATGATGCCGATGACTTCGGCCTGGGTCACGCCATCGCCGGCCACCGGCCGCAAAGCCTCGCGAAAGGCATAGAGCGGGCTGGTGCCGATATCGCCATAGACAACGCCGACCGAGCCCAGCGCCACCATCAGGAAGTGTTTCAGGCTCTTGTCGTGCGACATATGTTCGTCAGCTGCGTGTGACATCCGGTTTTCTGGCCTAGAGCCAGCCTTTCCAGCGGAAAAAGAAGAACGGCACCAGAGCCGAGACCAGCATGGCCAGCAGAGCCCAGGGATAGCCGAAGGTCCAGTCGAGTTCCGGCATGAGATGAAAATTCATGCCGTAGATCGAAGCCACGAGCGTCGGCGGCAAAAAGACCACCGAGGCAATGGAGAAGATCTTGATGATGGCATTCTGCTCGACATTGATGAGCCCGAGCGAGGCATCGAGCAGGAAGGCGATGTTGCCGGCAACGAAGGCTGCATGTTCCGACAGCGTTGCGACGTCGCGCGCCACCGTGCCGCAAAGGCCGGAGACCTCGCTGTCTGAGGCAATCGCCGGCGCGTTCATCAGGAAGGACAGAAGGCGGGAGAGCGAACCCAGGCTGTCCCGCACCTTGCCCACCAGGCGGTGGGAGGCGGCGATATCGGCAAGCTTGGTCTCGAGAAACTGCGGCGGCCGGCGCTTGTCGCGCCCGCGAAAGATGTCGCTCGACAGCGCATCGACGCGCGCCACCAGGGTTTCGAGGATTTCGGCGGTGCGGTCGGCAATGGTTTCGATCAGGTGGGAGAGCAGCAAAGGGGCGCTCTTCAGCATCTCCGGCGTGCGGGTCAGCGAGGTCGTGAACAGGCTGAAGGAGCGCGGCTCGGCATAACGCACCGTGACCATGCGGTTTGCCGCCAGAATGAAGGCGACATCGGTCAGTTGCGCTTCATCGGTATCAACCCGCCAGACCAGCGAGGCGGTCATGAAAAGGGCATTGTTTTCCGCATAGAGTCGGCTGGACGGCTCGATGTCCTTCAATTCGTCGCGCGTCGGCACGGAGATGCCGAGAAGCTGCTCGACATGGCGCTCCTCTTCGCGCGTCGGGTTGAGGAGGTCGATCCAGGTGATGTCGTCGGACAATGGCATGACGGGCACGGCCGAGGCCGGCACCGAGAGGGAGCCATTGGAGGAACCATAGGCATTGATCAATGCGACGTCTCCGTGCCGGCGCCCCTCTTCCGGCACAATTGAACGTTAGGGCCAGTCTGCAGTTCCCTCGTCCCAGGCGAGACGCGCCTATAAGACCAGCCACAGCTTAATGCAAGTCGAACGAAGAACCGATAACGTTCACTCAAAAATGATGGCGGGCGCCGAACGCTGCGTTCTGCCGGTCAATTGCTGCCAGACACGCCCGGCAATATCCCTGTAGATTGCGGCCGACGCACCGTCCGGGTCGGAAACGACCACCGGCGTTCCGGCATCGGAGCGCTCGCGGATATCCATAGTCAGCGGCACCTCGCCGAGGAAGGGAACGCCGATGCGCTCGGCCTCGGCCTTTGCTCCGCCATGGCCGAAGATATCGTAGCGTGTGCCGGTGTCGGGGGCGAGGAAGTAGCTCATGTTCTCGACGATGCCGAGCAGCGGAACCTCCACCTTGCGGAACATGGCAATGCCCTTGCGCGCATCGATAAGCGCGAGATCCTGTGGCGTGGACACGATCACCGCGCCGGCCAGCGGCACCTGCTGGGCCATGGTCAGCTGCGCATCGCCGGTGCCGGGCGGCATGTCGACCACCAGCACGTCGAGATCGCCCCAGGCCACTTCGCGCAGCATCTGCAGGATCGCCGACTGCACCATCGGACCGCGCCAGATCATGGCGGCTTCCTCTTCCACCAGGAAGCCCATCGACATGGCCTTCAGGCCGTAATTCTCCATAGGCACGATGATGCGGTTTTCGATCTGCTGCGGGCGGCCGGAAATCTTCAGAAGGCGAGGCACCGAAGGACCGTAGATATCGGCATCCAGCAGGCCGACCTTCAGACCATTGGCCATCATGGCGAGCGCGAGATTGACGGCGGTGGTGGATTTTCCGACGCCGCCCTTGCCCGATGCCACTGCGATGATGGCGCCGACGCCGGGGACGCCGGCCTTCTGCGGACGTGCGGGGGGCGCTGGCTGGCCGGGCGCCCTTGCCTGCGGCGCGTGCGAATGCCCCGCATGGGCGCCATGATCGTGGGCGGGCGCCTGCTGTGGCGGGCGGGCGGGAGCAGCCTGCGCCTTGCGATCGGCCGTCAGCGTCACGAGCGCGCCCTTGACGCCGGCGATGGCGGTGACGGAGCGTTCGGCCGCCATGCGCAGCGGCTCCAGCTCGCGTGCCCGTTCGGCAGGCACGGTGATCGAGAAATAGACCTTGCCATCGGCGATAAAGACATCGGACACCATGTTGAGCGAGACGATGTCGCCCTCCAGATCCGGCCCGCGCACACGGCGCAGCGCCTGGATCACCATGTCCTTCGTCACATCGGCCATCGAGAACTCCCAGAGTTGTTGCCGAGGCCCTGCCATGCGGCATGCGGCCTCTCCTGTCACGCGCCGGCCCGCGAAGAGCGGGGCCGCTGTCGCGCTGGCTCGGTCTTATAGGTGGTGCATCCGGGTGGGGGCAACAAGTATTAAGCCGCCGTCCGGGACGTGCGGCGATCTGACGACGCGCAATGCCCGGACGACGGCTCTTTCTTGGGCGCGTCTCTTGGGACGCTTTTTCAGTCCCCTCTGGACCTGCAAAAGAAGATGCAGGATGCGTGCCAGATGCGGAAGATCCGATAAACTACCGGATTTTCGGTGGCGATCCGCTCAGGCGGCTTCGCAACTGCAAAAAACTTGAGCGCCGCTCACGAAACCGGCAGAAAAACTGCCTGTCACTTGATCAGGCCGGTGCGCAAGGCCTTGGCGACCGCCTGCGTGCGGTTCACGGCATCGAGCTTCTTGGTGGCGCGGTTGAGGTAGTGATTGACCGTATGCTCGGAGAGTTCGAGAATATCGGCGATCTCGGCGCTGGTCTTGCCGGCAGCGGTCCAGTTGAGGCAATCGATTTCCCGCTCGCTCAGGTGGTCGCTGACACGCACATCGATGTCGCGGATTTCCGCCAGCCCCTGGTAGACATGCACCGACAGATACATAAGTTCCACCATCTGCTGCACCGTGAACATCACCCCATCGCCGCAGAAAGAGACGCAGCCGCGCTTTCCGGACGAATCATGCACCGGAAAATACACGCCACTGGTCAGGCCGAAGCGCTGGAAGAGCTCGAAGGACACCATGTCGCCGCGCTGGCGGGCGATATCGGCCATCGAATAGGTGAAGGGCAGCGTTGAACCGCGCAGGCGCTGCAGAATCGGGCTCGACTGCAGCAGGCTTGCCTGATCGAAATGCGACAGCAGTTCCGAGGGCCAGTTGGTGATGATCGTGTTGCCGGACAGTTCCAGCGTGGTCATCGACGGTAGCTCGCAGACCATGAAGGCGCGGCAGCCATTGCTTTCGGTGACCCGGCGCATGAAACGGAAAATGTCGAATTGAGTCTTGAAAGACTTCAGTTCTGCCACAAGGGCGGCCACGGAATAGGTGGCATCAAAGCTTTCGGTCTTATCCATTGTTCATGACAATCTTGGTTAGAAGGCCTCAGAAGCCGGCATTGGCCGTATTTCCGAGTGACAGCGCACCGGCAGCAATCAGACCGGTCTTGCGTGGTGCCATCATGGCCGCAATCATCACGACAGAATCATGCCACGATCCGAGAGTTTTGACAAACACTCAATTCCGGTCGGGCAAAGAAAAGCGCCTGCTAAAACAGCGATCAGCGACGCGGACCAAGTCGCTGCGAAGCATCCTGAACAATAGCACGCGCCGCGGCACAGACATTCACCGACCAGGCCTGCAACTGATCCATATCCGCGCGGAAGGCCGGGGCGGTGACCGAGATGCCGCCAAGGATATTTGCCTCCGGAACGAGGATGGCGGCGGCCACGCAGCGGATGCCCGGCTGATGTTCCTCCAGATCGAAGGCATGGCCGCGGGCACGGATCGCCTCGATCTCCGACAGCAGCGCGTCTGCATCCCTCAGCGTCGCCGGCGTGAAGGGCTGGAAGACGAGATGCGATGCCAGCGCCGCCAGCCGCTCGCCCGGCAGGCAGGCAAGCGCTGCCTTTCCGACGCCCGTGCAATAGACCGGCGCGGCATTGCCGACCTGCGAATGCATGCGCACCGCCTGCCGGCTTTCGATCTTGTCGAGATAGACGATCTCGCCCTCGCGCAGCAGGCCGAGATGCACGGTCTCGCCGGTCAGGTCGTGCAGATGCTTCAGATGCGGCTCGGCCACCTGACGGAACGAATGACGCGACCAGGCCCGTGAGGCAAACTGCAGCAGGCGCAGGCCCGGCGTATAGCCGCCATCCGGCCCGAGTTCCACCAGACCTTCCATGGCAAGATGCCGCAGTTGCCGGTGCAGGCTGCCGCGCGGCTGGCCGCTGAGCGCCAGAAGATCGGTGAACCTCGGCGGCACATCGGCCCGCGCGATCAGATCGAGCAGGGCGATCGCCTTGCCGAGCGTGCCCGTGCCGGCATCCTTGTCCACGTCCCTACCCGCGTCCTTGTCCGTTTCCGATGCGTCCGATTGCGCACCCGTGACCTGCTTCTGGTTCACCCCGTGCTCCCGACATGGCCGCATGCCGCCCTGAATGGCGACGGTGCTTGACAGTCTTTCCCGATTATACTCTTTATTCCAGATAGTCAAACTCAGTTCCAAATAGCGGAACATCGAGGATCATCATGGACACTGACGCACAGCTGAAACCGGCCTTCCGCTTTGCCGACCTGGAAGACCGGGCGGTGCTGGTCACCGGCGGCGGCTCGGGCATAGGCGCGGCCTTCACCGAGGCCTTCGCCCGCCAGGGCGCACGTGTCGCCTTTGTGGACATTGCCCGCGACCAGAGCCTTGCGCTGGTCGCGGGCCTGGAGGGGAAGACCCGTCATCCCGTGCATTATATCGAGGCGGATCTCGCCCGGGTATCGCAGATCCGGGCGGCTGTGGCGGAGGCCGCCGAGCGGATGGGCGGCATCGGCGTTCTCGTCAACAATGCCGCGCTCGACGACCGCCACGAATTTCTGGAGGTCACGGAAGACTACTGGGACCGCAACCAGGCCATCAACCTGAAGCAGATGTTCTTCTGCGCCCAGGCGGCCGCGCCGCATCTGATGGCCGATGGTCGCGGTGCGATCGTCAACCTGTCCTCGATCTCCTTCCTGCTCAACATGGGCGGACTGCCGAGCTACACCACCGCCAAGGCCGGCATTCTGGGCCTGACGAAGAGCCTTGCCGGACGCCTCGGCCCGGACGGCGTCCGCGTCAACGCGCTGTTGCCCGGCATGATCGTCACCGAACGGCAGAAGGCGCTCTGGCTGACCGATGACAGCATCGCCGCCATGATCGACCGCCAGTGTCTGAAGCGCAGCCTGACCGCCATCGACATGGTCGGCCCCTGTCTTTTTCTGGCCTCCTCGGCATCGGCCGGCATGAGCGCCCAATGGATCACCGTAGATGGAGGAACACTCTGATGGCTGACGCAGCCTATATCGCCGTCGACTGGGGCACGACCAGCTTCCGGCTCTGGCTCATGGATGGCGAACACCGGGTGCTGGCCGAACGGCGCAGCGGCGAAGGCATGACCACAGCCGCCGAAACGGGGTTTGCCACGGTGCTCGCCGCGCATCTTGCCGCCGTGTCCGCCGGGCCGGATCTTCCCGTCATCATCTGCGGCATGGCCGGCGCCCGCCAGGGCTGGGTGGAGGCCGGCTATGCCGATGCGCCCGCATCGCTTGCCACCGTTCTGGAAGGCGCCGTGCGCGTGCCCGGCGAAACCCGCGACATCCGCATCCTGCCCGGCATCGCCCAGCGCACCGAGGCGGCGCCCGACGTGATGCGCGGCGAGGAAACCCAGCTGCTCGGCGCGCTGGGCCCCGCCTCTGCCGGCAAGGCGCTCGTCTGCATGCCCGGCACCCATTCGAAATGGGTGAATGTGGAAGACAGCCGCGTGACCAGCTTCGCCTCCTTCATGACCGGCGAACTCTTTGACGTGATCACGAAGCATTCGATCCTGAAGCATGCGGTGGCGGGTGCGGAAGCCTTCGACGCCAGCCACCCGGCCTTCCAGGCCGCCGTCGTCAAGGCCGCGGCCGAGCCGGCGCTGCTGACAAGCCTGATCTTCACCGCCCGTTCCGGCCAGCTGCTGCACGGGCTCGATGCCACCGGCGCCGCCGCGCGCCTGTCCGGCACGCTGATCGGCGTGGAAATCGCCGGCGGCCTGCATGTAGCCGGCCAGCGCCCGGATCTGGTGCGGCTTGTCGCCTCCGGCCGTCTGCAGGGCCTCTACGAGGGGGCCCTTGCCGCCCTTGGCCTTGCCTTCGAGACGATCGATGCCGATCTTGCCGTTCGACAGGGACTGGCCGCCGCCGCCCAATCGCTTTTCCTCAGCCATGCAAGGATGCCCGCATGACCCGCATTCCCTTTCCCTCCATGCAGCGGCCGCTGGTCGCCATTCTCCGCGGCATCAAGCCGGAAGAGACGCAAGCCATTGTCGGCGGCCTGATCGAGACCGGCTTCACCGCCATCGAAATTCCGCTGAATTCGCCGGATCCGTTCCGCTCGATCGAGATGGCGGCACGGCTGGCGCCGGCGGATTGCCTGATCGGCGCCGGCACGGTGCTGACCGTCGAGGACGTCGCCGGGCTGGATTCCGCCGGCGGCCGGCTGATGGTGAGCCCGAATGTCGAGCCGGCGGTGATCGAAGCGGCTGCGGCGCGCGGCATGGTGACGCTGCCGGGCTGCTTCACCGCCACGGAAGCGCTGTCTGCCGCCCGCGCCGGCGCAACGGGGCTGAAGTTCTTCCCCGCCAGCGTGCTTGGCCCCTCCGGCATCAATGCGATCCGCGCCGTGCTGCCGAAGGACCTGGTGATCGCCGCCGTGGGTGGTGTCTCCGACAGCAATTTCGAGGAATATGTGAAGGGCGGCATCACCGCCTTCGGCCTGGGCTCCAGCCTCTACAAGGCCGGCATGGGCACGGATGAGGTGCTGCGCCGCGCCCGGGTGACGATCGAGGCCTATGACCGGGCGCTGGAGGCGGCACGATGAGCGAGATCCATCCGTTCAAGGGCAGCATTCTGTCGCGCCACACCTCGGAACTCGGCGAAGGCCCGACCTATGACGCGGCGACCGACACCATCTGGTGGTTCAACATTCTCGGCAGGGAACTGCATGAGCTGAACCTTGCGACGGGCGCGGCGCGCCTGCATGCCCTGCCCTTCAAGGCGAGCGTGCTGGCCCGCATCGATGCCGGCCGCCAGCTGATCGCCAGCGAGCAGGGGCTGCTGATCCGCGACGTTACAAGCGGCGCCTTCACCCCCTATCTGGAGCTAGAACCGGCACATATGGGCAACCGGTCGAATGACGGGCGCGTGCATGCCTGCGGCGCCCTGTGGATCGGCACCATGGGGCTGAAGGCGCAAAACGGCGCCGGCTCGATCTATCATGTGGCAAAGGGCGTGGTGACACGGCTTTTCACCGGCATCAGCATCCCCAATTCCATCTGCTTCTCGCCCGATGGCGCGACGGGCTACTACACCGACACCCGCATCGGCGACATCATGCGCGTACCGCTCGATCCCGCAACCGGCCTGCCGGTGGGCGAGCCTTCGGTCTTTGTGGCGGCAGGCGCCGAAGGCGGGCCGGATGGCTCGGTCTGCGATGCGGAAGGTCATGTCTGGAACGCCCGCTGGGGCGTGGGCGCGGTCGATCGCTATGCGCCGGACGGCCGCCACGTGGCGCGCTACAGCGTGCCCACATCGCGCACCTCCTGCCCGGCCTTTTTCGGCAGGGATGCCGACCGTCTGCTGGTGACGACAGCCCATGAAGGCGCCAGCCCCGAGGAACTGGCGGCCGATCCCCAGGCCGGTTTCCTCTTCGATCTCGGCATCTCCGTGAAAGGCCGTTTCGAGCCCGCCTATATCCTCTGAGGCGACCGACAGACCACGCGCAGCAGGGCGTACCAAACTCGAATCAGGCGAAAACGTTCCGGCGTTTTCGCCTATTTTTTTGGCATATTGCCTCGGAACCAAGTCCGGCAGCGAGCATTCTTCCGTCGAACCGGCGCGACATTCCACCCCGCGCGCCGGAGCAACCCGGATTGAACAAAGGTAGGTTCGTTATGAAGAAGACCCTTGGTACCATGGCAGCCGCTGCCATTCTGATGGCTTCCACCGCCGCTGCACCGGCGCTTGCCCAGACAACGGCTCCCTCGGCAACGCCTGCCGCTCCCGGCGCCCAGACCGACACCACCATGCCGCCGGCCGGCAATGGCGCAGCCACCCCGTCGACCGGTTCGTCCGCCACCGGCACCACGGGCACGACCGGCTCCATGGGCGCCGCCAACACCGGCGCCGGCGCCCAGGATTACCTGACCCAGCAGACGGAAACGCAGATCAGCGCCAACGACTATATCGGCCAGAGCATCTACAATGGTGAAGACAAGAGCATCGGCAATGTCAACGATCTGATTCTCGAGGAAAACGGCGGCATCGTCGCAGCCGTGGTCGGCGTCGGCGGCTTCCTCGGCATCGGCGCAAAGAACGTCGCGGTGCCGATGAGCAAGATCAATGTCAGCCGCGACCCGGAAAACAACAATGTACGGCTGACCACCATGGAAACGGCCGAGTCGCTCAAGGCCGCACCGGAGTTCCGTACGCTGGACGACCAGCAGACCGACAACACCACCACCTCTTCGACCGGTGGCGCCGCCACCACCACGGCCCCGGCCGGTGGAGCCACAACCCCGTCGACGACCTCGCAGCCGTAACGGTCGCAGGGTCCGGAGCGTGGCACGTTCCACCAGACCGGAACAGGACGACAGGGGTGGCGCTGCGGCGCCACCCTTTCTTGTTGCGGGCCGGCGCCCGCAGACGGGCGCCAAGGTCGGATGGCGGGGGCGGCGGATGGCGGGACGGCAGGGACCGGACAGGCTCAGGCGGTTTCCTGGGCGGGCATGAAATCGCGATGATGGGTCTGCAGGTAGCGCAGCGTCGCTGCGGCATCGACCGGGCGGCCATAGTAATAGCCCTGCCCCATGGCGCAGCCGAGCGTCTTCAGCTTCTCCGCATCCGCCCATTCCTCGATCCCTTCGGCCACCACCTGCAGGTCGAGCCCATCGCACATGGCAATGATCGCCTTGACGATATGCTCGGAAGCACGATCGGTGGTGATGCGGGAAATGAAGGCGCGGTCGATCTTCACCTTGTCGAAGGTGAAATCACGCAGCCGTCCGAGGCTCGACTGGCCGGTGCCGAAATCGTCCAGCGAGATGCGCACGCCCGACTGGCGCAACTCGGCAATGATCCGCTCGGCGGTATCGGCCGAGGTCATCACGGCCGTTTCGGTGATTTCCAGCTCGAGGCGGGCGGGATCGAGCCCGACACGGCCGAGCGTGGCGAGGATGGTGGCCGCCGTGCCCGGATCCATCAGCTGCGCCGAGGACAGATTGAACGACAGGAACAGCTCGCGCGGCCACGAGAGCGCCGCCTCCGCCGCCTTGCGCAGCAGGGTATCCGACAGGGCATCGATGAAGCCGCGCTCTTCGGCGAGCGGCACGAAGACCGCCGGCGATACGAAGCCGAGATCCGCATCGTTCCAGCGCGCCAGCGCCTCGAACCCCACCACGGAGGCATCGCGAATGCGAACGATCGGCTGGAAATGCACCTCCACCGAATCGGCGATGATGGCGTTGCGCAGTGCCTGCTCCAGCTGTGTGGAACGTTTCATCTCCTGGGCGATCTCGCGGGAATAGACGGTGATCTGGCCCCGCCCGCGGCGCTTGGAACGATAAAGCGCCGTCTCGGCGCTCTTCAGCAGTTCCTCGAATTCCTCGCCGGCGAAAGGATAGACGGCAAAGCCGAACGAGGCAGACAGCCGCACATTGCGATCGCCGAGATCGTAAGGCGCCGACAGAACCTCCTTGATCATCTGGCCGAGACGTTCGGCGCTGGTCTTTTCGAAGACCAGTGGCAGCAGGAAGGCGAATTCGTCGCCGTCATGACGGGTGACGGTGGCGCCATCGGGAATGCAGGCCTTCAGGCGATGCGCCACCTGGCAGAGAATGTCGTCGCCCGCCTGTGAGCCAAAGAGATCATTGATCGGCTTGAAGCCATCCAGGTTGACGATGCCGATGGTGAAGGGCGCGGGGTCGTCGGCGCGTTCGGCGGCAATCAGGCGCACCTTGTCGCGCAGCCGGTAGCGATTGCCGAGGCCCGTCAGCGGATCGCGATAGGCCATGGCCTGCAATTCGTTCTGGCTGACCTGCGGCACCGGACGGCCGGCCGTTTTCATCACGCGCTCCACGCATTTCAGGTTTTTGCGCAGAATGCTGCCGAAAGATTAACAAAACCATAGCATTGATCAGCATACGACGCCCGGCTGCCGTGCATCCGCCCCCATGCACCCGCCTCCGGTGCATCGGAGTCGGCAGATCCGCGCTCAGCGCGAATCGCCGCGCCGGCGCGGTTCGCCGTCCCGCGTGCCGAGGAAGCGACGGAACTTTTCCTCCAGCGCATCCGGGCTCAGCGGCTTCAGAACCACATCGTCCATTCCGGCCGCCCAGCAGGCATCGCGGTCGCCTTCCACCGCAGGCGTCAGAACGCCGATGATCGGGGTCCGTTCGCCGCCGCTCTCGCTCTCGCGGATGCAGGATGCCGCCTCGAAGCCGTTCAGCATCGGCAGCGTGATGTCCATCAGCACGATGCGCGGCTTCATCTCCCGCCACAGGCGCACGGCCTCTTCCCCATCGGAAGCAATGGCATATCGATAGCCGAAACCTTCGAGGATCTGGGCAAACACGATCTGGTTGACCTCGTTGTCCTCCGCAACCAGCACGTCGATGGCCGCGACCGAGGCGATCTGCCAGTCGTCCTCGTCCGCCTTGCGCGCCGCCGGCAGGGCACGCGGCCGCAGCAGGCGACGCTGCACGGCGGCCAGAAGTTCCCGCTCCACCTGGAAGGCTTCCAGCACCAGCACGTCAATGCCGGAGGCTTCCGCCTCTTCCAGGCAGCCGATGTCCATGGCGGAATCGACGACGACGAGATCGATCACCACCTGCCGTTCGCGGGCGATGTCGAGAATGCCGCGCAGTTCGCGCAGATCGCGCGCCGCCGTCGCGTCGAAGCCGGCACGCAGAAGCAGCGCCACACCATCCGCCTCCACCTTGCCGTCGTCGGTGACGATCAGCACGCGGCGGCTGCCGGAACGCTCCGCCGGCACGGCGGCCGGCCACTCGGTCCGGTCCAGGCGCATGTCGGAATGCACGAAGTCCACGCCCTCAAGCCCGGTAAAGGTCCATTCGGGCTGCTCGCCGGTCGAGAGAACCTCGGCAATGTCCTCCATCGCGGTGACGACGAAATAGCGGCCGGGCTTTCCGGCCCTGAGCTTGCGGGTCAGCATGGCGGTGCGGCTGCCATCCGGACGGATCACCTGTTCGCTGATGCTGAAGGGAACCCCGGTCTCCAGCACCTGGCGGTTGGCCTGGTCGATGCGGGCGGCGAGTTCCGGCGGGTGAATGTCGTCGCTCTTTCGCCCCAGGATCTCGTCGGCGCAAAGGCTGTAAAGAGAACAGGTGGCCTTGTTGACCGCGACATAGGTGAAGTTGCGGTCCATCACCATGATCGGGAACGGCAGGTTGTCGAGAATGTCCTCGGTGATCTGCACCCGCTCCAGGTCGGAGCGCCACTGGTCCTCGCGCTTCTTGTGTTCGGAAACGTCTCGGAACAGGCACAGGCCATAGCCGGAGGGCGTGCGCCGCTTGCTGAGGCTCATCCAGCGGTCGAGCGCCCGCCGCTCCACGGTTTCGGATCGCTCGCGCCAGAGGCTGGCGATCTCGCTGGTGATCCATTCCTCGCGCCCCATCGGCGGGTGGCGCAGACGCCCGGTCAGATCGGGAAAATAACCGCCATGGTCGTAGACGATCGACAGGAAATCCCTGAGCCGCGTGCCGGGCGCCGGAACCAGCGGCAGGGCCGGCAGGAAGGTGCGCAGCTGGGCGCTGGCGAACACGATGGTGTCGTCGCGATCATAGATCAGCACGGCCCCGGAAACCGCCTCCGCGAGAAGGTCGAGCAGCGCCGGCTGCATCAGCCCATCCGGATGCGCGCCCTCGCCCGTCATCGCGGGGCCTTCCGTCTCGTGCGGGTGGCTCCCGCCGCCGGGAGCCGGCTGTCGATCCGTAACGGTCGCATCATCTCGCTTCCTGTTTCCCGCCTTCGCCTGCGGCGGGGCCTTCAGAACGCCGTGCCGGCAATTGCGCAAAGTCGCGAATCTGCCGGTCACCATGTCGTTGTGAAGCAATATCGGCTTCCTGTTAAGTTGCTCTTAACGCTAGCGGAAAAGGTCGCGCAGCAGCAACCGTGCGACGCAAGCCGGTGCACAACGGCAGACGGGGCTTTCCTTGCGACACCGAATCCCCGACAATGGTGGCATGCCCGTCAAACAGTTGCCCGAAACGCTGATCAACCAGATAGCCGCCGGCGAGGTGATCGAACGCCCCGCCAGTGCCGCCAAGGAGCTGATCGAAAACGCCATCGATGCCGGCGCCACCCGGGTGGAGATCGCCACGGCCGGCGGCGGCAAGAGCCTGATCCGCATCACCGACAATGGTTGCGGCATGGATGCCGCCGATCTGGACCTTGCCGTGCGCCGTCATTGCACTTCGAAGATCTCCGAGACGCTGGACGACATCCGCACGCTCGGCTTTCGCGGCGAGGCCCTGCCCTCGATCGGCTCGGTCGCCAAGCTTTCGATCACCAGCCGCACGGCAGGCGCAGAAACGGGCGTGGAGATTTCCGTCGCCGGCGGACGCCTGACGCCGGCAAGGCCGGCCGCGGCAAACCAGGGCACCGTGGTGGAAGTGCGCGACATCTTCTTTGCAACGCCTGCCCGACTGAAGTTCCTGAAGAGCGAAAGGGCCGAGGCCGGCGCGATCACCGAAGTGGTCAAGCGCATGGCGATCGCCTTCCCGCAGGTGCGCTTCGTGCTTTCCGGCAGCGATCGTTCGACGCTGGAATTTCCCGCCTCCCCCGGCGATCCGCTGGCCCGCATGGCGCAGGTGCTGGGCGCCGAGTTCCGCGACAATGCCATCGAGATTCGTGCGGCGCGCGAGGATGTGACGCTGACCGGCTTTGCCGGGGTGCCGACCTTCAACCGCGGCAATTCCACCCACCAATATGCCTTCGTCAACGGCCGTCCGGTGCAGGACAAGCTGATCCTCTCGGCTATCCGTGGCGCCTATGCGGAAACCATTCCGGCCGGGCGCTATCCGGTCGCGGTGCTGTCGATCACGCTCGATCCGGCGCTGGTGGACGTCAACGTGCATCCGGCCAAGGCGGATGTGCGCTTCCGCGATCCCGGCCTGGTGCGCGGGTTGATCGTTGGTGCACTGCGCGAGGCGCTGGCGCGCGAGGGCGACCGCGCCGCCACCACCGGCGCCAGCGGACTGATGCGCGCCTTCCGCCCCGGCTTCGGCCTGGGGGCCGGTGCCGGTATCGGCTCGGCGTCCGGCGCGGGCGCCGACCAGATGCCCGCAGCAGGCCGAAGCTTCGGCGCGGGCCATGTGCCGCCGCGGCCGGCCAATCTCGGCTGGACGGCGGATACCTCGCCCTACCGGCCGATGGCCATGCCGGCGGGCAATGCGTTCGCCGAACGGCGCCAGTCCGCCTTCGACACGCTGATGACGCCAAGCGCGCGGGCCGATGCCATGCAGGCGCCGGTGCCGGCCGCCGGACAGGCGGACGCCGCCCAGCCGGATCCCGCGATTCGTCACCGGCTCGGCGCGGCACGGGCACAACTGCACGAAAACTACATCGTCGCCCAGACCGAGGACGGGCTGGTGATCGTCGACCAGCACGCGGCCCATGAACGGCTGGTGTTCGAAGCGATGCGCAAGGCGCTGGAGGCGGACCGGCTGCCTTCGCAGGTGCTGCTCATTCCCGACATCATCGACCTGCCGGAAGAGGATTGCGACCGGCTGACCATGCATGCGGCGGAACTGGAAAGGCTGGGACTGGTGATCGAACGCTTCGGCCCCGGTGCCATCGCCGTGCGGGAAACGCCTGCCCTGCTTGGCGAGGTGGATGCGACCGCGATGATCCGCGACCTTGCCGACGAGATCGGCGAATGGAACACGGCGGGCGGGCTGAAGAGCCGGCTGGAGCATGTGGCTGCCACCATGGCCTGCCACGGCTCCGTGCGCTCCGGCCGCAGGCTGCGCCCCGAGGAGATGAACGCGCTGCTGCGCGAGATGGAAGCCACCCCCGGCTCCGGCCAGTGCAACCACGGCCGGCCGACCTATATCGAGCTGAAGCTGAGCGACATCGAGCGGCTGTTCGGCCGCAGCTGAAGCCGGAGGACCGGCTCGTTCCGCATCGCCCCGCGCATCATTGCGTGCGATTTCCGGGATGCGGTTTCAAGACCGATGCTGTAGAGCAGGACCATGATATTTCGCAGGAGACGAGTGATGAACCGATTCGAAGGGGGTGGAAACCGCGAGGCCAGGATCCGGTACCTCGATGGCGATTACCAGATCCTGACGGCAGGTTCCCATGTTCCCTGCGCCATCACCGGTGTTGCCATTCCCGTCGATGAGCTGCGCTACTGGAGCGTGGCGCGACAGGAAGCCTATGCAGATTGCGCCGCCTCCCTGGAAGCCGACAAGCGCGCCGGCATTCTGCCCAACCAGTCGCGCGGCTGAGCCGCCGGCAAGACCGCGCCGCCTGCGGCCGACCGGCTTCATTCACTGTGCCTGTTCCCGCGCCTGCTCCACCAGACGCCGGCGGCAATGGGCGATCGCCTCCTCGATCATCAGCGCGGGCGCGTGCGGATCGTCGAAAACCATCTCCACCTCCACGATGCGGACAAGCGACAGCAGGCGTTCGGCAGGTCCGCCGCGACCGGCAAGCCGTACGGCATCCTTGGCCGTGGTGACCGGCAGCAGCCGCTCCCGCTCTGCCTGTCCGAGCAGGCCGAGGATCTCGTCGTCGGTAAAGGGATGATGGTCCGGGAAGGAGCGCTCCACCGCCACCTCGCCGCCGATCGCCGCCACCGTGCGGTAGAATTTCGAGGGATCGGCAATGCCTGCAAAGGCCAGAACGCGCGCGCCGGCAATCGCCGGGTCGGGACGCGCCACGAGGCTTGCGAGACGCACCGGCTTGCCCGCGCGCGCTGCCCGGCGCACGACGGGATCGGCCGCCTCCCCCTCACCCACCTTCAGCAGGGCGGACATCTGCCGCATCTGTTCGGAAAGCGGGGCCCGCAGCGGACCGGCCGGCACCAGGTGGCCGTTGCCGATGCCGCGGCGGGCGTCGATCACCACCAGCGCGAAGTCGAGCATCAGGCGGGCGCTCTGGAAGCCGTCATCCATGATGATGAAATCGCATCCTTCCGCTGCCAGCCGTTCGGCTCCATCCACCCGTCGACGGGAAATCACGGTCATCGCCTCGCGGGCCAGAAGCAGCGGCTCATCGCCCACCGCATCGGCTCCATGACGGGCCGGATCGACCAGCGTGGTGGCCTTCAGGCGTCCGCCATAGCCACGGCTGAGAAAGCCGGGCGTCAGGCCCCGTGCTCTGGCTGCGCGGGCAATCGCAACGGCCGTCGGCGTCTTGCCGGCACCGCCCACGGTGAAATTTCCGACACAAAACACCGGCACCGGCACGCAGGGCCGCATGGCTTTTGCCATGCGATTGCCAGCGATGCGGCCATAGAGAAGGGAGACCGGCCAGAGGCCAAAGGCCCGCCAGTCCGAACGTCTCCACCAGAAGGCAGGCGCTTGAGAAACCATGGCTCGTCCTCCTCTGTCTCGGCCGCGCGGCAGGACACGGCGACCGTGCGCGGCATTCGCAGCCTTCAGTCGCTGGCCGCAGGGGCTGCGGATCTCAGGCGAGCTGACGCTCCGGCAGCAGCGTTTCCAGGTCCGTGATATCGCCCAGCACATGATCGGCAGCAGCCTGCAGGCTTGCCACCGAACCGGTACCGGTCAGCACCGCGACCTTGAGGCCGCAACCGGCGGCAGCGGCCATGTGCAGATCGTGATTGTTGTCGCCGACCATGGCGACCTGCGAGGGGAAAAGGCCGACGGCCTGGCAGAAGCCCAGCACCATGCCCGGCTCCGGCTTGCAGCCATGGCCGCTGTCGTAACCCGCGATGAAATCGAGATGTTCGAGAAAGCCGAAGCGCCGTGCCGTCTCGCGGATCGCCCGCTCGTTGTCGCTGGAGGCGACGCCGAGGCGAAAGCCGCGCGCCTTCAGCCTTGCGAAGAAACCGGAAAGATCGGTGACGGGTACGGAATGCTGCGCGCCCCGCACGAAGAGATCATCGAGCGCCTCGGTCAGCGGACCGACCGGAACGGGAGAGCCGGCCGCGACGAAGCCGGCGGCGATCTGGGCCGCTGTGCCGGCGGCAAACAGGCTGTCGGCAGCGGTACGGCCGCTTTCGGGATCCATGCCAGCGGCACGCAGCAGGCGCTCCTCCAGCGCCACTCCGCCACCGGCTGCGCCGATGCGCGCCGCCTCGCGGTTCACCGGGCCCCAGCTGTCGTCATAGCTCAGAAGCGTGCCGTCCTTGTCGAACAGGATGCCGGCAATATCGGAAAGCCGTGTGGTCATGCGCCTCCGCCGGCACCGGCCGGACGCAGGCGTGCCGCCACGGTCAAGGGATTGAGATAGGGTTCGAGCGCCTTGATCGTGGTGGAAAGCGCGCCGCGCATGTCCTGCACGGCCTCGTGTCCGCTGTCGATCATCTTGCGGCGCGCCACGTCATTGGTCATCAGGTAATGCACGGCCTTGGCCAGCATTTCGGTGTCGCGCACCATGCGGGCACCGCCCTTGCGGATGACCTGCTGGTAGGTCTCGCGAAAATTCTGCACGTTCGGGCCGGACAGCACCGCGCAGCCGAGCATGGCCGATTCGAGCGGGTTCTGCCCGCCTTCGGCCGTCAGCGACCGCCCGACGAAGGAGACTTCCGTCAGGCGCAGGTAAAGCCCCATCTCGCCGATGCTGTCGCCGAGGAAAACGTCGGTTTCCGGCGTGATGGCATCGTTGCGCGAGCGACGGGCAACCATCAGCCCCTTCTCGCGCAGCATGGCCTCGATCTCGTCGCCGCGCTCCGGGTGACGGGGCACGATGATGGTCAGTTGCTGGTTGCGCGGCTTTATGGCGCGGTGCACGAAGGTCGCCGCCTCTTCCTCGCCCGGAAAGGTGCAGATGGCCGCCCAGGTCTTGCGCGTGCCGATCTGCGCCCGGTACTGCGTCAGGACAGTCTCGTCGACCGGCGGCGGATCTGTATCGCCCTTCAGGTTGCCGGAGATCACCACCGGCCAGGCACCGAGATCGCGGAAGCGTTCGGCATCGAGATCGGAGCGCGCCACGACCAGCGCAAGGCGGCCGAACAGCAGCTCGGCAATCGCACTGCGGTTGCTCCAGCGCTCGTAGGAACGGTCGGAAATGCGGGCATTGACCCGGATCTGCGGGATGTTGCGGCGGGAAAGCTCGGCCATGGTGGTCGGCCAGATCTCGGATTCGGCGGTGATCGCCGCATCCGGATGCCAGTAGGCGATGAAGCGCTTGATCGGAAACTTCACATCGAGCGGCACATACTGGTGGATCACCTCATCGCCCAGCCGGTTGCGGCTGAGCATGGCCGAGGTGACCGTGCCGGTGGTCAGAAGAACGTGGATTTCGCGCCGGCGCAACTCGCGGATCAAGGGGATGACGGCCAGCGTCTCGCCGACGCTTGCCGCGTGCACCCAGATCAGCGGACCATGCGGGCGCGGCACGCTCGGATAGCCGAAGCGTTCCAGCCGGCGCTGGCGGTCTTCCTTGCCCTTCAGCGTGCGATAGGCAAGATAGGGAGAAGCCAGAGGATAGGCGCAGATGCCGGCCACGCGGTATCCGAACAGGGCCATGCGCGCCAAGCCGTTGCTCACTGCCATCGCCCTCGTTCACCCGTCATCCGCATTGTCCGTTCGCAGCCTTACATTGCACTGATGTATGCGTCGCAATTGCGTCAAAAACGCGCCACGCCCGTCGTCAGGCATCCCGCCTGTGCGTGATCTCAGGCCTTGCTGTCGGGGTCCAGCAGACGGTGCATGTGGACGATGAAGTAGCGCATGTGCGCATTGTCGACCGTCATCTGCGCCTTGCTCTTCCAGGCTTCGAGAGCGCTGGCGTAATCCGGGAAGATGCCGACGATGTCGAGCGCGTTCAGATCCTTGAAATCGAGCCCCTGGAGGCTTTCCAGCTCGCCGCCGAAAACAAGATGAAGCAGCTGTTTCTTTTCGCCCTGCACGGTCATTCTATGCCTCGTTCTGTCAACTCCCCCGCCCCCTTCTCCTGCGGCATTCCGCATCAAAGGTCAACCCGATGCGAGGCCGCGCACAAGGCTTTCCAGCAGATGTTCGGCGCCGGCGCAAAGCACGCCGTGGGTAACGCCCTGCCGGTTGTAGGCAAGCGGCAGACGATCGAGACCGACCAGTCGGCCGCCGGCCCGTTCCAGGATGAGATCGGCGGCGGCGAGGTCCCAGTCATGGCTGTTGCGCATGACCACGGTGCCGTCGATGCGTCCGTCCGCCACCATGGCCAGCCGGTAGGCGAGCGAGGGCACGTGGCGAATGCGATGCAGCGTGCTGCGGAAACCGTCATCGAAGCGGCGCAACATCTCCTCGGCCACCGCGATGCGACGCGCTTCGCCGGGGCGCGGCTGCGAGGTGCAGATCTCCACACCGTTCTTTTGCGCCGCACCGCCCGCCACCGCCATGAATTCCTCGCCAAGGGCCGGCGCATAGAGCACGCCCGCTACCGGCCGTCCGCGATGCACGACCGCGACGCTGACGCACCAGGTCGCCTCGCCATTGATGAAGGCGCGCGTGCCGTCGATCGGATCGACGACGAACAGCGTCTTGCAGGCAAGCCTGGCAGGATCGTCGTCCGTCTCTTCGGACAGCCAGCCATAGGCCGGGCGCGCGACCCGCAGCAGCGTCTCCAGCCGGTCATTGGCGGCGAAGTCGGCGGCGCTGACCGGCGAGCGGCCCTCGTTCTTCCACCACACCTCGGGCGAGCGGCCGAAATAGCCGAGCGCCACGTCGCCAGCCTCGCGCGCGGCGCGGCGGATGAGTTCCAGATCCTCTGCCCAGTTCCCGGCGGTCGTGTCCGTCACCTCAGCGTCCTGCCAGCGTCATGCCCTCGATGGCGATCGTCGGTGCGGCGACGCCGAACTTGCGGTCGATGTCGTTCGCCGGCGTCATGCGCATGAACATGTCCTTGAGATTGGAGGCGACGGTGACTTCCGAGACCGGGAAGGTCAATTCGCCGTTCTCGATCCAGAAGCCGGTGGCGCCACGGCTGTATTCGCCGGTGATCATGTTGACGCCCTGGCCGATCAGTTCCGTCACGTAGAAGCCGGTGCCGATGCCGCGGATCAGGTCCTGCGGGGAGATGTCGCCGGGCTCGAGCGCCAGATTGGTGGAGGCAGGCGACACGGAGGTTCCACCACGCACGCCGCGCCCATTGGTTTCAAGACCGAGTTCGCGGCCGGTCGAGGTCGAGAGGAACCAGTGCTTCAGCACGCCGTCCTCGATCATCACCATGCGCTTGCCGGTCACGCCCTCGCCATCGAAGGGACGCGAGGAGGAACCGCGCACGACCAGCGGGTCATCGGTGACGTGAAGGCCCGCCTTCAGCACCTGCTGGCCCATCCTGTCGCGCAGAAAGCTCGTCTTGCGGGCGACGGAGGCGCCGTTGATGGCGCCGGCAATATGCCCGACAAAGCCGCGCGCGATGCGCGGATCGAAGACGACGGTGACATTGCTGCCGGTCTCCACCTGGCGCGGATTGATGCGGCCGACGGCGCGTTCGCCGGCACGGCGGCCGATCAGTTCGGCCGGGTCGAGATCGGCGACATAGAGGCGGCTGTCATAATCGTAGTCACGCTCCATCTTCGTGCCCTCGCCGGCAATGACGCTGACGGAGCGGCCGAAGCGGCTGGCCATGTAGCTGCCGGCAAAGCCGTGCGAGGTGACGAGAACGAGGCCGCCCGCGCCGGCGGAAGCACCGGCACCGGAGGAATTGGTGACGCCTGCGACCGACAGCGCCGCCTGTTCGGCGGCAAGCGCCGCCTCGGCCAGCGCGTCGGTGGAGACCTCGGTCGGATCGTAGAGATCGAGATCCGGATAGGCCGCAGCCAGATTGCCCTCGTCCGCCAAACAGGCGAAGGGATCCTCCGGCGAGACCTTCGCCATGGCAACGGCCCGTTCGGCCAGCTGCTTCAGGTCAAAGCCGGGATTGGCCGAGACGCTTGCCACCCGCCGCCCCACGAAGACGCGCAGCGAAAAATCGTCGCTTTCGGAGGCCTCCGTGTTCTCCACCTTGCCCAGGCGGACGCTGACGGAACGGGAGCGGGAGCGCACCACGACGGCATCCGCCTGATCGGCGCCGGCCGCCCTGGCCAGGTCGATCAGTTCGGAGGCACGCGACAGGAGGGCACTGGAATCAATTGCGGAGGGCATTTCAGACGACATGGGATGAGCCTTTCGTTGCCAGACCATGTATTGTGCACGAAAGAATGCATCAAGAGCGGCCGGGCGATTCTTGCCGCAACAACAAAACGAGAGGCCGCATGGCGACAACCGATCCGATGTTGAACGAAACGCTTCTGCTGCTCGCCGGCGCCGTTCTGGCGGCACCCGTGTTCAAGAAACTCGGCCTCGGCACCGTGCTGGGTTATCTCGCCGCCGGCATCGTCATCGGCCCCATCCTGCGGCTGGTCAGCGATCCGCAGGAGGTTCTGCATGTCTCCGAACTCGGCGTGGTCTTCCTGCTGTTCATCATCGGGCTGGAGCTGAAGCCCTCGCGCCTGTGGCAGATGCGCGGCGACATCTTCGTGCTGGGCACGGCCCAGGTCGTGCTGTCCGGCCTGGCGCTGACGGGGCTTGCCTGGCTGACCGGCATCGCCAGCTGGCAGGGCAGCGTGATCGCCGGTTTCGGCCTGGCGCTGTCCTCCACCGCCTTTGCGCTGCAGATCCTGGCCGACAACGGCGAGTCCAACACGCTCTACGGCCGGCGCGCCTTTTCCGTGCTGCTGTTCCAGGATCTGGCCATCGTGCCGCTTCTGGCGCTGGTGACGCTGCTCGGCTCGGGCCAGGAAGCGCATGCAGACAGCTTCTTCGCCGATTTCGCCATCGCCGCCATTGCCATCTGCCTGCTGATCCTGGCCGGACGCTACCTGCTGACGCCGATGTTCCAGGTGATTGCCCGCACCGGCGCCCGCGAGGTGATGCTGGCGGCCGCGCTTCTGGTGGTGCTGGGATCGGCGATCCTGATGCAGCTTGCCGGCCTGTCCATGGCCATGGGCGCCTTTCTCGCCGGCGTGATGCTGGCGGAATCCTCCTATCGGCATGAACTGGAGGCGGATATCGAACCGTTCCGCGGCCTGCTGCTCGCCATGTTCTTCATCGCGGTCGGCCTGTCGCTGCAGCTCGACGCCATCCTCAACAACCTTCTGCTGATCCTGTTGGGCGTTCCGCTGTTCATGATCCTCAAGGCCCTCATTCTCTACGGGCTGGCACGGCTGTGGGGCTCCAGCCACGACGATGCGGTCAGCATAGCCGCGCTCCTGCCGCAGGGCGGCGAATTCGGTTTCGTGCTGTTCACCACCGCCGTTTCCGCCAGCCTGCTGACGCCCGCCACCTCTTCGCTGCTGATTGCCAGCGTCACCCTGTCGATGGCGCTGACGCCGCTCGGCACGGCGCTGTCGCGGCGGCTTCTGGTGCGCGAGACGCGCGAGGAGATCGCCGAGGATTTCGAAGGCGCCGGCGCCGACGTGCTGATGGTGGGCTTTTCCCGCTTCGGCCAGATCGCCGCGCAGATCCTGCTTGCCGGCGGCAGCGATGTCACCGTGATCGACGATTCGCCGGACCGCATCCGCCAGGCGGCAACCTTCGGCTTCCGCATCTATTTCGGCGACGGCACGCGCCGCGAGGTGCTGGTGGCCGCCGGCATCGAACGCGCCAAGATCGTTGCAGTCTGCACCCACAAGCAGGAGATCACCGACAGGGTGGTGGATCTCATCCGCGCCGAATTCCCGGATGCACGCCTCTTCGTGCGCTCCTACGACCGCATCCACACGCTGTCGCTGAGGGCGCGCGAGGTGGAATACGAGCTGCGCGAGACGCTGGAATCGGGCCTTCTGTTCGGCCGCAAGATGCTGGAGGGGCTGGACAAGTCGGAAGCGGAAGCCGCCGAGATCGGCGACGACATCCGCCGCCGCGACGAGGAGCGCCTGCAGATCCAGGCCGCCAAGGGCATCACCGCCGGCCAGCACATGCTGCACACCCGCCCCGTGCGCCCCGAACCGCTGACCAAGCCGAAGCGCGCGCCGGTGCGCGACGCGATGGAGGCGGAGGAAGAGGCCGACACGATCTGAGCCGAAGCGATCAGCCGGCTTCATGCGCAACGGGTCAGGCCGGGCTCGCGGCCGCCTCGAACAGGCTTTCAAGCCCGCGCTTCACCTCGTCCTTGATGCTTTCGCTCTCGTCGAGGATCTCGCGCACCTTGAGGAAGTCCAGAACGCCGAACCGGTTGACAGGCGGGCGCAGGAAGAGATGCGGCGGATGCAGTCTGAGCTTCAGCGCGATGCAGGCCTGCATCATCAGCTGGCTGGCGCCGAACATGCTGTCCAGCCGGTTCGGCGGGTGTGTGCCGTCACCCTCCGGCCCGCCGACCACGTCGACGCCGATGACGATGTCGGCCTCCTGCGCCACATGCTCGTAAGGCACCGGATTGAAGATGCCGCCATCCACCATGATACGGCCATGGATGCGCACCGCCATGAACAGGCCCGGAATGGCGGCGGAGGCGGCAATCGCGGTGCGCAGGTCGCCCTCCTCCACGATCACCTCCGCCTGACCGTAATAATCGGTGACGGCAATCTTCAGCGGGATGGCCAGTTCCTCGAAGCTCGCCGGCACCTGCGCGGGCAGGAAGGCGGTGAGGATGCGTTCCAGGTTGAAATGGCCGAGGCGAAAGCCACCCACCATGTCGCGCATGCTGTCGGGCCCGAGCGACCAGAGGCGGTTCAGAACCGTGCCGCGATTGCCGAGCGTTTCCAGAGTGTAGTCGCGGATCTCCGCCCCGCTCATGCCGGCGGCCATGCCGGCGCCGAAAATGGCGCCGATGGAGGAGCCGGCGATTGCCACCGGCCTGACACCCATTTCGTCGAGCGCCTCGATGACGGCAATATGGGCAATGCCCCGCGCACCGCCGCCACCGAGCGCCAGCCCCACCGAGGGCATCGTTCCAAGCGAACGCTTCATCTCGTGGGGCAGCGACAGCCGGGTGCTCATCATCGGGCTCCTCAGACGGGCCGGTAGCGGAAGAAATCGACCCGGGTATCACCAAAGACGCGTTGTTCCAGCGGCTGGAAGACCGGATCGACGGCAAGCGTCACATCCGCCCGTTCTTCCAGCACCACCAGCGCCTCCGGCATCAGCCAGCCGCCCTGATGCGCCGAGAGAAGCGCCGCTTCTCCGAGCCCCTGACCATAGGGCGGATCGGCGAAAAGAAAATGGCAGGGCTCCATCGTGCCGGCCGGCCCGAGCCGCGTCGCATCGCGGCGCAGGATGCGCGCCCGGCCGTGCAGGCCGAGGCTTTCGATGTTTTCCCACAACAGGCCGCGGCCCTCGACGCTGTTTTCCACAAACAGCGCGCTGCGACAGCCGCGCGACAGGGCTTCCAGCCCCACCGCGCCGGTGCCGGCGAAGAGATCGACGACACGGGTGCCCTCGATCGCCTCCGGATAGACATGGCCGATGATGTTGAACAGGCTTTCGCGCGTCCGGTCGATGGTCGGCCGGATCGCGCTGGACTTTGGCGTGGCCAGAGAACGGCCCCGAAACTCACCACCAACGATCCGCACGGCCACTACCCTCTTGGTGTTCTCGAACGCGAACCGCCCTTGGGACCGGAGCCCGGGCCGCGGCCACCGGCCGGACGACCGCCCGGCTTGCCACCGGCCGGTTTCCCGCCAAAGGAGGGCTTGCCGCCGAACGACGGCTTGCCACCAAAGGGCTTGGCACCGGGCTTGCCGCCGGAGGGCTTTGCGCCGAACGGCTTGCCACCGGCGGGCTTGGCGCCGAAGCCGCCGCGCTCACCCTCGGAGCGACGGCCTTCGGGACGCCCGCCCTCCGGCCGGCTGAAGGCGCGTTCTGCGTTTTCACGGGCCGAACGGCCGGGACCGGAACCCGCGCCATAGGGCTTGGAGCGCGGACGGTCACCATCCTCGCGCGGCTTGCGGTCGCCGCGCGGGCGGTCGGAAAAGCTGCGCTCGCTGCGGTCACCGCTGCGCTCCCCACGCTCGAAGCGGTCGCTGCGCTCACCCCGTTCCGGACGCGGGCCGCGGTCCGGGCGGTCGCCACGCTCACGACGGTCACCACGATCCGGCCGGTCACCGCGATCGGCACGGTCGCCGCGGTCACGGCGGCCGAAGCCGCCTTCATCCTCGTCGCGCGGACGGCGCGCGGGCGCCTCGGCGCGGATCCAGTCGCTATCGCCCTCGACGCGGTTTACCTGAACGCTGGCACGGCGCTGCGGCTCGGCACTCTTGTTGAACAGGCGCTCTGCCTCGGCGCGGGCGGATTTCTTGGCGCCGGCATCGGCCGTCGGACGCGCACCGGGCGCCATCCACACATTGGCAGTGCGCGTCGAGCCGAGCGGCGGGCGCTTCTTCGGCTTGTCCTCGCCAAAGCCGTCACCACCGAACTTGCCGCCGCGCTTGTCGAAGTCACGCCCCTTGGCGGGACCCTTGCCCTTTGGCGCCGGTTTGCCGCCAGCACGATCATTGTCGCGCTCGGAGCGTCCCTCGCGGCGCTCTTCGGCGCCCCAGGGCTTCTCCTCGCGTGCCACGGCCGGACCCTTCGGCTGCGGCTTCTCGTCGTCGGCAACAGGATTGCTGTAGATGGGCGCCTCGAAATTGGCCTTGGATTCCTCAATGAGGCGCGGGCCCAGCTGATCGCGCAGCATGCGGCCCCGCACTTCCACCACATGGCCTTCCGGCAGGTCGCCGAGCTGGAACGGGCCGTAGGAGATGCGGATCAGGCGGTTGACGTCGAGGCCGAGCGCGCCGAGCACGTTCTTGATCTCGCGGTTCTTGCCTTCGCGCAGGCCCATGGTGATCCAGACATTGTGGCCCTGCTGGCGGTCGAGCGTCGCATCGATCGCGCCATAGAGCACGCCATCGACGGCAATGCCTTCCTTGAGCTTGTCGAGCGCTTCCTGCGTCACCTCGCCGTGGGCGCGCACGCGGTAGCGGCGCAGCCAGCCGGTGGTGGGCAGTTCGAGAACGCGCGACAGGCCGCCGTCATTGGTCAAGAGCAGCAGGCCCTCGGTATTGATGTCGAGGCGGCCGATCGACATCACGCGCGGCAGGTCGTCCGGCAGGTTGTCGAAAACGGTCGGGCGGCCTTCCGGATCGGAATTGGTCGTCACCAGACCGGCGGGCTTGTGGTAGAGCCAGAGGCGGGTGCGCTCGATGCCGCGGATCGGCTGGCCGTCCACTTCGATGCGGTCGGAGAGCGTGGCATTGACGACCGGCGTGTCGAGCACCTGGCCGTTGAGGCGCACGCGGCCTTCCATGATCATCCGCTCCACGTCGCGGCGCGAGGCCACGCCGGCGCGGGCGAGAATCTTGGAGATGCGTTCCGGCTTGCCGGCGGTTGCCTCTGCCGCTTCTGCGGCCGGTGCTGCGGCCTTGCGGACGGGCTTTGCGCCGACATCGAACGTCTTTTTCGGCTTGAGGGTATCTTTCCTGTCGCGATCGAAGGGCTTGCCTCCCTCGCGCTTCGGCTTGTCTTTGAAGCTCATTTGTTGTTTGCCTGAAGCAGAGTGTCGGACGGATATGTCCCGAACATGTGCGTGTTGACTGAATTTTCGTCTGGTCGCGCCGCGGAGAACGGCTGGCACGACGCAAGGGTTGGACCGTTCCTACCAGTTCGTGTTGCCCTGGTTAAGAGGAAATCGCCGTATGAGCGGGACAAATCGCTTCATGGACGAGGCATTGGCGGAGGCCATCAAGGCGGGGGAGCGCGACGAAGTGCCCATCGGCGCCGTCGTTGTGCTGGACGGGCGCATCGTCGGACGGGCCGGCAACATCACCCGCGCCACCTGCGACGTGACCGCCCATGCCGAAATTGCCGCGATCCGCATGGCCTGCGAGGCACTTGGCCAGGAGCGCCTCTCCGGCGCCGATCTCTACGTGACGCTGGAGCCCTGCACCATGTGCGCGGCGGCGATTTCCTTTGCCCGCATCCGCCGGCTCTATTACGGCGCACGCGATCCGAAGGGGGGGGCGGTGGAAAGCGGCGTGCGCTTCTTCAGCCAGCCGACCTGCCATCATGCGCCGGAGGTGTATTCCGGTTTCAGCGAGACGGCCGCGGCCGAACTTCTCATCGACTTCTTCAGGACGAAGCGGCAAGAGCCTGACTGAGGGCTGCCGGTTCCGTTCGGGCCGGCCCCTGCGCAGCGTCCGTCTTACTCAAACACCTTCCACCAGGACGAGGTCTTGCTGGCGGCTTCCGCAGCCTTCTTGCGCTCGCGTTCCTTCTTGGCCTCGGGCTCGCCGAGATCCGTCAGGTTGGCGTTGTCGGCCATGCGGTATTCCGGCGGCGGATCGGTCAGCGTGCGACGCTGGCCGGAGATGCCGGGATCGTTGGCATTCGCCTTGGCCTTGCGGAAGGCTTCCCACTTCTGGGTTTCCGTCAGCGTGCCGGCCGTGCCGTTGCCGGCCAGAAGCGGCGAGCGGTAATTGGGATTGTTCTTGTTGGCCTCGGCCTCTTCGCGCAGGCGGGCGCGCGTTTCTTCCGGAGATTCCAGCCATTGCGGATTGTTTTCGCGGCTGGCGAGCGAGTCCTGCGGCGCGGGCAGGCCCAGCTCCACCTTCTTGTTGACCACGAGCTGCGGGCGCGGGTTGTAGGCGGTCTTCTTGTCTTCCTTGTCGAGGCCGAGCGAAACCGACTCGCCGAGGTCGTCGGCCAGCTGTTCGGCGGCCGTCTTGCTGGTGCCGTAGGTGGGGCTGGACATGCAGCCCGACAGCCCCAGGCTCGCCACGGCAACGGCGAGAATGCCTGCACGCGCGCAAATGACCTGCATCGTTTTCATTCAAACCCTTCCAGCCGCGCCCGTCCTCGACGCCTGCGAGATTACATCGGATCGCAATGGCCGAGAATTCCGGCCAATTTCAGGCAGACTTACCGGATGACGCGCCAAAGCGCAATCATCCGGCATGGTTTGTTACGCCAGCGCGGCAAGTTCGCGCAGGGCCTGCGCGTCGCGTGCGGAGACATCCGGATAGTCCGGATCGGACCCGACATCCCTGGTGATTTTCCAGGAGCGGGCGCAGCGGGTGCCTTCGGCCAGCTTCGGCTCCACCGCAACCTTGGTGCCATCGTCCAGACGGAAGGCCTCTGCCGGCCCCTCGCCCGCCACGACGGAAATATCCGAGGTGATGCAGATTTCGGCGAAATCCAGACCGTCCAGCGCCTTCAGAAGCTCCGGATCGGCCACATGAACGACCGGGGCTGCCTCCAGCGACGAGCCGATGCGCTTTTCCTTGCGCTCCACTTCCAGCGCGCCGGTGACGGCCCGGCGGACGGTGCGGACATGCTTCCACTTCTCCGCGACCGCCTCGTTCGCCCAATCGGCCGGGATGGTCGGGAACTGTTCGAGGTGGACGGATTCGGCGGACGGATCGCGCGAGAGCCAGGCCTCTTCCGTGGTGAAGGGCATCATCGGGGCAAACCACAGCACCAGGCAATCGAAGAGCTTGCGGATGACGTGGAGTGCCGCGCGGCGCTTCAGGCTCGAGGGCGCCTCGCAGTAAAGCGTATCCTTGCGGATGTCGAAATAGAAGGCCGACAGTTCCACATTGGCGAAGTCGCTCAGAGCGCGGACGATGCGCTTGAAATCGAACTCGTCATAACCCTTGCGCACCAGCTGGTCGAGTTCGCTCAAGCGATGCAGCATCAGCTTTTCGAGTTCCGGCAGCTCGGCATAGGCGATCTCCTCGCCCTTGTCGTGGGCGAGCGTGCCGAGCATCCAGCGGATCGTGTTGCGGATCTTGCGGTAGGCATCGATATTGGTCTGGATGATCGTCTTGCCGAGGCGCTGGTCCTCGGCATAATCGGTCGACATAACCCAGAGGCGCAGGATATCGGCGCCGGATTCCTTCATCACATCCTGCGGCGTCACCGTGTTGCCGAGCGATTTCGACATCTTGCGGCCGTCTTCGGCCATGGTGAAGCCATGGGTGATGACGGCGTTATAGGGCGCGCGGCCGCGCGTGGCGCAGCTTTCCAGAAGCGAGGAATGGAACCAGCCGCGATGCTGGTCGGAGCCTTCCAGATAGACATCCGCCGGCCATTTCAGGTCCGGGCGGTCTTCCAGCGTAAATGTGTGGGTCGAGCCACTGTCGAACCAGACGTCGAGAATGTCGGTGACCATCTGCCACTTCTCGCCGTCATGCTCGTTGCCGAGGAAACGCTCCTTGGCACCGGCCGCAAACCAGGCATCCGCCCCTTCCGCCTCGAAGGCTTCGAGAATGCGGGCATTGACCTTTTCGTCCTTCAGGACATTGCCTTCGGCATCAGCGAAGACGCAGATCGGCACGCCCCAGGCACGCTGGCGCGACAGCACCCAGTCCGGACGCTGCTCGATCATGGCGCGCAGGCGGTTCTGGCCGCCGGCGGGGACGAAACGGGTCTGGTCGATGGCCGAGAGCGCGCGGGTGCGCAGCGTCGTGCCGTCGCCGAGTTCCTTGTCCATGTAGACGAACCACTGCGGCGTGTTGCGGAAGATCACCGGCTTCTTGGAGCGCCAGGAATGCGGGTAGTCATGCTTGATGCGGCCACGGGCAAACAGATTGTTCGCCGCGATCAGAGCCTCGATCACCCGCTTGTTGGCATCGCCCTTCTTACCGTTATCGTCGATGACACGCGCCGCACCGCCTTCGGCGGAGGGGCCGAAGCCGGGAGCGTCTTCCGTGTAGAAGCCGGCGTCATCGACCGGGAACGGGATTTTGGTGTCGATGCCGCGCTCCGCCAGAGCCTTGGCGTGACCCATCCAGGCGTCAAAGTCTTCACGACCATGGCTTGGCGCCGTGTGGACGAAGCCGGTACCGGCATCATCGGTGACGTGATCGCCGTCAAGCAGGGGCACGTCGAAGGTGTAACCGAGGTCTACGAGCGGATGGGCGCAAACCACTTCTTTGAGTTCCCATCCCTCAACACTACGAAGCAGGGAGAGTTTCAACTTTGCTTTAGTTGCACACTCTTCGAAAAGTCGCTTGGCGATGACTAAGCGCTCTTTCGGCTGAGGACCAAATTCATTTGCGGCTTCATCAACTTCATACAATCCATATTCGATTTTCGAAGAGAATGAGATCGCTCTGTTACCTGGAATCGTCCACGGTGTGGTCGTCCAAATAACTACACTCGCACCGTCCAAGAAGAGCTTTTTGTCCCAATCATTATTCTTAATTTCGCGAAAGCCACTCTCCACCACCGGGAACTTCACCCAGATCGTATCACTTTCAACCTCGTGATACTCCACCTCGGCTTCCGCCAGCGCCGTGCGCTCCACCACCGACCACATGATCGGCTTGGAGCCGCGATAGAGCTGGCCGCTCATGGCGATCTTCAAAAGCTCGCCGGCGATGCGGGCTTCCGAATGGAAGGCCATGGTCGTGTAGGGATTGTCGAAATCGCCTTCGATGCCGAGACGACGGAATTCCTCCGACTGGATGTTGATCCAGCCTTGCGCGAATTCGCGGCATTCCTGACGGAATTCGTTGATCGGGACCTCGTTCTTGTCCTTGCCCTTGGCGCGGTAGGCTTCCTCGATCTTCCATTCGATGGGAAGGCCGTGGCAATCCCAGCCCGGAACATAGTTCGAGTCATAGCCGCGCATCTGGAACGAGCGGGTGATGACGTCCTTCAGCACCTTGTTCAGCGCATGGCCGATATGGATGTTGCCGTTGGCGTAAGGCGGGCCATCGTGCAGCACGAATTTTTCGCGGCCGGCGGCGGAAGCGCGCAGCTTCTTGTAGAGCCCCATCTCCTTCCACTTCTTCGCCATTTCCGGCTCCTTCTGGGGAAGGCCGGCGCGCATCGGAAACTCGGTCTGCGGCAGGTAGAGCGTGGAGGAATAATCGGTCTTGGTATCGGTCATGGATCAGCCATTCAGGGAGGCGACGGCAAAATGGGTCGCGCGGATGAAATTCGACGTGGCGGAAGAAACGTGCCCGGACGAAACGACGCCCAAGCACCGAAAACCCGGACCTTCCCGCGCGATTACGCTGCGTGGAAGGCCGGGCCGATAATTCGATGCATGCGGGCCACGGAAACGATCGTCATAGTGCCGGGTTGTTTAAGGGTTTTTGCCGGCAAAAGGAAGGGGCAAGATCGGGCGGAAATGCGCGGCGCCGACCGCTCAGGCAAAGGCAAGCGGCGCGCCACGGCCGGGCTCCGGCGGCAGGGGCCTGCCGCGATGCGCCACCACACGGTTGCGCCCCTCCTCCTTCGCCGCATAAAGGCCGCTGTCGGCATCGGCCATCCACGCATCCAGGCTGCGGGCCGGATCATCCATCACGGTGACCCCGCAGGAGAAGGTCAGCCGGAACCGGTTGTCGCCGGAGCGGATCTCCTCCGTCGAGAGGAAGGAAAGCAGCGCCTGGATGACGCCAAGCGCCGACGCCTGATCGTGGCCGGGCAGGCAGATGCCGAACTCCTCGCCCCCCAGACGCCCGAAGATCGCCTGGGCAGGCAGGATCTTGCGCAGGCATTCGGAAAACTGCACCAGCGCATCATCACCGGCGCGGTGGCCATAGGTATCGTTTATACGCTTGAAGTGGTCGAGATCGAGCACCGCGATGGCGGTTGCACCCCGGCTGGCAAGCTGCGCCGCCTGCTCCAGAAAGACCCGACGGTTGAGAAGCCCCGTCAGCGTGTCGCGCTCGGCCAGCCTGCGCTGCATCTCGCCGCTGCGTTCCAGCTTCAGCACCATGGCCATCATGAAGGACAGCAGGTTGAAGATCAGAAGCAGCATGCTGGTATAGGCCATCCAGTCCGACACCGGCAGCCGGTCGATGAACTGCACCGGATAGAGAATGGCAAGCGGCGCCGTCATCAGGTTGGCAAGCGCATAGACCGCATAGATGGCGGAGGCCAGCCGGCCGGAGGGCAGCCACTCGCCGGGTTTCCCCCGCCACAGCACCGCGGCGCCGAGCGCCAGATTGGCCGCCGACCCCACATAGATCAGCATGATGCGCATGGAGGTGGGATCAGCCGTCAGTTCCGCCAGGCCAAAGCCGATACAGACGAACACGGAGACAACGAAGGCCTCGCCGATCCGGTAGGGTTGTCCGTAGAATTCCTTGAAGCCCAGCCGCATGAAGCCGGTCAGCGCGACATAGATCGAGCCGCCGAGATAGGCGAGGATGTTGTGGGGCAGCGCTTCGGTCATGCTGGTGCAGATCGCGCCCAGCACCATGAACCAGGCGGCAAGCACCCAGTAGATCATGTCCTTCTGGCGAGGGGACCGTATCCACGCAATGGTGGCGACCACCACCACGGCAAAATTGACCACCGCATTGTAGGTGACGACCGTCAGCAGATCCAGCATCGGCGCGATACGCTTTTTCAAATAGATCCGCCGGATTCGGCGGTTTCTGCAATGACGCCACTCCTGTTGTCCCGCCGCAAGGGGCGAAATGGTCAACAAAGGGTAAACGTCCGGCCTTCCACAGCTATTCGCACGGCACACGCGTCCGGCAGGCCGAAGGAAGCGTCAACGGAGCCTCCGGCGCCAGCCAGCGGCGGCCGCGCCGTCTTGAGGAAATCTTGATGCGGGCCGGATGATTTCCAAATCGAAACCTGATGCCGGCAGGCCTAGCTTTGAGCCTGCAACAGCATGAGGGATCTACCCATGTACAGGCTCAGCCTCTTCTGCGCGCAGGATATCCAGGCGCACGAACTCTTTTCCATCATCCGCGCGGCAAGCCGCGAGACCTCGGCGCCGCAGGCGACACCCCCCGCAGCGAACGCGCCTGCTGCCGCAACGCTCCCCTGGCGCCAACGTTTTGGGCGCCAGCGTTTCGGGCGCCTGCTCAGCCGGCTGATGGCCGAGCCGCAGGTGTGACGGGAGCCGCCATCATGCCTCTTTCCCCGTTTCAGGGAACCTTCGTCGATCTCGTCACCCCGTTCCGGGACGGCACGCTGGACCATACCGGCCTGTCGCTGCTGATCGAATGGCAGATCCAGGCCGGGATCGAGGGCCTCGTCGTCTGCGGCGAGGCGAGCGAATCCCATTGCCTGACGCCTGCCGAGCGGGCCACCGTCATGGCCACGGCCATCGAGGTGGCGCATGGTCGCGTGCCTGTGCTTGCCGGCATCGTCACCAACTCCACCGACAGGGCGATAACGCTGATCGATGAGGCACGCCAGGCCGGCGTCGATGGAGCCGTTCTGGTCCTGCCCTATTACAACAAGCCCTGCGCAGAGGGCGTGGTGCGGCATGTGATGCAGATCACCGCCGGTGCCGGCCTGCCGGTGCTTCTGCTGAGCCGCCCCGCCACCACCATGCTTGCGTTGACACCGGAACTTGTTGAGCGCCTGGCCGGCCTGCCGAACGTGTCCGGCATCATCGACGGCTCGCGCGATCACGCTGCCCTCTTCGGCCTCTCCGATGACACGCGCCTGCGCACCCGTCTCTATTGCGGCGACGGGCAGGGCGATGTCACGGGCTTTCTCGGTTCGGCCGGCTGCATCTCCTGGGTCGCCAATGTCGCACCGCGTTTGGCCGCCTCGCTGCATCATGCGGCCGCAGGCGGCAATCTCAAGGCCGCGCATGCATTGCAGACGCGCCTGCAGCCGCTGCTCGATGCCATGGACCGCGATCATCCGGTCTCGACGTTGAAGCAGGCGCTTGCCTATGTGTTCGGCACCTCGCCGGAAGTGCGCCTGCCGCTGGTGCCGGTGGAAGCGCAGAATCTGGCGGCGCTGCGCACCGCTCTCTCGCTCGTCGGCCTTTCGACCGACCTTCCCTTCCTGCAGGCAGCCGCCCTTGCCACGCAAGGCGGCCTGCGCTGCCGGCTCTGACCCTGTCGAACAAGGAGACTATGATGGGTTCCGCCCAGAAAGCCGAGGATCACCAACGATCCTGCATCGCATCCCTGCCCCGCTTCACCATCGGCCGCGATCATCACGGCTGGTGGGTGGTGCACGACCGTCAGGATCGTGTCGGCGGGCTGTTCCGCACCCGCGAGGCAGCACTGCACTTTGCCGCCGGCGAATGCGAACACCCGATCACCGAGATCTGCATGGCCGAGACCGGCCGCGTGATCGAACTCGGCGCCTTTACCGCCGATACCCTGCCGCCGGCAGCGCTGGCACGGCAGCAGCCCCGTCACGCGATGCGCGCGCGGGCCTGACGAGGCCTCTTCTCAGAAGGCGATCCGGGCGTCCAGAGCCCCGAGCGGCTGGACGCCCTGCAGCAGCGCCTTTGCCTCCGCCTCGTCCTGCTTCATCTGCGCCACCAGCGCGTCGAGACCGTCGAACTTCAGTTCCGGGCGCAGATAGCCGAAGAACGAAACCGACGAGACCTCGCCATAGAGGCTGCCGGAGAAATCGAAGAGGAAGGTTTCGAGCAGCGGCGCGCCGTTGTCGGTCACCGTCGGGCGGCGGCCATAACTTGCGACGCCGTCGTGAAGCGAACCGTCCAGCCGGCGGAAGCGAACGGCATAGATGCCGGACCTGAGTTCGGTTTCCGGCGCAAGGCGCATGTTGGCGGTGGGATAGCCGAGCGTGCGCCCCAGCTTCTCGCCATCGATCACCTCGGCCGCCACCGTGTAGCGGTAGCCAAGCAGGCCGGCAGCTTCCACCACATTGCCTTCGCCGAGCAGGGCGCGGATGCGACTGGACGAAATCACCTCGGCACCCTCGTCACGGAAGGCATCGACCAGCGACACGTCGAAGCCGTAGCGGCGACCGGCCTCCATCAGGAAAGCCGGGCCACCCTCGCGGCCCCGGCCGAAATGGAAATCGAAGCCGGTGACGACACCGCTCGCCTTCAGCCAGCCGCAGAGGACGGTCTGGACGAAATCCTCGGCGGAGCGCTGCGAGAAATTGCGGTCGAACGGATATTCGATGACCGAGTGGAAGCCCATGGCCGCCAGCAGGCGGGCCTTGAGCGGTGCAGGGGTCAGGCGGAACACCGGCTGGTCCGGCCGGAAGACCGTACGCGGATGCGGTTCGAAGGTCAGCACCAGCGCCGGCACGCCGCGCTGTTCGGCCAGCGCCAGCGCCCGCTCCAGCACGCTGCGGTGGCCGCGATGCACGCCGTCGAAATTGCCGATCGCCACCACACCGCCCTGCAGGTCGGCCGGCAGCGGCTCCTTCTTCTCATTGCGGTGAAATACGGTCATGAGGCGATCTTCCGTCAGGCGAGGCGCGGCATCCACCACTTCGGCGTCGCCCCCTCGCGCTTCAGATAGGCATTGAGGATCGCCTCGTCGGTCTCACCGTTCACCGTGTACTCGGCCGCATGGATGCCGCCGGAAATGTAGAGAAGGTCGAGGCCGTAGCTGAGCGCCCCCTTCACATCGGTCGGCATGCCGTCGCCAACGGCGATCACCTTGGCCATGTCGATCTCGCCGCGGACCTCGCGGGCAGCGGCAAGCGCTGCCTCGTAGATCGGCCGGTGCGGCTTGCCGGCAATGCGGGTGGAGCCGCCGAGCTGTTCGTAATAGGCGGCAACGGCGCCCGCACAGGGGATGATGCGATGGCCGCGCTCAACCACCAGATCCGGATTGGCGCAGATCAGCGGCGCACCCTTGGCGACGAAGCGGGTCAGCATGTCGTGATAGTCTTCCGGCACTTCCGTTTCGTCATCGAAGAAGCCGGTGCAGACGATCGCCTCTGCCGCCTCCTCGCCGGTCACGGTGACATCGAGCCCTTCGAGCAGCGGCATGTCGCGCTCGGGGCCGAGCAGGAACACCTTTTTCGGGCCTTCGGCAATCAGCCGGCGGGTCACGTCGCCGGAGGTGACGATGCGGTCATAGGCCTCGTCCGGCACGCCGAGCACACGCAGCTGGTCTATGACGCCCGGCGCCGGACGCGGCGAATTGGTGATCAGCACCACGGCAAGCCCTGCCTTGCGGGCATCGGCGAGCGCCACGCAGGCGGCCGGAAAGGCATCGACGCCATTATGCAGCACGCCCCACACATCCGAAAGCACGAGCTGATAGCCCGCCGTGATCGCGCTGAGATTCTGAATGCGGTGTGCCATGATCATCCGGTGCCCTGAAAAAGATATGGCGCTGACATGGCAAAGCTAACGCCCGATGGCAAGGAGTTTCCGTGCGAACGCGCAAGGCAGGCGCCGCGCCGGCCCCGGTGTCATATCCCCGTCAGACCCCCGTCAGCCGCCAGAGAAGTCCGGCAGCCGCGCACAGGCCAAGCACCTTCACCATGCCGATCTTCAGCCGCAGCAGCAGAACGGCAGAAACGACGAAGAGAACGAACGCCGCCGGATCGAGCGAGGCAAGCCGCGGCCACCAGAGACCCGGCGCGCCCTCGCCCGTCCAGGCGGGAAGGAGCGGCAGGCGCTGCACCTCGGCAAACAGCACATGCAGGCCGAACCACAGCGCCAGATTGGCGATGACGCCGACGACGGCCGCGGTGATGGCCGACAGGGCCGCGGAAATCTGCGGCTTGCCGCGCAGCCGCTCGATATAGGGCGCACCGGCAAAGATCCAGATGAAGCTCGGCACGAAGGTGGCCCAGGCCACCAGAACCGCGCCGAGAATGCCGCCGATCACCGGCTCCAGCCCCGGCACCGTGCGGAAGCCGACGAGATAGCCGACATAGGAGAGCACCAGCACCAGCGGGCCGGGCGTGGTTTCGGCCAGCGCCAGCCCGTCCAGCATCTCGCCCGGTCTCAGCCAGCCGTAATCCTGCACGGCGACCTGCGCCACATAGGCAAGCACCGCATAGGCACCGCCAAAGGTGACGAGCGCCATTCTGGAGAAGAAGGCGAACATGGCGGCAAGGTTGTCCGCGCCGGCAAGCAGCGAGAGAATGAGTAAGGGCAGTTGCCAGACGAGGATCCAGAACCCCAGCTGCAGCAGGGCGCGACCGGGCGGCGGACGGGGGCGCAACACCTCCGCCGGTCCGGCTGCGACGGGTTCAGCCGGCAGGCTCCGTGCCCGCAGATAGCCGGCAATTCCCGCCGCCAGCACCACCAGCGGAAACGGCAGCGCCAGCACGAAGAGCGCCAGGAAGGCGAAAACCGCAAGTCCTCGCAGGAAACGGGTCTTCAGCGTGCGGCGCGCCAGCCGCAGCACCGCCTCCAGCACGATGGTCAGTACCGCCGCCTTCAAGCCGAAGAACAGGCCGGACAGCCAGCCGGCCTCCTGATAGAGCGCATAGGCGGTGGAGAGCCCGATGATGACGGCAAGACCGGGCAGGACGAAGAGCAGGCCGGCGACGATGCCGCCGCGCACCCCGTGCGTCAGCCAGCCGATATAGGTGGCAAGCTGCTGCGCCTCCGGGCCGGGCAGCAGCATGCAGTAGTTCAGCGCATGCAGATAGCGCTCCTCGCGAATCCAGCGCTTCTCCTCCACGCAGACGCGGTGCATCAGTGCGATCTGCGCCGCCGGGCCGCCGAAAGACAGGCAGCCGATGCGCGCAAAGGCAAGCGTCAGCTCACCGAAGGACGGGGCGACAGTGGTCATGCGCGGATGAGAAAAAGCGGGACGCCGGAGGCAGGCACAAAAGCCCCGCCGCGGGATAAAATTTCTTGGCCCCGTTCTTGACTCATCCAGGCTCCAATCTTATCTCAACGGCGCTGGCACTCACCAGTTGGGAGTGCTAACAGCACAATCGCGGGGAACTTTGAACCCGCCTATGTCATTTGATCGAGGGATTAGACAATGGCAAGCACCAATTTCCGCCCGCTGCACGACCGCGTTGTCGTTCGTCGCGTCGAGTCTGAAGAAAAGACCAAGGGCGGCATCATCATTCCCGACACCGCCAAGGAAAAGCCGGCAGAAGGCGAAGTGATCGCTGTTGGTCCGGGCGCCCGCAAGGACAACGGCGAGCTGGTTGCGCTCGACGTGAAGGTCGGCGACCGCGTCCTGTTCGGCAAGTGGTCCGGTACGGAAGTCAAGATCGACGGCGTTGACCTTCTGATCATGAAGGAAGCCGACATCATGGGCATCATCGGCTGATCTTCGGCCGACGGTTCTTCCACCTCAAGATTGAACGACAGCGGGCTTGATAAGCCCAAGGGAGTTTTCACATGGCTGCTAAAGAAGTCAAATTCGGCCGCACCGCGCGCGAAAAGATGCTGCGTGGCGTCGACATTCTCGCTGATGCCGTCAAGGTAACGCTCGGCCCGAAGGGTCGTAACGTCGTCATCGACAAGTCCTTCGGCGCTCCGCGCATCACCAAGGACGGTGTATCGGTTGCCAAGGAAATCGAACTGGAAGACAAGTTCGAGAACATGGGCGCCCAGATGGTCCGCGAAGTTGCGTCGAAGACCAACGACATCGCAGGCGACGGCACCACCACCGCAACCGTTCTGGCCCAGGCCATCGTTCGCGAAGGCCAGAAGGCCGTTGCTGCCGGCATGAACCCGATGGACCTGAAGCGCGGCATCGATCTCGCCGTTGCTGAAGTCGTGAAGGATCTCCAGGCCAAGGCCAAGAAGATCAACACCTCGGAAGAAGTTGCCCAGGTCGGCACCATCTCCGCAAACGGCGACGCACAGGTTGGCCGCGACATCGCGGAAGCCATGCAGAAGGTCGGCAACGAAGGCGTCATCACGGTTGAAGAAGCCAAGACCGCCGAGACCGAACTCGAAGTCGTCGAAGGCATGCAGTTCGACCGCGGCTACCTGTCGCCCTACTTCGTCACCAACCCGGAAAAGATGGTTGCTGACCTGGAAGACGCCTTCATCCTGCTGCACGAAAAGAAGCTCTCGAACCTCCAGGCCATGCTGCCGGTTCTCGAAGCTGTCGTTCAGACCGGCAAGCCGCTCGTCATCATCGCTGAAGACGTCGAAGGCGAAGCTCTTGCAACGCTCGTCGTCAACAAGCTGCGTGGCGGCCTGAAGATCGCTGCCGTCAAGGCTCCGGGCTTCGGCGATCGCCGCAAGGCCATGCTGGAAGACATCGCAATCCTGACCGGCGGTACCGTGATCTCCGAAGATCTCGGCATCAAGCTCGAAAATGTCACCCTCGACATGCTCGGCCGCGCCAAGAAGGTTTCGATCTCCAAGGAAAACACCACGATCGTCGATGGCAACGGCCAGAAGGCTGACATCGAAGGCCGCGTTGCCCAGATCAAGGCCCAGATCGAAGAAACCACCTCCGACTACGACCGCGAAAAGCTGCAGGAACGTCTTGCCAAGCTCGCTGGCGGCGTTGCCGTGATCCGCGTTGGCGGTGCAACGGAAGTCGAAGTGAAGGAGCGCAAGGACCGCATCGACGACGCTCTGAACGCAACCCGCGCGGCCGTTCAGGAAGGCATCGTCCCGGGCGGTGGTACCGCTCTGCTGCGTTCCTCCACGAAGATCTCGGTCAAGGGCGCAAACGACGACCAGGAAGCCGGCATCAACATCGTTCGCCGTGCACTCCAGGCTCTGGTTCGCCAGATCGCCGACAATGCCGGTGACGAAGCTTCGATCGTTGTTGGCAAGATCCTCGAAAAGAACGACGACAACTTCGGCTACAACGCTCAGACCTCCGAGTATGGCGACATGATCGCCATGGGTATCGTTGACCCGGTCAAGGTTGTTCGTACCGCTCTGCAGAACGCCGCTTCGGTTGCTTCGCTGCTGATCACGACGGAAGCCATGATCGCCGAACTGCCGAAGAAGGATGCACCCGCAATGCCGGGCGGCATGGGCGGAATGGGCGGCATGGACATGATGTAAGACCTTCGGGTCTTACATCTGGACCATCCGGTTCGGAATACGGAAAGGGCGTCGGGCAACCGGCGCCCTTTCTGCATGGGCCGGATGCTTCAGCTTGCCGGGCCGACAAGTGCTGCGAGCGTCAGTTGCGCGGCGATTGCGTGCACGGCGGCCCTGTCAACCCCCGGCGCATCCACCCAGTAATGTGCATTGTCGCGAGCCGCCGTCTCTACCCCGACCGGCAGCAGCGTGTAATGCCCCACATGCTTGCCGAGACTGGTCAGACGACTGTTGGGCAGGCGTTCGTTCAGCCAGGCGGAGCAGAGGTCATAGGGTGCTTCCTCATCCGCCTCACCACACAGGATCGTCACCGGCAGATGGAGGTCGCGCAGGCTCGTCTCCGTGAACCCACGCACCGGCGGCGCAGGCGCGATTGCTACGACCGCACGCAGCCGCTCGTCACGGTAGCTCTGCGACTGCCGCTCCCAGGACTGGCGGAACACGGTGCTGGACGCCAGAAGCGGCTCGATCTGGCCGGCAAGATCCGGCATTTCCTGCGGGCCGGCAGTCGAGGGATGGTCCTTGACGAAGGCCATCATCCGTTCCGTTTCCGTAATGGCACCCGCCAGCGCCAGCGCCGTATAACCGCCCAGCGAAAAGCCGGCAGCCGTGACATCGGAAAGATCCAGCCGCCCGGCAAACACGCCCTCCGACGAGAGGCAATCCAGCAGGAAACTCAGATCCCGCGCCCTTTCCCACCAGCACAGAAAGCCTTCGGCACGATAGGCTTCCACGCCGGTATTGCCATGATGATCAACGCCCAGCACCACACGACCTTGCGCTGCAAGGGCAGAGGCGAGCCAGCCGAGACCCGAGGCGGAACCGCCGGTGCCATGCGAGATCAGAACCACCGGATAGCGATCCGCATCGGCGGCAAGGGGCGCCTCGGGCGCCAGTGGACCAAGAGAATAAAGCGGGCGACGCGGCGGGATCGCGATGTCCCGCGCGAGGCTCCCTGCCGCGGCGGGATACCAGGCGGACCAGCGGACAGGGCGCGGTCCCTCGCCGCTCCAGTTCGACCGCGCCTCGTCCAGCAGCAGTCCGGCTGCAAAGCCTATCGTTAAAGCCGTCACGCCGTTCCTCCTCACCCTGTCCATCCTCGGGCAGGATAGGAATATTCACCGCTCAATTTCAATGCCGGGTGCGCACCGTTCGAGGATCGCTGCGGCTACCAGAACCTCCGTGCCCGCCAGACCGGTGGAGCAGAACAGCGTGACATCCTCCTGCCGCCTGACCGGCTTGCCTGTCGCGACAAGCAGGGAGAGGTCCTCGATGCGCATCATGTCCGGCGTGTCGGTGAGGAAGAAGGGCTTGGCATAGGCCAGCATCTGTTCCGGGGAATCGGTCGCGATCGTTCGCGCGACCGAGGCAACCTCTACCGCAAGCTCGTGGGCATCGACGAATTTGGGGCCGACCGTATTCACATGCGTGCCCGGCTTCAGCCAGGACGCGTCCAGAACAGGCATCGTGCTGGACGTTGCACAGATCACGATGTCGCTCTGCTCCGCCGCCTGGCGGGCTGTCTCGACAGGACGGACGGATATGCCCAGACGCCGTTCCATTTCATCGGCAAACCGAAGCCTGTTTGCTTCGTTGCGGCTGTAGACAAGGGCATGCTGGATCCGGCGCACCTCGGCAGCCGCTTCCAGCTGTGATTTGGCCTGCTCGCCGCTGCCGATGACGCCGACGATGCGCGCGTCGTCTCGCGCCATGTGGCGGATCGCGACGCCGCCGATCGCGCCGGTTCGAAGGGCACCCAACCGCGCGCCGATGACAAGCCCGAGGAGCGCGCCTGTGGAGGGATTCCAGATGGCGACGACCTGCTCATCCCGTTCCCCGTTGAAGGTCGTGTAGGCTCGGAAACCGGCGACCGGCTCGGTCCCGTCTGTCACGCCACCCACCGTGAACACCAGATCGCCTGCATCGCCCATCGCGACGCAATGCCTCGGCGGCGAGACCAGCCTGCCGGCGGCTTTCTCGCGGAACGCCTGCTCCACCGCCTCGATCGCGAAAGCAATCAGTGAAGGATCCAGGAGATCCTTGTCGGTAACGATCTTGACCATTTCTCTTGCCCTCGATGTTTCCGCCATGCTGCAACCTCAAGGGCAGTTCAGGTCAAGCCTCAAGATCACACGCCCCGCTCGTTCACTATTCCCGAACAATTCGTCTCCATCCGTTCATCTTTCACGGCGCGACAATCTGGCGCATATTCTCCTCCAGACATACACCGCCGCCACGGCACACCCTCTGGAGACTTTCCATGTCGACCACCAACAACGCAGTCATTTTCGTTGCCCGCATCCTCCTCTCCTTCATCTTCATCCTGTCCGGCTTCGGCAAGCTGGCCGATCCTTCCGGCACGGCCGGCATGATCACTGGCGCCGGCCTTCCGGCCGCGACCGCCCTTGCCTATCTCGCCGGCCTCTTCGAACTCGTGACCGGTCTTGCCGTTCTCGTCGGTTTCCAGGTTCGGATCGTCGGCTGGGCGCTTGCCCTCTTCTGCATCTTCACCGGCGCCGTCTTCCATTCCGGCACGGTTGCCATCCCGGGCTGGCCGGACGCGGCGCTCGGCTGGATCAACACGCTGAACAGCATCATGATGATGAAGAATTTTACCCTGGCCGGCGCCTATATCCTGCTCGCCACCGTCGGTGCCGGCGCCTATTCGCTGGACGCCCGCCGTGGCGCAGCCTCGGCCGTCACCGCCTGATATCCACCGCCCGCAAGGCAAAAACGAACCCGCCGGAGCAATCCGGCGGGTTTTTTGTTGTCGAGACTGGACTTTTGTGGCGTGGCACCGTGCCCCCCTCATCCGCCCTTCGGGCACCTTCTCCCCGAGGGGGAGAAGGATTAAGCTGCACCGTCGGCGCCCTTCGTTAACGCATAAGCCGACTTCGACGTTTTACGGTTCACTCTATCCGCCGATGTCCAAGTTCTAAGGTGGCGCAAGGCACCCGCGCCCCTCCCTTCTCCCCTCGGGGAGAAGGTGCCCGAAGGGCGGATGTGGGGGCTTGGGTGCGGCAGACGGAACGTCCGCTCAAACCACCCCGCGCACGGCCTCGATGATCTTCGCCACCGTCGCATTGCCCTCGTGCTCCTGCTTGCGGGCGCGGACAAGGCAGGCTTCGGAGCGCAGGATCACGCCATCCGACAGCACTTTCAGGTGGTTGGCGACGAGCGTCGAACCGGTGGAGGTGATGTCGACGATGATATCCGCCTGACCCGCCGCCGGCGCGCCTTCGGTCGCGCCGAGGCTTTCGACGATACGATACAGCTGAATGCCGTGGCTTCCGGAAAAATGCTGCTGGGTGAGCCGCCAGTACTTTGTCGCGATCGCCAGCCGCCGTCCGTGGCGGGCGCGGAATTCGGCGGCCACATCCCCGAGGTCTGCCATGGTTTCCACGTCGAGCCAGATCTCCGGTACGGCGACCACCACATCCGCACGGCCGAAACCGAGACGGGCGGCAATCTCCACGCGGGCATCGGCATCCGCCAGCCCCTCGCGCACCAGATCCTCGCCGGTGACGCCGAAATCCACGGTGCCATTGCCGATCTCGCGCGAGATTTCAGACGCCGAGAGGAAGGCGATCTCGACATCCTCGAACCCTTCGACGCGGCCGCGATAGGAGCGGTCATTGCCGACGGCGACGATCTTCATGCCGGCCTTCTCGAAGATGGCGGAGGCATCGTCCTTCATGCGGCCCTTGGAGGGAAGCCCGATGGTAATCGTCATCGTAGTTCTCCGCTTTTGCGCGGCGATTGCGTCCGAAAACCGGCTTCCACTTTTCGGATCGCCGCGCCCCCTTTCGCCTTCTGGATGCGGTCCAGCCACATGGAAAAACCGACGGCCGGGATGTGATCCTTTGCGCCGAGCAGAGTCAGCATGCGGTCATACCGCCCGCCGCCGATGAGCACGTCGTGTTCGCCACGCACGGTGACCTCGAACACGAGACCGGTGTAATAATCGAGCGGACGGCCGAAGGCGGCCCGCCAGGTGATATCGGCAAGCGAGGCGCCGGCATCGCGAAGCGCTGCCACGCGCGCGTCGAACCCGGCAATCGCCGCCTCCAGCGGCAGGGCGGCGGAGCGGGCGAAATCGGACAGCACGCCCGGCGCATAACGCAGCGAGACGTTGATGGAGAGAAACTCCTTCAGCGCATCGAGCTTGGCGCTATCGAGCGAGGCACCGGCGAGCAGCCGCTTTTCCTTCAGCCGCCGCACGATCTCTTCCGGCGCACGGCTGGCATTGGTGAGGTAACCGGTGCGCTCCATCTCGTCGCGCAGATGCGCGGCAAGGCCGGCGTCATCACCCGCCTCCAGCATGCGCTCCACTTCCGGCGAAAGGCCGGCGACCGGTTGCGGTCTTGCGAGACGCGCAATGATCGCCTCCAGCACATCCGTCTGGCCGAAGGCGCGCACGAGGCGGCGCTGCCAGCCGACGGGAAGGCCAAGCGCTGCCACGACGGCCTCGAATACCGCCTGATCGCCGATGGTGACGGCAAAGGCATGTGACGGCAGCACGGTCTGCAGGCAGGCCAGCGCATCGGCGACGATCCGGGCGTCAGCGGTGGCTGCATCCGTATCGCCCAGATCCTCCAGCCCTGCCTGATAGAATTCGTTTGCACCCTCGCGGCGCTGGCGGAACACTTCGCCGAGATAGGCATAACGTTTCGGCGTGCCGGTGGCGGTTTCGATATGCCGCAGGCAGACCGGAATGGTGAATTCCGGCCTCAGGCAGAGGCTTTCCCCCCGCTCGTTTTCGGTCAGAAAGATCCGGCGGCGCAGGTCTTCGCCCGCCATGTCGAGAAAGGGTTCCGCCGGCTGGATGACCGGGGTGTCGACGCGGGTGGTGTTGCGCCGGGAAAATTCGTCCAGGATCGCCGGGGCGAAATCGGGCATGTCGATCAGGGGCATGGGGGTGCTCCCTTTGAGCTTGTGTCGCTGCCCCTCATCCGGCTGCCGCCACCTTCTCCCCGTCCAGACGGGGAGAAGGAGAATGCCGCGCCGTTTCCGCCATCAACCGAGGTCGCACCGGGCAGATCCCCTCTCCCCGCCTGCGGGGAGAGGGTTAGGGTGAGGGGCCAAAACTGCGAGCCGCTCACGTCAAACATCCTTCGCCCGGCGGCGGTCTTCGGCCTGGTGGGCGAGGATCTCCTTGACCTTTTCCACCAGCTCCGCTTCCGGCACGACGACCTGCGCAACGCGGGCCTCGCGCCATTCGGCATTGTCGGTGATCTCGCCGGACAGACGCTTGCCCTCGATCAGGTCCTTGATCTGCACGACGCCTTGCGCCCGCTCGTCACCCCCCTGGATGATGGCGATGGGCGAGCCGCGACGGTCGGCATATTTCAGCTGGTTGCCGAATTTCTTCCAGTTGCCCTGGTACATTTCGGCACGAATGCCAGCGTTGCGCAGTGCCTGGGTGAACCGCTGGTAGCGCCCCATGGCCTCGACATCGCCATCCATAACGGTGACGAGAACCGGCGCGAGGATCTCGTCCTGCCCCAGCTTGCCGAGGTTCTTCAGCGCCGTCATCAGGCGCGAGACGCCGATGGAAAAACCGGTGGCCGGCACCGGCTGGCCCATGAAGCGCGAGACGAGCCCATCATACCGCCCGCCGCCGCCGACCGAACCGAAGACGACCTTTTCGCCCTTTTCGTTGGTGACATCGAAGGTGAGTTCGGCTTCGTAGACGGGGCCGGTGTAATATTCGAGGCCGCGGACGACGGAGGGATCGATCTTGATGCGATCGGCATCATATCCAGCACCAACGACAAGCGCGCCGATGGTGTTCAGTTCTTCGACGCCTTCCGCACCCTTGGAGGTGCCTTCGACAAGGGCAGCCAGTTCGGCAGCACTTTCGGCATAATTCTTAATCCCGACGAAGAAGAGAACCTTCCGGATTTGCTCTTCATTAAGCCCCGCTCCCTTGGTGAAGTCGCCGCTTTCATCCTTGCGGCCTTCGCCGAGCAGCAGGCGCACACCTTCCGGGCCGAACTTGTCGAGCTTGTCGATCGCCCGCAGCACGTTCAGCCGGCGTCCCGCATTCTCCTCGCCGCCCAGACCGATGGCTTCCATCACACCATCCAGAACCTTGCGGTTGTTGACGCGGATCACGTAATCGCCGCGTTTGATGCCAAGCGCTTCCAGCGTATCGGCCATCATCATGCACATTTCGGCATCGGCGTTCACGCCCGGCGCGCCGACCGAATCCGCATCGAACTGCATGAACTGGCGGAAGCGACCCGGGCCCGGCTTTTCGTTGCGGAACACATAGCCGGCGCGATAGGTGCGGTAGGGCAGCTGGATCTCGTTAAAGTTTTCGGCGACGTGGCGAGCGAGCGGCGCGGTGAGGTCGTAGCGCAGGCTCATCCACTGCTCGTCGTCATCCTGCAACGAGAAAACGCCCTCGTTCGGGCGGTCGCTGTCGGGCAGGAATTTTCCGAGCGCATCGGTATATTCGAACAGCGGCGTCTCGATCGGGTCGAAACCGTAGCGCTCGTAGACCTCGCGGATCTTTGCGACCATTTCGTTGGTGGCATGGATATCGGCGGCGGTGCGATCGACAAAGCCGCGCGGCAGGCGGGCTTTCAGTTTCTGCGGTTTCTTCTGCTTGTCGCTCATGATGCTTTTCCTTGCCGCCGGCGCCTCACCAAAAAGGCCGGAATTTTGAGCGGTTTCTTAGAGGATCACGCCAGAAGCGGCAAGGGTGAAGGCTGGCGACGTTCACGCTCGCCTGATAAGATGGCGGCATGGCGGAAAGTCGCGAAGAACATCTGAGCGGTTGATAGCTGATCCAATGGACGGAGCCAGTTCGCCCCCCTCTGCCCTGCCGGGCATCTCCCCCACGGGTGGGGAGATTCGTCAACAGCAACGTCTCGCCTAACATCGGCGCTTAGGGGCGGGAAGCCGGTGCGCCCATCCGATCTCCCCCCTTGTGGGAGAGATGCCCGGCAGGGCAGAGGGGGGCTGCAATTTTCAATGCCGGTGGACCGATAGCCCATGATCCTCGAAGCCCTGAATTACGCCGCAAGCGTGCCGCTGACGCCCGCCGCCTTCCGCCCGCATATTGCCTCTTCCGTCAGCCTCTCGGCCCGCGCCAGACGGTGCAAAACGGCCTGGGCGGAGCACGAGGCCAAAAGCCAGGCGCAGGTGCTGGAGACGGTGAAGACCATGCGGGAGCGGCGCACTGCCGTGGTTCTGGGCTCCGGCCTGCTGCGCGACGTGCCGATCCGAGCGCTCTCGAAAGCCTTTGATACGGTGGTGCTGGTCGATCTCGTGCATCTTTCCAGCGTCCGGCTGTGGCTTGCCGCGAAGGGCCTGCGCAACACGCGGCTGATCCACCGCGACCTTTCCGGTTTCGAGGATGCAATGGCGGGCCGGACACCGGAGCCGCTCGCCTTCCTGCGCCAGGTGCCGTATCTCGATCTCGTCGTCTCGGCCAATATCCTGTCGCAGATCGGTGTCGGTTGCCGGCGGCGGCTGGAGCGCGAGGGCCAGGCGGACCGCGCGGCGGACATCGTGCCGGCGCTGATTGCCGCGCATCTGGAAGGCCTCGGCGCCCTGCCCTGCCGCACCTGTCTGATCACCGACATTTCCTATGAAGTCCGCGACCGGCAGGGCAAAGTGCTGGAAGACGACGATCTTCTCGCTGGCGTGGCCGTGCCCGCGCATCGCACAAGCTGGGACTGGCCGGTCATTCCGTTCGGCGAGGGAACAGGCGATTACCGGGCCATACACCGGGTGATCGCAGGTTAACGGAATTTCACTGGATTTTTCGCCGTCGCATCATCATCTTGCTCGTCATGCGCCGTTTTGCCTTTCCCATCGCCGTCATCGCCTGGCTGTTTACCAGCCTGATGCCGGCGCTTGCGCTGCCGTCAGCGCAGGACCATGCCGGCCATGCGCCGGTCATGGAGGCGATGCCGCATGCGGCGGCTGTTGCCGCGCACCCGCCCGCAGGCGCCGGCGCGCATGACCACGCGGCCAAGACGACGCCCTGTCCGGGGTGCGACGGAAAACCGGTAAAAGTCGCCTGCGCCATGAGCCTCTGCGCCGCCTGCACCTCGCTGGTGCCGGAACTTATGCTGGCCGCCTTCCGGCCGGCCATGGCCGATCATCCGGCGGCCCTGCCGATCTCGGCGCTCACCGGCATGGCCCCCGGCCCCGCCGATCCCCCTCCCCGCGCCTGACGCAGAAAACAAGACCGTTTTCTTTCAGTCGCGTCACAACGGGAGAGACCCATGAACGCCAAAATCCTTTCGGCCGCCCTTCTGGCCGCCACCCTTCTTGCCCTTCCTGCCACCGCCCAGGACAACAGCATGCCCAAGAACATGCATAAGAACATGCAGGGCGGTGCTCACCAGATGCATGGCGCAAAAGCCGGTGCGGCTGCGTCGCCTTCGACACAGGAATTCGAAGCGGCCAATGCGAAGATGCACACCGATATGGCCATCGCCTATTCCGGCAATCCGGATGTCGATTTCGTCCGCTCGATGATCCCGCATCACCAGGGGGCGATCGACATGGCGAAGATCGAGCTCAAGCACGGCAAGGACCCGGAGATCCGCAAGCTGGCGGAAGAGGTGATCCGCGCCCAGGAGGGCGAGATTGCCATGATGCGGGCCTGGCTTGCCAAACACGGGCAGTGAGCCTGCAATGAGCAGGATGCAATGGCGCGCAAGCGCCATTGCATTGCCGCATCATGAGGTTAGGGTAGAGGCGACACGCGAGGAAGAGGACCGCCATGACCATGCGCCCGCTGACGGTGATCGGTTTTGATGCCGATGATACGCTCTGGCAGAACGAGCAGTATTACAAGCTGACGGAGAGCCATTTTCGCGACCTTCTGGCCGAGTTCGCCGAGGGCGAGCATGTTTCCGAACGGCTGCTGGAGGCGGAGCGGCGCAACCTTGCCTATTACGGGTTCGGCATCAAGGGCTTTACGCTCTCGATGATCGAGACGGCGCTGGAGGTGACCGAGGGCAAGGCACCGGCCGAGGTGGTCAGCAAAATCCTCTCGATCGGCCGCGAGCTGCTGTCGCATCCGGTGGAATGTCTGCCGCATGCGCGTGAGGCGCTGGAGGCGCTCTGCGGCCATTATTTCCTCGTGCTGATCACCAAGGGCGACCTTTTCGACCAGGAACGCAAGCTGGCGCAATCCGGTCTCGGCGACTATTTCGACGCGGTCGAGATCGTCTCGGACAAGACCGCCACCACCTATCGGCGCATCTTCGGCAAACACGGCGAGGGACCGGAACAGGCGATGATGATCGGCAATTCGCTGAAATCCGACGTAGTGCCGGCGATTGCGGCAGGCGCCTGGGGTGTCTTCGTGCCCCACGAGCTGACCTGGGTGCTGGAGCATGTGGAAAAGCCGGCGGAAGCGCCGCGTTTTCGCGAGATCGCCACGCTGGGAGACGTGAAACCCCTGATCGACGAGATTTGCAGTGAGGCTCTGTGATGCGCAGTTTTGAGGAAATCTGGTCGCTCGCGGTTGATCGCAAGGGCGAAGCGGCGGTGCGGGAGGGTCTGCAGTTTCCCAAACCACAGGCCGAGATTGCCGCGATGCCGGATGACCGGTTTCTCTCGCTGATGACCCGCTGCATCTTCCAGTCCGGCTTCAACTGGAAGGTCGTGGATGCCATGTGGCCGGGTTTCGAAGCCGCCTTCGAGGGCTTCGATATCGGCCATTGCATGATGCTGCACGATGAGGATTTCGGCCGGCTGGTCTCCGATACGCGGATCGTCCGGCACGGGCAAAAGATCAGATCCGTTCAGGAAAATGCCGTTTTTCTGGCTGACCTTGCCCGCGACCACGGCTCCGCCGGCACCTTCTTCGCCACCTGGCCGGCGGATAACTATATCGGCCTTCTCGATCTGCTGCAGAAGAAAGGTTCACGGCTGGGCGGCAATACCGGCCAGTATTTCCTTCGTTTTGCCGGGCTCGAGAGCTTCATCCTGTCGCAAAGCGTGGTGAACCGGCTGGTGGCGGAAGGCATCGTTACAAAGGCGCCTACCTCGGCGCGCGACAAGGCGGCGGTGCAGGCGGCCTTCAACACCTGGAAGGCACAATCCGGACGCTCGCTGACGGAAATCAGCCGCGTGCTGGCGCTCAGCATCGACTGATAAGACAGGTTCAGGGCCGGACGAACGCCGCCCGCTCCGCCTCCACCACCGGCTGCAGATAACAGCCGTCCAGATGGTCGTTGACGAGGCCCATGGCCTGCATGAAGGCATAGACGGTGGTGGGGCCGACAAAGGTCCAGCCGCGTTTCTTCAGATCCTTCGACAGGCGGATGGAAGTGGGTGTCGTCGGGTTTGCCCGCAACGTGTCGAGGTCCATCACCGCGGGACGTTCCTCCGGCCCCGGCTCGTAGGACCAGAAGAAGCGGGCGAGCGAGCCGAATTCGTCACGCAGTTCCACCGCGCGCCGGGCATTGTTGATGGTGGAAACGATCTTGCCGCGATGGCGGATGATGCCGGCATCCGCCACGCAGCGCTCGATATCTGCCTCATCGAAGGTGGCGACGCGCTCGAAATCGAAGCCGGCGAAGGCCGCGCGGAAATTCTCGCGCTTGCGCAGGATCGTCAGCCACGAGAGGCCGGACTGGAAACCCTCAAGGCATATCTTCTCGAACAGGCGGATGTCTTCGGTGACCGGACGGCCCCATTCCTCGTCATGATAGCGCTCGTAATCGGCAAGGCCCTGGTGCCAGAAGCAGCGGCAGCGGCCGTCTGCCCCTTCGATGATGCCCGGTTTCAGCATGAATACTCCTCTCAAGCTCCCCTGCCCTGGCAGCGCGCGATGATGCCCGCCACCCGAAACATGCAGGCATTGGGCGAATCCGCCAGACCGAAGCGAGGTTTACCAGTCCTCAACCCTGTTTCCAAACCGGTGGTTAACCTTCTGCCGGATTTTGGAGAATACCCCGCTTTTTCAGCAGCCTGCATTTACCCTTCGGTGGCGGTTGCAGCGCAGGTTCTGGGGCATCAGCATGCCGGTCCATCGCCGGCGTCAACCTTTCGGAAAGGATGTCGCGGATGCAGCGCCCCTGGACACGCTTCGGCAAGACCCTGATGGCAATCGGTCCGAGCCTTCTGGTTCTCGCCGCGCCGCTCGCTGCCGAGGAGCGCTACCGCGAGCGCCCGCCGGTGATCGTCAGTCCGGACCTCACCGCGCCCTGGATCCGCCAGCTGGGCGGCCAGGTGCGCACCGCCCGGCCGACCCCATCCTACCCCTCAAGCGCCGGCCGGTCCCAGACCGGTCTGCCCGGCAGACCGCTGCAACTGATGTCGACCACCCCGAGGGTCGTTGCACCGCCTACGCAATCCACGCAGCTCCGCCCTCGTCCGCCGGAGCCGCCGCTGCCCGCCAGCCCGTCGGCCACCGCACCGGTTCAGGCCGCCGCCATGCAGCCGATCCCGGTGATCCGCAGCCGGCTGGAGCCGCAATTCCTGCCGCAGATCGTCGATTACGAGACGCGCGAGACGCCGGGCACCATCGTCATCGATACGCCGCACCGCTTCCTCTATCTGGTCATGGAGGGCGGCAAGGCGAAACGCTATGGTGTCGGCGTCGGCAAGCCGGGCTTCGAATGGGCCGGCGCCCACAAGGTGACCCGCAAGGCCGAATGGCCGGACTGGCATCCGCCGAAGGAAATGATCGCCCGCGAGGCGGCCAAGGGTCATTACCTGCCGGTGAAGATGGACGGCGGCCCGGAAAACCCGCTCGGCGCGCGCGCACTTTACCTCGGCTCGACTCTCTACCGCATTCACGGCACCAATGCGCCCTGGACGATCGGCAGCGGCGTCTCCTCCGGATGCATCCGCATGCGCAACGAGGATGTCACCGATCTCTACCAACGCGTACCCGTCGGCACCACGGTGATCGTCATGTGAGGCAAGGCGGCAACAGGTTTGTCATGTGCCTGTCATGCCCGGCCGCTTAGCTTGGGTCCACGCCAATGGGACCCAGAGCATCCGTCATGATTCGTCGCAATGCCATCCGCGCCGCCGCCCTGTTTGCCGGCTGTCTTGTCGTCAGTGCGGCTCAGGCCGGCGATTTCGAAATCTCGGGCTATGGCGGCTGGCAGTCGGCACCGCACAGTGATGTGGATGTCAGCGACCAGGCAAGTTTTGCCGCCGGCTGGGAAGGCAAGTCTTTTGCAAGCCCGCCCTACTGGGGCATTCGCGGCACCTACTGGTTCGAGGAGGGCGCGCTGTCGAATGTCGGCATCTCGCTCGATTACACGCATGACAAGGTCTATGCCGACGACGAGACCATGGCCAAGGCCGGCTGGTCGCATTTCGAGTTCACCGACGGCCTGAACATCCTGACGCTGAACGCGCTCTACCGCTTCCCGCTGCAGGACCTGCCGATCACGCCCTATGTCGGCGCCGGGGTCGGCATCAACGTGCCGCATGTGGAGGTGACCCGCGCCTCCGGCAAAACCTTCGACTATCAGTTCGGCGGCGCGACGATCCAGGCGCAGGCGGGTGTCAGCTACCGCTTTACCGAAAACTGGTCGGCCTTCCTGGAATACAAGGGCACCTATAACTGGATCGATGTCGACATCGACAGCAATGCCTCGCTGAAGACCGACATCATCACCAATGCGGTGAATTTCGGCGTTTCCTACAAATTCTGACCGGAGGGGCTGGGGCCGCCACCCCGGTCAGGCCGGAAGCCTTGCGGGTTTCGGCCCGCCATAGGCCCAGTCCAGCAGTTCCACCGTGTGCAGCACCGGGATCTCGGTTCCGGTGCGGATCTGCGTGATGCAGCCGATATTGCCGGTGGCCACCACATCCGGCTGCGTGGCTTCCAGATTGCGCACCTTGCGCTGCTTCAGCTGTGCGGAAATCTCCGGCTGCAGGATGTTGTAGGTGCCGGCGGAGCCGCAACAGAGATGGCCTTCGGCCGGATCCTTCACGGCAAAGCCCGCCGCCTTCAAAAGAGCCTTCGGCTGCAGCGTGATCTTCTGACCGTGCTGCATCGAGCAGGCCGAATGATAGGCAACCGTCAGCCCGCGCGCCGCCAGCCGTGGCAGGTCGAGCGTGGCCAGATATTCGGTCACGTCGCGGGCGAGCGCCGAGACACGCGCAGCCTTTTGCGCATAGGCGGGATCGAGCCGCAGCATGTGGCCGTAATCCTTGATCGTGGTGCCGCAGCCGGACGCGGTGATCAGGATGGCATCGATCCCCTCCCCCTCGATCTCGGCCATCCAGGCATCGACATTGCGGCGGGCGAAGTCGAGCGCATCGGCCTCGCGGCCCATGTGATGCACCAGCGCGCCGCAGCAGCCCTCCCCCTTCGGGCTTACCACCGCCACGCCGAAGCGCGCGAGCAACCGGCGCGTGGCGGCATTGATGCCGGGATCGAGCACCGGCTGTGCGCAGCCTTCCAGAAGAGCGACGCGACCGCGGCGAAGGCCGGGCTCCGCCAGGAGGCCGGACGAGGCTGGCGATGCAGAGGGCAGCGCCTTCGGGGCAAGCTGCAGCATGGCGGCAAAGGGCGACAGCGCCTTGACGCGGGCAAACACCGGCGCCAGCGGACGGGCAAGACCCGCAAGCCTCAACGCCGCGCGAAACCGTGCCGGATAGGGCAGGATCGCTGCCAGCAGCGCACGGGTGAAACGGTCGAGCGGCGGACGGGTATAGGTCTTTTCGATATGCACCCGCGCGTGATCGACGAGGTGCATGTAATCGACGCCGGAGGGACAGGTCGTGGTGCAGGAAAGGCAGGAGAGACAGCGGTCGATGTGCTTCACCACCTCCGCATCGGCCGGGCGACCGTTCTCCAGCATGTCCTTGATGAGATATATGCGCCCGCGCGGGCTGTCCAACTCGTTGCCTAGCGTCACATAGGTGGGACAGGTGGCCGTGCAGAAGCCGCAATGCACGCAGCGCCGCAGGATCTTTTCCGATTCCGCCACCTGCGGATCGACAAGCTGTTCGGCGGTAAAGGATGTCTGCATGGTTCAGAGCCCTGCCATCTTGCCCGGATTGAAGATCCCGGCCGGATCAAGCTGCTGCTTCACCCGGGCCGAGAGCGCGGCGACCGCCGGCGAGAGCGGCTCGAAGGCCGGAACGGTGGTGCGCATCTGCGCCGACGCCCGCATCAGCGTGGCATGGCCGCCGCCGAAATGGGCGATGGCGCGGCGCAGCAGGTCTGGCTCGGGATCGGCCTCCATCCGCATCCAGACAAGCCCGCCCTGCCAGTCGTAGAAGGCATCGATACCCGCCTCCAGCCGCAGCGCCGCGACCACCTGGAAGCCGGCGGAGGGCGCAACCGAGACGCGCCAGACCGGACGGCTGGTGCTGTCGGCATAGGGGGCGACGTCGCGGATCTGTCGCCAGAGGTGAGCGCTGGCCTCGTTTTCGTTTGCCGAAACCGGGGCATGCCGGCCAAAGAGCTCCCGAAGCCGGGCGGCCCGCACCGGCACCGAGGCGGCAAGCCCCTCCAGCCGCAGCACCGTGGCCGCGCCCTCCGGCAGATGCCCGCCGAGGAAACGGCCGCGCACGCTTTCCGGCAGATGCGCCGCGGCGGAAACCTCCACGGAAAGCCCCATGGCGGCGGCCATTACCCGAGCCGCCGCTTCGTCATCGAGGCCGGAGACAATGATCGTCTGCTCTGTCTTCGGACGCGGCAGCACGCGGAAGGTCACTTCCGTCAGGAAGCCCAGCGTGCCATGCGAACCGGCGAGAAGCTTGACGAGATCGAGCCCGGTGACGTTCTTCATGACGCGTCCGCCGGCGCGGATGACCTCGCCGCGACCGTTGACGAAGCGGATGCCGAGCAGGCTGTCGCGCGCCGCCCCGGCCGACAGCCGGCGGGGACCGGAGGCATTGGTGGCAAACACGCCGCCGATGGTCGGCTCGCCGTCGGTGCCCATGATCGCCCGGTGGTCGATCGGATCGAAGGAGAGCATCTGGCCGTTGTCCAGAAGGGTCTCCTCGATCTCCGCAAGCGGCGTGCCGGCCCGCGCCGTCATCACCATTTCGGCCGGGTCATAGGCCACGATGCCGGACATGCCTGCAGACCGCAGCACCGCATCGGCCGAAACCGGCGAACCGAAGCCGGAGCGGGTATTGCCGCCGGAAATGGCAAGCCTGCGACCGGCCGCGGCCGCGGCGCGGATCATGCCGGCGGCCTCTTCCTCGCAGACGGGAACCAGGATCGCGCTCATGCGGCCGGCCGCCCTTCGAGCGGAAACACCTTGGAGGGGTTCATCAGCCATTGCGGATCAAAGGCGGCGCGCACGGCCATCTGCTGGGCAAGGTCGGCCTCGGAATACTGGTGGCGCATCAGGTCCCGCTTCTCGATTCCCACGCCGTGCTCGCCCGTCAGACAGCCACCGGCATCCACGCAGAGTTTGAGGATCTCGTTGCCGGCAGTCTCGGCTTTCGCCGCCTCCACCGGGTCGTTGGCATTGAACAGGATCAGCGGATGCATGTTGCCATCGCCGGCATGGAAGACATTGGCAACGCGCAACCCGAAGCCCGCAACGATCTCGCCGGTGCGCTTCAGCACATGGGACAGCTGGCTGAGCGGCACCGTTCCGTCCATGCAGATGTAATCGGCAATGCGGCCCGTCGCGCCGAAGGCGGACTTTCGGCCCTTCCAGATCAGCGCCGCCTCCGTCGCCGACTGGCACTCCCGCACAGTTCTCACGCCATGGCGCCTTGCAATCTCGACGATCAGCGAAAGCATGGCATCCATCTCCGCTTCCGATCCCTCCACCTCGACGATCAGGAGCGCGCCGACATCGAGCGGATAGCCGGCCTTGGCGAAGGCCTCGCATATCTCGATGGCCGGCTTGTCCATGAATTCGATGGCGACCGGAATGATTCCGGAGCCGATGACATCGGCCACGCAGGCGCCCGCCTCCTCCGAGGTCTCGAAGCCGAACAGCACGGGCCGCGCGCCCTCGGGCTTGGCCAGAATGCGCACCGTCGCTTCCGTCACGATGCCGAGTTGCCCCTCCGAGCCGCAGACGAGGCCAAGGAGGTCGTAGCCGGCGGCATCCAGGTGCTTGCCGCCCAGTTCGATCACCGTGCCATCGACCAGCACAAGCGTGACGCCGAGCAGGTTGTTGGTGGTGACGCCGTATTTCAGGCAGTGCGCGCCGCCGGAATTCATGCCGATATTGCCGCCGATCGTGCAGGCGAGCTGCGAACTGGGGTCCGGCGCATAGAAGAAGCCTTCCGGCGAAACCGCATCGGAAATGGCGAGGTTGGTGACACCCGCCTGAACGGTGGCGGTGCGGTTGAAGGGGTCGATCTCAAGGATCCGCGACAGGCGCGACAGCCCGATCACCACCGCATCCTCCTGCGGAATGGCGCCACCGCAGAGCGAGGTGCCAGCCCCGCGCGGTACGACCGGAATGCCGTAGCGATGACAGTATCTCAGCACCGCCGCCACTTCCGCCGTGCTGGTAGGCAGCGCGACCGCCAGCGGCAGCCGCCGATAGGACACGAAGGCGTCCGTCTCGAAGGGAACCAGTTCGCGCGGCTCGTGCACCAGACCTTCGGGCGGCAGCAGATCCGCCAGATCGGCAATGATGGTGGATCGGCGCGCCAGCACGTCTGCACGCGGCTTCAGGAATGCGATCGTTTCGGACACGCCGTCTCCTCCAACTGTCCAGATCCGTTTCCTCTCACGGATCAGGCGTCACCTTCAAGCGCTACCTTCGGCTGCCATGACGGATGTCAAAAACTGTGCGGATATTCAAGGGAACGCTGATATTTAAGGCCCATGCAACCTACATGTGCTACAAAAGTTCGAGCTGACGCAAAGGCCGCATCACATTTCGCTTTGCGTCGTAAATGAACAGCTGTGCAAGCGGAAATTTGTGTTAGGAGTAACCCCGAAATCCGGAGTTCCAGGAAAGTGAGTCTGCTCAGTCAAATCGCCGCCGATCTTCGCCTGATGTTGCAGCGCCCGCCGCAGCAGCAGTATGCCGCGCTGTGCTATCGGTTCCACCCGGTCCATGGCCTTCAGGTGCTGTTGCTCACGAGTCGCGAGACGCGCCGATGGGTGATTCCGAAGGGCTGGCCGATGAAGGGCAAGAAGGCTCATGCGGTTGCCGAGCAGGAGGCCTATGAGGAAGCCGGTGTGCGCGGCAAGGCCGAGAAGGAGCCCTTCGGCTTCTATGCCTATGTCAAGAAGCGCAAGACGGGCGTGAAGGTGCCGGTGCGCGTGCAGGTCCATGCATTGCAGGTGGACGAGATGCTTGAAACCTTTCCGGAACGCGAAAGCCGCAGCCTGGAATGGGTTTCCTGCATGGACGCAGCCACACGGGTGCAGGAACCGGAACTGCGCAATCTTTTGCTGGCCTTCGACAGGCGCATGGCATCATCCGTCCCGGAAAAGGTGCGCGCGGTCGGGCGTTGAGCGCCCGGACGCCCCTGCAGCGCTCCCTCTCGCATTCAACCGTCATGGCGGCGTTGCGCCAGCGTGCTAGAAGAGCGGGAACGCCACAACCACCCGCAATGGCAGTGCATTCATCTTGAACATCACGAGCGACAACAGGCAGCCGGAGGGTGATGCCGGGAAACCCTCTGCCAGGCGCCCGAAGACGACGCTGGACAAGGATCTTGCGCGCATTGCCTCGGTTGAGGATGCTTCGCTGCACCTTGGTCGCCGACTGGCGGCTCCGGGGGCAGCCTTCCTGTTCCTGATTGCCGTGATGATCTTCTCTGTGGTGGGCGTCACCGGCCATTCCTCGACCGTGGTGGTGGCTGTCGCCACGGTCATGGCGGCCTACATGGCCATGAACATCGGCGCCAACGACGTCGCCAACAATATCGGGGCCGCCGTCGGCGCGAATGCGCTCAGCCTCGGCTTCGGTCTGGCGCTGGCAGCCGTCTGCGAGGTCTCCGGCGCGCTGATTGCCGGCAATGCGGTCGCCGATACGATTGCCAACGGCATCCTCTATGCCGACCGGCTGCCGGGCACAGACCATTATGTCTGGGCGATGATGGCGGCACTGCTGGGTTCGGCGATCTGGATCAACATCGCCACCTGGATCGGCGCGCCGATCTCCACCACCCATGCCATCGTCGGCGGGGTGATGGGCGCGGCCATTGCCGCCGGCGGCGCTGGCGCAGTCAACTGGACGGTGCTGTCCGGGATCGCGGCAAGCTGGCTGCTTTCGCCGCTGATGGGCGCCCTGATCGCCATTGCCGTGCTCGTCTTCATCAACCGCCGCATCGTCAACGCGCCGGACAAGATCGCCGCCGCCCGCCGCTGGGTGCCGGTCCTGATCGGCACGATGTTCGGCGCCTTCACCACCTATGTCGCGCTGATCGTACCCTTCGGCACCCTCGTTTTCGGGCTGATACAGGCGCTTTCGGTCGGCGCGGCGGGCGGCATGCTGGCCTATGCGACAAGCGTGCCTCTGGTGCGACGGCAATCGGCAGGGCTGGAGAACCGCAACCAGTCGCTGAAGGCATTGTTCCAGCTGCCGCTGGTGTTTTCCGCGGCGCTCCTCTCCTTTGCGCATGGCGCCAACGACGTGGCCAATGCCGTCGGCCCGCTCGCGGCCATCGTCGCAGCCGTGCAGGATGCGGCACTGGTCGGCACCGGCCCTATTCCCCTGTGGGAACTGCTGATCGGCGGGCTCGGCATCTCGCTCGGCCTGCTGCTGTTCGGCCCGAAACTGATCAACCTCGTCGGCAAGCAGATCACCAAGCTCAATCCGATGCGCGCCTATTGCGTGGCGCTGTCTGCTGCCGTGACCGTCATCCTGGCCTCGACGATCGGCGTGCCGGTCAGTTCCACCCATACCGCAATCGGCGCGGTGTTCGGTATCGGTCTCTATCGCGAATGGCGCGCCCGCCAGCCGCGCCCTCGCCCCGATCTGCCGCAGGAAAACACGGACGCGGAGAGGCCCCGGCAGAAGAAACAGGAGGCCAATGCCGCCGAATCCCGGCGTCGCTATCTGGTGCGGCGCTCGCATCTCCTGACGATTGCCGGCGCCTGGACAATCACCGTTCCCGTGTCGGGCGCCCTTGCGGGCGGCCTCGCGATGCTTATGTTCCGGCTCTTCATCTGACCGAACCGCCCGCAGGATATTTCAGGATGCGCGCCAATTTCCGCATGCAGCGGCTTTTCACCGATGCCCCCCTCGCCGTCGGCTCGCCGGTCGAGGCGACCGCCGAGCAGTTCAACTACCTCGTCAATGTGCTGCGCCTGCAGGAGGAGGACGAGATCCTGCTGTTCAACGGACGCGACGGCGAATGGAAGGCGAAGCTGCATTTCCCGAGCCGCAAGAAGCTGCAGATGCAGCCCCTCGAACAGACCCGCCCGCAGGACCCGCTGCCGGACCTGCACTATCTCTTCGCGCCGCTGAAAGTGGGGCGCCTCGATTATCTCGTGCAGAAGGCGGTGGAAATGGGGGCCGGCACCCTGCAGCCGGTGATGACCCAGCACGTGCAGGGCAAGATCACCAGTCTGGAGCGGCTGCAGGCCAATGTGATGGAGGCTGCCGAACAATGCGGCATCCTGGCCGTGCCGAGCGTTCAGCCGCCGGTGAAGCTGAGGGACCTCCTGGAGCGCTGGCCGGCGGATCGGCGCATCATCTTCTGCGACGAGGGGGCGGAAAGCCACAATCCGCTGCCGATCCTTGAGCGGATATCCGAGCGCAGGCTCGCACTGCTGATCGGCCCGGAAGGCGGTTTCTCGCAGGAGGAACGCGCCATGCTGCACGCTCTTCCCTTCGTCACCGCCATTCCGCTCGGGCCCCGCATCCTGCGCGCCGACACTGCCGCCGTCGCCGCTCTTGCCGTCGTGCAGGCCGTGCTCGGCGACTGGGCTCTATCGCCGTCCTGACAGTGCTTTCAGAGAAATTCACTTGCGCCGTTCCTCGTTCCGGTACAAGCAGCTTTGCCCGGTTTCAGCACCGGCATCGTCCCATCAGACAAGGTCGATTTCATGGCTCGTGACACCACCGATCATACCCCGCTGACCTCCGTCGAGGAGATGGTGGCCTATATCGCCAAGGGGTCGAAGCCGGAAGGCTCCTTCCGCATCGGCACCGAGCACGAAAAATTCGCCTTCTTCCAGAACGACCACAGCCCCGTGCCCTATTTTGGCGAGCGCAGCATTTCGGCGCTGCTGAAAGGCATGCAGGAGAAGCTCGGCTGGGAACCGATCATGGACGGCGAGCACATCATCGGGCTCGGCGAACAATCCGGCATGGGGGCGATCTCGATCGAGCCGGGCGGCCAGTTCGAACTGTCCGGTGCGCCGCTGGAAACGCTGCACCAGACCTGCCGCGAATCCAACCAGCACCTGGCCGTGCTGCGCGAGGTGGCGGAACCGATGGGCATCCGCTTCCTCGGCATTGGAGGCAGCCCGAAATGGACGCTGGCCGAAACGCCGCGCATGCCGAAATCCCGCTACGAGATCATGACGCGCTACATGCCGAAGGTCGGCAGCCGCGGCCTCGACATGATGTACCGCACCTGCACCATCCAGGTGAATCTCGACTTCTCCTCCGAAGCCGACATGGCGCGCAAGATGCTGGTGTCGCTGAAACTGCAGCCGCTGGCGACCGCGCTGTTTGCCTCTTCGCCCTTCACCGAAGGCAGGCCGAACGGGCTGCTCTCCTGGCGCGGCGAGATCTGGCGCGACACCGACAATGCCCGCGCCGGGCTGCTGCCGCAGGCCTTTGCCGGCGATTTCGGTTTCCAGACCTATGTCGAATGGGCGCTCGACGTGCCGATGTATTTCGTCGTGCGCGACGGTCGTTATCACGACTGTACGCACATCACTTTCCGCCAGTTCATGAACGGCGCGCTGAAGGGCGAGATGGCCGACTGGCAGCCGACGCTCGGCGACTGGACGAACCATCTCGGCACGCTGTTTCCCGACGTGCGGCTGAAGCGCTATCTCGAAATGCGCGGCGCCGATGGCGGACCGTGGCGGCGCATCTGTGCGCTGCCCGCCTTCTGGGTGGGCCTGCTCTATGACGACAGCGCGCTGGCCGCCGCCGAGGATCTGACCCGCGACTGGACCTATGCCGATGTGCTGGCGCTGCGCGATGCCGTGCCGGCCGGCGGCCTTAACACCGCAATCGCCGGCCGGCCGCTGCTCGATATTGCCCGCGAAGCGGTCCGTATCTCGTCCGCCGGCCTGAAGGCCCGCGCGCGCCTCAACGGCGAGGGTCAGGACGAATCGATCTTCCTGCAGCCGCTGGAGGAAATCCTCGCCAAGAAGAAGGTTCTGGCCGAGGAGATGCTGGCGCTTTACGACGGCCGCTGGAACCGATCCGTGGAGCCGGTCTTCGACGAGTTTCAGTATTAGGCTTCTGCGATTTTAAGCTGAACAAACCGGTTTCCCCGGAACCTTTTCCAGTTATAGTGACTGTATATAAAAGGGATTCCAGAGAGGAGCCGAATGCGATGCTGCCGCTGTTCGATATGATGATGAGGGCGCAGAACGGCGCCGCCATGGATGCCATGGCCAAGCAGTTCAACCTGGCCCAGGAACAGGCGGCACAGGCCATGGCGGCGCTGATGCCGGCCTTTTCCTCAGGCCTGAAGCGCACCAGCAGCAACCCCTACGATTTCAGCGCGCTGATGAGCAGCATGTTCTCCGGCGCCTATGCCCAGTATTTCGACGACATTACCAAGGCCTTCACGCCGCAGGGCATGGCCGATGGCAATGCCGTCCTTGACCGCCTTTTCGGCTCCAAGGAAGTGACCCGCGCGATTGCCGAGCAGGCCGCGCAGTTGACGGGCATCGGCCAGGAGGTGCTGCGCCAGATGATGCCGGCCATGGCCGACAGCATCATGGGCGGGCTCTTCAAGCAGATGACGGGCCAGGTGTCGCAGAACCCCTTCTCGCCGGAAGCCATGGGCAAGGCGACACAGCAATGGCTGGAGGCGATCGGTTTTGCGCCGAAGGCCAGGCCGCAGCCGGCACCGATGCCCTTCGACACGCCGATGTTTCAGGCCTTCCGTTCGATGTGGGGGCTGGAGAAGCCCACCCAGCCGGCACCGGCGCCCAATCCCTTCGCCGACAATCCCTTCGCCAAGGCCTTTCAGGAGATGATGGCCGGCGCCTTTTCGACGCCCGCCGGCGAACCCGCCGCCTCGCAGACAAAGCCCTCGCAGCAGGCAAAGGCTCCCGAGCCGGAGACACCCCAGCCGAAGCCGGAGATCGAGAAGTTCAAGTCCATGCTGAACAGCATGTTCGACAGCGGTGTCGAGGTGCAGAAGGCCTATCAGAAGAACATGGAAGCGATCTTCGAAGGCTATATGCGCGCCGGTCAGGACACGCCGAAGGCGCCCGCCTGATCCCGGAGGCGGTTGCCGCCTCAGCGCCCGCACACACGACGATACCGGAGATAAAAAAAGCCCGGCGCGGATCAACCGGCCGGGCAAGCAGCAGGGCTATTGGCGTTACCCTGCGGGGAAAACTGTATCATCGGCGGATCGGAGAGGGCATGTCCCCGTCAGGTCCGCTTTTTCAGGCGCGGCGGCGCCCCCTGTTGCGCGCACTGGCCGGCAGCAGCCTGAAGGGGTCTTCAAAGGCGCGGGCCTGGTTGAGGGCGCGATCCACCTCGTGGCGCGTCAGCCCGATATCGGCCAGTTGATAATCCTCGAGATCAATCAACTGATTGAGCGCTTTGCGGTTGCGGTACACGCGCAGAACGTTGGTCGCGGCAGCGATCATCTCCGCAAGGAGACCGAGATCGGTCGTGCGGCGCGCGAAAACCGCGCGGCTTGTCATCCGTTCTGTCGTGCTCATGGGATGTCCTTTCTTCAGGCACGAAAAATACACCCCTTCCGGTATCCGGAAAGGTGGCCAGCAGAGGCCGTCAGAGTGTCGGGAGGCCTTTGGATTTGCTTTGCCCTTGCGTTATGCGAAATCACCATTGATCAGTCCAACGAATGTTTCTAATGATTGGCATCAGATGATCTGATAGGTGACCCGATGTCCGCTCCGCTTGATACAGACCAGCTGCAAACCTTCGTCGCCATTGTCGATACGGGAAGCTTCACCAAGGCTGCCGACCGCGTCTTCAAGACGCAGAGCGCCGTGTCGATGCAGATGCGACGGCTGGAGGAGCGGGTGGGCAAGCAGCTGTTCGTCAAGGACGGGCGCGGCAACCGGCTGACCGCGGAGGGCGAGAAGCTTCTGAACTATGCCCGCCGCATCATCCGGCTGAACAACGAGGCGATTGCCGCCTTCGACGACAACCGCCTGGAGGGAACGCTGCGGATCGGCACGCCGGACGACTATGCCGACCGCTACATGCCGGAAATCATCGGCCGCTTCGCCAAGACCCATCCGAATGTCGAGCTTTACATCGTCTGCGAACCTTCGGTTGACCTTGCGGAAAAGATGGCGCGCGGCGAACTGGACATTGCGCTTGTCACCCATAATCCGCGGGCGCGGCAATCGGATGTGGTACGAACCGAGCCGCTCTGCTGGGTCGCCTCCGCCAACCATCCGCTGCGCGACGATTCACCGGTGCCGCTGGCGGTGGGACGCCGCGACTGCAACTGGCGCCAGCTTGCCTGTTCGGCGCTCGATGCAGACGGGCGCGACTATCAGGTGCTGTTCACCAGTTGGTCCTCCACCGTCGTTGCCGCCGCCGTTCTGGCGGGCATGGCCGTTTCGGTGCTGCCGGAATCGGCGCTGAGACCGGGCATGAAGGTGCTGACCCAGCAGGATGGCTTCCCGCCACTGCCGCCGGTGCAGATCGGCCTGATGAAGCGGCCGGGTCTTTCCACCTCACTGATGACGGCGATCACCGATCACATCACCGCCTGTCTCGACAATATTTCCCCGGCCGTGGCGCCCGATGATCTGGACGGCGACATGCGCGCCTTCGGCCGCAGCGCGGCACGCCTGCGCAGCGTGCCGCTGATGCCCGGCTGGTGACCGGCGCCTGCTGTCCAACAGCCGATCTTGGTCGGGCCAATCGGCAAAGGGAGGCTGCGGCGTGTCAGCCTCACCCGGCGATCACCCCATATGCCAGCCGTGGCTCACTGTCAGCGATTGGCCGGTCAGCGCATTGGTTTCGAAGCCGGCGAGGAACAGTGCCACCTCGGCGACATCCTCGACCGTGGTGAATTCGCCATCCACGGTTTCTCCGAGCATCACCTTCTTCACGACCTCGTCCTCCGAAATGCCGAGCGTTGCCGCCTGTTCGGGGATCTGCTTGTCGACGAGCGGCGTGCGCACGAAGCCGGGGCAGATGACGTTGGCGCGGATGTGATGTTCGCCGCCTTCCTTGGCCAGCACGCGGGCAAGCCCCAGCAGGCCGTGCTTGGCGGTGACATAGGCAGATTTCAGCGGCGAGGCTTCATGCGAATGGACGGAGCCCATGTAGATGACCGCGCCGCCGCCCTGCCGCTTCATGTGCGGCACGCAGGCCTTGGTGGTGAGAAAGGCGCCATCCAGATGGATCGCCTGCATCTTCTTCCAGTCGGCGAAGGGAAAATCCTCAATGCGATGGACTATCTGGATGCCTGCATTCGAGACCAGGATATCAACGCGGCCGAAGTGCTCGATCGTCGCGGCAACGCCGGCATTGACCGCCTCCTCGCTCGTCACGTCCATGGCGATGCCGATTGCCTTGCCCCGCCCCAGCGCGGATAGTTCCGCAGCCTTCGCCTCGGCGGCCTCGCGGTTGAGGTCGGCGATCACCACATCGGCCCCTTCCTCCACATAGCGCCTGGCGATCGCGGCGCCGATGCCGCTGGCCGAACCGGTGATGACGGCGACTTTACCCTTGAGCTTCATGTCACGTTCTCCTTGCTTTCGCCGCATAATGCGGCATGGCAGCCGGCGCGTGGTCGGTTGCTCCTTCGTCCCGCGCCGTGTCCTGCGCGAGGTCGAAAATCTGGATGCCATTGCGGGGACGCCCGCGTCTTGTCCATTTCGGGTGGGTCAGCGTGCGCATGGCATCGTCATAACCGGCCTTCCAGTTCTCCTCGACGGTGGCACGCGAGAACTCGGCATCCATGGCATGCGAATCATAGGCGGCGCTGCGATGGATGAGGTGAACGAGCGTCACGTCATACTCCACGCCGATGGAGCGCAGGAGTGCGGCATCCTCGTCATCCTGCAGGTCCAGCGGCAGCTTTTCCAGCAGGCGACGGGCAGCACGGCGGATTGCCTGCTTGCGGGCAAACTCGTCGGTATTCATGCGCGTGCGGCTGGAGTAGCGGATCTCCTTGACGCGGGCATCCACCTCCAAAAGGTCGCGTGGCATCTGGCCGCGTGCCGGAAACAGATCCACCTGGAAGATGCAGAGATCGGAGTCATAGCTGTCGGCCGCCAGCACATATTGCAGCGGCGTGTTGGAGACGAGGCCGCCGTCCCAGTAGAACTCCCCGTCGATCTCGATCGGCGGAAAGCCCGGCGGCAGCGCGCCGGAGGCGGCCACGTGACGAGCGCAGAGCCGGGTTCTGCGTGTATCGAAATAGGCGAAGTTGCCGGTCTTTACATTCACCGCGCCGAGACTGACGCGCACCTTGCCGGCATTGATGCGGTCGAAATCCACAAGCCGCTCCAGTGTCTTCATGAGCGGTTCGGTGTCGTAATGGCTGATGCGGTAATCCGGGTTCAGCAGCATCTGGTAGGGGGTCGGCAGCCTTGGCGAAAAGAAGCCGGGCACCCCGGCGAACGAACCGGCCAGCACCGACCAGTCCTTCAGCATGCGCTTGCCGAAATGATCCTGCGGTGTCAGGCCGTAATCGAGACCGGAGGAAACCATGTGCCAGAAATCGCGCAGGTTTCGCACCTTGTGCTCGTCCGGACTGCCGGCGATGATGGCGGAATTGATCGCTCCGATCGAGATGCCGGCCAGCCAGTCGGGGCGGATGCCGTGGCTGTGCAGCGCCTCGAAGGTGCCGGCCTGATAGGCGCCGAGCGCTCCGCCGCCCTGAAAGACGAGAATGTTCTGTAACGGACGCATGGGAAACTTCCTGATGATCATCTTCGCATGTGCAGCATGCTCCCTCTGAACATGGTGCGGCGCAAAGGAAATGTCATCCACCGGAAAGATGAAACTTCGTTCACGAAGACGACATGCAGAAAGCCGCCCCCGAAGGAACGGCTTTCCTCTCCTCTTGCAGTCCGATGGCGGTCAGGCTGCGAGATCGAGCACGATACGGCCGTCGATCTTGCCCTCTTCCATGCGGTGGAAGATGTCGTTGATGTTCTCGATCTTGTCCCAGGAGAAGTGGGAGGCGACCTTGCCCTCGCCGGCAAACATCAGGCTTTCCTCGAGATCCTGACGGGTGCCGACGATGGAGCCGCGCACGGTGATGCGCTTCAGAACGGTGTCGAAGACCGGCAGCGAGATGAAGCCCGGCGGCAGGCCGACCAGCGACATGGTGCCCTTGGCGCGCAGGAAGCCATAGGCCTGTTCCATCGCTTTCGGCGAAACGGCCGTGACGAGCGCGCCATGCACGCCGCCGGTTGCCTTCTGGACCTGCTCGACGGCATCGGCGGCGCGGCCGTTGACGGTGACATCGGCGCCGAGCTTCCTGGCGAGCGCCAGCTTGTCATCGAAAATGTCGGCCGCCACCACGTGCATGCCCATGGCCTTGGCATATTGCACGGCCATGTGGCCGAGACCGCCGATGCCGGAAATGACCACCCATTCGCCGGGCCGCACCTCGGTTTCCTTCAGGCCCTTGTAGACGGTGACACCGGCGCAGAGCACGGGCGCTGCCGGGCCGAATTCCAGATTGTCCGGCAGGCGGCCGACATAATCGGGATCGGCCAGACCATATTGCGCAAACGTGCCGTTGACCGAGTAGCCGGTGTTCTGCTGGCTGCCGCACAGCGTTTCCCAGCCGGTGCGGCAGGGATTGCAGCAGCCGCAGGCGGTGTGCAGCCACGGAACGCCGACGCGATCGCCTTCCTTGATGCGGGTGACGCCGGCGCCGAGCTTGGCGACGTAGCCCACGCCTTCATGACCCGGAATGAAAGGCGGGTTCGGCTTGACCGGCCAGTCGCCATTGGCGGCGTGCAGGTCGGTGTGGCAAACGCCGGTCGCTTCGTATTTCACGAGGATCTGGCCCGGTCCCGGCTCCGGAATCGGCATCTCCTCGATCACCAGCGGCTTGCCGAATTCGCGCACCACTGCGGCTTTCATCATTGCTGCCATGATCTTCTCCTCGAACGGGTAACGGCACCGGCACCGGCCGGCGCATGATGGGAAGCGGTTGACCCGCACACCACCCGTTCTAGAGCAGCTGTCAGCTTTCCGTTTTGATTTGCCGCAAAAGGCGGATCGTCAGTTCAGCGCCAGCCAGAGGGCCAGCCAGATCCACATGCACCCCAGAGCCCCGGCACCGGCCATGAAGACGAGGCGACGATAACGGATGCGGTTGCTGGTGACATGGATAAAGGCGTGGACGCAGCGGCTGAGCACGAAGAACCAGGCAAGCCCGATGACGACCGGATTGTCGCCGCTCGTCATGTAGAGGGCGAGGCACACCACGTGGAAGAAGACCGGCAGCTCGAACTGGTTCTTCAGGCTGTTGTGCACGAAGAGACTGTCCTGCGGCTCCTGCAGGTTTTCGCGGAACTGCGCAACGGTTGCCCGCCCGGCCCTGACCGCTGCCACGCGGCGTCGCGAAAGAAGAATGTAGAGAACAAACACCAGCGCCACATGGGCAATCATCGGCCAGATCATGGCTTCGCTCGGCAACATGGAGGGGCCCTTTCCGCGCGTCGGCAATGCAAAAAAAGCCGCGGACGGATCGTCCGCGGCCGAAGGTCTTATGGCCCCGTTAGCGACGCAAGCGCAAGACTTCCGTTCCGGCACCATCCTCCCCCGAAATGGTCCAGACACCATCCAGAACACCACCCGGCTTGACCTCGTAGATCACCAGCCCGACGCTGTCGCCCAGGACATAGGCGGCGGAGAAGGCGTTCTCGTGCAACATGCAGATGCCGACCGAATTCGACGCTCCGGTTTCCCATTCGATCGAGCAGGTGGTTTCGCTGGTGAGGGAAATCTCCGCCGTGCCGCTGTAGGCCGAGCCATCCAGGTTGGTGCCGGATACGCTATAGGTCCCCGCTTCCACCGTCTGTGCTTGTGCGCAGGACAGGGACGCGCCGACAAGCAGCGCGCAGGCAATCAGTCTCTTCATGTTATCCCCCGAAAATGCCGGCAGGATTGCCGGCACAGGGAGAATAGCCGAGCCCGGACGGCTGGCAATGGGGCCAGCCGCCTGTCGGCATCGAAGCGGCTTCAGCTGCCGGCGCCCGGATAGTTCGGGCTTTCGCGGGTGATCGTCACGCCATGCGGATGGCTTTCGCGCAGGCCGGCCCCGGAAATGCGCACGAAGGTGGCCTTTTCCTGGAAATCCTTGAGATCCCTGCCGCCGACATAGCCCATGGCCGCCTTGAGGCCGCCGGCCAGCTGATGCAGCACGGCCGAAACCGGCCCCTTGTAGGGCACCTGGCCTTCGATGCCCTCCGGCACCAGCTTCAGCGTGTCGCGCACTTCCGCCTGGAAGTAGCGATCGGCCGAACCGCGGGCCATGGCGCCGACAGAGCCCATGCCGCGATAGGCCTTGAAGGAGCGGCCCTGGTAGAGATAGACCTCGCCCGGGCTTTCATCCGTGCCGGCCAGCAGCGAGCCGACCATGACGGCGGAGGCGCCGGCGGCAATCGCCTTGGCCACGTCGCCAGAGAACTTGATGCCGCCATCGGCGATCACCGGAATACCGTGCTTGTTGGCTTCCTCGACGGCGGCCATGACGGCGGCAAGCTGCGGCACGCCGACACCGGCAACGATGCGCGTCGTGCAGATCGAGCCCGGCCCGATGCCGACCTTGATGCAATCGGCGCCGGCATCGATCAGGGCGCGGGTGCCTTCGCCGGTGGCGACATTGCCGGCAATGATGCGAACCGAGTTCGTCATCGCCTTCACGGCCGCCACGGCATCGAGAACCTTCTGCGAGTGACCGTGGGCGGTATCGACGACGATCACGTCGACGCCGGCCTCGATCAGCCGCTCGGCGCGCTCGCGACCGTCATCGCCGGTGGAGATGGCGGCGGCAACGCGCAGGCGCCCCTGCGCATCCTTGGAGGCATGCGGGTTCAACTGCGACTTCTCGATGTCCTTGACGGTGATGAGGCCGACGCAATGGCCCTGGCCGTCCACCACCAGCAGCTTTTCGATGCGGTGCTTGTGCAGCAGGCGCTTGGCTTCCGCCTGATCGACGCTTTCCTTGACGGTGACAAGGCCTTCGCGCGTCATCAACTCATAGATCTTCTGGCCGGGATCGGAGGCGAAGCGCACGTCGCGATTGGTGAGGATGCCGACGAGGCGGCCGGTCTTGTGACCGCCGGCGCCGCCGTTCTCCACCACCGGAATGCCGGAAATGCCATGCGCCTTCATCAGCGACAGGGCTTCTGCCAGCGTGGCGTCCGGGCCGATCGTGACCGGGTTCACCACCATGCCGCTTTCGAACTTCTTGACCTGCCGCACTTCCTCGGCCTGTTCGATCGGCGTCAGGTTGCGGTGGATGACGCCGATGCCGCCGGACTGCGCCATGGCGATCGCCAGACGGCTTTCCGTCACGGTGTCCATGGCAGACGACAGGATCGGCAGGTTCAGCTCGATATCCTGGGCAATCCGCGTTGCGATATTGGTCTGCGCCGGAAGAACTTCGGAATGACCGGGCTGCAGCAGCACATCATCGAAGGTGAGCGCCTCGGCGCCGGTGGCGGATTCTACAATGCGGGCCATGCCAATTTCCTTCAGTAAAAGAAAGAGCGGTCCGGCGGGAGGAGCCGGAGACGATCTTCGGGAATGGGAAGTTGGCGAGGGCTGGTAACACGCTTTCATGAGGATGAAAACTGCCATCCTCTGCAAAATGCGGCATGACGGCAGAATTTCATCCCCACGTCATGATCCGGCATCAGTTGCGCGCCGCACAGCGCTCAAAGGCCGGCAGGTGATTGTTCTCCGAGGCCGCCCGCAGAGCATCGAAGACCCGCAGGATATCCGGATATCCCGCCGCAGCCGGCATGAGTTCCTTGGCGTAGAGATCGCGGTTGGCGATTTCGGCCGCAACGCCCATGCGACAGGCTTCCGCCGGCGTGGCCGGCACCGCGGCCTTGGCGCTTGCGGAGCCGAGGCCTGCATTGGCGGGCACGTCGACACCATAGCGCTGCATGAGGTCCGTCAGGGCTGCCGCGTGCTTGCGTTCAGCCTCGATGATATTGACGAAAGGCCGCACCGCGCCGAACTTCGCGATGACCGCATCATAGAAGGCTTCGGCATTGTATTCATCTTCCAGCGCCCGGATGAGGGCCTGTTCGGCCTTGAGATCCAGCGGCGCGGCATGCGCGGTCGCCGTATAGAAGACCCCGGACAAGAGGCTGGCGGCGCACAGGGACAGAACGGAAAGACTGCGTTTCATGATCGATATCCTCGGTGATGATGGACACAGGCTAACAGCGCCGTCCCGCATACCCGCGTGATCCAGATCAATATGAACAAAATCTAATCCAACATGACCGATCGGTCATGATCGGGCCGGCGCAGACATGCGCGCCGACCCTTTCCTAGGGCCGAGTGACGGCAACTCAGATCTCGAACTGATAGCTCTTCGGTACGAAGCGGTAGCCCGTCTCCTGCTTTTCGACGTAACCGACCGCCGGGAAGGGCATATGGTATCCGAGGAAGGCCAGCTTGTCGGTTGCGATCATGTCGAAAACCTTCTTGCGGGTTGCCGCCGCCATTTCCTTGTTCATGTCGAAACGCACTTCCCAATCCGGGCGCTGCAGCGACAGAACGAAGTGGTTGGCGGTATCGGCTGTCAGGATCAGACGGCGTCCGCCGGATTCGATGTTGTAGATCATGTGGCCCGGAGAATGGCCGAAGGCGGCCATGCTGGTAATGCCCGAGACAACCGAGGCGCCATCACCGATGAAGGTCATCTTGTCGGCGAGCGGCTTGACGTTGGCAAGCACCGCCTTGTGCCCACCCTCTGCCGGCGTGCCGACGCGCGCCGTGTTCGTCCAGAAATCATATTCTGCCTGCCCGGTGACATAACGCGCATTCGCGAAGGCCGGCTTGCCGTTTTCCATCAGGCCACCGATGTGGTCGCCGTGCAGATGGGTCAGGACGACGACCGTGACATCCTCCGGCTGGTAACCGGCGAGCTTCATGCCATCCTGAAGACGGCCCATGCCATTGGCGCGGCCTCCGGCCCCAAAACCGGTGTCGAAGAGGACGACCTCGTTGCCGGCCCTGATCAGCGTCGGCGCGAAGGAATTGACGAAATTGTCGGCAGGCAGGAAGTTTTCCTGGAGAAGCGCCCCGACGGTTTCCGCGCTCTGGTTCGTGCCGAAGATTTCGTTGGGCTTTCCGGACGCACGCGCGCCATCGCGCACCACCAGCACCTCAAATTCGCCCAGCTTGAACATATCCGTCGGCGGCGGCAGTGTTGCGGTCATCTTTCCATCCGTGGCAGCCGGCTGGCTGCTCTGTGCCAGTGCTTGTCCCGACAGGATTGCCGGTGCGGCCAGCATGCTTGCCCCTGCGGATCCCAGCAGAATCCGCCGCCCCATCTTCATCTGTGCCATGTCAACCTCCAATGCGCGCGACCGGCCGCGCGTCTCGTCCCTTTGCCGGTTGGTGCAGAGATATGGTTGCCGGTTCCAAGGAAAACGGCTCTCACGTAGTCGTGATTCCAGTGTCAGAAGCGCAGAAATTGTGTGGCGGGACGGACCAAGGAAGCGTAGGAACGGGGCGCCCGCCGCTGACCCGAAGCCTTTCCCGATGAACCGTATCGTCCCGCTCATTCTTGCCGTCGCCCTTTTCATGGAACACATGGATTCGACGGTCATTTCCACGGCCCTGCCGGCCATTGCCGCCGATCTCGGCGTCAGTCCCATCACGCTGAAGCTGGCGCTGACCTCCTACATGGTATCGCTCGCCGTGTTCATTCCCGTCAGTGGCTGGATGGCCGACAAGTTCGGCGCCAAGAACATCTTCCGGGTCGCCATTGCCGTCTTCGTCACCGGGTCGATCTTCTGTGCCTTCTCCTCCTCGGTGCTGGCCTTCGTGATGGCGCGCTTCCTGCAGGGCATGGGCGGTGCGATGATGACGCCCGTCGGGCGCCTTGTCCTGCTGCGTACCACCGACCGCAAGGATCTCGTCTCGGCCATGTCGCTGCTGACGATCCCGGCCCTGGTCGGTCCGCTGACCGGCCCGCCGATCGGCGGCTTCATCACCACCTATTTCACCTGGCACTGGATCTTTCTGATCAACGTGCCGATCGGCGTGATCGGCATCTGGCTGTCCTCGATCCACCTGCCGGACATCCCGGCCCGCGGCACGCCGCCGCTCGACGTCACGGGCTTCCTGCTGACCGCCCTTGCCGCCTCCGGCGTCGTGTTCGGTCTTTCCGTCGTCAGTCTGCCGGCCCTGCCACCCTTCGTCGGCATCGGCGCGACCCTGATCGGCTTTGCCTGTGGCGCGCTCTATGTGGGTCATGCACGGCGGCACCCGAACCCGATCCTGACGCTGACGCTGTTTCGCAATTCCGCCTTCCGCGCCTCCGTCACGGCCGGCACGCTGTTTCGCATCGCGACGGGCGCCGTGCCCTTCCTGATGCCGTTGATGCTGCAGCTGAGCTTCGGCATGACGCCCTTCCAGTCGGGCCTGACCACATTTGCGGGCGCCGCCGGCGCCATGGCGGTAAAATTCATGGCCAAGCGCACCTTCGCGGCAACCGGCTTTCGCACCGCGCTTCTGAGCGCCAGCGTTGCCGGCTCCGCGATGACGGCGATCAACGGCTTCTTCACGCCTGCCACGCCCGCCCTCATGATTACCTTCTTCCTGTTCGCCTCGGGCCTTGCCCGCTCGCTGTTCTTCACCGGGGTGAATGCGCTCGGCTATTCGGAAATCGGCGACGAGGAGGCAAGTCAGGCCACCTCGATCAGTTCCGTCATGCAGCAGGTCAGCCTGGCGCTGGGCGTTGCCTTTGCCGCGCTGGTGCTGGAAACCTCCTCCTACCTGTCAGGCACGCACCTGCAGCTGGCGGACTTCCATCTCGCCTTCTTCATCGTCTCGGCCATTTCGCTGTGTGCCTGCCTGCCGGTGCTGGGGCTGCATCCGCAGACCGGAGCCGGCGTCTCCGGCCACCGGCGTTACCAGCCGCAGCGGGCCGAAGCGCCGGGGGAGTGAAGCTTACTCCGGCAAAACCTCATGCCGCTCGGCAGCCGGTTCCGCCTCCGCATCATTCGAAGCGTCAGCCGCCTGCGGCCGGCGGCCCTTGAAGCCCTTGGCAAGCAAGAACATCTCGACCGATTCCGAGCGCGACGAGGCCGGCTTGATGTGCAGCACCTGGCGGAAATTCTGCTTGAGCATGGACAGAAGCTCGCGCTCCGTGCCGCCCTGGAAGGTCTTTGCCAGGAAATGCCCGCCTTCCGCCAGAACCTCCACGGCAAAATGCGCCGCCACCTCGCACAGGTGCATGGTGCGCAGATGGTCGGTCTTCTGGTGACCGGTGGTGGGTGCGGCCATGTCGGAGACCACGAGGTCCGGCGTGCCGCCGACCGCCTCCATCAGCTTGTCCGGTGCCGTCGGGTCGAGGAAGTCGAGCTGCAGGATCTTCACGCCGGGAATCGGCGCCATTTCGAGAAAATCGATCGCGGCGACGCGGATATCCTCCTCCGTCGAGCCGGTGACCTTGGCGGCGATCTGCGACCAGCTGCCGGGGGCGGCACCGAGGTCGATGATGCGCCGTGCGCCCTTCAGAATCTGGTGCTTCTCGTCGATCTCCAGCAGCTTGAAGGCGGCGCGGGCGCGATAGCCTTCGAGTTTTGCCCGCTGCACATAGGGATCGTTGATATGGCGTTCGAGCCAGCGGCGCGAGGAGGCCTTCAGCTTGCCCTTCTTCACCTTCTGGCCGAGCTTGCGGCCGATCGGCGTCTTCGTCATCGGTTCTTCTCCGTGGCTGTGCGTGGCGTGCTTTCCGCCGGGCGGCGGCGCATCCGGCGCCACACGCCGTCATCGGCCATCATGTCGGTCAGCAGGCCCTCGCGCAAACCGCGATCGGCCACCCGCATGCGCCGGCTCGGCCAGCGGCGGCGGATGGCTTCGAGAATGGCGCAGCCGGCCAGCACAAGATCCGCCCTGTCCGGGCCGATGCAGGGATTGGAGGCCCGCCCGTCGAAATCCCAGGAAAGAAGCCTTGCCTGCATGGCCGAAACCTCCTGATCCGTCAGCCAGAGCCCGTCCACCTTGCGCCGGTCATAGCGCGGCAGATCGAGATGCACGCCGGCAAGCGTGGTGACGGTGCCGGACGTGCCGATCAGGTGGAAATCCTCTTCCGCCTCCTCCTCCAGCGAGGGGCAGTGGAAGCCGGCCAGCATGCCTTCCACCTCCGCCACCATGGCGGCAAACACGTCCGGCGTGACATTGCGCCCGCCATGCCGTTCCGACAGCGTGACGACGCCGACCGGCAGCGAGGTCCAGTGGGTGATGTGGTTGGCGAGCCGGCTGGAGCGGTTGTCGCGAATGCGGATGACGGCGATTTCCGAGGAACCGCCGCCAATATCGAACAGCACGACGGAGCGCGCCTCACGCCCGACCAGCGAGGAGCAGCCGGATACCGCCAGCCGTGCCTCGGTTTCCCGGTCGATGATTTCCAGCTGAAGGCCGGTCTCGCGCGTGACACGTTCCAGGAAGGCCTCGCCATTGGCGGCGGCGCGGCAGGCTTCCGTGGCGATAAGGCGCATCTTGCGCACCGGCCGGTGGGCAAGCTTCGAGGCGCAGATGCGCAGTGCCTCCACCGCGCGATCCATCGCCTCATCCGACAGCCGGCCCGTCTTGGCAAGGCCCTCGCCAAGGCGCACGATGCGCGAAAACGCATCCACCACCCGGAACTGACCGGGCCGCGTGGGCTGGGCAATCAGCAGACGGCAATTGTTGGTGCCGAGATCGAGCGCGGCATAGAGATCATCCGGATGCGAGCGGCCACGGGCGCCCTCGAAGGCCTCCGGCAGCGCCAGCGCGCCACGGCCGCGCCCTTCCGGCAGACTGCGGTGATGGCCGAAGGAGCCGGAGCCGTGCCCCTGTCCACCATGCCCCTGTCCACCATGCCCATGCCCATGGCCCTGGCCGGCGCCATGCGCGGCTGAGTGACCGCCCTGCGCGTGGGAACTGCGTCCCGATGCGCCGGCGCTGCCCTGCCCTGCCGCGACATTGCCTGCATGGCCCTTGCCGGGCGCCCCCTTGCCGGAAACGGCAAGGGGCCTGCCCTGCGGGCCACGACCTTCGCTCTTCTTGCGGCCGCGCTTGCGCCGGCGCCCGGAAGGGCTGTCATGGGAAACCGCCTGGGAAACGCCCTGCTCTGGCGAAGGCTGGGCAGCCGGAGGCTGGGCGCTCCGCGCAGCCGGCGACGATTCGCCTGCCGCATCTGCCCCCGCGCCGCCACTCCTGGCCTGCTGAGCCGCACGCGAACGCCGGCGCTTGCGCTTTCTCGGAGGACCGTCACCTTTGTCGTCCAGGCGTCGGGCATCGGCGGCTTTCGCCGTCGCGATACCATGCGCAGCGGCTGCGGAGAACGGCTTGCCGCTCCGCTTCGCCTTGCGACGCCGTCCGGCCTTGCCGTCCGTTCGCCCTGCTGCCGACGCCCCGCCTTCTGGCGGCTTGCCGCCGCTGTCGGGGTTCATCACTGCTCTATCCATCATGCCGCGCAATGGCCCTGAAGGGCGCGCTGCGGCGTTAATCGTTTCGTTGACAACAGGATAACAGCAGCCGAGGCTTTCGCCAACGACTTTGTGCCCACCGCCCGTCGCGATCCGCCCCCCTCGCAAGACATCTCGACACCACAGCCGCACACCGCTTGGCCGACCCCGCCACAGCGGGGCCGGCTTTCTCCACAGCCAGTCAAAAAAGTGCAATGCCGGGTCTTGAACACCAGGCAGAATCTGGTAGAAGGCACCCACCGAAGCGGTTCGGCCCCTCTCAGACAAATCTGAACGGCCTGAAACAACCGCTCTTCAGCTCGAAGCTTGGCTTCGACATGCTGGGGAATAGTTCAACGGTAGAACGGCGGACTCTGACTCCGTTAATCTTGGTTCGAATCCAGGTTCCCCAGCCAATTCTCCCTAAAAGCCCTGATTTCCTTGTTTTTCCAGTCGTGCCGAATATCGTTTTGGCATCATTGGCGACCTGATGCCCAAAACTGGTGCCCAGAGGTGATGCCCACGCCGTTCAAGCGCGAGGGACAAAGCTCCGGGCAAAGACAGGGTATTCGCCATGGCCGTGCGCCACGAGGTCGAGAATCTGATCCGCCGCGGAAACATCTTCTATTGGCGGCCACGCGTCCCGGCCGCCTTTATCCACTGCCGTCCCGGCAGCCGCCTTTCACTCAGCCTTCATTGTTCCGACCATAAGAAGGCTCAGATCCTCGGCCGGAAGCTCAACACGCGACTGGCCGAATTGAAGTTGAACTCGAAGGAAACGATGTCCAAGCTACAGCTCCAGAAACTGTTCGAGCATGAGCGCGACAAGGAGCTCGAACGGCTCGACGACATCAACACGCTGGCGAGGCGCAATGGGCGTGGCGGCAATATCGAGGAGATGGAACTCGATCTCGAAGCAGGATGGGCCTACCAGCTCCTGGCAAAGTTCGGAACGCGCGTGGATCTGTCTCTGGAGAATGACTGCGCGGGCCTGACCTATCTTTTGAACAATGGCGTGCCGGCATCGCATGTCGATGCCATCCGGGCAAACTATCGCGGCGAACTGACCGTGGCGCACAGCCCCGGTTTTGAAGACGGCATCCGACGGCTGATCTACCAATTCGAAATTGACGACACCGTCGCTAATCGCCAGCGCGCCATGTCCAAGATCTTCGAAGGTCGCGCCGCTGCCCTTCTTGATATCGAAGAGCGCCACGAACTGGTGGACAAAAGTCGGAGCGAATTCACGGGCAACGGAAGAGCCGTGACGCGAAATGCCGAGGTCACGGAAGCCGAACCTCCGCCCCCAGACTCTGATCCTTCACCGCCGCCTTCGGTTGTTGAACGACCATCCGCATCCGCCCTGACCGCCGGTCCGCAAGATCCGCAAATCGCTTACCTCGACCTGACCCCGCCCTCAGCCACGAGCAAACAGGCCACGCCGAAAGCTTCGGATGCCGGGCAACGGGTGGTCGCCGTTTCGGACTTCGAACAGGAGTGTGACAAGCTTATCGCCAACATGGGCAACGAGTGGACGGCTGAGACTGCCCGTGACGCCAAGGCCCTTGTGCGTATGTTTCAGTCCGTGCTTGTTGAACATGGTATCGAGCATTCCGGGCAGATCGAGCAATATCACATCGGCCTGTTGCGCCAGCACTTCAATGACATTCCCACCGACTGGGGCCGCAGCAGCCGGATGCGCGTGATGTCGGCGCCGGAACTACGCGCCAAGGGCCGGGAGACGCGCCGAGCGGCGGAAGCATCCGGAACAAAGCCGAAGGTCGGCCTTGCCGCCGCGACGATCCGCAAGCACCTTGGGAACCTGCAGCATTTTCTTAAACACGTGAAAGGTCACGGGTTCGAAATTGAGAGTTGGACCTTCGAAGGGATCCGGCCGAGAAAGCCCAAGGCTGGCGATATTCGTCAGCAGCAATACAAGCCGAAGCCGCAGGATATCGTTCCGATTTTCGCAAGTCCGATCTATATGGGCTCTCTGGATCATCTGCGGGGAAAGCGGAGAAAACCGGGCAGCCAAGTCTTCCACGATTCGCTTTACTATCTGCCCATCCTGTTCACGTACCTCGGCCCTCGACGCAAAGAGTTCGCAGGACTTTCCGTCGACGACATTGCGAAGGACGAGGACGGATTTGTCATCCTCCTTCGCACCAATGGCATCAGGCGATTGAAGACCGCGCAATCAAAACGACTGCTGCCCATGCCCGACGAATTGATCCGATTGGGCTTCCTCGATTACTATCAGGCGATCAAGGGACTAGGCTACGAAGCTCTCTTCCCGGACCTCTTCTCGGACAAGACGGACAACGACCCGGGTGATCGGTTCTACGACACCTTCGTTCCTGTAATGCAGTGGGCGCTTGGTGAGAACATGTGGTCACGTGCTATTCACGCGCTTCGGCATGGCATGGCTGATACGCTGAAGCAGGCGGGCGTCTCGACGGAGGTGATCGATGACATTTCCGGACGGTTAAGCGAGGGTAGCTGTGTTTCGGCGTGCAAAGTTGACCCCATTAGCGGGGTGATCGGCGTCCAATTTTGACCCCCTTCGGATTTATCTGACCATCCGTTTTTTGACGGCGGATGGAGAGGGAGTTGAAGCGAGTGGATAC
>NZ_JAHHZO010000002.1 GCF_018760785.1 Rhizobium sp. CSW-27
CTTCATCCATGACTTCAAGCATGGCATCAGCGCCATCTCCAACCATCCCGTTCCGCTCCTGTCGATGAAGGAGCATATCTCGCGGCCTTGGTCAGAAAAGCAAAGGTGGCCTGTTCGTCGCGCTCACGTTTTAGCTGTCTTCCCGATGCGTGCCGTGCCAGGTCGCGCGGAAATATTCCTTGACTTTTAGGGTCAAGTATTCTTTGGCTCATCGGTGTTTTCGGCGACATCCGGTGGGGGACCGGCGCTGTAATCGCCCCCATCTGACAATCCTTTTGAATTTCCAGTATTTCAGCGTCCGGTCACGGTATGGGCATCAAGGAAGACGATAGGCGCTATACGGCCTATCTCGCGCACCGCATCGATCTGATTAACTATGCAACGCCGATACTCGGGTCACGTGCCGATGCCGAGGACGTCGTTCAGGAAGCCTTTCTCAAATTCGTTCCCGAAGACGCGGACAATCCCGACAAGCTGAAGCCCTATCTGCTGCGCATCGTGCGCAATCTTGCACTCGATGTGCGCAAGCGGCGGCGATATGATCTGCGTCATTCACCCGATGACACGCCTTTCTGGGGCCTGCCGCAGGATCATGGAAGCCCGGAAGATCATGCGCTTTTCTGCGAGCAGATCCGTAGCGTGGAGGCGGTGCTGTCGCAGATGCCGGCGCGCACCCGCATTGCTCTCGAGATGCACCGCTTCGGCGGCTACAGGATGGAGGAGATCGCCACCCATCTGGATATCTCGGTTGCCAGCGTGCACAGGCTGATCAAGGCGGCGCTTGCGGAGTTCGCGGCGAAAATGAAGTGACCCCTGCCTGAAATGCCGGCAGTCGATGAAAAAAATCTTCGCCTTGATCGTCTCTTGAACAGGAACAGGTGCCGGGGCAATGCAGCATGACATACTGGAGCAGGCTTGAGCCTCATGACGGTTAACTCTGACGGAAAGATCGAGCTTCCCCCGCAGATCCTGGAGGAGGCGGCAGACTGGCTGCTGCAGCTTCAGGAGACGCCGCAGGATGATCGGCTCCGGGCCGATTTCGAGGCATGGCTGGCTGCGTCCGGCAGGAACCGGCTGGCCTGGCAGCGTACGCAACGGGCCTGGCAGGCCTTCGGCGGCACCGAGCCGCAATATCGCGAACATTGGGAGAATGGTCCCCGTTCCGGGGCAGGTGTCGCGTCCGCAACCAGGCCGATGCCGCGGCGCTCTGCCTGGCGTTCCCGGGGAATGCTGGCCGCCATCACCGGCGCCGCACTCTGTCTGTTCGCGGTCTTTCTGCCGAGCGTGCTCATCCTGTTGCGCGCCGACTACAGGACCGCGACGGCGGAGAGCCGCACCGTGACCCTGGCGGACGGCAGCACCGTGCAGCTTGCGGCCTCGAGCGCGATCGCAACGGATTTTTCCGGCAACCGCCGGCGGGTGGTGCTCCTGGAGGGGCAGGCCTTCTTCGATGTCGTGCCAGACCAGCAGCGGCCATTCGTCGTTGATGCGAACAGCGTGACGGTGCAGGTTCTCGGCACCGCCTTCGACGTCGAGATCAGCGACAGGCTGACCTCGGTCGCGCTGGAACACGGCAGCGTCAGGGCTTCTGTCGATTCTGCATCCGCCGCGCCGCCGGAGACGCTGGTTCCGGGCGAAATGCTGCTGGTCGACACCAGCACAGGGGCGATGCGCAAGCAGAGCATCGCGCTCGAAGACATCGGCAGCTGGCGCACCGGACGGCTTTATGTCGTAAACCAGACGATCGGTTCGGTGATAGAGCAGATCCAGCGCTACCATCCGGCCTGGATCACCATTCCCGACCCCGTGCTTGCCCGCCAGACCGTGACCGGCTTCTACGACCTGCGTGCACCCGACCGGGCGCTTGAGGCATTGGTTGAACCCTATGGCGGCAAGGTTCACACCGTATCGAACCTGGCCCGGATCATCGCCCGCTTCTGAGCGCGCGCTGCAATTTCACCCGTGATTTCAGTCACCTGGAAAAAAATCGCGAAAAGCGTGAAAAAAAATCGCGCGGCAATCGTCTCTTTGTTGAGTGGAAAATTCAAGTAATTTCCCAACTTCAAAGGCAGGAGAGACGAGAGAGTGATGGCGTGTCGTGTTCGCAGCAGACATCAACGGGGAGAGCGCAGGTCATGGAACTGCCGCGCGGCATTGCTGGCTACGACGACGCTGGCTGCCCTGTGTGGGGGAATGCCGGCTTCGGCACAGACGGCAGCGGCCACGGCGACCGCCCAGTCCGGACCGGGGGAAACGCGAGCGTTCAATATTCCGGCTCAGTCGCTGGCCAGCGCCATCAGCGCGTTCGGCCGCCAGTCGGGATTGCAGGTGACGCTGTCGTTGGCCACTGCGGGCAGCATCCAGACGAAAGCCGTGATCGGCAGCTTTTCGCCGGCGGAGGCACTGGCCCGGATGCTGGACGGCACCGGCATTGCCTATCGCCTGTCGGCAAACGGTACGGCGGCCCTGATCGGGGCGCAACAGCCGGCCGACGGTACGATGGTGGAAGATTCCGTCGTCCTGGATCAGGTGCTGGTCACCGGTAATATGGGGCGCAACGCACTGACGGGCGCAGGCTATCAGGGGACGCCGGACTGGGTCTATCAGGAGCCCGCAAGCGTCAGCGTGGTCTCGCGCGATGCCATCCGGAACGCGTCGGCACGCAATGCCCGCGATCTGCTGGCGAACACGGCAGGCGTGCTGGTGTCCGGCGACAGCAATCAGAACCAGGGTCTCAACGTCAACATTCGCGGTCTGCAGGACCAGAACCGTGTGGTCACGATGATTGACGGTGCGCGCCAGAACTTCCAGCGCGCCGGCCATGGCTCCTCGGGCCTGACCTATGTTGATCCGGCTTTGATCCGTTCCATCGAGGTCGAGAAAAGCAGCACCTCGGGCGCGGGCGGTGCGGGCGCGCTGGCCGGTTCCGTCAACTTCAGAACGATTGAGGCAGACGACCTGATCCGCGACGGCGAGCAGTCGGGTGCCGAGACCGATCTGACGATTGGGACCAATGAATATCATTTCTCGGGGTCCGGATCGGCGGCCGTGCGCCTGTCGGACAGTTTTGCCCTGGTCGGCGGCATCAGCCGAAAGAAACTGGGCGAATACGAGATCGGCAAGAACGGTTCCGTCGGGGGCGACTGGGAAGGCCTCGGCATGGACAAGCCGATCTTCACCGGATCGGGAACGACCTCGGGCCTCCTGAAGGCGCAGATGCAACCGACAGACGATACCACGCTCGACCTGAGCTGGCTGCATTATCGCTCGACCTTCAGCCAGGGAACAACCGACACAACCACGTCGGGCAGCCTGCGCGAAGATACCGAGGATGTCACCAACAACACCTTCGTTGCCGCATTCGGCTGGGATCCGGACAGCGAACTCATCGATCTGAAGGCGAGGCTCTGGCTGAACCGTGTCGAGAACGATGAATTCAGACCTAAGAGAACAGACGGCGTCGACGACGCCAATGTCAACTACGGTATGAAGACGTTCGGCGGCAGCATCGAGAACACCAGCCGGTTTGCACTCCCCTTCGGGGACCTGTCTCTGAACTATGGCATGGAGGCCTTCCGCGATCTCGGCAAAACCACCGTGACCGGAGCTGCCATCGCCGCTGATCCGAACCAGGCCCTGTGGTACAGCGGTTCGAACCCCTCCGGGCGGCGGGACATGATCAGCGGCTTTGCCAACGCCACGCTGGACCATGACGACTGGCTGACGCTCTCCGGCGGATTGCGATACGATTACTATCGTCTGTCGGGAACCTCCACGGTATTCAGCGAGCCTGTGCAGGTTTATAATCCGCCATCAAACTGCCTACGCTACTATTCCGATGGTATCCGATGCCGCGTATGGGGTAATCCGGCCTATTATTCCTATGAATATCCGACAGAGGATGTTCACGTCGCAGTCTCCGATTCCAAGCTGCTGCCAACCGCTACAATTGCGGTGAAGCCGTTCGACAGCGTCCAGATCTTCGGCAAATACACCGAGGGTTTCCGCCCGCCGACGATCATGGAGGCGCTCATTGGCGGCTCGCATGTGGGCTCATACGGTCCGGCCAATGCTCCCAATCCGGATCTTGGTGCCGAAACCGCCAACACCTACGAGCTGGGGGTCAACTTTTCGCAGGACAACGTATTTCAGGCCGGCGACAGCGTCCGGACGAAGGTCGTGGGCTTCTATCGCGAGGTCGATGACTACATCGCCCTCGGCACGGTCGATCTGGGTGCGGTTCAGTATGCCTCCTACGTCAATCTCGACGGCACGACCCGGATGCGCGGGATCGAACTGGAAGGCAATTACGATGCCGGGCGCTACTATCTCGGCGGTTCGTTCACCTACACGGACGCGGATTACGCCTCGCAGTACACCTATAACGGTACCTCATACAATACGGGGCAGTATGTCATCTTCGGGGTTCCGAAATACCGCTTCACGGCGGATGCAGGGGTTCGGTTCCTTGAGGAAACGCTGACGATTGGCGCCAGGGTTACGCATGTTGATGCGCAGAAGCAGGAGATCGGCACCATGCAGACCCTGCTCAGCGCCTATGCAACCGACAGCTACACGACCCTCGACATATACGGTTCCTACGCGATCAACGAAAACACGAAGCTGCGCTTCGCGGTGAACAATGTCACGGATGTCGCCTACCTGCCGGCGCTGGGGGCTGCGAGTTACCCCGCACCCGGCCGCACCGCGACGCTTTCACTGAACATCAGATTCTAGGAATTCCTTCCGCTTCGTCGGAAGGACGGCTCCATCATGGGGATGGACCAAGACACAAGGAGAAATGACATGGTTGCAAAGATTTACCAGTATGCCGGCGCCGAGGACATCAAGGCATATCTCACCGCGTGGACGGCTCTCGATCCCCTCTCCGGACACGGCGATTTTTACCCGGCGTCAACGCCGTTCTCGCAGTGGGCAGGCGGTGATGAAGGCGGCAGCCGACCGGTCGAAGCCGTTCTGCTGGAAGGATCGTTCACCTATCCGGCGAATGGCGGCTTTGTCGGTACGGTCAATACGCTTACCTTCGGCGAAGGCCTGTCGGGCGGCGGTAGCACCCCCTACAGCATCGACACCGTCGAACTTCTGATCGATCTCGGTGGAGCCACGCCGAACACCACCTTCAACTACGCCATCTATCAGCTGATGGGTACTGCGGGCACCGCATCCGCAGCAAGCCTCTACAGCTACCTGGGAATCGTCGGTACCGAACAGTATGGCACGACCGGCGACGACACCCAGTACAGCTTCGCAGGATCGGACACCTTCTTCGGGGATTCCGGTGAGGATACCTTTGTCTTCCTCAGCACGAGCAATGGGGCAGATACGATCACCGACTTCGTAATCGGCGACGACCTCATCGACTTCTCGTCGGTAACGGCCTTCACCTCCTTCACCGACGTCGCAAGCGCCGTTACCGCGAATGCCGCCGGTGATGCAGTCATTACGTGGTCCGGCGGCTCGGTTACTCTGACCGGTCATTCTGCTGCTACCTTCAGCATGGACTTCAGCTCCGCTGACATCCTTGTCTAAGTGGCACGCATGATGTTGTTGGATCTCCAACGGCAGACACCGTCGCAGCTTCATGCTGCGGCGGTGGTCTTGCCTCTCCGGCGAACCATGATCGGCATTGCCCTGATCAGCGGCGTGGTCAACGTGCTGGCGCTGACCAGTCCTCTGTTCATGTTGCAGGTCTATGACCGCGTGCTATCGAGCGGCAGCGTCCCGACGCTGCTCGGTCTTGCCGTGCTTGCGGCGGGGCTTTACGCCTTCCAGGCCCTTCTGGACATCATCCGCTCGCGCGTGCTGCTGCGGATCGGCGAGCGGTTCGACCTGCAGATGTCCGGACGGGTTCATGACGCCGTGGTGCGTCTTCCGCTCCTGACGCGGATGCAGGGTGACGGCCTGCAGCCGCTGCGTGATCTCGACAACGTGCGTGGCTTCCTGTCCGGTCAGGGGCCGACCGCCCTGTTCGACCTGCCCTGGATGCCGCTCTATCTCGGTCTCTGCTTTCTGTTCCATGTCTGGATCGGCATGACGGCGCTTGTCGGCGCCATCGTTCTGGTGTCGCTGACGGCGCTCACCAATGTGTTGTCGCAAAAGCCGATCCGCGACACCATCGCCACCAACATGGTGCGAAATGGCCTGATGGAAGCCGGCCGCCGGAATGCGGAAGTGGTGCAGGCCATGGGGCTCGGCCGCCGAATCGGCGCGCGCTGGAGCAAGGCCAATGCCGATTATCTTGCCGCCAACCGCAAGGCCGGCGATGTGGCCGGCGGCCTTGGCGGGATCTCCAGGGCGCTGCGCGTGATGCTGCAGTCGGCCATCCTCGGTGTCGGTGCCTGGCTGGTGATCGAGCAGGAAGCGTCGGGCGGTGTGATGATCGCCAGCTCGATCATGATGGGCCGGGCGCTGGCTCCCGTCGATCTGGCCATTGCCAGCTGGAAACCCTACCTGATGGCGCGCCAGAGCTGGGAGAGGCTGAGCGACCTGCTCGGAAAACTGCCGCCGGACGCATCTGTCACAGCCCTTCCGAAGCCGGAACGCGAACTGCGCGCCGAAGCCATCGCAATTGCGCCGCCGGGAGAGCGGAAGCCGACCGTGATGGGGCTGGACTTTGCCGTGCCGGCCGGCAGCGCGCTTGGCATCATCGGCGCATCCGGGTCCGGGAAATCGACGCTGTCGCGCGTTCTCGTCGGCGCATGGTCGCCGATTGCCGGCAAGGTGCGGCTTGACGGGGCGAGTTTCGAGCAATGGGATCGCGAAGCGCTGGGCCGGCACATCGGTTATCTGCCCCAGGGCGTCGAACTGTTCGACGGAACCATTGCCGAGAATATCTCCCGCTTCGATGACGATCCCGATCCGCAGGCGATCGTGGCGGCAGCAAGGGCCGCCGGCGCTCACGACCTCATCCTGCGCTTCGAAAAGGGCTACGACACGCCGATCGGCGAGGCGGGGTCAGCCCTGTCGGCCGGCCAGCGCCAGCGCATCGGTCTTGCCCGCGCGCTCTATCGCGATCCCTTCCTGGTGGTGCTGGACGAGCCGAATGCCAATCTGGATGCGGAAGGTGAAGCGGCCGTGGTGAGCGCCATCGCCGCGGTGCGCGAGCGCGGCGGGATCGCCGTCGTGGTCGCGCATCGGCCGAGTGCCATTGGTGTGGTCGATCTCGTGCTCGTGATGGAGAACGGGCGGCAGAAGGCATTCGGACCGCGCGACGAGGTGCTGTCAAAGGTCCTCAAGGCCGCTCCGGCGGCACCGCCGGCGGCGCGCAAGGGTTTTGCGGTGACGGGCCACGGCCTGACCCCGCTGCGGGTTGTCGCCGATCCTCTCCAACGGACAGAGCACGTCGAGACGGGCAATGATAAGGAGGAGCCGGATGTCAGGCGTTGAGGATGTGTCCCGTTCCATTCGCCGTCACTTGAGGATCGGGCTTGTCGCCAGCGTCACGCTGGTCGCAGGCATCGGCGGCTGGGCTGCGGCAACCAGCCTGTCCGGCGCAGTCGTTGCTTCCGGCCATTTCGTGGTGGACAGCTATGTCAAGAAGGTCCAGCACCCGAGCGGCGGCGTGGTCGGAGAGATCCGGGTGCGCGAAGGCGACAGGGTGGAGGCTGGTGCGGTCGTCATGCGCCTGGATGCCACCCAGACACGCGCCAGCCTTGCCATCGTCACCAAGCGGCTGGACGAGCTTGCCGCGCGCCTTGCGCGGCTGGAGGCCGAGCGTGACGATCTGGAGGTGATCGCCTTTCCCGATTGGCTGCTTGACCGGCGTGACAGCGCCGACCTCGCCTCGGCGATCCACAGCGAGACGCGACTGTTCGAGTTCCGCAAGCAGTCGCGGGAGGGCAGGAAGGCCCAGCTCGCCGAGCGCATTGCGCAATATGAACACGAGATCGAGGGGTTGAAGGCCCAGGAAATCGCCTATGCGGATGGCCTGAAGGTGCTGGAAGAAGAGATCGTTTCGCAGCAGGGCCTGCACGAGCAGGGGATCGTGTCCGTCCAGCGTCTCAACAGTCTGAAGACCCAGGCCGCCACCTATGGCGGCGAGCGCGGCGAGAAGATCGCCTACCAGGCCCAGGCCCGCGGCAAGATCACCGAAACAAGGCTGCAGATCCTCTCCGTCGACCAGGATCTGAAGACCGAAGTCGGGCGCGAGCTTCGCGAGGTGCAGGCCCAGTTCGGGGAATATGTCGAGCGGAAGGTGGCGGCCGAGGACGAGCTGAAGCGGATCGACATCATTGCCCCGCAGGCGGGCGTGGTGCATCAGCTCGCCGTCCACACGGTCGGAGGCGTCGTCAATCCCGCCGATCCCATCATGCTGATCGTGCCGGAGGGCGACGATCTGGCGCTTGAGGTGCAGATCGCGCCGAGGGATATCGACCAGATCCAGCCCGGCCAGCGCGCGGTGCTGCGCCTGTCGGCCTTCAACCAGCGCACGACGCCGGAACTGAACGGCCATGTCAGCCGCATTGCCGCCGACCTGACCACCGACGAGCGGACCGGAGCCTCCTACTATCTCGTCCGCCTGCAGGTTCCGCATGAGGAACTTGCGAAGCTGAAGGACCTGACGCTGGTGCCGGGCATGCCGGCCGAAGCCATGATCAGGACCGGCGATCGCACGGCGCTCTCCTATCTCGTCAAACCGCTCTCCGACCAGATCAACCGGGCATTCCGCGAGGAATGACCGCTCGTGACGCATTGAATGTTCAAGAAAGGACCGACATGACCCTCGCCGAACTGGCCGAACGGCCGCAGGAAAAGGAAGCCAGCCGCACCAGGCGCCTGAAGGCTGCAACCCGCGTCGCGCACGAGCGCATCGATCAGCGCATCATGGCGGCCGATCCTTTCGCGGATCGGGAACGCTACGGCCTGTTTCTGATGCTGCAATATGTCTTTCATCGCGATCTGGACTGCCTGTTCTTCGACGAGCGGCTCGACATGATGCTGCCGGATCTCGCCGGCCGGCGAAGGCTCCTCCTGATCGAACGGGATTTTGCCGATCTCGGTCTTGCCATGCCCCGGATCGATGCGCCGCCGATGCTGTCGGGCGACAGTGCCGTCGATATCGCCGAGGCGCTGGGCTGGCTCTATGTGGTGGAAGGCTCCAATCTCGGCGCCGCCTTCCTGCTGAAGGACGCAGGCCGGCTTGGCCTTGGCGAAACCTTCGGCGCGCGGCATCTCGCCGGCGCACCCGAAGGCCGCGGCCTGCACTGGCGCACGTTCACGGCAGCCCTGGATGCCATCCCCCTGACGGAAGATCAGGAGTGCCGGGCAATTGCCGGTGCGGAAGCGGCCTTCCGGCGCGTTCACCAGATCGCCGGCGAGCTGTTTGCATGATCGGCGGCCTGGCGCTGCCGGCGTGGCAATCCATCCTCCTGTCCGACTGTCGCCGCGAGGCCTGTGCCTCGTCCGACACGCCCCTGCTTGCCGGTTGACCTGCATCGCCCCGGCCAGCCAGGCGGAAACGAGATGCGGTAATACAGGAGGAAATGCCAATGTCGAAACTTGCGGTCTCGCCTTCATCTCTCTTGCTGTCAGGCACCGTGATGGTGCCGATGGTTCCCTCATCCGGCGGCGCGGTGGTTGGGGCAAAACCCTGCGCCGACTGGGAGATCACGCATGTCGGCCCCCGGGGCGTGCCGATGATGCAGTACAGGCACGAGGATCGCGCAAAGGCCCTGGCGGGCATTGTGATGGAACTCGGATGGATGTCGAGCGACCATATGGTCGGGCGGATCGTGCTTCCTGCCGGGCTGCGCCTGGCGGATGGCGCCCGCATTCAGATCGATGATGCCCCGGCGGGCGCCAGGATGCCCCTGCACGGTTTCGGGCGCCGGGATTGCATGGTCGATATCAGCTGGACCGGCGCGATGATCGCGGCACTCTACGCTGGCCAGGTCCTGAAGGTTCACGCACGGGTGGCTTCCAGCAAGAAACCCGTGGTCTTCATCGTGCCGCTGAACCGCTTTGGCGCGGTTGCGGATCAGCTGAAGGAACTGATGATCCAACGCAGTCAGTGAGGGCGCTTCGAGGGGGGACGGCCGGCGGTATCGCTGCGCGCCGGCCGTCCTTCGCCGGAGCAAAGGCCTTCGCCAGAGGGACGTCATCGCTCTCTGTGCCTGCCTGCGTGCGCGGCGTCCAGGTATGGTCGCCTGTCTTGCTGCGGTTCGGCAGGGAGTTCGGTCGGCCCTGCCGACTTGACAGGCCGTGCGGAAGCTGCAGACAGAGAGATGCCGGACGGGCCGTTCGGTCCCGGCGAGCCTGTTTGGCAAAAGAGGAAATCATCATGATCCAGGCAATGATTGCCGGGGAGGGATGCCGCTTTGGTCATCATAGACGAGCGTCTGTCGAAAGGTCTGGTCAGGGCGGAAGCGCGCACGCTCAAGCAAACCCTGCAGGAACATGGCCACGAGGTGTTCGTGACCCTGATGGAAGGGATTGCCCCCCGTTTCCGCACCGAAAGCCGTCTGCGCCCGGATGAACTGGCGGCGGTGGCAGAGGCCCTGCATCAGAAGGCCGGGCATGCCTACAGCTCGCTCTACGCGGATCTGGTGCTGACGCCGCCGACCCGGGGCCGGCCGAATTCGGGCGCCTATGACATGCTGCACTTCTGGATCCGCCCGATCCCGGTGCCCGGCGAGGCGCATCATCTCATGCGGCTTGCCGTGTTCACCTCGAACGGCAACCGCAAGAATGTCGAGATGTGCGCCCATGATACCGTCGTGGGTTTCTTCGAACATGCCGCCGAGCGGCTGCTGCAACGCTGCGGCACCCGGCGGGAAGCCATAAGGGCGATCGGTCAGCGTCTGGTCGATACGATCATTCTTCCCTCCCTCGCACTCGATTCCGATACCGGGGCCCTGATCGATACGGACATGCATATCCCATTCGCAGACGGACTTCTGATCGGACGCTTCATCGCGCGGACGGAAGAAAAGCTTCCCGGCGGCTATTTCCGCATTCTCAACCGCAAGGTGACCGAGGGCGGACTCTGCTCCGAGACGAAGGCCGATTTCGTCATCAAGACCTTCATCGGGCCGGACACGCTCAACGAGCGGCAGATCTGGACAGCCTACGAAGTCAATGGGTGGCTGGAGAGGCACAGAGACGCGGCGCAAACCATACGGCGGCACCTGTTTCACCCGGGCAGCCACCTCTGTGACAATGGCTATATGGCGCATGACGATTACGAGGCACTGAAGGCCGATTTCCAGCGCATGCGTGAAAGGGTTTTCGCGCCGCTTCAGGCCTGACCGCAGGCGGGCAGGCGCGTGTGCCGATCTCCGATCGTCAGACGGCCCTGTCCACCTGTCGCTCAGGCTGGGCGGATGCAAGGCGGACGCGGTTGCGGCCGGCGGCCTTGGCCAGATAGAGAGCCCGGTCGGCCCGGTCGATGCTTTCGTCAAGCGGGTCTTCGCCCGGCGCAACCGTGGCGATGCCGCAGCTGACGGTGATCGGGCGGCTGAGGCCAGCCTCCGTCCAGCGCCGCGCGGCGAACTGCAGCCTCAGATGTTCGGCAAGGTCCCTGGCCTCCGGCTCGGTGGCGCCGAGGACAAACAGAATGAATTCCTCGCCGCCGAAGCGGCCCACCCGCGCCTTGTCGCCCGCATGGCGGGACAATTCCTGCGCCACGGCCACGATCACCCGATCACCGACCAGATGGCCATGGGCATCATTGATGCTTTTGAAGCGATCGATGTCGCAGAGGATGATTGCACCGGACCGATGCTCGGCGCCCCGCAGGGAACTGACGGCGGCCTCGAAGCCGCGGCGGTTGAGAAGGCCGCTCAGCGGATCGTGCTCGGCCACCATCCTTTGCCGTTGCACGGCTGCCGCCGCCATGGCCGCCACGGCGGAGAAAGGGAACAGCAGACAGACGGTGATCGTCGTCACATGCACGGAGATGTTGTAGGCGGAATGCAGGAAATCGCCCATCTCGTTGCTGGTCGGATAGAGGAAGGTGAAGACGATGGCCCGCACCAGGCAGTCCAGCACCACCAGCAGACCGGAAAAGACAAGGCTCCTGTCGGCCGGCCGTTTCGCCTCTCTGGCAACCTTCGCGATCACCATGCCGATAAGCGTGGCGAAGACGATCTCGATCAAGAACAGGTCCCAGCGCAGGCGGGGCACCACCAGCACCAGCAGACCGTGAGGAAGCAGGAAGCCGAGCGCCACCAGGCATCGCGCCCGCTGCAGGAGCGGCTTGCCGAAATGCAGCAGGATCGCGCTGCCATAGCAGTAGGCGGCGCCGGTGTAGAGAATGCCGGAAACGAACTGGTCGAAGCTCGGCTCGATCGGAAAGCTCGACAGGGCAAAGCCGCAGCCGGTCTGCAGGAAGCCTGCGCTCCATTGCCAGGCGGAGGCCAGTCCGATGCGCCATAGCAGAAAGAAGCTGCACGCCATCAGCAGGAACATCGACGCGGGCAGATAGAAGATGATGTTCTGTGTGTCGATCGTGGACACGATCCCGACTCCATTCCGGGTTGGCAGCCCGATTAGCTGTCGGAATCGTCGGCATCACAACGGCCGGATGTGCTTATCCCCCGAACGTTTCGCCGCTCTGTTGCGCACCGGCAACGCGCGCGGCGTTCCATTTCGAGACGGGCCGGTCGCCGGGATTGGAGAAACGGCCGCCGCATCGCCCCGGCCGCCCCAGATTCCTCTCGGGCGGCAAGGCATGGCAGCCTCGTATCGGCCTTGCATCAATGCGTGGCGGCGGCCGTCGGGAACGGCATCAGGAGACCCCAAGAGCCTCTGCTGAGATCCAGAACACGGCGTCCTGCGATTCGGCGGTTTCCAGCCAGACGAAGTCCAGATGCGGGAATTCCTCCTCGAGGATTTCGCGGCCGGAGCCGATCTCGCAGATCATGCCGCCGCCCGGATTGAGATGGTCTGCAGCCTGCGCCAGGATCTGGCGGACGAGGTCGAGCCCGTCCTCTCCGCCGTCATGCGCCATGCGCGGTTCGGCCTGGAATTCGGGCGGATAGCCGTCGAGGGCGGCGTGATCCACATAGGGCGGATTGGTGATGATCAGATCGTAGCTTCGCCCGGCCAGCGGCGCAAAGAGATCGCCGGCATGCAGCGTCACCTGGTCGGCGACGTCATGTTCGGCAAGGTTGCGCTTTGCCACCTCAAGGGCATCGGCGGACAGATCGACGGCATCGACGCCGGCGTTCGGGAAGAACTTTGCCGCCAGAACCGCAAGACAAGCGGAGCCGGTGCAGATATCGACGACGCTTTCGACGGCCATCGGGTCCGGAAGCACGGCGGAACCGGTGCCGCCCAGATATTCGCTGAACAGGATTTCGCCGATATGCGAGCGCGGCACGATGACCCGCTCGTCCACATGGAAGCGCACGCCCTGGATATAGGAGCGCCCGGTCAGATAGGCGGAGGGCTTGCGGGTGGTTACCCGCGCCTCGATCCGTTCGGCGAGGAGCCTGCGTTCCGCGGCAAGCAGCCGCGCGTCGAGGAAGGGATCGAGCGCGTCGATCGGCAGGTCCAGCGAATCGAGCAGCAGAAAGGCAGCGTCGTCGCTGGCGGTGGTGGTGCCGTGCCCATAGCTGAGATCGGCCGCATTGAAGCGGGAGATCGCATAGCGCCAGTAATCGCGCAGGGTCACGAGTTCGCGGGTCACTTCGTCCTGGTTCAACGTCACTCTCACTTCCAAAGAGGCGCCGGCTCCCTTATTGCCGAAAGGCAGGTATGGGAAGGAAGCGGCCGCGCGGGTTTGTGCATCGGATGTCTTCTGGCTCTAGAATAGCAGAGGGCGGCAGGTCAACCGACGGACGGCCGCTCAGGGAATGGGACGATGAAGGACAGCCGCAAACGGCAGAAATCCAGCCCCGGCCGGCCGGCCGCTCCTGCCCAGGGCGGCAAGCGGGCCACCTTGCCGCGCGCGCTCTCCAAGCTCGGCTTCTGCTCGCGCAGCCAGGCTGAGGCGCTGGTTGCCGCCGGCCGCGTCACGGTCGATGGCCGGATCGTTCGGGATACGGAGCACTGGGTGGAACTCGGCCTCTCGCAGATCGCTGTGGACGGTCGCGCGGTGGAGGCGGAGCGTCATGTCTATCTGATGCTCAACAAGCCGCGCGGTCTGGTCACGACGCGACATGATCCCGAGGGGCGTCCGACGGTGTTTGCCTGCCTTGAGGGGCAGGATCACGCCCATCTGTCGCCGGTCGGCCGGCTGGACAAGGCAAGCGAGGGCCTGCTTCTGTTCACCAATGATACGGAGTTTGCCCAGGCACTGCTCGATCCGCAGACCCATGTGCCGAAGACCTATCACGTGCAGGTGGACCGGGTTCCGCAGGAGGCCGAACTAAGGGCGATGATTGATGGCCTGCAGCATGACGGTGAGCGGCTGACCGCCAGACGTGCCGATCTTCTTCGCAGTGGCGGCCGCACCGCCTGGCTGGAAATCGTTCTCGACGAAGGGCGCAACCGGCAGATCCGCCGCATGCTGGAGGCGATGGACATCGCCTGCCTGCGGCTGGTTCGGGTCGCGATCGGGCAGTTGACGCTGGGGGACCTGCCGAAGGGCGAGCTGCGGCCGCTGACCGAGGCCGAACTGCACGGCCTTCACCTGGCGACCGGCAGGCAGCAACACCGCTGAGCGGGCGCTGCAGCCTGCCCCGCTGCAACATTCTGTCCGGAACAGGAACGCTGCATCGTCTTTCCGGTTGCGCAGGTTGCACCCCTGGAATGGCTGGAGGAGAGCATGGCGGAACGGGCGCGCGGAAAGGCGGGCCCAAGGCTGGTGAGGCTGCTGGCAATCGTGCTTTCACTGATCGGCCTGGTGTTTGCGGCGGGCGGGCTGATCCGGGCGATCGACATGCAAACGGATGAAACACTGTGGAGCGACGTGCTTCCGGCCGGCGGCCAGGCAACGCCGATGACCTATGAGGCCAATGGCCGACAGTATCTCGTCATCATTGCGGGAGGCCATCACTTCATGGAAACGCCGATCGGCGATGCGCTGGCTGCCTATGCGCTGCCGCCGTCGCGAGGCGGCCGGAAAGACTGCGACAGGAGGGCGATGCGACACGCGCCCTCCAGAGATAGGCTGCCTAAAGCAGGGTCGCCTCATCCTGGTAGAGCTTCAGCACCGACAGGCGTCCCGTGGCATAGGCGCAGGTATCGATAGCGATGCGCCCCGGCTTGAATTCCGGTTCAGCGACGGGGGTGTGGCCATGGACGACCGTCAGCGGCAGTTCCGGCCCGCGCGACAGGAACGGTTCACGGATCCAGAGCAGATCTTCATCGGTCTGTTCCTCGAGGGAGATGCCCGGACGAATTCCGGCATGCGCGAAGACATAGCTGCCGAGCTTCAGGCTGGCGGGCATCTTCCGGATGAATTCCATGTGCGACAGGGGAATTGCATCGTCGAGCAACTGGCGCAGAGCGGCAAAATCGATACGGTCCCGGCGCTGGACCAGTTCGATATTGACGCCATAGGACATCAGCGTCTCGCGTCCTCCGAAATCCAGCCAGGTTGACGCGCTGCGGGGATCGGTCAGAAAGCGCAGAAACATTTCGTCGTGATTGCCGCACAGCGCCAGGCGCCGCAATCCCTGCGCGCTCTGGCGGCTGAGATGGTTGATAACGGCAGCCGAATCCGGTCCGCGATCGACATAGTCGCCCAGAAGGATCACGAGGCCCGGCACGCCGGTGCTTGCAATGTCATCGGCGATCCGGTTCTCGGCTTCGATGAGTTCGCGAATGCAGCCATGCACATCGCCGATGGCGTAAAGCGCGTAGGCCGGTGCCTGTTCGCCAAGATCCAGGCGCTGCCGCGACACCAGCGGTGACGGCGGAGCGCTCCTTCCGCGGAACCAGTCCATCAGCCTTCTAAATGACGTCAATCTGCACCTTTCGTTTTGGGCTGTCCGACGGGATCTGCCACCGCATTACCTGCCGGCATACCGCGCGCCGTGGCCGACCGTTTTCGGCACAGTCGGGTGCATGCGGGGCCAGGCTGTTGAACATTCGGACAATGATGCCTCTTTGATGACTTCTTATGACGCAGGCTGATCCTGAACACTTGGCTCCGGGTCGCGGCATGGTCAAGCCCCTAATATGCAGCGCCCTGTACACATTTCGGTATGTCAGTGGCAACGAACATCTGCGCCGCAAGGAAGGGCGCTTCGCGACACGGACTAAGGACTGGCGATGGCGTCTCCCTGAACCGATCGCAATTGACGTCCTGCCGCGATGACCGCCTGGGCCGAGGGCGCGATCGGGTAATGGTCGACGCGCCGATCGAGCGCAATCAGGTTGAAGCGTGTCGGATCCAGCAGTTCCCGCCGAAATGTGACGACATAGGGGCCAAGGACCATGTAAAAATCATTCCATCGGGCAATGTCGTGGCGCATCGTGTCCAGCAGGTCAGAAGGGATGGGGAAAGGGCGAATGCCGTCCCGCATCATGGCGATCCCCTTGTCAAGAACGGCCTGCCCGTCGGTCTTGCCCTTGCTGAGCTTCATGCGCCAGGAACTGATCTCGCTTTGTCCATTGCCGCGTACCTGGAGAAAGACAGAGGCGGCCTCCGTCGTGGATGCGGCAGACCAGAAGCCGAGGCACTGCCAGTTGCCGTCGGAATCGACGGTGAACTGCGGCGGTTCCTGCTCTTCCTCGGCCAGCATCTTGCATTGCAGCGCCGGATCGATGGCGGGTTTCAGATTTGCGACGATCTGCGGCACGGGCCTCCTGATGAACCATGGACTGCGCGAGCGGTGCGTGACGCGCTCGGTCTTGTGGATGTGTTCACCCGCGGGCTGCTGAATGTCGAGGCCGAGACGATGCCGCAGAAGTTTCCAGTTGCGGGCATCATTGGCAAACAGCACCGTGCCCACCGTGGCACCGGTTCCCAGCAGCAGCCAGACCGCCAGTGCCCAGCGACGTTTCGGGCGCGGCAACTTGCCCATGGCCTGTTGATCGCTCTGTGTCGTCATGCCGCCGCTGATTATTCGATGAACAGTATCGCAATAATCCTGAGGTGGATCAGTTTCAACAACCGGTCAAGTGGAAGCTGACATCCTGCGGTGCATTTGCCGCTGCTGCGACAGGCGCGGCTGCCGGACGGAGGGCTTTCTCCCTCCGTTCCTTCTCAACGCCCGGCCGATACTTCGTTCCAGAACATCGGATTTTCATCCGATTGAATTTTCAACCAGCGCAGGTCGGTGTCCTGCCAGTTCTTGATCTCGTCGTTGCGGTTGTCGAGGACAAGGTCTCCCTTGTCCGTGCTGACGACGAGGACGGCGTGTCCGTTGTTGTTCCGCGTCATGGCTACCGCCACCCGAAGCTTGTTCTCCGGCCATCCGAGTTTCGCCAGACGGCTTCGCTTGGTCAGCACGTAGTCCTCGCAGTCACCGTAGCGCACGTCGATATCCCAGGAATCGCGGCCGGGGGCATCGTTCATCGGGGTTATGGTGTTGTTGACCTCGACATTTACCCGTTTCAGTTCGCGCAGCAGGTTCGGCGTCAGCACCAGCGTGGAAGCGGAGTTGCGCGTTCTGCACTCGTCTCCATGCGCCACGCAGAAACTGACAAAGGCGAAGGGGGCAAGCGTCGGCTTGGCGGCCGCTATCCGCAGGATCTTCTTCGGGGCGGGTGCCGCCAGACCCGTCGGACCGATGGCGAAGGCCGGAGCACTGCCCGCCAGAATCAGGAGCGCGGCTGCGCATGCAATATGGACACGACTCATGATTTCGTCCCGTTCAAGTTGCCGGCGCATCGAATTCTCTGCGCCTTTCTGGGACGGTTTTAAGCTGGCAGCATGCGATGTTGCCTTAAGTGGAACACTTCAATTTGAGCTATGACCGCTTTTTTCGGCAAATCGGCAGGATGTGTCCCGATATGGTGAGAAACGCACAGTAACCGACGAAATATCATGTCCTGACGATCTGCACTCAGTTTGCACTTGAATATCCGAACGGACTAAGTCTTATTGCCGCAGTCTTCGGGACATGACCATCTTGCCGTGCAAAGGGCCGTAGTGCGTTGGTAGCGAAATCAGCGACATTTGTTTCGGGCAGCCAGAGATCCGGCAGTTCATCCGAACCGGAAGACGAAACGATTCTGCGACGTGTTCTTCGACAGGTTGCGACGGGCCTGCTTGTTCTTTCCGTCGTGGTGACGATGCTGACGCAAGGGGCGGTCTATCCGGTTTCCATCAGTCTGGCCTGCATCCTGATGGCCGCAAGCATGGCCTTGGCTTATCTGGCCATGGGGCTGCCCAGGGCGACGCGCAGTCTGTTTGTGGCGGTCCTGGCCTGCTGGCTGTTTGCCGTGCTGTGGAGTGTGGTGCAGACGCTGGATACGCCTTTCGGGCTTGCGGGACATTCTGCCTGGCGGGTCTTGCCCGAGTTCGGGATCAAAGCCACCGCCTCCATTTCCCCGATGCCCGGCGCGGTTCCGGATGCCATTCTGTCGATCAGCCTGCCTGCCATGGCGATCCTGACGGTGCTGATGCTGTTCCGGCGCGACTCCGTCATCGAACGGGCTCTCCGCGTGTTTGCCGTTGCCGGCGGCCTGATGGCGGTGTTTGCGCTGTTCCAGTATGTCGCGTTTCCCCGCTCTTTGATGTTCGGAGACAAGCAATATTACCTGGGCAATCTGACGGCCCCGTTTGTCAACCGCAATACTGCGGCGACGTTCTACGGCGTCACGCTGATTGCGCTGCTGTCTACCTACAAGGGCTTTCGATTCCAGCTGATCCCGGGGAGTCCCTTCCTTTACCGGCGTTCCGGCTGGACGCCGGCGCAGGCGATGCGCTGGGCTCTTCTGGTTTTTGCCGCGTTTGGCGCCGTGCTGGCGACAAGTTCGCGTGGCGGGGTTCTGGCGACGTTCATCGCCCTTTTTGCCATGTTCACTCTGGCGACATTCTTTCCTGCTACACCGCACACGGAAGCAGGCCTTGCGGCACGAACGACGGAAGACGGCAAGACGCGCGTTATCAGGATCATCGGCATCCTCCTGGCGCTCCTGATCGTCGCCGGCGTCTTTGCCGGTCGTGTGGTGCTGCGCGCGGAAGTTCAGGGGTCGGAGGATGGTCGGTTCTGTGTGTTGCCAGGCATTCTGGCGGCAATCCGCGACAATCTTGTGCTGGGGGCAGGGCCTGGCGCCTTCATCAACGTCTTTCCGGCCTACCGTGACGCTGCGTGCGGGGTGACTGGTGTCTGGGACATGGCGCACAACGTTTATTTGGATGGTATGCTCGGTTTGGGGCTTCCCTTCATCATGGTCGTGCTTGTTCTCTTTGCCACAGTAATGCAGTTGCTGCGCCGTGGACTTTTAAACCGGAAGAGCCGTAGATTTGTCGTTGTCGGTGGTATAGCGTCAATCATTCTTGTGGCGATTCATTCGGCTATCGATTTCTCGTTGCAAATACCCGGCTTTGCAACGTGGTGGGCTGTTTACCTTGGCATGATTGGATCCATTGGTGGCGGACGTTTGAGCTCCTCCGAAATGAAAAATTAACCATAATGTTGTTGTCTATTTGCTACACGTACATTCAGGATTCCTTGAAAAGTGTGCGGTGCGAAAGAAAATGCTGGAGCCGCGAGGCTATCCATAATTTAGTATGAGCAACCTCTCAATGATATGGCGGGACTGACGGGGATGAAGGCAAATCGTATTTTATCAATTGCTATGGCAAGTCTTCTGGCCGGATGTACAACGCTTCCGCGGTCCGGGCCGGATCAGCGGGCAGTGGATGCTGGAGCTTCAGTCAAGGTCGCTTCGCCTGAGCAGAAGGTCGGCATCGACTATGCCTTGGTCGATATTACGGAATCTGTTTTGCAGCATGTTGCCCAGGCTTCTTCCGGCAGTCTGAGCGGGGGCTTCGGTGGTGGCCGTGGCGGTGTGCCGGATATTCTGCTGGGTGTGGGTGACACGGTTCAGGTTGCAATCTTCGAGGCGCAGGCGGGCGGTCTGTTCATTCCGGCCGATGCAGGATCTCGCCCCGGCAATTATATTACGCTTCCCAATCAAACCGTTGATCGCCAAGGTAATATTACTGTTCCTTATGCGGGCACCATTCGTGCGGCGGGTCGTCGTGTGGATGATGTTCAGATCGAAATTGCCAGCCGCCTGGCAAATCGCGCCATCGAACCTCAGGTCGTTCTGACGGTCGTGGATAGCCGTTCGCGGGAAGCCGCAGTGCTCGGGGATGTAAACTCTCCGAAGAAAATAGATCTTAGCCCTGCGGGCGAGCGTGTCCTTGATGTGATTTCCGAGGCGGGGGGCCTGAGTGGGCCTGCTGCGGAAACGACCATCACGGTTCAGCGCGGCGGACGTCAGGCGACGGTTGCCTACAATCTGCTTGCGAGAAACTCTGCTGAAAATATCTATGTTCAGCCGGGAGATACCGTGATCGTGCGGCGTGAGCGCCGTACATTTCTTGCTTTCGGTGTGACGGGCCAAAGCGGGAGTATCGATTTCGAAGACTCCGATCTGATGCTGGGAGACGCGTTGGCAAAAGCCGGCGGGCTTCTGGATGACAAGGCAGAGCCAACGGCTGTGTTTCTGTACCGTGTCGTCAGCCGCGATTTCCTTTCGAGTATTGGTGTGGATACCAAGCGGTTCCGTTCGGAGCAGGTTCCCGTCATTTTCCGAGCCAATCTCCGGGATCCGGCAGGTTTCTTTGCTGTCCAGAAGTTCCCGATGCAGAACAAGGATGTGCTCTACGTCTCGACGTCTGATGCCGTTGAGCTGACGAAGTTCCTGACTATCCTGAATTCGGCGACGTCTTCGGTGAATAACGTCGTGAATACACGCGATAACCTGAGAAACAACTGATAGTGCTGGAGCTCGTGCCGGCATTAGGGTTAAGTGCCGATTGTTGGTGCGAGCGCCACGGAAATGCTTGAATTTCGCCGTTGTTTGCGTCCTATGGTCAACTGAAATTTAACAGGAGTTCGCTCGTCATGGGCCTTATAACTCGAAATGCTCAGATCATCGCGTCGAGCTTGACTCTGTTCATGGGTTTGCCGGCCCTTGCGCAGGATGCGACGCCTGCTGCGCCGAATACGGAGCAGGCAGCCAGTAATCCGGCGCCGGTTGTAACCGCTGCGACGCCGGAAGACCTCTCTGCTTTCCTCGGGAATCCGCAGAGCATTCTGGCGGTGGATGTGGCGGAATTACCGACCCGCGTTGCCTCACTCTTGTTGGCTGCCGTGTCTGCCGAGAAACTGACGGAAGCCCTGACCGCCTTACAGGCCGCTGCGCTGACAGCAAGCCCTGGCCAGGCGGCGGCGCTTGTCTCTGGTTCCAACCTGGCCGCTGCTACACTTGCGGCAGGCAACAATCAGGTGGCTGCTGCGCAGATTCAGGTCGCTGTCGCGTCGAGTGCGCAGCTTGCTGAGGCATCTCGGCGAAGCGCAACCGATACTCAGACAGCCGAAACTGGCGTCGTGGGTGGTGGCGCGGCAATCGGTACTGCCGGAGGGGATGCCGCAATTGGCACCGCTGGCGGCGATGCGGCCGGCGCTGGTGGGGCTGGCGGCGGCGGCACCGAGGGTGGCACGACAACAACCGCGAGTGGAACGGGTACGTTTGGGGGTGCGGGAGGCGGATCATCCAGTGGTTCGACTGATGATGGCGACACCACCGTGGTTAGCCCGACTACGAGCGGCTAACCTCTTTATTGCTATAGTTGGGATTTTCCAGTGAATCAACGTGTCGTCGTTTCGGATTCAAACGGTGTTGAGCCCGGTGAGGCCGCCTTACCTTCATTTGATGCCGAGCATCTGATTGCGATTGCACGGCGTCAGTGGCCCGTGTTGTTGATTTCTGTTGTCCTGGCGTTGGTTCTTGGCGTCGTCTACCTTGTGACTGCGGTGCCGATGTACACTGCGACAACACGTGTTCTGATCGACCGCGGTAACAGCGAGATCGTTCAGCAGCTTTCTACCATAGGCGGTGTGCTCGATGACGAGGCTTCGGTGCTCAGTCAGGTCGAGTTGTTGAAATCCGACAGTATCGGTCTTGCGACCGTCGATCGGCTGAAACTGCAAGATAACGCCCAGTTCATGGCATCTGACGGCTCACTTCTGGCGAGCGGTCTTGCAATTTTCCGCAGTTTTTTGTCGGATCTCGGTGCGGGTGTAGATAAGAGCAAGGCAACCTACGTTGATCCGGCAGAGGCGAAGCGTCGGGGGGCGCTGGCGAGGCTGAAGGGCGGCTTGGGCGTTCAACGCGTTGGACGCGCCTATGTGCTGGAAATTGCTTTTACGGCTGTCTCGCCTGGTTTGGCGGCGCAGATCGCAGACGGAATTGCGGAATCCTATCTGAATGACAAGTTGGATTCGAAATATCAGGCGACCAGACGCGCGGGGGAATGGCTTCAAGATCGGATTGAAGAGTTGCGACAGCAATCTCTTGAATCCGATCTTGCCGTGCAAAAATTTCGTGCTGCACATGGGCTGGTTTCCACAGGTCGAGGCCTCGTATCCGATCAACAGTTGACAGAGCTGAACAGCGCATTGATCGTCGCACGGGCAGACACGGCACGGGCACAGGCCCGTTATGATCGAATTCAGGAAATTATCGCAAGTGGTAAGACCGATGCCATCGTCACCGATGCGCTCGACAGTTCTGTCATCAATACCCTGCGGGAAAAATATCTGAACGCGTCCAAGCTGGAATCTGAAATCACCAGGCGCCTCGGTCCGGATCATATCCAGGCGGTGCGCCTGCGACAGGAAATGTCGGAATATAACCGCCTCATGTTCGATGAGCTGCGGCGTATCGCTGAAAGCTACCAGAGTGAGCTGGAGGTCGCGCGGTCCCGTGAGCGTAACATCACGGAGGGGGTCAAGAACGCAACAAAGGTAACTGTGGCGGCAAGCGAAACCCAGGTCCAGTTGCGAGAACTCGAGCGGTCTGCCGAAACCTACAAGAACCTCTACCAGACGTTTCTGCAGCGCTATCAGGAGGCCGTACAGCAACAGTCTTTCCCGGTTACCGAGGCCCGTATCATCACGCGGCCGGTGCCGCCCGGAGCACCGAGCAGCCCGCGACGTTCTCTCGTGCTCGTCGCATCCGTCCTGCTCGGTTTAATGGCCGGCGGTGGCGTCGCTGCATTCCGCGAATTCCGTGATCGCTTCTTCCGCACGGGTGATCAGGTTCGTGACATCCTGGGCCTCGAATATCTGGGAGCTACCCCCGCGATCGCCAAGAAGACTTACGACAATGCAGAGGCAACCACGCCGCATCGGGCGCATTACAGGACCACGATTTCCAATTTCGCGCTGACTTATCCGCTGTCGTCTTTCTCCGAAACTCTGCGCAGCTGTAAGATCGCGGTGGACGTCAATGTGCAGAAGCCGAACAAGGTCGTGGGCTTTGTTTCCTGCCTTCCGGGCGAGGGGAAATCGACAATTGCCGTCAACTTCGCTCAGGTGGCGGCAAAGAGCGGGCGCACACTGCTGATCGACTGCGACCTTCGCAATCCGGGCGCGACGCGCATGCTTGGTCAGCATGCGGATGTCGGCCTGCTGGAGGTGTTGACGGCGGGTTTGCCGTTCAAGTCGGCCCTGTTGAATGATCCGGAATCCGGTCTGGACTTCCTGCCGGTTGTCGTGAAGCGGAGGATCACCCATTCGTCGGAACTGCTGGCCTCGCCGCAGATGCAGCAGCTTCTGGCGCGGGCAACGGCCGAATATGACTATGTGATCCTTGACCTGCCGCCGCTGGCGCCGGTTGTGGATGCGCGCGCCATCGCCGGTCGAGTCGACGGTTTCATCATGGTCGTTGAATGGGGCGCGGTTGCCCGCAAGGTGGTGAGGCAGACGCTGACTGCGGAGCACCAGATCGCCGAGCGCACGATCGGTGTCGTTCTCAACAAGGTCGATGTGCAGAAGCTGAAGCTTTACCGCGAATACGGCTCCTCGGACTATTACAGCTCGCGTTACAGTTCCTATTACGTGGATCATGAAAGCTGATCCTGTCATAGGCGTAATCCTTCTCGGGGCCGCAGCATGTGTCTGCGGCCTTGCCTTGAAGACGATTCCCGTGTCGGTCGCCGCGCGCGAGATGGTTGACGTCAGGCGCGTTGCCTTCGGCAAGGATCCTGTTTCCAGCGCCGCAGTCGACGAGGCTCTCACGCGCGCCGATGCTGTTCTTGCCGCGTGTCAGCCCCAGGGTGTGACGGCAGTCGTTGATCTTGTGACCTGGAAGGCGGACCAGATCGATCCACGCCAGGATCGTGACGCTTGGGTTGCCGACCTCCGACAGGTTGAGGATTATTCGCGACGCGGCCTCGCCTGCGAACCGACCGATGGCGCGCTCTGGGCACGGCTCGCTTTCGCGCGCTGGTTCCTCGGTGGCACTGCGGAAGAACAGGCAAAGCTGCTGGGCTATTCCCAGAGCTATGCGCCGTCGGAATTTGCAGTCATCCGCACCCGTTTCTTCCAGTGGCGGCGTGTTTCGCCGGCGGTGCTTGCTCTTGCGCGCGACCACCTTGAGGCCGATATCCGAACCACTCTTCTGGCGGTGCCGCCGCGTGATGCCGTGGATTTCCTCTCCGACCTGCCGCCGGCCGTTTTCGATATGGTGCAGGAGCAGATGCCTCTTGTTCCGCCGGAGCGGATCGAAGCTCTGCAGGCGGTCAAGGGTTCGGAAATGCTGTTTCCCGTCCCCTAACCGACCAGCATCGGTGGTGCACCAGACAGGATCGGGTCTGGCGTGAAAGTCGCGGGTGACAGGTGGTTCGCCCGCAACAGGTGCGGTAGGAAAGCCCGGGCCGCACCAGATGCAGGGGCGGAGACCATCTGGCCACTTATTCAAAGACAATCTTCGGCAGGGCGCATTCAAGGGCTTCCTTGCCGAGATTGTCCGTAACCGCCCAATTGTGGCCGCGGGTCGGAGATGGGCGTGCTTGTTTATGATCCGTCTATAACGACATCGTTAACGTCAAGACATATTGCCTGCGGTAGCAATCGGGCCGTCACGACTGTCTTACTCCTGCGCCTGACATGCAGTGTGTCATGTCGATGACGGATGAAGGGTTCGTGCTGCGGGCAAGGGGACGCCTGCCGACTGTCTCCTCATCCGAAAAGTCTGTTGCCAGCGCATCTCAACGCTCCTGAACTTGTGCCGGTCCGGTGAGTTGGTCTCGGAGGTCGCGCTTGGCGGTGCGGTGCGGCGCGCGGTAAGAAATGGCGTCCTGATGTGTGCTGTCAGCTTTTCGCATCGATGCGCGGGATCATTCTTTTGCCACAGGCGTTGAGGACAAGGAGTTGCTGGACTGACATATCGCCCAGCAGCCAGAATAAAAGAAAAGCCAGAACAAAAGAAAAGAATGGAGTACAGGGATGAAAAAGAGATTTGCGGTAGCGCTGGCTGCATTCACGGCGCTGCAGAGCGCCGGAGTTGCCCTCGCGGCAGATGTCGTGCGGCGTCCGGGTGCAGCACCGGTGCCGGCCTATGACGATGCCAGCGGCGGTGTGCGGATCGGCTATCTGGATTGCACCATCGAAGGCGGCGTCGGCTATGTTCTCGGTTCCGCCAAGGGGGCTTCCTGCGTCTTTACCTCTGCCATCGGCAGCGAGCCGCTCGACCAGTATACCGGCGTGGTGCGCAAGATGGGCGTCGATCTCGGCTTCACCACGCGCAGCCGGTTGATATGGGCGGTGCTCGCACCGACTGCGGGCTATCATCACGGCTCGCTGGCCGGGCTTTACCAGGGCATCACGGCCGAGGCAACGGTTGGAGCCGGTATCGGTGCAAACGTTCTGATCGGCGGCACGTCCGGCTCGATCCATCTGCAGACAGTAAGCGTCACGGGGCAGCTTGGCCTCAACGTGGCGGCAACCGGCACATCGCTGACACTGACGCCGGCCACCTGATCGGCGTGGCCATCGGTCACTGAACAGAAAAAACCGCATCGACCACGTTCGGTCGGCGCGGTCTGTTTTTTGACGGCAAACCTGCTGTCAGGCCCGTGCCTTCTGCCGCTTGCACCAGTCGACGGCCGGTTCGATGCCGCCAAGCGGGAACACATGTGCCTGCCGGATCAGGCTGTCCGGATGGCTGGCGCGGTAGCGTTCCAGCTGCGCCACCAGATCGGTTGGTTCATATGGCACCAGCAGGCGCGTGACATCGAGTGCCCGCTTCTGCAACACCTTCAGCGAAGGGCCAACGCCGCAGGAAATAGCGTATTTGATCAGCGTCTGCAGCTTGGCGGGCCCGGCAATGCCCACATGCACGGGCAGCGTGATGCCCATCGCGGCAATGCGTTCGGCCCAGCGCGTTACGCTCTCGGCGTCGAAGGCGAACTGGGTGGTGATGGCGATGCGGGCATCGGTGCGGTTCGCATAAGCCTGCTTGGTCACCAGGGCGGCATCAACGCCCGTGCTGGAACCATCGCGGTCGATGTCGCGATTGCCCTCGGGGTGGCCGGCCACATGCAGATCGGTAAAGCCCATGCGGTCGAACAGGCCGGTCTCGATCAGGTCGAGCGAACTCGTCAGGCTGCCGCGCGGCGCACTGTTGCCGCCGGCGAGCAGAAGGGCCTGACGCACATCGGCCTCCTGCCGGTAGCGCGTCAGAAGGTCTTCGAGCGCTGCGTTGCTCTCGATGGAACGTGCCGGGATATGCGGCAGGACCGGAAAGCCGTCGCGCGCCAGGCGTCGCGCCGTCGCAACCATGTCATCCAGCGGCGTGCCGTCGATATGGGCGATGTAGACGCGCGTGCCGGAGGGCAGCAGGCTTTTGAAATCTGCAATTTTCGCCGCGGTGCGCGGCATGACTTCGATAGACCAGTGATCCAGCAGGCCGGGGCCGGCTGACGTCTCGCGATGCGGATTGCTGCGCATGTCCATGCTCATCCTCCATCTCTCCCGTCAAAAATGTATACATAGATTCCGTTCGGTGCCAAGCCTCTTCTCATGAAACGGCGCGTTTCAGGCATTTTTGCGGGCTCTTCATGGCGATGCACGGGCCTCGCGGCGCGTTGCCGATATTCTGATGTATTCATGGCTTGCGCCGCTGGCCTCGCTCTGGCAGTCTCCGTGGCGCGTGTTGCAGAGAGCCCGGTGGAGGAGCGGTCGAAGGCCTGTGCGTGGCGCGCGGGATAGGTGCCGGTGCGTGCGTGCCGTCGGCTGGATGAGGTGGTCGAGGTGCCGGACGAGGTCATGCGGGAACCATAGCGGCCCTCATTGTCCGACCCGCGTCTTCCGGCCCGCCTTTCTGGTCTGCCGGCGACATCTGCGGCATTTGCGACATCAATAACGGCTGGGCGGGCGTTTGCGTCACGGGTTTGCGCGCCTGCCGAGCGTCGTCAACAGGTCTTGCGGAGGAGAGGCTGGACGCGCGCGCCGGCCCGAAGGGAGGAGCATGTCCGAATTCATCATGACGCTTCGCTGCGGCAATCGCAGCGGTATCGTGGCGGCTGTTGCCAGCCGTCTGGCGGGGCAGGGCGGCGACATTACCGAGGCCCATCAGTTCGACGATCCGGAGACCGGCATGTTCTTCATGCGCGTCGCCTTCCGGGCCGAACCGGATGCCGCCACGCTTCGCGCAGCGCTGGACGAGGAGGTGCGCCGCTTCGGTCTGGATCTGACGCTGAGGGTGGCCGGCGCGCGCCGCAAGGTGCTGCTGCTGGTTTCGCGCTTCGACCACTGCCTGGGCGACCTTCTGTACCGCACGCGGATCGGAGAGCTTGCCATGGAGCCGGTGGCGATCATCGGCAACCATCCGCGCGAGGCCCTGAACCTGACGCTGATGGGTTCGATCCCCTATCATTACCTGCCGGTGACGGCGGCAAGCAAGCGCGAGCAGGAGGCGGCCATCCAGCGGGTGATCGAGGAAAGCGGGGCGGAACTGGTGGTGCTTGCCCGCTATATGCAGATCCTCTCCGACGAGTTTTCCGCCTGGCTCTCCGGGCGCTGCATCAACATCCACCATAGTTTTCTGCCGGGCTTCAAGGGTGCCAAGCCCTATCATCAGGCGCATCGGCGCGGCGTGAAGATGATCGGTGCCACCGCGCATTATGTCACCGGCGATCTGGATGAGGGGCCGATCATCTGCCAGGATGTCGAGCCCGTCAGTCATGCCGATACGCCGGACGATCTGGTGCGCAAGGGCCGTGATATCGAGCGCCGAGTGCTGGCGCGGGCCGTGGCCTGGCATCTGGAGGATCGCGTTCTGCTCAACAAGGACAAGACGGTCGTCTTCGCCAAGTAGGCGTTGCAGTGCCTGTATACAGCCTTCCCGTCCCGCTGCCGGCTTGCGGATCGCCCTGCGTTGATTGTTCTTGTCTTTCGGGACATGCTGTGGATACAGCAATGCATGGCCGGCGGTGGGTGTCCGGCTGATATGGGGCAAGGCTTGATGCGGCAGATGGAAGCGGCCACGCATGGCCGACGCGCGGTCATCGAATTGCGGGAACGGATTTTGAGCGGCGAGCTGCAGGGCGGCACCCGCCTGTTCGAAGTGCCGCTCGCAGAACTGCTGGAGATTTCCCGCACGCCGGTGCGCGAGGCGCTGTCGCGTCTGGCCGAGGAAGGCCTGCTTGACCGCCTGCCGAATGGCGGCTTCGTGGTGCGCCGCTTCGGCATTGCCGATGTGGTCGATTCGATCGAGGTGCGCGGCGTGATGGAAGGCATGGCGGCGCGCCTTGCGGCCGAGCGTGGTGTCGCACCGGATCTGCTCGCCGAGATCAAACAGACCGTGGCGCGGCTGGATCTTTGCTTCGGCGAAGAGCCGGATGATGTGGATTTCGACGTCTATGCCGATCTGAACGCCGAATTTCACCGGCAGATGGCGGCCCTTGCCGGCAGCGATGTGATCCGCCGCGAGGTGGAGCGTGCCAGCGCCTTGCCTTTTGCCTCGCCCTCTGCCTTTCTGCCGAACAAGTCGAACATCGCGGCCTTCCGTCGCTCGCTGAGGACCGCGCAGGACCAGCACCGGGCGATCGTGCGCGCCATCGAGAACCGCGAGGGCAGTCGCGCCGAGGCAATCGCGCGCGAGCATGCCCGCACCGCCCGCAACAATCTGGAATATATCCTGCAGGAAGAACCGTCCCTTCTGGAAAAGGTGAAGGTTCTGGCGCTGCTGCAGGACTGAGCTTTTCCATCGACAGCCTGACACCTGTGCCCGACAGTGCGCGCGCTGCGGCGGCGTCCTGCATTTTTGCAAATTTTGGGCTTGAAAATTTTGCCTCGCCGTCGTTCTGTGTATACATGGAATTCATCATCATGGGAGGAGGCCCAGAAATGGTTTCGAGTTTAAGCAGCGTTTTGGCGGGTTCGAAGAATGCGGTGGAGCTTCTGCGCCATTCGCGTACGGGCATGTATGTATACCCGGTGGTGGCGCCGGAATTCAGCAACTGGCGCACCGAACAGGCGGCCTGGCGTCATTCCGCAGTGCTGTTCGATCAGTCGCACCATATGGACGAACTGATCGTCGAAGGGCCGGATGCGGAGAAGTTTCTCTCCCATCACGGCATCAATTCCTTCTCGAATTTCGGTCTCAACCGCGCCAAGCACTTCGTTCCGGTCACGCCGAACGGCCATGTGATCGGTGACCACATCATCTTCCGCGAACGGGAAGACAAGTTCATCCTGGTCGGCCGTGCGCCTACTTCCAACTGGCTGATGTTCTGCGCGGCCTATGGAAACTGGAACGTGCGCATCAAGCACGATCCGCGTTCACCGTCGCGGCCGGAAGGCGAGCGCGTGCTGCGCACCCATTACCGCTACCAGATCCAGGGTCCGGAAGCGCCGAAGATCTTCGAGAAGATGAATGGTGGCCCCATTCAGGAGATCAAGTTCTTCCATGTCGACTGGATCAATGTCGGCTCCAAGAAGGTTCAGGCGCTGCGCCACGGCATGTCCGGCGCGCCGGGCCTTGAAATCTGGGGTCCCTACGAGGACAAGAGCTACATTCTTTCGTGCATTCTGGAAGCCGCCCGGGATGCGGGCGTCGATCTGGTGCGTTGCGGCAGCCGCGCCTATTCCACCAACACGCTGGAAAGCGGCTGGATTCCCTCGCCGCTGCCGGGCATCTACACCGGCGACGGCATGCTGGCCGCCTATCGCGACTGGCTGGGCGCCGATAGTTACGAGGCCATGGGCTCGATCGGTGGAAGCTTCGTCTCCGACAATATCGAGGACTATTACGTCAACCCGTTCGAACTCGGCTATGACTTCTACATTGGCTGGAAGAAGGAGGATTTCATCGGCAAGGCGGCGCTGGAAAAGATGAAGGGCGCCAACAACCGCAAGAAGGTGACCTTCGAGTGGAATGCCGAGGATGTCGTCGAGGTGATCGCGTCTGCGTTCCGGCCGGGCGAGGATCACTACAAGTGGATCGACTTCCCGCAGCCGAACTATGCGTCCACCAGCGCGGACCTCATCCTGCGCGATGGCAAGAAGGTCGGCATGTCGATGTTCAACGGCTATTCCTATAACGAGCGCTGCGTGCTGTCGCTCGGCGTCGTCGATGCCGACGTGCAGGAAGGCGAGGTGCTGACGCTGGTCTGGGGCGAGCCGGATGGCGGTTCGGGCAAGACTTCCGTCGAGCGGCACAAGCAGGCGGAAATCCGCGTGCGCGTTTCGCCGACCCCTTACGCCCGCGAGGCCCGCGAAAACTACGCCGACAGCTGGCGAACCAAGCGCGGCGCCTGATCGGCCGTCCGGCCGTGCCTGCCCGGATCGGAAGGATGCGGGCAGGCTGGAAGACGTCCCGGTCGGTGTTTGGCCGACGTACGCGGCGTTCCCTTGCCTGCCAGATCCCATCGGACGGCGCCTTGGCGGGCGCCGTTCGTGTTTGTGCACAGGGAAGGGGGCGGAGGTGTCAGACGGACAGCAGCGCGTCCAGTTCGGCAGGCTGCGAAAGCAGGGCATCGGAGGCGGCGTGCAGGGCAATCATGCCGCGGTTCAGCACGATGGCCTCGTCGGTCAATGGCAGGATCTTGCGGGCCTTCTGCTCCACGATGATGGCGGACAGGCCCTCGCCGGTAACGATGCGGCGTAGCGCCGCCAGCAATTCGTCGACGATGATCGGTGCAAGGCCTTCCAGCGGCTCGTCCAGCAGCAGCAGGCGCGGGTTCAGCATCAGCGCGCGGCCGACCGCCAGCATCTGCTGCTCGCCGCCGGAAAGCTGGTTGCCGAGGTTGCGCCGCCGTTCCTGAAGGCGCGGGAACATCTGGTAGACGGCAGACAGGTCCCAGCGGCCGGACCGGGCGGCGGCCGTCAGGTTTTCCTCCACCGTCAGCGAGGCGAAGATGTTGCGCTCCTGCGGCACCCAGCCGATGCCGCGCGCCGCCCGCTGTTCGGCGCGCATCCGGGTGATCTCGCCGCCGCCGAGGTGAATGCGGCCCGCATGATGGGTGGTGACGCCGACCAGCGTGTTGAGGAGCGTCGTCTTGCCGGCGCCATTGCGGCCAAGCAGCGCCAGCGACCGGCCTTCTGCGAGCGAGAGGTCGATGCGGTGCAGCACCTGCGCTTCGCCATAGCCGGCCACCAGCTGTTCGACGCGGAGCAATTCACTCATGCGGCATCTCCCAGATAGATCGCCTTGACCTGCGGATCGCCGGAAATCTCTTCGACGGTGCCTTCCGCAAACAGCCGTCCGGCCGCCAGCACCGAAATACGGTCGGCGAAGGAAAAGACGAGATCCATGTCATGTTCGATCAGGAGAACGGTGACATCGGAAGGAAGTGCGCGGACGATGGCAAGAACCTCGTGGCGGTCCTCCTCCGGCACGCCGGCCGCCGGCTCGTCCAGCAGCAGCACCTTCGGCTGAAGGGCAATCGCAAGGGCGATTTCCAGGAGGCGCTGCTTGCCATAGGGCAGGTCGCGGGTCGGCAGGCACATGACATCGGCCAGCCGGAACCGCTCCAGCAATGCGGCGGCCTCTTCGCTGACGGTGCGGTCGGCGAAGAGCGGCCGGAACAGGCGGCTGCCATGCCCCATGCGTTCGCCGACCGCCAGCATCACGGATTCGAGCGGTGTGAGATCGTTGAACAGCTGGTTGATCTGGAAGGTGCGGGCAATGCCCTTGCGCACCCGCGCGAAGGGCGTGGTGTCGGTGATGTCCTCGCCCGAAAGGAGGATGCGTCCGCCGCTTGGCGTCAGCGCTCCGGTCAGCAGGTTGATCAGCGTGGTCTTGCCGGCGCCGTTCGGGCCGATCAGCGCATGGCGGGCGCCCGGACGCACGCTGAGCGAGACCTCGTTGGTGACGATCAACCCGCCGAAGCGCTTGACGAGCATCTGCGTTTCGAGTGCCGGTGTCATCGGCTGTCCTCCGAGAGCGGAACCGCCTTCTCGCCTGCCCGTCCGGGCAGACGAGACCGGACAAGGGCAATGGCGCGGGCCGGATGCAGCCGGTCACGGCCGATCACCACCAGCGCCACGAGGATCAGGCCGATCCAGAACATCCAGTATTGCGGTGTGACGACCGACAGCCAGGCGCGCAGCAGGGTGAAGATCACCGCGCCGACGATGCCGCCATAGAGATAGCCGACGCCGCCCAGCACCAGCACCAGCAGAACGTCGGCCGAGCGGTGGAAGGCCAGGACATCGGGTGACACGAAGCTGGTGGTCTGGGTCAGCAGCGCCCCGGCCATGCCGGCATAGAGCGCCGATATGGTGTAGATGATGACGATGCGCCTGTTGGGGGCAATACCCAGCATGGCGGCGCGGCGGCTGTTGCGCTTGATCGCCTTCAGCGAAAGGCCGAAGGGTGAATGGACGATGCGGCGGGCCACAAGCAGCAGGATGAACAGCACCGCCAGGCAATACAGATAGCCGGTGCGACCCCAGAGATCGAATTCGAAGGTGCCGGCGATCGGCTCCAGCAGGATGCCGCTCAGGCCATCGGCGCCGCCGGTCAGCCAGGCGGCCTGGTTGGCACCTTCGGCCAGCAGCATGCTGACGCCGAAGGTGGTCATCAGGCGGGTCAGATCGCTGCCGCGCAGCACGAGGAAGCTGGTGGCAAGCCCGAGCAGCCCCGCCACCACCGCAGAGACAGCAAGGCCCGTCAGCGGTTCGGCCGAGACATGCAGCGAGAAGAGGCCAGCCGTATAGGCGCCGACGCCGAAGAATGCGGCGTGGCCGAGCGACAGGATGCCGGCGTAGCCGACGATCAGGTCCAGCGACAGCGCAAACAGGGCGAGGATGGCGATCTCGCTCAGCAGCAACTGCTGCGAGGGGAACAGGAAGGCTGCGGCAAGCGCCAGGCACCAGAGCCCGGCCTCCAGCGGGGTCCAGGCGGCCTTGCGCCGCAGAAATGCGGCGGCGATCTGCGAATGCGGTGCGCTCACTTGCCGCCCTCCCGGGTGAACAGGCCATGCGGGCGCAGGATCAGGAAGGCGATCATGACGGCATAGATGATGAAGGCGCCGAGCGAGGGCAGGTAATATTTTCCGGCCACATCCGCGACGCCGAGCAACAGCGCCGCCAGGAAGGGGCCGGTGATCGAGGAGGTTCCGCCGATCGTCACCACGATCATGAAATAGATGAGGTATTTCAGCGGGAAGTTCGGGTCGAGACCCAGGAGCTCCACGCCGAGCGCGCCGCCGAGCCCGGCGAGACCGGATCCGAGCGCGAAGGTCAGCACGAAGATCCGCGACACGTTGATGCCAAGGCCGCGGGCCACGCGCCCGTCATCCACGGCGGCCCGCAGCTGGCTGCCGATGCGGGTGCGGGTGAGCGTCAGCTGCAGGGCAAGGGTGAGGAGCGCGCAGAGGATGATGATGAACAGCCGGTAGCGGCCGATGCCGACGCCGAACAGCGAGAAGCGGCCCGAGAGTTCCGGCGGCAGCGAGATCAACTGCTGCTGGCCGCCCATGAAGTAATCGATGCCGGCGACAGCCATGAAGACGAGACCGATGGAGAACAGCACCTGATCGAGATGTGGGGCGGCATAGAGCCGCCGGTAGAGCGTCACCTCCAGCGCCGCGCCCAGCAGGGCTGCTGCGAGGAAGGCGGCCGGCAGGCTCCAGTAGAAGGAGAGGCCGTAGCGGTTCATCATCACCACGGTCACATAGCCGCCGGCCATGGCAAACGCGCCATGCGCCAGGTTGACGAAATTCATCAGACCCAGCGTCACGGCAAGCCCGCACGCCAGAACGAACAGCAGCATGCCATAGGCAATGCCGTCGAACAGGATTGTCAGCATCGGTCCTCCCGGTGCCGGGAAGGCCCGGCACCCCTGCCTTGCCTGAACGGTCAGGGCGTGTTCGGGTCACGCACCTTCGGGAAGGTGGCGAATTCCACGTTGTAGAGTTCGCCATCCACCTTCTTTACCTCGCGCATGTAGATGTCCTGCACGATGTCTCGGGTCTTCGGGTCGATGGTAATCGGTCCGCGCGGGCTCACCCACGACATGCCCTTCATGGCCTCGACCAGCTTGGTGCCGTCGATGTCGCCATTGGTCTTCTTGAGCGCCGCATAGGCGAGCGCCATCGCATCATAGCCGCCGACGGACATGAAGTTCGGCCGCATGTTGTTGTTGGCCTTGCGCACCTGCGCCACGAAGGCCTTGTTTTCCGGGCTGTCGTGGTTGGCGGAATAGAAATGCCCGGTGATGACGCCGAGTGCTGCGTCGCCCATGCCGTTCAGGAGATCGTCATCGGTCACGTCGCCGGTGGCGATCAGCTTGATGCCGGCATCGCGCAGGCCGCGTTCGACGAACTGCTTCATGAAGATCGAGCCGACGCCGGAGGGGACAAAGACGAAGACGGCATCCGGCTTGGTGTCACGCACGCGCTGCAGGAAGGGCGCGAAATCCGGATTCTGCAGGGGCACCCGCACCGCTTCGAGAATCTCGCCGCCATCCTTCTTGAACTGGTCGGTAAAGCCTTTCTCGATATCGATGCCGGGTCCGTAATCGCTGACGAGGGTGACGACGCGCTTCAGGCCGTTCTTGGCGGCCCAGGTGGCAACCGGCACGGCCGATTGCGGGCCGGCCATGCTGGTGCGCACGAAATATTCCGACTTCTGGGTGATCACCGAAGTGGTGGCGGAGGTGATGATGGCCGGCACCTTCGCCTGGCCGAGCACCGGTGCCACGGAGAGCGCAAGCGGCGTCAATCCGAAGCCCATCAGGATGTTGGCGCCGTCCTTGACCACCAGTTCCTGGGCGATGCGGCGCGTCTGGTCGGCGGTGCCGGCGTCGTCGCGAAGCACCACTTCGATCTTCTTGCCGGCAACCGTGTCGCCATTCAGCGCCATGAAGGCGCGCACGCCGGCATCCACCTGGCGGCCGGTGGAGGCAAAGGGGCCGGTCATCGGCAGGATGAGCCCGATCTTCACCGTGTCGGCGGCATGAGCGCCGGATGCAAGCAGGCCGCACAGTGCGGCACCTGCAATGAACATGCGTCTCGATAAGGATGCCATGTATACTCCTCCCTGAGTAACGGCGATGCGGCAGGCCCACTCCCCTGGACCCGTCAACGGCTGTGCTGCTGAATTCCGCGGCGCATTCCCAGTCTCCTCACCAGTGGCGCCGGCGTCAATGTATACAGCAAACGCAGGCAGGACAAGCCGGCGTGACGTGAGAAATGCGAATCGCTCGGTCCCTTTGCCGATCCGCCGGTGCCACCCAGCGGGCCGGCGGGGCCGGCCCTGCCGACGCATATTCGGGCACCGGATCGCCATCACCGGCGGCCTTGCGGAGGCCGGGGCTTTGCAGCGGCCTTCGGTCGGGTTATGTGCTGGCAAGGATCATGGGGAGCGAGATGTCGGAAACCGTTCATCACCAGAAGCAGCGGGGCCTCGGGCATGTGCTTGCGGCGGCGAGCTATTCGGTCGGCGGCGCCCGCCGCCTGTGGCGCGAAACGGCCTTCCGGCATGAACTTCTGGTCTACGCCATTGTGAACGTCATCTATCTGGCGATCGGCGCGAGCTTCTTCATCTTCTTCGCCAGCCTGCTCCTGTTTCTGGTGCTGGTGGCGATGGAAGCGCTGAACACGGCGGTGGAGGAGATCGTCGACCGCATCTCGCCGGAATTCTCCGTGGTGGCGCGCAATGCCAAGGATCTGGGATCGTTCGCGGTCTTCTGTCTGCTGCTCGCCAACGGCGTCCTGTTCTTCTATGCGCTTTGGCTGGCGTTTTTCGGCCCGCTTCAGGGCTGAGAGAAGGGCAGGGTGTCGCAGGGCACCCCGCCCGGCCGGTCAGTGAACCACCGGCAGCGCCTCGCGGCATGCCTTTTCGCAGCGCTCGCAGGCTTCGGCACAGATGCGGCAGTGATCATGCATCTCGGCATGGCTGCGGCATTCCTCACCGCAGACCCGGCAGGCTTCCGCGCAGGCCTGAATAACCGCCTGCATCACCTGCGTATTGGAGCCCGTACGGCGCGAGGCGATGGCGCCGGTCGCGGCGCAGATATCGGCGCAATCCAGGTTGCGGCGGATGCACTGGATCAGATCCTGATGCATGTCTTCGCCAAGGCAGGCATCCGCGCAACTCGTGCAGGTCTGGGCGCAGTCGTAGCATTGCTCGATGCAGCGCAGCAGGGCGTCCTCCGCCTTGCCGCGCACATGCGGGTGGGTCGAAATCATTTCGCGAACATGCATCACATCATCTCCTTTGCGTCGTGGTGGCATGCCGCTCTAACCCCGCCTGCCGGACAGGGTTCCGCTTCAGACCACGCTCGGCGAGGAATTGCCGCGATGCGGGCGTTGCTGCTCGGGTTCGCGTCGCCTGGCGACCGGTACGACCACGTCCTGTTCCGCCTCCTGTGTCGGCTGGGTGGTGAAGCCCTTCGCGCTCGACAGTTCGTTCACGTCGCGTCCGATCAGCACGGGGCTGACGGCGAATGCCGAGACGAGCTGCGCCACCGAAACCAGTGCGTGCCTGTGGATGCGCTCGTAACCGTGCGAGGCATCGACGCCGAAGGTGGCGAGCGCCGTGCGGATGTCATGGCCTGCCTCCAGTGCGGAGGCGGAATCCGATCGATAATAACGGAACACATCCTTCTGGTGGGGGATGCGCTTTTCCTCGCACAGTTCCACCAGCTTGCGCGTCAGGTGGTAATCGAAGGGGCCGGTCTGGTCGGCCATGGCAATGGTCACGCCGAATTCGGAGGAATTCTGCCCCGGTGCCGAGGTGCCGTTGTCGATCGTCAGCATCGAGGCGATGTCGGGCGAGACGACCGATGAGGCGCCAACCCCGACTTCCTCCGCAATGGTGAAGAGCCAGTGCGTATCCACCGGCGTGTTGGCTCTGGTTCGCTCCAGTGCCTCGATTGCTGCAAGCAGGATGGCAACGCCCGCCTTGTCGTCGAGATGGCGGGAATTGATGAAACCGTTGTCGAGGAATTCGGCGCCGGTATCGATCGCCACCGTGTCGCCCACGTCGATGCCGAGCGCCAGCGTCTCGGCCGCCGAGCGGGTGACGGCATCGACGCGCAGTTCGACGTAGGGCCAGCCGACAGGCAGCGTGTCCACCTCGTCATTGAAGGTGTGGCCGGAGGCCTTCAGCGGCAGGATCGTGCCGCGAAAGGCGCCGTGATAGCTGTAGATCGTCACCCGCGCGCCCTCGGCGAAGCGGGCAGACCAGTGGCCGATCGGCACCAGTTCCAGCCGTCCGTTCTCCTTGATCGCCTTGACCTGGGCGCCGAGCGTATCGACATGCGCGACGATCGCCCGCGCTCCCTGTCGGCGGCTCCCCTGCCGCACGGCGCGGATCGCGCCACGGCGTGTCAGTTCCGGCGTCAGCCCCAGTCGCTCCAGCTCGCGGGAGCAGTGGATCACCACCTGGTCGGTGTAGCCCGTCGGGCTGTTGATCGCCAGCAGCGCCTTCAACTGGGCAAGCAGGTAGTCTTCGTCGATATCGGTGGTCATCGTCACATCTTCCCCAGCGCATTGCGGGCGGCGCGATGCCCCGAGAGCGGAAACAGCAGATCGAGAAACCGCCCAGCCGTTGGCTGCGGCTCGTGATTGGCCAGCCCCGGCCGCTCGTTGGCTTCGATGAAGACATAGTCCGGATCCGTCGGGCTCCGGACCATGAAGTCGATGCCGACGACGGGAATGTCGATGGCGCGCGCCGCCTTGACCGCCGCCTCCACCAGCCGGGGATGCACGATTGCGGTCACGTCATGGATCGACCCGCCGGTGTGCAGATTGGCGGCCTTGCGCACCACAACGTCGCGGCCTTCCTCCAGCACGTCCTCCAGGGTCAGGCCCGACAGCTGCAGGCAGCGTTCGGTCTCCGCGTCGATGGGGATCCTGCTTTCGCCGCCGGTTGCCGCGGCACGGCGGCGTGACAGCGTCTCGATCAGCTGCCGCACGCTGCTGCGCCCATCGCCGACGACATGCGGCGGACGGCGGATTGCGGCGGCCACCAGCTTGAAGTCGATGACGACGAGGCGCAGATCCTCGCCCTCGAAGCAGGCCTCGATCAGAACCCGGTCGCAGACCTCGCGGGCGGCAGCTATGGCGCTCTTGATCTCGCTGAGTGTCGAGAGACCGACGGCCACCGCGCGGCCCTGTTCGCCGCGAGCCGGTTTCACCACCACGCGCGCATGCTTCTCCAGGAAGGCCGCCAGCGCCGCATCGTCGTCTCCTGCCGTCATCTGTTCGGGCACGGTCAGGCCGGCACGTTCCACCACGCGGCGGGTGACGGCCTTGTCGTCGCAGATCGACATGGCGACGCCGGAGGTAAGCTCCGAGAGGCTCTCGCGGCAATGCACGGAGCGGCCGCCATTGGAGAGCCTGAAGAAGCCGCCCTCCGCATCGGTGATCTCCACATGCACGCCGCGGCGGCGGGCCTCGTCGACGATGAGGCGGGCATAGGGGTTCAGCGCATCATAGGCTTCGAGCGGCCGGGCAAAGAGACGCTCGTTGATGGAGTTCTTGCGCTTGACGCAAAAGGCCGGAATGCGCCGGAAGCCGAGTTTCTCGTAGAGCGCGATCGCCTGCGCATTGTCGTGCAGCACCGACAGATCCATGAAGGCCGCGCCGCGCGCCTTGAAGTGTTCACCAAGCCGCCGGACCAGCGTTTCGCCGATCCCGGCATGGCGGGCCTGCGGATCCACGGCAAGGCACCAGAGCGATGAACCCTGTTCGGGATCGGCAAAGGCGCGCACGTGGTCGATGCCCGTCACCGTGCCGATCACCTCGCCGGTCGCCTCGTCCTCCGCCACCAGATAGGTGATGGCGCGGTTGTCGCGGTTCGACCAGAAGAAATCCGGCCGCACCGGAACCATGTTGCGGGCGGCATAGATGCGGTTTACCGCGCGGGCATCGGCCTCGGATGTCAGGCGTCGCACGGAAAAGCCGCGCGGCTGCCGGCGGCCGGAACGATAGGTGGAAAGGTCCAGCCGATAGGTATGCGAGGGATCGAGGAAGATCTCCTGCGGCGCTTCCGCCAGCAGCACATGTGGATCTGCGACATAGACCGCGATATCGCGGTGCTCCGGCGCTTCCTCGCGCAGCGCCGAGACAAGCTCGCCGGCATCGTCGAAGGTCTGCGCGAAGATCAGGCGGCCCCAGCCGCAATCGATGCAGGCGGAAAGGGTCGGCCCTTCCTCATGCATCGATGCCGTCTGGCGCAGCGATTCGAAACGCTTGCGCTTCAGCCGGTGCGCCACGGCCTTGTCGCTGCGGATGCGCTGGGCGCGCTCGCTCGTCTTGTTGCCTGCCATGGTCCTACACCCCCTGTGCCTGCAGCCACAGTTCCAGCAGCCCCACCTGCCACAGTTCCGAGCCCTGAAGCGGCGTGATGTGACCAGTCGGATCGGCAAAGAGCCGCTGCAGATAATCGTCGCGGAAGATGCCGCGCTCGCGTGCGGCCTGCGAGGTCAGCGCATCGCGCACCATGTCGAGATAGGGTCCGTCGACATATTTCAACTGCGGCACCGGGAAGTAGCCCTTCTTGCGGTCGATCACCTCATGCGGAACGACCAGGCGGGCGACATCCTTCAGCACGCCCTTGCCGCCCTCGTTCAGCTTGAATTCCGGCGGGATTTTCGCCGCCAGCTCCACCAGCTCGTGGTCGAGGAAGGGCACGCGCGCCTCCAGCCCCCATGCCATGGTCATGTTGTCGACGCGCTTGACCGGGTCGTCCACCAGCATCACCTGGCTGTCGAGACGCAGTGCCGCATCGACCGGGGTATCGGCGCCGGCCTTTGTCAGATGCGCGGCCACCAGCGCGCGGCTCACATCGCTGTCGGCCATCCAGTCCGGATTGAGCTGGGTCTTCAGCACCTCATGCGAGCGGTCGAAGAAGACCTTTGCGTAGTCGCCCACCACATCGTTCGTGTTCTGCAGCGGCGGATACCAGTGGTAACCGGCAAACACCTCGTCCGCTCCCTGGCCGGATTGCACGACGCGGATGTGCTTGGAGACTTCCTTGGCAAGCAGATAGAAGCCGACATTGTCATAGGAGACCATGGGCTCCGACATGGCGCCGATCACCCCCGGCAGCGCCTCCATCAGCTGCGAGGAGGGCACGAAGATCTTGTGATGATCGGTGCCGAAACGCTGGGCGATGAGGTCGGAATAGACGAATTCGTCGCCCTTTTCGCCGTTGGCCTCCTCGAAGCCGACGGAAAAGGTCATCAGGTCCTTCTGGCCTTCCTCCGCCAGAAGACCGGTGATGATGCTGGAATCGACGCCGCCGGACAGCAGCACGCCGACCGGCACGTCCGCGACCATCCGTCGGCGCACCGCGATGCGCAACGCATCCAGCACGCGGTCGCGCCATTCCTCGCGCGACAGGTCGGCCAGGGTTGCATCGCGCTGGTGCGGCGGGTTCCAGTAGAGGCGATCCGTCTCACGGCCGTCTGCCTCTATGACGCGCAGGGTTGCCGGCGGCAGTTTCTTCACGCCATTGAGGATCGTGCGCGGCGGCGGCACGACCGCATGAAAGCTCATATAGTGGTGGAGGGCGTCTCGGTCGATCGAGGTGTCGATGTCGCCGCCCTTCACGAGAGCCGGAAGCGTGGAAGCAAAGCGCAGGGCGCCGGCGGTCCGTGCCAGATAGAGCGGCTTGATGCCGAAGCGGTCGCGCGCCATCACCACGCGGTCGGTGTCGCGCTCGTGGATGACGAAGGCGAACATGCCGTGGAAGCGTTCGACGCAGGCCGTGCCCCAGGCATGCCATGCCTTGAGGATCACCTCGGTATCGCCATGAGAGAAGAAGCGGTAGCCCCTGCCTTCAAGCTCGGCGCGCAGCTCCGGATAGTTGTAGATGCAGCCGTTGAAGGCGATGGTGAGGCCGAGTTCGCCATCCACCATCGGCTGGCGCGCCTTCTGCGACAGGTCGATGATCGACAGACGCCGATGCGACAGGGCTGTCGAGCCGTGGATGACCATGCCGGAACCATCCGGTCCCCGGGGCGCAATCGCCTCCATCATCCTTGCCTGAACCAGAGGGGATGGCTGAGCGCCGTCGAACCGAATTTCTCCGCAGATTCCACACACTGTGCTGCTTTAAGCCTCTTTCTTCCTTCTCGAAATTGCCCCGTTGGCAGGGACGCGAAAGGCTGCAGCCGACCCGTCGTCGCACCCCAGCCATGGGCCAAACGAAGAAGTTCCAGAAAGGTTGCGATCTTTTTTGCAGAAGCAGGCGGGCTTTTTGCGAACCTGCGCGCGGGGTCCGGATCAGTCGGGACGCGTGCCGCGCACGAAGAGGGCAATCGCCTGTTCCATGTGGCGGCGCCGGTCGGCCAGATCCTTCCAGCCCTTCGGTCCACGGCCGATGCCACCCATCAGCAGATCCATCAGCATGCGCGCGCCGGTCACCGGGTCTTCCAGCACAAGCCTGCCCCTGGCCATCTCGCCGGTCAGCCATTCGGCAAGCTGCCGGCGCGAGGTGTCCGGACCCTCGCGAAACAGCACTTCCATCAGTTCCGGCATCTGGTGCGACTGCTGCATCACCATGCGGATGAAGGCCTCGCGTTCGCGCTCGGTCTCCGCATCGATATCGAGCATGAAGATCCTGCCGATCACCTCCGCAAGCGGAGCGTCCTCATCGGCCGGTCGCGGCAGGTCGAGCATCATCTGCCGATGTGCGGCCACAACGGCAATCAGGAGATCCGTCTTGCTGGGAAACAGCCGGTAGAGCGTCTGCTTGGAGATGCGGCAGCGATTGGCAACGATCTCGGTGGTGGTGCCTGCCAGCCCGAGCTCGATGAAGGTGCGGCGCGCGGTGTCGATGATGGCCTGGCGCCGCAACGGGTCCGGCAGGCTTTTCGGACGGCCCCGTCCGCGCTTGAGGGGCGAGGCCGCCGCTTCGCCATCCCTGTTCTTGTCGTGATCGTCCATCGGGCCATGCACCTGTCGCAGCGGAGCGATCGTTGCGATCAGCGTCCCGCGCTGGTTGCCTTAACCCAGTTTCCGAGGAAAATCACCCGTCGATCGGGCATGAACGCAGATCGTGCCCGATCGGGGTCGGCTCAGACATAGATCGTACGGCTGCCGAACTCGGTGGTCTCGTCGAAGTTGGTGGTGCCGATCCGCTCGCTCTCGCCCGACAGCTTTGCCGGTTCTTCCGGCTCCTCCTCGGTGGACTTGGACGCGGATGCGCTCTCCTTGGCCTGGGCGGCCTTGGCTTCGTCGATCTGCTTCTGCAGGGCGTCGATCTGTTCCTGCAGTTCCTCCTTTTCGGCTTCGTCCTCGGTCTCGGCGAGCTTCGCCTGTTTTGCGGCAAGCTGTGCCTCAAGGCTGGCGATGTCGGCGCTGCTCGACGAGGAGGAGGTGCTTGTGGACGTCGTGGACGACGACAGGAGCGTGGATGCGGTGCTGGAAATCGAATCAACCATGGTGAAAACCTCGTGCCGGTGAAACAGCCGCAAGGTGCGCTGCGCAGCTTAACTGAGGCTTAATAACCTGTACCGAGAAGTACCAATAAACCCTCGGTTTTGTCGCCGGCCTCAGGAGAGGGCGGCGACCGGGTCGAGACGCGAGGCATTGCGGGCCGGCAGGAAGCCGAACACGATGCCGATCAGGCAGGAGCAGGCAAAGGCGAGCAGCATGGGCGTTGCCGAGAAGATCAGGCTGATGCCCGCCCCGGACAGCGATGCGGCAGCGCCGACCGACAGTGCCAGCATGATGCCAAGGCTGCCGCCGATGAGGCAGACGAGCACCGCCTCGATGAGGAACTGCTGCAGGATATCCATCCGCCGCGCCCCGACCGCCATGCGCACCCCGATCTCCGCCACCCGTTCCGAGACCGAGACCAGCATGATGTTCATGACGCCGATGCCGCCGACGATCAGCGAGATGACGGCAATGGCCGAGACGAGCAGCGTCATGGTCTGTGTCGTGCTGGTGATCGTCTTGCGGATGTCGTCGGTGTTGAGGATGAAGAAATCCTTGGTGCCGTGGCGACGGGTGAGGAAGTCGGTCACGGCCTGCTCGGCGGCATCCATTTCCGCATCGTCGGCGACGCGCACCGTTACGCTGCGCAGCGATGTGGTGCCCAGAAAACGCGTCTGCACGCTGGTATAGGGCAGGTAGATTGACAGGTTGTCGCTGGAGCCGAAGCCCCCCTGCTGCGAGGAAATCACGCCGACCACCCGCACCGGAACGGTGCCGGCGAGAATGATCTGGCCGACCGGATCGAGCCCGGAGGAACTGAACAGGGCTTCTGCGGTATTCTCGTCGATGACCGCATCCTGGGAGAGCGTCGCGACGCTTTCGTCATCGAAGAAGCGGCCGGCGACCAGCGTGGAGCCCTTGACGATGAAATACTGGCTGCCCACGCCGTTGACGAGCGCGTTGGCGACGGTGGAGCCGAAGCGTGCGGTCGTGCTGGTCGAGACGGTGGGCGTGACGGCCGCCACATAGGTGAGCTTGGTCAGGGCGTCGGCATCCGACACAACCAGCGTGGTCACGCGGCCGGACCGGGTGTCGCCGAACCCCTTGCCGGGAAAGATCTCCAGCGTGTTCGTGCCAAGGCTGCTGATATTGGCGAGAATCTGCTGCTGACTGCCGGTGCCGAGCGCTACCACCAGCATGACCGAGGCAATGCCGATGATGATGCCGAGCATGGTGAGGAAGCTGCGCAGCCGATGCGCGGCGAGCGCCTTCAGCGCCATGGTGAAGGCTTCGCGGAAACGGTCCAGCCCGGCGCCCCAGCGGTTCGGGGCGGGCGCGGGTGCGGCTTCATCCTGCGGCGTCCCGATGACTGCTCCGGTTGCCGCATCGGTACGCCGGTCGGCGATGATCACCCCGTCGGAGATCTCGATGATCCGCTTGGCGCGCGCCGCGACGCTCGGATCGTGCGTGACGATGATGATGGTCTTGCCGTCGGCATTCAACTCTTCGAGGATGCGCAGCACCTCCTCGCCGCTCTGGCGGTCGAGTGCGCCGGTCGGCTCGTCGGCGAGAATCACTTCGGCATCGTTCATCAGGGCACGCGCAATGGAGACGCGCTGCTGCTGGCCGCCCGAGAGCTGGCCAGGCCGATGCCCGGTGCGGTCCGCCATGCCGAGCCGTCCGAGCAGGGCCGCAGCCCGCTCGCGCCGCTCGCCGCGGGAGCGCCCGGCATAGATGGCCGGAATTTCCACATTTCCGACAGCCGAAAGCTCCGCCAGCAGGTGGTAGCGCTGGAAGATGAAGCCGAAATGTTCGCGCCGCAGCGCCGACAACTGGTCGCTGTCGAGGGCCGAGGTATCCTTGCCGGATACGCGATAGGTTCCGGCGGTCGGGCGGTCGAGAAGGCCGAGCAGGTTCATCAGCGTCGATTTGCCCGAACCGGAGGCACCGATAATGGCCACCATCTCGCCACGCTCGATGGTGAGGTCGATATCCTTCAGCACGGTCAGCGTGCCTTCGCCGGACACGTAGTCGCGACGCAGCTTCTCGACGGAAATCAGGGGCGCGCTCATCGGCTCAGAACCCCATCGGCGGGCCGGGGCGATTGTTGCTGCTGCTCTTGCTCGCGCTCGCCTGGCCGATGATCACGTGCTCGCCTTCGGAAAGCCCCTCGCGCACTTCGGCGGTGATCTTGTTGTTGAGACCCACCACGATCTGCTGCTCGCGCGGCTGACCGTCGGAACCTATGACGCGCACCTTTGTATGTCCCTGCTTGTCGATGGTTCCCAGCGCGGAGGAGGGAATGGTCAGCACGCCCTTGGCGGTGCCCAGCACGATGTTGACCTCTGCCGACATGTAGGTTCGGAACTTGCCCTCCGGGTTCGGCACGTTGAAGGTGCCGATATAGTAGATCGCCGAGGAGGAGGAACTGGAGGAGGAACTGCTGCTGGTGGTGGTGGAACTGCTGACGGCGCTGTCGCTGGTGATCGATTCCGGTGCCGGCTCGATGGTCTCCAGCGTGGCGTCATAAACGGTCGCGCGGTCGCCGATCAGGTTGAAGCGCAGATGCTGGCCGGGCTCGACCTTGGGAATGTCGGCCTCTGAAATCTCGGCGCGCACCGTCATGGTGGTCAGGTCGCCCAGAATGACGATCGTGGGGATCGACTGGCTGGCATTGACGGTGCGGCCTTCCTGGTTGACGATCGACAGGATGGTGCCGTCCATCGGCGCCGTGATCTGGGTGTAGCCGAGTTCCGCCTGCGCCGTTTTCACCGCGATCTCGGCCGAAACGATCTGCGCGTTCAGCGCCGCGATCTGCGCCTCGGTGGTCTTCACATTGGTCTCGGCGGTCTGCAGGTCGGCCTGCGAGCCGGCCTGGCTGCTATAGACGGCCTTCTGGCGTGCCAGTGTCGTCTGGTAGCCTTGCAGCGTTGCCTGTTTTTCGGAAAGCTGTGCCTTCACATTGGCAAGCGAGGCTTCGGCCGTCTTGAGATCGTTGGTCTGGGTGGTGGAATCGATCTCGGCGATCAGGTCGCCCTTCCTGACGGTATCGCCAAGCTTCACCTTGATGGAGGTGATGCGGCCTGACGCCTGCGAGCCGACCGCCACCAGCCGCACCGGCTTCAGCGTTCCCGTCGCCAGCACGGTTTCCTCCACATCGGCGCGCGTCACCGGCGCCGTCAGATAGCGCGGGCCAGCCGGCTCGGCGGAGAAATATGTCCATGCAAGACCTGCGGCTGCGGCGATCGCCACCATCAGCAGCAGAGTACGGCGTGTGAGAAACATGCGGAAACAAACCCGGGGTTTTATGAGAACTTGTGAGTTCCCTTAATTCTCCGGGCTATCCGCGGTCAATGCCTTGCGGATTAAAGCTTGGTAATCCGCGCCAGATTTTCCCGTCAGGCGGCGTCTGCGGAGGGCGCCGTGGCGCTGGCCCGCACGGGGGCGAAGGCGAATTGCGCCAGCGTCTCCGGCTTCATCTCGATGGAAAAGCCCGGCAGCTTCGGTGGCATGTAGGCGGCATTCTCGATAAGGCAGGGATCGAGGAAATGTTCGTGCAGGTGATCGACATATTCGATCACGCGGCCGTCCTTCGTGCCGGAGACGGCCACGTAATCGATCATCGAGAGGTGCTGCACATATTCGCACAGGCCCACCCCGCCGGCATGCGGCCAGACCGGCAGGTTGAACTTGGCGGCGATCAGCAGCACGGCCAGCACCTCGTTCAGGCCGCCCATGCGGCAGCTGTCGATCTGCACCACATCGATCGCGCCCTCGGCGATGAACTGCTTGAACATGATGCGGTTCTGGCACATCTCGCCGGTCGCGACCTTGACCGGCGAAATCGCCTGCCGGATCTTGCGGTGGCCGGCCACATCGTCCGGGCTGGTCGGCTCCTCGATGAAGAAGGGATTGCAGAAGGAGAGACGCTTCACCCAGTCGATGGCCTGATCGACCTCCCAGACCTGGTTGGCGTCGATCATCAGGTAACGGTCCGGGCCGATCACCTCGCGGGCGATGGTCAGGCGGCGGATGTCGTCTTCCAGATCGCGGCCGACCTTCATCTTTACATGGTTGAAGCCGGCATCCACGGCCTCCTGGCAGAGGCGGCGCAGCTTTTCGTCATCATAGCCCAGCCATCCGGCGGAGGTGGTGTAGCAGGCATAGCCCTCGCGCTCCAGAATGGCGATGCGCTCCGCCTTGCCGGCCTCGGCCTTCGAGAGGATGGCAATTGCCTCGTCGCGGGTCAGCACGTCGGTCAGGTAGCGGTAGTCGATGATGTCGGCGATCGCCTCCGGCGCCATGTCGGCGACGAGCCGCCAGACTGGCTTGCCGGCTTCCTTGGCGATCAGGTCCCACAGCGCATTGACGACGGCACCCGTTGCGAGATGCATGGCGCCCTTGTCGGGACCGATCCAGCGCAACTGGCTGTCGCCGGTCAGGTGCCGCCAGAATTTTCCCGGATGCGCCTTCATCGTCTCCAGATCGGTGCCCACCACAAGATGACGCATGGCATCGATCGCCATGCAGCAGATGTCGTTGCCGCGGCCGATGGTGAAGGTGAGACCGTGCCCGGCCAGACCGGGCACGTCCGTTTCGAGGATGACATAGGCTGCCGAATAATCCGGATCCGGGTTCATCGCATCCGAGCCATCCAGGCTCTGCGATGTGGGGAACCTCAGGTCGATGATGCGCATGTCGGTGATCTTGGCCATGCTCGTGTCTCCGGCAGTCAGATGTCAGGTGTGTCTTGGAAGGGTCAGATGTCGGCGCGGAAGGTCTGCTTCTGGGTGCCGAGACCCTCGATGCCGAGCTCCACCACGTCGCCGGGCTTCAGGTAGCGCTGCGGCTTCATGCCCATGCCGACGCCGGGCGGCGTGCCGGTGGAGATGACGTCGCCCGGATGCAGGCTCATGAACTGGCTGAGATAGGAAACGAGGAAAGCCACGCCGTAGACCATGGTGGCGGTGGAGCCGTTCTGCATCGTCTCGCCATTCACCTTCAGCCACATGCCGAGGTTCTGCGGATCGGTGATCTCGTCCTTCGTCACCAGCCAGGGGCCGATCGGGCCGAAGGTGTCGCAGGACTTGCCCTTGGTCCACTGGCCGGACCGTTCCGTCTGGAAGGCGCGCTCGGACACGTCATGGGACACGCAGTAGCCGGCCACGTAATCCAGCGCCTCCGCTTCCGAGACATATTTTGCCGTCTTGCCGATCACGACGCCGAGTTCGACCTCCCAGTCGGTCTTTTCCGAACCGCGCGGGATCAGCACGTCGTCGTTCGGGCCGCAGATCGCCGAGCTTGCCTTCATGAAGATGACCGGCTCCGGCGGAACCGCCATGCCGGATTCGGCGGCATGGTCGGAATAGTTGAGACCGATGCAGATGAACTTGCCCGTTCCGGCAACGCAGGGGCCAAGCCGCTCGGAGGCGGCGACGGCCGGAAGCGAAGCGGTATCGAGTTCTGCCAGTTTCGCCAGTGCTGCCGGGTCGAGCGCTGCGCCTGCGAGATCGGCAACATGGCCGGACAGGTCGCGGATCGTGCCGCTTGCATCGACAAGCGCGGGGCGTTCCGCGCCGGGGGCGCCGTAACGAAGCAGTTTCATGGGGAATGTCCTTCTCGTTGAATGCGTCAGATGGTCCAGCCGCCGTCGATGGCGATGGCCTGGCCGGTGGTGTAGGTCGCGCCGGCCAGATGCACGGCAAGGTCTGCGATTTCTTCCGGCCTGCCAAGCCGCCCGATCGGCTGGCGGGCGATAAAGGCGGCGCGCGCCGCCTCATAATCGCCCTGGGCGCGCAGGCGGTCCTGCAGCGAGGGGCTTTCCACCGTGCCCGGGCAGATGGCGTTGCAGCGGATGTTGTGCGCGACGTAGTCGGCGGCGACTGCCTTGGTGAGACCGATCACGGCGGCCTTGCTGACGCCGTAGGCGAAGCGGTTCGGCACGCCCTTGATACTGGAGGCGACCGAGGACATGTTGATGATCGCGCCATCCTTTCGCTCGATCATGCCGGGCAGTACGGCCCGGATGGTGCGGATCATCGCCTTGACGTTGAGGTCCATGGCGAAATCGAGATCGCCGTCCTTCATCTCGAGGATCGAGCCGCCATGCACGACGCCGGCGCAATTGAAGAGAATGTCGACGGCACCGATGCGGGCGACTGAGGCTTTCACCGCCGCCTCGTCCAGCACGTCCAGGCGCTCCACCTTCAGGGTGTCACGCGTCGGCAGCTCTGCCAGCGCCTGTTCGTTGATGTCGGTGGCATGGACGGTGCAACCGGCCTCTGCGAAGGCGATTGCGCTGGCGCGCCCGATGCCCTGTCCGGCGGCGGTGATCAGCACCGTCTTGCCCTTAAGATCTGCCATGTTCGTCTGCTCCCTGTTCTTGTCCTTCGCGCGCCCCTTGTCGGCGCCGTGCCGCATGCTGCCGCCTTGGGTGGCGCTTGACCAGTGCCCCCATTGACCGTTGTTGCGTCACGCAACCTCGATCATCGCCTTCACCACGCCGGCCGCCGGGTCGAGAAGGCCGGAGAATTTTTCCGGTACCTCCGCGAGCCCCATGCGGTGCGTCACCAGTGCATCCGGCACGTGGCCGGCCCGCATGGCAGCCATCACATGCTCGAAATCGGTGACCGTCGCATTGCGGCTGCCGAGCAGCGTCGTCTCGCGCTTGTGGAATTCCGGATCGGAAAAGGTGATGTCGCTCGCGACGATGGAGACCAGAACATAGGTTCCCGCATGGGCGACGAAGCGGAAACCGCGCTCGATCGCCTTCGGATTGCCGGTTGCATCGAACACCGTCTCGAAGAAGTTTCCGTCGGTCAGCGCCGAAAGCCGGTCCACGTCGCCTTCGCCCAGCAGAACGGTGGCATCGATGCCGAGGTGATCGCGGGCAAAGGCGAGGCGATCCTCGCGACCGTCGATCATCGTCACGACGGCGCCCTCCATCTTGGCGAAGACGGCCACCGCAAGGCCGATGGGGCCGGCACCTGCGATCAGCACGCTTTCGCCGGCTTTCGTGCCGGCGCGTGCCACCGCATGGGCGCCGATCGCCAGAAATTCGACCATCGCCGCCTGGTCGAGCGACAGGCCGTCTGCCGGCAAAAGGAAGCGTTCCGGCAGGCTGAGATAGCCCGTCATGCCGCCATCGCGGTGAACGCCGAGAACGCCGATATTGCGGCAGCAGTTGGTGCGGCCCTTGCGGCATGCATCGCAGGTGCCGCAGGAAATGTAAGGGATGATCGAGACCGTCGAACCAGGCACGAGACGACTTCCCGCCGGAACCTCCTCCACGGTCGCTGCCAGTTCATGGCCCATCACGCGCGGATAGGAGAGATAGGGCTGGTTGCCGGTGAAGATGTGCAGATCCGTGCCGCAGACGCCGACGCGGCGCACCCGGACCAGAACCTCGTCGGTCGCACACGTGGGCTTCGGCCGTTCGATGGCCGTCAGCTTGCCGGGCTCGTCACAGATGATCGTCAGCATTTACTTACCTTTCCAGACGATAGAAACGGGCGGCATTGGCCCCGAAGATGGCGGCGTGATCGGCTTCCGGCACGATGGCGCGAGCCTGTTCGAACCAGCCTTGATAATCGCCGGCGAGACGCAGCACCGGCCAGTCGCTGCCCCACAGCACGCGCTCGGCGCCGAAAAGCTCCAGCAGCGTCTCCGCATAGGGGCGCACCGCCTGGGGCTTCTGGTCGCCGGCTTCGGTCAGCAGGCCGGAGAGCTTGACGCAGATCTGCGGCAGGGCGGCAAGGGCGGCCATATCCTGCCGCCAGGCGCTGAAACGGCCCTCGGCGATCAGCGGCTTGGCGCCGTGATCGATGACGATCCGGAGGTCCGGATGACGCCGTGCGAAGGTCAGCAGATGCGGCAGATGTTTTGGAAAGATCAGCGCATCGAAGGCAAGATCGGCGGCCACCATGGCCTCGGCGGCCGGTGCAAGGGCAGGGTCGGCGATCCAGTCCTCCTCGGCAAGGCCCTGCAGCATGGGGCGCAGACCCTTGAGTTTCGGTTGGGCTGCGAGTTCGGCAATGGCGCTCGGCGCATCGTCCGCCTTCAGGTCCGTCCAGCCGACCACGCCACGGATGAACGCGTGGCGCTCGGCCAGGTCCAGCATGTAGACGGTATCGGCTGCGCTCTCCATGGTCTGCACCAGCACGGTGCCGTCGATGCCGCAGGCGGCCATCAGCGGCAGAAGATCCGCCGGCGCAAAATCGCGGTGGATCGGTGCAAGCTCCGGCGGCGGCCACTGGCCGGACCGGTCCGCGAGACGCCAGAAATGCTGGTGGGCATCGATCCGCATGCTCAGGCTCCCGCAGCCGGAACAGGGGCGCCCTCGGCAATCAGGCCCTTGTCCTTCAGGCGGGCCCAGAAAGCGGGGGGAATGCTTTCCTCGAACCAGCCGACATTGGCCGTCAGCTGCTCGGCATTGCGGGCGCCGGAGACGATGGTGAGGGCTGCCGGATGAGCGAGCGGAAACTGCAGCGCGGCCGCCTGCAGCGTGATGCCTTCGGCCTCGCAGGCCGCGCGCAGGGCATCGACGCGGGCCAGCACATCGGCGGGTGCATCGGCGTAGTTGAACTTGCGATTGCCGGCAAGAATACCGGAATTGAACGCGCCGGCAATGACGATGCCGACGCCGCGGCGCGCGCAGTCATCCATGAACGAAAGGCTCTGCTGTTCCAGCAGCGTATAGCGACCGGCCAGCATGCAGATGTTGATGTCGGCCACCTGCAGGGCATCGCGGATGATTTCCCACTCGTTGACGCCAAGGCCGATGGCCCGCGTCAGGCCTTCCTCCCGCAGCCGGGTGAGGGCGCGAAAGCCGCCGCCTTCGGTCAACTGCTGCCAGTAATGGGCGTGGCGCTCGCCATGGGTCACGCTGCCGATGTCGTGCACATAGAGAATGTCCGGCTTCAGGATCCCGAGGCGCTGCTGGCTTGCCTCGAAGGAGCGCATCACGCCGTCATGCGTGTAGTCGTAGACCGGGCGGAAGGGCAGGGGCTCGATATAGCCGTCTTCTTCGGCTCCCACGCTTTCGTCCGGCGTCATCACGCGGCCGACCTTGGTGCTGACCACGTAATCGGTGCGGGCCAGATCGGTCAGCATGGTGCCCAGCCGACGCTCGGAGCGGGTGAAGCCGTAGAAGGGGGCCGTATCGAAATAGCGGATGCCGGCCTCCCACGCGGCCCGGAAGGCGCCTTCCGATTCCGCATAATGTGTCACGCGGTAGAGATTGCCCATCTGGGCGCAGCCCAGTCCCATGCTGGTGAGCGAAACCCCGGTGCGGGCGTGGGTGCGGATGTCGGCGGCCTTCATGACGTCTCTCGTGCAGTGTGGGGAAAGGGCGCGCAGCCCTGTCGGACCGCGCGCGATGGATCGCTATCAGTAGAGAACGTTCTTGGCTTCCGGCTTGTCGATATTGTCCTTGGTGACGACGACGACGCCGGTATCGACGAACTTCTCGACCTTTTCCTTCTTGAGGATCTTGGAAAGCGTCTTCACGCCGAGTTCGCCCATCTGGAAGGAGCCCTGCACGGCAATGGCGGCAAGCGTGCCGTCCTTGACGAAGCTCTGCAGGTCCTGGTTGCCGTCGAAGCCGACGCCCACGACCTTGCCGGCCTTGCCGGATTCCTTCAGTGCGCGGCCCATGCCGATGGCGGTCGGCTCGTTTGCGCCGAAGATGCCCTTGAGGTCGGCATTGGCGGCCAGCACGTCGGTCGTCTGGTTCAGCGCGGTTGCCATCTGCGACTGCGAGTAGAAGGGGCCGACGATCTGGAGCTTGGAATTGGCCTTGATGTAATCGGTGAAGCCACCGACGCGGCCGATTTCCGAGCCGGCGCCCGCGACATAGGACATCACGGCGATCTTGCCTTCCTTGCCCACCTTGTCGATCAGCGCCTTGGCGGCCAGTTCGCCCGCCTTGCGGTTATCGGTGGCGAGGAAGGACTGGTAGTACTGCTCGGCGCCCTTGGCGAGCATGGAGTCGATGATGACGACCGGAATGCGGGCCTCCCAGGCCTTCTTCACCGCCGGAACCAGCGCATCCGGATCCGACGGGGCCAGAACGATGCCGGCGACGCCGCGGTTGACGGCATTTTCCACCATGTTCACCTGGTCGGCGATGGCGGATTCGGCGGCCGGGCCCTGGAATGTCATGGTGTTGCCGCCGCCGACCTCCTTGATCGCCGCATCCGCGCCCTTCTGCACGTTCTGCCAGAAGGTCGAGTTGACGGTCTTGACGATCACGGCGATTTCCGCCGCCTGGGCCGACACCGATGCGGCGCAGATCATGAATGCCGATGCCAGCAAGGCAGATGCGATTTTCTTCATTGTCCATCCTCCTGAAATGAAGTGGCCCTGGCGGGCGCCTCCCGGGAGCTCCCACTCCCCTTGGTGTTTGCGGAAAAGGGTCCGCGCCCCGTCGTCATCGGCGATTGCGCAGCTGGTCGATCCAGACGGTGACCAGGATGACGAGACCGATGATGATTTGCTGTGTGAAGGCGGAGACGCCGTTCATGTTGAGGCCGTTGCGCAGGATGCCGATGACGAAGGCGCCGATGGCCGTGCCGGAAATGGTGCCGACGCCGCCGATCAGCGAGGTGCCGCCGATCACGGCGCTGGCGATGGCATCGAGTTCGTACATCACGCCTTCGTTCGGCTGGCCTGTGACAAGGCGCGACATCAGCACGCAGCCCGTCAGGCCGGCCAGCGTGCCGGACAGAATATAGGTGAAGCTGGTGACGCGGGTGACATTGACGCCGGAGAGGCGCGCCGCATCCACATTCGAGCCGACGGCGTAGATATGGCGGCCGAGGATCGAGCGATTCAGCATGAAGGAGACGGCAAGCGCGATCACCACCATAAGGATCACCGGATAGGGAATGCCGGGAAACACCACGGTCGGAAAGCCGTCGTCGCCGATGGTGACGATGCGCATCAGCGCGCCATTGCCGAGTTCGCCAAAGCTCTCGCCGAGACCGGACACGGCACGCGCGCCGGTGATCTGCAGCGCCACGCCACGTGCGATCAGCATCATGCCGAGCGTGGCGATGAAGGGCGGCAGCTTCATGCGGGTGATCAGGATGCCGTTGACCAGGCCGCACAGCGAGCCCGTGAGAATGCCGGCCAGCATGCCGAGCCAGACGGGAAAGCCGGCCTCCTTGACGAGAAGGGCCGCGACGACCCCTGCCAGCGCCAGCACGGAGCCGACAGACAGATCGATGCCGCCGGTGATGATCACGCAGGTCGCGCCGATGCCGAGCAGGGCGATCGAGGTGACCTGCAGAGCGATCGTCATGCCGTTGTTGACGGTGAAGAAGGCGCTGCTGGTCAGCGAGAAGACGACGATCAGCACGAAAAGGCTGCCGAGAGCGGCAAATTTCTGGATCACGTCCTTCTGGCGGTCGCTGAGGCGAGCGCTGGTTGGTTCCTTGGGGGCTGTCATCATCGTCCTCGCATTCGGCATGTCAGTGCTGGGTGGGACCGAAGCCGGAAGCATAGCGCATGATCTCCTCCTGGCTGGTACGGGCCGTTTCCAGCACGCCGGTCACACGGCCGTTGTGGAACACGGCAACACGGTCGGTCATCCCTAGGATTTCCGGCAGTTCCGAGCTGATCAGGATGACGCCGATACCCTCGCGGGCCAGTTCGTCCATGATCTTGTAGATGGCGAATTTCGCACCGACATCGATGCCGCGCGTCGGCTCGTCGAAGAACATCACCCGCGACTTGCGGAACAGCCATTTGCCAATGATGATCTTCTGCTGGTTGCCGCCGGACAAAAGCCGTACCGGCTGGCGGATCGACGGCGTCTTGATGCTGAGCAGGTCCACATAGTCCTGCGTGACGCGGGCATGGCGGTCGAAATCGATGAGGCCGAGGCGGTTCGACAGCGACTTGAGGTTCGCCAGCGTCATGTTGGCATCGACCGGCATCTTGATGGCGAGTCCCTGCGCCTTGCGGTCTTCGGACAGATAGGCGAGCCCCGCCTCGATCGCATCGCGCGGATTGCGGATCGCAAGCTCGCGGCCTTCCAGGCTCACCCGTCCGGCATCCAGCGAATCGGCGCCGAAGATGGCGCGCGCCACTTCCGTGCGTCCGGCGCCCATCAATCCGGCAAAGCCGAGGATCTCGCCGCGCCTGAGGCTGAAGCTGACATTGCTGAACACGCCGCGCCGCGTGAGGTTTTCGGCGCTGAAGATCACTTCGTCGGTCGGCTGCGCCGTGCGCTCGGGAAACTTCTCCTCCAGCGAGCGGCCGACCATGCGGGCGACGATCTGGTCGATGCTGGTGTCCGCGAAGGCATCGGTCGCTACGTAGCGGCCGTCGCGCAACACGGTCACGCGGTCGACGATCTCCGCCATCTCGTCGAGGCGGTGGGAGATGTAGACGATGCCGACGCCATCCCGCTTCAGGTCATGGATGACCTTGAACAGCAGGCGTGTCTCCTGCTCCGTCAGCGAGGAGGTCGGCTCGTCCATGATCAGCACTTCGGCGTTGAGCGACAGCGCCTTGGCGATCTCCACCATCTGACACTGGGCGACCGAAAGCTCGCGCACCAGCCGCTCCGGCGCGATCGCGACACCCAGCCGGTCGAGACAGGCCTGGGCATCGGCCTTCAGTTTCCGGCGGTCGACCAGGAAGCCCCGGCGCGGTTCGCGGGCCAGATAGATGTTTTCCGCCACCGTCAGGTGCGGCACCAGATTGAGTTCCTGGTGAATGATGGCGATGCCGAGGCGTTCCGCCTCCAGCGGCGAGGAGAACTGGCGCTCGACACCCTTGTAGGTGATGCGGCCGGAGGTCGGGGTGTAGACGCCGCTGATGATCTTCATCAGCGTGGACTTGCCGGCGCCGTTCTCGCCGCAGACGGCATGCACTTCGCCGCGCTTCAGGTCGAAGCTGACATTGGAAAGCGCCACCACGCTTGGAAATTCCTTGCGGATGTCGGTGAGGCTGAGCAGCGTTTCGCCGTCCCGTCTCGCCGCACGCCCCCCTTGCGTCATGGGCGCGACTGTCCCGCCATGCGTGGCCTGACCGGTTTGCATCAAGTCTCCTCCCTGCGCAAGCTTGCGCATGGCCGCTCCAGCTCCACCCGGCGGCCGACAGGCATTACTGGTAGGCGGTCTGGCCAAACTGGTCAAGCCAATTTGGCGATTTTCAATCGTATTTTGGGCTCCTATGATGTAAGCATATGAAACAAATAAAAAATCATTGGTCTTGCCAGTTTGGTGATGACCTCCTATGGTAAGGCCAAAGGAGATCATGACGTCGGTGATGAACGGGATAAGGACAACGGAGCGGCGGCTCTATCAGCAGGTGGCGGACCAGATCCGCAGCCTCATCCAGAGCGGTCATTTCCGGCTCGGTCAGCGGCTGCCGGCGGAGCGCGAGCTTGCCCAGCAGCTGGGGGTGTCGCGCCCGTCGCTGCGCGAGGCGCTGATCGCGCTTGAAATCGACGGCACGGTCGAGATCCGCATGGGCTCCGGCATCTATGTGGTGGCGACGGCCGAACGGCGGCCGCAGAGCCCCGTGTCCATCGGCGAAAGCCCGGTCGAACTGATGCAGGCCCGTGCGGCGGTGGAAGGCACCGTCATCCTGATGGCGGCCGCCCGCATGCAGCCGGAAACGCTGCGCGCGCTGCGGCAGGTGCTGGATGCCATGCGCACGGAGATCGCCGAGGGCCGCAAGCCGGTGGAGCAGGACCGGCAGTTCCATCTGACGATTGCCGGCCAGTCCGGCAACAGCGTGCTGCAGCGGCTGGTCGGTGAACTGTTCGACGACCGGCACAGCCCGCTCTCCACCCAATTGCGCGAGCATTTCGAAACGCCGGACACCTGGAGCCTGGCGCTTGTCGAGCACGAGGCCATCCTTGAGGCGCTGGAGGCGCGCGATGCGCTGCTGGCCCAGGCGATGATGCGCGCGCATCTGGAGGAATCCAAACGCCGCTGGCTCGACAGCGAACCCCGATAGGAGCGGGGTTTCCCTCAAACGACAAAGACCCTCCAGGGAGGAGGAACGGATGAACGAGACAATATCTCCGGTGATCGTGCTGAACGGTGCCGATGACGTGGCGGTGGCCCGCCGCTCCATTCCCGCCGGCAGCCCGACCGGCTATGGCGACCTCGTGGCGCGCGATCTGATCGGCCGCGGCCACAAGGTGGCACTCCGGCCCATCGCTGCCGGGCGGGAGGTGAAGAAATACGGCCAGATCATCGGTCTTGCCACGAAGGATATCGAGGCCGGCGAGCATGTGCACCTCCACAACCTCGCCATGCTGCCCTCCGAGCACGAGCACCAGTTCTGCGTCGATATCGAGGAACATGGCATGGTGCCGGAGGCGGAGCGGCGCACCTTCCTCGGTTATGATCGCGGCATCGGCGGCGCCGGCACCCGCAACTATATCGGCATCATTTCCTCGGTGAACTGTTCCGCCACCGTCTCCCGCTACATCGCCGACTACTTCAACCGCCTGGGCGGGCTCGACGGTTTCGAGAACATCGATGGCGTTGTGGCGCTGACGCATGGCGGCGGCTGCGCGCTGAACAACCGCTCCGAAGGCTACCGGCTGCTGATCCGCACCATCCAGGGCTATGCCCGCCATCCGAATTTCGGCGGCATCCTGATGATTGGTCTCGGCTGCGAGACCAATCAGATCGCGCCGATCCTCGAGCATTACAAGATGGAGGAGGGCGACCGGCTGCGCACCATGACCATCCAGCAGCACGGCGGCACGAAGAAGACCATCGATGCGGCAATCGCCGCGATCAAGGAAATGCTGCCGGCGGTGAATGCCGCCCGCCGCACGCCGCAGCCGCTCTCCCGGCTGAAGCTTGCACTGGAATGCGGCGGTTCGGACGGCTATTCCGGCATTTCCGCCAATCCGGCGCTCGGCCATGCCTCCGATCTCATCGTGCGCCATGGCGGCACGACAGTTCTGTCGGAGACGCCGGAAATCTACGGCGCCGAACATCTGCTCACCCGCCGCGCCGTGACGCCGGCGGTGGCGCAGAAGCTGCTCGACCGCATCGACTGGTGGCGCGATTATACCGCCCGCAATGGCGACGAACTGAACAACAACCCCTCGCACGGCAACAAGCTTGGCGGTCTCACCACCATTCTCGAAAAATCGCTTGGTGCTGTGGCCAAGGGCGGTTCCATGCCGCTGAAGGCGGTCTACGAGTTTGCCGAGACGGTGACCGAACAGGGTTTCGTCTTCATGGATACCCCCGGTTACGATCCGGTGGCCGTCACGGGACAGGTGGCCGGCGGCTGCAACGTCATCTGTTTCACCACCGGGCGCGGCTCCGTTTCCGGTTTCAAGCCCGCCCCCTGTATCAAGATCGCCACCAATTCCGACATGTACGAGCACATGAAGGAGGACATGGATCTGAACTGCGGCGGCATCGTCACCGGTGACGAGACGATCGAGCAGTCCGGCGAGCGCATCTTCGAGCATGTGATTGCGGTGGCGTCCGGGCAGAAGACGCTGAGCGAGATCTATGATTACGGCGACAACGAATTCGTGCCCTGGCAGGTTGGTGCGGTGACCTGATCCCGGCGCTGGAACCGCCGCCTGCTGCCGGCGTTTGTCCCCAAAGGGTGCGCAACCTGCGGGAGACGACGTGCATGGCAAGAGACACCGGCTGGGATACCGGAATGGATGCGGGCGCCGCCCGCCGCCCGCTGCTGGATGCCGACGCCATGCGCCGGCTGGCGCGGCTGGCCAAACTGGCCCGCCTGATGGACACGGCCCTGCGGGTGCCGGGAACCAATATCCGCTTCGGTGCCGATTCGATCCTCGGCCTGGTGCCGGTGGTGGGCGATGCCGGCGGCGCGCTGGTCGGCATTCTCATCCTCAACGAGGCGCGACGGCTCGGCCTTCCTGCCCGCAAGCAGATGCAGATGCTTGCCAATCTCGGCACGGACGCGCTGTTCGGCAGCGTGCCGCTGGTGGGTGACCTGTTCGACCTCTATTTCAAGTCTCACCGCCGCAATCTGCAGATCATTCTCGATCACTTCGAACTGACGAGCGACGACGTTCCCCGGCGCTGAGCCTGCGCAATCTTCGCCTTATGTCGACGGCCTTGGCACGCTACTTGGCGGCCTGTCGGCGCGGCAGGCGGATGACAAGGCGGCGATGCTTGATGAAGTGCTGCAGCGGGCGCTCCAGGCATTCATAGCAGACGATGCCGAGCCCGACGCCGGCCAGCGCCCCGATCCAGGTGATCAGCGGCGCGGGCAGCGACAGGACCGCGCCCGCCTTCAGTACCACGGAAATCGCCAGCGTGTGCCAGAGATAGATGGAATAGGAGGCGTCGCCGAGATAGGCGAGGCCCGGCAGCGGCGGCAGGGCATCGCCCTTTTCCAGCGCCAGCACGCCGATCACGAGAGCGATTGCCAGCGGGCCGCAGAGGAAGGTGCTGAACTCCAGGCGCATCAGATAGATCGTGGCGAAGGAGAGAACGGCGATGGCAATCAGCATCAGCCCGGTTTCGGTGCGCGGAACGGTTCCAGCGATCCACAGCCGGCCGATGATGGTGCCGGCCAGGAATTCGAGGAGGATCGGCTGCGTGTAGAAGGACAGCGGCCCTCCGGCTGCCTCGATCAGGAAGCCCGTGGCAACGAGCAGCCCGAACAGCGCCGCAAGCGCGGCGAGCCGCCGGTTCTCTGGCAGAAGCAGCGTTGCCGCAAAGGCGAGGTAGAAGAATATCTCGTAATTCAGCGTCCAGCCCTGCACCAGAACCGGCCAGAGGGCGCCGCCATTCGGCGAGGGAACCGGCATGAAGAGGTAGGAGCCGAGAAGGTGCGGCAGGTCGAGCAGGAGGTTAGGAAACAGCCCCGCCGCGGCACCCGCCACCATGACGCTGGTCACGATCCAGTAGCTCGGCACGATGCGCAGCAAGCGGTCGCGCAGGAAGCCCGCCGGCGTCAGCGGCCGGTTGTGGCTGATCACCATCATGATGAAGCCGCTGACGACGAAGAACACGTCGACTCCGGCCGCTCCGATGGCGAAATGCTCGCCGGAGCGTTCGGCGGCATGAAAGAGGACGACTGCAAGTGCTGCAATCGCCCGAAGATACTGGATGCCGTAAAGCGTCTTCATTGTTCTCGTCCCGCCCCTCTTTCCTGCTTGATCTCTTTCCCTGGCCCGCGGCCCCCCGTTCAGGCGATCCGCGGCCCGGCCGGCGGCCACAGAATGACCGGCTGTGCCTGCGCCTGTGCAGGCTGCGGCCTCAACGTCAGCCGGCCGGCGGCGAAATAGAAGAGGAACGATCCCACGTGGTAGGGATGCATGATGTCGATCTCCACGAAGGAGCGCACCAGAAGAAGCGCCAGAATGGCGAACATCACCATGGAATCGGGATTCTCATCATCGTGCAGCAGCCGCTTCAGATGGCCGAACAGGCCGATGAGCAGGGTGAGGCTCAGAAGCACCGTGCCGATGACGCCGGTCTCCACCATGGTCTCGATATAGGTGTCGTGAAAATGGAAGCCGGTGCGCGAAGCGATGTAGAATTCCTCCCACAGCCGTTCCGCCTCCGGAAAACCCTGGACCCAGTAGCCCTGGTAGCCGACACCGGCGAGCGGCGATTGCCGCGCCGCCTCAATGCCCTGCTGCCACAGATAGGTGCGTCCCGTGAGGGTGGAATCCTTGCCGAAGGCGCCGAGCACGGCATCCATCGCGCCAAGCGCCAGCGCCGCATTGGCCCCGATCACGGCGATGACCAGTCCGGCGGCAAACAGGATCTTGCGCTGTCTCGGCGCCAGTTGCCCCAGCACCTGCAGGCCGAGGCAGAGCATGATGATGGCAAGCGTCGTCAGGACCGAGGTGGCCGATTGCGAGGCAAACAGGCTGTAGGCGGAGAGGGCTGCCGTGCAGGCGGCCGCCACGAGCCACAGCCGGCGAAAGCCGACGATCATGATGCCGGCATAGGTGAACAGCAGGCCGAGCGAGGCAAAGAAGCCGAGCTGGTTCTTCGAGGCGAAGGCGCCGACGAAGCTGTAGGTGCCATCCAGAGGATCATAGTGATAGACGCCGAACAGCAGCGAATAGACGAGCACGATGCCGCATCCGACGACGGCGCCCCGTGTCAGGGTCGCGGTGGAAAGCGTGCGCATCGCAATCAGCGCGCAGACGATATGGGTGAGATACTGGATCGCCGTGCGCATCGAGATGCCGGGGGCCGGCGACCAGAAGACCGAGAGGAAGCAGAAGGCCGCAAAGCCGAAGATCCAGAAGAAGCGCAGGTAGTTGCCCAGCACCCGCCGATAGTCCAGCAGCACCAGCGGCAGCCACAGCCCGTAATAGGCGAGAATGGAGATCTGCCCGAAGCGGGTGGAATAGGCAAAGACGAACAGCGACAGGGCCACCGCCGCCGTTCCGTACAGCGCATTGTTATCGGGACGGATGAAGGCGGCCTTGGCAATCTTCATGGCGCCTCACTGCATCAGCAGTTCGGAGGTGACGCGGATCACGTCACCCGGCTGCAGCCTGGTCATCTCGTCGGCGGCAATCTCCTTCGGTCCCGTGCCGTCGTCGCGGACCACGGAATAGCGGATCGACGCCGTCCGCCCGCTCGGGTCGAACTTGATGGCCTCGGCCGATTGCGCCATCGCCTCCGCCATCAGCTGCTGGTTGGTGCCGATCTGCAGATTGAGCTTTTCCAGTTCTGCCTCGGTATCCTGCATGTCCTTGGCGCGCTGGGCTTCCCAGTCGTTCTTCAGGTTGATCTCGTCCTGGTCGGCCTGACTGATCTGCTGCTTGGCGCGCAGGATGTTGGTGTCGATGTCGAGCAGGTTCGACTGCACTTCCGCCGTGCGTTCCTCGATCGAAAGCAGACGGGAGTTGAGGGCAAGCCCCTGCTCGCTGAGCTTGCTGATCTTGTCACGGTCCTGCTCGGCGATTTCCAGCTGGCGCGATTGCGTTTCGGTCTTGCGTTTCAGTGCTTCCACCTCGCTCTGCAGGAGCGACTTCAGTTCGGCCAGTGCCTTCAACTGCAGATCGTAGCGGTCCCGGCGCTGCTTCATCAGTGCCGTTTCGCTGCGGATCAGGTCTGCGGCGTTCGGCACTTTCTGCAGTTCGGCGGGCATGACGACCTCCGGACTGCCGTTCATCTCCGCCTCCAGCCGCGCATGGCGGGCAATGAGGCGGGCGCGCTGGCTATCGAAGACCTCGGTCTGCCCGCGGGCATTGATGAAATCGCGCGCGAAGCGCTGGCCGGCCTCCGAGCGGCGCAGGCCGCCGGCCAGGCTGACCGCCTTCAGCACCGTCATGCCGACGGAGAACGGATATTCCCCGGGCGTCTGGACATCTCCGGCCAGGAAGACCGGCCGGAACTCTGCCACCTCGACGGAGGCGGAAGGCAGATTGCGCAGGGCAAGCTGCTGCTGCAGCCGCTTGCCGATCTCCTCGGCAATCTCGGAGGTCGTCTTGCCCAGCGCATCAATGCTGCCGATGAAGGGCAGCGACAGCCCACCGCCGGGACCGATGCTGTATTCTCCGGCAATGGCATCCCAACTGCGGATCTCTCCTTCCGCCGCCTGCCATTCCGCCACGCGCACGCGCAGCTTGTCCATGACGCCGAGCCGGTAGGACTGTTCCTCGGCGGCTTGCGCCGTCGCAAGCGTCGCGAACGGCACCGCCGCCATCAGGGCGCCGGCAACCAGTGCCGTGATCAGGCTCTTCAGGCCGGAAGCGACCGGGCTTCTGCCCGGCCGTGCTGCATGTCGTGGTTCAACCCGCATGAATGATCCTTGTTCTGGCGCTCTCGACATGCCGCAGTCTCATGCGGCATGTCGGTGAAAGTCCGCCATTCGCAGGAAATGGCGGCTGTCTGGAAACGGATGCTCCTGTGCCGCGACAATGGATGCCGCGGCGTCTTTCGGGATGCGTCAGTAACTGCCGCGCGACATGCACACGGCCGGAATGGTCTTCAGGATGATGGAGACGTCCCGCATCAGCGACCAGTTCTGGACGTAGTGCGTATCGAAGGCGATGCGGCTCTCATAGGAGACGTCATTGCGTCCGCTGATCTGCCAGAGGCCCGTCAGGCCCGGCCGGGTGCGCAGATAGTAGACGGCAAAGGTGTCGTAGAGGGAGAGTTCCTCGTCCACCACCGGGCGAGGCCCGACGATGCTCATTTCACCGCGCAGCACGTTGATGAGCTGCGGCAGTTCGTCGAGACTGAGCTTGCGCAGCACGGTGCCGACGGTGGTGACGCGGGGGTCGTCCTTCAGCTTGCGGGTGGCGCGCCATTCCGCCGCCGCCTCGGGATTGCCGTGCAGGTGGCGGCGCAGAACCTCGTCGCCGTTCGGCACCATTGTGCGGAACTTCAGGCACTTGAAGGTGCGGCCGCTGTGGCCCACCCGCTTGTGGCCATAGAAGACCGAGCCCCCGTCGGAAAACTTGACGAGAGCCATGATCATCAGGAAGAGCGGGCTGAAAACCACCAGGGCCGTCATGGCCGTGATGATATCGAACGCGCGTTTGGCAACGCCGCCTGTGGGAAAGGCGAAGTGCATCTCGTCGGTTGCGGGAAGCGGCGAACCTGCCGATCGTGTCGCGGACTTCATAGAGAGGACTCCATTGGTAGTGCGAGTGGTCGGTGCCATTGCGGCGCATCATGTGCCGGCGGATGGGATAATAATTGTGCGTCCGGAATTTGTTTCCAGTTATTTTTTGTATCAGGCTGGGGCGACGGTCCCATTCTGGCACCCATGCGGGGTGCGACTGCGTTGATCATATTCAGGACGCGCTAATGCAATTTGAGCCTGTGGCATCTTTTTATTGTGTATTTTCGGAAATTTGCGCGGATGCGACAGCGAAAGGCTTAACCTTTGTCAAATGAAGCCTCACCTGCACTTGGGCCGGAGCGTCGGCGCTCATCTTTGCACTCGGCGATGCAGGGGCGGAAAATCTGTCAGGGGCTTTGTTTTTGCAGTGCGGCGTTGTTGTTGCATTGCAGCAGGGGTAATCGCGGACCGCGATTGCTGTGTAACAATTTTTGATCGGACCGACCTTGCCGGGGCGGCGCGCGGCGCGGCAAGACGCTCTCCGGGCCTGCCAATCGTGGCGAAACTGCGGCCTGCGCCGGGCCAGGCGGGAACACGCCGGCGCACAAGAAGCTGAAGCGGCATTACCAAATATTCATGGAACCCATACAGGAAGATGTGCTAACTCTTGGGGCGCATACCTGTAGAACCTGAATGAAAAAAGGTGGAAGACGCAGGAGTGTCTGTGGCGAAACCTGAAGATCGGGAGGTTGGCACCATGTATGGACCGCGCGTCATCGTCAGCATGTCCGTCGTGCTCGTCGTGTTTGCCGCCGCCACTTACTTCCTGAGCGGTTCGTCGTTTACCACCCTCTGGCAGACTGTTCTCTGTGCCATCCTTTTGCAGGTCGGCTATTTCATCGGGGTGCTGCTGCTGGTGGCGCGGGAAAAGGCCGCGCGTGCGAAACGGCAGGAACAGGCGCGCGGGGCCGGGCTCGGCGAAGCCGATGTTTCGAGCGATATGGGCGCCGGCCGCACGCCCAACCTGAAGATTCGCGACCGCTGACCCTCTGCCAGCCACCCATCATGATGCTGCTCTGCCGCATTTTTGCTGCAGGTGCTTTCCTATGCTGGCGATCATCCTAGTTTGTAATCGAGCGATCGACCGCAATGGAGGCAGGCATGATCGAGGAAAACGGCACAGGCGTGTGCGTCATCATCGCGGCCAAGGATGCCGCCGGCACGATCGGCAAGGCGATCCGTTCCGCGCTGGCGGAAACGGCCGTTCAGGAGGTGGTGGTGGTCGATGACGGCTCCGCCGACGGGACGTCGGATGCGGCGCATCGCGCCGACGATGGCACGGGCCGTCTGCGGGTCGCCAGGTTCGAACAGAACCGTGGACCGTCCGCCGCCCGCAATCACGCCATCGATATGTCCACCGCTCCGCTGATCGGCATTCTCGATGCGGACGATTTCTTCTTTCCCGGCCGGTTTGCCCCGATGCAGGCCGAGGCGGACTGGGACCTGATCGCCGACAATATCGGCTTCATCCATCACGATCCGGCCCAACCGGTGGAGCCGGAGCGGTTCGAGGCGCGCACGCGGCGGCTGACGCTTGTCGACTTCGTGGAGGGCAACATCTCAAGGCGCGGGCGCCCGCGCGGCGAAATCGGCTTCCTGAAGCCGGTGATGCGGCGAAGCTTCCTGATGAGGCATGGTCTGCGTTACGACGAAAGCCTGCGGCTTGGCGAGGATTATGATCTCTATCTGCGCGCGCTTGCCCGCGGCGCCCGCTACAAGGTCATCGATCATTGCGGCTATGGGGCGGTGGTACGGGCCAATTCGCTGAGCGGTCGCCACAGGACGGAGGATCTGCGCCGGCTCTACGAGGCGGAGCGGCGTCTGCGCCTGACGCCCGGCCTGCTGACGAAGGCGCAGGCGCGAGTGGTGAAGCGGCACGAGGACCACATCCGGGCGCGCCACGACCTGCGGCACATCCTCGACGTCAAGGCGACGGGTGGCGCTGCGGTGGCGCTCGGCCATCTTCTTGCGCATCCGCAGACGGCGCCTGCCGTCCTGGCCGGCGTGCTGTGCGACAAGCTGGATGCACTGGCCGGCAAACGCCATGCGCAGCCGCCGGTACCGGCCGGCAAGCTGCGCTATCTGCTGCCAGGCGTGCCTGTTGCCCAGCCGTAAGGGCGGTCGGCGTCAGAAATAATCGCGCCGCACCCCTTCCAGCACGGTGCGGAGCCGCTCCTTGCGTTCCTCCAGGCGGTCGCCTGCCGACAGTTGCGGTTCGGTGCGGCTTGCCTGCCACAGCGCAAGCGCGGAAGGCGCGGCCAGCACCTGCTTGGCGGCCTTGCGCCACGGCGCCTGCGTGGACGTGCGCGGCGGCAGCGTTCCCACATCGCCATCGGCCACAGGGGCTGGCGATGCCTGGGCAATGCTGTTGCCTTCAAATTTCAGTCCCCAGAAGCGCGACTGCTTGTGGATCGCTTCCGCCCGGGTGGAGACCGGCACATAGCGCGGGCGATAGGTAACGCCGACGGTTGCGGCCCAGTCGCTCCACTTGAAGCTGTTGATGGCGCGCGAGGTGCTGACTGCGATCCACGGCACGCGGAAGGCATCGGCCAGGATGGCGGCATGCATGGATTCCGCCACGATGAGTTCCGACTGGGCGATGCGGGCAATCACTTCCCGTGCCTCGCCGCGCGGATCGAGATAGGTGAGGCCGGCCGGCTCGCAGACCGCTTCCCAGATGCCGAACTCCGCCGATTCCCAATGCGGCACGAAGGTGCGCTTGAAGCGCTTCGGCTGGTTCTGGAATTCGGGCATGTCGGTGACCATCACGGCCGGATCGATGATGCCCATGTCGGCGGGAAGCCCGAGCTTGTCGGCCGTCAGCGGTCCGCGCACGGCCCGCACGTCCCATTCGCTGCGGTCGGATATGTCGGGCGGCGTGCCGTAGCCATAGCCGCTGCCGATGACGAGCTTCGGCGTGCCCTTCGGCAGCAGCACCGGATTGAGCACCGTGCCGACGCCGACCAGCAGCGTCTGCGGGTGCACCTCGCGCAGGCCGGGCAGCAGATAGTCCCACAGCCAGAGGTTCAGGTCGTCGCCGAAATTGCCATGGTGGGATTCCCAGTAGTAGGGCTTCATCGTGCAGTCCCTCGGTTCGGTGGACGGTTGAAACGCGACATGTCCGCCATCAGCTAGCGCGCATTCCTGATTTTGCCCGTTCCCAGTTCGAAGAACGTGCGGATCAGGGCCGGATCGCGCATGGCCCAGCGGGCCAGCATCTGCAGGTCCGGCAACTTGCGGCGCCGCATCAGGCCGGCCTGGCTCCAGAGGGCCTGGCGGCGGGCGGTGTTCTTGTAGGAGGCGATGGAGGCGACATCCTGCGGCCGGCGCGAAAAGCGCTTTTCCAGCCGGTCGAGCGCCATCCAGGTGTTGAATTGCTGGCTTAGGAACTGCGGCGACTGGTTGTCGATGCTGTGGAAGATGTTGATGCCGCGCCCGCGACCAGCTCCGGCTGCGTCGCACAGGATCGGACGCCCTGCGGCCAGGATGCAGTCGCAGAAGAACAGCACGTCCTCTGCCGCCAGCCGCAGCATCGGCTCAAACCGCACCGTCTCGAAGATCGGCCGGGCGATCACCATGCAGGACAGATGCAGAAAGCTCCAGTTGCGCAGCATCACGCTGGCAAGATCCGCCACTTCCAGCACCAGCGGCTCCTCCATGATCCGTCGCGCATCGGCTTCCTCCTCGAGCCTGGCCATGCCGAAGTGGTAATAGAAATCCTCGTCGGCCTGCATAGAGGCCCAGTAGCAATCGCCCCGCAGGCCGGTCATCGCCCTGTGGGCATTTTCCAGATGCGTCGGCAGCCAGATATCGTCGGAATCGAGAAATGCCGCAAAGGCGGTCTCGGGCAGGATGTTGTCCAGCCCGGTATTGCGCGCGCCGCCCGGCCCGGCATTCGGCTGCCGGATGACGCGGATGCGCTCCCGCTCGGACCCTGCCAGCCCCTCCAGTTCCCGCCCGGCGGGATAGGGGGATTCGTCATCGACGATGATGATATCGAAATCCGTATAGGTCTGCGCGAAGATCGAGCGCAAGGCGCGGGTCAGGATGCCCGGTTCGCGCTGGTAGAACGGAATGATCACGGTAAACGTCGCCATGGGTCGCCCTCAGCCTGTCAGTGTCGCGGCCTCCCGGGCGGAGCCGGGAGCCTGGAGGAAACGGCAGTCTGTGCCCGGCGGCCCGGTGGGCCGCGGGGCGATGGTGAAGCTGTCTTTTCGCCCTTGCCCGGGATGAACGGGCGGCGTGACCGATGAGAACCCTCTCATTCCGGCTGAAATTTGTCCGCATATTGCATTGCGGCAAGACCCATCGGTGCGGCTTTCAAACTGCCGCAAATTTTCGCGGAAGGCGAATGTTTTGTTTTGGTCCATGTGTTCCTTAATGGCGCAATCCTCTTGCCGTCTGTCAGCCGTGAGGTCCGCTCCGGTGAGTTTTGCCGCATTTTCGCCTTGTTTCGCATCGGAAAAGTTGCGCTAAGCCGGCCAAACCGAGCGAATGGCGGATTTTCCGGCGGGCGATCTGTAAAAATTTGGAACATTTTCGCAGAGGCGCGTGCGGCAGAAAGCCCGCCGAATTCAAGCGGCTAACGGCTGCATGTCGCCCTTCGCGCGGCGGTCCGGCCGCCCGGAAACCCTGCCGCGGGCTATTCGCATCTTGAGATTTTGCTGCACTGCCACATTATTCCCAAAGCTGGGCAGCAGACTTTTCCGTGGGCAAGGGACCGTTTCATCGGAACCGGTCGCGACGGGGGAAACGCGACCAGAGAGGGGTGAATGGTGTGACTGTTGATCAGAACATATCCTCCCGCATCAATCTGATGCGCATGCTGCTGATTGCCGGCATCGTCTTCGTGCACGTTCCCTACGATCACGATGCGAGCCCCTTCCTGCAGCACAATGACGACTTCGACTGGCTTCGCGTCTTCTTGGGCGAAAGTCTGTTTCGCATCGGCGTTCCCTGCCTTAGCGCCATTTCCGGCTACCTTCTGTTTCGCAAGGGGATGGCCGGCTTCGATTATCGCCGTACCCTGAGGCAGAAGGCGCGCACCCTTCTTCTGCCGTTCCTGCTGTGGAACCTTTCCCTGCTGCTGGCCGTGCTGATCATCCAGCGCGCCGGCATCGGCATCGGCTATTTCCCGGATCTGTGGAACGCTTCGCCCGCCGACTGGCTGGACCATGCGCTGGCGCTCGGCGATTTCCCGGTCAATTTGCCGCTCTATTTCCTGCGCGACCTGATGGTCTGCATCCTTCTGTCGCCGGTTCTCGCCTTTCTGCTGCAAAGGGTGCCGGGACCGACGCTCGGGATCCTCTTCGCAATCGCGGTCTTTCCACCGCTGACCTCCGGCGTTGTGCTGAAGCAGTCGATTCTCTTCAGCTTTGCCCTGGGCATGTTCCTGGCGCTCTATCGTGTGGATGTGCGAAAACTGGATCAGCATGCGCCGCTCGGGGTCGGCCTCGTGCTGCTCGGCGCGCTTCTTCTGGCCGATCCGCTTCTGTCTGGAGGGCCGGATTATCCGCTGGGTCTCGATATCCTGCGCAATCTTCTCGCTATGCTGGGCGCCGCAGGCTTCTGGCTGCTCTCGGCACCGCTCGCGCGCACCCGTCTCGGCCGGCGTCTCGCCGAAAGCGGCAGCCTCAGCTTCTGGACCTTCTGCGCCCATTACCCGTTGCTGATGCTGTTCTGGATGGTGTGGAACCGTTATGCCGGCGCGGACCTCTATCCGGTCTTCTACATCGGCGGCGTCCTCCTCACCTTCGCCGTGCTTGTTCTTAGCAACCGTCTGGTCCGGGACATGTGCCCCGGCATTTACGAGATCCTGACCGGCAGCCGCAATCGCCGGGCCGCCCCTGCAGATGCGGCCGCATCGCCGGGAACCAAGTCCGGGGCAGGTCGTTCGGCCCGCCTGATCGAGCAACAGAGGTAGAGAATGACGCGCAAAATCCCGATCCGCCCCACCGCTCCGGTCCTTGCCGCAGGCCTTGCCATTCTGGCTGCAGCGCCGGTGTCGGCGCAGACCCTGGGTGCTTCCTTCGTGGAGGAATTCGACCGGCTGGATAGCGCCTTCTGGTACGTTTCCGATGGGTGGAACAACGGTCCGCACCAGAACTGCACCTGGTCCAAGGGGCAGGTGAAGGTGGAGGGCGGGCGCCTGCAGCTGGGGCTGCAGCAGCAGCAGACCGGCGACCGCGCCTATGTCTGCGGCGAAATCCAGACCCGCCAGCGCTATGGCTACGGCACCTATGAAGTGCGCATGAAGGCCGGCACCGGCTCCGGGCTGAATTCGGCCTTCTTCTCCTATATCGGGCCGACCGACAAGCAGCCGCATGACGAGATCGATTTCGAGGTGCTCGGCAAGAACACCGGCGAGGTGCAGCTCAACCAGTATGTGTCGGCCAAGGGCGGCAACGAGAAGCTGGTGCCGGTCCCCGGCGGTGCCGACAAGGGCTTCAATGATTATGCCTTCATCTGGGAAAAGGACCGTCTGCGCTACTTCCTGAACGGAAAGCTGGTCCACGAGGTGAGGGACCCTGCGAAGATCCCCAGTCATCCGCAGAAGATCTTTGCCAGCCTCTGGGCCACCGACACGCTGAAGGACTGGATGGGCACCTTCGCCTATGCCGGCCCGGTGACCATGCAGGTGGAGCGGATTGCCTTCACCGCGCTTGGCGAAGGCTGCCGCTTCAAGGGTTCCGTGCTCTGCACGCTCGACTGAGCCGCGCCCGGCGGCTTCGTCAGACATCATGCCGGCACTTCCGCCAAAGGCGGGAACAGGAGTTGGACGACGTGACGTTGCACATACTTTATCTCGCCCATGATCTTTCCGATCCGGCCATCCGCCGGCGCGTGATCATGCTGAAGGCCGGTGGTGCCCGGCTGACGGTGGCCGGATTCCTGCGCGACGAGAACCGGCTGGCCGATGATGGCGAGATCGACCTGCGGGTGCTGGGCCGCACCGCCGACGGACGGCTGGGCCAGCGGATGGCGGCGGTTGCGCGGGCGCGCCTGTCGCTTGGGCGCCTGCTCGACGGTGTCCAGCCGCCGGATGTCATCATCGCCCGCAACCTTGAAACGCTGGCGCTTGCGCCGGCCGCCGGTCGGCTGTTCGGCGGCCATGTGCCACTCGTCTACGAATGCCTCGACATTCACCGCCTGCTGCTTGACCGCGGCCTCAAGGGAAGGCTGCTGCGGGCGGCGGAAGGCCGCTTCGGTCGCGCTGCGTCCCTGCTCGTCACCAGCTCGCCGGCCTTCGTCGAGAACTATTTCCAGCCGCTCTCGCCTCTGGACCTTCCGGTGCTGCTGCTCGAGAACAAGGTCCTGGATCTCGACGGGCGGATGGCGCTCGGCGCGCCGGCGCCGAAGATGCCGCCGGCCGGCGCGCCCTGGCGAATCGGCTGGTTCGGAGCGATCCGCTGCCGCAAGACATGGGACATTCTGAGCCGGCTTGCCGCACGGATGCAGGGCCGCGTCGAGATTGTCATCCGCGGACGCGTTTCGCCGAGGCAGTTCCCCGATTTTGCCGCCATGGTCGACAAGGCGCCGCATGTGAGCTTCCACGGCACCTATCGCAATCCGGAGGATCTCGCCGCCATCTATCGCGAGGTTCATTTCGCCTGGGCCATCGATTTCTTCGAGGAAGGGCTGAATTCGGAATGGCTTCTGCCGAACAGGCTTTACGAGGCATCGCTGCACGGCGCGGTGCCGGTGGCGCTTGCCCGCACCCAGACCGGGCGCTTTCTGGCGGCGCGTGGTCTGGGGCTGTTGCTGGCGGATGCCGATCCGCAGACGCTGGCGGCACAGCTTTCGGCGTTGTCTGTCGAAACCTACGCCGCGCTTCACGACAATCTGGCCGCTGTCGAACGCCGCCAGTGGATCACGACGCGTCAGGATTGCGAGGCGCTGGTGCGTCAGCTTGCAATGCTGTCACCGCGGCGGACGACAACCGCCGATCATGCCCTTTCTCACCTCCTGCCGTCGGAAGGTTGATGCGATGTCGATCGAAACGCCCGCCGAAATGAAGGTTCTCGTCGTCATTCCCTGCCTCAACGAGGCGGCCCACATCGAGACGCTTGTGCGACAGTTGAGCGCCGGTCGCGGTAATCACGACATGCTGATCGTGGTTGCCGATGGCGGCAGCACCGATGGCACGCGGGCCATCGTTCAGGGTCTGTCGGACGAGATCGCCGGTCTCGTCCTGCTCGACAATCCGCATCGCATCCAGAGCGCCGCGGTCAATCTCGCCGTTCAGCGCCACGGCGAGGGACGTGCCTACCTCATCCGCGTCGATGCGCATGGCGACTATCCGGCGGATTACTGCCAGGTGCTGTTGCAGGAAGCCGTCGATACCGGGGCCGATTCCGTGGTGGTCGGCATGAAGACGGTCGGTTTCGGCACTTTTCAGAAGGCGACGGCCGTGGCGCAGAATTCCAGGCTCGGCAATGGCGGCGCCAGGCATCGTGCCGGTGCCGCCGGTCACTGGATCGAACATGGGCACCATGCGCTGATGCGGCTGGCGGCCTTCCGCGCCGTCGGCGGCTATGACGAGACCTTCACCCATAACGAGGATGCCGAACTCGACGTGCGGCTGCGCCGCGCGGGCTTCCGGATCTGGATGACCGGACGCACCTTCATGACCTATTATCCGCGCGCCAAGCCCCTGTCGCTGTTCCGGCAATACATGGGCTATGGCCGGGGGCGCGCCCGCAACCTGCTGAAGCACGGCATGCGGCCGAAGCTGCGCCAGGCGCTGCCGCTGGCAGTGGTGCCGGTGGCCGTTGGCGCGCTGCTGGCGGTCGTTCACTGGGCGGCTGCTCTGCCCCTGCTGGCCTGGGCCGGTCTCTGCCTTGCCTACGGCCTCTGGCTGGCGCTGGCCGAGCGCAATGCCCACGGGCCGCTCGCCGCCGTCGCCGCCATGATCATGCATTTCGCCTGGTCCGCCGGCTTCTGGCGGGAGGTGCTGGGGTCCCGCTTCCGGAGGGCTGCCGCATGACATCCTGGCGCGACCAGTCCCTCGTTCATGTGGATATCGGCATCTGCACCTTCCGCCGGCCCGAGCTGGAGGCGACCCTGCTGTCGCTGTTTTCGCTGGTGGTGCCGGCCGGCACGCGCCTGCGCCTGATTGTCGCCGACAATGATGCGGTGCCGAGCGCGAAGTCGCGTGTCGAAGGCCTGCTGCCGCGTTCCCCCTTCGAGATCCTCTATGTGCATTGCCCGAAGTCGAACATATCGATCGCCCGCAATGCCTGCCTTGCCGCAAGCCAGGCGGATTATCTCGCCTTCATTGATGATGACGAGACCGCCTCGCCGGAATGGCTGTCCGAACTGCTGACGACGGCGCTGTCCACCGCGGCCGATGCGGTGCTGGGGCCTGTCGATGCCATCTATGCGCAAAGCGCGCCGGCCTGGATGAAGAGCGGCGACTTTCATTCCACCCGGCCCGTCTGGGTGGGGAAGACCATCCGCACCGGCTATACCTGCAATGCGCTGATCGACCTGCGCAGCCCGCGCGTCAAGGGACGGCGCTTCGATCTGTCCCTCGGCCAGAGCGGTGGCGAGGATACGCAGTTCTTTTCCGCCCTCACTGCCGAGGGCGGCTCCATTGCCTTTGCCGAGAAAGCCCTTCTGCATGAGCCCGTGCCGGAAAAGCGGGCGCGCTTCGGCTGGCTGGCAAAGCGTCGCTTCCGCTCCGGCCAGACGCATGGCCGCATTCTCGGTGCCCGCAGATCCCTGCCGGACCGGCTGGTGCAGGCGGCAATTGCCACCGCCAAGGCGGGCTTCTGCGGTCTTGCCGCGCTCGGATCGCTCTTTTCGCCTGTTGCCCGCAACCGTTACGCCCTGCGCGGCGCCCTGCATCTGGGGGCGGTCAGCGGCGTGCTAGGCCTGCGCGAAATCCGCCAGTATGGACAGATGGAGGCCGCATGAACGAGGCGCCCGTGCCGGATGTGAGCTTCGTGATCGCCGCCTACAATGCGCGCGAAACAATCGGCCGCGCCATCGACAGCGCGCTCGCGCAGACCGGCGTGTCGCTGGAAGTGGTCGTGGTGGATGATTGTTCCACCGACGGCACGGCGGAACTGGTGCGCTATTTCGGCGATGCCCGCGTGCGGCTGATCGAGATGGACAGGAATGGCGGGCCGGGGGCGGCGCGCAATGCCGGCATCGAGGCGGCGCTCGGCCGCTGGATCGCCGTGCTGGATTCCGATGACGAGGTGCGTCCGGATCGCTCCGCCGCGATGATTGCCACCGCAGGGCGGCTCGGGGCTGAGATCGTTGTCGACAATCTGGAGGTCGCAAGGCCGGGCGAGGCGGCGGTCACCATGTTCTCCGGCGCCGAACTCAGGCGGCGTCCGCTGCTGACGCTTGCGGATTTCATCGGCTCCAACGTGATTTTCCGCTCCACCTTCAACTTCGGCTACATGAAGCCGATGTTTTTGCGCGCTTTCCTGAACGACAAGGGGCTGCGCTTCGACCCCGGCCTGCGCATCGGGGAGGATTATCTGCTGCTGGCTTCGGCACTCGCCTCGGGCGGTCGCTGCGCGGTGGAGCCGGGCGTCGGCTATGTCTATCATATTCGCGAGGGCTCGATCTCCCGCGTGCTGGAACCCCGGCATGTGGAGGCGATGATCGAGGCGGATCGCGGCTTCATCCGGCGCTTTGCCCTCGACCCGCAGGCGCGTCAGGCCCAGCGCCGCCGCACCCGCAGCCTGATCGAGGCAAGGGTCTTCCTGGCTCTCGTCGAGCAGATCAAGCAGCGATCGCTCGCCGGCTGCCTTCGGCTTGCCATTGCCCATCCGGCAGCCCTGCGCCATCTCCGAATGCCGATCGAGGCGCGTTTGCGCCGCCTCTTCGTTTCCACCGCGCGTCCTGCCAAGGCGTCGTTCTGACAATCCCCTCGGATCGAGGGACGTTAAGGGATCTCCACGATGGATCATGTCAATCTCCGCTCGGCGACCTTTCCGGCAGCAAACCGGGACCAGGATTCCTTCATAGACCTGGACCGGCTGTGGACCTCGCTGATGCGCCATGTGCGGCTGATCATCATCTGCGTGGTGGCTGCCATGGCGCTGGGCGGGCTCTATCTGCTGCTGACGCCGCCCACCTACACGGCGATGACGCAGATCCTGATCGACGAGAACCTGTCGCGCTATGCCGATCAGGAGGAGACCAGCCAGTCGGCGCAGCAGACCGACAACCGCATGTCGAGCGCGGTCGAGATCCTGAAGTCGAAGGTGCTGGCGCTGCGGGTGGTGGATGATCTCAACCTCGCCGACAACCAGCTGTTTCTCGATCCGCCCCAGTCGCCGATCGCACTGGCCAAGGCAAGCGTGAAGAGCGTTGTGGGCCTGCTGACCCCGGCCGATGCGCCGGTTTCGGAAGATGCGGCGCGCAATGGCCGGCGGGAAAAGGCTGCCGCCATCCTGCAGGATTCCCTCGATGTCAATCGCGTCGGTCGCAGTTCCGTCATCGCCATTGCCGTTCAGTCGCCGGAACCGCTGCTCTCGGCGCGTCTCGCCAAGTCCTATGCCGCCGCCTACCTCTCCGAACAGCTCAGCGCCAATTTCGAGGCGACCGAGCGTGCGTCGAGCTGGCTGCAGGAGCGGTTGAACGATCTCAACAAGCGATCGCAGGAAGCGGCGCTTGCGGTGGAGCAGTACAAGATCAAGCATGGCCTGATCTCGCCGCGCGGCGAGCTTCTGTCCTCGCAGCAGCTTTCCGACCTAACGAGCCAGTTGATCGTGGCGCAGGCGGATGCCGCAACGGCCGAGGCCCGTTACAACCAATACAAGGCGATCGTCGATCAGGGGCCGCAGGCGGCGGTCAACAATGCGCTGGTCTCCTCTACCGAAACCGACAATTCGGTGATCAAGGACCTGCGCCGCCGCTATCAGGCGACGCAGGAGCGTGAGCGGGCCGTCGTGGAGCAGTTCGGTGCCGATCATCCGCAGGCCAAGCTTCTGGCGGGCCAGAAGAATGATCTCGCCCAGCAGATCTTCCGCGAACTGCAGCAGATGACATCGGGCTTCCGCAACGATTACGAGGTGGCAAGCTCGCGGGAGAAGTCGCTGCGCGACAGCATCGATCACGTTGCCGGCAACAATTCGCAGGCCAATGTCTCGCTGGTCGAGCTGCGGGAACTGGAACAGAAGGCCAATTCGCTGAAGGCCACATACCAGACCTATCTCGACCGGTTCGAACAGGCAACGCAGCAGCAGTCCTTCCCGATTGCCAAGGCGCGCGTGATTTCCGAGGCGGGTGTGCCGACGGCGCCTTCCAGCCCGAAGAAGACCATGACCATGGCGCTCTCCATCGTGCTCGGCCTGTTCGTCGGCGGCGGCGTCGCGACGCTGCTGGAGCTGAAGGAACGCTCCTTCCGCCTGGGCCAGGATGTGCGTGCCCGTCTCGGCATGCGTTTCCTCGGCTATCTGCCGCTGGTGCGCTCCGCGGCCGCCGAGGCCGCAGCGCGCACCAGGAAGAAGGGGGCGGCTGCTGCGGAGACGGCCGATGCCGGTTACGACGAGGCAGGCGAGGCAGAGCGCTTCGCCCGCAGGCTGACACGCGTTGCGGCGGAACATCCCCGCTCGGCCTTCGCCGAGACGCTGCGCAATGCCAAGCTCGCCTGCGACGTCGCGCTACCCAACCGCGAGTGCCGGGTGATCGCCGTGGTCTCGGCCCTGTCGGGGGAGGGGAAGTCCACCGTTGCGGCCAATCTCGCGATCATGCTGGGGGCAATGAACAAGCGCACGCTGCTTCTGGATGCCGACCCGACCCAGGGCGGGTCCAGCTCCGTTCTCGGCGCCGAGGCGCCGCACGGGCTCCTGGAAGTGCTGCGCGGCGAAGCGCCCTGGACGAGCGCCATCAGCCTTGACGCCAAGGCGAAGCTTGCCGTCCTGCCGGTCGCTTCGCGCAGCCACATGCAGCCGCATACCAGCGAACTTCTCGCCTCCGCCGATATGGGCCGGCTGATGGAAACCATCAGCACTCGCTTCGAATACATCGTGGTCGATCTGGCGCCGCTGGTGCCGACCATCGATGCCAAGGCCTTCGCCCCCTATGTGGATGCCTATGTTTTCGTTGCCGAATGGGGGCAGACGCCGGTCAAGCTGGTGCAGGGGCTGATGGAGGCCGAACCCGGCATGGCCTCGAAGACGGTCGGCGTCATCCTCAACAAGACCGACATGGACGAGCTGCCGCGCTATTCCGATCCCGGCGCGCCGGAGCGTTTCCGCGCCCGCGGCATGGCCTATCATCCAGACGAACCGGTTACACTGTAGCCCCCCGTCGGCGGGTCTTCCTGTGCCGGTCACGCGCCTCTGCCGTCCACGGACGCCTGTCGTGTGGGGGCTTCCGCCACGCTCAGGGCGTGGAGGCGACCGAGCCGTAGATCACGATGAAGAGATACATGCTGAAGGCGGCGAGCGCGAAGAGGATGAAGAAGGTGACGATGCCGCGTCCACCGCGCTGCTTGCGTCGGCGCGCCGCCGGGCTGTCTTCCGGGCTCGCAATGGGGTCGTTTTCTGGGTCCTTGAGCATCGTGCCTGCCTTTCCTGTCGAGATCCTAACGGAAAGCGGAGGGTCAGGTTCCCTCTGACGCGCCGGGCCGTCGCGGGGGCGGCGCGGGCCGACGGTTCAGGCCCTGCGGCGCTGGCGAAGCAGATAGACCACCGCGCCGGCCGACATCGCGGCAAGCGTGTACCAGGTGATCGCATAGACCAGGTGGCTGTTGCGGAAGGCGATGACGGTGAGGCCGCCGACTGGATAGCCACCCTCGTTCGGCGTCTTGTCCGCGTCGATGAAATAGGGGGCCACATCGGAGAGGCCGCGCGCTGCGGCGATTGCCGCGACGTCGCGGGAATACCAGCGATTGCCGGAGGGATCGTTGGCGCGCAGGAAGGCGCCGCCTGGTTCGCTGAGCCGCAACAGTCCGTTGAGTGTGGTTTCGCCGGCGGTCTGACCGGCGGCACGGCTTGCCGGATCGCGCCGTTCTGCCGGAACGAAGCCGCGATTGATCAGGATGGTGCCGCGATCGGCGGTCTTCAGCGGGGTCAGCACCCAGAAGCCGGGGCCGAGCTCGGTGACGGCCTGCACCAGCGTTTCACGGTCGTTGAGGAAGGTACCGGTGGCGGTGACGTGGCGATATTCGTCGCTGGTCGCCGTGATGCGCGGCCAGTCGGCGGGAGTGGGGGCCGAAACGGCTTCGGCATGCACGCGGGCATCGACGCGGGCGATCAGGTCGAGCTTCCAGAACAGGCGCTGCACCTGCCAGGTGCCAAGCGAAAGAAAGACGAGAACGAGGCCTGCCATCACGAGGGCAAAGGCCGTGTGGCGCTTTGCGGGAGTGGGGCGGACCTCGTTCGTCATGTCTTTCATCCTTGAGGGGCGCCCGAACCGGCCGCCCGTCCTGCCGTCAGGGCATGTTCTTCATCATTTCCGGGTTCAGCGGCATCATGTTGGTGTTCAGATGATGCATGACCCAGAGCGAGCCGGACAGTGCAATGACCACGATGATGATGGTGAAGATCAGCGCCAGCATCGTCCAGCCGCCTTCCGACTTGGTGTTCATGTGCAGGAAGTAGATCATGTGGACCACGATCTGCACCACGCCGAGCACCATGATCAGCCCTGCCGTCAGCGCCTTGCTGTCCAGCACGTCGCCCATCACCAGCCAGAAGGGAATGGCAGTCAGGATGACCGACAGGATAAAGCCGGTCATGTAGCTCTTGAACGTCCCATGGGCGGCCTCGTGACCGTGGCTGTGCCCGTGATGCGTGTTGTGGGCGCTTTCCTGCGCCGGTGCGTGGGGGTGCGAACTCATCCGAGCACTCCGATCAGGTAAACGAGGGAGAAGACGCCGATCCAGACCACGTCGAGGAAGTGCCAGAACATCGACAGGCACATCAGCCGGCGGCGGTTGGCCTCGATCAGCCCGTGCTGCATGACCTGCACCATCAGCGTGACGAGCCAGATGCAGCCGAAGGTGACGTGCAGCCCGTGCGTGCCGACCAGCGTGAAGAAGGCCGACAGGAAGGCGGAACGCTGCGGGCCTGCACCTTCATGGATCAGGTGGTGGAACTCGTAGAGTTCGATCCCGAGGAAGGCGAGGCCGAACATGAGCGTCAGCACCAGCCAGCCCAGCGTGCCGCCCTTGTCGCCCTTTTCCATCCGCAGCATGGCAAAGCCATAGGTGATGGAGGAGAACAGCAGCATCGCGGTGTTGATCGCCACGAGCTGAAGGTCGAACAGGTCGGCCGGCGAGGGGCCGGCCGCATAGTTGCGGCCGAGCACGGCATAGGTGGCGAAGAGGACCGCGAACATCAGGCAGTCGCTCATCAGGTAGATCCAGAAGCCCAGCATGGTGCTGTTTTCCGGATGATGGTCTTCCGTCAGGTAGAAGGTCGGCTTCTCGGCCGAAACGGCTTGGGTTTCACTCATGTTGGTCAGGCCTGTTCCGCAAGCTGCTTGGTCCGGGCGGCCTCCGTCGCAACGACGGTTTCTGCCGGGATGTAGTAATCGCGCTTGTAGTTGAAGGTGTGTGCGATCGAGACGACCAGGATGCCGAGGAAGGACAGGGCAGCCAGCCACCACATGTACCAGATCATGCCGAAGGCAAGCGCCACGCTCAGAGCCGACAGGATGACGCCCGTACCGGTGTTCTTCGGCATGTGGATCGGCTTGAAGCCTTCCAGCGGACGCACGTACCCGCGCTTCTTCATGTCGTACCAGCTGTCATGGTCGTGCACGACGGGGGTGAAGGCGAAGTTGTATTCCGGCGGCGGCGACGAGGTCGACCATTCCAGCGTGCGGGCATCCCAAGGGTCGCCGGTCGTGTCACGCAGCTGCTCGCGCTTGAAGAAGCTGACGACGAGCTGGATGACGAAGGAGCCGATGCCGAGCGCGATCAGGAAGGCGCCGAAGGCGGCAATCACGAACCAGATCTGCAGCGACGGATCCTCGAAGTGGTTGACGCGGCGCGTCACGCCCATCAGGCCGAGCACGTAGAGCGGCATGAAGGCGAAGTAGAAGCCGATCAGCCAGAACCAGAACGACATCTTGCCCCAGAACGGATCGAGCTTGTAGCCGAAGGCCTTCGGGAACCAGAAGTTCACGCCGGCCAACAGGCCGAACACCACGCCGCCGATGATCACGTTGTGGAAATGCGCGATCAGGAACAGCGAGTTGTGCAGCACGAAGTCGGCCGGGGGGACCGCCAGCATGACGCCCGACATGCCGCCGATGACGAAGGTCACCATGAAGCCGATCGTCCAGTACATCGGCACTTCATAGCGAATGCGGCCGCGATACATGGTGAACAGCCAGTTGAACATCTTCGCGCCCGTCGGGATCGAGATGATCATCGTGGTGATGCCGAAGAAGGCGTTGACGCTGGCACCCGAACCCATGGTGAAGAAGTGGTGCAGCCACACCAGATAGGACAGGATGGTGATGACGACGGTGGCATAGACCATCGAGGCATAGCCGAACAGGCGCTTGCCGGAGAAGGTCGATACGATTTCGGAGAAGATGCCGAAGGCCGGCAGGATCAGGATGTAGACTTCCGGGTGGCCCCAGATCCAGATGAGGTTCACATACATCATCGGATTGCCGCCGAGGTCGTTGGTGAAGAAATTCGTACCAGCGTAGCGGTCAAGGGTCAAAAGAACGAGCGTCGCCGTTAGGATCGGGAAGGAGGCGACGATCAGCACGTTGGTGCAGAGCGAGGTCCAGGTGAAGATCGGCATCTTCATCATGGTCATGCCCGGAGCGCGCATCTTCACGATGGTGGCGATCAGGTTGATGCCTGACAGGGTTGTTCCGACACCGGCCACCTGCAGGCCCCAGATGTAGTAATCCACCCCAACGCCCGGCGAATAGTCGGCACCCGAGAGCGGGGGATAGGCGAGCCAGCCGGTGCGGGCGAATTCGCCGACGAACAGCGACAGCATGATGATCACGGCGCCGGCTGCCGTCATCCAGAACGAGAAATTGTTCAGGAAGGGGAAGGACACGTCGCGCGCGCCGATCTGCAGCGGAACCACGAAGTTCATCACGCCGGTGACGATCGGCATGGCGAAGAAGAAGATCATGATCACGCCATGGGCGGTGAAGACCTGATCATAGTGGTGCGGCGGCAGATAGCCTTCATTGCCGCCGAAGGCGATCGCCTGCTGCGTGCGCATCATCACCGCGTCGGCAAAGCCGCGCAGCAGCATGATGAGCGACAGGATGACGTACATGATGCCGATCTTCTTGTGATCGACGCTGGTGAACCATTCCTTCCAGAGATAGCCCCAGAGGCGGAAATAGGTGAGGGCGCCAAGGACGGCGAGGCCGCCGAAGGCAACGGCGATGAAGGTCACCAGAATGATCGGCTCATGGGTGAAAGCCAGAGAATCCCATGACAACCGACCGAAGATGAATTCCATCAGGTTAGTGTTCGTGAACATGGTCGTTTCCAGTCCGTCTCAGCCGCGTTAAGGCTTGGGGTTTGTGTTCAGCTGGTCGGGAGCCGCGCCATGGCCTTCATGGCCTTCGTCGGCGGCGGCCGCAGGGGCGTTGACGCCCTCGGCTTCCTGACCCTGCTTTGCACCATGGCCGGTGGCCGGATGCGTTGCGCCCGGACCGGCATCGACGGCCCAGCGGGTATCGTATTCGAGGCGCTGGCGATTTTCCTCGCTGTCGACGCCGGCGCCGCCCATCATGTCGATGTGCATCATCTCGTTGACGCACATCTGGCCCGGCTTGACGCACAGGTTGAGGATCGCCTCGTAGAGACCGTTCTCGACGGCAGCGTAGTAGGTGACCGGCACGCGGCTGCTCGGGCGCTCAAGCTTCAGGTAGGCGTCGCGGTTGAGCGTCGATCCCTGGCTCTTCACGCGGCTGACCCAGTCGGCGAAGCCGGCATTGCTGAGGCCGTGGAACTTGAAGCGCATGCCGGAGAAGCCGTCGCCGCTGTAATTGGCGGAAAAGCCCTCGTAGACGCCTTCCTTGTTCATCACCGCGTGCAGCTTGGTCTGCATGCCCGGCATGGCGTAGATCTGGCCTGCGAGTGCAGGAATGTAGAAGGAGTTCATCACGGTCGAGCCGGTGATCTTGAACTCGATCGGCGTATCGATCGGAGCCGCGATCTCGTTGACCGTCGCGATGCCCTGTTCCGGATAGAGGAACAGCCACTTCCAGTCGAGCGCCACCACCTCGATGGTGATCGGCTTCGTCTCGGCCGTCACCGGGCGCTCCGCGTCGATGCGGTCGAGCGGCCGGTAGGGGTCGAGCTGATGGGTGCTGACCCAGGTGACGGCGCCGAGCGCGATGATGATGGCCAGCGGCGCCGACCAGATCACCACTTCGAGCCGGGTGGAATGATGCCATTCCGGATCGTACTTGGCGGTCGTGTTGGAGCGCCGGTAATGCCACGCGAAATAGAGCGTGAGGCAGATCACCGGCACGATGATCAGGAGCATCAGGGCGACCGAGACGAGGATCAGGTCACGCTGCTGCACGGCGATGTCGCCAGACGGCGACATCACGACGAGATTACAGCCCGACAGGGCCAGTGGTAAGGTCAGGGCACTAAGCCGGCGAATGAGCTTCATCAACCGTGGCATCTTTCAGTTCGAAATTTGCGTTTTGTCTACTTGCGACTAAAGCAGGAAGTCACTGCTCCCTATGAGGTCTTTCGTCGCAGTGCAAAACATTTTCGTGCAGTGCACCCGGAACCCACAGGGCGAGAGGCTGTTTTAGGGGCCGCGCGCTGAATAATCGGCTAACGACGCATAAGGCCTGTTACGGGATGGTAAACGAAGACCATTAAGCGGCGTTAACACGCCGGGAATACGGCAGAATTTGGAACTTCCCGCATTTCGTACTTGATAACGGCCAAATATGCATCATCCTCTCCCTTGGGGAGGCGACTATTCGCCGCACAGGAGGAGTGCATTCATGACTACAGCAGCTGGAAATCCCACTTCATCCGACTTCGAGCGCGACGCCCGACGCATGCATGACGACAAGCCGCTGTCGCCCGGCAGCATCGCGATCGGTGTCATCATCGGGCGCATGTCGGAATTTTTCGACTTTTTCGTTTATGGCATCGCTTCGGTGCTGGTTTTTCCCTATCTGGTGTTCACCTTTGCCGGCGATCCGGTGACGGCGACGCTGATGTCCTTTGCCGTCTTTTCGCTGGCCTTTATTGCGCGGCCGGTGGGATCGCTGTTCTTCATGTGGATCGACCGCACCTATGGCCGCGGCTCGAAACTCACCATCGCGCTGTTCGTGCTGGGCGGCTCCACCGCCTCGCTTGCCTTCCTGCCGGGCTATGAAAGCGTCGGCGTATGGTCGGTGGCGTTTCTGGCGCTGTTTCGCCTCGGCCAGGGTTTTGCCCTGGGCGGCGCCTGGGACGGCATGGCCTCGCTGCTGGCGCTGAATGCGCCGAAGCAGCATCGCGGCTGGTATGCCATGATGCCGCAGCTTGGCGCTCCCTTCGGCTTTGCGCTGGCCAGCGCCCTGTTCGGCTACTTCTATTCCAGCCTTTCGCAGCAGGATTTCCTGACCTGGGGCTGGCGCTACCCGTTCTTCGTCGCCTTTGCCATCAACGTGGTGGCGCTGTTTGCCCGCCTGCGCATCGTGGCGAGCCGGGAGTTCGGCGAATTGTTCGAAAGCCATGAACTGCAGCCGCGCGCAGTGTCCGAGACCATCGCGGTGCATGGCCGCGACATCCTGCTCGGCGCGTTCGTGCCGCTGGCAAGCTTTGCCATGTTCCACCTCGTCACCATTTTCCCGCTGAGCTGGGTCACACTGCATGGCGGCCAGTCGCCGGGCGAATTCCTGTTCGTGCAGATCATCGGTGCCATGGTCGGTCTCGGCGCGGTGGTGGTATCCGGGGCTCTGGCGGATCGTATCGGCCGGCGCAAGCAGCTGATGGTCGGCGCCGTCATCATCGCGATCTTCAGCTTCTCCGCACCCTTCCTGCTGGATGCCGGCGGTCGCGGCCAGGATGCCTTCATCATCATCGGCTTCGGCATTCTCGGCCTTTCCTTCGGTCAGGCGTCCGGTGCCGTCTCCTCGCGCTTTGCCCAGGAATACCGCTATACCGGTTCGGCGCTGACCTCGGATCTCGCCTGGCTGGTGGGAGCCGGCTTTGCACCGCTGGTGGCGCTGGGCCTTGCCAGCAAGTTCGGCATCATCTTCATCGGCGGCTACCTGATCTCGGGCGCGATCTGTACGCTGGCGGCGCTGACGCTGAGCCGCATTCTCGACGCGGCCGAGCACCAGGCGCCGGCACAGCGCTGAGCCTCAGCCCTTCGCCTGCAGGCCTGCCATCTCCCCGGGCAGGCCGGGTGGATGAAGCGCAACGAGATGAAGCGCAATGACGAGACACGAGGACAGACCCGGCCGCGATCCGCTGGCCGGGTTTTCTTTTGCGTCGTCCTGTCCCAGCAGGCGTTGCAGATTGCCAGCGGCCATGCCACGGCTTGATCGGACAACAGGGGGAGATTCGTCAGCGTGAACAGCGATTTGCAGCAAACGGAAATTTCGCGGGCCGCCGGTATCCTGCGCGATGCCATCCGCAACCGCACGGGCCTGGAACGGGATCTGCTTTCGATCTCCGGTGAAGCGACCGGCTATGCCGTGCAGTCCGCCCTTGCCGGTGAGCTCGGCATCGGTACGCCGGCCGGTTACAAGCTGTCACTGCGCAAGGATGCCATCCTCGCCGCACCGCTGCTCTTCGTCAGCGAGGCGCTGCAGGCCGCTTTCGAGCCCGGCATCAAGGTGGAGATCGAACTGGCGCTGACCCTGTCCGAGGATCTTTCGCCGCGGGCCGAACCCTATCGCCGCGAGGACGTGCTCGAGGCCATCAGCAGCGTCGCGATCGGTGTCGAGCTGGTGCGCAGCCGCTATGTCGATGGTCCGCGCGACAGCCTGGCGCATCTTCTTGCCGACTGCATGAGCAATGTCGGCTATCTGGTCGGGCCGCAGCTCGATCCCTGCCTGCTCTTGCCAGATGCCGCACTCGGCCGGCTGCGGCTCGTCAACGGGGAAACGGTGCTGTTCGATGATGCAGCGCGGCATCCCGATGGCGATCCGCTGGCGGCGGTGCTTCGCGCCGCCAATGCCGGCCTGCCGATGGGCGGCCATCTGCGCAAGGGACAGGTGGTGACGACCGGCACGCTGTCCGGTGCACCGCTCATTCCGGCACCCTCTGCCTTTGCGGTGGAGCTTGGCGGGCAGAGCCTCACCGCGACGCTTCTTGCCTGAATAAAGCTAAAGGCGCCCGCATCGCTGCGGGCGCCTGAGGTTTCCGCCGGGCGGTGGATCAGGCAGCCTTGCGCTGCTTGGCGGATTCCGCTTTGGGAGCTTTCGGCGCCTTGGCCTTGGTGGCATCCGCCTTGGCGGTTTTCGGCTTTGCCACCTTCATCGGGACAAGCGACATGATTTCCTCGGCAAACAGGCGGGCATTCTCCTGTGCCTTGTCGAGATTGCTGACGCGCTCGGCTTCCATGGTGTGAAGCGTGCCGCCGGTAACGAACATGTCGCGATAGGCGGCGCGCTCGATGAGGGCGGTCTCCAGCACATGCACCTGCTGCTCGGCCAGCAGCGCCTTCACCGCCATCAGCGCCCGCGTCGTGATGATCGAGTTGATGCGGGTCAGCACGACGGAATGGGCGATGCGGATGTCGCACTGCGCGGCCAGTTCCTTGAGGATTTCCAGCACCTGCGCGGCGCCGACGGCATCCATGGCGCAACCCTGGACGGGGATCATCACCCGGTCGGACAGGCCGATCGACTTGGCGAGCAGCGGTGTCACGCCACCGGCAACGTCGATGATGACATAGTCCATCTTCTTGCCGAGCGTCTTCACCTGCTGCTCGATGGTCTCTTCGGTGACGTCGGAGACGACGGTGAAGTTCATCGGCTTTTCGCAGAGACGCTGCCAGCGGGTGATCCACTGCTGCGGATCGGTATCGAGAAGCGCAACGCGCAGGCCGCGCTGGGCCAGTTCCGCTGCCAGAACGAGAGCAACCGTGGTCTTTCCGGCTCCCCCCTTTGTATTCGCAAATGTGATCGTGGGCATAGCTTAACCTCGAGATGACAATATTGGGAATCATCCTGTGCGAGGGCGCTCTCGACTTTGATCATTCTTGTGTGGGTGACAGGCTTTGCTCAGAGATGATGCGCGATCATTGTCCATGAAGCTTGCGTGACGCTGGTGAAAACCCCGAAAAGCCCGCATTTCCGGGCTTTTTAGGACGTCGGCAGGTTCGGTTGCGGCCGCTGTTCCTCAAAATCGCCCCTGGGTTGTCGAGGCGTGCGGGAGCATGCCGACTTGGCCGGCTAGCCGACGGATCATCCGCCGGCATCGCCGTCGCTCCTGCGCAACCTTTCCATTCGGTGCCCGTTCTATCGTCGGTCTCCTCCATCAAAAGGCTTGCCCGCGTGAGCGAATTCCTGTTTGGCCCCGTCTGCGATCCGACCGGCACCCTGTTCCGGCTATGGGCGCCTCTGCATCAGCGTATTGATCTCGAGATCGAGGGGCAGGCGCCGCTGCCCATGGAGCGGCACGAGAACGGCTGGCATCGCCTGCATGTGCGGGAAGCCGGCCCCGGAGCGCTCTATGCCTTCCGCCTGCCGGATGGGCTTCTGGTGCCCGATCCCGCCTCCCGCCATCAGCCGCGCGACGTGCATGGTCCCAGCGAAGTGGTGGACCTTGCCGCCTTCCCGCGCCGGCAGGCTGGCTGGCAGGGGCGCCCGCTGGAAGAACTCGTGCTTTACGAACTGCATGTCGGCACGTTCACGCCGCAGGGCACCTTCCGCGCCGCGATCGACCGGCTGGACCATCTGCGCGATCTCGGCGTGACGGCCCTGCAGATGATGCCGATCGCCGACTTTCCCGGTGGCTGGGGCTGGGGCTATGACGGTGTGCTGCCCTATGCGCCGGAAAGCCGTTACGGCCGGCCGGAAGACCTGATGGAACTGGTCGATGCCGCGCATGAGCGCGGGCTCTGCGTCCTGCTCGATGTGGTCTACAATCATTTCGGCCCGGACGGGAACTACCTGCCGGCCTATGCGCCGATCTTCACCGAGCATCACCGCACGCCCTGGGGCAACGGCATCAACTATGACGATGCGGGCTCGCGGCCGGTGCGCGACTTCGTCATCGAGAACGCCATGTCCTGGATCCGCGATTTTCGCTTCGACGGCCTGCGGCTCGATGCCGTGCACGCCATCAAGGATGACAGCGAGGAGCACCTGCTGCATGAGCTGGCAAGGCGGGTGCTGGCTGCGGCTGGCGACCGGCACGTGCACCTGATCGTCGAGAACGAGGACAATGACAGCGACCTGCTGAAGCGAGGGGAAGACGGGCGTCCGGCGCTGTTTTCCGCTCAGTGGAATGACGACATCCACCATGTGCTGCATGTGGCCGCCACCGGCGAGACCTTCGGCTACTATGCCGATTATGCCGAGGGAGCGGCCGGCATCGGCCGGGCGCTGGCGGAAGGTTTTGTCTTCCAGGGCGAGCGCATGGCCTATCGTGGCGAGGCGCGCGGCATGCCGAGCGCCTTCCTGCCGCCGACCGCCTTCATCTCCTTCATCCAGAACCACGACCAGATCGGCAACCGGGCGCTCGGCGACCGGATGATCGCCTCCAGACCGCTGGAGGCGATCAGGGCGATCACCGCCGTCTATCTGCTGGCGCCGCAACTGCCCATGCTGTTCATGGGCGAGGAGTGGGGTGCGCGCGAGCCCTTTCCCTTCTTCTGCGATTTCGACGAGGATCTGAACGAAAAGGTGCGCAAGGGCAGGCGCGAGGAACTCTCCCGCCTGCCGGGCTTTGACGGCAATGATCTTCCCGATCCGACCGCCGAGGCAACGTTCAGGAGCGCCAAGCTCGACTGGCAGCATCTGTCCGGCGAGGCGGCAGAGGAGATGCTCGGCTTCTACCGTACCCTTCTTGCGCTGCGCCACCGGCGGATCGTGCCGCTGCTGGCGGGGGCAGGCCCGCATTCCGGCCGCTTCGAGGCGGACGGACACGGCCTTCTCGTCGAGTGGAGCCTGTCCGGCCACCGCTTGCAATTGCAGGCGAATCTGAGTGATTCTACAACCCGCGTGCCCGTGCCGGCCAAGGGGGAGGTTCTCTTCCGCCTTGGTCGCATCAATGCCTGGGAGGCTTCTCCCTGGTCCCTGATCTGGAGCCTTGCCGATGGCTGAACCTGGCCGTTTTGACCCCAACAATCGTCCACCCGCTGCCGTGCCGCTGGATGGGCTGGCGCGCCAGCACGGCATCGCCTTCACCCGGCCGGAACCCGACGGCACGGAGGTGCCGATCTCCCGGACAACCAAGCGAAAGATCCTCGCGGCGCTCAATGTGGCGCTTGACGATGAGGCTGCCGCCGCCATGCCGGCCTGCTATCTGCCGCCGCTGCTCTCCGGCGAGCGGGTCTGGGGGCTGACGCTGCAGCTTTACGAATTGCGCTCCGGCCGCAACTGGGGCATTGGCGATTTCGCCGATCTGGCCGAGATCTGTCATCTGGCCGGCGAATGGGGGGCGGATTTCATCGGTCTCAACCCGCTGCACGCCCCGTTCCTGGCCGATCCCGGCCGCTGCAGCCCCTATGAACCGTCCAGCCGCCGCTGGCTCAATCCGCTTTACATTGCCGTGGATCGCCTGCCGGGCTATGCGCCGGAGCCGGATCTGTCCGCCGACCTCGAAGGATTGCGGGCGGGGGAACTGGTCGATTATCCGGCGGTCGCGGCGGTGAAGCTTGCGGCCTTGCGCCGGTTCTGGCGCGTGTGGCGCGAAGGAAACGACAAGGTCTATACGCCTGCCTGCTTCGATGCCTTCTGCCGGCAGGGCAGCGAGAGTCTCAGGCTGCATGCACTGTTCGAGACGATCTCAATGGACATGGTGGCACGCGGCCACGCCGCCGGCTGGCACGACTGGCCGCAGGAGATGCGCGATGCGAGGAGCCCCGCCGTCCAGGCCTTTTCCCAGTCGCGGCAGGACGAGATCGAATTTCACATGTTCCTGCAGTGGCTTGCGCATGTGCAGCTGTCGGATGCGGTGGGGGCGGCGGAGCGTGCCGGCCTGCGCATCGGCCTCTACCTCGACCTTGCCGTCGGTGAGGCACTCGACGGTGCGGCCACCTGGAGCGAGCCGCAGATCTATCTGTCGTCGGCCAGCATCGGCGGCCCGCCGGACCCCTGGGCCGTCGACGGTCAGGACTGGCGGCTTGCGGCTTTCCTGCCGTCCGCCATCGCCGAAGGGGAGGAGCCGCCCTATCGCCGCATGCTGGATGCTGCCATGCGCTATGCCGGTGCGGTGCGCATCGATCATGCCGCAGCGCTTGGCCGGCTGTTTCTCGTACCTTTCGACAGCCCTCCGTCCGAAGGCGCCTATGTGGATTATCCGAAGGAGGCGCTGCTGCAGGTGCTGTCCGAGGCCTCGCATGATCACCAGTGCCTGGTGATCGGCGAGGATCTCGGCAACCTGCCGCCGGGCCTGAAGGAGGATCTGGCGCGTGCCAACCTGCTTTCCTACCGCATTTTCTCCTATGAGCGTGATCAGGACGGCTTCATTGCGGCGGCGGATTACCCGGCGCTGTCGCTGGCCTGCATTTCCACCCACGATCACCAGACGCTGGGCGGCTGGTGGGCCGGTGCCGATATTAGCGCCCGCGCCGAGCATGGACTGGTGCCGCAGGCGACGGCCGATCAGGATCTTGCGCAGCGAGAGACGGAGCGCGCCGATCTTGTGCGCCTTGTGGGTGCCGAGGATCTGGCCGCCCCCGCGCCGGACAGCGTTTCCCTGAAGGGAGACGATCTCGACCGCCTGATCGTTTCGCTGCATCGCCTGATGGCGCGCACACCTTCCATGCTGCTCGGCGTGCGGCTCGCCGATCTCACGAAGGAGCCGGAGCCGACCAATATCCCCGGCACCAGCGAAAGCCATCCCAACTGGCAGCGCAAGCTTTCCGTGAATCTGGACGAGCTAGACGACCTGCCGCTGGTGGTGGAGGTGACGGCAGCACTGCGCGCCGAGCGGCCACGGCAGGTCGGTCCGTGAGTTGACGTCTGCGGCTCGCTCTTCTACGAGCCGACAGGAGCACACATCATGGGAGCCGCCAGTGGCCTCGCTCGAGCCTATCGTCATCAGCAATTGGTCGCCGATGTGGGAGCGTAGCTTTCGTGCGAAGGCGGAAGCTATCCGCGCCGCACTGGGTCCACTGGCGATCCGGATTGACCATATCGGATCGACATCCGTTAATGGGCTTGCCGCAAAGCCGATCATAGACATTCAGGTTTCGGTCAAGGCTTTCGACCCTATCGAGAGCCTTGTCTCGCCATTGGAGCGATGTGGTTACACGTGGCGCTCGACCAATGCAGAGCGGACAAAGCGATACTTCCGGGAGCGTCCTGGGACTGAGCGGACCCATATTCACGTGCGACTGTCTGGCAGTTGGCACGAACAGTGGGCTCTTCTGTTTCGCGACTACATGAGGACGCACCCATCAGAGCAGGCCGCCTATGCGGCTTTGAAAATGGATCTGGCCCAAAGACATCGGAACGATCGTAAAGCCTACACGGACGGAAAGGACGATTTTCTGTGGGGCGTTATCCGACGTGCAGACCAATGGGCCGCGGTGACGGGCTGGGAACCGTCTGAGACGGACGCCTAAAGCCCTGTCCGTCCTGCCGCAGCGATCTTTCGGTGAGCAAATCCCGCTGCAAGACAGACACGATGTCAGCAGATCTCCCAACTTCACTTTGCCGGGCTATGACCGAACAGCCACGGCCCGCTTCTCCCTTGGCCTTCATACAGCGCGAGCGACAGCGCTGTCCGTGTGAGGCAGTCCGGCTGTCTCCGTCGCAACCTTCGCCTTGATGAAGGCATCGCCGATGCCGATCAGGACGGGATTGTCGTAGCCGATCTCGGCCATGGCGGCCGGCATGTCCGACAGGGGGCCTGCCCAGCGCCGCTCTTCCTCGCGCGCGATGGCGCTGACGATGACGGCAGGGGTGGAGGGGCTCATGCCGTGGCCGGTCAGCTTGGCGGCAATGGCGCCGGCCGTGCGCCCGCCCATGTAGAACACGGTGGTCACCGTCGCATCGGCAAGCTTGGCCCAGTCGAGATCGGCGGGCAGTTCGCCCTTGCGCGAATGGCCGGTCACGAAGCGCACCGATTGCGCATGGTCGCGATGGGTGAGCGACACGCCGAGCCGCGCGGCCATGGCGGTTGCCGCGGTAACCCCCGGCACGATTTCCACCGGGATGCCCTCGCGCTCCAGGCTTTCGATTTCCTCGCCCGCGCGGCCGAAGATCATCGGGTCGCCGGATTTCAGGCGAACCACCCGCTTGCCGCTCCGGGCCAGCGCAATCATCATCGCATTGATGTCTTCCTGCTTGCAGCTCTCGCGGCCGCCGCGCTTGCCAACCAGCATGCGCTTGGCCTCGCGGCGGGCAAGTTCCAGCACGTCGGCGGAGACCAGATCATCGAACAGGATGACATCGGCCGCCTGCAGCGCCCGCACGGCCTTCAGCGTCAGAAGTTCCGCATCGCCGGGGCCGGCGCCGACCAGCGTGACGCGGCCTTCGCCGCTCGCCTCCACCGCCTGGGCAATGTGCCCGGCCTCCGCAATCAGTTGCTCGGCAATGCCGTCTGCCGGCGCCTCGCGGAAGACGCGGTCGACGAAGCGTTCCCAGAAGCTGCGCCGCTCGGTACCCGGCTTCAGGCGCGCATTGATCGCCTCGCGAATGGTCTGGGCGATCTCCGCCCAGGGCTTCAGTGCCGGTGGCAGCAGGGTTTCGATCCGCCGGCGGATCGCCTGGGCCAGAATGGGCGCTGCGCCATCGGTGGAAATGGCAATCACCACCGGCGAACGGTTGACGATGGAGCCGAACTGGAACTGGCAGAAGGCCGGCTTGTCGATGACATTGACGGGCACACCGGCCGCCCTGGCGGCGCAATAGAAGGCCTTTGCCTCCTCGTCCGTCTCGCAGTCGCCGAGTGCCAGCGCCGCATTGCCGAAGATGGCGATGTGCCAGGGGTGATCTCGATGCCGGATGCCGGGTCGCGTTTCGGCGGCATCCGCAGACAGAGATGCCGCCTCCGCGGCATGGCTGGCGATCAGGCCGCGCATTACCTCGCCGAGTGCGTCCTCGGGACAGAAGACATCGACAATCGCGCCGGAAGCGACCAGCAGTTCCGCCTTCCAGGCAGCACCGTCCGAACCGCCGGCCAGCACCACCCGCTTGCCGTCAAGGTTGAAGAATACCGGCAGCTTCGCCAGCGGCTCCATGCGGGCGGGTGCCTGACGGGCGGGCGTTGTGCGGCTCTTCTCGGCGATGGCGGATTGCGCGGCGTCCATTGAACGGCTCCGGTGGTTCTGGCGTGGCGGGGCGCCGCCTGGCGCTCCGGGTCTTGTCCGCAAGGCCTTTGCAAGCCTGCGCGGAACATCCGGCGAAAGTGCCATTGCCGGGCGCCGCATCGCAAGGAATAATGCTGCAAAAACCCGGCATTCCTTGGAAAATGCCGCCCGCATGTGCGTATTGTGACGCGCTGCGCGTGTCCGGCAAGGAGAGGTTGCGCTGCATCGTGCCGGCCGCAGGCCGAAAGTCTCTCGACAGGCCGTGCGGTTCACGTTATCGATTAAACGATTAACCAGATTCGATCCGTCCCGATGAAGAGCGAGAAGCCCAACCTGTCCGCGATTGCCCAGGCGCTCGGCGTATCCGTGGCAACCGTCTCCAACGCGCTGTCCGGCAAGGGGCGCGTTTCGAGCGAGCTTGCCGAGCGCATCCGCGACACGGCCCACAGCCTCGGCTACGTGCCGAGCGTGGCCGGCCGTGCCTTGCGCACCGGCCGCAGCGGCGTGCTGGGGCTCGTGCTGCCGGACATCGCCAATCCGCTCTTTCCGCAGATCGCCCAGGCCATCGAGCATGCTGCCTCGGCCGCCGGCTACGGCGTTCTGATCGGTGACTCGCGTGGCGCGGTGGAGCAGCAGACACAGGCGATCCTGCGCCTCATCGACCGGGGTGTCGATGGTATCATCATCATCCCGCGCCGGGGCACCCGCATCGCGGACATCGGCTGCCCCGTCGCCGTCATCGACACGCCGGCCACGCCCGGCAATACGGTCGCTTCCGATCACTGGGCTGGCGGCGAAGAGATGGGCCGACATCTGCGTGTCCTGGGGCACCGGAGCGTGCTGATCCTGGCGGGCAGCGCCCTCTCCAATGTCCAGAACGACCGGGTCGGCGGCCTGCGTGCCGGTCTTGGCCCGGATGTGCGGGCCGATGTGCTGTGGCTGGAGCGCCATGCGGAGGCGGAAGGAGCGGAAGCGCCGCTCGGCCTTGCCGCACGGGTGCGGCAGGGTGTGACCGCCTTCGCCGCCCTGTCGGACCTGACGGCGGTTCGCGCACTGACGGAACTGCAGGCGGCCGGCATCGCCGTGCCGGCGGCGGCCAGCGTCACCGGCTTTGATGACCTCATCTGGTCCTCGGTCATCACCCCCTCGCTGACGACGCTGCGCATGGACATGGGCGAAATTGCCCGACAGGCGGTGCAGGCACTCGCCGCGGTGATCGAGGATCTGCCGCACGGGCAGGTAACGGCACTGGGCACGGTCGTTGCCGAACGCGCCGCCGTGCCGATGAAGCTGATGCTGCGCCAATCCTCCGGACCCTGCCCGGCAGAACGCGAACTCTTGAACGGAGACGAGCAATGACGCTTTCTGCCCGGATGCGCGGCCGCGCGCATCATTCCGGCCCTGATCGGCCGGCGAATGTTGCAAAGCTGTGCGCCGGCCCTATTTCTGCCTTCCTTGCAGCCTTTGATGGTGGAGATGGATGGTCGCCTCGATCCGCGTGCCATCCGGAAGCCCCAGACATGCGAATTGCCATCACCGGCCATGTTCCGAAAGCGGCGGAACGGGTCCGGCGGCCGCGCGTGGTGACCCTGGTCCCAGGTCCTTTCCAGGGCATTGCGCGCGGCAAATTCGCCTGTCGTCTCGTTCCCCGCCGGGCTTTTGCCTCGGAGGCGGCGTGATGGGGGTGTGGATCGATACAGACATGGGATTTGACGACATTGCGGCCCTTCTGGTGGTAGCGCATCGCGGGCAGCCGATCGATGGCGTGTCGCTGGTCTTCGGCAATGCCGGCCTTCAACAGGTGGAACGCAATGCAGCCGGCGCGCAGGCGGCCTTCGGCTGGACGTTCCCCATCCATCGGGGACGCGCGTCCCCGGTCCTCGGCCGTCTGGAGACGGCGACAGGCATCCTCGGTGATCATGGCATGCCTTCGGCCGGCGCCCGCCTGCCGGAGGTTCCCGTGGTCCTGCACACCGGGGATGCCTTTTCCGCCCTCTGCGCCTGGCTGGAGGATGGAGGCGCGGAGCATCGCATCCTGGCGCTCGGACCGCTGACCAACCTGGCCGCTCTTGCGCTCGCCCGGCCGGACCTTGCCGCCCGCATCACCGATCTTGTCTGGATGGGCGGCGGCGTCACCAGCGGCAATCACACCGCCTCCGCCGAATTCAATGCCTTTGCCGATCCGGAAGCGCTTGCCATCGTGCTGTCCCATGGCCTGCCGCTGCGCATGGTGGATCTCGATCTCTGCCGCAAGGTGCTGGCGGCGCCCGCCGACGTGCAGCCGGTGCGCGGGGCGGGCGGGCGCAACAGCGCGCTGCTGGCCGATCTGCTCTCCGGCTTCATCGATATAGCCGTCAGTCGCGGCCGCACCGCCATGTCGCTCTATGATGCCGTGGCGGCCGTCGTCTTCCTGCGCGAGGATCTGGTGACGTGGCGCCCGGTGCGCCTCGACGCCGAACTGACCGGCACCCATACCCGTGGCCGCACCGTGGTGGAAACCCGCCCCGGCCGCGCCCCCTTCAACGCCGCCTGCGCCATCGACATCGCCGTCGAGCAGGCGCGCGACATCATCCTCGACGTCCTGAAAAGCGAAGCCTCCCGATGACCCGCCCCTTTGAACTGTTCGACCTCAACCTGCCGGAACTGCGCCTGCGCGCCGTGCAGGCGGCACGGGGCGAGGTGCCGTTCGACCTGCTGCTGCGCGGCGGCACGGTGGTCGACGTGGTGACGGGCGAATTGCGGCCGGCGGATGTGGGCATTGTCGGTCCGCTGATTGCAAGCGTGCATGCACCGGGTTCGCGTCTCGACAGCGCCTCCACCATCAATGCCGCCGGTGCCTTCATCGCGCCCGGCCTGGTCGACACGCACATGCACATCGAAAGCTCCATGGTGACGCCGGCCGCCTATGCCCAGGCCGTGGTGCCGCGCGGCGTGACGACGGTGGTGTGGGATCCGCACGAATTCGGCAATGTGCTGGGCCTTGCCGGGGTGAACTGGGCGGCGGATGCGGTGATCGACCTGCCGCTGCGCGTCATCCTGCTTGCCCCGTCCTCGGTTCCCTCCGCGCCGGGCTTGGAGCGGGCCGGTGCCGAATTCGGTCCGGATGTTCTGGCCGACCTTCTGGCGCGGCCGGATATCGCCGGCATCGCGGAAATGATGAACATGCGCGGCATCATCGAGGGTGATCCGCGCATGACCGACATCATCCAGGCGGGTCTCGAAACCGGCAAGCTGGTCTGTGGCCATGCGCGCAGCCTGACGGGCCGCGATCTGCAGGCTTTCGTCACGGCGGGCGTCAGTTCCGACCATGAACTGGTCTCCGGCGACGACTTGATGGAGAAGCTGCGCGCCGGCCTCGCCATCGAACTGCGCGGCAGCCATGATCATCTGCTGCCGGATTTCGTCGCCGCGCTGGAGCGGCTCGGCCACCTGCCGCAGACGGTGACGCTGTGCACCGACGACGTGTTCCCCGATGACCTGCAGGCCGGCGGCGGGCTGGACGACGTGGTGCGGCGGCTGGTCGGCTATGGCATGCGTCCCGAATGGGCGCTGCAGGCAGCCACGCTGAACGGCGCGCGCCGTCTCGGAAGGCCCGATCTCGGCCTGGTTGCGCCCGGTCGCCGCGCCGATCTCGTGCTGTTCGAGGATCTCTCGCGCTTCGAGGCCCGCCGCGTTCTCGTTTCCGGCCGGGAAGTCGCCGCCGGTGGCGCGCTGCTGAGCCCGCCTGCGGCCACCGAAACCGTGACGCTGACGGGCACGATGAAGCTTTCGCCGCTTTCGCCAGAGGACTTCCGGATCGCGGCCACGGGGGAGACGGCGCGTGTCGCGACCATCGACCAGCCGCGCTTTACCTGCTGGGGCGAGGCGGTCACCGCTGTCCGCGACGGTTGCGTCGTGCCGCCGGAGGGCGCCACGCTGATTGCCGTGGCGCACCGCCACGGTCTTGCCGACCCCAAGCCGCGGGTCGGCTTCCTGACCGGATGGGGCACCTGGCGCGGCGCATTTGCCACCACCGTCTCGCATGACAGCCACAACCTCACCGTTTTCGGTCAGGATCCGGTCGACATGGCTGCCGCCGCCAATGCGGTCATTGCCGCCGGCGGCGGGCTTGCGGTTGCCTCCGGCGGCACCGTGCAGGCCGTGCTGCCGCTGCCTCTGGCCGGGCTGGTGGCCGAGGCCGGGGTTCAGGAAACCGCCGCCGGCTTTGCGGCGATCCGCGCGGCCATCGACCGCATCGTCGACTGGCAGCCGCCCTATCTGGTGTTCAAGGCCTGCTTCGGGGCAACGCTTGCCTGCAATGCCGGTCCGCATCAGACCGATCTCGGCATTGCCGATGTCACCAGCGGAAGATTGCTGGAGACGCCGGTGCTCGCCACCTGGTGAAGCTGACGGGGTGACGCATTTGTGACGAATTTGTCGCAGTTGATTCTGCTCAAAGCGTGAGGCAGGCTCTTCCGCTACCTTCGGCCTTCTAATACGGCATGCGACGCCTGATGGTGTGCATGGAGACAGGAAGGGCAAGTCCCTTCGAAGGAAGGCCTATGAACAGCGCTTATAACGTAGCCGACATCACGGTCGCGCAGGTGGACCGGGCGTTTCCGCTTGCCAATGCGGCGGAGGCGGCAGCCGATCTCGGCGACTGGCGCCGATTCTGCGAACGCATCATCGCGGCGCGTGACGAAGGCGAGGCGCGCGAGCGCCTGCTGGTCTGCGAAAACGGGCATGGCTACCTCAAGGGTCTGTGCCTCGCGACGCTGCGCGACACCGAAGAGGGCGCGGTGCTCGACGTGCCGCTGCATGTGGTGGCGACCGTTCTGGACGAGGACGGTGTGCGCTCCGCGCTCTGGGAGCGGCTTCGGGTGCTTGCCGCCAGTGCCGGCGGTGCGCGCCTGCAACTGCCGGCCTGAAGGTGCGAACTCAGGGTGCGAACCGAGGGCGCGGCACGGTTTTACGCGCCCCGCGCTTCGGTGCTGCTCGCCTCGGCCGCGAAGATATAGCCCACGCCGCGCACGGAGCGGATGAAAACGGGATGGGCCGGGTTGGTCTCGATCTTCTTGCGCAGACGGGCGATCTGCGCGTCGATTGCCCGGTCGAAGGCTTCGAACTGGCGGCCGCGCGTCTGGTCCATCAGCATTTCGCGCGTCAGAACGCGGCCGGCATTGCGGATCATCACCGCCAGCATGTCGAATTCGCCGGTGGTCAGTTCCACCTCTTCGTCGTGCGGGTTGAGCAGGCGGCGGCGGTGGATTTCCAGCCGCCAGCCGTCGAACTCGTAGACCTGGCCCTGTTCCTGTGCCGGGGCTTCGGCCGGCTTGCGGCGGCGCAGGATGCTGCGCACCCGGGCGAGCACCTCCCGCAGGTGGAAGGGTTTCGGAATGTAATCGTCGGCGCCGACTTCCAGCCCGATGATGCGGTCCACCACATCGTCGCGACCGGTCAGCATCACGATCGGTACGTCGGAGGCGGCGCGGATCTCGCGGGCCAGCGCCAGCCCGTCCTCGCTGTTGGGCAGCACCAGATCGAGCAGGATCAGATCCACTGTGAAATCGGCCATCGCCTTGCGCATGGAGGCGCCGTCGGATGCGCCTGTGACGAGGAAGCCCTCGTCCTCGAAGTAACGCGTTACCATCTGACGGATACGAGGATCATCATCCACGATGAGGATGCGCTCGGCCCGCTTCTCGAATTTCGTCATGCCCCTGACCAGACCACCTGCCAGACCACCGGATTGGCTGTTACACACTGTTACACGATTCAACCGGACCGTAACATGCCCGGCATCCTTCTGTCACCGCCGCCCACCATAGTTTGGCCATCAAGACAGAGGGACGGACATGCTTTCGACAGCCACCAACGCACATTCCGCTTTCGCCGCCATGGCGACGATGAAGCCGCAACTGGCAACGCTGGACGAACTCTTCGCCTCGGTTCCGCGCGAGACGCTGGATGTCGGCGAGGGCCTGTTCTGGCAGGGTGACGATGCCCAGCACATTTTTGAGGTCACGGAAGGAGTCTTGAGGATTTTCAAGATCATAGGGGATGGGCGCCGCGTCATCACCGGCTTCCTCTATGCCGGTGACATGGTGGGCCTGTCGCTCAAGGACGTCTATCTCTACAGCGCCGAGGCGGTCACGCCGGTCAAGGTGCGCCGCCTCACCAAGCGCGCCTTCATCGACGCGATCGAGCATTCGCCCGAACTTCGCCCGCAGCTTTTCTCGCTGATGTGCGACGAAATGGCCGCCGCCCAGGACCAGATGGTGCTTCTGTCACGCAAGAGCGCCGAAGAGCGCGTCTGCAGCTTCCTGATGCTGATTGCCCGGCGCATGCAGGGCGAGCGCCAGATGGCCCGCACCGTGCAGTTGCCGATGAGCCGGCAGGACATGGCCGACTATCTGGGCCTGACGATTGAAACCGTGTCGCGCACCATCACAAAGCTGATCGCGCGTGGCGTGATTTCGCCGAACGGGCGCCATGCCTTCGACCTTGCCAAGCCCGGAAAACTGCTTGCGCTGTGCGGCGATGGCGATAGTTATGACGACATCGGCGATCGTGCCGTCAAGACGCGGCAGGCGGTCTGGCCGCACTGACGGTCCGCCTGTTCCAGAAGCCAAGGGGTTTGCATGGCAGAGATCATCAGTTCCGGCACGCCATCGTCGGAGGTATCGAACCTGCTGTCTCTTCTAGACCCGATCAATGTCATCGCGCATGATGCGGAAGGCTTCATCCGTCACTGGAGCAGCGGCAGTGTCGGTCTCTTCGGCTGGCAGGCCGAAGAGGTGGTGGGCCTTGACGTGCTTGCACTGCTGGCGCCGCAGCCACCGATCGTGATGACCGAGGTGATCGACGCAATTCGCGCCGAAGGCGCCTTCAAGAGCAATCTCGAATATCGGCACAAGGACGGGCATACGATCTCGGTGCTGAGCCGCTGGATTCTGCAGGAGACCGGCGACGGTCCGCTGATCGTGCAGATCAACGAGGATTTTCGCGCCGCCGCCACCATTCAGGAAAATCTTGCTGCGCGCGAGGCGCATTTCCGCTCGATCCTGCAGACGGTGCCGGAAGCGATGGTGGTCATCGACGAGGCCGGCATCATCACCTCCTTCTCCTCCACCGCGGAAGACCTGTTCGGTTATGACGCGGAGGAGGTGGAGGGCCGCAATGTCGCGATCCTCATGCCCTCGCCGGACCGCGAGAACCACGACCGTTACATCGTCAATTACCTGACCAGCGGCCAGCGCCGCATCATCGGCCTTGGCCGGGTGGTGAAGGGGCTGCGCAAGGACGGCTCGACCTTCCCTATGGAGCTTGCCGTCGGCGAGGCCGTCTCGAACGGCAGGCGCATCTTCACCGGCTTCATCCGCGACCTGACCAGCCGCCACAAGATCGAGGAAGAACTGCGCCAGGCACAGAAGATGGAAGCCATCGGCCAGCTGACCGGCGGTCTGGCGCACGACTTCAACAACCTGCTCACCATCATCAGCGGCAACCTGGAAATGCTGGAGATGCGGGTGACCGAACCAAAGGCGCAGGTCCTGCTGCGCGAGGCGCAAGGGGCGACGAATGACGGGGCCAAGCTGACGGGTCAGCTGCTGGCCTTCGGCCGTCGCCAGCCGCTCAACCCGCGCGTCACCGATCTCGGCCAGATGATTGCGAGCTTCTCGGAGCTGATCCGCCGCACCATCGGCGACCGCATCGAACTGCGCACCACGGTGCGCGGCGGCGGCAACGAAGCGCTTGTGGACGGGCCGCAACTGCAGAACGCGCTGCTGAACCTGACGCTGAATGCCCGCGACGCCATGCCGGACGGCGGGCAACTGACGCTTGAGGTCAGCCGCGTTCATCTCGATTTCGATTATGCGCAGATGTATCCGCAGGTGCGGGCCGGCGATTACGTGCTGGTTGCCGTCTCCGACACGGGAACGGGCATGACCGAGGAGATCAAGCAGCGCGCCTTCGAACCCTTTTTCACCACGAAGACCACCGGGGCCGGCACGGGCCTCGGCCTCAGCATGGTTTATGGTTTCGTGCGCCAGTCCGGCGGCCATATCCAGATCTACAGCGAGCCGGGTCAGGGAACCAGCATCCGGCTGTTCCTGCCGACGGCAAGCCGGGCTGGCGCCACGCTCGCAGCGCCGGAGGTTCCGGTGGCAGAACCGCAACTGCCCGGAGGCACCGAAACCATTCTCGTTGTCGAAGACGATCCGCGCGTGCGCCGGGTGGCCGTGGCCCGGCTGGAAAATACCGGCTACACCGTCCACCAGGCCGCCAATGGCCACGAGGCGCTGGATGTGCTGGACCGGCATCCGGAAGTGGCCCTGCTGTTCACCGATATCGCCATGCCCGGCATGTCCGGCGACCAGCTGGCGAAGGTGGTGCGCGAGCGCCGGCCGGACATCAAGATCCTGTTCACCTCCGGCTATGCCGAGCCGGAGATCGCCGGCAAGCAGCTGGCGGCCGACGGAAGCTGGCTGAAGAAACCCTATACCGCCCGCGAGCTTGCGACGCAGCTTCGCCTTCTGCTGGATTGAGCGATTGCGCCGGATCGAACGGAATGCCGGGGCTTGACCGGCGGCGTGAAGGGCAAGGGCCCCGCCGGCCCTGCCGGAGGCGTGGCGGGCCGTGTCCGGCAACACCGGCATGACCGGACGCAATCCATCCTGTCGTCCGGCCGGAATTGCGAGCGCCAGAGCACTGCCCGCTTTTGCCGGACCTGCCTAGCCGGCGCGCATCGCAGGGGCGGCAAGCCGGCTTGGCAGCCTTGCCAGCAGGCCGGCAATGTCGGATGCGGGCATCGAGCGGCCGAACAGATAGCCCTGGCCGCAATCGCATCCCATCATCTTCAGGGTCAGTTCCTGCTCGATGGTTTCGATGCCTTCGGCAATGGTCGTGACGCCGATGTCGCGGCTGAGCATGATCAGTGCGCGGGTGATGGCGGCATCGCGCTGGCGCGTCAGCAGATCCCGTACGAAGCCGCGGTCGATCTTCAGCGTGGTGATCGGATAGTGCTGCAGGGTGCCGAGCGACGCATAGCCGGTGCCGAAATCGTCGAAGGCAATGCCGACGCCGATCTCGCGCAGCGCGCTGATGAGACGCAGTGACTGGTCGCCATCCGTGAGCGCGGCGGTTTCGGTAATCTCGAGTTCGAGGAAGCGTGCCTCGACGCCGTGCTGCGCCAGCAGGCGCGAGACCGCCTCCACGAAATCCGGGCTTCGTAACTGCAGGGGAAACAGGTTGACGCTCATCTTGACGCGCGGCAGGCCGGCCGCCGCCCACTCGCCCATCTGGCGCACCGCCTCGCCGAGAACCCACCAGCCGACCTCGATGCTGAGCGTGCTTCGCTCGAGAGCCGGCAGAAATTCCGCAGGCGGCAGCAGTCCGCGCACCGGATGCTGCCAGCGGATGAGGGCTTCCATGCCGCAAAGGCTGTCGTCCTCCAGATTGACCTGGGGCTGGTATTGCAGGACGAACTCGCCCTGGCGCAGGGCCCGCACGATGTCGTTGTGCGCGGCCCGGCTGTGGCAGGCCTCCGTCTGCAGGCGCGTGTCGAAGCCCACGGCCGCGGTGCGTTCCAGCAGGCGCGCATGCGACAGGGCATAGTCTGCCCGGCCAAGCAGGTCGTCGGCCGCCAGTTCCGGTCCGGCCTCCGCATGGCCAAGGGCGCAGGTGACCTGCAGACGCTGATGGTGAATCTCGAAGGGAGGCTGCAAAGCCTCCAGCAGCGTATCGACAATGTCCTGCAGCCCTGCCGCATCCAGCGGGGCCGGCAGCAGGATCGCGAACTGGTCAAGGCCCAGTCGGGCCGCCTGCGCGCCGGATGGCAGGCAGAGCCGGATGCGATTGGCCGCATGGACGAGCAGCGTATCGCTGAGGGATGGCCCCATCTGTTCGCCGATCGCGCCGATCCCGGCAAGCTCCAGGATGATCAGTGCGCCAGCGTTCTGCTGCCGGCAATGTTCCTGAACAAGGCTTTCGAAACGGTCGCGGTTGAAGAGGCCGGTCAGCCGGTCCTGATGGATGAGGTGTACCACCTCCGGCTCCGCTGTCCGGCGGTCCGACAGGTCGTCGATGATGCAGCTGTTCCAGACCTTTCCCTGTTCTTTCCAGACTGAGAAGGTCACGGCAATCGGGAATTCGCTGCCATCGCTGCGGCAGGCCAGGGTCTCGATCCGCGGACGCTCGACCGGATGCCCGCCTGCGCCAGCGGCAAGGATCATCCCGTGCAGGTAGTGCTCGGTCAGCAGTCTTGCCGGAATCAGGATGTCGCAGGGCTGCCCCAGCAGATCCTCGCGGCGGAAGCCGAACAGTTGCAGGGCCGCGTCATTGGCGAACGCGATCTCGCCGTCTTCGCTGAGGCACAGCAGAGCCTGGTCCGTCGCCCGGGCAAAGATTGCCGGCATGCGCTCCAGCTGCCGCTCGCGTTCCGCCAGCAGGTGGTCGGCCGCAATCCGCGCCACGGCGCGCAGGTTGCGCGCGTCGCTCGGCGAAAAGGTGTCGCGGGCGGCCGGATCGGCGATCCAGAACATGCCGAAACGGTGACCGTCCGGTTCCTGCAGGCAGGCACCGGCCAGGAAGCCTCTCGCCTCGGCGTCAAAGCCCTCGCTCCGGCCGGTGCGGTCGAGCATCACGACGAGATCCTCGTCCGGTAGATCAGGCAGGTGAAGAGGGAAGCTACAGCAGTCCGTCAGCGGCAGGATCCGGGCCGGCCCCCGGCAATCGCCGGCAATGGCAATGAAGGCATGTTCCGTTCCGAACAGCTGGTTGGCAAAGGTGCAGACATGATGCAGACGTGCAACCGTTTCCCGGTTGGCGCAGACATGCTCATCAAATGTGCGGCCATTGCGGCCACGGCCGGCATCCGCGCCCATATCTCGCTGCATCATGGCCCCAAAGCATGTGTTTCATGCATAGTTGTATGTAATGAATTAACTCGGTTGTGAAGGCAAGCATAAACACCGAGTCTGTATCATGATTCTGGTTTTCATCCGGCGCGCAGCGGCGAAAGGTGTACAACTTTCGGATCGAGCTGCAAAAATACCTCGGAACGTCCAATATAAACGATTGCTGTATTATCAAGGGTTGCCAGAAGCTGCCCGCATTCCTGCTGGGCTTCCGGATCGAGGGTTTCGAGAGCGTCATCGATCACCAGCCATTCCGGCTGGATCAGGCGGGCGCTGGCCAGACGCAGGCGGGTGCGGTCTTCGTCGTCCAGGGCCCTGTCCCAGCGTTCGCGGGCATCGAGACGTTCCGCCAGGCGGCCGAGCCCGACTGCAGCGAGCGCCTCGGCCAGCTGTTCGTCGGAAAATTCCGACACCTTGCGCGGATAGGCCATGACCTCGCGCAGGCTCGCATCGGGGAAATAGCCCTTCTGCGGCATGAACAGAACGGTATCGGAGGATGGCATGCGGATCTCGCCGGTTCCCCAGGACCACAGGCCTGCCATGGCCAGGAACAGCAGGTGACGGTTGGCGCGCGGATCGCCGTTGAACATCACGCGCTCGCCGGGGAGGATGCTGACCTCGCCGGGAAGCTCCATGCCGCGTTCTCCCTCGCGCGCCCCGGGGCCGGGCAGCAGCACGAGATCGCCGAGCAGGATGCGCCTGTCCGGCGAGGGCGAAAGCAGCGCGGGTGTCGCGTCCGCCTGTTCCTCCTCGCCGATCTGGCCAAGCGCCCGGCGGAAGACGGCGACGCGATACAGCGCCGCCTTCCAGTCGGCGATCGGGCGGAAATTGTCGACATACCAGCGCAGTGCCGTGTTGACCTGGTTGAAGGCGCCCACCGCCATCATCAGCCCGCCGAAGGAGATGCTGCCGTTGAAATAGACCGGGGCCGCGATCAGGATCGGCGCGATCGTCGTCAGCCAGCCAAAGCCGGCCGAGACCCAGGTGAGGTTGGTATAGCCGAGCGCCAGCCGCCGGATGACCTTCAGAACCTCGCTGATCGCCAGATGAATGCGCCGTCTTTCACTGTCCTCGCCATGGGTCAGCGTGATCGCCATCAGGTTCTCGTTTGTGCGCATCAGCGCAAAGCGCAGTTCGGCTTCTTTTGAATAGCGCAAGGTGTTGAGCCCGGGCAGCCGTCGGCCGACCAGATTGCTGAGCAGCGAGGCGGTGGCCGCATAAAGCAGTGCCGCCCACACCATGTAGCCGGGAATGGCGATCTCGCGGCCCTCGATGGTGAAGCTGAAATCGGCGGAAATCGCCCAGAGAACCCCGATGAAGCTCAGCAGCAGGATCGTCGAATTGACAAGGCCGATGGCAAGCGAGGTCGACAGTTCGGCGAGGTTGCGGGCATCCTCATGCAATCGCTGGTCCGGATTGATGCCGATGGTGCCGAGACTGGCGAGTTTCAGCGCCCGGCGCGGCGCCATCCACTGATCAACCAGGTCGCGCGCCAGCCCTTCGCGCATGTAGAGCGCGGTCATCTGGTTCAGCCAGGCCTGCACGACATTGAGGATCAGCAGCGAGCCCGCAATGACGAAGAACACCTGCAGCTCCGACAGGAAGGCCGGCACGTCGCGCCGCTCCAGCGCATTGTAGAAGGGTGTGTTCCAGTAGTTCAGCCGGTACTGGGCATAGACCGTGGTGAGGATCACGGCGAGCAGGGCGACCGTCAGCAGCAGGACCCGGTTGCGAACCGTCGATCGCCAGAAGGCGCCCATCATCAGCCGTATCTGGGCATCGAAGGTGAAATCGGCACTGTCGATGTCGAATTCCGGCTGCTTGCCGCCGTTCTGGTTGGTCTCGGTCATGTCGCCGTCCGCGTTGTCCTGCCGTTGCCGGAGGTTTCCGGCCATTCTAGTTCCGTATGGCTTCATTTTACCTAAAGCCCATGGCGGGGATTTGCGCCAGCCCCTTGCCCCTTGGGGAAAGGCGCCTTGCGGCGCGTGGTCGGCCCATGCGGTGCGAAAAATTATTATAGACTTAAAATTTCTCTCTTGCATGCGCGGCGGTCCGGTGCAATTCTTTGCCCATCAAGAGGCGGAAACAGCCTCGAAAGGTGCGTGTGCGGGAGAGGAAACCCGCGCGACGATGCCTCAAGACAGAAGGGAACAGAGCCATGCTGGGACCCACCAGTCACGTGGATACGTTTGCGCGCGACAATCTTCCGCCCTTCGAACAGTGGCCGGATCTGCTGCTCGACGGCTTCGATTATCCCGACCATCTCAATGCCGCCGTGGAACTGACCGACCGCATGGTCGAGAAGGGCTTCGGCGATCATACGGCGCTGATCGGCAACGGCCGCCGGCGCACCTACAAGGAACTGGCGGACTGGACGAACCGGATTGCCCGTGCCCTGGTCGAGGATTACGGGCTGAAGCCCGGCAACCGCGTGCTGATCCGCTCCGCCAACAATCCGGCCATGGTCGCCTGCTGGCTGGCCGCGACCAAGGCGGGCGCGGTGGTGGTGAACACCATGCCGATGCTGCGCGCCGGCGAACTGGCCAAGATCGTCGACAAGGCGGAAATCTCCATGGCGCTGTGCGACACGCGCCTGATGGATGAACTGGTCGCCGTCGCCAAGGAAAGCCGCTTCCTCTCCCAGGTGATCGGTTTTGACGGTACCGCCAACCATGACGCCGAACTCGATCGCGCCGCCCTGAACAAGCCGGTCCGCTTCGATGCCGTGCTGACGGGGCGCGACGACGTGGCACTGCTCGGCTTCACATCCGGCTCGACCGGCGTTCCGAAGGCGACGATGCATTTCCATCGCGATCTGCTGATCATTGCGGATGCCTATGCCAAGGAAGTGCTGAACGTGACGCCGGAGGATGTCTTCGTCGGCTCGCCGCCGCTCGCCTTCACCTTCGGTCTTGGCGGGCTTGCCATCTTCCCCTTGCGCTTCGGTGCGGCCGCCACCCTGCTCGAACATGCCACGCCGCCGAAGATGATGGAGATCATCGAGACCTACAGGGCGACGATCTGCTTTACCGCCCCCACCGCCTATCGCGCCATGCTGGCGGCCATGGACGAGGGCAGGGCGGACCTGTCGTCGCTGCGCATCGCGGTCTCTGCCGGCGAAACGCTGCCCGGCCCGGTGTTCGAGGAATGGACCTCGAAGACCGGCAAGCCGATCCTCGATGGCATCGGCGCCACCGAGATGCTGCACATCTTCATTTCCAACAGGCTCGGGGAAGCGAAGCCCTATTGCACCGGTCGCCCGCTGACCGGCTATCAGGCGAAGATCGTCGACGAGCAGATGAACGAGGTGCCGCGCGGCGAGATCGGCCGGCTGGCCGTGAAGGGGCCGATCGGCTGCCGCTACATGGCCGACGAGCGCCAGATGGAATATGTGCGCGACGGCTGGAACCTGACAGGCGACAGCTTTACCCAGGACGCGGACGGCTATTTCCATTTCGCCGCCCGTTCCGACGACATGATCGTCTCGGCCGGCTACAACATTGCCGGACCGGAAGTGGAGGCGGCTCTCCTGAAGCATGAGGCGGTGCTGGAATGCGCCGTGATCGGCGTGCCGGACGAGGAGCGCGGCCATATCGTGCAGGCGCATGTGGTGCTGACGGACAAGGCGCAGGCCTGCGAGGCTCTCGTGAAGTTGCTGCAGGAACACGTGAAGTCGGTGATCGCGCCCTACAAGTATCCACGGTCGATCATCTTCGTCGATGCATTGCCGAAGACCGAATCCGGCAAGATCCAGCGCTTCCGTCTCAAGCAGGATCGGGCGGCCTGACGTCCATCCGGCACCCGCGACATGTGGATGATCGCTTTCGACTAGGAAAATATCCCCGCCTGCGTCTATGGTTGCGTCGGGGATGACAGAACGGCCGCAAAAGGTCGCACATCACAGAGTGGGACGTCAAAGAACAACGGGAGTGCATCACATGAAGACTTTTCTGAAGGCGGCGACGCTGACGCTGACGCTTGGCGCCTCGTCTCTTGCCATGGCGGAGCCGGTGAAGATCGGCCTGATCACCACGCTTTCCGGCGGCGGTGCAGGCCTGGGCGTCGATACGCGCGACGGTTTCATGCTGGCCATCAAGCAGTCCGGCAACAAGGATATCACCGTCATCACCGAAGACGATGCACAGAAGCCGGAACTGGCCGTGCAGATCGCCGACAAGATGATCCAGAGCGACAAGGTGGATATCCTGACCGGCATCGTCTGGTCGAACCTTCTGATGGCGGTCGTGCCGGGTGCCGTGGCGCAGGGCAAGATCTACGTCTCGACCAATGCCGCACCGGCGGCGCTTGCCGGCGAAAAGTGCGATCCGCTCTATTTCAATGCCGCCTATCAGAACGACAATCTTCACGAGGCCATGGGCGAATATGCCAACAAGGTCTACAAGAAGATGTTCATCATGGCGCCCAACTATCCGGCGGGCAAGGATTCGCTGACCGGCTTCAAGCGCTATTACAAGGGCGAACTGGCGAACGAGGTCTATACCAAGGTCGGCCAGACGGATTACGCCGCCGAGATCGCCCAGATCCGCGCCTCCGGCGCCGATGCGGCCTTCGTCTTCCTGCCGGGCGGCATGGGCATTGCCTTCATGAAGCAGTATGCACAGTCCGGTGTGAAGATCCCGGTCATCGGCCCCGGCTTCTCCTTCAGCCAGGACGTGCTGCCGGCGATCGGCGACGCGGCGCTTGGTGCCAAGGCCTCCGGCCAGTGGGCAAAGGACCTCGATAACGCCGCCAACAAGAAATTCGTGCCGGCCTTCCAGGCGGAATACGGGCGCCTGCCGTCGATCTATGCCGTGCAGGCCTATGATGCGGCACAGCTGATCCTGGCCGCTGCCTCCAAGGCAAGCGTCAAGGATGTGAAGGCCTTCACGACGGAACTCAGCAAGGCGGACATCCAGTCGCCGCGTGGAAAATTCAAGTTCAACACCAACCGCCACCCGATCCAGGACATCTACCTGACCGAAGTGGTGAAGGACAACGGCACGCTGACCAACAAGATCGTCGAGAAGATCTTCACCGATCACGGCGATGCCTATGCGAAAGACTGCAAGAAGTAAGGCGCGTTCGTGACTTTTGCTCTCCTCATCGAGCAGCTGCTGAACGGGGTTCAGCTCGGCGTCATGCTGTTTCTCATGGCAGCCGGGCTGACCCTGATCTTCGGGGTCATGGGCCTGATCAATCTGGCTCATGGTTCGCTCTACATGGTCGGCGCCTTTGCCTGCGCCAGTGTTGCGGCACTCACCGGGTCCTTCTGGCTCGGCCTTGTCGCCAGCCTCGCGGCGGCGGCCGCGGCCGGTGCGCTGATCGAAATCACCGTCATCCGGCGGCTCTATCAGCGTGATCACCTCGACCAGGTGCTCGCCACCTTCGCGCTGATCCTGATCTTTTCCGAAGGCACGCGCTGGCTGTTCGGCTCCTTTCCGCTTTATCTCGACATTCCGCCACTGCTGCAGGGTGCGGTCGGGCTGCCGGGCGGCGCACAGTATCCGGTCTATCGGCTGGCCATCATCCTTGCCGGCGCGCTTGTCGCTTTCGGCCTCTATGCGCTGATTTCCAAGACCAGGCTCGGCATGCGTATCCGTGCGGGCGAAAGCGACCGCGAGATGATCGCGGCCCTCGGCGTCGATATCCGCACGCTCTACACGCTGGTCTTTGCGCTGGGCGCCGCCCTGGCGGGGCTCGCCGGTGCCATGGTCGGTGCGCTGCAGTCCGTCCAGGTCGGCATGGGTGAGCCGGTGCTGATCCTCGCTTTCGTGGTGATCGTCATCGGCGGCATCGGGTCGATCAAGGGGGCGCTCGTCGGTGCGCTGCTGGTCGGCTCCGTCGATACGCTCGGCCGTTTCCTGCTGCCGCAGGCGCTGGCGCTGATGGTGCCGCCGGATCAGGCGGGGCTGATCGGCGGTGCGCTCGCCTCCATGCTCATCTATATCCTGATGGCGATCATCCTGGCGGTCAAACCGCGCGGGCTGTTCCCGGCTCAGGCATGAGGACCAATGCCATGAAGCGGGAAAATGCCATCAACCTCGTGCTTTTGCTGGCGCTGCTGGCGACACCTTTCATCGCCCAGGCGATGGGCGAAACGTTTACGGTGACGCTTGTCACGCGCATCGCCATCCTGGCACTCGCCGCCGTCGGGCTCAACATCGCGCTCGGTCTCGGCGGTCTCGTCTCCTTCGGCCACGCCGCCTTCTTCGGCACCGGCGGTTATGCGGCGGGCATTCTTGCCTCGCATGCCATGTCCGGGGAGCCGATGCTGTTCGGTTTCGAAGGCTCGAACCAGATGCCTGTGGTGTGGCTGGCTGCGGCGATCGCCGCCGGTATCGTCAGTCTTGCGATCGGGGCGATCAGCCTTCGGACCTCCGGTGTCTATTTCATCATGATCACGCTCGCCTTCGCGCAGATGGTCTATTATTTCGCCATCTCCTGGCCGGCCTATGGCGGCGAGGACGGGCTTTCCATCGTGCTGCGCAATGCCTTTCCCGGCGTCAACACGATGCGGCCGATGGAATTCTTCCTCGTCTGTTTCGGTGTGCTGCTGGCAGCCCTGATCTTCTCCGCGCTGCTGCGCAGCTCGCGTTTCGGGGCGGCTCTTCAGGCGGTGCGGCAGAACGAGGTGCGGGTTGCCTCGATCGGGATTTCGCCGATGCCGATCCGGCTGACGGCCTTTGTGCTGTCGGCGATGATCACGGCCGTGGCCGGCGCGCTTTATGCCGATCTCAACCGCTTCGTCAGCCCCTCAATGCTTTCCTGGCACATGTCGGGTGAACTGATCGTGCTGATCATCCTCGGCGGCACGGGCCGTCTGATGGGGCCGGTGGCGGGGGCTGCCCTCTTCGTGGTGCTGGAGTTCTGGCTCGGCGGTATTACCGAACGCTGGCAGTTTTTCCTCGGTCTTATCCTGCTGGTAACGGTGCTGTTTGCCCGTGGCGGCGTGATCGGGCTTCTTGCCGGAAAGGAACGTCATGGCTGAGCCGGTTCTTGCCATCCGCGACCTGCGCAAAAGTTTTGGCGCGCTGAAGGCGACCGATGGTGTATCCATCGACCTCTATCCGGGCGAAATCCACGCGCTGATCGGGCCGAACGGCGCCGGCAAGTCCACGCTGATCCACCAGATCTGCGGCACGCTGCGGCAGGATTCCGGTCAGATCCGGCTGGCGGGCCAGGAGATCGGACACCGGACGGTGGCGGAACGCGCCAGGCTTGGCCTTGGGCGCACTTTCCAGATCTCGTCGCTCGCCGGCGAATTTTCGGCGCTGCGCAATGTCATGCTGGCGGTACAGGCCGGCCAAGGCTCAAGCTTCCGTTTTTTCAAACCCGTGATGCGCGACCGCGCGCTGACGGAGGCTGCGATGGAGCGGCTGGAGCGTGTGGGGCTCGCGGCCCGCGCCCATGTGCCGGCCTCCGAACTCTCGCATGGCGAAAAGCGCCAACTGGAAATCGCGATTGCCCTGGCGCTTGATGTGAAGGCCTTCCTGCTCGATGAGCCGATGGCCGGCATGGGGCCGGAGGGCTCGAAGGTGCTGACCGGTTTTCTTGATCGCCTGCGACAGGAAGCGCCGATCCTGTTGGTGGAACACGACATGGATGCCGTCTTTGCGCTCGCCGACCGCATTTCGGTACTCGTCTACGGCCGGGTGATCGCCACCGGGACGGTCGACGAGATCCGCAACGATCCGGCCGTACGCACCGCCTATCTCGGAGACCATGCCTGATGCTGCTCGATGTTCAGGACATCCAGACTTTCTATGGCGGCAGCCAGGCGTTGTTCGGCGTTCAGCTCAAGATGGACGAAGGCGAGGTCGTGGCGCTGATGGGCCGCAACGGCATGGGCAAGTCGACCACCATCAAGTCGATCTGCAATCTGATGCCGCCGAAATCCGGCCGTATCGTATTAGACGGCAAACCGACCGACCGGCAGCCTCCGCACAAGGTGGCGCGTCTCGGCATCGGGCTGGTGCCGGAAGGGCGGCGCTGTTTTCCCAATCTCACCGTCTACGAAAACCTCGTCGCCGCCGCGCGGCCGGGCCGCTGGACGCTCGAGCGCGTTAATGACCTCTTCCCACGGCTTGCCGAACGGCGCGACCAGATGGCCCGTTCGCTCTCCGGCGGCGAGCAGCAGATGCTGGCGGTCGGGCGTGCGCTGATGACCAATCCGCGGCTCCTGATCCTCGACGAGGCGACCGAAGGGCTGGCGCCGGTGATCCGCCAGGATATCTGGCGGGCGATCCGGGCGCTGAAGGCCGACGGGTTGTCGATTCTGGTCGTGGACAAGACGCTGTCCGAACTGCTTCCGGTTGCGGACCGCTGCGTGGTGCTGGAAAACGGCCGCAACGTCTGGGAGGGGAAGGCGGATGCGCTGAGCCCCGAGCTTCAGGACCGTTATCTCGGCGTCTAGCTCCGTTTCGGAACACAGCCCCCAGCCACGGGTTTGGCCTTCATGCGCTCAAGCAGCCTGAAGGAGACCAGCATGCAGAGTTCTAAGCCAGATACGCGGGAGCAAATTCCCGTCGAAACCAGTGCCGGGACGGGCGAGCCGCAGCCCCGCAAGACGCCCGACCCGATGACGGCCGATCTCCTGCGGGAGCGGAAGAAGATTGCCGAATCCGACCTTAGGACCGGAGAGACGATCAGGGCTCCGGCCGGCGGCCGGGTGGCCGATGCGGGCGATGCCTCCGGCGGGCCGACCACGGCCTATGACCTTGAAACCCAGGCCGACAGTATCTCCCGGCAGGGCCGACGCGTGACCGGCGACGAGGTCGAATGAGCCCTGGCTGTCTGTCGTCATCGCTGGGTGGCTCCCACACAAAATTGTATTATGACATGCGGTATATATGTCATATAAGTTTGTGGCGCTCGTGGTAATGGCACGGGCGCCACGGTTGTGGGAGGAGACATCACCATGCATGACGGCCGAAAGAGCCTTCGTCTGGTTCGCGCGCTGATCGCGGGCCTCAGCCTGTGTGCCCCGGTGGCGCAGGCACAAACCGACCTGCTGAGGCAGGCGATTGCCGCCAATGACGGCTGGGCCGCCGGCACTGATGGCGGCGCCCGCGCTGCGGACGACCACATCTACACGGTCACCAGCCGTGCCGAACTGGTGGCGGCCCTGCAGGCCGGCGGCAACCCGGATCTTGCGAAGATCATCCAGGTAAAGGGAACCATCAATCTCTCGGTGGACGACAGCAACAGGGAGCTGTTCGAGAAGGATTACGCCGATCCGGCCTATGATTTCGAAGCCTACAAGGCCGCCTATGCACCGGCTGTCTGGAATGTGCGGCTGACCGACAAGAAGCGGCCGGAGCGGGAACTGACCGGCCCGCTGGAGGAGGCGCGCAAGCGCTCGGCGGACCGCCAGAAGGCGCGCATCGTCATCAGGCTCACCTCCAACACCACGCTCATCGGGCTTGGCGACGACGCCAGGATCATCAAGGGCAATCTCGTCATCGGCGAGGGGACCGAGAACGTGATCATCCGCAACATCACCTTCGAGGACGCCTTCGACTACTTCCCGGCCTGGGATCCGGGCGACTCCTGGAAGCTCGATACAAGTTATCCAGGTTGTCAGGAGAGTTTTGTCGATGCCGCCACCGGCCCGCAGCAGTGCCCCGGCGGCCGCTGGAATTCCGAGTATGACAATATCTCGATCAGTGGCGGAACGCGCGTGTGGATCGACCACTGCACCTTTACCGACGGCGAGCGGCCGGACCATCTGTTTCCGCCGGTCTTTCCCTTTCCGAACAACATGGTCGAGCAGAAGGTGCAGCATCACGACGGACAGGTGGACATCACCAACGGCGCCGATCGCGTGACGCTGACCTACAACCACTTTGCCGGGCACGACAAGACCTCGCTGATCGGCGGCAGCGACAGTCGAACCTCGGATGCTGGCAAGCTGAACGTCACCTATCGGGCCAACTGGTTCGACAATGCCGGCCAGCGTCTGCCGCGGGTACGTTTCGGCAAGGTGCACAGCTACAACAACTATTTTTCCGGCACCGCCGCCCTGCCGATCAAGGCAGCGGCGGACCTGCGGGAGAAGCATGATCTCGCCCTGAAGGCCAAGGGTGAGTTTCCGGTCTTCCGCAGCGGTTTCGGCATCGGCAAGGATTCAGCGATCTATTCCGAGAACAACTATTTCGAGATCCGAAATGGCGGCATCGGTGAGGCGGCGGTCGTGCAGGGCGGCACGCGCTTTGTTGATCGCGGCTCGATGGTCAACGGCCAGGCGGCCGATTTTGCCGCAGCGCTGAACAGCGATCCGAAGAAGCCGATCTCGCCGGATCTCGGCTGGACGCCGACGCTTTACGGCAAGCCACCGGTTCCGGCCGCGGAGGTTCCGGCCTATGTCAGGGCCAATGCGGGCGCCGGCAAGCTGTAGGGCATCTTCATGCAAAAAACCTTCCCGCCCGGACGGCGGGGAGGTCGGGTCGAATGAAATGCCGACGGCTCAGGCGCCGAGGCGTCCGCCGGCAGCCTTCTGTTCCACCGGCAGTGCTGCCAGGCGTCCGGCAAGCGTTGCCATGCGGCGCACGGCCTCTTCCAGAACCTCGTCCGGCACCGTCAGCGAGATGCGGATGAAACCTGCCGCCTGATGGCCGAAGGAGGAACCGGGCATGACGGCAACCTTTTCCGTGTTGAGCAGTTCGCGGGCGAAATCGGCGCCGTCGAGACCGGTGGCCGTGACATCCACCACCACGAACATGCCGCCTTCCGGCATCATCGGCTTCAACAGGTTGCTGCCGGCAAGCGTGCGTTCCACCAAGCCGGCACGGCGCTGATAATTGTCGCGCATGATGCCGGCGGTCGGAAAATCCTGCGACAGCGCCAGCGCCGTCATGTCTGAGATGAAGGGCTGCACGCCGAACAGCATGGTTTCCGACACCGGCAGCAGCCGGCTGCAGAATTCCTCAGGACCTGCCGCCCAGCCGCTGCGGAAGCCCGGAGCGGCATGCGACTTGGAGATGGAGGAGACGACAATGGTGCGCTCCGCCAGTTCCGGCGTGTCGAAGGGCGAGGCGAAGTCGCCGCCGAACAGCAGTTGCTCGTAGACCTCGTCGCAGACGATCCAGAGATCGTGCTTGCGGCAGACCTTGCCGATGGCGGCGATTTCCGCTTCGGTCAGCACGGCACCGGTCGGATTGTGCGGCGTGTTGAGCAGCAGGACGCGGGCTTCCGGCGTGATCGCCCGCTCCAGATCCTCGGCCTGCAGATGGAAGCGGTTTTCCGGGCGCAGCGGCACCGGGATCAGATGCGCGCCGGTGGACGCGATGACGCCTTCATACGTCGCATAGAGCGGATCGCCCACCAGCACGCCGTCGCCTGATTCCACCAGGCCGGTCATCACGGCATAGAGCGCCGTCTGGGTGCCGGGGAAGCAGAGAAAATTCCTTTCCGTGACACCTGGCCGGCGCCGTTCATACTTGGCAACCAGCGCCTTCAGCACGCCCGGCTCGCCGCGGCCGTTGGAATAGCGGGTGCGCCCGGCATACATGGCCCGGCTGCATTCCTCCAGCAGGGCAGGGTCCGGCGGCAGGTCCGGCTCGCCGATGGTCAGTTCGATGATCGGTTCGCCGGCGGCGATCATGCGGCGGGCAGCCAGATGCAGGGCCCAGCGGCCGGAGCCCAGATCGGCAAGGCGGTCGGTAATGGAGGCGTAACGCACTGGAAAAATCTCCCGTTCAGGTGCGGTTGGCGGCGGAAAGCTCGCCGGCGCTAAGGCCGAGCAGCCGCTCTACCGAGGTCAGTGCCGTATCGGCAAGCTGGTTTTCGGAAAACATGTCCGCCACCAGCGTTCCCTCCAGCCACAGCCCGTCGATCAGGCCGTTGAGAGCAATCGCATGGCGCCGGCAGGTCTGCGTGTCGATCGGCCGGCCCTGTTCGGCGAAGAAGGCGCTGAGAAGTCCCTCCAGCACGGCAAGGAAGCCGATATAGTTTTCCCGGTGGATGGCGGCAAATTCCGGTTCCACCCGGATGTGGCCGATGAAGGCCGCCCAGAGCGAGAGCATGCGCGGATCGGTAACCGGCGGGGTGAGGTTGCCGGCAATGAAGCGCACCAGCTTTTCACGCGCGGTGCCATCGCCATCCGCTGCCGCATAGGCCGGCTCGCTCATCATGCGCATCACCTCGCGATAGGCGGCCTGCATCATCAGGTCCTTGCTCGCGAAGTAGTGGCGGATGAGGCCGCCGGTCACGCCGGCGCGGGTGGCAATCTGGCGCACGGTGGCGCCCTGGATGCCGAATTCGGCAATGCAGTCGAGCGTCGCGGCGATCAGATCCTCGCGGCGCTCGGCCTCGCTTGCCCTGTGAAAGGTGCGCCGGCTCACGAAGCCCGCCGCAGGACAGGCCGGGTCAGGCAGGTCGGGCCGCCCTCGCAGGCAATGCACAGCGCGTCGGCCTCGAAGGTCGTCACCACGCAGCCATGCGCTTCCATCGCCGCCCTGGTGGCCGGGAAGCCCTCGACCATCAGCACCTTGCCCGGTGCGGTCGGCAGCACGTTGAGGTTCAGGCCGTTGCTGGCTGCGAAATCGGCTTCCGGCGCGTGGATGAGCGTATGGCCGCGTTCCTTCAGCAGCAGATAGAAGGCGGCCGGCATCAGCGGCGCATGCACCAGCGCCATGGTTTCGGTCAGCGGGCTGATGACGGACATCAGGTGCAGGCAGGCCTGTTCCCCCTGCCACAGCGGCAGGTCATAGCCGAGAACGGTGACGCCGAGCGGCGCAAGAATGGTGGACAGCTGATCGATGCCGGCCTGGTTGGTGCGCACGCCGCGCCCGACGGCCAGCGTCTTGTCGTCCACCCACACGCAGTCGCCGCCCTCGACGCTGCCCGGCGCCTCGATGCGGCCGAGGATCGGAATGCCGGCTTGCTCGTAGACCTTTGCGTGAAGGTCCGGCTCGCCCATGCGCAGCCGCTTGCCCATGCGCAGGATGATGGCGCCCTGGTCTGTCATCAACGAGGGGTCATGGGTGAACATGGCATCGGCCATGCCATCGCCATTGTCTTCCAGCCACAGGATTTCCGCGCCCGACTGTGCAACCAGCTCCGCGAAATGCGCATGCTGGGCAATCGCCCGCTCGGCATCGAAGGTCGGACCATAGTGCCATTCGGCCGCCTTGGCGGCCTTCAGGCTTGCTCCCGGACGGCGCATGAGAACGCGAAGAAGGGAAGTCGACATGGCCTGGGAGCCGTAAGCATGCATGAGAAACCTCGGGGAGTAACGGAAGGAAAATGCGATGAGGTGCTTATTATACGCTTGAGTAATTTTTGGACAAGTGCAAAACTTCATCGCAAGCTTGCGGCGCCAGCACCGTATGATAACAACAAATGCTGGGGGAACAGTCGGTTTAGCAGATCGGATCAGGGTGTTGGTCCGGCAGTGAAGGTAACATGGCGGAAACGGCGCAAGCCATTGAAGTTCGTGATCTCCATAAGCGTTTTGGTCCGCTGGAGGTTCTGAAGGGTGTATCGCTGACGGCAAGGCAGGGCGATGTGATCGCGCTGATCGGCGGCAGCGGATCGGGAAAGTCCACCTTCCTCAGATGCATCAACATGCTGGAGCTGCCGACCGCCGGCAAGGTGACCATTCACGGCGAGACGATCGAGATGAAGTCGGATGGCCATGGCGGTCTGATGCCGGCAAACCGTCGGCAGATCCAGCGCCTGCGCACCAAGCTCGGCATGGTGTTCCAGAGCTTCAATCTCTGGCAACACATGACGGTTCTGCAGAATGTCATCGAAGTGCCGGTGCATGTGCTCGGCCAGCCCCGCGACAAGGCAGTTGAGGTGGCGGAGGCGCTGCTGCGCCGCGTCGGCCTTTATGAAAAGCGCGATGCCTATCCCTCCTTCCTGTCCGGCGGGCAGCAGCAGCGCGCGGCCATTGCCCGGGCGCTTGCCATCCAGCCGCTGGTCATGCTGTTCGACGAGCCGACCTCGGCCCTCGATCCGGAACTGGTCGGCGAAGTTCTGTCCGTCATCGGTGATCTCGCGCAGGAAAAGCGCACGATGATCCTCGTGACGCATGAAATGAAGTTCGCCCGCCAGGTGGCGAGCCATGTCGTCTACCTGCATGGCGGCGTCATCGAGGAGCAGGGTCCGCCCGAAGCCATTTTCGAGAATCCGCAATCGGAGCGGCTGAAGAAGTTCATCAGCTCCATCCACTGAAGAACCAGAACCAAAAGCATTACCGAAAGGGGAAAACCATGAAGAACCTCCTCAAGTCCGCAGCCGTCGCGCTGCTGATGGGCGTTGCCGCCGTTGGCGCCGCTTCCGCCCAGGAACTCAAGGTCGGCGTTGCCGCCGAGCCTTACCCGCCCTTCTCGTCGCCGGATGCCAGCGGCAAGTGGGTCGGCTGGGAAGTCGATTTCATGAACGCTGTCTGTGCCGAAGCCAAGGTCACCTGCGTGCTGACGCCGGTTGCCTGGGATGGCATCATTCCGGCGCTGACCTCCAAGAAGATCGACGCCATCATGGGCTCCATGTCGATCACGCCGGAACGCGCCAAGACCATCGCCTTCTCCGACAAGTATTACAACACGCCGACGGCGGTGATCGGCCCGAAGGGCGAGAAGTTCGACGCCACGCCGGAAGGCCTGAAGGGCAAGATTCTCGGCGTTCAGGTCTCCACCATCCATGCCGACTACGCCAAGAAGTACTTCGGTCCGGTCGTCTCAGAGATCAAGGAATACCAGACCCAGGATGAAGCCAACCAGGATCTCGCCGCCGGCCGCGTCGATGCGGTTCAGGCCGACCTGATCACGCTCGAAGCCTTCCTCGAATCCGATCAGGGCAAGGCCTGCTGCGACGTGAAGGGCAACGTCAAGGATGATCCGGAAATCCTCGGTGCCGGCGTCGGCATCGGGCTTCGCAAGGAAGACACGGCGCTGAAGGACAAGTTCAACGCCGCCATCAAGGCCATCCGCGCCAACGGCACCTACGACAAGATCTCGAAGAACTACTTCACCTTCGACATCTACGGCAAGTAAGCCTGCCTGACACGTCAGCACTGCCGGTTTCTGCGTTGCCCGGGCGACGCACCGGCGGTGCTGTACGGCCTTGAAAGCGTTGGTTGATGGACGCCACACTTCACCTTCTTTCCCTCACCTCGCCCGGCTGGGGCGGCGTCCTGCTGGGCGGTCTGGTGGCCTCGCTGCAGGTGGCCTTCGGCGGCTATCTGCTGGGGCTTCTGATCGGCACCGGCGGGGCTGCCGGCAAGCTGTGGGGCGGGCCCATCCTGCGTGATCTGCTGGAGGTCTATACCACCGTCGTGCGCGGCGTGCCGGAGCTCGTGCTGATCCTCATCCTCTATTATGCCGGCACGGATGCGGTGAACCAGGTGATGGCGCTTCTCGGCTTGCCATCCGTCGATATCAGCGGTCTTGCCGCCGGCATCTTCGTCATCGGCGTGGTGCAGGGCGCCTATTCCACCGAGGTGCTGCGCGGCGCGATCCTGTCGATCCCGCCGGGGCAGATCGAGGCGGCCCGCGCTTACGGCATGTCGCCGCTTCTGGCGCTGCGGCGTGTCACGCTGCCGGCCATGCTGCCGTTTGCGCTGCCCGGCCTTTCCAATCTCTGGCTGATCGCCACCAAGGATACCGCACTTCTCGCCGTCGTCGGCTTTGCCGAACTGACGCTGGTGACGCGGCAGGCGGCCGGCACCACCAAGGCCTACATGACCTTCTTCCTCGCCGCCGGCGTGCTTTATCTGGGTATCACGCTCGTCTCGAACCTCGTCATTCGCGCCATCGAAAAGCGGGCGCTGCGCGGCATGACCCGGCCCGGAGGTGCGGCATGAGCGAAGTGCAGGTGCCATCCGCCTATGTGGCGCCGAAGGGGCGCAGCCTGTTCGAGCCGCATCGCATTTTCCTCATGCTGGTGTTTGCCGTCCTGATCTTCTGTGTGGCCTGGTTCATGCGCTGGGACTGGTTACCGCGCTACCAGGATCGCCTGATCTACGGCGTCGGGCAGACGCTGCTGATGCTGTTTTCCACGGCAATCGTCGGTTTCCTGTTTGCCGTGCCGCTTGGCCTTGTGCAGGTCACTGGCCCGAAGCCGCTGGCGCTTCTGGCGCGCGGCTTCTGCACGCTGATCCGTGGCACGCCGCTTCTGCTGCAACTCTGGCTGCTCTATTACGGGCTGGGCTCGGTGTTTGCCCAGTTTCCGGAAATCCGTTCGTCCTTCCTGTGGCCCTATCTGCGGCAGGCCTGGCCCTATGGCTTCACGGCGCTGATGATCTCGTTTGCCGCCTATGAGGGCGAGGTGATGCGTGGCGCCTTTGCCGGCGTGCCGCGAGGAGAGCTCGAGGCGGCGCGCGCCTTCGGCATGGGGCGCTTTACGCTGTTTCGCCGCATCTGGCTGCCGCGCGCCATCCATCGGGCACTGCCGACGCTGACGGGCGAAACCGTGCTGCAGCTGAAATCGACGCCGCTGGTGGCAACCGTCACGGTGGTGGATGTCTATGCCATCATCTCCCGCGTCCGGCAGGAGACCTACCTCACCTATGAGCCGCTGCTGCTGCTCGCGCTGATCTATCTCTGCCTGACGGGCATTCTGGTCTATGCCTTCCGCCTGCTGGAAAACCGCATTCCGACCAGGGGCGTGTGAGGCCAGCGGCCGAGGCGCGTGGCCTCAGGACAGCCGGCCGCTGCGGCGCAGATGAAGCATCGCCCAGGCCCCGAGGAAGGGGCCGGGCGCGAGGAAGACAAAACACCAGCGCCAGCTGCCCAGCAGCTCTGCGAGCTGCGGCATCAGCCAGATGCTGATCGTTGTCAGCGCAAAGGCGAGCCCCATCTGCAGGGAGAGCGCGGTGCCGACCAGATGCTGGTCGGACAGCTCCGTGGCGGCGGCGGAAAACTGGGCGGAATCACCGATCACCGTCATGCCCCAGACGATGACGACCAGCATAAGCAGGATCACCGGTCCGTCGAAAACGAAACCAACCAAAAGCGCGCAGGTGCCTGACGCGAGCATCATGCCAGCTGTCGTCACGGCCCTACCAAAACGGTCGGAGAGGATACCGCCCGCGATACAGCCGATGACGCCGGCGGTGAGTGCTGCGAAGGTGGCGAGCGATCCGGTGCCCGCGATATTGCCCGTGAAGACGGTGGGCGTTGCGGAGAGATAGGCGAGCAGCCAGGCCCAGAGCGCATAAAGTTCCCACATGTGGCCGAGATAACCGGCATTCACCAGCATCAGGCTGCGGTTGCGGAAGACCTGGCCGATCTGGCGCGGATCGAACATCGCCCGGGAGAAGGGATAGGGACCTTCGCGCACCACGGCGAGAAACAGGCCGGCACCGAGGAGGGCGGATAGGGAGGCGAGCGTCACGACCACCTGCCAGTCGAGCGTGGCGGTCACGGCCCGGAACAGATGCGGCAGGGACGAGCCTGCGGTTAGCCCGCAGATGACGAAACCGAGCGCCAGCCCGCGGCCCTTCTGGAACCAGGTGGCGGCGAGTTTCATCGCTGGCGGATAGACGCCGGCCAGCGCAAAGCCGGTGACAAAGCGGCAGGCGACGGCGCCCTCCAGTCCCGGCTCCAGCAGAAGAGCCGCATTGGCCAGCCCGGCAAGCGCTGCCGATGCGGCGGCGAGCCGGTTCATCCGCACGATGTCCGGCAGGTTGACGAGGCTGGAGAGGAGCGCGCCGGTGACGAAACCCAGCTGGACCGCATTCGTCAGCCAGGCTCCTGCACCGGCCCCAAGCGACAGATCGCGGATCATTTCCGGTGCCACGGCGGTGGCGGAAAACCACGAAGAGAGCGACAGGACGACGGCGAGGCAAAGCCAGCCGAGCATCTGCCATTTTCCGCCGTCCTTGCTCCGACTGTCCGGCACTTAACCCGCCTTTTGCCGGAAACCGGCGGCGATGTGGCGGTCGGGCAGGCGCGGCGCGCCGAACAGTTTCTGGCGCAGCGGTCCGTCTGCATATTGCGTCTTGTAGAGCCCGCGTTCCTGCAGGATCGGCACGACCAGCGAAATGATGTCGTCGAAGCACTCCGGCACCACGGTGCGCGACAGGTTGAAGCCGTCGATTCCAGCCTCCTGGCTCCAGTTGGCGAGCTGATCGGCGATCTGTTCTGCCGAGCCGATCATCGGGGCCTGCCGGCTGCCGAGCACCATCTGCTCCAAAAGCTTGCGCTTCGTCCATTGGGGGCCGGCGCTGCGGGTCACCGCCTCGACATTGGAGACGATGGCATTGCTTCTGCCGGTTTCGATCGGCTCATCGAGATCATATCTGGAAAAATCGATGCCGAGGGAGGCGGCGGCATGCACCAGGGCCGCCTCGGAACTGACGTAACGGCGATAATCCTCGAATTTCTCGCGGGCTTCCGCTTCCGTTTTCCCCGTGACGATCGTTGCCCCCATGAAGATTTTGATGTCGTCCGCCTGGCGGCCATAGTTCACCGCTTTGGCGCGGATGTCATCCACGATTGCTTTCACGCCCTCGATTTTCTGGCCGTTGACGAAGACACATTCGGCATGGGTGGCGGCGAATTGGCGGCCGCGGGTGGAGGAACCCGCCTGATAGAGCACCGGCGTGCGCTGCGGCGAGGGGGACGACAAATGCATGGCGTCGAGCCGGTACTGTTTGCCGGCGTGGCTGATCTTCCGCACGCGGGCCGGATCAGCATAGAGGTGGTTTGCCCGATCGAGCAGGACCGCACCGTCCGCCCAGCTTTCCTCCCACAGCCGGTAGACGACCTCCATGTATTCGTCGGCCAGATCGTAACGATCATCATGGGCGGCCTGCGCGTCGAGGCCGATGGCTTTCGCGGCGCTGTCGAGATAACCGGTGACAATGTTCCAGCCGATGCGGCCGCCGGTCAGGTGATCGAGCGTCGACATGCGCCGGGCAAACAGGAAGGGCGGCTCGTAGGTCAGGTTGGCGGTGACGCCGAAACCGAGATGGGTCGTCACGGCCGCCATCGCCGGCACCAGCATCATCGGGTCGTTGACCGGGACCTGCACGGCACCGCGGATCGCCGCGTCCGGGGAGCCTCCCAGAACGTCGTTCACGCCCACCACGTCGGCCAGAAAAATCCCGTCGAACAGGCCTGTTTCCAGCCGCTTCGCATAGTCCATCCAGTAGGCAATCTCGTTGAAGCGATGCGACTGGTCACGCGGATGCGCCCAGAGCCCGTGCTGGATGTGGCCGACACAGTTCATGTCAAAGGCGTTGAAGTGAATCTGGCGCATTGTTCCCCTCCGGTTTCGCCGGTTAAATGATGTGAGCCGGTTCTGTTTCTTATAGGCTGCATTTCGTCTACTATAGGAGACGATTTTGAGGAATTGCAAGAATGGATGTCATTGCTGATGCGATTGCCGGACGGATCCGGCTGGAGCGGGAAAGCCGCGGCTGGTCTCTCTCGGAGCTGGCCGAGCGCTCCGGCGTGTCGAAGGCGATGATCAGCAAGGTGGAGCGCTGCGAGGCGAGCCCGACGGCAACCGTGCTCGGCCGCCTGTCGGGCGCCTTCGGCCTGCCGCTCTCCGTGCTTCTGGCGCTGGCGGAACGGGCGGAGGAGCGGCTGGCAAGAGCAGCCGACCAGCCGGTCTGGACCGATCCGGAAACCGGTTATACGCGCCGCGCCGTCTCGCCGGCCAATGGCGGCGGGCTGGAACTGATCGAGGTGACGCTTCCCGCCGGCGTGCGGGTTCCCTATCCGGCCTCGGCCTTTGCCTTCCAGCGCCAGCAGATCCTGCTGCTCGAAGGCCGGCTCGATTTCACCGAGGGCGAGACGGTGCATGAACTGCAGGCAGGCGACTGTCTGGAGCTCGGTGCGCCGCAGCCTTGCGTCTTCTTCAATCCGTCCGATCGCGATGCGCGCTATCTCATCGCCCTGATGCGGCGCTGATCGTCAGGCCCCGAGCCAGAGCTTGATCACCAGCCCGACGAGGCCGACGGCCAGGACGCCGGCGGCCCAGAGCAGGATGAACCAGCCGATCTGCCTGGCCTTGTTCGGTGCCATCAGTGATAGCCTTCCTCCGGATCCACCTTGCCGCGGAATACCCAGTAGGCATAGCTCGTATAGGCAAGGATCGCCGGGATCAGCACGGCCGCACCGATCAGCAGGAAGAGCAGGCTCTCGTCCGGTCCCGCCGCTTCCCAGATCGTGACCGAGGTGGGCACGATATAGGGGTAGAAACTGATGCCGATACCGGCATAGGCCAGCACGAACAGGCCAAGTGCTGCCAGGAAGGGACGCGTGTCGTGCTTCTGCTGCAGCCCGTTGACCAGAATGACGAAACAGCCGATCACCAGAAGCGGCACGAGGACGGTGAACAGCGCGGTCGGATAACGGAACCAGCGGTCCAGATATTCCGGTTTCAGGAAGGGCGTCCACAGGCTGACGATCCCCATGGCGGCCACGGTCGCCACCGCGGTGATCAGCGCGATGCGGCGGGCGCGGTCGGCGAGGTCGCCCGTGGTGCGCATGACGAGCCAGGTGGCGCCAAGCAGCGCATAGCCCACCAGTACGGCAAGGCCGGTCAGCAGCGAAAACGGCGTCAGCCAGTCCCACCACCCGCCGGCATACGCGCGGTTCTCGACATTGATGCCCTGCACGAGCGCGCCGAGCGCGATGCCCTGCATCAGGGCGGCGACCGTCGAGCCGCCGGCAAAGGCCCAGTCCCACAGGCGTTCGGCCCGCCTCGTGCGCCAGCGATATTCAAAGGCCACGCCGCGGAAGATCAGCGCCAGAAGCATGGCAATGATCGGCGCATAGAGCGCCGGCAGGATGGTCGCGTAGGCCAGCGGGAAGACGGCGAGCAACCCGCCGCCGCCCAGCACCAGCCAGGTCTCGTTGCCGTCCCAGACCGGGGCGACCGAGTTCATCATCACGTCGCGCTCGCGCTTGTGCCGGAAGAAGGGAAACAGGATGCCCACGCCGAGATCGAAGCCGTCGAGCACCACATAGGCCAGCACCGCAAAGGCAATGATGGCGGCCCAGATGAAGGGAAGATCAAGCTCCATGGCGGGCACCTCCTCGGTTGCCGTGATGATGGGCACCGCCGGGACTGTCCGGCAGGCCGGGCGCCGGCGTGAAACCGGTGGTGCGGATCGGACCCTGCCCCAGATGGCCATGCGCATCGCGCGGCAGGCGGCCCATCAGGCGCAGGATGTAGAAGGTACCGGCGCCGAAGACGAGGAAATAGACGATGATGAAGGCAATCAGCGACGAGGCTACGGCCGGTGCCGAGATGGGCGACAGCGACTGCGTCGTCATCAGGTGGCCATAGACCGTGTAGGGCTGGCGGCCGACTTCGGTGGTGATCCAGCCCGCCAGCACCGCAACGAAGCCGGCAGGCCCCATCACGACGGCGAGCCGGTGCAGCCAGTCACTGCTGTAGAGCGTGCCCTTGAACCGACAGTACAGGCTCCACAGACCGAGACCCAGCATGGCAAAGCCGAGCGCCACCATGACGCGGAAGGAAAAGAAGACGATTTCCACCGGCGGCTCCAGCTCGTCCGGCACGGTGTCCAGCCCGTTCAGGGGCGCATTCAGGTCGTGCTTCAGGATCAGGCTCGAAAGCTTCGGCACCTCCACCGCATAATCGACCCGCTTCTCCTCCTGATTGGGAATGCCGAAGAGGATCAGTGGCGCCCCGTTTGGATGGCTGTCGAAATGGCCTTCCATCGCCATCACCTTCACCGGCTGGTGTTCCAGCGTGTTGAGGCCATGCGCGTCGCCTGCCAGGATCTGCAGCGGTGCCACCACCGAGATCATGCCCATGGCCATCGAAAACATGGTGCCGGCCCGCAGCGGCGCAGTGCGGCGCAGAAGGTGGTAGGCGCCGACGGCCCCCACCACCAGCGCCGTCGTCAGATAGGCCGCCAGCACCATATGCGTGAAGCGATAGGGGAAGGAGGGATTGAAGATCACCGCCCACCAGTCGGTCGGCACGAACTGGCCGGCCTCGTTCATGGCAAAGCCGGCAGGCGTCTGCATCCACGAATTCACCGAGAGGATCCAGGTCGCCGACATCAGTGTGCCGAAGGCGACCATCAGGGTCGCAAAGAAATGCAGGCCGGGGCCGACCCGCTTGCGGCCGAACAGCATCACCCCGAGAAAGCCTGCTTCCAGGAAGAAGGCGGAGAGCACTTCATAACCCATCAGCGGCCCGACGATCGGCCCCGCCTTGTCGGAAAACACGCTCCAGTTGGTGCCGAACTGGTAGGACATCACGATGCCCGAGACGACGCCCATGCCGAAGGCAAGCGCGAAGATGGTTTTCCAGAAATCGAAAAGCTCGATGTAGACCGGTTTCTTCGTCCACAGATGCAGGCCTTCCAGCACCGCCAGATAGCTGGCAAGCCCGATGGAGAAGGCCGGGAAGATGATGTGGAAGGACACGGTAAAGGCAAACTGGATGCGGGCCAGTATCAGGGCGTCGAAATGATCGAACATGGCGCACTCGCTCTTTCGTCGGACCGCGGCGGTTCCCGGGTCTTGATGAAACGCAATTTGGCGGCGGCTCTCGCAGTGCACAATGAGAGCCATTGCCGCAGGCCCCCAAAGTCATCAAGGCAAATTGTCACAGCACGCCGGCCCGTGACAAGGGTAGCACCCGGATAAAGAGAGGGCGCCTCCGGGGCAGCCAGTGCCCGTGGAAGCGCCCGAGTGGGGGAGGTTCTATGACGCTGCCGCCCGCCGGACCCCATGGCAGGACGCTCCGGGATCGGCGCGGGCGACCCCCTTTGAACGGCGCTCGCCCGCGAAGGTTCCAGCCCCTTGCGGCAACTTTGCAGGAACCTCGATGGCGCGCGTCGGTTTGGTCGGCAAGCCGGTTCCGTTCCGGCGCAAGGACCACAGATCGGGTGCCACAAGGCCCGAGAAGGAGGAACTGCACGATGAGTGACGCCATCCAGACCACCGATCACACGACAATCCGCCGCTGGATCGAGGATCGCGGCGGCCACCCGGCCCGCGTCAAAGGATCCGGCGAGGGAGGCATCCTTCGCGTCGACTTCGGCGAGCCGGAGGAAAGCCTCGAGACGATCGGCTGGGACGATTTCTTCGCGATCTTCGACGAGAACGACCTCGCCTTCCTGCACCAGGATGAAACGAAGGGCGGCAAGACCAGCCGCTTCAACAAGTTCGTGGCGCGGCATTGAGCCGGCCGCCTCTGACATTCAGGAGGATATCATGCCAACCAGCAAGCATGTGCGGCCGTCCCGGCCAAGCGATGCCGATCTCGACCGGGATCCCGGCATCGGACAGTCGAAAGGCCTCAGCCGCTTCACGGGCGAAGAGCTAATCGAGGGCGAAAACAGCGTCGAGGGCGATGTGGAGAACGACACCACGCCGCAGGGCGGCATCGACCCCGACCAGCGCGGGCGGGCAAACAAGTAGCCGCCTGGCACACGAACAAGGAGACAGTCAGTCATGCAAGGCAACAAGACCCATCAGCAGCAGCGCGCCATCATCGAGAAGCGGGAAAACACCGCCAATGCCGGCCCGGATTTCGATGCGCGCGCCGACCTCGATCGGGACGAGGCATTGCGCCGCTCCCTGCGCGAAGGCGAGGAACGCATTCATCCGCGCGCGGGTACCGTTTCGATGAACGACGATCCGGCGATCATCCGTGGCGTGAACCAGGAGAGCGAGCACCATAAGGGCAACACGCACTGAACCCGGCAGCCGGGACGCCGTCCATCGCCGCCCTCCGTCAGATTTCCACGACTGAGAGCAGCGGCAGGTGGTCGGAGGCCCGACGCGCCTCGGGAAAGCCGGCCGCCACGGCGCTCAGGATCTTCGGTCCGCCGGCCACGAAGATGTGGTCGAGACGCAGCAGCGGCCAGCGCGACGGAAAGGTAGGGCCCGGCAGGCGTCCGGTCGCCCGGCGGGCGTCAAGCAGCCGTTCGGCCAGCCGGCGATAAGGCCGGGAGGACGGAATGGAATTGAAATCGCCGATCAGGATCGCCGGTCGATCGACCAGCTGCGGATGCCCGAGCCAGTCCGGGCCGCAGAGCGCCTCCGCCTGCCGTTGCCGGTCGCGCCGCAGCAGCCCGAGATGGGTGTTCAGCACATTGAAGGTGCGGCCGTCGGCCGTCACTTCCACCCAGAGCGCGCCGCGCGGCTCGCCGATCGAGGGAAGGGCCGCCGCCTTGACGGGCCGCATAGGCAGTGCCGTCAGCAGCGCATCGCCATAGCGTTCGTCCTCCACGCTGAGCGCCGGGTGAAACTGGAAGTCCATCTTCAGGCGCCGGGCGATTTCCTCCGCCTGGTCCACGCCGCCGCTGCGCTTGCGCCCGACATCCAGTTCCTGAAGGCCGATGATGTCGGGCCCGATCTCGGCGATCACGTCGGCAATGCGGCCGGGATCAAGCCGCCGGTCGGTGCCCACGCAACCGTGAACATTGTAACTCAGGATACGAAGGATCCGCGGGGAGGGGGAGAGCGTATCTGCAACGGGTTCGGTCATGACGCAGGGAACCCCTTTCTCCCGCGTTTCGTTCCCTTACCAGACCTGAACATGATCGGCCGGTGCCGGTCCGAAACCGCTGGGGAGCCAATGTGAGGCAGTTGATCATCCGGATTGTCGTGGCAGCCATCATCTGCGTGGCGGTCGTGCTCGTCTATCGCAGCCTCAGCCGCTACAGCATGGAGGACATCCGCGCCTCGCTCGCCATGATTCCGGTGTGGCGCCTGCTGTCTGCCGGTGCCTTCGTTGCCGCATCCTATGTCTGCCTGTCGCTGTTCGATTATCTTGCCCTTCGCTATGTGGGAAAGCCGCAGGCCTATCGGCGGGCGGCGCTTGCCTCCTTCACGGCACTCTCGATCGGCCACAATGTCGGCGGTGCCGCCCTCTCCAGCGGCGCGGTGCGCTATCGCTTCTATACGCGCTGGGGGTTGACGGCAGACGAGGTGGCGAAGGTCATCCTGTTCTGCGGTGCCACCGTGCTGCTCGGTCTCAGCATGCTGGCGGCGATAACGCTTTTGTCGATGCCGCGGGCGGGCGAAGGCCTGCTGCAGCTGGGACCTGCGGCGCGCGTCTGGGTGGGACTCGCCTTCCTCTCCTATCCCGTCGCCTACGTGATCTGCTCGGTCTGGGGCCGGCCGCCGCTGAAGATCCGGTCGTTCCGGATGGAGATGCCGACGACCGCGATGTGCATCGCGCAGATCGCCGTGGGCACCGTCAATTTCGGCTGCGTGGCCGCCGCCCTGCACCAGCTGCTCGCCACCTTCACCGATGCCGGCTATCTGCAGGTTGCCGCTTCCTATGTGACGGCAACGATTGCCGCCATGCTGAGCCATGTTCCGGGCGGGCTCGGCGTGCTGGAGGCGACCATGCTGCTTCTGCTGCCGGCCAGCGCCTCCATCGGCGCGCTGGTCGCCTTCCGCGTGCTGTATTACTTCGTGCCTCTGTGCATCGGTGTCCCGCTGCTTCTGGCGGCGGAAGCCCATTTCCGCCGGCGTCCGCCGCCGCTGGTGTCAGGAAAAGGCGCGCATCAGACGTGACAGCGCCCAGCGGGTGCCGATCTTCAGCTTCCGGAAAGGCCAGAAGGGGCGACGCGGATCGGCAAGAGCCGTCCCGGGAAGGCAATCCGTTTCGCCGCGCGAGACATCGATCAGGAAGGGCCGCAGGCCGCGCGGCTTGTGGTTGAAACGCTCGATCGTGCGGATCAGCGAGCCGGTCTCGGCCATGCTTCGGCCGATTTCCCCGGGCGCCGCCGCCAGATGCTCGGCGATCAGGTCGTCGCGCAGTGCGGCGATGGCGGCAAACCCCTCCACCGTTACGGGCTCGAAGGCAAGGTCGGATTCGGTGTCGAGGCCTTCGGAACGGTTGTTGAGATTGGAGGAGCCGATGCGCACGAAGTGATTGTCGATGATCGCAAGTTTTGCATGAACGATGATCTCCCGTTCCTGGCCTTCCGCATTCGGCGTCACCGCATAATAGACCCGCAGCCGGCCATGCGGATCGTGCCGCTTCAGCCGGCGGATCAACCGGTTGCGGTTGTGCCCCATCATCAGCTTTTCGAGAAAACCGTGCGATTCCTGAGTGACGAGGATGACGATTTCCGGGCCGTCATCCTCCTGCAGGCGGTCGATCAGCGTGCGGGCCACGGAAAAGGAGGCGAGGTACTGCGATTCCAGATAGATGTGGCGCCGGGCCGCGCGCAGCGCATCATGGGTCAATTGTACCGCCTCGCGCCGGCCGCGTCGCCCGTTCCAGAACAAGGGCTCGGTCAGGGCCAGCGCCACGGGGCAGTCGGTGAGGGCTGGAGCAAGATCCTGCGGCCAGAGGGCGTCGGGATTGCGAGGCGAGGCAGGCAGCGCCTCGCCGGTCGCACGCCTCCAGCGCTTGCGGCAGGCATCGCCGACAAGACGGGCGGCGTCTCCCGAAACGATCGACTGCAGGTCATGCACCGGCCCGTAGCAGGTGCCGTCCGGCGAGCAGCGCAGATCGTTCGTCGCGGCATGGCGGCGGTCGTCCCAACGGCGGGCGGTCAGGTCGATCCCGCCGAGGAAGGCCACGGCATCGTCCACCGCCACCATCTTCTGATGATGGCTGGCCCGCACCGGGTGCTGGAAATCGAACTGCAGGCGGATGCGCGGATGGTCGTTCCAGCCGCTCTTGTGAAACAGCCGCAGGCTCTTGCCCGAATAGATCGGCCCCATGCCCCAGACGAGGATGCGCACCACGAGGTCTGGCTGCGCGTCCACCTGCGCCCGGAGGATCGAACCGAGCGTGGGGCTGGCGGCATCTTCGGGACGCAGGCGGATGTCGGGATTGAAATCCCATCCGACGATGAAGATGGAGTGGCGCGCCCTGACGAGCACCTCTTCGAGGCGACGGTAATAATCCGCGCCATCGATCAGGAAGGCGGCCTGTCGTGCGGTGGCGTCGCGCCAGGCATTGCGGCCGGGGCGGATGATGCGGGCGGCCCCCGCCTTCTCAGCCTGTCGGGTTTCCCGCCTGCCGGTTCTCACCATGTGTGCATCCACGCCTGTCGCCTTTCACTGTCGATCCTGCGCGGAAAACGCCAGAAGGCGCGCCGGGTTCCAGCCGGCGTGCCATGTCTGGCAGAGGGGAAGGGCCAGACGGGGGAGACGGGAGCCAGGCGCGGCGGCCCGGACGGGTCAGGCGCCCGGCAGAAAATGCGCCGGCGGTTCGCGCGTCTCGTCCGGGTTCGGTGTCGGCACCTCGTCCGGCAGACGGTCTGGTTCCGGTTCCTGAATGGGAGGCTCCGGGGTCCAGACGGGGGCCGGCATCGGAGGCTGTTCGCTTGGTTCGCGGGGATTGGGCATCCGGTTCTCCTGCTGTTTGCCTTTCCAACCGCGCCCCGCCCGGATCGTTCCCGGAAGATGCATTCACGGACTGCCGCCGGAGGATGCCTGCCGATGATTCAAGTCAAGGCGCTGCGGCGCCGGATCGCCATGCTCGACGGGACGCACGGGAACCTTGCAGGCGCAACGGCTGTTGAGGAACCAGCGCCACCAAGGGAGGATCAAGCCGGATGACCCATGCCATCGACCACTTCCAGGCCTGGCTTCGCGAAGCGCATGCCATGGAAATCCAGGCGATCTCGCTTCTCAAGGCGCAGATCGGCCGGATCGAAAGCTATCCGGAACTGCGTGAGCGGATGGAGGGGCATCTGGCCGAGACGGAAGAGCAGGCCGCGGCGCTGCATGCCCTGCTGGCGCGCACGCCCGGCGGCGTCTCCCTGCTGCGTGAAATGGCCGGGCGCGTCAGCGCGGCGGCGCAGGGTATCGGCAGCATGATGGCCGCCGACGAAGTGGTGAAGGCCACCATGGCCGCCTATGCCTTCGAGCATTCGGAAATTGCCAGCTATCGCGTGCTGATTGCCGCCGCCGACGAACTGGGCGACACGGAGGCGATCGCGGTGTTCGAGCGCATTCTGGCAGAGGAGAAGGCCATGGCCGACTGGCTGGCACGGCATCTCGACATGGTGACGCGCCTTTACCTGATGCGGGATGAGCGCGATCTGCTCGCCAAGCGCTGAGCAGGTCCCGCCCGTCCCTCCAGGCGGCCCTGCATCTTACAGGCCGAGCCGGACGCTGAGTTCCTGCGGTTCGCGCACGCCCGTCTGGTAGAGGGCGATGATCTCCGCTGCGAGATTGGTTGCGGCCCGCCGGGCCGTCAGGTCCTCGCCATCCAGGCCCCGTTGCTGCAGGATGCCGTCGAAATAGGACTGCAGGAACTGCAGGTCTCCCGGTTCGAGAACGGTCTGTTCGTCGGTCATGGTCACGATGCCACCTCCTTTCGGAGGGCGAAAGCGCGTCGTCTTCCAGCCGCCGGCGCCCTTGTCCCATAGCCGGCGATCACCAAAGTCTAACCGCTTTGACCGACATTGCAACCGGCCGGCCCCTCACAAGATCAGGAGGCGCCGGCGCGGTTTGCGGGATGGGCTCACTCCTCCAGGTGGTTTGCCTCCTGGTCGTGATACTGTTCGTTCTGCACCATCTTGCTGTCCAGCCCGCGCTCGCGGGAATGCTGCGACTTGTCGCGGTTGGACAGAACCATGTTGTCCGGCAGCTTGTCCTTGTCGATGTCGGTCATGGCGCCGGTGCCGCTTTGCTTGCCCTGCGCGCCGGAACCGATGTGTTTCGAACTGGCGTTGGCCATGCTGTCCTCCTTGTCACTGTTGCGATGTCATCGGGTGACAGGGATAGAACCACCGGCGCGGCCGTTTGATCCGCGACCGGCAAGGCGTGCGGCCTTTCGGTTCAGAACGGGCTGCGAAAAACCCCCGGGGCGCTGGCGCGATCGGCAGGGCGCAGGGCGTGGCGCCACAGCCCGGCGGCCATTGCCAGCCCCAGTCCCAGCAGGGCGCCGGCCAAGGCGCCGGCAGGGGCGAGGATCGCGACACCGGGCGGCCAGCTCCGGCCGTGCGGCGGAACCGGCGCCGAAATGACCTGCACATTGCTGGTGTCGATCTGCTGGCGCTCGGCGATCTGATGGGTGCGTGCCAGATAGGTCTCGTAGACCGAGGCCTTGGCGCGGGCGTCGCGTTCCAGTTCCCGCAGCGCGACCTGTGCATCATTGTCGGTAAACACCGTGGCGCGCTCGTCGCTGGCCTTGCCCTTCAGAGCGGCGAGGCTGGCGCGTGCCTCTTCCACATCTGCGCTGGCGCCGGCGAGGATGCGTTGCGCTTCCTCGGTCATCGCCTTTTCCACGGTCGATCGTTCGGATTGCAGGCTGACCAGTCGGGGATGGCGGGCGCCATAGGTGAGCGACAACGCGCTGACCTGCTGATCCAGGGCCGTGTAACTGGCGCGCAGCGCCGTCATCGTGGCGGAATCGAACACGGCATCGCTTGCCATTCGACCGGCCGACAGCGCGGCGCGCATCTGTGCGGCGCGGGCTTCCGCCTGGATCAGCCGCTGCTGCGCGTCGAGCACCTGCGTATCGAGCGTGCTGGCCTTGCGGGTGGAGGTCAGTTCTCCCTGCGCCTGCTGCAACCCGTTTTCCCGCTTGAAGGTTTCAACGCGCTCTTCCGCCTCGCTGACGGAGCGGCGCAGTTCGTCGAGCCGGCTGTTGATGGTCGCAGCCAGCCGGCCGGCGCTGTCCGATGCGCTCTCGAAGAGCTGGTTCTCGAAGGCCTTCACCACCGCTGCGGCCAGCCGCACCGATTTTTCCGGCTCGGTCGACCAGACGGATACCGTCACGACGAAGGAGGTGGCGTCCCGCGTTGCCGTCACCCGGCGTTCCAGCGCCCGCAGGACGGCAAGCTCGCGGTCCTGCGGACCGGCGGGCTCGGAGATAAGCCCGGCAAGCAGGCCGGGGCGGAAGAATTCGTCGTCCCGCGTCAGGTCGAGATCGCGGATCACCTGCAGCAGCACGCTGCCGGAGGTCAGCAGGCGCAGCTTGCTTTCCACCTCCATCTGCTGCGTGTCGCGCTGCGGGCTTGCTGCAAACACGTCGTCTGCCACGAGGTTGAGGTTCGAGGGGTTGATGACGATTTCGGTCGAGGCGGTGAAGCGGGGCGTTGCCGTCAGCGCGTAGAGAAGGGCCGCAACCAGTCCGGCGAGGGTTAAGGCGGCGATCAGCCGCCAGCCGCCATGCACCATGCGCATGAGGTCCGCGGCGCCGATCGAGGCAAGATTGCCGCGAATGCTGTCCAGCCGCGCCTCCAGCCCGTCCGTTGCGCCCGGCGCTCTCGTTGCCGTGGCGGGCGAGGCGGCGGGATGCCGTGTCATCGGCGCGCCGCGCTCTGTGGCGGTCTCCGCCAGCGCGTGGTCGAGCAGCGAACCGACCGTGCGCGTGGCAGCCGCCTGGGCGGGGCGCGCCATGCCCGATCTCGCCGGCTCACCGGGTCTGTACATGTCAAAGCTCCTGACCTCTGCCGCCGGCAGGTCTTGCCCGCGACGCAGGCCGTGCCGAACACGCCCTGGCAGCATTAGGTCCTGCGCATGAAGGTTCGGTTAATCGGCCACTGCGAGGCTTGCAGGGCAGCCCACGGGGGCTCTTGAGTTGCGCTGCAAGATCGGGTCAACTGGCCACAGCCTCGGGGGAGGGGCGTTGCGGGTGAAAAAGCAGTTTCTGACAGCGCTGGGGGCTCTCGTCGTCATCGGCATCCTGTTTGTCTTCCATGGTGGCACCATCATCGAGCGCCGCTATCTGAGGGAGGCGGAGGTGCAGGGCGGCACCACCCTTCGGCTTGCCGTCGCCGCGCTTGACGGCCACCTGCGCCGCTTCGAGCCGCTGCCGGCGCTGATCGCCGACCAGCCGGCCATCGAGGCGCTGATCCAGTCTCCCGAAGATCCGGTGCTGCGCCATGCCACCAACCTTTATCTCAGCGGCATCAACGCGCTGCTGAAGTCCTCCGACATCTACATGATGACGATGGACGGCGAGACGATCGCCGCCAGCAATTACGACCTGCCGACCAGCTTTATCGGCCAGAACTTCAGCTACCGTCCCTATTTCCAGCAGGCAGCGGCCGGCGCGCAGGCCCGCTTCTACGCGCTCGGCACCACGTCGGCGCGGCGCGGCTATTATTTCTCCTCGCCCATCGAGATCGCCGGCCGCATTCTCGGCGTGATCGTCTTCAAGGTGGATATCGATACGATCGAGGCCTCCTGGGTCGGTGGCGATTCCCGCATCTTCGTGTCCGATCCCGAAGGCATCATCTTCATGACCGGCACGCCGGAATGGCTCTACAGCGCCATCCAGCCGCTGACGCCCGAAAGGCTGGCACGCACGGAGGCTTCGCGCCGCTATTCGGATGCGAGGCTGCGCGAACTGCCGATCACCGAGCGGATGGATGCCGGCCACCGCCTGATGACGGTCTCGGAAGGGGCGGGCGCGCGTGAATATCTGGTGACCTCGCAGCCGATGCCGCAGGCGGGATGGACGGTGAATGTGCTGACCGATACCGCCTCCGCCCGCGCCCAGGCGCAGAGCGTGGTGGTGGTCGGCCTGCTCCTGCTGTGTCTTGCCGGTCTTGGGCTGGCGATCCTGATGCAGCGCCGGGCCCGGCTGGCCGAACGGCTCCACCTGCAGGCCGAGGCGCAGGTGGAGCTGGAACGGCGCGTCGAGGAACGCACCGCCGACCTTGCCCGCGTCAACCATCGCATCGAGGAGGAGATTGCCGAACGGCGACTGACGGAGCAGCAGTTGCGCCAGACCCAGGCGGATCTCATCCAGGCCGGCAAGCTGGCCGGGCTCGGGCAGATGTCGGCGGCGCTGTCGCACGAGTTCAACCAGCCGCTTGCCGCTGCCAAGACCTATGCCGACAGTGCCGCCGTGCTGATGGAGCGCGGCCGGCTGGAGGAGGCGAGCGACAATATCCGCCGCATCTCGGCGCTGATCGACCGTATGGCCGCCATCTCGCGGCATCTGCGCAATTTCGCCCGCAAGCCGAACGAGAAGCTCGGTCCGGTCGCGCTGGACGAAGTGATCCGCGACACGCTGGAAATCGTCGCGGCGCGGCTGAAGGCGGCCGATGCCGAACTCTGCGTCACGCTGGCCCAACCGCCTGCGGTGGTCAAGGCGGGCTCGGTGCGCCTGCAGCAGGTGCTGGTCAATATCCTTACCAATGCCGCCGATGCGGTGGAGGGGCTGGGCGATCGCCGCATCGACCTGACCATCGGCCGGTTGGCGGGCCGGGTGGTGCTGCAGATCCGCGATCGCGGGCCGGGCGTGCCCGCCGCCATCCGCGAGCGCATCTTCGATCCCTTCTTCACCACCAAGGGCGTCGGCAAGGGGCTGGGGCTTGGCCTGTCCATCTCCTATAATATCGTCAAGGATTTCGGCGGCAGCCTCAGCGTCGGCGATCATCCGGATGGCGGCGCGCTCTTCCGGATCGAACTGGACGAGGTGGCGGCCGAGGTGGGGCAGGCGGCGGAGTAGGCATGCAGCGGGTCTTGTTGGTGGATGACGAGGAGGAGCTTCGCCGCTCCACGGCGCAGGCACTCGAACTGTCGGGCCTGTCGGTGCAGACGCTGGCCAGTGCCGATCACGTGCTGGAACTCATCGGCTATGCCTTCGACGGTGTCGTCGTCAGCGACATCCGCATGCCCGGCATCGACGGCATGACGCTGATGCAGCGCATCCGCGAACTGGATGCGGAAATCCCGGTGATCCTGGTGACAGGCCATGGCGATGTGCAGCTGGCGGTAAAGGCCATGCGCGAGGGCGCCTATGATTTCATCGAGAAACCCTTCACCACCCCGCATCTGGCTGGCGTCATCCGCCGTGCGCTCGACCGGCGCGGTCTGGTGCTGGAAAACCGGCGCCTGAGGGCGGTCGCCGGCAAGCGGGACGATCTGGAAACGCGCCTTCCCGGCCGCACGCAGGTGATGGTCGATCTGCGTTACCAGATCCGGGCAATCGGCGCGGCGGATGCCGATACGCTGGTGATCGGCGATACCGGCGTCGGCAAGGAGGTGGTGGCGCGTGCGCTGCACGATGTCAGCCCGCGCGCCAACCGGCCCTTCATCGCGATCAACTGCGCCGCGCTGCCGGAAAACCTGATCGAAAGCGAGCTGTTCGGTCATGAGGCCGGCGCCTTTCCCGGCGCGTTGCGCCCGCGTTACGGCAAGTTCGAGCACGGCCGCGGCGGCACAATCCTGCTTGACGAGATCGGCTCGCTGCCCTTCGACCTGCAGGCGAAGTTTCTGCGCGTGCTGCAGGAGCGGGTTATCACGCGGCTCGGCTCCAACGAGACGGTGGGGCTCGATGTCCGTTTCATCGCCACCAGCAAGGTCGATCTGGAGGCGGAGGTTCAGGCCGGTCGCTTCCGTGCCGACCTGCTGTACCGGCTGAATGTCGCAACGCTGCGCGTGCCGGCGCTTGCACAGCGCCGGGCGGATATTCCGCTGCTCTTCCTGCAGCTGGTGCGCGAGGCCTGCGCGCGCTATGGCCGTGACGATATGGAGGTGCCGCAGGAGGTGGTGGCTTCCGTCGCGCAGAAGGACTGGCCGGGCAATGTGCGCGAGCTGCGCAATGCCGCCGATCGTCTGGTTCTCGGGCTCGACATGCGCCCCGGCGATGGCGGCGCCCTGGTGAAGCCGGAAAGCGGGCGGCTGGCCGACCGGGTCGCTGCCTTCGAGCGCAACATCATCGCCAGTGCCATTGCCGCCCATGGCGGGGCGCTGAAGCCGGTCTACGAGCAGCTGGGAATCAGCCGCAAGACACTCTACGAAAAGATGCAGAAATACGGTCTCGACAGGAAATTCCTCTCACCCGAGAGCCTGCGCGAGCTGGAGGAGTGAGGTTCGGGCAGTCAAGAGACGTGCGGCAGTGATGGCGATGGGTGGATTTCCACCCGTGCCACGGGCGCAATGTTTCGGTTTCCACCCATTTTGCGCTGCAAAAGCCGCCTGCCGGACGTTTTGGGGTTTCCGTGGCAATTGCCGAAAGCCTGCCGGCCAAGACAGATGGACGCACCAGATCGCCCGGGAGGAGCCGCGGCGATTGGCTTGGTTTCATCTGAGGAGGATGTCGATGAAATTCTTCAAGGCCCTTGCCTGCGCGACCGCATTTGCCGCCGTTGCCCTCTCGTCCGGCCTGTCTGCGGCTGCCGGCTATCCGGAGCGCTCGATCACCATGGTGGTTCCCTTCTCCGCCGGTGGTCCGACGGACACGGTGGCGCGGCTCGTGGCCGAATCCATGTCGAAGGATCTCGGCCAGCAGATCATCATCGAGAATGTCGGCGGTGCCGGCGGTACGCTGGGCGCCGGGCGCGTTGCCAGTTCCGAGGCAGACGGCTACACGCTTCTGCTGCATCACATCGGCATGGCCACCAGTGCCACGCTCTATCGCAAGCTTGCCTATGACACGCTGAACGCCTTCGAATATGTCGGCCTCGTCACCGACGTGCCGATGACGATCGTCGCCCGCAAGGACATGGACGCGAAGGACCTCAAGAGCCTGATCGACTATGCCAAGGCCAACAAGGATACCGTCACCGTCGCCAATGCCGGCATCGGTGCCGCCTCGCATCTGTGCGGCATGCTGTTCATGAGCGCCATCCAGACGCCGCTCGTCACCGTTCCCTACAAGGGAACCGGCCCGGCCATGACCGATCTGCTCGGCGGTCAGGTCGACATCATGTGCGACCAGACCACCAACACCACCAAGCAGATCCAGGGCGGCACGATCAAGGCCTATGCCGTCACCTCGCCGAAGCGCCTCGACGTGCTGAAGGACGTGCCTACGGCTGTCGAGGCCGGGCTGCCGGGCTTCGAGGTCGGTATCTGGCACGGCATCTATGCGCCGAAGGGCACGCCGGCGGCCGCGACGGAGCGTCTCTCCAAGGCGCTGCAGGTGGCGCTGAAGGATCCGAATGTCGCCGCCCGCTTCGCCGAACTCGGCACCGCGCCCTCGTCGGATACCGATGCGACACCGGCCGCGCTGAAGGCCAAGCTGGAAAGCGAGATCGCCCGCTGGAAGCCGGTGATCCAGGCCGCCGGCCAGTACGCGGACTGAGTGTTGCCGCAGGGCCTGCATCCCCGTGATGCAGGCCTTCACCGCACCGGCCCCGCACCTGCGGGAAGAACCGCGATGCGGCAGGACCGGGGTGCCGCCTTGTGGCGCGCCGGTGAACGCGGCGAGGGGCCGCGCCTCTGACTTATTCGAGGGGACCCATGAAATCCGTCGGTTTCGACAAGACCAATGCGCTGTGTGGCGCGCTTTTCATTCTTTTCGGTGTTTTCTTTGCACTGCAGGCTCTCGATCTACCGATCGGCACCGCCTTTCGAATGGGACCGGGTTATTTCCCGCTGGTGCTGGCCGGAGCGCTTGTCCTGCTCGGGCTGATCATCGTCGTGCAGGCCCTGCGGACCGTGCATGAGGGCGTCGGGCCGATTGCCTGGCGTGGCCTGCTGTTCATCCTGCCATCGGCCATCTTCTTCGGCATCACGGTGCGCGGACTCGGATTCGTGCCCGCGCTGTTTGCAACGGCCTTCATCGCCTCCTTCGCCTCCAGCCGCATGACGCCCCTGATGGCGGCGGTACTTTCGGTGGCGCTGACGGTCTTTTCGGTCGTGGTGTTCAGCTACGGGCTCGGGCTGCCCTTCCGCAGCTTCGGCCCCTGGCTCGGTTACTAGGAGGCCGGTCATGGATCTTTTCAGCAATCTCGCACTCGGCTTCTCCACCGCAACTTCGCTTGCCAACCTGTTCTTCTGCCTGATCGGCGTGCTGCTCGGCACCCTGATCGGCGTGCTGCCCGGCATCGGCGCCACGGCCACCATCGCCATGCTGCTGCCGATCACCTTCCAGCTGGAGCCGGTCTCGTCGCTCATCATGCTGGCCGGCATCTATTACGGTGCGCAGTATGGCGGCTCGACCACGGCGATCCTCATCAACATGCCGGGTGAAAGCTCGTCGGCCGTCACGGCGATCGATGGCTACCAGATGGCCCGCAAGGGCAGGGCGGGAGCGGCTCTTGCCATCGCCGCGCTCGGCTCCTTCTTCGCCGGCACGGTCTCGACCTTCCTGGTCGCCATCTTCGCGCCGCCGCTCACCAAGATCGCACTGGAATTCGGCGCGGCCGAATATTTCTCGCTGATGGTGGTCGGTCTCGTCTCGTCGATCGCGCTGGCCTCCGGCTCGATCATCAAGGCGCTCGCCATGGTGGTGCTGGGGCTGCTGCTCGGTCTTGTCGGCACCGACATCTATTCCGGCACGCCGCGTTTCACGCTCGGCATCCGCGAATATGCCGACGGGCTGAATTTCGTCGCGGTGGCGGTAGGCGTCTTCGGCATTGCGGAAATCCTGCGCAATCTGGAGGGCGAAAAGAACCGCACGGTCCTCGTGAAGAAGATCACGGGCCTGCTGCCGACGCGCGATGATTTTCGCCGCATGGTTGCTCCGGTGCTGCGTGGCACGGTGATCGGCTCGGCGCTCGGCATCCTGCCGGGGGGCGGAGCAATCCTGGCCGCCTTTGCCTCCTATACGGTCGAAAAACGTGTCTCGAAGACCCCTGAGGAATTCGGCCACGGTGCGATTGCCGGTGTTGCCGGTCCCGAATCGGCCAACAATGCCGGTGCGCAGACCTCGTTCATCCCGCTTCTCACGCTCGGCATTCCGGCCAATCCGGTGATGGCGCTGATGATCGGCGCGATGATCATCCAGGGCATCGTGCCGGGTCCGAATGTCGCGACCGAGCAGCCGGCCCTGTTCTGGGGCATCATCGCCTCGATGTGGATCGGCAACCTGATGCTGGTGGTTCTCAACCTGCCGCTGATCGGGCTGTGGGTGAAGCTGCTGACCATCCCCTATTACGTGCTGTTCCCGATCATCATGGCCTTCTGCTCGATCGGGGTCTACAGCGTCAATTCCAATGTCTATGACCTCTATGCCGTCGCCTTCTTCGGCTTCATCGGCTACGTGCTGGTCAAGCTGCGCTGCGAGCCGGCGCCGCTTCTGCTCGGCTTCGTGCTTGGCCCGCTGCTGGAAGAAAACCTGCGCCGCGCCATGATCCTGTCGCGCGGCGACCCGTCCACCTTCCTCATCCGGCCGATCAGCGCCACGCTGCTTGCCATCGCTCTCGTCGTGCTCGTCGTGGTCCTGCTGCCCAGCATTCGCGCCAAGCGCGAGGAAGTGTTCCAGGACGAGGATTGACCCTCGTCCCGAGACGTTGGGGGGCGTCTCAGAAGCCGGTGACGGTCTGCAGGTACTGCAGTTCCGTGACCGGCTTTTTTTCGGCGATGCGCTTCAGTAGCAGCTCGCCCATCAGGCGGCCGGCTTCGGCCAGATCCTCGTAAATGGTGGGAATGCGCGGGCGCACCTGATCGAACAGGCCCGATGTCTGCTTGGTGACGATATGCACGTCCTGCCCCAGCTTCAGGCCGTGGTCGTAGGCGGCCGCCATCACGGCCATCGCGATCACCTCGCCACCGCAGACCACGCCGTCCGGCCGGTCCGGGTGGGCAAACAGCGCGAAGAAGCAGTCGCGGATCGCGTCCGACTTGCTGTCCAGCGTCACCTCCTGCGGAATCTCGTAGGCGAGACCCTCCTCGCGGATCGCCGTCATGAAGCCGTGCCGCATGTGGTGGGCAAAGGTGAAGGCGGTCGGCGGCAGAATGATCGCAAGCTTGCGGCAGCCGCTCGCGGTCAGCCGGCGCGCCGCCTGATAGGCGAAGGCATAGTTGTCGTAATCGACGTAGGGGTGCGGTGTCGCAAGCTCCGTGCGCCCGTGGCAGATGAAGGGAAAATCGCTTTCCAGCAGCATCTTCACCCGCGCGTCCAGCGGCTCCGTGCGGGTGAAGATCACCCCGTCGGCGGTACGGTTGCGCAGGATGTGGGCGACGGGCTCGATCTGCGGCCGGTCGGAGAAGTGCGGGGTGATGACCAGATGATAGGGCGTGTCTCGCAGAGCTTCCGTCACGCCGTTGATCATCGAGGTCGCATACCCGAGGATTTCCTCGTGCGGATCGAGGATGAGGCTGATCACGTTGGTGCGGCCGGTGCGCAGGCGCTGTGCGGCGCGGTCCGGCATGTATCCGATCTCGCGCGCCACCTGCGACACCCGCATGCGGGTTTCCAGCGCGATCTGCACGTCGCCCGCAAGCGCGCGCGACACGGTCGTCACCGCAAGGCCGGTCAGTCCGGCGATTGTCCTCAGTGTCGGTTTGCCCTTGCCGGGCGGTTCCATCATTCTGTCATTGTCGGGCGCCCCGCCGGCACGCCCGCTCTCCTCACGCGTCATCGATCACTGCCTCCCCGCAAGGGCTCCCAACCTTACGTCATAAAACGATACAAAACATATTTTCGGGTTCGGCGGTATCCCCTCTGCCAGATTTTCCATAATTATTTCAGTGCTCTACCTCATGGTGTACGAAATGAAAAATATTCCATGGCCGGGTTGACACAGACTCGGTTTGTATCGTTATAAATTCAACATCCGGAGAGGAGCCCGGATCTTTAGGGAGTTTCTCAATGAACATTCGCTCTATCAAGACACTCGCAGCCGGTGCTGCGATCATCGCCCTTGCAGCCGGTGCTGCCAAGGCCGAGGAAAGCGTCGAAGTCCTGCACTGGTGGACGGCCGGCGGGGAAGCTGCGGCACTCAACGTGCTGAAGCAGAACCTGCAGAAGGAAGGCGTCTCCTGGAAGGACATGCCGGTTGCCGGCGGTTCCGGCGTTCAGGCGATGACTGCGCTGCGCGCCCGCGTCACCTCCGGCGATCCGCCGACCGCGGTGCAGATGCTCGGCTTCGACATCCGCGACTGGGCGGAAATGGGCGTTGTCGGCAATCTCAACGACGTTGCCCAGAAGCAGGGCTGGGACAAGGTGATCCCGGCGGCGCTGCAGAATTTTGCCAAGTATGACGGCAACTGGATTGCCGCACCGGTGAACATCCACTCCACCAACTGGCTGTGGATCAACAAGGCGGCTCTCGACAAGGCCGGCGGCAAGGCCCCGACCAATTTCGACGAACTCGTCGCCATGCTCGACAACTTCAAGTCCCAGGGCATCATTCCGCTCGCTCATGGCGGCCAGCCCTGGCAGGACGGAACGCTGTGGGAAGCCGTCGTGCTCTCCGTCGGTGGCGCCGATTTCTACAAGAAAGCGATCCTCGACCTGGATACCGCGGCGCTGAGCGGCGATACCATGCGCAAGGTCTTCGACGACATGTCGAAGCTGAAGACCTATTTCGACCCGAACTTCTCCGGCCGTGACTGGAACCTGACGTCTGCCCTCGTCATCGAAGGCAAGGCCGGCGCCCAGGAAATGGGCGACTGGGCCAAGGGCGAATTCCTGCGCGCTAACAAGAAGCCGGGCACCGACTTCGTCTGCATCCGCTTCCCCGGCACCCAGGGCAACGTGCTCTTCAATGCCGACCAGTTCGTGATGTTCGACGTCGGTGGCGACAAGCGCGATGCGCAGCTGAAGATGGCCGCGGCCGTCGAGGATCCGTCCTTCCAGATCGCCTTCAACACGGTGAAGGGCTCCGTTCCGGCCCGTACCGACGTGCCCGGCGACCAGTTCGACGATTGCGGCAAGAAGGGCATCCAGGACGTGGCGGAAGCCGCTGCCAAGGGCACGCTGATGGGCTCGCTGGCCCATGGCTATGCCCAGCCTTCGGCCATCAAGGAAGCCATCTTCGACGTCGTGACCCAGCACCTCAACGGTCAGATCTCGACCGACGAAGCGCTGAAGCGCCTGCCGGAAGCCGTTGCTGCCGCCAAGTGATCGCATGCCGGACGCCTGACGTCCGCACCCGTGGCCGGGATACCCTCCCGGCCACTTTTTGAAGTTGAGATTGCTCGACACTCCATTCCCGAAATCGATCTGGCCCGTGGCCGGAGGTCATGATGACAAATATCGAACCGATACCGGCGGTGACGGCAGTGAGTGCCCGTCCGGCCTTCGCGGATCGTGTCCGCGATACCCTGCCGAAGCTCGTTCTGGCGCCGTCCTTCGCCATCATTCTCGTCTTCGTCTACGGGTTCATTCTCTGGACGGTCTACCTGTCCTTCACCAATTCGCGCATCCTGCCGGTCTACAAGCTGGTCGGCTTCGATGCCTATCAGCGGCTGTGGTCGCAGCCGAACTGGTACATGGCGATGAAAAACCTCACCATCTTCGGCAGCCTCTATATCGGCATCTGCATCGTCATCGGTCTGGCGCTCGCGATCCTGATGGACCAGCGCATCCGCGGCGAAGGCGTGCTGCGGCCGATCTTCCTCTATCCGATGGCGCTGTCCTTCGTCGTCACCGGCACGGCCTGGAAGTGGTTCCTCAATCCGGGCCTCGGACTGGAACACACCATGCGCAGCTGGGGATGGGAAAACTTCCGCTTCGACTGGCTGGTCAATCCGGACATGGCGATCTACACCGTGGTGATCGCCGGCGTCTGGCAGGCCTCCGGCTTCGTCATGGCCATGTTCCTGGCCGGCCTGCGCGGCATTGACGGCGAGATAATCAAGGCGGCGCAGATCGATGGAGCGCCGATGTCGGCCATCTATCGCCGCATCATCATTCCCATGCTGCGCCCGGTCTTCCTGTCCGCCTTCATCGTGCTGGCCCACATGGCGATCAAGTCCTACGACCTTGTCATCGCGCTGACGGGCGGCGGTCCCGGCAATGCCACCGAGCTGCCGTCTACCTTCATGTATTCCTACACCTTCACCCGCAACCAGATGGCTGTCGGCTCGGCCAGCGCGGTGATGATGCTGATGGGGATCACGGCGATCATCGTTCCCTATCTCTATTCCGAACTCAGGGAGAAGAACTGATGAGCGGCGCGACCGAAACCGTCAGCGCGGGCTCTGCAAAAACCGCCCGCTTCGTCATCTACGGCCTGCTGCTGATCCTCGCGGCCGTCTATCTGCTGCCGCTCTACGTGATGCTGACGACCTCGCTGAAATCGCTCGACGAGATCCGCGGCGGCAACATGCTGGCTCTTCCCACCGCTCCCTCTGTGGATGCCTGGGTGAAGGCCTGGGGCGAGGCCTGCATCGGCGTCACCTGCGGCGGCATCAAGGGCTATTTCTGGAATTCCATCAAGATGGTGGTTCCGGCCGTACTGATCTCGACGCTGCTCGGCGCACTGAACGGCTACGTGCTCACCAAGTGGCGCTTTCCCGGCCACAAGATCGTGTTCGGCATGATGCTGTTTGCCTGCTTCATTCCCTTCCAGGCGGTGCTGATCCCGATGGCCCGCATGCTGGGGCTGATGGGGCTTGCCAACACCACGACCGGCCTCGTCTTCGTGCATGTCATCTACGGTCTCGGCTTCACGACGCTGTTCTTCCGCAACTATTACGAAGCCTTCCCGGACGAGCTGATCAAGGCGGCGATGATGGACGGCGCGGGCTTCTTCCGCATCTTCTGGCGCATCCTCCTGCCGACATCGGGCCCGATCATCGTGGTCACGATCATCTACCAGTTCACCAATATCTGGAACGACTTCCTGTTCGGCGTGTCCTTCTCGTCGGGGGCGTCCTCGCCGATGACGGTGGCGCTCAACAACCTCGTCTCCTCCTCCACCGGCGTCAAGGAATACAATGTCGACATGGCCGCGGCCGTCTTTGCGGCGCTGCCGACGCTCTTCGTCTACATCGTCGCCGGACGCTACTTCGTGCGCGGCCTGATGGCCGGCGCAGTCAAGGGATAAGTGCCATGAGCTTTCTTCAGATCAAGAACCTGCGCAAGAAGATCGGTCCGGTCGAGGTTCTGAAAGGCATCGATATAGAGCTGGAAAAGGGCGGCTTCCTCGTCCTCGTCGGCCCGTCCGGCTGCGGCAAGTCCACGCTGCTGAACTCCATCGCCGGCCTTCTGCCGCCCACCTCCGGCGACATCGTCATCGACAATCAGGTGGTGACCAACCTGCATCCGTCGAAGCGCGACATCGCGATGGTGTTCCAGTCCTATGCGCTCTATCCGAACATGACGGTGGAGGAAAACATCGGCTTTGCGCTGGAAATGCGCGGCGTGCCGAAGAACGAGCGAGAGGAGGCGATCAAGGTTGCCGCCCGCACGCTGCAGATCGAACACCTGCTGAAGCGCCGGCCGAGCCAGCTGTCGGGCGGCCAGCGCCAGCGCGTGGCCATGGGCCGGGCGCTGGTGCGCCAGCCGCGCGTCTTCCTGTTCGATGAACCGCTGTCGAACCTCGATGCCAAGCTGCGCGTCGAGGTGCGTGCCGAGATCAAGGCGCTGCACCAGAACACCCATGCCACCATCGTCTACGTCACCCATGACCAGATCGAGGCGATGACGCTCGCCACCAAGATCGTGGTGCTGAAGGAAGGCAATGTGCAGCAGGTCGGCACGCCGGCCGAGATCTACAACCTGCCGGCCAACATCTTCGTCGCCGATTTCATGGGCTCTCCGGCCATGAACATGCTGCATGGCAAGGTGCAGGGCACGGGCGAGGGCCAGCGCATCGTGCTGTTCGAGGGAGCGGAGATTGCCGTGCCGGTGCCGTCCACGGTGGCGCAGGGCGCCCTGCGGGATGGACAGGCGGTCATTCTCGGCCTGCGCCCCGAAACGATCACCGATGCGAGCCTTGCCGATCCGGCCGCCCGGCGCACCACGGTGATCGATGCACATGTGACGATGGTCGAGCCGACCGGCTCCGACACCTTCGTCACGGCACAGGTGAAGGGCAAGACCTTTACCGCCCGCACCCGTGCCGACGTGACGCTTTCGGTCGGCCAGCCTTTCCAGTTCGTCATGAACCTGGACAAGGCGGTGGTCTTTGACCCGCAGTCGACGCAGCGTCTCTGAACGGCCTGACCGATCCCTGCCTGACATGCTGAAGCCGCTGCGGGGTATACTGCGGCGGCTTTTTCGTCTGCGATGGCCACCTGCTGTCTTTCCATCGCGCTGGAACCTTTCATGCTCCCGCTGGTTGTATGCACGCTGCTGCCATCGGGCTGTGGTGAAGCACCGGCAAGGGGAGAAGATCATGCGCAAGGACATGCCGAAAAGCGGGCACGGGATGCAGCCGGAACAGGATGCGAAGGGGCAGTTCGGCAAGAGCCAGGCCGATCGCAAGGCAAGCGGTGTCGCCGCGGCCAAGCCCACCGTCATCACCCATTCGGAAGACAGCACCGCCCACAACGTGCCGCCCGGCCAGGCCGAGCCCAAGCGCCCGGCAGCCGGTGCGCCCCGCTGGGATTCCTCGGAAAGCACGGAGTGAAGCGGGCCCGAAGGTCCGCTCCCGACCAGAAATCCGATCACGGCTTGGTTCCATTCGAGAACTCGGATAGAAGGGATGGCTAGGTTGCACGGGTAAAGAGGGTGACAGGCAATGTGGACAGCCGCCATGGGCGACCGTTCGGTGTTTAGACCCGCACGGGCTGCCTGAGATGAAACGAAGCGCGCGATTCTTTCCGACGGCGTCCATCAGTGTCTACCTGGTCGCGCTTGCAGCCGTCATTGCCGTACCCCTGATCGCCTTCGTGATTTTCCTGATGCTGCGCCTCGAAGCCCAGCAGCGCGACACTCTCAATGCCGATACCCAGGAAGATGCCAGCACGATTGCCCGCACCATTGAGCGGGAACTGCGCGATGCGGCAACGACGCTGCGCCTGATCGCCACCTCGCCGGAGCTTGAAACCGGCGATCTCGCCGCCTTCCATGCCCGCACCCAGACCAGCCTTCGTGCAAGCAACCGCTACGTGCTGCTGGTGGACAGGGATGGTCGCCAGAAGCTCAACACGCGCGTCTCCTACGGCCAGCCCCTGCTGCCGATGGCCAACATGGATGGCCTGCAATCGGTGCTGGCGAGCCGCAGGATCGAGGTATCCAACATCTTCTTCGGGGTCACCAGCCAGCGCTGGGTGTTCAACGTGCTCATGCCGCTTCCGGCGGAGCTGGCAAGTGCCGGCGCGGCCCTCGTCCTCACCCAGAATGCCGAGGACCTGCAGCGGTTGATCAACACCGACAGCCTGCCGAAGGGCTGGTCGGTGGCCGTGCTCGACCAGACCGGCCATGTCGTCACCTCCACGGCGGCATGGGCCGGCGAACGGGCGCCGTTTGCGCCGGAAACGCTCGCGCTGATGACGGGCATGAGCGGCACCATCGAGGATGTGGGCAGGGAACCGCGCCAGATGTACGGCTATGCGCAGCTTCCCGAATGGTCGTGGAAGGTGGTTGTCTGGGGCCCGATCGCCACGGCGCAGGCCACCATTCTCACCACCTCGCGCTATCTCATCGTCGGCAGTCTTGCCATTCTTCTCGTCGGGCTGGCGGTCGCCTATCTGGTGGCGCGCCAGCTGCGCGGCCCGATTCAAGAGATCGCCGCCATGGCGGAACGCATCGGGCGTGGCGAGATCGTCTCGCCGGTGGAAACGCGCATCACGGAAGCCAATCAGGTCGCCGTTGCCCTGTCGAATGCCTCCTTCGACCGCAGCGAGGCCGAGGATCGCGTGCATCTGATCATGCATGAGCTGGTGCACCGCACCAAGAACATCATGACCCTCGTGCAGGCGATGATGCGCCAGCTGGCGCGGCGCGGAACCAGCATGGAGGCCTTCCAGCAGGCCATCGGCGAGCGGCTGCAGGGGCTCGGCAAGTCGATCGAGATGCTGGCGCAGGAGCAATGGGCCGGCGTGCCGATCGCGCGTGTCGTGGCGATGCATCTGGAAACCTTTGTCGAGACGCGCAACCGTGTCGATGTGCGCGGGCCGGATTTCGTGCTGCGCGCCGAGGCGGTGCAGAATCTCGGCCTCGTGCTGCATGAACTCGCCACCAATTCGGTGAAATACGGCGCCCTGTCGGTGCCGGAAGGCCGCGTGGATCTTGGCTGGTCGGCGGTTGCCGGCAGCGAGGGGGAGGAGGAAGCGCTGCTGACGATCCGCTGGGAGGAACGCGGCGGGCCGCCGGTGTCGCAGCCGGTCGCCACCGGTTTCGGCACCACCATCATCCGCCGTCATGCCGCCGCCTCCTTCAGCGCCCAGGTGGAGGTGGAATATGCCTCCGAGGGCTTCCGCTGGCAGCTGACCGGGCCGCGCCGCCTGTTCGAACGGCAGGCTACCGAGACCGGCAAGGAGGGCCACCAGCGCTGAGCCGGTTCGGGTGCGCGGGTTCCGCTGCGCCGCGAGGTTCCGAGGGGCTTCCCGGCCTCTCCGCCCGCAGAGGCGGCGCAGCGGCTGCGGCGGGAACGAAGCCCCGGCACCGGCGTTTGGCCGCCATGGACATCACGCGCACTTCCGATCCGGATCCGCTTTCTCTCGCTGAAGTCGGCCTCACCTATGTCAGCGACACGCAGCCCGGAATCCGCCGCCAGCGCAAGGGGCGGGGCTTCTGCTATCGCATGCCGGACGGCACGCTGCTGGGCGAGGGGGCGCAGAAGGCGCGTATCCTGTCGCTCGGCCTGCCGCCGGCCTATGAGAATGTCTGGATCTGCCTTGATCCGCGCGGCCATCTGCAGGCGACGGGCTATGATGCGCGCGGGCGCAAGCAGTATCGCTACCATGCCGACTGGCAGGCCTTCCGCAGCGAGCTGAAATACGATCAGATGATCCGTTTCGGCGGGGCGCTGCCGCGCATCCGGCGGCGTGTGCAGCGTGATCTGGGCGCCGGGCTCGACCGGCCGGAGGCGGTCATCGCGGCGCTTGTGGCGCTGCTGGATGCCACGCATCTGCGGGTGGGAAACCGCGCCTATGCCAGGGAGAACAAGACCTATGGCGCCACGACTCTGCTGAAGCGGCACATGCGGCTCGGCGAGGATTGCGTACAGCTGCGCTTTACGGCGAAGGGCGGCAAGCGCGTCAGCCACACCATCCGTCACCCGCGTCTGCAACGGATCTTCGAGGAGATCGCCGACCTGCCCGGCCGCCAGCTGTTTTCCTGGCCGGACGAGGACGGAACGCCGCATACGGTCGATTCCGGCCGGCTCAACGCCTACCTGGCCGAGGCGGCCGGCCTTGCCGTTTCCGCCAAGACCTTCCGCACCTGGGGCGGCAGTCTTGCCGCCTTCTGCGCGGCGCGGCAGGCGCGCCTCGATGACGAGAAGATCCGGATGAAGCTTCTGACCGCCGCCGCCTCCGAGGAATTGCAGAACACGCCGGCTGTGTGCCGCAACAGTTACATCCACCCGGCCATCCTTTCGCTGCCGGAAGATCCGGCGCCACTCGATGCGGCGCTCGCCGCGCCCTTGCGCGCCGAAGCCGATCTTGCCGGCCTGCGGGCCGAGGAGCGAAGATTGCTCTCCTTCCTGATGCAGGCGGCTGAGGCTGGCGGCTGAGACGAAAAGAGGCCGCCCGGCGGGCGACCTCGCTTGTGCTTTCCGGATCCGTCCGGATCCGGCGGCGCCTCAGGCCGCGCGGCGGGCATGCTTTCCTTCCTGCACTTCCTCGACGATCTTGTTGACGAAGACCTGCAGGTCCTTCGGCGAGCGCGAGGTGATGATGCCCTGGTCCACCACCACCTCCTTGTCCTCCCAGGTCGCGCCGGCATTCCTCACGTCGGTGCGGATGGAATGGTAGGAGGTCGCCTTGCGGCCGCGCAGCGCATCCGCCTCCACCAGAAGCCAGGGGCCATGGCAGATGGCGGCGACCGGCTTGCCGCTGTCGATGAAGGCGCGCACGAGACGCACGGCTTCATCGCTGGTGCGCAGGATGTCCGGGTTGATCTGGCCGCCCGGAATGACAAGCGCATGATAGTCATCGAGCCTGGCCTCGCCGACGGTCAGGTCGACGGGCACGCTGTCGCCCCAGTCCTTCTCGTCCCAGCTCTTGATCTCGCCGGGCTTGAGGGAAGCGATCTTGACCGTCGCGCCGCGTTTGCGCAGTTCTTCGAGGGGCACGCGCAGTTCCGAGCGTTCGTAGCCATCGGTGGCGAGAATCAGAATGTGTGCGGATGTGATCTCTGTCATGCGGTGTTTCCTTTCTTCTCTCAGGTGTGCCGTTGCCGGCAGGCCGGTCGCTCACAGGCGACCGCTCGAGAGGTCGCGCCCGTTGATGGAGGCGGGCACGGCCATTTCCTCCTGCGGTGTCCGGGGAAGCGGCAGTCCGACATTCTCTGGCAGCACGACATGCATCTCTGCCTCCCCGGATCCGGGTTGGGCGGCACGCGGCCTTGGCCGGCCGAACATGCCGCGGATGGTCTCCAGAATCCTCAGCATCAAACTCCTCCTGTCCGTTTCTCCCGATCGACGACGAGAGGCGCTGTCCCGGCTTCGACCAGGACATGTCTCTCTAACCGCGCCATGCCGGACAAGGTTCCGCCGCCTGTCCTTCACGCCGCTTTCGCCTGCGTGAAAAATTCAACGCGGGGTTGGAACAAACGGATGGCAAGGCAGTTGCACCCCGCATGCCGTCGTGACGCCGGCGGATAATTTCGCGACCAACCGCAGGGGCAGGGATGCGCGCTGACCGCTTGACCGGCGAAAGCCGGCCAATCCGATCACCATTATCGAGGCTGCGTGCCCCTTGCCGGGCCGCGCTGTGGGGCGTGCCGGCCGGGCTTCTGTCCGGCTGTTCCGGCATGCAGTCCTCGCTCGATCCCGCCGGCTCGGAGGCGGATGCGGTGGCAAGGCTCTTCTGGGTGATGGTTGCCGGTGGTGGCATCATCTGGCTTATGGTCGTCGGTCTCGTGATCTATGCCGGCCGCCTGAAGAAGGCGCCGGTGAAGGAACGGACCGCCGGCCTGCTCATCCTGTTCGGCGGCGGCATTTTCCCGGTCGTCGTTCTCAGTGCGCTGCTTGCCTATGCCGTCTGGCTGATGCCGGCCATGCGTCCCTGGTTCGGCGGCGAGGGCGAGAACCTGCGCCGTATCGAGGTGACGGCGGAGCAGTTCTGGTGGCGCGTGCGCTATCTCGATTCCGGAGGCTCCGTGGTGCGGGAGACGGCAAACGAGGTGCGCCTGCCGGTGGGCGAACGCGTGCTGTTCCTGCTGAAGGCGAAGGACGTGATCCACTCCTTCTGGATACCGTCGATCGGCGGCAAGATGGATGCAATCCCCGGCAGGACCAATGAACTGCAGCTGGAGGCGACAAGGCCGGGCAGCTATCGCGGCGTCTGTGCCGAGTTCTGCGGCACGGCTCATGCGCTGATGGCGTTCAGCGTCGAGGCCATGGAGCCAGAGGCTTTCGAAGCCTGGCTGGGTTCGTCCCGGGCGGCAGCGCCGGCCGCGACGGCTGTGGCGGGCAATGCTGATCCCGGCCTGCGCCTCTTCCTGCGGCACGGCTGTTCCGCCTGCCATGCGATTGAGGGCACGCCGGCCGATGGTGCGCTCGGACCCGATCTGACCGCCTTCGGCACCCGCCCCACGATTGCCGCAGGCACGCTTGCCAACACGCGGGACAACCTGCGGCGTTTCATCCAGTACCCCGATGCGATCAAGCCCGGCATCCGCATGCCGGGCTTTGCCATGCTGCCTCAGGATGAGGTGGTGGCGATCGCCGACTATCTGAAAGGATTGCAATGAGCGAGCTTGGACCTCTCCTTTCCGAGGAAGAGCGCGCCGCGCAGGAGGAGCGGCTGCGCGAGGTCTGGCGCACGCCGTCCGGCTGGCGTTACTGGACGTCGGTCAACAACAGCGAAATCGGCATGTGGTACGGCTGCACGGCCTTTGCCTTCATGCTGTTTGCCGGCCTTCTGGCGCTTCTGGTGCGCCTGCAGCTCGCCGTGCCGGAAAACGATCTGCTGACCGCCGATTTCTTCAACCAGGCCTTCACCCTGCATGGCACGGTGATGATGTTCCTGTTTGCCGTGCCGATCTTCGAGGCGGTGGCGATCTTCGTGCTGCCCTCGATGCTCGGCTCGCGGGAACTGCCGTTTCCGCGCCTTTCCGCCTTCGGCTACTGGAGCTTTGCCATCGGCGGTGTCTTCGTCTGCGGCTCGATCTTCTTCGGTGCGGCGCCGAATGGCGGCTGGTTCATGTATCCGCCGCTTGCCACCGACAAGGAGCAGAGCAGGATCGGCGCGGATATCTGGCTGCTCGGCCTCTCCTTCATCGAAGTCGCCTCGATCGCGGCCGCCGTCGAACTGATCGTCGGTATCATGAAGTGCCGCGCGCCTGGCATGCGCATCAACATGATGCCGCTGTTTGCCTGGTATCTGCTGGTGGTGGCCGGCATGATCCTGTTTGCCTTCCCGCCGCTGATTGCCGGCGACCTGCTGTTCGAGATGCAGCGCATGTTCGACTGGCCGTTTTTCGATGCGGCGCGCGGCGGTGATCCGCTTCTCTGGCAGCACCTGTTCTGGATCTTCGGCCATCCGGAGGTCTACATCATCTTCCTGCCGGCGATCGCGCTGATGGCGATGATCGTGCCGACCTTCGCGCAGCGGCCGATCGTCGGTTATTCCTGGATCGTGCTGGCGGCGGTGGGCACCGGTTTCCTGAGCTTCGGGCTGTGGGTGCACCACATGTTCGCGACAGGCCTGCCGCAGATCTCGCTTGCCTTCTTCTCCGCGGCCTCTGAGGCGGTCGTCATTCCGACCGGTGTGCAGATCTTCGTCTTCATCGCCACCATGCTGGCGGGACGCGTCGTCTTTTCCGTGCCGATGCTGTTCGGGGCGGGCGGGCTGGCCATCTTCATCATCGGCGGGTTGACCGGCGTCATGGTGGCGCTGGTGCCTTTCGACTGGCAGGCGCATGACACCTATTTCATCGTCGCCCATCTGCATTACGTGCTGATCGGCGGCATGCTGTTTCCGGTGACGGCCGGCATCTATTATTTCTACCCGTTCTTTTCCGGCAAGATGCTGTCCGCCCGCATCGGCAAGATCGCCTTCTGGCTGATGTTCATCGGCTTCAATGTCGGCTTCTTCCCGATGCATTTCACCGGGCTTCGCGGCATGCCGCGGCGTGTCTTCACCTATCCGGCCGACATGGGGTGGGACTGGCTCAACCTCATCTCGACCATCGGCGCCTTCATCTTCGCCGCCGGCTTCGCGCTTGTCGTCATCGATGTGGTGCGGCCGAAGAAGTCGCAGCCGCATGCGCCGGAAAATCCGTGGAATGCCGGCACGCTGGAATGGCTGAACGAGCCGGAGGAGACCTGGGGGCTTCGGTCGATCCCGATCATCAAAAGCCGCTATCCGCTCTGGGACCAGCCCGAACTCAAGCAGCATATCAAGGAGGGCCGTTTCTACCTTCCGGACGCGGAGACGGGTCACCGCGAGACGCTGGTAACCTCGGTGCTTGATGGCGAACCGCTGCAGGTGCTGCGCGTCGGCGGGACCTCGCATGTGACGATGGTTGCCGCCTTCCTGCTGGGCGGGGTGTTCATTGCGCTGACGTTCGAATGGTGGTGGGTGACGATTGCCTGCGGCTTCGGCACTCTTTTTGCCATCCTCTACTGGCTGTGGACCGGAACCGCGCCGATCCCCGAAGCCGAGATGCGCGACGCGGGCATGGGCAGGAAATTCCCGCTCTATGTCTCCGGGCCGGCCTCCGTCGGCTGGTGGGCGATGTTCATCACCATGGTGGGGGATGGAACCGCCTTTGCAAGCCTCGCCTTCGGCTACTTTTTCTACTGGACGATCCACGAGGATTTCACCGCCGGCCTCGCCGGACCGGGGCTGTTCTGGCCGATGCTGGCCGCAGGGCTCTTTGCGCTGGCCTGGGCCGCGATGATGGCGGCACGCTTCGCCAATGATCGCGACCATTGCCTGGCGACCCGCCTGCTGCTCTGCCTTTCTGCAGGCCTCACACTCGCCGGAACGCTGGCCGGCCTGATGGGTCCCCATGTGCATGGTCTTGAACCGACGGCGCATGTCTATCCCGCCATTGTCTGGATGCTGGTGATCTGGACCTCTGTGCACGCGCTGGTGGCGCTGATCATGCAGCTTTACTGCCTGGCGCGCAGTTTTGCCGGACGGCTGACCGCCGATTACGACCAGGACCTGCGCAACGTGGTGCTCTACTGGCATTTCATGCTGTTCACCGCGCTTGCCACCTTCGCCACCATCGGCCTGTTTCCGAGCTTGAGGTGAGACCATGAAAAGCTTCATCCCGCGCGAAGTGGAGACGCTTTGGACACTGTTTACCGGACCGGCGGTCTGGGCCTTCCACTTCCTTGTCTGCTACGTGGTCATGGCCATCCACTGCGCCAAGCCCGGCCTGATGGGGCTTGGCTTCAACGATTACCGGGTGAGCCTTGCGGTGTTCACGGCCGGCGCGGCCGCTTTCATCCTGTTTGCCGCCTATCTTGCCTGGCGCCAATGGGGCTTCGGTTCGGAAGAACCACCCCATGCGGCGGCCACCGACCGGGACCGGCGCCGCTTCCAGGGGTTTGCCACACTGCTTCTCTCCGGGCTCAGCCTCGTGGCGGTGGTCTTCACCGCGCTGCCGCTGTTTTTCATGTCGGAGTGTCAGGCATGAGGCGTGTCTTCGTTGCTGCCGGTCTCCTGCTTCTCGCTGCCGCCTGGACCCTGCTGGCGCTGGGGGATGCCGCCTCCTTCTCGATCCACATGATCACCCATATGGCGGTGGTGGCGGGGGCCGCTCCGCTGCTTGCCATCGGCCTGTCCGGCACCCGCTTCGACCACATCTCCACCCGCGCGCATATGACGCCGCTGCTGGCGTCCATGATAGAACTCGTGACGGTCTGGGGCTGGCATCTGCCGGCGCTGCGGGCGCTTTCGGAACAGGTGCCGCTGGTGCGGGCATTGGAGCAGGCCTCCTTCCTCGCGGCGGGTCTCGTGCTGTGGCTTTCCTGTTTCGGCGGTGGGGGCCGCAGCCAGGGCGAGCGCCGGCTGGGCGGCACGCTGGGCCTGCTGTTCACCTCCATGCACATGACGCTGCTTGGCGCGCTCCTCTCGCTCGCGCCGCGGCCGCTCTACGGCGAGGGTTTCGTCACCTGCTTCGGCACCACGCTGTCGGCGGCAGAGGACCAGCAGATCGGCGGCGTCGTGATGCTGATGGTGGGAGCCGCCGTCTATCTCGTCGGCGGCGTCACGCTGCTGGCCCGCACGCTGAATGCGCCGGATGCGCCAGGGCTGGGGGAGGGCTGATGTTCATCCGCTGGAGATATCTCGTCGCCGCGGCCATCGCCGCACCGCTTCTCGGCCTTGTTCTGGCCTGGTCCGGGCTGGTCGGTATCGGCGCGGCGAGCGGCCACTGGCCGATCACCGACTGGTTCCTGCACTGGTCGATGCGCAGTTCCACGCGCACCGCCGCTCTCGGCATATCGGTGCCGCCGCTCGACAATCCGCAGATGCTGCCGATGGCCGCCGGTCATTTCGAGCAGGGCTGTGCCATGTGCCACGGATCGCCCGCCGCGCCGCGCTCGGCGGTGGTGTTCGGCATGCTGCCGGTGCCGCCCGACCTGAAACCCAGGGTGCCGATCTGGAGCGATGCGGAACTGTTTCAGATCGTGCAGCACGGGGTGCGCTTTACCGGCATGCCGGCCTGGCCCTCGCAACAGCGTGAGGACGAGGTCTGGGCCATGGTTGCCTTCCTGCGAAAGCTGCCGGGCATGACGGCGAGCGAATACCGCCAGCTTGCCGGGCTGGCAGCGCCATTACGACCGGGCATGAGCGCCGCCCTGGATTGCAATGCCTGTCATGCGGAAAACAGGCTGACGGGCGAGAGCCTGATCCCCAGCCTTGCCGGCCAGTCGGAAGCCTATCTGCGGGCAAGCCTCATGGCCTATCTGAAGGGAGAGCGGCAGAGCGGCATCATGCAGACGGCGGTCAATGGATTGAACGCCAACGATGTGGCAGGCCTTGCCGCCCGCTTTACCGGCGAACGGCAGCGCGCCGGCGCGCCGGCGCCCGTCAATCCTCGGGGCGCGGATGTCGCGGCCGGGCAGGCGCTTGCCCGGTCAGGCCGTCCGGAAGATCGCATCCCGGCCTGCCTCAGCTGTCATGAACGGGAGGACGGCAATCCGCTCTATCCGAGGCTCTTCGGGCAGAGCGCGCCCTATCTGGCGGGGCAGCTCCGGTTGTTTCGCGACGGGGAAAGGGGCGGTACCCGGTTCCACCACCTGATGGTGCGGGCCGCCGACAATCTGACGGATGCCGACATCGACAATCTGGCAGCCTATTTCGCCGCCGGCCGTGATGCGGACCGTTGAGGGGCAAGGCAGAGGCGCTGTCCGGTCGGCTTTAGGGCGGCGCGCCAATGGGCTCACACCGGTACGATCAGCATGTAGCAGGTCACGATCGCCAGCATTACGCTGGCGGCTTCCATCCATTCGCGAGACATTGAAACCCTCCTTGCAGCCTGTGCCACCTGAACGATCGTGTCATCGTCCGGTTCCACAGAACCGCCACACTTCTTAACAATGCGATGGAAGTTGGCCGGAAAGAAGGCAGGCCGCGACCCGGCGCAGAGCGCGACAGATCGCCGGTGAAGGCGGATGGCCGTCAGCTTTGCTCCTGCGTTGCCTCTGCCCTGGCGCGTGCCGCTTCCAGGATCGAGCGCACTTCGTCGGCCGCACTTGCCTCGGTGGCAAGGCCGAGATCCGGCAAGGCTCCCGGATCCTCCTGATGATCCTTGAAACTCGCATCCTCCACCAGGCGTCGCGTAAAGTCCTGCACACGGTCCTCGCCGGAAAGCAGGGCTGCGATGAAATCGATCATCAGCTCGCGATGGGCGTTCAGGCGGCCCTCCATTTCTTCGGGGGTAAGCGCTGTCATGGTCGTCTCCGTTTGTCTCTCCGCTTTGCCCGCGCGTCATGCGCGGGCACCGGTCTGAGGAAACGCGCGAGGCCGGCAAAAGGTTACCGCAGCGATGCAGGAAGTGCCGCCGCAGGCGGCCCGGCAGGCCGCATCTTTGCAGCGGCACGGAACGATTTTGCCGGTCGCGCTTTGTTGGCGCACAGTCACAGCAAGGTGCGGTATGGACAGCAATTTTCAGACAGTCAGCGTCGAGCCCGGTTCCTGGCTGGAACTCGGTGCGAATTTCGATGGCGAGGGCACCAACTTCGCAATTTTCTCTGCCCATGCGGACCGCGTGGAGCTCTGCCTTTTCGATCAGACCGGCAAGCGGGAAATCGCCCGCGTGACACTTCCGGAATATACCCACGAGATCTGGCACGGCTATCTGCCGGGCGTGAAGCCGGGCCAGCTCTACGGCTATCGTGTGCACGGTCCCTTCGATCCGGAAAACGGCCACCGGTTCAATCCGAACAAGCTTCTCATCGATCCTTACGCCCGCGAACTGGTCGGCACCTTCGATTGGAACGACGCCCATTTTGCCTATGACATCTATCATGACGACAAGGACCTGACCTTCGACGAGCGCGACAGCGCGCCCTTCACGCCGAAATGCAGGGTCATCGACCCGAAGGATTTCGACTGGACGCCGGACAACCGCCCGAATGTTCCCTGGCCATCCACCATCGTCTACGAGACGCATGTGAAGGGGTTCACCAGGCTCAACCCGGCCATTCCGCCGGATCTGCGCGGCACCTTCGACGGCATGGGGCACAAGGCAACCGTGGACTACATCAAGAGCCTCGGGATCACCTCGGTGGAACTGATGCCGGTGCATGAATTTCCCGACGACCAGCACCTGCTCGACAAGGGCCTGCACAATTTCTGGGGCTACAACACGATCGGCTTCTTCGCGCCGGCCTCGCGCTATTACGGTCCGCGCGGCATCCAGGGCTTTCGCGACATGGTGCGCGCCTTCCACGATGCCGGCATCGAGGTGATCCTCGACGTGGTCTACAACCACACGGCGGAAGGTAACGAGCTGGGGCCGACGCTGTCCTTCAAGGGTATCGACAACTTTTCCTACTACCGCACCCTGAACGACAATCACCGCTATTATATCAACGACACGGGCACCGGTAATACGGTGAACACTTCCCACCCGCGCGTGCTGCAGATGGTGATGGATTCGCTGCGGTACTGGGTGGAGCACATGCATGTCGACGGCTTCCGTTTCGACCTCGGCACCATCCTCGGGCGCGAGCCGGAAGGGTTCGACCAGCGCGGCGGTTTCTTCGACGCCATCACCCAGTGCCCGATCCTCTCCCGTGTCAAGCTGATCGGCGAACCATGGGATATCGGTCCGGGCGGATATCAGGTCGGCGGTTTTCCGCCCGGCTGGGCCGAATGGAACGACAAATATCGCGACACGACCCGCGAATACTGGAAGGGCGACCAGAACACCGCGCCGGATTTCGCCGCGCGCCTGCTCGGTTCCGGCGACATCTACGACCAGCGCGGCCGGCGGCCCTGGGCAAGCGTCAACTTCCTTGCCGCCCATGACGGCTTCACGCTGAACGACCTCGTCTCCTACAACGAGAAGCACAACGAGGCGAACGGCGAGGACAACAACGACGGCCACAACGACAACCGCAGCTATAATTACGGCGCGGAAGGGTCGACGGAGGACGAGGCCATCAACGCCACGCGCGAGCGGCAGAAGCGTAACTTCCTCGCTACCCTGTTCCTCTCGCACGGCACGCCGATGTTGCTTGCCGGCGACGAGTTCGGCCGCAGCCAGATGGGCAACAACAATGGCTACTGCCAGGACAGCGAGATTTCCTGGGTCCAGTGGGAAGACCTGCCGGAGACCAACGAGGCGCTGCGCACTTTCACGCGGCACCTCATCAAGCTGCGTCAGACGCAGCCGATCTTCCGCCGCGAGAACTGGCGCGACGGCATGGAGGTCAACTGGTTCAATGCCGGCGGCGGCTATCAGCAGCCGGAACAATGGATGGAGGGCACGACGCTCGGCCTGCATCTCGGCCGGCGCGATCTGGAGGGCCAGAAGGGCATCTGGTCCGACGTGCTGATGCTGTTCAACCCGTTCGAGGGACTGGTGCCGTTCAAGATCCCGCCGCTCAACAAGGGCCGGTGGATTCTCGAACTGACCACCGCCGATGTCACCATTCGCGGCCAGGAGATCGATCAGGAAGAGGATTTCGATCTCGAGGGTCGAAGCCTTGCCGTGTTCCGCCGCGGCTGATTGCCAGCCACCCCGTCAAGGCGCGCGCCCTCTGCCGACTGCCGGCAGGGGGCGCGCGCCTTGACGGGGTGCTGCTTCCCTGCCTGTCGTGAGGACAGGTCTTGCGCTCAGGGAAAAAAGCCAGCCTCCGGATGTGAAAGGCTGGCCTTGTGGCATGGCTTAACAGGCGCATCTGCCGCGTGGAGCGGCGTGGTCAGGAGGCAGAGACCCGCCGGTTCACCAGATTGGTGTAGATCGCTGCATATTTGTCCGCACTGCGTTCCCAGGAAAAGCGGGTCTTCATGCCCTGGTTCTGCAGTCTGGCCCAGTGACGCGGGTCGGCATAGGTATCGAGTGCGCGGCGCAGCGCCAGCCGCAGTCCGTCGGTGTTGACGGGATGGAACTGGAAGCCGGTCGCAACGCGGGCGGACATGGCCGCATCATTGGCATCGATGATGGTTTCCGACAGCCCGCCGGTGCGCGATACCACCGGCACGCAACCGTAGCGCAGCGCATAAAGCTGGGTGAGGCCGCAGGGTTCGAATCGGGAGGGCTGGACGATGGCGTCCGAACCGCCATGGATCAGGTGCGCGGTCGGCTCGTCATAACCGATATGCACGGCCATGCGGCCCGGGAAACGGGCGGCGGTGGTGCGCAATGCCTGCTCGATCTCGTGATCGCCCTGGCCGAACACGATCACCTTGCCGCCCTGGCGAAGGACCTCGTCGGCGGCATCGGCAAACATGTCCATGCCCTTCTGCCAGGTGAGACGGGTCACGGCGGAAAAGACCGGTCCCTCGTCCTGATCAAGCCCGAAACGCTCCAGCAGCACCTCACGGTTCTCCCGCTTGCGCCTCAGGCTCGTGGCATCGTAGTTGCGTGGCAGGTGCGGGTCGGTTGCCGGGTTCCAGACATCGAGATCGATGCCGTTGACGATACCGCGCAGCGCCATCACCCTCTCGTTCAGCACGCCGTCGAGGCCCATGCCGAAGCGTGGGGTGAGGATTTCACGGGCATAGGTCGGGCTGACGGTGGTGATGATGTCGGCCGTCTGCAGCCCGCCCTTGAGATAGCTGATATCGCCGAAATATTCGAGGCATCCGGTGCTGTAGGCGTGGTCCGGCAGACCGATGGCCGGCAGCCGGTCGGCGCCGAACTGGCCCTGGAAGGCGATGTTGTGGATGGTCAGCACCACCGGCACCCGGCAGCCCATCTCGCGCATGTAGACGGAGGTCAGGGCCGACTGCCAGTCATGGGTGTGTACGAGATCCGGCTGCCAGCCGGGCAGGGCGCCGGCGGCGATTTCGGCGGCCGCGCGCGATAGCGCTGCGAAGCGGCGCCAGTTGTCGGGGTGGTCCTTGCCGCTGGCGTCGACATAGGGGCCGCCCGGCCGGTCGAACAGGGTGGGGGCGTTGAGCACCAGCAGGTCGAGGTCATCGTGGCGGGCATGCACCAGCGTTGCCCGCTCGCCCAGCAGATCCTCGAAGGTCATCAGCGGTACGCCGCTTTGGCCGATCTGCCTCAGCATGACCGGATAGCCGGGCAGCAGGGTCGTGGTTGATATGCCGAGCGCTGCCAGCGCCTTGGGCAGCGAACCGGTCACGTCGGCGAGGCCGCCGGTCTTGACCAGGGGAAACAGTTCGGACGTGACGGAGAGAATTTTCATCGCCGGCATGTCCCTTCCGAGGCGTGTCGGATCAAGGATCCGGTCGCGGCTGCCGCGCCGCTCGCGGCGGTCATCGAAGGTAAAGGGCGCATTCATCATGCCAATGCCCTCCGCGCGGCGCACAGGAAGACAATCGAGCCGCCCGGCCTGTCGCAGGCGGCGCCCCCTGTCGCGTCGCTATCAACGCTTCGCCCTTCGGCGCTGTTCCATTGCGCTCTGGAAAACCGGAACTCGGAAAACTCGACCTGCATGCCGCTCTCGACGATAAAGACAACGATATCCCAGCACCGCGAAGAGATCCGCGACGCTGCACAGTCTGGCGATAGGGGGAGAGGCTCAGGCCACGGGGGTCTTGGCCGACCGCTTGCGCGCCGGAGCGGCAATCGGTTCCACCGGCTTCGGTTCTGCCACCGGTTTTGCAGGTGCCTTGGCCGTTGCTGTCTTGGTCTTGGCAGAGGCTTTCGGTTTCTTCGGCTCCGCCGTGCTGACGGGTGCCTCGGTTGCCGGACTTGCCGCTTTCCTGGTCCGGGACGCCGTCACTGCCGCCGCCGGCTTTTCGGTCGCCTCCGACTGCGCTTCGAATTCCTCGCAGGCCCGCGCCCAATGCTCGGCATCGCGGCCGTGCGGGCGGCCTTCTTCTTCCCACAGCGCGTAGGCCCGGTTTCTGATCCACTCGTTCGAGTCCGCCATCTTCCTCTCCATTCGCCCAACCGTCAGAACGCCCCGAAGCCGCTAAAGTTCCGAGAGAATCGAATTTTGTGCGTTGCAGCGCCGGCTGGCAATCCTCCGTTCGCGTAAAAATGCAGAAGGGGTGGAACTTCTTCCTCTTCCGGCAGTTCGAAGCGCTGGCAAGGAGGACCCATCAATGGAAAAATACTTCGACATCGTGCCGCACTCGACCGGCTGGATCTATGTGCTGGACGGCCAGCCCTCGGCATCATTCCCGAGCTACGAACTGGCGCTGCAGGCGGCAAGGGCCCACGCGGCCCGTGACATCCAGACGCTGCGACGCACCGTCTTCCGACGGCAGGAGGTCAGCGGCGAGTGGAGCCGCGTGATACCGCATTCGCAGCACGTCTCCGCCTGAGCGGCGGCTCGCGACAGAGCGTCCATCGAACCAGCCCGCGGCGATCCTTCTCCGCGGGCGTTCCTCGTGGCCGTCATGTGGCCATCAGAAGGCCCGCCCCCTCTGCGGGACGGCGGGCCTCGTGTTCCTGTCTCGGGAACTTCCCGCGTCAGGCGGCCTTGCGGGCCGCGTTGTTCACCGCGGTTTCGGCCAGCTTCGTCAGGGTCTCGTCCGTCTTGGTTTCCTCGGCAAGCGTTTCCTCAAGCAGGCTCACGGCGTCCTTCAGGCCGAGCTGACCCGCCCAGGCGCGCAGCGTGCCGTAACGGCTGATCTCGTAGTGCTCCACGGCCTGGGCTGCCGCCAGCAGTCCGGCGTCGAGAGCCGGCGTGCCCTTGAAGTCGTCGAGGATTTCCTCGCCTTCCTCGATGATGCCGTCGATGGCGGGGCAGGTCTTGCCGCGGGCGCGCTTGCCGATGATCTCGAAGACCTGCTGCAGGCGCTCGATCTGCCCGTCGGTTTCCTCCTTGTGCTTGAGGAAGGCCTGCTTCAGCTTTTCGTCGGTGGCGCCACGCGCCATCTTCGGAAGCGCCTTGGAAATCTTGCGCTCGGCATAATAGATGTCCTTCAGCGTCTCGTAGAACAGATCCTCAAGGGTCTTGTCAGCCATGGTGTTTCTCTCCTCGGTGTGGGTTGTTTCTTGGTTCTTGTTTCTCGGGGGTATTGGGTGCGTGGCCCCGCCGCCGGTCTGGTGGTGGCCGTCAATGCAGCAGGGATGTCGCCTCCATCTAACCGCGGGTACCGGAAGAAGGTTCCCGCCGAAGGTGGATCAGCGGCTGCGGGAACCCGGCTTGTCGTAAAGGTCGCGCACGGCCTCTTCCCGGCGCATGTCCTCGACCGGGTTGATGCGGCGCCGGCGCATCAGGGCATAGACGATCGCCCCGCCCAGCAGGACCGGGCCGATCGCGACGGCGAAGAACCAGAGTTCCGTGCTCATGCCCTGTCTCCGCCCCTATGTCCGCCCTTGTCTCCGCTTTTGTCTCCGCCCTCGGCCTGGCGCTGCGCCCGTTCTTCGGGCGAGAGATCCTCCAGCGGATAGTCGCGCGCATCGCGCTTCTTGTCTTCCACGGGGTGCTCGGCGAAAATGTCCGCCTCGCCCTGCACATAGCCGCTGGGACGATTTTCCGCCGGCCCCTCCCAGCGCGGCCACTGGGATATCTCGCCGGGCTTGCCGCCGCTTTTCGGTTCATGTCGCATGGCCTGCCTCCTCGCTGCGGGCTGTTGCCGTCTGCGAATCCAACCGGTGGGGCGGGAGATTGTTCCGTGGCACCTCGCCGCTCAGGGCCACCAGGCCAGCACCGCATCCGCCTCCATCAGGTCCACCTGCACCGAAAAGCGCCGCGCCAGAAGATCGATGGAATCGTCATGGGTCTGGTCGGAGGCGCTGCAGATCGCATCCCGCACCACGATGACGCGGTAGCCGAGATCGACGGCGCCGAGCACTGTCGCCAGCACACAGACATCGGTCTCCCCGCCGGAAACGACCAGGGTTCCGGCGCCCTTGTCCTGCAGGTGGCGGTGGAGCCGGCCGTCGAGCCAGGGCGAATAGGTCGGCTTGTCGAACACCACGGCCGGGGGCACGAGTTGCCTGAGTTCCGGCAGCAGATCGATCATCGCCTCGCCAAGGGCCTCGCGCGTCATGTTCGACCATTTCTCGAAATAGGGACGCCACATGCCGGTCGCTGCCTCGGGGCGTTGCGGCGGAATGAAGCGGGTGAAGATCGTCCGCTGCGCCGTGGCGCGCGCCACCCTTTCCACCCGTCCGCGCACACGCTCCATCCAGTCGATCTGCCAGGGCGTGTCCTCGGCGAAGAGGCGCTGCATGTCGATGCAGAGATGATGGCAGTTGCCGGGATTTTCCATCGGTTCCTCCTTGGTCTCTCCGGTGCCGCAGCAACCGCAGGCGGCGGGCAAGGTTCCGCGGAACGAAGCGCGCGGGCGGGCGTTTTGCGCTCTCACGACAGAAGGAGTGCAAGACCTTGGCAGAGGACATGAAGATCTATCGCCTCGTTCCCAATGCGCCGGCAGAGGATCCGCAGTGGATGGATCGTCCGCCGCAGGGTGAAGTGGTGGTACGGGCGCGGACGACGGGCGACGCGCGGCTGGTCGCCACCGAAGCGGAGGTGGACTACACCGACACCGATGCCCTGCCGGCGGAGGGCAATTCCACCGACATGGCGAGCGCCTTTCGCAGCGAGAAACTGTATACGGTGATCGAGGATATGTCCGGGCGTTTTCCGTCCGACGGTCCGCGCGGCGTGCTGGAGGGCAGGGTCAGCAGCGATACCATAACGCCGGTGCAGGTCGGGCGCTGAGGCGCGGCGTGCGCGGCAGCCTTCCGACCGCTCAGTCCGGCAGGGCCTGCTTTTCGTTGAGCGCCTTCTGCAACTGAAGCGCAAGCTCCATCAGCCGGTCCGGCACCGGTTCCTTCTCGATTGCGCTGAGAAGGCCGGCAACTTTCGTGCTGACGGTTGCGCCCAGCTCCGGCTTGCCGGTGCTGGTGTTGCCGGTGGTGGTCTCGTCCGTGTTCTGCTTCATTCCGACCTCTCGGCGGTCCGGTTGTCTGGAGGATGCCCCAGCCGTTTTCCGCCGGCTGTGCGGCGAAAGATGGGGCGGCATCCCCTGTCAAACTACTGGAAAGCGCGGAAAGGTCCCGCTTGTCAATGGGACAGGCCCGCAACACGACGCCCGGCCGGTCGGTTCCGGGCCGGGCGTTGTATCAATGTGCGCATTTGCGTCTCAGCCGCGGCCGTCACGGCCGGGAATGGAGGTAACGGCGATGGAAATCGGGTCGCTTGCCGGAAAGCTGTCCTCCAGTCCCTCCTGCAGCTGCTCCTCAAGGTTGCGCGGCTCGCTGCGACGGGAGGCGGAGCTCGCCATGGTCGCGGCGCGACCGTCCTGGTTCTCGGCATCCACCATCTCGTCCGGCAGTTCGTTGTCGCGAACCATCCGGCTGATGAATTCCTTGGCTTTGGCCACCGCGTTGGTCCGGTTCACCCCCGAGGTCTGCGAGCGCAGGCTGACGGAGATCACGTCGCCATCCTGTTCGATGAATTCCACCGTATAGCCTGCGTTTCCGCTGCCTTCGGCAATCACCTGCGTGCCGACAATGCTCATGACATCTCCCTTTCCGGTTTGTCCTGATGTTGCCCGTGAGAACGGCAGAGAGGCTGGCTTTGTTCCGGACGTCGCGCCTTGCATCCGCAGGCGGCTTCAGGCTCCGGGCGGGTTTGCGGCCTATTGCGCAACAACCGCGAATGGCAGGGGCGGGCGGAACTAAATGCATATGCGCAACGTTTGCCACCTCGATCCCACCACCGATACTGGAGAGGTTTGCAACGGTGTCAGAATCACAGTTGAGTCGCGATCCTGCACGCGCAGATATTGTCAGACTCATCCCCGCTCTCCGCGCCTTTGCCCGCACCTTCTGCCGCAATCCCTCGGATGCGGACGATCTGGTGCAGGAAACGCTGATGAAGGCCCTGGCCAACCTCGACAAGTTCGAGCCGGGGACCAAGCTGAAATCCTGGCTCTTCACCATCATGCGCAACACATTCTATACGCGCGCCAAGGTGCTGGGGCGCGAGGCACCGGGGCTTGAGGAGGCCGTGTCGGGCGATTCCCCGATGGAGGCGACACAGGAGGTGCAGGCCCGTGTCCGCGAGGTGCAGCGGGCGCTCGCCAGGCTGCCCCCGCATTACCGGGAGGTGCTGACGCTGGTCGCCATCCTGGGAGAGAGCTACGAATCCGCCGCCGAAATATGCGACTGTGCCGTCGGCACGGTCAAGAGTCGCCTGAACCGGGCCCGTCACCAGATCCTGCAGGAACTGGGCGAGGATTGATCCGCCTTCCTGTGCGTGCGCTTCGCGAGGCCCTGGAAGCATGCCCGGGCTTCGGGCGTTGGTTGTGGCGCTTTGCCGGTGGCATGGCTCGCCTGTCGCCTGTCCCGAAGCGCAGGCGGGCATGACACGGCTCTCTCCGGCTTCCCCCTCGGCTCTCTCCGGGCTGCGGCTGGCGGCTGGGGCGGACGGTCTTTTTCATGGAACCTTCGGCACGCTTGGCAGTTGACCCGCCGGGTAGGGCCCCAAAAAAGCCTCGATCACCCCTCGCACTTTCGGGATTTCTGACATGTCCGTTACGATCACTGCGATCCTGTTCGCCTTGATAGGGATTGCGTTGGCCGCCGGTGGCGCCCAACTCCTGATGTTGGGCGGCAGCGCCTATTATCTCATCACCGGCATTGCATTTCTGGTCACTGCCATTCTGCTTTTCATGCGCCGCTCCTCGGCGCTGCTTCTCTATTCCCTCATTGTCATCGGTTCGCTTGCCTGGGCGATCTGGGAGGTCGGCTTCGACTGGTGGCAGCTCGGCCCGCGCGGCGGTGTCATCATCGTGCTCGGCCTCTGGCTGCTGACGCCGTGGGTGCGCCGGCCGCTCGGTTTCCGCAGCCCCAATACCGGCACCCGCTATGCGGCCGGCGCCGGACCTCTGGGTGTAGTGCTGGTGCTGGCCATTGCCGTTGCCATCTTCTCGATGTTCACCGACACGACGGATATGGAGGGCCGGCTGCCGGAAGAGCAGGTCGCGGCCGCGCCCAATCTCGGCGGCAACGTGCCGCCCGGCGAGTGGCACCAGTATGGCCGCACGCCCTACGGTCAGCGCTACTCGCCGCTCGACCAGGTCAATGTCCAGAACGTGGCGAACCTGCAGGAAGTCTGGCGCTACCAGACCGGCGACGTGAAGCTGCCGGAGGATGTCGGCGAGACGACCTATCAGGTGACGCCGCTGAAGGTCGGCAATTCGCTGTATCTGTGCACGCCGCACAACTGGGCAATCGCCATCGACGCGACAACCGGCAAGGAGCAGTGGAAATACGATCCGAATGTCGGCCTCAATCCCGATCGCCAGCACCAGACGTGCCGCGGCGTGACCTATTATGCCGATCCGGCCGCCCAGCCGGGGCAAGCCTGCGCCCAGCGCGTCTACCTGCCGACCTCGGATGCCCGGTTGATCGCGCTTGATGCCACCAACGGTCAGGTTTGCACCGGCTTTGCCGATAACGGCGTGCTGCATCTGGAACAGGGCATGCCCTACAATCCGGCCGGCTACTATTATTCGACGTCGCCTCCGGTGATCGCCGCCGGCAAGATCATCATCGGCGGAGCGGTCAACGACAACTATTCCGTCCGGGAGCAGTCCGGCGTGATCCGGGCCTTCGACGTCAATTCCGGCCAGCTGGTCTGGAACTGGGATTCCGGCAATCCGACTGAGACTGCACCGCTGCCGGAAGGACAGACCTATACGGCGAACTCGCCGAACAGCTGGTCGGTCTTCAGCGTCGATGAACAACTTGGCCTCGTCTACATTCCGCTTGGCAACCAGGTGCCGGACCAGCTCGGCATGAACCGTTCGGAGAGTGTCGAGAAGTACTCGTCCTCCATCGTCGCGCTCGACCTCAATACCGGCGCCGACCGCTGGGTGCGCCAGACGGTGCATCATGACCTGTGGGACATGGACGTGCCGGCCCAGCCGGTTCTGATCGATCTGACCATGCCGGATGGTGTGCAGGTGCCGGCCCTTGTCGGCCCCACCAAACAGGGCGATATCTACGTGCTCGACCGCCGCACCGGCGAACCGCTGCGCCCGATCCGCGAGATCCCGGCACCGGGCGGCGCGATTCCTGAAGACACGACCTCTCCGACGCAGCCGATTACGGCGCTCACGTTCCGGCCGCGCACGCTGGAAGGCCGGGACATGTGGGGTGTCACCATATTCGACCAGATGGTGTGCCGCATCCGGCTGAAGCAGCTGAAATATGAGGGTCAGTACACGCCGCCGTCGCTGCAGGGTACGCTCGTCTATCCCGGCAATTTCGGCACCTTCAACTGGGGTTCGGTCGCGGTGGATCCGGAGCGCATGGTGATGTTCGGCATGCCGACCTATCTCGCCTTCACATCGCAGCTCGTGCCGCGTGCGGACGTGCCGCCGAAGGGGGAAGGCGAGAAGGGGTCGGAACAGGGGTTGAACCGCAATGAGGGCGCCCCCTATGCCGTGAAGATGGGTCCCTTCCTCGGACCGTTGCAGATCCCCTGCCAGGCGCCGCCATGGGGTTATGTCGCGGGCGCCGACCTGCGCACGGGCGAGATCGCCTACAAGCAGAAGAACGGCACCGTCTACGACATGACGCCGCTGCCGCTGCCCTTCAAGCTCGGCGTGCCGGGCATCGGCGGACCGATGATCACCAAGGGCGGCGTCGTCTTCCTCGGCGCAGCAGTCGACAACTATCTGCGCGCCTACAACCTGACGACAGGCGAGGAACTGTGGGAAGCACGCCTGCCGGCCGGCGGCCAGGCAACCCCGATGACCTATTCGGCGGAGGACGGGCGCCAGTTCTTGGTGATGGTCGCGGGCGGCCATGGCTCGATCGGCACCAAGCCCGGCGACTACGTGATCGCCTACGCCCTGCCGCGATAGGCTGCAGCTCTTTCCAACAGCAAAAGCCCGGGGCGTTACCCAACGCCCCGGGCTTTTCGATGTCTGAAGCTCGGCGAAGATCCGGAAAATCAGGAGGTTTCGCTGGCACTGAGGCGATTGGTGACGGAGGTGACGCCCTCGACGGACATCGCCACTTCCGCAGCACGCTCGATTTCGCCGGTTTGCAGCACGCTGCCGGTCAGGACGATGGTGTTTCCTTCGGCCGTCACCGCAAGGTCGGTCGCATCCAGTCCGCCGGCGCTGGCGAGCGCTGCCGCCACCCGGGTTTCCAGCGCGGCCTGCGGCGGATACTGCACATCCACCGTCGGCTCTCGTTCATGATAGGTCTGGGGCTTGAACACCATTGTCTGTCCTCCTGGCGTTGTTGCATGCCAAACACCCAAGGAGCGGCAAATGTTCGCGGCGAAATCGCTAGAGGGAGGCTGGCAGGCTGGCCAGGACTTCGCCCAGCTGCTGCTGCGAAAAGGGCTTGGGCAGGCGCGGCAGGTTGGCGCCGTCGCCGCTCGGCAGCTCCGCATAGCCGGTGGCAAGCACGATCGGCAGGTGCGGCCGGATCTGCCGGATGCGTCCGGCCAGTTCGGCGCCCGTCATGCGCGGCATCGAATGATCGGTGATCACCACGTCGATCTCCTGCCCGCTTTCGACGATGGCCAGCGCATCGACCCCGTTATACGCCTCGATCACCGTATGGCCGAGATCCTCCAGCATCAGGCCGGTATTCATCAGCACCAGCGCATCGTCATCCACGGCAAGCACGGTCAGCGGGCGTCCCGCTTGAGGCTTGTCCTGCATCGTCGTCATTGCGTCTTCCGTCCTTGTTGCGGCCTGCACGGCCCCTGCCTGCGCGGGCATCAGCAGCGTCACCGTGGTGCCGAAACCCGGCAGGCTGGTCAGCCGCAATGCACCGCCCGATTGCTCCGTCAGGCCTTGTACCATGGAAAGCCCGAGCCCGGTGCCCTTGCCGATGCCTTTCGTGGTGAAAAACGGCGTGGGCGCGCGCGCCAGTGTCTCGGCATCCATGCCTTCGCCGTCATCGATCACCGAAAGCTCGACATAAAGGCCGGGTTCGAGCTGGCCTTCGCGCTGCAGGACATGGCGCGGGCGCGCCAGAATCCGAATGAGGCCGCCGTTCGGCATGGCGTCGCGGGCATTGACGATGAGGTTCAGCAGCGCCGTCTCCAGCTGGTTGCCGTCGGTCAGGACGGCGGGCAGGCCGGTCTCGCATTCGACCTCGATGGCGATGTCGGGCGGAAGGGAGCGGCGGGCAAGCTCCACCATGCCTTCCACCAGATCGCGCACATCGACGGGGCGCACATCCAGTTCCTGGCGCCGGGCAAAGGCCAGCAGCCGCTGGGTCAGGGCCGCGCCGCGTTCGGCGCCGCGAATGGCATTGATGACGAGAGGGGTGGTCTGCGGGTCGTCCGGCAGGCGCTTCTGCAGCATCTGCAGGCTGCCGAGGATCGCCATCAGCAGATTGTTGAAGTCATGCGCGACGCCGCCCGTCAACTGGCCGATGGCCTCCAGTTTCTGGGCCTGGAACAGTTCCTCGCGCGCCCGGGCAAGCTCGATCTGCGCGGTGCGCTTCTCGCTGATGTCGCGGGTGATCTTGGCAAAGCCGAGAAGCGTGCCGTGCTGGTCGCGGATGGCGTCGATCACGACATTGGCCCAGAAGCGCTCGCCATTCTTGCGCAGTCGCCAGCCTTCCTTCTCGAAGCGGCCCTCCCGCCGCGCCGTATCGAGGCCGTGCTGCGGCTCGCCCGCCGCCCGGTCCTCCGGGGTGTAGAACCGGGAAAAATGCTGCCCGAGAATTTCGCTGGCGACATAGCCTTTCATGCGCTCGGCACCGGGATTCCAGCTGGCCACATAGCCCTGCGGGTCCACCATATAGATTGCATAATCGGTGATCGCGTTGATCAGCAGCCGGTAGCGGTCGTCCGTTTCCAGTTGCAGCAATTGGCCATCGGCCATGATGGGGTCCCCACAAGCACTTCGCGGCCTCAACGAACTTGCGACACGGGCAAAGGTTCCAGCGTTGCGGAAAATTCCGGCGGGATTGACAGAAAATGCTGACATGATACGACTGACGAAATTCAAAATTCGTCAGTCATCATTTGGCACGCGTCATGAACGATCTTTCCAGCCAGGCCGGCGAGGCCGCCCGGACCGACAACATCGAGAGGATTCTCGATGCGGCGGAGCGCCTCTTCAAGCATTACGGCTACTCGAAGACCAATGTGGCCGACATTGCGCGCGATCTGTCGATGTCGCCGGCCAATATCTACCGCTTCTTCTCTTCCAAGGCGGAGATCCACCAGGCGCTCGCAAGGCGCATGCTGGGCGTGCAATATGCCGCGCTGAAGGAGAATGCGGCCGGTTCCGGTTCTGCCGAGCAGCGCCTGAAGAGCCATCTCGCCCTGATGCACCGGATCACCATCGAGACCATGCTTGAGGAGGAGCGGGTGCACGAAATGGTCCTCGTTGCCCTCGACCAGCAATGGGCGGTGATCGAGGAGCACCTCACCCGCATCCGGCACCTTCTCGCCGGCATCATCCGCCAGGGCATCGAAGCCGGCGAGTTTCGCCAGCAGGACCCGATGGTCGCCGCCGAATGCTTCATGTGCTTCGGCGTGACGCTGTGCCATCCGCAACTGGTGGCCAAGAAGTGCACGGGCGAGGGCGAGGTCGAGCCTGCCGTGCTCGCCGATTACATGATCCGCGCATTGAAATAGTCATTTCGACCCTCAGAGGGGCATTCTTTCGGTAGGAGCCGAACATGTTGATCAGGGGACTGGCAAACTGGAAGAGTTTCGGGCAGGGCCTTGCCCTTGTCGGGCTTGTCGGACTTGCCGGCTGCAGCGAGCAAAAGGCGGAAACGGAAACGGTCATCCGCCCGGTGAAGGTCGTCGAGGTTGCGCAGCCCGATGAAGGGCGCCGGATGCAGTATTCCGGCGCGGTGCGTGCCCGCACCGAGATCGCCATGGGCTTTCGTGTCGACGGCAAGGTCACGCAGCGGCTGGTGGATGTCGGCCAGCGCGTCAAGCCGGGCGATGTCCTCGCCCGCCTCGATCCGGTCGATTACGAACTTTCCGTGCGCCAGGCAGAGGCGCAGCTGGCTTCGGCCGAGAAGCAGGTGGAAATTTCCCACCTGGCGCTGAACCGCGCCCAGGTGCTGCAGGAAAAGAACGTCACCTCGCAGTCGACGCTGGAACAGAGCCAGCTTGCCCATGAGCAGGCGGTTGCCTCCCGCGATGCGGCCAGATCGGCGCTGGAACAGGCGCAGAACCGCGTCGCCTACACCGTGCTGACCGCCGATGTCGAGGGCATCGTGACCGCGACCAGCGCCGAGGCCGGTCAGGTGCTGGCCGCCGGCACGCCGGTGGTGACGGTTGCCCGCGACGGAGCCAAGGAGGTGGCGATTGCCGTTCCGGAAAGCGACATTGCCGAATTCCGGCCCGGCAAGCTGGTCAGGGCCGGCTTCTGGTCGAACCGCGATCTGTCGCTGGAGGGCAAGGTCCGCGAGATTGCCGGCAGCGCCGACAGTCAGTCGCGCACCTTTGCCGTGCGTGTCAGCCTGCCGGACGATCCGAATATCCGCCTCGGCATGACGGCGACGGTCACCGTGCGCGCGGATGATGCGAGGCCCGCCTATGTGCTGCCGCTGTCGGCGCTGTCCCGCCAGTCCGATCAGCCGGTCGTCTGGCTGGTGGACCGCCAGACGCAGACGGTGCATCCGCGTGCCGTGACCGTGGCGGGCTTTGCCGGAGATGGTGTGCGGGTGACGGACGGGATTGCCGCCGGCGATCTGGTAGTTGCCGCCGGCACACAGTTCATGCGCGAGGACATGAAGGTTCGCCTCTCCGACCGCGAGGTGCAAAACGCCGAAGAGCCGGCCGTCGCCGGTCTGCCGAAGCAGTCCTGACTCGTCGTCCAGAACAGGAAACGCCAGCCATGAGCGCCTCTCACACCACGGCTTCCGGCAAGAAGCCCTTCAACCTGTCGCGCTGGGCGATCGCCCATCCGAGCATCGGCCGCTTCCTGTTCGGCCTGATCATCATCATCGGCGGTCTTGGCATCATGAACATGGGCCAGAAGGAAGATCCCGATTTCACCTTCCGCGTCATGGTGGTGCAGGCCGTCTGGCCGGGCGCCTCCATCAAGGAGATGCAGGACCAGGTGGTCAACAAGATCGAGCGCAAGCTGCAGGAAACCCCGCACCTCGACTGGGTGAAATCCTATACCCGCGCCGGTTTCTCGATCACCACCGTCCAGATCAAGGGCGACACCAATGCCGCCGAGGTGAAGGATGCCTTCTATCAGGTGCGCAAGAAGATCGGCGACATCGAGCAGGACCTGCCGAGCGGGTTGCTCGGACCGTATTTCAACGATGAGTTCGGCGATACCTATATCACGCTGCATGCCATTACCGGCGACGGCTATTCCTATCCGGAACTCAAGCAGTTCGCCATCCAGGCCCGTGACATGCTGCTGGCCACGAGGGGTGTCGAAAAGGTGTCGATCCTCGGCGACCAGCCGGAGCGCATCTATATCGACATCTCCTCCAAGGCGCTGGCCGAGCGCAAGCTGACGCTGAACGACGTGAAGAGCGCGCTTGACGGCCAGAACGACATGGACCCGGCGGGCACCGTGCAGACCGCCACCCGTTCGGTGCGCATCACCGTGGAAGGCGGCGTGCGCACGCCGGAAGACGTGCGCGAACTGCGCATCCGCAGCGGCAACCAGGTGTTTCGTCTCGGCGATATCGCGACCGTTTCCCGCGGGCTGATCGAGCCTTACGATCGCAAGTTCCGCTTCAACGGCAAGGATGCGGTGGAAGTCGGCGTCGTCATGCAGAACGGCTACAAGGTGACCGATGTCGGCACCTGGGTGGACGAGACCTACAGGCGCTTCGAAAACGCGCTGCCGGTCGGCGTGTCCGTCGAGCAGATCGCCAACCAGCCGGAAGTGGTGCACGAGGCGATCGGCGAGTTCACGCAGGCGCTGCTGGAAGCGCTCGTCATCGTGCTGGTCGTTTCGCTTCTGTCGATCGGCTGGCGGTCGGGCATCGTGATCGCCATCTCCATTCCGCTGGTGCTCGCCGCCACGCTTGCGATCATGTACGAGCTTGGCATCGAGCTGCAGCGCATTTCGCTGGGCGCGCTCATCATCGCGCTCGGTCTCTTGGTCGATGATGCGATGATCGTGGTGGAGATGATGGAACGCAAGCTGGAGGAGGGGCTGGAGAAGCTCGATGCCGCCACCTTTGCTTATTCCTCCACCGCCTTTCCGATGCTGACAGGAACGCTGATCACCACAGCCGGTTTCATTCCGGTTGGCTTTGCGGATTCCACCGCCGGCGAATATGTCCGCTCGCTGTTCTACGTGGTCGGCATCGCACTCGTCACCTCGTGGTTCGTGGCGGTCTACTTCACGCCCTGGCTCGGCTACATGATCCTGAAGCAGCGGGCGCATGCCGGCACGCATCACGATGTCTACGACACGCGCTTCTATCGCGGCCTGCGCGCCACCGTCGCCTGGTGCGTGCGCCACCGGCTGATCGTCTTGATGGCAACCTTCCTCACCTTCGGCACCAGCCTCTGGGCCTTCCAGTTCATTCCGCAGAGCTTCTTCCCGCAGTCCTCGCGCCCGGAAATCCTGGTCGACATGTGGCTGCCGGAGGGCACGGCCATCGAGGAGGTGGAACGCCAGGCCAAGGCTCTCGAAGCCAAGATCATCGACGATCCGGACAAGAAGTTCGTCGCGACCTTCATCGGCGAGGGCGCGCCGCGCTTCTTCCTGCCGCTTGACCAGCAGCTGCGCAACCCGAACTTCGCCCAGCTTCTCGTGATGTCGAACGGGCTTGAGGAGCGGGAACGGATGATCATCAAGCTGCGCAAGATCCTGGCGGAGGATTTCCCGACCGTGCGCGGCAAGGTGGACCGCCTGTTCCTCGGGCCGCCGGTCGGCTGGGCGGTGCAGATGCGTGTCTCCGGTCCGGACCGGGAGGAGGTACGCAGGATCGCCGATCAGGTGAAGCAGCGCTTCCACGAGAACCCGCTCCTCGGCACTATCCATGACGATTGGCTGGAGCCGGTGGCGACGATGAAGCTCGTCATCGACCAGGACCGGGCTCGCGCACTCGGCGTTTCCTCGCAACGGGTCCGGCAGATGCTCTATGCCGCCGTGTCCGGTGCCGAACTCGGCCAGTTCCGCGATGGCGAGGAAACCGTCTCGATCGTCGCCCGCGAGCCGGATCAGACACGCAAGCTGCTCGATGCCGTCGACAGCGTCTATATCCCGACCGATAGCGGCGCCTTCGTGCCGGTCTCGCAGATCGCCCGTGTGGTGCCGGTGCAGGAAAACGGCATCGAGTGGCGGCGTGATCGCCTGCCGACCGTCACCGTCAAGGCGACGGTTCCGGATGGCGTCGAGCCCAATGATCTGGCGCTGAAGATGTACCAGGGCATGGCGGAGCTGCGCGACAGACTGCCGGCCGGTTACAAGGTCGAGATCCAGGGCGGCGCGGAGGATGCCGCCGAGAGCCAGATGTCGATTGCCGCCAAGGCACCGGTCATGCTCTTCGTCATTCTGGTGCTTCTGATGATCCAGCTGCAGCATTTCGGCAAGGCCATGCTGGTGCTGGCCACCGGCCCGCTCGGCATCATCGGGGCAGCAGCAGCGCTTCTGATTACCGGAGCGCCGTTCGGGTTCGTCGCCATCCTCGGCGTGATTGCGCTGCTCGGTATCATCATCCGCAACTCGATCATTCTCGTTGACCAGATCGACCAGGATATCGCGGCCGGCATGGCGCGGCGCGAGGCGATTGTCGGGGCTGCCGTGCGCCGTTTCCGGCCGATCATGCTGACGGCGCTGGTGGCGGTTCTGGCGCTCATCCCGATCTCGCGCGGACTGTTCTGGGGGCCGCTCGCCTATGCGATGATGGGCGGCATCCTGGTCGCGACGCTTCTGACCATCCTCGTGCTGCCGGCAGGCTATGCCCTATTCTTCGGCCGCGAGCCGAAGGCCGCAAAGCCGTCCTCCGGTGACAATGACGACCGGCGGGACGAGCCGCTGTCGCCGGGCCTCAATCCGGCGGCCGAATGACTTTCGGCGCGGACGGTGCACCCCTGCCGTCCCGCCACATGGCCGATGCCCGTTTCAACCGGTTGGAATGGGCATCGCCGTTCCACGGCGGAATGAGTGGAAATTTCCCGTTTCGCCATTTGTGGCAGGTTTGCGGTTTCTCGTCCGGGCGGTTGCGGACCGCTAGAATTCCGGTCAATCGAACCTGACCGGAGAATTGCATGAACCGCCTCCTGATCATCGGCACCGCGCTGGCCGCTCTCGTCGCCGGGCCGGTGCTGGCCCAACAGCCGAACAAGCTGCTGAACGCGTCCTACGACATCGCGCGCGAACTGTTTGCCGCCGAAAACGAAGCCTTCGTCAAGGTTCATCCGGGTGTCACCATCGACCAGTCGCATGCCGGGACCTCCAAGCAGGCCCGCGCCATTGTCGAAGGCCTGGAGGCGGATGTCGTTACCTTCAATCAGGTGACCGACATCGATTTCCTGGTGAAGCAGGGCTTCGTTTCGAAGGACTGGCAGAAGAACTTCCCCAATGCGGCTTCCCCCTTCTACTCCTTTCCGTCCTTTCTGGTGCGCGCCGGAAACCCGAAGAACATCAAGGACTGGAACGATCTCGTCCGCGACGACGTGAAGGTGATCTTCCCGAACCCGAAGACCTCGGGCAATGCCCGCTATACCTATCTCGCGGCAACCGCCTATGCCAAGGAAGCCTTTGGCGGCGACGAGGAGAAGGTCGAGGCCTTCGTGAAGAAGATCTTCGACAACGTGCCGGTCTTCGATACCGGCGGCCGTGCCGCCACGACCACCTTTGTCGAGCGTCAGATCGGCGATGTGCTGATCACATTCGAGGCCGAAACGCGCGGCATTGCCAAGCAGTACGGTGCCGACAAGGTGGAAAGCGTCATTCCGTCCGTTTCGCTGCTGGCCGAATTCCCGGTTGCCGTTGTCGACAAGGTTGCCAAGAAGCATGGAACCGAGACGCTGGCCAAGACCTATCTCGATTTCCTCTACAGCGAGGAAGGCCAGCGGGTTGCCGCCCAGTTCGGCCACCGCGTGCATGATCCGAAGATCAAGGCCGAATTCGCCAGCGAGTTTCCGGAGGTTCGCCTCGTGAAGGTCGAGGATGTCTTCGGCGGCTGGGACAAGGTGCAGAAGGAGCACTTCGCTTCCGGCGGCGAACTGGACCAGATCTACGGCAATCGTTAAGGCTTCAAGCCTCCCAGGGCCCCGGACCCGGCGAGTTTTCCTCGCCGGGTCCGACTGTTGATGACGGGAACCGCATTCGTGAAACGCAATGTCCTGCCCGGGCTGCGCCTGTCGCTCGGGCTCACCCTCTTCTATGTCGGCCTGATCGTGGTGCTGCCGCTGGCGGCGCTGGCGGTCAAGGCTGCCAGTCTCGGACCGGTCGACTACTGGTCGATCGTCTCCTCGCCGCGCGCGGTGGCCAGCTACCGGGTGACGGTGCTGGCGGCGCTCGGCGCCACCGTTTTCAACCTGTTCTTCGGTCTGGCGCTGGCCTGGGTTCTGACGCGATACCGCTTTCCCGGCCGCCGGCTGGTCGATGCCATGGTGGATCTGCCGTTTGCGCTGCCGACGGCGGTTGCCGGCATTTCGCTGACGGCGCTGTTTTCCGCCAATGGCTGGTTCGGCTCGGTGCTCTCCCATCTCGGCATCACGGTCGCCTACACGCCGCTTGGCATCATGATTGCCATGTGCTTCACCAGCCTGCCCTTCATCGTGCGCACGGTGCAGCCGGTGCTGGAGGATCTCGATCCGGCTCTGGAAGAAGCAGCCCAATCGCTCGGCGGTTCGGACTGGACGATCTTCCGCAAGGTCATCCTGCCGCTTCTCAGCCCCGCGCTGCTGGCCGGCACCTCGCTCTCCTTTGCGCGGTCGCTGGGCGAGTTCGGTGCCATCATCTTCATTGCTGGCAACCAGCCGATGAAGACGGAAATCACCGCGCTTCTGATCTTCATCCGCCTGGAGGAATATGATTACCAGGCGGCCGCCGCGATTGCCTCCGTGCTGCTGATCACCGCTTTCGTGACGCTGGCCATCACCAACTGGCTGCAGGCACGTGCGCTGCGTTATACGGTGAAGGGATAGATCCATGAGCCAGACACATCATCGCCGCAAACCGCCGCGTGTGGGGGACCGCCCGCTGTTTCGCAACAGCCTGATCGCAATCGTGCTGATCCTCGGCGCGCTTCTGATCCTGGCGCCGCTCATCGTCATCGGCGTCGAGGCCTTTTCCCAGGGCTGGCAGACCTATGTCGCGACGCTCGATCATCCGGACACTCGCCATGCGATCATGATGACCGTGGTCACCGCGCTGATTGCCGTGCCGGTCAATACCGTCTTCGGCATTGCCGCAGCCTGGTCGATCACCAAGTTCGATTTTCCAGGAAAGCGTCTGCTCCTGGTCGTGATCGAAATCCCGTTCTCGGTCTCGCCGATCGTCGCCGGGGTTGCCTATCTCTTCGTCTACGGTCTGCAGGGCATATTCGGCCCGCTGCTGGATGCCTATGACGTGAAGATCCTGTTTGCGTTGCCGGGCATCGTGCTGGCGTCGATGTTCGTGACCGCCCCCTTCGTGGCGCGCGAACTGATCCCGCTGATGCAGGCGCAGGGGCGTGATCTGGAAGAGGCCGCCACCTCGCTCGGCGCCTCCGGCTGGCGCACTTTCCTCGCCGTCACGCTACCGAATGTGAAGTGGGCGTTGCTTTATGGCGTCGTGCTCTGCAATGCCCGCGTGATGGGCGAATTCGGCGCAGTCTCCATCGTCTCCGGCAATATTCGCGGCCAGACCAACACGCTGCCGCTGCATATCGAGCTTCTCTATCACGATTATCAGGCGGCCGGCGCCTTTGCCTCCGCCTCCATCCTGGCGGTACTTGCCGTCTTCACCATCATTGCCAAGGTCGCGCTGGAGCGTCGCGGTGCCGGCCGCCGCAAGGCACTGGCAAGCCTGCCTGCCTCCCAAGGAACCCGTCCATGAAGATCCGCCTCGACAACGTCATCAAGACCTTCGACACGTTTCGCGCCGTGCACGGCGTTTCGCTGGAGATCGAAAGCGGTGAACTGGTGGCGCTCCTCGGTCCCTCCGGTTCGGGCAAGACGACGATCCTGCGCATGGTCGCCGGCCTCGAATATGCCGATGGGGGGCACATTTATTTCGGCGACCAGGATGCAACCGATATTCCGGTACGCGACCGCGGCGTCGGTTTCGTTTTCCAGCATTATGCGCTTTTCCCGCATATGACGGTGGCGGAAAATATCGGCTTCGGCATGAGCGTGTCGAAGGTGAAGCGCAGCAAGGCGGAGATTGTCGCCCGCGTTCAGCAGCTCCTGAAACTCGTCAGGCTGGAGGGGCTCGGCGATCGGTTTCCCGGCCAGATCTCCGGCGGTCAGCGCCAGCGCGTGGCGCTGGCCCGTGCGCTTGCCGTCGATCCCAAGGTGCTGCTGCTGGACGAGCCTTTCGGTGCGCTCGACGCCAATGTGCGCCACGACCTGCGCCGCTGGCTGCGCGAGATCCACCAGGAGCTCGGCATCACCACGATCTTCGTGACGCATGACCAGGAGGAGGCACTCGATCTCGCCGATCGCGTCGTGATCCTGAAGGAAGGCAAGATCGTGCAACAGGGCACGCCGCAGGCGGTGTGCCGCGATCCGAAGGATGCCTTCGTGCTGAAATTCCTTGGCGATGCGAACAGGCTTACAGGCGAGGTGAGGGCAGGGCGAGCAATGGCGGGCGGTGCCGTGATCGATGCGCCGGGCCTTGCTGATGGTCCGGCGGAGATCTATGCCCGCCCGCGCGATCTCGACTGGTCCGCCGAGGGGCCCGGCGTGGCGGCGACGGTGACGCGCGTCCTCGATCGTCCTGGCGAACGCCGCGTCATGGTGCAGGCGGTAACCGGCGAGGCACTGGAATTCGACGTCGAACCGGAGCGCGACATCGCGGCCGGGCAGGCCGGTTTCGTCACGCTGCGCCGTGCGAAGGTGTTCGCGCTGGATGAAAACCCGGCCTGAGCCCTGTGGGGCAGGCCCGCTGCGGTGCGATCAGTCGACCGGCGGTTCGGGCCAGCGCGCCACGCCGCCGCTCCAGGTCTCGAACGCCTTCGACAGTTTCAGCACGAAGGGATCGGCAAAGCGGGGGCCGACGATCTGCAGGCCGATCGGCATGCCGCTCTTGGAGAAACCGCAATTGATGGAGGAGGCCGGCTGTTCCGACATGTTCCACGGCACGGTGAAGGCGATATGTTCGAAGGGGGCGGCCGGATCATTGGTCGGCGACGCCCAGTCCGCCGGATAGGAGACGACCGGATTGGTGGGCGAGATCACCGCATCGACAGTGGTGAACAGTTTTCCGCAGGTCTTGCGCATCTCGATCGTCTGGTTGAAGCCACGCACCGCATCGACACCGGAGACATGCGCGCCACCCTTTGCCCAGTCGAAGATATAAGGCAGGATGAGGCTCTGGCGTTCCTCGTCCATGCCGGCAATATCGCCCCAGAAGCGCGCACGCCAGAAATTGTCGAGGCCGTCGAGCATCGCCCGCGTGATGACCGGCCCGACGGGCACGATCTCGGCGCCCGCCTGTTCGAACAGGCGCGCTGCCGCCATCACCGCCTCCTTCACCTCGTCTTCCGCCGCAAGTCCGGTCCCCGCATCCAGCATCAGGCCGATTTTCAGGCCGCGTACGTCGATGTCGAGATCCAGCCAGTCGAAGGCATTCGGCGGCAGCGAGGTGCCGTCGCGCCAATCGGTCCGCGACAGCGGCTCCATGGACAGCGCCGCATCCTCGACGAAACGCGTCATCGGACCCGCACAGCGGCCGACATAATAGGGATCGACCGGAATGCGGCCCTGGCTGGGCTTGAAGCCGAAAATGCCGGTCCAGCCGGCCGGAAGCCGCACCGAACCGCCGATATCGGTGCCAATATGCAGAGGGCCGAAACCGGCCGCTGCCGCCGCAGAGGCCCCGGCACTCGATCCGCCGGGGTTCTGGCTCAGGTCCCACGGGTTACGGCTGAGCTTGTGAAAACTGGAGAGGCCGGAGGAGAGCATGCCGTAATCCGGGCATGTGGTCTTGGCGAAGATTACCGCCCCATCCTCGCGGCAGCGAGCGGCAATCGGCGCATCCTCCGCCGCCGGGACCAGTTCGACCGCCTTTGTGCCAAGCGGCACCGGATCACCCTTGGTGGCGATCAGCTCCTTCAGCGTCACCGGAATACCGTCGAGGACGCCGAGCGTCTCGCCTTTCTGCCAGCGCTCGGTCGAGGCCTTCGCCTGGGCGCGGGCGTTTTCCGGATCGTAGAGATAGAGCGCCTGCACATAAGGTTCAAACGCGTCGATCCGCTCTTCCACCGCCTGCCAGTATTCGAGCGGCGAAAGGCTCTTGCGGGCATAGAGATCCCGGACCTGCCGGATGGTCAGCGTCAGCAATTCATTCATGGCGATGTCTTCGTTCTGGTGAAAAATCAGGATTGGTCGCGAGGATCGAGCAGGTCGCGCAAGCCGTCGCCCAGCATGTTGAGGCCCATCACGGCGAGTGCGATGGCAAGGCCCGGCAAGAGTGCCAGCCAGGGCGCCTGGCCGAGAAAGGTCTGCGCATCCGACAGCATGCGGCCCCAGGTGGGTGCGGGCGGCGGCATGCCGAGACCGAGGAAACTGAGCCCGGCTTCCGTCAGGATCGCCAGACCGAGCTGGATCGTCACCTGCACGATGATCTGATTGGCAATGTTGGGCAACACATGCACGATGGTAATCTTCGCCCGGTTGCGCCCCATGCCGATGGCCGCCGTCACGTAATCGCGCGTCCAGATCTGCTGGGCGGCCCCGAGCGTCAGCCGGGCAAAGACCGGCACCATGAAGACCGCGATAGCGATGATCGCTGTGAAGCGGCCGGAGCCGATGAAGGCACCGAGCAGCATGGCCGACAGAATGGGCGGCACGGCGAAGATGATGTCGCAGATGCGCATGACGACGCTTTCCGTCAGCCCGCGGATCGCCGCGACGATGACGCCGACACCGGTGCCGAGCGTGGCGCCGATCGCCACCGCCAGAAGCGAGGTGGAGAGCGAATTCCAGGCACCCACCATCAGCATCGAGGCGACGTCACGGCCGAACTGGTCCGTGCCGAGCAAGCCCTGCGCCATCGGCGGCTTCAGGCGATGGACGATCTGCATCTTCGTCGGCGGCAGTGGCGTCCAGACGAGCGAGACGAGCGCGATGGCAACCAGTGTCAACGTGATCACAAGGCCGATCGAGAAAATGGGACGGCGCAGAAGGAAGCTCATCAGCGCACTCCCGCCCGAAGCCGGGGATCGATGACGAGATAGGCAAGATCAACGAGGAAATTCATGAGGATCACAAGACCGGAGAAGAACAGGACGACATCCTGCATCACCACCACATCGCGCTGGGACAGCGCCTGAAAGGCAAGCCGCCCGAGGCCCGGCAGGTTGAAGACGTTTTCCACGAGGACGGCACCGGCAATCAGGAAGGTGAACTGCAGGCCGAGCATGGTGACGACCGGGATCAGCGCGTTTGGCACGGCATGTCGCCAGAGTGCGGTCTGCTCGGACAGGCCTTTTGCGCGGGCGGTGCGGACAAAATCCTCGTTCATCACCTCCAGCACGGCGGAACGGGTGACGCGCATCAGGACACCCGCCTGCGGCAAAGCGAGTGCCACCGCCGGCAGGAACAGCGCCTTCAAGCCGTCCGCCACGCCCACATCCCAACCGGGAAAACCGCCGGCCGGCAGCCAGCCGAGCGTCGTGGAGAACAGGATGATCAGCAGCAACCCGACCCAGAAGGCGGGAACCGCGATGCTGACATGCGAGAAGAGGCCGGAAAACACGTCCCAGGCACCATTCTGGTGGCGAGCGGCCTGGACGCCGAGCGGAATGGCCAGCGCGATGGAGAGCACAACCGCCATCAGCGCCAGCGGCACCGTCACCGCCAGCCGCTCGGCAATCAGCCCGGCCACCGGCACGCCATAGGTATAAGAGCGGCCGAGATCGCCCTGCAGCACCCCGCCGAGCCAGGCGACGTAACGCACCACGAGCGGCCGGTCGAGACCCATCTCCTTCTGCAGTGCTGCCAGCGTATCGGGGCTCGCCGAGGTTCCGAGAATGACCGAGGCCGGATCACCCGGCAGAAGATCCATGACCGCAAAGAGGATGGCGGAGACCAGGAGCAATGTGACGATGAGGCCGGCAACCCGGCGAAAAATAAGCGCAATCATGTCCTGTGCCTTCTGGCTCGCAAGAGCGAAGGATGAAGTGCCGGCAACCGGCATGCAATGAAATTCGAGGACGGGGGTCAGACCCCCTCTGGCCTGCCGGCCATCTTCCCCACAAGGGGGGAGACCACCAGAGGCAACGGCTCGCCCAGCCTATCGGGTTCGCTCGGGGCAGGGTAAGCCCCTCCCTCTTGTGGGGAGGGGTTTAGCGCCCAAGCGCCTCACTCCGTCCAGTGCACCTCGGAGAGCACGTTCGACGGGATCGGCTCGTTTTCCCAGAGCCCAACCACCTTCTTGTCCCACACACCGAGCTTCGGCATGACGAAGAGGTAGAGCGCCGGCACGTCGGTCGCGAGGATCTTCTGCGCCTCGCCGTAAAGCTTTTCCTGCTCGGCCGCATCCGACGTCGCTTCCACCTTCTTCAGGATCTCGTTGAAGGCCGGGTTCTTGTAGGCAAAGTAGTAGGGGTCGCGGGCATAGATATCGATGTCCATCGGCTCGGCATGGGCGACGATGGTCATGTCGAAATTGCCGCCCTTGAAGACATCGGCCACCCATTTTGCCGGGAATTCGGTGGTCTCGATCGTCATCGTCACGCCGATTTCCGCCAGCATTGCCTGCAGGATCTGCGAGGAGCGCTGGGCATAGGCCATCTGCGGTGCCTTCATGGTGAAGGAGAAACCGTTGGGGTAACCGGCTTCGGCAAGCAGGGCCTTGGCCTTTTGCGGATCATAGGGATAGGTGCCCGTCAGATCGACGTAACCCCGGTCGTTCGGCGTGTAATGGCTGCCGATCGGCGTACCGAAACCGGACCAGGCACCATCGACGACGGCCTGGCGGTCAACGGCCATCATCAGCGCCTGACGCACGCGCTTGTCGTCGAACGGCTTCTTGGCATTGTTCATGCCGGCCACGACCTTGAGTTCGGTATTGCCGATGACGGTGGCAAGCCGCGCATCCGTCTTCAGGCTTTCGATCAGTTCCGGCGCGCCGAATTCCGGGAAGGCATCGACATCACCGGCCTTCAGCGCCGCGGCCTGCGCCTGCGCATCGGCGATGAAACGGAAGGTCGCCTTTTCGAGCTTGGCGGCGGCGGCCTTGTTCCAGTAATCCGGGTTCCGGGCCAGTTCGACGGATGCCCCCTTGGTCCAGCTGACGAACTTGAACGGCCCGGTGCCGATGGGGGTGGTCTTGTTGTCGGCAGCCGATTTCGGTGCGACGATGGAGGAGGACGGCCAGCCGAGCCAATAGAGCAGGCTGCCGGCCGGCTGCTTCAGCTTGAGAACCAGCGTTTGCGCATCCGGTGTCTCGACCGTATCGATCGAGGCGAAATAGCGCTTCTGCGGATTGACGGAATCGGCACCGCGCGCCCGGTCGATGGAGAATTTCGCCACCGAGGAATCGAAGGCCTCGCCATTGTGGAAGGTCACGCCCTGGCGCAGCTTGAACGTATAGGTCAGCCCATCCGGCGAGATCGTCCAGCTTTCGGCGAGCTGCGGCTTAACCTTGCCGTCGCGGTCAATGGTCGTCAGGCCCTCGAAGATATTCTGCCAGGTCACCTGGCCGATCGCGACCGGTGCGGCAATCGTCGGATCAAGCCCCGTCGGCTCGACGGCCATGCCGAGCGTCAGGCTCGTCTTCGGCGCGGCTTCGGCCGGCATTCCGGCGGCAAGCACCAGCCCGGCGGCCATGGCAAGGCCAAGAACGGCCCGGCGCGTCAGCGCGGTGGATGCGGAAAGAAACTGGCTTCCCATAGGTGGCATTCCCCTTGTTCTCGCTCTGCCGCAAGGCCGGAAAAGCCCGGCGGGAACGTGGTTATGCGAAGAGAGTGGCACTTCGCAGGCGCACACACAATTACCATTTTTGTGTTCCCTGTGTAGCCGAAATCGCTACACGGAATTCTTCGGTTTGCGTGGCTTCGGCCGGTCGGCGCCACGCATGAAGCCCTCGATGAAATCCACCAGCTTGCCGGCGGCAAAGGAGAGCTGCCGGTCTGGCGCCACACAGAGGTCGATTGCCGTGCGCACGCCCTTGCCGGCGGCCACCGGGATCGCCGCCATCATGCCGGACTGCACCTCGCGCTGCACGGCAAGCGCCGGCAAAAACGTCACGGCCGCCTGCTGCAGCACGAGTTCCTTCAGCATTTCCAGCGAACCGGTGACGAAGACCGGATCGAGCTCGACGCCGATCTTGGCGAACTGTTCTTCAAAGGCCTGCCGTGCGCCAAAATTCTTGTCCGGCAGCGCCAGCGGCAGCGCCGCGATTTCCTTCAACGTGATCTCCGGTCGCTCCGCTGCCGGATGGCTGGCCCAGGTGATCACGTCATAGGTGATTTCAGACCGCAGCCGCACCTTCACACCGGGCATTTTGGTGGCAAACAGGGTGACCACCAGATCGGCCTCCGCCGCCGCCAGCGCTTCGATCGCCTGGCGTGCGCTGGTGATCATCACCTCGAAACGCAGTTTCGGATACCGCAAGGAGAATTGCGCGAGCACCGGCGCGAGCAGATTGGCAACCGTCGCGCCATTGGCATAGATCACCACCCGGCCCCGCTGCAGGCCCTGCAGGTCATCGATCAACTGGTGGACATGTTCCAGCTCGCGGAAGGTGCGCCCGGCGCGTGCCGCCAGCAGTTCGCCCGCCGCCGTCAGCTTGATGCCGCGATTCGACCGCTCCACCAGCGCCGTCCCAAAGTAATGCTCGAGATTTTCGATCTGCCGGCTGACGGCGGTCGGGGCCACGTTGAGGTTTTCGGCGGCCGCGCGCATCGAATTGGTGCGCACGAGCTCGTCGAAATACATAAGGGCACGAAGCTGCATGAAAAGTCCTGCACGGTGAAACGATGGCTGCCAGGGTCGTCGGGTTCAGCGTCAGGTCCGGCGAAAGCCCTCGCTCGCCACCAGCAACTGGCGCGTATAATCCTGCGAAAAGGCACGCTTTTCCAGAGCCTCGACGGACACGGTCTCGACCATTTCGCCCTTGCGCATCACCGCCAGCCGGTCGCACATGTGCGAGACGACGCCGAGATCGTGGCTGACCATCACGAAGGTGAGGCCGCGCTCCTTGCGCGCCTGTTCCAGCAGGTTGAGGATTTCCGCCTGGATCGAGGCATCGAGCGCCGAGGTCGGCTCATCGAGCAGCAGGATTTTCGGTTCCAGGATCAGCGCCCGGGCAATCGCGATGCGCTGGCGCTGGCCGCCGGAGAGCTGGTGCGAATACCGGAACCGGAAACCCGAGCCAAGCCCCACCTCGTCGAGCGCGCGGGCGATGCGGGCATCGACATCCGTAAAACCGTGGATCGCCAAAGGCTCCAACAGCAGCCGGTCCACCGTCTGGCGCGGATGCAGCGACCCGTAGGGATCCTGGAACACCATCTGGACGGTACGATAGAAATCCCGGTCGCGCCGGTGGCCTTCATACCGCTTGCCGGAGACCGTCAAGGTTCCGCTTTCGAAAACGTTGAGGCCGGCAACGGCACGCAGCAGGGTGGACTTGCCGGAGCCGGATTCGCCGACGAGGCCGAAGGATTCACCCTCGGCCACGCTGAGGCTGACGCCGTTCAGCGCCACGAATTCGTCGAAGACCACGACCATGTCGCGGACGGAGAGAACCTCGCGTGTCATAGGGCCCACTCCGGCTTGCGCTCCAGAACCGGCAGCGGATGGCGATGTGAGCCGATCGTCGGCAGGCAATTCAAAAGTCCTTGCGTATAGGGATGTTGGGCCGCAGCGAGATTGGCAGAGGGCAGTTCCTCCACCACCCGGCCGGCATACATCACGAGAACACGGTCGCAGAAGGAGGAGACGAGGCGCAAATCATGGCTGATGAAGATCAGACCCATGCCACGTTCGGCCACCAGCCGGTCGAGGATCGCCAGCACTTCCAGTTGCACCGTCACGTCGAGCGCCGAGGTCGGTTCGTCGGCGATCAGGAGTTCCGGCCCGCAGACCAGCATCATGGCGATCATGATGCGCTGGCCCATGCCGCCCGAGACCTCGTGCGGATAAAGATCGAAGACACGCTCCGGATCGTGGATCTGCACCGCCTCCAGCATGGCCAGCGCCCGCTGCCGCCCTTCGCCCCAGGACACGCTTTCATGCGTCTTCAAGGTTTCGATGATCTGCCGGCCGATCGGCATCACCGGGTTCAGCGAGTATTTCGGATCCTGCAGGATCATCGCCACCCGCTTGCCGCGCAGGCTTCGGCGTTTGGCGGCAGAGGCCGACAAAAGGTCGATACCGTCAAAATTCAGCGTCTTTGCGGTGATCTTCGCATGGCCGGGCGTGAGCCCCATGATGGCGCGACCCGTCTGCGACTTGCCGGAACCGGATTCTCCGACAATGCCGAGCCTTTCCTTGCCGAGCGTAAACGACACACCGCGCACCGCCTCCACCGTGCCGGTGCGGGTGGGAAAGGAAACGCGCAGGTCATCGACCGTCAGAAGCGGGGTCATTGTCCGGCCTCCTTCGGATCGAGCGCATCACGCAGACCATCACCCAGCAGGTTGAAACCGAGGCTGACGATGAGGATCGCAAAACCCGGCATGGCGGCAACCCACCACTGGTCGAGGATGAAGCGGCGCCCGGAGGCGATCATCGCGCCCCATTCGGGAAGCGGCGGCTGGGCGCCAAGACCGAGGAAACCGAGGCCCGCAGCCGTCAGGATGATGCCGGCCATATCGAGCGTGACGCGCACGATGAGCGAGGAGGTACAGAGCGGCATGACATGGCGCAGCACGATGCGGAAGGGCGAGGCCCCCATCAGCTTCACCGCCGCGATGAATTCCGAATTGCGGAATGTCAGCGTCTCGGCCCGCGCGATGCGCGCATAAGGCGGCCAGGAGGTAACGGCAATGGCAAGGATCGCGTTTTCGATGCCGGGACCGAGTGCGGCTACCAGCGCCAGCGCCAGAACGAGCTTTGGAAAGGCCAGGAAAATATCCGTGATGCGCATCAGCACCGCATCCACCCAGCCGCCGGCATAGCCGGACACCGTGCCGACGATGAGGCCGATTGGCGCTGCAATGATCGCCACCAGCACGACAACCATCAGCGTCAGCCGCGAGCCGTGGATCAGGCGCGAGAGGATGTCGCGGCCCTGATCGTCGGTGCCGAGCCAGTAACCGGGTGTGCCGGGGGTCAGGAGCTGGGCATTGCGCAGATCCCCCTGCACCGCGCTGTGCGGGGCGAGAAGATCGGCAAAGGCTGCCACGAACAGCAGCGCCAGCAGGATGAAAAGGCCGAGGAGAGCCAGCCGGTTTTCGGAAAAGCGGCGCCAGACGACATAGGCGCGGCCAAGCTTGGCCTGCCGGCGCGAGGCCGGCCGGTCGGAGAGCAGCCAGGCGCGGCTATAGGGTTTTGGATCGGAAAGCATGCTCATCGGCTGCGTGTCCTTGGATCAAGCGTGCGGTAGAGCACATCTGAAAGCAAATTGATGCCGACGAAGACGGCGCCGATGACGATGGTGCCGCCAAGGACAGCGTTCATGTCGGCATTCTGCAGCGAATTGGTGATGTAAAGGCCAAGTCCCGGCCAGGAGAAGATGGTTTCTGTCAGCACCGAACCTTCCAGCAGGCCGGCATAGGAGAGCGCGATTACGGTCACCAGCGGCACTGCGGCATTGCGCAGCGCGTGGAACCAGATGATGCGGCTTTCCGACAGGCCCTTGGCACGCGCCGCCACGATATATTCCTGGCTGAGTTCGTTCAGCATGAAAGAACGCGTCATGCGGCTGATATAGGCAAGCGAGAAATAGCCGAGCAGACAGGCCGGCAGCACGATGTGGCGGAACAGATCCCAGAACACATCCCATTGGCCAAGTATCAGCGCCTCCACCAGGAAGAAGCCGGTCTGCGGCGTAAAGGTGAATTCGTAGACGATATCCATGCGGCCGGGATAGGCGACCCAGTTGAGCTTGGCGTAAAACACCACCAGCGCCAAAAGGCCCAGCCAGAAGATCGGCACGGAATAGCCGATGAGACCGATGACGCGCACGATCTGGTCGGCGATGCTGTTGCGTTTCACCGCCGCCAGAACCCCCAGAGGCACACCGAACAGGGCGCCGATCACGGTGCCGAGCGTTGCAAGCTCGATGGTGGCCGGAAAGACGCGGGCAATATCGGTCATCACCGGATTGGTGGTCAGCACCGAAGTGCCGAAATTGCCGGTCAGCGCATCGCGGATATAGTAGAAGAACTGCTGCCAGAGCGGCAGGTTGAGGCCGAGTTCCTCACGCACGCGCTCCACCACATGGGCGGGCGCCCGGTCGCCGACAATGGCAAGCGCCGGATCGATGGGAACCACACGACCGATGAAGAAGGTGACGGCGAGGAGGCCGAGGAAGGTGGTGACAACCGTCACCAGAAACCGCAGCACGGCAAGCGTCCGCTTGGAGGCGCGGCTTCTGCCACGCCTCCGGCTTGCATTGGTTTGCGTAAGGCTCACGAGCCCGATCCCTGCCCGAACTTACTTCGAGACGGTGTAGACGAAGTTCGTCGAGAAGCTCGGACCGAGCTTGAAGTCCTTCAGCTTCGAGGAATAGCCAGCCGTTTCGATCTGCTGGAACAGCATCACGAAGGGGCTGTTTTCCAGCACTTCCTTCTGCAGGTTCTGATAGATTGCCGCGCGCTTTTCGGAATCCTTCTCCAGAAGAGCGGCCTGCGTCTGCTTTGTCAGTTCCGGAACGTCCCAGGCATTGCGCCAGGCGAGCGTCTTGTTCTTGCCCTCGTCGGAATTGTCCGGATTGTAGGTGAAGGTTTCGGCATTCGAATTCGGATCGAAGTAATCCGAACCCCACTGGCCGATATAGATGTCGTGCTGGCGGGCGCGGTACTTGGTCAGCGTCTGCTTGCCGTCACCCGGAATGATTTCCAGCTTGATGCCGGCCTGGGCCAGCGTCTGCTGCACGCTTTCGGCAATGCCGGTAACCGGCTGCGTGTTGCGCACGTCCATGGTCACGGTGAAACCGTCCTTCAGGCCGGCCTTGGCCAAGAGTTCCTTGGCCTTTGCGACGTCGAGCGTATAGGGATTGTCGGAGATCGCGCCCAACTGGCCTTCCGGCAGGAAGCTCTGGTGGATCTTGCCGATGCCCTTGATCAGCTTGTCGCCGATTGCCGAATAATCGACGAGATATTTGAAGGCTTCCGCCACTTCCGGCTTCGCGAGGTTCGGATTCTTCTGGTTGAGGCTGAAGTAGTAGAGCGTGCTCTTCGGTGCAGACGTGACCTGCAGGCCGCTCTTGCCCTCGATGGCGGCCAGATCACCCGGCTGCAGGTTGCGCGCCACGTCGATATCGCCGTTTTCCAGCGCCAGACGCTGGCTGGAGCTTTCCTTGATATGGCGGTAGACGACGCGCTTCAGCTTCGGCTTTTCGCCGTAATAATTCGGGTTGGCCTCCATGATGACCGCCTCGTTGGCGCGCCAGGCGAGAACCTTATAGGGGCCGGAGCCGGCATAGCCGGTCTTCAGGAATTCATTGCCGAAATCGGTGTTCCACTTGTAGTCGGCCGATGGCGTGACGGCCTTTGCCTTTTCCATCACCACCTTCTTGTCGACGATGGAGGCAACCGAGGCCGTCAGGACGTTGAGGACGAAGCTCGGCGCGTAAGGCTTGTCGACGGTCAGCGTGAAGGTCTGCGGATCAGCCGCCTTCGCCTTGTCGGTGATGTTGTCGCCGGTCAGGCCGAACTGGGTGAGCAGGAAAGCGGGCGACTTGTCGAGCTTGACGGCGCGCTCGAAGGAAAAGGCCACATCATCGGCGGTGATCGGGTTGCCGGAAGCGAATTTCAGGCCCGGCTTCAGCTTGAACGTGTAGGTCATGCCGTCGTCGGAAACGGTCCAGCTCTGTGCGATGTCACCGACAACCTTGGAGGTGTCTGCCGGATCGAGCATCACGAGAAGGCTGTAGCTGTTAGCCGTCACCTCGGCTGTCGACAGTTCGAAGGCCTCGGCCGGGTCGAGCGAGATGATGTCGTCGATCGCAAGCGCTTCCACCAGCGTGTCGGCCGGCGTTGCGGCAAAGGCCTGCGGAGCCGAAATCATCACCAGCGAAAGGGCGGCGCCGGTCGAAAGAATACGGAGGCTGCGATTGAACGCGTTCATCATGATGGTCCCCTGATTTTTGTGTGTCTGAATGGCAGGTCGAAGGAAGGATTCGTCAGCTTGCTTCGTGCCAGCACTGAGAAAGAACCCTCAGCCAGTTCTCCCGGCACAGCTTGGCGAGATCGTCGGAAGCGTATCCCGCGTTTTTGAGGGCCGCAACCAGTTTCTGATTGCCGGCGGCGTCGGCAATCTCCTGCGGCACGGTGGCGCCGTCGAAATCCGAGCCGAGCGCCACGCAATCGATACCCATGCGCTCCACCATATAATCGATGTGCTTCACCATCAGGTCTAGGCCGGTATGGGCGTCATCGCGCGCATCGGGACGCAGCATGGTCACCGCATAGTTCAGGCCGACGAGGCCCTGGCGTTCGCGGATGGCGTCCATCTGCCGGTCGGTCAGGTTGCGGGCAACGGCCGTCAGGGCATGCACGTTCGAATGGCTGGCGATCAGCGGCTTGTCGGAGGTCTTCGCCACGTCCCAGAAGCCCTTTTCGGTGATGTGGGCAAGATCGATGGCAATGCCCATCTGGTCGCAGGCCTTCACCAGTGCAAAGCCGAGATCGGTAAGGCCGGGTCCGGTATCCGGCGAGACCGGATAGGCGAAGGGCACGCCATGGCCGAAGATGTTGTGCCGGCTCCAGACCGGCCCGAGCGAGCGAAGGCCGGCGGCGTAGAACACTTCCAGCGCCGACAGGTCGGGATCGATTGCCTCGCAGCCCTCCATGTGGAGGACGGCGGCGAATTCACCTTCTGCCACGGCCTCGCGAATCGCATCGGTGGAACGGCAGATGCGCCAGGCGCCGGCCGCGTCGAGCCGCAGTGCCAGCGCGAGCTTTTCCATTGCGATATCGAGCGAGGGCGAGCGTTCCAGCGGTGCGGCGAGCGGCGTGTAGTAATGGCCGCTGGCATCCGGCTCCTTCAGGATCAGGTCGCCGGAGGGAATGTAGATGGCGCACAACCCGCCGACGAGACCGCCGGCCCGGGCGCGCGGTCCGTCAATATGGCCTTCCTGCGTGCCCTTGACGAATTCGGCCACGGTATCGGCGCCGTTGCGCATGTTGCGCCACAGTCGAAGGAGAACATCATTGTGGCCGTCGAAAATGGGTTGCATCATGAATTTCCGAACTCGCGAATACACGTCTTCGCCGATCCTAGGCTGATCCGGAAAGCGCGGGCAAGACGGAAAGTGCCGCGGCGCACAAGATCGCTGCCCGAGCCCGCCAAGGCTCAGGCGACCCAGCCCCCTTCGTCGCTTCGGGTCAGAAGGGGTGTTGCGAACACGCCATGGGTCCGGCCCGACCACGGCGCGCCAAAGGTTTCCAGAGCGGCGCGCCAGCGATCCGATTGCAGCATGGCCGCGCCGATGGCGACCGGCTCCACCCCGACGGCCTGCAGGAGGCCGAGGCCTGCCACGATCGAGGTGCCGCTGGAGATCACGTCATCGATCAGCACCACACGTCGCCCGGCGAGCAGCGGCAGCATGCGCGGATCGACATAGAGGCGCTTCACCTGTTCCGGCGTGGTGACGGAGGACATCGGCACCGACAGCGCCTCGTCATACCAGAACTTGCGCGAGGTACCGCAGGGCACGTAGCGCGCATGGCCGAGATGGCGGGCAACGGCGGCGGCGAGCGTCAGGCCGAGCGTCGGCAGGCCCACCACCACATCCGGCTTCAAGTCCGAGAGGCGGGCTGCGAGATCGCCGGCCAGCGCCTCCACGACGGGAAAGCTCGCCTGGTTGATGATCAGCGAGGCCAGCGCATGGCGTCCGTCAGAGAGAGGCCGGATGGGCAGGCAGAGTTGCCGGCCATCGGCGAGCCGTGCCGGGAAAAAGCCGGAAAACGGACCATCGGAGGAGAAGGTGCCGGCAGGGTGAAGCTCCTGCCAGAAATCATGAGGCTGCAGGGGGGAGGGCACGCGAAAACTCCGGCATCAGGCATAATAGGGTTCGTCCCGCCAGCGGCCGACTTCCTCGATCAGCCAGCTGCGGAAGAGCGCGACGGGGCGAAATTCCATGCGGGTGATGGGCGCCACGACATAATAGGAACTGGGGCTTCTCACCTGCAGCGGCAGGGCCTGGACAAGCTCGCCCGCCTGCAATTCCGCCTCGATCAGGAAGAGCGGCATCAGCGCCACGCCGAGGCCCGCGCTGCAGGCCTGGCCGACGCTTGCGAACTGTTCGAACCGCATGCCGGGCGAAGGTGTGCCGGACACGCCCTGCGTCTCGAAGAAATGCGCCCAGGCGCCGGGGCGCGAGGCCATGTGCAGCAACGGCAGCGACATGAGATCCTGCGAGGCGGCAACCGGGTTCTGCTGCAGGAAGGCGGGGCTTGCCACGGGCGCCACCATCTCGTCCATCAGGAAGGTGCAGTCCGCCCCCGGCCAGTTGGGCTGGCCGATATGGATGGCCACATCCAGCCCGTCCTGCTCGAAATCGAAAATTCCGATGCGGGTGGCGAAGTTCAGCGTGATTTCCGGATGGGCGGCCACGAAACGCGGAATGCGCGGCAGAAGCCAGCGCGTGCCGAAGGTTGGCAGCATGGCCAGATTCAGCGTATCGCCATGCCGTTTGGTCATGGCCTTCAGCGAGGCGTCGCGGATCTGCGACAGCGCGGCGCCGATCGCCCTGGCATAGGCGCGGCCGGGTTCCGTCAGCGAAACGCCGCGGCTGCTGCGATCGAACAGTGACAGGCCAAGCTGTTCTTCCAGCCCGGAAATCTGCCGGCTGATCGCCCCTTGCGTCAGCGACAGCTCCTCGGCAGCAGCGGAAAAACTGCCAAGCCTAGCGACCGATTCGAAGGCGGCCAGCGCGCTGGTGGAGGGAAGAAGTCGACGGCTCAGATTGCTCATGCCGCATTCCTATAGCTCATATCGCCGTGAGTAAACGGCGCTTTACGCCGGGACCCGACTGCCCGATAGTCCGCTCCACAGTTCTGATGGAGGATTTCGACGTGAGCGACCGTGCCGCCTTTTCCTGGGAAGACCCTTTCCTGCTCGATGACCAGCTGACCGAGGACGAGCGGATGATCCGCGAGGCCGCCGCAGCCTTTGCCAAGGCCGAGCTTCTGCCGCGCGTCAACGAGGCCTATCTGTCGGAAACCAGCGCGCCGGAGCTGTTTCCGCTGATGGGTCAGGCGGGTCTGCTGGGCGTGACGCTGCCGGAAGAATATGGCGCGGCAAACGCTTCCTACGTCGCCTACGGTCTGGTGGCACGCGAAGTCGAGCGCATCGACAGCGGGTATCGCTCGATGATGAGCGTGCAGTCCTCGCTCGTCATCTACCCCATCTTCGCCTATGGCTCCGACGCGCAGAAGCAGAAGTACCTGCCGGGCCTCGTTTCGGGCGAACTCATCGGCTGCTTCGGCCTCACCGAACCGGATGCCGGCTCCGATCCGGGCGGCATGAAGACCCGCGCCGAAAAGATCGATGGCGGTTATCGCCTGCGCGGCTCGAAGATGTGGATCTCCAACGCACCGATCGCCGATGTCTTCGTCGTCTGGGCAAAGTCCGAAGCCCACAACAACGAAATCCGCGGTTTCGTGCTGGAAAAGGGCATGAAGGGCCTCTCCGCCCCGAAGATCGGCGGCAAGCTGTCGCTGCGCGCCTCGATCACCGGCGAAATCGTCATGGATGGCGTCGAAGTTTCGGAAGATGCGCTTCTGCCGAACGTGTCGGGTCTCAAGGGTCCGTTCGGCTGCCTCAACCGTGCCCGCTACGGCATTTCCTGGGGCGTGATGGGGGCCGCCGAAGATTGCTGGCTGCGCGCCCGCCAGTATGGCCTCGACCGCAAGCAGTTCGGCAAGCCGCTCGCCGGCACCCAGCTCTACCAGAAGAAGCTCGCCGACATGCAGACCGAAATCGCGCTTGGGCTTCAGGGCTCGCTTCGCGTCGGCCGCCTGATGGACGAGCACAGGATGGCGCCGGAAATGATCTCCATCGTCAAGCGCAACAATTGCGGCAAGGCGCTGGACATCGCGCGTCAGGCCCGCGACATGCATGGCGGCAACGGCATCCAGATCGAATACCACGTGATGCGCCACGCCCAGAACCTGGAAACGGTCAACACCTACGAGGGCACGCATGATGTGCATGCGCTGATCCTCGGTCGTGCACAGACCGGCATACAGGCCTTCTTCTGAGGTCTCCTTTCAGCCCGATGGCAGCGATGACGGCAGCTCAACCTGCCGTCATATTTATTTAATCATACTTTTTCGACGTGCCGTTGATTGTCGGTTCCAATTGTCCTACGTCAGGGATCGAACCATCCGTCGCGGCGCAGCCTTCTCCCAGGCCATCCTCCCGGTCCGCGACTTCCCGAGCCTAACGAGGTCATCATGCACAGCTATCCCGACGTCCAACTCTTCATCGCAGGCGAATGGCGCAATGCCATCAGCGGCAAGACCATTCCCGTGGAAGATCCTGCGACCCAGGAGATCATCGGCAAGATCGCCCATGCGGAAAAGGCTGATCTCGACCTCGCGCTCGAAGCTGCCGACAAGGGCTTCAAGATCTGGCGCGACACCTCTGCCTTCGAACGCTCGAAGATCATGCGCAAGGCCGCTGACCTGCTGCGTGAGCGTATCGATTACATCGCCTGGCTGATGACGCGCGAACAGGGCAAGCCGATCGCCCAGTCGAAGGCGGAAATCATCAATGCCGCGGACACCATCGACTGGTTCGCCGAAGAAGCCCGCCGCACCTATGGCCAGATCATTCCGGCCCGTTTTGGCGGCGTTTCCAACATGGCGATCAAGTTCCCGGTTGGCCCGGTGGCAGCCTTCACGCCGTGGAACTTCCCGATCAACCAGGTCGTGCGCAAGCTTTCGGCTGCCGTCTCCGTCGGCTGCTCCATCATCGTCAAGGCGCCGGAAGAAACCCCCGCTTCGCCTGCTGAACTGATCCGCGCCTTTGCCGATGCGGGCGTTCCGGCAGGCGTCGTCAACCTGGTCTACGGTGTTCCGGCGGAAATTTCCGAATATCTCATCCCGCACCCGGTCATCCGCAAGATTTCGTTCACCGGCTCGACCCCGGTCGGCAAGCATCTGGCAGCACTCGCCGGCAAGCACATGAAGCGTGCGACGATGGAACTCGGCGGTCATGCGCCGGTCGTCGTGTTCAACGATGCCGATCTCGACAAGGCGATCGAAGTCTCGGCAGCGGCCAAGTTCCGCAATGCCGGCCAGGTCTGCGTTGCGCCCACCCGCTTCCTGATCCAGGACGGTGTCGCCGACCAGTTCATCGAAGGCATCGTGAAGTATGCGGAAAACCTGAAGGTCGGCAACGGCCTGGAAGCCGACGTGACCATGGGCCCGCTCGCCAACGAGCGCCGTATTCCGGCCATGGAAGACATGATCAACGATGCCGTTTCCAAGGGTGCTGTCCTGAAGACCGGCGGCAAGCGCATCGGCAACAAGGGCCATTTCTTCGAACCGACCGTGCTGACCGACGTCCCGACCTCGGCCAAGATGATGAACGAGGAGCCCTTCGGCCCCATCGCCATCGTCAACCGCTTCTCGACGCTGGACGAGGCGATGGAGGAATCGAACCGCCTGCCGTTCGGCCTTGCGTCCTACGCCTTCACCTCCTCGGTCAAGACCGCGCACGCCCTTGGCCAGCGCATGGAAGCCGGCATGCTGACGATCAACCACAACGGCTTTGCCATTCCGGAAGTACCGTTCGGCGGCGTCAAGGATTCGGGCTACGGCACCGAAGGCGGTTCGGAGGCTGTGGAGGCCTATCTCGAAACCCGCTTCGTCAGCCAGATGAACTGAGCTTCTGAAATCCCATCCAATGTCGGAGGGCGCCGGGCAACCGGCGCCCTTTTGCGTCGCTTCATTCCGCCGCGCGGCAGGGCAGGGTGATCAACTTTGCCTTATCCTTGATTTCCCTCAACGAAATCCGGCCCTGCCGGCTCTATGGAACAAATGGGCGCGATGCTCGTTGACCCGGCGAATGGGCGGCGGGGCAATGTTCGCGCCGGCTTCTCATGCCCGCCTTCGGGCCCATCCCAGTTCCTCAAGGAGAATGCGATGTCGATGAATTCGCCGAATGACGCCCCGCGATCCGGTTCTCAGGCCGATATCGAACTGCAGCTGCAGCAATTGCGCGAGGATATCGCGGCGTTGGCCAGGGCCGTTGCGGCGGCGGGAAGCACCAAGGCGGATGATCTGAAGAGCAGGGCGTGGCGCGCCTCGAACGAGGCGATGGATGCCTCGGCCCAGATGATGGATGCGGCGCGCGCCCAGGCGATGTCGATGGAAAAGGATCTGGAGCGGCAGATCCGCACCAAGCCGTTGCAGTCGGTGGCGATTGCGGCAGGCCTCGGCTTCCTCTTCGCGCTTCTGTCGCGCCGCTGATATGGCGCGGCTTCTGCCCCTGCTGACATCCCTGCTGTCGATCGATGTCAGCCTTCTCGTGCAGCAGACGCGGCGCAACGCGCTTCTTTATGCGGTCATCGCCCTTTTCGTGCTGACCGCCTATGGCGCAGGCGTCGCGGCCCTTGCGGTCTGGCTTTCCGCGATGATGAGCCCGGTTGCCGCACTCGGCCTCGTCGCCGCACTGGCGCTGGCGATCGCACTTTTCGTCGTCATCATCCTGATGGTCAAGAACCGGGCGGATGAACGGCGCCGCCGCGAGGCCGCTGCCAACCACCGCGCGCTGCTGATGACCACGGCGGTGTCGCTGCTGCCGGTCATGATGAAATCGCGTCCGCTGATGGCGGCCGCCGTGACGGGCGGCCTGGCGCTGTTTGCCCTGCGCATGATGGGCGGTTCTGCCGGAGAGAATGATCCGCCCCAGACCTGATTTTCCCGAAGCCCAAGAAGGAGACCGACCATGGCGCAAGCCTCTGCTGTCCTCAAGCCGAAGTCCCATGACGAGAACATCAATATCGGGCTCAACAAGGCCTATCGCGAGACGATGGCGGAGAGCCTCTCGCAGATCCTCGCCGCCACCTATCGCCTGACGATCAAGAGCCATGTCTACCACTGGAACGTCGTCGGCCCGCTGTTCAAGCCGCTGCATGAACTGACCGAGGAGCATTACGGCGCACTGTTCGAGGCCGCCGACATCATCGCCGAGCGCATCCGTGCCCTCGGTCATCTGGCGCCGGCCTCGCTGGGAGAGGCGGCCGCCTTTGCGCCCAAGGCCGGCGATGTCGGCAAGCTGACGGCCGTTTCCATGGTCAACGACCTGGTGGCCGACCACGAAGCGGCGGTGAAGACGATGCGCAAGGCGGCCGAGAACGCCGACGAAGCAGGCGATGTGGTGACCGCCGACATGCTGACCGACCGGCTGACCTTCCACGAAAAGGCGCTGTGGATGCTGCGGGCGATCATCGCCGAATAGCCGGGCAGATCCCGCCCGAACAGACCGGAACATGTGGCGGCGCGCCGCGCCGGGTGAAGACGAGAACTATGTCTACGCTATAGCCCTCCTTTAAGCATGGTTCGAATCCCGCGTGGCCCGGCGGGCACAGTGGTGCCATCTGCCGGGCCGGTAGGGATCGAACTGGGCCTAGTCGAGAGCCTATGCCGCTATCCTCGGGAGAGGCTTTTCAACCAATCGCGGGAATCGTTGAAGCGAGCCCCCGCAACCAAAATCCCCTCACATCCCGTAGCGCAAAACGCTGCGGGATTTTTGCGTTTGAGGTCGTCGGTGGTCCGGCGCATGACCTCGCCCTGAGCATTGCTGTAGCTTTCCATCATACCTATTGGGTATTGAGCGGAACCGACATGGTCTTGGACGTCCGCGGCGTCGCTGTGCATTATCTTCGGCATGAACGCGACCTTTCCTCCCCCATTGGCGGCGCTTGCCGCAGCTCCGACGGTTGAACGCATTGAAACGATGCTGGTCGACCTGCCGACGATCCGACCGCACAGGCTTTCGGTCGCGACCATGAACGGCCAGACGCTGATGATCGTTCGGATCTGTTGCAGCGACGGCATTGTCGGCATTGGCGAGGGCACGACGATCGGCGGGCTTGCCTATGGAGGCGAGAGCCCGGAGAGCATGAAGCTTGCAATCGACCGCTATTTTTCCGCCGTCATGATCGGTCAGGACGTGAGCCGCGTCCAGGCGCTGATGGCGAGGATCGGCAAGATGATCAAGGACAATCGGTTCGCCAAGAGTGCTGTCGAGACGGCACTTCTCGATGCGCAAGGCAAGCGCGTGGGTTTGCCAGTCAGCGAACTGATGGGCGGACGTCGGCGTGACCGGCTGCCGGTTGCGTGGACCCTGGCTTCCGGCGACACCGGCCGCGACATCGATGAGGCGGAAAAGATGCTGTCTCTCCGCCGCCATTCGATCTTCAAGTTGAAGATCGGGCTGAGGTCGGTGCGTGAGGATGTGGCCCATGTCGCCGCGGTCAAACGTGCGATCGGCGAGCATGGAACGGTGCGCGTCGATGTCAACATGGCCTGGACAGAGACAGATGCGCGTCTCGGCATCGCAGCGCTTGCAGACGCTGGCTGCGAACTGGTGGAGCAGCCGGTGCAGTCTGCGGCAGCGCTTGGCCGTCTCGTCCGTCGCTTCCCGATTGCCCTGATGGCGGACGAATCCCTGCAGGGGCCGGAAAGTGCCTTTGAGATGGCGCGCAACAACAGCGCCGATGTCTTTGCCGTAAAGGTGGAGCAGAACGGCGGCGCGTTCAACGCGCAACGGGTGGCGGCGATTGCCGATGCGGCCGGTGTCGAACTCTACGGTGGCACCATGCTCGAAGGGGCGGTGGGCACCATCATCTCCGCGCAGGTGTTTTCGACATTTGCCAACCTGCAATGGGGCACCGAACTGTTCGGCCCGCTTCTCCTCACCGAGGAGATCCTGGAGACGCCTCTCGATTATAGCGATTTCTCGCTGCTCGTTCCCCAGGGGCCGGGCCTTGGCATCTCGCTGGACGAGGACAAGCTCGCCCACTTCACCCGCGACGGTTCGCTCACGGTCACCCAGGCTGCGGATTGAGGAGGCGATCACCATGCTCTTTCACGTCACAATGAATGTCGAGCTGCCTCACGATCTGCCGGAAGACGTCGTGGCGGAGATCCTGCAGCGGGAGAAGGCTTATTCGCAGGAGCTGCAGCAGATCGGCAAGTGGCGACATATCTGGCGGATCGCCGGACAGTACGCGAATATCAGCATTTTCGATGTGACCGATAATGACGAGCTGCATCAGCTGCTCTGTGGCCTTCCGCTTTTCAAGTTCATGGACATCCAGGTGACGCCGCTGCTTCGCCATCCCTCGGCTGTTCGTGCTGACGACAGTTGATCCCTCGCGCCCGGTTTCGCCGGGCGCGCACCAGACCCATGTGAGGAGGACATGACATGACTGTAACCATTTTCAATCGTCCCGACATTCAGGATTTCCTGAAGGTGTTGAGCGGCCTCGACCAGACGAACGGCAATCCGCGCGTCAAGCAGATCGTCCACCGGATCGTGTCCGATCTGTTCAAGGCCATCGACGATCTCGACATCACCCCGGATGAATACTGGATTGCCGTGGCCTGGCTGAACGAGATCGGTGCAGCCGGCCAGGCCGGTCTCATCTCGCCCGGTCTCGGGCTTGATCACTTCCTCGATGAGCGCCTCGACGCTATCGACGAGGCGCTGGGCATCAAGAACGAGACGCCGCGCACCATCGAAGGGCCGCTTTACGTGGCAGGCGCGCCGGAATGTCATGGCTTTGCCCGTCTGGACGACGGCCGGGATACGGATGGTCACACGCTGATCATGCACGGCACCGTCTATGGTTCGGATGGCAAGCCGATGCCCGGTGCCAAGGTGGAAGTCTGGCACTGCGATACGCGCGGCTTCTATTCGCATTTCGACCCGACAGGCCAGCAGGCACCGTTCAACATGCGTCGCACGATCATTGCCGACGACCAGGGGCGCTACAAGTTCCAAAGCATCGTTCCGCATGGCTACGGTGTTCCTCCGGGCAGCCCCACGGAAAAACTGCTTTCCGCACTTGGCCGTCACGGCCAGCGACCGGCCCATATCCATTTCTTCATCAGCGCGGATGGTCACCGCAAGCTGACGACGCAGATCAACATCGCCGGCGATCCGCTGATCAACGACGATTTCGCCTATGCCACCCGTGATGGTCTTGTTCCGGATGTGATCGAGCGCACGGATGATGCCAGCATCAAGGCCAATGGACTGAATGGCCCGTTCGCCGAGATTGTCTTCGATATCAAGCTGACCGCGCTGGTGAATGGAGTCGACAACCAGTTGAACGCCCTGCGCAAGCGCGCCGCTGCGTGAGCATTCGGCGGTCCAGCATCGGGCGGACCGCCGTCTTTGCTCTCAAACGTCATCGACATCGTTGCAATGGATCGGCCGGGGAACGGCCGGAGGGCCCTCCGGGGCGGGAGAGAAACCATGTCCAAAGTGATCAACAAATACGCGGCCCTGCAGGATCTGCTGGCCAATGCCGTCGAGGATGACAAGCAGCGAGGCGTCTTCCGCTGTCGCCGCGACATCTTTACCAATCCCGACCTGTTCGAACTGGAGATGAAGTATATCTTCGAGAGCAACTGGGTCTATCTTGCGCATGAAAGCCAGATCCCTGACGTCAACGACTACTACACCACGTCGATCGGCCGCCAGCCCGTCGTCATCACGCGTGACAAGACCGGCGCCCTGAATGCGGTCATCAATGCCTGTGCGCATCGCGGCGCCATGCTGTGTCGCCGCAAGCACGGAAACAAGGGCTCCTTCACTTGTCCCTTCCATGGCTGGACCTTTTCCAACACGGGCAAGCTTCTGAAGGTCAAGGACGAAAAGACGACGCAGTATCCCGAACAGTTCGGCAAGGACGGATCGCACGACCTGACAAAGGTCGCCTGCTTCCAAAACTATCGCGGCTTCCTGTTCGGCAGTCTCAATCCGGATGTCGCGCCGCTTGAGGATTTCCTCGGCGAGACAAAGGTCATTATCGACCAGATCGTCGATCAGGCACCCGAGGGGCTGGAAGTGCTGCGCGGCAACTCCTCCTACATCTACGACGGCAACTGGAAGCTCCAGATGGAGAACGGCTGCGACGGCTATCACGTCAGTTCCGTTCATTGGAACTATGCGGCCACGATGGGCCGACGCAAGGAAGAGGGTACGAAGGCGGTCGACGCCAACAGCTGGAGCCGGTCGATCGCCGGTGTCTATGGCTTCGATAACGGCCATATCCTGCTGTGGACCAACACGATGAACCCGGAGGTTCGTCCGGTCTACAATCGTCGCGAGGAGATCAGAGAGCGACTGGGCGGCGACAAGGCGGACTTCATCGTCAACCAGACGCGAAATCTGTGCATCTACCCGAACGTCTTCCTGATGGACCAGTTCAGCACGCAGATCCGCGTGACGCGTCCCTTAAGCGTCGACAAGACGGAAATCACCATCTTCTGCTTTGCGCCGAAGGCCGAAAGTGTGGCTGACCGGACGCTGCGTATCCGTCAGTACGAGGACTTCTTCAACGTATCGGGCATGGGCACGGCCGACGATCTCGAGGAGTTCCGCGCCTGCCAGTCGGGTTATGCGGGCACTGCCGCGCTCTGGAACGACCTGTCGCGGGGCGCACCGCTTTGGATAGAAGGGCCGGACGAGAACGCATCCCGGATGGGCCTCAAGCCGCTTCTGTCGGGAGAACGCAGCGAGGACGAGGGGCTCTTCGTGCGCCAGCACGAATACTGGGCCTCTGTCATGCGCCAGGCCCTGGCGCTCGAGCAGGAGGGAGCTGCGGCATGAGCGCGACCTTCGAAAGCATCTGCGCCTTCCTCTACCGGGAAGCCCGTTTTCTCGACGACCGGGACTGGGATGGCTGGCTGAACTGCTATGCGCAGGATGCCAGCTTCTGGATGCCCGCCTGGGATGACGACGACCGGCTGACGGAGGATCCACAAAGCGAGATTTCGCTGATTTATTATCCGGACCGCAGCGGCCTGGAAGATCGCGTCTTTCGCATCAAGACCGAGCGCTCGGGCGCCTCGACGCCGGAACCGCGCACCTGCCACATGATCGCAAATATCGAGATTCTGGCGGAAGGCGAGACGGAGATCGAGCTTCGCTACAACTTCCACACGCTCAACCATCGCTACAAGGTCACCGACCATTTCTTCGGCGCCACCTTCGTGACGCTGCGTCGAAGCGGCGATGGGTTCCTGATTGCGGCGAAGAAGGTGGTTCTGAAGAACGACTACATCCGGCAGGTGATCGACATCTACCACATCTGACAGGAGCGGAAGGCTCGCATTTCCAAGGGAGGAGGATCTATGGCCAGCTATCGGATCGCACTGAATTTCGAAGACGGCATAACGCGTTTCGTCGAATGCCACGCGGGAGAGAAGCTTCTTGACGCAGCCTATCGCAGCCAGATCAACCTGCCCATGGACTGTTCGGACGGTGTTTGCGGCACTTGCAAATGCCGTTCGGAAGCTGGCAGCTACGATCTTGGCGATGACTATATCGAGGACGCGCTGAGCGAGGACGAAGCGGCTGACAGGCTGGTGCTGACCTGCCAGATGCGCCCGACCAGCGATGGTATCGTCTCGGTTCCAACCCGATCTTCGGCTTGCAAGACGGGGCAGCAGAAGCTTTCAGCCACCGTGGTTGAGATCGCTGCACACAGTGATGCCGCCATCGTGCTGGAACTTGATGTGGATGCCGCCGTCGCGCCGCAGTTTTTGCCGGGCCAATACGTCAACATCGATGTGCCCGGCAGCAACGGTGCCACGCGGTCCTACTCCTTCACCACCGCACCGGGGCAAAGCCGCCTCGGGTTCCTTATCAAGCGGCAACCCGGCGGGCTGATGAGCGGCTGGCTTGCTCATGCCAGGCCGGGGGACCAGTTGACGTTCACGGGGCCCATGGGGAGCTTCTATCTGCGCGAGAGGCAGCGTCCGTTGCTGTTTCTCGCCGGCGGGACGGGGCTCGCTCCCTTCCTCTCCATGCTGGAAGTACTGGCGCAGGGAGAGCCGGGCCCGCCGGTCCATCTCGTCTACGGTGTCACGCGGGATGAGGATCTCGTTCTGGTCGATGTCCTGGAAGCCTATGCCGAGCGCGTATCCGGTTTCAGCTTCACGACGGTTGTCGCAGACGCAGCCTCGTCGCACCCGCGCAAGGGATGGGTGACGCAACACATGCCGCAGGACCTGCTCGCGGGTGGCACGGTCGATATCTATCTCTGCGGCCCGCCGCCGATGGTCGATGCGGTCAGGGCTTGGCTGTCACAGACGGGGATCACGCCTGGCAGTTTCCACTACGAAAAGTTCACGCCGAACCTGCCGCTGAAGGAAAGCGCATGAACACGCCCGTCTTCGAAGGCCGGTTTCGCGGTAAGGTCGTGGTGGTCACTGGGGCCGCCCAGGGCATCGGGCTTGCGGCTGCCTCCCGCGTGGTCGCGGAAGGGGGAGAAGTGCTCTTCGTCGATCGCGCCGAGATCGTGCGTGAGGCTGTCGCTGCCCTGCGCACCGAGCGGGCGGCGGCCTGCGTCGCCGATCTTGAAACTCATGCGGGCGCTGAGACGGCGATGCGGCATGCAGCGGAACAGTTCGGACGCATCGACATCCTCATCAACAATGTTGGCGGCGCGATCCGGATGCGCCCTTATGAGGCCTTCGAGCCGGGGCAGATCGAAGCCGAGATCCGCCGTTCGCTGATGCCTACGCTCTATTGCTGCCATGCGGTTCTGCCGCACCTCTTCAAGCGAGGGGCCGGAACCATCGTCAATGTCTCGTCCAATGCCACGCGCGGCATTCACCGTGTGCCCTATTCGGCGGCCAAGGGCGGCATCAACGCGCTGACCCAGTCACTCGCCATGGAAGTCGCCGCGCGCAACATCCGCGTCGTCGCGACGGCACCGGGCGGAACGGAGGCGCCGCCACGGCGCGTGCCGCGCAATGCCGAGGGAGATACGGCGCAGGAGCAGGGCTGGATGCGCGATGTCGTGACGCAGGTGAAGCAGTCGAGCTTCATGAAGCGCTACGGCACCTTGTCCGAGCAGGTCGGGCCGATCCTGTTCCTGGCGTCCGACGAAGCATCCTACATCACCGGGTCCGTCCTGCCGGTCGCAGGAGGCGACCTCGGCTGAGACGAACCCATCACGCAGACACCTGGGAGGAGTGAACATGCGCACAATCGATATCAATGAGGCCATAGACGAGGGACCGTTCGGGCGTTTCCAGTGGATGATCGTCGGCCTATGCGGGCTGCTGCTCATCATCGACGGCTACGATGTCTTCGTGGCCGGCACCGTACTGCCCAAGCTGATCGCCGAATGGGGGCTGACCAAGCCTCAGGCCGGAGCACTGCAAGCATGGGCACTGTTCGGCATGATGTTCGGCGCGTTGATCTTTGGCCCGCTTGCAGACAGGTTCGGCCGCAAGAAGGGCATTGCTATCAGCTTCTTGCTGTTTACCACGGCAACGATCGCCACCGGTTTTGCCCAGTCGCCCCGGCAGTTCGAAATCCTTCGCTTTCTGGCTGGGCTCGGCTGCGGCGGGCTGATGCCGAATGCGGTGGCGCTGATGAACGAATATGCGCCGAAGCGGTTGCGCAGCACGATGGTCGCCCTGATGTTCTCGGGCTATTCCATTGGCGGCATGGTGGCGGCAAGCCTCGGGATCACCATCATTCCCGCCTTCGGCTGGCAGTGGATGTTCTTTGTTGCGGCAGTGCCGCTCGCCATCCTGCCCTTCATCCTGTGGCACCTGCCGGAATCGCTCGGTTTCCTGGTCCGCCAGGACCGGCAGACGGAGGCGCGGGCGATTTATACCAGGCTCTATCCGGCCCAGCCCATCGCCGATGGCGACCGGCTCGTCTTCACCGAAACGAAAGTCACCTCGGTTTCGGTGGCAGAACTGTTCCGGCAGGATCGCGGCAGCCGCACGGCCATGGTGTGGGTCTCCTTCTTCTGCTGTCTGCTGCTTGTCTATCTCCTGTCGTCCTGGTTGCCGAAGGTTCTCCAAGAAGCGGGATATGCCGAAAGGGCAAGTCTGCTCAGTCTGTTCTCGCTGAACTTTGGTGGCATGGTCGGGGCCATTGCTGGCGGACGTCTGGGAGACCGCTTCGGCCTGCCAAAGGTCGTGGTTTGCTTCTTTGCTGCGGCCGCTGTTTCGATTGCGCTCATCGGGACAGGCCTGCCGGCAAGCCTGCTGTTCCTCAGCGTCTTCGTGGCAGGCGCCACGACGATCGGCACGCAGATCCTTCTCTATGCCAGCGTTGCGCAGCTCTACGGCCTTTCCATACGCTCGACCGGCCTTGGATGGGCGTCTGGCGTCGGCCGGATCGGCGCGATCGTCGGCCCGACCTTCGGCGGCTATCTGCTCGCGCAGGAACTGCCGCTCCAGCAGAACTTCATGCTGTTTGCGGTGCCGGCGGTCGTCTCCACCTTCGCCATGATCGCCTATTCCGTGCTCAGCACTCGCAAGGCCTTTCGCGAACTCACGCCGGCCTGAAAAGATCACCAAGGAGGCCCGGCACCCGGGCCTCCTTTCTCTGTCTCTTTTCGAAAGTCACGCAAATGCCGTATCTGGAACGACCGCATCATCGTTTGCACTACCGCGTCGATGCACGCGGCCATGACAAGGCGTGGCTTGTCTTCTGCAACTCGCTCGGCACCGATCTTTCCATGTGGGATCGGCAGGCCGAGGCCCTGAAAGGGCAGTTCCGCATTCTGCGCTACGACCGGCGCGGCCATGGCCTGTCGTCTTCGCCGCCACCGCCGTTTTCCATGGCCGATCTCGGTGCCGACGTCCTGCATTTGATGGAGCATCTTGGCATAGAACGGGCGCATTTCTGCGGCCTCTCCATCGGCGGACTGGTGGGACAGTGGCTGGCAATCAATGTGGCCCACAGATTTGACAAGATCGTGCTGTGCGCCACGGCCGCCCGGATCGGCACGACGCAATCCTGGACCGAGCGCATGAAGGCCGTGTCCGCCCATGGCCTTGCCCCCTTGCGGGCGGCAACGGTGGAGCGCTGGTTTACGCCTGCTTTTGTCGCCGAAGCGCCGGACGTGATCGAGGCGTGTGTTGCAGCCTTTCAGGCAACGTCGATTAACGGCTATCTCGGAGGCTGCGCTGCCCTTGCCGACGCCGATTTCCACGAAAACCTCTCTTTGATCTCCTGCCCTGTGCTGGCAATTTCCGGTGCGGACGACCCGGTATGCCCTCCGTCGGATCTTGAAAGGATCGCAACAGGGGTTGCAAATGGATGTCACCTCAGCCTGCCGGGACGCCACATCGTCAACATCGAATCCGCAGAGCGGTTCAATGAAGCGCTCTCTGGTTTTTTGGGCACGGAGGCGGATTGACTTTGAGCCTTCCAGGCAGGCCGCAGGCGTGAGGTCGCTTCAGGCGGGGCCGCGGTAAGTCCCCCAGGCAAGACGCCGCTCCTGCCGCGGGTCGCCCTCGGTGCGATCCTGATGGTCAAAGATCCTGGTCATGCGACTGGCTGCATCATAGCGGTCCCAGTCCGGGCTCTTGCCATGCGCAAATTGGGTGAAGAGGGTTCTAAAACGGTCGCCGACAGCTTTCGATCGGCGGCGATAAAACAGATCGAGGCGGCCAAGTTCGCCTTCTCCCGTCGTGCCAAACACCATCGGCAGATCAAGGCCGTGGGTTGCCTCGCCAAAGACGAGGCGCGTCAGCAGGGTCGCGTAGTCGAAACGGTAGGACCAGCAATCGGCATGCTTGGAATGGCCCTCTGCAATCCGCAGGGCCGGAAGCCAGAAGGTGAAGTCGCCGCCGATATCGATGGCGCGTTTCTTCGACGGAAAGCCCCGATAGACGTCTGCGATACGATTTCGGACACTGCCGGAGGCCGTCTCGGCAAACATGGCTTCCAGCCGGTTTACCCGTGTGGAAATGACAGGCAGCGCCTTGTCCAGCATGGCGCCTTCCCGAGACATTGTTCCGATAACGAGCGGAATCTTCATGGCTGAGCCATCCTGGAAGGCTTCGATCGGATGTTTGGGCAGGATATCGCCATCGATGACCGGCGAAGAGGGCAGCATGCCCGGATATTTGTCCGGCGCGATGTCGTAATAGTATTGGCTGGCCGCATCGATCAGGCGTGCGCCATCCTCAGTCTTCAACGCGTGGTTCGTGGCCTCCCGGTTGTCGGGGTCGACACCCAGAAGACTGACCAGATCGCGGGCGAAGAGGGCATGGCGGTCACTGCCGAAGACGCTCTGCGCCGACGGGCTCATGGCAAAGGCGCGGTGGAACAGGCCTTGCGCGGCCGGAACGCACATCAGGTAGATGACACAGGCCGCGCCGGCGGACTGGCCGAAAATTGTCACACGGTCCGGATCGCCGCCAAACGCCCTGATATTCTGCTGAACCCATGTGAGTGCGGCGATCTGGTCGCGCAGACCCAGGTTGGTGTCGATGGGAGAGCCGGGCATCCCCCAACGGCTGAAGTCGGCAAAGCCGAAGATGCCGACCCGATAGTTGAAGCTGACATAGACGACGTCGCCGTCCTCGACAAGATGATTGCCGCGATAGAGCGGTGAACGGGAACCGCCAAGCGTGAAGCCACCGCCATAGATCCAGACGACGACGGGCTTCAACTTGCCCGAAATCTTCAGAGGGGCCGATATGTTGAGCGTCAGGCAGTCCTCGGACATGGGCGTGTTTGTGCCGGCGCCTCCGATGGCCTCGAAGCCTCTTTTCTGAAGAGGAAGCGGGCCAAAGCTGTCGGCGTTCCGCACACTGTCCCAGGCAGGGGGCGGTTCCGGCGCTCGATAACGCAATACCCCCACGGGCGCTGCGGCGTAAGGAACGCCAAACCAGGTGCGCACGCCGTCACGGATCTGCCCCTTCACCGGGCCGGAACGGGTCTCTATGGTTAGGTCATCTGATTGGGTCATTAATCGCTCTGCTTCTTTTGTTGGAGGTGCCACCCTCCGGGCCGCATGGCAGCGTCCTCAACTCCGCGCGGACCTATTGGCACCGCAGCCCCATCTTGACGGCGAAGATCGTCGGATCCCGCCGACAAGATGGGGCAGGTCATTATGCCGGGATGTCTGCGATCTTCAGGACAGCCTTGAGCGTCACGCCGCTTTCGCTGTCCTTCACTGCCTCGTTGATCTTGTCGAACGGATAGAACTTGATCAGCTTGTCGAAGGGAAAACGCCCCTGGCGGTTGAGTTCGATCAATTGCGGGATGAAGATCTGCGGAACGCTGTCACCTTCGACGATGCCGCGAATGCTGCGTCCCAGCAGCAGCAGGTTGTTGATGTCGAATTCGGCCTTGGTCCCGAGCTTCGGTGCTCCGACGACGCCGATCGTGCCGAGCGAACCGAGGCATTCGACCGCCTGTGCCAGAACCTCGGCACGCCCGGTGGTTTCCAGAGCGAAATCGACGCCGCCGCCGGTGATCTTCCGGACGGCCTCGACCATGTCCTGCTCGCGGCTGTTCACCACATGGGTGGCGCCCAGCTCCTTTGCCAGTTCAAGCCGCGATGCCACCACATCGACGGCGATGATGGTCGTGGCACCCACCGCTTTTGCCGCCATCACGGCGCTCAGGCCGACGGCGCCGGCACCAAAGCTTGCGAAAGCGGTTCCGGGGCCGACCTTCAGCGAGTTCATGACCGCGCCTGCGCCCGTCTGGATACCGCATCCGAGCGGGCCCAGTATCTCCAGAGGGGCATCCTTCGGCACCTTCACCGTATTGCCTTCGGTTGCAATGGCATAGGTCGCAAAGGACGACTGGGCGAAGAAGTGGTCGTGCAGCGGCTTGCCATCCATGTCCTCGATGGCGGTCTTGCCGTCCTTGTCGGCGCCACCGAAGTTGAGGCCGAAGAAGTTCTGGCAGTAGCAGACATGACCCTGTGCACAGAGGTCGCAATGGCCGCAGGAGCCGAAGGTGAGGACGACATGGTCGCCCGGTTGCAGCGTGGTGACGTTCGGGCCGACCGCCTCGACGATGCCAGCCCCTTCATGGCCGAGCACGGCAGGAAGCGGAACCGGATAATACTGGTCGCGCACGATCAGGTCGGTGTGGCAAAGGCCGGTGGCGACGATGCGCACGAGCACTTCCGTGCCCTCGGGCGCCCGGATGCGCCCTTTTTCCAGCGTGAAGGGCGCGCCCTGTGCCCGGGTTACGGCGGCGGTGATTTCGGTGCAGCGGAAAGTCTGGTTCATCTCTCTTGACCTCACAGGGGATAGGCGGGCGCTTCGGACTTGACCGTGACCCATTGCCATTGCGTGAATTCTTCCCAGTTGGCGGGGCCGCCGATGCTGGTTCCGTTCCCGGATGCGCCGACGCCGCCGAAGGGATTGACGACCTCGTCGTTGACGGTGGAATCGTTGATGTGCAGCAGCCCGACGCGAAGCTTCTCGCCAAGCGCCATGGCCCGGCCGACCGAGCGGGAGACGATGGCGGCGGACAGGCCGTAATCCGTTGCATTAACGAGTGCTGCCGCTTCGTCATCCGTATCGAAGGTGGTGACGACGGCGACGGGGCCGAAGATTTCCTCCTCGAAGGCGGGATTGCCGGGCTTCACGCCGGTGAGCACCGTCGGTTCAAAGAACAGACCGTTGCTCTTGCCGCCGGTCTCCAGGGTGGCTCCTGCCTCCACGGCAGCGGAGACGACCTTCAGGGCGTGATCGACCTGCACCTGATTGATGATTGGGCCGAGCGCGACCTGACCGGAGGCGGGGTCGCCGACGGGCAGATTGCGCGCATGCGCGGCCAGGCGGCGGGTAAACTCTGCGGCAACTGCGGAATGGACGAGGACGCGCCCCGCCGACATGCAGATCTGGCCCTGGTGCAGGTAGACGCTCCAGACTGCATTCTTCACTGCAAGGTCAAGATCGGCGTCATCAAGCACGATGAAGGAGTTCTTGCCGCCAAGTTCCAGCGAGACCTTCTTCAGATTTCGGCTGGCGGTTTCACCCACCTTGCGGCCGGCGGCCGTCGAGCCGGTGAACTGGATCATGCCAATGTCGCGATTTTCGCACAACGCTGCCCCTGCCGCCCCGTCTCCCGGAAGAACGGACAGGCAGCCGGTCGGCAGGCCGGCCATCTCGAAGAGGCGCGCGATGACCTGACCGCCGCTAATGGCCGTGCGAGGATCCGGTTTCAGCACGACGGCGTTGCCGACGGCGATGGCCGGTGCGACGGCGCGCATGGCCAGATAGAGCGGAAAGTTGAAGGGCGAGATGACACCGATCACGCCGATCGGCCGACGACGGGCGATGCTGATGCGGCCCGGCTCGGAGGGCAGAACCTGGCCCGTTGCCTGCGAGGGCATGGACGCGGCCTCGTAGAGCGCCTTGATTGTCAGCGACACTTCGAACTGAGCTTTGGGAATAATGGAGCCGGCTTCGCGCACCAGCCAGTTGGCGATCTCATCGGAATGGATTTCCGCAATGCGCGCGGCGGCGCGAAGAACTTCGGCGCGGCGCTCATAGCCGGTTGCGGCCCAGGCCGGCTGCGTGAGCCGGGCCGCCTCCGCCGCCCGGCTCACCTCCTGCGGGGTGGCCATACCGACGCTTGCAAGTTTCCTGCCCGTCGCGGGTTCGCAGACATCACGAACTGTGGTCGAGGGTCGCCAGCCCCCGTCATAGACGTGACCGTCCAAATGTTCCTGTTGAAGGAGTTGGGGTTCCGGCATGCTTTTCCTCCGTTTTTGCCGCGAGGGCGAGGAAAATTGTACCGTCGTCCGTCGGTTTTGCGCCGGGGCTGCTCGGTCTCCTCACCGGCTGGCAAGCTAGCGCCGGAGCGTGCCTCCAGCCAGAACCGTTCAAGTATCAATCCATACCTTTCCGGTATGGCGTGTGGCCGGACGCTCTTTAGTACTTGAGTACTTGAGTGCCGGCGCCCGGGAATGCCTCAGGCCGCGCCCTTGTCGAGGCGCACGCTGGATAGCTGGAGCCAAGGGGGATTATCCGCATACATTTCGCGAATGAGCTGTTTGATCGCCTCTGTGCGGCCATTGGCATTGTCTCGCCGGTAGCTCATGATGATGGGCGAGGTGGCGTTTTCATCCGCGACCATGCGGTAGACGACATCATCGGGGCGCTGACGCTGGGAGGCTGCCGGGATGAGGCAGATTCCGGCGCCAGCGGCCACCATGCCCAGTGCCGTCTGGATCTCGCGCACTTCTTCGATGCCCTGGAAGCGCACCCGGATCTCCTCGAAAAGGTTGAGGACTTCATCCGCGAAGCTCGGTCGGGGCATGGAGGGGTAAACGATCAGCGTTTCGCCAGCGAGATCGCGAAGCGCCACTGGCTCTGTCTCGCCAGCCCTGGGATGGCCAAGGGGCAGGGCGACGACCAGCCGTTCGTCCCGGAGTGTCAGGCGCTCCACCTCTTTGTCATTGAAGCGCACTCGACCGAAACCGACATCGATGTGGCGCTCCTTGAGCGCCGCGATCTGCTCGGTGGACATCATTTCACGGATCTCGATGTCGAGATCGGGCCAGTGCTGGCGCATCCGCCGAACGAGATCGGGAATGCCGCCGTAGAGCGTCGAGCCGACGCATCCGATGACGAAGCGCTCACGCTGCGATTTTCCGATCCTCTGCGTCTGATCGCGCACATGCTCCAGTCGCCTTAGGATCTGCGATGCCTGCTCCAGGAAGAAGCCTCCCGCCTGCGTGAGGGTCAGCGGCCGCTTCGTGCGATCAATCAGGATGACACCAAGCTCCTCCTCCAGTTGCTGGATCTGTCGGCTGAGAGGGGGTTGGGCAATGTGCAGGAGTTCTGCTGCGCGCGAAAAATTGCGCTCGGTTGCGACCGCTACGAAATACCGAAGTTGGCGAACTTCCATGTCTTAGCCCTTTATGGCCCCTGAATGTTAACGGGGCTCGGATACATGTCTGGCAGACCGGAGCACAAGCATGGCCCTTTTCCTGGAGCTTTGCTATCGATCAGCCCCTCCGGGCCAGTGGCATTGAACCGCAAGGCCAGTAGCACGCGATCTGCAGCGCCACATTGCCCCAGCCGCGCAGCCTTCGAGCGTAAGCCACCCTCATAGATCGCGGCAAGTGGCAAAAGACGATGCGCCTCAGCCGCATGCTTGCCTTGGCGGTGGGAGAGGCGGCCCCCCAAACATGAAGCCGATGTGCTCGATCTTCCGGGATGCTGTTTGCTCACTCGTTACGCTGCAACATAATCAGGGCTCCAATGCAGTTACTTCGGTCGGAGCGCTGCGCTGAAACTGCGCTAGCGCAGCGTCCGTGCCCGGAAACGCTACATTGAAATCATTGAAGAATTCCGAAGTCTATGCGCTACTGAGCTAGCATAAATTCGCTGTCCTTAAGGGTGAGCAAATGATGAAAAGTCAATGATTTCAGTACATTGTCTGGCGCGCCTTCAGATGAAGGGGCGCCGTCCTTCCTTTGTCGGCTGCCAGCCGGCTATCTCGCGCAAACGGGCAGGGTCGAGCACTTCCGAGCCGCGGTCGAGCCATCGCAACACGCCGGCATCCAGCAGCTTGCGCAGCGTCTTGTTGGTGTGGACCAGCGAAAGGCCGAGCGTATCGGCCACATGCTGCTGCGTCAGGGGCAGGACGAAGGGACCCTCCTCGCCGAAGACGCCGGTCACATGCGCCCGGTGATCGAGGAAGGCCAGGAGATAGGCGGCGCGCTCGAGCGCGGTGCGGCGGCCTATGCTGAGCAGATGCTCGTCCAGCATCGATTCCTCGCGGGAGGCGATCCAGGTCAGGTCATAGGCGAGCGAGGGATGCTGGCGGAAGAGGGCGGTCAGCCGCTGGCGCTCGAACACACACAGCGACATGCGCGTCAGCGCCTCCACCGAATGCAGCATTTCGGACATCAGGTTGCCCTGCAGCCCGGCCAGATCGCCCGGCAGCAGATAGTTGAGGATCTGCCGGCGGCCATCCTCGAGGATCTTGTAGCGGAAACCCCAGCCGGCCAGCACCGTGTAGAGCTGCGGGTGGCGCTGGCCCTCGGCAATGATGGTGGTGCCGGGTTCGGCCAGATGCTCGCCGAACTTGAAGTTCGCCACGAATTGCAGTTCCTCGCCGGAGAAGTCGCGAAAGGCCTCCCGGCGCCGCAACGGACAGAGGTCGCAGGGGATGCGCGGCGGCGTCAGCGTCTTGGCCTGTGTCATGGTCATCCGGAGCGCTCCCATCGCTGGCAGAAAATGATACAGGAAACGGGAACAGGTGTGTCTTTTTTAAATGACGGCACCTGCGGGCAATGATCTACGGCATTGCTCACGGCATTCATCGGGAGCCGCATTTGTGCACGTCCTCGTCATCGACGTCGAATATCTCGTGGCTCTGGAAGCCGAACAGGTACTGACCGACCAGCTGGCTTGCACGGTGGAGATCGCCGTTCCCCGCGATATCGACCTGGCGCTCGAAACGCTGCGCTTCGACATTCTCTTTCTCGACGCCGCCCTGCTGTCCGATACCGCGGCCGCCCGCGTCCGGCGCCTGCAGGATGCAGGCACCGGGATCGTGTTCTCCTCCGTTGACAGCGCACATCGTCGCGGACTGCCGGGTTTCTTCGGCATTCCTGTCATTTCGCGACCATTTGATGATGATGAGCTGGTGGAGATCGTTCGCCGGGCGGCGAAGATGTAAGATGACTTTGGCAGGTCAGCTGCCGAAGGCGCGTGCGGTGATGGCGGCATCGCCCGGATCCGGCCCGAAATCGCCTTCGCCGGAAACGCCGAGCAGTTCCTGAAGCCTTGTGCGGGCGCGCGAAACGCGGCTCTTGATCGTACCCACCGCGCATCCGCAGATCGAGGCGGCTTCCTCATAGGCAAAGCCTGCGGCCCCCACCAGGATGATCGCTTCTCGCTGGTCATCCGGCAGCGTGTCGAGCGCCTTGCGGAAGTCCTGCAGATCAAGCCGTCCATACTGTTCCGGATGCACCGAGAACCGTTCGCTGAACAGGCCGTCGCTGTCCTGCACCTCGCGGCCGCGCTTGCGCATCTGGCTGTAGAACTCGTTGCGCAGGATGGTGAACAGCCATGCGCGCATGTTCGTGCCGGCGGTAAAACTGCCCTGGTTTGCCCAGGCCTTCATGATCGTGTCCTGTACCAGATCGTCCGCCTTGTCGTGGCGGCCGGTCAGCGACACGGCGAAGGCGCGCAGATTGGGCAAAGATGCCAGCAGATCACGCTTGAAGGCGCGATCGACGTCCCTGTACGTCGTGCTCATTTCGCTTTCACCGATTTGGCGTTCTTTTCGGCTTCCTCGAGGCGCTCGAGAAGTTCAAGGAACCTGTCGGGGATCCCTTCTTCCTGAACCGCGTCGTAGAACTCCCGCAACTTGCGGGAAATCGACGCGTTCGGCAGCATTGCGCCTGGCCGGAAGTTGTTCGATTGTGCTGTCGTCATCTTTTCTTTTTTTCTGATCTCGTCGTCACTCATCACGCAGGCGCCTGTTGCGATATCGTGGAGGGAAATGCACAGCTGAAAAAAAAGTTCCCCGCATTTGGAACTTTTTTTTCCGGCTGACGTTGATATCACGTTCATTGCCCGCAGGGCATCAGGGGAGATTCTGAATGTCACTCACCACACGCGTTGCGTCCCACCTTCCTTATCTGCGCCGCTACGCCCGCGCTGTTACCGGCTCGCAGACTTCCGGGGACGCATATGTCGCGGCGGTCCTGGAGGCGCTCATTGCAGATGTTTCCATCTTTCCGGAAACGTCCAAGGACCGCGTTTCGCTCTACAAACTCTTCGTCCAGATTTTTGGTTCCACATCCATCGAGATCCGCCCGATCGATTCCCCCTTCGCCTGGGAACAGCGGGCCGTTGCCAATCTGGCCAATCTGCCCTCCCAGGCCCGCCATGCCTTCCTGCTGATTTCGGTCGAAGGTTTCACACTGGAAGAGACCGCCGAGATTCTCGAAGTGGACGTGGATGAGGCGACGCGCCTGCTCGACGAGGCCTCGCGCGAGATTTCCCGCCAGGTGGCGACCGACATCATGATCATCGAGGACGAGCCGCTGATCGCGCTCGACATCGAGCAGATGGTGCAGGATCTTGGCCACCGGGTCACCGGCATTGCCCGCACCCACAAGGAAGCCGTGTCGCTGTTCCAGGCCTCGGGCCCCAAGATGGTTCTTGCCGACATCCAGCTGGCCGATGGAAGTTCCGGTATCGATGCCGTCAACGAGATCCTGAAGTCCTCCAGCGTGCCGGTGATCTTCATCACCGCGTTCCCGGAGCGCCTGTTGACCGGCGAGCGGCCGGAGCCGGCCTTCCTGGTGACGAAGCCCTTCAACCCGGACATGGTGAAGGCGCTCATCAGCCAGGCTCTCTTCTTCAACGACGCCGTCAAGGCGGCGGCCTGAACCGGCACACGGGCAGGCCTGCCTCGCGGTCTGCCCGAATCCGGCGGGAACATTCGCTGTGCGGATGCGTTCCGTCGGCGCTGCCAATCGGTGACAGCGCAACCCGTACGGGCTGCCGCAGGGTGCCGGTCGGAGGCCCGGCAAGGCCGGGCGTCCGGGCGCCGCACCGGTGTCTTCTCCTGCGGAAAAGGCGTCTGTCCGATTGCGGTAATTTCGTGACCAGTCGGGTTGTCCCCATCTGGGTTAGGCCCTATAACGGGCGTGTCATTGGCGGATCCGCATGTCTTTGCAGGATCATACCGAGGCCAACAGCAAGGCGGAGTGGAATCCTTGTCGCATCAGCTGACATGGCAACAGGCTGGTGAAAGTGACGACAAGTTGCGTGAGTTCTTCATGCCGGCGCTGGTGGATCTGGGCGCCAGCGTCATCATCCAGAACCTGAACCGCAACTACCTGTTCGTGACCAATCTTCCCGATGTCTGGTCCGGCGGGCTGTCGGAGGCTCCAAGCGATCTGTCGCTGTTCGGCCCCGATATTGCGGAAAAGCTGCGTCTTCTGAAGGACGGGCTGACAGAGCCCGGGCAGAAGAAGCACATCGAGATCTCCGTCAATTCCGACGAAATCTACGAGTTCAGGGTCCAGGCCGTGGCCATGGGGGCGGGGGGCATCCATCTCGTCACCACCATTGTCGATCGCTCGGAGGAGCGCCATCGCGAGCGTCTGCTCAGGGCCCTGCTGCGTGAGGTGAGCCACCGGTCGAAGAACCTGCTCGCCATCATCCAGAGCATTGCGCTGCAGACGGCGCGCTATTCCGTCACGCTCGACATGTTCCTGAACAAGTTCCGCGGCCGGCTCTACTCGCTGTCGCAATCGCAGGATCTGATCACCGATTCCAGCTGGCGCGGCGCCTATTTCTTCGAGCTGGTGCGCCAGCAGACCGAGAAATACCTGCCGGAAAACCAGCAGCTCGTGCGGGTGACGGGCGATGACGTGCTGTTATCGCCGAACGCCTCGCTGCATCTCGGCCTTGCCCTGCATGAACTGATCGTCAATGCCGTCAGCCACGGCTCGCTGATCAAGAACGGCCGGGCCATCAGCGTCAGTTGCAACCGTGTCCATGCGAACGGGCAGGAGGCGCTGGAAGTGCGCTGGGACGAAGGGCTTGCGCCGCAGGCCAGCCGGCTGGAGGCGCGCGAGGATGAGAACCTGAAGGCGCATTTCGGCAGCACGGTGCTGGAGCGCGTCGTGCCGGCCTCGGTCAACGGCAAGGCGCATTACGTCATCAGCGCGGATCGCATCAGCTACAGCCTCGTCTTTCCCGTCGAGCATGCATCGGAATAGAGGCTGCTGGCGAGCTTGCCGCCCGCTGACGAAGCCTGTCGTTCTCAACAGGGATACCGGAAGTCCTGCCGCAAAAAAACGGTCTCGATTTCCGGAGAAATCGAGACCGTTGGTCTCTTCGAGGGGGATGAAGAGGTATCTGGAAGCTTTGAAGGGCGGGGGACGGGGGCGCTTCCAGATGTATCAAGAACGGCCGGCCGCAGGATTGGTTCCGCCTCCTTTGCAAAAAAAGCAGATGACCGAAAAAATCGTCGGCCCCTTCCTCACCGGTCGTGGGGATGAACCTCATGCCCCGCAATGGGGGCATGAGTGGTCGTTCTGATCCCGTTCAGCGTGACAGGGAGCGCGGATCAAGCGCGTCGCGCACTGCGTCGCCCATGTAGTTGACGCTGAGAACCGTCAGCGAGATCGCCAGCCCGGGCCACAGCACGCGCGAGGGCGTGATCTGCAGGAAGTTCGCCCCGTCGAACAGCAGGCGTCCCCAGGTGGGGAAATCCGAGGGAAAGCCGAGGCCGAGGAAGCTGAGTGCCGATTCCGTGATGATCGCCGAGGCGATGCCGAGCGTGGCCGAGACCATGATCGAAGACAGCACGTTCGGCAGGATGTGCCGCAGCACGATGCGGTATTCCCGCATGCCGCTGCTCTGCGCCGCGGTGATGAATTCCTGGCTTTTGACCGCCAGCACGTCGCCGCGCACGATGCGGGCAGTGTGCATCCAGCTGGTGATGCCGATGACGAAGACGATCAGGATGAAGATACCGGTTTCCGGACCGAAGGCGGAGCGCAACGTATCGCGGAACAGCATGATGATGACCAGCAGCAACGGCAGGAGCGGCAGCGCCAGGAACAGGTCGGTCAGGCGCATCAGCGGTCCGTCGAGGCGGCGGAAATAGCCCGCCAGCACGCCGACCAGCGTGCCGAGGAACAGCGCCAGCAGCATGGCGGTCATGCCGACAGCCAGCGAGATCTGCCCGCCGGCCATCACCTGCGCCAGCATGTCGTGGCCCAGATTGTCCGTGCCGAAGGGATGCAGCAACGACGGGCCCTGGTTCTTGGCGCGGATGTCGATCTTGTTCGGGTCGACGGTATGGATGAAGGGGCCGACATAGACGATGAGGAGGATGGCGATGAAGATCACCAGGCCCGCCACGCCGCCCTTGTGGCGACGGAAACGTCGCCAGAACAGCGCCATCGGCGTTTCGACCTCTGCCGTCTTCGGTGCGGCAAGGGTTGCGGTTGCATCAGTCATAGCGGATCCTCGGGTCAAGGATGCCGTAAAGGACGTCGGCGATCAGGTTGAAGAGCACGATCAGCACGGCAAAGATGAAGGTGAGTGTCTGGACGAGCGGAATGTCGGCGCCCTGCACGGCGGTGATCAGCAACTGGCCGAGGCCGTTCACGCGGAAGATCTGTTCGGTGATGATGGCGCCGGAAAAGATCGTCGGCACGCCGAGGGCGATCACGGTGACGACCGGGATCAGGCTGTTGCGCAGCACATGCACCAGCAGGACCGCCTTTTCCTTGACGCCCTTGGCGCGGGCGGTGCGCACGTAATCCTGGCTGAGATTGTCCAGCATGGAGGCGCGGACGAAACGGGCGATCTGCGAGGCGTTGTAAAGCGCCAGAACCGTGACCGGCAGCACCATCTGCTTGATCTGCAGGACGAAGCTCGACCAGTCGTTGACCACCAGGTTCGTGTCGTAGATCGACGGGAACCACTGCAGCCAGGACGAAAAGATTACGATCAGCAGCACGCCGGTGAAGAAGGTCGGCACGGAATAGCCGACCATGGTGACGAAGGTGCCGATCTGGTCGAAGATCGAGTATTGCCGGTAGGCGGAGATGACGCCCACCGGAATGGCGATGAGAATGCCGAACACATAGGCCATGCCGACGACCCAGAGCGTCTGGGGCAGGCGCTGCACGATGAGATCGACCACCGGGCTGCGGGTCGCCCAGGAGAGCACGCGCATGCGCTCGCCATCGCCGATGGTGATCCCCGTCAGCTGCTCGAAGATGTTGAGCGGCTCGTTGACGAAGAACTGGTGCATCCAGTGCAGGTAGCGGATGAAGAAGGGCTGATCGAGGCCCATGGCGGCGCGGATCTGTTCGCGCACCTCCGGCGGAATCGTCAGCGGCAGGTCGCCGAGCGGATCGTTCGGGGCAAGATCAAGAAGTGCAAAGATGACGAAGCTGATGACAAGCAGCGTCGGTACGGCGAACATCAGTCGCCGGATCGTATAGGTGAACATTCAACGGTCTCCAGACGGTCGCGGAGAAGCAATCGCCGGCCTGCCCCGGAAGAGGGCGAGCCGGCTTGAACTTCATTACTTCTTACGAGACCAGTCTGCGATATTCCACAGTTCGGAATCCCACGCATTCATCCGGACCCCGTCAAGCTTGGCGGAGATCGCCGAAACCTGGCCGCGGTGGATGAGCGGAATGTGGGCGCCTTCCGAGGTCAGCATGTCGTTGGCCTTCTTGACCAGTTCGGCACGCTTGGCAAGGTCGCCGGTCTTCGACAGTTCGGCAACGATCTTGTCGTAGTCCGGGTTGCAGTAGCGCGGCATGTTCTGCCCCTGCCAGCCGTTGGCCGGAGAGGGAATCTTGTCGCACAGCCATTCGGTCAGATACTTTTCCGGATCGGTGCCGTCGAAGTTGTTGGTGTACATTTCCAGGTCCGCATAGAACTTCTGGAAGGTGTCGGGGCTTGCCGGGTCGCCGCCGAAGAAGACGGAGGCCGAGATGTTGCGCAGTTCGGCGGCCACGCCGATCTGGCTCCACCAGTCCTTCACCAGCGCCTGCGTGCCCTGGCGGACCGAGTTGGTCGAAGTCTGGTAGAGGAAGGAAAGCTTGACGCCGTCCTTGGCGCGGATGCCATCGGGACCCTTCTTCCAGCCGGCATCATCGAGCAGCTTGTTGGCGCCGGCAATGTCCTGCTTCAGGCACCAGTCATTGGTGGTCGAGATGTAGACATCCGGGGCGGGAACGATGTTGCAGGTCGGCTTGCCGGCGGCACCGTAACCCGCTTCGTTGATGATGTCGCGGTCGATCGCCATCGACAGGGCCTTGCGCACGGCCGGGTCGGAAAGCGACGGATGCTTGCCGCCTTCGACGGTGGAGCGCTTGTCGCCGAGCGCCGGATCGGGGTTGGTCCAGTTGATGTTGATGCGCTCGACCTGGGTGCCGAAGGCATTGACCAGCTTGCCCTTGCCGGCCTTCAGCATGGTCTCCAGCACTTCCGGCTCCACCTGCATGTTCCAGGCATAGTCGTATTCGCCGGTTTCCAGAACGGCGCGCGCCGCCGAGGCTGCGTCACCGCCGCCCTTCAGCGTTACGCTGGCAAACGCCGGCTTGTCGGCATCGCGGAAGTTCGGGTTGGCGGTCAGGGTGATCACGTCGTTCGGCTTGAATTCCTTCACGACGAAGGGGCCGGTGCCGATCGGGCCGAAATTGGCCGAGGTGCAGCCCGGAGCCTTGGCGCCGACGCAATCCTTGAACTGCGCCTTCTGCAGGATCGGCTGCTGTGCGCCGACAAAGGCGCCGTACGGGTAGTATTTCGGCTCCGAGAAGCTGACCTTCACCGTCTGCTTGTCGACGGCTTCCACATTGGTGATGCCTTCGAACTGGGCCTTCTGCGCGCAGCCGCCATCGGGCGCGGTGCAATACTGCCAGGTGAAGACCACGTCGTCGGCGGTGAAGTCGGTGCCGTCCGACCACTTGACGCCCGGCTTCAGCTTCCAGGTGATGCTCTTCATGTCGGCCGCGACGCCGCCGTTCTGCACGGTCGGAATTTCGGTGACCAGCCACGGAACCAGCGAGCCGGTTTCGTCATAGCGCGCCAGCGGCTCGATGATCATCGAGGAGCTGTAGACTTCCTTGGTGCCGCCCGAGAGATAGGGATTGAGGGTCGAAACCGCCTGCCAGAACAGGATCTTCACGTCGCCGTCGGTCCCCCGGCCGGCATAGGCGGAGTTTGCCGCAGCCAAAGCGGCAACCGTTCCGGCCAGCAGGATTTTGAATCTCTTCATGCTTTTCCCCTTAGAGATGTTTTTGCGTTTCGGCCCACACGGCCATGGTCGCCAGACCACATCGCCACCCTCACTGTTTTCCTCCCAGTTCGGTGGTGAATTTCTGAGATTTCGTCTCCCGTCATCCGCAGTTCGCCACCGGCCGTGTTCGGCTCTTGCGGCTGCTTTGATCAAAATTTAATCCATCTAAGCACAGGCCTATTTTACGTTCAAGCCGGAGTTTTGTCGCCCTTCACGCATTGTCGTGAAGGGCGCATTGTCCGGAAAACCTGTGCTAACCCCTTGACGCGGTTCGATTGTTTTCCGGATTGAGCTTCACTTCGCCCGGTGCCACGCGTCGATGTTCCACAGCTGGGTGTCCCAGGGATTGATCTTGGCATCGACAAGCGTGTTGGAAATCGCAGAGGGTTCGCCGCGCACGACGAGGGGCAGGATATAGCCGCCGTTGACCAGCATGTCGTTCAGCTTCTTGATGATGGCGCCGCGCTTCTCGCGGCCTTCGGCATTGTTCAGCTCGCCGACCAGCGCGTCATAGGCCGGGTCGCAGAAGCGCGCCACATTGCCTCCCTGCCAGCCATCGGCCGGCGAGGGGATCTTGTCGCACCGGAAATCGGCGAGGAACTTGGCCGGATCGGTGGTCTCGAAGCCGGAGGCATACATTTCCACGTCGGCAAAGAATTTCTTGTAGGTATCCGGGCTTGCCGGATCGCTGCCGAAGTAGACGGAGGCGGGAATGTTGCGCAGCTCCGTTTCGACGCCGATCTCCTTCCACCATTCCTTCACCAGCTGCTGCGTGCCCTGGCGGACCGAATTGGTCGAGGTCTGGTAGAGGAAGGAAAGCTTCACGCCGTTCTTGGTGCGGATGCCATCGGCTCCCTTCTTCCAGCCGGCGTCATCCAGCAGCTTGTTGGCGGCGGCCAGATCCTGCTTCAGGCACCAGTCGACGCCGGTGGAGGCAAAGTCCTCCGGGCTGGGAATGACGTTGCAGGTGGGCTTGCCGCCGGCGCCATAGCCGGCTTCCACCAGGATGTCGCGGTCGATGGCAAGCGACAGCGCGCGGCGCACCGCCGGGTCGGAAAGGGCCGGATGCGGCCCGGCCTCCTTCGTCGAACGCGCAGCGCCCAGCGACGGATCGACCGCGAAGGGGTTGAGATGGATGCGCTCGACCGTGGTGCTGAAGGCGCTGGCGATCTGGCCCTTGCCGGCCTTCAGCATGGCGTCCATCACTTCCGGCTCGACCACCGTGTTCCAGGCAAAATCGTATTCGCCGGTTTCCAGCACCGCGCGGGCTGCCGATGCCGCATCGCCGCCACCCTTCAGGGTCACGGAGGCGAAGGCCGGCCTGGCGGGATCACGATAATTCGGGTTGGCTGCGAAGGTGACCACGTCATTGGCCTTGAAATCCTTCACGACGAAGGGGCCGGTGCCGATCGGGCCGAAATTGGCGGCCGTGCATTGCGGTGCCCTGTCGCCCAGGCAATCCTTGAACTGCGCCTTCTGGATGATCGGCGACAGCGCACCGACGAAGGGGCCGTAAGGATAGGGAGAGGGCTTTTCGAACGTCACCCTGGCGGTCAGCCGGTCGATCGCCTCGACCTTGGCCACGCCGTCGAACTTGGCCTTCTGGGCGCAGCCGCCGCCAGGCGCGGTGCAATATTGCCAGGTGAAGGCCACGTCCTCGGCGGTCACCTCGCTGCCGTCCGACCACTTGAGGCCATCCTTGAGCTTCCAGGTGATGGAGAGGCCGTCGGCGGAAACGCCGCCGTTCGCCTTGGTCGGAATGTTCGCGGCCAGACGCGGAAACATGTTGCCCTTTTCGTCGAAGCCCGCCAGCGGCTCGATGACGATGGACGCGGCATAGACTTCCTTGCTGCCGCCCGAAAGATAGGGGTTCATGCTGGAAACGGCCTGCCAGAACAGGATCCTCACCTCGCCGTCACTGCCGCGTGCGGCATGGGAGGGCGTCGTTGTCAGGCTGAGGCCGGCCACCGTGGCCGCCAGCAGAAGCATCTTGTTGGTCATTATCCGTCGCCTTGTCCGAAGGAGTGTCTGGGATTGGCCGAACCGGCTGGCGCGTGCGGGCATTGTGTAACGTCTCCGGCGCAGCCGGGCTTGCCCTTTATGCGCAACCGATGAAAATTTCTCAATTCTGTCCGATGCTTGGCGGATTGCATCGCGTCCGGCAGGGCCTGCCTGATCAAAATTTGGGCCACTTAAGCACAGGCCTATTTTGCGTTCAAGAATGAAAATTGAAGCTTGCAAAAACGTGGCGGGACAGCGCAATATCCCGCCCAACCAAAAGGGAAACAGCTGAAATATAACGAGGTTGCATCAATGCCAGTTCTCAATCGGGCCGCCGAAATGCAGGACGAAGTCGCGGCTTGGAGACGTCATCTCCATGAAAACCCGGAGCTTCTGTTCGATGTCCACCACACCGCCGCCTTCGTGACGGAGAAGCTGAAGGCCTTCGGGTGCGACATCGTGGAGACCGGCATCGGCAAGACGGGCGTCGTCGGCATCATCAAGGGGTCGCTCGGCGATGGCCCGGTGATCGGCATGCGCGCCGACATGGATGCCCTGCCGATCATGGAGGATACCGGCAAGGCCTGGGCCTCGAAGAATCCGGGCAAGGCGCATTCCTGCGGCCATGACGGGCACACGGCCATGCTGCTGGGTGCCGCGCAGTATCTGTGCGAGACCCGTCGCTTCGCAGGCTCCGTCGCGGTGATCTTCCAGCCGGCGGAAGAGGGCGGCGGCGGCGGCCTTGCGATGGTCCAGGACGGCATGATGGAGAAATATTCCATCAAGGAGGTCTACGGCATGCACAATGCGCCGGGGCTGGCGCTCGGCGACTTCTCGCTGCGCAAGGGTGGCCTGATGGCGGCGGCCGACAGTTTCGACATCATCATCAAGGGCAAGGGCAGCCATGCCGCCCAGCCGCATCTTTCGGTCGATCCGGTGCTGACCTCTGCGCATGTGATCATCGCGCTGCAGTCGATCGCCTCGCGCGAAACGGATCCGCTGAAATCGGTGGTCGTGTCGGTCACCACCACCCATGGCGGCGATGCCTACAACGTCATCCCGATGGAGGTGAAGCTGACCGGCACGGTACGCACACTCGATCCGGAGGTGCGCGAGCTGGCGGCCAGGCGGCTTGTCGAGGTGGCGCAGGGCACCGCGATGGCGCATGGCGCGGTGGCCGAGGTGCATTACCATCGCGGCTATCCGGTCACGGTCAACCATCCGCAGCAGACCGATTTCGCCGCCTCCGTTGCAGCCCAGGTGGTTGGCAATACCCGCGTCGAAACCAATGCGCCGCCGAAGATGGGCGCGGAAGATTTTTCCTACATGCTGGAAGCCCGGCCTGGCGCCTTCATCTTCCTTGGCGTCGGCGAGACGGCCAATCTCCACCATCCGGCCTATGATTTCAATGACGAGGCCATTCCCTACGGGATCAGCTACTGGGTGACGCTGGCCGAAACCGCGCTTGCGGCCTGATCGGTTCGCGACAGACAATTTGCGCCAGACAAGGAGAAACCCGTGCTTCTTTCCGCAACGCTTTCGGAACAGACTGGAGGAGCGGTGACCCCCGTGCTTTCGGTCGAGAATCTGACCACTTCCTTCCGCGTCAACGACGAGTGGAAGTCGGTCGTGCGCAACATGAACTTCTCGATTGCGCCCCGCGAAACGGTGGCGATCGTCGGTGAATCCGGCTCGGGCAAGAGCGTCACCTCGCTCTCCATCATGCGGCTGCTGCCGAAGAATTCCAGCCGCATCGAGGGCAGGGTCATGCTCGGCGGCCGCGATCTGATCGCCCTGCCGGAAGAGCAGATGCGCCAGGTGCGCGGCAACGATATCTCGATGATCTTCCAGGAGCCGATGACCTCGCTCAACCCGATCTTCCCGATCGGCAAGCAGATCGCCGAGGCGCTGACGGTGCACCAGAACATCTCGGCCGCCGAGGCCAAGACGGAGGTGCTGCGGCTTCTCGACAAGGTGCGCATCCCGAATGCCAAGGGTCGCTTCGACGAATATCCGCATCAGTTTTCCGGCGGCATGCGCCAGCGCGTGATGATCGCCATGGCGCTCGCCTCCAGGCCAAAACTTCTGATCGCCGACGAGCCGACCACTGCGCTCGACGTGACGATCCAGGGCCAGATCCTCGATCTCATCAAGGAACTGCAGGATGAGGAGGGCATGTCGGTGCTCTTCATCACCCATGACATGGGCGTGGTGGCGGAAATCGCCGACCGCACCATCGTGATGTTTCGCGGCGAGCAGGTGGAGACAGGTGCCACGGCCGACATCTTCCATCGCGGCCAGCACCCCTATACGCGCGCCCTTCTTGCGGCGGTGCCGCGGCTGGGATCGATGAAGGACAGCGCGCTTCCGCTGCGTTTTCCCATCATCGACGTGCAATCGGGCGAGGCGCAGCCGCTGGAAACGGTGACCGATACCGTGGCCAAGGGCAAGACGCCGATCCTCGATGTCAAGGACCTGACGACCCGCTTTGCCATCCGCTCCGGCATTCTCGGCCGCCAGACGGGCGCGGTGCATGCGGTGGAGAATGTTTCCTTCCAGCTGTTCGAGGGCGAGACCCTGTCGCTGGTTGGCGAATCCGGCTGCGGCAAGTCCACCACGGGCCGCTCCGTCACCCGTCTCGTCGAACCCGACAGCGGCAAGGTGACGCTCGACGGCTACGACGTGATGAACCTCGACCGTTCGACGCTGCGCACCATGCGCCGCTCGATCCAGATGGTGTTCCAGGATCCCTTTGCCAGCCTCAATCCGCGCATGAGCGTCGGGTCGGCGGTGATGGAGCCGTTCATCGAGCACCGGCTGGGCTCGAAGAAGCAAGCCAGGGAAAAGGCCGCCGACCTGCTGGCCAAGGTGGGGCTGTCGCCGGACATGATGCGGCGCTATCCGCACGAGTTTTCCGGCGGCCAGCGCCAGCGCGTGGCGATTGCGCGCGCCCTGATGCTCGATCCGAAGGTGATCGTGGCGGACGAGGCGGTCTCGGCGCTCGACGTGTCGATCAAGGCGCAGGTCTGCAACCTGCTGCTCGACCTGCAGCAGAGCCTGAAGCTCGCCTACCTGTTCATCAGCCACGACATGGCTGTCGTGGAGCGGGTGAGCCATCGGGTGGCGGTGATGTATCTTGGCGAGATCGTCGAGATCGGTCCGCGTGCCGCCGTGTTCGACAATCCGCAGCATTCCTACACGAAAAAGCTGATGGCGGCGGTTCCCGTACCGGATCCGGCGCGCCGCAGCATCAAGCGCAACCTGTCGACCGACGAGATCAAGAGCCCGGTGCGGGCGGCAGGCTATGTGCCGCCGCAGCGCCAGTATCGCGAGGTTTCGCCCGGCCATATGGTGCAGGTGGAAGCCTGAGGCGGGAAAGCCTTTGTTTCGGAGCGTGATGTGGCCCGGCGGCAGTTCTGCTGTCGCCGGGCCTTTTCCGTTCCGGGCGTGATTTGACAGCTCCCGGCCAGTCATGGCAGCAACCGAAGCAGGATCTGGCTTCAAGGGTGGTCGATGGCAAGACGCAGTGACACGCAGGGACGACTGGATGATGCCGCGCGCGCCGGCTGGCTGTATTACGTCGCCGGACGCACGCAGGATGAAATCGCCGCCGCCATGGGCATTTCGCGCCAGTCCGCGCAGCGCCTCGTCTCGCTTGCCGTGGCGGAACGGCTGATCAAGGTCCGGCTCGATCATCCCATCTCCGCCTGCCTTGAGCTTTCCCTGGCTTTGCGCGAAAAATTCGACCTGAAGCATGCGGACGTCGTGCCGTCCGATCCCGCCGGCACGTCCTCGACGGTTGGTATCGCCGAGGCGGCAGCAGCCGAAATCGAGCGATGGCTGAAGAGCCCGGAGCCGATCGTGCTGGCCATCGGCACCGGCCGCACGCTGAAGGCGGCGGTGGACCAGCTGCCGCCGATGGAATGCCCGCAGCACCGCATCGTCTCGCTGACCGGTAACATCGCCCCCGACGGATCGGCGGCCTATTACAACGTCATCTTCTCGATGGCCGATGCCATCAAGGCGCGGCATTTCCCCATGCCGCTGCCGGTTCTCTGCTCGTCCGCGGAGGAGCGTGACCTGCTGCACGGCCAGCCGATCGTCAAATCCACGCTGACACTGGGGGCGACGGCCAATGTCACCTTTGTCGGCGTCGGCGAGCTCGGCGCTGATGCGCCGCTTTGCCTCGACGGCTTCCTGGCGCCCGACGAGATGTCGGCGCTGATGCAGGCGGGAGCTGCCGGCGAGATCTGCGGCTGGATGTATGACCATGACGGAAGGCTGCTCGACAACCCCGTCAACGACCGCGTTGCCAGCGTGCCGATCCCGCCGCGCGATCGCGGCGTCGTCATCGGCGTGGCGCTGGGGCGGCGCAAGGAAACCGCGCTCGCGGCGGCCCTGCGCGGCCGCATGATCAACGGTCTCATCACCGATGAGCGGACTGCTGAGCATATGCTCTCAGTCTGAGCAAAATAATTTTATCTTAAAATCAAAAGCTTGACCGGTCGTCGCTGCGCTGCAGCGACGAATGCTGCTTGACATTTGTCGGCATTAAATGAGTAATTGCCCGCGAGCAAAGCGAATGCTCGTTTTCGATCTTCTGGGAGGAAGAGATGACATTGAAGACCATTTTGCTCGGCGCAGTTTCTGCGCTGGCCCTGTCCGGTATTGCCTCGGCCGAGACGCTGACCATTGCGACCGTCAACAATGGCGACATGATCCGCATGCAGAAGCTGACCGATGACTTCAAGGCGAAGAATCCGGGCATCGACCTGCAGTGGGTGACGCTGGAAGAAAACGTGCTGCGCCAGCGCGTGACCACGGACATTGCCACCAAGAGCGGCCAGTACGACATCATGACCATCGGCATCTACGAGACGCCGATCTGGGGCAAGCAGGGCTGGCTGGCACCGCTGGACAAGTTGACCAGCGATGCAAAGTATGACGCCAACGATCTGCTTCCGCCGATCCGCTCCGGCCTGACGGTGGACGGCAAGCTCTATGCCGCGCCCTTCTACGGCGAAAGCTCGATGGTGATGTATCGCAAGGACCTGTTCGACAAGGCCGGCCTGAAGATGCCGGAAAAGCCGACCTGGGACTTCATTGCCGACGCCGCCCGCAAGATCACCGACAAGGGCTCCGAGACCTACGGCATCTGCCTGCGCGGCAAGGCCGGCTGGGGCGAGAACATGGCCTTCCTGACGGCGACCGCCAATTCCTTCGGCGCCCGCTGGTTCGACGAGAACTGGAAGCCGCAGTTCGATCAGCCCGAATGGAAGAACACGCTCGACTTCTACGTCAAGCTGATGAAGGACGCCGGCCCTCCGGGCGCCTCCTCCAACGGCTTCAACGAGAACCTGGCACTCTTCCAGACCGGCAAGTGCGGCATGTGGATCGACGCGACCGTTGCGGCCTCCTTCGTCACCAATCCGAAGGAATCCAAGGTTGCCGATCAGGTGGGCTTTGCGCTCGCGCCGGACAACGGGCTTGGCAAGCGCGGCAACTGGCTGTGGTCCTGGAACCTCGCCATTCCGGCCGGCTCCAAGAAGGTCGAGGCGGCAGAGAAGTTCATCGCCTGGGCAACCAGCAAGGACTATCTGAACCTCGTCGCGGAAAAGGATGGCTGGGCCAATGTTCCTCCGGGCACGCGCACCTCGCTCTACCAGAACCCGGAATACCAGAAGGCCGCCTCCTTCGCGAAGATGACGATCGACTCGATCAACAGCGCCGACCCGAAGCACCCGACGGTGAAGCCCGTGCCCTATGAAGGCGTGCAGTATGTGGCGATCCCGGAGTTCCAGGGCATCGGCACGGCGGTCGGCCAGCAGTTCTCCGCAGCCCTTGCCGGCCAGGTCTCGGTCGATCAGGCGCTGAAGAACGCGCAGCAGCTGACCGAGCGCGAAATGGCAAAGGCGGGCTATCCGAAGAAGTAAGACTACCGGGCTGGAGGGGGCGCTTGCCCCTCACCCTAGCCCTCTCCCCGTGAACGGGGAGAGGGGACCGGCAAAGATCCTGGTTTTGCAGAGAAGACCCCTCCCCAACCCCTCCCCACAAGGGGGAGGGGCTTAACCCGCAGCACTCACCGCACTTCTCCGTTTGGGGCAGGCGGATGCCGCGAGGTTTCTCCCCCCTTGTGGGGGAGATGGCGGCAGCCAGAGGGGGAGGTTCTGACTAAGTTCAACAAAACAAGAGGCGGGCTTCCATGGCGACGACCCACACCCGTTCGGCAGCACGCCTGATGATGGCACCCTCCGTCATCCTGCTGTTTGCCTGGATGATCGTGCCGCTCGGCATGACCATCTATTTCTCCTTCCTGCGCTACAATCTGCTGATGCCGGGCATGGAAGAGTTCACGGGCTTCCTGAACTATTCCTTCTTCCTCAGCGACCCCGCTTTCTTCGATGCGCTGACCAATACGCTGCTGCTGGTCGGCGGCGTGCTCGCCATCACCATCATCGGCGGCATCGCCTTTGCGCTGCTGCTCGACCAGCCGATCTTCGGGCAGGGCATCGTGCGCATCCTGGTGATTGCGCCCTTCTTCGTCATGCCGACCGTGTCGGCCCTGGTGTGGAAGAACATGTTCATGAACCCGGTGAACGGCCTGCTTGCCTGGATCGCCCGCAGCCTCGGCTTTCAGCCTGTCGATTTTCTGGCGACCATTCCGCTGCTCTCGGTCATCATCATCGTCGCCTGGCAGTGGCTGCCCTTTGCGACGCTGATCATGCTGACCGCGCTGCAATCACTCGACGAGGAGCAGAAGGAAGCCGCGGAAATGGATGGCGCCGGGTTCGTCTCGCGCTTCATCTACATCGTGCTGCCGCACATGGCACGCGCCATCACCGTCGTCATCCTGATCGAAACCATCTTCCTGCTCTCCGTCTTCGCGGAGATCCTCGTCACCACCAATGGCGGGCCGGGCACGCAGAGCACGAACCTCACCTATCTCGTCTATGCCCAGGCGCTTTTGCAGTTCGATATCGGCGGGGCATCCGCCGGCGGCATCGTGGCGGTCATCCTCGCCAACATCGTGGCCATCTTCCTCGTGCGCCTCATCGGCAAGAATCTGGAGGCCTGACACCATGGCACGCAAGGTTTCCACAAAACGAAAACTCGTCATGACGGCGATCGCCTGGACGCTCGGTTTGCTGATCTTCTTCCCGATCCTCTGGACGGTCCTCACCAGCTTCAAATCGGAAGGTGACGCAATCGCCTCGCCGCCAGTCTTCCTGTTCTTCCACTGGACGACGGAAAACTACACCGAGGTGCAGAGCCGTTCGGATTATGCCCTGCACTTCTGGAACTCGGTGATCATGTCGGTCGGCTCGACACTGCTCGGGCTTCTGATCGCCATCCCGTCTGCCTGGGCCATGGCCTTTTCGCCGACCAGGCGGACGAAGGACGTCCTGATGTGGATGCTCTCCACCAAGATGATGCCGCCGGTCGGCGCGCTGATCCCGGTCTACCTGATCTTTCGCGACATGGGCCTGCTCGACAGCCGCATCGGGCTCGTGATCGTGCTGACGCTGATCAACCTGCCGATCATCGTGTGGATGCTCTACACCTACTTCAAGGAAATCCCCGGCGAGATCCTCGAGGCAGCCCGGATGGACGGAGCCTCGCTTGCCAAGGAAATCGTCTACGTGCTGACGCCGATGGCGGTGCCCGGCATCGCCTCGACGCTGCTCCTCAACATCATTCTCGCCTGGAACGAGGCCTTCTGGACGCTGAACCTCACCACGTCGAAGGCCGCACCCCTGACAACCTTCATCGCCTCCTATTCCAGCCCGGAAGGTCTCTTCTACGCCAAGCTCTCGGCCGCCTCGACCATGGCGATCGCCCCGATCCTGATCCTCGGCTGGTTCAGCCAGAAGCAGCTCGTGCGCGGCCTGACCTTCGGCGCGGTGAAATAGGCAGCGGATACAAAAGGAAAACGAAGATGGGCAGTATCACCCTGCGCAATGTCTCCAAGGTCTTCGGCGAAGCGAAGGTCATCCCCTCGATCGATCTCGACATCAATGACGGCGAATTCGTCGTGTTCGTCGGCCCGTCCGGCTGCGGAAAATCCACGCTGCTACGATTGATTGCCGGGCTGGAGGATGTCTCCGGCGGCCAGATCGTCATCGACGGGCAGGACGCGACGGAGGCTGCGCCCGCAAAACGCGGGCTGGCCATGGTCTTCCAGTCCTATGCGCTCTACCCGCATATGAGCGTGCGCTCCAACATCGCCTTTCCGCTGAAGATGGCCAACATCGACAAGGCGGAGATCGACCGCAAGGTGGCGGATGCGGCGCGTGTGCTGAACCTCACCGATTATCTCGACCGCAAGCCGCGCCAGCTCTCCGGTGGCCAGCGCCAGCGCGTGGCGATCGGCCGCGCCATCGTGCGCCAGCCGAAGGCCTTCCTGTTCGACGAGCCGCTGTCGAACCTCGATGCCGCGCTGCGCGTCAACATGCGCCTCGAAATCAGCGAGCTGCACCAGACGCTGAAGACGACGATGATCTACGTGACCCACGACCAGGTGGAGGCCATGACCATGGCCGACAAGATCGTGGTGCTGAACCGCGGCCGCATCGAACAGGTCGGCTCGCCGCTCGATCTCTACCGCAAGCCCGCCAATCTCTTCGTCGCCGGCTTCATCGGTTCGCCGCGCATGAACCTCATCGAGGGCGATTATGCCCGCACGAAGGGGGCAAAGACGGCCGGTATCCGGCCGGAACATATCGGTCTGTCGCGCGAGGCAGGCACCTGGGAGGGTGTCGTCACCATCGCCGAACATCTCGGCTCCGACACCTTCATGCATGTGGAGGTCTCCGGCATCGGCACCGTCACCGTGCGCGCCGGCGGCGAATTCGGCTGCCGGCATGGCGACCGCGTGTTCCTCACGCCTGACGAAACCAAGCTGCACCGCTTCGACGACAAGGGACTGGCCCTATGACCGGCAGACTGCAGGACAAATCCGCCATCATCACCGGTGCTGCCCGCGGCATCGGCCGCGCCTTCGCGGAGGCCTATGTGCGGGAGGGCGCCACCGTCGCTATCGCCGACATCAACCTCGCGCGCGCGCGCCAGACGGCGGACGAGATCGGGCCGAAAGCCTATGCGGTGGAACTCGACGTGACGCAGCAGGCGTCCATCGATGCGGCGATCCGCGCGGTCGAGGAGAAGACGGGCGGCGTCGACATTCTCATCAACAATGCCGCACTCTTCGACATGGCGCCGATCGTCGAGATTTCCCGCGACAGCTACGAGCGGCTGTTCTCGATCAATGTCGCAGGCTCCCTGTTCATGCTGCAGGCGGCCGCGCGCTCCATGATCGCGCGCGGTAAGGGTGGCAAGATCATCAACATGGCAAGCCAGGCGGGCCGGCGCGGCGAAGCGCTGGTGGCCATCTACTGCGCCACCAAGGCGGCGATCATCTCGCTCACCCAGTCGGCGGGGCTCGATCTCATCAAGCACGGCATCAATGTCAACGCGATTGCGCCCGGCGTGGTGGACGGCGAACACTGGGATGGCGTGGATGCGCTGTTTGCCCGCTACGAGAACCGCCCTCTCGGCGAAAAGAAGCGCCTCGTCGGTGAGGCCGTTCCCTTTGGCCGCATGGGCACGGCCGAGGATCTGACCGGCATGGCCGTGTTCCTTGCCTCCACCGAGGCCCAATACATCGTCGCCCAGACCTACAATGTCGATGGCGGCAACTGGATGAGCTGAGTTGGAGCCTCCGACCCGTTTCTGCCGTTCACTTTTCAGGACGTGACCCCATGACCATCAAGCTTTCCCGCGCCACCCTGTCCGAGATCGCCGCCACGGCGGCCGTGCCGGCCTATGACCAGAAGACGCTGTCGCCGGGCATCCTACATTTCGGCGTCGGCAATTTTCACCGTGCCCATCAGGCGGTCTATCTGGACGATCTCTTCAACGAGGGACTGGACCACGACTGGGGCATCGTTGGCGCCGGCGTTCTGCCCTCCGACCAGGCCATGCGCGACAAGCTTGCGGCACAGGATTTCCTGACGACGGTGGTGGAGCAGGACAACAACCGCACCGCCGCGCGCGTCACCGCGCCGATGATCGACATCCTGCCGGTCGGCGATGCGGGTGCGATCATTGCGGCCCTCGGCGACCCGAAGATCCGCATCGTCTCGATGACGATCACCGAGGGCGGCTATTTCATCGATGCGGAAGGGCATTTCAACCCGGCCCATCCCGCCATCCAGGCCGATGCCGCAACGCCTGACCAGCCGAAAACGGTGTTCGGGCTGATCATCGCGGGGCTGAAGGCACGCCGCGACAAGGGCATTGCGCCCTTCACCGTGATGTCCTGCGACAACATTCCCGGCAATGGCCACGTGACGGAAAATACGGTCTGCGGGCTCGCCCGTCTCTCCGATCCGGCTTTTGCCGACTGGATCCACGAGAACGTCAGCTTCCCGAATTCCATGGTCGACCGTATTACGCCGGCCACCGGCAGCCGCGAGATCGACATTCTGGCACAGGATTTCGGGGTTGAGGACAACTGGCCGGTATTCTGCGAGGAATTCAAGCAGTGGGTGATGGAAGACCGCTTCCCGGCCGGCCGCCCGCTTCTGGAGCGGGCCGGCGTGCAGTTCGTGCCGGATGTCGCCCCCTACGAACTGATGAAGATCCGCATCCTGAACGGCGGCCATGCGGCGATCGCCTATCCGGCGGCACTTCTCGATATCCATTTCGTGCATGAGGCGATGGAGCATCCGCTGATCCGCGCCTTCCTCGCCAAGCTCGAGAAGGAAGAAATCATCCCGATCGTGCCGCCGGTGCCGGATACCGATCTCAACGCCTATTTCGAACTGATCGAGCGGCGCTTCCTCAATCCGAAGATCGGCGACACGATTCCGCGTCTGGCGCAGGACGGTTCGAACCGCCAGCCGAAATTCATCCTGCCCTCCACCGCCGACCGGCTGGCCCGCGGCGAGGATATCGTCGGCCTGTCGCTCGTCTCGGCTCTGTGGTGCCGCTACTTTGCCGGCACCAGCGACAGCGGCAAGGCGATTGTCTTCAACGATGCGAGTGCCGAGAAGCTGCAGGCGGCGGCGCTTCAGGCGCGTCAGGATCCGGCGGCCTTCCTCGCCTTCGACGAGATCTTCGGTGCCGTGTCCGGTTCGCAACATTTCCGCAACCGCTTTGCGCATGCGCTTGAAACCCTGTGGACGGAGGGGACCGCCCGCACGCTGCAGCTCTATCTTGATGACCGTCTGGCGGGCTAGAGTCATGCCATGGAACAGATGCGGCAACCCCTGGTGATCTTCGACTGCGACGGCGTGCTGGTAGACAGCGAGCCCTTGTCCATCCGCGTTCTTATCGATGCGGTGAAGGCGAACGGCGGTGAACTTGGCGAGCAGCAGGCCTACCAGCGCTTCCTTGGCCGCAGCATGGCGCATATGGTGTCGGTGCTGGACGCGGATTTCGGCATCCATGCGGATGCCGCCTTCCTGGAGCGCATGCGCCAGGATCTCTATCGCAGCTTCGAAGCGGATCTCCAGCCGATCAAGGGGATTGCGGATGCGCTCTCCGCCATGCCCTGGCGCTGCTGCGTGGCATCCTCCAGCCAGCCGGAGCGCATCCGTCTGTCGCTCGGTCTCACCGGGCTTCTCGGCTTCTTCGAACCGCATGTCTACAGCGCCACCATGGTGGCAAACGGCAAGCCGGCGCCGGATCTCTTCCTGCATGCCGCTCGTGAAATGGGAGTGGATCCGGTCGATTGCATCGTCATCGAGGATAGCCCTGCCGGCATCCAGGCGGCGCAGCGCGCCGGCATGGCGGTGTTTGCCTTCACCGGCGGATCGCATGCGGACCGGGAGGAATACCGGACGGAAATCGCCGCGCTTTCGCCGAATGTCGTGTTTGACGCCATGCCGGATTTGCTCCACCTTATTGCCAACTACATATCGGATCCTGCGGGCCGGCCGGCCGTTGCGGCGCCTTGAGCGCCCGGTGGCAAACCCGAACGGTGATCCTTCAAGGATGGGAAACAGGACCTGATGCGGGAACTGGTGGTGGCGGTCGATGTGGGAACGACCAGCGCACGCGCGGGCGTGTTCAACCGTCACGGCAGGCTTCTGGCGCGCAGCCGTCATCCGATCCTGATGCGGCGCGACGGCGACCATATTGCCGAGCATGATTCCGAGGACATCTGGCGCGCCACCTGCCATGCGGTGAGGGCCGCGATGGCGGAGGCCGGGGTGAAACCGGACCAGGTGGCAAGTCTCGGCTTCGACGCGACCTGTTCGCTGGTGCTGCGCGACCGGGACGGCAAGCCGCTCAGCGTGTCCGCCACCGGTGATGATCGTCTCGATACGATCGTCTGGCTCGACCACCGTGCCGTGGAAGAGGCCGAGCGGCTGAATGCCAGCCGCCATCCGGTGCTGGATTTCTGCGGCGGCGCCTTGTCGCCGGAAATGCAGCTGCCGAAGCTTGCCTGGATCAAGCGCCACATGCCGCGCAGCTGGCAGAAGGCCGGCTACTTCTTCGATCTCGCCGATTTCCTCACCTGGCGCGCCACGGGGTCGACGGCACGCTCCCGTTCCACGCTGACGGCCAAGTGGAACTTCCTTGCCCATGAAACGGCCGGCTGGCAGCGGGATTTCCTGGCACTGGCCGGGCTCGACGACGTGGTGGGGCGCGGTGCCCTGCCGCTGACGACGCTGCCCGTCGGCGGTCTGGTCGACCGGTTAAGCGAAACGGCTGCCGCAGAGCTTGGCCTGACCACGGGTTGCCTCGTGGCGCCCGGCATCATCGATGCCTATGCGGGGGCGCTCGGCGCGCTCGGCACCACCGTCGGCCGGGCGGGGGAAAGCGGAGATCTGGCGCTGGTTGGTGGAACCTCCAGCTGCCTGGTCGCGCTGTCTGCCACGCCGATCTTCACCGACAGCCTGTGGGGGCCATTTCGCGGCGCGCTTTTGCCGGATCTCTGGCTGGTCGAGGGCAGCCAGTCGGCGGCCGGCGCGCTGCTCGATCATGTGGTGCGCATGCATGCTGCGGGCGGGGATCCGACATCGATCCTCCACCAGCGCATCATCGACCGCATCCGCGTGCTGCGCGAGGGGGAACCCTATCGGCTGGGCGAGCGGCTGAACATCCTGCCGGATTTCCACGGCAATCGCGCGCCGCTGGCCGATCCGCGCGCCACCGGCACGATTTCGGGCCTGACGCTCGACACCTCTTTCGACGGGCTCTGCCAGCTCTACTGGCGCACCTGCGTGGCGCTGGCACTCGGCATCCGCCACATACTGGAAACGATGAAGGCCGCCGGGCATGCGGTGGAGATGCTGCATGTGGCGGGCGGTCACGCGCTCAATCCGCATCTGGTGGAGCTTTATGCCGACGTGACCGGTTATCCGGTGCGGCTGCCTTCGGCGCCGGATGCCGTGCTTCTGGGAACAGCAATGGCCGCCTCGGTGGCGGGTGCCCTGCACACGGACCTCGCCTGCGCCGCCGCCGCCATGGATCAGGGCGGCACGGTGCGCCAGCCGGAAGGACGGGCGCATCCGCACTACGAGCGGGACTATCGCCGTTTTCTCGCCATGCAGCGCCACCGGGCCGAGCTGGAAGCGATCCGCTAAAGCTTCGGACCGAAAAGTGGCAGCCGGTTTTCAAACAGAGCCGATGCGCAGACAGGCGATGCGCAAACAGAAATAGAGTGCATCGTGCCGGCTTCGGTTGTCTGCACGATGCTCTCGCGAGCATCTCCTTGTGCCGCCGGTTTGCCGCACCTACATCGAGCGGAAAGCAATTCCGGCGAAAACGGCAACCGGCTTTCGTCCGGAATTGCGTCAAAACAATCGGACAGAGCGTTTCGGGCGTGTCCGCCTGAAACGTTCTGGACCTACGGAGCCGGACTTCTGATGATCCTCGACGCCGCACGCCTTTCCCTCGTCAATCTCTTTGCGCCGGAAACGCGCCGGGTGTTCTGGAAGGTGCTGGGTCTGACGATCCTGGTGCTGATCGGCCTCTGGCTTGCGCTGCGCGGGGTGTTCATCGGCTATGTCTGGCCCTATTTCGCGGACCTTCTGCCGACGGTGCCGGATTGGGCCGGCTGGCTGGGCTTCGTCTTCGCCATCGCCGCCGGCATCGGACTGGCGCTCGGCCTTGCGCTTCTGATCGCGCCGGTCACGGCGCTGATCGCCGGCCTGTTCCTCGATGACGTGGCGGAAGTGGTGGAAAGGCGCGACTACCCGGTCGATCCGCCCGGTTCCGCCATGCCGATGGCGCGCGCGCTGTTGGAATCGGTGCAGTTTCTCGGCGTTGTCATCCTCGGTAACCTGGTGGCGCTTTTCCTGCTGCTGGTGCCGGGCGTCAATCTCGTCGCCTTCTTCCTCGTCAACGGCTATCTGCTGGGGCGGGAATTCTTCGAGTTCGCGGCCATGCGCTTTCGCCCGCCGGAAGAGGCCAAGGCCTTTCGCCAGAAGCACAAGGGCACGGTGTTTCTCGCCGGCCTTTTGATTGCCTGCTTCCTGGCCATTCCCATTCTCAACCTGCTGACGCCGCTGTTTGCGGCCGGGCTGATGGTGCATCTGCACAAGGCGGTCAGCGCCCGCGATCCCTCATTCGCCCTCGGAGAGCGCCGCCGCCCCGATCATCTGCGCGGGTAGTTCCTTCAGCGGCGCCGGCACGTCGCAGGTTTTTGCCGGATAGCGACAGAGATCGGCGATCACGCAGTGTTCGCATTCCGGCTTGCGGGCCTTGCAGGTGTAGCGCCCGTGCAGGATCAGCCAGTGATGGGCGTGGAACAGATATTCCTTCGGGATGACCCGCAGCAGGTTCTCCTCCACCGCATCCGGCGTGGTGCCCGGCGCCATCTTCAGCCGGTTGGCGATGCGGAAGACATGGGTGTCGACGGCGAGCGTCGGAATGCCGAAGGCCATGGACATCACCACATTGGCCGTCTTGCGCCCCACGCCCGGCAGCCGCATCAGCTCCTCGCGCGTCTTCGGCACTTCGCTGCCGAACTCCTCGATCAGCATCTTCGACAGCGCGATGACGTTTTTTGCCTTGTTGCGGTAAAGCCCGATGGTCTTGATGTGTTCAATGACACCCTCTTCGCCGAGCGCCAGCATCTTTTCCGGCGTATCGGCGATCTGGAACAGCCCGCGCGTGGCGCGGTTGACACCGACATCCGTTGCCTGTGCCGAAAGCGCCACCGCCACGACGAGCGTAAACGGGTTCACATGCTCCAGTTCGCCCTTCGGCTCGGGCCGCTGTACCGAAAAGCGTCGGAAGATCTCCTGCATCTCCGCCTTCGTATAGGCGCTGCGGGCATGCCGGGTGCGGCCTCTCGCCGCGCCATTTGACTTTTGCGAAGTTTGCATGTGGGATTGCGGTTTATCAGTTGCCATATGCACTTCTATGACAAGCCACGGGATGGAAGGCAACGTGGAGAGAGACGACGAACCACCGGTTTTCGCAGCCGAACTGACGCCCTATCGTTCGCTGGGGCGGCAGGGATTTCGCGTGCTGCTTGGCATGACCGGTGTCTTCTGCCTGCTGCATGCCCTGTTTTTCGTCACGACCGGTGCCTGGCCGGTTGTCTTTTTCTTCGGGCTGGATTTCCTGCTGCTCTGGGGTGCCTTCTGGCTGAACTATCGCTCCGGGCGCGCTCGCGAGGAGGTGACGGTATCGCGCACCGATGTGTCGATCCGCAAGTTCTCCCCGGCGGGGCGGATGGTGGAGCATCACTTCAACCCGTTCTGGGCACGGTTTCGCGTGCGCCGGCACCAGGAATTCGGCATCACCTCCATGCATGTGACCGGTGAGGGCCGGCGCACCGACATCGGCTCCTTCCTCAATCCGGATGACCGGGAAAGTTTCGCCAAGGCATTTCGCGGCGCGCTGGCAACCGTCAGGCAACGGATCTGATACGGTACCGCTCCGTCGTTTCGCGGCGGCAGGCACGACAGAGATCGCAAGGCCCGTCGGCAAGCCCTGGGGATTGAACGGAGTTCAGCATCCCGCAGCCCAGGGCCTCAGGCATGTGACCAGCCTTAATGCGCGACCTGTTCCGCTTTTGACGGCGCTGCCTGCTGGTCCGGCTTCGGGCCAGGCGCAGGCTTTTCCTGGCTCGGGGCGGCAACCTTGATCGGGTCGATGCCGTCCTGTCCCGGTCCATGCGGTTCCGTCGCGACAGGCTTGGCTGCGGGCTGCGCCAGCACGGCCGTCTCCTCGCTCCCGAAAACCATGGAGGTCACGCGGGCGAACAGACCGGGCGGCTCTGCCTGTGGCGGAGCGTTCGCACCGGCAGCCTCGGGCGCCGGCGCAGGGGCGCCGTCGCCGCCGGCGTGGCCATCTTCCTTCTTTTCCGCGCCGAAGATCATGCTGGTCAGCGAGCCGAGCAGGCCGCCGTCTTCAACCTCACCCTCGGGCGCCTTGGCAGCAGGTTCGCTGCCGTGCTCGCCACCGGCCGCCGGGGCGTGATCGCCGCCGGCTTCCCCATGTCCGTCCCCGGTCTTCTTGGCTTCGCCCGCTTCGCCGGCATGGCTGTCTGCCGCGCCATGGCCACCGCCATGCGCATCGTTTTTCTTGCCCTTGCCGGCGCCGTGCGCGTCACCGGCGTCTTCGGTCACCGGCGATACGCAGTCGGCCCTGTCTGTGAGGGCGGCCGACAGCCTCTCCACCTCTTCCGGCGGCGGATCGATCCGCGTGCCGAAGAATTCGCCATTGGCCGTGGCATGTCCGTCCACATAGAAGGCCGAATAGGTGATGTCGGAAGGATCGGGTGCCTTGGACAGATCGGGGATGTAGACCACCTGTGCGCCGATCGCCCGGCCGCGCATGGCCGCGCGCTGGGTGGGGCCTGCCTTGTCCAGCACGGTGACCTGAACCAGATCGGCTTTTTCGCCTTCCTGCACCGCCTTTGCCACCCGCAGCGCCGTCTTCAGCCGCGCGGGGCCGTCGCCGCCCTGGGTGAACACATATTTGCGGACCCAGTACCGATGGTCGCGCTTGATCTTGACCAGTTGCAGCGTCGTGCATTCCAGGCCGTTGATCTCTTCATAGGGAGGCCCCAGGATCGTGTCCGCACCAATATACAGGGCGACCGCGCCGCTGCCGCCACCCAGCAGGATGACGCCGCCCAGCACGACCACGAGCTTTCGTGACAGCCGTATCTTGAGGCCTTTCACGCCCGGAACTCCGGCATGCTGAACTCCACTCAACGCAAAACAGGGACCATGGTAGTGGCGGTCATCCTCGCCCATGAGCGTTGAAGAAGCTTTAAGCCGGCGCTTTTCTTGCCCGTCGGTTCGGGCTGCCCTTGCTTTATGGTCTCAAGTTTTTGCGAATGATTTGCAATAGCGTTGACAACGCTGGCAAAGGCGTTAGCTTATATTGCAAATGAGTTGCAAGAGAGGGTTAATGCCGTGCGAATACGCCTGCTTGCTGCCCTGTCGCTGGCGGTAACCGGCCTTCTGGCCGCGCCGGCCCTGGCTGCCGGAAAGCCGAAGGTCGTCACGACCTTCACCATCATCGCCGACATGGCGAAGAACGTGGCGGGTGATGCCGCGGAGGTGGAAAGCATCACCAAGCCTGGTGCCGAGATCCACAATTACCAGCCGACCCCGCGCGATATCCTGCGCGCCCGCGATGCAGACCTCGTGCTGCGCAACGGGCTGAACCTCGAGCAGTGGTTCGAGAAATTCCTCGTCAATCTCGGCACGGTGCCGAGCGTCACTGTGTCGGACGGCGTGGAGCCGATGGCGATTGCCGGCGGCGCCTATCAGGGCAAGCCCAATCCGCATGCCTGGATGTCGCCTGCCAACGGGCTGATCTATGTGGAAAACATCCGCGCCGCACTGAGCCGGATCGATCCCGCCCATGCCGATGTCTATGCCGCCAATGCGAAGGCCTATTCCGACCAGATCCGCGCGACGGTCCAGCCGATCCGCGATCTGCTGGCGACATTGCCGCAGGACCAGCGCTGGCTGGTGACGAGCGAGGGCGCCTTCTCGTACCTCGCCCGCGATTTCGGTCTGAAGGAGCTTTATCTCTGGCCGGTCAATGCCGACAGCCAGGGCACGCCGCAGCAGGTGAAGGCGGTGATCGACGCCATGCGCGACAACCGCATCGGCGTGATCTTCTCCGAAAGCACGGTTTCGCCCGATCCCGCCAGGCAGGTGGCGCGGGAGACCGGCGCGACCTATGGCGGCGTGCTGTATGTCGACAGCCTCAGCGATCCGGATGGCCCCGTTCCCACGTATCTGGAACTGTTGAAGGTCACCACGCAGACGATCGCAAAGGGGCTTGCGTCATGATGATGGGAAAGGTGAAACGGCAGTCGCAGGGGCTTGTCGTCACGGATGTGACGGTTTCCTATCGCAACGGCCACACCGCCCTGCGTCATGCCAGCTTTTCCGTGCCGAAGGGCACCATCACCGCACTGGTCGGCGTCAACGGTGCCGGCAAATCCACGCTGTTCAAGGCCATCATGGGCTTCGTGTCGCTGTCCGGTGGCTCGGTCGAGATCCTCGGCATGCCGGCCCGCGAGGCGCTGCGGAAGAATCTTGTCGCCTATGTGCCGCAGGCGGAAGAGGTGGACTGGAATTTTCCGGTTCTGGTGGAAGACGTGGTGATGATGGGCCGTTACGGCCACATGAATTTCCTGCGCATTCCCTCCCGCCGCGACCACCAGATGGTGACCGAGGCGCTGCGCCGGGTGAACATGGAGGCCTTCCGCAAGCGCCAGATCGGCGAGCTTTCCGGCGGCCAGCGCAAACGCGTGTTCCTCGCCCGGGCGCTGGCGCAGGAGGGTCAGGTCATCCTGCTGGACGAGCCCTTCACCGGCGTTGACGTGACGACCGAGGAACAGATCATCGCGCTGCTGAAATCACTGCGCGACGAGGGCCGGGTGATGCTGGTCTCCACTCACAATCTCGGCAGCGTGCCGGACTTTTGTGATCGCACCGTCTTCGTCAAGGGCACCGTGATTGCCCATGGCCGCACGGAAGACACCTTCAACGAACAGAATCTTGAAAAAGCCTTCGGCGGCGTGTTGCGCCATTTCATCCTCGGCGGCGCCGAACTGCATGATGACGACGACGCCCGCCATGTGCGGGTCATCACCGATGACGAGCGGCCCTTCGTGACCTATGGCGATGGCACGACCGGCACGGTGAAGGCAAAGTCGCGGGAAAGGGCCGATGCTCCAGACGCTTCTTGAGCCCTTCACCTATGGCTACATGCTGAATGCGATCTGGGTCAGCACGCTCGTCGGCTGCGTCTGCGGCTTTCTCTCTGCCTATCTGATGCTGAAGGGCTGGTCGCTGATCGGTGACGCTCTCTCGCATGCCATCGTGCCGGGTGTTGCCGGCGCCTATATGCTGGGTCTTCCCTTCGCGCTCGGCGCCTTTCTGTCCGGTGGGCTGGCCGCGGCCGCCATGCTGTTCCTCAACCAGCGCACGCGGCTGAAGGAGGACGCCATCATCGGGCTGATCTTCACCTCCTTCTTTGGCCTCGGCCTGTTCATGGTCTCGCTCTCGCCGACCTCGGTGAACATCCAGACCATCGTGCTCGGCAATATTCTCGCCATCACCCCGGAGGATACGCTGCAGCTGGTACTGATCGGCGGCATCAGCCTTGTCGTGCTGGCGCTGAAATGGAAGGATCTGATGGTGGCCTTCTTCGACGAGAACCATGCCCGCACCATCGGCCTCAGACCCGACCTTTTGAAGGCGATGTTCTTCACGCTGCTCGCCGCCTCGACCGTGGCCGCGCTGCAGACGGTCGGCGCCTTTCTGGTGGTGGCCATGGTCGTCACTCCGGGTGCCACCGCCTATCTGCTGACGGACCGTTTCGAGCGGCTGATCCTGCTCGCCGCCGCCATCGGTGCCGCGACAAGTTTCCTCGGCGCCTATGCAAGCTATTTCCTCAACGGCGCGACAGGCGGCATCATCGTCGTGCTGCAGACGCTGATCTTTCTGGCAGCCTTCGTTCTTGCGCCGAAGCATGGTCTGCTCGCGGCCCGCCGCAAGCGGGCTCTGGCGCTGGAGGAGGCCGCATGAGCGATCTGCTTGCCATGGCTCTGTTGCCCTTCCAGCTTCCCTTCATGCAGAACGCCTTCCTTGTGACGCTGATGATCGCCGTGCCGATGGCGATGCTCTCCTGCCTTCTGGTGCTGAAGGGCTGGTCGCTGATGGGGGATGCGGTCTCGCATGCCGTGCTGCCAGGCGTCGTGCTCGCCTACATGCTCTCGCTGCCGCTCAGCCTCGGCGCCTTTGTGGCTGGCCTCGCCTGCGCGCTTGCCACCGGATACCTCAAGGAAAACAGCCGCATCAAGGAGGATACGGTGCTCGGCATCGTCTTTTCCGGCATGTTCGGGCTCGGCCTCGTGATGTTCGTCGCGGTGCAAAGCGACGTGCATCTCGACCACATCCTGTTCGGCGACATGCTCGGCATCGCGCCGCAGGATCTGATCGAAACAGGGCTGATCGCGCTGGCCAGCACTCTCTTCCTCGGCATCCTGCGCAAGGACCTCCTGCTGCACGCCTTCGATGCACAGCACGCCCGCGCCATCGGCCTGCCGGTGCGCCTCCTGCATTACGGACTGCTGGCGGTTCTCTCGCTGACAGTGGTCGGCGCGCTGAGCGCGATCGGCATCATCCTCTCCGTCGCCTTCCTCGTCGCCCCCGGCGCCATCGCCTTTCTGCTGACGCGGCGGTTCGCTGCCATGCTGATGGCCGCCATCGCCATCGCCACCGGCTGCACCATCTTCGGCATCCTGTTCGCCTTCTTCATCGACAGCGCCCCGGCGCCCACCATCGTGCTGCTGATGACGGGCGTGTTTCTGGTAGCGTTTGTGCGTCAAACATGGCTATCGTCTCTGCAATCCAGGGACGAGACATCAGGATAGCGGCGGGATGTGGCCAGATCTTCCGTTCGAGTTCATCGTCGAAGGAACTGCCGTCAGCCAGCAAGGATCGCCGCAGGCGAAGGAAAACTGGAAGATGTCCATTCGGCAGGCAGCACGGCGCGCGCTGCCGGAAGGTTCATGGCTGGTCACCGATCCGGTCGCCGTCACAATATTCCTGTTCCCTCAGGCCGAGATGCAGGGAGACATAGACAATCGGGTGAAGCCGATCCTCGACGCCATGATTGCCTGCGTCTATAGCGACGATGCACTCGTGGAGCGCATCGTGGTTCAGAAATTTGAGCCGCAGCGGATATTCGCGTTTCGCAATCCATCGGCGATCCTGGCTGAGGCGTTGGACGCACATCTGCCTGTCGTCTATATTCGGGTGACGGATAACCTACATGAGGAACTGGCAACATGGGTAGCATAGCTTCCAGCGACACGCGTGCCCTGTCCGTTATGTCGGGCCGGTGGGAAAAGCTCGGTTACCAACTTGTCATCGCGCCGGATCCAAATGACTTACCGGATTTCCTCCGTCCACTGAAACCGCAGGCGATCGCCATCAACCGGTTACCCAGGCTCGCGATTTTCGTCATGCGGACGCAGAACCAGAACAGCGACATCAGGCTCGGCCAAATGCGAACCGTCTTCGAGGCTCATCCCGAGTGGCAGATGGAGGTCGTGTATGACACGCAGGAGACCATAGAGCTTGAACGCGTAGCGCCAGGCGAACTGAAAAGCGCCATCAACAGTCTGGAAGCTCTTGCCTCGGTCGAGCCCCGCGCAGCCGTCCTTCTGGGATGGAGCGTGATCGAGGCTGCGACGCGGCGTCTTGAACCGGACCTTGCGGATCGTGGCTTGCCACCTGCTTCTCTGGTGGAACTGCTGATTTCGAGTGGACACCTGGAACAGCAGGATGGGGAGCCAATGCGGCGCCTCGCACGAATGCGCAACGCTCTCGCCCACGGACAGCTCGACACCGTCCCCGTGCCCTCCGACATCGACTATCTGCTTGCGACGGCCAGACGACTGGCGGCCTGAAACAAAAAAAACGGCCCGCCGCAGGGAGGCGAGCCGTTTTCCGGAAACGAGGCTGGCGCGGAGATCAGGCGGCAGCCAGTTCCTTCTTGACCATTTCGCGCAGCGCCAGGAGATCCTTGGCGAAGGCGCGGATGCCTTCCGACAGCTTTTCGGTAGCCATCGCATCCTCGTTCAGCATCCAGCGGAAGGTCTTCTCGTCGATCGGCTGGAACGGATCCTCGGTGATGTTGTCCGGCGAGAGCTTGCGCTCCAGCGTGCCTTCGGCCTTGTCAAGCTCGTCCAGCAGTGCCGGGCTGATCGTCAGGCGGTCGCAGCCGGCCAGCGCTTCGATTTCGCCGGCATTGCGGAAGGAGGCGCCCATGACGATCGTGTTGATGCCGTTCGCCTTGTAGTAATTGTAGATCTGGCGCACCGAAATGACGCCCGGATCGGTCTCGGACGTGTAGTCCTGGCCGGTCGACTTCTTGTACCAGTCGAGAATGCGGCCGACGAAGGGCGAGATCAGGAAGGCCTTGGCATCGGCGCAGGCAATCGCCTGGGCCTTGGAGAAGAGCAGCGTCAGGTTGCAGTCGATGCCTTCGGTCTGCAGCACTTCCGCTGCCTTGATGCCTTCCCAGGTGGAGGCAAGCTTGATCAGGATGCGGTCGCGCTCGATGCCGCGCTCCTTGTAGGCGGCGATGATGCCGCGTGCCTTGGTGATCGAGGCTTCGGTGTCGAAGGAGAGGTCGGCGTCCACTTCAGTGGAGACGCGGCCGGGAACCAGTTCGGCGAGTGCCGCGCCGACGGAGATGGCCAGACGATCGGCAACCGCTGCAATCACCGCCTCGGAGGAACCGTTCTGGCTCTTGCCCCAGGTGACGGCTTCCTTGACGCGATCGGCAAAGACGGGCGTGCCGAGCGCCTTCAGCACGATTGTCGGGTTGGTGGTGCAATCCACCGGCTTCAGGCGTGCAACAGCCTCGATGTCGCCGGTATCGGCAACCACCGTGGTCATGGAACGCAGTTGTTCAAGCTTGGAGGCCATCGGAATTCCTCAGGGTTTTCGATCTGGTGGAAGGACGGCAGTCGTCCTCCGTCATCCTCACTATCTGCGCGCGCCCGCGCGAATGTCAAGGACATTTGCCCATCACATTTGACATTTGTTCCATCCCTGTCGATAGTGAAAGCCCATGAAACGGAGGTGGCGACCGCCTTGGCAAAGCTCAGACGCGAAACCCATGTCGCCTATTCGGAGGCAGCCTCCCTGCGCCTGCGGGCGGCCTGGCTCTACTACAATCAGGGCCTGACGCAAAAGGATGTGGCGGAGAAGCTCGGCATCAGCCGCTCCACCGTGATCCGCATGCTGGACGAGGCGGTGAAGCGCGCCGAGGTGCAGATCTGGATCAGCGAGGGGATCGATGACTGCGTCGATCTTGCGGTGAAGCTGGAAAAGGCCTACCGGCTGGACGAGGCCGTTGTGGTTCCCTCCCCGGAAAAACCGGATGCCGGTTCCATTGCAAGGGCCGTCGGGCTGGCGCTCGGCCAGTTCCTGACGGAAGTGGTGGCGGACGACATGACGATCGGCGTTGGCTGGGGACGCACGATGACCGCCTCTCTCGCCGGTTTCCGTCCTCCGCGGCGGCAGAACTGCAAGGTCGTCTCGCTGCTCGGCGGCATCGTTGCCGTGCATCAGACCAATCCCATCGATTACACCTGGCGGCTGGCGAGCCAGCTTGGCGCCGAATGCTACATGTTCCTTGCGCCGCTTCTGGTGGATTCGGTCGCAACGAAACGGGCCCTGATCGAGCAGTGCGGCCTCAAGACGCTTTACGATCTCGCCGAAAACCTCGATCTCGCCATCGTGTCCTGCGGCGACATCGGCCCGCATTCGACCTCGCTGTCGGAAGGTTTCATCACGCGCGAGACGCTGCAGGAACTGGTTCGCCGCGGGTGCGTCTGCGACACCATGTTCAATTTCCTCGACGCGGCCGGAAACACCATCGATCACCCGATCAACGAGCGGGTGATGTCCATCGATCTCGATACGCTAAAAAAGGCGAAGCACATCGTGCTTTCCTCCGGCGGTGCGCACCGCGCCGAAGCGATCCGCGCCACCATCCGCCGCATCGGCTGCAACACGCTGATCACCGACGAGGGCGCGGCGCGGGAACTTTTGCGGCTGGCGGAGGCTTGATGTCTGTTTGGTTAGACATCGCCGAAATCCGGCGGAAGATGTCTGCTGAGTTCCATCGTATCATGGAGGACGCGGCCTATTCCGATGAGGTCTGACCGGATCTGCCGGAACAGGATCAGGTGCCGTGGTCTGCGGACGATGCCGCTTTCGATGCGTGCGCGCTCGCGGCTGTAACGCAGATGGTAACTCAGCACATCAGGGGCTATGTCCGGGCGAAGGGTTGCTCCAGCTCTGCGGCTGTCCGCTGCCAGATCCTGCAGGGCCGTGACGATCAGACGCTCGTAGCGCTGGGTGGCTTCCGGACCGAAGTCCTCGCGGCTTTTCGCCAGTATGTCACGGATGTCGTTTATTGCGGCAAAGGAGAGACGGATCTCGGCCATGTCCTGTTATGCCAGGTCGTTCCGCTTGTTGCTAGCCTCTTGACTGAGCCTTGCGATGTAGGTGTCGAGTTCGCCCATGGGCACATCGACAAAGCGTCCTTCGTCGATGTCGGAGAAACCGACCGCTGCCGCCTCCCGCAGCGCCTTAAGCTTTGCCGTCTCACGTTCTTCCTGCTGCTCGATCAGCCGCAGGCCGTCGCCCAACACGTCACTGGCGTCCTGATAGCGCCCCGACTGGACCAGTCGATCGATTATGTCCTGCTGATGCTTGGTCAGTACAACGTTGCGGGTGGGCATCTTCAAGGCCTCCATAGACCCCTATCATAAAGGTCGGTGGCATCATCTGCCAAGCCTTCCTTCATCTTTAGCCTAAACCCGCCCCGCCTCCCAGCCGAGAATGGCGCGCTTGCGGGTGAGGCCCCAGTGGTACCCGGTCAGCGCGCCGCTTTTGCCGAGCGCCCGGTGGCAGGGAACGACGAAGGAGATCGGATTGCGGCCGATGGCGGCGCCGACGGCGCGGCTTGCGGTCGGCTGGCCGATGTCGCGGGCAACGTCGGAATAGGTCACGGCCCTGCCGAAAGGGATTTTCAACAGGCTCTGCCAGACGCGCACCTGGAAATCGGAGCCGATCAGAACCACGCGCAGCGGCTCCTCCGACCGCCAGCGGGCGGGATCGAAGATGCGGGTGATGTAGGGGGCGGTCGCCTGCTGATCGGCCACATAATCCGCATTCGGCCAGCGTGTTGCCATGTCGGCAAAGCAGGCGTCGCGGCCGCCTTCGTCATCGGCAAAGGCAAGGCCGGCAAGACCGCGCTCGGTCGCCATCACCAGCGCAAGCCCGAAGGGGGAGGGGTGGAAGCCGTAGCGGATGATGAGCCCGCCGCCCTTCGCCTTCCATTCGCCAGGGCTCATCGCCTCATGCGTGACGAAGAGATCGTGCAGACGTCCCGGCCCTGAAAGCCCGACTTCGTAGGAGGTTTCGAGCAGCGGCAGCTGTTCCTCGCCGAGCAGCCGCTTGGCGTGATCCAGCGTCACCGCCTGCAGGAAGGCTTTCGGCGAGAGCCCCGCCCAGCGGGTGAACACCTTTTGCAGCTGCGTTGGCGACTGGCCAAGCTCCGCTGCCAGCCGCTCCAGCGAGGGCTGGTCGCGATAGTCGATGGTGATCCGCTCGATCACCTGCTTGACGATGGCGTAGTCGGCGCCATCCGGGGTGATGTCTGTGGCGCAGGCGGGCGTGGGGGCAAAGGCATTCATGGGGCAGATCCTCTCGATGACGATGAGTTCACCACGGGCCGCTGCCGGATGCCACCCGAAACTTGCAGCGCGGTTTCGATCCTCGCGACCATGCCTTGCCGGAACGCAAACGGCCCGCCGGGGGCGGGCCGTGAATGATTGCGGGCAATGCTGCCGGGCTCAGTCCGCCTTGTTGCGGCGGGCCGGGAACAGGATCACGTCGCGGATCGAGGGCGCATTGGTGAGCAGCATGATCAGGCGGTCGACGCCGATGCCAAGGCCACCGGCGGGCGGCATGCCCTGGTCGATGGCATCAAGGAATTCGTCATCCAGCTGCTTGTCCTTTTCGCCGCGGGCATGTGCCTGTTCGAGCTGCTCTTCCATGCGGCGGCGCTGTTCTTCCGGATCGTTGAGTTCCGAGAAGGCATTGCCCACTTCCCAGGCGTTGCAATAGGTTTCGAAACGCTCCACGAGACGCGGTTCGCCCGGCACTTCCTTGGCAAAGGGCGAGATGTCCTTCGGGAAATGCGTGACGTGAGACGGCTGGATCAGCGTGCCTTCCACCTTCTCCTCGAAGATGAAGGCCAGGCATTCGCCCCAGGTCCAGTCCTTCTCCACCTCGAAACCGGCAGCCTTGGCGGCGGCGCGCGCTTCCTCGTCCGTCTTGATCGCGAGGAAGTCGATGCCCGTTGCTTCCTTCACGGCATCCGGCATCGGCACGCGCTTGAACGGCCCCTTGAAGGAGAGCACCTTGTCGCCGAAGGTGACGTCCGTCGTGCCGTGAATGGTGGTGGCTAGGTTTTCGAACAGGCGCTCGACCAGCGCCATCATGTCCTCGTAATCGGCATAGGCCCAGTAGCACTCCATCATGGTGAACTCGGGATTGTGCCGGGTCGAGACGCCTTCGTTGCGGAAATTGCGGTTGATCTCGAACACCTTGTCGGAGAGGCCCGAAACCAGCGTGCGCTTCAAGAAAAGTTCCGGCGCAATGCGCAGATACATGTCCATCTTCAGCGTGTTGTGGAAGGTCTTGAAGGGATCGGCCGTCGCCCCGCCATAGACCGTCTGCAGCATCGGGGTTTCCACTTCGAGGAAACCTTCGCTCTCCAGGAAGCGGCGGAAGCCGGAGACGATCTTCGAGCGCTGCTGGAAGCGCAGCTTGCTCTCGTCGTTCGACATGATGTCGAGATGGCGCTTGCGGTAGCGCAGTTCGATGTCGGATACGCCGTGCCACTTTTCCGGCATCGGCAGCAGCGACTTCGTCAGCATGGTGATCTCATGCGCGTTGATCGTGAGCTCGCCGCGCTTGGTGCGACGGACAAGGCCGGTCACGCCGATGATGTCGCCGATGTCGATCATCGACAGCATCTCGCGGGCCGCTTCCGGCGTCGTGTCCTTGTGGGAGAAGATCTGCACCTTGCCCGAGGCGTCACGGATATCCATGAACATGCCGGAATTGCGCGAGGAATAGACGCGGCCGGCAACGGTCACGATGTCCTGCGTTTCCACATCCGGTTCCAGCCCCTCGTATTTCTCGGCCAGCTCCGCATTGGTCATCGTGCGGTGGAAATGGGCGGGATACACGTCGCCGATCTTGTCGCGCAGCAGTGCCAGTTTCTGGCGGCGCACTTCGGTGGCGTCGGAGGAGAGGGCGGTTTCGGTCTTCTGTTCGGTCATCGGTTATCGCCTTTTGGGGCCGTGTTGTCTGTTTGCCGGCGCGGCTGCCTGGTGATGGCGCTCCGAGCGGCCCTGCATTCGTCATCCTCGGGCTTGACCCGAGGATCCATTCATCGGCTTGAGGAGCCTTCCAGGATCTGACCTTATCGCGTCTGGTCCTGGATCCTCGGGTCAAGCCCGAGGAGGACGGAAGAAGGCGTCAACGGTGTCTCTGATGGAGACCCGCCTGTCCGTCTTTACTTCTCTGCCCCCACCATGGATGCCACCACGGTTGCTGCGATCTTCAGGCGCTGGCGCACCACGGAGCGGCCGAGCAGCGCCATCGAGTCAAACAGCGGCAACGAGCGCTGGCTGCCGGACATGGCGACGAAAAGCGGCGGCGTGACGACGCGCAGCTTCTTGCCCAGCTTGTCGGCAACGGCGCGCAGTTCCTGGTCGATGCTTTCCACCGTCCATTCCGGCATCTTCTCGAAATCGGCTTGCACGGTGTTGATGATCTCCAGTGTCTCGGCGGGCGAGGTCTTCAGCCCCCCGAAGGAGGCGGGCGTCAGGCCCACATCGCTGGCCAGCAGGAAGCCCGCCAGGTTCGGCAGTTCGCCGAGCTTCGACACGCGGCTCTGGGCCAGCTTCAGCCCTTCCGTCAGGCGCTGGTTTTCCGAGGCCCATTCGAGGGTGCGGGCAATGAACTCTTCCGGGGAAAGCTTCTCGCGCAGCCAGCGGCCGTTCAGCCAGTCGAGCTTCTGGATGTCGAAGATGGCGCCGGCCTTGGAGAGTGCCTCCGGATCGAACTTCTCCGCCAGTTCTTCCATCGACAGCAGTTCCTCGCCTTCCGCGATCTGGATGAAGAACAGGCCGAGGAAGTTCATCAGTGCTTCCGGCAGATAGCCGAGTGCCGAATAGTAGGAGATCGAGGTCGGGTTCTTGCGCTTCGACAGTTTTGACTTGTCGGCATTGCGCATCAGCGACAGATGCATGAACTTCGGCTCCTGCCAGCCGAAATAGCGATAGAGCAGGATGTGCTTCGGCACCGAGGCCAGCCATTCCTCGCCGCGTGCCACATGGGTGATCTTCATCAGATGGTCGTCGATGACGTTTGCCATGTGATAGGTCGGCATGCCGTCGGCCTTGATCAGCACCTGCATGTCGACGGACGACCACGGGATCGACACATCGCCATAGACGCCATCGTTGAATTCGCAGGCGCCCTCGGTCGGGATCTTCATGCGGATGACGGAGGTTTCGCCCGCCTCCATCTTGGCCGTCACTTCTTCGGCGGAATAGCGCAGGCACAACCCGTCATAACCCGGCGCCTTTCCGGCCGCGCGCTGCTCCTCGCGCATCTTTTCCAGCCGTTCGGGCGTGCAGAAACAGCGGAAGGCATGGCCCTTGTCCAGCAGTTCCTGGGCATAGGGCTGGTACATGTCCTTGCGGTCGGACTGGCGATAGGGGCCGTAGGGGCCGCCGACATCCGGGCCTTCCTTCCATTCCAGACCGCACCAGCGCAGCGCGTCCAGCACCTTTTCCTCGAACTCGCGGGTGGAGCGGGTCGCATCGGTATCCTCGATGCGCAGGATGAACTCGCCGCCGTGCTTCTTCGCGAAGAGATAGTTGAACAGCGCGATATAGGCGGTGCCGACATGCGGCTCGCCGGTGGGTGAGGGTGCGATACGGACGCGGACGCCGGAAGTGGTCATGAGTGCCTGCTCGAACTTGGAAAAACGCGCCGCAAAACGGGCGCAGACTGCCGTGCTTGGATTGCAGGCCTTAGCGCATATTCTGCGGGAAGCGTCAAGATTTATGCGGTCGGCGGGCCGGTTCACCCATCAGTTCACGGGCCAGAACCACATCAGGGTTGGCACGCTCACCACCAGGATGAGGAAGGAGAGCGGCAGGCCGAGGCGGGGATAGTCGGAGAAGCGATAGCCCCCCGGTCCCATCACCAGCGTGTTGCACTGGTGCCCGACCGGCGTGAGGAAGTCCGATCCGGCGCCGATCGCCACCGCCATCAGGAAGGCTTCCGGCCGATAGTGCAGGGTGGCGGCAAAGCTTGCGGCAATCGGGCCCATGACCAGCACGGTGGCCGCATTGTTGAGGAAGGGTGTCACCGCCATCGCCGCCAGCATGATGAGACCGATGGCCCCGTAGGGCGGCAGGCTATGGGCAACATGGCCCAGCCAGTCGGCGATCAGTTCGCTGCCGCCGCTGGTGCGCAGCGAGTCCGACACCGGGATCAGTGCGCCCAGCATGATCAGGATGGGGCCGTCTACGGCCTTGTAGAGATCGTTGAGCGGCACGGCGCCGAAGATGGCCATGCCGAGGGCCGCCGCGAAGAAGGCAACCGCCACCGGTGCATAGCCGAGTGCGGTCGCGGTCATGGCCAGAGCAAGAATGATGATCGGGATCAGCGCTTTCCGCTGCGTGCCGAGCATCACCTCCTGCTGGGCCAGCGGCAGAAGCGCCAGATCCTGCAGCACGATGGGCAGCGTCTTTCGTCCGCCCTGCAGCACGATCACGTCCCCTTCCTGCAAAACGAGGTCCCGCAGGCGCTCCCGCAGCCGTTCGCCGCGGCGGCTGACGGCCAGAAGGTTGACGCCACGGGTATAGGAGAGCGCCAGTTCGCGGGCGGACAGCCCGGCCAGCACCGATTGGCGCGAAATGACCGCCTCGATCGAAATCAGGTCCTGCTGGGTGCGGCCGCCTTCGTGCAGCGCCTTGCCGGATAGTTTCAGCCGGCCGCCGGAAATCACCCGGTCCAGCACCGCCGAGCGACCTTCAAGCACCACGGAATCATCCTCGCGCAGGATGAGATCGGGAAAGGGCGACATTCGGGTCGGGCCGCGCAGCACGGCGGTTGCCACCACCTCGCCATCGCCGAGCTTCAGCAATTCGCTGAGCGGCTTGCCCATTACCGAAGACTGGCCGGTCACCATGGCCTCGGAGGCGTAATTGGAGATTTCCACCGCTTCCTCGATGCTGCTGGTCTGCTTGCGCCGCTCCGGCACCAGCCAGTAGAAGAACAGCAGGAAGGTGATGCCGACCAGCGCCAGCACGCCGCCGACCGGCGTGAAATCGAACATGGTGAAGGGCGTGCCGGTCATCTCGCCGCGCAGGCGGGAAACGACGATGTTGGGCGAGGTGCCGATCTGCGTCATCAGTCCGCCGAGCAGGGCGGAAAAGGCCATTGGCATCAGGTAGCGCGAAGGAGAGACACCGGCGCGCCGGGCAAACTGGAAGGCGACCGGCATCATGATTGCCAGCGCTCCGATATTCTTGATGAAGGCCGACAGAACCGCGACCGAGATCATCAGCAGCGCCAGCTGCGCCCGCATGGAGGTGAGGTGCGGAAACATCCGCTTGATCAGCGTGTCGACGATGCCGGATCGGGCAACGCCGGCGCTCACGACCAGTGCGCTGCCGACGATGATGACGATATCGTCGGAGAAGCCGGAAAAGGCGTGTTCCACCGGCACCACGCCGAGTGCCACCGCCACGACCAGTGCACAGCAGGCAACGACATCGTAGCGGAAACGGTCCCAGATGAACACGGCCATCATGCCGGCGATCACGGAAAAGGCGAGGATTTGCTGGGTGGTCATGTCGCTCCGGGCGGGGGTGCCGGCTGACGTGGCGCCGGGTGGAGGAACTTTGCGATGCACCTAATTACATTGTCATCGACAAAGTTCCAAGCCGCAAGGCGGATGGTGCGGCTCAATGAAGCGTCGTGCCGCTCTGGCCCGCTTGGCGCTTGCGCTGCCTGGCATTGCGGGCCAGCATGTTGAGGACTTCCACCAGCGCCGAAAACGCCATGGCCGCATAGACATAGCCCTTGGGCACATGGAAGCCCATGCCTTCGGCAATCAGCGTGGTGCCGATCATCAGCAGGAAGGCGAGCGCCAGCATCACGATGGTCGGGTTCTTCTCGATGAAATTGGCCAGCGGCGTGGCGGCCACCAGCATCACGGTCACGGCGGCGATAACGGCCACCACCATGATCGGCAGATGCGGCGTCATGCCGACGGCGGTGATGATGCTGTCGATCGAAAAGACGAGGTCCAGCAGCAGGATCTGGCCGATGGCGGATGCGAAGGATGCGGTGACGGGATTGCCGACCATGTTGTCCTTGTGGTCCTCCGGATCCACGCTGTGATGGATTTCCTTCGTCGCCTTCCACACCAGGAACAGACCGCCGGCAATCAGGATCATGTCCTTCCACGAGAAGCCCTGGCCGAAGACCTCGAAGACCGGTTCCGTCAGCTGCACGATCCAGGCCACGGTGCCGAGCAGGCCAAGCCGCATCAGAAGGGCAAGGCCGATGCCGATCTTGCGGGCCTTTTCCCGGTTTTCCGCCGGCAGCTTGTTGGTCAGGATGGATATGAAGATCAGGTTGTCGATGCCGAGCACGACCTCCATGACGACGAGCGTTACAAGCGCCACCCAGGCCGCCGGGTCCTGCACGAGCTGAACGATATCCTGCATGATTCGAATTCCCCATGCCGGAGGAAGCCCGGCAACGGGAAACTAGAACATCGCCCGAAGGAATCAAGCGCCAGATCCGACCGGCGGGCCGGAGCGGCGCAAAGGGTGTGGATCAACCGCCCCGGCTGTCCCGGCGTCCATAGCCGGCCATGAACAGACGCACCGCGCTTTCCACCTGCTTTTCGATCTCCTCAAGCGGCGGCGGTTCCGTCATGTGGCCGAACAGGCGCAGCTTCAGGAAGGTGCCGCTGGACAGTTCGATGAAATGGCGGGCGGCGCGGCTGACGTCATCGACCAGCAGCGCGCCCTTGGCGACCTGCCGGATCAGGAAACGCTCCAGAAAGAAGCGGATGTTCATCGAATCATCCTGGAAGAAGCGCTGCGACAGGATGGGCATGCGCGGTGCCACGCTGATCATCGTGCGCATGGCCGAAATCGTTCCCTCGGTGGTGATCTTGCGGGTGAGGGCCACGCCGAAGCGGTAGAGCCCTTCCTCAACCTCTTCGCTGCCATCGAGAATGTCGCGCATGGATTCGGCCAGCCGTGTCCGCTCCTGCTCCATCATGGCCGCGAAGAGATCGTCCTTGCTGTCGAAGTAGACATAAATCGTTCCCTTCGAGACGCCGGCTTCCCGCGTGATGTCGTTCATGCTGGCGGCGTCGAAGCCAAGCCGCATGAACACCGCCTTGGCGCCCTCCATGATCTGCTCCCGCTTCGCCGGGTCGGCGCCCGCGGCAAAGCGCCCGGGGGAACAGCCAGCCTCGGCGGGGGGGCATTTCTTCTCCTGCATTCTCCACCCTGTTTGTTCATCTTTTCGAACCGAGTGGTTCGATCTCCTCTTGATATGTGCGAAGGAAGGGATTATGTCAATCGTCAACTGAACCGATCGGTTCGATCCGGATTGCATTCCCTATCCAGCTGGTGATCACGATGACTGCTTCTTCAAACACAGGCTCCCTGCGCCTCGTTGCGGCCGAGGATGCTACCGCGCAACAGGGCACTGCCGAGCGGGTGGAGGCCCGCACCGATGCGCCTGTGGCCGAGAAGCCCTCGTCCGCGCAGCCGGTCGGGGCGGATGCCAGGGGCGGCAGCGAGCAGCCGAAGAAAAAGAAGCGCAATCCGGTACTGCCTGTCCTGCTGATCGCACTCCTCGCCGGCGGCGGCTGGTACGGTTACAACTGGTGGACCGACGGACGCTTCCTCGTCTCGACGGATGACGCCTATGTCGAGGGCGATATCGCCGTCATCTCGCCGAAGGTGTCCGGCTATGTGGAAAAGGTCAACGTGGTGGAAAACCAGACGGTCAAGGCGGGCGATCCGCTGGTGACTCTGGACCAGGGCGACTACCAGATCGCCTATGATCAGGCGCTGGCCAATGTGGAAAGCGCCAGGCTTGCCGTCCTGCGCATCGATGCACAGATTGCCGGTGGCGAGGCCAGCCTGAAACAGTCCCAGGCCCAGCTCGGCGCGCTGCAGGCGGCGCTGCGCGGTGCGGAAATCACCCAGCGTCGCGCCAGCGAACTGGCCGCCAAGAATGTCGGCACCACGGCAGAACTCGACAATGCGCAGATCGCACTCGAACAGGCGCAGGCCAACCTGAAGGCCGGCGAGGCGGCGGTCACCTCCGCCCAGGCCAATATCGACCTTCTGAAGGCGCAGCGCAACGAGGCGGTCAATACCGTTCGCCTGCAGGAGCTGGCCGTTCAGCAGGCCAAGCGCGATCTCGATTTCACCGTGCTGAAGGCGCCCTATGACGGCACGATCGGCAACCTGTCCGTCCAGACCGGCGATCTGGTATCGAGCGGCAAGCGGCTCGCCTCGCTCGTTCCGCTGAGCGACCTCTACATCGAGGCGAACTACAAGGAGACGCAGATCGGCCATATCGTGCCGGGCTCCAAGGTTCGCATTCATGTGGACGCCTTTGACGACGAAACCGTGATGGGCACCGTCCAGTCGATTGCCCCGGCCTCCGGCGCCGTCTTCTCGCTGCTGCCGCCGGAAAATGCCACCGGCAACTTCACCAAGGTGGTGCAGCGCGTTCCGGTGCGCATCGCCATCCCGAAGGAGGAACTGCAGAAGGGCCACCTGCGCGCCGGCCTCAGCGTGGTGACCGAGGTCGATACCCGCACGGCGCCGAACAATTAAGATCCGCGACGGCCGCCGCTCCTGACGGGGCGGCGCCTCAGCCGCGCGAAGGAGTACAGCCATGGCCGCCACGACTGCCACGGCGGGCGCCATTCCCGCCGATCCCCCGATGGACAGACGCAAGCTGATCGCGTTCTTCGCGATGGTGGTCGGCATGTTCATGTCCATTCTCGACATCCAGATCGTGTCGGCCTCGCTGTCGGAAATCCAGGCCGGCCTTTCCGCCGGCTCCGACGAGGTGGCCTGGGTCCAGACCTCCTACCTGATCGCCGAGGTCATCATGATCCCGCTGTCGGGCACGCTGGCGCGCATCCTTTCGACCCGGGTGCTGTTCACCGTCTGCGCGGCCGGCTTCACGCTGTCCTCGGCACTCTGCGCCACGGCGACCAATATCGAGCAGATGATCATCTACCGCGCGCTGCAGGGCTTCATCGGCGGCGGCATGATCCCCTCCGTCTTCGCCGCGGCCTTCACCATCTTTCCGCCGTCCAAGCGCTCGGTGGTATCGCCGATCATCGGCCTCATCGCCACGCTGGCGCCGACCATCGGCCCGACCGTCGGCGGCTATCTCAGCAATGCCTTTTCCTGGCACTGGCTGTTTCTGGTCAATATCGTGCCCGGGATCATCGTCACCGTGCTGGCCTGGACCTTCATCAACTTCGACAAGCCGCAGCATGAGCTGATGAAGCGGTTCGACTGGCTGGGGCTTGCCTCCATGGCCGTCTTCCTCGGGTCGCTCGAATATGTGCTGGAAGAGGGCAACAGCAAGGACTGGTTCAGCGACGAGCACATCGTCGCCGGTGCCGTGGCCATGACCGTTGGTGCGGTGATCTTCTTCTGGCGTGCCTTCCGGGTGGATTTCCCGGTGGTCGACCTCAAGGCCTTCACCAACCGCAATTTCGCCTTCGGCTCGCTGTTCTCCTTCATCATGGGTGTGGGCCTCTACGGTCTCACCTATATCTATCCGCTCTATCTCGCCCGCATTCGCGGCTATGATGCGCTGATGATCGGCGAGACGATGTTCGTCTCGGGTCTCGCGATGTTCTTCACCGCGCCGGTGGCCGGCTTCCTGTCGAACAAGCTCGATCCGCGCGTGATGATGGCGATCGGCTTCTTCGGCTTCGCGCTCGGCACCTATATGGTGACGGGACTGACGGCGGACTGGGATTTCTACGAGCTGCTGGTTCCGCAGATCCTGCGCGGCTGCTCGCTGATGCTGTGCATGGTGCCGATCAACAACGTGGCGCTCGGCACCCTGCCGCCGCAGCGCATCCAGAACGCCTCCGGCCTTTACAACCTCACCCGAAACCTCGGTGGCGCCGTGGGCCTTGCCATCATCAACACCATGCTGACCCAGCGGGCCGACGAGCATTATGCGAGGCTTTCCGAGCATGTGAACTACGGCAACCCGGCAGCACTCGACTGGCTGAGCAATGTCGAGGCCAATTACAATGCCTATGGCATCGATGGCACCACGGCGGCACTCAGCAAGCTGTCCGGCATCGTCACGCAGCAGGCAACCGTCATGTCCTTCATCGACGTCTTCATGGCCCTGACCGTGCTGTTTGCCTCGCTGATCCTGCTGGTCATGCTGATTTCCAAGCCGCGTGCGGCTGCGCCTGCCGGAGGTGGCCACTAACCCCTATCCCTTCTCGCATCCCCCCGCCAATCCACCGCCGAGAAGGGTTTGGGCCGTCGCGCAAGCGGCGGCCCTTTTTTCTGCCTCCGTCGCGATTTCTGATTTACGTACCTCAGAAGTCGCGCTATGTCTCCCGGCGGAGGAGACATGAAGCCAACCGTCCATGACATCGCAGCCCATGCGGGCGTCAGCCTGGCAACCGTCGACCGGGTGCTGAACGGGCGCGCGGGCGTGCGGCCGGTGACCCGCCAGAAGGTGGAGGCGGCCATCGAGGCACTTGGCTTCGTGCGTGACGTGGCGGCCGCCAATCTCGCCAAGGGGCGCGTCTACAGCTTCGTCTTCATCCTGCCCGCCAACGACAATTCCTTCATGCAGAACCTTCGGGCCGAGGTTCGGGCCGCTGCCGAAAGGGGGCTGCGCGAGCGCATGTCGCTTGCCACCCAAGATGTTCCGGCCTTCGACGTTGGCGCTCTCGTGGCGGCTCTGGAGAGGGCGGAGCGGGAGAGGCCGGATGGCGTCGCCTTCGTCGCCATCGATGCACCGGAGGTTCGCGCCGCGGCGGACAGGCTGATGGAGCAGGGCATCGCCGTGGTGACCCTCGTCTCCGATCTCAGCGGTTCGCGGCGCGTGCATTTCGCCGGCATCGACAATATCGCGGCCGGGCGCACGGCGGGAACGCTGCTGGGCCGCTTTCTCGGCAGCCGGCCGGGGCCGGTTCTGCCGCTTGCCGGCTCGCTGATGGTGCGCGACCACCGGGAGCGCCTGGAAGGGTTCGGCGCCGTGATGGCGCAGCAGTTTGCCGCCCGCCGCATCCTGCCCGTTCGGGAAGGGCGCGACGATCCGGCCGAGACCGGCCGGCTGGTGGAGGAGGCGCTTCGCGCGCATCCGGATCTCGCCGGCATCTACAGCGCCGGTGCCGGCAATCGCGGCCTCATTCGGGCGCTGGAAGCGCAAGGGGCAGGCCCGCGTCCCGTCGTCATCGTGCACGAACTGACCGGCGCCACCCGCGAGGCCCTGTCGCGCGAGCGGATCGATTGCGTGCTGAACCAGGATGCCGGCCATGAGGTGCGCAGTGCCATCCGCGTGCTGAAGGCCGAAGCCGATGGCTCGGCGGTGGTTGCGGCCCAGGAGCGCATTCGTATCGACATCTTCTTGAAGGACAATCTGCCCTGAACAACAGGGCAGCAAAGGAGGAAACCTGATGTATCTCGGTCTCGATCTCGGCACGTCCGGCGTCAAAGCCATGCTGATCGACGGCGACCAGCGCGTTATCGGCTCGGCCACCGGCAGTCTCGATGTCTCGCGTCCGCATCCCGGCTGGTCGGAACAGGATCCGGCCCACTGGATCGCGGCGACTGAGGAAGCGGTGGCGGCGCTGAAGGCGGCGCATCCCGCAGCACTCGCCGCCGTGCGTGGCATCGGCCTGTCCGGTCACATGCATGGCGCCACCCTCATCGATGCGGACGACAAGGTGCTACGCCCCTGCATCCTCTGGAACGACACCCGCTCCTTCGCGGAAGCCGCGGTACTCGATGCCGATCCGCGCTTCCGGGCGCTGACCGGCAATATCGTTTTCCCCGGCTTCACCGCGCCGAAGCTCGTCTGGGTAAAGCACAACGAGCCGGACATCTTTGCCCGCGTCGCCAAGGTTCTGCTGCCCAAGGATTACCTTCGGCTCTGGCTGTCCGGCGAGCACATTTCCGAAATGTCCGATTCCGCCGGCACCAGCTGGCTGGATACCGGCAAGCGCGCCTGGTCGCCGGAGCTACTCGCAGCGACCGATCTCGATGAAGGCCAGATGCCGCATCTGGTGGAAGGCACCGAGCAGGCCGGCACGCTGCGCGCCGAACTGGCTGCGGCCTGGGGCATGCAGCAGGGGGTCGTCATTGCCGGCGGTGCCGGCGACAACGCAGCCTCGGCCTGCGGCATGGGCACGGTGGCCGAAGGCCAGGCCTTCGTCTCGCTCGGCACGTCCGGCGTGCTGTTTGCCGCCAACGGTTCCTATCTGCCGAAGCCGGAAAGTGCCGTGCACGCCTTCTGCCACGCGCTGCCCGGCACCTGGCACCAGATGGGTGTCATCCTGTCTGCCACCGATGCCTTGAACTGGCATGCGCGGGTGACGGGCCGCTCGGCCGGCGACCTTGCCGCAGAGGTGGGCGACCATCTGAAGGCGCCGACGGGCGTCACCTTCCTGCCCTACCTCTCCGGCGAGCGCACGCCGCACAATGATGCAAAAATCCGTGGCGCCTTCATCGGGCTCGGCCATGAAACCGGTCGTGCAGAGCTGACGCAGGCGGTGATGGAAGGCGTGACCTTTGCCATCCGGGACAGTCTGGAAGCGCTGAAATCCGCTGGCACCAGCATCGGACGGGTGACGGCAATCGGCGGCGGTTCGCGTTCGCGCTACTGGCTGGCCTCGATTGCCACCGCGCTCGGCCTTCCCGTCGACATTCCGGCCGATGGCGATTTCGGTGCAGCCTTTGGCGCGGCCCGTCTCGGGCTGATTGCCGCGACCGGCGCCGATCCGCTTGCCGTCTGCACTGCGCCGCAGACGGCGGAGACGGTGGAGCCGGTCTCTGCGCTGACATCGGCGTATGACACCGCCTACCACCGCTACCGGGCGCTCTATCCGGCGATCCGGGGGATTTGAAGGAGGCGCGCCCCCCTCATCCGCCTGCCGGCACCTTCTCCCCGCGGGGGAGAAGGGACAAGCGGCACGCGCCGGCATTGCCCTCTCCCCTCTGGGAGAGGGCAGGGTGAGGGAGCCTCATCCGCACACTGTTCGAAGACAATACACCAACCAAGGAGGACGACCCATGTCGACAGGCTTTTTCGGCGATATCCAGAAGATCAAGTATGAAGGCGAAGGCAGCACCAATCCGCTCGCCTTCCGCCACTACAACCCGGATGAAGTGGTGCTCGGCAAGCGGATGGAAGACCATCTGCGCTTTGCCATTGCCTACTGGCACACCTTCGTCTGGCCGGGCACCGACCCGTTCGGCGGCAACACGTTTGAGCGTCCGTGGTTCAAGGACACGATGGACGCCGCCAAGCTGAAGGCCGACGTGGCCTTCGAATTCTTCCAGCTGCTCGGCACGCCCTATTACTGCTTCCACGATGCCGATGTGCGTCCGGAAGGCGCGAATTTCGCGGAAAACACGAAGAACCTCAACGAGATCGTCGATTACTTCGCCGAAAAGCAGGCGGCCACCGGCGTGAAGCTCCTGTGGGGCACGGCGAACATGTTCTCGCATCGCCGCTACATGTCGGGTGCGGCGACCAATCCGGATCCGGATGTGTTTGCCTTTGCTGCGGCGACCGTGAAGACCTGCATCGATGCGACGCAGCGTCTGGGCGGCGAGAACTACGTGCTGTGGGGCGGCCGCGAGGGCTACGAGACCCTGCTCAACACCGATCTCAAGAAGGAAATGGACCAGATGGGCCGCTTCCTGAACCTTGTGGTCGAATACAAGCACAAGATCGGCTTCAAGGGCGCGATCCTGATCGAGCCGAAGCCGCAGGAGCCGTCCAAGCACCAGTATGACTATGACGTCGCAACCGTCTACGGCTTCCTGAAGAACTACGGCCTCGAGAAGGAAGTGAAGGTCAACATTGAACAGGGTCATGCGATCCTGGCCGGCCACTCCTTCGAGCACGAACTGGCGCTGGCCAATGCGCTTGGCATCTTCGGTTCGATCGACATGAACCGCAACGACTACCAGTCCGGCTGGGATACCGACCAGTTCCCGAACAACGTGCCGGAAATGGCGCTCGCCTATTACCAGGTGCTCGCCGGCGGCGGCTTCACGACGGGCGGCACGAACTTCGATGCCAAACTGCGCCGTCAGTCGCTCGATCCGGAAGACCTGCTGATCGGCCATATCGGCGGCATGGATTGCTGCGCGCGTGGTCTGAAGGCCGCGGCGAAGATGATCGAGGACAAGGCCCTGTCCGGCCCGCTGTCTGCCCGTTATGCCGGCTGGGACAAGCCCGAGAACCAGGCCATGCTGCGCGGCGAGGAAAGCCTCGATGCGATTGCGGCCCGCGTGGAAAGCCAGAACATCAACCCGCAGCCGAAGTCCGGCAAGCAGGAGCTTCTGGAAAACGTGGTCAACCGCTACGTCTGATGAAGAACCGGTCGGGGTGGGCCTGCCTCACCTCGACCGCATCGCCGAGGTGACGGAACCGCGCACGATCAGATCCGGCATGATGAGGATCTCTTCCGTGCCGGCACCTGGCTCCGCGAGTTGTTTGAGAAGAAGCGCCATGGCCTGCCGGCCGATCGCCGAGCGTGGCTGGCGCACGGTGGTGAGCGGCGGGTTGAGATAGGTCGCCTGCGCCACGTCGTCGAAGCCGATGACGGAAAAGTCGCGGGGCAGATCATAGCCGCGCGCCGCAAGGCCGTTGATCACGCCGATGGCGGTCGCGTCATTGACGCACATGAAGGCGCTCGGCAGTGTATCGCGCATGAACAGCTGCTCGACGGCAAGCCGGCCGCTTTCGACCGAGCCTTCGCCTTCGATCACGATCCGCTTTTCGGGCGGGATCCGGGCGGCATCGAGCGCCAGATCATAACCCTTGCGGCGGCGCACATGGCCGAGCTTCGTTCGGGAATCGCCGATGAAGGCGATGGAGCGGTGACCGGAGGCGAGCAGATACTCTGCCGCCTTGCGGGCGCCGGCGGTATCATCCACGCCGACATAGGACACGCGCGCGCCAAACACCGGTTCGAACACCGCAACCGTCGGCGGCAGGCGCTGGGACAGTTCCTGGTGGCCGAACGGCTCGTGGCCGGTGAACAGCACGAGGCCCGCCGCCTGGTTGGAGTTGAGAAACTTCAGATAGTCGAGCCCCCGTTCGGGATCGTTCTGGGTATGGCCGATCAGCACGCCATAGCCATGGGCGCGCGCCTCGTTCTCGATGCCGATCAGGATGGAGGAGAAGTTCGGGTCGCCGATATCGGGCGCCAGCACCAGGATCATGTTGGAGCGGCCCATGCGCAGCGAGCGCGCCATGGCGTTCGTGGTGTAGCCGGTAATCGCGATCGCCTGGTTCACGCGCTGCCGCGTCGATTTCGCCACCTTGTCCGGCGTGTGGATGGCGCGGCTGACGGTCGCGATCGAGACCTCCGCGAGGCGGGCAACGTCTTCGATCGTGGCAGGCGCTGCATTGGACAAGGGTCGCAATCCGGTTTCGGCATCTCTGCGAATGGCTTGAAGCGATCCGGCCCGCGTCGCAACAGGCAAGTGCGGAACGGACCGCATAATCCCCAATGATTGGATCATGTAAACCTTTACATCGCTCATGTAAAGGTTTACATACTGCTGCCATGCGGTTGAGGAGCCGCTGGGAGGAACGCATGACGACCACTGGGGAGGGGGCGCAGACGCCGGTGCTTTCGGCTGAGCGCGTGTCGAAGAGCTTTGGCGAGGTCCAGGTTCTGTTCAGCGTCGATTTCGACGTGATGCCCGGCGAGGTGCATGCGCTGGTCGGCGAAAACGGCGCCGGCAAGTCGACGCTGGTCAAGATCCTGTCCGGCTTCGAAAGCCCGAGTTCCGGGCGGCTGCTGCTGGATGGCGAACCGGTTTCGCTGCCGGCCAATGGCGACGCGGAAGCCCTCGGCATCATCCTCATTCACCAGGAATTCAATCTTGCCGAACATCTGACCGTTGCCGAGAGCCTCTTCCTCGGCCGTGAGGTCACCCGCTTCGGCATTCTGGACCGCCGCTTCATGCGGGCGGAAACCCGCCGCATCCTTGACATGCTGGGCTCGCATGTGGACGAGGATGCACTGATCGGCACGCTCGCGGTCGCCGACAAGCAGATGGTGGAAATCGCCAAGGCGATCAGCCGCGAGGCGCGTGTGATCTTCATGGATGAGCCGACCGCGGTGCTTTCGCGTGAAGAGACGGACATCCTGTTCGATCAGGTACGCAAGCTGCGCGCCGCCGGCACCAGCTTCGTCTTCGTGACCCACAAGCTGAACGAGGTCATGGAGCTTAGCGACCGCGTGACCGTGCTGCGCGACGGGCAGTGGATCAAGACGGCGCCGACCTCGCTCCTTGATAGCGATTCCATCGCCCAGTTGATGGTTGGACGCGAACTCTCCAGCCTTTACCCCGCCAAGCAGGAGCCGGACGTGGACGAGGATGTCGTTCTATCCGTGCGCGGGCTTTCCACCTCCTATGTGAAGGATGTCAGCTTCGAGTTGCGCAAGGGCGAGGTGCTGGGCTTTTCCGGCCTGATCGGCTCCGGCCGCACGGAGATCATGGAGGCAATTACCGGTCTGCGGCCACGGCTTGCCGGCGATGTGCTGGTGCATGGCGCGCCGCTTGCCCCCGAGGATTTCCGCGAGGCGGTGCGCCGCGGCCTTGCCTACATGACCAAGGATCGCAAGGGGCGCGGCCTGCTGCTGGACGAGGGCATGACACCCAATCTGACGCTGCAGTCGCTGGAGCGGCATGTGCGCTTCGGCTATCTCGATCCGGCGCGTGAGCGCGAGGCGATGGCGCGTGCGAAGCGCCGTTTCGATATCCGCGTGCGCGACGACCGGGTGCGGGTCGGGCGCATGTCCGGCGGCAACCAGCAGAAGCTGATGCTGGCCAAGGTGATGGAGACGGGACCTAAGATCATCATCATCGATGAGCCGACGCGCGGCATCGATGTCGGCACCAAGCAGCAGATCTATCATTTCATCGCAGCCCTTGCCCGCGAAGGATGTTCCGTCATCGTCGTCTCCTCGGAAATGCCCGAGGTGATTGGCCTGTGCACCCGCGTTGCGGTGATGCGCGAGGGGCATCTGGTCGGCATGCTGGAAGGCGACGACATCAACGAACAGACCATCATGCGCTATGCGGCGGGCCTGAAGAGGCAGGCCGCCGTCTGAGGCGCGGCAATGGCAGACACGGCATGGCAGGGAAGGCGGCAACAGACCGCGGGGAGGACAGATTTGGCCATGAGCATCCATTCGGGCAGTGAAGGCGCCACCACCATCCGCCGGCGCAGCTGGCGCGATGTCGATCTGCGCGCGGTCGCACCCTTTGCGGCGCTGGCGCTGCTGATTGTGATCGGCGCGCTGGTCAATCCCAATTTCATCAGCATCACCAACCTTGCCAATGTGGCGACCCGCTCGGCCTTCATCGCAATCATTGCCGTCGGTGCGACCTTCGTCATCTCGGCGGGCGATCTGGATCTCTCCGTGGGATCGATGGTGGCCTTCGTTGCCAGCCTGATGATCCTGTTCATGAATTCCGGCGTGATTGCCGATCCGGCGCTGATGCTGGCTGCCGCCATGGGGTTGACGGTGGTGATCGGCTCGCTCTGCGGCCTGGCGAACGGCCTCATCACCACGGTCGGGCGCATCGAACCCTTCATCGCCACACTCGGCACGATGGGCATCTATCGCGGGCTGACCACATGGCTGTCGCAGGGCGGCGCGATTACGCTTCGCTCCGCCGAGCAGCAGGCGCTCTACCGGCCGGCCTATTTCGGTTCCGTTCTCGGCCTGCCGGTGCCGATCCTCGTCATCCTGATCGTCACCGCCATTGCCGCCTTCATTCTCTATCGCACCCGCTACGGCCGGCATGTCACGGCGGTCGGCTCCAGCCGTGACGTGGCGCGCTATTCGGGCATCGCCGTCAACCGCGTGCGCACCGTCGCCTTCATCATCCAGGGGCTTTGCGTGGCAATCGCCGTGCTGCTCTACGTGCCGCGCCTCGGCTCCACCTCGGCCACCACCGGCATTCTGTGGGAGTTGCAGGCGATCACCGCCGTCGTGGTCGGCGGAACGGCGCTGAAAGGGGGCGCGGGGCGTGTCTGGGGCACCATCTGCGGCGCCTTCATCCTCGAACTGGTCGGCAACATCATGCTGCTGTCCAACTTCATCAGCGAATATCTGATCGGGGCGATCCAGGGCTCGATCATCATCATTGCCATGCTCGTGCAGCGTTCGCTGACGCGCAGGGCCTGATCGGGTTCCGGGCGTGTCATGGGGGCGCCCGGTTCCGTCTGCCTCAATTCCCCGTCTTCTGGGAGGAAGAACATGCACAAGACAATTCTCGGCCTGGCGCTTGCCCTCGCGGCGATCGCCGGAACGGCGCAGGCTGCCGATACGAAGACCATCGGCGTCTCCATTCCGGCGGCCGATCATGGCTGGACGGCGGGTGTCGTCTATCATGCCAACCGCGTGGCGCAGCTTCTGATGAAGGAGCATCCGGGCCTCAAGGTCATCGTCAAGACCTCGCCGGACCCGGCGACCCAGGCAAACGCGCTGCAGGATCTGGAAATCCAGGGCATCGACGCCCTCGTCATCCTGCCGACCGATCCGGATCCGCTGGTCAATGCCATCAAGGAGGTGAAGGGCAAGGGCACGTTCGTCTCGATCGTCGACCGCGCGCCGTCTTCCAACGACAATTCCGTGCGCGATCTCTATGTCGCGGGCAACAATCCGGCGCTGGGCGAAGTGGCCGGCGAATACATCAAGGCGAATTCGCCGGAGGCGCAGGTCGTGGTCATCCGCGGTCTGCCGATCCCGATCGACCAGCAGCGCCAGGACGGCTTCGACAAGGCGATTGCCGGTTCCAAGGTCAAGGTCCTCGACCGCCAGTTCGGCAACTGGAACCGCGACGATGCCTTCAAGGTGATGCAGGACTTCCTGACCAAATATCCGAAGATCGACGTGGTCTGGTGTCAGGATGACGACATGGCGGTCGGCGTCCTGCAGGCCATCGAGCAGGCCAAGCGCACCGACATCAAATATGTCATCGGCGGCGCCGGCTCGAAGGACATGATCAAGAAGGTGATGGACGGCGACAAGATGATCCCGGTCGACGTGCTCTATCCGCCGTCGATGGTCGGTACCGCCATGCAACTGACGGCAGCCGCCATCTACGACCAGATCCCGGTCCACGGCACCTACACGCTGGATGCGACGCTCGTGACGAAGGACAACGCCAAGAACTACTATTTCCCGGATTCGCCCTTCTGATTTTCCGCTCTACCTCAGGCAGGAGGTCTCGCCCGCACCACGCCGGGCGGGACCGCTGCGAAGCCGTTTTTCTCCTGCGCCGATCCCAAGCGGCGCAATGACACACCAATGTGCAGTTGTTTCCCGACACAAAGTCGGGTAGCCGTTACTGCAACGTTACAGGAATTCTCAGGGAGGAGATATTCATGAAGACGATCAAGGGTCCCGCCATCTTCCTCGGCCAGTTCGCCGGCGATGCCGCGCCGTTCAATTCCTGGGACGGGATCACCCGATGGGCGGCGGACAAGGGCTATATCGGCGTGCAGGTGCCGACCTGGGCCGGCCAGCTGTTCGATCTGAAGAAGGCTTCCGAATCCAAGGATTACTGCGACGAGTTCGCCGGCGTCGCGCGCGAAAACGGCATCGCGATCACCGAGCTCTCCACCCATCTGCAGGGCCAGCTGGTGGCGGTGCATCCGGCCTATGACGAAGCCTTCGACGGCTTTGCTGCTCCCGAAGTGCGTGGCAATCCGAAGGCACGGCAGGCTTGGGCCGTCGAGCAGGTGAAGATGGCGCTGAAAGCCTCGCGCCATCTCGGCATTGCGGCGCACGCCACCTTCTCCGGCGCACTCGCATGGCCCTACATCTATCCCTGGCCGCAGCGTCCGGCGGGTCTTGTCGAAACCGCCTTCGATGAACTGGCAAAGCGCTGGCAGCCGATCCTCGATTTCGCAGACGAGCAGGGCGTGGACGTGTGCTACGAGATCCATCCCGGTGAGGACCTGCATGACGGCGTGACCTTCGAGATGTTTTTGGAGCGGGTTAAGAACCACCCGCGCGCCAACATGCTCTACGATCCTTCGCACTACGTGCTGCAGTGCCTGGATTATCTGGACAACATCGACATCTACAAGGACCGCATCAAGATGTTCCACGTCAAGGATGCGGAGTTCAATCCGACCGGGCGGCAGGGCGTCTATGGCGGTTATCAGGGCTGGGTCAACCGTGCCGGCCGCTTCCGTTCCCTGGGCGACGGCCAGGTGGATTTCGGCGCCGTCTTCTCCAAGCTGACGGCCAATGATTTCGATGGCTGGGCCGTGGTTGAATGGGAATGCGCGCTGAAGAATTCCGAGGATGGTGCCGCCGAAGGCGCCGAATTCGTCAAGGCGCACATCATCCGGGTTACCGATAAGGCGTTCGACGATTTCGCCGCCGGCGGCACGGACGAGGCTGCAAACCGGCGGATGCTGGGGCTGTAACGAATACGAAGACCCCGCCCCACCCCCCTCCCCGCAAGGGGGAGGGGCTTAACCCGGTCGCTGCCAGTGCGATTGCCAGAGACGGTGCCGCCTGATCTCTCCCCCCTTGTGGGGGAGATGGCGGCAGCCAGAGGGGGAATTTGCGCACATATATCGAGGAGGAGACATTTCATGACCATCGAAGCCAGCAAATCGGAACTGCGCGCGGCGAAAATCCGCCTCGGCATGGTGGGCGGCGGGCAGGGCGCCTTTATCGGCGCCGTCCACCGCATGGCGGCCCGGCTGGATGATCATTACGATCTCGTGGCGGGGGCCCTGTCATCGACGCCGGAAAAGGCGCACGCCTCGGCGCGGGATCTCGGGCTCGACCTCTCCCGCTCCTATGGCTCCTTTGCGGAGATGGCGGAAAAGGAAGCGGCCCGGCCGGACGGCATCGAAGCCGTCTCCATCGTCACGCCGAACCATGTGCATTACGCTGCGGCAAAAGCCTTTCTGGAACGCGGAATCCACGTGATCTGCGACAAGCCGCTCACCTCCAATCTGGAGGATGCGAAGAAGCTGAAAGAGGTGGCGGACAAGGCCAACGCCCTGTTCATTCTCACCCACAATTACACCGGTTATCCGATGGTGCGTCACGCCCGCGAACTGGTGCAGGCAGGCGAACTGGGTGATATCCGGCTGGTGCAGATGGAATATCCGCAGGACTGGCTGGCCGAACCGGTGGAGCAGACCGGTGCCAAGCAGGCGGTGTGGCGCACGGACCCGGCGCAATCCGGCGTTGGCGGCTCGACGGGCGACATCGGCACGCATGCCTATAATCTCGGCTCGTTTATCTCGGGCCTCGAACTTGATGAACTGGCCGCCGACGTCCACACCTTTGTCGAAGGCCGTCGGCTGGATGACAATGCGCATGTGATGCTGCGCTTCAAGGCCAAGGATGGCGCAATGCCTGCGAAGGGTCTCCTCTGGTGCAGCCAGGTGGCGACCGGCAACGAGAACGGCCTGAAGGTGCGCATCTACGGGACCCGCGCCGGCATTGAGTGGACGCAGGCCGATCCGAACTATCTCTGGTTCACAAAGCTCGGCGAACCGAAGCAGTTGATCACCCGCGCCGGTGCCGGGGCAGGGGCGGCCGCAGCCCGTGTCACCCGCATTCCGAGCGGCCATCCGGAAGGTTATCTCGAAGCCTTTGCCACCATCTATTCGGAGGCCGCCGCCGCCATTCTGGCCCGGCGAAACGGCACGCCGCTCGATCCGGTCGTCACCTATCCGACGGTCGATGACGGGGTGAAGGGCGTTGCCTTCGTCACGGCCTGCATCGAAAGCGGCCGGCAGAACGGCGCCTGGGTGAAGGTCTAGGACGCGCGCAGACGGCGCGGCCCGCTTGCCTGACGCAAGGCGGGCCGCATGTTCCCTCACTGCAACGTTGCAGCTTTTCTGGCGACACCGTCTTTCCGGCAGCCGGCGATTGTTCTAAATCCTGCATGGAATTTTTGCGGGCGCCGGGGGGCGTCATCCATCCATTGATTGAAGGGACGCCAGATGATCGATCCGAAGACCCTTGCCGAGCGCTTTCCGGGCGATTTCCTGTTCGGCGTCGCCACCGCCGCCTTCCAGATCGAGGGTGCCTCGAAAGCCGATGGCCGCAAGCCGTCGATCTGGGACGCATTTTCCAACATGCCGGGCCGCGTCTTCGGCCGGCATAATGGCGATGTCGCCTGCGATCACTACAACCGGCTGGAGGAGGATCTTGATCTCATCAAGGAGATGGGCGTCGAGGGCTACCGTTTCTCCATAGCCTGGCCGCGCATCATTCCGGAGGGCGTCGGGCGCATCAACGAGCCGGGGCTCGATTTCTACGACCGCCTGGTCGACGGCTGCAAGGCGCGCGGCATCAAGACCTTTGCCACGCTTTACCACTGGGATCTGCCGCTCTCGCTGATGGGAGACGGCGGCTGGACGGCGCGTTCCACCGCCTATGCCTTCCAGCGCTATGCGAAAGTGGTGATGGCGCGTCTCGGCGATCGGCTCGATGCGGTCGCGACCTTCAACGAGCCCTGGTGCTCGGTCTGGCTCTCGCATCTCTACGGCGTGCATGCGCCGGGCGAGCGCAACATGCAGGCGGCTCTGCACGCCATGCACCATACCAACCTCGCGCACGGGCTGGCGGTCGAGGCGATACGCCACGTGGCCCCCACGGTGCCGGTCGGGCTGGTGCTGAACGCCCATGCCGTCGTGGCGGGCTCCGACAGCGCCGAAGACAAGGCGGCGGCGCAACGCGCCTTCGATTTCCACAACGGTGCCTTCTTCGATCCCGTCTTCAAGGGCCAGTATCCGCAAAGCCTGCTGTCGGCGCTGGGCGAGCAGATGCCGGCGGTGGAAGAGGGCGACCTTGCCATCATCAGCCAGAAGCTCGACTGGTGGGGCCTCAACTACTATACGCCGATGCGCGTTGCAGACGATCCGGCCGAAGGTGCGGAATTCCCGGCAACGGTACCCGCTCCCTTCGTCAATCCGGAAAAGACCGATATCGGCTGGGAGATCTATCCCTCGGCCATGGGCGATCTGGTTGCCGATCTCTACCGGCGCTATGACCTGCCGCCGATGTACATCACCGAAAACGGCGCCTGCTACAACATGGACCTGGTGGATGGCGCCGTCGATGATCAGCCGCGCCTCGATTACTATGCAGAGCACCTGGCGGTGGCCGCTGATCTGATCCGCGACGGCTATCCGCTGAAGGGTTATTTCGCCTGGAGCCTGATGGACAATTTCGAGTGGGCGGAAGGCTATCGCATGCGCTTCGGCCTCGTGCATGTGGATTACGATACCCAGCAGCGCACCATCAAGAAGAGCGGCCAGTGGTATCGCGACCTTGCGCTTCAGTTCCCGAGGGGCAACCACAAATCCGCTTGAGCATGATGGCGCGGCATGGAATTTTAGCAAAGCTGCGATAAGTCCGTTGCGAAGGCTGAAAGGAGCAATCGCGATGGCATGTGCGGGATGTCGGGAAGGACAGGCGTTCGAGATCCCATTCTCGATGGCCTTTCAGCCGATCGTCGACCTCAAGGAGCGACGGGTCTTTGCGCACGAGGCGCTGGTGCGCGGTCCCTCGGGCGAGGCCGCCGGCAGCATTCTTGCGCGGGTGACCGAGGAGAACCGCTATGCCTTCGACCAGCAGTGCCGGGTGCGTGCCATCGAGCTTGCCGCTCGCCTGTCCCCGGCCGCCGGTCGCGAGAGCCTTTCGATCAACTTCATGCCCAATGCCGTCTATGAGCCGCGCGCCTGTATCCGCCTTACGCTGCAGACGGCGGAGAAGGTCGGCTTTCCGGCCGATCGCATCATCTTCGAGTTCACCGAAAGCGAACAGATCGATACCGATCATCTGCTCAACATTCTCGGCACCTACCGTTCCATCGGCTTTCGTACCGCCATCGATGATTTCGGCGCCGGCCATGCCGGGCTCAATCTTCTGGCCCGCTTCCAGCCGGATATCGTCAAGCTCGACATGGACCTGATCCGCGAGATCGACCGGGACCGCTCCAAGCGTGTCGTCGTGCGCCACACGCTGGCCATGCTGGAGGAGTTCGGCATTGCGCCGGTCTGCGAAGGGGTTGAAACCCTAGGCGAACTGGCGGTGCTTCGCGATTTCGGCGTGAACCTCGTGCAAGGCTATGCGCTGGCCCGTCCGGCCTTCGAAGCCTTTGCGGATCCCGCCTTTCCTGCCGCTTGAGCGGCGGGCCGTGGCGCTCCTTCTGTCGGCGGTTACCTTTCGGTGCCCTCTTGTGCCCGCATGGAAGCTCTTTATCTAGACATGGCCAACCGGGGCCTGGCGTCCTCACCCTCCCATCGAGGGCGCGCCCTCACGTCAAGTCGGAAAGTGAAGAGATCATGCTTCTCGAAAAGCTCAACTGGCGCTACGCCACCAAGAAGATGGATCCGTCGAAGACGGTGTCCGAAGACAAGGTCGAACGCATCGTCGAGGCCGCCCGTCTGGCGCCTACCTCCAGCGGCTTGCAGCCCTTCGAAGTCATCGTCGTGACCAACGATGACGTGCGGGCGAAGATCCGCGAGGTCGCCTGGAACCAGGCACAGATCACCGAGGGGTCGCATCTGTTGGTCTTCGCCGCCTGGGACAACTACACGGTCGAGCGCATCAACACGATGTTCGACCTTGTCAACAAGGAGCGCAATTTCACCAGCGAGGGCTGGGAAAACTACCGCCAGATGCTGCTCAACACCTATCCGCCCCGCGACGCCGAGGTGAATTTCGAGCATGCCGCCCGCCAGGCCTACATCGCTTTCGGCATGTCGATTGCCCAGGCGGCCTTCGAAGGCGTCGATGCGACCCCGATGGAAGGTTTCGAGCCGGCCAAGGTGGACGAGATCCTCGGTCTTCGCGCCCGCGGCCTGCGTTCCGTCACGCTGCTGCCGCTCGGCTATCGCCAGCCGGACGGCGACTGGCTGGTGAACCTGAAGAAGGTCCGCCGCGCGCAGGAAGACTTCGTCTCCACCGTCCGCTAAGTCGCTGCGGTGCTGCGTCGCAGGCGATGCAGCACCGTCCCGCAAGGTTTTTCCAGTAATTTTGCATATCTGGAATTTTGTTTCTCGGATTCCCGTTGCGGCGGTGCGATAAGCAGAGCGTCATCAACGTGCGGGCAGGCTCATGTCCCGCCCGTGAAAAGAGGGAAGTGTCAGGGATGTTGAAACGGCGTCTGATGCGTCGAATGTGTCGCTCGATCTGAACCGAGCCACGCCCTGATCTTGCCGCGTCGCGGCACCACCAACGAGTTTTCCCATGCTGTCCATTCCCGACACCCCGTCGCAGGCCGGCGACGCCGTGCCAGACGTGTCTTCCATACCGTCCGCGCCTCCGGCCATGGTCGCCTTCGAGCGCGTGACGAAACGTTTTGCCGATCGCGGTGGTGAGGGCGCGTTCACCGCCCTTGCCGGCATTGACTACACCGTGCCGAAAGGCGCCATCACCGGCATCATCGGTCGTTCGGGGGCGGGCAAATCCACGCTGATCCGTCTCGTCAACGGGCTCGAACGGCCGACCTCCGGCAAGGTTCTGGTGGATGGTGTCGATGTCGGCGCGCTGCCGGAGCGCGGCCTTCGCGATCTGCGCCGCCAGGTGGGCATGATCTTCCAGCACTTCAACCTTCTTGCGTCGCGCACCGTGTTCGACAATGTGGCGCTGCCGCTGGAAATTGCCGGCGTTCCGGCCAAGGTAATCCGCGCCCGCGTCGCCCCGTTGCTCGACCTCGTCGGTCTTGCCGACAAGGCAAGCCGCTATCCGGCCGAACTTTCCGGCGGGCAGAAGCAGCGCGTCGGCATTGCGCGTGCGCTTGCCACTGAACCGAAACTGCTGCTGTCGGACGAGGCCACCTCGGCGCTCGACCCGGAAACCACGCAGTCGATCCTCGATCTCATCCGTCGCATCAACCGCGAACTCGACCTGACCGTCCTGCTCATCACGCACGAAATGGAAGTGGTGAAGGCGATCGCGTCGGAGGTGGCGGTGATCGACAAGGGCCTGATCGTGGAGGCCGGCCGCACCTTCGACGTCTTCACCCGTCCGCGCCATGACACGACGCGGGCGCTGCTGTCCGGCCTGCTCGGAACGAAGCTGCCCGAGGCCATTGCCCGCCGCCTGAGGCCGGAGCCCGTGCCGGGCGGACGCATCTACACACGGCTCACCTTCTTCGGCGCCACCGCCGAGCAGCCGCTGATCGCGCGCCTGATGAGCGAACTCGGCGCTGAGGTGAACATCATCACCGGCACCATCGACGAGATTGCCGGCGAACCTTACGGCTCGCTGGTGGTGTCCTATCCCGCCGACCCGGCGATCATTGCCCGCGCCGACGCCTTCTATGGCGAGACCGGCCTTTTCACGGAGGTGCTTGGCCATGGCGCCTGATATGCTGCTTGCCCTTCTGTGGAAGGCACTCGTCCAGACGGTTCAGATGGTGGCGGTTGCCGGCTTCATCGGCACGCTGATCGGCCTTCCCATCGGCGTCTTCCTGGCGACCAGCGGCCGTGGCGAGCTTTTTGCCGCGCCGCTCGTCAATCGCATCGTCGGTCTCGTCGTCAATGCCACGCGCTCGACGCCCTTCATCATTCTGGTGGTGGCCATCATTCCCTTCACGCGGCTGATCGCCGGCACCTCGATCGGCACGAATGCCGCCATCGTGCCGCTGACGATCGCGACCATCCCCTTCGTCGCGCGCCTCATCGAGGCGGCCATCCGCGAGGTGGATGGCGGGCTGATCGAGGCGGCCCGCGCCATGGGTGCCAGCCGCTGGCAGATCGTTACCAAGGTGCTCGTCGCCGAAGCCAGACCCGGCATCACGCTTGCCCTCACGCTCACCCTCGTCAGCCTGATCGGCTACTCGGCCATGGTCGGTGCCGTCGGCGGCGGCGGGCTCGGCGATCTCGGCATCCGCTACGGCTACCAGCGCTTCATGCCGGACGTGATGCTGGCCGTCGTCGTCGTGCTGATCCTTCTGGTGCAGGCGGTGCAGAGCGCCGGCGATGCACTTGCCCGGCGGTTCGACAAGCGCGGCCGTAAAAACTGACCCACTCCCTGTCATCATCATCAATCGCCTAGGAGAAACATCCATGAAGACGATCATTCTCGCGGCCTCGCTTGCCGCGCTTCTGTCGGCCGGCGCCGCTTTCGCTGAGACCATCAAGATCGGCGTCACCCCCGGTCCGCACGCCCAGATCATGGAAGAGGTCAAGAAGGTTGCCGCCGGCAAGGGACTCGATCTCGAAATCCTCGAATTCTCGGATTATGTGGTGCCGAACCAGGCGCTGGCCGATGGCGACCTGCAGGCCAATTCCTTCCAGCACCAGCCCTATCTGGACAATCAGGTGAAGGATCGCGGCTTCGACCTCGTCAGCGTCGGCCAGACCGTCAACTTCCCGATGGGCGTCTACTCCAAAAAGGTGAAGAGCCTCGATGAACTGAAGGACGGCGCCTCGATTGCCATTCCGAACGATCCGACCAATGGTGGCCGCGCACTTCTCATCCTCGCCGACAAGGGGCTGATCAAGCTGCGCGACGGTGCCGGTCTCAAGGTTTCGCCGGCCGACGTGGTTGAAAACCCGAAGAACATCTCCTTCGCGGAACTCGATGCCGCCCAGCTGCCGCGCGCGTTGGATGACGTGGATGCCTCGGTCATCAACACCAACTACGCTCTGGAGGCGGGCCTTGATCCGGCCAGGGATCCGATTGCCCGAGAAGGCGAAAAGGCTCCCTATATCAACGTGATCGCCGTTCGCGCCGCCGACAAGGATGCGCCCTGGGTCAAGACGCTTGTCGAATCCTATCACAGCAATGACGTGAAGGATTTCGTGGCCACCAAGTTCAAGGGAGCGGTGATCGCAGCCTGGTGATTTGCGGATAGACTATGAGGAGTGGCCCTTTTCCTGCGGGGAAAGGGCTTTTTTATTTTGCAAGAACTCTGCACTTCTTTGTTGTTAATCAAACGTAAACAGTTGGCGGGCATGGTGCGGGAACATGCCGGGGCTGATATATGCGGTTCGTGCCAACCAATTTGAAACATTCTGCCGCAAAGGTTGATCGACGCTCGGCAGTGCGCTCGATGCTGCTGATCTTTGCGGCCGTGGTGATCGCTGTGACCGGCATGGTGTTCACCGCCCTGGACCGGGTGGGGCAGTATGCCAATCATCTGGACGAGGAGCGTTCGCGCCAGGCGGTCAGCGGGGCCATCCGCACCTTCGAGGATCAGCTGGCCGCGACGCTCCATGACTATGCCGCCTGGGATGATGCCGCCGATCATCTGTACCGGAAGCAGGACCTGGACTGGGTCGTGCGCAATTTCGGCAAGATGACGCAGAACAGCACGCTCTATGACGTCGCCATCATCATGGATCCCTCCGGGCGCGTCATCACTGCCCATGCGGATGGAGATCCGGTCGGCGCCGGGCTGGAAGGCTATGTCACACCCGATGTCTGGTATCTGCTGAACCGCATCCGTAATGGCGGTGCGGACGAGTATCCGGAACTCACAGGCTTTACCCAGACGAATGACGGAACGGCTGCCTTCGGCATCGGACTGATCCGCATGAAATCGGGTGAGCGTGTCGCCTTCGGCAATGACAGACGCTACGTCCTGTTCATGCGTCACCTGAAGCAGAGCGTGTTGCAGCGTCTCTCCGGCGCCTATGTCCTGCCGGGTCTGCAACTCGAGACGCCGGAGGCCGGACGAAGCCACCGGGTCGATATCGTTTCTCCCACCGGCCGTACCGTGGCCGCGCTCGCCTGGATGCCGCGCCAGCCGGGCGATATCAGTCTGGCGCAGGTGCGCCCGCTGGTCTGGTGTGCGGTTGCCATGGTGGCAATCTACTTCGTACTGCTCTTCGTCAGCGGCAGTCAGGCGCTGTCCCGCCTGGCTGCGGACGAGGCAGCCGCCATCCGGCTGTCGCTCACCGACCGGCTGAGCGGGCTCGTCAATCGCAGCGGTCTTTTCGTCCGGTTGTCCGAGATGGTGAACATGGCGCGGGCGGCCGAAGAAGACGTGGCCTTGCTCTATCTCGACCTCGACGGCTTCAAGGAGGTCAACGATGCCTATGGCCATGCGACTGGCGATCAGCTGATCCGCAGCGTTTCCGCCGGTCTCTCGGTTCTGGTCGGGGAAGATGCGGTGCTGGCCCGGCTGGGAGGCGATGAATTCGCCATCGGCATCATGAGTCGTCATGTTTCAGATAGCGCTAACATGCTGGCGCGACGCATCCAGAGCTTCCTCGGCGAACCACTGTCGATCGGCGAACGCATCGCCGTCATCGGCTGCAGCATCGGCATCGCCGTTTCGCCGCGCGGGTCGGTGTCCGGGGAGGAAATCCTGCGCCGGGCCGACATGGCCATGTACCGTGCCAAGGAAGAGGGGCGCGGTCGCTGCTGTGTCTTCGACGAGGCAATGGATGTCGAGCGTGAGGAGCGCAATCGCCTGGAGATCGACCTGCGCCGTGCCATCGAGCAGAACGAGATCATGGTTGCCTTCCAGCCGGTTGTGGATGCGCAGCGCCTGACATTGCGCGGTGTCGAGGCCCTGGCGCGCTGGACGCGGCCCGGCTATGGGCCTGTGCGGCCCGACGTATTCATTCCTGTGGCAGAACGCACCGGCCTGATCGATCAGCTCGGTCTGTGCGTTCTGCGGATCGCCTGCGAGGCGCTGGTCCGCTGGCCGGATCTGACGCTGGCGGTCAATGTCTCGCCGGGCCAGTTCCGCGATCCGTCCTTTGTCGGGCGTGTGGCCGATCTGCTGCGCGAAACGGGAACCGACCCGTCACGCGTGACGCTGGAGATGACCGAAACCTATTTCATTCAGAACCCGGCCCGGGCGCGCGACACGCTGGACCGGCTGAAGGCCATCGGGGTGAAGATCGCGCTCGACGATTTCGGCGCCGGCTTTTCCAGCGTCGGCTATCTGCGCCAGTTCGGTTTCGACCGCATGAAGATCGACCGCTCGCTGGTCTCTGCGGCCGACGAGGGGGGCCGGGCCGTCGACATGCTGCAGGCTACAGTGGCGCTCGCCCGTTCGCTCGATATTCCGGTGACCGCCGAGGGAATCGAGAACGATGCACAGGCCGCAGCACTCAGGATCGCCGGATGCGATCAACTGCAGGGCTATCTGTTCGGCAAGCCGATGCCGGCCTGCGAGATCGACAGCCTGCGCGCACGGACGTCGCTCGCACGCCTGTCCGGAATGGCCTGACCCCAAGAGGGAAGGTTCCGCCATCAGGCAGCATAAAGGGCGGTGCGGGTGACTGGCGTCAGCTGCCCAGGTGTCTTTCGCCGCGCTTGCGGGCAAGTTCGATCTGCCGCTGGCGCTGGCGATAGCGCTCGCGGTCCGCTTCGCTGCGCTTGTCGAAGCAATGCGGGCAGGAAACGCCTTCCTCGAACTGCGGCGAGGCGCGATCTTCGGCCGTCAGCGGCTCGCGGCAGGCATGGCAGAGCTTGTGATCGCCTTCCTTCAGGCCATGCGTGACGGAGACGCGCTCGTCGAAGACGAAGCAGGCGCCTTCCCACAGGCTTTCTTCCTGCGGCACTTCCTCGAGATATTTCAGAATGCCGCCCTTGAGGTGATAGACCTCCTCGAAACCCTGCTCCTTCATGAAGGCGGTCGCCTTTTCGCAGCGGATGCCGCCGGTGCAGTACATGGCGATCTTCGGCTTGTTGTGCAGGCCGCCATTGTTCTTCACCCAGTCGGGAAATTCGCGGAAGGTCTTGGTCTTCGGATCGACCGCGCCCTTGAAGATGCCGATCGCCGTCTCGTAATCGTTGCGGGTGTCGATGACGATGGTATCCGGATCGGTGATCAGCGCGTTCCAGTCCTTCGGATCGACATAGGTGCCGACGATACGGTTCGGATCGATATCCTCCACGCCCATGGTGACGATTTCCTTCTTCAGGCGCACCTTCATGCGCAGGAAGGGCATCTTGGAGGCGCGGCTTTCCTTGTGTTCCAGATGGGAGAATTCCGGCTGGGCGCGCAGAAAGGAGAGCACGGCGGCAATTCCTTCATCTGGCCCGGCAATGGTGCCGTTGATGCCTTCTCGGGCCAGAAGCAGGGTTCCCTTCACGCCATTCTCCTCGCACAGCGCCTGCAGCGGCTCGCGCACGGACTGATAGCGGTCGAACCGCGCAAAGTGATAGAGCGCGGCCACGAGGAAGGAGCCGGACGCGGTGCCGGCGGCGTTTTCGGATCTGTCGGTCATGGTTTCGCGAAATACTGCCTCTGCAGGCCGGACGCAACGGATTTCGGCGCCTTTGCTGCACTTTGACTTTTGTCAAGTCGGTGCGGCATGTCGCGTCCGGGGCCGTGCGGCCCATCAAAAAACCCTTCCGCCGGCGGGCGGAAGGGTTGGCTTGCAGGGTGAGGAGGAGGGCGTCGATCAGGCCGCATGCGCCATGCGCGGTCTCGTGGCGCTGCCGTCCAGCGTGAACTGCACCATCAGGTCGCGCAGGCGTGCGGCTTCGGCGGCAAGGGCGGCCGAAGCCGCACTCGTTTCCTCCACCATGGCCGCATTCTTCTGCGTGCTCTGGTCCATGTGGTTGACGGCGGTGTTGATCTCGGAAAGGCCCGTCGACTGCTCGCGGGCGGCGGTGGCAATCGAGGTGATGTGCTGGTTGATGGTGACGATCAGCTGGCCGATGCCGGTCAGCGCCGTGCCGGTGTTGGAAACCAGCTGCACGCCGGCTTCCACCTCGTTGGTGGAGTTCTGGATGAGGGCCTTGATCTCGCGGGCGGCATTGGCGGAGCGCTGGGCAAGCTCGCGCACTTCCTGGGCAACGACGGCAAACCCCTTGCCGGCTTCGCCGGCGCGTGCGGCTTCCACGCCGGCATTCAGCGCCAGAAGATTGGTCTGGAAGGCGATGTCGTCGATCACGCCGATGATGTTGGAGATCTGAGAGGCGCTGCTTTCGATGCGGCTCATTGCCTCGACGGCCTCGGCCACAACCTGGCCGGATTTGACGGCGCTGTCATTTGCCTGCGTCGCCACGCGGCGCGCCTCTTCGGTCAGCCGCAGCGAGGCGGTGACATTGGTGGTGATCTCGTCCAGCGCTGCCGCGGTTTCCTCCAGCGAGGCGGCCTGCTGCTCGGTGCGGCGCGACAGGTCGTTGGTGTTTTCCGCGATGTCGCGGGTGCCACCGTCGATGTTCATGGCGGCGTCGACCACCACCGTCAGGGTCTGGCGCAGCTGGCGCACGGCGGCATTGAAGTTGTCGCGCAGTTCCTCGTATTCGGTAGCGAAGCGCTCTTCGATCTGTACCGTCAGGTCGCCGAGCGACAGGGCCTTCAGGCCGCCGGCGAGTGCGCCATTGGCCTGCATCATCGCCTCGACCCGTACGCGGTCGGCTTCCTGCTTGGCGCGGCGCTCGGCCTCCAGAAGGTCGCGATTGGCGTCGGCATCCTGCTGAAGCCTGGCCGTTTGCGCCACGCTGTCCTTGAAGTATTGGACCGCGCGCGACATTTCGCCGATCTCGTCCTCGCGATCCTGGTTCGGCACCGGCGTATCGAGGGCGCCGGAAGACAGGCGGTTCATCACGCCGGACAGCGAGACAAGCGGCTGGGTGATGGAACGCATCAGGAAGAAAAGCGCGAGCGCCGAGGCGAGAAGCGTCAGGCCGGCGATGGCACCAAGGCCGGTCAGTGACTGCCAGGTGTTGCGCATGATCGACTGGGTATCGAAGACCAGCACCATGGTGCCGATGTTCATCTCCTTGCCTTCCTCGGTATGCTTCAGCGGCACCACGGAGAAGCGCAGCCTGCTGCTGTCATCCGTCGACTTGCCCGAGGCGCCGGCCGTGGTGCCGGCCGCCACGGCGCCGGCTTCTCCGGAGGTATAGAAGGGCTTGCCGGTGCCATCGAGCACGATGGCGGCGCGGAAATCCGGATCGGCACCGGCCGGATCGAAGGTATCGCGCGCCAGCCCCTTGTCGAACTGCCACATGGCGGTGGAGGCGCCGGACGTGGTCATCGAGGTGGTAAGGCTGACCTTGCGATCGAACATCTCCTGCGTCGACTGGGCCTGTGACCAGCCGGAATAGAGGCTGAGGGCCACCGAGCCCGCCAGGATGAGGGCAAGCGACGGCAGCATCACCTGCATGCGAATGGATTTGCTCTTGAACATGATCAAAGTCCTGAAATCGGGGAGAGGGCTGTCGTATGCGGGCAGGCTTGGCCGCCGGTCATTTCTGCGGGTCGAACCAGTATCGGGCATCCATCGCAAGGATGTCCTCCGGCAGGTTCGGGTTCGGGATCTTGAGGATGGTGCGGGTCTTCAGGTCGCCCTTCTCCAGGGCGAGGCGAATGTCGGGATTGGAGAGGAAGACCTCCTCGAAGGAGCCGTCCCTCCAGGCCTGTTCCAGGCCGCGCATCAGGTCGTCGCGCAGTTCCGGACGGGACTTGGAGACGTAGAAGATCGAGGCGGAGGGATATTGCAGCACCAGCGTCTTTTCCACCGCAAGCCCCGGAACATCGGCCACCTGCTTTGCCTGCTCGTTCAGTGCCTCGTTGACGCCGCGCGCAAAATAATCGCCGCGACGGCCCATGGTCATGCGGTAGAGGTTCTTCTGCGGCCCGGTGCGCACCGTGAGGCCGGATTTGCGCATCACGTCCACGTCCGCCCAGCCGGTGCCCTGCAGCGCAATGAAGGACTTCAGGTCGTCCAGCGTCTTCACCCGGCTGAACTCGCCCTGTCGCGCGCCATCGATGAGAAAGAGGCGATAGCCGCCAAGGCCGCGATCGATCGGGAAGGGCACGGACAGAAGCTTGGCCGAGACCGCCTTGGCGGCATTGACCCAGCCGATGTCGATCTGCGCGCCATTGGCGATCGCGTCCACCATGCCGGCATTGGAGCTGTAGCCCGTCGGCGAGGGCTTCAGCACATAGGACTTGCCGGATTTCTCGATGGCCAGTTGCAGAACCTGGTAACCCAGGGTCTTTTCCTTGCCGCCGGCCGAATTGTAGTAGATTTCCAGCTTGTCGGCGGCCTTGGCGCCGCTGAAAAGGCAGCTTGCGGCCAGCGCCATGGCGCAAAGAATGCTGTGCTTCAACACCGGTACTCTCCCCTGAAACTACAGGGAAAACTCACCCAGGCTCCTTAAGATTGATTGAAAGACACAGTGTCAGATTCTGTGTCGTGCCCGCTCATGCATCGAGCCGCCGGGCGGCCTTCTGCCAGAGAAGCCGCACGATTTCGGCTTCCCATTCGGCGTCTCCGGCAAAGACATTCTCCGCCAGTGCCAGCGCGTCTGCCCGCACCGCCTGCTGCCGGGTGATGATCGCGCCGAGCAGCAGGGCAAGGGTATCGCTGTCGCCGAACAGGTCGGGGCTTTCGTTGACCGCCTCAGTCAGCACGCTGAGGTCGTGCTCATGTCCCAGCTCGTCGACAAGATGCTTCATCTCGCGCCGGCGGGCCTGCAGGGATGCGGGCCAGAGGTCTTCCAGAAGGGTGAGGTGCATCCACGCGACCTGGCCGCACTTGCGCAGGTCGTGGAAGGCTTCTGCGGCCGGCATCTCCCGACATGCGGCCAGTGCGCGCCGTGCCTTCAGCCCCTGCCGGCGCCAGGCCCTGGCGATCCGCTTTGCGGTGCGGCCATTGCCTTCCGGCAGGTCGAGGGTATCGAGGGCCGCGATGGCGGCATGACAGGTGGCGATTGCCGCCTCGATCTTTCGCGGCAGGTCCATTTCCGAAGAGGCGATGCGATCCCGCCGCTCGACAAGCGCGCGCGAGGCCGCGCCGAGGGCGGCAAATTCCTCCGCCGATGCCGCAAGCCCGGCCAGATAATCCACGGTCTCCACCAGTGCGGTGGCATCGCGAACGGCCGAAAGGCTGCGGGCCATGTCACGGATGCGGGCATTCTCGGCCTGCCGGAAGGCCTTCGCATCCGGTTCGATCAGGCGATAAAGGGCCCGCAGCCGCTTGAACCGCTTGCGGGCGGCATGGACGGCGGCATGCGCTCCGTCCGGCTGTTCTGCCAGCACGTGGATCGCCTTCAGCAACTGTTCCCGCGCCACGCGGCGAAACTCCCCCGGAAAGGGGTCAGACGCTTTGATGCGAAAGGCCATGCATCTGCTCCAGGCTGATCGTCTCGGTCGCCATCACCATGTTGGAGAAGCGCCGGTCGCCCGTTACCTCCCGGCCGATCCACAACGGCATGGGCGGCTTTTCTTCCAGGCTTGCAAGCTCCACCTCGGCCAGAACAAGTCCCTGATAGGCGCCGGAAAACTCGTCCACCTCCCAGGTGAAGCCGGCATGCGGAACGAAATGACGGGTCTTCTCGATCACGATGCCGATGGCCGAGACCATGAGTTCCTCCGCATCCAAAACGGGGATCTCGTACTCGTATTCGTCCCGCGCCAGAAGCTGGCGGCCGACCTTGACGGTCAGGCGTGCCGTGGCGCCCTCAGGGCCCTCCAGCAAGCGCACGCGCACGCTGCGATCATCGCCGATTGCCACATAGCCCTGCCGGAAACGCAGGCGGGCGGTCGCCATGCGCCGCCAGTCCTCGGACCGGAGCAGAAACTTGCGCTCGATTTCCTTCGCCATCCGCACCCCGTGTGCATGTTGTCCGGCTAAACTATGTCAAAGGCTCGGAAAGGGCCAGAGCCCATCCTGCCGACGCCGTTGCTTTTCCCTCGACACTCCTTGCGGTGCGCGTTATGTCAGCCGAGGAGTTTCAATCGGTTCAATCCGTCCTGAACGGGAGTTTGATGATGAGTGCCAAGACCGAGACCCTTCTGTCCATCCTGAAGCTGCAGCCGGTCGTGCCGGTGCTGATCGTCGAGGACGCCGCCTCTGCCGTGCCGCTGGCGCGTGCGCTTGTCGCGGGCGGCCTGAGGGCGATCGAGATCACGCTGCGCACGCCGGCCGCGCTCGATGCGGTCAAGGCGGTTGCCGCCGAAGTGGAAGGCGCGCATGTCGGCGCCGGCACCATCCTCAATGCCCGCGATTATGAAGCCGCCGTCAAGGCCGGCTCCACCTTCATCGTCAGCCCCGGCGTCGCGCCGGGCGTGCTGTCTGCCGCCAAGGATTCACCCGTGCCGCTTCTTCCGGGTGCTGCCACTGCCAGCGAAGTGATGACGCTGCGTGAAGCGGGCTACGAGGTCCTGAAGTTCTTCCCCGCCGAGCAGGCGGGCGGCGCAGCCTATCTCAAGGCGCTCTCCTCACCGCTTGCCGGCACGGTCTTCTGCCCGACCGGCGGCATCTCGCTGAAGAACGCCCATGACTACCTGTCGCTGCCGAATGTCGTCTGCGTCGGCGGTTCCTGGGTGGCGCCGAAGGATCTGGTTGCCGCCGGCGACTGGGCGGGCATCACGAAACTGGCATCGGAAGCGGCGGCGCTCAGGGCCTGATCGGCTTTGTAATTTGCCGTCGCCTTCCTATCTGTCTCCCTGACAGCAACAGGGAGACAGTGCATGTTCGACGCCAAGAAGCTTCTTGACCAGTTCCTGGGATCGCAGGTCCCCGGACTGTCCGGAGGATCGGTCAAGGATCGCGCCGGGCAGATGGGCGATCTCGCCCGCAACAATCCTTTGAAGACCGGCGCGCTTGCCGCCGCGATTCTCGGCACCAAGACCGGCCGCAAGCTCGCCGGCAATGTGGCGACGCTCGGCGGCATCGCCGCCATCGCCGGCCTCGGCTATCTCGCCTACCGGAACTACCAGTCGGGAACCAAGCCGCAGGGCATGCCCCAGGATCCGGCGTCGCTGGAGCCGCCGACTGATTCTCCCTTTCATCCGCAATCGGCCACCCTCAGCAATGACTTCGCCCTGACGCTGCTGCGCGCCATGATTGCCGCGGCCAAGGCAGACGGCCATATCGACGCCTTCGAGCGGCAGAACATCATGCAGAAGGTGCATGCGGTGGATCTCGGCGCCGAGGCGGAGGCCTTCCTGGCACGCGAACTGGCTGATCCGATCGATCTCGACGCCCTGGTTGCGGCGGGCCGCACCGAGGAGCAGCGGGTGGAGATCTACACGGCCTCGCGGCTTGCCATCGATCCCGATACCCGGGCCGAGCGCGGCTATCTGGACCTGCTTGCCGGGCGGCTGCGGCTTCCCGATGCGCTGGTCGACCATATCGAGGCGACCGTGTCGTCCGCAAAAATTTCCCTCTGAGAGAATTGGCGGTGGTGCGACAAGGCGACGATTGCCTTTGCCCGCCGCCTCTCGTAATCCTCGTCACAAAAGAGGGGGACGTCATGCGCGATCTGAAAAGCTTCAAGGGATGCCCGCCGCCGCAACCGGTGCGGCTGGAAGGCCATCATGTCATTCTCGAGCCCTATGAACGGGCGGTCCACATTCAGACGCTGTGGGAGGCGCTGGGCGGAGCGGACGGCATCAACGACCTGATCCATTTCTTTCCCAATCCGCTCTATCACGCGCCCGAGCAGTTTGCCGACTGGCTGGACGGCATGAACCGCGACGGCCGCCTGATCACGCTCGTCTTCCGCGACAAGGAGGATGGCGAGGTGGTGGGCATGGCAAGCTACATGCGCGCCGATCCGGCCAATGGCGTCATCGAGGTGGGCTCGGTCGCCCATGGCCCCGGCATGAAGCGCTCGCCGCTCTCCACCGAGGCGCATTACCTGATGGCGCGCCATGTATTCGACGCTCTCGGCTATCGTCGCTATGAGTGGAAGTGCCACAATCAGAACGAGCCGAGCAAGGTTGCGGCACGGCGCCTGGGCTTCACCTTCGAAGGCGTGTTCCGCCAGCACATGGTCTCCAAGGGCGCCAATCGCGACACGGCGTGGTTCTCGATGATCGACGGCGAATGGCCGCTGCTGGCGAAGGCCTTCGAAACCTGGCTGTCGCCCGACAATTTCGACGATCACGGCCACCAGAGACGCCGGCTGGAGGACATCCGCGCCGCGCTGATGAGCGAGGCGGCATGAGCGGGCCATCCGGGCGTTCGCCGGCGATTGCCGCGGCCATCATCATGATCGGCTTCATGCTCCTGTTTCTCGCCATGCCGCAGATCATGATCTGGCTTGGCGGCTTCTCGCCCTGGCTTGCCGCTGCCTTCGGCCTTCTGGCGGTGCTGTCCTTCTTCCTGGTGTTCTGGCTGCGCGCCCGCCACCAGCGCGGCCGGCGCTGAGGCTTGCCTTACCAGAGCGTCTGCAGATTGCCGCTTTCGAGCGAGGCGGCGAGCAGGACCAGCCCGACCACGATGATGAACAGCGCACCGAGGATCTCGATTGCCGTGGTGACGTGGCGGGCAAGGCGCGTGCGCGGCCCGGAAAGCCGGACGGCGAGATCCTTGGCGGTGACGGCGATGATGGCGAGGATCGACACGGTGATCGCGGTGCCGAGCGACATGGCGAGCACGGAAAGGCCGCCGGCCAGATAAAGCCCGTTGAGGATCGAAAAGCTCATCACCAGAATGGCGCCGGAGCAGGGGCGAAGGCCGACGGCGATGATGGCGGACCAGGCCTCGCGCACGCTGAAATCCTTGGCCTTCAGCGTTGCAGGGTCGGGAATGTGCAGTTCGCCGCAATCGGCGCAGTAGCCGCCGGGCGCGATGTCCCGGTGATCATGGTCGACCTCGACCGCCTCGAAGCGCAGGCCCGTCGAGCCGGCGCTGCTGCCGGTTCCGGCAAAGATCGGCAGCGAGGAGAAGCGCGGCCGGATCTCGTAGAGCTTGCGCCCCAGAAGCCAGACGCCGAACAGCGCCACCAGCGCGAAGCTGGCGATTTCCATGGCCCAGGTGGCCTTGGTCATGGTGATGCCGGTGCCGCGCAGGATGAAGAAGGCGGCCGCCACCAGCAGGATTGCGACGAGCCCCTGCACCAGCGCCGAGAGAAGCGAGATCACGATGCCGCGCTTGAGCGCCGTCTCGTTGGCGATCATGTAGGAGGAGATCACCGCCTTGCCGTGGCCGGGGCCGGCGGCATGGAAGACGCCATAGGCGAAGGACAGTCCGACCAGCCCCTTGATCGCAGAGGGATCCTCCCGCATGGCCCGCAGAGAGGCGGTGAGCGCCCGGTAGAAGGATTGCTGGTAGACGTTCACCCAGGCAAGCAGCGGGCCGAAGAAGCCGCTGGTATCGAAGGAGGGTTCGGCGGCGCCCACGCCAAGCGGCGACTGTGCATGCGCTGCAACCGCGCTGCCGAGAATAGCCAGCAGAATGAGAAACGTCGTCCGGCGCGTCAGCATGTCACCTCGAGCTTCGTGGCGAACAGCTTGGTCATGTCGGTTCCTGTCGGATCGTTGAAGAAGGCAGCCGTCAGCGAATCCTTGTTTTCGGCGATCACCTCGTCGGGGTCGGGGCGCACGACCCTGTGCTTGCAGGCGGCAAAACCCTTGCCTTCCGCCACCAGATCCTTGTCGTCGGGAAAGTCGATCGCCGTGTAGAGCGAGGGATCATAGACGCCGAAGGTGAGCTTGCCCTTGAGATGCAGCGGCTTTTGCGGCTTTACCGCAAAGAAGGCGAGCACCTGCTGGTCCTGATAGGTGACGTGGATGACGTCGGGCTTGGCAATCGGGATCGTCTTGCCGTCCTGGGTGATCGTCGTGAAGTAATGAAAGTCGGCAAGCGAGGTGCGCATCGTCTCGCCGAGTTCCGCCAGTTCGTGCTCGTCCAGCTTCAGGTCGCCGTTCTTGTCGAAGTCCAGCAGCACGCTGGAGGAGAACATCTCGTCGAATCGCCAGACATGACGCAGTTCCACCAGATTGCCCTGATCGTCCGACAGCACTTCGAGGCGCGCATCGACGAAGATGTGCGGATGGGCCATTGCCGGCAGCGGCGCCAGGCCCAGAAGGGCTGTCAGCAGCCATGTTTTGATGCGCATCGGCGAATCCTGATCCCGTTTGTCCCGCTCTGACCTGTAAATGGGACGGAAATTCGACCTCGCGTCAATCCGACTGAAGTGGGGAGCGCCGGAACCAGCCGGACAGGAAGTCGACGAAGACGCGCACCTTGGCCGGCAGATAGCGGCGGTGCGGATAGACCGCATAGATGCCGCGGTCCCTCAGGACATAATCGTCGAACAGCGTGACGAGTTCGCCGGAGCGGATGAAGGGCAGGGCAATGAAATCCGGTACCATGGCAACGCCAAGCCCGGCCCGCGCTGCCTTCAGCGTCGCATGCGGTGTGTTGACCTCGATCGGACCGCTGACGGCCACGCTCATCATGCCGCCGCCCGGCTCCTGAAAGCGGATATTGTTGTGCGAGCGAAGATTGGTGTCGATGATGACCGGTTTGCCGGAAAGATCCTGCGGATGCGCCAGTGGCCCGTAGCGGGCGACATAATCCGGCGTGGCACAGGCGTAGACCCTGAAATCGCAGAGCTTGCGGGCAATCATGGCCGAATCTTCGAGCTTGGTGATCCGGATGGCAAGGTCGAAGCCTTCCTCGATCAGATCGACGAATCGATCCTCGGCGACGATATCGAGCGAGACATCCGGATGGGCCTTGGCAAAGTCGATCAGCGACTGGCCGACATCGGCATCGATGAAGGTGCGCGGCACGGAAACGCGCAGCCGCCCCTTCAAGTCCGCATTGTTCTCGCGCACGAGATCGGCCAGGTTGTCGATCTCCTTCAGGATGTCGGAGGCGGTGCGGAAATAGGTATGGCCGGCTTCCGTCAGCGAAAACTGCCGCGTGGTGCGGTTGAGAAGCAGCGCGCCGAGATCATCCTCCAGCTCGCGGACATACTTGGACAGCAGGGCCTTCGAGCGGCCGGTGCGGCGCGCCGCCGCCGAAAAGCCCTCCGCTTCCACCACGTCGATGAAGGCACGCATGCGCGTCAGAGTATCCATGTCGGGCCCCTTTTCCTGTTGCCCGTCCTAGGTGGAACGGGGCGACATCTTCTGCAATGCAAAATTTGCGTTCAGCCAAAAAAACCGCTTGATTGTGAAGGGCGATGCTCTTATCTCCGTGGCTGCCCAAAGTCGCACGTGCCTGTGGGTGTCCGCCGACCCTCGAGTGGTGAGGAAAATCGGTAAGGTACCTGGAACTAACCCCTCCAGTCGCTATTCCGGCCAACCGGAAAATGCGAGGACATCTTGAAGCAACGACGGTGCGGGCCTTTCTGGTCTCTGCAGGCTTTCCATCAGCCTGCAATACTGAAGAGGCACACCATCATTGCCGGAAGTGCGGTTGGGATAATCCCCTCCAATCCATGGCAGACAAAGCCGGATCAATGCTCTTGGCAGGGCGTTGGTCCAAACCCTGCGCTATCAGGCGCGAACGATGCTCCGGGATTTCCACCGGCCGGGCCTCGCTCACCTGTCTGCGCGTCTTTGTCCTTCGGTTCGCCGGAGAAGCTCCATAGGGATTAGACCAATGACGACCGCTCGCATCCTCGATTTCCTCCGCACCCGACGTCCGGAAGGCCCGTGCCTCGTCGTGGACCTCGACATCGTGCGCAACAATTACACTGCCTTCCGTCACGCCCTGCCGGACAGCGCGATCTACTATGCGGTCAAGGCCAATCCCGAGCCGGAAATCCTCAAGCTGCTGGCATCGCTCGGCTCCAACTTCGACTGCGCCTCGGTTGCCGAAATCCAGATGGCGCTGACTGCCGGTGCAACGGCAGACCGCATTTCCTTCGGCAACACCATCAAGAAGGAGCGCGACATTGCGCGTGCCTTCGAGCTGGGCGTCGGTCTCTTTGCCGTCGACAGCCACGAGGAAGTCGAGAAGGTTGCCCGCGCAGCCCCCGGCGCCCGCGTGTTCTGCCGCGTGCTGACCGATGGCGAAGGCGCCGAATGGCCGTTGTCGCGCAAGTTCGGCTGCGTGCCGCAGATGGCCGTCGATGTTCTGGTCTATGCGCATCAGCTGGGCCTGGAATCCTACGGCGTCTCGTTCCACGTCGGTTCGCAGATGACCAAGGTCGATGCCTGGGATTCGGCGCTCGCCGATGCCAAGCGCGTCTTCGCACAGCTCGCCAAGCAGGGCATCTACCTGCAGATGGTGAACATGGGCGGCGGTTTCCCGACCCGTTACCTGCGCGACATCCCGTCGGCCGAGGAATACGGCCAGGCGATCTTTGCCTCGCTGCGCAAGCATTTCGGCAACAACCTGCCGAAGACGATCATCGAGCCGGGTCGCGGCATGGTCGGCAATGCCGGCGTCATCAAGGCGGAAGTCGTGCTGGTGTCGAAGAAGTCGGACAATGACGAGCATCGCTGGGTCTTCCTCGACATCGGCAAGTTCGGCGGTCTGGCCGAAACCATGGACGAGGCCATCCGCTACCCGATCCGCACCGAGCGGGACGGCGATGCGATGGAGCCCTGCGTGATCGCCGGCCCGACCTGCGATTCGGCCGACGTGCTCTACGAGAAGAACATGTATCCGCTGCCGATCACGCTGACGGTTGGCGACGAGGTTCTGATCGAGGGCACCGGCGCCTACACGACGACCTATTCGGCGGTTGCCTTCAACGGCTTCGATCCGCTGAAGGCCTACGTCATCTGACGTTCTGCCGGCTCCGGTCCTTTGACCGGAGCCGCAAACCACCCCTTTCTCTCGTGCCGCTTGAACGGTTTTGAGCTTCGGAGGCCAAGATGGCCGCTGTTCTTGACGCTGTGCGCGCTCTGTTTGCGCCCAATACTTTCACCATCACCGAGGAAACCCCGGCTGATGTCGTTGCCCGCGAGGCCCTGCTCGATCGCGCCATGGGCGCCGATCGTCGCAAGAAGTCGTCGGAAAAGCTCCGTCGCGGCCGTGTGCCGGCCGAGGGCCTGGCGCTGGTGGCGCGCGATTCGCACGGCCACGTGATCGGCACGGTGCGCCTGTGGAATGTCGAGGCCGGCGTTTCCGCCTCCGGCACGCCGATCGATGCGCTGCTGCTCGGCCCGCTCGCCGTCGATTCGGCGCATGAAGGCAAGGGCATCGGCGGCGCGCTGATGCGTGCGGCGATCTCCGAGGCACAGGCCCGCGGCCATGGTGCGATCCTCCTGGTGGGGGACGCGCCCTATTACGAGCGCTTCGGCTTCTTTGCCGAAAAGACGCAGCATCTGATGATGCCGGGCCCCTTCGCGCGCGACCGCTTCCTCGCACTCGAACTCACGCCCGGCTGGCTGTCCGGTGCCGCCGGCATGCTGGTTGCGAGCGGTCGCAAGCTGTCGCGTCCGGTGCTGCGCCGCGCCGCCTGATCCCTCTTCGACGTCTCCAGTCGTGACCCTTCTCCGCATCCACGCGGGGGAGGGTCGTTTGTTTTAGGGTGGTCTGAAATGTGACATTTGTGCATGGGTGCGCAGCATTCGTGACGCGATCATGTCATTGTGGTGACCAACGTCAGGACGATTTGATCGAGATCAACGGAACCGTCCGGCCCGGTTGCTACCCCTTGCGTCATCAAGTGCAGATGATCTTTCAAGGAGAGTGACATGATCAAGAACGGACCCGTCTTCGCCGCCCTCATGGGTGCCGCATCGGTCCTTCTGTCGGGCGCTGCCCAGGCGGCCGACCTGACGGCTGCCGCGCCGCAGGCGCCGGTTGCCCAGGAGGCGGCATCCAGCAAGAGCCCGTGGCAGATCCGCGTGCGTGCGCTGGGCGTGGTGCCGAATGATGAGGGTTCGGTCAACGGCGTGGCCGGCTCCGACCTCAGCTATTCGAACTCGGTCACTCCCGAACTCGACATCTCCTACTTCTTCACCGACAACATCGCAGCCGAACTCATCCTCGGCACGACCAGCTCGAAGATTTCCGGCGACGGTTCGCTGGCCGGCACCCCGGTCGGCAAGGCCTGGCTGCTGCCGCCGACGCTGACGCTGCAGTATCACTTCACCGATTTCGGCGCCTTCAAGCCCTATGTCGGTGCCGGCATCAACTACACCTATTTCTATAACGAATCGGAGCGCGCCGGCTTCAGCAACCTGAAGGTCGACGGCCATGTCGGTGCCGCCCTGCAGGTCGGCTTCGACTACATGATCGACGAGCACTGGGGTGTGAACTTCGACGTCAAGAAGCTGTTCCTGGAAACCGACTGGAGCGCCAACATGGGCGGCACGCCCATTTCCGGCAAGGCCAAGCTCGATCCGTGGCTGATCGGCGCCGGCGTGACCTACCGCTTCTGATCGAAGCCGCAGCGATACCTCTTCGAAGGATCGTCCGGATGGGGGCATCCGGCACCGTGGCAGGTTTCTTCGAATGAGGGAAAGAGACGGGGGCCAGTGCTTCGACCGCACTGGTCCCCGTTTGCATGCGGGCGCCTCTCTCACATGCCCGTGAGGGTGCCGTTGCGTGTCTCGCAGCGGCGGCGTGCTGCCCTATCTGAACAGGTATGCTGACACGCCGCCATATCCTTGCCGCCGCTCCCCTCCTGGCTGCCGCACGCCTTGCCCTCGCCGAAGATCCGCCTGCGGGCGGCCCACAGGTGTGGGAAGGACAGGCCGCATCGTCTGCCGGGGACGATACGCTGCAGACCGTCCTGACCCGGGCGGAAGGGCTGGCGCCCTTGAAGGCGGTCATCGTTTCGCGGGAAAGGGCTCTGCTGGCCGAACGCGGATACCATGGCTATTCGCCGGGCGGGTCCACCAACATCAAATCCGCGTCGAAATCGATCATTTCCGCCATGGTCGGCATCGCGATCGAGCGCGGGCTGCTGGAGGGGGGCGACCAGCCGATCGCTCCCCTGCTTCGCCGCGACTTGCCGGAGAGGCCGGATCCGCGCCTGTCGCGGGTCACCATCGGCCATCTCCTGTCCATGCAATCGGGGCTCGGCCCGAGCTATGGCCGGCTCACCGCAAGCCGCAACTGGGTGCGCTTCACGCTGTCCGAACCTTTCGTGGAAGACCCCGGCGGCCCCATGGTCTATGCGACCGCCTCCACGCATTTGCTGTCCGCGATCCTGATGCGCGTCGGGGGGAGGTCGACGGAAAAACTCGCCGAGGACTGGTTCGAACCTGTCGAGGGGTTTCGCATCGGCGCCTGGTCGCGCGATCCGCAGCGTATCCCGATCGGCGGCAACCAGATGGCCATGACAACGCGTTCCCTGCATGCCTTTGGCGAACTCTATCGCCGCGGCGGCCGCACGGCTGACGGCGTGCAGGTGGTGCCCGAGACCTGGGTGCGGACCTCCTGGGAACCCCGTACCACCTCCCGCTATTCCGGCGATGGCTATGGCTACGGCTGGTTCCTGAAGGATATCGGCGGCGAGCCGGTGCGCTTTGCCTGGGGCTATGGCGGGCAGATGCTCTACATCGTGCCGTCGCTGGCGCTCACCGTCACCATGACCTCCGAATCCGATTCGCCATCGGCCGCCAACGGCTATCGCGACCAGTTGCACGCTCTACTGGCGGATATCATCGCGGCGGTGCGCCGGGGGTGAATGGCTGGACATGGATGCGAAGCTTCCTATCTCTTTGCGCATGAGACACGCGATCATCACAGGCGGTGCCGGCCTCATCGGCACGGGGATCTGCCGGGCCTTGTCGGAGGCCGGCTGGAAGGTGGCGTCCTTCGACATGAAGGATACGGCCGAGGATCTGCAGGCAGAGGGTGTGCGGCACATCTTTTGCGATGTCGGCGACGAAGCCTCGGTTGCAGGGGCCTTTGCCGAACTCGGCTGGGAACGCCTCGATCTGCTCGTCAACAATGCCGGCGTCGCCGGGCCGGCGAATGGGCCGATCCAGGATCTGTCGCTCGACGACTGGCGGCGCGTTACCGACAGCCATCTGACGGCGGCCTTCCTGATGACCCGTTCGGCGGTGCCGCTGATGGGTGAGGGGGCCAGCATCGTCAACATGGCCTCTACCCGCGCCTTCATGTCCGAGCCGCAGACGGAAGCCTATGCGGCGGCCAAGGGCGGGCTTGTGGCGCTCACCCATGCGCTGGCGATCAGCCTCGGACCGACGATCCGCGTCAATGCCATCGCGCCGGGCTGGATATCCGGTGACGGGGAACTCCGGCCGGAGGATCACGCGCAGCACCCCACCGGCCGGGTGGGCCGCCCGCAGGATGTCGCGGAGGCGGTGCTCTATCTTGCCGGTGCCGGATTCATGACCGGAGAGGTTCTGGTGCTCGACGGCGGCATGACCAAGAAGATGATCTACGCGGCATAGCGGGCGTCTTGAGCGTCGGGGGCGGCCCCCTCTGGCTGCCGCCATCTCCCCCACAAGGGGGGAGACCGCAGAACGGCAGGACCTTCGCCCAGTCAGCGGAGTCTGGGATCACAACAGTTGGAGGTTATTCCCTCACCTTCACCGCTTGACAGGTATCTGTCAGCGCGCGTGTTGAGACGGGGCAGGGAGCAGGCTCCATCCGTCTCCCCCCCTTGTGGGGGAGATGGCGGCAGCCAGAGGGGGAAGCTCCGCCCGAACAGGCCCCGAATGGCAATTCTACCCAACAGCCGAATTGCCGTTACGCCGAAATGTCGATCACGCCGCAATCGCCGGCTTCGGAGCCGAAAGCGACGAGCTTGCCGTTGCCGCTCCAGCTCATCGATGTGATAGCGCCCTTGCCGGGGCGGCGCAGCAGCGCTTCCTTGCCGTCGCCCACCCGGACCCCGAGAATCATGCCGTCGATGAAGCCGATGGCGAGCACCTCTTCCACCGGATGGAAGGCGACACAGGTCGCGAGAATATTGGCGCGGGTGCCAAGCTCCAGCGGTGCCTTGCCCATCGGGCCGTCCTTGGCCGAGAACGGCCAGACGATGGCGGCCGGCGCCCCGGAGGTGGCAAGCCACTTGCCCTTGGGCGACCAGGAATAGGATTTCACCTTGGCCGGATAGCCGGTCATGCGCATGTGGCGCGCTTCGCCGGCCTTGCCGTCCAGCTTCCAGCCGTGCAGCGCGTTTTCCTGCATGGTGGTGACGAGGAAACGGCCATCCGGCGAGAAGGTCACGCCGGTATGGGCGCCCTTCCAGTCCAGATCGGCGGCGGGCAGCTGGGTGTTGACCCAGTGCAGCGAGACGCCGTTATAACGGGCGGCCGCAATGCGCAGGCCCTTCGGCGCAAAGGCCAGCGCCTCCACCGTGCGTTCCTCTGCGAATTCCTTCACCGTTCCGTCGGCAAGAACCACGACGCTCGACTTGCCGTGCGCATAGGCAACCGCACCCTGCGGGCCGCCGGCCACGACATTGATCCACTTTCGCGGCGCGTCGGCGATCTGCGTCGTGCTGCCGTCGGCGGCAATGCGCATCACCCGGCCGTCTTCGCCGCCGGTCAGCAACGAGGCACTGAAGGGGTCCTTGATGCAGGTCAGCAGGCCGTTATGCGCTTCGGTGACCTTCTCGCCGCCATCCAGGCGGCGGATCTCTCCGGCAGCGGTGGCAAAGAAGGGGGTGTCGCCGAGGAAGTGAACCGCGACGACATGGCCCTCCAGATCCAGGGGAGCAACCGTCGGCATCAGGTCTGGTCTGCCTGGCAGGCGAGGAAGCTCTTTTCGATCTTCTCGCGGTCGAGGTCGCGGCCGATAAAGACGAGGCGGCTTTCGCGCTTCTCGCCGTCCTTCCACGGGCGCTGGTGATCGCCCTCGATGATCATGTGCACGCCCTGCACGACGTAGCGCTCCTCGTCGCCCTTGAAGGCGATGATGCCCTTGAGGCGCAGAATGTTCGGGCCGTCCGTCTGGGTGACCTTCTGGATCCAGGGGAAGAAGCGATCCGGATTCATCTCGCCGCCGCGCAGCGAGATCGACTTCACCGTCACGTCATGGATTGCAGAGGGCGCCGCATGGTGATGGTGGTCGTGCCCGTGGTCATGGTGATGATCATGGTCGTGATGGTGGTGATCATGATCATGGTGGTCGTGATCGTGGTGGTGATGGTCGCAATCCGGGCCGCAGACATGATCCTCGTGGCCATGTTCGAGGAAATGCGGATCGTTTTCCAGCGCGCGCTCCAGGTTGAAAGCGCCCTGATCCAGCACGCGGGCAAGATCGACACCCGAGCGGGTGGTCTTGTAGATGCGGGCGGTCGGGTTGATGGCGCGGACGATCTCCTCGATCGTCGCCAGTTCCTCCGGCGTCACGAGATCGGTCTTGTTGACCACGACCACATCGGCAAACGCGATCTGGTCCTCGGCCTCGCGGCTGTCCTTCAGGCGCAGCGGCAGGTGCTTGGCATCGACGAGCGCCACGACCGCATCGAGTTCGGTCTTGGAGCGGACATCGTCATCCATGAAGAAGGTCTGGGCGACCGGCACCGGATCGGCAAGGCCGGTGGTTTCCACGATGATGCCGTCGAAACGGCCGGGGCGGCGCATCAGGCCTTCCACGACGCGGATCAGGTCGCCACGCACCGTGCAGCACACGCAGCCATTGTTCATTTCGTAGATTTCCTCGTCCGACTCGACGATCAGGTCGTTGTCGATGCCGATCTCGCCGAACTCGTTGACGATGACGGCGTATTTCTTGCCGTGGCTTTCGGAGAGAATACGGTTCAGCAGCGTCGTCTTGCCGGCGCCGAGATAGCCGGTCAGAACGGTCACGGGAATGGGCTTATGGGGGGCGGTATCGGCCATGGGAACCTCCGGGAGTGGGTGCGCTCGACGAATGGAGCGGCAGCGGTTGGCGATCATATAAGGCCAACGCCGCGGCAGTTCAAAGGGCAATTATATGTTATAAGATCACGGCTGGGCAAACGCCAGGGCGGAGACGATAGCGGTCTTTGCGAAGTCATCGCCGATGTAAAGCAGCGGGCAGCCGAATTCCCTGGCGGTCGCATAGGCGAAGCAATCGCCGAAGTTGAGGCTGGCGGGATGAATACCCTTGCCCCAGCAGGAATAGACGGCAGAGATGAGCCGTGATCTTTCCTCCGTGACTGGTACGATCTCTGAAATCGAGGCAGCGACAATCCTGTCGAGATCCTCGATTCTGCCGCTAGAATGGGCCACGATGCGCGCCTCCACCAATGTCCCCGCCGATATGATGGCGCAAGGCGCCGCTGTCAGGATTGCAGCACACCGGTCTCCGAGTGGTTCCTGCTTGATGATTGCAATCAGCGCAGAGGTATCGACGACGAACATTTCGGCAGGCCGAACTCGTCGTAGAGAAAGTCCTGGCTCCGTGCGGCATCGGTGTCAAACGCAGAGGACCATGCTGGCGGCTTGTTGCGGATCTCGTCAAACACCTTCTTTCTCTCTTCCGGAGGCAGAGGTGTCCGTGCGAGGGGCACCAACCGGAATGCCGGTCGGCCATTTTCAGTCAGCACGATTTCCTCGCCCCGATCGGCACGCTCTGGGTCAGCTCCGTTAAGCGCTCCGCTGTTCCGCTACCGATATGCGCATGACAGGTTTCCTTGGTGGTTCTCGGCATATTATCAGTGAAATAGGCTGTAACTGCAACCAATTCGCCCCGATGTCGTGCCTTCATGAGAGTGTGAACTCGCCAGCTTTCCGTGGTTGCTGATCATGTCTTGCTCAGCGTTCTCACATCGAACCGATGCACGTCGTCCAGCAATTCCAGAATGCCGGTGACAGCATGCGCGACCAGCGCCTCGCCGCGTTCGGCGGTCGCCGCAGAAGCGTTGCCGGCGACTCCCAGCGGGTTGAGATCGGTCATCTTCCAGCCGAAGGCATGCGGACCATAGGCGCGCAGATGCTTGAAGTTTTGAGCAAAGTCCGACTGGCGCGACGAGAAGGCGGCGGCTTTCGACATATCCACCCTCTCCGGCCACAGTGCCAGCATCACCGAGGTCTCGATGTCGCCGCCATGAATGTCGATTGCCTTGTCTTGCGGGCCTATCCAGCCTTCCGGCTGGCCGAACCGGGTCCAGCTGGTGGCGACAGCCAGCATGTCGAAGCGCACGCGGGCTTCGGTCGCCACGATGGTCATCAGCGGTGCATTGCCGCCATGGGCGTTCAGCATCACCAGCTTGCGGATGCCGAGTTCCGAAAGGCTTTCGGCAATCGCAAGCCAGCGGTTGACGGCCTGCGCGAAGCTGAGCGTGCGGGTGCCTGCCACATCCATGTGCTCGATGGAATAGCCGATGCGCTCCACCGGCAGGAAGGTGACCGGCAGGTGCTGCGGCTTTGCCGCGATCAACCGCGCCACCAGGCCAGCGGCGATCAGGCTGTCGGTCTCGAAGGGCAGGTGCGGGCCGTGCTGCTCGTGCGCGCCAAGCGGCAGGACGGCGATCCAGTCGGCCCGGTCGTCCGGCGTCAGCTGGCGGTCGTTGTCGTCGAAGCGGGGGCTGGGCAACGGCATCTGGCGGTCATGTCCTGCATTCGCTATGGATGGGCATAGGGACAGCATATAGCGGTCCAGGGCATGGCGGAAAACCCGGGCGGAGCGAATGAGCAAGAAGAAGGGCGACAAGAAGGACGAGAAGAAGGACAAGGGCGCCCGGAAGAAGGAACCCGTTTCCGCTGGCGAACTGGCACCGGTGCTGACACAGGCGGCCCGCTCGCTGCGCACGGCCCTGTCACGCAATCTCGCCGATGGCGGGCTCTATGCCGGGCAGGACGGCGTCATTCTTCAGCTGTCGCAGGAACCGGGGCTCACGCCCGGCCAGCTGGCCCAGCGCCTCGGGGTGAAGGCTCCCACCATGACCCGGACGGTCGGGCGCATGGAGGCGCAGGGCTTTCTCGAGCGCAAGCCGGATGGCAGCGACGGGCGCCTGATCAAGGTGCATCTGACCGAGACGGGGCGCCAGAGCGTCGAGCGCATTCACCGGGCGATCGATGATAGCAGCCAGCTGGCGCTGCAGGGCTTTTCCGACAAGGAAGTGCGCACGCTTCTGAAGCTCCTCAAGGCGCTGGACCGCAACCTGCATGGCCTGGAGGGGCCGGAGCCGGAGGAAGATTGAGCCGTCTTGCCCGCGCCTTTCAAATCGTGACGCAATTGTGACGAAGGATTGCCTCCTCTGATTAAACTGTTTAAATAAAATTTAAGAACAGCAGGACGGATCCACCAGGGAGGGGTCGTGGTTCAAAAGGTCAAGCTTTCCACCATCGCCGAAAGCCTCGGGCTTTCGACGGCAACCATTTCGCTCGCCCTGCGCGACAGCCCGCTGGTGGCGGTCGACACGCGCGAGAAGATCAAGGAGCAGGCGCGCGCGCTCGGCTATATCTACAATCGCCGGGCCGCCAGTCTCAGAACCTCGCGCTCCGGCATCATCGGCGTCGTTGTGCACGACATCATGAACCCGTTCTACGGCGAAATCCTGAAAGCCATCGAAAGCGAACTGGACCGCAGCCGCCACACCTTCATCCTGTCCAATCATTATGATTCGGTCGACAAGCAGCGCACCTTCATCGAGACGCTGCTGCAGCTTGGCGGCGATGGCGTGATCATGTCGCCGGCGATCGGCACGCCGCTGGAGGATGTGAAGCTTGCGGAAGCCAATGGCATGCCGGCCATCCTCGTGGCCCGTTCCATGGATGGCGTCGACCTGCCGACCTATCGCGGCGATGATTCCTACGGCATTTCGCTCGCCACCAACCACCTGATCGGGCTCGGGCATCGCACCATCGCGATGATCGGCGGCACCGACCAGACGTCGACCGGCCGAGACCGCTACCAGGGCTATGTCAACGCGCTGCGCAAGGCGGGCATCGAGGTGGATCCGAACCTGCGCATTCCCGGTCCGCGCTCCAAGCAGGGCGGCTTCGAGGCGGCGGTCAACTTCCTCTCGCTGCCGCAGAAGCCGACGGCCGCTGTCTGCTGGAACGATCTGGTCGCCATCGGCCTGATGAACGGCATCGCGCGCGCAGGCCTGCAGCCGGGTCGCGACATTTCTGTGACGGGCTATGACGATCTGGAGGAGGCCTCCATCGCCACGCCGGCGCTCACCACCGTCTGGAACGGCCAGACGGAGGTTGGACGTCTTGCCGCGCGCGCACTTCTGGATAGATTGGCAGGAAGCCACGAACCCGATGGCATCCACCTCATCAAGCCCGAAATGCGCATCCGGCAGTCCACCGGGCCCTGCCATCCCCGCGCCTGACACGACAGGATAGACAGATGACCGATACCAAGATCACCGTGCTCGTTCCGGGCCGCATGCATCCGCGCGCTCTGGAACGCCTTCAGGCGGCCTTCGACATCATCCAGACCGCAGCCGGTGCGGAAATGGACCTGTCAGACGAGCAGAAGGGCCGCATTCGCGGGGTGGCGACGCTGAACCGCATGCCGGCCGCCTGGATCGACCAGTTGCCGGCGCTCGAGGTGATCGCCAATTTCGGCGTCGGTTATGATGGTGTCGATGCCGGTCATGCGGGATCGAAGGGTATCCTCGTCACCAATACGCCGGACGTGCTGAACGACGAGGTGGCGGACACCACGATCGGCCTGCTGCTCAACACGGTGCGCCGGCTGCCCGTGGCCGAAAGCTGGCTGCGCGAGGGGCGCTGGGAAAAGGAAGGTCCTTTCCCGCTGACGCCGCTCTCGCTCAAGAACCGCCATGTCGGCCTTCTGGGGCTTGGCCGCATCGGGCTTGAGATCGCCAAGCGGCTGGAACCTTTCAAGGTGAAGATCAGCTACCACACCCGCACGCCGCGCGACGGTGTGTCCTATACCTATGCCGCCTCGCTGATCGATCTGGCGCGCTCGGTCGATACGTTGATCTCGATCGTGCCGGCGACGCCCGAAACCCACAAGATCATCAATGCCGGGGTGCTCGAAGCGCTCGGGCCGAACGGCGTCTTCATCAATGTCGGCCGCGGCACCAGCGTGGACGAGGCGGCTCTTGAGGCGGCGCTGAAGGCCGGCACGATTGCCGCCGCCGGCCTCGATGTCTTCTATCACGAACCGAAGGTGCCGGCGGGCCTGCTCGATCTGCCGAATGTCTCGCTGCTGCCGCATGTCGCCTCGGCATCCGTGCCGACGCGCAACGACATGGCCGATCTGGTGGTGGACAATCTGATCGGCTGGTTCACGGATGGCAAAGTGCTGACGCCGGTCGCGGAAACGCCGGTGAAGGGCTGAGCCTCAGCGGCGGGTCGCATAGGCCCGCACAGCCTCGCCGAAGGCCTCGAACAGGGCGCGGGATGGTGAATCCGTCTCCGCCCAGTATTCCGGATGCCATTGCACGCCCACCGCAAAGCCCTTGGCATTGATGACGGAAACCGCCTCGATCGTGCCGTCTGCGGCGGTTGCTTCCACCTGGAGGCGCGGTGCAGTCTCGGCAATCGCCTGGCGATGCAGCGAGTTGACCTGCACCTCGCCCGACAGACCGAGATGCCGCGCAATGCAGGAATTCTCCTGCACGAAGACCGGCTGGCGGATCGCATACATCTCGTCCCGGTTTTCCACCGGCGGCTTGCGGTGGTCCCAGATGCCGGGCTGTTCCTGGATCTCGCTTGCCAGCGTGCCGCCGAGCGCGACGTTGAGTTCCTGCAGGCCGCGGCAGATGGCCAGCAGCGGAATGCCGCGCTCGATCGCCTTGCGGATCAGCGGCAGGCTGGTCGCATCGCGGGCCGGATCGAAGGGGCCGTCTGCCTCGGTCGCGGCCTTGCCATAGAGCGAGGGGTGCACATTGCTTGCGGAGCCGGAAACCAGCACCCCATCGACCCGGTCGAGAACAGCGTCGAGATCGTGCCCTTCCTCAAGGGCCGGCACGATCAGCGGGATGACCTTCGCAACCTTTACCGCCGCATTGACATACTGCGTTTGCGCCGCGTGCCAGTCGGCCTTGTCGAGATGACGAATATCGGCGGGAATGGCAATGATCGGGGCAGACATCGGGCTTCTCCAGAACGGGCGCCGCGTTCTTGATCCTCCGTGACAACCAAGTCAAGCGCCGAACGGTTGTGGCGGGAGGGTGCCGGCGGCCGGCAGAGCAGTGTCGCGCCGGCGCGTATCTTTCGAACAGGAAAGGCTTATTAGACGAAAGTAGCGGACATTCGGAGGCGTTACCTGCGCAGGAATATTGTCCGCCTGCTTGCATGGCGTGTGTCGGCATGATTACTTCGGTTCAAGGCCGGGGATAGGGGAACGGGACTGCCTGCGGCTTGCAACAACGGGAGGTTTTTCATGGATCGTCGTTCATTCTTCAAGAAAGCGGCTGCCACCGGTGCGGGTGCCGCCGCTGTCACCACGCTCGCGGCTCCGGCCATTGCCCAGTCGATGCCGAAGATCACCTGGCGTCTGACCTCGTCTTTCCCGAAATCGCTCGATACGATCTTCGGCGGCGCGGAAGACATTGCCAAGCGGGTTTCCGCGGCAACGGACGGCAATTTCCAGATCCAGGTGTTTGCGGCTGGCGAAATCGTGCCGGGCCTGCAGGCAGCGGACGCCGTCTCCGCCGGCACGGTGGAGATGTGCCATACCTGCTCCTATTACTATGTCGGCAAGGACCCGACCTTTGCCATCGGCACCGCCATTCCCTTCGGCCTCAATGCCCGCCTGACCAATGGCTGGTTCTATCAGGGCAATGGCAACAAGCTGCTCAACGAATTCTACGCCACGCATGGCCTGCAGGGCTTCATCGCCGGCAATACCGGCGTGCAGATGGGCGGTTGGTTCCGCAAGGAGATCAATACGGTCGATGACTTCAAGGGCGTGAAGATGCGCATTGCGGGCCTGGCCGGCCGCGTGGTGGAAAAGCTCGGCGTCGTGCCGCAGCAGATCGCCGGCGGCGACATCTATCCCTCGCTCGAAAAGGGCACCATCGACGCGGCCGAATGGGTCGGTCCCTATGACGACCAGAAGCTCGGCTTCTACAAGGTTGCCAAGTACTATTACTATCCGGCCTTCTGGGAAGGCGGCCCGGTCATCCATGCCTTCGTCAACAAGCAGAAGTTCGAGGCCCTGCCGAAGGCCTATCAGGCCGTCATCGAAGATGCATGCGCATTTGCCAACACCAACATGATGGCGAAGTACGACACGAAGAACCCGATCGCGATCAAGGAACTCGTCTCGCAGGGCACTGTTCTGCGCCCCTTCAGCCAGGAAATCCTCGAGGCCTGCTTCAAGGCGGCGATGGAAGTCTATGCCGATATCAGCTCGAAGAACGAGTGGTTCAAGAAGATCTACGAGGATCAGGTGGCCTACAAGCGCGAAGGTTATCTCTGGACCCAGCTGTCGGAATATACCTACGATACCTTCATGATGATCCAGCAGCGCAACGGCAAGCTCTGAGCCGTTTCGCCAGCTTTCGGCATTGCCAGGCCCCCGGCGTTCGTGAACGCCGGGGGCTTTTTGTTGCCATCCCGGCCTCTGCGGAAGCGAGGGCCTGAACGACAAAGCCCCGCAGGGTGCGGGGCTTTGCGATTGCAGTGCTGCGAAGGACGCAGACGGTTCTCAGAACTTCGGCGGCTGGCTGAGATCTGGTTGCGGCTTGGCGGCAGGGGCGGCAGGGGCTGCCGGTGTCTGCGGTTGTTGCTGCCCGGGCAGGCCGTTGAGCGGCGGCAGGCCGAAGGCGGGTGCCGCAGGCGCCGCGCCGCTGCCGGAAGCGGCCGGGCCACCGAAATTCAGCGGCGGCAGGCCCATCTGCGGGGCTGCGCCACCGCTTGCTCCACCCGGATTGAGCGGCGGCAGACCGAGCGGCGGCAGGCCGCCATTGGCCGGCGTCTGGCTTCCCTGCGGATTGAAACCCGGCAGCTGGATCTGGATGTCGGCCGGATCGGCCTTCTGCTCTTCCGCCTTGTAGTGCATCACCAGGCCCGGGAAGGCGATGACCACCATGATCATGACAAACTGGATGACGATATAGGGGAAGACGCCGCGGTAGATTTCTGTCGTCTTCACCGGCGGCATGGTCTTGCCCGTCACCTTGTCCACCCAGTTGCCCGTCGGGGCAATGGAGCGCAGGAAAAACAGCGAGAAGCCGAAGGGCGGCGTCAGGAACGAGGTCTGCAGGTTGATGCCGAGGATGATGCCGAACCAGACGAGGTCGATGCCGAGCTTGTCAGCCACCGGCGCAAGCAGCGGCACCATGATGAAGGCAATCTCGAAGAAATCGAGGAAGCAGCCCAGGATGAAGACGATGATGGTGACGACGAACAGGAAGCCGTATTCGCCACCCGGCAGCGCCAGCAGCAGCTCCTCGATCCATACATTGCCGTTGATGCCGTAGAAGGTGAGGCCGAAGACGCGGGCGCCGATCAGGATCATCATGACGAAGGCCGAGAGGCGGGTCGTCGAATCCAGCGCGGTCTTGATCGAGCCGAGCGTCAGGCGGCCCTTGGCAAGCGCCAGCAGCAGCGCGCCGGTGGCGCCCATCGCGCCGCCTTCCGTCGGAGTGGCAATGCCGAGGAAGATGGTGCCGAGCACCAGGAAGATCAGCGCCAGCGGCGGGATCAGCACGATGATCACCTGTTCCGCCAGGCGCGAGATGATCTTCTTGTCCATGCGGCTGTTGAGGATCGCCACGCCGTAGCAGGCGAAGACGCTGAAGGCCAGAGCGGCCACCAGGCGCCATTCCGGGCTCTGGATGCCGGTGAACAGCAGCTCGATCCCGAGGAAATAGAGCGCCACCGATATGCCGATCATCACGATGAGCGAGGTGACGCCGCTGCCGAGCGTACGGGCCTCCTGCGGCAGGGCAGGCGCCCATTCCGGCTTCACCAGCGTGACGACGAAGATGTAGAGGCAGTAGGTTGCGACGATCAGCAGGGCGGGATAGAGGGCGCCGACATACATGTCGCCGACCGACCGGCCGAGCTGGTCGGCCATCACGATGAGGACGAGCGAGGGCGGAACGATCTGCGCCAGCGTGCCGGAGGCGGCGATCGTGCCGGAGACGAGCGGGCGGTTGTAGCCATAGCGCATCATGATCGGCAGCGAGATCAGGCCCATGGCCATGACCGAGGCGGCAACGACCCCGGTGGTGGCGCCGAGCAGCGCGCCCACCAGAATGACCGCATAGGCGAGGCCGCCGCGAATGGGACCGAACAGCTGCCCGATGGTGTCGAGCAGGTCCTCGGCCATGCGCGACCGCTCCAGGATGATTCCCATGAAGGTGAAGAAGGGAATCGACAGCAGCGTGTCATTGTACATGATGCCGTAGATGCGCTCGGGATGCGACTGCAGCAGCGGCCAGAACAACCGGATATCCGGCGAGATATGCGATAGCTCGACACCGAAGACGAAGAAGATCAGGCCGCCGGCCGCCAGCGTGAAGGCAACCGGATAGCCGAGGAGCAGCATGGCCATGACCGTCGTGAACATCACGAAGGGCAGGTTGTGCGCAACGAGGTGGATGATTTCCGCCAGCATCTTACGCCTCCGAAGCCTGGTTGGTGTCGACGTCGGGCGCTTCGCGCGGATCGGCGATGCGGCCGGTCACGACGGCGAAGCGCTTGATGATCTCCGAAACGGCCTGGGCAAGCAGCAGGGCGAAGCCGATCAGCACGACGAGCTTGGCCGGCCAGATGATCAGGCCGCCGGCATTGGAGGAGATTTCACCGGACTGGTAGGACAGCCAGAACCAGGGCCAGGCGAGATAGGTCATCAGGCTGGCAAAGGGCAGCAGGAACAGGATGTGCAGGACGAGATCGACGATGTCGCGCGTGCGCTTGCTCCAGCTGGATGACAGGATGTCGATGCGCACATGTTCGTTCTTCAGAAGCGCATAGGCAGCCGCCAGCATGAAGACGGTGCCATAGAGATACCATTGCACTTCCAGCCACGCGTTCGACGAGATGTCGAATGCCTTTCGCATGATGGCATTGCCGGCGCTGATCAGGACCGCGGCCAGCAGCAGCCAGGATACCCACCGGCCAACAAAGCCCGTCACCGCATCGATGATGCGGCTCAAGGCAAGCAGAGCGCTCATGTCTTTTCCCCCGAAACCTTTTGTCTTGTTGTATCTTCTCTAAGTCTAAAACGCCTTCTGGCGCAACGCTACGAACGTCGCGGGTCACGCCTTTTGTCGTTCCTTTCGCCTAATCGTCTAGGCGCGCAAGGAAAGAAAAGCAATCTGGCGTATATCCCTGTTTTTCGGGGATGCTGGAAATCGGGGGAGGCCGGCGTGGCGCTGCCGCATTGCGCTTTCCGGCCGGTTTGTGTAATTCTGGCGGCGAGGTAGGATCGTTGTGGCATGCGGCTTGCGCCTGGGCATGCTAGACTGTGGGGAGAGCAGCGAAATGGATCATCATCACGGCGGGCCGGTCGAGACCGGAGCACCCATGGACTACCGGGAGCATGAGAAGACCTATGCCCTGTTCCTGGCCGGCGCCAAGTGGGGCACGATGATCGTCGTGGTGCTGCTTCTGGCCATGGTGGGTGGCTTCTATGCCGGCGGCGGGCTGCTCGGCGGCCTCCTGCTGTTCATCATCCTGAATGCCGCCGGCTTCTATCTGCTGCGCTGACGCAAACCGCCGCGCATGTCTTGCCCTGATATCCGGATGATGCCGGCCGCCCTCTGATGCGGCGTTTATGGCGCAGGTTCGAGAATCAGGCGTTCGATTGCCGGATCGAGATCCGTGCCTTCGGCGCCCTGTGCATTCAGCGGCTGCAGTTCAAAGGCCCCCTGGGTGCCGCCGACCAGAGCCTGTCTGCCGGAGGCGGGGCCCTTGCCCTGTTGCGCGTCGTTTGCGCGGGTATAGGTGCCGGCCAATGCCAGCCCGGCCACGCCGGCCTCGCTTCTTGCCAGAACCGACCAGCTCATCACGCCGCGTCCCTGCGGGGCAGCATCGGACGAGGTCTGCCGGATCGTGCCCGTGTAGGTCTGGCGGTCATTGCTGCCTGCAGGGGTGTAGTTGCACATCAGCGGCGTGCCCGGATCGAAGGCCTGCGCCTCGGCATCCGGCGAGGTGCAGACAAGCGTGCCGACCGCGACGCGACCGCTATCTTGAAGCTGAGGCTCCATCTGCGCGCCGGCCGAGGAAAAAAGCCCCGGTCCGGCAAGGGCGATCAGGGTGATGATCGTGGGCGACATCCGCTTCTGCATCCGGCTCTCCATCGTTTGGAGAGCCAACGCTGCAGGCGGGCGCGGGTTCCGTCTGGGATTTTCCCGCGGCTCAGGCGCCGTTGCTGACGGCGGAACGCGTCCGTGCCACGCCGTCCTGTGCCGGCTTGTAGTTCGGGTCGAGACGGGCAGCATGGTTGTAGGACTTGAAGGCCTTCACCAGATCGCCGCGCCGCTCATAGACCAGCGCCTGGTTGGTCCAGGATTCCGCCCGCTTGTCATCCAGTTCGATCGCATGGTTGAAATCGGCGAAGGCGTTCTCGTCGTCATTCAGCGCGAGATAGGAGACGCCCCGGCCGTTATAGGGTTCCGGCGAGGAGGGCGACAGCGAGATCGCCCTGGAGAAGTCCTCGATCGCCTGGCTGTGCTGGCCGCGGATCTGGTAGATCAGGCCGCGATTGTGGAAGGCGCGACCATCGGTCGTTTCCAGCTGGATCGCCCGGTTGAAATCGCTGAAGGCATCGTTGATGCGGCCGGCCTGCCGATAGATGTTGCCGCGCCCGATCAGGGCCACGTCATAGTTCGGGTTGATCTGCAGGGCGGTGTTGTAGTCGTTCACCGCATCGGCCGGCTTGCCCATGTTGCGATAGACCAGGGCGCGGTTGGCATAGGCCTGGTAGAAGCGCGGGTTCAGCTGGATGGCCCGGTTGAAATCATCCACGGCCTTGCGGAACTCGCCGGCGCGCCCATAGGCGGTGCCGCGCACATTGTAGCCTTCCGGATCCTGCGGATTGGAATTGATCACCGAGGACAGCGACGCGATGTTCTGCTCCGAGCCCTGCGCGCGGTCGAGACGGATGAGGTCCGTCGAGCCTTGCGTCTGGCAGCCTGCAAGCGCCAGTCCCGCCAGAAGAAGGGCGACACCCGATCGCATGGTGGTGGTCTGCCGGCCGCGGCTGGCAGGCGTGGGCAGGAAGCGGGCAGCAGGCGAAAGTGCTGTGGTCGTGACGGCCATCAGGCGCAGATCCTCGTGTCAATCGGCGGAAGGTCAGGTCCGGAACATCAAAAAAGCGGCGGCGAAATAATTCGCCCCCGCCTTGAAAGCACGAAAAAACGTCGAAAAGACGGCCAATTAGCGGCCGGCGCGGGGACCTGCGATCAGGCCTTCGCGCTGGGCGCGCTTGCGGGCCAGCTTGCGAACGCGACGAACGGCTTCAGCCTTCTCGCGGGCGCGCTTCTGAGACGGCTTCTCGTAGTAGTCGCGCATCTTCATTTCACGGAAAATGCCTTCGCGCTGCATCTTCTTCTTGAGAGCGCGGAGAGCCTGATCGACGTTATTGTCGCGGACAAGTACCTGCACGTGAATCCCGATCCTTTGGTTTTTTCGAGTTGACCGCCCCGGAACTGTCCAGTCCAGAACGAAACAATAAGGGGTTAAGCGCGGCCAACAGCCGTGCAATTGGAGAAGGCACATAACAGAAGGTTTTGGTGAAGTCCAGCGGGCTGAAAGCGGGGCTGCCGAAATTCTTTGAAAACCGCCGGAAGCCTTGCAAACCGGGCTTTCCGCGCTGCCGCCAGCACCCGTTCGCCCTGCTTTTCCATTGGCTTTTCGCGCAGTCTTCCCCATGTTTCCGGCACACGGAAACCCCGAGTCTGAAGGAGCCTGTCATGCGTGTCCTGTCCTATTCCCGTTTCGGCAAGCCGGATGAGGTGCTGAACCTTGCCGAGACCCGGCGTCCGGAGCCGGGACCCGGCGAGGTGCGGCTGCGCATGCGCCTGTCGCCGATCCACAATCACGATCTCATCACCATTGCCGGCAATTACGGATACAGGCCGCCGCTGCCCGCGATCGGTGGCAGCGAGGGGTTCGGCGTCATCGAGCAGCTGGGCGAGGGCGTTTCCGGCCTGGCGCCCGGCCAGCGCGTGGCGGTCAGCGGGCTGAAGGGCGCCTGGGCGGAAGATGTCGTTGCCCGCGCCGCCTCGCTGGTGCCGCTGCCGGATGCGGTGGACGACGAGACGGCCGCGCAGCTCATCGCGATGCCGCTCAGCGCTCTCACCCTGCTGGAGTTCACCGGCATCCAGCCGGGAGGCTGGCTGGTGCAGAATGCGGCGACCGGTGCCGTCGCCAAGGTGCTGGCACAGCTTGCTCGGGTGCGCGGCGTGCATGTCGTCAATCTCGTGCGGCGCACCGAGGCGGTGGCGGAACTGGAGGCGCTCGGCATCGGCAATGTCGTGGTGACCGCGGGGGACTGGAAGAAGGAGGTGGCTGCGCTGACCGGCGGTGCGCCGGTTGCGGTGGCCGTCGATGGCGTCGGCGGCGCGGCATCGGGCGATCTGCTCTCCGTGCTGGGCGAGCGTGGCCAGCTGATCGCCTTCGGCGCCATGTCCGGTCAGCCGATGCAGATTTCCGCCGGCGAGATGATCTTCAAGCAGGCGGTGGTCAAGGGCTTCTGGCTGGGAAAGATGATGGAGACCATGCCGCCGGAAGAAATGCGTCGCCTGGTGGGCGAACTGGTGGCGCGCGCTGCCAGCGGCGAGATGAGGCTGCAGACCGACGCCGTGTTTGCCATGGCCGACGCGGCGGATGCCATGCGCGCCGCCGCCGAGAGTGGCCGCAAGGGCAAGGTATTGCTGCGCCTCGGCGACTGAGTGCGATCGGCCGGCGCGCGGAGGAAAGGTGCCGCGTGTCGAAACAAGGGCTTGAATGCGTCGCAAAGCAGCCATTGCGACGCCAGTTGATTTGCGATCAGTATGGCTCTACCCACGGGCTTGGGTTCGACGGAGCTATAGGCACATATGCGCAAATATTCGGTCTTCGCGCTGGTCAAAGAGGCCATGCGCAGCCACAAGGGATGGGAGCCGCACTGGGTCTCGCCCGAACCGCGGTCCTCCTACGATGTGATCATCATCGGCGGTGGCGGACATGGCCTCGGCGCCGCCTATTATCTCGCCAAGGAACACGGCATCACCAATATCGCGGTGATCGAGCGCGGCTGGCTTGGCGGCGGCAATACCGGCCGCAACACCACGATCATCCGGTCCAACTATCTCTATGAAGAGAGCATGGACATCTACGAGCACTCCCTCAAACTATGGGAGGGGCTCAGCCAGGATCTCAATTACAACGTCATGTATTCGCCGCGCGGCGTGATGATGCTGTCGCACAACACGCACGACATGCAGAGCTTCAAGCGGCACATCAATGCCAACCGGCTCTATGGCATCGACAATGAGTGGCTGACGCCTGAACAGGCGAAGAAATTCTGTCCGCCGCTCGATATCTCCAAGACCGCCCGCTACCCGATCAACGGTGCGGCGCTGCAGAAGCGCGGCGGCACGGCGCGTCACGATGCGGTGGCCTGGGGCTATGCCCGCGCCGCCTCCGATCGCGGCGTGCACATCATCCAGAACTGCGAAGTCACCGGCATCCGCCGCGGCCCGAACGGCGAAGTCACCGGCGTCGAGACCAGTCGCGGCTTCATTGGCGCCAAGAAGATCGGCGTTTCCGCTGCCGGCCATTCCTCCGTCGTCATGCAGATGGCGGGGGTTCGCGTGCCGCTGACCAGCAATCCGCTGCAGGCGCTGGTCTCCGAACCGCTCAAACCCATTTTCCCCTGCGTGGTCATGTCGAACACGGTGCATGCCTATATCTCGCAGTCGGACAAGGGCGAACTCGTCATCGGCGCCGGCACCGATCAGTATCACTCCTATTCGCAGACCGGCGGCCTGCAGATCATCACCCACACGCTGGATGCGATCTGCGAGCTGTTTCCGATCTTCCGCCGCGTCAAGATGATGCGCCAGTGGGGCGGCATCACCGACAACACGCCGGATCGTTCGGCGATCCAGAGTGTGACGCCCGTGCCGAACCTCTTCGTCAATTGCGGCTGGGGCACCGGCGGCTTCAAGGCGACGCCGGGCTCGGCCAACCTGTTTGCCCACCTGATTGCTCGCGGCGAGCCGCACCCGCTGGCCGCCGGCCTGACGCTTGACCGCTTCCGCACCGGCCGCCTGATCGACGAAGCGGCCGCTGCCGCCGTCGCGCATTGACGAGGGGACCACGATGCTTCTGATCCACTGCCCCTACTGTGGCGAGAACCGCTCCGAACTGGAGTTCCGCTGGGCCGGCGAAGCGCACATCGCGCGGCCGGACACCATTTCCGCGATCTCCGACGAGGAATTTGCCGAATATTTCTTCATGCGTGATAATACCAAGGGGATTGCCTGGGAGCGCTGGCGCCATATCCATGGCTGCGGCCGCTTCTTCAACGCGATCCGCGATACCGTCAGCGACAAGTTCCTGCTGACCTACAAGGCCGGGTTGCCGCGCCAGCCGGTGCCCGGCGCCGAGGCTGTCGCCGAGCCTTCCGTCGCGTCTGTCGTGGAAGGAGGTGCCGCATGAGCAACTTCCGCATCAAGGGTGCCGGACGCCTGACGCCGGCCCGCACCGCCCGCTTCACCTTCGACGGCAGGATCTATACGGCGCTGGAAGGCGATACGGTCGCCTCTGCGCTGCTTGCCAACGGCGTGCACCTGATGGGCCGCTCGTTCAAGTATCACCGTCCGCGCGGCATCCTGACGGCGGGGCCGGAAGAACCGAATGCGCTGCTCGATGTCTCCCGCGATGCCGCCCGCCGGCAGCCGAACGTGCGCGCCAGCGTGCAGGACGTGTTCGACGGCGCGATCATCCGCTCGCAGAACCGCTGGCCCTTCCTGTCCTTCGATATCGGCGCCTTCAACAACCTGCTGTCCGCCTTTTTCCCGGCCGGCTTCTACTACAAGACCTTCATGTGGCCGCGCGAGGCCTGGGCGAAGCTTTACGAACCGATCATTCGTCGGGCCGCCGGTCTCGGTGTGGCGCCGAAGGAGGCCGATCCCGATCATTATGCCAACCGTTTTGCCCATTGCGACGTGCTGGTGGCAGGTGCCGGCGCGGCGGGCCTCGCGGCGGCGCTTTCGGCAGCAAAGACCGGTGCCGAGGTGATCCTCGTCGACGAGCGGGCGGAGGTCGGCGGCGCGCTGCTGTTCGATACGGCCACGACCATTGACGGCAAGCCGGGCTATGACTGGGCGCAGGATGTGTTCCAGCAGCTGAAGGCCATGCCCAATGTGCGCGTGCTTACCCGCACAACCGTGTTCGGCTATTACAACCACAATTTCCTCGGCCTCGTGGAACGGGTGACCGACCATCTGGCCAATCCTGATCCGTCGCTGCCGCGCGAAAGGCTGTGGCAGGTGCGGGCCAGGAAGGTGGTGCTCGCCACCGGCGCCATCGAGCGCCACATGGTGTTTGCCAACAATGACCGCCCCGGCATCATGCTGGCCTCGGCAGCGCGCCTCTATCTCAATCATTACGGCGTTGCCGTCGGCTCGAAGGTCGGCGTCTATACCGCCCATGATTCCGCCTACGAAGCGGCAATCGACCTGAAGCGCGCCGGCGTGGACGTGGTGGCGATTGTCGATTGCCGCGCCAAGCCGGGCGAGGCGGTGGTCTCTGCCGCCCGCAGCCTCGGCATCGAGGTGCTGACCGGCTATTCGGTGATCGATACGGGCGGCCGCCTGCGCATCTCCTCGATGACCGTTGCGCGCAACGGCTCCAGCAACAACCGCAAGATCCCGGTGGATGCGCTGCTGATGTCCGGCGGCTGGACGCCCTCGGTGCATCTCTTCTCGCAGTCGCGCGGCAAGCTGAAATTCGATGCGGCGAGCGAACGCTTCCTGCCGGATGTCCATGTGCAGGACTGTGTCTCTGTCGGCGCCTGCAACGGCACGGATGACCTCAATGCGCTGCTTTCCGAAGCGGCCGCCGCCGGCGGCGGCGAGTTCTCCGTATCGGGCGAGGTGGCCTTCGCCTGGACCGGCGGCATGATCGGCGCGGCCGAAGGCGCCGGCAAGGACAAGATCGTCAAGGCCTTCGTCGATTTCCAGCATGATGTGACGGCAAAGGACATCCGTCTTGCCGTGCGCGAGGGTATGCATTCGATCGAGCATATCAAGCGCTTCACGACGAACGGCATGGCGTCCGACCAGGGCAAGCTCTCCAACATGCATGGTCTGGCGATTGCTGCGGAAATGCTCGGCAAGGAGATCCCGCAGGTGGGCCTCACCACCTTCCGGGCACCCTATACGCCGGTGACCTATGGCACGCTGATTGCCCATTCGCGTGGCGACCTGTTCGACCCGGCGCGCAAGACGCCGCTGCATGCTGAACTGGTGAAGCAGGGTGCCGAGTTCGAGGATGTCGGCAACTGGAAACGCGCGTGGTATTTCCCGCGTCGCGGCGAGGATATGCATGCCGCCGTCAACCGCGAGTGCAGGACCGCGCGCGAGGTGGCCGGGATTTTCGACGCTTCGACGCTCGGCAAGATCGAGGTGGTCGGTCCCGATGCGGCGAAGTTCCTCAATCTGATGTACACCAATGCCTGGGACAACCTGAAGCCCGGCAAATGCCGCTACGGCATCATGACCCGCGAGGACGGTTTCGTCTATGACGACGGCGTCGTCGGGCGGCTCTCGGAAGACCGTTTCCATGTGACGACGACGACGGGCGGTGCGCCGCGCGTGCTGCATCACATGGAGGATTATCTCCAGACGGAATTCCCGGATCTGAAGGTCTGGCTCACCTCCACGACCGAACAATGGGCGGTGATTGCCGTACAGGGGCCGAAGGCGCGCGAGATCATCGCACCGCTGGTGGAGGGGCTCGATCTCTCCAACGAGGCCTTCCCGCATATGAGTGTGGCCGAATGCACGGTGATGGGCGTGCCGGCGCGGCTGTTCCGTGTGTCGTTCACCGGTGAAATCGGCTTCGAGGTCAACGTGCCGGCCGACTACGGTGCGGCTGTCTGGAAGGCCATCTGGGAGCGAGGCCAGGCCTTGGGCGCCTGCCTCTACGGTACGGAAACCATGCACGTGCTGCGCGCCGAGAAGGGTTATATCATCGTCGGCCAGGACACGGACGGCACGGTGACACCGGACGATGCCGGCTATGGCTGGGCTGTCTCGAAGAAGAAGACGGATTTCGTCGGCATTCGCGGCCTGAAGCGCCCCGACCTGATGCGTGAGGGCCGCAAGCAACTGGTCGGCCTTCTGACGACGGACCCGACGGAGGTGCTGGAAGAGGGCGGCCAGATCGTCGAGAACCCGAACCAGGTCAAGCCGATGACCATGCTCGGCCACGTCACCTCCGCCTACTGGTCGGAAAATCTCGGCCGTTCGATTGCCATCGGCCTTGTGGCCAACGGCCGGGCGCGCATGGGCGAGACGCTCTACGTGCCGATGAAGGACAGGACGATTGCCGTCGAAGTGACCGACATGGTGTTCTTCGACAAGGAAGGAGGCCGCATCCATGGCTGAGCTTGCCACCCGCACCCTGCCGCTTGCCGGCGCCTATGGCGGCTCTGCCACCGTGCAGCTGCAGGCCGCACGTCCGGCCGAGCGCATTTCGCTGCGCGCCCGTGCCGAGGCCGTTGAGGCCCTTTCGGTCGCTCTCGGGCTTTCCTTGCCGACCGCGCCGAAAACCTCGGCCACGGCTGGTGGCCGCACGGCCCTCTGGCTCGGCCCGGATGAATGGCTGGTGATCGATGAAGGCGATGGCGGCCTGATGCAGGCGGCGGCCGCCGCTTCCGGCGCCGTGCATTCGGCGACCGACGTCTCCCACCGCAACACGGCCATTCTCGTTTCCGGTCCGGGGGCAGCCAATGCGCTGAACGCCGGCTGCCCGCTCGACCTGTCGCTGAAGGCCTTTCCGGTCGGCGCCTGCGCCCGCACCCTGTTCGGCAAGATCGAGGTGGTACTGCTGCGCACCGGCACGGATGCGTTCCGGCTGGAGTGCTGGCGCTCCTTCTCCGACTATGCCTTCGGCCTGCTGGCCGAGGCGGCGCGGGATGCCGAGGCCTGAGACAGGGCCTCTTCTCCGCCTGACGCCATCGCAGGGGCGCCCGTCGTGAACGGCCGGCGCCCCTTGTGCCGATCAGAATTCGGCCCATTCCTGCGCCTGCGCACCCCCGGTGCCCGTGGCGGCAAGCCGGCGGGGCGCCCGGTTGGGCGTGGTCCTGCCTGTGGCGGCCGCCATGCTGCGCCCCGCCTCCCGCAGGGCCTGTGCGTCGCCGTGCTGATCCGTCAGCTGGAACTGCTCCACCAGCCCGCGCAGCCTCGCCGCCTCGGCGGCAAGCGCAGTGGAGGCTGCCGTCGATTGTTCGACCATGGCGGCATTCTGCTGGGTCGTCTGGTCCATGGCGTTGACGGCCTGGTTGACCTCCATCAGGCCGGTCGACTGCTCCCGCGAGGAGGTGGCGATCGCTTCCATATGGCCGTTGATCTCCAGGATGAACGCGCCGATGGTCTTCAGCGCGCTGCCGGCATTGCGCACCAGATCCACGCCGTTTTCCACCTCCGCCGACGAGTTCTGGATCAGCCCCTTGATCTCCCGCGCCGCCGTGGCCGCCCGCTGCGCAAGCTCGCGCACTTCCTGGGCGACGACGGCGAAGCCCTTGCCGGCGTCTCCGGCCCGTGCCGCCTCCACGCCGGCATTCAATGCCAGCAGATTGGTCTGGAAGGCGATCTCGTCGATCACGCCGATGATGTTGGAAATCTGCTGCGAGGAGTCCTCGATCTTGGACATGGCCACTTCCGCCTGCGAGACGACCTCGGCCGATTCGGTGGCGGCGCGGGTTGCCCGTTGCGCCACGCTGCGTGCCTCCTCGGTGCGCCTGGTGGAGTTCGACACGTTGGCGGTGATTTCGTCGAGGGCCGCCGCCGTCTCCTCCAGCGCTGCCGCCTGCTGCTCGGTGCGCTTGGAAAGGTCGTTCGCCCCCTGGCTCAGTTCGCGCGAGCCGCTGTCGATCGCCGACGTGGTGGTCGCGACCGAGTTCATGGCATTGCGAAGCTGCAGGACGGCAGCGTTGAAATCGTTGCGCAGGCTTTCAAAATCCGGGGCGAAGGCCTCCTGGAAGCTGAAGGTCAGATCGCCGGAGGAAATGCGCTTCAGCCCATGTGCAAGGCTCGTCGTTGCATGCTGCATCTCGTCGGCGCGCTTGCGGTCCAAGGCCGCCACACGGCTGCGTTCTTCCTCGCTCAGATGGCGGTTGTGCTCCGCTTCCTGCTCCAGAGCGCGGGCGCGAAGGCCGTTGTCCTTGAAGATCTGCACGGCGGCGGCCATCCGGCCGATTTCATCCACCCGCTCGGTGCCCGGCACGTCCACGCCGAGATCTCCCTCCGCCAGCTTCTGCATGGCGCCGGTCATGGTGGCGATCGGCTGCGAAATCGAGCGTGAGACGAGCCACATGGCGATCACGCCGGCCAGCAGCACGCCAAGGCCAACGGCGGTCTGCGTCCAGGCATCGGAGGTGTTGCGGGCAATCAGCGCGTGATCGAGTGCCGTTGCCTGGGCAAGTGCAATCTCGGCCGGCACTTCGATCAGCACGGACCATGGCGTCTTCGTGCGGCCGAGGTTGATCGGGGCCAGCGCGCGGAAGATCTTTCCGTCCTCCGAGGCTTCCTCGCTGCCCGACTGAATCTTCGGCAGCAGGTTCTTCAACGATGGATCGATCCTGTCCATGGAGGCGCCGACCAGATCCGGCCGCTCGCTGGAAGCGACGACCAGTCCCTTGTGGCTGATGATGCTGACGGAGGCCTTGCCGCCGAACAGGCCGGCCTTCACCGTTTCGGCCAGCTTCTGCACGAAGGAGAGATCGAAATCGGCGCCCGCGACGCCGGCGAACCTGCCGTTGATCGTCAGCGGCACCGACATGGTGGCGAGATAGACATTCTTGCCCTGGACGATATAGGGCAGGGGATCGAGAATACTCTCGCCCTGGCCCGTCTGCGGACCGATGTACCAGCCGCCCTTCATCACGCCGTTCGGGTGCAGATCGCGGCTGTCATATTCCACCAGCGGCTGGATCTCGATGCCGCCATTGGCGCCGCGCGTCCAGTAAGGCAGGAAGCGGCCCGTTGCATCGGAGCCGGCCTTCCGGTTGTTGCGATAGGCCTCGTCCTGCCCATCGAGCGCGTTCGGCTCCCAGGCGCTGTAGGTGCCGTTGAACTGCGGATTGTCCTGCAGCACCTTCAGCAGAACGGCGTTGAACTGCCTGCGCCGCTCTTCGGCCGGGATGGCGCCGCTGGCGGCCATCGCCTCGAAGCTGCGGCCCATGTTTCGTGCCGCATCGAAGGCCTCGTTGAGAGTGCCCTGGATCGCGCCGGCCTGGGTGGCGGCGATGCTTTTCAGGCTCTTGATCGTCATGGATCGCGTCAGTTCGGACATGTTCTGGCTGACGAATTGCTGACTGTTGGATGCGGCCAGGATGCCATAGCCCAGCAGTCCACCGACGGCGGACAGAACGCTGAGGCCCGAAAGCACCGCGATCTTCATCTTGATGGAACGAAATTGCATTGTGTCTGCCCCATGGTTTGTCTGGTGCAGATTTCAGGTACTTATGTTTTAGCGATCGTTAATTGACAAATGTCAGGCCGACCACGGGAAACTGCACGGAACCCCTTGTTTTTGAGGGCTTTTATTGCCTGCGGGCAGGCGATGGTTTCCGCCGTCTTTAGACTTAAGTCCCAGAAAAAAATTTCGCTATCGCGTGTGGGGCTGGAAATGGTTGCAGCGCCCGGTTGGTCTTTTGCCGTCTGCGCTGGCCAGCCGTCGGCAGATGAGCGTGGCGGCTATCCGCCAGCGGCGGGGCGACACCGTGCGGGGCGGCGGTGTCACCAGTCGTCCGGCCGGTCCTTCGGATCGAACTGCACGATGGTGATCCAGTGCGCCGTCAAGGCCGGCTTGCGCTCGTTCTCGATGTCGACGGTCACGTCATAGGTGGTCATCAGCATGCCGGCGCCACGCAGGCGGGCTTCGGTCAGCGTGAAGCGGCCGCGGATGCGTCGCCCGGTACGCACCGGCGAACCGAAGCGGACCTTGTCGAAACCATAGTTCAGCCCCATGGTCTGTTCGCGAATACGCGGCAGCGAGCCGAAATTCATCGCTGAGAGCAGCGACAGCGTCAGGAAGCCATGGGCAATTGTGCCGCCGAACGGGCTTTCCGCCGCGGCTCGCGCCGGGTCTGTGTGGATGAACTGGTGGTCGAGAGTTGCATCGCCGAACTGGTCGATCATCGTCTGGTCGACGGTGATCCAGTCCGATACCCCGATTTCCTGCCCGACCAGATCCTTCACGTCCCTCAGAGAGATCTCACGCGGCATGAATACCCCTGACACTGCATTGCAGCCAACGTTGCGTCAGCTTTCGCTCGCTTCCTTAGCACGTGGGGAGGGATCGGCAAGCTCCCTGCACCAGATGACGGAACGCGGCGGCACCTGCCGGCTGCTCCCCTGTTCGCCTGAGAAGAGATCCTGCCATGCACCGTCCGGCAGATGCACGGTAAGGGCGCCATGGCTGCGGTTGAAGATCACGACGAGGCGGGTAGGGTAATCCTCCTTGCGATCACGGGTTTTCAACATCATGGTCAGCTGGTTCCTGTCGGGCTGCTCCCAGTCCGCCGTCGTCATCGGCTCGCCCTTTTCGTTGAGCCAGAGCACATCGCCATCCTGCCCGGTGAAGAAGCTACTGTGCGAAAATACGTCAAAGCGGCGGCGCAGCGCGGCAAGGCAGGCGGTATGCGCGATCAGGTCGTCATCCATCCACGCCCAGTCGATCCAGGTGATGGCATTGTCCTGCGCATAGGCATTGTTATTGCCTTGCTGGCTGCGGCCGCCCTCGTCGCCGGCCGTCAGCATCACCGTGCCGCGCGTCGCAAACAGCGTGGCGAGCAAGGCCTTGACATCGCGGCGGCGGTTGGCGAGCACCGTCGGATCGCGGGTCTCGCCTTCCGTGCCATTGTTCCAAGAGTGGTTGTCGTTATGCCCGTCGCGATTGTCCTCGCCATTCGCCTCGTTGTGCTTGTGGGCGTAAGAGACGAGGTCCATCAGCGTGAAGCCGTCATGCGCGGCAAGGAAGTTGACGCTGCGCGTGTCCGTCAGCCCATGCGCGGAAAAGATCTCCGAGGAGCCGGCGAGCGCATGGGCAAGCCTGCCGGTTTTCCAGCCGTCGCCGCGCCAGTAGAGCCGAAGGTCGTCGCGGGCGCGGTCGTTCCATTCGAGGAAGGGGGGCGGAAAGTGCCCGAGCTGGTAGCCGCCGGGGCCGATGTCCCAGGGCTCGGCAATCATCACCCGGTCGGCCAGCAGTGGGTCGGAGAGGATTGCCCGCAGGGTGTCGCTGTCGCGCGAAAAGCCTTGCGCGCTGCGGCCGAGAATGGTGCCGAGATCGAAGCGGAAACCGTCGATGCCGGCATGCAGCACGAAGTGGCGGAGTGTATCGAGGATCAGCCGGCGGACCACCGGATGGTCGCAGGCAAGCGTATTGCCGGTGCCGGTGTCGTTGACCAGTTGCCCCGGCGCATCCGGCACGTGGCGATAATAGGTGAGGTTGTCCAGCCCGCGCATGGAAAGGGTCGCGCCGTAACGGTCGCTTTCACCGCTATGGTTGAAGACGAGATCGAGAATGACGCCGATGCCGTTGTCATGCAGGGTGGCGACGGTTGCCGCCAGCTCGGCCATGCCGCCCGGCACGAGGCGCGGATCGAGCGCCATCATGGCGACGGGATTGTAGCCCCAGCCATTGCTGAGCCCCAGCGGCGGCAGATGCCGCTCATCGATCCAGGCGGTGATCGGCAGAAGCTCCACGGCATCGACGCCGATGCGCTTCAGATGGGCGATCACGGCGGGATGCGCGAGCGCGCCGACCGTGCCGCGCAGCGCAGCCGGCACCTCCGGATGCAGCATGGTGAACGGTCGCACGGCCAGTTCATAGATGAAGCCACCTTTTTTCAGGCGCGCCGCCGTATGCTCAACCGGGCGGTCTTTGGTGACGATCGCTTTCGGCACCAGCGATGCGGTGTCCACGCCGAAGGCCGCAAGGCGCGCATCGTGGCGGAACGGTCTATCGAGTTCGCGGGCATGGGGATCGACCAGAAGCTTTGACGGATCGAACCACAGGCCGCGATCCGGATCGTAAACGCCGTGCGCGCGAAAACCGTAGCGGGCGCCGGGTTTCAGGCCCGCCACGTCGAGCGTGAAGAGATCCGTCCCGGTTCTTTCAAGCCGCAGTCGGGTCTCTGTTTCTGCCTCGAACAGGCAGAGATCGATCGCCTCGGCATGGGCGGAGTGCACGGCAAAGAACACGCCTCCGGCATGGGGCGTGGCGCCTGGCATGGCATCCTGTCTCGGCTCGGTCATGAACACTCCGGCAATGGGGGGACGGCTTGCGCGCGTCTGGTCCGATTCTGGTCTCTTTCTGGCCGCTGGGGCAGGGACTTTGCCGGCATTCGCCCTATCTGGCGACGATAGAGTGACGCGCTTAACGAGGAGGAAAAGCCGTGCCTTTCACAGTTCGTCTGCATCGGGTGCTGAAGGCCCCGGTCGATCGCGTGTTCCGCGCCTTCATGGATCCGGATGCCATGGTGAAATGGAACCCCCCGCATGGCTTCACGGCCCGCATGCATGTCTTCGATCCGGTGGAGGGCGGCGAATTCCGCATGTCCTTCACCAATTTCACCACGCAGGAAACGCATTCCTTCGGCGGGCGCTACCTTCAGATCGTGCCGAACCAGACGATCCGCTACACCGACCAGTTCGACGATCCGGCGCTGCCCGGCGAAATGATCTCCACCATCACCTTTCACGAAGTCTCCGTCGGCACGGAACTGACCGTGACGCAGGAGGGCATTCCGGACGTCATCCCGGAAGCCGCCTGTTATCTCGGCTGGCAGGAATCGCTTAACCTGCTCGCCTTGCTGGTGGAGCCGGAGATTCGCTGAGCCGATGAAAAAAAGGGGAGGCCCGAAGACCTCCCCCATCAGATTGATCAGGTAATGACCGTCGGTGCGTCGCGGCCGGTACGCGCCTTGATCTCGGCAATCTCGTCGGCCACCGCGATAAGGTCCGCGAGCGCCTCCTGCGTCTCGATGCCGTGGCGGGCAGCGTCCGGCTCGTAGCGCTCGACATAGACGCGCAGCGTGGCGCCCGACGTGCCGGTGCCGGACAGGCGGAACACCACGCGGCTGCCGCCCTCGAACAGGACGCGGATGCCCTGGTTCTTGGAGACGGACCCGTCGACCGGGTCGTTATAAGCGAAATCGTCGGCGGCAGCGACGGTCAGGGCGCCGAAGCTCTGGCCCGGAAGGCTTGCCAGCTTGTCGCGCAGGTTGGCCATCAGGCCGTTGGCGGCATCCGTATCCACTTCCTCGTAATCGTGGCGCGAATAATAGTTGCGGCCGTATTCCGCCCAGTGCCTGGTGATGATCTCCTTCACGCCTTCCTTGCGGGCGGCAATGATGTTCAGCCAGAACAGCACGGCCCACAGGCCGTCCTTCTCGCGCACGTGGTTCGAGCCGGTGCCAAAGCTTTCCTCACCGCAGACGGTGGCCTTGCCGGCATCCAGCAGGTTGCCGAAAAACTTCCAGCCGGTCGGCGTCTCGTACATGCCGATGCCGAGCTTTTCGGCCACGCGGTCGGCGGCGGCGCTCGTCGGCATGGAGCGGGCGATCCCGGCGATGCCGCCCGCATAACCGGGCGCCAGCGTCGCATTGGCGGCGATCACCGCCAGGCTGTCGGAGGGCGTGACGAACATGCCCTTGCCGACGACCATGTTGCGATCCCCGTCGCCATCGGAGGCGGCGCCGAAATCCGGGCCGTCGGCGCTCATCACATCGTCATAGAGTTCCTTGGCATGCACCAGGTTCGGATCGGGATGGTGGTGGCCGAAATCCGGCAGCGGTTCGGCATTGCGTACCGAGCCTTGCGGCGCGCCGAGACGCTTTTCGAGAATTTCCACGGCATAGGGGCCGGTGACCGCACTCATGCTGTCGATCACCACGCGGAAACCGGAGCCGATCAGGGCGCGGATCGCCGAGAAGTCGAACAGGGTTTCCATGAGATCGGCATAGTCGGCGACCGGATCGATGATCTCGACCGTCATGCCGGCGAGATCGATGCTGCCGACGGTATCGAGGTCGATGTCGTCGGCCTCGACGATCTTGTAGCTGTCGATCACCTTGGTGCGGGCAAAGATCGCGTCGGTGATCTTTTCCGGGGCCGGACCGCCATTGCCGATATTGTACTTGATGCCGAAGTCTTCGGTGGGGCCGCCGGGATTGTGGCTGGCGGAGAGAACGATGCCGCCGAAGGCGCCATACTTGCGGATGACATGCGAGGCCGCCGGCGTCGACAGGATGCCGCCCTTGCCGACCATCACCTTGCCGAAGCCGCTGGCGGCGGCCATCTTCAGCGCCTTCTGGATCACCTCGCGGTTGTAGTAACGGCCGTCGCCGCCGATCACCAGCGTCTTGCCCTCGAAGCCTTCCAGACTATCGAAAATAGACTGGATGAAGTTTTCGGCATAGTTCGGCTGCTGGAACACCGGGACCTTCTTGCGCAGGCCAGACGTGCCCGGCTTCTGGTCGTTATACGGCGTGGTGGAAACGGTCTTCATGGTCAATACTCACCTTTCGGTAGAAGGCTGGAATATAAGTCTGCGTAAAGGGCGGCACTCTTGTCCCAGGATACATCGGACTTCATGCCCTGTTTCTGGATCTGCGTCCAGATTCTGGCATCTCCATACAGACGAATTGTGCGGCGGATGGCGCGTCTCAGATTGTCGAGCGTGACGGGCCCGAAGGATATGCCGGTGGCGGATCTGGCGGCAATCGCGGCCGGATTGGCGTCGATCACCGTATCGTTCAAGCCGCCGGTGCGGGAGACCACCGGCACGCAGCCGTAGCGCAGGCCGTAAAGCTGCGTCAGCCCGCAGGGTTCGAAGCGCGAGGGAATGAGGATGGCGTCCGAACCCGCCTGCATCAGATGCGAGAGCGGTTCGTTGTAGCTGACGGTGATCGCCACGCGGCCGGGATGGCGCGCCGCCGCCGTCTGCAGCGCAGCCACCAGCGTCGCATCGCCGGACCCCAGCACGGCAAGCTTGCCGCCCTGCGCCACGATGTCATCGGCGACGGCGGCCACCAAGTCCATGCCCTTCTGCCAGGTGAGGCGGGAAATCACGCAGAACAGCGGCCCGTCATCCTCCACGAGGCCGAAATGCCGCTCGACCGCCCGCTTGTTGGCCTTGCGGTTCTTGAAGTCGGCCGCCGTGTAGTTGGCGGCGATCAGGCTGTCGGTTCCGGGGTTCCACACATCCGCATCGATGCCGTTGACGATGCCGTGCAGTTCGAAGGCGCGGCGGTTCAGCAGGCCTTCCAGCCCCATGCCGAATTCCGGGGTCAGGATCTCCTCGGCATAGGAGGGACTGACGGTGCTGACCGCCCAGGCGGTCTGCACGCCGGCCTTGAGATAGCCGACCTGCCCGTAATATTCGACGCCTTCCATGGCGAAGGCATGTGGCGGCAGTCCGAGTGCGGGAAAGATGGCAGCGGAGAAATTGCCCTGGAAGGCGATGTTGTGAATGGTCATCACGCTCGGCACCGCCGGTCGTTCGCCATAGCGCAGATAGGCGGGCACGAGGCCCGTCTGCCAGTCATGCACATGCACGAGATCGGGGCTCCAGTCGCCGAGCGCCCCCCAGGCAATCTCGGCGCCGACGCGCGAAAGGGCCGCAAAGCGCCGCCAGTTATCGCTGTAATCCTTGCCATCGGTATCGAGATAGGGCCCGCCCGGCCGGTCGAAAAGGGCCGGCGCATCGAGAACCAGCAGATCGAGCCCCGCCACATGCGCCTCCAGCACATCGGCCGGCACGCCGAGCAGGTCCTTGATGTGCAGGACATGCCGTGTCGTGGCAAGTGCCGCCTTGACCGCCGGGTAGCCGGGCACGAGGGTTCGCATCGCCACCCCCTGGCCCGACAGCGCGAGTGGCAGAGCGCCCGCCACATCGGCGAGCCCTCCGGTCTTGATGAGGGGGTAGATTTCGGAGGCGACCGAGAGAACCTTCATCGTGTGTCTGCTGCCCGTCCTCGAGTCTGTCAGGTTCAATCTGAACCGGGCAGACTCTGGTTTCCTTTGTTGTCGTTTGCCTGTTCGGGAAACCCGGTTTCCGCGTTTGCCAGACAAACCCTAGAGGTCCAGTTTGTCGATCATCGGCTGGGTGATCAGGCAGATGCCATTCTCGGTGCGCCGGAAGCGCTTGGCATCAAGGTCCGGATCCTCGCCAACCACCAGTCCTTCCGGAATGGTTACACCGGCATCGATGACGACATTGCGAAGCTGGGCGCGCCTGCCGATGCGCACATTGGGCAGGATCACCGCCCCTTCCAGGCGCGAATAGGAATTGGCGCGCACGCCGGTAAACAGCAGGCTGTTGTAGAGCGAAGAGCCGGAAATGATGCAATCGCCCGAGACGACGGAGGAGACGGCGGAACCGCGGCGGTCCTCGTCGTCATGCACGAACTTTGCCGGCGGGGTGATTTCGGCATAGGTCCAGATCGGCCAGGACTTGTCGTAGATGTCGAGTTCCGGAACGATCGCCGTCAGGTCGATATTGGCCTGCCAGTAGGCGTCGATCGTGCCGACGTCGCGCCAGTAGGCTTCCTTCTCGAAGTCCGAGCGCACGCAGGACTGGGTGAAGCGGTGCGCCACTGCCTTGCCGTTGGCGACGATCCACGGAATGATGTCCTTGCCGAAATCACGGCTGGAATTGGGGTCGGCCGCGTCACGGCGCAGGCATTCCATCAGGAACCGGGTGTGGAAGACGTAGATGCCCATGGAGGCCAGCGCGAAATCCGGCTTGTCCGGCATGCCTGGCGGATCGGCCGGCTTTTCCACGAAGTCGATGATGCGGTCGGTGCCGTCCACATGCATGACGCCGAAGCCGGTGGCTTCCATGCGCGGCACTTCCAGGCAGCCGATCGTCACGTCGGCGCCGGAATCCACGTGCTGCTGCAGCATCAGCTCGTAGTCCATCTTGTAGATGTGGTCACCGGCCAGGATGACCATGTATTCCGGATTGTAGGGCTCGATGATGTCGATGTTCTGGAACACGGCATCGGCGGTGCCTTCATACCACTGCGTCTCCGAGACGCGCTGCGAGGCGGGCAGGATGTCGAAGCTTTCGTTACGTTCCGGGCGGAAGAAGTCCCAGCCGCGCTGCAGGTGGCGGATCAGCGAGTGGGCCTTGTACTGGGTTGCGACGCCGATGCGGCGGATACCGGAATTCAGGGCATTGGAGAGGGCGAAATCGATGATGCGGGCCTTGCCGCCGAAATAGACGGCAGGCTTGGCGCGCCGGTCCGTCAGTTCCTTCAGGCGACTGCCGCGGCCGCCGGCCAGTACATAGGCCATGGCATCGCGCGCCAGCGGCTGAACTCTCTTTGTCGTCATGGAATATCCTCCCTCTATGCCATTAAGTTTCCGGTTCAAGCATAATCGTTGCAAGCGGTGGCAGGGTTACCTCGGCATGGATGCTGCCGCCGGCCGAAACCGCCTGCACCCGGCCGCCATTGCCCTTGCCGCTGCCGCCATAGATTTCCGCATCCGTATTCAGCACCTCGCGCCAGCGTCCCGCCGAAGGCAGCGGCACGCGGTAGCTTTCCCTGAGAACAGGCGTGAAATTGGTGATCACCGCCACCGGCTTTTCGCCGGGCGCCTTGCGCAGCCAGGCATAGACGGAGTTTTCCGCATCGTCGGCGATCAGCCATTCGAAGCCTTCCGGCTCGCAGTCGCGCTGGTGCAGCGCCTTCTTGGAACGGTAGGTGAAATTGAGGTCGCGCACCAGGCGGCGCATGCCCTCATGCGGATGGTAGTGCAGCAGGTTCCAGTCGAGACCGCGCGCCTCGCTCCACTCGCTCCACTGCGCGAATTCCTGGCCCATGAACAGCAGCTTCTTGCCGGGATAGCCCCACATGAAGCCGTAATAGGCGCGCAGGTTGGCGAACTTCTGCCAGTCGTCGCCGGCCATCTTGGCAATCAGCGATCCCTTGCCATGCACCACTTCGTCATGGGAGAGCGGCAGCACGAAATTCTCCGAATAGGCATAGAGCAGGCCGAAGGTCAGCTCGTTGTGGTGATGCTTGCGGTGAATGGGCTCCCGCTTCAGGTAGCTCAGCGTGTCGTGCATGAAGCCCATGTTCCACTTGAAGCCGAAGCCGAGGCCGCCTTCATGCACCGGCTGCGAGACTTTTGGCCAGGAGGTGCTCTCCTCGGCAATTGTCATCACGCCCGGATGGGTGGCGTAGCTCAGCGTGTTCAGCTTCTGCAGGAAGCGCACGGCCTCCAGATTTTCGCGCCCGCCATATTCGTTCGGCACCCATTCCCCGTCGCGGCGGGAATAGTCGAGATAGAGCATGGAGGCGACCGCATCGACCCGCAGCCCGTCGAGGTGGAATTTCTCCGCCCAGTAGAGCGCATTGTTGATGAGGTAGGAGAGAACCTCGATGCGGCCGAAATTGTAGATCGCCGTGTTCCAGTCCGGGTGAAAGCCCTGGCGCGGATCGGCATGTTCGTAAAGCGCAGTGCCGTCGAACTCCTTCAACCCGTGCGCATCGGTGGGGAAGTGGGCCGGCACCCAGTCGAGGATCACGCCGATGCCGACCTTGTGACAGCCATTGACGAAGCGGGCAAAGCCTTCCGGTTCGCCGAAGCGGGCCGTAGGTGCATAAAGCCCGGTCGTCTGGTAGCCCCAGGAGGGGTCGTATGGGTGTTCGGTAACGGGAAGGAATTCGATATGGGTGAAGCCCATGTCGACCACGTAGGGGATCAGCTCGGAGGCGAGCTCGTCCCAGCTCAGGAAGGTACCATCCTCGCGCCGGCGCCAGGAGCCGGCATGCACCTCGTAGATGGCGATCGGCTGGCGGCGGTGATCCGCCTTGGCCCAGAATTCACGATGCGCCGTATCCTCCCATTTCTGCGTGAGGTCCGGCGCTGTGACGGAGGCTGTGGCCGGGCGAAGCTCGGCGCGGCGGGCGTAAGGATCTGCCTTCAGCGGCAGCATGGCGCCCGATGCGGCGATGATCTCGAACTTGTAGGTGGCGCCGGCGCGTACATCCGGCGCGAAGATTTCCCAGATGCCGGTATCGACGCGCAGCCGCATCACGTGCCGGCGGCCATCCCAGCCGTTGAAATCGCCGACCACCGAGACGCGCGCCGCATTGGGGGCCCAGACCGCGAAGTGGAAGCCCTCGACGCCCTCATGCTTCATCGGGTGGGCACCCATCTTGTCGAAGAGCCGCAGATGCGAGCCTTCGCGGACGAAGTAATCGTCCATCGGCCCGAGAACCGGGCCGAAACTGTAGGGGTCGGTCAGCGCCCATTCCACATCGCCGCGGCGGGCGCGGTAGCGGATGGGTTTCGGCTGGGCGAGAGACACGATGCCCTCGAAGAAGCCTGCCTCGTGGCGCAGCGTCAGCTCGCCGATTTCCGAACCGTCCAGCGCAAGGGCGGTTACGCCGTCTGCGCCGGGAATGAAGCAGCGGGTAATGGTACCGCCGCCGATCTTGTGGGGGCCGAGGACCGCAAAGGGATTGCCATGAGAACCACCGATGATCGCCTCGATCTCGGCAAGCGGAAGTTCCAGGCTGTTCTGTCCGTCCGTGCCGAGTTCCTTGGGCGTCTGGTTCATCAGGCTCTCCAGATCTCCGAGGCATACTGGCGGATGGTGCGGTCGGACGAGAACCAGCCCATGCGTGCGGTGTTGCGAATGGTCTTTTCGTACCACAGAGCCGGGTCGGACCAGATCTGGTCCACGTCCCGCTGTGCCTTCGCATAGGAATCGAAGTCGCCGGCAACCATGAACCAGTCGTGGTTGTAGAGACCGTCGATCAGTTCGGCGAAGCGCGAACGGTCGTCGGGCGAGAACACGCCGGAGGCGATCGCCGACAGCGCCTGCGACAGCTCGCGCGAGGCCTCGATGATGGCGCGCGGATTGTGGCCATCGGCGCGGGCGCGCGACACTTCCTCCGCCGTCATGCCGAAGATGACGATATTGTCGGCGCCGACATGGTCACGCATCTCGACATTGGCGCCGTCGAGCGTGCCGATGGTCAGTGCACCATTGAGGCCGAACTTCATGTTGCCGGTGCCGGAAGCCTCCATGCCGGCCGTCGAGATCTGCTCGGACAGGTCGGCGGCGGGCACCATGGTCTCGGCCAGCGTCACGTTGTAGTTCGGCACGAAGACGACCTTGAGCAGGCCGCGCACGGCCGGATCGTTGTTGATGACGCGCGCCACGTCATTGGCCAGCTTGATGATCAGCTTGGCGTTGTGATAGCTCGGCGCCGCCTTGCCGGCGAAGAATTTCACGCGCGGCACCCAGTCCAGCTCGGGATGCGAACGGATCTGGTCGTAGAGCGCCACCGCCTCGATGATGTTGAGCAGCTGGCGCTTGTATTCGTGGATGCGCTTGATCTGGATGTCGAACATGGCCGAGGGATCGAGCCGGATGCCCATGCGGCTGCCGATCAGGTTGGCGAGCTTCACCTTGTTGGCGCGCTTTACCGCGGCGAACTTTTCCTGGAAGGCCGTGTCGCCGGCAAAGGCATCGAGTGCCGTCAGCTTTTCGGTATCGTCCTCGAAGGCGTCGCCGATCGCCTCGCGGATGAGCTCGGTGAGGCCCGGATTGCACTGCATCAGCCAGCGGCGCGGCGTGATGCCGTTCGTCTTGTTGTTGATGCGCGCCGGATAGAGCGCGTGCAGGTCGGCGAACACGGTTTCCTTCATCAGTTCCGTGTGCAGCGCCGAGACGCCGTTGATCGAGTGGGAGCCGACGAAGGCGAGGTTGCCCATGCGCACGCGGCGATCGCCATTCTCGTCGATCAGCGAGATGGCGCGGATCTGCTGGTCGCCGAACTTCTTTTCCTTGCGCGCATCGAGCAGGATCTTGGTGTTGATCGTGTAGATGATCTGCATGTGACGTGGCAGGAGCCGCTCGAACAGCGGCACCGGCCAGCTTTCCAGCGCTTCGGGCAGAAGCGTGTGGTTGGTGTAGGAGAAGGTCTGGCGGGTGATGTTCCAGGCCTCGTCGAAATCCATCCCGTGCACGTCCGACAGCAGGCGCATCATTTCGGCGATGGATACGGCCGGATGGGTGTCGTTCAGCTGGATCGACACCTTTTCGTGCAGATTGGTGAAGTCCGGATACTGCTGCAGGTGGCGGCGCAGGATGTCCTGCAGCGAGGCGGAGGAGAAGAAGTATTCCTGCCTGAGGCGAAGTTCCTGTCCGGCCGGGTTCGCATCGGCCGGATAGAGAACGCGGGTCAGCGTCTCGGCCTTGTTGCTTTCGCGCAGCGCGCCGATATGGTCGCCGGCATTGAAGGCATCGAGCAGGATCGGGTCGATCGGCTGGGCCGACCAGAGGCGCAGCGTGTTGACGCGCGCCCCGCGCCAGCCGACGATCGGCGTGTCATAGGCCATGGCGATGACACGCTCGGCCGGCTTCCACACATAGCGCGGCGGCTCGTCATAGGCGCCCACACTTTCCACCGAGCCGCCGAAGCCGATCTCGTAGGAGCTTTCACGTCGTTCGAATTCCCAGGGATTGCCATGGGCGAGCCAGGTCTCCGGCAGTTCCACCTGCCAGCCATCGGCCATCTGCTGGCGGAACAGGCCGTGGACATAGCGGATGCCGTAGCCATAGGCGGGAATGTCGACGGTTGCCATGCTTTCCATGAAACAGGCTGCGAGGCGGCCGAGACCGCCATTGCCGAGCGCCGCATCGGGCTCCAGCCCGGCGATCACCTCGATATCGACGCCGAGCGAGGAGAGCGCATCCTTGATTTCCTGCATCAGCCCGAGATTGCTGACGGCATCACGCATCAGGCGGCCGATCAGGAATTCCAGCGAGAGGTAATAGACGCGCTTGTCGCCGGTTCGGTAGACCTTGCGGGTGGATTCCATCCAGCGGTCGATGACGCGGTCGCGCACCACCAGAATGGTGGCGGTCAGCCAGTCATGCGGCTTGGCAACCTTGGCATCCTTGCCGATCCGGTAGGTCAGCCGCTCGATGATCTCTTCCGCCATGATCTTGGGGTTCGAACTGCGGGGGGCCGGCTGAGGAATATCGACCGGGGAAAGAGTGTTGTTCATAAGGTCGCCCACTTTGCTGTCTTGAACGAGAAGGGAATGGTCTTTGAAAACGATGCGGCACTCTGTCGGATTACAGTTTATGCATCGTTCCCAGACACATGCAATCATCCTGTGCAATCTTTGCGGACTTCCTGCGTCCAGTGCATGGCTTGTCGGCAAGCCGCTGGAGAAAAAGGCAAAATGCGGCCCTGGCCAAAGCTTGGGCACTCGGCGTGCTCTGGGCTGTCGTGCCGGGGGCAGGCCCGGCCTCAGTTGGTCAGGCGCACCGCGCTCTTGGCGGCCTTGCGGCCGATCTCGCCGAAGGCGGTGACGAGATCGCTCATGTCGTCGGATTCGTAATAGTTTTCGTTGCTGCTGGCGCAGGCCTTGAGCAGCGCCTTGCCGCGATCCGGCGCCATGAAGGCGACCGTGAAGATGGTGATTCCGTCCTTCTTGGCTGCGGCGCAGGCCGAGCGCACCGCATCATCGATCGACTTGTTCCAGCTGGCGCTGTAGCCGGTCATCTCGCCATCGGTCATCAGCACGATGAAGCGCGCAAAGCCGGCATTGCCTTTCGCCTTGTGCGCATCGGCTTCCGTCGGGTTGGTCGAGGCGAGATCCGTGCTGGCGATGGCCATGGCGCCGCGGGCATCGGTGCCGCCGGAGGGCAGGGGAGGCAGAGCGTTCACGTAGTCTGCCGCAGCCGTCGTGCCCCAGGCCGGCCGCTGCGGCGTCTTCGTCTCGTGCGTATAGGAGACGGCGCCGATGCGGATCATCTCGCGGGCCGCCGCTTCCTGCGCGGACGGGACAGTCGCATCCGGCGCCGCCGCCGCCTTCAACTCGCTGAACATGACGGCGGCCGCCGATTTCAGCGCCGCGATCTTCGTCACGTAATTGGTTTCCGTGACTGTTTCGACGTGCTGGCCGTAGCACTGGTACCGGCGGCCGCAATCGTAATAGCCCACCACGGTCCGGGTCCTGGTCGTCGTGGGGAGGACCGGATCGACGGTGGTCGTGTCCTCGCCCATGGAGCCGGATTCATCGAGAACCAGATACATCGACAGCGCATGGCCTTCGCGTGCGCTCTGGGCGACGCTGTGAACGCTGACGGGGACGCTCTCGAAGCCGAGGATGCGGGTCAGCGCGCTCAGTTCCACCCGCGTGGTGGTGTCGAGCGTCACCTCGAAGGCCTTGGTGGCGCCGGAACTGGCGGTGGTGGTGGCAAGCGCCTCGGTATTGTCCTCGATGGCGGCCCTTGCTGTATCGATCTCCGTCTGGCCGGCGCCGCTGCGCCGCATGTCTTCGATATATTGGGAGATCAGGAAATGACGCGCCAGCGCCATGGCCTCCGCCTCGCTGATATCGTCGTTCGACATGCTGGACGCAGCGGCCAGCGTGGCGGAATCGGCGACGGCCTGCAGCGCGGCCTTCTTCTGCAGCACATTGGTCAGATCGACAGCAATGCCCGCGCCGCCGATCAGCACGGGCACCAGAATGGCCGTCATCATGCCGAAATTGCCGCTGCGATCGCGCAGCAGCCGGGTCAGGGAAAAGCCGGTCATCGTCGTCGAACCCGTTCCATCGCGTCAGCACACGGGCTTCTGGATAAGCGGCATCCCTTGACGAAACCTCAGGAAAACCGGTGGCATTTGAGCGAAGCGCCCGAAAGCGGGGCGACAGAGCGGGGCGGCACGGTGCGCCGGCCGGCGCGGCCTCACCCCTTGACGGGGATCACGTCCACCGCCTGCACGGTGCGGTGGCTGCCATAACTCTTCAGCACCCCGATGACGGGGGCGACATCGGAATAGTCGCGGCCATAGCCGACGACGATGTGATCGGAGCTGGCGGGGATGTTGTTGGTTGGATCGAGTTCGATATAGCCGGCCGCCTTGCCGCACCAGACGCGCACCCAGGCATGCATGGCATCCGCCCCTTCCAGCCGCTCCTTGCCGGGCGGCGGAATGGTGCGCAGGAAACCGCTGACATAGCCGGCGGGAATGCCGAGGCTGCGCAGCGCGGTGATCATCACATGGCTGAAATCCTGGCACACGCCGCGCTTCAGCTGAAAGGCCTCGCGCGGGCTGGTATCGACCGTCGTCGCCTCCGGATCGTACTTGAATTCCTTGTGGATGCGGGCGCAAAGCGCGATCGCGATCTCGCGCACCGTTCGGCCGGGCCTTGCGCATTCGCGCGCATAGGCTGCGATATCCGGATTGTTCGGAAGCCGCGGGCTTGGCCCCGCCAGATGGTGCGGCGAATCCGGATCGATCGACCACAGATCGGCCAGTTCCTGCCCGAGTTTCGGCAGTTCCGGCGAAAGATCGGCCGTCAGCGGCGTGCTGTCCACCTGCACTCGCGCCTGCATGCGGATGTCGAGGGCCTCGTGCGGACCGCGAAACAGGATCGACGTCGTCTGCTGGCCGAAGAAATCGGTGAAGGTGCCGCTTTCGTCGGCGGTCGGCGAGACGCTCAGCGAACCGGCGATCAGCCGCTGGCGGTCGGTGAGCGACAGCGGCATGACGCGCAACAGGTGGCGCGCCCCGGAGGCAGGCACGTCGTAGACATAACCCATGTGCAGCGAAAGGTCGTAAAGCATGGGCTATCCGAAATAGGTCTGGCCGATGAGATCGGAAAGCTTTTCCATCTCCGTCTCCAGCTTGCGGTAAATCTCTTCGTTCATGGCTTCCGGCGTCATCACGGCCAGACCGGAATGCAGGCGCATGGCCTCCCGGTCCAGCGCCGACATCTGGCCGGTGCCATAGGGGTGCGGCAGCTGCTCGACCTCGGTGCGGATCTCGTTCAGCTGGAAGAGAACCGAGCGGGGGTTCAGCGGGTCGAGCGCCAGAAGGTCGGTGACGGTCAGCCGCGCGGTGTTGACATTGTAGCGGCGGCGATGGGTCATCACGCTGTCGCCGATCTCCAGCAGCATGTCGAGCGCGCCGTCCGGGGCATCCGGGCCGGACATGTGGCCAAGCAGGCGCGTCATATGCAGGCCGCGTTCCAGATAGCGGCCAATCGACAGGAAGCGCCAGCCGGTGAAACGGTACATGTTTTCATGCACGAGACCGGCAAAGCCCGCGAGCTTGCGCAACAGAACCGTCATGGCATGCGCGGCGTCGTCGCCGGCCTGCACCGCCTCGTGGAAGCGCTTGGCGGTCTTGGCGAGATCGTTGAGCGCCAGCCAGCCATCCGGCGAGAAGCGGTCGCGGATATTGCTGGCGGAATAGATGGCGCTGTCGATGTTGCGGATCAGCGGTTCGGGCACGGCTTTGGCCATGTCCATGTCGATGCTCTTCAGGTAGCGCGTCACGTCGGCCAGCAGCGGCTGGTCGGGATCGGCGCTTTCGGCATAGCGCATGTGCCAGGAGCGCAGGATGCGCAGTGCCCCTTCGGCGCGTTCGATGTAGCGGCCGAGCCAGTAGAGATTGTCGGCCGCGCGGCTCGGCAGGCTGCCCGGCATGTTGCGCGAGAAGCTTTCCTCCGGCGGCAGCAGCGTCTGGCGTTCCACCGGCCTGTCGGAGACGATCCACACATCGGCGGCGGTGCCGCCGGCCTGCATGGCGATCGCCGCCACGTCGTCGCCCGACCCGATGCGGGCAAAGCCGCCCGGCATGATCTGCCAGCCCTTCTCCGTGCGGGCGGCAAAGACGCGCAGCGACATCGGCCGTGGCCGCAGCCTGCCGTCCACGTAAGCCGGCGTGGTGGAAAGCGTCACCACCTCCTGGCCGACCAGGCGGTTGCCCTCGCTCGCCAGCCATTCCTCGATGCTCGCCTTGGTGCCCTTGCGGCGGGTGCCGAGCACAGACTGGCCGTTGTCATCGAAGAAGGGTGCGCAGGAATAGGCGGGGCCGATCACCATGCGCTCGAAATTGTCGGCGACGTGCTGGCGCTCCGCCTTCTGGCCGCACCACCAGGTGGCGATCGAAGGAAGCTTCAGGTCCTCTCCCAGCAGCCGGCGACAGATGGTGGGGGTGAAGGCAAGCAGTGCGCGGGTTTCCAGCACGCCGGAGCCCAGCGCGTTGACGATGGTGACGGTGCCGGCGCGCAGCGCCTGCACCATTCCGGGCGTGCCGATATGCGAATTCTGGTTCAGTTCCAGCGGATCGGCATAGGAGGCATCGAGGCGGCGCCACAGCACGCCGAGCGGCTTCAGGCCCGCCACTGTGCGCACCATCACGCGGTCGTTGACCACCGTCAGGTCCTCGCCCTCCAGCAGCATGAAGCCGAGGTAGCGCGCGATATAGGCATGTTCGAAATAGGTTTCGTTGGCCGGGCCGGGGGTCAGAACGGCAATGCGATCGTCCGGGCTCTTCTTGTGTGCCTGCAGCGCGTTGCGGAAGGCACCGAAGAAGGAAGCAAGCCGGTGCACATGGCTTTCGCCGTAGATGTCGGAAAAGGCGCGGGTGGTGGCCACGCGGTTTTCCAGCGCAAAGCCGGCGCCGGAGGGCGCCTGGGTGCGGTCTGCCAGTACCCACCAGTTGCCGTCCGGCCCGCGGCCGATCTCGAAGGAGCAGAAGTGCAGGTAATGGCCGTTGGCCGGCTTCACGCCGACCAGCGGCCGCAGGAATTCCGGATTGGAGGCGATCAGCGCCGGCGGCAGGATGCCCTCGCGCACCAGCATGTTGTCGCCATAGATGTCGGCGACGATCTTCTCCATCAGTTCGGCGCGCTGCACGAGGCCGGCGGAGACCTTCTCCCATTCCTTGCCGTCGATCAGCACCGGAATATGCGAAATCGGCCAGTTGCGTTCGCTGCTGCCCTGGCCGCCATAGCTGCGATAGAAGACGCCGGCATCGCGCAGGTAACGGTCGGCGCGGGCGAAGCGCTCGTGCAGTTCCGCTTCCGACATGTGGCCGAGCGAATCGATCAGGTGCTGCCACACCGGACGGATCTGCCCGTCGCGATCCAGCATCTCGTCGGAAATACCCGGCAGGGCGTGGTAGCCGAGGATCGGATCGTCGCCGATGGCCTCGTCTTCCTCGCGGATATCGCTTGCCGGGTTTACTGCCACGTCAGACTCCTATCGGCCGGCGCAGGTCGAGCGTCATCGGGAATTCCGGCGAGACCTGTTCCGGCATCAGTGCATATCGGCCCGCCCTATGCCCCCACGGCTCGAAACGCGCAAGCCTGCGGGCTTCCGCCTCGTTGCCATTGACGGGGAAAGTCTCGTAATTGCGCCCGCCGGGATGGGCCACATGGTAGACGCACCCGCCGATGGAGCGCTGCGACCATGCATCATAGATGTCGAAGGTGAGCGGCGAATTAACGGGCAGCACGGGATGCAGGCCGGAGGCCGGCTGCCAGGCCTTGAAGCGCACGCCCGCCACCGCCGTGCCGGAGGCGCCGATGGCGGCAAGCGGCACCGCGCGGCCATTGCAGGCCACCCGGTAGCGCTCCGGATTGCTGGTTTCGAGCTTCACCTGCAGGCGCTCGACGGAGGAATCGACATAGCGCACCGTGCCGCCGATGGCGCCCTGTTCGCCCATCACGTGCCAGGGCTCCAGCGCCTGTCGCAGTTCCAGCTTCGCGCCCTCGTATTCCACCTCGCCGAAGAAGGGGAAGCGGAATTCCAGCTGCGCGGCGAACCATTCCGGACGGAAGTCGAAGCCGTTTTCGCGCAGGTCGCGCAGAACGTCGAGGAAATCGGCCCAGACGTAATGCGGCAGCATGAAACGGTCGGCGAGCGCCGTGCCCCAGCGCACGAAGGAGCCTTTGGCCGGGTTCTTCCAGAAGCGGGCGATCAGCGCGCGCACCAGAAGCTGCTGGGCCAGCGACATGCGGGCATTCGGCGGCATCTCGAAACCACGGAATTCCACAAGTCCGAGGCGGCCCGTCGGCCCGTCCGGCGAAAACAGCTTGTCGATGCAGATTTCCGAGCGGTGGGTATTGCCGGTGACGTCGGTCAGAAGGTTGCGGAACAGGCGGTCCACCAGCCAGGGCAGGGGCGGCAGGCCTTCGCCCGGCGCCGGCACCTGGGCGAGCGCGATCTCCAGCTCATAGAGGCTGTCATGCCTTGCCTCGTCGATGCGCGGCGCCTGGCTGGTCGGGCCGATGAACAGGCCGGAGAACAGATAGGAGAGCGAGGGATGCCGCTGCCAGTGCAGCACCAGGCTCTTCAACAGGTCCGGCCGGCGCAGGAAGGGGCTGTCATTCGGGTTGGCGCCGCCCACCACCACGTGGTTGCCGCCGCCGGTGCCGGTATGGCGCCCGTCGATCAGGAACTTGTCGGCGCCGAGGCGGCTCTGGCGCGCCTCCTCATAGATCGCCGTGGTGATGTCGACGCAGTCCTTCCAGCTGGAAGCCGGATGGATGTTGACCTCGATCACGCCGGGATCGGGCGCCACGCGGATCACGTTGATGCGTTCGTCATGCGGCGGCGCATAGCCCTCGATATGCACGGGCAGGCCGAGCTGGGCGGCGGCGCGTTCAGCCGAGGCGACGAGATCGAGATAATCCTCGATCGACACCGTCGGCGGCATGAAGACGCAGAGCCGGCCGTCGCGCGGCTCCACCGACATGGCGGTGCGTACGTAACCGCCGATCTCTTCCGTGCTGCGCTGCTGCGGCTGGTGATCCGGTGCGAAGGGCTCGAAATGCGCCGCCTGCAGCGGGCGCCCGGCATCCTCCTGGAAATTCGGCAGCGGATCGCGCGGGATGCTCGGATCCATCGGATTGATGTAGGGATATTGCGAGGCCGGGATCCACGGCAGCGAATTGAGCGGCAGGCGATAGCCGACCGGGCTGTCGCCCGGCACCAGGAAGATGCGGCCGCGGCGTGTGCGCCACTTCTCGCTGATCCAGCGCCGGCCGCTCGCCCGGCTGTTCCAGGCCTGTACCGGCAGAACGTAGCCCGATGGCCGGGTAAGGCCGCGTTCGAAGACGCGGGCGATGCGGTTGCGCTCTTCCGGGTCCTTCAGCTTCGAATTGGCCGGATCGACATTTTCCGGCAGGTCCGCCTCTCGCAGGATCCATTCGGCCGGATCCTCGAAGGCCGGCACCACCATGTCGGGCGTGATGTCCAGTTCGCCGGCAATGGCGGTCAGCAGGCGGCCGGCGTCGTCCTCCGTCACCTCATAGCGGCGGCCTTCCACGGCAATCAGCGAGGGATCGCTCCAGATCGGCAGGCCGTCCTTGCGCCAGTAGAGCGAGAAGGTCCAGCGCGGCAGGCTTTCGCCCGGATACCACTTGCCCTGGCCGTAATGCAGGAAGCCGCCCGGCGCAAAACGTTCGCGCAGCCGGCGGATCAGCACGTCGGCGCGGTCGCGCTTGGTGGGGCCGACGGCCGCCGTGTTCCATTCGTCGGACTGGAAATCGTCGATCGACACGAAGGTCGGCTCGCCGCCCATGGTCAGGCGAACATCCTCTGTCGCCAGAACCGCATCGACCTGCTCGCCAAGCTCGTTCAGGGCATGCCAGCTGTCATCGGAAAACGGCTTGGTGATGCGCGGATGTTCGGCAACCCGCTCCACCTTCATGTCAAAGGCGAATTCGGTTTCCGCCTCGCCGTAATAGCCGCCGGAGATCGGCGCGGCATTGCGGAAATGCGGGGTGGCCGCCAGCGGAATGTGGCTTTCGCCGGTCAGCAGGCCGGAGGTCGGGTCGAGCCCGATCCAGCCGGCGCCCGGCAGGTAGACCTCCGCCCAGGCATGCAGGTCGGTGAAATCCACCTCGGTGCCGGAGGGGCCGTCGAGCGCCTTCAGGTCCGGCGTCAACTGGATCAGGTAGCCGGAGACGAAGCGGGCGGCAAGGCCGAGATGCCTCAGCGCCTGCACCAGAAGCCAGCTGGTGTCGCGGCAGGAGCCCCGGGCGGCTTCAAGCGTTTCCTCCGGCGTCTGCACGCCGGGTTCCATGCGGATGACATAGCCGATCTCGCGCTGCAGGCGGGCGTTCAAGCCGACGATCATGTCGACGGTCGGCTGCTCAGGGCTCATGTCCAGCGTATCGAGGAAGGCCTTCAGCCTCTCTCCGGCCGGTTCGGGCCTGCGATAGATCGACAGATCTTCGGCCAGCGTCTCCGGATAGTCGAAGGGCCATTTCGTGGCCTCTTCCTCCACGAAGAAGTCGAAGGGATTGTACACCGTCATGTCGGCGACAAGATCGACCTCGATCTTCAGTTCGGTCACAGGATCGGGAAAGACATAGCGGGCAAGGTAATTGCCGTAGGGATCCTGCTGCAGGTTGACGAAGTGATTGGCCGGCGAGACCTTCAATGAATGACTGATGACGCGGGTTCTGGAATGGGCGGCAGGCTTCAGCCGGATAATCTGGGGCCCGAGGCGGACCGGCCTGTCATATTTGTAATGCGTCAGGTGATAAATACTGGCCTTGATCGACATGGAACTCCTAGTCGGACCCGCTCTCATGGATCCGGCGCGCACGAAGGACCGGAGTTTGTGCAATGCACGGGAATAAAGCAAGGCGGTTTCGTGCTTATCCCGCCGTGCCGGAAAATGCTGATAAAGCAATGTCGAAGAGAGAGGCAGAAATGCGGCCCGCGACAGGCTTCGCTGCATTTCCGCCGCGGCGGTCAATCCTTGCCGGGGCGTCCTGGCTGCCTGATATTGCTTCGTGCTGCCCCTTAAACAGGCTGGCAACCGCCCCTGAAAAGGCGGCGCCTTATATGGCGCCGTCCATGCTGCTTATCGCTGAGGCTTTCGCCTAATATTTGTGCGTCGATGCCTGCCTGCTGTGCAGAAGGGCTCAGCTGATCTTGCCGTTCGGCTGGGGCGGCGGCGTGAGTGCTTCCTCATGATACCAGCATCCGCCAAAGGCCAGGTCGGAGTAGCGTGCCGCTTCCTCCGGGCGTTTCGCCTCCTGCCGGTCCGCGCGTTCGCGCAGGCGACGGATGCCGCCGACGGGGAAGGGAATGATCTGGGCCGTGGGTCGTTCGGTTGCTGGGGTCATGGTCTTATCCTTTGTTCATTCGTCCATTCCAGGCGCTAATATGCCTACATATTGTGCTTGATGCATTAAATTGCATCTTATCGTCTGGTTACTGTGTGTGCATTATGCCTAGAATCTGGTCAATCCGCAACTGCGATAACTGAGGATTGAGGATTAAGGGCTGGCGGGCGCGCGCGTCGCTTGCCGTTCTCTCACAACACAATCGACGCGGATGGGTTCCGGATTCCGGATCGGGTCTTCGGGGCGTCGGACGCGGCGGGTGCGGGCGCCGCAAGACCGGCAAGCGGCGATTTTGCCGAACCATGCGCATCTGGCACGCAAAATGCATTTCATCTGGCAGTCCCGGCGGTGGCGCCCATGAGGCGGCGCTGCGGGTTGGGATGTGCTCACACCTCGCAGCATAGAAACGAGAGATGACTATGACGAAATACAAGCTCGAGTATATTTGGCTCGACGGCTACAAGCCGGTGCCGAATCTTCGCGGTAAGACCCAGATCAAGGAATTCGACGAATTCCCGACGCTGGAGCAGCTGCCGCTGTGGGGCTTCGACGGTTCCTCCACGATGCAGGCCGAGGGTCATAGCTCCGACTGCGTCCTGAAGCCGGTTGCGATCTATCCCGATCCGGCCCGCACCAACGGTGCGCTCGTCATGTGCGAAGTCATGATGCCGGATGGCGTCACGCCGCATCCGTCCAACAGCCGCGCCACGATCCTCGACGACGAAGGCGCCTGGTTCGGCTTCGAGCAGGAATACTTCTTCTACGAGAACGGCCGTCCGCTCGGCTTCCCGGAACAGGGCTACCCGGCCCCGCAGGGCCCCTACTACACCGGCGTCGGCTACAAGAACGTCGGTTCGGTTGCCCGCGAGATCGTCGAAGAGCATCTCGACCTCTGCCTCGCTGCCGGCATCAACCACGAAGGCATCAATGCCGAAGTGGCCAAGGGCCAGTGGGAATTCCAGATTTTCGGCAAGGGCTCCAAGAAGGCCGCCGACCAGATCTGGATGGCACGCTACCTGCTGCTCCGCCTCTGCGAAAAGTACGGCATCGACGTCGAATTCCACTGCAAGCCGCTCGGCGACACCGACTGGAACGGCTCGGGCATGCACTGCAACTTCTCCACGCAGTACATGCGCGAAGTGGGCGGCAAGGAATATTTCGAAGCCCTCATGGCCGCCTTCGCCAAGAACTGGAAGGAGCACATCGACGTTTACGGTCCGGACAACCACCTGCGTCTGACCGGCAAGCACGAAACCGCTCCGTGGAACAAGTTCTCCTACGGCGTGGCTGACCGCGGCGCCTCGATCCGCGTTCCGCACTCCTTCGTAAACAACGGCTACAAGGGCTATCTGGAAGATCGTCGTCCGAACTCCCAGGGCGACCCCTACGCGATCGCCTCGCGCGTTCTCGCCACGATCGCCGAAGTCCCGACGGCTGCTTCCGCCGCCGCCTGAGCCCTGGCATCACCGAAATGACGAACGGCACCGGAGCGATCCGGTGCCGTTTTCGTATGGGTAATGGTTCTTCGCAAATCGGGCGGCAGCGGCAGGTTGGGCACGAGGCCTTCGGATGCCCTCGCAGACGCTCAGGCTTCCCCCACGGCCTCGCGGCGGCGGCGGTCCAGTTCCTCGCTGTAGCGGCGCAGCGTGTGGGCTTCGCTCAACTGGCCGATGACGCGGCGGTCGATCAGGTTGTTGATCACCGGCAGCGCTTCGGCGCGGGACTGGTCGAAAATCTCCACCGCCTGCTTCGCGTTCATCTGCGGCAGCAGGAAATCGTTCTGGTGGACGAGGAATTCCTCCAGCCGCGTGCGGGGCCGCGGCGCATCGGCCTCCTCGGCATAGACGTCGGGCAGCGAGACGAGGCCGGCATAGCGATCGGATGCATCGAGCAGGATGACGCGCTTGGCGGCTCCGAGGGGGAAGGCCTCGCGGAACTCGTCGAGCGAGACGCCGAGTTTTGCGCATTTCACATCGGCACGCATCAGCTTCTCGACGGTGAGATTGCGGATCCATCCCACGTCATGGGCGCTGCGGATGCTCTCGCCGCGCAGGTGAAAGCGCCAGGTGGCAAAGGAATAGCCGAAGGTGGTGCGTACCACGAGCGAGGAGGTGATGACGGCGGCCAGCACCAGCGCGGTGATCGGAAAGTCGGCGGTGATCTCCAGTGCCAGGAAGGTCATGGTCAGCGGGCCGCCGATGATGGCGACGGCGAGCGCACTCATGCCGACCACGGCCAGCACCGTCGGCGTCAGCGAGCCGGTGGTGATCATGTCGGCCGGCGTGCCGAAAATCTTGCCGATCAGCGAGCCCATGAACAGCGAGGCGAAGAACAGGCCGCCGCGGAAACCGGAGCCGATGGAGACGGCCGAGGCAAGCGATTTGAGCAGGAGGATGCCGATCAGGATCTGTGCCGGTGCGTCGCTGTCCAGATTGAGATGCAGCGCGCCATGGCCGGCCGACAGCACCTGCGGCGTCACCATGCCGAGCAGGCCGACGACGATGCCGCCGAGCGCCGGGCGCACATAGGGCGGGATCGAACTTTTGCGCGCCAGTTCCTCGATGAAGGCCACGCCCTGCATGATGACGATGCCGACGCCGGCGCAGATGGCGCCAAGCACGATGGCCGGTACGTAGTCGGCCGGCGTGATGACGCCGATCTCGCCCACCTCGATGACAAAGCTGTTGCCGGAGAGCGCGCGTGCCACGAAGGTCGCAATGATGGCGGAGATCACCACCGGTGCCAGCGCCACCATGCTGTAGGTGCCGATGATCAGTTCGAAGGCATAGAATGCGCCGGTCAGCGGCGCGTTGAAGGCGGCGGCAATCGCACCGGCTGCGCCGCAGCCAACGAGAATGCGCATGTCCTCGCGGCGCAGGTTCAGCTTGCTGCCGAGCTTGGAGGCAAGGCCTGCCGAAAGCTGCGTGTAGCCTGCTTCCAGGCCCACCGAGGCGCCGAAGCCGTTGGAGATCAGGTTCTGGCCGGCCACGATGAAACTGTCGGTCAGCGAGATGCGCCCGCCATAGAGTGCATTGGCCTCGATCGGGTCGACGATGGCGCGCTTGCGTCGCCGCGCCAGGATGAAGAGGACGATACCGAGCAGAACGCCGCCCATGATCGGCGCTGTCAGCACGATCAGCTTGTTCTCGATCGTCGAGGCGCTCAGCCAGTCCAGCTTGCCGATGCCGAAGATGAGGCTGTGCAGGCTGCGCGAGATCCAGCTCATGCCGCTGACGGCCGCACCGGCCGCAAGCCCGATCAGCATGGCGGAGAAGATCAGCCCCACCTCGCTGCCGCGCGCAAACGCCTTCTTCTTGGCGAGCTTGCCCCACGCATGGAACAGGCGCAGCAGCGGCATGTGGGAGAGGGTCTTCATCGGGCGTCGTGCCCTCCTGCTGTGATCTTCGGCGAACGGGGACCGCGACGGGCTGCGGTCCGCATCCGCCGGCGAGGCGGTGTGGTTCGGGGGCGTCTCGCCCGGAATATCCTCAGCGGGTAAAAGCATGAAGGGCGTCGTCGTTTCAAGCCTGATTGCAATTCGAAAGGCCGGCCTGCGCCGCTGGCCCCGGTTTCCGGTCGGTCGGTGCCGGCCTTTGGTCTTGTGCCGAAGCAGCCATAGGCATGCCTCCTTATAGAGGAGGAAAGGCTGCAATCTGATGAACGGACGGTTCAGCGGATGTTCAGGCGAGGGCGCGGATTCTCCGCCTGCCATCTCCGAGTTGAGGTCCATTCCATGAAGATAGTCGTGTCTGCCTTCCTCCTGTCGCTGGCTGGTGCTGGTGGGGCGCTTGCCGGTCCCGTCGCGCCCTCTGCCATCCCGCTGCCGCAGGCAGCGCCGGGACTGGTCCAGCAGGTCGATTATGCCTGCGGTCCCGGCTGGCGTTTGAACAGCTGGGGCGATTGCGTGCCGCGCCGGCCGCCGCCGCCCCGCTACTATCGTCCGCCGCCGCCACCCCCGCCGCCGGCCTGGGGCTGGGGCCCGCCGCCCCGCCACTGGCGCGCGCCCCCGCCGCCCGCCTGGGGCTGGGGCCCGCCTCCACCGCCGCCACCGCATTGGGGTGGGCCGCGCTGGTAGTCTCTTGGCCCGAAGCGGGCGCGGGGCCGCCGCCCTCGCCGGACATGCCGGCCCCGGCCACACAGGGCAGCCGGGGTGCTGCACGATCGTCAGCGTGATGCGGTCTGCCGCATCAGGCGACAGAGATTGACCAGACCGGGGTCATAGCTTGCCGCATCGACCGAGCGACAGCGGATCATCAACAGGATCAGGGATTTACGCATGGTCTCCCCCATCTTGCATATCGTGCAGGAGAGGAAAGCCGTGCTTCTTCTTGTTTCGGTCGTGATGGAACTTCACGCAAACGTGACGGCCGGCAGGCGCCGCCGCTCGCCGCGACTGCAACTGCGGGGAGGACGTGAGGCATCGCGACGCCGTGTCGATCCGTCGGGCTGGCTCCGCCCATCAGCGGCAGATTCCCGTGGCAAGCGCCCGCTGAATGCCGCGCACATCGCTGCCCTTGCCGAGCGTGCGCTGGATCGGCGTGCTGCTGCCCGAAACCCAGATCTTCAGTTCCGAATCGAGATCGAATGTGCCGGCGGTTTCGATGGAAAAGCGCGTGATCGCCCGGTAGGGAATGGTGGTATATTCCACCTTGCTGCCCGTCATGCCCTGAATGTCCACCAGAATCAGCCGGTGCTGGGTGAAGACGAAGAAATCGCGCACGATGCGGAAGGCCAGCCGCGCTTCCTCGCCCTCGATCAGTATGTCGTGCAGGCGTCGGCCAAGGTCGGCCGGATCGACGCTGGATCCATGTCCCAGCAAGCCGTCGAACAATCCCATCGGCGTTGTCTCCCTTTCGATGCTTCGGTGCATGTAGGAAGCGCCGGCCGAAAAGGAAGTGGGGGCAGTGCTGCTGCGGCGGCTTGCGGCACGTGCCCGGATCAGGCGCGGACGCCTTCTGATTCGCGGCTTGCAGCTGGTGGAAAAAGGGGGTGCCCGAGAGCGGCATGCCCCAGAAACGGAAAAATCCGCCGAAGCGGATTTCTCAACGTTTAGAATGGAATGGTGGGCGTGACAGGGATTGAACCTGTGACCCCTACGATGTCAACGTAGTGCTCTCCCGCTGAGCTACACGCCCTTCCGTGGCGGCGGATAGACCATAATGCGGTCGGCCCGTCAACCAGTTTTTTCGCCTCGTGTGACTGTTTTTTGAAGGCCCCACGAAAAAGCCCGGAAATCCGGGCTCAGGCGGCGAGAAGCTTGTTCACCTCGTCCACGAGGTCGCGCAGGTGGAAGGGCTTGGACAGCACCTTGGCGTCCTTCGGAGCCTTCGAATCGGAGTTCAGTGCCACGGCTGCAAAGCCGGTGATGAACATCACCTTCAGGTCCGGGTCGAGTTCGGTGGCGCGACGTGCCAGTTCGATACCATCCATTTCCGGCATGACGATATCGGTGAGGAGCAGGGCGAAGGGCTCTTCGCGCAGGCGGTCATAGGCGCTTGCGCCATTGTCGAAGGACGCCACGTTGTAGCCGGCCTTTTCGAGCGCCTTCACAAGGAAGCGGCGCATGTCATTGTCATCTTCGGCAAGAAGGATTTTGTGCATCGTCAGGACCGTTTGTGGGTTCTCTTGGTTATGCCTGGTCGAGCCCTAGCCCATTCGCCGTAAAAAACCGGTGAATGGCGGGCCGCCAGCAACGCGGAATGGGGCTGTTAGATAGTATGGACTTCCCAGCGTGCAACTGGCAACATGGCGTTACGACAAGTTCACGACATGGTAAAGGCCGCATGGATTGGGTGACGGGCGATTTTGACCCCTTTGAGGTGCGGGAGCCTGAAACGCAGTCCATCCCCTTCGTCTTCAACTCGCCGCATAGCGGACGCCTTTATCCGGCGCAGTTTCTGGCTGCGTCGCGGCTGGATTCGCTCTCGATCCGCCGCTCGGAAGACCATTACGTGGACGAGCTGTTTGCCGATGCGCCCGCCTTCGGGGCGCCGTTCCTGCTGGCCCATTTTCCGCGCGCCTATCTCGATGTCAACCGCGAGCCCTATGAGCTTGATCCGCGCATGTTCGAGGGGCCGCTGCCCTCCTATGCCAATATCGGCTCGATGCGCGTTGCCGGCGGTCTCGGCACCGTGCCGCGCATCGTGGCCGAAAACATGGAGATCTATGCGCGTCGCCTGCCGGTGGATGAGGCGCTGGCGCGAGTCGAAGGCATCTACAAGCCTTATCACGCCTGCCTGCGCCGGCTGATTGCCCGCACCCATGCCCGTTTCGGACTGGCGATCCTGATCGATTGCCATTCCATGCCGGGCAGCATCCGGCTGTCCGGCTCCGATGTCCGGCCGGATTTCATCATTGGTGATCGTTACGGCACCAGCGCTTCGGCGGAGCTGTCGCGCGCGGCCCTGCATTTCCTGCAGGACATGGGCTTCAACGCGGTGCGCAACAAGCCCTATGCGGGCGGCTTCATCACCGAGCATTACGGTCGCCCGGTGCGCGGGCTGCATGCGCTGCAGATCGAGGTGAACCGCGCGCTCTACGTGGACGAGATGACGCTGGACAAGAAGCCGGAATTCGATCTGATCGCCGCCGCACTCTCCACCTTCATCCGGCAGATGGTGGATTTCTCCATCGGCTTCAGCCTGGATTCGGCGCTCGCTGCGGAATAGGCGCTTCCTTTCTCCCTGAATCCCAAGGCCTTTTCGCCTCGCAACCCTGTGCGCGGGCAAAAAAAACCGCGCCTGTGGGCGCGGCTAAGTCTAGGGAGGAAACACCCAAGGAGGGTATTTACAGTCAAACGACTGTAACCAAATTGTTAAAATCGAATTGCCCAAATGTCAAGCAATGAATCGCATTGATTATTCGGCAGGCATATTGCCGAAGCGCTGCATCGGAAGCCGGCCGGCTTTCGATGTCCCGAAGGTTGTCTTTTCGGGGAAACCGGGTTCCACTTTTGCTCGACAAACTCTAGAAGGAGAGGAGTGTCTCACCGCCTGCGGAAATGTTCATGCTGCCTGATCGCGCCTTTTTCGATGACCTTGCCGATGCCGCCAGCCAGGAGACCCTGCCACGTTTCCGCACCGGCACCTCCATAACCAACAAGCTTGCCGCCGGCTTCGATCCGGTGACCGAGGCCGATCGTGCCGCGGAACTGGCCATCCGGGCCAAGGTTGCGAGCCGCTTTCCCGAGCATGGCATGCTGGGCGAGGAACATGAGAGCTTCGGTCTCGACCGCGAGCATGTCTGGGTGGTCGATCCGATCGACGGTACGCGGGCCTTCATCTCCGGCGTTCCCGTCTGGGGCACGCTGATCGGCTTCTATTCCAATGGCCGCGGACACATGGGCATGGTCGACCAGCCCTTCACCGGCGAGCGCTATTTCGCCGATGGCGAGCGCGCCTGGTATCGCGGGCCGGATGGCGAGCGCCAGCTTCGCACCCGCGATTGCGGCAGCCTCTCGGATGCCATCCTGTTCACCACCTCGCCGCATATCTTCGAGGCCGAGGCGCTGGCGCGCTACCGCGCCGTGGAGGAAAAGGTGCGGCTCTTCCGTTACGGCGTGGATTGCTATGCCTATGCCCTGCTGGCGGCCGGTCATGTGGATCTCGTCATCGAAAACAGCCTGAAGCCTTATGATGTCGGGGCGCTGATCCCGCTCATCGAGCAGGCGGGTGGCATCATCACCACCTGGGATGGCGGCCGGCCGGAACAGGGCGGCGATATCATCGCCGCCGGCAGCCGCAAGGTCTATGAGGAGGCGCGCGCGCTGCTCGCCTGATCCGCGCCTTCAGGCAACCGCGTCGGAGAGCGGCGGCATGGTCTCGCTGCCGGGCATGAAGGCCCTGATGGCGGCGAGCGCCTGGGCGCGGTAGACATCGCGTTCCTGCAGGATCTCGTGACGGGCGCCGGTGACCGGGATCAGCTGTGCCGCGCGGAAATTGCGCGACAGGTTCTCCTGCGCCAGATAGGGCACCACGCCATCGCGCATCGGCGCAATCAGCAGAGTTGGAATGGTGATGTGCGTCAGGTGCGCCTGCTGACTGACGCGGCTTGCCGCCGTCAGCGTCTCATGCAGCCAGCGCGCGGTCGGCGCACCGATGGTCAGTTCCGGATGCGCGGCGATGATGGCGGCATTGCGGGCAAACCTGCGCGCGTCGCCCGTCAACGGATTGTCCGGGAAGGGGCGCCGGCTGCGATCCTGCCCCATCGACTTTCTGCCGAGACCGATGGTGGAAAGTCCGGCTGCGATGCGGCGGATCCACGGTTCCGGCAGCTGCTGGTTCGCCAGCGCCACGTAAGGGGCAAGCAGCGCCATGCGATCGATGCGGTTGGCAAGCCGGGGGGCGGCCGAAAGGGCGATCAGCGCACCGGTCGAATGGGCCAGAAGGAAGAACGGCAGGCGTGCATCCGGCAGCACGACCTTATGCAGGAACAGTTCGAGATCGCGCTCATAATCGGCAAAGCGCCGCACATGGCCCTTGCGCGGATCCTTCAGCAGCCGGCCCGATCCGCCCTGGCCGCGCAGATCAAAGGTCGCGACCCAAAGCCCCATGGCGTTGAGATCGCGGATCGTCTCGGCATATTTCTCGATGAACTCGTTGCGCCCCTGCAGCAGCACCACGGTGCCATGCGCGGGCGACACGGCCGAGCGGAACAGGCCATAGCGTAACCGGACGCCGTCATGGGCCGTCAGGAAGCCGGCGCTGAACTGCTCCGGCAGCGGATTGTCCGGCGTGGGGAAGAGAATGTCGTCCATCGGCTCGCCATCTGCTGTGCCGTCAACGGATAGGATCTGCATCCGTCCGCGTCAAAGAAAAAAGCCGGAACCGGAGGGTTTTCCGGCACCGGCAGCAAGGCTGAAGAGAAGGGACGGGACTTCAGCCGCCGACAGGCACCGGGCCTTGCCGACGGTCGCCAATCTGGCAGCCGGCGCCTGAATGGTGGTGGAACCGGTCGTTCAGGCCGCGTTCAGCGATGTTGTTTCGCGCTCTGGCACCCCTGTCGTTTTTCGATGGCGCAGGTCTTGAAGCGCATTTTTGCCGCTCCCATCTCAGGGGCACGGACGCCGCAAGGGTCCGCACCAGGGGCCGGTGCAGCCAGACGGGGCACCGGGCCCGAACTGAGAAAACCGCAAACGTCGCTTCACAGGAGGACACCATGCGTCACATCGATTTTTCGCCGCTCTATCGCTCCACCGTCGGCTTCGACCGTCTCTTTTCCATGCTGGACGGCGTCGGGCAGCCGGAGCAGGCCCAGACCTATCCGCCCTACAACATCGAACGTACCGGCGAAAACACCTACCGCATCACCATGGCTGTGGCCGGTTTCGATGAGAAGGAACTCAGCATCGAGGCCCATGCCCACATGCTGACTGTCAAGGGCGAGAAATCCGAGGAGGAAACCTCGGAGAAGTCCGAATATCTCTATCGCGGCATTGCCAAGCGCGCCTTCGAGCGCCGCTTCCAGCTGGCCGACCATGTCGAGGTGCGCGCCGCCTCGCTGAAGAACGGTTTGCTGCACATCGACCTGCTGCGCAACATCCCTGAAACGCTGAAGCCGCGCCGCATCGCGATTGCCGCCGATGCCGTCAGCACGCCGAAGACGATCGAGGCCCAGCCGGATCCGCAGAAGGTCAACTGAGCGGATTGCAGCACGGCCTCATCGTCCGCCTGACGTGACCCCGTGAATGAAAAGGCCCCTCCCGAGCGTTTCGGGAGGGGCCTTTCCGTCTGGTGTCGAAGGGGGCGGCCTCAGGCGGCGGCCGTGACGGCGTCTGCCTGTTGGCGCGCCGCCCGCTTGGCGGCATATTTCTGCGCAATCACCGCGCAGGTCATCAGCTGGATCTGGTGGAACAGCATCAGCGGCAGCACGATTGCGCCGATGCTCTGGCCGGCAAAGATGGCGCCGGCCATCGGCACGCCGGAGGCGAGGCTCTTCTTCGAACCGCAGAAGGTGATGGTGATCTCGTCTTCCTTGTTGAAGCCGAGCAGGCGGCTGCCGAACATGGTGATGCACAGAACCAGCGCCAGAAGCAGCCCGTCGATGACGATAACCACGCCGATATCGGTGACGGAGAAAGTGTGCCACAGGCCCTCGTTCACGGATTCGGAAAAGGCGAGATAGACCACCATCAGGATCGATCCGCGATCGACCGGCATCAGCAGCTTCTTGCGGCCACGCACCCAGCCGCCGATCCACGGCTCCAGCAACTGGCCGAGGATGAAGGGCGCGAGCAGCTGCAGCAGGATGGTTTCCAGCGCATCAAGCGAAAAGCCGGCGCTGCCGCTCGTCGTCATCAGCAGGCCGACGAGCAGTGGCGTCAGGAACATGCCGAACAGGTTGGAGGCCGAGGCCGAGCAGATTGCGGCCGGCACATTGCCGCCGGCAATCGAGGTGAATGCGATCGAGGATTGTACCGTGGAGGGCAGCACGCAGAGATACAGAAGTCCGGCATAGAGTTCCGGCTTCAGGATTGTCTGCGGAATGAAGCCGGCGCCGAGCCCCAGCAGCGGAAAGATCGCATAGGTGACGAGAAGGATCGTCAGGTGCAGGCGCCAGTGCAGGATGCCGGCGATCACCACGTCGCGCGACAGCCTTGCGCCGTGCAGGAAGAAGAGAAGCGCGATGGCGCAATCGGTCGCATAGCCGAAATAGGTGGCAAACATGCCCTGGGCGGGCAGCAGGGATGCGATGATGACCGTCGTCACCAGCATCAGGGTGAAGGAGTCGGGCAAAAATCGGCGCATGGTCGGTCCTGTGATCTCATATGGCCTTTACGCATGCGCCATCATGAAACAGAATGCAAAGACTAACAGTTATCACGGTTCATGATAAAATGCTCAATCTTGTCCACCTGGCCAGCTTCGTGCGCCTGCACGAAACCGGCAGTTTCACGCTTGCCGCGGAGCAGCTCGGCATCGGCCAGTCGACGGTGACGCATCACATCCAGCGGCTGGAGCAGAGCCTGGGGCGCCAGCTGATCGATCGCACCACGCATCGGGTCAAGCTGACGACGGAGGGCGAGGCGCTGCTCAGCTATGCGCGCGGCATGCTGGACCTCAATGGCCGGGTGATGTCGATATTCGGCGAAAGCCGCCTGCGCGGTCGCCTTCGCCTCGGTGTCTCCGAGGATGTGGTCGCCAATCGCCTGACGGGCATCCTGGAGGATTTCATCCGGCTTTATCCGCTGGTCGACCTGGAGCTGACCGTGGCGCTCAGTGTCGAGCTCTACCGGATGCAGGATGTGGGCGATCTGGATCTGGTGCTCGCCAAGCGCCACATCGGCGAGGCGCATGGCCGTCTGCTCTATCGCGAACCGCTGGTCTGGCTGGCGCGCGACCCGGATCTCCTGCAGTTCGGACCGGGGTATCCGGTGCCGCTGATTGCCTTTCCGGCACCGAGTATCACCCGAAAGGTGGCGCAGGATGCGCTCGACGGAGCAAAGCTGCCCTGGCGGATCGTCTGCACCTGCGGCAGCCTAGCCGGCCTGACGGCGGCCGCCCGGGCCGGCATGGGCGTCCTGGTGCAGCCGCGCAGCATGGCGCCGGAAGGGCTGAAGGAAGTGACGGGCGACCGCCTGCCGGTGCTCGAGGATGTGGAATTCGTGCTGGTTCAGCGCCGGGGTGCCGATGCGGCGCTGGCAGAGGCGCTCTCCAGCCTGATTTCCCAGCGAATCCGGCCGCACGGCACGGTCTGAGGCGCGCGTGCTTCGGTTCCTTGTTCTGGAGAGCGGAGACGCCGGGCCGGATGGCCGGCGCCTCCGTTGCCGGATCCTCAGCCGGCGGCGATCACGTCGAGGAATGCGTCGACATCCTGCGGTTCGGTGGCAAAGCTGGTGACGAGACGGATCAGCATGTCGTTGTCGCCAACCGGTTCCGGCATGTCGTGCGGTTCCAGCCAGTCGTAGAACTTTGCGCCCTTGGCCTCCGCAGCGCGGGCCGTCGTCTTCGGAATGACGGCGAAGACTTCATTGGACGTGGTCGGCCAGGCCTGCCTTGCATTGTTGGAGGCATCGAGGCCGGCCCGCAGACGATCGGCCATGGTGTTGGCATGGCGGGCAAGGTCGAGCCACAGCCCGTCCTGCAGATAGGCCTCGAACTGGGCGGCGATGAAGCGCGACTTTGAGAACAGCTGGGCGGAGCGCTTGCGCAGGAAGGGCAGTTCCCTGGCCATGGCCGGATCGAAGAAGATGATCGCTTCCGCGCACCAGCAGCCGTTCTTGGTGCCGCCGAAGGACAGAACGTCGACGCCGCGCTTCCACGTCATCTCGGCCGGCGTGGCATCGAGATGCGCCAGCGCGTTGGCAAAGCGGGCGCCATCCATGTGCAAGGGCAGGCCGTGTTCGTGGGCGATCGCCGCAATGGCCTCGATTTCCTGCAGGGAATAGATGGTGCCGACTTCGGTGGCCTGCGTCATCGTTACAGCCGTGGCGCGGCCATGATGGACGGCATCCTGCGGATAGCGTGCAATGCGGCTTCTCAGATGGGCCGGATCCATCTTGCCGCGTGGCCCTTCGACCGGCGACATGCGCATGCCGCTGAAGAAATCCGGTGCGCCGCATTCGTCCTCGATCACATGCGCCTCGGAATGGGCGAAGGTCACGCCGCCGGGCTTGGCAAGGCTGGCAAGCGCCAGCGAATTGGCCGCCGTGCCGGTGGCGACGAAGAAGACGGCGACCTCGCGCTCGAAGATCTCGTTGAAACGCTGCTCGATGGTGCGGTCGAGTTCGCTGGTGCCATAGGCGGCGGCAAAGCGTGTTGATTCCTTCAGCAGGCGTTCGTTGATGGCGGGGTGAGCGCCAGCCCAGTTGTCCGAGGCAAAGAACATGAGGGATTTCTCGCAAGATGGGTCAGGATAGGTGCGGCAGATTAAGCCGAACAGCCTGCCGATCAATAGACTTTTCGCGCGTGCGCCGGCGGACCCGATTTTGCCGCATGAAGTGGAAAGAACCGCTCCGCTTTCGATAATATTCTTGCGCCAATGGTGGCGGAAAAGGCAATTTTCCGGCTTAAGGTGGTGCTGTTTTTCCCGTGGGCGCCCTTGCGCGGGAACCGGTTTTCTGTCATAGAAATTGCGAACTAGGACAGTCATCCTGTCCTAATTTGTCGAGAATGGCTGCAAGGAACTGTTAACCTCCCGCTCCGGGAGGTATTGTCGTCTGCGGTTCACTTGCGCTGTGTATGGCTACGGGCCGCCTCCGGGCGGTGAATGAGATCAACCCTTGCCCGCTTCGGCGGCCGATAAGGAGGAAGAATGATGACGCAGGCTGAAAGACCCCATGGTGCCGAAGGCGAGACCGTGAAGGCCGTCATTCCGGCCCGTCTCTCTGCCTCGGGCATGCCGTTCGCGCAGGGGCTTTATGATCCGCGCAACGAGCACGATGCCTGCGGCGTGGGCTTCATTGCTCATATGAAGGGGCAGAAGTCGCACCAGATCGTCAAGGACGGTCTGTTCATTCTTGAAAACCTCACCCATCGCGGCGCCGTCGGTGCCGATCCGCTGATGGGCGATGGTGCTGGCATTCTGGTGCAGATCCCGGACCGTTTCTTCCGCGAGGAGATGGCCAAGCAGGGCGTGACCCTGCCGAAGGCCGGTGAATATGCGGTCGGCCATGTCTTCATGCCGCGCGATCCCGAGCAGATCGAGCACTTCAAGAAGGTGATGGTCGATGTGATTGCGGAAGAGGGGCAGCAGTTCCTCGGTTTCCGCGACGTGCCGGTCGACAATTCCTCGCTGTCGAAGGCGCCGGATATTGCTGCAACCGAACCCTATCACTGTCAGGTCTTCATCGGGGCTGGGCGCGATGCGGCGACCAACCACGATTTCGAACGCAAGCTGTTTTTGCTGCGCAAGGTGATCTCCAACCGCATCTACGACCAGTTCGGCGGCCAGGAAACCGGCTTCTATCCGGTCTCGCTGTCGTCCTCGACCATCGTCTACAAGGGCATGTTCCTGGCCTATCAGGTCGGCGCCTACTACAAGGACCTGTCGGATCCGCGTTTCGAATCCGCGGTCGCCCTCGTGCACCAGCGCTTCTCCACCAACACCTTCCCGTCGTGGAAGCTGGCGCATCCGTACCGCATGGTCGCCCATAACGGCGAAATCAACACGCTGCGCGGCAATGTCAACTGGATGGCGGCGCGCCAGGCATCCGTCTCCTCGCCCTTCTTCGGCGATGACATCTCCAAGCTCTGGCCGATTTCCTACGAAGGCCAGTCGGACACCGCCTGCTTCGACAACGCGCTCGAATTCCTCGTGCGCGGCGGTTATTCCATGGCGCATGCCGTGATGATGCTGATCCCGGAAGCCTGGGCCGGCAACCAGTCGATGAGCCCGGAACGCAAGGCCTTCTACGAATATCACGCCGCGCTGATGGAGCCGTGGGATGGTCCGGCAGCCGTTGCCTTTACCGATGGCAAGCAGATCGGCGCGACGCTCGACCGCAACGGACTGCGTCCGGCCCGCTATGTCGTCACCTCGGACGACCGGGTGATCATGGCGTCTGAGGCCGGCGTTCTGCCGGTTCCGGAGGAAACCATCGTCAAGAAGTGGCGTCTGCAGCCCGGCAAGATGCTGCTGATCGACATGGAGAAGGGCCGCATCGTTTCCGACGAGGAAGTGAAGAGCGAGCTCGCAACCAAGCATCCCTACCGCAACTGGCTGGATCGCACCCAGATCATTCTGGAAGAGCTGAAGCCGGTGGAGCCGCGTGCGCTGCGCCGCGACGTATCGCTGCTCGACCGCCAGCAGGCCTTCGGCTACACCTCGGAAGACACCAAGATCCTGATGTCGCCGATGGCAACGACCGGTCAGGAAGCCGTGGGCTCCATGGGGACCGATACGCCGATTTCGGCCATGTCGTCGAAGTCGAAGCTGCTTTACACCTATTTCAAGCAGAACTTTGCCCAGGTGACGAACCCGCCGATCGACCCGATCCGCGAAGAACTCGTCATGAGCCTCGTGTCGTTCATCGGCCCGCGCCCGAACATTCTCGACCATGAAGGCATGGCGAAGGCCAAGCGCATGGAAGTGCGCCAGCCGATCCTGACCAATGGCGATCTCGAAAAGATCCGCTCCATCGGCCACATGGAAGACCATTTCGACACCAAGACGCTCGACTTCACCTATGATGTGGAGCGCGGCGCCGAAGGCATGCCGGAAATGCTCGACCGTCTGTGCGAGCGGGCGGAAGCGGCCGTCAAGGGCGGCTACAACATCATCGTGCTCTCCGACCGCCAGATCGGCCCGGATCGCATTGCCATTCCGGCACTGCTGGCGACGGCTGCCGTGCACCATCACCTGATCCGCAAGGGCCTCAGAACCTCGGTCGGTCTGGTGGTGGAATCCGGCGAGCCGCGCGAAATCCATCACTTCTGCTGCCTTGCCGGCTTCGGTGCCGAGGCGATCAACCCGTATCTCGCCTTCGATACGCTGACCGACATGCATGCCCGTGGCGAATTCCCCAAGGAAGTCGATGCGAGCGAAGTGGTCTATCGCTACATCAAGGCGGTCGGCAAGGGCATCCTGAAGGTCATGTCCAAGATGGGCATCTCGACCTACCAGTCCTATTGCGGCGCGCAGATCTTCGATGCCATCGGCCTGTCGTCGGAACTGGTCAACAAGTATTTCTTCGGCACGGCCACCACCATCGAAGGGGTCGGCCTGAAGGAAATCGCCGAGGAAACCGTTGCCCGCCATACGGCTGCCTTCGGCAAGGACCCGATTCTCGCATCCACGCTCGATATCGGTGGCGAATATGCCTACCGCATGCGCGGCGAAAGCCATGCCTGGACGCCGGATGCGGTGGCCTCGCTGCAGCATGCCGTGCGCGGCAACAGCCAGGATCGCTACCGCGAATTCGCGGCCATGGTGAACGAGACGTCGCTGCGCATGAACACCATTCGCGGCCTGTTCAAGATCAAGTCGGCGGAAGCGATTGGCCGCAAGCCGGTCTCCATTGATGAGGTCGAACCGGCGGTCGATATCGTCAAGCGCTTCTCGACGGGTGCCATGTCCTTCGGCTCGATCAGCCGCGAGGCGCATACCACGCTCGCCATCGCCATGAACTGCATCGGCGGCAAGTCGAACACGGGTGAGGGCGGCGAAGAGAGCGACCGCTACATGCCGCTTGCCGACGGGTCGCAGAACCCGGAACGGTCTGCCATCAAGCAGATTGCATCCGGCCGCTTCGGTGTAACGACGGAATATCTCGTCAATGCCGACATGCTGCAGATCAAGGTGGCGCAGGGTGCCAAGCCCGGCGAAGGCGGTCAGCTGCCCGGTCACAAGGTGGATGCGACGGTTGCAAAGACCCGCCATTCCACGCCGGGCGTCGGCCTGATTTCGCCGCCGCCGCACCACGACATCTATTCGATCGAAGATCTGGCGCAGCTGATCTACGACCTGAAGAACGTCAACCCGGCCGCCGATATCTCGGTCAAGCTGGTGTCGGAAGTGGGTGTCGGCACGGTTGCCGCCGGCGTTGCCAAGGCGCGCGCCGACCATATCACGGTGGCCGGCTTCGATGGCGGCACCGGGGCGTCCCCGCTCACCTCGCTGAAGCATGCCGGCAGCCCCTGGGAAATCGGCCTTGCCGAAACCCAGCAGACGCTGGTGCTGAACGGCCTTCGTTCCCGCATTGCCCTTCAGGTGGATGGCGGTCTGAAGACCGGCCGCGACGTCATCATCGGTGCGCTTCTGGGGGCCGACGAATTCGGCTTCGCCACCGCGCCGCTGATTGCCGCCGGCTGCATCATGATGCGCAAGTGCCATCTCAACACCTGCCCGGTGGGCGTTGCCACGCAGGATCCCGTTCTGCGCAAGCGCTTCAAGGGCACGCCGGAGCACGTCATCAACTACTTCTTCTTCGTGGCCGAAGAAGTGCGTGAAATCCTCGCTTCGCTTGGCTTCACCAGGCTGGATGAGATCATCGGCGCTTCCGAACTGCTCGAAAAGGATGAGATGCTGGCACACTGGAAGGCCAAGGGTCTCGATTTCTCGAGGATTTTCCACAAGGTCGAGGCTCCCAAGGAAGCAACCTACTGGACCGAGCGCCAGAAGCACCCGATCGACGATATTCTCGACCGCAAGCTGATCGAGAAGTCGCTGCCTGCCTTGGAGAACAAGGAGCCGGTTGTCTTCGAAGTGCCGATCAAGAACGTCGACCGTTCTGCCGGCGCGATGCTGTCTGGCGCGCTCGCCAAGCGTTGGGGTCACAAGGGTCTCAAGGACGATACCATCCACGTGACGCTGCGCGGCACGGCTGGCCAGTCCTTCGGTGCTTTCCTCGCACGCGGCATCACCTTCGATCTGGTGGGTGACGGCAACGACTATGTGGGCAAGGGGCTTTCGGGTGGCCGCATCATCGTGCGTCCGCCGGAAAACTCGAAGCTCGCCGCAGAGCACTCCATCATCGTCGGCAACACCGTGCTCTACGGTGCGATCACCGGCGAGTGCTACTTCCGCGGCGTGGCGGGCGAGCGCTTTGCGGTGCGCAACTCCGGTGCGATTGCCGTTGTCGAAGGCGTGGGCGATCACGGCTGCGAATACATGACGGGCGGCATTGTGGTGGTTCTCGGAGAAACAGGCCGCAACTTCGCAGCCGGCATGTCTGGCGGCGTGGCCTATGTTCTCGATGAGAAGGGCGATTTCGCCAAGCGCTGCAACATGGCCATGGTCGAGCTGGAGCCGGTGCCGGAAGAAGACGACATGCTGGAGAAGCTTCACCATCACGGTGGCGACCTCATGCACAAGGGACGTGTGGACGTTTCCGAAGACATGACGCGCCACGACGAGGAGCGCCTCTACCAGATGATTTCCAACCATCTCCACTACACGGGCTCTACCCGCGCCAAGGAGATCCTGGATCGCTGGAGCGAGTATCGTCCGAAGTTCCGCAAGGTCATGCCGGTCGAGTACCGCCGTGCGCTGGAGGAAATGGAACGCATGCGCATGGGCGTTGCGGCGGAATAGTTCGACATGTTCCACCTTTGTGATATGCTGCCAGCATATGCCAATAGTGGAGGCAAATATGAACGAGCATGTGAAAGACGCAATTGGAGATGGCGAGGTCGCAGCAGCCATCTTCAAAAACGGCCGAAGCCGGGCGGTTCGCATACCGAAGGAATTCGAGTTCGATGGTGATCGTGCCGTCTTGGTGCAGCAGCCGGATGGCTCGATCCTGATGCGAACCGCGGTGACTGCGGGCCTGATCGAGTATCTCAATCAGGCGGAAGCCTGGAGTGGAGAAGAGTTCGTTGGCAACGACGACGATCTGGAACCGCTCCACGAGGTCGAGATCTGATGCGGTATATGCTTGATACCAACGTCGTTTCGGCGATGGTCAGGGATCCGCGTGGAACGGTCCTCGAACGGCTTCTTGAGATCGGGGAAGAAAATGCCTTCATCAGTATCATCACCCATGGGGAGATCTGGTACGGCGTGAAGAAAAACGGCTCCGAGGAGTTGGCGCGCAAGGTTTCAGCGGTAACGCGGCGGCTTTATGTGGCGCCGCTGCAGCTTCCGGGTGATCAGCGGTATGCCGAGGTCCGGCTGGCGTTGAGGCAAGGAAAGAATATCGGGCCAAACGACCTATGGATCGCTGCCCATGCACTGGCACTGGACGCTGTGCTGGTGACGAACGACGAGAGTGAGTTTTCCCGCGTGCCGGGGTTGAAGGTTGAAAATTGGCTGCGCTAGCGGCGAAGATTGAGGGATGAAAGATGGGCAAGGTTACGGGTTTCATGGAAATCGACCGGCAGGTGGCGAAGTATCAGCCGGCCTCTGACCGTATTCGCCATTTCCGCGAGTTTCTCATCCCGATGTCGGATGCGGAAGTCACCAAGCAGGCGGCGCGGTGCATGGACTGCGGCATCCCCTATTGCCATGGCCCGACCGGCTGTCCGGTGCACAACCAGATCCCGGACTGGAACGACCTCGTCTACAACAACAAGTGGGAAGAGGCGATCCGCAACCTCCATTCCACCAACAACTTCCCGGAATTCACCGGCCGCGTCTGCCCCGCTCCCTGCGAGGAAGCCTGCACGCTGAACCTCGAAGATGCGCCCGTCGCCATCAAGACGGTGGAACAGGCGATTGCCGACAAGGCCTACGAGCTTGGTTACATCGTGCCGCAGCCGGCGACCGTGAAGACCGGCAAGAAGGTTGCCGTGATCGGTTCCGGTCCGGCCGGCATGGCGGCTGCGCAGCAGCTGGCGCGTGCGGGTCACGAGGTGCATGTCTATGAGCGCGAGAGCAAGGCCGGCGGCCTGCTGCGTTATGGCATTCCGGACTTCAAGATGGAGAAGAACTTCATCGACCGCCGCGTCGAGCAGATGACGGGCGAGGGCGTCACCTTCCATTACGGCGCCAATATCGGCGTCGACATCCCGATGCAGACGCTGCTCGACGCGCATGATGCCGTCATCTATTGCGGCGGCTCCGAGACCCCGCGCCCTGCCGGCATTCCCGGCGTCGACCTGCACGGCGTCTATGATGCGATGCCCTATCTCGTTCAGCAGAACCGCCGTGTCGGTCGCGAGAACATCGACAGCGTCGGCTGGCCGTCCGAACCGATCCTGGCCGGTGCCAAGCATGTCGTCGTCGTCGGCGGTGGCGACACCGCGTCCGACTGCGTCGGCACGGCCTTCCGCCAGGGTGCCGTGAAGGTGACCCAGCTCGACATCCGCCCGATGCCGCCGGAAAAGGAAGACAAGCTCGCCGTCTGGCCGTTCTGGGCCACCAAGATGCGCACCTCCTCCTCCCAGGCCGAGGGAGCGATCCGCGAATTCCAGGTCGCGACACTGGAATTCGTCGGCGAAGACGGTCAGCTGACCGGCGTGCGCTGCTGCCAGGTCGATGAGCGCCGCAAGCCGATCGCCGGCACGGATTTCATCATCAAGGCCGATCTCGCCTTCATCGCCATCGGCTTTTCCGGTCCGTTCCAGGATGGCGTTCTGAAGGATCTGGGCGACAAGCTGAACCTCAATGTCGACCGTCGCGGCTCGACCAATGTTGTCGCCAGCGAAAAGGACTACAAGACCTCGGTCGACAAGCTCTGGGCGGCCGGCGACGTGCGTCGTGGTCAGTCTCTGGTCGTCTGGGCGATCCGCGAGGGCCGCCAGGTGGCGCGCGCCGTGGACGAGGCCCTGATGGGCAGCACGGTTCTGCCGGCCTGAGATGCAACAGCGAAATCGGCCCGGGAAACCGGGCCGATCCGTTTCTGCGTGAAATTTACCGGACTGACGGCCAATGACATTGAAACTCTATCTTGCCGGGCCGGAGGTCTTTCTCCCCAATGCCCGTGATATTCTGGATGCCAAGGCGGCGCTCACCCGCGCGCATGGTTTCGAGCCGATCTGCCCCGGCGACATCTTCATCGAGCCTGCGCCGACCCGCCATGAATTCGGCCTGAAGATCAGCGCGGTGGACGAAGGCATGATGAACCGCGCCGATGGAGTGATCGCCAACCTGACGCCGTTTCGCGGCATTGCCGCCGATGTCGGAACCGCCTTCGAACTCGGCTACATGTGCGCACAGGGCAAGCTGGTGGCGGCCTATACCAATGTGACCGCCAATCATTACGCCCGCACCGCCGGCTTCTACGGCGACGAGGTGCGCGAAGGCGCCGATGGCCGCAAGCGCGGGCCGGACGGCATGTCGCTCGAAGATTTCGACATGATCGAAAACCTGATGCTGCATGGCGGCATCGAGCGGCGCGGCGGTCACATTGCCATCCATGCGGCACCGGCCGATGCCCTCTACACCGACCTTGCGGCCTTCGAGCAGTGCCTTGCGGTGCTTGCGAGCCGACGCGACGGGCAGGCGGCGTGAGGCAGGGCGTCAGCGCGTCGCGCCGGTGATCTCCGTGCGATAATAGTCGACGCGGCCGATCGGCGCTTCCGGCAGCTCGCCGCGCTTCACCAGAAGGTCGCGCGGCGTTTCCTTGTCGACGGCCGGGGCCGGCGGGGAAGGGGCCTTGCCCAGCAGTTCCTCTCCGCCGTCCAGATCCGGGTCCGTCAGGCTGATCGGCTGGGTCTTCACGCTGGTCTCCGCCTCCGGCGGCAGACTGGAAAGCTGGGGCAGGTCGGCGGCATCGCCGCGGATGATGTCGGCAATGCTGAGATCGCCCAGATGCCGGCGGGCGAGTTTTTCCACATAGAAGGCGAGCTTGCGCTTGCCCGCATCCGTGAAGCCGATGCCATCGGCGCTGCGCAGCCTGACCGGCTGGCCGTTGATGTCGGATCCCGTCACGATGAACTTGCCGCCCTCGCTGACGAAGCCGTCCCAGATGTCGACGAATTCACCGCCCGCCTTCTCCACCTGCTGGCGATAGATGCCGTTCAGCGTCACGGCATCGGTGGTGAGCGACGGGGACTCGAAGGCGGGCAGGCCGACCCAGAGCAGGGGAAGGCCCGCCTTGGTGACCATGGCCGCAAGGCGCGCGACGCGCGCCTCATAGGCTGCAAGCCAGGCATCGGTGCGGAAACGCTCGCGCCCGCCCTCGACCTGCATGGCCTGGCGATCATTGGCGCCGATCATCACCACGACCAGCTTCGGCCGTTCCTCCGCCAGCAGTTGCTGCAGCCGCTGCGGCCAGTTCAGATGATCCTCGCGCACCAGCCCGGAGGAGCCGGAGCCCTGTTCGATCACGGCGACGGACGGATCCTGCGAGAAGGCAGCGTTCAGCCCCTTGCCGAGGCTCATGGCGGTGAAGTCGCCGATCACCAGGATCTTGCGGGCGTTTTCCATCTTCTCCACCGGCGCAGGCTCCTCGGCGCGCGGGGCGGGGGCGACGGTGCGTGCCGCCTCGGGCGCGGTGACCCGGGCCGGCTGGCGGCGGCGCTGCCTCTGGTTTTCCGGCTTGACGATCACCCGCTCCTCAACCTGCCGGCGGTCGCCGAACAGCATGTCCATCAGGGTGCGGCGTTCCTGGGCGGCGGCGGGGGCGCCGTCGAGCGGCAGCATCATGAGGGCGCACAGCATCATGATGCATGTCCGCTGCCCGCCTCTGCCGCCCTGTGTCATGTGCCCATCTTTCCGTATCCAGCATGCCGGCCGAACCGCGTCCCGCAGATCGGAGGCGGAAACGGGCAGCCGGACCGCCCGTTCCACGATGTCAGTTGCGCAACCGTTTCAGCAGCGTCTGGGACGGCTCCCCGTCCGCTTCCATGCCGAGCCGCGACTGGATGGCGCTGATGGCGGCGCGCGAACCGGAACCCAGATTGCCATCGATTTCGCCGTCGTAATAGCCCATGGCCTTGAGGCGGCTCTGCAGTTCGAGCTTTTCCCGTACGTCCAGCGTTCCATGCGGCCGCGGCCAGGGCTGCACCATGCCGCCATAGCCGGCGATCTCGTCCGCGAGAAGGCCGACGGCCAGCGCATAGCTGTCGGCGGCGTTGTAGCGCTTCACCACGAAGAAGTTGCGCAGCATCAGGAAGGCCGGTCCCTCGGCGCCGGCCAGCAGCTTCAGCTCCGCTCGATCGCCGGGGCGTGGAAAATCCTTGCCGTTCGGCCGGATGAAGCCGAGCGCTGCCCACTGGCCGAGCGTCTTCGTCTGGCCTGCATAGCGTGCGGCGCCAGGCGGCAGCACCGCCTCGTAGCCCCAGGTCTTGCCCGCCTGCCAGCCGTTTTCCGCCAGAAGATTGGCGGCCGTCGCCAGCGCATCCGGAACCGAACTCCAGATGTCGCGCCGCCCGTCGCCATCGGCATCGACGGCATAGAGCAGGTAGCTCGTCGGAATGAACTGCGTATGGCCCATGGCGCCCGCCCAGGAGCCAGTCAGGTGCTTCGGCGAGATTTCTCCGGTCTGGAGGATCTTCAGGGCGGCGATCAGCTGCGTGCGAGCGAACTTCGCCCGCCGGGGATCAGCCCAAGCCAGCGTGGCAAGCGCCTGTGGAATGTGGTGCAGCCGCTCCGGCTGATCGAGAACGGCGCCGTAATTGGATTCCATTGACCAGATGGCGAGCAGCACGTGCTTGTCCACCCCGAAGCGATGCTCCAGCGCCTCCAGCAGCCGGCCGTGGCGCGCCAGCATCTCGCGACCGTTGCGCACGGTGAACGGATTGACGCGCGAATCCAGATACTGCCAGATCTCGGTCTTGAACTCCGGCTGGTAGTTGGCCTTGCGCAACACGTCCTCATCCGGACCCTTCACGCCCGCAAAGGCCTTGTTGTAGGTGGAGCGCGTGATGCCGTTTTCTGCTGCGGTGCGATAGAAATTGGCGACCCATGTCTTGAAACCGTTATCGGCTCTGGCATCTAATGGAGTGCTCGCCAGCGTCATGGCTGCGATCACGGAGAGGGCAAGTCCGGCGAAACGATGTGGGCTGAAAAATCTCATCGGCTGTCGTGTTCCTTGTGCTTTCCGGTCTCAAATTCGCCAGGATCGGGAACCACGCCCTGGCCGTCACGGCAGGATACGGCAGACAGTGTCAACAAATTCTTTACCATCACTACACTGCTCTGTCATTGTTTGTGAATATGTGGTGATTTTCGGATAACAGCGATTCCGCACCGCAATGATTGTAAGTGCTTTAGGAGGCATGAGTGGGACAACAGAAAATCCGTAAGGCCGTATTCCCCGTCGCTGGACTGGGAACCCGCTTCCTTCCAGCCACGAAGGCTGTACCGAAGGAAATGCTGACGGTCGTCGACAAGCCGGTCATCCAGTACGTTGTCGATGAAGCCGCGGAAGCAGGGATCGAGCATTTCGTGTTCGTTACCGGTCGCGGCAAAGGTGTCATCGAAGATTATTTCGACATTCAGTTCGAACTCGAACAGATGCTTCGCGAGCGCAACAAGAATGCCGAGCTGACCTTGCTTGCGGATCTTCTTCCCAAGGCAGGCACGGCAAGCTTCACCCGCCAGCAGGTTCCGCTCGGTCTCGGCCACGCCGTTTGGTGCGCGCGTGACATCGTCGGCGACGAGCCCTTCGCCGTCCTGCTGCCCGACATGATCATGTCGTCGGAGAAGAGCTGCCTCAAGGGCATGGTCGAACTCTACGACAAGACCGGCGGCAATGTTCTGGCCGTCGAGGAATGTGCACCGGAACTGGCGCACAAGTATGGCATCGTCGGCGTCGGCGAGAAGGTTGGCGAGGAAGGCTTCAAGATCACCGAAATGGTGGAGAAGCCGGCCAAGGGAACCGCACCGTCGAACTTCTTCATCAACGGCCGCTACATCCTGCAGCCGGAAATCTTCAAGATCCTGGAGACCCAGGAGCGTGGCGCCGGCAACGAGATCCAGTTGACCGACGGCATGCTGACGCTCGCCAAGTCGCAGGAGTTCGCCGGCTATCACTTCAAGGGCGAGACCTACGACTGCGGTGCCAAGGACGGCTTCATCCTGGCAAACCTCGCTTTCGCGCTGAAGCGCGGCGATATCCGCCCGCTGATCGAAGGCCCGCTGAAGGCCCTGACCTCCGGCCTCTGATCGGAATCGTCTGGTCGATTTTCAAACCCCGTGGCTTGCGCCGCGGGGTTTTCTGTTGCTGCCCTGCCGGTCGCGCCGGATGAGGGCGCGCCTGTCACCGCCGCAGGCTCACGCCAAGGCCGGCGCGCACCAGATTGCTGTCAGGGCCGCTTGCATTGCCTGTATGCTCATAGCCGAGATTGGCGGTGACATCGAACCAGCGGTTGAGGTTCCAGATCAGGCCGAAGCCGGTCTGCCAGTCGGTTTCGTCAGGACCAGCGGAAAAATCCCTTTGCGTGACGGAGCCGGTGAGGCGTGCCGTCAGGCGGCTCATCACCTGATGCGACAGGCCGGCGGTCCATTGATATTCCCGCCAGCCGTTGACCCCGGCGGTGGTCGAATCCTGCAGCGTGGTGCGCAGGCCGAAATCGACGTCGGTGCCCCGGTGCGGCGACCAGAAGAGGCTTCCATCAAGCGTGATGGCGCCGAGCGAGGCGAGGCGCGCATCCTCGTAGTCGACCACGGCATAACCGAGGCCCAATTCGCCGCGCAGCTTCTCGCCGAAATCGACCTGAAGACCGCCGCGGCCGCCATAGCTGTGCGAGGAACGGGCATAGCCGGAGACGTCGCGCGTCTCGTCATAGATCGCCCGGCCGAGGCTTGCCTCGATGAACGGGATGAGGGCGGGGGACAGTTCGTAGCCGAGACGCAGCCGGCCTTCCACCGCCCAGCGGTCGCGGTCGCCGAGCGAAAGGCGGCTGCCATCGGCAAATCGGGCCGCGCCATAGGTGGAACGTACGGCGGCAAGGCTGGCCGTGCCGCGCAGGATGCCGAAGTCGCGGGCGATGGAGGCGCCCGTGCTGTAGCGGTTGACGCCGGCCTGGGTGGTGGCGCCGCTGATGGCGTTCGGGTCGCTGGTATCCTCGCGCTCGAAGGCGTAGCCGCCGGTCAGATGCGCGACGGTTTCGTCGGCCAGATCGAGCCTCAGATCGGCATCGATGCGGCCCTCCGGTTTCGTGCTGGCGCTGCCGCTCAGATTGCGCTCATGCGTGCCTTCCGCCGTCACCGTCAGGGCGTGACGGGACCAGTCGGATGTCAGCGTGCCGTTGACGGCGGTGGCGGCATAGGTGCGGCGGGTCTCGCTGCCGCCGCTTCGGGTGCGCTCGCCGTTGATGCTCTCGTTGATCGTCGGGCGCAACATGAAGCTGCCAAGCCGGATGCCGCTGCCATCGTCGGAGAAGCGAGGCGCTGCATCGCCGCCGTCAATAGCCGCCTCCGGCAGGTTCTGCGGTCCCTCGATCAGCGTGTTCAGATCGTCGGCATCGGTGCCGTCCACACCCAGTGGCACGTCCTGCCGCAGGCCGGTGCGCAGGGTGGCGGCGCCAATCGGGTTCGGGTTGCGCCCGGCGGCCGACGTTGCGGCTTCGTCCGTGGTGACGATGTCGCTGCCCTCCGTCACGAGAGACTGTGCGGGCGCAAGCATCGGCACCAGCAGCACCGCCGCCGTCACGACCAGCGCCGCCGGCCGTGCGCGCCGGTCCGGTTTGCCGTGACGGAGAGGGATGCGGGACATGAACGGCCTTATGCGATGCGGATCCTGGCGGAATGCCATGATGAGCAAAGGCTAAAGGAACAGGGTTAATCCTTGGTTGCGGGCCGCTTGTGGTTCCTTGCACCGGCGGGACCGGGTGCCGCATGGACTTCCGTCGCCGGCCGCGCTATGGCAGGCCGCATGAACAGCAAAGCCATTCTTCCCGATCAGGCCGATGTGATTGCCTCGGCGCTGCGCACCATCTCCATCGAAAAGCGCGGGCTGACCGCGCTCGAGACAGCGCTTGGCAATGGCCTGGCGGAGCCCATGCGCCAGGCCATTGCGCTCATTGCAGGCATTACCGGCCGCGTCATCGTCACCGGCGTCGGCAAGAGCGGCCATATCGGCGCTAAGATGGCCGCGACCTTTGCCTCCACCGGCACGCCCGCCTCCTTCGTGCATGCGGCCGAAGCCAATCACGGCGATCTCGGCATGATTGCCGGCAATGATCTGGTGCTGGCGATCTCCAAGGGCGGCGAAAGCGCGGAGCTGAAGAGCATCATCGCCTATACGCGCCGCTTCTCCATTCCGCTGGTGTCGATCACCTGCGCGCCGCAGTCCTCGCTGGCGCGCCAGAGCGATGTGGTGCTGCTGGTGCCGGCCGAGCAGGAAGCCTGCCCGCACGGGCTGGCGCCCACCACCTCGACGCTGATGCAACTGGCGCTGGGCGATGCGCTGGCCGTTGCACTGCTGGAGGCGCGCGGCTTTACCGCGACGGATTTCCACGTCTTCCATCCGGGCGGCAAGCTGGGCGCGAGCCTCACCCATGTGAGCGACATCATGCATACCGGCGAGCGTCTGCCGCTGGTCCCGCGCGGCACGCCGATGCCGGAGGCGGTGCGCACGCTGTCCCGCAAGCATTTCGGCTGCGTCGTGGTTCTCGATGAGGACGGCACGCTGGCGGGCATCGTCACCGAAGGCGACATGGCGCGCAACCTGCACCGCAATCTCGGCGAACTCTGCGTCGATGACGTGATGACGACAACGCCGAAGACCATTGCCCCCACCACGCTGGCAACGGCCGCGCTCGGCCTCATCAACAAGCACAATATCGGCGCGCTGATCGTCGTTGACGAGGCGCGCAGGCCGATCGGCCTCGTGCATTTCCACGATTTGCTCCGGATCGGCGTCGCCTGACGGCGACGTCGTCTCGCAAAGCCCAAGGGTCAGCCGGCCACCGGCTCCACGATGAGTTCGTTGCCCGTCCAGGCGGCGACCCTGACCCGCATGCCGGCCGGCAGGTCCGGTCCGGAAACCGACCACCAGGTATCATCCAGCCTGATGCGGCCGCGGCCTTCGCGAATGGGCTCGGCAAGCGTCGCGGTGCGGCCGACAAGGCTCTCGCCGCGCCGGTTCAGCAAGGGTTCGTCGCTTTCGCCATCCGTGCGGGCAAACACACGCCGGCCGGCCAGCGTGATTGCGACGGCAAGCGCGGCAAACAGCATGAGCTGCACCTGCCAGCTCCAGGCGGCCTGATCCCACAGCAACAGCGAGGCGGCCCCAACCACCATGGCGGCAAGCCCGACCCAGATCAGGAAGACGCCGGGGGCGGCCAGTTCCGCCGCCAGCAGGATCAGTCCGAGGATCCACCAGCTCCACGGGCCGAGGGTGATGACCAGCTGCTGGATCATCGCCTCAGCTCTCGCTGCCCGGCCGGTTGAACGGATTGACGGCCGGCGTGCTGCGCGGGGCAGCCACGCCGCGCGGCGGCGATGGCTGGCCGGCCTGCGCCGGCTCGCCGAACACTTCGCGGGCAATCGCCCCGATGCCGCCGAGCGACCCGATCAGCGAGGAGGCCTCCATCGGCATCAGCACGATCTTGGCATTCGCGGCGGTGCCGATTGCGGCCATTGCCTCGGTGTATTTCTGGGCGACGAAGTAATTGATGGCGTTGACGTCGCCGCCGGCAATCGCCTGCGAAACCACCAGCGTTGCCTTGGCCTCGGCCTCGGCCAGGCGCTCGCGCGCTTCCGCCTCGCGGAAGGCGGCTTCGCGCTCGCCCTCGGCCTGCAGCACCGCGGCCTGCTTGGCGCCTTCGGCGCGCAGGATCTGCGCATTGCGCGAACCTTCCGCCTCCAGCACCTGCGCACGCTTCTCGCGTTCGGCCTTCATCTGGCGGGCCATGGCCTCCACCAGATCGCGCGGCGGCTGGATATCCTTGATCTCGACGCGGGTGACCTTGATGCCCCAGGGGCCGACAGCCTCGTCCACCACCCTGAGCAGGCGCTCGTTGATCAGATCGCGGTTGGACAGCAGTTCGTCGAGATCCATCGAGCCCATCACCGAGCGGATATTGGTCATGGTGAGATTCTGGATCGCATTTTCCAGATTGGCGATCTGATAGGCTGCCTGGGCCGGGTTGAGGATCTGGTAGAAGGCCACCGCATCGGCCGAGACGCTGGCATTGTCCTTGGTGATGACCTCCTGGGTCGGCACGTCCAGCACCTGCTCCATCACGTTCATCTGCGCGCCGACGCGGTCGATGAACGGGACGATCAGGTTGAGGCCGGGATCGAGCGTGCGGGTATAGCGGCCGAAGCGTTCCACCGTATAGCGATAGCCCTGCGGCACCGTCTTGATCCCGGCAAACAGCACCAGAATGACGAAGACCACGAGCGCAATGACGAGAATGTCGAAGCCGGACAGATCCATGTGTCCCTCCAAGGGTTCCTGTGGGTGCCAGAGATGTATGGTCTCCAACTGCCCGGCACCAGAGCCAATCGACATCCCCATCGTGAATTGCGCGGATTGCGGAATTCCGCTATCAGCCGCTCGGGTCACCCTCCGGTCGCAGCCTACCCGGTCAAAACAAGGATACCTGTCATGAAAACCCTCGTCGTCTGCTCCGGCGGACTGGATTCCGTTTCGCTGGCCTACAAGGTCGCGGCGGAACATACCCTTATCGGCCTGATCTCCTTCGATTACGGTCAGCGTCACCGCAAGGAGCTGGAATTTGCCGCGCTGGCGGCGAAACGGCTCGGCGTGCCGCATGAGATCATCGACATCTCCAACATCGGCCGGCATCTGTCCGGCTCGGCACTCACCGATGACGTGGCGGTACCGGACGGGCATTATGCGGAAGAGACCATGCGGATCACCGTGGTGCCGAACCGCAATGCCATCATGCTGGCGATTGCCTTCGGTCTTGCCGCCGCCCGCCAGGCGGAAGCGGTGGCGATTGCCGTGCATGGCGGCGACCACTTCATCTATCCCGACTGCCGCCCCGGTTTCATCGACAGCTTCCAGGTGATGCAGGACCATGCGCTGGAAGGCTATGCCGATGTGGTGCTGCATGCCCCCTTCGTGATGGGCTCGAAGGCCGACATCGTGACCGAAGGCGCCAGCGTCGGCACGCCCTTTGCCGAAACCTGGTCCTGCTACAAGGGCGGCGAGCGGCACTGCGGCCGTTGCGGCACCTGCGTCGAGCGGCGCGAGGCCTTCCATCTGGCCGGCGTCGAAGATCCGACCGTCTATGACGATCCGGATTTCTGGAAAGCGGCAACCGCCGGCTTCCGGGCGGATGAGGTCTGACAGCCCATGTACCGCATCACCAAGGAATTTCACTTTTCCGCCTCGCATCAGCTTGGCCACCTGCCGGCCGATCACCAGTGTGCCCGCCTGCACGGCCACAATTACATCGTGGTGGTGGAACTGGCCGGCGAGACGCTGAATGCCGACGGCTTCGTGCGCGACTATCACGAGCTGAAGGTGCTGAAGGCCTATATCGACGACCACTTCGACCACCGGCATCTGAACGACGTGCTGGGTTCCACGATGAGCACGGCGGAAAACCTCGCCCGGCATTTCTACGACTGGTGCAAGGCGCGCTTTCCGGAAACGGCGGCCGTGCGGGTCAGCGAGACGCCCAAGACCTGGGCGGAGTATCGCCCGTGACGACAGCGGAAGGATCGCTGATCCGCATCAGCGAGATTTTCGGGCCAACCATCCAGGGCGAGGGCGTGCTGATCGGCCAGCCGACGGTGTTCGTGCGCGCCGGCGGCTGTGATTTTCGCTGTTCGTGGTGTGACAGCCTGCATGCGGTGGAAAGCCGCTTCCGCGCCGACTGGCAGCCGATGACGGTGGAGGCGATCTGGGCGGAGGTTGAGGCGCTGTCGAACGGCAGGCCGCTGATGGTGTCGCTCTCCGGCGGCAATCCAGCCATTCAGCCGCTGGGGGGCCTGATCGCCCACGGCCACGCCCGCGGCTATCGCTTCGCGCTGGAAACGCAAGGCTCCGTCGCACGCGCGTGGTTTGCCGATCTCGACGTGCTTGTGCTTTCGCCGAAGCCGCCCTCCAGCGGCATGGCCTTTGACGCGCAGGCGCTGCAGGCCTGTGTCGAGACGGCGGCAAGCGGTCCGCGCACGGTGCTGAAATTCGTGATCTTCGACGAGGCGGATTTTGCCTTTGCCCGGCAGGTGGCAGGCCTCTGTCCGGCGCTGCCTGTCTATCTCCAGCCCGGCAACCACACACCACCGCCGCCGGAAGCGGAGGATGCGGTGATCGACCTCGACGGCATCATGGGCCGCATGCACTGGCTGGTGGACCGGGTGATGGCGGAGGGCTGGTTTACGGCGACCGTTCTGCCGCAACTGCATGTGCTGCTGTGGGGAAACCGGCGCGGCGTGTGAACGCGCTCTCATTCCATCTCTTGATTGGTGCATCAACGGCGTCCGGCGCAGTCTGCCCCAAAGCCATGCCGGGACCCATCATGAACGACGTTCACGCCTATCTGAGCCGTGATCGGCTCAAGTCGATTTCCCTCCTGAAATATCTCCAGTCCCATCCGGAGCATACCGAGAGCTTTCATGTGCGCGGAGAGGAGGGCGAGGCGGTTCTGGTGATGCTGCAGGTGGCCGCCAGCGCCTATGATCGCTCGACCTATCCGGGCGCCCGGCTCGTCTGTTTCATCGCAAGTGACGGTCCGGGCCTCACGCGCCGGCTGCTCGGCCATGTGCCGCGCGGCGCCCCCCTTGTCTTCAAGCTGTCGCGGGCGGCCGATCATGCGGTGGTCGCCGATTACTTCGCCCTGACACGCACCACCTGCTTCCACAGCTTCCGCCTGCCTTCCGGCTGCGGCTGGCAGGCGGAGCGCGATCTCGTCCGAATGGCGCCGAGTGCCGCCGGCTGGCGCTTGTTCGAGCAGCGCGGCTATGCGGCCGAGTGGCTGCGGCGGCTGATCGATGGGGGGCAGGCCTTCGTGGTGGAGGCAGGGGAGGCTGGCGAGACGCTGTCGGTCTGCTTTGCCTTCGAAAACAGCCCGGGCATCTGGGAGGTGGGCGGTCTTGCCACCCATCCGGCCGCGCGACGGCGGGGCCTTGCCGCGCGGATCGTGCGCACCGCCTTTGCCGAACTCGATGCGCGCGGATATCAGGGGCGCTATGTGGTGGAGGAGAGCAACGGGCCATCGCTGGCGCTCGCCCGTGCTCTGGGGCTCACCGAATTCCTGCGGCTCACGCACTACCTCTCCGCATGAGGGCGGCGGGTGGCCTTTACACCCAGCCCATCAGTTCGCGGCGCACCACATGCTCGATCACCGCCATGCCTTCCTGGCTGTCGTTCAGGCAGGGAATGTGGGCAAACTTCTCGCCGCCATTGTGCAGGAAATCCTCGCCGGCTTCCTCGGCGATTTCCTCGAGCGTTTCCAGGCAGTCGGAGACGAAGCCGGGGTTCAGAACGGCGATGCGCTTGACCCCTTCCTTCGCCAGCTTCTCGACGGTCTTGTCGGTATAGGGCTGCAGCCATTCCTCAGGTCCGAAGCGGGACTGGAAGGTGACCATCAGCTTCTCCTTGGGCCAGCCCAGCCGGTCGCGCAGCAGGCGCGTCGTCTTGTAGCACTGGCAGTGATAGGGGTCGCCCTTCTTGAAGTAGGACATCGGAATGCCGTGATAGGAGGTCAGCACGATCTCCGGCTCCCAGTCGAGCGTGGCGAGATGCTTCTCGATCGAGGTTGCCAGCGCGTCGATATAGACCGGGTCGTCGTGATAGCGCGGCACCGTGCGCAGCGCCGGCTGCCAGCGCATCTTCAGGAGCGCCTTGAAGGCCTCGTCATTGACGGTGGCAGTGGTGGCCGCCGCATATTGCGGATAGAGCGGGAAGAGCAGGATCTTTTCGCAGCCCGCCTTCTGCATCTCGTTCATCTTGGCCTGGATCGCCGGCTGGCCATAGCGCATTGCCCAGTCCACATGCACATGCGGCATGTCCCGGAAGCGCTCGGCGAGCTTTTCCGCCTGGTTGCGCGTGTAGGTGCGCAGGAAGCTCTCGTCGAGTTCCTTGTTCCAGATCGATTCATAGGCCTTGCCCACCTTCTGCGGCCGCTTGTTCAGCACGATGCCGTAGAGGATCGGATACCAGAACAGCCGCGACCACTCGATCACGCGCCTGTCGGTCAGGAACTCTTCCAGATAGCGGCGCATGGACTTGTAGTCCGTGCCGTCCGGCGTGCCGAGGTTGACGAGCAGAACGCCCACCTTGCCGAAGCGGACCTCCGGATGATCGGCGGGCAGATGGGTGGCGGGGGCGTTCATCATTTCGGTTTTCCTGGGAGCATGTGGTCTATCCGGCTTCACTACGCGCAACGGATGCGAATGGTTCTATCTAGAAACAAAAAACGGCCCGGGGAAGCCCCGGGCCGACGGCAATGTCGTGACAAAAGGTCTTACTTCTTCGGAGCCACGTAACCGGCCGGCGTGGCATCAGTGATGCGGCCGTCGGTGTAGGGCTTGTAGGGGTTGTGCGCCGTCAGATACTCGGCCACGGCCTGTTCCAGGTTCGGCCCGAAGTCGTAGGGGTTGATGGCATTGGTGGCGAACATCTTGAAGCCGTCGCCGCCGCCGCGGACATAGTTGTTGGTGACGACGCCGTAGGTCTTGGCCGGATCGAGCGGCACGAAGGCATCGCCTTCCTTGACCATGACGTTGCTGACGCGGCTGCCGACCGGCTTGGAACGGTCGAAGGTGTACTTCAGGCCGGCAACCTGGGCAAAGCGGCCGGCGCCGTCCTCGATCTGGCTGACGCCGTTTTCGAGCGCGGCCTGGATGTCGGCACCCTTGATCTGGAAGGTGGCGATCGTGTTCTGGAACGGCAGCACGGTCAGCACTTCGCCCATGGTGACGTCGCCCTGGTCGATCGAAGCCCGCAGGCCGCCGCCATTGACGATGGCAATGGTGATGCCCTGGCCCTTGACGCGGTCAAGCGAGGCATCGGCCACCAGATTGCCCATGGTGCATTCCACGGCGCGGCAGGACTTGCGATCGCCATCGATCGTGGTTTCGGACGAGCCGACCACCTTCTTCTTCAGCTCTTCCAGCGGAGCGCCGAGTTCCTTGACCTTGGCGCTGTAGGCTTCGTCCGGCGTGACGGAGGCATCGAGCAGCTTCGGCGCGCCGGTCGCGGACTTCACCACGCCCTTGTCGTCGAAGGTGACCTTCAGCTCGCCGAGATACTTGGAATAGGCATAGGCGGTGACGACCGGAACCTCGACGCCCGACGGGTTCTTCACGAGGGTCGGATAGGGGCCGGAGGCCTTGGGATCGGTGGAGGAGAGGTAGGTGTGGCTGTGGCCGCCGACGATGACGTCGATGCCGTCCACGGCAGCGGCGATTTCCTGGTCCTTGTTGTAGCCGACATGGGTCAGCGCGATGATCTTGTTGACGCCCTGCGCCTGGATCTCCTTCACCGCAGCCTTCAGGTAGGTGATCTCGTCTTCGAACTTGATGTCCGGGCCGGGGGAGGAGGTTTCGGCGGTGTCTGTTGCCAGAACGGATACCACGGCCACCTTCTGGCCGCCGATCTCCTTGATCACATAGCCCTTGTACTTGCCGTCGAGCAGCGAGCCCTTGGCCGGAATCGTGTTGCCGGAAATGATCGGGAACTTCAGTGCGCCGATGAACTTGTCGAGTTCCTGCGGGCCATCATCGAATTCATGGTTGCCGATGGCCATGACGTCGAAGCCGATGCCGTTCATGAAATCGGCCACCGGGGCGCTCTTGAAGGTGCTGTAGAACAGCGAGCCCTGGAACTGATCGCCGGCATCGAGAACCAGCAGGTTGGCGCCCGGATTGTCCTTGCGGAAGCCATCGACGGCGCTCTTCACGCGGGCGATGCCGCCGAAGCATTCCTTGGCGTCCTGTTCCTTGGCGGTGCAGGTCGAATCGTACTTGTTGATCGCCTCGATGCGCGAGTGCAGATCGTTGATGTGGAGGATGTCGAGCTGGTAGTCCGCAAAGGCAACGCCTGCGGACAGGGCAAAGGTCGCCGCGGCGACGACACTGAAACCGACTCTTCTGATCATCCTGGTTTTCTCCTGTTGCTTGGGCGACGTCCCTTGCGCCCGTTCCGCCTGCTTATAATTGTGCTTTGTGACACGCATGTCATAAGCCATGTTTTCATCGGCGTCAGGCGACTTCAAGAGAAATATGACAAAGGTGCATCTTCCATGTGCTGCAACTGATACAGGAAACCCCGCCGGAGCGGGGTTTTGCTGCAGGTCGGCTTGTGGATAACCTCTGAAGGTTGTCTCAGCCCTGATGGCGCATCAGCGAGAACTGCGAACCGGTATCGGAGGTGCAGTTCAGCTGGTTCGGCGTGACGAGCGCGCAGTTGACGCGCGACTGGGTCTGCCGGACGATCGAGGTCATGTTGATTTCCACCAGCGTCGGCGAGGTGTTGATGTAGGTGCCGGTGGCAAGCAGCGCGTTGTTGTCGGTCGAGCGGGTGTTGAACGTACCGCCCTGGAAGGTGGACACGATGCCGTTCGGATCGACCCAGCTGCCTTCGACGCCCTGCGGCTGCGCGGGTGGCAGCGGGCGCGGCTCCGGCGAGGATACACAGGCCGACAGCATCATGGCGGCGGCAACGAGCGCGAGGCTCCCTTTTGTCTTCATTCTTTCGTCTCCCGCGATTCGGACGCAAGCATCATCAGGAACCGACGATGGCGCGAACGCTAATCTAATGCAAGGCGGCCGCTTTGACAGGGGCCGCCCTGCGGGCACTCACGACCGCTTCCCGAAGGCTCGGCCGGCGGGCGCATGCATCAGTTGCGCACCAGAATGTTCTTGAACTGCCACGGGTCCTTCTCGTCCAGATCTTCCGGGAAGAGACCCGGGCGACCGTCGAGCGGCGTCCAGTCGGTATAGTGGCCTTCAACCGGGCCAAGATAGGGCGACTGCACTTCAAGGCAGCGCTTGTAATCCATCTCGTCGGCTTCGACGATGCCGGCCTTCGGGTTTTCCAGCGCCCAGACCATGCCGGCGAGGACGGCGGAGGTTACCTGCAGGCCGGTTGCGTTCTGGTAGGGAGCGATCTGGCGGGTCTCTTCCAGCGACAGGCGCGAACCATACCAGTAGGCGTTCTTTTCGTGGCCGTAGAGCAGCACGCCGAGTTCGTCGACGCCGTCGACCAGTTCGTTCTCGTCGAGAACATGCAGAACCGGCTGCGCATTGCCGCCATTGCCGAACATTTCGTGCAGCGACAGAACCGCGTCATTGGCCGGGTGATAGGCATAATGGCAGGTCGGGCGGTAGACGGCTTCGCCATCCTTCTCGACGGTGAAGAAGTCGGCGATGGAAATCGATTCGTTGTGGGTGACGAGGAAGCCGTATTGCGGGCCGGGCGTCGGGCACCAGGTGCGCACGCGGGTATTGGCGCCCGGCTGCTCCAGATAGATCGCCGCCTTGCAGCCCTTCTTGTGCTTCTTGGCGTTCTTCGGCATCCACTTCTCGTGCGTGCCCCAGCCGAGTTCGGAGGGCTGCAGGCCTTCCGAGATGAAGCCTTCGACCGACCACGTGTTCCAGAACACGTTGAGCGGCTTCGGGTTCTTGGTGCGCTGGGTATCGCGCTCGGCGATGTGGATGCCCTTGACGCCGACCTTCTTCATCAGCTTGGCCCAGCCTTCGCGATCATCGAAGGCCGGCTCTTCTACGTCGATGCCGACATCCCTGGCGATGTTCAGCAGGGCCTGCTTGACGAACCAGGAAACCATGCCCGGATTGGCGCCGCAGCAGGAAACGGCAGTGGTGCCGCCGGGGTTCTTCTTCTTTTCCTGGCGCACGGTCTCGCGCAGCGCGTAGTTGGTGCGGTCGGCATTCTTCATGCTCTTGTCGAAGTAGAAGCCGAGCCAGGGCTCGACGACGGTGTCGATATAGAGCACGTCCAGCTTGCGGCAGAACTTGATGAGGTCGAGCGAGCCGGTATCGACCGAAAGATTGACGCAGAAACCCTGGCCTTCGCCTTCGGTCAGAAGCGGCTTCAGCAGTTCCTTGTAATTGTCCTTGGTGACATGCGCCTGGATGAACTTGACGCCATGCTTTTCCAGGATCGCCTTGTCGTCGTCACGCGGATCGATGACCACCATGCGGCTCTTGTCGAACTTGAAGTGCCTCTCGATCAGCGGCAGCGTGCCGCGACCGATGGAGCCGAAGCCGATCATGACGATCGGACCGGTGATTTCGGCATAAACCGGATGGGTGGTTTCAGTCATGTTGAGCTCCTTCGGCCCCTCGGATGATCAAGCAGTGAGGGCCGTGTTGCGGCAATGGTTGCGTGCGCTTTCGGCGGGGTCGAGACCCATCCTCATCGGGTTTCGACCCTAGACCACAAATCGCGCCCACAATAAAGAGGGCGAACACAACAGGGCTATGGCAGAACCTGTGAAAGTTGAAGCCTGTCGGCCGCCCCGCTCAGTCGCGTAATCAGCGCCTCGCGTTTGCGGGAAAGCCCCTTGTAGGCTGCCTGTTCCTCGGTCAGTTCGCCAAGCTGGCGGGCGAGCGCGCGCATCAGGCCAGCGCCGTCCGGCTCGCGGGCAAGGGCCGTGATCGGATCGAGATAGATGCGGATGGTGAAGAGGATGTCGCCGCTTTCGGGCAGCTTGCGCAGCGTCTGGCGCTCGACGCGCAGCACCGCCTGTTCCGGCGGCAGGTCCGGCATCACGCGCTGGCTCTTCGCCTTTGGCAGAAACAGCCGGTCGGTCCAGTTCAGCGACCAGTTGAGGCGCTTGACCGCGCGATCGACCGGCAGGCGGTCGAACATGCGGTTGATCAGTTCCGCATTGCGGCTGCCGCCCTGAAAATCCGGCACCTCCGCATGCACTTCGTCCATCACCCGGCCGAATTTCTCTTCAAGCGACCAGGAGGAGGGGAAGGCGACGAAGGCGGCGGCGATGCGCCAGCCGGCATCTCCCCGGCGCATCAGGACAAGATCGTCCTGCACCAGAAGTCCTGCCATCTCGAGCGCGGGGCGGGCTTCGTCGGCAAGGTTCACCGCCGGTGCGGCCTCGATCTCGATGCGGTTGCCGATCCTGCGGTAAAGATCGGGGTGGCGCTCCGGCAGGTAGGCGGCCAGCAGCGCGAGCACCTCGGCCTGCGCCTCCTCCGTGCCGGCTTCCGCTTTGAAGATCATCTCCCGGTGGCTTTCGAGCAGCCGGCGCTTTTCTGCGAGATAGGCGGCAAGATCGCCATCCGGCTCGATCCAGTCGGCCAGATCGAGCTGCGCAAGCCCGATGGTGAAGGGCGTCGCGGAGCCGTCATAGGGGGTATAGGTGGGCATGGCGTTCCTCCGGCGGCAGCCGTGTCGTCAGCCGGCGCCGACAAGCTCGGCAGCAATCAGCCCGCGCAGCGAATTGCCGACGAAGAGCCTTGCACCCTCCAGGTCCTTCGGCAGGAGCACTTCCGAGCGGGCCTTGCGCTCGCGGATCAGTTCGGCGCGCAGCACGCCGGGCAAAAGACCACTGCTGAGTGGCGGGGTGACCAGCTGCCCGTCGGCCGCTTCCACGAACACGTTGGTGATGGTGCCTTCGCAGACCTCGCCGCGCTCGTTGAGCAGCAGAACCTCGTCGGCTTCCTCCGGCGAAAATTCGGCGCGCGCCGCCTCGTAAGGCTCGCGCCGCGTCGTCTTATGACGGTAGAGCGCATCATCGGACACCATCCGGTGGCTGGCGATCCGCAGGCGCCACACCCTGCCCTCGGGTTCCGGCACGAAGGGTGTTGCGGCCACCTCGATCTTGCCGCGATAGGTCATGGTGAGCCGCACGCGCAGCGGCTCGCTGCCGCTCACATGCTCCTTCAGCTGTTCCAGTACCTGTTGCGGCGCACGAAAACCCAGTGCATCGGCCGAGCGGGTCAGGCGCCGCACATGCTGGTCGAGCCTGAGAAAGCCCTGATCCGGTTCCCAGCGCAACGTTTCGATCAGCGAGAAATCCGCTGCCGGTTTACTGCGAAGCGCGCTTTTAGCAGACATTCTTCATATTCCGTCTCGGCCTTCGAATCGAACACGATGCCGCCGCCGACATTGAAGACGGCATTGCCCGTCTTGAAAAGGGTCAGCGTGCGGATGGCCACCGAAAAACGCATCGGCCCGGCCGGATCGCACCAGCCGATGGCGCCGCAATAGACATCCCGCGGACCCGTTTCCAGTCTGCCGAGGATCTGCATGGCCCACATTTTGGGCGCGCCCGTGACCGAGCCGCAGGGAAACAGCGCCTCAAGGATCTCCGGCAGGCCTGTTTCGGGCAGCAGCCTGGCCTGCACATGGCTGACCATCTGGTGCACGGTCGGATAGGTCTCGATGGCAAACAGCCTGGGCACCGAGAGCGTGCCGACCTCCGTGATGCGCGAGATGTCGTTGCGCAAAAGATCGACGATCATGCGGTTTTCGGCCTGGGTCTTCTCGTCGGCCAGCATGGCGGCAATGATTGCCTCGTCTTCTGAAGCCGTGGCGCCGCGCGCGGCGGTGCCCTTCATCGGATGGGTCTCGATCATCCGCCTGTCGTCCACCTTGAAGAACAGCTCCGGCGAACGGGACAGGATCACCGGGCCGCCGCGTGCCGCCTCAAGATCGATCAGCGCGCCGTAACGCACCGGCTGCCGCTCGACCAGCGACCAGAAGGCGTGGCGCGGATCGCCGCGAAAGCGGGCGGCGATCGGCATGGTGAGGTTCGCCTGATAGCAGTCGCCCTGTCTGAGATGGCGGTGCAGGCGGTCGAAGCGCGCCCGGTAGGCCGGAAAATCCCAGGCGGCCCGCGGCTCTGTGAGGAAGGGGGCGGCTTCGTCCTCGCCGCTCACCCCCTCGGGCGGCACGGCCAGCGGATGGCCGGGCGCTTCGGGGCCTTCGAACAGGCCCATGCAGATCAGCGGCGTCTCGCGATCGGGCACGATCAGATGCCGCAGCTTCTCCTCGAAGATATGGCCGGCCTCATAGGAGATATAGCCGGCAAGCCAGAGGCCCCGGCGTCGCGCCGCCTCCAGCCGTTCGAGCGCCGGCAGGATCTCGTCCGCCCGGTGCGCGGTGACGACCTCCACCGGCCTGGTGAACAGCAGGCTCTTCTCGTCCCGGTCATCGCGAAACAGGGCGTAGCGGAGGTCGTCTGTCATGCGGGCGATCGTGCGGTTTCCTGTTGCTTGCGGTCTTCCCTTGGCGAGAGATGGCGGCAAGGTCAACAAGCAAGAGAAGCGCCGGCCGCCAATGGAGGGGGCCGGCCTCGTCGTTGTTGGCGCCGGCTCGCTGGCGGGTTCTCGTGGAGCGTTACACCTGGTCGAGCGCCGCAAGCTCGTCGATCAGCCCCTCGATCATCGAAAGCCCCTTGCTCCAGAAGGCGGGATCGGTGGCGTCGAGGCCGAAGGGGGCAAGCAGTTCCGAGTGGTGCTTGGTGCCGCCGGCCTTCAGCAGGTCGAAATACTTCTGCTGGAAGCCGCTTTCGGCGTTCTGGTAGACTGCGTAGAGCGAGTTCACCAGGCAGTCGCCGAAGGCATAGGCATAGACGTAGAAGGGCGAATGAATGAAGTGGGGGATGTATGTCCACCAGGTTTCATAGCCCTCCGAGATGCGGATGGCCGGGCCAAGGCTCTCGCTCTGCACCGAAAGCCAGAGTTCACCGATCTGCTCGGCGGTCAGTTCGCCCTCGCGGCGCGCCGTGTGCACCTTGCGCTCGAAATCATAGAAGGCGATCTGGCGCACGACGGTGTTGATCATGTCCTCCACCTTCTGGGCAAGCATGGCCTTGCGCTCGCGCCGGTCGGTGGTGCGCTCCAGAAGTGCGCGGAAGGTCAGCATCTCGCCGAACACGGAGGCGGTTTCGGCCAGCGTCAGCGGTGTCTGGCACATCAGCGCGCCCTGCTCGCCGGCCAGCACCTGATGCACGCCATGCCCCAGTTCATGGGCGAGCGTCATGACATCGCGCGGCTTGCCGAGATAGTTGACGAGCACGTAAGGATGGGCGGAAGGCACGGTCGGATGGGCGAAGGCACCGGGCGCCTTGCCGGCGCGGGCGGGCGCGTCGATCCAGCCCTCGTCGAAGAAGCGGCCGGCAATCGCGGCCATTTCCGGCGCGAACCGGCCATAGGCGGCCAGCACCGTTTCCTTTGCCTCGTTCCAGGGAATGAGCGCGTTCGGGCTTTCCGGAAGCGGGGCATTGCGGTCCCAGAAATTCATCTGCTCCATGCCGAGCCACTTGGCCTTCATCGCATAATAGCGATGGGAGAGGCGCGGATAGGCCTCGCGCACGGCCGCCGCGAGCGCATCCACCACCTCGCGCTCGACGCGGTTGGCGAGGTGGCGCGAATCGGCAATGTCCTCGAAGCCGCGCCAGCGGTCGCCGATTTCCTTGTCTTTCGCCAGCGTGTTGGTGATCAGCGTGAAGACGCGCAGGTTTTCGCCGAAGGTCTTCGACAGGGCGGCCGCTGCCTTGCGCCGGGTTTCCTCATCGGGCTCCTGCAGCAGGTTCAGGGTGCGCTCCAGCGGCAGTTTCTCGCCGTCGAGGTCGAAGCGCAGATCCGCCATGGTCTCGTCGAACAGACGGTTGAAGGCGCCGGCGCTGGTCATGGACTTTTCGAGGAACAACTGCTCCAGCCGGTCGTCCAGCTGGAAGGGCTTGTCCTTGCGCAGGTCGAGCAGCCAGGGCGCGTAATGGGCGGCCCGCTCGTCGGCCTTCAGGCAGGCGTCGATCTGCGAATCATCAATGCGGTTCAGCTCGAGCGGGAAGAACAGCAGGTGGGCGGAAAGATCCGTCAGTTTTGCCTGCACATCACCGAAGAACTTGCCGTTGGCGGGACTTGCGGTATCTGAATAGTAGGTAAGGCCGGCAAACGAGCCGATGCGGCCGACCAGGTCGTCCAGCGCCTCGTATGCGGCGATCGCAGCCCCCAGCCCTTCGTCGCCCGTGCGGGCCGCAGCATCCGAAAGCCTGCCTTTCCACCTGGTTTCGAAGGCAAGCGCCATCTCCATGGCGCGGGAAAGATCGTTAACGAATTCGGTACTGTCGCGCGAAGGGTAGAGGTCCTCGAGCTTCCAGACCGGCAAATCGCCAAGATCGGCATCGGACGGACTTGCGGCGCTGGCTCCATTCGATACAAAGGGAATCTGCCTGAAAAGGTTGCTGCGACTGGCGGAAAAGGCGGATGGCACGATCTGGCTCCCTTGTAATCTCTGATATATTCAGGTGTCTGGTTGTTTTCATGGCTGGCGGGTAAAATGCAAGCATTTCTCAAAACGGGATGTTTAAGCCTGCCTGAGACAACCTTGCATACTGGGTCCCGCTGTGGGACAAAGACATGATTCTGGAGCGAGCATGACGGCCCATATTCTTGTTGTCGACGATGATCCCGTTCAGCGGCGCCTCTTGAAGAACGCCGTGGAGCGCTATGGGCATGCGGCCCACCTGGCCGAGAACGGCCGGATCGCGCTGGAGTTCCTCAAGCGGAACCCGAGCCAGTTCAACGTGATCGTGCTGGACCTGATGATGCCGGAGCTCGATGGCCTCGGCTTCCTGCAGGCGGCCGGCGAAATGGGCATCGATATTCCGGTGATCGTGCAGACCGGGCAGGGCGGCATCGATACCGTCGTGCAGGCCATGCGGGCCGGCGCCTTCGATTTCGTTGTCAAGCCCGTCTCCCCGGAGCGAATCGCCGCCTCCATCTCCAATGCGCTGAAGGTCGATCATCGCGAGGCGAAGGTGCGTGCCGTGCGCGGCGACCGCAGCACCAGCGTCAGCTTCGGCGATATCGTCTCGGCAAGCCCCGAAATGCTGCGGGTCATCGATCTCGCCCAGCGCGCCGCCCAGTCGAACATTCCCGTGGTACTGGAAGGCGAATCGGGCGTCGGCAAGGAAATGATCGCACGCGCCATCCAGGCCGGCGGCGAGCGGGCGGCCAAGCCCTTCATCACCGTCAATTGCGGCGCAATCCCCTCCAACATGGTTGAAAGCGTGCTGTTCGGCCATGAGAAGGGCGCCTTCAGCGGTGCGACCGAACGCCATGTGGGCAAGTTCGTCGAGGCCGATGGCGGCACGCTCTTCCTCGACGAGATCGGCGATCTGCCGCTCGACGTGCAGGTCAAGCTGCTGCGCGCCGTGCAGCAGGGCGAGATCGAGATCGTCGGGGCCGGAAAGACGCAGAAGGTGGATGTGCGCCTCGTCTCCGCCACCAACAAGGATCTGATCGAGGAGGTGCGCGCCGGTCGCTTCCGCGAGGATCTCTACTACCGGCTCAACGTGTTCCCGATCACCATTCCGGCGCTGCGCCGGCGCAAGGAGGACATTCCGCATCTCGCCCGCGTGTTCACCGAGCGCTTCTCGGCCGAACAGAAGCTGGAACATGCGCTGCAGGTCGGACCGGGCGCGCTTGCGCTTCTGACCGCCTATGACTGGCCGGGCAATATCCGCCAGCTGGAAAACGCAATTTTCCGCGCCGTGGTGCTGGCCGAAGGGCCGGAACTGACGGAGAAGGACTTTCCGCAGATCGCGGCCCAGATTCCGGACTTCCAGAGCCCGGAACTTCTGGCCACCGCCGTGGAGCCGGCCAGGGCGGAGGATGCCGACGAGGCAGATGCCGGTTTTGCCGAAGCCTATCGCCAATCCCGCGCCGATTCGGCGCTCGCGCATCCGATGTTCGGGGGACCTGAGAACATCATCGTGAGCACCGACGAGACGGGAGAGGTTCGCAAGCTTGCCGATGTGGAGGAGGAACTCATCCGCTTCGCGCTGAAATTCTATCGCGGCCAGATGAGCCAGGTGGCGCGCAAGCTCGGCATCGGCCGTTCGACGCTCTATCGCAAGCTCAAGGATTACGGGATCGATCCTGACGACCCTTTGAAGGAGGCGGCGTAACCCCCACGCCGCCTCGCTCCTATTGATCTGGCCGTTCGAAAATTCGCATATTCATCTTCGGGCAAGTATGGTCGGTCACCCTTCGTCAACCTTTCAGTAGGGATTTGTTGACTATGAAGGAAGGACTTGTGCACGTGTGGCAGATTTGCCATCGTGTAACCGCAATTCACGGTCATGTGAGACAACGCCTGATGTTGTCTGTCAGACGGGGAACGACTTGCCGTATCAGTATGCAGTTTCAACGCCTTCGGGTGACAGCGGATGGCGGCCGGCAAGGCGCTTGGCTCAGGAATTCCTGAAGCGCGTCGCGGTTGCCTTCCTCTCGTTGGCGCTCAGTGTCTCGGCCGTTTCCATGCAGGTGCGTTCCGCCGCCGCGGCTGGCGAGACCCGCACACTGAAGCTTTATTTCGTCCATACCGGCGAGCGTGCCGAAATCACCTTCAAGCGCAATGGTCGTTTCGACCCCAAGGGTCTGCAGGAACTGAACCGCTTCCTGCGCGACTGGCGGCGCAACGAGCCGACCCGCATGGACCCGCGCCTGTTCGATCTGGTGTGGGAGGTCTATCGCCGCGTCGGCGCCACCGATTACATCCATGTCGTCTCCGCCTATCGTTCGCCCACGACCAACGGCATGCTGCGTTCGCGCACCAAGGGCGTGGCGAAGAACAGCCAGCACATGCTGGGCAAGGCCATGGACTTCTTCATCCCGGGCGTGAAGCTTGCCACCCTGCGCCGCACCGCCATGCAGATGCAGGTGGGCGGTGTCGGCTTCTATCCCACCTCCGGCTCGCCCTTCGTGCATCTCGATGTCGGCAGCGTGCGCGCCTGGCCGCGCATGCAGCGTGACGAGCTGGTGCAGCTCTTCCCGAACGGCAATACCATGCACATTCCCGCCGATGGCAAGCCGTTGCCCGGCTACGAACAGGCGGTTGCCGATTACAAGCGTCGCGTCGGCTCCGAATCGATCCAGATCGCCGGCACGGCCGGCGGTGCGGCCTCGTCCAGCCAGCGCAAGCGGCCGGATACCCTGATGGCCATGCTGTTCGGCGGCAGCGGCGACGAAGACGAGGATGCCGAATCCATCGCCGCGCCGGAGGCTGCGCCGCAGCGCCCGGCCGTTCGTGCGCCGGTGCAGCAGGCCGCCGAACCGGAAGAGGAAACGGCGCCTGCCGCTCCCGTTGCCACGGCACCCGTCGCGGTTGCCGCGCTTGCGCCGGACGTGACCGCGCCGGTGCCGCTGGCCCGGCCTGCCTTCAGGGATGCGGCCGCCAATGGCGGGCTTGCCACCGCGCTGCTGCCGTCGTCGCGCAACGCCGCCCAGGAAGCGCTGCAGGCGGCTCTGCCGGTTGCGCCGGCAATGCCGATGGCGCGTCCGGATGACGGTGCTGCCCAGCCCGTCGATCTGGCAGGCGTGGCGGTGCCTGTACCGACCCTGCTTGGCCCGCGTCGCATGCAGGGCGATGCCGAGCCGAGCGGCATCGTGACCGCATCCGTCAATGGGGGGGAGGCGGCGGGCGTGCTGCTGGCCTCCGTTCCGGTTCCGGCGCATCGTCCGGACTCTGTCGCGCCGCCGGCACCGTCCGTGGCAACCGCTGCCGCCTCCGGTCCGCAGCCCGTTCCGCCTCTGTCGCGCCAGCCGGTGCTGACACCCACCATGCTGGTCGAGGTGGCACGCAGCGCCAATTATTACCGTACGGCCGCGCATCAGCCCGCGCCCGCCGAGCCCAGCGTCGAGGTCGCCTCGGCCGAGCAACCCTCCGCCAATGACGAGGTCGGCCGCATGATCTTCAACGACGGCTTCGATCCGCCCAAGGCTTCGGGCGTCGGCGCGCCCGGCAAGGTGGTCAAGGGCGGTGCGGTGACGAAGCTTGGCGGAACACCCGCCAATCCCGGCACCAAGGTGCTGACCGGCAACATGCTGGCGGCCTGGGCGACGGCGACCAGGCGCACGGATGCGGTTGCCTCGATGAAGGCACCGCGCCTGATCACCCGTGCGATCAGCAGCGATTATTCCGCAGCCTACAGCGAAGGGTTCAAGCCGGTCTCGACGACCGCGAACATCGATCCCAACCGCTTCAGTGGCGCAAACCCGGCCAAGCCCTGAGGCGCCCGGGTCCCTCCCTGCCGGCAGCCTTCAAACGAAAATCCCGTCCACACCGGCAGGCGAGGACGGGATTTTTTGCGTTTCCGGTTCGGCCGTCGCGGCTCAGGCGGCGTCTTCGTCCGGGGCCACCACCATGCCGAGCGCCTGCAGATAGGTGTCGAGGATAAGGTCCTCTTCCATCCGCTCCTGTTCGTCCTTCTTGCGCAGCGCGATCACCTTCTTGAGGATCTTCGTGTCGAAGCCCATGGATTTCGCCTCGCCATAGACATCCTTGATGTCGTCGGCGATGGTCTTCTTTTCCTCTTCGAGTCTTTCGATGCGCTCGACAAAGGCGCGGAGTTGGTCGCGGGCGACGCCATGGGCATCAGACATCGGGGCCTCCTGTCTTTCTGACAATTTGAGTGGGTGCAGTCACCTGCCGCGAACGGAAGGCAAGGTCAAGGCGTTTCGCGGCGGCGTAAGGTCATTTGTGCGGTTTGCTATCGGCGAAGGCGGCCTTCTGGCTGTCGCTCGCCTCGGTCTGGTAGAGGCGCTTCCAGTCCTCGTAGGCCATTCCATAGACCATTTCGCGTGAGGCATCCTTGCTGACGGGCAGGCCGCGTGCCTCGGCCGCCTCGCGATACCAGTTGGACAGACAGTTGCGGCAGAAGCCGGCGAGGTTCATCATGTCGATGTTCTGCACGTCGGTGCGCTCGCGCAGATGTGCGACGAGACGGCGGAAGGCGGCGGCTTCCAGTTCCAGGCGCTGCTGTTCGGTCAGGTCGCTCATCGGTGTCCTCCGTGCGGGGTGGTGTCTCTCAGGCATAGGGCCCGGTGCGTGAGGCAAAAATACGGTATTCGTGCAGGGCCGGATCGGCATTCAGCGTCGAAAACACCGGCGCCAGCCGCTCGGCCCAGGCATCGATGCCGGCCTCGTCGCCGATCAGATCCTGACGCACCTCCAGCAGTGCATGCGCAATGCCCTTCATCATGCAGTGACGATACATGGTATCGCCCTTCAGCGCCCCGTCATAGGGCTCGTTGTCGCCGACAAGGATGTCGCCCGGCGCGCGAAGGGCGCGAAGCAGCGGCAGCACGGCGCGGTCATCCGTGTCCCACAGCACGGCGGCATGCCACGGGCGTGGCACGCCCTTCCAGGCCGGCGTGTAGGAATGCAGCGACAGCACCAGCGGCGCCCTGCCGCTGGCCGCTGCCACGGCCGCAATCTCTGCTTCCACCGCGCGGTGATAGGGCCGGTGGTAGGTGTCGAGCCGGTTCTGCCATTCGTCGGCGGACAGCGGGTGATTGCCCGGAATGATCGCGCCGTCGGAAATGCGCATGATCAGCGTCGGATCGTCCTCGCCGCGATTGGGATCGATCAGCAGGCGCGAGAAGCAGGAAAGCACAGCCGGCACGCCAAGACGTTCGGCAAGCCGGCGCGTAAGCCCCTCCACACCGATATCATAGGCAATGTGGCGGGCGAAGGCAGCGGGGTCGAGGCCGAGTGTGCCATACTGGGGCGGCAGCCGGTTCATTGCATGATCGGCGAGCAGCACCATGCCCCTGTCATGATGTCCGGCTATGATTTCGTGAGAAGGGAAAGTCTGCATTGCCATTCGCTTGCCCGAATTTGCATGTGTCTGGCCTTGCTGTTCGCATGTCGCAGGGGGCCGGCGCAAGCCGCAACCGAGCGAAGTCAACCGGTAACCAAGCGATTATAATCGATTAGATTTCATTGACTTTCGAGAGGCGGCGGGCGAAGACAGTGCATATCAAATCTCATGGAGTCCCAACGGAAGCCGTGTCGAAAAGCCTATTGTCGAAAATCTCTCTGAGATTGCTGCCGTCGCTTGCCCTTGCCGTGGTCAGTGCCCCCGTCATCCTGTTTGCCAATGTTGCGCATGCGGATTTCCGTGTCTGCAATGGCACACCCAATCTCGTCGGCGTGGCGATCGGCTATCGCGCCGGCGATGGCTGGGTGTCGGAAGGCTGGTGGCAGGTTCCCGCCTCCAGCTGTGCCACGCTGATCGAGGGTGAGCTGCAGTCCCGCTATTATTATCTCTATGCCGAGGACGCCGCGCGCGGCGGCCGCTGGACAGGTGACGTGAACATGTGCGTCGCGGAAAACGAGTTCAAGATCGTGGGTGTCGGCGACTGCTTCGCGCGGGGGTACCAGCGCATGGGATTCAAGGAATATGACACCGGTCGCCAGGGGAGCTGGATGGTCCAGCTGTCCGATACGCCGGGCACGCAAGAAGGCCAGAACTGATGAAGCGCAACCGCAAAGTAAAGATCCTCGCAACGCTCGGGCCGGCATCTTCCGAAGAGGCGATGATCGAGAAGCTGCATTTGGCCGGCGCCGATCTTTTCCGCATCAACATGAGCCATGCCAGCCATGACGTGATGCGCACGCTGATTGCCCGTATCCGCTCCGTCGAGGCCCGCAACGGTCGCCCGATCGGCATTCTCGCCGACCTGCAGGGACCGAAGCTGCGTGTGGGCAAGTTTGCCAACACCAAGGTGACGCTGGAGCCCGGCCAGACCTTCACGCTCGACAATAACGAGACGCTGGGCGATGAAACGCGCGTCTTCCTGCCGCATCCGGAAATCCTGGAAGCCGTGAAGCCCGGCCATCGCCTGCTGATCGATGACGGCAAGCTGCAGCTGCGCGCCGAACAGTGCGACGGCAAGAGCATCGTCTGCACCGTGATTGCCGGCACCTCGATCTCCGACCGCAAGGGCGTCAGCCTGCCCGACACCCTGCTCGGCGTCGGGGTTCTCACCGACAAGGACCGTGCCGACCTCGATGCCGTGCTTGCCACCGAAGAGGTGGATTGGGTTGCGCTTTCCTTCGTGCAGCGTCCGGAAGATCTGGCCGAGGTGCGCAAGATCTCGCGCGGTCGCGTCGGCCTGATGTCGAAGATCGAAAAGCCGCAGGCGATCGACCGGATCGAGGAAATCATCGAATTGTCCGACGCGCTGATGGTGGCACGCGGCGATCTGGGCGTGGAAATGCCGCTGGAATCCGTTCCCGGCCTGCAGAAGCAGCTGACGCGCGCATGTCGCCGCGCCGGCAAGCCGGTGGTGGTTGCCACCCAGATGCTGGAATCGATGATCACCGCCCCGGTTCCGACCCGCGCCGAAGTGTCGGACGTGGCCACCGCCGTGTTCGAAGGCGCCGATGCGATCATGCTCTCGGCCGAATCGGCCTCGGGCCAGTATCCGGTCGAAGCGATCTCGACCATGGCCTCGATCGCCAGCACCGTCGAGCGCGATCCTTACTATTCCAACATCATCTATGCGCAGCGCCCGCAGCCGGAAGCAACCGGCGCCGATGCGATTTCGCTTGCCGCGCGTCAGATCGCCGAGACACTGAACCTCTCGGCCATCGTCACCTACACCTCGTCCGGCACCACCGGTCTGCGTGCCTCGCGCGAGCGTCCGCAGGTGCCGATCATAGCGCTCTCGCCGATCGTGCAGACCGCGCGCCGCCTGTCCGTCTGCTGGGGCATGCATTGCGTGGTGGCGCAGGAGCCGACCGATCTCGACGACATGGTCAACAAGGCCTGCCGTATCGTAGCCTCCGAAGGTTTTGGCAAGCCGGGCGACCGCATCATCATCTCGGCCGGCGTTCCGCTCGGCACGCCGGGTGCCACCAACATGCTGCGCATCGCCTATATCGGCCCGGACGGCCAGTCGGGCGTGTGATTGCCGCCAGCATCAGGATGCAATGGAAGAGGGGGCTTCGGCTCCCTTTTTTGTTGGCCGGGCTGAGGGGCCCGGTGCCGATACCTGTCAGCGAACGGCGTTTTCCGCGGCGATCCGTTCCTCCACCTGCCGCGCCATTGTGTCCAGATTCCGCTCCCGGCCGGCGAGCTTTTCGATGGCAGCAATGGCCAGATCCGTCGCCATGTAATCAGGCTTGTGGCCGAGCCCCTTTACCCAGACGAGTTCGGAGCGGGCGAGGTCCCGCTTGAGCCCGGTCGAATGGATATTGGCGAGCACGACCGGATCGCTGTCGCCGGTCACGATCACGGCGGGGCTGCCGATTTCGCGATAGCGTGGCGCGGTACGGGTCACATAGGCGAGCAGGCTTGCGACATCGCGGGCATTATGGCGGAAGGTTGCCGGGCGCAGCACCAGTGCGGGCGCGCCTTCCTCGAGATAGCTGTCCCGGCGCGGATTGGGGAAAAACACGCCGCGGGTGGCCTTGTCCATGATCGCAAGGCCCGCGGGCATCACGAGCGTGTGGCTGAACAGCCAGCCGAGCACCGGCGTCGAGGCCAGCCGGTAATGCCAGTCGATGCCGCCCGGCCAGGGATGGGTGGCGGGCGCAAGGAACAGGGTTCCGATCACCTTGTCCGGGTGGAAGAGGGCCAAACTCGCCGCAATCGCGCCGCCGAAGGAATGGCCGACGATGATCGCCCGCTCGATGCCTCGCTTTTCCATCAGGCGCGCGATCGCCGCAGCCTGTCCGTCCGGCGTGGCATTCGCCTTGCCGCCGCGTTCGGAATATCCGTGGCCGGGACGGTCCACGAAGAGCAGTTCTGCGCGGTCCTTCAGGGGAGCCAGGAACGCCGCCTCCTGGTCGCGCAGATTGCCGCTCGCGCCGTGGATGAAGACAATCGGAGGAAGGTCGGATGCGGGGCCCTCCGGCACGTGCAGGGCATTCAGCCGGTAGCCGCCGATATCGGTAAGGTCGCCGATATTGGGGAAGCGGCGCTCGATGCGGGCGGCCTGCCAGGCGGTGAAGCCGAAGGCGCAGGCGAGGAGAAGTCCGGTTAGGGAAAGGAGGAGCGGCAGCACGAGCGGCATCCGGGCGTCAGGTGCGGCTGCCGGCCAGCTTTTCGGAGAGCTTTTCCACGGCCTCCTGCGCGTCGCGGTCGGCGGGATAGATGTCCAGGAAACGCTCCCAGGCCCGCAGGGCCGGTTCATCCTCGCCCGCTTCGGTCAGGATCGTCGCCATGCCGGCGATGGCGGGGAAATAGCGCGGGTCCTTCTTCAGGACCTCGTTGATATCGGCCATGGACTTGCGCGTGTCACCCATCGCGTAGTGCAGCGTGGCCCGGCGGTTCCAGGCCTCGACATAGTCCGGCTGCAGCACCGTCACCTGGTCGAGGAAATCCAGAGCGGCGGCGTTCTTCTTCTGGTCGATGGACCGGTCGGCCCACTGCATCAGCAGATTGATGGTGGCGCTGCCGGAATCCTTCCAGTCACTCATGATCTGGCTGGCAATGCTGCGTGCCTTGTCGGGATCGCGCTCGCGCTTCAGCGCCTCGAACAGCGTCTGCTCGGTGCTTTCGGGCGTCGGCGTGGAACTCGCGCCTGTTTCCGTTCCGGCATCCTGCGCCAGGGCAGGGGCCGAGGAGAGGGCGGCAAGAATCAGCAGGGCAGGCAAACGGAAAAAGCGCATGCGGTTAGATTAAACCGCATGCGCCTGATGGGAAACCCAAATTCAACAGGTTTCGACAAAGTGATCCGGCGAGCCGAAGCTCAACCTGCAATCAGCCCTGGCGAGCCTTGAAGCGCGGGTTCTGCTTGTTGATGATGTAAACGCGGCCCTTGCGGCGAACCAGACGGTTATCGCGATGACGGGCCTTAAGCGCTTTGAGCGAGTTCTTGATCTTCATTGTTCTGATCCGCGTATTCGACGGGCGCTTGGCCCACTCATGTCTCTGACAATCAAAAGAGCGCCTGAGGCGCCCTTCTTTAGGATGGGAGGCTGATACAGGTTCGTCACACCTCTGTCAACCGCAGGAGCCCGGCGGGGCAGGGCATTTCACCGCAAAAGCCGGGTGACGTGGCCCATCTTGCGGCCCGCCCTGGCCTCGGTCTTGCCGTAGAGATGCACCAGCACATCCGGGGTGGCAAGCCATTGCGGCAGCTCGGCCATGTCGTCGCCGATCAGATTCGTCATCACGCAGTCGGAATGGCGCCGAGGATTGCCGAGCGGCAGGCCGGCCACTGCGCGGATATGCTGCTCGAACTGCGAAATGACGCAGGCAGCCTCCGTCCAGTGGCCGGAATTGTGGACGCGGGGCGCAATCTCGTTGGCGATCAGCGCGCCGTCCGCCATCACGAAGAATTCCATGCCGATCACGCCAACATAATCGAGCGCGGCCAGCAGGCGCTCGGCCGCGCCGAAGGCGGCCCCGGCGGTTGCGGCGCCGATTCGGGCCGGCAGGGTGGAGGTGTGCAGGATGCCGTTGCGGTGCACATTCTCCGCCACGTCGAAGGCCTTCACCGTGCCGTCGGTGCCGCGGGCGGCAATCACGGACACCTCGCGCTCGAAGGCGACGAAGCTTTCGAGGATCAGCGGCACGCCGCCCATCGCGGCAAAGGCGCCGGCCGGATCGTCCTCGTGCGCGCGGAACACGCGCTGGCCCTTGCCGTCATAGCCGAGGCGACGGGTCTTCAGTACGCCGCGGCCGCCGAAATCGGCGAGCGCCCGCTCCAGAGCCTGCTGGGAATCGACCGCATGGAAGCGTGCCGTCTCGATGCCGCAGTCGTTCAGGAAGCGCTTTTCCGTCAGGCGGTCCTGCGCGACGTCGAGCGCCTTCGGTGGCGGATAGACCGGCCGGCTGAGCGCCAGATGCGCGGCGGCGGCCACCGGCACGTTCTCGAATTCGTAGGTGATGACGTCGCAGGCCGCGGCAAGTTCGTCGAGGGCCTGCGGGTCGTCATAGGCGGCGACGATCTGCCGGTTCGCCACCTGGGCTGCGGGGCAATCGGCCTGCGGTTCCAGAATGATGGTGCGGAAGTTCAGCCGGGCGGCGGCCATCGCCAGCATGCGGCCCAGCTGGCCGCCGCCGATGATGCCAATGGTGGAAAGCGTCATGGCGCCTCGTCTATGGGGTAATCTGCAACGGATGCCGTCTGGCGGGTGCGGTATTCGTCCAGCCGGTCGGCGAGATCGTCGTCGGAGAGCGCCAGCACGGCGGCAGCCAGCAGGGCTGCATTGACGGCGCCGGCGCGGCCGATGGCAAGCGTGCCGACGGGAATGCCGGCCGGCATCTGCACGATGGAATAGAGGCTGTCGAGGCCGGACATGGATTTCGACTGCACGGGCACGCCGAAGACGGGCAGGGGGGTGAGCGCCGCGACCATGCCGGGCAGGTGGGCCGCGCCGCCGGCGCCGGCAATGATCACCTGAAAACCTTCCTCGCGCGCGCCCTTGGCAAAGGCCACCATGCGATCGGGCGTGCGATGCGCGGAGACGATCCTGGCCTCATACCCCACATCCAGCGCATCCAGCGTGTCTGCGGCATTCTTCATGGTTTCCCAGTCGGACTGGCTTCCCATGATGATGGCAACCGGCGGTCTCTCCTGCGGCAATCTTGCGTCCTCCGTCCTCACGCGATGATGTCTGGAACGATCTGGTCTTCGAGCTGGCTCATCTTGTCCTTGATGGCGAGCTTCTTCTTCTTCATGCGCTGGATACGCAAGGCCTCGCAGCCGGTCTCGATCATGGCGTTGATGGCCGCATCGTAGTCTTCGTGCTCCTGACGGAGCCGTGCCAGCGCCAGCCTGATGTCCGCCTGTTCCTGATCGGCCATGTGTTTCGTCCCCATTCTAAATTCCGGTCTTTGTATCGCCGGGGAATGCCCGCAAGCTCCTACCATCAAACCTTGCGAACGACTAGAGCGGTGAACGGCAAATCTCCGCCGCCAATCGAGCCAGAAAGAAGCCGATTAATCAACGCCTAATCGCATCCTGCGGCCTGCATGCGCGCTGTTCTGTGACGGTGCAGCGGGGCCCCGCCTTCATGCGCGCTTAAGGAGTTCCAACGAAAGGCCTTCGAGATGTCACGATTTCGCCTTCGACAAAGGGGCTTCTTCGTGTCACAATTCCTTCGCAAACCTGAAGCTGCGGGCTCATGGGGAGCCGGTGGCGGGAAAAAGGGAAGGACGTGCCACATGACCATTCAGGCTCATATCGCATCGCTCGAAAAGAAGCATGGCGCTCTTGAGGAGGAGCTCCAGGCCGTACTTGCGTCCCCATCCTCTGACGACCGCGAGATCGCGGACCTCAAGCGCCGCAAGTTGAAGATCAAGGATCAGATGGAGCGCCTGAGAGAGGCCACGCGCCACTAGTGCTTTCGAACGCGTTTATGAGTTTCTGACACGAATGTCTGAAGCACAGTCCGTCGCCGGAACGGAGGGGCGCAGGGCGCCACCGGCGGCGGAAGTCCGGCAAGTCGGCCATGCCGGCCTGCAGGTCAAGGCAGGGTCGGCGCGACCGTGCTGCAGCAGGCGGGCAGGTTCTGGCGGGGAAGAAGTCTGGCTTCGTCGTCCGGTCTATTTCCAGAACTGATCCAGCCACAGGTTGAGCTTGTGGAAGCCCTTGCTGTTCAGTGAATAGATGCGCCGGGTTCCCTCTGCCGTCACGTTGACGAGGTTGCTGTCGAGCAGTGCCTTCAGGTGTTGTGACACCGCCGGACGGCTGATCGGCAGCCCTTCGGCCAGTTCATTCACCGTGCGCGGCGCACGACGAAGCTCTTCCAGCAGATGACGCCGGTTCGGATCAGCAATGGCTGCAAAGGGGTCAAAGCTCGTCATGAGCACAACTTACGCTAAGTAAGGAACGGCGGCAACAATATTTTTGTGCGCCGCAATATCCAGTGCGTATTTTTCGCGTTACTTAAAAAGGCAGAGCATCCCACAACAGCTTCAGTGCCGCGATCAGGCCAAGACCATAGGCCAGCGGATAGAAGACAGCCGGCTTCATGTGCCGCACCACCACCGCCCCGGCCATGGTGGCCACCAGCGCGACCGGCAGCAGGGTGAGGGAAACCTTCAGGTTGTGCATGTCCAGCGCGCCGAGCGCCACATAGGGGACGACCTTGATGGCATTGATTAGCGCGAAGAAGCGCACGCTGGCGCCCGTATAGGCCTTGGGATCGAGTTTCAGCGGCAGCGCGTAGATCTGGAAGGGCGGGCCGCCCGCATGGGCGACGAAGCTGCCATAGCCGCACAGCGTTCCCCAGAACAGGGCGGGGCCGGTGCGGTGCTGCGCGGCCGGCACCGGGGTTCCGGCATGCGGGCCATAGGTCTGGTAGAAATAGCGCCCCGCAAACAGGATCATCGACACGGCGATGACGAAGCGCAACGCATCCGGGGGCACCAGCGCCGAGGTGGCCCAGCCGAGGGCAACGCCGATCAGGCCGCCGGGCAGGAATTTCAGCAGCAGCTTGCGGTCGTTGTGATGCCGCCAGGCGTACAGCGCCACCAGATCCATCAGGATGAGGATGGGCAGGAAGATCGCCGCGGCATCGACGGGGCTCACCACCAGCGCCATCAGCGGCACGCCGATCAGCGCGAAGGCGCCGCCGAGGCCGCCTTTGGACAGGCCGACAAGCGCAACGGCCGGTATGGCGGCGGCAAAGAAGGTGAGGCTGGGGATGTCGAAGCCGAACATGCGCACTGAGGAGAGTTGATCGAAAGGCCCGACCGGTCTATCGGACTTGGGACGGGAAGACGAGCCCGAACCGGATCAACTTGCATTTCATCTGCTGCAGGAACCTGATCGGATGTCACCCGAAGAGGATGCCGCAACCGGATGCGCCCTGGGCGCGACGGCGTGACGGCGCGAAGAGGACAAGACCCATGACACTGCCGGAAGATCGCTGCCGCCTCGTTTTGATCGTGCCCGACGATGCCGACGAGGCCGCCCTGGCGGAAAAGCTGGAACATGCGCTGCGCGGTGGTGACGTGGCATCCGTCATCCTGCCGCAATATGCGTCGAACGATACCGACTTCCAGAAACGCGCCGAGCGGCTGGTGCCACTGGTGCAGGCGGCCGGAGCCGCGGCGCTGATTGCCGGCGACAGCCGCGTTGCCGGCCGCGCCCGGGCAGACGGCCTGCACGTGACCGGCAAGGTCGAGGACCTGGCTGAGGCCGTCGAGAAGTTCACGCCGAAGCTGATCGTCGGTGCCGGCTCCGCCGCCGATCGCCACACGGCGCTCGAGGTGGGCGAGGTGCGACCGGACTACATCTTCTTCGGCAAGTTCGACGGCGACATCAAGCCCGAGGCGCATCCGAAGAACCTCGATCTCGGCGAGTGGTGGGCAGCCCTGGTGGAAATTCCCTGCATCGTCATGGGCGGGGCGTCTCTCGAATCCGCCCTGGCGGTTGCCGAAACCGGAGCGGAATTCGTCGCGCTCTGCCGGGCCGTCTTCGAGCATCCGGCCGGCACCGCCGCTGCGGTTTCCGAAATCAATGCGATCCTGGACGAAAAAGCGCCACGGTTTGGCGCTTGAAGAGCGGCATGCGTCGTCTACCCGGTCTGTTGAACCTGTCCCTTGTCGTCCTGTCCACCGCGCTTGCGGCGGTGCCTTTGGCGCGCCTTGCCGCCGCTGACGGCGTGGAGCGGGCTGTAACGCGGCCCGTGGCACCCGCCACCGGCGGCTTCCAGAAGCCGCCCGCAGGCGAAGACGGTTCCGGAACGACGGCAGACGACAAGTCGGCGCGGCCTGGCGATGATCCCTTTCCCTCGTCCGGCATCACGCTTTACGAGCGCATGGGCTCCACCCTTCCGCCGGCCCCGCGCGAAAAACCCTATCACGGCCCGATCGACGAGGCCTATGGCGCCTTCCAGCGCGGCCTTTACGTGACCGCCCTCGACAAGGCGCTGCCGCGCGCCCAGGCGGGCGATGCGGCGGCGCAGACACTCGTTGCCGAGATGATGAGCCGCGGCCTCGGCATCCTGCACGATCCGAAGGAGGCGGCCTTCTGGTACGGGCAGGCCGCCCAGCGCGGCGATCCCGCCGCCATGTTCCAGTATGCGCTGCTTCTGATGGAGGGGCGCTACGTCCAGCGCGACAAGACCAAGGCGGATGACTACATGCGCCGCGCAGCGGAGGCGGGCAATGCATCCGCGCAGTTCAACTGGGCGCAGATCCTGATCGCCGACCATCCGGGCGACAAGGGCCTGAAGCTGGCGCTGCCCTTCTATGAGAAATCGGCCGAGCAGGGAGTGGCCGATTCGCAATATGCGGTTGCCCAGCTCTACATCGCGATCAAGGATCTCGAACCGGCCAAGAAGGCCAAGGCTCGCGAATGGCTGCAGCGCGCCGCCCGGGCGGGCTACGACACGGCGCAGCTCGACATGGGCATCTGGCTCGTCAACGGCGTCGGTGGCCCGCGCGACTATGACGAAGGCTTCCAGTGGCTGAAGGTGGCGGCGATGCGCGGCAATGTCGTGGCGCAGAACAAGCTTGCCCATCTCTACATCAACGCGCTCGGCACCCGGCCGGATCCGGTCGAGGCGGCCAAGTGGTATGTGCTGTCGCGCCGTGCCGGCCTGCCGGACCCTGTGCTGGAGGATTTCTATCTCGGCATCGAGGACGATCAGCAGAAGAAGGCGATCGAGGCGGCAAACCGCTTTCGTCCCAGCTGACCGCTGCCGTGGTCGCTGTCCGTCAACCTTTCCGGCCTCGCACGGGCCGTCGCGACTTGAATTCCTCGGGGTTTTGTGGTTCTGAACGCCCCTACTCATAAAAGTTCAGATCGTCGTTCGTTCCTGTCGGACAGGGACAGCCGCCCCATACCCCAAGGATTGCCTCTATGGCTCGTTCAGCCCTTCTCAATGTCATGGTTCAGGCCGCCATCAAGGCCGGCAAGTCGCTCGCGCGTGATTTCGGCGAAGTGCAGAACCTCCAGGTATCGGTGAAGGGCCCGAGCGACTTCGTTTCCCAGGCCGACCTGAAGGCCGAGAAGATCGTGCATGACGAGCTGATGAAGGCGCGCCCCACCTATGGCTTCCTCGGCGAGGAGGGGGACGAGGAGAAGGGCACCGACGGCGCGCATCGCTGGATCGTCGATCCGCTCGACGGCACCACAAACTTCCTGCACGGCATTCCGCAGTTCGCCGTGTCGATCGGCCTTGAACGCCATGGGGAAATGGTGGCCGGCGTCATCTTCAATCCGGCCACCGACGAGCTGTTCACCGCCGAAAAGGGCGGCGGCGCCTTCCTCAACGACCGTCGCATCCGCGTGGCCGCCCGTCGCGTGCTGTCCGATTGCGTGATCGGCTGCGGCGTGCCGCATCTCGGCCGCGGCAATCACGGCAAGTTTCTCGTCGAACTGCGCCATGTGATGGGCGAAGTGGCCGGCGTGCGCCGTTTCGGCGCGGCTGCGCTCGATCTTGCCTATGTGGCGGCCGGCCGCCTCGATGGCTTCTGGGAAACCGGTCTTTCCCCCTGGGACATGGCGGCAGGTCTGATCCTGATCCGCGAGGCCGGCGGTTTCGTCAGCGACTTCAAGGGCGGCAACGACATGCTTGCCGATGGCAGCGTGGCAGCCGGCAATGAGCTGATTCACAAGCAGCTTCTCGAGGTGGCGAACCGCCCGATCCCGACCCGCTGAGCCGGAACGGTTCCACGGCGGCCCGATGCGCCTTGCCGGCACTCCCTGCCGGTCTGGCCGGGTCGCTCTTCGTGAATGATTGATGAAAGGCTTGGAAATCTTGGAGGTTTGCGAGCCTGCATCACTTCAATTCGTCTCATTTTTGCACTAGCCTCCGGCGCATTGTGATGCGGAGGCTTGCGTAACCCATGGCGAATGACACCCTCGGGGATGTGAACGGTTCTGAATTGGCACCCCGGCCTCAAGGGTACAAGCTGTCGAATCCGGTGCCTTTCCTGTGGACCATGCTGATCTTCCTGATCATCGTGGGCTTCATCGTGGCGATCCTCTACCGGCAGGCCCACACCGCCTTCATGACCAATCCGGGGCTGAACGGCCTGATTCTCGGCGTTCTGGCGATCGGCGTTCTGCTGATCTTCACCCAGGTCATCAGCCTCATCCCGGAAGTGCGCTGGTTCAATTCCTTCCGGGCCGCCGGCAGTGCCGATCGGGTGGGGCGCCAGCCGCGGCTTCTGGCGCCGATGGCCTCGCTGCTCGGCCGCAGCCAGCGGGTGGCGCTGTCTGCCACCGTGCTCCGCTCCATCCTCGATTCGATCGGCACGCGGCTCGACGAATCGCGCGATATCTCGCGCTATCTCATCGGCCTTCTCGTCTTTCTCGGCCTGCTCGGCACTTTCTGGGGCCTGATCGGCACCATCGGTTCGATCAGCGAGGTCATCCAGGGGCTGGACCCGAATTCCGGCGACAACAGCGACATCCTCTCTGCGCTGAAGAGCGGCCTGACGGCGCCGCTTGCGGGCATGGGCACGGCATTTTCCTCCTCGCTGCTCGGCCTCTCCAGCTCGCTGATCCTCGGCTTTCTCGACCTGCAGGCCGGCCGCGCGCAGAACCGCTTCTATACGGAACTGGAAAACTGGCTGTCTTCCGTGACCGAGGTCGGCAGCGAGCTGCCCGTTGCCGGTCCGGTTGCCGGCGACAGCGCCTCCGATGAGCTGCGCCGCGTCGCCGACCAGTTGCGCAAGCTGATCGCTGCCCAGACCAAGGGCGAGGCCGCCCAGCATGAGAAATCGCTGGCCGCCATGAGCAATCTTGCGGAAGGCATCCAGGGTCTGGTCAAGAACATGCGCAACGAGCAGCAGATGCTGCGCGACTGGATCGAGGCGCAGCAGGAGGAATCCAAGGCCATGCGGCGCACGTTGGACCGTCTCTCCGACAAGATCGGGGGGAAGTGATCCATGGCGCTCGGCCGCAACCGCCGGCGTGAACGCGGCGTCGATTACTGGCCCGGTTTCGTCGATGCCCTGTCGACGCTGCTTCTCGCCATCATGTTCCTGCTCACGGTCTTCGTGCTGGCCCAGTTCATCCTGGGCCGCGAGATTTCCGGCCGTGACGAGGTGCTGAACCGGCTGAACAGCCAGATCGCCGAACTGACGCAGCTACTGGCGCTGGAAAAGAGCGGCAAGCAGGATTCCGATGACGCGCTGGCCAACCTGCAGGCCTCGCTGGCGCAATCGGAAAGCGAGCGCTCGCGTCTGCAGGCACTGCTGGAGCGTGGTGCCGGCACCAGCGACGCCGCCAACCAGCGCATCGGCACGCTCTCCGAGCAGCTGGATCAGGAAAAGCAGGTGAGTGCGCGTGCCATGAGCCAGGTGGAACTGCTAAACCAGCAGATTGCCGCCCTGCGCGCGCAGATTGCCGCAGTGGAGGCCGCCCTTCAGGCCTCCGAAGCCAAGGACGATGCCTCGCAGGCAAAGATCGCCGATCTCGGCCGACGGCTCAACGTTGCGCTTGCCCAGCGTGTACAGGAACTGAACCGCTATCGCTCCGATTTCTTCGGCCGCCTGCGCGAGATTCTCTCCGACCGCCAGAACATCCGCATCGTCGGCGACCGTTTCGTCTTCCAGTCCGAGGTGCTGTTTCCGGTGGGCGGCGCGGAGCTGGATGAGGCAGGCCGCGCGGAAATGGACAAGCTCGCCAGCGCCGTGATCGAACTTGCCCAGGAAATTCCCTCGGAAATCAACTGGGTGCTGCGCGTCGACGGCCATACGGACAATTCGCCGCTTTCCGGAACCGGCCGCTATCGCGACAACTGGGAACTCTCCTCCGCCCGCGCGACCTCGGTGGTGAAGTACCTGATCTCCAAGGGCGTTCCCGCCAACCGCCTGGTGGCGGCGGGCTTTGGCGAGTATCAGCCGATCGCCGAGGGCGATACACCCGAGGCCCGTTCTCAGAACCGGCGCATCGAGCTGAAACTGACGGAACGCTGAGCGGCGCAAGTCGCTTCCAGTCCGTCCTGCTGCATGGCTACCGCAGGCGGTCGTGCGGGAAAGGGATCATGCCTTGCGGCGCGCAGCAGGCGCGCTTCGCCGGCGCAGGCGCAGCCTGCGCATCCCCAGGACGGCCGCCGCGGCGCCCCTTCCATCCGCAAACCGGTGCAAACCGCAGGGGAAGGTGCATCCGGGAACCCGCGTTCGTCGCACGTGCTCCGGCGCCCGGTTCGCCCGGCGCTTCTGCCTCTGCGCATAGCTGTTCCTCTCCTGCCTCATTCTCTTGCCCATGCCGGTTGTTCGCCGCGCGTCTTCCTGCAGCCATGACTTGCCGAAGTCTTACCTTTGCGTAAAAGTAAATTCCGAGACCTTGGGAGGGGCAGCATGGAAGAATTCGATGTGATCGTGGTCGGCGGCGGTCTGGCCGGCCTGGTTGCGGCAACGGAGGCGGCGGCAAGGGGCAGGCGGGTCTGCCTTGTTGATCAGGAAGGGCCGCAGAATCTTGGCGGGCAGGCTTTCTGGTCACTGGGTGGCCTGTTCCTTGTCGACAGCCCGGAACAGCGCCGCATGCGCATCCGCGACAGCCTGGATCTGGCGCGGCAGGACTGGCTGGGGGCCGCACGGTTCGACCGGCCGGAGGATCACTGGCCGAGACTCTGGGCCGAGGCCTATCTGAATTTCGCCGCCGGGGAAAAGCGCAGCTGGCTGCACGGGCTCGGCCTGCGCTGGTTTCCGGTGGTCGGCTGGGCGGAGCGTGGCGGCGGCCATGCGCATGGTCACGGCAATTCCGTGCCGCGCTTCCATGTCACCTGGGGCACGGGGCCGGGCGTGCTGGCGCCGTTCGTGCAGCGCGCCAGCGAAGAGCAGGCCGCCGGGCGGCTGACGATCCGCTACCGTCATCAGGTGGACCGGCTGGTATCGACGGGCGGGCGCATCACTGGCATTGCGGGCAGCCTGCTGCAGGAGGATGCGGTGCCGCGCGGCCAGACCAGTTCGCGCACCGCGGTGGGCGCCTTCGAACTGTCTGCCGGCGCCGTCATTCTTGCGTCGGGCGGTATCGGCGGCAATTTGGAACGCGTGCGGCGCAACTGGCCGCAGGAACGGCTTGGTGCCCCGCCCGAGCATATGGTCTGCGGCGTGCCGGCGCATGTCGATGGCCGGATGATCGACATTGCCGAGGCATCCGGCGCGGCCGTGATCAACCGCGACCGCATGTGGCACTATACGGAAGGCCTGATCAACTGGGATCCGATCTGGCCGAATCACGGCATCCGCATCCTGCCGGGGCCATCCTCCTTCTGGTGCGATGCGGATGGCAATCGCCTGCCGGCCCCGGCCATGCCGGGCTTCGACACGATGGAGACGCTGCGCATTCTCGGCACGCGCCGCTCTCCCTACAGCTGGTTCATCCTGACGAGGGCGATCATCCGCAAGGAATTCGCGCTGTCCGGCTCCGAGCAGAACCCGGACCTGACCGGGAAGAACATAGGCCTGCTGCTGCGGCGGCTCGGCAGGAACCCGCCCGCCCCGGTGCAGGCCTTCATGGACAAGGGCGCGGATTTCGTGGTGCGCGAGCGGCTGGAGGATCTGGTGGCCGGCATGAATGCGATCACCGGCGAGGACCGCCTGGATGCTGCGCATCTGCGCAGCCAGATCGAGGCCCGCGACCGGCAGATCCGCAATCCCTTCGCCAAGGATGCGCAGGTGACCGCCATGCGCGGCGCTCGCGCCTATCTCGGTGACAGGCTGATGCGCACCGCACGGCCGCATCGTCTGCTCGATCCCGCCGCGGGTCCGCTGATCGCCGTGCGCCTGCATGTGCTGACCCGCAAGACCCTGGGCGGCATCCACACCGATCTCGAGGCGCGGGTGCTTGGCGCCGATGGCGCGCCGGTGCCGGGTCTTTACGCGGCTGGCGAGGCGGCAGGTTTCGGCGGCGGCGGCCTGCATGGCTACAGCGCGCTGGAAGGTACCTTTCTCGGCGGCTGCCTGTTTTCCGGCCGCATTGCCGGACGCCAGGTGTGAACTGCGGCACTATTGCGCGGCGAGAAAGCCCTGCGCGCCGGTTTCGAACTGCAGGCGCGCGAGGCTGGCATAAAGGCCGTTGCGGGCAACCAGTTCCGCATGCGTGCCTTCCTCGACCACCTGCCCGTCCTCCATCACCAGAATGCGGTCGGCCTTCAGCACGGTGGCGAGCCGGTGGGCGATCACGATGGTGGTGCGGTCCTTCATCAGGCCGTCGAGCGCCTTCTGTACCAGCGTTTCACTTTCCGCATCGAGCGCCGAGGTGGCCTCGTCGAGCAGCAGCACCGGCGCATCCTTCAGGATGGCGCGGGCAATCGCGATGCGCTGGCGCTGGCCACCGGACAGGGTGATGCCGCGTTCGCCGGCCATGGTGTCATAGCCATGGTCCAGCCTGGAGATGAATTCATCGGCCTGGGCGGCGATGGCCGCCTGCCGCACCGCCTCGCGGCTGGCATCCGGCAGGCCGAAGGCGATGTTGTCGTGGATCGAGGCGGCAAAGATCGTCACGTCCTGCGGCACGATGGCAAGCCGCGCGCGCAGATCCGCAAGCCGGGCCTGCCTCAGATCGATCCCGTCGAGACGCACGGCGCCGCGCGTCGGATCGTAGAAGCGCATCAGCAGCGACAGTACCGTGCTCTTGCCGGCGCCGGACGGACCGACGATCGCCACCGTTTCGCCGGCACGCACCGAGAAGGACAGGCCGTTGACGGTAATCGCGCTGACGCGCGACGGATAGGAGAAGGAGACATCGTCGAAGGATACTTCGCCGCGGGCCGGCACGGGCAGGGCCACCGGCTGTTCCGGATCGCGGATCGCCGGCACTTCGCGCAAAAGTTCGGTCAGCCGCTCGGCAGCGCCGCCGGCCTGCGAGAGATCGCCCCACACTTCCGACAGCTGTCCGAGCGAGCTTGCGGCCAGCACCGAATAGAGCACGAACTGGCTGAGCGTGCCGGCCGTCATGGTGCCGGCAAGCACGCTTTGCGCGCCATACCACAGCACGCCGACAATGCTGCCGAACACCAGCAGGATGGCAAAGCCGGTCAGGAAGGCGCGCGAACGGATGGCCGCGCGGGCGGCGCGATAGGCTTCCTCCACCGCTTCGCCATAACGCGCCGTCGCACTGGCCTCCGCGCCGAAGGCCTGCACGGTGCGGCTGGCGGCAATGGTTTCCGAGGCGAAGGCGGAGGTGGCGGCAAGCGTATCCTGCGCGGTGCGCGAGCGGCCGCGCACCGATCGGCCGAAGCCGACCAGCGGAAAGACGATCAGCGGGATGGCTCCCAGCACCAGCGCCGAGAGTTTCGGGCTGGTGAGAATCATCATCCCCATCGCGCCCAGACAGAGGATGAGGTTGCGCAGCGCCTGCGAGGCCGAGGAACCGAAGGCGGACTTGATCTGCGTGGTATCCGCCGTCAGCCGCGAGACGATCTCGCCGGACTGGTTGACATCGAAGAAGGCGGGGGAAAGTGCCGTGACGCGGGAAAACACCTCGCGCCGCAGATCGGCCACCACCCGTTCGCCGATGGTGATCACATAGTAGTAGCGCATGGCGCTTGAGACGGCGAGCAGGGCCGCAAGCCCCAGCAGCATGGCGAAATAGCTGTTGATGAACCGTCCGTCGGCAGCGGCAAAGCCGTGATCGATCATGCGCCGCACCGCCGTCGGCAGCGCCAGTGTCGTTGCGGCGGCCAGAAGCAGGAACAGCGCGGCGGCGGTTACCATGGACTTGTAGCGCAGCACATAGGGCATCAGCCGGAACAGGGGTTGCGGCGAGCGGCGCTTCTTGTCGGTGGTTGGTGCGGTATCGGTCACGATGCCCCCGTGATCTGGCCCGTCAACTCTCCGGCGCGGGTACTTGTGCTTTCAAAGTCCTTCCTGTATAGGCTCCGCATCGAATTGGGAAGCCGTGGCCGGACCGGTCTACGGCTTCATTTATGGAATAGGGTCTCTCGCTGCAATTGCGACAAATGGACCCCGCACAGCAGGAAGAGTGTCATGAAGGCCAACATCCATCCGGACTACCACAAGATCAAGGTCGTCATGACCGACGGCACCGAATACGAAACCTTTTCGACCTGGGGGTCGGAAGGCGCCGTGATGAACCTGGAAATCGATTCCAAGTCGCACCCGGCCTGGACCGGCGGCAGCCAGCAGCTGCTGGACCGCGGCGGCCGCGTTTCCAAGTTCAACAAGCGTTTCGCAGGCCTCGGTCTCTGATGCCAGCGCCGGGCGGTGTCCCGGCGATGTTGACAAGCGTATTCAAACCGTCCGAGGCTCTGCTTCGGGCGGTTTTCTGCTTTTTTGCGCCCGGCCGGTCGGCGGCGATGGCGGGCGGCGTTTGCGATCAAGAGGTTTTCATGTGCGTCTTTTCCCGTTTCCTGCCCCGTCTGATGCTGTCCGGCCTGCTTCTGTCCGTCGCCGCCCTGCCGGCCTGGAGCGGTGAGGCCCGTGTTCTGGTCGATGCGGCAACGGGGCGCGTCATCGAGCGGGAGAACGGCGATGCGCTGAACTATCCGGCTTCGCTCACCAAGATGATGACGCTCTACCTCACCTTCGAGGCCCTGCATGACGGGCGCCTCACCTGGGATACGCGCATCACCATGTCGGAAAACGCCAATGGCAAGGAGCCGTTCAAGTTCGCCATCGGGGCAGGGCGCAGCGTCAGCGTGCGCGAGGCGGTGACGGGCATGATCGTGCTGTCGGCCAATGACGCGGCGGTTGCGATGGGCGAGACGCTGGGCGGTTCGGAGGCGAAGTTCGGCGAGATGATGACGGCCAAGGCGCATGCGCTCGGCATGAGCCGCACCGTGTTCCGCAACCCCGCCGGCCTGCCCGACCCGGACCAGGTGACGACGGCCGATGACATGGCCAAGCTCGGCCTCGCGCTGATCCGCGATTTTCCGGAGGAATACAAGCTGTTTGCCCAGAAGGGCATGGTGTTTCGCGGCATGAAGCTGCGCGGTCATAACGGCGTGCTGAACACCTATGCGGGGGCCGACGGCATCAAGACCGGCTATACGGAGGCCTCCGGCTACAATCTCGTCACCTCGGTCGCGCGCGGCGGCCAGCGTCTGGTCGGCGTGGTGCTGGGCGGCAAGACCGCCCAGGCGCGCGATGCCGAGATGAAGGCGATGATGGACCGTCACCTGCCACCCGTCGACGTGGCGCGCCGGCCGGCGGCCAGCACCGTGGCCGAGCCTGTTGCGCGTCCGGCGCAGAAGGCGGTGGCCGAGCCGGTATCCCGTCCGGCCTCCATCCAGGAAGCGGCGGCGGCCAAGCCGTAACGGCGGGACCGGGACCGTCAGGTCTGCCGATCCCGTGGCTTCCGGTACCGGATTCGCGCCACGGGACTGCCGTTTGCTTCCTGCGGACCATCTGCTACAGCCCGAGCCCATCCCGATTTCAAATGACGACCGACAGGAGCAACCGATGAGTGAACCGACCGTGGCCGAGGCGACAGACCGCATCTACCAGTCGCTGCAGAACGACAATATGGACATCGACCTGCATATTGCCACGCTGAAGGCGGCCCTTGCCAGGGCTGGCCAGAAAGAGGCCGTGTTCGACCCGGCGCGCCTCGTGCAGAACAACCGCGCAGGCCGCAAGTTCATGCAGGCCTATTTTCGCCAGCGCGGCGTGGCCGTGGTGTTTAAGGGGTAGAGGGGGAGGCACGCGGCGTGCTGGATGGTGTGAGGGGGCGACCTTGCGCTGGACTAGGTGTTATCACGTTCGCGGTGACGGGAGTAACTGGGCCGGAAGCTGTCGGTTCGGTTCCAGTGTTCGCAGATGAAATTATTTACATGTAACGAAGACGGACATTGAAGGCCATTTTCGACCCAAGAGCACTCCTTGTGTCGCTAGTGACGTTAATGGCGTGATGGTCTGACCAGCGTTTACACTTCTTCGCCAGTGGTGTTGGCGATAAACAGATTTCATGGCAGGACATTCTCCAATACGATGGAGAGTCGATATGGCCGCGCCTGGCGACGAACTTAAAGCGATCCTGCAGAAGCATCCCGCAGCGCCATTCCTGTTTGTGGGCTCTGGTTTCTCCCGTCGATACCTAGGCCTAGCTGATTGGGCTGGGCTACTGCAGCATTTCTGCGAACCAATCAAAGATTTTGGCTATTATAGCTCGAAGGCGGATGGCGACCTGCCTGCTGCCGCGTCTTACATGGCACGTGACTATAACGAGTGGTGGTGGTCTGCGCCTGAGATGGCAGACAATCGGCGTCGGTTCTCCGGCGTCGTCAAAGGAAGCGCCGATGCTTTGAAAGTCGAGATTGCCAACTATCTAGGCCAATACTCTTTGGAGGATGCGCGAAAGTCAGAATTTGGTGGTGAAATCGCCGCGTTATCCAAAGTTGCCGTGGATGGGATCATTACTACGAACTGGGATTTTTTCCTTGATGAACTCTTCCCAGACTACAAGGTTTTTGTAGGGCAGGAAGAATTACTATTCTCCAATCCGCAGTCGATCGGCGAAATCTACAAAATCCACGGCTCTGCGAGCGATCCACAAAGTCTCGTCCTGACGGCCGACGATTACGCTGAGTTTAACGACCGAAACCCATATCTGGCGGCTAAGCTAGTGACTATTTTTGTTGAGCATCCGATCATTTTCTTCGGATATTCGATCACCGACCCTCACATCCGTGCACTAATCTCGTCGATTGCCAAATGCTTGCCTCAGGACAAGATTGACGTTTTCCAGCAGAATCTCATCTTCATCCAGCGTACCGCAGGCAATGAGGAACCCGTTATTGAGAAGACAACGATCCAATCCGGCGAATTCAGTGTAACGATGATGGTGGCAAAGTTTGCGGACTTTGGTGAGGTTTACGCAGCCTTGTCGGAGTCGAAGCGCAAGATGCCTGCAAGGGTGCTACGCTTTTTCAAAGAGCAGCTTTACGAACTGGTGCATGCACCAATTGAAAGCGAAAAAAAGATCGCGGTCGTTAACTACGACGAGATCGGTTCCGCAGAATCTGTCGAGTTCGTAGTCGGAGTCGGCGTTGCCCAGCGTCAGCAGGATTTTGGGGCCAAGGTCGAAAAAGCGGTTGAAAGTGCCTTTGCGAAAAAAGGCTACTCAGGAATTTCACCTGACGAGGTGTTTATAGATTGTCTCGAAGACACATCAAAGTTCCACGCATCCGATCTGCTAAGCTCAGCTTTCCCGGCCTACGCTAGATCAAATCGAACATTCATTCCCATCTTCAGATATCTGAACGCCGTAGGAATAAAATCGGATGAGGATCTGGCTAAATCGAACTACGAAGGCGCGAAGAAGGTTGTTGAGAAGCTGCGGAAGGCAGATTACACGCTGCCCTCATACGCAGGGCGATACAAATCGTCCTTCGTAGGTCTTTCGACCAAGTCTATTATCCAAAAAGCCTCAGATCCTTCCGAGGCCTTGCTTATGGTGGCGTTCCAGCCTGTTGCTGATATAGATCCGCATGAATTGCGCCATTTCCTCCGCGATAATCTAGGCAACTTTGAGGTGGATCCGTACCGGACGGCGTATCGCAAGGCTGTATGCTTGGTTGATCGGTTAATGTACGGTTTTTAACACAAGCTCCGATTAGCGTCTCTATGTTTGCTTGGCTTGCGTGAAGTTATATCGGATCGTCCACTTTCCACCCAGGATGAGCATCTGGCTTAGTACGGCGACTGGCAGCTTTTTAAGGGATAATAAGCAGGCTAAATGGCGGAGATGAAGGCGCAAGCCTATCCCCACCAAACACAAAAAAGCGGGCACGCGGCCCGCTTTCGGCATTCGAAAACTTCCAGCCCGCGTTCAGCTGGCGCTGAAGGCGGTGCGCAGCAGGTCGAGCTGGGCGCGCACGCTGTTTTCGTTGTCCGGCACGATGGTTTCATTCGGGCGGTAGATTTCGCGGTCGAGCAGGGCAACGCGGTTCTGCAGGCGCAGCGACCGCTCCACGAGGTCGCGGAAGGCTTCCGGCAGGTCGCCCCAGCCGGGCGCCATGCGGTCGACGTTAAAACCGTCGAGGCGCACCTTGCTCTTTTCGGCCACCACCTGGTCATGGCTCATTTCGCCGTTGTTGACGGCGCGCTGCAGCAGAAGCCAGGAGGCCATCTGCATCAGGCGGGTGGTGAGACGCATGGATTCGGCGGCATAGAGCACCGTTGCCAGACGCGGAAGCACCTTCGATGCGGCGCGGCCCGGGCCATCGAGATAGGCGGCGGTTTCTTCCACCAGTGCCATGCCCTCGCTGTAGAGCGCCTTGAATTGCGACGAGTTAGCGGCGCGGCCGGCGAAACTGACGGTATTCAATACCTGTTCTGACATCGAGATATTCCTGCTAACGCATCAACTTGTTGAGCAATGGCGGAGACGGACGAAAGTTCCGTGCACCGCAGTTCGTGGCCCAGAAGATGCTACCAGTAGCGGAAATCCGCAAGGCAATTCTTAAGGAAGGGTTAATTCCCACAGTTTACACAGGGCGGCAAAAAAAAGAGCCGCAGGAGCGGCTCTCAAGGTAAAACAGGGAGAATCAGACCTCTTCACCACAAGGAAATCCCGAGCAGAAACCGTCTGAGCCCGGCAGAACCGGACAGTCCCGATCATCGTCGGGATTGCTTAACATGCGTTTAAAATACCACCGGATTTTCCGGATGCCGATAGGGCTTCGGATTATCGCCTCAGATCTTGAAGAGGCTTTCGGCGGCCTTTCGCCCGGCATCCTTGCGCTGGCGCTCGCCCTGCAGCCGGATGATTTCCGCCTGCAGAAGGGCGATCCGCTGCTCCAGATCCTCGACCGAGAGCAGCGAGAGATCGCAACCGATCTCGTGGGCGGGGCGCTTTGCGGGCTTGTCGTCATCGAAGATGCTCATGGCCGTCTCCTCCTTTGTGCCGGGCCTCCCCGGCCTTACCGCCAGAAATCGGGAAGGGCCTCCGTCAGGCGCGGGCCGATGCGCAGCGGCGCGATCTTTTCGGCAAGACCCGTGGAATCGGAGATTTCGACGCCGACGCCGCAGATGGTCGCCGGGCCGGAGGCCGCCTCGAAACGCCCCTTCGGCATCTTGGAAATGAAGCGGTTGAGCGGCTCTTCCTTGTCCATGCCGAGCGAGGAATCGTAATCGCCGCACATGCCGGCATCCGACATGTAGGCTGTGCCGCCGGTCAGGATCTGGTGGTCGGCGGTCGGCACATGGGTGTGGGTGCCGACGACGAAGCTCGCGCGGCCATCGACGAAATGGCCGAAACACTGCTTTTCGCTGGTCGCCTCCGCATGGAAATCGAAGACGATGGCATCGGCCTGTTCCTTCAGCGGGCAGGCGGCCAGGATTGCCTCGGCGGCCTTGAAGGGATCGTCCAGTTCCGGATGCATGAAGACGCGGCCCATGATGTTGGCCACCAGCACCCGCGCGCCATTGCGGGCATAATAAAGGCCGGAGCCGCGGCCGGGCGTGCCGGCCGGATAGTTGGCAGGCCGCAGGAACTGTTCGTGACGGCCGGCAAACACGACCGCCTCCTTCTGGTCCCACACATGGTTGCCGGTGGTGACCACGTCGGCGCCGGCATTGATGGTTTCGAGGAAGATGTCCTCGGTGATGCCGAAGCCCCCCGCCGCGTTCTCGCCATTCACGATCACGAAATCCAGCTTCAGGTCGGAGACGAGACCGGGCAGGCGATCCCAGACGGCCGTCCGGCCCGTCTTGCCTACCATGTCGCCGAGAAAGAGAAGTCGCATGCCTGTCCGATCAACTGTTGAAAGGCCGGAACCCGCTTTCCGTCAGGATCGCGTCCAGCCGCACGTCATGAGGTTCTGCCGGAACAGATGCCACCTCCTGACAATCAAAGGCAATGCCGATCAGCGCGGGATGCCTGCCTTTCCTGTGCAAACGGGCAATGGCGCGGTCATAATAGCCGCCGCCATAGCCGATGCGCTGGCCATGCGCGTCGAAAACGGAGAGCGGAATCAGCATCACGTCCGGATCGAGCACGGCGGCTTCCGGTCCCGGCCCACAAGTGCCGAAGCCCATCGGCACCAGTTCCGCGCCCGCCACCAGCTCGCGAAACACGATGGTTTCCTTGTCGAGGATGACAGGCACCGCGATGCGGGCGCCGGCGCTGCGCAGCGCAGAAAGGAGGGGGCGGATATCCGCCTCGGAGCGGATCGGCAGGAAGCCGGAAACCACGGCGCCGGGCTCGACCGTGATGCTCGCCCGGCCATGCTCGGCAATCAGCAGGCTTTTCTCGATGCGCGCGTCAGCCGGCAGTGCGTTGCGCGCGGCAAGCCGTTCGCCGCGCAGTCTCGCCTTGGCGGCCGTCGGATCGGTCCCGTCGCTCATGCGGCATCGGCCAGTCGGCGCACCAGCAGCTTGTCGATCCGCCGGCCGTCGAGGTCCACCACCTCGAAGCTCCAGCCATTGCGGCTGAAGCCCTCGCCGAGTTCCGGCAGGCGCTTCAACTCGTCCAGAACGAAGCCCGCCACCGTTTCGTAATCGGGATCGTCCTTCACCGAAAAGCCCATCTGGTGGGAGAATTCATCGATCGGCATCCAGCCGGCCACCAGATAGGAGCCGTCCTCGCGCTGGATGAGGGCCGGTTCTTCCACCTCGTCCTCCTGGAACACGCCGGTAATGGCTTCCAGAATGTCGCCGGAGGTGATGATGCCTTCGAAGTGGCCGTATTCGTCATAGACCAGCACCATCTGCGCCGGCGCCTTGCGCAGCGCCTGGATCACGTCGAGCGCACCGGTGAGGTCGGAGACGACGGGCGCTTCGCGCATATTGTTCAGGATGTCCGGATCCTGGCCCTGGCCGATCGCCTCGTAGAAATCCCTGAGGAAGAGAACGCCGAGGATCTCGTCGGAAGAGCCGTTGCGCACGGGAAGGCGGGTGCGCTGGGTGGCGCGCAGCTGCGCGCGGATCTCGGCCATGTCGTCCTCGATGTCGATCACCTCGACATCGCGGCGCGGCGTCATCAGGCCGCGCGCGGTGCGGTCGGCGAGCCGCATGACGCCGGAGATCATTGCGGATTCCTCCGTCTCGATCACGCCGGCGCTTTGCGCCTCGGCCAGCACGCTGCGGATTTCCTCGTCCGTCATCCGCTCCTCCGACTGGCCGCGCTGGCCGAGAAGGCCGAGCACCGCCTTGCCGGACGCATCGAGCAGCCAGACCAGCGGCAGCGCGAAACGCGACAGGATCAGCATGGCCGGTGCCACGCGCGCCGCGACCGATTCCGGCGCCCGCAGCGCAATCTGCTTCGGCACCAGTTCGCCGAGGATCAGCGAGAGATAGGTGATGGCCACCACCACGGAGCCGACGCCGAGCCCATCGGCAAGACCGGCGGACAGGCCCTGGGCCTCCAGCCAGCCGGCAAGGCGGGCACCAAGGGTTGCACCGGAAAAGGCACCCGACAGCACGCCGACCAGCGTGATGCCGATCTGCACGGTGGAGAGGAAGCGGCCGGGGTTTTCGGCCAGCCGCAATGCCAGCGATGCCCCCTTGTTGCCCTGGTCCGCCATCACCTTGAGGCGCACGGGGCGAGATGAAACCACCGCCAGTTCCGACATGGCGAGTACGCCATTCAGCAGGGTCAGCAATACGACAATTACAATTTCGGTTATCAAGAGACGCTCATGGGTTAACGTCAGGGACGACGGGCCGCAAAATCGCGACGTCTCCCGGATCGGCACGATCAGCCGGCCAATCCTGCCGCGCCGGCGCCGGAACAAAAACAGGGTTTCCGGCGGGCAGCGGCTGACAATGAGGGCAATGTAGCGGTGCGGGGGCCGCATTGCAACGCGCGGATGCCGCGATTGCGCGTCCTTATGCCGGCTCGGGGGCAAGATCGAGGCAGAGTTCCGCCCGTGTTCCGGGCCGCGACGGCACGTAGCGGATGGCCGAGCCAAGGGTCGTGGCCATGGAGCGGATGATGCGGCTGCCAAGGCCGGTGCCCTTCGGAACCGATCCCTCCTCCATGCCGATGCCATCGTCCTCGACCGCGAGCAGGGCGCGGCCATCGGGGCCGCGCGTCAGCAGAACCCGAACCTCGCCCTCGCTGCCGGGCGGATAGGCATATTTGATCGCATTGGTCAGAAGCTCGGTGACGATCATGCCGACGGAAACGGCGCGATCGGAGGCAAGCACCACCGGATCGGCATCGAGGCGGATGGAGGGGCCCTGGCTTCCGACATTGACGGAACCCTGCACCTCCTTGACCAGCGTGCTCAGATATTTGTCCATTTCCACCTGCCGCACGTCCTCGGAGGTGTAGAGGCTGCGGTGCATGCCGGCGATGGCGGAAATGCGCGCCTGTGTTTCGCTCAGTGCCGCGCGCACCGTCTCGTCGCGGCTGTTGGTCGCCTGCAGGCGGATCAGGGCGGCCACCAGGGCCAGGCTGTTGGCGACGCGATGGTTCACCTCCGCCAGCAGAACCTCGGCGCGCTCCTTGCCGAGCCGGATCTCCTGGTCGGCACGTTCCTTTTCCCGCCGGAGTTCGGCGGTGGCGATAGCCTGGCGCAGCGCGCTTTCCATCAGCGACCAGAATTCCTCGCCGACCGTCTTGATCACATAGTCGGAGGCGCCGTTCTTCAGCGCATCGACCGCGATCGTTGCCTCGCTGGAGCCGGTGACATAGATCGCCGGCACGCTGTAGCCCCGCTCGCGAAAGCGGCGCAGGATGTCGAGGCCCGTCTCCGCCTTCAGGTAATGATCGAGGACCACCGCATCGAACCGGCGTGCCTCGAGTGCGGCCATGCAGGCCGCGCCATCCGTCACATGTTCCACCGCATAGCCGAGCCGACCGAGCGAACGCTGGGCAAGGCGACCGAGCGCGACATCGTCATCGACATAGAGAATGGTCTCAGGCATCGGCGGAACGGAACCTCAGGGGATCTGCATGACGGAGAAGAACAGGCCGAGCTGCCGGATGGCGTTGGCAAAGCTGTCATAGTCCACCGGCTTGGTAATGTACACATTGGCGCCGAGATCGTAGCAGCGCTGGATTTCGCGCTCGTCATCCGTCGTGGTCAGGATCACCACCGGCAGCCGTTTGGCGTGCTGGTTGGACTTGACCTTCTCCAGAATGTCGATGCCGGACATGTCCGGCAGGTTGAGGTCGAGCAGGATCAGGATATAGCGGCCCTGGATGTTGTCGCCGGTGCGATCCGGCCCGAGGATGTAGTCGAGCGCTGCATTGCCGTTGGTGAAGGGCACGATCTCGTTGTTGACGCCGGCCCGGCGCACATTCTTCTCGATGAGGCGCGCATGGCCCTCATCATCCTCGACCATCACGATGGTGACTTCACGACCTGCTGCCTTCATGACCCGTTACTCCTGACATACTGGGAAAGATCGGTCGGCAGGCGGATGATGAAGGTGGAGCCGCTGCCGAGGGTGGATTGGACGGTGATCTCGCCGCCGAGATTACGCACCAGCGAGCGCACATGGGCAAGCCCGATTCCTTCGCCCGGGCTGTCCTGCAGGCCGGACCGCCGGAACAGTTCGAAGATGCGCTCATGGTCTTCGGGCGCAATGCCGCGGCCATTGTCGGCCACTTCGATGCGCAGGAAATTGCGGCCGGCCGGCTGTGCCCGGACGCTGAGGCTGAGTGCCCGGTCGGGATGCTTGTACTTGACCGCATTGTCGAACAGGTTGCCGAAGACCTGCTCCAGCGAGAAGCGGTCGGTCACCAGCCGCCGGGCGTTGCCGACGGCAATCGTCACCTCGCCGCCGCCTTCCGTCACCTGGTGGTTGATGCTGTTGGCGGTGGCCTCCAACAGGTCCTTGAGGTCGATCGGCTCCGGCTTCAGCTCGCGGCGACCGTCGCGCGAGATCTTCAGGATGGCGTTGATCAGGCCATCCATCTTCCTGGTCGAGGAACGGATGAAGGAGATCGCTTCCGGCAGGTCCTCTTCCACGGCCAGCCGCGCCTGGCGGATGTCGTCCTCGCTCGGCGAGCGTTCATCCGCCAGCACATAGGCGCGGATCGATTTCAGCGTCTGGTCCAGTTCGCTGGTGAAGCCCATGATGTTGACCAGCGGCGCGCGCAGGTCGTGCGAGACGATATAGGCATAGCGCTGGATCTCGCGATTGGCCTGGATCAGGTCCTCGGTGCGCTCGTTGACGCGCTCCTCCAGCCCGGCATTCAGTTCCTCGACCTCGTGATGGGCGCGCGACAGCTCCCGCACATGCTGCGCCACCACCAGGATTGCCCCGCCGACAACCACCATGATGACGAGACCGCCGCCGATGGTGAACCATTGCAGGGCGCTTGCGGTATCGCGCAGGTCCGCGACGCCGGTATTCAGCCGTTCGTCGAGGTCGCGCACCAGCGTAACCAGCTGCGCGCTCATCGCATCCATGATCTCCCGGCCGCTTTCGTTGCGCACGATGTCGTTCGCCTCGTCGAAGCGTCCTTCCCGGGCAAGTTCGACGGTGGATTTCATCTCTTCCAGCTTGCGGTCGAGCAGGGACTCGAACTGAGCCATCGGGAAGGCCACGGCGGACTGGTTGGAATAGCTGCGATGCAGGCGCTCGCGCTGGCGGGCCATGCCCTGCGTCGCCGCCGTATAGGGGGCGAGGAACTCGTCGTCGCGGGTCAGCAGATAGCCTCGCTGGCCGGCCTCGGCGGCGCGCAGATAGAGCATCATGTCGGAGGAGGCCGAACGCAGGTCGCGCAGCTTCACCACATCGTCGAAATAGCTCTGCGTCATGCGCGACAGGATGACGGAGGCAATGACGATGGCGGCGAGAACGCCCGCGCCGACAAGCAGCATCAGCACCGACGAGCGGGCAAACTTGGTGTGTGAAAATGGCATGGTACGCGAAAACCTGTCCCCAGGCGGCGGCAAATGGAGCGGCGGATCAGGATGTCAAGGACAGAGGCGGACTTTGTGGCAGGTCGCGCAGGCGCCTTGCCGCAGCCTCGTCCGGAAAATGAAGTACGATCCACGACGACCGATGGAGATTTACGATCCTGGGCGCCTACAAAAGTAGGTGGGCACCGTGTGTCCAGGCCCACGGGCCTGGTCAGGGACAGCTCCCTTTGGATCGAGTATGGCCCCAGGGATTGTGGTTCCTGTCGGGAAGCGCAGACCGCAACTTCAATATAGGTCAGGATGCGCCATTGCGCCAGAGGCAATGCATCAATTCGTTGCGGCCGGCGGGCGGGCGTTCAGCTTGGCGGTGATGCCGTTGAGACGGCTGGCGAGATCGCTCAGTGCCGCGGCTACCGCCTCGTCGTTGCGCTGCTGCTGCAGTTCCACGCCGTCATGGCTCTGGCGCAGCACGGCAAGCTCGCCCTCGACGGCGGCAAGCCTGCGGCCGACCTCGGAAAGCTCGTCCATCACCATGATGCCGGCCATCACGGTGAGGCGCAGGTCGCCGATCTCGCCGAACTGGCTCTTCAGGTGGCTGACATAGCGGTCGAAGCGCAGCGCAAGATTTTCCAGATGGGCCTGCTGGCCTTCCTCGCAGGCCATGCGATAGGCCTTGCCGTCGATCGTCACCGTGACTTGCGCCATGCGTGTTCCTTCATGCCTCTGACGCTAGCGGTCGAGGACGGCGCGGATCGTCTCCATCGCCGTCACCAGCCGTCGCGACACTTCGCGATTCACCTCTTCGAGGCGGTTTGCGCGAAATTCCGCCTGGTCCAGTTCCTGGGCAAGGCGCGCGCGATCCGCATGCACCCGGCGCACCTCGTTCTCCACGTCGGCGGCTTCGCGCTGGCGTTCAATGCGCATGTCTATGGCATTTTCCAGGCCGTTCACGGCGTCCCGGAGCTGGGAAAGAGCTGCGTCCAAGGTTTTGTCCACCGGCATCCTGCTGGTACTCGGCCTCAGCGGCTCACGCACGAATCGCGTGCATCCGCTCATGATCAGGGCTTTTACACTAGAGCATGGCGGGCAACAGGGTCAACAAAGCGGCGGGCGGCAGGCGTCGATGCCTGTGGATCACGCCGACAGGGTCCCTGCCGCCGCCACCTGAGGCTGCGGGAAAGGGGTTGCGTGGCGGGGGCGGGGTGGCTGATCCCGGCCGGCGCGGCAAATCGTATTGGAACCCACTCCGGCCCGTCCGGTTTGTTGACTTGGCCGTTGCACCTGATAAGGATCGACCGCGCCTCATTTGGTCCTTTTCAAGGACCGTGATTGACACTGCGAACCAGCGGACTAGCCATGACCTCTCCCGAAAAACATAACCGGATGGCGAACGCGATCCGTTTCCTTGCCATGGACGCCGTCGAGAAGGCCAATTCCGGCCATCCCGGCCTGCCGATGGGCGCTGCGGATATCGCCACGGTCCTGTTCAGCCGTTACCTGAAATTCGATCCGAAGAATCCGCTCTGGCCGGACCGCGACCGCTTCGTGCTGTCGGCCGGCCACGGCTCGATGCTGCTTTATGCGCTCCTCTACCTCACCGGGTACGAGGACATGACGATCGAGGACATCAAGCAGTTCCGCCAGCTCGGCTCCAAGACCGCCGGCCATCCGGAATACGGCCATGCCTCCGGCATCGAAACCACCACGGGTCCGCTTGGTCAGGGCATTGCCAATGCCGTCGGCATGGCGATCGCCGAGCGCAAGCTCGCCCAGGAATTCGGCTCCGACCTGCAGAGCCACTTCACCTATGCGCTGGTCGGCGACGGCTGCCTGATGGAGGGCATCAGCCAGGAAGCCATCGCGCTTGCCGGCCACCTGAAGCTCAACAAGCTGATCGTCTTCTGGGACAACAACAACATCACCATCGACGGTGCGGTCTCCCTGTCGGACTCCACCGACCAGATCGCCCGCTTCAAGGCCGTGCACTGGAACACGATCGAGATTGACGGCCATGATCCGGATGCGATCGCAGCCGCCATCGAGAAGGCCCAGTCCTCCGACCGCCCGACGCTGATCGCCGCCAAGACGATCATCGGCTTCGGCGCGCCGAACAAGCAGGGCACGCACAAGGTGCATGGCTCGCCGCTCGGCGCCGATGAGATCGCTGCCGCCCGCAAGGCGCTGAACTGGGAATCGGAAGCTTTCGTCGTTCCGGCCGACGTGCTGGACGCCTGGCGTCTGGCCGGCCTGCGCTCCACCAAGGCGCGCAAGGAATGGGAAGAGCGTCTGGCCGCAACGGCAGCCGAGACGCGCGCCGAATTCGTGCGCCGCTTCGCCGGCGACCTGCCGGGCGGCTTCGACAGCGCCATCGACGCCTTCAAGCAGAAGATCGCCGCCAATCCGCCGACGGTTGCCACCCGCAAGGCCTCCGAGGACGTGCTGGAAGTCATCAACGGCCTGCTGCCGGAAACGCTCGGCGGCTCGGCCGACCTGACGCCGTCCAACAACACCAAGACCAGCCAGATGAAGGCGATCACGCCGACGGACTTTTCCGGTCGCTACATGCACTGGGGCATCCGCGAGCATGCGACCGCTGCCGCGATGAACGGCATTGCGCTGCATGGCGGCCTGATCCCCTATTCGGGCGGCTTCCTGATCTTCTCGGATTACTGCCGTCCGTCCGTGCGCCTCGCGGCGCTCATGGGCATCCGCGTCGTGCATGTCTGGACGCATGATTCCATCGGCGTCGGCGAGGACGGCCCGACCCACCAGCCGGTCGAGCATGTTGCGGCGCTGCGCGCCATTCCGAACCTGCTGGTGTTCCGCCCGTGCGACGAGGTCGAGACGGCCGAGTGCTGGCAGCTGGCGCTGAAGGAGAAGAAGCGCCCCTCCGGCCTGGCGCTTACCCGCCAGAATCTCGCGCCGATGCGCAAGGAATACGAGGAGCGCAATCTCTGCGCCTCTGGTGCCTACGAACTCGTGTCGGTGAGCGATGCGAAGGTGTCGATCTTCGCCTCCGGCTCTGAAGTGGAAATCGCCGTCAAGGCGGCCGAGATGCTGGAAGCCAAGGGCATTGCCACCCGCGTCGTATCCGTTCCCTGCGTCGAGCTGTTCTTCGAGCAGTCCGAAGACTATCGCGAGGCGATCATCGGTCATTCGCCGGTGAAGATCGCGGTGGAAGCGGCTGTGCGCGAGGGCTGGGATGCCTTCATCGGCAGCGATGGCGCCTTCATCGGCATGAAGTCCTTCGGCGCCTCCGGCCCGGCCAAGGAACTCTACAAGCATTTCGGCATCACGGCGGAGGCCGTCGTGGCCGCCGCGGAAGCCAAGCTCTGAGCCAGCAAGGGGCGCCTGCACGGCGCCCCGTCCATTACCTTAAAAGCGCATTTTCAAGGGAGTGAATGCACATGACTGTCAAGGTTGCCATTAACGGCTTCGGCCGTATCGGCCGCAACGTTCTGCGCGCCATCGTCGAATCCGGCCGCACCGACATCGAGGTCGTCGCGATCAACGATCTCGGCCCGGTCGAAACCAACGCCCACCTGCTGCGCTACGATTCGATCCACGGCAAGTTCCCGGCCGATGTGAAGGTCGAAGGCGACACCATCATCGTCGGCGGCGGCAAGCCGATCAAGGTGACGGCGATCAAGGACCCGGCAACGCTTCCGCATGCCGAACTCGGCGTCGACATCGCCATGGAATGCACCGGCATCTTCACCGCCCGTGACAAGGCTGCCGCCCACCTGACGGCCGGCGCCAAGCGCGTCATCGTATCGGCTCCCTCCGACGGCGCCGACCTGACCGTGGTGTTCGGCGTCAACGACGACAAGCTGACCAAGGACCATCTGGTCATCTCCAACGCCTCCTGCACGACCAACTGCCTGGTTCCGGTCGTCAAGGTGCTGAACGACGCCATCGGCATCGACCATGGCTTCATGACCACGATCCACTCCTACACCGGTGACCAGCCGACGCTCGACACCATGCACAAGGATCTCTACCGCGCCCGCGCGGCAGCGCTCTCGATGATCCCGACCTCGACCGGTGCCGCCAAGGCCGTCGGCCTGGTTCTGCCGGAACTGAAGGGCAAGCTGGACGGTACCTCGATCCGCGTGCCGACCCCGAATGTGTCGGTCGTCGACTTCAAGTTCGTCGCCAAGAAGAACACCACGAAGGAAGAGGTCAACGAGGCCATCATCGCCGCTTCGAACGGCGCGCTGAAGGGCATTCTCGGTTACACCGACGAGCCGCTCGTCTCCCGCGACTTCAACCACGACAGCCATTCGTCGATCTTCGCGCTCGACCAGACCAAGGTGCTGGAAGGCAATTTCGTGCGCATCCTGACCTGGTACGACAACGAGTGGGGCTTCTCCAACCGCATGTCCGACACGGCGGTTGCGTTGGCCAAGTTCATCTGATCCGAACCGGGATCATCGCCTTGCAGGCGGTCGGGCAGTAGCCCGGCCGCTTTTTTGTTGCGTCGCAACCGGCTTTTTTCCGCTTCGCCCTTCTCCTGCCGGATTTGATGCCGTCTAATGAAAGCATCGCCTGATTCTCCGGCATGAGCCGGATCTGCATGGACTTTTCCGGCTCCCGCTTTACCCTGAAGCGGTCACGCCCGGCGCATGATGCGCCGATGGCGGCGCGACAGCCGTCTGCGGCGTCTGCCGCCGTTGTCGTCCATGCGGGTCCGCGGCATCGTCCGGGCTGCAGGCAGGCTATGAGGATCCGCGACGGCGGATCGTGCAGGACGGCGCTGAGCCGTCGATGAAGGACAACGAAGGAGGGCGCGGGCTTTGGAGGCATTTTACATCATTCTGCTGGTTGGGACCGTGCTGGTTCTGGCGGCGGCCTTCTCCAGCCTTCTCGCTTTCCGCTTCGGCGCACCGCTGCTTCTCGTGTTCCTGATGATCGGCCTGGTTGCCGGGGTCGACGGAATCGGCATCGATTTCAGCAATTATCCCGCTGCCTACATGATCGGTTCTCTGGCGCTGGCGGTCATCCTGTTCGATTCCGGCTTCGGCACATCGCTGCATGCCTTCAAGATCGCCGCGGTTCCGGCCATCACGCTTGCCTCGCTCGGCGTGGTGCTGACGGCCTCCATCTTCGCCTTCGCCGCCTCGCTGATGCTGGGGCTGAGCTGGCTGGAGGGCCTGCTGCTGGGGTCGATCGTTGCCTCGACCGATGCGGCGGCCGTCTTCTTCCTGCTGCGCATCGGCGGCATCCACATCCGCGACAAGGTGCGCTCCAGCCTCGAGGTGGAATCGGGCACCAATGATCCGATGGCCGTGTTCCTCACCGTGGCGCTGGTGGAACTGATCGGCTCCGGCCATGGCGCGGGCGGCTTCAATCTCGATCTGCTGGCGATGTTCGTCAAGCAGATGGGGCTTGGCGTCTCGCTCGGCCTGCTCGGCGGCATCATGATCGTTGCGGTGCTGAACAGGCTGCCGGTCGATCGCGGTCTGGCGCCGATCTTCGTGCTGACGCTGTCGCTTCTGGTCTTCGCCTTCACCGGCGCGGTCGGCGGCAGCGGCTTCTTGGCCGTCTATGTGGCCGGCATCTTTGCCGGCAATCGCAAGATCTTCGCCAAGGAGGCGATCACCCGCTTCCAGGATGGGCTGACCTGGCTGGCGCAGATCGTCATGTTCCTGGTGCTCGGGCTGCTGGCGACGCCCTCGCAGTTCCCGTCCATCCTGCTGCCGGCGGTCGGTCTCGCGCTGTTCCTCATCTTCGTTGCCCGTCCCATTGCCGTGTGGCTGAGCCTGCTGCCATTCGATTATACCCAGCAGGAAATCGGCTTCGTCGCCTGGGTCGGCCTGCGCGGCGCCGTCTCGATCCTGCTCGGCATCATGCCCATGCTGGGCGGCGTCGATACCAACCACCTTTATTTCAACATCGCCTTCATCATCGTGCTGGTCTCGCTGATGGTGCAGGGCTGGACGATCAAGCCGGTCGCCGAGCGGCTCGGCCTCATCATTCCGCCGCGCATGGGCGAGGTGGACAAGGTGGAACTCGACCTGCCGGGCCGGGCGACGCACGAGCTGATTTCCTACCGCGTCATCAAGGACAGTCCGGTCTTGCGCGGCGAGCGCATTCCGCGCTGGGCCATGCCTTCGCTCGTCATCCGCGACGGGCGCAGCATGCGCTACCAGTATGCCGGCCGGCTGCGCGAGAACGATTATGTCTATCTCTTCATCGCGCCCGGCTACTCGCGCCTGCTCGACCGGCTGTTTGCCAGCCGGGCGCCGGTGGACGAGGACGATGCGGATTTCTTCGGCGCCTTCGCCATCTCGCCCTCGCGCCCGGCCAAGGAACTGGATGCGGCCTATGGTCCGGGCCTCCTCAGCGTTGCCGAGCAGGCCATGACGATCGGCGACCTGATGACCTACAGGCTTGGCGGGCGCGCCGAATATGCGGATCGGGTGCGCCTCGGTTCGATCATCCTGATCGTGCGCGATATCGACGAGCACGGACACATCGATTCCGTCGGTATTTCGCTGGAGGCGGTGGAGCCGGCGACGAGGCTGCCGATCTTCATCAACATGCAGGAAATCGCCCACCGGGTGCGTGACACGCTGCGGCGCTATCGCGGCAAGACGGTTGCGGCAGGCCCCAAGGGGACCGGCCAGGCCAAGCCACCGGCTGCGGAAACGCCGCCGGCATCAGCGCCGCCCCGGGATGAAAATCCCGTCTGAACCGCCTTGCGTCACCGGTCAGGTGGGGTATGGTCCGCTTCGAAATTCCAACCCAGAACAACGGATCCAGACCATGGCGGCCTTCAAGACCCTTGACGACCTCTCAGACATCGCGGGCAAGCGCATCCTCGTGCGCGTCGATCTCAACGTGCCTGTTTCCGATGGCAAGGTGACCGACACCACCCGTATCGAACGCGTGGCGCCGACGATCCTGGAGCTGTCGGGCAAGGGCGCGAAGGTGATCCTGCTGGCCCATTTCGGCCGTCCGAAGGGCGAGCCGGTGGCCGAGATGTCGCTGAAGCTGATCGCGCCGGCCGTCGAGCAGGTGCTCGATCACGCGGTGCTCTTTGCCGATGACTGCATCGGTCCCGCCGCGGCAGATGCCGTGGCCGGCATGCAGGACGGCGACATCCTGCTTCTGGAAAACACCCGCTTCCACAAGGGCGAGGAAAAGAACGACGCCGAGTTCACCCGGGCGCTGGCCGCCAATGGCGACCTCTACGTCAACGACGCCTTCTCTGCCGCCCACCGCGCCCATGCCTCCACCGAAGGGCTTGCCCATCACATGCCCGCCTATGCCGGCCGCACCATGCAGGCCGAGCTGGAGGCTCTGGAAAAGGGCCTCGGCAAGCCGAACCGTCCGGTCGTCGCCATTGTCGGCGGCGCCAAGGTGTCCACCAAGATCGATCTTCTGATGAATCTGGTGAAGAAGGTCGATGCGCTGGTCATCGGCGGCGGCATGGCCAATACCTTCATCGCGGCGCGCGGCACGAATGTCGGCAAGTCGCTTTGCGAACATGACCTGGCCGAAACCGCCAAGCAGATCATGATCGAGGCGGCGAGCGCCCAGTGCGCCATCATCCTGCCGGTCGACGGCGTCGTTGCCCGCGAGTTCAAGGCCGGTGCCGACAACGAAGTGGTCGATATCGAGGCCATTCCGGCCGATGCCATGGTGCTCGACGTCGGCCCGAAGTCGATTGAGGCGATCAATGGCTGGATCGAACGGGCTCAGACGCTGGTCTGGAACGGCCCGCTCGGCGCCTTCGAGATCGCGCCCTTCGATGCGGCCACCGTTGCTGCCGCGAAATTTGCCGCGGCCCAGACGGCGGCCGGCAAGCTCGTCTCGGTTGCCGGCGGCGGTGACACCGTGTCGGCCCTGAACCATGCCGGCGTGGCCGACGACTTCTCCTACGTCTCGACCGCCGGCGGCGCCTTCCTCGAATGGATGGAAGGCAAGGAACTGCCGGGCGTCGCCGTTCTGTCCAAGGGCGCCTGATCCGTCCTTCCTGAAAACCGGAGCGCACCTATATGGAAGGCTGCGCTCCGGCGTAAATCGGTTTAAACTCTTTTTTTAAATTTTAAACGATTGAAAGAAATTCAATCGTTTCAAGCGTTAAGCCTAGGATTTCCCTGTTAAAAAACTTCTGTTATCGGCGAATAGTATCCATCCGGATATGGACGCATTGGGCGCCGACTTTAGGGACAGGAGTATAAGCATGGGGTACGCCAAGATGTTGGACAAGATGAGTTCTGCGCCCGGATTTATCGCGGCGCTGGATCAGAGCGGGGGTTCAACACCTGGAGCGCTGCGTCTTTACGGCGTGTCCGACACCGACTATCAGACCGAAGAGGAAATGTTCCGCCTGATGCACGCCATGCGCGTCCGCATCATGACGGCGCCGGCCTTCACCGGTGACAAGGTGATCGGCGCCATCCTGTTCGAGCGGACGATGGACGGCGACGTCGATGGCCAGGAAGTGCCCTCCTATCTGTGGGAAAAACGCGGCGTCGTGCCCTTCCTCAAGGTGGACAAGGGCCTGAATGCCGAGGAGAACGGCGTCCAGACCATGAAGCCGATGCCCGATCTCGATGCGCTCCTGATCCGCGCCCGCGAGAAGGGGATCTTCGGCACCAAGATGCGCTCGGTGATTGCCCATGCCGACAAGGCCGGCATCCAAGCCGTCGTTGCCCAGCAGTTCGAGGTGGCGCGCCAGATCATCGGCCAGGGCCTGATGCCGATCATCGAGCCGGAAGTCTCGATCAAGAGCCCGACCAAGGTCGAGGCAGAAGCCATTCTGCGTGACGTGATCGGCGAACATCTCGACACGCTTCAGGCGGGTGAAACCGTCATGCTGAAGCTGACGATCCCGACGGTTGCCGATTTCTACGCGCCGCTGGTTGCCCACACGTCCGTCGTGCGCGTCGTTGCCCTTTCCGGCGGCTACAGCACCGTGGATGCCTGCGAGAAGCTCAGCCACAATCACGGCATGATCGCCAGCTTCTCGCGCGGCCTCACCGAAGGCCTGCGCGTTTCCATGACTGACGCCGAATTCAATGACAGCCTTGCCGCGACGATCGACCAGATCTACGGCGCGAGCGTCAACAAGGTCGGCTGAGGCCAGTCCGCCTTTACGGAGGGGAGGAGAAGGGTCGCTCCGGCAAGGGGCGGCCCTTCACATTTTCTGATCGGTTGCGTCAGGAACTTTGGCTGGATGCAAGTCCGCCGGCGCGCTACCCAGATGACCTGTGTAGGCAAGAGGAAAAGACGTTCGGCTGAGGCCGGGGGGGGAGGGGATGCGATGACCAGAGCCGCTTTCGTGACTGTCGACGTGTTTACGCAGCAGCGCTTTACCGGCAATCCGCTTGCCGTGTTTCCCGATGCGCGCGGTCTCGACGATCAGACCATGCAGCAGATTGCCGCCGAGTTCGGCTATTCGGAAATCACCTTCGTCCTGCCGCCGGAAGATCAGGGGCATGATGCGCGGGTGCGCATTTTCACGCCGGTGACGGAAGTGCCCTTTGCCGGCCATCCGAATGTCGGCACCGCCTATGTGCTCGGTCAGCAGGCGCAGCTGTTCGGCAAGCCGGTCGGCGACCGGCTGCTGTTCGAGGAGAAGGCGGGGCTTGTCGCGGTTGAGCTTCGGCGGCGGAACGGGCAGGTGACGGGCGCCGCGATCCGCGCGCCGCGGGCGTTGCAGGTTCTCGACACGGTTGCGCCGGAGACGGTGGCGGCCTGCGCCTCGCTGCAGCCGGGGGACGTGTGCAGCCGGGTTCATCCGCCGCGCATCGTCTCCGTCGGGCTCGCTTTCGTGGTGGCGGAACTGACGGACCTCGACGCGCTTGGTCGCGCCCGCGCCGATCTTGCCGCCGTGCGGCAGGCCGTGGCCGTCCAGCCGACGCCCGAGGGAGATTTTCCGCTATTTCTCTATGTGCGCGACCCGGTCGACCGGTTCCGGCTGCGGGCGCGGATGTTTGCCCCGCTCGACAATGTCGCGGAGGATCCGGCCACAGGCAGCGCGTCGGGCGCGCTGTGCGCCTTCCTTGCCAGGCTGGATGCAGCGCCGCATGGCGTGTTCGACTTCACCATCGAACAGGGTGTCGAGATGGGCCGCGCGAGCCTTATCGAGGTGCGCGTCGAGAAAGACGGCGGCATGGCGCAATCCGTTACCATTGCCGGTGCATGCGTGCCCGTGCTCGAGGGTGCCTTGTCGCAGCCGTGACGGCCAAGTCCCTGCAGACAGCGGGGACCCGGCATGAGGCCGGCCGTCAGTCGGCCGGCAGGCGGCGTTGGCGGAAAAAGGCCAGCCAGACCAGCAGGACGACCAGCAGCAGTGCCGGCAGCGCAAAGATGCTCGCCAGAACACCTCCGACGATCGCCAGCGCGAACAGGGCGCTGAACAGGCCGATCGCGACGCCGAAAAGACCAGCCATCATGCCGAACAGCCACATCATGGCCGGAAACCACAATGGAAAGCTGATCGCGAGGGCTGCGAAGCAGAAGAGGATTTTGAGCATGGTCGCCATGGTGCACCAGACCTTGCCGGAGTGAGGTGCCAGCATAGGCCGATTTTCATTCTGCGTCGAGCCGTCGTTATCTTTCCGCCTTCGCATGAGAGCACGCCATCCGGCGGGGTCAGGTCAGGTCGCGCAGCAGAAGCGTGACGGCCCAGGCGGCGAAGGCAACCACGGCCAGTTTCCAGAAATCCGCACGCCGCCGCAGGCCCGGCAGGCCGAGCGGCTTGATGATCTGCACCAGCATGGCAAGAAGCAGCAGCAGACCGATAAGTTTCGTCATGTTTTTCCTGTCGCATGATCACGTCAGCCACAGGCTGGACATTTTTTGCCGGCACCACAGATAGCTGTCGGGGGCGAGATTCGGAACCATTGTTTTGCTGGTCAGGCCGGGGCTATGCCTCCCGCTTCGTTGGTTGCTGTTCGGATGCATGGTTGTTCATGCCTTTCGACGTGACTGGCGGATCAAGTTTAACGATTGGCGTGCATTACTGTTCGCCGAAACCGAACCGGAACATCTGCGGTCCCGCCAATGCCTCGTAATCTCCTGCCCGTTCTCAGTCTTCTGCTCGGCACTCTCTTCCTGTTTCTCGGCAATGGCCTGCAGGGCCTGCTTTTGCCCGTGCGCGGCACGCTGGAGGGCTATTCGAACGAGGTTCTGGGCCTGCTGGGCACAAGCTGGGCGGGCGGCTTCGTTGCCGGCTGCTTCGTCGCACCGCTTCTGGTGCGCCGCATCGGCCATGTGCGGGCCTTTTCCGGCTTCGGGGCGATCATCTGCCTCAACGTGCTGGTCACCGGCATCGTGGTGGATGACGTCGCCTGGCTGACGCTGCGCGCCGTCACCGGCTTCTGCACGGCCGGCACCTCGATGATCATCGAAAGCTGGCTGAACGAGCGGGCGACCAACGAAAGCCGGGGCGCGATCTTTTCCCTCTACATCGCCATCACACTGCTGGGCGTCGTCGGCGGCCAGCTGCTGGTTGGCGTGGTCGATGTCTCGACGCCCATTCTGTTCATGGTCTGCGGCATTCTCTATTGCGTCGCCATCCTGCCGACCACGCTGTCGACGGCGGCCTCGCCGCAGCCGCTGAAGCGGGTGAGCCTCGACCTGCCGAGCCTGTTCCGCAATTCGCCGGTCTCCTTCGTCGGCATCCTGATGATCGGCATTGCCAACGGTGCCTACGGCACGCTCGTTGCCGTCTTCGCCGCGCAGGCGGGGCTCAATCAGGCCGCGATCGCTGTCATGGTGTCTATCACCATCTTTGCCGGCGCGATCATCCAGTTTCCCGCCGGTCGCCTGTCCGACCGGATGGACCGGCGTTACGTGCTGGCCGCGCTGTCCGGCATTGCGGCCGTTGCCGGCATCCTTCTCGTGCTGCTGCAGCCGATGAATGTCTATGTGATCATGGTGCTGGTGGCGATCTACGGTTCCACCGCCAACGCGCTCTACCCCATCGCGGTTGCCCATGCCAACGACTTCGCGGCGTCCGAGGATTTCGTGAAGGTCTCCGGCGGCCTGCTGCTGCTGTTCGGCATCGGCACGATCATCGGCCCGACGCTCGGCGGCCCGGTGATGACGCATTTCGGGCCGCATGCGCTGTTTGCCGTCACCGCCGTCGCGCATGTGGCGGTGGTGGTCTATGCCATCCTGCGCAGCCGCATGCGGGCGGCGCTTTCCACGGCGGAGAAGGACAATTACACCGCGGCGCCGGCGGCAATCGCTTCCCTGGCCACACCGGAAAGCCTGACGCTCGATCCGCGTGCCCCGGCCGACGGCGAGGGACGCTGAGCCGGGGCTGACCGGCCGCATCGCCGGCCGCACGGCTGCGTCGGGCCTGCCGCGCGCCGGGCCGGATGCCCTCGCATCCCAGGGATTGGCAGGGGCAAGAGCCTGCCAGGCCCGACGCCGTTCCAGATCCGATGCCAGATCCGATGCAATGACAGGATTGTGAGCATCCGGCGCAACTTCGTGCTGGACGTGTCGGCAGGCCTGCCCCATCCTTTTCGCGCAGGAAAGACGAGGGGGAGTGGCACATGATGCTGCGCACTGTCGCATTCGCCGTTGTTGCATGCCTGTTCGCTCCGGTGATAGCCCTTGCCCAGGGCCTGCCCGCCAAGCCGGGAACCCAGCGCGCGCAGATGCCCGTCAGCCAGTGCCAGGCCATTGCCGAGGCCGTTCCAGGAGCCATCTTCGCCAGCACCGGGCCCATCTGGACCGGGCAGCTTTCGGCGCGCGAGGAGGTGCGCATCACCTTTGTCGGTCACTCCACCTATCAGATCGAAAGCCCTGGCGGCGCGGTGATCGCCACCGATTATTCCGGGGTGCACAGGCCCTCGCTGACGCCCGACATCGTGACGATGAACAAGGCGCATTCCACCCATTACACGCTGCAGCCGGAGCCCGGCATCGAACATGTGCTGCATGGCTGGAGCGACGTGCCCGGCGAGAAGGCGGTGCACAACATTCTGGTGGGTGACGCCTATGTGCGCAATGTCGCGACCGACATCCGCTCCTATGGCGGTTTCGAGGAGAACGGCAATTCCATCTTCATCTTCGAGATTGCCGGCTTGTGCATCGGCCATCTCGGCCACCTGCATCACGAGTTGACGGATGCGCATTATACCGAGATCGGTCGTCTCGACATCCTGATGGTGCCGACCGATGGCGGGTTGACCATGGGAGCCGACAGCATGAGCCGCGTGGTGCAGCGGTTGCGCTCCTCGCTGATCCTGCCCATGCACCGGGGCGGTCAGCCGCTCGAGCGCTTCATCGCCATGTTCGACGGCCGCTACGAAGTGATCTATGGCAGCAACGACGCAATCACGGTGTCGATGCGCAGCCTGCCGCGCAAGCCGCAGATCATCGTACCGCCCGGCCTCTGAGGCGGAACACCGAGGGGCAACCGCCCGGAAGAAGCCCGGCTGACCGGGCTCCCTGCCGATCTCAGGCAAAGCTCAGATGCTGGCGGATGCCGATATCCGGCGTCTTTTCCTCGTTGAGGTTCGCCTTGGCCACCTCCCAGCCGAATTTCAGGCTGCTGTCGGTCGAGGCCCAGATTTCCGCATCATCCACATGCAGCGCCAGCAGCGTCAGCCGCGGGTCCTCCTTGCCGTGCTCGTACCAGGCAGCGGTGACGGAACTCCAGTATTCGTCGATCTTCGCCTGGTCCTTGCGGGCCTCGATCACGCCGGCCAGGCAGGCATGATAGTCGTGGTTCTTGCCGATCACGCAGAAATGCGCGCGGGTTCCGGGCCGGATGGCCTGCGCCAGATCCGTATCGGTGCGGGTGAAGAACCAGATGGTGTTGGTTTTCGGGTCCGCATTGGGCGCCATGGGCTGCATGTGCATTGAGGATCCTTCGATCCCCAGCATGCCGGCGTGAACCGTGTTGATCTCGTCCCAAAGCTGGCGTGCCGGCGCTTCGCGTGCTTCCGTCAGACTTACCATTGGCAATCCTTTCCTGATGAGGGGTCGGGAAAGGAACGCCGCCCCGGCAGGCTTTGTTCCGAAACGGGCAATGCCGCGATGATCCGCTTTTTTCTTGAACGGACCCGCTTTCGTGCCTATAAGCCCGCCATTCCGGACATTTTCTGCGATGAAGGGGTGCCATGGCTGGCCATTCACAGTTCAAGAACATCATGCACCGCAAGGGCCGCCAGGATGCGGTCCGCTCCAAGATGTTCTCCAAGCTCGCGCGCGAAATCACCGTTGCCGCCAAGACCGGCATGCCCGACCCGACCATGAACCCGCGCCTGCGTCTGGCGATCCAGAACGCCAAGGCCCAGTCCATGCCGAAGGACAACATCGACCGCGCCATCAAGAAGGCTGCCGGCGGCGATGCGGAGAACTATGACGAAGTCCGCTACGAGGGCTACGGCCCGGGCGGCGTGGCCGTCATCGTCGAGGCGTTGAGCGATAACCGCAACCGTACCGCTTCCAATGTCCGCTCGATCTTTACCAAGGCCGGCGGTGCACTGGGCGAAACCGGCTCGGTGTCCTTCTCCTTCGATCACGTCGGCGAAATCGTCTACAAGGCCTCGGCCGGCACGCCGGATGCCGTGATGGAAGCCGCCATCGAGGCTGGTGCCGATGACGTGATCTCCGACGAGGAGAGCCACACGATCATCTGCGGCTTCGAAAGCATCGGCGAAGTATCGAAGGCGCTGGAAGCCACGCTCGGCGAAGCCGAAACCGTCAAGGCCATCTGGAAGCCGCAGAACACCGTTCCGGTGGACGAGGAAAAGGCCCAGTCGCTGATGAAGCTGATCGACAGCCTGGAAGACGATGACGACGTTCAGAACGTCTATTCGAACTTCGAGGTCTCCGACGAAATCATGGCGAAGCTTTCCGCCTGAGACCCGTTCCGCTCCTGCGGATTTTGTTCCGGCGCCGGCCCCAAAAGGGGTCGGCGTTTTTCGTTCTGCCGCTTGCGAATGGATTTCGGTTTCTTTCTGCGCTTTTCTGTTTCGGCTAGCTGTTGGGCCCTCGTCAACCGGAGCAGACCGCATGCCCGACTTTCTCGGTTCAGACTTCCTGATCTTCGTCCTCATCGGCTTTCTGGCGCAGATCGTCGACGGCGCTCTTGGCATGGCCTTCGGCGTCCTGTGCACCACGGCGCTGCTTTCGGTCGGCGTGCCGCCGGCGGTTGCCAGCGCGATGACGCATGTGACGGAGTGCTTCACCACGGCGGCCTCGGGACTGTCGCATGCCTATCACCGCAATGTCGACTGGCGGCTCGTGGCGCGGCTGGCCCCGGCCGGCATGGTCGGCGGTGCCGCGGGTGCCTATCTGCTGGCCAATATCGACGGCGCGGTGATCTCGCCGTTCATCTCGCTCTACCTGATCGCCATCGGTCTCTATATCCTCTACAAGGCCTTTCGCCCCACCTGGCCGCGCGATGTGCGCGACTGGCTGGTACCCTTTGTCGGCGGCTTCGGCGGCCTGATGGATTCGATCGGCGGCGGCGGCTGGGGTCCTGTGGTTACCAGCACACTACTCGGGCGCGGGCATGAGGCAAAGAAGGTGATCGGCTCGACCAATTTCACGGAGTTTTCCGTCACCTTCGTCATCTCGATGACCTTCATCCTGACGCTCGGCTGGAGCGAGCTCAGTTCGGCGGCCGGCCTCATCGTCGGCGGCGTGCTGGCCGCTCCCTTCGGTGCATTGATCGTGCGCCGCCTGCCGGTGAAACCCCTGATGATCGCGGTGTCGCTGATCATCGTCGTGACCGCTGCCATCCGTCTTTTGTAAGTCATGCTCCGATTCTCCAGCCAGAGGCAGGCTTCGGCTGCAAGGGTTTCGTCGTGACCGCCGGACGTTCTCTGAGTCTGTGCCGTGCGGGGGGCTTGCGGCGCGCTCAGGGCGCCATCGAACAGGAGACAGCCATGGTTTCTTCCATCGATACCGTTCGCCTGTGGTCGACACAGACGGCAATCCGCGTCTTCAAGGAGACCGACCAGCAGCAGGAAACGGGCCAGCAGAGCCTCGCCAGCACGATCCTTTCCGGCTATGGGATCGACAGCGACGAGGATAGCTCGACCACCTACAGCCTTGCGGACTTCCTCGCGACGGACACTTCCGCCGACGACACCGATGAAGCCTCGCAGCAAACGATCTCGACCGATATCGGCAGCCAGTCCTTCATGACCGGTCTCAAGGAGCGGCTGGAGGAGCTGAAGCAGGCACCGGCCACCCGGGCGCAGGCCGAGGCCATGCTGACGGCGCTCGACGAGGGCCGTCTGACGGTGACCGATGCCGAGGGGGCAGAGGCGGTGACCGCCTGGGATGCGACGAAGAAGGACGCGACGCAGAACACGCCGTCTGCCACGACGCAGGCCGAGTGGAGCGGCTTTCTCAAGCAGCATCTCCAGCGCGATGGCAGCGGCAAGTATGTGCGCAACGAGGATGGCAGCTATATCGACAAGACGACGGGCGACAGTGCCTTTTTCGGCATGATCGGCGACAAATACTATTATCTCAGCTGGACCGCTTCCGCCACGGATACGGCTGCGGCCTCCGCCTGACCCTTGCGCCCGCGATACCGTCGCGGGCGCCGCGCGGTGGTGCGGCGTCAGGCTGCCCTGGCATCGGCCTGGCGCATCAGCGGCAGGCTGGCGAACAGTTCGACCGAGCGCAGACGCTTGTCGATGTCATGCACCGGCATGGAGATGATCAGTTCGTCGGCTTGCGTTTCCTTGAGGAAGCTCCGCAGCTTCGCTTCCACCGTTGCCGGCGCGCCGACGGCCGCATAGCGCAGCGTGTGCTCGACGCTCATCCGCTCCATCTCGTTCCACACGCCGTCCATGCTCTCGACCGGGCGCGGAAACCTGGTGCGCACATTGCGGCGCAGGTTGATGAACTGCTGCTGGGCCGAGGTGAACAGGTGTTCGGCTTCGGCATCGGTCGGGGCGCAGACACCCATTACGCCCACCATGGCATAGGGCTTATCGAGCTGGGCCGAAGGCTGGAAACGTTCGCGGTAGATCGCCAGCGCATCGATGAGCATGTCCGGCGCAAAATGCGATGCAAAGGCGTAAGGCAGGCCGAGGGCTGCCGCAAGATGCGCGCTGTAGAGGCTGGAGCCGAGCAGCCAGATCGGCACCTGGGCATCCATGCCAGGCACGGCGAGGATCGCCTGATCTTCGCGTGGCGAGCCGAGCAGCCGCTGCAGCTCGACGACGTCATGCGGAAAGCTGTCGGCACCGGCATCGAGATTGCGGCGCAACGCGCGGGCGGTGCGCATGTCCGTACCCGGCGCGCGGCCAAGGCCGAGGTCGATGCGGCCGGGAAACAGGGCTTCCAGCGTGCCGAACTGCTCGGCAATCACCAGCGGCGCGTGGTTGGGCAGCATCACGCCGCCGGAGCCGACGCGGATATGCCGCGTGGCGGCGGCCACATGGCCGATGACGACGGCCGTGGCCGCGCTGGCAATGCCCGGCATGCCGTGATGTTCTGCCAGCCAGAGCCGCTGATAGCCGCAGGCTTCGGCCTTCTGCGCCAGGCGCCGCGACTGGTCGAGCGCGTCACTGACGCTGGAGCCTTCCGCTACCGGCGAAAGGTCGAGGATGGAGAAGGGGATCATGTATTGCCACTCCCGCTGGAGGATCACTTGTCCTCCATTTAGGGAAGTGGTGCGCGCATTCTAAGGGGGCATCGGATTTTTCCGATGCGACGCCGGCAGAGCCTGCCGGCCGCCTTCACGTCACGCAGCGCAGGCTTGGCTTCAGGCCGGTGCTGCGGCGGGCAGGCTCATCGGGGGCGCTGAGCACGAACAGCGACAGCCGCGTTTCCACGATGGCGGCCTCGCCCATCATCCGCACCAGCGACGCCTCCGTCGCCTCGACGATCTCGTGGCTGCGTTGCAGTACCACCTCGGTCTCGCTGACCGCCGCATGGGCCTGCGACAGGCGCTGCCCCTCGAGATCCACGTTGTGCGACAGCCGTTCGGCAGGCTCGGCCATTTCCGTCAGCGCCTCGCCGACGCCATCCGCCTCGCGCAGGATGCGGGTGAGCGCGTGCCGCGTCTCGCTCATGTGATTGTCCGTCTGGCGGCACTGCAGCATCAGCCCGCGCGCTGCCTCGGTGCAATCGGCGGCAAGCAGCCGCACGGCATCGGTGGTGAGGTGCGGGGCGGGTGCCGCGCCCTTCTGTCGATGCTCGACGGAACTCGCGATGCTTTCCGCGCGAATGGCAAGGTCGCCGATCCGCGCCACCAGTGCGGCAAGGGCCTCGAAGGATGCGGTGGCGGCTTCCGCCGCCTCATGCGCCTCGCTGGCGGCACGACCGAGCCGCTGGCTTGCCTGTCGCCCATCTTCCGCGCTGCGGCTGACCAGACGTGCATCCTCGCCGCGCATCCGCGTGGCCCGCTGCATAACCTCGATGGAACTCAGCGCCTTCTGCATGGTCGGCCGTGCATTGACCAGCCGCTCGCCGATCACGGCAAGATCGCCCTGGCTGGAACGCGCCTGTTCGCGCACCGCCAGCACCGCGCGCCGGACCACCGAAAGGTTGAGGTTCAGCATCGAGGTCAGGCGGTTGAAGCGGACGCGCAGACCTTCCAGCGGCTGCGGAAAGGGCTGCTGGAGCAGTGCCGTCGCATCGCCGTTGGAAAGCCGGCGCATGGCTTCGTCCAGCTGGGCGCGGGCAGGCGAACAGTCGGTTTCGTTTTCGCGGATGGCGCCCTTGAGGCCGGCAATGCCACGCGCCAGCCGTCCGATGGTGTCGTGCCGGCGCTGGTCGGCGCGGTCCGCCTCCGTCTCCGGTGTGGTCCATTCGCTTGCCTGCCGGGCAAGCCGTGCCAGCGGATCGCCGAGTTTGAACGCGAGCATGACGATTGCCGCCCCCGCTGCAATCGCTGCTGCAATGCTGAAGCCCAGAATCTCGGGCGAGACACGCGCCGCCTTGATGGCGATCAGCGCCACGGCCACCAGATTGAAGGTGGCAAGCAGCAGGATCGTCTCGATCGACTGGTTCTTCAAGCGGGTGAACATCATCATGATGGACCTCCAGTCTTGATCTACGCATATCACCTAATGTGATTCGGCGCGTAGAGTTGCTGAAGTTGAGGCGTCTGTCTTCGGATTGACGTGCCAGCCTTAACGGAGAGTTAACGTCCTGCGGGCACATGTTTCGTTTTTGTTCGCGTTGCGTCTGGTCGATACAGGCAGCGTCGCGGTAGGATGGCACACATGACACAGACGATTCGCATTATCGGCATCGATCCGGGCCTGCGCCGCACTGGCTGGGGCATCATAGACACGCTGGGGAACAGCCTGAAGTTCGTTGCCTCCGGCACGGTGATGTCCGACGGCGACATGGATCTCGCCTCGCGCCTCTGTCAGTTGCATGACGGGCTGGCGGAGGTGGTGCATGCCTACCGGCCCGACGAGGCGGCGGTGGAGCAGACCTTCGTCAACAAGGATGCGGTTGCCACGCTCAAGCTCGGCCAGGCGCGCGGCGTGGTGATGCTGGTGCCGGCCCGCGCCGGTCTGCCGGTTTCCGAATATGCGCCGAACGCGGTGAAGAAGGCCGTCATCGGCGTCGGCCACGGGGAGAAGCAGCAGATCCACATGATGCTGAAGATCCTGATGCCAAAGGTGGAATTTACCGGCAACGATGCGGCCGATGCGCTGGCCATCGCCATCTGCCACGCCCATCACCGCGGCGGCGAACGCATGCGCCAGGTGCTGGCGCGCGCCTGAGTTTGTTCTTGACTTGTTCCGGATTGCGTTCTACGCAGCTCGTCAGGGGATGAGGATGACGAGCTGCGGCTCGGAGCGGAGCGGGCGGTTCCGGCCGTGGAGCCGGATGCCGTCTTCCGGCCCGGCCCGTGCTGGCCTCCGACCCGGACATGTTTCTCTTCCTGCGACTTCATCCCGGACGGATCTCCATCATGATCGGCAAGCTCAAGGGCACCATTGACGAAATCGGCGACGACCATGTGCTCGTCGATGTGCACGGGGTCTGCTACGTCGCCCATTGCTCCTCGCGCACGCTGTCGCGCATCGGCGCCGTCGGCGAGGCCGTGGTGCTTTTCATCGAAACCTATGTGCGCGAGGATCAGCTGAAGCTGTTCGGTTTTCTCAGCGTGCTTGAGCGGGATTGGTTCAACCTGCTGCAAAGCGTGCAGGGGGTGGGGTCCCGGGTTGCGCTCGGCGTGCTGTCGACGCTGACGCCCTCCGAACTGGCCAATGCCATTGCGCTGCAGGACCGCACCTCGATCGCGCGGGCGCCGGGCGTCGGTCCGAAGGTTGCGTTGCGCATCGTCACCGAGCTGAAGAACAAGGCGCCCGCCTTTGCCGGCGAGGCCAGCGCCGGCATCGGCTTCAAGCAGGAGCTGGGCGAGGGCGTCGCTGCCGCCCCCGTGGCCGATGCCGTGTCGGCCCTCACCAATCTCGGCTATTCGCGCGAGCAGGCAGCCAATGCCGTGGCCGCCGCCCTGAAGACCGGCGGGGAAGGGGCCGACAGCGCGAAACTGATCCGCCTCGGCCTCAAGGAATTGTCGCGATGAGCGCCTTGCTTGCGGCGCTTTTCCTTACTATTGTGAGAATGTAAGGAGGTCGATCATGAACGTGTTTTACGGTACCATGACCTCGAAGGGGCAAACCACGGTGCCCGCGGAAATCCGGGAGCTCCTGAGGCTCAAGCCCGGCGATCGCATTCGCTATGTCGTCAGGAACGGGGAGGTTACGCTCAAGGCCAAGAACAAGCGGTTGGTTGATCTTGCCGGCATCCTGCATCGTCCGGGGATGCCGACGATGACAATCGAGAATATGAACGAGATTATCGCGGACGCCGTTGTCGATCATGTCATGGGGCGCGAATGATCGGGCTCGACACCAATATCCTGCTGCGTCTGATCCTGCAGGACGATGACAGTCAATCCAACCGGGCGCTTGTTCTGGTTGACAGTCTATCTTCGGAAAAGCCGGGTTTCGTCAACAGTGCAGTACTGCTGGAATTCATCTGGACTGCGCGGCGATATGCGAAAATGACCCGCGAGGAACTGAAGATCATTCTCTGCGGATTTCTCGATTCCGACAATCTCGTGCTGGAAGATGAGAGTATCATAGAAATGACACTGGACGAGATGGACCGCAGCGGCGAGGAGTTTGCCGACATCTTCATTGCTCTCAAGAACAGGGAGCAGGGATGTCGCACGACGATGACGTTCGACAGGAATGCGGCAAGGGCCATACCCCATATGGAACTCCTCGCATGACGCTGCCCAACCCCATCCTCTCGCCCGACAAGAAGGGTGAGGATCTCGATACCGCGCTTCGGCCGCAGTCGCTGGACGAGTTCACCGGCCAGGCGGAGGCGCGCGCCAATCTGAAGGTGTTCATCGAGGCGGCGAAGAACCGTGGCGAGGCGCTGGATCACGTGCTGTTCGTCGGTCCCCCGGGGCTCGGCAAGACGACGCTGGCGCAGATCATGGCGAAGGAACTCGGCGTCAACTTCCGCTCGACCTCCGGTCCGGTGATTGCCAAGGCCGGCGATCTCGCGGCCCTGCTGACCAATCTCGAGGAGCGCGACGTCCTGTTCATCGACGAGATCCATCGCCTCAATCCGGCGGTGGAGGAAATCCTCTATCCGGCCATGGAGGATTTCCAGCTGGATCTCATCATCGGCGAGGGCCCGGCGGCGCGCTCGGTGAAGATCGACTTGTCGAAATTCACCCTGGTTGCGGCCACCACGCGCCTTGGCCTGTTGACGACGCCGCTGCGCGACCGCTTCGGTATTCCGGTCCGCCTCAGCTTCTACACGGTGGAGGAACTGGAGCTGATCGTGCGGCGCGGCGCACGCCTGATGGGGCTCGGCATGACGGATGAGGGCGCGCGCGAGATTGCCCGGCGCGCCCGCGGCACGCCGCGCATTGCCGGCCGCCTGCTGCGGCGCGTGCGTGATTTTGCCGAGGTTGCCCGCGCCGAGGCGGTGACGCGGCAGATCGCCGACGAGGCACTCACCCGCCTCAATGTCGACAACATGGGCCTCGACCAGCTCGACAACCGCTATCTTTCGATGATCGCCGTGAACTTTGCCGGCGGGCCGGTGGGGATCGAGACCATCGCGGCCGGCCTTTCCGAACCGCGCGATGCAATCGAGGACATCATCGAGCCCTACATGATCCAGCAGGGTTTCATCCAGCGCACGCCACGCGGCCGCGTGCTGACCGCCACCGCGTGGAAGCATCTCGGCCTGCAGCCGCCGAAGGATCTGGAGGCGGCGCAGTTTCGCCTGAGTCTCGACGATGAGTGAGGGAACCCGCATCCGCATCAAGGCGAAGCCGAAGCGCACCTTCCAGATGCGCATTGCCGGCCTCGGCTTCCGAAACGGCCATGTGCTGGTGCATCGCGCCACGCACGAACTCTTCTGGACCTTCCCGGGCGGCGGCGCGGAAATCGGCGAGACCTCCGAGGAGACCCTCAGGCGCGAGATGATGGAAGAACTCGGTGTCGAGGTCGAGGTTGGCCGCGTGCTGTGGATCGTGGAGAACTTCTTCCACTACGAGGGGCGTGACTGGCACGAACTCGGCATCTACTACCGCATGGAGATCCCGCAGACCTTTCCCTTCGCGCCGGAAGGCATCATCCATCGCGTTCAGGACGGCGACAACGATCTGGAGTTCAAGTGGGTGCCGGCAACCACGGCGGCGCTGACGGCACTCGATATCCCGCCTTATTTCATTGCCGCCGAGATCGAGAACCTGCCGGAGGCGCCGCGGCATCTGGTATGGGATGACAAGAACCTGGATCGCGGTTAAGCGTCTGCTGCGAAACCTATAGCCAGGACAAACCGGACCAAGCGTGATGGAAGAAATCACCGTTTCTCTCGCCGGCTCACTCACCGATGCCGGTCACAGCCTCGTGCAGCGGGTCTATTACGAGGACACGGATTTTTCCGGCCTCGTCTACCATGCGCGCTATCTGCATTTCCTCGAGCGCGGCCGCACCGATTACCTGCGCTGCCTTGGCTGCGAGCAGAGCGCGCTGCTGGCCGTCGATGAGGAGGGGCTTGTCTTCGTCGTGCATCGCATGGAGATCGACTTCAAGGCGCCGGCCCGGATGGACGACGTGCTCACCATCCTGACGCGGACGGAGAAGGCCGGTGGCGCCAAGATGGTGCTGCAGCAGGAGATCCGCCGGGGCGATGCGCTGCTGGTGGCGGCGAAGGTGATCATCGCGGTGATCAACCGCAACGGCCGCCCGCGGCGCCTGCCGGACAGCATCGCGCGATCCTTCACTGGCGCGTGAGATGCCTTTGTCGACGACTGTAACGCATTCTTAACGATAATATTGTCTTAATGGCGCCCAGGAAAATTGTGCGGTGCACGCCTTCGTTTGACCAAATTTGAAGGCGAGAAGGCCTCCTGAAACCTCAGGCATACGGGCACTTCAGCGTACGCGCGCACATGACATACTGCGCTTGCGACCCGGTCCGTATTATGCGTGCCGGGCGTTGGGATTCGGGGATAGTGAACATATGGAACACGCGGATTTGGCGGCGGCTGCAAGCTCGGTAAGCCTCTTGTCGCTTTTCATGCAGGCGGGTCTGATCGTGAAGCTGGTCATGATCGGCCTGATCGGTGCCTCGGTCTGGACCTGGGCGATCGTGATCGACAAGTACATGTCGTTCACGAAGGCCAAGCGCCAGTTCGATCAGTTCGAGCAGGTCTTCTGGTCGGGCCAGTCGCTGGAAGAGCTTTATCGCACCCTTGCAGAGCGCCAGAACAGTGGCCTTGCCGCGATCTTCGTGGCCGCCATGCGCGAGTGGAAGAAGAGCTTCGAACGGGGAGCACGCTCGCCGATCGGCCTGCAGATGCGCATCGATCGCGCCATGGACGTGACGATTTCGCGTGAAAGCGAAACCTACGAGGCGCGCCTCGGCTCGCTGGCCACCATCGGCTCGGCCGGCCCCTTCATCGGCCTGTTCGGCACGGTCGTCGGCATCATGACCTCTTTCCAGGCCATCGCCGGTTCGAAGTCCACCAATCTTGCGGTCGTGGCGCCGGGTATCGCCGAGGCGCTGCTGGCCACCGCCATCGGTCTCGTCGCGGCCATCCCCGCCGTCATGGCCTACAACAAGTTCATGGCCGATGCCGGCAAGCTCGGCGCGCGGATGGAAGGCTTCGCGGATGAGTTTTCCGCCATCCTGTCGCGCCAGATCGATGAAAAGCTGCAGCCGCGTCAGGCCGCGCAGTAACGCGCGACGCTGAGGAGTATTTGCAATGGGTATGTCGGCAGGTGGAGGTAATGCGGCTCGCGGAGGGCGCCGGGGGCGTCGTGGCGGCCGCGGTCGCGGCGGTGCGATCAGCGAAATCAACGTGACGCCGCTGGTCGACGTCATGCTGGTGCTGCTCATCATCTTCATGGTGGCGGCGCCGATGCTGACCGTCGGCGTGCCGATCGATCTGCCGGAAACCCAGGCGAAGGCGATGAATTCCGATACACAGCCGATCACGATTTCGGTCAATCCGCAGGGCGAGGTCTATCTGCAGGAAACCCCGATCGCCATCGACGAGGTGGTGCCGAAGCTCGAGGCGATTGCCACGACCGGCTATAACGAGCGCATCTATGTGCGTGGCGATACCGCTGCCGCCTATGGCGTGGTGATGAAGGTGATGGCGCGAATTTCCGCCGCCGGCTTCAAGAACATCGGTCTCGTGACGCAGCAAGAACAGCAAAAGTGATCCTGTCGCGATGAAGGGTAGCCTTGGCACATCGCTGGTCCTGCACTTCCTGGTTCTGACCTGGGCGCTCTTTTCGTTGAGCGCGCCGGCGAAGTTCGAGGTGGGTGACGTGGAGGCTCTGCCGGTCGATATCGTGCCGGTGGAATCGATCACGCAGATCCAGCAGGGCGACAAGAAGGCGCCGATGGCGGAGAAATCGGCGCCGAAGCCGACGCAGAAGCCGAAGGTGGTCGAGAATGCCGAAAACGCCGGCGACAACGATGTCGACCTGAAGACGCCGCCGACGCCGGTGAAGAAGCCGCTGCAGACCGAGGCTGCCGCAGCGCCGCAGAAGACGGAAAAACCGCTGCCGAATCCGACGACCGAGGACAACAAGGTCAAGGAGGTTGCGCCGGAGGAAACCGCGCCGAAGCCGCAGGAGGTGGCAGCCCTGCCGCAGCCGCGTCCGGAGCCCACCCCGCCGACGCCCAAGCCGGAGCCGCAGCCCGAACCGAAGCCTGCGGAGCAGCAGGCCGAAGAAATTCCCATGCCCGATGCCGTGCCGGTGCCGGCCGCGCGCCCGACACCCGATGTGCCGAAGCCGCAGGAGGCCAAGCCCGTCGAGAAGCCGGAGCCGAAGAAGACCGAAACGCCGAAGCCTGCCGAAAAGACGCCGGACCGCAAGATCGCCGACAAGAAGCAGGAAACCGCCAAGTCCACCTCGTCCAAGGAGAGCGACTTCAACGCCGACGAGATTGCCGCCCTGCTCAACAAGCAGGAGGCGGCCGGCGGCGGCGCCAAGCGTTCCGCCGCGCCGGCTGCCCTTGGCGGCAAGCACGACACCGGCGGCTCCAAGCTCAGCCAGAGCGAAATCGATGCCCTGCGCGGCCAGATCCAGAACAACTGGTCGGTCATCTCCGGCATCGAGGGCGCCCAGGGTGTGATCATTACCGTGACGATGAAGCTGGACGAGACCGGCGCGATCATCGGCCGGCCGGAAGTCAAGGCGACCGGCGGTTCCGACAATGCGCGCCGCACGCTGGAATCCAGCGCGCTGCGCGCCGTGCTGCGCTCGTCACCCTTCAAGAACCTCCCCGCCGACAAATACGACGCCTGGAGCGAAGTCGTCGTCAACTTTGATCCAAGCGAACTGCTTTGAAAGGCCCAGTTATCATGATGAAACGTTCTTTCATCCGCGTGCTGCTTGCACTTGCCGGGATGGCCGTGATGTTCGCGGCACCGGCCGAGGCGCGCGTGGAAATCAACATCAACCGCGGCAATGTCGAGCCGTTGCCGATCGCCGTCACCGATTTCCAGTCCGCCAACGACATCGGCGCGCAGATCTCTGCTGTCATCGCGGCCGACCTGCAGCGCTCGGGCCTGTTTGCTCCGGTCAACAAGGCGGCCTTCATCCAGAAGATCAGCGACCCGAACCAGATGCCGCGCTTCGAGGACTGGAAGGCGATCAACGCGCAGGCGCTGGTCACCGGCCGCGTGACGCGCGAGGGCGATGGCCGCCTTCGCGCCGAGTTCCGCCTCTGGGATACCTTCGTCGGCCAGCAGATGACCGGCCAGCAGTTCTTCACCCAGCCGGAGAACTGGCGCCGCGTGGCCCATATCATCGCCGATGCCATTTACAAGCAGATCACCGGTGAAAACGGCTACTTCGATACCCGCGTGGTCTTCGTGTCCGAAAGCGGCCCCAAGACCGACCGCAAGCGCCAGCTGGCGATCATGGACCAGGACGGCTTCAACGTCCGTATGCTCACCAACAGCAACGATATCGTGCTGACGCCGCGCTTTTCGCCGAACCGTCAGGAAATCACCTACATGTCCTTCGAGGGCCAGCAGCCGCGCGTCTATCTGCTGCAGCTTGAGACCGGACAGCGCGAGGTGGTGGGCAACTTCCCGGGCATGACCTTTGCGCCGCGCTTCTCGCCGGATGGCCAGAAGGTCATCATGAGCCTGCAGCAGGACGGAAATTCCAACATCTACACCATGGACCTGCGCTCGCGCACCACGACGCGGCTGACCAATACCGCTGCCATCGACACCTCGCCGTCCTATTCGCCGGATGGTTCGCGCATCGTCTTCGAAAGCGACCGCGGCGGGCGCCAGCAGCTCTACGTGATGAATGCCGACGGCACCGGCCAGACGCGCATATCCTTCGGTGACGGTTCCTATTCCACGCCCGTCTGGTCGCCGCGCGGTGACCTGATCGCCTTCACCAAGCAGTCGGCCGGCAAGTTCTCGATCGGCGTGATGAAGCCCGATGGCTCGGGCGAGCGCATCCTCACCACCGGCTTCCACAATGAGGGCCCGACCTGGGCGCCGAACGGCCGCGTGATCATGTTCTTCCGCCAGGCGGCCGGCGCGGGCGGTCCGCAGCTCTATTCCATCGATCTGACGGGTTACAACGAGCAGATGGTCAAGACGCCGGCTTTCGCATCCGACCCGGCCTGGTCGCCGCTTCTCGAATAGTTTGGCTTCTGCGTGCGGGCGGTTCGCGTCCGCACGGAGGCAATTGCCTGAATTTGCGCTGAAACAGCCGTTGATAGCAGATTATTAACCATAGGCATTGACTGGCCGTTAACCAAATGCAGTTACGGTCTGGCAACGCCAGAATGTGATCAAGGAGAGATCGGCCATGAGCCGTACCCATACCCCGGCGATGAGCCGCATGCAGAGCCTCGCACGCAATCCCGCCGTTATCGCGCTGACGCTTGCGCTGGCGCTTGCCGGTTGCGCCAACAAGAAGAACATGCCGAACAGCGCCGGTGAACTCGGCCTCGGTGCAGGCGGCGCCGGTGCGGCAACGCCGGGCTCCAGCCAGGACTTCACCGTCAATGTCGGCGACCGCATCTTCTTCGATACCGATTCTTCGTCCATCCGCGCCGATGCCCAGCAGACGCTCGACCGCCAGGCTCAGTGGCTGATGCGGTATCCGCGTTACGCCATCACCATCGAAGGCCATGCCGACGAGCGCGGCACGCGCGAATACAACCTGGCGCTCGGCGCCCGCCGTGCAGCCGCCACCCGCGATTACCTCGCATCGCGCGGCGTTCCGGCCAACCGCATGAAGACGATTTCCTACGGCAAGGAACGTCCGGTTGCTGTCTGCGACGACATCTCCTGCTGGTCGCAGAACCGCCGTGCCGTCACCGTGCTGGGCGGCGCCGGTTCCTGATCGGCAGCCTGCTGTGCGACATTGCGGAAAGGGCGGTCCTCGTGGCCGCCCTTTTGCCTTGTCCATAGTTTGGCCGAAGTTCGGTTCTCTTTTGATGGTTAACGCCACGATCTTTTGCTGGTAACAGAAACTGCGTGCGCCATTCTGGCGCCGCCAACAGGTAAAGCGGGACGGACGACATGAAGAAACTTGTCTTGGCAGCAATGCTGGGGCTTGCGGCGACGAGCGGGCAGGCGAGCGCATTTTCGCTTTCCAACCTCCTCTCCGGCGGACACCGGGCCGTGCAGCCGGCGCGCGAGGCGCAGGCGCCGGTCGTGCTGGTGCAAAGCAGCACCGACGCCGTGCGGATCCAGCAACTGGAGGAGGAAATCCGCCAGTTGAACGGTCGCGTCGAGGAAATGAGCTTCCAGATGCTGCAGATGCAGGAGCAGATGCGCAAGACGCAGGAAGACAACGAATTCCGTTTCCAGCAGCTGGAAAAAAGCCAGACAGGCGACGCCGCTGCGCCTTCTGTCGCTGCCGCGCCGGCAGCCGGCTCAAAAAAAAACGATGAAATTTCGGCCATCATAGACGCGCCGCCCACTGCGGCGCCGTCGACCGGCGGCACCACCCGCCGCACGACGGCGCCCGCAGAGACGACGCTCGGCTCGCTGGAAGTGGACAAGAGCGGTGCTCCCGTCGGGGCAACGCTTAATCAGGCTGCGCGCAATTCCGCCGGCCTGCCGGGCGTGGATGCCGGAAGCGCGCCGGCGGCGAGCGACCCGACCAGGACCGCGTCCCTCGGCAATGAGAGCGATGCCTACCGTGCCGCCTACAACCATATCCTGTCTGGCGACTATGCCATGGCGGAGACGGAATTCAGCAACTACATCAATGCCTTCCCGAAGAGCAGCCGTGCCGCCGATGCCAATTTCTGGCTGGGAGAGGCACAGTATTCGCAGGGCAAGTACAACGAATCCGCCAAGACCTTCCTGAACGCCCATCAGACCTATGCCAATTCGCCCAAGGCGCCGGAAATGCTGCTGAAGCTCGGCATGTCGCTGGCCGCCCTTGATAACCGCGAAACCGCCTGCGCCACGTTGCGCGAGGTGAACCGCCGCTATCCGAATGCCGGCAAGCCGGTGCAGGCAAAGGTGGCCAGCGAAGTGAAGCGGCTGGGTTGCTGATCGTGCCGCCCGAGGGCGGGCAAGATCCGTCCGGCGCATCCGCGCTGGCTGCGGCCTGCGATGTCCTCACCCGTCTTCCGGGCTCCGCCCGGCTGCTGATCGCCGTGTCCGGCGGCAGTGATTCGACCGGATTGCTCCATGCCTTCCATCGCGGCCTCATTGAATGTGGTCGCAGCGATGTCGCGATTTTCGCCGCCACCATCGATCATGGCCTGCGTCGCGGATCGGCCGACGAGGCCCGGGCCGTTGCCGCCCTGTGCGCGCGTCTCGGCATTTTCCATGTGACCCGTGTCTGGCAGGGCGAAAAGCCGCCGACCGGCATTTCCGCCGCGGCGCGCGCCGCGCGCTACGATCTTCTCTGCGCCATTGCCGATGACCTGCATGTCGATGCGATTCTCAGCGGACACACGCTGGACGACCAGTGGGAGACGCTTGCCATGCGCGCCAGCCGCCCCGGCGGAGAAGGGGGCGCCGGCGCCGTCGGCATGGCGCCTGCCGTGCTGCTGTGTGGCCGCCACTGGCTGCTGCGCCCCTTCCTGCGGCTGCGCCGTCAGACGATCCGCCGGTTTCTTGTCGCGTCAGGCCTCGGCTGGATCGATGATCCGTCCAACAGCGATCTGCGCTTCGAACGCGCCCGCACGCGCCTGCGGCTGGCCGAGGCCGCCTCCCTGCCATCTCCGGAAGAACTGGACCGGCTGGCATTGCAGCGTCTGGCGCTCGGCCGCGCGGTCGCGGCCAGGCTCGGCCAGGGCCTTGCGGTTTCGGGCGGCGTTCTGGCCAGGCTGGATCCTGCGGTCCTTGCCGATGCCGACGCGCCGGTGCTGACGGCGGCCTGCGCGGCGCTGGCCGCCGTCTTCGGCGGGCGGGTGCATCCGCCCGCACGCGACAGCCTGGGACGGATCGTCGCATTCCTGCGCTCGGACAGGCCGGGGCGCCTCACCGCCGGGCGCGTGCTCTTCGACCGCCGCCGGGCGGGTCTTTTCATCCTGCGCGAAAGCCGCGATCTGCCGATCCTTGGTCTGTCTCCCGGCGAATCGGCGGAATGGGATGGCCGCTTCCTGCTGCACAATGACGGTGCCGTGCCGTTGACGGTTGGGCCGTGCCCGGCCGATCGCGCCCTGGCCGTGTCGCGCTTTCCAGGCGTTCCGGCCAGCCTGGCGCTCACCGCGCTTCGGGCGTTGCCCGGTCTGCATGGCGTAGCGCAAGGCCGGCAGGCGGATCTGCGCTGCCTGCCGATTCTGCAGCCTTACCGGTCGTTTCTTCCCGCCTTCGAGCTCGATCTGGCAAATTCTTTTGCCGTTCGGCTGGGCTTGCAGGCATTTCCGCCATTACCGTTTAACGTTTTCGATCGTAAAACATGATCGGCGGGTGGTGTTGCCTTGGCAAGGGCTCGCCGCAATCCTATGTTATGCGACAAGTAAGGCGGAAGCTCATCGAAGCGGCCGTCATTGTCCGGGGAGTTCGATGAACCCAAACTTTCGCAATTTCGCCCTCTGGGCGATCATAGCCCTCTTGCTGATCGCCCTGTTCAGCATGTTCCAGACGGCGCCGACGCAGACGAGTTCACGGGAAGTCCCGTACTCGCAGTTTCTGCGCGACGTCGATGCTGGTCGCGTGCGTGACGTTGTCGTGACCGGCAACCGCGTTCTCGGCACCTATGCCGAGAACGGAACGGGCTTTCAGACCTACTCACCCGTCATCGACGACAGCCTGATCGAGCGCCTTCAATCGAAGAACGTGACGATCGTGGCCCGTCCGGAATCCGACGGATCCTCCGGTTTTTTGAGCTATCTCGGCACGCTTCTGCCGATGCTGCTGATCCTGGGCGTCTGGCTGTTCTTCATGCGGCAGATGCAGGGCGGCTCGCGCGGCGCGATGGGCTTTGGCAAGTCCAAGGCCAAGCTTCTGACCGAAGCGCATGGCCGCGTGACCTTTGACGATGTCGCCGGCGTTGACGAGGCCAAGCAGGATCTCGAGGAAATCGTTGAATTCCTGCGTGATCCGCAGAAGTTCCAGCGCCTTGGCGGCCGCATTCCGCGCGGTGTGCTGCTTGTCGGCCCTCCGGGTACCGGCAAGACGCTGCTGGCCCGCTCGGTTGCCGGCGAAGCCAATGTTCCCTTCTTCACCATCTCCGGTTCGGACTTCGTGGAAATGTTCGTCGGCGTCGGTGCGAGCCGCGTGCGCGACATGTTCGAGCAGGCCAAGAAGAACGCGCCCTGCATCATCTTCATCGACGAAATCGATGCCGTCGGTCGTCACCGCGGTGCCGGTCTCGGCGGCGGCAATGACGAGCGCGAGCAGACGCTGAACCAGCTTCTCGTCGAGATGGACGGTTTCGAGGCCAATGAGGGAATCATCCTGATTGCCGCGACGAACCGTCCGGACGTTCTCGACCCGGCACTGCTGCGTCCCGGCCGTTTTGACCGTCAGGTCGTCGTTCCGAACCCGGATATCGTCGGACGCGAGCGCATCCTGAAGGTGCATGTGCGCAACGTGCCGCTGGCACCGAATGTCGATCTCAAGGTTCTGGCCCGTGGTACGCCCGGCTTCTCGGGTGCCGACCTCATGAACCTCGTCAACGAGGCTGCCCTGATGGCGGCGCGCCGCAACAAGCGTCTCGTCACCATGCAGGAATTCGAGGACGCCAAGGACAAGATCATGATGGGCGCCGAACGTCGTTCGTCCGCCATGACCGAGGCCGAGAAGAAGCTGACCGCCTACCATGAGGCAGGACACGCCATCACCGCGCTCAACGTGCCGGTGGCGGACCCGCTGCACAAGGCGACCATCATTCCGCGCGGCCGTGCGCTTGGCATGGTCATGCAGCTGCCGGAAGGCGACCGCTATTCCATGAGCTACAAGTGGATGGTGTCGCGCCTCGTCATCATGATGGGCGGCCGCGTGGCGGAAGAGCTGACCTTCGGCAAGGAGAACATCACTTCCGGCGCCTCCTCCGACATCGAACAGGCCACCAAGCTGGCACGGGCGATGGTCACCCAGTGGGGCTTCTCCGATATCCTCGGCCAGGTTGCCTATGGCGAGAATCAGCAGGAAGTCTTCCTCGGCCATTCCGTGTCGCAGTCGCGCAATGTTTCCGAGGCGACGGCCCAGAAGATCGACAACGAAGTGCGTCGCCTGATCGACGAGGCCTATACCGAGGCTCGCCGCATCCTGACGGAACGTCACGACGATTTCGTCGCGCTTGCCGAAGGGCTGCTGGAATACGAGACGCTGTCCGGCGAGGAGATCAAGGCGCTGATCAAGGGCCAGAAGCCCTCCCGCGATGCCGGCGACGACAGCCCGACCGCCCGTGGTTCCGCCGTGCCGAAGGCCGGTGCGAAGAAGGACGAGCCGAAGGGGAATGGCGAGCCGGAGGGCGGGCTGGAACCCCAGCCACACTGAGGCCAGAATTTCAGGTCCTGTTGCAAGAGCCGCCCGGCCCAAGGGCGGCTCTTTTTGCGTGAAAGGCACAGGAAGATTGACGCTTTGGTAACGGGATATAATCGATTTTGACGGTAATTTATGTGCCCAGAGGCGCAAACTGTGGCATGAGCGAGCATGCCAGCCCCACGCGGCCGCGATCCGCCGGCTGCAGCTCGGGACAGAAGACGCGCCACTGAGAGCGCGCGAGCAGCAAGGAGCATTCATGACACGCCGCTATTTTGGCACTGACGGCATTCGCGGGCAGTCGAACGTTTTCCCGATGACGCCTGACCTCGCCATGCGGGTCGGTATCGCGGTCGGCACGATCTTCCGGCGCGGCAACCATCGCCATCGGGTGGTGATCGGCAAGGACACACGCCTGTCGGGCTACATGCTGGAAAATGCGCTGGTGGCAGGCTTTACCGCAGCCGGCCTCGACGTTTACCTGCTCGGTCCCATTCCGACGCCGGCGGTGGCCATGCTGACCCGCTCGCTGCGCGCCGATATCGGCGTGATGATTTCGGCCTCGCACAACCCCTTTGCCGACAACGGCATCAAGCTGTTCGGTCCGGATGGCTACAAGCTGTCCGACGAACTGGAGCAGGAGATCGAGGCGCTTCTCGACAAGGATCTCTATTCGCAGCTGGCCAAGCCCGCCGAGATCGGCCGCGCCAAGCGCGTCGATGGCGACATCTATCGCTACATCGAATTCGTCAAGCGCACCCTGCCGAAGGATGTGACGCTGCATGGCCTCCGTATCGCCATCGACTGCGCCAATGGCGCCGCCTACAAGGTGGCACCCGCGGCGCTCTGGGAACTGGGCGCCGACGTGGTGACGATCGGCAATACGCCGAACGGCACGAACATCAACCTCGACTGCGGTTCCACCAGCCCGGAAGCGCTGCAGCGCAAGGTGCATGAAGTGCGCGCCGATATCGGCATCGCGCTCGATGGCGATGCCGACCGGGTGATCATCGTCGACGAGCGCGGCGAGATCATCGATGGCGACCAGCTGATGGCCGTCATCGCCGAAAGCTGGGCCGAGGACGAGAAGCTGCGCGGCGGTGGTATTGTCGCGACCGTCATGTCCAATCTCGGCCTCGAGCGTTTCCTCGGCGGCAAGGGGCTGACGCTTGCCCGCACCAAGGTGGGGGACCGCTATGTGGTGGAGCACATGCGCCATCACGATTTCAACGTGGGCGGCGAGCAGTCCGGTCACATCGTGCTGTCCGACTTCGGCACCACCGGCGACGGTCTGGTGGCCGGCCTGCAGATCCTGGCGGCGGTGAAGCGCACCGGCAAGACCGTCAGCGAGGTCTGCCGCCGCTTCGAGCCCGTGCCGCAACTCTTGCGCAATGTCCGCTTCAGCGGTGGCAAGCCGCTGGAGGACATCATCGTGCGTCAGGCGATCGAAAGCGCCGAGGCGGAGCTGGGGGGCAGGGGCCGCCTGGTGATTCGCCCCTCCGGCACAGAGCCGTTGATCCGCGTCATGGCGGAGGGGGACGATCGCGGCCAGGTGGAACGCATCGTCAACGATCTGGTCAGCGTCATCGGCAACGTGCGCACCGCGGCCTGACCGTTTTTCCCGCCTGCCTGTTTTTGGGCCCGTCGGCATCCGCCGGCGGGCCCTCTTGCGTGCGAAGCGGGGTGGGACGTTAGCATGCGGTTAATTTGCCCGAAGGAGATAGGCCTGATTTCACCGTATGTTAGGGTTAATTGCTCCTTTACCTTTCTACGGGATGATCGAGGCAAACCGGAATGATTCACGGCGCGCCTCGCGTCGGTAAAGAGACCTTGGAGTAACCCCCATGAGGAAGACCCTGTTCGGCGCGCTGGCCGTCCTGCTGGCCGCGGGCGCCGCCCATGCGGCTGACCTTTCCCGACAGCCGGCCATCGATCCGATGCTGCTGAACGCGCCGGAGGTCACGGTGCAGGAGGCGGCGAGCGGATGGTATCTGCGCGGCGACGCGGCCTACGGCTTCAAGGATCTGAAGGGGGCCGACTTTTTCCAGGGCGGTTCCTCCGCCGGCAAGGCCGATTTCACCCGCGCCGACCTGAAGGACAGCTTCCTGCTGGGGGCCGGTATCGGCTATCAGGTCAACAATTTCCTGCGCGCCGATCTCACCTTCGACTACAGCTTCCGCAGCCGGTTCGATGGCTCCACCAGTGGCGGCGGCGCCTCTTCCGGTGCCTGCGTCACCAACTGCACCTCGCAGGACATCGCCCACCTGAAGGCCTACAGCCTGCTGGCCAATGCCTATGTGGATCTCGGCACCTATGGCTCCGTGACGCCTTATGTCGGCGGCGGCATCGGCGGCACCTATGTCAACTGGAGCAAGCTCAGCAACACCTCCTGCGAGACCGGCAATTCCTCCAATTGCGACGCAACGGTCGAGCACGACGGCAAGGGCAGCTGGCGCTTCACCTATGCGCTGATGGCCGGCGCGACGGTGGACGTGACCTGCAATCTCAAGGCCGACATCGGCTACCGCTATCGCCATGTGCAGGGCGGCGACATGTTCGGCTATGCCTCGAATGGCGGGCCGGGCTATGACAAGGGCTTCGACGTGCACGAGGCCCGCATCGGCGCCCGCTATCTGTTCGGTGGCTGCCCGCAGACCTCAATCGCCGACGACGAGCCGCCGCAGCCGCTGGTCTACAAGTAGGATCGCCTTCTTCGGACAGGAAAAGGCCGCCCGGTTTGCGCCGGGCGGCCTTTTGTCGTCGCGGAGTTCGAACGGGAAGGATCAGAATTCGCGTTTCAGGATGACGCGGTCCACCGACCAGTAGCCGCCGCCGAAGGCTGCGAAGAAGAAGGCGCCACCCGTCCAGAACAGCGAGGCGAGTTCGGCCTTGGTCTGCACCTGTTCCAGGAAGACGGCGCCGCCATCGGCCAGCCGCTTGATGCCGGCCGGCGTGAAGAAATCGCTGCCGCTCTTCAACGCCGCAATGCCGGTATCGGTCAGGAAGGCGTGGCCATAGGGGAAAGCGAAGTGGAACCAGAGGGTGATCGCCAGCATCACGCCGTTGGCCAGCGCGACCGGGCGGGTGAAGAGGCCGAGCGCGATCATCATCCCGCCGAAGAACTGCATGGCGGCAAGTGTCGGCGACCACAGCCAGCCGGGATGGAAGCCGAGATTCTCAACGAAGCCGACCTGTGCCATCGGCGCCATAATCTTCGGATACCCCTCGATCATCAGCATGCCGCCGATGGCGACACGGAAGGCGGTCCAGGCGAAGGGCTGGGCGAAATGCTCGTAGAAGCCGGCGAGAAACGGCAGGTAGAAATGGCTTTTTTCCTGCGGTTGCGCAGGGGTATATACGCTTTGCATGGCCATGACGTAGGTCCTTGTTGTTCAAAATGAATCGGGGCATCGGACCGCCGCAGCGGCACAACGGTCCAGCGGATGGGGCAGGCAGGCGCGGCAATCATCGCCGCCGTATTCACAACCGATAACTGATCATAAATCGCGCCCGACAATTCATGTTGATCCAGGTCAAGTTTTAGGGCGCGCGCGTTTGCCAACGCAAAAAAGACAGAGATCGTTTGATTTGCGACTTGACCGTAACCCGCCCATCCAATAACACCAGCGGCGGGACACCCTTCCCCAACGAAGGGCTTTCTATCTGGAAGGATAGCCAAGATGGCGACCATCGCGAAGCCGGACGTACGTCCGAACAATACCCATTTTTCTTCTGGCCCTTGCTCGAAGCGCCCCGGTTGGACGCTTGAAGCCCTTGCTGATGCCCCGCTCGGTCGCTCGCACCGCGCCAAGGTCGGCAAGACGAAGCTGAAGCAGGCCATCGATCTTACCCGCGAAATTCTGAACGTGCCGGCGGACTACCGCATCGGCATCGTGCCGGCCTCCGATACGGGCGCCGTTGAAATGGCCATGTGGTCGCTGCTTGGCGAACGTGGCGTGGACATGCTTTCCTGGGAAAGCTTCGGCGCCGGCTGGGTCACCGATGTGGTGAAGCAGCTGAAGCTTGCCGATGTCCGCAAGTTCAATGCCGATTACGGCCTGCTGCCGGATCTCGCCCAGGTCGATTTCGACCGCGACGTCGTCTTCACCTGGAACGGCACCACCTCGGGCGTGCGCGTGCCGAACGCCGATTTCATCCCCGCCGACCGCAAGGGCCTGACGATCTGCGACGCCACCTCGGCCGCCTTCGCGCAGGACATGGATTTCTCCAAGCTCGACGTCGTCACGTTCTCCTGGCAGAAGGTTCTGGGCGGCGAGGGCGGTCACGGCGTGATCATCCTGTCCCCGCGTGCCGTCGAGCGCCTGACGACCTATGTTCCGGCCTGGCCGCTGCCGAAGATTTTCCGTATGACCTCCGGCGGCAAGCTGATCGAAGGCATCTTCGTCGGCGAGACCATCAACACGCCCTCGATGCTCTGCGTCGAGGACTATATCGATGCGCTGAACTGGGCAAAGTCGATCGGTGGTCTTGAAGCCCTGATCGCCCGAGCCGACGCCAATGCCAAGGTCATTTTCGATTTCGTCGATGCCAATGACTGGATTGCCAATCTTGCCGTCGATCCGGCAACCCGCTCCAACACCTCCGTGTGCCTGAAGATCGTCGATCCCGAGGTGACGGCTCTGGATGCGGATGCGCAGGCAGCCTTTGCCAAGGGCGTCGTTGCCCTTCTGGAAAAGGAAAATGTCGCGCTCGACATCGGCGCCTATCGCGATGCGCCGTCCGGCCTTCGCATCTGGGCCGGTGCAACGATCGAGACCGCCGACATGCAGGCCGTCATGCCGTGGCTGACCTGGGCTTATCAGACCCAGAAGGCAGCGCTCGCCAAGGCCGCAGCGTAAGCAGCGCCGATGCGTCCGGCTTCGCCCCGATAGGCGAAGCCGCTTTCCCGATACAGACTGAACCCTTTTTGCTTGAACTCTTCTGAAGGAGGCCTCTCGTGGCACCTCGCGTTCTCGTGTCCGACGAACTGTCGGAAACCGCCGTCCAGATCTTCCGCGACCGCGGCGTTGAAGTCGATTTCCAGCCGAAGCTCGGCAAGGACAAGGACAAGCTGGCCGAAATCATCGGCAACTATGATGGTCTTGCCATCCGCTCGGCGACCAAGGTTACCGAAAAGCTGATCGCAGCCGCCACCAACCTGAAGGTTGTCGGCCGCGCCGGTATCGGTGTCGACAACGTCGATATCCCGGCTGCGTCGAAGCGCGGTATCATCGTGATGAACACGCCCTTCGGCAATTCCATCACGACCGCCGAACATGCCATCGCGCTGATGTTTGCCGTTGCCCGCCAGATCCCGGCAGCCGATGCCTCGACCCAGGCCGGCAAGTGGGAAAAGTCGAAGTTCATGGGTGTCGAAATCACCGGCAAGACGCTCGGCGTCATCGGCGCCGGCAATATCGGCTCCATCGTCTGCTCGCGCGCCATCGGGCTTAAGATGCACGTTCTGGCCTATGACCCCTTCCTTTCGGCCGAACGCGCCCAGGAGATGGGCGTCACGAAGGTCGAACTCGACGAGCTGCTGGCGAAGGCCGACTTCATCACGCTGCACGTGCCCATGACCGACAAGACGCGCGGCATCCTCAGCAAGGAAGCGCTTGCCAAGACGAAGCCGGGTGTGCGCATCATCAACTGCGCCCGCGGCGGTCTGGTCGATGAGGCAGCGCTTGCCGAAGCCATCAAGTCCGGCCATGTCGCCGGCGCCGGCTTCGACGTGTTCGAAGTGGAGCCCGCCACCGAAAGCCCGCTGTTCGGCCTGCCGAACGTGGTCTGCACGCCGCATCTCGGCGCCTCCACGACGGAAGCGCAGGAAAACGTGGCCCTGCAGGTGGCCGAGCAGATGGCGGACTATCTCGTCAAGGGTGCCGTTTCCAACGCCATCAACATGCCGTCGATCACCGCCGAAGAAGCGCCGATCCTGAAGCCGTTCATCCGCCTGGCCGATGTTCTCGGTTCCTTCGCCGGCCAGGTGACGGAAAACCCGATCAAGGCGATCGAGATCCTCTATGATGGCGTCACCGCCACCATGAACACCAAGGCGCTCACCTCGGCGCTGCTCGCCGGCCTGATCCGCAATCAGGTGGCCGATGTGAACATGGTTTCTGCGCCGATCATGATCAAGGAAAAGGGCATTGTGCTTTCCGAGGTCAAGCGCGACAAGACCGGCGTCTATGACGGCTACATCAAGCTGACGGTGACGACCGAAAAGCAGACGCGCTCGGTGGCCGGCACGGTGTTCTCCGACGGCAAGCCGCGCTTCATCCAGATCAAGGGCATCAACATGGATGCCGATGTGGGTGCGGACATGATCTACATTTCCAACACCGACGTTCCGGGCATGATCGGCTTCATGGGCACCACGCTCGGCAATGCGGGCGTCAACATCGCCAACTTCCAGCTGGGTCGCGAAAAGGAAGGCGGCGATGCCATCGCGCTTCTCTACGTCGATGGCACCGTGGACAAGGCCGTTCTCGACCAGCTGACCGCCAACCCGGCGATCAAGCAGGCCAAGCCCCTGACCTTCAACGTCGATTGATCGACGTCCCCACGACAAAAGAGCCCGGTGCGTGAGCGCGCGCCGGGCTTTTTCGTGTCGGGTCAGCGCGATTTCCCCAATACGCTGGTCAAATCTCTTCACAAATCCGAAAAATCGGATCGAACCTCTAAAACCGTCAACCGTTGATGGCTATATGGGTGGCATAACCCGCGAAAAGCGGTTCTGTGAGGAGAGAGAAATGTTTTCCAGGCTTCGGCGCTTCAAACACGTTCTGTCGGTGATGGCCATCGGCATGGTCGTGTCTCTTGCCGCCGTCGATTTCGCCGAGGCGCGCCGCGCCGGTTCGAGCGGTTTTGGCAGTCGTGGCACGCGCACCTATTCGGCTCCGCCGGCAACCCGTACGGCGCCTGAGACGGCCGCCCCGATCCAGCGTTCGATGACGCCCAACAGCCAGACCAACGCGACCAATCCGGGTATGGCGGCCGGTCAGCAGGCTGCCGGCCAGCAGGCCCGTCGCGGCCTGTTCGGCGGTTTTGGCGGCGGTATCCTGGGTGGCCTGTTCCTCGGCGGTCTGTTCGGCATGATGATGGGCAACGGTTTCGGCGGTCTGGCCGGCATGTTCGGCATGCTGTTCCAGATCCTTCTGATCGGCGGCCTGATCTTCCTGCTGATGCGCATGTTCGCGCGCCGCACGCAGCCGGCAACCGGCGCCGCCGGCCGTTATTCCCGTGATGTGCCGCCGGCACAGGGCACAGGCTTCAAGATTCCGCAGATGGGGTCTGCCGGCGCTGCTGCCGCAGGATCTGCCGCAGCATCCCGTCCGCGCGTTGCGTCCAAGGCGACCGATGAGATCGGCATCACGAATGCCGACCTTGATGCGTTCGAGCGCCTGCTGACCGACGTGCAGGGCGCTTATGGTGCCGAGGATTATGCCCGCCTTCGCGCCATCGCCACCCCCGAGGCCATGTCCTATCTGGCCGAAGAGCTGGGCGAGAACGCAACGCAGGGCCTGCGCAACGAGGTGACGGATGTTCGCCTGCTGCAGGGCGATCTGGCCGAATCCTGGCGTGAGAATGGCCAGGATTATGCAACGGTCGCCATGCGCTACCAGAGCATTGACGTGATGCGCAACCGCAAGACCGGCGCCGTGGTCGAGGGCGATCCCGCCACGCCGACCGAAGCCACGGAAATCTGGACCTTCGTGCGCAAGCCGGGCGAAGAGTGGAGGCTTGCGGCCATTCAGGGTACCAATTGAGGCGGGCCTGCTGGCTGGCCATCGGCCAGCCGATGATGGTTCGGTGACATGCAGAAGGCTCGCCATGTGGCGGGCCTTTTTCCTGTGCTGATGTGTCGCGGCCGGGTTTTGTCGTGCATGCGCCTGTATTGACGGTTCCACGCGCCGTGCAATACATCATCCTCACGAAGTTGAACTTGCGCTCCCTCCCGCAAAACTGCATGATGGATGCAAAAGTCAGGCTGATATTCGCCCTGTATTTGTACGGCGGTCGGCGGAAGCTTGGCCGCTGGCATTCTCCGCCCTGTTCAGCGGGAACGGGAGGAGGGGCGTTGCGTTGCAGCCGGAGGCGGGGAGGGTTCGCAGTCGATGCTGTGGGATGAGCAGGGGCCGGTGGATGGGGACAGGCCGCTGGCCCGGACGATCCTCTGGGCCGTCGTCGTTCTGATGGTGGCGGGTTCGGTGGCCTTCTGGAATCGCTACGACATGCAGGTGGCGGCGGCCGGCGATCAGCCGCATGCCTATGTCCTGGATCGCTGGACGGGCACGATGACCTACTATCATCAGGCCTCCTCGGTCAGCGTCGACAGGCGCTGAGCCGGGCAGACTGTGAGTGGCCTTTCGCGGGTCACAGCCTTGCAAGCGTCGCTTCGTCCGGCTTTCCGCCGCAGAACTGCCGCAGCGCCTGCTCGAAGCCCGAGCGCTGCTCGCTGACGGCGGCAAACAGCGTCATGCAGGAGCGGAACTTGAGGTCGTCCGGCGAGCCGAGAATGGCATGAGCGGACCGGTGCCGGTGCGTCAGCATGGCGGCCGTGCATTCGTCGAGCCGGGTCCCGAGCAAGGGATGGGCCAGATAGGCAAGCGCCTCTGCTCTGCCGCTGATTGCATAGCGCCCGGCCATCGGCGAATGTCCGAGCCCGGCGATCTGCGGGAAGATGAACCACATCCAGTGGGACCGCTTTTCGCCCGCCCGCAATTCGGCCAGCACCCTCTGGTAGACAGGCGCCTGAGCGTCGCTGAAGCGGGCAAGGTCAAACGGGTCGTCGGTCATGGCAGAGCCTCCCGGGGCAGAACGCGTCCTGGGCCGTCAGGTTGCCGTATTCGGCGCTCCGGTCAATAATTTGTCAGAAGGCCTCTCTTTTCCTTGCCGCAGTGCACCCTAACTGCCGGGGCATGGAACAGCGTCTTGAACTATATCTCGATACGATCGTCCGCTGGCTGCCGGACTGGCTCATCAGCATGGCGATCCTGGTCCTGGCCGTGCTTGTCGGCTGGCTGATCCACCGCTTCGTCTTTCGCCTTCTTACCCGCATCGTCGCCAATCGCGATCTGTTCTGGCGTTCGCTGGTCTCGCGGACCGAGCGACCGCTGCGGCTTGCCATCGTCACCTGGGTGCTGGCGCCGGCGGTCAGCATGGCGCCGCTCAGCGACCGTGAGACGGGCATCCTGCGCCATATCCTGCTGGTGTGCTTCATCGTGCTGATCGGCTGGATGGCCCGCACCACGCTGCATATCTGGACCACGGTCTATCTGCGCCGCTTCAAGCTGGATGCGGAAGACAATCTTCTGGCGCGCAAGCATGTCACCCAGTCGCGCATCATGGAGCGGGTGGCCGCCACGCTGATCATCGCGCTGACGCTTTCGGCGGCGCTGATGACCTTCCCGGCGGTGCGCCAGTACGGCGTCTCGCTGATGGCATCGGCCGGCGTGGCCGGTATCGTGCTCGGTCTTGCGCTGCAGCCGGTGCTGAAGAACCTGTTTGCCGGCATCCAGCTTGCCATCACCCAGCCGATCCGCATCGATGACGCGCTGATCGTCGAGGGGGAATGGGGCAAGGTGGAGGAGATCACCTCCACCTATGTGGTCGTCAAGCTGTGGGACTGGCGACGGCTGATCCTGCCGCTCGGCTATTTCATCGAAAAACCCTTCCAGAACTGGACGCGCGAGGGAGCGGCCCTGATCGGCACGGTGATGATCTATCTCGATTACACCGTTCCGGTCGCCGAAATCCGCCGCAAGGTAGAGGAGATCGCCCGCAAATCGCCGCTGTGGGACGGCCAGGTGGTGAACGTCGCGGTCACCGATTTTCGCGAGACGGTCATGGAAATCCGCATCCTCGTCTCGGCCGCCGATGGCGGCAAGGCCTTCGACCTGCGCTGCGAGATGCGCGAAAAGCTGATTGCCTTCATCCAGCAGGATTACCCGGCTGCCCTGCCGAAGCTGCGCGCCGAGGCATTTTCTGGCGTCGATCCCCACTCGTCCGTAGTCCATGAAGGGGCTGGGCGGATGATGTCTTCGTAAGCTGCAACCCTGCCATTGCGCCGAGAACCTTGCGTTTTGGCCGCGTCCTTTCTATATCCGCCAGAAGTGCTGGGGACGGCCGAACCCGTCCGATGAAGACATGCTTGGGCCGGCGTAACCGATCGCTGGGCACGTTCGAGCGAGAGAGTTCCTGTGAATACGCTGGATTTTGACAAGAAGCCGGAAGATACGCGCGTTGTCGTCGCCATGTCGGGCGGCGTGGATTCCTCCGTCGTGGCGGGGCTTCTGAAACGCCAGGGCTATGACGTGCTCGGCATCACCCTGCAGCTTTACGATCATGGTGCGGCCGTGCATCGTGCCGGCTCCTGTTGTGCCGGCCAGGATATCGAGGATGCGCGCCGCGTATCCGAAACGCTCGGCATTCCCCACTATGTGCTCGATTACGAAAAGCGGTTCCGCGAAACGGTGATCAATCCGTTTGCCGAAGCCTATGCCATGGGCGAGACGCCGGTGCCCTGCGTTGCCTGCAACCAGACGGTCAAGTTCGCCGATCTTCTGGCGACCGCCCGCGAACTTGGCGCGGATGCACTGGCGACCGGTCACTATATCCGCTCGCGTCCCAATCCGACCGCCGACAATCCGAACCGCCGCGCGCTCTATCGCCCGATCGACGCCGATCGCGACCAGAGCTGGTTCCTGTTTGCCACCACGCAGGAGCAGATCGATTACCTGCGCTTTCCGCTCGGCGGCATGTCGAAGGCGGAGGTCAGGGCGCTTGCCGAGGAGATGGGGCTCGTCGTTGCCAGGAAGGCCGACAGTCAGGACATCTGTTTCGTGCCGCAGGGCAAGTATTCCGACATCATCAGCAAGGTGAAGCCGAATGCGGCGCTTGCCGGCGATATCGTGCATCTGGATGGCCGTGTGCTCGGCCGCCACGAAGGCATCGTGCATTACACCATCGGCCAGCGCAAGGGGCTGGGGGTTGCCACCGGCGAACCGCTCTACGTGGTCTATCTCGATGCCCGCTCGCGCCGCGTCATCGTCGGGCCGAAGGAGGCGCTCGATACGCATCGCGTCTACCTGCGCGACATGAACTGGATCGGCGATCGGGCGCTGGATCTGGATGCCGGCAACGGGTTTGCCTGCTTTGCCAAGGTGCGCTCCACCCGCCCGCCGACCCCGGCGACGCTGTTTGCCGATGAAAAGGGCATCTATGTCGATCTCGCGATCGGCGAGGCGGGCGTCGCTCCGGGCCAGGCCTGTGTGCTCTATTCGGCGGAAGGGCCGGATGCGCGCGTCTGGGGCGGCGGCTTCATCGAGCGTTCCGAACGTGCGGCAGCGGCGGAAGCCTCGCTGAAGGCGCTCCTGTCTGCACCGGTTGCGGCCTGATCGCGGCCGCGAAAGGCGGTTCTGCCGGCCTGCCGGCGCGCTTTGGAAAAGCCTCTGATTTTTGCATGCGGCGCGCTTGACTTTGGTCGGAGCATCCCTTTATAAGCCCCCCATCGCGCCGGACGGTTCACACAACTGACATGACGGCGACGGTCTGGCGGGGTAGCTCAGTTGGTGAGAGCGCAGGATTCATAACCCTGAGGTCGGCGGTTCAATTCCGCCCCCCGCTACCAAGAAAATCCTTGAAAATCAGTAGAACAGAACGCGAGCGACAGTCGCAGCGAGCGCGTGGTTTCTGTCTGGCGGCTGCCTTGTTAGAGCGGGCCCGCCACCCGCTCCGCTTCAAGGTATCAGATCATCAGCGAAGGAATCTTCAGCGCCGCGGCGACGCGACGCAGATGGTTCGGGTCGGTATCCCGGCCGGCTTCGATGGCCTGCAGTTCAGCGACCGTGAGGCCGCAGGTCACCGCCAGATCTTCCAGGCTATAGCCCGAAGCGCGACGGCTTTCGGCAATCGTTTCGGACGGGGAAACCGGCTTGTTCTTGTCGAAATTTGTCTGTGACAATGTCATGGTAACTCCTTTGGTAGTGCCGACCATGGTCGGAAAATTTGGGCATCAGCTCAAAGGACGCTGCCGCGATACGCAATCCACTTGCTGCAGCGCAACATAGATAGGCCGTTCCAGCGGAAAGTCCAAGCATTTGCAGGATGCGGACCGGCCGATCACGCAGATTTTTCCGGGGCTGCGCATGACAGGTTGCATTGACCTTTGTCATATCAGGTCCAGGTTACCGCCTGACTTCCTTATTATATGCAATTATCCTGATGTATGCGGCTTTCGCGTACCAATCCCGCGGCCGCGGGCCTTCCTGCTGCGCTGCACCCATGGACCTTGACGGCAGGGCGGCCTTGCGGTGAACTTCGTGCGGGCATGATGCCCATCCAAATGGAGGCTTCAACGATGATTGGTGGCTTTACCCAGTTTGGTTTCGACCTGTTCGGCCTCGGCAAGCGCGTGGCAGGTCTGGAAGAGGCACGGCAGCCGGCGCCGGCTTTGCCGGAGCCCAGGCAGCAGGACGCCGATGATGACAGGCAGCGCCGGCAGCAGGAGCCTTCGGAGGCCTTCTTCTGGGGCATGTATCCGATCTACTGAGCGCTCGACACGATTCATCGACTGGCGATGCCCCCACCGCCGCTGAGGTTTCGCGGCCGCCCGCCTGCGGCCGATGCGTGAAAATGCCGTTTCCGGATGCGCTGGATCAAACGAAACGGCGGCTTGCGTGTTAGCCATGATGGACCACGGCCAAGAGGGCCGATGGCTTGCCATGGGCGGGCGGAATGGGCCGTCAGCCGTCAGACAGGATCAGGAAGGCGCGCATGTCCACGATCAGCATGTCCAGGATCATCTGCATCACGCTCAATCCGACGCTCGATCTCTCGAACGATGCTCTGAGGGTCGTTCCCACCCACAAGGTGCGGGTGCGCAACCAGCGCCAGGACGTGGGCGGCGGCGGCATCAATGTGGCCCGCGTCATCGCCGAACTGGGGGGCGAGGCGGAGGTGGCCGTGCTGTCGGGCGGCGCAAGCGGCGTCATCATGGAAGAGGCCCTGCGCGCCCTGCCGCTGCACCTCCATACCTTTGCCATGAAGGGGGCCGTGCGCATCGCCTTCATGGTCTATGAGGAGGAGACCAATCTCGAATACCGCTTCGTTCCGGATGGCCCGGTCGTGGCGCCGCTGGAGATCGAGCCCGTCTTCGACCTGATCGAGAGGGAGAGGGCTGATTACGTGGTGGCGAGCGGCAGCCTGCCGCGCGGCGTTCCGGTGGACAGCTATGCGCGGATGGCCCGCATGACCGCGGCCGGCAATGGCCGCTTCGTGCTGGATGCATCCGGCGAGCCGCTGGCGGCCGCCATTGCCGAAGGCGGTATCTTCCTGTTCAAGCCGAGCCTCAGCGAACTGGAGAAGCTCGTCGGCCACAGTCTCGACATCGAGGCAGCAGGCGCCTTTGCCGCCGATCTCGTGCGGCGTGGCGCTGCGCGTCACGTCGCGCTGACACTCGGTTCGGACGGCGCCCTTCTCGTCGGGCCGGACGGGATGTTCCGCATGCCGGCGATCACCGTTCCGGTCCGTTCCGCCGTGGGCGCCGGTGACAGTTTCGTCGGTGCCATGGTCTGGGCGCTGTCGAAGGGCCAGACAATGCGCGAGGCCTTCCGTTTCGGCCTGGCCGCCGGCGCTGCCGCCGTCATGACGCCCGGAACCGAGCTGTGCCGCCGCGCCGACATCCTCCGGCTCTATGGCGAAACCTGCGCCGCCAGTCATGAGGAGACAGCCACCGCCTGGCTCGCCCGTGCCTGAACCGATCGGGCCGGCAGATTCAGCGGCGGTTTTGAGGAAGATCAAGGGCGAGGGGCGCCAAGCGGCCTAGCCTGACTGCATGCCCGGCCCGAACAGGGGCGCGGGGAAGTAAAGGGAGCATCATCATGCTGTTCAAGACCGTTCTAGCCGTCGTCGGCTGCCGTGACGAGGCCGCCGAACTCAACCGCGCCATCGAGCTTGCCACGCAGCTCGGCGCGCATCTGTCCGTGCTGGTGGTGGAGGTTTCGGTGCCGCCGACGGTGGGAGACTATCCGGTCGGCACGATCTGGCTCGACGAACGGGTGGAGGACATGAAGCAGGTGCACGCGGCCGCCGACCGGGTGACGCATGCCTGTGAAACCGCCGGCATCCCCTTCGACGTGGATCGCTATTATACCGAACGGGCCTTCCTGGCCGACATCGTCTTCCAGCGCGCCCTCTATGCGGATCTGGTGGTGGTGGGCGAGAAGCTCAGGGCCAATGCCGCGCTGCTGAATGCGGTGGTGGATGGCGCGGTGTTTGATGCGCAGCGCCCGATGCTGCTGCTGCCGGCTGCCGCGGCAGCAAGCGCGCGGATGAAGACCGTGATGCTCGCCTGGAATTCCGGCACGGAAGCCGGTCGTGCGGCGCGCGAGGCGATCGATTTCCTGGTCAATGCCGAGAGCGTGCATGTCACGCTCGTTGATCCGGATGCCTCCTACCATGCCAATGGCGGCGAGCCTGGCGGCGATGTGGCGGCCTTCCTCACCCGTCACGGGGTGAATGTGGTGGTGGACCAGCTGCCGAGCGGCGGACGTCCGGTGGAAGAGGTTTTGAAGAACCATGTGCGCGAGATTGGCGCCGACCTGATCGTCATGGGCGCCTATGGCCATTCGCGCCTGCGCGAGCGGGTGTTCGGCGGCGTGACGCAGAGCATGCTGGAAGAGGCGCCGGTGCCGGTGCTGATCGCTCGCTGAAGGCTGCGGCCCCTGCGGGCCTCTCCGTCCTCTCTACGGCCGGATGACGAGGACAGGGACGGCATGCGGCGGCAATGCCGTTTCCCTTCGGCCGTATTGAAAAGGCCCCGGATGGCGACATCCGGGGCCTTGGCATTTGTGGAAGGAGGGACGGGGCCTCAGGCCGCTCGGCCAAGGCGGCCGGCATGCTGGGCCGCTTCTGCCAGGCGGAACTGGGCGAGAAGACGTGTCAGCGCTTCCGCCTCGGTGGACAGATGGTGCGCGGTCGCCGTCGCCTGTTCGACCATGGCGGCGTTCTGCTGCGTGCCCTGGTCCATCGTGTTGACGGCGGTGTTGATCTCCTGCAGGCCCAGCGCCTGTTCGCGATAGGCATCGGCGATCGCCTGCACATGGGCGGTGATCTGCTGCACCTGGGTCACGATGCCCTCCAGCGCCTTGCCGGTATTGCCGACGAGGGTGACGCCATTGGCGACCTGCTCGCTCGAGGTGTTGATCAGGCCCTTGATCTCCTTGGCGGCCTGGGCCGAGCGCTGGGCAAGCTCCCGCACTTCCTGCGCCACGACGGCAAAGCCCTTGCCGGCTTCCCCGGCACGCGCTGCCTCCACGCCGGCATTCAGCGCCAGAAGGTTGGTCTGGAAGGCGATCTCGTCGATCACGCCGATGATGTTGGAAATCTCTCCGGACGACTTTTCGATGGCATGCATGGCATCCACTGCCGAGCGGACGACGCTGCCGGAATTGCGGGCATCCTCGCCGGTCGCCACCACCAGGCGGCGGGCTTCCTCGGCGCGCTTGGCGCCGTCCCGCACGGTGGTGGTGATTTCCTCCAGCGCGGCAGCCGTTTCCTCGACGGAGGCCGCCTGCTGCTCGGTGCGGCGCGAAAGATCGTCGCTGGAGGAGCGGATCTCGTTGGCGCCGGCATGGATGGCCTCGGCATTGGTGCCGACGAGGCGCATGGCCTGGCCGAGTTTCTCCATGGAATGGTTGAAGTCGGTGCGCAACTGGTCGAGCTTGTCGGTGAAGGGGCGCGTGATCCGGTGCGAGAGGTCGCCATCGGCCAGTGCCCGCAGGCCCGCTGCCAGTGCCTGAACCACATCGGCCAAGGCGCCGGCTTCTTCCGAGCGGATTGCCTCGTTTGCGGCGCGCTCGGCTTCCGTCTTCTGCCGTTCGGCTTCGTTGGAGCGGGCGAGGCGGGCGCGTTCCAGCGCATTGTTGCGGAACACTTCCACGGTCTTCGCCATGGCGCCGATCTCGTCCTGGCGGTCGATGCCGTCAATGGCGGCTTCCGTTTCGCCCGATGCCAGCGAGACCATGCGGGCCCGCAGCTTTTCCATCGGCGCGGTGATGCCGGCGCGCGCCACATAGAAGGCAAGCGCGATCGTGGCGACGATGCCGATGACCAGTGCGATGATGCTGTTGGTGATCACGCTGTCGGTTTCGGCGGAAATGGTCTTGCCGCCATTCGCCACCAGTTCGGTCAGCATCTGATTGTTGGCGCCTGACTTGGTGGAGAAGAGGGGAGACAGCTGGTCCAGCGAGCGCACCAGCGTGATGGCCTCGTCGTTGCGGCCGGCTTCCTTGGCGGCGACGATCTTGTCGAACACGGTCTTGAACTGGTCCATCAGGGACAGAAGCTCGGTCGAATTGGCCTTGGTCTGCGGCACTTTCTGCGCAATGTCGACCAGCTTGGACTTGGCGCCGTCGAGATTGCGCAGGAAGGCGGCCTTGCCTTCGTCATAGGCGGGGCTGTCCACATCGTTCAGTGCCACGCGCGTGATGGCATTGATCGCCGTCCACATGCCGGCCGAGGAGCGGGCGCCGAGAACCGCTGCGGCGGATTCATTGGCGATGAAGTCCGCATAGCGGCTGTTCACGGTGTCGAAGCGCAGGCTGATATAGAAGACGCCGGCGAGGGAGAAGAGACCAAGAAAAATGATGACGGACAGGATTTTTGTCCGAATCGACATGTGTCGTAACATCGTCAAACCATGGGATGGCGGGATGCTGAAGCGAGGCGACCTCCTGTCTCCTCCTGCAGGGGCGGGCGGCAGAGAATTGCTTTGCAAGCCAATGTTTCATTCTGCCGGTTCCGACACTCTCTCAAATTGGTTAAGTGTCTGTGTAGAAACAACTGAACTTATTTAGCATTCCGCTTGCCCTTCGGGCCGGCTGCAGGTCACGGGCGGTGCGGCGCAAGCAGCCTTTGCGCGCATTTTCCGTGCTTGAGCAATCGCCATCGTTCCGGCATTGTCCCGGCTCCCTCTGATGTCGAGCCCCGCCCATGCCCTTTGCCTTTTCGTCTGCCGCCGTCTACCCGATCCTGATGCTGCTTGCCTCCAACGTGTTCATGACATTTGCCTGGTACGGGCATCTGAAGCACAAGGGCAGCGCCATATGGATTGCCATCATCACCAGCTGGGGCATTGCCTTCTTCGAATATTGCCTGGCGGTGCCGGCCAACCGCATCGGCTCCGAGGTCTATTCGACGGCGCAACTGAAGACCATCCAGGAGGTCATCACGCTCCTGGTCTTCTCCGGCTTTTCGGTGTTCTGGCTGGGAGAGAACCTCACCTGGAACCACGCCATCGGCTTTGCGCTGATCGCGGTCGGCGCCTCGTTCATCTTCCGGGGCTGACGCGCGCCATCCAGGCCCGTTCGGTGGCCGGCGCCTCGTCGGTGGTGATCTGGTCGGGCTTCAGCGACATCAGCGTGGCAAACTGCTGCCATTCCGCCTCGCTGAAGCCTGTGTCCGGGCTCTTCAGGTTATAAGTCCAGGCATCCACCCGCCGGCCGGCATCGTGGCACAAGCCGATGAGGTCGAGGCCCTTTTCGTGTGCAGCCAGGATCAGCGGCCAGGAGAGATACACCATGTCCGGTTCGGTCGGTCCCTGAAGGTCGGTCTTCAGCTCCGCCTCCACGGTGGCGGCGCCCTGTGCAGCGAGCATTTCCACCAGCTTGTCGGTCGGGTCGATGCCGCGGGGAATCTCCGGCAGGCGCTTTTTGATCGCGACGATCAGGTCGAGATCTCCCCCCGAAACAATGATCGAGCCGCCGGCCTGCGAAAAATGCTCGGCCAGATGACCGAGCCCGCGCTCGCCGATCGTCGTCAACCGGTCCTTCATGTCGAATTGCAGAAGGGCCTCCGGATGCGCCCTGGTCAGCAGCGAGGCCAGGTCTTCGCTGAGGATCGGCGGGGTGCCGCCCGCCTTCATGCCGAGGCTGCGGATGGTGTCTGCCCCGCTGTCGCAGACCCGGCCATGCCCGGTGGTTTCGCCTTCCAGCGTCGCGTCATGCAGAACCACGAAACCGCCATCGCCGCGCACGCGCAAATCCAGCTCCATCGAGGCTCCGACGGAAAAGCCGAGCGCCATGGTGTCTGCCGAAAACAGCGGTGCATCGAGGCTGAGGCGCAGGCGATGCCATTTCAGCCGGGTGCGATGCCCGGCGTGGAAAAGATCAAGTCCGGGTGCAGTGTCGCTCATGGCTGTTCGATTGTCCGTTACGTGTAATAGGTTGCGATACGGTTCGGCCCCAATTGGTGAACCGCAAATTCCGTTCCATAGATAGAGGATAAGATCTCCGGACGCACGATCTCGTCGGGGCTTCCCTGCAGGAACAATTGCCCGTCGCGCATGACAACGATGTGATCGGAGTAACAGGAGGCGAAATTGATGTCGTGGAGAACCACGACGACGGTTTTGCCGAAGTCGCGCGCGGCATCCTTCAGGATCTTCATCATGCCGACGGCGTGGCGTATGTCGAGATTGTTGAGCGGCTCGTCGAACAGCATGTAATCAGTGTCCTGACAGAGCACCATGGCGACGAAGGCGCGCTGGCGCTGGCCGCCGGACAGTTCGTCGAGATAGCGTTCGCCGAGCGTCTTCAGACCGAGATAGGCGAGTGCCCTTTCCACATGCGCCTTGTCGTCCAGCGTCGGGCGGCCCTTGCTGTAGGGATAACGCCCGAAGGTGACGAGATCGCGCACCGTCAGCCGTGCCACGATCTGGTTGTCCTGCCTGAGGACAGCAAGCCGGCGGGCCAGTGCATCGCCGGGCGTTTTGGCGACATCCAGGCCGTCGACCAGAATCTCACCTTTGTCCATCGGCAGCAGGCGCGCGACCATCGACAGAAGCGTCGACTTGCCCGCCCCGTTCGGCCCGATGATCGAGGTCAGCCCACCCTTCGGCAGGGTCAGGCTGACGCCATCGACCACCAGCGTGCCGTCATAGGCCTTGGAGACATCGCGGATCTCGATCATCGGATGGATCCCTTCAGGAGGACGAGAATGAAGAAAATGCCGCCGGCGAACTCGACGATGATCGGCAGCGCCGTGTCGAAGGCGAAGACGCGTTCCAGCACCGTCTGGCCGCCGACCAGCGTGATGATGGCGATCAGCACCGCCGCCGGCAGGATGTGCCGGTGCTTGTTGGACGGCATCACCAGATAGGCGAGGTTGGCGACCAGCAGGCCGAAGAAGGTGGCGGGTCCGACGAGCGCGGTGGAGACCGAGACGAGGACGGCGACCAGTATCAGGATCAGCATGCTGATGCGCCGGTGATCGACGCCCAGCGAGATCGCCGCGTCGCGCCCGAGTGACAGCACGTCGAGGGTGTGGAAGATCCGCCAGGCGGCAAGCGAGACCAAGCCGATCAGGCTCAGCGACACGCCGAGCAGATGGCTGTCGATAGTGTTGAAATTGGCAAACAGCCGGTCCTGCAGCACGACGAAATCGTTCGGATCGATGATCCGCTGCAGAAAACCGGAGAGGCTGCGGAACAACACGCCGAAGATGACGCCGGCCAGCAGCAGCAGATGGATGCTTTTCAGCGCGCCGGAAAACAGCAGTTGGTAGAGGGCCGCCGAAAACACCATCATCACGCCCACTTCGATGACGAAGAGCAGGCGCCCGTCGATGGCCGAGATCGCCGTGGCGCCGAGCACCAGAACGAGACCCGTCTGCAGCAGTCCGTAGAGACTATCGAAACCCATGATCGAGGGGGTGAGGATGCGGTTGTTCGTCACCGTCTGGAAGAGCACGGTCGAGATCGCGATGGCATAAGCGACCGTTGCCATCGACAGAAGCTTCGTGCCGCGGAAGGAGAGGATGAAGGACCAGCTGCCGCGGGCGCCGAGCGTCATGAAGGCGACGGCGCTCACCATCGCCAGCACCGCAAGCAACGACAGCACGAGGGCAGGGGAGCGGCGGCTTTTCCCTCTAGGCGGCACGGGTTTTCCTCCTCAGGATGAGGTAGAGGAAGAAGGCACTGCCGATGACGCCGAGCACGGCGCCGACCGGGATCTCGAAAGGCGCGATCACGATCCGTCCGACCATGTCGCAGACGAGCACCAGGCCGGCGCCGAGAATGGCGATCCACGGCAGAGTGCGGCGCAGGCTGTCACCCATCGGCATGCTGACGACGTTCGGCACGATCAGGCCGAGAAACGGAATGACGCCCGCCGTCACGACCACCGAGGCGGTGACCATGGAGACGATCACGAGGCCGAAGGTCATGATGCGGCGATAGTTGAGGCCGAGATTGGTGGAGAACTCCTCGCCGAGGCCCGCCAGCGTGAAGCGGTCCGCCGCGACATAGGCGGCCACCGTCAACGCGAAAGCCAGCCACAGGATCTCGTAGCGGCCGCGCAGCACGGCGGAGAAATCGCCGTTGTCGAAGGCGGCGAGCGACTGCATCATGTCCAGCCGATAGGCGATGAAGGCGGAGATCGAATAGATCACCCCGCCCAGCATCAGGCCGACCAGCGGCACCATGACAATGGAGCGGAGCGGGATCCGCCGCAGGATGGCGAGGAAAAGTGCCGTGCCGGCAAGCGCGAAGGCGGAGGCAAACAGCATCTTGCCGATCACCGGTATGGTGGGCGAGACGATCAGTGCGATCAGCATGCCAAGCCCCGCCGACTCGACCGTGCCGGCGGTGGAGGGTTCGACAAAACGGTTGCGCGCCAGCATCTGCATCAGCGTGCCCGAAACGGCAAGACCGGCACCTGCCAGCATCAGGGCGATGGTGCGCGGCACCCGGCTTGCCCAGATGACGAGCATGGCCTTCTCATCCGCCGTGCCGCTCAAGACGGCGAGCGGAGACACCTCGCTGACGCCCAGAAACAGGCTGGCCAGGGCAAGGGCCGCAAGGGCGATCAGGGCAAGGACAAGACGCATGACGTTCATTCGACCGGGCGATGGACCGCTTGCGGCTGCCAGCACCCTTCAAGAAGGGCGCATTGGCGCACGGTTTGCCCCGGTGCTTTCCTCAGTTCCTGGCCTCAGTTCTTGGCGAGTGCTGCGGCGAGCTGGTCGATGGTCTTCTGCATGGCGGTCAGACCACCGCCGACGATATACATCGCGACCCCGTCCATGTAGACGACATGGCCGTTCTTCCAGGCCTTGGTCTGGCGCACGATCTCGTTGTCGAGAAGCGCGCTCGCCGCCTGTCCCTCACGGCCGACGGCGGCATCGCGGTCGATGACGAACAGCCAGTCCGGGTTCTTTTCCAGGATGTATTCGAAGGAAATCTGCTGGCCGTGCGTATCGGCCTGGATGGTGCTGTCGGCGGGCGTCATGCCGTAATCGGTAAACAGCGCACCGAAACGCGAGCCGGGACCGTAGGTGCTGATCTTGCCGCCGGTGGTGAGGATCAAGAGACCCGTGCCGGCGCCCTTTGCCTTCTGGCGGAGCGCCTCTTCGGAGGTGTTGAGTTTCGCCAGCGCCGCATCGGCCTCCTTCTCCTTGCCGAACAGTCCGGCAAGCGTACGGACGTTTTCCTCGGATTGGGCGAGGAACTTCGCGCCGTCGACGGACATGTCGATGGTGGGCGCGAGCTTCGACAATTCCTTCAGCTTGGCGGCGGAGCGGGCGGAGACGATGATGAGATCCGGCTGAAGCGCGGCAATCGCCTCGTAATCCGGTTCGAACAGGGTGCCGACCTTCTCGACACTGTCGGCCTGGTATTTCTTCAGGTAGTCCGGCATGGGCGCCTTGGGAACGCCGGCAACCGGGATGCCGAGCGCATCCAGCGTGTCGAGCGTGGCGAGGTCGAAGGTCACGACCTTTTTCGGCGCTGCCTTCAGCGTGGTTTCACCCTGCGCATGTTTGATGGTGATGGGGTCGGCGAGGCCGGGCAGGGCGGAGAGCGCCAATGTCATGGCGGCGGCCAGCAGGGTGAGTGGCCGTGCGGAGATTCTCATCGTCATCGCGATATCCCTTGTCCGGTCGCGCCGCGCTGCGGGCCGTGCCGCCAGCGGACGTTAATAAGTTGAGAAGTGAAGTTCACTTAGTTAAAGCTGGCCGATGCCGTCAAGGAAGAACTTCCGCGACCGATCACAACCGGGGGAGCGACCATGCACTGTCCATTCTGAACCGCCCGTCCTCCCGCTTCCGACGGGAAAACCGGGCCAGAACGAGGAAAGCATGACCGTTTCCTTTCTCCGCCGCCGAAGCCTGCTCACCGGATTGCCGTTCCTGATGATGCCGACGCTGACCTTTGCGCAGATGCGCGTTGCCGATACCACGCTGGACATTCTGGCCGCCGATCCGCCGACCCATCGCCTGGACGACCGGGTGGTGAGGCTGGACAAAGGGCGCAGCTTCCGGATCTTCCGTGCCATTCCGAAGGCGGATGCGCCGCCTGCGGGATATCCTGTTCTCACGCTCCTTGACGGCAATGCGGTGTTCGACGACCTGACGCCGGAACTGCTGGCGCTCGCCCCGAACCTTGTCGTGATCGGTCTCGGTTACGATACGCCGCGCAAGTTCGCGCAGGCGGAGCGCTCGCTCGACTATACGCCGCCGAAGGACCCGGCGGCTGGCCCCTATGCCGATCCCGCCCGTCAGGGACGCATGTATGGCGGCGCGGAGCTGTTTCTCGAGATGCTGCTCGGCCCGTTGCGAACGCAGAGCGAGGCGGGCCTTGCCGTCGATCCGCAACGCCGTCACCTGGGCGGCCATTCCTTCGGCGGCCTCTTTGCGCTCTACGCGCTGTTCCGCAGACCGCAATCCTTCGCCGGCTATGCACCAATCAGCCCCTCGCTCTGGTGGGCGCCGGAGACGATGGCACGCCTTGAGGACAGGGCCGTGCTGCCTGCCGGTCATCCCCTGAAGCTCTTCGTTGCGCTCGGCGACAAGGAGCAGCGATCGAACGACAAGGGACCGCCACCGACCGGGCCGGCGCCCGAGACGATGGCGCTCATCGAGCGTCTTTCCCGGCGCCCGCAATTCACCGTCAGCTCGGAAGTGCTGAAGGATCACGTGCACGGGGCGACGCTGGCCGGGGCACTGCCGCTGATGCTCGGCTGGGCCTCCGCGTCCTGAGGGGCTTCGTCGGCGCCTTGCCTCGTGCCGGCAGTCGATTTGCCGCCGCCGGGGGGAACAAGGGGCCGGGGCGACAGTTCTGGGGCGGTATTTCCACAAAGAAAGGCTGACCCATGGCACAGCAACACCCGACGCCGCCGTTCCAGCAGGACAAGATCCCGATGCCCGGCACGACCGGCCAGATGAGCCCCACGCCCGACCACGGCGAGCAATCCTATCGCGGCTCAGACAGGCTTGCCGGCAAGAAGGCGGTGATTACCGGCGGTGACAGTGGCATCGGCCGTGCCGTCGCCATCGCTTTTGCCCGTGAGGGCGCCGATCTGGTGATCGCCTATCTGGAAGAGGACGAGGATGCTCAGGATACCAAGCGCCTTGTCGAGGAGGCGGGTCGCAAGGCCGTTCTGGTGCGCGGCGACCTGCAATCTCCCGACCATTGCCGTCAGGTGATCGACACCGCGGTGCGCGAACTGGGCGGCATCGACATTCTGGTCAACAATGCCGCCCATCAGGCGTCCTTCCCCTCGATCGAGGAGATCAGCGATGCGGAGTGGGAGCTGACCTTCAAGGTGAACATCCATGCGATGTTCTACCTCACCAAGGCGGCAGTCGCGCACATGAAGCCCGGCAGCGCCATCATCAACACCGCCTCGATCAATTCCGACAGCCCCAACCCTTCGCTGCTTGCCTATGCGACGACGAAGGGGGCGATCCAGAACTTCACCGCCGGCCTCGCCCAGCTTCTGGCGGAAAAGGGCATCCGCGCCAATGCGGTGGCGCCGGGCCCGATCTGGACGCCGCTGATCCCCTCCACGCTGCCGCAGGAATCGGTCGAAAACTTCGGCAAGCAGGTGCCGATGAAGCGGCCGGGCCAGCCGGCGGAACTGGCCACCGCCTATGTGATGCTGGCCGATCCGCTGTCGAGCTATGTCTCGGGTGCGACGATCGCGGTGACCGGCGGCAAGCCGATCATCTGATCGCCCGCTTCAAAAGACCCTTCCCGGCCCCTCCCCATACGGGGGAGGGGCTTTGGCGCGCGAAAGTCGCGTCGCGCGCACCCTCTGGAAATCCTGTCTGATCGCAATGAAATGAAAATGGGTGCCGCCTCAGTCCGTGTCGTGCGCGGACAAGAAGCCTGCCCCGCGCGGGCGTTTCCTCCCCGTATGAGAGATGGCGGCAGCCAGAGGGGGAATTGGTCCCGGAAGGCAACTCCGCCGGATCTGCCTTCGAGAAAGGCCTGGCCCCGCCCATCCCCTCAGCTATGGCGCCCCACATGGCGGGCGAGGTCCTCGAAGGAAACCTCGGCCCCCTTTTCCGCCGCTTCATTGGCGGCCAGGAGAAGGCGGATGGGAAAGGCCACCGCCTTGCGGTGCGAATCGGACATCGTTGCCGGCTGCGGGTCGCGCAACACCGCCCGTTCGGTCTCCAGAAGCATGTCGCGGATTTCCTCATGCGTCAGCAACTGCTTTTCCACCAGCAGCCGGTTGATGGCGGCAACGGCGAGATAGAGCCCTTCGAGTTGCGGATTGGCGGTGTTCATGCCCCTTCCTCCCTTGTGGCTCGGTAGGCCGTGGCGTTTTCGTCGATGAGACGCGCGCCGCGCTGGCGGGTGAGGTAGCGCCAGATCCACTGCACCGTCACCAGGATGCGCTTTTCGAAGTTCACCAGCAGGTAGACATGCACCAGCGCCCAGAGCAGCCAGGCCACGTAACCCTTCAGCCGCCAGCGGCCGAAATCGAAGATCGCTGCATTGCGGCCGATGACCGCCGTATTGCCGCGATTGTGAAAGCGGAAGGGGGCGGGCTTTTTCCCCTCCAGAAGCTCCTGCCGCAGCGCATGGCCGAGATATTGGCCCTGCTGCTTGGCCACCTGCGCCAGGGCGGGAAGCGGCTTGCCGTCCTCGCCAAGCCCGAGCGCGGTGTCGCCGAGGGCAAACACGTCCGGCAGGCCAGTGATGCGCAGGTCCGGATCGATCGGGATGCGCCCGCCTGCCTTGCCTTCGATGCCGAACCAGCGGGCGGCCGGCGACGCCTTCACGCCAGCACCCCAGATCACATTGGCGGTGCGGATCGTTTCTCCACCGACGATGACGCTGCCGGCCGTGATGCTCTCCACGCGCCGCCCGGTCATCACCTCCACGCCCAGCCCGGCGAGCGAGCGGGTGGCGTAGTCGGTGAGGTCCTCGGGAAAGGCGGCAAGGATGCGCGGTCCGGCCTCCAGCAGCAGGACGCGGAAATGCTCGGGTGACAGCCGGCGAAAATCGCGGGTGATCATGAAGCGGCCGAGTTCGGCGATGGCTCCCGCCATCTCCACGCCGGTCGGGCCTCCGCCGATGATGACGCTGGTCAGAAGCGCCTTCTTTTCCTCCGGGTCCTGCGAAAGCTCCGCCCTCTCGAAGGCAAGCAGCAGCCGGTGACGGATCTGCCGGGCCTCGTGGATGGTCTTCAGGCCGGGGGCGATGGCGCGCCACTCGTCATGGCCGAAATAGTTGTATTCGGAGCCGGTGGCGATCACCAGCCGGTCATAGGGGATGGGGACGCCGTGATCGACCAGCACCGTGCGCGCCGCCGTATCGACGCCGGTGACCTCTGCCAGCACCACCTTGATGTTGCGATAGCGGCCGAGACTGCGGCGGATCGGCTCGGAAATGTCGGCCGGCGACAGGGCGGCGGTGGCAACCTGGTAGAGCAGCGGCTGGAAGAGGTTGTGGTTGCGCCGGTCGATGACCGTGACATCGATCACCGAATTGCCGAGCGCCCGGGCAACGGCCAGGCCACCGAAGCCGGCGCCGACGATCACCACCTTCTGCGGCCTTTGCGGGGCGGCGGGATCGGCGCTGCGATGCCTGTTCGGCTGGCGCAGCAAGCTGCTCGTGTCGAGGTGAAAACTCATCTGCATTCCCTGCCTTGTCGCGGGTCAGAAACAAGCCTGACCTCGGGCCCAACTGCTTGATCCATCAATGGTTCCAGCGCCGGCAGGCGGAACCTTTCGCAGGCGGCGCCGTTGATGGAGCGAAACAACCAGGGAGCTTGAAAATGAACAGCATCGTCTGGCTCGTGGGAGCCGTCGTCATCGTCATCGCCGTCCTCAACCTCGTCGGCTTCGCATAAGGCGCGGCACGCGCTCCGCGGACCCTCACCCCAAGCAAGGGAGATCATCATGAACAGCATTGTCTGGCTCGTCGGCGCCGTCGTCATCGTGCTTGCCGTCCTGTCCTTCGTCGGCATCGGCTGATAGCCTCTTCGTCGCGACATGTCGCAAAAAGGCGCTTCTCCTTGCGGAGGAGCGCCTTTTTCGTGCACGGTCCGGGAAAACCCTGGCAAGCCTGCGGGCGCTGTCCGAGACGGCGCCCGCATCCTTTATTGGGCCGCAGGCTCAGGTTGTCAGCAGCACCGCGAAGGGGCGGGTCGCAAACAGGTCCTGCAAGGCCAGCTGCGCGCCGGGCTGGACGATGTCGTCCGAAAAGAGGTCCCGGTAGCCACGCCCGCCGAAGCGCTCGGCCAGCACCACGGCCGTGTCCTTCCAGAAGCCCGCCTCCGGCAGCCGGTCGCCGGCACCGTCCAGCGCTTCCAGCATCAGCCGCGGTGCAACCACCACCAGGGCATGGTCGGCGGTGCGGCGGGCAAAGGCGAGAACCTGCTTCTCCCTCTCGCCGGTTGCCGACAGGGCGGTATAGTCTCCCTCCGTGAAAAGCTCCGGGCGCCTGCAGCGATGGGCAAGCAGTCGCTGGATCAGGCGCTGCTTCAGCCGCCCGTCGCGCCAGGCCTGTGCATCGGCGGGATCGCAGGTACAGTCGAGACCGGCAATCAGCGCCTCGAAATCCGGCGGGCGGCGGTTGTCCGGATCGACCAGGCTGAGGTCGAGCCCCTCGCTGCCCTGATAGATGTCGGGAATGCCGGGCGCGCAGAGCTTGACGAGGGTCTGCGTCACGCTGTTGATGGCCCCGGCCAGGAAGACGGGCGCCATCCGCTCGACAAAGTCGCGGCGGAAATCCTGGGCATCCGGCCCGAGAAGATGGCGCGCATAGCCGAGCACGGCGGCTTCGTAGTCCTCGTTCGGCGCGTCCCAGCCGGTGCGCAGCTTGGCTTCGCGCATTGCCTTTTCCAGAGAGGGCAGGAAGCGCTGCGCCAGTCTCTCCAGCCCGTCCTCATTGTCTGCGGCAAGATCCTGCGGCCAGACGCCTGCGAGAGACTGATAGATCAGCCATTCCACCTCCGGCTCCGGTGCCGGGCCGTCCGGCAGGCTCTTGAGTGCCATGCGGTTCATCTGGCGCCAGCGCTCGAAGGCCTCTCCCCATCGCTCAGGGGCTTCGCTGAGCGCGTAAAGCCGTGCACGGGCATCCTCGCCGCGCTTGGTGTCATGGGTGGAAGTGGCCGAAAGCCCTGCCGGCTGCTGCTCATGGCGCGCCGCCATCCGCTTGTGGAACTCCGCAAGGCCGCCGATCTCGGGCATCGGCTCGCCGCCCACTTCGTTGAGGCCGATCAGCGGGTTCAGCCGGAAGAACAGCGTGTCTTCCAGCGATTTTGCCATCAGCGGTCCGGTCAGCTGCTGGAAACGCGTGCGAAATTCGGCGGCGCGGCCATCCTGCGTCTCGTTGACGTCGCCGATCAGGATGCGGGCAAGAAAGGTCAGCGCCTGCGGCTGGGGCGGAGAGGGCAGTGCACGCACGCTGTCCAGCACGTCCGTCAGCCGCTGCCGGTCGGCCGGCTCCAGACCGATCTCGGTGCCATAGGTGCGGTAGACCGGAAAGGCGATCAGCAGTTCGCTGAGCGCAAGGTTCAGCGTATCCTCGTCCATGCGCCCGGCATCGTCATGCGCGGCCGCAATGTCCTCGGCAAGAGCGCACAGCCTTGCCACTTCGCCGGCGAAATTCACCTCCACCATGCGCTGCTTGGCCTTGCGCAGTTCCGCCTGCGGGTCGAGCGCTCTGCCGGCCACGCCGGCATAGAGAGCATTCATGCGGGGCAGTGCCTCGCCATCGACCAGCGCCTCGGACAGGGCGGCGATGAATTCGTAGCCGGTGGTGCCGGAGACCGGCCAGTCCGCAGGAAGCCTTTCCTGCGGGGCCAGGATCTTTTCGACGATCAGGTAGCCGTCCGGCCCCACCGCCGCGCGCAGGCGGGCGAGATAGCGTCGCGGATCGGCAAGGCCGTCCACATGGTCGATGCGCAGGCCATCCACCTTGCCGGACAGGACGAGATCGATGATCAGCCGGTGGCTTTGCTCGAACACCTCTTCCGTCTCGACCCGAAGCCCCGCAAGCCCGGTAATCTCGAAGAAGCGGCGATAGCTGAGATCGTTCGGCGCGTCGCGCCACGACATCAGCCGGTAGGGCTGTGCATCGTGCAGGGCGCCCAGCCGTGAGGCATCCCCGGCAAGGGCGGCCAGAGCCTCGTCGAGCGCGTCGGTCTGCGTGTCGGAGGCCAGCCGCTTCATTCCGGCGTGAAACTCATCCTCGTCCTCCGGCGTTGCCAGCGCGGCCGCCTGCCGGACGGATTCAGCCAGCGGCAGATCGATGCCTTCCAGCGCCTGAGGATAGGTCGCGGGCGCCAGCGGATAACGGCTGTCGAAATAGCGGAAGGCAAGGCAGCCCGCCTCGCGGTCGAGGCAAAGGGAGAGGTCTCCCTTGGCCACGACCGTGTCGAGATCCTCGCCCAGGAAGGGCAGGGTGAGGCGGCGGCTCCAGTCGGCATCGAAGAAATGGCTGAAACGGCTCTGCTCGCCCCATTCCACCAGACTGCGCCACCAGCGGTTTTCCAGCGAGGCGGCCATGTGGTTCGGCACGATGTCGAGGATCAGCCCGATCCCCTCCTGCCGCAGCATATCGCTCAACCGTTCGAACCCCTCGCGCCCGCCGATCACCGGGTCGATCTCGCCGGCATCGGCCACGTCATAGCCATGGGTGGAATCGGCGGCGGCGGTGAAGATGGGAGAGGCATAGAGATGGCTGATGCCGAGCCGCTTCAGATAGGGCACAAGCGCCGCCGCCCGGTCGAAGGTCATGCCGTTGCGGAACTGGATGCGGTAGGTCGAGGTGGGGATGGTCAAGCTCGATGCGCCTCCGACGCGGATGTGGGATTCGAGCCTGCCAAACGTGGAAGGCCCGCACCGGTTCCGTACGGACGGGACCGGTGCGGCGGAAATCGCCGGAACGGTCAGCGCTCCGGATTGTCGCCATTGGCCATCGGGCTCGGACGCCCGTCCGGCTGGTCGCTGTCGATGCGCTCGTCGAGATCGTCCAGATCGCTGTCGACGATGTAGGTGTCGCCGCCGCCCAGCCGGGCCGCCTCCTGCATGGCCTTGTGGTTCGTCATGTCCTCGCGGGCGTGCAGCGCATCTTCCGCCCGCTCGCGACTGTCCTCGGCGAAGCGGCGGGAATCGTCGCCCGTCATCTTTGCCCGTGCGTCGAGATTGTCCTTGTCGTCCATTCTTGCTGATCCTTCCGATATCGGCCGCGACAGGCGGCTCGTTCGGGAAACCGATGGAAGGCCCATGCGGTTCCGCCGAAAGACAGGCGCATGGGGAACCGCAGCCGGGGGCGGCCGGTTGGAAAGGCTGTCAACCTTCAAACGGGAGAAGACAGATGCCGGCGAAATCCAAGGCACAGCAGAAGGCGGCCGGTGCCGCCCTGGCCGCCAAGCGCGGCGAGGTCAAGAAAAGCGACCTGCAGGGCGCTTCCAGAAGCATGGAGAAATCCATGTCGGAAAAGGAGCTGCACGACATGGCCTCCACCAGCCGCAAGGGCAAGCCCGAGCACGCGGCGAAGCACTGAGCCGCATGCGTCGCAGCCGACGGCCGTGGTGTCCGGATCCCTGTGGCGGGATGGTCGCCTGCGTCTTGAATGCGGCCTGGTCATCCCCCATATCAGCCTGGACCCGGTGGTCCGGGCCCCTCTGGTGGAAGATCGGCGCTTCCACGATGTCGGACCTCTTATTCTTCGACATCGACGCCGACAGGGAGCCAGATCATGTTCTCCGATCTTGCCGCATGGCTGATCACCGCCTTCGTTCTCACCCCGGTTCAGGCCGAGCTTCGCCAGGAACTGGAACAGGCCAACGCCTCCGTGCAGATGGTGCAGCAGGTTCAGCAGTGCGTGGCCTCTCAGGGGCCGCGCCTGATCGAGCGTGCCGCCGGCGAGCCGGCCTGGGCCGTCAGCACTGCCATCCGCGTGTCCGTCGGCTGGACCTCGCCCGTGGCGCTTCTCGATCGGACCGACCCGAACTGTGCCGCGATCATCCGCCTGCTGGACAGCCCTGCTGCCGACCCGCCGTCCGCCTGACGGCGGCATCCGGCCGATCGAGTTCCGGGCGGGGCAGACCTGCCGCCGCCCGGAGATCCTTTCCGCTCAGGCGTAGCGATCCCTGAGCGCCTCGAACTTCGCAAGCTGTTCGGCCACCAGTTCGCGGGCCGCATCCCGGCGCACGAAGACCTTGAACATGGCCGTGCCCTTCTGGTTCATGAACCAGACGGAACAGGAGCGGCGGCCGTGGAAGGCACGGTCGACAAAGGTGATGCCGGCGCAATTGTCCTTGCGGATATGGCCGCCGATCGGGCTGTCGCCGTGGATGTTGAACCAGCCATGCCCCTCGCTGCCGGCGGGCAGCGAACCGCTGGCCTCCAGCACGATGTCATCGGTGTGGACGATGAACAGCACCTCGCCCCAGGACGACATCTCGGACCAAATCACCTCGAAGTCGCCGGCCGGGGCTCCGGTGGCCGCTCCTGCCGGCAGGATCTCCAGGATTTCCGCCGGCGTCACCTCGGCCTTGGCGGCAATGGCCTCCACCACGCCGTCCGGCTTTTCGGCAAGGGCTGCCTGTGCCCGCTGCCTGCGCTCTGCGTCCGCCATCGGTGCGGCCATGGACAGCGAGAGGCTCATGCGGCCTCCGCCGTCTTGCCGTTGCGGTCCTCGTGGATGATAACTTCGAAGCCTTCGAAATGCGGGCCGGAAAGGTATTCGACCTTGCCGCGGTTTTCGCCTGCGCGTGCATGGGCGGCGCGAAACTGCTCCGACTTTGTCCAGGCCGTGAAATGCTCATGGCTTTCCCACAGGGTGTGCGAGGCATAGAGCGTGTGGTCCTCGTGCTTGGGACCCTTCAGCATATGGAATTCCAGATAGCCCGGAACGGTGGAGAGATGGCGTTCGCGGCTGCGCCAGATCTCCTCGAAGGCCTCCTCGAAGCCGGGGACGACGCGGAAGCGGTTCATGGCGATATACATGGATCAGGCATCCTTCCTAACTGGTGTTGTGAACTCAAGATATCTGTTGCCCTGTCTATTGAAAAGACATAAACCGGCATAATGCACTCAAGTTTATTCGGGTGTATGGACGCCGCATGCGCGCCCGTCGCCCGGCAGGTCTTAAGGTTGAATGATATGACGATGCGCGCCGTTCTCAAGGCCGGTTTTGTTTCCATGCTGCTGGCGGCAGGCCTTGCCGCAGGCCCTGCATCCGCTTCGGATGCCACCAATCCCAACGCGCGTCGTATCGTCTCGATCGGCGGTACGGCGACCGAGATCCTCTATGCGCTCGGCGCCGGCGACCGGGTGATCGCGCGCGACACGACGAGCAGCTATCCGCCGGAAGCCATGAAGAAGCCGGATATCGGCTACATGCGGGCGCTCTCGCCGGAGGGCATTCTCGGCCAGTCGCCCGATCTGATCCTCGCCGAAGAGGGCGCCGGTCCGCCGGATGCCATCGCCATTCTCAAGGCAAGCGCCATTCCCGTTTCAACGCTCCGCACGCCGCCGCGTGCGGACGCCATTGCCACCAAGATCCGCGATGTCGGCGCAGCCGTCGGCCTGTCGGACAAGGCCGAGGCGCTGGCGGAAAAGACGGATGCGGATCTCAAGGCGCTGGCGGCCGATGTCGCGAAGCTGCCGCAGCCGCGCAAGCGCGTGCTCTTCGTTCTGTCGCTCGCCAATGGCCGCATCATGGCCGGCGGCAAGGATACGGAAGCCGCCGCGATCATCGGTCTCGCCGGTGGCGTCAATGCTGCCGATGCCATTTCCGGCTACAAGCCCCTGACCGATGAAGCGGTGATTGCCGCGCGGCCGGATGTCATCCTGGTGATGCAGTCCGGCAATCACGGGGTGACGCCGGAAGCGGTGTTTGCCCTGCCTGCCTTCCAGTCCACGCCGGCCGCGGCCGAAAAGGCACTGGTGCGCATGGATGGCCTGCTGCTTCTGGGCTTTGGCCCGCGCACGCCGGAGGCTGCCCGTAGCCTGGCCGCCCATCTCTATCCCGGGAGCCTCTGAGCCATGCGGGCGCTGACGCTGCCGGCGCGGTGGAAGCGCGATGACGGCGACCGGTCGGGGCAGGGCGTTCTGTGCCTCGTCCTGCTGCTGCTGCTTTTGGCGCTCGCCTGCCTGATTTCGCTCGGAAGCGGTCCGACAGGCGTCAATCTCGCCCATCTGTGGCTCTACCTGACCGGGCGCGGCAGCGAGCTTGCCGTGCAGGAACGGGTGGTGCTGGAGGCGGTGCGCCTGCCGCGCACGGCGCTCGGCATCCTGGTCGGGGCCGGTCTCGGTGTCTCTGGCGCCATGCTGCAGGGCCTGTTCCGCAATCCGCTTGCCGATCCCGGCGTCGTCGGCGTCACCTCCGGTGCCGCGCTGTTTGCGGTGGCCGGTATCGTGTTCGGCAATGGCGTGCTCGCACCGCTGTCTCTTGTGCTCGGCAGCCAGTTCCTGCCGCTGATGGCGTTTTTCGGCGGGCTTCTGAACACCTGGCTGCTCTATTGCATCGCCACGCGCGGCGGCCAGACGCACACCACGACGCTGGTGCTGTCCGGCATTGCCGTCGGTGCGCTGAGTGCCGCCCTGACCGGTCTTCTGATCTTCATGGCCGATGACCGGCAGTTGCGCGACATCACCTTCTGGAGCCTCGGTTCGCTGGGCGGTGCCACCTTTGCCCGCGTTCTTTCGGTGCTGCCCTTCGTCGTGCTGGTGACGGCGATCATTCCCTTCGTGGCGCGCGGTCTCGATGCCCTGATCCTTGGCGATGCGGCGGCCTTCCACATGGGCGTGCCGGTGCAGCGGCTGAAGCGTCTCGTCATCCTGGCGGTCGCGGCGGCCTGCGGCGCGACGGTGGCTGTCTCCGGCTCCATCGGATTCGTCGGCATCGTGGTGCCGCACCTGCTGAGGCTTGTCATCGGCCCGGCGCACCGTTTCCTGCTGCCGGCCTCGGCAATCGGCGGCGGCGCCCTGCTGCTGATCGCCGACAGCGTGGCGCGCACCGTGGTCTCCCCCGCCGAACTGCCGATCGGTATCATCACCGCGCTGTTTGGCGCGCCTGTCTTTTTGCTCCTGCTGCTCGGGCGCAAGGGAGCCCATCGCGGAGGAGATCAACCATGATCCGCGCCGAATCGGTTTGCGTCGAACGGTCCGGGCGTCGTCTTCTCGATGGCGTGTCCATGGTGCTGCAGCCCGGCCAGATGGCCGTCATCATCGGGCCGAACGGTGCCGGCAAGTCCACGCTCATGAAGGCGCTGTCCGGCGAACTGCCGGTGTCGTCCGGCCATGTCACCTATGATGCAACCGAGGTTTCCCGCTACAATCCGCGGGAGCTTGCCGCCCGCCGCGCGGTGCTGCCGCAGGCAAGCGAACTGGCCTTTCCCTTCACGGCACTGGAGATCGTGCGCATGGGGGCGGTGGCGCAGGGCGCGCTCGATCCCTCGGCGGCGGCACGCGCGGCGCTTGCCCGCGTCGGCCTTTCCGGTTTCGAGGGGCGCGCCTATCCATCCCTTTCCGGCGGCGAGCAGCAGCGTGTGCAGTTCGCCCGGGCGCTTGCCCAGGTGCCGCGGCCGGTGGAGGCGGGGCTTGCCCGTGCCCTCTTTCTCGATGAACCGACCGCCAGCCTCGATCTTGGCCACCAGATTGCGGTGCTGGAGACGGCACGCGCCTTCGCCAGTCAGGGCGGCATGGTGCTGGCCATCCTGCACGACCTCAATCTGGCGGCGGAGTTCGCCGATCGGGTGGTTGTGCTGCACAGGGGGCGCATCGTGACGCAGGGCCCCGCCGCAGAGACGCTGAGCGATGCCACCATCGCCGAAGTCTATGGCATTGCCGGTGCTGTCGGGCGTGTGCCGGCTGCCCATGTTCCCTTCATCCTGCCGCAGGCACGCCACGGCGCCTCCGCCTGACGGTTCTCAGCTGGCGTCCGGCCGGGTGACGATGAACAGCGACGAGCAGAGCAGGATTGCCAGCACCAGCACTGCGCGCCAGAGCGGCGGGGAGGTGCCGAAGAGGAAGACCGCGTAGCTTGCGGCCATCAGGCCGAGGGCGGCCACCTTGGCACGGCGGGATATCGCCCCGTGCTCGCGCCAGTCCTTCAGCGGCGGGCCTAAACGCGGATGGTTCAGCAGCCAGGCCTCCAGCCGCGGAGAGGAGCGGGTGAAGCAGGCAACCGCCAGCAGCAGGAAGGGCGTGGTGGGCAAGAGCGGCAGGAAGGCCCCAAGAATGCCGAGCGCCACGAACAGCCAGCCGAGGCCCATCAATACCAGTCGCATCACCCATGCCTTTCTCTGTGCGTCATGAGCATAGCGCATGCCACAGGCGATGTAATCCTTGCTGCACGGCAATCGTTCCACCGTTCTTGCCGCTGGCAATCCGTGCCGCGCCCACTATAGTGCGCCGCAATGTTGAACGGAGTGTCGTCTTTCATGTCTCAGAAGAAGGTTCTGGTTGTCGGTGGCGCCGGTTATATCGGATCGCACAATTGCCTGCTGCTTGCCGAGCGCGGCTATCAGCCCATCGTATTCGACAACCTGTCCAACGGGCATGCGGAATTCGTCAAATGGGGACCGCTGGAAGAGGGCGATATCCGCGACCGCGCCCGTCTTGACGAGGTCTTCGCCAGGCACAAGCCGGATGCCGTGCTGCATTTCGCGGCCCTCATCGAGGTGGGGGAATCGGTGAAGAACCCGGTTGCCTTCTACGACAACAATGTCATCGGCGCGCTGACGCTTCTCTCGGCAGCCATGGATGCCGGCGTCGAGGCCTTCGTCTTCTCCTCCACCTGCGCCACCTACGGCCTGCCGGAACAGGTGCCGATGGACGAGACGCACCGCCAGGCGCCGATCAACCCCTACGGCCGCACCAAGTTCATCATCGAACAGGCGCTCAAGGATTACGGCACCTACAAGGGTCTGCGCTCGGTGATGCTGCGCTACTTCAACGCGGCGGGTGCGGATTTCGAAGGTCGCATCGGCGAATGGCACACGCCGGAAACCCATGCCATTCCGCTCGCCATCGAGGCGGCGCTCGGCCGCCGGCAGGGCTTCAAGGTGTTCGGCTCGGATTATGAAACGCGCGACGGAACCTGCGTGCGTGACTATATCCATGTGCTCGACCTCGCCGATGCCCATGTGCGCGCCGTCGACTATCTGCTTTCCGGTGGCGAGACGGTGGAACTGAACCTCGGCACCGGCACCGGCACCACGGTGAAGGAACTGTTGGCCGCCATTTCGGATGTGTCCGGCAAGCCGTTCCCGGTCGAATATGTCGGCCGTCGCGATGGCGATTCCACCACGCTGGTGGCCAATAACGAGAAGGCGAAGGCCGTGCTGGGATGGGAGCCGCAATATACCCTGCACGACATCATCCGCTCGGCCTGGGACTGGCATTCCAAGGCCAATTTCCACCTGCAATAACAAGGGATCGCAAAAGCATGGCAGAGGGTGGCGTCAAGCTTGAAGACAGCTGGAAACAGGTGCTCGCGCCGCAGTTCGCCGACCCCTACATGGCCGACCTCCGCCGTTTCCTGACGGCGGAGAAGGAGGCGGGCAAGCGCATCTTCCCGAAGGGCAGCGAATACTTCCGCGCCCTCGATCTCACGCCGCTGCCTCAGGTGAAGGTGGTGATCCTAGGGCAGGACCCGTATCACGGCGCCGGCCAGGCGCATGGGCTCTGCTTCAGTGTGCGGCCGGGCGTGCGCATCCCGCCCTCGCTCGTCAACATCTACAAGGAAATGCAGGCCGATCTCGGCATTCCACCGGCGCAACACGGCTTTCTCGAACACTGGGCGCGGCAGGGCGTGCTGCTCTTGAACAGCGTTCTGACCGTGGAGGAGGGGCGCGCCGCCGCCCATCAGGGCAAGGGCTGGGAGCGTTTCACCGATGCGGTGATCCGCGCCGTCAACGAGGAGTGCAGCCATGTCGTCTTCATGCTCTGGGGCTCCTATGCCCAGAAGAAGGCGGCCTTCGTCGACCAGCGCCGGCATCTCGTGCTGAAGGCGCCGCATCCCTCGCCGCTCTCTGCGCATAACGGCTTCTTCGGCTCCGGCCATTTCTCCAAGGCCAATGCCTATCTGGTGTCGAACGGCCGGGAGCCGATCGACTGGCAGCTTCCGGTTGCGCCGGTGCAGGACGCCTGAACGGGTTCAAGGGACTCTTTGTGAACAATGCGTTCTGATTGTTCACTCTATGCGTCGCGATCAAAAGCGACCATCTTCACCCCAGACAAGCGGACCGATCACCGGCCCGCAGATTTCGAAGACAAAGGGGTAAGCCATGCTGAACCAGATCAAGGGGCTGCATCACGTCACGTCGATGGCCGCGAGCGCCCGCACCAACAACCGGTTCTTCACCGATACGCTCGGCCTTCGCCGCGTGAAGAAGACCGTCAACTTCGATGCGCCGGATGTCTACCATCTCTATTATGGCGACGAAGTGGGAACGCCGGGTTCGGTGATGACCTACTTCCCGTTCCCGCACATTGCCAAGGGCCGTCCCGGCACCGGCGAGGTGGGCGCCACGGTGTTTTCCGTGCCGCAGGGCTCGATCGGCTACTGGGGTGAGCGTCTTGCCGCCAAGGGCAGCCTGGAGTTGAAGGTCGATGAAGCCTTCGGCGAGAAGCGCCTCAACTTCTTCGGCCCCGATGGCGACGGTTTTGCGCTGGTCGAGGTGAAGGATGATGCCCGTGCCCCCTGGACCGGCAATGGTGTGGATGCCGATCACGCGATCCGAGGTTTCCACTCAGCCTCCATGCGCCTGCGCGATGAGGGCGCCACCGTCGAACTTCTGAAGTTCATGGGCTATGAGCAGGTCGATCACAAGGACGGCGTCACGCGTCTGGCCATTCCCGGCGGCAACGGTGCCGACACCATCGACATCGAAACGATGCCGAACATTGCCCGCGCCAATCTCGGCGCCGGTTCGGTGCACCACATCGCCTTTGCGGTCGAAAACCGCGAAAAGCAGCTGGAGGTCCGCAAGGCCCTGATGGAGACCGGTTATCAGGTCACCCCGGTCATCGACCGTGATTACTTCTGGGCGATCTATTTCCGCACGCCGGGCGGCGTGCTGTTTGAAATCGCCACCAACGAACCGGGCTTCGACCGCGACGAGGACACCGCCCATCTCGGCGAAGCCCTGAAGCTGCCGACCCAGCATGCCCATCTGCGCTCCTATTTGGAAGAGCACCTGGAAAAGCTGGAAGGCTGAGGACCGATCATGAGCACGAATGCCTATGTTCACCACGCGCGCCCCGGGAAAGCGGGCGCGCCCATTCTCTTCGTCTTCCATGGCACCGGCGGCGACGAGAACCAGTTCTTCGACTTCGGCAGCCGCCTGCTGCCGGAGGCCACGGTGATCTCGCCGCGCGGTGATGTCTCCGAACATGGCGCCGCCCGCTTCTTCCGCCGCCGGGCCGAAGGTCTCTATGATCTGGAGGATCTGGCGCGCGCCACGCAAAAGATGGCGGCCTTCGTTGCCGCCCATCGGGATGCGGCCTCTGCAGGCCCGGTGATCGGTCTCGGCTTCTCCAATGGCGCCAACATCCTTGCCAATGTGGTCATCGAGCATCCCGGCCTGTTTGCCGCCTCGATACTGATGCATCCGCTGATCCCCTTCCAGCCGACGCCGCGAGCGGGATCCGGCCGGGTGCTGATCACCGCCGGCGAGCGCGACCCGATCTGCCCGGTGCCGCTGACGCAGTCGCTCGCGGATTATTTCGCAGCCCAGGGCGAGGAGGTGAGCCTCGACTGGCATCCCGGCAGCCACGAGATCCGCAGCAACGAGATCGAGGCGGTAAAGCGGTTTCTGGCGCCTTACGGGGCTTGAAGCCTTGCTGTTATGGGCTCTTTCATCCCCGGTTACAGGCCTGTTGACCTGAGCGACCTAATTCGTCGTCATCCTCGGGCTTGACCCGAGGATCCAGGTCGGCGTCAGCGGCTATCGGGACAAAGTCAGGCAGGCAACGGACTGCGGCGATGGATCCTCGGGTCAAGCCCGAGGATGACGAGCGAGGAGAGGTCCGTGTCCTCCCGTTGCGAGCTGCCATCAGCCAGAAAAGGTATTGGTATTGTCATCAGGGGGCTCGCTTCCCATTGCGGAAACGCCGTCTCGTTAGGCTGCGGCATTTTCCCTTCCGGCCCGTCCCGCCGCCGCTATACTTTCCTCGATACCCACAGAATCAGGAGAGGTCGGCATGGCGTCATCGGAAAAACAGGTCTTCAACCCGCCCTCCGTCCGCAAACCCTTCGGCCATTACAATCACGGACTTCTGGTGCCGCCGGGGGCTCAGTTGCTGGTCACCTCCGGTCAGCTCGGCATTGCCCCGGACGACACGATCCCGTCGGATGTGACGGGTCAGGCGGAGCTCTGCTTCGAGGCGATCAGGGCCATTCTGGCGGAGGCCGGCATGAGCTTTGCGGACGTCATCCGCATCTCCGGTTTCGTCACGAAGCGCGAGGATTTCGCCGCCTACATGGCGGTGCGCGACCGCTACACGCTGGAGCCTAAGCCGGTCTCCACGCTGATCGTGGTCGGCGGGTTCACCCGGCCCGAATTCCTGGTCGAGGTGGAGGTGACGGCGGCGAAGGTGGTGTGAAGGGCGAAGGTTTCCTCCGCCGCCCGGTTCTCCCAAGGGAGCCCCTTCATTCGCCCTCCGGGCACCCGACCGAGCCATGCGCCTCGTCCCTCCCTTCTCCCCCGCGGGGAGAAGGTGGCCGACAGGCCGGATGAGGGGGCGCAACGACGCTCACGCCAGCCGGACCATATCACTCCTGCCAGCTTTTCAGCGCCCGCAGCATCGGCGTCTTCTTGAAGATGTGGCCGTCCATGCGCGAGAGCAGGTGATCGAGCAGCGAGACGGCTTCTGCCACGGCGGGGCCCTTGTTCAGCATCACGCATTCGGCGCGGGCGGCCATGGCGGCGTCGGTCATTTCGCCGCGCGAGGGAAGGCCGGTCTTCACCAGATCCTCCAGCACCTGGGTCGCCCAGATGGTCGGCACGGAAGCGGCTTCGCAGATCCACAGGATTTCCTCCTGCATTTCCGCGACGCGATCAAAGCCGATTTCGGCGGCGAGATCGCCGCGGGCGATCATCACGCCGAACGGCCGCTGGTGGCGGAATGCCGCGGCGATCAGCGAAGGCAGGTTGCGTACCGCCTCCGGCTGCTCGATCTTGGCGACGAGCCCGAGCGGTGTTTCACGCGGGAGACTGCGGGCAAGGGCTGCCTCCAGAAGGTCGATGTCCTCCGGCCGGCTGACAAAGGAATAGCCCAGCATGTCCGCGCATTCGACGACGGTCGAAAGGTCGGCCTCGTCCTTGGTGGTGAGCGGCGAAAGGCCAAGCGCCGTGTCGGGCAGGTTCAGCCCCTTTTCCGGCTTCATCTTGGTGCCGCCGGTCTTGCAATGGGTGACGCGGATGATCGCGTCTGTCAGCGTGCGGGCCTCCACCACGCCTTCCAGCTTGCCGTCATCATAGCGTACGCGATCGCCGACGGAGAGGCGGGTGACGATTTCGGGCAGCGAGACGGAGGCGCAGGCGGTGACACCGTCGATGAGCGCCGGTTCGCCCGCCGCCACCAGGCGGAACAGGTCGTTCACCTGCAGCTTGCCCTTCTTCTCCGGCATGACCTGTTCGGTACGGATCTTCGGCCCGGCAATGTCCATCAGCACGCGCACGCAGACGCCGAGCCTCTCGCCGGCCGCGCGCACATGCGCGGTCATGGCCAGCCAGGCAGCGCGGTCGTCATGGGCGCAGTTGATGCGGGCAATGTTCATGCCGCGGCGTACCAGGTCGAGGATGAGGTCCGGATCGCCCGCCGCTTCGCTCGGCAGTGTCACCATGATGCGGCCGCGGCGCTGGGCAGGCGCATCGCCGAACAGGGCGTCGGTGGCGGTCACGAGATCCGCTTCGCCGCGAAAGAAGGTTTCCTCAGTCGGCCGGGCAAAGGGGGCGGGGCGGCCGGCGGCGGCGGCAAGGCTTGCCAGCGTCGCATCGAAGGTCGGCAGCACGCGGCTTTCCAGCCGGCCGAGCGAGGAAAAGCCAAGGCGCATCAGGCGGCGCTGCAGCGGGCGGATGTCGCGGCGGCGTAGCGTCAGGTAATCGGCGAGATTGGCAAGCCGCGCTTCCTCGGCCGGCGGCAGGTCCGCGCTGCCCGCCAGCTGCTCGACGAGCGTTGCGGTTTCCTGCGCGATGGACTGGCGCAGGAACAGCATGTCGGCGAAGAGGGAGCCGAGCTCGGCATCCTCTGCGGTTTCCGGGGAGGCAAGGTGGTTCAGGTCTGTGGCTGTGTTCGGCATGATCGGTCTCCGCATCGCTGGTGAGACGCTGCGATGCGGAGGTGACGATGGTGTGACGGATGCCGTGCTGTCTTTGCGCCAGCGCAAAAGCTGGCAGGATTGTGTTCAGTAGCCGCAGGCGCGCAACTGGTTTTCATACCGGCTGGCAATACCTGCGGAGCGTTCTGCCGCCGCGCGGGTGCCGGAGGAGAACTGGCCGCGCTCATAGCCGCTGTGGCCGGAATAATAGGCGAGGTAGAGACGATAGCCATCCGTCAGCGCGATGCCGTTTCGGTCGTGGCTCTTGCGGTGATACCAGCCGACAAAATCGACGGCATCGCCGAAATCCGAGCGGCTGGCGCCCCAGCGGCCGGTTTCGTTCTTGTAGGTTTCCCAGGTGCCGTCCAGTGCCTGCGCATAGCCATAGGCGGAAGAAGGGCGCGTCCAGGGAATGAAGCCCAGCAGCATGGTGCGCGGCGGGCGCGCATGGGCCCGGAAACCGGATTCGGTGTAGATGGTCGCCATCAGCACGGGCACGGGCACGCCATAACGCTGCGATGCCTTGTTGGCCTCGCGCGCCCAGTTGTTGAAGAGCCCGTCCTTCTGCGCGAAGATGGCGCAGATATTGTCGATCCTGCTCGGTGCAGTTCCGCAGCCGGCAAGAACCAGAAGGGCGATGAAGATGGCAATGCGCATCGCTAGACCTCTTGTTCCTTCATCGGATCTAGCGCGGAAAATTTAATTAAACGTTTAAATGAGAGGGTGTCAGAAACGCTCCATTTCCCGTTCCACCTTCGACAGGAAGGCGGCGCGGGTTTCCGGCGTGCAGTTGTTCATGTCGTAATGCGCGAGAAACTTCACCGGCGCGCCGATCTTGATCTGGGCGCGGATGACGCGGGTGACGACCTTCTTTGGTGGGTTGCCGACCAGGAAGGCCCGCATCGGCGTGCCGCCATAGGTGAGCACGGCGGCGAGTTTCTCGATATGGCGCAGCGTCGGCGTCAGCTTGCCGTCCTCAAGCGCGAAGGAGACGCCCGGCAGCCAGACCCGGTCGAAATAGCCCTTCAGCATGGCGGGGAAGCCGAAATTCCACACCGGCGTGCAGATGACGAGGCCCTGCGCGGCCTTCAGCCGTTCCACATAGGGCTCCAGCCCCGCCATGTTCTCCGGATAATCGTGATAGATGCGCCGCCCATGGGCGGACAGTACCGGATCGAAGCCTTCCGCATAAAGATCGCAGGCATCCACCTGATGGCCGGCTCGCGCCAGGCTCTCGCAGGTCTTGCGGAACAGGGCCTTGCCGTAGCTTTCCTCGACGGGATGGGAATGCAGAACGAGTACGCGCATGTGAAAAGCTCCAAGCTGTTGCCCGCCGGGTGCCGCTTCCCGGGCCGATCGGGGTTCAAGTCAAAACTTCCGCGCCGTTTGTCCCAGCACCGCATTCCCTCGCCGCCCAGCCGAGAGAGACACGATGCCATGTGCGTTAACGCATGGGCCGGCGGAGCCGGCCGGGAGTACCTTCGGAATGGATGGGTTGGCGGTGATTGTCAGCGATGTCCTTCCTGAACTGCAATGATTGCTCGGCGTGGCCCCCTCATTCGCCCTTCGGGCACCTTCTCCCCGAGGGGGAAGGGATGGGCCACACCGTTTACGGTTCTCCTCTCCCCTTGGGGAGAGGGGGGGCCGAGCGAAGCGGAGGCCGGGTGAGGGGGAGCCCCCCAGCCGCAAATTCAAGCGATCTCACTTCCCCGCTTCCGCAAACGCCTGCAAACCGGGGAAGAGGTAGTTCTTGCCGGCCTTGAAATCGAAGTCCGGATTGTCCCAGGCAATCATCTTGCCGGGGTTCAGCAGACCCATCGGATCGGTTTCCTTCTTGAAGGCAAGCTGAACCTCGTCGGTCTGTTTCATGCCGCCTTCCTCCAGCGTGTAGCGGTGCGGGTTGAAGATCGGGCAGCCATTGTCCTCGTGAATGCGGATGATCTCCTCCAGCCGCTCCTTCGTCGTGTAGCGCACCAGCGGCAGGCCGGAGCATTGCATGCGGCCGTCGAACTTGATGAACTCCAGATGGCCGGGCACCTCGTCGCCAAAGATCTCCACCATCTTGCCGACCTTGGCGACATGGTCCGGGCTCGGATACTGCACCTGCAGATAGGTGAAGCTGGGATCGACCTTCAGCGCCCGCAGCGTCGTATGGTTCCAGCAGAGTTCATAGGCATGCGGAATGCCCTTCATGCTCTCCACCTTGTCGGAGCGGAAGAGGATTTCGCCCTTCATGCGCTCGGTCAGCGCCAGCAGCGGCTCGATGGAATGCGGCGCGACCATCAGCACCACGATCGACTGGCCGCGATGGCGGATGAACGGCTTGTGGCGCGGGAAATAGTCGTAGGGGATCGGCGCGGCAATGGGCGCCACCTCCTTCAGCAGCAGGCCGTTCTTGTGGGCGAGCGCATCCGACAGGCGCACGGCGTCCATGAAGTCGTCATAGCCGACCAGCACGTCTACCCAGTCATAGGCGGGGGCGAGCGGCATTTCCACCTCGGTGATGATGCCGTTGGTGCCATAGGCGTGGCTGACCTTCTGCAGGTCCCAGGCCTGAAGTTCCAGCACGCGCGGTTCCGCCTCCATGGTGACGACCCGCAGGCGCAGGATATTGCCGAGATCGCGCAGGCCTCCCCAGTGGATCGAGCCGACACCGCCGGAACCGCCGGCGATGAAGCCGCCGATGGTGGCCGTCTGGGCGGTGGACGGGTGGAAACGCAGTTCCTGGCCGGAATGCGCCTTCGTCTGCCGGTCCAGTTCGGAAATCACGATGCCGGGCTCGCAGATGACGCGGCCGGGATGGATTTCCTTGACCCTGTTCATGTTGATGAGGTTCAGAACGATACCGCCGGAAAGCGGCATGGCCTGGCCGTAATTGCCGGTGCCGGCGCCGCGCGGGGTCACCGGCACGCCATGCGCAAAGGCCACCTTCAGCGTGCGGATGACCTCTTCCTCCGATTTCGGCGAGACGACGAGATCGGCGGTGACATTGTCCAGCTCGGCCTTCAGGACCGGCGAATACCAGTAGAAATCCCGGCTCTTCTGGCGCACCAGAGCCGGATTGTCCTCCACCGCGATGCCATCGAGTTCCTGCTTGATTTTCGCGTAATCGGCCATGTCGTCACTCGCTCATGATCGGGTCAAGGTCACGGTAATCCGGCAGGCGGCGGTCGATGCCCATGCCATTCCGCATCACGATGCGGTCCGCCTGCGGACGGGAAAGGAATTCGCTCCAGCGGCGCGCCGAAAACAGCACGAGATCGGCCGGTGTCCCGGCGCGGATGCGGCCGAGATCCGGACTAGCCAGAATGTCGGCCGGCGTGGTGGTGACGACGCGCGCGGCCTCGTCCAGCGGGTGGTCGAGGTGCAGGATGCGCACCGCCTCGCGGAACACTTCCACCGCGTCGAGATCGCCATAGGCATAGAAGGGATCGCGCGTGTTGTCGGAGGAGACGGCGGTCTTCACGCCGGCGGCTGCCAGTTCGTGGAAGAGCGTCACACCCCGCCAGCGCGGCGTGCGCCCGGCATGGCGGTCCTGCAGATACATGTTGCACATCGGCAGCGAGACGACCGACAGCCCGGCCTCCGCCACCAGATCGATGGTGCGTTTGGCGAGATCGTCGTCCTGTCTCGCCAGCGAGCAGCAATGGCCGACGGTGACCGCACCCTCGAAGCCGGTCTTCAGCTTGATTTCGGCAATGGTCTTCAGGGTCAGGACCTGCTTGTCCTCGGTCTCGTCCACATGCAGGTCGATGTCGAGTCCATTATCGGAGGCTGCCCGAAACAGCGTTTCGAGGATGTTTTCGAAATCCGGCAGGATGCGCGTGGCCCCGCCCAGCAGGCCGCCATGGCGTTTCGTCACCGCAACGATGTCACCGAACACGGCGTCGTCCAGCACCGCGTCGAGCGGCAGCAGCGCGACCGCCTGAAGGGCGATCCTGTCCTTCCACTCGTCGCGGATTTCGGAAAACACCTCGAAGGAAATGCGGTGCTGCGGCGGAATGCTGTCAAGATGCGTGCGGATCAGGCTGGTGCCGTGGGCATAGGCGGTCTTCAGCGAGAATTCCATGCGCGCCCGCACGTCGTCCGCCGACCATCGGGCGGTGCGATCCGCACTGACATTTTCCAGCGCGCCCATGAAGGTGCCGTCCGGATTGCGGCGACGCTCCCAGATATGGCCCTTGTCGAGATGGGTGTGCATGTCGACGAAACAGGGCCAGACCATGCCGTCGCGCAGATCGGTGCGCGGCAGGGCGGCGGGCGCCGTGCCGGGCGCCAGAATGGCATCGATGCGGCCGTTGGCAATCACCAGATCGGCGGCAACGAGGCCTTCCTTCGCCGGTGCCACAAAGCCTTCCACGGCAATGGCGGGCAGGGTGGCATTGGCAAGAACGAAGTGCGGGGCCTTCGGAAGATCGGCGAATTCCATCAGTTTTCTCTCCGGACGCTGCTTTCGTGCCAGCGGTGCAGTCCAAGCCAGGCAATGAAGGAGGTGATGCCGAAGATCACCACGCCAAGCGCCGAGAGCAGCACGAGGGCGGCAAACAGGCGCGGGATGTTCAGCCGGTACTGTGCTTCGAGCAGGCGGAAGGCGAGGCCGGACCCGGCGCCGGCGGAGCCGGCCGCAAATTCCGCCACCACGGCGGCAATCAGCGACAGTCCGCCGCCGATCCTGAGCCCCGTCATGAAATAGGGCAGGGAGGCCGGAAGCTTCAGGTAGATCAGCGTCTGCCAGCGTGAGGCGCCATAGAGATCGAACAGGTTCAGCAGGTTGTGGTCGACGCTCTTCAACCCCTGCACCATGTTGGAAAGAATGGGGAAGAAAGCGACGAGGAAGGCGCAGATCAGCAGCGCCACCTGGGTGGTCGGCGCATAGATGAGGATCAGCGGTGCGATCGCCACGATCGGCGTGACCTGCAGGATGACGGCGATCGGATAAAAGGCCGTCTCGATCCATTTCGACTGGACGAGGAAGATGGCGATGCCGACGCCGCCGAGGAGCGCAAGGCCGAGGGCGGCCATGGTGATCTGCGTGGTCACCCACAGCGCCGGTGCAAGCGTGCCCCAGTCGGTCACCAGCGATCGCGCGACGGCGGCCGGGCCGGGCAGGATATATTGCGGCACGCCGGTGGCCGTGACCAGCCCCTGCCAGATCAGCACCAGCGCCACGACGACGAGGATCGGGATCAGGATGCGCAGCAGCGTTTCGCGGTTTTTCGCGGCGGAAGCGGCGGTCGGGAGGGGAGAGGCCGTGCTCATCAGTGCATCTCCATGGCTTCGCCGCCCATGGCGTCGAGAAGGGCGGCCGAGACCTTTTCGCAGGCGGCGCGATAGTCTTCCGAGGCGCGGTACAGAGGCCCCCGTTCGAGGCTCGTCTCCAACGGAAAATCCGCATGCACGCGGCCGGGCCTTGCCTTCATCACCACGATGCGGTTGGAGAGATAGGCGCTCTCGAACACCGAATGGGTGACGAAGATCACGGTGATGCCCGTCTCCCGCCACAGGCGCAAAACGTCGTCGTTCAGCTTCTGGCGGGTGATCTCGTCGAGCGCCGCAAAGGGCTCGTCCATCAATAGCAGCTTCGGCTTCGTCACCAGCGCACGGGCAATCGAGACGCGCATCTTCATGCCGCCGGACAGTTCGCGCGGATAGGCCTCCGCAAAATCCTTCAGTCCCACGGTGTCCAGACAGGTCATGATGGTGTCGCGCGCCGCCGTCTTGGAGATGCCCTTCAGGCGCAGCGGCAGGTAGACATTGCCGAACACCGTCTGCCAGGGCATCAGCGTCGGCTCCTGGAACACGAAGGAGATGTCGCCCTCCGGCAGGCCCCTGGCGTTGATGCGCGAGGCCGGCCAGTCGATGGTGCCGGCGGTGACATCGCCAAGGCCCGCGATGATCCTCAGCGCCGTGGACTTGCCGCAGCCGGAGGGGCCGAGCAGGCTGACGAATTCGCCGCCCTCGACGGTCAGCGACATGTCGGACAGTGCCAGCGTGCCGCTGGAAAAGCTTTTCGACACGTTGGACATCACCACCAGCGGGCGCCTGGGGGATGGGGAGGGTGGAGTGTCTGTCGTGTTCATCAAAGGCCTTACGGTTTTCAGTCACAGGGGCCGGTGCGGCAGTTACGGCCACGCCGCGGTTTGCCCCTCACCCTAAGCCTCTCCCCGTAGGACGGGGGGAGGGGACATCATTGGCACGCTGAAGCGAAGTTGGAAGACATGAGGTCCCTGAAGGATATGGGGTACTCCCCCGGGGCTTCAGCAGAACACCGCCTCTGGCCTGTCGCACCGTCAATCTCCGCTCGAAGCGAGAGCGTGGCAGTGAAACCCCTCCCCCTTGTGGGGAGGGGACTTCATCCCTATTTCTTCAGCGCCATGCCCACGCCCTTGCAGACGAACTGGGTGGTGTAGGCCTTCTTGTAGTCGAGATCCTTCGGCTCCACGCCGATGGACACCATTTCCTCGAAGAACTGCTTGTAGCGCGCGTCGGTGATGCAGCCGATGCCCTTTGCCAGCGCATCGCCGGACTCCACGATGCCGTATTCCTTCATCTTGGCGATGGAATAGGCGATCTGGCCATCCGTCATCTCCGGATTGTCCTTCTTGATCAGCGCGTTGGCCTTGGCATTGTCGCCGTAGAGATAGTTGTACCAGCCCTCGATCGAGGCATCGACGAAGCGCTGGACGACATCCGGCTTGCTATCCACCATCTTCTGCGTAGTGGTGATCATGGTGGAGTAGGGGCTGTAGCCGGCATCGGCCAGCAGGAAGACCTTCGGCGCCCAGCCGGCCTGCTTCTCGATCTCGTAGGGCTCGGAGGTGAGGTAGCCCTGCTGCGCGGACTTCTTGTCGGCGATGAAGGGGGCCGGGTTGAAGGTATAGGGCTTGTATTGCTCTTCCTTGAAGCCCTTGAAGTTCTTCTTCATCCATTCGAAGTAGGTGACGTAGCCTTCCTTGCCCATGAAGATGGTGTCGAGCTTGGCGAGATCGCCGAAGCTGTCGACGCCGACATCCGGATGCGCCAGCAGAACCTGCGGGTCCTTCTGGAAGATAGAGGCGACGGACAGGATCGGAATGCCTTGCTTGACGGCATCCATGTCGCCCAGCGGGCCGCCCATGTAGAAATCCACCTTGCCGGCGATCAGCAGCGACCGGTTGGCGGCGTTCGGGCCGCCCTGAACGATCGTAACCTTCAGCCCGTATTTCTCATAGGTGCCGTCGGCCACGGCCTGGTAGAAGCCGCCATGCTCCGCCTGGGCCAGCCAGTTGGTGCCGTAGGAAACCTCATCGAGCGCCTCTGCCGAACCGGCGGCGGCAAGGCCGATGGCAAGCGCCAGGCCTGCCAGATATGCGTGTGTCTTTCGCAGCTGTTCCATCCGACCGTTCCCTTGTTGTGGTGTGGCGCTTTCCCGCGCCATGCCTTTTTTCCATTTCAGCCATTGCTTTTGCGCTTTGAAAAGCATCAAAATTCGCACGGATTGATGCCTTTCAGGCAGCGCTGGCCGCAAACTTGCATAAAGTGTGCGCCATGAACAAAATTTAAGCAATGGTCTTCCGATGCTCCATTCCCGCAAGCTTCAGTATATCGACGAAATTGCCCGCTGCGGCTCCATCCGCAAGGCGGCGGCGCGGCTGAACGTGGCCTCCTCCGCGATCAACCGCCAGATTCTCGCGCTCGAGGAGGAGCTCGGCGTGCCGATCTTCGAGCGCATGCCACGCGGCCTGCGCCTGACTGCGGCGGGTGAACTGTGCATCGAGCATATCCGCGAGGTGCTGAAGGCCTATGACAAGCTGGAAACCCGGGTCCGGGGGCTGAAGATGCCGCAGGCCGGCCGCGTCTCGATGGTGTCCACGGTCGGTCTTGCCGCCGGGCCGATGCCGGAAATCGTGGCGCGTTTCGTGGAGCGGCATCCGCGCATCCGCATCCAGCTCGCCATCGATGGCGCCACCACCACGGCCAATCCGGTGCTGTCGGGCGAGGTGGAGATCGGCATCGGCTTCAACATCCCGGCAACTCCCGGCCTCAGGACGCTGGCGAGCTTCGACATTCCGATCGGCGTCGTGCTGCCGCCCGATCACCGGCTGGCAGCGGAAGGCGGGCCTGTCGATCTTGCCAAGGTGGTGCAGGAGCCGCTGGTGCTCGCCCAGCCCGGCATGAGCCTGCGCACCATGATCAACCTCATTCTGGCGCCGCTGCCGGTGCCGGTGGAGCCGGTGGTGGAAACCGGCGCGCCGGAAACGCTGCGCCATCTGGTCAAGCGCGGCACGGGCCTCACCTTTCTCAATCCGCTCGACGTGCTGGGGGAATGCCGTCGCGGCGAACTCGTCTTCCGGCCTCTGTCGGAACCCTATCGCCGCCACCAGCCGATGAAGATCTTTACCCGGGCGCGCGCCACGCTCGACGCGGCGGCCAGCCTGTTCGTCGAATTCCTGCTGACCGAACTCGGCCAGCTGGTGGCGGAACTGGAGGCGAAAGGGCATGTGCCTCGCCAGACGGGCACGGCAGCCATCGGCCGCGAATAGTGACCGATGGCTGCCGCATGTCGTCGGGCCATGGCCGGCTTCAGCGGCTGTAGAGGTTGGAGAGCGGATAGCGTTCCAGATCGCGCAGCAGTTCGATGAAGCCGGCCACCTGATGGCGGCAGATGGCCTCGCCCTTTTCGGAGGTGCCGGCGCTGGCATTGCCCACCACCCCATGCGGGTTGAGATCGTGGGCGATCCAGGCGAGCGCATGCGGCGGCAGCGGCTGCAGGAATCGGGATTGCGCCTTCATCTCCTCTGCCCGCGAGCGGAAATCCTCGGCCTTGTCCATCCGCACCAGCTCGGGGCGGAAATGCAGCATCAGCGAGGTTTCCACCTCGCCGCCATGGATGCCGAAGGCCTGCTCATGCGCGCTGATCATGCCCTCCGGGTGCCCGAAGCGCGCCCATTGGGTGGCGACCACGGCCATGCCGAACCGCACGCGGATCTCGCGCGCCACGATGTTCATGATGTCGAGATTGCCGCCGTGCGAATTGACGATCACCATCTTGCGAAGGCCCGCTTCCGCCACCTTGCTGCCAATCGCCGTCCAGGCCGGGATCAGGATGTCGGCGCCGAGCGAAAGCGTGCCGGGGCCATAGATGTGTTCGTTCGCCTTGCCGATCTCCTGGGTGGGCAGCACCAGGATGTCGAGATCGTCCGGCAATTGCCGCTGCAGTTCCGTGAGCATGCCGTTGGCGATGGCAACGTCGGTGGCGATCGGCAGATGGGGTCCGTGCTGCTCGGTTGAGGCGATCGGCAGAACCGCGATCGTGCGGTCGGGCGACAGCGCGGCGAAATCATGCGTGTTGAGTTCGTTCCAGTAAAACGGCTTGCGCGGTGCCTCAACCATGGTGGTTCTCCTTCTGCGATCACTCCTCGATAAGCCAATCGCAATGATGACGAAAAGCAGCAAATTCCGCGCGGCTTGCTGCCTTTTTGCGCGCACTTTCCCGGTTTTGCGTGTGTCTTTCTCGAAACGGGAAAAAATCGTGTTTCGCTAAAATTGCCGCCATCCGCTTAAATCCGCTTCAAAAAGAAGGGGGTTATAGCTCAGTCATGACTGGAGCAGAGGCTCCGGGCGGCTTGCACCAACGGGCCGTTGAACCGAAACGAAACGGCGAAAACGCCGTTCGAGACGACAGGGCGAAGACGATGAAGACCTCTCTCCTGACTGCCGCGATCCTGGTGCTGGCCGTTTCCGCCACGGGCACGGCCGAGGCCGCCGGCCCCGGAGGCCTTGCCCGCTCGGCCTTCCACGCCGTCATGCCGCAGACGGCCATCGCCTCCGTGATGCCCGAACAGAAGCCCTACGAGACGGATTATCAGGCGGTCCAGGCGCTCAATATCGCTGTCAACGAAAGTTTTGGCGCGCTGGACACCTATTTCGACGGTTTTTCCGGCAGCGGGGACGATAGCGGCCGCTGCAGCGACTGTGCCCGCATCAAGCAGGACGAGATGCTGCGGCGCGGCGCCGCCCGCGACAGCATGCGGATCGGCTATCTGACGGACACCGAAGGCCTGTTTGAGCGGGTTCTTATTCTCGAGACCGAAGGCGGAACCCTGGTGCTGGACAATCGGGCGCCGCATATGTGAGCAGGCGCCGAACGGGCGCCCCGCCTGTCAGGTCGGCTTCCAGCGTTCGGCAATCGCGATGCCGCCGAGCGCCAGCACCAGTGCGACGATGTGGAAAAGACGCAGGTCTTCCCCGATGATCAGCACCGAGAGCAGCGTGCCGAAGACCGGCACGAGGTTGATGAACAGTCCGGCCCGATTCGCGCCAATGTGGATGATGCCCTGCACGTAGAAGATCTGCGCCACCAGCGAGGCGAAGATGGCCGTGTAGAGAACGGCGATCCAGCCCGGCGCATCCGGCCACATCATCGTGCCGCGACTGTATTCCCAGCCCACCAGCGGCAGGGTGCAGATCATTGCGGCGAGCGCCGGGATCGCCATCAGCGTGCGCCAGTCCACCGGCGGGCGCCAGCGCAGCGCGATCGTATAGGCGGCATAGGCGGCGACCGCGATCAGCATCAGCCCGTCGCCGAAATTCACCGATAGCGCGAGAAGCGTCCCAAGGTCGCCATGCGAGGCCGTCAGCGCCACGCCGATCAGTGTCAGAGAAAAGCCAAGAACCTGCGCTAGCGAGACGCGAATGCGAAACAGGATGAAATTGGCAAGGAAAATCAGGAAGGGAATGCCGGCCTGCTCGATCGTCACGTTGATTGCGGTGGTGTAGTGCACGGCGCTGTAGAGCAGCACGTTGAAGGTGGTGTAGCCCACCGCGCCGAGGAAGATCAGCACCGGCAGGTGCGTCTTGGCCACCGGCCAGTCGCGCTTCAGCTGCGGCAGGGAAATGGCGAAGATGATGGCGCAGGCGAAGATCCAGCGCCACAGCGTCAGCATCATCGGGCTCACGTGGCCGACGGCAAGCTTGCCCACCACGGCGTTTCCACCCCAGCAGAGCGTGGCGACGATCAGGTAGAAATAGGCTTTGACGTGCAAGGCGTCCCTCCCGGACATGACGCGGAAGTCCGTTGGCCTCCGGTCGTTTTGTTGCCGCAATAAACGCTGATGTGCGGGCCTGTCACGCAAAAATGGCCGAAAAGGTCACAAACGGGTCGCATTCCCGCAAATGACACAGTATAGATGCGCCGGTTTGGGCGGGTGCCAGAGGCCTCGCGACGGAGCAGGAAAGCTAAGATATGACGAATGTCGTGGTAGTCGGTTCGCAATGGGGTGACGAGGGCAAGGGCAAGATTGTCGACTGGCTCTCCGAGCGCGCCGATATCGTGGTGCGTTTCCAGGGCGGCCACAATGCCGGCCACACCCTGGTCATCGATGGCGTGAGCTACAAGCTCTCGCTTCTGCCGTCGGGCGTCGTGCGCCCCGGCAAGATGGCCGTGATCGGCAATGGCGTGGTCGTCGATCCGCATGCGCTGATCGCCGAAATCGGCCGCCTGAAGGATCAGGGTGTCGAGGTGACGCCGGCCAACCTGCGCATTGCCGAAAATGCCACGCTGATTCTGTCGCTGCACCGCGAGCTGGACGGCATGCGTGAAGACGCCGCCACCAACAGCGGCACCAAGATCGGCACCACCCGTCGCGGCATCGGCCCGGCCTATGAGGACAAGGTCGGCCGCCGCGCCATCCGCGTCATGGATCTTGCCGATCTCGATGCGCTGGAAGGCAAGGTCGAGCGCATCCTCACCCACCACAACGCCCTGCGCCGCGGCTTCGGTGCGGCCGAAGTGGAGCACAAGACGATCATGGAGGAACTCACCTCCATCGCCGAGCGCGTGCTGCCCTTCATGGATTCGGTGTGGAACATGCTGGACAAGGAGCGCCGCAAGGGTGCGCGCATCCTGTTCGAAGGGGCGCAGGGCTCGCTGCTCGACATCGACCACGGCACCTATCCCTTCGTCACCTCGTCCAATACCGTTGCCGGCCAGGCTGCGGCTGGTTCCGGCATGGGGCCGGGCGCGCTGGGCTATATTCTCGGCATCACCAAGGCCTATACGACGCGTGTCGGCGAAGGCCCGTTCCCGACCGAGCTGACCGACGAGATCGGCCAGTTCCTCGGCGAAAAGGGCCATGAATTCGGCACGGTGACGGGCCGCAAGCGCCGGTGCGGCTGGTTCGATGCGGCGCTGGTGCGCCAGTCGGTCGCCACCAACGGCATCACCGGCATCGCGCTGACAAAGCTCGACGTGCTGGATGGTCTCGACGAGCTGAAGATCTGCGTCGGCTACAAGCTGGATGGCCAGGAGATCGATTATCTCCCGGCGGCCCAGGCGGCGCAGGCCCGCGTCGAGCCGATCTACATCACGCTGGAAGGCTGGAAGGAATCGACCGTCGGCGCCCGCAAGTGGGCGGATCTGCCGGCGCAGGCGATCAAGTATGTGCGTCAGGTGGAAGAGCTGATCGGTGCGCCGGTTGCGCTGCTTTCCACCAGCCCCGAGCGGGACGACACCATACTTGTGACCGACCCGTTTGAAGACTAAGGTTCAGCGCTATCTACCTTTTCACTCGGCGGTCGAGCCGGTGATCAAGAGAAAGTATCAATGGCTGATTTTGTAGCGGTTATTCGCCGGGCCGTGGACGGGCTGGCGAACAATACTCCCGAGATGCGCATCCGGGTTTACGAAAAGGCTCGCGGCGCCGTGCAGCGGCAGCTGGAGAACATGAAGCCGCGCCCGACGGATGACATGCTGCGCCGCCAGATGGAAAAGCTGGAGGCGGCAATCCGGGAGGTCGAGGCCGACCATGCCGAGGCCCTGCCGCCGCTGGAGGAGCCTGCACCCGTTGCAGCCGCAGCATTCGTGCCGCAGCCTGCCATGGCCCCCGTTGTTCCGGCGCAGCCTTATGCCGCGCCGGAGCCGGCCTATGTCGAGCCCGAGCCGGAAGCCGATCAGCCCGTCACGCAGCCTGCCCATGCCGAGGAGGAGGTTGCACCGTCCTTCGTGGAGCCGGAAGAGCACATGTCGCGGTCTGTCGAACCGGCTCCTGCGGAGCCGGTCTATGCTGACCCCGCCTATGCAGAGCCGGTCTATGCCGAGCCTGCCTATGCCGAATCGACCGATGTCGACCCGGCTCACGGCGAGCCTGCCTATCCGGAGCCTGCCGATGAGGCGCCGGCCGCATCCTCGTTCCCGGCATCGGCCTATCAGGACGAAGTGCGCCACGACGCGCCGGTCTGGGCCGAGCCCGATCCGACCGCTTCGGAACGGGTGGAAGACCGCGATCGTCCGGTTGTTGAGCCGGCTTACGATTCTGTCGACCATGATTGGCACGATGCCGGCCCCGCAGTGTCCGCCGGGCAGCATCAGCCCGATGATCATCTGACCGCTCCGTTTGGCGCGGCAGCGCATTTTGCCGGTCCGGATGGCCGCGATACGCCGTTCGGCCAGCCGCCGGCGACCGTGTCCGGCGATCCCTTTGCCGATGACGAGCCTGCCCATCGGCAGCAGGATCGCGATGACGCGGCCTTTGATCCGGCGCTGACGGTTCCCGAACGCCCGGAGCCTCCTTATCCGGCTTATGATGCACCGGCGCGTCCGCGCTCGCTGGCAACGCCCGTCTGGCCCGATGCGCCCTCCACCGCCCCGAGCATTGCCGCCGATCCGTTCGAGGTGGAGCAGGCGCCGGAGCGTCACGACGATCTGCGGGGCGATCAGGCCGGTTCCGGCGCGTCCTGGGATGCCCAGCCGGTCGCTGCCGCTGACGATGAGCGCGCCGCTGCCGATTCGTACCCCTCCGCGCACGAGGCGGCATGGCCGCAGGCGCAGGGCTGGACGACCGGCGATGACCGCTGGCCGCAGGCACAAGCGCCGGACACCGCCGCATCCACCGAACAGGACGCGCATCAGGCACGTTTCGATGACCGCGAGGCTGCCGACCTGTTCGATGCCCATTTCGACGAACCGGCGCGGGTTGAGGCGAAGGCCGAGATGCCGGCAGTTTCCGACCTTCCCGATTACCGGGATGCGGAGACGGCCGCACCGTCCGCCGAAGAGCATGATCCGCTGGCCACCTATCTGCAGCCGGTCGCCAAGCCGGCAAAGACCGAGAGCCAGCCGGCCCAGGCTGCCGGTGCCGCTGCGGCGGGCGATCCGTGGAACGACCTGGAACAGTTGATCGGTTACGATCGGAACGGCGCGGCCAAGGCCGGCCGCGGCGCCGATACACCGCCGGACGAGGAAGAACTGGCCCGCATGACCATGCCGGCCCGTCCCTACCGCGTGCAGGCGAAGCCGAAGCGCAGCTATGGCAAGATCCTGCTTGCCGTTGTCGGCCTTGCACTGCTGGCTGGCGGCGGCTTTGCCGTCTGGAAGAACCGTGCGGCGCTTGACGAAGTGATCGACAATGTGGCGGGCGATGCGCTGCAGCCGCCGGTCGAAACCGCCAAGGCGCCGGCTGCCGGCGAAGGGACGGCGGCTCCGGCCGCGCCCGCCGCGACCAATGGCGCGGCGCAGGCACCTGCCGCCGGAAGCCCGGCACCGGACAATGCAGGCCCCACCAAGTTTACCCAGCGCCTGCTGGCCAATGGTACGGAAGTGGATGAGGGGCCGGGCGGTCCCTCCGTCGGGGCTCCCGGCCAGTCGATTGCCGAGGCGACGGCGCCTGCCGCCGGCGATGCCGCCACCACGGCCGCGGCGCCGCCGGCGCCGGCACCGGCACCTTCGGCCGGCGCCGCCGCGCAGCCTGCCGCACCGGCAGCGGCCTCCGGCGAAAAGATTTTCCTCTATGAGGAGAAGATCGGCCAGTCCTCGCTGACCTCGATTGCCGGTACCGTCACCTGGTCGCTGCAGAGCGAGGCGGGCGATGACGGCAAGCCGCAGCCCGTTGTGCAGGGACGCATCACCGTGCCGGAGCGTGGCATGACCGCGCTCATCACCTTCAAGCGCAACACGGATGCCTCGCTTCCTGCCAGCCATCTGGTGGAATTCGTCTTCTCGCTGCCGCCCAATTTCGAGGGCGGCTCCATCGAAAGCGTGCAGCGCATTTCGATGAAGCAGAGCGAGCAGGATCGCGGCGATCCGCTGGTCGCCGTGCCGGCCAAGATCACGCCGGATTTCCACATGATCGCGCTCAATGATTTCCCGGACGCACGTGCCCGCAACATGGAACTGCTGAAGTCCCGCAACTGGATGGACGTGCCGATCATCTACGGCACCGGGCGCCGGGCGCTGCTGACGCTGCAGAAGGGGCCGGAAGGCATCAAGGCCTTCGATGAGGCGATCAAGGAATGGGCTGCGCTTTCACCGCCGCAGGGGCAGTGACAGGCAGCGGAAATCCAGTCCGCTGTGACTTCGAAACGGCCGCCGGCAACCGTTCCGGCGGCTTTTTCATGTTTGCCGGCAAGGACGGCGGCGGCCTGCCGCAGGCGATCGGGCCCTGCCCGGTGACCACACAAAAGCCTTGCTTGATCCCGATCACTGCGGCGTGAACCGTGGGGAGGGCAAGGCGTGGTCCTGGCAGAAAGCGAAACGGCGCGGCAGGCACCGGCGCAGGAGGCGGCCATCGGCCTCTCCGCGGTCGGCAAGACCTATGGCTGGGGTGCTGCGGCGGTGCGGGCGCTCGATGGCCTGACCCTTTCCATTCCGCGGGGCTGCGTCTATGGCCTGCTCGGGCCGAACGGGGCGGGCAAGAGCACGCTGCTGCGCATCATCGCCGGCCTCGTGCGTCCGGATCGCGGCGAGGTTTCCCTGTTCGGGGAGCCGGCAGGGCCGCGCAACCGCCGCCGGATCGGCATGCTGATCGAATCGCCCTCCTTCTATCCCTTTCTGACCGCCCGCGAACATCTGGAGATGTTTGCCTGGCAGGCCGGCACGCCCGGCCTGGTTGATCCTGTTCTGGCACGCGTCGATCTCGCCCGGGCGGCGGACAAGAAGGTCTCCGGCTTTTCGCTCGGCATGAAGCAGCGGCTCGGCATCGGCGCGGCGCTTGTCGGGCAGCCGGAGGCGGTGATCCTCGACGAGCCGACCAACGGGCTCGATCCGGACGGCATTCTGGAAATGCGGGCGCTTCTCTCCGATCTGGCCAGGCGCGAGGGCATCACCGTGCTTCTCTCCAGCCATCTGCTGGATGAGGTGGAGCGGGTCTGCGACCGGGTTGCCATCCTGCGCCACGGACGGCTGGCGGCGGAAGGGGCGGTGGCGGAACTCCTCGACCGGCAGGGCCGCTTCTGGCTGAAGGTGGACGAGCCGGATCGTGTTCTGGCGGCGCTGAAGGGGCGCGGCGAGGCGGGCGAGGGCGGCCTCTTCGTGCGGCTGGAGCCGGCCGAGGTGCCGGACCTGATCCAGACGCTCGCCATTGCCGGCATCCGTATCCATGAAGCCAAATGGGTGAAGCCGGATCTTGAAACCGTCTTCCTGTCGCAGACGCGGGAGGCCGCACCATGAGAGCCCTTCTTTGCGGCGAATGGCTGAAACTGCTGCGCCAGCCGGCGCTGCTGTTCTGGGGCTTCCTGTCCGTGCCGATTCTCTCCCTGCTGTTCAAGCTTCTGATGGAGGGGCTGGTCTTCGTGCGCACCGGCCGTCATGACGATGCGCCCGTCGATGTTCTTCTTTCCGCCGCCCATGGTCTCGGCCTGTCCGGCAATTCGATGGGGCATCTGCTCTACGGGTTTGGTGCGGCCTCCGTGCTGTATTCGGAATATCGTTTCGCCACCTGGCGCCTGCTGGTGCCGCGGCACGGCCGCAGCCGGCTTCTTCTCGCCAAGTTCGGCCTCTGCCTGACGGCGCTGGCGGCCGGGCTGATTGTCGCCGTCTTCGGCGATATGCTGTTGAACGGCATGATGGCGGTCCTCAACGGTACCGGAGCTGCCGGCCTCGTGCTGCGGGTTTCCTCGCTGCCGCTCCTCGTCACCGCCTTCGCCATCGCGCTTCTGGAGCTTGGCGTTCTGGTGGCGCTCGCCTTCCTGCTGGTAATCCTTACCCGCTCGCTGATGGGGGCGGTCCTTCCGGTCTTCCTGCTTGCCATTGGCAGCACGCTGATACAGGTCTATCTCGGCGCCGACAGCGACGGCATTGCGCTGCCGGCCTATGGCGCGCAGGCGCTGCGCGACTGGCTGTTTTCTGTCGGGCCCGCGCATGCGGGTCTGGCCGGCCTTGCGATTCTCTCCGGCTGGTTCGCCGGGCTCGCTGCGCTCGCGCTTGCCGTCTTTGCCCGCCAGCAGCTCTCCAGCGAATAGCCGTCCCGGCCGGTCGAACCACAAAAAAAAGCCGCCCGGTGCAGGGGCGGCTCGGTGTGCGATCGGCGGTGATGGCGGGGTCAGGCGTCGACGACGCGCAGCGCCTTGGCCTGTGCGAGAGCTTCCTTCTGCACGGCCTCCTGCACCTTCTCGAAGGCACGCACCTCGATCTGGCGCACACGCTCGCGGCTGATGTCGAATTCGGCCGAAAGTTCCTCCAGCGTCACCGGATCCTCGGCAAGGCGGCGGGCCTCGAAGATACGGCGTTCGCGGTCGTTCAGCACGCCGAGCGCCTTTTCCAGCAGGCGGCGGCGGGTTTCCAGCTCGTCCTGCTCGATCAGCACGTCTTCCTGGCTTTCATGCTCGTCCACCAGCCAGTCCTGCCACTGGCCGGATTCGCCTTCCGTCGCCCGGATCGGCGCATTCAGCGAGGCATCGCCGGAGAGGCGGCGGTTCATCGAGACCACCTCTTCCTCCGACACGTTCAGCTTGGTGGCGATCTCCTTCACCTGATCCGGCTTCAGATCGCCCTCGTCGATGGCCTGGATCCGGCCCTTGAGGCGGCGCAGGTTGAAGAAAAGCCGCTTCTGGTTTGCGGTCGTGCCCATCTTCACCAGCGACCACGAGCGCAGGATATATTCCTGGATCGAGGCCTTGATCCACCACATGGCATAGGTGGCGAGGCGGAAGCCGCGTTCCGGATCGAACTTCTTCACCGCCTGCATCAGGCCGACATTGCCTTCGGAGACGACTTCGCCGATCGGCAGGCCATAGCCGCGATAACCCATGGCGATCTTGGCCACCAGGCGCAGATGGCTCGTGACCAGCTGATGGGCCGCATCGCGATCCCCATGCTCGGCATAGCGCTTGGCAAGCATGTATTCCTGCTGCGGCTCCAGCATCGGAAACTTGCGGATTTCGTCCAGATAGCGGTTGAGGCCGGCTTCGCCGGCAGTAATCGATGGCAGAGTATTGCGGGCCATAAAGCACCCCCTTCTGATCTTCGTGCGGCTCCCATGGGCGACTTCTCGGCGGTCCCGGAGGCGAGCCAGCTGGCGCGGGTCTTCCCTCGACCCCGCACCTGTCCAGCTAACAGATAAGTGCGGCAGAAGGGCGATTCAAGCGCGCGCCCGCACTCACGTCCTCGTTATGGCATTACGTGCAGGGCGGCATCTGGATCATGTCAGCGGTAGGCCCGCTCGGAAAGTCCCCGCATGCCGGAGCGGCGCATCAGCTCGTAGAGCATGCGCCTGCGGATCGGGTCGTGCAGCCGCACGACAGGAGAGCCGAGAAAGGTGGTGTCCGTCCGCTCGAAGGCAGAGAGGCCGGGCGCCTGGCGGATCGTTTCGGCATAGGTGGCATGAAAGGTGCGGCGGCAGACATAGGTCTTGTACTTGGTCATGCAGAAGGCGGCGAAACGGTCCTGATGCGTGCGCAGGAAATCCGCGACCCCCACCGTCACCTCCGGCCAGGCGGGATTGAAGGTGTCGTCGAAGACGATGACGCCGTGATCGGCAAGACAGGCCATGGCAAGCGCGCTGTCGGCAGCGACATGGTGCAGATGGTGACCACCATCGATGCTGAAGAAGCGAACGGGGCCGACGCGGCTGGTAATGTCGCAGGGGCGAAGCGCCGTGCTGTCGCCACGGATCACCAGCTGGTGGTCGACCGGCAGACCGAGGCGCGCGCCATTTTCGAGGAAGCGGCGATATTGGCCAGGTGCGCCGTGCTCGTCTCCTTCCAGATCGAAGAGATCGATCGCCAGAACCTTGCTCTCGGGCCCGGCGAGGTGGCGCAGCAGGAAATAGGAGCGGCCGTAATAGATCCCTATCTCCGCCAGGCCGCCGATCGCACCATCCTGCTGCTGCTTATGGAGAAGGGTGGAAAAGACCAGGGCATCCGGCGGATCGATATAGCCCTCGACCGCCTGCAGCGCGTCGAAGATGAATTTACGGCTCTCACCGTTCATCGTCACTTCCCTCTCTGGTTGTTCCTCGGGCGCCGCGACAAAGACACGGATCGTCCGCCCCACGTCCCGGCAAGGTTTGAACGATGTTGGGTTTCAAGGCCTTGCCGGCCGAGGAAAAGGAGGGAAGAGCATTGGAGCGAAATTGGGGCGCAGCCGGACCGGGTATATTACTGCCGGGATTGCTGAAATATGCGACCCAAGGTGGCGTAATGCGCGTGACTGTAGGGCTGTGCGGCGCGGATGTGTCCACGCCGTGCATGATCGTTTTCTGATGTTTGGGCGCGCCGCGGGCTGGGGTCAGGCGCGCAGCGCCGCGAGCAGCTCTTCCATGTCGTCTGGAACCGGCGCCTCGAATTCCATAACCTCGCCGCTGCGGGGGTGTTCGAAGGCTAGAAGATAGGCGTGCAGCGCCTGCCGGCGGAAGCGGTTCACAACCTTGCGGGCGTCGTCCGGCAGAAGGTTGGCCTTGGTCTTGAAGGCTGCCCCGTAATCGGGATCGCCGAGCAGAGGATGGCCGATATGGGCCATGTGCACGCGGATCTGGTGCGTGCGCCCGGTTTCCAGCCGGCATTCCACCAGCGAGGCGAGGCAGTTCGCGTCCGGCGTCTCGTGGAAACGCTCGACCACTTCGTAATGAGTCACCGCCTCGCGTGCGTCACCGGCTTCCTCGCGCTTGACGGTGCGCTTGGTACGGTCGGTACTGGAACGGCCAAGCGGTGCATCGATCGTGCCGCGAAGCTGGCGCGGGCGGCCCCAGACGAGGGCCATGTAGGCGCGTTCCAGCTCGCCGGTGCGGCCGTGGTCGGCAAACTGCGCGGCCAGATGCCGGTGCGCCACGTCGTTCTTGGCCACCACCATCACGCCGCTGGTTTCCTTGTCGAGCCTGTGCACGATGCCCGGCCGCTTGACGCCGCCGATGCCGGACAGGCTGTCGCCGCAATGATGGATCAGCGCATTGACCAGCGTGCCGGTCCAGTTGCCGGCGGCGGGATGCACCACCAGGCCGGCGGGCTTGACCACCACGATCAGGTCGTCATCCTCGTAGAGCACCTCGATCGGGATGTTCTCGCCCTTGGGTTCCGGATCTTCCGGTTCCGGCAGGACGAGTTCCACCACATCGCCCGCGGCGATCTTCTTCTTCGGTTCGGTGCAGGGGGTGCCGTTCAGCGTCACCGCGCCCTGTTCGATCAGCGCCTTCATGCGGCTGCGGGAAAAATCGCCGCCCATCTCGGCGGTGATCCACGCATCCAGCCGTCCTTCGGCATCCTCGCCGGCGCAGAGCACTTTCCTTGGCGTCGCGCCTTCGTTAAAGGGTTCGTTCATTTCTTCATTCCGATGACTGTCAAACCGAAGGACGCCTGCCCGATGGCCCATCTCGACCCCGAGCAACAGGAAGACGAGCCGCTCGATCCGGTGCTGGAAAACGTCCGGCGCAAGATGGTGCGCCTGCAACTGGTGTCCGGCGGCATCATGTTCATCAGCCTTATGGCCGTGTTGATCGCGGTTGTCTACAAGGTGCGCAGCCAGCCGGCGCCCGTCCCGGCCGCGGTAACGGCATCGGCAGGTTTTTCCGTGCCGGCCGACCAGCCGCTTTCGGCAACCGTGCACCTGCCGCCGGGCTTTGCCGTGCAGTCGGTCTCGCAGTCCGGCAGCCAGATCCTGTTCTATGGCAGCATCAACGGCGTGAGGAAGGTGATGATCTTCGATCTTTCCGTCGGCCGCGTCATTGCCGATCTCACGGTTGCCGAACGCTGACATGAGCCGCCGCCCCGCGCCGATCCGCATCGACAGCGCCGAGGATCCCCGCATCGCGCCCTTCTGCAACATTCGCGAGCGGGACCTGATCGGCCGCGAGGGCGCCTTCATTGCCGAGGGGACGGTGGTGCTGCGCATGCTGGCCGCCGCCCATGCGAAGGGAGAGGCGATCCGGGCCGACAGAATCCTGCTTCTCGAAAACCGGCTGGAGGGCGTTGCGGATATTCTGGCTGCCTTTCCGCCCGACGTGCCGGTCTATGTCGCCTCCGGCCCGGTGCTGGATGCGATTGCGGGGTTCCACCTGCATCGCGGCGTGCTGGCGCTCGGCCGTCGCGAAAAGCCGCCCGCCGTCGAAAGCCTGCTCGACAGCTTGGCGCAGCCCGCATTGGTGGTGGTGGCCTGCGGCATTTCCAACCACGACAATATCGGCTCGATCTTCCGCAATGCCGCGGCCTTCGGGGCAGGTGCGGTGCTGCTGGACGACAGCTGTTGCGATCCGCTCTATCGCAAGGCATTGCGCGTATCGGTCGGTTCGGTGCTGAGCGTGCCCTATGCTCGGGGCGGAACGCCGCCTGCGCTGCTGGAGATCTTGCAGGCGCGCGGCTTTTCGGTCTGGGGCCTGTCGCCGCGCGGCAAGACCGATATCCGCGCCATCGAAGCGTCTGCGCGCATGGCGCTCGTCACCGGCACCGAAGGCGAGGGGTTGCCGGCGGCGGTGCTCGAACGCTTCGGCAGCGCCCGTATTCCGCAGCGGCCGGGGCTGGACAGCCTCAATGCCGCCACCGCCACCGGCGTCGCGCTCTACGAGATCGCGAGGCTGCAGGGCCTCGTCTGAGACCTTGCCGCACGCTGGCATGCGGCCTTTCGAACTGCAGCCGGCCTGTCGTTGCCGGAGGAGGGGCTGGCGGCTTGCCCGACCCGTTCAAGGGCGATCATCCCCTGCCTTTTCGATCAGGCTTCGGTGCCGGCCGCGTTGAGTGCCGTCATCGACTTGCGGGCGCGGGCGGCAAGGCTTGCCCTGTCCGCCTGTGCGTCGGCGGGCGGCTCAGTGCCGGTGGCGGGTTCGCGCTCCAGAATGGCAAGGATCGGCGAGGCGGGGCCTTCCGCCGCGGCCGTCAGGGCCACCATGTCGGCCGCCATCTCCGCCAGTTCGCGGCGCAGGGTCTCGTCCCGCTCGCCGGTTGCGGCATCGGCCAGTTCCTCGCCAAGCGTCGCGCTTCTCAGGCGAAGCGCCTCGGCCTGCTCTTTCATGTCCGCCATGGCCGGGGCCTCCTCAACGGGGTCTGCGGGTATCGGTGTGTCGACAGGCGGCATCCGGTCGTTGCCGGGTTCACGCCGCCGGGCCGAGAGCGCCCTGCGCTCGGCCTGCATGGTTTTCTTGCGGGGCAGGGGATAGCTGCCGGTGATCGGCTCGTGCCATTCCACATCCAGGCCGCTGCCGCGGCCGCGCAGCCGCTCGATTTCCTGCAGTCGGCGATCGAGCGCCTCCTGCGTGTCGGCCTTTTCCGCCGCCTCGCGGCTCAGCTTTTCCTCCAGCCGCGCCACGCGTGCCTCCTGCTGTGCCAGGCGCTGCTCGGCCTGCTTGGCCCGCGTCGTCATCAGCTTCAGGTCGGTGCGCAGGCTGTCGCGTTCGCCAGTCAGCGTGGCCATGCGTTGCTTGAGGTGGTCCGAGGCCGTCTCGCTGGTGGAGAGATTGATGTTCAGGTGGTCGAGATCCAGCGTCAGTTTCTGCACGCGGGCGCGCAGGGTCTCGATCTCGGCCTCCTTGGCGGCGGCATTGCTTTCCACCCGGCGCAACGCCTCCTTCAATTGCTGAATGAAGGCCTCCTCCCGGCGCAGCCGCGAGCGCAGGTCGGCGGCCTCGATGCTCATCTCCTCGATCTGCATCATCCGCTCGTGCTGGCCGGCATTCAGATCGGCGGCCTCCTGGCTCAGCCTGTCGAAGGCCAGCTGCAGGGCGAGGCTCTTTTCGCGCTCTTCGACAAGTTCCTGGCGGGTGCGCGCATTCTCCGCCGCATAGACGGCGCGCGCCATGTCGCGTTGGGCGCGCACCTCCGCCGGGCTGATCGGCATCGTCGCCTTCAGGCGGTCCTCGGTGTAGCGCACGATGCGCCGATGCACCGGCGAGGCCAGCACCATGACCAGCAAGGTCGCGCTCAGAAAGCCCAGGCCGTAAAGAAGCGCGAATTGGATCACGAGCGATGCATCCCGGAATGCAGAATATTAGATAGAGCTAGAGGAACGCGGGCCGCAGGGCAACCGGTGGCGCGAAATCTGCGTCACCTGTGTCTCAAAGGTCGCGTGCCGGCGGGCCTGGGCACCGGTCTCAGAAAGGGTTCCAGGTGGGCGCCCGGGTGAATTTCAGATAGCCGACATTGACGCCCAGACGGGCGCCGACGCCCGTGCGGATGGGCACGATCAGCACATTGTCGTTGCGCAGCGCCGTCATGCCGACGCCGGCCACCACGAAGGCCGAGCCGCTGACGCCGCCGTAGCGCTGGTAGAGCGTATCGATGGAGGGCAGGTTGTAGACCAGCATCATGGCGCGGGTGCCCTGGCCGCCGTAATCGATGCCGAGCGAAGGCCCCTGCCAGAAGGCCGGATGCTGGCCCGCATTCTTGGTGTAGAGCTGGCCCTCGCCATAGGTCAGGCCGGCGATGAACGCGCCGGAGCCTTCCTGACCGAGAATGTAGCCGTTCGGCAGGCCGTATTTCTGGAAGGCGTTCTCCACCACCTTGGCCAGCGCACCGCTGGTATTGCCGAAGAAGCTGTGCCCGGCATCGACGATTTCCTGCACCGAATATTGTTCGCCGGATTGCTGCTGCGCCTTTGCCGGCGAGACCGGCATGACGGCAAGAAGCGCCATCATCGGCACGGCGAACAATCGGGCGAGGGCGAAAAATCTCTCGAAACGCATTGGCCTGTCCGTTTTTATTGATCCATTGATGCCTGCGATCGCGGCTTAACCATCTTGCGACCATCCTGTTAACAACCGGTTTACCAAAAATGGTGTCATTATGGCGGAAAGGCAGGCGGTTCGTTTCGCCTTGCCAACTTCACGCAACATTGTCGTGAGACAGAACGCTCCATCTTCAGACGCAGGATCAGGAAACCACCGATGCCGAAGAATCCGAACCTTACCCTCAGCGGTCCCGATCTGGCAGCGCTTCTGTGCAGCCGCGTCTGCCATGACGTTATCTCGCCGGTCGGCGCCATCAACAACGGCCTCGAACTCCTGGACGAGGGCGGTGCCGATGCCGATGCGCTGGATCTCATCCGCACCTCGGCGCTCAACGCGTCGGTGCGGCTCAAATTCGCGCGTCTTGCCTTCGGCGCCTCCGGCTCCGTCGGGGCCTCGATCGACACCGGCGAGGCGGAGAAGGCGGCCAAGGACTTTGCCGCTGCGGAAAAGAAGACCGAGGTCAGCTGGAGCGGCCCGCGCGCCATCATCCCGAAGAACCGCGTCAAGCTGCTGCTCAACCTGTTCATGGTGGCCTACAGCGCCATTCCGCGCGGCGGTTCGATCGACGTGGCGCTGGAAAACCCGGAAACCGAGGCCCGCTTCACCCTGACCGTCAAGGGCCGCATGCTGCGCCTGCCGCCGAAATTCGTCGAACTGTGCAACGGCACGGCGGAAGAACTGGCCGATGCCCACACCATCCAGCCCTATTACACGGTGCTGCTGGCCGAGGAATGCGGCATGCAGTTGCGCCATGTGGTGGAAGACGACCGCATCCTGTTCATCGCCGAGATGGGCGCGTGAGGTGCTGCGCCCTGCGGTAACGCTTCATTAGCCGGGGCGAATTATCCTGAAATGCGAGCCTTGCACAGACAGGGCCGCATTTCGTTCCGGCTTGGAGGGTAGACCATGCAGCGCCTGATGATTGCCGACGCATCCGAGATCGTGCGCACGGTTGCCAAGCGCATCCTGTCGGAAATGGGCTTCCTGGTGGCGGAGGCGGGCAGTGACCGCGAGGCACTGATGCGCTGCCAGGCGGAACTGCCGGCCATCCTCATCGTGGATGCGGGGCTTGAAGGCGCGCTGGAACTGATCTCCCGCGTCAAGGCGCTGCCCGAAGGCGGCCGGGTGCGCATCTATTACTGCGTCATCGAGGCCGATCTAAAGAAGATGATGCTCGGCAAGCGGGCCGGCGCCGACGATTTCCTGCTGAAGCCGTTTGACCGCAAGATTCTTTCTGCCGTGTTTGGCGCCTATGCGGTTGCCGCCTGAGGCGCAGCCGCCCCTTTCCTTCACGCAATGCTACCGCACCGGCCGGGGCGTCGTTCCCGTCTGCCTGTCGATCGGGGCAGGGCTTGCAGCCTTCGGGATCCGGCTGAAACGCAAAACGCCCGGAGAAAGCTCCGGGCGCTCGACGGATCGCGGGTCTCTTTAAGGGGGGTCAGGCTGTTTCGGCGTATTCGCCGCCATCCGGTTCGCGCAGCACGTAGCCGCGGCCCCAGACGGTCTCGATGTAGTTCGCGCCGCCTGCGGCGTTTGCCAGCTTCTTGCGAAGCTTGCAGATGAACACGTCGATGATCTTCAGTTCCGGCTCGTCCATCCCGCCGTAGAGATGGTTGAGGAACATTTCCTTGGTGAGCGTCGTGCCCTTGCGCAGCGACAGAAGCTCCAGCATCTGGTATTCCTTGCCGGTCAGGTGAACCCGCTGGCCGCCGACTTCGACGGTCTTGGCATCCAGGTTCACGACCAGTTCGCCGGTCACGATGATCGACTGGGCATGACCCTTCGAACGGCGGACGATGGCGTGGATGCGTGCAACAAGCTCGTCCTTGTGGAACGGCTTGGTCATGTAGTCGTCGGCGCCGAAGCCGAGGCCGCGAACCTTGTCCTCGATGCCGGCCATGCCGGAGAGAATGAGGATCGGCGTCTTGACCTTGGACAGACGCAGCGTGCGCAGAACCTCGTAACCGGACATGTCCGGCAGGTTGAGATCCAGCAGAATGATATCGTAGTCGTACAGCTTGCCGAGGTCGACGCCTTCTTCCCCGAGATCCGTCGTGTAGACGTTGAAGCTCTCGGACTTCAGCATCAACTCGATGCTCTGGGCAGTCGCGCTGTCATCTTCGATGAGTAGAACCCGCATAATTTTCCCCTTTACCGCCGCGAAGGTATGAATGGCCCCCTACGCGAGACGGATCCAGACGTTGCCTGATTTGGAAGCTGACACCAATTGGTTAACAAACTCTGACTCCCTTTGGCAAGGCACAGGAATTCGTTAAACAAACTTGGTATTCGCCTGATTTCTCTTGTGAATCTGCCAGCGCCATACCTGAATCTGCTTGTGAGGAATTCCTCGTAAGTGATTCAGACGACTCATCATTGTCGTCTGCCGAAATCGGCCATGGCATTTACGGACCCTTAAACGATCGTCCCTATCATTAACGATGCCCGTAAATGAAAGGTTACCGCGGACGGGGTTTTCATTAACGCCGCGGCAATTTTTCAGTCCGAAGTGTTGCAGCTCGGACTCAGGGGGAATTGGAAAAGGAGCCGGGGTCTCGCTATCCACGGGAGTATTGCGTATGAAGACGCGTGACAGCCTTGTGCGCCTGAAAGAATTTCAGGTGAATGAAAAGCGCCGCCAACTGCAGCAATTGCAGCTGATGATGGCGGAATTCGAACGAATGGCGAAAGAACTGGAGCACCAGATTTCGCTGGAAGAGAAGAAGTCGGGCATCACGGACCCGAATCACTTCGCCTATCCCACCTTCGCAAAGGCGGCGCGTCAGCGGGCCGACAATCTGCAGGTGTCGATTCGCGAATTGCGCGTGCAGCAGGAAAGCGCCGAACTGGCGCTGGAAGAGGCCCAGGCGGAGCTTGCCAAGGCAACGGCCCTGGAAGAACGCGACGGGCATCAGCGCGCCCGCGCCTGACGCCGTCATCGTGACCGGTTTTTGAGGCGTGCACGCGAGGGGGCGTGCGCGCTTCCTGCCGTTTGTACAGCTCGCCCGTGGCCGATCACCAGCTTCGGAACGGGCTCAGGTCTTCAGGATATCCTGCCAGTCCGGATGCCGGTCGAGTTGCGCCTTGAAGAAGGGGCAGAGCGGGATGATCTTCCATCCGCCGGCACGGGCGGCCTCGACGGCGTGCAGCGCCAGCGTCTGGCCGACACCCTGGCCGCGCAGCGCATCAGGCACCAGCGTGTGGTCGATGATGATGAGGCTGGGCGAGGCGCGCGAGAAGGTCATCTCGGCGGTCGTCCCGTCGATCGTCGCGTGATAGCGCCCGCCGGAGGCGCCGTTTTCTTCGTGAATCTGCATCGAACATCGTCCTTTCCTTGGCCTCAGCCTGCGGAACTAGCGCGCGGCGGCGGGAAAGGAAGGTCCTGATGCGGCGTGCAAGTCTTGCACGATCCCGCGGTCTGCCGCTCGGCGGTGGGGGGCTTGCGGCTGGCGGTGGTCCTCGCTCAGCCTTGCCTGTCCTCATGGCGGCGGGGCGCACATTGCCCCGTCATTCTGCCTGCCGTCGATGCATCGGGGGGAGGGGGCAACGAAGCCCAACGCCGACGAGCCCCTGGACGTCTGCCCCGGGGGTCGGCCATGTTCCGCTCGAACGCTGCCGTCTAGTGGCGATACTGCTGGATGCGCGTCGTTCTGAGGCCCGGAAGGCCATGGTCATTGATCGACGACTGCCAGGACAGGAATTCTTCCACCGTCAGCGTATAGCGTTCGCAGGCTTCCTCGAGGCTCAACAGGCCACCGCGCACCGCCGCAACCACCTCTGCCTTGCGGCGGATCACCCAGCGGCGCGTATTGGCCGGCGGAAGGTCCGCAATGGTCAGGGGGCTGCCATCGGGACCGATGACATATTTCACTCGTGGACGGATCATTTCGGTCATTGGACTCTCTACACTACACAAGACCACGGCAGTGACCGTACTCACGCAGATTTTAACATTTGGCTAAATGGGAACCCGGTTTTGTCGGAAATCGCTGACGAAACACATTTTGCCCCACATTTTTTCGTAGATCCGTGCGGCTGTTTTGTCTTTCGCAAGATTAGAATGTTCTTGTTCAAGGTTTGAAGGCGCCTTGTGCGAGCAAAGCGCCCTGACCGGCAGTCGTGCCTGCCGGCGTTTCTAGACCAGCATCAGCCAGAGTTCCGTCCGCCCCGCGCCCTCGTCCAGCACCGCCGTGCCGGCATGCAGGAGGCTGAGCGTGTCGCCCTGCGTGAGGCTGGCAAGCGTGGTGCCGCTGACGGTGAGAGGGGCGGCGGAGGGAAGGGACAGGCCAAGCAGGGTGCTGCTGCCATTGCGGCGCAGGCTCACCGTATGGCCGGAGGATGCGGTGGCCGACACCGTAAGGCCGAGCGCATAGAGGCCGGTTGCCGGCACCACCAGTGCATTGCCGCCACCGGCCTGGGCCGCGCCGAGCGTAACCCCGCCCTGTTCCAGCGCCAGCGTGGAAAAGCCGGTGGAGGCGCCTGCCGCCGGGCTCGATGTGCCGGCGGCGCGATGGGCGCGCGCCATCGGCCGTGCCGGCAGCGTCACGCGCCCCTGGCCGTCGATGCTGAGGCCGGTGCGCCAGGTGGCGCCATCGGCGCTTACCTTCACCGAAAACGCGTCGTTGCCGGCAAGGCCCATCTCGGCGCGGCCGGACCAGTTGCTCTGAAACAGCAGCGAGGCGGTCTCGGCGGCGCCCGCCTTGTTGATCTTCAGCTGATGGCCGGCGCCTGCATGGTTGAGCAGCGTGGAGGGCGAGGAGACCGCCAGCCGGTTGCTGGCGTCCGGCGTCGCGCCGATGCCGAGAAGGGCAGGGGTCAGCATGTCCGGAAGGCCGGGCTCCACCCAGCTGCTGCCGCCATAGGCCATGATCCGGTTCGTCGACCGGAACCAGGCGAGGAAGCCCGGGCGCGGGGCAAGAAAGCTCCAGCCGCCATCCTGCCAGATTGCGATCGTGCCGGCGCGCCCGGCCCAGGCGCCGGTGGCGCCGGTCGCCACCGCAAAGCGGCTTGCCTCTTCCGGCGCGGCCGGCGGGCTTGTCGTTTCCGCCTCGATCGTCAGCTGGACGAGCTGGTCGAGGCGCAGCAGCGCCTCGTTGTGGGTCACGTGTTTCTGGGCCTGCGAGGGCAGGATATAGGGCAGTGCCAGATTGGGCGTCGTATCGGCCATGACTTTTCTCCGCTTGCGTGTCGCGCCAGTCTAGACGCGCTGCGGCGGGTGGGGATGAAAAGGGGGGCAAGTGCCTGAAATCATGGAGGCGCGGGCTCCTCTTGTCCGCGCAGCGCCGCACGGCTTTCGCTCGTGGCGGCCGGGCAGGCGTGGCCGTCAAGCCACGCCTGCCCTTTTCGTGGGCGCCGCCATCAAAAGAGACAGAGGACGATGCGGATGGCCCTTGTTCTTTGCATTGCATATGCGAAGGTGAGGCGATTGTTCCAGGATACCCGCATGCGCTATTCCGCTTTCGAGATCATCAAACAGGCCTTTTCCGGCAACCGGCACTGGAAGCCGGCCTGGCGGGAGCCGCAACCGAAGCCGCATTACGACGTGATCATCGTCGGGGGAGGCGGGCACGGGCTTTCCACCGCCTACTACCTCGCCAAGGAATTCGGCATCAGCAATGTTGCAGTGCTCGAAAAGGGCTATCTCGGCTCCGGCAATGTGGGACGTAACACCACCATCATCCGCTCCAACTATCTTCTGGAGGGCAACGAGCCCTTCTACGAGTTTTCCATGAGGCTTTGGGAAGGGCTGGAGCAGGACTTCAACTACAATGCGATGGTCTCGCAGCGCGGCATCGTCAACCTCTTCCATTCCGATGGCCAGCGCGATGCCTATGCCAGACGCGGCAATGCCATGAAGATGCATGGCGTCGATGCCGAGCTTCTCGACCGCGACGGCGTGCGCAAGATGATGCCCTACCTCAACTTCGATCATGCCCGCTTCCCGATCCTCGGCGGGCTCTACCAGAAGCGGGCCGGCACGGCGCGCCACGACGCGGTGGCCTGGGGCTATGCGCGCGGCGCCGACAGCCGTGGCGTCGATCTGATCCAGCAATGCGAGGTGACCGGCATCCGCCGCGACGAGACCGGTCGCGTTCTCGGCGTCGAGACCTCGAAGGGTTTCATCGGCTGCAGCAAGCTGGCGCTCGCCACCGCCGGCCACACCTCGGTCACGGGCAAGATGGCGGGGCTGGACCTGCCGATCGAGACGCATGTGCTGCAGGCCTTTGTCTCCGAGGGGCTGAAGCCGGTTATCCACAATGTCATCACCTATGGCGCCGGCCACTTCTACATCTCGCAGTCCGACAAGGGCGGCCTGGTCTTCGGTGCCGACATCGACTACTATTCCTCCTATGCGCAGCGCGGCAATCTGGCGACGGTGGAACACACCATCGAGGAAGGCGTGTCGCTCATTCCCGGCCTGTCGCGCGCCCGCGTGCTGCGCGCCTGGGGCGGCGTGATGGATATGTCGATGGACGGCTCGCCGATCATCGACAGGACGCCGATCGACAATCTCTATCTCAACTGCGGCTGGTGCTATGGCGGCTTCAAGGCAACGCCGGCCTCCGGCTTCTGCTTTGCCCATCTGATCGCGAAGGACGAGCCGCATTACACGGCCCGCCTGCTGCGTCTCGATCGATTCCAGCGCGGTTTCGTGGTGGATGAAGGCGGCAAGGGCCCGCAGCCGAACCTGCACTAGCCGAAGCTTTTCCGACGAGACGGCACTGACGAGACGAAGAACCCATGGCAAGCCTGATCACCTGTCCCCATTGCGGGGTGCGCCCGAAGGAAGAGTTTTCGATCCGCGGCGATGCCGTGCCGGTGCGTCCCGCGCCGAATGCGGGTGCCGAGGCGTGGTATGCTTATGTCTATGTGCGGGACAATCCGAAGGGCCGCATCCAGGAATACTGGCACCATGCGGCCGGCTGCCGCCGCTGGCTGGTGGTGGAGCGCGACAATGTCACCCATGAGGTGTTTTCCGTTCGCGATGCGGCCGATGTCGCACGCAGCGGCAGTGGGGAGGCGGCCTGATGGTGTCCCATCGCCTCGCTGCCGGCGGCCTCGTCAACCGCGGCAATGCCTTGTCCTTCACCTTCGACGGCAAGACCTATCGCGGTCTGCAGGGTGATACGCTGGCCTCCGCGCTGCTGGCCAATGGCGAACTGCTGGTCGGCCGCAGCTTCAAGTATCACCGCCCGCGCGGCATCGTGACGGCAGGCTCCGCCGAGCCGAATGCGCTGGTCACGGTCGGCACCGGCGCGCGCTCCGAGCCCAATACACGGGCGACGGTGGCCGAACTCTATGACGGGCTGTCCGCGGCAAGCCAGAACCGCTGGCCGTCGCTGGCCTTCGATATCGGTGCCGTCAACAGCCTGCTGTCGCCCTTCCTGTCGGCAGGCTTCTACTACAAGACCTTCATGTGGCCGGCCTCCTTCTGGGAGAAGGTCTACGAACCGCTGATCCGCCGTGCTGCGGGGCTTGGCCGTCTCGTCACGGAGGCCGATCCGGACCGCTACGAGAAGGCTTGGGCGCATTGCGACCTGCTGGTGATCGGTTCCGGTCCCGCCGGCCTGATGGCGGCCCTTGCCGCCGGTCGCGCCGGTGCCCGCGTCATCCTCGCCGACGAAGGTTTTCGCCTCGGCGGCTCGCTTCTGTCGGAAAGTTCCGCGGTCGGTGGACTTCCCGCTGCGGAATTCGCCGGCCAGATGCTGGCGGAACTGGCGACACTCCCGAACGTCACCCTGATGCCGCGCACCACCGTGTTCGGATGGTATGACGACATGGTGTTCGGCGCGGTGGAAAAGGTCCAGAAGCACGTGGCCCTGCCGACGCCGGACCTGCCGGTGGAGCGGCTGTGGCGCATCGCGGCGAAGCGGGCGATCCTGGCCTCCGGTGCCGAGGAGCGACCGCTGGTGTTCGGCGGTAATGACCGTCCGGGCGTCATGACGGCGGGTGCGGCGCGCACCTATCTCAACCGCTACGGCGTGGCGATCGGCCAGCGCGTGGCGATCTTCACCAATGGCGGCTCCGGCTATGCGCTGGCGCGCGACCTTGCCGCGAGCGGTGTCGAGGTGACGGCGCTGATCGATGCCCGCAAGGAAAGCGGCGATGCGGTGCCGGACGGCGTGCGGCTGATCCGCGGCGGCGCGGTGACGTCGACCAGAGGAACGCGCGCCCTGAAGGGCATCATTGCCGATCGCTCCGGCTTTGAGGAGGACCTTGCCTGCGATGCGCTCGCCATGTCCGGCGGCTGGTCGCCGGTCGTGCATCTGATGTGCCAGCGTGGCGCCAAGCCTGTCTGGTCCGACGAGCGCCAGGCCTTTCTCGCACCGGATGTCGGGGCTGCCTTCGTGGCGGCCGGCAGTGCGGCGGGGCTTGATCGTCTCTCCGCCTGCCTGCGCGACGGGGCCGACAAGGCGACGGTGCTTGCCCGCGATCTCGGCTTTGCGGCCTACGAGGCCGAAATCCCAGATGTCGCCGGAGATTATGATCCGGATTTCGCGCCGCTCTGGTATGTGCCCGGCTCGAAGGGCAAGGCCTTCGTCGATTTCCAGAACGACGTGACGGTGGCCGATCTCGGGCTTTCGCAGCGCGAGGCCTATTCGCATGTGGAAATGACCAAGCGCTATACCACCGGCGGCATGGCGACCGATCAGGGCAAGCTCGGCAACGTCAACACCATCGGCATCGTGGCCGGGATGCGCGGCGTTTCCCCGGCCGAGATCGGCACCACCACCTTCCGGCCGTTCTACACGCCGGTCTCCTTCGGGGCGATGGCGGGGACGGCGCGGGGCGAGCATTCGCGGCCCGTGCGCCGCTCGCCGCTGCATGGCTGGGCGGCCCGCAACGGTGCAATCTTCGTCGAGGCGGGCCCCTGGTATCGCTCCTCCTGGTTCCCGCGCGAAGGCGAAAAGACCTGGCGCGAGGCGGTCGATCGCGAAGTGCGCACGGTGCGCGCCAGCGCCGGCCTGTGCGATGTCTCGACGCTCGGCAAGATCGAGATTTTTGGGCCTGGCGCTGCGGAATTCCTCAACCGTGTCTACAGCAATGCCTTCCTGAAACTTCCCGTCGGCAAGGCCCGCTATGGCCTGATGCTGCGCGAGGACGGCATCGTTTATGACGACGGCACCACCAGCCGGCTCTCGGAAAACCACTACGTGCTGACCACCACCACGGCCTATGCAACGGAGGTGATGGCGCATCTGGAATTTGCCGCGCAGGCGCTGTGGCCGCATCTCGACGTGCGTTTTGCCTCGTCCTCCGACCAGTGGGCGCAGATGTCGCTTGCTGGCCCGAAGGCGCGCATCATCCTGCAGCGGGTGGTGGAGGACGATCTGTCCGACGCAGCCTTTCCCTTCCTTTCGGCCCGCACGGTGCTGCTCAAGGGCGGGCTTGCCGCACGTCTGTTCCGTATCTCGTTTTCCGGGGAGCTTGCCTATGAACTGGCCGTGCCCGCCGGCTATGGCGAGGCGGTGGCGGATGCCATCATGGAGGCGGGCTATGAGGAGGGCATCTGCGCCTATGGCGTGGAGGCGCTCAACGTGCTGCGCATCGAGAAGGGACATGTGACCCACAACGAACTCGACGGCCGCACCACCGCTGACGATGTCGGTCTTGGCCGGATGATGGCGATGCAGAAGCCTGATTTCATCGGCAAGCATCTGGCAACCCGCTTCGGTCTCACCGCCGCCGACCGGCTGCAGATGGTGGGCCTGAAGCCCGTGGAGGCGGATGCCGAGATCAAGGCGGGCGCGCATCTGCTCAAGGAGAATGCCAAGCCCTCGATGGTCAACGACCAGGGCTTCGTCTCCTCGGCCTGCTATTCGCCGACGCTGAACTCCTTCATCGCGCTCGCCATGCTGAAATCCGGCCGCGAGCGCTATGGTGAAAAGATCGTGGTGTGGGATGCGCTGCGCACCAGCGAGGTGCTGGCGGAGGTCTGCCCGCCGGTCTTCGTCGATCCGGACAACAAGAACCTGCATGTGTGAGGTGACGCTGCCCATGACCCTTTCCTTCGCGCATCGTCACGTTCTGGAAGATCATATCGTCGGCTTCGAGACCAGGCCGAACCCGCATCACCTGGCGGTCGTGCGCCGCCCTACCATCCTCTGCGTGCTCGCCCATGCCGGTTTCGAGGGCGGCGTCAAGGCCGCGCTTCATGCGCTGGAGGGCGTCTGCGTTCGCATCTGCGGACCGGCGGAATGGCTGGTGGTGTCCCATTCGGTAGGTCCGGAGGCGCTTCTGCGGCTGGTGCGGGAGATCGAGGGCGTCTCCGCCTTCGATCACAGCGATGGCCGCGTTCTGATGCGGATTGCCGGGCCGAACGTGCGCAGTATCCTCGCCAAGTGCCTGGCCGTCGACCTGCACCGCGACAGCTTTGCGCCCGGCGCCTCGGCCAACATCCTCATCGCCCATGTCGCCGGCAACCTCGCCCGGATCGGCGAGGATGCCTTCGAGATCATCGTGCCGCGCTCCTATGCCGGCACGGTGTTCGAGGAGGTCAAGGAGATGGGGCGCGAGTTTGCCCTGACCGCCGGGTTTTCTGAAGACTGATCAGGCCGCAACTTCCCGCGGCTGCCGCGAAGGGCCAAAGGTCAGAAGCGCAACCAGGGCGCTGGCCACCGCGCAGACGGTCATCACCAGGATCAGCGGCAGCGCCGTGCCATCGTCAAGAATGCCGATGGCGAAGCTGCCGAGCGCGCCCGCGCCGAAGCCGAGGGCGCCCATCAGCGCGGCGGCGGTGCCGGAAATGGCGCCATGCGCCTCCATGGCCAGCACATTGCACGTCGGCATGATGCCGCCGATCGTCATCACCATCACGAACAGCAGGACACAGACCGACGCCAGCCCGGCAATGCCGAGAAGCTGCATCGTCAGCAGGATCAGTCCTGCCGCGGCATAGACACTGGTGCTCACCTTTACCATGGCCCGGATGCCGATATGCGAGGCGAGCTTCGCGGCGATCTGCGTGCCGATGCCGATGCCGATCGCGTTCAGGCTGAAGATCACCGCATAGGTGATCGGCGACAGGCCGTAGACATTGATCAGCACGAAGGACGAGCCGGCGATATAGGCAAAGAAGCCGCCCTGCGCGAGGGCAAGGACCCCGGCATAGGGAATGAAGCTGCGCGTGAAGAGCAGGCGCGCGTACCAGCGGACGGCAGCGGTGGGCCGGCTGGTGGCGCGCAGCGCCGGCGCACGTGTTTCCGGCAGCATGGCGGCCGTGAGGAAGGCCACCAGCACGCCGAGACCGGCAAGCGCCGCGAAGATGAGGCGCCAGCTTGCCCATTGCAGGATGACGCCGCCGACGAGCGGCGCGAGCACCGGCGCGATGCTGAGCACCAGCACGACCGCAGACATCAGCTTAGCCGCCGCCTGTCCGGTGTGGACGTCACGGATCGAGGCGGTGGCAATCACCATGCCGATCGAGCCACCAATTCCCTGCAGGAAGCGGAAGCCGAGCAACTGTCCCGCGGTTGCGCTGAACAGACAACCCAGGGAGGCGATGACGAAGATCGCCAGTGCCAGATAGATCATCGGCTTGCGCCCGGTGCGGTCCGAAACCGGACCGTAGAACAACTGGCCGATGGTGAAGCCCACGAAATAGGTCATCATGCTGAGCTGGATGTGGGCGTCGCTGGAGGCCAGATCCTGGGCCATGCGCGGCATGGCTGCCACATACATGTCGGTTGCGAAGGGGCCGAGCGCGCAGATGGCGCCCAGCGAGATGGCAAGTGGCGTGTTTTTTTCTTGCATGAGGGTGTTTCCGTAGCGCAAGGAGGTGTCGGCACATTTGGAAACGTATTCGTTTCCTCTGGATGCAAGGAAACGCAATCGTTTCTTATTGTCAACGGGTATCGGGGAGGATTCAGCGATGGCTTTTGTGCCGGGATCGATCGGGCGGCCGCCCAGCCTGTCGGATGAGGAGCGCAAGTCCTTGATATTGCAGGCTGCTGAAACGGTGTTCGAACAGTTCGGCTATGGCGATGCAACCATGGAAGAGGTGGCACGCGCCTGCGGCATGGCTAAGAAGACGGTTTACAAGTTCTATCCGGACAAGGCTTCGCTGTTCGGCGCGCTTGTGGAGAGCCATGACGACATTGCGCTGAGCGAGGTCCGCTCGCCTTCTCCGCTCGGCGATCCGCGCGACAGGCTGACCCGCATGCTGCAGGAACTGGCGACCCTCATCCTGTCGCCGCGACAGATCACTCTGACGCGCCTGGTCATTGCCGAGTCGATCAAATATCCGGAGCTGGCGCGGCGGTTTCACCGCGACTGCGTGGAAAAGACACTCGGACATGTCACGCAGGCGCTGACCCAGGATGCTGCGCTTCAGCTGCCTGACGGGGTCGATCCGCGCATCGTTGCAGACATGTTCGTGTCCACCGTGCTGGGCACCGTCCATCTGCGAGCCCTGATGCTGAACATGCGCAAGGCGGAGCTTGAGGCCGAATTGGCCGCGCGCATCGCCTTTGCCACGGACATGATCGCCCGGATCTTCGTGCGCACCGACTGAAGCGGGCAAGGGGCGGCACCTAGGAAATGGCGAGGATCTCCAACTCCTGTCCGCCGAGACTGACCGCATCGCCGACTGCCTTTCCGATCAGCGCACGGGCCACCGGCGAGACATAGGAGATGGTGCCGGCCTTGGGGTCCGCCTCGTCTTCGCCGACGATGCGATAGGTCTGCACGCGTCCGTCCTCGCGCTCGAACCGCACCGTGCTGCCGAAGGCAACGACGTCATGCGATGCGGGGTCGGGCCGGACATCGGCAGTGCGCAGACGCTCCGCGAGATAGCGGATGTCGCGCGCCGGTCCCGCCGTCTGGCGGCGGCGCTCGTTGACGTCCTCGATGGCATTCGCGGCGTCATGGGCGGCCCGTGCGTCGGCCAGTTCCCGTTCCAGCGCTTCAAGTCCGGTCTGCGTCACCAGATTGGGATGAGGCGAAATGACCCGTTCCGGCAGAATGGTTTCCGCGGCGGTTTCCGCACTGTCTTCCTTGGTGAAGGCTACGCTCAAGGCTGTTAAACTCCGCTGGTTGGTGAAGCGCGATGTGATACACCCCTGCGAGGTGAGGGGGAAGGGCGAAGCGGAGTGTGGGCCTGCGGCTTGCCGTGTGTTATTCTTGCGCGACTGAGAACGAGGGTGCTGTCATGCTGGCTCGGCGATCATTGCATATCACGCTTCCTGAGGATCTGGCCGAGATGGTAAGGTCCAAGGTGGAGTCCGGCGAATATGCCAGCGAGAGCGATGTCATCAATGAAGGATTACGGTCGCTTGCGGTGCGTGACGCATCTTTGGACGACTGGCTGCGCGATCAGGTCGGCCCCGCTTATGACCGCTACAAGGCCGATCCGGCGGTCACCGTTTCACTCGATGATGCCATGCTTCGTCTGAGGGGGCGCATCGCAGAACGCTGGAATGAAGGACGGTGAAACGCCATAGCGTCCGCCTGATGCCGGAAGCGGAAGCCGATCTTCTCGACATTTTTCTGTCCATTCGGGACCTCTCCAGCTCCGAGGAGGTCGCCTCCGGATATTTGGAACGCATCCTGCGCTTTCTATCGTCCTTCGAGACGTTTCCCGAGCGCGGCAGTCTGCGCAGCGAGGTTCGGCCCGGCTTGCGGATCATCGGATTCGAGCGTCGCGCCAGCATAGCTTTCGTCGTCGAAGAAAACAGTGTCGTCCTCTTGCGGATTGCCCATGGCGGGCGGTCGCTCGGTTTCGAGGACCTTTAGTGCGCGCCCGCACCATGCCGCAAACGGCACAATTTGTTTCGCGAAAACGACTATTGCCTGTCACCGCCTGCCTCTAGGCTCCCGCTCAACCGTCTTGGCCAAGGGGAGTGTCCGCAATGAAGAATCATGCCAGGGTTGTCGTCATCGGCGGTGGGGTCGTCGGCTGTTCGGTGCTTTATCACCTGACCAAGTTCGGCTGGACGGATGTGGTGCTTCTCGAACGCTCGGAGCTCACCTCCGGCTCCACCTGGCATGCGGCGGGCGGCATGCATACCATCAACGGCGATCCCAATGTCGCCAAGCTGCAGAAATACACGGTCGAACTCTACAAGGAGATAGAGGAGTATTCCGGTCAGGACATCGGCCTGCACATGACCTCCGGCCTGATGCTGGCGGCGACGCCGGAGCGCTTCGACTGGATGAAGTCACTGCTCGCCAAGGGCAAATATGCCGGCGGCGAGGCGCGGCTGATTTCTGCCGAGGAAGCCTACGAGATGATGCCGCTGCTCGATCCCAGGCAGTTCGTCGGCGCCGTCTTCGATCCGCACGAGGGCCATCTCGACCCTTACGGCACGACCCATGCCTATGCGAAATCCGCGAAGAAGAACGGTGCCGAAATCTATCTCCATACCAAGGTGGAGGAACTGCTGCAGATGCCGGATGGCACCTGGCGGGTGATCACCGACAAGGGTGAGATCCGCGCCGAGCATGTGGTCAATGCCGCCGGCCTCTGGGCGCGCGAGGTGGGGCGCATGGTGGGGCTGGAACTGCCGGTGCTGGCCATGGAGCACATGTACCTGATCACCGAGGATATGCCGGAGGTGATCGACTTCAACCGCACGACCGGCAGGGAGCTGATGCATTGCGTGGATTTCGACGGCGAGATCTATATCCGCCAGGAGCGCAACGGCATGCTGATGGGCACCTATGAGAAGGATTGTCGTCCCTGGTCGCCGATCGAAACGCCCTGGAGTTTTGGGCATGAACTTCTGGCGGAAGATCTGGAGCGCATCACGGGCGAACTGGAAGTCGGCTTCCGCCACTTCCCCGCCTTCAACAATGCCGGCATCAGGAAGATCATCAACGGCCCCTTCACCTTCTCGCCGGATGGCAATCCGCTGGTCGGACCGGTGCGCGGCATGACGAATTTCTGGTCCGCCTGCGCCGTCATGGCCGGCTTCAGCCAGGGCGGCGGCGTGGGGCTGGCGCTTGCCAACTGGATCATCGAGGGCGATCCGGGCTTCGATGTCTTTGCCATGGATGTCTGCCGTTACGGCGACTATGCGACGCTGGCCTATACCAATGCCAAGGTGCGCGAGAATTACTCGCGCCGCTTCTCGATCCGCTATCCCAACGAGGAACTGCCGGCGGCGCGCCCGCTGCTGACGACGCCGATCTATGACCGGTTGAAGGCGGAAGGGGCGGTGTTCGGCGCGTCCTACGGTCTGGAAACGCCGCTGTGGTTCGCGCCGGAGGGGGTGGAGGACCGCTTTTCCTGGCGTCGCTCCACCGATTTCGACCATGTCGGCACCGAGGCGCGGGCGGTGCGCCAGAGCGTTGGCCTGATGGAAACCTCGGGCTTTGCCAAATATTCCGTCAGCGGCGAGGGGGCGGCGGCCTGGCTCGATCACATGCTGGCCGGCAAGGTGCCGCCGGTCGGCAGAATGGCACTCTGCCCGATGCTGAACGAGGCCGGCAAACTGATCGGTGACTTCACGCTCGCCAATCTCGATGACGAGGATTTCCTGCTGATCGGCTCCGGCATTGCCGAGGATTACCACATGCGCTGGTTCGAGAGCCATCTGCCGGATGACGGGTCGGTGGAAATCGACGCGCTCGGCCTCAGCCTTGTCGGGCTGGCGATTGCCGGGCCGAAGGCGCGCGCGGTGCTGCAGAGTCTGACGCATCTCGATCTCTCGTCCGAAGCCTTCCCCTTCATGGCCATCCGCGAGATGGATCTCGGCATGGCGCCGGTGCTGATCGGCCGCGTCAGCTATACCGGCGATCTCGGTTACGAGATCTGGATGCGGCCGGAATACCAGCGCCATGTCTTCGAAACGCTCATGGAGGCAGGCAAGCCCTTCGGCATCCGCCTGTTCGGCCTCAGAGCTCTGAACGCGCTCCGGCTGGAGAAATCCTATGGCAGCTGGTCGCGCGAATATCGCCCGCTCTACGGGCCGCTGGAAGCCGGCCTTGGCCGCTTCGTGGCGCTGAAGAAGGAGGCAAACTTCATCGGCAAGATGGCCGCCATTGAGGAAAAACTGTCGGGCGGCGCACTCAGGCTCGTCACCTTCACGGTCAAGGCGCGCGATGCCGATGTGCTGGGTGACGAACCGATCTCGCTGAACGGGGAGGTCGTCGGCTGGGTCACCTCCGGCGGCTATGCCCATGCGGCGGGGTGCTCGGTGGCAATGGGCTATGTGCCGAAGGCGCATGCGGCGGTTCGCGACGGCTGGCAGATCGAGTTGCTCGGCGAAATGCTCGAGGCGACTCTGCAACCCGTTCCCCTCTTCGATGCCGATGGATCACACATGCGTCATGGATGAAAAGCCGGCATTTTGATCAATTAGTGCCGATTTTCTGGGTTTTCTGGGCTGTTTCGCGCCAGAAGTCCGGGCCGCCTGGGGGTAATTGCCGGGGATACATCATTTTGACTTCCCTTTTTGAGGGAAAGCGGTATGAAATTTCCAACACTCAAGAACCCGTAAGGGCCACACATACAAGAGACGCGGCTGTCGTTTTCGTGGACCGCGTCCGGGGGAAAATTAATGGAGTATTTCATCCAGCAGCTCCTGAACGGGCTGACTCTTGGATCCATCTATGGCTTGGTCGCAATTGGCTATACGATGGTTTATGGCATCATCGGCATGATCAATTTTGCCCATGGTGACATCTTCATGCTCGGCGGCTTCGCCGCCCTGATCGTCTTCCTGGTCCTGACATCCTTCATCGCCGGCGTTCCCGTGGCGCTTGCGCTTCTGATCATGATGGTTGTCGCGATGCTGGTGACCAGCCTGTGGAACTGGACGATCGAACGCGTCGCCTACCGGCCGCTGCGCGGCTCCTTCCGTCTGGCGCCGCTGATCACCGCGATCGGCATGTCGATCGTCCTGTCGAACTTCATCCAGGTGACGCAGGGCCCGCGCAACAAGCCGATCCCGCCGCTTGTCAACGATGTCTTCCACTTCGGTGAAGTGACGGTGTCGCTGAAGCAGCTGGTAATCGTGCTGGTCACGGCGGTGCTGCTCACCATTTTCTGGTACATCGTCAACAAGACGCCGCTCGGCCGCGCCCAGCGCGCCACCGAACAGGACCGGAAAATGGCCGCGCTGCTCGGCGTCGACGTCGACCGGACGATCTCGATCACCTTCATCATGGGCGCCTCGCTCGCCGCTGTCGCCGGTACGATGTACCTGATGTATTACGGGGTCGCTTCGTTTGCCGATGGCTTCATTCCGGGCGTAAAGGCCTTCACCGCAGCCGTTCTCGGCGGCATCGGCTCTCTGCCGGGCGCCGTTCTGGGCGGGTTGCTGATCGGCCTCATCGAATCCCTCTGGTCCGCTTATTTCTCCATTGCCTACAAGGACGTGGCGACCTTCGCCATCCTCGCCTTCGTGCTGATCTTCAAGCCGACCGGCATCCTGGGACGTCCCGAAGTGGAGAAGGTGTAATCCATGCCGAACACAAATTCCACTGCCAAGGAAACGGCACCGGGCGTGATGGCCCAGGCCGTTAAGGAAGGTCTCCTTGCCGGCGTTCTGGCCTTCGGCATGTTCCTGCTCTATGTCGGGGTCGAGACCTATCAGAACATCGACAATGCGCTGGTCTGGCGCATGCGCTGGGGCCTGCTCGCCATTTTCGTGGCGATCGCCGCCATCGGCCGCTTCCTGGTCGTCGGCTTCGTCAAGCCGCATATCGACCGGCGCAAGCTGGCCAAGGCCAAGGCCGGCATTCCCGAGGTGTCGGACGAGAAGGGGTTCTTCCACAGGCACTTCCTCAAGATCGCGCTGATCTTCCTCGTGCTCTATCCGCCGATCATCGTCAGCCTGAACGGCGTGCAGGGATCGTTGAAATATGTCGACAATTTCGGCATCCAGATCCTCATCTACGTGATGCTTGCCTGGGGTCTGAACGTCGTCGTGGGCCTCGCCGGCCTGCTCGATCTCGGCTACGTGGCCTTCTATGCGGTCGGCGCCTATTCCTACGCGCTGCTGTCGGATACGTTCGGGCTGTCCTTCTGGCTGCTTCTGCCGCTGGCCGGCATCCTGGCCGCCTTCTGGGGCATCATCCTCGGCTTTCCGGTGCTGCGGCTGCGCGGCGACTACCTGGCCATCGTCACGCTTGCCTTCGGCGAGATCATCCGCCTCGTGTTGATGAACTGGACCGAGGTAACGGGTGGCACGGCCGGCATCTCCGGCGTCGCAAAGGCCTCCATCTTCGGCATCTGGTCCTTCGATGTCGGGGCGGACAACAATTTCGCCAAGGTATTCGGCCTGCCGATGTCGTCCGCCTACTACAAGATCTTCCTGTTCTACGTGATCCTGGCGCTGTGCCTGATCACCGCCTATGTGACGATCAAGCTGCGCAGCATGCCGATCGGTCGTGCCTGGGAAGCCTTGCGCGAGGACGAGATCGCCTGCCGTTCGCTCGGCATCGACACTGTCAAGACCAAGCTGACGGCCTTTGCCATCGGCGCCATGTTCGGGGGCTTTGCCGGTTCGTTCTTCGCCGCCCGCCAGGGCTTCGTCTCGCCGGAAAGCTTCGTCTTCCTCGAATCCGCAGTCATCCTTGCCATTGTCGTGCTCGGCGGCATGGGGTCGCTGACGGGCATCGCGATCGCGGCCGTCGTCATGATCGGCGGCACCGAGCTTCTGCGCGAGATGGAATTCCTCAAGCACGTGTTTGGCGAGGATTTCACGCCGGAACTCTACCGCATGCTGCTCTTCGGTCTGGCCATGGTAGCGGTCATGCTGTTCAAGCCGCGCGGTTTCGTCGGCTCGCGTGAACCGACGGCCTTCCTCAAGGAACGCAAGGCCGTCTCCGGAAGCTTCACCAAGGAGGGTCACGGCTGATGACCTCCGGAAATACGACCATGACACGCGATACCATTCTCAAGGTCGAGCATCTGTCGATGCGCTTCGGCGGGCTGATGGCGATCAACGACCTGTCGCTTGAAGCCAGGCGTGGCGAGATCACCGCGCTGATCGGTCCGAACGGCGCCGGCAAGACGACCGTGTTCAACTGCATCACCGGTTTCTACAAGCCGACCATGGGCATGATCACCATGAACCGGCGCAACGGCGAGCAGCACCTTCTCGAACGCCTCTCGGATTTCGAGATCACCAAGAAGGCCAAGGTTGCCCGTACGTTCCAGAATATCCGGCTCTTCTCCGGCCTCACGGTGCTGGAAAATCTGCTGGTGGCGCAACACAACAAGCTGATGAAGGCCTCCGGCTACACGATCATGGGCCTGCTCGGTCTCGGTTCCTACAAGCGGGAGGCGGAAGGCTCGATCGAGCTTGCCCGCCAGTGGCTGGAAAAGGCCGATCTCATCGATCGCGCCGACGATCCGGCCGGCGATCTGCCCTATGGCGCGCAGCGCCGTCTGGAGATCGCCCGCGCCATGTGCACGGGGCCGGAGCTTCTGTGCCTCGACGAGCCGGCCGCCGGCCTCAACCCCAAGGAATCGCTTGCCCTCAACACGCTGCTCAACAGCATTCGTGACGAGACCGGCACCTCGATCCTGCTGATCGAGCACGACATGTCCGTGGTCATGGAGATCTCCGACCATGTCGTCGTTCTGGAATACGGCCAGAAGATTTCCGATGGCACGCCGGACCATGTGAAGAACGATCCGAAGGTCATTGCCGCCTATCTCGGTGTCGATGACGACGAGCTGGAAGACGTGATACATGAAGAACTCGACGGGGGCTCGCACTGATGTCCGCCAACGCTAATTCCAATGTCGAGCCTCTTCTGAAGGTCAGCGGCGTCGAGACCTATTACGGCAGCATCCGCGCGCTTGCCGGTGTTGACGTGCATGTCAACCGGGGCGAGATCGTCAGCCTGATCGGCGCCAACGGCGCCGGCAAGTCGACGCTGATGATGACGATCTGCGGCAGCCCGCAGGCCCGCCATGGTTCCGTCGTCTTCGACGGCACCGACATCACCAGGATGCCGACGCATCTGATCGCGCGCCGCCGCATCGCCCAGTCTCCGGAAGGTCGCCGCATCTTTCCGCGCATGACGGTCTACGAAAACCTGCAGATGGGCGCCGGTCTCGACAACCTGAAATATTTCGACGAGGACGTGGAGAAGATCTTTACGCTCTTCCCGCGCCTGAAGGAGCGCCAGAGCCAGCGCGGCGGAACGCTCTCCGGCGGCGAGCAGCAGATGCTGTCCATCGGTCGCGCGCTGATGGCCCGTCCCAAACTGCTGCTGCTGGACGAGCCATCGCTCGGTCTGGCGCCGCTGATCGTCAAGCAGATCTTCGAAGCCATCAAGGTCTTGAACGAGAAGGAGGGGCTGACCGTCTTCCTCGTTGAACAGAACGCATTTGCGGCGCTGAAGCTGTCGCATCGCGCCTATGTGATGGTGAACGGCAAGGTGACCATGAGCGGGTCCGGCAGGGAACTCCTGGCCAATCCTGAAGTGCGCGCCGCCTATCTGGAAGGCGGGCGCCACTGAGGCGCATCGGGGAGATTGGATATGCAAGGTCTTTTCTTTGAAAGCGATACGGGCGCGCGTTACGTGCTGCGCTTCATCGTGCTGCTGCTCGGCTTCTGGACTGCATGGCGCACCGGTCGCGCCGTTGCGGAGGGCTGGAAGGAACCGCCGCTCGTCTTCGCCTATGTGCTGCTGCTGGGTGTGCTGCTGCGCTTCCTGCACTTTTCGCTGTTCCAGGGGCCGTTCCTCGCCCCCGGCTATTATCTCCTCGATGTGGTGCTGCTTCTCCTGTTCGCCATGGCCGGCTTCCGGCATCGGCGCACGAGCCAGATGGTGGAGAACTACTACTGGCTCTACGAGCGCAGCGGCACCTTCTCGTGGAAGAAGAAGAATTGACAGGCTGAGGCTTTCGGCCTCAGATTGTTGTGAAAAGGGAACCAGTTACCGGCGCAGGGGTGGTGGGTCTTGCGCACGGTTCTTACACCGACCCGCTCAAAAAACTGGGAGTAACATTATGAAGAAGTCTCTTCTCTCGGCAGTGGCGCTGACGGCCGTCGTGGCCTTCGGCGGTTCTGCCTGGGCCGATATCCTCGTCGGCGTTGCCGGCCCGCTGACAGGCCCGAACGCAGCCTTCGGCGCACAGCTCCAGAAGGGTGCGGAACAGGCGGCAGCGGACATCAACGCGGCTGGTGGCATCAACGGTGAAAAGATCAAGATCGTGCTCGGCGACGACGTGTCGGACCCGAAGCAGGGCGTTTCCGTGGCCAACAAGTTCGTGGCTGATGGCGTGAAGTTTGTCGTCGGTCACTTCAACTCGTCGGTTTCGATCCCGGCTTCGGATGTCTATGCCGAAAACGGCATCGTGCAGATCACGCCGGCCTCGACCAACCCGAAGTTCACCGATCGCGGCCTGTGGAACACCTTCCGCACCTGCGGCCGTGACGACCAGCAGGGCGCGGTTGCCGGCCAGTACATCGCCGAAAAGTTCAAGGGCGTTCCGGTTGCCGTCGTTCACGACAAGACCACCTACGGCCAGGGCCTCGCTGACGAAACCAAGAAGGCGATGAACAAGCTCGGCGTCAAGGAAGTCATCTACGAAGGCATCACCGTCGGCGACAAGGACTTCTCGGCGCTGATCTCCAAGATGAAGAATGCCGGCGTCGGCATCGTCTATTTCGGCGGTCTGCACACCGAAGCCGGCCTGCTGATGCGCCAGATGGCCGACCAGGGCGTCAAGGCTCCGCTGATGTCCGGCGACGGCATCACCTCCAACGAACTGGCCTCGATTGCCGGCGACGCCGTCAACGGCACGCTGATGACCTTCCCGCCGGATCCGCGCCAGAACCCGAACGCCAAGGACCTCGTCGAGAAGTTCCGCAAGGCTGGTTTCGAGCCGGAAGCCTATACGCTCTACTCCTACGCCGCCATGCAGATCTTTGCTGACGCCGCCAAGGCTGCCAAGAGCAACGACCCGACCAAGGTCGCAGAAGCCATGAAGGCCAAGGGTCCGTTCAAGACCGCCATCGGCGACATCGGCTTCGACGCCAAGGGCGACATCACCCGTCCGGACTATGTCATGTACGAGTGGAAGAAGGGTCCGGACGGCAAGTACAGCTACTTCCAGATGTAAGATCGGGCCGAAGGTTTCTGACCTTCGCCTCTCTTCGGAAAGCCCGGCTTCGCGCCGGGCTTTTTGCGTCTTTCCTGCAGGACGCTCATCGACTGCAGGCGGGAACGGCCTGCAGGTCAACGGTTCTAAGCACCACTGGCGCCTTTGCCCGGCGGAGAGGTTGGAGCCGCGCCCTCAGGGGGCCCTGCCGAGCCGGGCCAGAATCATCGCGGCTCTTTCCTTGACACTGACCTTCGGCAGGAGGACGGTCTGATAGCCGAGCCTTGGAAAGAGTGCGGCAAGGCGCTGGTACTCGGCAATCGCCGCCTCCAGCCCGTGGCGGCGTTCGGCATCCGGTGCATAGAGTTCGGGCCAGGGCGGCGTGAGAAAGACGGTCTCGTGATAAGGGTGCTGCCGGCAAAGATCGAGAACCGTCTCCTCGCCGCTGGCATGGGCAAGCGCTGCTGCGGCATCGATCAGGCTGCGGTCGAAGAACACCCATCCCTCGGCATGCCGGGCCCTTTTGCGATCGCTGAGAGCCATGTCGATTGCCCAGCGGGCGAAGGCCGGCATGTCGAGCCATGGCAGCGCGCTGCCGCCCGATGCCTGTTCCTCTGCCACGATCCGTCGGCCGGGCTCTTCGATGATTGCATGGCCGAGGCGGGAGAGTTCGGCCAGCAGCGTGGATTTTCCGCCGCCGGAGCAGCCGGACAGGATGACGAAGCGGTTCATGGTTCTCCTCCAGGTCAGGTGAAAACGCGAACGCTGGCGCCGTCTGCCCCCGATAGGCGCCAAGGCGGTGACCGGGCGCCGGCGGGCGTCGTTGCGTGGACAGGATCTAGTGTGGCGCAAGCTATGACGGCGATCACACGCTGTGCAGCACGGTCGCGGCCTTGACGGCCGCCGAAGCGCGGTTTTCCACGCCAAGCTTCACATAGATCTGTTCGAGGTGCTTGTTTACCGTGCGCGACGACAGGCCGAGGATGTCGCCGATATCCTTGTTCGACTTGCCCTTGGCGATCCACAGCAGCACTTCGGATTCCCTGAGTGTCAGGGAAAAATGCGCGCGCAGCACCGCATCGTCGGCGCGTGTGCTGCTGCCGGTGACGCGGAACAGGTATTCGTCGGCGCCGATTGCGCCGAGGAAGACGAAGTGCAGGCTGGCATCGGCGCGTTCCGCGAAGGCGAAGGTCGCCTCGCGGGAGAAGCCCGGGCGGTCGCGGCCGGCCATCCAGCCAGCAATCTGGCGCACCGCATTGTCGAGGCCGTCATCGCTCCCGGTGGCGGCATTGATCAGCCGGGTGGCCTGCGGGGTGGACCAGTGCAGGGCGCCATTGCCGCGCACCGCCAGCAGATGGCGGCCGGCGGCATCGAGCGCGACGCGGGCGCTCTGCGCCGAGCGGGCGTTGGACAGGTGGACGCGGATGCGGGCGCGCAATTCGTCGATATTGATCGGCTTGGTCAGATAGTCGACGCCGCCGCTCTCCAGCGCGTGCACCACATGTTCGGTCTCGGTGAGCCCGGTCATGAAGATCACCGGCACCTGCGAAATGGCCGGATTGGCCTTCAGCCTGCGGCAGGCGGCAAAGCCGTCCATGCCGGGCATCACTGCGTCGAGCAGGATCAGGTCCGGCGTGATGCGGTCGACGATGTTGAGCGCCGACTGGCCGGAGGTGGCGATCAGCACGGAAAAGCCGGAGGCCTCCAGCGCCTCGGTCAGAAAGCCGAGCGCTTCGGGACTGTCGTCCACCAGCAGCACGATATCGCGGGGCAGGGCCATGTCAGACATCGTCGGCAACTCTTTCCTCGGTGAATCGGTTGAGGAAGGTCCTATAGCCCGAGAGGTCGAAGGCTTGAACATAGGACGCGAGGGCCTCGGTGAAGGCAAGGTTTTCCGGCAGGCGGGCAAGCTCCGCGAGCTTGGCCTCGATGCCACGGATATAGCCGATCTCGCCCAACTGGATCAGGTCCTCCACATGGCGGCGGCCTGGGCTTTTCGGTTCCGCAAGCCGGGAGGCGGCGGGGACGGCGGACGGCGCAACCTCGTCGTCATAGATCCAGGTCAGTCCCAGATGCAGCGCCAGCTTGTCGGAGAGCTGGCGGATGTCGACGGGCTTGGCGAGCGTATCGTTGTGGCCGTCGCCTTCGCGGCGCACCGAGGCGCCGTCGCCGATATTGGCCGACAGCATCAGGATCGGTGCCGTCTGGCCGCCTTCGCGCAGCCGCGCCACCAGCTGCCATCCGGTCATGCCGGGCATCAGGATGTCGACCAGGAAAAGGTCGGGCTTCACCCCCTCGATCAGCGTCAGGCAGTCCGGCCCGTCCTTTGCCGTCAGCACCACGAAATCCATCGGCGTCAGCACCTCGCGCATCAGGTCGCGATGGTCCTCGTTGTCGTCCACCACCACGATGGTGCGCCGCGGTCCGGTATGGGAGACGATCCGCCGCGCAGCCGCCGGCATGGTGCTGGGGCGATCGACGGCCGACAGCATCAGCCGCACGCGGAAGGTGGAGCCTTCACCCTTGCGGCTGACGACGGAGATTTCCCCGCCCATGGTGTTGGTGAGCAGTCGCGTGATGGTGAGCCCGAGGCCGAGGCCCGGCATCGGCCGCACATTGTCTGCCTCGCCGCGCTGGAAGGGTTCGTAGATGCGGCCGAGATCCTTTTCCGCAATGCCGCAGCCGGTATCGGTGATGGTGAAGGTTGCCACCTGGCTGCGATAATCCACTTTGAAGCGCACGCTGCCGGCTTCGGTGAACTTGATGGCATTGGAGAGCAGGTTGACGAGGATCTGGCGCAGGCGCTTCTCGTCGCTGCGCACGTAATGCGGCAGGCTGCGTGCCCGCTCGTGGATGAAATCCAGCCCCTTGGCCTGGGCCTGCGGGCGCACCATCTCCACGATCTGGTCGAGAAAATCCTGGATGTTGATCTCGTTGGAATAGACCTGCAGCTTGCCGGCCTCGATCTTGGAAATGTCGAGCAGCCCGTCGATCAGGCCGGAGAGATGGTCGGCCGAACGCTTGATCACCCTGATCGCCGACTGGCGCGGCTGCGGAATGCTCTCGTCGCGTTCGAGGATCTGTGCATAGCCGAGAACCGCATTCAGCGGCGTGCGCAGCTCGTGGCTGAGGCCCACGACATAGCGGCTCTTGGCGCGGTTGGCAGCTTCCGCCGTTTCCTTGGCCTTTTGCAGCGCGGCATCCGTTTTCTTGTGTGCGGCGATTTCCTTGAGAAGCAAGGTGGTCTGGCGTGAGGATTCCTCCTCCGCCACCACCCGGCTGTCATGCGCCAGCACGAAGAACCACGAGACGATGCCGGCAATGATGGCAAATACGAAGAACACGATCAGGATCGTGCCATAGATCACATCGGCATTGGCCGGCATGCTGTCGCTGACTTGATAGGCGATCATCGCCATGATGCCGCCGATCAGCGAGATCGACAGGATCGCCGTCATCGCATAGCGGCCGAGTCGGGTCATCAACCGCTCCACCACCTGGTCGGAGAGGAAGGAGCGGGCGACGCTGCCGATCTGCGCCTTCATCTGCGCCTTCGGCTTGCACATGTCGTGGCAGCGGCTGTCGAGCGAACAGCAGAGCGAGCAGATCGGCGCGGCATAGGCGGGGCACCAGGCCATGTCTTCCGGCTCGAACGGATGTTCGCAGATGGAGCAGGTGATGGCCGTCAGGTTTTTCCAGGCGTGGCGCGGCTTGCGCGCCAGGTAGAAACGACCATTGGTGCCCCAGGCGATCAGCGGCGAGATGAGGAAGGCGGTCAGCGTCAGATAGGTGGAGAGCGAGGCGGCGAGCATGCCGAACAGCCCGAAATGCGCCGACAGCGCAATCGCCGTGGAGCCCAGCATGGCGCCGAGCCCGACCGGGTTCAGGTCGTAGAGATGGGCGCGCTTGAACTCGATGCCGGGCGGCGACAGCCCCAGCGGCTTGTTGATGAAGAGATCGGCCGAGATGGTGCAGAGCCAGGCCATGGCAATGATCGAGAAGATGCCGAGCGTCGCTTCCAGCAGCCGGTAGATGCCGATTTCCATCAGAAGCAGCGCGATCGCCACGTTGAATATCAGCCAGACGACGCGGCCCGGATGGCTGTGGGTGAGGCGCGAGAAGAAATTCGACCAGGCCAGCGATCCGGCATAGGCATTCATCACGTTGATCTTCAGCTGCGAGACCACGACGAAGGCCGCCATCAGCAGAAGGGCCGCCGTATCGTTGGGGATCATGTAGCCGAAGGCGGTCAGATACATGTGGGCCGGATCGCCCGCTTCGAGCGCCGGCACGCCGGTCGACAGCGTCAGCACTGCCAGAAACGAGCCGGCCAGCAGTTTCGGCACGCCGACCACCACCCAGCCGGGGCCGGCCAGGAACACGGCGAGCCTATGGCGCCACTTGCGCTGCCCCTCCGCCGGCAGGAAGCGCAGGAAATCCACCTGCTCGCCGATCTGCGGCATCAGAGCCAGAATGACCGCCGAGGCGGCGCCGAACTCCACCAGATTGAACGGCGCCGGGCTGCCCACTACCGCGTTCGAATGGTTGATGCCGGCGAAGCTGCGCCAAAGGTCGAACTTTTCCCAGTCGGAAAAGGCGATGAACAGGAAGGGCAGGATGTTGAGGATGATCCAGAACGGCTGCGTGGCCAGCTGGAAGCGCGAGATCAGCTGCACGCCATAGATGACCAGCGGAATGACCACGGCGGCGCTGATGATGTAGCCGATCCAGGGCGGAATGCCGAAGGCCATCTTCAGCGCCGCCGTCATGATCGAGGCCTCGATGGCAAACAGCATGAAGGTGAAACTGGCATAGATCAGCGAGGTGATGGTGGAGCCGATATAGCCAAAACTTGCGCCCCGCGTCAGAAGATCGATGTCGACGCCGTGGCGGATCGCATAGCGGCTGATCGGCAGGCCGACGACGAGCATGGCGATGGCTGCAGCCAGGATGGCGAAGAAGGCATTGGTGGTGCCATAGGACAGCGTGATCGCTCCGCCGATCGCCTCCAGCGCGAGGAAGGAAATGGCGCCGATGGCGGTCTGCGAGATGCGGCTGGAGGAAAAGCGCCGGGCGCTCTTGGCGGTGAAGCGCAGCGCATAGTCTTCCAGCGTCTGGTTCGCGACCCAGCGGTTATAGTCGCGCCGGACCGGAATGATGCGTTGCCGCGCTGCCATGCGTGCCTTGCCGTCCATTTGTGCATGATGATGGTTTGGGCAGTTTCAGGGGTTTGCTGCGGATTTGCAAGCCGGATTCCCGTTTGCCACAACTGTGACACAGGCTCTTGCAAGTGCTGGGGTGCTCACCATTTCAGAAGGCGTAGCAGAACGCCCGGGGTCTTGTCTCCCTCAGGTTCCTCGGGTCCCGTCAACTTTCATTCTTGTGTGGCCTCCCGTGAAACCCTCTTCAGCCAGCGTTTCTCCGAATGAACAGACTTTTGGCACCCAGGGCATCGCGCCCATGGACCGCCCGAGCCGCATCACCCGCTTCTTCATGGCGATCGTCGCCTGGGCGGAAGGTCTCAATCTGAAATATGCCAGGCTGGGCAATCCCCCGGTCTATGACAACGCGACGTTCCCCTGGGCCGCGGAGATCGAGAAGGCCTATCCCGCCATTCGTGCGGAACTGGACCAGATCCTGAAGCGCAAGGACGAGCTGCCGAGCTTCCAGGACATTTCCACCGATGTGAAGACCATTTCCACCGACAACAACTGGAAGACCTTCTTCCTGCTGGGTTTCGGCCTGAAGTCGGAGCAGAACATCAAGGCCTGCCCGGAAACCTGGAAGGCGATGCAGAAGATCCCGGGGCTGACCACGGTGATGTTCTCGATCTTCGAGCCCGGCAAGCATCTGCCCGCCCATCGCGGCCCCTATAACGGCGTGCTGCGCCTGCATCTCGGCATGATCGTGCCGCCGCAGAGAGACAAGATCGCCATTCGCGTCAAGGACCAGATCTGCCACTGGGAGGAGGGCAAGGTGCTGATCTTCGACGATGCCTATGAGCATGAGGCCTGGAACCATTCCGACCAGACCCGCGTGGTGCTGTTCGTGGATTTCGTCAAGCCGCTGAAGTTCCCGGCCCGCCTGGTCAACTGGTGCCTGATGAACCTCGCCATCTTCACGCCCTTCATCCGCGAAGGGCTGGATAACCACAACGAGTGGGAAAAGAAATTCTATGCCGAGGCGGAAAAGCTGAGAAACCGGCAGAACTGAAGGTTGCCGCGGCTTTCCTCACGCAAAATGCGCGGCTGACAGGCGCGCATTGGAAAACCGCTTCCAGAACAGTGCGGTGGTCAGCGCCATGACCACCGCGCCAAAGGCAAAGGGTGTAGCGAGTGCCGTCTCGTGGTTCGTCAGGCCTTCCGCCAGCCTGACGATGAGACCCGACAGCAGAAGCCCGAGCGGGATCGATCCCCAGGCAAAGAAGCGGTAGACGCTGTTGACGCGACCGAGGATGTGCTGCGGAACCAGACTCTGGCGCATGCTGACGGTGATCGTGTTCCACACCATCCCGAAGAATTCCGCCAGCACCAGCGCGCACCAGACCGGCGCGGCATGGCTGGAAAGGGCGATCACCGCCAGTTGAACCGTGATGGCCAGCAGGGTCAGGCGCAACGCATTGCCCGGCCCGAGCCGCCTGACCAGGGCATCCGCCATGAGGCCGCCGATGATACCGCCGGCTGCGGCGGCTGTCAGCAGCAGGCCATATTCGGCCGACGACATGCCGAGCACGTCCTGCGCAAACAGCACCAGCGCAACCAGCATCAAAAACGTCATGGCATTCAGCGCCGCCAGGGCCAGTGCCAGATCCCGCAGCAGCGTGTTGCGCCACAGAAAGCTCGCCCCTTCGCGTACCTCGGCAATCCAGTGGCGACGTTCGCCCTGGCCGTTGGCGCGAAACGGGCCCTTGATGGAATAGATGCACAGCGCCGCGAATGCGAAGCCGAAGCCGTTGGCGATGAAGGCGAGCGGCAGGGCGACCGCGATGATCAGGCCGGCAAGCGGCGGGCCGAGGAGCGAATTGCCGACAAGTTCCACACTCCACAAGCGGCCATTGGCCGCCTGCAGGCGCGAGGCCGGCACGATGGCCGGCATCAGGGTCTGGGCGCAGTTGTCGCGCAGAACTTCCGCGCAGCCATAGACGAAGGCCGTGGCAATCAGCAGCCAGTAGATGGGGCTTGCGGGAAAGCCGGCCGTGTCATCGAGCGCGAGCGGCATTGCGGCCCACACAGCAAGCCCGAGCCCGTTCAGCAGGCCGAAACGCAGCACGTCCATGGCCAGCACCAGCCGGCGCCTGTCGAACCGGTCGATGATCACGCCGGCAGGCAGGGAGAACAGCAGCCAGGGCAGGCGCAGTGCGATGCCCACCAGCGCGATCGACACCGGATCGCGCGTCAGAAGCGAGGCGACCCAGGGCCATGCAACGGTGCCGATGCCATCCCCGAGGTTGGAAATGCCGCTGGCGGTGAGGAGCGCCAGGTATCGGCGGCCGAGGGGCTCGCTGGAAGGGTGGCGGGTGGCGGGTGCATCGGTCATCAGACAGGTAGAGCACCGGCGGCGAGTCGCGGCAAGTTCCGCCTTGCTCCGCGCAGGCCCGGCACCGACGGCTGCGTGCGCTTCCCCTTTCGCCCCCTCGTGTACGTCATTTTACGTATGCCGTTTTGCGGTGCAGCAGCCGATAGTTCGTGAAGCAACGGTTAACGGCCGAACACAGGCCCGTTGCGGAACGAACGAGAAGAGGGGTTCGCACCATGAATTTCAAGGCCAGGCTCGGCGGCGCCATGCTCGCCGCCATCATGTCCACGACGGCATTCCACGGCGCCTTTGCCGCCGACGACACGATCAAGATCGGCGTCCTGCACTCGCTTTCCGGCACCATGGCCATTTCGGAAACGACGCTGAAGGACGCCATGCTGATGCTCATCGACGAGCAGAACAAGAAGGGCGGCGTTCTCGGCAAGAAGCTCGAGGCCGTCGTGGTCGATCCGGCCTCCGACTGGCCGCTGTTTGCCGAAAAGGCCCGCCAGCTGATCAGCCAGGACAAGGTCGCCGCCGTCTTCGGTTGCTGGACCTCCTCGTCGCGCAAGTCGGTCCTGCCGGTCTTCGAGGAACTGAACTCGATCCTCTTCTATCCCGTCCAGTATGAAGGCGAAGAATCCTCGCGCAACATCATCTACACCGGTGCGGCCCCGAACCAGCAGGCCATCCCGGCCGTCGACTACCTGATGAACACCGAAGGCGTCGAGCGCTTCGTTCTGGAAGGCACCGACTACGTCTATCCGCAGACCACCAACAAGATTCTCAAGGCCTATCTGATGTCGAAGGGCATCAAGGCCGAGGACATCATGGTCAACTACACGCCGTTCGGCTTCTCCGACTGGCAGACGGAAGTCTCCAAGATCAAGGCCTTCGGCTCGGCCGGCAAGAAGACCGCCGTGGTCTCCACCATCAACGGCGATGCCAACGTTCCCTTCTACAAGGAACTGGCCAACCAGGGCATCAAGGCGGAAGACATTCCGGTCGTCGCCTTCTCCGTCGGCGAAGAGGAACTGGCCGGCCTCGATACCGGCCCGCTTGTCGGCCATCTGGCCGCCTGGAACTACTTCCAGTCCGTCGATACGCCGGTCAATGCCGAATTCATCAAGGAATGGCATGCGTTCACCAAGAACGACAAGCGCGTGACCAATGACCCGATGGAAGCTGCCTATATCGGCTTCAACGCCTGGGTAAAGGCCGTCGAGGCCGCCGGCACCACCGACACCGACAAGGTGCTGGATTCGATCATCGGCGTCTCGGTCCCGAATCTCTCGGGCGGCTACTCCACCGTCATGCCGAACCACCACATCACCAAGCCGGTGCTGATCGGCGAAATCCAGGCCGACGGCCAGTTCGAAATCGTCCAGCAGACCCCCGCCGTTGTCGGCGACGAATGGTCCGACTACCTGCCTGATTCGAAGGACCTGATCTCCGACTGGCGCAAGCCGATGTCCTGCGGCAACTTCAACGTTGCCACCGGCAAGTGCGGCGGCAAGGGCAGCTGATCGCTCGGTCGGGTCCAAGACCCCTCCCAACCCTCCCCACAAGGGGGAGGGCTTTAACCCAGCCGACCCACCGAAGCCGATTGAAGCCTAGGCGGGTGCCGCAAAGTGTCTCCCCCCTTGTGGGGGAGATGGCCGGCAGGCCAGAGGGGGTAGTGCTTTGTCTGCCTCATCGTAACGCCGGTTCCGTCAGGAAAAGGTGCTGGCAGGCGGCTGAGGGGGCCTCAGACACAGCCGCCCGCCAACCGGGGACAAGAAAATGCTTATCCGTTTCATCACACTCGTTTTGTTCCTTCTTTCCATCGCCACATCCTCGCTTGCCCAGTCCGATCCGAAGGCGTTGATCGACCAGCTCGGCAAGGCGGATTTCAAGCAGGCGGAAGAGCTGATCGGCCAGATCGCCGCGACGGGGGACCCGCGGGTCGTGCCGGCGCTGAATGCCTTTGCCGAGGGTGACCTTTATGCCCGCAAGTCTGATGGGGCCGTTTTCATTACCAAGGCGGCGGGCGCCGATTTCACGCTGATCGATCCGCTCTCCGGGGAAAGTGCCGGCGAGGCGCCGAAGGGCTCCATGGTGAAGCTCAGGATCAACAACAATCTGCGCCGCGTGATCCGTTCGGCGACGGGCGGCCTGACGCTGCTGAGCCCTGACCGCGCGGTGCGCCTGCAGGCCGCCGATGCCGTTCTGCGTTCGCCCTCGGCGGAAAATCTCGAACTGGTCGAGGCCGCTCTTTCAAAGGAAACCGATGGCGAAGTGAGGGCGCGCATGCAGGAGGCGCGTGCCGTCTCCATCCTGATTTCCGAGCGCCCCGTCGATCAGAAGCGGGCGGCCATCGAGACGGTCGCCAGTCTCGGCGGACGCGGCGCGATCAGCATCCTGATGTCGGCTGCCCCGTCGCTCGATGCAGCGCTGAAGCCGGATGTGGACGCCGCCATTGCCAGGATCGAAACCACCCAGGCCTTCTGGGACATGGGACAGAATGTCTGGTACGGCCTGTCGCTCGGTTCCGTCCTGCTGCTGGCCGCCATCGGCCTTGCGATCACCTTCGGCGTGATGGGCATCATCAACATGGCGCATGGCGAGATGGTCATGCTCGGCGCCTATTCCACCTATGTGGTGCAGGAGGTGATCCGCACTTCGGCGCCCAATCTTTTCGACTGGTCGCTGGCGATTGCCCTGCCGGTCGCTTTCCTGGTGACGGCTGCGGTCGGCCTCGTGATCGAGCGCGGCGTCATCCGCTTCCTCTATGGTCGTCCGCTGGAAACCCTGCTGGCCACCTGGGGCGTGTCGCTGATCCTGCAGCAACTGGTCCGCTCCATTTTCGGCCCGACGAACCAGGAGGTCGGCAATCCGTCCTGGATGTCCGGCGCCTTCCAGCTCGGCCAGATGCAGATCACCTGGAACCGGCTGTGGATCGTCGCCTTCTCGCTGTCGATCTTCATCGGCCTTCTGGTGCTGATGAAGCGCTCCGCCTTCGGCCTTCAGATGCGCGCCGTCACCCAGAACCGCCGCATGGCCTCTTCCATGGGCATCCGCACGCCCTGGGTCGATGCCTTCACCTTCGCGCTCGGCTCCGGCATTGCCGGCATCGCCGGGGTGGCCCTCTCCCAGATCGACAACGTCTCGCCGAATCTCGGCCAGTCCTACATCATCGACAGCTTCATGGTCGTGGTGTTCGGCGGCGTCGGCAATCTGTGGGGCACGCTGGTCGGCGCGCTGTCGCTCGGCGTCCTCAACAAGTTCCTCGAGCCGTGGACCGGCGCCGTGCTCGGCAAGATCCTCGTGCTCGTTCTGATCATCCTCTTCATCCAGAAGAGACCGCGCGGCCTGTTCGCGCTGAAGGGAAGGGCGGTGGAAGCATGATCACCAGCTTCGTGTTGCGCGCACTGGAAGGTCGCATCGTCATGGCGGTTGCCGTTCTGGCGGCCGTGGCCCTGGCCGTCCCGGCCAGCAATCTGCTCCTTTCGCCCGACAGCGCCCTGCATGTCCCAACCTATGCGGTGTCGCTGATGGGCAAGTATCTGTGCTATGCGCTGCTGGCGCTGGCGCTTGATCTGGTCTGGGGCTATTGCGGCATTCTTTCGCTCGGCCACGGCGCCTTTTTTGCCCTCGGCGGCTATGCCATGGGCATGTATCTGATGCGCCAGATCGGCTCGCGCGGTGTCTACGGCAATCCGGTTCTGCCCGATTTCATGGTCTTCCTCAACTGGAAGGAACTGCCCTGGTTCTGGCATGGCTTCGACATGTTCTGGTTCGCCATGCTGATGGTGCTGCTGGTGCCGGGCCTGCTTGCCTTCGTGTTCGGCTGGTTCGCCTTTCGCTCCCGCGTCAACGGCGTCTATCTCTCGATCATCACCCAGGCGATGACCTATGCGCTGATGCTGGCCTTCTTCCGCAACGATATGGGCTTCGGCGGCAATAACGGCCTGACCGACTACAAGGATATCCTCGGCTTCTCCGTGCAGGCGGATGGCACGCGCGCCGTGCTGTTTGCGCTGTCCGCGCTGATGCTGGCGCTCTGCCTGGTGCTTGCCTCTGCGATTACCCGCTCCAAATTCGGCAAGGTTCTGGTCGGCGTGCGCGATGCCGAAAGCCGGGTCCGCTTCCTGGGCTTCCGGGTGGAAAACATAAAGCTCTTCACCTTCGTCGTCTCGGCCATGATGGCGGGCATTGCCGGTGCACTGTTCGTGCCGCAGGTTGGCATCATCAATCCCGGTGAATTCGCGCCGGCCAATTCCATCGAGGTGGTGGTGTGGACGGCGGTCGGCGGGCGCGGCACGCTGATCGGCCCGATCATCGGCGCGGTGCTGGTCAATGGCGGCAAGAGCTTCTTCACCGGCGCCTTTCCGGAACTCTGGCTCTATGCGCTGGGTGCGCTCTTCATCGGCGTGACGCTGTTCCTGCCGAAGGGCATTGTCGGCACGGTGCAGTCCGGCCTTGCCGCACGCCGTGCGATGAAGGCGGCGGCGCGGGCCGAGGCGAGTGGAAACGACGACCGGGCGCCGTCCCAGGTCCAGGCTGCGGAGTAGACGCGATGAACCTCGTCAAAAGCGAAACCCGACCGAAATCGCTTCTCTATCTCGATGGCGTCTCCGTCTCCTTCGATGGCTTCAAGGCGTTGAACTCGCTCTCCTTCGTTGTGGAGCCCGGCGAGTTGCGGGCGATCATCGGCCCGAACGGCGCCGGCAAGACGACGATGATGGACATCATCACCGGCAAGACCCGGCCCGACAGCGGCCAGGTGGTGTTCGAGGACATGATCGACCTGACCAGGAAGGACGAGGCCGATATCGCCCAGCTCGGCATCGGCCGGAAGTTCCAGAAGCCGACGGTGTTCGAAAGCCATACGGTCTGGGACAATCTGGAACTGGCGCTGAACCGCAAGCGCGGCGTGTTTGCCACGCTGTTCTACCGGCTTTCCGGGGAGGATCGCGACCGTATCGAGGAGATCCTCGCCACCATCCGCCTGACCCATCGCCGCGACGACCTGGCGGCAAGCCTCAGCCATGGCCAGAAGCAGTGGCTGGAGATCGGCATGCTTCTGGCGCAGGAGCCGAAACTGCTCTTGGTCGATGAACCCGTGGCCGGCATGACCGATGCCGAAACCGCCGAAACCGCCATTCTGCTCAAGGAAATCGCCAAGAGCCGCTCGGTGGTGGTGGTCGAGCACGACATGGGCTTCATCCGCGATCTCGGCGTGAAGGTGACGTGTCTCGCCGAAGGTTCGGTGCTGGCGGAAGGCTCGATCGATTTCGTGTCGAACGATCCGAAGGTCATCGAAAACTATCTGGGGCGGTGAGGGCGATGCGGAATTTGTTGCCTTTAACCCCCTCTGGCTGCCGCCATCTTCCCCACAAAGGGGGAGACCTTTCGCGGTACCGCCTTGGCCCAATCGGGGCGCAGGCGATGAGGCAGGGTGAGCCCCTTCCCCTTGTGGGGAGGGATTGGGGAGGGGGCTTTTTACCCAATCCCGTGCCTCACATCGTTGCAGAGGTGCCCGGCAGGGCAGAGGGGGGTGCCCCCGGAACCCGGCGGATTACAGGAGGCACTCCATGCTGACAGTCAACAACATCAATCTTCACTATGGCGCGGCACAGGCGCTGCGCGGCGTGTCGATCACAGCGCCCATGGGCAAGATCACCTGCGTGCTCGGTCGCAACGGGGTCGGCAAGTCGTCGCTTTTGCGCGCCATCACCGGCCAGCATGGGGTGAGCGCCGGCACGATCAGCTTCAACGGCGAGACGCTGAACGGGCTGGCACCCTATGCGCGCGCCAAACACGGCATCGGCTATGTGCCGCAGGGCCGCGAGATCTTTCCGCTGCTCACCGTCAGGGAAAACCTTGAAACCGGCTTCGCGCCGCTGCCACGCAAGGAGCGCTTCATTCCCGACGACATCTTCGCGCTGTTTCCGGTGCTGAATTCCATGCTGTCGCGCCGCGGCGGCGATCTGTCCGGCGGTCAGCAGCAGCAGCTGGCGATCGGCCGTGCCATGGTCACGCGCCCGAAGATCCTGGTGCTGGACGAACCGACGGAGGGCATCCAGCCCTCGATCATCAAGGATATCGGCCGGGCGATCAAATATCTGCGCGATTCCACCGGCATGGCCATCCTGCTTGTGGAACAGTACCTTGATTTCTGCCGGGAGCTTGCGGATCACGTCTACATCATGGATCGTGGGGAAATCGTGCATGAGGGACCGGCCGAGACGCTGGATACGGCGGAGGCAAGGCGGCACCTGACGGTGTGATGCAATTTTATCGCATGGCAGCCTTCTTTCCGAGGGCTGTTCAATAGAAGTTTCTAATATGGTAACCCGAGCGCGGTTTAATCCAACAGGCAGTCGGCTTTTACGCCCTTTCCCGTCACGAGGCGCTTGATGGCATATGGATTTCGCTTGGGACAGTTCCCGCGGCGGGCTTTCGCCCGGCTGGTTGTTACCGGGAGCCTTCTCTTCGGCGGCGCAGTTGCGGCATCGGCCGGTTGCGGCGTGCCGCAGCAGACCGGCTACCGCGATGTCACGCTGCAGGTCGACGGTGCCATGCGCCAGGGTGTTGCCTATCTTCCCTCCGGCTATACCGGCCAGAAGAAGATGGCGGTGGTCTTCGATTTCCACGGCAGCAACAGCTTCCCGCGCGCCCAGATGCAGCGCAGTTCCTGGGACAAGGTGGCCGAGCGCGAGGGCTTCATCGTGTTTGCTCCGCAGGGCAGCCTCTCCGGTTCGGCTGCCGGCACCTTTGCCTGGAATGTGCCGGGCGTGACCTTTCGCGAGGGCGGGCTGGATGAGGTGGCCTTCATCAAGGCGGCCGTCGAGCGGGTGAAGGAGGACTATTGCGTCGATCCGGAGCGTATCTATGCCTCGGGCTATTCCGGCGGCGGGCGCATGCTCTCGGCCTATCTCTGTGCCGGCACGGAGGATTTCGCCGGGGCGGGTTTCGTCAATTCGCTGCGTGCCGGCCTTCCGGCCGAGCGGCGTGACGGACGCTGGATGCCCGATGCCACCAGTTGCAAACCGGCACGTCCGGTGTCCATCATGGCCTTTCACGGCGTCAAGGACGAAGCCAATCCTTATGCCGGTGGCGGCAAGGCCTACTGGCAATATGGCTTTCGTGCCGCGCTGCAGCGCTGGACGGAACTGGATGGCTGCAAGGGCAAGGCGGTTGCCGAAACGGCCGGCGGCGTCACCTTCAGCCTCTACGATGCCTGTGGCAAGGGTGCGCGCATCGCCGCCTTCGAATTTGCCGAAGGCACGCATGACTGGCCGCGCCCCCAGCCGAATGCCGGCGTGATGGCGGCTGCCAGCAGGACCGACACGGCCGGCGTCGTGCAGGTCTCGGCCACGCGCAAGCCGGGCTTCGATCCAAACATTGATCCGGCCGCGCGGATGTGGGACTTCTTCCGCCGGGCCGACCAGCCGAATGTGGTCGCCACCGCCAATTCGCCCCAGCCGGCTCTGAAGGTGGTGGCGGGTTGCGGCGAGGCGGCAACCATAGACCAGAATGCCGAGGGCCAGAGTGCCGAGGGGATGACGTGCAGCAACAGCAAGCCGGCGGAGCCGCGCCGCAGCGGGCTCGGGGCAAAGGACGCCTTGTAACCAAGCAACTGGCGGGCCGCACGCGGCTTGCCGAGCTTTTCCAGGAGGGCTGCGGCAAGATCCGCCTGCCCGACACATTCGATGCCTCTCTGGAGGCGATCCTCATCAACAGTTCCGGCGGGCTGACCGGCGGCGATCGGCTGGAATGGAGCCTTCGGGCGGGGCCGGGCACCGATGTTACCGTCACCACCCAGGCGAACGAGAAGATCTACAAGGCGGCTGCCGATACGGCGCTTCTCTCCAGCCGTGTCGATGTGGGCGAGGGGGCGAAGGTGGCTTGGCTGCCGCAGGAAAGCATCCTGTTCGACCGCGCCTCGCTGACGCGCGAACTTACCGTCGATCTGGCGCCGAGCGCCGAGTTTCTCGCCGTCGAAGCCATCATCCTCGGCCGCACCGCCATGGGGGAGCGCGCCGAAACCGGCCTGTTCCGGGATCGCTGGCGCATCCGCCGGGCAGGGCGCCTGATCCATGCCGAGGAGGTGCGGCTTGAGGGGGAGATTGCCACGCTCGGCCTTCAGCCGGCCGCGCTTTCCGGCAAGGTGGCCTTTGCCACGGTGTTCTATTCCGGCCCTGCCTGCGAGGCCTTCCTGCCGCGCCTGAGGCCGCTGCTCGAAGCCGGCTATGCCGGTGCAAGCCATTGGCAGGACAAGCTGATCGTGCGGCTTGCCGCCGCCGACGGATTCTCCTTGAGAAAAATTCTTGTGCCCGTCATTTCGCTCTTGCGAAACGGCGCGCCAGTGCCGAAAGTCTGGAACACGTAAAGCAGAAAATTTTGGGGAACCCATGAACCTCAGCCCGAGAGAAAAAGACAAGCTTCTGATTTCGATGGCGGCGATCGTTGCCCGCCGGCGGCTGGAGCGCGGCGTGAAGCTGAACTATCCGGAAGCCATTGCGCTGATCACCGATTTCGTCGTGGAAGGCGCACGCGATGGCCGCGCCGTCTCCGACCTGATGGAAGCCGGCGCCCATGTCATCACCCGCGACCAAGTGATGGAAGGCGTCGCCGAGATGATCCACGACGTGCAGGTGGAAGCAACCTTTCCGGATGGCACCAAGCTGGTGACCGTTCACGAACCGATCCGCTGACAGGCTTGAGGAAAACGCCGATGATCCCCGGTGAAATCATATCCGCCAAGGGCGAGATCGAACTGAATGCCGGCCAGCCGACGGTGACGCTGGCCGTGTCGAACACCGGCGACCGTCCTGTGCAGGTGGGCAGCCACTATCATTTCTTCGAGACCAATGCCGGTCTCTCCTTCGAGCGCGACAGGGCGCGGGGCATGCGGCTCGATATTCCGGCCGGTACCGCCGTGCGTTTCGAGCCGGGGCAGACGCGGGAGGTGACCCTCATTCCGCTATCCGGCAAGCGCGAGGTCTATGGCTTCCGCCAGCAGGTGATGGGCAAGCTCTAGAGACTTCGAAAGGGTGCGCTGCGCATGAAACTGGCCCTTCTCTCCATGCTGTGCGGCTGTGTGCTGCTGGTGGACGGACCGAGTTCCGCCGAGGAGCCGACAGTTGCCTGCGACAAGGCCGTGACCCAGGCGGACATGACCGCCTGTGCGCGGAAGGATTTCGAGAAGGCCGACGCGGGCCTCAACGCCCAGTGGCTGCTGACCCGCAAGGCGATGGCAGACCGTGATGCGGGTCTCGCTGCCGACCAGCGCGGCGGCGAGCAGGCGCTTCTTGCGGCGCAGCGGGCCTGGATCGCCTATCGCGACGGCCAGTGCACGGCGGAAGGCTTTGCCGCCCGTGGCGGCACGATGGAGCCCATGCTGGTGGTCGCCTGCAAGGCGGAACTCAGCGAAGTGCGAACCGACGAACTGAAACAACTTGCCGAGACGATCGGCCAACAATGACCGGGGCTTGCCCGGCGCGAGGGGCGCCGGCAGCCCGACTGCGAGACTGGAGCGAGCAAGCCCATGCCCTACAAGATTTCCCGCGCGGCCTATGCCAGCATGTTCGGCCCGACCATCGGCGACAAGGTGCGACTGGCCGATACCGAGCTCTTCATCGAGGTGGAAAAGGATTTCACCACCTATGGCGAAGAGGTGAAGTTCGGCGGCGGCAAGGTGATCCGCGATGGCATGGGCCAGAGCCAGGTGACGCGCGCCAATGGTGCGGTCGATACCGTCATCACCAATGCGGTGATCGTCGATCACACCGGCATCGTGAAGGCGGATATCGGGTTGAAGGACGGGCGCATCGTCGCGATCGGCAAGGCTGGCAATCCGGATACGCAGCCGGGCGTCAACATCATCGTCGGGCCGGGCACGGAAGCGATTGCCGGCGAGGGCAAGATTGTCACCGCCGGTGGCATGGACGCCCATATCCATTTCATCTGCCCGCAGCAGATCGAAGAGGCGCTGATGAGCGGCCTTACCTGCATGCTGGGCGGCGGCACCGGCCCCGCGCATGGCACGCTTGCCACCACCTGCACGCCCGGCCCCTGGCACATCGCCCGCATGATCGAGGCGGCGGATGCCTTCCCGATGAACCTTGCCTTTGCCGGCAAGGGCAATGCCTCGCTGCCCGGCGCGCTCGAAGAAATGGTGCTCGGCGGTGCCACCTCGCTGAAACTGCACGAGGACTGGGGTACGACACCCGGCGCCATCGACTGCTGCCTGTCGGTTGCCGACGAGTATGACGTGCAGGTGATGATCCACACCGATACGCTGAACGAAAGTGGTTTTGTTGAGGATACGGTCGGCGCCATCAGGGGCCGCACCATCCATGCCTTCCACACGGAAGGCGCTGGCGGCGGCCATGCGCCGGACATCATCAAGATCTGCGGCCAGCCGAATGTCATTCCGTCGTCGACCAATCCGACGCGGCCCTACACGGTCAATACGCTCGCCGAACATCTCGACATGCTGATGGTCTGCCATCACCTGTCGCCATCGATCCCGGAAGACATCGCCTTCGCCGAAAGCCGTATCCGCAAGGAAACGATTGCGGCGGAAGATATTCTCCACGATATCGGCGCCTTTTCGATCATCTCGTCGGACAGCCAGGCCATGGGCCGCGTCGGCGAAGTGATCATCCGCACCTGGCAGACGGCTGACAAGATGAAGCGCCAGCGCGGCAGCCTGCCCGGCGAGACTGGCGACAACGACAATCTGCGTGTGCGCCGTTACGTGGCGAAATACACGATCAACCCGGCGATCGCGCATGGCGTCAGCCACGAGATCGGCTCCGTCGAGATCGGCAAACGCGCCGACCTCGTGATCTGGAACCCGGCCTTCTTTGGCGTGAAGCCCGACATGGTGCTGATGGGCGGCGTGATTGCTGCTGCCCCGATGGGCGATCCGAACGCCTCCATCCCGACGCCACAGCCGGTGCATTACCGCCCGATGTTCGGCGCCTATGGCAAGGCACGCACGAACTCCTCCGTCACCTTTGTCTCTCAGGCCTCGCTCGATGCCGGGTTGGCCGGCAGGCTCGGCGTTGCCAAGCAACTGGTGGCGGTAAAGAACACCCGCGGCGGCATTTCCAAGAAGTCGATGATCCTCAACGACCTGACCCCGCATATCGAGGTGGACCCGGAAACCTACGAGGTGCGCGCCGACGGCGAACTCCTGACCTGCGAACCGGCAACCGTGCTGCCGATGGCGCAGCGGTATTTCCTGTTCTGATGAGCCCTTTGGCAGGCTGATGCTCTGTGATAGGATGTTGCCATGAGCACCAAGGAGACTGTCAGCATCGACGGTGATTTGAAAAAGCGTCTCGCTGTCATCGCGGAACGCGAAGGCTCGACCGTGTCCGAACTGGCAGAAGGCGTTTTGCGGCTTCATGCGGAGGATGTTGAACGCCAGGAGGCCGAGTTTGCCGAGGATGATCGCCGATGGGCGCGATATCTTGAGACGGGCGAGTCTATTTCTGGTGAGGATATGAAGGCAAAATTGCAAGCGCTTGCCGATGAAGCGGGGCGCAAGGCAATATCAGCGTGAAGGTACGTTTCCTGCCCGAAGCCGATCAGGATATTGACCGGCTCTACAGCTTTCTGGCGGGACGGAATTCATCAGCAGCGCGGAAGGCTATGTTGGCGATCGACAATGCTATCGACCGCCTTCAGGAAAATCCCCACATCGGCGCAGTGATGCGAGAAAGCGCCGGAGACCGGCAGCTCTTCATCCCCTTCGGCAATAGTGCATACGTCCTTCGCTATAGACTGGACGAGGCACGGGACACTCTGATCGTGGTCCGGGTCTGGCACGGGCGGGAAAGCAGAGACTAAGGCGCCGGACCGCATGCTTCTTCCATTCGTCGCTCACCTTTGTTCCTTTTGTTGACCGGTACGACGATGACCATTGAAGTCCGAAGAATGACTGCGGCGGATCTTGACGTTTGGTCCCGCATGCGCGCCTGCCTGTGGGACAGCCTCGATCTCGACGGCCATCGTGCGGAGATCACCACGATGGTCGGCAATGGTCGCCATCGCGCCTATCTTGCTGTTGGGCTGAAAGGAGAAGCCTGTGGCTTTGCCGAGGTGTCGATCCGCGATTACGCCAATGGCTGCACACAGACCCCGGTGCCATTTCTGGAGGGGATCTGGGTGGACCCGGAGGCGCGACGGTCGGGTGTGGGTGCGTCTCTTCTCTCCCGCATCACCTCCGATCTGAGGGCCGAAGGACATGTCGAACTGTGTTCGGATGCAGGACTTGAAAACCATGCATCGCACGAGGCGCATGCGGCCTGGGGTTTTGGAGAGACCCAGCGGGTCGTCTATTTCCGCAAGCCGCTGTGATGGCAAGTGCCGGCGTTTGGTGGTAGATTTGGGTCCCGTCACGTCAGGGTGGGCCATGGCTGAAGACATCAACAATCTTGTGCTTGAACACCTGCGCGCTGTCCGCGGGGACATCCGCGACATGCGGGAGATCCTGCGTGAGCAGGGCAGTCGCCTGACCCGGATCGAATTGGGGCTCGCCGTTCTTCGCCGAGATCAGGGAACTGATGCAGAAGGCGTTGCGGAAATGGGGCTGCGGCTGGATCGTCTCACCGACAAGATCCACCGGATCGGGCGGCGGCTCGACATCACTGATTGACAAACGATCGTGTGGCACCTTTGCTATTACCCTGGCGCATAACCGCTATGCATTGCTCTTGAAATCACCCTTCCATGCTGCACTGCACGCAAAGACCGGGTAAAATCCCTCCTGTGTTTTCGCCGACTGGCGTCCGTGAGGCGTCGGGGCGCCTATGTGTTTTTACAGGAGACGATCCATGTTGATTGGCCGCAAAGTGCCTGATGTGACCTTCCGCACGCGCGTTCGTGATGAATCGATCGGCGGCCCCAATCCCTTCCGCTGGCAGGATGTCACCTCCGCCGACTATTTTGGCGGCAAGCGCGTCGTGCTGTTCTCGCTGCCGGGCGCCTTCACGCCCACCTGCTCCACCTATCAGCTGCCGGATTTTGAAAAGCTCTATCCGGAGTTCCAGGCGGAAGGCATTGATGAGATCTACTGCATCTCCGTCAACGATGCCTTCGTGATGAATGCCTGGGGCAAGTCGCAGGGGCTCGAAAACGTCAAGCTTATTCCGGATGGTTCCGGCGAGTTCACCCGCAAGATGGGCATGCTGGTCGCCAAGGACAATCTCGGCTTCGGCCTGCGCTCCTGGCGTTATGCCGCCGTCATCAACAACGGCATCGTCGAGCAGTGGTTCGAGGAAGAGGGCTTTTCCGACAACTGCGAAACCGACCCTTATGGGGTTTCCTCGCCGCAGAACATCCTGGAAACCCTGCGCCGCAAGGAAGCTGCCTGAGTTTTGGGAGGGGCGGGCTCTTTTCCTGCGCCGGCCCCTCATCTCGTGCATCGCAAAATCCTGCTTGTCATGCGGGACGGGCTTCGCAATGATGGCGGCGAAGTCACAGGAACAGAAATCCCATGCAGCATGTCCATTCCTACCGCCCGGCTGGCGAGATCAGCGATCCGCCCGTCGATACCGTCACGCTCCCGCATGACCTTCGCCACCTGCGCCGCAAACTCCTGCATCTTTCCAATGGCGACATGGTGATGCTGGACCTGAAAGAGGCCGTGCTGTTCCATGACGGTGACCGGCTGGTGCTCGACAATGGCGATACGGTGGAAGTGAAGGCGGCGGCGGAAAAACTGTTCGAGGTGAAGGCGCGCAACACGCTGCATCTCATCGAACTCGCCTGGCATCTCGGCAACCGGCATCTCTCGGCACAGATCGAGGAGGGACGTATCCTGATCCTGCGCGATCACGTGATCCGCTCGATGCTGGAAGGTCTGGGTGCGAGCGTCGCGGAGGTCGAGGAAGCCTTCCAGCCCGCCCGCGGCGCCTATCACAGCCATGGTTCGCATGGTCATGCCCATGATCACGGGCACAAGCACGACCATGGCCACGATCATTCCCATGCACACGGGCACGATCATCATCACCACGATTGAGACCCGATGAGCGGTTCCTCTGAGATGCAGGCCCTGCTGCGGCTTATGGCCTGGCTGTCGCCGGCCTTTCCGGTCGGCGGTTTTGCCTATTCCGGCGGGCTGGAGCGGGCGGTACACGATCGTCTGGTGACGGATGCCGTCGGGTTGGAGGCCTGGTTTTCGACGCTGCTGCGCCATGGCACGCTGTGGAACGATGCGGTTCTCCTCTCCGCCTCCGCGGCGGCAAAGGGGGAGAGCGAGGTGCTTGCGGAAGTCGCCGAACTGGGTCTGGCCCTGGCGGGTTCCGCCGAGCGGCATCTGGAAACGCTGTCCTTGGGCAAGGCCTTTCTTTCCGCCGCAACCGCCTGGCCGCATTCGGTGTTTGCGGCGCTGCCGAAGGATTGTCCCTATCCGGTCGCTGTCGGTGCGGTCGCCGCCGCGCATGGCATCGACGCGGTGCAGGCGCTCGCCGCCTTCCTGCATGCCGGCCTGTCTCAAGGTGTGTCTGCCGGCATCCGGCTCGGTGTCTGTGGTCAGCAGCAGGGGGTGGAGATCCTCGCCCGGCTGGAACCGCTGATGGCAGAGACCGCCGAGCGGGCAGCCCGCGCCAGCCTCGATGACCTCGGCACGGCGACCGTCCAGGCGGATATCGCCTCGCTCCGGCACGAGACGCAGGTTTCGCGCCTGTTCCGGTCCTGACGACCGTTCAACGTTTTGTCGCCTTGTGCGGCGCAGCGGCGGCGTTATGCTGCCGCCATGATTTTCTGGAAAGGCATGGACATGACATCGGCAAACGGACCTCTTCGCGTCGGCATCGGCGGCCCGGTCGGCTCCGGCAAGACGGCGCTGACCGAAAAGCTCTGCAAGGCGATGCGCGAGACCTATTCGGTCGCGGTCGTCACCAATGACATCTACACCAAGGAGGATGCCGAGGCGCTGGTGCGGATGCAGGCGCTCTCCTCGGACCGGATCGTCGGCGTGGAAACCGGCGGCTGCCCGCACACCGCCATTCGCGAGGATGCGACGATCAATCTGCAGGCGATCGCCGAACTCAATGAACGGTTTCCCGATCTCGACGTGGTCTTCATCGAATCCGGCGGGGATAATCTCGCGGCGACCTTTTCGCCGGATCTCGCCGATATCACCATCTATGTGATTTCCACCTGCCAGGGCGAGGAAATCCCGCGCAAGGGCGGGCCGGGCATCACCCGTTCGGACCTGCTCGTCATCAACAAGAAGGATCTCGCGCCTTATGTCGGGGCCGATCTCGACGTGATGGACCGGGATGCCAGCAAGCAGCGCGGCGGCATGCCCTTTGTTTTTACCGATCTGAAGCGCGGCGAGGGGGTCGATCATATCGTGCGTTTCCTCGAAACGCATGGCGGGCTGCAGCATGCCTGAGACGAAGCGGTTCGGTTCCTATGATGTGAGTGTGTTGATCGACGGCGTTTACAAGGCACCGATCGAGCATCTTGCCCATGCCAGCAGCGAAGCGGTCCGCGATGCGGCGGTTACCGCCTGGGGCGCGCCGACGGTGGACATGGATGTCAACCTGTTCCTTCTTAAGGGACCTGACGGCGTGACGCTGGTCGATGCGGGAACGGGGCCGTTCTGGGGGCCGCAGCTCGGTCTTGGCCGCGCGGCACTCGCCGAAGCGGGCGTTCAGCCGGAGGATGTGGTGCGCGTGCTTGTCACCCATCTGCACGGCGATCATGCGCTTGGGCTGTTTGCCGATGACGGCGTCTATTTTCCGAAGGCGGAGATCATTGCGCCGAAAGCCGACCTGGACTTCTTCGGCAATTCTGCCCTGAAGGAGACGGTGCCGACTTACCGGCGCGGTGGCTTTGATATTGCCGCACGGTTGCTGGCAACCTACGGCAAGCGGGTGAGACCGGTGGAAGAAGGCCCCGTCTTGCCGGAGATCGAGGCGATCGCCATGCCGGGCCACACACCCGGCCATTTCGGTTATCTGATCGGTGAGGCGACGGATCGGCTCGTCCTGTGGGGTGATCTGGTGCACGCGCCGGCACTTCAACTCGATGATCCGGATTTCTGCTTCATCTATGATGCCGATGCCGCTCAGGGCGCCCGCAGCCGCCGGTCGATCTTCGCACGGGCAAGCCGGGAAGGCTGGACGGCCTCCGGCGGCCACGTTTCCGGCTTTGTGCGTGTCGAACCTGCCGGTGAAGTCTGGCGTCTCGCCCCGGCCTGATTTTGATCGGGCAAGTCGGGCCGCGCCCGGTAGAACTCAGATTTCCTTCAGGGCCTCCACGTCGCCGATCTGGATCACCCGGCCGCGCACGGTCACGCCGGTGCGGCGCAGCGACGAGAATGCGCGTGACAGCGCTTCCGGGGCAAGCCCCAGCATGCCGGCCAGCAGGCTTTTCTGATAGGGCAGGCGGATCGAGGCCGGGCCGTTGTCGCTCGGGCAACGGGTCAGCAGGTAATCGGCCACCCGCTGCGGGGCGGTGTGCAGCCGGTCGTTGACCACGCAGTCCATGGTGGAGAGCAGGTGGTCCGAAAGCGTCGCCATGATGGCCTTGGAGACCGTCGGGTCCTGTTCGGCGAGTTCGCGCACATCCTGCATGTCGAAGCGCGCCAGGCTGACATTTTCCGCCGCCTGGGCATGGAAGCGATAGGTATCGCCGCCATAGATCAGGCATTCGGCGAAGATGTCGCCCGGCCCGCAGATGCGGATATCGGCCTGCCGCCCGTCGCGGCTGACGCGGTAGAGGCGCACATAGCCGCTGAGCAGCGCGTAGAAGGCCAGCGCCGGCTCTCCTTCGCGGAAGATCGTCGCGCGCGCGGGAAGCGACGTAATGTGCGCTCCATCCAGCAGGCGGGCAAGCGCATTGGGTGAAAGCGCCCGCATGAACGCCGTCTTGGCCAGCTGGCCGCGTTCCCGTTGATTGGCCCTGTGATTTCTGTCCAGCATCTTGCGTCGCTCCCCTTGCACTGCATCGCCCTTCGGACTGCGAACCGGGGAGAAGATTAGCACTCATGAACAAGGCCCGATTTGACGTCGATCAAACCGGGCCTTGCAGAGACTGTGGACTGTCTGCTTGTTTTCAGCGCCTATTCCGCGGCCAGCGGCGGCAGACGCAGAACATTGTTGCCTGCGGAGGTTGTGGGGCGCCCGGTCTCGCCGGTCTTGCCCTGCAGGGCATCGAGCCGCTGCTGCAGTTCGGCGATGCGGCGTTCGTTGTCGCGCGCCGTCCGGCTCAGTTCCTCCTCGCTCAGTACCGGCTCTTCCTCCTCCTTCTTGCCGATGAAGCGGCTGAAGATGCGGCCGAGCAGTCGCGACAGATCGTCCATGATCAGGAAGAAGGCGGGCACCACCACAAGGCTCAGCACCGTGGAGACGATGATGCCGCCGATGACGGCGATAGCCATCGGCGCGCGGAAGGAACCGCCTTCGCCGACGCCGAGCGCTGATGGCAGCATGCCGGCCGACATGGCAATCGAGGTCATGATGATCGGGCGGGCGCGCTTGCGGCCCGCTTCCACCATGGCCGCCACCCGTTCCATGCCGTGACGACGCATTTCGATCGCGAAGTCGACGAGCAGGATGGCGTTCTTCGTCACGATGCCCATCAGCATCAGGATGCCGATCAGCACCGGCATCGAGAGCGCATTGTTGGTGACGATCAGGCCTACCGCCACGCCGCCGATGGCGAGCGGCAGCGAGAACAGGATGGTGAAGGGCTGGATCACGTCCTTGAACAGCAGGATCAGCACCACCAGAACCAGAAGCAGGCCGAGCAGCATGGCATTGCCGAAGCCCTGCACCATTTCCGCCTGGATCTTGGCATCGCCGCTTTCCGCCAGCCGCACGCTCGGCGGCAGCTCGGTCTCCTCCACGATCCGCTTGAATTCGGCGGTTGCCGTATCGAGCGCGGTGCCCTGCGGGATGTCCGAGCCGATCGAGACGACGCGGTTGCGGTTGTTGCGCTTGATCGAGCTCGGGCCTTCCGAATAGTCGATGTCGGCCACGCTCGACAGCGGAACGGTGGCGCCGCTCGCCGTCTTGATCTTGAGGTTGCGGATCGCCTGCAGGTCGCGGCGCACGTCGAGCGAGGCCTGCGACCGGATCGGGATCAGGCGGTCATCGAGCGAGATCTTCGGCAGCGCCGCGTCCACGTCGCCGATGGTCGCCACGCGCACGGTCTCTGAGATCTGCTGCGGCGTGATCCCGAGGCGGGCGGCCTCGTCCTTGCGCGGACGGATCTGCAGCTCCGGACGCGGCAGCGCGCCTTCTGAGGAGACGTTGGCGAGAATCGGCGAGGCGCGCAGCCGGCTTTCAAGCCGGGCCACGGCCTCGTCCAGTTCCTCGCTGCTGCTGGCGAGGAAGTTGAAGGACAGTTCGCGCTCGCCGCGATCGTTCAGCTTGGTGATGCGCACATCCGCAACGGCGCGAACCTTGGAGAAGATTTCCTCCTCGATCTCCCACTGCGGCCGTGTGCGACCTTCAACCTTCATCTTCGGCACATACTGGCCGACGATCGGCAACCCGCCCAGTCCCTTGTTGACCAGCGTCTTCAGCAGTGAATGCTCGATATTGCCGAGGATGACGTTGATCGTCGCCCGGCGCAGTTCCAGATCGCCCTTCGGCGAGGCGCCGCCGAGAATGAAGACGCTGTCGACTCCCTCCATCGGCCGGATGATGTCATAGAGCGCGTCGGTGGTGGCCGATGTCTCCTCCAGCGTCGCGTTCGGCGGCAGTTCCACCGAAAGCGTGATGCGCGATCGGTCTTCGGGCGGCAGGAAGCTGCCCGGCACCTGTGCCAGCAGCATCATCGAGCCGATCAGGAAGGCGATCGCGCCGGCCAGCGTCGCATAGCGCATGTACCAGCGTTTCGTCGTGCCGGTGACGAGGCGGGTATAGGCCTTCATCAGGCGACCGTCATTGTCGTGATGGTCGTCCATCGCGTCTTCGGCGCGCATCAGATAAGCGGCCATCAGGGGTGTGATGAGACGCGCCACGAGAAGCGAGAAGAAGACGGAGATTGCCACCGTCAGGCCGAACTGGATGAAGTACTGGCCCGGAATGCCCGGCATGAACGAGACCGGCACGAAGACCGCGATGATGGTGAAGCTCGTCGCAATCACCGCCAGGCCGATTTCGTCGGCAGCATCGAGGGCGGCGCGGTAGGGCGTCTTGCCCATCTTGATATGACGGGCGATGTTTTCCACTTCCACGATGGCATCGTCGACGAGAATGCCGGTGGCGAGTGTCAGCGCCAGGAAGCTGACGAGGTTCAGCGAAAAGCCGAGCAGGTCCATCACCCAGAAGGTGGGAATGGCCGACAACGGCAGCGCCACGGCGGAAATCAGCGTGGCGCGCCAGTTGCGCAGGAAGAGCAGCACGACGACCACGGCCAGGATGGCGCCCTCGATCAGCGTGTGGATCGCCGCCTCGTAATTGCCGTAGGTGAAGTAGACCGAATCGTCGACCATCTGGATGCTGACATTCGGATGCGCGCTGCGAATCTGATCGAGCTGGGTGGCGACCGTTTCAGCCACCGAGACCTCGCTCGCGCCCTTGGCGCGGAACACGGCGAAGGTCACCGTCGGCTCGCCGTTGAAGCGGGAGAAGCTCTTCGGTTCCTCATAGGTATCCGTCACCGTGCCGAGGTCGGACAGCTTCACGAAGCGGTCGCTGGACAGGGCAATCGTGGTATTGGCGAGATCGGCGACGTTGCGGGCATCGCCCAGCGTGCGGATGCTCTGTTCGTTGCCGCCCACCTGACCGCGACCGGAGCCGAGATCGACATTGACGGCGCGCAGCTGCGCGTTCACGTCCGGCGCGGTGATGCCATAGGAATTCAGCTTGTCCGGATCGAGCGCGACGCGGATTTCCCGGTCGGCGCCGCCGTAACGGTCGATGCGGCCGATGCCGGGCTGTCCCTGCAGGGCGCGCTTGATGGTATCGTCAACGAACCAGGAAAGCTCCTCCAGCGTCATGTTGGGGGAGGAGACGGCGAAGGTCTGGATCGCCTGGCCCTCGACATCCACCTTGGAGACGATCGGCTCGTCCACCGAGGCGGGAAGATCGCCGCGAATGCGGTCGATGGCGTCCTTGACGTCCTGCACGGCCTCTTCGGTCGGCTTTTCAATGCGGAAGAGAACCGCCGTGCTGGACTGTCCGTCGGTGACGGTGGAGGTGATTTCGTCGACGCCGCTGATGGAGGCGACGGCATCCTCCACCTCCTTCGTCACCTGCATCTCCAGTTCGGAGGGCGAGGCGCCGCTCTGCGTGACGCTGATGGAGACCACCGGCACGTCGATATTGGGAAAGCGGGTGATCGGCAGTTTGTTGAAGGCGCCAATGCCGAGAAACACCAGCAGCGCAAAGGCCAGCAGCGGTGCGATCGGATTTCGGATCGACCAGGCGGAAAAGTTCATGGTCTCGTGTCCCCGTCAGTTCGCTGCGACAGAATCCGCGAAGACCGGGGCGATCCGGTCCCCGTCACGCACGAAGGCGCCGGCCTTGGCCACCACCACATCGCCGGGCTGCAGACCGCTGAGGATCTGGACATAGCCCTTGTCCTGGATGCCGGTCTCGATCGAGACCTGCTTTACCACATTGTCCTCAACCATGCGGGCGATCGAGCCGCTGCGTTCCGTGGTCACCGCCGATTGCGGCAGCGCCAGCGCGCTTACCTCGCTGATGATGATCTCGGCGCTTGCATACATGCCGGCCTTGGCGCCGGCATTGCCATCCACGATGACATGCACGGCACCGAGCCGCGTCGTCTGGTCGACCACCGGCGAGACGAGGCGCACCTTGCCCTCCAGCACATTGCGTGTGCCGGCCACGGTCACCCGTGCCGTCTGGCCCGGCTTGATCCGGCCGATCTCGCTTTCGGGAACATCGGCCACCAGCTCGATCTCGCCGCTGCGGATCATGGTGAAGAGAGGCGTGCCGGCGCCGGTGGCGATGGCGCCGACCTTCGCATCGCGTGCCGAAACCACCCCGTCAACAGGGGCTTTCACATCGGTGCGCGCCAGCTTCAGGTCGATGTCGTCGATCTGCGTGTCGACCACCCGGATGTCGGCCTCACCGACGCTCACGGCCTGTCGGGCGGCATTCAGCCGTGCCTCGGCCGCATCGGCGCTGGCGGTCAGCTGCTCGACCTGCGAGGTGGACACCGTGCCGTTGCGGCTCAGCGTAATGGCGCGGTCGCGCTGGCGGATGGCGTCCTTGGCATTGGCGTCGGCCTCGATGACCTGGGCGCGATACTGGGCAAGCGCGGCGGCCGCCTTGGCCCTGCTGGCTTCGAGCTGGCTCTTCTGCAGGATCAGCGTGTCGCTGTTCAGCGTCGCCATGACGGCGCCCGCCTTCACCCGGTCGCCGACATCGGCGCTCAGAGTCCTGATCGACAGCCCATCGACCAGCGGCTGCACATAGACTTCCTGTACCGGGCGGATCGTGCCGCTGGCCACAACGCTGTCGACCATCGGACGCTCGGCAGCCTTGGTGACGACAATGGCGGGAAGGCGGATCTCCGCGGCTTGCGGCTGTGCTGCGGGCTCCTGTGCCGCGAGCGGTCCGGCAAGCAGGCTGCCGGCTAGCCCCGCGGCGAAAACGGCAGTCATTGTTATGCGCGACATCATCATTGCGTCCGACCCGATTGCTTCATTCATGCTCATTGACGTTGAAGAGGCGGGGTCGGAAATCCTCCACCATCCGGCGACCGATGCTGCATGTTTGCCATGCGCTCGGCGGACCGGGCTCCCGCTCCTCCGTTCAACCTGCTGTCAGGTGGTTACGCAGGTCAGCCTGCACAAGGTCACCGGACAAGAAAACGTGATCAAGACTAGCGGTGGCCGGCGGATGGATCAACCGCAGAGAGCGAAGCCTATGCTTTCCTTCGGAAGGTGTAACGCAAAACGCGCAGCCCGGCGCCTGTCTTTCCAGGTTGTTCCTGTCGAAAAGACAGGTTTCACCTTCCCGGGACAAGCTTCGGCGGCTGCGCGCTGCAGACTTTCGGCGATGCCGCAGCGTTTTACTTCAGCGCTGCATTGGTGACGTCAAGCGTATAGGCGCCTGTGGGGGCCTTGGTGATGACCGGGTCCGAGCCGCCGCCGAGCAGCGTCTTGACGGTGCGCTCGTAGTCGGCCACATCGAGCGCGCCGTTCGAGCCGGCGGTCAGCTTGGCGATTTCGCCCATCATACGCTTCTGATGCTTTTCGGTCTGGGCGCCGGAGGCATCGTTGTCGAGCACGATGCCGGCTGCTTCATCCGGGTTCTTCTCGGCATATTTCCAGCCCTTCATCGAGGCGCGGACGAACTTGACCATCTTTTCCTTGAAGGCCGGGTCCTTCAGCTTGTCTTCCAGCACGTAGAGACCGTCTTCGAGCGTGGCGACGCCCTCGTCCTCGTACTTGAAGGTGACGAGCTGGTCCGGCTTGATGCCGGCATCGATCACCTGCCAGTATTCGTTATAGGTCATGGTGGAGATGCAGGCGGCCTGCTTCTGCAGGAGCGGATCGACGTTGAAGCCCTGCTTCAGCACCTTCACGCCATCGGCCGAACCGTCCGTCTTGATGCCGAGCGTCGCCATCCAGGACAGGAACGGGTATTCGTTGCCGAAGAACCAGACGCCGAGCGTCTTGCCCTTGAAATCGGCGGGCTTGGTAATGCCGGTTTCCTTGAGGCAGGTCAGCATCATTCCCGACTTCTTGAACGGCTGGGCGATGTTGACGAGCGGCACACCCTTTTCGCGGGTGGCGAGTGCCGAGGGCATCCAGTCGACGATCACGTCGGCACCGCCGCCGGCGAGCACCTGTGGGGGCGCGATATCCGGGCCGCCCGGCTTGATATCGACGTCGAGGCCTTCCTCCTTGTAGAAGCCCTTGTCCTTGGCAACGTAATAGCCGGCGAACTGGGCCTGGGTCACCCATTTCAGCTGCAGCGTCACCTTGTCGGCGGCGGCAGCCGACATGGCCGTCAGGGAGACGGCAGCGGCCAGCATCAGCGATGCAATCTTGGCTTTCATTGTTTCAGTTCCCTCTTTTTCATTGTTACCTCCGCCCACCGCGGACGGATGGATGCCAGAAGGTGACGGCCCTTTCGCTGAGCGCCACCAGACCGTAGAAGACCGAGCCCGCCACCGCGGCGACCGCGATTTCGGCCCAGACCATGTCGATGTTCGCACGCCCCACCTCGGTGGAGATGCGAAAGCCCATGCCGACGATGGGCGTGCCGAAGAATTCCGCCACGATAGCGCCGATCAGGGCCAACGTGGAGTTGATTTTCAGCGCGTTGAAGATGAAGGGCCAGGCCGCTGGCAGGCGAAGCTTCACCAGTGTCTGCCACCAGGAGGCGGCATAGGTGCACATCAGGTCGCGTTCCATGTGGCTGGCGGCAGCAAGTCCCTGCACCGTGTTCACCAGCATCGGGAAAAAGGTCATGATGACGACGACGGCGACCTTCGAGGGCCAGTCGAAGCCGAACCACATGACCATGATCGGTGCCACGCCGACGACCGGCAGCGCCGAGACGAAATTGCCGATCGGCAGCAGGCCCTTCTGCAGGAAGGGCGAACGGTCGATGAGGATTGCGACGAGAAAACCAAGCCCGCAGCCGGCGACATAACCGGTGATCACCGATTTGAGGAAGGTCTGCTGGAAATCGGCCCACAGAACCGGAACCGATCCGGCGAGCTTTGCCCAGATTGCCGTCGGTGCGGGAAGCAGGATCGGGGGAATGGAAAAGCCCAGCACCACGCATTCCCAGATGACGATGAGAGTGATGCCGAAGATCAGCGGCACGGCGATGCCGATGGCACGCTGGGCGGCTGGTGCGGCGGGCTTCAGCCGTACCAGCCATTCGTTGAGCGCCCAGGCGCAGAGCCAGACGAGGAGCGCGGCAAACAGATAGGCGTTCATGGCTTCACCCCCATGCGCTTCAGGACGAGGCCGTGGGCTGCCCCGACGATGGAGACCAGAACGGCGGCCAGCGCGGCCGCCATGAACAGCGCCGCCCAGATCTGGATCGTCTGACCGTAATAGGAACCCGAGAGAAGCCGCGCGCCGAGCCCCGCCACAGCGCCCGTCGGCAGCTCGCCGACGATCGCCCCGACCAGCGAAATCGCGATCGCCACCTTCAGCGAGGTGAAGAGATAGGGCATGGCCGCGGGCCAGCGCAGTTTCCAGAAGGTCTGGGTGGAACTGGCATTATAGGTGTGCATCAGGTCGATCAGCAGGGTATCCGGGCTGCGCAGGCCCTTGACCATGCCGACGACGACCGGGAAGAAGGACAGATAGGTTGAGATCAGCGCCTTCGGCAAAAGACCTGAGATGCCGATCGAGTTCAGCACGACGATGATCATCGGCGCAACCGCCAGGATCGGGATCGTCTGGCTGGCGATCACCCAGGGCATCAGCGACTTGTCCATCGCCCGGTTGTGCACGATGCCGACGGCGAGCGCGATGCCGAGCACGGTGCCCATGCCAAACCCCATCAGCGTCGCCGAAAGCGTGATCCAGGCATGGTAGACGAGGCTGCGCTTGGAGGTGACGGGCTTTGCGACCGTCGTATCCCAGAGTTCGGCAATGATCTGATGCGGCGCCGGCAGGATCGGTCGTTCCTGGCTGAAGGTCTGCGGAATAAGCTCTCCGAGGGTGACGGTGGTGCCTGCCCGTGCCGCCTGATCGCGCACGAAGGGGGCGTTGAGATAGATGACGAAGACATGCCAGATGACGAGGATCGCCGCGATGACGGTGAGGACCGGGAGGATGCGGTCGCGGAGGAGGGAGGCGGTCATGGGGTGTCCGTCTCCCGTAGAAAGGGCGCCACTTCCGTCTCCAGCATCGTGAAGATCGCGTCCGGGCAGCCGATCACGTCCGCATTGTCGAAGCGCAGGACCTTAAAGCCTTCCGCCGTCAGAAACGCATCGCGTCGATGGTCATGTCGTCGTCCATGGTCCGTCTCGTGGCTATCGCCATCGACCTCCACGATGATGCGCGCCGAAAGCCACGCAAAGTCGGCGATGTAAGGCCCGATCGGCGTTTCCCGATGGAAGCAAGCGCCGCGGGAGCGAAGGTCTCGCAGCAGATCCCACATTTCCCGCTCGGCCTTCGTCAGTTCGCGACGCAGGGTCTTGGCGCGGCGGCGCGTCTTGGCATCGATATTGGAATGCGGCATCGGGCACTCCTTTCTCAAGGTCGTCATCGCTGCCAAAACCCCCTCTGGCCTGCCGGCCATCTCCCCCACAAGGGGGGAGACCGCGCGGGGCGGGCTCAGTGCCTCAATCTCAACTTCAAACGTTCGAGCTGAACGCGAACGAGATCTCGTCCTGGTGAGGCGGGTGCTTGTGGCATTGAAGCCCCTCCCCCTTGTGGGGAGGGCTTGGGGAGGGGTCTTTTGCTGAAGCCTACTCCTCATAACTATGCCCCGCCTTCAGGCCCTCGCGGACGCGGTGGGCGATTTCCAGGAATTCCGGCGTGTCGCGGATCTCCAGCGGCCGTTCGCGGGGAAGGGTGGATTCGATCACGTCGGTCACCCGGCCGGGCCGCGGGCTCATCACCACGATGCGGGTGGATAGGTAGACCGCCTCGGGGATCGAGTGGGTGACGAAGCAGATCGTCTTGTTGGTCTTGTCCCACAGCTTCAGAAGCTGTTCGTTCAGGTGGTCGCGGACGATTTCGTCCAGTGCGCCGAAGGGTTCGTCCATCAAGAGCAGGTCGGCATCGAAGGCGAGCGCGCGGGCGATCGAGGCGCGCTGCTGCATGCCGCCGGAGAGCTGCCAGGGATATTTCTTGCCGAAGCCCGAGAGGTTGACGAGGTCGAGCATCTCAGCGATGCGCGTCTTCTGCTCGTCGGCGCTGTAGCCCATGATTTCCAGCGGCAGCGCGATGTTCTTTTCGATGGTGCGCCAGGGATAAAGGGCGGCTGCCTGGAAGACATAACCGTAGGCGCGGGCGAGGCGGGCATTTTCCGGCGTCATGCCGTTGATTTCGATCGAGCCGGTGGTGTGCTTTTCCAGATCGGCGATCACGCGCAAAAACGTGGTCTTGCCGCAGCCGGAGGGGCCGATGAAGGAGACGAAGTCCCCCTTCCTGATATCGAGATTAACGCCGGTCAGCGCATGCACCGGCCCGTCATTCGTGTCGAAGGTCAGGCCGAGATCGCGGGCGGAAACGACGGAGGCGGCGCTTGTCATGCAAAACACTCCGGCGGGGACTGGGAAATGGTCAGGGGCATTTTATCTGCTATCTTCTGTGGCTGTGGCCGAACCGGCAGGTCTTGGGAGCCGCCGCCGGAGAGCCGGATGGAGGATTTCTGACATGGACGCATCATCGAAGCCCACCTGCCGGCTGGTGAAGCCGGGCGCGACCTATGCCGGCAAGCAGGGGCTGAGTTACTTTGAAGGCATCGCGGCCGAGACGGTGGGGGCCCAGGGCATCTGCATGCATATTCTGACGATGCCGCCCGGCGCGCGCGCCAAGGCGCATCTGCACGAGAACCACGAGACGGCGATCTACATGCTCTCCGGCCGCGTCGACACCTGGTATGGCGAATGGCTGGAGCACCATGTGGTGGTGAGCGCCGGCGAACTTTTCTACATTCCGGCCGGGGTGCCGCACCTTCCCGCCAATTCCTTCGATGAACCTGCGACAGCGATCATTGCCCGCACCGACCCCAACGAACAGGAAAGCGTCGTGCTTTTGCCGGAACTGGATGCGCTGGCGCGGTGAGGGTTTTCGGGCTTTGAGGGCCGCGGGGGCGTGGTGCCGGATGGGGGAGGTTTGCGGGTGGGGCTTACCCCCCTCTGTCCTGCCGGACATCTCCCCCTCAAGGGGGGAGATCCGCAGGCTTTGACCGTTCTGCCAAACGCAGCCGCCGCTGGTGACCGTGCCGTTCGGCAAACGAACAATGGCTGGGAATGCGGGTGCGGCAATCCTATCTCCCCACTTGAGGGGGAGATGTCCGGCAGGACAGAGGGGGGGAGCGCCGCGGCACGACACTGGCGGATCCCAGGCCGGGATGCGCCGCAGGAGCGCAAGCCCCAAGATCGGCTTTACGGCGCGTGCACCAACCCCGTCTCCCGCCATCAGCGGAAGATGCCCGACCGGGCAGAGGGGGATCTGCAACGCGCGCACCGCCGTCATCGAACCGCTCACACGCCCGAAGCCGGAATGCCGGTGCGCTCCACCTTGCGCGGCGCCGTCAGTTCCTTCCAGGTGGAGAGCGCCTTGGACACAGCCGGGTAGGGTTCGCGCGCGACGAACTGGCCGTGGCCCTCACGGGTCTTGATGGCGCCGTCCTCGATCGCCACGAAACCGCGGGTCAGGGTGTAGCGCGGCAGGCCCTTCACCCTCTTGCCCTCGAAGACATTGTAATCGATGGCCGATTGCTGGGTCTTCGCGGTGATCGTCTTTTCCTTTTCCGGGTCCCAGACCACGAGATCGGCATCCGCGCCGACCAGGATCGCGCCCTTCTTCGGGTAGACGTTGAGGATTTTCGCGATGTTGGTCGAGGTGACCGCCACGAACTCGTTCATGGTGATGCGGCCGGTCGCCACGCCATAGGTCCACAGCATCGGCATGCGGTCTTCCAGGCCGCCGGTGCCGTTCGGGATCTTTCGGAAATCGCCGACGCCATAGCGTTTCTGGTCCGTGGTGAAAGCGCAATGGTCTGTGGCCACCACCTGAAGAGAGCCGGCGGCAAGACCAGCCCAGAGGCTGTCCTGGTGCTGCTTGTTGCGGAAGGGCGGGCTCATCACGCGGCGGGCGGCGTGATCCCAGTCCGGGTTCGAATATTCGGTCTCGTCCAGCGTCAGGTGCTGGATCAGTGGCTCGCCGTAGACGCGCATGCCGTTCTGGCGCGCCCGGCGGATGGCTTCATGTGCCTGTTCGCAGGAGGTGTGCACCACATAGAGCGGTGCGCCCGCCATGTCGGCGATGATGATGGCCCGGTTGGTGGCTTCGCCTTCCACGGTCGCTGGCCTCGAATAGGCATGCGCTTCCGGGCCGTTATTGCCCTCATCCATCAGCCTGGCCTGCATGGCGGCGACCACATCGCCGTTTTCGGCATGCACCAGCGGCAGGGCGCCAAGCTCGGCACAGCGCGAAAACGAGGCGAACATCTCGTCGTCGTTCACCATCAGGGCGCCCTTGTAGGCCATGAAGTGCTTGAAGGTGTTGATGCCCTTTTCCTCAACCACCGTCTTCATGTCGTTGAACACCTGTTCGCCCCACCAGGTGACGGACATGTGGAAGGAATAGTCGCAATTGGCGCGCGTCGCCTTGTTGTCCCAGCGCTTCAGCGCATCGAGCAGCGACTGGCCGGGATCGGGCAGACAGAAATCCACCACCATCGTCGTGCCACCGGCAAGCGCCGCCCGCGTGCCGCTTTCGAAGTCGTCGGCGGAATAGGTGCCCATGAACGGCATTTCGAGATGCACATGCGGATCGATCCCGCCCGGCATGACATAACAGCCGGTCGCATCGAGCACTGTATCGCCCGCAAGGTTCGGGCCGATCTCGATGATCTTGCCGCCGTCCACCTTCACATCGGCCTTGTAGGTGAGATCGGCGGTGACGATGGTGCCGTTCTTGATGACTGTGGTCATGGTGTGTGTCTCTCCCGGAAATAATCTTGGCTTGTCACGGGCGTTCCCCCTCATCCGCCCTTCGGGCACCTTCTCCCCGAGGGGAGAAGGGAAAGTAGGCGCCGCAGGCGCTCCCTCTCTCACGGTCATGCGTCGCCGTGACGTGCATGAGCGATGGAAAAGGATTTGGTGTCGCAAGTTCAGCGAGTAGCGCGGTCAAGCATGGTCTCTGACGGTACAGCGCGCGCTCTCCCTTCTCCCCTTGGGGAGAAGGTGCCCGAAGGGCGGATGAGGGGGCTGCACGGGCGAACCGCATCATTTCTCTCTCCGATCTGCGGGCGAAAAACGGATGGTGTCGCAGCCTTCCGTCAGCCGCCCGTCCAGAACCGCCAGAATTGTTTCCAGCACGGCCAGACGCTCTCGCAGCACCTCATGATTCCAGAAACGGATGACGGAATAACCCTGGCTGTTCAGCCAGCGGGTCCGAACGATATCATGCAGGCTCTCCGCATGCTGGCTGCCGTCCAGTTCAACGACCAGCCCTTTTCCCCGGCAGAGGAAATCCACGACATAGGGGCCGAGGGGGATCTGGCGGGCAAATTTGTAGCCGTTCAGCCGGCGCGCGCGCAGGTCGCTCCAGAGGTAGTATTCCTCCTCTGTTTCCAACTGCCGGAGGTGCCTGGCCTGTGTGGTCTTGCCGAGGCGGCGTTTGGTGGCATGCTGCTTGTCCATGCGCCTGGCCCCCTCATCCGACCCTGCGGGCCACCTTCTCCCCGCGGGGGAGAAGGGGTGTTTGCCGCCGAAGTTGTCATCCGACCTGATTGTTCTGCGGGTGCAAAGCTCAGTTCGTGTTGATGCCGGTGCAACAGGCTCCCTCCCTTCTCCCCGTCGGGGAGAAGGTGCCAGAAGGGCGGATGAGGGGGCCAGATGCACCGAAACACTCACCCCACGATCTCCGCCGTCTCGACCACCGCATGGAACAGCACGTCGCAGCCGGCAGCCGCCCAGTCCTTCGAAATCTCCTCGGCCTCGTTGTGCGAAAGCCCGCCCACGCAGGGGCAGAAGATCATGGTGGAGGGGGCCACCTTGGCGGCCCAGCAGGCGTCGTGGCCAGCGCCGGAAATGATGTCCATGTGGCTGTAGCCCAGCTTGTCCGCAGCACTCCGCACCCGTTCCACCAGCACCGGATCGAAGGTCACCGGGTCGAAATGGCCGACGGCTTCCACGGAGCAGCCGACGCCGAGAGGCGCGCAGATCTTTGCCGCTTCCGCCTCGATCTTCGCGCGCATGCGATCGAGCTTTTCCTGGGAGGGCGTGCGCAGGTCGACGGTGAACACCACCTTGCCCGGCAGAACATTGCGCGAGTTGGGGGAGAAGAACACCTGGCCGACGCCTGCGACGGCGCCCGGCTGCTCCTCCATCGCAACCGCCTGCACCATTTCGATGATGCGCGACAGGGCAAGCCCGGCATTCACCCGCAGGTTCATCGGTGTGGAGCCGGTATGGGCTTCCTTGCCGGTCAGGGTGAATTCCAGCCACCACAGGCCCTGGCAATGGGTGACGACGCCGATCTGCTTCTCTTCCGCCTCCAGGATCGGGCCCTGTTCGATGTGATATTCGAAATAGGCGTGCATCTTGCGCGCGCCCACCTCTTCCTCGCCCAGCCAGCCGATGCGCTTCAGTTCCTCGCCATAGGTCTTGCCCTCGGGGTCCTTGCGGCCATAGGCATAATCCAGCGAATGCACGCCGGCGAACACGCCAGACGCCAGCATGGCGGGCGCAAAGCGTGCGCCTTCCTCGTTGGCCCAGTTGGTTACGACGATCGGATGCTTCGTCTTGATGCCGAGGTCGTTCATGGTGCGGATGACCTCGAGGCCGGCCAGCACGCCGAGCACGCCATCATATTTGCCGCCCGTGGGCTGGGTGTCGAGATGGCTGCCGACATAGACGGGAAGCGCCTCCGGATCGGTGCCGGGGCGGGTCGCGAACATCGTTCCCATCTGGTCGACGCCCATGGTCAGGCCCGCCGCCTCGCACCACTTTTGGAACAGATGGCGGCCTTCGCCATCGGCATCCGTCAGCGTCTGGCGGTTGTTGCCGCCGGCAATGCCGGGGCCCACCTTGGCCATGTCCATCAGGGTTTCCCACAGCCTGTCGCCGTTCACGCGCAGGTTCTCGCCTGGTGCCGCCACCATACGTTCATTCCTTCATCTGTTTCAGCCGGGAGTGCTGATGTCCGGCTGCTGTTCCCTTGGGTCTTCGCGCCATCTTCTTCTGGCTTAGGGCCGCCCTGGGCTTGCCTTCGCCGGATGGGTCATCGATAAATTGACCGATTGGTAAAAGCTTACAATTTCCACGGTGGCACTCAAGCGCAAAATCGTGACCGCGATGAAAAAATGAACAAGTTTCCGGCAGCGGTTTTGCCGGGGTAAATTTTGTGCACTTGCGATCCGTGCTAGGACACCGACAAGGAGAGACGACGGCAGATGATTCCCAGGGCGGCAAAGACGCAGCGGCGCACGCGCATTCAGGAAGAGAAAGAGGAGAAAATCCTCGAGGCGGCGCTCGACGTGTTTTCCGCCTATGGCTTCCGTGGTGCGACCATCGACCAGATCGCGGATGCCGCCGGCATGTCCAAGCCGAACCTGCTCTATTATTTCCGCACCAAGGAGGCGATCCACCGCACGCTTTTGGACCGCATGCTGTTTACCTGGCTGGAGCCGCTGCGCGCCTTCGATCCGGAGGGCAATCCCGAAAGCGAGATCCGCTCCTATATTCGCCGCAAACTGGAAATGTCGCGGGATTTTCCGCGCGAAAGCCGGCTGTTCGCCAATGAGATCATCCAGGGCGCGCCGCATATCGAGGATGAGCTGAGGGGGCCGCTGCGGGAACTGGTGGACGAGAAGGCACAGGTGATCCGCGCCTGGATCAAGGCCGGCAAGATCGCCAGATGCGATCCCTATCACCTGATCTTCTCCATCTGGTCCACCACGCAGCATTATGCCGATTTCGACGTGCAGGTGCAGGCGGTGCTGGGCGACAAATCCGGCGAGGGCCGCTTCGAGGATGCGGCCCGTTTTCTGGAAACCCTGTTTCTGCGCGGACTGCAGGTGGAAAAGCCGGGCGCCTGAGCGCGCTCAGGGCTTGCGGCAGAAATGGCGGTCGAGCACCGCCATCAGGTCCGCGACGGCTGCGTGGCGGATGGCGTAATACAGCACCCTGTGGTCGCGGCGAAAATCGACGATTCCCTCGTCCTTCAGCTTGCCGAGATGCTGCGACATCGAGGTCTGGGCAATGCCCGTTTCCTCGATCAGCTGGCTGACGCTGCGCTCGCCCTTCATCAGTGCACACAGGATCAGCAGCCGATGCGGATTGGCCAGCCCCTTCAGAAAGCCTGCGACATCTTGAGCCATGGCCGGCATTTCCTCTGCGATTGCCATAGGGCCCTCTTTTCGATTTGTATTTTCTTGATATCATAAAAACATGAATTGAGAAACCGCAAAAATGACCGGAGCGGAGCATGGCCAAGGATTACAGGCAGATCACCAGGGATATCAGCGCCTATACCGCCGAGATGCGCAAGCTGACGCCGGATGCGATCAACGGCTTCTACGCCCTTTCCAAGGGCGCAACGGCAGAGGGGGCGCTGTCGAAGAAGACGAAGGAGCTGATTGCGCTCGCCATCGGCATCACTCAGCGTTGCGATGGCTGCATCGGCTTTCACGTCAAGGCATTGAAGGATCTCGGGGCAACCCGCGAGGAGATCGGCGAGGTGGCCGCCATGTCCACCTATATGGGCGGCGGTCCGGCCCTGATGTATGCGGCGGATGCGCTGAGGGCTTGGGACCAGTTCAGCGAGACGTGAGCCGGGCAGGAGGCGTGGCGGCTCAGAAGCCTGCCAGCCGCACCATGGCATAGCCGAAACCCGAGATGAACAGCCAGCCGAAGGCGCCGAGCGCGAGCGGGCGCAGCCCCTCGGCGGCCAGCTGCCGCATATGGGTCTGCAGGCCCATGGCGGCCAGCCCGCAGGAGAGCAGGAAGGTGCCGAGCAGATTGCCGTGACGCACGAGGTCGGCGGGGATGCTGACAAGGCTGTTCAGCGCCACCACGGCCAGGAATCCCAGCACGAACCACGGGAAGGGGGCCGTACCGCGCTCTTGCGTGCCGGTGTCCGGGCTGCGGAACAGGGTGAGTGCCAGCGTCAGAACCAGCGGCGCCAGCAGCACGACGCGGGCCAGCTTGGCAATGGTGCCGAACTGGCCGGCCACTTCGCCGCTCTGGAAGGTGGCGGCCACCACCTGCGCCACTTCGTGAATGGTGGCCCCCGACCAGACGCCATAGGCCATGGCATCAAGATGGAGCGGCGTTGCCAGAAGCGGATAGGCCAGCATGGAAAAGCTGCCGAAAATGGTTACGCAGGCCACCGCATAGGCCACGTCTTCCTGCCTGCCGCGAACGGCGGCATTGGCGGCAATCACGGCGGATGCGCCGCAGACGGAGGTCCCTGCCGCAATCAGCCCCGTCAGGCGCCGGTCGACGCCGAGCAGCCGGCCCATGGCCATGGTGGCGACGAAACTTGCCGCCAGCGTGGCCGTGACGGTGGCAAGGCCCGGCAGGCCGAGCGACAGCAGTTGCGGCAGGGTGATCTGCAGGCCAAGCAGCACGATGCCGAGCCGCAGCAGCGGCTTCAGGGAAAAGCCGATGCCCGGCAGCAGCAGCCCGTGCGGGCGGCGGATATTGCCGATGACCATGCCGATCACGATGGAAAGAATGAGCGGCGAAAGGGTCTGCAGGCCGGTGGCGGAGCGAAACAGCATGGCGGCGGTGGCAATCGCGCCCGTCAGCAGCAGGCCGGGAAGAGCCGGCATGTCGTGGCGCAGGCGGCTGGCCTTGTGTTCCAGATATCCGGTTTGGATGAACATGGCCTGCTTCCTGATCGAGTGGTTTGGTGTCTCCCGTTATGGCGGCGCGCTTCCCATCGTTCCAACAAATTGATACGGTGGTTTCAATCGACTTTGACGATGATAGATCATGACGCTGGAGCAGCTCCGCATCTTTCTGGCTGTGGCCGAGCAGCAGCACATGACCCGGGCTGCCGAGCGGCTGCATCTCACCCAGTCTTCCGTCAGCGCAGCGATTGCCGCGCTCGAGGAGCGGCATGGGGTGAAGCTGTTCAATCGCGTCGGCCGGGGTATCGAGCTGACCGATGCGGGCCGGCTTTTCCTGCCGGAGGCGCGCAGCGTACTGGAGCGGGCAGGCGATGCGGCGCGGCTTCTCAAGGATCTGTCCGGAGCGCCCGCCGGGCAGCTTTCCGTGCATGCCAGCCAGACGGTTGCGAGCTACTGGCTGCCGTCCCGCCTCATCCGCTACCACGAACGTCACCATCAGGTGGAACTGTCCATGCATGTCGGCAATACGCGGCAGGCCAGCCAAGCTGTGCTGGATGGTCGTGCGCATCTGGCCGTGGTGGAGGGGCGGGTGGATGAGCCGGCGCTGTCTGCCCGCAAGGTGGGCGAGGACCGGCTGGTGCTGGTGGTGGGCAGGCGTCACCGCTGGCGGCACATGCAGGGGCTTGCGCCCGCCGATCTTCTGGAAACCGGCTGGATTCACCGCGAGGAAGGCTCCGGAACCCGCGCGGCGCTGGAGGAGGAATTGCGCCGTCTCGGCATTTCGCCCGCCGATCTTCAGGTGGGGCTGGAACTGCCCTCCAATGAAGCGGTCATTGCCGCCGTGGAAGCAGGCACCAGTGCCGCCGTTCTATCGCTTCGTGCGGTGGAGGCGCATCTGGCGCAAGGCCGGCTGGCCATGCCGGATTTTCCGATGCCGACCCGGCCCTTCTTCCTGCTTCTGCATCGGGAGAGGCATGTCACACGCGCGATGAAGGCGATGGTGGATATTCTGGCCGAGGGGTGAGGGGCGGACCCGGTCGCTGCCTTCGGCTTCCCCGGGGTCGCCCGCCGGCGGTTCCGGCAGTGCCTCAGTGTTTCAGGGGCGCAGGTCGAGGTTGAAGGCCGCCTTGCCGCCTGCCTTGACGCTGTAGAGCGCCCGGTCGGCGCGCAGGAATATCTCTTCCGGCGTGGCGGCGGGGCGGATGGCCGCCACACCGATGGATGCGCTCACCGTAAGCCCGTGGCTGACCAGCGAATTCCGGTCGTTCAGCGCCCGGGTGATCTGCCGCGTCAGGGCCGTCAGTTCCTCGCGGGTCTGCCAGGGATGGATGATGGCGAATTCGTCGCCGCCGAGCCGGGCGCGGGTGACGGCCTGCGGCGCCGCATCTTCCAGCCTGCGTGCCGTCAGTTGCAGGAAAGCATCGCCCGCCTGATGTCCCAGACGGTCATTGACGGCCTTGAAGCCGTCAAGATCGATCAGCAGCAGCGCATGCGGCTCCTGGTGCGGCTGCTCGCAGATCTCCCGGAACAGTTCCTCGAAGCGGGCGCGCGAGGTCAGTCCCGTCAGGCTGTCCACCTCGCTCATGCGGCGGATCTGCTCGAACATCACCTTTTCGGTCGTGATATCCTGCTTCATGCCGAACAGACGCACCGAGCGGCCGTTGATCCGGTCTACGATTGCCGTGATGCGAATCCAGCGCAGATTGCCCCTGGCCGTGGTGATGCGGGCATCGAGCGAAAAACCTTCGCCGGTCTCGATGGCCCGGTCGCGGACAGCCTTCAATTCCAGCCGCGATTCCGGCGCATACAGCGCAACGATGTCATCCCGGCGGATCTTCGACTGCGGTTCGATCTCGAACAGTTCGAATACGGTATCCGTCCAGCGCAGCGTCTCATCCGGCAGGCTGCATTCCCATATGCCGACGCGGGCCGCCTTGAAGGAGCGATCGATCAGCGTATCGAGATCGCCAAAATCTTCCGGCGGCGCCGAATTGCGCAGGATTGGCCGTGATCCGTCCAGAACCTGACGGTGCGTTTCCAGCCAGGACCGCAGGATATTCGGCATCGTCTCCACCATGGAAAGCTGGTCTGTCTCCGTTCCGAGATCGCGCAAGGATAGGAGCAGAAGTTTAATCGAACATTAAACAATTTTCCGGGCTTGTTTTACCAGATCATTGTCTGGTCGTGCAGTCTCGATCTCGGCCTCAGGTGCGGGCGCCGGCGAGGTGCGTTTCGCGGCTTCGATGCCGCCGGGTCAGTTCGGGCGAGGTTGCCTTGCCCGTCGGGCAAACGGAGAACGCCACGTTGCGATGTGCGAGGCGCCGCGTGGGTGCTAATCCAGCCATTTCAACATTTCAGGCCAACGGGGCACCCACATGCCCCGCCCAATCTCTCCCCTCAACCCAGCCTTACTCCGCCGCCACCTGCGCCATCGGGTTGTTCGGATGCGTCGTCCAGTTGGCATAGGTCGGATCAACGATCTTGCCGGTGCGCTGGTCGAGTGTGCCGGGTTCGAGCCCCACCATGGTAATGCAGTTTTCGACCGGGCAGACGTTGACGCAAAGGTTACAGCCCACGCATTCGTCTTCCATCACCTCGAAATGGCGCACGCCATTGACCATGCTGGTGATCGCCTGGTGCGAGGTATCCTCGCAGGCAATGTGGCAGCGGCCGCATTTGATGCAGGCGTCCTGGTCGATATGGGCTTTGGCCACATAATTGAGGTTCAGGTATTTCCAGTCGGTGACGTTCGGCACGGCACGGCCGCAGATGTCGTCGAGGTTCTGATGGCCCTTCTCATCCATCCAGTCCGAAAGGCCGGAGATCATTTCCTGAACGATCTTGAAGCCATAGGTCATGGCAGCCGTGCAGACCTGCACGTTACCCGCCCCCAGCACCAGAAATTCGGCTGCATCACGCCATGTCGTCACGCCACCGATGCCGGAGATCGGCAGGCCCTGCGTTTCCGGGTCGCGCGCGATTTCAGATACCATGTTCAGCGCGATGGGTTTGACCGCCGGGCCGCAATAGCCGCCGTGGCTGCCTTTGCCGCCCACGCTTGGAACCGGCGCGAAATTATCGAGATCGACCGAAGTTATGGAATTGATGGTATTGATGAGCGAGACGGCATCGGTGCCGCCGCGTTTTGCGGCGCGTGCCGGGTTGCGAATGTCGGTAATGTTCGGCGTCAGCTTGGTAATCACCGGCATGCGCGTATATTGCTTGCACCAGCGCACCACCATCTCGATATATTCCGGCACCTGACCCACGGCAGAGCCCATGCCGCGTTCCGACATGCCGTGCGGACAGCCGAAGTTCAGCTCGATGCCATCCGCGCCGGTTTCCTCCACCAGCGGCAGAATGGCCTTCCACTCTTCCTCCACGCAAGGCACCATGATCGAAGCGACAAGCGCCCGATCCGGCCAGTTCATTTTCACCTGCTTCATTTCCTGCAAGTTTATCTGAAGCGGGCGGTCGGTGATGAGTTCGATGTTGTTGAAGCCCAGCAGGCGGCGGTCGGCACCCCAGATTGCGCCGTAGCGCGGGCCGTTGACATTGACGACCGGCGGTCCTTCGGAGCCGAGTGTCTTCCACACCACGCCGCCCCAGCCCGCCTTGAAGGCGCGCTCCACATTATAGGCCTTGTCGGTGGGCGGTGCAGAGGCCAGCCAGAACGGGTTTGGCGACTTGATGCCAACGAAATCATTGCGAAGATCAGCCATGGTTCATCTCCCGGTTCAAGCGACGGCCACAGCCGGCTGACCGGCGGAAGCAAAGGCAAGATGAATGGCGTCGGCGGCATCGCGCCCGTGCGCCACGGCGGAAACGGTGAGGTCTTCACCCCGGTTGACGCAATCGCCCCCGGCATAAACCCTCTCCATGGAGCTGCGACAGTGCTCATCCACTACGATGCGGCCGCGTTCCATGGCCAGCGCGCCGAGTCCGCTGGCCTTGAAGGATTGGCCGATGGCCTTGAAAATCTGGTCGGCGGCAATCACGCCCGTTTCGCCGGTGCCGACGAGGTGGCCATCCCGAAGGGCGGTATATTCCAGCTCGATCCCGGCCACTTCGCCATCCTTGCCGAGAACGCGCTTGGGAGCGAGCCAGTGGCGGATGGTGACGCCCTTGGAGGCTGCCAGATCCTGTTCATATTCCGAAGCGTTCATGTGCTCCTTGCCGCGGCGGTAGCAAATGGTCACTTCTTCCGCGCCCAGCAACTTGGCCTGAATGGCGGCGTCGATGGCCGTCATGCCGCCGCCGAGAACCACGACACGGCGTCCGATCGGCACATCCGCCTTGTTGTGCGCCTGCCGTAGAAAAGCGATGAAATCCACCGCATCATCCACGCCCGCCAGATCCTCGCCTTCCAGCCCGAGCGCGTTGACGCCCGCAAGGCCAAGGCCGAGGAAGACGGCATCGTAATCGGCAATCAGATCTTGCAGCGAGAAATCACGCCCCAGCGCCATGCCGGTGCGAATTTCAATGCCGCCGATGGCCAGCAGATAATCCACTTCCTTCTGGGCGAAATCATCCGGGGCCTTGTAGGTGGCGATGCCGTATTCGTTCAACCCGCCCGCCTTTTCGCGCGCGTCGAAGATCACGACCGAATGGCCGTTCATGGCCAGCCGATGTGCACAGGAAAGACCGGCCGGGCCAGCGCCAACCACGGCCACCACCTTGCCGGTTTCCGCAGCCCGCTGGAAGAACTGGCGGCCCTGCTCCATGGCAATATCGGTGGCGTAGCGTTGCAGGCGGCCAATATCCACCGGCCTGTCTTCCGCCGTGTTGCGCACGCAGGCTTCTTCGCACAGCGTTTCGGTGGGACAGACGCGCGCACACATGCCGCCAAGAATGTTTTGGGCAAAGATGGTGCGCGCCGCGCCGAGAGGATTTGCCGTCGATATCTGCCGGATGAACAGCGGAATATCGATGGCGGTGGGACAGGCCGTCATACACGGCGCGTCATGACAGAAGTAACACCTGTCGGATGCCACCAGCGCCTCGTGCCTGTCGAAGCGCGGATGAAGGTCGGAAAAATTACGTTCGTACTCCGCGGGCGCCAGACGGCCTCCCGCGATACCGCTTCCCAGTCTGTGCATGTTGCTTCCCTCTTTTATGGACTTCTATGCAACTGGCCGAGCGTAACACGGGAAAAATATTTATCAAACGGTCAAATTTCCGGCTTGTGCTTCGTCAATCCGGGCCGGAAATTTCCTGACGATAATGGTCAGGTTTATACTTTACTCTTTTTGTCATGTTAATTATGGTGCCATCCGAACCGCCCCGCGAGGGCATGACTCGGACGACAGGGAAAGACGAGCCGTGGCAAAGAAGGACAAGCGCAAGCCGGAACAGAAGACGCGTGCAGGCGAGGAGGCGGCAAAGCCGCAGGGCCAGCGTGGCGTCAAGAGTTTCCTCTATGTCGGCGGGCGTGATTGCCAGGTGGCGCATCTTCGTGAAATCGCCAACAATTTCGGTGCGGAACTGATCCATCACGATGGCGGTTTGCGTGAGGCGGTGTCGCGCATCGATACGCTTTTGCCCTCGGTCGACTGCGTGTTCTGCCCCATCGACTGTATCAGCCATGATGCGTGTCTCAGGGTGAAGACCGGCTGCAAGAAGTTTTCCAAGGCCTTCATCCCGCTGCGCAACGGCTCCAAATCCAGTCTGGAGCGTGCGCTCCAGACCATGAGCGAACGGAACGCCCAGTGATGAACGACGATCAGCGCGACCTGTCTCTTTTCATCGGCCTGCACAAGCTTGCCCAGCAAAACGGCGACGGGCTTGTGCCGGAACTCTATGACCTCCTGACCCGCCGGCCTGACGAACTGCCGGAAGGCAACGGCATCCTGCGCTTTCCCATCGGTCGCACCCGGCCTGCCGGACAGGCTCTGGCCGATGCACCGGAGGCTTCGCCGGCCAAGGTCATTCCGCTGCGGCGCCCGGCCTGAGAAAAGCCGATTTCTATTCATAAATACCGGAAATCACGTCTATTTTAGGTAGATGAAAACTACCAGTTGATTGCCTGCGCCATCGGCGTAGCCTCTTCGTCGGGAGGATCGTCCGATGTGGCAGGCTATCGTGTTTCTCGTCGCAGCCCTTTCGGCCCCGCCTGCGGCATCCGCTGCGCAGGCACAGGATCCGCTGCGCATCTTTGCCGCCTATTCCGTGTTCATGGTTGCCAATGCCAACTGCCCCGATCTGTTTTTCAGCGCCGGGCGGCTGCACAAGGCGATGTTTGCGATCGGCGGCCGGCTGCACTGGTCCGAGCGGCGCATCCGCCAGCAGGCCGAGGCGCATATCACCACCAATGTCGAGGCGTTCGGTCAGGATGCCGAAGCCTTCTGTCGGCAGGCTGACATGCTTGTCGAGGCGCTTGGTCCCGCAAAGCTCGCATCCGAGGGGCTGCTCCTGAGCAGGCCGAAGCCGCTTGCCGGTGCCGGCCTGCCGATCCGTTGAGGCGAGGGCCACGTAACGGCAGGCAGATCCCCTGCACCGGACATGCCGCATGACAACCCGCCATCTCATCCCCGTTCTCGGCGACCAGCTGAGCCTCACGCTTGCCAGCCTCGCGGATGCCGATCCGGCCCGCGATGTGATCCTGATGGCGGAGGTGCTGCAGGAGGCGACCTATGTGCGCCATCACAAGCTTAAGATCGCCTTCATCTTTTCCGCCATGCGCCATTTCGCCGAGGAACTTCGCGAAAGGGGATTTCGGGTGCGTTACGTGGCGCTGGATGATCCGAACAATCGTGGTGCGCTTAGCGGCGAGGTGCAGCGCGCGCTGGATGCGCTGAAGCCGCAGGCGGTGATCGTCACCGAAGCCGGGGAATGGCGGCTGATGGAGGAGATGCGGGGCTGGCGGCAGACGTTCGGCCTGCCGGTGGAGATCCGCCCCGACCACCGCTTCCTCTGTTCGCATGCCGGGTTTCGCCGCTGGGCGGAGGGCCGCCGTGCGCTGACCATGGAGTTCTTCTATCGCGAGATGCGCCGGAGCACCGGGCTTCTGATGCAGGGCGACCAGCCTGCCGGCGGCCGCTGGAACTTCGATGCGGAGAACCGCAAGCCGGCCAGCCCCGATCTTCTGCGGCCCGGCCGCCTGAGGATCGAACCGGACGCCATGACGCGCGCGGTGCTGGATCTGGTGGAGGCGCGCTTTCCCGATCACATCGGCCGGCTGGATCGGTTCGGCTTTGCCGTGACGCGTGCCGATGCCGAAGCGCTGCAGGATGCTTTCATGGCCGACCACCTGCCGCAGTTCGGCGCCACGCAGGATGCGATGCTGGCGAGCGATCCCTTCCTCAACCATGCGCTGTTGTCCTTTTATATCAATATCGGCCTTCTCGACCCGCTGTCGGTGTGCCGAGCGGCAGAGCGGGAATGGCTGGAAGGGCGCGCGCCGCTGAATGCGGTGGAGGGCTTCATTCGCCAGATCATCGGCTGGCGCGAATATGTGCGCGGCGTCTACTGGCTGAAGATGCCCGGCTACCGGGACAGCAATTTTCTGGATGCCGCGCGGCCGCTGCCGGCTTTCTTCTGGACGGCGGAGACCGACATGGCCTGCCTTTCCACCGTGATCACCGAAACCATCGACCATGCCTATGCCCATCATATCCAGCGGCTGATGGTGACGGGCAATTTCGCGCTGCTGGCCGGACTTTTGCCGCAGGCCGTGCATGAATGGTATCTGGAGGTCTATGCCGATGCCTATGAATGGGTGGAACTGCCCAATGTGATCGGCATGAGCCTGTTTGCCGATGGTGGCGTTCTGGGCTCCAAGCCCTATGCGGCGAGCGGCAACTACATCGCCAAAATGTCCGATTACTGCCAGACCTGCCGCTATGACGTGAAGACGAAGACGGGCGAGGGGGCCTGCCCCTTCAATGCGCTCTACTGGGATTTTCTGGATCGCAACGGCGGGAAGCTTTCCGGCAATCACCGGCTGGCCCAGCCCTACGCCACCTGGCGGCGGATGAGCGAGGCGCAGCGTCAGGACTATCGGGCAAGTGCGGCGCGCTTCCTGGCGCGTCTCGATGCCGGCGAGCGCGTGTAACGGCAAACCATTCGCCCTTGCGCTGCGTAGAAAGACCCGTTGAGGCAGGAGGACGACGCCGATGACCATCATGACATCCCTTCCACACGGCTATCGCGCGCTGGTGATCGGCGCGAGCGGCGGCATCGGCAGCGCGGTGGCCTCCGTGCTGGAGGCCGATCCCGCCTGCGGCGCGGTGCTGCGCCTGTCGCGCCGGGCGGACGGGCTCGACGTGACGCGGGAAGAGAGCGTGGCGGCGGCCGCCGAGCGGCTGGATGGGGAATTTCACCTGATCTTTTCGGCCACCGGCGGGCTGACGATTGATGGTGTCGGTCCGGAAAAATCGCTCCGGCAGATTTCCGCGGATGCCATGATGAAGCAGTTCGCGCTGAATGCACTCGGCACCGCGCTGGTGACAAAGCATTTCGCGCCGAAGCTTTCGCGCAAGGAGCGGGCGTTGATGGCCTTTCTCTCGGCCCGCGTCGGCTCGATCGGCGACAACCATCTGGGCGGCTGGATCTCCTACCGGGCCTCCAAGGCTGCCCTCAACCAGATCGTGCGCACCGCCTCGATCGAACTGTCCCGCAGCCATCCGCAGGCAGTGCTGCTGGCGCTGCATCCGGGCACGGTGGCGACCACGCTTTCGGAAAAATACTCCGGCAACCATGCGCGCACCGAACCCGCGGACAGCGCCAAAGCCATGCTCTCGGTGCTTGATGGCCGCGACGCGGGGCAGACCGGCCACTTCTATGCCTATGACGGTCAGCCGATCGAATGGTGAGGGTCAGCCAAGCGCGATCCTGACCGCGTAGGCCAGGCAGACGATGGCGGTGATGCGCAGGCGAAGCCGCCAGTACCACGGCTTTTCCAGATTGCGGCCGGCCAGTTGCCGGTCTATGGCGAGCAATCCGATGAAGGCTGTGAACTGCACGGCGAGCGCCACCGGACCGGGCGCAATCAGCAGCGATGCCCAGGCGGCCAGCTCCAGCCCATTGCTGGCCATCACGGGGACGACCGGAGGCTGGTCCTCCCGCTGCACCAGTCCCCACAGCGCGCCGGCCATGAAGCCTGCAATCACCGCGCCATAGGCGAGGAAGGCGGAAAGCCGTGCTGCCGCATCAAGGAACGGCAGGCCGGGCAGCAGCAGGAGCAGAAAGGGCAGGGCGCCGGCATAGGTGAGGGCTTCCGTCAGCCGGCGGGAGAAGAGGGCGGACATCATCATGATCCCTTTGCAAGCTGGGGTTCCAGCGCATCGGCAAGGGCCGTGGCGCTGAGGAAAGCAGCTTCCACCCGGTTGCCGAGACACCAGTCGCCGCAGGCGGCGAGCCGGCGGTCGGCATCGAGCAGGAAGGGCTGGCCGAGCGGCACGTCCACATTGGCATGGCGCCAGCGATGAAGGTCGACACTGAGCACCGCATCCCAGTCGAACCCTGGAAAGAGAGACCGGCAGGCTGAGAGCATGGCGTCGCGCACCGTCTCGACCGGCGTCTCGATATGCTGGTCGGCCCAGCGGTTGTTGGCATGGATGACCAGGGCCGGGGCCGCGTCGCGGTCCGGCTTGCTGTGATTGGCGCCGATCCAGCTTATGATGGGATGCGCCACCTGTGCCGCCTCGGCGGGCGGCTGCGTGCCCTGGGTGAGCGCCAGCATCAGGGTAAAGCAGCCATTCATCCGCACGGCGTCCAGCGCCTGCAGTTCCGTCCGCGCAAAGGGCATCAGCAGGCGCGTCTGCGGTGCCGGCGCTGTGGAAACCACAAGATCGAAGGGCCCGCAGGTTTCCCCGGATGTTGACAGATGCCAGCCGTCGGCCTGCCGCTGAAGCGAGAGGATCTGGCAGCCGAGCCGCAGATCGAGCCCTTCTGCGAGCGCCTTGGGCAACGCCGTCATCGAGGGAACCCCGACGAAGCGCGGCGCGCGATCCGCAAGGCGCTCCGCCGTGCCATCGGTGCCGAGCCGCATCAGCGCCGACGCCCAGGCCTGCACCTGACCGGCCTCCAGAAAAGGCTCGAGAGCAGCGTGAAACCGGCTGTCGCGTATGGTGAAATATTGCGCGCCGTGATCGAAGGCGGCCCGTTCGCCGCGCCGGGTCGCCATGCGCCCGCCGGTGCCCCGGCTCTTGTCGAACAGCGTGACCCTGGCCTGGCCGTTCAGCCGCCTTGCCAGGGTGAGGCCGGCAATCCCGGCCCCGATGATGGCGACGGAGGGCTTTGTCATCGCGCGGCCCTCCGGCTGCGGCGGCAGCGTTCCGAGCAGTATTTCACCATGGCCCAGTCGCGTTCCCACTTCTTGCGCCAGGCAAAGGGGCGCCCGCAGGCAAGGCAGGTTCTGGTCGGCAGGTCGGCCTTCTTCATGCGCGCCGGCATGGCTTCTCCCTCGTCATGCTTCTGCCTCATCACATCTCGTCGTCATCACGCAAGGGTGATTACGCGGTGAAGGCAAAGGCGGATCAGCACGGCCGGCGACGAGAACCATGGCGACGCCATGGCCCTCAGCGGGTCGGGGTGCCCGCGGTCCATGCCGGTTCCTGCCTCTCGTCAACCGAATGCGCGATAAATGCCGGGCAGGATGCGTGCGAGATGGTTGAACTCCGTCATGTCGTGAACCGACATTTCATAGGCCGTCATTTCCACAACCTGCTCGTTGAATCCGATATGTTGCAGCATCGCCGGTGCCTTTTCCGCATTGGCGAAGCGGGCCATGTCCGCGTGGGCACCGATCCAGTAGCGGCTGAAGAGTTCCATCCCGGCGCTCGTATCGCGGGCAATATGGACCATCAGCGTGAACGGGATATCGGGCGCCGGTGTTGCATAGCAGACGGCGCTGGCGCTTGCGGTAAATCCTTCCCGCGCCAGGGCCTGGGCGTCGAAGCCGAGCACTGCCGGTTCGGAGAAGTGGATGATGGCGTCGAGACGGCTCGGCCCGATCCATTCCTGGATGCGATTGGGATTGTTGAAGAGCCGCTTCTCGTAGCTCAGCGAGGTATCCTTAAGGCGGGCCGGGTCGGCGACGCTGGTGTCGATATGCGCCTGGGGAAACCAGAGCATGTAGCGTTCTTTTTCGACGGGATGCCAGGTGAACCACCACTTGAACATGTCGGTTGTCACGCCGGGCATGACAATGCGGCTTTGCGCGTAGGCCATCTGGCCGTCCAGCACGGCATAACCATTGTCCTTCGTCTTGAAGGACGGATCGAGCAGGCGGTTGAGGTTCTGTGCACTGGGCGACGGCACCTCGCCCGGATCGAGCGGGCCGAACTGTATGGCCTTTGCGGCGGCCGACGGGACCGAGAGATCCGTATCGAGAAAGGGCGCATAAGGGCTGGTGCGCACCGCCTTTTCGTTGGCGCCGCGCTGCTTCTGGCATTCAAGGGAAAGATAGGTGACGGCGCTCCAGTCGCCGTAGGCATCGCGGCGCGAGGCGGTTTCGGCGGCCTGCGTGGCCTGTGCTGCGGCCGTATGGGGCAGAAGCGTGGCAGAGGTGGTTCCAACGATTGCGGCTGGGGCACTCTTGAGAATGGTGCGGCGGGAAAGCGGACGGGTCATGAGCGGGCTCCTTTGCAAAAAATCCATGCTTGACCCTCAAACTACGCCATGCTTCCCATCAATCAAATCGATCTGGAGCATGAGGGGAATTGACTTGGTTGATATCGCAAGCATCGATCTCAATTTGCTGATCTCGATGGAGGCCCTGCTCGAGGAAAAGAATGTGTCGCGTGCGGCGCGGCGTCTGTCTCTCGGCCAGCCCGCCATGAGCCATAATCTGGCGCGCCTTCGACGCCTGCTGGGGGACGAATTGCTGGTGCGAAGCGCGGGCGGCATGGTGCCGACGCCCAAAGCCATCAGTCTCGAAGTCGAACTGCGTGCGACGATGCGCAAGATCCGCATGCTGTTTGAGGAGCAGATGCCGTTTGACCCTTCAACGGCGCAAATGTCCTTTCGACTGGGCGTGACCGACAGCGCCGAAGCCATTCTCGTCCCAGCCGTCTCGGCCTTGCTGCTGGAAAAGGCGCCCGGCGTGACGCTCAAACTGATCCCCATCGACGGGGTCGATGTCGCCGCCGGTCTGGAGATGGGGCTGTTTGATCTCGCCATCGGCACCTTTGCCGGGGGACGAAGCTACCACAAGCAGCGTGTGATCTATCACGAAGGCTATCACACGGTCTTCAATGCCGCTTTGGTCGCGATCGGTGAAACGATGACGCTTGATGACTACAGACGGTTTCCGATGCTGGTGGTCGAGGGACCAGACGGAGACGCGGTCCTCGATGCGCTGGGACGTCTGGACGTGTGGCCTCACATCGCCCTGCGAACACCCCATCTGCTGACAGTGCCTTCCATCGTTTCTCACGCCCCGATGATTGCGACCGTCCACACCCAGGTGGCGGAACGTTTCGCGGAGCATTTCAACCTCTCCGTCCGTCCGCTTCCAGAAGAGGTCGCCCTTGCGCCTGCGCAACTGATGCTGATGTGGCATGCGGCGAGCGACAAAGCCCCTGCCCACCGTTTCATGCGCGACCTCGTCGTTGAAGGCCTCAGATATCTGCGGGGGAGGAGAGATTAGGCTCCTGCATTCATGCCGCCCTTTTTTGCTTCCGACGAAGCTGGTGGGGATATGGTCGTTCTTAAAAAAAAGGGGAAATGGCGCACCCGACAGGATTCGAACCTGTGACCTTTGGAATCGGAATCCAACACTCTATCCAGCTGAGCTACGGGTGCTTTTGAGAATCGGTGGCTGGCCATCGATCTTGCCGGTGCAGGGTTCATAACAAAGGACGAAGGCGGCATCAATCGGGAAAACGCGGAAAGTTGTGCGGTGGGCCTCATCCTGACGGAAAGCGAAGCGCGCGGTCGATCAGCATGTTGGCCAGCATCATGCGGCGGGTGGCCTGGGTTCGGAAATCGGGATGCACGAGGTCCGGGTGGTTGAGGCGGGCGAAGCGGCGGCGGCGTTCGGTGAGATCCCCGGCGCTGTCGCTCGGTGTCAGGGCGAGATCCTCCGCAACCTCCGCCTCCGAAAGGCGGGTGAGATGCGCCGGCATTACCGGCGGGGCAGGTGGCGGCGGCGGTTCGGCCTCGGGGGCGAGGTCGAAGCCGGCGAGAAGGTCGCGGCTTGCCGCATCGTCGGCCGGATCGGCGCCTTGCGTGTCCACGACAAAGCCTGCGCCGAGCCCCGCGATGCGATAGCTTGGTGCCTTCGGTTCTGGCTTGTCCTCCGGTTCCTCGGCATCGAGCCGGGTCAGGATGGACTGGAAGACGGACCGGCCAAACAGCATGCGCTCTCCTGCGGCAGCGTGTGGTGACAGGGCGCGCAGGCATTTTCCGCCGAGCGTCCCCTGCAATGCGACGACGGGATGGAGGAAAGAGGCTGCACCCCCGCGCCGCCACGCCCGAACGGCGCTCAGAAAACCATCCGGATATGGCGCAAGGCTTGCGCTGCACAGGCGCTCCCGTCGGACCACGGTCTGCGGTTGGCGCCCGGTCGAACGGGGAGCGCGATGCGCCGGCCGGCAACGGCCTTCTGGTCGGGTGAAGGACGAATGCGGTGGCCGTATCGGCTGCGTGGCGCATCGCATCCGGGCTGCCGCGGCTTGGTCCGCGGCCGCCCTGACGGCTGGGCGCCCAAACTGCTGATCGCCGCCCTGGCTCCGGTCCTGGATGCCGGCTGCGGCCAGGACGACCGGCACTGTCGGATTTTTCCGGCTCAGCCGGCCCATGTGCCTATGGCGTCCGGGTCTCAAATGCACAGCAGGCCGAAGCAGCGCTCCATCGGTCCGGTCAGGCCCGTGAGATCGGCTCTGCAGGCCGTTGCCCTGACTTCGGCTTGGCGTGCCGTTCGCAGCCAGGAAGACGACACCCCGAGGCGTTCTTTCAGCACAGCCGATACAGGCACCGTTTACATCCGGGTCGTGCATGTCCGGGCGGCTGCAGGATTGCGTTGCCGGCCGGGTCAGGCCTGCGACTGCGTCTGCATGCCGTCACCCTGGCTCTGGCTCTGGCTTTGCGTGCCGGCGGCGGCCACGGATACGGAAACCTTCAGATTTTCGCCCGCCGAGCCGATGCGCATGCCGGAGATGGGGGCTGCGTCGCGGTAGCAGAGGCCGGTTGCCACGCGCACATAGCGCTCGTCCGGGCAGATCTTGTTGGCGGCATCGAAGCCCACCCAGCCGAGGCCCGGAATATGCGTCTCCGCCCAGGCATGGGTCGCCACCTGCTCCGTCTGGCCGTCCATCAACAGATAGCCGGAGACATAGCGCGCCGGAAGATTGAGCAGCCGGGCGGCGGAGATGAAGACATGGGCGTGATCCTGGCAGACGCCGGATTTCGCCTCCAGCGCCTGTTCGGCCGTCGTTTCGGCATCCGTGCTGCCCGGCAGATAGGCCACGGCCTCGTGGATCGCCTCCATCAGCCCGTGCATCTGGGCAAGTTCGCTGTCGCCCTTCACGCTGCGGGCCAGTTCCCGCACCAGCTTGCCGGGTTTGGTGCGTGGCGTATCACGCAGAAAAAGCCAAAGCGGCACAAAGCCGGTATGCGGGCCGACAATACCGGTGCGGTCGACGGTTTCCACCTCGCCGGTGGCGATCACGCGGATCAGGTGTTCGCCGCCCTCCACCGAAACGAGTTCCACCCAGTTGTCGAACTGGTCGCGATAGCCGGCCTCCACCTTGGCGCCGTCCACCGTCACCGTCCAGTTCAGGATGGACTGGCCAAGGCCGGGCAGCGGCGTCAGCCTGAGGCGCTGCAGCGCGTAGGCCACCGGCTCGTCGTAAAGATATTCGGTCGTATGCGTGATCTTCAAATGCATGACGGCTTGTCCGTTCCCCCGGGTCCGCTCACTGATAGAAGCGGTAGCCTTCTGAAATATCTGCGCTCAGCTGATTGTTGCGGCTGATGAAATCCTCCAGGAACTCGTGCAGGCCCTGGTCCATGATGTCGGAGATCGAGCCGCGCTTCAGCATGGACTTGATGGTGGCCGCCGTATCATGCGCCCGGTGGCGCTGGCCGTAATCCTCCTCGAGGTAATGCAGGTTGCTGACGATCTTCTCGTAGCAATAAGCCAGCGAGCGCGGCATGCGCACGTTGAGGATCAGGAAGTCGGCAATGTTGGAGGGCCTGTATTCCGCATCATAGACCCAGCCGTAGGAGCGGTGGGCGGAGACCGAGCGCAGGATCGATTCCCACTGGAAATTGTCGAGCGAGGAGCCGACCTGGCTCACCGCCGGCAGAAGCACGTAATATTTCACGTCGAGAATGCGGCTGGTATTATCGGCGCGCTCGATGAAGGTGCCGATGCGCGAGAAATTGTAGAGGTCGTTGCGCAGCATCGAGCCGTGGAAGGCGCCTCGGATCAGCCCCGCCCGCCGCTTGATGGTGTCTATGGCCTCCGGCAGGTCGGCGGCCTTCACCTTGCGGCCGAGCAGCTGTTTCAGCTCGATCCAGCATTCGTTCGTCGCCTCCCAGGTCTCGCGCGTCAATGCGGTGCGCACCATGCGGGCATTGTTGCGGCCGGATTCGATGCAGGAGAGCACGCTGGAGGGGTTGGCGGTGTCGCGCAGCAGGTAATCGATGGCATTGGCCGCCGTCACCGTGTCGTGCACCTCGGCGAAGGCATCGCGCACGCCCGCGCTCTGCAGCACGCCGTCCCAGTCGCCATCGGTGGAGCCCGTGCGGGTCAGCGAGACCCGGAGGCCGGCATCCACCAGACGGGCGATGTTTTCGGCACGCTCGATGTAACGGAACATCCAGTAGAGGCCGTTTGCAGTTCTTCCCAACATTGCCTTACGCCCTCAATCTTCCAGTACCCAGGTGTCCTTGGTGCCGCCGCCCTGGCTGGAATTGACCACCAGCGAGCCCTGCTTCAGCGCCACGCGGGTCAGTCCGCCCGGAATGATCTTCACCTTGTCGGAGACGAGCACATAGGGGCGCAGGTCCACGTGGCGGGGGGCGATACCCTTGTTGACGAGAATAGGCACGGTGGAGAGCGACAGCGTCGGCTGGGCGATGTAGTTGGCTGGCTTTGCCTTCAGCTTGTCGGCAAAATCGGCCCGCTCCTTCTTCGAAGCGGTGGGGCCGACCAGCATGCCGTAGCCGCCGGAGCCGTGCACCTCCTTCACCACCAGTTCTTCCAGATGCTCCAGCACATATTTCAGGCTGTCGGCCTCGGAACAGCGCCAGGTGGGCACGTTTTCGAGGATCGGCTTGCGGCCGGTATAGAACTCGACGATCTCCGGCATGTAGGAATAGATCGCCTTGTCGTCGGAAATGCCGGTGCCGGGCGCATTGGCAATGGTGATGTTGCCGGAGCGGTAGACATCCATGATGCCGGGAATGCCGAGGGCGGAATCCGGCCGGAAGGTGAGGGGATCGAGGAAATCGTCATCGACGCGGCGGTAGAGCACGTCGATCGCCTCGTAGCCGCGGGTGGTGCGCATCTTCACCTTGCCGTCGATGACGCGCAGGTCCGAGCCCTCGACCAGTTCCACGCCCATGGTGTCGGCGAGGAAGGAATGTTCGTAATAGGCGGAATTGTAGATGCCGGGGGTGAGGACTGCAACGCGCGGCTTGCCCTTGCAGCCGGGCGGTGCGAGCGAGGCCAGCGACTGTCGCAGAAGATAAGGATAATCCTCCACCCGCTGCACCTTGTTCATGGTGAAGAGTTCCGGGAACATCTGCATCATGGTTTCCCGGTTCTCCAGCATGTAGGATACGCCAGAGGGGGTGCGGGCATTGTCTTCCAGCACGTAGAACTGGTCTTCGCCGGTGCGCACGATATCTGTGCCGACGATATGGGTGTAGACCCCGCCGGGTGGTTTGAAGCCGATCATCTCCGGCAGGAAGGCATCATTCTTTTCGATCAGCGCGCGGGGGATGCGCCCGGCGCGGATGATTTCCTGCTTGTGATAGATGTCGTCCAGGAAGGCATTGAGCGCGAGAACACGCTGCTCGATGCCCTGTGCGAGCTTGCGCCACTCGCGGGCGGAAATGATGCGGGGAATGATGTCGAAGGGAATGAGCTTTTCCGACGAATCGGCATGGCCGTAAACGGCAAAGGTAATGCCCGTCTTGCGGAAGATGTTCTCGGCGTCTCTGGACTTCTGGATCAGATGCGCCGGATCCTGGGCGTCATACCACTCCTGGTAGGTCTTGTATGGTGGGCGCGGAAGGTTGTCCGCAGTCAACATTTCATCAAATGCCAATGGTGTATTCCCCGTTTTCGACCATAAAAGTACAAGGTCCGGAGCATTGCAAGGACCCTGCGCATGCAAGAGGCAATTTAATTGCCACCGGGGAAGAGGACCGCATGAGGCCCTCTGGCAACCGCACAAAGCTTGTGCAAATGCTCGTTAGACGCGTTCTTTCGCTCCCCTTCCTTTTCAGGGTCTTGGCTGTCAGATTGTCTGCACCAAGGCTTCAGTTTTTATCCTTTGACTGAATTTCAGCCAGGATTTACCGCTCGCCTGCACGCTTCATCGGCATTTTCGACAAGGCTCATATTGGCAATGTTCTTTCGTCTGGCTCCTCTCGTCTTCGTGTTTTTGTGGTCGACCGGCTGGATCGTCGCCAAGATTGCCGCCGCCCATGCCGATCCGCTGACTTTTCTTGCGATGCGCCATGCGCTGGCGGCGGTGGCCTTTGCGGGGATGGTCGTGCTGGTCGGCGCGCCCTGGCCTTCCTCGCGTCTTGCCGCGGCGCATGGCTTCGTCTCCGGCGTCTTGCTGCACGGGCTTTATCTGGCGGGACTGTGGTGGGCGATCGGGCAGGGCGTGCCGGCAGGGCTCTCCGGCATCATTGCCGGGCTGCAGCCTTTGCTGACCGGGCTGTTCGCCCTGGCTCTCCTCGGCGAGCGTCTGGGGCGCGGCCAGATCGCCGGCCTGGTGCTCGGATTTTCCGGCATCATGATCGCCGTCTCGCCGCAGTTTGCCGGGCTGTTCTCTACGGGGCTTCCGGGATTGGCCTTTCCGGTGCTCGTCAATCTGATCGCCATGCTCTCCGTCACGCTCGGCACGCTGTACCAGAAGCGGTTTCTCGGCGCAGGCGATCTCAGAACCATCGCGGTCTGGCAATATCTGGGCGCCGTGGCGGTCACGCTGCCGCTGGCGCTTCTGCTGGAAGACCTGCATTTCGACTGGACCTATGCCGCGATCGGCGCCATGGCCTGGTCGGTGCTCGGCCTGTCGATGGGGGCGGTCGGGTTGCTGCTCTATCTCATCCGCCGCGGCCAGGTCTCGCGCGCCGCCTCGCTCATCTACATGGTCCCGCCGCTGGTGGCGGTGGAGGCGACCGTCATCTTCGGCGAACCGCTGAGTGTGCCGATGATCGTCGGAACGGTGATCGTTGTGATGGGGGTGTATCTGGTGAACCGGTCGACGTGACGTATCTGCCGGCGATGCGCGACGGCCGTCCTCGATCCGGTTCCGGACGCTGCACGACATCTTGCCGGATGGCGGGGAGCCCATCTGACGTTCGGACACAAAAACACCCGCCTGCGTTGCCGCAGGCGGGTGTCTTAAATCACGCGAAGTGCGGTCGCTCAGGCGCGATCGCGGCGGCGCTGGCCGCCATTGTCGCTGCTGCCGAACTTGACCGGGCCGCCATTGGCCGGCTTTGCGCCGCCACGATTGCCGGACGGTTTCGGGCCGTTGCGGTGGTTGCGGTTGGCGCCGGCCTCATGGGCGCCGAGCGGGGCATGCCGGTTTTCGCCGCCATTGCCGCGCTTGCGGTTGTCGCCTGCTGCCGGCTTGGCACCGAACGGCTTCTTGCGCGGCTGGCCGAGATCCGATCCTGCTGCGAAATCGGTGTCGAAGGCCGGAGCCTCGTCCCGGGTCCGCTCGGGGCGCGGGGCCGCGCCGCGACGGGCATTGCGGCCATCGCCACGGCCGCCATTGCGGCCTGCACCGTCACCACGGGCACCGTTTTCACGCGGCTGGCCATTGCCACGGCCCTGGCCACCACGGGCCTTCTGCGGACGCTCAGGGCTGCGCAGTTCGGAGGGGCGTTCACCCGATGCCACGGTGATCTCGATGTTCATCAGGCGTTCGATGTCGCGCAGCAGGCGGGTTTCATCCGGCGCACAGAAAGCGATCGCGATGCCGTCGCGGCCCGCACGCGCCGTGCGGCCGATGCGATGGACATAGGCGTCCGCCACTTCCGGCAGGTCGTAGTTGAAGACGTGGGTGACGCCCGGAATATCGATGCCGCGGGCAGCCACATCGGTTGCCACCAGAACACGGATCTCACCATCACGGAAGGCCTTCAGCGCGCGCTCGCGCTGGCCCTGGCTCTTGTTGCCGTGAATGGAGGCCACCTTGAACTCGACCTGCTCCAGATGCTTGGAGAGCTTTTCCGCGCTGTGCTTGGTGCGCAGGAAGACCATGGCGCGGCCATCCGGATTGGCGCGCAGCGATTCCTTCAGCAGCGTCGTCTTGTCGTTCTTGCCGGCAACGAAGTGGACATACTGCTCGATCTTGTCGGCGGCCTTGCCGGGCGGGGTGACTTCCACCTTCACCGGATCGGTCAGGTAGTCCTTGGCGAGTTCGGCGATCGCCTTCGGCATGGTGGCGGAGAACAGCAGGGTCTGACGGTTCTTCGGAACCATCTTCGAGATCTTGCGCAGGTCATGCACGAAGCCGAGGTCCAGCATCTGGTCCGCTTCGTCGAGCACAAGGTAACGCACGGTGGTGAGGCCGATGGCCTTGCGGCTGATCAGGTCGAGCAGGCGGCCAGGGGTGGCGACGAGAATGTCGGTGCCCTTTTCCAGCATCTGCTGCTGCTTGTTGATCGAGGCGCCGCCGACGACGGAATTGATCTTGAGCGGCGTGCCGCGCACATAGCTCTTCAGGTTGACGGCGATCTGGTTCACCAGTTCGCGGGTCGGCGCCAGGATCAGGGTGCGGGTGGTGCGGTTGTCCGGACGCTTGGGGTCCTTCAGCAGCATCTGGATGAGCGGCAGGCCGAAGGCAGCGGTCTTGCCGGTGCCGGTCTGGGCAAGGCCGATCATGTCGCGACCTTCGAGAAGCAGCGGAATGGCCTGGGACTGGATCGGCGTCGGCGTTTCGTAGCCGAGATTGGAAAGAGTGGCGACGATCTGCTTGTCGAGGCCGAGCTCGTGGAAATTCGTCAAGTCGAATACCTTTCGGGGGCGCCAGAGACCGCAACCCGACGACACCATGCCGTCCGGTCTGCCTGTGGCGTCAAGAACCCCGCGTGAATTGGGAACTTGTGAGTGGGAAACTGCTTTCGGCGCAGGCCTTGAGGCCGTGCTTCGTGTGCGCCTTGCGCCTTCCTCGCGATCCATTTTCGTCGCTGGGCCAGCTCACGCGGCGGCCGGAAGGTTGAAAGCTGAACTGCATGTGCTGCTTTGCACACAAAAAGTCAAGGGCCCGCGTCGATTTCGACGCGGGCCCGGCGGATGCATGCATGAACCTGTTCGTCGGGCGTCCTTCGGCGAAGGGTCAATAGGCCGGGCAGACGCGAACCCGGAAGGAATCGCCCCAGTCATTCTCGCGCCATTCGTAATGGCAGCGCGGGCGCGGCGGCGGGGCTTCCCGATAGTAGGTCCGCTCGTAGACGACGGTCGGCGGCGGCGGTGCGGGCGCAACTTCATAATAACGATGCTCGACATAGCGCGGCTGCGACTGGTTGGCGATCGCGCCGCCAATGATGCCGCCAACGGCACCGGCCGCAACGCCAGCCCAGAAATGATCGTGCGCCTCTGCCGCCGGCGCGGCTGCCACAAGAGCGCTCGTCAATGTCAGCGCGACAAGGCCTGCAGTGATGGATGTCTTCAATACGGTCATGGCCTTCATCCTTTCACCCTTGAACTGGAGGGTACGAGAAGAAGATCCTCCCGGAAGGCGGCAAAATAATGGAAAAACAAAAGGATAAGTCTGAACATCCGTTCATGTGGCAGCAGCCCTGGATGGAGCGGAAGGCATGCCGCAGCAAGACAGGGTGGTGATGCGGCGAAGGGGTGGGGAATTTGTGGCGTTTTTGGGGTGGTGCCTAAACCGGTGCGGTCGCGCAGTTTTGCCGATGGCCGGGCGAAGGAACTGCCTCTGCAGGTCTCCTCGTCCGGCCTTACCGTCAATTCCTGGAAAGGTTTTTGATTGCGACGCGCGTTCCGACAATGCGGTTGTCTTTCAACGTCAGATCGCTGACGCCCCTTGTCACGTCGATCCCGATGTCCGTGCCGCTGATGTCATTGTCCTCCACCAGCACCGACTGAACGAGAGGTATGGTGGGGGCGTTGCCTGCAATCCGCATTCTCGCATTGTCGGCAAGCGTGTTTCCGCGAACGACCGTGCCCAGAGAGAGGATCGAGGTATTGCCCTCAAATTGTTGCCCGTAAACCGACAGCAAGGCACTTCCCGTGATATCGGTTTCGGCAATGGTATTGTTCAGAATCTGGATGAAGAAATTGGGCTGGGGATGATGATACCAGCGGCCGGAAATGATAATCCCGGCTCCACGGGTAATTTTGTTGCCGAAAAACACGTGCTTGTAGCCGGTTCCGTATACCTGGACGGCGCCGACATCCGCGAACTTGTTGTCAAGTATAAGGTAGTTTTCCTGCATGGGTGTGATTGTAACGGTCGAGTTTTCATCGATGCCTTCGGCCAACGTTCTGTCCAGCTCGATGTTGCTTCCATCTCTCCGCACGACCTTTGCGGCAAATCCGGTGCCCCTTCCACCCATCACGAAGAGACCTGCTCCAGTCCACGTCCCTTTGGACGCCTGGCCGGGCTGCTGCCCCTCCATCTCATAGGCAGTCGAAGAAATCCTCTTCAGCTTGCCGAAGTAGAAGCCGCCCGGACCATCGGTGGTCATGGCCTCCCTGTCCCAGCCATACATATTGGAGAATTCATTGTTCTTCATCATCACGTTGCCGGAATAGGAAAACCCTCCGAGCGTGTTTATCCCGCCGCCTGCCGCCTTGATGTCGATGTTGCGGATAATGTTGTTCTCAAATATCACTTTCGAGGAGCCGCTGATGCCATACCAGCTTCCGTTCTGAAATGTGTTTTCGGCCATGACAACGTTCGACGCGTGTATAATCACGAATGCGCGCGACGTGGACATCACATCGCAGTTAAGGGCACGGATGTTGTTTCCGCCCAGCCTTAGCCCTGCGACGCCGTCCCGATCGTATTTCGACATGCTCGAAATACGCTGTGATACGTCCTCCATTGAGGTGTGTCCGAAGAAGGCATCAGCTCGCACCCTCAGGTTTCGCAGCGTGATGTTGCCGCCGCTCCATTCCCGCGACTGCTGATCAAGCCCGCCGCGGATCACGTCGAGATGCCGCTGGGCGTTGATCGTCAGATCCTCCACGGCGAAGTCCTTGTAGCCGTCGATCAGCGCCGGCGGGGGCTGGTCCATGTCGCGCCAGATCAGGCTGACCAGTTCGCGGGACTGGCCCTTGAGTGTCACGCCGTTCGGCACCCTGATGCCGCCGCTCAGGCGGTAAATGCCCGGACGCAGCACAAGTGTGCCGCCGCCCTGGTTGGCGAGTCCTTCGAGCGCCGCATTGATGCGGGCCGTATCATCGAGCGCGGGGCCGTCCACGGGGTTGCTGCGCAACTCCATGACCTGTCCCTTCTGCACGCGCTTCGCAGCGATCGTCACCGGGCCGATGGGGTGCCAGGTCGAGCTGTCGCCATTGCCGTTCCAGAGGCGGCCGGTATAGCTGCCCGCTGCCATCTGGCCTGGAATGGTGAAGCTGGCTGACCAGAGATCGGCGGCGTCGGGATGCAGTCGAGTCGTGCTTCCGTCCTGTGCCTTCAGTTCGAGGATGGCGGCAGCCGTGCGTGCGATGTTGCGTCCCTGGACGCGCAGCCAGCCGCCGGGCGTTGCCGTGTCGCCATCATCGCCCTGCGACCAGTAGACGTCGGCGCTGTTGACGTCGGTGACGATCGTCTTGCCCTTGTCATCTTCGAGGGTCAGCGCGTAGACGCCGTCCTGAAGCGAAGCGGGCAGGACATAGGTAAGCGTCTTGTCGGACTGAATGCCGGGAGAAAGGACTTGCTCGGCCGCTGCGCCGGTCTTGTCGGCCACATCGTCCAGCCTGCGGACTTGGGCCTTGCGGATCGTGTCGAGATCCATTCCGTTGATCTGGACCGTCTGACCCGGCTTTACCGGATCGCTAGCCCAGAAGATTTCGGCAGCCCGAGCGTTGGCCCCGGCTGCTATGGTGATGAAAATGACCAAAATTGAGGGACGAACGAGAAAAGGCGTCAGGAAATGCTTCGGCATGGAATGTCCTTTCTCCGGCCGGTCGCAGACCTGAAGCAAGCTCCAGCACATGTGAGGCAAAAGCAGGGCATCCCGAAGCAACCGCCGCGTCAGAAATCCGTCGGTACGCCACCCTCCTGCTTGCGGCGGGTCACGAAGGCCTGGAGTTCCTCCTCGATCGCGGGGTCGAGAGGCGGGCGTTCGTAGGTGGCGAGCTTTTCCTTGAAGATGCGGTTGGCGTGGTCATAGGTGGTGGGGCTGCCGGCTTCGGTCCAGGTTTCGAAATTGCGCCAGTCGGAGAGGATCGGCGCGTAGAAGGCGTTTTCATAACGGGCAAGCGTATGGCCCGTGCCGAAGTAATGGCCGCCGGGGCCGACCTCGCGGATGGCGTCGAGCGCCAGCGCGTCCGCGCTCACGTCGAGCGGTGTCAGGAATTCCGCCACCATCTGCAGCATGTCGACGTCGAGGATGAATTTTTCGAAGGAGGCGGTCAGGCCGCCCTCGGTCCAGCCGGCGGCATGCAGCACGAAATTGCCGCCACCTTGCGTCAGCGCCCAGAGCGACATCATCGATTCATAGGCGGACTGCGCATCCAGGGTGTTGGCGGCATTGGTGTTCGAGGTGCGGTAGGGGATGCCGTAGCGCCGTGCCAGCTGCCCGCCGGCCATCACCGCCTTCATGTATTCAGGCGTGCCGAAGGCCGGCGCTCCCGTCTTCATGTCGACGTTCGAGGTGAAGCCGCCATACATCACCGGCGCCCCGCGCCGCACCATCTGCGAAAAGGCGATGCCGCACAGGGCTTCCGCATTCTGCTGCACCAGCGCGCCTGCCACCGTCACTGGCGCCATGGCGCCGGCCAGCGTGAAGGGCGTCATGATCACCACCTGGTTGCGCGAGGACATTTCGATGATGCCCTGAAGCATGGGGCCATCAAGGCGCAGCGGCGAGGAGGAGTTGATCACGGTGAACAGCGAAGGCTCCGCCTCCAGTTGTCCGGCGGAAATGCCGCGGCCGATGCGCACGATCTCAAGGGCGTCGAGGTTGCGCTGGCGTCCCAGCGAATAGCAGTGGAACACCTTGTCGGTCAGCGTCACCAGATCGGCGAGACAGTCGAGATGGCGGATCGAGGCGTGGATGTCGACGGGCTCCACCGGATAGCCGCCGGTGCAGTGCACGATGTCGTAGCATTGGGCAAGCTTCACAAGCTTGCGGTAATCCTCCTGGTTGCCGGCGCGCCGGCCACCCTCACGGTCGGCCACGAAGGGGGCGGAGGCGATCTGGGCAAAGACCAGATTGTTGCCGCCGATCGCGAGATTGCGCGCAGGATTGCGTGCATGCAGCGTGAACTGCGCGGGGGCGGAGGCGATCATCTCCAGGATCAGGCCGCGGTCGAAGCGGACCCGGTCCGATCCCTCGGTCACGTCGGCGCCGGCCGCCTTCATCCGCGCCCGGGCCTCCGGCAGCATGATGTCCATGCCGATCTCTTCCAGCACGGTCAGCGAGGCATCGTGGATATGGTCCAGTGCTTCGGCATCCAGAACCTCGGTTCGGGCGAGGCGGTTGACGATCCGGCGATACCGCTCGCCGCCGGCCGGCTTGCGGGTTCTCTCGGGGCCGCGCCCGCCGCTGCGCCTGCGACGCTCCGGTCCGGCGGTCTCGTTGCCTATCGGGGTCTCTGTCGTGATCTGGCTCATCGCTGTCCTCCCGGCGCCATGGCCAGTGTCGCAAAGGCCCGCTTCCGCCGCTACGCCCAAATGCGACGGCGGGCTGCCTTTTCTGGAACAGTGGCCTGCAAGGGCGCGGCCCTGCTTGCGCCATCGCAAGGGGTTGTTAACCATAAGCATGGTCAAGTCCGCCCTTGAAGCCACATCAGGCGAATCATGCGCGGTCCAATCCGCCGGAAGAGGCGGTCGGGGGATCTGTTGAGTAGCGATAGGGAACTTCTGCAGCGCGCCTGCGACAGGATAAACGATCTCGACGTGCCGGCTTTCATCAAGGATGGCAGCCTGCGCTATGTCGCGGTCAACGATGCCTATGCGAGCCGTTGCGGCACCGGGCGCGATGCCTTTGCCGGTCGGGTTGCGGCCGATATGACGGCCTGCCTCGAAGACGAGGCCTGCCTGGAAAAGCAGCGGCGCTCGCTGGTGTTCGGCAGCGACGAGACTGCGCCCTGCCGCGACGGCGCGGGCGTCCTGCGGCATGAGATGCGTGTCGAACGCTTCGTGACGGAGGATGATCGCGCCTATCTGTTTGCCGTGTTCGAGCCGGTTGCCTGGCAGCCGGAGACGGTGGCGGAATTCGATGCCGGCCCGGTCGATGTCGCCGGCGGGCTCAGGCGCGGGCAGGTCAGCCTGGAGATGCTCGGCACCGCGCTCGATCTGCTCGATGCCGGCATCGGCATCTTCAGCGAAACGGACACCCTTCTCTATTTCAACGACCAGTTGGCGCAGTATTTCGAAAGCCTTGGCGGCCGACTTCATCCGCAGATGCCGCTGCGCGATCTGGTCGAGCAGGTCTGCCGCTTTCAGATGCAGGACATGCCGGAGCTGGCGGACGCCCCTCGCCAGCGCGAGGAGTGGATCGAGGAGCGCATGCGCACCCTGCATGTCGATCACTGGCAGGCGATGGAGCCGCTGGCGGACGGACGCTGGATGCGCAGCGTCAACCGGCGGCTGGACAATGGCTGGCTGATCATGCTCAGGCTGGACGTCACCGAATACAAGGTCCAGGAGATACGGCTGGGCCGCAAGATCGAGGAAACGGAGATCTTTCGCGCCGCCTTCGAGGATCTGCCGGTCGCGGTCTTCCTGCGCGACAGCCAGCGCCGGTTGATCTATGCCAACCACGCCTATGAGACTCTGCTGGGCGCCGGACGGGACCAGATGATGGGACTGACCGAAGAGGCCATGTTCCCGACGGAAGCGGCCCGCTTCCGCGAGGAGAACGAGACGCTGCTGTCCGGCGGCGGCGCCATCGAGAAGACCGACGACGTGCCACTGGCGAACGGGGGAACCATGGCCGCCATCACGCGGCTGGCGCGGATTTCCTCCCCGGCGGGCGAACCCTACATCGTCGGTTCCATCACCGATGTCACGCTGGTGCGCCGGGCCCAGGAGGAAGCGGAGCGGCTGCACCGGGAGGTGCAGTCCATCCTCGATTCGCTGCCGGTCGGAGTGGTGATCCTCGATGCGCGCCGGCACTTCGAATACGCCAACCGCACCTTCCGCCAGCTCTTCTGCCAGGAGGAAAAGGTCGATGCGGAGAATGCCGCAGCCTATGACAACCTGGATTACCGTGACTTCATTCGCAAGGCCTTCGAGCGTGGCAACTATGCGACGCCCTTCCTGCATGTCGAGGAGTTCATCGCCGAACGCATGCGGGCGCTGGAGGCGGAAGACGAGATGCCACCGGTCGAGCTTCACAGCCGGCACGGGCGCACCATCCTGATGTCGCGCCAGCATCTGGCCGATGGCAAGATGCTGCTGAGCTATGTCGATGTCACGGCGGTCAAGCGTCGGGAGCAGGAGGTGCAGGAAGCGCGTGCGGCGCTCGAACAGCACGGCGCCATGATGCACGATGCCACCAGCGTCATGTCGCAGGGGCTTCTCATCCTGCGTGAGGGCCGGATCGTCTTCAGCAACGAGGCACTGGCGAAGATCCTGCAGGCGCCTCCGGCTCTTGTCCAGGCTGGCAAGCCCTGGCGCGCCGTCTTCGCCTATCTGGCCGCGCGTGGCGATTTCGGTTCGCCCGAGCAGGCGGAGGAGACCTTCCGCTACTGGCAGACCATGGAAACGGAAGGACAGGGCTTCTCCGCCTCGCTGTGCATCGAGGACACCTGCTTTGTCGACGTGGAGATGAACCTCAGCGCCAATGGCAACTGGCTGGCGGTGTTCGCCGATGTGACCGAGGTGCGCATGCGCGAGCGCGAACTGCAGCGCCTGCTCGGCCGCGCCGAAGCGGCCGACCGCGCCAAGTCCGAGTTCCTCGCCAATATGAGCCACGAGATCCGCACGCCGATGAACGGCGTGCTCGGCATGGCGGAACTGCTGGCGAAGTCCAATCTCGACACACGACAGAAGACGTTCACCGATATCATCGTGAAGTCCGGCAATGCGCTGCTGACCATCATCAACGACATTCTCGATTTCTCCAAGATCGATGCCGGGCAGATGACCCTGCGTCGCGCCGCCTTCGATCCCGTGGAGGCGATCGAGGATGTGGCGACGCTGCTGTCGTCCTCGGCGGCTGAGAAGGATATCGAGCTTCTGGTGCGCGGTGCGGCGACTCATCACACGGTGATCGGCGACCCCGGTCGCTTCCGCCAGATCGTCACCAATCTCGTCGGCAATGCAGTGAAGTTCACCGAACGGGGCCATGTGCTGATCGATGTCACCTCGGAACCGACCGGCGAGGATAGCGTGACGCTGACCATCCGCATCGAGGACACCGGGCTTGGCATTCCGGAAGATCAGTTGAAGACGATTTTCGAGAAGTTCTCGCAGGTCGATACCTCCTCGACCCGCCGTTACGAGGGCACCGGGCTCGGGCTTGCCATCACCGCCGGTCTGGTCGATCTCTTCGGCGGCAGGATCACGGTGGAAAGCCGGCTCGGCCAAGGCTCCGTCTTCACGGTCACGCTGCCCTTTGCCGTGGCGAGCATGCGGGTGTCGGGCGAGGTGCCGGTTGCCAGCATTCGGGGCGCGCGGGTGGTGGTGATCGATGACAATCCGGTCAACAGGCAGATTCTCACCGAACAGCTTGCCATGTGGGATTTCGATTGCGTCGCCGTCGAAAGCGGCGAGGAGGGGCTGCGCCTGCTGCGCGCCGCGGTCGGCATGGGCGTGACCGTGGATGCGCTGATCCTGGACTATCACATGCCGGAAATGAGCGGCCTTGACGTGGCAGGCGCCATCCGCAGCGATCCGGCACTGGCGGATCTCGCCATCATTTTCCTGACCTCGATGGATACGGCAAGCAGCGAGGAGGCCTTCCAGCAGTTGCACATCCAGGCGCATCTGATGAAGCCGGCGCGCTCCAACCTGCTGCGCTCCACCATCGGCGAGGTGATCCGCGCCAGCCGGCAGCAGCGTCGTCCGGGCCGGGATGTCTCGGTCGGTGCGGAGGCGGCGGAAACCCGCCTTGCCGGGCAGGCAGGCACTTCCGGCGAGGCCGCCGGTGTGCCGCCGCAGGGGCTGGATGTTCTGGTGGCGGAAGACAACGAGGTCAACCAGATCGTCTTCACGCAGATCCTGCAGGCCACGGGCCTGCGCTTCCACATCGTGCCGAATGGCGAGGAGGCGGTGGCCGCCTGGCGCAGCCACCGGCCGGCGCTGATCCTGATGGATGTGTCGATGCCTGTGATGAACGGTCATCAGGCCACGCGGCGCATCCGTGAGATCGAGGCCGAAGAGGGCGGGCATGTGCCGATCGTCGGTGTCACCGCCCATGCGCTCGACAGCGACCGGGACCTCTGCCTCGCCTCAGGCATGGACGACTATCTGTCGAAGCCGATCAGCCCGGAGATCCTCGAAGCCAAGATCGGTCAGTGGCGGCGCCCGGTGGCACGTGCCGGCGAGGGCTCACGCCCCTGAGGCATTGCCCTTGCGGCCGAACAGCATTTCGCGCTTGCCGGCAAAGCCCGGCCGGCGTTCGACCGAAAAGCCGGCGGCCTGAAGGTTGCGGCGCACGAAACCGGCCGCCGCGTAGGTGGCAAAGCTTCCACCCGCCGAGGTGCGCTCGAAGACCGCCTGCATCAGCGGCAACGACCACATGTCGGGATTGCGTGACGGCGCAAACCCGTCCAGGAACCAGGCATCGGCCTGGAATTCCCAGGCCGGCACCTCGTGCTCGGCGCGCCCGCAGATCACCGTCAGCGTCATGTCCTGTGAAAGTGAGAGCGTGATCCTGCCCAGGCGCGTTTCCGGCCAGAGCGCTGCGAGCGCCTGACGCTCCCGGTCGATTTCCGGCCAGTGGGAAAGCGCCCGGTCGATGTCGGCTGCCGTCATCGGATAGAGTTCGAAGGAGGTGACGTGCAGGTGGCGGCAACCCTGCGGATGTGCCGCGCGCCACAGGCGCCATTGCCGCCAGGTTTCGCAGAGGTTCAGCCCGGTGCCGAAGCCGAGTTCGCCGATGCGGAAGAAGTCGCCCGCCCCCCAGCGCTCCGGCAGGCCGTTGCCGTCAAGAAACACGTAACCGCATTCCAGCCGGCCATCCGTCTGACAATAAAAATGATCGCCAAACTGGCTCGAGTAAGGCATATCGCCCTCGCGCCATTCGAGTGGGTTCGGCGCATGTTCAACGGGAACGTCAGGATCTGCCATTGGTATCTGTCATCGACCAGCTTGGTTCATCCGCAGGCGATAGTGCCGCGCGATCCTCCGGTCAATCCGCCAGCCTTCCGCGCCATGTCGATTTGCTGATTGTCGGCGGTGGTATCATGGGCCTGTGGGCGGCGGTGAAGGCTGAACGGCAGGGCATCCGTACCCTGCTGCTCGATGCCGTGCGCCCGGCGTCGGGCGCGAGCGGCGGCCTGCTCGGGGCGCTGATGCCGCACATGCCGGACCGGTTCGGCGAAAAGAAGAAATTCCAGTTCGATGCGCTGATCACCCTGGAGGACGAGGTGCGGCGGCTGGAGGCGGAGACCGGTCTATCCTGCGGCTATCGCCGCTGCGGCCGCATCATTCCACTGCCGAAGCCGCATCTGCGCCCGATTGCCGCACGCCACGGGCTGGATGCCGCCGAACACTGGCGGGCGGGCGACCGGCACTTTGCCTGGAGATTGCTGGATGCCTCGCCGGATGCGGGCTGGGTGCAGCCGCAGGCGGGACCGGCGGGCTTTGTCCACGACACGCTGGCGGCGCGGGTTTCACCCCGCGCCCTGACCGCTGCGCTGCTCGCCGCCATTCATGGCAGCCACTATGTGCAGCGGGTCGACGGGCAGAGGGTGGTATCGCTGGAGAGGGACGCCGCCGTCCTGCAAACCGGCGAGCGCATCGGCTTCGGCCATATCATCATTGCGGCCGGCACCGGCTCCTTTGCCCTGCTGGAACGGCTGGGCGGGGCGGGGGCTGTGCCGCTGGTGCGGCCGCTGGGCAGCGCGGTCAAGGGGCAGGCGGCTCTCCTCAAGGCGGATGTCGATCCGGGCCGGCCGGTGATCTTCCTCAACGGGCTCTATGTCGTTGCCCATGAGGGCGGCCATGTGGCGATCGGCAGTACCAGCGAGGATCGATTCGAGGACGGCGTCTCCACGGATGAACAGCTGGAAGGACTGATCGCCCGTGCACGCGAATTGTCACCGGATCTTCAGGTTGCATCGGTTGTGGAGCGCTGGGCCGGATTGCGGCCGAAGGCGGTCGACCGCGATCCGATGGTGGGGCCGCATCCGGATTGTGCGCAAGTGATTGCTTTGACTGGCGGCTTCAAGGTTAGCTTCGGCCTGGCCCACCGGCTGGCCGATGCGGCGCTCGCTGCCCTCAGCGGTCAGCCCGCTGACATGCCCCGGTCATTCACCCTGTCGCACCATCTTGAGGTTGCAGGAATGCGAGCGTAACTCCCATCCCGCGTCGTTAATCTGTCACGCAAATCGCCTAGATGCTTGCCGCAAGGAAGCTGTGCGGGGGCAAGGCGAGAGAAAGGTGACGGATGCGCTACGCCATCAATTATACCCCGTCGGCGGGTGATCCGCTGACGCTTGCAGCCGCACAGTGGCTCGGCCGCAACGCGTTTTCCGGCGAGGCCATGGAGCCACCGGCCACCCGCGACCTTGGCCTGCACGAAATCGCCTTCAACACGGCGGTGCCGCGCCGCTACGGCTTTCACGGCACGCTGAAGCCGCCGTTCCGGCTGGCCGAGGGCGTTTCGGAACCGCTTTTGCTGCGCAACCTCATGCATTTTGCCGGACAGCACGAGCGCGTACGGCTTCCGAAGCTGGAGGTCGTTCGTCTCGGCAACCGTTTCGCACTGGGGCCGAGCGAGCATTCGGAGCCGCTGCATCTGCTGGCCGGTGCCGTCGTGCAGCATTTCGATGCGTTTCGCGCGCCGCTGACCGAGGCCGAGCTGGAGCGGGCCGATCCCGGCCATCTTTCGGCCGCCCAGTTCGCCAATCTCTATCGCTTCGGTCATCCGCACGTGATGGACGAGTTCCGCTTCCACATGACGCTGACCGGGCCGCTCGGCCCGCAGGAGATCGGCCGCTTCGAAAAGGTGCTGCGCCGCCATTTCGAGCCGTTCCTGGAGCGTCCGCTCGAAATCGCCAATCTGGCGCTTTTCGTGGAAAACGAGCCCGGCGCTCCCTTCCTCGTGCATTCGCTGCATCCGCTCGGCAGCGTGATGTCGCGCAAGATCGCCTGAACCGATCCTGTTTGCAGTGCAACGGAACGTCTCGACATTTGCGGCGTGAGTGCTACCGTCAGGGCCTTGTTTCAGAAGGTGATTTTCGATGGTGGCAGACGCTTATCCGCGCAATCTCGTTGGTTATGGCCGCAATATCCCGGACCCGAAATGGCCGGGCGGTGCGCATGTGGCCGTTCAGTTCGTCATCAATTACGAGGAAGGCGGCGAAAGCTGCATCCTGGATGGCGATCCGGCCTCGGAAAACCTGCTGTCGGAAATCGTCGGTGCCGCCGCCTGGCCGGGCCAGCGCAACCTCAACATGGAAAGCATCTACGAATACGGCTCGCGCGCCGGCTTCTGGCGCCTGCACCGCCTGTTCACGGGCCTCAACGTGCCCTGCACGGTCTATGGCGTGACGCTGGCCATGCTGCGCAACCCCGATGCGGTGGCGGCAATGAACGAAGCCGGCTGGGAAATCGCCAGCCACGGTTATCGCTGGCACGAATACAAGGATTATCCCGAAGAACTCGAACGCCAGCATATTCTCGATGCCGTGCGCCTTCACACGGAGGTGGCGGGTGAGCGCCCCTATGGCATGTACCAGGGCAAGCCCTCGACCAATACGCTCAGACTGGTGCAGGAGGAGGGCGGTTTCCTCTATTCTTCCGACAGTTACGCGGACGACCTGCCCTTCTGGGTGAAGGGTGTGGACGACAAGCCGTTCCTGATCATTCCCTACACGCTTGATGCCAATGACATGCGTTTTGCGACGCCGCAGGGTTTCAACTCCGGCGACCAGTTCTATACTTACCTGAAGGACACGTTCGACGCGCTCTATGCGGAAGGCCAGGAAGGCGCACCGAAGATGATGTCCGTCGGCCTGCACTGCCGCCTTGTCGGTCGTCCGGGCCGTATCGCCGCGCTGAAGCGCTTCATGGAATATGTGCTCGGCCACGAGAAGGTATGGATCCCGAAACGCATCGAGATCGCCCGTCACTGGCACGAGCACCACAAGCCGGATGGCATCTGATCATGCAAAGAGCCGAATTTGTCGACCGCTTCGGCGGCGTCTTTGAACACTCGCCCTTCATCGCCGAGCGTGCCTATGACGATGATCTCGTGCGCGGCGAGCACCTGACGGTGGATCGCGTGCATGCGGCACTCGTCGCCGTCTTCCGGGTCGCGAGCGAGGAGGAGAGGCTCGGCGTGCTGCGCGCCCATCCGGATCTCGCCGGAAAGCTCGCCATTGCCGGCGAGCTGACGGAGGACAGTCGCAAGGAGCAGGCGGGCGCCGGGCTCGACAGGCTGAGCCCGGAAGAGCACGCTCGCTTCACCGAACTCAACACCGCCTATATGCAGAAATTCGGCTTTCCCTTCATCATCGCCGTGAAGGGGCTGACGAAGGACGATATTCTCGCCGCCTTCGAGAAGCGCATCCACAACAGCCGCACCCAGGAATTTGCCACCGCCTGCGGCCAGGTGGAGCGTATCGCACTGTTGCGGCTGGAAGGCCTGCTGCCGTCGGCGTGAGAATAATGTAGGATCCTCCGACAGGAGTTCATCATGCGCCCATCGGACGTGCTGGAAAAAAACAGGGACCGTATTCGGCAGCTCGTGGTGCAGCACCATGCTGCCAATCCACGTGTGTTCGGCTCCGTCGCCCGTGGAGAGGATCGGGAGGATAGCGACCTCGACATTCTGGTCGATACTCTGGAGGAGACGACCCTTTTTGATCTCGGCGGCTTGCAGCATGATCTGGAAAGCTTGCTGCAGATGCGTGTCGATCTTGCCACCAGCAAAGGGCTGCGACCAAGGGTCAGAGACCGTGTTCTGGCCGAGGCCGTTGCTATATGACGTTCGATCGCAGCCGCCTTCTCGATCACATTGAGCAAATGGAAGATGCCGCACAACAGGCAACGGACTTCGTGATGGGCTTGGACAAATCCAAGTTTCTGACCGATACGAAAAGCCAGATGGCGGTTTCCATGGCCTTGGTCATTCTGGCGGAAGCTGTCACCCGTATTCTGAAAATCCATCCTCATATTGCAGAGGATCATCCAGAAATTCCCTGGATGAAGATCAAGAGTATGCGTAACCTCATGGCCCATGATTACTTCGAATTGGAATTCGAAGTCGTTTGGAAGACGGTGAATGAGGATCTCCCGCAACTTCTCTCCCAGCTTCGTGCATTGCGCCAGATCCGCGCCCAAGGTGAATAATCCGAAATGCCCAAGACACTTCCCATCCGTCCGCTGACGCGCGACGCCTTCCTGCCCTTCGGCCATGTGATCGAGGCCGAGCCTTCCTCCATGAAGCTGATCAATGGCGGCAATACCGAGCGGTTTCATGGACTGGCGGAAGCTGAGGCAAAGGGTGAGGGCGCCCGCGTGATCCTCAACATCTTCCGCGGCAAGCCGCGCGCTTTTCCGTACGAGCTGACGATGATGGAGCGCCACCCCTTCGGCAGCCAGAGTTTTTCACCGCTGAACGGCAGGCCTTATCTCGTGGTCGTGTCGGCGGATGAGAACGGCTGTCCCGGAGTGCCGCAGGTGTTTCTGGCGCGAGGGGATCAGGGTGTGAACTACCGCGCCAATGTCTGGCATCATCCGTTGATGACGATTGATGCCGTCTCGGATTTTCTGGTTGTCGATCGCGACGGGCCGGGCAACAATCTGGAGGAATTTTTCTTTGATGAACCCTTCGTCATCACCGCACCCAGCATCAGCGAGTAGGCCATGACCGGATTGACCACCCATGTTCTCGACACCGCCCTTGGCAAACCCGCCGAGGGGCTCGTGATCGATCTTTATCACCTGGAGGGCGAGGGCCGTTCGCATCTGAAGACGGTCATCACCAATGCCGATGGCCGGGTGGATGGCGGGCCGATCTTGATCGGCGACAGCTTTCGCAAGGGGACCTACGAACTGGTCTTCCATGCGGGCGATTATCTGCGCCGCACCGGCACGGCCCTGGCCGATCCCGCCTTTCTGGACGTCATTCCGATCCGGTTCGGCATTGCCGATGAGATCAGCCATTATCACGTGCCCCTGCTGATCTCGCCCTACGGCTACTCCACCTATCGCGGTAGCTGAGATGCGTTTTGCCGTCATCGCCGATATTCACGGAAACTGTGCCGCACTCGAGGCGGTGCTGGCGGATATCGCCGCGCAGGGCATTGCGACAGACAGCATCGTCAATCTCGGCGACTGCCTGTCGGGGCCGCTGGACGCCGGGCGGACGGCGGATCTGCTGTTGTCGCTTGACCTTGTGACGGTGCGCGGCAACCACGACCGGTATCTGATCGAACACGAGGCGGGACAGATGCATGCCTGGGAAGCGGATGCCTTCCGGCAGTTGACGCCCAAACATCTTGACTGGCTGCGGAGCCTTCCCTTCTCGCGTGTGTGGCGGGACGAGGTGTTTCTCTGCCATGCGGTGCCGAAGGATGATCACACCTACTGGCTGGAGGAGGTCAAGCCGGATGGCTCCGTCTGCCTCAAGCCGCTGGTCGAGATCGAGCGTCTGGCAGGCGGCATTTCGCAGTCGCTGATCCTCTGTGGCCATTCGCATCTGCCCCGGGCCGTGCGCCTGTCAGAGGGGCGGCTGATCGTCAATCCCGGCAGCGTCGGCTGTCCGGCCTATGACGACGACACGCCGTATTATCATCGCGTGGAGGCCGGTACGCCGATGGCGTCCTATGCGATCTGCGAGCGACATGCCGGTGCTTGGTCGGTCACCTTCCGGCTGGTGCCCTACGACCACATGAGCCAGTCAAGGCTGGCGGCTGCGAACGGCCGCCCCGCCTGGGAAGCGGGGCTGGCGACGGGGTGGTTGGGGTAGGCGGAACGAGAATTGCGTAGCCCCCTCATCCGCCCTTCGGGCACCTTCTCCCCGCTGGGGAGAAGGGGTGTTTGGCACCGCATGCGCTCCCTCTCCGACGGTCATGCGTTGTCGCTACGTGCATGAGCGGTGGGAAGGGGCTGGTCCGGGGGCGCAAGTTCAGCAAGCTGTAGGGCTAAACGTTGTCTCTGACGGTACAGCGCGCTCTCCCTTCTCCCCTCGGGGAGAAGGTGCCCGAAGGGCGGATGAGGGGGCGGCCCCGAAGCCGGGCATTCGAAAACGGACTGCCCTCAATACGGGCAATGCGCAATCACGCCGCGGTCCACCGTCCTGATGTCCCGCTTGCCGCAGAGCGCCATGGTGATATCCATCTCCTTGGCGATGATGCTGAGCGCCAGTTCGACGCCTTCCTTGCCCATGGCGCCGAGGCCATAGAGGAAGGGGCGGCCGATATAGGTGCCCTTGGCGCCGAGCGCGACCGCTTTCAGCACATCCTGGCCGGAGCGGATGCCGCTGTCGAGATGCACCTCGATGCGGTCGCCGACGGCCTCGACGATTTTGGGCAGCATGCTGATCGAGGAGGGGGCTCCGTCCAACTGCCGGCCGCCATGGTTGGAGACGATGATGGCATCGGCGCCCGTATCGGCGGCGGCACGCGCGTCCTCTTCGTCCAGAATGCCCTTGATGATCAGCTTGCCGTTCCAGCGTTCCTTGATCCAGGCGATATCGGCCCAGGAGAGGCGCGGATCGAACTGTTCCGCCGTCCAGACGCTGAGCGAAGAGAGGTCGGAGACGTTTTTTGCGTGGCCGACGATATTGCCAAAGCCGTGGCGCTTGGTGCGGGCCATGTCGAGGCACCATTGCGGCCGGGTCGCCATCTGCCAGATATGCTTCGGCGTGAATTTGGGCGGGGCGGAGAGGCCGTTGCGCAGATCCTTGTGGCGCTGGCCGAGGATCTGCAGGTCTGCGGTGACGACGAGCGCCGAGCAGCCGGCGCGCTTGGCGCGGTCGATCAGGCTTTCGATGAAGGCGCGGTCCTTCATCACGTAAAGCTGGAACCAGAAAGGTTTCGAGGTGACAGAGGCGACATCCTCGATCGAGCAGATGCTCATGGTCGACAGCGTGAAGGGCACGCCGAATTCCTCCGCCGCCTTGGCGGCCAGCATCTCGCCATCGGCATGCTGCATGCCGGTCAGCCCCGTCGGTGCCAGCGCCACGGGCATGGCCACGGGCTGGCCGATCATTTCGCTTTTCAGCGAGCGGTCCGTCATGTCCACCAGCACGCGCTGGCGCAGCTTGATTGCCTCGAAATCGGATTCGTTTGCCCGGTAGGTGCCCTCGGTCCAGGAGCCGCTGTCGGCATAATCGAAGAACATTTTCGGCACGCGGCGGCGGGCAAGGGCTTTCAGATCGGCAATCGTCAGTGGCTTGGACATGGGGTGGGCTTTCCTCCGAAACTCTTCTCCGACAACTAGCATATGGAGAGCGGGAGGAAAGCGAATTTCAGCTCGGTTGTACCTGCTGTGCGGCTCTGTCACAGGCGGTAAATAGGTGATATAAGGTGCTTAATTCAGTACTGAAGAAAGACCTTTCATGCAGCGTGTCGAAGCAGAAATCGCTGTTAGCGTCTCCGATCTGAAAAAGAACCCGACGGCCGTTGTCGAAAGCGCCGATGGTCACGCCGTCGCGGTGCTGAACCATAACCGTGTGATGGCCTACATGGTGCCCGCCAGCACCTATGAAGCCATGATAGACGCGCTGGACGATCAAGCGCTTGTCGATCTGGTGCAGAAGCGAAAGGAAGAACGCGGAATCCCGGTTTCTCTTGATGACCTATAGGCTGGAATTTCTTCCGAGTGCTTTGAAGGAATGGGAGAAACTGGGCGCGACCCTTCGCGAACAGTTCAAGAAGAAACTCGCCGAGCGTCTGGTTACGCCGCATGTTCCGGCAGATCGCCTGAGCGGACTGGCCGACCATTACAAGATCAAGCTGCGTGCTGCGGGTTACAGGCTGGTCTACCGGGTGGAAGACGAGCGTATTACTGTCGTCGTCGTGGCTGTCGGAAAGCGCGAGCGCTCCGAAGTTTACAAGACAAGCCGAAAGCGGTCATGATTGCGGCTTCATCGCCGCGCCCGCCACATAAGTCTCCACCACGCTGCGGTCGTCGCCCAGCGTCTGCAGCAGGAACAGTTCCTCCGGCAACGTGCTCACCGTTTCCATGCGCAGCCGCATGGCGGGTGTCGCGCTCGCGTTCAGCACGACGAGGTCGGCGTCGGTGCCTTCCTCCAGCGTGCCGATGCGATCGACAAGCGACAGAGCCTCGGCATTGCCGCGGGTCATGCGGTAGAAGCTGTTGAGCGGATTCAGGCGTTCTCCCAGCAATTGCTGGATCTTGTAGGCCTCGTCCATGGTCTTCAGCATGGAATAGCTGGAGCCGCCGCCGATATCGGTGGCAACCCCGATGCGCACCGGCTTCTCCCGGCGCGCCAGCGCCTTCAGGGGAAACAGGCCGGAGCCGAGAAAGAGGTTGGAGGTCGGGCAATGGACCGCGACCGAACCGGTCTCCGACAGCACGTCCGCCTCGCGCTCCGACAGGTGGATGGCATGGCCGAGCAGCGTCTTGTTGCCCAGCAGGCCGTAGCGGGCATAGATGTCCGTGTAATCGGCCGCTTCCGGATAAAGCTCGCAGGTGTAGCGGATTTCCTCGTGGTTTTCCGACAGATGCGTCTGGATGTGCAGGTCCGGGAATTCCTTCGCCAGGGCTTGTGCCGCACCCATCTGTTCCGGTGTCGAAGTGATGGCAAAACGCGGCGTGATGGCCACATGGTTTCTGCCCTTGCCGTGCCACTGTTCGATGACGGCGCGGGTCTCGTCATAACCCAGTTGCGGCGTGTCGAGCAGGCCCTGCGGCGCGTTGCGGTCCATCATCACCTTGCCACCGACCATCAACATGTTGCGGCGCATGGCTTCGGCAAAAAAGGCATCGGCGGAGGTCTTGTGCACGGAGCAGTAGGCGACGGCGGTCGTTGTGCCCTGGCGCAGGAACTCGTCGTAGAAATGCGTGGCGATGCGCGCCGCATGCGCGCTTTCCACAAAGCGGCATTCCTCCGGGAAGGTGTAGGTGTTCAGCCATTCCAGAAGGTTGGCGGCATAGGAGGCGATCACCTGCATCTGCGGGAAATGCACGTGCATATCGATGAAGCCCGGCAGGATGAGATGCGGGCGGTGATCGACCTCCTGCGCACCCTCCGGAGCGGCGGCCTTCACATCCGTGTAGGAGCCGACCTTGAGGATCCGGCCATCCTCGACCAGCAACCCGCCATCCTCTTCATAGAGATAGCTTGCCGTATCGGCGAGATTGTCCGGCGCGCGGTGGAAGGAGAGAAGACGGCCGCGAAGAAGAGTGGTCATGTTATCGTGTTGCTCCGGCGCTGTTTGTCGCGCTTTCGTACCAGGCCGTCAGAAGCTTGCGCTCTTCCGGCGTGATGGCGGTGATGTTGCCGGGCGGCATGGCATGGCTGCGCCCGGCCTGGATATAGATCTCGTGCGCGTGTTTGGCGATCTCCGCATCTGTTTCCAGCTTCACGCTCTTCGGCGGAAAGGTGATGCCCTCCCACACGGGTTCTGCCGCATGGCACATGGAACAGCGGCCCTGCACCACGTCGCGTGCTGCGCTGAAATGCGCATCTGCCACGAAGCGCTGCTGGATCGGCGAGAGGCTGGCGGCCTTCTCGCCGGTCAGCACTTTCGGCACGGTCGACAGCCACATGATGAGGATGAAGAGGATCACCGTGACGAGCCAGGTCCAGGTCGGCTTTCCCTTGCGGGCATGCGTGGTGTTGAACCAGTGGCGGATGGTGACGCCCATCAGGAAGACGAGCGCCGCAATGACCCAATTGAACTGCGTGCCGAACGCCAGCGGGTAATGGTTCGACAGCATGAAGAAGATGACGGGCAGCGTCAGGTAGTTGTTGTGCAGCGAGCGCTGCTTGGCGATGCGGCCGTATTTCGGGTCCGGCGTGCGACCGGCAATCAGGTCTGCCACGACGATCTTCTGGTTCGGAATGATGATGAAGAAGACATTCGCCGACATGATGGTGGCGGTAAAGGCGCCGAGATGCAGGAAGGCGGCGCGGCCGGTGAAGACCTGCGTATAGCCCCAGGCCATGGCGACCAGCACCACGTAGAGGAGTGCCATCAGTCCCCAGGTGTTTTCGCCGATCGGCGACTTGCAGAGCTGGTCATAGATGATCCAGCCGATCGACAGCGAGGCGAGCGACAGACAGATGGCCTGCCAGGGCTGCAATTCGAGAACGGAATGATCGATCAGAAACAGGTCCGCCCCGCCATAATAGACGATGGCGAGCATCAGGAAGCCCGACATCCAGGTGACATAGCTTTCCCACTTGAACCAGGTGAGGTGCTCCGGCATCTGCGCCGGCGCCACCAGATATTTCTGGATGTGGTAGAAGCCGCCGCCATGCACCTGCCATTCCTCGCCATAGGCGCCTGGCGGCAGGTGAGGGCGCTTCACCAGGCCGAGATCCAGCGCGATGAAATAGAAGGAGGAGCCGATCCAGGCGATCGCGGTGATCACATGCAGCCAGCGCGCAGCAAAGCTCAGCCATTCCCAGGCCACGGCATATTCGTACATTCTCGCATTCCCTTCACGTTCCCCGACTCGGCACATTGCGAAAAATTTGCAGGGAAGAAAAGCGAAAAGGGTGCGCCGCAGCACGCCTCGGCTTGAAACCAATGCCGGTTCTGGCTGTTGCGGGCCTGTCGCGCGCTACCAATTGTGCATCGCAATAAATTGCTGTCGCTGAATCATGCGAATGCGCTAATATGTCGATTGCAAGACAGCCGGTGAAGGCGGGTATTGCGGGTTCACCGGGGTGAAGGCATTCATCTACGGAGAAGAAGCTCATGCGAAGCATTCTGACGATTGCGATGATTGCGTACGCGTTCCCCTCTGGTGCCAATGCGCACGAGGCTCAGTCAGGCTGGCAGTACGAAGCCTATTGCTGCAATGGAGACAATCATACCGGCGACTGCCAGATGATCTCGACGCGCAACGTCAAGATCGTCGCCGGCGGCTACGAGGTCGAGCTGAAGCCGGGGGACCACAGGCTGGTGACCCGCGCCCATGACTTCAAGGTGCCGCAGAGCCAGGCGCGCCGCAGCCGCGACGCGGAATATCACCTCTGCCTCTATCCGAACGAGGATACGCTGCGCTGCTTTTATGCGCCCGACATGAGCTACTGAGCGGCACCCGACGGCAACAAAATCTGGGGCGGCAGGGTCTTCAGTAGCCAATGGCGGAAGATCTGTACCTTGACCGATTGGCGGCGGCTTTTCGGAGAGATCAGCCAATAGCTCCGGTCGTCCTTCTTGAAGACGTCGAAGGGCATGATCAGGCGGCCGGCCTCCAGTTCTTCCTGGTGAAGAAACGGGCTCAGCAGTGCCACGCCGTGACCGGCAATGGCGGCGCTGCCTTCCAGATCCAGTGCACCGTCGGCATCGATCGTGATCGTGCCCGGCAGGGGGGTGTCGACGCCACTAGACCGAAACCACATTCCCCACCATTTGCTGCTGGCGCCGATCAGCGGCAGTTTCAGAAGATCCGCGGGGGTCGTCACGCCGCCGATTGTTTCGGCCAGCTTCGGGTTTAGCATTGGCGCGAAATTGAGACGGAACAGCTCCTGGCTTTCCATGTTGGGCGGCGGTGCTTCACTGCGCAGAATGGAAATGTCGGCGTTGTCGCTGAAGAAGTCCGCCGATCTGTTCATGCGGAGAATCCGAATGGCCAAGCCCGGATGTTCTATTTGGAACGCGCCGATATGACGGGCAAGCCAATGGGATGCGAACGTCGGTGTGGAATGGATCGTCAGGATACCGACATCCTGGCCTCGCGCCTCGGTCACCGCCTCGGTCAGAAGACCGAATGCTTCCGTGACCTTGGGCAGCATCCGTTCGCCCGTTGATGTCAGCTCGATGCGCCGTGCCTGACGCAGAAACAGCATCTCGCCGACATGTTCCTCCAGCAGCTTGATCTGATAGCTGACGGCCGTCTGGGTCATGCCCAGTTCCTCGCCGGCTTTGGTGAAACTGCCGAGCCGCGCAACCGCCTCGAATACTCTGAGTGCATTCAGCGGCAGCTGGCGCGATAGCTTCATCGATAAGTTCTCTTTCTGGATCGCTTGTCAGATTGAATTGGTATCTGGCTGCAAACCGGCGCATTTGTCGATCCGGAAACGACAAAAAAATCAACAGATGACGGAGGCCATCATGGCGGTCTGGACCACTGGTTCTGCCCGGAGGAGAAGCGCGTTCTGGGCTTGGGCAAAGCGGCTTCTGCCGAGCCGCAATCGACCCGCGGCGCTGCGGCTCGACGATCTGCCGGATGCGCTGTCCCGGGATGTGGCGGCACCCCAAGCTCCGTTGCCGAAACCGAGGGATGATGTGTGGGCGCGCATTGCGGCTGCGAAACTGCCCCGGTTTTGACGGACAAAGTTCTACATGATGCCGCTGTCCGGGCCCTTGTCGAAGCTTGGCAGGGTTTTCTGCAGGAAGGCCCGGAAGGCGCGAACCTTTGCGGTCTGGCGGCGGGCTTCCGGATAGACCAGCCAGTAATGCGAACCGTCCTCGCAGGTGAGGTCGAAGGGTTGGATCAGGCGCCCCATCGCCACGTCATCCTGATAGAAGTCGGGCCTCAGGATGGCGACGCCGTGGCCGGCAATGGCGGCGGCGGCCTCGACCGCCTGCGAGCCGAGCCGGCTTCTCGACGCACTTTCGAGCGGCGCATCGGGATAGCCCGCCGCTGTGAACCAGAGGCGCCACCACGGATCGCTCGGATCGATGATCTTCAGCTTGAGGAGGTCCAGCGGGTCGCGCACCCCGCCGATGGTGTCGGCAAGCCTTGGACTCAGCATCGGGGTGAAATGGTTGCGCATGACGAAATGCGACTTGAGGCCTGGCCATTCGCCGGTGCCGACGCGGATCGCCAGATCAGCTTCGGTTTTGCTGAAGTCGATCACCGCCTGCGAGGTTTCCAGCCGAACGGCAATTGTCGGATTGTCGAGCTGGAAGATGCCGAGATGCCGGGCCAGCCAATGGCTGGCAAAGGTATGCGTCGAATGGATGATCAGCGTACCCTCGGCGACGCCCTGCATCTCGTTGAGGGCCGAGGCCAGGATGTCAAAACCTTCCGTCACCTTCGGTGCCAGCCGCGCACCGGCCTCCGTCAGAAGGATCTTGCGGGGTTGGCGGAGGAACAGCGTTTCCTTCAGCGTCTCTTCCAGCAGCTTCACCTGATAGCTGACGGCCGTCTGCGTCAGGCCGAGTTCCTCTCCGGCCTTGGTAAAGCTTAAGTGGCGGGCCACCGCCTCGAACACGCGAAGCGCATTCAGCGGGAACTGCCTCGACAGTTTCATGCATCAGCCCTCTTGATCCATCGAGACGAAGCTTCGATTGGATCGCTCATCTCATATCGTGCATCCTGTTCAGTAAATACTCCTCGCCATGGAGATGCAAGGTGCGAATATTACAGGGAATTGCCCTATGCCGATTGATGCGTGATTACCTCACGGGTTTCGGTCTGCCGGGCCGCTCACGGGTGAAGGTGGTACGCGCATGGAGCAACAGGATTGATGTGGAACTGATGCCGGGTCATCTCAAGCAGGATCTCGGCATGACCGATCTTCATGATCGGCGCCACCCGCCGTGCCGCTCGCCCAATGCCTTTGACGCGGCGCGAGACGTGTTTCTCCGGCGTCCGCTTTAGCTGGTCCCTGCAAGCAGGGTCACCAGTTCGGCGGCCACCAGCGCCGCAATCACCGCCGGGCGTTTGTCGCGCACGGCTGTTCCGCCGATCGGCAGCACAAGCGCCTCGCTCGATACGGTTCCTTCCGTTTCGCGCGCCAGCCAGTTCTTGAAGGTGGCGCGTTTGGTGGCGGAACCAATCATGCCGACATAGGCAAGGTCGCCGCGCGCCAAAGCCTCGCGGGCGATCAGGAAGTCCAGCGCATGGTCATGCGTCAGGATGACGACGGCGCTGCCGGGCGGGAGGTCCTTGACGAGAGCTTCCGGCATAGCGACATGCCGTGCCGTCACCGTTTCGGGAAGGCCTTGCAGTGCCTCGGCGCGTGTTTCCACCACCGTCACCCGGAAGGGCAGGGGCGCAAGCGCTGCCGCCAATGCGTGGCCTACATGCCCCGCGCCGAACAGCATGACGCCGGGATAGGCGGCGGACTCTGCGGCAGCCCGTGACTCAAGGTCCGCCGCCACCGGTGGCGTGACTGTGCGGAACGACAAGAGGGTCCGCCCGCCGCAGCATTGGCCGATCTCCGGCCCAAGCGGCACATCCATCTGTGTTTGGCCGCTGCCGGACAGCAGGGCCCGGGCATTGTCGATCGCCAAAAATTCCAATTGCCCGCCGCCGATGGTGCCGAACGTGTCTGTTGCGGACACCAGCATGAAGGCCCCTTCCTCCCGCGGCGTCGAACCCTTCGCCTGCGTGATGGTGACGAGGATGGTGTCGGGGTTTTGGGCGAGGAAGGCTGTGAGGGCGGTCATGATGGACGACCTCTGGTTTGTGGAAGGCATGCGTGCGTCTTGTTGGGGTTGGGCGGGCTAAGCCGAGCCCAACTGCCTGACAGAAATGAAAAGATCCCCGTCACAGGGCCTTCAGGCGCTCCACCGCCATCAGCACGCGCTCCGGTGTGGCGGGGGCATCGAGACGCGGGCAGACGCTATAATCGGCGATCGAGGCCACCGCCATGGAGAGCGCCTCCAGCACCGAAATGCCCAGCATGAAAGGCGGCTCGCCGACGGCCTTGGAGCGGCCGATCGTCTGTTCGCGGTTTTCCGACCATTCCGCCAGCTTAACGTTGAAGATCTTGGGCCGGTCGGAGGCGAGCGGGATCTTGTAGGTCGAAGGCGCATGCGTGCGCAGCCGCCCCTTGGCGTCCCACCACAGTTCCTCGGTCGTCAGCCAGCCCATGCCCTGCACGAAAGCGCCTTCCACCTGGCCGATGTCGATCACCGGGTTCAGCGATTTGCCGACATCGTGGAGGATATCGGTGCGGTCGACCATATATTCGCCGGTCAACGTGTCGATCGAGACTTCCGAGCAGGCGGCGCCATAAGCAAAGTAGAAGAAGGGCCGGCCCTTGCCGGCGGCACGGTCCCAATGGATCTTGGGCGTCTTGTAAAAACCGGCGGCGGAGAGCTGCACGCGGTCGAAATAGGCGGCCTTCACCAGCGCGTCGAAGCTCACCGTCTCGGTGCCGATGCGGACGCGGTTCGGGAGAAACTCGACATCGCCGGCTTTCGCCTGCCATTTGCGGCAGGCGAAATCGATCAGCCGGTCCTTGATCTGGCGCGCCGCATCAAAGGCCGCCATGCCGTTCAGGTCCGAACCGGAGGAGGCGGCGGTGGCGGACGTGTTCGGCACTTTGCCGGTGGTCGTGGCGGTGATCTTCACCCGCTCGATATCGACGTTGAAGGTATCGGCCACCACCTGCGCCACCTTGGTGTAGAGGCCTTGCCCCATTTCGGTGCCGCCGTGGTTCAGGTGTATCGACCCGTCCGAATAGACATGCACCAGCGCGCCGGCCTGGTTGAAGGCGGTCATCGTGAAGGAAATGCCGAACTTGACCGGCGTCAGCGCGATCCCCTTGCGGATGACCGGGCTGTTCTCGTTGAACTCCAGGATCGCCTGGCGCCGCGCGCGGTAGTCGCTGGAGGTTTCCAGTTCCTCCACCAGCCGCATCAGGATATTGTCCTCCACCTCCTGGTGGTAGGGCGTCAGCGTGCGGCCGGAGCCGGGCTCTCCATAGAAATTCAGCTTGCGGATATCGAGCGGGTCCTTGCCGACCGCATAGGCGATCTCCTCGATGAAACGTTCGCCGCCGACCATGCCCTGCGGGCCGCCGAAACCGCGAAACGCGGTGTTCGAGCAGGTGTGGGTTTTCAGCGGCTTCGAGGTCAGATGCACATGCGGGTAGAAGTAGCTGGAATCCGCGTGAAACAGCGCGCGGTCGGTCACCGGGCCGGACAGGTCGGAGGAAAAACCGCAGCGCGCCGCGAACGTCGCGTCCACCGCGTGGATGCGGCCCTCGTCATCGAAGCCCAGTTCGTAATCGACGCGGAAATCGTGCCGTTTGCCGGTCACCATCATGTCTTCGTCGCGGTCGGGGCGGAACTTGACGGCACGGTTGAGCTTCTTGGCCGCGATGGCTGCGAGACAGGCAAAATGCGCGCCCTGCGTTTCCTTACCGCCGAAACCGCCGCCCATGCGGCGGGTGTTGACGGTCACCGCATGGCTGGCGCAGTTCAAAACATGCGCCACCATATGCTGCACCTCCGTCGGGTGCTGGGTGGAGGACCAGACGGTCACATCCTCGTCTTCGCCGGGAATGGCAAAAGCGATCTGGCTTTCCAGATAGAAATGCTCCTGGCCGCCGATGTAAAAGCGGCCGGTGAGGTGGCGCGGTGCCTTGGCCATCTCGGTTTCCGGCTGGCCGCGCTTCAGCGTCATCGGCGTGACGACCAGCGGCGCATTGTTTTCCAGCGCGCTGTCGATATCCGTCCAGTGCGGCAGGTCACGATATTCGATCTTCGCCAGACGGGCGGCCCGGCGGGCCTGGTCGCGGGTTTCGCCAATCACGACAAAGATCGGCTGGCCGTGGAACTCGACCTTGCTGGTTGCCAGCAGCGGCTCGTCATGGCTGCCATTGGAGGAGACGTCGTTGACGCCCGGAATGTCGTCCGCCGTCAGGACCATGACCACGCCGGGGGCGGCTTTGACCGCCGAGAGATCGATGGACAGGATGTCTGCATGGGCGCGGTCGGCAAGGCCCAGCGCCGCATGCAGCGTGCCGGCGGGTTCGGGGATGTCGTCGATATATTCGGCGCTGCCGGTGACATGCTTGTGCGCCGAATCATGGCGGAGCGAGGCATGCATCGGGCCGTTGATGGTGTCCTTGGTGTCGAAGGTGGTGGTATCCATCAGCGGGCTCCTTCGATGAAGTCATGTTTTGCAATTGGCTGGTGGCGGTTGCTCTGTCCGGCCAAAGAAAGTCCCCCTCTGGCTGCCGCCTTTGGGGTCGAGCCACGCGTCTCGACCCGTCCTTCGGACCCCGTCACAAGGGGGGAAAGGACTCGCGGCAACGCCTTCGCAAAATATGAGTGCTGAGGGTGCGGCACGTTAAGCCCCTCCCCCTTGTGGGGAGGGGGTGGGGAGGGGTTTTTCCTCTTACCTTCAGTGCGGCTCGCCATCCCTCACGCCTCCTCGGGCTCGAACCGCGCCAGTTCCTGTGGCTGGCCGGCGGTTTCCAGGAAGAAACGGGTGAGCAGGTTCTTGGCTGCAAGCGAGCGGTATTCCGCGGTGGCCCGCCAGTCGGTCAGCGGCTGGTAATCCTCGTCGAAGGCGTCGCGCACGGAGGCGACCGTGTTCCAGCTCCAGGGACGGCCGATGAGAGCCTCCTCGACGGCCTTGGCGCGCTTCGGCGTGCCGGCCATGCCGCCGAAGGCGATGCGACAGGTCTCGACGCAGCCTTCGCCGTCGAGTGTCAGGTAGAAGGCACCGCAAAGCGCGGAAATGTCCTCGTCGCGGCGCTTCGAGATCTTGTAGGTGGCGAAGAAGGCCTCGTCATCGGCAGGCGGCAGCGTGAGTTTCTCCACGAATTCACCGGGCTGGCGGTCCTGCCGGCCGTAGTCGATGAAGAAGTCCGCAAGCGGCAGCGTCCGGCTTCCGGTGACGGAGCGCAATGTGACGGTGGCGCCGAGCGCGATCAGCGCCGGCGGCGTGTCGCCGATCGGCGAGCCGTTGGCAATGTTGCCGCCGATGGTGCCCATGTTGCGCACCTGCTGGCCGCCGATGCGATCGATCAGCCGTCCGAGCGCCGGATGATAGGCCTCCAGCACCGCGAAGGCCTGGGCATAGGTGACGCCCGCGCCGATCACGATGCCTGTCTCGTCCTCGGTAATGGTTTGCAGGTCCGTCAGATGATTGATGAATACGACCGGATTGATCGGCCGCATCTGCTTGGTGACCCAGAGGCCTACATCGGTGGCGCCGGCGACGATCGTGGCGGCGGGATTGTCGTGGAGTACCTGCGCGAGCGCCTGAAGCGTGCCCGGAACGATTGCCTGCCTGCCGCCCTTCTCGATGCGGATCGTGTCGGAGGAGGCGCGGATGGTCCAGAGTTTGGCCATGATCTCGGCCCGGTCGCGTTCGATCGGGTCGAACAGCGCGCTGGGTCTGGCGGCAGCCACCTGTTCCGCCGCCTTGATGATCGGCTCGTAGCCGGTGCAGCGACAGAGATTGCCCTGAAGCGCAATTTCGATGTCCGCGCGGCTGGGATTTTCGTTGGCCATCCACAGCCCGTAGAGCGACATCACGAAGCCCGGCGTGCAGAAGCCGCATTGCGAGCCGTGACAGTCGACCATTGCCTGCTGGACAGGGTGGAGACGACCGTCCCTGCCGGCCAGATGCTCCACCGTCACCACATGCGTGCCATGCAGCGAGCCCACGAAGCGGATGCAGGCATTGACGCTTTCATAGCGCAGCGCGCCGCCGATCAGCCGGCCGACGAGCACGGTACAGGCGCCGCAATCGCCCTCGGCGCAGCCTTCCTTGCTGCCTGTCAGCCGTTTCCGGAGCCTCAGATAATCGAGCAATGTTTCGGTGGGGGCAAAGTCGCCCAGCGAAACCTCTTCGCTATTGAGAATGAAACGGATGGCTGACGTCATGCGGGTTCCCTGTTGCGCGTTATTGGGCGGTCCAGCCGCCATCGATGGAGATGTGTGTTCCGGTGATCTGTCGTGCTGCGTCGCTGGCGAGGAAGAGGGCGGTGGCTGCGACTTCCTCGATGGAGACGAATTCCTTCGTCGCCTGCAGGCGGAGCATGACCTCCGTCTTGACCGCCTCTTCCGAGATGCCACGTTCGCGCGCTGTATCGGGGATCTGTTTTTCCACGAGCGGCGTCAACACGTAGCCGGGGCAGATGGCGTTCACCGTAATGCCGAATTCGGCCAATTCCAGTGCGGCCGTCTTGGTCAGACCCAAGACCCCATGCTTTGCAGCGACATAAGCCGATTTGAAGGGCGATGCAACAAGCGCATGCGCGGAGGCCACATTGATGATGCGGCCCTTGCCCGCCTTCTTCATCAGCGGAATGGTGTTGCGCATGGTGTGAAAGGCGGACGAGAGCAGGATGGCGATCAGCTGATCCCATTTTTCCGTCGGGAAATCCTCGATCTTCGCCACATGCTGAATGCCGGCATTGTTGACGAGCACGTCGACGGTGCCAAAGCTCTTTTCGGCAAGTCCGATCAGATCGGCGATCTCGTCCGGTTTGGTCATGTCGGCGCCGTGATAGAGCACCTTGCCTTCACCGAGATCGTCGAGAGCGGCGCGTGCCGCCTCGATCTCCTGCGCCTTGCCGAAGCCGTTGATCACCACATTGGCGCCATCGGCGGCAAAGGCGCGGGCGATCCCGAGCCCGATGCCGCTGGTGGAGCCGGTGACGACGACGGTTCTTGCCATGGTTTTTCCTCCCTCGTGTGGCCGTCATGCTGCGGCGCGACAAGGGAGGTTATGCTCAAAGGGGCTTGCCTGGCAATGGGTTGTAGCGTGCCCTTAGCGGCAGTTGCGCACCGCCTGCAGCGCCGCCGTCACCCCCTTCAGGGAATAGGTATAGGTGGTGTCGGTGCCGCGGGCGGATGTCGCCTTCAGCGTCATGTCGGAACCGCCGCGCATGGCGGCCACCAGTGCCGGCTCGCGGGCCGGATCGCGCACCCAGGCGGCATGATCCTTCGGGACCAGCGTAAAGCTGTCATTGCCGATGGTCAGCGTGATGCGCGAGCCTTCCTTCACGGTATAGCCCATGATCGCCTGCGGCATGAAGGGCGAGGCGCCCGATTGCGGTGCGACCAGGAAGAAGTTGTCACCATGGTTCACATTGGTCGGCAACTGCGTGGTGGGAACGGACAGAACATAGCAGCTCTTGCCGCTGCCCTTGCCATAAGAATAGACGCCCCATGCATCGAACTGCTTGATCCGGGTGGGCTGGGCACTGGCGCTGAGTGCGGACAGCAGGACGGCGGAAACGGCTAGGGCGCATGTCTTGCGGGACATCGAACTCTCCTGATCATGGCGGATGGATACAGCCCGCACGCGAAAGAGCGGCGGGTGCGACAGCGCGCGATTGTTCGGCAGGAGAGTTAGCGAATGGTTAATGGCGGGATCAACCCTTCGCGGCCACGGCTCACAAAGGGTTGATGGGGCGTGTGCTGTCAATGCCTCAGGGCCGCGCCGGGATCTCCACGCCACGCTGCACGCCGGGCCGGGCCATCATGCGCTCGAACCAGGCGGAGAGGCTGGCCCGGCTGTCGTATTCGACAAGATCGCGCGCCTCGTAGAAACCGATCAGCGAGCGGATCCAGCCGACGATCGCGAAATCGGCAATGGTGACATCCTCGCCCATCATGAAATCGCGGCCGGTCAGTCGCTGGTCGAGCACGCCGAGCAGGCGCCTGGTTTCGTTGAGATAGCGGTCGCGCGGGCGCTTGTCCTCGATCTCCCTGCCGGCAAACTTGTGGAAGAAGCCGAACTGGCCGAACATCGGGCCGATGCCGCCCATCTGGAACATCACCCACTGGATCGTCTCGTAGCGGGAGCTCGCATCCTTCGGCAGGAACCGGCCGGTCTTTTCGGCAAGATAGATCAGGATCGCACCGGATTCGAACAGCGCCAGCGGCGTGCCGTCCGGGCCGTTCGGATCGAGGATGGCCGGGATCTTGCCGTTCGGGTTGAGCGAAAGGAATTCCTCGCCCCAGGTCTCGTTCTGGCCGATATTGATGAAGTGCGGCTCGTAGGCGAGGCCGGTTTCCTCCAGCATGATCGACACCTTCACGCCGTTCGGCGTGGGCGTCGAATAGAGCTGCAGGACCTCGGGATTGGCAGCCGGCCAGCGGCGGGTGATGGGGAAAGCGGAAAGATCGGCCATGGGGTCCTCGTGTGGCAAATGCCGGCGGACTATAGCGTCCCTGCGTCGATCCGCCAGAGGTGGGCGGGGGAGGGGCGTTGCGTGCTCGCCGCGCAGCGGGCGCAAAGGAAACCCTGAATCTTTGGAGAGGGATAGTCAAATCTGCTGACAGATTGAATCTGTTTCCCCCTTAGTTTTCAAGGTTTTTTGCCATTTCAAGTGTAGGCGCTGACACTTCCTGTCAATGGATCAGTGTAAGTTACGGGCAACGGATTCATATTAGCGATCCGCCATTATCCAGTTTTTCGAACGACCCCTTCGAAACTTTCCTGTTTATTGCGGCACTCTCCCTCCCTATCTAGCGGGCTTGAACCACAAGGAAGGATCGCATGGAACTTGGCCTTTACACCTTTGCGGATGTCGATCCGAACATTTCAAGCGGCAGCCGCGGCCAGGGTGCCGCCACGCGCCTGAAGCATCTTCTGGAAGAGATCGAGCTTGCCGATCAGGTGGGGCTCGATGTCTTCGGCCTCGGCGAACATCACCGGCCGGATTATGCCGTTTCCTCGCCGTCCACGGTGCTGGCGGCGGCTGCTGTCAAGACGAAGAACATCCGCCTCACCAGCGCCGTTTCGGTGCTGAGTTCGGATGATCCGATCCGCGTCTTCCAGCAGTTTGCGACCGTCGACCTTCTCTCCGGCGGGCGGGCGGAAATCATGGCGGGGCGTGGCTCCTTCATCGAATCCTATCCGCTGTTCGGCTATGACCTCAACGATTACGACCGGCTGTTTTCGGAAAAGCTCGACCTGCTGCTGACGCTGCGTGACAACGAGATCGTTGAATGGGCAGGCGAACTGCGCGCACCGATCAATCGCCGCGGCGTCTATCCGCGCCCGCTGCAGGAGAAGCTGCCGGTCTGGATTGCCGTCGGCGGTACGCCGCAATCGGTGGCGCGTGCCGGCGCGCTCGGCCTGCCGCTGGCGGTCGCCATCATCGGCGGCGATTATGCCCGCTTCGCCCCCTTCTTCGATCTCTATCGCGAGGCGGCTCGCCGCTCCGGGCATGATCCGAAAACGCTGAAGACCAGCATCAACGTGCATGGCTTCGTCGCCGATACGACCGACAAGGCGGCCGACCAGTTCTATGGCCCGCAGGCGGCCGTGATGGACCGGCTCGGCCGCGAGCGTGGCTGGCCGCCGACGAACCGCGCCCAGTTCGACCGTGCCCGCTCGGCACCCGGCAATCTCTTTGTCGGCGATCCGGAAACGGTGGCGGAAAAGATCGTCGCCGCCCACACGGTGTTCGGCAATGACCGTCTGCTGATCCAGATGGCGATCGGCCTGATGCCGCATGACCAGATCATGCGCGGCATCGAGCTTTTCGGCACCCGTGTCGCCCCCCTCGTCAGAAAAGCGTTGACGCCTGCGAAGGATGGCGCGAAACCGGCCGCCTGAAAAGACAAGCCGGAATTCTGCCCATGATCATCACCTGCGACGACGAACTTCAGAAGCTGAAGGCCATCGGGCGCATCTGCGCCCAGGCCATCGAGGTGATGGCCAAGGCGCTGGAGCCGGGCATCACCACGCTGGAACTCGATCAGATCGGCCGCAGGGTGCTGGAGGAGAACGGCGCTCAGTCGGCGCCGGAATTCTGCTACCAGTTTCCGGGCGCCACCTGCATCAGCGTCAACGAGGAAGTGGCGCACGGCATTCCGGGCAGCCGGGTGATTGCGGCCGGTGACCTCGTCAACATCGATGTCTCCGCCGTCAAGGACGGCTTCTTTGGCGATACCGGCGCCTCCTTCGCGGTGCCGCCGGTCAAACGCGAGATCGAGAAGCTGGTGCGCGATGGCCGCCGGGCGCTGTGGACCGGCCTGCAGCAGGTGAAGACCGGCAAGCCAATTGCCGGCATCGGCAATGCCATCGGCGTTTTCGCCCGCAAGAACCGCTATACGCTGATCACCAACCTCGCCAGCCATGGCATCGGCCGCTCCCTGCATGAGGAGCCGACCGAGGTGCCGACCTGGCCGGATGCCGACGAAAGCCGCATCATGGAAGAGGGCCTCGTCTTCACCGTCGAACCCTTCCTGTCGCTCGGCGGTGAATGGGCCGAAGACGGCGGCAACGGCGATCCCTGGACGCTCTACAGCGACCCCCGCGCTCCGACCGTGCAGTTCGAGCACACCATCGTCGTGACCCGTAACGGCCCGCTGATCCTGACGCTGGCGGAGTAGGGGTGGCGGCGCCTGTTGTTCTGTTGGCCTAATTGACAACGGCGTGCCGTTGCCGCTTAATGATTGTCATGAAAGCCGTCAAGCTGATGCATGACAAGCGCATTTTCGCAGATGGTTCGATCGTCGAGATGGTGCTTTGGCTTGTTCCGACCCCCGTCCTCGCGAGCGAGCACCCGTTCAAATACAGTCTCTACTTCGGCCGTCATGGCGTGTGCATCGTCGGGTTCGACAATGAGCGGGGGAAGGGAGATCACTATCACCTCGACGGCCAGGAGTATCCCTACCATTTCACCAGCGCGGAACAATTGATCGACGACTTTCTCCGGGAAGTCATGAGGAGATTGGATGATGACCAAAGCCTTGATCCGGATTAGACGGAGCGTTGACGTCAAGGGCGATCTGCAAGCTATGGGCGAACGGTTCAAGCAGGCGTGGGCGGGCGATGTGGCTTGTCAGCCTCTTGTCATTCTGACCTTCGAGAGCCCTGCACAGCTCTTTTCCGTTCTTTCGCCCAAACGTTGGGACCTGGTGGAGCACTTGCAACGGTTGGGGCCTTCAAGCCTTCGGGGGCTTGCCCGGTCCCTTGAGCGCGACGTCAAGCGTGTGCATGAGGATGTTGCACTGCTGATCGATTGGGGGCTGGTAGAACGGAATGAGGCGGGTTTGCTTCGTGTGCCCTATGACGAGATCGAGGCCGATTTCGTCTTGAAGGCAAGTGCCGCCTGAGCGGCCGCGCCTGACCACGCGCCTGCATTACGAACTCTGATGGGATGCGTCAGAATTCCTGCATTGTGCCGGCCCTGCTTTATTGCGACGAAGGGGCATGTCCTTGTCGGTCTATCCTGAACGTCCGCTGCTCACCGGCTTTGCCGGTGCCATTGCCATGGCCGCCGCCATGGGCTTCGGACGCTTCTTCTTTACACCGGTGCTGCCCGGCATGATGAGCGGCATTCCGCTTTCCGCCGCCGAGGCGGGATTGATCGCGGCGGGCAATTTCGCCGGCTATCTGGCCGGGGCGCTGCTGGCCAGCCAGTCCTGGGCGGCGGGGCGCGAACGGGGCTGGGCGCTGGGCGCCCTGGTTGCCACGGCCCTGCTGCTGCTGGCCATGGCGCTGACCACAAGCCTGCCGCTCTTCATTCTCATCCGGTTTCTCGCCGGGCTCGCCAGCGCCTTTGCGATGATCTTCACCACTTCAATCGTGCTGCCACGCGCTTCGGGACGCCCATCCGTGCAGGCCGTGCATTTCGGCGGTGTCGGTGCGGGCATCGCGCTCTCCTCCGTGCTTGCCTTCCTGATCCAGCGGGCGGCGGGCGATGCGGCGCATGGCTGGCGGATGGACTGGCTTGCCGGTGCCGCGCTGGTGCTGCTGATGGTCTTCTGGGTGGCGCGCCACCTGCCGCCGCCCATGGCGGGACGGCAGGGCGGAGCCGAACCGCCGATGCGCTGGACGCGGCCGCTGGTGCTGCTGACCCTGTCCTATGGCCTGTTCGGCTTCGGCTATGTCGTCACCGCCACCTTTCTGGTGGCCATCGTGCGCATGGCGGCTGCCGGTCCGGCAGTGGAAGCCGGCGCCTGGCTGGTCACCGGGCTTGCGGCGGCTGTCTCGCTCTTCCTGTTGCGGCCGCTTGCCGCACGGATCGGCCTTGGGAGAATTTATCTTCTGTGTCTTCTGCTGGAGGCCTGCGGCGTGCTGGCCTCGGTGCTGATGCCGCCGGTCACCGGCGCATTGCTGGGCGGCCTGCTGCTCGGCCTGACCTTCATGACGGTGACGGCCTACGGGCTGCAGATCGCCCGCGCGCTTGCGCCGGAGAGCCAGCGCCGCGCACTGGCCCTGATGACGGCGGCCTTCGGCACCGGCCAGATCCTCGGGCCGCTCGTCGCCGGCTGGGCGACGCAATGGAGCGGCGATTTTCGCCTCGCCTCGGGCATCGCCGCCGTGTTCCTGCTTCTGGCGGCGGTGCTTTCCGTGCCGCTTGCCAGACCACGGGCTGTGACCGGGCGGGGCTGACACGGCACGGAGGCTCTTTTGATGACGGCACGCCACGGCCTTCCCACGCCAATTATCGTTACAATTGGGTAAGATGCCGGCTTCGCCATTGCTGGCCTTTTCGAACTGGCTTAGGTTCCGGCCAAATCAATCGCCGCTGGCGGCCTGTCGCAGCAAGGGAAACCCATCCCCGTGTTCCATTCCTTCTTCCCCCGTCCCAAACTGTTTTTCACCTCTGCCGCGCTGTGGTCCCTGCTCTGCATCGTGGTGTGGTATACCATCGGTCCGCAGATGGGGGCCGCCATCGGCCTTCCGCCGCTTCCGGCCGGAGAAAAGCCGCCGATCGGGCTCGCCTTCTTCTTCACCACCGACAATCTGTGGTTCTACATCTATTTCACGGTCTTCGTGCTGGTGTTCGGCACCGCCTGGAAGCTGATCGAACGCCATCACCGCTGGTCGAACTGGTCGATCTGGGGATCGGCCTTCATCGTCTTCATCGCCTATTTCGCCGTGCAGATTTCGGTCGCCGTCAACAACTGGCGCGGCCCCTTCTGGGATCTCATCCAGAAGGCGATGTCGAAGGAGCCGGGGGTCACCACCGGCCTGCTCTATGAATACCAGCTGCGCTTCCTCGAAATCGGCGTACTCAGCATCGTCCTCAACGTCATCACCGCCTTCTTCACCAACCACTATGTGTTCCGCTGGCGCCAGGCGATGAACGACTACTACCTGTCCAAATGGGACAGGCTGCGCCACATCGAGGGTGCCTCGCAGCGTATCCAGGAAGACACGATGCGCTTCGCCAACATCCTCGAAGGGCTTGGCGTCACGCTGATCAACTCGGTGATGACGCTCGTCGTCTTCCTGCCGCTGCTGTTTCGCATGTCGGACAATATCGGCGATCTGCCGATCATCGGAGCCGTGCCGCATGCGCTGTTCTGGCTGGCCATCGGCTGGTCGCTGTTCGGCACCGGGCTTCTGGCGCTGGCCGGCATCAAGCTGCCGGGCCTGCAGTTCCGCAACCAGCGCGTCGAGGCCGCCTTCCGCAAGGAACTCGTCTATGGCGAGGACAATGCGGACCGCGCCGACCCCGTCACGGTGGGCGAACTGTTCGGCAATGTGCGGCGCAACTATTTCCGCATGTACTGGCACTATCTCTATTTCAACGTGGCTCGCTACACCTATGGCCAGCTGGATGCGATCTTCCTGACGACGATCCTGATCCCCACTTTCGTGGCCGGCAAGCTGACCATGGGCCTGTGGCAGCAGGTGGCGACCGCCTTCGGTCAGGTGAGCGACAGCTTTCAGTACCTCGTCAGCTACTGGTCGACGATCATCGAGCTTCTGTCGATCCACAAGCGCCTGAAGGCTTTCGAGGCCGCCATCGATGGCGAGCCGCTGCCGGAGATAGACCAGCGCTATCTGGAGCGTGAGGCCGAGGGCGGCGAACTGGCAGCCGACAAGCCCTACTGAGTGGCGCTTCTCGCAAACAGGACGTCACAAACAGAACAAGGGCCGCAGCGGATCTTTCCGCGGCGGCCCTTGTCGGTTCAGGCTCTCCGTTCAAAGACCGGAGCGGACCTGCGCAGGCACGGCCCGCCTCTCCCTCAGCGCCTCGATCGCCTCGCCATAGGTGACGCAGCCCACATCCGGCAGGCTGCAGACGTCGGTCACCAGCCGCTCCATGGCCCGCCAATAGGCGCCGCCATTCATTTCGACGAAGTGAAAGCCGATCTGCAGTGGAATGCGGTCGCCGGCATATTGCTCGTCAAAGGCGGCCCGGAAGGCGCTATAGGCACGTTCCTCGAATTCTGCGGCACGGCTCGGATTGTCGATGCCGGCCGAATGGCGGATGAACAGGTTGTAATCCATCGCGATGATCCTGCGGTTTTCCGGTCCTTCCGGGATGAGCGGCAGGCCGAAATTCAGCACGCCGTCGCGGGCTGCCGGCAGTGTCGGCCCCTTGCTGATGCCGCTGCCGTCATAGGCAAAACCCTCGGCACGCTCTGCCGTGTTGAGAGCCTCCGACGTGGAGAGATAGGGGGCGCGAAATCCGCTGATGCCGCTCACGAAGGCACGCCAGCCGTCCGGCTCGTCCTTCTCTGCGCCAAGATCGCCCCAGGCATCGGTCAGCACGCGGCGAAAATTCTGCATCTCCGTCCGCCAGTCCTGCTCGGTCCAGTCCTTGCCGTCGAAGTGGCCGCAGGTGTGGCTGGCGATCTCGTGGCCTTCCCGATGCGCCTGCCATATATGGTCGAGCCTGGCCAGCGCCTCTTCGCGTGTCTGGGCAAAGCCGATATTCGAGCGGCCCGCCTTCTGGTGCGGACCCTGGTAGCTTTTGGCGCGTGCCCGGTCGATGACCAGCGTGCAGGAGAGAAAATAGGTGAACCGGGCATTGGCCTTGCTCGCAATCTGCCGGCTTCTGGCCCATAACCCATTGCTGCCGGCGCCATCGAAGGAGATCAGCAGCAATTGCTTCGGTTTCTCTCCCGCCCATGCCATAGGGCTGAAACTCGGCATGCAGCAGGCAAGGATGGCAAGAAGAGAGGGCAAGCGGGGCAAGGGCAGTCCAGTCAGTGTGAGGCGTGGCGGGGCCTTGTCGCGGTGGAATGCGGCAAAGCCGGGGCATGGCGCGAGGGCAAGCCGCCGTCGCAACCGGTCCGGCCTCTCGCTCGGGCTCGAGGCGTTCGTTGCTCAAATCGATCCACTGGATCGATCTGACGGCTCAGCCGTCGCAACTCACCCCCTTACATCCCGCACAAAATAGGTTAGAAGGCAGGCTTTCGAGGCAAGGGGCCGCCATCCGGCCGGAGTTTGGCATGGTACATGATAACGACAGCTTTATCCGCGAGGTGAATGAGGAACTGCGTTCCGAGCAGATCAGCGGCGTCTGGCGGCGGTTTCGCTATGTCATCATCGGTGGTGCCGCGCTGATCGTTCTCGGTACGGCGGCCTATCGCGGCTATGAATACTGGCATACGCACAATGCTTCGATCTATGGCGACCAGTTCCTGGCGGCACTGAACCTCGCCAAGGACAACAAGCCGGACGAGGCGCTGGCGGCACTGGAAAAGCTGGAAAAGGAAGGCGGCGGCGCCTATCCGGTTCTGGCGCGCATGCGGGCCGCAACGCTTCTGGCGCAGAAGGGCGATGTGACGGGGGCGGTTGCCGCCTTCAACGAGGTTGCCAGGGACAATGCGGTTCCCGAGGTGATGCGCGATGTGGCCCGGCTGCGCGCGGCCTTCCTGCTGATCGATACCGGCACCTATGACCAGATCTCGGCGGAAGTCGAAGTGATGGCAACGCCCGGCAATGCGCTGCGCAATTCCGCCCGCGAAGCACTTGGCCTTGCCGCTTACAAGGCTGGCGACGTGGCGAAGGCCAAGCAGTGGTTCCAGGAGATCGCCAACGACGCCACCGCACCGCGCAATGTCGCCAATCGCGCGCAGATCATGCTCGACACCATTGCCGCCTCCGGCAAGGCGCCGTAATTTACAACGAGAAGGCCCAGAAAGGCACCAGACCCATGAGCTTCACCGTCGCCATTGTCGGGCGTCCCAATGTCGGCAAATCCACGCTGTTCAACCGTCTGGTGGGCAAGAAGCTCGCGCTGGTGGATGATACGCCCGGCGTCACCCGCGACCGTCGCCCCGGTGATGCCAAGCTGGTCGACCTGCGCTTCCGCATCATCGATACCGCCGGCCTGGAAGAGGCCGATCCGGAAACGCTGGAAGGCCGCATGCGCGCGCAGACGGAACTGGCGATCGACGAGGCGGATCTGTCGCTCTTCGTGGTGGATGCCAAGATGGGCCTGACCCCGGTCGACCAGACGCTGGCGGAAATGCTGCGCCGGCGCGGCAAGCCGGTGGTGCTTGTGGCCAACAAGTCGGAAGCCCGCGGCTCCGATGGCGGTTTCTACGATGCCTATACGCTGGGGCTGGGCGAGCCGGTGCCGATCTCGGCCGAACACGGGCAGGGCATGATCGACCTTCGCGATGCAATCGTTGAAGCCATCGGCCCGGAGCGTGCTTTCGGCGACGAAGAGGACGAGATTGCCGTCACCGATGTCGATGTGCGCCTGCCGGAGGGTGACGAGGACGAGGAACTCGAGCCCGCCTATGACGAGACGAAGCCGCTGCGCGTGGCCATCGTCGGGCGCCCGAATGCCGGCAAGTCCACGCTCATCAACCGTTTTCTCGGCGAGGACCGCCTGCTGACCGGCCCGGAAGCCGGCATTACCCGCGATTCCATCTCGGTGGAGTGGGAATGGCGCGGCCGCATGATCAAGATGTTCGACACCGCCGGCATGCGCCGCAAGGCGCGCGTGCAGGAAAAGCTGGAAAAGCTGTCGGTGGCCGATACGCTGCGCGCCATCCGCTTTGCCGAAACCGTCGTCATCGTCTTCGATGCCACCATTCCCTTCGAGAAGCAGGACCTGCAGATCGTCGACCTGGTGCTGCGCGAGGGGCGCGCGGCCGTGCTCGCCTTCAACAAGTGGGATCTGGTGGAGGAACCGCAGGCGGTGCTGGCGGATCTGCGCGAGAAGACCGAGCGGCTGCTGCCGCAGGCGCGCGGCATTCGCGCCGTGCCGATGTCCGGCCAGACGGGCTACGGCCTCGACAAGCTGATGCAGAACATCGTCGACACCGACAAGGTGTGGAACAAGCGCATCTCGACGGCCAAGCTTAACCGCTGGCTGGAAGCGCAGCAGGTGCAGCATCCGCCGCCGGCCGTGTCCGGCCGCCGCATCCGCCTGAAATACATGACGCAGGTGAAGGCACGCCCGCCGGCCTTCATGATTTCGTGCACGCGCTCCGACGCGCTGCCGGAAAGCTATGTCCGCTATCTGATCAACGGCCTGCGCGCCGATTTCCAGATGCCGGGCGTGCCGATCCGCATCCATTTCAAGGCGGCGGAAAACCCCTACGAGAACAGGCGCAAGAAGCGCTGATCGATACGGTTCGCGACATCCGGTCCGAGGGCCGTCTCAGGAGGTCAGGGCGCGGAAACTCGTTTTCCGGCCCGGCAGCGCCTTGCGGCCCTGTGCGATCAGCACATTGTTGAGGAACTGTTTCGACGCCGCTTCCCAGGTGAAGTTGCGGGCGAGCCGGCGGGCATTGTCGCGCGGGCAGGCGAGCGCATCGAGGCAGGCCTGACGCAGGTCTTCGTTGAGGGCGCCGGCGCCCGAGCCTTCCTCGAGGATATCCACCGGTCCGGTCACCGGGAAGGCTGCCACCGGCACGCCGCTTGCCAGCGCCTCGAGAATGGTGTTGCCGAAGGTATCGGTTCTTGACGGAAACACGAATACATCGGCCTGTGCATAGGCGCGCGCCAGATCCTCGCCGGTCTTCATGCCGGTGAACAGCACGTCCGGATACCGGCGCTGCAGGGCTTCCCGCTCGGGACCATCGCCCACCACGACCTTGGAACCCGGCAGGTCGAGGTCGAGGAAGGCGGGCAGGTTTTTCTCCACGGCGATGCGGCTCACGGTCATGAAGATCGGGCGCGGCAGGCCGAAGGGATTGTCTTCCAGCGGCCGCGGGTGAAACAGCGTCTGGTCGATGCCGCGGCTCCAGCGCAGGAGGTTCTTCAGCCCAAGCTTCGAAAGTTCGCGCTCCAGGCTGGCGGTTGCCACCATGCAGCCATTGCCGGCATTGTGGAACCAGCGCACGAAGGCCCGCATCCAGCGGATCGGCACCGGAAAGCGTGCCGCGACATATTCCGGAAAGCGGGTGTGGTAGCTGGTCGAGAAGGGCAGGTTGTTCTTCAGGCACCAGCGGCGGGCGAGAAGCCCGAGCGGACCTTCTGTTGCGATATGCACAGAGGTCGGGCCGAATTTCTCGATGGCGCGGGCCACTGCGCTGTAGCTTGCCACCGACAGCCGGATTTCCGGATAGGTGGGGCAGGGGACGCTGGAAAAGTCCTGCGGGGTGATCATCGAAACCTCGATACCCATCCGCGTCAGTTCGCGATTGGTGTTCTCGATGGAACGCACGACACCGTTGACCTGCGGATACCAGGCATCGGTCACGATGGTGATTCTGGTCATGGTCGCCGGCCCCCCTCTGTCATCGCGCAACCGACTCGCGCAGTGCAGGTGACTGTCGGGGCTCTTATCGAGGACTTCTGTGACAGGCGCATGTCAGGGCGGCGAGTGCATGCTCGCGGCCGGGCTCCGCCCGTCAGGTCACTCCGGCAAAAGGGCGGGCTCGATCAGCGCGCCGTGATGGCCGATGACGACGGAGGCGACGGCTGCGCCATGCGCTGCGGCCTCGGCCAGCATCGCGCCCTGCATCAGGCGGGCAAGGAAGCCGCCGTTGAAGCTGTCGCCGGCGCTCGTGGTATCGACCAGCTTTTCCGGCGGCACGGCCGGCACGAAGATGGTCTGCCCGCCTTCGGCGACGGTCGCGCCCTGGGCGCCGTTCTTCACCACCACCTTTTCCGCACCCAGCGCCTGATAGCGCTCGATGGTGGCAGCCACGTTGATGTCGCCGAAATGCTGGGCCTCGTCGTCGAAGCTCGGCAGCACGATGGAGGCGGCACGGGCGCCATCGCTGATCGTGTCCAGCATGCGCACCTTGTCGGCCCAGAGCCGCGGGCGGATGTTTGGATCGAAGGCCACCGTCTTGCCGCTGGCGCGGGCGCGGCGCAACTCGGCAAGCAGGGTATCGCAGGCTCCGGGCGACAGGATCGCCAGCGTGATGCCGGAGACATAGACGAGATCGGCGCTGTCGATCGCTGTACGCAGATGGTCGCCGTCATCGGCCAGCTGCCGGGCAGCCGAGCTGTCGCGCCAGTAGCTGAAGGTGCGCTCCCCGTCCTTCAGGGTGATGAGATAGAGTCCCGGCGTGCGGCCGGCGATGCGACGGATGAAACCGGTGCCGATGCCCGCCTTTTCCATGAATGCCTGCATTTCATCGGATAGCGGATCGTCGCCAAGGCCTGTCAGGTAATCCACCTGCCAGTCATCGGGCAGGGCGGCCCGCAGGTACCAGGCGGTGTTGAAGGTATCGCCGGCAAATCCCTTGCGCAGCAGGCCCTGACCCGCCTGCGACAGCTCCACCATGCACTCGCCGATCGAAAGAATGCGCCTTGCCATGAACGACCGTCCCCTCCGTCTGTCTGTTTGCTGGGCATAGGCCGAAGTGCCTGGCAAGGCAAGGTGGTGGCGCGGAGGGGCTTCACTTTCCCGGGGCTGCGCGTGTTCATGGCATCTTCTTCATTTGTCTTTTGCCGTCAGCTCACTAGGTTGAGCAGTGGTTCGAATGCACAGGGAGTTCCTCACAGATGACAAGGGTAACGGCACAGAAGGGCGATCCGAACTGGTGGCGGGGGGCGGTGATCTATCAGGTCTATCCGCGTTCCTTCCAGGATACGACCGGCGACGGCATCGGCGATATCCGCGGCATCACCCGGCGCCTGCCGCACATCGCCTCGCTCGGCGTCGACGCCATCTGGCTTTCGCCCTTCTTCACCTCGCCGATGGCCGACATGGGCTATGACGTCTCCGATTACTGCAACGTCGATCCGATGTTCGGAGCGCTCGCCGATTTCGATGCGATGATGGCGGAATGCGAGCGGCTCGGCCTCAAGGTGATCATCGACCAGGTGATCTCGCACACCTCCGACCGGCATCCGTGGTTCGTGGAAAGCCGTTCGAGCCGCACCAATCCGCGCGCTGACTGGTATGTCTGGGCCGAGCCCCGGCCGGACGGCACGGCGCCCAACAACTGGTTGTCGATCTTCGGCGGTCCGGGCTGGGAATGGGATGGCGTGCGCAAGCAGTATTACATGCACAATTTCCTCGCTTCGCAGCCGGACCTCAACTTCCACAACCCGGATGTGCAGGATGCGGTGCTGGGCACGGTGAAATTTTGGCTGGATCGCGGCGTGCACGGCTTCCGCCTGGATACGGTGAACTACTACTTCCATGACAAGCAGCTGCGCAGCAATCCGCCGATGGTCTACGATCCGGATTCGACGGGGCTGGAGACCGACACCAATCCCTATTCGATGCAGAACCACCTGTATGACAAGAGCCAGCCGGAGAACATCGAGTTCCTGAAGCGTCTGCGGTCGCTGCTCGACGACTATGACTGCCGTACGACGGTGGGCGAAGTGGGCGATGGCGACCGCTCGCTGACGACGCTCGCGATCTATACCAGCGGCAACGACAAGCTGCACATGTGCTACACCTTCGACCTGCTCAGCCCGCGCTTCACCGCCGAACACATCCGCAGCGTCGTCTCCAAGTGCCAGGAAATCGTCACCAATGGCTGGGTCTGCTGGGCCTTCTCCAACCACGACGTGGTGCGCCATGTCAGCCGCTTCATGGAAACGCCCGAGGAGCGCGAGGCGATCGCCCGGCTGGCGATCAGCGTCCTGAGCAGCCTGCGCGGCTCGATCTGCCTCTATCAGGGCGAGGAGCTGGGGCTGCCGGAAGCGGAGCTTTCCTTCGAGGACCTGCGCGATCCCTATGGCATCCGCTTCTGGCCGGCCTTCAAGGGCCGTGACGGATGCCGCACGCCGATGGTGTGGGAGGCGGGCAAGCCGCTCGGCGGCTTCAGCGAGGGGACCAAGGCCTGGCTTCCCGTGCCGCCGGAACATATTGCCCTGTCGGTGGACGCGCAGGAGGCCGACGAAGGCTCGGTGCTGCACCACTATCGGCGCACGCTGGCCTTCCGCAAGGCGCATGCCGCACTTCTGGATGGCGATCTGACCTTCCTCGATACGCAGGCGGACGTGCTCGCCTTCATCCGCGAAAAGGGCGGCGAGCGGCTGCTCTTCGTGTTCAACCTGACGCGCGAGGCCAAGGATTTTCCGCTGACCGGCGCCTTTGCCGACGGCCAGCCGACACCGATGCCGGGCTACAACCCGGCCGTCGAGGGCAAGGTGGTGAAGCTTGCACCGCTCGATGCCTTCTGCGCCCGCATCTGACGGGGCCGGACCCTGTCAGGCCGAGGCCGCCGCATAGCTGGCAGGCCCGGTCTTCAGGCGGGATACATCCTGTATCGGGGGCGCGCCGAACAGCCGCCGATATTCCCGGCTGAACTGCGAGGGGCTGTCATAGCCGACCCGGTGCGCGGCGCTTGCCGCATCAAGTGCTTCCGAAAGGATGAGGCGTCGCGCTTCCTGCAGCCGCAGTTGCTTCTGGTATTGCAGCGGGCTCATCGCCGTCACTTCCCGGAAATGCTCGTGCAGCGAGGAGGTGCTCATGCGCGCCTCCTCTGCCACCCGCTCTACGCTGAACGGTTTGTCGTAGTTCTGGCGGATCCAGGCGATGGCGCGGTTCACCTGCGCCAGCCGGCTGTCCGGCATCAGCATGCGGCGCAGCTTTTCGCCCTGGTCGCCGCGCAGCAGCCGATAAAGCAGTTCCCGCTCGGCCAGCGGCGCCAGGAATGGAATGTCCTCCGGATGCTCCAGCAGGCGCACCAGCCGCACGGCCGCCTCCAGCAGCTTCGGCTCGCTCTTGCTGAGGCAGAGCGCCTTGCCGCAGCTCTTGGTCGGCACCTGCGAGGCGGGCTGCGGCCGGATCTCCAGCATCATGGCTCCCAGCACCGTAAGGTCAAGATCGAGCTTCAGGCTGAGATAGGGCTCGTCCGGGCTTGCGCCCACCACCTGGCCGGTGATCGGCAGATCGGCGGAGGCGATCAGATGGCGCGCCGGCCCGTATTCGAACATTTCGTCGGCCAGCAGCACCTGCTTGCGCCCCTGGGCAATGATGCAGACCGAGGGTTGCTGCAGACCCTGCATCGGCTCGGTCTGCTTGGAGATTCGCACCAGAGACAGGCGCGGAATCCGCGTTGCCAATACGCCGTCATGATCGGTGTGTTGTGCAATCCGCCTTGCCAGTTCTTCCAATTCCTGCATGGTCTTCATGCTCCGTGTCGGTTTTCTGCGGCCTTTTTCCCGCAATTTCTGCCCGGATAGCTATCAGGCTTCTTGCCCTGGCTCCATCCCTTGCTCCGAACTTCCGGATTTTTGTGCAATCATCCCGGAGTCCTGGTCTACCGTCCGTCGGCCTGCGCCGGTCATATTGGCCTGGCACATGCACCTCACCGCCATCGGCGACAAGATTTCAAGGAAAGGAGACGGAGATGCAGAATTTCCAGCGGCTGCTCGAAAGCCCGGCACTGTGGTTCGTGGATCTGGTGGACGCGATCCGGCAACGCCATCGCCGATCCGTCTCCCGCCGCCGCGAGGCGGATCTGCGTCGCAGATACATGAACGGCTGACGCGGTTTGCAGGGGGGGCGGCTTCGTACGCCCCCGCCTGAACCTTCCCCGTTTCACGTCTCTTTCGAAAGGATGCCGGCCATGGCCTCCCACCCCTATTGCGGTCTCTGGATCACCAGGGACGGGTATATCCGTCACGACCTCCTGCCGAACGGCCGTTATGTCGAGGCCCGCGGCAACCGCGAGCGCGCCTATCAGGGCCGCTATGAGGTGCGCGGCAATCGAATCGACTACCGTGACGACACCGGCTTTACCGCGGACGGCGAGTTCCGCAACGATGTGCTCTACCATGCCGGGATGGAACTGCTGCGGGCCTAGCGGTGTGACGGCGATTTCGGTTGCTCGCCGATCACTTCCTGTCCACGCCCGGCCAGGTGACACATTTTGGCCACGGAACCCGATAACGTGAGGCGCGGGTTTCACAAGGGCTTGAACGCATGACGGCATTGACAGCGCGCGCGCTGATGCAGCGCAACAGGGATGGATTCGGCTTCATACATCCTGCGCAGACCGTCATCCGTTTTTCCTTCGTCAGCCACTGGCGCGTCAGCTGTGCGCTGGTGCTGCTGGCGGTGGGCGCGAGCGCCTTTCTGGGCGAATGCATGGCCTTCTCCATCGCCAGGGCGCCGGTTCCCCAGCAGTCCGTGGTGCTGCGCAGCGCCCGCCGCAAGCCGGTCAGCACGCCGAAACAGGGGCGTGTCTGGGTTCCGACCGTGGCGGCCGCTGCCCCGAAGCTCGATCTCATTGAGCGCATGAGCGACGGATCGCTGGCGAAATCCGCCTATTTCGATGTCTCGCTCGATCTTTCCGCCGAGGCGTCGCGCGCGCCGCAAGAACCGGCCACGCTCGCTGCCTATCAGGAGGCGGAGCCGTCTTCGTCCGATCCCTTCAATCTGGTGCTTCGAGCGTCCCAGAATGGCGAGAAGCCGGCGCTGCATGTGGCCAAGGGTGCGCGGCCCGTGCCGGTGCGCGGCGAGCCGATCAATGTCAGCGTGGCGCCGGCCCGGCCCTCGGGCCATATCCGGCGGCTCGTCTCGCTGCCCGCGCGGGAGGAACTCTTGCGCAACATCGAGGGCGCGGTCGACGTCACGGAAGCGGATTTCGTCAATCTGGCCCGCGAACTCGGCTCCGACAGCGTGAAGCCCGGCGAGGAGCTGGATATTCTGCTGGAAGAGCGGCCGGAACGGCCGGATGCGCCGCAGATCGTGTTTGCCCGCCATGTCTCGCATCGTCGGGGCGAACGCTTTCTTGCCCGGCGCGACGACGGCACCTTCCAGACGGTGAGTGACCGCCATCTCTACGACCGTCTGCTGGCGGAGGCGATCGCCGCCGAAAGCCAGCCGGGCGCCAGGGCACGCCTGACGCCACAGGAGAGCCGCGATCTCAACCGCGCCGCCGCCGATTATCCCAAGCTGATCGCGCATCTCAGGCATTCGAAGGTGCCGCCGCGCGTCTGTCTGCAGGTGGTGCAGCTTATGAAGGTCAACGGTCTCGAATGGTCGTCGGCCGACGACCTGCCGCAACTGGACGTCATCTACCGCAAGACCGAGGATGACGGCGACCAGCTGGTTTCCGTCACCCTGCACGAGGGAGACAGCGAGCGCCGTTTCTATCGCTATGCCACCTCCGGCGACGGCAAGGCCGAGTTCTTCGACCATGGTGGCCATTCGGTCTCCAAGACGCTGATGGAAAAGCCGGTGGCTGCGGGCCGGCTGGGCGACGGCTTCGGCTGGCGCATCCATCCCATCCTCAAGGTGCGCAAGTTCCACAATGGCGTGGATTTTGCCGCCCCCAAGGGCTCGCCCATCGTGGCGGCCGGCGATGGCGTGGTCGAGAAAATCTCCTGGGAGGCCGGTTACGGCAAGTTCGTCCGCATTCGCCACGATGGCGGCTACGAGACGACCTATGCCCATATCGACGGCACGCCGAAGGATCTGAAGATCGGCCAGCGTGTCTCGCAGGGGCAGGTGATCGCCTTTGTCGGATCCACCGGCCTCTCCACCGGGCCGCATCTCTATTACGAGCTGCGGGTGGGCGATCACTATGCCGATCCGACCAAGGCGCATATGTCGGCCGGCACGGTGCTGCGCGGCAAGGCGCTGGAGGAGTTCAACCGCGAGGTGGCCCGAGTCGAGGCCATTACCGATGCGATCAGGACGTCTGCCAGCAGCGCCGCCAAGGCGGTTGCCCATGTGCTGAAGGCCGATGGCGACGACAATCGCCATGTGGAATAGTCTGCTGCGTCCGCCGCCTCAGTCGAGCAGCCGGAACTGATCCACATCCACCATGCCGCGATCGGAAATCTTCAGGTGCGGGATGACCGGCAGCGGCAGGAAGGCCACCTGCAGGAAGGGTTCCGCCAGCGTGGTGCCGAGCGCATAGGCGGCCTTGCGCAGCCCGACCAGCGTGTCACGCACCCGCTCATAGGGCTCCAGGCTCATCAGGCCCGCCACCGGCAGGGCGATCTCGCCCGTCACCCGCCCGTCTTCCACCACCACGAAGCCGCCATGAATATCGGAGAGCCGGTTGACGGCCACCGCCATGTCCTCCTCGCTGACACCCACCACGCAGATATTGTGGCTGTCATGCCCGACGGTGGAGGCGATCGCACCCTTCTTCAGGCCGAAGCCCTGCACGAAGCCGTTGGCATGGTTGCCGTTCTTGCCGTGGCGCTCGATGACGGCGACCCTGATGATGTCATTGGCGAGATCGACGGTCGTCTGGTTGCCGGAGGAGGGCAGGCGGTAGCGGCGATGCTCGGTGATGATCTTGCCGGGCAGCACGCCGATGACGGGCTGTTCCTCGGCCTTCGCCGGCACGGCGAAATCGGCGGCCTTGACGATGCGCGCCTTGACGCTGTCGAGACCGACCGGGGCAACCGGCCGGCGCGTTGCAAAAAGCTCGGCCGTTACCTGCCGGCCGCCGGCAAACACCATCTGCGCCTTGCAGTTTTCCAGGCTGTCGATGATGACGAGATCGGCGCGCCAGCCGGGAGCGACCAGGCCGCGGTCGCGAAGGCCGAAGGCACGGGCGGCCGAAATGGAGGCGGCGCGATAGATGGCAAGCGGCTCCACGCCATGGGCAATGGCGGTGCGGATCATGAAATCGAGATGGCCTTCCTCGGCAATGTCGAGGGGATTGCGGTCATCGGTGCAGAGCGCCAGATATGGCGACAGACGTTCCGTGATGATCGGCATCAGCGCATGCAGATCCTTGGAAACGGAGCCTTCCCGCACCAGAATGTGCATGCCCTTGCGGATCTTTTCGAGCGCCTCGGCCGCACTCGTCGCCTCGTGTTCGGTGCGGATGCCGGCGGAGAGGTAGCCGTTGAGACCGAGGCCGGAGAGAAGCGGCGCGTGCCCGTCGATGTGGCCGCCCTGGAAGGCCTCGAGCTTGGCCATGCAGACCGGATCCTTGTGGATGACGCCCGGAAAATTCATGAACTCCGCAAGCCCGATCACCTTCGGATGGCTGCGGAAGGGCAGCAGCCGCTCGATCGGCAGGTCGGCGCCCGCCGTCTCCAGATGCGTGGCCGGCACGCAGGAGGAGAGCTGGACGCGGATGTCCATGATGGTTTCCAGCGCCGAATCGAGAAAGAACTGGATGCCCTCGGTGCCGATCACATTGGCGATCTCGTGCGGATCGCAGATTGCCGTCGTCACGCCATAGGGCAGTACGCAGCGATCAAACTCGTGCGGGGTCACCAGCGAGCTTTCGATGTGCAGATGCGTATCGATGAATCCCGGCACGACAATGCGCCCGGTGATGTCGATCTCCTGCGCGCCCTCATACGCCTCGCAGGTGCCGACGATGGTATCGCCGCAGATGGCGATGTCGGAGGCGACAAGCTCGCCGGTGACGAGATCGAAGAAGCGGCCGCCCTTCAGCACGATGTCGGCGGCTACGCGGCCCGTTCCCTGGTCAATGCGGCTCTCAAGATCGCTCATCGTCTACCCCGGTCTGATTCAATGACGAGAGATTACCGGCAGGCGCCCAAGGCGGGAAGGGGCAGGGCGGCATTTGGTTCCCGCGTCGCAGCATAGTGCCTGCGTCTCATCGGGAAACGGCTCGGGAGGTCCGCGTCCCGGCATTGCGTCAGAGGGGCGGGCACACCATGTGGAGTGCATGGCCAGCAGCAATTTCGACAACAACACCGGCGGCCCGGTCATCGTCTTCGACGGAGACTGCGTCCTCTGTTCGGCAAGTGCCCGCTTCGTTCTGCGCCATGACCGCCGGAAACGGTTCCGGCTGGCGGCGATGCAAAGCCCGGCGGGGGCGGCGCTCAGCCGTCAGCATGGCATCGATCCGGACGATCCGCAGACGATCCTGCTCGTGCAGGGCGATCACGCCCTGCAGGACAGCGGAGCCGTGCTTGCGATTGCCGGCGGGCTGGGCTTTCCGTGGAGCCTCTTGCTGTTGCTGCGGATCGTGCCGCGCGGCCTGCGCGATCGCCTCTATCGTCTTGTGGCGCGCAATCGCTACCGCCTGTTCGGTCGCCGCCCGCAATGCTTCGTCGCCGCGCCTCAGGATCGTGACCGCATCCTGTGAATGCATTCAGTTGGAGGGGGCGGTGATTTCCATGGAAAAACCATCACGGCTGCAGCGGCGGACCTCTTCCGGCCCCGGGCGCCGCGCGCCTTCGCCGACTCGATCCCAGGACATGCGGGTGGCGGTGCCGCAGTCAAAACCGCTGTCCGGCAGTTTGCGCGGTGGAGCGACCACCGGTTCGGTGGGCATTGTCGGCGTCTCGCCCTTGCCAGCCTTGCCCCAATCGATCGTCGCGGCATCGTCTGCGGCTGCCGATCCTGCGCAGGCAAGAATGATTGCCACAACGGTGGGCAGCACGTTCACGGGAAGACAGGTCCCTTTCGGAGCAAGGTGATGGTGCGGGGGCACACTCGCATTGCGCCGCGCCCCCGCATCGTTTTCCGTCATCAGATATTCGCGTTCAAGATCTCGCGCAGCTTGCCGAAAATCTCGTCGATATGGTGCTTCTCGACGATCAGCGGCGGCGACATGGCGATGATGTCGCCCGTCGTGCGGATCAGGAGACCGTCCTCATAGGCCTTCAGGAAGGCGGAGAAGGCGCGCTTCGTGGGCTCGCCGGCGATCGGATCGAGTTCGATCGCGCCGATCAGGCCGAGATTGCGGATGTCGATGACGTTCTTGCAATCCTTCAGCGAGTGCAGGCCCTCTTCCCAGTAGGAGGAGATGTCGGCAGCGCGTTCGAACAGACCCTCTTCCTTGTAGGTATCGAGCGTGGCCAGTGCTGCAGCCGAGGCGATCGGGTTGCCGGAATAGGTGTAGCCGTGGAAGAACTCGATGAGGTGTTCCGGGCCGTTCATGAAGGCATCGTGGATTTCGGCGGTGACGAAGACGGCGCCCATCGGGATCACGCCATTGGTCAGGCCCTTGGCGGTCACCATGATGTCCGGCTTCACGTCGAAATACTGCGCGGCAAACGGCGCGCCGAGACGGCCATAGCCGGTGATGACTTCGTCGAAGATCAGCAGGATGCCGTGCTTGGTGCAGATCTCGCGCAGCTTCTGCAGATAGCCCTTCGGCGGAATGAGCACGCCGGTGGAGCCGGCAACCGGCTCGACGATCACTGCGGCAACGGTGGAGGCATCATGCAGCGTGACGATGCGCTCGAGTTCGGTTGCCAGATCGCCGCCATGCTCCGGCTGTCCACGGGTAAAGGCGTTCTTGCCCGGAAGATGTGTGTGCGGCATGTGGTCGACGCCGGTCAGCAGCGTGCCGAACATCTTGCGGTTGGCGACGATGCCGCCGACGGAAATGCCACCGAAATTGACGCCGTGATAGCCGCGCTCGCGGCCGATCAGGCGGAAGCGGGCGCCATTGCCCTTGGCGCGGTGATAGGCGATCGCCACCTTGAGCGCGGTATCGACCGATTCGGAGCCGGAATTGGTGTAGAGCACGTGCTCCAGGCCTTCCGGCGCGATGTCGACGAGGCGGTTCGCCAGTTCGAACGCCTTCGGATGGCCGAGCTGGAAGGCCGGCGCGTAATCCAGCTCACCGGCCTGTTCGCGGATCGCCTCGGTGATCTTCGGGCGGCAATGGCCGGCATTCACGCACCAAAGACCCGCCGTCGCATCGAGAACCTGGCGCCCGTCATGCGTCGTGTAGTGCATGTCCCTTGCGGACACGAACAGGCGCGGCTCCTTCTTGAACTGGCGGTTGGCGGTGAAAGGCATCCAGAACGCCCGCAAGTCGTTCGGGGCGGTATTCAGGCGGTTCGACATCATGATCTCCATGGCCTTCTTTTCCATGACGGGGGCCATATCCCGGTCGCCGCCCGTTCCCCGGGGCGGTGCGATGCCGGGCAGGTTATCAAGCGCCCGCGAGCCGTCAAGCGCTGTTCAGCGCCCTTGCATCGTCTTGCTGCGTCATGTGCGATCGCAAAAAGCAAACGGGCGCCACCATGCATGGCAACGCCCGGTCACGCATTTCCGGCGATGGCTGGAACCCGCCCAGATTCACACCCCGCCGTCTTGACGGATTTCAACCCGATGTCAGCGCTGTCATCAGGCCGCAGATTTAGCGGGCTCAGGCTCGCAATACAGCGTTTCCAGTGTTTCGAGAACCTTCATCACGGCCTCTGCGGAGCTGGAATAGTAGATGGTCTGCGCATCGCGACGGGTATTGACCAGCTTTTGTGCGCGCAGCTTGGAGAGATGCTGCGAAAGAGCGGACTGGCTGAGGCCGACCTTCGTTGCAAGCGCACCGACTGCGACTTCGCCCTTCACCAGGCAACACAAGATCATCAGCCGCTTCGGATTGGCCATGGCGGACAGCAGATTTGCGGCTGCAGCCGAATGCTCAGTGAGTTGGGTCATCTCTTAATCCCTCAGTCATCCCCTAGCAATGTTGACCTACCTGAAGGTCGGTACAACGTGTCAGAAATCTAGCAAGTTTCGGAAAGGATTGTATATCCCTAAATTTTACGTACCGGTTATACAGCGTCATGTATTGTACGCACATAGTCCTCGGCTGCCTGTGGTGTCGGGCAGGGTGAGTCGAACTCGTACCGAAACCCGCGATTGCCGCAAACGATGTCGAAACCTGCCTGATCAATGCCGCTCATGCGACAGTTCGATGTCTCGGAAGCGCCGCTGGCCGAAGCAAGCCGACTCGCATCCTGATATCTGATCATAATAGATTCTTCTAATGCGAGCCAGCCCGACTCGTCGTGTGGCGGCGCCAGCACCAGATCTTCGCCATCCATCGTGTAGGCTTTGCCAAAGCCGCCATTCATGGCGGCCCGAATCGGAACAAGGCGCAGAAAGCTGAAATCGGGAAAATCGACATAGAGTGCCGCCTTGGGGTGGCGCCGCAGGAAGCGGGTGCGCAGCCTCTGATGGCTGGCGCCGCCGCGCGCCACCGGTTCTGCCTGGCAGAAGACGGTGATGCGCGCATGGGCGAGCGGATCTCCCTTGCCGGGTTCCCCGGCGAGAAAGGAGCAGCGCGGATCCGCCTTCAGTCCCCGCGCATGGCCGGCAAGCGCGGAGACGAGGATGACGGGCGTGCAGTCGAGATCGAGACCGAGAAGCACCCGGCTGACCGAGGGAAAGCCGGTCTCCGGGTCCAGCACCGCAAGCGGAACGTGGCGTGCCGAGCGAACGAGCCTGCGTGCGGCAATGCGCGCCTCCTCGTCCGTTTCCCTCAGAAGGGACGTCGGCTCTCGTGTCATGTGTCGCGTATCTCCCGCCGCCGATGCCTGGTCAGCCCGGCGATCACGTCATCGGCGCCAATGGTGCCGATGACGACGCCATTGTCAACGATGCCGATGAGGCCAGGCTGGCGGGCCATGGCGTCGAGAATGTCGGTCAGCGGCGTTTGCGCCCGCGCCGTGGCCGTCACCGGGGTCGGCGTTGCGGACGCTGCGGCGCCGGACCGCATGATGTCGCTGGCCGTCAGCATGTTGATCGGGTTCAGGTTCTGCACGAAATCCGCGACATACTGATCCGCCGGCGCCTGGACGATCTGCTGCGGCGTGCCGCACTGGACGATGCGGCCGCCCTCCATGATCGCGATGCGGTTGCCGATGCGGAAGGCTTCGTCCAGATCGTGGCTGACGAAGAGGATGGTCTTCTTCAGCCGGCTCTGGAATTCGAGCAGTTCGTCCTGCAGGCGGGTGCGGATCAGCGGATCGAGCGCGGAAAAGGGCTCGTCCATCAGAAGGATCGGCGCGCCGGTGGCAAAGGCGCGGGCAAGGCCGACGCGCTGCTGCATGCCGCCCGACAGCTCTCCCACCTTGCGGTCGGCCCAGGTGGACAGGTTCACCAGCGCAAGCTGTTCTGCCACCCGCTCCCTGCGGTCCTTCTCGCTGACGCCGGCCAGTTCCAGGCCGAAGCCGACATTTTCCGCCACCGTGCGCCAGGGCAGCAGGCCGAACTGCTGGAAGACCATCGAGACCGTGTGCATCCTGAGGTCGCGCAGGGCCTTCGGCGAGGCGCGATAGGGATCGACCGGGCCGGCCGCACTCTGCACCGTCACCGAACCGCGCACCACGGGCGCCAGCCCGTTGACGGCGCGCAGCAGCGTCGACTTGCCGGAACCAGACAGGCCCATCAGCACCAGGATCTCGCCCTGGCGGATCGACAGCGAGGCCTTGGAAACACCGAGCACGAGGCCGGTTTCCCGGCTGATCTCCTCGCGCGAGCGGCCCTGGTCCATCAGGGGCAGCGCCCGGTCCGGGCGGTCGCCGAACACGATGTCGACACTGCCGAAAATGATTGCGTCCGTCATGCGCCTTCTCCTTCGTCGGTGCGGAACATGCGGTCGAGAATGATGGCGAGGATCACGATGCAGAGCCCCGCCTCGAAGCCGCGCGCTACATTGACGGTGTTGAGTGCCCGCACCACCGGCACGCCGAGGCCGCTGGCGCCGACAAGGGCGGCGATGACCACCATGGAGAGCGACAGCATGATCGTCTGCGTCAACCCGGCCATGATCTGCGGCATGGCGAACGGCAGTTCCACCTTGCGCAGCACCTGGGAGGGAGTGGCGCCGAAGGCGATGGCCGCTTCCGTCAGCGATTCCGGCGTCGAAATGATGCCGAGCCGCGTCAGGCGGATGGGGGCGGGGATCGCGAAGATCACCGTTGCGATCAGGCCCGGCACCATGCCGAGGCCGAAGAGGATGAGGGCGGGGATCAGATAGACGAAGGTCGGGATGGTCTGCATCAGGTCCAGCACCGGGCGCAGGCCTTCGTAAAGCCAGGGCCGGCGCGCCGCGGCGATGCCGACGGGGATGCCGACGGCCATGCTGACGGCGGTGGAGGCAATCACCAGCGCCAGCGTCTCGGTGGTTTCCTTCCAATAGCCCTGGTTGATGATGAGGAGCAGCCCGAGACAGGTAAAGAGGGAAATGCCGATCGAGCGGCGCAGCAGCCAGGACAGCAGGGTGAAGGCCAGCACGACGGCCAAAGGATGCGGCCATTGCAGCACGAACAGCAGGCCGTCGATGACGGAGGAAAGGACGGCGGAGAGCCAGTCGAAGAAGGCGGCGCCATGCAGCGTCAGCCAGTCAACGAAATTCTTGGCCCAGTTGCCGATGGGAATGCGTTGTTCGGTGAGGAGTTCCAAGGACTTCTTCCCGTTCTGGTCAGGTTTCGGCAGGAGCGAAGGGCACGCGGCTTGACGAGAAGGCGCGCGCCGGTCTCTCGGCGAAATCCGCGACGCGCTTCGGGCGCTGCGGATGGACACAATCGGAAACGCCGCCCGCCGGTGCCGCAGTCGGGACAGGTGTCCCCCGTGGCGCCCGCGGGCGGTGCAGAAGCCTCAGAGGCCGAGCTTTGCCTTGACGGCGGCAAGGCCGTCCTTGCCGTCGAGGGTGGTGACGCCGGCAAGCCAGGGCGTGACGGCGGTGGGATTGGCCTTCAGCCAGGCGGTGGCCGCCTTTTGCGGATCCTCGCCGTCATTGAGGATCTTGCCCATGATCACGTTTTCCATGGGCAGGGTGAATTTCAGGTTGGTGATGAACTTGCCGGCATTCGGGCAATCGGTGGTGAAGCCCGCCCGCACATTGGTGTAGACCTCGGCACCGCCGAAGTTCGGCCCGAAGATGTCGTCGCCGCCGGTCAGATAGGTCAGCTTGAAATTGCTGTTCATCGGATGGGGTTCCCAGCCGAGGAACACGACCGGCTTGCCGGAACGGTCGGCGCGGGCCACCTGTGCCAGCATGCCCTGCTCGGAGGATTCCACCACCTCGAAGCCCTTCAGGCCGAAGGTATCCTTCGACACCATGTCGAGGATCAGGCGGTTGCCGTCATTGCCCGGCTCGATGCCGTAGATCTTGCCATCAAGCTCGGCCTTGTGGGCGGCAATATCCTTGAAATCCTTGATGCCGAGTTCGGCGCCCTTGGCATTGGTGGCGAGCGTGTATTTGGCGCCGACCAGGTTCGGACCGTAGGATTCGACCGACTTGTCGTTGAGGAAGGGCCGCACGTCGGCCTCCTGCGTCGGCATCCAGTTGCCGAGGAAGACGTCGATATCCTTGTTCTTCAGCGACTGGTAGGTGACCGGCACCGACAGAACCTGGATGTTCGGCTTGTAGCCGAGCGCATCCAGCAGGACGGCAGCCGTTGCCGTTGTGGCCGTGATGTCCGTCCAGCCCACGTCCGAGAAGCGGACATTGGTACAGCTTGCAGGATCGGCGGCCAGCGCCTGGGTCGAGACAAACGCGGCAAGGCTGGCCGCGACTGCAAATTTCAACGAGGTCGTTCCCGGCATGAGGTTGCTCCTTTTTTGTTCCCCGGCCATTATCAATATCTCGGAAAGGCAAGCAAGCACGCCTATTCGCGCCGAAAGACAGGGGGTGTTTGCGACAATGTGTCCAGAATGTGTTTTGACCTCGGTCAAAGGGAGACGGGTTCCGTTCGCGTAAAGCAGCGGCAGATCCCGTGCATGCGGCCGGATCGCCGGCCATCTGGAAGGAACCTTTGACATGACACTGAAAGCCATTCTCGCCTCGAGCTTCCTCGCTCTCGGACCGGCCCTTGCCGCATCCGGCGCCTTTGCTGCCGATATCGAGGTGAAGATGCTCAACAAGGGCGCCACGGGCGAGGCCATGGTGTTCGAACCGGCCGCCGTGCGGGCCGCCGTCGGCGATACCATCCATTTCGTCCCCGTCGACAAGGGCCATGACGCGGCCGCCGTCAAGGAACTGCTGCCGGAGGGTGTCGAGGAGTTCAAGGGCAAGATGAACCAGGAACTGGTGCTGACCGTCGAGAAGGAAGGCGCCTATGTGGTGAAGTGCACGCCGCACTGGGGCATGGGCATGGTGGCGCTGGTCGTCGTGGGCGAGGGCGCTCCGGCCAATCTCGATGCGGTTAAGGCCGCCAAGATGCCGAAGAAGACGCGCGAGCGTCTCGATGCGGCCATTACCTCGCTGGGGCTGTGAGCCGCAGCCGCCGGCTTTGCAGCGACAAAGGAACCGGCCGGCGGCCGCGCCCGTTGTGCCGGTGCCGCGCACTGTCATAAGGTGACATCTTCGCGGTGATCCGGCCGCAGGGGCCGGCAGGATGGGGGGAGCATCGGGCATGACGGGACGGGATGACGTGCGGGCGGACATCGACCCGCTTCAGGCTCTTGCCGGGCTGCGCGACCGCCTCGAAGCGCTGCTTCAGCGCCTGAAGGCCGGTGCCGCATCGGGCCAGGCCCAGCCATCCGGCCGCGCGGAGGCAGATGCCGCAGAGGCGGAGCTTGCTGCCGTGTCGGTGATGTTTCGCGCTGTCGACAGCACGCTTGCCCATCGCATAGCCGCGCTTGCCGCCGATCTGCAGCAGCTTGGCGCGCCCTATCTTCAGCCGCCGAAGCCGGCGGGTGGCCTTCTGTCACGGCTTGGCCGTCGCCGCGCTGCCACGCCTGCTCTGGCGCCGCTTGCGGCCGATTTTTCTGTTCGCGCCAGCGCCCTGCTGCAGCGCACGGAGGCCCTGATCGAAGCCATCGACCGGCAGCGCATCTTCCTCGGCAATCTGCTGCCTGCCTGCGAGGACTGGCTGGACAGCGCCTTTGTCGCCACCGCCGGCGGGCGGGCTGAGGATGCCATGGCCGCGGCCGCAGCCGGTGAGAACAGGGATCGCTGGCAGGGGCCGGGTCTCGATCTCGTCGACCTGCTGATCGATATGACCAAAAGCACCCATGTCCTCGGCCATCTGCTGGCGGTGGAGGCGGAAGCCTGCGTGATGCTGATCGGCGGGCTCGATCCCGCGCTGCTTGCCGCCATGCGAACGGACCTGCCGCATCTGTCGCGGCAGGCGCATCTGCGCGACCTCGGACTTTTGTCCGTGCGCAGCATTCGGACGCGCCGGGCGCATCTGCGCGACCTCTTCCACCAGCGATATGCCGCATCGCGGCAGGCAGCGTCTCGACAAGCGGCGGGCGGATCCCTACCTCAGGGCGCGCAACAGGAGGATGCTTGATGGTTTCGGAGTTGTTCAGCCGGGTGCTGGGTGCAACAGGGCGGGTGCTGCGGCTGGGCTTTGCCGCCATTGCCTGGCCCTTCATGGCCGCGCATGGCTGGTATGGCCAGCGTCACCTGATGGTCAAGCTGCCCATCCTCGCGGTGCTTCTCGTGGTCGGCGCCTTCTATGGCTATTTCATCTGGCAGACGCAGGTATGGACGGGCTTCGACCCCAATTTCGTCGACCGGTACCGGTTGGCGGAGCGTTCGGTTGCTGCCGGGCAGGAGCGTCCGGCCGAAGCCGCTGCGGCGGATGGCGCGGCGCAATCTCCCGCAGAACAGGTTCCCGCTGGACAGGCCCCGCCTGCACAAGCCCCGACAGGTCCGGCCGTGCGCCAGTGCCAGACATCCGCCATCGTCGACGTCGCGGCCGACCTTACGGGCCTGAACGTCAACCAGAATGCATGGATTTCCTCCATGCTGCTCTACCGGCTCGGCTTCTTCGGCATCGACTGGGATCACACGCCCTTCCTCGACAACAAGGCGAGCTTCCAGCGCGGGGTGAACCAGGTGGTGCGACGCACCTCGGCGGAGCTGGTGGATACGCTCGGCCGCGTGCGCGGCACATCCGGCATCGACGGCAATCTGCAGGATGCCCGCGGCAACCTGCAGTTCGACGAGTATTCCTGGTATTTCGGCCTCGATCCCTTCGGCTTCAAGACGCCGACGCCGGCCTATTATCGCGCCGCGATCAAGAGCCTGCGCACGTTCAACACCGAGCTTGCCGCCTGCAACGCCACCTTCGATACCCGCGCCGACAATCTCGTGCAGTTCGTCGACCGCATCGCCAACGATCTTGGCGGCACGGCCGCCATCCTGCGCGAGCGTTCGGAAAACTACAATGCCGGCTGGTTCGATACGCGCGCCGACGACCGTTTCTGGTTCGCCTATGGCCAGCTCTACGGCTATTATGCCGTGCTCTCCGCCGCGCAGGCGGATTTCGGCCAGGTGGTGCGCGAGCGTAATCTGGGCGTGCTGTTCAACGATACGCTGGCGCAGTTCAGGGCGGCGCTGCGCATCCAGCCCGCGATCATTTCCAACGGTCGCGAGGATGGCTGGATCATGCCGACGCATTTGGCGACCATGGGATTCTATATCCTAAGGGTCCGTTCCAACCTGGTGGAAATCCGCTCCGTGCTGGATCGCTGAGGGTGGAAAAGGCCGAGGCGGCCGCCATGCGCACGGCGCAGGCATGGCGGCACTCAGGCTTGCGGAAAGATGCGCAGGTCGCACTGGTGTTTGGGCAGGTCGAACATCACGCCGACGATCTCTCCGGCGCTGTCCGGCCTGGCGCGCCAGGCGCCAAGGCAGCAGATATATTTGTATCTGCCGTCATCGAGCAGAACCCGGTGGATCTTCTGGAAGCTGCAGTGCTCGACGGCCGCCATTTCATGGCTCTCCATCACCGCGGCCAGATCTTCCGGATGGATGCGTGAACTGAGCACGACCATGTCGAGGGGGCCGTCCTTGGCATCCATGCCGAAGATTTCCGCGGCCTGTGCGTCGCAGAAGCCATGGCCCGTGTCGATGTCGATGCGCCAGAAGCCGACCTTGTTGAAGGTCGTGAACAGACGGACGATGTCCGGCTCCATCAGGCCGAAGGTCTCTTCGCCAAATTGAATGTCTTCGCGCAAATTCGCCTGAAGCAAAGCTTCATACTCCCCGGCGTCCGGCAGACGCCAACCCATTTCGTTAGCTAATCAATCTCAAACGTATGGCTTTCGCTACCAGCTGGGTTCGATTCACGCAATCGAGTTTCTTGATTGCCTTATTGAGGTAAGCATTAACTGTGTGGTCGGACAGGGACAGGATGCTGGCGATTTCGGAGGATGTCTTGCCCTGCGAAGTCCAGCGTACAACCTCCATCTCGCGTGCCGTCAGCAGCTTGTGCTCGGTCGGTTCCTGACGGCGCAGGCGGTCGAAAATGGTGAAGGCGTGCAGGAACAGCATGCCCACTTCGTTGAGTTCCGGCAGGGTCAGCATCGGCCGGTGGCCGTCAAGGCGCATGAGAAACACCGAGCCGTCGCTGGAATAGAGTGGCATGGCAACGCCGGTGCAAACCTGGTGTCGCTTGAGAAACGCGAGCAGACGCGGCGAAAAATTCAGCAGCCGTCCCTCCTGCACGCCCGCTTCGCAGCTCCAGCAGAGTGGCAGCACCATGTTTTTCATCATCGGCGCGAGCGGGCATTCCCTGAGAAGCCGCAATTCGTCGAATTCGCGCACGAAGGCCTGGGGCAGTGTCGTCGTGACGGCCAGCGGCGCAATCAGCGTGTCGGTTGCAGCGGGCGCATTCATCAGCGTGAAATACTCGAACCCGAAATGGACCGGCATCTGGGCCATGGCAGAGGCGATCGCGTCACGCGTCTCTGCGGTCGATATGGTCTGGCTGAGAAGAGAGTGGCGTTCGAGCGTGATCATTATTTCGGGGGGGTAAAAGTGTGACAAATACCGCTTGAAGAAGAGTTATATCAAACGGGACCCGGAACCAACCTAATTTTCGAATGTCTGCAGATAATGCGCAAGCTCGCCTGGTTCGGCCCTCATCTTTTTGTCACCTTTCGGACACGCCGCCTGTTTCGTTGAGTGCCGCCTTGAGGCCTATACCACCTCAGGCAGCAGGTCGTTCAGGCAACTCTGCTGCCGTGCATGACTGTTGTCGTGGAGCACGCGTGTCGTCCAGTGGCTGGCGCAGCCGCCACTCCTGAAAGCTGGGGGCGAGGCGATGAAATTATGACAATGTGTCCACTTTATCACAATCACCGCATTCCCCGAGGGATGGCAAAAATATGACCAATGTTGTCATGTTTAATCTTGACATCAGTAATCATGTTTTTTAAGTGGCAAGAAACGGGCAAGCCTGGGCCCGGTCATCATCAGCTTTGTCGTCAAACGTCGTGCGCCTGCGCTTCGGCGCGATCGCGCATGCCTTTCGAAAGGGGTTCGAATGCTTCGCCGTCTTCAACTTTCGCTTCTTGCCTGTTCGGCCCTGTCGGTTGCCGTGCTTGCCGGAGGGGCACGCGCCGAGGAGGCTGCGTCGGGGGAGGCGGCCACCGTGCTGCCGCGCGTGGCGGTCAAGGGGGAGCGGGTCACCGCGCCGAAGGGCAGCGCCACCGACAGCCCGCTGACCACGGAAACCACGGCCCGCGAGATTGCCGACAAGCAGATCACCAATATCGAGGATCTCGGACGCATTGCCGAGCCGGGCGTCAACGTCAACAAGACGACCGGTTCGGTAAACATCCGCGGTCTGGAGGGCAATCGCGTGCTCTCCACCATTGACGGCATCCCGGTTCCCTATTTCAACGATCCGACCCGCAGTGCGACCGGCGGTGTCGATACCTTCAGCTTCTCCTCGCTGTCTGCCGTCGACGTGATGCGCGGCGCCGATTCGAGCCGGGCCGGTGCCGGTGCGCTTGGCGGCGTCGTTGCCTATCGCACGCTGGAGCCGGAAGACCTGATCGGCGAGGGGCGCGACTGGGGCGGGCTCGCCAAGACCACCTATGACAGCAGCGATCGCAGCTGGGAGGGATCCGCCGCGATTGCCAAGCGCATTGAAAACACCTCGATCCTGTTCCAGGGCAGCTATCGCAAGGGCCATGAGCGCAAGACGGCGGGCGATGTCGGCGGTTATTCCACGACGCGCACCGAAGCCAATCCCTCCGATTACGACCAACACAACCTGCTGTTCAAGCTGCGACAGCAGCTGGAAGGCGGCCACACCATCGGCCTGACCGCGGAACGGTATCGCAAGGACCGCGACACCGACATGAAGACCTCGCAGTCAACCACCGGCAATTATCGCCCGGGCGATTACATCGGTCACAAGGACAATGAGCGGGATCGCGTTTCGCTGGACTACAAGTTTGAAAGCGAGAGCGACGACAGCTTCTTCGACAATGCCTGGGCCTCGCTCTACTGGATGCGTACCCGTACCGCCGATGGCTATACCGGTTACCGCACGACGTCGGTGGTCGGCCCGATCGGTCGCGTCAACGACAATGAGGAACGCACCTTCGGCCTCATCGGCGCAGCCCAGCGCGAGGCGGAGATCGGCGGGTTCAGCAACCGCTTCACCTTCGGTCTCGATCTTGCCTCCAGCACCATCGAGCAATACTCGTCGGGCTACGACAATTGCCCGTCGAACGGCATCTACACGGGGGCGAATTCTTCCTGCAATTTCCTTCACACCAATCAGGCCGATACGCCCAAGGTGGAGAGCCAGAGGGTTGGTCTCTACGTGGATGACGAGATCGATCTTGGCGCCAGCGGCGTACGCCTGAAGCCGGGCCTGCGCTTCGACTGGGTGAAGCACGAACCGAAGATGACCGAGGCCTTCGCCAGCAATGCCAGCAATCCGACCCTGCCGGACGGGTTCGAGGATACGGGGCTGTCGCCGAAACTGCGCGCGGCCTATGATGTGGCGCCGCAGGTTGAACTGTTCGCCCAGTGGGCCATGGCCTTCCGGGCGCCGACCTCCGGAGAAATGTACAGTTCTTATGGATCAACAGGCACCTATCTGCGGCTTGGCAATGCAGATCTGGAATCGGAAACCAGCAATGGTTTCGAGATCGGTGCCAATCTGGGCGACGAGGACTTCGGTGGTCGCGTCAACCTGTTCTACAACCGCTATCGCAATTTCATCGATGTACGCAGCCTTGGTGCGGCAGAAGCGCTGGCTCTGGGTTACACGCTCTCCGACTACGGCAACAACATCACCCAGTACCGCAATGTGGCCCGCGCCGAAATCTACGGCGTGGAGCTTACCGCCCATCGCACCTTCGACAACGGCATCCGGCTGGGCGGCGGCCTCGTTGCCTCGCTTGGCAAGAACCTGGACAATGGCAAGTATCTGAAGTCCGTTGCCCCGGTAAAGGCAGTGGCCAGCATCGGCTATGATACCGAACACTGGGGTGTCGGGCTCGATTTCACGGCGGTCGGACGCTCCTGGGACCAGGGCGAGGTGGACATCAGCACGGTGGCCGGACAGAACAACTACTTCAGGACGCCGGGCTATGGCCTGACCGATCTCGTCGCCTGGTGGGAGCCGGAACAGGCCAAGGGCCTGCGCATCAATGCCGGCATCTACAACCTTTTCGACAAGAAGTATTACGACTACACGACGGTTCGTGACAACTCCAGCAGTCAGTCCCGCGCCTTCTATTCGGAGCCCGGCCGCAGCTTCAAGATATCCCTGACGCAGCGCTTCTGATCTCCGGTCGCTGCGTGCGGAAAAGGCGGTGCGGCTTTCCGTGCCGCCTTTTCTGTTCGTCTGCGGGTTCTTCCCTTCGGGCACCATTTCCACGCAGCCTTGCCATGGTCTATGAAGGGCAAAACAACGACTGCGAGGAACCCCATGGGAGCCGTACCGTCCGATATCGACATCGCCCGCGCCGCAAAGAAGAAGCCGATCTTCGAGATCGGGGCGAAGCTCGGCATTCCGGCCGACAGCTTTGTGCCCTACGGGCATGACAAGGCCAAGATCAGCCCGGATTTCATCGCGGCCCAGAAGGGGAGGCCGGACGGCAGGCTGATCCTTGTCACGGCGATCAACCCTACGCCTGCGGGCGAGGGCAAGACCACCACCACGGTCGGCCTTGGCGACGGCCTCAACCGCATCGGCAAGCGCGCGATCATCTGCGTGCGCGAACCCTCGCTCGGCCCCTGTTTCGGGGTGAAGGGCGGGGCGGCTGGCGGCGGTTATGCGCAGGTGGTGCCGATGGAGGACATCAACCTGCATTTCACCGGTGATTTTCATGCCATCACCTCCGCGCACAATCTGCTCTCGGCCATGGTCGACAATCATATCTACTGGGGCAATGCGCTGGATCTCGATCTGCGCCGCATCACCTGGAAGCGGGTGATGGACATGAACGACCGGGCGCTGCGCCAGATCGTCGGCCCGCTCGGCGGCGTCTCCAACGGTTTTGCCCGCGAGACCGGCTTCGATATCACGGTTGCTTCGGAAATCATGGCGATCCTCTGCCTCGCCACCGACCTTGGCGATCTGGAAGCCCGGCTCGGCGCCATCATCGTCGGCTATCGCCGTGACCGCACACCGGTCTTTGCCCGCGACCTGAAGGCCGATGGCGCCATGGCCGTGCTGCTGAAGGATGCCATGCAGCCGAACCTGGTCCAGACGCTGGAAAACAACCCGGCTTTCGTGCATGGAGGCCCCTTTGCCAACATCGCCCATGGCTGCAACTCCGTGGTGGCGACGCAGACGGCACTCAAGCTTGCCGATTACGTGGTGACGGAGGCGGGCTTCGGTGCTGATCTCGGTGCGGAAAAATTCTTCGACATCAAGTGTCGCAAGGCCGGCCTCTCGCCGTCGGCGGCCGTGATCGTCGCGACCGTTCGTGCGCTGAAGATGAATGGCGGCGTCGCCAAGCCGGACCTTTCGGTGGAAAACGTCGAGGCGCTGCGCGCCGGCTGCGTCAACCTTGGCCGGCATATCGAGAACCTCAAGAAGTTCGGAGTTCCTGTCGTCGTCGCGATCAATCATTTCTCCTCGGATACGCAGGCCGAGGTCGATGCCGTGAAGGCCTATGCCGCGGCGCTCGGCGTAGACGCGATCCTCTGCCGCCACTGGGCCGAGGGCTCTGCAGGCATCGAGGATCTGGCGCGCCGGGTGGTGGAGATCGTCGAGGGTGGTGCCGCCAACTTCAGGCCGCTCTATGCCGATGATCTTCCGCTGTTTACCAAGATCGAGAGGGTGGCCCGCGAAATCTATCGTGCCGGCGAGGTGACGGCCGAACGGTCCGTGCTGGAGCAGCTACGCAGCTGGGAAGAGCAGGGCTATGGCCACCTGCCGGTCTGCATCGCCAAGACGCAATATTCCTTTTCGACCAATCCCGATCTTTTGGGCGCACCAAGCGGCCATGTGGTGCCGGTGCGCGAGGTTCGGCTTTCCGCCGGCGCTGGATTCGTGGTGGCAATCACCGGTGAAATCCGCACCATGCCGGGCCTGCCGCGCGCGCCATCGGCCGAGCGCATCCGGCTGAATGCCGAAGGGCATGTCGAGGGGTTGTTCTGAGTGGTTCTCCCGGTCTTTGGGCCGAAGCTTGAACCAACGGTTAACCGCAGCGGCGGATTCGTGCGTCGGGAGTGGCGATAAATCCGCCGTGCTAAGGGGATTTCAAGGCTCGAATGCCACGATCCGGCCATTCGGAGACCCTGAATGACACAGACAATGGCCGGCGGCATCGATCCGCCACGATGGCCGATCCTCAGGTGGATCGGCAGCCTGGGAGACGACATCAGCGAGGAGATGCGCCACCGTCTCGGTGCGACCATCGCCAATTCGACGCATGCGGTTGTTTGCGGCAGCGTCAATTCCATCTGCGTGACGCTGGTGGCTTACGCGCGGCTTGGTCATCCGGTGCTGCTCGCCATTGCGTGCCTGGATCTTCTCTCGCTTCTCGCCCGGCTTTGCGTGATGCGGGGCCGTTTTTCCAGATTTGCACCCGATGTCGTTTTTGCCAGCGGGCTGGTGTGGGCCGGGCTGATCGCGGCAACGACGACGGTGGTGGGATTCGGCGACGACCTGCCGATGTTCATCGTGGTGGTCGCCTCGGCACTTGGCTCTTGCGCCGGCATCGTGTCGCGCAATTTCGCGGCCATGCGCTATGCGCTGATCCAGGTCGCCATCATCGATCTTTCCTACAAGGTGCCCTTCGCGATGCGCAATCCGGATTTTGCGCCCCTGCTGCTGTTGCAGGGCCTGCTGTTCGTGATGGTCTGCATCGGCATCATGCGTCAGCAGCGTGCGACGACGGTGCGCGCCCTCACGGCCGAGATCGAAAGCCGCCGACAGTCCTTTGCCGATCCGCTGACCGGCCTGCTCAATCGTCGTGGCTTTGATGCGGAGGGTGGCAAGATGCTGGCCGCAGGCAGGCCTGGCGCCCTGTTCTGCCTCGACCTCGACGGCTTCAAGTCGGTCAACGACCGGCTCGGTCATGCGGCCGGCGATGATCTGCTCTGTCAGGTTGCCGATCGGCTGAGAGAAATGGCGCCGGCGGGGGCGGCCATCTCTCGTCTCGGCGGGGATGAATTCCTGCTGCTGGTCACCGGTGCCGGTGCCCGGGAGGCAGAGGCGCTGGCCAGCCGGCTCATCGTGCGGCTGATGACGCCCTATCCGGTGGCCGGCAGCCTTTCGGGCGTGGGCGTCAGCATTGGCATTTGCCTGATCCCGGCGGACGCGGTTGATCTCAGACAGGCGATGCTGGATGCCGATCAGGCGCTTTACCGCGCCAAGGCTGACGGAAAGGGCTGCTTCCGCACCGCTTCCCAGCCTGTTTCTCCGTTCGGGGAAGTCGCCGGCTGAACACGCCAGGGCGGCAGATCGTGGCGCCTCGGGATCGCGGTGTGCGTTGCCCAGCCATCACCGGCAATAGCGATAGCCGCCCTTGCGTTCCAGCACGTCGAGATGCAGATGGTCCTGATGGGTGGCGTCGCTGCCGGGGGAGAGCACGGTGGAAAAATGCAGGCACGCGCCGGCGGTGACGGTGCGCTGAAAGGCGCCGGTCATCGACGAATCCTCCTGTCGCGGGCTCATCGCAATCGTCTCGCGATCATCCAGCTCGAAACCGGTGATGTCGATCGCGTTGCCGCGGGCGTGCTCGGATATCTTGCCGTCCTCGGCGCCGTTGCGCTTGCGGCAGGAATAGGCGGCAGCGTTCCTGAGACCGGTGATGCGCCGCTCCGGAAAGGCAATGTGCAGCGCGGGAACAACCGTCTGGGCCATCCAGCGGGCGAGCGACAGCGCCGTTTCGCAGCGCATGGGCGTCGGCTCCGACAGGGCAATGTCCGGCAGGATGTTGCGAACCACGATCGGGCTTTCGATGCCGCAGCCGGGTTCGTCTCCGACGATGCTGGCGCGCGTCTCGTAACGGGTGCCGAGCCTTTGCAGATCGGCAAGGCAGGCCTTGAGCGCTGCCGGGTCCTCCCTGGCGATGGCGGGCAGCGGGGTTTGCGCCTGCGGGGCGGAAGGTTCCTCTTCCATTTCGACGTCATTCTGCGGCGCGGCGTCCGGCGCGCTGTCCACTGCCGGTTTCGCCGTCGCGGCAGGCGCACCGGCATCTTGCGCAGGCTCGGGCCGTTCCTGCGGAACGGGCGCTGTGGCCGGTGTCGGTTTTACGGGCGGAGCCGCGGGCACGGCCGCCACCGGCTTTTCGGCGGGGCGTGGTCCCTTTTCGGGCAGATCCATGCCGGTCAGCATCAACATGGCGGTGGCGGCGGCAACAAGCCGGGCAAACATGACGCGTCCTCCCCTGCGGGTTCAGGGAGGGAACGCGCCAGACGCCATTTGGTCGCATGGCGCGGCTGTACCGTGCGGGATGCTGCGGCTCAGGCCACGCGCGAGGCGGCCGCCGGGTTCAAGCTGTTGTCACTGCGGATGAACTGGCCGACGAGGCTGACCATCTCGCCCACCTCTTCGGTCAGCGAATGGGAGGCGGCATTCATTTCCTCGACCATGGCGGCATTCTGCTGGGTGATCTGGTCCATCTGATTGACGGAGGTATTGATTGCCTGCAGCACGTCCGACTGTTCGGATGTGCTTTGCGAGATGGTCTCGATATCGGCGGCGATAGAGACGATATCGCCCTCGATCTCCTGCAGCGCCTGGCCTGTGCGGCTGACGAGGTCGACGCCGCCTTCCACCTCCTTGTTGGAATGGGCAATCAGCCGGCTGATTTCCTGGGCGGCGGCGGCGGATCGCTGGGCAAGCGCCCGCACCTCCTGCGCCACCACGGCAAAACCCTTGCCGGCGTCGCCGGCACGGGCGGCTTCGACGCCGGCATTCAGCGCCAGAAGATTGGTCTGGAAGGCGATCTCGTCGATGACGCCGGTGATCGAGCCGATCTGCTGCGAGGCTTCCTCGATGCGGCTCATGGCGGCAATCGCCTCGCGCACCACGCCGGCGGAGCGGCCGACATTTTCACGCGCATGACCGCTCTTGACGCGGGTGCTGCGTGTCAGGTCGTTGGAGGAGGCAACCTTGGAGGTGATCTGGTCGAGCGCCGCGGCGGTCTCCTCCAGGGCTGCCGCCTGCTGCTCGGTGCGGCGGGCCAGGTTGTCGGCAGAACCGTCCAGGCTTTCGGCATTGGCCCTTATCTCGTCGGCCTTGCCCAGAACCCGGCGCATCGTTTCCTGGAACACGGCGAGCGAACGGTTGAAGTTCTGCCGCAGCACCTCGAATTCCGCCTGGAAAGGCTGGTCCAGCGTGTCGTGAATGTTGAAACGCGACAGCCGGTCAAGGCCGGCACCCAGTTCGCCGATCACCTTGTTCAGCGTCTCGGCGCGTTCGATCTCCGCGCTCAGGCGACTGTTGCGCTCGGCGGCGGCCCGTTCGGCCTGCTGGCGCGCCTCCGCTTCCAGCGCCTGCTTGTCCAGGGCGGCCTGGCGGAAATGCGCGACGGCCTTCGCCATCCCGCCCACTTCGTCGCGCCGGTCGAAATGCGGGACGCCTGCCTGATAGTCGCCGCCGGCCAGTGCGGTCATGTAACGGCCCATGTCCTGCATCGGGCTGATCGCCATCCGCCGGAAGAGCAGGAGCCCGCCGACCAGTGCAAGAAGAGCGAGCAGGCTCGCCGCATAGGCTGCGCCGCGATAAGTGATGTCTGCCGTACGTGCCCGTGTCTCCACGCGTTTCTGATAGGCTTCCGACAGCGTCACCAGCTCGACGACAGCCGCCCGCTGTTGCTGGAACTGGCGCCGCAGCGGCGCGAGGTTGATGTCGCGTCCGTCATTCTTGGCAAGATTGAACTGCGGAATGATGCGGCGGGCCAGCATATCCCAGAAGGCATCCGAGGCAGGCTTGAGTTTCGTGTCGAGATGCGTGCGGATCTCCGGCGGCAGGTCCTTGCCCGCCCAGACGGCAAAGCGCGTTTCGTAATCCTGCCGCAGCTTCTTCAGGATCTCGATATTGGCATCCGTCTCTTCCGGGTGGCGCGCCGTCTCGATCGCTGTCAGATAGGCTTCCACCAGAAACATGGGTGGCGGCAGGATGTCGGCGATCAGGTCCTTGGCGTCGATCACCCGTTCATATTCCGGCCCGTCGACCTTCAACTGCTGCAGCGAATAAAGCAGAACGCCGATCGCAAGCCCGAGGCTGGCCAGCAGCGTCAGGCCGAACAGCCCCAGAAACCGCGAGATTGTCAAGTTCATGCGAATGGCCCTCGAAACAGGCGTTTGCGGGCCTTGCCCGACGTTTTCGAATTAACTAATGCATACAAAAATTATTTAATCGCTAATTGCGGTGCCGTGTATATGTTCGCGTAAAAAGATGATACTTATTTCAGGGCTTGCAGCCGCCGCGGGGCCGCGCTATCACATCATCATGAAAACGTCGCTGATCATGGTTATCTGGTGGTGGGCTCGCTGAACGCGGCCTTGACCAGTCATGTCCAAAGACGAGACAAAGCCGCCCGAAACTCCCGAGGCGGCTTTTTTGTGCAAAGCCTCCTCCAGAACCGGGTCCGATGGGAAAGTGGAAGAGGTTAAGCATGGTTACCATCATCGAAGACGACGGCTCCGAGGTTTATGAGACCCGTGGCGGCATTTCCGTCAGCCGCAAGCGCAGGCCGACCCCTTATGCCAATGCCGTGTCCAGCTATGTGGACAAGCTGGATGAGCGGCGTGGCGCGGTCTTCTCTTCCAACTACGAATATCCGGGCCGCTATACCCGCTGGGACACGGCCATTGTCGATCCGCCGCTCGGGATCTCTTCCTTTGGCCGTTCTGTCTGGATCGAGGCCTATAACGGCCGCGGTGAGGTTCTGCTCGATTTCATCGCAGAGCGGCTGTCGAGCGAGCCGGACCTGACGCTGGGCGCGCGTACGGCGCAGCGCCTCGATCTGTCGGTCAACAAACCCGCCCGCGCCTTTACCGAGGAAGAGCGCTCGAAGATGCCGACGGTGTTTACCGTCTTGCGCGCCATCGTCGATCTCTTCCATTCGGATGCCGACAGCGCCATCGGGCTCTTCGGCGCCTTCGGTTACGATCTCGCCTTCCAGTTCGATTCCATCGACCTTTCGCTGACCCGTCCCGATGACCAGCGCGACATGGTGCTGTTCCTGCCCGACGAAATCCTCGTCGTGGACCACCACGCCGCCAAGGCCTGGATCGACCGCTACGACTTTGCCCGCGACGGCAAGACGACGGTCGGCAAGTCGGAAGAGATTGCGCCCGAACCCTTCCGCACAACGGATACAATCCCGCCGAAGGGCGATCATCGCCCCGGCGAATATGCCGAACTGGTGGTGAAGGCCAAAGAAAGCTTTCGGCGCGGCGACCTGTTCGAGGTCGTTCCCGGCCAGAAGTTCATGGAACGCTGCGACTCGAAACCCTCGCAGATCTCCAACCGCCTGAAGGCGATCAACCCGTCGCCTTATTCCTTCTTCATCAATCTCGGCAACCAGGAATATCTCGTCGGCGCCTCGCCGGAAATGTTCGTGCGCGTCTCCGGCCGGCGGATCGAGACCTGCCCGATTTCCGGCACGATCCGCCGCGGCGAGGATGCGATCTCCGATTCGGAACAGATCCTGAAGCTGCTCAACTCCAAGAAGGACGAGAGCGAGCTGACCATGTGCTCGGACGTCGATCGCAACGACAAGAGCCGCGTCTGCGAGCCGGGCTCGGTCAAGGTCATCGGCCGCCGCCAGATCGAGATGTATTCGCGCCTCATCCACACGGTGGACCATATCGAAGGCCGCCTGCGTCCGGACATGGACGCTTTCGACGGCTTTCTTTCCCACGCCTGGGCCGTCACCGTTACCGGGGCGCCAAAACTCTGGGCGATGCGTTTCATCGAAAAACACGAAAAGAGCCCGCGCGCCTGGTATGGCGGCGCGATCGGCATGGTCGGTTTCAACGGCGACATGAATACCGGCCTGACGCTGCGCACCATCCGCATCAAGGACGGGATTGCCGAGGTGCGGGCCGGCGCAACCCTGCTCAACGACAGCGATCCGCATGAGGAAGAGGCCGAAACCGAACTGAAGGCATCCGCCATGATTGCCGCCATCCGCGATGCCCGCACGGGCAATACCGCCAAGATCAGCCGCGACGTACAGACGGTCGGGCAGGGGGTGAAAATCCTGCTGGTCGATCACGAGGACAGTTTCGTCCATACGCTGGCGAACTACTTCCGCCAGACGGGGGCCGAGGTCTCTACGGTGCGCACGCCGGTGCCGGAAGAGATCTACGACCGGATCAAGCCGGATCTGGTGGTGCTGTCGCCCGGACCGGGCAATCCCAAGGATTTCGACTGCAAGGCAACGATCAAGGCAGCGCGTGCCAAAAACCTGCCGATCTTCGGCGTGTGCCTGGGCCTGCAGGCGCTGGCGGAAGCCTATGGTGGCGAGCTTCGCCATCTTGCGGTGCCGATGCACGGAAAGCCGTCGCGAATCCGCGTGCTGGAACCGGGCATCGTGTTTGCCGGCCTTGGCCGCGAGGTAACGGTCGGCCGTTATCACTCGATCTTCGCCGATCCGAAGACCCTGCACCCGGATTTCATCATCACGGCGGAAAGCGAGGACGGCACGATCATGGGCATCGAACACGCCAAGGAACCGATCGCGGCAGTGCAGTTCCACCCGGAATCGATCATGACGCTCGGCGGCGATGCCGGCATGCGGATGATCGAGAACGTGGTGGCGAACCTCTCGCGCCGGGCGAAGGAACAGGCGGCGTAAGATGGAGGAGATCGGCATTGAACCGATCCGGGAGGCGCATATCGAGGGCTTTCACATGGCCCTCGACACGGTGGCCCGGGAACGTCGATACCTGTCTTTTCTGGAGGCGCCTCCGCTGGAGGGCACCCGCGACTTCGTGCTGGACAATATCCGCAACGGCCACCCGCAATTCGTCGCGCTTGCGAATGGCGCGGTGGTCGGCTGGTGCGACATCCGTCGTCATCAGCGGGAGGTTCAGGCCCATCGCGGCACGCTCGGCATGGGAATCGTGCCTGGTTATCGCGATCGCGGGCTTGGCCGGCGGCTGATTGCCACCACCATCGATGCGGCCCGCGCGCTGGGTCTGCACCGGATCGATCTTGATGTCTATGCGGACAACCTGCGCGCCAAGGCTCTCTACGAGAGGGTGGGCTTCGTGCAGGAAGGCCGGGCGCGGGACGGCGTGTGCATCGACGGCCGGTTCATCGATGTCATCCAGATGGCGTTGCTGCTGGGGTGAAGGCTTGCAGGCGGCGTTTGAGCCAAACACTTTGACTTTTGCGGCAATCCGAGCGATAGACGCCACGAAATCGAAACCGCCGGGCGCTACACGAGCGCTCCGGCGGTTTCGCTGTTTCAGGCCTCTTGCAAATCATTCGCATGCGCATGGAAAGACGATGACCGACGACGAAAAGCACCTAGTGCAGCGGCTGGCCCTGTGGGGAATCCCCCTCTCGATCGGCGTGATGGCCCTGAAACTCCTGGCCTGGTGGGTTACCGGTTCGGTGGCGCTGCTATCGGATGGCCTGGAATCCTCCGTCAATGTCACGGCGGCGGTGGTGGCCTATGTGGTGATCCGTTATGCCCAGCGCCCTGCCGATCACGACCACCAGTTCGGTCATCACAAGGCGGAATATCTGTCGGCCGTGCTGGAAGGCGTGCTGATCGTGATCGCCGCGCTCCTGATCGTCAAGGAGGCCTGGGGCGGGCTGATGGAGCCACGCCTGCCGGAGGCGCCGGTGCTCGGCCTCGCCATCAATGCGCTGGCCGGCGTCATCAATGCCGTCTGGGCAAGCGTGCTGATGCGCATCGGCACCAGCCACCGCTCGCCGGCGCTCAAGGCGGACGGTCAGCATGTCATGTCGGATGTGGTCACATCCGCCGGGGTGCTTGTCGGGCTCGTGCTGGCGATTGTGACGGGCTATGCCATCCTCGATCCGGTGCTGGCCATCATCGTCGGCATCAACATCCTGTTCCAGGGTTACAAGGTGATCTCCCATTCGCTGGGGGCCCTGATGGACAAGGCCGTCGAGCCGGAGGAGGAGGAGGCGATCCGCGAGGCGATCCGCGCCAATTCCGCCGGCGTTCTCGGCGTGCATGATCTGCGCACCCGTCGCGCCGGCGCCGCCGCCTTCATCGATTTCCATCTGGTGGTTCCCGCAGACATGGCCGTCGGCAAGGCGCATGAAATCTGCGATCGCTTGGAAGATGCGATCAAGACGGCTATTCCCGGCGCATCACTCGCCATTCATGTGGAGCCGGAGGGCGAACGCGCCCACGGGCTCAAGGTCAAGGTAGAAGGTCAATAGAATGAGCATGACGGATGTCAGCGGGCTGTCGCAGCTCGGAAAACAGGTGGACGCGCCGGCAAGCCCGGAAGCGGCGGTGCTGGAACGGGTGCCGAACGGCAATGCCGGAACCGATTACGTGGTGCGCTTCACCGCGCCGGAATTCACTTCGCTCTGCCCGATGACCGGCCAGCCGGATTTCGCCCATATCGTCATCGATTACATTCCGGGCGACTTCCTGGTGGAATCCAAGTCGCTGAAGCTGTTCCTCGTGTCGTTCCGCAATCACGGGGCCTTCCATGAGGACTGCTCGGTCTATATCGCCAAGCGTCTCGTGGACCTGCTTGCTCCGAAATGGCTGCGGATCGGTGCCTACTGGTATCCGCGCGGCGGCATTCCGATCGATGTCTTCTGGCAGACCGGGGCGGCGCCGGAGGGCGTGTGGCTGCCGGACCAGGGCGTGCCGACCTATCGCGGCCGCGGCTGATCGGTTCCGTGCACCGATCACGGGAGAGGCGGCAGAACCGCCTCTCCGCACGGCGTCAGGCAAAGCTGCTGTCGTCGCCGTCGTAATCGCTGTCGCCGGCGCTCCAGTCGGAGGCGAAGGTATCATCGGCCGGCTGCAGGCCGTCATCGGGCGGCAGATCGGCATTTTGAACATCATTGCCGCCTGCCGCATCCTGGGCGGCCCAATCCTGGCCCGGATCGCCGGCTGCATCGCCGTAATAGTTGTTGATCACGGTTTCCTCGACCATTCCGCCGCCAAAGCCTTCCGCCATCGGATTGCCAAGCCCGAGGCCGGACATGTGATGGCCGAAAATGCCGCTCAGCGAATTGGCGAGCAGCATGCCGCCGGCAACCCCGGCTGCGGTGCCAAGCGCGCCGGTGAGAAAGCTGCTGCCGGCAGACGGGGCGCGCAGGCCCTGCGGCTGCTGCGACCAGGGGCCGGCGGCGGGCGGCGGTGCATAGGCTTGCGGCGCGCCATAGCCTTGCGGAGCCCCATAGGCGGGTTGAGCGGCACCCCAGGGACCGGCGGCGGCAGGCTGGACCGGCGCCTGCGGGCGCGGTGCAGCGCGTGGAGGCTGGCTGGAGCCGAAGATGGAACTCAGAAACCCGCCGCGCTCTTCCTGGGGTGGTGGTGCGGCAGCCTGGGTTTCCAGATCGCGAATCCGCGCTTCCAGTTCGGTGATGCGCCGGGAAGCGGCTTCCAGGCCCTTTTCCTGGACGATCACGGCCTGGGCGAGATAATAGGGCGCGGCCGGTTCGCGGCGCACCGCATCGGCGATCAGCCGCTCGGCATCCGCATCGCGCGGCGTTGCCGCGGCGGTTGCGACACGGTCGAACAGGGCGTTCAGCAACTGGCGTTCTTCCGGTGACATGTTCATCTCCTGGCTGATGGATTGCTGCCATGCATGAGAAGAAAATGGGGCCGGATTCCGGCTTTTGCAGCCGGCGGAATCTTAAATCTCGGTAAGCTTGGGAGCGGGGCCGGCGGGCCGGCCCCGCTCCAGAGATCAGCCGCCGAACACCAGCGAAAGGCCGGCAAGGGCGGTCAGCGCGCCGACGACGCGGGCGGCAACCGGCGTGGCGCGCTGGGCCACGATGCCAAGGCCGATGCCGGCCACGTGCAGCAGCGCGGTGGAGAGAACGAAGCCGAGGCCGAACTGCAGCGCACCGGCCTCACCCAGTTCCGCGCCATGCGCATGGCCATGGAAAAGCGCGAAGATGGCGACGACCGCGGCGCAGCCTGCGACCGGAAGGCGGGCGGCCATGGCGACCAGCAGGCCAAGGCCGATGACCGAGGCGAGAATCGCCGGCTCGACGAAGGGAAGGTGAACGCCGAGCACGGCAAGCAGGAAGCCGAAGGCCATGGTGGAGACGAAGGCGGCCGGCACGGCCCAGAGTGCTGCCCGGCGCTCGGGATTTGCAGCGATCTGTGCCGCCCACAGGCCGACGGAGACCATGACCAGTACGTGGTCGGCACCGAAGATCGGATGCGAGAGGCCGGCGGCAAACGAGCCGTGCGCCAGCGGATCGAGATGGGCAAAGGCCGGTGCGGCGGCGGCGGCCAGCATGGCGGCGGTGAGCGAAAGGCGTTTCAACATGGAGGTTCCCCTGAAATGGCGGCGAGCGGATGCCGGGAGGCGGTCACCCATCGCCAGCCGCAAGATTAGGCAGTGCCTAAAAATCTGTCCATCCGCAAAATGACGAAGGCGGCATTCACCTTACTCGTGTTTCGCTCATTGTTTTACGCCGCCGAACGCATTATGTCCGAAGCTACGGAACTGAGATTGGAGAGCGCTCGATGCTTGATGAAAACGACGACGACAAGAGCAAGGAATTGCCGCTCGGCAAGGAAACGGAGGCGAACCTTTTCAAGTCGCGCTCGATCTTCATCTATGGCGGGATCACGCAGGAACTGGCGCAGAAGGTGTGCACGCAGCTGGTGGCCCTTGCCGCCGCCTCCGACGAGGACATCCGCATCTACGTGAACTCGCCCGGCGGTCACGTCGAATCGGGCGATTCCATCCATGACATGATCAAGTTCATCAAGCCGAAGGTCTGGATCATCGGCACGGGCTGGGTCGCGTCTGCCGGCGCGCTGATCTATGTGTCGGTGCCGAAGGAACGCCGTATCTGCCTGCCGAACACCCGCTTCCTGCTGCATCAACCGTCCGGCGGCACGCGCGGCATGGCCTCCGACATCGAGATCCAGGCCCGCGAGATCATCAAGATGAACCAGCGCCTGATCAAGATCTTCTCCAAGGCCACCGGCCAGACGGAAGAGAAGATCGCCAAGGACATCGACCGCGACTACTGGCTGTCGGCCGAGGACGCCGTGGCCTATGGCCTGGTCTCGAAGATCGTCGAAAGCCAGTCGGAAATCGGCTGAGCCTTTCGCGGCAAACCGTTCGACATGCACCCCGCCGGAGCGATCCGGCGGGGTTTTCCGTATCGATGAACCGGGCAGGGCAGTGCCTTCAACTCGTCCCGGCGCTGTTGTGCAAGGCAAGACCCGATGAGCATTCCGACCGTTCACCCCTATCCCTTCGACCCGACCTATGGCTACGGTCTGGAGGCGCTTCTTGCCCTGACGCCGCCCGAGGCGCCGCAGGGGTTCGATGCCTTCTGGGCCAGGCGCTACGAGCGGGCGCTGAAGGTGAAGCCGCAGCCCGAGCTTCTGCCGGGCGCCAGCGACCATGACGACTGGCATGTGCGCGAGATCCGCTTCACCTCCACCGACCGGGTGCGCATCGGCGGCTGGCTGTTGACGCCGAAGGGGCGGGAAGTGCAGCGCGGCATCGTCGTCGGCCATGGATATGGCGGGCGCGATGCGCCGGACTACGATTATCCGGTGAAGGATGCGGCCCTTCTCTTTCCCTGCTTTCGCGGCATGTCGAAAAGCCCGCATCCGCCGATTTCCGGTAATGCCGTCTGGCACGTGCTCCACCACATCGACAAGCCGGAGCGCTACGTGATCGGCGGCTGCGTCGAGGATCTGTGGATTGCGGTCTCGGCGCTTTCCACCCTGTTTCCGAAGCTTGCCGGGCGCATCGGCTATAGCGGCATCAGTTTTGGCGGCGGCATCGGCGCGCTGGCGATGCCTTACGACCGGCGTATCGATCGCGGCTTTCTCGAAGTGCCGACCTTCGGCAACCGTCCGCTGTGGCTGACGCTGCCGAGCACCGGCAGTGCGGCTTCCGTGCAGGCCTACCGACGCACGCATCCGGAGGTGGACGAGACGCTCAGGCTCTTCGATTCGGCGACCGCCGCAACCCGCATCACCCAGCCCATGCTGGTGGCGGCGGCGCGGTTCGATCCGGCTGTCGCACCGCCCTGCCAGTTTTCCGTGGCCAATGCGCTGCCGAAATCAAAATTTAATGAAACCTTCATTCTCGACGCGGGGCACTTCGACTATCCTGACGCTGCGGTGCAGCATAACCTTCTCTGCGAGAAGGTCAGGCAGTTCTTCGGGGTGACATGATCCGGGAATATCTACGCTGGTACAGTCCACGGCTCCATCGTGACATGGAGCTTCTTGTTTTCGGTCATGCCGGCGCAAAGGTCCTGATGTTCCCGACCCGGGAGGGCCGCTTCTTCGAATACGAGCAACTCGGCGTGGTGGCGAGCCTTGCGGAGAAGGTGAGGGCGGGGCAGCTGCAGCTGTTCTGCATCGAAGGGCTGGCGGGGGAAACCTTCTACAGCCACTGGCGCCACCCCGCCGACCGCATCCGCCGTCACGCGCTCTTCGAAGACTATGTGCTGGAAGAAGTGCTGCCGCTGATGAACGCGCGCAACCACCATGACTGCACCATTGCGCAGGGCTGCAGCCTCGGTGCCTTCCAGGCCGCCAGCCTCGCCTTCCGCCACCCGCATCTGTTCCGCAAGCTCGTCGCCTTTTCCGGCCGCTACGACCTCACCCTCAAGGTGGAACATTTCGACGATCTGCTGGGCGGCTACTACGACAACGACGTCTATTTCCGCACGCCGACCCACTTTCTCGCAAACCTTCCTGCCGGCCCGCAGCTCGACCACCTGCGCCGGATGGAGATCGTGCTGACGATCGGCGCCGAAGACCCTTTCCTCGAGAACAACCGCCATCTCAGCCACCTGCTGCAGGAGCACGGCGTGCAGCACCAGATGCACATCTGGCACGGCCGCGCCCACCGCGCCGGCGCCTGGCGAAGGATGGCACCGCTTTATATTTGAGGGGGACGAGAGGAGGTCGCCGGGATGGATATCTCAGGGGTCAAGTCGACGTGCCGTGCCCCACCATCTGCGGTCTTCAGGATAAGCTCGACGCCGCCGCCAACAGATCGCATGTAGCGGACGACCGATGAAAGCAGAACATCGTCCGCGCGCTCCATCTTCGAGACGGTATTCTGCGTCATACCGGCCCGGGCTGCGACCTCCTGCTGGGTGGCCTGCATGGCCTTGCGGACCTCGGCCAGTGCTTTGCCAAGCCGCCGCTCGTCGCGCTTGGCGTCGGAGGCGTGCGCGGACGCCGTCCGGCAGTTCAGCGCGCATTGTTTCCCAGTCAGTGTCCATTGCGTTTCTCCTTCAGCCAGGCGGAAAAGCGGATATCGGCCTTGCGGATCAGGGTCTTGTAAAACAGCGTCTGACTCATGCCCTGCTTGTCGCCGCCGCAGAGGATGATGGCGCTCTGGGACGGATCCATAAATTAAATATGATTGTTATACTCATGTTAATGTTTGCGTTGATGCTTTCTGGCTGATACGGTTGTGCATCAATCCATTTCCCGGGGGGGCACAGGGCTTGGATCGTCGAGTATTTTCAGACGCGTATGGATTTGCATGGAAGGCGATATTGCTAATTTCAGGCATGCTCATATTGCTTGCGCCCTCAGCAATTCACGCCTCGGAGACTGATTCCGTACCGTTCCGGAAAACAGTTAAACTGATTTCCGAGAGAGCGATTTCCGATGATATCTATCAGTTTCAAATGGACGGGTATGCGTTTCGCGTACCGGTCCGGCATCTGGCTACAATCCTGGAAAACTCAGAGGCTGCTCCGGATGAGTTGCAAAGCGGCTTCTCATTCATTGGGCTTTGGCCAGGACTGACCGCAAAAACGAGAGACAATGCACCGCAATTTTTAGAGCTTCCCTCAACCTCCAACCTCATAAGGGTGTTCGTCAATCGGAACTGCACTTCAGTGACGGTGAAGCCGGTCCGACCAAACAAATGCCTAGCAAGCGGAACGCTGGAGCGGCTTTATAAGGGATACGGACTTGACGCAGGCATTGGTTTCATCTCCGCCTCGGTGAACGATGCGCGCCAAGGGGCTGTGGCTGATATTCCCGGCATGACCTATGAAGGTTTTCCGGTTCTGCAAAAGTCTACTCGTCCCACCGAAGTCTATCATCTGGTTTACCGCGGTCAGAACGATCTCGGCCAAATAGAATTTGCAACCTGCTCTCCACAGATCAAACCCTACGTGCACCGTTGCGTGATGCGGATCGCGTGGAAAGACCGCTTCTACCTGAATATCCACATTCGGGGTGGCTTGCTGCCAGAATGGCCCGCAATCAGGGCCGCTGTTCTCGCAAAGCTCGATGGCTTCGTCATCGGCAAGGACACGCCGCCTCCAGCCGGTCTTGCAATCAAGTATTTTCCTTAAATTCTAAGTAGTGGAGGCAGGCGATGGTCGGGAAAGTTCTTTCTCAAGCGGATATTTTGCTGCTCAAATCCTATGCGGATGCGAAGGACGCCGTGAGTTACTACGAGTTTTTTGATCGAAAAGGGGTGCGACTATGGCCATCTGGCACTAGGCGTTGTGGAAGGGAATACGTTGGCCGGCGTCGCGGCAAGACTGTATGCGGAAACGGTTGCCGCCGATGACGGCATCACATTGTCGGAGAGCGAATGGCAGGCGATCACCAATGAATTGATGCAAGCCGATTTCTTAGCCCGAAAACAGTTGGACACCTCGAAAAACCTACCGCTTTTGCGATATTCGTGATTCCATCCTGCTTGTTTGATTTGGCGGGAGCGGATGATGCGGGGACAGCCTGGTTTCTTTGATCTGGACGAGCGTTACGAACGGCT
>NZ_JAHHZO010000003.1 GCF_018760785.1 Rhizobium sp. CSW-27
AGGGGAGGGGAAGGGAGGGGAGGGGAGGGGGAATGAGTCCGACCAGCGACCTGGTCAACGAGCCTGCACTGTGTTCACTACAGTCCGCGGCGTGATCGGTAGCGCAGCCAAGCTCTGTTACGCCTGTTGCGTCGGAACAGGAGAACCAAAAGCGGGGGGGATCCCGCACCCCACCGACACCAGCACAAAGCCATCCAAATTGCTGTCGCAGGCCTTCCGCCGTCTCCTGGCCGGCAAACCGACTGAGCGGCCACGCGCGACGCGCAACGCGTCTGCGCACGCCGACGGCAAGCCGCATGGCAAAATCGTCTCCAGAGGCCAAGCCTGCACTTCCGCAGCTGCGCCGGAGCCGAAACCATTGCGACCGCGGCGCTCACCGTACGGTCGCCTCCGAACCGCGGGGCCCGAAACCGCACGCAGCTGTGAGCCCGTTTCCGCACACCGCCGGTCGGCCGGGGCAATGTGGCGGGCCAGAATTCATGGCCTGGTCAGGTGCGCAGAAAGCACCGTCACGGAGAAATGAGAGACGGTCGAGATACGGCCGACAGCTGTCGGGATATGAAAACGTTACGGGCATGGCGAAAGAACCAGTGCGTGCCAGCACATCACTGCTGCTATCACGTCCCCGCACGACCGCCGGACGGATCCGTCATCATCTCTCAAACCTGTCTATCCCAGCGCTGCGAACGCCGGACGAGACAGTGAACGTCTTCATCAAGCATTAACCATGCCGGCATCGCCATCGAGAGCGGGGCGCGGAACACAGCTCTCCGGGCATTCCACCGACTGGAACTGATCATGACCCGCCCGAGCGCGCAAAACAGCAACCGTCACTCCCGCAAGCAACCATTTACAGGCCACGCTTCACCGCGCGCAGGCTCACTAGGCCCATGAGCAAAGAGAATCAAATACAACGCATAGTTGCCGTTACCTTTGTCCAGAACAACATTGAAGGAACAGAATCCGGGGACGGGGAGGTTCGGATGCTCACCGCAGCGACCGGCGACGAGATACGGAAAGGCCGGAGGCAATAGTGTGCCTGCGGCCCGTCGGGAACGTGTTCTGCCAACAGAACCGATTTCGGATCAGCGGATCAGCGGCAACAGTTCGTTCACCGATTTCTTCGCATCACCATAGAACATGCGCGTGTTGTCCTTGTAGAAAAGCGGATTTTCGATGCCGGAATAGCCGGTGCCCTGACCGCGCTTCGACACAAACACCTGCTTTGCCTTCCAGACCTGGAGAACCGGCATGCCGGCGATCGGGCTGTTCGGATCCTCTTCCGCTGCAGGGTTCACGATGTCGTTCGAGCCAATGACAATGACGACGTCCGTCTGCGGAAAGTCCTCGTTGATCTCGTCCATCTCGAGGACGATGTCATAGGGAACCTTGGCTTCCGCCAGCAGCACGTTCATATGCCCCGGCAGACGTCCGGCAACAGGATGGATGGCAAAGCGCACCGTCTTGCCGGCCGCCCGCAGCTTGCGGGTCAATTCGGAAACCGCCCCTTGCGCCTGGGCCACTGCCATGCCGTAGCCCGGAACGATGATGACACTGTCGGCCTCGTTCAGCGCGCTTGCCACGCCTTCGGCATCGATGGCAATCTGCTCGCCGGTCACTTCCATCTGCGGGCCGGTCGTCGTCCCAAATCCACCGAGGATGACGGAAACGAAGGAACGATTCATCGCCTTGCACATGATGTACGAAAGGATCGCGCCGGACGAACCGACCAAGGCGCCGACAACGATCAGCAGATCGTTGGACAGCGAGAAGCCGATGGCCGCCGCCGCCCAGCCGGAATAGCTGTTCAGCATCGACACCACCACCGGCATGTCGGCGCCGCCAATGCCCATGATGAGGTGATAGCCGATGAAGAAGGCAAGAAGCATCATCAGGATCAGCGTCCAGATGCCGGCGCCGCCGACATAGAGAAACAGCAGGATCAGCGAGAGGACCGCCGCTGCCGCATTCAGCGCATGGCCGCCGGGCAGTTTATTCGCCTTGCCATCCACCTTGCCGGCCAGTTTGCCGAACGCGATGACGGAACCGGTGAAGGTGACTGCCCCGATGAAGACGCCAAGAAACACCTCGACCTTCAGGATGACCTGCTCAACCGGGCTCTTGTGGGCGAGGATGGCGGCAAATCCCTCGAGCGCCGAACGACCGGCCTCATCCATCGCCAGAACGCGCCCCAGTTCGAGATGGGCGTTGAAGCCAATGAAGACCGCGGCCAGGCCGACCAGCGAATGCATGGCCGCAACCAGTTGCGGCATCTCGGTCATCTGCACGCGCTTGGCGACGAGCCAACCGATTGCACCGCCCGCAGCAATCAGCACAACCGATAGCAGCCAATGTCCTGCGCCCGGACCATAGAGCGTTGCAAGCACGGCCAGTCCCATACCGGCAATGCCATACCACACCGCGCGCTTTGCGCTTTCCTGTCCCGACAGACCGCCGAGCGAGAGAATGAAGAGAACCGCCGCAACGACATAGGCGGCCGTGGTGAAACCGTAATCCATCTGATCTTCTCCCGCCTCAGGACTTCTGGAACATGGCGAGCATGCGTCGCGTCACGAGAAAGCCGCCGAAGATATTGATCCCGGCCATGAACACCGAAAGCGCAGCCAGCAGAATGACCAGCGCACTGCCGGAGCCGATCTGCATCAGCGCACCCAGAATGATGATCGAGGAAATTGCATTGGTCACCGCCATCAACGGTGTATGCAGCGAATGCGAGACGTTCCAGATCACCTGGAAGCCGACGAAGCAGGCCAGCACGAAGACGATGAAATGGCTCATGAAACTCGCCGGCGCGAAAAGGCCGGCCAGCAGAATGAGCCCACCGCCGCCGGCAAGCAGCGCCACCTGGCTTCTCGTCTGCGCGCGGAAGGCCGCCGCCTCCTGTGCCCGCTTTTCCTCCGGCGAAAGCTCCTTCGCCCTTTCCTTCGGCCGCGCGGCCGCAATGGCCTGAACCTTCGGCGGGGGAGGGGGGAAGGTGATGCCACCCTCAAATGCCACCGTCGCACCGCGAATGACATCATCTTCCATGTTGTGAACGATCACGCCATTCTTGCCGGGGGTCAGGTCCGTCATCATATGGCGAATGTTCGTGGCATAAAGCGTCGAAGCCTGCGTCGCCATCCGGCTGGGGAAATCCGTATAGCCGATAACGGTCACGCCATTATCAGACACGATTTTCTGGTCGGCGACGGTAAGATCGCAGTTGCCGCCGCGTTCGGCGGCAAGGTCGATGATCACTGAGCCGGGCTTCATCGCGGCCACCATATCGGCGAGCCACAGCTTCGGCGCATCACGGCCCGGAATGAGAGCCGTGGTAATGACGATATCGATCTCGGGTGCCAGTTCGCGGAACTTTGCCAGTTGCTTCTCCCGGAATTCGGGAGAGGAGGGGGCAGCATAGCCGCCGGTCGCCGCGCCATCCTGGCTGGCTTCGAATTCAAGGAAGACGAACTCCGCCCCCATGCTCTCGATCTGTTCCGCCACTTCCGGGCGCACATCAAAGGCATAGGTTATGGCTCCCAGCGACACACTGGTACCGATGGCGGCAAGCCCTGCGACACCGGCGCCGATAACCAGAACCTTGGCCGGCGGAATCTTGCCGGCCGCCGTCACCTGCCCGGTGAAAAATCGACCGAAATTGTTACCGGCCTCGATCACCGCCCGGTAACCGGCAATATTGGCCATGGAGGACAGGGCGTCCATCTTCTGGGCGCGCGAAATGCGCGGCACCATGTCCATGGCAATCACATTGGTTCCCATATCCTTCGCCTGTTCCAGCAGAGCGGAGTTCTGGGCTGGATAAAAAAACGAAATCAGAGTCTTGCCGGTGGAAAGCCTATCCATCTCCTCCGGCAGTGGCGGCCGTACCTTGGCAATCACGTCGGCCTCGGCAAACAGCGAGGCCGTGTCTTCCACGACTTTCACACCGGCCCGACGATAGGCTTCGTCAGAAAATCCCGCCGCCTGTCCGGCGCCGGCCTCCACGAGGCATTCATAACCCAGTTTCTGCAGTTGAACCGCGCTGTCGGGCGTCAAAGCCACGCGCGCTTCGCCTGCATAAATCTCTTTTGGTGTCCCGATCTTCATCCACCTCTCCCAATTTACCGGCAGGAATGTTCCAGCCGACATGCATCTCTTGCGAACATGCAGCTACATTTGCTCCATTCCCTGCCATAACCTGCGAACCATGTTGGTTCATGCGAGCCTGCGCAAGGCATCTTCTCGGAGATTCCGTTCGCAGTGTACGCTGCTGCAACAGCATGGACCGCAAAACATCAGCGCGCGCGTAAGGGGAGGGGGCTGGCACCATCAATCCCCGTTTGCCAACCGCATCACACCACAAGCCTCAGATTTTCGCCGCGCGCCCGCAACAGGGCCATCAGCATGGGCCCGATCGAGAATTCGCCGCGGCGCGCCTTGTCCGTCAGATTGCGCAGGTAACCGCCCGGCGAATTGATATGACCCGACCGCTCAAGGATGCAGGCCAGCAGCGATGCAGCGTTTTCCGCCCCAAGGATCTCGCAGGCATCCTGATAGGCCGACGGACTGATGCCAAGCATCGAGCGCACCACGACGGCCGCAGCCATCAGGTCACGCCAGCTGCCAATGCTTCCATCGGGTCCGTAATTGATCACTTCGGGGCAGGCCTTCAGCACCAACCCAAGCGGAAAGACACGTTCGCCTCCAGCATTGGCGCTTCTGGAATCCGCCGGCTTGGCCTCATGCTTCTTTTCGAAGCGTGGTTCAAGTTCATTGATGGTTTGTGGTTTTGAATTATGTATATGCTGCTCATTTTGAGCAGCACTGCTGCCTGTATTTGATGAATTTTTCCAATTTTTCAGTGCGTTGAGGACCGACGCGCGCAGCGCCTCCATTTCCGCCAGCAGGCCGGTCAGATCGGAAAGCTTCGGCGCACGCGGCAACCTGGCCACCAGCCCCACATAGGCATCCTCCATTGCGATCCAGTCGCCTGGAGCCCCCTCCTCCATCGCGGCGGAAATCAACTTGCGAATATCGCGGCGGCAGATGGTAAGGCTTTCCTTCGCCTGACGAAAAGCGGCGCGCGTGGCTGCGACCTGCTGCGCAAGCGAAGCCAGTTCCTCGGCCCGCATCAGCAGCGGAGAAAGATCGAAACCGAACGCCGTCTCGATGTCGCCGCTTCTGTCCTTGCGCGCATAGCGCTTGCCATTGGCGCTGTCGCGGCGAACGATCAGACCCGCATCGACGAGGAAGGCAAGATGACGCCGAAGCGTCGCCCCCGCCATACCATGCGCACGCAAGGCCAACTGTGCGTTGGAGGGAAAGACGATCAACTGGCCATCCTGGCGCAGTTCGTTTTCCGGATGGAAGGTCAAGAGAGCGTCCAGAACCGCAACACCGCGATCCTGCAGGCCAAGCAGTTCCCGCGCCTCCGCCACATCGCGAAAGACCTTCCATTTTTCAACGGCTTTACCCGGCCGGATCTCCCCCATGTCCAGCTGTCGCTGCACAAGGGCAAGGGTCATCGGCCGCCGCCCGAAGGGCGTCGTCACATGTCCACCTGGCATATCTTTTCACCTATCAAGAGGCAAAAGAAGACCGTCCACCCGAAAAGGTGCCAAAGCGACTTGACTATGATTCGTGGAAATGCGAGTCTTGAGGTGCTAAATCAGAGAGGCTTCCACGACGGCAACGTTTTGGGGGCCTTTTTTCTTTTGCTGCGCTTCCTTTCCTGTTGTCTGTTGATGAACCTGCTCGCGCTCGAAGGCGCGATCAGGGTTTGTGCGCGTTTCGCGCCTCGGTGAACCGCGCCACGAGTGACGGCAGTTCCTGTTCGACGAAACGAATGAAATCCTTGCCCAATCGACCTTCCGCAGACAGGCGCATTTCCTTCGGCGACACAAGGCACGCCGCCAGCCGTTGTCCCTCGGCATCATCGATCGGCATGATCTGTTGCGCGCGGCCATCCGCTGCCGGCTTGACCGCTGCCAGAACCCGTTGGAAGCGTTGATCGGAAGCCTGAACTTCGCCTGCCATGCGAGACAACGCCGCGCGCGCCGCATCCAGCGCGCCCGGCTCCGCCTGCAATGTCTTGGCAAGATCCAGCCAGCGCGGCCGGCCGATCTTCGGCGCCCGGCCGATCGCCTCGATCATGTCGAGCGGCACCGAGCGGTAGACACTGCGCATGCGCGCCAGTTCCGCATCCTCGATGGAAAGTGCGGCATAGATGTCGCGCGGGCGAACGCCGGCCTCATCCATGCGCAGCGCAAAAAGCGCGCGCTCGATCCAGGTCAGGTCCTGGCGGCTGGCATTCTCGATGCCCTGTGCCACGACCAGATCGACATCGGAGAGCTCCACTTCCAGCGCGCGCACGGGGCGCTGCAACTCCAGTGCAGCTCGCCAGCGCCGATGACCATAAACGATCTGATAGCGCCCCGGAGCCGAAGGATGGCGGCGAACCTGAATCGGGACCTTCTGGCCCTCGCTCTGGATCGACCGCTTGAAGAGATCAAAATCGCCGCCATCGTCATCCGGAAGGCGATCAGGATAGGGAGACGGATCGATGATCTTCGGGTCGAGTTCGAGGATGGCACCGCCGCCAGCTTCGACGATGGCACGCAGACGATCCCGCTCGGCGCGAATGTCGTCAATGGCACGATGCGCAGCGCCGATCACGCCTGCGCCAACTCGTGGCGCAGGCGCAGGCGCGGGTGCGGCGGCCTGCGCGGGCGCCGGCGTTGCCGCCGGGCTCGCGGCCGATGGCTCGCTTTCGAGTTCTGCCGACAGAAGGCCAAAGCTCGCGACGATCGATTTCCGGGGCGACTTCGTCATCCTCTCCCCCAACTTGCATTGATGAGGCGCTCGATCGCCTCGTTGACCGCATCCACGGCCTCGCGGGCACGGCGATGGGTATCGCGGCCGATCTGTCCCACTTCCAGTTCGTAGACGGAGCATTTCGCAAGACCTGCGGCCTCGACTGCCGTGCTTTCGATGGCTGTCGGCAGCAGGACGTCAGTGCCGAACAGGTGACGCAGCATCGCCACCACCTGCGACTGCGGCGCATCATTGGGATCGTGGCGCGTCACCAGATAGCGGATGAAATCCTGGTCCAGCTGTGCGCCGCTCTCGTTGAGCACGCTGATGAGGTCGCTCATCATCAGCAGGAACTGGCTCATGGAAGCCACATCCAGCATGGCGGGATGAACCGTGATGATCAGACTGGTGGCCGCATAGATGGCACTCAGCGTCAGGAAGCCGAGCGACGGCGGCGTGTCGAGGATCACCACGTCATAGTCGGCTTCCACCTCCGCCAGAGCAAGCTTCAGCCGCTCGAAGAAGATCGCGCCGAAGCTTTCCTTGTTGGCCAGCACGCGCGGCGTTTCATGCTCGTATTCCATCACCTCGAGATTGCCGGGTATGAGATCCACGCCCTCGAAATAGGTCTTGCGAATGATGTCACGGATCGGCCGACGTTCCGCATCGTCATAACGAAGCGTCGCATAGATTGTCTCGTTCGCTCCGACATCCACCTCCGGCTGTGCGCCGAACATGGCCGAAAGCGATGCCTGCGGATCCAGATCCAGCGCCAGAACGCGATATCCCTGCAGCGCCAGATAATGCGCCAGATGCACGCAGGTGGTGGTCTTGGCGCTGCCGCCCTTGAAGTTGGCGATGGCGATGACCTGCATGTGCTCGCCGGGCCTGCGACGCGGCAGGAAGCGAAGCGCCTCAGCCGGCTTCTGGCGGGCGAAAAGCTCGCGCAACTCGTTGATCTGCGCCAGCGTATAGACCCGGTGGTTGTTCTCCAGACGACTCGGCACCGGGCCGCGTCCTTCGCTGGACATCAGCTTCAGGGTGGAATCCGGTATGGAGGTCAGCTTCGAAACCTCGTTCGTCAGAAATTGACGCAGCGATTTTTCCGACTTCGGCGGATACATACGTGTGCGTAACTGCTGCAACTGGCTGGACAAGAGCCCGGCATGGCGGGCAATCTTGCTCCCGGCATCTTCTCTGGAAGGTGCAACGACCATGTCTGCCTGATTTGCTATCGCCATGTTTCCCTCTTGGCGGCCTGCCGCCGGTTTGCCGGCCATAACCCGCCAAACATAGAACATGATTCTGCCAAGTCGTCCACAAGTTAAGGGTTAACGCGACATAAACGTTGCGAATCACTTCGTTCGCACCGCAACTAACACTTTGAAATATTGAACATTTTTATTGATATCCGGGCGTAACGATCAGTCACGCCCACCATCCCGGGCGACAGGTAAGGTCCCGCAGAGGCAGCGCACAGGAATTTTCGAAGCCCGGGAAGACAGAATCAGAGGCGCCCCGAAGCGACCATCGCTTCCGCGTTTGACGGCCCAAGTCGCTGCCGCCCGCTCAGGCGTTTGCCAGTTGCACCATGCGATTGGCCAGCGCCAGCCGCTCGGCCAGCGATGCCGCCAAAAGGCGGTGCACCAGCGTTGCCAGAACCGGATCATCGGCTTCCAGACGACGGACGGTCCTGCCGGTCAGGCGGAAAAGCGTGGCCCTTTCCTCGACGATCACATCCGCGGTGCGACGGCCACCGAGATAAAATGCAACCTCTCCCAGCACGGCGCCTGCCGTCATGCTGCGCAGGCGCAGCGTCCGGCCGCCGGCGAGCCTGATCTGCACCGTGACGCGACCTTGCCCCAGCAGAAACACATCGTCAGCCGCCTCACCGGCCGCCATCAGCCGCGCACCTGCCTCGCATTCCTGCCGTTCCATCGCCCGGATCAGATCCGGAAGACGCGGATGCGCACCCAGCCGCTCGACCAGTTGCGCCGCGATGTCGCCCGGCTCCCCGATGCACCGGAACTCGGCCAGCAGCCGGTTTTCCGCCTCCTCCAGCGCGTGATCGAGGTCAACCGCCAACAATGCTGCGGGCCGGTGTGATACAGCGTTCTCCATCCGCTGCAGAACCGCCTCCGAAAGGTCAGACAGGGGAGACAGCAGGAGTGCGGCCTCGTGTTGCCGCACCATGTTGGCGATCTTCACGAAGCCGGCAAAGGCGGCGGAATCCATTCCGCTCACGTTTCGCAGATCGAGCAGCAGAAGGCGCGGCGGGCAATCGGCGGAGAAACGGCGCTGTACCGCACGCACCACCTGCTCCACCGTTCCGAAGAACAGATAGCCCTGCAACTCGATGACGTGAATGAGGTCGCCCTTGTCCTCGAGAAGATGATTGGCCGCAGGAAAACGGTCTGTGCTGCTGCGCCGGTCCCGGCCGCTGGCCGACAGACGTATCACCGGCAGCCGGGCATAGTTGTAGACAAAGGTGACGATCGAGAAGCCCAGCCCCACCGCCATTCCGCTCATGAAGCCGTAGAGGATGATGGACAGCACGATCAGCAGGATGATCGCCCATTCGAGACGAGGCAGCTTGTGGCGCGTCGCAACCGCCCAGTCGTGCAGAAGTTCGCCGCCGAGCATAAGCATCAGGCCGGCCGCCAGAAACAGCGGCACACCGGCTGCAAGCTGCGTGGCGAAGGGCAGGGCAAGCATCAGCACCAGCCCGGTCGCGACCCCGGCGGCGCGACCGCCGGCCCTCAGCCGGTCGGAGAGGAGGGTCATGCCGAGCCCGGTAAAGCCGGAGGCGCCGCCCAGCAGTCCGACGACCATGTTCGCTTCGCCGGCAATCTTCAGTTCCCGGTTGGCATCTATCTCCCTGCCCGCGGCAACTTCCAGACCGCTGATGTTCAGAAGCAGGCCGGCCATCGCGATCATTGGAACGGAAGCGAGGATCGGCAGCACCGAAAACACTGCGTGCCAGTCGGCACGCGTGATCACCTCGATCGGCGAGGGCAGCTGGAAGCTTCCTCCCGCAGCCGCCTGCGGCAGCCACCCCCAATGGCGGATGGTCTCGACCGGCACCCCGGCAGCACCGACAGCGAGATAGAAGAGGCACACCGAGGCGAGCATCACCGCCGGAGCGGCGAAGGCGCTGCTTGACAGCCGCAGGGCCGCCGACATCGCCGCTGCGAACACCAGCGACGGCAGAAGAATGCCGACAATCTGCGGCTCGGCCAGCGCGCGCGCCATGTCCCCGAAGCCGCTGCGGCCGGTGATCATCATCAGGGCACCGTTCAGCAGCAGCCATCCGGAGCCGGCCAGAAACCCGGCGATGACCGAATAGGGCATGAACCGCACGAGCACGCCAAGACGCAGGCGTCCCAGCACGTGAAACAGCAGGCCTGTGGCGACGGTGCTGAGGCCGAGAACGGCAAAGGTCGTTGCCACCGCGCGCCCCGGATCCTGATCCGGCATCACTCCGATGGCGGCGGTTACGGCGGTGGCAAGGATGGCAATGGGTGTTTCCTGCACCTGCGCGATGCTGGAGGGATGGCAGGAGCGCCATGCGACGTGAAGGGCGAGGACCACGCAGCTGAGCAGCATGACGCTGACGCCGGCGGCAAGGCCTGCGGCCTGTGGACCTGAGAAAAGGAGGGCAGCAAAGGCGACACTGGTGCCAAGGCCGTCGATGCCGGCCAGCAGGCCGAACATCAGAGAGGAAAAATGCCTGCGCGCCGTCACGATCATCCAGGGCCACCACTGCTCCGCCAGGCTTCGCACTCGTCACCGGCAAGCCCCGCCAGCCTCCTTATAGGTCGAGCGGCAGAGGGCCGTGACGCGGGCAACCCGCGATTTCGTCCCCGAATGCATTCATTCCGTTTCACGTGGACGTTCTCCACAAACGAACGCCAAGACATGCAGGAGCAGACACGACCCCACCGCATGCATTGCCACAGGCCCGGCAATCCGGCGCACAATCTGAAGAAATGTGTTGCTTCACCGGACGCTTGCTTCTTCTGCGCGCCGCAGACGCATCACCATCCCCCAGGCAGGATATTGTCGACGACCCGGCCGTTGCGGACTGCGCGGGACGAAAAGCGACTAGTTGGGGACGAAATTGTGCCTTGGCTAAACTGCTGATTCCTCCTCATGTCTTCAACGCCTGTGTTAAATGCGGAACAGGACATGGGGATTCTTCGGTCAGTACAATGAGTTCATTCCGTACGCTATCCAGATGGGTTTGCGGCGCCAGCATCTGCGCCGCCCTTGGCATGGGCACTCTGCCGGCCACATCCGAAGCAGCCTCGTCGGGCTTCAACCGTCCGCCGCGCGCCGAACCCGCGGACGTGGCGAAGATCGAGGCCCGCCGCAAACTGCTGTTTGAACAGATGATGCACAATCCGGGCAATCTGGACATTGCCTTCGAATATGCCGCCCTGTCCTCGCAGGTCGGTGATCTTGAGGGAGCCATCGCCACGCTTGAGCGCATGCTGATCTTTGCGCCCGGCCTTCCGCGCCTGCAACTGGAGCTTGGCGTCCTCTATTTCCGCCTCGGCGCCTATGCGACAGCGCAGACCTACTTCCAGGCCGCAGCATCCGGCACCGACGTTCCGCCGCAAGTGCGTGAAAAGGTCGATGAATACCTGCTGGCGATCGAACGCAACAGCGACGGCACCGCCCTTGCCGGTTCGGTCACCGCCGGATTGCGCTACCAGAGCAATGCCAACAACGGACCGGGCTCGCAATTCGTCACGTTGAACGGGCTCGATTACGTACTGTCCGACAGCGCCCGCAAGACGGGGGATGTCAACGCCTTCATGACCGGGGATTTCACCGGCCTCTTCGATCTTCCCGGACAGGGCGAACAGTTCAAGGTGAACCTGCGCAGCTATGTCGAAGCCTATCGTGACCGGCATGACCTCAACCTGGCCTATGCCGAACTGGCCGCCGGCCCTTCCTACGACCTCAACCGCTTCGGCCTCGAGGGCCACGCGCTGGATCTCTACGGCATCGCAGGCGGCGGCATCCTGTCCGGCGATCCGCTGAATTCTGTTTTCGGCGCCGGCGCCCTGCTCGGCGTGCGGGCAAGCGCGGACGTCTTTTTTGGCCTGCGTGGCGAATATCGCCATGAAACCTATTATAATTCAGCGGACCATCCCCGCCTTGACGAGAAATCCGGCGATCGCTTTCAGGCACAGTTCCTCAGCACCTATCGCCTATCGAGCGCGCTCAGCATCGGCCTGTCGGCAATCGTCGATCGCTTCGATGCGGAGGTCGCAAGCAATGCCTACTGGCAGTATGGCGGCGTCATCGGCACCTCCATCGACTTCGAAAGCCCTCTCTCCGCCCTACCCGGAACCTGGAACTTTGGCCTTTCGACCCAGGTGACGGCGCGCAATTATGACGAACCGGACCCGATGATCAGCAACGAGGCCCAGTCCACCACCAGATGGTCGGTCAACCTCACGCAGACCATCCCCCTCGACAGGGACTGGGCCGCGCTGATCCAGGCGAGCTACCAGACGTCCTGGTCCAATTACGACACCAGCGAATTTGACAATGCCACGATCAGCCTCGGCCTCAGGAAGGTATTCTGACATGCACAATGCCCGTCATCGCCTGCTTGCAGCCTCCTGCCTCGCCGTTTCCGTTCTGATGTGTGCACCTGTTGCGGATGCAAGCACACGCGTCGGCGTAACGAGCGCCGTCAACCAGGATGCCCGGGCACTGCTTCAGGGAGGCATCACCCGGACCATCGCCATCGGTGACGAGGTGATCCACAACCAGGTGATCAATACCAGCGATGTCGGGCTGGTGCAGATCCTGCTCGCGGACGGCACGGCCTTCACCGTCGGCCCGAACTCCAGCCTGACGATCGACAGCTTCGTCTACGATCCGGCGGCCGGCACGGCGAAGGTTTCCGCAAGTCTTTCCAAGGGTTTCATGCGCTTCATCGGCGGGCGCACCTCGAAGACCGAGGACGGCGCGACGATCAATACGCCGATCGGCACCGCCGGCATCCGCGGCGCAGTTGTCGATATCGATCTCGGCAATATCGGCCAGCCGCCACGCAACGAACGCGGCCGCAACGGCCGCAGGGACGAGCGCAAGAACCCGCCGCATGTGTCGATGATCTTCGGCCGCGACGTGGTGCTGACCGCCAATGGCATCTCCAGCCGCATCTTCCGGGCGGGCTACTCGATCGTCGTCGATGGCGAGCGTCGCACCGTCATCCGCACGCCGGAAACCTTCCTGCAGGACATGCAGGACCGCTTGGCGGGCCAACCGGGAACCCATGGCGGCGTCGCCGTGCCGCCGTCGGACCGGCAGGTGCGCGAAAGCGGCGTGGAACGGCACAATTCGGCAAGTCCCGTTCCCTACAACGTGCCCGTTCCAGTGACGCGGCCCGACAGCCTTCCGGGCGCCATGGCCGCATCGGAGGCGAAGACTTCAGCCGTTGAAACAGCGGCGACCGGTGCCGTGGACGACACCCCCTCCAGCCGAAGCGACAGCATCCGCGTGCTGACACTGCGTTCCGGCAGCAGCGACGGCATCGTCGGTGGCGATGCAGGCAGCGAACGCACCGGCACGCTTGCCGGCGATGAGGGCGGACAGGGAACGGCAACGCTGGGTGACGGCACCGTCATTACCCTTCCGGTGTTTGCCGACAGCGCCTTTGCAAGCCATGCCGTCTCCGGCGTTGCCTATGCCGGCGGAACCTATTCGGGAACGGTCTATGTCGGGCAGGAAGGCTTCCGCGCCTATCTGTTGTCACAAGGCAGCGATCCGCTCTATATTCTGTCCGGCACGGCCACCGGCAATGTCGCAAGCGTCTTCTCCACCTCCGGGACGCGGCATTATGCGCTGACGGCAGATTCCCTCGGCGGGCTGGTTACCGGTTCGGGCGTCGCCATTCCGTTTGCCGATGCCTCCCGCCTGTCCGGCCTCGATCTCTCCGGCGCCGTGTCCAGCGACCTCCTGATCGTCGGCACGCCGAACGACAGCAGCTATCCGACGCCGGTGACGGCCCGGGGGCTGCAGGCCTGGCTCGTGATCGACGGCACCGGCGCCAGTCAGAAAAGCGCGGTCGGCATCATGACCGGCGAGATCAGCGGATCCGGCACGACCTACGGCTTCACGGGAGAACGCGGCGGCAGCGAAAGGCTGAGCGCTGCAAACGGTTCCACATCCTATACAGGCACGGTCGCAAGCGCAGCCGTAGCCGACAATGGCACGGCGATCTTCGGCACGAACGGGGATTACATGATCCTCAGCAATGCCATCGGCAGCAATGCGTCTTCCTATACGGATCAGGGCAATCACAACGCATGGCCGCCGGTCAGCGAAACATTCTCCACCACGCACGTCGCCAGCCTGACGACGGTGGACACCACGGCGACCCGCGCCCTGGCCGGCAAGACGCTCGAAGGCTATTCCGCCGTCGGCTTCACGCGCAACGGCGTCACCACCGCGCTTGCCGGCACCGCGCGCTTCACCTTCAATGGCGACGACGGCACATTCAGAGCCACCTTCAATAGGTTCGATACTGACAGCAACCCGTATAACGACGAGATCGGCTTCACCGACGACTATGGCGGCGCCGTCTATGTCGACGACCAGCATTTTGCCTCTGCCGGCACCAACAACCGCAGTTACGCCGTCAGCGCCAGCACCGTGCCGGCCAGGATCTTCGAGGGAGGCACGTCCTCGGCGCTTTGCCAGTGTGCCTATCTCAGCTGGGGCTGGTGGGGCAGCGCAGACACCAGCGACGGCTATGTCCAGAACGCCCACATGGGCAACTGGGTGATAGGCGACATCACGGACAATGTCGAAATGCCCGCCAATGGCCAGGCAACCTATAGCGGCAACGCCGTCGGCACTGTCGTTGCCGGCTCCGATCAGTATATCGCCACCGGCAGCATGTCCGCGACCATGGACTTCGCCGCACGCACGGGCAATGTCGCGATCAGCGATTTCGACGGCCGCAACTTCGGCAGCCATGTCAGCTTCGCTTCGTCCTCCACGTTCAGCGGCAGCAATGCCGGCACCGACCTGACCGGCTCCTTCGTCAACAGCGGTGCGACCGCCGCACAGGGCATCATGGGTTCCTTCACCAGCACCGATGGCGGCTGGTCCGCCTCCGGCATATTCGGAGGCAACCGCAACTGATGGCCGCACGGTATTGCTGATGGCTCTGCCGCTCGACCTTCGCCGCCGAACGAGGTTGCCGCTCCCGGTTCTGACGGCACTGGCGGGCGCCGTGGTTCTGCTTCTGTGTCTCGGCGTGCTGCGCGCCTGGCCGACGGCAACGACCGTTCTGAGCAATCCGCTGTTCGATACCTACCAGCGCCTTCATCCAAGACCGGCCACGGAGCCGCCGGTGCTGGTGGTCGATATCGACGAAGCCTCCATCACAACGCTCGGGCAGTGGCCCTGGTCGCGTTCGGTCATCGCCCGCATGGTCGAACGCCTGCAGGCCATGGGTGCAGCCGCGATCGGCTTCGACGTGGTCTTTTCCGAACCGGACCGTCTCTCTCTTGCCCGAGCGGTCGAAGCGTTGCGCGCACAAGGTGTGGCAATCGCGCTGCCGCCAACGGCCGATCAGCTCGACAGCGATCAGGTGCTGGCGGGAGCCCTTGCTGCCGGCAACACGGTGCTCGGCTTTGCGCTGACTGACGAAAGCACCGCAAGGCCGCCTCCCGCCAGAGCCGGTTTTGCCTATGGCGGAACGGATCCGCGCCGCTATCTACCGCATTTTTCCGGGGCCGTCAGCAATCTCGATCTGCTGCAGACTGCCGCCCAGGGCGCCGGCTTCTTCTCCTTCACCACCACCGATGACAATATCATCCGCACCATGCCACTTGCCGCCGTTGCCGGAACCGCAATCTATCCGGCGCTGGCCATCGAAAGCCTGCGGGCAGCGCTCGGCGCGAAGGGCTTCATGCTGCGTGGCAATGATGCAAGCGGGGAGGGCGGCGGCGGAGCACCCGGCATGACAGGGCTGCGGGTCGGCGATCTCGACGTGCCGACCGAACCGGATGGCCGAATGCGACTTTACTATTCCGGCATGCCGAACATGACGGTGATCTCAGCCGCGCGCCTTCTGGAAGCGGATGCCGTGGATCGGCTGCAACCCGTCGTGGAGGGTCGCATCGCTCTGGTCGGCACCAGCGCCATAGGACTGCGCGATATCGTTGCCACCCCGCTCGCCTCCGCCACTCCGGGCGTTACGGTTCATGCCGAAATCATCGACCAGATCGTGGCGGGGGTTTTCCTGCACGAACCGGACTGGAGCCATGGCGTGCTGCTTCTCGCCACGCTGCTGTGCGGCGTGATGCTGATCGCCGTCACCACCCGCAGCGGCGCGCTTGCCAGCGCCCTGCTCCTCGCAGGGCTCACATCGGGCTTCGTCGCGGTTTCCTGGCATGCCTTCTCGGCGTTCAGGGTGATCATCGACCCGGTCGGTGCAGTCGCGACGCTGGTCCTTCTGTTCCTGGTGTTGACCCCGCTCAGACTGGCACTCGAAAATCGGGAGAAGCGGCTGGTGAAGGGCGCATTCGGCCGCTATCTCGCGCCGGCGCTGGTGGAACGGCTGGCGCGCGAGCCTTCCGCGCTCAGGCTGGGTGGCGAGACACGGCGACTGACCGTGATGTTCTCCGACATTCGCGGGTTCACCACGCTGTCCGAGGGCATGGATCCACAGTCGCTGACAAGCCTGATCAACTCCTTTCTCACGCCGCTGACGGATGTCCTGCTGCGCCGCGAGGCAACGATCGACAAATATATCGGCGATGCGATCATGGCCTTCTGGAATGCACCGCTCGATATCGACCGCCATGAGGAAAAGGCATGCCGCGCCGCCCTCGACATGGCAAAGGCGGTCGAGGTTCTCAATGAAAGCCGCAACGAGCCGATCCGCATCGGCATCGGCCTCAACAGCGGCGATGCCTGTGTCGGCAATCTCGGCTCGGCGCAGCGCTTCAGCTATTCGGCGCTCGGCGACAGCATCAATCTGGCTTCCCGCATCGAGGGCCTGACCAAGCTCTACGGCGTGACGATTGCCGTCAGCGACTTCACGCGGCAGGCCGTGCCCGCGCTGGCCTTTCTCGAGATCGACAATGTCCGGGTGAAGGGCCGCACGGCGCCGGTGCGGCTGCATGCGCTGATGGGCGACGAAACGCTTGCCGGGAGCCATGCATTTCACGATCTCGCTGCCCGGCATGAGGCCTTCCTCTCCCTCTACCGGCATGGGGCTTTTGCGGATGCCTCTGCGGCCCTTCAAGGCCTTCGCCAGACCGCGCCTCCGCAACTGGTCGGGCTTTACAGCCTTTACGCCGAACGGCTGAGCGCGCTTCTGGCAGATCCGCCCGGCGACGGCTGGGACGGGGTCTATGTCGCAAAGACAAAGTAGCGCTGCCGGTACTCGGCCGTGCATCACAGCCAGAGGTCCCTTGTGATCCCTGCTGGATAGCCATATTTCTCACAAGATATTTTGCGGTTTCTTAGTCGTCGCCTTGTACAGCGTCATCCTCACCGTTGCCGCGCTGCGCCGGCCGGTTTCCGGCCGAAACCAGGGGCCGGGAAGCCGATCTTGGGGGATCGTTTTGACGACAGAGAGCATCGAGCACCAGATCATACGCTCGCAGGAACTGAGCCGCGATGAGAATTTCGAATACTGGCGGGCAGGGGTGGCCAGCCTGTTCGAGGCCCGTCCGACCAGGGACGAATTGTCGAGCTTCAAGGCGGATCTTGCCAGCTACAATCTCGGGCATTTTCTGATCGGCAAATCCTCCGCCAGCGCCCAGTCCTTCCACCGCTCCCGCGAACTTGTCGCTGCAACCGGTGTCGATCATCTGTTGATCCAGCTCTATGTGAAGGGCGAATGCGCCTACGATGCCGATGGCGGGCTTGCCACCGGCGTCGCGGGCGATATCGTCTGCTTCGATCTCAGCCGTCCGATGCAGAGCCAGACGACGGACATGGACATCATCAGCCTGATCCTGCCGCGCTCCATGCTGCGACTGACGCCGCGGGTGATCGATGACCTGCACGGCTCTCGCGTCCAGGGCTCGTCAACGCTCGGAATCCTCCTCGGCGAACACATGCTGTCTATGGCCAAGGTCGCGCCACGGCTGACCGGCGCGGAAGGGCGTCTCGCTGCGGAAGTGGCGTCCGTGCTGGTATCCAGCGGCTTCTCCGCCGCCGTCGCCGCCGAACGGGAAACGCTGGTGGACATCAATCTGCAGACCATCCAGCTGTTCATAGAACGCAACCTGACGAATCCGTCCCTCTCGACGGAGATGATCATGCGCCACTTCGCCCTGTCGCGTTCAGCGCTCTATCGGCTGTTCGAGCCCATGGGCGGCATTGCCAACTATATCCGCGACCGGCGCCTGCGTCTGGCCTATCTGAAGCTGACGTCCGTCGGAACCTCGCGCGGTTCCGTCGCGAAGCTTGCCTATTCCACCGGCTTCCCAAGCGAAAACGCCTTTTCGCGCGCCTTCCAGCAATATTATGGCGTCCGCCCGAGCGAAGCGATCCGCAATGCCGAGGCCGGCATCCGGCTCAAGATCGACCTGCAGGCCGCCAGCGACAACTGGATGCAGGCCTGGCTGGAAAGCCTCAGGACCGCCCCCTGACCACGCGGGGCCCGGGCAAGGCGTCAGAGCGTCCCAGAACGAGGCGAATTCGTCCCAGCCGTCGCAGCAGGCCTTTCCTTCCGCACCCGCAACGTTACACTTCCGGACGCAACAATTTTTAGCCGTCAGTTTCACCTGCCGCGGCAGGAATAGACAGTATTTTGATGTCCTGCCTTGAGGATGCCCAATGAGCTTCAGCGATCTGCAACGTTTCTGCGTCCGTCTGCGTGCCGACCGCATCCTCGAAGCAAGAATAGCCGCCGCGATGCAGCAGGGGACAGCTGCCGTCGTGGCGGTCGGCAAGCGTGCCGGCTATTCCTTCTCGGAGGAGGAACTTTCGGTCACGCTTGCCGCCCATGAGGCCCTGCGGCGGCTTACCGACACGACGCAAGGCGCCAGCATCCTCACCGGCGGTCTGGTTCCGGCATTGCCGCTCTCTCGCAGCTGAAGATATGTGGGCGGGGCTGTAGCCCCGCCGGTTGGCGGCATCAGCCGGCGGAGACCAGCGAAGCCAGCTGTCGTGCCCGTTCCAGGCAGCCCGGCTGCTGGTCCCTGAAGCGATGCGCATCGATTTCCATGATCAGGGTGGTATCCGGCAGGAAGGTCAGCTCGGCAAAGATCTCGTCCCATGCGATATCGCCCCAGCCGATCGGCAGGTGCAGGTCGCCGATGCCGAGTGCCGTGGCTTCGGCCGCGTGGAAGAACTTCTCCATCGTGTAGGGAAGGCCGAAGCTGTCATGCACATGCAGATGGCCGGTGACCGGTGCCATGGCGCGCAGCTGTTCGCGGAAATCCAGCTGCCTGAAGGTCGATTCGATATAGGCATGGCTGAAATCGATCAGCGCCACCAGATTGTCGTGGCCCACGGCGCGCACCGTCTCTGCCACCTGGCTCGGTGTCTGGCGGTATTGGCCGCTTTCGGTGGTGAAGATGTTTTCCAGCGCAATGCGCACGCCATAGCCCTTGGCGACTTCGGCCATTTCGAAAAGCGCCTCGCGTTCCATCAGGTCCAGATCTGCGCCGCTTTCGCCCTCGGCGAGCTGCGCTGCACCGGAGTGATGCACGAGAATGCCGGCGCCGAGACGGTTGCAGAGTTCGAGCATGGCACGCACCACCTTCTTCTGCAGCGCCAGATGCTGGCGATCCATGAAGTTGGACGAGATCTGCCCGTGCAGCGACAGCTTCTTGAAGCCATAGCCGCGAACGATCTCCTCGACCCGGCGGGAGCGGTCCTCGATGATGCGGCCGCCGGCGATGATCTCCTCGCCATAGATGCCGATCTCGCAGGCATCGGCACCCGTATCGGCGATTTCGCGCAGCGATGCATCGAGGATCGACAGATCGCCATGCCCGACGCGATTGCAAAAGCCGATGGCGGAAATGATCTCGTTCATGAAAGAACTCCCATGGTTTGTACGGAATGATGGGCGGCGGCGGGCGCCGCATCCGGCACAGGCGCATCCATCTCGATGCGGCGGCCGGTGTCGGTGTCAAAGAAATGCAGATGCTCGCTCGGCAGGAGCAGGGACAGCATATCCCCTGCCGTAACCACCGTATGATCATCGAGCGTGATGGCAAAGGGCTCGCCCTCGACCTCGCAATAGGCGACGCGGCCAACGCCGAGTTCCTCGACGAAATCGACGCGCGCCTGGACGCCCTCCTCCGCCGTCGCGGACAGGCGGCAATGCTCGGGCCGGATGCCGAACGTCACGTCCTGCCCGCGCTGCCTGGCGGCAAAGGCCGGGTCGATCGCCACCGTTGCACCGCCGAAACGGATGCTGGCGCTTTCCACCTCGACGCGGGTGCGCACGAGGTTCATGGCCGGCGCTCCGATGAAGGAGGCAACGAAGGTGCTGGCCGGCCGATGATAGATCTCCAGCGGACGCCCCACCTGCTCCACATAGCCGCGGTTCATCACCACCAGCCGGTCGGCAAGTGTCATGGCCTCGACCTGGTCATGCGTGACGAATACCGACGTGGCCGACAGACGCTGGTGCAGCTTGCGGATCTCGGCGCGCATGGAGATGCGCAGCTTCGCATCGAGGTTCGACAGCGGCTCGTCGAACAGGAAGACCTTGGGCTCGCGGATGATGGCGCGCGCCATGGCCACGCGCTGGCGCTGACCGCCGGACAGGGCTGCCGGCCGGCGTGCCAGATAATCCTGCAGGCCGACGATCTTTGCCGTTTCGGCGATGCGTCGCTCGCGCTCGGCCTTCGGCACGCCCGAAACCTTGAGCGCATAGCCGATATTGTTCGCCACCGACATGTGCGGATAGAGCGCATAATTCTGGAACACCATGGCGCAACCGCGCTCGCGCGGCTCCAGCCGATTGACCACGCGCCCGTCGATGGCGATCTCGCCACCGGTGATATCCTCCAGACCGGCGATCATGCGCAGCAGCGTGGACTTGCCGCAGCCGGATGGACCGAGGATGACGACGAATTCGCCGGATGCAAAGAAGAGATCGACGCCATGCAGGGCAGGGGTCTTGCCGTAGTTCTTGCGCACGGCGCGAATATCGATGTCTGCCATAGTTTCAAACCTTGTTTTCAGGGGCCGGGGCGCGGCGTCACTTGTCGGTGGCGACGAGGCCGCGGACGAACCAGCGCTGCAGCACGCCGACCACGACGAGCGGCGGAAGCATGATGAGCAGCGAGCCGGCAAGCGTGACATTCCAGTCCGGCGTGCCGTTATCGGCGGGAAGCAGGGAGCGCAGCGACATCATCACCGTCTTGTAGGACGGATCCGTCACCATCAGCAGCGGCCAGAGATACTGGTTCCAGCCATAGACGAACATGATGGTGGTCAGCGCCAGCATGTTGGTACGCGAGAGCGGCAGCAACATGTCGAAGAAGAAGCGCACGGGGCCGGAACCGTCCATGCGCGCCGCTTCCGCCAGTTCGTCCGGCAACGTCATGAAGAACTGCCGGTAGAGGAACGTGCCGGTTGCCGTGGCAATCAGCGGCAGCGTGAGGCCCGTATAGGAGTTCAGCAGGTTCCAGTCGACGCCGATCTGGATGCCGCCGAACAGAGACAGGATGAATTTCACCGGCTGCAGAAGGTCTGCCGCCACCGCATAGGTCGGCACGACGCGCACTTCGAGCGGCAGCATCAGCGTGATGAAGACGCTCCAGAAGAAGAGATGCTTCAAGGGCGAGCGGAAGAACACGATCGCGAAGGCGGTCAATGACGACAGGGCCACCTTGCCGGCCGTGACAAGCACCGCCATGATCAGGCTGTTGGTCATTGCGGTGCCGAGATCGGCCCGCTGCCAGGCCTGGGTGGCGTTGGCCAGGAACTGGTTCTCCGGCAGGAAGCTGAAGGGAATGGCATTGACCTGCTGCATGGTCTGGCTGGCGCCGGCGATGATCACCAGGAAGGGGCCGATAAGCAGGATGAAGCCGAGCACCATGATCGCATAGGTCACGGCATCGGCAATGGGGGTGCGTTGAATCATGTCGCCCTCACTTGTAGTGCACGCGCTTCTCGACGAAGCGGAACTGGATGAAGGTGAAGATCATGATGAGGCCGATCAGGATGATGCTCTGCGCCGAAGCGCCGGAATAGTTCAACCCCTTGAAGGCCTCGTCGACGATCCGGTAGACCATGACTTCCGTGCCATGGTTCGGTCCGCCTTCGGTCACGGCATGCACGATGCCGAACGTGTCCGCACCGACGAAACCTTCCGTCATCATGGTGACCAGCAGGAAGAACAGGGTGGGGGCAAGCAGCGGCACCTGCACGTCGATGGCACGGCGGAACGGCCCGGCGCCATCCATGGCCGCGGCTTCCCCGAGTGCACGCGGCACCGATTGCAGGCCGGCGAGCAGGAAGATGAAGGTATAGCCCGACCACTTCCAGATGAAGATGATGATGACCAGCGCCAGGGCATGTTCGCCATACTTCGCCGGGTTCCAGATGTCCGGCCACGCCGCGTTCAGCGTGGCGGCAAGCCCGCGTTCCGGCGACAGGATGAAGCGGAAGGCCATGCCTGCTGCCGGGCCGGCAATGGCATAGGGCAGGATGTAGAGGAACCGGAAGAAGCCGGAGCCCGGCAGCTGCCGATCCACCGCAATGGCCAGCACGAGTCCGATGGAGATGGCAAACAGGGGACCGACCGTGGCGAAGATCAGGCTGACCATCACCGAATTCCAGTAGAATGGATCGGAAAAGGCTTCCTGAAAATTGGCAAGGCCGACGAATTCGGCCGGTCCGCCAAACGGCGGCTCCAGGGTGAAGGCCCAGTTCACCACGGCGGCGACCGGCCAGTAGAAGAAGAAGAGGATCAGCAGAAGCTGCGGTAGGGCGAAGACGACCGGCAGCCACCAGCTCTTGAAAACGGCACGTTTTTCCATGAATTGACCAGAGCGCTCACAGGGAGACGGAATGCCCCGCCGCCATCAGGTCTAAAACCTTGCGGCCACGGGGCATTCGGCGATCGCGATCGATCAGTTCAGCTTCTGACCGGCATAGGTCTTTTCGAAGCGGCGCAGGATGGCATTGCTGCGGTCGGCCGCCTGGTCCAGTTCCTTCTGCACGTCGGCGTTCTGCATGAAGATCGCCTCAAGCGAGGTCGACACTTCCTTGCGGATCTGCGTGAAGCTGCCGAGGCGGATGCCGCGGGTGTTTTCTGAGGTCGGCGTGTAGGTCAGGCTGGCGATGGCCAGTTCGCGACCCTTGTAGGGCGCCTTGTCGTAGAAGCCGTTGGCCTTCATCGAGTCAAAGCCGGTCTTGGTCACCGGGATGTAGCCGGTTACCGTGGACCACCACTGCACCATGTCCGGCTGGCCAAGGAAGTTGAGGAAGGCTGCCGCGCCCTTGTATTCCGCTTCCGGACGGCCGGCCATCACCCAGAGCGAGGCACCGCCGACGAGCGAGTTCTTGCGCTCGGTGCCCTTCCAGACGGGAAGCATCGCAACATCCCACTTGACGCCTTCCGGCAGGGTCTTGCCGACGGTGCCGTGGTCGGCGATCGAGGTCTGGATCATCTGGCAGGTCTGCGAGGTGAAGGCCGGAACGATGTCCATGCCGAGCTGCTTGGTCTTGACGACGAACAGCTTTTCATCCTGCATCTTCTTGAAGAACTTCACGTGGTCGACGAACTTCGTCTTGTTGAAGACGACTTCGGCATCAAGGCCTTCATAGCCGTTGGCCTTGGTGGCGATCGGCTGGTTGTGGATGGCGGAGAACTGCTCCAGCAGGGGCCAGGTGTCGAAATTGAAGCCGAGCGGGCACTCGTAACCGGCAGCCTTCAGCTTGCGGGCGGCTTCCTCGACATGCTCCCAGGTGTCCGGCTTGAAATCGATGCCGGCCTTCTCGAAGGCGCTGACATTGTAGTAGAACATCGCGGTCGAGGAGTTGAACGGGAAGGACTGAAGTTCGCCCGAAGCGGTGGCATAATAGTTGGCGATGCCGCCGAAATAGTTGTTCCAGTCGATCTTGTAGCCGTTGTCGGCCATCAGCTTCTTGGCCGGAATGAAGGCCTTGGAGAGCATCAGGTCCAGCGTGCCGGCATCATAGATCTGGGTGATGGCCGGATGCTTCTTGGCGCGATAGGCAGCAATCGTGTTCTGCAGCGTGGCGTCGTAACCGTTCTGCGAGGTGCAGACGATCTCGAAGTCGTTCTGGCTGGCGTTGAACTTCGAGCATGCTTCCTGCACGCGGTCGCCCAGATCGCCGCTGAGGCCGTACCAGAATTCGAACTTGGTCTTTTCGGCAAAGGCCGGGGCAACGCCCAGAGTGGTTGCGGCCATCAGGCCGGCAAGCGCGGTCTTCAGAACAAACAGTTTCATCGCAAAGTGCCTCGTTTCGGGAAATGAGTTTCCGGCCGGTATCCCCCCGGAAATCAGGGGGCTGTGTAACGGGCATTTGTGATGGCTCAGCCACGGATCGGTGACGCAACCGTGAAGTTTTTCTTCCGTTTCGATGACAGCGCCGCCTGCGGCGGCACCCTGCCCGGCGCCATGCTCCCGGGGCGGACTGCGGTTGCGGGCCGGCAGGAGGTCATGTTGGCTCTTCAATCCCGGCAAGCGCCATGCGCACGGCCTCTCGTCTGGCCTCATCGCCGAAGTTGGTCAGCACGAACGTCCTGCCGGCTTCCCGCAATCGCATCCTCAGCGGCGCGTCGGACAACACCTTCGCCAGCACCGCTGAAAACTGTTCCGGCGTTTCAGCTCTGAGGTAATGGCGCCCAGGTACAAGATCCAGACCTTCCACTGCCTTTGCAGTGGCCACAACAGGGCAACCGACCGCCAGAGCCTCCAGCACCTTCAGGCGCGTACCGCCGCCCTGACGCAGCGGGATGGCTGTCACCGAAGCCGTTGCATAGGCCTGCGCCAGATCAGGGGGATCGGACGTCAGTCTGGCGCCACAGGCGGCAACCAGGCGCTGCAGCTTGCGACCCGGCCCACGTCCACACACATGAAGGCGGGCGCCCGGCATGATCCGTCGCAGCCGTGGCATGATCTCCAAGGCAAGCTCCCGCACCGCCAGCTTGTTCGGGCCGTACCCCAGATGGCCGACGAACAGGACATCGCCGCCCTCAGCGCAACATTCAGCGGAAGCGGCGAGGCTCCAGGCTGGGATCGGATTGGCTACAACGAAGACCGGGCGGTCGATACCGATGGACTGCACAAGACGACGGTCAGCGTCGGAGCACACCCACAGTGATGTTGCGCACTGCGCCACTCGCCGATCCGCCTCGACCGCCTGCCTCACCCGCTTTTGCAGTACCAGAGCGGCAACCGGCCGCATCATGCGAGGCCAGCGTGCCAACCGCATCTCCCGATAAAGACGGGATTCCACATTGTGAAAATCAACGATCAGCGGAAGGGTAGGCTCGACACGGCGAACAGCTTCGACGGCCTGAAGCAATGTAACGCTTTCGAACAGCACGGCGCGCGGCTTCACATCACGTATGATATACAAAAGCTGTTCAATACCCTCCTTTTCAAGAGGGGCGACTGTTGCGGCGCGGCCACTTTTCTTGTCCGTCGTTACTTTTCTCTTGAGAAAGATTCGACTTACGCTAGAAAAATTCGACATGTTCAAGTAGTTGGCCCCGTCGCGCAATTCGCGACCGGACGCCTGATTTTCATCCTGTTCCAGACTTACCTGCAGATATGTCATCATATTTTCCGAGGTCTATTCCGCGCATCATCCACCAAACCTGGAAGACGCATCCCGTACCTCCGGATAAAGGCGACACCGGGAGCTGGCAACGCCTCAATCCGGATTGGGATTACCGTTTCTGGGATGATGCAGCCCTTAGGCAATTCATGGCGGCCGAATTTCCGGATCTGCTGCCGCTTTTCGACGGCTACTCCCGGCCTGTCCAGCGCGCGGACCTTGCACGTTACTGCCTGCTCAAGCGCTTCGGTGGCGTCTACACGGATATCGACACCCGCTGTCTCGCGCCGCTCGCGCCGCTCGCAGAAGACACGCGGATCATCCTGTGCGAGGAACCGCCGGAACGGCACCACCACGCCCAAAGGCGCGGGCTGCCGACACTGTTTTTCAATGGGGTCATGGCAAGTCCGGCCGGACATCCATTCTGGGATAAGGTCATCGATCTTTGCGTGCGGATGTATCCGCGCAAGAATGGCGACGTGCTGGAAACAACCGGACCATTGCTGCTGACAGCGGCGGTTCTGCAATGGCCGGATCAGGATGCGTTCAGGCTCCACTCATCACACCTCTTTGCCGAACGCGAGGGCACTCCGACCGGCAACAGGCATGGCCATTGGCAGAATACCGCGTTCTGCGAACACTTCTGGAACGGCAGCTGGTTTCGTGAAAAGCGCCCGAATGCGATGCGGCGCAGCGTGACGGCACTTCGCAAGCTGCGTCACGCCATGTCCGGACGCAAGCTGTTGCTTTCCGACGCCCGGCAGCGGATCGATGCACCATTGCTTCTTCGCCCTCTGGCCGATGGGCAGGAACTGCCGGAAACGACAATCCTGGTGCCCGTGCGAAACGGGGCCGCGACACTTCAACGAAACATCGAGCAGATCCTGAACCTCGATTATCCGAAACAGCGGCTTCACCTCGTCTATGGCCAGGGCGACAGCACCGACAATACCTCCTCCATCATCGCGGACCTTACGGCACGATATGCCGAAACATTCGCCAGCCTCACCAGCGTTAGAACCGACCGTAACGCGCCGCACCTCGCCCATTCCCGGCGCTGGCGGCAGGCCTATCAGTTCCGCAGGCGCGCAGGGCTTGCGCGGGCGCGCAACGATCTGTTGCAGCAAGCCATGGGCCTGACCTCGGCAAGCAGCTGGTTCCTGTGGCTGGACTCCGACGTCATCGGGCTGCCGTCCAACCTCTTGCAGTCCCTTCTGGCTGCCCGTTCCAAGATCGTAACGCCGGATTGCGTGCTTGCGATGGATGGGCCCAGTTACGATCTCAATGCCTTTCTCGATGTCGGTGAGCCGAACGACTGCGAATATTATCGACACCTTCACGGCGGCATTCTTCAGCCTCCGCCGCACTACTGGGTTCGCCGTCATCTCCATGATCTGCGCTATCTGGAACAGGTTCCACTGAACGGTGTCGGCGGCACGGTTCTGCTTGTCCATTCCGATGTGCACCGGTCCGGCCTCATCTTCCCCGAAATTCCCTATCGCGACCTCCTTGAGACGGAGGGGTTCGGCCAGCTCGCGCGCGATCTCGGCGTGACCCCGGTCGGTCTGCCGCAACTAAAGGCAATCCACGATGCGTCCTGATCAACCAGAACCGACAGAAACCGGCATCATCATCCTGACCTGCAGCCGATCGCCGGCGGCGCGGGTGAATGGTGCACTCGCGGAAGCCGCAACATTGTTTCATCCGCATCAGATCCATCTTGCCCACGGCTTCATCAGCACGGACGAAGAGGTGGATCGGCTTTTCGACATCGGCAAGGCAAGGCGCTGGAGCAAACACATGCCGACCCGCAGCGAGATGGCAGCCTATGCCACGCATCGGCTTGGCTGGCAGACATTGCTGGCACGGGACTGGCAATATGCCTTGCTGCTCGAGGATGATTTCCGGTTTCATACCCCCGAGATCGTTCACCAGGCCGTGCAGCGGGCGCCAGCGCTGCTGGCAGATGGGCGTCACATGATCAAGCTGTTCGATTTCCCGCGCGACCGCTCGCGCCATGTCGGCATCGAAACCGAGATTGCCGGCCTGCCGCTGGTCAAGTGGAAACGGACCAGGGCCGGGCTGGTCGGCTACCTCATTTCGCGCGAAGGCGCAGCGCGCTTGCTGGCGCGGGAGCGGGTTTTTCGCGTCGTGGATGAGGATATCAAGTTCTTCTGGGAAATCGGCCTCGACATCTGGTCACTGCCCGGCAACCCCATTCGTGAAGCGGCGTCCGATCTTGGCGGAAGCTTATTAGAGAGCGACCGCAAGGGCGCACGCCGCCGCAATCTCCTGCGATCGATCAAGGGCATGGCCCTGACCCTGCACCGGGATTGGCACACACGCCGCCACTATGCCCGCTATCGGAAGGCCTTCCTGCAGCGTCAGGCGGCGGCTCTGACATCGGCTCCGCCGCCCCTATCTCAGGAATTTGCGGAAGCGGCGGAGTGAGAAGATGAACAGCACGGTGCCGATCAGCACCAGGGCGAGAAGCTGCGGCCAGACGACCGAGAGCCCGGCGCCCCGGAAAAGGACGGATTGGGCGAGGATGACGAAATGGGTGTTGGGCGCCGCCAGCATGATGTCCTGAATGATCTGCGGCATGCTTTCGCGCGGCGTCATGCCGCCTGAAAGCACCTGGAGCGGCAGAAGGATCAGCATCATCAGCAGGCCGAACTGCGGCATGGAGCCGGCCACCGTGGCAAGGAAGATGCCCATGCAGGTGGTGGCGAAGAGCTGCAGCACCGCGGCCAGAAGGAACAGCGTCAGAGAGCCCTGGATCGGGATTGCCAGCCAGCCCTGCACCACGACAATCAGCGAGAAGATCGTCGCCAGCAGCACCACCAGTCCCATGGACCAGACCTTGCCGAGCATGATCTCTGTCGGCGTCACCGGCATGGCGAGCAGATGCTCGATCGTGCCGTGCTCGCGCTCGCGAATCAGCGCTGCCCCGGTCAGGATGATCGACAGCATGGTCACCGCCTGGATCACTTCGTTCACGCCACCGAACCATCCCTTGTCCAGCTGCTGGTTGAAGCGGGCGCGCAGAACAAGATCCACCTGGTTCGAGCTTGCACCGCGATAGCCGTCGAGGAACTCGCTCACTTCGCCGGAGACGATCGACTGCACGTAGCTGCCGCCGGTAAAGGCCTGCGTCATGCGGGTCGCGTCGATGTTCAGCTGGATGGTCGGAGAGCGGCCGGCCAGCAGGTCTCGCTGGAAGTCGGGCGGAATGTCGAGAACGAAGGTATCGAGCCCGGCATCCATGCGCCGGTCCATTTCCTGCTGCGTGACGAGCTTCGGCACGACGAAATAGGGCGGCGAGAAGGCCGTGATAATGCGTGAGGACACCGGAGACTGGTCCTCGTCCACCACGGCGATGGCTGCATGATTGAGACTTTCCGGCGTCGCCGTCGAGGCCGTGTAGATCGACAGCGTGAAGGAATAGACGATGAGGATCAGCATCACCGGGTCCCGCAGCAGGCCGCGCAGTTCCTTGATGCCGAGGTGGAGGACGTTGGCCAGTCGCATGGGTCAGCCCGCCTGCTTTTTCAGGAACAGGGTGCCGAGCCCCAGAAGCACCGGCACGGCACATAGAAGCGGCACGAAGGAGCCGATGAGATCGCCGAAGGCCAGTCCCTTGGAAAAGGTGCCGCGGGAAATGGTGACGAAATAGCTGGTCGGATAGATCTGCCCGATCACGGCACCGGCCCCCTGCAGGGAGGACACCGGATCGATCATGCCGGAATACTGCACGGCCGGAATGAGCGTGATCAGCGTGGTGGCGAAGATCGCGGCAATCTGCGAGCGGATGAAGCTGGAAATCAGCAGGCCCATGCCGGTCGCCGCGATGACATAGATCAGCGCCGCAAGGCCCAGCGTCGGGAAGCTGCCGGTCAGCGGCACCTGGAAGATGAAGACGGCGAAGGCAACCAGCATGGCGAAGTTGGCCATGGCCAGCACGACATAGGGTATCTGCTTGCCGAGCAGGAATTCCAGCCGCGTCACCGGCGTCGCATAGAAATTGATGATTGAACCCAGTTCCTTCTCGCGCACCACGCTGAGCGCCGCCAGCATGGCGGGGATCATCATCAACAGCAGCGGGATCACCGCCGGCACCATCGCCACCAGGCTTTCCACGCCCGGATTGTAGCGATAGCGCAGGGCGAGCTGGAAACTGCCCTGCGTTGCGGCATCGCCGTAGAGCAGCCGCGCCTTCTGCTGCAGCCAGGCCGCGTGAATGCCCTCCACATAACCCTGAACCGTTTCGGCCCGCGTCGGCATCGCGGCGTCGATCCACGCCGCCACCTGCGCCGCGCCGCGCCCGCGCTCCACATCGCGCCCGAAGCCGGGCGGGATTTCGATTGCAAGGCTCAGTTCGCCGCTGCGCATGCGCCGGTCCAGATCCTCATAGTCGCGGATCGGCGCCATCTCGATGAAATAGCGCGATCCGGCGATCTGCAGGGCGTAATCGCGGCTGAGCGTCGTGTCGTCGCGGTCAAGCACCGCAAAGGTCAGGTTGTTGACGTCAAGATTGATGCCATAGCCGATGACGAACATCAGGATGACGCTGCCGAGGATGGCAAGCGTGGCGCGGATCGGGTCGCGGCGCAGTTCCAGCGTTTCCCGCTGGGTATAGGCAAACATCCGCCGCAGATCGAAGGGGGCCGCACGTCCGGCGGGCGGCGGTTCCGCACGAGGCTGCGGATCCGGTGCCCCGGTCACCGCAGGCGCCGTCGCGGCCGTTCCCGTCGCCTCTTCAAGATAGGCGATGAAGGCCTCTTCCAGCGTCTGCGCCGAGCGCGCCTTGACGATCGCGGCAGGCGTATCACTGACCAGAACCTTGCCGGCATGCATCAGGGAAATCCGGTCACACAGTTCCGCCTCGTTCATGAAATGGGTCGAGACAAAGATCGTGACACCATCCTTGCGCGACAGATCCGCGAGGATCTGCCAGAAGCTGTCGCGCGCCACCGGATCGACGCCGGAGGTCGGCTCGTCCAGGATCAGGATGTCCGGCGCATGGATCATGGCCACGGCCAGCGACAGGCGCTGGCGGATGCCGAGCGGCAACGCATCCGGCAGGCTGTCGACCACCTCGACGAGACCGAAGCGGGCGAGCATCTGGTCGATCCGGGCTGGAATGGCATCCGGTGCCATACGAAACAGACGGGCATGCAGGTCGAGGTTCTGGCGCACCGTCAGTTCCGAATAGAGCGAGAAGGCCTGGCTCATGTAGCCGATGCGACGGCGCACATCGATATCCTTCGGATCGACCGGACTGCCGAACAGGCTCGCGGTTCCCTCGCTTGCGGCGAGCAGACCCGTCAGCATCTTCATCGTGGTTGTCTTGCCGCAGCCATTCGAGCCGAGAAATCCGAAGATCTCGCCCTTGCGGATGCGAAAGCTGACATTGTCGACGGCGGTGAACCCGCCGAAGCGCATCGTCAGGTTTTCCGCCTCGATCGCCACATCCTCGCCAGATCCCCGGGCGTCGCGCGGCGGAATGACGAGCTGCGCATGCCCCTTGCGCCTCGCCTCCGGCAGAAGCGCGATGAAGGCGGCATCCAGATTGTCGGTGCCGGTGCGCGCCAGTAGTTCGGCGGGGGTCCCGGTCGCCAATATGCGTCCGCCATCCATCGCCACAAGCCAGTCGAAACGTTCGGCCTCCTCCATGTAGGCGGTGGCGACGACGACGCTCATGCCGGGCCGGTCGCGGCGAATGTCATCGATCAACTCCCAGAACTGCCGGCGCGACAGCGGATCGACGCCGGTGGTCGGCTCGTCGAGGATCAGCAGGTCGGGATCGTGCACCAGAGCGCAGCAGAGACCGAGTTTCTGCTTCATGCCGCCGGAAAGCTTGCCGGCCGGCCGGTCGGGAAAGGGCGCAAGCCCGGTACGCTGCAGAAGATCGGCAATGCGGGCCTGCCGTTCTTCCCGGTTCTGGCCGAACAGCCGGGCAAAGAAATCGACATTCTCCGTCACCGACAGGGTGGAATAGAGGTTCTTGCCGAGACCCTGCGGCATGTAGGCGATCCGCGGGCAAATCCTGTCGCGATGCGGGCGCGAGGCGATATCGCCGCCCAGAACCTCGATCCGCCCCGCCTGCATCACCTGCACGCCGGAGATCAGCGACAGCAGGGTGGATTTCCCGACGCCGTCCGGCCCAATCAGGCCCACCATGCAGCCGGCGGGAAGATCAAGGCTGACATCAAGCAGGGCCTGTGTCTTGCCGTGATGAAAGCCCACCTGCTGCAGCCGCACGACGGGTGCCGCCTCCACCTGCGCACTTGGCGCATTCTGGTGTGCCGTCGACCTCATTGCACGACACCCGGCAGCTTGGCGGGCCATGCCGCATTGGCATCAAGCTTGACATAGGCCATGCCGGGAAGCCCCGTCTTGACCTGATGGATGTATTTTTCCAGCAGAGCCTGCGGAATGCGCGCCTTGATGCGGAACATCAGCTTCTCGCGCTCCTCCTCTGTCTCCACGGTCTTCGGGGTGAACTGCGCGACATCGGCAACGAAGGTCACCGTGGCGGGAATGGAAAACTGCGGCGCGGCGTCGAGAACGATGCGAACCTCGGTGCCGATCGCCACCCGTCCGGCCTCGGCTGTCGGCAGGAAGAAAGTCATGTAGACGTCGCTCAGATCAACCAGATTGAGTACGCGGCCGCCGGCGGCCAGCACTTCCCCGGGTTCAGCCACCCGATACTGAACGCGGCCCGGCCGAACGGCCTTCAGCGTGCTGTCGTTGATGTCGGCCTCGATGCTGGCAACCGATGCCCTTGCCGCCTCAACCGCCGCCTCCTGATGCACCACCTGTGCCTTCGCAGCACTGATTGCCGCTTCGGAAGCCGCCAGTTCCGCCTTGGCGGCGGCCACGGCCGCGCGGGCCGATTCCGCATCGGATCGATCGTCGTCCAGCACCTGCTGGGTGGTGACATTGGATGATGCCAGCTGCTCGGAACGGGCGAGCTTGCGTTGCGCGCCATCCAGAACCGCCTCGCGCTGGGCAACGGTCGCGGCGGCGGATTCGCGCTCTGCCACACGCTGCGTCACGGTGCTGTTGGCCGTATCGATGCCGATGACTGCCTGTTTCAGCGTCGCTTCGGCCTGCCGCCGCTGCGCCTCCAGCTGGACGGTGTCCATGCGCGCAAGCACATCGCCCGGCTGGACGAAATCCCCTTCCTGAACAAGGATTTCGCTGATGCGGCCCGCCGTCTTGGCGGAAACATCGATCTCGGTCGCCTCAATGCGGCCGTTACCCGATGCGATGCCGACCGGCAGTCCGGCTTCGCTATACTGCGTCCAGGCATAGTAGCCGCCGGCTATGCCTGCCGCGACGATGGCGAGGGGAATCCATCCCGTGATCTTCTTCATCATATCGCTCTCCGGCGCAGCCTCGCGCCCCAAAACCAGACTTTCTGAAATGAACGCCGCAGCAGGCCACCCCCCCGGAGGACCACATCCGCGCCTCGACCGGCGGCAACTCTGGCGCATCTTCCGATGCTGGATGGGCCAGAGTGGCCGCGCGGGTATGACAACAGATCTAGTGGAGCCGACAGGACGACAGATTGATCGGAATCAAAACGAGGCAACAGAAACGTGACTGAATGTCCGTGAGCAACGGAGGGCAACCGATGGGCGAGGCGAGGTAGAGGCGGTCTTCCACCATCACAATGGATGCCCGTTGCGCCATGTCATGGCCGGCACGCTGACGACGATCCTGAGACTGAGCGGGAAATATCCAGAATGGCGAAGATTAGCTCTAGCAGAGACCATTAAATTAGCATTACATACATTCATCTCCATCACTGGTTTATCGTGCATGACGCCGCAGCCTGACTTGCCGTTCAGCCCCCTCTTCGCCGCCACCGGTTGGCCAACCTCCGGCAACTCCCGTGCGGACCGCGCACTGGCGGCAGCGCACGGCAAGACGCGGGCAGTGGCCTTTCCTGTGTGGCTGTCCGCATCGCTGCAGGGAGACGTGCCGTGACGCTCAATGTGTCGCCATCAGGCATCCGGGTTACGGCCGAACGGCATGCGGCCGTCAGCGAATTGCTTGTCAACGCCACATGCATGGCGGATGTCACCGCGGCTTTCGGCTATCTCGCGCTGCATTTCGGCTTTCGGTACTTCATCCTATCGAAGCGTCCGTCCGACACCGACCGCCAGCTGCTGCCTCTGGTCGTCGCCACGAACACGCCGCTGGAATTGCTGGAGGAATTCGATGCCGACCGGCTTCTCAACACGGCCTCCTTTTCACGCATGCTGAACGCCGCGCGGCTGCCGGTGTGCCTGAACATACCGGGGCCGCATCTGTGTCCGCCCACCATGATCGAGCTGATGGTCCGGCACAGTGCGTCCACACTTGCAGCCATTCCTCTGCGATCGGCGGATGGAGGGCATTACATGATGGCGCTGTCCGGCGACCGTCCGTTGCTGACCCTGTCGGAACTCAACGAACTCGGAATGCTGACCCTCAGGGCCTTCAGCCTCTATGAGTGGACGAAACACAGCGGCGAGGGCGGCGTGACAACCCTCACCAGCCGCGAGACCGAAGTCTTGCGCTGGGCCTCTCTCGGCAAGACATCCGTCGAGATCGGGCAGATCCTGACCTTGTCGGACCACACGGTTACCTCTCACCTCAACAGCACGATCCGCAAGCTCGACTGCGTGAATCGCGCGCAGGCGGTGGCCAAGGGGCTGCGTCTCGGCCTGATCGAGTAGTTTCCGGCGCTCAAAGAACCTGTTCGAACGCCACCACCTTCAGCATGGCCTCGCCGGCATCTGCCTCCTGTCCCCGCTCGATCGCCAGGACGAGGTCCCGGTGCAGGGTCAGAAACGGCACGAGGTCTGCCGCATCGGGATCGTTGACCGGTTTCAGATAGGCAAAGGCGTGGGACAGTTCGATGACACCGTTGAGGCCCCGGATGAAGGGATTGCGGGAGGCCTCGGCGATGATCCGGTGCAGTTCGAAATCCGCCACGCAGAAATTGCTCGCCTGATCGAGCGAGGTTTCCATCTGCTGGATCCAGTAGCGCATCAGGCGCACCTGCTCGGAGCTGCGACGGCTTGCGGCATGGGCAGCGCCCAGCGGCTCCAGCGAGCGGCGCACCTCGCCGAGGCCGGCGAGAAAGTCGCGGTCGGGCGGCGCCGTCAGATGCCAGGCGAGCACCTGCGGGTCATAGATGTTCCAGCGGCTTTTCTTGGCCACCTTGGTGCCCACCTTCGGCCGTGCCTCGAGCAGCCCCTTGGCCTCCAGCGTCTTCAGCGCCTCGCGCAGCACGGTCCGGGAAACGCCGAATTCATCCATCAGCGCGGCATCATTGGGCAGGGTGCTGCCGATAGGAAAGCGGCCGGAGATCACTCCGGCCCCGATGTCATGGATGACGCGGGATTGGAAATTGCGTGCGGCCGTTCGCTCGGTCAGGGAGCGAAGCAGGCTCCCCGGCTCGATCATGCGGGCGCCTTCTGCATCCGCGGTCGTCGCCCCTGCGCCGAAAATACCAGCTTCTGCAGCAGGATGAACATGAAGAGCAGCAAGCCGATGGCGATCTTCGTCCACCAGCTGGACAAGGTACCGTCAAAGACGATGTAGGTCTGGACGAGGCCTTGCAGCATCACGCCGATGAGTGTCCCGAATATGAATCCATAGCCGCCGGTCAGCAGCGTTCCACCGATCACCACGGCCGCGATCGCATCAAGCTCCATGCCGACCGCCGCCAGGGGATAACCGGAGGAGGTGTAGAGCGAATAGACGATGCCGGCAAGGCCACCGAGGAAGGAACCGAGCGCATAGATGCCGATGGTTGTCAGCCCGACGGGAACCCCCATCAGCGCCGCCGAGGTCTGGTTGCCGCCGATCGCATAGACATAGGAGCCGAAGCGGGTCTTGTGGGCAATCAGGCCGCCGACCAGGAAGACGAGAAGCATCAGCAGGCCGATGGCGCTGAGGCGCCCGCCGCCCGGAAGCCGGTAGTAGAGGCCGGAAATCGTCCGATAGAATTCATGGTCGATCGGGATCGAATCCTGCGTCAGGATCGAGGCCACGCCGCGCGCCATGAACATGCCGGCCAGCGTGACGATGAAAGGGGGAACCCGCAGGAAGTGGATCGCCGCGCCCATGCCCGCCCCAAAGGAGGCCGCGACGACCAGGACGATCGCGAAGGCAGCCAACGGGTGCAGGCCGAGCGTGGTGATCAGCACCGCGGAAAGCACGCCGGCAAGGCCGACCACGGCGCCGACGGAAAGGTCGATGCCACCGGAGATGATGACGAAGGTGGCGCCCACGGCGGCAATGCCGAGAAAGGCGTTGTCGGTGAGAAAATTGCCGAGGACACGGGTGGACCACATGGCCGGATACTGCGCAATGCACAGGCCATAGGCCACGATGAAGATGAGCGTGGTGGCGGCCAGCGGCCGGTAACGCGGATTCATCAGCTTTTCCCCCGCAGCTTGAGGCGTGCGAACCGGCGCGAGACGAGCTCTCCGATCCGGTCTGACTGCATGACAAGGATCAGGATGATGACGCTTGCCTTGACGATGAGGTTGAATTCAGGCGGCAGCCCCGACACCAGGATGCCGGTATTCATGGCCTGGATGATGACGGCGCCGAGAACCGACATCGGAATGGAGAAGCGTCCACCCATCAGCGAAGTTCCGCCGATCACCACGGCCAGGATCGCATCGAGCTCCAGCCAGAGGCCGGCATTGTTGGCATCGGCGCCGCGAATGTCGGCAGCGGCGATCACCCCGGCCAGGGCGGCGCAGAGCCCGCCGAAGGCATAGAGCGTCAGAATGACGGTGCGCGTGCGCAACCCCGTATAGCTCGCCGCCGACCGGTTGGTGCCGATCGCCTCGACGAACAGTCCCATGGCCGTGCGGCGCATCACGAGATGGGCGGCAATCATCAGCACAAGCGCGATCACCGCCGGCATCGGAAGGCCGAGCAGCGAGCCGGTGCCGACAAAGATCAGGGCCGGATCCGAGAAGGTGACGATCGACCCCTCGGTGATCAGCTGGGCAAGGCCGCGTCCCGCCACCATCAGCACCAGCGTGGCGACGAAGGGCTGCATGCCAAGAAAGGCCACCAGCGCTCCGTTCCACAGGCCGCAGGCCAGACCGACCAGCAGCGCGCCAAGCAGGGTGACGATCAGAGGCTGACCGACGACTGCCGCGGTTGCGGCCACGGCACCGGCCACCGCCATGACCGCGCCGACCGAAAGGTCCACGCCACGCGTTGCGATGATGGCCGTCATGCCGACCGCAAGGATCGCCACCGGTGCGCCGCGGTTGATGACATCGATCAGGCTGCCGAACAGCCGGCCGTCCTGCCAGGTAACGGTAAAGAAGCCGGGAAAAACCAGCCAGTTCAGAAGAAGAATGCAGGCGAGGGCCAGAAGTTGCGGCCGGGCGATATCCGAAAGGTGCAGGCGTTTCATGCCGCGCCCTCCACACCCTGGCCGGCAATCGCCTGCACGATCCGTGCCGGCGTGATGTCGGCACCGTGCAGTTCCGCCACCAGCGCCCTGTCGCGCATCACGACGACCCGCGAGGAATAGCTGACGATTTCGTCCAGTTCGGACGAGATGACCACCAGCGCCAGGCCGTCTTCCCTCAGGCGGCTGATCATGCGCACGATTTCCGCATGGGCCCCGACGTCGATGCCGCGGGTCGGCTCGTCCAGGATCAGAAAACGCGGATCCGTGGCAAGCCAGCGCGCCAGGATGACCTTCTGCTGGTTGCCGCCGGACAGCAGCTTGACGGGCAGTTCCGCCGATGCGGTGCGGATATCCAGCGCCTCGATGAAATTGCCGGCGATCTCCAGCTGTTCGTCGCGGTTCAGCGCCCGGAACCAGCCGAGCCGTGCCTGCATGGCGATGACGATGTTTTCGCGCACCGACAGGTCACCGAAAATGCCGTCGGCCTTGCGATCCTCGGGGCAGAAGCCAAAGCCGAGCGACACCGCCTCGCGCGCCGAGCGCACCACACGGCTTTCGCCGTCGATATGAAGGGCGCCGCTATCGGCAACGTCGATGCCGAACATCAGGCGGGCCATTTCGGTGCGCCCGGAGCCCAGCAGGCCGGCAACCCCCACCACTTCGCCCTTGCGGATATCGAGATCCAGCGGCTGGACGCTGCCGGTCAGTCCCAGCTGTCGCACCGACATCAAAAGGTCGCCGCCATCCGGCTCGCCCTCGACCGGACCGTTATGATGGTGAACCAGATCCTTGCCCAGCATCATGCGCACCAGGCCCGTCCGGTCGAGCGCGGCAACCGGCTCCGAACCGATCCGGAAACCATTGCGCAGGACCGTCACACGGTCGGAAAGCTCGAAGACCTGATCGAGGAAATGTGTAATGAAGACAATGGCAAGGCCACGGGACTTCAGGGTGCGGATGATCTCGAACAGCTTGTCGACCTCATGGCGGTCAAGGCTGGCGGTCGGTTCATCCAGAATGAGAACCTTGCCCGACAGTTCAACGGCGCGCGCAATCGCCACGATCTGCTGGATGGCCACCGAATAGGTGGAAAGTTCCGCGCGCACATCGATGTCGAGACCGTATTGCGACAGAACCTTGCGCGCCAGGTCGTCCGTCGCCGACCGGTTCACCAGACCGAATGCACTCGGCTGGCGGCCGATGAACAGATTGTCGCTGACCGTCATGTTCGGCAGAAGATTGACTTCCTGGTAGACGGTGCCGATGCCGAGCGCCTGCGCCTGTTGCGGCGTCGCGAAGGAAACCGGTTGGCCGTCCAGAGAGATCACGCCTGCATCCGGGGTATAGGCGCCGGTGAGGATCTTGATCAGCGTGGATTTGCCCGCGCCGTTCTCGCCGAGCAGCGCATGCACCTCGCCCCGACGCAAGCTGATATCAACGCCCTTCAGAGCCGTGTGATTGCCGAATGTCTTGGTGATGCCCCTGGCTTCAAGCACCACCCCCTCTGCTGTCGCCATGTTTCTTCTGATCCACCCGTCGCGCGATTGCCGCCCGGCCGGTCATCCCGACCCGTCAAGGAAAGGCGGCCCGCCCGCAAGAGCGGGCCGCAGGTGTGTTCGCCTCAGTAACCAAGGCCCTTGCGGCGCTCGTATTCACCCTTCGGATCATCGGCCGGCGTGTAGAGCTTGGACTGGGTGATGATGAACTTCTCCGGCTGCTTGCCGCTCTTCAGATAGGCATCCAGCGCATCGAAGGCCGGGCCGGCCATGTTCGGCGTCAGCTCCACGGTAGCATTGGCCTCACCGGCGGCCATGGCCTGGAAAATGTCCGGCACCGCGTCGATCGACACGACCAGAATGTCCTTGCCCGGCTTGAGGCCCGCATCCTTGATGGCCTGGATTCCGCCGACGGCCATATCGTCGTTATGCGCATACATGGCGCAGACATCCTTGCCGCCGTTTTCCGCCTTGAGGAAGCCTTCCATCACTTCCTTACCCTTGGAACGGGTGAAGTCACCGGTCTGGCTGCGAACGATGCTGATGTTCTTGTGGCCGGCAATGGCTTCCTCGAAGCCCTTCTTGCGGTTGATCGCCGGCGTCGAACCCACCGTGCCCTGCAGTTCCACCACGCGGCACGGCTTGTCGCCGACCGTCTTGACCAACCACTCGCCGGCAACACGGCCTTCCTTCACCTGGTCGGACGCAACCGAGGTGAGATAAAGATCCTGCGGCGCATCGATGCCGCGATCAAGCAGGATCACCGGAATCTTGGCATCCTTGGCTTCACCCAGAACCTGCTCCCAACCGGTTGCCACGACCGGGGCCACCAGGATTGCATCGACGCCCTGGGCGATGAAGCCGCGGATCGCCTTGATCTGGTTTTCCTGCTTCTGCTGCGCATCCGCGAACTTCAGGGTGATGCCGCGCTTTTCCGCTTCCTGCTTGGTCACCGAGGTTTCGGCGGCGCGCCAGCCGGACTCCGAGCCGATCTGCGAGAAGCCGACAGTCCGGTCGGCAGCGTTTGCTGCAGTGCAGCACAGGGCGATCATGCTCGCGCCCAGCGCAAGCTTGCGAAGAATAGTCATTGATGTCCTCCCGAAAAAAGACGCCGCCTCCACGACGTCACGGTCATTGATACTGATCGCAACTCGGGTTGTAAAGATAAAAAGTATGATTATAGATTGTGCGTTGCAGCATAACCGCAGTGCCGGAGGAAAGATGCGCGCGGCGAGAAAACCGCTTGTTCCGGCCGCCGGCGGTTTCTAGGCTGGTTGCGCGACAGCGAAGGGATGGCAGGCAAGATGGACACGCACGGCGGATCAGGCATGGACGGATACGATGTCTTCCAGCAGATCGGCCATCTCCTGCGCCGCGCCTATCAGCGCCATCTGGCGATTTTCCAGGAAGCCATCACGGACGAGACGGGGGTGACCTCGGTGCAGTTCGTCACACTCTGCGCATTGCGCGACGTCGGCCCCTGTTCGCAGACCGCGCTCGTGCGCCTCACCGCCATCGATCAGGCAACGATCCGCGGCATCATCGAAAGGCTGCACGCCCGCGACCTGATCGGCCTCAGCAAGGACAGCCAGGACGCACGCAAGGTAATCCTCTCGCTGACAGCAAAGGGCGAGGCGATCATCCGCGACATCGTTCCGCGCGCACGCGAGGTCAGCCAGCGGACGATGGGCGATCTCAATGCCGCAGAGCAGCTTGCCATCACCGTCGCCTTGAAGCGCATGATCGGGGATCTTGGCGGCTGACCGCGCGACCGGGGCTCTGCGCGCGCCGGGCGGGAAGGGTGCCCGCCGCCCTGTCATCCGACGAAGGCGCGCTCCACGACAAAGGTCGCCGGCGCATTGTTGGCGCCCTCCACAAGGCCGAAAGCCTCGAGAATGTCCTTGGTCTCGTTCAGCATGGCCATCGATCCGCAGATCATGGCGCGGTCGGTATCCGCAGAAATCGGCGGCAGCCCGAGTTCGTCGAACAGCCTGCCGCTGCGCATCAGGTCCGTCACCCGCCCCATGCGTTGCGACTGTTCGCGCGTCGTCGTCGTGTAGAGGCTGAGCTTTCCGGCGGACAATTCGCCGATCAGCGGATCATCTGCAAGCCCTGCCACCAGTTCGCTGATGTAATCCAGTTCGGCGCGGAGCCGGCAGGTTTGCACCAGAACCACCTCCTCGAATTTCTCGTAGGTCTCCGGATCGCGGATGAGGCTTGCGAAGGGGGCAACGCCGGTTCCGGTAGACAGAAGATAGAGCCGCCGGCCAGGCAGCAACGCGTCAAGCACCAGTGTCCCGGTCGGCTTCTTGCGCATCAGTACCCTGTCGCCGGGAGCGATCTTCTGCAGATGCTGCGTCAGCGGCCCATTCTCCACCTTGATGGAAAAGAACTCGATCTCCTCGTCCCAGGCAGGGCTGGCGATCGAATAGGCCCTGAAGACCGGCTTTTCCGCATTGGGCAGGCCGATCATCACGAACTCGCCGGAGCGGAAGCGGAAGCTTGCCGGCCGGGTGATGCGGAAGCTGAACAGCCGGTCGGTATAATGGCGTACCGAGACGACGCGTTCAGCAAAGAGATTGTCGGCGATCGGATAGTCTCGACCGATGGCGACCATGGCGCTCTCACTCATTGCGAAGCTCCCCATTTTTGTTCGTATACAAACAATAATGCTGCAAAAACGCCGGGAGGCAAGAGGCGAATTCGCCCGAAACCTCGTCTGGATCAAAATTTTTCGACCATCGATTAGAAGCGTACACGCTTATTATGGATGGGAATCCACCTTGCTCGGCTACCGCCGGCCGGGCTCTATCCGGCCGAATGCCTCAAAATTCTGCAGATCAGCCACTTGCATTTTTAGTGTTCACGCCAAATGATGCGACAAAGGCGGGAAGCGGGGCAGTCTTTGCGTTGACAGAGCCCCCCGACTTGGCGCCGATACAAAAATAACCGGACTTCAATCGGTAAACCCCAGAGGGAATTGCAATGACGAGCCTATTGAGAATTGCAGGATTATTCCTCGGCCTGTCCTGTGCCGGACAAGCCCTTGCCGCAGACATCAAGATCGGGGAGATCAACAGCTACTCCGGTTTGCCGGCCTTCACCGAACCCTACAGAAAGGGTTGGGAAATGGCGGTGGACGAGATCAATGCCGCCGGCGGCATCAACGGCAACAAGCTGGTGGTGATTTCCAAGGATGACGGCGGCAAGCCGGGCGATGCGATCACCGCCGCCAACGAGCTCGTCTCTCGTGAGGGCGTGGTGATGCTGTCGGGCTCCTTCTTCTCGAATGTCGGCCTGGCCGTTGCGGATTTCGCGAAGCAGAAGAAGGTCTTCTACCTGGCCGGCGAACCGCTGACGGATGCCATCGTCTGGTCCAAGGGCAATGATTACACCTTCCGCCTGCGCCCCTCGAACTATGTGCAGGCCGCCATGCTGGCACAGGAAGCGGCGAAGCTGCCGGCCAAGCGCTGGGCAACCATCGCGCCGAATTACGAATACGGCCAGAGCGCCGTCGCCGTGTTCAAGGAACTGCTGCTGAAGGCCCGGCCGGATGTCGAATTCGTCACCGAACAGTGGCCGCCACAGGGCAAGATCGATGCCGGCTCCGTCGCGCAGGCGGTGGAGGCCGCCAAGCCCGAGGCCATCCTGAACGTCACCTTCGGCGCAGATCTGGTGAAGCTGGTGCGCGAAGGCACGACACGGGGCCTGTTCAAGGACCGTTCCGTCGTCTCCTTCCTGACCGGCGAGCCGGAATATCTCGACCCGCTGCAGGCTGACGCGCCGCAAGGCTGGATCGTGACCGGCTACCCCTGGTATGGCATCGACACGCCGGAACACAAGGCCTTCCTCGACGCCTACCAGAAGCGCTACAACGACTATCCGCGCCTCGGCTCCGTCGTCGGCTACTCGCTGATAAAGTCGGCCGCCGCCATCCTGTCCAGGGCAAAGTCCACGGACACGGCGGATCTGATCGAAGCCGCCAAGGGCATTCCTGTCGATACCCCCTTCGGCAAGATCACCTTCCGCGCCGCCGATCACCAGTCCACCCTCGGCGCCTTCGTCGGCAAGACCGCCGTCAAGGATGGCAAGGGCGTCATGGTCGATTTCAAGTACATGAGCGGCAGCGACTTCCTGCCGAGCGAAGCGGACGCCGCCAAGCTGCGCCCCTGAGCAACGTCGGCAAAGGCCGCGCGGCGCCCGCCCGGCCAGCCCAACTCGCGGCAAGTCCGGCGGTCTGCGATCCGGCCGCCGGCAAGGCCCCAGGCAGTGTCCGTATGCACCCGACCGGTTTCTGACGGGAAGCAACAGCGGACGATGCCTGCGCGCCACCACCTGTCTGCCATCACCTTCCGCACCCGGGAAGAGCAGCGCACGAGGGATTGCCTGTGGAACTCTATGTCGTTCAATTCCTGACGGGGCTGGCGAATGCAGCCTCGCTGTTTCTGGTCGCGTCCGGACTGTCGCTGATCTTCGGCGTCACCCGCATCGTCAACTTCGCGCATGGCGCCTTCTACATGCTGGGCGCCTACATCGCCTACAGCCTGACGATCCGCTGGCAGACGCCGCTCGGCTTCTGGCTGGCCCTGCTCGTGGCAGCGACGGCGGTGGCGGTCGTCGGCGCGCTTCTGGAGATCCTGCTGCTCAGACGCATCTATCATGCACCGGAACTGCTGCAGCTTCTTGCCACCTTCGGTGTCACCCTGATCGTCGAGGATGCCGTGCGCCTTCTCTGGGGGCCGGAGGATCTGGTTGGGCCCCGCGCTGCAGGTCTCTCCGGCGCGGTCTCTGTGCTTGGCCGCCCGATGCCGGTCTATGATTTCGTGCTGATCCTGCTTGGACCCGCAGTGCTGGGCCTGCTGTGGCTGCTGCTGCACCGCTCCCGCTGGGGATTGCTGGTGCGCGCTGCGACCCAGGATCGCGACATGGTGAGCGCGCTCGGCGTGAACCAGAAGTGGCTGTTTACCGGTGTCTTTGCGCTCGGCGTCTTTCTTGCTGCCTTCGGCGGCGGATTGCAGATACCCCGCGATGCCGTCAGCCATTTCATGGATCTGTCGATCATCACCGAAGTCTTCGTTGTCGTGGTCATCGGTGGTCTCGGCAGCATCGGCGGCGCCTTTCTCGCCGCCGTCATCGTCTCGGAGTTGAATGCCTTCGGCATCCTGATCCTGCCCAGCATCTCGCTGGTGCTGATGTTCCTCATCATGGCCGCCGTTCTGGTGCTGAGGCCCTGGGGCCTGCTTGGCAAACCACTGTCGCGCGCCCGCAGCATGGCAACGCGCGAGGCCGCCGCCTGGAAGCCGCTGTCGCCTGCCGGCCGAAGCGCCGCACTCGCCGCAACGATCGGCGCTCTCTGTCTGCCCTTCATGCTCGGCGATTACGGCGTCGGTGTCGCAAGCGAGGTGATGATCGCCATCATCTTTGCCATCAGCCTGCAGTTTCTGATGTCGGTCGGCGGTCTCGATTCCTTCGGCCATGCCGCCGCCCTCGGTCTCGGCGCCTATGGTGCAGCCCTGTCGGTGCAGCATTTCGGTGTTTCCATGGAAGCGGCAATCGTGATCGGCCCACTGGTCTCTGCGGCAATGGCCGTGGTTGCCGGCTGGTTCTGCGTCCGCCTGAGCAACATCTATTTCGCCATGCTGACGCTCGCCTATGCCCAGATCGTCTGGTCCGTCGCCTTCCAATGGGTGGATGTCACCGGCGGCGACAATGGCATCGTCGGTGTCTGGCCTTCCGACTGGGCGTCCAGCCCGGCGGCCTTCTACTGGCTGACGCTCGCCGCTGCGGTGGCCGTCGTGGCGCTTGTGCGCCATCTTACTTTCTCTCCGTTCGGCTATGCCCTGCGGGCCTTGCGCGATTCCCCCACGCGCTCCGCAACCATCGGCATTTCCCGCCAGACGATCCAGCATATCGCCTTCGTCATCAGCGCCTTCCTGGCGGGACTCGCCGGCGTGCTGTTCGCCTTCCTGAAGGGCAGCGTGTTTCCGGATACGCTCAGCATCGCAAGCTCGGTGGATGGACTGATCATGGTGTTGCTCGGCGGCTTCGGCACCGTCTCCGGCAGCGTGATCGGCGCGATCGTCTACAAGGTGTCGTCCATCTGGCTGATGAGCAATACCGACTTTCCGCGCCTCATCCTCGGAAGCCTCATCGCGCTGCTGGTGGTGGCCTTCCCGCAGGGAATCGTCGGCACGCTGCAGATCTGGATGATGCGTAGCCGCCTGTTCGCAGGCCGGCCGCAGGAGGGCACAGCCAGGCTTGCCGAGACGGGAGGCCTATCATGACCGCACTTCTCGAGGTCCGCAACCTCAGCAAGAGCTATCAGGGCGTCAAGGCCGTGCAGGGCGTTTCCCTGCAGGTGGCGCCGGGCGAACTGCTGGCGATGATCGGCCCGAACGGGGCCGGCAAGAGCAGCTGCTTCAACATGCTGAGCGGGCAGATCCGGCCCGATTCCGGCCGGATCCACATCAACGGCAGCGAAACCACCGGTCTTTCACCGGAGCGGATCTTCCGCCTTGGCGTCGGGCGTACCTTTCAGGTGGCGGAAACCTGCCTCTCCATGACGGTGCGGGAGAACGTGCAGCTGGCTCTGCAGAGCTGGAGCACCGGGCTGCTGACGCTGCGCGCCTTCACCGGCCGGCTGGACCGCAATTTCCGCCCGCAAGCCGATGCGCTTCTTGCACTCATCGGCCTTGACGATGAGGCCGACCGCTCCTGCCGCGAGCTTCCCTATGGCGACATCAAGCGGCTGGAGCTTGCCATCGCGCTTGCCGGCGACCCGAAGCTGCTGCTGATGGACGAACCGGCCGCAGGCATGGCGATGAAGGAACGCATCCTCTTGATGCAGCTCACCTCGCGCATTGCCCGCGAACGGCAGCTGGCGGTGCTGTTCACGGAACACGACATGGATATCGTGTTCGAACATGCAGACCGGGTGATCGTACTCAATCGCGGCCAGCTGATCGCCGAGGGATCGCCGCAGTCCGTGCGCGCCGATCCGGCCGTGCAGGCGGTCTATCTCGGCTCCGGCGCTCTTTACGCTCAGGGACATTGAGAATGCTCACACTTGCCAAACTCAACAGCTGGTATGGCCCCGCACACATCCTGTTCGATGTCGGCCTCGAGGTGAAGGCGGGCGAGGTGGTGGCGCTTCTCGGTCGCAATGGTGCCGGCAAATCGACGACCATGAAGTCGATCATGGGACTGGTCGACCGGCATCAGGGCAGCCTGATCTTCCGCGACACAGACATCTCCCGCCTGCCGCCCTTCGAGATCGCCCGGCTTGGCCTCGGCTACGTGCCGGAGGACCGACGCATCTTCACCGATCTCACCGTCGAGGAAAACCTTGAGGTCGGCAGGCAGGCAGGAAGATCCGGCAATGCGGCCTGGAGCCCGGAGCGCATCTACGAGATCTTCCCGAACCTCGCCGAGATGCGCCGACGCCCGGCCGGCCGCATGAGCGGCGGCGAGCAGCAGATGCTGACCATCGGCCGCACGCTGATGGGCAATCCCTATCTGGTTCTCCTCGATGAGCCGTCGGAAGGCATTGCGCCGAAGATCGTCGAGCAGATGGCGGATGCGGTGACGCTGATGAAGCGGGAGGGGGTATCCATCCTGCTGTCGGAACAGAACCTGCCCTTTGCCCGCCTGATCAGCGATCGCTGCTACATTCTCGAAAAGGGCGAGATCCAGTTTTCCGGCAGCATGGAGGAACTGGAAGCAAGGCCCGATCTGCGCGAGGCCTATCTGGCTCTCTAGCGTTTCCCGAATCAACCGGACAGGCAGTCGCAGGTGCTGCGTCGAAATCGGCGGCGAGGAGATGCCCCGCAGCCGATCACCGTCGTCAGAGGGCTGCCTGCCGCGCCGGCTGCTGCCTGATCACGTGCCGCAACTGTTCGGTGGCGGCCCGGTCCACCGACCCGTCCGCCGCAAGCGCCACACCGAACAGGCGCTCGGCCTCCGGGCGCGAATAGCGGCCAAGGCGGACATCCTCGGCCACGGCATCAGGCGCCCGTTCGAAGGGATGGCCATAGCCGCCGCCGCCCGGCGTTTCCACACGCACCCGGTCACCGGGCTTCAGGGGAATGTCCTGCGCCTTGGAGAGATGTTCGGGGATCATCGGCATTCCGTCGCGCGTCACCGTCACCCGGTTCGGCGCGCCTTCGCTGCCGCCAAGCGCGCCCGGCGGCCCAAACCGGCCATGATCCATCACGAAGCTCGCCGTTGCCTGGCCGCGCCGCAGCTCGATCTCGTAATCCAGACCGAAACCACCGCGATGGCGACCGGCGCCGCCGGACCCTTCGCGCAGCGCGTAGCGGTGGTAGAGCACCGGATATTGCTGCTCCATGATCTCGACTGGCGGCGCCTTGGAAATGCCGATGGTCGAGCAGCCGTTGGAAAGCCCGTCATGGTCGCAGTTGCCGCCATAGCCGCCGCCGGAGATCTGGTACATCACATAGCCCTGACCGCGCTCGGGATCGTGGCCGCCCAGCGCGAAATTGCCGGAGCTGCCGGCCGGCGACGCGGTCACCCGGTCGGGCAGCGCCTCGACCAGCGCGGCAAACACGGCTTCGGCAATGCGCTGGCTCACTTCCGCAGCGCAACCGGAAACCGGACGCGGATACTGCGCATCGAGGAAGGTGCCGACCGGCCGGATGACCTCCAACGGTTCGAAGGCGCCGGCGGAAATCGGCACTTCGGGAAAGATGTGGCGCATGGCCAGATAGACAGAAGAAAGGGTGGTTGCCAGCACCGAGTTCATCGGCCCGGCGCAGGGGGCGGACGAGCCGGTGAAGTCGAAGCTCAGGCGGCCGTCGCGGGCGGTGATGGCCAGACGGATTTCCAGGGGTTCGTTCACCACGCCGTCACTGTCGACATAGGCGACGGAGCGATAGGTGCCCTCGGGGATCAGCCGGATACTGGCGCGCATCTGTTTGCTGGCGCGGTGCCGCAACTCGTCGATGGCCTGCGCCACCGTGTCGTCGCCATAGCGATCCAGCAGACGGATCAGCCGTTTCTCGCCAACGAGCAAGGCCGCCGCCTGCGCCTTCACATCACCGATCCGTTGCTCCGCGACCCGGATGTTCGAGCAGATGATGGCGTAGATTTCCGCGTCGAGCACGCCCTGCTTGAACAGGCGCACCGGGGGCAGGCGCAGGCCTTCCTGCTCCACGGAGGTTGCCGATGCGGAAAAACCGCCCGGCACCGCACCACCGGTATCCGGCCAGTGGCCGGTATTGGAGAGCCAGCAGAAGATCCGGCCGTTACGATAGACCGGCATGGCGAAGCGCACGTCCATGAGATGCGTGCCGCCGAGATAGGGATCGTTGACGATATAGATGTCGCCGGGCTTCGGTGCGGCAGCCTTGCCGTCGGCGATCATCTCGATCAGCACCCGCGTTGAATACTGCATGGTGCCGACGAAAACCGGCAGGCCGCTCGACCCTTGCGCGATCAGCGAACCGTCCACCGCCGAATAGATGCCGTCGGAACGATCGTTCGCCTCGGCAATGACCGGTGAAAAGGCCGCGCGCGAAAAGGAAAGATCCATTTCGTCGCAGACCTGTTGCAGGCCCGACTGGATGACCGAGAGGGTAATGGGATCGACATGCATGCCGTCAGCCTCCGATGGAAATGATGATGTTGCCGTCCGCATCCTGATGCGCCACGTCGCCCGGTTCGATCACGATGGTCGTGTCCATCTGTTCGATGATGGCAGGGCCGGCGATCACGGCATCGGCCGGCAGATGATCGCGCCAGTAGACCGGCGTCTCGACGAAGCCCGAGAACCACACCGGCCGGCTGCCCGTCTGCGCCTCGGAGAGCCTGGCCTTGCGGCCGTTCCGGTCGATCAGCGCGGACAGATCGATCTCTTCCCGTCGTCCGATCACCGAGGTGTTGACGTTGACGAGGTTGGCGCGGATTTCCGGAAGCTCCACATGGAAGCGCGCGAGATAGGCCTCCTCGAAACGCCGCTGCAGTTCCTCCCGCGAGGGCGTTGCGTCGGGCAAGGGTACTCGCAGCAGATGCGTCTGGCCGATGAACTGCATGTCGACCGAGCGCAGTTCGCGGATCTCGCGGATCGAAACGGCCTCCTTGCCGATCAGCCGGCGCCCCTCCTCGCCCTGGCGGGCAAACAGGGCATGGACGGCCTCCATGTCGACGCCGGCCAGCGGACGGTTGACCGTCTGGACGAAATCATGGCGCAGGTCCGCGACGACGCAGCCGAGCGCATTGGTGATGCCGGGACGCGATGGCGCCAGCACCTTCGGAATATTCAGTTCGCGGGCAATCGCCGAGGCATGCAGCGGGCCGGCGCCACCGAAGGCGAACAGCGCAAAGTCGCGCGGATCCTCGCCGAGACTGACCGACACCATCCGCACGGCATCCGACATGCGCGCATTGGCGATGCGGATCACGGCATCCGCCGCGCCAATGGCATCGAGCCCGAGGCGCTCGCCGAGTTCGCGCGCGAAGCTCGCCTTGACATCCTCGAGCGAAGGACCACCCGGCACCTTGCTCAGGCGGGCGGGATTGAGCCGGCCAAGAAGCAGATTGGCGTCTGAGATCGTCGGCTTCGTGCCGCCCCGGCCGTAGCAAATGGGGCCGGGCGTCGCGCCGGCACTTTCCGGCCCGACCTGCAGAAGGCCCGCCGCGGTGATGCGCGCAATCGAGCCGCCGCCGGCACCAACCGTGCGAACGTCCACCATCGGCACATGGATCGGCATGGCATATTCCACCTCGATCTCGTTCGACACCGTCGGCTCGGCGTCGCGGATGAGTGCGACGTCCGTCGACGTGCCGCCCATGTCGTAGGTGATCAGGTTCACCATGCCGGCGCGCCGTCCCGTATAGGCGGCCGCCATCACGCCGGATGCCGGTCCCGACATCACCGTCTTTGCCGCCTCATCGGCAACACGGCGGGCAGAGACCATGCCGCCATTTCCGTTCATCACCAGCATGTCATGCCGATAGCCGCGTCCGGCAAGCGTGTCCGCCAGCCGTTCGACGTAGCGGCGCAGCAGCGGCTGGACGGAGGCATTGACGGCGGCGGTAACGCCGCGCTCGTATTCGCGGCTCTCCGACAGAAGCGCATGGCCGAGCGTGATATTGCCGTTCGGCCAGAGCGAACGCGCAATGTCGCCGGCCCGCTTCTCATGCGCCGGGTTGGCATAGGAATGCAGGAAATGGATGACCAGCGCCTCGCAGCCCTTCGCCAGAAGGTCCCGGATGGCTGACCGCAAGGCATCCTCATCCAGCGGGGTGACCACGGCACCGCGCGCATCCATCCGCTCCGGCACTTCAAGCCGCAGGTCGCGCGGAATGATCGGCCGGAAATCGCCCTTCATGCCGTAGGCCTGCGGGCGCGTGCGCCGGCCAAGCTCCAGCACATCGCGAAAGCCCATCGTCGTAATGATGCCGGTCCGGCACAGCTGGCGCTCCAGAACCGCATTGGTCGTCGTCGTCGTGCCATGTACGATGAGATCGAGCGCCGCGATGTCAGCCTCTGCCGCATCGAGTGCGTTGAGAACGCCGAATGCCTGGTTGTCCAGCGTCGTCGGGGTTTTCGCAAGCCGCACGGTGCCGCGCTTGGCGTCGAACAGGACGAGATCGGTGAAGGTTCCGCCGACGTCGATGCCGGCAACGACCGACTGACGCGGCTCCTCGTCTCGTTCCGCTGCCGGGGGGAGGGACTGTGTCACGGCTGTTCCTCTTCTGCTTGTCTTTGAAAAGCGGCGGCGGGGCGAGGGCGTCCGGCCCTCAGCGCAGCCCGTCCCTGCCTTCGATTTCGCTTGCCTTCAGGCCGCCTACGCGCGGCAGCGGACGCCCGCTGTCGGTGATTGCAACGGCCACCATGATCTCGTCTGCCCGCGGGCTGTCGTTCAGCCACACCTGCACGCCGTCGAAATGCGAGCGCACATAGGCGGCGTCCTTGTGGCCGAGCGGAACATCCAGCATCACACCCGGCCCGCCCCGGGCCTTGGAGGAGGGAACGAGCGCCGCACCGCCGCCCAACACGTCGCGCAACGGCTTGCCGAGTGCCGGATGCAGGATGGCGGCGGCATGTTCGAGTTCACCGTTCTCCCCGACCATCGCCGCCTTGCCGTAGCTTTCGACCTGCTCCGGCGTGATGCCGAGCGCCGACAGACACCTTGCGCCAAGGTAGCCGCCCAGTTCAGCGCCGATCTCGATCAGTTGCGACAGATCCTCGACATAGGTGCCCGCATGCGGATTGCGCAGCACGGCCACCGCGACAGCCTTGCGAGTTGCCGGTACGACCGGACGGTCCATCTCGCGATGCACTTCCTCGACAAGAACGGAAAGCCGGCGGATCTCGGCCTTCATCGAAGACCGTCCTCGCCCTTGATGTCCGCTGCTCGCAGGCCGCCGACCCGGGCATGGACGCGCGAACCCGTGGTCATCACCAGTGCCAGAACGATCTCGCTGGCACGCGGCGCATCCGCGACGCCGACTTCCATTGCGTCGAAATGACTGCGGACATAGGAGGCGTTGATATGCGTCACCGGCACGTCAAGGCGCGCGCCCGGTCCACCGACCTTCTTGGTGGACGGCACGATGGCCTTTGCATCGCCCAGTGCCTCGCGCATCGCATAGCCGCCGGGTACATGCCACAGCGCCCCATGTTCCAGTTCGCCTGCCTGACCGACGATCGCCCCCTTGCCATAGCCTTCGATCCGGGAGCGGTCGCCCCCCAGCGCCTCGATGAGGCGCCGGGCCATGTCGAGGCCCAGCGGCTCGAGATCCTTCATGAAGCCGGCGATCTCCTCGTGATAGCGGCCCGCGAAGGGGTTTTCGATCACCGCCAGCACGGCCGCCCGCTTCAGTGGTTCGGCAGCCACGGGCCCGCCTTCGTGAAAGATTTCTTCGACCAGGGTGACGAATTTTCGCAACTTCGGTTCAGGCATGATGTCGGGTCTCCGGTAGCAGGGCAGAGGGAAGGGGTAAGGCATCGACGATGCACGACGCCCGGTCGAGAAAGAGGGCAGCGCTATGCAGAAGGTCGCGCTCCTGCAGGCGTCGCGCCATGCGGGCACCATCTTCCAGCGCTTGTGCCGCATCGCCCACGCTCAGGCAGCCGACCGCGGTCACGACAAGCTGCTCGCCCAGGTCGCTGTCGTCAACGACGCACCGGGCCGGTCTTCGCTGGACGGCCGGATGTCCCGGAAGGTCGACGGCATTGGCGACGATGGTTGCCGCGGCATCGGCTTGCGCTGCCGTGCGGGCCAGGATCGTGACGGAGTCGGCAATGCCCATCGACAGGCTGCGTCCGCCGCGACCGGAGGTGGCAATGCCACGCACCGGATCTGCCGCGCCGATCGACAGATCGCCGAGCGCCGGTCCTGCCTCATGCGCCATGCCGACGCGAAACGGTCGATCTCCGGCCAGATGCAGGGCAATGTCACCGCCATTGTTGACATAGATCCGCAGCGGCAGGTCATTGGCGGGCAGCTCGCCGAGCATTGCCGCCAGAACCTCGTCGGCCACGGCACCGGCCACCGCCGCCATCGGCGTGATGAAATGGTCCGCCGCGAAGGGGCGCACAGCCGCCATCATGCGCCGGGCAACCGCGCCCTGTGGCGCGGTCGAGCCAGGCTGGACCGGCGATTTGAGAAGCGGCAGTTCGCAGACAAGTTCGGTCAGGATCGTCCTGAAGCGCCGATGTGCCGCCGCAAAGGCCTTCGCCCGGACCGACCGTTCGATCTCCGGCGAACTGCCGCCATCGACGCCGATCACCAGGTCGATCGGACCGTGCTGCAGGTGCAGGCGCCCGTCGGCATGACCATCGAGATATGCGGCATGTGCGGGCGCCATGGTTACCGTCTCCCCAAAGATCAGGCTCCCCATTTGAAATGATGTTCCGCCATCGGCCAGCCGGATTGCGCAGGCACCGGAATGCGGCGTTCGGCCTGCTCGACCGCCTGCGCCACCGGAATGACCGCCTCCATGTGGCCACCAAGCGCGCGGTAATCCTCAAGCCGCATGGTGAATTCGATGGGCGCGACGATGGCCGGCGTCGGCACATAGCCGAAACTGTTGCTGGGCATCTGCATGACATCGACCATGACGGTGATGCCGCCGCCCGGCCAGACATAGGCAGGCGCGCCACCGCAGGAAACATGCGTCAGCGCCTCCTTCACCGAGCGCGTCAGGCGCACCGGATTGCTGGTGACGCCCGCCCGCAGGCTGCCGCCGGCGCCGCCGACAAACAGCACGGAGACCAGCGCCGGCTCGCAGTTTTCCGCCACGACCTCCACCGTCTCGCGGATTGCCGGCGGCAGCTCGGTCTGAAGCCTCGGGACCAGTTGCTCATCAAGGATGTAGTAGCCGTATTGCTCGCCGGTGGTGGAGATCATCAGCATGCGCAGGCCGGGATAGGCGACCTTCGCATCGAAATCGCCAAGGATGGCGAGGGGGTCGGAGATCGTCGTGCCGCCCCAGCCGGTGCCGGGTTCCGCCACCTGAAAATAGCGGCCGGGCGTCGAGCGACGTCCCTTGATGCGGATCCCGGTCGGCGCGATGTCGAGCAGTTTGCCGGCCTGATGCTCGGACAGGACGCCGGTGATGTGATCATCGACCACCACCACTTCATCCACCATGCTCTTCCACTGCCGGGCGAACATGCCGATGGTGGCCGAACCGCAGCCGACACGCATGCGGCTTTCCTCGACACCGTTTATGACGGGGGGACAGCCCGCCTCGATTGACAGCGCGGCTCCACCATCGACCTGCATATCGACGCGTTCGCGGTTGCACAACCGCATCAGCGCGTCGCAGGTGACACGGCCTTCCTTCTTGGAACCGCCCGTCAGGTGATGAACGCCGCCGATCGACAGCATCTGCGAACCGTATTCTCCGGTCGTAACGTGCCCCACCGGCTCGCCATCCACCCGCACGAGCGCCGTTTCGGGACCGATGAACCGGTCGGTGTCGATCTTCACCTTTGCGCCGCAATAGGAAAAGATGCCCTCGGTCACCACGGTCACCATGTCGATGCCGTTCTGTTTCTGCGAGACGATGAAAGGTGCCGGCTTGTAATCGGGATAGGTCGTGCCGGCTCCGACGGCCGTGACGAAGGGGGTGCCGGCGTGCACGAGATCGCCGCTCCATTCCTCCTGGCCTTCGTCCGTCAGGAAAGCCACGACGGCGCCGCCGGTATCGGCGCGCTGTTCGAGAATGGTCAGCGGATCGACCCGGATCAGTTCGCCGCCGAGATTGGCATAGCGGTCGCATGCACCCGACTTGCCGTCCGAGATGTAGCACATCACCGGACAGGCATCGCAACGGATCTTGCCGTTGACGGCACTTTCAACCTGCTGCTTGACCATGGTCGGCCCTCGTTCTGTTCCCGCTACGACTTGTGCCGTTTATTTGTATACGAACGATTATGAGCCGTTTGCCGGGACTGTCAAGCGGATGGATCGCGCCGCGGTCTCATTGTCCGTAACATCGGGCACCGCTGCCTCGTTGTTGACAATACCGCCACTGGGGCTAAACGAAACCGCAGCAGAGACGAGTTTCTCGACGGAAAATCATGATGACGCGTGCACCGGACGACGCCAGATGCCCCGACGACGCGGAGCCAGCCGAAGGCGACTACCGCGTCGACCGCCAGATCGGGTTCTTCCTGCGCCAGGCCAACCAGCGACACGTGGCGCTGTTTGCCAGCATCATGGGCGACCGGCTGACCACGACGCAATGGGCGGCGCTGACCAAGCTGCGCGAGGTGCAGCCGATTTCCCAGAACCATCTCGGCCGCGAGACGGCCATGGATGCCGCAACGATCAAGGGCGTGGTGGACCGCCTCGTCGCACGCGGCTTTGTCCGCACCGCACCCGATCCCGAGGATGGGCGCCGGCTCGTCCTTTCAATCACCCCGGAAGGCGAAGAGGCGGTGGCACGCAATCTCTCCGCCGCGCTGGCCGTCACGGAAGAGACGCTTGCGCCCCTGACCGCCGGCGAACGCCGGATGCTCATCGAACTGATCCGCAAGATCTGCTGAGCAGGCCTCTGCCGCACCCGGTCGCGACCGCAAGAATTCGTTTGCATGCCAATGAATCATTGCTATCCTTCCCGGGATGGATGCGACCAATGAAAACCAAAAGGGGAACGCCGCAATCCTGACCTTCCTCCCGCAAGGGAACCAAGGCCAGAGCTGTGCGCGATGTCCCGCCGCAAGGGCGTGCACACCATGTCGTCACGCTCCATAACCCTGTCTGTCAACGGCGAATGCCGCTCGTTTGAAGCATCGGCCGAGACGCCGCTGTTATACGCGCTGCGCAATGACTGCGGCCTCAACGGACCCAAATTCGGCTGCGGACTGGGCGAGTGCGGTGCCTGCGCCGTTCTGGTCGACGGCCGCGCCGTCCGCTCCTGCACGGTGAAGCTCGGCGCGATTGCGGGCCGTACGGTCACCACACTCGAAGGGTTAGCCTCGGGCACGGACCTGCATCCCGTGCAGCAGGCCTTCATCGACATGCAGGCCGCCCAGTGCGGCTATTGCCTGAACGGCATGGTGATCGCCACCGTCGCGCTGCTCCGGCACAAGGCCAATCCCACGGAAGCGGACATCCGCGCCGCGCTTCGCCGCCATCTCTGTCGCTGCGGCACGCATTTAGAAATCCTTGCCGCCGTTCGCCGCGCCCGCGAACTTCTTGCCGAAACCGGTCACCAACAGGAAGCGAGTTCTGCGTCATGACGGCCCCACGCGAAAGGAACCGCAGGGACTATCTCAATCTCGACAGCATCCTTCTCGTCATCCGGCCGGGCAGCTCCAACGACCCGGACATTTTCCTCGCCGTCCATCCCGACGGCCGGGTAACGGGCTTCAACGGTCACGTCGATCTGGGAACCGGCATTCGCACCGCACTTGCACAGATCGTCGCGGAAGAGATGGATATCGCCTTTGCCGATGTCGACATGGTGCTGGGTACCACGGGCGCCGTGCCGGATCAGGGGCCGACCATTGCCAGCGAAACCATCCAGATCACCGCCAATCCGCTGCGCAAGGCCGCAGCGACCGCCCGGCGCCATCTTCTCGCACGTGCCGCCGAACGCTGGGGCGCCGCCCTCGAGACGCTGACCGTCGAGAATGGCGTCATATCGGATGGCAGCCGGAAGATCGGTTACGGCGATCTCGTCGCCGGCAGCAGCGATGCTGTCGAAATCGACGAGGCCGCACCGACCAAATCCGTCGGGACCTATCGGATCGTCGGGCAGCCGCAGCCGCGCAACGATATTCCCGCCAAGGTTCAGGGCGGCTGGACCTATGTGCACGATGTCCGGGTGCCGGGCATGCTGCATGGCCGCGTGGTACGCCCGCCACACGTCGGCTACGACCACGGGGACGCAGTCGGCAGAAGCCTGATTGCCATCGACGAGGCCTCGGTTGCCGGCATCGACGGACTTGCCGCCGTGGTGCGGGAAGGCGATTTCGTCGGCGTGGTGGCCGAGCGGGAGGAGCAGGCGGCGCTTGCGGCCCGCCTGCTGAAGGTGATGTGGCGACCACCCGACCGGCGGCCGGATCTCAACAGCCCGGAAGAGGCGCTGCGCAGCAACCCGTCCACCCGGCGGCTGCTCAGGGAGGAGGGCGATGTCGAGCGCGCACTGGCCGGCGCATCGCCGTTCATGCAGCGGACCTATGTCTGGCCCTACCAGATGCACGGCTCCATCGGCCCCTCCTGCGCCGTAGCAGATTGGCAACCGGACCGATTGATCGTCTGGTCCGGCACGCAGAACCCCTATTTCATGCGGCGCGATCTGGCGCTTCTCATGGACATGCCGGAAGAAAGCATCACGGTGGAACGGCATGAGGCGGCCGGCTGCTATGGCCGCAACTGCGCTGATGACGTGACCGCCGATGCCGCTCTGCTGTCACGTGCCGTGGGACGGCCCGTGCGCGTGCAACTGACGCGTGAACAGGAGCATGGCTGGGAACCCAAAGGAGCCGCGCAGGTCATCGATGTGCGTGGCGGACTGGATCTCGAAGGCGGCCCGATCGCCTATGATTTCGAGACGCGCTATCCTTCCAATCTATCGCCGACACTGGCTCTGGTGCTGACCGGCAAGCTGCACGGCAATGCGACAACCGAGATGGGGGATCGCACCGCCATTCCGCCCTATGCGGTCAGCAACATGCGCATTGCCGTCGAGGACATGCCGCCCATTGCCCGTGCCTCTTGGTTTCGCGGCGTATCCGCCATGCCGAACACCTTCGCGCATGAGAGCTTCTTCGATGAACTGGCCAATGCCGCCGGCGTCGACCCCATTGAATACCGCCTGCGCTATCTGACGGATGCGCGCGCGGCAGATCTGGTGCGTGCCGTGGCCGCCCGAGCCGGCTGGAAGCCCCGCACGCGCTGGGGGACAGAAGGAGGCGAGGGCGATCTGATGTATGGCCGCGGCTTTGCCTATGCCCTTTACGTTCATGGCAAGTTTCCCGGAACGCCGGCCGCCTGGTCGGCCTGGGTAGCGGATGTCGCCGTCAACCGTCGCACCGGCGAGGTGATGGTGACGCGCGTGACGGTGGGGCAGGATTCCGGCCTGATGATCAACCCGGAGGGCGTGCGCCACCAGATCCACGGCAATGTCATCCAGTCGATCAGCCGCGTGCTCAAGGAAAAGGTCCGTTTTTCGCAGACCGCCGTGGAAAGCCTCGAATGGGGCGGCTATCCGATCCTCACCTTCGAGGAGGTGCCCGATATCGACGTCCTGATGCTGCCGCGTCCGGACGAGGAGCCGCGCGGTGTCGGAGAATCCGCCTCCGTGCCCAGCGCGGCGGCAATCGTCAATGCCGTCTATGACGCGACGGGCCTTCGATTCCGCGAACTGCCGTTGACACCGGAACGCATCCTCGCGGGCCTTGAGGGACAGCAGACGCTGATCGGCGAAAGGAGAAGAGACGAAAAACGCCGGCAGCGGCGGCGCTTCGGCCTCGGCCTGCTCGGCTTTGCCGGCCTTGCCGCCGCAGGTCTGGCGGTGCTCTCGCCCTGGCGACCGGCCATCAGCGCAATCCAGCGGCCGGATCCAGCCCTGTTCAGCCCGGCAAGCGTGGAGCGCGGCCGCATCCTCGCCGCTGCAGGCGGCTGCAATGTCTGCCACATCGGCCGCGATGGCCGCGATCTGGCGGGAGGACGTGGCTTCGAGACACCGTTCGGCATCGTCCATGCGGCCAACATTTCGCCGGATGCCCGCGCCGGTATCGGCAGCTGGTCTTTTGCCGCCTTCGAGCGCGCCATGCGGGAAGGGATAAGCCGCGATGGCAGGCATCTCTATCCGGTTCACCCCTACACATCCTTCGTGCATGTGAGCGATCAGGACCTGCAGGATCTCTATGCCTATCTGATGGCGGCGCCCGCCGCCGCCGAGCCGGCGCCGGAAACGCGGCTGAAGCCTCCGTTTCAAATCCGCAGCCTGATGGCCGGATGGAACGCACTTTTTCTCGACAGGACACCACTCGCCTACGACCCGGCCCGCGGCGAGGCCTGGAACCGCGGCGCCTATCTGGTGGAAGGTCTCGGGCACTGTTCCGCCTGCCATTCGCCACGCAACGCGCTTGGTGCCGAGGTGCGGGGAACTGCCCATCTTTCGGGAGGGTTCGCCGATGGCTGGGAGGCTCCGGCCCTGAACGACCTGTCGAAAAGCCCGGTCGGCTGGTCGGAGCAGGCGCTCTACGCCTACCTGCGCGCCGGCCATTCCAGCGACCACGGCAGCGCTGCCGGCCCGATGGCGACCGTCGTGCGTTCTCTGTCTGCCCTGCCGGATGAGGATGTGCGCGCGATGGCCACCTATCTCGCGAGCCTTGCAGCAGCACCCGATGCGGCAGAAGCCGGTGCAAGACGCGACAACGCCCTCCGCCTGTCCCGAGAAGCCGCAACCGCCGCAGCCCTTCTCCATCCGGAAGGTGCCCGGCTGTTCGCGGGAGCCTGCAGCAGCTGCCACGCGGACGAAATGCCCCTGCCGAGCCTCGCCCTCAACAGCAACCTTCATGCGGAGCGGGCCGACAATGTGCTGCAGGCCATTTTGAACGGCGTCGAGACGATGCCGGGCCTTGCGAGCGCTTCAGAAGGCCCTGCGGACATCCTCTCCATGCCGTCCTTCCGCGACAGCCTTTCAACACGCCAGCTGGAGGAGTTGGCGCACTATCTGCGCGCCCGCTTTGCTCCGCAGCGCCCGGCATGGCGCAACTTTTCCGACACAGCCGCCCTGCGCCGTTCTCCGGGCGGATAGGGCTCCGCACCGCCCCGAACGGGAGCCTCTAACCAAGTTCGAGCGTGGTGACGCCAAACACGAGCGAGGGATGCAAGCGTGGGGGCGTGCCCCGATACATGCGCGCCGTATCGAAACCCTTTTCAAAACCCAACCCTGCGAGGCAGGCGGAGAATTCGCCCTGCGTCTCCGGTACATCGATGGCCACGGTCTCGAGGCCAGCCTCGCGGGCGAGCGCTGCAAACAGCCGTTCCGCCTCTTCCGGCGTTTCCGCAAACAGCGGACCGATCTTGAAGCCGTCGTGACAGCGGCGCAGCACGCCATAACCACGGATCGTATCGCCGCGCAGAAGCGCAAGAGCGATCCGCGGCGGCTTCAGCCAGGCTTCGAGGAAGGCTTCGCGCGGGGCAGGGAAGGCACGGCGGTCGAAGGCGGAAATGGCCGGCAGCAGCGTATCGGTGACGGTCACGATGTCGGCGGATGCGCGCGTCAACGCCGGAAAACGACCGCTCCAGCGCCAGGTGCGATAGGCGGGCGAAAAACCCATTCGCGCATAATTGCCCTGCTGCGCCGGCACGCCGTCAAGCCCGATCGTGCGGCCGTCGAGCGAGGCCATGGCATGATCCCAGACCGCCCGGCCAAAACCTTTCCCGCGACAGTCCGGATGGCTGATGTAGAGGCCGATGAAGGCGAAGTCTGTTCCGTAACGCACGGCGGAAATGCCGGCGGCCATGCGCCCCTCGCTGAAACAGCCGAAAAAGCCGCCCTGATCTGCGGCGCGAAAGGGCGCCGCATCGGCAATCCCCGGATTCCAGCCCTCCGCCTTTGCCCAGCCGAGAAGCTCATCGACCTCGGGCAACGTCAGCGGGCGGATCTCGGGTGTTGTCATGCGGTCAGCGCTTTCGGTTCGAATGGCTCCAGCAGCCCGTGATAGGGTTTGGAGACAGGAAAGGCATAGGCGCCGCGCTTGGCGGTGGAAAGCCCCATGGCAATCAGCGCTTCCGCCTGCTTCACGGCGGCGGCCACGCCATCGACCACCGGCACGCCGAATTCGCGGCGAAGCTCTGCCGTCAGGTCGGCCATGCCGGCGCAGCCGAGCACGATCGCTTCCGCCTTGTCTTCGCGCAGTGCTGCGGCAATCTCGTTGCGCAGCCGGTCGCGGGCATTCGACTGCGGATCCTCCAGCGACAGCACCGGAATGTCGGCAGCGCGCACTTTTGCGCGGCCCGTCATGCCGTAACGATGCACCAGATGTTCGAGCGGCAGGCGGGAGCGTTCCATGGTCGTGACGATGGTGATCCGCTGGGCGATGAAGGAGACGGAGGCAAGTGCCGCCTCGCAGATGCCGATCACCGGAATGCCGGCGAGTGCGCGGGCAGCATCGAGGCCGGTATCATCGAAACAGGCAATGATGGCGGCGCGCGCGCCGGCCTTTTCGCCGCGGGCGATTTCCAGCAGCAGACCGGGAACCGCGAGCGCCTCGTCGTAATAACCCTCGATCGAGACCGGCCCCATGGAGGAGGTCGCGGCGATGATCTCGGTGCCGGGGGCGGCGACGCGGCGCGCGGCATCGGCGGCGGTTGCCGTCATGGTGGCGGTGGTGTTCGGATTGACCAGCAGGATCTGCATCAGCGGCGCGCCTGGTTGCGGCGGTTGAGCGCCACGATGAGGCCGAGCGTGCCGGCAATCACGAGGAAGGAGAAGATGGTGGTGACAGTGCCGAGCGCATAGAGCACCGGCGTCGTGACATTCGTCGTCATGCCGTAGATTTCCAGCGGCAGCGTGTTGTAGGTGCCGGATGTCATCAGCGTCCGGGCGAATTCGTCATAGGAGAGCGTGAAGCCGAAGAGCCCGACGCCGACGAGCGAGGGTGCGATCATCGGCAAAACGACATGGCGGAAGGTCTGCCAGGAGGTGGCGCCGAGATCGCGTGCTGCCTCCTCGTAGGAGGGCGAGAAGCGGTTGAAGACAGCGAGCATGATCAAGACGCCGAAGGGCAGCGTCCAGGTGAGGTGCGCGCCGAAGGCAGACGAATACCAGGCCGGCTGCAGGCCAAGCTGCGAGAACAGAACGCCGATGCCGAGCGAGATGATGATCGACGGCACGACGAGGCTTGCGACCGAGAGATAAAAGAGCGGGGTGGCGCCGATGAACTTGCGGCGGAAGGCGAGCCCCGCCAGCAGCGAGACCAGCACCGTCACGATCATCACCATCAGCCCGAGCGCCAGCGAGCGGCGGAAGGAGCCGCCGAAATCGCCCACCGCCTGGGTTTCGAAGAGGTTGGCGAACCAGTGCAGCGAGACCCCGTTCAGCGGGAAGGTCAGGCCGCCGTTTTCGCCCTGGAAGGAAAGGATGACGATGGCCGAGAGCGGGCCGTAGAGAAACAGCACGAAAAGGGCAAAAAAGATCGCGAGGATATAGAATTCGCGGGAGCGCTTGTCGGCATACATCTTAGAGCTCCTTGCGGATATCGACGATGCGGAGGATCCCCGCGACCATCAAAAGAACGAGGACCAGCAGCACGACCGCGTTGGCGGCGGCGGCCGGATATTGCAGCAGCGACATCTGGTTCTTCATCATCAGCGCGACGGAGGCGCTCTGGCCGCCGGACATCACCTGCACGGTGGAGAAATCCGCCATCACCAGTGTCACGACGAAGATGGTGCCGATCGCCATGCCGGGTTTTGCCAGCGGGATGATGACGTTGGTGAGCACCTGCCAGCTCGTGGCGCCGGCATCGCGCGCCGCTTCCACCAGCGATTTGTCGATGCGCATCAGCGTGTTGAAGATCGGGGTCACCATGAAGAGCGTGTAGAGATGCACCATGGCAAGCACGACCGCGAAATCCGAATAGAGCAGCCATTCCACCGGCTCGGAGACGATGCCGGCATTCACCAGGCCGGAATTGATCAGGCCGTTTCGCCCGAGAACCGGGATCCAGGAGATCATGCGGATGATGTTGGAGGTGAGGAAGGGTACGGTGCAGATGAGGAAAAGCACCATCTGCATGGCGGTGGTGCGGATGTGGAAGGCGAGGAAATAGGCGACCCAGAAACCGAGGAAAAGCGTGATCGCCCAGACCATGGCGGCGTATTTCAACGTGTTGAAATAGGTTTGCCAGGTGACCCAGGAGCCCAGCGTCTCCTCGTAGTTCATCAGCAGGAAATCGGGATACATCTGGGCGAAATCGTAATCCCAGAAGCTGACGACGATGATCATCAGCAGCGGCAAAGCGAGAAAACAGCCGAGGATCAGCGTCAGCGGCGTCGCCTGCAGATAGGAGGCGAGCTTCGGCGAGATGCGGATGCTCCGCTTCGGCCTCGGCGTGCCTGCGCCTATGAATCGGACTGTCGTCATTGATCGTTGTCTCCTTTGGGAATTCCCCCTCTGGCCTGCCGGCCATCTCCCCCACAAGGGGGGGAGACACCATGCGGCCCGGCATTGCCCTCCATCGGAGGTTTGTCTCCGCAGTTGGCTCTGCGGAGGTCATGACCAATTGGTGCTCCTCCTTGCTCCTGCCCTGCCTTTAAGGTGAGGCGGTGCTCCGGGTTTCCCTCCCCCTTGTGGGGAGGGTGGCCGGCAGGCCGGGAGGGGACTTTCGCCTTACGCCGCGATGAACTCGTTCCAGCGGCGAACCATGTAGCGGTCCTCGTCCATGACGGAGTTCCAGCAGGCGACCTTGCCCATGCGGTCCTCGAAGGAGCCGCCGTCGCGCACGGCGCCGGCCTTTTCCATCACCTTGCCTTCCGGCGAGAGGATTTCGCCCTGAGCCGGCTTGCCCTCGATCCAGTAACCCCACTCGTCGGCGCTCATGAAGGCCTTGGCGGTTTCCATGCAGGCCGAATAGTAGCCCTGGCGGTTCAGGTAACCGCCGACCCAGCCGGACGTGTACCAGTTGATGTATTCGTAGGCCGCATCGAGCTGGGCGCCCTTCAGGTGCGCTGCGAGACCCAAACCGCCGCCCCAGGAACGATAACCTTCCTTCAGCGGCTGATATTTGCAGGCGATGCCCTTGGAGCGGACGGCGGCAACCGCCGGCGACCACATGGACTGGATGACGACTTCGCCGGAGGCCATCAGGTTGACGGATTCATCAAAGCTCTTCCAGAAGGCGCGGAACTGGCCGGCCTTCTTGGCCTTGATGAGGAAGTCGATCGTGGCATCGATTTCCGCTTTCGTCATGTTGCCCTTGTCGGCATATTTGATGTTGCCCATGGCTTCCATGATCATCGCGGCATCCATGATGCCGATCGACGGGATGTTGAGGATCGAGGTCTTGCCCTTGAAGGCCGGGTCCATGATGTCGGCCCAGGTGGTGATCTCGCGGCCGACGAGGTCGGGGCGGATGCCGAGCGTATCGGCATTGTAGATCGTCGGCATCATGGTGAACCATTCGGTTTCGCTCTTGGCGAAGGTCTTGGTGCCGGGCTTTTCGACATAACCGACGGTGTGCGGTGCGGTCCCTTGCGCAATCACGCTGTCCGGCTTCAGCTTGCCGTTCTTGAACAGCGGAACGACCTTGTCGTAATATTTCAGCTTCTTGACGTCCATCGGCTGGATGACGCCGGTCGGATAGACCTTCTTCAGGATCCAGTATTCGATGTCGGCGATGTCGTAGGAATTCGGCTGGGTCACGGCGCGCTGGGCGGCGGCGTCCGAATCCGTCGCGGTCATTTCGAGCGTGATGCCGAGGTCCTTTTTGCACTGCTCGGCGATCGCATTGATGTTCGACACGCCGGTGCCGAACTGGCGCAGCGTGATCTTCGACTGGGCCCAGATGGTGGGGAAGCCGGTAATGGCACCGGAACCAGCGGCGAGGCCGGCGGCGGCAGAGGCGGTCTTCAGCAGGTTGCGGCGGCTGATGCCGGCCAGCTTCTTCGGTGTATCGGTCATGCCATGTTCCTCTCTTTGTGGTTTGTCAGCAGGGTCTTGTTCTTGGTTAGTGGGGTCGGCCGAGAACGATCACGTCCTCGGGCGCCCAGGACAGCTGGATGGCTTCGCCCACCTTGACGGGTGTCGCGAAGAACATCGTGTCGCTGAGGATGGCCGTGAACTCCTCGATGCCGGCGCCGGTGGCGACCAGTTTGACGGAGGAGCCGCGGTATTCGATGTTGGAGATCGTGCCGGTGAAACCGAGCCCGGTTTGCGCCACCTCACCGATCTTCACCCGGTCGGTGCGGATGGCGATGTCGGCCGGATCACCTTCCGGCGTGCCGCTCGACGGCGCCCAGAAGCTGCCGCCGGAGGGAACCGACAGGATCGTCTCCATCATGTTGGAGGTGGTGACGCGGCCGGAGATGACGTTGTGATCGCCCATGAAGCGGGCCACGAAGGCGGTGGCCGGCCGCTCGAAGACGGTGCGCGGCGGTGCGGCCTGTTCAATGCGCCCGTCATTCATGACGACGATGATATCGGCGAGCGCCATCGCCTCTTCCTGGCTGTGCGTCACATGCACGAAGGTGATGCCGAGCGAGGTCTGCAGCTTCTTCAGTTCCGCGCGCATGCGGATCTTCAGGAAGGGATCGAGCGCGGAGAGCGGCTCGTCGAGCAGCAGCGCTTCCGGATCGGTGATGAGGGCGCGGGCAAGCGCCACGCGCTGCTGCTGGCCACCGGAAAGCTGCGCCGGGCGGCGGTTCGCATAGGGCTCCAGCTGCATCAGCTTCAACATCTCGAGCGCCTTGGCGCGGCGGGTTTCCTTGTCGATCCCCTTCATCTTCAGGCTGAAGGCGACGTTGTCGATGAGGTCGAGATGCGGGAAAAGCGCATAGGACTGGAACATCATCGCCGTGCCGCGGGCGGCGGGTGCCAGATCGGTGACATTCTTGTTGCCCAGCAGCACATCGCCGCTGGTGATGATTTCATGGCCGGCAATCATGCGCAGCGTCGTCGTCTTGCCGCAGCCGGAGGGGCCGAGAAGGCAGCAATAACTGCCGGCCGGGATCTTCAGGCTGATCGCGTGCACGGCCGTCGTCGATCCATAGACCTTGGTGACGGAGGCGATTTCGATCTCTGCGGCTTTCGTCATGCATGTCTCCCCTGAGGCGGACCCATCCATGCATCTGGCGTGCCAGTTTGGATTCTGCGGGCAAAACGGGCAGGACGGAAAAAGGAGCATGCGGCCGCGGCACGTGTGTGCACAGAAGCGATGCAGACGCTGCACAAGTTTTGATCGATCGTGTACCATTAGCTATCACAATCGTATCCAATTCATCGGCAAGCAGAATGGAAGCTTTGCAAACAGCTCCCGTCGGGGTTACAACAACTGCAGCAGCAGGATTTCCCATGAACATCAGCGAAAAGCTCTCCCCTTTCGAACTCGTTCCCGACGACCGCGCACTAGCCATACGGGAAGCGTTGCGGAACGCGATTGTTGACCGGCGACTGGCACCTGGCACCAAGCTGGTCGAGAGCGAGGTGGGAGAACTGTTCGAGGCAAGCCGCACCGTGGTGCGGGCAGCCCTGCAGATGCTGGCCTTCGAGGGGCTGGTCAGGACGGAACGAAATCGGGGGGCTTTTGTATCCAATCCGACGCCGGAAGAGGCACGCCAGGTCTTTGCCTCCCGCCGCCTTCTCGAGCCCGGCATCGCGGCCGCCGCTGTCGACCGGATCACGGACGAGGAAATCGAAGGCTTCCGCCATCACCTGAAGGCGGAAGTCCGCTTCATGAGCGAGCGCGGCCCGGCCGCCCGCCGCGCCGAAATCAAGGCCTCCGGCGATTTCCACCTGATGCTGGCCGCCGTCGCCGGCAACGCGATCCTGCAGCGTTTCATGGATGAACTGGTGGCGCGCTCCTCACTGGTGATTGCGCTTTACGGCAGCACCGGTGTCTCCCGCTGCGGCCATCACGAACATGCCGACATTCTGGAGGCACTGGAACAGCGCGACGCAGTTCGTGCCAGCGCGTTGATGCTGCACCACATCGATCACATCGAGGCGGATCTGGACATCCGGGTGCGGGATGGGCTGGCCCTCAAGGATGCCCTGCATATCTGACACCAAGAATGGCGTTGCGGGTGGATCGCGCCGACGCCGCTTGCCGGCAAGGGCACATGTCTCTATCCTCTGCCCTCGACGCCGCGACGGTAAAACTTGACGCATCTGCCGATTTCCGGAAGAACAGCGGCAGATTTTCCTGCAATGGAAGCGCTGGCACGTTTTGCAGCGCCCCTCCAGACTGACCGCCGATGACCCGCAATCGCCGCCCTGCTCCCTTTTCGGAAGACGCGCTCCAGAAGACCCTGGTGCGGGTGCTGCAGCCATTGGTGAAGCTGGCACTGGCCAGCGGCTTGACCTTTCCCGCCTTCTCCGCGCTGCTGCGGCGGCTGTTCATCGATGTGGCGGAAAAGGACTTTGCGCTTCCCGGCAAGACGCAGACCGACAGCCGGATTTCGCTCATCACCGGCATCCATCGCAAGGATGTGAGCCGCCTGCGCACCGGCGACATGCCGATGCCAAGCCTGCCGGCTCCGGTTTCCCGCACCAGTCGCATCATTGCGCGCTGGCTTGCAGATCCGCGCTATTGCGGCGAAAACGGGCTGCCGAAGCCGCTGCCGCGCAGCGCGCCGGACGGCGAACCCTCCTTCGAAACCCTGGTCGGTGATGTGACGCGCGACCTGCATCCACGCGCCGTGCTGGACGAATGGCGCGACCGCGGCATTGCCAGCCTGGATCAGGACGATCACGTGCATCTGGGGGCCGCCGCCATCGTGCCGGATGCCGGCGACGAGGCCCGCCACCATTTCTTCACCCGCAACCTCACGCATCACGTGACGGTATCGGTGGAGAACATGCTGACCTCGCCGCCGCCCTTTTTCGAGCGCGCGGTGCATTACAACAATCTCTCCCCCGAACTGGCCAGAACCCTTGAACAGGCGAGCCGCGACGAGGCGATGCAGATGCTGCTGCGGCTCAACCGCATCGCCAACGAAGCGCTCGCGACCGATCAGGGCGGAACGGCCACGTGGTCAACCGGTATCTACATCTTCCGGGCGGCGGACGCGCCCGGAGCTGCGGCGGCGCCGGATGAAGCCCCTGCGCCCGGAGACGCGACGTCAGGGGGCAAGGCATGAAAGCCAGGCTGTCCCGTCGCCTCTTCCTGCATCTCGCAGCAAGCCTGCCTCTGCTGGCCGCCAATGCCTGGGCGGCACCGAGGAAAGTGCCATCCTCCGACCACGGCATCGGCGGCACCGGGCTTTCCGTTTCGGGGGGAGGCGAGGGCGACGACCACGGCATCGGCGGCACGGGCATCGTCGGCACACTCCAGCGGTTCGGCAGCATCTATGTGAACGACCTGCGCATCCGCTATCCGGACGATGTACCGGTCTTCATCGACGGACGCCGGCAAACGGCAGAGGCCCTGCGGATCGGCCACGTGGTGCGCGCCATCCTGAGCGGAACCGACAAGGGGCCGGTCACCGGACGCATCGATGTGACCAGCGAGGTCATCGGCCGCATTGAATCGGTCGAGCCTGGCGCCATGACCGTGCTGTCACAAAGGATCGACACGACAGGAGCCACCGGACTGCGGAACTTCCGCACCGGCCAGATGGTGGCTGTCTTCGGCATTCGCAAGCCCGACGCGACCATCGTCGCGAGCCGCATCGAGCCAAGGCCGAAAGGCGCCGTCCTGACGGTTCGCGGCGTTGCCGCACCCGAACAGACACGCATGCGGCTCGGCGGCCTCCTGATCACCCGCCCGGCGGGACGTCTGCAGGGCAGGCGCGTGATCATGACGCTGACGCAGCGCCAGGACGGCCTTCATCTGCGCAGTCTGGAGGCCGAAACACTGGTTCCGGGCCTGACGTCGGGCCGCGTCAACGTCGAAACCTATGCCGAGGCGAACGGCAGATCCCTTCGCCTCGGCATCGGCATCGACCTTCCCGAACCGGCCGGGCGTCCGGCGCCACAAGGCCCGCAACGCACGTACTTCGACGCCGTTCTTGATGGACGCGGGCAGGTTTCGCCCTCCCGTGAGGGAGACGACCGTGGTGCACGAGGGACACGGCCCGACAGGCGTCTGCAACCCGGCAGCGATGCACGCGAGCGCAATTTCTCTCCTCCGGACCGTTTTGATCAGCCTGATCGTCCCGACCCGCCATCTCCTCCGTCCTCTCCGGACGATCCGGATCCGTCGGCGCAACCCTGAATCGTTGCACCGCGTTGCCCGGCGGCAGCCGAGGCCTGTTTTCGACATCCCGATCTGACAGCACCGACTGAGCGGGTTGTTCGCGCGCGCACGTCTTGTCGGCCGCCGGCGGAGGGCGCCGCCAGCACACGGCAGGCCGACGCGCATCAGATCTTTGGCTCCCCGCAATCTTCCGTTTTCCAACACACCCCTCCTTCCGACGACACCGTCTTCACGGAATGGACGAGCGGCACGCCGCGCCGCCGCAGCCACCTTCGGCGCTTCATGTACGAAATTTAATTTGTACATGGGATTTTTTCCCATTTATAAGAACAGCCATCGAGCCCGGTGGCTGGACGCATCATCCTTTGGCCAGCCATCCCCCTTCAGCCCGCCATGTCGCCTCCACGGGAGCGAACCTGACGCAGCAGACGGAACAGACCCGGAATGAGCACCTTGAAGCGCGAGATCCAGCGCTTGCCCAAATCGCTGCGCAAGCTCGCGGCCCCGCACCTCGTTCGCCTGCGCTGGACGGCACGCCCCCTCTACGAGGCGCTTCCCGCACCGCACGACCTGCCGGGCAGGCTGATCATTTCGCTGACGTCGTACCCCCGCCGTTATGGAACGCTGCACCTGACCTTGAAGGCGCTGCTGTCGCAGACGATGCAGGCGGACAGGCTGGTCCTGTGGGTCGCAGAAGCAGACTATGCCGCGCTGCCAGCTGCCGTCCTGCGCCTCCAGTCGAACCGTTTCATCATCCGCACCGCAGATGACCTTCGCTCCTATCTGAAGCTGGTCCCATCGCTGGAAAGCTTCCCCGGGGCCTTCATCGCCACGGCGGATGATGATGTGTATTACGAGCGAACCTGGCTTGAAGATCTGGTTCGTGCATGGCGCGGCAATCACGGTCAAACCGTATGCCATCGCGCCCACCGCATCACCACCGATGCGGTGGGCAACTGGAAACCCTACGCGCAATGGCAGAACGGGTTTCGCGAGCCGACCGCCTCCGCCGAGGTGTTTCCGACCGGCGTCGGCGGCATCCTGTATCCGCCCGGCAGCCTTCATCCATTGTGCACGCGTCGCGATCTTTTCCAGTCACTCGCACCGACCGCCGATGACCTCTGGTTCTACTGGATGACCCGCATGGCCGGCAGCCAGGCCCGTGCCCTGGGTTGGAAACGGGGCGTGATCAACTGGAAGGGTTCCCAGGCAACCTCGCTCTACGCGGAAAACGTGCTTCAGAACCGCAATCAGCAGCAGTTGGAAGCTCTGGCGCACCATTTCGGATGGCCATCGCTCTGCGAAACCCCTTCCGAAGCCGACGGGCGCCCCGGATCGTATCCGACATCCCGCCACGCAGCACCCGATACGATGGATTCCTGCTCATGAAGATCTGCATCGGTCTTGTGACCCGCAAACGCCCGGAAATGCTGCGACAGGCCCTGCTTTCCCTTGCGCGCATGAAACGGCCCGCCGGTACGCAACTGTCCTTCATCGTGGTGGAGAACAATCCGGTCCTGACGATCGGCCCGGTCATCGATGCCGTGCGGTCTGCAACGGGACTGGAACCGATCACGCTCGGCCTCGCGGCAACGACCGGCATTCCCTTTGCACGCAACGTGGTTCTGGCCGAAGCGCTGCGACAGGAGGCCGACATCCTGACCTTCATCGATGACGACGAGATGGTGGATGAGGCTTGGCTGGTGAACGGCATTGCCTGCCTGAACGAGGGCAATTACGATCTGGTCGGCGGACCGGTGCTGGTCGGCCCGTGCCCGGATGGCGCAAGCGCATGGCAGACATGGCTCTGGAACGGCCATCGCCGGCGTTGCCTGGCCCTGCGGGCCAAGCTCATCCGCCGCATGAAGAGGAAGGGCGCCAACAGCGTCAACGTAACGACCGCCAACTGGTTCGGAAGGCTGGAATTCTTCCGGCGCACCGGCTTGCGGTTCGACGAATCCATCGGCCAGGGCAGCGGCAGCGACAGGCGCCTCTACCAGCAGGCGAAGCAGCAGGGCGCGCGATGCGGCTGGGCCGGGCTTGCGCCGGTCTATGACACGATCCCCAAAGATCGGCTGGCGCTCGGCTACACCTTCCGCCGCGGGCGGGAACATACAAGCTATCTGTTCGCCGACCGGGCGAGACGACCGGTCGCCGCAATACTTCTGGCGAAGGCTTGCGTGCGTGGGCTTAGAGCCGGTCTTTCCGCGCTGAGCGTGCCCGTTGCAGGCGCCACGGGCCTGGTCGATGCGGCAAGGTTGTCCGGTGATGCCTTCGGTTTCCTGGATGCGGCCCGCGGCATCTCGACCAGCCACTATTCACGGGTGACCGGCCAATGACGTCAATCACTTTCAGCCAGAAGACGTCGCTGACCGGCCGGAACAAGGTTCCGCTTGCCCGTCGCCTCATCCGGATCGCATTCCGGCTTGCAGGCAGGCGTCGCGCCCACTGGTATGCCGCCTTCCCCCATCTCGTGCTTGAGCCGCCGCGTTATCCGGCCGCAATCGGCAGCCTTCGCCATGCGGGGCGCCCGCTGGCCCGTCTGCTGCCACTCTCAACGCTGCGGGAACAGGCAGCCAACGCGCTCTTCGTCATCGGGTCGGGGCCATCCATCCGTGATCACGACCTGACGCTGCTGCCGGAGCGTTCCTGCCTGCTGCTCAACGGCGCGATCGCCCTGGCGGGCTGCACGATCATGCGCCCGCTCGCCGTGGTCATCGAGGATGAGCGCTTCGTCTGGCGCCATTTCGAACTGATGCGGGCAAAGATCGACACCGACATGCTTTGCATCCTGTCGGTCGGCGTGCTGCGTGCGCTGTGTGAAAAAGATCCGGTCTGGGTTGCCGAGCGGCGCATCATCCTGCTGGACGACATCCGCAAGCCGTATCGGACAGCACGCCGATGCGCGAATGCCTTCGGCCGGCTGGATCACGTCGTCTTCGACACCGAAACCGACACCGGTATCTCCCTCGATCCGGAAAAGGGTGTCTTTCAGGCCGGATCGGTTGCGGTCAGCGCGCTGCAATTCGCACTCGCCTGCAATCCGGAAAGCATCGGGCTATTCGGCATCGAGATCGTCAATGCCGACCAGCCGCGTTTCTATGAGCGCGCAGGCGACACGGCCAAGTCTGGCATCGTCGCGGCGCGGGAGCGCATCGTGGCGAGTGTCAGGATGTTCCGGCAGATCTGCACCATGCGCGGCATCCGCCTCTCCAATCATTCCTCCGCGCAATCCGCTCTGACCGAATGCGGGCTGGACTATGATCCGCGATATCTGCCGGCCTGCCCGCAAGACGCTCTGACACAGCGGGCAGGCTGACGCCCGAACACGGGACATCGCGAAGCAGCGTCCGGTCCGCCACGGCCAACCGGACGGGCCGCCTCAATAGGTGGCGCGTCCGCCGGAAAGATCGAAGACGGCGCCCGTCGTAAAGCTGTTTTCCGCGGAAACCAGCCAGGCGACCATGGAGGCCGCTTCCTCCACTTTCAGGAAACGGCCGCGCGGGATTTTTCCGCGCATATAGTCGATGAATTCTTCCGAAAGCTGTTCCAGAATACGGGTCTGGGCGGTCGCCGGCGTGATGCAGTTGACGGCGATGTCAAAGCCCGCCAATTCCTTGCCGAGCGACTTGGTAAGCCCGATGACGCCGGCCTTGGACGCCGAATAGGCGGAGGCGTTCGGATTGCCTTCCTTGCCGGCGATCGAGGCGATGTTGACGATACGGCCGTAATTCTCAGCCTTCATGCCGGGCACCACCACGCGGCTCACATGGAAGGTACCGATCAAGTTGATGTCGATGATCTGGCGGAACATCGCGATGTCATAGGTGTCGAGCGGGGCCGCCGGCCCCGCAATGCCGGCGGAATTGACGAGGATCGACACCGGCCCGCTCTCTGCCAGCGTTGCCGCATAAGCGGCTTCCACGGCGGCATAATCGGTGATGTCGACCACCGCGATGCGTGCGGCACTGCCGAGTGCGGCACGCGCCTCCTCCAGCAGGGCTGCATTCATGTCCCACAGGGTGACGGTAGCGCCGGATTCGATGAAGCGCCTCGCCATGGCAAAACCGAGGCCTTGCGCGCCGCCGGTGACGACCGCGTGGCGACCCGACAGATCGTATTGATTCATATTGCTATTCCTTGACCGCACCCGTCATCGACGAAACGTAATAATCCACAAAGAACGAGTAGAGGATGACCACCGGCAGCGAGCCGAACAGCGCACCTGCCATCAGCGATCCCCATTCGAAAATGTCGCCGCGCACCAGTTCGGTCAGCACGCCGACGGGGACCGTCTTGTTTTCCGACGACTGGATGAAGGTGAGCGCATAGATGAACTCGTTCCAGGAGAGCGTGAAGGCAAAGATCCCGGCGGAAATCAGGCCCGGAACCGCGAGCGGCAGGATGATCTTCGTCAGAATCTGCAGCCGGGTTGCGCCATCCACCAGCGCACTTTCCTCAAGTTCGAAGGGGATCGAGCGGAAGTAACCCATCAGCAGCCAGGTGCAGAAGGGAATGAGGAAGGTCGGATACGTGAAGATCAGCGCCATGCGGCTGTCATAGATGCCGATCTTGAAGACGATGAAGGCAAGCGGAATGAAGAGGATCGACGGCGGCACCAGATAGGCGAGGAAGATCAGAAGGCCGACCGAGCGAGACCCGGTGAAGCGGATACGCTCAATGGCATAGGCACCGAGCACCGAGGCAAACAGCGACAGGAAGGTGGAGGCGACCGCCACCAGCATCGTATTCCACAGCCAGCCCGGATAGGAGGTTTCAAACAGCAGGTACTTGATGTGGTCGAGCGTGGCGCCGACCACCCAGAACGGGCTGTAATTGTCGTAATCTGTCAGCTGGGAATTCGGCTTCACCGCAGTGATCGCCATCCAGTAGAAGGGAAACAAAAGCACGAAGACGAAGACCGCCATCGGCAGATAGATGGTCACCACCTGGCGCGGCAGACTGTTGAGATAGGACATGCCCTGGCTGTCATCGGTCAGGACGGAAGGATCGGTTTTGATCTTCGTGGTCATGGTCGTCTCCATCTCAATCCCCTCCGCCCTGCTGCCACTTGCGGCGCTGCAGCCCGAAGAAGGAGAACATGATTGCGGCGAGCAGGAAGGGGATCATGGCAACGGCAATCGCGGCACCCTCGCCCAGCTGGCCGCCCGGAATGGCGCGCTGGAAGGAAAGGGTCGCCATCAGATGCGTGGCATTGACCGGCCCGCCCTTGGTCAGGACGTAGATCAGCTGGAAATCGGTGAAGGTGAACAGCACCGAAAAGGTCATGACGACGGCGATGATCGGGGTGAGCATCGGCAGCGTCACGTATCGGAACCGCTGCCAGCTGGTGGCGCCGTCGAGCGAGGCAGCCTCCTGGAGCGAGGCCGGAATGGTCTGCAGGCCGGCAAGCAGCGAGATTGCAACGAAGGGAATACCGCGCCAGACATTGGCGGCGATGACGGAGGCACGCGCCGTATTCGGGTCGCCCAGGAAATTGATCGGCGTGTCGATGAGGCCCATCTGGATCAGCGACCAGGAGACGATCGAAAACTGCGAGTCATAGATCCACCAGAAAGCGAGCGCCGATAGCACGGTCGGAACGACCCAGGGGAGCAGCACGATGGCGCGGAAGAAGGACTTGAACGGCAGGTGCTGGTTGAGCAGCAGCGCCAGCCAGAGGCCGAGCGCGAATTTCGCCACCGAGGCCACCGTGGTGTAGAGGATGGTATTGAACACCGAGAGCCAGAAGACCTGATCGCTCCAAAGGAAGCCATAATTTTCCAGCCCGACGAAGATGCCGTCGCGGCCGATCGTCGTATCGGTGAAGCCGAGCCAGACGCCAAGCCCGAGCGGATAGGTGAGGAAACACAAAAGGAACACGGCTGCCGGCAGCATGAACAGAAAGCCGAGCACGTCGCGGTTGTTGGTCAGCCGGGACCAGAGCGACCGCTCCGGCAGGGCAGAATCCGTCATGGGTGTCATCGTCATGGACATCCGAACTCCAGGAATGAAGGGCCAGAAGCGGCTGCGCGAGCATTTGCCCGCGCAACCCTGATTGCGGCGATGTCAGACGCGGTAGTAGCGGTTGGCGCGCTTTTCCGCCTGGGCCATCGCATCTTCCGGCGTGGCAGCGCCGGTGACGGCTGCGGCGAACATGTCGACGAGCACGTAATCGGCCATCACGGCGGCAGAGGCATAACCCAGCGGGCCGGCGTAACCGTTCGGGCGCAGCGTCTCGGAGGCTTTTGCATAGGGTGCGTGGATCGGGTTTTCCGTCCAGATCGGGTTGCTGGCAAAGGCCTTCAGCGGCTGGCAGCAATAGGCGCTCGACCCCTTGATCCAGGCATTCATCTGGTCGGCTTCCATCATGAACTTGATGTAGGCCTTGGCGGCTTCCGGATATTTCGTGTGCTTGAAGAGCAGCAGAGAACTGGTCTGGTGCAGTTCGATGCTCTTGCCCACCGGGCCGACAGGGAAGTTGGTGCTGCGCATGTCGGCCGCGATCTCCGCCAGCTTCGGATCGTTCTTCGCCGCGTAGTAGATCGAGACGCCGTTGGCCGTCAGCGACACCTGGCCGGCGAGGAACGCGCGGTTGTTGTTGATGTCGAGCCAGCTTTCGGTGCCCGGAATGAAGGTAGCGTAGAGTTCCTTGGCATATTTGATGGCGGCGAGCGTTTCCGGTGAATTGATCGTCACCTTGCCGCTTTCATCCACCATCTTGCCGCCATGGCTCCAGAGCAGCCAGTGGGCGTAGTTGTTGCCGTCGCCAACGGCTTTGCCATGCGGGAAGCCGGCCGGCGTGCCCTTGGCTTTCATCGCCTTGGCAAGCTCCAGGAAGCCCGCCGTATCCTTCGGGAATTCGCTGAAGCCGGCAGCTTTCATGTGGCTGTCACGGTAGACGACGGCATTGCCGATCGCCGTCAGCGGCATGGCGATGAACTTGCCCTGGCGGGTGGCATACCCCTTCACGCCGTCATAGAAGCCGCCATACTTGCCGTCGAGATAGGTGCCCAGTTCGGTGAGATCCACCAGCTTGTCCGGATACTGGTGCGCATCGTCGAACCAGCACATCACGAGATCCGGGCCGGAACCGACGTTTGCGGCAACGGCAGCCTTCGGGCGGATATCCTCCCAGCTTTCCTTGTCGATGCGCACTTCGACGCCGGTCGCTTCCGTAAACTTCTTGGTGTTGGCAAGCCAGGCTTCCTCGTCCCCCTTCACGAAGGGCGACCAGCGCAGCAGGCGCAGGCTGGCCCCCTTTTCCGGCGTGTAGGTCGGCTCGGCCGCCTGAACGGGTCTGAGGCCAAGGCCGGTGAGACCCGTTGCACCCACAAGACCGGCCGTTCCGGCCAGAAATGTTCTTCTCCTGATGGTCATGACTGCTCCTCCTCCAAATCGGGACCCTCCCGCGAGGCATTCGCTGTCCCGAGCGGCGAATGCCGGTTTCACGCAACGGTGTGGAAACATGCTGCGGCCCGGCGGCTCCTCTTCCGCCCGGCCATCGCGTCCTCAGTCAGCCGGAAAGGCGCTGCCCGCTGTCTGCGTCGAACAGATGCACATTGGCAGGATCGATCGCGATGGTGATCGCCTCGCCGGGACGCACATCGACGCGCTCCCGGAACACGCAGGTCACTTCCGACCCGCCGAAATTCACCACGATCTGCGTTTCGTAGCCGGTCGGTTCGATGACGACGACCTCCGCCCGGTGGCCGGCTCCGTCAAGGCGGATATATTCGGGCCTAAGCCCATAGACGAGGTTCCTGCCGACGGCCAGCGGATAGGCCCTGGCGAGTGGCAGGCGCGTTCCATCCACCGCCACGAAGACCTGCGGATTTTCCGGATCCAGGCGCCCTTTCAGCATGTTCATGGCCGGCGAGCCGATGAAGCCCGCGACGAACAGGTTGTTCGGATTGTCGTAGAGATCGAGCGGCGTGCCGATCTGCTCGACGCGGCCGTCATGCATGACGACGATCTTGTCGGCCATGGTCATGGCCTCGATCTGGTCATGCGTCACATAGACCGTGGTGGTCTTCAGCCGGTGATGCAGTTCCTTGATCTCGGCGCGCATCGCCACGCGCAGCTTGGCATCGAGGTTCGACAGCGGCTCGTCGAACAGGAAAACCTGCGGGTCACGCACGATGGCGCGCCCCATGGCAACACGCTGGCGCTGACCGCCGGACAGTTGCCGCGGATAGCGATCGAGAAGATTGGTGAGGCCCAGAATGCCGGCGGCATAATTGACGCGCTTGTCTATCTCCGCCTGGGAAGCGGAAGCCAGCATCAGCGAAAAGGCCATGTTCTTGGCAACCGTCATATGCGGATAAAGCGCATAGTTCTGGAACACCATGGCGATGTCGCGTTCCTTGGGCGGCAGGCTGTTCACCGTGCGCCCGCCGATGCGGATCTCGCCGCCGGAAATATGTTCCAGGCCGGCCAGCATGCGCAGAAGCGTGGATTTTCCGCAGCCGGAAGGGCCGACGAGAATGACGAATTCGCCGTCCTCGATGTCGATGTTGACACCCTTGATGACGGGAAAGGCGCCGAAGGATTTCCTCACCTCGGCGAACTGAACAGTGGCCATGCGTCTCCTCCCAGAGTGCAATGCGGATGTCTGCGATCTCGAACCAGTCGCGCCGCGGGCTCCTCTTCCCGCAGGTGGCGCAACGGCAAATTCAGGGGCCGCCGGCTCCTCCCCAGCCGGCGGCGGTGCCGGTCGCGATCAACCGCGCCCGACAAACGGCATTTTGGTCGCCATCACCGTCATGGTCAGCACATTGGCATCGAGCGGGAGGCTCGCCATGTAGACGACTGCATTGGCGATATGGGCGGAATCGATGGTCGGCTCTGCGGCAAGGCTGCCATTCGCCTGGATCACGCCGGTGGCGATCTTCTGTGTCATCTCGGTGGCCGCGTTTCCGATATCGATCTGGCCGCAGGCAATGTCGAAGTCGCGTCCGTCGAGCGCCGTCGACTTGGTGAGGCCGGTGATGGCATGCTTCGTTGCGGTATAGGGCGCCGAATTCGGCCGCGGCGTGGTGGCGGAAATCGAGCCATTGTTGATGATGCGCCCACCGCGCGGCGACTGCGCCTTCATGATGCGGAACGCCTGCTGGGTGCACAGGAACGCACCGGTCAGATTGGCGGACACCACGGCACTCCACTGCTCGAAGGTCAGTTCCTCCATCGGCACGCCGGGTGCGCTGATGCCGGCATTGTTGACCAGCAGATCGAGCCGCCCGAACCTTTCCGTGATGCCATCGAAAAGGGCCCTGACCGACAGAGGATCGCCCACATCCGCAACCATCGGATGAAGATGGCCGGAGGTTTCGGCCGCAAGATCCAAGGCCGCCTTGTCCAGCACCTCGGCGCGGCGCCCGGAAATGACGACCTGGTAGCCCGCCACGGCGAGCGCCCGGGCAATCGCCCTGCCGACGCCCGTGCCGCCACCGGTGACCAGCGCAATCGCGCCATTGCCTGCTGCCGTCATTGGATGCTGCCTCCCAGTTCGTCCTCGATATGAATGCGAATGATCTCGTCGAACGTCTTTTCCGCACTGAAACCGAGCTGCTCGGCACGGCTCGCGTCGAAATTGGTCGGCCAGCCGGCAACGATCCGCTCGATTACCGGATCGGCTTCGCGGCGAATGAGAGCAACGGCCTTGTCGCCGGCCACGCGACGCAGCGCCTCGATCTCCTCACCCACGAGCGCCGAGAGGCCCGGCATGGTCAGGTTGCGGCGCGGGCCGATCAGGCTCGTGTCCATCGTCGCTGCATGAAGAAAGAAACCCACCGCCGAACGCGGGCTGGCAAACCAGTGCCGCACCGTCTCGCTGACCGGCAGCACGGCCTCCTTGCCCGACAATGGCTCGCGCAGGATGTTGGAGAAGAAACCGGAGGCAGCCTTGTTCGGCATCCCGGGCCGGATGCAGATGGTGGGCAGGCGGATTCCGACGCCATCGAAAATGCCGCGCCGCGTATAATCGGCAAGCAGCAGTTCGGTGATCGCCTTCTGCGTTCCATAGCTGGTCAGCGGTGTCGTGAAGAACTCGCCGCCGATCCTCTCGGGGAAGGGGGCGCCGAACACGGCGATGGACGAGGCAAACAGCAGGCGCGGGCAATAGGCTTCACGCAGCCCCTCGCGGCGGATTGCCTCGAACAGCGCCCGTGATCCATCCAGATTGACCGCATAGCCCTTGTCGAAATCGGCCTCGGCCTCGCCGGACACGATGGCGGCGAGATGGATGATCAGATCGGGACGCTCGGCAATCAGCATCTCGGCGCTGCCCGGCGCGGCAAGATCGATCGTCAGCGTCTTGCCGGCGGACTCGAAGACGCGGGGCAGGGTGGGCTCGAAGGCATCGGCCAGCGTCAGCCGGGCAATCTCGCGGCCGAGAAGGCCCGGCGCGCCGGCCAGCCTCTCCACCAGCTTGCGCCCCACCATTCCTGCGGCGCCCAGTACCAGTACATGCATATGCGGCGTCCTCCCTGCCGTCTCGTCCCTCTCGCCTGAAGCCACCCTCCCGTGGCTTCAGGCCTCCTGCCGTTCGAGCTGCCGCGGCGAAGCGGCCATGGCTCGCGTGGTCTCGTAGATGCGCGTCAGATGCCGCCGGAAGGCATCCACAACCGCCGTTCCGTCGCGACGCCGCAGTGCCTCGACGATCTCCACATGGTCTGCGTAACTGTCTTCGATGGCATGCGGCTCCGCCATCGCCTGGCGGCGCTGGTCCATCAGGTAGCCGTAGAGATCGATGACGAAATCCGTCAGCAGCGGATTGCCCGATGCCCTGTAGATTTCCAGGTGAAATTCGCGGTCGCAGATCAGGAAACGCATGGTGTCCGTCCCAGCCCCGCGTTGCGCCTCCAGAAGGCTTTCCAGCTTGGCAATCGTCTCACCGTCCACCTTTTCGGCTGCCTGACGCACGACATCCAGCTCAACCAGTAGTCGCGCGCCATGCACCGCCTCGAGATCGTAGCGGTCGATGGCACTGGGGGAAGCAATCGTCACGGGCAGGTGGCTGAGATCGACATCGGCAACGCGGCTGCGGCTACCCTGGGAGACTTCGACAAAGCCGTGAGCCGCCAGAATCTGGATCGCGCCGCGAACGGTCTCGCGGCTGACATTCAGTACATGCGCCAGTTCCCGCTCGCCCGGCAGCTCATCGCCCGCCCGCAGCATGCCTGTGGCAATCAGCGTTGTCAGCTTGTCGGCCACGACATCGCGCGCCGTCTGCCGCGTCAGCGCCCTGCCTATCGTCGGAACCTGGTTTAGAATGCCGTCGGTCTTCATGCCCCGCCATCCCTGCGTCGCTCCGGCCAGCCCCTTGGCGTATCATACGCCAACTGGTCTGCTGGATGGACCACTGGATATGTTGGTAGAGTCCTTTACGGACGGCGTCAATGAGCATTCGTCGCTGCACTGCAGCGATGAAGGCAGGCGTCCGCCGCACCGCGGCGGCGGATGTTCCGGCCAGACCCGTCACCGGAAAGCCTGCAGCCAGCCAAGCCCCGCCTCGGTGGTCGCAGCCGGGCGGTATTCGGCCCCCACAGGCCGCCGGTAACCGAGCCTTTCCAGGCACTTCAGCACCGGCCGATAATCCAGCTGGCCGTGATCAGGCTCCCCTCGGTCGGGCACTGCGGCGATCTGCACATGCCCGATATGCGGCATGCAGGCTTCGAGCCGCCCCTCGACGTCGCCCTCCATCAGGGCGATGTGATAGCAGTCGAACATCATCTTCAGATTGTCCGCTCCGAGTTCCTCGATCAGCGCGATCGCCTGGCCGGAGGTAGTAAGGAAATAGTCCGGCGCATCCCGCAGATTGAGGGGCTCGATCAGCACCGTGATGTCGTGCACCTTGGCAAGGCTCGTCGCATAGGCGAGATTGTCAAGAAAGGTGCGGCGCGCCTCTTGACCTTCTGCCTTGCCGGCCATCACGTGCACGTTCGGGGCGCCGATCGCCACCGCATAGGCGATGGCTTCGCGAATGGCTGCCTCGGCCTCGCTCCTGCGGCCGGCAATGGCAGCAAGACCGTTGTCGCCGGCGGCCGGATTGCCGCGGCTGGTATTCAACCCCAGCATCGTCAATCCGGTCTCTTCCAGCGCCCGGTTCAGTTCGTCGACAGGCACAGCATAGGGCCAATGGCATTCGACCGCGTCGAAGCCCGCAACGCGGGCGGCGCGCACCGCATCCGGAAGCGACAGTTCCTGCCAGAGAAATCCGAGATTGGCGGAAAACAATGTCATCGTCAGTCCCACTCCACATCGAACCGGTCGACGATCTCGCGGATCTGCCCGGTGGTCAGATGGCGCGGCGCGAGCCCGCGGGTCAGAAGCGCAAGACGAGCGGTCTCCTCAAGTTCCTCGATGGCATAGACGGCAGCCTCAAGATCCCTGCCGGCGACGACAGGGCCGTGATTGGCCAGCATCACCGCCGAACGCTTGCCGGCAAGCCCGCGAATTGCATCCCCCATGGCCGGATCGCCGGGGATGAAATAAGGCAGCAGCTTCACCTTTCCGAGTTTCATGATCGAATAGGCGGTGAGCGGCGGCAGCATGTTGTCGGGATCGACCTCGGGCAGCATCGACAGGGCGACCGAGTGGCAGCAATGCAGGTGCACGACGGCGCCGGTGCGCTCCGGGCGTGTTTCGTAAAATGCAGAATGCAGCGGCATTTCCTTGGTCGGCTTGTCCCCGCCAACGAAGCGTCCATCGTGATCGAACAATGAAAGACGGGCAGGATCGAGACGGCCGAAGGAACTTCCTGTCGGCGTCACCAGCAGGCGGCCATCGGAAAGCCTTGCCGAAATATTGCCGGAAGAGCCGCCAGTCAGGCCACGATCGAAAAGGGATCTGGCAAACAGGCAGATCTCCTCGCGCAGGCGCGTCTCCTCCGTCATGCGGCCTCCAGCAGCTGAAACGCCTCGTGGAAAAAGTCTGCACTGCCGAAATTGCCAGATTTCAGGGCGAGCGCCACCGTTTCCCCCGCAACCTCCGCATAGGTCCAGGGCACGCCCGGCGCGATTTCGCAACCGATGGCAAGGCGCGTCACCCCCAGCGCCTTGGCAACTGCGCCAGAGCTTTCTCCGCCGGCCACCACGAAGCGGCGAATACCCATGCGGAAGGCTTCCTGCGCAAGACGCGCCAATGCATCCTCGACCAGATGCCCGGCACGCGCCGCACCGAGCTGCTGCTGCGCGGCCCGGACCTCCTCGGGTTCGGCGGTCGCATAGATGATCTTCGCAGCGGCCGGCTGCCTGGCGCGCAGCCATTGCAGCGCCGGCTCCACCCCATCCGCCTGCAGCGACAGCGGATCAAGGCGCAGGCTCTCCGCCTCCTCCAGATAATGCGCAACCTGCTGGCGTGTCATGGCCGAGCAACTGCCGGAAAGAACGATCTGCCCCCCTTCGACCGAGGGGCGCTCGAAGAAATTGCTGGCGCGATCCATCAGCCCTCGTTCGAGATAAAGCCGGGGAAGCGGCGCGGCCAGCGCGCTGCCACCGGTGATCAGCAGCATGTCGACGGCGGCCGTGGCGATCGTCACAAGATCCTCCTCCTCCACGGCGTCGACGATGATATGCGCCAGTTGCCGGTGATAGAGTTCATCGAGCCGCGCCTTCAGCGCCTGTGGCCCCTGCGCCACCACATGCCGGTTCGCCAGCCCGACCGCTCCCTTCACCTGCGGCCCCAGCAGGCGGACCAGGCTTGAGTCGCGCATCGGCGTCAGCGGATGGTCCTTCATCGGGCTTTCCGACAGCAGCTGTTCGCCGACAAACAGGTGCCCCATGAAGATGCTGCGGCCATTTTCCGGAAAGGCCGGGCAATAGAGCGTCTGGCCGATGCCGAGATCCGCCATCAGCGCCTCCGCGACAGGGCCGATATTCCCTTCCCGGGTGCTATCGAATGTCGAGCAGTATTTCCAGTAGAAGCGCCGGGCACCGACCGATCGCAGCCAGGCGAGCGCGGCGCGGGCTTCCGCCACGGCCTCCGCAGCCGGCAAAGTGCGGCATTTCAGGGCGATGATCTCAAAGGGAGATGCCTGCTCGGCGGCGACCGGGTGTGACGGCACCCCGAGACGCAGGCAGACCGGCAGGCCACTGCGGGCCAGCAATCCCGCCAGATCGGTCGCGCCGGTGAAATCATCCGCGATGGCACCGAACAGAGCCGCCATTTTCTACTCCATGCCGGGCAGGCGAAGGCCTGCCCGTTCGGCCAGCACCTTGGCAACGGCCGCATCGTCTTCCAGCCCCAGCCCGGCGGCAGCCGCCTCCTGAAAAAGCGCAAGAGCCGTCCTCGTCAGCGGCGTGTCCCCACCCTCACGCCCCGCTTCAGCTGCGACGATACCGAGATCCTTGACGAAGATGTTGACGGCAGAGCGTGGAGTATAATCGCCCTCGACTATATGGGCACCGCGGTTTTCGAACATCCAGGAGGAACCAGCCGAGACGCGGATCACGTCATAGACTGTCCTGAGATCGAGGCCGCAACGGGCCGCCAGCGTCAGGGCCTCGGCCGCGGCGGCGATGTGAACGCCCGCCAGCAACTGGTTGATCATCTTGACCCTGGAGCCGAGACCGATTTCCTCGCCCAGCCGGAATACACGCGCCGCGACGGCCGCCAGCGCCTCTTCCGCCGCGGCAAAGGCCGCATCAGGTCCGGAGCCCATGATGGTCATCTCTCCGGCGAGCGCCTTCAGATGCCCGCCCGACACGGGTGCATCGATGACCTGCATTCCGGCCCGCACCAGTTGCCCGGCGATCTCAACGGTCTGGCTGGGCGCCATCGTCACGCACAGCACGAAAACGCTGCCATGAGGGGCGGCGGCCACGATGCCATCTTCGCCGAACAGCACCTGCCGCGCCTGATCGGAATTCACGACGAAGAGAAAGATGATCTCACTTGCGGCGGCAGCGGCCGGGCTGGCATGCGCCTCGCCCCCTTCGGCTGAAAACCGCGCCAGCACATCCGGGCGGATGTCGACCCCACGCACCAGAAAGCCCGCCCGTATCAGCGACAGGGCCGCGCCCCATCCCATTGAGCCGAGCCCGATCACGGTTGCCGTTTTCCCGTACGCCACTCCCAATCCTCCCTCGGCAGCTGCGCTTGATCTCCGGTATCGATACCGGTATCGGTAACGTAGGAGAGAGATAAACCTCTGTCAACGCATCCCGCCGAAGATCGCAGGCAAAGACCCTTGCCGCTGCCGGCGGCATCTCCGGAGAACGTCACGCATGCGCCAACCGACCCTTGAAGAAGTTGCCGCCGCCGCCGGAGTCAGCAAGATGACGGCCTCCCGCGCCCTGCGGGGCGCCGCGGACGTATCGGCCGAAAGCGTCGCGAAGGTCCGCGCCGCGGCCGAACGCCTCGGCTATGTCGGCAACCGTCTGGCGCTCTCGCTTTCGGCGAGGCGCACCAATCTCGTCAGCGTCGTGGTTCCGAGCATGTCCAACATCGTCTTTCCGGAGGTGGTATCGGGCATCACCCTCGGGCTTGAGGGTTCCGGCCTCCAGGCGGTGTTCGGTATCTCGGACTATGATCCCGACAAGGAGCGGGAGGTCATTCGCAACATGCTCTCCTGGCGTCCGGCAGCCCTGATCATCACCGGTCTCGATCAGCCGGAGGAAACACTGGCGCTTCTGAGGCACATCGACATTCCGGTGATCCAGCTGATGGACCTGGACGGCGAACCGCTCGATTTCAACATCGGCCTGTCGCATCACGCCGCCGGTGCGGCGATGGGGCGGGCACTGATCGCGGCCGGACGCAGAAGGTTTGGCTATATCGGCAGCATGCTGGGCCGGGATCTTCGCGCGGCCAAGCGGCGCGAGGGCTTTGCCGAAGCGCTTCGCGACAAAGGGCTTGAGTGGATCACCAGCAGCATTGCGCCGGACGCATCCTCGGCCCTGCTCGGCAAGCAGTTGACAGGGGCGCTGCTGGCCGGCGGCCGCGACATCGATTGCCTTTACTATTCCAATGACGACATGGCGGCCGGCGGCCTGTTTGCCTGCATGGAACTGGGGATTTCGGTGCCGTCCGACATCCTGATCGCCGGTTTCAACGGCCTGGATCTGGCCGATGCGCTGCCGGTGCAGATCGCAACCTCGCGTTCGCCGCGCCGGCAGATGGGGGAGGCGGCCGCGCATCTGGTGCGCCGCGTCTTGAAGGACGGACGAGAAGGCGTCGAGCGCGTCATTGCCTTCACGCCCGACATCGTCCTCGGCAACGGATGAGGAATTCTACGCCGTGCCGTCCACGATCACCAGCGGGCGCCCCTGCGTGCAGTTTTCCACCCGGGCATCGACCCGGTAGACGGACCGCAGCATGTCCGGCGTGATGACATCCAGCGTCGGGCCGCTTGCCAGCAGGCGGCCGCCGGAAATCACCATGGTCTGCGCGCAGTAGCGCAGCGCATGGTTCAGGTCATGCAGGGCGATCAGGACGGCCATGCCTTTTTCCGCCGCCAGTTGCCGCATGAACTCCAGCACCTCGATCTGGCGGAAGAGGTCCAGAGCAGAGGTGGGCTCGTCCATCAGCAGCACTTCCGGCCGGCGCACCAGCGCCTGGGCAATTGCCACCAGCTGGCGCTGCCCGCCGGACAGTGCCCCGAGATCGCGAAAGGCGAGATCCGAAATGTGCAGCGCCTTCAGCAGCCGGTCGATCTCCTTCAGGTCGTCCTCGGCCACCCGCCAGCCGCTGCCCTGCTTGGCAGCGAGCAGGATGGATTCATAAACGGTCAGCACCGCATTGGCGCCGGTATCCTGCGGCATGTAGCAGATCGGCCGAAAGCCTTCGCGCACATCCTCGACCTGCACGACGCCTTCCCCCTTGAGAAGACCGGCGATCCGCTTGAAAAGCGTGGATTTTCCTGCCGCGTTGGGGCCGATCAGCGCCGTCAGGGTGCCGCCCTTCAGCCAGTCGGTGGAGATGGCCTCGAACACCTGGGTCTTGCCATAACGGGCACCGACCTCCTCGAGCTTCAGGGCTACCATGCGCGCCTCCGATTGGTGAAGATCAGCGAGAAGAAGAAGGGGACGCCAACCAGCGCCGTAATGACGCCGATCGGCAGGATCGCACCCGGGATCAGCATCTTGGAGACCACCGAGGTGGTCGACAAAAGCAGCGCCCCACAGATCACCGAGCCCGGCAGGAAGAAACGCTGGTCCTCCCCCACAACCATGCGTGCAATGTGCGGCCCGACAAGGCCGACGAAACCGATCGTACCGACGAAGGAGACCGGGATCGCTGCCAGCAGGCTGACCAGCAGCATGGTTTCCAGCCGCAGCGAACGCACGTTGACGCCAAGGCTCGCCGCCTTGTCGTCGCCAAGGCGAAGTGCCGTCAGGGCCCAGGCACGGCGGGCAAACAGCGGCACGCAGACCACAAGTACCGCAAAGGTCACAGCCACCTTGCCCCAGGTCGCCTTGGTGAGGCTGCCCATGGTCCAGAAGACGACGGCGGCCAGCGCCTGTTCGGAGGCCAGGTACTGAAGCAGGGACAAGAGCGCATTGAAGGTGAAGACAAGGGCGATGCCGAGAAGAACAATGGTTTCCACGGTCACGCCGCGCAGCGTCGAAACACCATAGATGAACAGCGAGGCAAGCATCGCCATCAGGAAGGCGTTCATCGGCACCATGAACTGCACGGCCGCCGGAAACACGGCGACTCCGCCGACCAGCGCCAGCGCCGCGCCGAAGCCGGCCGCGGCGGAAATGCCGAGCGTGAACGGGCTTGCCAGCGGATTGGCAAGAATGGTCTGCATCTGCGCACCGGCCAGCGACAGGCACGCTCCAACCGTCACCGCCATCAGCGCGATCGGCATGCGGATATCCCAGACGACGACGCGCAACTGGTTCGGAACCGAAGCCGGCGTAAAGATCGCCGAAAGCACCTCGGAGAGCGAATAACGCGCCGGGCCAAGGCTGATATCGACCGCGACGCTGAGGGCGAGAGCTACGCCAAGCCCCACCAGCATGAGGATCCGGCGGGCCGCAAGCGCGCGATAGCGACCGCGCGCCTCCATGCCGGCCTCTTCCTGAACTGCGACTGCCATCAGTGTCCGCCTTCTGCAAGCGATGCGAAATAGCCGGACTTGTAGGTCACCGGCAGGAACCTGTCATGGAAATCCCGGAAGGTCTCTTCAGGATCCAGATCCGCGAAGAGTTCGGGATGGAACCACTTGGCGAACTGCTGGATCGGCACGAACTCGTAGGGAACGCCATAGAACTGGTGCCAGACGGCATGCACATGGCCCTCCTTGACCGCCTTCAACTCCGGAAACGGGGTGCGCTGCATCAGCGCAGCCAGACGCTGCCGCGCAAGGCTCATGTCTGCACCGCGCCCGACCGGGACGAACTGGTTGATATCGGATTCCGCCGCCCAGTTGGAGCCAGTGACGATCACATGATCGGGATTGGAAACCACAAGCTGCTCGGGATTGAGGTCGCCGAAGGTGGTGCCGATAACGCCGTCGGCAATGTTGCGCCCACCGGCGGCATCCACCATGGCCCCGAAATTATAGGGGCCGAAGGTACGGCAGCAGGTATTTTCCCCGGAAATGCCCGGCGCGCGCTCGATGAACACCGTCGGGCGCTTCAGATCCTTGACGGCGGCAAGGCGGTCCGTCACGCGGGCGATCTGTTCGCGCCGATAGGCCTTCAGCGCCTCGGCCCGGTCGGTGGCGCCAAACAACTGCCCCAGGATATCGATCGACCGTTCAGTGTTCTTCTCGGGGTCGAGACGGAAGTCGAGATAGACCACCTTGACGCCGGCCGCCGCCAGTTTCTCCTCAAGCCCGCTGTCACGCGCCGATTTCTGGGATTCGAGATTGAGCGTCAGGACATCGGGTGTCAGCGAGATGGCCGTTTCGAGATCGAAGTCGCCCTGCGGAATGTAACCGAACTGCGGAAGGCGGGCGATCTGCGGGAAGCGTTCGAGGTAGGCGGCATAGCTGTCGGGATCCTTCTTGAGAAGGTCGTCGCGCCAACCGACGATGGTATCGAAGCTGTGTTCGCCCTTCAGGGCGGCAATCACATGGATCTGCCGCGCCTCGCCGACGATGACCCGCCTGGCCGGCAGGTCAAGCTCGACCGTGCGTCCCGCAACATCCGTCAATTGTGCGGCCAGAGCCGCAGGCGCCCAAAACGCCAAAAGGGCGAAGACCGCCCGCGCAACAAGCCTGAACATTCAGGTCTCCCCTGATAATGAACCGGCAGGCCATTGGCCTGCCGGCGGAAATCGACTTACTTCGGGTCGTTGAGCGAGACGAAGTAACCGGTGTGATAGTCCACGGGCAGGAAGCGCTCGTGCAGTTCCTTGAAGGTCGCTTCCGGGTCCAGGTCCTTGAACAGGTCCGGATGCAGCCACTTGGCGATCTGCTGGATGGCGACGAACTGGTACGGGTTGTTGTAGAACTGGTGCCAGATGGCATGCACATTGCCTTCCTTCACCGCCTTGATGTCGGTGAAGGCCGGACGCTGCATCAGTGCCGCCAGCTTCTTGCGCGCCAGCGCCTTGTCCGCCCCCGGACCGACGCCGACCCAGTTGCCGCCCGGAACATAAAGCTCCCAGTTGGCGCCGGTGACGATCACCTGATCCGGATTGGAGGCGATGATCTGCTCGGGATTGACGGTGCCGAACGTGCCCGGAATGATCTTGCTGGCCAGGTTCACGCCGCCGGCCATTTCCACCATCTTGCCGAAGTTCTCGGCACCGAACGACATGCAGCAATCGTCGCTGTAGCCGCCGGCGCGTTCCATGAACACCACCGGCTTCTTCAGGTCCTTGGCCTTGGCGATCACGTCGGTCACGCGGGCGATCTGCGCGTCATGGAATGTCACGAATTCCTCGGCCTTCTGTTCCTTGCCGAACAGCTTGCCGATCAGGCGCATCGAGGGATCGGTGTTTTCAAGCGACTTTTCGCGGAAGTCCACATAGACCAGCGGGATGCCGACCTTGGAGAGCTTGTCGATGTAGCCGCTCTCTTCGGTCGCAGACTTGGCGTCGATGTTCATGATGATGACATCGGGCTTCAGCGTCACGGCCTGCTCGATGTCGAATGTGCCGTCCTTCATCCCGCCGAAGGTCGGGATCTTGGCCATTTCCGGAAATTTCTTGAGATAGATGTTGTAGCCGTCGAGGTCAGCCTTCTGGAAGTCGTCACGCCAGCCGACCACGCGCTTGAACGGCGCTTCCGTATCCAGGGCACCGGTGAAATAGATCTGGCGACCTTCACCAAGGATCACGCGCTCGACAGGAACGCTGACCTCAACCTCACGGCCGGTGATATCCTTGACCTTGATCTTTTCGCCCGCTTCAGCCACACCCGCGAGGAATGCGAGCGAAATGGCCGCAGCCGTTGCGACGCCGGAAATTTTGAACACCTTTGCCTCCATGTATGGAATTTGGGCGCTTCTATGATTTTATGAGTTTTCAAGTCAACAAATATCTTTTAGAACAATTCCAATCATTTAGTTGAAGTGGATCCCCTCTCATGCAGCAGTTGGCGGTACAGACGAACTACAACCTCAAGGACGAAATCAAGGCCTACTGGTCGGCACGTGCCGAGACCTTCGACGAACAGCCAGGACACGAGATCTTTTCCGATGCCGAACGGGCGGCCTGGCATGCGCTGATCCGCCGCCATCTCGGCGACGGCGAGGGGCGCAAGGCGCTCGATCTCGCCTCCGGCACGGGCGTGGTCTCGCATCTGCTGGATGATCTCGGCTTTTCCGTCACGGGGCTCGACTGGGCGGAATCGATGCTGGAGCGCGCCAGGGCCAAGGCGAAGGCGCGCGGCCGCTCGATCCGCTTCCTGATGGGAGACGCGGAAGCCACCATGGAGCCGGACGACAGCCATGACGTGATCACCAACCGGCATCTGGTCTGGACCCTGGTCGATCCGGCTGCGGCCTTCCGCGAATGGCACCGGGTGCTGAAGCCCGGCGGGCGACTGCTGATCGTGGATGGCGATTTCGTCAATCCGGGTATCGTTGCGCGCATCGCCGGCCGGCTGGCGACGGTGCTGGCACGGCTCGGCATTTCCGACAAGCGGCCGGCGCATGGGCCCGGCAAGGCCCTCGCGGAAACGCATCGCAGCATTCTGTCGCGCGTCTATTTTTCCGAAGGCGCGCGGGCAGAGGCGGTCGCGGCGCTGCTGCGCGAAGCGGGCTTTTCGCAGGTGACGGTGGATACCAACATGCGCGCCATCCACCGCGCCCAGCGCAAGAACTTCAGCCTCCTGAAGGGGCTCGAGCGCGCCACCCAGCACCGCTATGCGATCTGTGCCGTCAAGTGAGCCGCGGCAAGCCGCCGTTGTGCGGACTCAGGGCCTTCCCTTCAGCCCGAGCAGGGCGGCACCGATCAGGCCTGGCTCGATCAGGCACTCGGCCCGCACCACCAGCGGGCGGTTGAACCGCCGCAGAATGCGGCAGCGCACCGCCCGGTCGATTTCGGCAAGAAGGGCCGGCGCATTGGACAGCCCGCCGCCCACCGGCATGATCGTCGCACCGGTAACATTGGCAACAAGCGCCAGCGGCCCGGAAAGGACATCGACATAGACATCGATGGTGCGTGCGGCGCGCGGATCCTGATCGGCCCAGGCCCGGATGATCTCCTCGCTCGTCAGGGCCTCGTCGTGCAGATGGGCGTGCAGCTTTTCCAGCCCGCGCGCGCTGCAGGTGGCATCGATGCAGCCGGAGAGGCCGCAGCCACACTTGAACCGCGGCAGACGCGCCGGCGGATGGCCCGCCTCGGTTGCCGCAACAGGCCCATGCCCCCATTCTCCGGCAAAGCCGCCCTCGCTGTTGATCAGCCGGCCGTCGATCACCAGGCCACCCCCGACACCGGTTCCGAGAATGACGCCGAAGACGACGCGATGTCCGCGTCCGGCTCCGATCCCCGCTTCGGCCAGCACGAAACAGTCCGCGTCATTGGCAATCAGCACCGGCAGGCCGAGTGCGGCCTCCAGATCCGTCTTCAGCGGTCGACCGTGAATGCATGGCACGTTCGCAACGACCGCCAGCGCGGTATCCGGATCGATAATGCCGGCAATCGACAGCGCCACGCAGTCCGGCCGCTCGCCGGCCGTGTCGATGACGCTGCGCAGGACGCCGACAAAGGCATCGAAATCGTCAAGCGGCGTCGGCAGGCGCGGAACCGGGCGAATATCTTCCGCGCCATAGGCAAGCGCGCCCTTGATCGCGGTGCCGCCGATATCGAAGCAGACGATCATGCCGGGGCTCCCGCATCGCTTTCATTGGCACCGTACACCATGGTGCCGCCGATCCAGCTCGACAGCAAGGCCAAGGACGGATCGAGCAGCAGGAAATCGGCCGTGTTTCCGGCAATCAACTGGCCGCGATCGCGCAGCCCCATCGCCTCGGCCGGATAGAGCGACGCCATGTTCAGTGCTTCGGCGAGCGAAAGGCCGAGGCGCTGATGCGCGAACCGCACGCAGGACAGCATGTCGATATCGGCGCCGGCAAGCGTACCGTCGGCCAGCGTCAGACGGCCATCGCGCCGGTAAACCCGTCGGCCATTCAGGTCGAAGCCGGGCTCATCGGTGCCGATGGTCGACATGGCGTCGGTCACCAGGAAGATCCGGCCGGGGCCCAGCTTGGCGCGAAGCGCAATGCCCATGCTCACCGGATCCACATGAAAGCCATCGGCAATCAACCCGCAGGACAGAGCCCCGCTTGCCAGCGCTGCGCCGACGACGCCCGGCTCGCGATTGCCCATCTGGCTCATGGCGTTGAACAGATGCGTGACCATCGAGGCGCCGGCGCCGACATAGGCCGCCACCGTTTCGGCCCCCACATCCGTATGGCCGAGGCTGACCACATAGCCGGCCTCCCTCAACGCGCGGACCTGGTCCGTCGTGACGTTTTCCGGCGCTATCGTGATGAGGGCCTGCCCGAAGCTGCCGACCTCTGCCGTCAGCGCCGCCAGATCCTCCGCCGTCATCGGCCGGATGAGGGCCGGGTCATGCGTGCCCTTGCGGGCGAGCGACAGATGCGGGCCTTCCAGATGCAGGCCGAGATAGCCGGGCAGGCGGCGCTGCTGCGCGAGCCGACCGGCCGCAAGCGCCCTGTCACGCACATCCGGACGGTCGGTGATCAGCGTCGGCAGAAGTGCCGTCGTGCCATAGCGGGCATGAGCAGCGAGGATGGTCGCGATACCTTCCACCGTCGGCTCGTTGTTCAGCAGAACGCCGCCGCCGCCATTCACCTGCAGATCAATGAAGCCGGGCACCACAAGGGCGCCGCCGGCATCCTGTCGCGGCAGATCGGGCAGGGGGCCACGGAGGGGCAGAACGCCGGCGATCACGCCTTCGGCAACCACCAGAACATGGTCGTCAAGGAAACGCGCACCATCGAAAATGCGTCCGCCGGCAAGGATGAAGCGATTGCTCATCGGGTCTCGGTCACTTTCTGCAGGGCGGCGGGCTTGTCCGGATTGAAGCCGCGACGGCGCGACAGCGCCTCCACCATGCCGTAATAGGGAATGATCAGGCAGAGCGCGTCGGTGAGCGGATGGCCGGTCTCGATGAAGGGCAGCACCGCCGGCCCCCGGCCGCTCGCCGACGTCAGATAGATCGCCGCCTTCTTCGCCACAAGCTTCGATGCGGTTTCCGCGACCGATGCCTCTGCCTTGTCGCGCGCGGCAAAGGCGATGACCGGAAAGGCATCGGCAACCAGCGACACCGGCCCGTGCAGCACTTCAGCCGAGGAATAGGCTTCGGCATGCAGTTCGCAGGTCTCCTTGCATTTCAGCGCCGCTTCCGAGGCGATGGCAAGCGAGGGACCACGACCCAGCATGTAGAGCGAATCGGCGCCGGCCAATGCCTCGACCAGCATGCCCCAGTCGAGCGCAAGGGCCTTCTCGAACTGGCGCGGAAGCTCCGCCACGGCCGCCGCCAGGCTTGCGTCTTGCTTCCATGCCGCGATGATCGCCAGACCGGCCACGATGGAATTGACGAAGGATTTGGTTGCCGCCACCGCGATCTCCGGCCCGGCCTTGATGTCGAGCGTGATCGAGGCCGCCTCGGCAAGTGGCGAGGGAACGGTGTTGACAAGCGCAACACTCAAGGCACCGCCTGCCTTTGCACTTTGCGCGAGAGAAACGATGTCCGGGCTCGCACCGGACTGCGACACCGCCAGCGCCGCCGCCCGCGCCAGTTTCAGGGGCGCGCCGTAGATCGAACTCAGCGACGGGCCGATGGAGGCGACGGGAATGCCGAGTTCCAGTTCGACCGCGTATTTCAGGAAGTGCGCCGCGTGATCGGAAGAGCCACGGGCAATCGTCACAACCACGGCCGGATCGCGCGCTCGCAATGCGGCCGCGGCCTCGCGGATGGCATCGGCCGAGGAGGACAGCAGGGACGCGGCAACGGCGGGGATCTGATCGATCTCCTGACGCATGATGGAAGACATGGGAAGGGCCTTTCGGAAGAAATGGATCAGGAGCCGATGGTCAGTTCGGCCACGAGGTCATAGGCATCGCTACGGTAAAGTGCGGTCGACACTTCCATCACGCGCCCGGTTTCGAGATAGGCGATGCGCTGGACAGAAAGCGCTGCGGAGCCCAGCGGCACGCCCAGCAGTTCTGTCTCCTCGTCCTTCAAAAGCACCGCGCAGATACGCTGGTTGGCACGCATCGGCCGGATGCTGCGCTGGGACAGCGCCTGATACAGCGAGTTTTCGATGCCATCGGGATCGGGCAGGATGTCATCCGGCAGGCTGGTGCGTTCCAGCGCGATCGGCATGTCATTGGCCGTGCGCAGGCGCGTCAGTCGCGCCACGCGCGCATTGCCGGAAAGACCGAGCGTCATCGTCTCTTCCGGTGTCGGATGAAACAGGCCGCGATCCAGCCAGCGCGATCCGGGCACCATGCCACGCCGGCGCATGTCCTCGGAAAAGGAGGTCAGCCGGTTCAGCGTCTGCTGCATGCGCGGCACCGGCTTGACGACAAAAGTGCCGGAACCGCGCCGCCGCACCAGCAGGCCCTGGTCGACCAGATCGTCGATCGCCTTGCGCACCGTCACGCGCGAAATCGCCGCGGCATCGGCAATGTCGCGTTCGGCCGGCAGGGCATCGCCATGCTTCAGCCGGCCGGAAACCACCGCCTGCTCGATCATGTTCTTGAGCTTCAGGTAGAGCGGGCCGCCGCGCACATTCTGCAGATCCGCCAACGGGAGGGCGTCATCCATGGCCATGCGCGCATCCCTCTCGGAAAGATGCCGAGAACCCCTGCTGCCCCATCCCTTTCGCCTTCCTCTCCGTGGCCACCGTTGGACCCTGTTCCGTTATCGGTTGAAACGCGACAATACCAATGAAGTGCCAAATCCGCAAATGGTTTCAGTTTCATGGCGAGAGCAGGCCCTTTCCTCGTTGCGGCGATCGAATTTCGCTGGTTTTTCAACACACGATCGGAAAATTGGATGGGACCAGTAGACGATTGGCATTTTTTTGGTATTGTTTATTAACAGGAGCCGCGGCAAGGCTCCCGTTCTCGCGAAAACTGGCAGGCCTCCACGAGGAAAGCCCAGGCGGAAACCACGACGCATGCCGATCATGAAAATGAATTTCATGATTTTGCGGATTTGTCGTTTTCCGGTTGACGAAAACGGGCACATGCCACAGGCTAAGAAAAATAATTACGAAAACAGGGAACATGCTGTCATGAAGGTCGCCATCATCGGACTCGGATTCCGTCTGGGCTATCTCGGCGTCGTCTTCCGCGAGATCGACACGGATTTCGAGATCGTCGGCTATGTCGACCCGGCGCCTGCCGGATTGGCGCGTCTGACCGAGGCCGGAATTTCTCCTGGCAAGGCCTACGACACGCCGGAAGAGCTGATTGCGTCGGAAAACTTCGACCTGCTGATGATCGGCTCGCCCAACCACATGCATCTCGAGCATATCCGCATCGGGCTCGAGGCGGGCCTGAAGGTCTTCACCGAAAAGCCGATCGTCATCTCCATCGAGGAGAGCCATGCGCTGGCAAGCCTCCTCAACACCCATGGTCATGACCGGCTGCTCGTTGGACTGGTGCTGCGCTATTCGCCGCTCTACCGCGACCTGCGCGACGCCCAGGCGTGCGGATTGCTGGGCGACGTCGTCTCGATCGAGGCCTCGGAGCATATCGCGCCCTATCACGGCGCCTTCTTCATGCGCGACTGGCGCCGCTACGCCACCTATACCGGCGGCTTCATGCTGGAAAAATGCTGCCACGACCTTGATCTTTACAATGGCGTGGTGGGCCAGCGCCCCCGCTTCGTGGCAAGCTTCGGCGGCCGCAAGAGCTTCGTGCCTGAGAACGCGCCGCAACAGGCCGGCATCAACGATCTGGAAGTCTATCATCGCAAGCCGAGCGGCTGGATGGGCTCCGACAAGGTGTTCGACAGCGACGGCGACATTATCGACTACCAGACCGCCATCGTGGAATACGAGGGCGGGGCGTCGATGACATTCCACACCAATCTCAACGTGCCCGACGAATTCCGCCGCTTCTGCGTGATCGGCGCAAAGGGCATGGCCGAAGGCGATTTCGTGCGGGGTTATCTCGACGTGCACGACGCGCACACCCGCGAAAAGCGGATCGGCAACCGCTATCAGGCTCCCTCGACCAAGTCCCAGCATTACGGCGCCGACGAGCAGATGGCGGCCGATGTGCTGGCCCACATGCAGACGGGTGCCGCACTGCCGGTCTCTGCCCTCGACGCGATCGAGGCCGGTATTCTGGCGCTTGCCATGGATGAGGCCCGCCAGAGCCGCAAGGTGGTGGATCTGGCGCCGGTCTGGGCGCAGTTCGATGCCTGCCTGCATGGTGGTGCCGCCGCACCCCGCGCCAAGTCCGCGTAAGGGGGAAGCTCTCATGCATGCCAGACGCAGCGCTGTCATCTTTGCCTGGATCCTGCTGGCGCCGGCGCTTCTTTATGTCTGCGCCATCGTTGCCTATCCTCTGGTGGACACCTTCATCCTGTCCTTCACCGACGCGTCGCTCCGCAAGACCACCAACTGGGTCGGCTGGGAAAACTACGACAAGATCTTCAATGCCACTTTTGCGGAGGTCATCACGCGCACCTTCGTGTGGACCTTCTTTTCGGTATCGATCAAGATGATGATCGGCACCTTCGGCGCCGCCATGCTGAACTCCGCCGTGCCAGGCCGCGCGCTGTTTCGCGTGCTGACCATGCCGCCCTGGATCGTGCCGATGGCCATCGGTATCTTCATGTGGGGCTGGATGTATAACGGCCAGTTCGGCATGATTTCCGGCCTGCTGCAGCGCTTCGGCCTGACCGACGGCCCGATCGCCTTCCTCGCCTATGGCAACACCGCCTTCTGGGCCACGATCATCACCGATGTGTGGATCGGCGTGCCGATGGTGACGCTGTACATGCTGGCCGCCATGCAGGCGATCCCTCAGGATCTCTACGAGGCCGCGTGGACCGATGGAGCAGGGCGCTTCTACCGCTTCCGGCGCATCACGCTGCCGCTGCTGGTGCCGGCCATGATCACCATGTCGATGCTGTCGCTGATTTCCACCTTCAATTCCTTCGACATCATCTGGATCCTGACGCAGGGTGGCCCGAACGGCGAAACCACCACCATGATCATCGACACCTATCGCACCGCGATCGGCTCGAAGAAATATGGCGAGGGTGCCGCGCGAGCCGTGCTGATCTGCATTTTCCTGTCGATCTTCTGCCTCTGCTATTTCCGCGTCACCAGCCGCCTTGCCACGGGAGAAAAGCAATGAAAGAGCCCGCGCAGCTGATCAACCGCTACAAGTGGTACGAGATCCTCGGCATCTATTGCGGCATCTTCGTCTTTCTGAGCTTCGTGCTTGCGCCCTTCGTCGAAGGCTTTCTGGTGTCGCTGAAGCCGCTCAGCCAGCTGTTTTCCTCGCCCTACCGCTTTGTTCCCGAAAACGGCTCCTTTGCCGCCTACAGGACGATGTGGGAAAGCGTGCCGGGCTTCGGCCGCTACATCTTCAATTCCTTCTTCATTTCCGGCATCGTGACCACCGTGGTTCTGTGCATGGTGGTGCCGGCGGCCTATGCCTTCGCCCGCTTCGAGTTCAAGGGCCGCGGCGTACTGCTTGCCGCTTTCCTTGCGGTCAACATGTTTTCCGGCGCGGTTCTGCTGATCCCGCTGTTTCGGCTGATGCGCAGCTTCGGCGTGCTGAACACCTATTTCGCCATGATCGTGCCTGGCGTCGCCTTCCTCATTCCGTCGGCCATCTGGCTGTTGCGCACCTATATCATGCGCATTCCGAAGGAACTGGACGAAGCGGCCTATGTGGACGGCGCCAGCCACTTCTACACGCTGCGCCGCGTGATCCTGCCGATCGCCATGCCCGGCATCACGGTGGTTGCCATTACCACCTTCATCGGCTCCTACGCGCAGCAGTTCATCTTCGCGCTGACCTTCAACGCCAAGACGGAATACATGCCTTTGCCGGTCGGGCTGTTTGCCTATTTCGGCCGCCAGGAGGTGATCTGGAACGAACTGATGGCTGCAAGCTTCGTCGGCATCGCGCCCGCCATGATCGTGATCTTCTTCCTGCAACGCTATCTCGTCAGCGGGCTCACCGCTGGTGCGGTGAAACAATAAGACAACCAAACAGAACGGGAGCATAAACGTGACAATGAGCATCAGAACTGGGATTTTCGCCGCCGCCCTCGCCAGCACCACCATGCTGAGCGCGTTCGGCGCACACGCCGCCGACAAGGAGATCTCCTGGATCTACTGCGGCGACAAGATCGATCCGATCCACGAGAAATACATCAAGGTCTGGGAAGAAAAGAACCCGGGCTGGAAGGTTGCGCCGGAAGTCGTCGGCTGGGCCCAGTGCCAGGACAAGGCAACGACGCTGGCTGCCGCCGGCACGCCGGTTGCCATGGCCTATGTCGGCTCGCGCACGCTCAAGGAATTCGCCCAGAACGACCTGATCGTTCCCGTCCCGATGACGGATGCGGAAAAGAAGACCTACTATCCGAACATCGTCGACACCGTGACCTTCGACGGCACCCAGTGGGGCGTTCCGATCGCCTTTTCCACAAAGGCTCTCTACTGGAACAAGGACCTGTTCAAGCAGGCAGGCCTCGACCCGGAAACACCGCCGAAGACCTGGGCTGAGGAAATCGCGTTTGCCAAGCAGATCAAGGAAAAGACGGGCATTGCCGGTTACGGCCTGCCGGCCAAGACCTTCGACAACACCATGCACCAGTTCATGCACTGGGTTTATACCAACAACGGCAAGGTGATCGATGGCGACAAGATCACCATCGACAGCCCGGAAGTGCTGGCCGCGCTGAAGGCCTACAAGGACATCACGCCGTATTCGGTCGAAGGCGCCACCGCCTACGAACAGAACGAAATCCGCGCCATCTTCCTTGACGGCAAGGTTGGCATGATCCAGTCCGGTTCGGGCGCGGCGTCGCGCCTGAAGAAGACCAACATCAACTGGGGCATCGCCCCGCTGCCGCTCGGCCCCTCCGCCAAGGGCGAAGGCACGCTTCTGATCACCGACAGCCTTGCCGTATTCAAGGGCTCCGGCGTCGAGGACAAGGCAATCGAATTTGCGAAGTTCATCACCTCGCCCGGCCCGCAGGGTGAATACGAACTGCAGGGCGATGCCGGCCTCACCCCGCTGCGTCCCTCGCCGCAGGTCGATGCCTTCGTGGCCAAGGATCCCTTCTGGAAGCCGCTGATCGACGGCATCACCTATGGTGGCCCGGAACCGCTCTTCACCGATTACAAGGGCTTCCAGAACGTCATGATCGCCATGGTTCAGTCGGTTGTCACCGGCCAGGCAGAACCTGAAGCGGCCCTCAAGAAGGCCGCCGCCGATCTGGAACAGTACAAGTAAGATCTGACAGCCATGGGGGATCGCGTCGCAGATGCGCGATCCCCTCCCTCATATTCGTGATGCGCCGCGCGGCCGCTCGTTCCGGCGAACGGAGACTTTGACCTTGGGACAGCTTTTTCTGAACAATGTGCAGAAGTTCTACGGGGACTTCGAGGTGCTGAAAAGCATCCGCCTGGAGGTGAAGGACGGCGAATTCGTCGTCTTCGTCGGTCCGTCCGGCTGCGGAAAATCGACCTTGCTGCGCATGATCGCCGGCCTTGATTCCGTCAGCACCGGCGACATCGTCATCGATGGCGTGCGCGTCAACGACAAGCCGCCGGTCGAGCGCGGCATTGCCATGGTCTTCCAGTCCTATGCGCTCTATCCGCACATGACGGTGTTCGAGAACATTGCCTTTCCGCTGCGCGTCGAGCGCCTGGTGGAGGAAAAGATCCGGGAAAAGGTGGAGGGCGTTGCCCGCATCCTGCAACTCGACAAGCGTCTGCAGCAGAAGCCCGGCATGCTGTCCGGTGGCCAGCGCCAGCGCGTCGCCATCGGCCGCGCCATCGTGCGCGAACCGAAAATCTTCCTGTTCGACGAGCCGCTGTCGAACCTCGACGCGGCCCTGCGCGCCGATATGCGCATCGAGCTTTCCAAGCTGCATCAGGATCTGAAGGCGACAATGATCTATGTCACCCACGACCAGGTGGAGGCCATGACCATGGCCGACCGCATCGTCGTGCTGAATGCCGGCAGCATCGCCCAGGTCGGCGCGCCGCTGGAGCTTTATCACAAGCCGCAGAACCTGTTCGTTGCGGGCTTCATCGGCAATCCGAAGATGAATTTCGTGCCCGTGACCTGTGAAGCCGCCGGCCCGGAGGGCGTCACCGTTCTTTGCCAGGGCCAGCGTGCCGTGATCCCGGTGGCGCCGCGCGACAATCTCGTGGGCAAGACGCTGACGCTCGGCATCCGCCCCGAGCACACGCATCTCGGCCACGGCGACCTCTTGATCGATGTCGTTCCGTCGGTCATTGAGCGTCTCGGCGTCAACACCGTTGCCTATGCCAGCCTTCCCGGTGGCGAAGCCTATTGCGCACTGCTTCCGGGTTCGGCCCCGGTGCGGGTCAACGAAACGATGAAGACCGGCATCCGCGCCGCCGATTGCCATCTGTTCGACGCCGACGGCCTCGCGCTCGAGCGCCGGATCGACTGGCAGAAGCTGGAACTGCCGGAGGTGACGGCTGGGGAGTGACGCAGCCTGGGGGAGGCTGCCGATAACTCTCATCAACGCCCGATAAAACCGCCGGCCGTGGCGCTTGCCCGCTCCCGGCCGGCGCGCCAGGCATGGATCGCCGCTTTGTCCGGGCATGGCGTCTGGCGCAAAGCCGCGCCTCAGCCGATATCAAACGCCCCCACCCGCCGGCCCCGCTCCGCGAACAGCCGTTCCACGTCTTCCAGATCCGGGCTCTGCGGTGGGTTCGCGAGAGCCGCACCGGCCGCATCTCCGGCCGGCAGGGCAAAGGCGGCAGTCACCAGCACGCGGCGGCCGGCCGGAACGGTGCCGCGTAATTGCGGCAGGTTGGTTTTTGCGACGACGAGGTTGGTATTGGCGATCGGCACATGTGCACGACCGGCGCGGGGCGCCTGGCCCAGATCAAGGATGGCGCTCACGTCCCTTTGCCCGAACCAGACGGCGCGGCCGGTCTCTTCCTCGCTCCGGTCGCGCGCGAAATCGGCGCGCGGAATGGCAAACCCGCCCTCTATGGTCAGCAGGTCGCGCGGCGTGTCGATGCGATGAATCCGCAAATGCCAGGGATTGGCTGGAACCAGCCAGGTCTCGACCGTAACGTCTGACCAGGGCTTCCAGCGGGAATAGAGCCTGTCATCGGCGATCAGCGCCTCCTCCAGCGTCTCGCGCATGCGAAAATGGACGCCATCGTCGGAGAAGCCGATCATGTTGTCGAAACTTGCCGCATCGAAATGCCGGTCATTGGCCTCGATGTTGAAGCCGTAGCGGGTCGAATAGGCGAACTTTGCGTATTTCTCGTTCGATCCCCGCATCTTGTCGTGTTCCTGTCCGGAGGACAGCACGACGTTGTTGCCGGGCGTGTGCATGGCAACCATGCCGGGTTTTTCGAGCGGCACCGGCTTTGTAAAGCGCGGCGCTTCCTCTTCCTCCGCCTGCCAGAACGGATGTTCTTCCGGCAATGCCAGCGCCAGAAAGAATTTCAGCGCCCAGTAGGGCGAACCGGCGGAATTATAACTCTCGCTCATCAGCAGGTTGGGATAACCGTAACCGACCGAGAGCACACCGTCGCGGTCGCAGATCGGCAGGTGCGACCAGTAGCGAATATGGCGCAGGTAATAGCCCTTGATCTCGCCCCAGGGCAGAGCGTCCAGATCGGCAAAGGCAAGGGCTGCCCAGAAGCCGCCGGCAGCAAATCGGTAGGTCTGGCTGCGGCCGAAGGCGAGCGAGGCACCATCCGGCCCGTACCAGTGGCGGATATCGGGGGCAAAGCGTTTCGCACGTTCCCGAATGCGGTCGCAACGCGCCTCGTCACCCTTGGCGAGAACCGCATAGATCAGGCCATAAAAATGCATGGCGAAGGGAATGTAGTGATCGACCCGCTTGACCGGTCCGTCGCGATACCAGCCCTCGCCGATATCGAAGGCTTCCAGCTCGTCGAGATAGGCGACCGTCTTCGCCCGGTCAAACGCGATGCCGATCCGCTCCAGGCCGAGATCGACCAGCACGCGGAAGAATTTCCAGTTGTTGTCGACGTAGTCCCACTCGCGGGCGGCCAGCAGGTAGCACGCCGCGCGCTCCTTGGCCGCGGCACCCAGCGGCTCCCACAGGTGTTCGGGCACCATTGCAAGCGCAAAGCCGATCGCGGCAAGTTCCACGAGACGCTGGTTGCGGTCTGCCACATCGCCCCAGTATTCTGGATGATCGGGATCGGTGCCGTTGGTCAGCCCCCTGCGGTAGAGATCCCAGTGTGGAAAATCGCCGCCGCCGGCAGCAAAGGGAACGATGCCCCAGAGCGGCCGGGCAAACCCTTCGAGATCGGCCGCCGCGTGATCGAAGATCGCCCCGGAAGCGCTCAGGCGTACGCGGGCGCCGCCTTCGGAAAAATAGGGCAACAGCGGCTGGAAGAGATCGAGCAGCGCCTTCTGCAGATCGGACCTAGTCAACAGAGGGTTGCCGTTCAGCGGGTTGGCGCGGGCGGGATCATACATGGCTGGAACTCTTGAATGTTATGAAAGGAGACCGGCCGCGCAGATGAACCGCGCGGCCGGAGGGAATGGTGTCACCGGATGGCTTTCACGCCGTCGTTCATGTCCTTCAAACCCTGCTCGATCGGGACATTGTCCGTCATGATCGCATCATGGGCGCGGTTCAGAACCACTTCGATCTTGGCCGCATTCGGGTTCACGGCCATTTCGAGGTAGGACTTGCCCGCCTTCAGCGCCTTCTTGCTCGTCTCATCCTGCGGGAAACCCGGCAGTGCGGCAATTTGGGCCGCCACATCGTCAGAGCGGATCGCGGGTATGGTTCCGGTCTCGGCGATGATCTTGGCACCTTCCGGACCGGCGGCGAACTTGATGAAGTCCAGCGCCGCTTGCTTGTGGCCGGAATTGGCGTTGACAGAAAGACCCGCGAGCTGCGCCGCCGTCGTGCCGGCCGCGACGCCCTCCGGGTGCGGGAAGCTGACGATACCCCAGTTGGCACTCTTCGATTCACCGCTCTTCACCTTGGCGATCTGCGTGCCGATGAACCAGGTGCCCATCGGCAGCATGCCGATGGTGCCGTTGAAGAACAGCGCCGAATAATGGGTGTTGGAGGTCTTCAGCGAGGCATAGGAGGGGATGGCACCGCTCTTCTGCAGCGCCAGTGCGCGCTCGTACCACGGTTTCAGGAAATCATACTGGCCATCGACCAGTGTGTGCTTGCCATCCTGAATGCCGGGAAGCTGGACGGTGGAACGCCAGGTGTGCAGAAGCGCACCATAGATCTTGTTCGAGCCGAAGCCGCCCTTCAGTTTCTCGGCAATGGCATCGAACTGTTTCCAGGTCATGTCATTGGTCGGGTAGGGCACGCCGGCCTTGTCAAAAATATCCTTGTTGTAATAGACGACCCAGAAATCCGAGCGGAACGGCAGCGCATAGACCTTGCCGTCGATGGTCATGGCGTCGATCAGACCGCCATAGGCGGACGCGTCGATCTTCTCGGTCTTCATGAAATCGTTGAGTTCGGTAATGTTGCCGGCCTTTACCAGCGTCGCATAACCCGGCACGTCCTTGATGGTGACGATGTCGATATCCTTCGAGCCGCCCGTCAGCTGGGTAGCGATCATCTGCGTGTAGTCCTGCGAACCGAGGTCCACATGCTCGAACTTTACATTCGGATGTTTGGCCTGATAGGCCTCGATCAGCGGCTTGTAATAGGCCACCTTGTCCCAGTCCCAGAGCGCCCATTTCAGCGTCACCGGCTCGGACGATTGTGCAAAGGCCGCGCCTCCCAGCGAAGCGGTCACCGTCAAGCCCGCCGCAGCGGCACGTATGGTCTTCGACATGTAGTTCAGTGTCATATCCGTTCTCCTTCCCTTGAACGTTTCTGATGGCGTGCGCGAAAAGTCGCGCTGCCCTTTCAAATTTCCCGGTCCTGCAAAGCCTCCCCGGACGGCGCGAGAACCTGCGCCACCGCCCCATGTGCACCGAACGCCACGGCGAACATTCCGAATGAAAAATTGACCATCGCCGGCATGAAGACGGAGACGGGGTAGAAGAGGACATGCGCCAGCCAGAGCAAAGCGACGACGGCAAGCGAAGCGAGCGCAGGCAACGGATGAAGCAGCGCGGCAAGCGCTGCCTGCCGGAGCGCGGTGCGGATGGAGCCGCGGCCCGCCACGCTCACCATCACGAAATAGCTGCTCACTACCGCAGCGAAAACGGTGGCAACCAGGCTGACGGTCAGCGGCAGGACATAGATCAGGGCGTCCTGCGCATAGGTCCCATAGATGATGATCGCATAGGTGCCGGCGGACACGGCGCCCGCGGTGATGATCGCCCAGAGGCTTGCTCGCAGCGCATGGGCCCGCATCGCCTCCCGGAAATCACGCAGCAGATAGACATTGCGATCCTCGACGATCAGCCGGCAGACATGCGCTATCGCAAACAGCGCTGCCGGCAGCGTCACCAGAGGCAGGCTTGCCAGCAGGAAAAGAAGGTTCAGCTTGACCAGTTCCCACCACTCACGGGCGAGGATATCCGCTATCAGCGCAAGGCCGGTCTTCTTCGGTGCATCCTTGGGGATGCCCTTTCCTTCCTTCGTCCAGAATGCCTCCAGCCACTGCATGGCGCGTCTCCGCAAGCCGGTTAATAGAGGATCGACCGTTCTGTCGTCGGGTCGAACAGTTGCGCATTGGTCATGTCGGCGGTCAGCGTCACTGCGTCGCCGATCCGCGGTCTGAAGCGTGGCGAGACGCGGGCGATGAGCGAGCGTTCGCCGGCAATCAGGTTGAGGTGGATTTCCGAGCCCATCGGTTCGGCGAGTTCGACCACAGCGTTGAAGGCGCCGGTATTGGCTGGATCGATGTCGCCGGGCGCCAGTTCATGGAAGTTTTCCGGGCGGATGCCGAGCATGACGGGACGCCCCTCGTAAGGCGCAATCCGGCTCTGGTCGAAGCTCTGCGGCAGTGGCAGAACCTGGCCATCGACAACGGCCAGGAAGCGACCGTCCTCACGGCGGATGGTTGCCGGTAAAAGGTTCATCTGCGGCGCACCGATAAAACCGGCGACGAACATATTGACCGGCCGGTCATAGAGGTTCTGCGGCGTATCCACCTGCTGGATATGGCCGTCCTTCATCACGACGATGCGGTCGGCCATCGTCATGGCCTCCACCTGGTCGTGTGTTACGTAGATGAAGGTGGCGTCGAGGCGCTTGTGCAGCTTGGTGATTTCCGCGCGCATCGTGCCGCGCAGCTTGGCATCCAGGTTGGACAGCGGTTCGTCGAGCAGGAAGACGGCCGGATTGCGGACCATGGCGCGGCCGAGCGCCACTCGCTGGCGTTGCCCGCCGGACAAGGCCTTCGGTTTGCGGTTCAAGAGATGGGTAATGTCGAGGATCTTTGCCGCTTCCTGCACCTTGGCGTCGATGATCTCGCGCGAGGCTTTGCGCAGTTGCAAGCCGAAGGCCATGTTCTTGTAGACCGTCATATGCGGATAGAGCGCATAATTCTGGAACACCATGGCGATGTCACGGTCCTTGGACGGCACGTCGTTCATCAGGTCGTTACCGATGATCAGTTCGCCGCCGGAGATTTCCTCCAGGCCGGCGATCATGCGCAGCGTCGTGGATTTTCCGCAACCGGAGGGGCCGACCAGGATGATGAACTCCTTGTCGGCGATCTCCAGGTCGATATCGTGCACCACGGTGAGCGCGCCGAAGGTCTTGTTCAGTTTTTTCAGCGAGATGCTGGCCATAAAGTCCTCACGCAATCACCAATAGGAAGACCAGTTGCGCGACAGGCGCGTCAGGGCTTCCATGTAATAATAATCCCCCCAGGACACGCACTCATCGACGCCTTCGCCGCGGCAGGTGTTGTGCGGGGTCTTCTTCGAATAGGTGCCGTGCAGCACAAGTCCGTTGGAGAGGGTCGGGTCTTTCACGGCGTAGCGGTCCGTCAGGCTCTTCATCATCCGCCGGGCAAGGTCGCGGTAACGCGCGGCGTCGCCCGCCTCCACCAGCTCCGCCATTTCCAGGAGCCCGCAGGCGACGATGGAGGCAGACGAACTGTCGCGCGGCTCGTCGGAGCCTTCGGTGAAGATGAGATCCCAATAGGGCACGAGGTCTGAAGGCAGTCGGTTCAGGTAGAAGCCGAGCAGCCGTTCGAAGGCCTCGCGATAGGCGGGCAGACGTTCGTAACGATAGGACAATGCCATGCCGGCAATGCCCCAGGCCTGGCCGCGCGCCCAGAAACTGTCGTCGCTGTAACCCTGCTTGGTGGCACCGCGCACCGGGGCCCCGGTTTCCGGGTCCATATAGAAGGTATGGTAGGTCGAGTCGTCGGGCCGAACCGAATGGGCAAGCGTGGTTCGCGCATGGGTGAGGGCGATCTCGCGGTATTTTTCGTCGCCGGTTTCGCGCGTCGCCCAGTAGAGGAGCGGCAGGTTCAGCAGGCAGTCGATGATGTAGCGGTATTCGTTCGGATTGCCCTTGCGGCCCCAGGCTTGGATAAAGCCGCCGACCGGCTGGTAACGCTCGATCAATTGATCGGCTGCGAGCAGCGCCGCCTTGCGCCCGTCCTCATCGCCCACCAGTTTCCAGGCGGCGATGCAGGAGGGCGAATAGAGAAAGCCCATGTCGTGATGGTCCGTCTCGATGCGGTTTTCGATCCGGTGGAGAAAGCTCTGCACCTGGATCTGCGCCGCATAGCGGAACAGCTTCTCGCCGGTATGCTCGAAAGCCAGCCAGATCTCGCCCGGCCAGAAGCCCGCCGTCCATTGATCGTTGGCAACCGCCGGATAGACATTGCCGACGCTCGAATGGTTCTGCGCCGAATAGGTGAAGGTCGGCAGGTTACGGCGCACCTGGGCGACGGCAGTGTCGAGTGCCGCGCGCACCTCTTCGTCGGTGATCGGCTGTGGTGCGAGTGTGGAGACGGCATTCATGGCATCAACCCTTCAGGCCCGACGACGCGACGCCTTCGACGAAGAAACGCTGCAGCGCCAGGAAGACGACAAGCACGGGGACGAGCGCGACGACGGAGGCCGCCATGATCAGCCCGTATTCGGCGGAATATTGCGAGATGAACATGCGAAGCCCGATCTGGATCGTCTTCAGCTCCGTCTTCGTCAGATAGATCATCGGCCCGAGAAAATCGTTCCAGGTGGTGACGAAGGTAAAGATGGTCAGCGTCGAGAGCGCCGGCTTCGACAAGGGCAGCATGATCTTTGCCCAGATCTGGTATTCGTTCATGCCGTCGATGCGCGCCGCTTCGCAGAGTTCGGTCGGGATCGACATGTAGAACTGCCGCATCAGGAACACGCCGAAGGCGGTGAAGGCCTGCAGGCAGATCAGCGCCAGGTGCGTGTTGTTCAGCCCGAACTCGCGCATCAGCAGGAATTGCGGGACCATGTAGACCTGCCAGGGCATGGCGATCGTTGCGATGTAGCCGAGAAACAGCGTGTTCTTGTAGGGAAAGTGCAGCTTGGCAAACGCATAGGCCGCAAAGCTCGAGGTCAGCAACTGCAGCAGCGTGACGATGATCGTCAGCTTCGACGTGTTGTAGATGAAGAGTGCCAGCGGGATCTTCGTCCAGATGTCCACATAGTTCTGCCAGCGCGGTTGCGCGGGGATCCACTCGATCGGGAAGGCGAAGACGTCGCGGTCGAGCTTCAGCGAGGCCGACAGCATCCAGGCGAACGGCAGCAGCATGATGACGGTGACGACGATGACGGTCAGATAAACGGCAATCGTCGCGGGCTTGATCTTCTTTCCGGCAATTCTCATCGGCTCAATCCTCCCGCTGGCGGCGGAACTGGACGACAGTCACGACCAGCACCAGAAGGAAAAGGACGAGCGCGATCATGCTGGAATAACCGAGATCCCAGGAAATGAAGGCCTCGTTATAGATGTGGTAGACGAGCACGAGCGTCGACGTTCCGGGCCCGCCCTGCGTGATCATGTAGACCTGATCGAATACCTTGAAGGACTGGATGGTCAGCATCACGGTGACGAAGAAGGTGGTGGGCGCCAGCTGCGGCAGTGTCACGTGGATGAACTTCTGCCAGGCATTGGCGCCATCGAGGCCTGCCGCCTCGTAAAGTTCCGAATTGATGCCCTGCAGGCCGGCGAGGTAGATCACCATGTAGTAACCCATGCTCTTCCAGATGCCGAACAGGATGACAGTGACCATCGCCCAGTGCCGGTCGGCCGCCCAGCCGGGCAGATCCTCCGGCGGAATGCCGATCGTGTAGAGCAGCATGTTGACCGGCCCCATTTCGGGGTTGAACACCATGTTCCAGACCACTGCGACGGCCACCAGCGAGGCGACATAGGGGAAGAACATGGCCGTGCGGAAAAAGTCGCGGCCGAAAATCTTCTGGTTCAGCAGAATGGCGAGACCGAGCGCGCAGGCAAGCGTCAAAGGCACCGAGACGGCGGTGTAGATGATCGTATTCCAGAAGGCATCGATAAAGGCGCGGTCTTCGAACAGCCGCCAGAAATTGTCGAGGCCGGCAAACTCGATCGGGTTCGAGCCGTCCCAATGCATGAAGGCCAGCGCGAAGGCGAACAAGATCGGCCCGAGCGTAAAGACGGCGAATCCGAGAAAATTCGGCGCAATGAAGGAATAGGCGATCAGCGCGTTCTCGATCCGCCGCCTGCGTCGCGAGACGACACGCACCTTGCGGCGGACCGTGGTTGCCGGTTGCCTGTCAGACATGGCTGGGCTTAACGTCGTCACCCGCATCCTCCCATGGACAATGGAAGCCTCCGCCTCCAGTCCGCTTGCGCAGCATGCGCACCTTCACTCCACCCGGCCGCCGTAACCGGCAACCGGCCTCCCGTCGTCTGAATAGCACGAATCAGCGAGTGGTCAAACAAATTGATATTAGATCAGACCAATCTGCTGGATACGTTGAAATAGGTATGATAGGTGTGCGATAGCAATCGGCCGAGGACGGGCCGCGGAGGAGGGCGTGTGTTTTCAGGGCGGATCGAATGTCTGGCGCAGTCGCTTGGCGATGTGGCCGCTTCTGCGCTCGGGCCCTATGGCAGCGATGCCTGGACGGCGCTGCCGTCACAGGTCCGCACACAGCTGGTTGCGAGCGGCGAGGGCGCCCTGGCCGAGCCCTGGCCGCAGATCCTGGCGAGCGATTACCGCGCCTATGTGAAAACCGGAGACCGCGCCCGGTTCGAAGCCCTTTATTTTGCCCGGCGCCTGAAGCTCAATCACCTGGTGCTGGCGGAATGCGTCGAACGGCAGGGGCGGTTTCTGGACGCTATCGTCGACGGACTCTGGCTGATCGCGGAAGAAAGCGGCTGGCAGTTGCCAGCCCACAACGCCTATGGCCGCGGCGGCCAGCGCCTGCCGCTGCCGAACCCGGCAGATCCCGTCATCGATCTTTTTGCGGCAGAAACCGCGGCCAATATCGCCGCCATTCTGTCACTCCTGCGCGCGCCCTTGATCGCCGTCGATCCCGGCCTTTGCCCTCGCCTTGAACAGGAGATCGGCCAGCGCATCCTCGCACCTTATCTCGCGCGCCACTTCTGGTGGATGGGCAAGGGCGACGAACGCATGAACAACTGGACGGCATGGATCACCCAGAATGTTCTGCTTTCGGCCTTTCTGCTGCCAACCGCCCAGCCTCAACGGCGGGCGGTGGCGCAAAAGGCACTGTCCAGCCTGGACGCCTTCCTCAAGGACTATGCAGAAGACGGCGCCTGCGAGGAGGGTGTCGTCTATTACCGCCATGCCGCGCTCTGTCTTCATGGTGCGATGACCGTGCTGGACGAGGCATCGCCCGGCCTGATGGCACCGCTTTGGCAGCACCCGAAAATCCGTAACATGGCGGAATTCATCCTGCACATGCATGTGGCGGACGATTACTACTTCAACTTTGCCGATGCGGCGGCGGTGGTGGAGCCCTGCGGCGCGCGCGAATTCCTGTTCGGCAAGGCCGTCGGCTCGCTGCCGCTGCAGGATTTTGCCGCTGCCGACTGGCGACGTTCCGCGAGCCGGTTGATGCCGAACGAATGGAACCTCTGGTATCGGCTGCAGGCCATCGCCGCGGCAGGCGAAATCGAAAGCTGGACGCGTGATGTGCCGGCCAAGTCGGACAGCCTCTATCCCGGCATAGGTCTCGCGATCGCCCGCGACGGTCGTTATGCGCTGGCGGTCAAGGGCGGCCACAATGGCGAAAGCCACAATCATAACGATGTGGGCAGCATCACGCTCTACAAGGACGGCCAGCCGCTGCTGATCGATGTCGGCGTCGAGACCTATACGGCAAAGACCTTCTCGCCACGCCGCTACGAAATCTGGACCATGCAATCGGCCTATCACAACCTGCCCAGCTTCGGGGACGTGATGCAGCGCGACGGGGAGGCTTTTGCCGCACGGGATTTCGCCGCGCGGTTCGACACGGAAATGGCCGAGATTTCGCTCGATATCGCCGGAGCCTACCCGCCGGAGGCAGAGCTTCAAGCCTATCGGCGCAGTGTCCGCCTGCTGCGCGGCCGGCATGTCGAGATCCGCGACGAGCATGAGGGAAGCCGCCCGGCGATCCTGTCGCTGATGACGCTGATGGAGCCCGATGTGCAGGACGGTGTGATCCGGCTCGGGGAACTGGCCCGCATCCACCTGCAGGGCGCCGGGCCGATCACGGCAGAGCCGCTTGACATCACCGATGCCCGGCTGCGGCAAAGCTGGCCGGCGCGGCTTTACCGCCTTCTCGTGCCGCTTGCCGGGCCGAGTCTGACATTGACGATCGTTTAAGGAGAAAAACGCATGCAGTTGACCCTCAAGGTGACGGACGCCTCGGGAGCGGTGAAGACAGAGGCCACCGGAGACGACGAGGTGCTTCTCGTGCACGACGCCGCCTACGAGGATGGCGACCGTCTTGTGGTCACGGCCGCCGGGGCCGGCCACATATGGCTGTCTCTCGATGCCACGCTGATGCCGGCCCTGCTTTACCTCGCGCAATCGCCGTTCAGCTTCACCATTCCCTTCGGCGAAAAACGCATGCCCTATGCACCGCAAGCCTTTCTCGGAGCCCTGCATCGTCTGCATGTTCGTCGGGCCGAGCCCTGCGAAGTCGCCGCGCGACGCAATCTGGCCCTCAACCCGATGGACCAGCATGGCAACCGGACGCTCTTCCCGCGTGCCGAGGCCACGGTGGAGACCCGTGGCGAGGCGCAATTTGCCGCCCGAAACGCCATTGACGGCGAGAAGGCCAGCTTCGATCACGGCTCCTGGCCCTTCACCAGCTGGGGCATCAACAAGGATCCCGATGCCGCGCTGACGATCGCATTCGGCCGGCCGGTGCGGATTGACGAAGTGGTGCTCTATCTGCGCGCCGACTTTCCTCACGATGCCTGGTGGCAGGCAGCAAGCCTCAGCTTTTCGGATGGCAGCACGACCGAGGTGACATTGCAGAAATCCGGCAAAGGCCAGAAATTTGCGCTGGAGCCGCGCGTCGTGGACTGGGTCAGGCTGCATTCGCTGGTCAAGGCGGAAGACCCTTCGCCTTATCCGGCGCTGACGCAGATCGAAATCTGGGGAACGGACGCCTGATGCCGGGGCAGGCGGCCCGGCATCCGCCTCAGGCCGGGCCTTTGCCGCGCATGTCGCGCAGCAGGTCCCGGTAGCGCATCTGACTGCCGCGCAGATGCTCCTGCATGGCTTCGCGTGCCGCCTTCTCGTCCCGGTCGGAAATGGCAAGCACGATCGCCTCGTGCTCCTTGTGGATCAGCTGGCGATAGGCCGTCTGCTCCGCAGCCTGGTTTTCCGGCACCACCTTGGACTGCGGAATCGCGGAGGGGCCGTACTGTTCCAGAAAGCCGACGAAAAGCGGATTGTTGGTGGCCGCGGCAATGGCCATGTGCAGAGAAAGATCCGCCTCACGGATCGATCGGCTTTCCTCGATGCAGGCAAGCACCGCCGCATGACAGGCGAAGATCGCCTCTTCCTGGGCCGGCGAGCGGCGCTGCGCAGCTAGCCCCGCCGCCTCGATTTCCAACGGCGTGCGCACTTCCAGCACCTCGAGATCCGAGGAAATCCGGGCCCGGTCGAGCGCGGGCGGCGCGGTCCTTGCCGGCTGCGCTGGCAGCACGAAGATTCCGGCCCCCTGCCGAACATCCACAAGACCATCGCAGCGCAGTGCGGTGATCGCCTCGCGGATCACCGTGCGGCTGACGCCATGTGCCTCGGTGAGTTCGATTTCGCTGGGCAGCCGCGCACCCGGCGCATAGTCGCCACTGAGGATCGCCTGCCTGAGGCTCTCCTCCACCCTGGCGACCAGCGAGCCCGTCGGCTTGCCGCGATGTCTTGTCTGAACTGCCAATGTCCCACGCACCGTGTCGTTCGTGTCAAACGCGATGCATAATAGGTATGATGACTTTAGGCCTTTTACAATCAATATCGACGAATTGGCGAATAGATATGATGATTACCTGTCGGATCGCCCCCCTCGCAGCGGCCTGAACGCGCTCAGACGCCTTGTACATCGACATAGATCGCGTAGAGCGAGCGGGTGGCGGTGATGAACAGGCGATTGCGCCGCGGGCCCCCGAAGGTGAGGTTTGCGACCGTCTGCGGCACGAGAATCTTGCCGAGCAGCGTGCCATCCGGCGCAAGGCAATGAACGCCGTCGCCGGCGCTCGTCCAGAGATTGCCGGCGGTATCCAGCCTGAAGCCGTCCGGCAGTCCAGCATCGAGGCGGCAGAAGATGCGGCCATTTGCCAACCGCAGGCCATCCACCACATCGAACACACGAATGATCGGCTCGGCAGACGGGTCATGGCTGACGGCGGAATCGGCAACGTAGAGCCTTGTCTCGTCGGGGGAGAAGGCAAGGCCGTTCGGCTGGCCGAAATCGTCGACGACGGAGGTCAACGTACCAGTGGCCGGATCGAGGCGGAACACGTTGCGACACGCCTGTTCCGGCTCGGCCTGGAAGCCCTCGTAGTTCGAACGGATACCATAAGTCGGATCGGTGAACCACACGGTCCCGTCCGACTTTACCACCACATCGTTGGGCGAGTTCAGGCGACGTCCCTCGAAACGATCGGCGAGCACGGTGATGCTCCCGTCATACTCCGTGCGGATGACCCGGCGCCCGCCATGTTCGCAGGAAACAAGCCGCCCCTCGCGGTCACGCGTGTTGCCGTTGACGAAATTGGACGGCTCACGGAACACGGAAACGCCCTGGCCCGGAACGTAGCGCAGCATGCGCTGGTTAGGGATATCGCTGAAGATCAGCAGGCCATGATCGGCAAACCACACCGGCCCCTCGGCCCAGCGGCAGCCGGAATAGAGTTCCTCCAGCGCAGCGCTTGGAATGATCATCTGCTGGAAGCGCGGATCGTGGATCTGGAAGAGGGAACTGCTCATGGGACTGCCTTTCAGCGCGCGCCGGCGGGGCGGCTTGCCGCAACGATGACGGCGATGATGATGAGACCGGTGAGGATGAGGCGTATGCCTGCGCCGAAGCCATAGGTATTGAGCATCGACACCACCAGGAACATGAAGAGCGAGGCGCCCCAGATGCCGGGCACGTTGGAATTGCCGCCGGCCACCGCAGAGCCGCCGATAACCACCACGGCAATCGACATCAGCAGGTATTCCGCGCCCATGTTGAGCGCCGCGCCGCCGGAGAAGCTCGCCAGAAGATAGCCGCAGAAGGCCGCCAGTATTGCACACAGGATATAGGTCAGGCAGCGCGTGCCATCGACCGGGATGCCGGCCATGCGGGCGGCCGCGAGCTTCTGCCCGATGGCGGAAATCCAGCGCCCGTAGATCGACCGCTCCAGCAGCCACCAGACGGCGAGCGACACGACGAGGCCGACTAGTGCGATGTTCGGTATTCCGAGTGTCGTACCCGTGGCAAAGGCCGCCAGCGCTTCCGGCGGCTTGATGCGCAGGCCGCGGTTCGACCAGATGGCCATCGACTGGACGAGAAAGCTCATCGACAGCGTCGCGATGATCGGTGGAATGCGCAGGAGTTTGATCAGCCCGTAATTGGCGAGCCCGATGCACAGGCCGATGCCGATGGCAATCGCAAGCCCAGGCAGGATCAGAGTGTCCTGCGTATCCATGAACTTCAGCGCCAGCGTGCCGGACAGGGTAATGGTAGCCGGCACAGACAGGTCGATATTGCCCGGGCCAAGCGTGATGACGAGCATCTGCCCAAGGCCGACCAGAACCGAAAAGGCGGCAAAGGTCAGGGTCGCCTGAGACAGGCCGAAGGCGGAGGCACCACCGGTGAAGAGAATGGTGACGATGAAGGTGGCAAGTGCGGCGAGCCAGGACCACAGCCAGGGCTTCGACAGGAACGGTTTGAGCGCATTCATGATCGACCTCATGCCTCCCGCCGGGCGAGAAGGAGGCGCAGGCCAAGCACGATGATCAGCACCGCGCCCTGCGCGCCGATCTGCCAGTCGGGCGAAATCCGCAGGAAGGAAAGAAAGGAGCCGGCCAGCGTCAGCGTCAGCGCGCCGATGACCGCGCCCACCGGCGAAACACGACCGCCGACGAATTCTCCGCCGCCGAGGATCACCCCGGCAATCGACAGAAGCGTGTATCGCAGAGCGATATTGGCATCGGCCGAGGTCGTGACCCCCACCAGCGCCATTCCGGCCAGCACCGAGAAGAAAGCCGAAAGCGCATAGGCCGCCGCCTTGATCTTCATGACCGACCAGCCGGCCCGCGCCACGGAGCGTGCATTGCCGCCGATGCCACGGATTGCGACGCCGAGGGTCGAGCGCATGACCAGCAGATGGGCGACCACCGCAATCACCACACTGGCAATGATGGCCAGCGGCACGAAGGGTGTCGAGGCCGTCATCAGTGCCCGTAGCCAGCCGGCCGCCTGTCCACCCGGCGAGGGCAGGATCAACACCGCCAGGCCGCCCCAGACGAAGCTCATGCCGAGCGTCACCACGATGGAGGGCAGGTCGCGCAGGTGGATGAGGATGCCGATCAGTGCATAGACGCAGATCGCCCCGAGGAGGATGGCGACCGCCACCAGCGGCGCCGTCGGCAGGTAGACCGCGGTGACGCAGGCTGAAAAGCTCACGAAGGTGCCGATCGACAGATCGAGATCGTTGACGGCAATCACCAGCATCTGTGCAATCGTGGCAAGCGCGATCGGCACCGCCAGGTTGAACAGCAGGTTCATGCCCATATAGCTCATGGCGCGCGGCTGCAGCCAGAAGACGGCAGCCAGCAGGACTGCCAGCGACAGAACCGGGATCATCAGGCGGATGGCCTGCGGGGACAATCTGGTCATGCGGCTTCTCCCTGGAAGGAGGCGGCCAGCACGCGCTCCTCGCTGATGTCGTCACCGGTCAGTTCGGCCACCATCACGCCGTCGCGGAACACGTAGACACGGTCGCAGAGGCAGATTTCATCCATCTCCGTCGAATACCAGATGAAGGTTCGCCCCGCTTCCGCCTCTGCGCGGATGATGCCGTACACATCCTGCTTGGTGCCGATATCGACGCCGCGCATCGGATCGTCCATCAGCACGATGGCGGCGGGCGTGGCGAGCGCCCGGGCGAACAGAACCTTCTGCTGGTTGCCGCCCGACAGCGAAAGGATCGGATTGCCCATGTCCGGCGTGCGGATTGCCATGCGGCTCTTCCATTCGCCGCCAAGCGCGGTTTCCTCGCCGTGGGCGATGGTGGAAAGACGCGAAAGCGCGCCGAGATCGCCGATGGACAGGTTGCGCAGGATGCTCCACAGCGGGAAGGTGCCGTTGAGCGCGCGATCGCCCGCCACGAAGGCCACCTCCTGCGGGCGTTTCGGCAGCCAGCTGGAGGAGCGGCTGCGGAAGAGCGACAACAGCATGTCCGTCTGCCCATGTCCGCCAAGCCCCGCCAGGCCGACGATCTCGCCCCTGCGGGCCGCAAATGCCGTGGCAGCCCCGGCCGCGGCCGGCAGGCTGACGGCAAGTGGTGCCTTCGACAGATCCCGCGCGCCGGCGCGAACCTTTTCCTTTACGACACTGCCCATGGCCTCGACCAGGCTCTTGCCGCTGAAGCCGGAAACCGGCCGGTTTGCGACCACCTTGCCATCCTTCATCACCACGATGCGGGTTGAGGTGGAGAGGATTTCGCCGAGAATATGCGAGATCAGCAGCACCGAGCCGCCGCCCGCCACATAGCGGCGCACATGCGCCATCAGCTGTTCGGCCAGCGCCGCATCCAGAGAGGAGGTCGGCTCGTCCAGAATCACAAGCCGCGGAGGCGTGCCGATCGAGAGGAAATTGATGGCAATTTCCACCATCTGCCGTTCAGTGATCGGCAGCTCGGCCACCGTTGCCGCGCAATCCACGCGGTTGCCCGGGAAGATTTCCGAAAGCTTGGCGCGGATCAGCGACAGCGCCTCGCGCCGCCAGCCGACGCCGGTCAGTCCCTGATGCATCAGCCGGATGTTTTCCGCCACCGTCAGGTTGGGACACAGCGAAAGTTCCTGGAACACGCAGCGCACGCCCCCGGCGCGCGCCGCCGAAACGCCGCCGCCAGCAGCATCGACCGCGCCATAGGCAAGACTGCCCTGATGCGGCGTGAGGCCGCCATTGATCACATTGACGATGGTGGACTTGCCGGCCCCGTTGTGGCCGACCAGCCCCAGTGTCTCGCCGGGGTGGATATCGAGATCGACGCCATCCAGGGCGGTGACCGCACCAAAGGCGACACGGACGCCGCGCACCGAAACGACCGGGCACGTTTCACTTTCTGAAATCATGGAGCGAACCATCGGGACATGCGATTGCGGGAGGACGGAGGCGCCAGGAGGCAGCGCCTCCGCCCGTTGCGGGGGGGGATCCCGCCTTACTTGGCCTCGGCGATCACCTTCTGGGCGTCCGCCTGCGAATATTCGACATTGGCGACGCCGCCCTTCTGCGTCGTCTTGAGGTTTTCCTCGAGCGTGGCCTGATCGATGCGCAGGAAGGGAACCGTCAGGTCCTTCTTCACCTGCTTGCCGTCAAGGATCTGCTGGGCCACCCAGAAGGCGAGCGTGGAAACGCCGGGCGCGATCGAGACGGACATCGTCTCATAGCCGGAGGCGTCCTTCTGCTTCTTCCACCACTGCAGCTCATCCTCGCGGTTACCCATGATGATCACGGGGGTGGGACGCTTGGCCGCCTCGAAAGCCTGGGCGGCGCCATAGCCATCGCCACCCTGCGTCACCACGGCCGCAATGTCCGGCAGGCTCGGCAGGATGCCGGCCACGGCGCGCTGCGCCACATCCTGCGCCCAGTCGCCATGCACGGAGCCGACGATCTTGAACTGCGGGAACTGCTTGACGCCTTCATGGATGCCGGCGGAAATCTCGTCATCGACGAAGACGCCGGCAAGACCGCGCACTTCCAGCAGGTTTCCGCCCTTGGGCAGGCGCTTCGACAGGTATTCCACCTGGCTGCGGCCCATTTCCTTGAAATCGACGGCGATGCGCCAGGCGCAAGGCTCGTTGACGATACCATCGAAGGAGACGACAACGATGCCGGCATCGCAGGCGGCCTTGACTGCGCCGTTCAGCGCCGTCGGCGAGGCCGCGTTCAGCACGATGGCGTCATAGCCCTGCAGGATCATGTTCTGGATCTGGGCCGCCTGTTCCGTCGCCTGGTTCTCGGCGGTGGTGAAGGCATCGGCGGAGGCCACGACACCGGCCTTGACCGCCTCCTTCGTCACCTTGTCCCAGCTGGTCAGCATGGCCTGGCGCCAGGAATTGCCGGCATAATTGTTGGAAAGCGCAATCTTCTTGCCGGCCGTATCCGCGTGAGCGGTGAGCGGCGAAAACGCGCAGGCGAATATGGCGGCCGATGCCGCGAGCATGCTTCGGATTCTCATGTTACCTCCCAAGTGCCGCCTGTTGCGGCGTATCGACCGGGACCGCTCCTCAACGGTTTGCCCCGCGTCCATCTCGTACGGATCGCTTGTATCCGTCAGCATCAGGATGGCGCAAAGGGCCCGGGCTGTATAGGGGAATTGCCTCCCCGAATCTGCGGGTTTCCGCACGTTGATTGCGAGATGCCGCACGACAAGGAGGCCCGCTCGGGGCTATTGTCAGGGGGCGGAAGGGAAGAGCCGCAGAATGAGACCGCTGAAGGAGGAACAGCCGTGCTCGACAAGACCGGATCGCCGCTGTTCGAACAGTATGTGCGCATCGCCTGGCATCTGGCCGGCAATCTCGATTTCAACTCGGCCATCCGCGCGGTGGCGGAACAGATTGCCCGCATCGTGCCGCATGATCACATGGATGTCTGCATCATCATGCCCGGCAGCCGCTTCCACATGGCCTACGAAAGCGGCTTCGAAACCGAATGGAGCCGCCGTGCCGAGGCGCCCATCGACCAGAGCCCGCTGAAACGCCTGCTGATGGGCGAGGTCGACTGCATGGTGACCGGCGATGCCATGGTGGACCCGGCCTTCCATTTCGAGGGCGCCTTCGGTCAGCCCATCCTCGATCACAAACTGAAGAGCCGCATCCACGTGGCGCTCAAGGCCCATGGCGAAACGATCGGGGCGCTGTCGATTTCCGACCGCAAGGCCAATGTCTACGATTCCGTCGACGTGGAACGTGCGCGCTGGATCGCCGACCTGATCGCCCCCTATTTCTTCGCGCTGCGCGCCTCCGATGAGGCAAGACGCGCCGCGATTGCCGAGGCCGAAACGCGGGTGCGCGCCGAAGGCCTGCGCGTCGGCGCCCTGAAACTGACGGAAGCGCTGGAGGCGGAGCGCCAGCGGATTGGCATGGACCTGCACGACCAGACGCTCGCCGACATGACCCGTTTTGCGCGGCGGCTGGAGCGGCTGTCGCAGATGAAGAACGTGCCGGGCGACATGCTCGCGCCCTTGTTCCAGAGCCTGCAGCAATCGATGCGCGATCTCAGGCAGATCATCGAGCAGGCGCGCCCCTCGGTACTGGAACTGTTCGGCCTGGCGGAAGCCATCGACAACCATCTGGACCGGTCGGTGCGTGACAGCGGGCTCTCCATCGACTGGGCATTGCGCGACGATAGCGACGGCGCCATGGAGGCACTGCCGCAACCGGTGCAGACCGCCCTGTTTCGCATTGCGCAGGAAGCAATCAACAATGCGGTGCGCCATTCGCAGGCGGGCCGCATCGATGTGCGGCTTGCCCGCGTGGCCGATCGGGTGGTCATCGAGGTGCGCGACAATGGCATCGGCCTGCCCGGCATCGAGGAGAGGCGCGGCAGCGGCATCGAGAACATGAAGACCCGCGCCAGATTGATCGGTGCGCAGTTCGCCGTCCGGCGCGAGGCAAGCGAGACCGTGATCCGCGTGACGCTGCCGCTGGCATGGGAGGAGATGCAATGAAGGTTCTGATCGTTGAGGACGACCCCCTGCACCGCGCCTATCTCGGCGAGGCGGTGCGGGGGGCACTTCCCGAATGCAACACGGTTCTGGAGGCGGCCGACGGACTGGCAGGCGAACGGCTGGCGCGCGAACACATCTCAGACCGCGTGGTGATGGACCTGCAGATGAGCCCGCGCAACGGCATCGAAGCCGCCCGCACCATCTGGCGCGAACGACCGGACACCCGCATCCTGTTCTGGTCCAACTATGCCGACGAAGCCAATGTGCGCGGCATTTCCCGCATCGTTCCGCCAGGCGCTGCCTATGGCTACGTGCTGAAATCAGCCTCCGACGAGCGGTTGAGACTGGCGCTACGCTCCGTCTTCATCGAGGATCAGTGTGTCATCGACCGCGAGGTGCGCGGACTGCAGCAGAAGAGCGCCGGCGCGGTCAGCGGCTTCACCGATTCAGAATACGAAGTGCTGATCGACATCGCCCTCGGCCTTACCGACCGCACGATCGCCCGTCGCCGCAATCTTTCGCTCCGCAGCGTCCAGAACCGCCTGCAGCAACTCTACGAAAAGCTCGGCGTCTACCAGCCCAATGACGGCGACCCCGAAGCCCGCTTCAACCTCCGCTCCCGCGCCGTCACCGTCTCCCTGCTACGCAAACTGGTGAACCACACGGCCCTGGAGCGCGCCGAAATGGATCTCGCCCGCTGGCTCGAGCGGGACGGACACGGGCCAAAACCGTAAGGCAGGACACAACAGCCGATCGAGCTTCTGCAGCGTTTGTGTTAACTCGATGCCAAGGTCGACAATCAGGGAATGCGGACATGCAGATCACGCTCACCATCACCGACAGTCCGGCGGCAGAGGAGGTGGCGCTGATCGGGCAGAACCTCGCCGCCTATAACGATGCCGACGTCGGCCCGTCCGGGCGGCGTGTTCTCGTGGTGACTGTACGCGATGAGGCTGGAGCGCTTCGCGCCGGCATCAGCGGCTATACGGCGTGGGGCTGGCTTTATGTGCAGTGGCTGTGGGTTGACGAAAGGCTGCGCGGTCAGGGCATGGCGGGCCGCCTGCTGACCGCGGCGGAAGACGAGGCGCGGGCGCGCGGCTGCCAATCGGCCTGGATCGACACCTTCAATCCGGTCGCGGAAAAGGCCTACACCCGGCAGGGCTATGAAGTCTTCGGCGAATTGCCCGATTTTCCCGTCGGGCGCAGCCGCAAGTTCCTGCAGAAGCGACTGGTCGCGTCAGACTGACAGACGCCCGCCCGTCATCGGCTGTGGCGCGCCTGTCGTGGCCGGGAAGCTGATGGGCAGGCCGCGCAGCACGCGCACGGCGAGAAAGGCGAAGCATTCCGCCTCAACCGCGTCCCCGCGCCAGCCGAGATCCTCCGCCGGCTGCACCTCGACATGCGCCCGAGCGCGCAGCATCTGCATCAGGGTGGGGTTATGGCGTCCGCCACCACTGACAAACAGGCGGCGCGGCCGCGCCGGCAGAAGATCAAGCGCCCTGCCGACGGCAGAAGCTGTGAAGGCGGTCAATGTCGCGGCGCCATCCTCCGGCGAAAGCCCTTCGGCCATCGCGGCACCGAAATCGAAACGGTCCAGCGATTTCGGGAAGCGAGCCGAGAGATAGGGATGCTCGAGAAGACGCGCGAGACGCTCCTCGTTCACGGTGCCGGCCGCGGCCAGCCTGCCGTCGCGATCCATGTCGCCCAGTCCGTGCCCCTTCACCCAGTCGTTGATCGGCGCATTGGCCGGGCCGGTATCGAAGGCCACCAGCCCGTCACGGCCATCGCTCCAGGTGATGTTGGCGACACCGCCGAGATTGAGCACCGCGGCCGATCCATCCTGCGCCGCGCCCTTCAGGAGTGCCGCATGATAGATGGCGGCAAGCGGCGCGCCCTGGCCGCCGGCGCGCACATCCGCACTTCGAAAATCATAGGCGACCCGCGCACCCAGGATATCGGCCATCAGCTGGCCATCGCCGAGCTGGCGCGTGGCGCCCGTCCGCCCCGGCTGCGGCGCCCGGTGCAGAACCGTCTGGCCATGAAAGCCGATAACGCCGATTTCGCTCATCGCAAGACCCGCCTGCGCCACCAGAGCCCGCACGGCCTCGGCCTGCGCCCACGTCAGCGCCGCTTCGGCTTCGGAGAAGATCGCGGGTTCGGGCCCCTCGAAATTCCAGGTCCTTGCCTCCGCCAGCGTCTGTTCCAGCAGATCGCGGATCGACTGCGGATAGGGTGCCAGGGTGTAGCGGCCGAACCGCTCGATCGTCTCGCCATCGGTCTTCAGCAACGCCACGTCGATATTGCCGTCCAGCACGGTCCCCGTCATCAGACCCACGGCCCAGATCGGTCCCATTGTCGTCCTCCCTTACATCCGGTTGATGGCATCGCCCACCGCGCTGCGCAGCGCAAAAATTCCGCTGTCGGCGTGACGGGTGGGATGAACCCGGTTGGTCAGCAGCGTCCAGGCACGGCCGCGCTCGAAATCGATCCACAGCCCGGTGCCCGTAAAGCCGGTATGCCCGATGACGGAAGCATTGCACAAGCTGCCGCCGGACCAGCCCTCATGGGGCCGCTCCCAGCCATGGGTACGCCGGTCGGACAGGGGCTCCCGCATCCAGCCCGCCACCGGATCACCCGCGGCATCGGCGCGCAAGATCCCCGCCGCAAAATCGAGAACCGCATCCGCGGTGCCGAACAGACCGGCGTGACCGGAGCCCTGCAGCGCAAAGCAGTTCTCGTCATGCACCTCGCCGCAGATTATGCGCTCTCGCCAGTGGCAGAATTCGGTGGCCGCCGTCTGATCGGCAGGCCCTGCGAAGGCAAAGCCCGGACCGGCATCCATCGCCCGGATCTTCCGGCCTTCGATGCGCTCCAGCGCGATCCCCAGCAGGATGTAATTGATGTCGGAATAGACCGGCGGGCCGGCACGCCATTCCCTCTGCAGAACGAAGGCGCGCAGGCGGTCGGGCTCATCGCCATAGGTGTAGATCGGCTCGACGGCGGGGAAGGGCGTCTGATGGCCGAGACACTGGCGGAAGGTGACCTGACGTTCCCAGCAATGCGGCGCATACTGGCGGAAATCTGCAATGATCGATGCCAGCGGCGCATCGAGATCGATCCTGCCGCCGGCAGCGAGCGCGAGAATGCGGGGCGTGGTGAAGATCACCTTGGTCAGCGAGGCCAGATCGAACCATGTCTCGCGCGACATTGCCCGCTGTGCGCCCACCGTCTGGGCAAATCCTGTGGCGCGCACCACGCGATCGCCGCTGCGCTCGATTAGGCCCAGCACACCGCCGGGGATGCGGCCGCTTTCCACGGCATGCCGCAGCAGGGCAAAGGCATTTTCAAAGACTGTCGCGCCACGGTCGTCGCTACTCATCGGATCTCCTTCGCGGCGGCCGCACGTTCCACCAGCACCTGATGATCCTCGCCGCAGACCTGCCAGACAGCCTCCGGCGGTTCATAGCCCCTGGGTCGCAGCAGGCTCGGCACGGCGGCGGTCTCCAGCCGGAAGACGTCTCGCCGACGCTCCGTGGTGGGAACCGCGGCAATCAGGCGGCGCGTATAGTCATGGCGCGGGTTCGACAGAACGGCATCCGCCCGCCCGATCTCGACGATCCGCCCGGCATAGAGCACGGCGATACGGTGGGCAATGCGCTCCACCACCGCCATGTCATGCGAAACGAAGAGGTAGGCAAGCTTCAGTTCGTTCTGTAGGTCGATCAGCAGGTCGAGAACGCGGGCCTGAACCGAAACATCAAGGGCGGAGACAGCCTCATCCAGCACCAGAACCGAAGGGTCGACCATCAGGGCACGCGCGATGCACAGACGCTGCCGCTGGCCCCCGGAAAATTCGTGCGGAAACCGCCTCAGGCTGTCGGCTGGCAGTCCGACGCGCTCCAGAAGCGCAACCATGCGCTGGCGGGTGCTGGCATCCGGACGCACGCCGCCGGCCAGCACCGGCTCTGCCAGCAGGCCTTCCACGTCAAGGCGCGGATTGAGCGAGGCATACGGATTCTGGAACACCATCTGCATCGGCTTGCGGCGCGCCAGCCCTTCTGCGGACATCACCGAGAAGGTTCCGGAACTGGGCTTCACCAGCCCCAGCAGGGCGCGTGCGGTGGTCGACTTGCCGGATCCACTTTCGCCGACAACGGCCAGCGTCTCCCCCGGCATGACATCGAAACCGATGCCCTCGACGGCATGGATCGCGCCGACAGGGCGGCGCAGCAGGCCGGCCGTTGCCGGGAAACGAACCGTCAGCCCCTCGACCTTGAGCGCCGGTCGCGCCATCTCCCGGCCGGCAGGGGACATATGCCGGCGCACCTTGCGCCCATGCGAGAAATGCGGCACCGCCTGCAACAGATGCTGCGTGTAGGGATGCCGGGGACGGTCGAAGATATCGTCCAGCCGCCCCTGCTCGACCACGCGGCCGGCAATCATCACCAGAACCCGATCGGCAATGCCGGCCACCAGTCCCATGTCGTGGGTGATGAAGATCATCCCCGTGCCGGTCTCGCGTCGCAGCTCGGCAAGCAATGCCATGATCTGTGCCTGGACGCTCACATCGAGCGCGGTGGTCGGCTCGTCGGCGATCAGCAGCCGCGGATTGGCCGCCAGTGCCATGGCAATCATCACCCGCTGCAGCATGCCGCCGGAAAGCTGGTGCGGATAATAGCCCAGGCGACGCTCCGCATCCGGAATGCGAACCCGCTCCAGCGCATTCAGCGTTTCCAGGCGGGCCGCCGCCCGGCCGAGCCCCCGCTGAAGACGGAATGCCTCCTCGATCTGCCGGCCAATGGGGATCACGGGATTGAGCGAGGTCATCGGCTCCTGAAAGATCATGCCGATCTCCGAACCGCGGATCGTCTCCATCCGCCGATCGGTAGCGCAGGCGAGATCGATCACCTCGCCGCGTGCCGTCGTAAACTCCATCCGGCCACCGAGAATGCGTCCGCCGCCATCATCGATCAGACGATTGATCGAGAGCGCCGTGACGGACTTGCCCGAACCGCTCTCGCCGACAATGGCAAGCGTCTCGCCGGGTTCGAGATCGAAATCGACGCCGTGCACGACGGTCTTTGCCGCATTGCCGCGGCCAAAGCCAACCTTGAGACCGCGAACGGAAAGAAGCCGGTTCATGCCAAGGCCCTCCGGCTGCGCGGATCGAGAATGTCGCGCAACGCATCCCCGAGAAGATTGAAACCCAGGATGCCGATCATGATGGCAAGCCCCGGAAAGACGAGAAGCCAGGGCGCCATTTCCATGAGGTTCACGCTGTCAGACAGCATGAGGCCCAGAGAGGAGGCCGGCGGTTGCGTGCCGAGCCCGAGGAAGGAGAGGCCGGATTCGGTCAGGAGCGACCAGGCGAGTGCCAGTGTCACCTGAACGGTGAGCGGCGCCACGAGGTTCAACATCAGATGGCGGCTCAGGATATAGGAGGTGGAACTGCCGAAGGTGCGGGCCGCATCGACGAAATCGCGCGCCTTGAGGGAGAGCGCCGGCCCACGCACCACGCGCGTGAAGATCGGGGTATAGACGAAGGCGATGGCGAGGATGCTCGTGAAGGTGCCGGGGCCGACCACGGCGATGAACAGCAGCGCGAGCAGGATGGCCGGGAAGGCCAGCAGCACATCCATCAGCCGCATCACGAGACCGTCCCAGAGATGGCCGAACCAGGCCGCCGTCAGCCCCAGCAGCGTGCCGGCGAGCGCTGCGATGCCGACCGAGGAAAAGGCAACGAGGAAGGACTGGCCGATGCCGATCATCAGACGGCTCAGCACGTCACGGCCGAACATGTCCGTGCCCATCCAGTGCGCCAGGCTCGGCCCCTGCAGGCGCTCGATGCGGAACTGCTGCAGCGGATCATAGGGCGTGAGGCCTGCCTGCGCAGCAAGCGCGATCAGGATATAGGCAAGCACGATCACGCCGCCGATGCGGCCGCTCGAATGGTCGAGCAGGCGGGTCAGAAAACGGTTCACGAGCGTCCCCCCAGGCGGATCCGCGGATCGAGCATGACATAGGCCAGATCGACCAGCAGGTTGACGATCATGAAGTTCAGCGCGACGAACAGCACGCTGCCCTGCACCAGCGCATAATCGCGCTGCAGGATGGCGTCCAGCACCATGCGGCCGAGCCCGGGCAGGGCGAAGATCTGCTCCACCAGAACCGCGCCGCCAAGCAGATAGCCGAATTCCACCCCGCTCAGGGTGACCACCGGGATCAGCGCATTGGGCAACGCATGGCGCCAGATCACCCGCCGTCTGGTGGCCCCCTTGCTGCGGGCGGTGCGCACGTAATCATCGCTCAGCACATCCAGCATGGCCGAACGCGAAATGCGGGTGACGGAGGCCGTGAAGGACAGGCCGAGCGTCAGTGACGGGAGAATGAGCTGGCCGAGATTGCCGAGGGGATCCTCGGAGAAGGGGATGAACTGCCCCATGGCCGGCAGCACGCCGAAGCCGGCGGACAGGACATAGATGATCATCAGCCCGATCACGAAACTCGGCGTCGACTGGCCGATCATCGCGAAGATACGCACGGCAAGATCCGATCCGCGCTCTTTGCGTGTGGCGGCAAACACACCGAGCGGCAGGCCGATGCCGATCGCGATGAGCATTGACAGGCAGGCAAGTTGGAGCGTCAGCGGAAACCGCTCCAGGATGACGTCCAGCACCGGCTTGCCATAGGTGACCGAGAGGCCGAGATCGGCCGACAGCACGCCGAGAAGCCAGCGGCCGTACTGGACCGGCCAGCTGTGATCCAGGCCGAAATAGGCGGCGAGCGCCTGCTTCTGCTCGGGCGTCAGCAGCCCGGCCTCGGTGCCCAGCATGGCGGTGATCGAGTCACCGGGAACGAGGCGGATTGCCACGAACACCAGAACGGAAACGCCGAGCATCACGAGAGGAAATGTGATGAGACGCCGCAGGAGGTAGGTCATGTCAGTCTCCGCCTCGCATCGAGCATTACTTCAGCGTGACCTTGGCGAGGCCAAACAGCGAGCCATCCGGAGTGGGCACGAAACCCTGAACGTTCTGCTGCTGCGCGGTATAGGCATAGCCCGTATAGAGCCAGATCCACGGCGAAACCTCGGCCAGATGCCTGTCGAAGGCGGCAAAGATTTCCTTGCGCTTGGCGGGATCGGTTTCGACGCGTCCCTTCTGCATCAGATCGTCCAGGGTGTCGTCGATGTAGTTGGCGACCTTTTGCAGATTGCCGGCCTTTGTCCAGTACCGGTTGTACATCGAATAGGGATCGGCGCGTCCACCGTTCAGGGCCACTGCCATGTCGAAATCGCCCTTCAGCCAGGTATCGACATAGACGTTGAGCTCCATCAGCTTGATGTCGAGCTTGATGCCGATGTCCTTCAGCTGCGACTGGATGACCTGCGCCTCGGCGGCGGCCGTCGGCGGCTCGCCGGTCGCGGCGATCACGGTCGCCGAAAAGCCGTCGGCATAGCCGGCATCGGCCATCAGCTTCCTGGCCTTGGCAAGGTCGCGGCTGTAGCAGAACAGCGTGTTCGGATCGGACCGGTACTGCGGCATGGTCAGTGGGCCGGTGATCTCTCCTTCACCGAGAAGCGCGGTGTCGAGAATATCCTTCCGGTCGATGGCGCAGGAGATTGCCTGGCGCACGGCAAGTTCCGTCATCGGCTTGCGTGACGGGTTGAGCTGCAGCACGTGATAGGAGAGCACCGGCTTGCGGTTCAGCGTCAGGCCGGCAACCCTGGGCACCAGCGTGGCGACGAGCGGATCGTTGAGCAGCGCGAAATCCACCTGCTTGGCGCGCAGCGCCGCGAGGATGGCATTCTCATCCGGCAGCACCTTGATGTCTATGCCGTCGACGCCCACCTTGCCACCGGCCCATTCGCTATTGGCCTTCAGCACTTCGCGTGAATTCGGCTCCCAGCTCTCCAGCTTGAAGGGGCCGGAGCCGATGGCGGCCGTGCCGATCTTGCCGGCAGCGATCTCGGAAGCCGGCACGATGGCGGCATTGACGCTGCCCATGGCCGTCAGCAAAGGCACGTCCGGCTGGGAGAGATTGAAGACAACGGTTCTGTCGTCCGGCGTATCGATACTGGCGATGGAGGCATAATTGGCGCGTGCGGCCGCCCCGGTTGCCTGGTCGAGAATGCGCGTGAAGGAGGCCTTCACGTCAGCAGAGGTGACCGGCTGGCCGTTGTGAAACTTCGCCTTCGGATCGAGCTTGAAGGTCAGCGTCTTGGCATCCGGCGCAAAGGTCCATTCCGTCGCCAGCGCCGGCACCACCTTCAGGTCGCCGTTCAGGCGCACCAGCGGCTCATAGACGAGTTCGAGCAGGCGGATCGACGAAAAGGCCGTCTGCTTGTGGGGATCGAGCCCGGTCGCATCCTGGGCCCAGGCCATTTTCAGTGTTGCAGCCGCAGCCGGCGCGACCGAGGCACCGACCAGTCCGGCCACCACGGCAGCACAGGCGAGAAGCCTGCGGGTCATTCCAGGTTTCATGCTCATTCTCCCTCTGGTTTTCCGGCCTCGGCTTCTGAAGGCCGGGCGCCGGATGGCTTGCAGTTTCAAACCGATTGTCGCGCCTCTTCAAGCGCCTTGCGAAGAAAGCCCTCGCTTTTTGAAAGGGCAATCTCACCATCTGCCGCCGAAAGCCCCGTCAGCGCCATCAGGATCGCCAGCTTCACATTGTTGCCGCTCTCCGCCAGATGGCGCTCCGCATCCTCCACCTGGCAGCCGGTGGCCTCCGAAATGATGCGGATGGCGCGCGCGTGAAGCTTCTTGTTGCTGATCGACAGGTCCACCATCAGGTTCTGATAGGTCTTGCCGATGCGGATCATGCTCGCCGTCGTCAGCATGTTGAGCACGAGCTTCTGCGCCGTGCCGGATTTCAGGCGGGTGGAGCCGGTCACGACCTCCGGCCCGACCACCGGCGAGATGGCAATATCGGCCATTGCTGCAAGCGTCGAGGCGGGGTTGCAGGTCAGCGATACGGTGACGGCGCCAACCGAGCGGGCATAATCGAGAGCACCGACGACATAGGGTGTGCGGCCGCTGACCGCTATCCCCACCACCACATCGCGCGCCGACAGCGCCACGGATTGGAGATCGCGACGTCCGCCCTCCACATCATCCTCCGCGCCTTCCACAGCGCGCAGGATTGCCCCGGGGCCGCCGGCAATCAGACCGATCACCATGCCCTCCGGCACCGAAAAGGTCGGCGGGCATTCGGATGCATCGAGAACGCCGAGCCGGGCGCTGGTGCCGGCCCCGATATAGATCAGCCGGCCGCCCTCGCGGAAGGCGCGGACGATCTCGTCCACCGCATGGGCAATCTCCGGAATGACCCGGGCGACGGCCTCCGGCACGCCCGCATCCTCGCGGTTCATCACCCGCAGGATCTCCTCCGTCGGCAGAAGATCGATGGCCATGGAATTCGGATTGCGCGCTTCCGAAACCAGCTGCTGAAGCTCTGCGAGAAGGTGCTGGGAAGACATGGGCTCTCACTGTTCGTTTTGAATTTTGTAGGATTGAATATTCCTTATGTCAACAAATTCCGGAATACTTTATTCCAAAGAGTCGACACGAGGCGGCAGCGTCTCCGCTGTCGATCAGGTCATACGGGCAAGGATGATCGCACCCGCCACGGCATCGCCATCCGGCGGTTTCAGGCGACGGCGCACATCAGGGGAAAGCCAGGGCTCCAGCGGACCGGAAAGCCCGCCAAGCAGCGTGACCAGCGGCGCACCATACTCCACCATTCGCCGCACCAGCCCATCGATCTGCTCCGCCCCCGACTGGACGATCTGCCGCGCCGCCGGATCGCCCTGATCGGCATGGCGCAGCACCAGCGGCGCGAAGGTTGCGTAATCGGTGGCGGTTGCCTTGTCCATCCAGGCGATGACACGGGAAAAATCGCCATCGAACCGCGCCATAACCTCGGCCAGCAGCGCCGTGCGGTCACGACGCCCGTCATGGGCGCGCAAGGCGAACTGGATCGCCTTCAGGCCCATGTCGGCGCCGCTGCCCTCGTCCGAGATGGGAAAGCCGTAGCCGCCCGCCCGCAATTCCTCCCCACCGACAAAGGCAAGGCCGATCGAACCGGTACCGGCGATGACGATCGCGCCATCCCGTCCGGAATGCGCCCCAAGGCAGGCGGCTGCGCCATCGGAAGTGAAGCGGATGCCGGCAAAGGGATGCGGCAGCGCTTCCAGTTGCTCGCGCGAACCCGCGCGACTGAGGCCGGCTATGCCGATGCCTGCCTTGACGTTCGGCGCATGCTCGGGATCGAGGCCGGCCTCCTCGGCCGCGCCCCGCCAGGCGCGCATCAGGGATGCCCAGGCCTCGGCAATGCCAAGGCGCGTGGTGGCAGGGCCGGAGAGGCCCTGTCCCAGCAGATTGCCTTCTTCGTCGGTGATGCGGGCCCGGCAGCCCGTACCACCACCATCGATGCCGAGGAAGAGCTGCGGCACGCCTCCCATTGTCGCGATCGGGGCCGTCATCTGGAGATCCGTTCGATCTTCGCACCGCACTGGGCAAGCTTGCGATCGAGTTGCTCGTAGCCGCGGTCGAGGTGATAGACGCGGTTGATCAGCGTTTCGCCTTCAGCCGCGAGTGCTGCCAGCACCAGGCAGACGGAGGCCCTGAGATCGGTCGCCATCACGGGCGCGCCCTTCAGCGTGGCGCGGCCACGCACAAGCGCGACCGGCCCGTTGAGCGTAATGTCCGCGCCCAGCCGCCGCAGTTCCGGCACATGCATGAAGCGGTTTTCGAAGATCGTTTCCCGGATCAGGCTGGCGCCATCGGCCAGAGCGGCCATGGCCATGAACTGGGCCTGCAGGTCGGTCGGAAAACCGGGATAGGGCTCCGTCGTGATGTCGGCCGGCTTCAGGCGGCGCCCACCGTCCACCACGACGCCGCGATCGCCGGGCCAGACGGAAACGCCCATCTCCTCCAGAACCTGGAAGACCGAGGCCAGATGCTCCATGCGTGCTCCGACCAGTTCGAGACGTCCACCCGTGATGGCGGCCGCAGCGGCATAGGTGCCGGCTTCCACGCGATCCGGGATGCCGTGGTGGCTGGCCGCACGCCACGCCGTGCCGCCCGCAATCAGCAGGCGATGCGTACCGGCACCCTCGATAACCGCCCCCATGGCGCAGAGGCAGGCGATGAGATCCACGACCTCCGGCTCGCGTGCGGCATTGAGGATTTCGGTCTCGCCGCGCGCGCAACAGGCTGCCATCAACGCCGTCTCCGTCGCCCCGACGGACGGCCCAGGCAGTACGATCCGCGCCCCGGCCAGTCCGGCCCCGGCGGAGGCAACAATATAGCCGCCCTCTACCGAGACATCGGCGCCGAGTGCGGTGAGCGCCTTCAGATGCATGTCGACCGGTCGGGCACCGATCGCACAGCCACCCGGCAGCGACACGCGCACACGGCCAAAGCGGCCCAGCAGCGGCGCCAGCACCAGGATCGAGGCCCGCATGCGCCGCACCGTGTCATAATCCACGTCTCCCGGCATCATCGTGCCGGCCTCGATACGGGTGCAGTGGGAATCCCGGCTGACGGTTGCGCCATAAAGCGCAACGATCCGCAGCATGTTCTCGACGTCCGTCACCTTGGGGAGATTGGTCAGTTCCAGCGCCTCGGGCGACAACAGCGCCGCTGCGATCTGCGGCAGGGCCGCATTCTTGGCGCCGGCAATCGGCACGGCGCCGTCCAGCCTGTTGCCACCGATGATGCGAAGCTGATCCATGGGCAAAATCCACTGAAAGCCGTCAAGCGGCCGGAATCGGGGGGTGACCAATGATAGGACGCCGGCTATAATATTCCAGATAATTTTCAAGTTTCGAATAGCTTATTCCATCATCTCGGACTGCGAAGGAGCCGGAATGTCCGTTCTGAAAGTCATCCGCGCCAAGCTGGACGCCATGACGGAGGCCGAGCGCGAGATCGGCCAGTTCATCATCGATGACCCCGAGCGGATGCTGACGCTCTCCTCCGCAGAACTGGCTGCCGCCACCGGGCGCAGCCAGTCCAGTGTCGTCAAATTCTCCCAGAAGATCGGCTATGATGGCTATCAGCAGCTGAAACTGGCGGTGACGCGGGCCAAGGCCCAGGAGTGGCGCGTGCCAACCGGCATGATCCACGGCACCATTGATGCCGGCGACAATCTCGTCACGATCCAGCAGAAACTGGTGGCGAGCAAGGTATCGGCCATGCAGCAGACCATGCAGGTCAACAGCGAAGAGGCGGTAACGGCCGCCGTCAGCGCGCTCGCCGCCGCCCGCCGCATCCATCTCGCCGGCATCGGCGCCTCCTCGCTGGTGGCGCGCGACTTTTCCTACAAGCTGCTGAAACTCGGCCTGATGGTACTCATGGACAGCGACACCCATGTGCAGATGGCCAACGCCGCCTCCCTCACCGACGAGGACGTGCTGTTTGCCATCTCGCAGTCCGGCGGCAATGTCGAAACCCTGCGGCTTGCGGAAATGGCCCGCAGGTGCGGCGCGACCGTCATCACGCTGACGGGTCTGCATGAGAACCGACTGAGCGAGCTCGCCGACATCCGGCTCAATACGGTGGCCGATGAGGAACGTGTCCGCTCCTCCGCGATCACCTCGCGCGATGCGCAGCTTGCCATCACCGATCTCGTCTTCCTCGCCCTGGTGCGCACGCTGCCGAAGGCCAATGACGCGATCCATGCCAGCGAGGCCGCAGTGGCCTTGCTGAAATCCTGAGGACTGCCGCTACTTGATCGCGCCCGCCGTCATGCCGTTGATGAACTGGCGCGACAGAGCGATGTAGAGCAGGATGATCGGCAGGGCCGACAGGGTAAGTCCGGAAAACAGCACGCCCCAGTCCGTGCCGAACTCGCCCATGAAGGTCGTCAGCCCCTGCGGCAGCGTCTTCAGATCATTGTTCTGGATGAAGATGAGCGGGAAGAAGAAGTCGTTCCAGATCGGCACCACGTTCTGGATCGCGGCAATGACCATGGCCGGACGCACCAGCGGCAGCATGATCGACCACATGATGCGCGCCTCGCTGGCGCCATCCATGCGGGCGGCATCCTCCAGTTCGTTCGGCAGGCTGCGGATGAAGCCGGTCATGATGAAGACGGTGGTCGGCAGGCCGGTCGCCACATAGATGAAGATCAGCGAGAAACGGCTGTCGACCAGTCCGAGATCGCGCATCTGGATGAACAGCGGAATGACCGCCAGCTTCAGCGGCAGCGTCAGACCTGCGAGAAAGAACAGCAGGATGGCATTCGATCCGCGAAACTCGTAGCGTGCCAGCGCATAGGCGGCCATGGTGCCGAGAACGAGGATCAGCACGATCGATGCCCCCGTCACGATGAAGGAGTTCATCAGGTAGCGGACGAAATCCGTTTCCGTCCAGACCCGTACCAGATTGCCGACATGGGTGAAATCCGGCAGCGCGAAGGGTGACTGGAAGATCTGCGCATTCGTCTTGAAGGCAGAAAACACCATGATCACGATGGGCGCCAGCATGACGATGCTGTTGCCGATCAGGACGATCTGGATCAGTCCGTCCCAGCCGAAGGTGCGCAGCGTCCGGCTGCGGTTTTCCCGGATCATAGCTGGATCTCCCGCTTGCGAAGTTTCAACGTGATGACGCTGGAGACCACCGCGATGAACAGGAAGATCAGCACCGCCAGCGCGCTGCCCGGCCCGAAATTTTCCGCCGAGGCCGACATGCTGCCAAACGCCGTGCGATAGAAGTAGAGGCCCAGCACATCGGTCGCACCATGCGGCGAGCCATCGATTCCGCCCATCACGAAGGGCATTTCGAACCAGTTGAAGGCACCGACGAAGAGCAGGGTGAAGACCACCGTGGCAGAAGGCGCCACCAGCGGCCAGACGATCTTCGTCATCTTCACCCATTCGCTTTCGGTTTCCATGCGCGCGGCATCGAGAATTTCTGAGGGGATGCGCTGCATGCCGGCGAGAAACACAAGCGTCGGAAAGCCGACCATGTGCCAGGCATTGGCAACGATGATCGCCATCAGCGCCGTGCTGTCCTGACCGAGCCAGGGCTGCGCCAGCGTACCGAGCCCGACGGCCCGCAGCGATACGTTGACCGCGCCGAACAGCGGATGCAGGAACAGTTTCCATAGCAGGCCGACGATAACGGTGGACAGGACGACCGGCAGGAAGACCGCGATGCGGTGAAAGCGCGCCCCCCACAATTCGCGCCAGAGGCAATAGGCCAGCAGGAAACCGACGCCGTTCTGCAGGATCATCAGCGCGAAGAACACGACGATGTTGTGGGTGAAGGCGTTGAGGGTCCGTTCCGAGAAGGGATATTCGAACAGGACGCGGTGAAAATTGGCAAACCAGACGAAATCGCCGCGCACCAGCCCGCGCCATTCATAAAAGGCATAGGCGAAGGCCGAGAGGATGGGGTAGACCAGAAACAGGCACATGAAGGCCAGCGGTGGCACGACAAGCGCCGCGATCCATAATCTTCTTCCCGTCAGTTTGCTGGACAACATGCACGATCCTCAGGCGCCGTTCCGGTGACGAGGGGCCGCCGCAGGGGCGGCCCGCTGCCGTTTCACTTCTTGAAGGGGGCGTACCAGGTGGCAAGTCCGTCCGTCATGGACTTGCCGATTTCCTGCGGCGTCATCTGCCCGTTCAGCATCTTCGAGACACCGGCCTGGATCAGATTGGAGCCGGTCGGTTCGCCGTAACGGAAATGTACGAGCGTCATGTAGGCAATCGAGTTCTTGTTCAACTCGGCGACCTTGGCCAAAAGCGGGCTTTCGAAGGTCACGCCCGGCACGGCGGAGACATTGTTCAGGTTGTTGGCAAAGGGCTGGGCAAAATCCTTGCTGGCCGCATAGTGGAGGAACTTCAGTGCCGCGGCCGGGTCCTTGGCCTTGGCATTGGCCGCAAAGCCGGAATCGTAGAACAGGCCGACCAGCTTGTCGTCATCGGCCTTCAGGCCCGGGGCGGCAAAGATGCCGAGCTTGAGCGCCGGGTTTTGCTTGGCAAAATTGGCAAGTTCGAAGGAACCGCCGGCAAACATGGCCGCCATGCCGGAGGTGAAGAGCTGCTGCGCCGAGGCATAATCAAGCCCGACGAAGCCATCCGGGAAGTAGGCGGAAATTTCCTTCAGCTTCGTCATGGCCTCCACGAAGCGGGGATCGTTGAAATCCGTCTTGCCGGCCATCAGGTCGGCATAGAAGCCCTTGCCCATGATGGAGGAGGTCAACGCCGAGACGATCGTCTCGTTCTGCCAGGCGGTCGCCGTGCCATTGGCAAAGGGCATGATGCCGGCAGCCTTGAGTGTCTTGCAGGCGGCGATGAACTCATCCCAGCTCTTCGGCTCGGAAATGCCGTTCTTGTCGAAGATGTCCTTGTTGTAGACCACCAGCATGGTCTGGCTGGCGGCGGGCACCGCATAGAGCGTCTTGTTCGAACGCATGGTCTCCGAGGCGAGCGCCGCCTGCGAAAAGCCCTTGAGCGCCGGGATCTTGGTCTCGTCCAGCGCCATCAGGTAACCGGCGCCGGCCAGGCTCTCGATGCCGCCATAGGTGCGCGTCATCATCAGGTCCGGTCCCTTGCCACCGGCAAGGGCCGTGGAGAGCACGGTGTTGTAGCTCGTGGCCTCGAAGGCCTCGAACTTGATGGTGATATCGGGGTTTGCCTTGGTGAAAGCGGCAAACAGTTTTTCGTATTCCGCCTTGTCCTCCTGGCGCCAGGTCCAGAAGGTCAGTTCGGTCGCAAAGCTTGCGGAGGCCGACAGAAGGGTTCCGACGGCAAGGGCTGCTCCCAGAAGTAAGCGTTTCATCATGTTCCTCTCTCTTTTCGTTTGATGTCTTCAACGTCATGCCAGTCAGACACTCAGCCGCTCGGAAGTCCTGCGGCTGAAGTAATGCGCACGGCCGGGCAGCACCTGCAGCCGGACGGCCGTGTCCGGGGCAAAATTCGCATCGGGCGCGCAGCGCACCCAAATGGGCGCCGCCTCGTCGCCCAGCCGCACATAGACGAATGCGCTGTCGCCCAGATATTCGGTATAGACCACCGTTCCGGCAAATCCCTCGCCCCCGGCATCCGGCATGACCGTCATGCCATCCGGCCGGACACCGAGCAGGATGTCCCGCTCATCGCCTTGCGGCAGGCGGTCCGGCGTGATGCTGCCGATACCGGGCGCGGTCAGAACATTGCCGTGCCGTTCCACCGGCAGCATGGCCATGCGCGGCGAGCCGATGAAATTTGCGACAAAGACATTGGCCGGGGTCTCGTAGAGTTCACGCGGCGACCCGAACTGTTCGATGCGACCACCATTCATCACCACGATGCGGTCCGCCAGCGTCATGGCCTCAACCTGGTCATGCGTCACATAGATGGTCGTGCCGCCAATCTCACGGTGCAGCCTGGCGATCTCCAGGCGCACGTCGGACCGAAGAGCTGCATCCAGATTGGACAGCGGCTCGTCCAGCAGCAGAAGCTGCGGCTTGCGCACCAGCGCACGGCCGATCGCAACGCGCTGGCGCTGCCCACCGGAAAGTTCGCGCGGGCGGCGCTGCATCAACTCCTGCAGCCGCAGCATGCGGGCCGCCTCCGCAATCCGCGCCTCCACCTCGGTCTTGTCCAGGCCCATCAACCGCGCGCCGAAGGCCATGTTCTCGTAGACGTTCATGTGCGGGTAAAGCGCGTAGGACTGAAAGACCATGGCGATGCCGCGGCGGGACGGTGCCACCTCGTTCATCCGCTGGTCGTTCAGCAGAAATTCACCCTCGGTGATCGGATCGAGCCCGGCGATCAGCCGCAGCAGGGTGGACTTTCCGCAGCCCGACGGCCCCACGAACACGATCAGTTCGCGGTCCTTCACATCGAGATCGATGCCGTGCAGAACCTCGACCGCCTTGAACCGCTTCCTGATCCCACGCAATGACAACCGTGCCAAGGTAATGCAACTCCGTCTTCAGAAACATGCTGCGGCAGCAGGCTGCGCGCGATGAAGGATATGGTCGATGGCCCGCATGGTCTCGGGTCCGGAGACATGCAGGATGCTGTCTGCCCAGCCGATGGCCTTTGCCGCCTCGACGTTTTCGGGCGTATCGTCGATGAAGATGATCCCGGCGCCAGTCACGCCCTCCTGCCGGGCAAGTTCCGCATAGATGTCCGGGTCCGGCTTCTCGAGGCCCATTTCATGCGACAGATAGCAGGCATCGAAGAAATCCGGCCCCAGGCACTGGTCCAGGATGTGCTGCCAGTGAAGCGCCTGGGTGTTGGAAAGGCAGACGACGCGACCGATCTGCCTCAAGCCCTGCACATAGGCGCTCATGTCCGCAAAGATGCCGGCCAGCAAGGCCGTTTCGGCCTGCCGCACCGTCTCGCCCGACACGCCATAGATCCCGGCCAGCCGTTCAACATAGGCCTCAGATGCAATCCGGCCGAGACGGAACTGCCTGATGCTGTCGGCAAGGGCAGCGTCCTCGCGAAAGTTCGGGCAAGGAGATCCTTCGAGATGCGTAGCGTGCGCCGCATGGTCCAGCCTGATCAGCACGCCGCCGACATCGAAGACGAACAGCCGGGGCGCCGACAAGGCATCTTCCGCACTGTACTCGCCACGATCCATGCCTCACCCTCAAGCCGCGAGACGAAACCAGACCGGTCCGCTCTCCTCGAAGCAGAGATTGGCAAAACATTAAGGAATTATCAATTCCAAATTAAGCAAATTTTACGAATAATATATTTTACACCTCGTCGACCGGCAGGGCGGGTCGAGGCGCGCATGGCGCAACGACATCGCCCTGCACCACACGGCGTCGAATGAGGCGCCTTCACTTGCCGGTCACACCATCAGGCAAAGAATGGTGTGCAGCACCTGGGCGGCGATATGCGCGGTATTGGTGGTGGAATCATACTGGGGCGCCACCTCCACCACATCACCGCCGACGATATTGAGGCCCTGCAGGCCGCGCAGCAGCTGCAGAACCTCGCGCGGCTGCAGGCCGCCGACCTCCGGCGTGCCGGTGCCGGGTGCGAAACCGGGATCGACGCTGTCGATATCGAAGGAGATATAGGTCGGACCGTCGCCGACAATCTGGCGCGCCCTGGCGATGATGCCGGGCAGCGAGGCCTCGCCGATCTCCTCTGCATGTATCACGGTCATGCCGCTCTCATAGGAAAATTCCCAGAGATATTCCGCACCGCCGCGAATGCCGATCTGGATGGTCCGGCGCGGGTCGAGAACACCGTCGAGCACCGCCAGCCGGAAGGGGCCGCCATGCTGAAACTTCGCGCCCTCGTAGGGACCGGCCGTATCGCAATGGGCATCGATGTGGATCATGCCGACCGGCTCACGCTCACCGACGGCCTTCAGGATCGAGGAACTGATCGAATGGTCGCCGCCGACGCTGAGCGGTCGCACCCCGGCCTTGACCAGCCGCTTGTAGAAGGCCTCGATATCCGCATGGCATTGGGCGAGATCGTAGCGGCTTTGCATCGGCACATCGCCGATATCGGCGATCCTTGCCCGCGACAGCGGCGCGCAGCGCAACACGTGATCATAGGGGCCGATGCGTTCCATCGTGCGCAGGGCGCGCGGCCCGAAGCGACTGCCATTGCGATTGGTCACGCCGAGATCCATCGGCACGCCGATCAGCGCGATGTCGAGGCCGCCGAAATCCTCCAGTTCCTGGGCGTCCAGCCGGCAGGGGGCATCCAGCAGGGTCGGAATGCCGGCAAACGGCCATTTGCGCCGATCGCTGCCGGTGAACTGGGCCTGCGCCACCTCGCGAAAATGCGGGTCGAAAATATCCCCGCCGGAGGCGGCGGCATACTTCTTCCGAAGTGCTTCGAGATGGGCTTTGTCGGTCACGGCGAACTCTCCAGTCTGATAAACGTGGCCACCATAGAGGCGGACCCGCGGCCATTGCCAGAGCAAATGCAGCGGCAGCGCTCCCGGCGGCAGCGTTCATCTCCGACCATAGATGAGATCAGCAGGCGCCGGCTAGCGTTCCCGCCAGCCGGCATTGAATTTCCGGGGGGCCTGCGATGACCAGCACGGGGGAGGGCTGTCGGCGCCCTCAGCGCCGCGAGGCGATATAGGCGCGCCAGCCGCCGAGTTCGGTGATCTCCTGTGCCCCCTGCAGCGCGTAGGGTTCGCAGAGAAAGCCGGAAACCTGGGTGCCATCGTCCAGCGTCACCTTGCCGATGCCGAGCGGCGCCGGGATGTTCTGGACGAAACGGCCGAAGGCGGCGGGCGTCACCTTCCACACCTCGACCTCCAGACCCTTGCCGACAAAGCCCGGCTCACGGATCAGGCCTGGCTTCGGCGGCGTGGTGTTGGGCAAAACGTAAAGCCGGTAGTCGCCCGCCGTGCGGCAGGTCTTCACCAATTTCCCGCCGGGACCCGTCAGCTCGTGGTTCAGCGGCATGCCGGTCAGATGCGCGCCGACAACCATGATCGTCACGAGACCCTCATCGGCTACCGCGACCGTCGATGCTTGAGGAAGCGTGGCGGACCTGTCCTTGCCCATGCCGGACTGGGCGGCGCGATGCATTGCGTCCGCAAACGGCGCGAGTGCATCGTCTGAAAAGGAGGGGCCGAAGAAGGTTACGCCGTTCGGCAGGCCATCGGAACCGAAGCCGCCCGGCACCGCGATCGCCGCATAACCGAAGAGGTTGGCGAAGTTGGTGTAGCGCCCGAAATGGCTGTTCTTGACGATCGGATCGGAGAGCATCGCCTCCACCGTATAGGTGGTCGGCGAGGTCGGCAGCATCAGCACGTCGAGCTTTTCCCACTCCGCGATTGCCTTCTGGCGCAGATGGCCGAGCCTGTACTGGCCTTCGAAGGCGGCCACTGCATCATAGGCCTTGGCGCCTTCGATGATGGTGCGCACGGTCGGATCGAAATCATCGGCATTGGTGGCAATGAAGTCCTTGACCGCCGCCAGACGCTCGGCCACCCAAGGACCGTTGTAGAGCAGTTCCGCTGCCTGCCGGAAGGGTGCGTAGTCGAAGGGAACGATGGTGGCCCCGAGCGATTTGGCCCGTTCGATGGCGGCTTCATAGAGCGCTTCCACCTCGGTATTGCCGAAAAATTCGCGCTCGGCGCCATCCAGCACACCGATGCGCAGGCCCGATCCGGGCAGACTGGCTGGCACCGCCTTGCGGGAATAGGGATCGGCTGCGTCGTAGCCGTCCATGACCTTGCGGATCGCGACGCCATCACCGACGGTGGCTGCAAACACCGTCACCACATCAACGCTGCGGCAGGCGGGCACGACGCCGACATTCGGGACAAGTCCCGGCGTCGGCTTGATGCCGACGAGGTTGTTGAAGGCCGCCGGAACACGACCCGAACCGGCGGTATCGGTGCCCAGCGCGAAGCTTGCAAGGCCTGCACCGACGGCCACGGCGGAACCGGAGGAAGAACCGCCCGAGACATAATCCCTGTTGAACACGGACCGCGGCGCGCCATAGGGCGAGCGCGTGCCGTTCAGACCGGTCGCGAACTGGTCGAGGTTCGTCTTGCCGATGACAATAGCGCCCGCCGCCTTCAGCCGCGCGACGACCGTTGCGTCCTTGTCCGGCTGATAGGCGAAGGCCGGGCAGGCGGCGGTGGTCGGCAGGCCTGCCACATTGATGTTGTCCTTGACGGCGAAGGGCACGCCCCAGAGCGGCAGACTGTTCGGCTCCGGCGCGCGCTGCATCAACGCCTTTGCGGCCGACCGCAGATCCTCGTCGGGTGTCTCTGTGATGAATATCGCCGGATCGTGGGAGGCCTTGCGGCGCGCAATCACCTCTTCCACCAGATCGAGCGGGGTGAGGCCGGAGGCATAGGCCGCCTTCAGCGCGGCAAGATCAAGCATGAGTGGCAGCATTCAAACATCCTCCAGAACGACCAGAACATCGCCGGCCTTGACATTGCGACCCGGCCCGGCCCTCACGTCCCGGACGCGGCCGGGCGCATGCGCCGTGACGGTGATTTCCATCTTCATCGATTCGATAATGGCCAGCGTTTCGCCAGCGTCCACGCGCTGACCGTGTTCGACCAGCAGTTTCCAGACATTGCCGGGCACCGCACTTTCCACGCCGAAACAACCTTCCGGAATATCCCCGCCGAGGCCGGGACCGGTGCCCTCATCCACCTGGAAACTGTCGAGACCCTGGTCTTTCCAGCGCTGTCTCTCGGCCTCGAAGGCGGCCTGCTGTCCTCGCTTGAAGGCGCCAATACTCTCTGCATTGCGGGCCATCTCCGCCTCGTAATCGGCATAGGAGAAGGTGCCGTCCTCGATGCGGATCGGATAACCGCCATGCGGGAAGGCAGCACGCGCCTCCATCAGTTCCTCATGGGAGACCGGGAAGAAACGGATCTGGTCGAAGAAATCGAGCAGCCACGGCTTGTCCTTGGTAAACACGGACGTCTGGTGCCAGGTGTTCCAGACTTGGATCGTGCGGCCGAAGAGCTGATACCCGCCCGGACCTTCCATGCCGTAGATGCACATGTAGGCGCCGCCGATACCGACGGCGTTTTCCGGGGTCCAGGTGCGGGCAGGATTGTATTTCGTCGTCACCAGCCGGTGGCGCGGATCGAGCGGGGTGGCCACAGGCGCGCCGAGATAGACATCCCCCAACCCCATGACAAGATAGGAGGCATCGAAGATCGTGTCCTTCACTGCCTGCTCATCCGCCAATCCATTGATGCGGCGGATGAACTCGATATTGGACGGGCACCAGGGCGCGTTGGGGCGCACAAGCTCCTGATATTTGCGCATGGCAAGCTCGGCTTGCGGATCGTTCCACGACAGCGGCAGCCACACGGTGCGGCTCGGCACCTTGACCTCGGAGACAGGCGGCAGGCTCTTTTCGATCTCGCCCAGCAGCCCCAGCAGCGTGGTGCGTGACAGCATCGAGCTGTCATAATGGATCTGCAGCGAGCGGATGCCGGGCGTCAGGTCGATCAGTCCCGTAAGCTTCGCCGCCTGAACCGCCTGCATCAAAAGATGCACGCGCATGCGAATGCCGATATCGAGCTGCATCGGGCCGTATTCGACCAGCAGGTTGTCATCGCCCTGGCGACGGTAGACGACCGGGATGGGGCCAGTGTCGTTGGCGGCGAGGATAGGGGAGCCGAAGGACGGTGGTTTCGCCACCACGGCAACCATTGACGTGACCGACGGAGCCTTACCCCCCTCTGTCCTGCCGGACATCTCCCCCTCAAGGGGGGAGATCGGGGAGGCTACCGTCTCGCCTACCTTTATGTTCGATACGGAGGAAAGCTTGTCTTCTGAAAACGCCGAGGATGCCTCTCTGCCAATCCCCCCCCTTGAGGGGGAGATGTCCGGCAGGACAGAGTGGGGTACGGAGCGTGCCACACGTTCACTTGAGGGTGCCAAGGGCACTAAGCCCACTGCCAGCGCCTCATCCTCATTCCGAGCCACGGCATGAAACCGGATCTTATCCCCCGGCTTGAACTGGCCCATCTTCCACTGCTCATCGCGTGCGATGACGGCAGGGCAGACGAAGCCGCCGAGGCTTGGGCCGTCGGGGCCGAGGATGATCGGCATGTCGCCAGTGAAATCGATGGCACCGATCGCATAGGCATTGTCATGCAGGTTGGAAGGGTGCAGCCCCGCCTCGCCGCCATCGGTGCGCGCCCATTTCGGCGCAGGCCCGATCAGGCGCACACCGGTGCGGGCGGAGTTGAAATGCACCTCGTATTCGGTGGAGAACAGCGTTTCGATGTCGTCCGCCAGGAAGAAATCGGGCGCGCCATGCGGACCGTAGAGCACGCCGACCGCCCATTCGCACGAAAGCTCTGCCGGCTCCGTCGCCGGGAGGACATGCGTCGGGTTCTGTCGAGCCAGTCGCAGTACATGACCGGCCCGAAGCGTCCCGGTGGCGTTGCCGCCGAACTGGCCCAGTCCGAAGGTGGCGCGAGAACCCATCACGACGGGGGCATCGAAGCCGCCGGAGACTGCGAGATAGGCCCGCTGGCCGGCACCGGTGATGCTGCCGATGGCCAGCGTCTGGCCGGCTGCCACGGAAATGGCTTCGCCATTGGGCACCGGAACGCCGTCTAGCTTCATAGGCATCTCGGCACCGGCAAGCGCCACGACCGCATCGGAGAAGAATTTCAGCACCGGGCCGGAGACGGTCAGTTCCAGGGCCGCCGTATGATCGTGGTTGCCGACAAGCCGGTTGGCGTGGCGGAAGGAGCGTTCGTCCATCGGTCCCGAGGGCGGAACGCCGACATGCCAGAGACCGAGCCGGCCCGGCAGTTCCTGCAGACTGGATTGCGCGCCGGGGGCAATCACTTCCACCACATCCGGCACGAACTCGAAATCCTTGAGCGCCGTGGTCGCCACATCGCCACTCTGGAAAAGATCGGAGGCGGCGATGGCCTTCAGGTAGTCGAGATTGGTCTCGATCCCACAAAGCGAGGTTTTTTCCAGCGCCGCCGAGAGCGCGGCGATGGCCGTGCCGCGATCCGCACCAGACACGATCACCTTGGCGAGCATCGGATCGTAGAAGGGCGTGACCTCCGTTCCCGTTTCCACCCAGCCATCGACGCGGACCTCCTCCGGAAACACCACTTCGGTGAGCAAACCGGCACTCGGGCGGAAGCCGGCATGCGGCATTTCGGCATAAACGCGGGCCTCGATCGCAGCCCCCTTCGGGACCAGGTTTTGCTTGCCCGTCAGCACATCTTCGCCGGCCGCCTGACGGATCATCCATTCGACCAGATCGACAGCGAAGACGGCTTCCGTCACCGGATGTTCGACCTGCAGGCGGGTGTTGACCTCCAGAAAGTAGAACTCCTCGCGCTGGGGATCGTAGATGAACTCGACGGTTCCGGCGGAGGCGTAAGAGACCTGCTGGCCGAGCGATACAGCCGCCGCATGCAGTCGCTCGCGCACCGCATCGGACAGACCCGGCGCCGGCGTTTCCTCAATGACCTTCTGGTTCCGGCGCTGGAGTGAGCAGTCGCGCTCGCCAAGCGCGATGACCCGGCCCCTGCCATCACCAAAGATCTGCACTTCCACATGGCGTGCCTTGGAAACGAAACGCTCCAAGTAGACGCGGGCATCGCCAAAGCTCGATTTTGCCGTGCGTTGCACGCTGTCGAAGGCGGCGGCAAGCGCATCTGGTGTGTCGCAGAGTTGCATACCGATGCCGCCGCCGCCAGCGGTGGATTTCAGCATCACCGGATAGCCAATCTCTTCGGCTGCAGTGATCGCCTCCTCGCGACTGTCGAGCAGGCCAGAACCGGGAAGCAGTGGCACGCCGCTCGCCTTCGCCAGTTCGCGCGCGGTATGCTTCAGACCGAAGGCGGAGATGTTGTCCGGGGTCGGGCCGATGAAGGTGATGCCTTCTGCCTTCAGCCGCTCGGCAAAACCAATGTTTTCCGAGAGAAAACCGTAGCCGGGATGAACGGCTTGCGCACCGGTCTGACGGCAGGCGGCAATCACCGCGTCCACGTGGAGATAGCTTTCCGAGGCCGGCGCCGGACCGAGGCGGACGGCCTCGTCCGCCATCAGCACGGCCTTCGAAAACCGGTCGGCATCGGAATAGACCGCAACACTTGCGATCCCCATCTTTCGCAGCGTCTTGATGACGCGCACGGCGATTTCGCCGCGATTGGCGATCAGAACCTTCTTGAACATCAGGCGGCCTCGCCATCCCAGACCATCACCCGGATGGGCGTCGGGTCGAAGCCGTTGCAGGGATTGTTGATCTGCGGGCAGTTGGAGATGACCAGCAGCACATCCATTTCCGCCGTCAGTTCCACATAATCGCCGGGCGCGGAAATACCGTCGACAATCGTCATTTCGCCGGAAGGCTCGATCGGCACGTTCATGAAGAAGTTGATGTTCGGCACCACATCGCGCTTGCTCATGCCGTGCTTGGAGACCTCGATGACGAAATTGTCGCGGCAGGCATGCAGATACTTCGTGTAATGGCCGAAACGCACCGTATTGCTCTCGCAGGAGCAGGCGCCGGCAGAGGTATCGTGCCGGCCGCAGCTGTCGGCCGTCACCGTCAGCATGACCCGGCCTTCGTTGGAGATGACCTTGGTGCCGGTGGAGATGTAGGCCGCGCCCTGCTCGCGCATCGTATCCTGGCTGGAATAACGCTCGGAGAAATCATGGGCGTTGTAGAAGAGCGTATCGACGGCCTGCTGGCCATAGCTGTCCTCGATGCGCACCACCTGACCCTTTTTGATGACGGTCGAAAAAGGCGCTTCGGCAGCGATATAATGATCCTGCACCGTGTTGGAGAGCGTGCGGGCGGGGGAGGTCTGGATGAATCCGGTCATGATCGCCTCCCCTTTCAAAGCGTTGCGAATGCGTTGTTTTCGAAGCCGCGGACGGCTTCGGCAGTAGCCGTGCGGCAAAGGTCGTCTGCCGCCGGCTCCATGGCCGCGATGCGCGTGATGGCGACAGGGTTCGGCGCATAGACCGGATTGGGGTCAAGCGGATGCGGGCAATTGGAAAAGCCAACAATCATGTCCATCTCGGCACGCAGGTCGACGTAGTCGCCGTCGCTGACGAGTTCCGACTTCCACTGAAATTTGCCCTCAGCATCGACGCGCACGGGCGCAAACAACGCAAGTGCTGCCGGAATGTCGCGTTTATCGAGACCGGCCTTGGTGGCGACCAGAACGAAATTCTCGCGCGTATTGCGCAAGGCGGCACCGTTGGCGCCGGCATATTTTTTCGCATTGGAGGAGGCCGTCGAGCCGCCCATCAGCACGTCATGCGCGCCGCAGCTGTCCTTGATGATCGAGAACATGACCTTACCCATGTCGGAGAAAATCACGCGGCCTTTGCCGAGACCCGTCGTCCACTGCACCTTCACCGTATCCGGCAGGTTCATGCGTTCGCTCGAATCCGCCGCGCTCCAGGCGACAACCGACACCGTCGAAAAGCCCTCATTAAGGGCAATCCGCAGCACCTCGTTGGCTTTCACACGCGTCCACCAGTACCAACCGCCGGGCAGTTTTTCCTGATGCAGGATGGCGTCGGCAGCAATGGTTGGCGCAGGCTTGGCGCTTTTGCCCGGCAGCGCCTTCGGCGCAAATTCCAGCCCCTTCTTCTGATGTTCCTCGTAGCGCGCACGGTTGGCGGCGATTTCTTCCGGTGAACGTCGAATATGCATGGTGATCTCCAGTGGTTCCGTATGCCGGGCCGTCCCGGCTATTGACCCTTTGAAGAGACCGGGCCGTCCCGGTCGGGGCGAAAGATGGAGGGCACGCCCGCCTGCCGCGGCGGCCAGATGGCGATATCCCGGGTGATTGTCGCGCCGTAGCGCAGTTTCTCTTCGGGCCGGTCGCGCGGCCGCTCAAACGCGACGACGCGGGTGCCAAGCGTGAAGGCCTCGCGCATGTCATGGGTGACCATCACGACGGTCATCGGCGCCTCGTGCCAGAGCTTTTTCATCAGCACATGGATTTCGGCGCGGATGCCGGGGTCGAGAGCCCCGAAGGGTTCGTCGAGCAGCAACACCTTCGGACGCATGATCAGCGCCTGGGCCAGCGCCAGCCGCTGTTGCATGCCGCCCGACAACTGGGCCGGATATTTGTTTTCCGAGCCCATCAGTCCGACGGCGGCGATCATGGCGCGCGCCTCTTCTTCCATTGCGCGGCGAGCGGAGCCGAACAGGCGGGCGGCAAACCGCGAGGCCTGCAACTCCTTGCCGAACATCACATTGCCGAGCACCGTCAGATGCGGAAAGACGGAATACCGCTGGAAGACGACGCCGCGATCCGGCCCCGGCTCCTTCGGCAAAGGCTCACCATCCAGCAGGATCTCGCCCTTTGTTTGGATCTCCTGACCAAGAAGCATGCGCAGAAAGGTGGATTTGCCACAGCCGGACGGGCCGACGAGAGCGACGAATGCGCGAGACTCGATTTCGATCGAGACGTTTTCCAGCACGATCTGGTCGCCATATTCCTTCCAGAGGTTCTTGATCGACAGCGCGCTCATTTGCCCTTCTCCAGTTCAGACCAGGGGAAGACGGCGATGCGCAGGCGATCGAGCAGGATGTCGGTTGCGACGGCCAGAAGCGTGATCCACAGCACGTAAGGAAAGATGACGTCCATCGACAGATAGCGACGCACGAGAAAGATGCGGTAGCCGAGCCCGCTGTCGGAGGAGATCGCTTCGGCGGCGATCAGGAACAGCCAGGCCGGTCCAAGCTGCAGGCGCAGCGTGGTGATGAGGCGCGGCAGAATCTGCGGCAGCACCACACGGAGCGCGATCTGCCAGGAAGACGCCGACAGGGTTTCGGCCTTGACGATCATTTCACGCGGCAGTTCCAGCGCCTTCAGCGCCAGATCGCGGATCATGATCGGCGCGACACCGATGACGATCAGTGCGATCTTCGAGGCCTCGCCCAAACCCATGACGATGAAGAGGATCGGCAGGAGTGCGAGCGGCGGGACCATGGCAATCGCCGCCACGAAAGGCGACAGCAGCGCACGGGCAAACGGCAGGATGCCGATGACCAGCCCGAGCAGCAGGGCAATCGCTGTTGCGATACCGAGGCCGGCCGAGAGCCTCTGCAGACTGGCGATCGTATCCGACCACAGTAGATAATCGCCGGTGCGGACATCCGCCACGAAGGCCATGCGGCTGATGGCCTCGCCGAGCGCCGCGAACCCGGGCAGAAGCTTGTCGTTCGGGTTTTCAGCAAGCCGTTCGGCCGAGCCGATCATATAAGCGACGACCAGGAGAATGAACGGCAGCAGGGCCAGAGCCAGCCGCGAGCCGTTTCCCGGATGTGAGTTGATCCAGCGCATGGGCCTCTTCCTGATCCTGAGGGGTGAAGGGGGCGAGCAGTACCCGCCCCGGACAGGTGATCAGAGAGCGCCGTCTGCGGCCGCCTTCATAAAGGTCGGCGAGAAACGCAGCTTGATGTTGCCCTTGTCACCCAGCACCGTGCCGTCCGGCATTTCGATGCCGATCACATCGGCGGAGGCTGCACCACTGCCGAGCAGACCCTTGGCGAAGAGGAAGTTGCGGACGCTGTCCATGGTCTTCGAAAGGTTCGGCGAGGTGGTGAAGGCCAGCGCATCCGCCGGCTTGTCGAACAGCTTGGTCGCCGCCATCTGCGCCTCGAAACCGGCCAGATCCGTGCCGGAGGCCGCGCCCATGGCGGTCCGGGCCGCCTTGCCTTCGGGCGTGTCGGCGGTCATCACCTTCATCGTGTCGTACCAGATGCCGGCGAGCGCCTTGCCAAAATCGGGATTGTCCTTCAGCACGTCGGTATTGGCGACCATCAGGTCGATGATCTCGCCGGGGATCTTCGAGCTGTCGAAGACAGCCTTGGCCGATTTGTCCTCCAGGATCGAGGAGACGAGTGGGTTCCAGGTCACGACGGCGGTCACGTCCGGCGTCTTGTAGGCGGCGACCATGTCTGCGTCGGAGGTATTGACCACCTTCACGTCACGTTCGGAAGAGCCGATGCTTTCGAGCGCGCGGGCAAGCAGGTAATGCGAGACGGAGAATTCCACGAGGTTGACGTTCTGGCCCTTAATGTCAGCGAGCTTGTCCTTGTCCTTCAGGATCACCGCGTCATTGCCGTTGGAGAAATCACCGACGATGACGGCCGTGGTATCGACGCCACCGGCAGCGGGGATAGACAGGCCGTCCATGTTGGTCAGCGTCACCGCATCAAAGGCGCCGGCGGTGTACTGGTTCATCGATTCCACATAATCGTTGAACTGCGTCACCTCGATCTTGAGGCCGTATTTGTCCGCCCACTTCTTCACGATGCCGGTATCGTTGGCATAACCCCACGGCATCCAGCCGACATAGATGGACCAGGCCACCTTGAACTCCTTCTTCGGCGCGGCCTCGGCGGGCGAAAGGCCGGCAAATGCCAGCGCGGCCGTGAGAGCGGTCATCGAAAGAAGTGTCTTGAAAGTCTGCATGTCGAAATTCCCCTTCTGGCTTCTTCAGGAAGGGATCGGCATGGACCATCGCGCCGCCAATCCCTTGGCTTACGAGGTCTCCCGGGCTTTTGTCCCGCCGTGCACCCGGCAGGATGTCTCCCCGCCGGTAGCCGCTCTCGGACCAGTCACGCGTGGTGCGCCGGAACCCTAGCTGCTAACTCTGCCGATAACGATGCAAGGCGCGTGCCAGTCGCTCATTCTCAGGTTTTCAGGCCTAAGTCTTCGGCACACGCGCTTCATTGCACACAATGGCAGTCAAATTGACTAGATTTTAATCAAAGAAATCCAGACAGGCAGTGTTGCGCGCCCGGGTGATGCCTGGCCGCCTCATGCGCCATCGCCTGCCGGCCGGCACCGCAATCCGTCCATCAGCAGGCCGATCAGCCGGTGCGCCCGCTCGCGCCAGTCCGGCAGGTCGGGAATGGAATAGATGCTGGAAAGCGCGGTCAGCACATCGACGGTTTCGATGTCGCCGCGAATGCTGCCGGCATCGATGGCCTTGGCGAGCAGGTCGCCGAAGGCGGCGCGCAGCAGCGCCGAGCCCTCGGTGAAGAGGCAGGCATTCGATGTCATCAGCAGCTTCAGGCTGCCGGCCATGCCCCGCTTGGTCGCCATATAGCTGACGAAACGGTGCATCCATTCCTCCAGCGCCAGATCCGGGGCGCGTTCCGCCGCAAGCTCGGCGGCGGCCTCCGCCAGACGTTCCAGTTCGCGGCGATAGACAACCTCGACCAGATGTTCGCGCGTCGGGAAATGCCGGTAGAGCGTGCCGATTCCGACACCTGCGCGACGGGCGATGTCTTCGAGAGAGGCTTGCGCCCCGCGTTCGGAAAATGCCTCGGCAGCAACTTCGACCAGCTTGTCGCGATTGCGTCGCGCATCGGCGCGCTGCCGCGGCTTTTTCCCAGGCTCGGATGAGGCCAATCTTTCGCTCCAGACCGAAGGGGCTTGACGTGCGTGCCTCAGCCCCTAGATTAAACGGAGGCGCCTCCGCTTATCTGGAGTGCCTTTCACTCCTTAATTCACAGCAGGGCCGCATGTCATGTCAAATGGGAGGACAGGCCGTGTGTGATGATGATCTAGGCGCTGGGCGCAGACCGACCAGCCCGCCATTCCGAAAATTCAGCATTCGTGACGAGAAGCAGGAGCTTATCATGACACGGACCATCAGGCTTTCTCTCGACATCAACGAGCGACGATACGAGCTAGACGTAGAGCCGCGGGTGACGCTGCTCGATGCACTGCGCGACCATGCCGGACTGACCGGCACCAAGAAGGGGTGCGACCAGGGCCAGTGTGGGGCCTGCACCTGCCACATCGACGGTCAGCGGGTTTTGTCCTGCCTGACGCTGGCCGCCCAGGCGGAAGGCCGCAGGATCACCACGATCGAGGGGATAGCCACCGCAAACGGCGATCTGCATCCGGTCCAGCTTGCCTTCATGGAGCATGACGCCTTCCAGTGCGGCTATTGCACGCCGGGCCAGATCATGTCGGCCGTCGCCTGCATCCGTGAGGGACGCACCGGCTCCGACGACGAGATCCGCGAATACATGTCCGGCAATCTCTGTCGCTGCGGCGCCTATAACAGCATCGTCGCCGCCGTGCGCGAAGCCGCGGAGATGGCCGATGCTTGATTTTTCCTACACCCGCGCACGCTCGGCCGATGAGGCCCGTGCCTCCGTCGCAGCACAGCAGGGCACGGCACTGCTGGCCGGCGGCACCACCTTGCTCGACCTCGCCAAATGCGGGGTCGAACGACCGGACAGCGTCATCGACATCAGCCATCTGGACGGGCTGTCCGGCATTGCGGTGGATGGCAGCGGCGCCAGCATCGGTGCGCTTGCGAAAATGAGCGCCGTCGCCGATCACGCGGACATCCGCGACGCCTTCCCGGCGATCGCGCTATCGCTGTCGCTCGCCGCTTCCCAGCAGTTGCGCAACATGGCCACCATCGGCGGCAATCTTCTGCAGAGGACCCGCTGTCCCTATTTCCGCGATCCCGCCACCTTTCCGGATTGCAACAAGCGTAATCCCGGCTCCGGCTGTGCGGCCATCGGCGGCGTGACCCGCAACCACGCCGTTCTCGGCACCAGCAGCCATTGCATCGCCACCTATCACGGCGATCTTGCCGTGGCGCTCGCGGCCTTCGATGCGGTGGTGCAGACCGACCGGCGGGACATAGCCATCGACGCCTTCTTCCTGACGCCGGACGACAGACCGGACCGGGAAACGGTGCTGGAGAAGGCCGAGATGATCACCGGCATCACCATTCCAGCATCCATCGCCGCACGCCAGTCCACCTATCTGAAGGTCCGCGACCGGCAGTCCTACGAATTCGCCGCCGCGAGCGCCGCGATCGGTCTTGATCTGGAGGATGACGGCGTCACCATCCGCGATCTGCGCGTGGCGCTCGGCGGTATCGCAACGAAGCCCTGGCGGGCCCGCAGCATCGAGGCCGGGCTCATCGGACGGGCGATCACCCCGGAGATCGTCACCAGCGCCAGCCGCCTTGCCGTCGAAGGTGCCGTCTCGCAGGGCGGCAACCACTACAAGATCGAGCTTGCCCCGCGTGTCGTGGCCCGCGCCATTCTCACCGTTGCCGCGAGCCTCAATCCCGACCTGAACCCCGCTTTGGGAGAAACCGCATGACGATCATGGAACCCCGCAAACATGGCAGTTCCGCCGATGGGGCGGTGGGCGGGCGCCTGTCGCGTTTCGAAGGCCGCCTGAAGATAACAGGCGAGGCCGTCTATGCGCTGGAATATCCTGCAGAAAACCTCGCCCATGCCGTTCTGATCCAGAGCACGATTGCCGCCGGCCGCGTCACCGCCGTGGCGGTTGACGAGGCGCTCGCCGCACCGGGCGTGCTGATGGTACTGACACCGGACGAGGATCTCGGCCTCATGGTGTCCGCCGACTGGCAGGGCAACCGGCCGGAGGAGAAGCCCTACCATCCTTTGCCGCGCGAGGTGCAATTCAACGGCCAATCCATCGTGGCCGTGATTGCCGAAAGCCGCGAGCAGGCAGAGGAAGCCGCCCGCCTGGTGCGCATCACCTATGAGGAGCAGCAGGGCGTGGCGAGCCTCGACGACCCGAAGGCGGGCGAGGGCAAGCTGCTGGAACAGTTGAGCGTTGCCTGGGGTGATGCGCAGGCGGCACTCGCCCGCTCTCCGGTGCGGATCGAAGGAACCTATCGCACGCCGCGCGAATACCACTGCGCCATGGAACCGCACGGCCTCACCGCCGCCTGGCAGGGCGATCAGCTGACCATCTGGGAACCCAGCCAGTGGTCGCATGGCATGGCCCGCATGTATGCCGAATGGTTTTCGCTGCCGGTCGAGAATGTGCGCATCATTTCGCCCTTCATCGGTGGCGGCTTCGGCTCCAAGGGCCAGCCGCTCGCCTTTGGGGCGGTGGCCGTCGCGGCTGCCTGCAGGCTCGGGCGGCCGGTGCGTCTGGCAGTGACACGGCCACAGAACTTCACCAGCTATGGCGGACGTGCCGCGACACGCCAGACGATCGCGCTTGGAGCAACCGAGGATGGCATCCTGCAGGCCATCGTCCATCGGGGCGCCAGCGAAACCTCGGTCTATGCCGATGTGCCGGAACAGACCGGCGCCGCCACGCCGATCCTCTACAAGGTGGAGAACTTCTCCTCCGAATCCCGGGTGGTGCCGGTCAACACCGTCAGCCCCGGCGCGCTGCGCGGTCCTGGCAAGAACCCGAGCGCTTTTGGCATCGAATGCGCGATGGAGGAACTTGCCTACGCGCTTGGCATGGATCCGCTTGAGCTGCGGCTGAAGAATTACGCCGACCGCGACTACCAGTCCGGCAAGCCCTGGTCGACGCGCATGCTGCGCGAGGCGCTGACGCAGGGCGCCGAAGCCTTCGGCTGGGCAAGGCGCAGCGCCGCACCGCGCTCGATGCGCCGGGGCGGGAAACTCATCGGCTGGGGCATCGGCTGCGGCACATTCCCGGTGATCCGGGCGCCGAGCGAGGCGATGATCCGCATTCTCGCCAATGGCCGCGTGCAGGTGGTGAGCGGCTCGATCGACATGGGGCAGGGGACCTATACCATCCTCGCCCAGACGGCGTCGGAAGCGCTCGGCGTCCCGGTGGAGCAGGTGGATGTGGTGCTCGGTGATTCCAGACTGCCGGGAGCCGCGATTGCCGGCGGCTCCATGCTGGCAGGGTCCATCACGGGGGCCGTGCACAAGGCAGCGCTTGCCGCACGCGACGAGCTGATCGGTCTTGCGCTCGGCGAAGCGGGCTCCCCCTTCCGCAATACCGGTGCCAACACGCTCGCGATCAGCGAGGGCAGGATTTCGGCGCGCGAAGACGGTCCGTCTCTCCCCCTGTCGCAGTTGATGGCAGCCATTGGTCGCGAGGAGATCGAGGTCCGGCGCAACACGCTGTCCGACGACGCGCAAAGCGTCGAGGACCAGAACAAGGCCTGGACAACCATGTCGCGCGTGCAGGGGCCGACGATGGGCGATTATTCCATGCACAGCTGGTGCGCCCATTTTGCCGAGGTGGAGGTGGACGAGGATTTCGGCACCGTGCGCGTATCCCGCATGGTCTCCGCCTTCGATTGCGGCCGCCTCTACAATCCGAAGCTGGTGGAAAGCCAGTGGCGCGGCGGCATCATCATGGGCATCGGTCAGGCACTGCTGGAGGAAGGGGTGGTCGATCCGCGCAATGGCCGTACGATGAACGCCAATCTCGGCGACTACCTCGTGCCGACCAATGCCGACATTCCGGATCTTCAGGTCATTTCCGTCGGCGTGCCGGACCTGAATGCATCCGCGCTCGGCGGCAAGGGCGTTGGCGAAGTCGGCATCGTCGGCGTGGCGCCTGCCATTGCCAACGCGGTGTTCCACGCCACCGGAAAGCGCGTCCGCGACCTGCCGATCACGCTCGAAAAGCTGATCTGACGCCTTTTGCGACGCGCGCCGGCGGGCAGGTTCCGCCGGCGCCTTCGCAAAACGGCGTTCACATGACGAGTGAAAGCTCTCAGCCCGGCGCGTCCCGCCATTGCGCGGCGTCCAGCAGCGTGCGGATCAGCGGGTTGGGAAAGCGCCGCTTCACCTGCACCGCATAGAAGTTCTCCACCATGCCCGGCAGCGTATCGAGTTCGGCCAGCATGCCGTTCTGCAGTTCCTGCTGCACGACAATCGGCGGCATCACCGCAAGACCGAGTCCGGAGCGGGCGAGCAGACGCATCATCGCCATGTCCTCCACCTCCGCCGCCACCTGCGGGGTGACGCCAAGGCGGGCCGCCAGCGCCTCGAACTGCAGGCGCACGCCGCTTTCCATCGTCGGCAGGATCATCGGATGCGTGGCCAGCATGGTCGCAAGATCCTGCTTTTCCACCGCCAGATCCGGCGCACCGATCAGGGCAACGCGCTGCTGCGACAGGTGATCCGAGACGAAGGGCGTCACGGCATCGGCCGCCGGCGGCTGCGTCAGGAGAACGATATCGAGATTGAGTGTCTCCAGCGCCCCGAGAAGCTCCGCCGTGCTGCCGGAGCGCAGAATCAGTTCCACATCGGGCCGGCCGATCAGGGGACGCACGAACTCCATCTGGAAATTGCGCGACAGCGTGGCGAGCGCGCCGATGCGGATCGCGCGTCGTGCCGACCCCGTCTGGCGCAGCGTTTCCAGCAGTTCCTCGCCGGTCGAGAAGATCGTATCGGCGTGGTCGAGTGCGATCCGCCCGGCCTCGGTCAGGTAGAGCTGGCGCCCGCGGCGTTCGAACAGCTGATGCCCGAGACGCTCCTCCAGCTGCTTGATCTGGATGGACAGAGCCGATTGCGACAGGTTCAGCCGCTCGGCCGCACGGGTCAGGTTTCCGTCATGCGCAACGGCCCGGAAGTAACGCAGGTGATGATAGTTCAGCTCGCTCATCGTTCTATTTTATAGAACGAAAATGCAAGAACAATGAATTTTTATCCGGTTTTTGCAGGTGCTAACTCCTGCGGCACCGAACGAACGGCTGGAGTTCCCATGATCTACGCCCTTGCACTGTTACCCTCCGCGCTCTTTCTGCTGGCGGCCGGCACTGCTTTCGCAAGCCGCCCGATGCGCCCGCGCGGCGCGCTGCTGATCGTCAATCTGCTGGCACTTTCCGCCCTTTGTGCGGCGCTCGCCACCACAGTTGCGCTTGCTCTCTACGGGCCCGGCACCAGCCCGCACCTCGGCACGGAGCTTGTTGGCTTCGCGGGGCGACTCGACCTCGTCAGCGCCGTCATGCTGCTGCTCGTCAGCTTCATCGGCTGGGTGGTGCTGCGCTACAGCGCGACCTATCTGGATGGCGAGGCGCGGCAGGGACCGTTCACCGGCTGGATGAGCGCAACACTCGCCGCCGTCTCGCTGCTGGTCGTTTCGGCCACGCTTCTCCAGTTCGCGCTGGCCTGGATCGCCTCCAGCCTCTTCCTGCATCGGCTTCTGGTCTTTTATCCCGAACGGGCTGCCGCCCGGCGCGCCGCACACAAGAAGTTCCTCATCTCCCGGCTGGGGGATGCAGCCCTTGTCTCCGCCGCCCTGCTGCTCGCATTGGCCTATGGTACGGGCGATATCCAGACGATCCTCAGCGAAGCGCGAGACGGGGTTGCCCCGGTGACGGCGCTCGTCGCCGCCGGCCTTCTGGCGCTCGCCGCCGTGCTGAAGTCCGCGCAGTTTCCGATGCATGGCTGGCTGACGGAAGTGATGGAAGCGCCGACGCCAGTCTCCGCGCTGCTGCATGCCGGCGTCGTCAATGCCGGCGGCTTCCTGCTGATCCGCTTCGCCGATGTGATGCTGAACGCACCGATCGTGCTTGCGGTGCTGGTGATGATCGGCGGCTTCACGGCCATGTTCGGTGGCCTGGTGATGCTGACGCAGAGCGCGGTGAAGACCTCGCTCGGCTGGTCCACCATCGCCCAGATGGGTTTCATGATCCTGCAATGCGGGCTGGCGCTCTTCCCGATCGCGCTGCTGCACATCGTGGCGCATTCGCTCTACAAGGCACATGCCTTCCTCTCCTCCGGCAGTGCCGTCGAGGCGGTGATGGCAACCCGGCGGCCGGGTCCGGTCGCCATTCCCGATGGCTGGGCGGTCGCCCGCGCCTTCCTGCTGGCACTCGTGATCTATGGCGTCATCGGCTTCCTGTTCGGCTTCTGGCACAAGCCGCCGCAGGCGCTCGCGCTCGGCGCCATCCTCATATTCGGCGTTGCCTATCTGGTGGCCCAGGGCTTTGCCGATGCGGCTCCATGGGCGCTCACCTGGCGCACCTCGCTCTATGCGGTGGCAACGGCAACCGGCTATTTCGGCCTGCAATGGGCCGCCTATCGCGTGATGGCCGGCACTCTGCCCGTCACCCCATCCCCCGGACATCTCGAATGGAGCCTGATGATCCTCTGCGTCACCTCTTTCGGCGTGGTGGCCGTCACCCAGTCGCTCTTCCCGCTCTGGGCCCATCATCCGGCAACGGCAGGCCTGCGCGTCCACCTCGCCAACGGCCTTTATATCAACGCCCTCCTCGATCGCCTGCTCGGAAACTTCCGGGTGCAGGCTCCGACCCTTGCCAAGGAATAAAGCCATGGATCACATCTCCGCTCCGGTCCCCCTGCAGGCAGCCGATCTCGCGCCCGCGATCCGCGCCGCGATTGATGCCATCCCGCCGGCATGGCCACTGGCGGCAACCGTCGCCGTCAACCCCTTCCTCGGCCAGACCGATCATCGCCTCACCGCCACCGCCGAACAGATCGGCAGGCTGACCGGCGCCAGCATCGCCATGCCGCGCCGCTGGTATGGCGCAAAGCTTGCCGATGGCACCATCACGGAGGCTGATCTTGCCGATGCGCTGTCAGAAAGCGCGCTTGCCATCCCCGTGCAGGCGCTGAAGCAGGCCGTGCTGGAAGATGTCGCCGCGCCTGCCGCCATCCCGACCGTTGCCGATCTTGCCCGGGATATCTCGGGGCTCGATTGGCCGCGGCTGGTCGAGGACAGGATCGGCGCCTTCGCCGCCGGCCATTTCGACGAGGGGCAGGCGCTGTGGACCGCACCGCGTGGCCAGAGCCTCTATGCCGCCTGGCGCATCTATGCCCGGCATGACCTGACACCCGAAATTGCCGGGCTGCAGGGCTTTGCGCAGACGGTCGCCGATCTGCCCCGCACGTCCATCCGCGCGATTGCCGTCGCGGCCGAAACCCTCGGCTTCGGCCGGAAGCCGGGCTCCTACTTCCACCAGTTGCTGCTCGGCCTTGGCGGCTGGGCGCAATATGCGCGGCATCGCCTGTGGACGGCCGAACTGGCCGGTGAGACCGACGAGAGCCTCGGCGATCTCCTCGCCATCCGGCTGGCCTTCGAGGAGGCGCTGTTCCGCCAGTACGCACCGGCGATTGCACCTGCATGGCAGGCGGCGCTTGCCGCGCATCGCGCGCCGGTCGTGGCCGGCCTCGACAGGCAGATCGACGCGGTGCTGCAGGTCGCGGCGGAACGGTCCGAACAGCGGCGGTTGGCAAAGCTGTTGGCGCAGACCCGGCTGCCGGCTCGGACGCCTGATGGCGAGAGCGCACGTCCCGCCGTACAGGCTGCCTTCTGCATCGACGTGCGGTCGGAAGTGTTTCGCCGCGCGCTGGAAAGCGCCGATCCGGGCATCCGCACCCTCGGCTTCGCCGGCTTCTTCGGCCTTGGTGCCTCCCATCGCGACCAGGCGTCCGATCTCGCGGAACATCGGCTGCCGGTACTGCTGAAGCCCGGCCTGTTCAGTTGCGCGGAAGTCAGCGCGGCGGAGGATCGCGAGGCACGCATCCAGTCCCGCGCCGTGCGTGCCTTCGGGCGGTTCAAGCAGGCGGCCGTCTCCTCCTTCGCCTTCGTGGAAGCGATGGGGCCGGTCTATGGAGCCAAGCTGCTGGCCGGCAGCCTTCGGCTTTCCAGCGCGAAGGCACGCCACGCCGCAAAGCCGCAGCTTGTGGATAAACCTGGACTCCCGCAGAAAATTGCCATGGCATCCACCGTGCTGCGGGCCATGTCGCTGACGCAGAACTTTGCGCGGATCGTCCTTTTGTGCGGCCATGGCGCGTCGGTCACCAACAATCCGCTTGCCAGCGCGCTTCAATGCGGCGCCTGCGGCGGCCATGCCGGCGATGTCAATGCGCGCCTGCTGGCCTCGCTGCTGAACGAGACCGAGGTGCGCGAGGGGCTGGCAGCGCAGGGGATCACGGTGCCTGATGATACCCTTTTCCTTGCCGGCCTGCACGACACCACGACGGATGCAGTGACTGTCTATGAAGGCGACGTGGACACCGCATTCCATGCGGATGACCTGACGCGGCTGACGAACTGGCTCGCCGCAGCCGGCAAACTGGCTCGAGCCGAACGGGCGATACGCCTGCCGAATGCGACGGGGGGCTCGATTGCCGTCCGCAGCCGCGACTGGGCGGAAGTGCGCCCGGAGTGGGGCCTTGCCGGCTGCTCCGCCTTCATCGCCGCGCCACGTGCCAGGACTGCCGGCCTCTCGCTCGACGGTCGTTCCTTCCTGCATGATTACGTCTGGCGGCAGGACGAAGGGTTCCGGGTGCTGGAACTGATCCTGACGGCGCCGGTGGTGGTGGCAAGCTGGATCAGCCTGCAGTATTTCGGCTCGGCCGCCGCGCCGTCGCTGTTCGGATCGGGCAACAAGCTGCTGCACAATGTCGTGGGCGGCATCGGCGTGCTGGAGGGCAATGGCGGTGTGCTGCGGGCAGGTCTTGCCTGGCAGTCCGTGCATGATGGCGAGCGCTTCTCGCATGATCCGCTGCGGCTGTCGGTCATCATCGAGGCGCCGGGGGAAGCGATCAACGCCATCCTCGCGCGCCACCCACAGGTCAAGGCCCTGTTCGACAACGGCTGGCTGTCGCTGTTCATCCTTGATGAGGCGGGCCGGATGACGGAACGTTATGCGGGCGATCTTGCCTGGGTGCCGTTCGCGGCAGAAGGCGCGACACCTTGTCGTCTGAAGGCAGCGGGCTGACGAATGAACCAGCCGAAGTGTCGCAGAAATGCGCCATTTCGGCCGGTCGATCCAACTGATATTTGTCAGGGCATCACCGCTCCTTCTATGCTAGCCTGTCAAAAGGCTGGAGATGCTTTGGGAGGAGCGGATGCGGCGCGAACTCAGTCATTCCGATCTCGTCTACGAAACAGCGGCGCGATCATCAGCGGTGGTCGCTTCGCCGGTTGCCGCCTCGTGGCGGCGCTGCCTTGATGTTTATCGGCTGGCACCGGAAAGGTCCGCCAAGCCGCAGCGGGTCGATGACGCGCTGTTTCGGGAAGCACGGGACCGGATGGAGCGCCTCGTCGGCAGTTCGGCCGAGGAAGTCGACCGGCTCTATCAGACGGTTGGCAAGTCCGGTTGCTGCATCATCCTGTCCGATGCCCAGGGGATCGTGGTGGACAGGCGCGGCGCGCCCGGCGATGACGCGGATTTCCGGGCGCTCGGCCTCTGGCAGCAACATAAGTGGAGCGAGGCCTGTGTCGGCACCAATGGCATCGGCACGGCGCTGGCGGACGAACGGCCCGTCATCATTCACCGCGACCAGCATTTTCTCAGCGCCAATATCGGCCTGTCCTGCGCTACGGCACCGATCCGCGATCATCTGGGCCATGTCACGGCCGCCCTCGACGTTTCCACCTGCCGCAGCGATGTCAGCGAGATGACGCTGTCGATGCTCTCGCAGGCCGTGCGGGAGGCGGCGATGCGCGTCGAGGCCAACCTGTTTCGCCAGGCCTTTTCCGGCGCGCGCATTCTGCTCGTGCCGCAGGCGAACGCGCTGACGGCGCTGCTTGCCGTCGATCAGGATGACCTCGTGATCGGCGCGACGCGGGCGGCGCGGCTGGCGCTGAAGCTGGACGACCAGCGCATTGCCCAGGGTGTGCCCGCCGCAGACGCGCTGCGCGAGGAGCGGGGAGACGGGGCGAGTGACCTGGACGATGCCGAACGGGCAGCGCTCCGCCGGGCCCTGTCCCGCACCAACGGCAATGTCTCCAAGGCTGCCGATGTGCTCGGCCTCAGCCGTGCCACCCTGCACCGCAAGCTGAAGCGCTTCAATCTGCAATAGGCGGGCGGCGCTGTCGCAGGACTGCGACACTGTGCGGCGCAACATCGCCGCAGCAGGCTTCCGCCCGGCGAAGGACGGCGCAATCATCCTCCCATCGGAGCCCGAGGAGGGGCTCCCCAACCGGGAGGAAAACCATGAACGTTCAGGTTCAGACCATTGCCGCTTCGCCCTTCAAGCTGAAATACGGCAACTTCATCAATGGCGAATTCCGTGAGCCGGTGAACGGCCGCTATTTCCAGAACACCACGCCGGTGACCGGCGGCGTGCTGTGCGAGGTCGCCCGTTCCGACGAGCATGACATCAATCTGGCACTCGACGCAGCCCATGCTGCCAAGGATGCCTGGGGCCGCACCTCCGCAACCGAACGGGCCAACATGCTGAACCGGATCGCTGACCGGATGGAAGCCAATCTGGACCTTCTCGCCAAGGCGGAAACCTGGGACAACGGCAAGCCGCTGCGCGAAACCATGGCCGCCGACATCCCGCTCGCCATCGATCACTTCCGCTATTTCTCCGCCTGCGTGCGCTCGCAGGAAGGGTCTATCGGCGAGATCGACAACGACACGGTCGCCTATCATTTCCACGAACCGCTCGGCGTCGTCGGCCAGATCATTCCGTGGAATTTCCCGATCCTGATGGCCGCCTGGAAGGTGTCACCGGCGCTTGCCGCCGGCAATTGCGTGGTGCTGAAGCCTGCCGAACAGACGCCGGCCTCCATCCTAGTTCTCGCCGAACTGATCGCCGACCTGCTTCCGCCCGGCGTGCTCAACATCGTCAACGGCTTCGGCCTTGAAGCCGGCAAGCCGCTCGCCAGCAGCCCGCGCATCGCCAAGATCGCCTTTACCGGCGAAACCTCCACCGGCAGGCTGATCATGCAATATGCCAGCCAGAACCTCATTCCCGTGACGCTGGAGCTTGGCGGCAAGTCTCCCAACATCTTCTTCGCCGATGTGATGAGCGAGGACGACGACTATCTCGACAAGGCGCTCGAAGGCTTTGCGATGTTCGCGCTCAACCAGGGCGAGGTCTGCACGTGCCCGAGCCGTGCGCTGGTGCATGAGAAGATCTATGACCGCTTCATGGAAAAGGCGGTCAAGCGTGTCGAAGCCGTACGCCAGGGCCATCCGCTCGACCTGTCGACCATGATCGGCGCGCAGGCCTCCAGCGAGCAGTTGGAAAAGATCCTCTCCTATATCGACATCGGCAAGCAGGAAGGCGCCGAAGTGCTGACCGGCGGCTATCGCAACGAACTCGGTGGCGAGCTTGCCGGCGGCTATTATGTGAAGCCGACCGTCTTCCGCGGCCATAACAAGATGCGCGTCTTCCAGGAGGAAATCTTCGGGCCAGTCGTATCGGTCACCACCTTCAACGACGAGGATGAGGCACTCGCGCTTGCCAACGATACACTTTACGGCCTCGGCGCCGGTGTCTGGAGCCGCGATGCCAATACCTGCTATCGCTTCGGGCGTCATATCCAGGCCGGCCGCGTCTGGATCAACAACTACCACGCCTATCCGGCACATGCGGCCTTTGGCGGCTACAAGCAGTCCGGCATCGGCCGCGAGACCCACAAGATGATGCTCGACCATTACCAGCAGACCAAGAACATGCTGGTCAGCTATTCTCCCAAGGCGCTCGGCTTCTTCTGATCAAGGCGCCGCGCGAGGAAGGCTCCCGAACCGCCTCGGGAGCCTTTTCCATTCAACCGGGAGATGCTGATGCCCATCATCGCACCGCGCAGCATGGTGTCGGCCACCGAGGCCGCGCTCGAGCTGATCGCCGAGATCCGCCGCGATCATCCCGACATCCTGTTTCACCAGTCCGGAGGCTGTTGCGACGGGTCTTCGCCCATGTGCTATCCGGCCGACGACTTTCTGCTGGCCGATCACGACGTGCTGATCGGCCATATCGGCGGCACCCCGTTCTACATTGGCGGCCAGCAGTACGAGGCCTGGAAACACACGGACCTGCTGATCGACGTGGTTGCGGGGCGGGGCGGAATGTTCTCGCTCGACAATGGTCGCGAACGCCGGTTTCTGGTGCGCTCGATGATCTGCCGGGCCTGAGCTTCCGCACACCACCTGCCCGAACATCCTGGCATTTCACAGCCCGCAAGCCCCGAAACGGTCGGCATTCCGACAACAGCGAATCTCAACTACTGTCTCAGCATCAGCAAAACGCGCGCTCTGCGGCATTTCGTCGACGCAAGCGGTCGCCGCCAGGCCTGCCTATACAGGGATTGCAATACCGCGATTGCAATTAGCCCTTCAGAAAGCCAACAAAATTCAAGTTATTGATAGAACTAAATTTCAATCCGACTTTGAATCAATTTACTTTATTTTTCCCCCGCAATTTTGATAGCATATTTGCGTGGGGCAAATCAGATGTTCATTCGTGGCCATGCGCGGAAGCGCCTCGGCTACGCTATCGAGAAACATCACATCGTCTCACGCATAAAAAAATGGCTGTGCAGCAGGCCGGTTACTCCGGTCTGCATGACGACCGCCGGGCATGGGAGGATAATGCATGTCGTCAGGAATCTGTTGCTGTAGGTATTCCAGCAGCCTCGGTCCACCATAGGTCTCTTCTTTCGCCGGCCGCGCGGCTGGCCACCTTTTTCCTTCCGTTTGACTGATCCGTGATGACCACCACCGTGACAGGCGGCGCCTGCCCGTGCGGTCTGCAGCGGATGCTTGTCCGCGAACGCGGTTTCCAGGATCACATCATGAATTGCAACCTTATGCATCCCCCCCTCAGACGCGCTGCCGTTTCAACAGTTTCCATGGCGGCCTTCGCGACACTTCTTCTTTCCTCGACCAGCGCATTGGCGACGCCGGCGCAGACCTGGACCGGTTCGCAGAGCAGCGACTGGTTCCAAGGCGGCAACTGGACGCAAGGCACGGCACCGTCCACGACAGATACGGCCACCATCAACGTCTCCAATCCGGCCGTCCTGTCGGGGCAGGCGGTCACCATGGATACCCTTCTGATGGGTACGACCGCCACCTCGCCCGAACTGACGATCTCCGACGGCGGCACGCTGACGACAGGCGGCCTTGACGCCGTTGGTAGCGCTACCGGTTCTTTCGCCTCTGTGACGATCACCGGCAGCAACAGCCGCTGGACGAACAGCAGCCTCATCGTGGGCAGCGAGGGCGAAGGCGCCATCAGCATCACGGAAGGAGGCGCACTGGAGGGAAGCTTCATTCACCTCGGGCGCTTGGCCGGTGGTTCCGGCAGCATCACCGTGGACGGCGCCACCTCCTCCTTGACCGCAAGCGGGTCCCTGAATGTCGGCTACACGGACGAGGGTGAGTTGATGCTCACCAATGGCGGGCAGGCCAGCGCCGCATCGCTTCAGGTCGGAATGAGCACGGGCGCCAGAGGCAGAGTCTCCGTCGAGAGCGGCAGTGACTTGACCGTCAGCAGCGGCACGCTTTACATCGGCAATCAGACCGGCACCACCGGCGAAATGGCCGTCACGGGCAGTGGTTCGACGCTGACCAATAGCGGCCAGACCTATCTTGGCCTTTCCGGAAACGGCAGCCTGACGATGTCGGATCAGGCAACGGCGAGCCTCGGATCGCTCGTCATGGCCCAAAACACTGACTCGACGGGAACCTTGCGGGTCGAGGGCGGCAGCGTGATGACCGTCACCGGACAGCTCGTTGCCGCGCAGGGCCAGGACAGCACAGCCAACATCACCGTGTCGGGCACGGGCAGCCGCGTCGTAGCCCAGGACGGCTTGCAGATGGGCTTCGGAACAAATTCCAGCAGCACGATCACTATTGAAAACGGCGGCACGCTGGAGACCGTCGGCAACGGTCTTTACGTGGACGGCGGCAATGTCATCTCCGTGACCGGTCAAGGATCCGGGCTTCTGGTCGGCACAGAGCATTCCGGCGTGCCGACGGCCTGGAACGATGCGGACGGGTGGCTCAGCATCAGCCATGCGACCGTTACCGTGTCGGACGGCGCCCATGTGGAAACGGACGGACTTCATGTGCAGGGCGGTGCGACGGGCGCTGCCGTCATGACGCTCTCCGGTTCCGATACCACGATGAACGCCGGCATGGTCATCTACATCGGCGGCAACGGCAGCGCACCGACAGGTGCGGGGAGTCTGACGATTGAAGATGGCGCGCAGGCATCCGCCGCCCGGATCTTTCTCGGCATTGCCGCCACGGACAGCGGTCGTCTTCTGTTGACGGGTGCGGGCTCAACTCTGATGGCCGTGCCGGACGGACAAAGCGCTCCCGGCAATTTCGGCGTTGGCTTCTACGGAAGCGGCGTGGCGGTTATCCAGAATGGTGCAAGGCTGTCCGTTGCCAATGCCCTGCGCATCGCGGATATGGCCGGCTCAACCGGCACACTCGTCATCGGTGCGGAAGAGGGGCAGGCAGCGGCCGATGTCGGCACAGTCGAGACCGGGGCGGGTATTGTCTTCGGCGCCGGCACTGGCGAACTGGTGTTCAACCACACATCGTCCAACTACGTATTTGATTCCGACATCACCGGTAACGGCACGATCAAGGCGGTGGCGGGCACGACGAACCTGACAGGCGATTCTTCCGGCTTCACCGGCGCAATCAACGTCACGGGCGGCGTGCTGAACGTTGCCGGCGCAATCGGCGCGATTTCGACCGTCGAAAGCGGCGCCAGACTGACCGGTGCCGGCACGGTGGGCGGCGTCGTCGCGCTGTCCGGCTCCACGGTTGCACCGGGCAACAGCCCCGGCACACTGACGGTGACCGGCAATTACAATCAGGCAGCAGGCGCCACCTATGCGGCGGAAATCGTGCCGGGAGGCTCGATCTCCGACCTGATCGACATCTCCGGCACAGCCACGCTCGCCAGCGGCGCGATCCTCGACGTCTCCGTTTACGGCACGGGAAACTACATCCTCGGCACCCGCTATACCGTCCTCTCAGCGACCGGCGGCCTGACCGGCACCTACACGGTGACTGGTAGCACGGATCTTTCCACCTTCTATGGGCTGGATGCCGCTTACGACAGCAACAACGTCTATCTCGATGTCGTCCAGACACGCGCCTTTGCCGAGGCTGCCCTGACGCGCAACCAGCTGGCAACGGCCAACGCACTGCAAACGCTGGCGGCCGCCAGCAACCTGCGCTCGATCGTCGGCAGTTCGGCCACGGACGACATCGCCCGCAGCGCCTTCGATCAGGTTTCCGGTGAAATTCACGCCTCCGCCAAGACGGCTCTTCTGGATGACAGCCGTTTCGTGCGCGACGCAACGGCACGGCAGGTTCGTTCGTCCATCGGCACCGAGGGACCCGGCGTCTGGATGCAGGGCTATGGCACCTGGGGCAGTTTCGACGGCGATGGCAATGCGGCGGGCCTTGACCGCAACGCCGGCGGCCTCTTCGTCGGCGCCGATGGCGAGATCGCCGATGCGCTGCGCCTTGGCATCGTCGCAGGCTATGGCCATTCGTCGCTGAGCGCCGATGGCGGGCGCGGCTTCATGTCGATCGACAGTTACAGCCTCGGCGTCTATGGCGGCGGCCAGTGGGACAGTGTCACGGCAAGCTTTGGACTGACCCAGACCTGGCATCAGCTCTCTTCGAGCCGCCAGGTGGACCTCAGCGGCCTGAACAACGCCCTGTCCTCCGATTACGATGCCCGTTCGACCCAGGTCTACGGCGATGTCGGCTACCGGATCGAGATGGGGTCCGCCTCCATCGAGCCCTTCGCCGGCCTTGCCTATGTCAACCTGCACACCGACAGCTTCACCGAAACGGGTGGAGAGACCGCGCTCAGCGGAAGCGGAGACACGACCGACGCAACATTCACAACGCTGGGCCTGCGTTCCAACGGCAGCTTCGACCTGCAGGGCACGACCATCAGAGCCAACGGCATGATCGGCTGGCGTCACGCGCTGGACGATACGCGGCCCACAACCACCAACAGCCTTGCCGGCAGCAGCGCCTTCACCGTCTCCGGCGTTCCTCTGGCGCGCGATGTGGCGGTGATCGAAGCGGGCGTGGCCGCGCAGATCGCGCCGACCGCCAGCCTGGGCCTGACCTATACGGGACAGTTCGGCTCCGGCGTCTCCGATCACGGCATCAAGGCGAACCTGAACGTGCGGTTCTGAACCCGTCTGTGCCTGTGCATCAACCGGTCCGGGCTGCCGCCATCTTCCGTCGGCCCGGACCTCAACTGGCATCATTGCGGCGCCAAGCCTCTCTTGCGCAGCGGCCCGAAACCTGTCAAAACCAATAGGTAATCACGTTTTGCCTGCCACATTATTCACACCGGAAACCCTGTCGTCGCACCAGCCAAAGATCCGGTGGCCGTCCCCCAAAATCCCGCATATGCCAGTGTTCCGTTCTCGTCCTTCCATTCCCCTGCAGCCAGCATGTCTTCGGCGCAGTCTTGCGCGCGCCTTCAGACGCCACTTCGTCCGGATTATGTGTCGCCCTTTCCTCAGCAGGCAAACGTCCCGACGGCGCAGAGAGTATATTCTCCGCCTTCGACAGGTGACGGAAACCCGCCTGCGGGAAGGCGCAGAAACCGCCGGCGTGGACAGCACAGGCTATGATTTCGGTCGCGCCGCCATCTCAATGGCCCGGCAGCAGCGGCGCTCGGAGCGCACACAAGGACAGCCGCCGCAACGGTCTTAGGCGATCCCGCCCAGGGCTGCAGCGGGCAGCGGAAGGCGATGGAGGGCGCGACGCATTTTGTCGATGTTGATTGCGTCCCAACTCGTCTACTGTGCCCCGACACATCGCACACATGTCGGGCAGCCGGATAAGCATGCAGGACCGTGATCTTCTTCGAGCCATGTTTGATGCGGCCGTCGCCGCCGCCGATCCGTTGTCCGGCATCCGGCGCCACCTGCCGCAGCCACCGGCTGCGGGGCGTACGCTGGTGATTGGCGCAGGCAAGGGCGCAGCACAGATGGCCGCGGCACTTGAAAGCCTCTGGCCAACGCCCCTCGAAGGGCTGATCGTCACGCGCTACGGCTATGGCTATGCAACCCGAGCCATCGAGGTGGTGGAAGCGGCCCATCCGGTTCCCGACGCAGCGGGACAGAGGGCCGCCGAACGAATCATGGACCTCGTGAAGAACCTGCAGCCCGAGGATCTTCTGATTGCACTGATCTGCGGCGGTGGTTCGGCGCTTCTGCCGGCGCCGCCGGCTGGCCTGACGCTGGCGGACGAAATCCGCCTGAACGAGATCCTTCTGGCGTCAGGCGCTCCCATCGCCGCGATGAATGTCGTGCGCAAGCACCTGTCGACGATCAAGGGCGGACGGCTTGCAGCGGCAACCCGGGCGCGGGTCGTCAGCCTGATCGTTTCCGACATTCCGGGAGATAATCCGGCATTTGTGGCGTCAGGTCCGACCGTGCCGGATGCCACCACCCGCCGGGACGCGCTGGCGATCGTCGAACAGTATCGGCTGCCGCTGACGCCGGCGATGATTGCGCATCTGCATTGCCCGGCAGCCGACGCGCCAGACCCGGCGGACCCCGCCTTCAGCCGTCACAGTCACCATGTCATCGCCTCGGCCGGCGTTTCGCTGGAGGCCGCGGCCGACATTGCCAGGCGGCACGGGCTTGCGCCGCATATCCTCTCGGATGCCATCGAGGGAGAGGCGCTTGATGTGGCGCTGGTCCATGCGGCGCTGGCACGCGAAGTGGCAGAGCGCGGACGTCCATTTGCCCGGCCTGCCGTGCTGCTGTCCGGCGGCGAAACGACGGTGACCGTGCGTGCCGAGGCCGGCAAGGGCGGGCGCAACAGCGAATTCGCGCTGGCCCTTGCGCTTGCGATCGACAACCAGCCGATCTCGGCGCTTGTGGCCGATACCGACGGTATCGACGGGGTGGGCGACCATGCGGGCGCCTTTGCGGACGGAACGACGGCGCGGCGCTTGCGCGGTGCGGGCATCGAGGCGCGTTCGCTGCTTGCTGCACACAACAGTTACGCCGCCTTCGAAGCGATCGGCGACCTGTTCCGTCCGGGACCGACCGGTACCAATGTCAACGATTTCCGCGCCATCATCATCCGCGGCTGAACCGCTTCCATTCTCGCCGCCCAAAAGGCGGCGACCGGAGCGAAGATCTGGCGCCTCAGGTGAGAACCTTCTGCCGCTGGCTGCGCGCAGCCGTGAGTTCTGCGGTGGTGTGGTTCAGACGATCGGCCAGAACCCGCATGATTTCCACGGCCATGTCTGGAAAATCGCGCATCAGGTCGAGGAAATTGTCCTTGCTGATCTTCAGCACCTCAAGCCGCGAGGTTGCCCGCACTGTCGCGGTCCGGGCCATGTCGCAGAGGATCGCGATCTCGCCCACGATGGAATTGCTGCCCACGTCGGCGACCTTGATTTCGCCGCCATCCGAATGGACGATGATTTCGGCAGTACCGGACAGGATCACATAGGCCGCATCGCCCACATCGCCCTGCCGGAAAAGGTTCTGCCCGTCGCGACAGGTCATGCGCTCCGATGCGAAGGCCAGGAGCTTCAGCTTGGCCGGCGCGATCTGGGAGAATAGCGGCACACGCCGCAGCATTTCGACCTCATCCTTCAACAGCATTGGCTACTCACCTTTTCCCACCTGAGGATACGATATTACGAGAGCAGTTGATTGAACATCCCGTTTTTACGGGAGAGTTCTTCGAATGACCCACTTTCGACAAGTTTGCCTGCGTCGAAAACCAGTACGCGGTCAAAAAGTTCGCTCATTCCCGCATTTGGCAGAACCCAGATGATTGCAGGGCGCTGCCCGTCCCGGTGCAGATCCTGCATGACATTCATCACGATGCGGTCCTGGGCGCGTTGATCCAGCGCAGACAGGGGACGATTGAAGATGAAATAATCCGAACGCTTCAGAAGCGCACGCGCAAGGTTCAGCTTCTGCCGCTGAACGGTCGTCAGCCTGCGCCCCTGCGACCCGACATCGAAGTCGAGCCCGATGGCAAGCACCTGCTCCTCGAGTTCGAGCTCCACGAAAATCGCCCGGATGATGTCGCGAATCCGCTCCGTGGTATCCACTTCCTGGAAGGACAGGCGGCCGAACAGCACGTTATCCATCAGGGAGGCGGAAGCGGTCAGCTTTCTGGCGTCGTGGCGCTCGATCCGTTCGGCGAGATCGGCCGGGATCTGCGCGTGGAAACGCCGGCGCGCCTCCACGATGCGCTCCATCAGCGCCTCGCCCAGCAGGCCGAAGCGGTGGCGGGGTTCGATATAGGAAAAGCTCAAGCGAATGATCTTCGAGCGGTCCACGGCAGAGGCCTGCGCCACACGCGTTCCCTCCAGTTTCTGCAACAGCGCCTCATAGGCCGGGATGTCGTCGGCACTCATGAAGCTCAACTGCTGGAAGAAAGGGTGATCGGCCGGCAGGTCTCGGAACAGGTCGACGGCGTTTTCGGCAATCGCCATGCCCATCGCATAGAGATCCTCTGCAAGCCCTGTCTCCTGCATGATCCGGCGGAAATAGGGGTGCGCTGCCAGGGTCTGCGCCGTCATCTCCTGTTTCAACGTGCCGAACAGCAGGTTTTCGCCCACCGTCGCCAGCCGGTTGTAGGCATCTTCCTCGAAATGGGCGACGATGTCGCCGAGATGCTCCTCGCGCAGCCTCTGGCGCATGGCCTGGCGCACATCGACGATCCGCCCCGCCAGAAGCGGATGCCGCGCCGGATCGACATGCGCACGAAGCGCAAATTCGAAGATGTCCTGCGAGATCGTCACGGCGTCCAGCACGGGCCGGATGACCCGCAGCAGATCATCGGGGCCATCGGCGCCGGCCGCCGCATAATCGATCCAGTCGCTGTTGAGGTCGAGGGCCGGCGTGCCGGCCCGCTCGGCTTCGACAAGATGCCGCCGGATGCGCCGGGCCTCCGCCCCCGAATAGCTCATCCGGGTCATGGGCGCATGCTTCAACCCGTAGAACAGATTGTCGCGCAGGCTGGCATGGAAGAAATAGGCTTCGGAGGAGGCAAAGGAGATGCGCCGGCCGGTGATCGATTCGGGCATGTCGAGGATATCGGTGCCGCCGATGGTGATGCGGCCCGCATCCGGCCAGACGATCCGGCCGAGCGCCTCGGCCAGCGCCTCGGCACCGCTGCCGTTCGGGCCGAGAATCGCCACCGTCTCGTCCGGCGCGATGCTGAGAGAGACCCGGTTGAGCAGCGGCGTCCCATTGTCGTCGGACACCAGCAGGCTGCTGACGGTCAGCGCGTCGGCAAGCCGGGGCACCGGCTCCGTCGCGACCGCCTGGATCCCGGGTGCCATGAGATGCTCCACATCGAACTGCTCGACCACCTGTGCATATTTCAACTGCACGTCCTGGCGCGCCTGATCCCAGTCGATCAGTTCCTTCAGCGGGCCGGGAAGATCCTTGTAGGCGCCGATCACCGCAACGAGCTGGCCGATATCAAGACGTCCCTGAAGGGCGAAATAGCCACCGATGGCATAGAAGAGAAATGGCGTGACCTGTGCGAGGAAGTTGTTGAGGAACTTCACCAGGAACTTCCACTGGTAGAGGTCGTAGCGGATCTGAAAGATCGTCGCCAGCCGCTCCGCGACATCGGCGCGTTCGAGGTTCGAGGTATCGTTGCCGCGAATGGCATGAATGCCTTCGACGATTTCGCTGACGCGGCCGGAAAGCTGTCGTGCGGTCAGCTGTCGCCGACGCCCAAGCTCCAGCAGCCGGCGGCGCATGCGCGGAATGATGATTGCCTGCACTGCCACGATGGCCAGGGCGATCATGCCGAGCCAGGCATTCTGCAGCACGATGAAGGCAAGCGCCGTCAGCGCCTGGCCGCCAAGCAGCGCCGGCTGCACGAAGGCATCGCCGGTGAAACCGCCGAGCGGCTCCACCTCGTCCTTGATCATGGTGGCGATTTCGGCCGACTTCACGCGCTTGAAATGCACGGGCGGAAAGCGCAGCACGCGGTCGATCAGCTGAAAGCGGATGCGCCTGAGCATCCTCTCGCCGAGCCGCCCCTTGTAGGTGTTGATGTAGAACTTGAAGGCGCCGTTCAGGATGACGAGCGCCAGGAAGACGAAGCTCAGCGCCATCAGCGTCTGAACGCGGTTGAGTTCAACGCCGTCGAAAAGCGCAATCTGCCCGATCCAGGGCAGATCGAAGGCCAGCCGGAAGAAGGTGCTGGTGGCTGTCGGATCCTCGAATCCCTGTCCCTGAATCGGGCCGTTGACGATGCGCTTCGGCAGGTCGAAGGAGAGGAAATAGGGGATCATCGAGGCGGCAACGACCGCCAGAATCCACAGCTGCTGCGGATAGGTGTTGGACCAGATGTAGCGCGTCAGACTCTTTTCCATCACCGCCCGCACAAGCTGTTTCGTCTTCGAAAGGAGGCCTTGCCGATCCGCCGTGCCTCTAGGCGGGGGAGGGCACCGGCGGCGGATGTTTCTCGGTCAGCCGGCGCGCGGCAACCGCATAACCGCCATCGGCACCCTCGACGAAATGCATGTGGTTGCGCATGGCGGGGCTTACCACGAAACAGGTCATCAGGGCGCTCTCCTGGCGATGCAGGCCATACTGGCAGACACCCTGTGCCTCCGCCTCCTCCAGCAGGGCCTCGATGCGCAACCGGTGCGGCTCGTCCACGTCCACCGTCATCTTCAACCCGTCATCGAATTTGCGAAAGTCGGAATTGGCAGTAACGTCACGGGCATAGCGCCGGGTGTTGAAGTTGCCGATCGTCAGGTTCAGCCGGTGCAGCAGGATCACGAGGCGAACGATCAGGGCGATCCTGAGCCGCGCCGCCAGGCGTCTTTCCGGCGGCGCCGCCGCGCGCGCCTCGATGTCGATGCCCTCTCCGGCAGAGAGCAGGTCCGGACCATCCACCGGCACCGGGTGGCCGCCGCGTTCCTGTTCGGAGACGACCGCGACGATCGCCGAGACCATGGCGTCGAATTCCGGCATCACCGCCGGGGAGGTGGGACGCACGATGATCGAGACCACCTCGCCATTGCGGGCCGGCATCGGGCTCCAGCGACAGGAAAGGCCGGTCAGGTCCGGCGCCTCTTCCGCGTTCTCCGGCACCCCGTAAAGCCCCGCCTTCATCTGCCGCTCCGCCCAACTGGTGCCGCCGCCGGCAAACATCGCATAGGTGACAAGCGGGCTTGCAGCAAAGCGGGCAACCCGCACCTCGAAGCCGGCAGCACGAACATCCGCCACCGGCACCACTGCAACGCGCAGGGAAAGCGACAATTCACCGGCCGCCCAGTGGCGCATCGCGGCCAGTGCCACGCGCGCCTCTTGCGCATGGCGGGCGGGCAGGGCAACCACCGCGCCGTCGCCGCCGAAGCTGAAAGGATAGTCCTGGCTGCCGACGGCGTTCAGCACCGCCGAGATGACGCCGGCGCCGGCCATGTTGACCGCCTTGTAGCGACCGTTCGCAATGGCACCCGTCGAGCCGACGATGTCGGCCAGCGCCAGAACCCAGCCCTCCGGCAGCGGCATGTAATTGGTCGTGTCCACCACGCCCTCAAAGCGGGTAAACACGGGAAGCCTCTGATAGAACTGGTCATCCGGGATGGCGCGCATGCCGGGACACTACAACATCCTCGACAACACGGATATGGATAATCCTCCGATTTCAGGCGCAGACGGCGGCAGTGCATATGGTTCGGCAGCAGCATGCCGACAGCGCCGGCGAAGACCGAAAAGCGGTCAGTTGAGCGCCGGCATCGCCATCACACGGCGCAGCAGCACCTTGTCGAACACGAAGACCTTGAGCGACAGGACCCGGCCGCGAAGGGGCATTTCGCGGCTTTGTTCGCTTTCGAGATCAAGACCCGCGAGCTCTGCCACCGGCTCCGAGATGACCAGCGGCGCATCATGATCCTTGGCCACGCTCTCCAGCCGGCTCGCCACATTGACCGTATCGCCAATCGCCGTCAGGGTCTGCACCGCGCCGTAACCGAGCGTTCCGACCACGGCCGGTCCGGTGTGAATGCCGATGGCAATCCGCAGCGGCGTGCTGAGTTCCTTTTCCAGCTGCCGGTTCAGTTCATCGATCCCCTCGACAATGCGGGCAGCAGCCCGCAGGGCCTGCCGGCATCCCTCATCCGCGGCTCCGGACACGCCGAAAAGCGCCATTGCTCCATCGCCGATGAACTTGTCCATCCGCCCGCCGGCCTCCTCCACCGCACGCCCGACCACCGCAAAATAGCGGTTCAGAAGGAAAACGATGTCGAAGGGCAGGCGGGTCTCGGTCAGATAGGTGAAGTTCCTCAGATCACAGAACAGAACCGCGATGTCCCGCTCGCGGCCGGGGATCAGCTCGACATTGCCCTGCGGCTGCTCAGGCTCGGACACGGCCACCAGGATCGGAGACAGCATCACCGCCGCCTTGGGGCGCAACTGGCAGGCAAGCCGCACACCGGGACCGGCATTGATGCGTGACAGCGTCTTCTGCTCGAGCGGTTCCGGCGGCGGCAGGCTTTCTTCCCCCTCGATCACCTGAACGCGGCAGGTGGAACAGCGCCCCTTGCCGCCACAGGCGGAATAATGCGGCTTCCCGGCAAGCCTGCTTGCCTCCAGCACGGTATAGCCGCGTGGAACACTGATGGTCTCTCCCGTCGGATAGCGGATGGCGACCAGATGCGCGCGCTCCCTCAGCCACCGCACCGCCCGCAGCAACAGCACCGCGCCAAGCGCAAGGCCGAAGCCGCTGTAGATGACGAGACTGATGCGACGCAGCGTGCGCATGGCCTCAGCCGAGAGCGAGGTCGGGTCGTAATAGCCGCCGGGATAGCCGCTGAGCAGGAAGATCGGGCTTGCAATGGTTCGGCCCATTTCGATGAATCCGAGCAGCGCGAGAACCGGCAGCAGAATGGCGAAGGTGAGCAACCAGGGCAGAGCCGGCTGATACCAGGGCCGGTACCGCAGCCAGAAATGAATACCGATCACGCCATGCAGCCACAGGACGACAATGCCGATGCTCTGCCGGACGCCGTCGAGCGGCGAGCGGCTCCACATCAGATGCACGATGTTCTCGTAATTGTCGTGCAGGCGGAACAGTTCGGAGGCAATGCGGGTGCTGATGACGTGGTCGACCACGAACAGCGGCACCAGAAGACCGAAGAGGATCTGTGCGGCTTCGGCGCGCGGCATGACGAAGCTTCGCCGCCGGTAGATGGCCGCGAGCGCCAGCACGATGTGCACGATGAAGGAGCCATAGAGCAGGATCGTGCCCGGCAAGGTCCGCCACAGGAAGAGAAAGACCCGCCGCATCTCGTCGGCGGCCTGAACCGAAATCAGCCCCACGGCATGATTGGCAAGATGGCTGATCAGAAAGGCGAAAATCACGAGCCCCGACAGGAGCTTCGCCATACGGACCCTGCGTTGCGAAAACAGAGCTTCTTTAACGTCCGCAGCCATGAATTCCAACGGTTGAGCCCAGATGGGGAGGAGAAATGACAGGTTTGGCAGGCACTGTAAATCAAGGCTGCGCTGACAATGCCGTCATCGGCGCGCAGTTGCCGGGGCGGCCGGTGCTGCTTCAGCCGATCTGCAGAACCATCCCGTCACGGGCGGCAATCGTCTCGGCGAAAGCTTCCTGCGCCAGCCGCTCGATCAGTGCCATCTCGTTGTCTGTGCGCGACGGGGCATGATGGAACAGCACAAGTTTGCGTGACCCGGCCTGACGGGCCAGCAGCACGGCCTGCTCCCAGCTCGAATGGCCAAATCCCCGATAGCGCTCCATTTCCGACTCGACGAAGGCACTGTCATAGACGACCACATCGGCATCCTGCATCATGGTGAGCGCGGTCGGATCGAGGACACCGGGCTGATGTTCGATGTCGAAAACAAGCGCCAGCGAGCGGCCCTCCCATTCGATGCGGTAGCCGACGCAGCCGCCCGGATGGTTCAGCGCGAAGGTTCGAACCGTAACGCCCGGCTTCGGCACCAGAACTTCGCCCGGCTTGAAGTCATGAAAATTCAACGCGGCCTTGCAGATGTCGAGACGGACCGGGAAATAGGGCGGCCCGACGAACTGGCGGATCATCTGCGCGGTGGTCATGGTGCCGTGCAGGTGGCCGGACCACAGATGAACGGCCGTCTGCGGATTGTAGATCGGTTTGAAGAAGGGCAGGCCGATGATGTGGTCGTAATGACAGTGGGTGAAGAAGAGATCGACCTCGGACAGGTTCTGCCCCAGCATATCCAGGCCAGCCTCCCGGATGCCGGACCCGGCATCGAAGAGAAGCCGATGCGCGCCGCAGCGGACTTCAATGCAGGGCGTATTTCCGCCATAGCGCTGGAATTCCGCACCCGAGACAGGAATGCTGCCGCGCACACCCCAGAACTTTACCTGAAACACGTCACCACACTTCTTTTCATCGCATGCTTCCACCAGCACCTTGAGGATAAGGAAAATTCCTTGCCGTTTGCCTAGCGAATGGTCTTTTCGCGCCGAATGCAAGGCCCGGACCTGGAAAAACTCCGCAACGCCTGCCGGGATCCGCGCGAAAACGGCAAAAGCGGATCAATTCGGCGTGCGTTTGCCGACGCCCGCGAGAATCAGAGCGGCCCGTGATTGAGACGCGGCAGCACGTGGCGCGCAAAGAGGTCCGCTTCCGCTGCATGCGGATAGCCGGACAGAATGAAGGCTTCGATCCCTTCACGCCGGTAAGCCTCAAGCTTTGCCAGCACCTGATCCGGATCTCCGACGATCGCCGCACCGCAGCCGGATCGGGCCCGCCCGATCCCCGTCCACAGATTGTCCTCGACATAGCCGTCACCCGCCGATTGCTCGCGCAGTTCCGCCTGCCGGCGCACGCCCACGGACTGGCTGTCGAGCGATCTGGCCCGGATGGCCGCGCCCGTTGCCTCATCGAGGCGCGACAGAAGCCGGTCTGCCGCTGCCCGTGCCTCCGCCTCCGTCTCCCGCACGACCACGTGCACGCGATAGCCGAAGCGCAGGCTGCGACCCCGGCGGCGGGCGCGGTCCCGCAGGTCGGCGATCGTCTCGCGCACGGCCTCCAGCCGGTCCGGCCACATCAGGTAGATGTCGGCACCGGCCGCGGCCGCCTCGCGCGCATCCTCCGAAAGGCCACCGAAGTAAAAGAGCGGCGCACGACCGCTGACCGTGGTGATGCGCGGCGGGTCGACCTTGAACTTCCAGAAGGTGCCGTCATGATCCACCGGCCTGCCATTCAGCAGGTCGCGCAGGATCGCCATTGCCTCGATGGTGCGCCGGTAGCGCGGACCGCTGTCGATTGTTTCTCCCGGCAGGTCACTCGAAATGATGTTGATGGCCAGCCGTCCGCCAGCGATGCGGTCGATGGTGGCGATCTGCCGCGCCAGTTGCGGCGGCCAGCTTTCGCCCATGCGCACGGCCATCAGCAGGCGGATGCGTCGGGTAAGCACTGCAACAGCCGAGGCAAAGGCCGTCGTATCGATGCCGAGCTGATAGCCGGACGGCAACAGGATATTGTCGAAGCCGCCGCTTTCCACCTGCAGCACCAGATCGCGACAGTGTTCGAAGCTCGACTGCAGGCGAGGGTCCGGCACGCCCAGGAATTCGTAATCGTCATCGCAGAGCGCCGAAAACCAGGCGACTTCGCAGCCATTCGTCATCATCGATCCTCCATCCGTCCATGCACGACAACTGCTAGCAGCCGACCAGGGTGCGCGGAAGAAACGCCTGTCATGCGGCTACACCGATTGTGAGATAAATTTTGCGAAGTCACGGCACACTCTGCCATCCCCTGACGCATCCGCCGATATCCGGGGGCGGCCGGCTTATCTCCCGCGAGAGCCCGCATATCGCGCGACAGGCAGCCAAAAACGAAAATTATTTCACTTCAGATCATCTTACTCCTGTTGAAAAACGAGATGCGGATTTGCCAGACACCCCTTGATTGCTCGTCGCAATTGGCTAGAAATGTCGCACAAGGTGAGGATGATCAGGTTCGGGAGGCGAATTCCTTGATCAAGAATGCAAATATTTTTATAGTGTCACAAGACGACTGCACAAGCCGACTGCAGGCAGCGATGGATGCGGCGGCAGCGACTGGCGACGTTCTGGAGCTGGGACCAGGCGTGCATCATTGCGGCGCCCTGCAGCTCGCCTCCGGGCTCGATCTGGTGCTGGGCGAGGGAGCAATCCTGCGCTTTTCGGCCGATTACGACGCCTATCGCGACAATCGCGTCGATGTCATTGCCGAGTCCTCCGACACAGCCATGATGCTGGCCCGGAACGCGGACCGCATCCGCATTTCCGGCAAAGGCATGATCGAGGCGCCGGGGCCCGACTTCGTCGTCGGCCGCCTGGAAGACATGGGTACGTACGTGCCCGCAGCGCTCCGACCGCGCGTTCTTGTGCTGCAGGGGTGCGAGAATGTGGATCTCCGCGGATTCTCGATCCGCTCCTCACCGATGTGGACCATTCATCTCATCACCTGCCGCCGTGTCCATGTCGAGGGGCTGTCGATCGACAACGATCGGGAGATGCCCAATACGGATGGCATCGTCATTGACAGCTGTCAGGATGTGACGATCCGCCATTGCGATATCGCGACAGCCGATGACGGCGTCGTGCTGAAGACCAGCCAGGGTCCGGACGGCAAGCCGGTCGGCATGTGCCGCAACATCCTTGTCGAGCATTCGCGCATCGAAAGCCGCAGCTGCGCCCTCAAGATCGGCACGGAAACGCACGGCGATGTCGAGAACATTGCCTTCAGCGATTGCGAGATCCTGCGCTCGAACCGTGCCATGGGAATCTTTTCGCGGGATGGCGGACGCATCCGCAATGTTGCCAGCCGGCGCATTCGCCTCGATGCGCACGAAACCCCCGATGGCTTCTGGGGCTCCGGCGAGGCAATCACTGTCAATGTGGTCAATCGTCGTCCGGAGAAGCCGGCCGGGCGCGTCGAAAACATCCTGTTCGAGGACATCGAGGGATCGATGGAAGGCGCCGTCAACCTCGTTGCCGACAGTCCGTCCGGCATCGGCAATCTCAGCCTCAGCCGCATCCGCATAAGGCAGGAGGACGGCCCCTATCGCGGCCACCGCTACGACGTGCGGCCGACGCATTTCGACCTCGCCCCCTCGCCGGATGCCGCCGGTCGCGCCAATGCCTGGGTCAAGGACGAGAACGGCCAGGTGATCGGCCTCGTGCCCTATCCGGGCGGCATGCCGGCGCTTTATTCCTGCAATGTCGAGGGGCTGGCACTCGAGGATGTCCGCTTCGAGCGGCCGGCAGTGCTGCCGGCCGGCTGGAACAGCGAGGCCATCATCGTGCAGAACGGTGTGGCCAGCGCCTGGTCCTGAAATCCAATTGCTGACGGCCTCGGAGGAGGGGCCACGCGATGAAGCGTATCCGAAAGCTCGACCACCTGCTTTCCCGGCTGCAGGAACGGATCTTCGTGCCGCTCGACGTTCACGTCGATCTCGTCTACAGCCCCGCCGCCGCATCCGAGCGTCAGCGCATGGTGTCATCCGATCGCGTCGGCTGGACGCCGGTTGACCGCGATCTCGTCTGGGGCGAGCCGGACGGCTATTACTGGTTCGGCGGCGCGGTCACGATACCGGATGCCGCCGCGGGCCGGCGCGTCGTGGTGCATGTGGACGCCGCCTTCGGCAGTGTCATGGGCCGCAGCGATCCGCAATGCCTCGTGCGCGTCAATGGCCGGATCCGTCAGGGCGTCGATGGCAATCACCGCGACTTCCTGCTCACCGATCAAGCGAAGGCGGGAGAGCGCTTCGACATCCTGATCGAGGCCGGCACCATCGAGGATCGCCGCCAGCTCGGCTTCGGTTGCAGCCTGGTGCTGCATGATCTCGAAGTGGACGACCTCTATTACGACATCCGCGTGCCGCTCGACGTCGCCCGTCTGCTGGCGGCCGATGATCCGCGCCGGCACTTCATCCTCAACCATCTGGAGGCGGCCGTCGACGCGATCGACCTGCGTCCCGGCAATGATGCCCGCTTCCGCGCCTCGATGGAGAGGGCACGTGCCGCCGTGCAGCCGATCTACGACGCGCAGGATTTCGAGGAAAAGCCGACCATCGTCACCACCGGCCACACACATATCGACGTGGCCTGGCTGTGGCGCGTGCGCGAAACCCGGCAGAAGATGGCGCGCTCCATGGCAACGGCGCTTTCCCTGATGCAGGACTTTCCGGACTACCGGTTCATGTATAACCAGTGCGTCCTGCTGGATTATCTCAACCAGGATTATCCGGAACTGTTCGAGCGGATCGCGCACGAGGTGAAGACCGGCCGCTTCGAGATTGAAGGGGCGCTCTGGCTGGAGCCGGATGTCAACATCGCCGGCGGTGAAGCGCTCGTGCGTCATATCCTTTATGGCGTCGACTATCACCAGCGCACCTTCGGCGTACGCCCGCGCATGATCTGGCTGCCGGACACGTTTGGCTATTCGGCCTCGCTGCCGCAGCTCATGGAAAAATCCGGTCTCGACAGCTTCGTCACGCACAAGCTTTCGTGGAACGACACCAACCGCATGCCGGACGAGACGATGTTCTGGCAGGGCATCGATGGCACGAAGGTCGTTGCCTATTTCCTCACCACCCAGCCCTATGATTCAACCAGTCTCGGCACAACCTACTGCCCCAATCTCAAGCCCACGCATGTGATGGGCACATGGCGCCGGCACGGGCAGCAGGCGCTGAACAAGGAACTCTTTCTCGTCTACGGTCACGGCGATGGCGGCGGCGGGCCGACGCGCGAGATGCTGCAGAACATTCGCCGCATGGAACGCGGCATTCCCGGCTGCCCCAAGGTCAGCCACGAAACCATGCGCCCCTTCTTCGAACGGCTGATCGGCCGCATGCGGGCGGCGCCGGAGAACTATCCGGTCTGGGTCGGCGAACTCTATGCCGAATTCCACCGCGGCACGCTGACCTCGGTCGCCAAGAACAAGCGCAACAACCGGCTGGCCGAAATCGCGCTGCGCGAGATCGAGATGCTGGCGGTGCTCGCAGAACGCCATGGGCTGGCCGATTATCCCGCAGAGGAACTGCGCCGCCTGTGGGACATCGTGATGCTGAACCAGTTCCACGACATCCTGCCGGGCTCCTCGATCGGCTACGTCTACGAGGACAGCGACCGCGACTATGCGGATTTCTTCGCTGCCGCCCGTCACCTGACAGAACGGCTGACGGCGCTGCTGGCGCCCGCAGGGAACCCCTCGCTGTTCAACGCAGCGGGCCGCAGCCGCGACGGCATCGCGCTGAGTGCGGCAAGCGTCGCGCCCGCAAGCGAGCAGGTGATCGTCCGTGCCGATGGCAGCACGGCCCATGCGGTTGCTGTCTCGGGTCTTGCCCCGCTTGCCTTCTCGTCGCTTGAGGATGTGCTGCAGGATTCCGGTGCGCAACCACCGCTTTCTGTTTCCACCACGCATCTGGAAAACGAACGCCTCCGCGTGCGCTTCGATGCGAAGGGGCGCATCACCTCGCTGTTCGACCGCAGGCGCGACCGGGAAATCCTGCCGCAAGGTGGTCTCGCCAACCGCCTGATCGCCTACCGCGACATGCCCGCTCAATATGATGCCTGGGATATCGATGCCGATTTCGAGGACCAGAGTTTCGATATCGATGATCTCGTCAGCGCCGAGGTGGTGGAAACGGGGCCGCTGAGGGCCGCCATCCGCTTCGAATGGTGCTATGAAAATTCCAGCATCGTGCAGATCGTCTCGCTGGCGGCCGGCGCTGGTCAGCTGGAGGTGGATTGCCTGATCGACTGGCACGAACACAATACGCTGGTGAAGGCAGGCTTCCCGGTTGCGGTGAATGCTGCGGCCGTCGATGCCGAAATCCAGTTCGGCCATGTGCGCCGCGCCAGCCATCGCAACACGTCCTGGGACCGCGCGCGGTTCGAATGCTCGATGCAGCGCTGGGTGGATATCAGCGAACCCGGCTTCGGCGTGGCGCTGCTGAACGATTGCAAATATGGCTATGACGCCAAAGGCAGCGAACTTCGGCTGACGCTGCTGCGCTCGCCGACCTATCCCTGGCCGGAGGCGGACCAGGGCGAACACCGGCTGCGCTATGCGGTGCTGCCGCATGACGGCAACAAACTGCAGGTGCACGAGGCTGCCGAGGACTTCAATCTTCCGCTCGCCATCGTCCACGGCGCGGCCCACGCGGCAAGCACGACACCTCTGCTGGCGGTCGAAAGCGAGGGCATCGCGCTGGAGGCGGTCAAGCGTGCCGAAGCCGGCGACGGCGTCATCGTCCGGCTGTGGGAGACGACCGGCACGCGCCGTACCGGCACCGTGCGGCTGGATCCATCCTTCACATCGGCCATGCTGGTCGATCTCCTGGAGGAGGGGAACGAGGCCGTCGCCATCCAGGATGGCCGCGTAACCCTTGCCTTCCGGCCCTTCGACATCATCACGCTCAAGCTTGCAGATTGACCATGTCCCATCACGACCAGTACATCACCCGGACCATCGACAGCTTTCCGGAGGGCGAAAAGTCCTTCGTCGAAATTCCCTTCGAGGTAGGACCGGAGATCGAACGCATCGAGGTCAGCTATCATTATCCATTCGGTGGTGGCGGCAGCGTCATCGACCTCGGGGTCGCCCGCAACGGGCGCATGCGCGGCTGGACCGGCTCGGAACGCGGTCACATCACGCTGGAAGCCGATCGTGCGACGCCCGGCTATGACCTCGGCCCGCTACCCGGCCAGTGGCATGTGGTGCTGGGCATCGTGAAGATCGGCCCGGACTGCAAGGTCGAAATACAGATCCGCCTGATTGCCCGGCGCCGGCAGTGGCTGGCAGGTGAACTGCACAGCCATTCCGAACATTCCGATGGCGGCGTCACGGTGCTCGATGCCATTCACCGCGCCCGGGCATCCAGGCTCGATTTCATGGCGATCACCGACCACAATACCGTTTCGCAGAATATCATCCGGCCGGACGATCCCGGAATCCACGTCATTCCGGCCATGGAACTGACCTCCTTCCATGGCCACACCAATTTTCTCGGCCTCGAGCGCCCGGTAGAAGACTGGCGCTGCCGCTCGCCACAGGAGGTGGCGGACAAGATGGACGAGGCGCGCGCCAGGGGCGCCACCATCGTCATCAACCATCCCTTCCAGAACTCGGCCGGCGGGCGCTGGCAGGCCGGCTTCGATGTCGCCTTCGATGCCTACGAGATCTGGAATGGCAACTGGTCGGTGATGAACGAGCAGGGGCTTGCCTTCTGGCAGCAACTGCTGAGCCAAGGCCGGCGCGTTCCGGCAACCGGCGGCAGCGATTTCCACCTGAAGAACCGGCGGCGTCACGGCAGGCCGTGTAACCGCGTCTGTGCCGAAGGCTCTGCGATCGCCGATATCCTCGCGGCCGTGCGGGCCGGCGCCAATGTCATCACCTTTGCGCCGGACGAGACCATGGCGAAACCGTCAGCCGCGGATCTGCCGCTGTTCGGAACGCAGGTTGCGCGCGGCGCAACGGTCGGCGTGACCTTCGACGGTCTTGCGGAAGGCGACGAAGTGCGCTTCATCACGGAAGCCGGACTGGTGGAGGCCCGCGCCGCGACCGCCGGCAGCATGGTGGTCGAGCAGGCCTTTGCCGGCCGTTTCCTGCGCTTCGAGGTCTGGCACGGCAAGGATCCGAAGCTGTTCACCAATCCGTTCTATGCCGAATAGGAGCATTACGTTGGACAGACGGTCGGACCGGAAGATCGGCATCAAGGACGTATCCCGCGAGGCCGGCGTTGCGCTGAGCACCGTCTCCCACGTACTGAACGGCACGGCTCCCATCTCGCAGGAGGTGCGCTCCCGCGTGCTTGAGGCGGCGCGGCGCCTTGGCTATCTGGCCAAACGACAGCAGAAGGGCGCAATAGCCTCGCTGACGACGCTTTACCTCGCCGTACCGCCCGGCAACCGCCCGCACAACGACATCAACCTCGTGTCCTGGACGCTGCTGACCCAGCTTTCGCGCGAATGCGAGCGGCGCGGCGTGCGGGTGGTGGCGCATAACGGATCGGCGGAACTTTCGGCGGCGGAAATTCTGGCCGGCGCCCGCGGCGTCGGCGCCGAGGGCATCGTCCTTGTTTTCGACGACAATCCGAAGCTGCTGAAGGGCCTGGCCGCCTCAGACATCCCCGTGGTGCTGCTGAACGGCGAGGACCCCGCAATGGGGCTCGACACCGTGGCACCGGCCAACCGCTATGGCGCGCGGCTCGCCACCGAATGGCTGCTCTCGCATGGCCACCGGCGCATTCTGCACCTTACCTGGCGCGGCCGCAGCACCATCATGCGCCGCGTCGACGGCTTCCGCGACGCCTATGCGGAACGGGACCTGCCGCAGGACCTGGGCGAGGTGCTTTACGCCCGCGGCTACGAGCCAGACCAGGCGCGTCAGGCGCTGAGGGGCTTCATCGCCGAGCGCGGCGGCCTGGATGGCTTCACGGCGGTGTTTTGCGCAGCCGACAACCTGGCGATCGGCGCACTGACGGAACTTCAGGCACAGGGCTATGCGATTCCCGCGGACATTGCGGTGGTGGGCTTCGACGGGGTCGCGCCCGGCGAACTCACCGTCCCGTCGCTCACCACCGTGCGCGTGCCGCTTGATGCGCTGGCGGCCTCCACCGTACAGATGCTGGAGAACCGCCTGTCTTTCATGAGCCGCGACTACCCGGCCTGCCGCATCGAACTCGGTTGCCAGCTTGTCGAGCGTGAAAGCGGCGGCGGCCTTTCCTCAGCCTGAAAATGAAAAAATTTTTTCATCTTGATTTTTGAACGATCATGCCAGATCGTCCGATCCAACGCGATTGCTGGGATATTTTGGGGCAATAGGCGGAATAAACGAGTTCATCTGGGAGGGTGACATGTCTCAACGTAAAAATATTTTCACAAGTTCTCTCGCTGTTCTTCTGGCTACCTGCCTCGCCGGTTCGGCGCTGGCATTCCAGGAATCGCCGATGCTGGCGGAACAGGTGAAGGCCGGCAAGCTTCCGCCGGTCGACCAGCGTCTGCCCGAAAAGCCGACCGTGATCGAAGCCGAGCAGGTCGGCCAGTATGGCGGCAACTGGCAGCGCGCCTTCAAGGGGCCGGGCGATCGCTGGGGCCCGACCAAGCTGATGGAAGAGCGTGTCGTGAAGTGGGCGCAGAAGCCGGGTGGCCCGCTGAAGCTGGTGCCGGGCTACATCTCGTCCTATTCGGTCAGCCCCGATTCCCGCGAGTTCACCTTCACGCTGCTGAAGGGCCTGAAGTGGTCGGATGGCCATCCGGTGACCACCGAGGACGTGCGCTTCTGGTATGAGGATGTCTTCCTCAACAAGGACATCCTGGCCAATATCGACCAGACGCTGGCGCCCGGCGGCAAGCCGATGAAGCTGGAAGTCATCGATGAGCAGACCTTCAAGGTGAAGTTCGACCAGCCTTATGTCTACTTCCTCGAAATCCTTGCCAAGGATTCCACCGGCGATCCGAGCCTCGACCGCCCGAGCTTCATCTTCCCGAAGCACTACCTGAAGCAGTTCAACAATCACTATGCGTCGGAAGAGCAGCTGAAGGCAGCCGCAGCGAAGTTCGGCGTGCCGAAGTGGAGCGACCTGTGGGGCTCCAAGGGTGCCGCGACTGCCTGGTGGCAGAACCCGGACCTGCCGGTGATCACCGCCTGGAAGATCGAGAAGCCGGCGCCGGGCGACCTCGTGACCATGGTGCGCAACCCCTATTACTATGCGGTGGACCAGGCCGGCAACCAGCTGCCCTATATCGACCGCATCACGCACCGCCTGTTCAGCGATCAGGAAGCCTTCAACCTGATGATCGTGCAGGGCCAGATCGACATGCAGATGCGCTATGTCGAGCCGCAGGACTTCACCTTCTACAAGGAGAACGAGGCCAAGGGGAACTATAAGGTTCACCGCTGGACGCAGGCACAGACCTGGGCACTGGTTCCGAACCTCAACATGAAGGACGAAGTGCTGCGCGGCCTGTTCGAGAAGTCGGACTTCCGCCAGGCCCTCAGCATCGCCATCGACCGTGACACCATCAACGAACTGATCTTCTCCGGTCTTGCCGAGGCGCGCCAGGCATCCCCGGTCACCGGCTCGCCGAATTTCGACCCGGACCTTGAAAAGCACTGGGCCGAATACGATCCGGACAAGGCCAATGCGCTTCTCGACGGCATTGGCCTGACGAAGAAGGACAGTGAGGGCTTCCGCCTGCGCCCGGATGGCAAGCGTCTGCAGATCGTCGTGGAAATGCAGCATGCCAACGGTCCGAAGACCATGGAACTGGTTGCCGCCAACTACAAGGATATCGGCGTCGAACTGCTGCCGCGTATCATCGACCGCACCCAGTGGGATGCGAACCGCGACAACAACGAGTTCCAGATGCAGTGGTATCCCTTCGACCGGCTGTCGGTCGTGGCGGCCGATCCGCGCATCATGATGGGCAACGATTCCTACGCGAACCAGTATTATCTCTGGTATTCGACCAAGGGTGGCTCCGGCATCGAGCCGCCGGCCAACCATCCTATCCGGCGCATCTTTGCCGATTGGGACAAGGCTGGCAAGGCTGCCGATCGCAAGGAAGCGGACGCTGCCGTCAACGACCTGATCAAGACATTTGTCACGGAAGGCTGGGTCATCGGCATCGTCGGGGAACTTCCCGCGATCTCGGTGGTGAAGACCAACTTCATGAACTTCCGCGACGACCTGATCGAGGACGACATCACCCGCGGCATCGGCCTTGGCGCCACGCAGCAGATGTGGATGAAGCAGTAACCGGCTTTAGGCCCCGATCCAGCACATGCCCTCCGTCGGCCCGGCACGAGCCCGGCCGGCGGACCGCGATTTCATTTCATCGATCAGTCCTGGTTTCCGGCCAACGGTGACAGGTGACGTTTCCCGCTGGAACGGCACGTCCTGCGGAGCAGGAGGGAAAGCATGCTCAGTTATATCGCCAGACGTCTCTTGTGGGCCATTCCCACATTGGTTTTCGTCTCGTTCATTTCATTCGTGATCATCCAGTTGCCGCCCGGCGATTTCGTCACTGCCTATGCCGCGCAGCTGCGCAACAGCGGCGACTACATCACCGAGGCCCAGGAGGCGCTGCTTCGCGCCGAATGGGGCCTGAACGACCCGCTGCTGGTGCAATACTGGCGCTGGATTTCCAACATCGTCCTGCACGGCGATTTCGGCCGCTCGCTGGAATGGAATGCCGCCGTCAGCGACCTGATCTGGGAACGCCTCGGCCTGACGCTGGCGATCTCGACGCTCAGCATGGTCTTCACCTGGCTGATCGCCATTCCGGTCGGCGTCTATTCCGCCACGCGCCAGTATTCCGTGTTCGACTATCTCTTCACCGTCTTCGGCTTCCTCGGCAAGGGCATTCCCGACTTCCTGCTGGCGCTGATCCTGATGTGGATCACCTTTGTGTGGCTGAACATGGATGTCGGCGGCCTCGTCTCCCCGCAGTTCGAGGGCCAGCCCTGGGATCTCGCCAAGATCGGCAACATGCTATCGCACATCTGGATTCCACTGGTGGTGCTCGCCACCGGCGGGGCCGCGGGCCTGATCCGCGTCATGCGGGCCAACATGCTGGACGAGTTGCGCAAGCCCTATGTGGAAACCGCCTATGCGCAAGGCTTCGGCGAGCGCACGGTCGTCTGGCGCTATCCGGTGCGCGTCGCTCTCAACCCCTTCATCTCCACCGTGGGCTGGGCGCTGCCGGCACTGTTTTCCGGCGACGTCATCACCGCCGTCGTGCTGAACCTGCCGACCACGGGCCCGCTTCTGCTGCAGGCGCTCAAGATGCAGGACATGTATCTCGCCGGCAGCTTCATCCTGATCCTCAGCGTCTTCACCGTCATCGGAACGGTGCTGTCCGACATCCTTCTTGCGCTTTCCGACCCGCGCATCCGGTTCTCATGAGGCGCACATGACCGACATTCACACCTTATCTCCCGAAACCCTGCTTTCTCCGCCGCTGGCGCCGAAGGAAGAGTTCAATGCCGACGCATCCTACACGGCAAAGCCCCGGACGCTGATCTGGTGGCGCTTTCGCAAGCACAAGCTGGCCGTCGTCTCGCTCGCCTTCATGGTGATCCTCGGACTGCTCGCCCTGTTCGCGGATTTCATGTCGCCCTACGGGCCGAATACGATCAACCGGCTGAACACATTCGCGCCGCCGAATGTCGTGCGTGTCATTCATGACGGTGCGCTGCATCGTCCCTTCGTCTACCCGCTGAAGCGCACCCGCGATCCGGAAACCGCCCGGGTGCTTTATCAGGAAGACCGCACGAAGGTGCTGCCGGTCGAGTTCTTCGTCCGCGGCGAAACCTATGCGCTGCTCGGTCTGGTGGAAACCAACCTGCATTTCTTCGGCGTGAACGACCGCCGCCAGCAGATCAACCTGCTCGGCACGGATTCGCTCGGCCGCGACCTGTTCACCCGACTTCTCTACGGCGCGCGCGTCACCCTCTCGGCCGGCCTCATCGGCGTCGCCTTTTCCTTCGTTCTCGGCCTCGCCCTCGGCGCGATCTCCGGCTATTACGGCGGCTGGCTCGATGCGATGATCCAGCGACTGATGGAGTTCATCCGCTCGATCCCGACGATACCGCTCTGGATGGGCCTTGCGGCGGCATTGCCGATTGCCTGGGATCCGCTCTTCGTCTACGTGCTGATCACCATCATTCTGTCGCTGATCGGCTGGACGCATCTGGCGCGCGTGGTACGCGGGCGCTTCCTGTCGCTGAAATCGGAGGATTATGTTCTGGCCGCCCGCCTGGCCGGCGCCTCGGAATATCGCATCGTGACGCGCCACATGCTGCCGGCGATGACGAGCTACATCATCGCAGCCCTTACGCTTGCCATTCCGGAAATGATCCTCGGCGAGACGGCGCTCAGCTTCCTTGGCCTCGGTCTTCGCCCGCCGGTGGTCAGCTGGGGCGTGCTGCTGCAGGACGCACAGAACCTGCGCACCATCTCGCTCGCCCCCTGGCTTCTGGCGCCGGGAATCGCGGTCGTCCTCGTCGTGCTTGCCTTCAACTTCATCGGTGATGGCCTGCGCGATGCAGCCGACCCCTACGGCCAATGACGGAGCAGCATCATGTCTGAGACCATCACGAAATCCCTGTCACCCATGCCTCAGGAGCGGTTGCTGCAGCTCGACAATGTCGGGGTGCACTTTCCGACCCGCGACGGACTGGTCAAGGCCGTCAACGGCGTCTCCTACCATGTCAACAAGGGCGAGGTGCTCGGCATCGTCGGCGAAAGCGGATCGGGCAAGTCGGTCACCGCACGCTCCATCATGCGCCTGCAGCCGAAATATGCGATCAACGCCAGCGGCACCATCCGCTATCGCTGCAAGAGCGGCGAGGAACTGCTGATCAACGAGCAGGACCGACTGGGGCGCACCATGCGCAATCTGCGCGGCAACGAAATCGGCATGATCTTCCAGGAGCCGATGACGGCGCTGTCGCCGGTGCATACCATCGGCACGCAGATCATGCGCACCGTCATGCTGCACCGCAACGTCTCCAAGGCGGAGGCGCGTGCCCGCGCCATCGAACTTCTGACCAAGGTGCAGATGCCGCGGCCGAACGACATCGTCGACCGCTTTCCGCACCATCTCTCCGGCGGCATGCGCCAGCGTGCCATGATTGCGCTGGCGCTCGCCTGCGATCCAGCCCTCCTGATTGCCGACGAACCGACGACCGCCCTCGACGTCACCACCGAGGCGCAGATCCTGGAACTGCTGAAGCGTCTGCAGGACGAGATGAACATGGCCATCGTGTTCATCACCCACAATTTCGGGGTGGTGGCCGACATCGCCGACCGCGTTGCAGTGATGTATCTCGGCCGGGTGGTGGAAACCGGAACGGTGGACGAGATCTTTTACGAGCCGAAGCATCCCTATACCCAGGCGCTGCTGCAATCGATCCCGCGGCTTGGCCGCAGCCACGGGCGGCGGTTGCGCACCATTGCCGGCATGGTGCCGGACCCCTTCAACGTTCCCACGGGCTGTTCCTTCCACCCGCGCTGCATGCACGCCGTCGGCGGCATCTGCGACGTCCAGACGCCGGAGGATGTGGTGTTTGCCAGCGGGCAGCGTGCCCGCTGTCATTTCGCCGGGCAGGACAGGCAGGCGGAGGCTGCACAATGACCACGATCAGCAAGACCAGCGTGCCGATGCACGAGGACCACATCATCTCGGTGCGCAGCGCCCGCAAATACTTTCCTGTGCAGGAAGGCTGGATGCGTCGCGTCAAGGGCTACGTGAAGGCTGTCGACGACATCACCTTTGACATCCGCAAGGGCGAAACCTTCGGGCTGGTGGGCGAAAGCGGCTCTGGCAAGTCCTCGATCGCCCGCCTCATCCTGCGCGCCTATGACCTGACCGGCGGCGAGATCCTGTTCCGCCGCGCCGATGGCAGCGTGATCGACGTGTCGACACTGTCGGATCGCGATCTGCGCGACATCCGCCGCGAGATGCAGATGATCTTCCAGGATCCCTATTCCTCGCTGAACCCGCGCATGACGCTGCTCGACCTCGTCGGCGAGCCGTTGGTCATTCACGGTGTCGGTTCGCAAGGCGAGATCCGCGACCGGGTGGCAGAACTGCTGCGCCTCGTCGGCCTGCGGCCGGAATATCTGACCCGCTATCCGCATGCCTTCTCGGGGGGGCAGCGCCAGCGCATCGGCATCGCCCGGGCGCTGGCGCTCAATCCGAGCTTTATCGCTGCCGACGAAGCCGTCTCGGCGCTCGACGTGTCGGTCGCGGCCCAGAACATCAACCTGATGCAGGACCTGCAGGAGAAGTTCGGGCTCACCTATCTCTTCATCACCCACGATCTCGGCATGGTGGAGCACATCTCCGATCGCATCGGCGTGATGTATCTCGGCCGGCTGATGGAGGTCGGGCCGACCGACGAGATGTTCGCCAAGCCGCTGCATCCCTACACGGAAGCGCTGCTGGCTGCCGTGCCGCAGCCGGACCCGCGCGGCAACCGCGCCCGCAAGCGCGTGCCCCTCAAGGGCGAGATTGCCGATGCGATGAACATCCCGACCGGCTGCCCCTTCCATCCGCGCTGCGCCTATGCCGATGCAAAGTGCCGCGGGGAGGTGCCGGAACTGCGCGTGGTGAAATCCGGCCGGCAGGTGCGCTGTCACCATGCAGAAACGCTGGACCTGATCGGAGTGGCCGCGGAATGACATGCGCCAGCCCCCTCAGCGGTGAACTCCGGGAACTCGTCGTGAACGGCACGGACGCAGATGCAGCGCTTGCCCGCCGGCACCAGCCGCGGCTGATGCTCGACAGGGCCGAACCCTTCCGGCCGCTCGCCGCGGGCTACGCCGTCTACCGGGAGGAGGGGCAGTCTCTCTCCTCGAAATTCCGCATCCGGCCGCAGGCGCACGCCGTCATCGAATATGCGATCTGGTATGACTGGGATATCCAGCACCTTTATGATCTCGAACATGTCTGGGTGCATGTGGATGCGGCCGGCGCGGTGGTGAAGGTGGAAGCCTCCCGCCACGGCGCGCGGCGGGCCATGGTGCGTCCGGACGGATCGCTTCCTCTCGAGCATGGCCGGCCTGTCCTCTACAGCGAGCCCGGCAAGCACGCACATTGGGCCGACAATGGCGAGATGCACGTCAAGAGCGGCACCCTGATCGAAGCCATGTGCGGCGCTTTTGCCGGCGAGCAGGGCGTGCATCTGTCCAACCGCTTTTCCCATGCCGGGCTGATATCCGCCTCCGCGCTGGAAAACCGTCTGGCGCGGCTCAAGATGAAGCGGGCGGCCTTCGTGCCCAGCTGGGACTTTGCCCGCAGCGGCGATGAACAGGGCGGCATTGCCCTGGTGCCGTGGGCGGTGCTGGAACAATGGATTCCGAAGCGCGTGGCGCGTCTGGTGGAAGATCTGCCGAGCAGCGTCCCGCATCTTGCGGCCGTCTTCCTCGATTGCGGCGATACGCTGGCCGATGAAGCGACCGAGGAAAAGATCCCCGGCACGGAGATCGTGACGCGAGCTGACCTCATTCCGGGCGCGGCCGACACCGTGCGGCAGCTTGTTGCCAGCGGCTATCGGCTGGCGCTGGTGGCGGATGGACCGCGCAAGACCTTCGAGAACATTCTGGGTGCGCACCGCCTTTGGGATTGCTTCGAGGCGCACGTCATATCCGAGGATGTCGGCGAACTGAAGCCATCCGCGCGGATGTTTGCCGCCGCCGCCGATGCGCTCTGCCTGTCGGACGAGGATTGCCGTCGCACGGTGATGGTCGGCAACAACCTTCAGCGCGACATTCTGGGCGCCAACCGCTTCGGTCTGATCAGCGTGTTCCTGGCCTGGTCGAAGCGCCGCAGCCACAAGCACCGGCTGAGACGCGAACGCCCGCGCCTCACCATCAGCCATATCTGGAAATTGCCGGACCTGCTGGAGCGCATCGAACTCAGCCTCCCGCTTCCGGAAATGCAGGCGGAGCAGCAGCCATGACAGCGCAGGCGCAACCGAAGAAAGAGCATGAGGGCGCGGGCTTTGTCGTTGCCCCCGGCCAGTCCGTCACGGCATGGGCGCTGTCTCCGGTGGAGGCGACCTATTATCCGGGCGAGCCGGCGCTTGCCGAAGATCGGGTGAACTACCGCTTCATCAACGGCTTCGTCGACGTGGGCGATCTGCCCTGCCGCGTGGCGCTGTGGGAGGAGATCAAGACCCGCACCGTTGCCCTGCGCACGGATTTCCCGGTCGAGGGGCTCTATCTGCCGGGCTTCAACCGGCGCGTCGAGTTTTCCGGCTTCTGGCATCGCCCAACCCGTCTGTCGCGCTGGCTGAAGACGCGGCTCGTGCCGACATCGGGCGGCGACATGCGCTTCCGGCTGGCGACCTGCGGCGGCGTACGCATCTGGGTCGATGGCGTCGAATGCCTGGCCTTCGAACCCTTCCGCCGCAACAGGGAATCACAGACCGAATTCACGCTGCCGCTGAAGGCCGGCGGCAGCGAGGTGGTGGTGCTCTGCGAAGAACTCGCCGAGCGGGACGCGCTCTGGTACTTCGAACTGACGCTCCTCGGTCCCGGCCCGATTGTCGCCGAACTGCCGGTGCCCGCCTCGGACGAAACGATTGCACTCCTGAAGGAGCTTGCAACAGACGTGCGCCCGATGCCGCTGCATGTTCTGGATGGGCAACTGGTGCTGAAGGTGGAGCGGCCGGCGGCCGTCGATGTCACCGTGCAGGCGAAAATCCTGCCGAGTGTGCATATGCGCGACAAGCCGCCGCTTCTCGATGCCGTCGGCATTCTGCGTGCCGGAGAAACGACGCTGCGGCTGGATGGTGCCGACAAGCTGCCGGACGGCTACCACCCGCTGGGGCTGATCTTCTCCATCGGCGAGACGCGGGTCGCCCGCCAGATCGATTTTGCCACGCTGACCGAGCCGATGCGCGATCTGCGCGCCCTGACGCTGGAGGAGCGCAAGCATCTTGCGCTGGAATTCGCCGCAGAACATGGCGAACAGCGTGCCGGCAAGGCCATCGCGATGATGGCCACCGGCCGGCCTGTCGACGCCGTCTTCCGCGAGATCGTCGCCAACACGCTTGCGGCCATCAACGAACGGCGCGACTGCTCGGACTTCGTGCTGGTGCCGCTGCTCTGGCTCTACGGGGTCTATCGCGATCGACTGCCGGAAGAGATCCAGACCGAGGTACGCCGGACGATCCTCGATTACCGCTACTGGGTAGACGAGCCGGGCAATGACGTGATGTGGTTCTGGAGCGAGAACCACGTACTGTGCTTCCACGTCTCGCAATATCTCGCCGGCAAGCTTCTGCCGCGTGCCGCCTTCACCGCATCGGGACGCCTCGGCGCCGAGCAGCAGGAACTTGGCCGCCAGCGACTGATGAAGTGGTTCGACAGCGTCGAAAGCCATGGCCTGGCCGAGTGGAACTCCGCCGCCTATTACCCGATCGATTTCATCGGTCTGCTGGCGCTGGAGCATCTGGGAGAGGGAGTGATCCGCGAGCGGGCCAAGGCCCTGCTCGACCGGCTCTATCTGATGATCGGCCTGCACACGCTCGAAGGTGTGCCGGCGGGCACCATGGGCCGCGCCTATGACAAGGAGTTGCGCGCCGGCCCGCTGACGGAGCTTGCCCCTTTCGCCACCGTCGCATTCGGCAAAGGCTGGTTCAACAACGGCGTGGCCGCACTCACCATGCTGGCCGCCGGCCAGTATGTGCCCCCGGATGCCGCAGCGGCCGTTGTATCTCCCGCCCCTGGCAAGGCACTGACGGCGAATTACGTGCAAGGCCATGATGAGGCGGCAAGGCTGGCGCTCTACAAGAGCGCGCATGTTCAGCTATCCTCCATGATGGACGGCAGGCCGGGCGGACGCGGCCATCAGCAGCATGTAGTGGATCTGCGCTTTGCCGGTTCGCCCTTTGCCCGCGCCTGGATCAACCAGCCGGGCGAGGATGACCCCTGGGGCAGCGCACGGCCCTCCTACTGGGCCGGCAACGGCTCCATGCCGCGGGCAGCACAATACGGCAATGCCGCGCTGCTGCTTTATGACCTCGGCGATACGCCGCGCATCCCCTTCAGCCATGCCTATGTGCAGGTTGATGCCTTCGATTCCGTGGAGCGCGTCGGTAATTTTATCGTGATGCGCAGCGGCCAGGGTTTTGCGGCCCTGACGGCCACCAGTCCCATCGAGCCGGTCACGACCGGTCCGGGCGCCGGCATCGAGTTCCGCGCCCGCGGGCGGACAACCGGCTGGCTGGCCCTGATGGCCGAAGGCTCCGACAGCAAGGCGTTCGACGCCTTCAAAGCAAGCCTTTCGACCCTCACGCTTTCGCTCGACGCAGAGACACCAACGCTGACGCTGAAGCGCCCGGCCCATGAAACGCTGCTGCTCGACTGGGAGCAGGGGCTTATCGTCGGCGGGCTGCCTTACGTGTTTCCCAATCGCACGCTCGAACCGCTGATCCGGCACATCGATGCCGTGTCGCACTGATTGCAGATCCGAATTGACAGACAGGATTCCCGATGCTGATGCAGCCCGAAATTCTTTCCGAAACGCTTTCCCGCGTCGCCGTCGGCCTTGCCCGCCTCAAGGGCATCAATGAAACCGTGGCCGCTCCCGACGGTGGCTACGAACTGCAGTTCGACGAATGGGACTGGGAAGTCGGCGTCGGCATCTATGGCCTCATCCGTCATGCGGAAGCGATCGGCGACCGCTCGCTGATGGAAGCCATCGGCCGCTGGTATGACTGGCAGATCGGCCGCGGCCTGCCGCCGCGCCAGGTCAACTCCTCCTCGCCCATGCTGGCGCTCGCCGTGCTGATCGACCACATCAAGCGTCCGGACTGGGAAGCACTGGTGCAGGACTGGGCCGACTGGCTGATGACCAGGCTTGCCCGCACCGAGGATGCCGGCTTCCAGCATGTGGTCAAGGAGCGGATGAACGACGGCGAATTGTGGGACGACACGCTGTTCATGACCTGCCTGTTCCTGGCCCGCGCCGGCCAGCGCTTCGGGCGCCAGGACTGGATCGAGGAGGCCTTCTACCAGTTCCTCGTGCATGAGCGCTTTCTTGCCGATCCGGTCACCGGCCTCTGGTATCACGGCTGGACCTTCAACGGCCGCCACAACTTCGCCAAGGCCTTCTGGGCGCGCGGCAATTCCTGGATCACCGTCGCGATCCCCGAACTGTTCAGCCTCGTCGCACAGGTGCCGGAGCATCTGAAACGCCACCTGACGCATGTGCTGCAGGCACAGGTCCGCACGCTTGCCGAACACCAGCGCCCCAACGGCATGTTCAACACGCTCGTCTGCGATCCAGGTTCGCCGGAGGAAACCTCGGCCACCGCCGGCATTGCCTATGGCATTCTGCGCGGCATCGATCTCGGCCTGCTGGACGCCGCGCTGAAGCCGGTCGCCACCCGGGCACTGGATGCCGTGATGCAGCGGATCGACGATACCGGCATCGTGCTCGAAGTGTCCGACGGCACGCCGATGGGCCACACGCTGGATTTCTACCGCCAGATCCCGAACGTGCCGGCACCCTATGGCCAGGCCCTCGTCATGCTGCTTCTGGTGCGCGTTATGGCCGAAAAGCAAGGTTGAGGCGGGCGGGCCGCGCCGGGCAGGGGACAGGTGCGGTGCGGCCCTGCCAGCACAACGAAAGGCGGCGGACCCTGAGGTTCCGCCGCCTTTTTGGTATCCGGATCGATAGCGATCAGACGAGCGAAACAGCCGCACCCGTCTTGGCAGACTTGAGCGCAGCATCGGCAAGCTTCAGCGCGATCAGGCCGTCTTCGGCAGACGGCGAGGCGGCAGCGCCCTTTTCGACCGTATCGATGAAGGCCTTGATCTCGGCGGCATAGGCTTCCGTATAGCGCGTCATGAAGAAATCATGCAGCGGCGGACGGGTATAGCCATCCTTGTTGGCGACCTCGATCGACACCGAGCGCTGGTTCTCGGCAGCAACCGAGCCCAGCGAACCATGCACTTCGATGCGCTGGTCATAGCCGTAGGTGGCGCGGCGGGAGTTGGAGATAACGGCCTGGCGGCCGCTGGCGGTGGTGAGGATCAGGCTCGCGCTGTCGTAATCGCCTGCCTCGCCGATCTTCGGGTCGACCAGAACGGCACCCGTTGCGAAGACCGAGGCGATCTCTTCGCCGAGCAGGAAGCGCGCCATGTCGAGATCGTGGATGGTCATGTCGCGGAAAATGCCGCCGGAGACCTTGATATACTCGACCGGCGGAGCGCCCGGGTCACGGCTGGTGATCGTCACCATTTCCACCTTGCCGATGGTGCCCTTGTCGATTTCAGCTCGAACGGCCTGGAAGTGCGGATCGAAGCGGCGGTTGAAGCCAAGCATGACCTTGGCGCCGGTTTCCTTCACCACGTCGATGCAGGCCTGTGCGCGAGCTACATCGAGATCGATCGGCTTTTCGCAGAAGATGGCCTTGCCAGCGCGGGCGAACTTCTCGATCAGGTCCGCATGCGTGTTGGTCGGCGTGCAGATGATGACGGCATCGACATCCTTGTTGGCAAGCACCGCGTCGATGGTGCTGACCTCGCAGCCGGCCTCATCGGCGATCGCCTGTGCTGCGGCTTCCATGGCGTCCACCACGGCCACCAGTTTTGCACGCGGGTCGGATGCGATCGCCTTCGCATGCACCTTGCCGATACGTCCTGCGCCCAAAAGGGCCAATCTCGTTACCATGGGTTCTCCTCCACATCGGGTCTTGGGTCCGGACCGGAAGCCATCTTCCGAAACCGGATTTGGAATATATGTTCCATTTTGCTAGAGTGTGACCATATTCGTGTCAAGCAGAGAAAAGGACGGTATGGATGGCCGAGGCAGGGGCGCCGACAAGCGTGAAGGAGTTCGAGGAACGGCTGCTGGATGTCTCCGTCGCCCTGCCCAAGCGGTTGAAGCAATGCGCGGACTATGTTGCGGCCAATACCGACCGGATCGCCGTGTCCACGGTGGCGGAAATGGCAGAAGGTGCCGGCGTGCAGCCCTCGGCCTTCATGCGCTTCTGTCAGATCATGGGTTTTTCCGGCTATTCGGAAATGCAGCGCCTGTTTCGCGAAAGCTATGTCGGGGGCTGGCCGGATTATGCGACCCGTCTCGACCACCTGCGCGACATGGGCGAACACAGCGGCCCGCGACTTCTCGCGGAATTTGTCGAAGCGAGTCGCGCTTCGCTGGAAAACCTGCTGAAATCCGTTGATCCTCAGGCGCTTGAAGACGCCGTGGAGGTTCTGGCCTCTGCCAGCCTCGTGCACATCATCGGCCTGCGCCGTTCCTTTGCGGTGGCAAGCTACATTGCCTATGCGCTGGAAAAGATGCGAGTTCCGGCCATGCTGCACGGTGCTGCCGGCCGGCTTGAAAGCGTCAACGCCATCCGCCCCGGCGATGCGCTGCTTGCCATTACCTTCTCCCCCTATTCGCAGGAGACGCTGGATCTGGTGGAGACCGTGCGCGCCCGCGAGGTGCCGGTGGTGGCGCTGACCGACGCGGCAGTCAATCCGTTGCGCAAGATGGGCGCGACCATTCTGGCGGTGTCGGAGGTGGATTTCGGCGCCTTCCGCTCGCTCTCTGCGACGCTGTGTCTCGCCATTGCCCTGTCGACGGCCGTGGGTACGCGACGCAGCACCTGAATATTCGTATTGAAACTCTTCAAAATGGAATTTATAGTCCAAATCTGAAAAGCCGGCGCGGGAGACGCCGGATGCGGCGCGGCATGCGCCGGTTGCCATCTACGGCCAAGGGAGGGCCTCTTGAAGCCACTCGACGTGATCACGATCGGACGCTCGTCCGTTGACCTCTATGGCGCCCAGGTGGGTGGCCGGCTGGAGGACATGAACTCCTTCAACAAATATATCGGCGGCTCGCCGACCAACATTGCCGCGGGCGCCGCCCGCCTCGGCCTGAAGAGCGCGCTGATTACCCGCGTCGGTGACGAGCATATGGGCCGTTTCATTCGCGAACAGCTGGTGCGCGAGGGCGTCGATGTGCGCGGCGTGAAGACCGATCCGGAGCGGCTGACGGCGCTCGTCCTGCTCGGCATCCGCGACGAGAACCAGTTCCCGCTGATCTTCTACCGCGAAAACTGCGCCGACATGGCGCTTTGCGAGGAGGATATCGATCCGGCCTTCGTCGCCGAAGCGCGCTGCATCACCGTCACCGGCACGCACCTCTCGCATACCCGCACGGAAGCGGCCGTGATGAAGGCGCTGCGGCTTGCCCGCGAAAACGGCGCAAGGACCGCACTCGATATCGATTATCGCCCGAACCTCTGGGGGGTGGCGGGCCATGGCGACGGCGAAAGCCGCTTTGTGGAATCCGCCAAGGTGACCGCGAAGTTGCAGAGCACACTGCATCTGTTCGACCTGATCGTCGGCACGGAAGAAGAATTCCATATCGCCGGCGGTTCCACCGACACGCTGGAAGCGCTGCGCGCCGTTCGCAAGGTTTCGAAGGCGGCGCTGGTGTGCAAGCGCGGACCGATGGGGGCTGCCGTTTTCGAAGGCGAGATTCCGGACAGTCTCGACAAGGGCCAGACCGGCCCCGGTTTCCCCATTGAAGTCTTCAACGTGCTGGGCGCGGGCGATGGCTTCATGGCCGGTCTGCTGAAGGGTTGGCTGACCGGCGAGGATTGGCCGACGGCCCTGAAGTTTGCCAATGCCTGCGGTGCTTTTGCCGTGTCGCGCCACGGCTGCACGCCCGCCTATCCGAGCTGGGAAGAGCTGCAATATTTCTTCAGGACCGGCATCAGGAACAAGGCGCTGCGCAAGGACGAGGCGCTGGAGCAGGTGCATTGGTCCACCAACCGCAAGGGTGACTGGTCGACCATGCGCGTCTTTGCCTTCGATCACCGCATGCAGCTGGAGGCCATGGCCGAAGAGGCCGGCGTGCCGACGGATCGCATCGGCACGTTCAAGAAACTCTGCCTGCAGGCCGCAACCACCGTGGCCGGCGGGCAGGGCGGCTATGGCATTCTCTGCGATGGCCGCCTTGGCAAGGAAGCGCTCTATGCCGCTGCCGGTACCGGCCTGTGGATCGGTCGTCCCGCCGAATGGCCGGGTTCGCGCCCGCTGACGCTGGAGCCGGAGCTCGGTCTCGATTGCGGCGGCCTGGGCGAATGGGCGGCCGAGCACGTGGTGAAGGTTCTCTGCTTCTACCATCCTGACGATACCGCCGAGATGAAGGAGAAGCAGGAAGAAACGGTGAAGCGCCTGTTTGAGGCCGCCCGCCGCAACCGACTGGAATTTCTGCTGGAAGTCATTCCGTCCAAGGTTGGCGCGGTGGATGACGAGACGACGGCTGCGATCATCGACCGCTTCTATGACATCGGCGTGTATCCCGACTGGTGGAAGCTGGAGCCGATGAGAACGCAGGCCGCCTGGGCCAATGCCTGTGCGGCTGTGGAGCGTCATGACGCCTATACGCGCGGCATCGTCGTTCTGGGTCTCGATGCGCCGCAGGCCGAGCTTGAGGAGAGTTTTGCGCTTGCGGCCGGTTTCGATCTGGTGAAGGGTTTCGCGGTCGGTCGCACGATCTTTGGCGATGCCGCCCGCAAGTGGCTGGCTGGCCAGATCAGCGATGAGGCCGCCGTTCAGGACATGGTGGCCCGATACAAGAGCCTCTGCGCGATCTGGGATGGAGCGCGCGCAAAGGCCGTTAAGGGAGGAAAGGCATGAAAACGATCCGTTTGACGGCAGCGCAGGCTTGTGTGCGCTATCTCGCCAATCAGCTGAACGAGGATGGCGTGCCTTATATCGCCGGCGTCTGGGCCATCTTCGGCCATGGCAACGTGGCCGGCATCGGAGAAGCGCTTTACGGCATTCGCGAGGAGCTGCCGACCTATCGCGGCCAGAACGAACAGTCGATGGCGCATGCGGCGATTGCCTATGCCAAGCAGCTGGGCCGTCGCCGCGCCATGGCGGTGACGTCGTCCATCGGTCCCGGTGCGCTGAACATGGTCACGGCTGCGGCATTGGCCCATGTCAACCGTCTGCCGGTTCTCTTCATTCCGGGCGATGTGTTTGCCAATCGCGGTCCCGATCCCGTTCTCCAGCAGATCGAGGATTTCGAGGATGGCACGGTGTCGGCCAATGACTGCTTCAAGCCGGTCAGCCGGTATTTCGATCGGATCGAGCGACCCGAACAGCTGTTGACGGCGCTGCCGCGCGCCTTCCGCACCCTGACGGACCCGGCCGACTGCGGCCCTGTCACACTCGCCTTCTGCCAGGATGTACAAGCCGAGGCTTACGATTACCCGGAAAGCTTCTTTGCCAGGAAGACCTGGCGTTTCCGCCGCCCGGAGCCGGATGTGATCGAGCTGGAAGCGGCTGTTGCCGCCATCAAGGCGGCAAGGAACCCGGTCATAGTCGCCGGTGGCGGTGTGCATTTTTCCGGCGCGACGGCAGTGCTGAAGGCGTTTGTCGAGAAGCACAAGATCCCGGTTGTTGAAACACAGGCCGGCAAGTCGGCGCTTGCCTGGGACCACGCCTATAATTTTGGCCCGGTCGGCGTCACCGGCTGCGAAAGCGCCAATATCGTGTCGGAAAAGGCCGATCTGGTCATCGGCGTCGGCACACGGTTCCAGGATTTCACCACCGGTTCCTGGGCGCTGTTCAAGAATCCCGACCGAAAGATCCTGGCGCTGAACGTTCAGCCTTACGACAGCGCCAAGCATGATGCCATTCCGCTGGTTGCCGATGCCAGGGTCGGGCTTGAGAAGATTTCCGCAGCGCTGGGAGATCATGTCTTTGCAGAGCCGGACACGGGTCTGAAGGCCAGCTGGTTTGCCAAGGCCGATGCGGTGACCGCAGCGCCCAAGGATGCCAACACGCTGCCGACCGACATGCAGGTGATCGGCGCCGTGCAGCGTGCCTCACGCGACAACACTGTTGTGATGTGCGCCGCCGGCACCATGCCGGGCGAGTTGCATCAGCTGTGGAAGGCCAAGCTGCCGCTCTCCTATCACATGGAATACGGCTTCTCCTGCATGGGCTACGAGATTGCCGGCGGTCTCGGCATCAAGATGGCGGAGCCGGAGCGTGACGTGATCGTCATGGTCGGCGACGGTTCCTACATGATGATGAATTCGGAGCTGGCAACGGCGGTCGGCATGGGGGTGAAAATCACCGTCGTCATCACCGACAATCGCGGTTACGGCTGCATCAACCGGCTGCAGATGGGCACCGGCGGCGCGGAGTTCAACAATCTCTACGCCCATTCGAATGTCAGCCCCATCGCAATCGATTTTGCCGCTCACGCGGCGGCCATGGGCGCGAAATCCCACAAGGTTGCTTCGATTTCGGAGCTGGAAGCGGCGCTTGCCGCAGCTCGCGAAGCGGCAGAGACGACCGTCATCGTCATCGATACCGATCCCTATCCGACACCAGGGGCCGGTGGCCACTGGTGGGACGTGGCCGTGCCGGAAGTCTCGGCCCGCGAAGAAGTCAACAAGGCGCGGTCCGCCTATGAAGCTGCCCTGAAGGAAAGAAGTTAAGATGATCCTCTTCGGTACCAACCCGATTGCCTGGTCCAATGACGACGACCGTTCGCTTGGCGCGCATATCAGCCTGGAGCAGTGCCTGGACGAAACCGCCAAGATCGGTTTCGACGGCATCGAGAAGGGCCACAAGCTGCCGACCGATCCGGCCGGCCTCAAATCGGTCCTCGAACCGCGCGGCCTGAAGTTCGTCTCCGGCTGGCATTCGCTGAACCTGCTCACCAACAGCATCGAGGACGAAAAGGCCGCGATGCAGCCGTTCCTCGACGTGCTGAAGGCCATGGGTTGCAAGGTCATCATCGTCTGCGAAACCTCGAATGCCATCCACGGCAATGATGAGGTGGCACTCGCCGATCGTCCGAAGCTGGCTGAGGCCGACTGGGCCAAGTTCGGCGCAGGCGTCGAGGCGCTGGCGGAATTCTCGGCCTCTCAGGGCATTTCGCTGGTCTACCATCACCACATGGGAACGGTCGTCGAGAGCGAAGCGGAAATCGATCTCCTGATGCAGCATACCGGCCCGCATGCCAAGCTGCTGCTCGACACCGGCCATTGCTACTTCGGTGGCGGAAACCCGGAAGCCGTTGCGAAAAAATACATGCACCGCGTTGGCCATATCCACGCCAAGAACGTTCGCCCGGTCATTGCCGAACAGGTCCGCACCGAAAAACTCTCCTTCCTGGAAGGCGTGCGCCGCGGCGTGTTCACCGTTCCGGGCGATACGGAGGGCGGCGTCGAGTTCCCGCCGGTCCTCAAGATTGCCGCAGAACACGGCTATCAGGGCTGGATCGTCATTGAGGCGGAGCAGGACCCGGATGTCCGCAACCCTTACGAATATCAGAGCCTCGGCTTGAAATCGCTGAAGGGCTTCGCCAAGGATGCGGGCCTGATCTGACCCGATAGCAAAGGATAGCCCGTTGAAGCTGCTCGACCCCACGCATCCCTTCTTCCAGCCGAAGTGGCGCCGGATTCTGACGGTGGTCCTGCCCCTCCTCTGGGGGCTGGTGGAAGCCTATAACGGATCGTGGGGCTGGGCGCTCCTGTTCGTTGGCGCCGCAGCTTATGCGGGCTACGAACTTCTCTTCATGTACGACCGGTCGATCGCGGAGGCGGAAGCGAAGAAGGCTGCCGCCGCTGCTGCACGGGAAGGAGACGAGGAATGAGCAAACTGTTGCGCAAGCCTGCGGGCAAGACCGGCAAGGTGCACGACATCACGCCGCAAAGCGCCGAGTGGGGCTATGTCGGCTTTGGTCTTTACCACCTGAAGCCCGGTGAAAAGGCGGCCGAACCGACCGGCAAGACCGAGGTGATCCTGGTGCTGGTGGAAGGCAAGGCGAAGATTTCCGGCGCGGGAAAGGAATTCGGCGAACTAGGCGACCGCATGAACGTCTTCGAGAAGAAGCCGCCGCATTGCGTCTATGTTCCCGCCGGAGCCGACTGGTCGGCCGAGGCAACGACGGATTGCACGCTCGCCATCTGCACGGCGCCCGCCAGCCCCGGCCGCGAAGCGCAGGTCATCGGCCCCGCCGGCATCAACCTCACCGAACGCGGCAAGGGCGCCAATACCCGCCACATCTTCCCGATTGCCATGGAAGATCGCGATGTGGCCGACAGCCTGCTGGTAACCGAAGTCTTCACCCCCTCCGGCAACTGGTCGTCCTATCCGCCGCACCGGCACGACGAGGACAATTTCCCGGACATGACCTATCTGGAAGAGACGTATTACCACCGCCTCAACCCGGCGCAGGGCTTTGGCTTCCAGCGCGTGTTCACCGAGGACGGCTCACTGGACGAGACGATGGCCGTCTCGGATGGCGACGTGGTTCTGGTGCCGAAGGGGCATCACCCCTGCGGCGCACCTTATGGCTACGAGATGTATTATCTCAATGTGATGGCCGGTCCGATGCGCAAGTGGCGGTTCCAGAACCATCCGGACCACGACTGGATCTTCAAGCGGGACAATCCGTGATCGGAACAGGCGGCATCGCCTCTTGCATGTCTCTCAATTGAGAGACATATTGCCCCCTGACAGCTACAGGGAGCCGAGGCATGGGCAAGACGGCGATGCTGCATATCCGGGTCGAAGAGAGCCTGAAGGCCGAAGCCACCGAAAAGCTGGCGCAAGTCGGGCTTACGGTTTCCGATGCGGTCCGCATTCTGCTGACGCGTGTTGCAAAGGAAGGCGGATTGCCGGCCGGTCTCACCACAGATCCGCAGGCCTATGACACCTGGTTCCGGGCCAAGGTTCAGGAGGCGCTCGACGATCGCCGGGCGCCATCGCTGCACGCCGATGTGATGGACGACATGCAGGCAATGATCGACAGGAAGCGTCGTGCGGCGTCTTGAGTGGCGTCAGACGGCGCGGTCCGATCTGCTTTCCATCATCGACTACATTTCAGACCATAATTCCGATGCCGCGCAGGCACTGAAGGACGAGATCGATCTCAAGGTCGGCCGCCTGATAGAGCATCCGCGTCTTTACCGCGCCGGCCGCGTCGAAGGCACCCGCGAAATGGTGGTGCGGTCGAACTATGTGGTGATCTATCGCGAGGATGAGAGCGCCGTCAGCATTCTGCGCGTGCTGCATGCGGCCCAGCAGTGGCCGCCCGAGGCCGTGCGGGGCGAATGACGCCCCGCACGGCCATTTCGACCATGCCTCACGCCGCGTAGCGCGAAACGGCCAGATCCCTGGTCTCGATATCCGCCTTGCGACCGCTGACGATGTCGGCCAGAACCTTGGCGGAACCGCAGCTCATCGTCCAGCCGAGCGTGCCATGGCCGGTGTTCAGGTAGAGATTGCGGATCTTCGTCGCACCGATGACGGGCGTGCCATCCGGCGTCATCGGGCGCAGGCCCGACCAGAAATCGGCGCGCGACACATCGCCTCCGGGAAAGAGGTCGGTGACCGAATGTTCGAGCGTGCGGCGACGTGCCGGCCCCAGATCATTGGTATAGCCGGAGATTTCCGCCATGCCGCCGACGCGGATGCGATCACCAAGCCGGGTGATGGCGATCTTGTAGGTCTCGTCCATCACGGTGGATTCCGGCGCGCGGCTGGCATCGGTGATCGGGATGGTCAGCGAATAGCCCTTGACCGGATAGACCGGCAGGCTGATGCCGTGCGGCTTGACCAGCATCGGCGAATAGCTGCCGAGTGCCACCACCACCGCATCCGACTGGATGCGGCCGCCATCGGTCACGACAGCCTTCACCGCGCCACCGTCCACTTCCAGGCCCTTGATGGCCGTGCCCCACTGGAAGCGCACGCCCATGCTTTCCGCCTTGGCGGCCAGCGCATTGGTGAACTTGAAGCAGTCGCCGGTCTCGTCCTTCGGGGTCAGAAGACCGCCGACGATCTTGTGGCGCACATGGGCGAGCGCCGGCTCGGCGCGGATGCAGCCTTCCGGATCAAGCACTTCGTAGGGAATGCCATCCGCCGCCAGCGCCTTGACGTCCTTGGCGGAGGCTTCCAGCTGAGCCTCGGTCCGGAACAGCTGCAGCGTGCCCTGCATGCGCTCGTCATAGGCGATACCGGTTTCGCTGCGCACTTCGGCGAGCGCCAGGCGGCTGTAATCGGCAAGCCGCAGCATCCGGCTCTTGTTGAGGGCATAGCGTTCCGAGGTGCAGTTCATCAGCATCTTCAGCATCCAGGAAAGCATCGCCGCGTCGAGCTTCGGTCGCAGGATCAGCGGAGCATGCTCCATGAAAATCCACTTCATAGCCTTCTGAGGAATGCCGGGCGCCGCCCACGGCGAGCAGTAGCCGAAGGAAACCTCGCCGGCATTGGCAAAGCTCGTCTCCAGGGCCGGGCCTGCCTGCCGGTCGATCACGGTGACCTGATGGCCGGCCTTCGCCAGATAATAGGCCGAGGTCACACCGATGACGCCCGCGCCGAGAATGGTAATCTTCATGGTGATATCCCCGTTTTGTTGTTCTGCCGAGTTCTAGCGATAGTGCCGCGCATAGCGTGTGCCGATCCCGGTCAGGATCTCCCAGCTGATGGTGCCGGCATCCTCGGCCACCTGCTCGATGCTCTGGTGCGGGCCGATCCATTCCACCCGCCCGCCAAGTGAAAGAGTGCCGTCCGGCAGGTCGCTGATATCGATGATGGTGCTGTCCATCGAGACGCGGCCGACGATCGGCAGGCGTACATTGCCGAAGAAGAAGGCGCCGCGATTGCTGAGCGAACGCGGCACGCCGTCCGCATAGCCGATTGCCAGCGTCGCAAGCCTCTGCGCACGCTCGGTGACATAGGTTGCCGAATAGCCGACGCCCGTGCCGGCCGGCACCGTGCGCGTCTGCACCACGGCGGCTTCGATGCCGACGACCGGCTCCATCGGCCGCGTCAGGATATCGGTCGGGCGGGCGCCATAAAGGGCAATGCCGGGGCGCACCATGGCGCCGCGATAGGCTTCGCCCAGGAAGGAGCCGCCGGAATTGCCGAAGCAGACCGGGATGCCGGGGAAGGACTCGGCAATGCTCTGCATGACTTTCGCCTGTGCAGCATTGTGCGGATCTTCCGCCTCATCGGCGCAGGCGAGATGGCTCATGATATAGCGAATATCGATGCCCTCCAGCAACGCGGCATCGGTCGAAAGCGCCTCGGCCTCTTCCGGTGCCATGCCAAGCCGGGACATGCCGGTATCGAACTGCAGCAGCGCCGGCAGGCGACGCCCGAGCAATCTGGCCGTGCTGCGCCAGCGGCCGACCTGTTCCAGCGAATTCAGCACCGGGATCACGTTGCGCAGCGCGCAGTCACTTTCCACGCCGGGCTGCAGCCCGTTCAAAACGTAAAGCGAGGCATCGTCAGCCAGCAGCGCACGCAGGGCAACCGCTTCGCCATATTGCGCGACAAAGAAATCGCGGCAGCCCTCCTCATAGAGAGCCGGGGCAACGCGATCGGCGCCGAGGCCATAGGCATTGGCCTTGACCACGGCGGACGCTCTGGCCGGTGCCACCAGCGTGGCAATGCGGCGCCAGTTGCGCCGCAGGGCGGAAAGATCGATGGTCAGCACGCCCGGCGCGCCGCTCTTTTCCCAGTTCGTCACGCTCGCCATGTTCATGGCCCAACCCTCAAGAATTGTTATATCCGGGAGTGTAGCGGAGAAATCCTGCATGTTTTGCGCAGATATTGCTTGGAACGCGCAAACATGCTCAATTCCATCACGCAATTTGCATTCTTATTCCGGAAACGAGCATGGCCGCGACACTGGACGCCATCGACCGCAACATCATACGCCTGCTGAGGCTCGATGCGCGCATGAGCAGCGCACGAATGGCCGAAGTGGTCGGGCTTTCCCCCTCCGCCTGTCTGCGGCGCATCCGGCTGATGGAGGAAAGCGGCGTCATCCGTGGCTATACGGCGCTGATCGGCTCGGCAGAAGAAGGCAGCACCATCGCCGTGATGATCAATATCACGCTGGATCGGCAGACGGAGGACTATCTCAACCGCTTCGAAGATGCCGTACGCAAGCATCCGGAAATCCGCGAATGCTATCTGATGACCGGCGACTGGGATTATTTTCTGCGTGTCGAGGTGGAAAGCCCGAAGGAGTTCGAGGCGATCCACACCAATATCCTGTCAAAGCTGCCCGGTGTCACACGCATCCATTCGAGTTTCTCGATCCGCAACGCGCTGACGGCGCGGGGACGACGGCATCCTCAATGAAGGGCAGCCGGCCGGCTGCGCCGGTTGGCGACCGACTGGGCGAGAAGCGTCTTCAGCGCCCGCACGGAACCAGCATCCGTGCGCAGCATTTCGCGGGCGGCAAAGCTGAGCTCTATCAGCTGTCGATCGTCCTCCGCGTAACGTGCCGAGCAGGACGCATGCAGTTCGCGCACGACAAGGCGCTCCAGCAGGGCAGGGGCGCTCTGCGGCCTGACGCCCGCGCCCGGCATGATGGAGATCCGTTCCCCGGCCTGCTCCACCAGTTCTGCCAGAAGATCGACCCCTTCGAGCGCCGTCGGGCGTCCCCCCGAGGTCAGGATGCGGGAGAAGCCCAGCGCAACTGCCGCTTCGAGCGCCTCCCGCTTGTCGGGCGTCACGTCGAAGGCGCGATGCAGGGTGAGATCGAGCCCGGCCGCGTGGCGGCAGAGGGTGGCAAGCGTTGCCGCATCCAGTCGACCATCCGGCAGGCTGGCGCCCAGCACCACGCCGGCAAGACCGGTGGCGCGCGCCGCGTCGATATCGGATTTCATCATCTCGACCTCCTCCGGCGAGAAGACGAAGCCGCCTGAACGCGGACGGATCATGGCATAGACAGGGATCGCCTGGCGACCGGCCAGCGCCATGAAACCGCGCGACGGGGTCAGCCCACCGACAGACAGCGCTGCACAGAGTTCGATCCGGTCAGCGCCGCCCTCGATGGCGGCAAACAGCCCTTCGGCATTGTCGACGCAGATTTCGAGGACAGGCTTTTGCAGCATTCCGGGACGATTCCTGTTGCGATTGTTCATGCGTAGCGCACCTTGCGGCCATCCAGAAGAAGGAGCAGCACAATCCCCGCGCAACCGACCACCGCGCCGAGAACGGAGACCGTGGCATAACTGCCGAGGCGCGTGCCGATCGCGAAGATCAGGGCGCTGAGGCCGGCGCTGAGGAAGATGTTGACGGCAATCAGCGAACTGCCGAGACCCGGCCTGTCGGCAATCAGATCCTGCAGATAGGTGATCGGCAGGCTGATGATGGCAGCCGCCGCGATGCCGCTCAACAGCGTCTGGGCGTAAACGTGCCACACCTCCGTCGCAAGCCCCTGCAGCACCAGATAGACGGTGTAGAGCCCGGCCCCCAGCGCCAGCGCCCGAACGGGCTTCAGAAAGCGTTCGGCGCGGCCCCAGACGAGGATGAAGAGGATTTCCAGCGCCGCGACGATGCCGACGATGATGCCGAGATCACTGACAGTGCCGCCGGCCTGGCCGGTGACGATGAGCGGGCGCACGGCATCGCTGACATGCAGCATGGAGCAGATGAGGGCAATGGCCAGCACGCGAAGCGCCACGCGCGGCTCGATGATTTCGAAGAGCGATGCGAGAAAGCGATAGCGATCCTCGCTGCCGGCGCGGGTGCGTGGCGGCGCAACCGGCAGCCAGACTGCCGTGATCACCAGGCAGGCGAGCGCGGCGGCCGTCGCCACCAGATAGGCCGGCAGCATGGAACTGGCACCCGCCAGCATGATGCCGACCAGACCGGGCATCAGTACCCAGGACAGCGAAATGGTCGCACGCATGGTGGAATTGATCGCCACCAGTCGCGCCGCCGACAACCCTTCGGAACTGGCCCGGACATTGGCGAAGATCAGTGAATTCAGCGCGCCGAAAATCGGGATGAACAGCAATTTGGACATCACGAAGGCGGGCGCGCTCGCCGCGACATAGACGATACCGAAGCCTGCGACACCGAATACGGAGACGATGACGATCGAGCGCCGGTAATCGCCCATCCGGTCGGCAAGAATCCCCATCATAACGCTGGCAGTGACATTGATCACCGCGGCGGCAAACATCAGCGTTGCGTAGCCGGAATCGCTGAGTCCCAGTTCCTGGATGCCGATCAGCGACTGATAGGGGGAGGTGGCCGCCCCCGTGGTGCCGAACAGGAAGATGGCCAGTGCCGAGATCCGGAGCGAGGGATCGGACAGTGTCGCGCGAAGAGAGCCGCTCATGCGGCCCTCGCGGTTTCACGCAGATATGGCTGCCTTCGACTCTTCACGTCTGGTCGGCCCAGCGAGCGGAGAATGCGGCTTCTGCCGTGAATTCAAAATCCTTCTCAAAGGGATAGCTCGGCTTCTTGCGACGCCGGTTGACCAGCTGTTCGATGTCCTGGTTGATCACGCCATCCGTCAGCGCCATCAGGTTCGGATTGGCGATCGGCGCAAGTTCCGGCGAGAGATAGCCGGATTTCACGACCAGCAACCGCACCGTCTTCGGATCGATGCCATGGCGGGTGAAATCTGCAATGTTGTGATAGGGTCTGCGGCGCGAGGCGAGGATCAGCGTGATACCGCCGATGCGCACGACGGCCTGCCGTTCCGCATCGACGCCCGGATCGTCGAGGCGCAGAACCTCCACCTCGGTTTCGACGCTCGGGCTTGCCGGATCGAGCCAGGCACCGATCTTCAGCGTCAACCGGGCGCCGACGCCGGCCTCGAAGCAGGCGGCAACGGCCGGTCGGTCGGTGATGCCGCCGATCACGGCGCCCTCGAACGAACGAGCGATCAGCGCCTTCAGCACATCCGCACGGTCGCCCACGCCGCCACCGGTCGGATTGTCGCCGGAATCGGCGAGGATCACCGGACGGGTCGTTGCCTGTTCGGCGATATCAAGCACCTCGTCGAGCGGCGCAGTCACCGGGCCGAAGCGGAAGTCCGACCGAGCCTCCCAATAGGATTGGGCAATGGCCTCTGCTGCCGTCTTCGCGGCCGCCTTGTCTGTTGCCGTCACCACCGCACAGGCCGTGCCGCGCGGTTCGTCCGCCCAGACATAGCCAACCATCAGGTTTGCATCCCATATGCCCTCCACGGCGTCATGCTCGGGCAGCTTCGCATAAAGGCTCTTTGCCGGTTCGTCCTCCGTTGAGGTGCGCTCCCCCGGAAGCAGAACCGGGACGGGCGCCCAGGCAACGCCCGGACGTTGCCCCGTCTTCAGCGTCTTCACCAGCATAGACCAGGCGCGCACCATGGTTTCGCGCACATCTATATGCGGCGCGGTGCGATAGGCCGCGAAGATATCCAGCTGGTCGATGATCTTCTGCGTCACGTTGCCATGCAGGTCATAGCTCGCCGCCACCGGTACATCCGGACCGACGACGGCGCGAGCCGCCGAAATCCAGTCGCCCTCGGCATCGTCCATGCCTTCCACATTCATCGCGCCATGCATGGCGAGATAGAGACCATCGAGCGGCAGACTGTCCTGCAGCAGGGCCAGGAACTCCGCCTTGAAGGCCTCATAGGTGTGCCGCGCCACCGGGCCGCCCGGCACGGCCCGCGCATGCAGCAGCGGCAGATGCACGATGCTCTCTGCATCGAGAAAGTTGAAGTATTCGGCGTCCAGCAGATGCTGGCCGCGCAGCACGCGAAAATCCTCCGGCTGCATCAGCACGGGCGAGGAGGTGGAGCATTCGGTGTGGATGCCGCCGACGGCAATACGCAGGGTCATCGTGGTTTCTCTCCTCAGAGCTTCGGCATCAGCGGGCTGATGGCAGCAAACCGCATCCAGTCCTTGTTGTCCTTCGGCGTCCAGGCCGCCTCGGCGATCGCACCGAGACGCGGGAAGACGAGGTGGTTGAAGTAATCGCGGTTGAGAAAATGTTCCGACCAGATGCAGGCCTGTACGCCCCGCATGCGCGGCTTCAGGTCTTCCGGAAACTCACCGACCGCCTCATAGGTGTAGCTGTGTTTCGGCGGCACCGTACCGGCCCAGCTGGCGCCGGGCTCCTGGAAGGCCTCATCCTGCACCATGTCGAGATAATAGGCCTGGCCGGGAGTCATGACGACATCGTAGCCCTGCCTGGCCAGCTCCACACCGACCTCCGGTTTCTGCCAGGCCATCAGCAGCGTGCCGTCCGGATCGACGCCGCCGCCATGGGACACCTCGTCCCAGCCGGCAAGCTTGCGGCCGCGTTCGGCCAGCATGGCCTGGATGCGCTTCATGAAATAGCTCTGCAGGCCGAAGGTTCCCTCGATGCCTTCCTGTTCCATCAGCTTGCGGGCCAGCGGCGAGGCCATCCATGTGTTGGCCGCCACTTCGTCGCCGCCGATATGGATCAGCTTCGAGGGGAATAGCTCCACCATTTCATCGAACACCTTGCCGAGCACCTCATAGGTCAGCTCGATGGCCGGGTTCAGCGCATTGTTCGGATAGCCCTGGACGGAACGATAGCTGTCCGGCGCTTCCTGCCCGTCGACCAGTTCCGGCAGGGCAACGAGCATGGCCGTGCTGTGGCCGGGAATATCGACTTCCGGCAGGATCTCGACATGAAGGGCGGCCGCATGCGCCACGATCGCCTTCACATCCTCCTGCGTATAGAAACCGCCGACCGGCTCCGCGCCATTGCCGAGTTGCGGCAGCATCGGCTCGTCCGGCCCGCGCAGCACGCCAAGCGTGGTCAGCGTCGGATAGGCCTTGATCTCCAGACGCCAGGCCTCGTCATCGCTCAGGTGCCAGTGGAAGATGTTGAGCCGCATCCAGGCCATGATGTCGATGAGGCGAACCACATCCGAGACCGGATAGAACTGGCGGGACACGTCCAGATGGCAGCCGCGCCAGCCATAGCGCGGGTAATCGGCAATGCTGCCCGAGGCGGGGAAGCGGAAGGTTTCCGGATCAAGGCGTGCGCCATGCAGCAGATGGGCAAGCGCGGTGAGGCCATACTGGCGACCAGCCGCATCGCCATAGGAGAGCGCAATCTCCTCGCCGAAGGACAGGGTAAAGCCTTCCGCGACGAGGTTCTTGTCTTCGGCGAAGCGAATCGCCTTGCCCTGATGCGCCGGCACCAGCGAAAAAGGCTGATGGCCGATCTGGAACAGACGGCGATAGAGACTGCCGATGGAGAGAAGCGCCTGCTTGTCCGAAAGCGTCGCACCGTCTGCCGGATAGAGCGCTACCGGAACGGTGTCGCCGGCCACTAGTTTCGCCGAGACCGGCCAGGGCAGCAGCGAGAAAGGCTCCCTGGCATCACCCTTCGGCATCAGCACCGGTGCGGGTTCAGCCGGACGGCCGGAGAGCAGCGTATCGTCGACGCTGACCGGGATGTGGGTGCCATCCGCAAGCGTCAGATAAGCGGATTTCGCGCCGTCCGTTCGGTGGCGCGCCGGACGCCAGAGCGGCGCCACCGTGAAGCGCCAGCTTTCGCCGGGAGCCAGAGTAAAGCCTGCCGGTGGCGCATACTGGTGGAAATTGGCGTTGCGGCGCAGGAAGACGGCGTTGTCACACCGCGCCTCCTCCGAATCCTTGATCCGCGTCAGCGAGGTATAGGCAAGCTTGAAGCCACTGATCGCATTTTCGGACAGGTTCACGAGGGTAAAGACGAAGCGGCCGCAGAGATCGCCCTCCACCGGCTCCCACGAATTCTCAAGACGAAAAACAGCATCGGCCATGTCGGTTCCCCTTCAGCTCTTTATGACTGGATGGCTCAGTAGTGTTCGGATTGCGAAAAGGTGCGGGCGAGCTCCGTCTGGCCGGCCGTCAGGCCGCAATCGACGGGCAGGCAGGTGCCGGTGATGGCCGCAGCCTGGTCGCTTGCCAGGAAGAAGACGGCATTGGCCACGTCCTCGGCGGTCGCGATGCGGCGCAGCGCATACCAGCGCCTGGCTTCCTCGAACACCTGCGGATTGGCGGCAGCCCGCGCCTCCCAGGCCTGCGTGCGCACCGTGCCGGGCGCCACCGCATTCGAGCGGATGCCGTATTTGCCGTATTCCACTGCGACCAGCCGGGTGAAATGGATCAGCCCCGCCTTGGCCGCGCTATAGGCCGGATGGCCGAACACGGCCATGCCGTTGACGGACGCAATGTTGACAACCGAACCGGACGTCTTCTTCAGCGGCTCCTCCAGCGCCCGGAAGGTCAGGAAGGCGGCTTCGACGTTGAGCGCCGCATCCTTCCGCCAGATCTCCGCCGTGGTGTCGTGCAGGGACACCGCGCGGGCCGCACCGGCATTGTTGACCAGCGTCCTCACCTCACCGAGCTCCGCCACGCGCCTTGCCATGGCTGCAACGCTTTCCTCATTGGTCACGTCGCACGGAATGGAGACGAAGCGTCCGGGCGAACCGAGCAGATCCTGCGCCTTTTGCAGCGCCGCCTCATCGATATCGACGAGGGCCACGACGTCATGCGCTTCGGCAAGTCTCAGCGCGATGGCGCGGCCAATATCGCCGGCGGCACCGGTGACGACAGCGACGGAACGGCACATGATCAATCTCCGAGTATCTGCCGGTCGTCACCATCACGGTGCTCGACCAGTTGCTGCTTGATATGCCGAAGCGTGACGGTGGAAAGCTTGCGGTTGCGATAGGCCACAAGGCTGGCCAGCACGTCGACCACCGCCAGGAAGGCAAAGCGGGTGGAGGTCGGCCGGTAGATGTTGTCGCCTTCCGGCAGGTCGATGCCGATCACGGTTTCTGCCGCCTCGGCGACCGGGCTGCCGCTCTGGGTGAGAGCAATCGTGCTGATGCCGTTTTCGCGGGCAAGCCTGAAGCAGCGCACCAGCTCGTGGTTACGGCCGGAAAACGACGAGCCGATCAGCACGTCGTTGGAATGGGCCGCCGCCGTGAACATCAGTTGCATGTTGTGATCATTGCTGGCGGTGACCCGCGAGCCCAGCCGGAAGAAGCGGTTCTGGAGCTCGGTTGCGATCATCGAGGAATTGCCGCCGGAGCCGAAGGCATAGATCATGTCCGCCCGCGACAGGCGGTCGGCCGCCTTTTCCAGCACGACGGGATCGAGCGCGCGGTGGATCAGAAACAGCGCATTCTGCGCCTTGGTGATCACATCCTCCGCCACATCGGCCGGCTCGGTGCTCTTGGCTTCCGGATTGAGGTAGCGCACGCCGACAAAGGCAGTCTTGGCGAGGCGTACCTTGAAATCGGCAAAACTCTGGCACCCCAGACGCCGGCAGAAGCGCGTGACCGTGGGCGGCGACACCTCCGCCCGCTCCGCCAGCTCGATGATCGAGGCATTCACCGCAAAATCGAAATCCCCCAGCAGAAGGTCGGCGATCCGCTGCTCGGCGGGAGAAAACTGGCTGCGCTCTTCCTGAAGCGTGGCGAAGATATCCATGGGCGTGCCCGCTCAGGCCTTCGGCTTGTAGGCGATGCAGTCGATTTCCACCTTGCAATCCACCATCATGCTGGCCTGTACGCAGGCCCGTGCCGGCGGATGCTCGCCGAAATAGCCCTGGTAGATCTTGTTGAAGCTCCAGAAGTCACGCGGATCATCCAGCCATACGCCACAGCGCACCACATGCTCGACGCCGTAACCGGCCTCGTGCAGGATAGCGATCAGGTTCTCGATCGCCTTGTGGCTCTGCTCCACGATGCCGCCGGAAATGATCTCGCCATCTTCCATCGCGACCTGGCCCGATACATGCAGCCAGCCATCGGCCTCGACCGCTCTGGCGAAGGGAAGGCGCTGACCACCGGCACCAGCCTTCTCGGCTCCATAACGCTTGATCGACATGCTACCTCATGGAAATTATTTTCTTCAATCGTTGACACTGGACCATAATCGCGGGATTTTGACCAGAGTTTTTCTGAGATCATGAAAAGAATTTAGAAAAAAGGCCAATCATGCGCGACCCCTTCCGCAATCCCTTCCCCGAAAGCGATACCGCCCGTCACGCCATCTGGGAGATGCTGGTGCCCCGCGACATCGATGCCTTCCTGGCGGCCGACTGGTCCATGGTGGCGGACGATTTCGTCGAAGAGGGCTTTCTCGGCATTTCGGGCAACCGTGACCCGAACCCGGACAACTGGCGCCTGGCCTTCCCCAATCTCGCCGCCTATCGTGACGAATGGTTGCGGCAGGCCGAGGATTTCCGGGGCCAGACCTATGGCGAGGATCCGCGCCACGCGATCTTCTCCACCACCACGCTCGAAGTGATCGAGGTGGAGGGCGAGACGGCGCTGGTGCGCAAGAAGTTCGATGGCGGCATAACGAAGAGTGACGGCACTCTGGACGTGATGCGCTGGCAGACCCTCTATTATTGCCGCCGGCACGAAGGGCGCTGGAAGATTTCCGGCTTTACCGGCTATCTGCCGAACCCGATGGGCTGACCCACCCTTTCTTCGTCCCGCAACGAAAGCAACACCGCGTGCGCATCTTCACCGCTGCCCTTGCCACGGAAACCAACACCTTTGCCCCGATCTGCATCGATCGCCGCGCCTTCGAGGAATCGCTCTATGCGCCGCCCGGCCAGCACCCGGCAACGCCAACGCTCTGCACGGCGCCGATCACCGTCGGGCGCAGGGTCTGTGCAGAGAAGGGCTGGACGCTGATCGAGGGCACGGCCGCCTGGGCGGATCCGGCCGGCCTGATCAACCGCCAGGCCTATGAAAGCCTGCGCGACGAGATCCTCGATCAGTTGAAAGCCGCGCTGCCGGTCGATGCGGTGGTGCTTGGCCTGCACGGCGCCATGGTGGCGGATGGCTATCTCGACCCGGAAGGTGATCTGCTGACCCGCATACGCGCGATCGTCGGTCCGGACATTCTCGTCTGCGCGGAACTCGACCCGCACAGCCATCTGACGGAAAAGCGGGTGGCGGCGGCGAATTTCTTCGTCGTCTTCAAGGAGTTTCCGCACACGGATTTCGTGGACCGCGCCGAAGATCTCTGGCGCATTGCCATCGATACCCTGGAAGGCCGCGTCACACCCGTCATGTCCGTCTTCGACTGCCGGATGATCGATGTCTTTCCCACCTCGCGCGAACCGATGCGCTCCTTCGTCGACCGGCTGATGGAGATCGAGCGCACCGATGTTGACGTGCTGTCGCTTTCGGTCATCCACGGCTTCATGGCAGGCGATGTGCCGGAGATGGGCACCAGGACCATCGCCGTTACCAATGGCAAGCGGGAAAAGGGCGAACAATTGGCCCGCAGTCTCGGCCTTGACCTCTTCTCCAAGCGCGGCACCTTCATGATGCCGTGGATCGACGAGAAGCAGGCCGTCGCGCAGGCGCTTGCCAATCCGAAGGGTCCGGTCGTCATCGCCGACATGTGGGACAATCCGGGCGGCGGCACCGCCGGCGATGCCACCGTGGTGCTTGAGGAACTGCTGGCACGCGGCGCGACGAATGTCGCGATCGGCATGATCTGGGACCCGATCGCCGTACAGATCTGCATGGCGGCCGGCGAGGGAGCCGAAATCCCCCTGCGGTTCGGTGCGAAATCCGCGCCGGGCACCGGCAATCCCGTGGATGGCATCGTCAAGGTTGTGAAGTTGAAGCCCAATGCCGAGATGCGCTTCGGCGACAGCATCGCGCCCTTCGGCGATGCGGCGCATATTCATCTGAACGGCATAGACATCATCCTGAGTTCGGTGCGGGTGCAGAGCTATGACCCGTCCCTGTTCACGGCGCTCGATCTCGACCCGTTAACCCGGCATATACTGGTCATCAAATCGACCAACCATTTCTATGCGGCCTTCTCGAAGATCGCCTCCGAGATCCTTTACTGCTCGGCCGGCACACCCTATCCCAACAATCCGGCGACGAACCCTTACCGGCGCGCGCGCCGCGATATCTGGCCGATGATGGCCGACCCGCATGGAACCGAGGCCGCCTGACATGGATCTTTCGACGCATTCCACCCTCGATCTGCCGCGACCGAAGCCGGGGGAGGGGCTGCATGCCCTCTCCACACCGCTGCCTGTCATCGATGAGGACAAGCTGGCGGCCAACATCGCGCGGGTCCAGTCCTACATGGACAGCCACAGGCTCGCCTTCCGCCCCCATATCAAGACACACAAGATCCCGGCCCTCGCCCGCCAGCAGGTGCAAGCAGGCGCAACCGGGATCAACTGCCAGAAGATCACCGAGGCCGAAGTGTTTGCCGATGCCGGCTTCGAGGACATCCTGATCACCTTCAACATCCTCGGCGAGCAGAAGCTGGCGCGCCTTGCCGCGCTCAACGAACGGATTTCCGGTCTGAAGGTGGTGGCCGACAGCATCGTGACGGTGACCGGTCTTGCTGCCTATTTCACCGGCCGCAAGCCGCTGACCGTGCTGGTCGAATGCGATACCGGCGGCGGACGCTGCGGCGTGCAGACACCGGACGAGGCAGCCGCCCTGGCGCGCGGCATCGCCGCCAGCCGCAGCCTCGTCTTCGGCGGCCTGATGACCTATCCGAAGCCAAATGCGGAGGCGGCTGTCGAACACTTCTTCATCGCCGCCATGGCCTATCTGGCGGCCGACGGCATTGACTGCCGCATCCGCTCGAACGGCGGCACGCCGAGCCTGTTTTCCGCCCATCTGGTGCCATCCGCCACCGAGCACCGCGCCGGCACCTACATCTACAACGACCGCTCGATGGTGCGTGCCGGTCACTGCACGCTGGATGACTGTGCCATGCACATCCTGGCAACGGTCGTCTCGCGCCCGACGCCCGAGCGCGCGATCCTCGATGCCGGTTCGAAGGCGCTGACCTCCGACCTGCTGGGCTTTGCCGATTACGGCCATATCGTCGACTACCCAGAGGCCGTCATCACCGGCCTCTCGGAAGAGCATGCGACCGTGGACCTGTCGAAGGTCGAGGGCATCCGCCCGGAAATCGGCGAGCGCATCCGCATCATCCCCAACCACACCTGCGTCGTCTCCAACCTCTTCGATGTCATGACCTTCCACCGCAACGGCGTGGTAACCCGGGTGGAGGAGGTGACCGCCCGCGGGCTGGTGTGGTGAGGCTGCAGCAACAACCGCCGCGGCTTTGGCAAATGCCAGACGGCCAAGCGCCTATTTAATGGTCAATCGAATTTCTTGACTTCAAAATATGCTGTCGCTATCGATTTACCAATTGGTAAAATCCAGGGGAACACAACAATGACCACCAAACTGCTTCTCTCCCGCCGTGGTGTGCTGGCCTCGGGCCTTGCACTCGGCGCCAGCGCCTTCGTGCCCTCCGTTCGTGCGGCCGCGCCCATCAAGGTGGCCGGCATCCATGGCTCGCCGGTGGAAAATGCCTGGAACTCGGTCCTGCACAAGGCGTTGCAGGATGCTGCCAAGGAGGGCGTGATCGAATACGTGTTCTCGGAAGGCGTTTCCGGCACGGATTACCCTCGTGCGATGCGCGAATATGCCGAGCAGGGCGCCAAGCTGATCATCGGTGAAACCTTCCCGGTCGAGAAGCAGGCCCGCGAAGTGGCTGCCGATTATCCCGAGACGGCATTCGTCATGGGCTCGAGCGGCAAGCAGGCCGGCGACAATTTCGGCGTGTTCGGCACCTGGAATTTCGACGGCGCCTATCTCGCCGGCATGCTGGCGGGCAAGATGACCAAGTCCAACGTCGTCGGCTCGGTCGGCGCCATGCCGATCCCGGAAGTCAACATGCTGATCAACGCATTCGGCGCCGGCGTAAAGGCCGTCAACCCGAACGCCAAGCATCTCGTCACCTTCATCGGCACCTTCTTCGACCCGCCGAAGGCTCGCGAGGCTGGCCTCGCGCAGATCGACGCCGGCGCCGACATCCTGTTCGGCGAGCGCATCGGCACGGCGGACGCCGCCAAGGAACGCAAGATCAAGTCCATCGGCTCGCTGATCGATTACACGCCGCGTTATCCCGATACCGTGTTTGCCAATGCTCTGTGGAATTTCCGCCCGATCCTGAACGCGGCGCTTGCCGATGTCGCCGCCGGCAAGCCGACCGGCCGCGATTACACGGCCTATGGTCTGATGAAGGAAGGCGGCAGCGATATCGTCTACGTCAAGGGCGTGGCTCCCGCCGATGCGGAAGCGGCGATGGAAGCCAAACGCGCCGAGATCAAGGCCGGCAAGTTCGAGGTGCCGAAGATCATGGACGAGCCGAAGTAAGCCTCAACCATGCAGGCGGATGCAACAGCGCTGGCAGAGGCGATCACGCTTGGTCGCCTCACCAGCCGTCAGGCCATGACGGCCTCGATTTCGGCGGCAGAGGCGATGGCGGATCTTGGCGCCCTTGCCTATGAGGATCGCGACAAGGGGCTTGCCGCGGCAGAGCGTATCGATGGGCTCACGCCTGCCGAACGTGGGACCATGCCCTTTGTTGGCGTGCCGACGCTCGCGAAAGATCTGGGCGGACCCTTTGCCGGCTTTCCGGTGACGGCCGGTTCCCGGTTGATGGCACGGCGCGGCGGGCTCGTTGATTCCGACCTGGCGGAACGTTTTCGCGCCGCCGGCTTCTGCCTGTTCGGGCTCACCACCAGTCCCGAATTCGGCCTGTCGCTGGCGAGCGAACCCGTGATCGGTCCCGTCGCGCGCAATCCTCTCGCGCCGGAACTGTCTGCGGGCGGTTCTTCTGGCGGCGCAGCGGCGGCCGTGGCGGCCGGCATCGTCTCCATCGCCCATGCGACCGATGCCGGCGGTTCGATCCGCGTTCCCGCCGCGTGCTGCGGACTTGTGGGCCTCAAACCGAGCCGGGGCCTCATGCCGGCCGGACCGCAATTCGGCAACCATCTGGGCGGCATTGCCACCGAGCTCGCCGTCTGCCGCTCCGTGCGCGATACTGCAGCCATATTGGCCGCCGTTTCCGGTGACGCGCGCGGCCCTTATCCGCCCGTTGCACTGCAAGCCGTACCGCAAGGTGGCCTGCGAATCGGCGTGCTGACCGAGACAGGCGAGGACCTGCCGACGACCTCCGAGCGATGCGGCGTGATTGAAGAGGCGGCGCGCCATCTTGAGTCCCTCGGGCATACGCTCGTCCCTGTTCCCTTCTCCGCGATCGGGGCGATTGCCGAAACCAGTCGCCGCGCCTTCGTGGATATCGTCTGCATTAACCTCGCCGACACCTTCACGCGCTTCAATCTGGATGCCGCAAAGACGGAAGTGCTGACCCAGGCCGTCATCGAGCGTGGTCTGTCGATCTCGGCCCGCAGCCTGTGGCAGATCCTGAACTCCATGGTTCTCGTCAGTCGTGACCTCTGGCGTCTGTTCGACGGCATCGATTGCCTGCTAAGCCCGATGCTGTCTTCGGCACCCCTGCCGGTCGGCTCGTTCCCCAGTGGTCACCGGGATACGGATCTGCATTTTCACCGCATGGCCGCCTTTGCGCCGCTCGCCGCTCTTGCAAACGCCTCGGGTTTTCCGGCGCTGACGCTGCCCTTCGGCGCGGATCCGCAAGGTCTGCCGCTGCCGGTGCAGTTGATGGCGCCGATGGGCGCGGAGCCCCTGCTGTTGCAGCTTGCCGCCACCCTCGAGCAGGATGGGCGCTGGCAGCATCGTTTCCCGATTGCAGGATGGCCCCAATGAGCACACCGGTTCTTGAGATCGAGGGCGTCAGCAAGCGGTTCGGCACGACTCTCGCCAACGACGATATTTCGCTGTCCCTGGCAAAGGGCGAGATCGTCGCGCTACTGGGGGAAAACGGTGCCGGCAAGACGACGCTGATGAGCATCCTCTTCGGCCATTACATGCCGGATAGCGGTCGGGTGCTGGTCAATGGAGTGGAACTGCCGCCCGGCAAGCCGCGCGCCGCCATCCGCGCCGGCATCGGCATGGTGCACCAGCATTTTGCGCTCGCGCCCAATCTGACGGTGCTGGAAAATGTGACGACTGGCACCGAAAGCCTCTGGTCGCTCAGCCTCAGGCGGGCAGACGCGCGGGCCAAGCTTTTGTCGATCTCCGAACGCTTCGGCCTGAAGGTCGATCCAGATGCACGGCTCGGCGATCTATCGGTCGGCGAGCAGCAACGCGTGGAAATCCTGAAGGCGCTCTACAACGATGCGCGCATCCTCGTTCTCGACGAGCCGACGGCGGTGCTGACCCAGATCGAGGCCGAGCATCTGTTCGCCACGCTGAAGGACATGGCGCGCCAGGGGCTTTCGCTGATCTTCATCTCGCACAAGCTGGACGAGGTGATGTCGACGGCCGATCGCGTCCTGGTGCTGCGCGGCGGGCGGCATGTCGCCGAGCGCAAGGCGTCTGAGACCAGCAAGGCGGAGCTCGCCGAACTGATGGTCGGCCGCACCGTGGAGCGCCCGGTGCGGGAAGCGTCGACGCCGGGCGAGATCGTGCTGGAAGCCGCTGGGCTGACAGTGCGCACCGGTGGCGTCGATCGCCTCAAGGCGGTCGATTTTCGACTGCGCGCCGGCGAAATTCTCGGCATCATCGGCGTGTCCGGCAATGGCCAGGCGGTGCTGGCGCAACTCCTGTCAGGAACAGCCCAGAAAACGAGCGGCGACATTCTGCTGTTCGGTGAACCGGTGGACACACTCTCCGTCGCCGATGTGGTGTCTGCCGGCATTGGCCGCATTCCCGAAGATCGCAACAGGGAAGGGGCCATCGGCGAGATGGCAATCTGGGAAAATGCCGTGCTGGAGCGCCTGTCCCGCTTCTCGCGCCATGGTCTGGTCGACCGAAGGGCGGGCATGGCGTTTTCCCAGCGTATCATCGATGCGTTCGACGTGCGTGGCGGAACGCCCGGCAGCCGCATCCGGCTGCTCTCCGGCGGCAACATGCAGAAGCTGATCCTCGGCCGCAACCTGATCGAGCGGCCGCGCATCCTGGTTGCCGCGCAACCGGCCCGCGGGCTCGACGAGGGGGCGGTCGCATCGGTGCATGAACGCATTCTGGAGGCCCGCCGGCAGGGCACGGCCGTGCTTCTGATTTCCGAGGATCTGGACGAGGTGATGGCGCTGGCCGATCGCATCCAGGCGATCGTCGGCGGCCGGCTTTCGCCGCCGATCCCAGCAGACGAGGCGTCTGCCCGACGGCTGGGCCTGATGATGGCCGGTGAATGGCCGGACGGCGAGGCCGCGACCCGGCAGGAAGAGGTGAACCATGCGGTTTGAGCGGCGCGAACACAGGCCGGTCGCCCTGGTGCTGACCACGCCCCTGATTGCGGTGGCGGCGGCACTTGCCATCGCCGGCATCCTGATCGCGATTGCCGGCGCGCCGGTGCTGGAAGCCTACTGGCGTATCCTCAAGGGAGCCTATGGCTCCCGCCTTTCGGCAACCGAAACGCTGACGCGTGCCACGCCGCTGATCCTGACCGGCCTCGCCGCGGCCGTCGCCTTCCGCGCCCGGCTCTGGAACATCGGCGGGGAGGGACAACTCTATCTTGGGGCGATCACGGTTGCCTGGGCAAGTTCGCATCTCATCGGCTCCTGGCCGTCCGCCCTGCAGATCCCCGCGCTTCTGATCCTCGGCGCGATTGCTGGCATGGTGCTGCTTCTGTTGCCGCTCTGGCTCAGGCTGCGTTTTTCCGTCGACGAGGTGGTGACGACGCTGCTCCTGAATTTTGTGGCCGTGCTCTTCGTTTCGATGCTGATCGATACGGTGCTGAAGGATCCGACCGCCTTCGGCTGGCCGCAGTCGCAGTCGGTTGCCAATGCCGCCATGCTGCCGAAGCTGCTCGCCCGTTCACGGCTCAACCTCGGCCTCGTCATCGCCGTCGTGCTGGCGCTACTGCTGGCCTTTGTGCAGGCCCGCACGGTGTTCGGCATGCGCGCCCGTGCCGCTGGTCTGAACCCGGCAGGTGCCGTCTTCGCCGGCGTGCCGTTGGGGCGCACGCTCGTCATCGTCGCCTGCATTTCCGGCGGGCTGGCAGGTCTTGCCGGTGCCGTCGAGGTGATGGGCGTCAAGGGTTATGTCACCACCGATCTGTCGCCCGGTTATGGTTATTCGGGCATCGTCGTTGCCATGCTCGCCAATCTCAATCCGCTCGGCGTGGTGCTGACAGGCCTCTTCACTGCCACCATGTTCGTCGGGGCCGACGGCATGAGCCGCGCCATGGGTATTCCGAGCTACATCGCCGACGTGATCGTGGCCTTGTCATTGCTCACCATGCTGGTCGCCGTCTTCTTCACCCAATACAGGATCCGCCGATGAGTGCGATTGTCGATATCATCGCGTCCGCCGGGCTGTGGGCTGCGGTTCTGCGCATCGCCACACCGCTGATCCTCGGCACGCTGGGCGCGCTGTTGTGCGAGCGCTCGGGCGTGCTTAACCTCGGGATCGAGGGCATCATGACCTTCGGCGCCATGATCGGATGGCTCGCGGTCTATCATGGCGCCGATCTGTGGACCGGTTTTGCCATCGCCGCGCTGGCGGGTGCCCTGTTCGGGCTGCTGCATGCGGGGCTGACTGTGACGCTCGGCCTGTCGCAGCATGTCTCCGGGCTGGGGGTGACGCTGTTTGCCTCGAGCTTCAGTTACTATGTCTTCCGCCTTGCCGTGCCGGTCGCCGGCACGCCGCCGACGATCACGCCATTCCAGCCGCTTGCCATTCCGGGCCTCAGCGATCTGCCCTTCGTCGGCCAGGCCTTCTTCACCCAGACGCCGCCGACCTATGTCGCGATCCTGCTGGCGCTTTTCCTCGCCTACCTCGTCTTTCGCACGCCGCTGGGTCTCGCGATCCGCATGACCGGGGAAAACCCGCATGCGGCGGAAGCGCAGGGCATCAACCCCATGGTGGTGCGCTATGGTGCGGTGATGGCCGGCAGTGCCCTGATGGGCATGGCCGGCGCCTTCCTGACGCTGTCCGCCTTCAACAGTTTCTTCCCGACCATGGTTCAGGGACGCGGCTGGATCTGCATCGCGCTGGTCGTGTTTGCCTCCTGGCGACCGGAGCGCGCGCTGCTTGGCGCGCTGCTGTTTGCCTTCTTCGACGGTTTCCAGCTGCGCCTGCAGACGGTGCTGGGTGGCGCCGTGCCCTACCAGCTGTTCCTGATGATCCCTTACATCCTGTCGATCGCCGCGCTCGCCGTCATGGCGCGACGTGCCCGCGTTCCGCAGGCTCTCATGCAACCCTATCGGCGCGGGGAGCGCTGACCGGAGGAACCATCCATGTTCGATCTCATCATCCGCAACGCCAACCTGCCGGACGGCCGTGAAAGCTTCGACATCGGCCTTGCCGGCGGCAGGATCAGGGCCATCGAAAAGCATATCGAGGCGACGGCCGGCGAGGAGATCGATGCGACCGGCCGGCTGGTCAGCCCGCCCTTCTGCGATCCGCATTTCCACATGGATGCCACGCTTTCGCTCGGCATGCCGCGCATGAATGTGTCCGGGACGCTTCTGGAAGGCATCGCGCTCTGGGGTGAGTTGCGCCCGCTCCTGACGAAGGAGGCGCTTGTCGAACGGGCTTTGCGTTATTGCGATCTCGCCGTCAGCCAGGGCCTTCTTTTCATCCGCAGCCATGTCGATACCTCCGACCCGCGGCTGGTGACTGCGGAGGCGCTGATCGAGGTGCGCGAGCGCGTGGCACCCTACATCACGCTACAGCTCGTCGCCTTTCCGCAGGACGGCTATTATCGTGCCGCTGACGGTGAAAAGTCGCTGGAACGAGCGCTCGACATGGGCCTCGACATCGTCGGCGGTATTCCGCATTTCGAACGAACCATGGATGATGGCCGCCGCTCGCTCGAAGCGCTCTGCCGGATTGCCGCCGAGCGCGGTCTGCCGGTCGATATCCATTGCGACGAGACCGACGACCCGATGTCGCGGCATATCGAGACGCTGGCGGCCGAAACGGTACGCTACGGCTTGCAGGGCCGCGTGGCTGGCTCGCATCTCACCTCCATGCATTCCATGGACAATTATTACGTCTCCAAGCTCATCCCGCTGATGGCGGAAGCCGAGATCAACGTCATCCCCAATCCGCTGATCAACATCATGCTGCAGGGGCGCCACGACACCTATCCGAAACGCCGTGGCATGACCCGCGTGCGTGAACTGATGGCGGCGGGCCTCAACGTGTCCTTCGGCCAGGATTGCACGATGGATCCCTGGTATTCGATGGGGTCCGCCGACATGCTGGAAGTCGGCCACATGGCGATCCACGTGGCGCAGATGGGCGGCATTGAGGACAAGAAGCAGATTTTTGACGCGCTGACTGTCAATTCCGCCAAGACCATGGGCCTTGAGGGCTATGGCCTGGAGGTGGGCTGCAACGCCGATCTCGTCATCTTGCAGGCTGCGGACGTGATCGAGGCGCTGCGGCTGAAGCCGACACGGCTTGTGGTGGTCAAGGGCGGCAAGGTGATCGCTCGCAGCGCTCCGCGCATCGGCGAACTTTTCCTCGACGGTCGCCCGCGAAGCATCGATGCAGGTCGCGATTACGTGCCCGGCAAGAGCTAGAAATCCGCTCCGGCGTGCGAGGGCAAGTCGCCTTCGCCTGATGAAGGCGGCGAAGGCCGGGCAAGTCCAGCCGGCCGGAAACCGGCAGAGCGCGACCGGTATTGTCGCGGACCGCGCCCTCTCCGGCGCCGTGGGATCCACACCACAGACATTGCCGGGGCAGGTGAGCAATGCCTCTCAACAGGAGTGACGGGCACTGCGCGGCGCTTCGTTGCTGTGCCCTTCCGGGCGGATAACTGCAACGACACCTTTCCCGGAAACGCTTTAGCGAAGAAAGTTCATCGCGGTGGAACGCCACATGTCGACGGCACCGGGAATGATCTGGTCATTGAAATCGAAGCGCGGTGAATGCAGGCCGGGATTGTCGCCCGTGGCGCGGGCAGCGCCCAGCCAGAAATAGCAGCCCGGCTTCTCGTCCAACATGAAGGCGAAATCCTCCGCCGCCATCGAGGGTGCTGCGTCGATCACCTGCAACTCCATGGCCGCGGCTTGCGAACGCACCATGGCTGCAACGGCTGCATTGTTGATCGTGGCGGGATAGCGGCGCTGGTAGTCGGTTTCGGCGCGGCATCCGAAGCCTTCGGCCACCGACCGGGCCACCTGTTCCAGCCGCGCCTGCAGGATGTCGCCGACAGCGGCATTGAACCAGCGCGTCGTTCCGCGGATCACCACGCGTTCGGGGATCACGTTCCAAGCATCGCCGCCGTGGATCTGCGTCACGGAGACCACCGAAGCCTGCAGGGGCGAGATATTTCGGCTCGCAATGGTGTTCAGCGCGCTCACGATCTGGGAGGCGGCCAGAACGGGATCGGCTCCTTCATGCGGCATGGCGCCATGCGCCCCACGGCCAACAACTTGAACCTCGAAGGTTCCGAAGGCCGCCATCATTTCGTCGTCGCGGGCAACCAGCGTGCCGACGGGCAGCGCCGGCCAGTTGTGCATGCCCAGCACCGCATCCATCGGAAAATCGCGAAACAGTCCGTCCTCGACCATTGCGCGGGCGCCGCCTTCATTTTCCTCGGCCGGCTGGAAGATGAAATGGAGGGTACCGTCGAAGGTTTCGCCGGCCAGTTCCCTTGCCGCGGCAAGTGCCACCGTCACATGTCCATCATGGCCGCAGGCATGCATCACGCCGGCGCTCTTCGAGGCATATGGGGCGCCCGTCTCTTCGAGGATCGGCAGCGCATCCATGTCGGCGCGAATGCCGAGCGCCTTGCGCGAACTGCCCTTCGTCAGCGAGCCGACCAGACCGGTGCGACCATATCCGGTGCGAACGGCATAGCCCCATTCGGAAAGCCTTTCCGCGACGAAACGCGCGGTTTCGATTTCCTGAAAGCCGAGTTCGGGGTGGGCGTGCAGATGGTGCCGCCAGCGAATGGCTTCCTGAAGCTTGTCCGATGAAAATGCGCTCATTTCGAATCCTTGGGCATTGGCAGTCTCCGCCATCCTTGCAATTTACGTAGCGGGTTTGAAGAGTGAACCGCCGCAACGCCTTGTTGTTTTTCGCGCAACGCCGCTCAGCGTGTCGGCAATGGCCGGTCCTGCCTCGCGTTCAAAAGGTCGCCTGCCGCCTCCTGCAACACCTCGAGGAAGGCGGCGATAGCGGGATTGCGCCCCTCACTGGCCCGAACCGCCGCCATGATGCGCCGGCGTATCGGCGGCTTGAGCCGCCTGATGCAGACATCCCGCTCCACGTGGCGCAGGCGCAGGCCTGGCATGACGGAAATGGAGCAGCCGGCTCTGATCAGGGACAGCCCCACCTCGAAATCGTTGCAATACCCGTTCACCTGCGGCTCGAAGCCCGCTTGTCTGCAGCGATCTCGGATCACGTCGCTATAGACATGCGAAGCCACGTCGAGTGCCCATTTCTCGCCGCGCAGATCCTGCAGGGTCACGGCCTCGACCGCAGAAAGCGGGTGCGATGAGGGCAGAATGGCAAAAAGCTCATCCTCATAGAGAAAAAGCCGGTCAACCCTTTCGTCGGACAAACCGGAGATCGCCGTCAGATCATCGATAAGCGCGATGTCGGTCTGCCAGGCACGCAAGGCCGCCAGCCCTTCCGAAGGTTCCATCGCGCTCAGAATGACATCGAGTTGCGGATGGCGCTCGCGCGAGAGGCGAAGGGCGCAAGGTATGATCGTTGCGGCAACGGAAGGGAAGGCGGCAACCCGGATTTCGCCGGAGATGGCCTGCTTCATCTCGGCAAGGTCGGTTCTCGCCGCCTCCACAAGCCCGAAGATCTTCTCGGCATGGCCGATCAGCCGCAGCCCGGCCGGGGTAAACGTCACGCCCCGCCCACGGCGCTCGATCAGCTTGACATCGAGTTCCGCTTCCAGCAGCGCCACCTGCTGCGACACCGCGGAAGCGGAAATCAGCAGTGCCTCCGCCACCGCTGCCATTGTCTGCCGACGGTGAAGCTCCCGCAGCGTTCGAAGTCTCTGTAAATCCACCGGCGCCGCCTTTCATCCATTTTTCCTAACGGGTGACCTTAGATTTATTAACTGGACCTGGCGAGTGGCGCTGTGAACACTGCGGCCACGACAGCCATCCGGAGAAAAGGAGCATTCCCCGTGGCCGGATCAGACAGAGACATCGAGACATTTTCCGAACGCCTTGTCGCAGAGGTAGAGGACCTCTATCGGCGCCAGCCGGACATTCCCGCCCTGCTTGGCCTCTCGCCGCAGGCGACTGCGGAGCCCGTTCACCTGCTGGCCGATGTTCTGGCCAGCGCGACAGGCGGACAGTGTAATCCATCGCGGGTGCGACGCCTTGCCATTGATGCCTTCAACGCCGACGCCGAGGGCCTTCATGCCGCTCTCTCAGATATCGAGACGACGGCGCGCAAGAATGTCGAACCCGGCGGAGCATCGGCGACGCTGCTTTATTCTCGCGGCGTTCATGCACTTCTCGGTCATCGCGTGGCGCATTTCCACTGGAGGGCAGGATCGATGGATCTGGCGCTGGCCCTGAAGGCGCTGTTCGGACGGGCCTTTTCCACGGATATCCATCCCGCTGCACGCTTCGGCCGCGGAATCTGGCTCGACCATGGCCTGGGATTCGTTGTCGGCGAAACTGCCATCATTGGCGATGACGTCAGCATCTGGCACGGGGTCACGCTTGGCAGCACGCTGAAGGACAGTGGCGGCCGGCGCCATCCACGCCTCGGTTCGGGCGTGACTGTCGGCGCAGATGCAATCCTCCTCGGCGGGATCGACATCGGTGCCGGAAGCGTCATCGCCGCTGGCGCCGTGGTGCTCGGCGATGTGCAACCGGAGACGACGGTGGCCGGCGTGCCGGCAAAAGGCAAGCCGCGAACGCAATCGTCGTTCAGGGGCTTCTGACCGAAAACCGTGGGAGACATCACCATGACCGCATTTCTTGGCATCGACCATCCGCTGATCGCCGTGCGCGATCTCGATGCCGCTGTCGCCCGCTATCGCGCACTGGGCTTCACCTTTGCACCGCAAAGCCGCCACCCCTGGGGAACCAGCACCTGCATCGCGATCATGGATCGCTCGCTGATCGAACTTGTCAGCATCTACGACGAAACTCTGCTGGACAGCTACGCGGCCGGTGATTTCCGTTTCGGGCGCTTCGTCCATACTCATCTTCTCGAGCGGGAAGGCGTCGCGCTGACGGCGCTCAACAGTGATGCGGCGGAAGCGGATGCGGCAGAGGTCGTCCGGCGCGGGATCGACTGCCAGGGCACGATCGAATTCGGGCGGGATGTCAAACGCCCGGATGGAACACCGGACCGCACCGCAACGACGCTGAAGATCCTGGCCTCGCCGGACATGCCGCGCCTTTCCAACTTCATCTGCCAGCAGCATCGACCGGACCTCATCTATGTGCCGCAGTGGAGCGCGCATCGAAACGGCGCCATGGCCTACTCGCAACTGACCATCATGGCGGATGAACGCGACCAGGCCGCCGTGCGTCAGCGACTGGCAGGGCTGTATGGCGAGGCGAGCCTGTTTGCGCTGGAGGATGGCTTTGGCGCACGGACTGGAAGGGGTGCCTATGTGGTAACGGATCGGCCGGGGATCGAGCGCCGCTATGGCGCGCCGTCGCTGGATCTTTGCCGTCCAAGCGGCCCGTGTTGCGTCGCAGCCCATATCCAGGTTCCGGACCTGGAACGGGTCGCCGCAATCCTGGCGGAGAGTGCGGTACCTGCCATTGCGGCCAAGGACGGCATCCGGCTGACCGACGCGGCAGCCTACGGAAACCTCTTCCTTGCCTTTTCAGAAACCGGCCAGCCGGTGTAACGATGGAGGTGTTGCAGCAGGCGGAACATCTGCCCGCGATAAGCGATGCCAATTGCGGGTGAAAGATGGAAATACTCGACGCCAAGGCCCTTCGGATCTTCATGGCGGTGGTCCGCTACGGTTCGATCCGCAGCGCCGCTGAGCATCTGTCGATTGCGCCCTCCATCGTCAGCCGGCAGGTGGCCGATATCGAGCGGAATCTCGGTCTTTCCCTGTTCGACCGCAGCAGTCGCGGCGTCGCCCTGACGGATGCCGGCGCTCTCGTCCTCGAGCATGGCAAGCGCGTTCTGGAAGATGGCAGTCTGCTCGAGGAGCAGCTGGCGCAATTGAAGGGCGTCCAGCAGGGGCGCGTGCGCATCTGCTGCGGCGAGGGATTTCTGGCCGATCTGATCGAACATGGGCTGACGGCCTTTGTCGATGTCTATCCTTCCATTCGCTACGCCGTGCATCTCGGTGGCACGGAAGGCGTGCTGCAGGCGGTCATCGACGGCGACGCCGATATCGGCATCGCCTACAACCCGGTCATAGAACCGAAAGTCCGGTCGCTCGCAATTGCAAGGCAGCCGCTTTGCGCCATCGTCCATCCGTCGAGCCCGTTGGCGGGGCTGGACAGGATTGCGCTTGCCCAATGCATGTCTCTGCCCTGCGCCCTGCTTGGCAAGGGGCATGGGGTGACGGATCTGGTTGGCCGGGTCGCGGCCAATCACGGGCTTGCCATGGCGCCGCTGGTTGAAACCGCCTCGCTCGACGCGCTGCGCCGCTTCGTGGTGGCCGGCCTCGGCGTGACATATCTTCCGCGCTTTGCCGTGGCGACGGAACTGGCCCGCGGCACCGTCGAGGCGGTCGAGCTCTCCGATCCCCTGCTGAACGAGGCCTGCGCCCATCTGATGGTCAAGGCACGGCGCCGTCTGCCCAATTCCGTCGAGCGGCTGGCCAGCCATCTGGCAGCGGCGATGTCGGCCTTCCAAAGCACCTGACGGCAGTGTTGCCGAGGTTGCAACACATTGTTGTCGATGCCGCCGCTACCGCCAACCGCTCGCTGATGTAGCCTGATCCAATCAGGTCGCGCCATGAAATCGCATAGAATGGAAGGAACGCAGATGCCGGAAGAACAGACAACCGTCGGGGTGATCGGGCTCGGCAGCATGGGGCTCGGAATGGCCCAGACGCTTGCCGCCAGAGGATTTCGAACCCTCGGCTTCGACCTGTCTGCGGAACGCCGCACGCTTGCCGAGGGCGCAGGAATCGCGCCGCAACCGACGATCGGCGAGCTGATCGCCACAAGCGACTTTCTCGTCTTTTCGCTGCCCACCGCGCAGGACGTGCTGAGCGTCGTTGAAGGCCATCTCGAGCTTTTCAGGGCAAAGTCCGGCCGGCGCGTCATCATCATCGATACCTCGACATCGGAACCGGATGTCAGCCGCGATCTGGCGGGAAGACTGGCATTGCTTGGACACGGCTTCCTCGACGCGCCTGTCAGCGGCGGCCCGGCGGGCGCTGCCTCCGGCAAGCTGACGATGATGATCGGCGGAACGGAGGAAGATCTCGCCCTTGCGCGCCCCGTCATCGAGGCGATGGCTGCCAAGGCCCTGCATGTCGGTCCGAGCGGGGCGGGCAATGTGGCAAAGCTCGTCAACAACCTGCTGGCAGCAGCACACATGATCACCACCGGCGAAGGGCTGAAGCTGGCGCTTGCCGCCGGCATCGATCCGGAGGCGGCCCTGCGTGTGGTAAACGCCGCATCGGGCAGGTCGATGATCAGCGAGGTGCATTTCCCCACCTGGGTCATGTCCGACCGGTTCGATAGCGGTTTCTCCATGGGGCTGATGCGCAAGGACGTGCGGCTGGCCAAGAAGCTGGCGGACAGCACGGGGACGCATCTTCCGCTGTCTGAACAGGTGGCAAGCCTGTGGGCCAGTTCGAGCGACCTCGCCGACAGTGACGATTTCACGCGCATGGGCGCGTTCAAGCAGACGAACTGACAAGGGCGAAACGGACATATGGACAAGTTGGAAACCGGCATGGAGCCGGGTGCGCGCATCCGGCAGCTTCTGAAGGACATCCTCGGCACGCAGACCATCGGCAGCCTCGTCGGTGGGGAACTGGTGGCGGGCAGCGGCGAGAGCCTCTCCCTGACGGACCCGGCCACCGGCACGGTGTTTGCAACCTTTGCGGATGCCGACCAGAGCGTCGTCGATGCCGCGATGCTCGCTGCCGAACGCGGCCAGAGGGAATGGATGAGGCTGACGGCCTCTGCCAGGGGCCGGGTGATGAACGAGATCGGCCGAAAGATCCGCGAGCATGCAGCCATGATCGCCGAAATCGAAAGCCGGTCGGCAGGCCGACCGATCCGCGACATTCGCGGCGAGGTGATCAAGGTCGCCGAAATGTTCGAATACTACGCCGGCTGGTGCGACAAGCTGCATGGCGAGGTGATTCCGGTGCCGACGAGCCACCTGAACTACACACGACATGAGCCGGTTGGTGTCGTTGTTCAGATCACCCCGTGGAATGCACCCCTGTTTACCGGCGGCTGGCAGATCGCGCCCGCCATCTGCGCCGGCAATGGCGTGGTCATCAAGCCATCCGAACTGACACCGCTCAGCACCCTCATTCTCGGGCTTCTGTGCGAAAAGGGCGGCGCGCCGAAAGGGCTCGTCAACGTTCTGGCCGGCGCCGGTCCGACGACCGGCCAGGCCGCGGTCTCGCATGCCAAGACCGGTCTTGTCGTGTTCGTCGGATCTGCGGCAGCCGGCGCGATGATTGCAGCCAGCGCCGCCCGCAATGTCGTTCCCTGCATTCTGGAACTCGGCGGAAAATCCGCCAACATCGTCTTCGGTGATGCCGATATCACGCGCGCCATTGCCGGCGCGCAGGCCGCCATCTTCGGCGGCGCCGGCCAGAGCTGCGTCGCCGGCTCGCGCCTCCTGGTCCACCGCTCCATCCATCGCCAGTTCGTTGAACAGTATGCGGAGGCGGCGAGCCGCATTCCCGTCGGCGATCCGTCGCTCGACACCACCCATATGGGTCCCATCAACAATCTGCGGCAATGGACGAAGATCGGCGACATGGTCCGGCAGGGCATCGGCGAGGGCGCCCGTCTGGCAGCGGGCGGAGGGAGGCCGGAAAGCCTCGATCATACCGGGGGGTACTACTTCGCCCCGACCATTCTGGACGAGGTCCGGCCTGAGATGAGCATTTCCCGCGAGGAGGTGTTCGGACCGGTGGTCGGCGTCACCCCCTTCGATACGGAGGAGGAGGCGATCGCCTTGGCAAACGACAATCCTTACGGACTTGCCGGTGCCGTCTGGACGCAGGATGTCGGTCGCGCGCATCGCGTCGCGGCACAGGTCCGGGCCGGAACCTTCTGGATCAACGGCTACAAGACGATCAGCGTCATGTCGCCGTTCGGCGGCTTCGGCCGCAGTGGCTATGGCCGTTCCAGCGGCCGGGATGCCTTGATGGCCTACACGCAGGCCAAGAGCGTCTGGGTGGAAACCGCCGCCCAGCCTGCCGTAACGTTCGGCTACGTTGCCGGCTGATCGCTGAGGACCTGCCGCAAGGCAACAGACAGACATGCCATGCCGCCGCCTGCCTGACCGTAGGCGGCGGCATTCCTGTCTCCGCTCGCCCGAAGCGGAATCCTGTGACACACCGAAAATCCTTGTTGCACAAAATGCAACACACTGTACCGGTCACGCCTTCTACACAATCGGGCTGTCGTGACGTTGACTGGGCAGATTCCAGCACCCCTGGCCACCTGCCACGGCCAGGACAGCACAAAAAGAGGGGAATGCAAATGTCGAGCCATACGTCGAGGTCCCAGGCGACAGCAGGTCCGCAGAGCCCGGTCGTCCACTTCATTCTCATCAGTCTGGCGATGATTTTCGCCGTTCTGGTGGCAGAATCCATCGGCAACATCACGGTGCCGCTCGGGATTACCAATGTCGTCCTGTTTCCGATCGTCTGGGCACTTCTCATCGGGGCGGTGATCAGCATCATCCACCGCAACATGCCCGGCCAGCGCGCCTCCTCCGTGCAGGCGCAGTTTACCGCCTCGGCCCTCATCCAGGTGGCAATTGCCTTCTTCGTGGTAAAGCTCGGCTTCATCATCGGCGAATCTCTGCCCAAGATCGCGGCTGCAGGCTGGGCACTCGCCTTTCAGGAGCTTGGCCATTTCGTCGGCACCATGGTGTTTGCCCTGCCGCTGGCGCTGCTGCTCGGCATCAAGCGCGAGGCGGTGGGTGCAACCTTCTCCATCGGGCGAGAATTCTCCGTCGCCATCATCTCCGAACGTTATGGCATGAACTCGGCGGAAGGGCGGGGCGTGCTTGCCGAATATGTCATCGGCACCGTCCTCGGCGCCCTTTTCATCGCCTTCCTGGCGGGAACCATGGCGGGCCTCGGCATCTTCCATCCCTGGTCCCTCGCCATGGGCGCGGGCGTCGGCTCCGGCAGCATGATGTCAGCAGCCGTTGCGGCCATCACGGCGCAGCATCCGGAGGATGCCAAGGAAATCGCGGCCTTCGCGGCTGCGGCAAACCTGCTGACCACGACGGTCGGCACCTATTTCACGCTGTTCCTGTCGCTGCCGCTCGCCAACTGGCTCTATTACCGGCTCGAACCGATCCTGGCGCCCAAGCGTTCCCTTTACGGCAACACTCAAGGGACGACGACGGAGATGAACGAGGCATTGTCCTCGGTCGCCAAGGCTGAAGACACGCCGATCTGGCTGATGATCCTCACACTGGTCGTTTCGGGCGGTGTTGCCCTGATCGGCAACTGGATCGCAACCGGCACCTCACCGGCCATCGCGCTGCCGGCCATGCTCATCATGGGCGCCATCGCCGTCGGCGGCTATCTGGTCCACCACGTGCTTGCATTCCTGAAGATTCCGCTGGTCTGCTGGGTATCGCTGCTCGCCGTCTTTGCGACAGCGCCGTTCTCGCCGCTTGCGGTCTATGTCAGCCCACTGGCCGCCAAGATGGCCCTGCTGCCGCTGGTGACGCCGGTTCTTGCCTTCGCGGGCCTGTCGCTGGCAAAGGATCTGCCGATCCTGAAGCAACTGGGCTGGCGCATCATCGTCGTTTCGCTGGTGGCGAATGCGGGAACATTCATCTTCGGCACCATTATCGCCGAATTCTTCCATTGATGGCATGGGCGAGGGGCCTGCATGTCAGACGCGCTGCAACCCGGCAGCTTCGATGACCGTCCGACCACGGGCTTCCGCTGACGGCACGACCAGACAGATGCAGACTCACCCCGAGGCCATCAGTCAAGGTCGCGTTCCCTCCACATGTTTGCGGCTCTCAAACCCTCAGTGCCGCCAGCGCAATGCCCCGGACGCTTGCGCTGGCCGCAAATCTGACTGCAACACAGGATCAACGGCCAGACGTTTGCCCGATAATGGTCAGATTTCACCCGCCCTGGGCGAGGCGGGGGCGAGATCAAGCAGCAGTTGAGCCGGCACAGGTCGGCGTTCCAGGCCTGTCATCATGGCGCCACAGGCATCGCACCGCTCCGGGAAGTGTGACATTCCAACTTTGCAGCAACAGGACATTCAACCTTGAACCCACCGTACCACTCGCAAGTCGCACTTCATCCTTGAACCCACCCCGCTACACAGGCATCCAAATGCAGCATAACCCAGCTTATGGAACACCGCCCTTAGCGCGGCGGCCCCGCATGCCGCATGGTCGTCAACTCCGAACCACGCCCTTCTTCAGGACGATATTGCCGTAAAGACGTGTCTCGCCGGTCTGGACGATTGCGAAGCAGTCGCGGGCGCGGGCGTAAAAGGCGTGGCGCTCCAGCGTGCCGCAGGCACCGCGTTCGCCAACCAGTGCCCGCAGTTCGGCGACGGCCGGCGGAACTTCGTCAGGGTTGCCGACCACTTCCATCGTCAGCACCGGAACATCGACGAAATCGTCGAGCGGCAAAACGGAGAGGACGGCCCGTGTCGCATCCGTCACACTGATGCCGTCGAGGCGCACCAGCCGGCGGGCATTGGTCGTGCCCGGAAAATTGGCGTCCACGATGGCGATCTCGTCGCCGTGCCCCATGGCGCGCAGCACATGCAAGAGGTCCGGGGACAGAAGCGGATCGATATTGATGAGCATGACAGATAATCCTCCCTGATGGCCATTCGGCCAAAGCGCGCGCACCCTACAGCATCGCGGCGAAAACCGGAACGGGCCGCCGATAAAAGACGACGCGCTTCTTCAAGAGGTTATGCCGGCTTTGCAGGGCTGCCGCGGCCTCGGAGCCGCCCACCGAAGGACATGGCGGCCATGCGGTGCGGGATGCCTCAAGCCGTTCCGAGCGAACGGATCTTGCCGATGAGGTCGAGAGCCAGGCGCAGCGAGGCGCCTGACGCCAGCGCCATCGAGGGTAGCAGCAGCCATTCCAGCGTCCAGGCGGCACCGGAACGCTCCTGCTCGTGCACCAGCGCGTGATGCAGCCCGGAGACCTGCACGGCGTTGAAACGCGCCAGCGCAACAAGCGCTTCGGCAGCCACCGGGTTCTGCTTGTGGGCCATAGCGGAGGAACCGCCGCCGCCCGACAGGCCGATCTCGCCGCCCATCTGCGCCAGAAGCGCCACATCCTGGCCGAACTTGCCGAGACTGCCGCAAATGCGCGAGAAGAGGCCGGCAATCTCCACCAGCCTGTCACGCTGGCTGTGCCACTGGGCGACATCGGCAAGACCAAGTTCGGCGGCGAGCAGCCCCCTCACCTCCGCCGCCTTGTCCTGCAGCCTGTCCAGCGTTCCGGCCGCGCCACCGAACTGCAGCGGCAGGCCCGCATTGGCGAGCGACCGCACCTGCGCCGCATGATGTTCCAGCGGCTCGACCCAGGCACGGATACGATCCGATACCGTAATCGGGATTGCCGCCTGCATGCGGGTATGCCCCATCAGCCTGCGGCCGCCATGGGCGTCGTCCAGTGCCCGAAAGCCTGCGACCAACGCGTCGAGCCTTGCCATGTGCAGGGAGAGAGCGGAGGAGAGCCGCAGCATCAGGCTCGTGTCGATCACGTCCTGGCTGGTGGCGCCCACATGCACATGGGCGGCATCCTCGCCGCCCACGGCATTGCGCAATTGTCTGACCAGTTCCGCCACGACCACCCCGTCGCGGGAAACCCCTTCGCGCAAGCCGTCCATGTCCGGCCAGAAGCGGGCGATATGGTCCGCGATGCGCCGGCCCGCATCCAGCGGAATGAGACCCGCCTGCCCTTCAGCCAGCGCCAGCGCGCGTTCGAAGGCCAGCATGGCCTTGATGTCGGCCGCGGCGCTGAAGAAGGCACCGGTTTCCTCGTCACCGAGCAGACCGGACAGGAAGGGATGATCGAATGCGGAAATGGCCAAGACTGCCTCAGATATCGAAGAAGACGGTTTCGTTTTCGCCCTGAAGATAGATGTCGAAGGTTACCGTATCGCCTTCGCGCTTGCCGATCAGGGTCGGCACGCGCACGCGGTGTTCGATGCGATTCAGCACCGGATCTTCCGCATTGGCGGCTTCCTCGTCGGAGAAATACATGCGCGTCTGCAGACCAATATTGATGCCGCGCGCCACGATCCACAGCGTCACATGCGGCGCCATCAGCCGGCCCGCATGCGGCACGCGGCCCGGCTTGATCGTTTCGAACACGAATTCGCCGGTCGCCATGTCGGCCGGGCAGCGGCCCCAGCCGAAGAAGTTCGGATCGGCCTTGCCGCGCGTTTCCGACGGGCTGTTGTAGAAGCCGTCGGCATCCGCCTGCCAGATCTCGATCAGCGCATCCCGGAGCGGGGTTCCTGAACCGTCGATCACCCGGCCGCGGATGGTGATGCGCTCGCCGCGCGTCTTGTCATTGTAGAGAGGTCCGGAGCCGAGATCGGTCTCGTAGACGCCGTGAATGCCGGTGAAGTTCGGCGTGCAGCCGATATGGACATAGGGACCGGCCGTCTGCGACGGCGATTCCTTGAGATAGTTGAGCGGCTGAACCATGGTCAGTTGCCCTCCTTGCGGTTCTCGAAGAAGGTGGAGCGACGGCCGCGCAGAACGATGTCGAACTTGTAGGCGCGCAGGTCCATCGGAATGGTGTTGCTCATGTCGAGCGGCGCGACGAGTCGCTTGATCGCCTCTTCATCCGGGATCGTCTTGACGATGGGACAAATCCAGATCAGCGGGTCGCCCTCGAAATACATCTGGGTGATCAGGCGCTGGGCAAAGCCGTGGCCGAAGATCGAGAAGTGGATATGCGCCGGGCGCCAGTCATTGACACCGTTGGGCCAGGGATAGGGACCGGGCTTGATGGTGCGGAACCAGTAATAGCCGTTCTCGTCCGTTATGCAGCGGCCGAAGCCGCCGAAATTCGGATCGAGCGGCGCAAGATAGGTTTCCTTCTTGTGGCGATAACGTCCGCCGGCATTGGCCTGCCAGAACTCGACGAGCGCGCCATCGACGCCAACGCCGCGCTCATCCAGAACACGGCCGTGCACGAGAATGCGCTGGCCGATCGCCATCTCGCCCGGCTTGGCGTAATTGACGATCAGGTCGTTGTCGAACTCGTTGATCATGTTGTGGCCGAAAACCGGGCCGGTGATTTCGCTCTTGGTTCCTTCCAGCGAGATCAGCGCGCGCTGGGGCGAGCGCAGCACCGACGTCTTGTAACCGGGCGTATAGGCTGGCGGATGCATGGCCCGGTCGCGGGCAAAGAAACCGCCTGTTTCAGGCAAGGCATTCTTCATTTCGTGTCCTCCTCAGTGTCCTGAGATGCTTCCATCTCGGCATAGACTGATTTTGCGATCTTGAACGCATGGTTGGCTGCCGGAACGCCGGCATAGATGGCGACGTGAAGAAGCGCTTCGCAGATGTCTTCTTTCGTCGCGCCCGTATTCGCCGTGGCACGAATATGCATCGCCACCTCCTCGTCCTGGCCGAGGGCGGCAAGAAGCGCGATGGTCACGATCGACCGCTCGCGTTTCGAAAAATGGGGGCGGGACCATACGGTGCCCCAGGCCCCTTCGGTGATCATCTCCTGGAACGGGCGATCGAAGGGCGTCTCGTTGGCGACCGCGCGGTTCACATGGGCATCGCCCAGCACCGAGCGGCGGGTCGTCATGCCCTGACGGTAGCGTTCCGAGGCAACGGACTGGTCGGCCATGTTAGTCTCCAGGCAGGTCTGCAATAAAGGTGCGAAGATGCGTCAGGAATTGGGCGGGCGTCTCCACGCAGGGGATATGCGCCGCCCCTTCGATCACTGCGAAACGGGCACCCGGCACGAGGTCGGCAAGCGACCTGACGAGATCCGGCGGTGTCGAACCGTCCTGATCGCCCACCAGGCACAGCGCCGGAACGGCGAGGCTTCCGGCAACATCGGTGAAATCCGCATCGCGGATAGCCGCACAGGTGCCGGCATAGCCAAGCATCGGCTGGCGCACCAGCATGGTGCAATAGCCCTGGTAATCGGCATTGTCGGCGGACCGATAGGCAGGGGTGAACCAGCGCGACATGATTGGCTCGAGAACACTCTCGATGCCGCCCTCCATCACCGCATCGATCCGGGCCTTCCAGAATTCGGGCGTGCCGATCTTGTGGGCGGTATCGGCAAACAGGATGGCGCGGACGAGGTCCGGCCGGCTGCGGTAGAGGTCGAGCGCAACCAGGCCGCCGACGGAAAGTCCGCAGACGATCACATTGGTCAGTCCGTAATGATCGAGAAGACCTGCGAGATCCTGCGAAAAATCCTGGATGCGGTAAGGCGGCGTGCCGAGATCGGAAAGCCCGTGGCCGCGCTTGTCGAAGGTGAGAATGGTGAAGTCATCGCTGAGCGCCGCCACCGCGGCATCCCAGATGCGCCGGTCTGTACCGAGCGAATTGATGAAGCAAAGCGCCGGCTTGCCGCTGCCATGACCATGAACGTCATGGCTCAGCACCACCTGGCCGATCCGTAGAAATCGCATGATGTTATCCTCCGCCACGTTTATTGCATCTTCAAAATGGTTAGGTAAAATGACATTTAAGCGCTGTATTATTAACTGAAGAGTTATGAGTTGATTGGATCCCGCGTCAAATACCGCCACCTGCACACCTTCGTGGAGGTGGCACGCCAGAAGAGCGTGGTGAAGGCGGCAGACGTTCTGCACATCAGCCAGCCGGCCGTGACGAAGACCATCCGTGAGCTGGAGGAGGCGCTTGGCGTCGCCCTTTTCGAGCGCGACGGGCGCGGCATCCGCCTGACGCGACCGGGAGAGGTCTTTCTGCGCCATGCCGGCGCATCCCTGACCGCCTTGCGGCAGGGCATCGATTCGGTGTCGCAGGAACTTCTCGACAATGTGCCGCCGGTCCGGGTCGGTGCACTTCCCACGGTCTCCACCCGCATCATGCCGCGGGCAATGTCGCTGTTTCTCGATGAGCAGACGCGCAGCCGCATCAAGATCGTCACCGGCGAGAATGCGGTCCTGCTGGAACAGTTGCGGCTTGGCGAACTCGATCTCGTGGTCGGGCGACTGGCCGCGCCGGAGAAGATGACCGGCTTTTCCTTCGAGCATCTTTATTCGGAGCAGGTGCTGTTCATCGTGCGCGCCGGCCATCCCCTCCTGTCGGGCGGATCGGTCTACGACGGGCTTGGGCGCTATCCGGTGCTGATGCCGACGCGCGGCTCGATCATCCGGCCGGTGGTGGAGCAGTTCCTGATCGCCAACGGCGTCGCCAGCCTGCCGACGCAGGTGGAAACCGTATCGGATGCCTTCGGCCGCGCCTTCGTGCGCATGAGCGATGCAATCTGGATCATTTCCAGCGGGGTCGTCGCCGGCGACATCGTCGACGGCATGCTTGCCGCGCTGCCAATCGATACCAGCGAAACGAAGGGGCCGGTTGGCCTGACGCTGCGCACGGACGTCCCCCCTTCCCTGCCGCTTTCGATCCTGATGCAGACCATAAGGCAGGCGGCAGCCGAGGTCATCTCCGTCGGCTGACCGGTCAGCGGCGGCGGCGGCGCCCGATCTGCTCCAGCACAAACAGCGCGAGGCCGAGCAGACCGAGACCGACGCCGACGCTGGCAGTTCCCGTCCAGCCGCCCCAGTGATAGGTCATCGTGCCGAGCGTCGAGCCGAGCGCGCCGCCGATGAAGGCGGACGTCATGTAGATTGCGTTGAGACGGCCGCGCTTTTCGGGCGCAATGGCGAAGATGATGCGCTGGCTGACGATCTGGTTCGCCTGGACCGCAGCATCGATCAACACGGCGGACACCGCCAGCAGCACCAGTGCGCCGGCCATCACCGCATAGCCGCTGACCGCGAAGAAGACGGCAAGCCCCACCATGGCGATGGCCGAGAGCAGCAGGCCGAGGCCGCGATCGGCAAGGCGGCCGACAATCGGGGCGGCAAGCGCGCCGCCGGCTCCGGCAAGCGCAAACAGGCCGATCTGATGCTGGCTGAGGCCGAAACGCTCCGACAGTGCGAAGGGAATGGCGGTCCAGAACAGGTTGAAGGCACAGAAAATGATCGCCTGATAGGCGGAGCGCCAGCGCAGCACCGGCGTTTCGCGCAGCAGCGTGCCCATGGAGGCGATCACCTGATGGTAGCGCATGCGGCTTTCCGGCGCCTGCTTCGGCATCATCCGGAAAAGAGAAAGGCCGATCACAGCCATCAACGCGGCGGAGAAGAAGAAGATCGCCCGCCAGCCGAAGCTGCCTGCCACGAACAGGGATACGGGCCGCGCCAGCATGATGCCGGTCAGCACTGCCGCCATGACATTGCCGACGACGCGGCCGCGCCTTTCCACCGGCACCCGATGCGCGATGAAGGGGATCAGCACCTGCGCGCCGGTGGAACAGACGCCGATCAGGAAGGAGAACAGGAAGAAGAGGACGACGGAGGTGGAAAGCCCCATGCCGATCAGTCCGATCAGGGTCATGGCCAGCGTCACCAGCACCAGGCGGCGGTTTTCCACCAGATCCGCCAGAGAGACGAGGAAGAACAGGCCGATGCCATAGCCGATCTGGGTGGTGGAAGTCAGCGCCCCTGCGAGATCCGGATCGATGCCGAGTTCGGCGGCAATTTCGTTTACCAGCGGCTGCGCGTAATAGATGTTGGCGACCAGCGAGCCCGACGCCAGTCCGATCGTGGCGATAAGGGCGGTGGAGGGTCCGTCGGTGGGACCGGCAGCCCCTGCGCGATGCGGATCGGTCATGATGTCTCCTGAGCGGATACGAAGGGCGAGCGGCGAGCGGTTGCCGGCGGGAAGGCGCCACCTGCTATGCCCCGCGATGCCGTGCCTGTCGACGCATTTTCGATGGTGCGACAGCGCCAACATGCCGCCGTCCGGTTGCCGGACATGCTATCGGGGCGAGACTTTCCTCCCGCCCCGGCTGTTTCATCGCAGTGGATCAGGCGGCGGGAAGCGTCGCCATGTCGATCACGAAGCGATAGCGCACGTCGCTCCTGATCACGCGCTCATAGGCCTCGTTGATATCCTTGATGTCGATCAGTTCGATGTCCGCGGTGATGTTGTGCCTGCCGCAGAAATCCAGCATTTCCTGGGTTTCCTTGATCGAGCCGATCATCGAGCCGGACAGGCTGCGACGGCCGGGGATCAACGAGAAGGCATGCACCGGAACCGGATTTTCCGGAGCGCCGACCAACACCATGGAGCCATCGACCTTCAGCAGGTTCAGATAGGCGTTCCAGTCGATCCCCGCGCTGACCGTGCAGATGATCAGGTCGAACGTACCGGCCAGAGCCTTGAAGGTTTCGGCATCAGAGGTCGCGTAATAGTCCTTGGCGCCGAACTTCAGGCCGTCATCCTTCTTGGAGAGCGACTGGCTGAGCACGGTGATGTCGGCACCCATCGCCGCACCGATCTTGACGCCCATATGACCGAGGCCGCCCATGCCGACGATCGCCACCTTCTTGCCGGGACCGGCCTTCCAGTGGGCGAGCGGCGAATAGAGCGTGATGCCGGCACAAAGCAGCGGGGCGGCCTTGTCGAGCGGCAGGTTGTCCGGAATGGACAGCACATAGCCTTCCTTGACGACGATCGAATCCGAATAGCCGCCATAGGTCGGCGTCTCGCCATCGGCTTCCACGTCGTTATAGGTCTGGACGAGACCCGGCATGTACTGTTCGTTATCGAGATCGCGCGTCTGGCAGTGGATGCAGGAATCAACGAAGCAGCCGACACCGACATGGTCACCGACCTTGAACTTCGTCACCTTGGCGCCGACTGCGGTGACCACGCCCGCAATCTCGTGGCCGGGAACCATCGGAAATCGGGAATTGCCCCATTCGTTGCGGGCCTGGTGGATGTCCGAATGGCAGACGCCGGAATATTTGATGGCGATGACAACATCGTCCTCGCGCGGCTCCCGACGTTCGAACGTGAACGGTTCGAGGGGCTTGGACGCATCCGTTGCCGCATAGCCTCGTGCAATAGCCATGGTCATGACCTTCTGATCTGAGTGAAAATGGGGTGCTGCTTCGCGAACGGAAGCAGCACGAACCATAACGCAGGACAGGCCAAGACGGTTTGTTTGATCCGCCGGATTTCTTGCACGATTCTCCGGCGGAGCGGTCACACAGCCGTCAAAAGGGCAGACCCACGTAGTTTTCAGCCATCGCGGTCGAGGCCGCCGCGGAATGGGTGAGGTAATCGAGTTCCGCCTCCTGGATCTTCTGGCCGAAATCGCCGGTATCGGGGAAGCGGTGCATCAGCGTGGTCATCGACCAGGAGAAACGCACCGACTTCCACACCCGCTTCAGCGCCCGTTCCGAATAGGCATCGACGCCCGCCCTGGAGTTCTCGCCGTAATATTCGCGCAGGCCCTCGAACAGGTAATGCACATCGCTGGCCGCGAGATTGAGACCCTTGGCGCCGGTCGGCGGCACGATGTGGGCGGCATCGCCGACGAGGAACATCCGTCCGAAGCGCATGGGCTCGGCGACGAAGGAGCGCAGCGGCGCAATCGATTTCTCGAAGGAAGGACCGACCACCATCGCCTCCGCGTGATGCGCCGGCAGGCGGCGGCGCAATTCGTCGAAGAAGCGCTCGTCCGACCAGTCCTCCACCTTGTCATCGAGCGGGCACTGCACATAGTAGCGGCTGCGCGTCTCGGACCGCATGGAGCAAAGCGCAAAGCCGCGCGGGTGGTTGGCGTAGATCAGTTCGTGGCTGACCGGCGGAATGTCTGCCAGCACGCCGAGCCAGCCGAAGGGATAGATCTTCTCGAAGGTCTTGATGGCGCCTTCCGGCACGGACTTGCGGCTGACACCATGGAAGCCGTCGCAACCGGCGATGAAATCGCAATCGATGCGATGGGTTACGCCGTCCTTCTCATAGGTCACATGGGGCGTTTCCCCGTCGAAGCCGTGCGGCTGCACATTGGCCGCATCATAGATCGTCACCGCACCGGAAGCCTCGCGCGCGTCCATCAGGTCGCGGGTGACTTCCGTCTGGCCGTAGACCATGACCCGCTTCCCCGTCAGACCGAACAGATCGATGCGGTGGTCGCGCCCATCGAAGGCCAGCGAATAGCCATCGTGCGGCAGGCCCTCGGCATGCATGCGCGTGCCCGCGCCGGCCTCGTCCAGCAGGCCGACGGAACCCCATTCCAAAACGCCGGCGCGAACGCGGCCAAGAATGTAATCCTTCGACACACGGTCGAGAATGATGTTGTCGATACCGGCCCGCGTCAGAAGCTGGCCGAGCAGAAGCCCGGCGGGACCGGAGCCGATGATGGTGACCTGGGTGCGCATGTTCGTCCTCCCGAATTCGCATTTGTCAGGCGGACACTGCGTCAGAGCCCCCTCGGGAACAATGGACATTTCCGCCAGCTTCTGGAACATTCCGACCATGGATATTGGGAGATGACATGGCGGCAGGCATACCGACCTACAGTCTTTACGGCGAGGAAGGCAGCGCGCAGCGGGAATTCTGGGTGCATTGCGAAACAATTGCGGCCCGCAGCAGCGGTTATCGCTGGGAAATCGGCCTGCACCGGCACGATACCTTTCTGCAGTTTTTGTACATTCGAACCGGCTCCGGCGATGCACTGCTGCCGGCGGGAACCGTCGTGCTGCAGCCGCCCTGTGTCATTGCCGTGCCGCCCGGCCCCGTGCACGGCTTCCGCTTCTCGCCGGATATCGACGGGCTGGTGGTGACGCTGGTACCGGATCGGCTGGGGCCGGCGGCAGATCCGGCCGGTCCGCTTGCCGTGCTCGCCGAACCGGTTGTGCTGGCGCTGGAGGCCGGCACGGCAGATACGCACTATCTTGAAACCACCTTCTTCCGCATTGCTGCCGAATATGGCGACGAACGGCCGGCACGCGAGGAAATGCTGGAGGCGCATGTGGCGACCGTCATCCTGATGCTCGGCCGCCTGCTGGCGCCCGCCATTCCCGACACCTTGCCGGATGTGAATGCCGCCCGCGTACGCGCACTGCACGACCTGATCCTCAAGCATCACCGTGCGCAACTGACGGTCGAAGGCTATGCCCGCCTGATGGGACTTTCCCCCACGCATCTCAGCCGCACGGTGCGTCAGGTGACCGGCCGCACCGTCCACGACCTGATCATGGAGCGCTCCATGGAGGAGGCGCGCCGTGCCCTGCTGTTCACCGGCTACAGCGTGCAGGACATTGCCGAGAACCTCGGCTATTCAGATCCCGCCTATTTTTCCCGCTGCTTTCGTCGTCAGGTCGGCATGACACCGCGCGCCTGGCGCGAGGAAGAACGAGCCCGCATGCGGAACAAACTGCCGGATGCCTCTGTTTGACGAGGGACCGATACAGGCGATCGCCTGTCTCGGAACTGGGACTTGGAAACAGAAAACGGAAGCAGCCCCTCCCCTCGGACGGGCCTGCTTCCGGCATCCCGAACAGCGGAGAGGGCAATGAGCGAACATCTGCAGGAAGCGGCGAGCCACGGCAAGCTGGAAGTCGGCAACGGCCATTCGGACGTGGGCTACAAGCTGGTCGCCATCCGCGAACATGATGATGCTGTACGCGTCCGCATCAGCGTCATGGCGCCGCGCGACTGGCTGCTGAAACAGGGATTTCATCACGAGGGAACGCTTGTCCGCCAGGGCGGCGAACGCCTCCCCGTCACCTTCGACGGGCAACTGGACGTGACCGACAACATATCTGTGACGCTCGGCGCCAGCGACATCATCTGCCCGTCGATCGAAACCGCACGCGAAAAATTTCCGGAACTGGGAAAGATGGCGGGATAAGTCCGCCGGAATGCAAGACTCCCCCCGGTGAGGATGGCATCGCCGCCTGTACGAACACGCGCAAGGCGCAGGCATCAGCCTGCGCCTTGCGCGTGTTGCTCCGGCAGGTGCCTGGCTCCTGGGCCTGACCTCAGGCGGGATGCGACCCGCCGCCCTTGCGCTCGGGTTCATGCGTGTGGTGGCGGTCGTGCTCTCCGCCGCCGCCGGATACCTTCGAGGTGGTGCGGGTATCCGGATCGCTGCCCGGCTTGCGCGGATCGAGCGGCGCCTTGGCATTCTGCTGCGAAGAACCGGGGCCGCCCTGGCGAATGGTGCCGGGGGATTTGCTGGATGTGCTCATGATCGCCTCCTCAGCGGTCCTGCTGATAGCCCTGGTTGGTGGTGTTGACCTTGATATTGCCCTGGCGGCCCTGCCGGTCGAAATTCCTGTCGGATGCGTCCGGGCCGCGGCCCTCCGGGCTTTTGGCAACCGTATCCGGTTCGCCCGGGCCCTTGTGGCTGAGATTGTCGTCCGGAACGGGGGGAAGTCTGCTGGTCATCGCGTGTCTCCTCGAAATTCTGTTGTCGACATGTTCTTCGAACCGATGCCGGGGGGTGATGTTCCCGCGGGATGCCCTAGATTGACGAGGCAGCCGCAATCTCTCGAGGAGGAACCATGACCGATGCCGCCCGTCCGAACCCCGCGGTGACCGAGGAGCGCCGCTGGTGGCATGCCTCCACCGTCTACCAGATCTATCCCCGCAGTTTTGCCGATTCGAACGGCGATGGCATCGGCGACATTCCCGGCCTGATCGGGCGCCTCGACTATCTGGAAAACCTCGGGATCGATGTGATCTGGCTGTCACCGATCTACACATCGCCGATGGACGACAATGGCTACGACATCGCCGATTATCAGGACATCGCGCCGGAATTCGGCACGCTTGCCGATTTCGACCGGCTGGTGACGGAGGCCAAGGCGCGCGGTATCGGTATCCTGCTGGACCTCGTGGTGAACCACACCTCGGATGAGCATGCCTGGTTCGTCGAAGCCTGCAAGGGGCGCGACAACCCGTTCCGCGATTTCTATGTCTGGCGCGATCCGGCTTCGGATGGCGGCGTTCCAAACGAGCTTGCCTCCCATTTCGGCGGTTCGGCGTGGGAATTCCACGCGCCCACCGGGCAGTATTACCTGCACCTCTTCTCCCGCCGCCAGCCGGATCTCAACTGGGAAAATCCGAAGGTCCGCGCCGAGGTCTATCGGATGATGAACTGGTGGCTGGATCGCGGCATCGCCGGCTTCCGCATGGATGTGATCGACCTGATCGGCAAGCAGGTCGATGCGAAGATCACCAGCGACGGCCCGCACCTGCACGACTATCTTCAGGACATGCATCGCGAGACGCTGGCGCATCGCGACGTGCTGACGGTCGGCGAGACCTGGAGCGTGACGCCGTCTTCGGCCCTGCTCTATTCCGGCCGCGAGCGGGGCGAACTTTCCATGGTCTTCCAGTTCGAGCATGTGACCCAGCGCTGGGACGAGACCTATGGCAAGTGGCGCTCGAAACCCTTCGATCTGGTGGCGCTGAAGGCAGTGTTCTCCAAGTGGCAGCAGGCGCTGTCGGAGGATGGCTGGAACTCGCTGTTCTGGGGCAACCACGATCTGCCGCGCGCCGTTTCGCGCTACGGCGATGACAAGGCCTTTCCGGTGCAATCGGCCAAGACGCTGGCCACCGTTCTGCACCTGATGAAGGGTACGCCCTACGTCTATCAGGGCGAGGAAATCGGCATGACCAACGCACCGTTCCGGTCGATCGACCAGTACCGGGACATCGAGACGCTGAACATGTATCGCCTGCAGCGGAAGGCAGGGCTATCGCCGGAGGCCTTCATCCTCGGTGCCAACGAGAACAGCCGCGACAATGCCCGCACGCCCATGCAGTGGAGCGAGGAGCCCCACGGCGGCTTTAGCGAGGGTACACCGTGGATCGAGATGAACCCGAACTACGTCACGATCAATGCCGAGGCGGCTGTCGCCGATGAAAGCTCGGTGTTCCACCATTACCGCAGGCTCATCACCCTGCGCAAAACACATGACGTGATCGTCTACGGCCACTACCAGTCCTGGCTCGACCAGCATCCGCAGGCCTTCGTCTACACCCGCAGCCTTGGCGACGAGCGCCTGACGGTGATTGCCAATATCGCGTCGGAAGCATTGTCACTCGATCTGCCGGACGAACTGCGCACGACGGGCGAGCCGCTGATCTGGACACATGCACCGGTCGCAACCATCGGCGAGAGCCTGCAACTGGCCGCCTGGGAGTCCCTTGCCTTGCTGAGCCGCGGCTGATCTCCACACCTGGGCGCTGCTGGCGCAAGTTCAGCGACGTGCAGAAAGCCAGGCACGCCAGCCGCCATGGGCGCTGATGTCCTCGGCGCCGTCTGCATCCGCGGCGGCGGCCTCGATCAGGAACCCCTTGGCTTCGGTCCCATCGGCGAGCGAGATCGTGCCGAGCGACAGGGGAGCGGCAAGGCCCGCCGCAAGGGATCCGAAGGCAGACCGCTCCAGCGACCAGACTTCCGCCTCGACGGCCACCCCTTCGCCGCGGCCGACGCGCAACAGGCCGGGGCGCACCGGCAATGGCGAGGACAGCGCAAACAGACGGTAGTCGGGAAGCGTCCTCGTGGCGCGCAGGAAGCTCGCCCCCACCGCCTTCAGTTCGCCATTGGCCGACAGGCCGGAGAGATGCGAGCCGAACACCGCGAGTTCCACCCGGTCGCCGGTGGCGCGAAGCGGCGCCGCCGACCGCATGCCGGCCGTCGCCATCCGCCCCATCGCTGCCAGCAGCCCGTCGCTTCCGGATGGGCCGATCAGGCAGAGACTGGAGGGCAGGCCGTCGTTACGGCGCCCGACCGGCACGCTGACGGCGGCCAGATCCAGCAGGTTGACGAAACTGCTGTAGGTGCCCATGTGCGAATTGTAGCGCACAGGCTCGCGCGCCAGATCCGACATGGTGTAGAAGCGCGGAACGGTCGGCACCGCCAGACAGTCGAGACCCGCCATGAGTTCCTCCACCCGCCGCTTCAGTTCGGCCAGCCGGTAGAAGGAATCGAAGGCCTCCACGGCGCCAAGTTGTCGCGCCTCGCTGATGATGCCGAGCGTGACGGGCAGAATGGCCGAGGGCCGCTCTTCGATCAGCGTGCGAAAGCGCAGGTAGCGTTCCGCAAGCCAAGGTCCCTCGTAGAGAAGGCGTCCCGCCTCGACGAAAGTCATGAAATCCAGTTCGACGATCTCCGCCCCGAGATCCGCCAGCCGCTCCAGGTCCGCCTCGTAGGCCGCCTGGGCCGCATTGTCGCCGAAGAACTGCCGATGGTCGGGATAGGGAACGCCAACCTTCGGACGCGGCGGCACCGCGCCCAGCGAAAGTTCCGGCATGCGCCGCGAATAGGCATCCTCCGGGTCAAAGCCGGCGCAGACCTGCATCACCTTGAAGGCGAGATCCACCTCCCGCGCGAAGACGGCAACCGTTTCCAGCGAGCGGCAGGCGGTGACCACGCCGGTGGTGGGCAGCAGACCGAAGGACGGCTTCAGACCGACAATGCCGTTCATGGCGGCAGGAATGCGACCGGCGCCGGCCGTATCCGTGCCGAGCGCGAAATCGACGAAGCCGCGTGCGACGGCAACCGCCGAGCCGGAACTGGAGCCGCCGGGAATGAGATCGGCCCTCAGCGCATTCTGCGGAATGCCAAAGGGGGATCGCACGCCGACAAGCCCGGTGGCGAACTGGTCCATGTTCGTCTTGCCGACCAGGATTGCGCCCGCCGCCTCCAGCCTCTCGACCACGGTGGCCGAGCGTTCCGGCGTATAGGAGAAGGCAGCACAGCCCGCAGTCGTCGGCATGCCGGCCACGTCGATATTGTCCTTGACGGCAAACAGCATGCCGTAGAGCGGTTTTCCCTCAAGATCGCCGCCTTCCAGGCATTCCGCCTCGGCCAGCGCCGCCTCCCGCTTCTTGAGCGAAATGAAGACGGAACGATCCCGAAGGGTTTCCAGCTCACCGTGAATGCGGCCAACATCTTGGACAAGCGGGAAGAACGAAGACCGTACGGCTGAACGCATGGAAGGTTCCATTGACTGCTGGCGGGCTGATTTGCGTGGAGTCTAGCGGATTCCTAAAACAGTTGCAGTGATTTTAGCGAGAAGGAATGGATTTTTGCGAAAACGATACTTTCGCCGCCATCCGTACATGTTTCCTGCATCTGATCGTGAGGCCGGAGGCCGCTCGATCTTTGGATTGCGGCCGTCCGGATTACAGATGCTCGGGGAGGAAGGTCAGCCCGCGTGCTGCCCCAGTGCCTCGCAAAACAGCGCCGCATCCACATTGCCGCCGGTGCAGACGGCAATCACTGCATCGCCTTCAATGTCCGGCGCGCGGAACAGCGCCGCCGCAAGCGCCACGGCGCCGCCCGGCTCCACCACGATCTTCAGGCAGCTGAAGGCAAGTGCCACGGCGCGCATTGCCTCCTCGTCGCTCACCACCAGGCCCGGACCGCACAGCCGGCTGTTGATCGGAAAGGTGATCCGTCCGGGCTCGGGCGTGATGATGGCATCGCAGAGACTGCCGCCAAGACGGGCATTGCGCTCGAACCGGCCGCTCTTCAGCGATCGTGCCGTGTCATCGAAGCCCTCGGGTTCGGCGGGCCGCACCCGCAGGTTCGGTGCCCGCGCTTCCAGCGCCAGCGCAACGCCGGCCGTCAAGCCGCCGCCCCCGCAGCAGACCAGCACGTCGGCCTTCCCGACGCCCTCCTCCTGCGCCTGCTCGGCGATTTCGAGCCCGACGGTGCCCTGCCCGGCAATGACCTGTGGATCATCGAAGGGCCGGATCAGGGTCAGCCCGCGTTCGGCGGCTATGCTCGCACCGAGTGCATCACGGTCCTCCGTCTCGCGGTCGTAGAGCACGACCTCCGCGCCATAGGCGCGGGTATTGTCGATCTTCACCTGCGGCGCGTCCGACGGCATGACGATGACCGCGGAAATGCCGTGCAACCGCGCGGCAAGCGCCACACCCTGCGCATGGTTGCCGGAGGAAAAGGCAATGACGCCGTTCTGGCGCAACTGCGGCTCCAGCGCCGAGATGGCCGACCAGGCCCCGCGAAACTTGAAGGAGCCGGTGCGCTGCAGGCATTCCGGCTTCACATAGACGCGCCGTCCGGCGATCTCGTCAAGGAAGGGGGAGTTGAGAAGCGGCGTGCGCAGCGCGCGGTTGCCGATGCGCTGTTGCGCGGCCTCGATCATCTGAATGCTGGTCATGCTCGTGTGTCTGCCCTTGCCGATAGTCAACCGGGCGGGACGATACGTCGAGGCAAAGGCATCGGCAAACGAATTCGCTGCGATTATCGAGGCGCAGGGGCGGCCAGAACAACGGGAGCCGGGCGTTGGGGCGGCCGCGCCGGCCGCCCTCTGTCTTCAGCGGACCATGCGGGCGGCAGGCTGCTGCAGGGGCGCATCGCCCCAGGTGCGAAGCAGTTCCTCCAGCGCGCGCCTGTCCGCCGCCTCAAGCCGCGGCAAGCCCGGCTCCCGGACAGGCCCGACGGCAAGCCCGGCCAGCGCCACGGCTTCCTTGACCACCGTCACATTGGCCCCGTTGCGATAGCGGGTCCGCAGGCGCTCGAACGGCTCGATCCTTGCAACGACTGCGCGTGCCGTCTCGAAATCTCCCTGCTGCAGGGCGGCCAGAACCGCGAGCGAGAAGTGCGGCGCCACATTCACAAGCCCCGAGGTGAAACCGGTTGCCCCGACCGCGGCGAAGGCTGGCGCCCAGCTTTCCGCCAGACCGCAGACGAAGACGGCCCCGCCGGTATCGGCCGCACCGATCGCGCGCGACAAGAGCATCAGGTCCGTCGTCGCGAACTTGATCCCGGCGATGTTGGCATGCGCGGCCAGCCGCACCAGGTCATCGACCGAAAAGCCATCGGCCCGCACATAGGCGACGAGCGGCAGTGGCGAAAGATCTGCCAGGTGGCGGAAATAGTCGATCTGCGCCTGCGGTGCGGCAAAGGGATCGACCGGCTGATGCGACATCACCGCCGATGCGCCGAGCACCTGCGCCTGCCTGGCCATTCCGGCGGCCTCTCGCAGCGAGCGACCGATTGCGGCCGTCACCGGAGCCCTGCCATCAACGCCGCGGATCGCCGCCTCGTGAACACGGGTGATTTCGGCAGGCGTGAGCGCATAGAATTCGCCGGTATTGCCGGCGGCCACGATGTTGTGGATGCCGGCTTGCGCCACGCGGGCATAGACGGCAGCCGTCACCTGCGGCTCCACCTCCCCCTCTGCATCATAGGCGGTAACGGGAACGCCCGAGATGCCCCGGATTGCCGATTTCAGTGCGGTCATGCTCATTGAAATTCCTTTCGCGGCTCTGCGGCGTCAAACGGGAAAGCGGGGGACCGGCACGCCCGGCACCTCGACCTCGAAGGCGATGACCGTCCCTTCCTCATCGACCGTACCCTCCTTGCGTCGCAGGCTGGTGATGAAGAGGGTCTTCAGATCATCGCCGCCGAAGCAGGGCATTGTGGGGCCGTTGACCGGCAACTGATAGACCTCGACGATCTCGCCGTCGGGCGAGATCCGGTTCAGCTTGCCGTCCAGCACGCCGGCGCTCCAGTAGAAGCCCGCCATGTCGGTTGCCGCACCATCCGGCCGTCCCTCGGCGTTGGTGAAATCCTTGAGGCGGCGGGCCGGGCCGAGGGCGCCGGTCTGCGGATCGAAATCGAAGCTCTGCAGGAATTGCTGGCTGCTGTCCGAGTGAAACAGGGTCCGGCCATCGGCGCTCCAGGCAAGCCCGTTGGAGGTCTTCAGGCCATCCAGCACCTGGGAAAACGTACCGTCGGGAGCGACCCGGTACAGGCGGCCGTTTCGCGTCTGCGGAATGGCTTCGTCCCGCGTTCCTACCCAGAAGTGGCCGTCCGGACCCACCTTGCCATCATTCAGCCGGCTGTCGGCCCTGCCGCTGTCCGGATCGCAAAACAGTTCCAGATGGCCGGTCTGCGGGTCCATCAGGTGCACGCCCGTCTGCAGGGCGACGGCGATCCGGCCGCTTTCGCACAAGGCAAGGCAACCGGTCAGTGCCGGCATAGGGAAACGGGAGACCTCGCCGTCGGCATGCAGGCGCAGCACCGCAGGCGCCAGAATGTCGACGAGCCAGAGATCGCCGGTCCGGTCATCCCAGGTCGGGGATTCTCCCACATGCAGCGGCTGGTCGAGAACGCGGCGCGCCGCAGGATGAATGATGTCTGCTTGTGGCATGGTTTCCTCCCATTCGCGGCGCGCCCCGTGCGCCGTCGCCCCGGCAGGCGCCCTCCCCGGCCGCCACCCGTTCGTCTGCACCCGGTCAGACACCCTGAAACATGCGCGCCCGGGCGTTGAGAATATGCGTCTTCATTGCCGCGTGCGCGTCGCTCTCGCGCCGGTCGAAGATGGCCTCGACAATGGCGGCATGTTCGTCCTGCACGGCGCGCACATGCGCGGGGGTGCGCTTCAGGCTGAGGCTGCGCGTCACCGACATGCCGATGGCGATATGCGGCTTGAACCATTCGCGCACCAGCGTATGAAACTGGTTGCCGGTGGCAAGCGCAACGGCATCATGAAAGGCCTGATCCTCGTCGGCGCCCAGATCGTTGCGCTGCAGACATCGCTCCAGGGCCTCGAAGGTGTCCTCGATGCGGATCTTGTCCTGCGGCTGCCAGTTCCGCGCCGCAAGGGCGGCGGCTTCGGCTTCCAGCCCGGCGCGAAACTCGAAAAATCGCTGGACATCGGCCAGGGAACCGACCGGAACCTGGGTCAGAACGGAAGAATCCGGGCGCTGGCGCACATAGGAACCGGAACCCTTGCGGGACACGATCAGTTCGTCATTGCGCAGCCGCTCCAGCGCCTCGCGCACGACGGGGCGGGATGCGCCCAGCATCGCGGCGAGACTGGTTTCCGAAGGCAACCGTTCATTGACGGGAAACCGCCCGTCCGCGATCATCGCCACGATCTTCTCGTAGAGAATGTCGCTGTAGCGCGTCTGGTTGCGCGCCGGGGCGATCACGTCCGCCTTGTTCATTACCGACCCTTTTCCTTGCGCCAGGCCGCGTATTCGGCTTCCGCCTCCGCATTCGGCGGATAGATCCCGAAGATGCTGCGACCGGCCCTGACCTGCTCTTCGACGAAGTCCTCGAAGACGGTCTGTTCGAATGCTTCCTGCGCGACTTCCTGCGCAATGGCGGAGGGAATGACAACCACTCCCTCGTCATCGCCGACGATCACATCGCCGGGATAGACGGCCACGTCACCGCAGCCGATCGGCTGGTTGATGTCGAGCGCATGGTGGCGGATCAGGTTGGTGGGCGCCGATGGAGCCGCGTGATAGGCGGGAAACGGCAGCTTCGCAATATCCGGCGTGTCGCGGAAGCCGCCATCCGTCACGACGCCCGCCACGCCCCGCTTCCACAGCCGCGTTACCAGAATGCCGCCGGCGGAGGCTGCGGATGCGTCCTTGCGGCTGTCCATCACCAGAACGGCCCCTTCCGGGCATTCCTCGATGGCCCGGCGCTGCGGGTGGGAACGGTCGTTGAAAGCACCCACATGGTCGAGATCCTCGCGCGCCGGGATGTAGCGCAGCGTGAACGCCTCGCCCACCATGCGCGGCGCCTCCGGGTTGATCTTGTGAATGCCGCGGATGAACACGTTGCGCAGGCCGCGCTTCAACAGGACGGTGGTCAATGTCGCCGTCGAAACAGCCTTCAGCTGGTCCCGGGCGCTGGCAGATAGTGGCATGTTTTCCTCCCGACAGCCCCTCACGGCGAGGCCTCTACGGGCAAAAGGCATATTCAAGCTGTAAAAATCTGTCAATACTTGTCACGATCTGAAAAGCTGTCTATGGTCCTCGCGCCGGCCTTGGAGGGGCCGCGCCGGATGATGGCTTGGGAGAGCCACAAAAAAGATCCGGCATGTCGAGGGATCGCGGGAGGAGAAGGCGATGCACGAAAAGGGTTCCCATTCATCTGGCGTCACACGCCGCACCGTTCTTGCCGGCATGGGGGCTGCGGCAGCCCTTTCGATTGCCCCACGGGCCGGCCGCGCCGCGGCCGGCAAGGAGGCCCCGCAACTGGCAGCGCTGGTAAAAGACGGCAAGCTGCCGCCGCTGGCCGAGCGCCTGCCGCCCAATCCGATGGTCGTCAAGCCGTTCGAGAAGGTGGGCGCCTATGGCGGCAGCCTCAGACGCGGCCTGCGCGGCTCGTCCGACCACAACGGCATCCTGCGCATGGTCGGCAACCAGGGACTGGTGCGCTGGAACATGGAATTTACCGAGGTTCTGCCGAATCTCGCGGAAAGGTGGGAGGTCAACGACAATGCAACGGTCTTCACCTTCCATCTGCTGAAGGGGGTGAAGTGGTCGGATGGCCATCCCTTCACGGCCGATGACGTGGTCTTTGCCATCGAGGACTGCGTGAAGAACAAGGAACTCTACAGCGCGACGCCGGCCCAGCTGTCGGTCGCCGGCAAGGCAGTCGTGGTGGAAAAGGTCGATGATCATACCGTCACCTTCACCTTCGCCGCGCCGAATGCGCTTTATCTGGAAAATCTGGCAACTCCGCTCGGCCAGCATCCGACGCTGTTTGCCAAGCATTACTGCAGCAGGTTCCTGCCGAAATACAATGCCGGCCTCGATGCGGAGGTGAAGGCCGCCGGCGTGTCCAGCTGGACGGAGCTTTTCCGTGCCAAATGCGGGGATATCGAAATTCCGTCGCGCTGGTCGAACCCGGACAAGCCGGTGCTCGACCCCTGGGTGGTCAAGGAACCCTATTCCGGCGGCGCAACGCGAGTGGTGATGGAGCGCAATCCCTATTTCTGGCAGGTCGACACCGAGGGCAACCAGCTGCCTTACATCGACGAACTGAATTTCGGCATCTCGCAGGATGTCGAATCGCTGATGCTCAACGTCATCTCCGGCAAGATCGATATCCAGGAACGTCATATCAGCGTTTTGGCCAACAAGCCGACCCTGTCGCAGAACATGCAGAAAGGCGATTACCGGCTGCTGTCGCTGGTGCCGTCCGCCGCACAGCAGTGCCAGATCTACCTGAACATCACGCACAAGGACCCGGCGATGCGCAAAATGTTCGCCGACAAGTCCTTCCGCGAGGCCCTGTCGCTCGGCATCAACCGCCAGGAAATCATCGACATCGTCTATTTCGGCCAGAGCGAACCCTATCAGGCCGGACCGCGGCCGAGCCATCCCTGGTATCATGAAAAGCTGGCCCGGCAGTTCACCACGTTCGATCCAGACAAGGCGAATGCCCTGCTGGACAAGGCGGGCTACGACAAGAAGGGGGCGAACGGCATGCGCCAGCGCCCGGACGGCCAGCCCGTCTTCTTCGCCATCGACGTCATCCCGACGCTCTACCCCGATCTTGTCGACACGCTGGAACTGGTCAAATCGCACTGGGCAGGCATCGGCATCGACGTGAAGGTCAATACGATCGAACGCGCCCTCTATTATACGCGCGGCGATGACAATGCCCATGATGCAGCCGTCTGGCCGGGTCCGGGCGGGCTCGACCCCATGCTCGACCCGCGCGACTTCTTCGCCTTCCATCCGCAGGGCACCCGCTACGCCATTCCCTGGACGCTCTGGTACACCTCGAACGGCACCAAGGGCGAAGAGCCGCCGGAAAGCCAGAAGAAGCGCTTCAAGCTGTTCGACGAGGCGCGCTCCACAGCCGATCTCGATAAGCGCGGCGCCATTATGAAGCAACTTTTCGACATCACGGCGGAAGAATTCGAAACCATCGGCGTCTGCCTTGCGGTCGGCGGCTTCGGCATCATTCGCAACAATCTGCGCAACGTACCGGAAAAGCAGCCGGACAGCTGGTCCTGGCCGAATCCGGGTCCTGCGCTTCCGCAGCAGTTCACCTTCACGAGCTGAGCCCGACACGCCGGCGCCGTCCGCAGGCGGGCGGCGCCTCCATTCAACACCGCATCACCGGCAGCCGGGCCAGCCCGCGCAGCCGGTGTGGCTGGACGGATGTCTGCGAGTGCATGCCATGTTGAAGTTCATCACCAAGCGGCTGTTGTGGATGATCCCATCCCTGTTCGCCGTCAGTTTCCTGGCCTTCGTGCTGATCCAGTTGCCGCCGGGCGATTACGTCACCACCTATATCGCAACGCTGGCCGCCTCCAACGAGATCATCGACCAGAACACCGCCGCCAGCCTGCGCGAGCGCTTCGGCCTCGGTGACCCGATGCTCGTGCAATATGCCAAGTGGATGTGGGGCATCATTACCCGCGGCGATTTCGGCATTTCCTTCGAATGGCAGCAACCGGTTTCCGGCCTGATCTGGGAGCGCATGGCGCTGACGCTGGTGCTGGCGATTGCAAGCCTTCTCGCCACCTGGGCAATCGCACTGCCGATCGGCGTCTATTCGGCGGTGCGCAAATATTCAATCGGCGACTATGCCTTTACCGCCTTCAGCTTTTTCGGGCTGTCCGTCCCGTCCTTCCTGCTGGCGCTGGTGCTGATGTACATCGCCGCGGTGGAATTCGGGCAGGATGTCGGCGGGCTGTTTTCGCATGAGTTCGAGAATGCGCCCTGGAGCCTCGCCAAGATGGTGGACCTGCTGGCGCATCTGTGGCTGCCGGTGATCATCCTTGCCGTCTCCTCCACCGCCAGCCTGATCCGCGTCATGCGCGCCAACATGCTGGACGAACTGCCGAAACCCTATGTGACGACGGCGCGCGCCAAGGGCCTCTCGGAGTTCCGGCTTCTGACCAAATACCCGATGCGCATCGCGCTCAACCCGTTCATCTCCACCATCGCCTGGCTGTTGCCGAACCTGATCTCCGGCTCGGTGGTGGTCGCCATCGTGCTCAACCTGCCCACTGCAGCGCCGCTGCTGCTCCAGTCGCTGATGGCACAGGACATGTATCTCGCCGGCGCCTTCGTGCTGCTAATCTGCGCCCTCACCCTGATCGGCTCGCTGATCAGCGACATCCTGCTTGCGCTGGTCGATCCGCGCATCCGGCTCGAATAGGAGACGCGCCCATGGCCGATATTGCCATCACCAACATCCAGCCGGATCGCGCCGCCGTTGCCTCACAGTGGCAGCTGATCTGGTGGGCCTTCAAGCGACACCGGCTCGCCATGGTGGCGCTGTGGGTGACCGTCGCCATGTATCTCGTGGCACTCGTGCCCGGTTTCTTCGCCATCAACGATCCGAACCAGCAAAACGCCCGGGCGACCTTCCATCCGCCGCAGCCGATCCACCTCATCGATACCAGCAACGGTCTTTCGATCGGCCCCTATTTCCATCCGCTGAAGCTGACGCGGGATCCGCAGACGCTCGCCGCCATCTTCACCGAGGACAAGAGCCGCAAGATCGACATCGCCCTCTTCGGCCGCGGTTATGAATATTCGGTCCTGGGCCTGTTCAACTCCAGCGTCCACCTCTTTGCCTCGTCGGACCCGCGCCAGCCGATCTTCCTGTTTGGTGCCGACCGGTTGGGACGCGATGTCTACAGCCGGGTCATCCAGGGCGCGCAGATCTCGCTGTCGATCGGCCTTGTCGGCGTGTTCATCTCGCTGATGCTCGGCATCATTCTCGGCGGAATTTCCGGCTATTATGGCGGGCGCCTGGATTTCATCATGCAGCGCATCATCGACTTCGTCCTGTCGCTGCCGACGATCCCGATCTGGCTTGCCATGGCGGCGGCGCTTCCGCAGGGCTGGCCGGCGACGCTGCAATACATGATGATCACCATCATTCTGTCGCTTACGGGCTGGGCGCAGCTGGCCCGCGTCGTACGCGGCCGCTTCCTGTCACTCAGGACCGAGGAGTTCGTCGCGGCCGCCCGCCTCGACGGCGTCTCGGAAGGACGCATCATCTTCCGCCACATGCTGCCGAGCTTTTCGAGCCACATCATCGCCTCGGTGACGCTTGCGGTTCCGGCGATGATCCTGGCGGAAACCTCGCTCTCCTTCCTCGGTCTTGGCCTTCAGCCACCGACGATTTCCTGGGGCGTACTGCTGCGCGAGGCGCAAAACATCCGCTCGATTGCCACGGCCCCCTGGCTGTTCATGCCTGGGCTTGCGGTCGTCGTCGCCGTCATGGCGCTCAATCTGCTCGGCGACGGTCTGCGCGATGCAGCCGATCCCTACAACAAGTGAGGGCCGGATGATGTCCGATATACTCCCGATGCCGGCCCGCAAGCCCCTGCTCGAAGTGCGCAATCTCGTCACTGAATTTCCGCTCAGAACCGGTGTCTTCCGCGCCGTCAACGACCTTTCCTTCTCGATTGAAACCGGCAAGACCCTTTGCGTGGTGGGTGAAAGCGGCTCGGGCAAGTCGGTCACCGCGCGCTCGATCCTGCAGATCGTCGATGCGCCCGGCCGTATCGCATCCGGATCGATCATGCTCAACACGGCGGATGGCCTGTCCGTCGACCTTGCAAAGCTCCATCCCCGCAGCAGGGCGATCCGCGCCGTGCGCGGACGCGATATCGCCATGATCTTCCAGGAGCCGATGTCGTCGCTGTCTCCCGTGCACACGGTCGGTGACCAGATTACCGAGGCCCTTCGCCTGCACATGAGGATGACCAAGGCCGAGGCACGCGCCGAGGCGATCAGTCTGCTGCGGCAGGTGGAGATCCCGGATCCCGAACGGGCAATCGACCGCTACGCCTTCCAGTATTCCGGCGGGATGCGCCAGCGCGCCATGATCGCCATGGCGCTCGCCTGCAAGCCGAAGCTTCTCATCGCCGACGAACCGACGACGGCGCTCGACGTCACCACCCAGGCGGAAATCCTCGACCTCATCGCAAGACTGCAGAAGCAGACCGGCATGGCCGTGCTGTTCATCACCCATGACATGGGAGTGGTCGCGCAGATCGCCGACGATGTGCTGGTAATGCATCATGGCGTGGCCAGGGAATACGGCCCGGTCGAGCAGATTTTCCACGCCCCGCAGGACGACTACACGAAGATGCTGATCGGCTCCGTGCTGAAGCTGGAGCAGAAGGCGGAGATCCGGCTTGCGCGTGCGCCGCTGGACCGAACGGCGCAGCCGATCCTTGAGGTACGCAACCTCTCGCAGCATTTCGGCAGCCTGAAGGCGCTGGACGATGTCTCGATCTCGCTCCTGCCCGGCGAGACACTGGGCATTGTCGGCGAAAGCGGCTCCGGCAAGACCACCATGGGCCGCGCCATCATGCGGCTCTATGATCCAACGGCCGGCGAGATGCTGTATCGCAAGGCGGATGGCGGCATAGTCGATCTGGCAAAAATCGAGGGTGCGGCCCTGAAGGAAGCACGCCGGGAACTGCGCATGGTGTTCCAGGATCCGTTCGGCTCGCTCAACCCGCGCATGACGGTTGCCCAGGTCATCGGCGAACCGCTGCTGGTGAACGGCATTGCCAGGGGCAAGGAACTGGACGAGCGGGTCAGCCATCTGATGGAACAGGTGGGGCTCGATCCGGGCGGGCGCGAACGGTATCCGCACGCCTTTTCGGGCGGTCAGCGCCAGCGCATCGGCATTGCCCGCGCCATCACGCTGAACCCGCGCATCATCGTTGCCGATGAGGCGACCTCGGCGCTCGACGTATCGGTGCGCTTTCAGGTGCTCGACCTCCTGATGAAGCTGCAGGACGAGCTGGGCCTCGCCTACATCTTCATCAGCCACGATATCGGCGTCATCCGCTACATGTGCGACCGCGTCGGCGTCATGTATCGCGGCAAGATCGTTGAGGTGGGCGATGCGGACAAGGTCTGCAATGCGCCCGACCATCCCTACACCCAGGCGCTGCTCTCCGCCATTCCGAGGCCTGATCCACGTGATCGGGATCGCTCCCGCCGTTTCCGCTACACCGAACCCACCCCCGTCAGAAATGGAAGTTCTGCCCGATGAAGATTACCGCGATCCGCACCTTCCTCATGCATGCCGGCCAGCCCGATCCGTCCAAATGGGCATCCGATGGCCATACCGCCCACATCACCCAGCACAAGCTGGAGGGCACGCGCAACTGGCTGTTCCTCAAGATCGAGACGGATGAGGGCATTACGGGCATCGGCGAATGCTCCGGCTGGCCGCGCGTCATCGAAACCGCCATCAAGGACCTGGCGCCGCTGCTGATCGGCGAGGATCCGGCCCATATCGAGAAGCTCTGGCAGAAGATGGCGATCGCCATGATGGGCCATGGCATGCTCGGCACGGTCGGTGCCGGCGCCATGACCGGTATCGACATGGCGCTGTGGGACATCAAGGGCAAGGCGCTCGGCGTGCCGGTCTGGATGCTGCTCGGCGGCAAGGTGCGCGACCGCATTCCGATCTACTCCCATGCCAACACACCGGAGCGGGCGCTGGCCGTCAAGGCGCGCGGGATCAAGGCCATCAAATGCGGCGGCGTATCCAATCCGGTCAAGAAGGTCGCTGCGCTACGCGAGGCGGTGGGTGACGAGATCGATATAGCGATCGACCTGCACGGCCCGCCGTGGATGACACCCGCCGACGCCTGCCGTCTGGTGCGAGCGCTTGAACCTTACGAACTGCTGTGGGTGGAAGACCCGATCGCACCGGACAATGTGGAGGGCTACCGCCGCATCCGCGATGCAGCCCACATTCCGCTGGCTTCCGGCGAACGCACCGCGACGATCTTTGGCGAGCGCCAACTCATCGAACAGGAACTGGTGGATGTCATCCAGCCGGATACGGGGCGCGCCGGCGGCATTACGCAGATGAAGAAGATCGCCGCCATGGCAGAGGCGCATCACATCCAGATGGCCCCGCATTCCGGTTCGCTCGGTCCCGTCGCGGAATATGCCGCCCTGCACGTGCTGGCCTCCATCCCCAACGCGCTCATCCTGGAACGGATCGACGACGACTGGGAGGGGCGCCCGCATACCATCGTGCCGCACCCCATGCAGAAGGACGGCTTCCTGACCGTTCCGGATGCACCGGGTCTCGGCTGCGACATCGATGAGGATTTCGTCGCCCGTTTCCCGAGCGAGGGCAATCTCTCGGTGCCCGTGCAGGAAAACGCCAACTCCTACAATCCCGGCACCTATGGGGAGCGTCTCTACGTGCAGACTCGCCTCCAGCGCCGCACCTATTTCAGTGCATGAGGCTGAGAGATGAAGATTGACCGCATGCGGGTCTACGTCACGCGCGACAAGGATCGTCCGCGCGTGATCGTCGCCCTCGACACCGATGACGGCCTGACCGGCTGGGGCGAATGTTACAATCACGGCCCCGACCTGTCGCTGCCGCCACTTCTCGACTACCTCTATGGCTTCGTTGCCGGTCAGGACCCGACCCGGGTGGAGTATCTGGTCAACCTGCTTGTCCAGCAATGCCGCTTTCCGCCGGGTGCGCTGGGACTTGCGGCGATCTCGGCCATCGATCATTGCCTCTGGGATCTGGCGGCGAAGGCGGTCAACGTTCCGGTCTACAAGTTGCTCGGCGGCGCGGTGCGAGACAGGGTTCGCGTCTATGCCGGCGTCTACACGGCACCGGATGCGCCGGCCGCGAGGGACGAGTTCGACCGTCTGAACGAAACCTGGGGCTTTACCGCCTTCAAGCTCAGCCCCTGGCGCATCGATATCCACGCCAACCGCTGGGGCGAGGTCATCCGGTCATCGGCCGACTATTTCCGCTCGCTGCGCGAAACCGTTCGTCCGGATTATGAGATCGCCTTCGATGCGCATGCCAAGATCTTCGAGCCCGCTGCCGCGCGCCAGCTCGGCAATGCGCTGGCGCCCTATGACCCGCTGTTCTTCGAGGAGCCGCTACGGCCGGAAAACATCGAGGCCTGGGGCGAACTGAAGCAGGGGCTGAACTGCACGCTGGCCACCGGCGAATCCCTCTACAGCCGTTTCGAATTCCTTCGCCTGCTGCAGGTGAAGGGAGCGGACTGGATACAGCCGGATATCTGCGTCGTGGGTGGCATCACCGAAATGCGCAGGATCGCGGTGCTGGCGGAAGCGCATTTCGTCAGCATGGCACCTCACAATCCGATGGGACCACTTGCAACGGCGGTCAATGTTCACTTCGCCGCGGCAACGCAGAACTTCCGCATTCTGGAATATCGCCTGCCGAAGGGGCAGTGCTATGTCTATGGCGGGACGGATATCGAGACGCGCGAGGACGAGACGCGATATGTCGTCGATCCCTATCTGCCCAGGGAGGGCTATCTGGAACTGAGGCCGGACCGCGCCGGATGGGGCGTGGAAATGGACGAGGCAGCGATGCGGGAGGATGGCTACATCCACTGGCAGCGGCGCGTTCCCAAACGACCCGACGGCTCCTATGCCTTTGCCTGAGACGGGGCTGAAAGGCGATATCCGGATCGGCAAGGGGGCGCTTTGCGCCGTCTTTCGGCCCGAAGCAGGCGGCCGGATGAGCCGTCTGCTGCATGTCGACTGCGGCGATCTTCTCATACCGATGGATGAGGCGGATTTTCGGCCACTCGACTGGCCAAAGGCTGGCGCCTATCCGCTGTTTCCCTTCCACAATCGGGTCATCGGCGGCATCCTGCACCATGCCGGCCGCCGGCATCGGCTGGCACCGCATCCGCGGTTTGCACCCGATACCATCCACGGACCGGCGCATCGACGACCCTGGCAGCTGATGCAGGCGGATTCAGACACCCTCTCCCTCGGCCTCGACTATCACGCCGACGAGGACTGGCCCTTCACCTTCAGGGCGGAACAGGATTTCGCAATCGAGACGGATTGCCTGTCGATCACCCTGCGCCTGATCAACAAGGATGAACGCCCCATGCCGGGCGGGCTTGGCTGGCACCCCTTCTTCCGGGCCGATCTTTCGAGGCAGGTCACCACCGATGCCCGCATGGAGTTCCCGCTCAACGCCATCGACCTCCCGACCGGCGAGCCCGCAACGGAGCGTTGCGCAGGCGCGCTGCCGGCACGCGCCGGCTATACGCAGCACCTCGCCTGCTGGCGGAAGGCCGACATCATGACCGATGGAGGCGCGTGGATCAGGCTTGCGCCAACGGCAGGCCTCGCGCATCTGGCCGTGCATCGGACGGCAAGCTACGTCTGTCTCGAGCCTGTCTCGCACCGGGCCGGTGCGCTGCACCAGCCGGGGGCCCTGCCCGCGCAGGGAGGTCTTGTGGATCTTCCGCCGGGAGCCACCCTGGAAGGGCGCTTCGACCTGCGGATCACCGGCCGATCCTGACATGGCAGCCGCCTCGCACGGCAAGCCGCCGCATCCGCCGTCGTCACTGCCTTGCCCGCAGCATCTCGATGACTGCGGAGAAGTCGCGCCCGCCCTGCCCCAGCTTCTCGAACAGGCCGTAGATCTGCGCGGCTTCGGCGCCGAGCGGGGTGGAGGCACCGGCGGCAAGGGCTGCCTCCTGCGCCAGCTTCAGGTCCTTCAGCATCAGGCTTGCGGCAAAACCCGGCACGTAATCGCGGTTGGAGGGCGAGGTCGGCACCGGGCCCGGTACCGGGCAGTAGGTGGTGAGCGACCAGCACTGGCCGGACGAGGTGGAGGCGACATCGAACAGCGCCTGATGCGAAAGGCCGAGCTTTTCACCCAGCGCAAAGGCCTCGCAGACACCGATCATCGAGATGCCGAGGATCATGTTGTTGCAGATCTTCGCCGCCTGGCCGGCGCCGGCGGTACCGCAATGGACGATCTTTTTACCCATGGCCTCAAGAAGCGGTTGGCCGCGACCAAAAGCCTCGTCGCTGCCACCGACCATGAAGGTGAGCGTGCCGGCACTTGCTCCGCCCGTTCCGCCGGACACCGGTGCATCGAGAGCGGCAAGCCCCACGCCCGCCGCGATCTCGTGCGCCTTGCGGGCGCTGGCCACGTCGATGGTCGAGCAATCAATCAGCAGGCAGCCGGGTTTTGCCTGAGGCGCAATCTCGGACCAGACGGAGATGACATGCGCGCCCGCCGGCAGCATGGTGATGATGACGTCTGCCGTCGCAATCGCCGCCTTGAGGCTGCCGGCAAAGGATAGTCCAGCCGCCTCGGCGGCCTGCTTTGCGGCAGGAGACAGATCGAAACCGGTAACGGCGTGACCCGCCTTGGCGAGGTTGCCGGCCATCGGCAGGCCCATGTTGCCGAGACCGATGAATGCGACGGTTGCCATGGACTGTTCCTCCCTTTCTTGTTTTATCGGTTGTCCGCCAGGATCATCTGGGCTGCTTTTTCGGCAATCATGATCGTCGGCGAATTGGTGTTACCGGATGTGATGGTCGGCATGATCGAGGCGTCGGCAATCCGCAGCCGGTTGAGGCCCCGCATCTTCAGCCGCGGATCGACCACACTGTCGGGATCGGCCCCCATGCGGCAGGTGCCGACCGGGTGGAAGATCGTCGTGCCGATATTGCCGGCGGCCTCCATCAATTGCTCCTCGCTCTCGTAAGCGGGGCCAGGCTTGTATTCCTCCGGTCGGAACTTCGCGAAAGAGGGCTGCTGCGCGATGGTGCGGGCGAGCCGGATCGCTTTGACCGCCACCTGCCGGTCGCTTTCGGCGGAGAGATAATGCGGGGCGATCGCCGGCTGGTGGGCGAAATCCGGCGAGCGGGCATGCACCGAACCGCGGCTCTCCGGCCTCAGATTACACACACTGGCGGTGACCGCCGGGAAGCGGTGCACGGGATCGCCGAACTTGTCGAGCGAGACGGGCTGGACGTGGAATTGCAGGTCCGGCGTTTCCTTTTCCGGTCCGGAGCGGGTGAAGATGCCGAGCTGGCTCGGCGCCATCGACATCGGCCCCGAACGGCGCAGCAGATATTCGAGCCCGATCGCCGCCTTGCCGAAGAGGGCGGAGGCCTTCTCGTTCAGCGTCGGGACACCGGTCACCTTGAAGACGACACGAAGCTGCAGATGGTCCTGCAGATTGTTGCCGACGGCAGGCACCTCCCGGACGACGTCAATGCCGGCCTTCCTCAATGTCACCGGATCGCCGACGCCGGAAAGCTCAAGGATATGAGGCGAACCGATGGCACCGGCCGAGAGCACCGTTTCCCGGCGCGCCAAAAACCGCTTGGTCACGCCATCATGGCGGACCTCGACGCCGGTGACGGCATCGCCCTCAATGATCAACCGCTCGGCATGGGCCTTGGTGAGGACGGTCAGATTACCCTGCGCCAGCACCGGCTTCAGGAAGGCCTTCGAGGTGTTCCAGCGGATGCCGGAGCGCTGGTTGACATCGAAATACCCACTGCCTTCATTCGTGCCGCGGTTGAAATCCGCCGTTTCCGGAATACCGGCTTCCTTGGCTGCCTGTTGGAAAGCTTCCAGCACCGCCCAGCGCACGCGGGCGCGCTCCACGCGCCATTCGCCGCCTGCGCCATGCATCTCGTCGGCGCCCTTGTAGAAATCCTCCGAGCGGCGGAAGATCGGCAGGACGTCGTCCCAGCCCCAGCCCTCGCAGCCCATCTGGCGCCACTGGTCGTAATCGCGCGCCTGGCCGCGCATGTAGATCATGCCGTTGATCGACGAGCAGCCGCCCAAAACCTTGCCGCGCGGATAGTTGAGCGAGCGGCCGTTCAGCCCCTCTTCCTTCTCCGTGGTGAAACACCAGTCCGTGCGCGGATTGTTGATGCAGTAGAGATAACCGACGGGGATGTGAATCCAGTGGTAATTGTCGTTGCCGCCGGCTTCCAGAAGCAGGACGCGGGTGTTGCGGTCTGCCGCCAGCCGGTTGGCGAGCACGCAGCCCGCCGAGCCGGCGCCGATGACGATGTAGTCGTAAGTCTGCATGGCCCCCACTCCACAGGGAACCGTTTCGACGGGCGCTTTTTGCCCGCAAAGCGGCAGTCATTTCCAAGGTTTTCAAAGGTCCGGGACAGGCGGCCCCGAACAAGAGGGATTCCGGTCAGTGACGGTGATCGAGCCCGAGCCGTCGGCCAAGCCGCGAGGCATAAAATTCACCAACGATGCCACGGCGGAACACGAGCACGCAGACCATGAACACGACGCCGGTGATGATGGTGACCGGGAAACCGGTCGTGGCGAGATAGTTGCCAAGCGCGACGATGAAACCTGCCCCGACAATCGGCCCGAACATGGTGCCGATACCGCCAAGAAGCGTCATCAGGATCACCTCGCCGGACATCTGCCAGGCGACATCCGTCAGTGTCGCGAACTGGAAGACCAGCGCCTTCATGGCGCCTGCAAGCCCGGCGATCGCGGCGGAGAAGACGAAGGCACCCAGCTTGTAGCGCTGCACGGAATATCCGAGCGAGATGGCACGTGCCTCGTTTTCACGGATCGATTTCAGGATCATGCCGAAGGGCGAATTGACGAAGCGCCAGATCAGGAACAGGCCGAGCAAAAACGTGCCGGCCACCGTGTAATACATGGCGAGCGGCTGGTTGAGATCGATCAGCCCGAGAAGATGGCCACGCGGCACGGACTGGATTCCGTCCTCGCCCTTGGTGAATTCCGCCTGCAGACAGAAAAAGAAGAACATCTGCGACAGCGCCAGCGTGATCATGGCGAAATAGATGCCCTGCCGGCGGATGGCGAGCGCGCCCATGACGAAACCGAGGGCGGCGGCACCGGCGACACCCGTCAGGATGCCGAGTTCCGGCGGAAAACCCCATTCCTTCACCACATGGGCGGTGAAATAGGCGGCTCCACCGAAGAAGGCGGCGTGCCCGAAGGAGAGAAGCCCCGTATAGCCCAGCAGCACGTTGAAGGCACAGGCAAACAGCGCAAAACACAGGACCTTCATCAGGAAGATCGGGTAGACGAAGAAAGGGACCGCGAGCAGCACGCCGAGCGCGACAACGCCGAGGACGAGCTTGAAGCCGGAGGCGGAGGCCGGATCGGCCTTGTCGGTTCCGGCAAGCACTGCGGGTGCGGTGGAAGAACTGCGGGCCATGGTCAAGCCTCCCGTCCGAAGAGGCCAGCCGGCCGGATGAGCAGAACGATCGCCATGATGACAAAGATCACGATATTGGATGCCTCCGGGTAAAAGACCTTGGTGAGCCCTTCGGCGATGCCGAGCATATAGCCCGTGACAATCGAGCCCATGATGGAGCCCATGCCGCCGACGACGACCACGGCAAAAACGACGATGATGATGTTGGAGCCCATCAGCGGCGAGACCTGATAGACGGGTGCGGCGAGCACCCCGGCAAAGGCAGCAAGCGCGACGCCGAGGCCATAAGTGAAGGTGAGCAGCACCGGCACGTTGACGCCGAAAGCCTGGACGAGCGTCGCATTCTCCGTCGCTGCCCGAAGGTAAGCGCCGAGTTTGGTCTTTTCGATCAGGAACCAGGTGGCGATGCAGACGACGAGCGACACGATCACGACCCAGCCACGATAGATCGGCAGGAACATGAAACCGAGGTTCGTCCCACCGGCAAGCGCCGAGGGCGTCGCATAGGGCTGGCCGGAAGCGCCGTAGACATAACGGAAGGCGCCTTCGAGCGTCAACGCCAGGCCGAAGGTGAAGAGCAGGCCGTAAAGCGGATCAAGATCATAAAGCCTGCGCAAAAACAGGCGCTCGACCACGGCCCCCAGCAAACCAACAATAACCGGTGCGAGGATCAACGCTACCCAGTAACCGATGCCGGCGAAGGTGAGCAGAAGATAAGCGGTGAAGGCCCCCAGCATATATTGCGCTCCATGCGCAAAATTGATCATGCGCAGGAGGCCGAAGATGATCGCAAGGCCGAGCGACAAAAGCGCGTAGAAGGAGCCGTTGATCAGGCCGATCAGCAACTGGCCGAGCAATGCCTGCAGGGGAATGCCGAAAATCATCGTCATGGCATCACACTCCCAGAACCTTGTGCAACATGTCCATGCGCTCCGGCAGTTCCCCGACCGGGAATTCGGAAACCATCTGGCCATGATCCATCAGATAAAACCGGTCGGCGACACGGGCGGCAAAGCGGAAATTCTGTTCGACCAGCACCACGGTCATGCCGCGCTCCTTGAGTTTCTTCAGCACCTCGCCAATGCGCTGCACGATGACCGGGGCGAGCCCTTCTGTCGGTTCGTCGAGCAAGAGAACCTTGACGCCGGTGCGCAGGATGCGGGCGATCGCCAGCATCTGCTGTTCGCCGCCCGAAAGCCTCGTACCGGGGCTGTTGCGCCGTTCGTAGAGGTTCGGGAAGAGTTCGAAGATTTCTTCAACTTTCATGCCTTCGCCGACCGAGGGTGGCAGCATGAGGTTTTCGAGGACGTTGAGCGAGGCGAAGATGCCACGTTCTTCCGGTACATAACCAAGCCCATGATGCGCCGTGCGGTGCAGCGGCACCTGCATCAGGTCGCGGCCGGCGAGCCGGATCTCGCCCTGGCGTTTGCGCAGGATGCCGACAATGCTGCGCAGCGTCGTCGTCTTGCCCATGCCGTTGCGGCCGAGAATGGTGACCATCTCGCCCTCGCCCACCTGCATGTCGACACCGTGCAGGATGTGGCTTTCGCCATACCAGGCGTTCAGGCCGCGAATTTCGAGAAGTGCGGTCATCTCACGCCTCCTCCGTGCCCATGTAGGCGGTGCGCACGCGTGGATCGCGGCTCACCGTCTCGTAATTTCCTTCGGCGAGAATCTCGCCCCGCTGCAGCACCGTCACATGATGGCAGAGATCGGCCACCACGGAGAGATTGTGCTCCACCATCAGCACCGCACGGGTTTTTGCGACCTCCCGGATGAGGTTGGCGATCGTGCCGATATCCTCCTGGCCCATGCCGGCCATCGGTTCATCGAGCAGAAGCACCTTCGGATCGAGCGCGAGCGTCGTGGCGATTTCCAGCACGCGCTTCCTGCCATAAGAAAGATCGGCGGCCAGTTGATCGCGTTCGCGCGTCAGGCCGACAGAGCAGAGGAGATCCTCCGCCTTGCCATTCAGACTGTCGAGCGCCGAGAGCGGCCGCCAGAACTGATGCGCCAGATTGTGGTTGCGCTGCAGCGCGACGCGCACATTGTCCAGCACCGATAGATGTGGGAAGACGGCGGAGATCTGGAAGGACCGCACCAGCCCCATCCGTGCCACCTTATCGGGGGCAGTCCGGGTTATGTCCTGGCCCATCAGGGTGATCTTGCCGGCGGTCGGCTGCAGGAACTTGGTCAAGAGATTGAAGACCGTCGTCTTGCCTGCCCCGTTCGGACCGATCAGCGCATGCACTTCGGCATGGCGGACGTCGAGATCGACATCCCTGACCGCGGTGAAAGCTCCGAAATCCCGGCGCAGACCGCGGGCGGACAAGACCACCCGCGGCTCCGGCCGCTGTTCAGCGAATGCGTTCGTCATCAGCGCTTTCCGGCTTACTTCACGAGATCGCAGCCGCTCTTGGCCGGATCGATATAGGCTTCCTTGCCGGGGATGGTGGCGAGCACGTTGTAATAATCCCACGGCGCCTTGCTGTCGGCGGGCTTCTTGACTTCCAGCAGGTACATGTCGTGAATCATGCGGCCGTTCTTGCCCACCGTTCCGCCGCGACCGAAAACGTCATCGACCGGCAGTTCATGCAGCACCTTGGCGACCGCTTCCGTCTCGTCGGTGCCTGCCTTTTCCACCGCCTTCAAATACTGCAGGACGGCGGAATAAGTGCCGGCATGGATCATGTTCGGCATCTTGCCGGTGCGTTTCATGAAGCGCTCGCCGAACTTGCGGCTTTCCTCATCGCGGTTCCAGTAGAAACCTTCCGTCAGCGTCAGGCCCTGTGCCGCCTGCAGGCCGAGACCATGGACCTCGGCGAGCGTGAAGAGAAGCGCCGCGAGGCGCTGGCCGCCCTGGGTGATGCCGAATTCGGCAGCCTGCTTGATGGCGTTCTGCGTATCGGCGCCGGCATTCGCAAGACCAACGACCTTGGCGCCGGACGACTGCGCCTGCAGCAGGAAGGACGAATAATCGGTGCTGGCAAGCGGGTGGCGGACGGAGCCGACGACCTTGCCGCCGTTCGCCTTGACGAAATCGCTCGTCTGCTGCTCCAGCGAATAGCCGAAGGCATAGTCGGCCGTCAGGAAGAACCAGCTGTCGCCGCCCTGCTTGACGAGCGCGCCGCCGGTGCCGACGGCCAGCGCATGCGTGTCATAGGCCCAGTGGAAACCATAGGGGCTGCACTGCTTGCCGGTGAGTTCCGTCGTTGCGGCCCCGGTGACGATGTCGATCTTCTTCTTTTCCTTGGCAATCGCCTGTACGGCGAGCGCCACCGACGAGGTGGTCAGCTCCATGATCGCATCGACCTGGTTGGTATCGAACCACTGGCGCGCGATGTTGGAGGCAATGTCGGGCTTGTTCTGGTGGTCGGCATCGACGATCTCGACCGGCACGCCCAGCACCTTGCCACCGAAATCCTCGACCGCCATCTTGGCGGCCTCAACGGACGATTTACCACCGAAATCCGCATAGACGCCCGACTGGTCGTTCAGGATGCCGATCTTGACCTTTCCATCGGATGGGGCGGCCACGGCAGAGGCCGCGCCGGCCACGACAAACGCGGCGGACGCCAGAAGCATTTTGCGCATAATCGATCTCCTCCCAGAGATGCTCAAACAGACAATGACTGTTCAGAATTGACGAGTGTTCTCCTCAAAACACCGCCGACAACTGATCATCCGGCATCCATGGAATTGACGCAACCCAGATCCCGGACTAATTGCAAACAGGTTCTGTTCATTTTTGAACAGATGGAGGAGGTCAATGCGAACGCCGTTCACCTGGGACGACCTGCAGTTCTTCCTGGCGGTTGCCCGCTCCGGCCAGTTGTCCACGGCAGCCCGCCAGTTGCGCACCAGCCATGCCACCGTTTCCCGGCGCATCGACCGGCTGGAGTTTTCGCTGAAGGTAAAACTCTTCGAGCGCAATCCGCGTGGTTACGTGCTGACCCCTGTCGGGCACCGGTTTGTCGAGACGGCGGAAAAGGTGGAGCAGGAAGCGGAACGGCTGCAGGAGGAAATTTCCGGCAGCGCGACGCTGCAGCGCGGCGTGGTGCGCCTTTCGGCACCTGAAGGCTTTTCCAACTTCTTTCTGGCGCCGCGACTGCAGGACCTGACGACACGTTACCCGAACATCTCGCTCGAACTCGTCACCATCCAGCAGATCATGTCGCTGTCGCGCAAGGAGGCGGATCTGGCTGTCGTGCTCGATCCGCCCAAAGCCGGTCCCTATTACTTCGAGCCGTTGACCGGATACCAGCTGCGGATTTTCGGCAGCGAGGACTATCTGGCAAAGCATGGCGAGCCGGCGGCGCCGGAGGACCTGCTGTCGCATGCCTTCATCGGCTACATTCAGGACATGATCTTTGCGCCGGGACTCGATTATCTCGGCGACATACACCCCCGCATCCGGCCGGGTTTCCAGAGTTCCAGCATCTTTTCGCAGCTGACCGCCACCCGCAACGGGCTGGGCCTGTGCGTGCTGCCGATGTTCATCACGCAGCAATATCCGGAGCTGCGCCCGGTGCTGCGGGAGGTGGTGCTGCAGCGCCAGTACTGGCTGGTCTGCCACCATGATCTCCTGCAGGTGGCACGGGTGCGTTCGGTGATGGAATTTCTGCGCAAGAGCATCGCCAGCAATGCCGAGGCCTTCTCCCCGTCCCTGCCGGTTCGTCCCGGGCACGCGGCGACGGGTTCCGCAATCGCCGCGGCGGCGCCATTCTTGTGAGCCGAACGCCACGATGATAGGGCTGAAAGACATGCCGCCGGCCGCAACAGGCGTGCGCATCACAGGAGGTCCTTGTTGAAAGCCAGCGCCCCCATTGGCTTGGGTTCCATTGAGACGGTGCCCCTGCATGAAATTGTCTATCAACGGCTGAACCGTGCGCTGATGTCCGGCCAGATCAAGCCCGGACAGAAGCTGACTTCGCGCAAGCTCGCCGTCGAGCTTGGAACGAGCGACATGCCGGTTCGGGCTGCCCTTGCCAAGCTTCAGGCGCTGAAGGCCCTCGAACAGCTGCAGAACGGCTCGCACGTGCTGCCGCCGATGACGCGCACCCGTTTCGGCGACCTGACGAAAAGCCGGCTGATCTGCGAGCCGGCTGCCACCCGGCAGGCGGCCGGGCTGATGTCGAAGACGCAGCTGAATGCCACGCGCAAGGCATGCCACGCGCTGACGCAGGCCGCGCGCGACCAGGATATCGACGCCTACCTGCTGCACAATTACGAATTCAAGTTCAGCATCTACCGCGCCAGCGGCATCGAATCCCTGCTGTTCCTCATCGAAACGCTATGGCTGCAGATCGGCCCCTTCCTGAGGCAGTTCTCGGGACAGTTCGGCGGAGATCTCGCAGGCATTCTGGATATCGACTATCACGAGGAAGTCGTGGCCGCACTGGAGCGGCAGGAGGGCGATGCCGCCGCCGCACTCATCGGTCGCGACATCGCGGAAGGTGCCGATTATCTTCTGGCACATGCCCGCTTCGCCTGAGGGCGCCGCTTCGCAAGCGAATTCGCGGGCCAGCATCCGGCGTCAGCTGAAATGCGGCGAGACGGACGGGACAGGGCAAGGCATCAGGCGGAGGAACGCAGCCGGCTTTCCACCAGAAGGCCGCCTTCATCGAGAATCGGATGCGCAACGGAAACGACGTGTGCATTGATCCGCTTCAGATCCCGCAGCAGGTCGAGATGCAGGGAACTCGTCTGCAGGCTTTCGAGAAGCCCCTCCTGCAAGCGACGCAGATGCCGTTCGGCGGAGTCCTTTTCCATCCGCCGCACCTCGACCTTGACCTCCATCATCTGCCGGGCAAGACCGCTGTCGCGCGTCACGAAAATGGTCTGGGCAACGCGCAGATTGTCCAGGGTGAGATCCATGAGGCGCCTCAGTTCCGCATGGCCTTCCTCCGAAAAGGTCAGGCCGAGCGATATCTTCTTGATCAGCTGAGGCACCAACCCCTTCTCGATGATGTCGCCGATATGCTCGAGATTGATGGCGTAATCGATGATGTGGATCGAGCGGCGGCTTTCTTCTTCAGCAAGACCGATGCGGGCGAGCTGCGACAGATAGACCTTCACCTCCTGCTGCAGCATATCCACCCGCCGTTCAAGCTGGCCGATTTCGGCAAGCGGCCCCATGTCGTTGCTGCGCAGCGCGTGCGAGGTCCTTGCCAGCATCCGCTCGATCAGGTCTCCCACGCCAAGCACCTCGCGGGTGGCATTGGTCAGCGCCATCACGGGCGTCGACAGTTCTTCCCGATCGAGATATTTCGGCGCGAAATCCGGCTTCACCTCCTGCGGGATCAGTTGCGCCATCCACGACGACAGGAGCGAGGACAGCGGCCAGGCCACGGCCGCCAGCGCAAGATTGAAGGCCAGATGCGCATCGACCGCAAACATGCTGGCGGGCGTCGGGATCCGCTCCAGCCACGCCCCGGCATAGCCTGCAAAAGGCAGCACGGCGAGGCAGCCAAGGCCCCGGACGATGAGGTTGCCGAGCGTCACGCGCCGCGCCGAGGCATCGCCGCCAAGCGAGGCGATGAAGGGCGGAACGGCGCCGCCCAGATTGGCGCCGAGCACCAGAACCAGCATCAGATCGGCTGGAATGGCACCCGTCGCGCCAATCGACAGGATCAGCACAACGGCCGCCAGACTGGAGGAGGATATAAAGGCAATCGCGGCCGTCAGCACCAGCGCCACCGGCCAGGCATTGTCCAGCAGGCCGATGAAGGCCAGCAAAGCGGTCGACTGGCGCAGCGGTTCCGTGGCGGCGCTCATCAGGTGCAGGGACAGAAGCATGATGCCGATGCCCAGCAAGGCGGCTCCGAGCCCCTGCCGACTGGTAGAACTGGACCGGTAAAAGCCGATGCCGGCCAGGATCAGCACCGGCGACAGCCAGCTGATGCCGAAGCCGACGATCCAGGCCGTGACGGCCGTTCCCACATTGGCGCCGAGCAGCACGACCTGCGCCATGCGCGGCTTGATGAAGTCGCGCTCGACGAAGGAGGCGGCCATCAGGGCGGTGGCCGTCGAACTCTGCAGCGCAAGGGTTGCCAGAAAACCGGACAGGAACGAACGCGGGCCGGTGCGCGTCCCGGTGGAGAGACCGCTGCGCAGCCGTGCCCCGAAGGCGCGCGAGACGCCGTCCTTGACCTGGGACAGACCAAAGATGAGCAAGGCCACGGCGCCGAACAGGTTTATCATCACCACGGTGGAATTCATCAGCCCGGCCATCTCCATCATGCGCGGTTCTGGCGTGTTGAATTGCCTGCAGTTCCGCCGGTTCCAGCCTCCGGCGGGACGTCTGGTTCCACGCCTGCCGCAGCAGACCCGCAGGAGCCGACGGACGTCTTCAGCGCATCATCACGTCACTCGAAAGTTCAGCTTATACCAGGCGCGCCAGATTGCACAGCTGTTCAACGACCTGCAGTCACTGACGCACGGCACCTGCTGGCCGGCAACTCTCATCGCCAACCGTACCGGCAGGCACCATGTCCGCGCCACGGCGCCTGCCGGCAACCGTTCAACGCTGCGGCAGGCGAAGCGTTGCCTGAAAGCTGGACTTATCGTCAGCGGGAAGGCAGGCCAGATCGAGGCGCCCGCCCATCTGGCTCATCAGGCGATCGACGATCGCCAGCCCCAGACCGGAGCCGGGCGTGGCGGGCGAGCCACGGCGAAAGCGCTGGCGAAACACATTCACGTCCGCCTCCGGCAGCGCGGCACTGGCATTTTCGACAATCACCAGCCCGTCCGCCAGCAGCGAGGCCCGGATCGGATGCCCCGGCAGGCCATGCCGTGCGGCGTTCTCCAACAGGTTTTTCAGCGCGATGGCGAAGGCATCGGGATCGACCCGGCGCAGAAGAGCCTGTCCTGGCGGTTCCCTGCGCACCTCCACCGCAGCCGACGGGTGAGCGCGCTGGAAGTCCCCGAGGACAAGATCGAAGATCGGCACCAGATCCACCGCCTCGCTCGACAGGCCGATGCCGGCCTCGGCACGGGCCAATTGCAGCAGCTTTTCCAGCATGGTGGAAAGCCGGCGCAGCCCCTTCAGCACCTGTTCCGCGCGTGGCCGGGCGGCACTTGCCTGCAGTTCGCGCACAAGAAGCTCCGCCTGCGCCAGCGCGCCCGCCACCGGCGTTCGCAATTCATGGGCACTGTTGGCAGCCAGATCCCGCTCCGCCTGCAGGGCCGTTTCCAGGCGCTCCATCAGCTTGTTGATGGAGCGCGATATGGGAGCCAGCTCCTTCGGCAGATCGGGCAGTTCGATCGGCGCCAGATTCGCACCGTCCCGTGCGGAGACCGCGTCGAGCAGGCGCTCGACCGGGGCCACGGCGCGGCGGATGATCCACCAGATCGCCAGCATGCCAAGCGGCAGGATCACCATGATCGGAACGACGAGGGCAAAGGCCCCCTCCCGCGACGCCTCCCGGCGATGATCGAGCGAATCCGTCACCTGCACAAAGAGGTTGCCGCTGACGGTCTCGGCCGTGAAGACCCTGTGCCTTGCATCGCTCCAGAAACCGGGCCGCAGCGGTGCGGCATAGGGGGCGGAGGGCGCATTGGCCGAGTGCAGCAGTACCCGGCCGGATGCATCCCGCAACTGGTAGGTCAGATAGTCATCGCGGACATCGTGCCGGGTATCGTTGACGCGATACGGCTCCTGCCGCGCCTCGCGCCGGTAAAGATCGTCGACGAGCAGCGGAACCAGACGCTCGGTGGTTTCCTGCAGGGCGCTGTCGAAGACCTCATCGAATTCCTCGCGCATCACATGCGCGCCGAGCAGCACCGCCAGCACCCAGAACAGGCACAGCAGACCGGACAGGGACAGGATCAGGCGCCGGGCAAGACTGTAGGGGCGGTCAGACATGCGGCGAGATCCGGTAGCCGAGGCCGCGAACGGTCTCGATGACATCCCTGCCGAGCTTGCGCCGCAGACGGCTGACATAGACCTCGACCGTGTTGCTCTCCACCTCCGCGCCGAATTCGTACAGCGCATCCTCGAACTGCGCCTTGGAGACGATGGCCTGGCGACGGCTCAGAAGCCGGTCGAGCAGCGCCCATTCACGCGCCGACAGGCCGATATCCCGGCCGTCCTCCCCGACGATCCGCCGTTCCGACGGATAGACGCGAATGCCGCCGAGGCTGACCTCCGGCAGGACACTGGCGCCATATCGCCTGGTAACGGCATGGATGCGTGCCTGCAACTCTCCCAGATCGACGGGTTTCACCAGATAATCATCCGCACCGGCATTCAGGCCGGCGATACGCTCGGAAACCTGATCATGCGCCGTCATGATGATGACGGGCGTAGCGTCACGCCGCGCGCGCAGCCCCTTCAGGATGTCGAGACCGTGGCCGTCGGGCAGTCGCAGATCGAGAAGCACCAGATCGAATCGCGCCGCGGCGAGACTGTTCTCAGCGTCCTCTGAGGTCCGGGCCCAGTCCACGGCATTGCCCAGGCGCGCCACATGCGTGCGAACGGCATCGCCCAGAAGCTCGTCATCCTCGACCAGAAGCACACGCACGCTCTTTCTCCCCACTCTTCGCCGGCGCTCCCCTCATGCAGGCCGAAAGCTGACATCCTGCTGAACGACGCCGCCAAGGGTCTCATTTCATGCGTTCAGGCAGCTGTCAGCTTCGACTTTCATGGTTTCACCGTCAACAACCCACCCGAGGAAGATCGCCATGCGTATTCTGATCGCCGCTCTTTGCACCGTCATCTCCGTCTATGGCACGGCATTTGCGGCAGACAAATGCTCCGTCCCGACATCGGACTGGCAACCGCGTGAAGCCCTGAAGACGAAGCTGGAAGGCGAAGGCTGGAAGGTGCGTTCCATCAAGGCGGAGGACGGCTGCTACGAGGCCTATGCCTTCGATGCCGGGGGAAGGAAAGTGGAAGCCTATTTCAACCCGAGGACCTTCGAGCGGATCGATGCCAGAAGCGGAGAATGACGGTGCAGAAAACTGTCAAGGTCTGGAGCCCGGCCATCCGGGTCTTTCACTGGAGCCTCGCGACCTGCATCGCTGTCGCGTGGCTCACCTCTGAAGGCTTGCGCAACCTGCATGAATTCTTCGGTTATGCGGCGGCCTGCCTGATTGCGTTTCGCCTCGCGCTCGGCCTTGCCGGCGGTCGTTACGCCCGCTTTGCCCAGTTCGTCCGCTCGCCCGGCCATGTGCTGGCCTATCTGCGCGACGTGCGACAACACCGCGAGGCGCGTTATCTGGGCCACAACCCGCTCGGCGCCGTGATGGTGATGTTCCTGCTGGCGCTGATAGGCGCTATCGCCCTGACCGGCTGGATGCAGACGACTGATGCCTTCTGGGGCGTGGAATGGGTGGAGGAAACCCATGAGGCGGCGGTGAACATGCTGCTAGTCGCCGTGGTCCTGCACCTGCTGGGCGTCATCCACGCCGGCCACCGGCATGGCGAAAATCTGGTGCGGGCCATGATCACCGGGCGCAAGCGCGCGCCGGCCGGCTCCGACAAGGCATGACTGCGCAGACCGAAGGCGCGATGCCGTTCCCCCATCCGGCGTCGCGCCGGCCTTGTCTCCCACCGCCACAGCCCCCTTTCAGGCTCCTGTCAGGAAAGACGGCAAGATGGGAGAAGATGATCCTTCCGAAGCCAATGGCGTGCGATGACCTCCAGTACCCTGCCCCTTCCGGCACCTCCAGCACAGTTCTGCTTCTCGCCACGTCGGCTTCTGGCCCGTGTCCTGCTGGCGCTGCTGATTGCCGCTGCACTTCTCGGTGCCTATTTCGGCTTTCTCCAGATCACCGGCAATTTTGCGCCGGTGATCGCCGGCGAAGTCTATCGCTCGGCCCAGCCGACGCCTGCCGATATCCGCCGTTACGCAGAACGGTACGCGATCCGCTCGATCATCAATCTGCGCGGCAAGAATGATGGCAAGGCCTGGTATGACGGGGAGGTGGAAATGGCGCGTGCGCTCGGCATCCAGCATTTCGATCTGGGCATGAGCGCTCGCAGGCCCGTCAGCTGGGCGCAGATGGAGCAGCTGATCCAGCTGATGCGCGACGCGCCGAAGCCGCTGCTGATCCACTGCAATGCCGGCGCGGATCGATCAGGCCTCGCCTCTGCACTCTATCTTGCCGCGATTGCCGGGGAGCCACCGGAGAGTGCGGCCCGGCAACTGTCCTTCTACTTCGGTCATATCCCGGTACCCGTACGCCCTGAATATGCGATGGACCGCAGCCTTGCCGCGGCAAGGGACTGGCTGCCGCAGACCGCAACCACCATCGCCCGCTAACCCCGCCCGGCGCAGCGGAGAGGCCGGCAGCTCGGCGGCAACCTCCGCCTGCTCGTCACCCGGCCTTCGCCACCACCACGCGAAACCCGTTGCCGCGCCAGAAACCATCGGGCTCCAGGCTGCCGCGATAGGTGGTGCAGGCCTTCTGCCAGCCGCTGCTGAAGCAGCCGCCGCGCAGCACCCGGCGGATCGCGGGGCCGGCATCTTCCGCCTCGCGGCCATCCTCGGCGTAAGGGTAGCGGAAATGCGGGGTCGCCATGTCGTCACCCCACAGTGTCGTGCACCATTCCCACACCTGCCCCGCCATGTCGAAACAGCCATAGGGGGAGCGCCCCCTGGCAAACAGGCCCACGGTACAGGTGGTGTTGAAGCCCGCCTCCTCGGAATTGGCTGAATCCTCCTGCCAGTGCTGGCCCCAGGGATAGGTGATGGCCTCGCCCCGATCCGGCTGGTCGCCGCGCGCGGCGCGCTCCCATTCCGGCTCGGTCGGCAGGCGCACGATCTCGTTCGCGCCGATGCGGCCCTCGGCTTGCCAGCGTGCCGTCAGCCAGTCGCAATAGGCCATGGCATCGCGCCAGGTCAGATCGGTCGCCGGCGCGCTCAGCCGTTCGGCATCAAACCCGTCGGGGCTGCGCCAGAGCCTGCCCGTCTCGCGGACGAAGGCGCCATAGCTGCGATTGGTCACCGGATAAAGGCCGATGCGGAAGGCCGGCAAGGTCAGCGCATGCGGCGGGGCGGAATTGGGATGGGTGTTCGCACCGAAGGTGAAGGTGCCGGCCGGCACCTCCGCCAGCGCCTCCAGATCGCGCGGATCGCCCCAGGCAGACAGCCTGCGCCCGGCCCGTTCGCGCTCCACGGCGGTCAGCGCGCCTGTCGTGACGATCATCAGCAGCCGGTCCTTGACGGCGTCCCTCAGCACGGGCGCCATCTCGAATTCGGAGGCGAGCAGCGCGCCGCGCAGCGCCGCCTCTCCTTCGCCCGTGATCAGCTGTTCAACCAGCGATGCCGCCTTTCCGGACCCGGCAAGACGCGCGGCGATGCTGCGCAGCACGGGTGCATAGAGCGACGGCTGGCGGCGGAAGGGTTCGACGGCCGCGTCTGCCGGCTCGCCGGAAAGGTGACGCGCGGCGAGCAACTGGCGCACGCGCTGTACCGGCAGAAGATCGGCTTCCTGCAGCTTGCCGCTCAGGGCATCCGCCGCCAGTCCGCAGATGAGACGCGCCGTCTGCGGCTCGCCGGCAATGCGGTCGAGCCAGGCATCGGTGATGTCCTCGGCCGTTTCGGAGGCCGTGGCGGCCGAAAGCGCCATGGCAAACTGGGCTGGATTGGCCGCAGCCGCGCCAAGGCCGATGCGGCTTTCCCGCACGTCGAGGCCGGCAAGCCTCTTCGCCGCCGCGATGCGTTGTGTGGCCAGAAGCGGAAGCAGCGCATGACGGACGAAGGGCGCGGGCGGCACGAGCGCGGCGGTGGCCGCCGTCTCGGCAAGCGCCAGGAGACGCACGCCACGGAACTGCGCCTTAAAGCGGGCGGCATCCTCCAGCAGCTGGCGGGCGCCGGCGCCGACGATCTCCAGCCCGTCGAGCACGATCAGCAGGCTGTCCTCGCCGCTCACCCAGTCCTCGGCAGACAGCAGCGCCTCGATGCCCGGCATGCGCGCTTCCAGCAGGGCGTAGAAGCGCCTGGAGGGCTTCAGCGTCACGCAGAGCGGCAGCACACGGGCCCTGCCGGCAGGCTCTCCCGCCGGCAACCAGGCTTCGTCCCGGACAAGCCCGAATTCGTTGCGCACCACCGGCTTCGGCGCAAGCCCGCCCTCGGCAAGGCCGAGCGCCAGATGCCGGGCAAAGGTGGTTTTCCCGCTGCCGATCTCGCCCACCAGCAGCAGGGCGTCATGATCGCGCGCCATCTCCAGCGCCGAGAAATAGACCGGCGGCTCGGGCTCGGCCTGCTCCTTCAGCTTGCGCAGGCCCTTGGCGGCCTTGTCCTCCTCGGTGAAATTCACCAGCAGCGGAATATAGCCTTCGGCAAGCGTTGCCACGCTGCCATCCGGCCGCGCCATCAGGGGGGACGGACCAAGGGTCAGGGCATGGTCGAGAAGCACCTGCCGCAGACGGTCGACGCGCGCGATCATCGTGTGTCTCTCCCTCAGAACAGTTTTGCAACGTCCGGATTGTGGAAACGCTGGATCTCGATCGCATAGCCGGCCGGGTCCTCGAAGAAGAAATGCTCGCAGAAGCGGCCGCGCAGCATGTCCGAGAGGCCGGGAACGCCCGCCGCCTTCAGCTTGGCATGCCAGCCCTCGACATCCTGCGCGACGATGGTCAGCAGAACGGCACTCTTCTCCTGATGCTTCAGGTGGCCGCGATTGCCATCGACGATGCCGAAATAGCATTGGCCGGCAATACGATAGATGCGCGCCATGCCCTGATCCAGGACCTGTTCGAAGCCGAGCACATCCTCATAGAAGGGCGCGACGGCCAGGATGTCGTCATAGTAGAAGAAGGTGATCGAATAGTCTTTCTGCATGGTGCGGTCCTTATCAGGCAATGGTCAGCGTGCCCTTGGCGTCGATTGCAAGCCCCCCGATGCCGGGGCGTGCGGCAAACACGTCGACGGGGTGGACGAGATAGAGCCAGGGCGGGTTGTCGTGCAGGCGCGTGAGGCAGCGCGCATAGGCGGCCTCGCGCGCCTCGTCCTCCACCGCCGCATTGGCGGCGGCAATCAGCGCTTCGGTTTCGGCATCGTCATAGCCCTGCCACCACACGGCGCGCGTGCGGCTGGAGATCTTGTCGTCAAGAATGCGGAAGGTGCTGTGCGGCGAGGAATCGAAGATCGCCATGTCGCCCATCTCCTTGCGGCCGATCTGGCGGGCATATTCGGGGCGGTCGTGCTCCGTCTCGATCTCGACCGTCAGACCGACGGCGGTCAGCGCATCCGCCACGTAACGGCTCACCTCCGGCGCGCGTTCCGGCATGAAGGTCGGCGTGCGCAGACGGATCGGGCCGGCGCTCGCAACGCCATCGATGAGGCGGCGCGCCTTGTCCGGATCATAGGGGATCGGCGCAAGGCCGGCCCGCCGGGCGCCCAGATGATGCGGGCTGACGATGGTGGAGGACGCAACGGCAAGCCCGTGAAAGATCTCGTCCGCCAGCCGCACCGTATCGACGGCATGGTTGACGGCAAGCCGTGCCGCCGGATCGCGGAACAGACCTTCGCTGCAGTTCAGGTAATACATCACCGACAGCGTGTTGACCGCCCTGCCCCACTGGAAGCGTTCGGAAAAATCGAGCCGCTGCTCGACGCGCTCGAGGTTCAGCGCGGCATCGACCTCCCCCGTCTTGAGCAGCGCAAGCCGTGCCTCGGCGCTCCTGCAGGCCCTGGCCACGATGCGGGCCGGGCCGGAACCGGCCGCAACCTTCTCCAGCACGGCGCTTTCGCCGGCGGAAAATTCCGCGACCCGGTAGCGCCCGGTGCCCAGGATCGCCCGGCCCGCGCCATCGAGGCGGCAGATGTAGAATTCGGAAAAGATGTCGAGAATATCGGCGAAGGGGCGCGGATTGCGGACCTCGACCACGCCGGGCGAGACGGCGCGGATCGTCGCCTCGGCCAGATAGCGCGCATAGGACCATTTCATGCCGAACGTATCGACCGCCTGCAGGATGCCGTCGATGAAGGCGAGCACGTCGTCGGCCGTGCAGGGCTTGCCGTCATGGAAGGTCGCGCCCTCGCGCAGCGTGAACTGCCACAGGCGCCCCCCCTCGGCATGCGACCAGCCGGAGAACAGCCCCGGGCGGGCAAAGCCATCCTGCCATTTCAGCAGCGGTTCGAAGACGAGGTTCTTCAGCGTCAGCACGCTGGTATCGTCGGTCACCCGCGTCGGCGGCAGGAAATCGACTTTCTCGAGCGCAAGGGTGAGGTCCGTCACGGGGGAAAAGTCCTAGTCGATGGCGTTGCGGCGGCGCGGGTTCATCCAGTCCGCCAGCGAATCGCCGATCAGGTTGAAGGCAAGCACGGCGAGCAGGATCGCCATGCCGGGGGCGAGCGCCACCCAGGCGGCGCTGCGCACATATTGCAGGTTGGCCGAGACATCCGCCCCCCATTCGGCCATGGGCGGCTGGGCGCCGAGACCGAGAAAGCCGAGGCTTGCCGTCTGCAGGATGGCGCTGCCGAGCGCAAGGGTGGATTGCACCAGAAGCGGCCCGAGGCCGTTGACGAGAATGTAGCGAAGCAGGATGCGCCGGCGCGACAGGCCGAGCGAGATCGCCGCCTCGACATAGGGCTTCACCGAAATGGTCAGCGCCTGGCTGCGCGCCACCCGGGCAAATTGCGGGGCAAGCGTGATGGCGACGGCCAGCATGGCGTTCTGCAGGCTGGGGCCGAAGGCGGCCGACAGCGCAATCGCCAGCACCAGCGCCGGGAAGGCCAGGATGGCATCCACCACGCGCATGATCACGCTGTCGAGCCAGCCGCCGGCAAAGCCCGCCAGCACGCCGAAGAACACGCCGACGGCAAAGGCGATCGCCACCACGCCGACGCCGATCGAAAGCGTCGCCTGCCCGCCATACATGATGCGGGTCAGCACATCGCGGCCAAAGGCATCGGTGCCCAGCCAGTGGCTTGTGCTCGGCGCTGCCAGCTTGTGCAGGATGTCGAGCCTGGTCGGCGAGTAGCTCGTCAGCCAAGGACCGACGGTGATGAGGCCGACCAGGAACAGCAGGATCACGAGGCCGACGACGGCGAGCGTATTGCGCTTGAGGAAGATCAGGAGTTCGTGCATGGCCTCACCCCATCTTCCGGCGCACGCGCGGATCCAGCACGCCATAGAGCAGGTCGACGACGATCGAGGTCAGCACGAAGAGAAGGGCAAAGACCAGCGTCGTGCCCTGGATGACCGGATAGTCACGGTTCTTGATCGCCTCGAACATGTAGCGGCCGATGCCCGGCCAGGCGAAGATGGTTTCGGTCAGGATCGCACCACCCAGCATTTCCGCGAATTTCAACCCGATGATGGTGACCGCCGGCAGCAGCGAATTGCGCAGGCCATGCTCCAGCACGACCTGTCGGTTGTGGAGGCCCTTGGCGCGGGCGGTGCGGATGAAATCCTCGCCCATCACGTCGAGCATGGTGTTGCGCACGAAGCGGCCAAGCGTCGCGGCGAGAAAGGCCGCCAGCACGGCGGTCGGCAGCACGAGATGGGCAAGGGCGCTCGCTACGCCCGCGAAATTGCCGGTGATCAGTGCATCGAGGACGGCAAAGCCGGTCACGGTCTCCACCGGCACATAGGGGCTGAGGCGGCCGGAGACCGGCAGCCAGCCGAGCCAGGTGCCGAAGGTGAGCTGCAGGATCAGTGCCAGCAGGAAGGCCGGCATCGAAACGCCGATCAGCGAGACGATGCGGGTGACATGGTCGAACAGGGAATTGGCGCGGGTGGCAGACAGCACGCCGAGCGGGATGCCGAACACCACCGCCACGATAACGGCGAGCACCGAAAGCTCGATAGTGGCCGGCAGCCGGGTGAGGATCTCATGCGCCACCGGCTGGCCCGTCTTCAGCGACACGCCGAAATCGCCGGTGAAGAGGCCGGCGACATATTGCCAGAACTGCAGGACGACCGGCTGGTCGAGGTTCATCTGGGCGCGCAGCGCCGCGATCTGCTCCGCCGTGGCGCCGGGTCCGAGCAGCGTGGTGGCGGGATCACCGGGAATGATCCTGACCAGCGAAAAGACGATGACCAGCACGATGCACATGACGGGGATCAGCGCGATCAGACGGCGTATGATGAAACTCGCCATGGCTCCTGTTCACTCCCTGGGGCCAGCCCGAACGACCACCCCTGCCGCCGGAGATGCGGGGGCGCGTCACCCTCGCCTGTCCGCCCGGCCCCTTCAGAACCGGCGGCCGCAGTCGGCCGCCGATCGCTCCGATCCGTTACTTCTTGTAGACCGACCAGTATTCGTTAAGCGGCGGCGCGCTGTTGATGACCAGGCCCTCCACATTGGCGCGGGCATAGACGATCAGCTTCGGGCTGAACAGATAGGCCCCGGGCACGCGCCTGGCGATCTCCTCCTGGATCTGGAAATAGAGCGCCTTGCGGGCTTCCATGTCCGGCGTCTGCTGCGCCTTGAGGATCAGGGCATCCAGATCCTTATCGGCCGGCATGCGGAAGGTCATCGCCGTGTTGGCGAGCGAGGAGAGATAGCCGATGGTGATGTGCGCGTCGGGATCGTTGTACCAGGGCTGACGGCCATCCAGCGCCACATCGAACTGGCCGGAAGTCTGCAGCGTGCGCAGCGCCGGAAATTCCGTCTGCTCGATGGTGGCGTTGATGCCGATATCAGCCAGGTTCGCCTGCACGAAGGTGGCGACAGCACCCCACAGCGGGCCCTGGAAGCTGTAGAGCTTGAGGTTGATGCTGGCGGGGTCGACACCGGCTTCGGCAAGCAGCTTCTTCGCCAGTGCCGGATCATATTTCGGCGCCAGTTCCTTCATCTTCGGGTTGAAAGCCCAGCTGTTGGAGGTGAGCGGACCATAGACGCGCTCGGCCGTGCCGCCGAACACGCCCTGCAGCAGGCCGTCATAATCGATGGCATGGGCAATCGCCTCGCGGGCCTTCACATTGGCGAAGGGGCCATCGGTCTTGCTGTTGTTGAATTCCAGCTGGCGGATGATCTGACTGGAAGTCTCGATGACCTTCACGTCCCTGTTGGCCTTCAGCGCACCGATATCCTCTGCGGCAATAGCCGACAGCTGGCCCTGCTGCTGCACGATGTCGACGCCGCCGTTTTCCAGTTCCAGCCGGCGGGTGGAGGCGTCCGGTATGACGCGGTAGATGATCTGCTTCAGCTTCGGCGCGCCGCGGAAGTAATCCGGATTGGCCTCCAGCACCACATTGGTATCGGCCTGGGCGCTCTTGAAGGCGAAGGGGCCGGTGCCCACCGGATGCGAGGCGAACTTGTCGCCGTACTTCGCGACCGCCGCCGGGCTGACGACAGCCGATTGCGGCTGGGCGAGGATCGACAGGAAGGCCGGATAGGCGGCCGAGAGCGTGATCTTCAGCTCGGTCGGCGAAACGACGGTGATCTCCTTGATGAGATCGAAGGTGGCCTTCACGTAAGGATTGGCGGCCTTGGTGCGCTCCAGCGAGAATTTCACGGCAGCCGCATCAAACGGCGTGCCATCCTGGAACTTGACGCCCTCGCGCAGCTTGAAGTCAAAGACCTTGCCGTCCTCGGACACGGTCCAGCTCTTGGCGAGGCGTCCTTCGAGTTGGCTGAAGTCAGGCGCCGTCCAGGCGACCAGCGTGTCGAACACGTTGAGGATGATTTCGCTGCCGATCGGCTCAGCCTTGTTGGTGCCGGGCTCAAGGGCCACCGGGTCGGACGGAACCGCCACAACCAGCGTCTTCAGTTTGTCGACTTCCTGCGCATGCGCTGCCGTCCACATCAGCGGCATGGCCACCGTGGCCGCCGCAACTGCCTTCCAGATCGTCATGATTGACCCCTTCACCTTGTCTTTCAGCCGCATCCACCATGGGATCGCGGCCACTCCCTCTGTGATATACTACGAAATATATCATTCCGGCGGCCACTGTAAAGCCCGATGGCGCGCCTTTGATCACGCCGGTGACATGCCTAGAATTTATGCCTTTCTTCCATAGGGATGCGCACCGACAGCCACCGGTCGGGATGGATCATGCACCCATTGCGACCAGGAACCGGGATACATCGCCGCCTCTATGCCGATGGAGGCGAGCGCCAGCACCGAATGGGCGGCAGACATGCCGGCGCCGCAATAGACGCCGACCGGCCGTGACCCGTCCGCGCCGAGCGCCGCATAAAGTTCGACAAGCGTCGCGGCATCGGTGAAATTGCCGTAATCGGTCACATTGTCGGGTGCGGGCGCACTCAGCGCGCCCGGAATATGGCCGCGCGGCGCAGCGCCCGGCGCAACCGGCCCACCGATGTAATTCGGGCGGATGCGCGCATCGAGCAGCACACCCTCCCTGACCATCGCCAAGGCACCCTCGGCATCGAGTTCCGGCATGTGGCCAGGCGAGAGCCTGATCGCGCTCGGCACCGGCGGCGTGAGGACCGCATGCTGGTCGCGCACAACCGGAAGGCCGGCGGCGAGCCAGGCGGGAAGCCCGCCATCCAGCACCCGCACATCCGGCAGGCCCGCCCATTTCAGCACCCACCAGGCGCGCGCCGCCGTCATGCTGCGATCACCGTCATAGATCACGATGGTGCTTTCAGGCCGCAGCCCCCAGGCGCGCGCCTTCTCCTGCAACACGGCAATATCCGGCAACGGCCGCTGCCCGCCCTCCGGCGAGGCCGGCGCCTGAAAGTCGGCATAGGCCTCAGTCCGGATAGCGCCCTCGATCCGCTCGCCGGAAAAGGCCGGGCGGCCGGTATAGGGATTGATGGAATCGACCGCGAGCAGCGTCACATCCGCCCCCACCTGCCGCAAGGCCTGCAACTGCTGCGGCGTCAACAGCACGCGCGCCCGCACCGCCTCCGCCGTCTCATCCGCCCGCACCGCATCGCTGACCACACCCGTCATCACACACACCCTGTCTGCCATGGAAGAGACTAGCGTCTATGAGGCATGGGCGCTTGGCAAGCAGAAATATATTACGTGGTATCTCAGGAAAATTCTGCCTTGACGGGTGGGGATGGGAGGATGGTTTGGCGCAGGACGTGGCGTCAGGACCGCATCAGGCGGGCATGCGGTGACTGGGGCGCCGGCATAGAGCCAAGCGCGATCCGGGACGCTGCGATGTGGGACACGAAGCACGGGCCGACCCGTCATCCATGTTAAGTCGAGGGGGTCATAGGGAACGATAACCGTTTATAAGCACCCCTCACAACGTCAACCCCGGCCGAGCATTGCTGATCAGCGCGGCCAGCAGGCCGGTGCGGGTGTTCTCGTTGTGCTCCACCATGGCTTGGCGCGCCTTTTCGCTGTCGCGGGCGCGCAGGTGGGCGAGGATACGGTGGTGGTCGTCGGTGGTTTCAGGATTGATGTCGCGCATGCGGGTGCCCATGTAGAAAAGTCGTGCGCACTCCTCCAGATGGCTCATCACCAGCGCGTGCAGGCGCGGATTGCGGGAGCCCTGGGCGATCATTGAGTGGAACTGTTCGTTGCGGGCCACGAAGGTGCGGGTGCTCACCTCCTCGCCCATCACGTAGCTGGAATCAGCCAGCTCATCCAGCTGGTCGAGCTCGGCCACCGTGAGGTTTTCCGCCGCGAGCGCCGCCGCCGTGCCTTCCAGAACGCCGCGCACGGCAAACAGGTCGTTCATGTCCTTGATGGTGACTGGGGTGACCCGGTAGCCGCGGCGCGGATAGGCTTCCATGAAGCCTTCGACGCAGAGCCGGCCCAGCGCCTCGCGCACCGGCGTCTTGCTCATCTGCAGCCGCTCGGCCAGTTCCGGCTCCGACACCTCGGCGCCGGGCGCCAGATCGCCGGTGATGATTCGCTCGCGCAGGATGGCATAAGCCTGCTCCGTCAGCGATCTGCCGCGCTTCTCGGTCACTGCCTCTGCTCGATCCATGTCCGTCACATGCGTCTCCTGCGCCTGGCTGAAGCCTTTGGCCCGGCGCTTCTTGTTGCGGTTCGTCGCCTGAATTGTCAAAGGCTTTCCATGCCGGCGCGGCAGCCTGCGCTTGCGGGAGGGACTTTGACACGGCTCCACCGTCTGATATACCACGTGGTATATCTAATCCAGTCCAGGAAGGCGGCAGGGCCGCCGAGGTGCCGATTGTCGCAGATCCTTGTCATCAACCCCAACAGTTCCGTTTCCGTCACCCGCTCGATGGAAGCCTGCCTCCAGCCGGTCATCGCCGCAACCCGGCATGAAATCTTCTGCACGGAACTGAAGAAATCGCCACCCGGCATCGAGACCGATGAACATGTGGCGGAGGTCATCCCGCATGTGCTGGATGCGGTACGGACCTCCGATGCGGACGCCTTCGTGCTGGCCTGCTTTTCCGATCCCGGCATTGCCGAGGTGCGGGCGGCCACCCGCCGGCCTGTCGCCGGCATTGCCGAATCGGCCTACCTGGCGGCCCTCGGGCTCGGCCGCCGCTTCGGCATCATCTCGCTCGGCCCCTCCTCCATCGCCCGCCATCTGCGCTATCTGAAAGCGCTCGATCTCGATCACCGCCTCGCCGGCGACCGTTCCATCGACATGACCGTTGTGCAGCTGATGACAACCGACGTGGTGGAAACGGTGGCCCGCACCGGTCGCCTGCTGCGCGACGAGGACAAGGCGGATGTCGTCATCCTCGGCTGCGCCGGCCTCGGTTCCTATCGCGCTGCCCTGCAGGAGGCGCTCGGCCTGCCGGTGGTCGATCCGGTCCAGGCGGGCGTTGCGCTCGCCGCCACCCATCTCGATCTGTCCTACGGGAGATGACAGCATGACCTTCGATCTGATTGTTCGCGGCACCGCCGTCCTGCCGGACGGACCGCTGGAAAAGGCCTGGATCGCCGTGTCGGACGGTCGCATTGCCGCGATCGGCACGGGCGAGGCGCCTCCGGCGCATACGCTGCACGATGCGGGCGACGGCCTGATCCTGCCCGGCATCATCGACGGCCAGACGCATGCCTGCAGCTATGGCGGCCTGCCCGGCATCCGTTCCACCACCCGTTCGGCGGTGGCGGGCGGTATCACCACCATCGTCGACATGCCCTATGACAATCCCGCCCCTCTCAACACGGCGGAACGGCTCGCCGAGAAGGTGGAGGCGATCCACGGCCATGCGCATGCGCATGTGGCGCTCTACGGCACCATTCTGCCCGGCCAGGCGCCGGACGATGTGCAGCCGCTGATCGATGGCGGCGTGGTGGCCTTCAAGATCTCCACCTTCGAAAGCAGCCCGACGCGCTTTCCGCGCATCGCCTCCGACCAGATCCTCGGCCTCTTCTCGGCGCTGGCCGACAGCGTGCTGCCGCTTGGCGTGCACAACGAGGACCAGGAGATCGTGCGTGCCTATATCGCCGCCGCCAGGGCGACCGGCCAGAACGGCATCGAGGCGCATTCGGCAAGCCGTCCGCCGGCGGCGGAACTGGCCGCCACCGCCCAGTTCCTGGAGCTTGGCGCCAGCGCCGGCGCGCATGCGCATATCGTGCATCTGACGACAGCGCGCGGCTTCCAGCTGGTCGACAACTATCTGGCCGATGGCTTCCGCGCCACCGGCGAGCTTTGCGTCCACTATCTCTGGTTCGACCCGGAGCAGGACGGAAAGGCGCTTGGCGCGCGCATGAAGGTCAACCCGCCGATCCGGCCGGGACAGATCGATGCGCTGTGGGAGGAAATCCTCGCCGGCCGCGTCGCCTTCGTCAGCTCGGACCATTCCAGCTGGCCGATCGACAACAAGCTGACCGATTCCATCTTCGATGCGGGCGCGGGCGTGCCGGGGCTGGAAACGCTGCTGCCGGCCTTCTTCACCGCCGCCGAGGCGCGCGGCCTCGATGCCCCGGCGCTCACCGTCGAACAGCTGTGCGAGCGCCCGGCAAAATTCTTCGGCCTGTGGCCGCAGAAGGGCGCAATCCGCGTCGGCGCCGATGCGGATCTCACCGTCATTGCCCGCACGCCGAAGGTCTGGGATTCGGCGCGCGCCCATGACGAGCTGCGCTGGAGCCCGTTCGACGGGCGCACCTTCTCGATCACCGTTGCCCGCACCTATCTCGAAGGACGGCTTGCCTTCGACGGGCAGGATGTCGTCAATAACCCCGGCGACGGCCGCTATGTGCGCCGCGGGCAATCCCACTGGTTCGAATAGGAGAAGGTCATGGTGCAGATCACCGCAGAGACCAAGGGCGTCTTCGTCATCGCCGTCACGCCGTTCACGGAAACGGGCGCACTCGATCACGACAGCATCGACCGCATGGTCGATTTCTACATGGACAAGGGCGCCGATGGCCTGACCATTCTCGGCATGATGGGCGAGGCACCGAAGCTGACCCAGGCCGAATCGATCGAGGTGACGCGCCGCACGCTCGCGCGCGCCGGGGCCAAACCGGTCGTCGTCGGCGTCTCCGCCCCGGGCCTTGCCGCGATCGGCGAACTGACGAAGGCAGTGATGGATCTCGGCGCCGCGGGCGTCATGGTGGCGCCCCCCTCGTCGCTGCGCACCGACGATCAGATCATCGGCTATTATCGCAACGTTGTGGAGACGGTCGGCACGGATGTGCCGGTGGTGCTGCAGGATTTTCCGCTCGTCACCAATGTGCAGATTTCGACGAAAGCGCTCGGCGCCATCTTCGAGGAGCATGCCTCCATCGTCATGCTGAAGCATGAGGACTGGCCGGGCCTGCAGAAGATCAGCGAGCTGCGGCAGGCGGAAGCCAAGGGACGCCGCCGCGTCTCCATCCTCTGCGGCAATGCCGGCGCCTTCCTGACGGAAGAAATGCAGCGCGGCGCCGATGGCGCGATGACCGGTTTTGCCTATCCGGAAATGATGACAGATGTCGTGCGCCTCAGCGTCGCCGGCGAGATCGACCGGGCGCAGGATGTGTTCGATGCCTATCTGCCGCTGGTGCGCTACGAGCAGCAGCCGGGCGTTGGCCTTGCGGTGCGCAAATACGTGCTTGCCAGGCGCGGCGCGATTGCGAACGCAGCCCAGCGCCGTCCGGGCGCGGCGCTCAATGCGGCCGCCATTGCCGAAGTAGAGCGCCTGATCGCCCGCCAGACCCGCCGCCTGGAGGCGCTCGCCTGATGGATCTCGGCATTTCCGGAAAGACCGCGCTGGTTCTCGGCGCAAGCCGCGGCCTGGGTGCTGCCATTGCCGCAGCGCTCGCCGCCGAAGGCGTCATCGTCTATGCCGCGGCCCGCACGGTATCCTCCATCCCCGCCTCGGAGAACATCCGGCCGGTCGCGGTGGATCTCGCCGATCCCGCCTCGGTGGACGCCCTGATCGAGACGGTCCGGGCGATGGGCGGCGTCGATATCCTCGTCAACAACAGCGGCGGCCCGAAGGCGGGTCCGGCGCTCGGCCAGAGCAGGGCGGCCTGGAGCGGCGCCTTCGAGATGATGGCAAGCGCGCTGTTTGCCATCACCGATGCGCTGCTGCCGGCCATGATCGAGCGGCAATGGGGCCGCATCATCACCATCGGCTCCTCCGGCATCGAACAGCCGATCGCCAATCTGGCGCTGTCGAACGGCGTGCGCGCGGCCATCGCCGGCTGGTCGAAGACGCTGGCCGGCGAGGTGGCCCGCCACGGCATCACCGTCAACATGATCCTGCCCGGCCGCATCGATACCGACCGGGTGCGTGAACTCGACACCATCAAGGCCGGCAATACGGGTGCCAGCGTGGACGCCGTGCAGGCTGCCTCGCGCGCCGAAATCCCCGCCGGCCGCTATGGCCGCCCGGAGGAATTTGCCGCGGCAGCGGCATTCCTTGCCAGCGCCCAGGCAAGCTATATCACCGGCTCCAGCCTTCGTGTGGACGGCGGAATGATCAGGGGGCTTTGAACCATGACCGATTTCGATGCGGTGATCGATCGCCGGGGCACCGGCAGTTCCAAGTGGAGCCGCTATGGCGACGACGTGCTGCCCATGTGGGTGGCCGATATGGATTTTCCGGCAGCCCCGGAAATCGTCGCGGCGCTGCAGGCCCGGCTCGCCCATCCCGTTCTGGGCTACGGCGTGGCGCGCGATGAACTGCGCGCCGTCATCGTCGCCGACATGGCGGAAAAATACGGCTGGTCGATCACGCCGGAGGATATCGTCTTCCTGCCGGGCGTCGAGCCGGGCTTCAACATGGCGCTGAAGGCGATGACGGAGCCGGGCGACGCCGTTCTGGTGCAGACGCCGATCTACCGGCCGATCCTGAATGCCCCCGGCCACTGGGGGCTGATCCGGCGCGAGGCGGAACTGACACCGTCGGTCAGCGGCTGGGCCATGGACGAAGCGGGTTTTGCCGCGGACATGGCGACCTCGAAGGCGCTGCTGTTCTGCAATCCGCACAACCCGACCGGCAAGGTGTTTGCCCGCGCCGAACTGGAAACCATCGCGGCGCTGGCCGCCTGGCACGACACGATCATCATCTCCGACGAGATCCACTGCGATCTCCTGTTCGACGGGCGCCGTCACGTGCCGATTGCCACCGTTTCTCAAGAGGCGCGGCAGCGCACCATCACCTTGATGGCGGCCAGCAAGACCTACAATGTCGCCGGTCTTAAGACCGCCTTCGCGATCATCGAGAACCGGGCGATCCGCGAAACGTTCTCCGCCTCGCGCCTCGGCATGGTCGACAGCGTCAACATTCTGGGGCTTGAGGCAAGCCTTGCCGCCTTCTCGAAGGCCGGCGCCTGGAAGGCACAGCTTCTTTCCTATCTCGAAGCCAACCGCGACTTTCTGATGGCGGAACTGGCCCGCCGCTTTCCGCAGATCCGTTGCCTGGCCCCGGAAGGCACCTTCCTCGCCTGGCTGGATTGCAGTGCGCTGAACCTTGAGGGCGATGCGCAGAGCTTCTTCCTGGAGCGCGGCAAGGTGGCCTTCAGCGCCGGTCACGAATTCGGTGCGGCCTACGGCTCCTTCATCCGGCTGAACTTCGGTTGCCCGCGTGCGCTCCTCGAAGAGGGACTGGCGCGGATGGAACGGGCGCTCGCAACCCGGTGACCCCTGTTTCGCGCGGTGGGAGGTCTCACCGCGCGAAACAGCATTTTCCGGCAAGACCCGGCACATTATATTGGCTAGTCGCAGTGCTTTGCGACGGGAAGTGCCATGGGAAGCAATGAAAGCTCGGATTTCATCCGCGAGGCGGACAACCGGCAGGTCTTTGCCGCGCAGTTGCAGCGTGGCCGTTTTTCAGCAGCCCGTATCTCCGTTGGCGTGCCGGCCGAGGAGAGGCTGACCGATCCGCATGCGCTGGAAGATGCCTTTCCTGATTGCCTACCAGAACCGCGACTATGATGGCGATCTGTGGGTGGATGGCACGCATGTGCCGACGCAGACGATGCCGGGCGGCAGTTTCACCTTCTATGACTACCGGCGTCAGTGGCAGGCCAATCTCCGGTCGGAGTTCGACTGCCTGAACTTCCATATACCAAGGTCGCTGATCAACGGGCTGCTGGAAGAGGATGACGGAACCGCGGTGGAGACTTTGGTGCTGGCTCCCGGGCAGAACGTCTTTGACCTGACGCTGACCTCCCTCAGCCAGGCCATGCTCGCTGCTGTCGGTCAGGGGCAGGGCGTCAGCCCCTTGCTGCTCGACCAGATCGCGCTTGCCTTCTGCACGCATCTCGCCTCGACCTATGGAAACCGCGTGCAACGCGCTTTCGCCGCAAGCCGCCTTGCCCCATGGCAGGAGCGACTGGCGCTGGAGTTCCTCGCCGCCAGCGACGATGACGGCCTGTCCATCAAGGCGGCGGCGGAACAGTGCCGCCTGTCGCAGACCTATTTCGTGCGGGCCTTCCGCCGCTCCTTCGACATGACGCCACATCAGTGGCTGATGCGGCGACGGCTGGAAGCTGCACAGGATCTCCTGAAGACCACGATGCTGCCGGTCTCCGAGATTGCCAGGCTGAGCGGCTTCTCGGATGCGGCCTATTTCTCCCGCCTGTTCCAGGCGCGCGTCGGGTTCTCGCCGCGGGAGTTCCGGCGCCGTCTTCGCGAATGAACCGTCGAGGGGGCTGCGTTGCAGCGCTTCCGTCAGAGGGCGCCCGTCCGGGCGTGACGGCGGCGCCAGTGGCTCGGGGTTTCTCCGGTCAGGCGGCGGAACAGCCGGGAAAAATGCGCCTGATCCGCCATGCCGCAGCAAAGCGCGATCTGCGCCAGCGGCTCGTCGCTCTCGCGCATCATCTGCTTGGCCCGTGCAATACGCCGGTAAAGCACATAGGCGTAAGGTGCCTGCCCGAAACTGTCGCGAAAGGCGCGACTGAAATGGCTGACGCTGAGGCGGGCAATCCCTGCCAGTTCCTCCGTGCGGATCATCTGGTGCAGGTTCTCCTCCACGAAACGGGCGATGCGCCGCACCTGCCAGGGCGCGAGCCCCTGCCCGCCCTGCCCCTGCGGGGCGCGGTCTTCCGTGGCGCCCTGCTTGTGGCTCGACAGAAGGCGCTGGGCCTGGTCGAGGCATTCCCGCGTGCGGTCGATGTCATCGTTGATGGACAGACCGGCTTCATCGAGCAGCGTCAGAAGCTCCGTGGCAAACTCGCGAGCCTCCAGGCCTCGTCCGGGAAGGGCGTAATGGGCAGGACCGGGTATCTCTGACACAGGCAATCCCTCGGTTTGACGGAAAGGAATTGCCAGATGTTAAGAAGCGCGACCGGGCGCGGCCAGTTAAGGCCCGTAAAGTTTCGTAAAGCCTGGTGAATGCCGGAAGCCATTGAGGCGCCGAAGCGACCGGATCGACTATCGGGCCCGGGTGGACAGTGGAAGCAAGCAGTTGGGCCGCGCAACGTCGAAATCCGCATGCCTGTTTCCCATGCGTCCCTTACGCGCCAGCATGATCCCTGTCATCAGCCGGCGCTGACGCCCTTGCCGTCAGTTGCGACCGGTTCGGCGCAGGCGCCCGGGCGGCTGGCCGAGCACCTGCACGAAATGCCGGCTGAGGTGTGACTGGTCTGAAAATCCGCAGGCGGCGGCGATTTCCGCCAGCGGCAGATCTGTTTCCTCGACAAGCTGGCGCGCACGCTCCACGCGCCGCGCAAGAAGCCAGCGGTAGGGCGTCACCCCGGTCGTCTCACGGAAGGCACGGATGAAGTAGCCACGCGACATCGAGCAGCTTTCGGCCACCTCGGTGACGGATACGTCGCGTGCGAGATTGGCGTCGAGAAACTCCTTCGCCCGCATCTCGAGGCGATGCGACAACGGCGGCAAACCGGCGCAAAGCGCTTCGCCGCCGCCGCCGCCATAGCGATGCAGTAGATGCGTCGCGATTGCCAGCGACACCTGATCGAGAAAGAGCCCGTGCGTCTCCAGCGGCCGTTCCAGCGCGGGAATCAGCGCCCGCACGAGATTGGACAGCACCGGATCGTCACAGGCGGCATGTTCCGGCATCCCCTCGACGGGACGCATGCGAACCTCTTCCGCCACCTGGCGCAGGTGGGAAGCACTCAGTTCGAACAGCATGAAATCGAAGGAGCCGACGATCTCCGCCCGATAATCCTCCGCAAAATTGCGCAGATAGATCGAGCCCGGAGCGAATTCGTAGTCATTGCGGGCGCGGCCGCGATAAATGCTGCGCTGATGACCCGGTGCCATGGAGACGCCGATCAGAAAACCGCGATCACTGGCGGGCAGGATGACCTCCGAAACGCTTTCGGAGACCACAGCCTTGCGGTAAAGGCGCACATCGTGACGGCACAATTCCTGATCCGTTGCGAGGGCCTTGGGCGAACAGCCGAGAGAGTCCCGATTGGCAACCTGATTGACCATACCGCTCTCCAGCTCCTCGCCCGGCGTCCTGCCGATCGCCTCTCGCGGATCGGCTGCAGACCATCCTGCCGCCCGATCTTTCGTCGCAAGCGATCGAAGCGCAGTCTTGCACATATCTGCCGTTGTGCAAAGCGCGGAGCTACGCCTTTCGCAGGCAGACCTGCTGCAGTGCCGTCACCATACCTCTATCCGAGAGACCACTATCCAAGATCGGCCAGAATCAGGCGCGGCTCGAACAGCGCACCGGCATCGGTGCGCGCGCGACGGCCGCGCGCGGTGTGATCCAGCAGGCGACGCGCATCCTCGCATTTCCCCTGCCTGACCAGAAGACGCGCCGATCCCGCCGCGGAAACTCCGTGCCGGGAATCCCGCAGGTCGAGACAGGCCATGGGTATGGGAACATCGCGCAAGAGCCGCGACGAACCGGCGATGAGGGCTGCCGCCAGATCGGCATCCCCGTCCGGGCCTGCCGCCCATATGAGCGCGGCGCGGATCTCCTCCACCAGCGCGGTAATGTCTGCAACGCAGTCTGCGCAGGCGCTCGTCGTGCCGGTGCGGGCAAGCGCAAGGATGTAGCGCGCATGGGCGCGATGCGCATTGTGCCAGGATGCCCCCTGTCGCAACCGGTCCAGCCCGTGCCGGCGTATGGTCCGGTAGAACCTGTATCGCGTCACTCCGTCCTTCTGCTGTACCGTCAGCAGCGAACTTGCCACGAGCGCCGCCACAGCGTCGATGACCGCGCAGGCCTGGATGCCGGCATCGCGCAGCACGACAATCGCATCATCCATCGAGAAACTGCCGCGGAAACTGCAAAGCCGCTCGAAGATGTCCTGATCCGGCTCGCAGAGGAGATTGACACTCCAGTCGATGGCAGCCTGGAGGGTGCGATGGCGCTCCAGCGCCGTCCGCCGTCCATTCGTCAGCACAGACAGACCCTCCTGCAACAAACCGCCAAGCTCTTGCAGGTTATGGGTGGCAAGGCGGGACGCAGCCATCTCGATGGCCAGGGGAATACCGTCCAGCTCCTCACAGATGTGGATGATCTGCGCCAGGTCCGTTCGGTTTGGATGGAAATCCGGTCGCAAGGCCTGTGCGCGCTCGATGAACAGGCGCACGGCGGGCGACTGGAGGATCTGGCATGCGGTGCCATGCAATCCTTCCTGCGGCGGGGCGAGCGGCGGCACCTGCAATACCCACTCGCCAGCCGCGCGCAGCGCTTCCCGGCTGGTGGCCAGCACGACGAGATTGGGCAAAAGGGCGAGCAGACCTTCGGCAAACACAGCCGCGGCGTCGGCAATGGGCTCGCAGGTATCGAGCACCAGCAGCACCGGCAAGGCGCCCACCGCCTGCAGGATCGCATCGTCCGGCACACGCTGACCTACCTCAAGGCCGAGCTGTCGGGCAAACGCTTCATGCAGTCCTTCTGCATCGGCAATGTGCGCAAGATCGAGAAGCAGCGCCGGGCTCTTGCGCTCGGCACTGAAGGCGGCGGCAACGGCAAGCGCCAGCGTCGTTTTGCCGATGCCGCCCGGTCCACAGAGCGTCAGCAGGCGGCGGCTTGCCAGCAGCTCGAGGCAGCGCGCCACCATTGCGTCGCGCCCCAGCATGCTGGCGACGGCTATCGGCACCGTGCTGCGAATGGCAGCGCCAGCCGGACCGGTCGGCGATGCGCCGACCGTCGGCAGGAGAAGGCGATAACCGCGACCATTCTCGTTGACGATCAACTTGCGATCGTCCCCATCTGAGGCCAGCAGCCGGCGCAGCATCGACAGATGCACGCGCAGCGCTGTCTCGTCGACGAACTGCTGCGGCCAGACACGGGTGAGAAGTTCGTTCTTGGAAACGAGATGCCCCGGCCGCTCCGCCAGTACAATGAGGATTTCCAGGGCGCGCGCACCAATGCGCACGGGTTCGCCGTCGCGATACAGCGTCCGCTCGGTCACGGAGAGCGACAGGCGGTCAGACAGTGTCACCTGGGTGAGCGGGGCGTGTTTCATGGAGAGCCTTCCTCAGGCGCGACATCACGGCAGCGGCTTCGAGGTTGCAATGTAAGGCACGACACACTGTCAGCTATAGGAGAAAAGTACCCGGAATTGGACGATGTGAACTACATCTTTGCAATGAGGTTATCGGCAATGGCAGATACTGCCGCAGGATCGCCCCTGGCGTAACGAACGGGCATCCCGTTCAGTGAAGCGTTCGCTGATCGGCAACCAATTGGATGCAGAGGGCGGCAATGATGTGCTGGAGGGCAGGTGAATTCCTGTCGTCCTCTCCGGAAAAGAACGGCACAAGAGCCAGTCCAAGCTTGTGAACGACCGGGTCCGGCGCGTTGCGGCGAAGACGGGGCCTGACACGCAGTTCCGGAAAGCGCAGAGCGACCTCATCCACAAGCGAAAACGGCACGACCACGCCGACCGCGTCCAGAGTGGTCGAGAGGCGGATCTCCGCACCGTCTGCCAGATCCACCAGACAAATGCTGCCCCGGTCATAGGTGCGCGGCGACAAGGCCTCGCCATTGCGCAACAGGTCGCAATGCGTGACGGAACCGAGATAGATCATCGCGAAATAGGCCGGCTGCGCCTCAAGGTGGAACACCAGTTCGGTGGTCTCGACGAGTGCCTGATGCAGCCGCCACGCCGACATCGTCTCCCGGCTGAAGGGCGCCACGCAAAGCGAGGGAAAGTGGGACAGGAGAAGAAGCTTTCCCGCGCCGTGATCTGATGATGCCGCCATGGCCTTCTCCGTGGGGATATTCTTCCGAGCCAGAGGAGACTTAGGCCCCAGGCCGAAAATTGGCAACACGCAAGCGAAAACCGTCATCCGGACACCGGCGCTCCGCCGCCGTTTCATCCCAAAATGATCGAAACCGGCAAAACGCGCGCCATTTTGCAAGCCGCGGCGTGTCACGGCGCCCGCCGGCGGCCGAACTCAGACCACCCGGATGCCCGCCATGAGAAGCGTCTGCCTCAGGGTCGCGATGAACACCCGCACCTTGGGCAGCACGAGCTGGCTGGTCGGGTAGACTGCCCAGATGGCGATCTCTTCCGGTGCGGCATCGGCAAGCCCGATCTTCACCAGGCGGCCCGCCGCCACGTCGTCATCGACATACCAGTCTGACAGCAGCGCCACCCCGCCGCCGGAAAGGCTTGCCGCATGACATCCGGCAATGCTGCTGCAGGAAAGCCGCGCATTCAGACGGACATGCCGCTCGCCGGCGCCGGAGACGAAGGTCCAGTGCGTCGCATTGCCGAGCGCAAGGCAGTCATGCCCGGCCAGATCCTCCACCCTCTCCGGCAGGCCACGCCGGGCGATGTAATCTGGACTTGCCACCAGCGTGCGCGGATTGTTTGCCAGCTTGCGGGCAATCAGGCTGCTGTCGCGCAGCCGCGCGATGCGGATCGCAAGATCCGTGCCGGTCGCAACCAGATCCGGCAGGCTGTCGCTGAGATCCACGGCGATCCTGAGATCCGGATTGTCATCCAGCAGCTTCGGCACGAAGGGCATGATGAATTTCAGGCCGAAGGAAATCGGCACGGATACCCGCAGAAGCCCGGCGACACCCAGCGTATCCGCCCTCAGGCGCGCCATGGCCTCCGCCTCGTTTTCCACCAGCGCCCGCGCAAAGGGCAGGAAGGTCTCGCCTTCCGGTGTCAGCGACAGCGAGCGGGTGGTGCGATGCAGAAGCCGGACCCCAAGCGCGGCCTCCAGCGCGGCCAGGCGGCGGCTGGCGATCATCGGCGTCAGGCCCAGCTGGCGCGCCGCCGCCGCAAGGCTGCCGGCGGTGACGGCAGCGGTGAAGACCTGCACATCGGCGGTATCCATTATATCATTTTCCGTTACACTGATCGGTCAATATTCATAACTAAATCGGAAATCGCAAAAAGGCTAGAGAAGGGACAGTTCATTCAAGCCCGAAAGGCGATGATCATGGAGACCACCACAGTCCATCCGGCGGCCACGCAGCAAGGCCTCGGCACAGTTTCCCTTCTGGCCATGGCAACCGCGACCGGCATCGCCGTTGCCAATGTCTATTACAACCAGCCGATGCTCGGGCTGATAGAGGCGGACTTCCCCGGGGAGCCGGCGACCGGCCTGATACCGACCGCAACGCAGCTTGGCTATGCCCTCGGCCTGTTCTTCCTGCTGCCGCTGGGCGACCTCGTCCATCGCCGCAGGCTGATCATCGGGCAATTCCTGCTGCTGGCTGTCGCCCTGGCACTGGCTGCGCTGGCGCCCAGCGGATTGACGCTGGCGATCGCCTCGTTCGTCGTGGGCGCAGGGGCAACGGTCGCTCAGCAGATCGTACCCTTCGCCGCCACGCTTGCCAGCCCCGAGCGGCGCGGATCGACCATCGGCACGGTGATGGCCGGCGTGCTGTCCGGCATCCTGTTCAGCCGCACGCTGTCCGGCTTCGTCGGCGCACATGCCGGCTGGCGGGACATGTTCTGGATCGGGGTACCGCTGGCGCTTGCGGCCGCTGTCCTGATGGCCATGACCCTGCCACATCACCGCCCGGCCTCCCGCATGCGGTATGACACGGCACTGAGGTCGCTCGCCCATCTCTGGAAGCGCGAACCGGCACTGCGCACCGCCGCCCTGATGCAGGCCGCGCTGTTTGCCTCCTTCAGCGCTTTCTGGACGGTGCTGGCACTCTATCTCGCCACGCCCCGTTTCCATCTCGGGCCCGACGTCGCCGGCCTGTTCGGCATCGTGGGCGCCGCCGGTATCTTCGCCGCACCGCTTGCCGGCCGCATTGCCGACCGCCGCGGCCCGCATCTGGTGGTCTGGCTGGGTGCGCTTCTTGCGCTGGCCGCCTGGATGATCTTTGGCCTGTGGGCATCGCTGGGGGCGCTGGTGATCGGGGTGATCATTCTCGACCTCGGCATTCAGAGCGCCCTGATCTCCAACCAGCACATCGTCTACGCACTCGATCCCGATGCCCGCAGCCGGCTGAATACGATCTTCATGACTGCGATGTTCCTTGGCGGCGCTGCCGGCGCGGCGCTTGCAACCTTCGTCTGGAGTCAGGCCGGCTGGACGGGCGTCAGCCTGCTCGGTGCCCTGCTTGCCCTTCTCGCCCTCGGCATTCGTGCCGCAAGCCGCGCCTGGCATCCGCGGACCGGCCGGCATGCCTGATGCCCCTTCGTTCCGGGAGAGCCACGGCCCCTCCCGGAACCTTGGCGCTTTCGCCTTCCCGCCATGGCGCAAACGTCCAAATCCCACCTGCAACATGCAAGAGGTGCCCGCGCTGCGGGCCTAAAACAACCCGGCACCCGTTCCGGGGCACATCCGTTTCCAAGAGGCACACATGTCCATCACCGCGACCCCGACGCCCGGCGCAAAGCTTCTGACGCCGCATGACCACACGCTGATCCTCATCGACTTCCAGTCGCAGATGTCGTTTGCGACAAAGAGCATCGACGCCGTGAACCTGCGCAACAATGCTGCGCTGATTTCCAACGGCGCCAGGGGCTTTGGCGTTTCCACGATCCTGACGACGGTGGCCGAAAAGAGCTTTTCCGGCCCGATGTTTTCCGAAATCACCGATGCCTTTCCAGGCCAGACGCTGTTTGACCGCACCTCGATGAACACCTGGGAAGATTCGGCCGTCATCGAAGAGGTCAACCGTATCGGCAAGACGCGCATCGTGCTGGCCGGTTTGTGGACCGGTGTCTGCATCGTCGGCCCGGCTCTCTCGGCCATTGATCAGGGTTTCGAGGTCTTCGTCATCGCCGATGCCTGCGGCGACGTTTCCGACGAGGCCCACAACCGCGCCATGGACCGCATGGTGCAGGCCGGGGCGCAGCCGATGACCTCGCTTCAGTATCTGCTCGAATTGCAGCGCGACTGGGCCCGCACGCAGACCTACGACATGACGACCGGCATCGCGAAGAAGTTCGGCGGCGCCTACGGCCTTGGCATCATCTACGCCAAGAGCATGTTCGGTGCCTCCGAAGGCCATTGAACCCGCCGCCGGTGCCCCTTTGACGAGGGGCACCTTGCTTGCGCCTTGCAGCCCCATTCTGAGGAGTGCCGCATGACTGGTTCCAATCCTTGCACGCCGTCCGTCGTCCTGGTGCATGGTGCCTGGGGTGACGGGTCCAGCTGGAGAAAGGTTGTGCCGCTGCTGATGGCCAAGGGCATCACCGTGCATGCGGTGCAGAACCCCACCACTTCGCTGGCCGACGATGTGAAGGCCACGCGGCGCATTCTGGACATTCTGGACGGTCCCGTGGTTCTGGTTGGCCACAGCTGGGGCGGCACGGTCATCACCGAGGCGGGCAATGACCCGAAGGTGGCAGCGCTCGTCTATGTCGCGGCCTTCGCGCCGCGCGCCGGCCAGTCCACCGGCGATCAGGTGGCTGCGTTTGCCGCCCCGCCGGGGCTTGGGGAAATCTCCACTGACGCGCTGGGCGGCTACTGGATGAGCCGCAGGGGCTGGACCACCTGCATTGCGCAGGATCTTCACGAGGAGGAGGCCGCAACGCTGTTTGCACTGCAGCCGCCGCTTGCCGCTGCGACCTTTTCCGACACGGTGGCGAAAGCCGCCTGGACGGACCTGCCCAATTGGTACGTCATCTCCACCGGCGACCGCGCTGTCAGCGTGGAGCTACAGCATCATCTGGCGAGGGTTCTCGATGCACGCACGACTGCGCTCGCTGCCAGCCACATGTCCCCCCTGTCGCAGCCGCAGGCCGTGGCGCAGGTCATCCTCGACGCCGTCGCGGAGATCGGTGCCACTGCCGGAGCGGCGGGCGACGCGACCAATGGTTCCCCGTCATGAAGATCTACCTGATGTCCCTCGGTGCCGGCATCCTCGTCGGCGTCGTCTACAGCCTGCTGAACGTGCGCTCACCGGCACCGCCCATCGTCGCGCTCGTCGGCCTCCTCGGCATTCTTATCGGTGAGCAGGTGCTTCCGCTGGCTCGAACCCTCTGGCGCAAGGAGCCGGCGGCGCTTTCCTGGCTGCACGAGGTCAAGCCGCACATGTTCGGCCATCTGCCGAAGGGCGTAAAGCCGCCCGTCGAGGTGCGTGCGACCGCTCCAGGAACGAGCGAGGACGCTTGATGCCGACGCGTCGTGCCTTCATCGGCGGGGCTTCCAGCCTCGCATCCCTGCAATTGCTGGCTGCCCGTTCCGCCGCCAGCGCCGCATCCACCGGAGATGTTTCCATGTCAGCCGATCTCCTCCTTCATCACGGCCTCATCACCACGCTCGACCGGACAAAGCCTGCGGCCTCCGCCGTCGCGATCAAGGACGGCGTGTTCATTGCCGTCGGCACGGACCAGGAGGTCATGGCGCATGCCGGGCCGGAGACGAAGATCATCGACCTGAAGGGCAAGCGTGTGCTGCCGGGGCTTATCGATAACCACACCCACGTCGTGCGCGGCGGGCTGAACTTCAACATGGAACTGCGCTGGGACGGCGTGCGCAGCCTGGCGGACGCTATGGACATGCTGAAGCGGCAGGTGGCAATCACGCCTGCCCCGCAGTGGGTGCGCGTGGTCGGCGGCTTTACCGAACACCAGTTTGCCGAAAAGCGCCTGCCCACCATCGAGGAAATCAATGCGGTGGCTCCGGACACGCCGGTCTTCCTGCTGCATCTCTACGACCGGGCACTTCTGAACGGAGCGGCTCTGCGCGCCGTCGGCTACACGAAGGACACGCCGAACCCGCCCGGCGGCGAGATTACCCGCGATACCAACGGCAATCCGACCGGTCTGCTGCTGGCAAAGCCCAATGCCGGCATTCTCTATTCGACGCTCGCCAAGGGGCCGAAGCTGCCCTTCGACTACCAGGTCAATTCCACCCGCCATTTCATGCGCGAGCTGAACCGGCTGGGCATCACCGGCGTGATCGATGCCGGCGGTGGCTTTCAGAACTATCCCGATGATTATGCGGTCATCCAGAAGCTCTCCGACGAGGGCCAGATGACCGTGCGGCTTGCCTACAACCTGTTCACCCAGAAACCGAAACAGGAAAAGGACGATTTCCTGAAATGGACGTCTTCGGTGAAATACAAGCAGGGCGACGACTATTTCCGCCACAATGGCGCCGGTGAGATGCTGGTCTTTTCCGCCGCCGACTTTGAGGACTTCCGTGAGCCAAGGCCCGACATGCCGCCGGAAATGGAAGGCGAGCTGGAGGAGGTGGTGCGGATTCTGGCGCAGAACCGCTGGCCCTGGCGCCTGCACGCGACCTATGACGAGACGATCTCACGTGCGCTCGACGTGTTCGAAAAGGTCAACCAGGACACTCCGCTCGAGGGGCTGAACTGGTTCTTCGACCACGCGGAAACAATTTCCGACCAGTCGATAGAGCGGATCGCGGCGCTTGGCGGAGGCATCGCCGTGCAGCACCGGATGGCCTATCAGGGCGAATATTTCGTCGAGCGCTACGGCCACGGCGCGGCGGAGGCCACGCCGCCCATCGCCCGCATGCTGGAAAAGGGCGTGAAGGTATCTGCCGGTACGGATGCCACGCGGGTTGCCTCCTACAATCCGTGGGTATCGCTTGCCTGGATGATTACCGGCAAGACCGTCGGCGGCATGCAGCTCTATCCGCGCGCCAACTGCCTGGACCGCGAGACGGCGCTGCGGATGTGGACGGAAAATGTCACCTGGTTCTCCAACGAAGAGGGCAGGAAGGGCCGCATCGAAAAGGGCCAGTTTGCCGATCTCGTCGTGCCGGACAAGGACTTCTTTGCCTGCGCCGAAGACGAGATCTCCTTCCTGACCTCGGAGCTGACGATGGTGGGTGGCCGCATCGTCTATGGCGCCGGGGACTTCAAGGCGCTCGACGAGAACGACGTACCACCGGCCATGCCGGACTGGTCGCCGGTGCGCGCTTTCGGCGGCTATGCGGCCTGGGGTGAACCGCAGGGCGCGGGACGCCATTCGCTTCGCCGCACGGCGATTGCGACATGCGGATGCGCCAATGATTGCAGTGTGCACGGACACGACCATGCCCGCGCCTGGACATCGAAACTGCCGATCAGCGATCTCAAGGGTTTCTTTGGCGCTCTCGGCTGCGCCTGCTGGGCAGTGTGAGGCCATCATGACGACGATTTCGCATCACGCATCGAAGCCACACCAGCCGCACTGGTTTGCATCCGCTCCCCTGCGTTTCCTGGCGCTGCTGGCCCTCTGCTCGGCCTATATCCAGGGGCCTCTGGTGAAGATCTTCGACTTTCAGGGCGCGCAGGCGGAAATGGCACATTTCGGCCTGTTGCCGGCACCGCTGTTTGCCGTTGGCGTCATCCTGTTTGAACTCACGATGTCGGCACTCGTGCTGTCCGGCTTCTATCGCCGGATGGCGGCGCTGGCACTTGCGGCCTTTACACTGGCGGCCACCGGTCTGGCGCTGCGCTTCTGGGAAATGCCGGCTGGCATGGAGCGCACCATGGCGACGAATGCCTTCTTCGAGCATCTCGGTCTGGCCGGTGCCTTTGTTTACGTGGCGGCGATGGAGACCGCAGTGCTGCGCGCGAAGGCCCGCTGATGCCAGCAGCGCGGCTTTATCCAAATCCGCGGCGGATGAGACAATCTCTTTGCTGCCCCTTTCGCTATCAGGATCTCGCGTCTTCCCTCACCCAAGCCACCGACACCGGAACAAGGGCCAAGCCTCATGACCCCGCACCTGCATTTTCTTCTGTCCCGCCGGCAGGCCCTGATGGCCAGCGCGAGCCTTTCCGCCGCGATGGCCTTGCCCGGCCTCGCTTTTTCGAAATCTGCAACAACCGCCACAAATGGAGCCACTCCCATGACTGCGAACTTCATCGAAACCAAAGATGGAACCAAGATCTTCTACAAGGACTGGGGCACGGGACAGCCGATCCTGTTCTCGCATGGCTGGCCGCTTTCGGGCGATGCCTGGGATGCGCAGATGTTGTTCTTTGCCCAGAACGGTTTCCGCGTGATCGCCCATGATCGTCGTGGTCATGGGCGCTCGGACCAGCCCTGGCAGGGCAACACCATGGACCAGTATGCGGACGACCTGGCGGAACTGATCGAAAAGCTTGATCTCAGGAACCTTATCATGATCGGCCACTCCACCGGTGGTGGCGAAGTGGTCCACTATATCGGCCGCCACGGCAATGCCCGCGTTGCCAAGGTGGTTCTGGTGGGCGCCGTTCCGCCGCTGATGCTGAAGACGGCCAGCAACCCGCAAGGCACGCCGCTTGAGGTGTTCGATGGGATTCGAAAGGGCACCGCTCTCGACCGCTCGCAGTTCTTCAAGGATCTCACCACACCCTTCTACGGCTTCAACCGCGACGGCGCGAAGGACAATCAGGGCTTACGCGATACCTTCTGGTTGCAGGGGGTGATGGGCTCGATCAAGGGTCACTACGACTGCATCCACGAATTCTCCGAGGTCGACTACACCGAGGACTTGAAGAAGATCGAATGCCCGACGCTCATCATCCATGGCGATGACGATCAGATCGTGCCGATCGCCGCTTCGGCGGAAAAGGCGGTGAAAATTGTCAAGAACGCTACGTTGAAGGTCTACAAGGGCGGCCAGCATGGCCTTGCCCAGCTTGAGGCCGAAAAGTTCAACGCCGACGTTCTTTCCTTCATTTCCTGACGACACATGCGGCTGCGGCCCGGCTGATGCCGGGCCGCAGCCTTTCCAGTTCAGACACGGAGGCCGCCAATGGCATCGGCATCGAGTGAAGAGAATGCGGGCGGCGCATTCGCAGCCCTTGGCGAAAGTGCGTTCGCCATTCTCTGGATCGCGACGATCCTCGGCAATACCGGCACGTTCATTCGCGATGTGGCCAGTTCCTGGCTCGTCACGGAACTGTCTGCGGCACCTGCGGCGGTCGCCACCATCCAGGCCGCCGGCACGCTACCCTTTTTCCTGCTCGCCATCCCGGCGGGCGTTCTGTCGGATATCTTCGATCGTCGTCGGCTGCTCATCGGCGTTCAGCTTCTGCTCGCCGCCGTCAGCCTGACGTTGATGGCGCTGGCCACGCTGAACCTGCTGACGGTCGAGGCGCTGATCGGTCTCACTTTCCTCGGCGGTATCGGCGCTGCGCTTGCCGCGCCAGCCTGGCAGGCGGTGGTGCCGGAGCTTGTGCCGCGTGAGCGCCTGAAAAGCGCGGTGGCGCTGAACTCGCTTGGCATCAATGTTGCCCGCGCGGTCGGTCCGGCGCTCGGCGGCGCGCTGCTCGCCGGTTTGGGTGCCTCGGTAACCTACGGTGCCGATGTGGCAAGCTATGTCTTCGTCATCGCGGCGCTCCTGTGGTGGAAGCGGCCGCGCGGTGAGGCGGACGTTCTGAAGGAGAATTTCACCGGTGCCTTCCGCGCCGGCCTGCGCTATGCGCGCGCCAGCCGCGACCTGCATATCGTGTTGCTGAGGGCCATCGTCTTCTTCGCCTTTGCCAGTGCCGTCTGGGCACTGCTGCCGCTTGTGGCGCGCAATCTGCTGAATGGAAGCGCTGGCTATTATGGCCTGTTGCTCGGGGCAATCGGCCTTGGTGCCATCTGCGGCGCGCTGGTTCTGCCAGCCCTGCGCCGACGCCTGGACGCCGATGGGCTTCTGCTGTTCTCTGCGGCGGTGACAGCCGCCGTCATGGTCATTCTGGCCTTCAGGCCGCCGCAGGCTGTGGCCCCCGCCGCCCTGCTGTTCCTCGGCATGGGCTGGATCGTGGCGCTGACGACGCTGAACGGCGTCGCTCAGGGCATTCTTCCGAACTGGGTGCGTGGCCGCGCTCTGGCCATCTATCTCATGGTGTTCAACGGTGCCATGGCTGGCGGCAGCCTCGGCTGGGGCGTGGTGGCGGAGGCGACCGGCATTGCGCCGGCGCTGCTGATCTCCGCCTTCGGGCTGCTGGTCGCGGGACTTGCCATGCACCGGGTCAAACTGCCGCGCGGAGAAGCGGATCTCGTTGCCTCCAACCATTGGCCGGAGCCTTTGCTCGCCGCCCCCGTCGCGCATGATCGCGGGCCGGTTCTGATCACGGTGGAGTATCGCATCGATCCCGCGCAACGGTCGGGCTTCCTGCATGCACTGTCCCGGCTTTCGCATGAGCGACAGCGCGACGGTGCCTATAGCTGGGGCGTGACCGAGGATTCCGGCGATCCCACTATCGTGCTCGAATGGTTCTTCGTGGAATCCTGGGCGGAACATCTGCGCCAGCACCGGCGGGTGTCGAAGGCCGATGCCGATCTGCAAGCCTCCGCGCTCGCCTTCCATCAGGGACAGGCCAAGCCGCTGGTTCGCCACTTCATTGCGATGGAGCGGCCAAAGCCGCATCGCTGACCGGGCCTTGCTTTCGGAAGATCAGGCTTGCCGTCGTGGACGCCGCCCGGTTCCCGTGAACCGGGCGGCGCGGTCTGCGGGCGAAGGTCAACGCCGCATGTCGAACAGCAGGGCCTTGCCATCGGTGATCCAGTCGAGGTCCGGAAGGGCGTCCGCGCCGAGCTGGACACCGTCGCCGCCGACGAGACGCTCGCCATCCATCATTGCAAGCCCCTCGATGATGTGGAGGAAGGTCAGCCGGCCCGGCTGATGCGGAACGCGCATCCGGTCGCCCGCATGGGGTTGGGCCAGAGACAGGCGCGCGTCGGAACAAAGTTCCAGCGATGCGCCGCCGCCGGCGGGCCCGGCCACCTCGACCCAGTCCCGACTTGCCATGGCATCCGGCAACCTGGCCTGCTGGTAACGAGGCGCCAGTCCGCGCGTGTCCGGAATGAGCCAGATTTGCAGGAAATGCGCCGGTTCCTTCGAGGAGGCGTTCATCTCCGAATGCCTGACACCGGAGCCTGCATGCATCAGCTGCGCTTCACCCGGGGCAATCGTGACCGTATTGCCCAGCGTATCCTTGTGACGCAGCTTGCCTGCAAGCACCAGCGTCAGGATATCCATGTCCGCATGGCCATGTTCGGAGAAACCAGAACCCGGCGCGATGCGATCCTCGTTGATCACCCTGAGCGCGCCGAATCCCATGCGGGTCGGATCCTGAAACCCGCCGAAGGAAAAGGTGTGGTAACTGTTCAGCCAGCCGGTATCGGTGTGGCCGCGCGACATGTTTTCGTGAATGAGGGTCATTTCGCCGCTCCCTGATCTCCTGGCGGTGCCGATGCGGCATCGCGATGGAGCGAAGATAGTCTCTTCGGAGGCGATTGAAATGCAGACGACGGTCGCCGCATCGTTCGATAATATTGAACGATGCGGCAAATCCTCCGAAGGCACAAAAGGAAAAGTCCTGCCATTCACTTCCGCATCGCTCGGCCCTCGGCATCGAAGCGGTGCAACTGACCCTCTGCCGGCTCCAGCCAGACGACATCACCCGGACGCGGCGCAAAGCCGCCTTCGGTGCGCACCTGCAGGCGTCCGGCCGCTTCAGTCGCCACATCGAGATAGGTGTCGCTGCCGAGATATTCTGCCGAAAGGATCTGCCCCTTCCAGCCCTCGCCCGCCTCGGCGGCGATCAGATGCTCCGGCCGGATGCCGATCGTGGCAGCACCGTAGCGGGCTGCGGCCTCGCCGGTGATCAGGTTCATCTGCGGCGAGCCGATGAAGGTGGCGACGAAGAGATTGGCCGGGCGATGGTAGAGATCGAGCGGCGCGCCGATCTGCTCCACCCGCCCCTGCTGCAAAACGACGATCTTGTCGGCCATGGTCATGGCTTCCACCTGGTCGTGGGTGACGTAGATGGTGGTGGTGCCAAGCCGCTTCTGCAACTCGCGGATTTCCGAGCGCATCTGCACGCGAAGCTTGGCGTCGAGGTTGGAGAGCGGTTCGTCGAACAGAAACACCTTCGGCGCCCGCACGATGGCACGCCCCATGGCGACGCGCTGCCGCTGGCCGCCGGAAAGTGCGGCGGGCTTGCGGCCGAGATAGGCATCGAGATCGAGAATGCCGGCGGCGGCTTTTACCCGCCGGTCGATCTCGCCGGCGGACAGGCCCTGCAGCTTCAGCGCAAAGCCCATGTTCTTCGCCACCGTCATGTGCGGATAGAGCGCGTAGTTCTGGAACACCATGGCGATGTCGCGGTCACGCGGGGCGAGATCGTTGATCAGCTTGCCATCGACGCTGATGTCGCCGGAGGTGATCTCCTCCAGGCCCGCCACCATCCTGAGAAGGGTGGACTTGCCGCAGCCAGAGGGACCGACCAGTGCCACGAACTCTCCGTCGGCAATCGAGACGTCCACCCCGTGAATGACCTCCAGCGCGCCGTAGCTCTTGCGCAAGGCAGCGATTTCGACCTGTGCCATGTTTTCCTCCCCGGCTGGTCCTTGACACGAAACAAAAGTGATTTAATCTATTTTCTGTGGCCTGCAAAGCGTGTTGTTGAGGAGACGCGCCGGGCCGCTGGTGCCGGGAGGGGTGGTGTGGCGACCGGGGGTCGCAGCCTGCCGTCGCGCGCCACAAGGCCGACAACCGGCAGTATTCAAGGGAGGAGAACCCATGATGACGAGATCCGCATGCCGACTGAGCCTCGCCGCCGTACTGGCTGCGAGCGTCGCCCTTCCGGCGATGGCGCAGAACACGATTACCGGCGACACCGTCGGCCCGGCCAATGCGCCGAAGACGCTGACCTTCCGCATGACGACGGATGGCCCGCGCAACAACGATCCCGACGTGGCCGAGGGCTACGGAAAGCTGTTTCGCGAGTATGTGGCACGCCATCCCGGCTGGAAGGTCGAGCTGCAGATGATGTCCGGCGACATTGGGCAGGAACAGGCCCGCATGCTCGAACAGGCCAAATCCGGCAACGCACCGGACTGCGCAGCCGTCGATTCCTTCGTCCTGCCGCTGTTCAAAAAGGCCGGGGTGCTGCAGTCGTTCTCCCCGTACTTCAAGAAAGAGGAGATCGAGCAGCTTTTCCCCTTCATCCGCGAAGGCATCACCGGAACGGACGGCCAGATCTATGCATGGTGGTGGTCGACGGACCTGCGGGTTCTCTACCGCAACAAGAAGGTGATCGCCGAGGCGCCGCAGACCTGGGATGACACCAGGAAGGCCGCGCTTGCCTCCGTGAAGGAAGGCATGGAAGGCATCCTCTTCAACGGCGGCCGCTTCGAGGGCACCACATTCGACTGGCTGGCCAACTTCTGGGCCCAGGGCGGCAAGCTGGTCGACGATGCAGGCAAGCCGATCTTCGGCGAAGGCGAGAACCGCGCGAAGTTCATCAAGGCGGTCAACTATTATCGCGATCTGGTGGAAAGCGGCGCCGCGCCGAAGCGCGTGGCCACCATCGGCAATTATGACGATTTCAACGCCGCGGCGGCGGCCGGCACCACCGCGCTCTTCGTCGGCGGCAACTGGCAGCTTGCCCAGCTGAAGAGCACGCTGGAGGCGGAAGACTTCGCCAACTGGACCTTCTCCATGCTGCCCGGCCCGACCGGCGCCGAACGCTCCACCGGCACCGGCGGCTGGACGGTCGCCTCCCTCTCCAAGGACCCGGCCAAGGTGGAAATGTGCGCCAATCTCGCCCGCGAGATCTACATGGGACCGGCCAATGCCCTGCAGGAGCAGCTGCCGACCCGAGCAGATCTCTATGACAAGTATCCGGTCTTCGCGACCGAGGCGAACAAGGCCTTTGCCGCGGCGCTGAAGGTGGGGCAGGCGCGGCCCGGCGCCCCGGTCTATCCGGAAATCTCCAATCAGATCCAGATCATGATGGGCAAGGTTCTGACCGGCTCGCAGCCGACCGAAGCCGCAGTGGACGACGCCTTCAAGGCGTCGATGGATGCCTTCAAGCGTCTGTAATGCCGATGCCGCAGGAACGCGGGTGCATTCTGCCCGCGTTCCTCTTCCCATGCCATGCGTGACCGGATGACCTCCATGCCTCCAGCGATTGCCTCAAGCGCCGTGCCGCGCGCGGCTGCCCTGCCCAACAGGCGGCAACGGCCCAGGGTCGCCCCCTGGCTGATGCCGCTGATCCTCGTGCTCGGTCTGTTTTACCTCTATCCGGTGCTTGACGTCTTCCGTCTGGCGCTGACGCGCGCCACGCTTCTGGGCGGCGATGAAGGCTACACTGTCTCGACGCTGACGCAGACCCTGGCCCGGCCGGAACTGCCCGGCATCCTCGGCGTCACCGCGCTTTTCACGCTCGCCAGCGTGTTTTCCCAGCAATTGCTGGGCCTTGCCATTGCGCTGGTAGTGGTGCGCGGCGAAAAGCGGCGCCTGTTCGGCACCACCATCGTGCGCACCACGGCCCTGATCGCCTGGGTCGTGCCCGGCATTGCCGGCGGCATCATCTGGAAGATGCTGTTCAACGAGGCACCCTTCGGCGGGCTCAACAGCATCCTGCGCCTGATGGGTGCAGCACCGGTGCAGTGGCTGTCCGATCCGGACCTGGTGATGTGGTCGGTGGTGATCTCCAATGTCTGGCGCGGCACGGCCTTTTCCATGGTGGTGATGTATGCGGCGCTGAAGGCGATCGACCCGGTGCTCTATGAAGCCGCGGCTGTCGACGGCGCCAGCGCGCCGCAGCGACTGATGCATGTGACGCTGCCGCAGCTGCGCTCGGCAATCCTCGTCAACATGATCCTCATCACCATCCAGACGCTGAACACCTTCGACGCGATCATCTCGCTGACCGGCGGCGGTCCCGGCCGCTCCACGGAGGTCCTGTCGCTCTACACCTTCAACGTCGTCTTCCGCAATTACGACCTCGCCGGCGGCGCGGTGCTGTCAATCCTGATGCTTGTCATCAGCCTCGGCCTCGCACTCGTCTACGCGGCCTTCCTGCCGAAGGGAGAGGACCGATGAGCGCCAAGACAAGGGAACGCATCGGCGACCTGTTCAGCTATCTGTTCATGCTGGCCACCTTCGTCTTTTTCGCCTGGCCGCTGCTGTGGCTTCTGTCGCTGGCACTGCGCACCCGCAAGGAGGTCTTCCTCGGCGTCAGCCGCTTCATTCCCAAGGCACCGACGCTCGAAAACTTCGCGATGATCCTGTCATCGGACAAGTTTGCCGGCTACCTGTGGAATGCCCTGAAACTGTCATGCCTGTCGGCACTCGGCTGCCTGATCGTGGCATTGCCGGCGGCTTACGCCTTTTCCCGCTTCCGGTTCCGCGGCAAGGGGGCCTGGATGATGGCGCTCTTATCGGTGCAGATGATCTCGCCGCTCGTCATCATGGTGCCGCTCTACCGCTACATGGCCTCGATCGGCCTGACCGACAGCCATTTCGGCGCCACCATGGTTTACATCGCGCTCGCGGTGCCGATGGTGACCTGGATCCTGAAGGGCACGATCGACGGCATTCCGGCCGCGCTCGACGAAGCGGCGATGATCGACGGCTGCAACCGCTTGGGCGTTTTCCTGCGCGTGGTCCTGCCGCTTTCCACGCCCGGCATCGCGTCGGCCTTCATCATTTCGGTGATCGGCGGCTGGTCGCAGTTCCTCGTTCCCTTCCTGCTGATCACAAAGGAATCGCTCACACCCATCGGCGTCGGCATCTTCCAGTATGCCGGCACGCAGAACGACTCTTCCATCCAGCTTCTGGCGGCGGCCTGCCTTGTTTCGGTGGTTCCCGCCATCGTCGCATTCCTCGCGCTCCAGCGGCTCATCCTCGGCGCCTTGACGGCCGGAGCCGTCAAGGGCTGACCCATCCAAACGACATGACGAGAACCACGATGACACTGACCCATGCCCAGCGCCTTGAACGGCTTCAGGTTCGCACCGCAGAACTGCAGTTCTGGCGCGCCCGCGCGACGCGGCCCCTGCAAGGCTGGACCTTCGACGGCCATCCGATCGCCATCGGCGACGCCTGGCCGCATCGCAACGGTACCGTGCACTTCACCGTCTCCGGAGAGGTGCCTGCCGACTGGCCTTTGGAAGACGCGCGGCTTTATCTCGATGTCGGCGGCGAAAGCCTGATCACCGTCACCGGTGCCGATGGCAGCGCCAGGAGCTACGGGCTCGACCCCTATCATCGCGAGTTCCGCCTCCCCTCGCGTCGCTTCTCAATCGTGACCGAAACCGTGGCGCGCCTGCCCTTCGGTCAGCCGGTGCGCAAACCCTGCCTGGAGCGCGCCGAACTGTTCTGGATCGACGAGGATGTCGACAGGCTCTGGCTGCTGCTGCGCCAGATTGCAGAAGCCGTCAGCGTGCTCGAAGGCCATGACGCCGTGCCCTACCTGCTGGAGGCTGCGGAAACCTGCTTCTACAGCCTCGACTGGCCCTCGGCCACGGCGGACTATGTGGCGCGCATCGCACCGGATGTGATGCAGCAGAAGATCTGGCAGCTGCCGCAGCACAAGGAAAATCCGGAGGGACTCAGCGAGGCGCAGCGCGCCTGCGTTGCCGCCGCCTATGACGCGCTGATGGCGCGGCTTGCCGAGCTTCAGCAGCGCTTTCCGCCGCAGGGCCGGATCGCGCTGACCGGCCATGCCCATATCGACCTTGCCTGGCTCTGGCCCTATGGCGAGACCCGCCGCAAGATGCGCCGCACCTTCCACACCGCGCTCTCGCTGATGGAAGGCTCCGCCGATTTCCGCTTCAATCAGTCGACGGCGCACTACTACGCGCAGCTCGAGGAGGACGATCCGGCCCTTCTGCAGCAGATCGTCGAGCGGGTGAAGGCCGGCCAGTGGGAAGTGCTGGGCGGCTGCTGGGTGGAGCCCGACACCAACATGCCGACCGGCGAAAGCCTTGCCCGCCAGATCCTCTACGGCCAGCGCTATTTCGAGAAGACCTTCGGCGCCCGCCACACCATCTGCTGGCTGCCGGATTGTTTCGGCTTCTCCGGCGCCCTGCCGCAGCTTCTGGTACAGGGCGGCATGAAGAGCTTCTTCACCATCAAGGTCAACTGGTCGGAATCGAACCGCATCCCGGCAGACCTCTTCTGGTGGGAGGGTCTCGACGGCAGCCGCGTGCTGGCACACACCTTCAACAACCCGATGGAGGGCTATAACGGCTTTGTGCGGCCGGATTGCTTCGTGCCGACCTGGAAGAATTTCCGTCAGAAGGATCGCCACGATACCACGCTGCTCTGCGTCGGCTATGGCGATGGCGGCGGCGGCGTCACTCCGGAAATGCTGCTGCGCGAGGAACAGCTGCGCGTCTTCCCGGCCATTCCGCAGGCACGCTGGAGCCGTGTGGAGGACTTCTTCGAGGCTGCCCATGCGACCGCTGACGCACGCAAGATGCATGTCTGGCAGGGCGAGATCTATCTGGAACTTCACCGTGCGACGCTGACCAGCCAGAGTGACGTCAAGCGCCTGCACCGGCAGGCCGAGCGCGGTCTGATCACCGCCGAAACCCTCGCAAGCCTTGCCCACCTGCTCGGCGGCACACACCCGCAATCGCTGGAGCCTGCCTGGCGCGTGGTGATGAAGAACGAGTTCCACGACATCCTGCCGGGCTCCTCCATCGCCGAGGTCTATGTCGATGCACGCGCCGAACTCGGGCATGTCATTAAGGAGGCGAAGGCCGCGCAGCAGGCAGGGCTTGCCGCAATCCGCGACCTGCTGCCGGCCGGCGAGGACGGGCATATCCTCGTGGTCAACCCTTCGCTTGCCCCGCGACCGCTGCGTCTCGACCTGGCGACAGGACCGGTTCACGCGGAAGCCGGCGTGCCGCCGCTTTCCGTCACCGTGTTGCCGGCGGCGGCCCTTCAGCCGCAGCCGGGCCTCGTTGCCACCGGGCACAGCCTGGAAAACGACGTGCTGAAGGTGACGCTTGCCGAAGATGGCTCGATTGCCAGCATGCTGCACAAGCCGAGCGGCCGCGAGGCGATCGATGGCGGCGGCAACCGTCTCTTTGCCTATCCCGCCGACAAGCCGCGCAGCTGGGATGCCTGGGACGTGGAAGGCGATTATGCGGAAAAGGCGGAGGAAATCACCGGCATCGAGAGCATCGAGCTGGTTGAAAGCGGGCCGCACCGCGCCGCCATCCGCATCCGCCGGCGCTGGCGCCATTCCACCATTACCCAGACGCTGTCGCTCGGGGCCAATGCGCGCCGCCTCGACATTCACACCGAACTCGACTGGCACGATCGCCGCGTGCTGCTGCGCACGCTGACCGGCGTCGCCGTACGCAGCCCGCGGGCCGTCTGCGAATGCGCCTACGGCGTCGTGGAGCGGCCGACACATACCAATACGTCCTGGGACGATGCGATGTTCGAGGCGCCGGCGCACCGCTTCGTCGATCTGTCGGAGCCGGGCTTCGGCCTGGCGCTCATCAACGATGCCAAGTACGGGCACTCGATGCGCGGCAATCAGCTGGGGCTATCGCTGCTGCGCGCCCCGGTCTATCCCGACCCCCTGGCGGACGAAGGCTTCCAGTCCTTCACCTATGCGCTGATGCCGCATGAAGGCAGCTGGCATGAGGCGGGCGTGCGCGAGGAGGCAGAGGATCTTAACCAGCCGCTCCTCGCCATCGATGCTACGGGCCTTGCCTGCGGAGAGTGGCAGCCGGTGACCGTCGAGGGCGTTCCGGCGGCACTCTCCGCGCTGAAGGCCAGCGAGGACGGCGACGGGCTGATCCTGCGCCTCTACGAACCGGCCGGGCGGCGCGGCGCGCTGCACATCACACCGCGGGACGGCTGGCGGACCGAGGGACCGCTCACCATCCTGGAAGAGCCGATGGCTGATGCGCCCGCCGATGCGCTGCGCCCGTTCGAGGTCAAGAGCTGGCGCCTTCGCAAGGGCTGAGACGCCTCTTCCTTCGGACGCAGATTTGTCGCATGATCCCGGGACGGTTGCAGATCGTCCCGGGGGGCGAGCAAGGGACAAGGCATTGAACTATCAGGGTGCGAATGGCGAACAGGCGGCGGCGCAAAACCGCGCGACCATCCTGAACGCCATTCATCGCGGTGCGCCCATCTCGCGCACCGAGCTGGCGCGCCAGTCGCGCCTGACCAAGCAGGCGGTGACGCGCATCGTTGACCGCCTGCTGGACGAGGGACTGGTGATGGAGGCGCGCCGCCGGCAGGGCTTGCGCGGCCAGCCGGCCATCGAACTGGAAATCGATCCGGAAGGCGTCTTCGCCATCGGTGCCAATATCGACCGCGATCACCTGACCATCGTCGCCGTCGATGCGGCGGGCAATGTCCGCGGCCGCATCCACCACGAGCAGCGCTTTTTCCTGCCGAAGGACTTTACCCGGCTGATGGAGGAGGCCATCTCCTCCTTCCTGCGCCGCAAGATCATCCCCGAACCGCGTCTGGCCGGCATCGGCCTTGCCATTCCGGATTGGCTGGGCGAGGTCGATTTCCTCGAACGCCCGCCGCATTACAGCGAATGGAGCGGCTTTGACGTGCGCGCCGCATTGTCGCGCATCACGCAGCATCCGGTGTTCATCGACAATGACGCCAATGCGGCAGCCCTTGGCGAAATCGAATACGGGCTCGGCACGCAGATCGACAGCTTCTTCTACATTCTCGTCAACGCCTGCCTGGGCGGCAGCCTCGTCATCAACGGCATGTGCCACAAGGGCGCGGGCGGTCTTGGCGGCGAAGTCAGCTGGCTGCCGGTGGTCGCCACCGAGGAGGGACTTGCCGGGGAGACGCGACCGATCGGCGACATGTATTCGCTGTTTCACCTGCTGCACCACCTGAAGGAAAACGGCATTGCGGTTGCCCGCCCGTCGGATCTGCTGAACCTCGACCCGGCAGGTCGCGCACTGGTCAGCGCCTGGCTGAAGGGCTTTGCCGTGACGCTGGCGGAAGCCATCATCGACATCGGCATGGTGGTAGATCCGGAGGCGGTGCTGATCGGCGGACGCCTGCCGGCGCTGCTGGTCGATGAACTGCTGAACAATGTCCGCGACGAGATCGGGCGGCGCGGCATGGAGGCGCCGTCTCTGCATCGCACCGCGATCTCGGAGGACGCCGCAGCACTGGGCGCGGCGACCATGCCGCTCGCCCATCGTCTCTGCCTGCCATCGGCGGACGCAACGCAGCAGACCCGCGTGCCGATGTCGAGCGTGATGCTGCCGGCAAGCCTCGGCTTCAGCGCGGCTTCGGCAGGCTGAGTTCCGCGAAGGGCAGCAGCGCGGCGCCATGGGCCACGCCGCAGCCGGGAAGCGAGAGCTTGCGGATCGGCGGAATCCACGAGGCGGGAACGAAGTAGCTGCCTTTCCTGGCCCGCTCGGCAATCATCATCGCAATCACCATGTCCAGCACGTCGTCCGGCAGGCTTCCGCCGATCAGCACCGCACCGGGCGACACGAAGCCGCCAAGCGCGAGCACGGCATCGAGCAGCCGCGAGGCGGCGCGGCGCGTCCAGTCGGTGGTTCCTGCTTCGCCAGAGGCCTCGATATGCCTGCGGTAGGAGGCGGCGCTCGCCACCTCGTCCAGTGTCAGTTCCTCGCGGCCCGGGCGCATGCTGCCGATGCAACCGGCGCGGCCATGCACGCCGCGAAAGAAGCGCCCCCCGGTCATCAGGCCGGCGCGCACGACCTCATCTACAAGAATGACCGCAAAGCCGCCCTCCGGCTCGCCGATGCCGAGGATCCGCTCGGCGGTCACGGCGGCCTCGACATCCTTCACCGTGAAGGTCGGCAGGTCTGCCAGCGCCTGCATCGGTCCAAGGCCGGCTGCCTCACCTGCCGGATGGCAGGCAATGCCGATGCCGGCAAGGCTTGCCGCGAACCGGTCGCGGATCGTCCTGACGGCCGCATCCAGCCCGTGCGGCGGAACCTCCTGCTGCAGGACGACTGCGCCCTTCAGATCCACCACCGCCACGTCGATCCGCTCCGGCCTCAGCCAGAGGCCGCAACCATGCGCACTTGCGGCCAGCAGCGAAAACTCTGCCGCCTTGTAGCGGTCGGTGGTTTCGCGTCGGCCCTGACCGACGAAACCTGCCGCCGCCAGCCGCTTGAGGATGCCCGTGACGGCGGGTTCGGTGAGGCTCAGATGCGCCGACAACTCCTGGCGCGTCAGGGCGCCATGCCTGCGCAACAGGGCCAGAACGACGCGGGAATTGTGATCGGCAATGTCTTCCGGGCTGATGCCTGCCCCTGCCCTTCCCCCTTCGCTTTCGCGTTTCTGTGCTCGCGCCAATCGTCGGCCCGCTTTCAAACCTGCCTCACCTCCATGCTGAATGCCGGACGCGACAGCTGCCCGGCCGGGGAATCCATGCAGTCTGTATAGCATTTTTCACGGTTGGCGCCCGTTTCGCCGCGACACCGACCCGATTTTGTTGCAGGCCTGCGAGCGATTGCCCGTGCTTGCACGCATCGTGCAAATTCGCCACGGTCTCCCCTCGCCCGCAACGCGCCTCTTGAACCACGAGCAGCGGCGGACCACCTATCTCGCGCGTGGCGATGTCGAGGCGGCGAGGTTCGCCTGCAGGACGCATTCAGCCGACATGCCGGAATGGAGATATCATGAGCCAGGCGGAAGAATTGAGCGACAACGACTGCCGGCCCGTCCATCGCGACATCCTGCACTGGCTTTTGCGGGAGACCCACGGTCAGCGCTACATCGACAATCTTCTGGTGGAATTGTGCGAGCGACTTCGGCTGACCGGCGTGCCGGTGGCGCGCTCGACCCTGCATTTCCGCATCAATCACCCGCAATGGATGGGCGCGCGCATCCTGTGGCGGACAGGACTGGCGGATGCGGACATCGACACGGTGGATTACGGTGTCGAGAATTCGCCGGAATTCCTGCTGAGCCCCATTCACGAACTTTACGACGGGGCAGACGAGGTTCGCCAGAACCTGCTGCGCGAGGACCCGGCCCGCCCCTACTCCATCTTTGCCGACCTGAAGGCGGCGGGCTTCACGGATTACGTCGCCTGGCCGCTGCAGCACACGCTGGGAAAGCAGCATGCCGTGTCCTTCGCCACCGACGCCCCGGAAGGCTTTGCGCCGGAGCATGTCGACCTCCTGCGCACGCTTGTGCCCATTCTCGCGCTCGTCAGCGAAGTGCGCGTCAAGAATGCACTGGCGCGAACCTTGCTGCAGACCTATGTGGGACCGCACGCCGCCGAAAAGATCCTGGCGGGTGCTACGCGGCGCGGCAGCGGTGTCACCCTCTCGGCCGTCGTGATGATCTTCGACGTGCGTAACTTCACCGAGATTTCCGACCTGTGGCCGCGTGACGACGTGATCTTCATGCTGAACCAGTGCTTCGACGCCCTTTCGGAACCGATCGAACGGCATGGCGGCGAAATCCTGAAATTCATGGGCGATGGCCTGCTGGCCGTGTTTCCGCTGGTGGGCGAGGAGGTGCAGAAAGCCGCCTTCACGGCCGTCGAGGAGGTGCAGGCGGCCATGCAGGCGCTGAACCTTGCGCGCGAGGCGGCCGAACAGCCGGCCCTGCGCTACGGAATCGGGGTGCATTGCGGCGACGTGATGTACGGCAATATCGGCTCGTCCAGCCGACTGGATTTCACCGTGATCGGCCCGACCGTCAATATCGCCTCACGCCTGGAGACGCTGACCAAGACGGTCAGGCGGCCGGTTCTTCTGTCGGAAGCCTTCATCCGCTCCGGCGGACTGGAAGAGCGCGTCGAACATGTCGGAAGCTTTCCGCTGCGGGGCCTGTCGCAGCCGATCGGCGTCTTTGCACCGAAGGAGACACCGTAGGCACCGGCTTCGCGCCGTCTCGCGCAGGAGAACGGGGATGAGAAAGGGCACGCACCGTGAGGATGCGTGCCCGTCGGTATCGGGTTCATTGCGGGCGGACGGAGCCGCCCTCGCTGAAGTTCGCCTCTGCCGGCCTTACTTGGTCGCGAGAACGGCCTTCTGCCGACGCGAGCGGCGCGACAGATAGAAGGGCAGGATGGCAACGGCCGCAGCCATGACCCACAGCACGTTGCAGATGGTGCTGCTGAACAGGATCGACGGATCGCCGCCGCTGATGGCCAGCGCATTGCGCAGGTTTACTTCCATGACGCGCCCCAGAACGAAGCCGAGAATGATCGGCGCCATTTCAAAGCCCGCCTTGCGCAGCAGCCAGCCCACCATGCCGATGCCCAGCATCAGGAAGATGGAGAAGACCGAGGAGTGGGTGGAGTAGACGCCGACGATCGACAGAACCAGGATGCCGGGAACCAGCAGCCAGTTCGGCACGGTCAGCACGCGGGCGAAGATCTGCACCAGCGGCAGGTTGAGCGCCAGCAGGATGAGGTTGCCGACGAACAGGGAAGCGACGAGACCGCCGACGATTTCCGGCCGCTCGACAAGCAGCATCGGTCCTGGCTGGATGTTGTAGAGCATCAGCGCGCCGAGCATGACGGCGGTGGTGCCGGACCCCGGAACGCCGAGCGTCAGCATGGGCACGAAGGCGCCGCAGGCGGTGGCATTGTTGGCGGCTTCCGGCGCGGCCAGGCCGCGCACGTCACCCTTGCCGAAGGTGCCCTGGCTGTCGGAAATGCGCTTGGCGGTCGTGTAGGAGATGGCGCTCGACACGGAGGCGCCGGTGCCGGGCAGAACGCCGACCACGAAGCCGATCAGCGAGCTGCGGAGCGCCGTACCGGTGCACAGCACGATGTCGGAGAGGCGCGCCGTCATGCGGCCGAGCTCCCGGATGACGGTCATGCCGCGGCCCTGGTTTTCCAGGATGATCAGCGCTTCCGAAATCGAGAACAGCCCGATGACAAGCACGACGAATTCGATGCCGTCGCCCAGTTCCGGTTCGTTGAAGGTGAAGCGGTAGGCACCGGAGGTGGCATCAAGACCGACGGTCGCCAGCATCAGGCCGAGCGTGCAGCCGATCAGCGTCTTGGCCGGATAGCTGCCGACCATCGAGCCGAGCGTTGCGAAGGCGAACATCATCAGCACGAAATATTCGGCGGGGCCGAAGCCGATCGCCAGTCCGGCCAGCAGCGGCGCAAACAGCGCAAGGCCGATGGCGCCCAGCATGCCGCCGACGAAGGAGGCAAGGCCCGACAGCGCAAGCGCCTCGCCCGCACGCCCCTGGCGCGCCAGCGGGTAGCCGTCCATCGCCGTCATCACCGCACCGGCATCACCCGGCACGTTGAGCAGGATCGAGGAGATGCGACCGCCATATTCGGCCCCGCAATAGATGGCTGCCAGCAGGATCATGGTGCTTTCCGCCGGCAGACCCATCGTGTAGGCGATGGGAAGCAGCAACGCGATGCCGTTGATCGGACCGATGGCCGGCAGCGCGCCGACGAGTGTGCCGATGAAGCAGCCGATAAGGCCGATCAGCAGGTTCTGCCCGGTCAGTGCGACCGCGAAACCGTGCCAGAGATATTCGAGGTTCATGGAGTAGACCTTTCCGGTTCCAGTCCTGCCTCAGCCGCCAAACAGCGTGCCGACGGGCAGGTAGACTCCCAGCAGATAGAAGAAGACGAACCACCAGAGGGCGGCATGACCGATGGCGCCGATCAGCGCCTTCATCGGCGGTGCGCCGAAGATGAGCGCCGAACCAAGCGTCAGCACGAAGATCGACGCCGCAAAGCCGGCCGGCTCGAACAGCGCCACCGACACCACCAGCAGCACCGGCACCGCCAGAACGCGCACCAGGAGGCCGCCGGTGGGAAAGCCCTCCGCTGGACCCGGCGCGAAGAAATACCAGACCGCCAGCAGGGCAAGCACGCCGGCAAGAGCAACAGGAAAGGCCCGCGGGCCGAGCGGATCGGAGGAGAAGGCGTATTCGATGACGCTTCCGCCGATGCCATAAGCAATGGCAAGCGCCAGCAGGCAGAGCGCCGCAGCGCGGCCAACCTTCAGCGTCGAGCCTGAATGGGCATGCGATTCGTCAGACATGGGTGTTTCCCTTGATTTCTGAAACTGCAGCCGGGCGTGGCCGCCATTCGTCTCTCCCCCCGTTCCCGCCATCGGTCAGACCGATGGCGGGAGGCGGACCGGCTCGGGGTCCTGGGAGGAGCAGAGGAACGCGGAGACTTACATGCCGGCTTCCTTGGCGAGGATCTTGAAGCGTGCGACATCCGTCTTGACACGCTCCTCGAAATCCTTGCCGAGCAGGGTGAACTCGAACAGGCCGCGCGCTTCGCGTTCCTTGGCGAATTCCGGCGTCTGGGATGCCTTCTTGAAGGCCTCGATCCACCAGTTGTAGTCGGCATCGGACACGTCCTTGCCGACATAATAGCCGCGCCAGACGGGCCAATCGATATCGAAGCCCTGTTCCTTGGCGGTCGGAACGCCGGCGAGATCGCCGGGCAGCCGCTCCGGCGCCATGACGGCGAGGATGCGGACCTTGCCGGCCACGTGATGCTTGACCATCTCGGCCGCATCGCCCGAACCGACCTTTACGTGGCCGCCTTCAAGCGCCGTCAGCACGGCGCCGCCGCCTTCAAGCGCGACATAGCGCATCTTCTTGGGCTCCTGGCCGGCAGCCTTGGCCAGCAGCGAACCCTTCATCCAGTCCTGCGAGCCGACGGCGCCACCGCCGGCGATGGCAAAGCTGGCAGGATCGGCCTTGTAGGCATCGACCAGTTCGCCGAGCGTCTTGTAGGGCGAATTGGCGGCCACGACGAGCACGCCGTAATCGGCGCCGAGCGCGCCGAGCCAGCGGACGGCAGTTTCGTCATACTGGCCGAACTTGCCCTGCGCGATCAGCAGGGCCGAACCGGACGAGGCCGCGGTGATCAGATTGCCGTCCTTGCCGCGCTTGGCAATGACGTGGTTGTAGGCAACGGCACCGACGCCACCTTCCATGTAGGTGACGGCCATCGGCTGCGAAATCTGCTTGGTTTCCAGCAGCGCGTTTGCCGCAAGGCGGCAGGTCAGGTCGAAGCCGCCGCCGGGCTTTGCGCCGGCAAGGCATTCGGGCTTGGCAGGCTCTGCCTGTACCGAGGCAGCGAAGGAAAATGCTGCGATTGCAGCACCGAACATGGCGGTCTTGAAGTGATGCTTCATCAGGGTTCCTCCCACAGAAACTTGAGCCATCGGGGGAACGGGCCTCACGCTCACGCTCCGGCCCGGATCAGGGGCCTGATGCTTGACGTGGCGTGGCAGATGTCCTCCCGGACCGACCCTTCGCTCTCCACCGGGTCGGTCGCGAGACCTTAGTCCCGGTTCCTGTCACCACCCTGTCACGCTTTCGCCGCAAGTGTGAACAGAGGCTTTCATCGGCTTGCCCGCCGGTCGGCCCCATGCGATCATGACGGCTGTGCGTATTCTCTTGGTCGAAGACACTCAGGACGTGGGTGAGGCGATTTGCCGGCGCTTCCAGCAGACGGGCCACACCGTCGACTGGGAGACGGATGGTGCTGCCGCGCTTGAAATCCTAGGCTTCACCGAATTCGATCTCGTCATCCTCGATGTCATGCTGCCGGGCCTCGACGGTTTTTCGGTTCTGCGCAAGCTGAGGCAGGCCAGAAGCGGCGTGCCGGTGCTGGTGCTGACCGCCCGCTCCGAGGTGGACGACCGCGTCAGCGCGCTCGATCTCGGCGCCGACGACTATCTGGTCAAGCCCTTCGACTTTCGCGAACTGGAGGCTCGCGCCCGCGTTCTCATGCGCCGGCGCAGCGGCGGCGAGCCGACCAACATCATCGTGTGCGGCGACATCAGCCTCGATCGCGCCAACCGCAACGTCATGGTCGGCAAGCGGGAGATCCAGCTGAAGCGGCGCGAGATCGCCCTTCTCGAGATCCTCGCCTCGCGCCCCGGCAAGGTCTTCAGCAAGGACGAGCTTCTGGACCAGTTGTTCGGCTTCGAGGAGGCGGCCAGCGCCAACGCCATCGAGCTTTACGTCGGGCGCCTGCGCAAGAAGCTGGAGGGTGCCCGGGCGAAAATCGTCACGTTGCGCGGCAGCGGCTACCAGCTGGTTTCCGACGATGGTGCATAGAAGCTCGCTGTTTTCCCGCCTGATGCGGCGTGTCGGCCTGGTGCTGGCGGTCGGCGCGGCGATGATGATCACCGCGGCCTGGTTCTATGCGCGGGCCGCGGCCGATGTGGCCTATGATCGGCTTCTGCTCGGCGCAGCCTTCCAGATGAGCGAAAGCCTGGCGGTTGCCGATGGCAGCCTGCGCTTCATTCTTCCCCCCTCCGCCTTCGAACTGCTGGGCCTTGCGGAGCGCGACCGCATCTTCTACCGCGTCATCGATCCTGCCGGCGTCACCCTGACCGGCTACAAGGCACTGGCGGCCGATACCGATGTTTCTCTGAGCCGCTCCGGCCCGGTCTTCGGCAGCGATACCTTCATGGGCGAACAGGTGCGCACCGTCACGGTGGCGCATGCCATGACCATGCCGGCAGGCCCCGGCTGGGCCTATGTGGTGGTGGCGCAGACCGTCGAGGCGCGCGAGGCCCTGGCATCGGAACTGACGACGCGCGCCACCCTGCTCGTGGCGCTGATGAGCCTGCTTGCGCTGGTCGGCACGGCACTTGCCGTGCGCTATTCGCTGCGACCGGTCGATGAGCTTGCCGCGGCACTTCGCCAGCGCGAGCCGCAGGACCTGACGCCGCTTGCGATTTCGGTGCCGCAGGAAATCTCGCCGTTCGTCACCGCCATCAACTACTTCATCACCCGCCTCGACGAGCGGGTGAAGCTTCTGCAGCGCTATATTGCCGACAGCGCCCACCAGATCCGCACGCCGCTGACGGCACTTTCGGCGCAGGTCAGCCTGATCGACGAGCAGAAGCTCGCACCGCAGGACCGCCGCCATCTGCAGCGCGTGCAGGATCGCACGGCCGAACTTGCCGCGCTGACCAACCAGCTTCTCAACCACGCGATGGTGATCCACCGCTTCGATTCGATCCAGCTGGCCCCGATCTCGCTGAACGACGTGGCCCGCATGGCCTTTCGAAATGCCGTGCCGATCACCATCGATCCGGACATGGTGGTCTCCTTCGAGGCCGCCGACGAGGATCTGATGGCGATGGGCGACGTGCTGAGCCTGCGCGAAGCGATCGTCAACGTCATCGACAACGCGCTACGCCACGGGGCGGTGGCCCGGCTGGAGGTGCGGGTTCGGCGGGCGGGCAGTTTCGGACGGATCGAGGTGATCGATGACGGGCCGGGCATCCGCGCCGCCGACTGGCCGAACGTCATCAGCCGCTTCTACTCGCGCAGCAGCGATGCGCGCGGCCCCTCCGGTCTTGGCTTTGCCATCGCTTCCGAGGTGGCAACCGTGCTGCACGGGCGACTCGGCTTTCGCGAGCGAAGCCAGACCGAGTTCTTCTGCGTGTTTCTGGAACTGCCGCTTGTGGGAGAACAGCCATGATCCGTCATTTCGGAACACTGGCACTCGCGGGCCTTGTTTTCCTCCTTCCGGGTCTTGCCGTCGCGCTGGAAGGCCAGGGGGAGACTTTTCCCGCGCCCGGACGGGAAACCGGCCGTCTCACCATTCATGCGGCAACCGATCTCGATGCCATGCGCCCCCTGCTGCGCGATTTCCAGGCCGTCTATCCGGACATCACCATCGAATTCGTGGACTACGTGACGAACGATCTATTCCGCGAGGCGCAGGCGGCCTGCGAGACGGGATCGAGCCGCGCGGACATCCTTCTGTCATCCTCCGTCGACCAGCTTGTCCGGCTGGCCAATGACGGATGCGCGCGGCCGCATGCCTCGCCGGAAACCGCAGCCGTGCCGGACTGGGCGAACTGGCGCGACGAGGTGTTCGGTTTCACCTTTGAACCGATCGTCTTCGTCTACGATCGCCGCACGGTGCCGCCGCAGGACGTGCCGCGAAGCCACGAGGCGCTTCTGGATCTGCTGCGCAGCAAGCCGGACGACTATCGCGGCCGCATCGGCACCTATGACATCCAGGCCTCCGGCATCGGCTATCTGCTCGCCTTTTACGATTCCCGCCAGGCCCCGACCGCAAACGGTCGCCTGCTGGAGACCCTGAGCCGGGCGCAGACGGTGATCCGCTGCTGCAATAACGAGGTGCTGGGCGAACTGGCGGCAGGCCGGATCAGCATCGCCTACAACGTGCTCGGTTCCTATGCCTATGCGGCAGCGCTTGCCAATCCGGACCTTCGCATCGTGCTGCCGCGCGACTATGCGCTGATCCTGTCGCGCGGCGCCCTCATCCCGGCCAGCGCGCCGAATGCCGGCCTCGGCAAGCGCTTCCTCAACTATCTCCTCTCCTCGCGCGGCCGGCAGGTGGCGCGGGAGGCCTCCTTCTTTTTTGCCGAGGACGCGCCGCTGCCGCCCGGCGTCGACGGACCCGAGCGGCTGATGGATTCCGGCATCGGGCGCCCGATCCGCATCGGCCCTTCCCTGCTGGCCGCCCAGGACGAGGTTCAGCGCAGAACCTTCATCGCCGACTGGCGCAAGCACATCGGAACCCGCTGAACCGTCCCTTCGCCGCAGGCCGGCGGGATGACACCCGGCGCCGTCAGGCGACCGGATGCACCTCGCCGATCGCCGCAGCCGGCGCGCCATGCTGGCGAAGCGGGCGGTTGCGCGTCAGCAGGCGGGCCAGGATGTAGAAGACGGGCGTCATGAAGATGCCGAAGAAGGTGACGCCGATCATGCCGGAAAACACCGCGACACCCATGGCCGCGCGCATTTCCGCCCCCGCGCCGGTGGAGACGACGAGCGGGATGACGCCCATGATGAAGGCCATGGATGTCATCAGGATCGGGCGCAGGCGCAGCCTGCTTGCTTCCACCGCCGCCTGCACCGGTGTTCGCCCTTCGAATTCCAGTTCGCGGGCAAATTCAACGATCAGGATCGCGTTCTTGGCCGAAAGCCCCACCAGCACCACCAGCCCGATCTGGGTGAAGATGTTGTTGTCGCCACCGGTGTACCAGACGCCGGCAAGCGCCGCGAGGACACCCATCGGCACGATCATGATGATCGAGAGCGGCAGCGTCAGGCTCTCATATTGCGCGGCGAGAACCAGATAGACGAGCAGCAGCGCCAGCGGAAAGACGATGATGCTGGAATTGCCGGCAAGGATCTGCTGGTAGGTCAGGTCCGTCCATTCGAAATCGATGCCCGCCGGCATGGTTTCCCGCAGGATCTTCTCGATGGCCGCCTCCGCCTGCCCCGAGGAGAAGCCGGGCGCCGGCCCGCCATTGATGTCGGCGGCCAGGAAGCCGTTATAGCGGGTGGTGCGTTCCGGGCCGGTGGAGGCCTCGACCTTCAGCAGTGCCGCAAGGGGGATCATCTCCCCGGTCTGCGAGCGCACCTTCAGCTGGCCGATATCCTCCGGCTTGGCGCGATACTGTGCATCGGCCTGCACGCGCACGCTGTAGGTTCGCCCGAACGCGTTGAAATCGTTGACATAAAGCGACCCGAGATAGATCTGCAGCGTCTGGAAGACATCGGTCACCGACACGCCGAGCTGCTGCGCCTTCACCCGGTCGAGATCGGCAAACAGCTGCGGCACGTTGACCTGGAAGCTCGAGAAGATCCCGGCGAGTTCCGGCGTCTGATAGGCCTTGGCGATGACCGCCTTGGTCGTTTCGTCGAGCGTCTGGTAGCCGAAGCCGGCGCGGTCCTCGATCTGCAGCTTGAAGCCGCCCGTCGAGCCGAGGCCGTTGACCGGCGGCGGCGGGAACATGGCGATGAAGGCATCGCCGATGCCCGCATATTTCTGGTTGAGCGCCATGGCAATCGCACCGCCGGACAAAGACGGGTCCTTCCGCTCCTCGAAATCATCCAGAACCGCAAAGACGATGCCGGCATTCGAGCCGATGGTGAAACCGTTGATCGACAATCCCGGGAAGGCGAGCGCATTCTTGACACCCGGCTGCGCCAGGGCAATGTCGCTCATCTTGCGGATGACGTCTTCCGTGCGGTCAAGCGTTGCGCCATCCGGCAGCTGGGCGAAACCGATCAGGTACTGCTTGTCCTGTGCCGGCACAAAGCCGCCGGGCACCGCGTTGAACATGCTGTAGGTGGCAACCACCAGGGCCATGTAGATCACCATGACCATGCTCTTGCGGCCAAGCAACCCGCCGACGGTGCGCCCATAGCCGCGCGATGCGGCGCCGAAGGCCCGGTTGAAGCCGCGGAAGAACCAGCCGAGCAGCCGGTCCATGCCTCGCGTGACGAAATCCTTCGGCGCATGGTGATCCTTCAGCAGCAGGGCAGCCAGCGCCGGCGACAGCGTCAGCGAATTGATCGCGGAGATCACCGTCGAGATGGCGATGGTCAGCGCGAACTGCCGGTAGAACTGACCCGACAGGCCGGTGATGAAGGCAAGCGGCACGAAGACGGCAACCAGCACCAGCGCAATGGCAATGATCGGGCCGGACACTTCGCGCATGGCACGGTAGGTCGCCTCGCGCGGCGAAAGGCCGTTCTCGATATTGCGCTCGACGTTCTCCACCACCACGATCGCATCGTCGACCACGATGCCGATGGCAAGCACGAGGCCGAACAGGGTCAGCGCGTTGATCGAGAACCCGAAGGCATACATCACCGCGAACGTGCCGATGATCGACACCGGAACCGCGATCAGCGGGATGATCGAGGCGCGCCAGGTCTGCAGGAAGAGGATCACCACCAGCACCACCAGGGCGATGGCCTCCAGCAGCGTATCGACCACCTTGTCGATGGAGGCCCGGACGAACTTGGTCGTATCGTAGACGATCTCGTAGCGCACGCCGTCCGGCATGGCCTTCTGCAGATCCTGCATCGTCTGCTGCACGGCATCGGAGATGGCAATGGCGTTCGAGCCCGGCGCCTGGAAGACCGGGATGGCGACTGCCGGCTTGCCGTCGAGCAGGGAGCGCAACGAATAGTCGGCGGCCCCCAGTTCGATGCGGGCCAGATCCCGCAACCGCGTCACCTCTCCATTCTCGCCGGTCTTGACGACGATCGCGCCGAATTCCTCCGGCGTCTGCAGCCGGCCGCGCGCGTTGACATTGAGCTGCAGGTCGACACCCGGAAGAGAGGGCGAGGCCCCGATGATGCCGGCCGCCGCCTGAACGTTCTGCTGGCCGATGGCCGTGGTGATGTCGCTGGCGGCCAGCCCGCGCTCGGCCACCTTCTGCGGATCGAGCCAGATGCGCATGGAATAGTCGCCGGCACCGAATACCTGCACCTGGCCTACACCGTCGATGCGGGCCAGCCGGTCCTTGACGTTCAGCGTTGCATAGTTGCGCAGGTAGGTGAGGTCGTAGCGGTCACCGGTGGAGACCAGGTGAACGACCATCATCAGGTCCGGCGAACTCTTGACGGTGGAAACGCCGAGTGCGCGCACCTCGGCCGGCAGACGCAGCTCCGCCTGCGAGACGCGGTTCTGCACGAGCTGCTGCGCCTTGTCCGGATCGGTTCCCAGGCGGAAGGTGACGGTCAGCGTCAAGACGCCGTCCGACGTTGCCTGGCTCGACATGTAGAGCATGTCCTCGACACCGTTGATCTGCTCTTCCAGCGGGGTTGCCACCGTCTGGGCAATCACCGTCGGATTGGCACCCGGATAGGTGGCGCGCACCACCACGGAGGGCGGCACCACCTCGGGATATTCGGAAATCGGCAGGGCGCGCAGGCCGATCAGGCCGGCAACCACGATCAGGATCGAAAGAACCGCGGCAAAGACCGGACGATCGACGAAAAAGCGGGAAATGTTCATGGGGAAAGTCCCTCACGGAGGACAAAGGGAAAGCTGTCCTGCGGCCATCCGGCCGCAGGGCTTGAACTGTCGGAAATGTGGCTGGCGGGTTAGTCGTTCAGCGCCGTCTGCTCCTGCGGCTGGACGACGGCACCCGGCCGGATGCGCTGCAGGCCGCTGACAACGATGCGGTCGCCGGCACTCAGCCCCTTCTCCACGATGCGCTTGCCTTCGACCGCGGCACCGAGCTCTACCTGGCGATAGGCGACGGCATTGCCGGACTCGACCACGAAGACGAACTTCTTGTCCTGGTCCGTTCCAACCGCCCGCTCGCTGATCAGCAGGTGATCTTCCGACCGGGGCTGGCCCATGCGGATGCGGACGAACTGGCCGGGGATGAGGCGACCGTCCGGATTGTCGAACACCGCCCGCACCCGGATCGTACCCGTCGCGGCATCGATCTCGTTGTTGATCAGCTGCAGACGCCCGGTCAGCGGTGCAGCCTTCTCCTCGGTCGTCACCTGCACGGGGATCTGCTCCAGCGCGGCAAGCCCCTCCCTGGCCGGCAGGGTCGAAAGGATCTGCTGCAGATAACCCTCGTCGATGGTGAAGCTCGCATAGATCGGATCAACCGAGACAAGCGTGGTCAGCGCCTGCGAGGACGGTCCTTCGGCCACGAGATTGCCGGGGGTGACCTCCAGCTGGCCGAGACGCCCGGCAATCGGCGCGCGGATTTCGGTATAGCCGAGATTGAGTTCGGCGAGACGGAGCGCCGCCCTGGCGGACTGAAGCGCGGCCAGGGCGGAGGCGTGATTGCTCTGGCGCTGGGCAAGTTCGCTTTCGGAAATCGTGTTGCGGGCAAGCAGCGTCGTGCCGCGGTCGAGTTCGGTGCGGGCAAGGTCGAGCTTCGCCTGAGCGGAGGCCACCTCGCCACGCGCCTGATCGACCGCCGCCTTGTAGGGCTCCGGATCGATCGAGACCAGAAGGTCACCCTTCTTCACCAGCCCCCCTTCCCGGAAGTGGACGGACTGGATGACGCCCGCCACCCGCGGCCGGATCTGTACCCGGTCGACGGCTTCCAGGCGGCCGGAGAATTCCCGCCACACCGAGACGGCCCGCGGCTCGACGGTGGCAACCGTTACCGGAATGGCCGGCGCGGCTGCGGCCGCGGCGGGGGCTGCCCGGGCGTCGCGCGGCCGATCCAGATAAAGCGAGCCACCGGCGATTGCCAATGCAGTGGCCAAAGCGGTTCCCCACAGGGCCGCGCTCCTGATCCTTGCGGTCATGACACTCTCCTTCGGTTCCTGACGAACCGCCATGTGATGAGGGACGGGCCTGCTGCCCGTCGTCTAGATCGACAGTTCCGCGAGGAACTGCGAGAATTCGGCGCGGAACCGCGCGCACCAGGCACCGTCCCTGCCGTGATAGATACCGGTCCAGCCGCAGGTGCCGGGCAGTATCCGGGTTGTGACGCCAACACCGGCCGTCTGCAGCCGCGCGGCGTAATCGAGGCTCTCGTCGCGCAGCGGATCGTCATCCGATGTCACGATCAGGGCAGGCGCAACCCCGGCCAGCCGCGAACACAGACAGGGCACGGCATAGGGATGCTGATAGCCGCAGGCCGATGCCAGGTAGCGGCTCCAGCCATCCGACCAGCGCTCACGCAGGCCGAGACCATCGGCACGGTTGAACGAGGCCGTCACCATGCGCGGATCGATCATCGGCGACAGCAGAACCTGCCCCGCCAGTTCGTCCGGCATGGCATCCCGCGCCTTCAGCGCCAGGCTTGCCGCCAGGTTTCCGCCGGCCTCGTCTCCGGCCAGTACCACCGCAGAGCGGGTGGCGGCAAACCGCCGGCGCTTGGCAACCAGATGTTTCAGCGCCGCGAAAGCGCGTTCCAGCGTCTGCGGGAACACGCTTCCCGAAGGCCCGCCATAATCGGCTTCCACCACCAGCGCCCCGGCTTCGGCCATGGCAAGGGCGACGGGCGCGTCCTCAAGGCCGGCAACCTTTTGGCGGAAGGCATTGCCGCGCAGGTAGAGAACCAGTGGCTGCGCCCGCCGCTGCTCGCTTCCCTCGTAGATGCGGTAGGAAAGCGGAAAGCCTCCAGCACCGTCATCTCCTGCATGCCATTGCCGCGTCATCGGCCTGCTCTTGTGTCGCCAACGAAAGGGATGCCTTCCGTTCGTCTAGTTTTTATATTATTATCCCGTCAGAATGCACAAGCGTCGGAATTTCGATAACTCTATTCCGAAAATCGGAACAATATTGCGGCGCATCAGAACGGATTACGGCCATGGACCAGCTTTCGGCAATGCGCGTTTTCACCCGGGTGGTGGAAACCGGCAATTTTTCCAAGGCAGCGCTGTCGTTGAAGATGCCGAAGACGACGGTGACAAATCTCGTGCAGTCCCTGGAAGCGCATCTCGGCGCAAAGCTTCTGAACAGGACGACGCGCCAGGTGGTGGTGACCACCGATGGCGCGCTCTATTACGAGCGGGCCAGCCGGCTGCTGGCGGAACTGGACGAACTGGACGGCAGCCTGTCCAGTTCGCAGGCGCAACCCTCCGGCAAGGTGCGGGTCGCGCTGTCAGGCGCCTTTGCCGACCAGATCATCATGCCCTCGCTCTGCGATTTTCACAGCCGCTACCCTAAGATCCAGCTGGAATTCGATATCGGCGACCGCATCGTCGATTACATTGCCGAGAACGTCGATTGCGCCCTGCGGGGCGGAACTCCGAGCGACCAGTCGCTGGTGGCGCGCAAGGTGGCCGAACTGACGCTTCGCACCTATGCAGCGCCCCGTTATCTGGAGAAGATGGGCGTGCCGAAGCATCCGCGCGATCTGGAAGGACACTTCACCGGCATCGGCTACATGAAAGCCTATACAGGCCGCAATTTTCCGATGGAATTCCGCCAGGGCGACGAAGTGGTGGCGGTGGAACCGCGCTACGTGATCTCGGTCAACGAGTACCGCAGCTATGTGGCCGCCGCAGTGTCCGGCATCGGCATTGCGCAGGCGGTCTCCTTCATGGTGCGCGATCTCGTCGATCGCGGCGAGCTTGTCGAAATCCTGCCGGACTGGCTGCGCGATCCGATCCCGCTCTACATCGTCTATCCGCAAACCCGCCATCTGAGCAACAAGGTCCGCGTCTTCGTGGACTGGCTGGCCAAGAAACTGCAGGAGGTGGAGCGCTGCGAGCGGGAACTGCAGGCGCGCTGCACCAAGGCCCCTTTGACGGGCGTGCCCGCGATGGACGAGCGGCTGGCGGGCTGAGCCGCGCCGCGTCCACCAATGACGCAAATGCCGGACCGGCAACAGCGCCCGCAGCGGCTTGAAAGAAAGGCAGTGCATGACCGACAGGGACGCAAACGAGGCGACCGAACGCCGGCGCGGCTCCGGCGCCAAGATCGTCTACGACGTGCTTCGCGACGAGATCCTCGACCTGGTCCTGCCGCCCGGCGGGCCGATCGACGAGGTGGAGCTTGCCGAGCGCTTCGGCATGTCGCGGACGCCGATCCGCGAGGCGCTGGTGCGGCTGGCCGGCGAAGGCCTGATCGAAACACTGCCGAACCGCTCGGCCATCGTTTCGAACATCGACTTCCTCAACATGCACGCCTATTTCGACGCGCTGACGCTGATGTACCGTGTGACCGGTCGACTGGCCGCCGAACATCACAAGCCGGCCGATATCGCGCGGATCGCCGCGCTGCAGGCGGAATTCGAACGCGCGGTGGAGGCCCAGGATGCGCTGGCGATGATCGCCACCAATGCCGCCTTCCATCTGGCCATCGCCGAGGCCGGCCGCAACCCCTATTTCACCGCCCTGTTCAAGCGCCTGCTGGACGAGGGACGCCGCATCCTGCGCCTCTACTATCAGTCCTATGACGACCGTCTTCCGCACCGCTTCGTGGTGGAGCATGAGGAGATGATCGCCGCGATCGCCGCACGCGATCTCGTCCTTTCGGAACAGCTTGGCAAGGTGCATGCCGACCAGATCGTCGAGCAGGTGCGCAAGCTTCTGGTGCGCGAGGAGCGGCTTGACCTGATGCTCTGACTGAGGGGTGACCGGCCCCCGCAAGGTCGCTTCCCAGCGCCCGGAAATTTTGTCGACAAATAGAATACAAGATGCTATCACCCTGTCATAACGCGCTGGACGTCCGGCAGTCCGCACAGGACCCCGGCCGGTTCAGGCGCTTTCCAGAGGACGAGACGCATGGCTTCGAACATTTTCTCCGGCGTGGTTCCGGCGCTTATGACCCCCTGCAGGCCGAATCGAACACCGGATTTCGACGCGCTGGTGCGCAAGGCCGGCGAACTGATCGAAGCCGGCATGTCCGCCGTCGTCTATTGCGGCTCGATGGGTGACTGGCCGCTGCTGACCGACGCTCAGCGCATGGAGGGTGTTGCACGGCTGACCGAGGCCGGCATTCCGGTGATCGTCGGCACCGGCGCCGTCAACACCGCCTCCGCAGTTGCCCATGCAGCCCATGCCAGCAAGGTGGGCGCAAGAGGCCTGATGGTCATCCCGCGGGTTCTGTCGCGCGGCTCGGTGATCGCGGCACAGAAGGCGCATTTCAAGGCCATCCTGTCGGCGGCGCCGGATCTGCCGGCTGTCATCTACAACAGCCCCTATTACGGCTTTGCGACGCGCGCCGACCTGTTCTTCGCCCTGCGGGCCGAGCATCCGAACCTTGTCGGCTTCAAGGAATTCGGCGGCCCGAACGACATGCGCTATGCGGCGGAAAACATCACCAGCCGCGATGACGAGGTGACGCTGATGATCGGCGTCGATACCGCCGTGTTTCACGGCTATGTCAATTGCGGCGCCAGGGGTGCCATCACCGGCATCGGCAATGTGCTGCCGAAGGAAGTGCTGCATCTGTGCCGTCTCGCGCAGGCTGCTGCCGCCGGCAATGCCGATGCCCGCCAGCGTGCGCAGGAGCTGGAGCAGGCGCTCGGCGTGCTTTCCTCCTTCGACGAAGGCCCGGATCTCGTGCTGTTCTTCAAGTACATGATGGTACTGAAGGGCGATGAGGAATACACGCTGCATTTCAACGAGACCGACATGCTGAGCGACAGCCAGCGCGGCTATGTGGAAGCGCAGTTCCGTCTGTTCAACACCTGGTATGCCGAGTGGAGCCAGCTTCCAGGCGCCGTAGAGGCCTGCAAGCCCTGAGCCGCGGAGGGGGCGGCTGCAGCGGGAATCCGGCGTGCGGGGCACCTCTTCCTGTCGCGCCAGACCGACGGCGCTCCCTGCCACAGGACAAGAACCGGATCTGAACGTCGTTTGACGAGGTGGGTTGAGGTGAACAAGCCGGACGTGATCGTCATCGGTGCAGGCGTTATCGGCCTTTCGGTGGCGGTAGCGGCGCAGGTGCGCGGCATGCGAGTGAGCGTACTTGACCGGGAGGGGCCGGCAGCCGGCGCCTCGGCGGGAAATGCGGGCGCATTTGCCTTTACCGACATTCTGCCGCTCGCCTCCCCCGGCATCCTGAAGAAGGCGCCCGGATGGCTGCTCGATCCACTCGGGCCGCTGAGCCTTCCGCCGGCCTATGCCATGCGCATGGTGCCATGGATGTTTCGCTTCTGGCGCGCCTGCCATCCCTCGCGGATCGCCCATGCCACGGCCGCCCAGACGGCGCTGATGGACCTGTCGAGAGCGGAGCTCGAACCCTTCCTCGCCGCCACCGAGACGCTTTCCATGCTGCGAAAGCAAGGCAACCTGCAGGTTTACGAGAGCGAGGAGGAGTTTCGGGCTTCCCTGCCAGGCTGGGAAGCGCGTCGAGAGCACGGCATCGCCTTCCAGCACATGGATGCCGAGGAGATGGCCGCGCTGCAGCCCGGCCTCGCGCCGCGTTTCAGGCGGGGAACCTTCACCGCCGGCTGGTATTCCATCGCCGATCCCCGCCTCTACACGCTGGCGCTTGCCGCCCATGTTCGTGCCAGGGGCGGGATGATCGATCGCGCCGAGGTGCGCGCGCTGGCGCCACGGGAAGACGGCGTCGACGTCATCCTTGCTGACGGCAGCGTGCGGCCGGCCGCAAGAGTCGTGCTGGCGGCCGGTGCTTTTTCCCATCGCATCGCCCGCAGCCTGGGCGAACGGATCCCGCTGGAAACCGAGCGTGGCTACAACACCACTCTGCCGGAGGACGCCTTTGACCTGCGCACCCAGATCACCTTCGGCGGCCACGGCTTCGTCGTCACCCGGCTTTCGACCGGCATCCGGGTCGGCGGCGCGGTTGAATTGGGCGGCCTGAGACTGGCACCGAACTTCGCCCGCGCCGAGGCCATGCTGAAAAAGGGGAGTTCCTTCCTGCCCGGCCTGAAGACCGAGGGCGGGACACAGTGGATGGGCTTTCGTCCGTCACTGCCGGACAGCCTGCCGGCGATCGGCCGCGCCCGCCGTACGCCGCACGCCATCTATGCCTTTGGCCACGGTCATCTGGGCCTCACCCAATCGGCCGGCACCGCGCGGCTGGTGGCCGACCTGCTGCTTAATGCGCCTCCCGCCATCGATCTTTCGCCGTTCTCGCCGCAGCGTTTCTGACGACGTCGCGACCGGCAGGCGCGCAGTGCGGCATCAGTCTGACGTCAGATGCGTCCCATGAATTTCGCCAGAAGCTCGGTCAGGCGGCCATAGGGCGGCATGGCAAGCCGCGCCGGATTGAAGATCCTGACGGTTGCGATGCCGCGGGCATGCGAGAACCGCTTGAAGCCGTCAAACCCGTGATAGGCCCCGATGCCGCTCGGCCCCACGCCGCCGAACGGCAGATCGTTCTGCGCCACATGCAAGAGCGTGCCATTGACGGTCACGTTTCCGGAAATCGTGCTTTCCAGCACCTTGCGCCGGGTCTCGTTTCGTCCGGTGAACAGGTAGAGCGTCAGCGGACGTGGGCGGGCGCGAATGAAGGCAATGGCATCGTCGAGGGTGTCGTAGGGGATGATCGGCAGGATCGGGCCGAAGATCTCCTCCTCCATCAGCCGGCAATCGGCGGGCGGGTCGATCACGAGCGTGGGCGCAATGGCAAACCCCGCCTGCGGCAGGGTTATGTCGGCCGTGACCAGCCGCACGCCACGATCGCGGCATTCCTGAAGCCCGTCAACGAGCCGCCGGTGGGCACGCTCGCCGACAATACCGGTATAGTGCATGGCCGAGCTTTGACTGGGATAACAACGAACGATCTCCGCCTGAAGCGCGCTGACGAACTGCTCGAGACGGCCTTTCTCGACCAGAACGTAATCCGGCGCGATGCAGGTCTGCCCGGCATTCATCAACTTGCCGAACACGATGTCGCGGGCAGCGGAGAAGTGACTGTAATCGGGCGCAACGATCGTCGGCGATTTGCCGCCGAGTTCCAGCGTCACCGGCGTCAGGTTGGCCGCGGCGGCCGCCATGACCTTCCTGCCGACGGCGGTGGAACCCGTGAAGACCAGATGATCGAAAGGCTGGGCGCTGAAGGCTGCGGCCACATCCACGCCACCCTCGATGACCGTTACCTCTTCCGGCGCAAAATACGCCCCGATCAGCGTGGACAGCAAGGCGGAGGTCTGCGGTACCAGTTCCGACGGTTTGATGATCGCCCGGTTTCCGGCGGCGAGGATATCGATCAACGGGCCGAGCGCCAGAAAGATTGGATAGTTCCAGGGCACCATCACGCCGATGACGCCCAGCGGCTGGTATTGCACCGTGTTCTTCAGTTGCAGGAATTCGATGGAGCGCCCACGCCGCTCCGGCTTCATCCAGCGCCTGAGGTGGGAGCGTGTGTGCCTGAGCGCGCCCATCAGCGGTACGATCTCGAGCATGGTTGTCTCATGCACGGACCGGTGGCCGAAATCGCGCGAAACCGCCGCGCAGATCTCTGGCCCCCGGTCCTTCAGCAAGCGGCCGATCCGATCCAGCCGGTCTCGGCGTGTGGCGAGTGACGGATGGGGGTCCGCCTCGAATGCGGCGCGCTGCCTCGCAAGAGCGTCGGACAGTAGGAATTCGATGTGGCTGTCTTCGCTCAATGGTTTACTCCGCGATACCGGCTTTTGCCGCGGCCGGAAGGCCGCGATGAAGATGGCCGAAAACTAGCACGGCACAGGTGGCTGCCACCACCAGCGGCATCAGGCACGCCCATGCAAAGGCTGCCGGCCCCGCCGAGGCAAAGACCGGACCGGCAACGGCAGTGCCGAGTGTTGCGCCGACGATCGCGATCACCAGAATACGCGACATCAACGAACCGTCCGGATCGTTTTCCGTCAAGACGCCGGTGACAAAGGGCGTGACGATGTAGAAGCCGATATTGACCAGGATCTGCGTGCTGACGAACACCGCCGCCGAAAACACGTTGAAGAGATAGTAGATCGACACGGCCATGACGACAAAACCCAGCATGACGAGCGGAAGACGTTTCGCCTTGTCATGCGTCATCGACGGCACCACGGCACCGAGGAAGCCGGCCAGCGAGGAGAGTGCGAGATAGAGGCCGACCTCCGCATTGGTCAGACCGACCCGCTCGCCGACATAACCGCAGATGGCCCACTGTCCGGCCTGTACCGCATAGACCATGAACACGATGACCATCGCGAGCAGCATCTTCGGACGGTCGAGCCTTGAATGCACGGTGGCGGTGGCCATTTGTGCCGGGCGTCTGGAAATCAGCAGGAAGAGGGGCGCCATTAAAGCGGCAAACAGGGTCAGCATCAGAAATACCGGCGCCTCGGCTTCCGCATGCGGCATCATCGAAACTGCAAACAGCAATAGTCCCATGGTCGTGCCTCCGATGAGACTGAGCGCGCCCCAGAACCGTTCGGCATTGGCAAGCGAGGCGAGACTCATCGCCACGACGCTGAAGATTGCCCCCTCGCCCAGTCCGGTGACCAGGCGCGCCGCAGCCAACAGAAGCGGGGTCTGCTGCCAAAAGCTCGCCGCTTCGCCGAGGATGACGGCGAGCGCACCCGCCATCGCGACAATACGCCAGGAGCGCACCGCCAGCCTGGAAAGAAAGAGGCCGTATAGGGCAATGCCGGCAAGCTCCGCACTGGCAACCACAGTCGCCAGGCCCTCGTCGTAACCGGCGAGCTTGCTCATCGCCAGCACCACCACCGGCATCACCATCGTACCGTTCAACGCCACTGCATAAGCAGCGCTCAGTCCCAGAATCCACAAGATCACTGCAGTCGCCCCCCAGGGTTGCCGCGCAGCGTTGCCGATTCCGGTCCTTCTGCCGCCGTCGCAATGACAAGAATATGACGCGCCCCCGCAGCCACAAGGGATTTCAGGGCCTGTTTGGGGTCTTTTCCGGCCAATCGAAACGCGATTACACGCCTTTGCCTTGACGGATAGCAAGTGGACGATGTGTCTTGATAAAAAGCGAAGATACGCCGGAGAGCAACCGAAGGAGAGGCATGGACAACCCATGAAGCCGGTCGATTCACGCTACATGGCTGCGAATATTCCGGCCTTCATGCTCAGAAGCCTGGTGATGACGCTACGCGATTCCGGCCTTGACGGGGGCCGGCTGCTGGTCGGGCTGGGCCTGACGCTGGAGGATCTTCAGGACCCCGCCTGCCGCGTGTCGTTCCGCCAGGGTCGGGAGGCGATCCTGCGCGCACTCCAGATGGCGCCGGGGCGGGCGCTTGGTCTCGAAACAGGCTGTCGGCAGAAGATCAATTCGGTGGGGCTGGTCGGTTATGCCATGCTGACAGCCGCAACGATCGGCGAGGCGGTCAAGCTCGGTCTGCAATTCCAGAAGGACACCGGCAGCATGCTGGAGTTCGATACGCGCGTCACCAGCGATGGCATTGCGGTGACCGCCGCCAGCCGCTTTCATGAACCCAGCATCTACACCTTCCTGGTCGAAGAGGCCTTCGCCAACTTCATGAGCATCGGCATCGGCCTTGTCGGGGACGGTTTCAAGCCGTTGCGCATTGAGCTCGCCTATCCCGCACCGGTCCATGCTGGTGCCTATCGCGACGTCTTCGATTGCGAAATCCGTTTCGGTTGCGTCGAAAACGTCTTCCTGTTCGATCCTGCGCTGTACAAACGTGCGCTGGCCACCGCGGACCCCTTCAGCCATCGACAGCTGTGCGAGTTCATCGCCTATCACCGGACCCGTTCCCGGGAGGCGGCGGAGATCACGGAATCGGTCGAGCGGGTGCTGCGCCAGAAGCTGCAGGAGCGCATCAATATCTCGAAGGTCGCCAAGGCTCTCGGCATGAGCGAGCGCACGCTCAGGCGGCGGCTGGCGGAAAGTGCCGTTTCCTTTCAGGGCCTTCTCGACGATCTGCGCAAAAACAGGGCGCTGGAGCTTCTGGCCAATCCACATATGTCGGTCGAGCAGATCGCCTTCGCCGTCGGCTTTACGGACCCGCACAATTTTCGCCGTGCATTTCGTCGATGGACAAGCACGACCCCTGGCGCACTGCGCACCGATCTCTCGGCGATTTGGCCGGAATAGACCCTCAATAGGACAGCTTGACCGCTTCATGACGCACTGCCCCGGGGTCTATCCTTTCCCCAAGCAAAAAGGCCGGAAAAACCATCGGCCATTCTTGGCTGAGGGGCCATGGCACAAAAAGAGCAATATGTACTTTCCATCGATCTGGGAACCAGTGGCTGCAAGGTCGGCCTGGTATCGCTGACCGGCAACGTGGTTGCCTGGGCGTTTCGCCCGGTACAACTGATCGTGGTCGACAGCATCGGGGCGGAACAGCGGCCACAGGATTGGTGGACCGCCTTCATCGAGGCCGCCCGCGAGGTTCTTGGCCTCGGCATCGTGTCGCGTTCGGATATCGTGGCGATATGCTCGTCCACGCAAGGAGAAGGCACGGTTCCTGTCGACCGCAATGGCGAGAGCCTGATGAATGCGATCCTGTGGCTGGACATGCGCGGCGCGCGTCACCTGAAGCAGGAGATGCGGGGCGCGTTGAAGGTTGCCGGTTACGATGCAATCAAGCTGCAGAAATGGCTTCGCCTGTGTGGCGGCGCCCCTGCCCTTTCCGGCAAGGATCCCGCAGGCCACATGCTGCTCATCCGTGACGCGTTTCCGGATATCTACCAGCGCACCTACAAGTTCCTCAACGTCCTCGATTACTTCAATCTTCGTCTTACCGGTCGCTTCTGCGCCACGCAGGATTCCATCCTGACCTCCTGGGTGACGGACAACCGCGATCCGGACGATATTCGTTATGACGAAAGCCTGATCGCCATCAGCGGTATCGACCGCGACAAGTTTCCGGGCCTCGTGCGCTGCACCGATGTGATCGGCACCATCCTGCCGGATGTGTCCGAGGCGTTGGGCCTTTCACCGAAGACCCCTGTGGTGGCGGGTGCGATCGACAATACAGCGGCTGCAATCGGAGCCGGCACGATCGACGACTTCGACTGCCACCTCTATGTCGGGTCCTCATCCTGGATCGCCGCGCATGTCCCGTTCAAACGCACGAGCGTGCTCGACCAGATCGGCTCGATCCCTTGCGCCGTTCCTTCCCGCTACCTGATGGTCGCCCTGCAATCGAGTGGAGCAAACAACATCGCCTTCCTGAAGGACCGCATCGTCTTCCACGACGACGGGCTGGTGCGGGGGGAACCGTCCGTCGATACCTATCGGGTGCTCGACGAGATCGCCGCCCGTCAGCCCATGGGCGCGGACGGCGCGCTCTATCTGCCATGGCTGTTCGGCGAGCGCTGCCCGGTGGATGACCAGTCGCTGCGAGCGGGCATCTTCAACCTCAGCATGGACCATAACCGCGAAACCATCGTTCGCGCCGTCTTCGAAGGCGTTGCGCTGAACACGCGATGGATGATGAAGCCGATCCAGAAGTTCATGCGCCACAGGCCGCAGGCCATCACCATGATTGGCGGCGGCGCATTGTCGAACGCCTGGTGCCGCATTTATGCGGACGTGCTGAACGTGCCCATTCGCCAGCCGCACGAGCCGATGAAGGCAAACGCGCGCGGAGCGGCCTTCATCGGCGCCCACGGGCTTGGCCTGATGCGGCTTGATGAAGCCGTGCGCCATGTGAAGATCGAGCGGACCTACGAGCCTTCGCCAACCGCCACGCGCTTTTATGACGAACGCTTCGGCATCTTCACCGAACTGCACCGCAGGCTGGCTCCGCTCTATCAGAAACTCAACGGCTCGAAGGGCAGGAAGAATGACTAGGTTCACAACCGTCCGCCAGGAGATCGTCGATATGTGCCGATATCTCTCGGACCACGGCTATTTCGCTGGAACCGGCGGCAATATCGGTGTGCGTCTGGATGACAGGCTGATGGCCGTCACACCATCGGCGACGGACTATTACACGATGGGTGCGGCTGATGTGCCGATCCTCGACATCGCGACACAGAAGGTCGTCGATGGCGAAAAGACGCCGACGGTGGAAAAGGCCCTGCATGCTGCCATGCTGCAGGCGCATCCCACCCGTCATGCCAGCATCCACACCCACCAGCCGATTGCGAGCGCCGTTGCGCTGCTGCACGAAGAACTGCCCTGGGCACCCGGCGCCGACCGCACCTCGCTTGGTCCACAGATCGCGCTGGTTCCGTACCGACCCTCCGGCACCGGCATGTTGGCCAAGGCCTTTGCGAAGACCATTCGTCCCGATGTCTACGCTTATCTGATGGCAAGTCACGGTGTGATCTGCGCCGCCGGCAATCTCAAGACAGCCGCCGGAATGCTGCGCCAGATCGAATTATCCGCAGCGCTTTACCTGCGCACCCTCATTCAACAACGCAGCACTCTCGACCGGCAACTCCGCACCTTTCTCCTGAATGTGCTGGACAAGTCAGAGAACAAAGGAGCCTGACATGAACATGGCAACCCGCACCGCCGACCCCGCACCCTACGCCATCAGTGCCTGGCCCGACAATCGCGACCTCATGGACCGGCTCAACTTGCTGCTGAAGCAGCCGCCAAAGGGTATTTCGGCCGCAAACATGCCGAAGGTTCTGGATTATTTCGAGCAGAAATGCCCGACTTCGAAAGCCTGGGCCAAGCGAGCCGCAGAGGTCATCCCGGGCGGCGTGCAGCACAATCTCGCCTTCAACTATCCCTTCGCCATCGCCGCCGCCAAGGTCGATGGCGCCTATATGTGGGATGCCGATGGCAACCGCTATATCGACTTCCTCCAGGCCGGTGGTCCGACGCTTCTCGGGTCCAACTACCTGCCGGTCAGGCAGAAGGCCCACGAACTTCTCGATGAATGCGGCCCGGTGACAGGCCTTCTGCACGAATACGAGTTCAAGCTGGCCGAAATCATCCGCCAGCACATGCCGGGCGTCGAAATGTTCCGCATGCTCGGCTCCGGCACGGAAGCCTGCATGGGCGCGATCCGCTTGGCGCGCGCCTATACCGGCAAGAAGTGGGTCATCAAGGTTGGGGGTGATTATCACGGCTGGAGCGACCAGATGGTCTACGGCATGCGTGTGCCCGGCACCGGACGGCGTGAGGCGACCGGAATTCCGAAGGGTGTGACGGGTTACACCCAGGAAGTCTTCCCCAACGAGCTTGGCACGCTGCGCCGCAAGCTGATGCTGAACCGCATCCGTGGCGGAACCGCGGCGGTCATCGTGGAACCGCTCGGCCCGGAAAGCGGGACCCGTCCCGTGACGCCCGAATACAACCGCGAAGTCCGCAAGCTGTGCGACGAGTTCGGCGCATTGCTGATCTTCGATGAAGTCGTCACCGGCTTCCGGGTCGGCATGGGCGGAGCCCAGGGCTATTTCAACGTCAACCCTGATATCACCGTGTTCGGCAAGTGCCTGACCGGCGGCTATCTGATGGCGGGCGGCATTGGCGGACGCAAGGAGGTGATGATGACGCTGGTGGGCGGTATCGGCACATCCAGCAAACGCGCCTTCGTTGGCGGCACGCTTTCGGCCAATCCGCTCTCCTGCGTTGCCGGTTACTATGCGATCGAGGAAATGGCGCGCACCAATGCGCCCGTCATCGCCGGCCGTGCCGGCGATCGCCTTGCCCGCGGATTGAAGGAGATCATGAACCGCCGCGGGCTGCCCTATGTGGTCTACAACATGGGATCGATCGTCCATCTCCAGACGTCGGCAGTCTTGCTGATGAGCATGCGCAACCCGATCAAGCTGATGCGTGAGGCCAATGCCCGCAAACATCTGATGGAGGAAATGGGCGCCGCCTATCTGGCGCATGGGCTGCTGACGCTGGCCGGAAGCCGCATCTATACCAGCATGGCAGATACCGACGCGGTGATCGACGATGCGCTCGACCGCTTCGACACCGTTTTCGGGCTGGTCTGATATGACGATGTCGATCCTCAAGCCATCGAGGTCCGCAGCCGAGCATCAGTTGGCGCTTGCCGCAGCCCGCCTTGCGGGCAAGGGCCTGCTGAAGCCGGGCGACCAGCTTTCGCAGCGCATCCCCGAACAAGACGCCTTCGTGCGGGTCAGCATCACGGCCGGACGTGATGCGCCCGGGGAGTTCGAGTGGTTCAAGCTCTCCGACCGCATCACCGACCTGCACCACCGGATCTACCATGCCCGTCCGGATGTCGGCGCAATCGCTGCCGGCCGCCCTGCCTGGACCTCATGGCTGTCACGCATCGACCTCAGCATGCCTGGAATCTTCGATGAACAGATTCGCCACCTGGGGCTGGAGGCCAAGCGGGTCGGCATGTCTTCGCACGACGATGCGCCGATCCCTGCGCTCTCGAAAGGGGCCAATGCCTACTGCCTTGATGACGTGGTTCTCTGCTTCGGCATGGGCGTTGAGCGGCTGCTGCTCAACATCGAGATTCTCGAAAAATGCGCCGAATGCTTCGTCCTGGCGCAGAGCACCGGCGCCCGGGTGAGACGCATTCCCTGGCTCATCCGCTATATTGCCAACGGGCGGCTGCGCAAGGACCAGAAGGAGGCCGCCGAACGCCATCTGCGCGGCGAACGGTCAATCCTGAAGGCTGGGTATTGATGGATCCGGGCGGGCGCTTCCTTGTTCCTTCGAGGAGGGGCAAGGTGGTCCGGCCAGACCGGGGCCCGCTCGACCGCCACCGCCTGCCGTCAGGCACCGGCTCCTGAAGACCACACGCGCCGGCGAGCCGATCCCTTCCATCGGGCCGATGCCCTGCCTAACCCGGCTCGCCCGGTTGCCCCCTTGCGTCCCGAGGCTGGCCGCGATGTCCCCTCCCCTCGGACGCGAGCGACGGAACCCTGTTTTCATGCCCGGATGTCTTTGCGCCCGCCGCACCATGCGCCGGCACACCCGGCTTTCTTGCGATCCGGAATGGCCGCAAAAGATCCCTTTTTGTCCCCTTTCCCCATTGCTGGCGCACACCCCCTCCATATTCTGGCCTTGATCCGCGCGGTGGGCGCAGCAATAGACCGGCAAGGGGAAAAGCCGGCATGCCAGCAATGCGTTCCACCTGTGCGGTCATCTCCAGAACAAAATAAGACGGGAACACGGTAGATGAAATCCAGGACGATGTGGCGCCATTGCGCCTTCCTGCTCGCGACCGGCGTGGGAGGCATGGTCTGCCTGCCGGCAATGGCAGGCGGCTTCTCGCGCGGCGAGGCCAATACCGACATTCTTTACAGCGATGCCCAGTTCAGCGCCGAATCCTCGGTGATCTATGTCTCGCCGGACCGCAGCTATTCGAAACTGATGGGGCAGTCGGTCGATGAGGGTGCCTATTCGGATTCTTTCGTGATCCCCAATCTGACGCTTGGCATGCGCTTCAGCGACAGCCTCTCCTGTGCGGTGACCTATACCAAGCCTTTCGGCGGTTCCGGCACCTATGGCGAGGCGGCACAGAATGCCGAATATCTCACGGCGGCCGGCAATGGCGATCCGCTTCCCAACCCCACCACCAGGATGAAGGTCACCTCGGACGAATATGGTGCGACCTGCGACGTGCGGCTGGATGCAGGACCAGGCCGCATGCATGTCATCGGTGGCCTGTTCATCGAGAGCTTCGTCTACCAGGAAGACACCTGGATCGGCGATGTACGCCTGAAGGATGACGGCGAACTCGGCTATCGGCTGGGCGTCGCCTACGACATTGCCGAATACGCACTGCGGGTTCAGCTGATGTACCGCTCTCAGGTCAAGCACAAGGGCGACGGCACCTTCACTGCGTCGGATCTCGGCGCCTCGCTTGGCATACCCGACACCCTGCCGGCCTATGGTTCGGGCACGCTGCCGCAATCCCTGAAGCTCTCCGCCCAGAGCGGCGTGGCGCCCGGCTGGCTCGTCTACGGCTCGGTTGCCTGGACGGACTGGAGCGTCCTTCCGGACTTCAACTATACCGTCACGGACCTCGGCACCGCCCACAAGGTGTTCAACTACTCCGACAGCTACACGGTGCAGCTCGGCATTGGCCACGAATTCAATGACAAGCTTTCCGGCACGGTCAACGTCACCTGGGACCAGGGCGTCGGTACCGGCGCCGATATCAGCACCGACAGCTGGAGCATCGGCGTTGGCGCCCAGTACAAGGCAAGGATCGGTACCATCGGCCTCGGCGCCGCGCTGTCCTATCTGACGGCGGGTTCGCAGCGGGTGGCAAAGGGCGCGACCTATGATGCCGATGCCAACGCGGACTGGGCCGTTGCCGTCGGTGCATCCTATCGCCTGGAGTTCTGAGGCCGACCGTCGTGTGCAGGACCATGCCGCGGCATCCTGCGGCATGGTTGTCGTTTGGCTCTCCCATGGAGAAGCTGGCCAATCGCGCTTGCCTCGCTTCGTACGATAAAACCGGACCTCACCGCCTGGAACCGGACATCTAATCCGGGGCAGCCGGTGCCGCCACCAGCACCGCGAGGTCGTTGAGCGCAAAGATATCGGCCGCCTGCCGGCTCAGACGTTTTGCCGTCAGCGTGCCGCTCAGGCCGCCGACCCGTTGCAGATAGCCCGCATCGTCATAGCGCCGATAGCTGAGCGCCAGGCGGCGAAGCAGCGTGGCGGGATCGTTCTTCCGCACCTGTTCGGCGGCATCGATGTCCGCCCGCATCCGTTCGATGTCTGCACCGGCGATCATCTGCGGCATGCGGCGAAGCGTTTCGACCGCGGCAAGGCTCAGTTCGCCGGCCCGTTCGGGCGCGCAGGAGAAGGAAAGCTCTCCGGTGACCCGATCGGTATCCTGGTCGAGCTTCAGTTCGAAGTTCACGGAATAGACGCCGCCCAGCCGGTGGCGAAGCTCCGCCTTGAGCGCCTGCTGCGTTGGCTGGGTCAGCGCGGAGATGATGAAGGCGGCCTCCGGTGTCCAGGCGAGTTGCGAGGAAAAGGACATGCGGACCAGCGCCCTGTCCTCGCCTTCCGAGGTCACGCTGTGCCAGTGGACGCCGCTGCGCTGCATCAACGGGGTTGCCGTCAGACTGCCTTGCCGAACCACGCCTGCCGCAAGACCGAAGGCGCGCTCCAGAACCTGCGGAGCCGGCCTCGGGCCAACGGCAAACCACGTCACCGGCTGCCGAAGCAGGGCAAGCGCCGCCGCTTCCAGCTCCTCGCGCGTGGCAGCTTGCGCGCCGGGATCGTCCGTTGCGGCCTCGCCATAGACGAGTTCGGCGAAATCCTGCGCCCGCTCCAAGTGCCGCCCTTGCGCCGCCTCATACGTCTCCAGCGCCTCGTCACGCACCAGGCCGTGGTCGACGGTGGCGGCATAGACCTTCATCAGATCGGGAAGCTTTTCCGGAGACACGACCACGCCGGCATCGAGACCACCGTCATGAAGCGCCCAGGACCAGGCCGGCGCCTGCGAACCTCTCCAGCGATCATACTGCGCCTGCGACCAGAACCGAAAGCCGCTCTGCGTCCAGAGCTGCAGGCCCGCCTGCGAGCGAAGGCTGCCGAATTCGCGATTGCGAAAGCCCACGGCCGAACGACCGGAGACGTAGATCTTGCCGTCAGCCGTCTCGCGTTCCAGCCAGACGACCCTGTCGCCATTCGACAGATGCCATTCGGTGATGGCGGATGCTGCGTCCCGCACTGCCTCGATGGCGCCGCCGGACGCAAGTGGCGCGCCATCCTGCGGCCAGACGGGAAGAGGCAATTCCGTTTCGGCGGAAGGCGTTTCAGGCGTGACGAGCGGCGCAAGCTCCGCCACATGGGCGAGACGCTCCCGCTCCGCCTGCAAGGCTGCAAGATCCGGCTGCCGGGCGGGCTGGTCGCCCGCGACCTGATAGACAAGCACCTGATCTGGCGCCGCCAGCATGGTTGCCAGTCTTTCGTTCAGCGATTGCAGCGTGATCTGGTCGAGAAGCTTGCCGGTCAGTTGCATGCGCGCCGTCGGATCAGACAGGACACCGCCCTGCAGCACGGTGGATGTGATGCGGTCTTCCCATTCGGCGAAACTGCGCGCCTCGGCGGCAGCGACATTGCGGGCATTGGCGTCGCGTGCGGCCGCAATGGCCGTGTCGAAATCCGCCTGGGAAATGCCCGAGCGGCGAAGACGCTCCGCCACCTCCAGCAGAATGCCGGCGGCAGCGGCATGATCGCGCGTCCTGCCGTTCAATGCCAGGATCAGCCGCTTCTCCGTCGGCTCCTGCATGACGAAGCTCAGTCCGTCGAGCCTTGCGGCATAGGCGGGTGCAAGCCTCTCCACCTGCTGTCGGACGAGCCGGTTCAGCAGGTATTTTTCAAGATAGGCCATGGCACCTTCATCGGTGTCCCGGTCCGGCATGGGCAGCCGAAAGGCATAGGTCACCTGCGAGGTCGTGCCCTTCTCGTCCTGTACCACACCGCCGCTAAGCCCCTCCTTCAAGGGGAAGGCGAGATAGGGACGAGCCGGCTTCGGCTTGGCCGGCGCATCGCCGAAATGGCGCTCGATCGCCGCTTGCACAGATGGAGCGTCCACCGCGCCGGACACGATCAGCACCATGTTCGAGGCCATATAGTAGCGGGAATAGAAGTCGCGCATATCCCCAACGGTGGTGGCCTCGATCGTCTCGCGCCGTCCGATGGTCGGCCGGTCCACGTAACGCGAACCGGCGCGCAGCACGGCCTTCTTCTGCCTGTTGATGCGCTCGGCCGGCCCCTCGCCGCGTCGCCATTCTTCCAGAATGACCCGTTGCTCCTTCTGCCAGTCCTGCGGGTCGAACCGCGGCCTCAGCACCATGTCGGCCAGCAGGGCAAGCGCAGCATCCATACTGACGGTGTCGCGCGGGCGCGTGCGGATCATGAACTGGGTTTCGGTTTCGCGGGTCATGGCATTGATCTCGCGCCCCGTTCGCCAGCCGATCGTATCGAGATAACGATGAACGGTTTCCGGATGGGAGGCCGTCGACTGAAACACCATGTGCTCGATCATATGCGCGATGCCGCTCGGCCGGTCTTCATCGACGGAGCCGGCGCCGACAATCAGGCGGATGTTGAAGGGATCGGCCGGGTTGCCGCTATCGTGAATGAAATAGCGCAATCCATTGGGCAATTCGCCGCGCACCAGCCGCGGATCCCATTCCAGCGTCTGCGCATGGATAAGGCCAGCAGAGGCAAACAGAACCGCAAACGCAACGACGACCTGGAGGAATTCGGACCGAAGCCGGACGGAAAGGAGGATCGCGCCGACCGAGACCATCAGAAGGTTGCCTTTGCGCCGATCCACACCGTGCGACCGATGATCCAGGGGTGATCATCGCTGGCGGTGGCATTGCCGATCTCGTTGAACAGGTTCTCGACCTTGATATTCACCGAAAAGCTGCGGTCGTCCTTCTTATAGGCGGTGTAGCTCGCGGCCAGATCGAAGGTGAGCAGGCCATCGAAGTCGTAATCCTCATAGATTTCGTGGCTGATCCCGTTCACCGTGATGTTCGTTTCCGTGGATTTTACACCCGTATAGGCAAAGTTGTAGTTGGCGGAGAGGTTCACATTCAGCCGCTCCTCGAACCAGGTGCTGGCAAGCCCCGCCTGCAGGCGCACGGGAATATCCATGTTGCCGGTGACGACGCTAAACCCCTCCTTGGTGTAGGACTGGTTCTTGTACCAGACATATTTGTCGTCCAGATCACTCTCGAAATAACTGTTGTTGGACACCTCGCGCTGCGACCACGTTACCGATGCATTGAAGGCAAGCCCGTCCAGACCGGCAATTCCGGGCGTCGCGAGGTCCCGGGTATATTCCGCCGAGACAGACTGATAGGCGCCGGTCCCATCATTGGTGAGGATGGCCGGACCCGACGAGGTGGGGTTTTGCGTGGCGTACTGGTCCTTCGCGCGGCGGTCGAGATAGCGGATGCGCCAGTCGCCATCCAGAAGCGGCTCCGTGCCGGACAGGGACAGGGTGAACTCGTCGGTATAGGGGGTGTCGAGACCGGAGGCGCTGTTGACGTAATAGGTGGCCGTAGTTGGCCTCCAGGTATCCGGAACCGTCGCACCGGTGCGTGAGCGCGTAAATGTCTGCGGGCGCGGTTGTCCGTCACGGATGGCGAAAGCCAGCGACTTTGCATCGTAGTAGCGGTTGTAACCGGCAGAAACCGCAAAATCCTGCCATGGCGTCACCGTTACGACCGCACGCGGCGCAATGTCGAGGTTTTTCATGTAGTCGTCGTAGGAAAGGCGGGCACCGGCGCGCAGTGTGAACCAGTCCCATTTTTGCTCGACTTCGCCGTAGGTGTTAAAGCTGTTCAGAGAAGCCTTGGTGTTGAAGGCCTTGTAGATCGCCTTGCTTGCAGCAAATTGCTCCGGCGAGCAGGCTTCGGCATTCCCGCAGTTGAACGCGGAGATACCAGTCACCTCGCCAAGCGTGGTGTAATTCTGGAAGTAGACGGCTTCTTCCGGTCGACGGCGATGGGCTGTGACATGCGAATATTCGGCCCCGAGCAGAAACGTGCCATTGCCCACGTCTCCGGTCAGCTCCTGTGACCAGTCCCACCTCTCCTGCCCCTGCTCCAGATCGCCACCAGTGGCACCTTCATAGCAAACCTGCGTGCCGCTCGTCATCGGAAGGCCTGTCTGGCACCAGCTGGACTGTTCGGTTGCCTGCCAAAGCAACTGCCCGGCGCGCCAGTGCGCCTGATCGTATGCGTAACCAATATTGCTGCTTTTATCGTTCAGCGAATTGGATGTGCTGAAGCCGAGCTTGGATTGCAGCTTGACGTTGGAGAGCGCCAGACCGCCCAGTTCCAGATCCTCGAACTCGTAATCGTGCTGCAGCTTTGAGGCGAAGGACCGTTTGCTGAGATCGATCGCCATGTCACGCCAATCGGTGTTTTCCCAGCTCCGGTTATAGCGGGTATAGACCCCTTCCAGCGTGAAATCGCCGAAATCCGTCTCAGCCAGAACCTGACCGCGATAGAATTCATTCTTTGAATTTTCCTCGATGTCGCGGTCCTGGGTATAAATGTAGTTGCGCTCCTTGTTCGTCACGCCGGACGAACGGCTGTATGCGCCGAGCACGGCGATGTTGTCCGTAAGCGGGCCGGTGAGCGTGATGGCGGTACGCCGCTGCAGATATTCGTTCCTGGCCACGTTTGCCGGATTCAGCCCGTCATCGGTGCCGAGGATGAAGCCGCTCCAGTCGCTGGTCGTGAAATCGGTGCTGACGCTGCCGCGCAGCCGGTCCTTGCTGGCATTCTGCAGGTCGTAGGAAACGACACCCCCCTGGAAATTGCCGTATTTTGCCGAGGCATTGCTGTCGATAACCGTCACCTGTTCCACGAAATCGCTCGGCACATAGATCGTCTGCGAATGCAGGTCGAACATGCGGTCGGCATTGGGCGGCGATTTGTCGTCCTCCAGATCAGCGCTGGTTCCATAGCGATCCTGGCTGCCGGTCACGGTGTTGATGTCCATGCCGTTCAGGATGAAATTGTTCTCATAGATGCGTGCGCCGGAAATCGAGACTTCCCGCGGGCGAAGATCGATCACGGTCTGGTCTGTTGCGCCCGCCGTGGTGCTGATGTCGTTCTGATACTGGGCGTTCGGCAGGTTTCTGAGCATGCCGTTTGCGTCACCGCCCTGGCTGCGCAAGGCGATCTGCCCGCCGGACAGCGTACTCGTGCCCGTGTCGGCAAGGCTGTCGGTACCAAGCTTGACGCCATTGCCGTTGGCCTGGACCAGAACCGGATCCAGAAGCGTCGAACCGTCGTCCACCACCGGTGCATTCGCCTGGCTGCCCTGATCGAACAGGATGACCGAATCCGCCCCGGTCAGCCGCATACCGATTCCTGTGCCCTCCAGCAGTATCTGAAGCGCCTGCTGCGGCAGATGCCGCCCGGCAACGGCAGAGGATTGCTTTCCACCTGTCAGGCCCGCCGGATAGCCGATCTGCCAGCCCGTCAGCCGGATGAAGGTCTTCAGCGATTGCTCGAGCGGCTGCGCGGGAATGCGAAACTCCTGCGGGCTTGCCGCGCCGGCCGCCTGCGGCAGCGTCTGGCCGAGCGCCTGCCCTGTCAATCCCATCCCGCCCGTCATTGCCGATGCCCCCAGCAGCGCCGCAATGATCCCCGCGCGTCTGGCGCACATCCCCATGGTCATGTTCGTCTCCTGCATGCCGTCGCCATGATCGTTCATGGCGACGCCCCGTTCCGGTCACCGCCGCGTCATTCGGCGGTGGCGGCAGTTCTCGACTGCCCCCGCAAGCATCGACGTTGGACCTGCTGAAACCTCACAAAGAAAGTTGAGAAATCAGCGAATGATTACGAAGCCGCCCGGCAGCCATGTGGCCTGGCCGCCAGCGGCGGCGGCAATGCCGCGGACGAGGGCATCCGGCCGGTCCAGCCGGAAGTTGCCGCTGATGGCAACGTCGAGCAGCGACCGGTTGAGAACGACGATCCTCTCCGGCACGCTGTCTTCCAGATCCCGCAGCACGTCGCCCAAGCGTTTGCCGGCAAAGGCATAGCGCCCGTCCAGCCAGCCCAGCGCCTCATCGCTGTCGAAGGTGGAAACAGCCGATATGGTCTTGCTGTCGGCTCGCACCATCTGCCCGGGTGCGAGGCGCCTGACGGGCAGCGACGCATCGTGATGCACCGCCTCCACCACGCCCGACTGCAGGGCGATCATGTCATCCTGCGGCTCCAGCTTGACCGCAAACCGCGTTCCGACAACCCATGTATCGCTGAAGCGGCCAGCCACGCGAAACGGATGGGCGGCATCATGCACGACATCGAACCAGGCCTCCCCGTCGAGAAGGGTCACGTCGCGCCGCCCGCCGTCAAAATCGAGCGTCACCGCACTGTTGCCGTTCAGGATCATGCGCGAGCCATCCGGCAGACGGATCTCCGCCCTTTGCCCCACATCGGTGCGATAGTCGGCGCGCATGCGCAGGATCAACGGACCAGCGAATTGCAGCGCGCCGAGGGTCAGCAGAAGGACCGCGGCAACAGCCTGCCAGTGCCGCGCAAGCCCGGCCAGTCTCCAGGCTCTTCGCGGGGGCACGACAGGCCGGGCAGTGGTGGAACAGACCTGCCACTGGCGCGACGCATCGAGAATGACTGGATCCGCCCAGACCGCCTCCACCTCGCGAAAGGCCGCCAGATGCGCCGGGGATTCCGCAAGCCAGGCGCGGAAGGCGCGGCCCAGGCTGTCCGGAACCGTCTCACCGTGGTTCAGCCGCAGATACCAGTCGAGTGCTGCATCCATATCCGGATCGGCATGCCGATAGTCTTCATCCGACCCGAATCCCATGGCCGTTTCCCTCATCATTCAGCCTCCACGCGCAGGAGACGGCAGATCACACGTCTCGTGTAGATGACGTTTCGCACGCGCAATCCACCCAAATTTTTCCCGCCGTGACGGATATCGCCCATCCTAGCCATCCCGCTGCATCCGCCTTTTCAGGTCCACGAACATGCCCATCACCATTTTCATGTCGTTGAAGACGGTGTTGGGCGAGACGTTGAGATGCTGGGCAATCTTCGGATAGGACCATCCCTCCAGCCGGCTGAGCAGCCAGATCTCGCGGGCGCGTGGCGGCAGCTTTTCGAGATGCTGCATGATCAGACGCAGATCGTCCTTCGCATTCAGTTGCTGCTCCGCCGACGGGCCGATGTCGGGAATCGATTCCAGCATCTCGGCCGGAAGATCCGAGGCGAGACGCCGCGACGCCGTCTTGCGGCTGCGCAGATGATCCAGCGCGAGATTGCGGCCGATCTGCCAGAGGAAGGCATCCAGATTGTCGGGCGACGTGGTTTCCAGCGCCTTGCGCGCCCGCAGGTAGACTTCCTGCGTCAGGTCGTCTGCAGCCGCCTGATCCCGGATGATCGCGGCAATACTGCGGGCAAGCCGTCCCCTGAGGGACAGATACACAGCATCGAGCCTATCCATGATGTTTGACGAAGAGCGACACTTCGATCCGTTTTTAACATGACTTCCTTACTCGCCTTTATGCGCCGGACGCGCATCGGTCAATTCTCCGTGCCCGAGATTCGCGACGGATGCGGCATGCCTCCCCTTCGGCACGATCAGCGGCGTGCCGGTGACGGGGTCTGGAATGATGATGGAGGACAGGTCGAAGACCACGTCGACCAGATCTTCGCTGACGATGGCAGACGGCGGCCCCTCGGCAACGACTGCGCCATCCTTCATGGCGATCAGATGCGTGGCATAGCGGCAGGCGTGGTTGAGATCATGCAGCACGGCGACGATGGTGCGGCCTTCCGCATTGAGATCGGCCAGCAGGTCCATCAGCTCGATCTGGTGGGCAATGTCGAGGAAGGTGGTCGGCTCGTCGAGCAGAAGGATCGGTGTCTGCTGCGCCAGCACCATGGCGATCCACACCCTTTGCCGCTGGCCGCCGGAAAGCTCATCCACCAGCCGAGCGGAGATCTCCGTCACACCGGTTGCTTCCATCGCCGAAACCACCGCCTCCTCATCGGCCTTCGACCATTGCCGCAGAAAGGACTGGTGCGGATAGCGCCCGCGCGCCACCAGATCCGCCACCGTGATGCCATCGGGTGCGGTGGAGGACTGCGGCAGAAGGCCAAGCCGGCGGGCGGCCTCTCTCGCCGGGATATCAAGCAGGCTGCGCCCATCGAGGATCACCTGGCCGACCGATGGCACAAGCAGCCGCGACAGGGCTCTGAGCAGGGTGGACTTGCCGCAGGCATTCGGCCCGACAATCACGGTGAAGGCACCATCGGGAATGGCAACAGAGAGATCGCGAGAGATCGTGCGCTCGTCGTAACGCAGCGTCACATTATCGGCGTGCAGGCGCGCGGGTGTGGAGCGGTCGGGCGTGGGTTGAAGATGTGTTTTGGTCATTTGCGACCCTCGCGAATGAGAAGCCAGAGGAAGTAGACCCCGCCGATGCTCACCGTCATGACCCCGACGGGAAGCTGCACGCCCAGCGCATGCTGGGCGGCCCAGTCTGCGGCCAGAAGCATCAGTCCGCCGGTCAGCGCCGAGGGAAGCAGCGCCACACCGGCCGAGCGGGTCATGCGCCGGGCAATCTGCGGGGCGCAGAGCGCGATGAAGGAAATCGGCCCCGCCGATGCGGTCACCAGCGCCGTCAGCGCCACGCCCAGCACCATCAGCAAAAGCCGCGTGCGGCCTGCATCGACGCCAGAGGCCAGCGCCGCATCCTCGCCCAGTTCCAGCTGGCGCATCGGGCGCGACAGAAAAAGCGTCAGCGGCAGCAGCACACAGAGCATCAGTGCAACGGGAAGAAGCTGCTCGGTTCCAAGCCCGTTCAGCGAGCCCGCCCCCCAGATGGCAGCCGCCATCGCCACGGCAAGATCCGCCTCGCGGATCATCCAGGCATTGAAGGCAGACAGCATGGCGGCAACGCCAATGCCGACGACAATCAGCCGAAAACCTTCAACGCCCTGCCGCCAGGCCAGCAGATAGACGGCGGTTGCCGTGATTATACCGCCCGCCAGCGCGCCAAGCGCCGTCTCATAATATCCGCCGGAGAAGATGAGGATCACCATCAGCGCGCCGGTATAGGAGCCTGCGGAAAAGCCGATGATATCCGGGCTTCCCAGCGGATTGCGCGTCAGGCTCTGGAAGATCGCCCCGCTTGTGCCGAGTGCCGCCCCCAGCAGGATGGCCAGCGCCACACGCGGCAGCCGCCATTCCACCACGATCATGCGCACCATATCCTCGCCCTTACCCGCCAGCGCCCAGAGCACCTGGTCGAGCGCAATGGGATATTTGCCGCTCAAGAGCGACAGGCCCGCAAGGGCGGCGGTGAGACCCAGCAGAACCAGCATCAGGATGAGCGCACGGCCATCGAGGCGCCACGATAGGCGGTCAGAGAGCAAACGCACGGTCAAAAAGGCGCGACCGAAGTCGATCTTCGGGGAATGAGGGGGGTGAGAGTGAGGCCGCGAACGCGAAGATGGCACCGTCATAGCCCGCCCGCCTGTCTGCGCCGGGAAAGCGCAATCAGCACCGGCGCGCCGAGAAAGGCGGTGACGATCCCCGCCTCCAGCTCGCCCGGATAAAGCACCAGCCGCCCGGCAATATCGGCAATCAGCAGCAGCACCGGCGCGTAGATCATCGTCATGGGCAGGATCAGGCGCTGGTCCGGACCGGTGAACCAGCGCACCGCATGCGGCACCATCAGGCCGATAAAGCCGATCGGGCCGCAGGCAGCCGTTCCCGCTCCGGCCAGAAGTGTCACGGCAAGGAGCGTCAGGATCCGCGTGCGTACAAGGCTGGCCCCCAGCGCCCGGGCGAGATCCTCACCGAGTGCCACGGCATTCAGCGACCGGGCGCTCAACAGCGCAATCACAAGGCCAATGCCGATCAAGGGGCCAATCGCTATCACCACTGCCATGTTGCGCCCGGCCACCGAGCCGATCGACCACTGGCGCATGGCATCGAAGGCCTGCGGGTTCAACAGCGTGATCGACGAGCCGATGCCGCCCAGCACCGCCGACAGCGCCACACCCGCCAAGACGAGACGCACCGGGGTTGCGCCCCCGCGCCCGGCCATTGTGCCCCCCGCCATGCCCAGCCCATAGACAGCCAACGTCACCAGCACCGCGCCGAGAAGTGCAAACCAGAGATAAGCGTCAATGGACTGAACGCCGAACAGGCCGACCGCAAGCGTCACGAAGAAAGCCGCCCCGGCATTGACGCCGAGGATCCCCGGATCGGCCAGCGGATTGCGCGTCGCCGCCTGGATCAGCGCCCCCGACACCCCGAAGGCTGCCCCGCACAGAAGCGAAAGCAGCGTGCGCGGCAGGCGGTAATCCATCACCACGATATGATCGACCAAGTTACCATCATAGGCAAAAAGCGCATCGACCACCGTGGAAACCGCAACCGGCCTTGCCCCCAGCACAAGGCTTGAGAGCGACAGAACCACCAGCAGAACAAGGCCGAACACGGCCATGGCAAGGCTTCGTGTCTGAACACGTTTGACGGCTGCGGCCCGATCACCGGCATCGACAGACAGGGCCATCATCACACCCCTCATACTGTTCAAACCCGGGCCTGCCCTTCGATCCAGTAGCCGACCGCATCGATGCGGTGCTTGTCGAAACCGAGCGCATCGCGGAAATGCTTGCGGCACTCGGCCACCGCCCTGGCTTCGCCGGCGATATAGATATAGCCCGGCCCTTCCGGCAGCGTGGTGATCTCGCGCGCAATGCGCGGCAATTCCGTATAGCCCGGCCGCTCCGGCTTCAATCCATGGCAGGCGTGCCAGCTCACCTCGACATCGGCCAGCGTGTCGATCATCTGACCGATCTCCTGACGATCGGCATCCGACGGGATCTCCACATGCACCACCGCGCGGAAGCCTTGCGGCAGTTCCTCCAGCACGCGGCCAACGGCGGGAAGGCCGGTGATATCCGTCAGCATCAACAGCCATTGGCTTGCCTTCGGCAACCAGAACCGCCCTTCCGGATTGCAGATGCCGACGATATCCCCCACCTTGGCCTTCATCGCCCAGCCGGCTGCCACACCACCCTCATGCACCACCATGTCGAGCACCATCTCGCATGTTTGCGCATTCCAGCGGCGCACCGTATAGGGCCGGTTCGGCGCATAATCCGCCCCCTCCGGCATCTCCCACCGGCCGTTCTCCTTGAGCACCGGCAGCACCACCGGCGTCGCCTCATCCGCCGGCACCGCCAGACGCACCCACTCATCCGGATGTCCGCTGCCCAGCAACCGCTCCCCACCCTCCAGCTTCAGCACCACGCGGATCATCGACGGCGTCAGGTGCCCGATCGACACCACCGAGGCCAGAAAATTGTCCTCCACATAGGCCGCGTGATCGTGATCCTCGACGCCCGAAAGAGCCTCTGCGTTCGCGTGCATGCTAGTGTGCCTCTGCGTGGGCGGCGGCTTCCATGCGCGGAAGGAAGCCGGGAAATGCGTAAGGAATGGCCAGAACATTCGGCCAGGAGGCGGCCCAGATCTCTGTTGGATCATCGAGCGCGACGTATCGACCTTCGCGCACAGGCGAGAACATCTGGAACAGGCGCTGGCTTTCCAGGGCCGGTCGGGCACCGGGCTCGTACCACATGACCAAGAGATCGGCGGCAACGCTTTCGAGGTCTTCGATGCTGGCATCGGCTGCAACATGTCCGGCGTTTGCCTTGGCAAGCCGACTGACGCCAGGCGACGGCCGCATACCGATTTCAGTCATCCAGTCGACCCGCGTTTCGCCCGGAAGATAGACGACAATCCGGCTGCTGCCTTCAAAATACGAACCGAAGGTGAAGCTCTTGCCCTTGAGAACAGGATAGGTATCGCCAAAGCTACGCAACAGGCCCTGTGTCTCGGCAATAAGCAGCTGCGCCCTGTCCTCCATTCCGAGAATCGCGCCGGCGATTTCCGTCTGCTCACGCCATCCGGCTCGCCATGGCCCGCTGCGATAGGCAATGGTCGGGGCGATTTGGCTCAAACGCCCGTAGGAAACAGCGTCGAGTTGCGAGAAGACGCCGACAATGAGATCTGGCTTCAGACGCGCAACATCTTCAAAATCGATCATGCTGCCATCCAGCAGGTCCGGCTTTTGGCCTCCAAATTTCTGCTCGCACCAGGGTGTCATGCCGCTGGGAAACATGCCGGAATAGACAATTGCTATCGGCTTGTGTCCGAGTGCAAGAAAAGCGGCCTCGTCACCGTAGCCGATCGTGACAAGTCGTGTCGGCCTGGCCTGCAGTTCGGTACGACCGAAGGCATGTTCAATGACCCTTGGATAGGCGCCAGCTTGCGCCCGGCCGAAAGACGGCGGCACCAGCAATGCCGCCGCGCTCATTGTCAATGCGCGTCTTGTGAGGTGCCTCACGATCAGAACTTGAACTTGGTCGAGACGCTGAAGCTCCTTGGCTCGCCATAATAGCCGGTATCGAAATTACCGAGGCTGACGAAGTATTTTTCGTTCAGAAGATTTTTGACATTGAACGTCACGTCGATCTTGTCCGTGACTTTGTATTTTGCCATCAGATCGATCAGAAACACGTTCTTCTGGGATATATTTTCGTAAACATTGGCCGGACTCCAGGCATAGCCATAGATCTTATCCTGCCAGCGCACACCGCCACCGATGGTCAGCCTGTCCCATTCGCCCGGAAGGGTGTAGGTCGTATAGAGCTTGACGACGCTTTCGGGCGCGGCCGTCTGAAGGAAGGTGTAGACCCTTTCACCATTCGCCTTGCGAGCATGGGCATAGGTATAACCGGCATAGATGTTCCAGTCGGGGCGGATCTCGCCGGACGCTTCTAGTTCGAAGCCCTTTGTGGTGACGCCATCGGCAGCCGTGTAATAGTACTCACCCGTATCGGCATCGATTCCGGCCGTCTCTGCGACGTTATCCTGCTTGATCATGAAGACAGCCGCACTTGTGTTCAGCCGGCCATCCAGAAGCGCAGCCTTTACACCCGCTTCGTAGCTATTGCCCTCTTCGGGATCCAGATAGGCGCCGCTGATGGTCTGGTTCTCCTGCGGCTTGAAAATGCTGGTATAGCTCGCATAAACCGAAACGCTTTCAGTCAGGTCGTAAATGACGCCAAGATAGGGCGTAAGTTCGCCTTTGGCCGAATACTGGCTGGCGCCACTCCAACTGGAGGACGCATTGTCGTAAGATCCCTTGTCATCGTAGTCATACCAGCTGATACGGCTGCCCAGAACGAAAGATAGATCATCCGTCGGCCGCAGGCGGGTCGCGGCGTAGGCTCCGTACTGCGTCAGGCTGGTTTCATACCTGCCGGTCAGGTCGAAATCGGGCTCATCCGTGTTTCCGTCCCAAGTGAAGAAGTTCGGCACAGCCGGATCATAGTTCACACCGCCATAGCCATACAGCGGCCCCTTGGTCGTTTTGCGCGATGCCGTTGCCCCGAACATAAAATCATGCTCTCGACCGAACAGCTCGACAGGGCCGGACAACTTGGCGTCGACAGTATCCTGAACCAGTCGGCCGACATATTTCCCGACATATTGGTAGACACCCGCACCCGTTATCGGGTCGGGATAGCCGCTGCCCGCAGAACCCAACACGCTGTCGTGTCCGTTGCGTCGGTGATCATAGGTCAGGCTGGCCTTCCAGCCATTGTCGAATTCATGATCGAGCGTCGCAAAGATGTTGCTGGTGTATGTTTCGCGCCTGCTCCAGTCAGTTGCAGGATTTGTCGATACGTCGAAATCAGTGCGGCTGCCGTCACTGTAAAACATGGGCAGGCCCGTCCAACTGGAACCTCGGGGCCTGGTGCGCTGGTAGTCAGCACCAACCGACAGGGTTGTATCGTCCCCCAGGTCGGCTTCCAGAATACCGTAGAGGGTGAATGATTTCTTCTCGTAATGGTCAAGATAGGATTCAGCATCCTCGAACGAACCTGCCACTCGGCCCCGCAACGTACCGTCCGGATTGATAGGACCCGATAGGTCCAGTTCGGTCCGGTAGGAATTCCAGGACCCGGCAGTTCCGGTCAAAGATCCTTGAAATGTGTCTGTCGGTCGTTTGCGCACCAGATTAACGGCGGCTCCGGGGCTCCCTGCCCCTTGCATAAGACCATTTGCCCCCTTCACGATCTCCACACGGTCATAGATCGTCATGTCGGGATTGCTCAGACCGTAATCATAGACACCCTCATTCTGAATGACGACGCCGTCATACTGGAACTCCCCCACGGTGAACCCGCGAGCGAGATACTCCGTCCGGTCGCTGTCATATTTCTGGATAGCAATGCCGCTTGCCGATTCCAGCGCATCCTGCAGAGTCGTACTCGCCTGATCCTCAAGACGCTGACGCGTCACCACAGTGACTGACTGCGGCGTCTCCCGGATGGAAAGTGGCAAGCCAGTCGCCGTGCTCATCTGCGAGGTCGTATACGATCCCGTCCCCTCCGTTGTCGCCCCCTGCCCCTGCACCAGAACCGTCTCCAGCACCGTCGAGCCATCGGCCGTAACAGCCCCTGCGCTCGCCGCCTGCGGATCGACGAGAGCGGCCGAGCCCGGGCCGCTGATCCGCACCGTGATGCCGGTGCCCTGCACGAGTTGCTGCAGCGCAGCCGCCGGCGTCAGGTTGCCGGAGACGGCGGTCGAGGTTTTGCCAGCGGCGAGTGCCGAGGAATAGCTGATCTGCCAGCCGCTCTGGCGGATGAAAGCGTTGATCGCGGCAGACAGCGGCTGGGCGGGAATCTGGAAGCTGAGGGTTTGCGCGGCGCCTGCAACGGCCTGTGCCTGGGCCTGCGCGGCGTCCGGGGCAAAACCCGCGAGGCAGGCCAGCATGCTGGATGCCAGAAGCACCTTCACCCTGCGGCGGCAAGGCTCGCCATCCATCATCTCAACACGTGAATTTGTCCCCGATACCATACTCATCCAACCCTCTTTCCAGACATCGAGCCGGGCGCGCAGCCGGCGCGTCCACCCCTTCTGTCAGCAAGGACGCAGCAGGGTTTGCAAACCGGCAAAAAAAGATGAGACTTTATCGAAGGATTATCAGGCCGCCGGGAAGCCGGTAAAATCCGACGCCTGCCGCATCGGCAAGCGTCCTGAGCGCGCCCTCGACATTGTCGAGACGATAATTGCCGGTGACCATCAAGCGGTTCACGCGCTCGTCAACCACCATGATCGGCCCGCGATGGTAACGGCGCAGTTCCTGCAGCACCGTGCCGAGAGGGGCGTCTTCGAAGATGATGCGCCCTTCCCGCCAGGCAAGCATGGTGGACGGGTCTGCCGCGTGCACCGGAGATACGGCGGACGCCGTGATGCTGACCGCCTGGCCCGGCGCGAGTTCCGCCCTGTCCCTGTTATCGCACAGACAGAGAACCTCAACGCGGCCCCGTTCCAGCACCACCTCATCCTCGTCATCACCGGTTTTGACGGAAAAGGCCGTGCCCAGCACCTCCACCTCGCCATAATGGCCGCTGACGGTGAAGGGATGGGCGGGATCGTGAACGACATCGAAGAAGGCTTCGCCGCGCAGCAGGCGGATGTGCCGCCGACCGGCCGCAAAATCGAGCGCCACCGCCGTGTCCGTGTTCAGCATCATCGTCGAACCGTCCGGCAACGGAACCGTCGTCTGGCTGCCGGTCGCGGTCAGGTAATCCGCCTCAACGGCAATGGTGAGCGCCGGATACTGCCAGATGCTGACAGAAAGCAGAACCGAGGCGGCGAGTGCTGCGGCGGGCAGCGGCCAGCGCCGGGCTTTCGGCTTGACCAGCACACCCCGATCGACCGGCAGCGTTTTGACCGCGTCGACAAAGGGCTTCGAATTCCATAGGGTCTCGAGACTGCGAAACTCCGCCGCATGCCGGGGATCCTCTGTCAGCCATGCCTCGAACGCCGCTTGTGTCGCCACATCCGGCTCGCCGTTGCGCAACCGGGCGAACCAGTCGAGCGCCTGATCCGCCGGATCTGCAGGGGCGGATCCGGCGTTCGTCCCGTCCGTGTCGTGTGCGTCCTGATGTCCCACTCAGTCGATCCGATCGAAACGTGTTTGCGGGGTCCTGTTACCTAGACGCGCGGAGGTTGCCAATCCGGCAAAATCCGCGGCCGGACAGGAGATCCGGACTGCGCCATCGACTGTGCGGGCGGGCGGGAGGCTCGGTGAGGCTGGCATGGGCTTCTTCACTTTCGGTCCAGACGCGCCATGGCATCCCGGCAATGGGCCATGGCGAGTTTCAGGTCGTTGAAGACGGTGCGTTCGGAAATGCCGAGATGTTCGGCGATCCGGACATTCGACCACTCTTCGATGCGGCTCAGCACCAGCACGGCCTGCGCGCGCTGAGGCAGGCCCGATAACGCCGCCTGGAACGCGCCGAACGCCTGCTTTTCGATCAGCGCCTGCTCAATGGAGGGAATATCAGCCGAAATGTCGGCAAGCAAACGCTCGTCCAGTCCTTCCACCTCGGCGCCGGCCCGGGTCTTTCGCCGTCTGAGATGGTCGAGGGCAAGATTGCGGGCCGTCTGGTGCAGAAAGCCTTCGAGATGTTCGACGCGACCGTTTTCCACGGCCTTTCGCGCGCGCAGATAGGTCTCCTGCGCCAGATCCTCCGCTGTCTGGGGATCGCGCACGATGCGCATCACCGTCCACAGCAAGGAGCGCCGATGCGCTGCAAAAATCGCGTTCAGTACGGCCGGCAAGCGCTCGGCCCCCGGCAGATCGTCGGCACAACAGTGCGCATGGCCGCGCCATTGACGGTTGGATGCGGCAGGCGCCGTTCCCCCTGCTGCGTCCCTGCCCGGTTCACAAGAAGCATCATCTTTTCGACCAAAGCCTTGCTCTTCGCCGACGCCAGGCCATGGCGCCGCCGCGAAGGCGGACAAGGCGACGCTCAAAGCCCTTCATCGCCTACTAGATCAGTTGCAGGACGAGCGCCACAAAAACATGACGGTAAAACACATGTTTCTTGACCCATCTTGACGACGCACCATCAACAATGGTGCAGACCGTTTCGTGCGCCGCATGGCGAAGGCAAGGGAGAAGGCGACCAGTCGCCGTCACTGCCGGCGCCGCACGGCAAAACGGCACGGTGCCAGGAGCACCGTGCCGCCGTAAAAAAACAGGGGATATGCCTTACCAGCAGCAGAACCCGCCGTCGACGAGGAGATCGACGCCGGTGACGAAGCTTGCCGCATCCGAAAGCAGGAAGACGGCCGGCCCGACCATTTCATCCACGCTTGCCATGCGCTGCATCGGGGTCTGTTCTTCAAACAGTTTCGTCTGATGAACCATCTCCGGCCGGGTGTTCATCGGCGTTGCGGTGTAGCCGGGGCTGATCGTGTTGACGCGAATGCCGCGACCGACCCATTCCATCGCCATGGACTTCGACATGTGGATCACGCCCGCCTTGGAGGCGTTATAATGGCACTGGTTCAGGCCGCGATTGACGATGACCCCGGACATGGAGGCGATGTTGATGATGGAGCCGCGACCGTTCTTCAGCATGGCGCGCGCTTCGGCCTGGCAGGACAGGAAGACGCCCTTCAGGTTGATATCCATCATCGTCTGGAACTGGGCCTCCTCCATCTCTTCGGCCGGGTTGGCATTGGCGATGCCGGCGGCATTGACCGCCAGCGTCAACGGGCCCAGTTCCGCTTCGGTCCGCGCCACGGCACCGTTCAGCGCCTCCGCCTGGGTGACATCTGCCGCGATCTCGATGCTGCGGCGGCCGGCGGCCTGCACGAAACGCGCGGTCGTTGCCAGACCGTCGTCAGTACGGCGGTCGAGCAGCGCGATATCCGCGCCGCACTGTGCCAGGCCGATGGCGATCCGCTGGCCAATCCCGCTACCGGCGCCGGTCACCAGTGCCACATTTCCCGACAGATCGAACAGCTTCGGCGCGTTCAAGCTCATTTCCGACATGGATGTTTCTCCTGCAATTCAGATTGTGGCCAGTTCCATGACCGAAACGTCATTTGCGTTTGCGCGGTCCAGGATGCCGGCCTGTTTTCCCTGTGCCATGACCATGATCCTGTTCGAGACCCCGAGAACCTCCTCAAGATCCGAACTGACGACGATGACGGCGATGCCCTGGCGGGCCAGATCCATGATGGTCTCGTAGATCGAGGAGCGGGCGCCGACATCGATACCACGGGTCGGCTCGTCGAGAACCACCACCTTGGGATTTCGCGCCAGCCACTTGGCGAGCACCACCTTCTGCTGGTTGCCGCCCGACAGTTCGCCGGCATTCTGGGTGCCTCGGCCCTTGACGCCGAATCTCCTGATGTAGGTTTCGGCAAAGGCGGCCAGCCGGCCGGCGGGAATCCAGCCCCTGGTGGAAACGGCGTCGAAATTGGCATAGCCGATGTTTTCCTCGATCGAGTGATCGAGGACCAGGCCCTGCAGCTTCCGATCCTCCGGCACGAGAACGAGGCCGTTGCGAATGGCGTCCCGCGGCGAACGGGGCGTGATGGTCCGCCCTTCGAGAACGACCTCCCCGGCAGAAATCGGATCGGCGCCGGTAATCGCCCGGACCAGCTCGGTGCGGCCTGCCCCGACCAGCCCGGCAATGCCGAACACCTCGCCGCGCTTCACCGAGAAGCTGATGTCGGAGAAGGTTCCTGCGGAAGATGCGAGGCCGCGAACCTCCAGCATGTCGTCGCCCGCAGGCTCCGGCACGGCAGGAAACATCCGCTCGAGGGAGCGGCCGACCATTGCCTCGACGATGCTGCGGACGGGCACGTCCCCGCTGTCGAATTCCTGAACCTTGGCGCCATCGCGCATGACGACGATGCGGTCGGCAATCTGGCGGATTTCCTCGAGCCGGTGGGAAATATAGATGATGCCGACCCCATCGGCCTTCAGCCGCTCGATCTGGCGAAACAGCAGCTGCGTTTCCTCGCCGCCGAGTGCAGCCGTCGGCTCGTCGAGAATGAGCAGCCGGGCATTCAGCGTCATGGCCTTGGCGATCTCGATCAGCTGCTGGCGGGCTGTCGACAGGCCATCGACCAGGCGACGGGGAGACACGTCGAGCCCCAGCCGCCGAAGGCCGGCCCGCGCCCGCTCCTCCATGGCCTGCCGGTCAACACGCCCCCCCTTTGTCAGATAACGGCCGACAAAGACGTTTTCGGCAATCGACAATTGCGGCAGGAGCTTCAGTTCCTGATGGATCATCCCGACGCCGGCATCCATCGCCGCACGCGGGGTGGCCGGCGCATAGGGAGCGCCGAGCCACGTCATGTCACCGGATGTCGGCTGGACGGCGCCGGAAATAATCCTCGAAAGGGTTGATTTTCCTGCGCCGTTCTCGCCGAGCAACGCCACGACTTCACCGGCCCTCACATCAAGGTCGATGCCGTGCAGAACCTCCATGGATCCGTAGACCTTACGGATCTGTCGAAGGGATAGGATCGTCGAGGGGCCTTTGGCAGTCATGGCATTGTCTTCCGGTCTTGATCAGGGATGCTCGGCGACAAACTTCGCGGCATTCTTCGGCGTCGTCAGGAAGCCGGGGAGCAGTTGCTCGGCCGGAAGCTTCTCGCCGGCTGCGAGCTTGATGGCGCTGTCGACGGCGAGCCGGCCGATGCCACGCACCTGCTGGGTCGCCGTTGCATCGAAACCGCCTTCGGCGAGGATCGGCAGAGCCGTCGTATCGCCGTCGAAGCCGCCGATATAGACGCGCTGCGAAACGCCGGAAACCTTGACGGCCTGTGCGGCGCCGAGAGCCAGGCCATCAGCCTGCGCGAAGATCAGCGACACATCCGGATGCGCCTGAAGCAGGTTCTGGCCAATGTTCAGCCCCTCGGCCTGCGACCACTGCTCGCTCCACTGTTCCGCGACCAGATTGACGCCGGAATTCTCCTTGATTGCCTTCATGCAGCCCTTGGTGCGCTCGACTTCCGGCGTCGTGCCCTTCTGGCCGTGGATCATCAGCATCTTGCCCTTGCCGCCGGCCAGACCGATGATGTGCTTGCACACTTCGTAGGCCGAGGTGGCGTTGTCGGTTGCGATGAAGGTATCGCCCGGCGCTTCATCGGCATTGCGGTCGACATTGACCACCGGAATGCCGGCCTGCTTTGCAAGGCGCGTGGGAACGGCAGCGGCGGCGGCACCGGCGGGAATGTAGATGAAGGCGTCAATATCCTGCGTCAGCAGGTCCTGAACCTGACTGACCTGGGTTGCGCTGTCGTTCTTGGCGTCGACGGTGACAACCGCGATGCCCTTCTCCTTGGCATAGGATTCGACGCCGATCTTGATCTGGTTGAAATAGTCGGCCTGCAGGTTCGAAACGGCCAGCCCGATCTTCTTCACCTCGGCGGCCGAGGCGCCGAGCGGATTGAGGGCGGTGGTTGCCAGCGCTGCGGCTGCCAGAATCATGCTCTTGATTTTCATGGTAGATCTCCTCCGTATGGTTCGGGCCCCCTGCTACCATCGCAGGGCCGAAGTTGTGCCTGACGATTTGCCTGGCGGTGAACTGGCGGCGCGCCGCCAAACTGGACCGGGGCCGGTGCGTTACCTCCGCTTGACGGCTTCGGCTGCGACTGCAAGAGCGATGACCACGCCGATGACGACGGCCTGCGTGAAGGGCGAGACGCCGAGAAGGTTGAGGCCGTTGCGCAGCACGCCGATGATCAGCACGCCGATGATGGTTCCGAGGATGCCTCCCTTGCCGCCGCTGAGGCTCGTGCCGCCGATGACGACGGCCGCGATGGTGTCGAGTTCATAGGAAACGCCTGCCGTCGGCTGGACGGAGTCGAGGCGCATGGCGAGAACCACGCCCGCCAGACCCGCAAGCAGTCCCGAAACCACGTAGACGCCGATGGTGTAGAGGTTCACATTGATGCCGGCCAGCCGCGCGACTTCCTGGTTGCCGCCGATCGCATAAAGGGAGCGGCCGCCAGACGTGTAGCGCAGATAGACCCAGCCCAGAACGAAAACGACCAGCATCACCGCCACGGTCAGCGTCAGGAAGCCGCCATATCGCGTATAGGCGAGCAGGCTGAACCAGGACGGAAAGCCGACGATCTGCTGGCCGTCGGTGATCATGTTGGCCAGACCGCGCGCAACCGACATCATTGCCAGCGTCGCGATGAAGGCCGGAACGCCAAGCGCCGTGATCAGGATGCCGGAGATCGCGCCGGTCGCCCCCGCAACGGCAAGGGCAATGAGGATGCCGAGCGCAAGCGGCAGACCGACCTGGTTGGCGAGATAGCCCATCACCATCATGGCCAGCGCCAGCACCGAACCGACCGCCAGATCAATGCCGCCGATCAGGATCACCATGGTCATGCCGACCGCCATGATCCCGAGCACGGTGATCTGGTCAAGAACATTGAGCAGATTGCGCACCGACATGAACTTATCGGTGGCAAAGGAGAGGAAAATGCAAAGCACGATGAGGCCGACAAGCGGCCCGGTCGTGCCCCTCAAAGCCGACAGGGCACTCGAGCCCGTGCTGCGATCTTGGTCTGCCGCTGAAGCCGACATCCAGTCCTCCCATGCTGTCGCTGGCCTCGCACTTGCCAGCATAATTATTCAGTAATGTCTGTAAATTCGTAACGCACCGATTGTCCGGCTGTCAACGGGGCTTCGACGCCGCAACAGAACTTTTATTTCGAGCATTCGGCTTGACACTCGCGGATCAAATGCAATTATATAATCGACGGCATATTTATTCACTATGAGGTTTTCATGCACCCGAACGATCTCGACCGCATTGCGAGACAGATACGTCTTCGCGATCTCCAGGCGGTTTATGAAGCGGGCGCCGGCCATATCGGCGGAGAAATGTCCGCAATCGACATTCTGACGGCGCTCTATTTCCGGGTGCTGCGCATCTGGCCCGACCAGCCGAAGCATCCGGACCGCGACCGCTTCGTGCTGTCGAAGGGCCATGTCGCCCTGGCGCTCTACGTGACGCTTGCCAAGCGCGGCTTTCTTCCGGAAGCCGAGATTTCGACATTCCTGAAGCCTCATTCGCGGCTCAACGGACATCCGAACTGCAACAAGGTTCCGGGCGTCGAGACCAATACCGGCCCGCTCGGCCACGGGCTGCCGGTGGCCGTCGGCATGGCGAAGGCCGCCAAGCTCACCGGCGCGAGCTATCACACCTATGTGCTGACCGGTGACGGCGAGATGCAGGAGGGCTCCAACTGGGAGGCGATTTCGTCAGCCGCCCAGTTCGGTCTCGGCAACCTGACGCTGATCATCGACCACAACCGCTTCCAGCAGGGCGCCGCCCTGCGCGACACCAACAACATGGCGCCCTTTGCGGACAAGCTCGCCGCCTTCGGATGGGACGTTTCCGAAATCAACGGCAATGCAATGGCGGAAATCGTGCCCGCCCTGGAACACCGTTCCGATCGCCCGCATTGCATTGTCGCCCACACCAACAAGGGTCACGGGATCTCCTTCATGCAGGACAAGGTCGACTGGCACCACAAGGTTCCGAGTGCCGAACAATACCAGATTGCCCTGGCCGAACTTTCGGAGGTGCTGTGATGAACGCCGCAACGACGTCTGAGAAACTTCACGACTGCCGTGACGCCTTCGTGGCCGTGCTCGAGCGGCTGGGTGCCGAGAATTCAAGGGTGGTTGCCGTGTGCAACGATTCCGTCGGCTCCTCGAAACTCGGCGGCTTCAAGGCGAAATGGCCGGACCGGCTGGTCAATGTCGGCATTGCCGAGCAGAACATGGTCGGTGTCGGCGCCGGGCTTGCAAATGGCGGCCTGCTGCCCTTCGTATGCGGCGCCTCGTGCTTTCTCACCGGCCGCTCGCTGGAGCAGGTGAAGGCGGACATTGCCTATTCCAACGCCAATGTGAAGCTGGTCGGCATTTCCTCGGGGATGGCCTATGGAGAGCTTGGCCCCACCCATCACTCCATCGAGGATTTCGCCTGGATGCGCGTGCTGCCGAACCTTCCGGTGGTTGCGCCCTGTGATTCGATCGAGACCGCGGCAGCTGTCGAATGGGCCGCCCGCCATGAGGGCCCGGTCTTCCTGCGGCTTTCGCGCGTCGGCGTTCCGGACCTGCTGCCCAAGGGGCATGTGTTCGTACCCGGCAAGGCCAACACGTTGCGCGACGGCGACGCCGTGACACTGATTGCCAACGGCACGCTCACTCATCGCATGATGAAGGCCGCCACCCTTCTTGCCGCGCGCGGCATCGAGGCGCGGGTCCTCAACATGGCAACGGTCCGCCCGATCGATGTGGACAGCATCGTGGCGGCCGCGCGCGATACCGGTGCGATCCTCACCGCCGAGGAACATTCCGTCTATGGCGGGCTCGGTTCCGCCGTGGCCGAGGTCGTGGTCGCAGAGGCACCGGTGCCGATGAAGATCCTCGGCGTGCCAGGCATCTTCGCACCCACCGGATCGGCCGAATTCCTGCTCGACGAATTCGGCATGTCGCCTCCGGCCATCGCCGAGGCAGCGGAAGAACTTGTGGCACGAAAGAGCAGCCGCGGGTAACGACCTGATCGAGATTTTCGGGGGTGCCGCCGGACGACACGGCTGCACCCTGCACTGTCCGGAGCCGACATGACAACCGCCATCCTTGCCATCGATCAGGGCACCACCAATTCCAAGGCCGTGCTCGTCTCGTCCGAGGGGGAAATCCTGGCGCGCGGGGCCTCTCCCGTCGGGATTTCGCATCCGCAACCGGGCTGGGTCGAACAGAACCCGCAGCGTATCTGGGCCTCCGTGCTGGAGGCGATCGCCGCATGCCTCGACAGCGCCCCGGCGGCAAGCATCGCAGGCATCGCAATCTCCAACCAGCGGGAATCGGTGACGATCTGGGACGCAGAGACCGGAGAGCCTCTCGGCCCGGTCGTCAGCTGGCAGTGCCGTCGCAGTGCGCCCGTCTGTGCCGAACTCAATGCGGCCGGACATTCCGCACGCGTCGAGGCGCTGACCGGCCTGCCGATCGACCCGATGTTTCCCGGCCCCAAGATGAAATGGCTGCTCGACCGCGCCCCTGCAGGCCGTCCCCTGCGGATCGGCACGATCGATTCCTGGCTGATCCACCGCCTGACCGGTGGGCTCGTGCATGCCTGCGACGCGTCGAACGCGGCCCGCAGCCAGCTTCTCGACCTGAACCGCAATGCCTGGAGCGAGGAGCTTTGCGAGCTTTTCGGCGTGCCGCAGGCGGTGCTGCCGCAGGTGCGCGACAGCGCCTCGCGCTTCGGCGAAACGCTGAACGTGCCCGGTCTGCCGGACGGCATTCCGATCGCCGCGGCAATCGGCGACAGCCACGCCGCCCTGTTCGGCCATGGCGCCTTTGCCCCGGGCGACGGCAAGGTCACCTTCGGCACCGGATCGTCGATCATGACGACCCTGCCGCATTTCATCGCTCCCCGCAACGGCATCACCACCACGGTTGCCTGGTCGCTTGCCGGCCAGCCGACCTATGCCTTCGAAGGCAATATCCTCGTCTGCGCCGCTTCGCTGCCCTGGATGGCGGAGATCCTCGGCCTTGCGGATGTGCAGGCGCTGATCGATCTCGCCGAAACGGCTGAGCCCGAAGGGCCGGGCTTCGTTCCCGCCTTTGTCGGCCTCGGCGCCCCGCACTGGCATGCCGATGCGCGCGCCCTGTTCTCGAACATCAGCTTCAACACCAGCCGCGCACAGATGGCACGCGCGGTCACCGATTCCATCGCCTTCCAGGTTCACGATGTCTTCAAGGCGATGTCGGCGCAGTCACCGGCACCACTTGGCCGGCTCTATGTCGATGGCGGGCCGAGCAGGAACGTCTTCCTGATGCAGTGCGTGGCAGACATGCTCGATCATCCGGTGATCCAGTGCGATGCCGCGGAAGCCTCTGCGCTCGGCGCCGCCTATCTTGCCGGCCTCACACTCGGGCTCTGGCCCGATCTCGATACCGTCTCTGCCCTGCCTCGCAAGACAGTCAGGCTGCAGCCTCGTCCTTCCGATGCAACCGCACGCCTTGCCACGTGGCGCGATGCAATCTTCCGCTCGACCGTTTCCATGACTTCATCTAAGGGTGAATAAAAATTCACCCAGCGGAGGGACCATGGGACGTCTCAACGAGCTTCGACTTATCGCCCGTGTCGCACAGATGTATCACGCCGAAGGGAAGCGGCAGGCAGAGATCGCCGAGATCATGCACATGTCGCAGGCGACGGTCTCGCGCATGCTCAAGCGCGCCGAGATGGAAGGCATTGTGCGCACCACGATCATTCCGCCGCCCGGCACCTTTGCCGATCTGGAGACCGCCCTGCGCGACCGCTACGGCCTCACCGAGGCGATCGTCATCGACTGTTCGGAGGATCGCGACGGGGCGATCATGGCCCGCATCGGCGAGGCGGCGGCACATTTTCTCGAAGTCACCCTGCAGCAGGACGAGATTATCGGCGTCTCCAGCTGGAGCCAGACCATCCTGCGCATGGTGGACAACATCCATCCGCTGAAGACCAGTCGGGCCAAATACATCGTGCAGATCCTGGGTGGCATGGGCGAGGCTTCGGTCCAGACCCATGCCACCCAGCTGACGGCCCGCCTTGCCAAGCTGACCGGCGGCGAGCCACGGCTGCTGCTCGTTCAGGGGATCACCTCCTCACGGGAAGCCAAGCTGGTTATGCTCGCCGACCCGGTGGTGCGCGGCACCATGGATCTCTTCGGACGGCTGACGCTTGCAATCATCGGCATCGGCGCCGTCGAGCCATCGGAATTGCTGGCGCGGTCCGGCAACGTGTTCTCCCGCCAGGAAATGGCCATGCTTCATGAGGCAGGCGCGGTCGGGGAGATCTCCTTCCGCTTCTATGACCGCGACGGCAAGCCGGTCGAGACACCGTTGAACGACCGGGTCATCGGCATTTCGCTCGAGGATCTGAAGAGGGCGGACCGCGTGATGGCGCTGGCTGGCGGGGAATCGAAGACACAGGCAATCGCGGGTGCACTGCGGATGGGCATCATCGACGTCCTCGTCACCGACAAGTTTACCGCGGCCCGGCTGACATCCTGATCCCCCGGAAGGGACGGCGTGTCGGACCGGCTGCATAAAGGAGGAGCAAGACCATGCAGCGTTTTTCCGGCCAGACCGTCTTCGTGACCGGCGGCAACAAGGGGATCGGACTGGGCATCGCCCGGCGTTTCGCGGAAGAGGGAGCCAAGGTGGCGATTGCGGCAATCGACAGCGACACTGCCGAGGCCGCCTTGCGACTGGCGGAGGAAACAGGAGCCGAGACAATCGGCCTCCAGCTCGACGTCACCCAGGCCGAGGCTGTCAGGCAGGCCTATCGCGAGGCGGAGGCGCGGCTTGGCGCGATCAGCGTGTCCGTCCAGAATGCCGGCGTCATCACCATCGCCAGGGTCGAGGCGCTGACAGAGGCGGAATGGGATCTCAATCTCGACGTCAATACCAAGGGCGTCTTCCTGTGCTGCCAGGAGGCTATCGCCCGCTTCCGCGCCAGCGGCACAAAGGGGCGGCTGATCAACACCGCTTCCGGCCAGGCCCGCCAGGGCTTCATCTACACGCCCCATTATGCCGCCTCCAAATTCGGGGTCGTCGGCCTGACACAGAGCCTCGCCAAGGAACTGGCGCGCGAAGGCATTACCGTCAACGCGATCTGCCCCGGGATCATCCACACCGAGATGTGGGACTATAACGACCGCGTCTGGGGCAAGATGCTCGGCGACTACGCTCCCGGCGCCTTGATGGCCGAATGGGTCGAAGGCATCCCGATGGGTCGCGCCGGGACACCGGCCGAAGTCGGCGCCCTCGTTGCCTTTCTCGCGTCCGCCGACGCGGCCTATATCACCGGCCAGACGATCAATGTCGATGGCGGCCTGATCATGTCCTGAATGCCTCGCGGCCGCATCGGCTTGCGCGGCTTGAGGAAGCGTTGCCCACCCGTCAGCCGCCCGTCACTCGACGGACGGCGGAGGAGACACCGGAAGCATCAGGGATGTTCGGGCAAGCCTGCCGAGGGCGGCTCTTCATGACGCATTTCCAGACATCGGCATCGCCCCGGCCGGCCCTGGCACAGGGTGTCTAGGCTTTTCCATCCCGTCGCACGTCTTCGATCTCCGGCCAGGCCCCGGCGGCCGCTGCCATAAGGGCGGGCGTCGCGGCGGCGACCCAGGGAATACCGCTATCGCCACGCGTGCCGATGCGGACGTCAAGACCCGCCTCCCTTGCCAGAACCACGCCGCCGGCAATGTCCCACATCGTCGTGAGTTTCTGCAGATGCCCGTCGAAGATGCCGCGTGCGGCAAAGGCAAGCCCGATCGATGTGGAACGGATGGATTCGACCACCCAGCCCGCATGTCTCAGCCCTACATTGAGCGCCGCCACTTCCCCGGCATCGGCGGCCGCGCTGTCACCAAGCGACATGACCTGCACCGCCTCGAACGGCACGTGGCGGGAAAACGGCTTGCCGTTCACCAGCAGCCCCGTTCCATCGGCCGCGGCATACACATCGCCGAAAACCGGAATGGCAACGATACCGAGATCCGGCCGCCCCTGGCGCACGAAGCCGAGGGAAATGCCCCAGAGCGGCGAGCCGCGCAGGAAATTTGCGGTGCCATCGATCGGATCGATGATCCAGTAGCCCTCGTCGGCCACGCCGCCCATTTCCTCGCCCAGCACGGTTTCGCCGGGAAAGGCTGTCGCCAGCCGCTCCCTGACCAGCCGTTCGACGGCCGTGTCCGCTTCCGAAACGAAATCCTGAAAACCCTTCGCCCGGGTGGCGATGGTATCGCGCGCCTCGAAAAAGCGAAGCGCAAGGCCCATCGCTTCCTCGATGATGGCGGTGGCACGCGCGAGACGCCCGCTTATCGTCTCCATGATCTGCCGCCCTCCGTCTGAACGGTCTTCAGCCAGGCCTTGAAGGCTTCCACCTGATCCGTCTGAATGGCGCCGACGCCGACCTCTGCCAGCGCGCCCCACACGGCTTCGGGATCGGCGAGCGCATGCGTATCGTTGAAATCGAGGCAATGGGAGACGTCGAGCGTGTTGATCCAGAGGCGGATATTCTGACGCTCCAGTTCGGCGCGGCCTTCGGCCAGGTCGGCAATATCGGTGAACTTCACCTCGATCATCGGCGCCCGCAGCGTCTCGATGCGACGCAGATCCTCGGCAAACATGCCCTTTCTGACCCGGAACATCGGCATGTGCGGAATCTTGCCGAACCAATCGGCATCCAGCACCTCGAACGGGCCGGCTTCGGGGTCGATGTCGGTCTTCACCAGCACCTGATCCTCAACGCCGAGCCGAAGCACCGTTTCCATCACCTGAGGCAGGTCACGGGCGAACTTGGTGTCGATATTGACGGTGATCTTGCCGCGCGCCTCTTCCAGCAGTTCTTCCAGCGTCGGCACGCAGGCGTCAGTCACCTCGGCACTCTCGCCGCCCGCGCCGGTCTTCAGCCTTGCGGCGCGAACCACGGCAAAGGGCAGTTCGCTGACGGTGCCCCTGCCCGTCGTCGTGCGATCGAGCGTTTCGTCGTGAATGACGACCAGATGGCCATCGGCGGTGGCCTGCGTGTCGATCTCGATCATTTCGACGCCTGCGGCAACGGCGGCGCGAACGGAGGCGAGCGAATTTTCGGCGGTTGCCGTCCACAGGCCGCGATGGGCAATGGTCAGGATGGCCGGATTGTCGCGCGAGCAGAGGGCAAGGACATCGGGGGAGCGGGAGGGGTCGGCGAAGGCTGCTAAGGTTTGATGCATGGTTTTCACTTTCGGCTGTTGTGTCGATCGGGACGGGTCCCGGATCAGATTTTCCCCATGCCCGCCGCCATCAGGTCGTCGCGCAGAATGCGGCCGGCGACGATGAACACGACAAGTGCAGGAAGAAGCAGGATGAAGGAGACAATCGAGGCGAGCGGAAGCTGCATCGAATAGGGGTCGAGATACATGTAGAGCTTGATCGGCAGCGTCTCGACGACCGGCGCCCCGACGATGAAGGACTTGTCGAATTCCTCGAAGCTGCCGATGAAGGACATGAGCCCTCCGGCGAGCAGTCCGGGCACCGCAAGCGGCAGGATGATGTGGAGGACGATGCCGACCGTTCCCGCCCCCAGCGATCGCGCCGCGTGGATCAGATCGTCCGGAATGGTCTCCAGCGTCGCCGTCATCAGCCGGATCATCAGCGGCAAGGTGCCCACGATCTGCACGAGAATGACGCCCGTCACCGAATAGGCGAGACCGAAGAGAAGGAACACCTGCCCGATGCCGACAGCCACGACCAGGCCCGGAATGATGACCGGCGCCAGGATGAAGATCTCCACAAGTCGTTTCAGCCGGAAGGGAAAGCGGGCCATGGCCCAGGCCGTCGGCAGCGCGATGGCGGCGGTCAGCACGGTGACGACAACGGCAATCAGGATGCTGTTGACGGTCGCGCGGATCAGGCTGCCATCGCCGAGAATGCCGGCCCAGCGCGCCGTGGTGTAATCCTTCGGCACGATGAGCGGCGGAGACCAGCCATCGGCGATGCTCCACAGGAACATCAGGGCCAGCGGCACGGCAATCGCGAGGATCAGTGCGCCATAAAGCCCGATCGTGACAAGGATACGGTCTTCCGGGGTGAAGACACGGCGGCGGGGCATGGAAGCGGTTTCAATGGCAAGCGCGTTCATGATGCATCTCCGCGGTTCTGGCCCGTGCCGATGCGGGACGTCAGCGAGTAGTAGAGAAGAAGCACAGAGACGGCGAAAAGGCTCAGCACCATGCCCATGGCATAGACCTGATTGAAACGGCCCTGGTTGAACTCCTTGACCATGAGAACCGAAAGCGGCCGTGCCGTTGGCGGGCCGACGATATCGGGAATGGCATAGGACCCCATGGAGCCGATGAAGGTCAGCAGGATGGCGGCGGTGATGCCGGGCATGGCGAGCGGAACTTCCACGATGAAAAAGGTCTTCAGCCGCGAGGCGCCGAGCGTGCGGGCAGCGTTGCGGATATCCTCGGGGATTGCGGCAAAGGCGCTGGTAATGATCAGCGTCATGAAGGGAACCTGCTTCCAGACACTGGCGAGAATGACGCCGATGCCCCAGTCGTCCCGAACGAGTTTCGGCAGTCCGAGCCCGAGCGGCGCAACCAGACGGTCAAGGAAACCGCCCCTTTCGAAGACGACGATTACCATCAGGCCGACGATGATGCCCGGCACCGCCATCGGCAACTTGTAAAGCCCGCTGAACAGCTTGCGGCCGAAGAAGCTTCTGCGGATCAGAAGCGCCAGCGGCACGGAGGCCGCAAGCGACACGATCACCGGCATCACGCCGTAATAGATGGAGGTCGAAAGGCCACGCATCATCGAGGCGCGGGTGAAAATCCGCTCGTAGAACACCAGCGTGAAGCTGCCATCATCCTGCCTGAAGCTGCCGATCAGCGCCGACAGCAGCGGGCCTCCGAAGAAGACCAGAAGATAGCCCACTCCCGGCGCGAGGAGGAGGAGAAGCTGCGCGCGCCTGTCGCGAAGGAGCCCACCCATCAGGCCGCCTCCTGTGCCGTGGTGCCGTTGAGACGGTGCACCGGGCCCGGAAACTGCAGGGTAACCCGTCTGCCGGTCTCGATCAGGTGTTCCACGCCGGACTGGCTGACCCTGATCCGGCGACCGCCGATCTCCACCGTATAGAGCGCATTGGCCCCCATGAAGGAAACGGCGCAAACCGTGCCGGAACCGGCCTCGTCGGCGCAGATGTCGATGTTCTCCGGGCGGACCGAAACCTGGATATCACCTGTTGCCGGCGCATCAAGCGCCACGGATTGTCCCCAGGGCAGTTGCGCCTCGGCCCCCCTGGCGACGACCGGCAGAAGATTGGTCTGGCCGAGAAAGGTGGCGGTAAAGACGTGCTTGGGTGCCCGGTAGAGTTCGAGCGGCGTTCCGGTTTCCACCACACGGCCTTCATTCATGACGACGATCCGGTCAGACATGGCCATGGCCTCCGCCTGATCATGCGTCACGTAGAGACTGGTGGCACCGATCCGGCGGTGAAGCTCGGTCAGTTCATGGCGCAGCGTATCGCGCAGCTTGGCATCAAGGTTGGACAGCGGCTCATCGAACAGAAGCAGGCTGGGCTGCATGACAATGGCGCGCGCCAGAGCCACGCGCTGCTGTTGCCCGCCGGACAATTGCCGCGGCATGCGATCCACCAGGCCCGCAAGATTGCAGATCTCCAGCGCATGGGCCATGCGGCGCGCCCGCTCATCCTTGCGAACCTTCTTCATCTTGAGCCCGAAGGCGAGATTTCCGGCCACCGACATGTGCGGAAAAAGCGCGTAGGACTGGAACACCATCGCGACATCGCGCGCTTCCGGCGGCGCCTGATCGATGCGCTTGCCGCCAAGGTGGATCTCGCCGCCGGACGGTTGGGTGATCCCGGTGAGGATGCGCAGCAGCGTTGACTTGCCGCAACCCGACGGGCCGAGAATGGTGACGAATTCGCCGCGTTCCACGGCGATGGATACCGGGTGAAGGGCCCGGCTCGGACCGTAGTCCTTGGTGATATTGCAGATCTCGAGTTCGCTCATGCGAGCGTCCCTCCTGAAGACGGCCGGATTGCCGGACCGCGCCAGGCCCTGCGGCCCGCACGGTCCGGCGATCCGGGTGGCGTTACTGGTTGAGGACCTTTTCATCGAGCGCTTCTGCAAGCGCCGTGGACATATCCCAGAAGGCCGGCAGCGACAGGCGCGGATAGACGCTCTGCGGCAGAACATGTTCCTGCACCGCCTTGGGCATGAGGTCGTTCGTGACATCGGTGCGCGGCGAGCGCGAGGCCTTGGTTTCCAGCTTCCAGAGCTGGAATTCCTTGCTAATCGCCATATCGATCAGAAGCAGGGCCGCAGCGACATGCTTGGCATTGGCAGGCACGAACATGGCATCGCCGGAGCCGACCTGGCCCTTCTCGAGAAGCGTCAGGCGGAAGCTGTCCGGCAGCTGCTTGGTGCCGAGGAAGGTCATGACCTGATCTTCCCAGACGGTGCCCATGTAGAGCTGCTGGTTGTTGATGAGGTTGAGCGTGTCGGCATTGCCGTTGGTCAGTTCGGCCACGGCCAGAAGGCGTCGGTAGTAATCCCAGACCGGATCAAGGCACTTCGATTGCATGGCCCAGTCTTCGGCCTGCTGCAGCGTCTGGTTATAGTCGGTCAGCTGCTTGCGGCAGTCACCGCTCAGATAGTTGAGCGCCACGGAATAGATGAAGCCGCCGCCCGAACCGCCCTTGGCCGGCAGCGTCACGCCGAGGCGCTTGGGGTTCTTTTCAGCCCAGGCAAGAAGCTCCTCGAAGCTTTTGGGAACGTCCTCGGCCTTCACGAATGCGGAATCATAGCCGATTGCCGTCTGGTTGAGATGAACCAGCGGAAAGCTGCCGCCATGCGGCTTGCCGAACACCGTCTTGGCCAGTTCCGGATCGTAATTGGCCATGTTGGGCAGGATGCTGGTCAGCGAGATATTGCCGACCACGCCCTTGGACGAGAGAAGCGGATAGCTTCCGCCGCCGGCGAAATAGGCGTCGACCGGCGAATCCTGCCCTGCCGCCTGCACCGCGATCAGCTGCTGGTTGGCCTGATCGCCCTTCACGTCGCTATAGGCGACCTTGATGCCATACTTGGCCTCGAAGCGGGTAATCAGCTCCTTCCACGTATCGGCGAAACTGCCGGCGAAATTGTACATCGTCACCGAGCCCTCGGCTTTGGCAGCCGGAACGACGATGTCATAGAAATTTTCGCGCGTGACCTTCGACAGATCGAAGTCGAGATTCTTCATGTTGCTGTCGGCAGCAAGGCAAGGCGCCGCCATCGCCGCCAGCGCAAGCGCGGCGGCCGCCAGAAATTTCGTGCTCATGAAATGGTTCCTCCTGCGGACCCGTTGTGATGACCGGATCCAATTAATACACTTTAGGTGTAATATTTGTGACAGTCCAGTGAAATGATGTCTGGGAGCGCACAGACGTGTTGCGGCCCCTCCGCCGAGTCGCTATCGAAAGCCATGATGACCGATGGGACGCCACGCCAGTTTCTTGACCGCCAGCCGCTTGCCAGCGAGAACGAGCGTCTCATTCTGGATATCGTCCGGCGCCATGGGCGCATTCCCCGGGCGGCGATCACCGGCCACACCAACCTCACGCAGCAGTCCGTGCATCGGCTGATCGAAGGGCTTATGGAGCGTGGGCTTCTGCGCACCGGCGCAGCACTGAAAGGCACGCGCGGCCAGCCGAGCCCGACTATCGAACTGGTTCCGGAAGCGGCCTACTCGCTCGGCATCTCCATCAACACCGACTCGGTGGTGATCTGCATCGCCGATTTCCGCTGCAGCCTCCTCTTCGAGGAAAAACTGAAGATACTGCCGAACGACCGGGAGGCGACGCTTGCCGCGCTGTCGCTCGCCCTGGAGCGATTGCTGGCACAGCACGGCATCCCGCGCGAGCAGCTGCTCGGCCTCGGTTTTTCCATGTCCGGTTTCTTTGTGTCGGAAGATCGCGTCTTCAACGCACCGGAACCGCTGCGGGACTGGTCGCTGATCGACCTGAAGCCGATCCTCGAGACACGCTTCCGCCTGCCGGTCTGGCTGGAAAACAATGCCACCACGGGCGCGATCGGCGAAAGCCTTCTCGGCGCGGGTCTGTGGTGCCAGACCTTTGCCTATCTGTCCTTCAATTACGGGTTCGGCGGCGGCCTGATCCTCGGCGGCCAGCCCTTTCACGGCTTTCACGGCAATGCTGGCGAGTTCAGCGGCATCTACAATCCGGATGAGGGACCAAGACGCCCGGCGCTGCAATACCTGATCGCGGCGCTGCAGAGGAACGGCGTCGACATCAACTCGATCGACGCGCTCTACCAGCAGTTCGATCCGGCATGGCCGGGCGTCGAGGAATGGCTTGCCGAGACTATGCCGCAGGTGGACCGTCTGGTGGCCACCCTGATTGCGGTTCTCGATCCACAGGCAATCGTCTTCGGCGGCCAGATCCCACCGGCACTCGGCCAGATGATGATCGACCGCACGCACCTGCCCTCGCAGCGGGACCATCGCTACGGCGTGGGGCCGAAGGAGGCGAAACTCGTTCTCGCGCAGGCGAAGGGCGATGCCTCCGCGATTGGCGCGGCATTGCTGCCGCTGAGACTGCGTTATTTTGTCTAGCACGCCGCACGTTTGATGCGCCGTCCCTCCGGCCTGGCGAAAACTGCGCCGATCCGCCCATAGGGCGTTTGGAAATCGCAGCGCGTCCGACGGAATTCCGGAGACTGTCACAGGCTCCTGCCGGTGATCTGCCCAGGCGGGACCATGAGCTTCGACAAGGCCGCTTCAACCGACGGGAGGATCCTGCGTCCTGTCATGCGCGGGCATGAACCATCCGCAGGCAAGACGAACCCGCCGCGCCGGGCCATCCGTCCCCTTGCTCCCCCTGCAATCGCACGACGGGAAAATCTTGCGATCATATCCATAAACATACCAATCGGTATTGACTTGGATCAAATTCTGCCGTTGATTGGAACAGAGATTTGGGAGGAGGAACCCACTTGTCGCAGATAGCACGGATTGCGCGGACAGTCGCCGCGCATGAGCATCATACTATTGCCGATATTTTCGCTCGATCACTGGAATCCGCTGGAAACCGTCGCTTTGCAAAAAGCAGCGATGCCGACCTGACCTATGAAGAGGCAGCCTTCGCAGCAGGTGCGATCGCTTCTCGACTGGGCAAGGCTGTGGCCGAGCGTCCGGTCGTCATCCTGATGCCGAACAGCGTTTCTTTGCTTGTGACATACCTTGCGGTATTGTCATTGCGTGGAGAACCGGTACTGCTGAACCCGCTTCTGCCGCCCGCCACACGCCATCATCTGATTGCGAAGCTTTCGCCGGCTGCGGTGGTCACCGCGCAGGCGATGGGCGACCAGGACGCGACGTTGCTGGTTGCCGACCGCGATCTTGCCGGACTGGCACAGGAAGGCAGAAGGCTCTGTCTCGATGCACATCCCGATGATGTGGCCGTCAACCTCTACAGCGGCGGAACGACGGGCGTGCCCAAGCGTGTCGTTCACACGCACCGGGGCATGGTGGCAGCCGTCGAGCGGATGGAATGGGGCTGGCCCTCGCGGGATGGCGATGTGTGGCTGCCGATCGCCCCATTTACCCATGTCTACGGTTTCCTCATGGGGGTCACCAACCCGATGCTGAGGGCCGGCAGCATCATCATTCCCGATCGCTTCCACCCGGCGACAATCATCGACCTGATGCGTGAGCATGCGGTCACCGTCTTTGGCGGTGGTCCGCCGGCCATCTATCAGGGCCTGCTGTCGGTTCCGGGCATCGGGCCCGAAAGCCTGCCATCGCTGCGGGTCTGTCCCGGTGGTGGGGCGCCGTTTCCGACGGAACTGCACCGTCGCTGGCAGGACGTAACCGGCCTTGCCATCCACGAAGGCTATGGCATGACCGAGATCGCACCGATTGCGGTCAACACGCAAAGCGAAGGCCTGCGCATCGGTGCCGCCGGCAAGCCTTGCCCCGGAACAGAAGTCGAGATCGTCGATACCGTCGGGGGCACACGGCGTCTCGGCTGTGGCGAACCCGGCGAGATCCGGGTGCGCGGGCCCCATCAGATGACGGGCTATGCGGACAATGCCGAGGAAACCGCATTGATGGTGCGTGACGGCTGGGTCTATACCGGCGACATCGGCGTCATCGACGAGGACGGTTTCCTTACCATCACCGACCGCAAGAAAAACGTGATCTTTCACAAGGGTTTCAACGTTTTTCCGCGCGAGATCGAGGAAGTGCTCGTCTCGCATCCGGCTGTAGCGGCGGCCAGCGTCGTGGGCATTCCCGACGCGCGCTGCGGGGAAATCGCCGTGGCCTTCGTGGTGGCGCGCGATGGCGTGGAGGCTGAAGCACTCACCGCCTTCTGCGCCGAAACGCTGGTGCCCTACAAGCTGCCGAGCCGCATCGTGTTTCTGAAACAGCTGCCTCTGACCCCCGCCGGCAAGCCGGACCGCATGGCCATGCAGGCGTTCGCATCACAGTCCAGTTAACGTCACCACAACGCAGGAGAGGATGCTTGTTCATGACATACTCAAAGGTATTGAATCGTCGTCAGGTGCTGACCGGTGCGGCCGGGGCCGCCGCCATGGTGGCGCTGGGGCGCCCGGCGCGGGCCGAAACGGTGGTGCTTCGCTATAATCAGTGGTTCCCGACGGCGCACTGGTCGCAGTCCGGCGGTCTCTACAAATGGTTCGACAAGATCAAGGAGGTCACCGGCGGCCGGGTGGTTGTCGAACCCTCTGCAAAGCCGCTTGCACCGCCGAACCGCAATTATCAGGCGGTGGTCGATGGCATAGCCGATCTGGCCTGGGGGCCGCATGGTTATGCACCCGGCGTCTTTCCGCTGAGCGAGATGGTGGAACTGCCTTTCATTACCAAAAATGCTGGCATTTCCTCGTCGGCTTACTGGCGGCTCTGGAAGGAGAAGCTGGAACCCACCGGCATGCAGAACAATGTCGTGACGCTGGCCATGCATGTCACCGCGGGCGGCAACATCCATATGAACAACGGCATCATTCGCGCGGCCAGCGATCTGGCCGGAAAGAAGATGCGGGTTCCCACGCCCGTTGTCGGTCGCGTGCTGCAAAAAATGGGCGCGGTTCCCATCAACGGGTCGCTCGGCGAACTGCGCGAAATGATGTCGCGCGGCATCATCGACGGCACGGCCATCTCATCGGAACTGACGGTCGGCTTCAAGGTCGATAAATTCGTCAAGTCGGTCACGGAAGTCCCCGGAGGCATTTTCTCCAGTTCGGCCTTCATCATCGTTTCCAATGCAAAGTGGGCGCAGATTTCGGCCGCCGACCAGAAGGCCATCCTCGATATCTCGGGCGAGCCGCTGAGCCGCTACATGGGTGATCTCTGGCAGACCTTCGACGATGAGGCCAAGGCTGCCTTCCGTAAGGAACTGGGCAGCAACTACATCGATGCCTCCCCGGAGTTCATCAAGACACTTCAGACAGAGTTCGAAGGCGAGCAGAAAGCATGGCTGGATGTGGCCAGCGGCCTTGGCCTCGATGGCAAGGCGGCACTGGATTTCTATCAGGCGCAAATTGCAGCGTTGAGCAATTGAGGGGTGACCGGAATGCGTAACGCCTTCGCCGCCATTGCTGGCGGCTGTCGCATGGTGACACTGGCCAGCCTGTTGCTGCTGGTGGTGGTCACGGCCATCGATGTCGGCGGGCGGGTGCTGTTCGGCAGCCCGCTCGGCTTTGCCTACGAGCTGATCGGCGTGCTGCTCGGCCTGTCCGTCTATGCCGGACTGGTCGAGGCAAACCGGACACGACAGCATATCCGGATCGACCTCGCCGACGGCCTGCTTGCCCGTCACCCAAGGCTGGACCGGGCCGCGGACCGTCTGGTCTGGCTGTTGGAGTTCGGCTTTTCGCTGCTGCTTGCGGTGATGGTCGCGCGTCAGACCATCGTATTATACGGCTATCAGGAGAACTTCATGTTTCTGCCGATGCCGAAGTGGCTGCCGCTGGCAGTCGTCGGCGGCCTGCTGGTAACCTCTCTGGGGTCCTTCGCGGCGCATCTGGGCGGTGACGCCGTCACCGGAAAGGACGGCGCAACATGCTGATCACTCTCTTGAGCTTCATTGCACTGGCCGTTCTGCTTTTCCTGCGCACGCCGATTGCGGTTGCCACCGGCCTTGTCGGCGTTGCAGGGCTTGCCGTTCTGCAAGGCTGGACAGCGGCACTTTCACAGGTTGGCATCATCGCCACCGAGACAGTGTTGACCTACGAGTTTGCGGTCATCCCGCTCTTCATCGTCATGGGTGCCTTCATTGCTCGCTCCGGCATTGCGGAAGAACTGTTCAATGCCTGCTACGCGCTGGTCGGGCACTATCGCGGCGGGCTTGCTCTTTCCACCATCATCGCCTGTGGCGGTTTCGGTGCTGTCTCCGGCTCCAGCCTTGCAACCGCAGCCACCATGTCCGGGATCGCTTATCCGCAGATGAAGCGATACGGCTATGCCGATACACTTTCCACCGGCTCGATTGCCTCCGGCGGCACGCTGGGCATCCTTATTCCGCCCTCCATCGCGCTGGTGTTTTACGGCATCATGACGGAGACGGATATCGGCGAACTGTTCATGGCGGGCGTCGTGCCGGGGCTTGTCGGCATTCTGCTCTACTGCGCGGCCATTCTCTATGTCGTCTATCGCGATCCCTCGGCTGGTCCCGCAGGGGCCGGGCTGAGCTTCAGCCAGCGCCTGCGTGCGCTGGCCGGCATCTGGTCCACCGTCGCGCTGTTCGGTGTGGTCATGGGCGGCATCTATGCGGGTCTTTTCTCGCCGACGGAAAGTGCCGGTATCGGGGCGGCAGGTGCTCTCTTCATCGCCCTTTTGCGCGGCAAGGCCAGCTTCGAGATGGTCGCTGCGTCGCTGCGCGATGCGATGAACACCACCGTTTCGCTGATGATGATCCTGATCGGCTCCTTCATCTTCGCCAATCTGGTGAATGCCGCGCGCCTGCCGCAGGCTCTGGTTGGCTGGGTGGAAGGTCTGGGCGTCGCGCCGATCGTCGTCATCCTGCTGATCGTTGCCATCTATGTCATCCTCGGTTGCGTGCTGGAATCCATCTCCATGATGCTTTTGACGGTGCCGGTCTTCTATCCGCTGGTGGCAAGCCTTGGCTACGACCTCATCTGGTTCGGCATCGTCGTTGTGGTCGTGGTGGAAATCAGCCTGATTACACCGCCCGTCGGGCTCAACGTCTTCGTCCTCAAATCCGTGCTTCCAGAGGTGCGGCTGACGACGATCTTCCGCGGCGTCATGCCATTCGTGATGGCGGATTTCATCCGGGCGGGGCTCATCATCGGCCTGCCCTCCCTTTCACTCATGCTGCCGGCGCTGATGCGCTGAACAACGAGGAAAGCTCATGCTTGACAGAACCAACCACTCCCTGACCGTGATGGCCGCCGGCCATCGGACCAATGTGCACCGCCAGGGCACCGGACGCCCCGTCGCACTTCTCCATGGTTCCGGAGCCGGTGTCTCGGCCTGGGCCAACTGGCGCAAGGTCATCGCCCCGCTCTCGCAGGATTTCGATGTCGTTGCACCCGATATTGCAGGCTTTGGTGCCACAGAACTGAAGCCGGATACCCAATACAATATCATGCTGTGGGTCGAGCATTTCATCGGTATTCTCGATGCCCTGGAGATTGCGAAAATCTCGATCGTCGGCAATTCCTTCGGCGGTGCGCTCGGCCTGATGACGGCGATCAACCACCCGGAGCGGATCGACCGGCTGGTGCTGCTCGGCACCCCCTGCGGCCGGTTCCCCATGACCGACGGACTGAAGGCGCAGGGCGATTTCGACGGCACCATGGAGAGCCTTCGCCACGCGATGAGCTTTTTCCCCTATGACGCTTCGATCCTGACGGAAGACCTGATTGCCGCCCGCTTCGAGGCCGCCACGCGCGATGGCGCGCTGGAAGCCTTCCGCAAGCTGATGCCGCCGCCAAGCGGCGACAACCCGGAAGTGCGCGGCATTCCGGAAAAGCTGCTGCGCCAGGTGAAACACAAGACGCTGATCCTGCACGGCCGCGAGGACCGCGTGGTGCCCTATCAGCGGGCGCTCGACATGCATCAGTGGCTGGAGAACTCCGAACTGCATTCCTTCGGCAAATGCGGCCACTGGGTACAGATCGAGCGCGAGGCGGAATTCATGACATTGGTAACGGCATTCCTGGGAGGAGAGGCATGAGCCGTAATTCACTTGAAAAGGTCCTGTATGACCTGTCCACATCCGGCGCCAACAAGAAGGCCTTCAGCGCCGAGCCGGAAAAATTCCTGTCACGCTACCAGCTGACGGAGGAAGAACGGGCGCTGATTACCGGCTACAAGGTGCGCGAGATCGCCGATCGCGGCGTCAACACCATGCTGACCTGGGGCTTCTGGCTGCAAAGCGGCCGGGCCCAGCGTGACTACATGAAAATCATGAAGCGAGAGGAGGCTTGAGCCATGGCTGAGATCGTCGGCGGTTTCGTCGTTCCCCATAACCCGATCATGTTCTACGAACCGGATGCCCCCAGCGCCGCGCAAAAGCAGGTGGTGCTGGATGCCTATGCGGCAACGGCTGCCCGCATCGCGGAGCTGAAGGCAGACACGGCCATCATCATTGGCTGTGACCACTACATACTCTATGGTACTGAGTGCCTGCCGCGCTATGTCATTTCCACCGGTGAAATGGATGGTCCGGTGGATCAATTGCCGGGCCTCAAGCGCGCACCGATTGCCTGCCATGCGGAGCTAGGCACGCATATCTGCCGCGAAGGATTCGAGAGCGGCTTTGACTGGACCGTCGGGCGTGCCATGGCGGTGGATCATTCGGTGGCCATTCCGCATCATTACATGGTCAAGCCCAATGCCGGCATGAAGTCAGTCGCTGTCATGCTGGCCTGCGGCGTCGATCCCTATCTGCCGATGAAGCGGGCCTGGGAACTGGGCGAACAGATTGCCGCAGCCGTCAAAAGCTTCCCCGGCAATGAGCGCGTGGTCGTTATCGGTTCCGGTGGCATTTCGCATCACGTGGGCGATGAGCGTATGGGCGAGGTCAACCCGGATTTCGACGGGCGCGTTCTGGCCGCCATCACTTCCGGCGACAAGCAGGCCATGCTCGGCTTCACCGATGACATCATCCTTTCGGAAGGCGGCAATGGTGCCATGGAAATCCGCACCTTTGCCTGCGCCATGGCGGCGGTCGGTGCCGCCGGCGGCAAGGTTGTCGCCTATGAGCCGATCACCGAATGGGTGACCGGCATGGGCTTTGCCGAACTGAAGGCAGCTGCGTGATGATGGCGGATGCACTCGACATGGTCCGCATCTGCGACCTTTCCGAGATTGGCGAGGAGATCCTCAAGGTTTCGCTGGAGGGGCACAAGCCCCTCGGCGTCACCTGTCTCGATGGGATCTATTACGTGTTTCCTGACACTTGTCCGCACGCCAATGAATCGTTGTCGAAAGGCTGGATCGAGGATGGCCGCGTCGTCTGTCCCGTGCATTTCGCCGAATTCGAACTCGGCAATGGCGCGGTTCACAACGGCCCGTCCGGCTGCGCCAGGCTCACCTTCTACGAATGCGAAGCCCGCATCGACGGGCTCTACGCCAGACTGACGTCATGAAGCCGAAGGCTGCAAGCAAGGAGCCCATGCCATGTGTGAACACGATCAATGCACCAGCCATGCCGGCCAGAAGCCGGACATGCGCCCGGTTTATCCGAAGGCCGGCAGCTATCCGCACTTTGCCAAACTCGTCGATACGCAGAAGGCGCAGGTGGATCGCAAGGTCTTCCACGACCAGGAGATTTACGAGGCGGAGCTGCGCCAGATTTTCGGGCGCGCCTGGCTGTTTCTGGCGCATGAAAGCCAGATCCCGGAGCCGGGCGACTTCCTGCGCACCTATATGGGCGAGGATAATGTGATTGTGGTGCGTCAGCGCGACCGCTCCGTCAACGCCTTCCTGAATTCCTGCCCGCATCGCGGCAACCGGGTGTGCATGGTGGATGCCGGCAAGAAGGCGCGCGGCTTCATCTGCAACTATCACGGCTGGTCCTTCGGCATCGATGGCGGGCTGCGCGGCACCGATGGCAAGGTCTATGATTCTGATGCGACCTTCGACAAGGGAAGCATCGGCCTCACGCCGGTTGCCCAGATCGCCTCCTACAAGGGCCTGATCTTCGCCACCTTCGACCCTGATGCGCCGAGCCTGGAAGAGTTTCTTGGTGATTTCACCTGGTATCTCGATGTGATGCTCGACAATGACGAGGGCGGCACGGAATTCATTGGTGGGGCCATCAAGTCTGTCATCGACTGCAATTGGAAATTTCCGGCCGAGAACTTCGTCGGCGATATTCTGCACGCCTTCTGGACACACCAGTCCGGTGCGCAGGCCATTCTGGGCGGCGGCGTGGATCTCGGCGCGCGCTATGACGAGCTCGCCTTCCAGGCCTCCGTCTACGGCCACGGCATCGAGACCAATCTCGACAAGGTGGGCAATACCCGCACGCTCGGCTATCCGGAACTGGTGGATTACGTCTTCTCCCGCCAGAAGGCGATGGCCGACAGGTTGGGCGAGGTGCGCGCCCGCATGGTCGGTGCGGTGTCTTCTGCCACCGTCTTTCCCAATTTCTCCTTCCTGCCCGGTCAGGCGACCTTCCGTGTCTGGCACCCACGCGGGCCGGACAAGATAGAGCTGGTGGTCTGGACGCTCGTCAACAAGAACATGCCGGAGCACATCAAGGAGCTTTACCGCAAGGGCGTGATGATGACGTTTTCGCCCGCCGGTGTGTTCGAAATGGATGACGGCGAGAACTGGGAATATTCCACCCGCGTCAATCAGGGTTTCGTCACCCGCCAGCAGCCGTTGCACTATGCGCTGGGCGTCGGCACGCGCGATGACAGCCGCGACCTGCCGGGCATCATCCACAAGGGATCGCTGAACGACGCCAACCAGCGCCTCTTCTATACGCGCTGGGCTGAATTCATGCGTTTTGACAACTGGCACGACCTGCAGAACGGTGAAACCGCTCCGCCGCAGAGAATGGCCCAACGTCAGGCGGCGGAGTGAGACCATGCTGGATATTGCAAGACCTTTTTCCGATTTCACCCGCTATGCCGATGCAGACACCGAACGACAGGTGACGCGCTTCCTTTATGCGGAAGCCCGCACGCTGGACCGTGAAGCCTACGAGGAATGGCTGGATCGCTTCATCGACAAGGATATCCGCTACTGGATGCCGGACATGGAAACCCGCCGTCGCGACGACCGGCGCGGTGCGTTCTGTTATGGCGAGGCGGCCTATTTCGACGACAGCTGGGATGAGCTTCATGTCCGCGTGAAGCGTTACAACGAGCCCTCCGCCTGGGCGGATAATCCGGCCACGCGCCACGCCCATCTCATCAGCAATATCGAAGTGTTCGAGACGGATGATCCGCAATTGGTAGCCGTCTGCTCTGCCTTCACCAATGTGCGCAACCGCAACGAGACGGACCAGGACATCATCCACGGGCGGCGCGAAGACGTGCTTCGACGTCACGGTGACGGCTTCAAGCTTTCACGCCGGCGCATCTTCATCGTGCAGAACGTGCTTCTGTCGAAAAACCTCAACACCTTCCTGTGAGCGTATCATGACCCGAAGATTGGAAGGTTATGGAGCGATCGTCACCGGCGGTGGCAAGGGGATCGGCCGCGCCGTGGTTGACCGGTTCGTGGCGGAAGGTACGCGCGTCGGCGTGCTGCTGCGCTCGCAGGCTGACGCGGATTCCCTGAGAGAGCAACACGGCGACGCGGTTCTGCCGGTGCTGGGCGATGTGCGCAGCTGGGCGGATAATCAACGGCTGGTCACGCAAACCGTCGCAGCATTCGGCAGACTTGACGTGCTGGTGCCGAATGCCGGCGTCTATGATTTCTCCGACCGGTTCGAGACAATCGCGGGTGAGGATCTGGAAGCCCGCTTCCACGAACTCTTTTCCATCAACGTGCAGGGTTATCTGCTGGCGGTGCGGGCCGCGCTGGAGCCTCTGCGTGAAGCGCAAGGCTCGGTGATCTTCACGCTGTCCTCCTCCAGCTTCTATCCCGGCGGCGGCGGCGTGCTCTACGTATCATCGAAGCATGCGCTGGTCGGCACGGTGAAGCAGTTGGCTTTCGAGCTGGCCCCCGACATCCGCATCAATGCGGTTGCACCGGGCGGCACGCGCACCAATCTCGGCGGCCTGGATGCCGCCGGCGACGGCCGTTCGCTGGCCGATATTCCCGGCTTTGATGCCATGGTGGCCAAAACCGTGCCGCTCGGCTTCCTGTCCGAGCCGGAAGACCATGCGAGCCTCTATGTCACGCTCGCCTCCCGCACAGAATCCCGCTTCGTCACGGCCGAAATCATCCGCTCCGATGGCGGCTTGATGGTGCGCGGTGGTGGGCGCAAACGAAAGGAAACTGCATGACCTCGACACGAACGGTCATCACGGCTCTTCAGGGCCGCATGCGACTGCCAGTGATCACCGCCCCGATGTTTCTGGTCTCCGGGCCGGAGCTGGTGATTGCTGCCTGCAAGGCCGGCATCATGGGCGCCATGCCCGGACCCAATGCCCGCACCACGGCTGATCTGCGCCAATGGTTCGAAACGATCACCGCCTCGGTCGGACCGGAAGATGGCCCCTGGGCCTTCAACATGATCACCCATACGAGCTATGGCCGCTTCGATGAGGAGATCGCGCTCGTCGAGGAGTTCCGGCCGAACATCGTCATCACCGCGCTTGGCGGACCGCATCGCGTGACTGAGACGGTGCATGGCTATGGTGGGCTGGTGTTTGCCGATGTCAACTCGCCCACCTATGCTCGCAAGGCGGTCGAAAAGGGGGCCGACGGCCTCGTGCTGGTCTGCTCCGGGGCCGGCGGTCACACCGGTGAATACGCCATGCTGCCCTTCATCGATGAGGTCCGCAGCTTCTTTGATGGCCCACTGATCGTCGGCGGCGGCATCTCGACTGGGCAGGCGGTGCGCGCGGTGGAAAATCTCGGCGTCGACTTTGCCTATGTCGGAACACGCTTCCTGGCGGCGCGCGAAACCATGATTTCCGACGAATACCGCCAGATGGTCGTGGACAGCCGGATGGAAGACCTGATTGCCTCACGCGCCATCACCGGTGCGCTGGGCAACTGGATGAAGGCAAGCGTTGCCCGCGCCGGCATTGCCCTCGATGACATGAAAACTGAAACGAAGATCGATTTTTCCGGCGACATGCATTCCGGCTCGAAGGCCTGGAAACATGTGTGGAGCGCCGGCCAGGGCGTCGGCGTCATCGAGCATGTCGAAACCGTCTCCGACATCGTGGACCACTTGGCGACAGGCTATCTCGCAGCCGTCGATGGCGAGCGCCATCGCACCCGATTTGCCGAGAAGAACAGGCAGAGGAAAGCAGCATGACCATCTATCAGGAAGCCGCCGATCGCATCTGGCAGGCGCGCCAAACCGGCATCCCTTGCGCTCCCATCCGGGACCTCCTGGGCGAAAGCGATGTCGCCGGGGCCTATCGGGTTCAGGAAATCAACACGCTGCGCCGCTTGCAGGAAAGCCGTATCGTCGGCGCCAAGATCGGCCTCACCTCCAGGGTGGTACAGAAGCAGCTTGGCGTACATCAGCCGGATTACGGTCTGTTGTTTGCCGATATGGACGTGCTGAATGGCGGCACCGTTGCCTGGGGCGAACTTCACCAGCCGAAGGTGGAGGCGGAAATCGCCTTCATCATGGCGCGCGACGTGCTCGACGCGGATGCCTCGTCAGGCGAGGTGCTGGCGGCGATCGACTATGTTGTCCCGGCGCTCGAAATCGTCGGCTCGCGCATTGCCGGCTGGGATATCCGCATCACCGATACGGTGGCCGATAATGCCTCCTCCTCGCATTTCGTGCTCGGTCCTTCGGCCCGGCGTGTGAATGAGGTGGACATGCTGAATTGCGCCATGACGCTTTGCTTGAACGGCGAAGAAAAATCGAGCGGCAAGGGTCGCGCCTGCCTTGGCTCGCCTCTTTCCGCCCTCACCTGGCTGGCACGCACCATGGCAGCTCAGGGGCGTCCGCTGAAGGCGGGCCAGGTGGTGCTGTCGGGGGCTCTTGGGCCGATGGTGCCGGTCAATCCGGGTGACCAATGCACCGCGCATATCGAAGGGCTTGGTGAAATCAGCGTGGAATTCGGGGAGAAGTCGGCATGAGCAAGGTCAAATGCGCCATCATCGGCTCCGGCAATATCGGCACGGACCTGATGATCAAGATCATGCGCCTGTCCAAGGTGCTGGAATGCGCCGCCCTCGTCGGCATCGATGCCGCCTCCGACGGTCTGGCGCGCGCGCAGCGTCTGGGCGTCGCGGTGACCCATGAAGGACTGGATGGGCTGCGCGCGCTGCCCGGCTACAAGGATATCGCCATCGTCTTCGACGCCACTTCAGCCGGTGCGCACAAGCGCCACAGCGAGGTGCTGATTGCCGATGGCAAGCAGGTGATCGATCTGACACCCGCCGCCATCGGTCCCTACACCATTCCACCCGTCAATCTGGATGCCAATCTCGATGCGCCGAATGTCAATATGGTCACCTGCGGCGGGCAAGCGACGATCCCGATCGTGGCGGCCATTTCAAAGGTCACGAAAGTGCATTGGGGCGAAATCGTCGCCTCCATCGCCTCGAAATCCGCCGGACCCGGCACGCGCGCCAATATCGACGAATTCACAGAAACGACGGCTGCCGCCATCGAGCAGGTCGGCGGCGCCGAAAAAGGCAAGGCAATCATCATTCTCAATCCGGCGGAGCCACCGCTCATCATGCGCGATACGGTGATCTGCCTGACCGATGACGCGGATCGTGATGCTATACGTGCCTCCATCCTTTCCATGGTGGATCAGGTCAGATCCTATGTTCCGGGCTACCGCCTGAAGCAGGAGGTGCAGTTCGAGCGGATCGGCGGCAATGCACCTTTGTGGATCCCGGAGCTTGGCCGTCATGTCGACGGATTGAAAGTGACCGTGTTCCTCGAAGTGGAGGGTGCCGCCCACTACCTGCCGGCCTATGCCGGCAATCTCGACATCATGACGTCTGCGGCACTCAAGACCGCGGAGCGCATCGCAATCCTGCGCAACTGGTTCAAGGAGGCCGCGTGATGGCAAAGCTCTTCATTCACGACGTGACGCTGCGCGATGGCATGCATGCCATCCGTCACCAATACGATCTTGGCCATATCCGTGACATTGCGCAGGCGCTGGACGAGGCGGGCGTCGATGCGATTTCGGTCGCCCATGGCGACGGGTTGACCGGTTCGACCATGACCTATGGCTTCGGGCGCCATACCGACAGCCAGTGGATCGCCGAGGCTGCCAAGGTGATCAAGCGGGCAAAGCTTGCGACGCTGCTGCTGCCCGGCATCGGCACGATCCATGATCTGAAGAAGGCACATGATCTGGGTGTCACCTCCGTGCGGATCGCCACCCATTCCACCGAAGCCGATGTGTCCGCCCAGCATATCGCAGCCGCCCGTGAGATGGGCATGGATGTTGTCGGCTTCCTGATGATGTCGCACATGACGGCACCCGAAGTTCTGGCCGGTGAGGCACTGAAGATGGAAAGCTACGGTGCCCATTGTGTCTATGTCACAGATTCGGGCGGTGCCATGACCATGCGCGATTATGCCGCCCGGGTTACGGCGCTGCGCGAGGTTCTGAAACCGGAGACGGAGATCGGCGTTCACGCGCACCAGAACCTGTCGCTGGCAGTGGCCAATTCGATCACGGCGATCGAGCATGGGGCAACCCGCGTGGATTGCTCGCTGGCGGGCATGGGGGCTGGTGCCGGCAATACCCCGATCGAGGCCTTCGTGGCGGTTGCCAACAAACTTGGCATGCAGCACGGCTGCGACCTCTTCAAGCTTCAGGATGCCGCCGACAATCTGGTGCGCCCGCTCCAGGACCGCCCGGTCCAGGTGGACCGCCAGACGCTGTCTCTGGGCTATGCCGGTGTCTATTCCAGTTTCCTGCGCCATGCGGAAAAGGCCTCTGCCGATTATGGCGTGGATGCCCGCGACATCCTGATGGAGCTGGGCCGCCGCCGCATGGTGGGCGGCCAGGAAGACATGATCGTGGATGTGGCGCTCGATCTGGCCCGCGCCTCGGCATGATGCATGGCCCCGCCCGGGCAGAAAGCCCGGGCGGGACATAGGTCAGCGGTTGGATTGCTCTTCGGGAGCGCTCAGGATCTGCATCGCCTTTTCAACGAATTCCTTGTCACTCAAAGGCTTCAGCGTCTTATGCAGAATGGAATCGCCCATCATCAGGCAATAGGCGAGATAAGCGCGGGTCCGGGCTTCGGCCTGCGAAAAACCCTCGGCGCGAAAAAGCTCGGCGAAGTATTCCAGGCGAATATGATCGACTTCCTCGACAGCTTCACGCGGCAGGTCCACGCGACGCCCCCAATCGCGAATGCTCATTTCCACCTGAGCAAAGGCTGGCGAACGCGGCATGCGCGGCAGCGCCATCAGGCTGCGCAGGCGGGAAAAGCCCGACTCGTTGATGCGCGATATGTTCTGGATCACGTTCAGCGTCATGCGGCGCTGCCAGCTCTTCAGCATGGCTGCAAGCAGGTCCGCCCGCGTCTTGAAGTGCCAGTAGAAGCTGCCCTTCGTCACACCCAGCTTCTGGCAAAGCGTATCGATGCGGATGCCGCGTACGTTTTCCCGAACGAGAATATCCGTTGCCGCCTCCACCCAGTCACTTTCGGTCAAGGGGCTGTCCTTCAGCCTTCGCGTCCGGCTGCGGGCGGTATTGGCAGGCGGGGCATCAGCGGCATGGCGGGGGGTGTCTTCAAGCGTACCGGATTGCTTGTCTGGGGCGCCTTCACTCACGGCAGAACCTTCATTTGAAATTTCAGCATTCCAAACCTTACGGTATGGATCAATGATATGCGAGGGACTATGACGGAAAAAAACGTGGTTATCGTCGGCGGCGGTCAGGCGGCGGCGGTCTGCGCAATGGCCTTGCGGGAAAAGGAGTTTGCGGGTCGGATCATCATCATAGGAGATGAGCCGCACGCCCCCTATGAACGGCCGGAGCTTTCCAAGAAGCTTGTCAGCGGCGAATGCAGCCTCGAAACCGTCACCATACTGGATGACATCCGCGCCGAGAAACACGGGATCCGGCTGCTGACCGGTTGCGCCGTGCAAGGCATTGACCGAGCCGCCCGAACGGTGCGGACACAAGCGGGAGAATTCGCCTATGACCGGCTTGTGCTGGCGACCGGTGGCCGCGCACGACATCTGGAGCAGGCGGCGGCAACAGGTCTGCCCGTTCTCACCATCCGGACAGCTGCGGATGCTGCGCGGCTGCGGCAGCATTTGGAGCCAGGCCGGCATGTGGCCGTGATCGGCGGCGGATGGCTGGGCCTGGAAGTTGCCGCCAGTTGCCGTCAGGCCGGCTTGCAGGTCGACGTTCTGGAGGCATCGGCGCGTCTTTGCAGCCGCGTGGCTCCCCCTGCCCTGTCGCAGGCCCTGGAAACCTTGCATACGCAAAACGGTGTGCGTCTTCATTGCAATGCGGCCATCGCTTTTCATCCGGGCGGGCTTGTCGTCACCGGGAACACGGAAATCCGGCCGGATTTTCTGGTAACCGCCATCGGCATGGACGCCAATGATGAACTGGCCGCGAGCGCAGGTCTGGCAACAGAACGCGGCATCCTGGTCGATAACCTGTTCCAGACCGAAGATCCCCATATTCTGGCGATTGGCGATTGCGCGGCGCAGCGCGTGCCGGAAGGCGGCACCGTACGTCTGGAATCCTGGCAGAACGCCAATCATTCGGCCCTTGTTGCCGCCTGCCGGATCGCAGGCATAACGCCACCGACAGCCGAGGCACCCTGGTTCTGGTCCGATCAGTTCGGCAAGCGGCTTCAGATGGTCGGCGATCTGCTTGCCGCCGATGACATCGTCGAGCGGGTGACGGGACCGGACGAGCGCATGGGCTTCCATCTGCGGGACGGGATTGTCACGGGTCTTTGGGCACTGGGTTGCGTGCGCGACTTTGCCCAGGCGAGGCGCTGGCTTGCACAGCAGACACGGATTTCCGCCGCGCGACTGTGCGATGCCGGACTGCCATTGAAGGCAGCACTTGCTGCGTAACGACCGGTTCGTCCGTGCGACAGGGGATACGAACCGTAAGTCACGATGCCTGCGACCTCGTCGTCGCCGCGTGTCGGAGAACCGAACCATTTCGAATGTCCTTGCACCAAGCCGGGCCTGGCGTTTCGCCACCGTCTGCACTCTATTTCGAATGCGGGCGGATCATGTTTCGAAGATCGACAAGGCGTTCAAGCGTTTGGAGCGTCGGCTCGGGTTGTGTTGCGCAATAGGCGATGTGCAGCAACTCGATCGCGAAGACGGAGGGGGCATGCAGGGCGACCAGTTCCTTCTTGCTGCGCGGCAGCACCAGCACCTCCGTTGCGTGACCGCGCAGCGGCGTGTCGCTTTTTCCAAGCACCATCATGATGGGGACCTCAAGCCGTTCCGCTTCGGCAATGGCGGCCATTGCCTCCCGGTGAGCCCTGCCGTGCAGAAGCATGACCAGCACGTGTCCCTTGCGCATGGCAAGAATCTGTTCCGCAAGCGCGATGCCGGTTGCATTCAGCGAATAGCTTGGCAATCCGGAGCGCGAAAACAGGCGTGCACCGTAATCCGCGATGATGCCCGATGCCCCGATACCGAAGACGCCCAGTCCTTCGGCGGCCCCCAGATGTTGCGCGATGGCCGCAATGGCACGCCGGTTCTCCGCAGAGGACAGCGCATCCACGGTCGTCGATGTCGCATGGAGCACGAAGTCCAGCGCCTTGTTGACGTGGCCGTCCACATCGCGAAGCGTTGCCGCCATCTTCTCGATGGGCGAATCCGTTTCGCCGAGCCAGGCTTCCAGAACATCCTTCAGTTCGCGCAGCCCGCTGAAGCCCAGTGACTGGATGGCGCGAATAACGGTTGCGTCCGACGCCCCGGTCTCGAAGCCGATCTCGAGTGCGGAAAGTCCGAGGACCCGGTGTCGGTGGGCGTCGATGAACTCGACAACCTTCAGGAGGCTGGGAGACAGGCGCGCGCGGCGCTTTGCAAGCTGGTCTCCGAAGCGGTCCTTGAAGCGAACGGGTCTTTCCTGCGATGACATGGGACGATCCGGTCTTTCACCGCTCCTGCGTTTCACTGTGGCCCGTCATCTAGAACAGACCGCAAAGCCAAGACAAGAGCGAGGTCCGGCAGCCGCTTTCGCCCTGCGCCGTTATCTCGCCGGGATGGCGAGGCCGGTTGGCTCCGGCGCCGTTCGATAGCCCGGCGGCCTTGGGCCAAGCGCCGTCTGCACGATGGCGACCATGCGCGACAGGGCCGCATAGGAGTTCGAAATCGCCTCTTCGCGGGGGATCAGGATATAACGCCCATTGCGGCAGGCGGACAGAAACCTGCAAAAGCCCGGCACCATTCTTTCCATGGCTGCAATCTCTGCCCTGGCGCCCTGTTTGCGGTCGGAGCGGTAGGGGTCAAAAATCACATCGGCATCGAGATCCGGCAGTCGCTCGGTGCTGACGACAATGCTCTGGCCTTCAGGAATGTCATCGATCAGCGGCGGGAAGCGGAAGCCGGCATCGCGCAGCACCTGCCCGATCGCGCGGTAGCTCTGGTAGACATTGAGCTTGCCGCGGAGGGGCTGGAAAACGGAAACCACGTGCTTTTCCGGCTGTACCTCTGCCTTCATCAGGGCGAGCTGCGCGCGGTAACGGCTGTCCAGCCGCTTGAATTCGGCTTCTTTTCCGGTGGCAGCGGCAAGCAGGGCATAGACATGCGGCGCGCCGAGATCGGAATTGATGACAATGGTCGGCGCGAGTTTTTCAAGCTTCTCCACCGGCGTCGCACGGGAAATCTCCGTGACAATCAGATCCGGCTTCAGCGCGGCAACGGCCTCCAGATCGATCTCGGCGGCACCGATGAAGGCAATGTCGCTGTTGTCGAAATCGATTCCCGTCAGGAGTTTCGACGAGCGCAGATAGGGCTTGCCATCGCCGGCAAGCCGCCCGTGGCTGGCAATCGGCATGGCACCGAGTTCGATGAGCGGGATCGTGACGTCGATGTCATAATCCGAGACGATCCTTTCCGCAGGGCGCGTCAGCGTCACCGTGCGCCCGCGGTCGTCGACGATCGTCACTGCCCTTGCGACAGCCGGCGCCATCACCAATGCGGCAAGGATCAACGTAAGGAGGCCGGATCGTATCACAATGTCATATCCTGTTTCGACGAAGCCAGAGGAGAAGGATCAGCACCGGCGCGCCAATCGCTGCCAGAGAAATGCCGACCGGCAGGCGGATGGGGGCGAAGGCGACGTTGCCGGCAAGATCGGCAACCATGACCAGCAGCGCCCCGATAAGTGTGGCACAGATCAATCGACCCGCCAGACCCTGCCTTGGCAGGAAACGAGCCATGTGTGGCGCAACCAGGCCGACAAAGCCGAGCCCGCCCGCGACCGACACGCTGGTTGCCACCAGAAGAACGGCTATTGCAAGGCATGCAACATGCAGCCGTGTCTGATTGATCCCAAGCGCAGACGCGGTGGCCGCCCCGAGGTCCAGAAGCTCTGCCTGCCGGGCAAGGCCAAGGCATGCGATGGCTGTCGGAACGAACACGACCAGGGCAAGGCGCACGGCCGGCCAATCCGCTCCTTCCAGGCTCCCCGCAAGCCACATCATCGCGCGTTGAAGGCTGCGGATATCGGCAGATGCCAGCAGGATGACGAGCGCCGAGGAGAGGCACCAGGAGATGCCAAAGCCGATCATCACGAATTTGAGGGGACTTGCACCACGCGCCAGAAGGCCGACCACCAGCCCGGCAAGCAGGCCGCCGGCAAGGCCAACGACCGGCCGCAATGCGAGCGGCGCCTGCGGCCATGCGAGAATGAGGGCGACGATCAGGAGGGCTGCCGCCGATCGCACGCCGATGAGGCCGGGATCGGCAAGACCGTTGCGCGTCACATGCTGTGTCAAGGCGCCGGACAGCGCCAGCATGGCGCCACTCAGCATGGATAGGCACAGGCGTGGCGCGCGCAGGCTTCCAAGGATGATGCTGTCGGTATCGTTGACCTGCTCCAGCCGCAGCCAGGCAAGAATCGTGGCAAGCGGGATCGGGCGACTGCCGAGCGAGAGGCCGAGCCAGACGACGAGAAGCAGGTAGGATGCAAGGAGAAGGTTCGCCGCAAGCCCCCGAACGGCAAGGCGGGTGGAAAACGGACCGAGGCGCAGGGCAAGGCGTCGTGCATTCCTTGCGGGCGGGGGCATAAGGAAGCGGCTCATGTGAGCCTCCTTGCCACCAGCCAGATGAAAACGGGGGCGCCGGCAAGTCCGGTCAAGGCCCCGGTCGGCAGTTCGGTCGGCGCAAGAAGTCCGAGGGCCAGAATGTCTGCCGCAAGCAGGATCGCGGCTCCTGAACCGGCAACCAGCAGGAAGGCCCCCAATGAGGGACGCTGATGCAGGCGGGGCCAGAGGGCCGGCGCCATCAGGCCGACGAAGCCGATCGGGCCGACAAGGGAAACGGCGGAGCCGCACAGCAACGCCGTCACGACGAGCGCAGCGATGCGAGTTCTGTGCACCGATGCGCCGAGCGCGACGGAAATGCTCTCGCCAAGGCTGAACGTGGCAAGCTGCGGCATCAGCAGGCAGCCCGCCACAAGCCCGAGTGCGACGGCCGGCAAGATCGACCAGACGGCGGCGGCGCCACCGCCGGCAGCGTCTCCCACCAGCCAGAAACGCAACTGCTCCAGCGTGTCCTCGTTGAGGATGAGGATTGCGGAGACAAGCGCACTGGCAAGTGCGGAAAGCGCAATCCCGAAGAAGACCATCCTGACGGGGTCGAACCTGCCTGATCCTAGCGCAGACAGGGCGAGGACAAGACCGAACAGGCCGGCTGCGCCGAGGCTTGCGGCAAACGGCATCAGGATGTCAGGCAGCACGACCGGTTGGTAGGTGGTCACCAGCACCACGGCAAGGCTTGCTCCGGCATTGAGGCCGAGAACATGCGGCTCCGCCAGACGATTGCGCATCGCCACCTGCAGCAGAAAGCCTGCCGCCCCGAACGCTGCTCCCCCAACGATACAGGCGCTTGCGCGCGGCAGTCTGAGGGACAGGATCACGAAATGGTCGAACGCGTCGCGATCAGGGGAAAGGACGGCATCGAGCATGACAGTGGCCGGAATGGGACGCGCACCCTGCTGGATGTGGAGGATGGCCAGCACCGCCAGGACGGACAGCATCAGCAACAAAGCGTGCCTTTCGCGGCTATGACCGGCGCTGCTCATGGCGGTCATGGCCGGGCTTCCGGCTGCCGCGATGCGCAGGGCAGAAAAACCGGCAGCCCGCTTTGCGGGTGCTTCAGGCTAACCACCGGCATCTCGAACACCTCTTCTATGATCCGGCCGTCGCATTGCGACGGGTGCGTCAGGACGTGGCGGATCCTGCCCTCCTTCAAGAAAACCAGCCGGTCGGCATATTGAAGCGCCATGTTTAGGTCGTGCAGGACACAGACCACCGTACGACGGTGACGGCGAACCAGATCGCGCAGCAGATCGAGAATGGCGACCTGATGGGCGGCATCGAGAAAGGTGGTCGGTTCATCGAGCAAAAGCAGCGGGGTTTCCTGAGCAAGCACCATGGCAATCCAGGCCCGCTGCCTTTGCCCGCCGGACAGGGTTTCCACCGGCCGGTCGGCCAGATCGGCGAGAGCGGCAAGGGCGAGCGCTTCGCCAACGGCCGCTTCATCCTGGCGGCTCCACTGGCTGAAAAAGCCCTGATGGGGAAAACGGCCACGGGCAACCAGGTCGAACACGCTGAGGCCTTCCGGAACGGGCGGCTGCTGCGGCAACAGGCCCAGCACGCGCGCCACATGGCGGGTGGGAAACGTTGCGAGGTCGGAACCGTCGAGACGCACACTTCCGCCAAGCGCCGGCAGCAGGCGGGCAAAACCCGCGAGAAGCGTCGATTTTCCAGAGCCGTTGGGGCCCAGAAGGGCCGTCATGCAGCCTTCGAAAATATCAAGTTCGATATCCTGGACCACAGCCTGCCCGCCATGTCCGACGGAAAGCGCTTCTGCCGTAAGCCTGCTTCTGGTCGGTGGATCGGCGGATCTGCTGGTCATGCTCGAAATATGCTCGCGTTGCGGAAGCGGGTTTGTCTGCATAGCTGAATGTAGTAGTCAACTATAAGCGCCCCTACTTTTTGTGTCGGTGCCCATCATCGCCGGCCCGTACTGCCGCGAGCCCGCCCTTTCGATGCGAGGCTGGAAGTGTCGCCTGCCGCGCCCTGCATCCCGTCCTGCAATCGTCTGCCCTGCCCGCCTCCGATTAAGTCTTTTGTTATCATTAGGAAAATCTGTAAATCTGGCCAGTCATCGCACCAGTCTATTCGACAGATCGGGCGCTTTGCCGCCGCCATGCTCGCCTCGCCGTTTCCCCCGGTCGTCGCACACAAAAACTTGACTACTACATTCCACTATCGAATGACCGGCCAGCCCAATTCAAACCACACGTAACTTTTGATGAGAATGCGCAACCATATCGCCCTGCTTTGCACGACACTGTCGCTTGGCCTCACCTTCAATACGTTCGGCCCTGGCGCCCTGGCGCAGGACGGTGCAGCGCTTCAGCTGGACCCGATCCTCATCAATGGCGAGAATGACAACGGAAAGGCGGCATACAAGACCTCCCGCACCGCAACCGCAACCCGCACGCAGACGCCGGTCAAGGACATACCGCAGGCGGTGACTACGGTTGCCCCGCAAGTCATCAAGGACAAGGCGGCCAACAACCTGGACGACGCACTGTCGGATGTCAGCGGCATCACCCAGGGAAACACCATTGCCGGCGCCAACGACGCCATCATCCGCCGCGGATTCGGCGAAAGCCGGGATGGTTCCATCCTGACCGACGGCCTCAACACGGCCCTGCCCCGCAGCTTCAACGCCACGACAGACTATGTCGACGTGCTAAAGGGGCCGGCCTCCACGCTCTACGGCGTGCTTGATCCGGGCGGTATGATCAATGTGGTCACGAAGAAGCCGCAGGACAGCTTTGCCGCCGAAGCCTGGACGAAATTCTCCGCCTATGGCGCCGGGCAATATTCCAAGAAGGCGGGCTTCGACATCACGGGGCCGATCACGGATACCGATCTTTCCTACCGCCTGATCGTCGAGGGCGAGGATGGCGATTACTGGCGCAATTTCGGCAAGAACCGCAACTGGCTCGTCGCACCATCGCTGTCATGGGAAGGCGAGGACACAAAGATCGGCATATCCTACACGCATCAGCACTACCTCAATCCGTATGATCGCGGCACTGTTTACGACACCGCCAACCGGCAGTTCCTCGACATCAGCCGCCGGCAGCGCCTGGACGAAGACTGGTCGGAGGTGGATGGCGATTCCGATCTGTTCAAGCTGTCGCTGGACCGTGAGCTTGGCGACGACTGGAACCTGGCGCTGAACTACGGCTGGGGCAAGGACAGCTTTTCCGCAGACCAGACACGTGCCACCGCCTACAACGCAACGACCGGCGTGCTGACCCGCCGCTCGGACGTGCGCGGCTATTACGATACCACAGTCCACTCGCTGCGGGCGGACCTGACGGGTAGCGAGGAACTTTTCGGCTTCAATAACGAGTTCCTGTTCGGCGCGGCCGTGCGGGACGAGCGCATCTCCCGCGCGGCCCTGCAGCAGTGCAATGCCGGCAACCGTTTCAATGTCAATCAGCCCGTCTACGACGCCATATCGCCCTGCATCTACAATGCGGCGGCCTCGACGCGGGAATATCAGCGCATGCGGACGCAGTCCCTCTACGCCCAGGACCGCATCCATCTTTCGGACGACTGGATCGCCGTTGCCGGCCTGCGCCTTGAACACTATGACGTCGTGGCCGGCAGCGGCAGCACGGTCAACAGCGATACCGACGGGCTGGCGCTGATCCCTAATGCCGGTCTGGTCTGGTCCCTGAGCCCTGAAGCGTCGCTCTACGCCAATGTGGCACGGACCTTCAGGCCCAACAGCTCGATCAACAGCGCCTATGGCAGTCTCGATCCGGAAAAGGGCATTTCCTATGAAATCGGCTCGAAGGTGGATTTCAACAGCTGGCTGAGTGGAACGCTGGCGGTTTACTACGCCGAAAAGAAGAACGTCGCCTATTCGGAAACAGTGAATGGTACGACGGTTTATCGCACCGCCGGGCTGGTCCGCTCCAAGGGCATCGAGCTTGATCTCGCCGGCCAGCTGACGGACGACGTACAACTGGTCGCAAGCTATGGCCTGACCGATGCAGAGGTGATGGACGATCCCGATTACGCCGGCAACAGCTTAGCAAACGTCGCAAGCAACACGGCCGCCCTGCGTCTGGCCTATGATTACGGCGCGGTGTTCGGCGGCCGGGGCAGCCTGCGGTTCGGCGGCGCCCTGCGCGCCGTCGGCCAGCGGGCCGGCGATGCCGCCAACAGCTTCTACCTGCCCGGATACGGCGTCGTCGACCTGTTTGCCACCTATCGGATCGAACGAGACCACCCGGTCGAGATCCAGCTGAACCTCAACAACATCTTCGACAAGACGTATTACACCTCCTCGATCGGCAATTCGGCCTATGGTGTTGCCGTTGGCCAGCCGTTCAATGCAAGCCTGACGGTGCGGGTGGCCTTCTGAGGCAGGGGAAGCGGAGGTTCGGCGGTGGAAGGCCGCCGTGCGGAGCATCCTGGTTTGCGCGCATGCATTGAGGTTGAAGAGCCCCCAGTCTGGCATCATTTGCTGGAGCCGAGGATGAAAGTCGATGATGTCACTGACAGGTTCGTTTCAGGCCCTGGAGGCCTTTGGACGCGACAGCCTCAAGATCGAAGGCCGGTCGCGCCTGCCATCGGACAATTGTCACTCCGACCTCGCCGATCCCGGCCGGTGGCCGAAAAAGAAGCCTGTTGAACACATCCCTCAGGCGCCCTGGCATCGCCATTAGCAGAGCCAGGAAGAAGACCTTCATGGCCAACGCCGCCGAGAAACGCCGATACCTCTTCTACCCGGGCAGTTTCACCACCGCACAACGATGGAGCACGACGGCTCCTGCCGCTGCTAGACGGTCGGCACCGTCCCGCCGTCGATGACATATTCGACGCCGGAGATCGTTCCGGCCCTGTCGGAAGCGAGGAAGGCGATGAGACTGGCAATTTCATCCGGCCTGGAGGGACGCCCGATCGGGATCCCGCCGAGTGAGTCCATGATCAGTCTCTTGCCGCCTTCTAGATCCGTACCCGCCTCCTTCGCCAGCCGCTCGGCCAGATGCAGCGAGGATTCCGTCAGGATCCAGCCAGGCGAGACGCGCAGGACGCGAATGCCCTTCGGCGAAACCTCCTTGGACAGGCTCTTGCTGTACGTGGACAGCGCGGCCTTGGCGGCTGCATAGGCGGTCGTGGCCTCCGGCAGCGGCAGCAAGCGCTGGATCGACGAGACATGGATGACGACGCCGCGGCCCCGGGCGACCATGTCCGGCACCAGCAAACGGTCGAGGCGGACGGCCGGAAACAGGTTCAGGTCCAGTTCCTTGCGCCATTCGTCATCGCTCAGCGCCTGGAAGCCGCCGGCGGGTGCCGAAGATCCGCCAAGCATGTGGACAACAATGTCGATGCCGCCGAGACGTTCCCGCACCGCATCCGCCACGGATAGGCATCCGGCTTGCGTGGTGAGGTCGGCTGCAACAAACTCGCTGTGCGCAAGGTCTTCGGGCCGCGAGCGTGCGGTTGTCAGCACCGTTGCTCCCAGTTGCCGCAAAAGATCAACGGTTGCCGCGCCGGCACCCTTCGTGCCGGCGGTAACGAGTGCGCGCTTGCCCTTCAGGTCGATGAAGTTTGCCATCAGCCGATCTCCAGTCTCGCAATCTTTTCCGCCTCGAGATGAAAACGATAGGTGAGAATAATCGGGCTGCCGGGAAAGCGGCCGGTCACGCGCGCCCGCACGATATATCCCCCATCGGCCTCCTCGGCATCCAGGGGCTCGCTCGTATGCCCGTACCTGTTCTTCGCCGCCGCGCTCCAGGCGATAATGGCGTCGATCCCCTCATGCCTCGTTTTCTCGTCCGAGACCACGGCATCGGCCGCAAACAAGGCGGAGAGGTTATGGGACTGGTCCTGATTGTCGGCTGCGAAATAGCTCTCGATGACGGCGGGTATCTTCATGTTCTTCTCCATCGGCTGTGTGATAGCCGTAGACTTAGCGCGCCGGATAATCCTAAATAAGCCACTCAATTCGGGATGAAATAATGAAGAAATCAGGATAATGGATATGGCAGGCCTGCAGGAACTCGGCGCTGTCCTTGCCATCGCGCGGCGCGGAACGTTCCGGGCGGCGGCCATCGACATGAGCATGTCCACCACCGCGCTCAGCCATATGATCGCGCGGCTCGAAAGTCATCTCGGCGTGCGCCTCTTCAACCGGACGACGCGAAGCGTGTCGCTGACGGATGCTGGAAGGCTGTTCGTGGAGCGGGTCGGACCAGCATTGCAGGATATTCACGGTGCGCTTGATGCCGTGCGCTCCCAGCGGGACAAACCGACCGGCATGATCCGCATCAACGCCGCCCCCTTCGCCGCCCGGCAGATCATTTCGCCGCTGATCGCCACCTTCATGGGCCGCTATCCCGAGGTTCACGTGGATCTCGCGACCGAGGCACGGCTGGTGGATATCGTGGCAGAGGGCTTCGATCTCGGGGTCCGGGTGGCCGCGCTCGTGCCGAGCGACATGATCGCCTTGCCGCTCGGCCGCCCGCAGCGCTACGCCATCGTTGCTTCGGCCGACTATCTGGAGAAAAACGGCAGGCCTGAAGGGCCTTCCGACCTTCTGGGGCATCGGTGCTTACGCGTCCGGCTGCCCGACGGATCCCTGTTGCGCTGGCGCTTCGAGAAGGAGGGTCAGTCCGTGGAACTGGATGTACCCGGCAGTGTGACGCTGGACGAGACAGGCGTCGCCCGTGCGGCGGCCCTGGAAGGCATCGGCATTGGCTGCTTCATGGAAGAAAGCATTGCGGAGGATGTGAAGGCCGGACGACTGGTGCGCCTGCTGGAAGACTGGACCCACGCCTTCGGGGAACTCTGCCTGTATTATCCCGGGCGCCGAAATCTCTCAGCTGCCATGCAGGCCTTCCTTGAAACGGCCCGCGAGCTGGCAAGGGACAGACCCTGAGAGCAGGACAAGCATCCTTGTGAACAGCAGAAGGTCCCGGACCAGTCGAGCGTCTGCGGCGGCCTTTGTGCCGGGTCGGCTCAGCACTGCCTCGCCCCCTGGCGCAGACATGATTGACCAAGGCCCGAAGCCTGATCGGCATTATCGGCGAATGCCGATCCCGCCCATGAAGACGCCCACCAGGTGAGCAATATGGGCTTGCGGTGCGGTGTCCTTCTCCGTAGCGAGCGAAATTGCGGTCGCGATGCAGACGATGTCGTCAAAGCTGATATCGGACCGAATGACGCCCGCCTGCTGTCCACGCTGCAGCAGCCGGACGCCTTCCTCGCTGGTTGCGACACATCCCGGCGTTCCGATCTGCAAGACGGTTCCGAGCGACGCCGCAACGCCGCGATACATGTTCGTGTACTCGACGAGTTCCTGAAGATAGAGCCGCAAGGCTTTCAGCGGATCAACCTCCTCTCCTCTGTTCCGGGAGGCTTCGGCAAACCTCAGGAAACGGGCGCTGTATGCCGCAGCGAGCAGGTCTTCCCGTGTCGGAAAGCGACGGTAGAGCGTGCCGATGCCAACACCAGCGCGCTTGGCAACGTCGTCCAGCGAGACGCGAGCACCGCGCTCCAGAAAGACTTCTTCGGCAGCAGCAAGAATCTGATCCCGGTTTCGCTGCGCGTCAGCCCGCAGTGGAATGTCGTCGACCAAAATTTTCGCCTCATCATGACTTGTTAAGTGGAGGGTATCTCCATATAAAAAGTGGAGCAATCCTCCACTTATCGAAGGCAAGAGGGATATGATGAAACGGTTTGACAACAAGGTGGTGGTGATCACGGGTGGAACGGACGGTATAGGCCTGACCACGGCCAGAGCGTTTGTGGCTGAAGGCGCGCAGGTTTACATCACGGGCCGACGGCAAGACCGTCTGGATGAAGCGGTTGCTGACATCGGCCACGGCGCCGTTGGCGTCCAGGGCGATGTCAGCAACCTTGCCGACCTCGACAGGCTGTATGCGCAGGTCAAGCGCGATCATGATCGTGTGGATGTGGTGTTCGCCAATGCCGGCGTGTCTGAGTCCGCAACCATTGGCGCCATTGAGGAAGAGCATGTCGACCGCGTCTTCGGCATCAACGTCAAAGGCATGATCTTCACTGTGCAAAAGGCACTGCCGCTGATGTCTGCGGGCGGCGCCGTCGTGTTGACGGGATCGGGCGCGGGCAGCAAGGGCTTTGCCAACCTGTCGATCTACAGTGCGACCAAGGCAGCGATCCGCTCCTTCGCACGAACTTGGACAACCGATCTGAAAAGCCTGGGCATCCGTGTGAATGTCGTTTCCCCCGGCATGGTCCTCACACCGGCCATGCAGACCTATCTGCAGGACAATGCCGGCGCCGAGGCATGGATGCAGCAGGCAATTCCGTTTGGCAGGCTCGCTCAAACCGAAGAAATCGCCAGGGCGGTGCTATTCCTCGCATCGGACGAAGCCAGCTTCATTGGTGGCGAGGAACTGCTTGTCGATGGCGGCTTCGTCGCGGTCTGACGGCTTTTCGAACGCGGCTGAAGCGACGATGCCGCAGGTCAATCGTTCGGTTGCGCGGTTCTCCGTGGCGATCATCCGTGGCAGTTCCACGGATGATCGCGGCCGCCTTATGCCGTTCAAATCTCAGCCGGCATTGCCGGCGGCCGCCTCGATGCGGTCGATGACAGACAGAAGCTCCAGCGGCGCATGCACCACGAAGTCTGGCTTGTCCTCGGCGCAAACGAGGCTCTTGTCATAACCGTCCTGCCGGTCGATCCAGACCGAGGTCAATCCGAGCGCATTGGCACCGCGGATATCACGTTTGATGTTGTTGCCGAACATCACGATGCCGGCAGCATCCTCATCGCGCAGTCCGAGCTTCAGCATGGCATCGCGGAAGATTAATGGCTCCGGTTTGGCCACCCCGCAGACTTCCGAAATCGCCCGCGCATCGAACAGATCCCAGAAGCCAAGAGCCGAATGGACATTTCGAAAGCTCTGTTCGCGCCCATCGGCAACCAGTGCCACCACATAACCACGGGCCTTGAGTTCGCCGACCAGCCGATCGCCGCCATCAAGGGCTGCAGCGGAGAGAACCAGATCCGCCTCAGCCTGGCAAAATACCTGGCTTGCTTCATCGATCAGTGTCGCGCCGCTATCGAGGAAGACGGCCTTCACGCCCTTGCGGTTGGCGCGCAGCTGTTCCAGTTGATCGCGGATGAACACCGGTACGTGGTTGGCAAGTTCCGACCAGCTTGCGAAGCGCATCTGGGCAAGATCGAAGCGCAGCGAAAAATCATAGGTCGGGGCAAAACACAGCGACTTCAGATAGGCACGCCCGAGAAACTGGTCATACGGCGAAAGAAAGGCCAGCGCATCGCAGAACATGTCGTTGATCATGATGCCGCGCAGATCCTCGCCGCTCTGGCAGGCATGATCAAGCGCCTGCCTGCGAGCCAGAATGGCGGCCGCATCGGCGCTGTGAGCGTGCTTGCCCGGCTCACAATAGAGCACCACCCTGCCGTCCTCGCGCGCCGCCTGCGACATGTCGAAAAGCCCGCCATGCGCACTGGCGCATACGCCAAGCGCCACCCCATCGGCATTCAGAGCCACCCAGACATGCTCCAGTTCGTAGAGATGCTGAATATCGCCATCCCACCAGATCGCATATTCCAGCACATGCACCGTCCCCTCCGGTGCCGGAGGCGTATGCCGGCAGCTTGGCGATTGCTCGCCGGCCGTCAGCCGCGTTATCCCGATCGTCTGTGGCCGGAAAGGCTCCCTGGCGTCGCACAGCAGAATGGGCGCATGCTGCCGCGCCAATCGGGCAACCTCAGCCGTCAGGGCATGGCTGTGTCGCGCTTCGCTGCTATAATTCATGATTATCCTCAATACTGGATGCTACGGGAATGGGAGTGCGGCGCACCGCTTTCGCGCAGCGTCAGCCGCGGCTGCAGAACAATCTGGCAGGGCCGTTTCATCCTGCCGGTCATATGATCGATAAGAAGACGCGCGGCCGTCTGGCCCATCATCTCAATTCTCTGGCTCATGGTGGACAAAGCGGGAAGAGCCATTTCTCCGAGCGGCAAACCATCAAAGCTCAGCACGGACATGTCGCGGGGCACATCCATGCCCTCTTCATGCAGGCAGGAAATCGCGCCGAGCCCGATCATATCCGTCGTCGCAAACACGGCCGTCAGTCCGCGCGTGTCGATCAGCAACTGCCGCATGGCGCGCCGGCCGAAATCGAAACGCTCGCCGGGCATATCGCTGGATATGGCAATGCGGTCCGCAATACCGAGGTCGCGGGCGGCATCGAGGGCGCCGCTCACGCGCATGAAGCCGGGCCGACCGCCATGTGCCCGCTGATCCCAGCCCTTCACCAGAATTCCGATATTACGGTGGCCGAGATCGTAGAGATGCTGGATCGCCTCGCGTCCGCCGGCATAATTGTCCGTCGTCACCTGGGAGCATTTGCCCGTCGGCGGCGCAGTCTCGACGAAGACGACCGGCACGCCCGCCCGCTCGAAACGCGCCGCATTGCGGGCGGCAAGCGCCAGGGACGACGATGGACGAATGATGACACCGCCGAGTTCGATGTCGAGCAGCCGCCGCACATAGGCATTCTCTCGCTCCGGCTCGGTATGGGTGGAGCAGACCATGGCGAGATAACCCTCGGCGGCCAAAGTTGCCTCGATCGCACGGTGCAGGGTTGCGCCGAAAGGTGAGCCTTGCCGCGCCAGCAGCACGCCGACGGTCTTGTCGCGTTTGCGGGGTACAGCCGTGCTGACGGCATCCGGACGATAACCGAGCGATTCAGCGGCCTGCAGCACCGCGGCCCGTTTGGCCGGGCTGATGTGCAAATGCCCGTTCAGCGCGCGCGAGGCTGTTGCCGGCGACACACCCGCCCGGGCAGCGACATCCTTGATGCCAACCATTTCAGGCCGGCTCCAGGAGGCGTACCGGCACCGCGGCAGGCAGCGGGTGGAAGCAGGCCACATCCCGGCCCGATCCGCTTGCGGCAAGCGGTGGCGGCGTGCGCCGACATTCGTCGCTCGCCAAGGAACAGCGGGGGTGAAAGCGGCAGCCCTCCGGGAAGGCTGCGGGGTCGGGCACGCTGCCGGCCAGCCGTTGACGCTCCGTGCGGCGAGCCACCGTCGGCTCCAGGACCGAATTCAACAGCGCCCGCGTATAAGGATGCCGCGGAGCAGAAAACAGTTCCTCGGTCGGAGCAAGCTCGACCACCTGACCCGCATACATGACCGCAACCCGGTCGCTGATGTGGCGGACGACAGAAAGGTCGTGCGAGATGAACAGATAAGAGAGGCCGAGCTCTGCCTGCAGGTCGCGCAGGAGGTTGAGGATCTGTGCCTGTACCGAGACATCCAGCGCCGAAACCGGTTCATCGGCAATAATCAGCCGCGGCCTGCTGGCCAGAGCCCGGGCAATCCCGATGCGCTGACGCTGTCCACCTGAAAACGCATGCGCATGGCGATCGAGATAAGCGGTATCGAGCCCCACCATCCGCATGACCTCGTGGACACGCGACGCGATGGCCGGACGGCTTTCGCCGGCCACCGACAGCACTTCGGCAAGGATGTCATACACCGTCAGGCGCGGATTGAACGAGCCGTTCGGGTCCTGGAACACCATGCGGATATCGCGCCAATGGCGTCGCCGGGCGGCCGGCGGCAGGGCCGCCAGATCGACATCATGGCCCTTGTTCGACAAAAAGACCTTGCCTTCGCTTGGCTTGTGCAGGCCGATCACCGTTTGTCCCAGGGTGGATTTTCCGCAGCCAGATTCGCCAACGAGCCCGAGCGTCTCGCCGGGCCAGATATCGAAGGAGACACCGTCGAGCGACCGGACGCGGCGTGGCTTGGTGAAGAGACCGCCACCTTGCAGGAAATGCTTCTTCAGTCCGCGCACCTTCAAGAGCGGCGGGCAAGTGTAATCCGGTTTGCGTCTGGCCACAGCGGGTGCATGTGTTTCGGCAGCTTGCAGATGGCCTTCATCATCAAGCGCCCAGCACGCGGCCTGCCGCGCCTCAGCCAGCTGGCGTGGCGGTGGCGCCTGGCGATCACATTCGCCGGGGCGGCGATGGCCACACCGGGCAAAGAAGGCGCAGCCCGACGGCCGGTTGTGCAGATGCGGAACCGTACCGGGGATGGTCTCCAGGCGGTCGCGGCGCCGGCCGGTCACCGAGGGCCTGGAGGCGAGCAGTCCGCGGGTATAGGGATGACGCGGGTCGGAGAGCACCTCAGCCACCGGACCACTTTCGACGATCCGCCCCATATACATCACCGCAACATCATCGGCGACTTCGGAGACCACGCCGAGATCATGGGTGATGAAGAGCATCGCCATGCCCTGCGCCTGCTGACGTTCACGCAGAAGATCCAGGATCACGGCCTGCGTCGTCACATCAAGTGCCGTCGTCGGCTCGTCGGCGATCAAAAGCTGCGGGCGGCCGACAAGTGCCATGGCAATCATCGCACGCTGACGCTGGCCGCCGGAGAGTTCGAAGGAATAGGCGTCGAAACGCTTTTCCGGCGCGGGCATTCCGACGGCCCTCAGCACCGCAATCGCCTCCTCACGCGCCTCGCTGCGGCTGGTGTTTCCGTGCCAGCGAAGAACCTCAGAGATCTGGTCGCCGATCGTGTAAAGCGGCGAGAGCGCGCTCATCGGCTCCTGATAGATCATCGCAATGTCATTGCCGCGAATGCTGCGTATGGCAGATCCACGCGGGTCGAGCGCGGCAATGTCGATACTCTCCCTGCCATCGCGGCAAAGCCATATGCCGCCCTGCCCGATGCGGGCATTATCACCCATCACCTGCAAAATGGCCTTGGCAGTCAGCGACTTGCCGCAGCCGGATTCCCCGACGAGACACAATGTCCTGCCGCGGCGCACCTGGAACGAGACCCCGTCAAGGGCGGTAAACTGTCGATCACCCTCCGCAAAACTGACATGCAGATCGCGAACCTCCAGGAAGGGCGTGTCGTGCAAAACCTCGGCCATGGTTCAACTCCCGTGAGGATCGGCGGCATCGCGCAGTCCGTCGCCCAGGAAATTCAGGGCAAGGACAGCGAAAACGACGACCGCGCCCGGCAGGAACAGCCAGGGAGCGGTGTACATCGACCGGATGTTCTGGATTTCCTGGAGCAGGACGCCCCAGCTGATGACTGGCGCCTTCAGCCCGATCCCAAGGAAACTGAGGCTCGTTTCCGCGAGAATCATGGCTGGAATGGCCAGCGTGATCACCGCGATGATGTGCGAATAGAAACAGGGCAGCATATGACGGAAGAGGATGCGCATCGTGGAGCACCCGTCGAGTTTTGCCGCCTTGATGAACTCCTCTTCCTTCATCGCCAGGAAACGACCACGAACGACACGCGCAAGCCCCGTCCAGCCGAGCATCGACAGAACAAGGGAGATGAGGAAATAGGTCTGCAGCGGCGGCGTATCCTTTGGAATGGCCGCCGCAAAGCCGATCCAGAGAGGGATAGACGGGAGGGATTGCAGGAATTCGATGAAACGCTGGATGACCTGATCGGTCATGCCTCCGGCATAACCGGAAATTCCGCCGATCGCCACGCCGAGCACAAGCGACAGCGCCACCCCTGCCAGCCCGATCGTCATGGAAACCCGCGCTGCATAGATGGTGCGCGACAGGACGTCACGGCCAAGCCGATCCGCACCGGCAAAAAAGACGCGTTGGCGCGGATCAACCGGTCCCAACAGATGCCGATTGGCAGGGATCAGGCCGAGCCAGCGATATTCATCGCCCTTCACCCAGAGGCCAAGCGGCACCACGGCGCGCGGATCGGCGACAAAACTGCGCGTGCCGGACGCATAATCGAACTGCACCTTGTAGCCCAGCACATGCGGCTCAAATCGCCCGTCGCGAAACAGATGGATGGCCTGCGGCGGATAATAGGCATACCGTGTCGAATAGGCGTCGGGTGCCTGGGGCGAGAGAATTTCGACGAATATCGTTGCCACATATAACAGGACGGTGATCCACAATCCGGCAAGGCCGAGCCGGTGACGGCGGAACCTGCGCCAGACAGCAGAGGCCGGGCTTTGTGCCGGCGGAGCGACATCGGCAGACAAGGCGTCGATGGCAACCATCAGGCTCTCCTTTCGACAAGGGTGAACTGACGACGAATGCGCGGATCAAGCCAGGCCAGAAGCACATCCGAAAACAGGGTTCCGATCATGCCGAGAATGCCGAGAAACATGATGAGCGTGGCGGCGAGGAACATGTCCTGGTTTCGCAAGGCATCGAACAGAAGCGGGCCGGTGGTTTCCAGACCCAGCACGATCGCGACAATGGTTTCGCCCGAGATGATGTGCACGAAGACATCATTGAGACCGGAAACAAACGGGTTCATTGCATGGCGGACGGGATATTTCAGAAGCGCCCAGGTTTCCGGCAAGCCCTTGGCCCGCGCCGCCGACAGATAGGGAGCACGCAACTCATCCAGCAGGTTGGCACGAATGGTGCGGATGATCGAGGCCATGCCGGATATGCCGAGAACCAGGATCGGTATCCACAAATGCGCCAGAAGATCGAGCACCTTGCCGAGGCTCCAGGGCGCATCGGCATATTGCGAGGAAAAGAGCCCGCCGACACTCTGGCCGGTAAACACGAACAGCGCATACATCAGTGCCAGCGCCAACAGAAAGTTCGGCAAAGCCAGCCCGAAAAAGCCGAGTGATGTAAAAACGTAATCGGCAATCGAATATCGGCGGACGGCCGAATAGATGCCGATCGGTATGGCGATCATCCAGGTCACGGTCAGCGTGACAATGGAGAGGATGGCGGTCAGTCCCAGCCGTTCGCCGATCACTTCAGCGACTGGACGGGAGTGCTGGAAGGACCAACCGAAATTGCCGTGCAACAACATGTCCGACATCCAGCGCACATATTGAACCGGAATCGGCGCATCGAGACCATAGGTGATGCGCAATGCCTCTTTCTGCGCCTCCGTCATCACATCGCCCTGGGCGGCGGCCTGAAGTGCATAGCGATCGACATAATCACCCGGCGGAAGATTGATGATGGCGAAGGCGACAACGGAGATGGCGATCAGGGTTGGCGGAACCCAGAGCAACCGCTGCAGGATGAAGCGCAGCATGGCGTGTCCTTTCATAACCTATCGCGCAGGACGGCAGAGCCGTTCTGCGCGATAGCCAAGACGGTCTGAGGCTTACTTTTTGACGAACCAGGCTTCCATGTTGCTGGGAGCCGGACCCGGATACAGCCAGCCTTCGATGATCGGCTCATGCACGCCGCCCAGGCGGTTCGATACGACCCGGTAGTTGCCCTCCGGCAGAACCGTGCCGATGTTGACGAAGCTGTCAGCCATCTGGTCCATGAACTTCTTGACCAGTTCATCACTGGCCTTGCCGGTCTTGGTCGGGATCTCCGCTTCCATGCGGAACAGGTCCTTGATGTCCTGCGGCGGCTCGATCGGCTCTGCACCCGCAACAGTTTCCGTCTGCGGCGCGATGTTCTTGTCGATCCAGTTGATCCAGTTGTCCCAGTTCGACTGATAACGGATCATGCGGGCGAGGCTGGAAAGCGGAAGCTGTCCGCAACCATTTTCGCCAGCCCAGACAAGACCTTCGCGATCACGAGCTTTGCGACGGGTCTCATAGACCTCGCCCGAGGCGATATCCGGCTTCATCTCCACACCGATATCGGCCCAGTTCTGCGCAATGATCTGCAGGACATCACCCCATTCGGCGCGGAAGTCGCCTTCTGCCGATATGGTGAAGCTGACACGCTGTCCGTCCTCGGTCAGGCGGAAACCCTGCGCGTCTTTTTTCGGGTAATATTTGTCGAGCAGCGCATTGGCCCTGGCCGGATCAAACTCGGTATATTGCTTCGCCAGCCGCTCATTGTAGTAGGGCGAACCCGGACGAGGAGCCGCCTGATAGGGCTCACCCTGACCAAGATAGACGGTATCGATGATGCCGGGCCGGTCGATCGCGATCGACAGGGCAATCCGGACATCCTTGTTCTGGAGGAAGCTCTGCTGCCAGGCCTTCGGGCTGTTGAAGGGCAGCTCGATGAACATGGTGTTGTAGTCGCAGCTTTCCGCCTTTGCGAAACGATAATTGCCCTTCTGCTGGTTCTCGAAGAAGACGCCCTTGTTCTGCGGCACGGAAATGCCCGGCAGCGAATAGTCGAAATCGCCGGCCATGGTCTTCAACAGCTGGACCTCGGAATCCTTGGCAAGGTCATAGGAGCGGGCATCGATATACGGCAGCTGATTGCAGTTCTGATCCACCTTGAAGTAGTAGGGATTGCGCTCCAGCACGAAATGCGTCTTGCCGAGCACCGGCTCCACGGTGCGCCAGGCCAGCATGGTCGGCCGCTTCGGGTCATTCTGCTCGGAGAGCTGACCATAGGTGCCAACGCGGCCCGCCCACCACTTAGCATAGTCCTTCTCACCGCTGGCGGCCATCATTTGCGCAACGCCGTCCGGATTGAGCTCCTTGTCGAACTGCCGGACGTAATGGGCCGGAAACTGGACGACGCGCTGACCATAAGGGCCGGCAAGATCGAGAAGGAAGCGGCCGTTCGGCTTCGACCAGCTGATGCGCACCGTCAGGTCGTCAATCTTCTCCACCTTTGCGACTTCATTTTCGACCGTGAAGGTGCGGTACGGTCCCTTGGGAGATACGGCGCGATTGTTCTCCACCCGGTCCCACCAGAAAACGATATCATCGGCGGAGAAGGGCACGCCGTCCGACCACTTCAGGCCGGCGCGGATATGGAACGTATAACTCTTGGCGTCCTCGGAAACCTCCCAGCTGGAGGCAATGTTCGGCAGGATCTGCGTGCCGTCCGGGCTCCAGCGCACCAGCGGCTCGTACCCATAGTGGCGATAATCCGCCAGGCGCCCGCCGCTGAAGGGCTCCTTCAGCATGCCGCCATAGGTGCCCACTTCGTCCACCTGCACGACGAGGGGATCTTTCGGCAGGCGATCGCCTACAGCCGGCAGCGTTTTCGCCGCGACGGCGGCATCGAGCTGCGGCGACTGATGAAACACCTGACAGGCGCCGGCAGCAACGGCCGGGCCGGCCAACGCGGCCAAAGCCGCGGAGAGCATGAGGGTTCTGGTATTCATCTGCGCTTCCTCTGAAACGTCCCCTGCCGGGGCAGGCGTTGAAAACTGTTTCAGAGGTAACCGGGCGAGGCGTCAGTTATGTGAATGTCGCCGCATTGCAACATGGCTTTGCACGGCTTGCGTCATGACCGTCATATCTTTGACAATAAATGATAAAATCGGCTGGCTCGACAATCATGAAAGGGAGCATGGTGGCCACTGCGACAGGAGCCGCGGCGGCGGATTGACTGAAAAAAACTGAAACATTTTCAAGACGCAGAAATTGCGGCGGTTGTGTCCCCCTCGGCAAGACGACCACGCAGGATCACCGTGCGTGGCGAACTTGCGCCGTCCTGTACGAGGGCAAGCAATTGCCGGGCGCAGATGCCGCCAAGTTCTGAAAAGGGGATCGCAACCGATGTGATGCGCGGGGAAACCATGCGGGCAAAATCGGTTCCGCCGAGGCTGAGCACCGAAAGCGTGCCAGGCACCGCGATCCGTCTTTCGCGCAGCACCCGCAGCACGGTGCAGGCGATCTGTTCATTGCTGCAGAAAACGGCCGTTGGCCAGGTGGCGGATGGTAGGTCCAGGTGGTCACTCAACAAGCCGGCCGCATCGAAAGGTTCGGTGGCCTCGGCGTCCGGCAGAATGCCATCGCCCTCCTCCAGCCAGGACCGTTCGGCAGGTCCGACCAGCGCAAGCACGCGCTGATGGCCGAGACCGGCAAGGTAGTCCATGCCAAAACGCCAGCATTGCAGCGGATCGACCGCAACGGCACTGACATCCGGCACCTGCACCAAGGCGTCCAGAATGATCGGCACGATGCCGGCACTTTCCAGTTCATGCGCGGCCGCCAGAGCCCGGGCGGGATAACCTTGCGGCGCAAGGATGCAACCGGCCACGCCTCTTTTGATCATCGAGTCCAGATAGAACCGCTCGCGGGCGCGATCGCCGTCGGCGTTGCAGACGAAGGTCTTGTATCCGGCATCGAAAAGAATGGTCTCGGCAGCCTCTGCCATGCGCCCGTCCTTCAGGCCGGGCACGCCGAACTGAAGGTAACCGATCACATCGGAACTGGCAGCCAGGTGGCCAGGCGCCGTGCGCTGAGGCTTGTAGTTCTCACGTCGGGCGATGCTGAGAATATGTTGGCGAAGCGCCTCTCGCACATGCGGATGCCCGTTCATGGTCCGCGAGACGGTGGCAGGCGATACACCCGCCAGACGCGCAATCCGTCTTATATCCGACATCCGACCTGTTCCAACTTCAGTTCCGTGCTGCCGCGACAGGCATACAATAGCATAGCTCCAGTGGTCGCGGCGGCAAGAGCCCTGTCGAATCGATGCTCCGCACGGAAACGTCCGAGAACCGGTTTTCCTCCTCAAGACTTCCCGAGAATTGACGGGCACCGGACGGCATGAGCGCTTGACCCGGCGCCCGCCGACCAGCCGAGCGTCACGGCCGTCAGCAACCCGTTGCCGGACAGGTATCCGGAGGCCGCGTTGCCCGAGACGCCGCAGGCCGCGCCGCCAGCCGCATGGAGATTGGGAAGCGGCGTGCCATCCGGGCGCAGAACACGGGCTGCTGTATCCACGACCAGCCCACCTTGGGTGTGGAACAGCGCACCGGTCACGCGCACGGCGCAAAACGGTGCAGACAATTGTGGCGAACCGGCGAAATTGCGGCCGAAGGGATCGCTGGCCTCACCCCGTTTGCAGGCCGCCACCTGCTCTTCGATCTGCCGAAGGGCGTCTTCCGGCACGTTCATCCGTGCCGCCAGTTGAGACAGGTCGTCCGCCGTCACGACCACGCCCATTGCCTCGGCCCGCCGGAAATCCTCGAACTGCCGGGCGATTGCGGCAATCCGGACATCAAAGATGCTCCAGGCAAGTCCCTCCGGTTGTTTGAGGACGTCGGCGGCCTGCTCCGAATAACCTTTCGCCTCGTCCGAGAAACGTTCCCCGTCCATGTTCACCTGGAAACCACCCTCGGTGATGGTGGCCCAGGAAATCAGGATGCCGGCCGGATGAGCGACCGATCCGTGCCCCTGGTGGCCGTTGAGGTGCCGGGTAGAAGCGCCCAGCGCCTCGCCCCACAAAAGCGCATCTCCTTGATTGCCGGCATGGCCGAAATAGGTCGCCTCCGCCAGTGACGGAATGTGCGCGGAAACGAGCGATCTGTTGCCGCCATATCCGTTGCAGGCCAGGATCAAACGATCGCAGCCAACCTCCTCCACGGCCCCATCCGGGCGGGTAAAGGCAAGGCCCAGAACATGGTCGGCATCATCAGCAAAAAGCGTCGTCACATGCGCGTCGCAGATCACCGGGATGTCGCTGCCTTCCACCGCCGCGCGCAAGGCATCGATCAATTCCTCCCCGGAACGGGAGGCAAGCCCGTGCATGCGGCGGGCCGAGTGACCCGGATAGCTGAAATCCTCGATGACGGAAAAGTTGAGGCCATGACGGTCCGCCAGCCATTCGAGCGTCGGTCCGGCCAGGCGCGTGACGTGATCCACGATCAGGGCATCGGGCTCCTGATGCGCCTTCCGGAGTATATCGCCGGCAAACTGTTCCGGTGTGTCGGCGATCCCTGCAGCACGCTGCCAGCGCGTTGCAGCCGCGGGTATGAGCCCGGCCGATAGCGCGGTCGATCCGCGTGGCAGGGGATCGCGCTCGAGAACCAGAACGTCTTCGCCCTGTTCGTGCGCGGCAAGTGCAGCAACGAGACCTGCGGCACCAGCCCCGATGATGGCAAGCGGAACATGATAGTCGAAGGTTTTTCCATTGGCTCGCACCAGCTGAGACACACGCAGCTCCCTTCCCCATACCAGACAGCATTCTGCCGTTTTCACAAAACAATAATCTGTATTATTTTTAAAACAACATTTGATTTCGGCTCCGGCCCATGCCTAAATTCCGTCACCCATCGAGGAAGGCATGAATGGTTCACTCAGCCGAGGCGGGTCCGCGGACCCTGTTCGACAAGATTTTCGATCAGCATGTCGTCACCGCGCGGGAAGACGGACAGTGTCTTCTCTTCATTGACCGGCATCTGCTGCACGAAGGCTCCTTCCACGCCTTCGACAAGTTGAAGGCGCGCAACGCCTCCGTCTTGCGGCCAGACCTGACATTCGGCATCGAAGACCACTACGTCCCGACCCGCACGCGCGATCTTGCCGCCATCGATCCTGCGATTGCGCACATGATCCGCCAACTGCGCGACAACACGACCCGGCACGGACTTCGCCTGTTCGGTCTCTCCGATCCGGCGCAGGGCATCGTGCATGTGCTGGGGCCGGAACAGGGCCTGACACTGCCTGGCCTCACCATCGTGTGCGGAGACAGCCATACGGCAACCCATGGCGCCTTCGGTGCGATCGCCTTCGGCATTGGGGCTTCGGAAGTCGCTCACGTCCTGATGACGCAGACGCTCTGGCAGAAGAGGCCGAAACGCATGCGTATCCGTGTGGAGGGCAGGCTGGGTCCCGGCGTCTTTGCCAAGGATATGGCGCTGTCGATCATCGCGATGATCGGCGCCGATGGCGCGGCGGGCCATGCGATCGAATATGCGGGCAGCGCGGTTCGCGCGCTCTCCATGGAGGGACGGCTGACTCTCTGCAACCTGTCGATCGAGGCGGGAGGCCGTTGCGGCATGGTCGCTCCGGACGAGATGACCCTCGCCTATCTGAGGGAGCGGCCCTACGCTCCGTCCGGAACCGACTTCGAGCGGGCTGCCGACCATTGGCTGGCACTGCGCGGTGAGCCGGATGCCGCTTTCGATCGTGAGGTTGTTCTGGACGCCGCCGAGATCGCGCCGATCGTGACCTGGGGCATCAGCCCGGAGGATGCCGCCCCCATCACCGCAAGCGCGCCGGACCCCGACCGTATGACCGATCACGCCCGGGCAGCGCATGTTCGCGAGGCCCTGGATTATATGGGAATCCGCCCGGGCCAGCCGCTGACCGAAATCGCCATCGACCGCGTATTCATCGGCTCCTGCACGAACAGCCGCATTGAGGATCTGCGCGCCGCGGCAGCAATCCTCGCCGGACGGCGCGCCCGCGTGCCGGGGCTGGTCTCGCCAGGATCCGCAGTGGTGAAGCGGCAGGCCGAAGAGGAAGGCCTCCACCGGATTTTCACGGAAGCCGGGCTCGACTGGGTCGATGCCGGCTGTTCGATGTGTGTTGGCATGAACGGCGATCTGGTGCCGCCCGGCGAACGTTGCGCCTCCACGACCAATCGCAATTTCCGGGGACGCCAGGGACCGGGAAGCCGGACACATCTGATGTCGCCGGCGATGGCTGCAGCGGCGGCCATAACCGGACATCTGACAGACATGCGCCCGCTCCTCCAGGGCCGGGAGTCCGGTCTGACGAAAGGACGATGAATGGACGTCTTCAAGGTTCTTGATGCGCTCGCCTGTCCGCTGCCGCTCTCCGGCATCGACACGGACCAACTCATCCCGGCCCGCTTCATGAAGCGATCACGCGCAGATGGTTACGGCAATTTTCTGCTGTATGACCTGCGCTTTGACGAAAACGGTCAGCGACACCCAGACTGCCCGCTGAATGCTCCCAGATGGCAGGGCGCGAAGATCCTTGTAACGCGGCGCAATTTCGGCAGCGGTTCCTCGCGGGAAGCGGCGGTCTACGCGCTGGCGGATTACGGTTTTACCTGTGTCATCGCCCCCTCTTTCGGGGACATCTTTGCCAGCAACGCCGTCAACAACGGGCTTCTGCCGGCCACCGTCTCAGAGGAAGATGCAGAGGCGCTTCTGGCGGCACTGGAGAGCAGTGACGGCAGCGCCCGCGTCGATCTCGAAACCTGCGAAATCCGCGCCGCCAATCTCGTCATTCCGTTCCGCATCGATCCCGTCTGGCGTACGAAGCTGCTGAACGGCTGGGACGATATAGACCTGACGCTGAGCCATTCCGCAGCCATCGAAGCTTTCCAGGTCAACGACGCCAAGACCCGTCCCTGGCTTGTACCGAAATCGCGGCCCGCTTGACGGCACGCGACATGAAATCCGATTGACAAGACAGAAATCTGTATCTTTTATAGGACAGATAGATGTCTTCGAGGAAAGACAGACCATGACCCGAAGCGTTGCCACCGCAGAGCCCATGAAGGCCCACAGGCTTTACCTCCTGCTTCGGGAACAGATCCTGAGCGGCGAGGTGCCGGATTCGGCAAAGCTGCCGAGCGAACCGCAACTCGCGCAGGAACACAGGGTCTCGCGGGTGACGGTGCGCCGGGCGCTCGACAAGCTGGCAAGCGATGGCATGATCGAACGGCGACCGGGTTCCGGCACCTTCGTCAGCGGCGGGCAGACCCGCATGCCGGTCGTGGCCGATCTCGCCAATGCACTGACCCATCTTGTGGAAATGGGCCGCAAGACGGGCGTGCGCCTGATCGCGTTCTCCTATGTCAACGCCACACCGGCGCTGGCCGAAGAACTGAAACTCGAGCCCGGCGAGCGGCTGCAGCGTTCCGTTCGCGTGCGTCTGATCGATGGCCAGCCCTTTTCCTATCTTGTGACCCATGTCCCGGAACGCATCGGCATTTCCTATTCGGAGGCCGATCTCGCCTCTACGCCGCTTCTGGAGCTTCTGGAACGAACGGGCCTCGTGGCCGACAAGGCCCAGCAGATCATCGGTGCGACACTGGCAAGCCCGGATGTCGCCGCCGCCCTCGATGTCGAGATCGGGGCAGCCCTCCTCTCCATGACACGCGTGGTCTACGAAGCGTCGGGCCGAGGTATCGAGCACCTGCAGGCGCTCTACCGCCCCGACCGTTATTCCTTCCACATGGAACTTGCCCGCACAGGCGATCGCGGCGCCCGCCGCTGGACGGCTGCCGACAGCCGCAGCCTGACCGAGGCCAATGAAAACAACAACAAGAAGAATGCCCGCGAGAAGCGGCCACCCCTCAAGAGGAGAACAACACATGAAACTGGTCGAGACCCATCTGAAACGTAGAACCATCCTCAAGGGCGGCGCCGCAGCCCTTGCAACGCTCTCTGCACCCGCCGTGTTGCGTGCTGCAGAACCCGCTCCGATCAAGGTCGGAATTCTTCAGCCGGTCACTGGCGCCCTGGCACAGGATGGCGAGTATGGCCGTCTGGGAGCCGAGCTTGCCATCGAAGACATCAACAAGGCCGGCGGCATCAAGTCGCTGGGCGGCGCCAAGCTGCAGATGGTCTTCGGCGACGCCCGCTCCAATCCGGAGGCAGGCACGCAGGAAGTGGAGCGCATGCAGGAAGAGGGCGTCGTCGCCATCGTCGGCGGCTTTGCGAGCCCCATCTGCCTTGCCGCCTCGCAGGCAGCTTCCCGTTACGACCTGCCCTACCTGGTCGATGTCGGTGTTTCCGACCAGATCACCGGCCGCGGCCTGAAGAATACCTTCCGCTTTGCGCCCGGCTTCTCCATCTGCACCGCTGCGGCGATCCAGAACCTCGTGCGCATCAACGAGGCTGCAGGCAAACCGGCAAAGACCGTCGTTCTCGTGCATGAAGACGGACTGTTCGGCTCGGGCCTTGCCAAGCTGATGGCGACGGAACTGCCGAAACATGGCTTTGAAATCCTGGAGCAGATCGCGGTTCCGACACCCTCACGCGACCTTTCCAACGTCACGCTTCGGCTGCGTAGCCTGAACCCGGACCTGATCATCCCGAGCACCTATTACGGTGAGACGGTCCTGTTGGCGCGCACCATGCAGCAGCAGCGCGTTCGTCCGAAGGCCGTTTATGCGGTCTTGAACGGTGCCGCCTCCAATCGCCGTTTCGTCGCCGAATTCCCGGAAGCTGCAGAAGGCGTGATGGACTGCAATCACTGGTACGATCCGCGCAACGAAAAGTCCAAGGCGGTTCAGGCGCGTGTCGAGGCGACCGGCAAGCCGTACAACTACAACATCCCGCTGAACTATTCCTCCGTCGCTCTTCTGGCGGATGCCCTGGAGCGTGCGGGCGCCGCCGAGCGTGGCAAGGTCATCGAGGCGCTGAACACCTCTACCTTCAAGGACCATCTGATGCCCTATGGCGAGACCAAGTTCGTCAATGGCCAGAACACCGGCGCCGCACCCGTGTCGACGCAGGTTCAGAAGGGCCAGATCAAGGTTGTCTACCCCGGCGTTTTTGCCGACGCGAAACCGATGTTCCCGGCCAACGGCTGAGGTTGCCGATCCGCGGCAGATCCCGTTTCGGCGGGATCTGCCCCACCTGCACCCCAACCATCCGGACTGGACGATGTATTCCCCCACCATCCTCATCGAGGCGATGATCAACGGTCTGTTGACCGGCGCGATCTACGCGCTGATCGCGCTCGGCCTCACGCTCGTCTACGGCGTGCTGCACATCATCAACTTTGCCCATGGGGCCATCCTCGCCAGCGCCATGTTCGCCGTCTGGGGGCTGAACGTGCTGGCCGGGATTGACCCTTACCTGTCAATCCTTGTGGTGACGCCCATCTTTTTCGGTCTCGGCTACGGTGTGCAGAGGCTCGTCATCGGGCCGGCCGCCAAGGGCGACGACGGCAATATCCTGCTGATCACGCTCGGCATCTCGATCTTCATCGAGAATGCGCTCCTGGCCGGCTTCGGATCGGATACGCGCTCGATCAGCTCGGACTTTTCCTTCTCTGTGATCGAAGCCGGGCCTTTTCTGATTTCGTCCCCGCGGCTTGTCGGTTTTGCCGGTTCGCTCGTTGTCACGGCCCTCCTCTGGTTCATCATGAGCCGGACCGATGCCGGCAAGGCGATCCGCGCGGTAGCAAAAGAAAAGCTTGGAGCGAGCCTGATGGGCATCGACGTCGGGCATGTCTATGCGCTGACCTTCGGGCTTGGCTGTGCAGCACTCGCGGTTGCGGCCGGCCTCCTGATGCCGACCTTCTACGTCAATCCGAGGGTGGGGGGCGCCTTCGTCAACATCGCCTTCACTATCGTCGTGCTCGGCGGCATGGGCTCCATTCCCGGCGCGATGATCGGCGGTCTGCTGATCGGTCTCGTGGAAAGCCTGAGCGGGCTGCTGCTGGGTGAAAGCCTCGGCCAGATCGGCATTTTTGTCATCTTCATCCTGGTTCTGCTCCTGAAGCCAACCGGCCTGTTCGGAGCAAAGGCATGAGGATCAACGGTTACATTCCCATCATCCTTGTGACGGCAGCGCTCGCGGTCGTTCCGCTCGTGTCTTCGTCGAACACGCTCTTCAACTTCATGGTCATGTCGCTGATCATCACGCTCGCAGCGCAGGGCTGGAATATCCTCGGTGGCGTTGCAGGCCAGACGTCCTTCGGCCATGCGTTGTTCTTCGGCGTTGGCTGTTACACCGCGGCGATGCTGCAGTTCCACTTCGGCGTCAATGCCTGGGTTGCCTTCTTCCTGGCGCTTCTGGCCGGCGCCGCGGCCGGCTTCATTCTCGGCTTTCTCAGCTTCCGTGCCGGGCTGCGGGGATCCTATTTTGCCCTGATCACGCTCGCCTTCGCCGAACTGATGCGCATTCTTGCCAATGCCTCGGAATGGACCGGCGGGGCCGCTGGACTGCTGCTCAAGCTCGATCCCGGCCTGGCGAACATGCAGTTCGAAAGCCGCGCTTCCTTCCTCTGGCTGGCGCTCGCCTTTGTCTTCGTCGGTCTCGTGATCAGCCGTGCCATTGCCGGCTCTCGGTTCGGCGCGCATCTTGTCGCCGTGCGGGAAAACGAAGATGCCGCCCGCGCACTTGGCGTCGATGTGCTCTCCGTCAAGCTGAAGGCGATCAGCCTGTCGGGTGCCATGACGGCTGCGGCTGGCGTCCTCTACGTGCAGAACTTTCTCTACATCGATGCCAATATAGGCTTCGGCGTCTGGATCTCGGTCGAAGCGCTGCTGGCACCGTTGGTCGGTGGTCGCGGCCTCGTGCTTGGCCCGCTGATCGGCACCTTTACGCTGCATGGGCTGGGGGAACTGACCAAGAGTTTTGCCGGACGCATTCCTGGCATCGACCTGATGGTCTTTGCCGTGGTCCTGATCGGTGTCGTCGCCTTTGCGTCCGGCGGCGTGCTTGGCCTATTGCGCCGGTTTGCTCCGCGCCTTGCCCGGAGGATCGCCGTATGATGCTCAGCACCCAGACCATCACCATGCGCTTCGGCGGCCTGACCGCCGTCGACCAGGCGTCCCTCCGCGTCCGCGAAGGGTCGATCACCGGACTGATCGGCCCGAACGGGGCCGGCAAGACCACGCTTTTTGCCGTGATCGCCGGGTTCCTGCAACCGACCGGCGGGCAGGTTCTCTGGCAAGGCCGCGATATCACGGGCCTCAAGCCACATCAGCGCGCGCAACTGGGCATTGCCCGTACCTTCCAGATCGTCCAACCCTTCCAGGGATTGAACGTGCTGGAGAACATCACGATCGGCAGCTATCTCCGTCACCCCAAGACGGACGAGGCGATTGCCAAAGCACGCGCCGTCGCCGAACGGGTCGGCCTTGGCAGGGAGTTGGAACAGCAGGCATCCAGCCTGACGGTTGCCGGGCGCAAGCGCCTGGAGCTTGCACGCGCATTGGCGACGGAACCGAAACTGCTTCTGCTTGATGAAGTGCTCGCCGGTCTCAACCCCTCCGAGATCCGCGACATCATTCCGGTCATCCGGGCCATTCGCGACGACGGCGTGACGATCTTCATGATCGAACACGTGATGCAGGCGGTGATGAACCTCTGCGAGGAGGTCTATGTGCTGGCGCAAGGCCAGATGATTGCGGAAGGAACGCCCGCCTCGGTCTGCAACGATCCGGCGGTCATCGAAGCCTATCTCGGCAAGGGAGCTGCCACCCGCATCGCCAATCTCGGAGGTGCCCATGCTTGAGGTTAAGAACATCCGCACCGGTTATGGTGGCGTCGAAGTGTTGCGCGGCATTGATCTTTCGGTCGCAAGCGGCGAGATCGTCGCGGTTCTGGGTGCCAACGGCGTCGGCAAGACGACGCTCAACAAGGCGCTTTCGGGCCTCCTGAGCCTGACCTCCGGTTCGATCATCTTCGACGGCAGGGAACTCGCAGGCTCGCCGATTGCCGCCGTGGAGGCTGGTCTGATCCATGTGCCGGAAGGCCGCAAGATCTTCCCCAACATGAGCGTGCACGAGAATCTGGAACTTGGCAGCTATCGACGCGGACGGGCGGGCCGCGCCCGCAATATCGAGCGCGTCTATGAGACGTTTCCAAAGCTGAGGCAGCGCACGACCCAGATGGCCGGCACCTTGTCGGGCGGCGAGCAGCAGATGCTGGCAATCGGACGCGGCATGATGGCTGAACCGAAGCTCCTGATCCTGGACGAACCCTCGCTTGGGCTCTCCCCGCTGCTGGTGGAGGAAATGTTCGATCTGGTGAAGCGACTGAATGGAGAGGGCCTGCCAATCATGCTGGTCGAGCAGAATGTGGTGCAATCACTCGAGATCGCCCATCGCGCCTACATCATCGAAAACGGGCAGGTCACCATGTCGGGATCGGCCGCAGAGATCTCCGGAAATCCGGAACTCAAGCGCGCTTATCTCGGGCTTTGAGGAGGATGCCATACTGATGCGCCCGCCCCTACACCCGCTCCGCCGTCTTCGTTCGGAACCTCTGCCGGAGGACGATGCCATGCAGCGCGAGCAGATATCGAACGCAGTCGCGACGAACGCGGCTGCCGCCAATCCGTCGGGCCGATCCTGCCTGCAGGTTACCCCCGCGATGAAGGACAAGACATGACGAGCCTCAAGAACCATCTCTCCGACGGCAGAACGATCGTTGCGCCCGGCGTGTTCGATGCCCTGACCGCATCGATCGCCACGAATGCCGGTTTTTCAGCGCTCTATCTTTCGGGTGCAGCGATCGCCTATACCCGGCTCGGTCGCCCCGATATCGGTCTTGTTTCGATGACCGAAGTGGCCGATGTCATCGGCCTCGTCCGCCAGCGGGTGGAGACGCCGCTGATCGTGGACGCCGACAATGGCTACGGCAATGCGCTCAACGTGCAGCGCACCGTGAAGGCCTTCGAGCGGGCAGGCGCGAGCGCCATCCAGCTGGAAGACCAGACACTGCCGAAGCGCTGCGGCCACCTGCAGGATAAGAGCATCATCTCGGCCGCCGAGATGGCTGGCAAGGTGAAGGCTGCCGTGGATGCACGCGCCTCGGAGGACACGCTGATCATCGCCCGCACCGATGCGGTCGCCATCGAGGGGCTGGAGGCCGCGATCGACCGTGCGGCGCTCTATGCGGAGGCCGGTGCGGACATTCTGTTCGTCGAGGCGCCGCGCTCCGCCGAACAACTGACCGCAGTCAGCACCGCGCTTGCCGCGCAGCGTCCGCTGCTGGCCAACATGGTGGAGGGTGGCAACACCCCGATGTTCTCTGCCGATGAACTCGGCCAGATGGGCTACAGCATCGTGATCTTCCCGGGCGGCATTGTCCGCGCGCTGGCCCGCACCGCTCAGGACTATTACGCCTCGTTGCGGGAGCACGGCACCAATACGCCCTTCTCCGGCCGTATGTTCGATTTCGGCGCGCTGAACGAGCTGATCGGCACTCCGCAGATGCTCGATCTCGGCCGGCGTTACGAGCAGTACGAAACCGAGAACCAAGCCTCCTCCCCAGCAAAGGGCAACACGAAGGATGACGCTGCATGAAAAGCGCCCTTGATCCCGTCACGCTTGCCATTCTGAACGGCCGGCTGGAACAGATCGCCGACGAGATGGACGCCACGCTCTACCGCTCGGCCTTCAACCCGATCATTGCCGAAGCGCGCGATGCCTGCCACGGCCTTTATCATGCCGAAACCGGCGCAACGCTGGTCCAGGGCACCCGCGGCCTGCCGATCTTCGTCGGCGCCATGGCCTTTGCCGTCAAGGCCGTCATCGACAAGGTGGCAATCGACGGCGACCTCAATCCCGGCGACACCTATCTCTTCAACGATCCTTACGCCGGCGGCACGCATCTCAACGATTTCCGCCTGGTGCGCCCGGTCTTCCGCGGTGGCACGCTCTATTGCTGGATCGCCTCCGTCGGCCATTGGCTGGACATCGGTGGCAATGTGCCGGGCGGCTTCAATGCAAAGGCCACCGAAAGCTTTCAGGAAGGCGTTCGCATTCCACCGGTCAAGCTGGTCTCGAAAGGCGTGATGAACCGCGACCTGCTCGATATTCTGGCCGCCAATTCCCGCGTCCCGACCTCCAATTACGGCGATCTGAACGGACAGCTGAATGCACTTGATCTCGGCGAGCGGCGGCTTTCGGAACTGCTCGACGCTTATGGAGACACAACGGTCGCCCAGGCTTTCGACGTCTTCTCAGACCGGGCCGATGCCATGATGCGCGACGCCATCCGCGCGCTGCCGGACGGCACCTACAGCTTCGAGGACTACCTCGACAATGACGGGATTACCCCGGAGCGTCTGACCATCGCACTCGACCTCACCATCAAGGGCGACGAGATGGTGCTCGATTTCTCGCGGTCGTCGGCACCGTGCGCCGGGCCGCTGAACATTGCCTATTCGACGGCTGCTGCCTGCTGCTACGTGGCACTGAAGCATGTCTTTACCGCGGTGCCGGCCAATGCGGGCTGCCTGCGCCCGATCACCTTCGTGATCCCGGAGACCACGCTGCTTGGCGTGAAGCCGCCGAAGCCGGTCGGCGGTTACACCGAAACCATCCTGCGCGTCATCGGCGTCGTCTTCGGCGCTCTGGCCAAGGCCGATCCGGCGCGGGCGACGGCTGCCCCCTTCGGCACGATCAACGCCCTGTCGATTGCCGGCTATCGCGGCGACGGCTCTCGTTACGTGATGTTCTCTTTCTTCGGCGGCGGGCTCGGCGGCAATCCGGAAAGCGACGGATTGAACCATGCCAACAACCCGATCTCGATGGCAACAATCCCGCCGGCCGAAATCCTGGAGGCATCATACCCCGTCGTCTTTACCCAATGGGCGCTGCGTCCCGATTCTGCCGGCGCCGGCTACCATCGCGGCGGCGTCGGCTCCGTCTACGAGTTGGAGACGCTGACCGATGCCGATGTGTTCCTGCTTGGGGAACGCGGCATCTATGCGCCGCCCGGTGTAGCCGGCGGCATGGAAGGCGGCCTCAACCGCTTCATCTGGGACAGCGACGAGGGCGAACGCTCGCCGCCGCTCGCCTCCAAGGTCACCGATGTGAGGGTGCGGGCCGGACAGAAGATCCGCATCGAATCGCCCGGCGGCGGCGGTTACGGCAATCCGCGGACAAGGCCGCCGGAAAAGGTGGCTCGCGACGTGCGCCTTGGATTCGTCAGCCGGGAAACCGCCCGCACTCTCTACGGCGTCGAGATCGACAGGGACGGACAGATCGACATGAAGGCGACCGACATTCTGCGTGAAGGAAAAGCGGCATGAACAGCCATATCAAGAGCCTCAAGGGGGCGGTCGTCGGCGTCGACGTCGGCGGCACCTTCACCGATCTCTTTTATTTCGAGGAGGCAACCGGCAGGTTCCGGACGGCCAAGGTCTCCTCCAATCGCGGCGACGAGGCAGTCGGCTTCATCGACGGTCTGAAATCATTCGGTGCCATAGCTGATCTCGGCTCCATCGTGCACGGCACGACGGTCGGTACCAACGCGCTTCTGGAGCGCAAGGGTGCCCGCACCGCACTGATCACGACCAAGGGTTTTCGCGACGTTCTGGAAATGCGCCGCCGCGACCGGTTGAACACCTGGGGCCTGTGGGGCGATTTCACCCCTGTGATCGAACGTGACATGCGCTTCGAGGTGAACGAGCGTGTGCTGGCGGATGGAACGGTGCGGCAGCCTCTTGATCCCGACGAGGTTCGTGCCGCTGCGTTGAAGGCACTCGCTGCGGGTGCAGAGGCGCTCGCCATCTGCTTCATCAATGCCTATGCCAACCCGGTCAACGAACTGGCTGCGCTGGATGCGGCTCGCTCGGTCTGGCCGAACGACAATCTTGCCGCCTCCGCCCAGATTCTGCCGGAAATCCGCGAGTTCGAGCGCACCTCCACCACGGCGCTGAATGCCTATCTGCAGCCTGTCGTCGGCGGTTATCTCGGCAAGCTGCAGGCCGCCCTGAAGGAAGAAACCTTTGCCGGACCCTTCCACATCGTCCAGTCGAATGGCGGAGTGATGTCGACGGAGACCGCAAGCCGGCTTCCGGTGCGCACCGCACTGTCCGGCCCGGCCGCCGGCGTGATTGCAGCAGCGGCAATCTCCAGAGCGGCAGGTTTTCCCAACATCATCACCGGCGATCTCGGCGGAACCTCCTTTGACGTGTCGCTGGTCGTTGACGGCCAGACCTCGCTCGCCGCCCAGACGACGATCGATTTCGGCCTCGTCGTGCGAACGCCGATGATCGAGATCACCACGATCGGTGCCGGTGGTGGCTCCATCGCCCATGTGGATGCCGGCCGCCTGCTGCAGGTCGGGCCGGAAAGCGCCGGCTCACGCCCCGGCCCGGTCGCCTACGGACAGGGCAATACCCGCCCCACGCTAACAGACGCCAATATCGTTCTCGGCCGCATCAATGCCGAACGTCCGATCGGAGGCAAGCTTCAGCGACTGGACGTGGAAGCGGCCAAGGCCGCCATCGCCGAGCATGTGGCCGCACCTTGCGGCCTTGGTGTCATGGAAGCGGCGGAAGCGATCGTTCGCGTGGCGGACGGGCGCATGGCGGGTGCCATCCGCCTGGTGTCCATTGAGCGCGGGCACGACCCGGCAAAATTCGTCGCGGTCCCCTTCGGTGGCGGCGGTGCGCTTCATGCCGGTGCGCTCATCAAGGATGTCGGCCTGCAGGCCGCACTCGTGCCGCGTTATCCGGGAGTCACCTCGGCACTCGGCTGCGTGATCGCCGATATCCGCCATGACCAGGTGCAGACGGTGAACCTCACCGTCGATGCGCTGGACGAAGCCGTGCTCGACGCCCGTATGGTGGCAGAAGCCGAGGCCGCGGGCCAAGTGGTGGAAGAGGCCGGACTGCAGATGCAGCAGGTCGATATCCTGTTCGAACTCGACATGCATTATGTCGGCCAGACGCATACGGTTTCCGTGCCGCTGCCGGTGACCGTTGCCAAGGGATCGACAGGCGTAACCCGCCAGATCGTGCAGGACGCTTTCGACACAGCCTATCGCGCCTCGTTCAGCCGCCTGCTGCCTGGGCTGCAGGCAAAGATCGTCAACCTGCGGACGGCAGCGATCGGGCGACGCCCGCATTTCAGCCTGAAAGCGCTTGCGCCCGATGCCGGATGCTCCCTTGAAAAGGCCGCCCGCGGCCATCGTCCCGTCTGGTTCGATGGTGCGTGGCATGACACCGCGATCTATGCGCGGCTGGAATTGCCGGTCGGTGCGCAGATCCATGGCCCGGCCATTCTCGAACAGCCGGATGCCACCGTGCTGGTTGATCCGGACCTGACCGCACGGGTTGATGAACTTGGCAACGTGATCATCGAGAGGCTCTGATGCATGACACCGTAAGCCCGGCGCAGACCGGCCTCCTGATCGTCGATCTGCAGAACGATTTCCTCCACCCGGACGGTGCTTACGGGCGGGCCGGGCAAACTGCTGCAGGGATTGCCGCGTTGCCCGAAAAACTGGCCCCGCTTGCCGAGCGCATCAGGGAGGCCGGCGGCTGGATCATCTCCACCCAGTTCACGCTGGTACCGCTGAAAGGAGGCGAACCGCTGATCTCGCCGCACCTGAAGACGCTGCGCCCCTTCCTGGCGAAGGGCGATTTCCTGCCCGGATCCTGGGGTCACAGCCTCGTTGACCGGTTGGCGCCGGCCGACATCAGCATCGAGAAGGTTGCCTATTCCGCCTTCTATATGACCCGTCTGGAGTGGGTGCTGCGCAAATGCGACATTCGCAAGCTCATCGTCTGCGGCATCGTCACCAATGGTGGCGTCGCCTCCACGGTGCGCGATGCGCATGTGCGCGATTTCGACGTGACCGTGCTGTCCGATGGCTGTGCCGCCTTTTCGCCCGAGGTACACGAGACCGCAATTGCCGCGCTGAAGCCGGTCTGCCGTGTGGCGACGATTGCCGAAACAATGGTGGCCTGACACTCGGCATGGGCTCTTTCTTGGCTCCGGAACCCATCAATGGTTTCGGAAGAAGGGCAATTGGCGCCGTTCCGATGATTGCAGTTCAGTCCCTTCGCTGCGAATGGACAGCAGATTTCATCGCGTGACGCCTACACACATCAATAGATGTATTTTTGGAAAAATGCCCCCCTTGGGTGCAGCGACAGATCCCGGGCAATAGACTACATTGCCGGTGAACCGCCGGACAAGCTGGCCTTCGGAGGGTGGCAGACGGCAGGCGATTTGAGGGGGAAAGGCGCCCTGCGATACGGCGAGCCGTCCGGCAGGGAGCCTCACGAGGGGAGGCAAGCCTCCCGTTCAAGTCCGCCCAGAAGCGCATCCCGAGCGCAAAGGAGACCTTGATGCCGTCGCATTTTTCGTTGCGCGGCATCGAAAGGGCTGGGTCGGACTGGCGATCCTCGCCAGTCATCGGTCCTTCTAGCGTTGGGCGAAGCGTTCCGGCCGGAAGGTTGCCAGCATGGGATGCTCGCTGCCCGTTGCGATTTCGTAGGCAAGCAACTCCCCGACGATCAGGCCAAGCGTGGCGCCGCTGTGGCTGAAGGCGACATAGTAGCCTGGGATGGCCTTGAGAGCGCCGATCACCGGTTCCCCATCGCCGGGGATCGGTTTGCCGCCAACGCCGATGGAGGCAATCTCGAGCTTCGGATTGCCGTCCATCACCCGGCTTGCCTCGGCCATCAGTGCCTCCACCACCGCATCGTTAACTGCATAGCTGCCATCGGGGCGCTGCGTCACGCCCTCGTCGGCGGCCCAGTCGGCATCCAGCGAGAAGGTTCCCCCCGGCGCCGGGCGAACCGCGACGCGCGGCGTGTTGAGAACCGCGCGCAGCGGATGATCGAGTGGCTTCGTCTGCACCAGAAGCGCAATCGGCGTTCCATCGCCAATGGTCTCGCCGCTCTCCGCCACCATCTTCGGCACCGCCGGCCCCGTGGCGACCACCACGGCTTCGGCCTCGAAACGATTGCCGCTTGCGGTCAGCGCACCGGTGGCCCGGCCATTCTCGAGGATGACCCGTGCCGCCCCCTGATCGGTCACCAGCACGCCACCCAGCGCGGAAAACTCCTGCAGAAGCAGACCGATCAGCACCGGCAGGTCAACCCAGCCCTCGCCGGGATTGAAGATTGCGCCCTGCGGGGTAATCGCGCGCGCGTCAACGCCTGGCGTGACGCCCACGACGGCCCCCGCGGCCAGATGTTGTGCATCATAAGCGAGCGAAACCTCGTGGCGATAGGCAGCGACGATCTCGTTGCCCGCATCATCCGCATCCCAGGTGAGGCCCCCGTCGAAGCGCAGCCAGTCGGTATCGGGATATTGCGCAAACAGCGTGCGGTAGCGGTCGATGCCGGCCATGCGCAGGCGGTGATAGGGCTCGGAACGCATGCGTGCCGAGTTCAGCCAGGAAAGCGAGCGGCCAGATGCGCCATTGGCCGGTGCGCCATCGTTGAGAATGGTCACCCGGATGCCGCGCCTGGCAAGCTGAACGCCGGTCGAAACGCCGAAGATGCCGGCGCCGATGATCACGGCCGAGGAGATGGTCTTGTCTGTCATGGTCTGTCTTTCAGTCGGTTTGTCATGTTTCATCAGGTGTGGCAGCTGTTGGGCGGGTCAGGGCTCTTCCCAGCGACCGCTAGCGGCAGAGCGGAAGAGCGCATCGATCACCTTCATGTTGGCGATCGCATCCTCCAGCCCCGTCGCAGGCGGCGTGCCGAAGAGCACGGCCTCGCAGAAGGCATCGGCCTGTTCGCGATACTGGTCGACCGCCTCCACGGCGATTTCGATGCGCCCGCCACCGTCGAGATCGCGACCGTCATCGACAACGAGCCGGGTCGGCAGATCGGCAGGCGCATTGAACGGAACGGGAATTTCGAGACGCCCGCGGGTGCCTAGCACCGTGATCTTCTGCGTCAGCGCCAGCTGTGTGGAACAGGTGAAGGCAAGCTGGCGGCCCTGCGGAAAGGCCAGCAGGCCGCTCGCCAGACGGTCCGTGCCGAAGACCGGATCCCGTTCGATCAGCGCAATCGCCCGCAGCGGTTCGGCCTCGAAAAGATAGCGGGCGGTGTTGATGGCATAGCAGCCGACATCGAACAGGCCGCCTCCGCCGATCTCCGCCTGATTGCGAACATTGCCGGGGTCGTCGAGATAGTAGGAAAAGATCGTCTGTATGGCGCCGACTTCCCCGAGCCGGCCTTCGGCAATCAGCGCTTTCGCCTGTTTCCACTGCGGGTGATGGCGCACCATGAAGGCTTCCGCCACCGGCAGGCCGGCAGCCTTCTGTGCCTCCAGAAGCCTCGTCGCCTCCTGCGCGTCGAGCGCGATCGGCTTCTCGCAGAGCACCGGCTTCCCCTGTTGCAACGCCCTGATCGTCAGGGGCACATGCAGATGGTTGGGCAGGGGATTGTAGATCGCATCGATCTCGGGATCGGCCAGCAGGTCGTCATAGGATCCATAGGCCCTGGCGATACCGAAACGGCCCGCCATGTCTTCAGCCTTGCCCAGGTCGCGCGAGGCGATGGCCGCAACCCGGCCGAGACGGCTGGACTGGATGGCGGGAATGACCGCCTTGGCGGCAATGCCGGCGCAGCCCAGCACGCCCCATCTGATCTTCGCTGTCATCGTCGTTCTCCTGTCTGCTTCAAAGCACTTCCGCGAGAAAGCGCTGAAGCCTCGGGCTCTGCGGGTTATCGAAGATTGCTTCGGGCGAACCGGCCTCCACCACGCGGCCCTCGTCCATGAACACCACCTGATCGGCGACACGGCGGGCAAAGCCCATCTCATGTGTGACGACGACCATGGTCATGCCGCGCCGGCCGAGATCGGCCATCAGGTTCAGCACGCCCTTGACCAGTTCCGGATCGAGCGCGCTGGTCACCTCGTCGAAGAGAATGACCTCCGGCTCCATGGCGAGCGCCCGGGCAATGGCCACGCGCTGCTGCTGGCCGCCCGAAAGCCCGCCCGGACGGTGATGTTGCCGGCTGGCCAGACCGACATCGGCGAGGCGTGCCCTGGCAATGCGCTCGGCTTCCGCCTTCGGCAGCCCCTTGATCTTCGTCAGCGACAGCATGACGTTTTCGAGTGCGGTATGGTCCGGGAAGAGATTGAAGTGCTGGAACACCATGCCGACCCGCCGGCGTAGCCTCTCCGGCTTCATGGCCAGAATGCTTTCGCCATCAATGAGGATCTCGCCGCTCTTCGGTTCCACGAGGCGGTTGAGCCCGCGCAGCAGCGTCGACTTGCCGGAGCCGGACGGACCGATGATACAGGTGACGCTGCCCGGCCTGACGGAAAGATCGACGCCCTTCAGCACCTCGAGATCGCCATAGGCCATGCCGAGATTGCGCACCTCCAGGCTGCCACCCTTGAAGTCGATGCCGGAAGCGTTCGCCGCACCCTCCAGTTCGCCGACCTCCTCCAGCCCGCTGGTCACCATCGCCGGACGTTGCTTGCCGAGCCGCAGGCGGGTGTCGATGGCATTGACCACATGGGTGAGCGGCACGGTGACGACGAGATAGAAGATGCCGGCCAGCAGCAGCGGCGAAAGATTGCCTGTTACCACCGCCTGATCCTGTCCGACGCGAAAGATCTCGCGCTCGGAGGCCAGCAGGCCGAGAAAGTAGACGAGACTCGAATCCTTCACATTGCCGATGAACTGGTTGACGAGGGCCGGCAGAACCCGACGCACGCCCTGCGGCACCACGATCAGCCGCATGCCCTGCCCATAGCTCATCGAGAGCGCCCGGCAGGCCTCCATCTGGCCGCGATCGACACTCTGGATGCCGGACCGGAAGATCTCGCCGATATAGGCGCCGGCAATCAGGCTGAGCGCGAGGATGCCCAGCGGATAGGGAGACGGCCCGAACAGTTCGCGCCCGATGCGCGCAAAACCCTGGCCGATCAGCAGGATGGTGACGATGGCCGGAAGGCCGCGAAAGATGTCGGTATAGAGCCGCGCCGGAATGCGCAGCCAGGGCGAGCGCGAAATACCCATGATCGCCAGCACCATGCCGATGATGACGCCCAGCACCGTGGAGGCCGATGCGAGGATCAGCGTGTTCTTCAGGCCGACCGTGATCATGGTCGGCAGCACTTCGGCCATCGCATTCCAGTCCAGGAAGCTGCGACGCAGATTTTCAAGCCAGTTCATCAGAAGGTCCCTTGAGAGAAGGACCGGCCCGACGGCAGGCGCCGGACCGGCAAGGCGGCATCACGGCTTGGGAAGATAGGCCGCCGGCATCGGCGTGCCGGGGAACCACTTTTCGTGCAGCTTCTTCCAGGTGCCGTCCTGCATGGCTTCGTGCAGACCCTTGTTCAGCGCCTCGCGCAGCGCATCATTGCCCTTGCGCACAACGAAGCCGGCCGGCGCATCGAAGCTCGGGATATTGATCGCCACCTTCAGGGCGGGATAGCGGCCGGCATAATCCTTGGCTGCCTCGTAATCGAGGAAGTGGGCATCCACCGTACCGTTATTGAGGGCGGAAATGGCGGAATTGTTGTCCGGGAACTTGACCAGATCGGCGCCGGTGAAATTCTTCTCCGCGTAGATTTCCTGCAGCGTGCCCTGCACGACCCCAAGACGCTTGCCCTTGAGGGCGGCTGCGTCACTGATGCCCGTCTCCGGCGTCAGAACGGTGAGGAAGCCAGCAAGGTAGCCGTCCGAGAAATCGACGGTCTGCTTGCGCTTGTCGGTCGTGCCGATTGCGGCGGCCGCCACGTCAAAGCGGCCATTGGCGACCGACGGCATGAGTGCGGAGAATTCCTGGCCGGTGAAGATCACCTGATCCTTCTTGAAGCCGAGACGCCCGGCGACATTCAGGAAAAGCTCGATGTCGAAGCCGGTGAAGGTGCCGTCGGCCGTGGTGAAGGCATAGGGCTTGGCATCCCCCATCGTGCCGACGCTGATGACGGCGGGATCGATGAGGCCGAGCGGGTTGTCCTTGGCATGGCTCGCCGGTGCGGTGCCTGCCAGCATGCCGAGCGCCAGCATGACTGCCGCGACCTGCAGGCGGGCGAAGAGGGCGGTAAAAGCTTTTTTCATGCGCATTGCGTTCGTCTCCTCTGGTGGTGTTCTTGAGCTGCATTCGAGGCACACCGGCACGAGTCCGACCGACGGCAGGAGCCGCAGATCGGGCCGAGGCAGTGAGCGTACCGGATCGTGTCTTTTATTATTGAGACCGGTCTCTTTACGCATTGAGACCGGTCTCTTTAACATTTGTCAAGAGACAACTTGGCATTTGCCAATCATTGGCATCTCTTGTAAGGCTACCGCTCATGGACCCGACCCCGCCCCGGAACAGCTCCGTCACAGTGGCCGATGTCGCACGCATGGCGGGCGTCTCGAAGGCAACGGCCGCACGCGTCCTGGGTGGCTACGGAACCGTCAGCGACCGGGTGCGCGACGCCGTGACCCTTGCCGCGCGCAACCTGAACTATCGGCCGAACGAGCTGGCCCGTTCGATGACGACCGGCCGCTCCGGCACGATCGGCGTGGTGGTCGGAGACATCGAGAACCCATTCTTCAGCCTGGCGGTCAGAGGCATCACCGACATTGCCCGGCAGGCGGGCTTCACCGTCATCCTCACCAATTCCGGTGAGAACACCGAGACGGAGAAAGCCGCGATCCGCACCCTGCTTGCCAAGCGCGTGGACGGACTGATCGTTTCGCCGGCGAAGGAAAGCGATGTCGATCATCTAAAGGACGCGATCCGCTCCGGTTGCCCGATGGTGCTGCTCGACCGCGGCAGCAGGGCGCTGGGCGTCGACACGGTCGTGGCCGATGACGGCCAGGCGGCCGAGGGCATCACGCGCCGGCTGATTGCCGGCGGCCATCGGCGCATTGCCTATCTCACCGCCTGCGATACGCCGGACCATTGCTTCCGCACCTCCTCCGACATCAGCACCGGTTCGGTGCGCAGGCGCATCGAAGGCTTTCTGCGCGCCTGTCGCGAAGCGGGTCTCGCGGGAATGGAGGCGTGGGTACGGCTCGGCGCGCTGGCGCCGGAGGAGACACAGCGGATCGCCACCGCCATGCTGACTGCCAAACACGCTCCGACGGCCATCATCGCCTCTGACAGCGTGATCGGACTCGATGTCTTCAAGGTCTGCCGCACGCTTGGCCTCGACATTCCTCGGGACCTGTCGCTTGTCTCGTTTCATGATGCGGACTGGACAGCGGTGACGACCCCGCCCGTCACCGTCGTGCGCCAGCCGGTCTATCAGCTCGGCGAAACGGCAGCCAGGCTGCTGGTCGAGCGGCTGAACGGCGACGGCGGCCCGGCAAGCCGCGTCGTGTTGCAGACCGAACTCGTCGAACGCGCCTCCGTCGCCGATCTCTCCACGGAAGAGATGCCTAGGGCTTCGGAATGACGGTGGCCAGCTTGCGGAACGGCGAGAGGATTTCGAGGCGGCTGGGCACGCCTCGACCGATGCTGACGATTGCACCGGGACCGATCGTCACGGGTGCTGCATCCGCCTGCGAATAGATCGCCTCGCCTTCAACGACGACGAAGGTTTCCTCAAGATCGCGGCCTGGATAGGTGTAGATGCCGGGCTCCGCCTTCCATACGGCGACGATCGTGCCGTTGTCCACCGGATCCTGCCAGATCAGGCGGCGGTAGGACCCGCTGTCACGACCCTCTGCAGGCATGGCGGGCGTCAGGTCGATGTCATCGGCGATGTTGTAGATCGGCATGGTCATGGCAGTCTCCTTGGGGTTCATGAAGGCGCGCATCGGTCGCACGTCTGGACGCATGAGGTCAGGCATGTGGCGGCAGGGGCGCGCCGGAAAGGCGGGTGACGAAATTGTCGCGCAGACGGTGGTAGCGCAGCGTCAGCGCCGGGCCGAAGGTCATGTAGAAGGGCGCTGCCTTCAGGGGCTCCAGCTTCAGCGCCAGTTCGCATTCCGGTCTGCCCAGCGCCCATTCCGACAGGATGGAGCCCAGCATGGAACCGGTCGGCACGCCGCGTCCGGAAAGTCCGGTCAGCGCCACCACGCCGGGTGCAAGATCATAGAAGCGCGGCACGGTGCGATACTGCATGTCGAGTTCGCCGAACCAGACATAGTCCCAGCGGATCTCCTCGCGGATATCAGGATGCAGCCATTTTCAGCCGCTCGCTCATCACTTGCCGCGTATAGGCCATGTCGCGTCCACGCCGTCCCATGGGGAACATCGAGGCGACGATGCGGCCCTCGGCGTTGTATTTGTAGACATAGATATCGCCGCGACCATCGTGGATCGTGGTGTTGTTCGGCAGCACGCGGGCGCGCGTCTCCGGCGACAGCACCTGGGTGGCAGCCACGAAGACGCGCTGGATCTTGAAGGTGCGGTCGAGTTTCGGCCAGCCGCCGACGGTATAGGCGCCGGTCGTGAAGATCACCTTGTCGGCGATCACATGGCCCGCGGCGGCTGCAACCCTCCAGCCGCCACCCGCATCACGCTCGCAGGAGGTCGCGGCCGAGCCCGTGAACAACTTTGCGCCTTCCTGAAGAACGGCACGCGCCAGCCCCCGCGCATAGCCGAGCGGATTGAGATGCCCCGCCTCCTCATGAAACCAGCCGCCGTGAAAGCGGGGGCTGCCGGTGAGATCGGCCACTTCGTCGCGATCGATGAAGCGGGTGCGCGCACCGACGGCATTATAGGTTTCGACCTTCTGACGGATCGTGTCGAGGGCGCGTCGGTGCGGAGCGCCCATCACATAGCCGTTCTGAACCCATTCGCAGTCGATCTGGTAGTCGCGGATCATGGTCGCGACGCGATCATTGGCGCGCGTCTGCCGCTCGATCAGCCGTTCCGCCCAGGGCTCGCCCAGCATCCGCCTGAGCTCCGGCAGGCTGTAATGGGTGAAGGTGGGCGTGCAATGGCCGGCATTACGGCCCGAACCGCCGAAGCCCGCCTCCTCGCGTTCCAGGACAACGACATTGACACCGGCCCTTGCCAGCTCCAGTGCCGTCGTGAGCCCCGTATAGCCGGCACCGACGATGCAGACATCGGCCCGAACGCTGCCTTGAAGCCGTTCGGTGTTCGGGGCCGGCGCGGCGGTCGCATACCAGAGGGTGATATCGAAGGGGGAAAAGACGGTCATGGCACCCTCCCCTCAGTTCAGGTCGCTGCGGGCGTCGAGCGCATCGCGCAGGCCATCGCCGATGAAGTTGAAGCTGGTGACCGCAAGAGTGATTGCCACCCCCGGCACGATGGCGAGCCAGGGTGCCTTGTCGAGATATTGCTGGGCGCCGTTCAGCATGTTGCCCCAGCTCGGCAGCGGCGGCTGAATGCCATAGCCGAGAAAGCTGATATAGGCTTCCAGCAGGATGGCGCGCGCCACCGTCAGCGTGGCCGCCACGATGATCGGGCCAACCGCATTGGGCAGGATCTCCCGGAACATGATCCAGGCGTTCGGAAGCCCCAGCATGCGCGCGGCCAGAACGAAATCGCGCTCACGCAGCGAGCGCACCTCCGCCTCCACCAGCCGGGCAATTTCCATCCAGCTGGTAACCGCGATGATCACCGTGATCATGAAGGGGCTCGGCTTGATGAAAGCGGCGAGCGCCAGAAGCAGAAAGATGCTCGGGAAGGACAGAAACGCATCGACGAAGCGCATCAGCACCGCACCGAGGCGCCCGCCGTAATAGCCGGCCACCACGCCGATCACCGTGCCGATCAGCGTCGAGAGCACCATGGCGAAAAAGCCGACCAGCAGCGAAATGCGACCGGCGTTGAACAGACGCGCCGCGATATCCCTGCCCAGCGGATCGGTGCCGAAGATATGCGCACCGGTGAGCGGCGGCGCAAAGCGGGCGCGAAGATCGATGAAGAGCTCGTCATAGGGCAGAAGATGCGGACCGACGACGCAGGCGAAGATCATGATCGAGATCATCACGAGGCCGAGGACGGCGAGCCGGTGGCGCATGAAGCGCCGGATCGTGCGGCTGCGCCACCAGTGGGTGCCGGCGACGGCGGCGGAAGGGGAGAGCATTGCGGCAGACATGGTCTATCCTTTCGGGAACGACGGCTGTTGCGGGCACGGCATCATCCGAGCCGGATGCGGGGATCAACGAGAGCGACCAGAAGGTCGGCAATCAGGCTGCCGAGCAGCACAAGGATGGCGGAAAACATCAAAAGCCCCATCACGACCGGGTAATCGTGATAGCCGAGACTATCGAGGAAGAGCCGCCCCATGCCGGGCCAGGTAAAGACCGTCTCGGTCACCAGTGCACCGCCGAGAATGGTCGGCAGCTGCAGGCCGGCAAGCGTTATCATCGGCAAGAGCGCATTGCCCACCACATGCTTCATCAGAACCCGGCGTGGCGTTAGCCCCTTGGCGCGGGCGGTGCGCACGAAATCCTGGTTGATCACATCAAGCGTCGCGGTGCGCATGTATCGGCTCCACACGGCAATATTGACGAGCGCCAGAACGAGGCTCGGCATGACCAGGTGGATGGCATAGTCGTAAAGGGACTGATCGCCGATCGTGTACATATTGCCGGCCGGCAGCCATTTTAGCTTCAGCGCAAAGACATAGATGGCGACGAGACCGAACCAGAAGGTCGGGATCGACAGTGCCACCATGGCGCCCACCGTCGCGGTGTAGTCGAACAGCGAGTAGCGCTTCGTCGCGCCCTTGATGCCGATCCAGGTGCCGATCAGGATCGAGACCAGTGTCGAGGAGACCATCAGCAGCAGCGTTGCGAACAGATGCCCGGAAATGATGTCGAGCACGGGTCGCTGGTCGCGGTAGGATTTGCCCCAGTCTCCCTGCAGCAGGCGCCAGACCCAGTCGAGATACTGGATGGGCAAGGGCCGATCGAGTCCCATCTGATGGGCGATGCGATCGAGCGCCTCGCGCGTCATGCCGGGGGTCAGGGCGAACTGCGACAACGGCCCGCCGGGCGCAAGATTGAGGATCGCAAAGCCGATAATCGACACCAGCACCAGCAGGATGAGGCTCTGCCAGAGGCGATTGAGAAGATAGGCGAACATACAGGGTCAGCTCCGGTTCGACCCGAGGCGCGTTCCAGAAGAAACGGGTCTCGGGCAGGCCTTCGGGATCGTCGGCGACGGCCGGCGTCAGACACGCCCCCTGCGGAGCCCGCCTTCCTATCCGGTCGTCGCGACGCGACGGGCCGGGCCTGGATGCGCGTTTGCCTTGGCCCGGCCTTTGCTGCGATCAGCTGAGGCTCCAGCTTCCGACGTTCCAGGTGTCGATGCGAGTGTTGATGTTGAACACGACGTTCTCAACGCCCTGCTTGTGGCCGCGCACCGTGGCATACTGGAACAGCGGCAGGAACGGCAGTTCCTTGCGCATGATCTCCTGGATCTTCAGATAGGCGGCCTTGCGTTCCTCCGGCACGAACAGGCTGCCGCCCTTGGCCAGCAATTCGTCCACCTCCTTATTGGCGAATTGCCAGGTGTTCTGGCCGGAACCGCCCTTGGCCGGGCTGGAGGTCGAGCGGAAGAAATCCGACGTATCGGGATCGGGGCCGGTCAGGAAGTCGAGGCCGACGATCACGGTATCGAACTGCGACAGCATCCAGTAATCGCCCCACATGACGGCCGGCGGAAGGTTGGAAATGGTCATCTCCACGCCCAGTTCCTTGAAGGACTGCTGCATGTACTGCTGCACCTGCTCACGAATGTGGTTGCCCGCCGTGGTCGAGCAGGTGAAGGAGAGCTTCACGCCATCCTTGGCGCGAATGCCGTCCGCTCCCGGCTTCCAGCCGGCCTCATCAAGCAGTTTCTTGGCCTTCTCCATCGAGTATTCGTGCTTCGGCAGATCGGGATTATAGTAGAAGGACTGCTGCGGCACATAGCTTTCGGTCGGCGTCGGCAGACCATAATACAGCGCCTCGATGATCGATTGCTTGTCGATGGCGTGGTAGAGCGCCTCGCGCACCTTCGGGTCCTTGAACTGCGGGCGCTCCATGTTGAAGGTAAAGGATTCGACCGTAGAGCCCGGCACGACCGTCACCACCTTGCCCGGCAGCGCCTTTGCTTCGTCATAGTGATCGGGCGTGATCCACTGCAGGCCGACGACATCGATGTCACCGGTCTTGAACTGCGTGTACATGACATTGAGATCCGGCACGTATTTGTAGATCAGCCGCTGCAGGTGCGGGCCATCGGCAAAATAGTCGGCATTGGCCTCGAGCAGGATGTAATCGCCAGCCACGCGCTCCTTCCACTTGAACGGACCGGTGCCGACCGGCGCATTGTTGTAGGGCGCGGTATTCTTGTCGGCGGCAGCACCCAGGATATGCTTCGGCGTGATGAAGGTGGAGGCGAGGATGGATGGGTAGGGCGCGAAGGGTTTCTCCATCTTCCAGGTGATCTCGGTGGGCGATACCACGGTCAGATCGCGGACATATTCGTGGCCGGTCTTGCGCCAGGACCGGAAGTTCGGATCGACCAGCAGTTCGAGCGTGAACTTGACGTCTTCCGCCGTGAAAGGCTTTCCATCATGCCACGTTACGTCATCGCGCAGCTTGATCTTCCAGGTGAGACCATCGGCGGAAATGCCGCCATTCTCGACCGTCGGCACCTCGGCAGCGAGCGCTGCGACGAAGGCACCCTTCTCGTCCACATAGAACAGCGGATCGAAGATGCTGAAGTGGATGCCTTCATCCACCTCGATATGCGGCATGTGCGGGTTGAAGACGGTCGGTTCCTGCGAAAAGCCGACGGTCAGTTGGCCCTTGGGCGTCTTGGCCTCCTTGGCGAACGCGGCAGAGAGACCGGGAAGGCCACTCAGCACGGCGCCGGATGCGCCGAGCGCGAGAAGGCCGAGCGCCTGGCGGCGCGTGGTGGCAGTGAACGGCCTGGATTGATCGGACATGGTCAGTTCCCCTTTTGTCGATGGATGGTCTTTGATGTCACGTCGTTGCATCCGCCTCTGCGGGCGGTAAGCCTCCCGCCGGCAGTCACCTGCCGGTCTGCAAGGGCGACAGGCGGCAGAGCCGCCGGCCACAGGGCGCGTCAGAAGCCGCTGATCAGCTCGATCTTCGAGCCATCGGAAAAGCGGCTGAAACGGAAATCGCGGCGCTCAACGATCGGGCTGCGACCGGTGACGATGTCGGCCATAAGGCGACCGGCACCGGGGCCGATACCGAAGCCATGGCCGGAAAAGCCGGTGGCGACATGGAAGCCGGGGATCGCGTCGATGGCATCGATGACCGGCACCGCATCCGGCGTCACGTCGATCATGCCGCCCCAGCGCTGGGCGATCTCGGCATTCCTGAAGACCGGAAAAGCCTCCGACAGGCGCTTCAACGCCGCATCCGACATGGCCTTGGACGGGATGGGATCGAGCACGCGGTTGTATTCGAAGGGCGAGGCTTCATCCAGCGCCCAGCGCCTCGGAATGCGCGCTTCATCGATGAAGCGGCCCGCAAGTCGGAACCGGAGCGAGCGCCATTCATGGGCAAAGGCCGGCATGAACTTCATCGCGTAACGGAAGGAGGCCGGCACGAGATCGACGATGTTCTGCGTGCCGTCGGCGATCGTATAGCCGCCATCCTGACGCTTGCGCAGCGCAAAGCCGCTGGCCCATATCGCCTCTTCCGGCCCGCCTTCCAGCGGCTTGGTGCGCAGCACGGAATTCAGCACCTTCAACTGCGGCAGGTCGAGGCCATTATTGCCCATGAACAGGCTGGACCAGGCGCCGCCGGCCAGCACCACAGCCTGACAGGCGATCTCGCCACGCTCGGTAACGACACCGGACACACGACCGCCGGACAATTGCAGGCCGCGCACCGCGCATTCGGTGAGGATATGCGCGCCCCGATCACGCGCGGCTTCCGCAATCGCAGGAGCGGCCCTCTGCGGTTCGGCGCGGCAATCGCCGGCGGTATAAAGCGCACCGGCAATCTTCATGCGGTTGCCGGGATACTTCTCGTTGAATTCAGCAGCACTCAGCATGCGGCTTTCGATCTGGTATCCTTCGAGATTGCGGTTCCAGCGTTCGTGCTCGTCGAACTGTTTCTCGTCGGCGCAGGTGAAGACGATGCCGGAGCGCTTGAAGCCGGTCTCGCGGCCGGTCCGGCGGTTGAGATCGGCCCAGATGCGCAGTGATTCCGCCATCAGCGGCACTTCGCGCGGATCGCGGCGCGAGATGCGCACCCAGCCCCAGTTTCGGCTGGACTGCTCGTGACCGATGCCGCCCTTTTCGCACAGCGCGACACGCAGGCCACCATCGGCAAGTTCCAGCGCCGTCGAGGTTCCTATGATCCCACCGCCGATGACGACGACGTCCACCTGTTGCGGCAGTTCGGCATCGCCATGGACGGGAACGACAAATGGACCGGGCATATCAGAAGAACTCCTCGAGTTGGCAATTCACGGCGAATTCGGCGACGGAGGCCTCGTTCGGCAGGGCAAGCAGCATGGCGACGACACGGGCAAGATCCTCCGGCTGCGTCAGACGGTCGGCGGGCCGATCGGTCAGAGTCGCGGCCATGTCGGTGGCGACAAAGCCGGGGCAGACGGCGGTGGCGCGCACGCCCTGTTCGAAGCCTGTCTGGCGGATGGCATGGGCAAGGGCCACGGCGGCGAACTTCGACAGTGAATAGCTGCCGGCGCCAGCCGATTTGACCCTCTTGCCGGAGAGCGAGGCGAGGATGATGACCCTGCCGCGCCCCGTGGCGCAGAGCGCCGCCCAGGCCGCCTTCGCCAGCCGGCGCGGCGCCTTGACGTTGACCGCCATCATGGCCTCGATATCGTCGTCATCGGCCTCGATCACCGTCTTCGGGATCATGATGCCGGCATTGGCAACCAATGCGTCGATGCGGCCGAAGCGGGAAAGCGCTGCCTTCACCCATCGCTGCTCCCCGCCGGCATCCTCGGCATCATAGGCCATCAGATGCACGCGCTCCTCGCGACCTGCCGCCCAATCGGGCAGAACCGGCTGGCGCATGCCGAGCGACACGGACCATCCCTGCTCCAGAAGTTCCAGCGCCACATGCTGGCCGATGCCGCGGCTTGCCCCGGAAATCAGCGCGACGGATCCTTGGGGAGACCTCATCATGGCAGCCCCACAATCCGCCGATAGGCGCGTCTGAGAATGTCCATCACCAGCCTCTGTTCGTCTTCGGGAATGAAGGAGAAGAAATCGCGCGACTGTTTCGGCACGATCTCGCGGATCTTCACCGCAAGTGCCGCTCCCGCCTCGGTTATGTAGAGTTCCTGTGCACGGCTGTCGTCGGGCGAGATTTCGCGCCGGAGAAGCCCGTGCCCCTCCATCTGATCGATCAGCCGCCCCATTGCCGATCGATCCTTCAGGATCAGATGGGCAATGACGGAGGGCCGGATGCCAGGATAATCATCGACCAGAAGCAGGGTGGTGATCTTCCCAGTTCCCTTGGCCACATCCAGCCCCTCCAGCCGCTCGTCCAGATCGCGAGAGACGGCAAGGTTGATACTGCGGATGTAAAAGCTCAGCGTATCCTCGAGGACATCGATGTTGATGTCCTCAGGGATGATGGGCGGTTTTGCAGGCGGTTTGCGCATGAAGGTTCCGTTCGCATGGACAAAAGGGGATCGGTTCGCCGACGCCGTGTGCGTGCGTCACCGTTTCGATCTTCCATCCATGCCGTAATGCAATTTCGTGCCTCCATGAAAGGGCAATTGGTGGATAATAGCAACTAATTTTTCGAGCCTGAATCGTATATTTTTCAGTTATTTCAATAACTTGTTTCACAAAACGGAGAAAGCGCCGGCATCACGGGATGCCAGCGAAACAGGCAGGATATCCAGACGAACACCGTCTTAAAGGGCATGGCCCCTGGGCGGCCCGTTTTCCTGATCAGACGGCGGCTGCCACCGGCTCCCAGTCCGCACCGGGAATTGCGGCAACGAGTTTGCGGGTGTAATCATGCTGCGGATGCCGGAAGATCCGTGTCGGCGGTCCCTCTTCCACCACGACGCCCTTGTGCATGACCAGCACCTCGTCGCAGATCTGGCTCGCGACCCTGAGATCATGCGTGATGAAGATCATCGCGATCTTCATCTCCTTCTGCACCCGGGCCAGAAGCTCGAGGATCTGCGCCTGGATCGAAACGTCGAGGGCCGAGACCGCCTCATCCGCCACCAGCACCACCGGATCGAACATCAGCGCCCTGGCAATGCCGATACGCTGACGCTGGCCGCCGGAAAACTCGTGCGGAAAGCGGTCATAAGCCTGCTCGTCGAGACCGACCAGTGCGAGAAGCCGGAGCGCCTTTGCCCGCGCCTCCTGCGCAGAAAGGCCATGCGCGACCGGCCCGACCGTCAGGATCCGGCCGATCGTATGACGGGGATTGAGGGAGGCGAAGGGATCCTGAAAGATCATCTGGATATAGGGTCGGATCGAGCGGAAGCTTTCCTCCGCCATGCCGGCGATGTCGCGACCGTCGAAGCGGATCTGACCGCCATCCGGCTCCAGAAGCTTGAGAAGCACCTTCCCCAGCGAGGATTTGCCGGAACCGCTTTCGCCGACGACTCCGAGCGTCCGGCCCTTGCGCAGCCGGAAACTTACCCCGTTGACCGCCTTGACCGTCCGCGCCCTCGCAAACAGGGAGCCGGTGCCGCGATATTCCTTCTCCAGGTTTTCCACCTCCAGCACCACCGGAGGCTCATCGCTGACGGCGTCCGCGCTGGCGCGCATGCGCGGCACGGCCGCCACCAACCGCTGCGTATAGGGATGGGAGGGATGGACCAGAACCTGATCGGCCCTGCCCTGCTCCACCAGATGCCCCTTTTCCATCACCACGACACGGTCGGCGATCTCGGCAACCACACCGAAATCATGGGTGATGAACATCACGCTCATCCCCTTGCGCTTCTGGATGCGACGGATGAGATCGAGGATCTGCGCCTGGGTGGTGACATCAAGCGCCGTCGTCGGCTCGTCGGCGATCAGCACCTCGGGATCGAGCGCCAGCGCCATGGCGATCATCACGCGCTGGCGCTGACCGCCGGAGAGGCGGAAAGGATATTGCAGCCGCATCAGCGAAGGATCCGGCAGCCCCACCTCTTCCAGCAGGTCCAGAACCTTCGCCTTTCGCATCTCCGCGGTTCCCACCCCGTGCGCCGCGAGAACCTCGGCGATCTGGTCGCCAACCGTCATCAGCGGATTGAGGGCCGAGAGGGGATCCTGAAAGATGATCGAGACGGCCCGGCCGCGCAGCGGCCGGATTTCCTCATCCCGGACCGCAAGAATGTTGATGCCCTTGAAATGGATCTCGCCGGCGCTGACTTTGATCGCCGGCGACAGGAGGCCCATGATGGTGTTGGCGGTGACGGATTTTCCTGACCCGGATTCACCGATGATGCAGAGGATTTCTCCGGCATGGAGATCGAAGGATATGTCCTTGACCGCGTGGGTCCGTTCCATCCCTGGCGGCAGATCCACCGTGAGATTGCGAACGGACAACACCACGTCGGCCGACGTGGAGATTTGCGACATAAGTTCCCCTTGTTTGTTGTTAACTATGTTCGCCTGGGTCCGCACGTATCGTGCAGGAGGATATAGTGGATTGTGTCCACTAATTTGTCCAGCGGTCGAAACCGCAAACGTGCCCCGACTTGATTGTGACGGAGAACTTACCGGGCATGAAATTGCCCCAGGAAGGTGTTGCGGGTGCAGCACGCCGCCCTGTCACCGGGACGGTTCGGCATGAGGAGTGGATCGGCCCTGTCGGCGATCGAAAGCTCCAGTCGGGTACAAAAAAGAGCCGCGTGAAAACGCCGGCCCTTTTCCATTCCAGAATTTTGCCGCGTCCCATCCATCGCGGCATGTCCCGGCCTTTAGGCCGGGACCATCTTCGGAGATCAGCTGCGAACGCGCTCGTTCTTCGGATCATACCAGGCGCCCAGCTGGACGGCGACCGGATAGCGCTTCAGCGCGACCTCGACTTCCCAGGTCCCGGTCGACAGCCAATCCTTGGTGACGCCGCCATCGCACTCGACATAACCGAGGCCAAGCGAGGCCTTGATGCGGTGACCGTAGGCGCCGGACATGATGGAGCCGACGATCACGCCGTCGCGCAGCAGGGGCTCATAGTGATAGAGCATCGGCACATCGCCCTCGACTTCGACCTTCGCCTGCACCAGGCGCTTTTTCAGTGTGCCTTCCGCCTTCTGACGGACCAACACGTCGCGGCCAATGAAGCCGCCGGGCTTGTCCAGTGCGACGGTGAAGCCGACGCCGCCTTCCAGCGGCGTATCCTCCTCGCCAATATCGTGGCCCCAGTGGCGGTAACCCTTTTCCATGCGCATCGAGTTAAGCGCGAAGAAGCCGGCATTCTTCAGGCCGAGATCCCGGCCCGCCTCCATCAGCACGTCATAGACATGGGCGGCCATTTCCGTGGCAATGTAGAGCTCGAAGCCGAGTTCGCCGACAAAGGTCAGGCGGCTTGCCCGCACCCGCGCATAACCGAGATCGATCTCGCGGCTGGTGCCGAAGGGAAAAGCCTCATTCGAGAGGTCATCCGGCGACACACGCGCCATCAGTTGGCGCGATTTCGGTCCCCAGAGAGCAAGCATCGCAAGGCCCGAGGTGATGTCGGTGATATAGACCTGTGCACCTTCGGGAGCGCGACGCTTGAACCATGCCAGGTCGCGTCGCTGCGACACGGCCACGGTCACCACCATGTAGGATTGCTCTGCCAGGCGCGTGATGGTGACATCCGCCTCAATGCCACCGTTTTCGTTCAGCCACTGGGTATAGACCACCTTGCCGACGGGCACGTCGCATTCGGCGGCGCTGATCCAGTTGAGGGTCTTCAGTGCATCCGGCCCCTCCACGAGATATTTGACGAAGCAGCTGTGATCGAAGAGCGAGACATTTTCGGCCGTGTTGGCACATTCTGCCGCGACATTGGCGAACCAGCTCGGCTTCCCATAGGAATATTCGATATTGGCAACCTCGTCCGCCGTGCCGTAGAAGCCAGGCCGCTCCCAACCAACCAGTTCGGTCATGAAGGCGCCGGCGGCAACGAGGCGGTCGTGGAATGGCGAGCGACGAACGCCGCGCGCGGTCTCGAACCGCAATTGATGTGCGAGTAGGTTCACCCTGCGATATGGCATCAACAATCCGCTGGTGAAGGTCCAAAGAATAGGCGCGAGCCATGCAAGACCTCCTGCCATGTTGGATTATGAAATCCCAGACAAGGGGATCACCGGATTCACAGAAAGTGCCCGACGCTCCCAGCGACTGCGGGACGCCTCATTTACACAGAGATCTTCTGTCACAACGCGATGGACAAATGGTGCGGTGACCGTCGATCCCGATCGCTCGGGATCCACTGAATGTGTTTTGTGGAAGCGGTTGAATTAACCGCCATAGCTCCCGGTTTGCGTCGGAACATGGACATAGTTCCGATCGAAATAGAGAAGCGCGTGCCCATCACGCCGGCACCGTATGTCGATGACTTCGCCGATGAAGATGTTGTGTGTTCCGACCAGACGCGCCTCGATCAGGCGGCAGTCGAACGAGACGATGGCGTCTGCCAATGCCTGGTTGCCGGAGGGAAGGTTGGTCCAGTCGGCGGCGGCATAACGAGCCTCCATGTCGCTCTGTTGGCCGGCGAAGAGACCGGCGAGGTCGCGGTGTTCCTGGGTCAGCACGTTGACGCAGAACTGGCGGTTCTCGACAAACAGACCGGTCTGCGAAGACCGTGAATTCATGCAGACGAGAAGCGTTGGCGGCTCGTCTGTAACCGAGCACATCGCAGTGGCGGTGAACCCGCCGCGCCCGGCGGGTCCATTGGTGGTGATCACGTTGACCGGGGCACAGACCCTGGCCATGGCGTTGCGAAACTCGGTCTTCGAAACGGAAGCTGTCATGGTCGCCCCCTATTCGGCCGCGTCGCGCAGGGCGCGCAGGTCGTCCTGCGGCGGCATCCAGGTGTCACCGGTCCAGCCGTTCTCGTCATAGTCGGCCATGCACTGGTCGACGAGAGCCTCCATTTCCTTGAGACGCCCGCCGCGTTCGGCACCTTTGAGCACCTGCAGGCGAACTTCTTCAGGAGCGCCGGCATAATTCAGCTCGTAGAGCGCATGGCGCCCCCCAAATTCGGTTCCCGTCGCATCCCACAGAAGTTTCATGATCTTGATGCGCTCGATATGGCCCATGTCGTTCGAGCCGCGGACATATTGTGCGAGATAACGGTCAATATCGGGGTTCTGGAAGTCCTTGGCCGACGACGGCAGGTAGATCAGGCCGGAAGCGACGGTCCGGCGCACGATGTCGATGACCTTCGGATAGGCCTCCGACATGAAGGTACGATAGCAGAGTGCCGCCTCAAGGTTCGGCAGGACCGCACCATTCGCCCACGGGATCGGGTTGTGCGCCATGGCATTGGAGAAGGTCCAGAACTGGTGGCGGATCGCGATGACCTCGCCCAGCATTGCCTGATTGCCCCGGAAGGCATCGCCGCCTGTGGCGCGCAGCGCCTTGGCGAGAAGCCCGGCCAGGAAATCCAGCTTGACCGCCAGTCGGGTGCAGCCCTGGAAGCAATAACCGTGCATGAAGCCGGAGGCCGGGTGGAAGGACAGGATCTTCGCCGCATCGCGCAGCACGAGTACATCTTCCCAGGGCACAAACACATTATCGAGCACAAGGATGGCGTCGTTTTCGTCGAAACGTGATGACAGCGGATAATCGAAGGGCTGCGCGGACGCGCTTGCGGTCTGCTCATAGGAGACGCGGCAGAACATCTTTATGCCGGGCGCATTCATCGGAACGATGAACATGACGGAAAGCGACGGATCTTCCGTCACGGTCGCCGAACTTTGGGCGAGGAAGTTGTAATGGGTCAGGGCCGAGGATGTGGCGACGACCTTGGCACCCGAGACATAGATGCCAGCATCCGTCTCCTTGGTGATGTGGACGAAGACGTCCTTCACCGCATCCGCCGGCTTGTGGCGGTCAATCGGTGGATTGACGATCGCGTGGTTCATGAATAGCACGGATTCCTGGGCGCGTTTGTGCCACGAAAGCGCATTGTCCTTGAACGGACCGTACCAGTCGGCATTGGCGCCGAGCGTGTTCATCAATGCAGCCTTATAATCGGCGGTGCGCCCCATCCAGCCATAGGACATGCGCGCCCAGTCGGCGATTGCACCCTGCTGCGCGACCAGCTCTTCCGAAGACCTGGCGACGCGGAAATATTTGTGTGTATAGCCACCCGAACCGGTGTCGGTCGGAGAGGTCAGACGCGCCTTGGTCTTTTCCTCATGCAAGGCGTCATACATACGCGCAATGGAGCGCGCCGAATTGCGCATGGAGGGATGTGACGTGACGTCGGCGACACGCTCGCCGTTGATATAGACCTCACGACCATCCCTCAGGCTCTCCAGGTATTCGGCGCCAGTGAACGGGCGCCTTTTGTCTTTCCGATAGTCCTCTGCACGCATCTGCGATCCTCCCTTTAGTTCTAACAAAAGTTAAATCCGCCACCGGTTCCGGACCATGGACAAAGGGCACAATTCGCTGGTACTTTTTCCGGCATGACAGACAGACAAGACGTGCCGACCTACTTCGTCTATGGCGAACCGACCCGCGCGCTGGATGTCGGATTTTTCCACGTGGAAACGGTTATGGAGCGCAGAAGCGTGCATTTCGGCCATGTTTCGCCGCACAAGCATCCACAAATGGGACAAATCACCTACTGGTTCAAAGGTGGAGGGACCTATAGGATCGAAGATCGGACTTGGAATTTTTCGGCTCCGACCGTCAGCTTCGTGCCATCGAGCGTCGTCCATGGCTTCGATGTCGAAGAGCATTCGGATGCGGTGGTCATTTCCATTTCCGACGACCAGCTTCGTTCACTGGCATCGAGCGTCGATCTGCCGCTTGATACCCCCTGCCTCCTCGAAGGCAGCCCGGGAGATCCGGCCTGGATCCGGCTTGACCATCTTTCAGACATGGTCGTCGACGAGTATCTCGGCACGACCACGACCAGTCCCCGGCTGCTTGCGGGCCTGATCGGCGTCATGCTGTCCCAGATCGCCCGACTTGGCGGTGGCGGCGACGTCACCGAAGCCTCGCCTTCGAAACGGCTGGCGAACAACCTGCGCCGTGCGATCGATCAGCATTACCGCGAGGACTGGACCGTCGCCCGCTACGTGACCCTGCTCTCCACGACGCCGCACTTGCTCGACAAGGCAGCAAAAGAGACTTTCGGGCAATCCATCAAGGAGATGCTGATGGAGCGACGCCTTCTCGAAGCCAAGCGACTGCTGATGTTCACCATCCGCTCGGTGGAAGATATCGCCCGTGAAATCGGCTTCGACGACCCCGCCTATTTTTCCCGCTTTTTCCGCAAGCGAACGGGCATCTCCCCGGCCGCGTGGCGACAGAACCGTATCAAGTCTTCTCGACCAGACGGAGATGCCGACCCCACGGATGTTCGCATTCAGGCCAGATAGGCCTTATGCAGGATGTCGGGCTCCGAGATCAGGCGCTGGGGTTCGCCGGAATAGGCGAACCGCCCGCGCGACATGACGATGGCGTGATCGGCGAGCGACAGGGCCACGGCGGTGAACTGCTCGATCAGCAGTATGCCGGTGCCTTCGCGAGCAAGCCGTTCCACCACGCCCATCAGCCGCTTGACGATCAGCGGCGCCAGCCCGAGGGACATTTCGTCCGCGAGCACGAATTTCGGCCGGCAGATCAGCGCCTGCCCGAGTGCCAGCATCTGCTGCTGTCCACCAGACATGGAGCCGGCACGCTGGCTCTTCCTCTCCGCCAATTCCCCGAAAATCGAATAGATCTCATCAAGCGCACGCTCCAGCTCGGCGCGAGAGTGGGCATGCCCGGCGGTGCGCAGATTGTCGTCGACGGAAAGCCCCGCCAATACCCGGTGCCCCTCGGGAACGGCCGCCACACCAGCAGCCCGAACCGCCTCAGTCCCCAGGCCGGAGAGGCGCCGCCCCCCCATCAGGATGGATCCGGCTTCAAGCGGGAGGACGCCGGCCAAGGCCAGCACCAGCGAACTCTTGCCCGCACCATTCGGCCCCAGAAGTGCCGTGACCGTACCCGGGTTGAGGCTCATCGACACGCCGTCCACCACGCACTTGACGCCCCGCCGGACGGTCAGCCCCTCGATCTCAAGAGCCTGCATCACGTTTCCTCCATGCCAAGATAGACCGCCCGCACCTTCGGATCGGCCAACACCGAGGCTGTCTCGCCATAGGTGACGAGCGAACCGAAATCGAGAACTATGGTGCGCTGACAGGTGGCCTGGATCAGATCGACATCGTGATCAATCAGGAAAGTCCGCGCGCCGATCGTTTCGGCAATCCCGTTGATTACAGACCGCAGCGTCGCGACCTCGCTCTGCGAGAAACCGGCTCCCGGCTCGTCCAGCAGAATGAGTTTGGGTGAACCCGCGACGCAGCGCGCCAGTTCCGTCATGCGCCGTTCAAAGGCATTGAGGCCGGCTACAGAGCGGCGGCGGATGGCGCTGATCCCCGTGAATTCCAGGGCTCCGGTCAACGCATCCTCCACCACGTCGCGCGACAGAGGCAGTGAATCGAGCACCACCCGGACATTGTCTTCCACCGTCAATTCGTCGACCGCCTGTTCCTTCTGAAAGGATCGGCGCAGCCCCCATTGCGCCCTCTGATGGGGCTGCATTCCCGTGAGTTCCCGGCCAAAGGCATGGATTCGCCCTGAATTCGGCCTGACGAAACCGGACAACACGTTGAGAAACGTCGTCTTACCCGCGCCGTTCGGCCCGATGATGCCGACGACCGGCGCATCGAGCTGCACGGTGAGCGTGTTCAGCGCCGTCACGCCGCCGAAGGAAACGGTCACTGCGTCGATCTCGATCATCTGGTGTTCCCTCCGTTCGATCTGCCGAACAGTCGGGACGCGAGATCCTCGAGCTGGCCGGCAATGCCTCTGGGAGCAGTGGCAAGTGCGTGGATCAGGGCTGCACCGAAAATGATGTAGGCGGCATCGCCGTTGACGCCGAAGTCGTTCAGCAACGCGGGAACGAGGCGGTAGAGCGCGGCAGCGATCAACGCTCCGACCGGGTTCCAGGCGCCACCGACGATGGTCAGGGCAAAGATCATCACGGATTCGGCCGCGGGAAAACTGCGCGCATCAAGCATCTGCAGATTGCCGGCAAGCAACACGCCGGCAATTCCGGCGAGGAAGCCCGACAAGGCAAAGGCCCAGACCTTGTAGAAAGGCACATCGACCCCGCTGGACATCGCAGCCGCCTCGGAGCGGCGGATCAGTGCCCAGGCCCGACCAGCTTTCCCGATCTCATGCCAGTGAATGAGAGCCATGCCGAGTGCCGTCACGACGACACAATAGGCGTAATAGCCTACGTCACTGGTGGCGATGGCCGGGCGCGGCATGTATCCCGCAGACTTCACGGCAAAACCGGACCATCCACCGCCGCCATTGGGAAACTGCAGAACATTCACGATGATGGCAAAGGCGCCGGCGATCATCAATGTGACCAGGGCCAGATAGAGCCCGCGCATGCGCAGTGCCGGGTAGGCGAAGACCATGCCGAGCCCGGCAGCGGCAATCCCGCCGGCCAGCATGTTGACCTCGAACGGCGTGCCGAGACCATAGGCGAGCCTCAACCCGACCCAACCGCCGGCCCCCATCAGCGCGACATGGGCAAGCGACACCAGGCCGAGACGTCGATAGAGCAGCGCGATGGCCGCAGCCGTCAGCGTGTAAATCGCCACCCCCGTCAGGACCTTCAGCCAGAGCGATGCTAAAAGCAGCGGCGGCAGGAACGCGAGAGCTGCAACGAGCAACAGGAGGCCGATCGAACGCGATCGCCAGACGGCCAGCGCAGGCGTGGAAACCACCGGAGGATCCGATGCCATCATCTCAATCCTCTCCCGCGAATGTCAGTCGTCGGCCGCGCTGCAGCCACATCAGAGCCAGCGTTGCGATGACGAAGGGAGCGGCCACGCGGAATGGAGCGAGCGGCTTTACCAGGGTCAGCATGCTTTCGGTCACTCCGATCAGAAGCCCGGCCACGAAAGTGACGGGAATGGATTTCAGTCGTCCGATGATGGTCGTGGCGATCACCGGGATGACGAGAAAGGTAAGAACTGCCGGATCGAGCCGTACCAGCCCTCCGAACAGGAGGCCCGTGAAGCCGGCCAGCACGCCCGAGATGCCCCAGGCGATGGCCTCGACGCGGCGAACAGGGACACCGAGAATGGCCGCCACCTCACGGTTGTCGGCGAGCGCCCGCATCAGCAGACCCGTGCGGGTTCTCGACAGATAGATCCCCATCGCGATCGTGGCGGTCACCCCGCCGGCCAGCGCGATCAACCGGGTGCCATTGATGCGGACCCCGATGATGGAAAAACCGAGACTGTCTGAGAACAAGCCGAGCTTTCGCGACGTCACCATCCAGATGAGGTTCATCAGGCCGAGCAGACACAGCGCAAAGCCGAGTGTGGCCACCGCCTTGATGACCGGCTCCCGGTGGGCGAGTTGCGGAGCGACCAGCAGGCCGAAGCCAAGCGAAAGAGCGAGGCTCACCCCCATGGCGGCCGCCCAGGCAAGAGGCTCCGGCAGGTGCCATTCCAGCACCTGCCAGGCGGTCATGGCGCCCACGGCACCAATGGCACCATAAGCAAAGTTGAGTACACCGGTGGCGCGGTTGAGGATCACAAGCCCCACCCCACCCAGCGCATAGAGGGCGCCGACGGCGAGCCCCGAAACGAGGAACATTCCATAGGTGCCCAGCATGACCGCGACCGCCTCAGTTCACGATGCCGAGCGCTTTTTCATTGGCGCGGTAGGGATCGAGATAGGCACTGTCCACGTCCATGCACTCACCGACGACCTTGTAGCCACCCTCGACCATCTCGACCATCATGTTGGCGTGGTTGGGCATGTGGCGATCGCCTGGGCCGACGTAATACGGGCCGCACAGCAGGTCGGAGGTGTAGTTCTTGATGTTGCGGATCGCCTCGGTCACCGTGGCACGGTCGAGCTTTGCCGGGTCCTGTTGCAGGATGGCAGCGACGAAGAAGCGGGCAGAGAGGTATCCGGCCTGGCTGAACGTGTCACGCGGATCATCGGCAGTGCCAAACGCGTCGAGAACCGCGCGCCAGTTGCTCGCATCCGGACCTTTCCCGTCGATTGGTGTCAGCTCGATGTTGACATACATGACGCCGGACCAGTCGGTGCCGAGCATGGCTGGAACATCACGATCATAAAGCGGCGTGGAGGAGATCCATTTGTAGCTGTCACGCTGGCCGGACTCGAGAGCCGCCTTGAGGAACGCTGCAGCCATGCCTGCGGGCAGATTAACGAGCACCGTATCTGCACCAGAGGCCACGGCTTCGAGAAAGGCCGAGTTCATATCCGCCGCCGAGGGATCGAGCAGTACGCTTGTGCCTGCCAGATTCTTCGACTGCATGTATTTCTCGACCCAGCCGCAGGAATACGGGCCGACGCTCGGAATGGTCAGACCGATGCACACGACATTGGTCGAGCCGAGATTGGCGACTGCCCATTGTGCCGCGCCGACGGAAGAGGGCAGCGGACCCTCGTTGGTGGAAACGATGTTCTTCGATTCGAAGCATTCGGCCACGGCACAACCCGAGGCCATGGCCATCACGCCCTCTTCCTCGTAGAGCTTGGCATTGACGCCCATCTCGACGAAGGAGGCGTTGCCGACGAGCGCAACCACATCTTCGTCCTTGACCAGCTTGGTCGCGACCTGCGCGGCAACTTCCGGGTTCCATTGGTCATCCTCGACGAGATATTCGATCGGGCGGCCATGGATCCCGCCATTGGCGTTCACGCAGTCGAAATAGGCCTTCGCCGCACGCGAGGCCGATGAGAAATCGTCGGGGCCCGTCCGACCGACGATGGCCCCGACCTTGATCGGTTCACCGGTCGCCGCCTGACCGTTGTTCAAGCCGCAGCTTGGCGCGGCGGCGGCGGAGCCCGCCGAGAGCAGGAGCAGGACGGCAATGGCGGCAGATCCGCCCCAAAGATGCGATTTCATAATTTCCTCCCAATCTGCCGGAACCCGGCCTCGTGGCCCAAAGGCCGGTTTTGATCGCGCGATCTCCTCAGGCCGCCCGATCCCTACCCAAGATGAAGCGGCTGGCGCGCTCCCCGATCATGATGGTTGGTGCATTGGTGTTGCCCGAGACGAGCGTCGGCATGATCGAAGCATCCGCCACCCGCAGCCGGTCGACGCCGAAGACCTTGAGCTCCTCGTCGACGACGGCCATCCGATCTTCCCGGACGCCCATCTTGGCCGTACCGGAGGGATGAAAGACGGTTTTCGAGACACCGCGGATGTAATCGCGCAGGGCTTCCGGATCCTTCTCGATGCCGGGTGCCGGCAGCACGCGCCGCTTGATGATCTTCGCCAGGGACGGTGCCTCCGTGATCTTGATAGCCAGCTCCACACCACGGACCAAGGTCTCCAGATCCGCCGGATTAGCGAAGGAATTGGCGTGGAAGAGTGCGGGATCCCGGGGATTGGCCGAACGAAGCTTGACGGTGCCGCGCGACTGCGGCCGCAGGAAGCAAGGACCAATCGAGATGCCGTGCCCCGGCTCGGCCATCCGCTCTCCGAAGCCGTTGAAGCTCGGCAGCACATGGAATTGGATGTCAGGCTGGCCAAGGCCCGCAGTGTCCACGAAACCACCGGATTCCACGACGGTCGAGGTCAGCAGACCTGTCTTCGTCAGCATGTATTGCAGCATGTGGCTGACGGCTGCGAGGCCCTTGTCCTGGCCGAACAGCGACATAATGCTGACTTCGGCCTGAACCGTCGCCTCCAGATGATCCTGGTAGTTCTCCCCGACGCCCGGCAAATCTGCCACAACCTCGATCCCATGCGAGCGCAGGTGCTCGGCAGCACCAATGCCGGACAATTGCAGGATCTTGGGCGTGGCAACCGCGCCCGCCGTCAGCACGATCTCGCCACGTGCCTTCACCCTTTCGCCGGACGAGAGTTGCACGCCGATTGCGGTGCACCCTTCGAACAGGATCTTTTCGACTTTGATGCCGGTCATGATCTCAAGATTGTCGCGACCTTCGGCTTCCCGCAGGAATGCCTGTGCGGCGCTCCAGCGGCGACCATTGTTCGTCGTCGTCTGGTAAAAGCCGACGCCTTCCTGCTCGGCACCGTTGAAGTCTTCATTATACTTGATCCCAGCCTCCTGGGCGGCACGGATGAAGGCCCAGGACAAGGGATGGCCATAGCGGCGATCCGACACTTTCAATTGGCCGTCCGCGCCGTGAAACTCTCCCGAAAGCCGTTGATTGCCCTCAAGATCGCGGAAGACGGGAAGCACCTTCTCATAGGACCAGGACCGGCATCCCATCTGCGCCCAGGTCTCGTAGTCCTGGCGCTGGCCACGGATATAGATCATCGCATTGACCGAACTACCGCCACCGAGAACATTGCCCTGCGGCACGACATTCGGCTTGCCCTTGATGCCGGGATCCGGTTCGGACATGTAGAATTGCACGTCCCTACCCTTCTCGATCACCTTGAAGAAGGTGGCGGGGATATGAATGAACTTTGCAGTGTCCTTCTGCCCGCTCTCGATCAGCAGGACCGTGTTGGCCGGATTTTCCGAAAGACGTGCGGCCACCACGGAACCCGAGGATCCGCCGCCAACAACGATGTAATCAAACTCACGCATTTGAGCCTCCTGCGCGGCGTCAACAGCCGCGCCTTGAACAAAGCCTGACGGAACGGTTCAGGAAAAAACGGTCTGGATGGTGGTGAATTCCTTCAGCCCGTCGACGCCGAACTCGACGCCGATCCCGGACTGTTTCACACCTCCGAAGGGCGCATTGGGCTGGATCGCACCATGCTTGTTGATCCAGACCGAACCGCATTCGAGCCGCGCCGCAATCTGCTTGGCCTTGGCGACATCGCCCGACCAGACCGAGCCGCCGAGGCCGCTCGGATTGTCGTTGGCCTTGGCAATTGCCTCTTCGATGTCGTGGTAGCGGATGATCGGCAGGGCCGGACCGAACTGCTCGAGGTCGACGAGCTTGGCACCGTGATCGACATCGGCGACAAGGGTGATGGGATAGAAGTAACCGGGTCCGCCCTGTGGCGCACCACCCGTCAGTACCCGACCGCCCTTGGCAACCGCATCTTCGACGAAGGCCGAGACGATGTCGAACTGAGCCGAATTCTGAAGCGGGCCGAGAACAACCTCCTCTGCCAGGCCGTCACCCACCTTGATGGCGGACGCATAGGCAGCGAGCGCATCGCACACCGCATCGTAGATGCTGTCATGCACATAGAGGCGCTTCAGGCAGGCGCAGGTCTGGCCGCTGTTGATGAACGCGCCCCAGAACAGACCTTCGGCGATCGCCTTCGGATCGGCATCGGGCAGGACGATACCGGCATCGTTACCGCCAAGCTCGAGCGTCAACCGCTTCAGCGTGTCGGCGGCGGATGCCATCACGCGACGTCCCGTGGCGGTCGACCCGGTGAAGGTGATCTTGGCGATATCCGGATGGGAAGTGAGAGCAGCACCCAGATCGTTGTCATCGGCGATGACGTTGACGACGCCGGCCGGCAGCACCTCGTTCATCAGTTCCACGAGACGGATGGTCGTCAGTGGCGTGTTCGGCGACGGCTTGATGACCACGGTATTGCCGGTGCGGATAGCCGGGATGATATGCCAGCAGGCGATCATGACCGGCCAGTTCCACGGCGTGATGGCGGCAACGACGCCGATCGGCTTGCGATGCAATTCCACCCGGCCCTCCGGTCTGTCCTGGACCACCTCGATCGGCAGATCCAAGGACGCCGTATGGCGGGTCCAGGCAACGGCACCGCCGATCTCGAAGCGCGAACCGAGCCCGTTGAGCGGCTTGCCCTGCTCCAATGTCAGAAGCCGTGCCAGTTCCTCCGCATTCGCCTCGATCGTCTCCGCCACACACGCGCAGAGCGCGGCACGCTCGGAGGAGGACCGGCCGGCCCAGGCAGGGAAGGCAGATTTGGCGGCGGATACGGCAGTGTTGAGATCGTCGATGGTGGCCAGTGGCGACATGCCCACGACCGCGCCCGAGGAGGGGCTCCTGACTTCTTTGTGACGCGTGGTCGCAACCGCCTTGCCACCGATGACAAGCGTAAATTCCTGCATGATACATCCTCCCATGCACTGCGATGGAAGGAGACTAGCCAATGCTCGTCGGTAATTCTTGGATCACGGCGCGGCATGAATTGGACAAAAGCGCGGCAACCGCCTCAAGCCATCACCACATCCTTGGGCGAGCAATCGAACAGCTTGCGGAAGCTGCGATTGAAGTAGGAAATGTCATTGAAACCGACCGAATAGGCGACGTCCGCAATGGCGCCCGGATGATGCGCGCCCCGCAGTCTTTCGAGCCTCGCCCGGGCAAGGTGCAGGCGCTTGAGCTTGATCATGCCGGTCACCGTCATGCCCTGCGAACTTAGGTCCTCCTGAAGGGTCCGCAACGAAACGCCAACGCGGTTGGCAAGCCATTGCGGCGTCAGATATTCCTCGGTGAGGTTCTCGTCGATCAGCACCTGGACAACCTCAAGCCGTCCCGTGCCGCTATCACCACGGACGAAGAATTCTTCGCCCGGATCGGACGCGAAGGCCTGTCGCGTCGTGTTGAACAGCAGCTCCCTGAGATGCGGCGCCCGGTTGTCGTCGCTTGACGTGCTCATCATCTTGGCGACAAGCGCACCCAGCATGATCGACATCGGATCATCCGCCCTGATCTTGCGCGTCACCGAAATCCGCACGGCCCGATCCGACAACAGCATCTGCCTGGGCAGGTGGACGGACAGGTGATTGGAAAACGAGCCGCCGAAATAAAAGACGGACGGTCTCGTGGAGTCGACGAGGATGCACTCGCCTGGATGTAGCTGCTCCTGGCGGCCTGACTGTTCGACCCCACAGGAGCCTTCCAGCTGCAACAGCAGGAACAGGTTGTCGCCCTGATCGGCCCGGATGTCATCGGGATCACGGCGGATGTAGTCGAGATCGTTCGCCACCTGGGCCAGTTCAACACCCGCGGCGTAAGACAGGGCGGCACAGCCGCGTACCGCATTCGATCCGTCGTATCGGGTGGGATTGAAATGGCCGCAGATCGATTTGAGGTCCGACGTCCAGGCGTCGAACTCACGCGTCACCCAATGCGTCGGAACGCAACGTTCCAAGCTCCCCAAGTGCATGTCCGCCTCCTCCCAAAGTCGGTCACCCAGTTACTGAGCATGTTAACAAAACTGGCTTTTGTCAAATACCGGGGCCAGCCACCTTGCCGCTCAGTAGACCTTCACACCCGCCGTCGGCTGCGTCGGCTTTGCATCGTTGAAATCCTTGAGCAATCGGGAAGCAGAATTACTGAGCAGTCCGACATCGTTGCCGATCCCCACGAATGTGGCTCCAAGTTCAGCATAGCGTTTCGCGAGCCCGAGATCGCCGATCAGGATACCGGCGGCCTTGCCGGAGGCGAGGATACGGGCAATGGATCGCTCCACCACATCCTGGACTTCGGGAGCACCCGGCCGGCCGAGATAGCCCATGTCGGCAGCAAGGTCAGAAGGTCCGATGAACACGCCATCGACACCATCGACGGCGCAGATCGCATCGAGATTGTCGATCGCGACACGGCTCTCCACTTGCACCAGCAGGCAGATCTCATCGTTCGCAGTCTGCAGATAGTCGCCGATACGGTTGAAGTCAGAGGCACGCGCCAAGGCTGCGCCGACGCCGCGAACGCCCAGCGGCGGGTAACGCACCGCCTTGACCATTTCGGTCGCGAGTGCCGCATCGTGCACCATGGGCACGAGGATGGTCTGGGCGCCGATGTCGAGCATCTGCTTGATCACCCAGGTCTCGCCTATGGGTGGGCGGATGATCGCATGCGACGGCGAGCCACGCATGGCGCGCAGCTGCTCGGCCAGCCGGGGTACATCGCTCGGCCCGTGTTCGGCATCCAGCAACAGCCAGTCGTAGCCGGCGCCGGCGCAGATCTCGACCGTGTTGGGGCTTCCGAGAGCCTGCCACAGACCGATCTGCAAACGGCCCTCTTTCAATCCACGCTTGAAGCTGTTGACGGGTGCAGGCATCACGGCATCCTCTTTCGATACGGATTGGGCAGACTACGCCCGCCCTGGCAGGCTCATTCGAAAAACAGGCTGACCGAGCCGTAAGGCCCGAAATCGCCGACGATCGTATCACCATGACGGGCTTCGATAGGCCGGATGAACGAGCCGGCGAGCACGATCTGCCCCGCCTCGATGCCATCCCCATACTGCGCCAGCCGGTTGGCGAGCCACGCAATCCCACGGGCCGGCTGATTGAGCACGCCCGCGCCGAGTCCGGTTTCCTCCACCTCGGCATTGCGGGACACGATCGCTCCCATCCAGCGCATATCGATCTGGTCCGGGCGCACCGCGCGCCCGCCGGTAACGATGCCGGCATTGGCGGCATTGTCCGAGATGGTGTCGAACACCGTGCGGGTCTTCTTCGTCTCGGGATCGACACGCAGAATGCGGGTGTCGAGGATTTCCAGCGCGGGCGTCACGTAATCGGTGGCGTTCAGTACGTCGAACACCGACACGCCCGGCCCCTTCAGCGGGGCCTTCATGATGAAGGCAATTTCTGCCTCAATGCGCGGCTGGATGAAGCGATCCTTCGGCACGGTCGCGCCATCCTCAAACACCATGTCATCGAACAACACGCCGGAATCGGGAATATCGATATTCAGCGCATATTGCATGGCCTTGGAGGTGAGGCCGATCTTCCAGCCAATCACTTTGCGGCCAGCAGCAACCCTCTTCTTCACCCATGCGCCCTGGATGGCATAGGCATCGTCCATGCCGATGTCTGGATGGGCAAGCGACAAGAGGCCGGTCTGGATACGGGTCCGCTCCGCCTCGTCCAGCTTTGCCGCTGCGGCTTCGATCTGCTCGGGGCTCAACATGTCATGCCTCGTCTTGAATGGTGTTGCTGAGAATGCCTAGGCCTTCAGCCTCGACCTCGACCACATCGCCCGGCTTCAGCCAGATCGGCGGGTCGAAGCGCGCGCCGGCCCCGGTCGGCGTGCCGCAGACGATCACGTCGCCCGGCACGAGCGTGGTGAAGGTGGAGATGTAGTTGATGATCTTGCGGAAGGAGAAAATCATCCGGCTGGTGCGGTCGCTCTGGCGCACCTCGCCGTTAACGCGGGTTTCGAGCTTGATGTCGGCCAGCTGATTTTCGTCGGTAAAGGGAATGAGCCAGGGGCCAATGGAACCGGTCCGGTCGAAATTTTTGCCTTGGGTCACGTTGAATTTCGCATGCCGCACCCAGTCGCGGATAGTGCCCTCGTTACACAGCGAGAGCGCCGCGATGTGGTTGAAAGCGTCCTGTTCCGCGATCCTTCGGCCACCTTTTCCGATGACGATGACAATCTCGCCCTCGTAATCGAGCTGGGGACTTTCCGGCGGACGGATCAGCGGCTGGCCGTGTCCAGTAAAGGAGCGCGGAAAGCGGATGAACAAAGAAGGATTGGCGGGGGCGGCCTGCCCGTCCTTGTATTCCTCATTGCGGTCCGGAAAGTTCACCCCGACGCAGATGATCTTTTCCGGCGCGGGAATGGGGATCTCGAAGGTTATCTCGGACAGGGCAAAGTCCGGCGCCTCATCGGCGTGGTCCTGCGCCAGCTGCACGAGTGCACCCGCCTCGATCACTTCACGCAGTGTCGGATAGCGCTCGCCCAGGCGTGCAGAGAGATCTATCACACCCTCACCGCTCACGAGCCCATAGGCTTGGCGACCGTCAGCCGTGCTGAAGCTAAGAAAACGCGGATGGGAGGTCATGGCCATGCTCCTATTGGATGCCGCCGAGGCAGACATATTTGATTTCAGTGAATTCTTCGATGCCATAGCGTGAACCTTCACGGCCGAGGCCGGACAGTTTCACGCCACCGAAGGGGGCTTCGGCTGTCGAGATCAGGCCGGTATTGACGCCGACCATGCCGTATTCCAACGCTTCCGCCACGCGGAACACGCGTGCGAGATCAGCGGCATAAAAATAGGAGGCAAGGCCGAATTCGGTGTCATTGGCCTTGGCGATCACCTCCGCCTCGTCAGCGAAGCGAAACAGCGGCGCGAGCGGCCCGAAGGTTTCCTCGCGCGAAACCAGCATGTCCGGCGTAACATCTGCCAGCACCGTGGGCTGATAGAAAAGCCCGCCCAGCCCATGACGCTCGCCACCTGCGATCACCTTTGCGCCCTTGCCGCAGGCATCGGCCACATGTTCCTCGACCTTGGCCAGCGCTGCCTTGTCGATCATCGGGCCAAGCGTCACGCCCTCTTCCAGTCCATTGCCGGTCTTCAGGCGTGAAACCGCAGCAGCCAGCTTGGCGGCAAAAGCATCGTAGACGCCATCCTGCACATAGATGCGGTTGGCACAAACGCAGGTCTGGCCATTGTTGCGGAACTTGGCAATCAGCGCACCTTCCACGGCGGCGTCCAGATCGGCGTCGTCGAAGACGATAAAGGGTGCATTGCCCCCCAGTTCCAGCCCGAGTTTCTTGATGGTCGGTGCCGATTGTCGGTAGAGTTCAGCCCCCACTTCCGTCGAGCCGGTAAAGGTGAGCTTGCGAACGACCGGGCTTGCCGTCAGCTCCGCGCCGATCACCCGCGCCGAACCGGTGAGCACACTGAACAGGCCCTTCGGCAGACCGGCACGTTCGGCCAGAACCGCGAGCGCAATGGCGGAAAACGGCGTTTGCGAGGCCGGCTTCAGCACCATGGCGCAGCCGGCGGCGAAGGCAGGACCGGCCTTGCGGGTAATCATCGCATTGGGGAAGTTCCAGGGCGTGATGGCCGCCACCACACCGATGGGCTGCTTCATCACCAGAATGCGCTTGTCCTTCTGGTGGCCCGGCACGATGTCGCCATAGAGGCGGCGTGCCTCTTCGGCGAACCACTCGATGAACGAGGCGCCATAGGCGATTTCACCTTTGGCTTCTGCCAGCGGCTTGCCCTGTTCCAGCGTCAGAATGAGGCCCAGATCGTCCTGGTTGGCCATCATCAGATCGTACCAGCGCCGCAGGATAACCGCCCGTTCCTTGGCCGTGCGGGAGGCCCATTCCTTCTGGGCCCGTTCTGCGGCTGCAATGGCCTCCTGCGTCTCGGATGCACCGAGATTGGGGACATGGCCGATGACGTCACCGGTGGCTGGATTTTCCACCGCGATGGCATTGGCGAGATCTGCTTCGATCCACGTGCCGCCAACGAGCGCTGCCTGGCGAAAAAGCGAATGGTCCTTGAGCGTCATCATGCATCATCCTCGAATTGGGGGACAGTAGCGGGCGGCAGGAAAAGCTGCCGCCCGCGCCATCAATCAGGGCGCGATGATCGGCTGGGCCTTGAGTTCGGATGCCTTCGGTTCCACACCTTCGAACAGGCTGCCATGCTCGAACCACGAGCGCGGAGCCGGCGCACCCCAGAGTGTCTGGCGCTGCGGGTCCTTCAGATCCCATTTGATCGGCTCCAGATCGGGATCGACCGTCTGGTAATCCGAGCAATAAATCTCGATGCGGTGGCCGTCGGGGTCGAGGACGTAGAGGAAGAAGGCGTTGGAAATGCCGTGGCGACCCGGTCCGCGCTCGATATTCGCCACCCAGCCTGTGCTGGACATCAGGTCGAGAAGATCGATGATGTTGAGCGGCGTCGGCACCCAGAAGGCCGTGTGGTGCAGACGTGGCCCTGTGCCATTGGTGAAGGCGATATCATGGACGCCGCCCTTGCGGTGCGTCCAGGCAGCCCACAGCTTGCCGGTCTCCTCGTCTTCCGTGTACTCAGTCACACGGAAGCCAAGCTCGTTGTAGAAGGCAACCGATGCATCAACATCCGACGAGAACAAGTTGAAATGGTCGATGCGCAGCGGCTTGACGCCGCGATAGAGCGCATATTGCTGGTGGATCGGCGGCAGGCGGTCCATCCTGGAGTAGAATTCCAGCGGTGTGCCGTGCGGGTCGCGGGTGCGGAAGGTGCGCGACTGGTAGGGGCGCTCAACCCATTCCACCGGCAGGCCCTTGGCCTTGAAGAAATGTTCCGCCTTGTCGAGATCCTCCTCGGAGAACACCTTGAAGCCAAGGTCGCGGGCGACGGATTCGTTGCTCTTGCGCAGCACGATGCAATGGTGGCCGCGCTCTTCCATGGCCCGCAGGTAGATCGCGTCCTTGTCCTCGTCGGTCACCTGAAGGCCGAGGGTATCGACATAAAAGGCGCGCGAGCGGGCGAGATCCTTCACGCCGAATTCCACGTGGCTCAGACGGATAATGTTGAAGGGCGGATAAAGGTTTGGTGTTGGAACGGGCATGTCTGTTGTCCTCCGGATATATCGATCAACCGCCCAGCTTCTGAATGGCGTGCGGCTTGGTCGCGAATGCGATGTTCTTGGTTTCCATGTAGAAGTCGAATGACCAGTCGCCGCCGTCGCGGCCGATCCCGGAATTCTTGACGCCGCCGAACGGCGTCGGCAGATGGCGGACATTTTCCGAGTTTACCCAGACCATTCCTGCTTCCATGTGGTCGGTGAAGCGGAAGGCGCGGGTCACATCTGCGGTCCAGAGATAGCCGGTCAGGCCGTACTGGACATCATTGGCGAGCGCCAGCGCCTCATCCTCGTCCTTGAAGGGAATGGCCGTCAGCACCGGGCCAAAGATTTCTTCCTGGGCGATGCGCATCTGGTTGTTGGCACCGGTAAAAAGGGTCGGTGAAACATAGCAGCCGCCACCGGGACCGGCGAATTTCTCGCCACCCGCCGCCACCTTGGCACCTTCGGAACGGCCGATCTCGATATAGTTCAGCACCTTCTTTTCATGCACAGGATGGATCAGGGGACCGACAACCGTTTCCGGGTCAAGCGGATGGCCAACCTTGATGCGCTTGGCCTTTTCCGCCACCATGGCCGTGAATTTGTCGTAGACGCTCTCTTCCACCAGCAGGCGGGAGGATGATGTGCAGCGCTCGCCGTTCAGCGAGTAGATCATGAAGACAGCAGCGTCGGCGGCGCGCTCCAGATCGGCATCGGCAAACACCACCACCGGGTTCTTGCCGCCAAGTTCGAAGTGCACCCGCTTCAGCGTATCGGCACCCTGCTTCATAATCATCGAGCCGGTGCGGCTTTCACCCACAAAGCCGATGGCCTTGATGAGCGGATGTTCGGTCAGTGCCTTGCCTGCATCTTCGCCAAGTCCGTTCACGAGGTTCCAAACGCCCTTTGGCAGACCCGCTTCCTCGGCGATTTCAACAAGAAGCCGCGCCGTCAGCGGCGAAAACTCCGCAGGCTTGTGAACGATGGTGCAACCGGCGGCCAGCGCTGGCGCGATCTTCCACGTGGACAGCATGAAGGGCGTGTTCCAGGGCGTGATAACGCCAACCGGCCCGATCGGTACGCGGGTGGTCATGTTGACCTGGCCCGGCGCGCGCAGCGACTTGCCGTCCCGTGCCTCGGGCGCGCGGTCTGCGAAAAAGCGGAAGTTTTCAGCGCCACGAAGTGCTGCCTTCGCCATGAACTTCAGCGACTGCCCGGTATCCATGCATTCGACCAGGGCAATTTCTTCCGAACGCGCAACAATGGCATCGGCAATCTTGTGCAGAAGCTTCTTGCGGGCCTCACCCGGCATGGCGGCCCATTCGGCAAATGCAGCCTTTGCCGCTTTGGCGGCCAGATCGATGTCGGCGGCCTTGCCATGGGCCACCTTGGCCAGCACCGTCAGGTCGACCGGTGAAATGGTCTCGAAGCTTGCGCCATCCAGTGCGTCGCGGTCTTCGCCGCCAATCCGGTTCCTGACGCCGCCCTCGAACTTTTTCAGATAGGCTTCAGCTTTGGCGAGATTGTCTTGAAATGTGGACATGGGTCATCTCCATGAGAATTGCGTGGGTGTCGCGTTGCCGCGTGCAGTGTCTGTCCGTGTGGGAATGTCAGCCGGTTTTCTGTCGAAGCCTTGGGTGAATGGCGTTCTTCTTCCAGCTCAGCTCGGCGTCGATCTCGCGGATTTCCAGCGAGAGCATGAAATGCGGTGTTTCAAAGCGCTCGGAAAGGAAGGCGGAAACCGCGGCAAAGATTGCCTCGCCAGCCCGCTTCTTGTCGGCCTCGCTGCGGCCTTTGCCGATGCGCAACGACATGTCGATAAAACTGTTTTCCGGCAGAAGATCCGCGATGGCATAAACCTCGGTGCGAAAACCCCGCACCCGGATAGCGCCAAGCTCAAACAGCCCGGTCTCCATCATCGTGTCATGGATGAGGCGCGCCAGCGCTCTCATATCGACCACCCCATCGAGATTGGCCGAATAATCGAAGGTGAAATGCGGCATGGTTCCTCCCGCCGTTTATATTTAACATGTTAAGTTAATCCGCGTGCTTGTCAAGCGGGCAAATGCATCCTTTTTGCTTTAATCGGGGCCGGCCGCCGCCTCTTGGCGCCCCTTGCTGCCAAAGGATTGGCAAATGGTCGAGATTGTGGTCATAGGTCTGTATGACCCAATCCGACTCCACCCGTACGAAGCTGGCGCAGGATGCGCTTTTGCCCCGCAATACCCGCCGCTCCTTGCCAATCGCGCTGTTGCGTGCGCGCGAAGCTGTGATGGCGCATTTCCGGCCCATGCTGGCAACCCACGACCTGACGGAACAGCAATGGCGCGTCATCCGCATTCTCGGCGAGAACGGCACGGTGGACGCCTCCGAAGTGGCCGAACGCGCCTTCATTCTGGCCCCTTCTCTGACCCGGATGATCAAGACACTGGAAGAGCGCGGCCTGATCGAAAAGGACAAGGACGAGGCGGATGGCAGGCGTGTGCTGTTGCGCATCGCGCCGGCCGGGCTTGCCATCATCAACGAGGTAACGCCCGAAAGCCGGGCAATCTACGAGGCACTCGAGCGCAAATTCGGCGTTGAGAAGATCGATCTTCTGCTGGATCTGCTGGGTGAACTGGCCGACACCATGGATGCCGGGTGACGGCAGAACGCGGTCCTTGTCAGCGAAGGCGATTTTCGTCATCGATCAGCGTGAGGCGTGCTGGCGGCTCTGCTCCCCACTGAAAGAGGACGAGATTGAGGTCGTTGATGGTTGCGCCCGCCGCAAAGCTGCGCACCAGAAGGCCATGATAGCCCTGTTCAAAAAGCCGCCGTGCGAAGGTCTGCGTCCGGGCTTCACCAGATTCTCTCATGGCATCTCGCCACGTGGTATCGGCAAGTGCGGCAGCATCCATATTCCATATCCGCAGCGCCTCTTCATCACGACTGTCGAAAACGCGCTCGATCTCGGCCCTGTATGAAACCAGTGTTGTCGGTTGCAGACTGCCCACCTGGTTTGCTTCGCGCAGTGCCGTCATGATGGACAGCGATGTATAGAGTGCCTCAGCGCCCTTCGGATTGAAGCGACCGCCATAGAGGGCTGCACCCCGGCCCGATAAGGGTTCGCGCGCATAAACCGGGTTCAGGGCTCGATAGAGAAATCCGCTGAATGACGTCGTCGCCATCAGGCGTGGATGCCCGCGTCGACCGAATCAATGTAATCGAGCACGTCAGTTGCGCGCCCGTCACGCACCAGCTGCATGGCAGTCAGACCGGAAAAACCCGAAAGCGGCTCCGACCGATACCAGGCATAGGCCATCAGGGCGGAGCCGAAGCGTGACTCCACCTTGTTGATGATTTCCACCACTTCACGCAGACGCCGCTGGGTCCGGTCAGATTGAACGCGATCCTTGCGTTGAACCGCATCCTTCCCCAGCCCGGCAGCGCGCGCAATGTCCTCGCTTGTCGTATGCAGGGTCTCTGCAATCTTGCGTGCTGAAAACATGCCGTTGTCAGCAAACTGAGCAAGTCCCATGGCGTCACCTGTCTTTCGAATGCCTCATCTGTTGACGCAATATAGCGTCAAAAAATTCGGCGTCAATGAAGGCGCTTGACAGTCTATAGCGTGGCTCACAACAGCCGCTCTGCCAGTTCCAGTGCATCATCGGCATATTTCTGCGTCTTGTGCGCCATTTCCGGCCGTGCCGCCGCCCAACCGATATAGGTCAGGCTGCGCATGACGACAAACAGCGGCAGAAGCGCAAGCGCCGCGTCCGGAAGGCTTCGGCACGAGCGGTACCCATTGACCAAGGCCGTTTCCAGCGCCGGATATTGCGGCTCGATCCGGTTCTTGAGCAGCGCCGTCGCCAGATCGAACAGGCGGTAGCCATAGCCGCAATCATCGAAATCGATCAGCCCGATCTCATTACCGTGGACCATGATGTTTTCGCGCACACCATCGGCGTGTATGAGGCCGTAATCGAGCCCCTCCGTCCCGGCTTGCGCCAGCCGGTCGAGAAGTCTTGACCGTAGCCGAGCCAGTCCGGTTGCGCTTTCGGGCGAAAGTCCTTGGCAATCCCAGAACCGGCCCCAGAGCGGAGTGTCGCCCAGCAGGCCGTCACGGTCCCAGGCGGGGCGAACGAAGCTGTCATTCGTTTTGAACCGGTCGGCGCTGTCATGCAGCCGTGCCAGCGTTTCGCCCAGGCGGAAAAACAGCGCCTGCGCCTCTTCTGATCCATGGGCGAGCGGATGCCCGGTTTCGCCCAGCGGTGCGCCCTCCATCCAGCTGACGAGGCTTGCAAAACCCGTCGCGCCATCCGTACCGCATTCGGCCAGCAGCGAGCCAGACAGCGTTGGCAGCGGGGCGGGCGCGCGAGCACCCTCCCCGACCAGATGCGCCACGAAGAGCAGTTCGGAAAGAATGGTATCGCGGCTATGATAGCCAGGTCTGTGCAGCCGAAGCGCCGCATAGGCCCCATCGGCAAGGCGAACGCGAAACACCGCGTTCTCCCGATATTTAATCAGTCGCGTCTCCGTTCCTTCAAGCCCCCAATGGACAAGTGCCCGGCTGGCGCGCTCGTGCAGTTGGCGAAGGAAATCATCCGTGTCGATCATTGTCAGAGACCGGCCAGCACATCGTCGAGGACGGAGAGCATCAGGTCCGCATTCTCCCTGGAGAAAGGCATGGGCGGTCTGATCTTGGTGGCATTTTGCTGTACGCCGAGCTTGCCCATCAGCACGCCACGTTCACGCATGGCATTGATAACGCGGGTGGCGATCTCCGATGCCGGCTCCTTGGTCGCCCGGTCGAGCACAAGTTCTGCCCCGAAAAACAGGCCGGAACCCCGCACATTGCCGATCAGATCGTGTTTTTCGGCGAGCTTAGTCAGCCCGGCGCGGGCATATTCACCCACCACGCGGGCATTTTCCATCAGCTTTTCATCTTCCAGCACATCCAGCACGGCGCTGGCCGCCGCGCAGGAGACGGGGTTGCCGCCGAAGGTGTTGAAGTAGCGGAAGGCCTTGCGGAAAGCATTCAGCGTATCGGTGCTGGCAACCACGCCGCCAATGGGGTGACCATTGCCCATAGGCTTGCCCATGGTGACGATGTCCGGCGTGATGCCTGCATATTGATGGCCCCAGAAATGGGTGCCGGTGCGACCGAACCCCGGCTGCACCTCATCGCAGATCAAAAGACCGCCCGCCTTGCGTACCGCTTCAGCGGCCGAAACCAGGAAGCCCGGTGGCAGTTGCGGGAAGCCCTCATTGGCGAAATAGGGGCAGACGATCAGGGCAGAGAAGCCGAAAGGCGATTTCTTCAGGTCTTCAATGGCCTCGTTCAGCGCCTCGGTCCAGGCGCGGGTGAACGCCTCGCCGCCCTCGCCGCCCAGAGGACGATAACCATCGGGCGCCGGGACATGCCGCACATGGCCGCCATACCCGCCCACGGGGGGCATGCGGATCGACAGCTGCGAGACGGCCGCGGTATTGCCGTGATAGGTGAAATTGGTGGCGATCACCCCGGTCTTGCCGGTCACGGCTTGCGCCATGCGCAGCGCCACGTCGTTGGCCTCCGAGCCGGTGCAGGTCAGGATCGCAGTATCGAGACTGTCATCGAAGGTGGCCGTCAGCCGCTCGACATAATCGAGAATGCCCTCATGCAGGTAACGCGTATGGGTGTTGAGCGTTGCGGCCTGGCGGGCAATCGCCTCGACCACGTGCGGATGGCAGTGCCCGACATGCGGCACATTGTTGTAGCAATCGAGATAGCGGCGTCCGTCCGCATCCCAGACCCAGACCCCCTCGCCTTTTACCAGATGCACGGGATCATTGTAGAAGGTGGAGACATTCTTGCCGAGAAGCCGTTCACGGCGGGCAAGCAAGGCTGCATTGTTCGACATGGTTTACACTCCTGCTGCGGCCGATAGTCCTGCATCCAGCGCGGAGAGGATGCGCTCGACATGCTCGGCGGTAATAATCAGCGGCGGCGAAAGAATGATGTTGGAGCCGGAGGTGCGCACCATGACGCCCGCCTCATAGGCGGTGTCATAGACCTTCTGCACCACCTGCTTGGAGGCGGCGGCCTTGGTCTTGCGGTCGCTGACGAGTTCCAGCGCGCACATCAGGCCCTTGCCGCGTGCATCGCCCACCAGTTCATGCTTTTCCTGGAGCAGGAGAAGACCGGCCAGCAGTTCCTCGCCACGCACAGCAGCATTGGCGGCAACATTCAGCCGCTTCGTTTCCTTCAGCGTCGCAATGGCGGCGGCAGCGCCGACGGGATGGCCGGAATAGGTATAGCCGTGACCGATGGAGCCAAGGCTGCTGTCATTGTTCTCAAACACATCGGCCACCTTCTGCCCGATCATCACCGCGCCAAAGGGGAAGTAACCATTGGTGATGGCCTTCGCGGTGCACATCAGGTCAGGTTTCACGCCCCACAGGCGTGAGCCCGTCCAGGCACCGGTGCGTCCGAAGGCGGTGATGACTTCGTCGGCGATCAGGAGAATGCCATGCTTGTCACAGACTGCCCGCATCAGCGGCATGAAGGTCTCGTGCGGCACGATGACACCGCCGGCTCCCAGCACCGGCTCCATGATGAACGCCGCAATCGTATCGGCACCCTGGAAGGCGATTTCCTCCTCGAACTGGCGCGCAATGGCACTGGCGATCTCGGCGCCGTCCGTGGTGTTGAACGGGTTACGGTAGGTGAAGGGGGCGGGCAAGTGGTAGACGCCCGGCAGCAGTGGCTCATAGGCGCGGCGGAAATTGGAATTGCCGTTGACGGAAGCGCCGCCGAAATGGGTGCCGTGATAGCCCTTCTTCAGAGCGATGAACTTGGTGCGCTCCGGCTGACCGTTCAGTTTGTGGTACTGGCGGGCAAGCCGCAGTGCGGTTTCGACCGAATCCGACCCGCCCGATGTCAGGAAGGATCGCACCAGCCCATCTTCCTTGAACCAGTCAGCCAGTTCGTAGGACAGCTCGATCAGGGGCGAAGTGGTGGTGCCGCGAAAGGCCGAATAGTAGGGCAGATCGTCGAGCTGCTCGCGGATCGCCTGTTTCACCGGATCGCAGGAATAGCCGAGATTGACGTTCCACAGACCGCCGACGCCATCCAGCAGGCGCTGGCCGTGGACATCGACAATCTCCACGCCGTCGGCAGCAGCCACGATACGCGGCGGATTCTTGCGCATCTCAGCCGGATGCGCCATGGGATGCCAGACATGGCGGGCGTTGTTTTCCATCAGGAAATTGGAATCACGCATGGAAATATCCTTTCAAAGACCGAGCATGGAGAGCGCACGCGCATAGCCATCCGCCGGCTGCGTCACGTCAAAATGAACATGGGGGAGACCGACCGCTTCGGCGCCCTCGATATTTTTCGCCTGGTCGTCCACGAACACGCAGGCCTCACGGGGCAGGCCCAATTCGGCCAGCACCAGTTCATAGGCGCGCGGATCGGGTTTGAGGATGCCGGTATAGGTCGCATCGACGATGACATCGAAGAGATCGATCAGTGGAAAACGGCGACGGAACTCGACGCCGTAGAACAGGTCCAGCTCGTTCGAGAGGATGGCGAGACGCAACCCCGCCTTCTTCGCGGCAAGGATGGCATCGCGCGCTTCGGGACGCAGCACCAGATCCGCATCCGCCCCCCGCGCACGCTGCACGAAGGTCTTCATGTCCGTCCAGTCTTCGCCGACCAGGCGGCCAACCTCGCGGGTGCGCTCCATCCAGTAATCGCGCTCGGTGATCTCGCGATTTTGCATCGAAAACCAGAGCGGATCGCTCGCCGGGTCGAAGGGGCCGCGCCAGGTTAGCGTTCCCGGTGCAAGGCCAAGTGCGCGTTCGGTCACGTCGTGGGTCTCGAAGAGTGTGCGCGTCACCACACCTCCGAAATCGAGGATAAGGGCTCGGGTCTCGTTCATGGCTGACCTTTCGGAATGACGCCTTCGGCAACCCAGGCGTCGAATATGGCGAGTGCGCGTTCGGCAAATTCCGGCGCGTTGATATGCGCATCCACCCGTTCCAGATGAACGTCATCCGGCAGGCTGATGCTGATTTCCTCGATGAAGGCGATGTGACCGTCCGGGTCGTGGAGCGGCTCGCCCGCGCGGTCCCATTCCTGCACGCCGGTCAGCGGCAGCAGAAAGGCGCGAGGCCCCTTTCCCTTCATCAGCTTTTCGGCAACCAGCCTGGCCAGTTCCCGACGCTTCTCGACCGTGGAGGTCACCGAACCGAGCAGCCGGTTATGAACGTGATAGGGCCGGTCGGCGAAATGGGCGGGCATGACCTGCCAGGCCGGCAGATCGATCATGTCGATGGCGCCCGGTGCCACGATCTGCGGAATCCCGGCCAGGCCGGCGTTCTCCAGACGATCCGCCCCGGATGTGACGACGGTGCCGTGATGATGATTGGACACCTCCTGGATGCAGAAATCCATGACGGCAGCAAAGCCGCGCTTGGCGGCAATGGCTTCGAAGGCGCGCCCACCCATGCCGGTGGAATGGAAGACGGCAACGTCATAACCGCGCGCTTCGAGGGCGGGTTTCAGGATCTTCATGTAGCTGAGGCAGCTGCTGCCAAGGGAGGTCATGCCGACGAGCGGCTTGTCCTTACGCGGTTTGCAACCATGCCTCGCCGCACCGACGATGGCGCCTGCCGCCTGGGAGAGAATGCAACGGCAGATCTCGTTGAGGCCGTAAAGCCCGCCCGACCACAGGATCGTCATCAGATCCGGCGAAATGCGCTCCGGGGGCAAAAGATGCGAATGGGCAATGGTGGAAATCAACAGTTTCGGCACGCCGAGCGGCAGAACGGCGGCCACGTCAAGCGCCAGATCCGTCCCCATGGAACCGCCCAGAAGCACCGTGCCACGGATCTCGTCTTCCAGATACAGTCTTTCGGCAAGTGCCATCGCGCCCTTTGCCATCAGCGCCATGGACGTATTCTCATCGCCCGAATGGATGATGTCATCCATCGAGACACCGGCGGACTCCGCAATATCGAAGCGGGAGTAATCCGGCACATAGGGCGGATCCTTCAGGATGCTCACGTCCATCATCACCGGTCGTCCGCCGGCCTGCCGCACCGTCTCCGCAATAAAGAGAAGTTCGGCGCTTTTCGTATCGCCTGTCCCGACAATCAGGATTGCGATATCGCTCGGGTCTTCGACCTTTCTGCTGTCATCCATTCCGTTCTCCCGTGCCGGTCCTGCCCGGTCTTCTGGGTTCCCCATAATGCCCTCTCGATGGAGCGGGCGATCTCGGCGGCGTGTGCCCCGAATTCCTCAAGTTTCGCGCGGTCGACGCGCATGGCCGGTCCGGCAACCGCGATGGTGCCGCGCGCCCTGCCCTTGGCGTCGAGTATGGCAGCGGCAGCACTCATCACACCCGCTTCGTAGCCGCCTTCACTGATGCAGTAGCCGAGCCGCCGCCCTTCATTCAGCCGTTCGCGCAGCTGATCGGTCGAGGTGGCTGTGGCAGCCGTGAATGCCGTCAGCGGCGTTGCGAATGTCGCCTCCAGTTCCGCCGGGCCGAGGGTCGACAGATAAGCAAGTCCGGATGCTGTCGCATGAAGCGGCAGCAACTGACCGGGATCGATGATGACCCGGTGCGTATAGTCGCTCATCTCGACATGTACGGTCGCTAGCCTGTCGCCCGCCGGCTCCGAAACATGAACGGTCTCACCGGTCGTTGCGACCAGTTCGCGGGCGAAGGGCGCAACGATGCTGGCGAAGGGATAGCGCTGCTCGCGGATGCGGGCCAGCCGTACCGGCGCCGAGCCCAGGCGGTAGCGGCGGGTGAGCAGGTCCTGCTCCACGAAGCCGAATCGCGAAAGCTCCACCAGCATGCGCCGGGTCGTCGCCTTGTCCATGCCCGATGCCGTTGCAATGTCGGTCAGGCCGGGCTCCATGCGCATGTCTGCCAGTGTGTTCAGAAGATGCATTGCCTTCGCAATCGTGCTCATTGGTTCCCTCGCGCGATCCGCGCCTGGTTTCGGCGCAATGGTTCAAGGCCCTTTTGATTTCGCAGCGACTAGATACTTAACATGCGAAATACCTTGACAGGTGCCAGTTCTGTTTGCAAGTCTATATTTGAAGCTGAGGTTCAAATAATGAACCAGTAAGCGACCGTCCGAGAAAAGCAATAGGAAACAGGGCGGGTGACTGGGATTTTCAAAGTCAACTGGCGACAGAAGAGGGGAACTCTAGAAATGGACGCCATCCAAACTTCGACACCCGGTGCAAACCGGCTTAAAAAGAACACACTCGGCACGGCTGCGGTGACCTTTCTGGTCGTATCGGCCGCCGCCCCGCTCACGGCCGTGGCGGGCGGCGTGCCGCTTGCCATGCTGCTGGGCAATGGTGCCGGCATTCCCGGCACGTTTCTTCTGGTGACGGCAATCCTGCTGATTTTTGCCGTCGGCTACGTCGCAATGGCCCGCCATATCCGTAATGCGGGGGCCTTCTATGCCTATACCGCGCAAGGGCTTGGCGGCGCACTGGGCGGCGCTGCGGCGCTCATCGCCATCCTTGCCTATAATGCCATGCAGATCGGCGTGTTCGGCATGTTCGGCGCTGCCACCTCCGGGCTTCTGGCCAGCCTGGGCCTGACTCTGCCCTGGTGGGTCTTTACCTTCATCGGCATTGCAGCGGTGGGTGTGCTTGGCTATCGGCGGGTGGATTTTTCCGCGAAACTGCTGACCGTGCTCGTCATCCTCGAATATGCTGTCGTGCTTGTCATTGATGCGGGCATTCTGTTTTCGGGTGGCGACAGCGGGCTTACTGCGGTTTCCTTCACCGCGCCCGCCTTCTTCTCCGGATCGCCGGCGATTGGTATCCTCTTCTGCTTTGCCGCCTTCATCGGTTTCGAAGCCACGACGATCTACAGCGAAGAAGCACGCGAACCACACCGCACGGTGCCGCGCGCAACCTATATCTCCGTGCTGATTATCGGCCTGTTTTACATGCTGACGAGCTGGCTGATGGTGATGGGCGAAGGGGCAGACAAGCTGAGCGCCAGCCTGGGCGGCCTGGCTGATCCCACCACATTCCTGTTCGTTCTTGCGGAACGCTATGTCGGCCAGTGGATCGCGCCGGTCATGCAGGTGCTGTTTGTGACCAGCCTCTTTGCGGGCGTGCTGGCTTTCCACAACGGCGTTGCCCGTTACATCTATGTTGCGGGTCGCGAAAAGCTGCTTCCGGCATCGGTTGGTGTCACCCATCATGTTTTCCAGAGCCCGCACGTTGGATCTCTGGTCCAGACGGCCATCGCCACGCTCGTCGTCGCTTTGTTTGCCTATGCGGGTCTTGATCCGGTGCTGGCGCTGTTTTCCTGGCTCACCAATGTGGCAACGCTTGCCATCATCGTTCTGATGGCCATGACCGCCTTCTCCATCCTTGCCTTCTTCCGCCGCAATCCGGGGCTGGAATCGAACCCCTTCTCCACCACCATCCTTCCGGTCATTTCCGGCGTGATACTGAGCGTTCTCGTCTACTTCATCGCAGTCAATTTCGGTGGTCTGGCCGGTGCGGAAGGCGTGCTGGCGGTATTCCTGCCCGGACTGGTACTGATTGCCGCCGTAATTGGCCTCCTGCTCTCCCTTCGCCTGAAGGCGGCCGACCCGACTGCCTTTGCCAGATTGGGCGCAGGTCAGGAAGAGTAAGCAGCAGCAGGCGCGCCTCGCGCGCCTGCACGACCTCCAACAAGGACGACCACCATGCAGGAAGGGATCAATCGCCTTCGCCAACAGAGCATTGCCAACGCTTCGCTATTCATCGACGGGGCGTGGCGCGAGGCCGAAAGCGGTGGGCGGATGGATGTCATCTCACCCATCGATGGCAGGATCATCACCACCATCGCCGATGCGGACCGCAGCGATGTCGATCTGGCCGTGGCGGCGGCGCGAAACGCTTTCAAAAAGGGGAGCTGGTCGAAGGCCGCACCTGCTGAACGCAGGAAGGTGCTGCTGAAGCTGGCGGACCTCGTCGAAAGCCATGCTCTTGAGCTGGCCGTATTGGGCGTGCGCGACAATGGCACGGAAATTTCCATGGCGCTCAAGGCCGAACCCGCCTCCTGTGCCCAGACATTCCGTTATTATGCAGAGGCGATCGACAAGCTCTATGGAGAAATCGCCCCGACGGCTCCCGGGATTCTCGGGCTGGTGCATCGCGAACCGGTTGGCGTGGTGGCCGCCATCGTGCCGTGGAATTTCCCGATGATGATCGCCGCCTGGAAGATTGCACCTGCCCTTGCGGCGGGCAATTCGGTGGTGCTGAAACCAGCCGAAGGGGCTTCGTTGACCCTGCTGAAACTGGCCGAACTGGCCAGCCGGGCGGGTCTGCCGGACGGCGTGCTCAATGTTGTAACCGGTCGCGGCGCTATTGCAGGCGAAGCGCTCGGCCTGAGCATGGATGTGGATGTGCTGGCCTTTACCGGCTCAGGCCCGGTCGGGCGCAGGCTGCTGGAATATTCCGCACGCTCGAACCTGAAGCGTGTTTATCTGGAGCTTGGCGGAAAATCGCCCAATATCGTCTTTGCCGATGCGCCCGATCTTGCCAAGGCGGCGCAGGTTTCGATGAATGGCATATTCCGCAATTCCGGGCAGGTATGCGTCGCCGGGTCGCGTCTTCTGGTAGAAAAGTCCATCCACGCGGATTTCTGTGCGCAGTTGGTTGCGCTTGCCACGGACATGCGAGTGGGCGATCCGCTCGACCTTCGCACCCAGGCTGGTGCCGTGAGCAGTGAAGCGCAGCTGGCCAAGAACCTTTCCCATGTGGAAAGCGCTCTTGCCGAAGGCGCGAGATTGCGGGGTGGCGGCAAGCGGATCCTGCAAGAAACTGGCGGCTTCTACATGCAGCCAACCGTGCTGGAGGCGACGCCTGGCATGGGCATTGCCCGTGAGGAGGTCTTCGGCCCGGTGCTGACCGTCATTCCCTTCGAGTCGGAAGGTGAAGCATTGCAGATCGCCAACGGCACCGATTACGGGCTAGCCTCTGCCGTATGGACCGGTAATCTTTCACGCGCCCATCGCATGATCCGCGGTTTGAAAGCGGGTGTTGTGCATGTAAACACCTATGGCGGCACCGACATCACCGTTCCGCTCGGCGGTGTGAAGCAGTCTGGTAACGGCCACGACAAATCTCTGCACGCCTTCGAAAAGTATCTCGACCTCAAGACGGCCTGGATCGACCTGACGTGAGGTCGGCCAGCTTATCCCTCCTCGCCTGAAGATAGGCAACGAAAGCGATCGGTACCCGCGCTGCTGCATGGGTGTCACGGGCTGGAAACCGGCCTGCTGGCACGGCGCCGCTCCCGTTCCGCCGCCACCAGCAGGTCGAGGAAGACACGCACTTTCGCCGGCCGGAACCGCGCCACAGGAAAAACCGCATGGATGCCACCCTCCGGCAGCGACCATTGCGGCAGGAGATGAACGAGCCGTCCAGCGTCAAGATCCGGCTCCACGAGAAAATCCGGGAAAACCCCGACCCCGATACCCGCCAGTGCGCAGGCATAGGCCGCCGGCGTCTTGTCCGTCTTGACCATGGAGCCGGGCTCGATCGTTACAGACGAACCATCACGGGAGAAAGTCCAGCGCAGCGCATTCCTGAGCGCCCCATTGGCGATCCAGGGAAGGTTTTCCAGATCGGCGGGTTCGTTGACGCTGCCGATGCGTTGCGCGAGCGCTGGCGTTGCCACCAGCAACTGCCGGAAACCGCCCAGCCGGCGCGCCGGATGGCTGGAATCCGCCAGCCATCCCACCCGGATCGACAGATCGAGTTGTTCCGCAGCAATGTCGCTGATCTCATCATCGAAGGCGACATCCACCCGCATGTTCGGATAACGGGCCAGATAGGCGGCAATGGTTGGTGCCAGCACGGCAGAGCCGTAATCCAGCGGTGCCGTCAGCGTCAGCACGCCGCTCGGCTCGATCCTGTGCTGCGAGACCTCGGCATAGGCCGATTCCGCGTCACGCAGGATTTCCGTGCAGCGTTCGTAGAAGAGCCGCCCCTCCTCGGTTGCCCGCAGGCGACGGGTGGTGCGGGTGAGGAGCGTGACCCCGAGTTCCTTCTCGAGCATCGCCACCTGATGGCTGACCACCGCCTTCGCCACACCCAGCCGATCGCCTGCGGCCGTGAAGGAGCCGGCCTCCAGGACGGTGGTGAAATAGATCAGCCGGTTCAGATTGAGGAGGTCGCTCATGCTATTGTTCGATCCATTCAGACAGTCTGTACGAATGGCCGATATTTATCACTCAAGCAAGATCTGGGATGAAGCGAACATCAACATCAAACGCTCGAGGAAGCCCGATGATCAACCGTCGCGATGTCATCAAACTCTCTGCCGCCGCCGGCCTTGTGGCCCTTCCGCTCACCGCAGCCAGAGCTTCCAGTGCCGCGCTCGACTGGACCTATTTCCAGGCCGACGAAAGCGGCTTTCGCCGGACCCCTGTGCTTCTCGCCGGCCAGAAGCAGGCAATCCTCATCGATGGCGGCTTCACCCTGTCCGATGGAAAGGCAGTTGCTGAAGCCATCAAAAAGACCGGCAAGCGGCTGACGACCATCTATGTGACCTGCAACGATCCGGACTACTATTTCGGCCTTCGCCCGGTGGTCGAAGCCTTTCCCGATGCAAAGGTGATTGCGAAGCCGGCCACCGTCGCCGCGATCAAGGCAAATGTCACCGAAAAGCTCTCGGTCTGGGGCCCGCAACTGAAGGAAAACGGCCCACAGACGCTGGCCGACGTCGTCATCCCCGAAATCTCCGAGGCGACATCGCTTGATCTCGAAGGCACGCGCATCGAGATCGTCGAGATTAGCGACATGCACGACCGGCGCTACCTTTACGTTCCCGCCCTGCAGGCGGTGTTCGGCGGCGTGCTTGTGGATTCCGGGATCCATGTCTGGGTCGCCGATACCGCGACGCCCGACAGCCGCGCCGCCTGGGTCAAGGCACTGGACGGCATCATCGCCAGGGCGCCGAAGATCGTGGTGCCGGGCCATCAGGTGGCCGGTGCCCCTCAGGGCCTCCAGGCCGTGACCTTTACGCGCGACTATCTCCTCGCCTTCGAGGAAGAGATGAAGAAGAGCAAGGACAGCGCAGAACTGATTGCCGCGATGACCAGACGGTATCCGGACCTCGCCGATGTCTCCTCGCTCGAGCTTGGCGCCAAGGTCGCCAAGGGGGAGATGAAATGGGGCTAAGCCCCGAGTTCATCGGGTCGGCATGATGCCGGCCCGAACTTGGCACGCGGCATCGGAGGCTGAAAGGCCGCCGGGCGGCCCCCACGGCCTGCGTTTTGTCGATCGAGGCGTTAGGGATGGAGGCTCACATGGCGGCCCCAAGCCCAGTGGACCGCGTGAACCTTGAGTTCAAAGCCCCCGCGCAGAACAGGCTGCAGGCTTCGGACTTCACCTGTATCCCGGCCAGGCAGCGTTTCGTCTGGATGGCCTTCGTAATTGACGCGTCCCGAAACCTATCGGAAAGATAACGCCAGCCGAAGCCGGAGAGCGGCACCATGCCATGCCGGACGCACCAGCCATGACCGCATAATTGATACCGAAAGGATCAATGCGGACGTCAAGCCCGCCGCGCTGATCATCGCCCAAGGCCCACTGCACACTCGTCCCGATCAGCCTGACATCCGCAGTACAGTGTACAGGGAAAACCAAACGCTCTCCGTCTCCCTTAACCTTTCGGGCGATGTGCCGCCCGACTTGGACTGCTGCGTCAGCGTTGATTGGCGAGCCACGCAGCCCGTGCCCTGCGCTGCTCCTCCAGTTCCGCTTCGTCCCAATAGCCGATCAGCACACCCTGTTCGATCAGCGGATCGAAGTACCGCATTTTCTCATCCGTCGAGGTGACCCAGTCATCCGGCACGGTGATACGGTTGGCGGGCGTCTGGAGCCAGTGGTTGAGTGCCATGTCGAGCCGCGTGATCACGGGGGTCATCTCAGGATCGCGGCCGCGGTCGACAAGTTCGTCGGGATCACCGGCGAGGTCGAACAGCATGGGTGCGATGCCCGGCCCGGTGACCAGCTTGTGATGAGCATCGGTGATCATGTAGAGTCGGCATTCCGAAACCGGCAGGTCAAGCGCCAGTCGCACCCGATCGCCGGCATAATCATATTCGCTGACCGCATAGCGGCGCCCATTCGATGCCCTTGCGTCCCGCAGCAGCGGCAGTGCAGAGCGTCCTTCGAGAATATGCGGCTTGCTGCCACCACCCAGGAATTCGAGAAAGGTAGGCGCCATGTCGATCATCTCGACCAGATCATCACGCACAGATCCGCGCGTCGCATCTGCCTCGGGCGAAGGGTCGTAAATGATCAGCGGCACCTTCACCGATGCATCATGGAACATGTATTTCTCGCCGAGCCAATGGTCACCGAGATAGTCGCCATGGTCGGATGTAAAGACGATGAGCGTGTTGTCGAACAGGCCACGCGCCTCAAGGAAATCAAACAGAACGCCCATCTGGTCGTCGATCTGCTTGATCAGGCCCATATAGGCGGGGATCACCTTCTCCCGCACCTCGTCGCGCGAGAAATTGAGCGAATAACGCTCCTGTTGAAAGGCAGCGAGAACCGGATGCGGATCGACCCGCTCCGCCACGTGGCGCACTGCCGGCTTGACGTCCCGTGCGCTATACATTGTGTGATAGGGTGCCGGCACGATATAGGGCCAGTGCGGCTTGATATAGGAGAGATGCGCGCACCAGCTTTCGCCCCTGGCCTCGGCCTCATCGATGAAGCGAATGGCGCGCCGCGTCATATACGGCGTCTCGGAATGCTCTTCGGGAATGCGCGCCGCCTTGTCGGCGTGGGTCAGAAGCCACCCGTTGAAATCCTCACCATCATCGCCTTCGCCCGAATTGGCGTAGTGTTCCCACGGATTGGCGTCTTCAAAGCCGAGATCGCGCAGATAACGGTCATAGGCGGGGTCGGGGTCGTAGTCGGTCGAGGGATGCAGCCCGTCGTCGCGCTCAAAGGGCTCGAACCCACATTGCGAAACATGCACGCCGATGATCGATGCCGGGTCGATGCCAAGGCGCTGCATGCCTTCCTGGTCCGCCACCATGTGGGTTTTGCCGATCAGGGCGGTCCGCACCTTGAGTGCGCGCAGATGGTCGCCGATGGTAGGCTCGCCGACGCGCAGCGGGATGCCGTTCTGGGTCGAACCGTGCGAGCGCATGTAGCGGCCGGTATAGGCGCTCATGCGGGAAGGGCCGCAGACGGTGGACTGCACATAGCAATGGGAGAAGCGCACGCCACGCGCCGCGAGACTGTCGATATTCGGCGTTTTCAGCGTCGGATGCCCGGCGCATGACAGGTAGTCGTGGCGCAGTTGATCGCACATGATGAAGAGGACATTCTTCCGCTTGCTCATGGTTCAACTCTTGTTGTTTGGATTGCGGTAGTGCCAGAAAAGCCAGCGCTTCTCGCACTGCAAGACCAGGCTGTTGATGACGAGGCCGGCGAGCGAGATGAAGGCGATACCGGCAAGACCGCCGGCGATCTGGAAATTCTCCTGCTGGCGCTGGATGAAGACGCCGATGCCATTGGTGGCGAGCAGCATTTCCGACGTGACGCTGACAAGCAGCGATGCCGACACGGCAAGCCGTATACCGGTTGCGATCATCGGCATGGCCGCCGGCAGGTCGATGTGCAGCATGGCCTCGAAACGGGTGAGATGCATCGCTCGGGCGACCAGATTGGTGGTCGGATGCACGGTCTTCGACGCCTCATAGGTGTTCATCAGCAGGGGCATGGCAGCGGCATAGGCAATGACGACAATCTTTGCGCTATCGCCGGTGCCGGCAAAAAGCATGACGATCGGAACCACGGCCGGCGGCGGCAGCGTCGCCAGCATGTCGATTGCCGGTTCGAGAACCTGCCCGAGCAGTTTCAGCCGGCCAAGCAAGATGCCAAGGGGAATCATGATCGCAGCGGCAATGAAAAAGCCGATGCTGGCACGCATGAGTGTGTAGCCGAGCTGGCTCGTGATGGCAGGATAGAGCCGACCAATGGCTTTGGCGGTTTCATGAGGGCCGGGAAACAGCGGCGTGCCCGCGCGCAGTGCCAGCAGCTGCCAGACGATGAGAAGCGCTGCCGGCAGGACCAAGGCGTTCCAGGGAAAGCTGTTGTGCAATCGCGTCATGCCGTGCGCTCCGTCATTTGCATGTGCCAGCCGGCTATCTTCCGGCGTGCGAGATTGACGACCATGTTGATGACCACACAATTCAGCGCGCAGACGAACATCAGGGCGTAGACTTCCGGGATGCGCATGGCGAAGGCCTTGCGGATCAGCATGAAGCCGAGCCCGTCGCGGCCCGCGAGCATTTCGGCAACCACGACCGCGATCAGACTGATCGTCGCCGCATAACGGATGCCCGAAAAGATTTCCGGCCATGCTGCCGGCAGCTTGATCGTCAGAAGGATCTCGCGATCCGAGAGACCCAGCATCCGACCGGTCTTCACCTGCACATCACTGACCGCCGACAGCGCTGCCGCGCCATTGAGATAGGGCGGCCAGATGGTGACGAGGATGATGATGAAGGCGTAGAGCTTGAAGCCGAGCCCGAGCATGAAGATCGCCATCGGCACCAGTGCGGCCGGGGGAATGGGCTGGATCAGCGCCGCGATCGGTCGAAACCCTGCCTTGAAAGTTGGAGAGATCTCGGCAAGCAATGCCAACGCCACGCCAATGATCGAGGCGCCGGCAATGCCGATGATCGCGCGTGTCAGCGTCAGCGCATCGCCCGCAATCAGTTCGCCCGACATCAGCATCGACCAGAAGCCGGCGGCGACCTCTGGGATGGTGGGGAAATATTTGCGCGGCACGAATTCCAGCCATGCCACCAGCTGCCATATGGCCACCACGAGCAGGAAGGAAATGAGCGCCCGCAAGCGGAGAATCCAGCGTTCCAACGTCATGCTCAGGCTTTCTCGACCAGAGGAGTCTGGGCGCGGAAGCGGCGGATCGCCGCCATCACGTCATGGCGTATGGTGAGGAAGCGAGGATCTTCCCTTGTCGTCAGCTGGTCGCGCTTCTTGCCGAGGCCGACAAGAATTTCGTGATCGACGCTGGTCGGCCGACGGGTCAGCACCACCACACGGTCGGCCATGTAGACTGCTTCCTCAACATCATGCGTAACCAGGACACATGTCTGCTTATACCGTTCGGCAAGCTTGAGCAGCAGGTCCTGCATGTCGGCACGTGTCTGGGCGTCGACGGCGGCGAGCGGCTCGTCGAGCAGCAGCAACTCGCTTTGCGAGGCCAGTCCGCGCGCGATTGCCACGCGCTGCTGCATGCCGCCCGACAATTGCCAGGGATAGCGATCGGCAAAGCCTTCCAGCCCGACGGCAGAAAGCAGTTCGCGCGCCTGCTCGCGCTTGTCGGCTTTGGTCACGCCCTTGTTGCGCACCATACCGAAAACGACATTTTCGAGGTTGCTCTTCCAGGCGAAGAGCGAACGGGAGTAATCCTGAAACACCACGGCGATGCCGGGTGTCGGCGCGTCAAGCGCCCTGCCCTTGAAGCTTACTCTCCCGCTGTCCGGCCTCAGCAGGCCGGCGATTGCCATCAGCAGAGTGGTCTTGCCGCAGCCCGACGGGCCGACGATCGACACGAATTCGCCCTGCTCGACCTTGAAACTGATCCCATCAAGGATGCTGAGCCGGGACGAGCCGGTGCCATAGGATTTTGCCAACGAGTCGGCTTCGAGAATGATTGGCATTGCGGTGTCCCCTGGAAAGAAAGCGGCCGGCGCCGGGAGCACCGGCCAAGAAATTCGATCAATCGGCCAGATTGTCGACCATCTTGTCTGCCGTGACGGGTTCGGGGAGCATGCCGGTCTTGTGCATGGAGTCGAGCAGCTTCTGGACGTCGGCCGTTGAAATTGCCATCGTCGGCTTGACGATCGGCAGCTTGAACGTTCTGGCTGTCTCCGCCGTCAGACCGAGAAATTCCACCGCTGCGGCCTCTACCTTCGCGGGGTCCGACAGCAATTCCTTGCGCGCGGCGTCCGTCACTGCAGCAAATTTCTTCAGAACTTCGCGGTTTGCGGCCAGATATTCGTCTGAAGCGAAGATAACATCAAGAATAACGGGTTCCTTCTCATCGGCAAGCATGCCATCGGCAATAACGGTGGCGCCGATATTCGCATTGGCGTTGATCGCTGCAAAGAAGGGATTCACGGTACAGGCCGCATCAATGCCACCCTGTTCGAGTGCAGCCTCCTGCTGCGTGAAGGGCAGCACGACCGGCTGGACTTCGTCGAAGGAAATGCCGGCCTTCTGCAGGTGATCACGCCAAGTCAGCTCGCAAAGGCCGCCATTGGCGTTGAAGGAGATCTTCTTGCCCTTGAGGTCGGCGAGCGTCTTGACGCCAGACGCCTTGGAGGCGATGAGCCACTGGAATTTCTTGTCGGGATCAACTTCATGCGCCAAGGCAAGGATCATCTTGACGTTGACGCCATTGAGCCGCGCGTTGATCGGCGGCACCGGCGCGGCGTAGCCGATATCGGCCTCGCCGGCGGCAATTGCAGCCACCACGGCCGGACCACCCTGCACTTCTGTCAGTTCAAGATCGATGCCCGCCTTTTCGTAAGCGCCGTCCTTCTTCGCCGCCATGATCGGCAGCATGCTGTCGGCGAGGACATAGGCGAAGCGAACCTTGACATTTGCGGCATGCGCGCCGACGACGGTCGCTGCCAAAACCACGCTGACGCAGCAGGCGCTGCGGGCCACTTTACTGAACATGTTAAGTATATACATGTAACATTCCCCTGAACCGCCTTGCGATCATCACGCCTTCGTGCGACCTAGCGATGGTGATAAGTCTGGGAGAAATACTTGACAATGTCAAACAAAAAAATGAGTGCTGAACCGATCGAAAAGTTCGACCCGACGCCATCGCCATGGGCCGAACCCCGGGACATCCGCGACCTCTTCTCGTATCGGCTGGCCTACCTTGTTCGGCTCAACGACCGGCATGCGCAGACCGTACTCATCGAACAGTATGGTATCACACTGGGGGAATGGCGGACGCTTGCGACGATCCGCTGTCTCGGCACGCCCTCGCTGCGTCACCTTGCGCGCACCACCCAGCAGGACGAAGGCCTTCTCAGCCGCTACGTGACCGGTCTCATCAAGCGGGCGTTGCTGGAAAAGAGAACCAGCGCCGAAGACCAGCGGGTCGTTGAACTCAGCCTGACGGAAAAGGGCGAGGCGCTGCATGGCGAGGTGATGATTTTTGCCTGGAAGCTTAACCAGGAAATGTTTACCGATCTGAGCGCCAAGGAGCAGACCCATCTGCTTCTCCTGCTCGACAAGCTCTTCCAGAAGGTCGCCAAGTTCTGAAACTGCGTTAGCAGATCTGGGCAAGGCTGATCGGGAGTCTGCCTCGAAATGATGTCTTTAATTTCAATAGTTTAAAATCCATTCAGATCTGCGAAGATCAGATGGAGTTCACGATGGCCTGGACTGAAATCACCCGTCGGCACTATGCCCGGCGGACGGCACGCTATGCAAGCGGCACGACAGATCGGGAATGGGGGCTGATTGAGCCTTTCCCCCCCCCGATCCCCCGCCGCCTGGGTCGCCCTCGCACCACGGATTTGCGCGAGATCTTCAACGCTCTGCCTTACATCGCCACGACCGGTTGCCAGTGGCGCATGCTGCCGAAGGATTTTCACCCTGTTCGACTGTCCAGCGTCATTTCTATGAATGGCGGGCGCTGGGACTTTTGGCGCGCATCGACCACCATCTGGTGATGGAGGCCAGTGAACTGGAGGGTAGAAAGGCAAGTTCGACGGCCGGCGTGCTCGATAGACAGAGCGTCAAAACCACGGAAAGCGGCGGCATACGAGGCTATGATGCGGGCAAGAAAACCCAAGGGCGCAAGCGCCATGTCATCGTCGGTACCCTTGATCTGATGGTCGGTCTCATGGTTCACAGCGCCGACACCCGGGATCGCGATGGCGCTCCCGATCTCCTGAAATCCATCCGCCACAGGTGCCTACGGTTGATGCATGTCTTTGCCGATGGCGGCTATGCGGGCGACAAGCTGAAGCGGCGGCTGAAGAAGATCCGTCGCTGGACAGTCGAGATCATCAAGCGCTCCGACAAGGCAAAAGGCTTTGAGGTTCTGACGCATTGATGGGTGGCCTTGCGGACCTTCGCATGGCTCGGCAGATGCCGAAGATTGGCCAAGGATGGCGAGCGCTCCATCGCATCAGCCGTGGCTTGGATCTGTCAAAGAATCCGCGCCTTCACAAACAAACCGGCTTGACTGTTCGTAAATTTGAATCCCTACTTTGATTGCAAAACAGGCAGGCCTGTTTCTTAATCGGTTCCGATAATTTTAATGCCGGCAACCGAACGGAGTGAACTCGTGGCAGCAGGAAAGAAGACAGCACGGACGCAGGAAGAACGCAGCGCGGAAACGCTTGCGCGCATTCGGCAGGCGACAATCGAGGTGCTGTACAAGAAGGGATTTTCGCGCACCTCGACGGTGGAGATTGCGGCGGTCGCCGGCCTGTCTCGGGGCGCGATGACGCATCATTTTGCCAGCAAGGAAGACATTCTCACCGACGCGATCGCCTCGATGCTGGACGAGGTCAACGAGAAACTCTTCGCTTTCGCGGAGGAGTTCGGGCACCGCGGCGGATCGACGGACGAGATCGTCGACTACATCTGGCAGTTCATGTCGGATCGGCTGTTCTACGTGACCATGGAATATCTCCCGGAGACCCGCCACAACGCCGATTTCAAGGCCCGCCTTGTGCCGGTGGTCAAGCGGTTCCATGCGGGCCTCGACGCCATCTGGTCGGCTCTTGCCCGCCGGAAGGGGACACCGGAAGACCATACCCGGCTGGTGATGAACACGACTATGTGCGTGGTCCGCGGCATGATCGCCCAGACGATCCTGCGCGACGACCAGGAGTATTACGCCCAGATGCTGGCATTCTGGAAATCTGAGGTCCGCCGCCTGTTTCCCTCGCCGGACACGCCGCCCGGCGAGTCGCAAACAAACACCAATCCTGCGATCGGAGCCTTTCAATGATACCGCTTCTGTCCGTGCGCAGGATGACGCGATCCTTCTATGGCGTTCAGGTCTTGACCGGCGTCGATCTGGATATCCCGGAAGGCAGTGTCACGGGGCTTATCGGCCCGAATGGTGCGGGCAAATCGACCTTCTTCAATGTTCTGTCGGGCCTTTACCCGCCAGATGGCGGGCGGGTGCTGCTGGCCGGGCAGGATGTGACCGGCGCCAAGCCGGCGCAACTCGTCAAGGCCGGAATGGTGCGCAGCTTTCAACTGGCGCGTGGCTTTCCAAAGCTCAGCGTCTTCCAGCATCTGATGCTGTACGGGCAGGCGCAGCCCGGCGAAAGGTTGTGGGCTGCGATCACGGGCACCAAGGCGGCACGCCAGCGTGAAGAGGCGCTCTCGGAAGAGGCGCTGGCGGTCGCGCGGCGCCTGAGGCTTGACCATGTCATCGACAATCCGATCACGGCTCTTTCCGGAGGGCAGAAAAAGCTTGTGGAGATTGGGCGCGCATTGATGGCGCATCCCAAGCTCATTCTTCTGGATGAGCCGATGGCGGGCGTGAACCCCACTCTGACGGAAGAGATTGCCGCACATCTTCTGGCGCTCAATGCCGATGGCATCACGATCTGCCTGATCGAGCATGACATGGCGCTGATCCGCCGCCTGTGCAACCCGGTGATTGTCATGGCCGAAGGCCGCAAGCTGGTGGAAGGAGGTTTCGATGAGGTTGCAGAAAACCGCGACGTTCAGGAAGCCTATCTCGGGAGGCGGCAATGACCATTCTTGATGTCCAGAAGGTCGTGGCCGGTTACGGAGCGGCTGAGGAAATCCTGAAGGAAGCCTCCATCACCGTCGATGCCGGGGAGATCGTGACGATCATAGGGCCGAACGGTGCGGGCAAATCCACCTTGCTCAAGCTGGTGGCCGGCCTAATGCCCGTGCGGCGCGGCACCGTGCAGTTTTGCGGGCGCGATGTCACCGGCCTTGATGCGTTGGGCCGCTCTGCCGCCGGGATTTCCTTCGTGCCACAGGAGCGCAATGTTTTCAGCACGTTGACGGTGGCCGACAATCTCCTGATCAGCGCCTATCACGACCGTGCCACAGCGGGTTCCCGTCGTGAGGCGATGTATGAGCGTTATCCGGTTCTGGCGGAAAAGCGCAAGGCGCTGGCGCGCACCCTGTCCGGCGGCCAAAGGCAGATCCTTGCCATGGCCATGGGCCTGATGAGTGCGCCGAAGATGCTTTTGCTCGACGAGCCGACGGCCGGGCTTTCACCCAAGGCGGCCGATGCGCTTTTCGATGCCGTGACAGCACTGAACCGCGAAGGCATGCCGATCCTGATGGTCGAGCAGCACGCCGTCGAAGCGCTGGAAATCTCGACCCGTGGCTATGTGCTGGTGACCGGTCGCAACGCGGCAACCGGCACTGGGCCAACTCTCGCGGCCGATCCGGAGATCCGCCGCCTGTTTCTGGGTGGCTGACAGACTGAGCAAGGCATCCATACCCTAAACCATAACGACAAAGAGGAGAGCAGCATGACGAATTTGACCCTAGATCGCCGTTCCTTCCTGGCAGCTTCAGCGGCTGTGGCCGGCGCGTCCTTTCTGCCTGGTTCCCTGCTTGCGCAGGGTGGGCCGATCCGCATCGGCACCCTCACGCCGCTCACCGGTGCCGGTGGCCCATATGGTCCGGTGATGGTGAAGGCCGTCAAGTCCGTGGTCGAGAAGGTCAATGCAGCCGGCGGCGTCAAGGGCCGCATGGTCGAAATCGTGTCAGAAGATGACCAGACCAATCCCGAAGCCGGTGTGCGCGCGGCCCGCAAGTTGATCGATGTCGACCGCGTCTCGGCGATCATCGGCACATGGGCTTCCTCTGTGACCACAGCCGTTGCGCCGCTGTGCTGGGAATCGAAAACCTTCCTGTGCACGGTCTCCGGTGCGGACGCCATTACCCTCCTGCCGCATCAGGGCTATCTCGTCCGCACGCAGCCGAACACCGCATTGCAGGGGCGCAAGTTCGGTGAATTCGCCGTGGAGCAGGGCGGCAAGAAGGTTTTCTATTTCTCGCCGCAGACGCCCTTTGCCGACAGCCAGTATGCGGCAATCGAGGCAGCGCTGAGCAAGGCTGGCGGTGAAAGCCGCAAATACATCTACGACGACAAAAAGCCTTCCTATCGTTCGGAAGTGGATGAGATGCTGCGCTATGCGCCGGATACGATCGTGCTCGGCGGTTATACGCCGGATACCTCGGTGCTGCTCAAGGATATCTATCGCAGCGGCTTTTCCGGGACGAAGATCGCTTTCGGCTACTCGGTCAACCAGAAGCTTCTCGACACCGTGCAGCCGGAGCTCGCCGAAGGGATCTTTACCATTTCGCCGTCGCCGGCTGCGGGCTCGGAAGCCTATAAGGCGCTGGTCTCGCTGATCGGCGTACCGTCGCCGGATCCCTACACGACGCAGATCTACGATCACATCAATCTCGTGCTTCTGGCCATTGCCGCGGCAGGCCAGGCTTCCGGCGAGGCGATCAAGGACCATATCCGCGCCGTCTCCCAGTCTCCCGACGGCGTCAAGGTCAACAATGCCGTCGACGGCTTGAAACTGATCGCGGAAGGACGCGCAATCAATTACGATGGCGCGAGTGGCCCCTGCGACTTCACCGATATCGGCGACATCATCGATTGCCAGTTCCGCTATGATCAGGTGCAGGGCGGCAAACTCACCCTCGTGAAGATCGCCTGACCATGCTGGTCGATCTGGCCCAGAACCTGCTCAACGGTCTGATGACGGGGATGCTCATCGCCATTCCCGCCATTGGCTTCTCCGCCATCTACGCGGTGCTGCGATATCCGAACTTCGCAATTGCCGCCTATGCGACGATCGGCGCCTTTGCCGGGTGGTGGTTGAATGCCACCTTCGGGCTTGGCATCGTCTGGATCATTCTGATCGCATTCTGCGTGTCCGGGCTGGTCGGTGTCGCCGCCGAGCAGGTGACGCTTGCCCGACTGCGACCTGCCGGGGCGCTGACGGTCGCGATTGCCTCCATCGCGCTCAACCTGATGCTGGAAAATGCCGTGCGCTTCCTCTTTGGCAATGATCTTCGCGGTTTCGACCTGCCCATCCAGCCGGATTGGCGCATCCTGGCGCTGCGGATTGGCCCGCAGCAGGTGCAGAACATGCTCCTGTCTCTCGCCATAATGGCCGCGCTCTTCCTCTTTCTGCGTTACTCGCCTTTCGGCAAGGCGATGCGCGCCGTGGCCGACAATGCGGATCTCGCGCGTTTGAAGGGCATCAATCCGACACGGATTGCGGTTGCCACCATCTTCATGGGTGCGGGGCTTGCCGGTGTCGGCGGCGTTCTGCTCGGGCTCGACACCTCTATTGATCCGATGACCGGTGCCCGAATCCTTCTGTCGGTGTTTGCCGCAGCCGTCCTTGGCGGGCTCGGCTCCATTCCGGGGGCGGTGGTCGGAGCGCTTCTGATCGGTATGGCCGAGGAAGTGTCGCTGCTCGCCTTTCCGGCCACCTACAAGACCGCGATCGGCTTTGTCGCCATCCTCCTGATGCTGACGCTTCGGCCCCGCGGTCTCCTGGGCGAAAGGGCTCTGTGATGCTGTCCTATCTGCTTTTCACGCTCACCATCGGCGGCATCTATGCCTTGCTGGCGCTCAGCCTCAACCTCATCTGGGGCGGGGTCGGAATGGTCAACCTGGGACTTGCCGGCTTCTTTGCCGTCGGTGCCTATGCCACGGCCATCGTGACTGGTGCCGGCGCGCCCGTCATCGTAGGGCTGGGTTCGGCCCTTCTTGCCAGCGCCATTGTCGGTCTCCTCGTCACCTATGGCACGTTGCGGCTGCGCGGCGACTATCTGGCGATCGTGACGCTTGGACTAGCGGAGGTCATCCGCCTGATTGCCTTGAACGAACGCTGGTTGACGAATGGCGCTGACGGCATGTCCGGCATTGTCGCTCCCTTGCGCAGCACAGTTGGTTCCCAAGCTTTCAACCTCGGCTATCTTGTCTTTGTCAGCGCCGTCGTCATCCTGATGTGGCTTTTGCTGCGGCGTCTCGACCATTCCCCTTTCGGTCGGGCCATGAAGGCCGTGCGGGAAGATCAGGAATTGGCGGGTTTCGCCGGAAAACCGGTGCTGCGGCTCAAGTTGCAGGCCTTTGCGCTTTCGGCCGCCGTGGCCGGTCTGGCCGGTGCGCTTTACGGCCATTTCCAGTCCTATATCTCGCCGGATCATTTCCAGCCGCTGATCACCATCTATATCTTCCTGGCTGTCTCCGCGGGCGGCGTGGGCCGGCCGGCGGGCGCCGTCATCGGCGCCTATGCGGTGGTCGCGTTCCTTGAGGGCACCCGCTTCGTAGCCGAACTTCTGCCGGGGGTCGATCCGCTCCAGGCTGCCGCCTTGCGCGAAATGCTGGTCGGTGCGGCCCTTCTCCTGATCCTTCATCTGCGCCCGCAGGGTCTTCTGCCAGAGCGCATCCAACCTGCACGGAAAACCCGCCCATGATGACCAATGATGCCATGCTGGCGCTGCTGCGCGAGCCGAGCCAGCCCACGTGCCTCTATCACGCGCTGGAAGCGGAAACCCAAAGGCGCATCGGCCATCGGCTTTTCACGCTGCTTTACGTCGATGGTGATGCAGTGGCCCGCGTCTATTCGAGCAGACCGGACGAGTATCCGGTATCTGGCCGCAAACATATGGACAAAACACCCTGGGGCGATCTGGTGCTCCGTCGCCGAGAGATCTTCCTCGGTGTCGATGATGAGGCCATTCGCTGGGCTTTCTTCGATCACGAGCAGATTGCCCGCATGGGGCTTGGCTGCGTCATCAACATTCCAGTGATCTACGACGGGCAGACGATCGGTACGATGAACCTTCTGGATGTTGCGCATAGCTATACCGAGGAGCATGTCGCGCAGATTGCCGATCTCGCTCCGCTGCTGATTCCCGCCTATCTCACAGCCCGCGCTGCGGGTCGCTCATCCTGACACTTCGGAGTTTTTCTATTGGCATCTTATCTCTTTACCAATGCCCGCATCGTTGACGGTACGAGCCCCGAGCCATCCGGACCGGTCAATGTCCTGGTCGAAGGCGACCGTATCCGCGAGGTTGGCTCCGATGTGGCCAGCGCAACGGCGCAGGTCATCGATCTTGCAGGCAAGACCCTGATGCCCGGCCTGATCGATGCGCATGTCCATGTCATCGCCAGCATGGCGGATCTGGGGCAGAACGCCATGCTGCCAGACGCGCTGGTCACCATTCGCGCCTTCAAGCTGATGGGCGAAATGCTGATGCGCGGCTTCACCACGGTGCGCGATCTGGGCGGCGCGACCCATGCGCTGGTGGCTGCCACCGAGGAAGGACTCCTTCCCGCACCGCGTCTTGTCGTGTGCGGCAAGGCACTCAGCCAGACCGGGGGGCACTGCGATTTCCGTGGCCCTTACAATGACCGTCCGGCGCTGCAGACCGGCCATGCACTGGGCGCTCTCGGACGGGTCTGCGATGGCGTGCCGGATGTGCGTCGCGCCGCACGCGAAGAAATCAAGAGCGGGGCCCGCTTCCTTAAGATCATGGCCAATGGCGGTGTGGCTTCGCCCACCGACCCGATCCACTATCTCGGCTTTGCGCGTGAGGAAATCACGGCGGTCGTGGAAGAGGCACAGAATGCCGGCACCTACGTCGCGGCGCATCTCTACACTGACGAAGCCATCCGCCGGGCTGTGGAATGCGGTGTTCTTTCTCTGGAACATTGCAATCTCATCCAGTCCGGGACGGCAGCCTATGCCGCATCCAAGGGCGCCATCGCGGTGCCGACGCTTGTTACCTATGACAAGCTTTCCAGCGAGGGGGCTGCCATGGGTCTGCCGGCGGGATCGGTGGCCAAGGTCGATAATGTCCGGCTGTCGGGCATGGAATCGCTCGACATCATGAAAGCCGCGGGCCTGCCCATGGCCTATGGCAGCGATCTGCTGGGCGGCATGCACAAGCATCAGTCGGAAGAATTCGTGATCCGCGGTCGGGTGCTTCCTGCCCATGAGGTGATTGCCTCGGCCACCGGCGTGGCCGCGCGTCTGCTGCGCATGGAAGGAGAGATCGGCACCGTCGCTCCGGCAGCTTTTGCCGACCTCATCGTGGTCGATGGCAATCCGCTGTCCGACCTGTCGCTGCTGACCGGCCAGGGCCAGCACATGCCGATCATCATGAAGGACGGCGCTTTCATCAAGCGCACTGCGCTCGGCTGACAAGGTGCCAGGGGCGGCGCAAGAGCCGCCCCTGTTGGAAGGGGAACGGGAGCAAAGCTCCGGGAACAAGAAACAGAGAGGAACTGAAACCATGAAGCTGACACGTCGCCAAACATTGGCAAGCCTCGGACTTGCCGCAGGGGCCGGCCTCCTGCCGCGCCTTGCCCTGTCACAGGATGCGGGCGCCTTCCGCATCGGCGCCCTCAACCCGGTCACGGGGGCCGGTGGCCCCTATGGCACCGGCATGCAGAAGATGATCCTGGCTGCGGCCGAGGCGGTGAATGCCGCCGGTGGCGCCGGAGGACGTATGCTCGAGATCTTTGCCGAAGATACGCAGACCCAGCCCCAGGCCGCTGTTCTCGCCGCCAAGAAACTGATCGACGTCAACAAGGTTCAGGCCATTCTCGGAACCTGGTCTTCCGGCGTGTCCCTGGCCGTCATCCCTCTGACCAATGAGGCGGGCATCCCGCTTTTCCATTGCTCGGGCGCGCCGGCGCTGTCTGTTCCTCCCGCCAATGAGAAAAAGCTTGGCTACCGCTTCCAGGCGACCAATGATCGCTTCGGCCGGGCCTTTGCCGAAATTGCCAAGAAGGAAGGTTTCAAGCGTCCCGCCACCATGGCTTTCAACAATGCGTCAGGCATCGGCAATACGGAGGGCTTCACCCGCGCCTGGACGGCCATGGGCGGCGAGGTGGTCGCATCGGTGGTCTATGAGCCGGCCCAGCCGAGCTATCGCGCCGAACTGCAAAAGATCCTCGACGCCAAGCCGGATGTGATCGTCACCGGTTCCTATCTCGCCGATACGACAATCATCCTGCGCGAATGGTACCAGACCGGCGAGGAGACCAAATGGATCATTCCGGCCTGGGCAGCCAATCCGGAACTCGTCAAGGCCCTGGGACCTGCGGTCGTGGAAGGCATAATTTCGGTCGACAGCATTTCCAATGAAGGCTCACCCGCCTTTGCTGCCTATGATGCCGCCTACCAGAAGGCGATCGGCAAGTCCGGGCTTGGCAATGTCTATGCTGCGATGGCCTGGGACATGGTGACCGTGCTTGCCCTTGCCATGGAGGCCGCAGGCCCCGGCGCGGATGCTTCGGCCATCAATGCCAAGATGCGGGACGTGGCCAATCCGGACGGGACGAAGGTTTCCAGCTTTGCCGAGGGTAAGGCAGCCTTGAAGAACGGCAAGATCAATTATGAGGGCGCTTCCTCGATCCTGGATTTTGATGAATTCGGTGATGTGACCCCGGATTTTGCCGCCTCATTCATCCGCAACGGCGAGATCAAGCGCGAATATCAGGTCAAGCTCTGAAATCAGCTTGCCGGCGTTCAAGCCGGCGACTTGACGACGGATCATAATCTCCTCTCACCGCCCGCCTGTGTGTCGTCCTTGACGCAGGCGGGCGGCCTGGCCATCGCCACAGGCACTGGACAGTGCAATCTGGCGAACGGTCGCGCTCTGCCGTGCAGCGCCGGGTCCGGATTGTCATCCGGCCTGGTTGCTGTCCCGATTTTACCCAGATGGAACGCTTTCACCACCATGACCAGTTTCGTGGAACTTCTTCTTTCCGGCATCACCTCCGGCCTCATCATCGGCCTGGCGGGACTGTCGGTCACGCTGGTGTTCGGTATTGCCCGGTTTTCCAATGCGGCGACCGGCGATACGATGACGCTCGGCGCCTATGGCGCGCTGATGGGCACCAGCCTGACCGGCTCTCTGCTTGCGGGAGGCCTGATCGGTCTTGCCGCCGGTGCATTGAGTGCCATTCTGGCCTATGTGCTTGTCTTCCGGCCCTTGCAAAACCGCTCGCCGATCTCGTCCCTCCTGGCCTCCATCGGTGTTGCCTTCTTCATCCGCGCGGTCCTTGGCGTGGTCTTCGGCCATGATCAGATGGTCTTCCAGATGGATCTCGTGCGTCCCTTCCGCCTGCATGGCGTGCGCATCCAGCCCAATGACCTCAAATTTGCCGGCGTGGCGATCCTGACGCTGGCGCTGGTGTTTGTCGTGCTGCATCTGACGCCGATTGGAAGGCGCATGCGTGCCGTGGCGGACAATCCGCTGCTTGCGCGCGTGTCGGGCATTGCACCGCGCCCGGTCATGTTCACGCTCTGGGCAATCGCCGGGGCGGTGGCTGCCGTTGCTGGCATCCTTCTCGGCATGAAGACGGTGGTCTCTCCGGAGAGCGGCTGGGACATGCTGCTGCCGGCTTTCGCCGCTGCCGTACTGGGCGGGATCGGGCACCCGGTGGGAGCTGTGCTTGCCGGGGTCATCATTGGTGTAGCCCAGGAACTGGCGACGCCCTTTGTCGGCTTTACCTACAAGATCGCCATCTCGTTCCTGGTTCTCCTGCTGGTGCTTCTGGTGCGCCCGCGCGGACTGTTCGGCAAGATCGAGGGAGTGCGCTGAATGGACGCCTATCTGATTGCCATTGGAACGATTGCAGGCATCTATCTGCTTCTCGCACTCGGCTTGAATCTGCAATTCGGGCTGACCGGGCTCATCAATTTCGGTCATGTCGGCTTTTTCTGCGTCGGCGCCTATACCTCGGCCATCCTCTCGACCAAGGGTGTGCCCATTCCCCTGTCGCTTGCCGCAGCCGCTGTCCTCGCCATGCTGGCCGCCTGGCCGCTCGGCATCATCAGTATCCGATTGCGGGAGGACTATTTTGCCATCGTCACCCTCGGCTTTTCCGAGGTGGTGCGCCTGATCGTGACATCGGAAGGCTGGCTGACCAATGGCGTGCAGGGCATTGCCGGCATTCCGCGCATCTTTCGCGACGGTGCCGGCGAAGCACAGGCCGTGCTGATGCTTGGGCTGACACTGGCTTTCTGCTTCATCGCCATCCTGGCCATGATGCGCATTGTCCGCTCGCCCTTCGGCCGCATGATCGAAGCCATCCGCGACAATGAAGAGGCGGTTCGCTCGCTCGGCAAGGAACCGGCCGGCTTCAAGATGCAGGTGCTGCTGCTGGGCTCCATGCTGGCCGGTCTCTCCGGCGCACTTTACGCCCATTACATCGGCTATATCTCGCCGGATCAGTTCATTCCCTTCGTGACCTTCCAGGTGTGGATGGCCATCATCATGGGCGGCGTCGGGCGCATTTCCGGCACCATTGCAGGTGTCCTCATCCTGATGTTCTTCCTGGAGGGCTCCCGCTTCTTGAGAGATTTCGCTCCCTTCATCCCGGAGGTGTCGATGGCCAGCATCCGTCTCGGCGTGATCGGCCTCGCTCTCATTCTGTTCACGATCTACCGGCCGCAGGGCCTGATGGGGGATTTTACCAAGCGATGATCCTGAATATCAACGATATGTCCAAGGCCTATAGCGGCCTCGTGGTGGTCGACAAGGTGTCGATCCGCCTCCATGACTGCGAGATGATCGGCGTCATTGGTCCGAACGGCGCCGGCAAGTCCACGCTGTTTTCGCTGGTCACGGGCTTCCTGGAGGCCAATGATGGCGATGTGGTTCTCGATGGACGCTCGCTTGGCCGACATTCAGCCGCCGAAAGGGCGCGGCATGGCATGGTGCGCACCTTCCAGGTGCCACGCGAATTTGCCAATATGACCGTGCGGGAAAACCTGATGGCGGCGGCACCCCGCCAAAGCGGTGAAAACCTCATCAGCGCCTTCTTCCGCCCACGGTTAGTCGCGGCACAGGAGAAGGAGATCGGCAGCCGCGTCGACGAGACCATCGCCTTTCTGAAACTTGAGCGGGTGGCGGATAGCCTGGCTGGCCGGCTCTCCGGCGGGCAGAAGAAACTGCTCGAACTCGGACGGGCCCTGATGACCGGCGCGCGGGTGATCCTGCTGGATGAACCCTTTGCCGGCGTCAATCCCGTGCTGATCGAGGAATTGTCGTCCAAGATCCGAGCACTGAATGCGCGTGGTATCGGTTTCCTGATCATCGAACATGATCTTGGCGCGCTGTCGCGGCTTGTCAGCAAGCTCTATGTCATGGATCGCGGCAGGCTGATTGCCTCCGGCACACCGCAGGAGGTGCTGGCAGATCCGCTCGTGCGGGAAGCCTATATCGGCGGAGGACTTGCCTGATGCTGGTGATTGAAAATCTGGTCGGTGGCTATGGCGAGACCGATATCCTCACCGGCATCGATCTGACCGTGGCCCCCGGCGAAATCCTGACGGTTGCAGGAACCAACGGGGCCGGCAAATCGACGCTGGCAAAGGCTGTTGTCGGCCTTTTGCCGCGCATGTCCGGCCGCATCCTGCTCAACGAACAGGACATCACCCGTGTGCCGGTGGAGCAGCGGGCGCTCAGCGGCATCGGCTATGTGCCGCAGGTGGCCAATGTCTTCGGTTCGCTGACCATTACCGAGAACCTCGAGGTGGTCGAAGGCGTCAAAAATCCGAGGCAGCGGATTGCCGAATTGTTCGAACTGTTTCCGGCCATTGCGGAACGGCGCCGCGGCCGTGCCTCGAGCCTGTCCGGCGGCGAGCGCCAGCAACTGGCCTTTGCGCGCGCCCTGATGACGCGACCCGGCGTAATCGTTCTGGACGAGCCGACGGCTGCATTGTCGCCCATCATGGCCGATGAAAGCTTCCGGCGGATCGGCGAGCTTGCCCGAACCGGTACCGCAGTCCTGCTGATCGAACAGCGGGCGCGGCAGGCGCTGGCCATCTCGCATCGCGGCGCCATCATGGATGCCGGTAAGGTGGCGCTTTCCGGTCCGGCACAATCGCTGCTAGCAGATGAGCGCGCTGCCCAGCTCTATCTCGGCGTGGCGCATGCCGGCTGATATCGTCATCGAGATCTTCTGGTCGTGGCCGGTGTCGCATAGCCCCTAGATCAAGGGTCTGTGGGATATCGATCCTGCGAAGGCAGAGATCGTCCGACGCATCTACAAACTCTATGCCGATGGCATGTCGCCGCGCGACATCGCGCAGCTCTTGAACAAGGAGGGCGTCCCCGACCCGCGCGGCCGCAAGTGGCGCGACACCGCGATCCGCGGCCATGTCGGCCGAGGCAGCGGCATCCTCAACAACGAGAGCTATATCGGCCGTATCGTCTGGAACCGGCGCCAGTACCGCAAGAACCCGGAGACCGAACGCCGCACCGCCGGCGCCAACGACGCTGCCGAGTGGGTTTTCAAAGAGGTCCCGGAGATGCGTATCGTGTCGGACGAGCTGTGGAGCCGAGCCAAGGATCGGCAGAGGGACGTGAGAGGTGGCTCGGGAAGTCTGCACAGGGGGGATAAGTGGAATTTCTGCCTGACTTCGGTGTCAATCGGCGCGGAAAGTTGACCCCATATCGGCGTCCAATGTTGACCCCCATGTTGACGATCAGCACCTGGATCGCCCGGCGCTGGCCGGGGTTGCAGAGGGCGAACCAGGTGCGGGTGATGGGCTCTTCGGCTTTAGCTTTGAGATCGGTTTTTGAAGCGCCAGGACTCGTTGCCAGTTTCGACGATCTCGCAGTGATGGGTGAGCCTGTCGAGTAGCGCGGTGGTCATCTTGGTGTCGCCGAAGACAGTTGGCCATTCGCCGAATGCCAGGT
>NZ_JAHHZO010000004.1 GCF_018760785.1 Rhizobium sp. CSW-27
GCAATAACCCCTCGATGATCCGCCATTCCATATCCGTGAGGTCGCCGCGAGCCAGAACCGCCTCCTAAAAGGTAGTCTTGAATCACGCTTCCGCTGATTTGGGAATCCACTTTGTCAACAGGGCCTAGCGTTGCCTTTAACCTCCTCCATCTCTGTGCCACCGTTCAATGGAAAATGATTGTCACGGATGTAACGTTCCCGTTATGGAGGAGTCTGGCTCTCGACAGGTTCTCTGTCGTGGCCGATGACGAAGACGCGAAGGACGATGAGATTGCGACTTGCCGTCGACGCCCGCAACCTTGTTCGCCCACGCTCCGGTATCGCCCGTTCGATCGAAAACGCGATCTGGGCCCTGCATGGCAAGGTTGACGAGATACATCTGTGTCTGCCCGATGACCCGCACGCGGACTTTGCGCCACTTGGGGAGTTGTCCCGCATCAACCTGCATGTCGTCCGGCGGCCGTCTGCTTTCGGTCGGGTCTATTGGGGCACCTTCGATCTGCCCGGGATGCTGACCGCGATCCGCCCATCCGTTTTTTGGGCGCCGGCGCATAGACTGTCGGCCCGCGCCTCGGCCGTTGCGCCCAGCGTGCTGACCGTGCATGATCTCGTGTGGAAGTTTGCGCCGCAGACGATGCAGGTGCAGCGCCGGCTGGGGGACGAGTTCCTGACACGGCAGGCGGTTCGACATGCGGATCAGATTATTGCCGTTTCGGAGAAAACGGCTGAGGATCTGACCGCGCTTCTTCCGCACACACGGGCGAAGACAAGCGTCGTGCACAACATCGTGCGGCCGCTTGCCAAACCGCAGGCCCATGACAGCCTTGCCGCTCTGGGCATAGACCGGAAGTTCATTCTGTTCGTCGGTACGATCGAACCCCGGAAGAACCTGGCGCGCACGATCCGTGCCTTTCTCGCGCTGCCGGAGACCCTGCGCCGCCAGTTTCTGTTCGTCATTGCCGGTGGCTCCGGATGGAAAGACGGCGAGACACGGCATTTGCTTGACGCTCGCCCGGAAGGGCTTGTGCACCTTAATGCAGTCGATGAGGTTCGACTTGCAACACTATATCAGCATTGCAGTTTTCTCGTCATGCCGTCGCTTTATGAGGGCTTTGGCTACCCGGTTATCGAAGCTCAGCAGTTCGGAAAGCTTGTCCTGACGTCCAGACATTCCGCGATGGCGGGCATCGTCGGTCAGGGCGCAGTACTTGTTGATCCCCTGAGCGAGTCGCAAATCGCAGCAGGATTGTGTGAGTGTATGCTGAAAAATGGTGAAAGTGTTGCCGAATCGACGCGCGCGAATGCGTTACGGTTTGAGGAGGTGGAGATTCTGCCGAGACTGCTTGAGGTGTTTCAACGGGCAGTCCACAAGCGGTGGACGCATCAACAGGCTGATCATCGGCGATGAAGATCGTTCATCATATAGGGCTCCAGGAGAAGGTTATCCCGCTGGCGATCCGAACGGCAGCGAATGCTGTTTCGCGCAAGCTTCCCTGCCTAGGTGGTGCCGTGGGAGGCAACATGACCTGTGACGCCGCGGATTCGTCCACGAGAAAGATCTGAAGACCCCTCATGCGGATATTGCATTTCTTCAAGACGGCAATGCCGGAGACGGTCGGGGGGATCGAGCAGGTCATTCATCATCTGGCGGCTGGAGCGGCACGCCGAGGCGCTCAGGTCGACGTCCTGTCTCTTTCGCCGAATCCCACGCCGGATCGGCAGGAATTCGGCGGCTATACCGTTCATCGCTGTCACCGCGATCTGGATCTCGCCTCGACCGGTCTTTCCCTGTCCGGCCTGCGCCGGTTTACGGAACTGTCCGCCCACGCCGATCTGGTTCACTACCATTTTCCATGGCCCTTCATGGATGTCGCCCATTTCGTCACGCGCATGAAAAAGCCCGCGATCGTCACTTATCATTCCGACATCGTGCGGCAGAAGTGGCTGTACAGGCTTTATCGGCCCTTGCAGGGTGCCTTCCTTCATTCGGTGGATTGCATTGTCGCGACTTCGCCGAACTATGTCATGACAAGTCCTGTTCTGTCGTCGATCGAGGAGAAGACACAGGTCATCCCGATCGGGCTTGACCGGTCGCACTATCCGGAGCCGGATGAGAAACTGCTGGCCGCCTGGCGGAGCCGGTTCGGCTGTCCCTTCTACCTGTTCATCGGTGTTTTGCGGTACTACAAGGGCCTTCACATTCTGCTGGACGCGGCCAGGCAGGTCAGCCATCCGATCGTGATCGTCGGGGCAGGGCCGGTTGAACGGCAACTGAAGTCGCAGGCGCAGGAACTGGGTTTGCGCAACGTGCACTTCCTCGGCCACCTTGCCGATGCGGACAAGGTATGCTTGTTGAAGTTGTGTTATGGCGTTGTCTTCCCCTCGCATCTGCGGGCCGAGGCGTTCGGACTTTCCTTGCTGGAGGGGGCGATGTATGGCAAACCGATCATTTGCAGCGAGATAGGAACGGGGACGAGCTATATCAACATTGCCGGAGAGACAGGGCTGGTAGTTCCTCCTGCAGATTCCGGAGCACTCGCACAGGCCATGCGCGTGCTGTGGGACGATCCGGCCAAGGCCGCGCAGATGGGACGGCGCGCCGAGGAGCGTTATCGACTCCATTTCACGGGAGACAGGATGATCGAAGCCTATATGGATCTCTATGCGCGGACCGTGGCACGCCACGCGAAACAGCCGGTTCAGGCGGGTCGGCTGAAGAACTGAAGCGATTTTGAAAACAGAATGGGACACTTGCTTTGCGGAAACTGGCGATCATATCGACTTTTGATGATCTTTGCGGGATTGCAGGATACACCAAGGCTCTTGTGAAGCAACTGGAGCAGGATTTTGAAGTCACGGTCTTTGATCTGGACCAGTATCTGCTGCGATCGACCATGCGCCCCCTGCGCAAGTTGGGTGACAAACTGATCGCCGACATCGTCCGCCGACTTTCTGACTTCGATGTCGTGAATATTCAGCTTGAGCATGGCACGCTCGGGGCAACCCCGTCGGACATCGTGCGGCGTTTCGAAATGCTGATCGAACATTCGAAGCCTCTGACGGTGACGTTCCACACCGTTTTGCCAGTTGGCGGGCGCGGACTGCGGGATCTGGCCAGAGCGGTGCGTCATCTCGACCGACGCACCTTTTTCGAGATCCTCCGGGAGATGCGCAGCGGTCGCGAACTGGGCAATCCCATCATGCGTACGCTGGTAAAGAGGCAGAAGCGTGCCAAGACCTCTGCCATATTTCATACCCGCCGGGATGCGCGCACCCACAGGCTGGTATATGGCCTGAGGCGCGTGTTTGATCATCCACTCGCGTTCTATGGGGGGCAGGGCACGTCCGCTCCGCCGAGGACCGATATTCGCCTTCCATCGGCCATCAAGCAGCGGCCGGATACCGTCACCCTCGGTGTGTTCGGCTTCGTCAGCCCCTACAAGGGCATTCTGACCGCGATCCAGGCGCTACGCCGTTTGCCGGACAACTATCATCTGATGATTTTCGGCGGGCTGCACCCCAACGATATCCGCAAGGGCTACTCGGTTCATCCCTATCTGGAGAGGATCATCAGTCTTGTCACGCAGGATTATGATCCGAAGGCGCTGACCAAGAAGGAGCCGGTAATCCGGGAACAGTTGAACGTGCATGTCGATAATCCCGACCTGCTGCGCCAGGTGATGTCGGGAATGCGGGACATTTCGAGCAGGGTTCACTTCATGGGCGCCGTGCGCGACGACGAATTTGCCTCGGCAATCCAGCTTTGCGATGTCGTCGTGCTGCCCTATGAGGAGGTCGGGCAGACATCCTCGGGGCCGCTGGCGATTGCCAATGACGTCGGCGCCAGGATTGTCTGCGCCCGCAACAAGGCCTTTCTGCAGTATGAAAGGTACAATCCGCGCCGCCTCAATTTCTTCGATGTCGGCAATTATCTGGAACTGGCCCAGAGAGTGACGAGCGTTGCGGATAGTCCGCCGCCGGGATTGCCTTTGCACTACACGGTGGAAACCAACCGCGCGGTTTACAAGGCAAGCTTCGATCTGGCGGACGCCCAGATCGAAGCCTTCCATCGCGAGCTTGTACCGAAAAATGACTGATTTCCTGACCAGCGAATCGCGTGACGCCGACGTGGGGACGAGCATCCAGGGCGACGTCACCCTGCAGAAGCGTCAGTCGCTGTGGATAGAGCGTGGACTGATCGAAGATCTCGTCCTTGCGGTTCGTCAGCGCCGTGTTGCCCGCATGCTCTACATGGCGGAAATTGCAGAATCCCGACGGTCAACCGGCCTCGGTCTGTTTGGTCCCTTCCTGTCCACCGCCCTCCATATGGCGGTGCTGGGCACGGTCATGTCGATGGTTTTTGCTCAGCCCATGCGCGAGTTCATTCCCTATTTCGGCCTGTCCTTCGCCATCTGGCAGACGCTGTCGGCCGCCATTGGAAGAATGGCCAATGCCAGCGAGCGGGCCGTGCGCTTTCTGGCCTTTCCGCGGCTTTCGAGCCTGATCATCTACATGGTTGATGCCTATGATTACGTGCTCGGGCTTTCGGCGCGACTGCTTTCGGCCCTTGTGGTCATTGCCATCGTCAATCACGAGATCTTGATGTCAGCCAATTTCCCGGCCTTCGCGGTCGGCATGCTCCTCGCGTCTGTCGTTGTGATCATCTGGTCACCGATCGCGACTGTGGTCTTCAACAACTTCCGCATCCTGCGCGGGTTCCTGCCGCAGATCCTGCTTCTGGTTTTCCTGATCACCCCGGTCTTCTATTCGGCCGATCGCTTTTCGGAACATCGCTGGGTCGCGGATTTCAACCCCGTCTATCACCTCATCGAAGTTGTTCGAGCACCGGTGATCGACGGCAACTGGCCAGCGGTCTCACTCGCCGTTTGTATCGGCCTGGTGCTTGGCGGCCTGGTCCTGCTTCGCATCGTTCATCGGCGTCAGCGGCTGGCCATGGTCTATGGATGGATTGCATGAACGCAAATTCTGTTGGCCCGCGGCCGCTGGTTGCACGACTGGTGGATGCGACGGTGGAAATTCCGCTGCGGGGCTTTCGGCCTGACCGCCAGGCGACCAAGGATCCGCGTATTTTCCGGGGCAGGGACGGTGTCTGGAAGATCCGGGCGCTAGACAGGGTTTCTCTGGATATCCGAAGCGGCGACCGCATCGGCATTTCCGGAGCGAATGGCAGCGGCAAGACGACCTTGCTGCGTCTGCTGGGCGGGTTGTTGCCGCTTGCCTCAGGTACCATCGAACACTTTGGTAGCGTGCGACCGCTGATCAGCATCGGAGCGGGCCTGTCCCAGGCATTGACGGGGCGGCAGAACGCCGAACTGCAGCACGGTCTGCTTGGGATCGAAAGCGTGCCTCTCGCCGACTTCATCGACAACGTGGCCGAGTTTGCCGAGATCGGCGACTTCTTCGACATGCCGGTATCGACCTATTCTCCCGGGATGGTGACACGACTGCAATTTGCCATCAATACCGTCGAACCCTCGGATCTCCTGATTCTGGATGAGTGGATTGGCGTGGCGGATGAGGCTTTCTATCAAAAGGCTCAGGAAAGGCTTCAAAACTACATAGCCCGAAACGAAGCGTTTTTGTGCGCATCACACAACAAGACATTGCTGTCTAGTCTGACTGAGACGAGGAAAAAAATCGTTGGCGGGCGGGCTGTAGCAGATACGTAACGTTAAGGGGGCGGGCATGTAATGTATAATGGGGCGTTCAAAAACATATATCACTATCACCTTAAGAAATGCGGTGGAACCTATTTAAATACCTGGATTTATCAGAATGCGCCCGATGGCCAGGTCTGGGATGACGTCGACGCCGATGTTGCCATCACCGGACTGAGCGATGCCGATAAGGAAAAAAAGCTTGCGCAGATGTGCTTCGTGGGGAGAAACATCGTCTGCACGCATCGCCCGTTAATCGGCTACATTCCGGAAAGAACGTTTTCGTTCACTGTGTTACGCGATCCAGTGAGACGACTGGTATCTCAATTCGCCGATTGGCGAAGGGAGGCCGGCCGCGATCACCGCACCAATGAAGAAATCCTGATAGGCATTCGGGATGCCGGTTCGCTATCCCTGCGGCAATACCTGATCAAGCACGGCAGAGGTCCACTGCGCGGACTCTTCGAGAATTATCAGGTTCGCGCGCTGGCTTCCTCGCTGGATAACAGTTTTTGGTACACCGACTATGACGCAGGAATCCTGAACCAGGCCCTGTCCAACATCGCGGAAAACTTTCATTTCGTCGGCATCAGTGAAAGCATGGAGCAGAGCATTTCTGTCGTGTGTTCACGCCTCGGAATATGCCCTCCGGCGCGGGATGGCGCGCGGTTGAACGAGGCAACAAAGACATATGTTTCCGAATCAGAAATCGCCGAGGCAATGGATATCCTGGAGGAGCTTACGGCAGGAGACCGGATTCTGTACGACAAGAAGCTGAAGGATTTCCAATCTCTGGACTCCAGGGAGAAGGCCTTTTCCGTGGAGGATTTCGAGGAGATCGAAGCTGCTCAAAGTGTCAAGAAACTTGCCGCTGAAATGTCGGAAACCGGTGGAGGTGGTGCACTGTCTGTACGGGGTACGCTATTTGCCAGCGGTATCCACGGAAGAGATGGCGCGCGGACCAACACTTGCGCGGTTTGGACTGGTCCGTCCGCGACGACGACATTGTTTTTTCCCGTTCCCAAAGGTGAACAGCTCACGTTCAAGCTCTGGATTCGCGGCTATGCGTCCGAAGAGATCAGAGATGCGCTGAAGCTGACGATAAACGGGATCGCCGCCGAGCCCCGCTTCGAACCGGAGCCGGGATATCGGGAGTGCTTGTATGCGGATTTTGCGAGTGACCGCGAATTTGCCAAGGTCGTTCTTCAGACAGGAAACAGTTACGCGTCAGAGGCGGATTCAAGACGCCGCGGCATTTCTTTTGATCAATATGGTTGGTTGAGACGCAAGGTCTCCGGAGATGATGAAGCAATGAAGATCGGAGCCGCAATGCGGGACGTGAGTGGTGATACCCAATATTTCTCTCGCCTGTCGGAGACCCTGCAAAATTTATCCGAACCTCGGCGAAAGGCGGTAATGGTTCACGTCGACTATTTGGCGCAGAAGGCCGGAACCAGTTCGCTGTCAATTTTGAACGGGGACAGTTTCAGCGTCAATCCTCAGGTTCATGAGGATGCAAAGAAGAATATAGATTCTGAGCTGTCGCACTCTGACGGTGTCGGCGTTTCCGCGAGCGCAGCTTCCGTATCGGAAGTGGTTAATCGCAGCCAGAAAGAACTTCAAGGTTGGTGCAGCGATGAAAAGGCGAATTACATCGTCGACGTGATTTTGGAATTGAAGCCGGAAGTTTGCGTTGAGATCGGTGTGTATGGCGGCCGGTCCCTGGTTCCTGCAGCTGCAGCGCTTCGGGCGAACCAGAAGGGCGTTATTTATGGCATCGAGACCTGGAGTCCGCAGGTGGCCGTTGAATACAAGACGACAGTGGTGAACGACGAATGGTGGTTGAAGGTCGATTTTTCGAAAATAAAATCGAGCTTCCTGAAGTTCATCGTCGAAAACGGCTTGTCTGATTTCGTGAAGTTAATCGAACTTCCCTCTGCCTCAGCAAGTACCGCTTTCACAGAGATCGATTATCTTCATATCGACGGAGCCCATTCCGTATTCAATGCGGCTGAAGACGTTGTTCTATACGCCAAGAAGGTCAGGAAGGGCGGCGTCATCATTATGGATGACGCCAACTGGAAAACCACGGAGTCTGCTGTGCGCATTCTCGACTCGCTTGGCGAACGGCTGAAGACGTTTGTCAATGAAAATGGCGCGGTCAGTTGTATAGTCTATATGCGGAAATGAAGGGCGAAGCGTGCAGGCATATTGACCTCACCGGTCTCTCAGGTGGTTTCGGGTCTGAGTGCTCGCTCTCTTCGGTCACTTCCTCACTCATCCGCGCAAAAAGGTGATTGGCATGCGCCGCTTGTCCTCGTTATGGAGGGGGCAAGCGGACGGAGAATGCCTTGTCGATTGCCGAAATTTCCCTCTTCAGCGCACTGATTGCCGGTGCCCTGTCCTTTCTGTCGCCTTGCGTGCTGCCGCTGGTTCCTCCCTATCTGTGCTACATGGCAGGCATTTCCGTTGACCAGTTTCGCGGAGAGAAGGCGGGCGGCGGGCTGGTGGCGCGGCGGGCGGTGCTTTTCTCCTCGCTGTTCTTCACACTCGGCTTTGCCACGGTGTTCGTGGCGCTCGGGGCAGGTGCAACGACGATCGGTGTGCTGCTGCGCCAGCACATGGATGTGCTGGCAAAGGTCGGCGGGCTGATCATCATCGTCATGGGCCTGAACTTTCTCGGCGCCTTCCGCATCGGCCTGCTGTCGCGTGAGGCGCGTTTTCAGGCGGGCGGGCGGCCGGCCACCCGGTCCGGCGCCTATGTGATGGGCCTTGCCTTTGCCTTCGGCTGGACGCCCTGCATCGGGCCGGTGCTGGGCGCGATCCTTGCTGTTGCCGCCTCGCGCCAGACGGTGGCGGACGGCGCCCTGCTGCTGGCGATCTATTCGCTGGGGCTTGCGGTGCCCTTCTGGATCGCTGCCGGCTTTTCCGGCGCCTTCATGCGTTTCCTCTCCCGCTTCCGGCGGCATCTGGGGCTGGTGGAAAAGCTGATGGGCGCGCTTCTGGTGCTGACCGGGCTTGCCTTCATCTTCGGCTTCGTGAGCGACATGGCGATCTGGTTCCAGCAGACTTTTCCGATCCTCACTCAGATCGGCTGAGGATTGTTGCGAGTTTCCGTTTCGCTTGTGGCCGCAGGGATGCTAACCGGCAGACGGGGCGGACAAGGAGCGGAGGTTCACCGGTGGCTGCCATACTTGCATTGCTGCTGCCGTTCTTCGGCCTGATCCTGATCGGCTTCGTGGCTGCGAAGGTGACGCGGCAGGGCGCGGATGCCCTCGGCTGGATGAACACCTTCATTGTCTATGCCGCGCTGCCGGCGCTGTTCTTCAAGCTGGTGTCGCGCACGCCGATCGCCGACCTGACCCGTCTCGATTTCATCGTCACGCAGCTTGCCGCCGTCTATGCGGTCTATGCGCTGGTGTTTGCCGCCGGCCGCCTGCTGCATCGGGCAAGCTTTGCCGAGAGCATCATCCAGGCCTTTGGCGGTGCCTATGGCAATATCGGCTACATGGGGCCGGGGCTTGCGCTGCTGGCGCTGGGAGACGCGGCGGCGGTGCCGGTGGCGCTGATCGTCTGCTTCGAAAATGCCATGCATTTCATCGTGGCGCCCGCCCTGATGGCGCTTGCCGGCGGCGACCGTCGTCCGCCGCTGCAACTGGCCGGCGAGGTGGTGCGGCGCGTGGCGCTGCACCCTTTCATCCTCTCCACCGCAGCCGGCTTTCTCGTCGCGGCCCTCGGCGGGCAGCCGCCGGTGGCGGTCCTGCGGCTGATCGATTATCTGGCGCAGGCGGCGGCGCCCTGCGCACTGTTTGCCATGGGGGTCACGCTGGCGCTCAGGCCGCTGCGGCGCGTTCCGGTCGAGATCGGCACGATCACGCTCGCCAAACTCGTGATTCTGCCTGCCGCCATGTATGCAGCTCTGCGCCTCGTCGGCGGCATCGAGGCGGCCTGGGTGCACGCGGCCGTGCTGCTTGCCGCTCTGCCGACCGCCACCAATGTCTTCGTCATCAGCCAGCACTACGGCGTGTGGCAGGAGCGTGCCTCGGCCACAGTGCTGATCACCACGCTGGTCTCGATCGCCACGCTGCCGCTGGTGCTCTACCTGATTTCAGCCGGCCTTCTTCCGATCGAAGGGGTTCCTTAGGCCGGCTGCCAGGTCCTTCAGGCTGCGGCCCGGTTCGACGCCCTCGCGCATCAGGATGTTGCGCAGCGGCCCGACGGCCGTCAGCATGTGCAGTCCCGCGGCGCGTGCCACCTGCATCGGCAGGAAATCCGACAGAAGCGAGCGGTTGAGCAGGTCGACGCCCAGCGTGCGCGTCATGATGTCTGGGCGGCGGCGGCGGTTGAAGCGGTCACCGGCATCGCCGGCCACCGGCCGCTCGCCCGCCGTCTTCAGCAGATCCACCAGTTCCATCACGTCGCGCAGCGACAGGTTGAGGCCCTGCGCGCCGATCGGTGGAAACGCATGTGCCGCCTCTCCGACCAGGGCGACACGGCCCTTGCCGAACCGGTCCGACATCAGGCTGGAAAGCCGCCAGGATTCAACGCCCGCCTCGACCGTCACCTTGCCGAGCAGCGATTGCATGCGCAGTTCCACGGCGCTCGACAGTGCCTCGAGCGGCAGCGCGAGCAACCGCTCGGCCTCCTCGGGCTTCACCACCCAGACGAGGCTGGAGCGGCTGCCGGGCAGGGGAACCTGCGTGAAGGGGCCGGTTTCGGTGTGGAATTCGGTCGAGACGTTGCCATGTGGATGTTCATGGGCAAAATTCAGCACCACCGCTGTCTGCGGATAGGCCCAGCGGCGGGTTCCGATACCGGCGCCCTCGCGCACCTTCGAGCCGCGGCCATCGGCGCCGATCACGAAGGCCGCCGCAAGCGTCTGGCCATCGAAGAGGGTAAGATGTGCGACATCGGCCTGCAGATCCAGCCGTTCCAGGCTGGCATCGACACGGGCAATGTTCGGCTCGGCCGTGACGGCATCGGACAGCACCTGCATCAGCACGCTGTTTGGAATGTTGTAGCCGAAGGCGGACAGGCCGACATCGGCGGCCCGAAACTGCGCCGGCGGCGCCCGGAACAGCCGCGTCGTGCCGTCGAGTATCTGCATGACGGAAAGGGCGGCCGAGGCCTGCTCCAGCGCCCGCCACAGGCCGAGGCTGTCGATAAAGCGGATGGACTGGTCCATCAGCGCGGTCGTGCGCCGGTCCTGGCGGTTCTGGCGCGGTGCGATCAGCACGACCTTGCGGCCGGCGCGCGCCAGGGCGAGCGCCGCCACCGAACCGGCCAGTCCTTCACCCACAACTGCGATTTCGATGTCCTGCATGACCGCCTTCTTCTCTTGTCTGCTGTCGGCCCTATCTAGGCAAACTTGTGACACTTATCCATGGGCTTTGCCGGATGCCCCTCGATAAGGTTGCAAAGCGCGCCGATTGGCCGCATATGACCGGCTTTCGACAGGAGCTTCGGAGCAGGGCGTGATCAGGCGAATTTTCAATTACCGGAAAGTGCCCTATGCGGAAATCCGCGCCTTTTCCGTGCATGTGCTGACGGCGTCCGGCTCCTTCCTCGCCTTTCTCGGCGTGGTGGCTGCTGCCGAACACCGTTTCGTCGACATGTGGTGGTGGCTGGGGCTGGCGCTGCTGATCGATGGCATTGATGGCCCGATCGCCCGCAAGGTGCGGGTCAAGGAAGTGCTGCCGAACTGGTCCGGCGACACGCTGGACAACATCATCGACTACGTGACCTACGTGCTTTTGCCGGCCTTTGCGCTCTACCAGAGCGGCATGATCGGCGAGACCTGGTCCTTCGTTGCCGCCGGCATGATTGTCGTGTCGAGTGCCATCTACTATGCCGATACCGGCATGAAGACGGAGGAATATTTCTTCTCCGGCTTCCCGGTGGTCTGGAACATGGTGATCCTCACCCTCTTCGTGATCCAAGCCAGCGAGGCCACCGCGATGATCGTGGTGGTGACCTCGGTAATCGTCACCTTCCTGCCGGTCAATTTCCTGCATCCGGTGCGCGTGAAGCGCCTGCGGTCGCTCAACCTCGGGATTTTCCTGCTCTGGTGCGCGCTCTCGGGCTATTCCCTGCTGCTGCATTTCGATTCGCCTGCCTGGCTGGTCTGGGGCGTGGTGCTGACGGGCATCTATCTCTATGTGATCGGCGGGGTGCTTCAGCTTTTCCCCTATCTTGGAAAAGCCCGATAAACCGCCGGGAACCCTCGACTTTTCTGTTGTGCACGGCAGCAAAAACGGTATCAATTCTTCGGTGTACCGGAGTTGTCCGGACAGATGGTTTCGCTTTCGCAACCGGTCAAGCCTCGCAGAAGGTGGGTGCGACAAGCATGAGGGGTGGTGAGTGAGTGACGCGCGGGGTCCGGAAGCGGGTTCGCTTCTGAAGGTTCGAAGCCTGACGAAATATTTCGGCACATTCGCCGCCTGCAACGGGATCGATCTGTCGATCGGGCCGGGTGAAATCCACGCGCTTCTGGGCGAAAACGGCGCCGGCAAGTCCACCCTCGTCAAGATGCTGTTTGGCGTGCTGCAGCCCAGTGAAGGCCGTATCTTCTGGGATGGCCGGCCTGTTTCCATTGCTTCTCCGGGCGAGGCGCGGACGCTGGGCATCGGCATGGTGTTCCAGCATTTCTCTCTGTTCGAGGCGCTGACGGTGGCCGAAAACATCGCGCTGTCGCTCGATCCGAAGATACCGCTCGCCAGGATCGCCACTGAAGCAGAAAGCCTGTCGAAGGCCTATGGCCTGCCGCTTGACCCCTATGCGCATGTCGCCGATCTGTCCGTCGGCGAACGCCAGCGCATCGAGATCGTCCGGGCGCTGCTGCAGAACCCCAAGCTGATCATTCTCGACGAGCCGACCTCGGTGCTGACGCCGCAGGAGGCCGACAAGCTGTTCGAAACCCTGTTCAAGCTGAAGGCGGAAGGGCGCTCTGTGCTCTATATCAGCCACCGGCTGGAGGAGGTGCAGCGGATCTGCGACCGCGCCACCGTGCTGCGCCATGGCAAGGTGACCGGCGATTGCGATCCGAGGCAGGAAACGCCGGCTTCGCTTGCCCGCATGATGGTCGGCTCCGATGTCGCCGGCGTACAGCGCGACGCTACGACCGATCTCGGGCCGGCTCTGGTTGAGGTGCGGGCCCTCTCCGTCGCGGCCCGCACGCCTTTCGCAGTCCCGCTGAGGGATATCGCACTCGACGTGCGCGCCGGGGAGGTGCTGGCCATTGCCGGCGTGGCCGGCAACGGGCAGGGCGAGCTGTTCGACGCGCTGTCGGGCGAATATCCGGTCGGCGATGACGAGGCGATCCGCCTCTGCGGCAAGGCGGTCGGCCGCACCGGCATCAACGGGCGGCGTCTCTTGGGCGCCGGCTTCGTGCCAGAAGAGCGGCATGGCCATGCGGCCGTTTCGGACATGACGCTGTCCGACAACCTGCTTCTGTCGCGCAGCCAGTCCGATCGCGGCAGCTTCCTGGCCGGCGGCCTGCTGTCCGTCATCCGCCATGACGCCATCCGTGCCACGGCGCGCCGCATCTGCGCGGCGATGGATGTACGCAAGAGCGGCGAGGATCCCGCCGCGGGCTCGCTGTCCGGCGGCAATCTGCAGAAGTTCATCATCGGCCGCGAACTGGATCGCAAGCCCGCCGTGCTGGTGGTCAACCAGCCGACCTGGGGTGTCGATGCCGGCGCCGCAAGCCGCATCCGCCAGGCGCTGATCGATCTGGCCCGCGCCGGTTCCGCCGTCATCGTCATCAGCCAGGATCTCGACGAGATCTTCGAGGTGGCGACCAATATTGCGGTGATCTCCGAGGGAAGGCTGTCGAAACCCTATCCGGCCGGCGACCTGACGCTGGAAAGGATCGGCCTGCTGATGGGCGGCATCCATGATTCGACGGCCCATTCCGGTACGAATGCGGGAGGCGCCCATGCGCATTGAACTGCAACGCCGGCCCGCCTCCTCCGGCCTTTTTTCGCTGGTCTCGCCGCTTCTGGCACTGGCGCTGACGCTGATCTTCGGCGCGATCATGTTTCAGATGCTCGGCAAGGATCCGGGCCATGCGCTCTACAGCTTCTTCGTGGAGCCGCTGCTCGAAGTGTGGTCGCTGCATGAACTGGCGATCAAGGCCGGGCCGCTGATCCTCATCGCCGTCGGCCTGTCGGTCTGCTACCGATCGAACAACTGGAACATCGGTGCCGAGGGCCAGTTCACGATCGGTGCGATCACCGGCTCGATCCTGCCGATCCTCGTGCCGCAATGGCATTCGGTGATGGTGCTGCCGCTGATGCTTTTGATGGGGGCAGCCGGCGGCGCGCTGTTTGCAGCCATTCCGGCGCTGCTGAAGACACGCTTCAATACCAATGAAATCCTTGTCAGCCTGATGCTGGTCTACATCGCGCAGCTGTTCCTCGACTGGCTGGTGCGCGGCCCATGGCGCGATCCGAAGGGCTTCAACTTTCCGCAGTCGATCAGCTTTGCGCCGGAAGCGGTGCTGCCGCCGCTGCTCGATTCGGGCCGGGCGCATGCCTCCATCCTGTTTGCGCTTCTGGCGGCGGTACTCGTCTGGTTCATGATGCGCTTCATGCTGAAGGGGTTCGAGGTCACCGTGCTCGGCCGTTCGGAACGGGCAGGGCGCTTTGCCGGCTTTTCGGCGCGCCGCATGGTCTGGTTCTCGATGATGCTGTCCGGCGCCTTTGCGGGCCTCGCCGGAATCTCGGAAGTGTCCGGCTCCATCGGCCACCTGCAGCCGAGCATTTCGCCGGGTTACGGATTTACGGCAATCATCGTCGCCTTCCTCGGGCGTCTCAACCCGGTTGGCGCGATTGCCTCCGGCTTCGTGCTGGCACTGACCTATCTCGGCGGCGAAGCGGCGCAGCTGTCGATCGGCGTATCCGACAAGGTGACGCGCGTCTTCCAGGGCCTGCTGCTCTTCTTCGTGCTGTCCTGCGACACGCTGATCCTCTACCGCGTGCGCATCATCTTCGGCTCCGGCCGTGCCCGGGAGGCAAAGTCCTGACCATGATCGAAGCGATCCTTCTGACGATCATCACCGCTGCCACGCCGCTCGTCATCGCGGCCATGGGCGAACTGGTGACGGAGCGGGCCGGCGTGCTGAACCTCGGTGTCGAGGGCATGATGATCATCGGCGCCGTCTGCGCGTTTGCCGGCTCCTATCTCACCGGCGTGCCGCTCTTCGGCGTTCTGGCCGGCATTCTCGGCGGCGCACTGTTTTCGCTGCTGTTCGGCTTCCTCACGCTGACGCTGGTAACCAACCAGGTGGCAACGGGTCTTGCGCTGACGCTGCTTGGCCTTGGTCTTTCCGGGCAGCTGGGCGAAAGCTTCGTCGGCATTCCGGGCGTCAAGCTGGCGCCCATCGTCTTTCCCGTCCTCTCCGAGATCCCCTTCGTCGGTCCACTGCTGTTCCGGCAGGACATCACCTTCTACCTGTCGATTGCGCTGGTGATCGGCGTCAACTGGTTCCTGTTCCGCAGCCGCACCGGCCTCAAGCTGCGGGCCATCGGCGACAATCATGGTTCCGCCCATGCACTCGGCATCAGCGTCATCCGCACGCGCTATCTGGCGGTGATGTTCGGCGGTGCCTGTGCCGGGCTTGCCGGGGCGCAGCTGTCGCTGGTCTACACGCCGCAATGGGTGGAAAACATGTCGGCCGGCCGGGGCTGGATCGCGCTGGCGCTGGTGGTGTTCGCCTCCTGGCGACCCTGGCGGGTTCTGGCGGGTGGCTATATTTTCGGCGCCGTCGGCATCCTGCAGTTGCATGCGCAGGCCTTCGGCATCGGCGTACCCTCGCAGTTCCTCTCGATGCTGCCCTACGCCGTCACTATTGTCGTTCTCATCATCATTTCGCATAATCGCCGCACCACGCTCATCAATACGCCGGCATGCCTGGGGAAACCCTTCGTTCCGGACCGCTGAGGCGGCAGACAGAACAACCGAAGCTTCAAGCCAAACAGGGGTTGAATATGAAGAAGCTCATCATCGCACTTGCCGCCACGGCTGCCGCTCTTGGCAGCGTCGTGTCCGGCGCCCAGGCCCAGGAAAAGACGAAGGTCTGCTTCGTCTATGTCGGCACCAAGACCGACGGCGGCTGGACCCAGGCGCACGATCTCGGTCGACAGGAACTGCAGAAGGCACTCGGCGACAAGATCGAGACGCCCTACCTGGAAAGCGTGCCGGAAGGTCCGGATGCCGAGCGTGCGATCGAGCGCATGGCGCGGTCCGGCTGTGCGCTGATCTTCTCGACCTCCTTCGGCTTCATGGATGCGACCGTGAAGGTGGCGCAGAAGTTCCCCAACGTGAAGTTCGAGCACGCCACCGGCTACAAGGCCGCTCCGAACCTCGCCACCTACAATTCGCGCTTCTATGAAGGCCGCTACATCCTCGGCCAGATTGCCGCCAAGATGTCCAAGAAGGGCGAAGCCGGCTACATCGCCTCCTTCCCGATTCCGGAAGTGGTGATGGGCATCAACGCCTTCGAACTCGGCGCGAAGTCGATCAACCCGAACTTCAAGCTGAAGGTCGTCTGGGCCAACACCTGGTTCGACCCCGGCAAGGAAGCCGATGCCGCCAAGGCGCTGATCGACCAGGGCGTCGACATCCTCACCCAGCACACCGACACCACGGCCCCGATGCAGGTGGCAGCCGAGCGCGGCATCTATGCCTTCGGCCAGGCCTCCGACATGATCGCAGCCGGTCCGAAGACCCAGCTTACCGCCATCGTCGATACCTGGGGCGCCTATTACATCAAGCGCACCAAGGCGCTGCTCGACGGCACCTGGAAGTCCGAGCAGATCTGGGACGGCCTGAAGGACGGCATCCTCACCATGGCGCCCTACACCAACATGCCCGACGACGTGAAGGCGATGGCCGAAGAGACCGAAGCCAAGATCAAGTCCGGCGAACTGCATCCCTTCACCGGCCCGATCAACAAGCAGGACGGCACGCCCTGGCTGAAGGCCGGCGAAAAGGCTGATGACGGCACGCTGCTCGGCATGAACTTCTACGTCGAAGGCGTGGACGACAAGCTGCCGCAATAAGCCCGAATACCGCCCGAAAACGGAAGGCGTCCCTGGCGGGGCGCCTTCTGCGTTTGTGCCTTCGGCGCCGCGCAGCGCACGGCCATTGGCGAAAGCGCGCAACTGCTGATAAGAAGCGCCGACTGATTTTGAGAGAGAGCGCCATGAATCGCACCTGCCTTGCCGTCATTCTCGCCGCCGGCGACAGCACCCGGATGAAGTCCTCGATCTCCAAGGTGCTGCATCCGATCGCGGGGCTGCCGATGATCGCGCATGTGATGACGGCGGTGCAGGCGGCGGGCATGCAGGATGCCGTGCTGGTGGTGGGGCGCGATGCCGAGAACGTGACGAAGGCCGGTTCGCTTGCCGGCATGCAGGTTTCCGCCGTGCTGCAGACGGAGCGCCGCGGCACCGGCCATGCCGTGCTGACCGCCCGCGATGTCATCGCAAACGGCTATGACGACGTGCTCGTCACCTATGGCGACGTGCCGCTGGTGAAGCCGGAGACCTTCCTTGCCGCCCGGCGGAGGCGCGCGGAGGGCGCGGATGTCGTCGTGATCGGCTTCAAGGCGGAAAACCCGTTCGGCTATGGCCGGTTGCTGGTCGAGAATGGCGAACTGGCGGCGATCCGCGAGGAGAAGGACGCCTCCGAAGAGGAGCGCCGGGTCACTCGCTGCAACAGCGGCCTGATGGTGATCAACGGGGTGCGTGCGCTGGAATGGCTGGAAAAAATCGGCAACAGCAATGCCAAGGGCGAATATTATCTGACCGATATCGTCGAGATCGCGCGGGCGCATGGCGGCCGGGTGGTGGCGATAGATGCCCCGGAGGAGGAACTTGCCGGCTGCAACACGCGCGCCGAACTGGCCGCCCTTGAGGCCAGCTGGCAGAAGCGCCGCCGCCATGAATTGATGCTGTCGGGAGTCTCGATGGTCGCGCCGGAGACCGTGTTCCTCGCTCATGATACCGTGTTGCATCCCGATGTGCTGATCGAGCCCAACGTGGTCTTCGGGCCCGGTGTGACGGTGGAAACGGGTGCCGTGATCCATGCCTTTTCGCATCTGGAAGGGGCGCATGTGGCCGCTGGCGCGACGGTTGGACCCTTTGCCCGCCTGCGTCCCGGCGCCGTTCTCGGCGAAGACGCCAAGGTCGGCAATTTCTGCGAGGTGAAGAAGGCCGAGATCGGTGCCGGCGCCAAGGTCAATCATTTGACCTATATCGGCGATGCCTTTGTCGGCGCAGGCACCAATATCGGCGCCGGTACCATTACCTGTAATTACGATGGCGTGAACAAGCACGAGACCCGGATCGGCCAAAATGCCTTCATCGGCTCCAATTCCGCACTTGTGGCCCCGGTGACGATCGGCGACGGCGCCTATGTCGCGTCCGGCAGCGTCATCACCGAGAATGTGCCGGGCGATGCGCTCGCCTTCGGTCGCGCCCGACAGGAGGTGAAGCCGGAGCGGGCGAAGGCGGTGCGCGAGCGGGCACTGGCGCTGAAGGCCGCCCGCAAGGCCGACCGGTAACATTTTCTAGGTTACTGTAAGAAATCGAATTTGACCCCTGCTGCCGTTGCGTCCTGCGTGCGGTGCGGTAGGAAAACGTGCGGCACGCAATCACGCAAAAGACATGAGGCTCATATGTGCGGAATCGTTGGGATCGTCGGCAGGGAACCGGTCGCGGAACGGCTGGTCGATGCGCTGCGCCGGCTTGAATATCGCGGCTATGATTCCGCCGGCGTCGCCACCATCCACGATGGAGTGATGGATCGCCGCCGCGCCGAAGGCAAGCTGTTCAACCTGGAGAAGAAGCTGGAGGTGGAGCCGCTGCCTGGCCTGATCGGCATTGCCCATACACGCTGGGCAACGCATGGCGCGCCGAACGAGACAAATGCGCATCCGCATTTCGTCGAGGGCGTCGCAGTCGTCCACAACGGCATCATCGAAAACTTTTCCGAGCTGCGCGACGCGTTGCTGGCCGAGGGCGCCGTGTTTGCCAGCCAGACCGATACGGAAGTGGTTGCCCATCTGCTGGCAAAGTTCACCCGCGAGGGGCTCGACCACAAGGCGGCGATGCTCGCCATGCTGAACCGTGTCGCCGGCGCCTATGCGCTGGTCGTGATGTTTGAGGACGATCCGGGGGCCATCCTTGCGGCCCGCTCCGGTCCGCCACTCGCCATCGGTCACGGCCAGGGCGAAATGTTTCTGGGGTCGGATGCGATCGCGCTTGCCCCCTTCACCAATCGCATCACCTATCTGGTGGATGGCGACTGTGCGGTGATGACCGCCGGTGGCGTCTCCATCATGGATTTCTCCGGCAGGCCGGTCGAACGCCCCATGCAGATTTCGCAGGCGGCGGCGCTGATGGTGGACAAGGGCAACCATCGCCATTTCATGGAAAAGGAAATCTACGAGCAGCCGGAAATCATCTCGCATGCGCTCAGCCACTATGTGGACTTTGCCGCAGGCACGGTGAAGCCGCTCGACGGCGGGATCGATTTTGCCGGAATCCGCGGCCTGGCGATTTCAGCCTGCGGCACCGCCTATCTTTCCGGCCTGATCGGCAAATACTGGTTCGAGCGTTATGCGCGACTGCCGGTGGAAATCGATGTCGCCTCCGAATTCCGCTACCGCGAGATTCCGCTCTCGAAGGATCAGGCGGCGCTGTTCATCTCGCAGTCCGGCGAGACGGCGGATACGCTCGCCTCGCTGCGCTATTGCCGGCAGGAGGGGCTGACCATCGGCGCGGTGGTCAATGTGCGTGAATCCACCATTGCCCGCGAGGCCGATGCCGTCTTCCCCATTCTCGCCGGTCCGGAAATCGGCGTTGCCTCGACCAAGGCCTTCACCTGCCAGCTGGCGGTTCTGGCGGCATTGTCGATCCAGGCCGGCCGCGCCCGCGGTACGCTGGCGGAGGCTGAAGAAAGAGCCATGGTGAGGCACCTGATCGAGATGCCGCGCATCATGAGCCGGGTGCTGAACCTGATCGAGCCGCAGGTGGAGCGTCTGTCCCGCGAATTGTCGCGCTTCAAGGACGTGCTCTATCTCGGCCGCGGCACGAGCTTTCCTCTGGCGCTGGAAGGCGCCCTGAAGCTCAAGGAAATTTCCTATATCCACGCCGAAGGCTACGCGGCGGGCGAGTTGAAGCACGGGCCGATCGCGCTGATCGACGAAAACATGCCGGTCATCGTGATTGCCCCGCATGACCGCTTCTTCGAGAAGACCGTTTCCAACATGCAGGAAGTGGCGGCGCGCGGCGGCAGGATCATCTTCATCACCGATGAAAAGGGTGCGGCCGCCTCGAAACTCCCGACCATGGCAACCATCGTCCTGCCGAATGTGGACGAGGTAATCGCCCCGATGATCTACGCGCTGCCGATCCAGCTGCTCGCCTATCACACCGCCGTCTTCATGGGTACCGACGTGGACCAGCCGCGCAATCTCGCAAAATCGGTGACGGTCGAGTGATCATTCGTGCGGAACGACCGGGCGATGAGGCGGCAATCGGAGCGGTCACCGCCGCCGCCTTTGCCGGAAAATCCTACAGCGACCAGACCGAACCGCAGATCATCGATCAGCTCCGGGCGGCCGCAGCACTGAAGATCTCGCTGGTCGCCGAGGACGGCGAGGGGATCGGTTCGGCGCTGATCCGCCGGGGCCTTGACACTCTCGCCGGGCTTCGGGCATCCGGCTGCGCGCTGGTCGGCAGCCCGAAATTCTATCCGCGCTTCGGCTTCCGGCAGTGTCGGGAGCTGACCTATCCCGGACTTCCTGTCGAATATTTCATGGTTCTGCTCTTGCGAGGGGGAATGCCCTCCGGCATTGTCCGGTTTCACCCGGCCTTTTACGGCAGTGCAGCATGAGTGACGGGCAGGCATGACGGACATTCCGGAACGGATCACCATTGTCGGGCGGTTGCGGAATAACTTCCTGACCGGTCTCATCATCTGCGCGCCGCTGGCCATCACCATCTGGCTGACCTTTGCCTTCATCGACTGGGCAGACAGCTGGGTGACCCCCTACATTCCGCAGCGCTACAATCCGCAATATTATTTCGACATCACCATTCCGGGCCTCGGTCTGCTGATTGCCGTGGTGTTCATCACGGTCATCGGTTTTCTCGGCAAAAATCTCATCGGCCGGTCTGTCGTCAATTTCGGCGAATCCATCCTGCACCGCACGCCGCTGGTGCGCACGCTGTACAGAAGCCTGAAGCAGATCTTCGAGACGGTCCTGAAGGACCAGTCCACCTCGTTTAAGAAGGTGGGGCTGATTGAATTTCCGGGGCCTGGCAGTTGGGCCATGGTGTTCATCTCCACCGAGGCGCAGGGCGAAATCGCGGCGCGGCTGAACGAGGAGGGCGAGGAAATGCTTGCCGTCTTCCTGCCGCCGACGCCGGTACCGACCGCGGGATTTCTGCTGTTCGTGCCGAAGAGCAAGGTGGTGATGCTCGACATGACGCCGGAGGATGCGGCGAAACTGCTGATTTCGGGCGGCCTGATTGCGCCCCCATGGACACCGAAGCCGATTGCGGACTGAAGCGTCGCTCTTCCCGCGTAAATTGTTCATTCTGCAGTCATAATAGAGGCCTACGACGTCGGCGGGGAATGACCCCGGCAAAGCATCGGTCAGCTGACCATCCGGCATCTTCCGGTTGCTGGAAGACTTTGCCCTTCGCTCATGGGATCAGCACAATGACTTTTGGTTGCTTCAAGCTCGGCCACGGCCTGCAGGCTGTTCTAGCCGCATCCGTCGTTCTCGTTCCGGTATTGGCCTTCGCCGAAAGCTCGGTTTCGGCTGCCGGCATGACCATTGCCAACAAGGGCCTCGTTGCCATCGGCCGGATTGCCGCCAGCCAGCGTGACAAGTTCGGCGAGACCTTCGGTTCCGGCTCCGGCATGGCAATCGATCCGACCGCCTGGCAGAAGGATGGCGCGGGCTATCGCGGCGCGCTGTGGCTGCTGCCCGACCGCGGCTACAATGTGGAAGGCACGACCGACTACAACGACCGCCTGAACCGCATCGAGTTCCGCCTGATGCCGGCGACGGGCACGCCTGCCACCGATCTGCAGCAGAAGGGCATGGAGGCCAGGCTTGCCGACACGATCCTGCTGACAGACGATCAGGGAAAGAACATGACCGGGCTTGATCCGGAAGCCGGTGTTCGCGCCGCCGCAGGCAAGCTGCCGGCCCTGCCGCAGGCCCGCAATGGGAAGGTCTCGCTCGATCCGGAAGCCGTCATCCGCCTGAAGGACGGCTCCTTCCTGATCAGCGACGAATACGGTCCCTACATCTATCATTTCGCAGCCGACGGAAAGATGATCTCCGCCACCCAGCCCCCCAAGGCGCTGCTGCCGATGCGCAAGGGTGAGCTGAATTTCTCCTCCAACAATGTCGATGCCGGCGGCAAGAAGCCGGAACCGAAGGACCCGGAAACCGGGCGCCAGAACAATCAGGGTCTGGAAGGCATGTCGATGACGCCGGACGGCAAATTCGTCATCGCCCTCCTGCAGTCGGCGACCCGCCAGGATGGCGGCGATTCCGGTTCGACGCGCATGAATACCCGCGCGCTGGTCTATGACGCTGCCGATATCGACAATCTGAAGCTCGTGCATGAATATGTCGTGCCGTTGCCGACCTTCGATAACAAGGGCAAGGTAGCCGTCGCCGCCCAGAGCGAGATCCTCGCGCTGTCCGACAAGGCCTTCCTGATGCTGGCCCGCGACAGCAATAACGGCCAGGGCCTGAAGGGTGACACCTCCGTCTACCGCAAGATCGATCTCGTCGATCTCACCGCCGCCACCGACATTGCCAACAGCGAGTTCGACGGGCTGAAACCGGTCGCGCCGAAGGGCGTGGTGGATGCCGGTGTCAAGGTTGCGGCGGTGACCGATTTCATCGACCTCAACAACAATGCGGAGCTGGGCCGCTTCGGTCTCCACAACGGCGCCCCGAACGACAAGAACAACCTGTCGGAAAAGTGGGAAGCCATGTCGATCGCCCCGGTGCTCGATGCCTCCGCGCCGGACGACTATTTCCTGTTCGTTGCCAATGATAACGACTTCCTGACCCAGGACGGTTTCCAGGTGGGCGCTGCCTACAAGGCCGAGGGCGGCGCGGAAGTCGACACCATGTTCCAGGTGTTCCGCGTCACGCTGCCGGGCATGGCGAAGTAAGACCGACACTGACGGGCGCCGCGGACGTGGCGCCCGTCATCCCGCCCTGAGATATCGGATCGCCTCATCGCGGCGGTGCAGATAGAGCAGCACGCGCAGCGCCTCGCCCCGTTCGCTCACCAGTTCCGGGTCCTTCTCGATGATGTAGGCGGCGTCCTTGCGGGCGATCTCCAGCAGATCCGCATGTGCCTCCAGGCTTGCGATGCGAAAGCCCGGCGTGCCGGACTGGCGGGTGCCGAGAAGTTCACCTTCACCGCGCAACTTCAGGTCTTCCTCGGCGATCAGAAAACCGTCTTCGCTGTCGCGCAGGATGGAGAGCCGTGCCCGGCCCGTTTCCCCCAGGGGGCCTTTGTAGAGGAGGATGCAGGTGGATGCCTCGTCGCCACGGCCAACACGCCCGCGCAACTGGTGCAATTGCGCAAGGCCGAACCGTTCGGCATGTTCGATCACCATGATCGTTGCATCCGGCACATCGACTCCGACCTCCACGACGGTCGTGGCGACGAGCAGGCGCAGATCACCGGCCTTGAAGGCGGCCATCACGGCGTCCTTCTCCGCACCAGTCATACGGCCATGCACGAGGCCGACTTTTGCACCGATCTGGGCTCCAAGCGCCTTTGTCAGAACCGCATGGCGTTCCTCGGCCGACATCAGGTCGGACTCTTCCGACTCCTCCACCAGCGGGCAGATCCAGTAGGCTTTCTTGCCGTCGCCGATGGCGGCGCGGAGCCGCGCGATGATCTCGTCGGTGCGTTCCGTCGGCACGGTGACGGTCTGGATCGGCTTGCGGCCGGCGGGTTTTTCGGTGAGCTTGGAGACATCCATGTCGCCGAAGGCGGCGAGCACCAGCGTGCGCGGAATGGGGGTTGCGGTCATTACCAGCATATGCGGGGCGATGCCCTTGGCGGTGAGCTTCAGCCGCTGGTGCACGCCGAACCGGTGCTGTTCATCGACCACGGCGAGCATCAGGTCGTGATAGGTGATGGCATCCTGAAAGAGCGCGTGCGTGCCGATGATGATCTGCGCTTCGCCCGAGGCGATGCGGGCCATCACCTCGTCACGCTCCTTGCCCTTCACCCGTCCGGTCAGCACCTCGACCGTCAGTCCGGCGGAGGCGGCAAAACGGCTGATGGTGGCAAAATGCTGGCGGGCGAGAATTTCCGTCGGCGCCATCAGCACCGCCTGGCCGCCGGCCTCCACCACATCGGCCATGGCCATCAGCGCCACAAGCGTCTTGCCGGCACCGACATCGCCCTGGACGAGGCGCAACATGCGTTCGCTCTTGGCCATGTCGGCGCGGATCTCGGCTATCGCCACCTCCTGGCTGCCGGTCAGCGAAAAGGGCAGGGCGGCGCGGATCGTCGCACCGATGCGACCCTCTACCCGCACCGGTCGACCGGACGCCTTGCGCATGCGCTGGCGCACCAGAGCGAGCGACACCTGGCCGGCGAGGAACTCGTCGTAAGCCAGCCTTCGCCTTGCCGGCGCCTGCGGATCGAGGTCGTGGCCGTCGCGCGGATCGTGCAGCTGGCGAAAGGCCTCTGCCACGTCCGGCAGGCCCTGGCGTTCCTGAAGGGCCGCATCCATCCATTCGGGAAAGCGCGGCAGGCGGGCAACCGCGCCTTCGACGGCACGGCGCATCACCTTCGGCACCAATCCCGCCGTCAACGGATAGACCGGCTCAACCAGCGGCATCTCGCTCGCCTCCGACACCTTCACCATCAGGTCCGGATGGACCATTGAGGCGCGGCCGTTGAACCAGTCCACCTTGCCGCTCACCATCACCTGTTCATCGATCGGCAGCGCCTTTTCCAGCCAGTTGCCTTTTACCCGGAAAAAAGTGAGCGCCAGTTCGCCGGTCTCGTCATGCAAAAAGACCCGGTAGGGCTGGTTGGTGTGTGCCGGTGGCGGCTGGTGACGATCGACCCGGCCTTCGATGGTGACGATGGCGCCCTGGGGTGCCAACGCGATGCCCGGCCGGTTGCGCCGGTCGATGATCGAGGAGGGGGCATGGAACAGCACATCCACCACCCGGCAGTCTTCGGCATCCTCGCGATTCGTCACGCGGGCGATCAGATCCGCCAGTTTCGGCCCGATGCCGGGCAGGCTGGCGACAGAAGCAAACAGGGGATCGAGCAAAGCAGGGCGCATGGGCGGCAAAATGCGTCGGAATTTGCCTGCTTGGCAAGGCTGACATTCAAGAGAAATCATCCTATATCAGCCGCGCAACAAGGTTTTACGCTCATGACTGGACTGTCGCGCTCCAGCGCCGATCTCGATCCCCGGCGCCGCAGAATTCTCTATCGCTGTTGGCATCGCGGCATCCGCGAAATGGACCTCGTTTTCGGCCAGTTTGCCGAAGAGCAGATCGCGACACTGTCCGATGCCGAGCTGGACGAACTCGAGGCCGTGATGGCCGAGGAGGACCAGGACCTCAACCGCTGGATCACCGGCGCCGATCCGGTGCCGCAACACCTGCAGACGCCGATGTTCGAGCGAATTGCCGCCTATCGGCCCGATTTCGACATCGTCACCAAGGCAAGCCTCGACGAGAAATTCGGGCGCGGCGAATGATCGAAGGTTTTAGCGCGAAGGCCGTTGCCGCCTCGCCGGCGGGGCTCACGATTGCCAATGTCCAGGCGGGCATGGAGCCGCTCATTCTGGCGGAACTCGCAAGGTCCGGCCAGCCGGTCGCCTATGTGATGTCGGATGGCCAGCGCATGGCCGATATCGAGCAGATGCTCTCCTTCGTCGCCCCCGATATTCCGGTGCTGACGCTACCGGCCTGGGACTGTCTACCGTATGACCGCGTGTCACCGAGTGCGGATGTCTCCGCCCGCAGGCTCGCCGCACTTTCCGGCCTGATCGCTCACGCCAAGAAACCGCATCCGGCGATCGTGCTCGTCACCGTCAATGCGATGATGCAGAAGATCGCGCCGGCGGCGGTGATCGAGAGCTTGGCTTTCTCCGCCAAGCCCGGCAACACGATCCGCATGGATGACATTGCCGCACGCCTCGAGCGCAACGGCTTCGACCGGGTCTCGACCGTGCGCGAGGTCGGCGAATTTGCCGTGCGCGGTGGCATTCTGGATGTCTTCGTGCCGGGCACGGAAGAACCGGTGCGTCTTGATTTCTTCGGCGATACGCTGGAATCGATCCGCACCTTCGATCCGGCGAACCAACGCACCACGGGGCAGGCCCGCGCGCTCGATCTCAACCCGATGAGCGAGGTGACGCTGACGCCGGACACGATCAGCCGGTTCCGCAAATCCTATCTCTCCACCTTCGGTGCCGCGACGCGCGATGACGCGCTTTATCAGGCAGTGTCCGAGGGGCGCCGTTATGCCGGCATGGAACACTGGCTGCCGCTGTTTTACGAGACGCTGGAAACCGCCTTCGATTACCTCAAAGGCTTCCGCATCATCACGGATCACACGGCGCGCGAGGCGGCGCAGGAGCGCTCCAAGCTGATCTACGACTATTTCGAGGCGCGGCAGAATTCCGGCCATTCGGGCAAGGCCGGCATGGCGCAATCGACGCCCTACAAACCGGTGACGCCGGGCCAGCTTTATCTCGACGGTTCGGTCTTCGTGAAGGAGCTGGATGCGGCAAGCGCCATTCGTCTCACGCCGTTCAACGAGATCGATGCGCAGGCCAAACGCGTCGTGATGCTGGAGGCGAAGTCCGGTCCGCGCTGGGCACGCGCCCAGGCCGAGGCCGAGCAGCAGAACCGCGACGAGCGCGTCAACATCTTCGACCTCGTGGTCAAGCACATTGCCGACAGGCGGGCAGGCGGCGCCAAGGTGCTGATCACCGGCTGGTCCGCCGGTTCGCTCGACCGCCTGCTGCAGGTGCTGGACGAGCACGGCCTGAAGCGCATCAAGCCGATCGAAAAACTCTCAGACATCCGCAACCTCGCGAAGGGCGAGGCGGCATCGGCGGTCTTGAGCCTCGAAGGCGGCTTCGAAACCGGCGATCTGGTGATCATCGGCGAGCAGGATATTCTCGGCGACCGCATGGTGCGCCGCTCCAAACGCCGCAAGCGCGGCGCCGATTTCATCTCGGAAGTGGCCGGCCTCGACGAAGGCTCGCTCGTCGTGCATGCCGAACACGGCATCGGTCGTTTTGTCGGCCTCGTGACGATCGAGGCGGCGGGCGCACCACGTGCCTGCCTGGAACTGCATTATGCCGACCAGGCAAAGCTGTTCCTGCCGGTCGAAAACATCGACCTCCTCTCGCGTTATGGATCTGACGCTGCGGAAGCCCAGCTCGACAAGCTCGGCGGCGGCGCCTGGCAGGCGCGCAAGGCGAAGCTGAAGAAACGCCTGCTCGACATGGCGGACGCGCTGATCAAGCTCGCGGCCACCCGCATTACCCGCCGTGCGCCGGTGCTTGCCACGCCGGAAGGGCTCTACGACGAATTTGCCGCGCGTTTCCCCTATGACGAAACGGAAGATCAGGCGAATGCCATCGATTCGGTGCGCGAGGATCTTGCCGCCGGACGGCCGATGGATCGCCTCGTCTGCGGCGATGTCGGTTTCGGCAAGACGGAAGTGGCGCTGCGTGCCGCCTTCTTCGCTGCCATGAACGGCGCGCAGGTGGCCGTTGTCGTGCCGACGACACTTCTCGCCCGCCAGCACTTCAAGACCTTCCGCGAACGCTTCCGCGGGCTGCCGATCCGGGTGGAGCAGGCCTCGCGCCTCGTCACCGCCAAGGAGTTGAACCAGACGAAGAAGGATCTGGCCGAGGGCAAGGTCGATATCGTTGTCGGCACCCATGCGCTGCTCGGCACCGGCATCAAGTTCGCCAATCTCGGCCTGCTGATCATCGACGAAGAGCAGCATTTCGGCGTCAAGCACAAGGAAAAGCTGAAGGAGCTGAAGAGCGACGTGCATGTGCTGACGCTTTCGGCCACGCCGATCCCGCGCACGCTGCAGCTGGCCATGACAGGGGTGCGCGAACTTTCGCTGATCACCACGCCGCCGGTCGACCGCATGGCGGTCAGGACCTTCATTTCGCCGTTCGATCCGCTCGTCATCCGCGAGACGCTGATGCGCGAACATTATCGCGGCGGCCAGAGTTTTTACGTCTGCCCGCGGCTCGCCGATCTTCCCGATATCCAGGCCTATCTGCAGTCCGATGTGCCGGAACTGAAGGTGGCCGTCGCCCATGGCCAGATGCCGGCGGGCGAGCTGGAAGACATCATGAATGCCTTCTACGACGGTAAATATGACGTGCTTCTCTCCACCACCATCGTCGAATCGGGCCTCGACGTGCCGACGGCCAATACGCTGATCGTACACAGGGCCGACATGTTCGGCCTTGCCCAGCTCTACCAGCTGCGCGGCCGCGTCGGTCGCTCCAAGGTGCGCGCCTTTGCGCTCTTCACCCTGCCGGTCAACAAGCAGCTGACACAGACTGCCGAACGGCGCCTGAAGGTGCTGCAGTCGCTCGACACGCTGGGCGCCGGTTTCCAGCTGGCGAGCCACGACCTCGACATCCGCGGTGCCGGCAATCTTCTGGGCGAAGAACAGTCCGGCCACATCAAGGAGGTCGGTTTCGAGCTCTACCAGCAGATGCTGGAAGAGGCCGTGGCCGAGGTGAAGGGCGAGGACGAGGTGCTCGATACCGGCTGGTCGCCGCAGATCTCCGTTGGCATCACGGTGATGATCCCGGACAATTACGTACCGGACCTGCATCTGCGCATGGGGCTTTATCGCCGCCTCGGCGAGCTGACCGAACTTTCCGAGATCGATGGTTTCGGCGCGGAAATGGTCGACCGGTTCGGCCCGATGCCGGTCGAGGTGCAGAACCTGTTGAAGGTCGTCTATATCAAGTCGCTCTGCCGCATCGGCAATGTCGAGAAGCTGGAGGCCGGGCCGAAGGGCATCGTGCTGCAGTTCCGCGACAAGCAGTTCCCCAATCCGGCGGGCCTGGTCGGTTACATCGCCAGGCAGGGCACGATGGCGAAAATCCGGCCCGACCACAGCGTGTTCCTGACCCGCGACCTGCCGACGCCGGAAAAGCGGCTGTCAACGGCCGCGCAGATCATGGCGCAGCTGTCGGGACTGGCGAAGGAAGGGTAGCCGGGCGGGGAGGGCGCTCAGCCCTCCCCGCCCGGCTTCACGGCCAGCGCTGCCTCGGTCTTGCCGGCAACCGGCGGCGGCAGAGCGGTGCCGCGCTGGCGTTCGCGAACAAGCGTCAAAAGGCCGGAGCCGACGATGAGGGCGATGCCGAGGCCCATCCAGAGGTCGACGCTGTCGCCGAAGATGAAATAGCCGAGCAGGATCGCCCAGAGCATCTGGCTGTACTGGATCGGCGTGACGATGGCCGCCGGCGCATAGAAGGAGGCCACCATCAGCAGCACGGTGCCGACGGCGGCGAGAACGCCGAAGATGATCAGCAGCGTGAGGTCCCAGAGTGTCGGCATCATCAGATGCGGCAGCATGGCGCCGCCGCAGACCACGAGGGCTCCCAGCAGGCCCGCGCCATACATCGAGATGTTCTTCTCGCTCGGTCCCAGATAGCGGTAGATGATGACGGAAACGGCGCCGGTGAAACCGGAGGCGAGCGCGGTCACATGGCCGAAGGAGAGTTCGCGGAAACCCGGCCTGAGAACAATCAGCACGCCGATGAAGCCGACAATGACCGCTGCCCAGCGTTTCGCCCCGACCTTTTCCTTGAGGAAGATCACCGACATGATCGTGGCGAAGGAGGGCAGCAGGAAGATCAGGCAGAAGGCCTCCGCCATCGACAGTTCGGTAAAGGCGATGATGCTGCCGACCGTTCCGATGGAGGAGCAGAGGAAGCGCAGCAGCCAGAGCGGCCTGTTGCTGGTGCGCACCAGGTCGCGCAGGCTGTCGCCGCGCTTCAGCAGGAAGGGCACCGCAAGAATGCCGGCCAGCGTGCCGATGAAACCAGCCTGGAAGGGCGGAACACGACCGTCCACCAGTTTCACGGCGGCATCGCTGAAGGAATAGGCGGCAAAGCAGAGAAAGGCGATCAGCACGCCCTTCATGGTCGAATCGGAGGATGACACGCGCGGCGTTCCGGCAGGAGGGATGTTCCTGCCGAATTAGGGCTGGCCGCGGCAGGCGTCAATTGAGATTTGCACGCGCCTCGGCCTTGGCGGCGGCAATCTGGCGAAATGCATTCGCCAGCACGTCCGGCGTCTGGGCGCCGCTCACCGCATATTGCTGGTCGATGATGAAGAAGGGAACGCCATTGACGCCCATTTTCTGTGCCGCCTCGATTTCACCGATCACCAGATCCTTGTCCGCATCGGAGGCGAGAAGGGCGGCGATCACTGCCCGCTGCAGGCCGGCTGCCTCGGCAATGTCAAGCAGAACGGCATGGTCGCCCACATTGCGCCCCTCTTCGAAATTCGCCTTGAACAGCGCCGTCACGACTCGGTCCTGGTGTTCGCGGCTTTCGGTCATCGCCCAGTGGATCAGGCGGTGCGCGTCGAGCGTATTGGGGCCGATGCGGATCGCGTCGAAATCATAGGCGATCCCCACCTCGCGGCCGAGATCGGTCAGCATGGCATGTGCGCGTGCCACGGCTTCCGCACCGCCGAGCTTGGCGGTGAGCGCCGCCTTCTGGTCGACGCCTTCCGGCGGATAGTCCGGGTTCAGCCGGTAGGGCCGCCAGTTGACGTCGATGCCCACCTCGTCCTGCACCTCGGCAATCGCCAGTTCCAGCCGTGCCTTGCCGAGGTAGCACCACGGGCAGACCACGTCGGATACGAGGTCGATGGTCAGTCTTTCCATGGAGAAGAATCCTTTGGCTGAGGCGGAATGCGGTATCCTTACTGTGCCCGCTGGTCCCACCAGGTTGGCAATTGGTATCCGTAGAGCGGCACGGTCTGTGGATGCGCGATCTGCTTCCAGCGCGCAACCCACTGATCGCCGATATGGTAGAGAGGCACGAGATAGTGACCGGCGAGCAGCAGCCGGTCATAGGCGCGCACAGCGGTTGTAAAATCCTCACTGCTGCGGGCATTCAGCATCGCGGAAATCACCCGGTCGACATCGGGATCGGCAAGGCCGGCAAAGTTGAAGCTGCCGGGACGATCCTTCGAATCCGAGCCCCAGCGGCCGATCTGCTCGATGCCGGGCGACAGCGACGACGGGTAGGATTTCATGATCACGTCGTAATCGAAGGTGCCGGAGCGGCTCTGATACTGCGCGTCATCCACCGTGCGGATGGAAACCTCCACGCCGATCATCCTCAGCGTGCGCTGATAGGCGATCGCCACCTTCTCCTGGTCCTGGTTCTGCGTCATGATTTCGAAGGAAAGCGCCGTGCCGGCGGCATCCACCATCTTGCCGCCCCGGATCGTATAGCCGGCCTTCTTCAGCGTCTCGACCACCTGGCGCAACACCTTGCGGTCGCCGCCCGACCCGTCGGTGGCCGGCAGGGTGGGCTTGCCTTCCAGCAGTTCGGCAGACAGCCGTGCCTTGGCCGGGCCCAGCAGGGCCAGTTCCTTTTCGTCCGCCGGATGGCCGAGATAGGAGAGGTCGGAATTCTGCCAGTAGCTTTCGGTGCGGCTATAGGCTCCGTCGAAGAGGTTGCGGTTGGCCCATTCGAAATCGAAGGCCAGCGACAGCGCCTCGCGGACATCCACGTTCTGGAAGACCGGCCGGCGCAGATTGAAGACGAAGCCCAGCATGCCGGTCGGCAGCTGCGGACGGAACGTGTCCTTCACCACATCGCCGCTGGAGACGGCTGGAAAATCATAGGCGCGGGCCCAATGGGTCGGGTTACCCTCGAGATAGACGTCAACCGCCCCCTTCTTGAAGGCTTCGAAGAGCGAGCTTTCCTGCAGGAAATATTCAATCGAGATCTGGTCGTAATTGTCAAAGCCGAGCTTGGACGGCAGGTCCTTGCCCCAGTAATCCGGATTGCGTTCGTAGACGATTTTCTGTCCCGGCGAGACGGACTTGATGCGATAGGGACCGGAGCCGATCGGGATGTCGAGCGTCGACTGGTCGAAGGTGGCCGGGTCGATGGCGTGCTTCGGCAGGATCGGCGTCGCGAAGGCGAGAATCATCGGAAACTCGCGGTCTGCCTTGTCGTTGAACGTGAAGCGGACGCCATGCTCGCCGATCTTTTCCATCTTCTCGACCGGCTTCAGCCGGTTGCTGAACGGCGTGCGGCCCTTGTCACGCAGGACCTCGAAGGAGAAGATCACATCCTCCGGCGTAACCGGCTGGCCGTCCGACCATTTCGCCTTCGGGTTCAGGTTGAACTGGATGTAGGTGCGGTTCTCGTCCCACTCGACGCTTTCGGCAAGCAGGCCATAGAGCGTGAACGGCTCGTCGGCCGAGCGCACCATCAGTGATTCGTAGAGAAGATTGCCGAAGATGTTGTCCCAGATGCCGCGTGCGGTGGTGCGAATGCTCTTCAGGTTGAAGGGGTTGAGGCTGTCGAAGGTGCCGACGACGCCATAGGCGATGCTGCCGCCCTTCTTTACCTCTGGGTTCACATAGGGAAAATGACGGTAATCGGCGGGCAGGGCCGGGCTGCCATGCATGGCAATGCCGTGCACCGGTTCCGCCAGAGCAGAACCGCCAAGACAAAACAGGGCGAGGGAAAGGGTCATCAGGCGGCGCATGGTCCTGTCTCCGCTGCGTTTCTTGATTCGCCGCACGGTAACCGATCGGGACAGCAAGACCAACATGCGGGGACTTTTCGTTCAACGAAACCTGTCTTTGGCGCCGGAAATGAAAACTAGGACTGGATATCGCCGCCACTGCAATGTAACAGGTTTTGCCGGACGGGCGGGTCATTCAATTGCCTCATTTGATCGACAGGTGGTGATCCACGACCCCGGCATGGCGCGGCTTGCCGCTGCGCCGCAAAACCGCTTTCAGGAGACGGATCTCGGTATGATGCTCAAGGCAAACAAGGTTCTGCGGACAGCGCTGTCCGCCCTCGCACTTTCCATCGGCGCTGCGCCTGTCGCTGCCCTGGCACAGAATGCTGCACCGGCCGGTGCTCCGCCGCTCGGCTGGTTCAAGACCTGCGACAAGCAGGACGACAGCGATGTCTGCGCCGTGCAGAACGTGATTCTGTCGCAGAACGGCCAGCTGATCACCGCCGTCGGCCTGATCACCGTCGAAGGCAAGGTCAACCGCAAGATCCTGCAGGTCTCGGTTCCCTCCGCGCGCCTGATCCAGCCGGGCGTGATGATGCAGATCGACGGCGGCAAGGGCCAGAAGCTCGATTACGTGCTGTGTATTCCGGACCGCTGCACGGCTGAAATCCCGCTGACCGATCCGATGATCGCCAGCCTCAAGAAGGGCAGCGAAGTGGTGTTCACCTCGGTGAACTTCCGCCGCGCGCCGAACCCGATCAAGGTTCCCCTGACCGGCTTCACCGGCGCCTTCGACGGCGCACCGATCTCGCAGTCGCAGCTTGCCGAAAGCCAGCGCAGCCTGCAGGAAAGCATGCAGAAGAAGGCTGAAGAGGCCCGCAAGAAGCTCGAGGACGCGCAGAACGCCGCCAAGACCGGCAACTGATCCTTCTGCGACGATCCGTGAAAAAGACAACGACGCTGCCGGTGGCAGCGTCGTTTTTTTGTGGCCCGGGTTCTGTGCCGGATGGCTTGCGCCCGGCGCAGCCTGCGGCTCAGTGGGCCAGGATGGCCCTTGGCTTCAACTGCCCGGTCGGCGCCCGTTCGAAGATCTGGGCGATCTGCGGGTTCTTCAGCGGCTCGTCGCTGTCGTCATGCACCAGATTCTGTTCCGATACATAGGCGACATAGGCCGTCTCGTCGTTTTCCGCCAGGAGATGATAGAAGGGCTGGTCCTTGTGGGGGCGGATTTCCGGCGGAATGGCATTCCACCATTCTTCCGTATTGGCGAATTCGGGATCCACATCGAACACAACCCCGCGGAACGGGAAGACCTTGTGGCGAACGATTTCGCCGATGGTGAATTTTGCGTTTCGTTGTTTCATGGCGCGAACATCCTTTCGCGTTCCATGTGGGAATTCACAAAACTGACATCAAGGGGGCGGGCGCTTGCGCTAGCGCAATCACCCTGCGGTCTCAGCGACTTGGCGTTTCTCGGCCGTGGCAAGTACGACCCCGCCCGTCACCAGCAGGATGCCGAGCGCATGATAGGCTTCGAAGCGCTCCCCGAGAAAGAGGACGGCCATGACGATCGACACCGGCGGCATCAGGTAGAGCGTGACACCGGCGCGTGCCGGGCCGAACACCCTGACCGAATGCTGGAAGGAATAGAAGGCGGCAAGCGAGGCGAACAGGATGATGCCCGCAAGCTTCAGCCAGTCATCGGTGCCATCCGGCATTGGAGCCCCCGCCCAGAACTCGACAAGCGCAGGCGGGAAGAGCACCACGGCGCCGGCCGCCGCCAGCAGTGCAAACAGCGAGAAGGGCGCAATGCCGCCGATTGCCGGGTGGCGCAGCAGCATCGAATAGGCGGCAAAGGCAATTGCGGCCAGCAGGATACCGAAATCCCCGATGTTGAAGCTCATATGCCGCAAGGCATCCGGATCCGCCTTCAGCACGATGGTGGCCACGCCGCAAAATGCCAGCACCATGCCGAGCACTTCGCGCGCCACCAGCCGCCGCCCCTGAAACAGCCACTGGAACAGAATGATGAACAGTGAGGAGGTCGTATAGATCAGCGTCGCATTCGACGCCGTGGTCAGCGTCAGCGCCCAGTAGACGAAGCCGCCGCAGATGCCCATGCCGAGAATGCCGAGCGCCAGCCACAGCAGCGTGTGGTTGCGAATGAAGGCGACAAGACTGCGCCAATCGGAAACGACCAGCGGCAGGATGATCAGCGTGGCGCCCATCCAGCGGATGAAGGCCGTGATGAACGGGCCGATTTCGCCGGTAATCCCTCGCCCGAAGACGAGATTGGAGGAAAAGAATACGGGCGCCAGCAGGAAAAACAGCCAGTCGACGGCGCGAGGTCGGCCTGTGGTGTTTGTCATGGCAGGTGCTCCGGCAAGGTGTTGCGGCGCCCGGCGCCATAGAAAAAACCGGCAGGGCTGCCTGCCGGTTCGGGATGGTGCCGCCGCAAAGTCCGGCGGTGTGGCCGATCAGGCCGAGTAGTACATGTCGAATTCGACCGGATGCGGGGTCATCTCGAAGCGCATGACTTCCTGCATCTTCAGATCGATATAGGCGTCGATCTGGTCATCGTCGAACACGCCGCCGGCGGTCAGGAACTTGCGATCCTTGTCGAGGCTTTCGAGCGCTTCGCGCAGGGAGCCGCAGACCGTCGGGATCTTCTTCAGTTCCTTCGGCGGCAGGTCGTAGAGATCCTTGTCCATGGCCTTGCCCGGATGGATCTTGTTCTTGATGCCGTCGAGGCCTGCCATCAGCATGGCAGCGAAGCCGAGATAGGGGTTCTGGGCCGGATCCGGGAAGCGCACTTCGACGCGCTTGGCCTTCGGACCGGAGCCGAACGGAATGCGGCAGGATGCCGAACGGTTGCGTGCCGAATAGGCCAGCAGCACCGGTGCCTCATAGCCCGGGACCAGACGCTTGTAGGAGTTGGTCGTCGGGTTGGTGAAGGCGTTGATCGCCTTGGCATGCTTGATGATGCCGCCGATATAGTAGAGGCAGGTTTCCGAAAGGCCGGCATATTCGTCACCGGCGAAGGTCGGCTTGCCGTCCTTCCAGATCGACTGGTGAACGTGCATGCCTGAGCCGTTGTCGCCATAGATCGGCTTCGGCATGAAGGTGGCCGTCTTGCCATAGGCATTGGCGACCTGATGCACGACATACTTGTAGATCTGCATCTTGTCGGCATTGCGCACGAGCGTGTCGAACTTCACGCCAAGCTCGTGCTGGGCAGACGCCACTTCGTGGTGGTGCTTTTCGACGACCACGCCCATTTCGGCGAGAACCGTCAGCATTTCCGAGCGCATGTCCTGCAGGCTGTCGACCGGGGGAACCGGGAAATAGCCGCCCTTGACGCGCGGACGGTGGCCGAGGTTGCCGGTCTCGTAATCGGTGTCGTCGTTCGACGGCAATTCGGAGGAATCGAGCTTAAAGCCGGTATTGTAGGGATCGGCCTTGTACTTCACGTCGTCGAAGACGAAGAATTCCGGTTCCGGACCGACGAAGACCGTATCGCCGATGCCCGACGCCTTCAGATAGGCTTCGGCCTTCTTTGCAGTGCCGCGCGGATCGCGGTTATAGGCTTCGCCCGAGATCGGGTCGAGGATGTCGCAGATGACGACCATGGTCGACTGCGCAAAGAAAGGGTCCATGTGCACGGTGGCCGGATCCGGCATCAGCACCATGTCCGACTCGTTGATGGCCTTCCAGCCGGCAATGGAGGAGCCGTCGAACATGACGCCATCGGCGAACATGTCTTCGTCGACCGCCGAAACGTCCATCGTCACGTGCTGCAGCTTGCCCTTCGGATCGGTAAAGCGCAGATCGACGAACTTGACGTCGTTCTCCTTGATTTGTTTCATGATGTCGCTTGCGGTCGTCATGGTGTCTCCCTTGGATATGAGATGATGCCGATACCCGGTTCTTCGCAGCCGGATTTGTCTAGATTGCGTCGACGCCGGTTTCGCCGGTGCGGATACGCACGACTTCCTCGACGTTCGACACGAATATCTTGCCGTCGCCGATGCGTCCAGTCTGGGCGGCGTTGCGGATGGCGTCGATGACGGCATCGACGTTTTCGTCGGCCAGCACGACCTCGACCTTCACTTTCGGCAGGAAATCAACCACGTATTCGGCGCCGCGATACAGCTCCGTATGCCCTTTCTGGCGGCCGAAACCCTTGGCCTCCGTTACCGTGATCCCCTGCAGTCCGACCTCTTGAAGCGCTTCCTTAACTTCGTCGAGTTTGAAAGGCTTGATGATCGCTTCGATCTTTTTCATGAGAAAATGTCTCTCCGCTTCTCCCTTGGGAACGGGCCCATACCCGATCGCCCATCATGATGCAGGTATCGTGCCAAACAGGGACGGGCTTTGCCAGAAAATACCGTGACTTGCGGCAAGGCCCCCTCCGCCTTTGTGATCCCGATGGCAGGCTAGGGTTTCCTGCGTCCGCTTGCAAGAGGTGTCGCATATGAGCGAACACGACCGCGCGGTATGGCGAAAACCAATGCAGGCGAGGCTGCCGACGTAATCGGCAAATGCATAAAATAGCGCCATTCTTGCCGAAAAATACCCGCTTGTGTTTTGCCGTGGGTCGGCTTCAATGGCCAGATGCTTTCAAATGCGACACTTCTTCTGACACCGGACGAGATGGCCAGCGCCGATGCGGCGGCCGCCGCCTCCGGCATTGCGTCCTTCGGCCTGATGGAGCGGGCCGGGCAGGCGGTCGCCGCGGCGGCACTGAGAGCCTGGCCCGAGGCGCTGCGCTTTGTGGTTCTGTGCGGGCCGGGCAACAATGGCGGCGACGGCTATGTGGCGGCAAGGGCGCTGAAGGCGGCCGGCGCGGAGGTGGCCGTGCATGCGCTTGGCGACCCTGCAGGCCTGCGCGGCGATGCGCGCCGTGCCTTCGATCTCTGCCCGATCCCCGGCCAGCCGCTCGAGGCCTTTCAGCCGCGCACCGGCGACGTGGTGATCGATGCCCTGTTCGGTGCCGGCCTGTCGCGTGACGTGCCGGAGGCGGTCGCCAGGGTCATCGCGCAGGTGGAGGAAGCGGGCCGCCCGGTGCTGGCGGTCGATCTGCCATCCGGCCTCTGTGGCGCGCGGGGACTGGTTCTGGGCTCGGCCTTCCGTGCCGCGCGGACCATCACCTTCATGACGAGGAAGCCCGGTCACCTGCTGATGCCGGGACGCGATCTGTGCGGGCCTGTGGAGGTCTTCGACATCGGCATTCCCCGTCGCATCATCGCCGCGGCCGCCGGGCAGATGGCCGTGAACGGCCCCGAGGTGTGGGGCGCACGGATGCCGAGGCTGGGGGGTGAAACGCACAAATACAGGCGCGGCCACCTGGGCGTGTTCAGCGGCGGCGCGGCTCAGACCGGGGCGGCGCGGCTTTCGGCAGGCGCGGGCCTGTCTGCCGGTGCAGGCCTGGTCACCGTTGCGGCTCCGGAAGCGGCTGTTGCCACCCTTGCCGCTGCACTGACGGCGGTCATGGTGCGTCCGGTCGAGGATCGGCCGGCATTGGAACAGTGGCTGCAGACGGCCAGGCTGTCGGCCTTCGTCATCGGTCCCGGCTTCGGCGTGGGCGAGCGGGCGCGGCAGTTCGTCGGCGTTCTGGCCGATCGGCCGGTGGTGGTGGATGCCGATGCGATCACCTCCTTTGCCTCGCGCCCGCAGGACCTGTTCGCGCTGTTCCGCACCGGCCCGGCACGCCTGGTGCTGACGCCGCACGAGGGGGAGTTCGGCCGCCTTTTCCCGGATCTTGCCGCGGACGGGCAGCGTGGCAAGCCACAGCGTGCGCTGCTGGCGGCATCACGCTGCGGCGGCGTCATCGTCTACAAGGGGGCGGACACGGTGATTGCCGCGCCGGATGGCCGCATCCTCATCAATGACAACGCGCCGCCCTGGCTCGCCACGGCGGGCTCCGGCGACGTGCTCGCCGGCATTATCGGCGCACTTATGGCGCAAGGCGTCGCGGCTTTCGAGGCCGCCGCAGCCGGTGTGTGGCTGCATGGCGCGGCCGCAAGCCTGGCGGGGCCCGGCATGACGGCCGAGACGCTGGTGCAGCATCTGCGGCCGTTCGAGGCCTTCTCAACCAGCGCCTGCTGATCTGCCTATCCGGGAAAATCGAGCAGCATGGCGATGCGCCGCGCCGGATCGAGGCCCTTCAGCCCTTCACTGGCAAGGATTTGCCGCAAGCGCTCGGGGCAGGCCTCTCCTTCGATCATGCGAAAGCCGAGGCTGGCGTAAAAGGGCGCGTTGAACGGCGCGAAGCGATCGGTGGTGAGCGAGGCACCGCGAAGACCGCGCGCCGAAGCCCTGGCAAGCAGGGTCTGCATCAGGCGCCGGCCAAGCCCGCGTCGCTGCCAGTCGGGGTGAACATCCATCTCGCCGACATGCAGCCGATCCCCGGCAACGATGGCGCCCGCATAGCCGACCGGCGTGTTTCCCGCAAAGGCGGCAAACAGCAGTCCTGCATCGAGATAGGCCTGCAGTTCCTCGTCATCGCTGGCCGCGGCCTTGCCGGAAACCGCGCCGGCATTCCGCAGCGTTTCGAAGGCGGCCAGTTCGATGGCGCGCAGCGATGCGAAATCCATCCTCCCGGCCGGTCCGATACGGAGCGCGGCAGCGTCGGTGCCGCCGATAATCTCCGGCGCCGTCATCATCCCACCACCTGCTGCAACAGGCGCGCACCGTTCGGCGCGTTCACCTTGCCGCCGGTGATGAAGAAGGCAAACACATCGCGCGGCATCCTTTCCGTGCGCCGCTCCGGCGCATTCAGCGGCAGGTCGGCCGCCACATCGCCATGGGCATAAGCCTTCAGGCGCTCGCCCCAGCGCGCGACATCATCCGGTGGGTAGCAGGTCGGCACGTCATCGCTCCCCTTCTGCAGCCGGGCATAGACGAAATCGGCGGTGACATCGGCAAACATCGGATAATCGGCATGATCGGCACAGACGGCCGCCACCCTGTATTTTGCCAGCAGCTCGACAAATTCCGGCGTGCAGAAGCTCTCATGACGCGGCTCCACCACATGCCGCAGCGGCAGACCGGAAAGGGAGGATGGCAGAAGGGTCAGAAAGGCCTCGAAATCCTCCGGCTCGAATTTCTTGGTGCCCATGAACTGCCAGAGGATCGGCCCCAGATGCGGGCCGAGTTCGGCAAGGCCCTGGCCGAGGAATTTTTCGATCGACGGCCCCGCCTCGGCCAGAACCTTGCGGTTGGTACAATACCGGCTTGCCTTCAGCGAAAAGACGAAGTGATCCGGCACTTCGGCAGCCCATTTTGCGAAGGTCTCCGGCTTCTGGCTTGAATAATAGGTGCCATTCACCTCGATTGCCGTCAGTTCGCGGCTGGCAAATTCGAGCTGCCGTTTCTTCGGCAGCTTTTCCGGATAGAAGGAGCCTTCCCAGGGATCGAAGGTCCAGCCGCCGATGCCGGTGCGGATAATGCCGCTCATTGTCATGAAATGCTCCGATTGAGGCCTGTGGGTGAAAAGACTAGATTAGAGGCGAGATGAGCGCGAGGGCTGTCCATGACCGTGACCGCATTTCCAGGGCCGATACCGAATTGTCGAAGCTGATCGACCACGTTGACGCGGGCGAGGACATTGTGCTGGCCCGCGACGATGCCCCGGTTGCACGGCTGGTGGCGTTTACGGACAGGCAAAACGAAGCAGGACGGTTTCGCCGCCCCGGTACACTTGCCCATCTTCGCGACAAGCTTCCGCCAAATTTGTTCTTGGAGCCGATGTCCGAGGACGAACTGGCAGCCTGGGAAGGCAAATACTCCCATCCGGCAGATAATGGCGAATGAGACTGCTGCTTGATACCCACGCCCTCGTATGGTGGCTGTTTGATGATCCCCGCCTTGGCCGGACGGCGCGGGAGATGATCCGTTTTCCCGAAAACGAGATCATTGTGAGTTCCGTTTCCGCCTTCGAAATTGCGACCAAATATCGTCTCGGAAAATGGCCGGAGGTCGCAGAGATTGTTTCCAATTTCGAGACGCTCGAGATGACAGAGCGATTCTCGCTGCTTCCCGTCAATCATGTTCACGCCCTCCGTGCCGGACAGCTTTCCGCAGGTCATAAGGACCCATTCGACAGAGTTTTAGCCGCCCAAAGCTTGATCGAAGACGCGCCACTCGTCACATCCGACCAAGCCTTTGCCAGCTTTCCTGTCCCCACCGTCTGGTGAGGCGGGTCACTCCGCCGCCTCAACCTTCTTCATCGGCCGCCGCTCCAGAAGTTCCTTGAGGAACTGGCCCGTATAGGACCGCTTTTCCTTGACCACGTCCTCCGGGGTGCCGACCACCACCACCTCGCCGCCGCCGGTGCCACCTTCCGGGCCGATATCGATGATCCAGTCGGCGGTCTTGATGACTTCGAGATTGTGCTCGATCACCACGACGGAATTGCCCTGGTTGACCAGTTCGTGCAGCATTTCCAGAAGCTTCGCGACGTCATGGAAGTGCAGGCCGGTGGTCGGCTCGTCGAGAATGTAGAGCGTCCGGCCGGTCGAGCGTTTCGACAGTTCCTTCGCGAGCTTGACGCGCTGCGCCTCGCCGCCCGAAAGCGTATTGGCCTGCTGGCCGATCTTGATGTAGCCGAGGCCCACTTCGAACAGCGCCTGCAACTTGTCGCGCACGGCCGGCACTGCCGAGAAGAACTCCACACCTTCCTCCACCGTCATGTCCAGCACGTCGGCGATCGACTTGCCCTTGAAGGTCACATCCAGCGTTTCGCGATTGTAGCGCTTGCCGTGGCAGACATCGCAGGTGACATAGACATCCGGCAGGAAGTGCATCTCGATCTTGATGACCCCGTCGCCCTGGCAGGCCTCGCAACGGCCGCCCTTCACGTTGAACGAGAAGCGACCGGGCTGATAGCCGCGTGCCTTGGCCTCCGGCAGCCCGGCGAACCAGTCACGGATCGGCGTGAAAGCGCCGGTATAGGTGGCCGGGTTGGAACGCGGCGTGCGGCCGATCGGCGACTGGTCGATGTCGATCACCTTGTCGATGAATTCCAGCCCGTCGATGCGCTCGTGTTCCGCGGGGATTTCGCGTGCGCCCATCACCCGGCGCGCCGCCGCCTTGTAGAGCGTCTCGATCAGAAAGGTGGATTTTCCACCGCCGGAGACACCGGTGACGGCGGTAAACAGGCCAAGCGGCACCGAGGCAGTGACATTCTTCAGATTGTTGCCGCGCGCGCCGACGACCTTGATCTCCTTGCCCTTCTTCGGCTTGCGCCGCTCGGCCGGCACGGAAACGCCAAGTTCGCCGCACAGATATTTGCCGGTCAGCGATTTCGGATTGGCCATGATCTCCTGCGGCGTGCCGGCCGCCACCACCTGGCCGCCATGCACGCCGGCGGCGGGGCCGATATCGACGACATAATCGGCCGTCAGGATCGCATCCTCGTCATGCTCGACCACCAGCACCGTGTTGCCGATGTCGCGCAGGTGCTTCAGCGTGTCGAGGAGGCGCGCATTGTCGCGCTGGTGCAGGCCGATCGAGGGTTCGTCCAGCACGTAGAGAACGCCGGTCAGTCCGGAACCGATCTGCGAGGCAAGCCGGATGCGCTGGCTTTCGCCGCCGGACAGCGTTCCGGAAGCGCGCGACAGGCTCAGATAATCGAGGCCGACGTCGTTCAGGAACCGCAAACGGTCACGGATTTCCTTGAGGATGCGCACGGCGATCTCGTTCTGCTTGGCAGTCAGCCTGTCCGGCAGTGCCTCGAACCAGTCACGTGCCACCTTGATCGACATTTCGGTGACTTCCCCGATATGCAGCCGGTCGATCTTGACCGCCAGTGCCTCCGACTTCAGGCGGAAACCGCTGCAGGCGGGGCAGGGGGCGGCCGACATGTAGCGCTCGATTTCCTCGCGCGCCCAGGCGCTGTCGGTTTCCTTCCAGCGGCGCTCAAGGTTCGGCACGATGCCCTCGAAGGTCTTCGTCGTCTTGTAGGAGCGGGCGCCGTCGGCATACTGGAACTCGATCTTTTCATCGGTGCCGTGAAGGATGGCCTTCTGCGCCTCCTTCGACAGTTTCGACCAGCGATCGGTCAGCTTGAAGCCGAAGACCTTGCCGAGCCCTTCCAGCGTCTGGTTGTAGTAGGGAGAACTCGATTTGGCCCAGGGCGCGATCGCCCCGTCCTTCAGCGTCCGCTCGTGCTCCGGAACGATCAGGTTCTCGTCGACCTTCTGCTGCGCACCAAGGCCATCGCAGGTCGGGCAGGCGCCGAAGGGATTGTTGAAGGAGAACAGCCGCGGCTCGATTTCCGGAATGGTGAAGCCGGAAACCGGGCAGGCGAACTTTTCCGAAAACAGCACCCGCTCATGGGTTTCGTTCAACGACTTGTTGGCGGAACCGCCGGCCGCGGTTTCCTCCGGCGGCAGCGGCTTGTCGGCGAATTCGGCGATGGCAAGACCATCGGCGAGCTTCAGGCAGGTTTCCAGACTGTCGGCCAGACGTGCGCCGATATCCGAGCGCACCACGACGCGGTCGACCACGACGTCGATGTCATGCTTGTATTTCTTGTCGAGCGGCGGAACCTCGGCGATCTCGTAGAACTGGCCGTCGACCTTGACGCGCTGGAAGCCCTTCTTCATCAGCTCCGCCAGTTCCTTCTTGTACTCGCCCTTTCTCCCACGCACCATCGGCGCCAGGATATAGAGGCGGGTGCCTTCGCCGAGTGCAAGCACCCGGTCGACCATCTGGCTGACGGTCTGGCTTTCGATCGGAAGCCCCGTGGCCGGCGAATAGGGCACGCCGACCCGGGCGAAGAGAAGGCGCATGTAATCGTAGATCTCGGTCACCGTGCCGACGGTGGAACGCGGATTCTTCGAGGTGGTCTTCTGTTCGATGGAAATGGCCGGCGACAGCCCGTCGATCTGGTCGACATCCGGCTTCTGCATCATTTCGAGGAACTGGCGGGCATAGGCCGACAGGCTCTCGACATAGCGGCGCTGGCCTTCCGCATAGATCGTATCGAAAGCCAGCGAGGATTTTCCGGATCCCGAAAGGCCGGTCATCACGATCAGGCTGTTGCGGGGCAGATCGAGATCGATGCCCTTGAGGTTGTGCTCGCGGGCGCCGCGAATGGAAATCGTCTTGAGTTCGCTCATCGTGAAAAAGGCTCTTTGGGAGGACAAGCCCCTTATTTAGTGATCCGGCGGCTGCTGTCGAGGCAAGACTGCCGCAAGATTTGGGCTTCGACTCGCTCCTACGCAGCAGGTTGTTGACAGGATCATAGCGGAATACTAGAACAAATAAAGAACAAATTTGCCTGTGGATTAAGGCAGCATCCTCCCCTGCGGACGGGGCGGATGGTTTACACTGCTATAACCAACGGAATTGAAGTGCCGCGCGATGGCGGCAGACAAGGTGATGAGATGGCTGGCAGCGTCAACAAGGTAATCCTGATCGGGAACGTCGGGGCGGATCCGGAAATCCGCCGCACGCAGGACGGCCGGCCGATTGCCAACCTGCGCATTGCCACTTCGGAAAGCTGGCGCGACCGCAACAGCGGCGAGCGCCGGGAAAAGACCGAGTGGCACAATGTGGTGGTCTTCAACGAGGGCCTGTGCAAGGTCGTCGAGCAGTATGTGAAGAAGGGCGCGAAGCTCTACATCGAGGGCGCGCTGCAGACCCGCAAGTGGCAGGACCAGAACGGCAATGACCGCTACAGCACGGAAGTGGTGCTGCAGGGCTTCAACTCGACGCTGACGATGCTGGATGGTCGCGGCGGCGATGGTCAGGGCATGGGCGGCGGCAGTGCCGGCTATGGCGGCGGGCGCAATGCCGGCAACAGCGGCGGTGGCGATTTCGGCGGCGGCTATGACGATTACGATCGCGGCGGCCCGTCCTCCGGTTCCAGCCGTGGCAGTTCCTCCGCCGGCGGCGGCGGCGGTTTCGCCCGCGATCTGGACGACGACATTCCGTTCTGATCGATCCGCCTTACGGGATCACCAAGGCCGGCAAAGCGCTGCTTTCGCCGGCCTTTCTGTCTTCCAGCATCGCGACAAGGGCATCGGATTGCGACAGGATGCCGGCCAGCCGATTGTCTTCGCGCACCACAGGCATGTCATGCAGCCCGCCTTCGGCAAAGGCGATGATGGCATCTGCGACCGGGGTTTCCGGCCGCACGGTCTGCACCGGCGAGGTCATGATGTCCTTGACGGTATCGTTCGGCGCGCTGGCGCCGGCAAGGATCAGCCGCAGACGTTGCCCGAGCGCAATGCGCGGGCGCCCCGCCACCCAGCGCGGCTTGTGCAAAAAGTCCGTCTGCGTGACGATGCCCACCACCTGCGCCCGGTCATTGGTGACCGGCAGGGCGCGGAAGCGGTGCCTGCGCATCAGGTCATGCGCCTCCCGCAGGCTGGTATCCGGCGCCACGGCCACGACATCGCGCGACATGATGCTGGCGCAATCCACGTGCTGGGCACGACGGCGATAAGAGCGCAGCTCGGTGCGCCGCAGGATGGTTTCGAGATCGCCGCGGTCAATATCGAGAAACTGATCGTAGTCCTTCAGCACCTCGTCGAGATCCGCACTCGTAAAGCCGATGCGGGCAAGCGGCGCGGGATCCGACGTCGCGTGGTGACGGGGAGAAGGCTGCAGCCGGTGCGGATAGATGCCACCCGTCATGCGGTGGAAGACGAGAGCGCCGGCCAGCAGCATGAGCGAATTTCCCAGCACGGGCCATGCCACGAAGCCGAAGCCGAGGTCGCGCACGGCGGCGCCACCAACGACTGCGGTCAAGGCCACCGCGCCGCCCGGCGGATGAAGGCAGCGGCAGGCGGTCATGACGGCAATCGCCAGGCTGACGGCGAGCGCTGCCGCCAGCACCGGGTCGGAAACGAGCGCCGCCACACCAACGCCCGCCAGGGCAGACAGGCTGTTGCCGCCGACCACCGACCAGGGCTGGGCGAGCGGGCTGGATGGGACGGCGAAAAGAAGCACGGCTGATGCTCCCATCGGCGCGATCACTGCGGGTGCGGGCAGACCCTGCCGCAGCGCCAGAATGCCGCCGAGGGCCGTCAGCGCAATGCCGGCGAGTGCGCCAAGCGGCGCGCGAATACGTTCCTTCAGGCTGAGTTGCGGTGCAGCGGGCAGGATGCGGTCGAGAAGCGAGAGGCGTGTCATGTCAAAAGAACTTGCTGTCGGAAGGAGGAACATCCTGGCTACTCGCCCCTGTCGGGCGCAGAGAAAGTCACAGGCTGTTGCGGCGTGCGGGACAGCCCAGGAAATAGGGCTGTCGCGGCGGAAGATCAGAGGGCAAACGCCGAGCGTATGCCATCCACCACAAACTGCACCGAGAGGGCGGCGAGCAGCACGCCGAGCAGGCGCGTCAGAAGCGCGCGGCCGGTGACGCCGAGAAAGCGGTCGAGGCGTTGCGCCACCATCAGCGCGGCAAGCACCGTGGCCATGGCGATTGCCAGCATCAAGATCAGGATTGCCCGGTCGAGCGGCGCGGCGAAGGAGCCGGCCAGCAGCACGGTGGCGGAGATCGCGCCAGGTCCGGCAATCAATGGCAGGGCCAGCGGAAAGACGGCAATGTTCTGGATGTGGTCGATGGTGATCGCCACCTTGGAGGTCTCCTCCTTGCGGTCGTTGCGTCGCTGGAAGATCATCTCGAAGGCGATCCAGAACAAAAGCAGTCCGCCGGCAATGCGGAAGGCGCCCATGGAAATGCCGAGCACCGAGAGAATGCCGGCGCCGAACAGCGCAAACACGGTGAGGATGGCAAAGGCAATCAGCGTGCCGCGCAGCGCCACCTGCCGCCGCTGGGCGGTGTCGAGCCCTGCCGTCAGCCCGAGAAAGATCGGCGCCAGCCCCGGCGGGTCAAGTGTCACGAGAAGCGTCGTGAAGGCGCTCATGATGCTGTCGGCCGTGGTCATCGACGGACCTCCCTTTCGCTTGCCTGCCCGGGCATGTCTGTCATGCCTGCCATGCCTTGCTTGCCGCAATGGCTCCACATTGATAGAACAGTCGCATGAAGGAAAGGCTTCATCGCGCCAAAAGGCGAGGGCGCGCGCCACCGGCGCAAAAGCCTGTTTAAAACCGGGCGGCAAATTGGCGTTTGCGCTGCCCTTCCGCTATAAAGAAGCAACTGATTCCGAACAGAGATCGTATCCGATTTGACTGAGCAGAGCACCCCCGGCGGCGGAAAGCTGCCTCCCGGCATCGAACCTATTTCCATCATGGAGGAGATGCAGCGCTCCTACCTCGATTACGCCATGAGCGTGATCGTGAGCCGCGCGCTGCCCGATGTGCGCGACGGTTTGAAGCCGGTTCATCGTCGCATCCTCTACGGAATGTCCGAGCTGGGCATCGACTGGAACAAGAAATACGTCAAATGCGCCCGCGTGACCGGGGACGTGATGGGTAAATACCATCCGCACGGCAATGCGGCGATCTATGACGCGCTGGCGCGCATGGCGCAGGACTGGTCGCTGCGCCTGCCGCTGATCGACGGTCAGGGCAATTTCGGCTCCATCGACGGCGACCCGCCGGCGGCCGAACGCTATACCGAGTGCCGCCTGCAGAAGGCTGCCCATTCGCTGCTCGACGATCTCGACAAGGAAACCGTCGATTTCCGCGACAACTACGACGGAACACTGTCCGAACCGGTTGTTGTGCCGGCTAAGTTTCCGAACCTTCTGGTCAATGGCGCAGGCGGCATCGCGGTCGGCATGGCGACCAATATCCCGCCGCACAATCTCAGCGAAGTGATCGACGGCTGCATCGCCATCATCGACAATCCGGCCATCGAACTGCCGGAACTTATGCAGATCATTCCCGGACCGGATTTCCCGACGGGCGCGCTGATCCTCGGCCGTTCCGGCATCAAGGCCGCCTACGAGACCGGTCGCGGCTCCGTAATCATGCGCGGCAAGGCCCGCGTCGAGCCGATGCGCGGCGACCGCGAGCAGATCATCATTTCCGAAGTTCCCTATCAGGTGAACAAGGCGACGATGATTGAAAAGATTGCCGAACTGGTGCGCGAGAAGCGCATCGAAGGCATTTCCGACCTGCGCGACGAAAGCGACCGCCAGGGCTATCGCGTGGTCATCGAGCTGAAGCGCGATGCCAATGCCGAAGTCATCCTGAACCAGCTCTATCGCTACACGCCGCTGCAGACCTCGTTCGGCTGCAACATGGTGGCGCTGAACGGCGGCAAGCCGGAACAGCTGACGCTGATCGACATGCTGAAGGCCTTCGTGACCTTCCGGGAAGAGGTCGTTAGCCGGCGCACGAAGTATCTTCTGCGCAAGGCCCGCGAGCGTGCCCACGTCTTGGTCGGTCTAGCGATTTCCGTCGCCAATATTGACGAAGTGATCAACCTGATCCGCCGCGCGCCGGACCCGCAGACGGCCCGCGAACAGCTGATGGAACGGCGCTGGCCAGCCCATGATGTCGAGGCGCTGATCCGCCTGATCGACGATCCGCGCCATCGCATCAACGAGGACGGCACCTACAATCTCTCGGAAGAGCAGGCGCGCGCCATCCTCGAATTGCGTCTCGCCCGCCTGACGGCGCTCGGCCGCGACGAAATCGCCGACGAGTTGAACAAGATCGGCGCCGAGATCAGCGACTATCTCGACATTCTCTCCTCGCGCCTGCGCATCCAGCAGATCGTGAAGGACGAATTGACCGCCGTTCGCGACGAGTTCGGCACGCCGCGCCGCACCGAAATCATGGATGGCGGCCCGGACATGGACGATGAAGACCTCATCGCCCGCGAGGAAATGGTCGTCACCGTCTCGCATCTCGGCTATATCAAGCGCGTGCCGCTGACCACCTACCGCGCCCAGCGTCGCGGCGGCAAGGGCCGCTCCGGCATGGCGACGCGCGACGAGGATTTCGTCACGCGCCTGTTCGTGGCTAACACCCACACGCCGGTACTGTTCTTCTCCTCGCGCGGCATCGTCTACAAGGAAAAGGTCTGGCGCCTGCCGATCGGCACGCCGCAATCTCGCGGCAAGGCGCTGATCAACATGCTGCCGCTGGAACCCGGCGAGCGCATCACCACCATCATGCCGCTGCCCGAGGACGAAAAGAGCTGGGAGAACCTCGACGTGATGTTCTCCACGACGCGCGGCACCGTGCGTCGCAACAAGCTGTCCGACTTCATCCAGGTCAACCGCAACGGCAAGATCGCGATGAAACTGGAGGAAGAGGGCGACGAGATTCTTTCCGTCGAAACCTGCTCGCCACCAAATCCGGATCTCAATCTGCCGGGTGACGACGTTCTGCTGACCACGGCACTCGGTCAGTGCATCCGCTTCCCCGTCGATGATGTCCGTGTCTTTGCGGGTCGCAATTCGATCGGCGTGCGCGGCATCACGCTGGCAGATGGCGACCGTCTGATCTCCATGACGATTGTCGGCCATGTGGATGCGGAACCCTGGGAGCGGGCGGCCTACCTGAAGCGTTCGGCCGCAGAGCGCCGTGCCGCCGGTGTCGATGAAGAGGATATCGCTCTCGTCGGCGAGGAGGTGACCGAGGAAGGTCAGCTCAGCGACGAGCGCTACGACTATCTGAAGGCGCAGGAGCAGTTCGTTCTGACCATCTCCGAACGCGGCTTCGGCAAGCGCTCCTCGTCCTACGACTTCCGCACCTCGGGTCGTGGCGGCAAGGGCATCCGTGCCACCGACACCTCGAAGACCGCGGAAATCGGCGAACTTGTCGCCGCCTTCCCGGTCGACGACAAGGACCAGCTGATGCTGGTCTCCAATGGTGGCCAGCTGATCCGCGTGCCCGTCGATGGCATCCGCATCGCCAGCCGCGCCACCAAGGGCGTCACCATCTTCTCCACCGCCAAGGACGAGAAGGTTGTCTCCGTCGAGCGCATCAGCGAGCCGGAGGGCGATGACGAGGCGGGCGTTCTGCCGGAGGAAGTGACCGCGGAAACCGGCGATCTCGGCGCTGCCGCGCCGCAAGGCGAGGGCGGGGCCGAATAGGGCCTGCCTCAACCGGCGTCCACGCGCCGTGGCGATATAAAGGATGACACAAAAGGCCGCGCTTCGAAGGAAGGCGCGGCCTTTTCATGTCGATCACGCGGCAAAGGGCTGGGAGAGACGGGGCCGCAGCGCGCAATACTTGCCCGGGCACGGACGGACAGCACGTCAACGAAAAAAGCCGGGGCCACAGGGCCACCGGCTGTTTCTGGGAGGACCGGCAAGAGCCGGGCTGCGGATCGTTCAGAATGCGCTGTGCCGGCGGGCAAAATCGCGAAGATTCTGCCGTTCGCGGCGAAGGTCGGCGATGGCGGAGGTCACGGATGCGACGAACATGGTGCTGATGGAACCGGCAAGCACAATCATCGTAACGTACATCGGATCTCCTTTCGTCCGTGGCGACCTCAGTAGTAGGGCTGCTCCACCACGTGGCCGGTCATCTGGGTAAACTGTGCACTGGTGGGGTTGGACTTCCCCTGGTAGAGCGTCACGGTAGCAGTCATCATGACTGCGATCACGGCCGTCCATACCACGTTGATCATGGTAATCGTGTCGGGCATGACCGTTTTTCTCTTGGCGAACATTTCCAACTTCCTTTTCGCTGTCCAGAACGCGGATCGCGTCCGGGGGTTCCGCATTATCGTGACTGGTACTTACAGAAGCGCCGCTGAAGCCTCCCTGAAAGCGCCGTTCATCTGGCGTTCAGGATTCGGTAAGGTTTTGGGCAGGGCCTCCGATCGAGGAACAGGATCTCGGCCGCCAGCGAGAGGGCTGCTGCAGCCAGCATCATGATGACGAGCATGGGCATTTCTCCACTGGCTGCGGGTCGATGACCCCGTTTCGATGGTCCGATGAAAGCATGCGGGGCCTGAAACGGCCTTGAACGGGCCATTCATCCGTCGTTCACGTGGCTCACCGCTTGCACGCGGCGGGCGTCCGTGACACAAGGCGTGCAGACCGTCAGGCGAGGTGCAATGAGGACAGCCTTCTATCCGGGATCCTTCGATCCGATGACGAATGGCCATCTGGATGTGCTCATCCAGGCGCTGAATGTGGCAGACCGGCTGACGGTTGCGATTGGCGTTCATCCGGGCAAGGTGCCGATGTTTTCGTTCGAGGAGCGGGCCGATCTCATTCGTCGTTCGCTGGAAGCAGTGCTGCCGGCGCGGGTCGCGATGCTGGATGTGGTCGCTTTCGACGGACTGGTGGTGCAGGCGGCGCGCGAACACGGGGCAAGTCTCCTGATCCGCGGCCTTCGGGACGGAACCGATCTCGATTACGAAATGCAGATGGCCGGCATGAATGCGCAGATGGCGCCAGACATCCAGACGGTCTTCCTGCCGGCGGGCACGGCGTCGCGGCCCATTACGGCCACATTGGTTCGCCAGATCGCCGCCATGGGCGGTGACGTGCGGGCTTTCGTACCGTCTCCCGTTCTCGACGCCCTGAACCGGAAGCTGAAGCGCTGAGCGCATTTTGAAACACGGAGTTCCCGCATGAAACTTGTCACCCTCGCCCTGGCCGGCGCCATGGCCGTTGCGTCCTTCGCATCGAGTGCGCTGGCCGCCGCAGACGATTTCCTGACCATCCAGCTGAAGGACGGCCCCGTCGTCATCCAGCTGATGCCCGAGGTCGCGCCCAAGCATGTCGCCCAGGTCAAGAAGCTCGCCGCCGAAGGCAAGTATGACAACGTGGCCTTCCACCGCGTGATCGACGGTTTCATGGCCCAGACCGGCGACGTGCAGTATGGCAACATGGCCAAGGGTTTCGATGCCCGCCGCGTCGGCACCGGAGCATCCGAGCTGCCAGACATCCCGGCAGAATTCTCGAAGGTTCCCTTCGAGCGCGGCACCATCGGCATGGCCCGCTCGCAGAATCCCAATTCCGCCAATTCGCAGTTCTTCATCATGTTCGATCAGGGCTCGTTCCTGAACGGCCAGTACACCGTCATCGGCAAGGTCGTGTCCGGCATGGAAAATGTCGACAAGATCAAGCGCGGCCAGGGCGGCAATGGCGAAGTTTCCAATCCCGACCGGATGATCAAGGTCACCGTCGGGAAATAACGGGCGGCAAGCCCCAACATCTCAAGGAGAGAAACATGGCCGAGATCAAGGATCCGGAAAACACCATCATCATGGAAACCACGAAGGGCAAGGTCGTGATCGCCCTGATGCCGGATCTCGCGCCCGGCCATGTGGCCCGCGTCAAGGAACTGACCCGCGAAGGCGCCTATGACGGCGTGGTGTTCCACCGCGTGATTGCCGATTTCATGGCACAGACCGGCGATGTGAAGTTCGGCAAGAAGGGCGGCGAGCACTTCAATCCGGGCCGCGCCGGCATGGGCGGCTCCGACAAGCCTGACCTGAAGGCCGAATTCTCCGCCGTGCCGCATGTACGCGGCACCTGCTCCATGGCACGCGCCCAGAACCCGAACTCGGCCAATTCGCAGTTTTTCATCTGCTTCACCGATGCACCCTGGCTGAACAAGCAGTACAGCGTCTGGGGCCAGGTCGTCGAAGGCATGGACGTCATCGACCAGGTCAAGAAGGGCGAGCCGGTTTCCGATCCGGATTCGATCGTGTCGATGAAGGTCGCGGCCGACATCGCGGCCTGATCCCGCGATCTGGCACATAATCGGGCGCTCCGGCTCTGCCGGGGCGCTTTTCTTTTCGGGCATCTGGCTTTATCAGCGGCGCAGGCCCGTGAAGGCCAGATGACATCAGCATCACAGCCAGGAGCATTCGGTTTAGACCATGCGCGTAGACCTGTTCGATTTCGACCTGCCGGAGGAAAACATTGCGCTGAGGCCCGCAAGCCCGCGCGACAGCGCCCGCCTGCTCGTCGTCCAGCCGGACGGGGCGACCCTGTTTCAGGATCACGTGGTGCGCGACCTGCCGTCCTTCCTGCGACCCGGCGATGCGCTGGTGTTCAACGACACGAAGGTCATCCCGGCCCAGCTGGAAGGTGTCCGCTCGCGCGAGGGAGCTCCGGACCTCCATGTTTCGGCGACGCTGCACATGCGCACCGCCCCGGATTGCTGGAAGGCCTTTGCCAAGCCCGGCAAGCGGCTGAAGATCGGCGATCGCATCCGTTTCGGCCATTCCGGCAGCACCTGCTTCCTCGGCACGCTGGATGCGGTGCTGGAGGAAAAGGGCGATGGCGGGGAGGTGACGCTCCGGTTCGATCTTTCGGGTCCCTCGCTCGACGAGGCGATCATGGCCGTCGGGCATATTCCGCTTCCGCCCTATATCGCTGCCAAGCGCCCGGAAGACGAACAGGACAGCCGCGACTACCAGACGATCTATGCCCGCGAGGAGGGTGCGGTTGCGGCGCCGACTGCCGGCCTGCATTTCACGCCGGATCTGTTTGCAGCACTGGATGCGGCCGGCATCGAGCGGCATTTCGTGACGCTGCATGTGGGCGCCGGAACCTTTCTCCCGGTCAAGGCAGACGATACCGCCGAACACAAGATGCATTCCGAGATCGGCCATGTGCCGGCATCCACCGCCGAAGCGCTGAATGCGGTCCGGGCGCGGGGAGGGCGGATCGTCTCCGTCGGCACGACCTCGCTCCGGCTTCTGGAAAGTGCGGCTGCCGAGGACGGTACGATCAAGGTCTGGTCCGGCGCCACCGATATCTTCATCACCCCCGGCTATCGTTTCCGCGCCGTCGATGTGCTGATGACCAATTTCCACCTGCCGCGCTCGACGCTCTTCATGCTGGTCTCCGCCTTCGCCGGGCTGGACACCATGCGCGCGGCCTATACCCATGCGATTTCCACGGGCTATCGCTTCTATTCCTATGGCGATTCCAGCCTGCTCTTCCGGAAGACCATCTGATGACCACCGAAAACTTCCAGTTCACCCTGAAGGCCACCGACGGCAAGGCGCGCCTTGGCGAAATCTCCATGCCGCGCGGCACGATCCGCACACCGGCCTTCATGCCGGTCGGCACCGTCGGCACGGTCAAGGCCATGTATCTCGATCAAGTGCGGGAAGGCGGGGCCGACATCATTCTCGGCAATACCTACCATCTGATGCTGCGGCCCGGCCCGGAGCGTGTGGCGCGGCTTGGCGGTCTGCACGAGCTGATCCGCTGGCCGGAACCGATCCTGACCGATAGCGGCGGCTTCCAGGTGATGTCGCTGTCTGGCCTGCGCAAGCTCGACGAGAAGGGCGTCACCTTCAAGAGCCATGTCGACGGCAGCACGCATCACATGTCGCCGGAGCGCTCGATCGAGATCCAGGGCCTGCTCGACAGTGACATCCAGATGCAACTCGATGAATGCGTGGCGCTTCCGGCAGAGCCGAAGGAGATCGAACGCGCGATGGAGCTTTCGCTGCGCTGGGCAGAGCGTTGCAAGATCGCCTTCGGCAACCAGCCGGGCAAGGCGATGTTCGGCATCGTCCAGGGCGGCGACCAGCTGGCACTGCGCGTACGCTCCGCCGAAGGGCTGAAGGCGCTGGATCTGAAGGGTTATGCGGTCGGCGGACTGGCGGTCGGCGAGCCGCAGGCGGTTATGCTGGACATGCTCAACATCACACTGCCGGTGCTGCCGACGGAAAAGCCGCGCTATCTGATGGGCGTCGGCACCCCGGACGATATCCTGAAGTCTGTTGCCTGCGGCATCGACATGTTCGACTGCGTGATGCCGACCCGTTCGGGGCGCCATGGTCTCGCCTTCACCCGCAAGGGCAAGGTGAATATCCGCAACGCCAAGCATGCCGAAGACATGCGGCCGCTCGACGAGCAGTCGAACTGCCCGGCGACACGCGATTATTCGCGCGCCTATCTGCACCACCTGGTGCGCTCAAACGAGGCGCTGGGCGGCATGCTGCTCTCCTGGAACAATCTTTCCTATTACCAGGAACTGATGCAGGGCATCCGCAAGGCGATTGCCGAGGGCCGTTACGAGGATTTCATGGCCGAAACGCAGGAAGCCTGGGCACGTGGCGACGACTGAGCGACGGATCTTCTATCGTCATCAGATGCCGGTGCTTGCGGTCTTTTCAAGCACCCGCACGCCGTTCACCTTATAGCTGCCGTCATCCTGCAGGCGCATCTCGTAGATCGCGCTCCAGTCCTTGGCATCGCGGCCGGTGACGATCACTTCCTGCAGCACCAGTTCGCCGCCGGCAACCGCCTTGGCGCGCCCGAAGGCATAACGGCCGGGCTGCGAGAGCGGCGCATACTGTCGGCGCACCATGTCGAGGAAGCGGCCCTCGCTGGGGAAGAGGCTGCGGATGGCGGGGGAGGCGAAGGCATAGGCTTCGCGTGCATTGCCGGCCATCAACGCGGTGATCTGGCTGGAAATGATCTTCTGCGCATCGGCGACCGGATCCTCGGCCAGAGCCGAGGGTCCGCCGGCGAGGCCCAGCAGAAGAACAGCATGGAAAGGTCGAAACGCCATGCGCACATTCTCCTTCTCGTGAACCTTTGAGACTACGCCATTTTCCGGCGAAGGGAAGCGATGTCGCCCCTGCGCCGCTGGCGGCAACTGTCGCCATGGTGTCACTACGCCGCCAATAGTGCGGCCGATCACCGATCCGCTTCTGTTCCGGGCTTGTTCTTGCCCCGCACGAATGCGACAGAAGATCGCCTATCCCGCCCCCGGACATTCCCCATGATGATTCTCGCGCCGCCCGCGCTCCTGTTCTTTTGCAATGCGCTGCTGTTCGTTTCGCTCTTCACCCGCCTTCCGGCGATCCAGGAGACGCTGGGCGTGGACAAGGCCGTGCTGGGGCTCGCCCTGCTCGGCGCGCCGGTTGGCACCTTCATGGCGCTGCCGCTTGCCGGGCGCGTGACGGAACGGCTGACGCCGCGCGTGGCGGCCCCGCTGATGCTGGCGGTGGCCGGCCTGATCACGCCGCTTCTGACGGTGGCGCCAGTCTGGGGCTTCTTCCTGCTGTTCCTGCTGTTCGGCTTTTTCCGCACCATTCATGATGTGGCGGCCAACATGATCTCGACCGGCATCGAAAAGCGCACCGGCCAGAAGGTGCTGTCGCGCAGCCATGGCTTCTGGTCGATCGGTCTGCTGGTCGGGTCGCTGATTTCCGGCGTTCTGGCGGGACGCGAAGTTTCGCCGCTCGTGCATCAGTGCGCCGCCGCCGTGGTGGTGGCGATCAGCTGCCTGATCGTGCTGCGCATCGCCCCGGTCGAACCGCGCCAGCCACGCGCGCCATCGGCCGGGCGCCGGCCCGTCTTCGTGCTGCCGGACCGGATCATCGTCATGATCTGCATCATGGTCTTCGGCATCGGCATCAGCGAAGGCGCCGTCTATGACTGGGGCATCTTCTATCTTCGCGAGGTGCTGCAGGCGGATGCGACGACCGCCGGCGTGCTCTATGCGGGCTTCACCGTCGGCATGGGCGCCACGCGACTAGTGGGCGACAGGTTGCGCGAGCGCTTCCGGCCGCTGGTGCTGGTGCGCGGTTCCGCCACCTGCGTGGCAATCGGCCTCGCTATCCTGCTTTCGACCAGTGGCCTGCCGCTGGCCGCCCTTGGTCTCTTCCTCATGGGCTGCGGCGTGGCGCTCGGCTTTCCGCTGGCGGTTGCCACGACCATCGAACTGGGGCGCGGGCCGGCGGCGGACAATCTGGCTGCCCTGTCGCTGACGCTGCTGCTCTCAAGTATCGGCGTGCCGCCGCTGCTGGGCTTCGTTGCCGAACATGTGGGACTGGCCGCAAGCTTCGCCTTGCTCTTGCCCTTCCTCTGTCTCAGCTTCATCATGGCACCGGTGGCGCAGGGGCGCGTGCCGCGCCTGCTCCAGCGCCTCGTGCCAATGGCAAAGGCTGGGGAAAAGGGCAGTCCGGCCCCCGTTTTGCCACAGGATGCGGTAAGGGATTGATCCCTTCCGGCGAATGAGACGACGAGAGGTAACCTTGGATAGCCAGACGCCCGGTGGAACCGTGACAGATCCCTACAAGATGCTTGGCGTGCCGCGCGATGCCGATGGCCCGGCAATCAAATCCGCCTATCGCCACCGGGCAAAGAGCGCGCATCCGGATTCCGGCGGCGATGTCGAGACTTTTTCCAAGCTGAAGGCCTCCTACGAACTGCTGCTCGATCCTGTCCGCCGCAAGATCTACGATGACACCGGCTTTGATCCACAACTGACGGATGCCAAGGATCTCGAAGGCCTGATGATGCTCGACGCGCTGGTCAACGATATCATTCTGGACGAGCGCCAGCCCGGCAGCTTCGATCCGGTGGCCGCCATGCGCCGCAAGCTGACCGACCGCATCGTCAACACCCGCTTCCACATTCTGGAACTGGAGCGGCACCGCGGCCGCATTCGCAATCACATGGACCGCATCGGCCGCCGGCCGGAAAGCGATGTTCTCGGCCGCATGCTGTCTGCCCGTTGCGATGCGATCGCCGATGCCATGAGCAAGGCGGAGGCCGAGATCAAGGTGATCGAGCAGGCCTATTCCATGCTGGAAGGCTATTCCTACGAACTGGATGTCGAACTGCCGAAGGCGGCGGAATAAGGCTTCGGACGACACCCGCAAAACAGCGGAAAACTGCTGGAGCCGGACCGGACGGGTGAGAAGCTCGCCTGCCAATCCGTCGGCCATGGGCAGAAAGCGGAAAAATGCCCATGTTCTCCATCGCCGTCGCGTCCGCTTGACACGGCCCGGATCCGGTTTCCCAACCCGCGGGCGATGTTTCCGTTCCCGTCACTGCCTGTTCGGCCCGCCGCTGCCGGCGACCTTACTGATAGCCGACCTTACTGATAGAAAAGCGCGTCTTCGGCGGTGCCATTCTGCTGCGCCAGCCGCAGAACGTAATCCTCGGCGGCATCGGCCAGCGTCAATGCGATTTCCGCCTCCTCCAGACCTTTGGCCCGCAGCGCGGCGATCAGATCCAGCATGGCCGCCTCCACCTGGAAGCGGCGACAGATATCGAGTTCGGCCTCTTCGGCGAAGATATGTCTCTGACCCATGGACGTCAGCTCCTTGTCCGTGCCGCAAGGATGACACAGACGAGGCGGCGTTCAAGCTTATGCTTGCGGAAGGGTTAACCGATTTTCACCCTGTGCCGCAGCGAGACAGGGTCGCCGCATCCCGGGACATCGGTCTTCGACAACGCCACGTTGCGACAGGTCTTCAATGACGGCTGGCATCTTCGATGCTCCAGCCAAACGCCCAGGCCTCGCACTTTTCCTGCCATTCCGCCAAAGGCACGCCGTATCGGGCAGGGCGCCTGGCCAGCAGCGGGTTGTCTGTTGGGCGCAGCCCCAGAACGCGGGCGCTCATGCCTCGCTGCTGCCAGTCGAGAACAACATTCATGTCATTCACCATTGTCCGATCCTCATGATCCTGTCGGCGCCACATGACGCACATTTGCGACAGACAATCAGATGATCCACCAGGCTTGCGTGAAGCTGATCAGTTCTCGGCTTCTGCAGGACCCTCATGGTGCAACAATCGGAACCGACGTGCCTGTCGACTGTTTCGCCATCAAAGGGAGATTGACCATGACAGCCGAACACCGCGACACCAAGCCCACCGCCACCAGCAGCCTGCTGACGGAACTCGGACTGAAACGTCCGGAACAGGCCGAACCGGAGGCAAGAGGCACCGAAGCTTTGCCAGATCCTGTAGCGCCAACGCGCGCAACGTCCGAACCGCGGCACGACCTTGCCCGCGAGGCCGCGGAGCATGAGGCCCGCATGACAGAAGCACAAAACCGCGCCACCGAAAAACCCGAAGGCCTGGCGCCGGGCGGCATGCCGACTGCGGCGCCGGATTGAGGAACATGCTGCCGTTCGAGCGGCCATAGCTTGGCCAACCGGTGTGACGCCACCTTCGGCAATGTGTGCGATGGCGGAAGAGGTGGGATTCGAACCCACGGTACGGTCTCCCGCACGCCGGTTTTCAAGACCGGTTCCTTAAACCACTCGGACACTCTTCCGCATGCCTTCGGCGCCATGCGCCGCGGTTCGGGGTCGGGTTTATCGTGCGGGCCGGGGTGGCGTCAACTGGAGATCGCGCCTGTCGTGGCCGAAGGCGTTGCGCGCTCGCAGCATGATTTCTCTTGCAGTGCAGCAAGCCTGCCCTAGATCGGCCATGGAATGACGTTTCCCTGCCATCGTCTGCAGCGGACGGCAGACGGCAACCCTGGCTGCGCGGTGCGGCCGGTGGCGCGGGTCAGGAGAGGGTGGATGGCAGAGCAGCGGAAGACCTTGACCAGCGTCGTCTGGAGCATTTCCTCCAAGATTGCCATCTTCACCCTGAAGTTCATCAGCGTTCCGATCCTGGCCCGTTACCTCGAACCGGAGGAACTGGGCATGGTGGCGAGCGGCATGATCGTCATCACCTTCCTGCTGATGTTTGCCGGGGCGGGCCTGACGGCCGGGCTGATCCGCGATGCGCGCGAAGATGTCGTCAGCGATGACACCGTCTTCTGGACCAATCTCGGCGTCTCCATCCTGCTGGCGCTTGCCGTGTTCGTCTGGGCAGATCCGCTGGCGACGCTGCTGGGGGCGCCGCAGGCCAGCTGGCTGCTGCAGGTCTTCTCGCCGCTCTTCGTGCTCTATCTCGGGCCGGATGTGGCAAGCTCTCAACTGGCACGGCGCATGGCGTTTGATCGCGACGCCTTCGTCACCGTGGTGGCGGAAGCACTGGGAGCGATCGCGGCGATTGCCGTGGTGCTGGGCGGCTTCGGCATCTGGGCCCTGATCGCCCAGCTCTATGTCAGCGCCGTCCTGCGCTTCGTCGGCCTGTTTCTGGCCGCGGCCTATCTGCCGGGCCTGCATTTTTCCTCGATCGAACTGAAGCGGCACATGGGCTATGGCATCCGGCTGGTGGGGGCGGATTTCGTCAATTTCCTCTCCTTTCAGTCGCCCATCGTCATCATCACCCGCATGCTCGGCCTGCCGCAGGCCGGCACCTTCAATCTCACCAACCGGCTTTCCGATCTGCCGAACCAGATCGTGCTGACCGGGCTGATGAGCGTGCTGTTTCCCTCGTTCAGCCGCCTGAACGAGGACAATGCGCGCCAGGCAGAGGTGCTGTCGCGCACGACGCGCGCCACGACGCTGCTGCTGGCGCCGATGCTGTTCGGGATCTGGGCCGTCTCGGAGCCGGCGATGACGGTGGTGTTCGGCGAGAAATGGGCCTTTGCAGCGCCGGTGCTGGGCCTGCTGGCCGTCTCCAAGGGCATCATGTCGCCCTGCGGCAGCTTCATTCCCTACCTGAAGGCGACCGGCCATGCCTCCGTGCTCTGGTGGTTCGGCCTGGGACGGGCCATCACCGTGGTGGCTGCGATGACGCTCGGCGCCTGGCTGAACGGGCTGGAGGGGCTGTGCCTCGCGCTCTGCATCGCCAATGTGTTCGTGCTGCTCGCCTACCTCGCGGTGGTGCTCAAGGTGGCGCGGCTGCCGCTTGCTCAGGGGATGCGCGATACACTTCTGCCGCTCGCGGTTGCCGCGGCCATGGCGGTCGCGGTAAGGCTTGCGCAGTCGGAAGGGTGGCTCGCGCTCCAGGGCGCCGTGCTGCAGCTTGCCGCGGGCGTCGCGCTTGGCGGCATCGTCTATGCCGTGCTGCTGGCGCTCACCCAGCGGCGGCTGGTGCTTGATCTCGTGCGGCGCTGACCGGCTCTGGCCCCTTCGCTCAGGTGGCATAGATGCCATTGTCATAGTCCGCCACCTGCTGAAGCGGTTGCGCCTGTTCGATCAGACGCAGCACCTCCGCCCGCATCTCGTCGACCGGCACGGAAATGCGGCTGCGGGCCAGCTGGAAATTGTGCTCGGCCGCCTGTGCCTGCCAGGCAAGATCGCCGAGCGGCTCGCCCATTTTCCGATATTGGAAACCCTCATAGGCCGGGCAGGGTTCCTCGATCACCGGAATGGCACCGCACAGGATGCTTTCGAAGAAGCGATAGGTCCAGGCAATGCCGCGGGCCTTGAAATCGCCGCTGGGGCACAGGACGTATTTCGAATTGAGCAGCACGTCGTAATAGCCGGGATTCCAGGATTTCAGCGGAAACAGCCGTCCCTGGTCGGAGGTGATGATGGTGATGTTGTCGGTGCGGATCGTTTCGCCGGAGCCCCGATGCAGCATGCGCGCCACCCTGCGCTGGATGCGGCCGCGCAGCGACATGTCCCTTTCCTTCAGGCGGATCTTCTGCAGACCGGATGCGGCAAGCCAGCCATTGATCGTCTCGCGCCGGCTCTCCGTCAGCAGGCCGGCGAAGGAGACGTCCATCTTCCGGTCAATCGGCCAGCGCACGCGGCAATGGTGGATAATCTGCTGCGGCATGACGATCGGCCGACTGATCGTTCCGATGCGCGTCGATGGGGAGAGATGATCGATGTAAAGCGAGGGCAGATGCGGCACGTCGTGCGTGCCCACCTCGACCGGAAGGTCGAAGACCCGGCGCAACTGCCTCACCTTGATTGCATCCTCCGGGCGGATGCAAAGGGTAAAGCCGCTTTCGGCGATGGCATGCGCCAGCCTGAGCGTCTGGAGAAGATCAAAGGGAAGGTCGATCGCAACTTTCGGTCTGCCGGTCATCATCTGCATTTCAGCCTCCCGTCGTGCCTTCAGCCCCAGATCTTCCAGGGCGCCCTGCCGCTTTGCCATTCCTTCTCGAGAAGGATCTTGTCGCGCAGCGAATCCATGCTCTGCCAGTAGCCCTGATGCCAGTAGGCACCGAGCTTGCCGCGGTCGAGGATGCGTGCCATCGGCTCCTCTTCCCAGACGGTCTCGTCACCATCGATTACGTCGAACACCTCCGGCTCGCAGACGAAGAAGCCGCCATTGATCAGGCCGCCATCTCCCGGTCCCTTCTCGCGGAAACCGTTGACCTGCCGCACGTCCTCCGACAGTTTCAGCGCACCGTATCGGCCGGGCTGGCTGACTGCCGTCAGCGTCAGCCAGTTGCCGCACTGCTCATGAGTGGCGATGGCGGCGCGGATATCGGTGTTCGACACACCGTCGCCATAGGTCAGCAGGAATCGCCCGGAGCCGATCACCTCGCGCGCCCGCTTCAGCCGCCCTCCAGTCATCGTCTCGAGCCCCGTATCGAGTACGGTGACCGTCCAGGGTTCGATATCGGTCTGGTGCCAGGCGACCCTACCCGTTGCCAGGTCGACAGAGAAATCGCGGCTCATGGCGGTGTAATTGAGGAAATAGGACTTGATGGAATCGGCCTTGTAGCCGGCCAGCACCACGAAATCGGAAAAGCCGTAATGGGCGTAGATCTTCATGATGTGCCAGATGATCGGCCGGTTGCCGACCTCGACCATGGGCTTTGGCCGCAGCGCCGTTTCTTCCGAAAGCCGGCTGCCATAGCCGCCGGCAAAGATCACGACCTTCATGGGCGACCTCCCTGCAGTGCGGCCAACCGCTCCATGCGGTCGGCGGGCGAAAATAGGCCTGCGGATGCAACCGGATAGAGCCGGTCCTGCTCCTGGCGAAGGGCCGCGGCAGGCGAGCCGGATGCCAGCGTCACGTCGTCATAGGTCAGCACAGCATCGCGCGGCACGTCACGCACCAGCCCGCAGCCCTCGGCAAGCCCCATCGGCAGGAGGTTTTCCCGGCGCGAGATGTCGTAGTTTTCCGCCGTGCCATAGGTCAGATAGCCGCCGATGCCGTCGATCACTTCGCCGGCCTTGAGGTCGCGCTTGGCGGCAGCCACGACATCGACGCTCGGTGCACGCGTATTGCCGATAACCACGTCACGACACAGCGCGACCCTCGCAATCGACAGGCCGAATTCGAGCACGGTGAGGTGCCAGGCGGTGTAGAAGCTGTAGAGGGGGCCTGGCCCGAGCTTGCCGAGATTGAGGAAGAAAGCCTGGTTCTCATCCTTCGCCTCGGCAATCACGTAAATGCCGGGGCTGGGGCGGGCGCCGACAACATAATCAACGATGCCACCTTCGGCCCGCAACCGCTCGATGTCGTAGAAATCCACCAGTTCATCCACATGGCCGGAAAACTCGCGGCCGATCATGCCGCGCTGCGGCACCCTGAGGCCAAGCGCATTGGCCACGATCGCCTGCTCCGCCGTCATCTTGGTGCCGTCGGCGAAGCTTGCCACCATGCTCGGCGTCTGGTTCCACTGCGCGGCGAAGGCGGCCTGCGTCGTCGGGTTGCGGGTCCGGTCCTGCAGGCCCTTGATGTTGCCGCAGACCAGCGGCCGAAGCCCCATGGCCTCCACATGCCGCACCAGATTCATCGTGACGCCCGGCTGATCGCCATCGGCGCAGCTGTAGATGACGCCCGCCGCTTCCGCCTTGCGCCTCAGCAGCGGCCCGACGGTCGCATCGAGTTCCACATTGAGCGACACCACGTCCTTGCGGTGGGCGATGCAGGCAAGCGCCACCCGCGCGCCGTAATCCACATGCCCGGTCGTCTCAAACACCGTCTCGACATGCGGGCAGGCGGCGATCAGGTCCGGATCGTCGGTCACGGCGCGCCGGCCGGCATGAATGGCCTCGGACAGCGCCGCCGGCGTATCGACGTGCTGAATGTCACGCCGTGCGATGCCGGCCGCCTCGAAGGCCTCGATGGCCCGCTGGACGTTTCGGTTGCAGATTGCCACGAAACGCAGGGCAGGCATGTGGCGTTCCACCTGGATAAGGGTGCCGCGCCCCATGAACCCGGCGCCGTACATGCCGACCAGCACCGGCCGCCCGCTGCGTTCACGGTCCCTGATGGCCGTATCGACGATGATCATGGTGCCTCCGAAGCGACGGTCCGGGTCAGGGAAGAGGCCGACATCGCGGCGGCCGGCATGCGCTGCGGCGACAGAAGCGGCCAGCTGCAATCCTTTTCCGAAATTTCCACCGGGGTCAGCGGCCAGTCGATCTCAAGCGCGGGGTCGTCCCAGCGCAAGCCGCGTTCGTGGCCGGGCTGGTAGAAGGCGCTCACCAGATAGAGCGCTTCGGTGTCTGCCGTGAGGGTGAGGAAGCCATGGGCAAAACCCTTCGGCACATACATCATGCGGCGGTTTTCTGCGGAAAGTTCTGCTGCGAACCACTGGCCGATGGTTGCCGATCCTGCGCGCATGTCGACGATGCAGTCCCACAGCGCGCCGCGAATGCAGCGCACCAGCTTGACCTCTTCGGCAGGCGCCGTCTGGTAATGCATGCCCCGCAGTGTGCCCGTGCGATGGCTCAGCGAGTTGTTGACCTGCACGAAGCGGCTCTCGAGCCCGGCCTGCTGCAGTTCCCTCTCGCAGAAGACCCGGGCGAAGAAGCCGCGTGAATCGCCAAGCTTCTCGGGTTCGATCAGATAGGCACCGGGCAGGGAAGTCTCATGAAAGATCATGGCATGCTCCTGTTGCGCCGTGCACAGGCTGCGGGCACGAGCGGGATTGGCGGATGGATTCGGCACTCCGGCGGGCAAGGCTGCCGGCCGGCCTCCCGTCGGGCTTCAGACGGCAATCGGCAGCGGTGAAACGGCGGTCCGGCCGGGGCCGGCAGACCGCCTGTCGCGCCAGAAGAGATCCGGTGTCAGTGCGTCGCGCGACAGCCAGTCTTCCAGCACGTTGAAGCGGATGAGACTGGAGGTGCGATAGTCCGGAATGTGTGCCAGCCAGCGGTCGAGTTCCTCGGCAAGCTCGCGCACCGTCTCTTCGAGACGCTCCTGCGGCTGGTGGTTCGGCGCCAGTTCCACGTAGCGCGAAAAATCCACCCGGTAGGACCGCCTGTCGGGCGGCGCATCGCGATTGACGGAGATTGCCGTGCCGGACAGCGCCCCGCTGACGGCTTCGGCCAGCTCGATCACCTGATGGTTCCATTGATCGGCGCCGACATTGACCACAAGAAAGTCGCCCTGCGCGGCACGGCCCACGGCCCATTCGATGGCACGTGCCATGTCGCGCACATGGATGAGCGGCCGCCAGGGGCTGCCGTCGCTCAACACATCGATGCGGCCCCGGGTGAGCGCCGAGGCGACGAGGTCGTTCAGCACCAGATCCAGCCTGGTGCGGCTCGAATAGCCGCAGGCAGTGGCAAAGCGAAGAGCGGTAACGCTGAGGCCGGTATCCTCGGCGATCTGCCGCAACCCGTCCTCGGCCCCGGCCTTGGAGCGCGCATAGGCGGTCAGTGGGTTGAGAGCATCCTCTTCCCGGCGGGCATCGCCCTCGGCAAAGCCGTAAAGCGAGCAACTGGAGGCAAAGACGAAGCGCGAGACACCGGCCTCTACGCAAAGCCGCGCCAGCCGCAACGCCGCATCCTGATTGACCGCCATCGTCACCTCTTCGAAGCGGGCACCCATCGGATCGTTGGAGATGGCCGCAAGATAGACAACGGCATCGACGCCGGCCAGCAGCGCTGCGGGGAAGGTGCGCACATCCCCGAAATGCTGGTTCGACAGCAGTGTTTCCGGCAAGCCTCGCGCCGTGAGGCAGTGGGCAAAGTAACCGGTATCAAATCCGCAGATTTCCCAACCTTCCGGCGATGAATACAGCTGCCTGACCACAGCAGGGCCGACGTAACCCATATTTCCGACGAGCATGATCTTCATGGGCGCAAATCCTCATTGACCGTGCAAGGGTCCAAAAACGACATTCATGACTGGAATACGCGGTATGCTGCAATGCGAATTAGAGTGTATGTCTCGTTCGTCCAGCCCAATTCGGACATTTTTCGAACAAAAATGTGACTTTCTTATAAGATATACAAAACAATGAACTGCCTTAATTTATTCACTTCGATTGTCGATATACATTCGAAGCAGATCGGTGTTCTTCGATATGTGGACCGTACAGGAGGAGAGCGGCAAGGCTTGTCGCACCCAGAACAGACTGGACCGACGGTTCCCGGTGGCCCGCACACCGGCCCAGGGCAGGCGGATGTGAGCCGTACGGGGCAGGCGGCCCGGAAAGGTACGCGGGCCAGGGCGCAGTGCACTCACGGACGGTGACATCCTGCTAACACGATCGATGCACCAGAGTTCCCGCGTGCCCTTCAATGAAGCGTCAAAGACCGGGCAAGCCCGGCCGGCTGCGCTATCGGCGGCGGACCCGGACCTGACGTCGCTTGAGATGGACGCTCTGCCAAGTCCAGGCCAGCAGCGCCCCGGCGCCTGCGCCCATCGCTTTGATCACGGCATCGGCAAGGTGGGCATGGCGCGTCGGCGCCAGGAACTGCAGCATTTCGATCAGGCCGGCGCTGGCGAGCAGGACGACGATCAGAAGCAGCGGCCGCTTCGGATAGGCCATGATGAAGAGAAAGCCCATCACCGCAAAGGCCAGCGCCCGGTCAAGATTGACCGGCAACGGATCGTGCGGGCGAAGGCCGATCGGGGATATGGTGACGAAGATGATGGCGGCAAGCGATAGCCAGGCCAACATGCGAAAGGTGCGGGAAGACATCATCCCTTCACCATGCCGCAGTCGCTCGCCAGGCCAAAGCCAACAAGACGTGATCACAGCTGCGCGCAAAACGGACCGATTCGCGGCAAATCCGGCAAACGTTAGCCATTCATTAACCATGATCGCATCGAATTTTCTTTATCCCCTGTTTTGGATCGCATTTTGGCCACGTTGCGGGCAAGACTGCCGGCATTGGCCCGAGGCATTAACCATAAGTGCCGAGGGTGCGGGGCGCATCCGGACGAGGACCCGGATGACCTTCTAGAGCGGCGTGGGACAAGATTTGACTTCTGATTCCGGCAAACTTCACCTGGGTGCGCGATGGCTGGGCATTACGCTCGTCTGCATCGGCATGGCATCCTGTGCGGCGACCCCGACGACGGTGGCCAAGAAGGGCAAGACCAAGAGCAAGGAATATTTCGCCGAGAGCGAATATGGCGTGAAGGCCAGCCCGCGCGTGATCGCGGACGGCCAGCCGGTGCCGCGCGGCGGCGGGCGCTTCATGGTCGGCAGCCCCTACGAAGTCAAGGGCAAGACCTATGTGCCCAAGGAAGACCCGAACTACAACAAGTCCGGCCTGGCCTCCTGGTATGGTTCCGCCTTCCACGGCCGCATGACGGCGAATGGCGAAGTCTATGACAGCGACTATCTGTCTGCCGCTCACCCGACTTTTCCGCTGCCGAGCTATGCACGCGTCACCAATCTCGATACCGGTTCCTCTGTCATCGTGCGCGTCAATGACCGCGGCCCCTTCCATCCCGGCCGCGTGATCGACGTATCGGAGAAGACCGCCGAGCTTCTGGATTTCCGTCGCACCGGCACGGCGCGCGTCAATGTGCAATATGTCGGTCGTGCCCGCATGGACGGGCGCGACATGCCGTTCCTGATGGCCTCCTATATCCGCAAGGGGGATCGCGTGCCCGGCATCATCCATCCGGATGGCCAGATCGCATCCGGCGTGATGGTGGCTTCCAACCAGTCGCTCGGGGATGAACTGCAGAGCTACGGCAATCGCGTTTCCTCCTCGACCGCCTTTGCCGGCCCGACGCCGACGAGCAAGCCGGCAAAGGCGAATGCCGTCACGGCATCCTTTGCCGAAGCGGTGAAGTCCTATGACGCGCCGGAGGCCAAGGCGGCACCATCCGCCGTGCCGGTGCCGGTCGGACGCCCCGGCGCAGCTGTCGCCGCGCATTTCCCGCCGGCTCCGCAGCCGGCAACGGCACAGCACAAGCCGGCGCCCGTCGCTCAGCCTGCCGCCCCCGTCGTGCATCAGGCAGCAGTCCAGCCGCAGCGTCACACGCAGGTCGCGGCCGCACCGGTGCAGCGCAGCGAGCCGCGCCCGGCCGCCAAGGCGGCTGTGCCGTCGACGGCCCAGGCTGCGCCGAAGCCGCGCCCGGCGCCTGCCGTCACCGAAACGGCCTATGCCGCACCGGCGCCTGCGGCAAAGGGTCCGCGCGTGATGTTCGGCAATGTGGTGCTGCGCGACGACGGCGTGCTGGAAACCGATGGCGGCGCTGCCGCACCGAAAACCGCGCGCCGCTGAGCGCGCGGTTGCGCCGGCCGGCGCTGCTTGCTAGGCATGGGTATGCGGTTGAAGAGCTTACCCATGCAGCGGCGAATCCTTTCCCGAATTTGCAGATTGTTTTACGTGGCATGCGCCGCATTTGCGTTTGCCGGTCCGGTGCCGGCTGCGGATGAAACGCGCCTGCCGGGCCTCAAGGCCCGCCAGATCTATCTGGTGGAGGACCGGTCCGGCACGGTGCTGCTGGCGCAGAACGAGAATCAGGCCTTTCCGCCAGCCTCGCTTGCCAAACTGATGACGATGGACCTTGTGTTCGAGGCGCTGAAGCAGGGCGAGGTGACGGTCGACACCACCTATCGCGTTTCGGAAAATGCCTGGCGCAAAGGCGGCGCCCCCTCCGGCACGACCACGATGTTCGCCGCGCTGCGCTCGGAGATCCGCCTGGAGGATCTGATCAAGGGCGTCATCATCCACAATGCGAATGATGCCTGCATCATCATCGCCGAGGGCATGAGCGGTTCGGAAGGCCGGTTTGCCGAACGGATGAGCGCGCGCGCCCGGGATCTCGGTCTCACCCGCAGCCAGTTCGGCAATGCGACCGGCCTGCCCTCGGAAGAGAGCCGCTCGACGGCACGCGACCTGGTGGAGCTTGCCCGGCACATCTATCACCAATACCCGGATTACTACCGGCTCTACGCCCAGCCGGATTTCGAGTGGAACAAGATCTTCCAGCGCAACAAGAACCCGTTGCTGGCGCTCGGCATCGGCATCGACGGCCTGGGCGCCGGCTATGCGGAAGGCTCCGGCTTCGCCGCGGTCGCTTCCATCGAAAGGGACGGGACGCGGCTGTTTCTCGCGCTCGGCGGCCTGCAGAGCGACAAGGACCGGCAGGAGGAGGCGCGGCGCGTGCTCGACTGGGCACTCTCCTCCTTTGCCACCCGCACCCTGTTTGCCGCCGGCGGCAGCATCGGCCAGGCCGCCATCTATGGCGGCGAGCAGCGCCATGTCGATCTCGTGGCGCGCGAAGCCGTAGACGTCTATGTGCCGGCGCGCAATGGCGAGCGCTTGTCCGGGCGGATCGTCTATCGCTGGCCGTTGCGGGCGCCGGTTGCGGAGGGCCAGCAGGTGGGCGTGCTGAAGATTTCGGAGGGCGAGCGGCCGCTGAAGGAGGTTCCGCTCTATGCGGCCTCTTCGGTGCAGCAGGGCTCGCTCGTCTCGCGCGCCACCGACGCGCTGATCGAACTGGCGCTGTTCTGGCTCTAGGCTTTGCGTCGCGCGCTGTTTCACATCGGCACGCAATGGGCTAGAACCGGCAGCAGCAGGACAGGAAAAGCGGCGGTAAAGTGGTAAAAGCACCCGGATTGTTCGTGAGTTTCGAGGGCGGGGAAGGGGCCGGCAAGTCGACCCAGATTCGCCGGCTGGGGGACACCCTCAGCGCCGCGGGCCATGAGGTGGTGGTGACGCGCGAGCCGGGCGGCTCGCCGGGTGCCGAGGCGGTGCGCCATGTCATCCTGTCCGGTGCCGCCGAAGCCTACGGCGTGCGCATGGAGGCCATGCTGTTTGCCGCAGCCCGCGCCGATCATGTCGAGGCGCTGATCCGCCCGGCCCTTTCTGCCGGCAAGGTGGTCCTCTGCGACCGATTCATCGATTCCTCGCGGGTCTACCAGGGCATTACCGGCAATCTCGACAGGGTCTTCATCGAGCGGCTGGAGCGGGTGGCAATCGATGGCGTGCGGCCGGACCTGACGCTGATCCTCGACCTGCCGGCCGCCGAAGGGCTGGCACGGGCAAGCCGTCGCAGTGCCGCCGCCTCAGCAGGGCAGGCGGTGGCGCCGGACCGCTTCGAAAAGGAGGAGATCGCGGTGCACGAGAAGCGCCGGCAGGCCTTTCTCGACATTGCTGCGGCAGAACCCGCCCGTTGCCGGGTAATCGATGCCGCCCGCGACGAATCCGAGATCGCTGCGGACATCCTGCAACTGGTCGAGGCGCGGCTGGCGGAGCGGAATCTGAAGAAGGACAGGGCATGAGCGAGGAAGGCCACGGCATTCTGGACGGCGCAATCGCGCCTCAGGTCAATCCACATCTGTTCGGGCACCGCGACGCGGAGGACTTCCTCGCCCGCTTCTATCGCTCCGGTCGCAGCCACCATGCCATCCTGATCGAGGGGCCGGAGGGCATCGGCAAGGCGACACTGGCCTTCCGCTTCGCCAATCACGTGCTCTCGCATCCGGATCCCGCCACTGCGCCGGAGCGGCTCGGCGATCCCGATCCGCAGTCTCCGGTCAGCCGGCAGATCGCCTCCGGCGCCTCGCACAATCTGCTGCACCTGACGCGGCCAGTCGACGAGAAGACCGGCAAGGCCAGGACGGCGATCACCGTCGATGAGGTGCGCAGGGCAGGGCACTTCTTTTCCCAGACCTCCGGCACGGGCAACTGGCGGATCGTCATCATCGATCCGGCCGATGATTTGAACCGCAATGCGGCGAACGCCATCCTGAAGATTCTGGAGGAACCGCCGAAGCGGGCCCTGTTTCTGGTGCTGAGCCATGCACCGGGCCGGCTGCTGCCGACCATCCGCTCGCGTTGCCTGCCGCTGAAGCTTTCGCCGCTCTCCCGCGCGGATCTGGCGCAGGCGCTGACAGCACTCGGCCACGCGCCGGATGGCGGGCGGACGGCGGAGGAGGTGCTGACCGAGGCGGGCGGCAGCGTTTCGCAGGCGCTGAAGCTTCTCAACTATGGCGGCACGGAGATCGTCGCGGCCTTCGACGAGGTGCTGAACTCCGACGGTCCCGCCGCGCGGCGCGCCATGCACCGCCTGGCCGACGTGCTTTCGGGCAAGGACAATGACGTGATCTTCGGCTTCTTCCTCGATCATCTGCGCGAACATCTGGTGACGCGCGCAAGGACAGCCGCCTTTGCCGGCGATCTGGTCGGCGCCGACCGCGCCTCGCGCCTGTCCTCCGATATCGGCGAGCGGATCGGCATCTCGCAGGCCTACAATCTCGACCGCAAGCAGACGATCCTGTCGCTGCTGGAGGACGTGACGCGGTAGCGGGGCAGGGGCGGGAGAGTCCCAAACGGAAACTTGCTGTTTCGCATCCGCGAAACTTGGTTTAAGACGCGGGACCTGAGACCCTGAACAAGAACGGTAATGCTGGCCGCAATGTCCACGAAGACCCCCTACTACATCACGACCGCCATCTCCTATCCGAACGGCAAGCCGCATATCGGCCATGCCTATGAGCTGATTGCGACCGACGCCATGGCGCGTTTCCAGCGGCTCGACGGCAAGGATGTGTTCTTCCTGACCGGGACGGACGAACATGGCCAGAAGATGCAGCAGACGGCCCGCAACGAGGGGATTACCCCGGAAGCACTGGCCGAGCGCAATTCGAACGAATTCCGCGCCATGGGCACGCTGCTCAACGCTTCGAACGACGATTTCATCCGCACCACCGAACAGCGTCATCATGCGACGGTGCAGGAGGTCTGGCGTCGCATGGCCGCCAATGGCGACATCTACAAGGACAGCTATGCCGGCTGGTATTCGGTCCGCGACGAGGCCTATTACCAGGAAGAAGAAACCGAAGTTCGGCCCGACGGGGTGCGCTACGGTCCCCAGGGCACGCCGGTCGAATGGGTGGAGGAGGAAAGCTATTTCTTCAAGCTCTCCGCCTATGAAGACAAGCTCCTGAAACTCTACGAGGATCAGCCGGATTTCATCGGTCCGAACGAGCGCCGCAACGAGGTCGTCTCCTTCGTCAAATCGGGTCTCAAGGATCTGTCGATTTCGCGCACGACCTTCGACTGGGGCATCAAGGTGCCGGGCGACGACAAACACGTGATGTATGTCTGGGTCGATGCGCTGACCAACTACATCACCGCCACCGGTTATGTCGAAGATGAGAACGGTCCGCGCGCCAAATACTGGCCGGCGGACGCCCATATCATCGGCAAGGACATCATCCGTTTCCACGCCGTCTACTGGCCGGCCTTCCTGATGTCGGCAGGTCTGCCGCTGCCGAAACGCGTCTACGCCCACGGCTTCCTTCTCAACAAGGGCGAGAAGATGTCGAAGTCGCTCGGCAATGTGGTGGATCCGGTCAATCTGGTGAACCATTTCGGCCTCGACCAGGTGCGTTATTTCTTCCTGCGCGAAGTTTCCTTCGGCCAGGACGGCAGCTATTCGGAAGAGGGGATTGCCACCCGCATCAACGCCGACCTCGCCAACGGCATCGGCAACCTTGCCTCGCGCTCGCTGTCGATGATCGCCAAAAACTGCGAGGGCAGGGTGCCGCAGCCGGGCGCCCTGACGGAGGCCGACAGGGCGATCCTCGCCACCGCCGACGAGGCAATCGCCATCTGCCGCGAGGAAATGGGTCGCCAGCAGGTGCACAAGGCGGTGGCCGCCGTGATCAACATCGTCAACGAGGCCGACCGGTATTTTGCCGCCCAGGAGCCGTGGGTGCTGCGCAAGACCGATGTGCCGCGCATGGAAACGGTGCTGTGGGTGACCGCCGAGGTGGTGCGCGAAATCGCCATCCTGTTCCAGCCGATCATGCCGCAATCCGCCGCCAAGATTCTTGATCTGGTGGCCGTGGCCGAGGAAGACCGCGTGTTTGCCAAGCTGGGCGAGGCGGGTCGCCTGAAACCCGGCACGGAACTGCCCGCTCCCTCGCCGGTTTTCCCGCGCTATGTGGCGCCGGACGCCGACAAGGCCTGAGTTCATGCTGATCGATACCCACTGCCATCTGGATTTTGCCGATTTCGACGCAGAACGCGACGAATTGGTGGTGCGCGCCCATGCCGCGGGCGTCGCCCAGATGGTGACGATCTCGACGCGGGTGAAAAAGCTGCCGACGCTTCTCGCGCTCACCGAACGCTATCCCTCGGTGTTCTGTTCGGTCGGCACGCATCCGAACAATGCCAATGAGGAACTCGACGTCACCGCCGACGATCTGGTGCAGCTTGCCGAAAGCCATGACAAGATCGTCGCGATCGGCGAGGCGGGCCTCGATTATTTCTACGACACCCAGACGCCCGCCGACCAGCAGACGGGCTTTCGCCGGCATATCGAGGCGGCGCGGCGCACGCAGCTTCCGCTCGTCATCCACAGCCGCAGCGCCGACGAGGACATGGCGGCGATCCTGACCGAGGAAACCGGGAAGGGCGCCTTCCCCTTCATCCTGCACTGCTTTTCCGCCGGCCAGGCGCTGGCCGATTGCGGTGTGGCGCTGGGCGGCTACATTTCCTTTTCCGGCATCCTGACGTTTCCGAAATCCGAAGAGATCCGGGAGATCGCGAAGACTGTACCGCTCGACCGGCTGCTGGTGGAGACCGACGCACCCTATCTTGCGCCCAAACGCTGGCGCGGCAAACGCAACGAGCCGTCCTACGTGGTCAACACGGCAGAGGTTCTGGCGGAGGTGAAGGGCGTTTCCTACGAGGAGATGGCCGGCATTACCACGGAGAATGCGTTCCGCTGCTTTTCGAAGATGACCAGGGTGTGAGACCGGTGGCGGGTCTGCGGCAGCGGTTCACCATCCTTGGCTGCGCCTCGTCGCCCGGTGTGCCGCGGCTCGATGGCGACTGGGGCGCCTGCGATCCGACCGAGCCACGCAACCGCCGCCGGCGCGCCGCCTTCCTCGTCGAGCAGATTGCCGAGGACGGCGCGACAACCACCGTCGTCGTCGACACGGGTCCGGATTTTCGCGAGCAGATGATTTCCGCCGGCGTCACCCGGATCGACGCCGTGCTCTACACGCATGCGCATGCCGATCACCTGCACGGGATCGATGACGTGCGCGGCTATTTTCATTCGCAGCGCATGCGCATCCCGATCTTCGCCGATCCATTCACCATGGGGCGCATCCGACAGGGATTCGGATATTGCCTGGAAACGCCGCCGGGCGGCAATTATCCGCCGATTGTCGAACCGAGGCTGATCGAGGATCTGGCGCAGCCGATCACCGTCAGCGGTCCGGGCGGCGCGCTGTCCTTTAAGGCACATCGACAGGTGCATGGCGATATCCAGTCACTCGGCTTTCGCATCGGCAACGTGGCCTATTGCAGCGATGTGAGCGACTTTCCGGACGAGAGTGTCGCGGCGCTTCAGGATCTCGACGTGCTGATCATCGACGCGCTCCAGTACCGGCCGCATCCGAGCCATCTGTCGCTCGACCAGGCGCTGGCCTGGATTGAGCGGCTGAAGCCAAAACGCGCCATCCTGACCCACATGCATATTCCGCTGGATTATCGCACGGTGCTGGACGAGACACCGGCGCATGTGGAGCCGGCCTATGACGGGATGCGCTTCGAGTTCGACCTGACCTAAGGCGGCGGCAAGCCATTCTGTGGGTTGCAGATATGGCTTTGTTCCATAATCCACCTTATCCTGCATTTGGATCTGGCCGGGTATATTCTATTCCCAAATGCAGCACGGTCGTCGAATGCCCTGCTGCTAAAGGATCCTTGGCTCGCCCAGCTTGAACCAGGCCTTGGCGATCCTGCCCTCCGACACCTCGTAGAGGCAGATCACGTCCACCTCGCCCTTGCCGTCCGGAAAATTGCGTGTGACGACCTCATGATCCATCACGAGATTTCCAACGCAGGCGCGCTGGATGAGTTTGCCGTAGAGGTCCGGTTCGCGGAAACGTTCGACATGGCGGGCACGGACTTCCGCGGCGCTGGAGGCCAGAAGCGTATCGGGAAACGCGTAGTACTGGCAGTCGTCTGCCCACCAGAGCATGAAGGCGTCGATGTCGCGGGCATTGTAGGCGTCCAGTTGCCGTTCGACCGGCAACAGGATGTCCGCCGTGGTCGAGGTGTCACCGCTGCTCACCGTCGTCACAGCGATGCGCCGGGGATGGAGCCGCCGAGTTGCGGTTCGACGAACTGGAAATAGGCCCAGGCCGCGGCAAACAGCGCCAGAATGATCACGATCGCCAGAGGCCGCCCGATCCGCGGCGGGCGCCATTTCGGTGGGCCGGATTTCGGCGCCTTTTCCGGTTTCGGCTTTTGGAATTTGATGACGTTGCTCATACCCGATCCATTACAGGTTCGAAGATCTTCTGCCTAGCCAGATACAGGATTCGTCGCCGGTTCCGAAGCCCGTCCTTGCTTGTGTCTTTCCCGCGCGCGGGCCGGAAGGTGTTGTAATTGCGGCAGGATTCCTGGCCGATAAGCGACATGGTGGCCCCACCTACCCGCCCCCAACACACAAAATCTAGATTTTTTCATGGACTTTGGAACTTTTGGACTATATCTAGAGACACACAAGCGCTGTCTTGCCGTGACGTTCGGTGGAAAGGCGCCTTTGTGATTATTCTGCTGCCGGATCGAGCGCTTCATGCCCCGGCAGCCCACCAGCACGGACACTGCGGCGCCTCTGCCGTGAACGAAAACAGATCGCGTTCTCCCGGCTGCTCGCAAGGGCCGCCGGTGATGAACCTTTCGCCAATAAAGGAGCGTTCCCCAGCTAGCGAGCCGGGGGCTTGATTGCTTATGGCTATGACAACTGAAACCGACGGGACGGCGAAAGCCGGAACGCCCAAGATCAGTCTGAAATCCGTCTTCAAGGTGTTTGGCGAGCGGCCGGAAAAGGCGCTCGAACTTTACCGGTCCGGCAAGTCGAAGGCCGAGGTCCACGCCGAAACCGGCAATTCCATCGGCGTCCTCGACGCCAGCTTCGACGTTTATCCCGGCGAAATCTTCGTCATCATGGGCCTGTCCGGCTCGGGAAAATCCACGCTATTGCGTCTGCTCAACCGTCTGATCGACCCCACCTCCGGTTCGATTGCCATCGACGGCGAGGACATCACCCGCATGTCGCGCCGCGAGCTGATCGAGCTTCGCCGTCGCGACATCAGCATGGTGTTCCAGTCCTTTGCGCTGCTGCCCAACCGCACGGTGCTCAACAATGCCGCCTTCGGCCTGGAAGTGGCGGGCATGGGGGACGCGGAACGCCACCGGAAGGCGCGGGCGGCGCTGGAAGCCGTCGGCCTTGCCGGCTATGCCGACAGCCGGCCTGACCAGCTGTCCGGCGGCATGAAGCAGCGTGTCGGGCTTGCCCGCGCCCTGGCGAGCGAGCCGACAATCCTTCTGATGGACGAGGCCTTTTCGGCCCTCGATCCGCTGATCCGCACGGAAATGCAGGACGAACTCGTGCGGCTGCAGTCCGAACACAGCCGCACCATCGTTTTCGTCAGCCATGACCTTGATGAGGCGATGCGGATCGGCGACCGGATCTGCATCATGCAGGACGGTGCCGTGATCCAGGTCGGCACGCCGGACGAGATCGTGATGAACCCGGCCAATGACTACATCCGTTCCTTCTTCCGCAATGTCGATGTCAGCCAGGTGTTCAAGGCCGGCGATGTGGCGCGCCAGACGCAGGTGACCATCATCGAACGCCAGGGCGTGTCGGCGGCCGCTGCTCTCGAGCGCATGAAGAACTACGATCGCGACTACGCCATCATCCTCGGCCGCGACAAGACCTATCACGGCATGGTCAGCCAGGCTTCGCTGATCGAGAAGGTGCGAGCCAGGGATGCCGATCCCTATCGCAGCGCCTTCATCCGCGATGTGGAGGCCATTCCGGCCGACGAACCGCTGTCGAATGTGCTCGGCCGTGTCGCTTCCAGCCCCTGGCCCGTTCCGGTGGTGGACCAGCGCAACCGTTATGTGGGCTCCATCAGCAAGTCCGCCCTGCTGGAAACGCTCGATCGCGCCGGCTGATCGCCATTCCGCACGAGACCGAGAGAGGACATCCCATGGATTTTGAAATCGGCAGCGGCGTCGATAAGGCCGTCAATTACGTACTCGACAACTATTCCCCTGCCCTCGACGTGATCGCCACCGCGATCGGCTTCGTCACGAGCGGCATCCTGAACCTGTTGAGCGCCATTCCGATGCCGGTCGGCATCGCCATCTTCGTGGTCCTGTCGCTGTGGCGGGTCGGCTTCGGCTTTGCCCTCTTTACCGGGCTGGCGCTGTGGCTGGTGCAGCACATGGGGCTGTGGGCCGCCACGATGGAAACGCTCGCTTTGGTAATCGCCTCCACCTTCCTGGCCATGATCATCGGTCTGCCGCTCGGCATCGCCATGGCGCGCAAGGACACGGTGGCCGCGGCGGTGCGCCCGGTGCTCGACCTGATGCAGACCATGCCGGCCTTCGTCTATCTCATTCCGGCGGCGATGTTCTTCGGCCTCGGCGCCGTTCCGGGAACCATCGCGACGGTCATTTTCGCGATGCCACCGGTCGTGCGCCTCACCAATCTCGGCATCCGCCAGGTGCATGGCGAGTTCATAGAGGCCGGCCAGGCCTTCGGCTGCACGCCGTCGCAGCTGCTGTTCAAGGTACAGCTGCCGAACGCGCTCCCCTCGATCATGGCCGGCATCAACCAGACGATCATGCTGTCGCTGTCGATGGTGGTCATCGCCTCCATGATCGGTGCGGGCGGCATCGGCAATACCGTGCTGACGGGCATCCAGCGCCTTGATGTCGGAACCGGCTTCGAAGGCGGCCTCGCAGTCGTCATCCTGGCGGTCATCCTCGACCGCATTACCCAGAGCTTGGGCAAGGAAGGGGTGGGACTACGCCGCTTCCTCGTCTGGAAACCAGCGGAGAGCAAGGTGCCGCAGCCGCGCACCGCGACCTCCAGCTGAACGAGGGCGGGGTGGACCCCGCCGAATGCGAACCTTTCGAAAGAAGGAGCAACCATGTTCAAGACCCTCGCGTCGCTCGGCGCAACGATCGGCCTTGCCGCCGCCCTGATCAGCGGCACGGCATCCGCCACTCATGCCCAGGAAACCAAGCCGGTGAAGATCGGCTGGGCCGCCTGGTCGGATGCGGAATTCGTCACCAAGCTTGCCGCGAAGATCATCAAGGATGATCTTGGCCGTGACGTGGACCTGGTGCAGACCGATGTCGCACCGCTTTACCAGGGCGTCAGCCGCGGCGACCTGGACCTGATGATGATGGCCTGGCTGCCGCAGACCCATGCCGACTACTATGCCAAGATCAAGGACCGCGTCGAAACGCTCGGCACGGTCTATGACGGTGCCAAGCTGGGCTGGGTGGTGCCGACCTACATCCCCGAAAGCGAGATCGCCTCGATCGCCGACCTCAAGAAGGAGTCGGTGCGCGACAAGCTGAAGGGCACGATCGACGGCATCGATCCGGGCGCCGGCCTCACCCGCCTCTCGCAGGAAGCCGTGAAGACCTATGGCCTCGACGGCTACAAGCTGCAGATCTCCAGCGAAGCCGGCATGCTGACCTCGGTCGATCGCGCCTACCGCAACAAGAACTGGTTCGTTGCCACCTCCTGGAGCCCGCACTGGATGTTCGGCAAATATGAACTGCGCTACATCGCCGATCCCGAAAAGGCACTCGGCGATGCAGAACATGTCGACATCCTTGCCCGCAAGGACTTCGCCAAGGACAATCCGAAGGTCGCCGGCTTCCTGTCGCGCATGAAGCTGCCGATCGACGATCTGCAGGCCGCCATGTTCAATGCGCAGGAAACCTCCTACGAACAGGCAGTCGACAAATACATCAAGGAGCATCCGGACCAGATCAAGAGCTGGCTCGGCGAAGAGGGCTGATCCTCGACCACGTTTCGCGGCAGGCCCATCGGCCTGTCGCGATCTCGATGAATTCGACGGGATGAAGGGGACTATCCATGTGGCAGGAACGCCATGATGCCGCGCTTGGCATCGATGATACGCTGGGGGGCCGCCTCTCGCTGGCCCGCGATGCGCTCGACCTTTCCCTTGAAGAGACGGCGCGCATCCTCGGCGTCGAACCCGAGACGCTGCGGGACTGGGAAAACGACCGGTCCGAGCCGCGCGCCAACCGGATCACCATGCTGGCCGGCGTGCTGAAGGTCAGTCTCTCCTGGCTGCTCAGCGGGCGGGGCCACGGCCCGAACTGGGACGACCTGACGGAGGTGCCGCCGCTCTCACCGGACCGCATGGCCGAACGGCGTCCGGCGCCCCGCTACTGACGGCACACAGGGGATGAAGGATCGGGGCGACGCTTTCAGGAGCGTCGCCCTTTGCATGTCCGGGCGCGATTTTCCGCTTGCCCGGTCCGAATCTGTTGACCTTGCGGCGCGAAGCAGTGATGTGTGCGGCCAGACGATTCAGGGCGTGCTTCGTCGGGTCTCCCGGCGGGGAACCCGGTGCGGTCCGGATCGTTCGCCAACCGTCGATGGCGCAGCCGCACGCATGGCGCGTGGCAAGCCAGACGCAAGGCGGTGCATCTAGTCTCGCTTCCCATGGCCGGGATGGACACGGTGCGCGAAAGGGGCATGAACATGAACGAGATGGACGGGCAGATGGAACTGCAGGACGCAGCAATCGCACTTTTCCTGGAGGAAAACGATCTGGATCAGATCACCGACATCCTCGTTGCAGCCCTTGATGACGCACTTCGGCTGATGTTCGAGGACATCGCCCAGGATACCGTTCACTGAACGGTAAGGCTTCGCCGGCCATCGCCAGGGAAGCCCGCTGTACCGACCCCGGATGAGGGCCTCGGCTCGTTACCCGGCCAGCTGTCGGAACCAGAACCACGGTGATCCGTTGACCTGCACTTCTTCAGGTGGGCGATCATGGTGACGGCGAGACATAATTTTCCGATCCGCTTCAAGGCGACATCCGTGCCGGTTGCGCATGCGCCTCTCGGAGCGTTGCTGGCATGACGGGGCGGCGGAAAGTCTTCACCTACGGCACGATGATCTTCGGCTTCGCGCTCGCAGCCTATCTGCTCTATGTCGGCCTCAGCGCGTTCACCTGGGATGACATCGTTCGGTCCGCACGGGCGATTCCGCAATGGAACATGACGCTTGCCCTGTTCTACTGCGCCCTCTCCTACCTCTGTCTGACGGGCTTCGACTGGACGGGGGTTCGCTACGTGAAGAGCGACCTTGCCTATCCGCGCATCGCGCTTGCCTCCTTCGTGGCGCTTGGCCTTGGCCAGACCATCGGGCTTGCAGGGCTCAGCAGCGGTGCGATCCGCTATCGCTACTACGCCCACTGGGGTCTTTCGACGGAGGATGTGGCGAAGATCGTTCTTCTGTCGGGCGTCACGGTCGGACTGGGCCTCCTGGTGCTGGGCGGGCTGGTCATGGTGCTCAATCCGGACGACACCGCCGGGATCCTGCGCATGGCGCCCACGGCGGTGCGCCTTGTCGGCATCCTCTGCCTTGCGCTGGCGGCGGCCTATGTCGCGCTTGCCGTGCTTCTGCGCACGCCGCTCCGCATCCGTGGCTGGTCCTTCCAGATGCCGACCATGCGTCTTGCGCTGGCGCAGATCGTCATCGGCACCGCCAATTTCGCTGTCGTTTCGGCCTGCCTGATGGAGTTGATGCAGGCAACGGAGAATGTCAGCTATCTGAAGGCGGCCACCGCCTATGTCCTCGGCAATATCGCCATCCTGATCACCCATGCGCCGGGCGGGCTCGGCGTGCTGGAGGTCACGGTGCGGCACGTCATGGGAGACCAGGCCTCGATCGGCGCACTGGTCGCCTTCCGCGTGATCTACTTCTTCATCCCGTTCTTCATCGCCCTGCCGGTCTCGCTGATCGGCGAGGCCGCCTTCCGCGCTGCAAGACGCCGGAAGGCCTCGGTCGGCGAGGAAACGGCGCGGCCGGCCGATGTCACGCCGGCGGTTCGCGCTCCGTCCTGAGCGCCGCCCTCTCCACCGCCTGAAGATCCGCCTCCCAGCCGAAGACGCTGCGGCCGCCATGATCGGGAGAGCGACGGAATTCACCGGCGATGATCTCCTTGAGGTCAGGCCCGGTAACATACCGCTCCATCAGCCGCGCCTGGTCATCCAGCCGCTTCAGCGCGTCCAGCTCCTCGTCGCGTCCCAGCCGGCCCTTGCGGACGGCCGATTTCATGACCCGGATCGTCTCGTCATAGACCTTGAGCGGCACGGGAAAGGGATGGCGGTCCTTGCCGCCATGGGCGAGCGAGAAGCGGGCGGGATCGGAGAAACGGCACGGCGCGCCATGCACCACCTCCGCCACCAGTGCCAGAGCCTCGACAGTGCGCGCGCCCACGCCGGGCGTCAGAAGCAGATCCTCGAAATCCTGCGGTCCCCGGTCGGCGGCGGCGGCCAATGCCCCATGCAGGCGCCGCATGTTGACGTCCTTCTCCCGCACGTCATGGTGATCCGGCATCACCAGATGCGGCAACAGGGGCTGGGCGATCGGACAGGCATCTCCGCGGGTGACGGCGGCAAGCTCCCGCACGATCCGGTCCGGGCCGAGACCGGCCAGAAGATCCAGTTGCCCGCTACGGGAACGCTCGGCGCGCCGGTCGGCGAGGTTGACGATCTCGCCCTGCCCCCTTCCCTCGATGGCCGCATGCGGCGAATCGAGGAAGCCGGGCATGCCCTCCGACATCCAGTGATAGCGCCGTGCCTGCCGGCGTGCATCGCTCATGCCCTGCTGCACCACCACCCATTTGCCGTCATCGGCCACGATGAAGCCGTGCAGATAGAGACTGAAGCCGTCCTGCACGGCGGCGCTGTCCACCTTGGCCACCAGGCGGCTGGTGCGGGCCATGGCCTCGCCATCGAAGCCGACGCGGTGGCCGATGGCCAGCAGTTCCTCCGGTGTCCGGCGCGAATGCTGGCCGCGCCCGCCGCAGACATGAAGGCCGAGTTCGCCGGCCATGGGTGCGAGACCGCGTTTCAATGCACCGATGACGCTGGTGGTGATGCCGGAGGAATGCCAGTCCATGCCCATCACGGCGCCGAATGACTGGAACCAGAAGGGGCTGGCCATGCGGCGAAGGAACTCGTCGCGACCGTAATGCTGCACGATCGCTTCGGTGATCAGCGCGCCAAGCCGGGTCATGCGCTGGCCGAGCCAGGCGGGAACCCGGCCACCATGCAGGGGAAGATCGGCGCTGCCTGCTCTCTTTGTCATGTTCCGCTTTCGTTCGTTGCCTTCTGATACTCCAGCCCGCAGCGAATGTGTAGGAATTCCGGAACAATTTTCACCGTGGCGGGTCTGGATGACGCAATTCGAGCATCAAGGAGACAGCAACATGCCGGCGATCTATGCCCGATACGACAGGACCGAGGCGCGACCGGGGGATCTGGTGGTCCGCCTCTACCACTCGGGAGAGGAAATTCGCGGATATCTGCGCCGCGTGGCCGAGCAGGATCAGGAAGACGCAGTCTTTCCCGGCGAGGAAATGCAGCCGGACGACGCGTTTCGCATGGCCTGGAACAAGAATCGCGACCATCCGGAGCGTCCGGTTCTCGTCGAACTGTCCGAAGGGGTGAACTGGAACCCCGGATGGGGAAAGCTGGCCTGAAGCGCCTGCGCCCCTGCACCGCCCAGCAAGGCCGGACGACCGCGAGGGCCGCCGTCCGCATCGATCGGCGCTTCGCCGCGTCTTTTGAGGCAAAATGCCTTCATTTCCGACGCGCTTTGTTCTAGAGACAAACCTTCGAAGCTGCCGGTGGCAGCGTTCAGCACCCTTTGCAAGGTAATGTCGATCGATGCTTGATTCCCTCAGATCCGCCTCCCGCTCCTGGGTCGCGAAATTGCTGTTCCTTCTTCTCGTGGTTTCCTTCGGCATCTGGGGTGCATCCGCATCGATTGTGGGTGGGGGCAGCAATGCCGTCATGACCGTCGGGGAACAGCGCGTCACGCCGGAAGAGTTCCGCCTCGCCTATCAGCGCCAGCTCGCCTCGCTGAGCCGCCAGTTCGGCACGCAGCTGACCACCGAGCAGGCGCGGGCCTTCGGCGTCGAGCAGCAGGCCTTCGCGCAGCTCGCCGCCGGTGCCGCGCTGGATCAGCTGTCTGCGGACATGCGGCTTGGCCTCTCGCAGGACCGTCTGGCATCGCTGATCGCCGAAGACCCGGCCTTCCGCGGCAATGACGGCCGCTTTGACCGCCAGCTGTTCAGCAGCCGTCTGCGCAATGCCGGCATTCGCGAGGAAGACTACATCAAGGAGCGCAGCAAGGTCGCCGTGCGCAGCCAGATCGTCGATGCCGTTTCCGATGGCTTCCAGCCGCCGAAGGTGCTGGTCGATGCCCTGAAGCAGTATCGCGACGAAGCGCGCGATGTCGATTACGTCCTGCTTTCCTTCGCCAATATCGACCCGGTCAAGGCACCGGACGAGGCGGTGCTGAACGCCTGGTTCGACGGGGCCAAGGCGCGCTATCGGGCGCCGGAGCTGCGCCGTTTCACCTATGTCACCCTGCAGCCGGGCGATGTGGCCGACCCGACGAGTGTGACCGACGAGCAGGTGCGTGCAGAATACGAACGTCGCAAGGACAGCTACCGCACGCCGGAAACCCGCACCATCGAGCAGCTCGCCTTCCCCAGCAAGGAAATGGCCGATGCCGCGCTGGCGCAGATGAAGGAACGCAACCTCACCTTCGACCAGCTCGTCGCCGATCAGGGCAAGACGCCAGCCGACGTGATGCTCGGTGACTTCACCAGGGACCAGCTGCCGGACCAGAAGATTGCCGATGCGGCCTTTGCGCTTGGCCCGCAGGGCGGCGTGACGCCGGTCGTCCAGGGCACCTTCGGCCCGGTCGTGCTGCGTGTCACCAATGTACGGCCGGAAACGACCCGCTCCTTCGACGAGGTGAAGGACGAGATCCGCAAGAACCTGGCGATTGCCGCCGCCGCACAGGACGTTCAGTCCGTGCATGACCGGTTCGAGGACCTGCGCGGTTCCGGCTCCTCGCTCGAGGAGGCCGCCGCACAGCTGAAGCTGAAGCCGGTCTCGATCACCGTCGACCGCAGCGGCAGCGATGCCAGCGGCACGCCCGTGACGACCCTTCCGAAGTCGGAAAGCCTTCTGCCCGAGGTCTTCCGCACCGATGTCGGCGTCGAGGCGCTGCCGGCCAATCTCGGCAATGACGGCTATGTCTGGTTCGACGTGCGCGAAATCATTCCCGAGCGCGACCGCAGCCTTTCCGAGGTGCATGACAAGGCGGTGGCCGACTGGACGACCGAGCAGCAACGTGCTGCGCTGAAGACCCGCGCGGACGAGCTCAAGGCCCGGCTGGACAAGGGCGAGGCTCTCTCGGCCATCGCCACCGAACTCGGAATCGCAGTCGAGACCAAGGCCAACCTGAAGCGCCAGAGCAATGATCCGATTTTCGGCGGCGAGGCTGTGCAGGCTGCCTTCAGCGGTCCGGTCGGCACCAATGCCGCTGCAGCGGCCGCCGATGGGGAAAGCCGCGTTCTGCTGCACGTGACGGCCGTCAATCATCCGCAGGCCGACGCCCTCAGCGGCGAGGAACAGCAGTTGCAGCAGATTGCCCGCGCCGCCGGCGACGACATTCTCGACCAGATGGTCAACCAGCTGCAGACCGGCTACGGCGTTTCGATCAACCAGGCCCTGGCCGACCAGGCCATGGTTCGCTAGCGCGACGAAGGGGGAGACGGCATGGGAGAACTGAAACCCTTCATCGCCAAGGTGGCCAATGGCGAGGCGCTTTCCCGCGACGATGCCCGGGCGGCCTTCGACATCCTGATGTCGGGCGAGGCAACGCCCTCGCAGATCGGCGGCTTCCTGATGGCGCTGCGCGTGCGTGGCGAAACGGTGGAGGAAATCGCCGGTGCGGTCTCCACCATGCGCGCCAAGATGCTGCCGGTCGCCGCACCGCCGGATGTCATCGACATCGTCGGCACGGGCGGCGACGGGCTCGGCACCTACAACATCTCGACGCTTGCGGCGATCATCGTGGCCGGTGCCGGTGTGCGGGTGGCCAAGCACGGTAATCGGGCGCTGAGTTCCAAGTCCGGCACGGCGGACGCGCTGACGGCGCTTGGCGTGAAGCTCGACATTCCGCCTGCCCTCATCAGCCGCTGCATCGAGGAGGCCGGCATTGGCTTCATGTTCGCGCAGGTGCATCACGCCGCCATGCGCCATGTCGGGCCGAGCCGTGTGGAACTCGGCACGCGTACCATCTTCAACCTGCTTGGCCCCCTCTCCAATCCGGCCGGCGCGCGGCGCCAGCTGCTCGGCGTGTTCTCGTCCCGCTGGCTGCAGCCGATCGCCGAGGTGATGCGCGATCTTGGCTCCGAAAGCCTGTGGGTCGTGCACGGCCAGGGCATGGACGAAATCGCCACCACGGGCGTGACGCAGGTCACGGCGCTGGAAAACGGTGCGATCCGCAGCTTCGAGCTGACACCGGAGGATTTTGGCGTGCCCCGCGCGACGATCGACGAGCTGAAGGGCGGCGATGGCGAGGTGAACGCGCGCGCATTGCGCGCCGTGCTCGGCGGTGCCCGCAATGCCTATCGCGACATCGCGCTTTGCAACGCGGCCGCTTCCCTGGTGGTGGCCGGCCGGGCCGCCGACGTGCTGGAAGGCATGATCCTTGCCACCCAGTCGCTGGATAGCGGCAATGCGGCGGCCGTGCTCGACCGTCTCGTCGCGGTCTCCAACGAGACGATCTGAGGCTTGCCGGAGATTTTTATGAGCGACATCCTGAGAAAGATCGAAGCCTACAAGCTGCAGGAAATCGAGGCGGCCAAGGCGCGCGTGTCCGAAGCCGACCTGAAGGCGATGGCCGCCGACCAGCCGGCGCCGCGCGGCTTTCACAAGGTTCTGGTGCAGAAGCAGCAGGCCGGCGCCTTCGGCCTGATCGCCGAAATCAAGAAGGCGAGTCCCTCCAAGGGCCTGATCCGGCCGGATTTCGATCCGCCCGCGCTGGCAAAAGCCTATGAAGAGGGTGGTGCCGCCTGCCTTTCTGTACTGACAGATGCACCGAGCTTTCAGGGCGCGCCGGAATATCTGACGGCGGCGCGCGCCGCCTGTTCGCTGCCGGCCTTGCGCAAGGACTTCATGTTCGATGCCTATCAGGTTCTGGAAGCGCGTGCCTGGGGTGCCGACTGCATTCTGCTGATCATGGCCTCGCTGTCCGACGACGTCGCAAGGCGTCTGGAGGACGAAGCCTTCGCGCTCGGCATGGACGTGCTGGTGGAAGTGCATGATGCGGACGAGATGGAACGGGCGCTGAAGCTTGCCTCGCCGCTCATCGGTATCAACAACCGCAATCTGCGAACCTTCGAAGTCAGCCTCGAGGTCAGCGAAAGGCTGGCGGCAATGGTCCCGGCCGACCGGCTGCTGGTCGGAGAAAGCGGCATCTTCACCCATGCCGATTGCCTGCGCCTGCAAAAGAGTGGCATCTCGACCTTCCTCGTCGGCGAAAGCCTGATGCGCAAGGACGATGTGACAGCAGCCACCCGCGCGCTTCTTGCCGGCGAGGCGGCCAGCCAGGCGGCCGAGTGATGGCGAAGGACGCACGCCTCACCCATATCGATGCCGCGGGCGAAGCGCATATGGTCGATGTCGGCGACAAGGCCGCCACCGTGCGGATCGCCACGGCCGAAGGCCATGTACGCATGCTGCCCGAAACGCTGGCGCTGATCCGCGCCGGCAATGCGAGGAAAGGCGACGTGATCGGCACGGCGCGACTGGCCGGCATCATGGCCGCCAAGCAGACCGCAAGCCTGATCCCGCTCTGCCATCCGCTGATGCTGAGCAAGGTCTCCGTCGAGATCAGCGAGGACGAGGCCCTGCCCGGCCTGCGCGTCGAGGCCACGGTGAAGCTGACCGGCCAGACGGGTGTCGAGATGGAGGCACTGACCGCCGTTTCCGTCGCCTGCCTGACGATCTATGACATGGCGAAGGCGGTGGATAAGGGCATGCAGATTGGCGGCATCCAGCTTCTCGCCAAAAGCGGCGGCAAATCCGGCGACTGGCAACGCAGCAAGGAATGACATCATGGCAGGCCCGCTCCTTCCCGTTTCCGACGCCCTTCAGCGCCTGTTGTCGCGGGCAAGGCCGGTGGCGGAGGTGGAACGTGTCAGCCTCAGGCAGGCAGCGGGTCGCGTGCTCGCGGAGGATCTTGCCGCACGCCTGACGCAGCCGCCCTTCCATGCCTCCGCCATGGACGGCTATGCATTGCGCGCCATGGACGCCCCACGGATCGGGACCGAGCTGACGGTCATCGGCCAGTCGGCCGCCGGCCATGCCTTTGCCGGCACGCTCGGCCCCGGCGAGGCGGTCCGCATCTTCACCGGCGCACCGGTGCCGGAGGGAGCAGATACGGTGCTGATCCAGGAGGATGCCGAACGGCTGGACGATGCCCGTATCCGCACCGCCTTTGCCGTGACGGCGGGGCGCCACATTCGCCCGCGCGGCCAGGATTTTGCCGAGGGCGAGGTTGTGCTCACGGCCGGCACGCGTCTCGACCATGCGCATGTGACGGTGGCTGCTGCCATGAATCACGCATCGCTTGCCGTCTACCGCCGTCCGCGCGTGGCGCTGATTGCCACCGGCGACGAACTGGTCGTCCCCGGCGGCACGCCCGGCCCGGACCAGATCATCGCCTCAAACACTTTTGGCGTCGCAGCCCTCATCGAGGCGGCCGGCGGCGAGGTGCTGGATCTCGGCATCGTCGGCGACGACCGCGCGCTCATCGAGGCACAGATCGGCAAGGCCATCGAGGCCGGCGTCGACGTGCTGGTGACGCTCGGCGGCGCCTCCGTCGGCGATCACGATCTCGTACAGGCAAGTCTGACGGCCAAGGGCATGGCGCTGGATTTCTGGCGCATTGCCATGCGCCCCGGCAAGCCGCTGATGGTGGGCGCGCTCGGCGCGATGCAGGTTCTCGGCCTGCCCGGCAATCCCGTCGCAAGCCTTGTCTGCGGAATGCTGTTCCTCGAACCGCTGATCGCCCGGCTGGCGCACCAGCCGCGCCCGGACCGTGCGTCGACCGCGCTGACGGCAACGCCGCTTGTCGCCAATGACCAGCGGCAGGATTATCTGCGCGCCACGCTGTCGCGCGATGATCAGGGCCGCCTCGTCGCCGAGACGTTCGGCAAGCAGGATTCTTCGATGATGAAGATCTTTGCCCATTCGGACGCGCTGATCGTGCGGCCGCCGCATGCGCCGCAACTGCCGGCGGGCAGCCCCTGCCCCATCATCCTGCTGCGGCCGTTCGCCGGGTGATCTGGCCCGCAAGAGAATCCGTAGGCGGCGGAGATCTGCTTGAAAATCCGGAGTTTGCCGCGTGTCCGACCGATCCCCTGTCCTTGTCTGGTTCCGCAAGGACCTGCGCCTTGATGACAATGGCGCCCTGACGGCAGCAGTCCAGAGCGGCGCGCCGGTCATCTGTGTCTATGTTCGCGAGCCGCAAGCGGAGAAGGTCGGACCACTGGGCGCTGCACAGGGCTGGTGGCTGCATCATTCCCTCAACGCCCTTTCAGGCGCGCTGCAAGCCAGGGGAAACCGGCTGGTCCTGCGCAGCGGCAAACCGGCGGAGGCACTGGCAGCACTGGCTGCGGAAACCGGGGCCAGGGCTCTCTTCCTCAACCGCCTCTATGAACGCGACGAGATCGACCCGGACATCCTCGACACGCTGCGCAGGACCGGCCTGGAGGTCCGCCGCTTCAAGGGCCAGCTGCTGCACGATCCGCAAGAGATGCGCACCGGCACGGGCGGTCCATACCGGGTCTATACGCCCTTCTGGAGGGCGCTCGAAAAGGATGGCGAGCCGCGCGAGCCCGTCGATGCCCCGAGGACCGTTGCTGCCCCTTTTCGGATTCCTGCTTCGGAAAATCTGGCGCAGTGGGATCTGCTGCCGAAGCGACCCAACTGGGCAGCGGAATTTGAAACGCTCTGGCAACCGGGAGAAGCAGGCGCGCATCAACGCCTCGCCCGCTTCATCGACAAGCCTGTCGAGCACTACAAGCGCGACCGCGACTTTCCGGGTCTTGAGGATGCCACTTCGATGCTTTCCCCGCATCTGGCCTTCGGCGAAATCTCGCCGGCCCGCATCTGGCATGCAACCCGCGGGCTCGCCGCCACGGAAGACATGATCCATTTCCGCAAGGAACTGGTCTGGCGCGAATTTTCCTACCATCTGCTGGTGGAGTTCCCGCGGCTTGCCAGCGCCAACTGGAACGAGCGATTCGACGCCTTTCCATGGACCTTCGACGCCGCGCAGTTCAGGGCCTGGACCAGAGGGCAGACGGGCTATCCGATCGTCGATGCCGGCATGCGCCAGCTCTGGCGGCACGGCTACATGCACAACCGTGTGCGGATGATCACCGCCTCCTTCCTGATCAAGGACCTGATGATTGACTGGCGACGGGGCGAAGCCTGGTTCCGCGACACGCTGCTTGATGCAGACGTCGCCTCCAACGCCGCCAACTGGCAGTGGGTCGCAGGTTCTGGCGCCGATGCCGCCCCCTTCTTCCGCGTGTTCAACCCGATCCTGCAGGGAGAGAAATTCGATCCCGAGGGCGATTACGTTCGCCGCTTCGTGCCCGAAATCGCCGCTCTTCCGAACCGCTACATCCACAAGCCCTTTGAAGCGCCGCTCGATGTGCTGCGGAAGGCCGGTGTCACCCTCGGCTCCACCTATCCGAGGCCGATCGTCGAGCATGGCCCGGCTCGTGACCGGGCGCTCGCAACCTATGCGCATGTGACCGGCAGAAGCGCCGACCCCGACCCGCGAGACCGATGAGGATCAATGCTTGCACCGCCCGGGCAAGGCGGCGCCGGCTGCTGTGTCGATGCAACTGGCAACCGCATCGGTCAGACGGTCGATGTCGCGACGAGCCTTGGCCAGATTGCTGACAGCCGCATGGTCCTTGTCTACCAGATTGGTCATGTGGCTGAACATGTCACGAAAGGCGCTGCGTTCCAGAACCGGTATCGGCAGGAAGGGAACGCTCCGCTCCTCGACGATCTGGGTGGCATAGCGAACCGCATTCGTCACCACCATCGGGCTCACCCGCGTCAGAACCAGGGACGTGTTGACGGGCGAGCGGCGGTTCTCCGCCACCGAGGTGATCAGTTCGATGGTATGGAGCGCCCCCCGCGCATCCATCATGGAGCCCTGCATCGGCACGAGCACGAGATCCGACAGCGCAAAGGACAGGGCATTCATGACGCTTGAGGCACCGGACAGGTCGACGATCAGGTAATCCACCTGCGGCGAAGCGGCCTTGATCGCGGTCGCCAGCCGATTTGCATCCTGGACCCGCAGAGCCGTGGCATTGCGCGGCAGCGCAGCGACAGCCCAGTCATACAGAGGATAGAGCGGATCGCAATCCAGCAGGCTGACGCGATAGCCCCGCGCGCAAAGTCCCGAACACAGCAGGGCGGCACTGGTTGTCTTTCCGGAACCGCCTTTCGCATTGGCAAAGCTGACGACTTTCATGGTCTGACTGCCACCTCACCGCACGCTGGAAACACGGCGACCGCGACGGCTCGCCGCCGCAAGCCGCAGGTCTTCCTCCATCCACCGGCGGAACCTGGTGGCGGAGCGCCCCCGGCAACGCCCATTCCGGCGATGCCCGTCGCCAGCCTTCCGCAAGATCGAGGCCGGTCTTCGTCACGCGCCTGTCTGCCTCTGACGTCCACGCCGACCCCGTATGGTGTCCCGTCCTGACATTGCATGTCTCCACACTCTCCCTGTCATTCCCCCGTGTCTATGTAACATTTCTGTCATACTCAACACAGCGGAGAGCAGAAAAGGCTGGCGACTGTATCACCGGAAATACAACCGGCGTTCCGGGCGCTCTGGGCTGCAAGCGATTGAAATCATGTGCAGTGATACTGTCTCGCATTACCACACAGGGGCAGCGCAACTCGCAATTGTTCCAGCAGGAGCGCTACTGGATGCTGTGTCCCTGCCCAGCTTGGCGAATCGGTTGATGCCTCAATAGGCCGATGGGAGCATAGGCAACCAAAGGACCACGCAAAGCAGACAGCCCGGACGTCCTTGCAGACATCCGGGCTGTTCATGCCATCGGAAAATTTCAGGTGGTAGAAGCAGGCCTTACACGAGACGGCTCTGCTCCAGCGCCGCCTCGATGAAGCTCGCAAACAGCGGATGCGGATCGAGCGGCCGGCTCTTCAGTTCCGGGTGATACTGCACCCCGATGAACCACGGATGATCTGGATATTCGATGGTTTCCGGCAGCAGGCCATCCGGCGACATGCCGGAGAAGACGAGGCCACAGCTCTCCAGCCGGTCCTTGTAATCCACGTTGACTTCGTAGCGGTGACGATGGCGCTCGGAAATGTTGGTCGAGCCGTAGATCTCGGCGATCTTCGTCTCGCGCTTCAGCGCCGCCTTGTAGGCACCAAGGCGCATGGTGCCGCCAAGATCGCCGGAAGCGGAACGCTTCTGCAGTTCGTTGCCCTTGACCCATTCGGTCATGAGGCCGACGACCGGCTCCTTGGAGGGGCCGAATTCGGTCGAGGATGCACCTTCGATGCCGGCAAGGTTGCGGGCTGCCTCCAGCACCGCCATCTGCATGCCGAAGCAGATGCCGAAATACGGCACCTTGCGTTCGCGGGCAAAGCGCGCCGCATTGATCTTGCCCTGCGCGCCGCGCTCGCCGAAGCCGCCGGGCACCAGAATGCCGTTGACCTTTTCCAGATAGGGTGCCGGATCTTCCTTCTCGAAGACTTCCGACTCGATCCATTCGAGCTTCACCTTCACATGGTTGGCAATGCCACCGTGATGCAGCGCCTCGATCAGCGACTTGTAGGCATCCTTGAGGCCCGTATACTTGCCGACGACGGCAATCGTGACCTCCCCTTCCGGGGTGCGGATTCGGTTGCAGACTTCTTCCCAGGCCTCCAGACGCGGCTTCGGCGCCGGCTCAATGCCGAAGGCGGCCAGCACCTCGTTGTCGAGGCCTTCCTTGTGATAGGCCATCGGCACGTCATAGATGTTGGCCACATCAAGCGCCTGAATCACGGCGGAGGGACGCACATTGCAGAACAGCGACAGCTTGCGGCGCTCCGCCTCGGGAATCTCGCGATCGGCGCGCACCAGCAGGATGTCCGGCGCAATGCCGAGGGCCTGCAGTTCCTTCACCGAATGCTGGGTCGGCTTGGTCTTCAGCTCACCGGCTGCCGGAATATAGGGCATCAGGGTCAGATGCAGATAGACGGCAGAACCGCGCGGCAGTTCGTTGCCGAGCTGGCGGATCGCTTCCACGAAGGGCATTGCCTCAATGTCGCCGACCGTGCCGCCGATTTCGCAGATGACGAAGTCGTAATCGTCATTGCCCTCGACGACGAAATCCTTGATCTCGTTGGTCACGTGCGGAATGACCTGCACGGTCGCGCCGAGATAGTCGCCGCGGCGTTCCTTGTCGATGATGTTCTTGTAGATACGACCCGTGGTGATGTTGTCGGTCCTGGTGGCCGAGCGCCCCGTGAAGCGTTCGTAGTGGCCGAGATCGAGGTCGGTTTCCGCCCCGTCATCGGTCACGAAGACCTCGCCGTGCTGCGTCGGGCTCATCGTGCCCGGATCGACGTTGAGATAGGGGTCGAGCTTGCGGAGCCGAACCCGGTAACCGCGGGCCTGTAGCAAGGCTCCGAGGGCTGCGGCCGCAATTCCTTTTCCAAGAGAAGAAACCACGCCGCCTGTGATGAATACATATCGCGCCATGGGAGTCACCGGATACCTTTAAACGAACGATTCCACCAGCAGAAATCTAACGCCCTTGCGTTAAAGCTGTTGAAATCTGGACAAAAGAAAACCGGCAGGCTTTCGGCCTGCCGGATGCTGGAAGCGTGACGCGGCCTTACTGGCCGGTCGGAACCGCTGTCGGATCGACCGGAGCCGGGGCAGCGGGGGCGGCAGCGCCATTGCCGGCGGCCGGAGCGGCGGCACCACTGGCCGGCGCCTGACCGGCCGGTGCGCCACCGAGCGAATCGAGAATCCCGTTGCCGCTGCCCTGCTGGGTGGCGGGAATACGGTCGAGAATGTCGGTCGGACGGGACTCGTAACGGGTGAGGATGCCGAGAGCGAGCGAGGTGATGAAGAACAGAGTCGCCAGGATGGCAGTCGTGCGCGTCAGGGCATTTGCCGTGCCGCGCGCCGACATGAAGCCGGAACCGCCGCCGATGCCGAGGCCGCCGCCTTCGGAGCGCTGGATCAGCACGACGCCGACGAGTGCCAGCACGATCATGAGATGGATAACGATCAATACGGTCTGCATATCAGTCCAGTCCTGCGCGCCGGCTGGCGGCAATCAAAAACAGTCTGGCCGGCTCTTTAGCCGAGCCGGGCCAGCATTCCAAGGGGCAAGTGCGCCGGAACGGCGTTTTGCGGCAAATTAACCGACAAGGCCCTCATAGGCCTTGTAGATGGCGAGGAAATCGGCCGCTTTCAAGCTTGCGCCACCGACCAGCGCGCCGTCCACATTGGCAACGCCCATCAGTTCCTTTGCGTTGGAAGGCTTTACCGAGCCGCCATAAAGAATGCGGATTGCCTTGCCGGCTGCGCCGAAACGCGCCACCAGTTCGGCGCGCATGAAGGCATGCGCCTTCTCCACGTCTTCGACGGTCGGCGTCAGGCCGGTGCCGATCGCCCAGACGGGCTCGTAGGCAATCACGGTGTTTTCCGAATTGGCCCCGTCCGGCACCGAGGCAGCCAGCTGGCGCTTCAGGATTTCCAGGGTCTGGCCTGCCTTGCGCTCGTCGGCCGTCTCGCCGATGCAGATGATCGCCGTGATGTCGGCCGCAAAGGCGGCCTCCGCCTTGGCACGCACCAGGTGATCGGTTTCGGCATGATCGCTGCGACGCTCGGAATGGCCGACGATCACGAAGGTGCCGTAGCAGTCGGCGATCATCTCGGCGGAAATGTCGCCGGTATGGGCACCTGAGGCGTTCTGGTGGCAGTCCTGCGCACCGATCATCAGCGGACTGTCGGTGCACAGCGCGGTCGCCACATAGAGAAGCGTTGCCGGCGGGCACAGCAGCGCATCGACCTTCTCCGAAAGCGGCCCCTGCACGCCTTCGGCAATCGCCTTGATCTGGTCCAGCGAGGACCGCGTGCCATTCATCTTCCAGTTTCCAGCCACCAGCGGGCGAACATCCGGCGTCATCGCGCTTTGCTTTCCTTCATCCCGGCCGCCCTTCAAACAGGAACGGCATCCTCACATTTTTCGACAGAGGGCGTTTTAGACGCTTATTGCCGCAATTGGTATGGAAAATCGCGTGTTTGGTTGAGAACCAAGCTTAAAAATCCAGTTTATCACCCTGCCCTTGCAGCCAGCATGAAGTTGAGGATCTCCCGCCAGTCACTCATGCGCACCGGTGTGCCATGCCCACCGGTGCGATAGAGCCGAAAGAGCGTCGGATATGCCTTGCTGATCATCTTCCGATAGACGGCGATCTGCTCTTCTGCCTTGTAAACCTTGTCGTCGCTGCCATGGCTGAAGAAAACCGGGATGCGCAGCTTTGCCGCGGGCGTGGTCAGAAAGCCCGGATCCGGCGGCCCGCCCATCACCACAAGCCCCTTCAGATAGCGCACCGCCTCCTTGTCACGCGACACGCTCTGACAGATGAAATTGCCCATCGAGGCGCAGGCAAGGATCACCGGCCGGCCGCGCGAATGTTCGAAGACGGCGCGCACGAGTGCCGCTACATCGGCCGCCCCGTTCGGATCGAAACCCGGCACGCTCGGGGCGTAATAGGTTCCGCCATTGCGCAGGACGAGGTTTTTCAGCCGGTTGAAATTGCCGCCGAAGGAATAGTCGTTGGCGCCGAGACGCCGGTCGCCCCCGCGGCCATGGATGAAAATCACGGTGAAGGCTGCATCGTCAAGCGGCCCGACGCGGGTGACATCCAGCCGCGTGCCGCCAAGAACCAGCGTCTCGTTGACCTGCTGGCGACGAACGGCAAGGTCGACATAGGCCGACTTCACCCGCCGTTCCGGCTCCTCGTCGCGACCGTTGATGTCGCGCATTTCCTGATAGTCGATCACCTCGAAGGCACCGCCATCCCGGCTTTCAAGCACCGTCTGGCGGGAAAAGAGCTCGTCCTTGAAGGGAGCGATCGGGCCGTCCGTCGGCTGCGCCACGGCCATGGACGCAAGGCAGAACAGCAGCGGCAGGGCAATCGGCCACCGCGCGAGGCGCCTTTGCGGCAAATCATCTGTGGACATGCGGCGGTTCATCCACTTCCTGTCAAAACTCGGCCTTGCCAAGCACTGCGCTGCAGCGCACATCCTTTCGCAACGCCTGCTTCTTTGCACGAGCATCGCGAAAAGCCACGCCATCTGGCACGTTCGCAGACGATTCGATAGCCACCTCCAAGCCGGAAATCCGTGTCCCGCGCTTCCGTTGCTTGCTCACAGGCCCTATAGACGAACCCATGGACGACACGACCGATCTTTTCGCAAGCCTGCCGGGCACGGCTCCCAAACCGGCCGACAAGGCACCCGACCCCGCCGTCGCACCGCCGAAGGCCGCCGCCCCGCGCCCGCAGCCTGCCGCATCCGCCGGCAGCGCAGACAGTTATGATGCCTCCTCGATCCGTGTTCTGGAAGGGCTCGAGCCCGTCCGCATGCGGCCCGGCATGTATATCGGGGGCACCGACGAGAAGGCGCTGCATCACCTGTTTGCCGAAGTCATCGACAATTCGATGGACGAGGCGGTGGCCGGTCACGCCAATTTCATCGAGGTACATCTCGATCTGCAGGGATGCCTGACCGTGACCGATAATGGCCGCGGCATTCCTGTGGAAAACCATCCACAGGTTCCGGGCAAGTCCACCCTCGAAGTCATCATGACCAAGCTGCATGCCGGCGGCAAGTTCGACGGCAAGGCCTACGAGACCTCCGGCGGCCTGCATGGCGTCGGCGTTTCGGTGGTCAATGCGCTGTCGGATCTTTTGGAAGTGGAAGTGGCGCGCAACCGCAAGCTCTACCGCCAGCGCTTCTCCCGCGGCGTGCCGCAGGGCGGGCTGGAGGAGCTCGGCGACGTGCACAACCGGCGCGGCACGCGGGTGCGCTTCCACCCCGATCCGCAGATTTTTGGCGATCACGCCAGATTCGATCCGGGCCGCATCTTCCGCATGGCCCGCTCCAAGGCCTATCTGTTCGGCGGCGTCGAAATCCGCTGGAGCTGTGATGCGGGCGTGGTGCCGGCCGGCGGCGAGATTCCGGAAAAGGCGGTCTTCCACTTTCCGGGCGGTCTCAAGGATTATCTGGCGGCAACGCTCGGCAAGGAATTCACCGTCACCCGCGACATCTTTTCCGGCCGCACGGAAAAGACCGGCGGCCATGGTGCGCTCGAATGGGCGATCACCTGGTATGGCGGCGATCCGCAGATCCATTCCTACTGCAACACCATCCCGACCCCGGAAGGCGGCACGCATGAGGCGGGCCTGCGCATCGCGCTGCTGAAAGGCCTGAAGAACTACGCCGAACTGACACAGAACAAGCGCGCCAAGGACATCACCACCGATGACGTGATGATTTCGGCCGTCGGCATGCTGTCTGTCTTCATCCGCGAACCGGAATTCGTCGGCCAGACCAAGGACAAGCTGGCAACGGTGGAAGCCCAGCGCATCGTGGAAAACGCGCTGCGCGATCCCTTCGACCACTACCTCGCCGGCAATCCGGCCGAGGCGGCCAAGCTTCTCGACTGGGTGATCGAGCGGGCGGAAGAGCGCCTGCGCCGCCGCAAGGAAAAGGAAGTCAACCGCAAGACGGCGGTGCGCAAGCTGCGCCTGCCGGGCAAGCTTGCCGACTGCTCGCAGAACACCGCCGAGGGTGCCGAACTGTTCATCGTCGAGGGCGATTCGGCTGGCGGCTCCGCCAAGCAGGCGCGCAACCGCATGAACCAGGCGATCCTGCCGCTTCGCGGCAAGATCCTGAACGTCGGCAGCGCCAGCCGCGAGAAGCTTTCCGCCAACCAGCAGATCGCCGACCTTATCCAGGCGCTCGGCTGCGGCACGCGCACCAAGTACCGCGAGGAAGACCTGCGCTACGAGCGCGTCATCATCATGACCGATGCCGACGTGGACGGCGCGCATATCGCCTCGCTGCTGATCACCTTCTTCTATCAGGAAATGCCGGAGCTGATCCGCGGCAACCATCTGTATCTGGCTGTGCCGCCGCTTTATGTCATCCGCCAGGGGGCCAAGACCGTCTACGCGCGCGACGATGCGCACCGGGCGGAACTGATGGAAACCGTATTCAAGGGCAAGAAGGTGGAGATCGGCCGCTTCAAAGGTCTCGGCGAGATGATGCCGGCACAGCTCAAGGAAACCACCATGGATCCCGGCAAGCGGACATTGCTGCGCGTCGAGATCGACGAGGTGGATTTCGAGGGCACCCGCGAGGCCGTCGACAACCTGATGGGCACCAAGGCGGATGCCCGCTTCCGCTTCATCCAGGAACGCGCTGCCTTCGCCGACAATCTCGACATCTGACGGCGAAGGCCTGGCGGCCGCCCCGGTCAGACCTCCAGCACCGGTTCGCGGGCGGCCAGAACGCGCAGGATCGCACCGATGAGAGCGGTTGCCTCATAGGGCTTTCGCACCACCGGCGCATCGAAGCTTGCCGGAATGACCGACTGGTCGCTGTAGCCGGTGGCAAAGATGAAGGGTACGTTTCGGCGACTGAGTTCTTCCGCCACCGCAAGCGACGTGCCGGAGCCGAGATTGACATCCAGCACCGCGATGTCCGGCGTGGCACGCTTCAACTGGCGCAGCGCCTCTGCCGAGGACGGTGCCGTGGTGACCTTATGGAGGCCCTGCTCCGCCAGCATGGCCTCGACATCGGCGGCAATCAGCATCTGGTCCTCCACGAGAAGCAGGTCGAGATCGGCCAGCATGCCGGCAATCTCGCGGGTCGAGGCGGCGTTGATGGCCGGCTCCGCCTCCTCCTCGGCCGCCTCCGTGCCATGGATGTGTCGCGCCGGGATGATGAAACGGGCACGAATACCCTCCGGCGCATAGTCGATCCGGCTTTCGCCGCCGAGTTCATAGGGGATGCTGCGATCGATCAGCACCGTGCCGAAGCCGGAGCGGCCCGGTGTTGCCACGGGCGGTCCGCCGCTCTCCAGCCAGTCGAGAAGACAGTCACCGTTCTCGTCCTGCATCCAGCCGATCTCCAGCCGTCCGCCCGGCACGGAAAGCGCTCCGTATTTGGCGGCATTGGTGGACATTTCGTGCAACACCAGCGCCATGACGGAAAAACCGCGGCTGTCGAGCCAGACATGACCGCCCGTCAGCCGGATCTGTCTCGCACCATCGCGATAGGGCCGGACCTCCGCCTCCAGCAGATCCCGGAGCGAGCCGCCGTCGCCACTGCGCACCACCTGGTCATGGGCAAAGGCCAGCGCCTGGATGCGCCCCTTCAGCGTCGCGACATAATCCCCGATCCGGCGTCCTTCCTCGACCGGATGCCCGACCAGCGCCTTTATGACGGCGAGAATGTTCTTGACCCGGTGGTTCAGCTCCTCGTTCAGCATCCGCTGACGCACATCGGCCTTGCCCCGCTCGTCCGCCAGAAGTTCGTTGTGGTGCAGCACCACTTCGACCAGCACCGAGCGGATCGCTTCGGCGATCTCACGCTCGCTGTCTGTCCAGCGCTGCGTCTTGCGGTGAACGGTCTCCTTCCAGATGGCGAAGCTCTTGCGCGGCGTGAGCCGGTCCCCCATCGGCCCCGTCTCGTAGGATTTCTCCGGATTTCCGGCCCAGTTCAGGGTTCGCACCAGTTCCCGGCGGAAGAAGAACAGATAGTCGCGCGGACGTTGCGACAACGGAACGGCCAGCACGCCGCAGACATTCTCGGCATAATCCTCCGCCTGCGGCAGGTGGAGGGACAGATGGTCGGTTGCCCAGATGCGGCCACTGGAGACAGAGCCGACGAAATCGGCGATGCCGGTGATCGCGCCGGACGGCGGCAGCAGCCCCTCCCCGCTCCACTGGCCATCCAGCCACAGACCAATCCCGTCACAGGGCATGATGCGCGCGAAATCGCCGAGCGACCGTCGCAGCAATCCGGCAATATCGGGATTGCTGGAGGCCGACTGCAGAAAGCGGTCGAGGGAGCGGCGGGCAGCGTTTGCGGTATCGAGGATCTGCTTCTGCTTCAGCGCGCTGAGATGCAGGGAGAAGAATTCGCCGAACATTTCGGCGGCCACCCGCTGCGAAAGGCTGAGCGCCTTCGGCTGGTAGTGATGACAGGCGATCAGCCCCCACAGGTCACCATCGACGATGACCGAGATCGACATCGAGGCTGCCACGCCCATGTTGCGCAGATATTCGCAGTGGATGGGCGAGACGCTGCGCAGATGGGCGAAGGAAAGATCGAGCGGCCGGCCCTCGTCATCCCGTTCCGGCACAATCGGAATGCGGATGTCTCGCGCATCGGCGATGACCCTGATCGTGTTGCGCAGGTAGAGTTCGCGCGCCTGTTTGGGAATGTCGCTTGCCGGAAAATACTGGCCCTTGAAGCTTTCCAGATCGCGGCGCTTGTATTCGCTCACCACCTTGCCGGCTCCATCATGCTCGAACCGGTAGATCATCACCCGGTCATAGCCGAGCGTGGCAAACAGCAGCCGTGCCGATTTGTCCGCCAGTTCATCGATGCTCTCGATGGCGCGAATGCGGCTGATCAGCATGCGGGCCACTTCCAGAGGCTGATCGGAATGGGCTGCGGCCGGCTCGAATTCAATCAGCGCCAGATCGTCGTTGCGATGCACCGACACGTCGAAGCGTCCGCCGGGCAATGCAAGTGCCATGCGAAGCGCGGGCCGGGCCGGATCGACCGTCGTTGCCAGCGCATTGCGCAGCGCATGCGCCACCTCGTCCCCCAGCACCTCGTCAAGTCGCAAGCCGTTGACATCCGCCGACAGGCCAAGCATGGCCGGCAGGTTGGCGGAGTGGCGCAGGATCGCGCCGCCGGAGCCGTCGGCGACCAGCAACGCGCCACAGGCCTGGATGCTGCCGGGAATGTGAATGGGCTCCCGGTCGCAATTTCTGAGATCGACCTGAGGCGTATTCGGCATTTCAGTATCCTTCGGGGCCGGCCCTCTGCGTGGCCTGTCCCGCACGCATCGCCTGCCGTGTTCATGTCGACCATGGTGCTGCTTGTGAAATCGACTGCCGCAAACACCCTGGCAAACGGATGCATCGTCAGGCCGGCGTTGGGCACCGCTCTTTCGTTCGCGCCGGAGCCGCCGCAGATGCGGATGAAACGACAGCGCCAGGACTTTTCGGGAGTTAGAGCGTGTACATGGGCATTTCCAGACCGCGGCCCCGCAAATTTCCGCACCGGAGCGGCAATACGTCACAAGAGCATCATTTCCAGTGTCTAGGCGTGTCCGTTACCGGTCGGGACAACAAGATCGGATGAAAGGCACCGGCCTTTCACGTCATTCAGCGTTGCTGACGGAACGGATGGAAGTTGTGGCATCGCGGGCGCAAGATCATTATGGTGCGCGCCAGTGTTGACCGCAGTCAGGTCCGGAAGAACCGTCTGCGCGAGGGATTGGCGGAGATCATCATCTTGCGGAATGCAGGGGTGGCTGTGCTGCCGCCACCGTCAGACAATTCTGTCTTGCGCCAGCCGGTCACTCTGACCATATGGGCGGGCAGGCGAACAGGGATAGTTGAGCGATCGTGAGTGACAGAGAATCCTCCACCAAGGAACCCCGCTGGCTCGGGCCGGTTGCGCCCATGCGCATGGCGCTGATTCCGCCGATCTCCGCCGCCCGCTGGCTGCTGGTGCTGATCGTCTTTGCCGGGATCTATTTCTTCCACGGCTTCGTCGCGCCGGTGCTTGCCGCGCTGGTCATAGGCTTTGCCAGCTGGCCGCTGTACCGCGATCTTCTGCGACGCACGGGCGGCAACACGACGCTCGGCGCCACGATTGCCATCCTGCTCGTCATCACCTTCCTCGTCGTGCCGGTCGGGATCGCCATTTCCTATACGATCGGCGAGATGCGCGACTGGATCGGCTGGGCGCTGCAGGTCAACCGCGTCGGCTCGCCGCCGCCGAAATGGATCGTCGATCTGCCGGTGGCCGGAGACTGGCTTGGGCTGCAGTGGGAAAAGCATGTGGGCGAACCGGGCGCCATCGGCCAGCTTGTCCAGCTCGTCAGCGGCGCCAATATCGGCAACATCTACCGGGCGGTGATCGCCGCCGGCGACGGCGCCTTCCACCTGCTTCTGTCGCTGCTGTTCATGCTGATCGCGCTGTTCTTCGTCTATCGCGACGGCGCCGCCTTCTCCCGGCAGATCGACATGCTGGGAGAACGCATCCTGCCTGCCCGCTGGGAGCGCATTTCCCGCGTGGTGCCGGCAACGATCAGTTCCACCGTGACCGGCATGACCCTGATTGCCATCGGCGAGGGGATCGTGCTCGGCCTCGCCTACTGGATCGCCGGCGTGCCGTCGCCGGTCACGCTCGGCGTGCTGACCGGGGCCATGGCGCTGGTGCCGGGCGGCGCGCCCCTCTCCTTCACGCTCGTATCGATCTACCTGGTCGCCAGCGGTTCCTTCTTTGCCGGCGCCGCCCTCTTCGTGTGGGGCTCGGTCGAGCTTTTCATCGTCGACAAGACAATCCGCCCCCGTCTGGTCGGCGGGCCGATCAAGCTTCCCTTCCTGCCGACCTTCTTCGGCCTGGTCGGCGGCGTGAAGACGATGGGCTTCCTCGGCCTGTTCATCGGTCCGGTGCTGATGGCGCTGCTCGTGGCGATCTGGCGCGAATGGATGCGCGAGATCGAACTCTCCGCCGGCCTTGCGGTGGATGAGGAACCGGTCGAGGAAATGCCCAAGGGTCGCCGGACGGCCTGAACCCCGTTCAGGCGCCGGCGTCCAGCCGCTTTTCCATGAAGAGGCTCAAGGGGTCGGGCCGGTAGCTGCCAAAGGCGGGAATTTCCGCGAAGCCGTTGCGGCGGTAGAGGCCGATCGCTTCCGGCTGGTAGATGCCGGTTTCCAGCCGCAGCACCGACACGCCCAGACGCCGCCCTTCCTCCTCCAGCCTGTCCAGCAGCCGCTTGCCGAGCCGCAGGCCGCGCGCCGATTCGTCGACAAACATCCGCTTGATTTCGGCCGTGCCATCCTCCTGGCGCACCAGCGAGGCGCAGCCGAGAACCGTATCGCCAGCGCGCGCCACGAAGAAGGACACCTCGGGTGTTTCGAGTTCCTCCAGCGGCAGCATGTGGTTGCTCTCGGCCGGATAGAGCGAGGCCGCATAGGCATTCGACAGTTCCAGAAGGCGGATGACCCCGGGCTGCCTGGGTGGTTCGCGTTGAATGAGGATCGTTGCGTCCATCGGCTGTTCCTGATTTTCTGCAGCGCCTTGCCGGCGTCATGATCCTTCTCATAAGGTGGTGGCAACCCCTTGCCAAGGATGCTCCATGCGTACTGCACTTGTGATGATGACGATTCTGGGTTGCGACGACAGCGCAACCGATTGCCACTACATTGCCACGCTGCAACAGCGCTGGCCGACGATCGAGCTGTGCAATTCCGTCTCCGAGAAGGAACTCGCAGCCTTCGCCAACGTCTCCTATCCGGTGGTGATTGCGGTCTGCCAGGACCCGACCATGGCCCAGGCCAAGGCACCGGTGCCATCCGAACGCCCCGTCGCATCGACGCCGTCATCGTCGGGCGCAGAGTTACGGCCGTCCGCGGATCTGACGCCGGCCGAGGAGCGCGCGCAGGAGCAAAACCTCGCCCAGCAGGCCATCGGGCGCGTCAAGGACATCCTGCCGAGCCGCGAGGCGGTGGGCAAGCTGGTGAAAAGCCCGGTGCGCATGGTCGAGGACGGCTATGCCTGGGTGGCGCGCCGGCTGCGCTGAGACCGGATCCGGTTCAGGCTACACTTCTCAGCGTCTGCGACAGATGCCGCGCCTGTTGCCGCCGGGCCGAGGTCTCCATCTGCTCGACCAGGGCGAGCAGTTCACTGACCGGCGCATAGGGATCAGCGGGAGGTGCGATCTGCGTCCGAAGTTCGGCAGAAAGGCTGAATTCGGGCGGCATGGCGGGTTCGGCCGCCATCTTGCGCCACAAAAGCGTTGCCTCGACGAAGACATGCGCCACCTCGCGGGCAAGACCGCAGGCTTCATAAAGCGCCCGCAGGGCGTGATGACGTCCTGTCGCCAGCACCGCGCGCACGCGCTCTTCGCCCAGGCCGGACAGCGCGCACATGCAGGCTGCCAGAACCTCGATCTCGCCGCCAACGAGCGCACGCAGAAGAAAGATCGAATCGATCCGGTCATTTGCCACCAGATGTTCGACCAGTTTCTGACGCTCTGTCGGAGAGCATTCCGCCGCCATCTGCAGGGTCGTGCAGCAGTCGGTTTCCCGCAGCACGTGGGCAAGCCGCGCCGGATCCAGCAGATTGACGAGGAGGGACGACTGGCCGAGCGACTGGGTGAGGCACCGCACCAGGATGTCGCGCGCCACCAGAGGCAGGTCGGCGCGATCGGCAAGCACAGCGCGTATCTCGGGACACGCACCGAATCGTTCAGCAATGCGTTGCAATGCGTAGCGCGTGATGGTCGCACGCGGGTTGTCGAGCAGAATGCGGATATCTGCCGCTTCCCCCACTTCCGCGATGGCCGCGGCGGCACCCGGACCGAGACCGGGCCGAGCGGCCACCAGTCCGCGCAGCATCCGTCCGCCGCGCCCGACGAGATCGACCAGATCGCTCTGCGCCAGCACCGGCGAAAGCGTCAGCACATGGCAGGCCACATCCGGCTGGTCCTGCGCCAGCGCCAGAACCACCGGTCGCGGCGCCGCAGGCGAGGTCGCAAGCGCCTCGGCCAGTGCGCGGCGCACCCGTGCGTCCGGATCATCCAGCAGATGGATCATTGCCATCACGGCATCGTGCCTCTGGGGGTCCTGCAGCGGCAGACGCAGAAAGGCGCGCGCCAGAGCGCCGGCAGCCCGCGCGCGGTCCTGTGCGCCCGCCGTTTCCGCCCAATGTAGAAATGCCCTGACAATCACCGATGACGTGCCCCGTACAATGGGAGTAAATGGACACGACCGGACCATTCTCCTGCCGGACAGGCTAGGAAGAAATGGTTTATGTTCCGTTCACCATATTCCTTAAGAAATCAGGGGCTTCCGCTGTCAGAGACCGCCACTTCCCACCGACCCGCCTGGCCTTTCGTCTCATGGTGTCGCGGCGGACCCGCCGATCTTGCCGCACTGCCCGCGCTCGCATCCCCGCTGCTGTTGCGCTGGGAGGACCTGCCTCACCCCGTGGCGCAGGCCGGGCTCGTGGATCGGGACGCGATCATGCTGGCGGTCGAACTGCCGCCGCTCCACGATGCGGCATTCGATGTGGCACTGCGTCTTGCCGTCGGGGCCGGGGCTCGGGCAATGGTCCTGCCGCAGGTCGCCTGCGAGGCGGACATCCAGCACCTCGACATATGCCTGACGGTGATCGAGGAGGAGGAAGCGGCAAGCAGGCCGCCCGCCTCCATCATCGCGCGGCCGGCAGACACGCCGGAGGGAGCAGCCTTCGCCGCGGACTTTCGGCGCCTGAGCCGGCGGCTGACGGCGCTGCTCTGGGACCAGGCAGAGACACGCGCCGCGCTTGGCCTTGCCCCGGATGACACGGCGGACGGCCAGGCGCTCCTCGCGCATGTGCGCAGCCGCCTGCTGCTTTCGGCGCACGCGGCGGGCCTTGCGGCGCTGATGGCCCTGCCCGCTGCGCCTCCTGCCACACAGGACGAGGTGCAAGCCCTGCGCGCGCTGTGCCGCAACGCCCTGCGGCAGGGCTTTTCCGGTTTCGTGGCCGGATCGCGATCTCAGGCCACGCTCATCGCCGCACCTGAAGAGGGCGACTGAGCGCCATCATCAGCCGCGCGGACGCTGGATCTGAAACACATCCGCACCGCCATCGGCATAGTCCATATAACCCATGCGGGCGATGGGACGGGCAAGCTCCATATCGATCCGCCCGTCGCGGATGATTGCCTCGCTGATGTGGATTCCGACCACCTGCCCGAACACCATCACCGATTCGGAGGCTTCGCCATCAAGCCCGTGCGGAACGATGACCTGCGTGACCCGGCATTCAAGCGCCGCATGCGCCTCGGCGACATACGGCGCATCGACGAGTTCGCCCTCTCTCGGCGTCAGCCCCGCCAGCGCGAATTCGTCCACGCCGTAATCCACCGGCGCCGACGAGGCGTTCATCTTTTCGACGATGAAACGGCTGACAAGGCTTGCGGTGAAAACGCCGGTTTCCTCGGCATTCTTCAGGCTGTGCTTGCGGCCACTGGAGGAAAACATGACGATCTTCGGCCGGTCGGACACGATGTTGAAGAAGGAATAGGGCGAGAGATTGCGCGAGCCATCCCTGCCCTTCGTTCCGATCCAGCCAATCGGGCGCGGCGCGACGATCGCCTTGAAGGGATCATGCGCCATGCCGTGGCGGTTTTCATCCGTCGCGTAGAACATCAGTCCTCGTCTCCGCCGGTCCAGGTCACGATATCGGCGAGGTTGGGGCGCGGCCGGTCCGTCTGCGGGAAGCTGGTCGAGCCGATATAGAGGAATCCGGCCACCTTCTCCTCCGGCCGAATGCCGAGGATCGCCTTGGCGCCATCGTCATAGGCTACCCATTCGGACAGCCAGTTGGCGGCAAAGCCATGCGCATTGGCAGCCATGAACAGGTTCAGGCACACGGCACCCGCCGAAAGCTCCTGCTCCCAGACGGGGATTTTCACATGCGGCTGCGCCGTGCTGACAACCGCGATCACCACCGGCGCGCGGGTCAGGCGGCCGCGCTCCACCTGCTGCATCTCGTCGGAAAGCTCCGGGGTCTTCGACAGAGCAAGCTCGCACAGGGCTGCGCCGAGCCGTGCCCGCTCCGCCCCGCGATAGACGATGAAGCGCCAGGGCGCGAGCTTGCCGTGGTCCGGCACGCGGGAGGCGAGCGTCAGGATCGATTCGATCGTCGCCCGGTCCGGGCCCGGCTCGGTCATCTGAGGGGCCGGAATGGAGCGGCGCGTGGACAGATACTGGAAAAGGGAGGCTTCGGTGTTCATGACTGGATGGGCGCCCTGCTGACTGTCAAAAAAACGGAAGGCGATGACCCGGACACGTCCTGCGGATCTGCGCTCGCGGCCGGTGCAAATGCAAGGGGCCGGCGCTGCTCGGGCCGGGATGGAAGGCCGTGGCGTGCTTTAGGTCTTGAATTTGCCGTCTCGTTGGTCTTCAAGTGGCGGCTGTGCAACAAAGAGTCAACGGTCGCCACGGCATGAAATCTTCACCCCTTGCGGTCGCGCGCCTTGCCACGCTCCTGCTCATGCCGGGCGCCATGCTGGCCTGCCCGGTTTCGGCCGGCGCGGATGACGCCTTCAAGACGTTCAGGCAGCTGGACGGCACGGTGAAGATGCCGAAGCTCAACGCCTTTTCCGGATCTGGCGCAGTGCGCGCACCGGTTGCTCGCGACGTCACGCTGCAGGCAAGCCTGACGCAGGGCGGCCAGATCATGCAGAGAGGCCTCAACTGGCGGGTATTCAGTCCGATCCCCGGCCCTGACGGCAAGCTGCCCGTCGTGGCAAGCGCCGAGGGTGGCTCCGCCAACTTCCTGCTGCCGCCGGGCGACTACTTCGTCAATGTCGCCTTCGGGCGGGCCGGCGTCACCAAGAAACTACAGGTGCCGGCCAATGGCGAGGTGGAAAAACAGACGCTGGTGCTGGATGCCGGCGGCTTCGTGCTGAACGCGGTGGCGGGTTCCGACCAGCGTGTTCCCGCCGAGAAGCTGAAGTTCTCGATCTACACCGCAGAGGCCCGCGAAGATGGCGAGCGTGGTCTGATCATGGCGGATGTGAAGGCCAATACCATCGTGCGGCTGAATGCCGGCACCTATCATGTCGTATCGGAATACGGCACGGTCAATTCCGTCGCCCGCGCCGACATACAGGTCGAGGCCGGCAAGCTGACGGAAGCCACGCTGCAGCATCGCGCCGCACAGATCACGCTGAAACTCGTTTCCCAGCCCGGCGGCGAAGCGGTGGCCGACACCGCCTGGTCGGTCCTGACCTCCGCCGGCGACGTGGTGAGCGAGAGCGTGCGCGCCTTCACCACCATGGTGCTGGCAGAGGGCGATTACACTGCCATCGCCCGCAACAAGGACAAGATCTATCAGCGCGACTTCACGGTGACGCCCGGCCGCAACAAGGATGTGGAAGTGCTGATGAAGGAAGCCCAGCAGGTGAGCGGCGTCGACGCGGACTGAGGCGTGACGCAGGTGACCTTTTCGCATCTGCTGTACCTGACCGGGCGAACGGCCCGCCGGCGCGTGTCAGCCCGCCTTGCGGAAGCGGGGTTTCGGCGCCTCGCGCATGACGAAGACGGCCTGATAAAGCTGCGCCAGCAGGTCCTTGCGGTCGGAAAAGGCGGCCATCTGCTCCCAGGTCATCAGCGGGCCGATCCTGGCGCGGATCGTCGTGCCCGACAGCCGCTTGAACTCGCGGATCAGAAGCGACAGGCGAAGCGTCAGAGACACGCGGCTTGCCAGATGGAACAGCCGGCCGTTCTGGCCGTGGAAATAGACCGGAAGCACGTTGGCGCGCGCCGCCTGAATGAGACGTGCCGGAAACATCTTCCACGGCAGGTCCTCGGCCCGGCCGAACCCTTTCTTCGCCGTCGCCACGCCGCCGGCGGGGAAGATGATGATCGTCACGCCTTCCTTCAGCAGCCGCACGGCCTCGCGCCGGGTCTCCATGTTCATCGCCAGCGCTTCCTTCGTTTCCTCGAAGCAGACCGGCAGGGAATAGGGCGCGATTTCCGGCACCTTGAGCAGTTCATTGTTGATCAGCACCCGGAACGGCCGGCCGAGCTGCTCTGCGAGGGACAGGATGGCAATGCCGTCGCCAATGCCGAACGGGTGATTGGCGACGATGACGAGCGGCGCCTCGGGCAGATCCTTGGGCGGCCAGGTGCCGTCCACAGCAAGCTTCACCCGGATGAGATCCAGCATCTCGCCGAACACCCGATCCGACCTGCCGACCACATCCTTGCGCCAGATGTCGTAGAGACGGATGTAGCGGTCGCGACCGGAGAGACCTTCAATGGAGCGGATCAGCCATCGCTTGAGGCGCGGATCCCGTTCATTGGCGTAAGACAGTTCCTTGAAGCGCAACGTGCCTCTCTCCGGGCAGATGAAATGACGATGACAGTATTATTGCATGTTCATGACAGGATGCTGACAGACCCGGCCCTGCAGGGGGCCGGGGCTGCCTTCCGCATCACTCCGCAGCGACCCTGCGCAGCGCCTGGCGGCGCTTGACGTCCGGCGGGGTTGCCTCGTCCGTCAGCGACGCCACGGCATCGGCAAGCGACATCGGGGTCTGCGCCTGCGACCCCAGGCGGCGGATGTTGACCGTGCGGTTTTCGGCTTCCTGGCGACCGCAGACGATGATGACCGGCACCTTGGTCACCGAATGCTCGCGGATCTTGTAGTTGATCTTCTCGTTGCGGAAATCCTCCTCAACGATCAGGCCCGCATCCCGCAGCGTCTGCACCACTTCGCGGCCATAATCATCGGCATCCGAAGTGATCGTCGCAACAACCACCTGCAGCGGCGCAAACCACAGCGGCATGTGACCGGCAAAGTTCTCGATCAGGATGCCGAGGAAACGCTCCATCGAACCGCAGATGGCGCGATGGATCATCACCGGCTGCTTCTTGTCGGAGTTCTGGTCGATGTAAAACGCGCCGAACCGTTCCGGCAGGTTGAAGTCCACCTGCGTGGTGCCGCACTGCCATTCACGGCCAATGGCATCCTTCAGCGTGTATTCGAACTTCGGACCGTAGAAAGCGCCCTCGCCGGGCAGGATCCCGGTCTTGATGCGACCGCCGGACTGTTCCTCGATGGTCTTCAGAACCTGCATCATCACGCTTTCGGCGCGATCCCACAGTTCATCGGAACCGACGCGCTTGTCCGGGCGGGTGGAAAGCTTCACCACAACCTCGTGGAAGCCGAAATCCTCATAGACCGAGAGAATCAGGTCGTTGATGCGCAGGCATTCCGCCGCCATCTGCTCTTCCGTGCAGAAGACATGCGCATCGTCCTGGGTGAAGCCGCGCACGCGCATCAAGCCATGCAGCGCGCCGGAGGCTTCGTAACGATGCACGAGGCCGAATTCCGCAAGCCGTACAGGCATTTCACGGTAAGACTTCAATCCATGCTTGAAGATCTGCACGTGACCCGGGCAGTTCATCGGCTTCAGCGCGAAGACGCGGTTATCCGCTTCCTCGTCATCCGGGTTGACGAAGGCATGGGCGGATTTCACCGCGAACATGTTCTCGTTGTACCAGCCCCAGTGACCGGAGGTCTCCCACAGCGACTTGTCGAGCACCTGCGGCGCGTTCACCTCTTCATAGGTGTTGGCAAGCCTACGGCGCATATAGGCCGTCAGCGTCTGGAACATGCGCCAGCCCTTGCCGTGCCAGAAGACGACGCCCGGACCCTCTTCCTGGAAATGGAACAGATCCATCTCGCGGCCGAGCTTGCGGTGGTCGCGCTTTTCGGCTTCCGCCAGCACGTGCAGATACTGGTCGAGCTCTTCCTGGGTGGCCCAGGCGGTGCCATAGATGCGGCTCAAGACCGGGTTGTTGCTGTCGCCACGCCAATAGGCACCGGCCACCTTCATCAGCTTGAAGGCGGTGCCGATCTGGCCGGTGGAGGCCATGTGCGGACCACGGCAGAGATCGAACCAGTCGCCTTGGCTGTAGATCTTCACGTCCTGGTCGGCCGGGATCGCATCGACCAGTTCGACCTTGAAGCGCTCGCCCTTTTCGCCGAACACCTGCTTGGCCTTGTCGCGCGACCAGACCTCCTTGATGAACGGCTTGTTGCGGCCGATGATGTCCTTCATCTTCTTTTCGATCTTCGGCAGATCGTCGGGCGTGAAGGGCCAGTCCTCGCCGCTGTCGGCATGGACGCGCTTGAAATCGTAATAGAAGCCGTTTTCGATCACCGGGCCGATGGTGACCTGCGTGCCGGGCCAAAGTTCCTGCACGGCTTCCGCCATCACATGGGCGGCGTCGTGGCGGATGAGTTCGAGCGCGCGGCCATCGGTGCGGGTGACGATCTCGATCCGGCCCTCGGTGACGGGGTCGGAGAGATCGCGCAGCTCGCCGTCGATCGCAACAGCGACCGCCTTCTTGGCCAGCGACTTGGAAATGGATTCGGCGACCGCCAGACCGGTCGTGCCGGCATCATAGGAACGGATCGAGCCATCGGGGAAAGTCAGGGAAACGGACATGGTGTGCTCCTGTCATCCAGTCCCGCCAACGAATGCGGGTGGTTTGATCTTGCCGTCGGCAGACGGCGTCCAACGCGCGCGTTGATACGCGCGAAATGCGGCGGAGTAAAGCAAGGACGCAAAGGCAAGGACTGCTTCTCAGTCCGTAAAGCCCCAGAAGGCAAGCGCGCCTTCCGGCAATTGCCGCAGCAGCGCTTCCAGCCGGGCCGCATCCACATGCCGGCGAAGGGTGCTCGTCACGTCCTCGATGGCCGTGGGCGTGGAGAGATTGTGGTTGTGCCGCAGTTGCCGGACCTCCGCCATCAGCGTCTCGCGATCGGCAAACGGACGCTGCGGCTCTGTCGTATCCCAGTCGCTGACGAAGATCGCCCGCACCACCGGCGGCAGCAGGTTGGCGAAGGCAATCGCTTCGGCAAGCGTCAGGCGGCGGCGGAAGACCTGCAGCACCGCCTGCAGCATGGTGTAGGCCTGGTGGCGGGTCTTCAGCAGCGAGATTTCCAGAAGATCGGCCATGAAGGCGTCGAAATCGCGGCCCGCGTGATGGTATTCCATGGGGATCGGCATGATCAGAGCACTTCTTCCGCGGGGCGGATGCCCGTGGCGCACCCCGTGCCGCGCGCACGATAGCGCCAGGGCGTGAACCAGCGCTGCGCGGGCAGCAGCGCCTCCGGTACGGGATCGAGCCCGGACGAACCGAACGGCCCGCAGCGTATCACCCTCAGAGCGGTCATCCAGCTGCCAAACCACAAGCCGTGCCGGGCCACGGCTTCATAACCGAATTCCGAGCAGGTCGGCAGATGCCGGCAGGAATTGCCGATGAAGCCGGACAGCGTCAACTGGTAGAGACGGATCAGACCCATGCCGACCAGACGGCCGGGCGTCTTGCGGAAGGGGCCGGTATAATTGCGCCCGCGTCTGCGCGGCCGCTCCTCCTCATCGTCCTCCAGTTGATCGCAATATTCGCACATGGTTCAGCCAACCCTTGCCACCTGCCCGGCCTCGATCTGATCGAGACAGTCGACCACCGCATCGAAGGTCAGCATGGTCGATGCATGACGGGCCTTGTAATCCTTGACCGGCTTCAGCACCCGCATTTCCTCGAAGCGTCCGTCAGGACCCTCGCCGCCTTCCTTCAGCATGGCAAGCATCGCCTCGCGGGCCGCACGCACCTCGCCGGGCGTTGCACCCACCACATGGCGCGCCATCACGGAGGAGGAAGCCTGTCCCAGCGCGCAGGCCCGCACCTGATGGGAAAAATCGCTGATGACGCCGTTCTGCATTTTTACGAACACCCGCACCTTGGAGCCGCACAGCTTCGAGTGCTTTTCCGAGCTCGCATCCGCATTGTCCATTGCGCCGGTCAGCGGAATGTTGCCGGCCAGTTCGAGGATGCGGCTGTTGTAGATGTCATCCATGCGGATCTGCCTTCATGGTGTCTGGCTCAGCGTCGCATTTCACGCCGGGCGCGCAAGGCGAACACTGTGTCAATCGCGCCCTGCTGGCGCAAGATCGGTCTGCGTTCTATATGATGGGCGAAGCGGCAGGCATCAAGACGCAATGTTTTGCCCCAAAGGCGTGCGAAAGCAGGACAGCCTGTCTTGTCAAAAAAGATCCGGCAGGTCAGATAGCCCGTAACGCTTGATCGGGGGCCAGACAGGCCAACCCGCATGCCAACCCGACAGGCTGGTCAGGTGCGGCCTTGAACCGCATCAGGAGACGATAAAATGGACGCCATCGTGAAGAATTTTCCTGCCGGCCAGAAGCAGGCTCGTCCCACCCAGCAGGAAGCGGAGGAGGCCGTGCGCCTGCTGCTGCGCTGGGCCGGTGACGATCCGACCCGCGAAGGCCTTCTCGACACGCCGAAACGCGTTGCCGCTGCCTATCGCGAGCTGTTTTCGGGCTACGAACAGACGCCGGAAGAGATCCTCGGCCGCACCTTCGAGGAGGTTGCCGGCTATGACGACATGGTTCTGGTGCGCGACATCCCCTTCTTTTCGCATTGCGAACACCATATGGTGCCGATCATCGGCAAGGCCCATGTCGCCTATCTGCCAAAGGGCCGGGTTCTCGGCCTTTCCAAGATCGCCCGCGTGGTCGATGTCTATGGCCGTCGCCTGCAGACGCAGGAAGCGATGACCGCCCAGATCGCCCAGGCGATCCAGGGCGTGCTGCAGCCGCGTGGCGTGGCGGTGATGATCGATGCGGAACACATGTGCATGTCGATGCGCGGCATCCAGAAGCAGGGTTCCACCACGCTCACCACCACCTTTACCGGCGCGTTTCAGGATAATGCCGCGGAACAGGCCCGCTTCCTCACCATGATCCGGCGGTAACCGCCGCATTTTCGGACGGACAGGATATTTCATGACCATCGATTTTCCCGCAGCGCCCGAAGACAAGGTGGCGCTGGAAGGCGCTGGCCCCTTCACGCCGCGCTTTGACGAGGCCGGCCTGGTGACAGCCGTGGTGACCGATGCGCGCGACGGCGCGCTGCTGATGCTGGCGCACATGAACCGCGAGGCCCTGGCGCTGACGCTTGAAACCGGCATCGCCCATTATTACAGCCGCTCGCGCGGCAAGATCTGGAAGAAGGGCGAGACCTCCGGCAACCTGCAGAAGGTGGTGGAGGTTCTGACCGACTGCGACCAGGACGCCGTACAGCTGAAGGTCGCCGTCGCCGGCCATGATGCGAGCTGCCACACCGGGCGGCGTTCGTGCTTTTATCGCACCGTGCGGCTTCAGGACGGGGCTCCCCTTCTTGAAGTCGCGGACGAACAGCGACATTTTGATCCGCAGGCCGTCTATGGCGAAGGCGCTCACTGAACAGTCAGTTGCCCAGGCATTTGGCGAGCGGTCGAAACATCAACGGTTTCTAAACCGGAACGGGCGCTAGATACCGGTTCGGGAGACGTTCAGCCGCAGGAGCGGGCATCACATGCTGAACTGGAGTTGGAACAGGAGCGAGCCGCAACTGGCGCAGACGGAGGCCGGCTCCGCTGTGCCGGCAGCCCCGAAGCAGGTGGCAACGCCGCCGCGCCGGGCCAAGCTGGCACTGGCGCTGGGCGGTGGCGCGGCGCGCGGCTGGGCACATATCGGCGTTCTGAGGGCGCTGGAAGAGGCGGATATCGAGGTCGGCATGATTGCCGGCACCTCCATCGGCGCCCTTGTCGGCGGCTGCTACCTGGCCGGCAAGCTCGATGAGCTGGAGGCCTTTGCCCGCTCGCTTACCATGCGGCGCATTGCCGGCCTTCTCGATCTCACCATCGGCGGCGGCGGCCTGTTCGGCGGCATGCGTCTCACCAAGCGCATGCAGGAGGATCTGGAAGACATCGCCATCGAGGATCTCGACCGCCCCTTCGTCGCCGTCTCGACCGAACTCAATACCGGCCATGAGGTGTGGATCACCAATGGCTCGCTGATCACCGGCATGCGCGCCTCCTATGCGCTGCCCGGCATTTTCGAACCGGTGAAATGCAACAATCGCACGCTGGTGGATGGCGCGCTGGTCAATCCGGTGCCGACCTCCGTCTGCCGGGCCTACGAGCAGCCGCTCGTCGTGGCGGTCAACCTCAACTACGATATCTTCGGTCGCTCTGCAGTCGTCAAGCACAGCGCCAGCGTCCAGCCCATCGTGCAGGGCCAGCATACGCGGGTGCGCGAGGCCAATATTGGCATGACGGGCGTGATGGTGCAGGCCTTCAACATCATTCAGGAGCGCATTTCGCGCGCCCGCCTTGCCGGCGACCCGCCGGACCTTGCCCTGCATCCGCGCCTCAGCGATATCGGCCTCTCGGAGTTTCACCGGGCCGGCGAGACCATTGATCGCGGATATCAGGAAGCGCGCGCCCGCATCGCGGAACTGAAGCGCATGCAGGAAGTCTTTGCCAGCTGAGGCGCGCGCCCTGAAGATCCCTAGCCGGCGATATAGGCCAGCATCTGCTCGCTCTCGGCCTCCACCTCGCGGATGCGTGCCTTGACGATGTCACCGATCGAAATGATGCCGACGAGCTTGCCGCCGTCCTCGACCGGCACGTGACGGAAACGGCCGCTGCTCATCACTTCCATCAGTTCGTTGAGTGTCGTCTCCTCGCGGCAGCGGGTGACGCTGGTTGTCATAGCCGATGAGACCGGCGTTTCCAGCACCGCAGCGCCACCTTCCGCCACGACGCGCACAAGGTCGCGCTCGGTAAAGATGCCGGCGATGCGGCCCTCGAGGCTTGTGACCACCACAGCGCCGATGCGATTTTCATGAAGGATGGTCGCCACTTCGGCGATCGTCTTTTCGCGCGTCACGGAAATGACGTTGCGCCCCTTGGCGTCCAGCATGGTCTTGACGGAAACAGGCATTCATTCCTCCTATGGCCAGTGTCCTGGAGGCGCCGCCCCAAACTCCCACCCGAGGCCGCCCCTCCGTCAGGAGATGGTGCGCGCAGTCGTCCTGCTTTGCAACAGTCGAAATCCCTTCAGAAAGGGACGTTTAAGCACTTTCTGATTCAGACGGTAACGGATCGAACAGGCCGAACAGCAGGTAGCCGAACAGGAAGCCGCCGATATGCGCATCCCAGGCGATCGCGCCCATGTCCGAACCGACCAGCGGCAGGCCGAAGGCGATCAGCACATTGCCGAAGAACCACAGCAGCGTGAAGACCAGCACCGTGCGGTTCCGCAGAGCCGAAACGATGCCCTGGCGCGGCAGCACATGGGCATGCATGCGGCGCATGCCGCCGCCCGTCTTCGGAAAGGCGAAGCGGCAGGCTGCTCCCATCAGTGCCGAGACAACGCCCGAAGCTCCGATCAGCATGGTCTGCTGTCCCCAGTTGAGCGCCGCATGAAAAAAGGCCGAGGCCGCCGCGGCGGTGATCCAGAAGGCGACATAGCGGGCCGCGCCGATGCGGCGCACCACCGGCGCCCCGAAGGCGGTCAGCCAAAGGGCGTTGAACACGATGTGCTCCATGCTGCCATGCAGCAGCGAATAGGTCACCGGCGTCCACAGCCATTCGAACCCCTGCTGGCTCAGCGGATAGACATAGCGCAGCGGCGTGAAGGCCAGTTCGAACAGCACGAGGCTGCGCGCATCCTCGTTCAGCAGGTATGCGTCGACGAGATAGAGCAGCACGAGAATGGCGAGCGTCACCGTCAGCGGCGTCGGCAGGTTGAACAGGGGCTGCGATGGCGGACGCCAGCGGGGCGGCTCTGCCTGCATGCCGTGTGCCCCGCCTTCCTCGACGATCGCGCCCGGGCGCGGCGGCTCGCCCTGCGGCGATGTGTGACGGGAATCATCCATGAGCCTGTCCTTTTCCTGCGATGGTCAGACATACATGAGGCGCGGAAGGGCGCAAACCCGGCCGTCATCACAAGGCAGTGGGCGAGACCGGCTGAAATCCGCAAAAAATCGATCGACTGTCAGAAAACTGTCGCAAGCCTCTTCTAATCGGCATGCCGCAGCGCACAACAAAGCGAAGGAGACAATCGCCCCCGTGTTGACGCCTTCGGTAGCGCCCGCATTATTTCGGCATCCTGACGAATAAAAACCACTCCCCTCACCCGACACATGCCCCCTGCAGCTCCAGGAAGGACCAAGCCCCATGAACCGCCGCGTTCTCTTGTCCCTCACCACCAGCCTCCTGCTGGCAAGCGCGTTGACCCCGGCCCATGCCGAATCCATCGCCCTTCCCGCAGCACCCGCCGGCCTCGGCCATGCCGATAGTGCGCCGCCGCCCGCCGGCGTTCCGGCCTATGTCGATTTCGGCGCCACCAACCAGCGCGGCGATGCCTGCCATGCCACGCTTCAAACCAATGCCGGCGTACGCCTGCTCTCCGGCTTCCTCGATCTGTGGACCCCGCGCACGCCCTTCGTCGATGCCGAGCAGGATGCGCCGGCCAAGGACGGCTGCCCTGCCGTCACGAAATCCGACTGGGACGGCCTGCCGCGCAGCGCCACCGACGGCACCATGAAGCATCCGGAGGTGCACGCCGCCAATCTCGATTACGTCATCCGCACCACCACCGCCAACACGCCGGATGACGATCTGGAAGCCTATCTGGACGACCGGCGCGGCAAGAATGTCAGCATCAGCGACGGCCTCGGCCCGCTCGCCGCCGCCTGGCGCAAGGGCGTACAGCAGACGACGACGATCACCGAGATGCCGGCCGACGCGACGACCGTCAAATATGACGACAAGGGCAACAACCGCGGCGTCGGAAGCGCCAAGGGCAATGCCGAAATGGGCAAGGCCGTCGATCTGGTGGAGGCCGGCAGCGCCGACGGCTCCACCGAGCCCGCGAAGCGGTATTTCAAATATGCCCGTCCCTATCGCTGGAGCGACAAGGTGCGCGTGGTGCCGCAGCTCGTGCCGGCCAAGAGCAGCAAGCCGGCAGGCGACGGCGGCTTCCCCAGCGGCCACACCGCCGAGGCCTGGCGCGATGCCCTTGTCATGGCCTATCTGGTGCCGCAGCGTTATCAGGAGATGATCACCCGCGCCGTGCGCATGGGCGAAAACCGCATTCATGCCGGCATGCACCAGCCGTTTGACGTGATCGGCGGCCGCATGCAGGCGCTGGCCGTCGTCTCCTACAACCTCAACCGCTCCGACTATGCCACCCTGAAGCAGGAGGCCTATCAGCAGACGCAGAGCTTCCTGCAGAAGGAAACCGGCTCCACCGGCTTCGCCGATCTGATGCGGCTTGCCCATTCGGCGCCGGCCACCGCAGACCGCTTTGCCGACCGTGTGGAAAACGCCGCCTTTGTTGCGCCGCGCTTCAGCTATGGACTGCCGACCATCAGCGAGACGGGTCTGCCGGCGGTGGTGCCGAAGGGCGCGGAGGTGCTGCTTGAAACACGCCTGCCCTATCTCTCCGCCGAACAGCGCCGCGTGGTGCTGAAAAGCACGGCGCTCGCCTCCGGCTTCCCGATCATGAGCGACATGGAAGGCTGGGGTCGCCTCAATCTGTTCGCCGCAGCCGACGGCTATGGCGCCTTCGACGGCGATGTGACGGTGGCCATGAATGCGGCAAGCGGCGGCTTCAACGCTGCTGACACCTGGCGCAACGACATTTCCGGCGCCGGCAGACTGACCAAGCAGGGCAGCGGCCAGCTGACGCTGTCCGGCAACAACAGCTTTGCCGGGGGCGTCGTCGTGGAGGCTGGCGAACTGGTGGCCGCCTCGCCGACCGCCTTCGGCAAGGGCGACCTCTATGTGTCGGGCGGTCGGGCCGTCATCGGGGACAAGGACCTCTGGCTGGGTGGCAATCTCACCATCCGCAAAACCGGCGGGCTCGCCATCACCCTTTCCGGCAAGCAGGACGGCGTGACGGCCGCCAAGTCCGTAACCATCGAGGGCGGCACCCTCAGCCTCGCTCTGGCGAAGGGATACAAGCCGACCGCGGGCGACGAGATCACCCTGATCCGCGGCGCAGCCCTCACCGGCAGGTTCGATCAGATCACGCTTGACGGCTTCAAGCTGACGCCGGTCTACAACGCCGACCGTCTTTCGGTCCGCATCGACGGCTGAGCGAAACCGCTGCCCGACATCCGCTTCTGCGACGGCCCGCCCCTGGCGGGCCGTTCGCCGTTGCCCGACCACACAGCATTGCACAGCCGCGCAAAGATCTGGCACATCGCACAGAACCATATCTTAACACGTGACGGCCTATTTTCGGGGAGGTGATGCAACCACGAAAGTCAGAGATGTTTTCCGCCCAGAACGCCCCGGCAACGGCACAGGTCACGCCGCAGCGCCAGTTCCAGCGTGTCTCGGTCAACATGCCGGGCCGGCTGATGCTGGCCAGCCACGATGAATATCCTTGCACGGCAACGGAAATGTCACCGGGCGATGTCGTTCTGACCTGCGTGGGAACCCCGGCCCAGGCCGAGCGCGTCATCGCCTATCTGGATCATCTCGGCCGCATCGAAGGCCATGTCCTGCAACTGACGCATGACGGCTTCGTCATGTCGATCAACGCCACCGAACGCAAGCGTGAAAAGCTCGCCGCGCAACTCACCTGGCTCGCCAACCGCCATGAACTGGGCCTTGCCGAGGATCGCCGGCATGACCGCCTGACGCCGCGCATCACGCGGGTGGAACTCACGCTTGCCGATGGTACGCGCTATCCCTGCCGGTTGGTGGATCTGTCGCTGTCCGGCGCAGCGCTCGACATCGACGTGCGCCCGCCGATCGGCACGGCCGTTTCGCTCAACCATCTGCGCGGACGCGTGGTGCGCCACTTTGCCGAGGGCGTCGCCGTCGAATTCGCCAGCGTTCAGACCCGCGAAAGCCTGCGCAGCTTCTTCTGAACCGGATTGTCCGCTTGGTGGACGAGAGGCGGCGGATCGCATCCGCCGCTTTTGTGCATTGCCCCTCCGATATCCAGGCGGCCACGACAAAAATTCCCGCGTCGAAACATTTTTTTGGTCCGGACAAGGCAACGCAGAAGCCGTTTCGCAACCGCTTTTCATGCCTCTCGTGCCCGGCCGGCAGAGGCTCCGGCCTCCTCTTGTGACGCCATCGTCACGCTGCGCCTGCCCGCCACCTGCCGGAACCTTGCCGGCCCGCTCGGCGAAAAACCATCCGGAATCAGCACCCTGCCGGTCGATCCATCGGATTTCCGGAAAATTTGCGGCGTATTCGAATCAAGTTTTCGACGAAATCGTCGCCGTTTTTACGATTATTCGAGGCGAATTTTCCGCGTTTTCGACCTGCATTCGAATAAAACAAGCAGTTGTTTTTACTACGCAATTTCGCGGTCGATCAAACCGGACATGCCATTGTTCTCCCACCAAAGGAGAGAACCCGCATGTCGCACGCAAGAAGCATCGGCACTGGCCTTGCCGCCCTGTGCCTCACGATTCTGTCCACGCAGTCCGCCTTCGGCTTTGCCGCCAGCATGCGCATCACGGGCAAGGCCAATCCGCCGATCGGCCACTATGAATTCTGTCAGTCGCATCAGAGCGAATGCGTCGAGACCTCGGGCGATCTCGGCCCGATGATCCTTACAGAGGAAAGCTGGCGCAAGATCCTCGACGTCAACTATACCGTCAACACCTCGATCCAGCCCATGACGGACCAGGAAATCTACGGCGTCGAGGAGCGCTGGGACTATCCCCGCACCGTCGGCGACTGCGAGGACTTCGCGCTGCTGAAACGCAAGATGCTGATCGAGCAAGGTTTCGATCCATCCGACCTGCTGATGACCGTCGTGCTGCAGCCGAATGGCGAAGGTCATGCGGTGCTGACAGTGCGCACCGATCGCGGCGATTTCATCCTGGACAACATGCGCAACCGCGTGATGCTCTGGTCGGAGACCGAATACACCTATCTCAAGCGACAGTCGGCGGACGATCCCGGCAAGTGGGTTCGTCTGCAGGACGGGCGCGCCACCGCCGTCAGCAGCGTGCGCCGCTAAAGGCCGGACTCATTGATCAGTCTTTGGCCGGTCGCGCCAGACCTGCCGACTTCCTCGACGCCGCGGCCCCACCGGGCCGCGTTTTCGTTGCCGGCCTTGCGTCCGGAACTCTCGCCCTTCCATCCAATGCCGCGGAAAAATCCTCTGGCTCCTTATTGATGCCGCCTTCGGCACGCATGTGGCGAACCGCTTTGCTCCGGTTCGCGCCATCGAAGGGTAAATTGCCGGCAAAAATCGTAACTTGCCGTTCATCATAAACCACTTGGTAACGCTGTCGGCCTAAGGTGCGCAACACGCATACTGCCGGGATGCGCCCGGATAACGATAACATGCAATGAGTGAGTGCCGCTGTGCTGAATAAGGTCAACACAACATCCCCGTCACGGGATGGTGCCTCGATGATCACGAAAGTCGCTGGTTTAGTCGTAGTGTTCATGGTGACGCTGCTGTTTGGCATGCAGCCCGCCTCAGCCAATCCAAAATATGCAGGCATCGTCGTCGATGCGAAGACTGGCAAGGTCCTTTATAGCGAAGACGCCGATTCCCTTCGCTATCCCGCCTCGCTGACCAAGATGATGACGCTTTACCTCACCTTCGAAGCGCTTGAGGCCGGCCGTCTGACGCTGGATTCGCCGGTGCCTGTCTCCGCGCATGCCGCCTCGCAGCCGCCGTCGAAGCTCGGCGTTCGTGCCGGCGGCTCGACCACCGTCGAACAGGCCATCCTCGCGCTTGTCACGCGCTCCGCCAACGACATGGCGACGGCGCTCGGCGAACGGATCGGCGGTTCCGAGGAACGTTTTGCGCAGATGATGACCACCAAGGCGCGCGCGCTTGGCATGACGCGCACCACCTACCGCAACGCCAACGGCCTGCCGAACACCGCACAGATGACCACGGCTCGCGATCAGGCACGGCTCGGCATCGCACTGCGCCAGCACTTCCCGCAGTATTACGGCTACTTCTCCACGCGCGTCTTCAAGTTCGGCAAGCAGACCATCGGCAACCACAACCGCCTGGTTGGCACGGTTCGCGGCGTGGACGGCATCAAGACCGGCTATACGCGTGCGGCCGGCTTCAACCTTGCCACGTCTGCGGAACTCGATGGCCGCTCCATCGTCGGCGTCGTGCTCGGCGGCAGCAGTTCGGCTGCCCGCGATGCACAGATGCGCAAGCTGGTTGCCACCTATCTGCCGAAGGCATCCAAGGGTGCAACGAGCAATCTCATCGCCCAGTCGCGCAGCTTTTCGCCGCCGGCCGCCGCCTCCGTTCCGGTCCCTGTCAAGCCGGAACCCGGTCTGCGCGCTGCCGTGACCGAAGTCGTTGCCGAAGCCGAGCTGCCGACGACGGCGCCGGCGCCGACCGGCCGCCTGCCGCAGGAAAAGCTTGCCGGCGCTTCCGCCTACGCCGCCGAACCGAAGTCGCAGGGCGCTGCCGCTGCCGTGACTGCGGCAATGAGCCGTCCGGCCGTTGCCGTGCCGACGCGCGCGCCGGAACCCGCGCCGCAGGTCGCTGCCCGCGACGAGGCACCGGTCGACACCGATTCGGTCACCACCGCCTCCACCCGCGCATCCTCCTCGCCGAAGCTGCCGGATGGCTGGGTGATCCAGATCGGCGTTTCCGACAGCAAGGACCGCGCCATGGATCTGCTGGAAGGCGCAAAGGACAAGGGCGGTCATGCACTGCGCTCCGCCAAGCCCTTCGCGGTCGCCGTCAATACCGGTGGCAGCCAGCTCTACCGCGCACGCTTCGGCGGCTTCGATGACCAGAAGGCTGCCGTCAATGCCTGCAATGCCCTGAAGAAGAAGGGCGTCCAGTGCTGGGCGTCGCAACAGTAATCACCGCCGGGCCGGCTCAGCCGGCCCGGCCGGGTGGCTGAGGCCGCCCAATCCAGCCCCTCGATTGTCTTGCGTTACGAGGTCGTCATGGCGATGAATGAGAACAACATCGAGTTTCACCTGCCCGAAGGAAGCAAGGGCAAGCTGATGCAGGGTGCACTGCACCCTTTGCACGAGGCCGCGATGCGGCTCGCAGGCATGGGCATCCCCAAGCCGAAGGAGCGCACGCGCGATCTCGTCGGCATGCTGCTGTGCCACGGCGCCCGCGCCTGGCGCCACTCACAGCCGGAGGCGCAGATCCACCTGCATGTCTCCGCACGCTCCGGACGTGCCCCGATCTACATGAAGCTTCGCTGATGCAATGGACGGCAGGACGCAGATTGCGTCCTGTTGCGCTTTCAGACAGTGCCGAACGCTTGCCCCTGCGCTGACGGCAGCCTGCTTCCACCAAAGGTGCTCCGCCGCCGCTGAAACCACCGGCGGCTATCGTCAGAGCAGCCCAAGCTCGGCGAGTTCTCGCCGCAGATGCTCGGGCATTTCAGCCAGATCCTCGCCGACCGCACCGAGATCCCGCGGTACGTCTTCCTGCTTGTAATAGCGCCAGCCCTGGAATGGCCGCTTCGGTTGCGGCGCGGTTTCGATCACTTCGGGTCCCAGCACCAGATTGCAGCGGCCGATGCCGTCCGCGCCCGTGAAGGTCTGGATGTCGAGAAGCGGCTGGCGGGCCGCCACCTGCCCCTTGATGACCCAGTAGAGCGAGCCTCCGTCCAGCAGTTCATCCACCCGTTTCGGCACCATGCGCGTCGTATGGGTGGTGTGCGGCGCAAGGCCGGCGGCCATGGCGGTGATGCAGCGCTCGCTCACCCAGTCTCGAAGATCCTGGAGCGAATCGGCGCCGACGCAAAGCTTGATCAGATGAAGTGCCATGGCCTGCTTGAAGCGGTTTCGGCGGGCAAGGTCAAGACGGAACCCGTCTCGACGGGCCCGCCCTCAACATTCGACCACGTTGACGGCAAGGCCGCCGGTCGAGGTTTCCTTGTACTTCTCGCTCATGTCGTTGCCGGTCTGGCGCATGGTCTCGATGGCCGCGTCGAGCGGAACGAAATGCGTACCATCTCCCTTGATTGCCAGCGAAGCGGCGGTGACCGCCTTGACGGCGCCGAGCGCATTGCGCTCGATGCACGGCACCTGCACCAGTCCGGCCACCGGATCGCAGGTCATTCCGAGATGATGTTCCAGGGCAATCTCGGCGGCATTCTCGATCTGTTCCGGAGAGCCGCCCATCACGGCGGCAAGCCCCGCCGCCGCCATCGCGGCGGCCGAGCCCACCTCCCCCTGACAGCCGACTTCGGCGCCGGAAATCGAGGCATTGTGCTTGATGATGCCGCCGATGGCGGCCGCCGTCAGCAGGAAGGTGCGGATATCCTCCTCGTTGGCGTCCTCGTGAAAATGCAGAAAATAGCGGATGGTGGCGGGAATGACGCCGGCTGCGCCATTGGTCGGCGCGGTGACGACCCGCCCGCCGCCGGCATTCTCCTCGTTCACCGCCATGGCATAGACGCTCAGCCAGTCATTGGCGAGCAACGGGTTCAGCCGGTTGCTGCGCCACTCGTCCGTCAGCTTGTCATGGATCGCCTTGGCGCGGCGCTTCACCTTCAATCCGCCGGGCATGATGCCTTCCACCTTGAGGCCACGGTCGATGCAATTGCTCATGGCCGCCCAGATGCGGTCGAGCCCCTCGTCCAGTTCCGCGGCACTCATCTTCGTCAGTTCGTTGGCCCGCTTCATCGCGGCAATGCCGAGCCCGGACCCGCGCGCCATCTCCAGCATCTCGCGCGCCGTGGCAAAGGGATAGGGCACCTTGTCGACGGATTTCGCCCGCGCCCCCCGCATGGCCTCCAGCTCGGTGTCGGTCACCACAAAGCCGCCGCCGATGGAATAGTAGATGCGCGACAGCAGCAGTCGGCCATCGCGGTCATGGGCGGTAAAGCGCATGCCGTTGGCATGGCCTGGAAGCGTAAGCTTCCTGTCGTAGACCAGATCATCCTTCGGCTGAAAGAGATAGGCCGGATGGCCGGGCGGAGTGACCTGCCCCTGGCGCTCAACCGTTTCCAGCATCTCTTCCATCCGGTCAGGATCGACACTGTCCGGCGCCTCGCCCATCAGGCCGAGGATCACCGCCCTGCCCGTGCCGTGCCCGATGCCGGTAAACGCCAGCGAACCGTGCAGGCTGACCTTCAGATGCCGCACCGCAGCACCGGCCGGCCTTGGCCATTCGTCGGACAGGATGAGATCCAGAAAACGGTTGGCAGCCGACATCGGTCCCATGGTGTGGGAACTGGAAGGGCCGACACCGATCTTGAAGACGTCGAATACGGACAGAAACATGAGCACGCAATCCCGGAGGCTTTGAGGTCAATTCGCACGAAACCTAGCCTTGTCAAAGGCCAAAGTCAGGTGGGGGGCCGACACGGGATGGAATGGATGCGACAGGCAGCCGTCCTGCCGACGTCGCTGCTTGCCGTTGCGGGCGAGGATCGGTCGTGCCGGTCCCGTCAGATGCTTCCGAAGAGATAGGCCAGTGCGAGAATACCGGCAAAACCGGCCAGGGCCTTTACCGTCACGCCCCAGCAGGACTTCTGAATGCTGTCTTCCATGATGACTCCAATGGCGAACACCGGAAAGTGTGCGCAGAAACGCTTAACCCTATATTAATGACGTTTACATTTCGCAACTGCAAAGTGGGACTTGTTCACCACTTTTTCGCCTCAATCTGCGCAACCGGCGATATCGGCCTGCACAGTGGCATCCCGGACTTGCGCCAGACTGGCAGCGGACGGCGTCAGGGCGGCTTGTGATCCGCCTGCAATTGACGCATGACATGCCTCAGACACCGGATTCGCCGCGGACGCCAGATGACTACGCTCGATTATGTTGCCCTGCTCCTGTTTGCAATCCTCTGGATCGGCTATTCGTGGCTCACGAGTGGCGAACCCGTGCTGCCGCGGCGAAGCCTCAACCAGGCAATGGCCGAGCGTCGGCGCCAGTGGATCTACAATTCCCTGAAGCGTGACCTGAAGATGATCGACACGCAGATCATGGCGGGGCTGCAGAACGGCACGGCCTTCTTCGCCTCCACCTCGATCTTCGCCATCGGCGGCTGCTTTGCCCTGCTCGGGGCGACCGACCAGGTCGACGCGGTCTTTCGCGACCTCGCCTTCGTGGAATATAGCGGGCGGGCCGCCTTCGAGGCGAAGGTTGTAGGGTTGACGGCGCTGTTCGGCTATTCCTTCTTCAAGTTCGGCTGGTCCTACCGCCTGTTCAACTATTGCACCATCCTGTTCGGTGCGCTGCCCATGACGCAGGAGACCAATTCGGATCGGGTTGCCGCCGAACGTGCCGCCGATCAGGTGGTGCGGATGAATGTCATCGCCGCACGCCATTTCAATGCCGGCCTGCGCACGATTTTTCTGTCGATCGGCTATCTCGGCTGGTTCATCGGGCCCTATATGTTCATGGCATCCACGCTGTTCGTGATCTTCGTGCTGATCCGGCGCCAGTTCTTTTCCGAAGCGCGGCGCGCCATCATGGACCACGCCGACAACTGAGTTCAGGTTTCACCTTGTCTTCCATCGATGCCGCCTCGCCCGCCTCGGGCCCTTCCACCCGCACCCCTCGCATTGCCGTGATCGATAGCCTGCGTGGCGTGGCCCTCCTTGCGATGGCCTCCTATCACTTCACCTGGGATCTGGAATTCTTCGGCTATCTGGAATCCGGCACCGCGACGCACGGGGCCTGGAAGATCTATGCGCGAATGATCGCCGGCTCCTTCCTGTTCCTGGTCGGCATCAGCCTGATGCTGGCGCATGGCGACGGCATACGCTGGCAATCCTTCCGCAAGCGCCTGGCCATGGTCGCCGGTGCGGCGGCGCTGATCAGCATCGCCACCCGCATTGCCATGCCGCAGGAATGGATCTTCTTCGGCATCCTGCACAACATCGCCGTTTCGAGCGTGATCGGACTTGCCTTCCTGCGCCTGCCGGCGGTGCTGACGGCAGTGGTGGCGCTCTTGCTTGCCGGATTGATGATCCTCAACACCTGGCTCATGCCCGGCGTGCTTGGCTTCGAGGCGTTCGACAGCCGCCTTCTCGCCTGGATCGGTTTTGCCGACACCATGCCGCGATCCAATGATTATGTGCCGGTCTTTCCCTGGATTGCAGCGGTCCTGGGCGGCATTGCGGTTGCCGGCCTGCTGCGGGCCCATGGCGGTCTGGAACGGCTGGCGCGCCTGCAGCAGCGGCCGAATGCGCTGAGCCGTCTCGGGCGCCACAGCCTCGTTTTCTATCTCGTGCACCAGCCGGTGCTGATCGGTCTCGTCTATCTCGCGTCGCTGATCGCGCCGCCGCCGGCGCCCGACCCGCTGGAAAGCTTCACGCACAGTTGCGAGCGCTCCTGCCTTGATGACGGCAACGAGGCGGGCCTGTGCACCCGTTTCTGTGGCTGCATGCCCGACCGCCTGATTGCCCAGTCGCTGTTCCAGCCGATGCTGGAGGGCAGGCTGGACGCGGCCGGACAGGACAAGGTGCAGGCCACCGCACGCGAATGCACGATGCTCAGCCGCTGAGAATGCCGGACTTCAGAAGGCGGGGCGCGATCAGGTCCCGACGCCGATCTCGGCAAGCCGCGTCAGGCAGGCCTCCTCGACATTGTCGAGTTCGTTGAGCGTGTCGTCGATGTCCTTGCGCTTCTGGCGCAACTCGTCGCGCTTTTCGTCGATGCGCTTCATCAGAAGCTTCAGCTGACCCATCTCACCCGGCGGCTCCTTGTAGACCTGGATGATCTCGCGGATCTCGGCAATGGTGAATCCGATGCGCCGGCCGCGCAGGATTTCCTGGATCAGGCGCCGGTCGGCGGCGCGAAACAGCCGGGTGCGCCCGCGCCGTTCCGGGTGAATGAGGCCCTCGTCCTCGTAGAACCGCAGCGTGCGCGTCGACACGCCGAATTCACGGGTGAGTTCGGTAATGGTATAGTATTTTTTCACGCCAGCTTCCTGCATCACCCGCGCAACTTAATTGACTTTTACGTAACAGTCAATTTTGCGCGACAATGCGGCGACCAGGCGGGCCGCCGATGGCTGCGCACCGGCGCTCAGCCGATCGCAAACCACCAGGTGGCAAGGCCTAGGAAGGAGAAGAACCCGGTCACGTCGGTCACCGTGGTCACGAAGACGGCGGAGGACACCGCCGGATCGGCGCCGATCTTGTCGAGCAGCAGCGGGATCATGATCCCGGCAAGGGCCGCCGCCATCATATTGATCAGCATGGCCGAGGCAATCAGGCCGCCGATATTGGGATCGCGGAACCAGAGGCCCGCGGCAATGCCGATCAGAATGCCGAAAATCAGGCCGTTCAGCAGGCCGACGCCCGCCTCGCGGCGCACGACGCGCCAGGCATTGTGGATGTCGAGATTGCGGGTGGCGAGCGCACGCACCGTGACCGTCATGGTCTGCGAGGCAGCATTGCCACCCATGCCGGCCACGATCGGCATCAGAACCGCAAGCGCCACGATCTGCTGGATCGTCGCATCGAACAGGGCGATCACCGAGGCAGCCAGGATCGCCGTCAGCAGATTGACGAGCAGCCAGGGCACGCGCGAGCGCGAGATATCGATCACCGTGTCCGACAGCTCTTCGTCGCCGACCCCGCCGAGGCGCATGATGTCCTCTTCCGCCTCCTCCTGGATCACGTCGACCACGTCATCAATGGTCAGCACGCCGACGAGGCGGCCGTTGTCATCCACCACGGCGGCAGAGATCAGGTCGTACTGCTCGAAAAGCTGTGCCGCCTCCTCCTGGTCCATGTCGGCGGGAATGGGATAATTCGTCTCCCGCATCACCGCTTCGATCTTCACCTGCCGCTTGGTGCGCAGGATTCGGTCGAGGTCGACCACGCCCAGCAGCTTGAAGGTCGGATCGATGACGAAGATCTGCGTGAAGCTGTCCGGCAGATCCTCTTCCTCGCGCATGTAATCGATGGTCTGGCCAACGGTCCAGAACGGTGGGACCGCAACGAATTCCGTCTGCATGCGACGGCCGGCGGAGCTTTCCGGATAATCCAGCGCCCGGCGCAGGCGCACCCGCTCGGTAAACGGCAGTTGCGCCAGGATCTCTTCCCGGTCTTCCTGGTCGAGATCTTCCAGAATGTAGACGGCATCGTCCGAATCGAGTTCGCCAATGGCTGCGGCGATCTGCTCGTTCGGCATCTGGTCGACGATCTCGAGACGGATCGCCTCGTCAACCTCCGTCAGGGCCGTCAGGTCGAATTCGTTGCCGAGCAGGCGCACCAGGGCAAGCCGCTGGTCCGGCAGGATCGATTCGAGCAGGTCGCCCAGTTCCGATTCGTGCAGGCTCGCCACGTTCTGACGCAGGAACAGCAGGTCGCGGTCGGCAATCGCCGCGCCGACCATGGCGAGGAAATCGCTGCGAACCGAACCGTCTTCCGCGTAGATATCCTCATGCGTCTCATCGACATGATGGCGCACGCGGTCCTCTTCGATATTGGTCATGCCCGCCCTCGCCTGCACGTCTGTCGGTCGCCCTTGGCTGCCGATGGCAGAATGGCTGCGAAAAGACGAATGTCAACAATTGCATAGGACGGCCGTGCCGGAAGACTGCACGCACTGCCGACAAGCTGCTAGAACGCCCTGCGGGAACCTTCGCGCGCCCGTGTAGATCCGCAACGCCAGATGGAAGAAGCCGTGACCGTCAGACCGATCCTCCGCTATCCCGATCCTCGTCTCGCCATGCCGGCCGCCACGGTCGAACAGTTCGACTTGTCCCTGCGTCACCTGACCGACGATCTTCTGGAAACCATGCTGGCGGCCCCCGGCATCGGCATCACCGCCCCGCATGTCGGGGTTCTGCAGAGGGTTTCCGTCATCCGGCTCGAACCACACGCGCCGGTCCTCATCCACGTCAACCCGTCGGTCATCGAGGCCTCCGGACCGCTGCAGCGCTTTACCGAAGGCAGCGTCTCGATGCCGGGATTTACCGAGGAGGTGGAGCGGCCAGGCCGTATCCGCCTTCGCTACCAGGATCTCGACGGCGGCTGGCAGGAAACGGAGGCCGACGGCTTTCTCGCCACCTGCATCCAGCACGAAGTCGACCAGCTGGACGGCATTTTCTGGACGCGGCGTCTGTCGCGGCTGAAACGAGACAGGCTGCTGCGCAAATATGAGAAGCAGGCCGGCTGAGCCTCCCGGCCCTCAGCCACCCGCACACTTTTGCGCGACTGCAACCGCAGAACGCGAACCATCCGGCTTCGCCGGCGTTATGCGCCTGACAGAACATCAGGAGGCACAGATGGCGTCGAAGAAGCCGGTCAACGACATTTCCCGCGAAGAAGACTACCGCGACTACGACACCCGCAACATCGACGACGGCTGGCCGTATGCCGATCCGGCCGGTGCGGGCGCAGGCCCCGTCGACAATGCCGCCTATGGCGATCCGAGCGCGAATTTCGACCGCGAGCGCAACAAGGGATACCAGGTGGACAGTGCCGACAGCACCGGCCTGGAGGAGCCGGTGAGCGACCGCCGCACGCCCGCAACCATCGGCATGGAAGAGAGCGACGATCTGGAGGAGCGGGTAAGCGATGCGATCGATGCCCTCGACATCGTTGCAATGGAGACCATCGACGTGCGCGCCGATGGCAGCACGGTCACACTGGAGGGCGAGGTGGATGACGCAGCCACTGCCCGACGGATCGTGGCGGAGGTTCGGCGGGTGCCAGGCGTTGGCCGCGTCGTCAACGAGTTGACGTTGCTCGGCATCGACAGCCTCATTCCCGACGACGATTAAGCACCGCTTGCGGCCTCAGGCCGCCGTCGCGCTGACGGAAATCTCCGGCAGGACCGACAGCGTGTTGCTGACGGTGCAGAGCTTTTTCGCCAGCGTGACGATCTCGGCACGCTGCTCTTCGGTATAGGGGCCGGCAATGCGGATATCGGCCCGGATCGCCGCCACCCGCGACGGCCCCTCATGGGCCTTTTCGCCCGTTACATGGGCCGTCACGCTCTCGAAGCCATCGAGCAGGTGCAACTGCACCACGGCACCCTTGACGCTGAGCACGAGGCAGGCTGCCAGCGAGGCATAGAGCATGTCGAGCGGATTGAAGCCGGGGTCGGAAACGCCGGTCGTCACATCCAGCGCACCGCCCGTCTCGCTCACCAGCGAGGCATGGCCGCGCGCCGCCATGGTTGCGGTGGCGCCCGTGACGCGCGTCTTCATCTTGATCTCGACCATGTTTCGTGCCCCTTCAGCCGTCACTCGATCCGCCGCACCCTCAGGTGGCGAACAGAACCGTCTCGTCGATATCGGCGAGTCGCGGCCGGCCCGTCAATGCCATCGCCACTTCCAGCTCTGTCTGCAGGATCGTCAGCATGTGGGCGACCCCCACCATGCCGCCGACGCCGAGCGCATGCAGCACCGGCTGCCCGACAAGCACCGCCCGTGCGCCGAGCGCAAGCGCCTTGACGATATCGGTACCCCGCCGGATACCGCCATCGAGCAGCACCGGCACCCGCCCCCGGAGCCGCCTGGCAATGGCCGGCAGCGCCTCTATGGTTGCCGGAAGCGTATCCAGCGTGCGCCCGCCATGATTGGAGACGAGGATGCCATCGACGCCGAGGCCGACGGCCTCATCGGCATCATCCGGATTGAGAATACCCTTGAGAAGCAGCGGCAGCCGGGTCTGTTCCCTGAGCCAGGCGATATCCTCCCAGCGGGCGGCGTGATCCAGCATGCCGCGAAACACCGGGCTGCCGGCCCCCGTCACAGGCTCGGTGGCGATCATGTCCGCCATGTTGACGGCGCTGACATGCGGCGGGAGCACAAAGCCGGCACGCTGTTCGACGTTGCGGATACCGGTGACCGGCGCATCGACGGTCACGACGAGCGCCCGATAGCCGGCCGCTTCGGCGCGCCGCACCAGCGCCAGCGTTTCGTCCCGCCGCGGCCTGAGATAGAGCTGGAACCACAGACACGCACCGCCAGGCGCTGCCACCTCCTCCAGCGACAGGCTGGCCTGCTGGGAGACCACCATCGGCGTGCGCGTCAGGCGCGCCGCCTCCACCGTTGCCCGTTCGCCCTGCGCATGCACAAGCCGGTGATAGGCGGTCGGCGCGATCAGGATCGGATAGGGCATGTCCTGGCCGAACAGGGAGAGCGCCGCACTTGCACCGCGCATGTCGACAAGGCTGCGCGGCATCAGCCGCAGGCGATCGAAGGCGGCCCGGTTGGCCCGCTGCGTCAGTCCATCGGCAGCGGGACCGGTGACATAACCGGCAACACCCGGTGCCGCACGCGCCCGGAAGTGCCGCTCGTAATCGGCCAGCGATACCGTGTCCTCCGGCACGATCACGGCACGGTCTCCCGGCCGGCCCGGCCAGCCAGGGCGCGGGCACGCACGGCCATTGCCCGCAGGCGGGGGTCGGGATGGTCAAGAAGAAGACCGGCCATATGCCGGTGAAAATCCTCGAAACCGGTCTCCAGCGCCTTGTCCATGAGCGGCAGAGCGCGCGCCACCTCGCCGCCTTCGACCAGCAGACGGGCGGCATTGAAGGCCGCCCAGCAATCGCCGGCCTCCGCCCCGGCCTCGAAGAACTGCCGTGCCGCCACACGCGAGCGCGGCACACCGCGTCCCTCTTCGTGAAACAGGCCCAGCATGTTGAGCGCCTTTGCGAGGCCCTTGCGCGCGGCCTGCGCATAGAGCGCATAGGCGACGGTGTCGTCCTGCTCGACGCCTTCGCCGCGACAATAGAGATCGGCGAGATTGAAAAGCGCCCAGACATCCCCGCCATCCGCCGCCCGGCGGAAATAGGCGGCGGCGCTGCGCGCATCGGCGACCGTACCCCAGCCGCGCTCATAGGCCCGGCCCAGCATGTTCAGCGCGCGCGGCTCGCCGCTGCGGGCAGCGGACCGCAGCCAGTCGAGCGCCGTCGATGCCTCACCCCGATCGAGATACATCTGGGCCAGCGCCAGCTGAGCCTCGACGACCTGTGGCATCTCGCCCGGCATCAGAGTTCCGCCCAGCGCCGCAGCAGATTGTGATAGTGGCTGACGAGGCCGAGCACGGCCGGATTCTCGTCGCCGAGTTCGGCCCGGATCGCGATGATCGACACATCGAGATCGTAGAGCATGGCACGCAGGCCATCATCCTTGATCATCGATTGCGCCCAGAAGAAACTGGCCCAGCGGCTGCCCCGCGTCACCGGCATCACCCTGTGCAGGCTGGAGGCGGGATAGACGACCATGTGACCGGCCGGCAGCTTCACCGCATGCGTGCCAAAGGTGTCCTCGATCACCAGTTCGCCGCCCTCATAATCCCCGGGATCGGACAGAAAGATCGTGGTCGAGACATCGGCGCGCAGGCGCATGCCGCCGGTGCCCGGCACCGTTCGGATGGAATTGTCGACATGCGCACCAAAGGTCATGCCGACATCGTAACGGTTGAACATCGGCGGCAGCACGCGCAGTGGCAGTGCCGCGGAATTATAGGTGGGGTTGCGGCCGAGCGCCTGCAGGATGAGATCGCCCAGCGCCACCGCCTCGGCGCTTTCCGCCGGGATCTGCAGGTTGTTCTTTGCCTTCGCCGCCTGGTCGCCGGCCGTTACCCGGCCATCCACCCACTGCGACGCCTCCAGAACGGCACGGCAGTGGCGCACCTCATCGGCGGTGAGAACATCCGGTACCTGAATGAGCATGGTCTTCTCGCATGCCGTCCGCGGACGGCCTCTTCAAGGAACAAAAACGGTTCGCGCCATGCGCCGTCTGCACGGCGCATGGCTGTTTCTCCATCCTTCGATGGCGCTGATCAGAAAGTGGTGCCGATATTGAACATCACGGTCGGCCCCGAGGCCGGCACGGCGCGGCCGGACATGCCCGACTGGTAGTTCTGGTGATCGGTCAGGTTGTAGCCGTTCAGCGACATGCGGAACTTGTCGGTCTGATAGGCCACCATGGCATCCAGCGAGAAACTTTCCGGGATCTTCTGCACATTGCTGGCATCCAGCCAGTAGGAGCTGGCATAGACGATGCCGCCGCCAACCGTAACCTTGCCCGGCAGTTCGGCCGAAAGCTCGTCGAACAGCGTGTAGGTGGTCCACAGATTGACGTTATGGTGCGAGACGTTCGGCGCCTCCTTGCCGATCTGCGCGGCGGTGCTGGAGGCCGTGATCTCGCTGTCCATATAGGCGTAGTTGGCGAGCACGCTCCAGGCATCGGTGATCTTGCCGCTGACGCCGATTTCCACACCGCGCACACGCCGTCCGGTCGAGGCATCGCCGGCGCCGGCCGGAAGACCGGTGATCTCGTTGTAGGAATTGTCCTTGTCCACCTGGAACAGGGCGGCCGTCAGGCCGAGGCGACCGTCAAGAAAATCCGCCTTGCCACCGATTTCGAACGTATCGGACACTTCCGGCTTGAGCGGCGCCGTCTCGGACGGCAGTTCGGATGCGTTGCCGGTCAGGGCGGCGATGTCTGTCGAGGCCGGCTTGTGGGTGCGGGCAAAGGAGGCGTAGAGCGCCACCGTCTTGCTCGGCTCCCAGATCACGCCGATCGACGGATTGAGCGAGGTATCGGATTCATCGGCAAAGGCGCCGCTCTGCGTCATCTCGGTCTTCAGGTAGTCGAGGCGCAGGCCGCCCAGCACCGAGAATGTATCGGTCAAATAGGCGCGGTCGCTGACGAACAGGCCGATATTGGTCGATTCCAGCGTGCGCTTGGCCGCATAATCATAGGTCGGCGTAAAGTTGTAATAGTATTGCGGGTTGAACAGCGACTCACGATTTCGGTTAGTCCAGCCGGTCCAGGAGCCATTGACGCGTTCGTCATGCTGGTAGCTGACATCCAGTCCGACGACAGCCTTGTGCGCAACGGAGCCGGTGTCAAAATCCATATGCGCCGCAGTGACGTTCTGGATCGCCCAGCCGTCCTGCTTGTAGGTCAGGCCTCCGCCGGCCCCGAGACCAAAGGTTGCGGATGTGTTGCCGCTGAAGAAATCGGTTGCGCAGGTCGACGTGGAACTGTCGGCGCAGGACCCCGGAACCGTGCCGCCGAAATCGCGGCTGTAGAAGGTCACTCGCGTGTCATTGGTCAGCGTCAGCCAGTCATTCACCTCGCTCTTCAGGCTGGACCCCAGCATGTGGTTGTTCGTCACGTCCTGATTGGTGGAACGGACATAGGAGATCGACGGATCAAAGCCGTATTCTGCCGCCGGCAGGTAGATGCCGTCAGCGCCCTGCACCATCGGCTGGCCGTAGTCCGGAATACCGTCGCCATGCAGGTAGCTGTAGCTGAGATGCCATTCGGTCTCGGTGTCGATGCCCATGCCGAGATCGATGGCAACGCCGCGACGATCGGCGGTCACATGGTCGCGATCGGCCACGTCCTGCTTATGAAACAGCCCGTTGACGCGAATGGCGGTCGTGTCGTCGATCTTGTAGTTGGTATCGAGCGTGGTGCGGTAGGTCGGGCCGCTGCCGACCGACTGGTCGATCTTGGTGAAGTTCTCCAGCTTCGCCTTCTTGCTCTGCTGGTTGATCAGGCCGCCCGTGTTGCCGGCGCCGAAATTGTCACCCGAGGGACCCTTGAAGACCTGGATATCTTCCGTGTTGAACGTGTCGCGGGCATAGACGCCGAAATCGCGGAGACCGTCGACATAGACGTCGGAGCGGGCCTGGAAGCCGCGAATGCGGAACTGGCTGCCGTTCTGGCCGCCATTACCTTCGCCGGTGGAAAGCGTGATGCCCGGCACATTTCGCAGGGCCTGCTCCAGCGTCGTGGCGCGCTGTTCCTCGATAATCTCGGCCGGAACCACATTGATCGTGCGCGGCGTCTCGCGAACCGAGGCAGGCAGGCGGGAAATGCCGGTGGTGGCGCCGTTGGTGTTGCCGGAGCTTTGTCCCTCGACGGCGACGCGATCCAGCACGGTCTCATCCCCTTCCGCTTCCTGCGGCTTGGGCTTGGCGGTCGTCGTCGTCTGAGCCTGCGCAAGCGTCGGCAGCGATGTGAGCGACATGGCCAGCCCTGCCGTGGCGGCAGCCCCCGAAATCAGCGGCCGAAGCGGTACAACGGTTCTTTCCTGCAACATTCAATTCTCCTGAGGATCCAGACCGGAGCTGCAGGGCTACCCAGCGTGCCCTGCCAGCTCCCGTTTGAGAGGTCGCGTCCCTCGACCGCTCAAACTTGTCTTGAAAACTCCACTAACCGGACCGCAAAAGTGGAGTCAATGTGTCCGTTTTACGTCAAAAATTAACATGACTAAAATACTCATGTATGTTGCAGAAAATCCTCACGAGCCACGACACCGGGCTGCGACAGCACCGGATTCAATGTCGCAAAAAGAGTCAGCCTGCGCCGATATACAGTTGTTTTAAAACGATTAAGACTAAACGCGACACCAGCCAGAACGCAACAATGCCGCGCGGGCGGCGCGGCATTGCAGATCGAATTCCACCGGTATCCGTTGCGACGGGACTTAGCGCGGCAGAATGCGCGTCACGCGGTCGCCATCGGCATCGTCGGGGTTCAGCGACTTGTTGACGGCATATACACCACCCTTGCCATCGGCCAGCACATGGTTGGCAAAGGGCGCGACGGAAAGGTTGGCGACGATCTTTCCCTCGGCATCCACCACCGTCACGGTGCCGGCATCGCGCGCCGACACATAGGCCGTCTTAGACACGGGCTCGAAGGCCACATTCAGCGCACCCGCTCCCACCGCGACGTCGTGCAGCAATGCGCCGGTCTTGCCATCCAGGATGAGAAGGTCGTCACTGCCCTGGCCTGCCACGAAGATGCGGTCATCTGCCGCGTCATAGGCGATGCCGATGGTGGACAGGCCGCCCTTCACGGGGAACAGCGCGCTCACCTTGCCGGCGGCCGAATCGATCACGGCCACTTCGCTGGTGGACAGGCTGACCACGAAGAGCTTGCCGCTTGCCGGATCGAAATCGAGGCTGGCGGGGGAGAACCTCTCGCCGCGCATCTTCGATTCGATCTCGATCGACGGAAGCTTCTCCAGCGTCTTCGTATCGAAGACGGCCACTTCCGGCACGCCGACCTGGCTGACATAGGCCTTGCCGTTCTTCTCGTCCACCTTCACGTCGCGGGCATGCTGGGCAAGGCCGGGCGCGAACTGCTTCACCAGCGACAGGTCGGCCTGCCTGTAGACGGCAACGGTGTTCTGGCGGGTATTGGTGACCCAGACGGTATCGTTCGCATCGTCGATGCCGATCCCATAGACCGCGAACACGCCGCCGCCCCGTTCACCTTCCGCCGGGGCCTCCGCCGGCGTGATCTTGGCAACGGTCGCCAGCGTCTGCGGATCGAGCTTGATCAACTGCGAATTCCTGACCGGCGGGCGGCCGCTGGCAGAGGTGACGAAGAGCGCGTTGTTCTTGCGGCTGTAGGCGACCTGATAGAGACCGGCGCCGGGCTTTTCCGAGGTCATGGCGAACTTGTCTTCGCCCGACAGCGGCACCTTCGGCGACACCTTCAGCTTCACGACATCCGCATAATAGGGCGAGTCGGTCGTGACGATCAGGGGATGCGTGCCGACGACGGCATCCGCCGGCAGGGTGAACCTGCCCTGGAACTTGCCCTCGGCATCGGCGGTGAAATCGCTGAGCGACGTGGTGCCGCGCAGCAGCTGGACCTTCTGGCCGGGCTTGAAGTTCTGCCCGTTTACAGCAACCTCGCCGCCGGCATTCAGCGGCCGGCCGCGTTCCGCCGCGCCCAGCCGCACCTGCCCCTTGTAGTCCTTGTCGAGGCTGTCGAAGGCGCTCTGCGCATGGGCGCTGCCGAGACCGAGCGCCATGGTGCCGGCAATCAGCGCCATGCGTGCAAAGCCGATGGAAAGGGGAAAGGCTGCGGTCGGTTTCATCTGCTGCGTCATGGTCCTCGTCCTGGTTCAGGGGTGGCGGCTGCGCCGCCTCGGGCAGCACAGCCGGCTGACAGCCCTATATATGATGATTTATTTTCTCAAGTTAAATTTCCAGCATGCCGCGCCGCCTCAGGCCCGCAGGGTGGCGCCGCCATCGACATAAAGATCGGCCATGGTGATGTGTCCTGCCTGATCCGACAGCAGGAAGACGACCGATTGCGCCACATCCTCCGGTGTCGCCAGTTTCTGCAACGGAATGCCCGCCTTGAACTGTTCCGGCACGCCGGCAATCACCCGCTCGGCGCCGCGCTCGTCTGCCCACATGCCGGTCTGCATCGGCGTCAGCGTCGAACCAGGGGCAACAATGTTGCAGCGGATGCCGAGCGGCGCGAGTTCCAGCCCGAGGCAGCGGGTAAACATGGTGGTGGCAGCCTTGGAAGCGGCATAGGCCGCCATGGCATGGCGCGGCACGCCGGCCGCATTGGAGCTGACGGTGACGATCACGCCGCGCTGGCGCGGGCTCATCACCCGCGCCAGCGCCCGCGAGACATGGAAGACACCGTCGGTGTTGACGGCAAACACATTGCGCCAGACGGCGTCCTGTGTCTCAACCACGGTGGTGGTGGACAGGATGCCCGCGACATTGACGCCGAGATCGATCGGTCCCCAATCCGCTTCCGTATCCGCAACAAGGCGATCGACGGCCGCGCTGTCGCGCACGTCAAGCACCTCACGGCGAACCTTCTGCCCATCCTGCGACGCATGAACCGCAAGCATGGCTTCGCTATGATCGGTGGCCAGCACGCGGGCGCCGCATTCGGCCAGCAGATCGACCAGGGCGCGGCCGATGCCGCCGCCGGCGCCGGTCACCAGCGCAATCTTTCCCTCGATCCCCGTCAGACGCATGAGTTCAATCCTTTTCCGTGTCGAAGGCAGCGAGCCGGCGCGCCAGTTGCGGCGCAATCTCCGCGGTCGCGGCGGGCGAGGTGAGCTGAGGATGCAGGAAGGGCACATCCACCCGGTCGATCGCCCCGACATGCGGAGCCCACAGACCGGGCGTCAGATCCCTGTCCTGATGATCGAGAGCGGCGCGGACATGGACCACCGTGCCACCGAAGCGCCGGTGATAATGGCCGCGCACCAGCCGGTTGGTATCCAGCACCACCCGGATGACGCCGTCGAGCGCCGCATCCGGCAGGCTGCCAAGCGGACTGCCGCCCTGGCGCAGGAAGGCGGTGATTGCAGCGCGGGTGGTCAGATCCGGATGCGCGAGCGGATCATGGCCGGCAATGGCCAGCAGCGCCGCCGTCTCGTCCGGCTCCGGCTCGGCGCGCCAGCATTCGCAAGGATAGCTGTCCAGCATGGCGATCATGCCGGCAGCAAGCCCGCGTGCCTCCAGCTCCGCCGCCATGGCCTGGGCGAGAATGCCGCCGACCGACCAGCCGGCCACATGCCAGGGACCGGAAGGATAGGTCTCGACGATCCGGTCGACATAGGCTGTCGCCAGCACCTCCAGACTGTCCGGCAGCGCCACATCGGGATCGAGTGCCGGCGACTGCACTCCGTAGACGGTGCGCTGCCCGCCCAGCGCCCGCGCCAGATGCCGGTAGCCCCAGGCGATGCCGCCGGCCGGATGGATGAGGAACAGCGGCGCGCGAGCCGCCTCGCCTTCCGCAAGCCGGATGATCGGCCCGAGCCCGTGATCGATCCCGGCGCGATCGAGCACGGCGGCAAGTCCGGCGATCGTCGGCTGTTCGAACACGGCACCGAGTCCCGGGTCGAGGCCCGTTTCCTCCTTGATGCGCAGCACCAGATGCACCGCCGAGAGCGAATCGCCGCCGAGCGAGAAGAAATCGCCCTCCACATCCGGCAGGCTGTCGAGAGCCAGCAGGTCGCGGTAAAGGCGGGCGAGCAACCGCTCGCTTGCGGTTTCCGCCGGCCGTCCCTGCCCGCCTTCGATCACCGGCGCCGGCAATGCCGCGCGATCGAGCTTGCCATTGGCGGTGACCGGCAGGGCATCGAGGATAACGAAGGCGGAGGGCACCATGTAGTCAGGCAGACGTCGCGCAACCGCCAGACGCAACGCTTCGACATCAAGCGCGGCCGTCGCCACCGCATAGGCGACGATGCGCCGGTCGCCGGCGCGGTCCGCACGGGCCATCACCACGGCCTCCCGCAGCAGGCCGGAAGCCATCAGCGCCGCCTCGATCTCGCCGAGTTCGATGCGCAGGCCGCGGATCTTGACCTGATGGTCGGAGCGGCCGAGGAAGACAACGGCGCCATCCGGCCGCAGGCGGGCGAGATCGCCGGTGCGGTAGAGGCGGCCATCCGGGCGGAAGGGATCAGGCAGAAAGCGGTCGGCGGTCAGATCCGGCCGCCCGAGATAGCCACGGGCAAGCTGCACGCCGCCAAGGAACAGATGACCCGCCACACCCGGCGGAACCGGCTGCAGCCCCTCGTCCAGCACCATAAGGCTGGTGTTCCAGACGGGCCATCCGATCGGCAGCGGCGCCGACCGGTCCTCAGACGTCGCCGGCCAGTAGCTCACATCGACCGCAGCCTCGGTCGGCCCATAGAGATTGTGCAGTTCGCCCCTGATGCGCGCATGAAAGCGGTCGCGCTGGTCGGGCGTCAGCTCCTCGCCGCTGCAAAATACCCGCGCAACGGAAAGCCCTTCGGATTCCGGCGCAGCCAGGAAAGCGGACAACATGGAGGGCACGAAATGCAGCGTTGTTATCGCCTCGGCACGGATCAGCCGGGCCATCGCCTGCGGGTCGCGATGCGCCTCCGGAGGCGCAACCACCAGCGTGGCGCCGCACAGCGCCGGCAGGAAGAATTCCCAGACCGACACATCGAAGGTGGCCGGCGTCTTCTGCAGGATGCGATCCTGCGGCCCGAAACTGTAATGGCTGCGCATCCATTCCAGCCGGTTGACGATGGCGCGGTGCTCGATCATCACCCCCTTCGGCTCACCGGTGGAACCAGAGGTATAGATCACATAGGCGAGATGGACCGGCTGCGGCACCGGGAGAGTGGCGCCGGATGGCTCCCGCGTCCAGTCCCCGGGGTGCAGGGTGTCAGCGTCGAAGAGATCCTGCTCGGCAAGACCGGCAAGGATCGCCACCGGCCGAGCAGAGGCCAGAATGCGCTGAATGCGCTCACGCGGATGCCGGGGATCGAGCGGCAGATAGGCGGCCCCCGCCCGGACAATCGCAAAGAGCGCCACGACGAGATCGAGCGAACGCGGCAGCGCCACGGCCACCAGCCGATCCGGCCCGGCTCCCCGGCACGCCAGCTGCTCTGCCAGTGCCCGGCTTTGCCGCTCAAGCTCCGCATAGGTCAGCACCCTGCCCTCGAAGGAAACGGCCGGTGCATCAGGCGCGCTGCGCATCGTCGCCTCGATGAGGTCGACCAGGGTGACGTCGGGCACCGGATGGGCGGTCGCGTTCGCATCCCGGACGTAACGGCGAATTTCGGCAGGGCTTGCAAGCGGCACATCGGCCAGCCGTTCGGCAACGAGCGCACCCTCGAGATAGGCGACCAGCCGCTCGGCATGCGCTGCAGTGTCGTCAGCACCGTAGAGCGCCGGATTACAGTCCACCTCCATCATCAGGCTCGCTTTGGCATCGCCGCGGAAGGTAAAGGTGATGTCGTCGACGGCTCCGGCGCCGAGAATGTGCAGGGCAACATCGAGGCCGGCAAAGACCGGCGGCATGTCGAACGGCTGCACATTGATCAGCGGACCGAACAGCCGCCGCTGGCCACCGATCAGGCCAAGATCGCGACGCAGCTGTTCGCTGCGATAGCGCCCATGCCGCCGGCAGGCCATCAGCTTCTTCGCGCCTTGCACCGCAACCTCGGCAAGCGGCGCGTCTTCCATGTCCGCGAACCGCACCGGCAGAACATTCATCAGCGTACAGGGCACGCGCGCCGCCTTGCTGCCCAGCCGCCCCATGAAGGGCAGGCCGATCACCGCTTCCGGCACGGCGGCGAAGCGGCGGCAATAGCTCGCCACCAGCACCGTCAGAAGGTCCGGCCAGGTCACCTTCAGGGCATCGGCGCGGCCCGTCAGCTGCCGAAACAATGCAGCGGGCAGATGGACTGTCTGTCGATGGAAGCTCGCACCGGAGACCGCGCGGCCGCTGGCAAGGCTTGCCACCTCCGGCAGGCCGGAAAGTTCCGTCATCCAGAAGGCATGGTCCTGTGTGCGCCGCTCGCCGCAGAGATAGGCGGCATCTTCCGCAAGCGCCTGCGAGAGAGGCGCAAAGGCCGGCCCCGGCTCGATCCCTGCCTTCAGGGCCGAATAGATCTCGCCGACGCGGTTCGTCACCAGCACGATGCCATAACCATCGATGGCGAGATGATGGATCCGCTCGTACCAGAAGAAGTGCTCGGCCCCCAGCCGGTAAAGCGTGAAGGCGGAGACCGGCCCCCTGGCCAGATCGACCGGCGTTGCCGTATCGAGCACCATGGCCGACCGAGCCGCGGCAACAGGATCAGGCTGCGCCGTCAGATCGACGATCTGCAATCGCGGACGCGTTGCCGCATCGAGGCGCTGGCGCGGCCCGAAGGCGGTTTCTGCAAACACCAGCGAGAGGCTGTCGGCCTCCTCCGCCATGCGGTCAAAAGCGCGGCAGAACAGACGGATGTCGAGCGGGCCGCGCAGTTCCACATATTGGCTGGCATTGAGGATTGGATTGCCCGGATCGATCCGCTGAACATACCAGAGCCCCAGCTGGGCCTCGGTCAACGGCCATGCATCCCGGCCGGGCGCGGCTTCGCCGATATCAACCAGCCGCATTGGCGTCCTTGCGCTCATCGCCGTGCCCGTCATTTCCCGCTCCGCCATCCCTCCATCATCCCCTGGCCCGTTTGGCCTCGATGGCGCGCCACCAGCCGGCAAGCGAGAACTCCTCGGCGAACTCGCCGAAATCCAGATCGACCCCGGCTTCCTGCCAGGCGAGGATCAGGTTCATCAGCCGCATGGAATCGAGACCGAGATCCATCAGGTTGTCGTCGAGGCCGATATCCTGCGGCTGTTCGTGAATCATGGCGGCCACGTCGGCGCGCATGCGCTCAAGGGTGATGGTCATGGGCGGGGCTCCTCAAGGGGCAAGGCGGGCAAGAATGGCATGCGTGGTCATCGGCACGCCGCAGCGGCCCGCCACCCAGGTGATCGCCATGTCATGCTCCGCACGGGAAAAATCGGCCAGGGCATCGGCTGCGAAGAAGGCTTCGATGTCACGCTGAAAGGCCTCGGCAGCCGTCATCATGCAGCCGATATGCGCATAGATGCCGGTCACGATCAGCTGGTCACGGCCGCGGGCGCGCATCATGGTCTCGAGGTTCGATCGCTGGAAGGCGCTGTAGCGATGCTTGACCAGTAGGAAATCCTCCGGCTGCGGCGCAAGTTCCGCGATGATGGCCTGATGCTCCGGTGCCGAGGTCATGCCGGGCCCCCACAGATCGGCCTGCAGGCCGCGATCGCGCCGGTCCTGATCGCCGTTCTGCGCCGTGTAGAACACCGGAATGCCGAGCGCGCGGGCCTGTGCGGCAAGACGCGCGATATTGGCCGTGGCCGGCACGATGGGCGCGGCATCCGGCGTGAAGGCACCGACGAAATAATTCTGCATGTCATGGATCAGCAGCGCCGCACGCTGCGGTTCCAGCAGCCACGGGCCTTTCGGCTTCGGCAGTTCCTCTGCAGTCGGCAGCGCATAGGGCGGGATTTTCGGCAAGGCCATCGGTTTCAGTGTCCTGCATTCTTCTGTTCGTCTGCAAGGAACTGTGCCCTGAGGCGGGCCCTCAGTTCCTTGCGGCTGACCTTGCCCACGGCCGTCAGGTCGAAGGCATCGACGAAGACGATCTGGTCCGGCACCTTGAAATCCGCGACCTTGCGGCTGCGCATAAAGGCCTTCAGCGCCGGTGCCTTCGGCTTTTCGCCCTGCGGGATGACGAAGGCGCAGATGCGCTCGCCAAGGAAGGCATCGGGAATCGAAACAACGGCGGCATCGAACACGTTCGGATGCGCCAGCAGATGATCCTCGACCTCATCGGCGGAAATCTTCTCGCCGGCCCGGTTGATGTGATCGCTGGCGCGACCCTGCACAACGAGGTAGCCGCCCGCCACGCGCTTCACCACGTCGCCGGTGCGGTAGAAGCCGTCCTCGGTGAAGGAGCGCTGGTTGGCGCCGGCATCGTTATGATAGGCGCGGATCGTATAGGGGCCGCGGGTCAGCAGATTGCCTGCTTCACCATCCGGGACCGGCTGGCCCTGGTCGTCAACGATCAGCACCTCGTCGTCAGCGCTGATCGGCCGTCCCTGCGTTTCCACGATGATCTCTTCCGGATCATCGAGACGGGTGTAGTTCACAAGCCCCTCGGCCATGCCGAACACCTGCTGCAGGGTGCAACCCAGCACGGGTCGGACGCGCCGCGCCGATTCCGGCATGAACTTCGCCCCGCCCACCTGCAGCACCTGCAGGCTCGTAAGGTCATGCCTGGCATTCGGCGCCGCCTGCAGCCACAGCAGCGCCAGCGGCGGCACTAGGCCGGTGATCGTCACCTTTTCGCGCGCGATCAGCGGAAAAGCGGTTTCCGGGCTGGGCGACGGCGCCAGCACAACGGTTGCGCCGACATAGAAGGCGCCGAAATAACCTGGCGAACTCATCGGAAAGTTATGGGCGGCCGGCAGCGCCACCATGTAGACGCTGTCCTCGGTCAGCCCGCAGATCTCGGCGCTGGCCCGGAAGGAATAGATGTAGTCGTCATGGGTGCGCGGGATGAGCTTGGATAGCCCGGTGCTGCCGCCAGAAATCTGCAGGAAGGCGACATCCGAGGGATCAGGCTCGGAAAAGACAACCTCCCCGTCGCGCGCGAAACCGGCAAAGGGGGTGAACTCCTGCGCCTCTCCGACCACCACCACATGGGACAGCGCGGGCGCCTCCTCGCGCACGGCGCGGGCAAGGTCGCGATAATCGAAGCCGTCATGGCTTGCGGCAATCACATAGGCCACGGCGTCTGAACGACGCAGGAAATGCACCACTTCCGTCTGCCGGTGCGCGGGCAGCGCATAGACGGGAACGAGGCGCGCCAGAAAAAGGCCGAAGACGACGGAAAAGAATTCCGGCAGGTTCGGCAGTTGCACGACCACACGGTCGCCGGGCATCAGGCCAAGCTTCAGGAAACCCGAGGCGGCGGTCTCCGCCCGGGCGAGAAGCTCGGCATAGCTCCAGCGCTGCTCGCCACCGACAACGGCGGTGCGACCCGCAAAGCGGACGGCGCGTTCGCGCAGCAGGGCGGGAAAGGTCTCGCCGCGCCAGTAGCCGGCCTTGCGGTAGCGTTCGGCAAAGTCCGGCGGAAAGGGCTGCACCAACGGCATCATGCGGCATTCTCCTGAAGCGGGCGGCCATGTTCGTCGATGCCGAGTGCATTCAGCATGGCCTGGAACTTGGCGGAGGTTTCCTGGGTTTCCTTCTGCGGATCGGAGCCCGGAACGATGCCAGCGCCGGCAAAGACACGCGCCTGCCGCCCGGCGATTTTCGCGCAGCGAATGGTCACGTACCAGTCGCCATCCTGGCGGCCATCGATCCAGCCGACGGCGCCGGCATAAAAGCCGCGATCATAGGTTTCGAGCCGCCGGATCGCTGCCGCGGCAGACGGGCGCGGCATGCCGCAGACCGCTGGCGTGGGATGCAGCAGCGCCAGCAGTTCGGCCACCGGCGTTTCCGCATCTCTCAGCCGGCCGACGATGCGGGTGCCGAGATGCAGCATGCTGGCGGTGGCGCGCAGCGTGGTCCCATCCGGTGCCCCCAGTTCGAGGCAATAGGGAGACAGCACGTCGAGAATCGATTCGGTGACGACGCGATGCTCGCGCTGGTCCTTTTCGGAATTCAGAAGATCACGGCCCGCCTGGCGGTCAAGCGAGGGATCGGCAGAGCGGCGGGCGGAGCCGGCCAGCGGATGCGAGACAACACGATCGCCCCGCTTGGAAACCAGCAGTTCCGGCGTGGCACCCACCATCACCGGCACCAGACCGTCACGGGCGGGAAGCGGCGTTCGAAACAGGGTGACCGTCGGGTCCTGCGCCAGACGGCGCATCAATCGCGCCACCGAGATCGGCTGGTCCGATTCGAGCAGAAGGCTGCGCGACAGCACCGCCTTGGTGATGCCGTCCACCTGGCCCTGTCCGCGTTCCATCAGGTCGAGGCACTGCGCGACGCAATCGGCATAGGCTGCGGCATCCGGTTGCGGGCGAACCAGCCAGCGCGACCCGGCCGGTGCTTCGGGCACGGCAGCCCCATCGACCGCGCCGAGACGCTCCGGCTGAAACAGGCAATCCTCGGCCGTGACATCGAAGGGAACGGCACCCACCAGCAGCGCCGGACCACTCTGCAGTGCCGCGAAGAATCGCCCGGCACGCAGCGCAAGGCTCGCCAGCGGTCCCGGCTCGAGCGGCTTCAGCAGACCCTGCGTCTCCACCGAAAAATTCGGCGAGACCAGACGGAATTGATGGGATGGGTTGGGGCCGGCAGCCCTCGGGCGGGGAGACTCATCAGCCATTGCGGCCTCCTTTTGGCAGTGCGCAACCGGGCGCCCCGCCGCAAGGCCCCTGGAGACCATGCCGGCGAGCGCCGCATCGAAATGCGTGACGCGGCGCATAACTACGAATATGAGTGAAATTGTCAACTTCTATCCGCAACGTCCACCGGCCCGCCGCCGCACCGGATCGGCACTGTACCGATCATCGAAGGGCGGCGCGTAACGATGCGACCGAGCGTTGGAGGCTACACGTAAGGCAAAGGTCGAAGCGGCTGGAATGGCCTCGGTACGGGCTGAACCGAAGCATCAAGTTTTTCTTGCAACTGTTTGCCAGAAAACAAAAAACCCGGCTTTCGCCGGGTTTGTTTGGTGCGGTCGAGAAGACTCGAACTTCCACGGGTTGCCCCACAGCGACCTCAACGCTGCGCGTCTACCAATTCCGCCACGACCGCATCGTGGTAGGCCGTCTTGCGTCGGCGAGGGAGCATCTAGCAAAGCGTTTTCCCCGGCGCAAGTGTGCCGTGACAGTTTTTTGAAAGATAAAATCGCGCGAGAAATTCCTATATAGGGAAATCCCGCATTTGCGGGCTTTCCGCCTGTGGATAGTCCGCCGCCATTCCATTTAAAGAGAAAATGCCATGCTGACCCGCACCGATCTCGATCACACCATGTTCGCCGCAGACGGCTCTGCGCCCGTGCGCTGGCGGATTTCCGATTCCCTGGTGCCCTACGAGGAGGCACTCTCGGTGATGGAGGCGGAAGTGGCGGCAATTGCCGATGGACGTGCGGATGAACTCGTCTGGCTGCTGGAACATCCGCCGCTCTATACCGCCGGCACCAGCGCCAATGCCGCCGACCTGATCGAGCCCGACCGATTCCCCGTCTTTGCCACCGGTCGCGGCGGCGAATACACCTATCATGGCCCCGGGCAGCGGGTGGCCTATGTGATGCTGGACCTCAAGCGCCGGAGGCAGGATGTGCGCGCCTATGTGGCGGCGCTGGAAGAAGTGATCATCCGCTGTCTCGATTCGATGAACGTGCGCGGCGAGCGGCGCGAGGACCGTGTCGGCGTGTGGGTGCGTCGTCCCGAAAAGCCGCTGCTGCCGGATGGAACCCAGGCCGAAGACAAGATTGCCGCGCTGGGCATCCGACTGCGCCGCTGGGTGAGCTTCCACGGCCTGTCGCTCAATGTCGATCCGGATCTCGCACATTTTACGGGCATCGTGCCGTGCGGAATTTCGGCCTATGGCGTCACCAGTCTGATGGATCTCGGCCTGCCGGTGATGATGCCGGATGTCGACATGCGGCTGCGGGAGGCCTTCGAGGCGGTGTTTGGCCCGACGACAAATGAAGGCCGCTGAGCCGGAAATGCGCGCCGGCGGCGGACAAGGCTTGTAAGCGCGGGCCGTCCTGTGGTTGAAAAGGGCATCACAGGAATCCCGCTCATGCCGCAAGCCCCCGCCTCTGCCGAAACCTCCGTCAAAGGCATGGCGCTGATGGCCTTCTGCATGATCGTGCTGCCGATGATGGATGCCATTGCAAAGTACATGGCAACCTTCGAGACCATGTCGCCGGGACAGGTGACCTTCTACCGCTTCTTCGTGCAGCTCGTCGTGCTGGCACCGCTGTTCTTCCGCACGGTCGGCGGCTTTGGTAAGGTGAAGCGTCCATGGATGAACATGCTGCGCGGCGCGCTGCATGCCGGTGCCAGCCTGATGTTCTTCACCGCCGTGAAGTACATGCCGCTCGCCGATGTCTTCGCCATCTATTTTGTCGAGCCCTTCATGCTGACGATCCTGTCGGCCCTCTTCCTTGGCGAAAGGGTCGGCTGGCGGCGCTGGCTGGCCATCCTCGTCGGTTTCGGCGGGGCGATGATCGTCATCCAGCCGAGCTTTGCCCTTTTCGGCTGGACCTCGCTGCTGCCGGTCGCCTGCGCGGCGCTCTTCACGCTCTATCTCTTTCTTAACCGCGCGCTCGGCGATGGCGATTCGCCGCTGACCATGCAGATGATGTCCGGCGTCGGCGGTACGCTGTTCATGGGCGTGGTGCTGGTGGCGGGGCATATGGCCGGGGTGGACGATTTCCACATGTCGCTGCCGGGCTCCGGGCTTGGCGTCGTGCTGCTGCTCATACTCGGATCGCTCTCCGGCTATGTGCACCTGCTCGTCGTGCGCTGCTTCCGCATGGCCTCCGTCTCCCTGCTCGCCCCCTTCCAGTATTTCGAGATCATCTCGGCGACCGTGCTGGGCTACCTGCTGTTTGCCGATTTTCCGACGCCGTCGAAATGGCTCGGCATCGCCATCATCGTCGCCTCCGGTCTCTTCATCATCTGGCGCGAGCAGCGGCAGAACCGCATGGCCGAGACGCCGGCCTGAGAGAGGGCTTGAGAGAGAACTTGAGAGGGCGGCCTGAGACCGGTGCCTGCCGCTTTCAGGGTTGAGCCCCGTGGCCGTGCATGCCACAACCGGTCCCGGAATCAAGCAATCAGGGAGAAAGCACATGGACGTCCGCGCCGCTGTTGCCGTTCAGGCCGGCAAACCGCTCGAAATCATGACCGTGCAGCTGGAAGGTCCGCGCGCCGGCGAAGTGCTGGTCGAGGTCAAGGCCACCGGCATCTGCCACACCGACGACTTCACGCTGTCGGGTGCCGATCCGGAAGGCCTGTTCCCGGCAATCCTTGGCCACGAGGGTGCCGGCATTGTCGTCGATGTGGGGCCGGGCGTCACCTCGGTGAAGAAGGGCGATCACGTGATTCCGCTCTACACGCCGGAATGCCGCGAATGCCCCTCCTGTCTGTCGCGCAAGACCAATCTGTGCACGGCGATCCGATCCACACAGGGCCAGGGCCTGATGCCGGACGGCACCTCGCGCTTCTCGATCGGCAAGGACAAGATCCATCACTACATGGGCTGCTCCACCTTCGCCAACTACACGGTGCTGCCGGAGATTGCCGTCGCCAAGGTCAATCCGGACGCCCCCTTCGACAAGATCTGCTATATCGGCTGCGGCGTGACGACCGGAATCGGTGCCGTTATCAACACCGCCAAGGTGGAGATGGGCTCGACCGCCATCGTCTTCGGTCTCGGCGGCATCGGCCTCAACGTCATCCAGGGCCTCCGCCTCGCCGGCGCCGACATGATCATCGGCGTCGATCTCAACAATGAGAAGAAGGCCTGGGGCGAACGCTTCGGCATGACCCACTTCGTCAATCCGAAGGAGGTCGGCGACGATCTCGTGCCGTTCCTCGTCAACATGACCAAGCGCGGCGCCGATCAGATTGGCGGCGCCGACTACACCTTCGACTGCACGGGCAATACCCGCGTGATGCGCCAGGCGCTGGAAGCCTCGCATCGCGGCTGGGGCAAGTCGGTCATCATCGGTGTCGCCGGTGCCGGCCAGGAAATCTCGACCCGTCCCTTCCAGCTGGTGACCGGCCGCACCTGGATGGGCACCGCCTTCGGCGGCGCGCGCGGCCGCACCGATGTGCCGAAGATCGTCGACTGGTACATGGAAGGCAAGATCGAGATCGATCCGATGATCACCCACACCATGCCGCTCGAAGACATTAACAAGGGTTTCGAACTGATGCATTCGGGTGAAAGCATCCGCTCCGTCGTGCTATACTGAGACACGGCGCCGGACGCGCGCTTTTGCAAAAGCGCGTCCAGACAGAAATCGAGGGCGCCCGCGGGCGCCCTTTTTGATGAGAGGCAGCCGGGCGGCACGGCGGGGGAAGACATGGCGGATCGTATCATATCGGGCTCGGTCAAGGCGGATGGCAGCATCCTGCAGGGACAGGGCTTTCAGGTCAGCCACAAGGGCGCAGGCCATTATCTGATCGTCTTCCAGCCGCCGCTGCTCGACGTCGAGGGTGGCATGGTTCATCTGATCGACACGCAGGGCGCGCGCGGCTGGCGTGCGGGTGTCGCCTCCGTCGACGGGCTGCATGCCACGATCCGCATCGATGATGCCGCCGAACGCGCCTGCGACGGTCATTTCTCCTTCGTCTTTTCCGGCCGCAGCCATGGTGCCCCACGCGCCAACCAGACCGCATCCATGCCGGTCGACCCGACGCAGGTGGTGGCGGAACCGGCCATCGGCAGCCCGCCGCCCATCGTTTCCTTTCCGATCAGCGAACGCATCCGTCGTGCCATGACAGCGGAGCCCCCGCCGCCGCGCCCTGCGCCGTCAGCCCAGGCCGATTCCGTCTCGCTTGCACAGCAGGCGCAGATCGACCGGCTAAAGCAGATGACCCAGCAGGTTCTGCAGCGGCTGCAGATGGAAAACCGCATGCTGAAATCGAAGCTTGCGCTGCTGTCGCCGGACGACGTGCCGGAGAGTGATCCGCTGCCCTTGCCCCCGGCTCTGCGCGGACTGCCCGGCGCGCCGCTGCTCGCCCGGCTGATCGACCATCCGGAGAAACGGCGTGTTCTCGACATCGGCCCCGGCTTGCAGGCGCGCCTCCCCCATCTGCTTTCCGCCGGCAAGGCTGTGAGCGCAGCGCACGCCGCCAATGCGCCGGACGCCGGCGTGCCGGAGGTCACCCATACCGCCTTTCCGCACGATCCGCAGAGCCCAACAGATCCGTTCGATGCGGTTCTCGCCTGCCATGTCCTGCAGCGCGAGGCAAATCCGCACCGCTTCCTGCGCGATCTGAACGCGGTACTGGCCGAAGGCGGATGGCTGCTCATCGCCGTGCCGACGCTGCGCTTCCCGCTGCTCGGCGGCGATCTGACGCTGTGGACGGGTGGCCTGCTGCTCCACCATCTGGTGCTGGCCGGTTTCGATTGCCGGGAGGCAGGCCTGCTGGTCAGCCATGGCGAGTTATGTCTCTGCCTGGAAAAGCGCAGCCTGCCGGCCTGGACGGAAGGCACGCCGCTGCCGGCGCTTGGCGCGCTTCGCCCCTTCCTGCCGCCACAGCTGGATTTCATCGCAGAGGCCGAAGGCACCTGCTTCAATGGCGACATCCGCCGGCTGAACTGGTAAGCGAGCCTATCCGACAAGTCACGAGAGAACTGCCCCTTGATCTATGTGGATGCCGATGCCTGCCCGGTGAAGCCGGAAATCCTCAGAGTCGCCGAGCGACATGCGATCGAGGTGACCTTCGTCGCCAATTCCGGTCTGCGCCCGTCGCGGGACCCCATGGTGAAGAACGTCATCGTCTCCGGCGCCTTCGATGCGGCCGATGACTGGATCGCGGAGAGGGCCGGCGCGGGCGACATCGTCGTGACGGCAGACGTGCCGCTTGCCGCGCGCTGCGTGGCGCGGGGCGCCCTCGTCACCGGCCCAGGCGGCCGCATGTTCGATGAGGCCAATATCGGCATGGCGAGCGCCATGCGCGATCTCGGCGCCCATCTGCGCGAGACGGGCGAAAGCAAGGGCTACAATCCGGCCTTCACGCCACGCGACCGTTCGAACTTCCTGTCGACGCTCGACCGCCTGTGCCGGCGCGCCAGACCGGCAGCCGGAGATCCGGACGCAGGACAGCCCGCATGAGCGAACGGCCCAACAGCTGGCGACATCGCCGGCAAAGCCCATTCTACATGGCAGGTCTTGCCGGCCTCGTCTCGCTGCCGGTCCTGCTGTTCCTGGCACCCGGCGTCGCGATCGAACTGTCCGCCATCCTGTTCTTTCTCGTTTATCTCGGCGCCATGTCACGGCGCATGCCGCATCTCACCGTCAACCGACTGAAGACCAGCCGCGAACGCGATGACGCGCCGGCCTACACCATTCTCGTCGTCACGCTGCTTGCCGTCGTCGCCTCGGTCGGCGCGCTGTTCAATGCCCTGAACCGATCGCATGATCCGAGCCTGTTCGAGGTGGTCGTCGCCTTCGCCTCGGTCATCGGCGGCTGGCTGACCATCCACACCATGTTCGCCATGCATTACGCACACCACTACTGGCGGCGGGTGGAGGACGGCGCCGGCGGCCTGACCCTGCAGGGCGGACTGACCTTTCCGGAAACCAGGGAGCCGGCCGGCTATGACTTCCTCTATTTCGCGCTGGTGATCGGCATGACGGCTCAGACCTCAGACGTTGCCATCACCACAACGGCCATGCGGCGCATCAATCTTGCCCATGCGCTGCTGGCCTTCTTCTTCAACACCGTGCTGGTGGCCGCGGCCGTCAATGCCGTGGTGTCGCTTGCCGGCTAGTCCCGATTTTCCGATCCAGAACAGAGTGTCCAAGGAGAACAGCCCGATGAAGATCCTCTCGCAGAACACCGCTTTCGGCGGCATGCAGGGCGTATTCCAGCACGAATCGCAGTCCTGCCAGTGCGACATGACCTTTGCGGTCTTCGTGCCGCCCCAGGCAATTTCCGAGCCGCGTCCGGTGCTGTGGTATCTTTCCGGCCTCACCTGCACCCATGCCAACGTGATGGAAAAGGGGGAATACCGGCGGCTTGCCGCCGAACTCGGGCTGATCATCGTCTGCCCCGACACCAGCCCGCGCGGCGACGACGTGGCCGACGAGAAAACCAACTGGCAGATGGGCAAGGGCGCCGGCTTCTATCTGGACGCCACCGAAAAGCCATGGGCGGATCACTACCGGATGTACACCTATGTGACCGAGGAACTGCCGGCGCTGGTCGCCGAGCATTTTCGCGTCGACATGCGCCGCCAGGGCATTTTCGGCCACTCCATGGGGGGCCACGGCGCCATGACCATCGCGCTGAAGAACCCGGAGCGCTTCCGCAGCTGCTCGGCCTTTGCCCCGATCGTCGAACCTTCGACCGCCGACTGGTCGGCGCCCGCCTTCGAAAAATATCTCGGTGCCGACAAGGCCGCCTGGCGGGCCTATGATGCCTGCGCCCTGGTTCGCGACGGCGCACGCTTCCCGGAATTCCTCATCGACCAGGGCAAGGCCGACGGCTTCCTGGAGACGGGATTGCGGCCCTGGCTGTTCGAGGAGGCGATCAAGGGGACCGACATCGCGCTGACGCTGCGCCTGCATGAGCGCTACGACCACTCCTACTATTTCATATCCACCTTCATGGACGACCATCTGCGCTGGCATGCGGAGCGCCTTTCGTAAGCGTTAAACGACGTTTGGGTCGAAAGGTCTTGATCGGCGCAAGCGATGTCCCACATCAGGTGCACGCGGACGACCGCGTGCACCGGCCGCTCCCGGTGCGGATGACCGGCGGGGACGCCCCTGCCTCTCGTTCAGGGAGCATTTCATGGCCTGGTTTCTTCTCATCCTTGCCGGCATTCTGGAAACCGGCTGGGCCATCGGCCTCAAACATACCGAGGGTTTCAGTCGTCTCGGTCCATCGCTTGCGACGCTCGCCTGCATGGTGGCCAGCATCGGCCTGCTCGGCCTTGCGCTTCGCGATCTTCCGGTCGGCACCGCCTATGCGATCTGGACCGGAATCGGCACGCTGGGGGCCGTCACGCTCGGCATCGTCCTCTTCGGCGATCCGGCGACGCCGCTTCGGCTTGCCTGCATCGGCCTCATCCTTACCGGTCTCGTCGGGCTGAAGCTCGCCGGCTGACCGGCAGCAGAAAGCCCTCGCACCAGGCGCGGTGCGAGGGCTTGTCGTGGCAGGGTATTGCGGGGGCTGATCAGGCCTTTTCGCGGTTGTCCACCGACAGAGCACCAGCACCCGAGAAGACCAGGAACAGGAAGATGAAGCAGTAAAGCACGGCCGCATCACCGCCGTTCAGCGACGGGAAGAAGCTCTTCGGAAAGTGGAACATGAAATAGGCCACCGCCATCTGGCCGGACATGATGAAGGCGGCGGGCCGGGTGAAGAAGCCGACCGCAACCAGCGCGCCTCCGATCAGTTCGATCAGGGCGCCGACCAGGAACAGCGTCGACAGCGTGTCACCCGCACCCGGCTGCGGTCCGGGGAAGGCAAACAGCTTCATCGTGCCATGTGCCAGGAACAAGAGCCCGGACATGATGCGAAGGGCGGCGAGTGCGTAAGGCTGGAATGCTTCGAGACGTTCAGACATGAACAAAAACCCTCTCCTGCTGGAAATTTGACGCTGAAGGGTTATCGCTGCACCGCAGCAAAGAACAATCAACTGCACTCCCGCCCCATCACATCCGCTTGATTGTCTGATGCAAATTGCCGCAGCACATCACGCGGAGGACTCGGCAGCTCCGTCCGATACCAAGAGGTCTCGCGAGCCGGTCACGGAAAGAGCGCGGTGGCGAGCGTGGAGGGCACCGTATCCTGCAGGCGGAAATCCTGCGCCACGCGCTCGGCGATCCGCTCCGCCAGCCGCCTGTCCGCCTGGAAGGAATCAAGCGCGAAGGTGGAGACGGCAAAACTTCCGGCCGCCACCTTCTCGCCTGTCACGACCGACACCGCCTCCACCGTTACCCGTGCCCGGAACCGCGCGCCGATGATCAGCGGCAGATAGCCGGTGTCGGTGATGCGGATGGTCAAAATGGTGCGCGGCAACGCTTCCTGCCGAAACGTGGCGCGGATCGCCTCGTCCACCAGCCGGTCGGTGGCAGACAGCAGATTGGGAGAAACATCGGCCCGTGCGGACACGAAGGCCGCACGCACGTCGTAGAGTAGCGTTTCCGCCTGCTTCTCGTCCGCGGGCATGCGGAAGCTGCCGAGCAGCGCCCAGCAGATCAGAAGAAGCGAGAGACGAAAAGGCCGCGACAGCATGGATCACCGGAGAGATGTTTCCCCGATGATCTGAAAACAGGGTTAGAAGAGCGTTAAATTCAGGCGTGCAGTGACGCAAAAACGGCCACGGCTGCCTGCATTTCCACCAGACGCTTGGCCCGGCGCGCTTCAGCCTCGGCGTCGGCGCCCCAATGCTCGTTGGTCCAGTCCTCATCCAGGTGCGCAAGAGACCAGATCGCATCGGCATCACGAAAGCCTTCGGCAAAGGCGATGGCCAGAAGCGCCGAGCCCGTCAGCGTCGTCACGGTATGCAGGGCCGCAAGCTCCAGCGGCGTGGCATGGCGCCTGAGGGCCAGCGACAGCGCGGCAATGGCTTCCGGCGGCTGTTCCTGCGGCATGATCCCCTCGATCAGGATGAAGCGGGCACCAAGCGTTGCCGCCGCCCAGTCCAGCACCGGATCCCAGGCCTCGGACTGGCGCGCCACCAGTTCCGCCGGCGCCTCGGCCCGGTAGCAGAGCATGTCGCTGCCGGCAAAACGCAGGATTTCCTCGAACACCGCTTCGCTCGCAGCGGCAACGCCATCGATCGCGGTGTTGACGAGACGCGTCACCGGCATGCTGGCCGGGTCGATCACCTCGCCCTGCGCTGCCCATTCCGCCCGGATCAGTTCGGCAAGCGCCGCTGTCGGCACCGTGAGGGCATTCTTGGCCGGCGTCTTGATCGGGCGGCCGTCCAGCTGGATGGCGTGCCCTTCGACACCGGCGGCAATGCTGGTCTCGGCATAGAAGCGCTTCGGCAGGGGCTTCTTCATCTGGATCTGCGCGCGGCGCGTGGGATCGGGGTGGCTCAGCCCCTCGGGCAGGTCAAACAGGTCTCGCATGCAATAATCCTCAGCCGATATGGCGCAGCAGCTCGAGCGGATGATCGACGATCGCGTCGGCACCGGCGTCACGCAGGTCGGAGACGGAGGCATAGCCCCAGGACACGCCGATGGCGGTGGCACCTGCCGCCTTAGCCATCTGCATATCGTAGATGGCGTCGCCGATGACAAGGGTGTCCTCCGGCCGCATGCCCGTTTCGTCGCAGCATTCCGTCACCATCGCCGGATGCGGTTTCGAGGGACAATCATCGGCGGTGCGGCTGACGACGAAGAACGGCCGGAAGCCATGCGTGTCGAGGATCATGTCGAGGCCGCGACGCGACTTGCCGGTAACGGCGCCGATCAGAAGATCCTCGCGCGGACCGATCGAATCCATCACCGCCTGGATGCCATCAAACAGCGGCTCGCGGTAGTTCAGGTCGCTGCGCACCACGGAAAACAGCGACTTGTAATAGGCCATCATGCGGACGGCTTCCTCATCCGCATGCGCCTTGCCCTCGATACGGGCAATGGCGATGTCGAGCGTCAGGCCGATGATCGATTTTGTTGCCGCAAGCGAGGGCTCCGGCTTGTCGAAATGCCGGAAGGTGCGGCGCATGGTTTCGTGGATCAGTGCCACGCTGTCGACCAGCGTTCCGTCGCAATCGAAGAGAACCAGCTTCATTGATCGTCCCTGTCGCCAAGTGTCTGGTCAAAGCCCAGAAGGTTCCAGCTCTGCACCATGTGCGGCGGCAGCGGCGCCGTCACCTTCAGCCGACCGCCGGAGGGATGTGGAATGTCGATGTGGCGCGCATGCAGATGCAGCCGCTTCTGCATGCCGCCCGGAAAGTCCCAGTTCGGATCCTCGTCGAAATATTTGGGGTCGCCGATGATCGGATGCCCGAGATGCAGCGCATGCACGCGCAACTGATGGGTGCGCCCGGTATACGGCTCCATCTCCAGCCAGGCGAGGCGCTGTGCCGCCGTCTCGATCACGCGGTAGAAGGAGACGGCGTGGTCCGCCCCCTCCTCGCCGTGCCGTGCAATGCGCATGCGGTCGCCATCCGGGGTCTGTTCCTTGACGAGCCAGGTGGAGACCTTGTCCTCGTGCTTGCGCGGCACGCCCTTGACCAGCGACCAGTAGGTCTTCTTGGTGTCGCGCTCGCGAAAGGCCGCCGTCAGCTTCTGCGCTGCACCGCGGGTGCGTGCAATCACCAGAACGCCGGAGGTGTCGCGGTCGAGGCGATGCACCAGGCGCGGCTTCTCGCCTTTCTGGTTGACCCAGGCGTCCAGCATCTTGTCGATATGCCGCGTCACGCCGGAACCGCCCTGCACGGCAAGGCCCGCCGGCTTGTTCAGCACAAAGACCTTGTCGTCCTCGTGCAGCAGCATGCGGGCCAGAAGCTCCGCATCGTCGCCATGCTTCAGATCCTTGCCGGCGATCGGTCCCGCCTTCGGCCCGCGCGCATCGACGTCCATCGGCGGCACGCGCACCATCTGGCCGGGCTGCACCCGGCTGTCGGACTTGACGCGCCCGCCATCAACCCGGATCTGCCCGGAGCGCAGCAGCTTCTGCAGCGCGCCGAAGCCGAGGCCCGGATAGTGCACCTTGAACCAGCGGTCGACGCGCATGCCGGCTTCGTCCGCCTCGACGCGGATATGCTCGATGCCTGCCATGAATTCTCTTTCTGTCTGGATTGGCCCTCGAACGGGCCTTTGCCCCAGCCTTTAGATGATTTCACGCCGGAAGGGAAAGAGGAAATCCTGCAGCAGCCGTCACAGAACGGCGCGCCCGACGGCAAGCCCGCCGAAGGTGGCCAGCAGCGAGACCGTGACGCTGACGAGGATGTAGGCGAGCGCCGCCGCCGTTGCGCCGCGTTCATAAAGCGCGAGCGTATCCAGCGAAAACGAGGAGAAGGTGGTGAAACCGCCGAGGAAACCGACCACGATCAGGAGGCGCATTTCCATCGAGGCATTCAGTTTGCGCGCCACCAGCTCGGTCAGGAAACCGATGGCAAACGAGCCGACGACGTTCACCGTCAGCGTTCCCCAGGGAAAGGCCATTCCGAGCAGGCGCGTCATCAGGATGCCGGTCAGATAGCGGCAGACCGAACCGACGGCGCCGCCGAACGCCACAAGCAGAAGATTGACCATCAGCGAATTCCGTTCTCCAAAACTGTCATTCATTCGCATTCTAACGAAATGCTTAATGCCGGGCCAAGAGCTGCACGCATATCCTGTCACATTCAAGGAGATGTGTGCGATGACACAGGTGCTTTCCGTTTCGGCCGTAACGGCCGCCTATGCGATGGACGCGGCCAAGCCCGCGCGCCGTGTGGCGACCGCCGACAAGGTCAAGGATGCACGGGTCGACGTGGAGCGTAACGAATTGCGCAAGGCAGGCGCCGATGCCGGCAGTGTGGCAGGCCTCATTCCGGCCGTTACCATCGGCTTTGACGTGACCACAAGCCGCCAACATCAACCGCAGGAACAGGCGAGCCTGCAGCAGGCGCGGGATGCCTACGAGGAAATCTGAAGCAAACAGGTGCCGGGCCAGGACCCGGCACCGTTGTCTTGTGGATCAGTTGTGCTGGTGGCCGCCCGGGCCGGCGGCAGCGACCGGCAGCAGCGTCTCCACCTTGCCCGCCTTTTCAAAGGTGAAGGTCACCGGCACCGTTTCGCCCTGCTTGAAGGGCTGGCGGACCTTCATGAACATCAGGTGCAGGCCGCCCGGCTTCAGTTCCACCGTTTCGCCAGCCGGGATCTCGATGCCCTTTTCCAGCGGACGCATGACCATGACATCGCCGTTCATCGCCATCTCGTGCAGTTCAACCATGGCGGAGCGCGGCGTTTCGGCGGAAACCAGGCGATCCGCCTCCTTGCCGCTGTTGGTGATGGTGATGTAGCCGCCGCCGACGGGCTGGCCGGGCAGCATGGCCTTCAGATAGCCATGGGCAATGGAGAGCGAACCGGCGCTGACGGCCTTCATCTCGCCGGAAGCGGCATCGCCAGCGTCCGGCCTGGCCGCCTGGTTCATCGCGCCGTGTCCCATGCTGCCATGGTCCATTCCCGCATGATCCATGCCACTGTGGTCCATCCCGGCGTGATCCATGCCGTCGCCGGCAGCCTTGTCGCCGCCAGCGGAGACCTTCAGCAGCGGCGCCGGGTCCTTCAGGGAATGCGGATCGGTGCCGGGGGCGGCCACTTCGTCCCACTTCTCGGTATCGTCACCGCAGACCTGAATGGTCTTGAACGGCAGGGCTGCGCCATCGGGCACGCCGGCGAGTTTTCCCTGCATCATGAAGATGTCGTAGTTGTCGTCCGGCAGGCTGCCATTCTTCCAGCGGATCTCGACCGGCCCGGAGGTCACCTTGCTGCCGTGATTGTCATAGGGTTTGGCATAGTCGCCCTTGATGATCTCGAGATCCCAGCCGGCCTTCGGCTGGGGCTTGGCGCCGTAAAAACCTTCCGGCAGCGTGACGCGGACCTCGTTCGTCGCCTTGCCGCTGCAGCCATGCGGCACCTGCAGCTGGATGACGACGTAGGAATCGGGCTTGGCCGGGCCATTGGCCAGCGTCACATGGGCAAAGGCGCTGCCCGCCATCATCAGGGTGGCAAGGGCCGCGCCGGTCATCAGTCTCGTCGTGTTCATGGTATTCTCCCTTGAGCGGCGAGGCCTCAGCCGATCAAGCCGCTCGACATTCCGTTGGCTGCGATGAATGGAAGCAATCAGGCAGAAGCAACGGGCGGCGCCCGGGATCTTGGCGCGGGAATGGACAGGCTGCCGGCAACCGCGGGCCGTTCGACCGGCGGATTGACCAGCGAAACGGTTTCAGAGACCAGCCAGGCCTGATCATCCGGCGGCGGCAGAAGAAGGGAGGCGCACAGCATGCAGACTTCGCAGCGCACCGGCTTCAGGTGCGACCAGTCATCGCCATAACCGGTGCAGAGCGAGGCAAAGGTGCCATCCGGCAGGCGGTAGGCCTCCGTCTGGTCGATCCGGACCTCGGCGGCAACCGGCGCATGGTGGGCAAGGCCGAGCGACAGGAAGACCATGGCGCAGGCAATGCGCAGGATCTTCTGCCAGGAATCGCGGCCTACGGTCATGTCTCTCTCCGTTGCGATGTTCCATAGCCCAGATCGAAGCCTGGCGCAAAAGCCGGATTGTCGCGGGCGCGACCATTGTGCCAACTCTTTGTGCAGGGCGACAAAATTCGTGTTGCCTGCGACATTTGCCTCTTGCCAAGCAGGGGGGCTCCCCCATAATGAGCGCGACCCCGCTGGGAGAAACCGCTTCAGTGCGGCGCCGAAGGAGCAACCGCCCCGGAAACTCTCAGGCAAAAGGACCAGCGGGACCTGCAGGACTCTGGAGAGAAGCCTTTTCCACGCGAGGGGCTCGCCGAAGGGATAACAATCTCAGGCGCGAAGGACAGAGGGGGCTCATGAAACGGTGCGTTCGCGCGCCAGATACTGAGCCCGTGCGGCCGCGCGCCGTACATGACCTGGAGGTTTTCTTGACCGATACCGGCCAATTGCTGACCACCCCTCTCCATTCCCTTCATCTGTCGCTCGGCGCCCGCATGGTGCCTTTTGCCGGCTATGACATGCCGGTGCAATATGCGGCGGGCGTGCTGAAGGAGCATCTCCACACCCGCACCAGGGCCGGCCTGTTCGACGTTTCCCATATGGGCCAGGTGATCGTGAAGGCCGATTCGGGCGCCTATGCCGATGCGGCCGCAGCGCTCGAAAAGCTGGTCCCGGTCGACATCCTCGGCCTGAAGGAAGGCCGCCAGCGTTACGGCTTCTTCACCGACGAAAACGGCGGCATCCTCGACGATCTGATGATTACCAATCGCGGTGACCACCTGCTCGTCGTCGTCAACGCGGCCTGCAAGGCGGCAGACCTCGCCCATATGCAGGCGCATCTTGCCGGCTGTTCCGTCACGCTTCTCGATGACCGCGCCCTGATCGCGCTGCAGGGACCGGCGGCGGAAACCGTGCTCGCGACGCTCGCCCCCGAGGTCGCCGCCATGAAGTTCATGGACGTGCGCGATGTGGCGCTCGCCGGCGCGGCATGCATCGTCTCCCGATCCGGTTATTCCGGCGAAGACGGCTACGAAGTCTCCGTTCCGGCGGCCAAGGCCGAGAAACTGGCACGCGCACTGCTGGCGCACGAGGCTTGCGAAGCGATCGGGCTCGGCGCGCGCGATTCGCTGCGGCTCGAAGCCGGCCTCTGCCTCTACGGCAACGATATCGACACGACGACCTCACCGATCGAGGCCTCGCTCGACTGGGCGATCCAGAAGGCCCGCAAGGCCGGCGGCGAGCGCGAAGGCGGGTTTCCGGGCGCGGACCGCATCCTGGGGCAACTCGCCAACGGCACCGAACGCCGCCGCGTCGGCCTGAAGCCGGAGGGCAAGGCACCGGTGCGTGCGCACGCCAAGCTTTTTGCCGATGCGGATGGTGCAAAGGAAATCGGCGAAGTGACGTCCGGCACCTTTGGTCCGTCGGTCGAGGGTCCGGTTGCCATGGGTTATGTACCCACCGCCTTTGCCAGCGCCGGAACACAGGTGTTTGCGGAAGTGCGCGGCAAGTATCTGCCCGTCACGGTCGCCGCCCTGCCCTTCATCACGCCGACCTACAAGCGGTAACCAAATGATGGTCCTGCCAGCCCAAGTCCCCCTCTGGCCTGCCGGCCATCTCCCCCACAAGGGGGGAGATCAGCAGCCAGCAGCCTCTCGCCTTTCACCGGCGTTGATGAGTTGGGAAATGGGCGCGCCGATCCGCTCTCCCAACCTGTGGGGGAGATGGCCGGCAGGCCAGAGGGGAGCGTGCTTGTTCCCTGCTTCAAACGAATTCCCAATTTCCTTCAGAGAGGACTCAAAGTCATGCTGAAATTCACCGCTGAACACGAATGGCTGAAGCTCGAGGGCGATGTAGCGATCGTCGGTATTACCCAGCACGCCGCTGACCAGCTGGGTGATCTGGTGTTCGTCGAACTGCCGGAGGTCGGCGCCACCTTCGACAAGAACGGCGAAGCCGCCACCGTCGAAAGCGTCAAGGCGGCCTCCGACGTCTATTGTCCGCTGGCCGGCGAAATCGTTGAGATCAACGATGCAATCACCGCCGATCCGGCGCTCGTCAATTCCGATCCGCAGGGCAAGGGCTGGTTCTTCAAGCTGAAGCTAGCCAACGTCGCCGATGCCGACGAGCTGCTGGATGAAGCCGCCTACAAGGAGCTGATTGGCTGATGTCCGACACCCGCGATTTCCATTTCACCGACTACCAGCCCTATGACTTTGCCAACCGGCGTCATATCGGCCCCTCGCCCTCCGAAATGGCGGAGATGCTGAAGGTGATCGGCTACCGCTCGCTCGATGCCCTCATCGATGCGACCGTTCCCGCCTCCATTCGCCAGCGCGAGCCGCTCGCCTGGGGTGCGGCGCTCACCGAACGGGAGGCGCTCGACCGCCTGCGCGAAACGGCCAACAAGAACCAGCCGCTCACCTCGCTGATCGGCCAGGGCTATTACGGCACCATCACGCCGCCGGTCATCCAGCGCAACATCCTGGAAAATCCGGCCTGGTATACGGCCTACACGCCCTACCAACCGGAAATTTCCCAAGGCCGCCTGGAAGCGCTCCTGAACTTCCAGACGATGATCTGCGACCTGACCGGTCTCGACGTCGCCAATGCCTCGCTGCTCGATGAGGCAACCGCTGCCGCCGAAGCCATGGCGCTCTGCCAGCGCCAGGCAAAGTCCAAGGCGACCGCCTTCTTCGTCGACGCCGCCTGCCACCCGCAGACGATCGCGCTGATCGAAACCCGCGCCGCCCCGCTCGGCTGGTCGGTCGTTGTCGGCAATCCGTTCACCGATCTGGACCCGGTCGATGTCTTCGGCGCCATCTTCCAGTATCCCGGCACGCATGGCCAGGCGCATGATTTTTCCGGCCTGATCGCCCGCCTGCACCAGACCGGCGCGGTGGCTGCCGTCGCCGCCGACCTTCTGGCGCTGACGCTTCTGAAGTCGCCCGGCGAAATGGGTGCCGATATTGCCATCGGCTCTTCCCAACGTTTCGGCGTGCCCATGGGTTACGGCGGTCCGCATGCGGCCTTCATGGCGGTCAAGGATGCGCACAAACGCTCGATGCCCGGGCGTCTCGTCGGCGTCTCGGTCGATGCGCGCGGCAACCGCGCCTATCGCCTCAGCCTGCAGACCCGCGAACAGCATATCCGCCGCGAAAAGGCGACCTCGAACATCTGCACAGCGCAGGTTCTGCTCGCCGTCATGGCTTCCATGTACGGTGTCTTCCACGGACCGGAGGGCCTGAAGGCGATTGCCCAGCAGGTGCACAAGAAGGCCGTGCTGATGGCCAAGGGCCTGGAAAAGCTCGGTTACACGGTGGAGCCGGAAACCTTCTTCGACACGATCACCGTCGAGGTCGGCCACATGCAGGGCCTCATCCTGCGCGCCGCCGTTGCCGAAGGTGTGAACCTGCGCAAGGTGGGCACAACGAAGATCGGCATGTCGCTGGATGAACGCACACGGCCGGTGACGCTCGAAGCCGTCTGGCGCGCCTTCGGCGGCAATTTCAAGGTCTCGGATTTCGCGGCAGATTATCGCCTGCCGAAGGATCTGCTGCGAACGTCCGCCTATATGACGCATCCGATCTTCCACATGAACCGCGCGGAAAGCGAGATGACCCGCTATATCCGCCGGCTGTCGGACCGCGATCTGGCGCTAGACCGGGCGATGATCCCGCTTGGCTCCTGCACCATGAAGCTCAATGCCACCGCGGAAATGCTGCCGATCACCTGGCCGGAATTTTCCGACATGCATCCCTTTGCCCCGGCCGAACAGGCTGCAGGCTACAGGGAGATGATCGAGGATCTGTCGGCCAAACTCTGCCAGATCACCGGTTATGATGCCTTCTCCATGCAGCCGAACTCCGGCGCGCAAGGGGAATATGCGGGGCTTCTGACCATCCGCAACTACCACATCGCGCGTGGCGACACGCACCGCGATGTCTGCCTCATCCCCACCTCCGCGCATGGCACCAACCCGGCCTCTGCCCAGATGGTCGGCATGAAAGTCGTACCGGTGAAGGCGAAGGAAAACGGCGACGTCGATCTCGACGATTTCCGCGCCAAGGCGGAACAGTATTCGGCCAACCTTGCCGCCTGCATGGTGACCTACCCGTCCACGCATGGTGTGTTCGAAGAAACCGTCAGCGAGATCTGCGCCATCACCCATCAGCATGGTGGCCAGGTTTATCTCGACGGTGCGAACATGAACGCCATGGTGGGCCTGTCGCGTCCGGGCGATATCGGCTCCGACGTATCCCACCTCAACCTGCACAAGACCTTCTGCATTCCGCATGGCGGCGGCGGCCCCGGCATGGGACCGATCGGCGTCAAGGCGCATCTCGCCCCTTACCTGCCCGGTCATCCGGAATGCGATGGACGTGAGGGTGCGGTTTCGGCCGCCCCGTTCGGATCGCCGTCGATCCTGCCGATCTCGTGGTCCTACTGCCTGATGATGGGTGGCGAAGGCCTGACCCAGGCAACGAAGGTTGCGATCCTCAACGCCAACTACATCGCCGCCCGCCTCGCAGGCAGCTATGACGTGCTCTACAAGTCCGCAGCCGGACGCGTGGCGCATGAGTGCATCATCGACACCCGCCCGCTGGCGGCGTCGGCCGGCGTCACGGTGGATGATGTCGCCAAGCGCCTGATCGACTGCGGTTTCCACGCCCCGACCATGAGCTGGCCGGTCGCCGGCACGCTGATGATCGAGCCGACCGAATCGGAAACCAAGGCCGAGATCGACCGCTTCTGCGATGCCATGCTTGCGATCCGCGAGGAAGCGCGCCAGATCGAGGAGGGCAAGATGGACCGGGAGAACAACCCGCTCAAGAACGCCCCGCACACGGTCGAGGATCTCGTCGGGGAATGGACGCGGCCCTACAGCCGAGAACAGGCCTGCTTCCCGCCGGGCTCCTTCCGTGTCGATAAATACTGGTCTCCCGTCAACCGCATCGATAATGTCTATGGCGACCGCAACCTCGTCTGCACCTGCCCGCCGATGGAGGATTATGCGCAGGCGGCAGAATAATCTTCGAACTGCCGGCATGACCGCCCCGCACCGCTCTCCCTGCCCGGCAGGGGGAGCGTTTTCATGTCAGGAACCAATATCGGGCGCCGCAGGCGCCGGCGGGATGAGGGGCACCGGCGAGGGCGTGCCGCCGCCGGACAGGAGACTGCCGGAAGGCGGGATTCAACAACTGTGTCATGGCCGCGCTTTACCCTTCGTCAAGCCTGCTGCTGCAGACAGCAAGACAGGCCTGTGCATGCCGCTATACTCCCATCCCAGGCATATTTGCCCGGAGAGGTGGGGAAGGATGACATTGAGCGCTGTGAGCAATACCGCATTGTCGGGCATGCAGGCACAGCTTAAGCGGCTTTCCGCCACGGCAAACAATATCGCCAATGCCGATACCCCCGGCTATTCCCGCCTCTCCACCCAGTTTTCCGCCGAAGGTGCCGGGCAGGCCGCCAACGCACCGGTCGGCGGCGTGGCCGCGCATGTGACGCAGTCGACGACAGCTCCGGATGCCGCACCGGTGCAGGACATGCTGGCGCTGGTGGAGGCCCCCATCGCCTTCAAGGCCAATGCAACCGTCTTCGAAACGGGGGCCGACCTGTGGCAGGTGCTGGGCACCATCCGGCGAGACTGATCACAGCGAGCCGACCGCCGCGTTGCGGTCGCCTTGCCCGGAAAGACGCGCGCGGCGCACGCTGAGATGAAGGATGCGGGGGAGCACTCCTCGAACGCTATTCGAGCGTATAGGTACCCACTTCACAGACATTGAGCTTGTCGCTGACATTCTCATATCCCTGCTGATAGTCGGGCGCTTCGAACTCGACGAGGATCGTATAGAGGCAGGTCTTTCCATCGGTCGGCACGACGAGTGTGCGCGATTTTCCGGCCGCCAGACCGCGCTTCTTCAACAGCTCCACCTTCTGCCCCTTGCCCTCGGTCGGGCGCACGGTGAAACGAATGATCATTCCCTCCGTCTTGTTCTCCAGCACAAGTTCCTCATCGGCCTTGGCAACGAGAGGCAACAGCGAAAGGCTCGCCCCCATCAGGGTCGAGAGCAAAAAGGCGGCAGCGCGCATTGAGGTCATCTCCGATCGAACGAGGCAGGAGCCTTGCATGAGCGAAATGCAGGTCGCAAGCGGCCGCTATACGGCTGGGATTTTACGTCGGAAGTCTGGGACGGGATGGCGGGGTGAATGTCGCGACCGCGCCCGGCGCTGGCTTCACGCTCGGGGCGTTCGACGATGAATTCGGCCGGCGTGCTGTTGACGCCTTCCGTCAGCCTTGGTCTTCCGACTTCAGCAGCTCACCTCGGCAGCTGACGCAAAGCTCATTCTTGCGCTATAAGTTGCCAAACCTATCAACCTCTCTGAGTATGCCAATGGACTCGTGGTCGGTCGCCATTTTCGCCGGAGCTCTGCTCCTCAATGCAGGCACTCCCGGCCCGAGCATCGCCGCACTCGTTTCCCGAGTGATGACCAGTGGCTGGCGCGACGTCATCCCTTTCGTTGCCGCCATGTGGATCGGTGAAGTCGTCTGGCTCTCCATGGCAATGGCCGGGTTAACCGCTGTGGCGCAGACTTTCCAGCTGGGTTTCCACATCCTGAAATGGCTTGGCGTGGCCTATCTCTGCTGGCTGGCGTTCAAGATGTGGCAAAAGCCGGCAGACGCGAGCGGTGATGATCTTCCCCACCGCACCTCGCCCTGGTCAATGTTCGGTGCAGGCATGGCGCTCACGCTGGGCAATCCGAAGATTGCCGTCTTCTACCTCGCCCTTCTTCCATCCCTGATCGACCTGTCGACCACGGGTCTGCGGGAATGGGCCGTCCTTGCCATGGTCACGCTCGTGACACTGGCAGCGATTGACCTCGCCTGGATCTTCCTCGCCCACAAGGCGCGGCTTCTGTTGCGGACCCCTCGGGCCATACGGCTCACCAACCGGTTCGGAGCCATCGCCCTTGGCGGGGCCGCTGCCGCAATCGCCACCCGCAACTGATCATCTGAGGATCAGGAACACATGGGCAAGACCTGGCGGACCTCTGCAGCCCGCCGGACCTATTTTATCCCACGAAAGCCCGCTCAATAACGAATTCGGCCGGCTTGTTGTTGGCGCCTTCGGTGAGACCTGCCTTTTCCAGCAATTCCTTGGTGTCCTTCAGCATAGCCGAGGAGCCGCAGATCATGCCGCGATCGATGGCCGGGTCGAGCGGCGGCACGCCGAGATCGGTGTAGAGCTTGCCGCTTTCCATCAGGTCGGTGATGCGGCCCTGGAAGGGATAGTCCTCACGCGTCACGGTCGGATAATGCTTCAGCTTATCGCCGACGATCTCGGCCAGGAATTCGTGGTTGCGGATCTCTTCCATCAGGTCGAAGCCGTATTTCAGCTCCGCCACCTCGCGGCAGGTATGGGTGAGGATCACTTCCTCGAATTTTTCGTAAGTTTCCGGGTCGCGGATCAGGCTGGCAAAGGGGGCAATGCCGGTGCCAGTGGAGAACATGTAGAGCCGCTTGCCCGGCGTCAGTGCATCCAGCACCAGCGTGCCCGTCGGCTTCTTGCGCATCAGAACCGTGTCGCCCGGCTTGATCTTCTGCAGGTGCGAGGTCAGCGGACCATCCGGCACCTTGATCGAGAAGAATTCGAGTTCCTCGTCCCAAGAAGGGCTTGCAATCGAATAGGCACGGTAGATCGGCTTCTCGCCGACCATCAGGCCGATCATCGCAAATTCGCCGGAGCGGAAACGGTAACCGGCCGGGCGCGTCATGCGAAAACGGAACAGACGATCGGTGTAATGCTCAACCGAAAGAACGGTCTCGGCATAGACGCCGTCCGGAATGGCTGCAGGCGCCTTCGGGGCAAAATCTTCGGTCTTGGCGGAAACGTTCATGCCGGTCGTCTCGTCTCGTTCGGTGTGGTTGCGTCCGCGAAATATACCATGCGCACGCACATTTGAAGGCATCCGCGTTCATATGCCGCGGATGCGCTGGAAAAATATGCTTTTCGTACTCAGCTTTTCATCAGGCCGACCGGCGGCGCCAGCTATAGGCCTCGCCCGCCGCTGCCGTGCGGGCCGTCGGCTGGTAGTGCACGGAAATGCCGGGCAGCCGGTTTTCCGAAAGCCGCTTCAGTGCCGTGGCATTGGTTACGGCGAAGCTGTCGAAACCGCAGCGCAGCATCAGCGGCACCTGGTCGATCAGAACGTCGCCGACAGCGCGCAGCTCGTTCTTGTAGCTTAGCCGGTCGCGCAGGAGCGAAGCATGGCTGAAACCACGGCCATCGTTGAAGGCTGGGAACTCGACAGCCACCAGTTCCAGGCGGTAAAGATAAGGCTCCAGCCGACGGACATCGTCAGCCGGTTTGACCACAACGCCGAAGCCCACTTCGTTGCTGGTATCGGCAAGCTCGATCAGTTGATCGATGGAGAGCAGCGGGCGTTCCTCGCCTTCGGCCTTCTTCTCATCCGTCTCGATCACCCAAGGGTCGTTCTCGACGAAACCGGTTTCTTTCCAGATGCGTGTCATGTCTTTATCCCCTGCCCTCAGGCTGCCTTTGCCGCTTCGCCGTAGAGCGCATCCTTGAACGGCTGCGGCCCGACACGGCGATAGGCATCCAGGAAGGTTTCCTCCTTCGACAGGCGAAGACCGAGGTAGGTATCGACCACCTTCTCGACAGCATCCGTCACCTTGTCCGGCTCGAAACCGCGGCCGATGATTTCGCCGATCGAGGTGTTTTCATCCGCCGAACCGCCGAGCGTGATCTGGTAGAGCTCGGCACCCTTCTTTTCGACGCCGAGCAGGCCGATATGGCCGACATGGTGATGGCCGCAGGCATTGATACAGCCGGAGATCTTGATCTTCAGCTCGCCGATCTCCGCCTGGCGTGCGGCAGAGCCGAAGCGCGAGGAGATCGCCTGTGCCACCGGGATCGAGCGCGCATTGGCGAGCGCGCAATAGTCCAAGCCGGGACAGGCAATGATATCGGTAATCAAGCCAGCATTGGCGGTTGCAAGCCTCTGCGCGACGAGCGCGCGGTAGACCGGCTCCAGGTCGGCCAGCGCCACATGCGGCAGGATGACGTTCTGCTCATGGCTGATACGGATCTCGTCGAAGGCATACTCTTCGGCGATATCGGCAATCGCTTCCATCTGCACGTCGGTCGCATCGCCCGGAATACCGCCGATCGGCTTCAGCGAAATCGTCACCATGCCATAGTCCGGATGCTTGTGCGGCTGGACATTCTGCTCCACCCAACGGGCAAATCCCTCGTCCGCCTTCTTCCAGCCGGCGAGCTGCGCCCAGCCTTCCGGCCGTTCGGCAAGCGCCGGCGGTGCGAAATAAGCCGTGATCGCCTGAATGTCGGCATCCGGCAGCTTCAGTTCGGTGCCCTGCAGGTGGGCGAACTCTTCCTCCACCTGACGAGCCAGCTCTTCCGTGCCTGTTTCATGCACGAGGATCTTGATGCGTGCCTTGTATTTGTTGTCGCGCCGGCCATGCAGGTTGTACACGCGCATGATGGCGGTCGTGTAGGAGAGCAGATCCTCCTCCGGCAGGAAGTCGCGGATCTTCTTCGCCACCATCGGCGTGCGACCCTGGCCACCACCGACATAAACGGCAAAACCGATCTCACCTTCCTCGTTCTTTTTCAGATGCAGGCCGATGTCATGCACCTGGATCGCGGCGCGGTCGCGCTCGGCACCCGTCACGGCGATCTTGAACTTGCGCGGCAGGAAGGAGAATTCCGGATGCACGGAGGACCACTGGCGCAGGATTTCCGCGTAGGGGCGCGGGTCGGCCACTTCATCGGCGGCCGCACCGGCAAAGTGGTCGGCCGTGACGTTACGAATACAGTTGCCGGAGGTCTGCAGCGCATGCATCTCGACGGATGCAAGTTCCGCCAGGATGTCCGGCGTGTCCGACAGTTTCGGCCAGTTGTACTGGATGTTCTGGCGCGTGGTGAAATGGCCGTAACCACGGTCATATTTGCGGGCGATATGGGCCAGCATGCGCATCTGCCTGGAGTTCAGCGTGCCATAGGGAATGGCAACCCGCAGCATATAGGCATGCAGCTGAAGATAAACGCCGTTCATCAGGCGCAGCGGCTTGAAGGCATCCTCGGCCAGTTCGCCGGACAGGCGACGTGCCACCTGGTCGCGAAACTGTTCCACGCGGGCGGACACGAAGGCGTGGTCGAACTCGTCGTAGCGGTACATGAAATTCCTCAGGCTGCGATGAAGGCGGGATCAGCGGGGGCATAACCGCTGGCATAATCCATAGTCGGGCCGGCGGCGCGAATGCGCTCGCGCAGGCGCAGCGGCCGGATCTGGCCGGCGACCTCTTCCACCTCGATGACATTCACGTCAACAACGAGATTGGCGGAAAAATCGCGCTTGCCGATGGCTTCCAGCGAGGCTTCGGCCTCCGCGTGACGGGCGACCAGCGCATCCTGCAGCCGCTCCGTCCATTCACCGCTGGCGTTCAGCCAGACGGCGATGCCGTCGGTCAACCGGTTGGCGGTCAGAACCTTGTCTGTCATGGCCTTGTCATCCCTGTCCGTCGCGGATCGGAGCGCCCGCCCGACCCATGCATGAAGTCGCGGCCATTATGTCAGAGCCAATCCCCCGCTTGAAGAAACGGCAATCCTTCCTCGTTGCGGCTGCGGTATTTCTGTTCCCGCATTGCCGGACGAGGGAGAAAATGCACCCGCCTGCCACCGGCGCCGACGTCATCCACACATGACTTGCCCCGCGCGCAGAAACGGGATTTCCCGCGCCGCACACACGGCTTAAGGTCTCGCAAGGAAACAGGTTTAGAGGAAGACTGCTCGTGAGCACCCACAGCATTGCCGAACGTCTGCTGGACGTGATCGAGAACGATATCATTCCGCTAACGGCGCGCGGCGTCGCAGCCGGCAACAAGGTGTTCGGGGCAGCGATCCTGCGCAAGTCGGACCTCTCTCTGGTCCTGGCCGAAACGAACAACGAGCTGGAAAACCCGCTCTGGCATGGCGAGGTGCACACGCTGAAACGTTTCTACGAGATGGGCGAGGTGCCGGACACGAAGGACCTCATCTTCCTCTCGACGCACGAACCCTGCACCATGTGCATGTCGGCGATCACCTGGGCGGGCTTCGACAATTTCTACTACTTCTTCAGCCACGAGGATTCGCGCGATGCCTTTGCCATTCCGCACGATCTGAAGATCCTGAAAGAGGTGTTCGCCCTGGAGCCCGGCGGCTATCGCCGGAAGAACGCCTTCTGGAATTCCTTTGCCATTGCCGATCTGGCGGAGACGGAGGAGCCCGCCACCCGCGAGGCGCTGAAGGCACGCATCGCCGAGATCAAGACGCGCTACAACGCGCTGTCGGACACTTACCAGGCGAGCAAGACGGACAACAAGATTCCGCTCAACTGACGCGAAACCCGAAAAGGAACGAGGATGGAACCCTCCAAGGATATCGCGCGCCTGCTCGACCTGATGGCGGCGCTGCGCCACCCAGAAACCGGCTGCCCCTGGGATGTCGAGCAGAGTTTCGAGACGATCAAGCCCTATACGATCGAAGAAGCCTACGAGGTGGCGGATGCCATCGAGCGCAAGGATCTCGACGACCTGAAGGACGAACTGGGCGACCTGCTTTTCCAGGTGGTGTTCCACGCGCAGATGGCCTCCGAAGCGGGCGAATTTTCGTTCGGCGACGTAGTGGAGGCGGTGATGACCAAGATGATCCGCCGCCATCCGCATGTCTTTGCCCGCTCCGATGTCTCGACGCCGGAGGCGGTGAAGGTGCAGTGGGACGAGATCAAGGCGGTCGAAAAACGCGAACGGGCCGAACGGCGGGCGCGCCGCGGCATTGCGGAGGATTTTAAGGCCGGCTTCCTCGGTTCCGTCCAGCGCAGCCAGCCGGCGCTCACCGAGGCACTCAAACTGCAGGAGCGGGCCGCCAAGGTCGGTTTCGACTGGTCGGAGGCAGAGCCGATCCTCGACAAGATCGAGGAGGAAATCGCCGAACTGCGCGAGGCGCTGAAGGCGGGCGCACCGGAGAAGGTCAAGGACGAACTCGGCGACCTGATCTTCGCGCTGGTCAATATAGGCCGCCACTTGAAAGCAGATCCGGAGCAGGCCCTGCGCGGCACCAATACAAAATTCCGACGCCGATTCAACTATATAGAAAAATCTCTTCAGGAAGCGAATGCTTCACTTGAAGCGGCATCACTGGATCGGATGGAAGAACTTTGGCAGGCCGCGAAACGGTTTGAACACAACGACTGAAGATTCGCTTCAGGCGGAGCGGAAAGGCGGCAATGCCATGGGTCTGCGCCAGATCCTGATTGGTGGAACCTCGCATGTCGGCAAGTCAACGCTTGCCGCCCGGCTGGCCGCGCGGCTTCAATGGCCGGTGGGATCGACGGACGACATGGCGCGCCATCCGGGGCGCCCCTGGCCTGACCCGCGCCCGCAGGTGGCCGAGTTCTATGCCGGTCTGTCGCCCGAGACCATTCACTGGTTTCTGAAGGTGCATCACGACAACATGTGGCCGCTGATCACCCAGCGCCTGGCTTCGACGGCCGCCCGGCAGGAAACACTGATCCTCGAAGGCTCTGCGCTGCGGCCGGAGCGGACCACAAGCCTTCGTTCAACGGAGCTTGCAGCCTTCCTGCTGCACCTGTCGCCGGAACGGCTGGTTCAGCGGATGCATGCGACCTCCGCCTATCGGGAACAGGACCGGTCGAGGCGCATGATCATCGATCGGTTCATCGACCGGTCGCTGCGTGACAGCGCCGATCTGCAGGCAAGCGCCCGGCAGCACGATGTCCCGATCCTCGACGCCGAGCAACCGGATCTGCTGGAGACCGTTCTCGACCATATCGGCGGAGACGTCGCTGTCGGCGGAGCCTAAGGCGCCACTCGCCGCGCTTGCGGCCCTAGCGTTCCCAGTCTTCCTTCTCGCGCACCGGCATCACGCCGAGCTTGCGTTCCAGCGCATTCGCCTGCTCCTCGGACAGACGCAGGTCGAAGGCAACGGAGCCATCCTCGCGGTCCTCACGCTGGTCGACCATGGCATTCTGGTAGACCCAGGAAATCAGCGAGAGCTTCTCCGGCGGCAGCACGATGGTGGTTTCGGTGACGACACCGGAAAGACGCCGGGCGATCTCCGCCATCAGTGCATCGACGCCCTCGCCCGTGATGGCCGAAACAGCCATCACGTTGCTGCGCCCCACCGCCTTTTCCGCCACGGCATCATGCGCCTCCGGTGCCAGACGGTCGATCTTGTTCCACACTTCGAGAATGCGCTCGTCACGCTCCTTCTCGTCGATGCCGAGGTCATCGAGGATGCGCAACACATCGGCCGACTGAGCGGCATTGTCCGGATCGGACATATCGCGCACATGCAGGATGAGATCCGCTTCCAGCACCTCTTCCAGCGTGGCGCGGAAGGCGGCGACCAGATGCGTCGGCAGATCGGAAATGAAGCCAACGGTATCGGAGACGATCACGGTGCGGCCATGCGGCAGTTTCAGGCGGCGCAGCGTCGGATCGAGCGTGGCAAACAGCATGTCCTCGGCCAGCACGCCGGCGCCGGTGATGCGGTTGAACAGGGTCGACTTGCCGGCATTGGTATAGCCGACCAGTGCCACGATCGGATGCGGCACCTTGCGACGCTTGGCACGGTGCAGCTGGCGGGTGCGCACCACCTGCTCCAGTTCCCGCTCGAGCCGCACGATCCGATCCTGCAGCAGGCGCCGGTCCGCTTCGATCTGCGTTTCGCCGGGACCGCCCATGAAGCCAGCCCCACCGCGCTGACGCTCCAGATGGGTCCAGCTGCGAACCAGACGGCCCTTCTGGTAATTGAGATGGGCAAGATCGACCTGCAGCGTGCCCTCCTTGGTGGAGGCGCGGCGACCGAAAATCTCCAGAATGAGGCCCGTGCGGTCGATGACCTTGGCGTTCCATTCCTTTTCCAGATTGCGCTGCTGTACCGGCGTCAGCGGATGATCGACAATCACGAGACCCGCATCCTGCTCGTCGAGCAGCGCCTTGATCTCCTCGATCTTGCCGGTGCCGATCAGGGTTGCCGGCCGCGGCTGGCCGACCGGCACGATCAGCCCCTCGGCGATCGTCAGGTCGATGGCGCGGGCAAGGCCCACCGCCTCTTCGAGCCGGCTTTCATCCGAACGGCGCACGGCGGCCGGTGCGGCATCGCCCTGCGGCGCACGCGCCGGACGGTTCTGCTTGAGGACCGGCACGAGCACGACGGCGCGCATATCGTCGCGCCGCTTCTCCATGTCGGGAACGAGGGATTCATTGCTGATATCGCGAATGCTGATTGCCGTGGTCCTTCAGGATGACGCAACGCAAACCCCACAATGCCGTACCGCCGGTCGCCCCATGCGGGCTTGCGGCAGGCAGGCGCGGATCGACACGATGCGCGGAAATTTCTGATCGCGCCAAGATGGGGCGATCAGAGACGCAATTCAACCGCCAGCCCTTGAAATCCGCAGAGGTGCCGGACAATCAGGCTGCGTTTTCCTCGCTTTCGAACATCTGCATCGGCTGTCCCGGCATGATGGTCGAGATGGCGTGCTTGTAGACGAGCTGCGAATGCCCGTCCCTGCGCAGCAGCACGCAGAAATTATCGAAGGAGGTGACGACCCCCGTCAACTTGACACCATTGATCAAAAAGATGGTCAGGGAAATTTTTTGCTTCCGAACCGTGTTGAGAAACAGGTCCTGAAGATTCTGAGAACGTTCCGCCATGGCGCCGCTTCTTTCTTTCTTTGTTGCCGGCAGGATCGCCGGGAATGATCACGCGTGGAAGGACGAACCGGAAACCCTCTCCTGTCTCCGACGCCCGCATGACTGGTTATCAAATCGCCGTCTTTTCCGCAACGCCGAATAAACCATTCCAAAGAACCGCTTGGGCTGGCTGCGAGGCAGCCTCCGGAGGCCTTTCAAAGCGCTTTCGACAGCTTTCTGAGGCAACCGCAGGCATCGGACAGCGCCCTGGTTTCCTTCGCCTGCCGCCCGGCATCCACAGGCAATTGCAGGCATTGTCGACAAGTCAACTCCAGAATCAGTCTGGCGAGAACCAGCCGGAAGGCGCAAGCCTCAGAAATACTGGATTGACACCCGGAACAGCTGCTCCACATCGCGCACCGCCTGGGCAGTGGCAAACAGCACCACGCGATCCTTCGCCCGGATCTTGGTTTCGCCATTCGGGCGGATGACCTGGCCATTGCGCAGGATGGCGCCGATGCGGATGCCGCGCGGCATGTCCAGCTCGCGGAAGGGCCGCCCGACCAGCGGCGATGTCTCCAGCGCTTCGGCCTCGATCACCTCGGCGGCGCCGTTCTGCACGGCATAGACCGAGCGGATGCGGCCCTTGCGCACATGCTGCAGCACGCGGGAAATCGTCACGGCACGCGGATTGATCAGCGAATCGATGTTGAGCGAGCGCGTCACCTCGCCGAGCGAGGAGGAATTGACCAGAACCAGATTGGACTTGCAGCCGAGCGCCTTGGCCATCACCGCGCCGAGGATGTTCGCCTGGTCATTGTTGGTCAGCGTCACCATCAGGTCGGCGTCCTGGATATCGGCCTGCTGCAGAATGCTCTGGTCGAGCGCGGAACCATGCAGCACGATGGCATGGCGCAGCTGCTCCGAAATCGCCACGGCCCGCTCGCGATCATTCTCGATGATCTTGATGCGCGTCTTCGGCTGCATCTCCTCGATGCGGCGGGCGACGTAATTGCCGATATTGCCGCCGCCGGCGATCACGATACGCGCCGCCTCCTGCTCCTCGTGACCGAACAGGCCGAGCGTGCGGCGCGTGTGGTCGCGCTGGCAGATGACATAGGCCAGGTCTCCCGCCTGCAGCTGGTCGGCGGAGCGCGGCACCGTCAGGCGACCCTGCCGATGGATGCCGACCACGGTGGCGACAAGATCGGGGAAAAGCTGGCTCAGTTGCTCGAGCGGCGTGTTGATGACCGGGCAGTCTTCCATGCACTCGATCGCCACCATGGCGATCTGGTCCTCGGCAAAGCGCGCCACATCGGTCGCGCCGGGAAAGGAGATGCGGCGCAGCACCATCTTGCCCACCTCGATCTCCGGCGAGATCGTCACATCGATGGACATGTTCTTGCTGCTGAAGAGATCGGCATATTCCGGCAGCAGATAGCTTTGCGAGCGGATGCGGGCGATCTTGGTGGGCACGCTGAACAGCGCATGCGCCACCTCACAGGCCACGATGTTGACCTCGTCATACAGCGTCACCGCAATGATCATGTCGGCCTGCTCGGCACCGGCCTTGGCCAGAACGTCCGGATGGGCGCCGTGCCCCACATAGCCGCGCACGTCCAGCGTGTCGGTGATGCCGTTGATCAGGGCTGCCGAGGTATCGATGACCGACACCTCGTTGTCTTCCTGGGACAGACGCTCGGCAATGCCGTAGCCCACCTGTCCCGCCCCGCAAATAATGACCTTCATGACGCCCCCTTCATGGCCGCGCCAAGCCGCACGGCGAGTCCTGATAGCATATCAGACGCCGAGCGACTTCAACTTCCGATGCAGGGCGGACCGTTCCATGCCGACAAACTCGGCCGTGCGGGAAATGTTGCCGCCGAAACGGTTGATCTGCGCAACGAGATAGTCGCGCTCGAACATCTCGCGCGCCTCGCGCAGGGGCAACGTCATGATGTGATGATCGCCCTTGCCGGAAATCTTCGGCAGCATGTCGGCAAGATCGGTCGGCAGCATGTCGGCGGTGATCGGCGAGTCGGGACCGTCGGTGCGGGCGAGAATCATCAGCCGTTCGATATTGTTGCGCAGCTGGCGGATATTGCCCGGCCAGTCATGCGCCTGCAGCACCGCCATGGCGTCGTCGCCGATCTTGCGCTGGCGGATGCCGGTCTGTTCGGAAATCTGGCGCATGTAGAGATCGACCAGGAAGGGAATGTCCTCGCGCCGCTCCGCCAGCGACGGCACCTTGATCGGCACGACCGCCAGCCGGTGATACAGATCCTCGCGGAAGATCCCCTCGCTGATCAGGTTTTCCAGATTGTAGGCGGTCGATGAGATGATGCGAACGTCCACCTTCACCCGCTTGGAGCCGCCGACGCGCTCGAACTGCTGGTCCACCAGAACGCGCAGGATCTTGTTCTGCGTCTCGCGCGGCATTTCACCCACTTCGTCGAGATAGAGAATGCCGCGATGGGCCTCTTCCAGGGCGCCGATCTTGCGCGGCTGGCCGGGACCTCCCTCCGTACCGAACAGGGCGATTTCCATTCGCTCGGGCGTGATCGTGGCGGCGTTGAGCGCCACGAAGGGGCCACCGGCGCGCGAGGAACGGCGATGGATCATCCGCGCCACCAGCTCCTTGCCGGAACCGGAGGGTCCTAGAATCATGATGCGGCTGTTGGTGGGCGAAACCTTGTCGATCGTCTGGCGCAGCTGGGAAATGGCCACCGAGGTGCCGATCAGTTCCACCGCATCGCCGGTGCGACGCTTCAGTTCCGTCACCTCGCGACGCAGCTTGGAGTTTTCCAGCGCCCGCTCGGCGATCAGGATCAGCCGATCCGCCTTGAACGGCTTTTCGATGAAGTCGAAGGCACCGCGCTTGATGGCGGAAACGGCCGTCTCGATATTGCCGTGACCGGAAATCATCACCACCGGCAGGTCCGGATGGCGTGCCTTGATCTCGTCGAGCAGCGCCAGCCCGTCGAGCCGGCTGCCCTGCATCCAGATGTCCAGAAACACAAGACGCGGCACGCGGTCTGAAATGGCCGCCAGCGCGCTGTCGCTGTCATGGGCAGTGCGGGTTTCGTGCCCCTCGTCCGACAGAATGCCCGAAACGATCTCGCGGATGTCGGCCTCGTCATCCACAACCAGAATATCAGACGCCATGTGCCACTTCCTTGTCATTACCGGTTTCGGGCGCTGCCGCAGCGGGAGGATGCGGCAGGATCACCCGGATCATGGCGCCCTTGCCATGATCGAAATCGGCGGGTGCATCATGCAGTTCCAGCTGCCCGCCATGTTCCTCGATGATCTTCTTGACGATGGCGAGACCGAGCCCCGTCCCCTTTTCGCGCATCGTCATGTAAGGTTCCAGAATGCGGTGACGGTTTTCCACCGGCAGACCGCGGCCATTGTCGATCACATCGACGCGAAACTGATCGCGTGCCGCATCGAAGGCTGCCCGCACCAGGACCCGCTGGCCATCACGCGCCTCGTCGGCCGGCACGGCCTCGATCGATTCCACCGCATTCTTGATCAGGTTGCCGAAGGCCTGTCCCAGCATGCGCGAATCGAACAGGCCCTCCAGCGACGCCTCCCCCAGCTCGCGCTGGAACTGCACGTGGCTCGCCCCCATTTCCCTCAGGAAGATGGCATCGCGCAGGATGTCGCGCAGATCGGCCCGCTCCTTGGCGGGCTTCGGCATGCGGGCGAAGGCGGAAAACTCGTCCACCATGCGGCCGATATCGCCGACCTGCCGCACGATCGTATCGGTACACTGGTCGAAGACGGCGCGGTCGCTCTCGTCGATCTGCCGGCCATAGCGCCGCTTGAGGCGCTCGGCGGACAGCTGGATCGGCGTCAGCGGATTCTTGATCTCGTGGGCGATGCGCCGCGCCACATCCGCCCAGGCGGTTGAACGCTGCGCGATCACCAGATCGGTGATGTCATCCAGCGTGATGACGTAGGATTCGGCCGAATTGCGCTGCTCCTCGCGCGTCACCTGCACGGAAAGCGTCCGCTCCTTGCCGCCCCGCATGAGGTTGACCTCCTTGCGCAGATCACCGCGGGCACGCCCCGTCGCCTCTTTCAGCACCTGATCGACCTCCGGCACGATCTCCGCCAGCGAACGCCCGAGCAAAGCCTCGGCGTCAAGCCCAAGCAGTTCCTCGGCGGAAGGGTTGACGATGGAGATGCGGTGATCGTCCTCGACGCCGATCACGGCAGCCGTGACGCCGGACAGCACCGCCTCGATGAAACGGCGACGGTCATCCACCTCGTCCTTGGCCACCAGGATCTCGTCACGCTGACTGCGGATCTGCGAAATCATCTTGTTGAAGGTGCGCGACAGGTTGCCCACATCGCCATCGGCGGCACGCACCGGCACCACGACCGACAGATTGCCGGCCGCCACGCTGTCGGCGGCGCTGATCAGCAGGCGAATGGGACGGACGATCCGGTCGGCAACGGCAATCGCGGTCCAGATCGAGGCCAGCAGCACGATGAGAGCAAAGCCGAGATAAAGCACGGCAAAGGCCAGTTGCAGGCTGGCACGACCGGCCTCCATCGCCTTGTATTCGGCGCGGTTGTCTTCCATCAGCCGCATGGCGCCCATGACCTTGGGGTCGACGGCGCGGATCGTATAGAGGAAGGCGCCCGGCAGCGCGTCGAGCTTGATGATGGCGCCAACGAGGTTCGTCACGCCCGGCGGGATCAGCGTGGGCTGCCCGGCGGCCGAGCTTGCCAGAGCATCCTTCGGAATGGCCGGCAGCGGACGATCCGTCTTGATGTCGGCCTGGGCGATTGCCGCGCCATCCTCACGCACCAGGAAGGCGCCCAGCAGGCCGCGTCCGCGCGCCTGACGCGTCATCAGATCGACGAAACCTGTGCGGTCCAGATAGAACATCGCCCGGTTGCGCTCCAGATCATTGGCCATCGAAACGGTCTGACCCTGCAGGTAGCTGGCATTCTCGAGCATGTAGGCCTGCGCCACGTCGAGCGAGGACTGCACGATCGACTGCGTGCGCAGCGAAAACCAGCGGTCCAGCCCGACGTTCAGGGTGATGCTGGCAAAGATCGCCACCAGCACCGCCGGCGTGATGGCGACAATGGAGAACAGGACCACGATCCGCACATGCAGCCTGGCCGCCGCCCTGCCCCGCCGCCTCGCCTTGAGCAGACGCCCCACCTCGCGGCCGATGAGATACATCAGCCCGAGCACGAACAGCGCGTTGAGAACGGCCGAGGTGATGACCACCTGCGAAGTCGGCGCAACCGGCGTCAGTCCGAGAAGAACGAACAGGGTCGCGATGGCGCACAGCAATGCGCCGCCCGCCAGCAGCAGGCCCGGAAGGGCAAAGGACGCCCGCCGATCCTGCACCAACGTCGCCGGATCTTCTCCGACGGTCGTCGCCACGCCTTCATTCATGCGAAATTCACTCCCAGCCCTGAACGGTTCAGGGGTCATGCACGATGATCGCTCAACCGGTGGCGGACGCGCTTCACCCGTTCAGGTGCCGGAGAACCGGCGCATCGCACTCACCCAAGGTTGACGTGACCACTGAGCAACACATTGTGGCGAAAATGCAACGAAGCTGCATCAGGTGTCAAGCAGCAACCGCTCATGCACCGCGGGAGCTGCGATAGACCGAGACGCCGAGTTCGCGGATCTTCTTGCGCAGCGTGTTGCGGTTCAGGCCGAGCAGATCGGCAGCCTTGATCTGATTGCCGCGGGTGGCGGTAAGCGCCGCGAGAATCAGCGGATATTCCATTTCGGTCAGCACGCGGTCATAAAGGCCGGGCGGCGGCAGCGCATCGCCGAAGCTGGCGAAATAGGTGCGCATGTTCTCCTCCACTGCCTGGGCGATGGTGAGGTTGCCGCTGCGGGCACCCATCTTGTCGATCGGACTGTCCGGAACGTCGGAGCGCAGTTCCTGGTCGATGATCTCGCGGGTGATCACATCCTGCGGATAGAGCGCCATCAGGCGGCGCACGAGGTTCTCCAGTTCGCGCACATTGCCCGGCCAGGCATAGGCCTTCATGATGTCGAGCGCCTCGTTGTCGAAACGCTTGGCATCGAGCCCTTCCTTCTCGCCCATCTGCATAAAATGGCGCACGAGATCGGGAATGTCCTCGGCGCGATCGCGCAGCGGCGGCAGGCGCAGCGGCACAACGTTCAGGCGATAATACAGGTCCTCCCGGAACAGACCCTGATTGATCAGCTGCTTCAGGTCCTTGTTGGTGGCCGCCACGATGCGCACGTCGGTGCGGATCGGCGTGCGGCCGCCGACGGTGGTATATTCGCCCTGCTGCAGCACGCGCAGAAGCCTGGTCTGCGCATCCATCGGCATGTCGCCGATTTCATCGAGGAACAACGTGCCGCCCTCTGCCTGCTCGAAGCGGCCGGTGGAGCGGTTCTGCGCGCCGGTGAACGCGCCCTTCTCGTGACCGAACAGTTCCGATTCGATCAGGTCGCGCGGAATGGCCGCCATGTTGATCGCAACGAACGGGCCGTTGCGGCGCTTGCCGTAATCGTGCAGCGCGCGGGCCACAAGTTCCTTGCCGGTGCCCGATTCGCCGGTGATCATCAGCGTCAGGTCCGTCTGCATCAGGCGGGCGAGAACGCGATAGATTTCCTGCATGGCAGCCGAGCGGCCGACCAGCGGCATGCCGTCCTGCATGTCGTCGTCCAGCTTGGCCGGCTTGCGCTTCGGCTCGGCCAGCGCCCGGCCGATGATGGCGATCAGCTCCGTCAGGTCGAACGGCTTCGGCAGATAGTCGTAAGCGCCCTTCTCCGAGGCCTTGATGGCCGTCATGAAGGTGTTCTGCGCACTCATCACCAGCACCGGAAGCTCCGGCCTTGCCTTCTTGATGCGCGGCAGAAGGTCGAACGCGTTCTCGTCCGGCATCACCACATCGGTCACCACCAGATCACCCTCGCCCGCTGAAATCCAGCGCCAGAGCGTGGCGGCATTCGACGTGATGCGCACGTCATAACCGGCGCGGGTCAAGGCCTGGTTCAACACGGTGCGGATAGCCGCGTCGTCGTCGGCGACAAGGATCGTAGCGGTCATTTCAGGCTTCCTGTCGTGTTCAAGGGGCGGTTCTCATCCTGGGAACCATCATCCTTGTGCATGGGCATCAATACGCGGAAAATCGTGCGGCGCGCCTGGCTGTCGCATTCGACGATGCCGCCATGGGCGCCGATGATCTTGGCGACGAGCGCCAGCCCAAGGCCCGAGCCATTGGTCTTGGTGGTGATGAAGGGGTCGAAGAGATGCGGCAGGAGATCGCTCGGCACGCCGGGTCCGTTGTCGATCACGCAGAACTCCAGCGGCAGCGAGATTTTCTCGCGGGTTCCGGCCACGGACAGGCGGATGCCGGGACGATAGGCTGTCGTCAGCATGATCTCGCCGTCCTGCTGGTCGCCGATGGCTTCCGCGGCATTCTTGATCAGGTTGAGGAACACCTGCACCAGCTGGTCACGATTGGCAAAGACCGGCGGCAGCGACGGGTCGTAGTTCTCGAGGATCTTGATGTCGCGGGCAAAGCCGGCCTTGGCCACCGCCTTCACATGATCGAGGACCGAATGGATGTTGAGCGGCAGGCGATCCACCGGCCGCTCGTCTGAAAACACCTCCATCCGGTCGACCAGCGAGACGATGCGGTCGGTCTCGTCGCAGATCAGCCGGGTCAGCGCCCGATCCTCGTCGGCCACGGAGGTTTCCAGCAGCTGCGCAGCACCGCGAATGCCGGACAACGGATTCTTGATCTCATGCGCCAGCATGGAGGCAAGGCCGGTAACGGAGCGCGCCGCCGCCCTGTGCGTCAGCTGACGGTCGATCTTGTCGGCCATGCTGCGCTCCTGAAACACCACGACGACGGAGCCCGGCTCGCTGACCACCGGCGCCACGTAGAGATCGACGAGCTTTTCCTGGCCAAGCCGCGGCGAAGACAGATCCACCCGATACTCGTTGACGGGCGCGCGGCGCTCGCGCACCTGGTCGATCAGCGCGAGAAGCGGGCTGCCGAAGGGAATGAAGGTGGAGATCTTGTTGCGCGCCAGATGTGACGCACTTGCCCCGAAAAAGGCTTCCGCCTCCCAGTTGGCAAAGGCGATCACGCCGGCCTCGTTGACGAGAATCACCGGGTTCTGCACCGAATTCAGAACGGCCATGGCAAGCGCATTGCCTGCCGCCGTCTCCTGCGACGCCTTGCTCATGCCGCCTCCCTGCTGCCTGCATGGCTGCGATACGCCGCCAGTTCCTCGCCCAGAACGCGGAGCACCATGTCCGGATCCTTTTCAGTCATCAATCCTGCCTTTCGCTCCGCCGCCATGTGAGGTGCGAAGCGGTCCAGATACCAGCCGACATGCTTGCGGGCATGGCGCAGGCCGGCCTCGCGACCATAGAAGCCGAGCATCAACTCATAATGTTCGCACGCCACCGCCGCCATCTCCGTGGAGGATGGGTGACCTCTGCCGGCCAGCACGCCCGGATGCCAGGGACGTCCCTGCGCACCGCGGCCGAGCATGACCGCATCCGCGCCCGACCGTCGCAGGATCTCCTGCGCATCGGCAAGCGTTTCCACGTCACCATTGGCAATCAGCGGGATCGACAGGACCTCGCGCACGCGGCGGATCGCATCCCAGTCGGCGCGCCCCTCGTAGAACTGCTGGCGCGTGCGGCCATGCACCGTCACGAGAGCGACGCCGGCCGCTTCGGCGCGCGCGGCGATCTGCGGCGCGTTGAGCGACTGGTCGTCCCAGCCGAGCCGCATCTTGACAGTGACCGGTACCCTGACTGCGGCAACGACCGCCTCGATCAGCGACAGCGCATGATCGGGATCGCGCATCAACGCCGAGCCGGAATAGCCGCCCGTCACCTTCTTGGCCGGACAGCCCATGTTGATATCAATGATGTCTGCGCCATTGGCTTCGGCAATCCGGGCAGCCTCCGCCATCCAGTGCGCCTCGCGCCCCGCAAGCTGCACCATGTGCGGCCGGATGCCAGTACCCTTCAGCCGCTCCCAGGATTCGCCGCGGTTATGCGCCAGCTCGCGGCTTGCCACCATTTCGGTCACGACCAGACCTGCCCCGTAGCGCCAGGCCAGCTGACGGAACGGCAGATCGGTCACGCCCGACATCGGCGCAAGCACAACGCGGTTGCGGATGGCCACGGAACCGATGCAGAAGGGGCTGGCGAGACTGATGGGACTCAAATGATGATCTTTCGGGCACATGCGAGCTCTGCACTATTTTTATTCACAGTTTGTGCATTTGCCAAGTGCTATTCCCAAACTGCGTTATTTCTGGGCGACGTGCTGGAAAAGGGCGTTTTGAGTCTATAGTTCTGCGCTGTCAACATGCGAAGTCCATCCCCTGGCCGCAAACTGAGCACGTCATCAACCGAATAAGCGATCCTGACAGGCAGTTTCATGAAAATCGGCATCGTTATCGTGGCAGCAGGGCGCGGGGAACGGGCCGGCGCGGCTGCGGAAGGCCCGAAGCAATATCGCAGGATCGGCGGCGAGCCGGTCATCCGCCACACGCTGCGCGCCTTTCTCACCTGGGAAAAGGCCGGACCCGTAGTGGCGGTGATCCATCCGGACGACGAGGCCCTGTTTGCCGCCGCCAGCGCCGGACTTGCGGGGGCCGGGCGCGTTCTCACCACGCATGGCGGCGCCACACGTCAGCAGTCGGTCCTTGCGGGCCTGCGCGTGCTTGCGGACACCGACGCCACGCATGTGATGATCCATGATGCGGCACGCCCCTTCGTCGATCATCCGCTGCTGGAGCGCATTGCCGCGATGCTCGAGGCGGGCCATGCCGCCGTGCTGCCGGCGCTTGCCGTCACCGATACGCTGAAGCGCATCGGCGGGAATGGCACCGTGCAGGAAACGGTGTCGCGCGCCGGCCTGTTTGCCGCCCAGACGCCGCAGAGCTTCGGTCTTGCCGCCATTCTCGCCGCCCATGACAAGGCGGCTGCCGCAGCGCGCGACGATTTTACCGACGATGCCGCGATTGCCGAATGGGCAGGGCATGCCGTCTCGCTGGTGGAAGGCGCTGCGGACAACATCAAGCTGACGATCAGGAGAGACATTGCCATGGCCGACGAAAAGCTGAGCAGGCAGGCGGCATTGCCGGACGTGCGCACCGGAAACGGCTATGACGTGCACCAACTGGTGCCGGGCGACGGCGTGACGCTGTGCGGCGTCTTCATTGCGCATGACCAGCGCCTCAGCGGACATTCCGATGCCGATGTGGCACTGCATGCGCTGACCGACGCGCTGCTGGCCACCTGCGGTGCCGGCGATATCGGCGACCACTTTCCGCCCTCCGATCCGCAGTGGAAGGGCGCCGCCTCCCGCATCTTCCTCGCCCATGCCGCGGATGTGGTGCGCAAGCGCGGCGGCGTGATCACCAATGCCGACATTTCGCTGATCGCGGAAGCACCGAAAATCGCCCCGCACCGTGAAACCATGTGCCAGAACCTGTCGGAAATCCTCGGCATTTCGCGCGAGCGGTGTTCGGTGAAGGCAACCACCAACGAGAAGATCGGCTTCATCGGCCGCAAGGAAGGCATCGCCGCCATCGCCACCGCCACCGTCGTCTATGGAGTGCTGGCATGAGCGCCTTCGCCCCGGACATGCTCGAAAGCGCCGCGGCCATCGTCCGGCTCTATGCCGCCGAGGGCAAGCGGATTGCCACCGCGGAATCCTGCACCGGCGGGCTGATTGCCGGGGTTCTGACAGAAATCGCCGGCTCGTCCGCCGTCGTGGATCGCGGCTTCGTCACCTACAGCAACGAAGCAAAGACGGATCTGCTCGGCGTGATGCCGACGACGCTGGATCATTTCGGCGCCGTGTCGCGAGAAACCGCGCTGCAGATGGCGCGTGGTGCACTGTTTCGCTCACGCGCCCACTCCGCCATTGCCGTCACCGGCATTGCGGGACCGGGCGGCGGTTCGACCGACAAGCCGGTGGGGCTCGTGCATCTGGCCGCGATGAGTCGCGATGGAAGGCTTTTCCATCGCGAGATGCGCTATGGCGATCTCGGCCGTGACGGCGTCCGCACCGCCACCGTCCGCACGGCACTGGCGCTGCTGGCGGACCTTGTTCAGGCGTAGATCTTGTCCGCCCGCGCCTCAAAGGCTTCGGCGAACATGCGGAAGGCGCGGTCGAACATCGAGCCCATCACGGCGCCCAGGATGCGGCTCTTGAACTCGTAGTCGATGAAGAAATTGACGACGCAGCCCTCGGGCGCCGGCGAAAAGGTCCAGCGATTGTCCAGATATTTGAACGGACCTTCGATATATTTCACGTCGATGGTCAGTTCCGCCGGATTCAGCAGCACCTGCGTGGTGAAGGTCTCGCGGATCGCCTTGTAGCCGACGGTCATGTCGGCAATCAGCAGGGTCTTGCCGTCCCGCTCCCTGCGCGAGCGCACGCTCAGCCCCTCGCAGAGCGGCAGGAACTGCGGATACTTCTCGACATCGGCCACAAGGGCAAACATGTCTTCCGGAGAATGGCGAACGGGGCGATGATTTTCGAACTTTGGCATGGAATTGAGCTAATGGCGGGCGGGCGGCTTGGCAAGTGACAGTTGGTCGCGAGCAGGGCAAGGTCCAATCACGGGCAAGCCTAATGTGAAATTAACCTTTATCCCCAAGAATTGTAATTCACGAACCCCTGATTTATCGATCATGACGCATTTTCGCGTAAAAGCAGCATGCAGATTAGCCCTGACAAAAGCCCCACAGACAGGACAATGGACGACTTTACCCAGATCATGCGGCTGCTGGAATCGGCACGGCAACTTGCGGACATGAACCAGCTGCCGATGCTGGTCTATCTCGTCGAGATGGCAAAGGCGGAGGCCCGCAGCCACCGTTTCGAGCTGCGGGATAAAAAGCGCGGCCAGGCGATTTCCAAATAGCGCTGCCGCCCCTTACTCGGCGGCAGCCAGAAGCTTCTTCTCGCGCGCAGCTTTCAGCCGGGCGAAATCGTCGCCGGCGTGATGCGACGAGCGGGTGAGCGGGCTGGACGACACCATCAGGAAGCCCTTGGTATAGGCCACAGTCTCGTAGGACTTGAACTCCTCCGGCGTGACGAACTTTTCCACCTTGTGGTGCTTGCGCGTCGGCTGCAGGTACTGGCCGATGGTCAGGAAGTCCACGTCGGCGGTGCGCAGGTCATCCATCAGCTGAAGCACCTCGTTACGCTCCTCGCCGAGGCCGACCATGATGCCGGACTTGGTGAACATGGTCGGGTCCAGTTCCTTCACCCGCTGCAGCAGGCGGATGGAATGGAAATAGCGCGCACCGGGGCGAACCGTGAGGTAATTGCCGGCAACCGTTTCCATGTTGTGATTGAAGACATCGGGCTTGGCCGCCACGACACGCTCCAGCGCACCTGGCTTCTTCAGGAAATCCGGCGTCAGGATCTCGATCGTCGTGGAAGGCGACGCGGCGCGGATCGCCCAGATCACCTTCTCGAAGTGCTCGGCACCGCCATCCTCCAGATCGTCGCGGTCGACAGAGGTGATGACGACATGGCTGAGGCCCATCTGGCGCACGGCCTTGGCGACGTTTTCCGGCTCGTCCTGGTCAAGAGCGTTCGGTTTGCCGGTCGCCACGTTGCAGAAGGCACAGGCGCGCGTACAGATCTCGCCCATGATCATGAAGGTGGCGTGCTTCTTGTCCCAGCACTCGCCGATGTTCGGGCAGCCGGCTTCCTCGCAGACGGTGACCAGCTTGTGGCTGCGCACCAGCTCGCGCGTTTCCTGATATCCCTTCGAGGTCGGCGCCTTGACGCGGATCCACTCCGGTTTGCGCATCACTTCCGTATCGGGACGATGCGCCTTTTCCGGATGCCGGACGCGCTTTGCATCGTCCGGGGACGACATCCGATCGAGGATTGTGACCATGACTAACCTGCTTTCAAACCGCCTCCAGCCGGCGGATTAGCGTCTTACGAGTTTGGCGACAAATAACAGAGCGCACGCGCCAAGGAAACCGCTGACCAGACCGCCCCAGGCACCGGGCTCGACCCAGATGCCGGCGCGTTCCAGAACCGCCGTGGCAAGCGCTGCCCCCACCACGCCGATAACGATGTTCATGAACACGCCGAAGCGCAGATCCATCAACATGCCTGCCAGCCAGCCGGCGAGACCGCCGACGATGATGGTGCCGAAGAAACCCAAACCTTCCATGACCGTCCTTCCGTTTTCGGACACTCATATGGTCCCGACAAGGGCGAGACGCAATGCGACATCAGCGGCTTTGCGCCGGCGCCACGTTGGGCGCCATGTTGCGGCAGCCCCCCTCATCCGGCCCTTCGGGACACCTTCTCCCCGAGGGGAGAAGGGATGTCGTTGCGGCCTCTCACCCAGCCTGCGTGCCGTCAGCCGAGAACCCCTTCCCGCCCCGCGGCGCAGAAGGGCTGATCGGCAAAATCAGGCGTTCAGCACCCGGCCATAGGCGTCGAGCACGCTTTCCTTCATCATTTCCGAGAGCGTCGGATGCGGGAAGATGGTGTGCATCAACTCCTCCTCGGTCGTCTCAAGGTTCATGGCGACGACGAAACCCTGGATGAGTTCGGTGACTTCCGCACCGACCATGTGGGCGCCGATCAGTTCGCCGGTCTTCTTGTCGAAGATCGTCTTGATCATGCCCTGGTCTTCACCGAGCGCGATCGCCTTGCCGTTGGCGTTGAAGTTGTAGCGGCCCACGCGGATCTCGCGGCCCTGCTCCTTCGCCTTGGCTTCCGTCAGACCGACGGAGGCGACCTGCGGGTTGCAATAGGTGCAGCCCGGGATCTTGGCCTTGTCCATCGGATGCACGCCCGGCACGCCGGCGATTTTCTCGACGCAGATGACACCCTCGTGCTCGGCCTTGTGGGCCAGCATCGGCGGGCCGGCCACGTCGCCGATTGCGTAGAGGCCCGGCACGTTGGTCTTGCCATAGCCATCGATGACGATGCAGCCGCGATCGGTCTTGACGCCCAGCGCTTCCAGGCCGAGATTTTCGATATTGCCCTGCACGCCGACAGCCGAGATCAGGCGATCCGCCGTAATCTGCTGCACCTTGCCATCCTTGGTCTCGACATGGGCGGTGATCGAGTTCGCACCCTTCTCGACCTTGGAGACCTTGGCTTCGGTGATGATCTTCAGGCCGCGCTTTTCAAGCTGCTTGCGAGCGAAGGTGGAGATTTCCACGTCTTCGACCGGCATGATGTTCGGCATCAGCTCGATGACGGTGACGTCAACGCCCATCGAACGGTAGAAGGAGGCAAATTCGATGCCGATGGCGCCGGAGCCCATGACGACGATCGACTTCGGCATGAAGTCCGGCTTCATGGCCTCGAAATAGGTCCAGATCAGCTTGCCATCCGGCTCGATGCCGGGCAGCGCGCGCGGACGCGCACCGGTCGCGACGATGATATGCTTGGCGGTGTAGGTGCCCTCGCCCAGCACGCCCTTCGGAACCGGGTTCTGCGGCTGCACGGCCGGCTTCGATGACGGGCCGACGACGATCTCGCCGGGCTTGGTGAGCTTTGCCTCACCCCAGATCACGTCGACCTTGTTTTTCTTCATCAGGAAAGCGACGCCGCCGTTGAGACGGGCGGACACGCCACGCGAGCGGGCGACGACATCCTTCACATCGGCGGTCATGGTGCCGTTCAGAGTCAGGCCGTAAGCCTTGGCATGATTGGCATGGTCGAGGATCTCGGCCGAGCGCAGCAGCGCCTTGGTCGGGATGCAGCCCCAGTTGAGGCAGATGCCACCCAGATGCTCGCGCTCCACGATGGCGGTCTTGAGCCCCAGCTGCGCGGCGCGAATGGCGGTTACATAGCCGCCGGGGCCGGAACCGATGATGATGACGTCGTAGGATTGAGCCATGGGCGCTTCCACTCCTTCAAGAATTTGTCGAACCGGCGCTCGGCCGTCGTCTTCCGTTCTTCTCGGGAGTGGAAGCGGTGGCGGATCCTCTAGACTTCGGCCTCCTCGGCCAGCGGCTCCGCCCGCATCAACATCCCGTGTATTTCATCCTTCAGGGCCAGGCGCTCTTTGCGCATGCCCGCCATACGGACGTCATCGCAGGGTTCAAGATCCGTCTCGGCCCGATGGATGCGATGGTTGACGTCCTCGTACTGGGTTGCGATCCGGTGAAAGTGACCGTCCGTCTCGCGCAGGTGGCGCATCTTGACCAGATGCTCCGGAAATTCCTCCGCGAGATGGTGTGGGGTATTCGACATGACCTTCCCTCCGTCTTTTGACTTCGGTTGTCATGCTACTCTCACCGTCTGCGTGTCCTCCTTGACCCTGATCAAACTTTTGCGCGGCCTCACAGGCCAAGCATCATGCGCACCACAGGCTCGATGCCACGGCCGATCGCGCGGGTATTGTCCGCATCCAGATGGATGCCGTCGAGCCGCGTCGTGAGGGCGACCGAGCCTGCATCGAAGAAGCCGCAGCCCAGTTCGTCGGCCGCGTCGCGATACATGCTGGCCAGCATGGCGCCTTCCCCGACCGAGTGATTGAACTGCGGACCGAACAAGGCATCCGCCGTCTCGCAGATTGGCGGCGGCGAGACGATCAGCACGTCCGGCGCCTCGAAGTCGAACCCCCAGTCGTGATGCTTCACCAGCTTCACCAGCCGCTTGACGCCGTTGGTGGCGCCGATCGCCGTGCCCTGGATGCCGCGCTTCAGATCATTTGTGCCCAGCATGATGACGACGAGATCGAGCGGCTTGTGGGTGGCAAGGAGGCTCGGCAGCAGCTTCACCCCGTTGCGCTCGGCATCGCCCAGATGATCGTCATAGGCGGTGGTCCGGCCGTTCAATCCCTCTGCAATCACCCTGACCCCGTGCCCCAGCGCCTTCTGAAGCACGCTGGTCCAGCGGTCCTCATAGGCGTGGCGACTACGCGACACCGGATCATAGCCCCAGGTCAGACTGTCGCCATAAGCGAGAACGGTTTTCATGTACGGCCCACCTCCCGGAGAAAGACGCAGAGAGGCGGCTCGCACCGCCCCTCCTCATCCCGTCAGACCAGCATACCCATCGGGTTTTCGATGTAGCGCTTGAAGGCGCCGAGCAGTTCGGCTCCCAGCGCGCCATCGACGGCGCGGTGATCGGTCGACAGCGTGACGGTCATGACATTGGCGATCTTCATCTCGCCCTTCTTCACGACCACGCGCTCCTCGCCGGCACCGACCGCCAGAATGGTGGCATGCGGCGGATTGACCACGGCGGCGAAGTTCTTGACGCCCATCATGCCCATGTTGGACACGGCCGTCGTGCCGCCCTGATACTCTTCCGGCTTCAGCTTGCGTTCCTTGGCGCGCTTGCCATAGTCCTTCATCTCGTTGGAGATGGCCGACAGGCTCTTCGTCTCGGCCTTGCGAATGATCGGGGTGATCAGGCCGCCCGGGATCGATACGGCAACGCCGACATCGGAATGCTTATGCTTGACCATGGCGCTGTCGGTCCAGGAGACGTTGGCATCCGGAACATCGCGCAGCGCGAGCGCCAGAGCCTTGATCACCATGTCGTTGACCGAAAGCTTGTAGGCCGGCTTGCCATCCTTTTCAGGGGCAGCCGCATTGAGCTGGGCACGCAGGGCCAGCAGCGCATCCAGCTCGCAATCCACCGAAACGTAGAAGTGCGGGATGGTCTGCTTGCTTTCCTGCAGGCGCTTGGCGATCGTCTTGCGCATGCCATCATGCGGCACGAGTTCGTAGGAACCCTGCTCGAACAGCTTGAGCACGGCCTCGTCCGACGGACCCTTGGCAAGAGCCGGTGCCGGTGCGGCAGCAGGGGCCGGTGCGGCAGCCACGGGTGCGGCCTTTGCCGAACCGCCAGCCACGGCCTTTTCGACGTCCGACTTCACGACACGGCCCTTCGGACCGGAGCCCGATACCTTGGCAATGTCGATGCCGGCTTCCTTCGCCACGCGACGGGCCAGCGGCGAGGAGAAGACACGGTCGCCAGTGGTCGCAGCCGGAGCCGGTTGAACGGCAGGCGCGCCAGCCGGTGCAGCGGACGCGGCAGGCGCGGCCTCCGCCTTGGCCGGAGCCGGTGCAGCGTCCGCCTTCGGTGCCGGTGCGGCCGAACCGCCGCCGGCGGCAGCGGCCGCCACATCCTCACCATCGGCGGCGAGAATCGCGATCAGCGCGTTGACCTTGACGGCCTCGGTGCCGGCGGGAACGACGATCTTGGCAACGACGCCTTCATCGACGGCTTCCACTTCCATCGTGGCCTTGTCGGTCTCGATCTCGGCGATCACATCGCCGGACTTGACCGTGTCGCCTTCCTTGACGAGCCACTTGGCGAGATTGCCCTCTTCCATCGTGGGAGAGAGGGCGGGCATGGTGATGTTGATCGGCATGAGCCTGCCCTCCCGTTACTTGTAGCAGACGGCTTTGACGGCCTGGACCACTTCGCCGACATTCGGCAGAGCGAGCTTTTCGAGATTGGCCGCATACGGCATCGGCACATCCTTGCCGGCGATCGTGATGACCGGGGCATCGAGATAGTCGAACGCCTCGCGCTGCACCGAGTTGGCGATGAAATCGCCGACGGACGACTGCGGGAAGCCTTCTTCCACCGTCACCAGACGGCCGGTCTTCTTCACCGACTCGATCACGGCCGGCAGGTCCATCGGACGCAGCGTGCGCAGGTCGATCAGTTCGACATCGATGCCGGCCTGTTCCAGCTCGGCAACAGCCTTGACCGCATAGGTCATGCCGATGCCCCAGGAAACCATCGTCACGTCCTTGCCAGCGCGATGAATGCGCGCCTTGCCGATCGGCAGCACGAAATCATCCATCTTCGGCACTTCGAAGGACTGGCCGTAGAGGATTTCGTTTTCCAGGAAGATGACCGGGTTCGGGTCGCGGATCGCCGCCTTCAGAAGGCCCTTGGCATCGGCAGCCGTGTAAGGCTGGATGACCTTGAGACCCGGAATGTGGCTGTACCACGCGCCGTAATCCTGGCTGTGCTGGGCCGCCACGCGGGCAGCCGCACCGTTCGGACCGCGGAACACCATCGGTGCGCCCATCTGGCCGCCCGACATGTAGAGCGTCTTGGCGGCCGAGTTGATGATCTGGTCGATCGCCTGCATGGCGAAGTTGAAGGTCATGAACTCGACGATCGGCTTCAGGCCGGCCATGGCCGCACCGACGCCGACACCGGCAAAGCCGTGTTCGGTGATCGGAGTGTCGATGACGCGCTGCGCACCGAATTCCTGCAGCAGACCCTGGGTGATCTTGTAGGCGCCCTGGTATTCGGCAACCTCTTCACCCATGACGAAGACGTCCGGATCGCGGCGCATTTCTTCGGCCATGGCGTCGCGCAGTGCTTCACGCACCGTCATCGTCACCATCTCGGTACCGGCCGGAATGTCCGGATCGGAGGAGACCTCGGTCTTCGGCTGGGCCGGAACCTTGTGATCGGCCGACGAACCGGGTTCATCGCTGGCTTCGCGCGCCTTGCCACCGGCAGAATCGGAGGTTGCCGCCGGGGTATCGGCATCGGCCTTCGGTGCGGCTGCCGGCGCGGCAGACATCGCATCCGCGCTTTCGCCTTCCTGCAGCAGGATGGCGATCGGCGTATTGACCTTGACGTTCTCGGTGCCGGCATCGATCAGCAGCTTGCCGATGACACCTTCATCGACGGCTTCCACTTCCATGGTCGCCTTGTCGGTTTCGATTTCGGCGATCACGTCGCCGGAGGTGACCGTGTCACCTTCCTTCTTCAGCCACTTGGACAGCGTGCCTTCTTCCATGGTCGGAGAGAGGGCGGGCATGAGAATATTGATCGGCATGGGTTCCCTCCCCGATTAGAGCAGAATGTCGGTGTAGAGCTCGGATACATCCGGCTCCGGATCGTTCTGGGCGAAATCGGCCGAGTCGGCCACGACGTCGCGGACATCCTTGTCGATGGCCTTCAACTCGTCTTCGGAGGCCCAGCCCTTCTCCACCAGACGCAGACGCACCTGCTCGATCGGATCATGTTCGGAGCGCATCTTCTGCACTTCATCCTTGGAGCGATACTTCGCCGGGTCGGACATCGAGTGACCACGGTAGCGATAGGTCAGCATTTCGAGGATGATCGGACCCTTGCCGGAGCGGCAATGCGCGACAGCCTCGTCGGCCGCAGCCTTGACCGCACGCACATCCATACCGTCGACCTGCATGCCCGGGATGCCGAAGGAGGCGCCGCGCTGCGAGAAATCCGTCTGGGCGGAAGCGCGAGATACGGCGGTACCCATGGCGTAGCGGTTGTTCTCGATCACGTAGATGACCGGGAGCTTCCACAGCTGCGCCATGTTGAAGCTTTCATAGACCTGGCCCTGGTTGGCCGCACCGTCACCGAAATAGGCGAGCGAGACATTGTCATTGCCGCGATACTTGTTGGCAAAGCCAAGACCGGTGCCGAGCGAGACCTGGGCACCAACGATGCCGTGGCCGCCGTAGAAATGCTTTTCCTTGGAGAACATGTGCATCGAGCCGCCCTTCCCCTTGGAAAGACCGCCGCGACGACCGGTAAGCTCGGCCATGACGCCGCGCGCACTCATGCCGCAGGCGAGCATGTGACCGTGGTCACGATAACCGGTAATGACCTGATCGCCTTCCTTCAGCGCCATCTGCATGCCGACGACGACAGCTTCCTGACCGATGTAAAGGTGACAGAAACCGCCGATGAAACCCATGCCATAAAGCTGGCCGGCCTTTTCCTCGAAACGGCGAATGAGGAGCATTTCGCGATAGGCCTTGAGTTCCTCGGCCTTGTCGAATTCCGCGATTGCACCACCATTGGATTTTGCAGGCTTCGCTGCCGTCTTGCGACCGGCGGCGGACGCGGCTTGCTTCGGCGCCATTCATAACCTCCCTGCGTGCTTGATTGGTTATGCGTACCATAGGCAAGAATGTTCGCCCCAGCAATGCCATAAATGCATGGCTCACATGATAATCAAGACCATGAAATTTCAGGGAAAAAACTGAATTAACCGAAGTTCAGTTAATTTAGAAATAGTTGTTGAAGATCACGATTTCATCGTCGCGCGATACGTTCAGCTGATAACGCGCGGTTTCATCCAGCATGTCCTTTTCCAGCGAACCATCGCTCAGCAACTGCACCTGCCGCTCCAGCGCCTGTCGCTTGTGGACCAACTTGGCCAGTTCCGCCGCCCTTTCAAGACGCATGCGCTCGAATTTTTCCGTGGCGATCAGCCCGAGATCACCATGGACGGAATGATAGCCGAAATAGGAAAGGAAGGCGGCCGTGATGGCGGGGAGGATCAGACGACCCAGTTTCCGTTCTTTGTGATGTCTCGTCCACATGCGAGATTGTGCCCTGCAACGCATTACGTCGGTTCAGATTGGCAGAACTTGATTAAGCAATCGTTGACCATTTTTGCGCGCACACCGTCGCACAGCAAAAAGGGCGGCGCCGCATCCGGCACCGCCCTCCCGTCATCCTGCAACCCTTGAGGACCGATCAGCCCTTCATGATCGAACGGCCGGCATAGCTCGCCTGCGGACCGAGCAGTTCCTCGATGCGGATAAGCTGGTTGTACTTGGCAATCCGGTCGGAGCGCGACAGCGAGCCGGTCTTGATCTGGCCGCAATTGGTCGCAACGGCGAGGTCCGCGATCGTTGCATCTTCGGTTTCACCCGAACGGTGCGACATGACGGCGGTGTAGGCAGCCTTGTGTGCGGTCTCGACGGCGTCGAGCGTTTCCGTCAGCGAACCGATCTGGTTGACCTTGACGAGGATGGAATTGGCAACGCCCATCTTGATGCCGTCGCGCAGGCGGGCTGAATTGGTGACGAACAGGTCGTCGCCAACCAACTGAACCTTCGAGCCGATCTTGTCGGTCAGGTACTTCCAGCCGGCCCAGTCGTCTTCCGCCATGCCGTCTTCGATCGAGATGATCGGATACTTGGCGGCGAGTTCGGCGAGGTAATCCGCCATGGCTTCCGGCTCCAGCGTGCGGCCTTCGCCTTCCATGACGTACTTGCCGTCCTTGAAGAATTCCGTCGAGGCGCAATCGAGCGCCAGCTGGATGTCGTCGCCCGGACGGTAGCCGGCCTTTTCGATAGACTTCATGATGAAGTCCAGGGCTTCCGGCGCGCTGTTGAGGCCGGGTGCGAAACCGCCTTCATCGCCCACGTTCGTGTTGTGACCACCGGCCGCCAGTTCCTTCTTGAGAACATGGAAGACTTCCGAACCCATGCGCACGGCGTCACGGATGCTTTCCGCACCGACCGGCATGATCATGAATTCCTGGAAGTCGATCGGGTTATCGGCATGGGCGCCGCCATTGATGATGTTCATCATCGGCACCGGCAGCAGGCGGGCGTTCGGGCCGCCGACATAGCGGAACAGCGGCAGACCGGCCGATTCGGCGGCAGCCTTGGCAACCGCCAGCGACACGCCGAGAATGGCATTGGCGCCGAGACGCGACTTGTTCGGCGTGCCGTCCAGCTGGCACATCAGATTGTCGATCAGGATCTGGTTCTCGGCATCGTGGCCGCCGATCGCATCGAAGATCTCGCCGTTGACGGCTTCCACCGCCTTCTCGACGCCCTTGCCGTGATAGCGCTTGCCGCCATCGCGCAGCTCGACGGCCTCATGCGCGCCGGTGGAGGCGCCCGACGGCACGGCCGCCCGGCCCATGCTTCCGTCTTCGAGGTGAACATCGACCTCGACGGTCGGATTGCCTCGGCTGTCGAGAATTTCGCGCGCGATAATATCGGTGATGGCTGTCATGGGCTTTTCCTGCTGGTACGTGCGGTGGAAATCACTGCCTGTCTTATCCAAAGGTACGGAAAATACAATGGCAGGAGCATGACAGTTCCGTCGGCGAGCAACAGATGATGCGCCGAAGGAAGGATGCCGGCGCACGCCTGGAGCTGACCGGCGCAGGATTGGCCACTCCAGTTTTTCGGGCCAAAACCCTGCACTGTCCTTTATCAAAAAAGTAATTCATTTCGAGTGAGTTATTGGGTGGCGAGGCCCGCGCGACAGGCGGAACAACCAGCTTTCGCCTGTCGGCCGGGAGGCGGCGCACAATGAAACTGACGATAGCGAGAAGCCTGACGCTTTTCGGCCTGCTTGTGGGAACCGGCGTCACGCTGGCGATTGCGCTGCAGACCTACGCCTTCGATCGCCTGAGGGTAAACGGTCCCGTCTATCAGCAGATCGTCTATGGCAAGGATCTCGTCGCCGACATCCTTCCGCCACCGCTTTTCGTGGTGGAATCCTACCTGCTGGCAACCGAAGGCGCCTATCATCCCGATGCAGCGCGCACCAATCTCGCAAAGATCGCCGAGCTGAAGAAGGCCTATGACGAGCGCAAGACTTACTGGCCGGCGACAGGTCTTGCCGCCGACCTGCAGGCGCAGTTGAAGGAACAGGTGGAGCCGACCGCCGATTCCTTCTGGCAGATCATCGCGGATCGCTATGCCCATGCGGTCACCGACAACGATGCACAGGACCTGCGGGAGGCGACGGTGGCGCTGAAGACCGCCTTCGAACGGCACCAGGCCGCGGTACTGCAACTGGTATCGCGAGCCAATGCTTTCCTCGCGGCAGCCGAAACGCAGGCGGCGTCGGAAACCGCCCGCCTGACCACGGTTTCGCTATCTGCGGCAGGCGGCGCGCTGCTGCTGCTCGGCGTCGGGCTCTTCCTGCTGCACCGCCGAGCCGTTCGCCCGCTGACCGGCATGCGCGATTACATGAGCATTCTCGCGAAGGGGGATTACAGCCAGCCGGTACCCTTCGATCAGCGTGCGGACGAAATCGGTGAAATGGCCGGCGCCGTCACCGTGTTCCGTGAAAACGCGCTGGAACGCATCGCCGCGCGCAAGCGTCAGGAGCAGGAGCGCGAACAGGCCATCGAAACGGAGCGGAACGAGATGGCGCGCAAGGCGGGTGAAGACGCCGCGCGCGCCAGCGTCATTGCCACGCTTGCCGCCAGCCTGGAGGCACTTTCCCGCGGTGACCTGACCGTCCGGATTTCCGACCGATTCGCGCCCGACTACGAGATGCTGCGCACGCAGTTCAATGACAGTGTCCAGTCGCTGGAACAGGCACTCGCCAGCATTTCCGTGACCATGTGGACAGTGCAGTCCGGCGTATCCGACATTTCCACCGGAACCAGCGAACTGTCGCGGCGGACCGAAACCCAGGCTGCCTCCCAGGAAGAGGCGGCTTCCGCCCTCAGCCAGATTACCGTCGCGCTGCGCTCCACCACCGAGCGAGCCCGGCGGGCCGACAGCCAGATGGCCGAAACCCGCCAGGGCGCGGAACGCTCCACCACTATCGTCCGCGATGCTGTCGCCGCCATGGACAAGATCGAGGAGTCATCCACACAGATCCGCCAGATCATCGGCGTGATCGATGAGATTGCCTTCCAGACCAATCTGCTGGCGCTGAATGCCGGTGTCGAGGCCGCCCGTGCCGGCGAGGCCGGCAAGGGATTTGCCGTGGTGGCCATGGAAGTACGCGAACTGGCCGGGCGCTCCGCCACCGCGGCGCGCGAGATCCGCCAGTTGATCGACACATCCAACACCCAGGTTGGCATCGGCGTCGACCTTGTCAATCGCACCGGCGAGGCACTGATCGCCATGGAGCACCAGATGGAGCAGGTCGGCACGCTGATCGATGCGATCGTCCGGGCCGCCGGCGAACAGTCGCGCGCCCTCGGCGAGGTCAGCGAGGCGGTCGGCCAGATGGATCAGGTGACGCAGCAGAATGCCGCCATGGCGGAAGAAGCGAGCGCCGCCTGCCGCGATCTCGACACCTGTGCGAGGGACCTCGGAAACCAGCTTGCCCGCTTTCGCACAAAGGCGGCCCTTCCGCCGCCCGGCCTCCGCCGCACATCCTGACTGCCGCACCTTGATCCGGCATCAAAAAGGGGCTGCAGCCGCCCCTTTCGTCATTCCGGCCTCGCCGTTTTCAGCCGGCACATGCTCAGCCTTTGGCAACGGCGTCGAATGCCAGAAGCTTTTCCAGAAGCCGCTCCAGATCCGACAGGCGCACCATGTTCGGGCCGTCGGACGGAGCATTGTCGGGATCGTCATGCGCCTCAATGAAGAGGCCGGCCACGCCGACGGCAACTGCTGCGCGCGCCAGGGTTTCGACGAATTCGCGCTGGCCGCCGGTCGAAGCACCCTGCCCGCCCGGCTGCTGCACGGAATGCGTGGCATCGAAGATAACGGGCGCACCCATCGCCGCCATGATCGGAAGCGAGCGCATATCGGACACCAGCGTATTGTAGCCGAAGGAGGCTCCGCGCTCGCATAGCAGCACGTTGGGATTGCCGCTTTCGGTAAACTTGGCCAGCACGTTGCGCATGTCCCAGGGGGCGAGGAACTGTCCCTTCTTGACGTTGATCACCCGGCCCGTCCGGGCCGCCGCCACCAGCAGATCGGTCTGGCGGCAGAGAAAGGCCGGAATCTGCAGGATGTCGACCGTTTCCGCAACAATCGCGCACTGCTCCTCGGTGTGAATGTCGGTCAGCACCGGAAAACCGAACTCCTTCTTCAGGTCGGCGAACACCTCCATGGCCTTGTCGAGGCCAATGCCGCGCCTGCCGGCAATCGAGGTGCGATTGGCCTTGTCGAAGGAGGACTTGTAGACAAGGCCGATGCCCAGCCGGTCGCAGATCTCCTTGATGGCGCCGGCCATCATGAAGGCGTGCTCGCGGCTTTCCATCTGGCAGGGGCCGCAGATCAGCGACAGGCGGCCGCTGTTGGAGAACTGGACGCGGCTTGCACCTTCGCCGACGGATACCACTGCATTGGCTGTGACTGACATGATCGATCCCAAAATACGGTGAAACCTGCATCCGGCACATCCGGATGCGGGCTGTTTGTCCGCGCTCATACCAGCCGGAGGGTTTCCTGTCACCCGCAGGACCGTCCGCGACCGGCGGCTCGACGGTCAGCGCGCCGTCACGTCGCGGGCCGCGAAACCGAGCACGCCCTTCATATAGGTCTCCACCACCACGCTGAACGGCGTGCCGGAGGGCGTTGCCAGATAGGCATGGTGGCGCAGCAGCGCCTCGGGAACGACCAGGCTGGCGGATGTGTCGGCAGGTATTGCAGCATCCGTTTCCCAGCCCGGGGGAAGCGGCTGCCACAAAAGTTCGGCCGACACCGTGTGGCGCTGGAACTGCAATGGCTGCACCACGCGACCAAAAGCGGTATCGGTGGTCTCCAGCATCCGGTTCATCTGAGGCGTCAACAGGGCCGGCACATACCAGTTGTCTGCCTCCGACAGCACATGCGCACCACATTTCAGCCGCACGTGACGATAGGCAAGCGGCGTCTGCGCCGACACCTTCAACAGGCGGCGAACCTCTTCCGAAGCCGGCTTGTCCGCGCCTTTCACCCGCTCCGCAACGATCTTCTCGCCCTCGGCCAGATGGTGCACGGCACACCAGCGATCGAGCGTCAGAGTCGCGCTGTCATGGCTGAGCAACTCGGCATTCAGCGTCTGCAAGAGCGCCAGCGCTTCCACCCGCATGACCGGCGTATCGGGCCAGGCGGGCGCCGCCGCAGAGGCAGGAAGGGAGAAAGACATGGATATGGCAGCAGGCAGGATGGATGAAATCAACATGCGCATGATGAACGCTCCCGGCTGAAATGGCCATCCCCCGGGATGGCCTTTTGTGCACCGCATCAACCCCGCCCGGCAGCTTCCACTGATTCCCGCCGAATCTGTGGCGGCGGCTTGAGTGGCAGCCATATTGCGTTGAGACGCCCCCCGGCGCCGGCACAGCAAGCCCCCGAAAAGTGCCATTTTTGGGGGCTTGCGGAACACATACGGAACAGATAGGGTCTGTTCTGTCTTTGTTTCGGGCTCGGGGTTGCCACATGCTGACACGCAAACAACAGGAACTGCTTCTGTTCATTCATGAACGCATGAAGGAGTCCGGTGTGCCGCCCTCCTTCGACGAAATGAAGGATGCGCTCGATCTGGCGTCGAAGTCGGGGATCCACCGGCTGATCACGGCGCTTGAAGAGCGCGGTTTCATCCGGCGCCTGCCCAATCGGGCCCGTGCGCTGGAGGTGATCAAGCTGCCCGAGTCCTACGCGCCGCCGGCCCAGCCGCGGCGTGGCTTTTCGCCCAGCGTCATCGAGGGCAGCCTTGGCAAGACGCCGCCAGCAAGGCCCGCCGCCCCGCCTGCCCCCGTCGAAGAATATACAGGAACCGCGACTGTTCCCGTGATGGGCCGCATTGCTGCGGGCGTGCCCATCTCGGCCATCCAGAACAACACCCATTCTATCGCCGTACCGATCGAGATGCTGGGCACCGGAGAGCATTATGCGCTTGAGGTGAAGGGCGATTCGATGATCGAGGCCGGCATTCTGGATGGCGACACGGTGATCATCCGCAATGGCAGTACCGCCAATCCGGGGGATATCATCGTCGCGCTGGTGGATGACGAAGAGGCGACCCTCAAGCGGTTCCGCCGCAAGGGTGCCTCCATCGCGCTCGAGGCGGCCAATCAGGCCTATGAGACCCGGATCTTCGGACCGGACCGGGTCAAGATCCAGGGCAAGCTGGTCGGGCTTATCCGCCGCTACCACTGATCAGCCGGCGTACGGCATCGGGCAAGACGTCATCGAAGCGCCGGCTTCGCCAGTCATAGCTGCGGTGCAGGTCCCAGGGACGCAGAAGAGCGTTATGTGCGGCAGCCGCCCGCCAGTTGGCCGGATCGCGGCTGCCGTTGAAATTCAGTTCCAGTGCGCCGGTGCGGCGCAGGGTTTGCCCGTTCAGCATCAGCGCACCGGAACGGCATTCGGCAAACCTCGCTTGCGCGGCAATGACGATATCGGCGAGATCACAGGCCGCACCCGCGTGACGACCGTCGTCCATCGCGATGACCGTTACCCCGCTCCGGGACAGGCCTAGACAGGCCAGGCCTTGATGGCATTGGAAGCGTCCGGTTGTCGCCCGCGCCCGCAGGCGGAGCTCTTCGATCGCCCGGCGGGCCTCTATGGGCGATATCGCCTCCTGCGTGCCTTGCCTTTCATTGCCTGTCGTCATGGAACGCACGGCCGACGGGTCAGGCTTTTGCGGGGGGGGTGACCGTCACGGCTTCACGCGCCCATTCCGGCGGGGACGGGCGCTCATGCACCTTCCCCTTGCGAAGGATCTCCGGTCCGCTGGTCGCCTCAAGGCGCAGGGCGTCCTGCCATTGCCGATAGATGAAATCGCTGGGGCTGCGCCGATTGGTCGCCGCCTGGCGGCCATCCAGCAGGGCGACCAGCGTTCCATCCTCCGCCACCAGCAGATCCGGCGGCCGCCCGCCCCCCGTCCAGGCGAAGAGGACAAGGGCCGCCAGAAGGAAGAACAGCCCGACGAGGCGCAACCGGCTGCGCAGGATCATCAGCAGCAGGAACCCGAGCGCCGCCAGCGGCAGGAAGGCCGGGGGCGGGCGTCCCGTCGCAACCTCGCCACCCCACCCCGCCACGGTGGTGGCGATCGCGATCACCAGTTCCAGCGCCCAGCCCATCAGCTTGAGAAAAGGCGCTTCGAGACCGAAGGGCATCAGCAGCATGCCGATCAGTCCGGCGGGCATCACCACCAGCGAAATCAGCGGCATGGCGGCCAGGTTGCCGGCAAGCCCATAGGCAGCCAGACGATGGAAATGAGCGAGCGAAAAGATGGCCGTCGACAGCATGCCGATCAGCGATGTGACGAGCACGCCCGCAGCAAAGCCGATCACCGGCCCTGCAAGCCGGGCGAGAAGCGGGTCAGCAGCCGCCAGAACGGCATGCTGTTCGCCGGAATGGCGGCGCATCCACACCTCATAGCCAGCCACGAGCGCCGTGGTGGCGGCAAACGACATCTGAAAGCTGGCTCCCAGCACGGCCGAGGGACTCAGGACGAGAATGACCAGGGCCGACAGTGCGATATTGTGAAGACTGATCGAAGGTCGATCGCACAGCACGGCCACCAGCATGATGAACATCATGATGTAGGCACGCTCCGCCGAAACACCGAAACCGGAAATCAGGTAGTAGGCCGTCACCATCAGCAGCGCGCCGGTGGCCGCGATCTTCTTGATCGGCATGCATTGGGCCAGGCCGGGAAACAGGCTGAGCGCGGCACGCAGGCCGACAAAGGAAATGCCGGCCGCCAGCGCCATGTTGAGCCCGGAGATGGCAACAATATGCGCAAGGCCCGAAAGCCGGAGCGCCTCGACAGTCTCCTGCGAGATGGCGCGCCGCTCGTCCGTCACGATGGCAGCAGCGAAGGCGCCGGCATCCCCGCCGACCACGTCGCGGATCCGCTGGCCGATGGCGGCGCGCAGGTCGAAGAGCGTTCCCACGAGGGCGGCGGTCAGTCCGCCGGACGCCGTATCCATGCCCAGGATCTGCGGCGCGCCATAAAAGAAGCCGACGGCGCCGATTCCTTCGAAATAGGCGGGGAAAGCGAAATCCAGCAGCCCGGGTAATGCCGGGCCGGAGGGCGGCGACAATCTGACGCGGCCCTCCACCTGCGTTCCGGTCGGAAGTGGCTCATGGCGCGCCCGCCACAGCACCACGACGCGCTCAGGGGGACGCGACAACGCCGGTTCAGCCGTGCGGCTGACCCGAACCGTGTAGCGCCAGCGTCCGCCGGAGACCGCTTCCCGGCGCTCCACCACACCGAGCATGCGCGTCGTCACCGGAGCATCCAGGATCAGCGTCGCATGACGCAGCGTCTGCAGATGGGCAAGACCCGCCCCGCACGATGCGAGACCCGCAGCAAGCAGCACGCCGCGCCATGCAGCGTGGCCATAACAGCCAGCAAGCCAGCCGGCGGCAAGAAGTGGCGGGCCTGTCCAGGATATCCAGGCCGGCGGCGGTTTGGCCGCGCAGAACCAGAGAATCGCACCGAGGCCGACAAGAACCGGCAGCAACAGGAAACCGCGTCCATAGGCGCTCTCTTCCGCCGCAAGCCGCTGCCACCAGGCCAGCCTCTGCGGCTGTTCACGCGATATTGACACCCTTTCGTCGGAGGCATCCCACAGCAATGGCGCTCCAACCCGCCCTGCCCCTTTGCGCAGCGGTAGGGCCCGCGGGAAGCGGGGCCGGAAGGCCTCGACCTCCCGCGCTGATTCGCCCGCCGGGGTTTCCGCTTCCGCCACGCACCCTCCGCCAAACGGCGCCCGTCCTTAACCGAAATACAACCTGAACCTGTTTATCTGCGCCGGTCAATTGCCGCTTTCCGCGGCAGAACACGGCCAGCCTCGATTGGATCGATTGAAACGCGGTGAACCGGCAAAACCGGAGAAACAAAAGCGGGAAACCCGAGTGAAGTCACAGATTTCGCGCTGCACAATTACCCGCGGCAAGTGCTTGGCAGCACGCATCAGATCATATAGCTACTTTCAGAGGCTTCACTCATCTGGCGCTTTCAGCGCCTTTCCGCCCATCGGAGGATCAGTATGACGGACACAAGCGCACATCTTGGATTGGGAGAGAAGAAGGTCGACCTTCCGGTGAAGAAGGGAACGATCGGGCCTGACGTGATCGATATCGGTTCGCTTTACAAGCACACCGGCGCCTTCACCTACGACCCCGGCTTCACCTCGACCGCTTCCTGCGAATCCAAGATCACCTTCATCGACGGCGACGAGGGCGTCCTCCTGCATCGCGGCTACCCGATCGAGCAGCTGGCGGAGCATGGTGACTTCCTGGAAACCTGCTACCTGCTGCTTTACGGCGAACTGCCGACCGCCGCACAGAAGAAGGATTTCGACCACCGCGTCACGCACCACACCATGGTGCACGAGCAGATGAGCCGCTTCTTCACCGGCTTTCGCCGCGACGCCCATCCGATGGCCGTCATGGTCGGCACGGTCGGCGCGCTGTCGGCCTTCTATCACGACTCGACCGACATCACCGATCCTCACCAGCGCATGGTCGCTTCGCTGCGCATGATCGCCAAGATGCCGACGATCGCCGCCATGGCCTACAAGTACCATATCGGCCAGCCCTTCGTTTACCCGCAGAACAATCTGGATTACGCCTCGAACTTCCTGCGCATGTGCTTTGCCGTGCCGTGCGAAGAATACAAGGTGAACCCGGTTCTGGCGCGCGCCATGGACCGCATCTTCATCCTGCATGCCGATCACGAGCAGAACGCCTCCACCTCGACGGTGCGCCTCGCCGGCTCTTCCGGCGCCAATCCGTTCGCCTGCATCGCGGCCGGCATTGCCTGCCTCTGGGGCCCGGCACATGGCGGCGCCAATGAAGCAGCGCTCAACATGCTGATGGAAATCGGCACGCCAGACCGCATTCCGGAATATATCGCCCGCGCCAAGGACAAGAACGACCCGTTCCGTCTGATGGGCTTCGGTCACCGCGTCTACAAGAACTACGACCCGCGCGCCAAGATCATGCAGAAGACCACGCATGAGGTTCTGGGCGAACTCGGCCACAAGGACGACCCGCTGCTGCAGGTCGCCATGGAACTGGAAAAGATCGCCCTGACGGACGAGTACTTCATCGAGAAGAAGCTCTATCCGAACATCGACTTCTATTCCGGCATCACGCTGAAGGCGATGGGCTTCCCCACCACCATGTTCACGGTGCTCTTCGCTCTCGCCCGCACCGTCGGCTGGATTGCCCAGTGGGCCGAAATGATTGAAGACCCGCAGCAGCGCATCGGTCGCCCGCGCCAGCTCTACACGGGCGCTGCCAAGCGCGATTACGTGCCGGTCTCCAAGCGCTGATCGAAGGCCTCTGGCCCTGTGAGAAAGTCCGCAGCCTCGCGCCGCGGGCTTTTTTTTTCGTGGACCGGGTTCCCTTGTCCGGCCATTTGCATCTGCCCCGCAAGGTCATACACTGCCGCACGGCAGGCATGTCGGAGCGCAGGGAGGTTTGCAGGTGGACCAGGAAACGGCCGAGACACTGATTGCGCTCGAACGAAGCCTGCATGAACCGGCCACGCGCGGCGACCGACAGCAGGTCGCGGCACTGCTGGCCGAGGATTTCGTTGAATTCGGCAGTTCGGGACGCATTTTCAACAAGGCGCAGACGATTTCGGCGCTTGCAGCGGAAACGCCCTCAGCGGACGAGCGACGGCTCCAGGCATTCGACTTTGTCGTGACCGACCTCGCTCAGGATGTTGCGCTCGTCACCTACAAGATCGATCGCTCCCAGACACGAACAGGCACGGCTCGCACAACCCTTCGAAGCTCGATCTGGAAGCGGATCGACGGGCGCTGGCAGATGCTGTTCCATCAGGGAACGGTGGTGCCCGCCCTCTGACCACGCCGCGCGAGAAGTTCCAGCACAAGGCCGGCACCCGCCTCTCCCGGCGGAACGCTGGTGGCCAGCCGTTCCCAGACGGTATCAAATCCCGCGAGCATGGCGCGGCGTTGCGGTGTATCGGCGCTCAGGCAGTCTGCCCAGCGGGCGAGATAACCGGGACGCACCAGGTCATTGATGTGTTCCGGCAGTACCGGCTGGTCGGCAATCAGGTTCGGCAATGCGGCGGACCAGATTTTGATGCGCGACAGCATCAGTTTCATCAGCCAGTCCACCTTGTAGATGGAAACCGTGGGCACACCGCAGAGCGCAAGTTCCAGCGTCACAGTGCCGGATGCTGCCAACGCCATGTCGCACTCTGCAAAGGCCTGCCACTTGCCCTCGGAGCCAATGGTGATCTGCGGCTTGATGGCCCAGTTGGCGGTAAGGCTGCGCACCAGTGCCTCCTGCCGCGGCACGGTAGGCAAAAGGAAACGGACGCGGCCTCCGTTGCGCTCGGCGATCAGCTTGACCGTCTCTTCCAGCGCCGGCATCAGTATCCGGATCTCGGTGGAGCGCGACCCCGGCAGGATGACGATCGTGCGACCGTCATCGGCATCCGGCAGACCGCGCGCCGCCCGCCGGGCACGCACGCGCAAAACATCCGGATCCGCCGTCAGCCGGTGACCGATGAAATCCGTCTTCGGACCGCCGAGCCGCTGCATCGCCTCCGGTTCGAAAGGCAGGATGGCCAGAACCTGATCGACATAGGCAAGCATCGCCGTCGCCCGATATTCCTTCCAGGCCCAGACGCTCGGGCACACATAATCGACCACCGGCAGGTCCGGCAGTGCCCTGCGCACGCGCCTTGCGACGCGATGGGTAAAGTCCGGGCTGTCGATGATGATCAATACATCGGGACGTTCGGCTATGATGGCATCGGCGGCCTGGCGGATGCGCCGCATCAGTTGCGGCAGGCGCTTCAGCACCTGCGTCAGCCCCATGATGGAAAGTTCGGAAAAATCGAACAGGGAGCGCAGTCCCTCTGCCTCCAGAGCCTCGCCCCCCACACCGACAAGCCGGACCGGCCCTGGCCATGCGCGTTTCAGATGCGCCACCAGATCGCCGCCCAGAAGATCCCCGGACACTTCACCGGCAATCACGCCGATCTTCAGAACCCGCTCGCTCATCACCCGATCCCCTGTCCCGGCAGGCCGGCATCGATGCCGCAGATGAATACGCCAGCCTCGTCCGCAGCCTGCAGCATCGCCTCGCGCTCCACGATCAACGCCCGCCCCGCCTCCACCGCAATGCCGCCGAGCCCGGCAGCAACGATGGCGTGGATGGTCGACGGACCGATGGTGGGCAGATCCGCGCGCATGTCCTGCTGCGGCTTGCACAGCTTGACCAGCGCGCCGCGTCTGCGTCTTGAAACGCGCCCGGCCGTGCGAAGTTCACCGACGCGCTGCAACATCGCGTCGGTTCCCTCGACGCCCTCCAGCGCCACGATCCGCCCGCCGACGCTGACGGCGCCCTGTCCGACGTCAAGCTGCCCCAGAAGCCGTGCCGCTTCTGCTCCGCGAGCGATATCGCGCCGGTCGTCCGCATCCGGCTGATGGCGACCAAGCGTGCCTATATCGGCCAGAAGACCGGGCAGGATCTCGTGCACGCCGACGACCCGGCAGCCCATACCTTCGAACAGGCTGATCACCATGCGCAGAACGGCATCATCGCCGCCGGCAAGCAGCGTCTTCAGCGCCTGCGGCAACTTGATGAGCGTCGACAGCGTCGGGCGGATCTGGCGCCATTCCGGCCGGCGGCGCACGCCGCCGGACATCACCACCCGCCGGACATCCCGTTCCCTGAAAAGCCTCTGGATGCGCACCTGATCGCCAACGCCGGCGACAGCATGATCAAAGTCGGAAAAGTCGCGGTCCGCCTCATCCCGAAGGCAGACGACAAAGGGCTCGTCACCGGCGGCGCGTGCGGCTTGCGCCACATGCAGCGGCAAAAAGCCATGCCCTGCGATGATTGCCAGACGTCCCGTCCGGTCGCGAACGGGAGAGGAGCCCACGGCCTTACGCCTTCCCGCGATAGGGCGAGGAAATCGCCCGGTCGCTGTCGGCCAGAATGAAGTCGATGACCTCCAGCGCCTCCGGGCAATCGAGATAGTCGTCCCGGATGGCCGCGGCCTTGGGACGGATCGCCCCTTCGCCCTCGAAGATCGCCTTGTAGGCCTTGCGCACCTGATGGATCACGGCGCGGTCGATGCCGGCGCGCGTCATGCCGACCACATTCAGCCCGCCGAGAAGGCCGGGATTGCCGTTCAGCATGCCATAGGGGATGACATCGTAATTGACCGCAGAAAGGCCACCGACAAAAGCCTGTCGCCCGATGCGGCTGAACTGGTGCACGGCACAGCCGCCGCTCAGGATGGCGCGGTCATCGACCCGCACATGGCCCGCCAGCATGACATTGTTGGACAGAATGATGCCGTTGCCGAGCCGGCAATCATGCGCGACATGCGAATTGGCCAGGAACAGGCAATCATTGCCGACACTGGTGATGCCACCGCCGCCGACCGTGCCCATGTTCATCGTCACGCCTTCGCGCATGGTGCAGCGTTCGCCGATCACCAGGCGGGAATCTTCGCCCGCCTCGTGCAGGCTTTGCGACACGCCACCGATCACCGCCATCGGAAAGATGCGGCTGCCCTTGCCCACCTCGGTCATGCCCGTGACGACGGCATTGGAGATCACCTCCACATCGTCATGCAGCACGACGCGCGCGCCAATGCGGCAGAAGGGACCGACGACGACGTTCTCACCGATGACGGCACCCTCTTCAACGACGGCAAGCGGATGAATGCGGGCGCTGGCGGCGATCGTGCTCATGCCTCGTCCTTCTGGCGGATCATGGCGCCGATATCGGCTTCGGCGACAAGACTACCATCCACCTTGGCATCGCAATGGAACTTCCAGATATTGCCGCGCTGCTTGAGCTTGGTGACGTGATATTCAACACGATCACCGGGCACCACCGGACGACGGAAGCGCGCATTGTCGATGGTCATGAAGTAGACCAGATTGCCTGTCTCGCCCTGCTTGCGCGCGCAGATGGCACCGGCCGTCTGGGCCATGCCCTCGATCAGCAGCACGCCCGGCATGATGGGGCGCACCGGAAAATGGCCGGTGAAGTGCGGTTCGTTCGCCGTCACGTTCTTGATGCCGATGGCGCTCTCGTCGCTGTTGATCTCGATGATCCGGTCAACCAGCAGGAAGGGATACCGATGCGGCAAAAGCTTCATGATCTCCATGATGTCGACGGAGTCGAGCGATGCCTTTTCCTGGTCAGCCATTCCTTTTTCCTCTTTTTCTGGCCCTTTCGTCGGACCGAGCCAAGCTCTCGGCCATGTCGCGCAGATAGTCCTGCATGGGACGTGCCGGATGGCCGCCGTAACGGGCGCCTGCCGGCACGGAACCCACCACCGCCGAGGCGGCGCCGATCTGCGCACCATCCCCGATCGTGATATGTCCGTTAACGCCGGTTGCGCCACCGATCTGCACGCCATCACCGATCCGCGTCGATCCCGCTATACCAACACCGCTGGCAAAAGCGCAATGCCGGCCGATCCGCACATTGTGGGCAACCTGGACCTGGTTGTCGATTTTCGTGCCTTCACCGATCACGGTATCGTCCATAGCACCGCGATCGATCGTGGTGTTGGCACCGATCTCGACATTGTCCTGGATGATCACGCGGCCGATCTGGACCATTTTCAACATGCCGGCCGGACCGGGGGCAAAGCCGAAGCCATCCTGGCCGATGCGCGCGCCATTGTGGATGATGACGCCATTGCCGATCAAGGCGCAGATGACGGAAGCCCCTGCCGCCACGCAACAGTTGCGGCCGATCCGCACGTCGGCGCCGATCACCGCGCCGGCGCCGATGCGGGTGCCTGTACCGATTTCCGCATGCGCGCCGATCACCGCCATCGGCTCGACCGTCACGCCCTCTTCGAGACGCGCGGTGGGATCGATGTAAGCCGCCGGAGAAATGCCCTCGCCCGCAACCGTAGGCACGACACGCATCGCCTTCGGATGCAGAAGCGCACCAGCACGCGCGAAGGCCGCATGCGGCTTGGGCGTCGACAGGATCGCGATATGCGGGGGAACAAGCGATTGCAGGGCCGGCTCACAGATGATTGCCGTTGCATTGCAGCTTTTGAGTTCGTCGCGGTACTTTCGCGAGAGGATGTAGCAGACGTCGCCGTCGCCCGCCCTTGAAACAGGCGAAATGGAGCGCACAAGGCGCTCCCCTTTCGTCTGGTCGAGAAGCTCCACCCCAAGATGCGAAGCAAGCTCGCGCAGCTTCACGCCATCATGCGGCGGAAAGAAGTCGTTGTTGTCCATTGCCCTGTGCTCCAGAACAGTATTCCAGTTCGCGTTCTGGATGCCAGATATCAGAACTGGTTGGCCATGCTGAAGCGGAAACGCTGTTCCCTGTCGTAGTCTTCCTTGGCGACCGGTACGGCATAATCGAAGCGCAAGGCACCGAACGGCGACGCCCATGTAACGCCCATACCGACCGAAGCGCGGATGGAGTTGTCAGACTGGAGCCCGCTGGAGACCGGGACATCATTGCCGTAGAGCGTACCGGCATCGGCAAACAGGTTGGCACGAAGACCTGCATCCTGCGGCAGGGCCGGCATCGGCACCGACACTTCGGCCGAAGCGTTGAAGTAGGTCGTGCCGCCGATGGCATCGCTGCCGACACGCGGACCGATACCATCGTTCTTGAAGCCGCGAACCTGACGTCCGCCGAAGGTGAACTGGTCGAATACGTTCAGGTGATCGCCCGTGGCAACCACATGGCCAGCACCGACCGCGACCTGGCCGATCATGTCCAGTTCGTCAGACAGAAGCTGGAAATAGCGCGCACGGCCATAGATCTTGTAGTATTCGGAGTCACCGCCGAGGCCGGCAAATTCATGCGTGACTGTGGCGTAGATACCCTCGCGCGGCAGCGTCATGCTGTCGAGCGTGTTGTAGGTGAGCGTCTGCGAGATCGACGACTGGACATAGTCGCCACCGCGGACCAGATCCTGGAACGGCTGCGACAGGTTGGCCTGCCAGTCATCCGTGCCGTCGTAGCTGATTTCCTTGTAGGTATAGCGGAAGGTCGTCGCCAGATCCTCGGTGATCGGCGCCGTCACACGCAGCGTGAAGCCCTGTTCGTTGTAATCGTAGTAATCGTTGGACGACGTCTGGCTCTTGAACACGTCAAAGCCGGCCGCCAGACGATAGCCCAGGAAATAGGGCTCGGTGAAGTTCAGCGAGTAGGTGCGGGCATCATCGAGACCGCCACCGGCCGCCACGCGGATGTACTGACCACGACCAAGGAAGTTCTTCTCCTCGATCGAGGCTTCCAGCACGACACCGTCATCGGCCGCATAGCCGACGCCGATACCGAAGGCACCGGTCGACTGATCCTCGACGTCCACGACGATCACGACACGGTCGGGAGCGGATCCCTGCTGCGTGGTGATGTTGACCTTCGAGAAATAGCCGAGCGCTTCAAGACGACGCTTGGCGCGCGTGATCATCAGCTGGTTGAAGGCATCGCCTTCGCTCATGTCGAATTCGCGGCGAATGACATAGTCACGGGTGCGGGTATTGCCGCGAATGTCGATGCGCTCGACATAGGCACGCTCGCCCTGGTCCACAAGATAGGAAACGCCGATCGTATTGGTCTGGAAATTGCGATCGCCACGCGGCGTGACGCGGGCAAACGGATAGCCGGCCTCGGCAACCTTCTTCTGGATCGCCTCGATCGACTTCTGCACGTCGCTCGCCTTGTAGACGTCGCCGGACTTGGTCTCGACCACATTCTTCAGCGCCGAGGCATCGAGCCCCTGCACGGTCGAATCGACGGTAACGTCACCGAACCGGTAGCGCGGCCCCTCCTCGACGGAGAAAGTCAGCGTATATTCGTTCTTGGCCTCGTTCAGAACGGCATCGGACGAAACGATGCGGAAGTCCGGATAGCCGTGATCGTAGTAGAACTTGCGGAGAGCTTCCTCGTCCGCCTTCATCTTGTCTTCGGTGTAGACGTCCTTGCGGGTCAGGAAGGACAGCGGGCCGCTCTCCTTGGTGACCAGAACATCGTGCAGACGGCTGCTGCTGTAAGCGCTGTTGCCGATGAACTTGATGTCGGAAATCTTGGTGCGGTCACCTTCGTTGATCACGAAAGCCAGATTGACACGGCCCTGACCGACGGGAACGGTCTGGGTGGTGATCTGCACGTCGCTGCGACCGATCTGCTTGTAGGCCTCGCGGATCCGCTCGATATCAGCCTTCACCATGGCATCGCTATAGGGGCCGAGCGGCTGCGTCGTGACGATGCCCTGCAGCTTGTCGTCCTTGATCTTGCGGTTGCCGTTGAAGACGACCTGATTGACGAGCTGGCTCTCATCGACGGTCACGACGAGCGTGCCGCCCGACACCGCGATCTTCACGTCGGAGAAATAACCGGTGGCGTAAAGCCTCTTGACCGACTCATCGATGTCCGAATTCGAGAAATTCACCCCGGGACGGATGGTAATATTGGAGCGCACGGCCGCCGCACCGGCGCGCTGGGCGCCACGAACGTCGATTCGCTGCACCACCGCAGCTTCGGCAGACAGCGGAGAAGCGACAACGACAACACCGGCTCCAGACGCAACAACACCAGCAGACAGCGCAAACGCCGATACTGCGTTCAAAAACTTTGAACCAGCTTTCATTTTCAATACTTACCTTTTCCCGTTGTCCCTCGGCGAGCCAGGCCCGACTCCGGCCACGTGTGTCGTTTTACCTGCTTTTGCCCTACAAGCAAGGCATCCTGTTAATTTCTGTTTACTTCCTTCCAAGCCGTGACCCAATCGCAACGAACACCTGAAATTAAGGTAAACAGTTGGTTTACAACAGACTTCTTTAACCGATCAGATTGCTGATATCGTTCCAAGTGGCAAAGACCATCAGGCTCAGAACCATGGCCAGACCGATGCGGAAGGCAACCTCCTGCGCCCCTGCTCCCAAAGGCTTTCCCCGTACAGCCTCAATGGCATAGAACACAAGATGCCCGCCGTCCAGCACCGGAACCGGCATCAGGTTGAGCAATCCAATGGAAACCGACAGCACGGCGGCCAACTGGATGACTGCGGCAATCCCGAGCGTCGCCATCTGGCCGGAGGCCTGCGCCACGCGCACCGGTCCGCCCAGCTGGTCTGCCTTCATGCGCCCGGTGACCAGATTCCCGAGGTAACGGAAGGTGCCGGAAATGATCTGACCGGTCTCGATCACGCCCTGCTGCACAGCCTCCAGAGGCGTATAGGTAACATGACGGAAATTGCCGCTCTGCTCGTTCGTGACGATGCCGATAAGCCCCATTTCGATCTTGTTGCCGAACTGGTCGGTGATTTCCGACCGGCGCGGCACGACGGGAATGTCCATCTCCCGGCCATCCCGCTCCACCGTCACCACGATCCGCGATTCGGGACGGATGCTGACATAGCGGCGCACATCGTCGAAGGTGCGGATCTTCGTGCCGTCGAGTGCCATCAGACGATCGCCCGGCTGCAGGCCAGCTTCTGCCGCTGCGCTGTCGGGACGCACTTCCGAAACCACCGGATCGGCAATCATGCGGCCATAGACGCCAAACAGAACGGCGAAGATGGCGATGGCCAGCAGGAAGTTGGCGATGGGGCCGGCGGCAACGGTGGCGGCGCGCTTCCAGAGCTTGGCGCCGGCCAGCGTCTGCGATCTCTCGGCCGCAGTCATGCCGTCCAGTTGCGCAGTGCCCGGCCGGCTGGCGGCATCCTCGTCGCCGTAGAACTTCACATAGCCGCCGAGCGGAATGAGGGAGAGCTTCCAGCGCGTGCCATGGCTGTCGGTCACGCCGACAAGCTCGGGGCCGAATCCGATCGAGAACGCCGTGACACGAATGCCGCTCCAGCGCCCGACCAGGTAGTGGCCCATTTCGTGCACGAAGACGAGCAGCGAGAGGACCAGGATAAATGGAATGATATAGCCGGTAATGACCCCTGCCGCTGCCAACATCTCTTCAGCCTACCCTTCCGGCACCTAGAGCCCGAACAGGACCGCCGCAACCGACGTTCCACCATCTTCGGACCATGCCGCATGCATGATTGCAAGAAGAAATGCTGCGAAACCGGCAAAAACGAGACCGTCGACACGATCCATCACCCCGCCATGACCGGGAATCAGATGGCTGGAATCCTTGACGCCGAACCGACGCTTGATGAAAGATTCGAAGAGGTCGCCGATCTGGCTTGCAACAGACAGTGCCAGCGCGATGAAAGCCGTGCGCAGCGATAGCGACGGGAAGAAGGCAAGCGACAGGAGGCTGCCCGCGGCAACTCCGGATACGGTGCCGCCCACGGCGCCCGACCAGGTCTTGCCGGGCGAAATCCTCGGCGCAAGCTTCGGCCCCTTCAGGCGACGTCCGACGAAATAGGCCAGGATATCGGTGGCCCAGACCACCGAAAAGACGAACAGCATGGCCACGAAGCCCGGCTGGTCGGCACCGCGGATCGCCGCAAGCGAAATACCGCTGAAGCTTGCATAGGCAATGCCCCCCGGCAGCCAGCCCGTGCCGCCGCGCACCAGCATCAGCAGGATGGCCGTCACGACGAAGCCGCCGGCAATCGGCGTTCCCATGCCTTCGTCGCCCAGCACGAGGTTGGCGGCCACCGAGGCAACCGCCAGCCAGCCCAGCGCATTGCCGCGAAAATCCCGCTCGGCAAGCCGGGTCATGCGTGACCACTCGTAATAGACCAGCACGGCGATCAGGGCCGCGAGCGCCCGAAAGGCAAGGCCGCCCGTCCAGGTGGCCGCCAGCGTTACCGCTGCCATCACGATGGCGGACAGGATTCGCTGCCTCAGTTCGACCGACATCAGCCCGCCACCGCAGCGGCCGCCTTGGCAGCCGAAAGCCCGCCGAAGCGCCGGTCGCGCTCGGCAAAGCTGCGCAGCGCCTTCAGGAACAGGTCTCGGTCGAAGTCCGGCCAGTATTCCGGCACGAAGACGAATTCGGAATAGGCTGCCTGCCAGAGCAGGAAGTTCGACAGCCGCTCCTCGCCGCTGGTGCGAATGATCAGATCCGGATCGGGAATGCCGGCGGTATCGAGATGGCTGGTGATGGTGGCAGGCGTGATGTCGGCCGCCGCCATGCGGCCGGCCTCCACCTCGCGCGCAAGGCGCCGCATGGCGCGGGCCAGTTCGTCGCGCGCACCGTAGTTGAAGGCGATGATCAGGGTGAGGCCGGTATTGTTGCGGGTGGTATCCTCCGCCTCCAGCAGAAGCGGCAGGATGTCGCCCTGCAACCCGTCGCGCTCGCCGATCACGCGGATGCGCACGTTGGAGCGATGCAGCTCGGCAAGATCCCGGCGGATGAAGCGACGCAAAAGCCCCATCAGCACCGAAACCTCCTCTTCCGGCCGGCTCCAGTTCTCCGAGGAGAAGGCAAACAGCGTCAGATACTCGATGCCGAAATCGGCGGCCGCCTCCACCGTGCGCCGCACGGCTTCAACGCCCTTGCTATGCCCCACGGTGCGCGGCAAACCCCTTTCGTTCGCCCAGCGTCCGTTGCCATCCATGATGATCGCGACATGTCTGGGAGGGGAGAGAAGTTCACCACTTGCCATGGAGCATCCGTTTGTTCGCGTTGAAGGATAAATCGTCAGGCAGGTCCGTCAGACCTGCATGATTTCCTTTTCCTTCTCCGCAAGCAAGCGATCGACGTCAGAAATCGTCTCGTCCGTCATCTTCTGGACCTTGTCGGACTGGACGCGGCTGTCGTCCTGGCCGATGCTGCCGTCCTTCTCGGCCTTTTTCAGGGCATCCATGCCGTCGCGACGGACGTGGCGGATGGCGACCTTGGCCTTTTCGGCATAATCATGCGCGACCTTGACCAGCGACTTGCGGCGCTCTTCGTTGAGTTCCGGCAGCGGAATGCGCAGATTCTGGCCGTCGATGATCGGGTTGAGGCCGAGATTGGCCTCACGGATGCCGCGATCGACGGCATTGACCATCGACTTGTCCCAGACGGAGACGCCGAGCATGCGGGGTTCCGGCACGGTCACGTTGGCCACCTGGTTCAGCGGCACGCGCGATCCATAGGCTTCCACCATCACCGGATCGAGAACGTTGGCCGAGGCGCGACCCGTGCGCAGCGACGCGATATCGTTCTTGAACGCGGTGATGGCGCCGTCCATGCGCCGCTTGATGTCATTGAGATCGATGGCTCCGCTCATCTTCTACTCCATTGTGGAACTGCAGGGGCGCAAGGCGACGCGCCCCGCCTCAATTGTCGGTCACGATGGTCTTGAGGCCACCGCCAGTCAAGATTGCTCCGAACCCGCCCTTCTCGTGAATGGAGAAGACGATGATCGGAATGGAATTTTCGCGCGCCAGCGCCACGGCGGCCACGTCCATCACCGCAAGCCCCTTTTCGAGAACCTCGCTGTGGGTCAGCCGCTCGAAGCGTGTCGCATCGGGGTCCTTCTTGGGGTCTGCGGAATAGATTCCGTCAACCTGCGTACCCTTGAAGATCGCCTGGGCACCGATTTCGGCCGCCCGAAGGGCGCCGGCGGAGTCCGTCGTGAAGAAGGGATTACCCGTGCCGCCGGCGAAGATCACCACGCGGCCCTGGTCCATGTGGTGCAGCGCCTGGCGCTGCGAGAAGCTTTCACAGATCTCCGGCATCGCGATGGCGGAGAGAACCACCGTGTCGATGTCGAGCTTGCGCAGCGAGGTGGCAAGCGCCAGCGCATTGATCACGGTCGCCAGCATGCCCATGTGGTCGCCGGTCACGCGGTCGCCGCCCTTGGAGGCAACAGCCACGCCGCGAAAGATGTTGCCGCCGCCGACGACGACACCCACTTCCACACCCATGCGGCGTGCCTCGGCAATATCGGAGGCGATACGGTCGGCCACGGCAACATCGATGCCGAAGCCCTGGCTGCCCATCAAAGCCTCGCCGGAGACTTTCAGCAGCACACGTTTGTAGACGGGGGTGGAGGATGACATGGAAACTCCTTCGAGGATCGCACCGAAAGCCCGATACACGAAGGGCGCCGCGTTGTCACGCGACGCCCCTCTTCTTTACCCAAGAATTCTCGAATGAGAATCAATGCTTGACGGCTGCAGCAACTTCGGCAGCAAAATCGGTTTCTTCCTTCTCGACACCTTCGCCGAGCAGGAGACGAACCATGCCGGTGATCTCGACCGGAGCGCCGATTTCCTTTTCGGCTTCCTTCAGAGCGGCAGCAACGGTCAGGTCCGGGTTGATGACGAAGGCCTGCGAGAGAAGGGCCACTTCCTCGAAGAACTTGCGCATGCGGCCATCGACCATCTTCTCGATGATGTTGTCCGGCTTGCCCGAAGCGCGCGACTGTTCGATGAACACGTTGCGCTCGCGTTCGGCAACCGCTGCATCCACTTCCTCGGCGCGAACGGCGAGCGGGTTGGTGGCAGCGATGTGCATGGCGACCTGACGGCCGATGGCGTTCAGCGCATCCTTGTTGCCGGTGGACTTCAGGGCAACGAGCACGCCGAGCTTGCCGAGACCATCGGCAGCGGCATTGTGGATGTAGGTGGCGACCACGCCGTCCTCGACGGAAAGCTTGGCGGCGCGACGCAGCGTCATGTTCTCGCCGATGGTGGCGATGGCATCCTTGATGGTGTCGGTGACCGACTTGCCGGTGGCCGGATAGGCGGCGGCGCTGATGGCTTCGACGGAACCTTCGGTGGACAGCGCAACCGAGGCAACGCCGCGGACGAGATCCTGGAATGCATCGTTACGGGCAACGAAGTCGGTTTCGGAGTTGACTTCGACGACGACAGCGCTGGTGCCGGCGGATGCGATGCCGACGAGGCCTTCGGCAGCCGTGCGGCCGGACTTCTTGTCGGCCTTGGCGATGCCCTTGGCGCGCAGCCAGTCGATCGCGGCTTCCATGTCGCCATTGGTCTCGGCGAGCGCCTTCTTGCAGTCCATCATGCCTGCGCCGGTCTTTTCGCGCAGTTCCTTCACCATTGCGGCTGTGATTTCGCTCATGTTTGCCTCTTGTCCAATCAGGGGGTGCGCCTGCCGGAATCGCAAGGGCCGGCGCCCGTTTGGGGCACGAATGTACCCGGAAGTATGACAGCGTGATGAATGGACGTCCGCGCGGTATCACGCATCTGGTGGCGAAACGCTGTTTTCGCCGGCGTCGGACGCCTTGGCATCCGGGGACCACCGCAGGCGGCCCCCGAAACGGTCAGGGGAGGACGGCGCCCTCCCCGGCCAATCAGGCTTCGGTCTCTTCGGAAAGAGCCGGCTCGATCGGGGCTTCGGCCATGGCGCCGATGTCGCGGCCCGAAGCGCCCTGCTGGCGGGCGATGCCGTCGATGGCAGCGCGGGCAACCAGGTCGCAATAGAGGGCGATGGCGCGCGAGGCGTCGTCGTTGCCCGGGATCGGATAGTCGATCAGGTCCGGATCGCAGTTCGAGTCGATGATGGCAACGACCGGGATGCCCAGGCGCTTGGCTTCATCGATGGCGATCTTTTCCTTGTTGGTGTCGATGATGAACATCAGGTCCGGCGTGCCGCCCATGTCGCGGATACCGCCGAGGGCCTTGTCCAGCTTCTCGCGCTCGCGCTCGAGGTTCAGGCGTTCCTTCTTCGTGAAACCCTGGGCTTCCGAAGCGAGAATTTCGTCGAGCTTGCGCAGACGCTGGATCGAGTTCGAAATCGTCTTCCAGTTCGTCAGCATGCCGCCGAGCCAGCGGGAGTTGACGTAGTACTGGGCCGAACGCTTCGCGCTGTCGGCGATCAGTTCGGATGCCTGACGCTTGGTGCCGACGAACAGGACGCGACCGCCACGGGCAACCGTATCGGAAATGACCTGCAGGGCGCGCGACAGCATCGGAACCGTCTGAGCGAGGTCGATGATGTGGATGTTGTTACGATCGCCGAAGATGTACGGCTTCATCTTCGGGTTCCAGCGGTGCGTCTGGTGGCCGAAGTGAACGCCAGCTTCCAGAAGCTGACGCATGCTGAAATCAGGCAATGCCATGCCTTTTTCTCCTTGTTTCCGGTTCAACCCCCGCAAAGCGAACAGTTGCCCCTGGGGCAACCACCGGCGGAACGGACCGGATTTCTCCCGGTCAATCCCAAGCTTCACGTGTGGAATGGGCTGCGCATAATTGCATTGGCCCGGAAAAGCAAGTCCTTCGCCACAATTAAGTCCCTGCGCCGGACAGATCAAAACGAAGGACTAAGGCGCTCGACAGGCCGCCAACAGGATGCGGACCTCCCCTTATTCAGGGACAATTGCTCGCCGGAGTGCCCAGCACCTCCAGCTTGGAGAGCGTGCCGGACAGTACGAAGTCGCCGTAATCCATCGTCAGGTCACGCGTGATGCCGTTCTCGTAGAGCTTGAAGGACATACGGTAGATCGGCACCGAATCGGTCTTCTGGTCCTCGTCGTAGTAGGCGATCGTCACCGGCCAGTAGGGCTGTCCGGCAAATTCGCCGGCATTGCCGGCATCTGCATCGTCGGCGGCGGGCATCTGCTGCTTGCCGATCACGGTGGTGGTCAGCAGGCTCTGGTCGCCGTCCTCGGAACCGTCGAACAGCCGCTCCTCGAAGAACCGCTTGCCCTTGCGGGCATTGTCGATCACCTCCAGCATGTGCTCGGTCGGAAACTGTGCCGGGGTCAGCTCCACCTGCCGCGCATCGGGCTTGGCCAGCGCCACCTTGATGCCGGTCGCCTCGTCGCTCGCCTCGCCCGTCACCTGCCTGTCCAGCTTGTCGTCGGTGAAGGATTTCGTGTCGAAGCGGAAGCTGCCGGCCTTCAGGTTCTCGAATGTGGTTGTCTGCTGATCCGTCAGGCGCATGTCCTCGCCGGTATCGACGCGGGTGACGAAACGGAAATGGGTGGTGTAACCGGCGCAGGCCGAGCCGGTGAACTCGTAGACCATGCGGCCATACATGCCCTCGATCCCGGAACGCTCCGACACGTCCTTCAGCTTCAGGTCGTAGACCGCGCGGTGCGGGATGAGCGTGCGCGCGCCCTCCATGCCGGCACGGGCAGGACTGACGGCGGCAAGCAGGCTGCCTGCCATGAGGACGCTCGCAAGGCTCTGTCGCAACATCCACAAACTCCTATGGGACTCGATGGCCAATGTTATAAGAACGCCATCGAGTGATGCTTAGCGTCATGTGTGACGGAATCGAGTCAATTTTACAATCAAAGCGGAGAATGAAATGTCGGAAGCGATCGAAAGCCGCCTCAGGGAGATGGGAATAGAATTGCCCGTGGCCGCGGCCCCGGCGGCCAATTACGTGCCCTACACGCTGAGCGGCAGCACGCTGTACATTTCCGGCCAGTTGCCGATGGAAGCAGGAAAGGTGGCAATCACCGGGCTTGTCGGCGCCGATGTGGACGTCGCAACCGGTCAGCGCGCAGCGGAACTGTGCGCCATCAACATTCTGGCGCAGGTGAAGGCAGCGCTTGGCGGCGATCTGGGCAAGGTACGCCGGGTGCTGAAGCTGAACGGTTTCATCGCCTCGGCCCCCGGCTTCGTGGAACAACATCTCGTGATGAACGGCGCCTCGAACCTGATCGCCAATGTGCTCGGCGATGCCGGCAAGCATGCGCGTGCCGCCGTCGGCATGGCTGCCCTGCCCTTCAACGCCGCCGTCGAAGTCGACGCCATCCTGGACGTCGACGCATGAGCACGGATGCCATCTGGATCAAGGACCTGCCGGTCGCCCATCGCGGTTATCACGACATGAACCACGCCGTGTGGGAAAACACGCTCTCGGCCTTTTCGCGCGCCGTGGATGCCGGCTTTGCCATCGAATGCGACCTTCAACTGGCCTCGGACAGCGAACCGGTCGTCTTCCATGACGACGTGCTGGACAGGCTGTGCGGCATTTCCGGCAAGGTGCGCGAACGCACCTCCGCCGAACTCGGGCTGCTGACCGTTGGCGGCACCGCCGACCGCGTGCCGAAACTGCGCCAGCTGCTCGATCTGGTGAAGGGCAAGGTGCCGCTCGTCATCGAACTGAAGGGCCAGAGTGCCGAAGAGGACGAAGGCTTTGCCGAGACCGTGCTGGAGCAGCTGGAAGGCTATCAGGGCAAGGTGGCGCTGATGAGTTTTGACCATCACCTGCTGAAGGACCTGAAGCGCGCCGGCTCCCCCTATCCCGTCGGGCTGACGGCCATGGGCGATACGCCGGAGGAATTCTTCCGCCACGACGAGGCCATGCAGCTCGGTCTCGATTTCATCTCCTATCACTGGGCGCATCTGCCCAACAGCTTCATCGATGCGCAGAAGAGCCGCGGCATTCCGGTGATTACCTGGACGGTGAGGGATGAAAAGGCACGCGCCCATACCTATACTCATGCAGACCAGATGACCTTCGAGGGTTTCGACCCGAGAGAAAGCACACCATCCGCCGCATGACCGAAAAACTCACCCTCCGCGTCGAAAAGTCCTTCTCCGCGATCAGCCCCGACAGCTGGTCGGCACTTTCGGGAACGCGGCGCGGGGGTGAGGTGGCCTACAATCCCTTCCTGTCGCATGCCTTCCTCTCCGCGCTGGAGGAATCCGGCTCGGCGACGGCAAAGACCGGCTGGCTTGGCCACCATCTTCTGCTTGAGGATGCCGACGGCCGGCTGCTCGCCGCAGTGCCCGGCTATCTGAAGAGCCACAGCCAGGGCGAATATGTCTTCGACCATGGCTGGGCGGATGCCTTCGAGCGCGCCGGCGGCCGCTACTATCCGAAGATCCAGTGCGCCATTCCCTTCACGCCGGCGACCGGCCCCCGCCTGCTGACACGCTCCGGCATGGAGCGGGCCGCATGGCAACAGACGCTGGCCGCCGGTCTTGCGGAAGTCACACGCCAGACGGGCGTTTCCTCCGCGCACGTCACCTTCCTGCCGGAGGCGGAGGTGGAGGCTTTCGAGGAAGCCGGCTTCCTGCATCGCACGGACCAGCAGTTCCATTTCCTGAACAAGGGCTATGCCAATCACGAGGCCTTCCTGGCGGAACTCTCCTCCTCCAAGCGCAAGAACCTGCGCAAGGAGCGCCGCGCCGCCCTGGAAGGCGGCCTCAGCATCGACTGGCTGACGGGGCGCGACCTGACCGAGGATATCTGGGACCAGTTCTTCGCCTTCTACATGGATACCGGCAGCCGCAAATGGGGTCGCCCCTATCTCAACCGTCGATTCTATTCGCTGATCGGCGAACGCATGGCCGAGGACATCCTGCTCGTCATGGCAAAGCGCGACGGACGTTATGTGGCAGGCGCGATCAACTTCATCGGCGAAGAGGCCCTGTTCGGCCGCCACTGGGGCTGCATCGAGGATCACCCCTTCCTGCATTTCGAGGTCTGCTACCACCAGGCCATCGATTTTGCGCTGGAAAAAGGTCTTGCCCGCGTGGAAGCCGGCGCCCAGGGCGAGCACAAGCTGGCACGCGGCTATCTGCCCATCACCACCCATTCGGCGCATTACATCGCCCATCCCGGCCTGCGCCGCGCGGTTGCCGATTATCTGGACCAGGAACGGCGGCAGGTGGAATATACCGGCGAGGTCTTGACCGAACACAGTCCCTTCCGCAAGGGAGAGCGGCAGGACCATGACTGACAAACGACACAGCAGGGGAGCGAGCAAACGATGAGCGTGCAGGCCTACGACGAAAACAACATCTTCGGCAAAATCCTCAAGGGCGAGATCCCCTGCCACAAAGTGTATGAGGACGAGCACACGCTGGCCTTCATGGATGTGATGCCGCAGGCGCCCGGCCATCTGCTGGTGATCCCGAAAACCGGGTCGCGCAATCTGCTGGATGCAGACCCGGCCGTTCTCGCCCGCCTCATCCCGGTGGTACAGAAGCTGGCGGTGGCGGCAAAGGAGGCTTTCGAGGCGGATGGCGTGTTCATCGCCCAGTTCAACGAACCTGCCGCCGGGCAGACCGTCTTCCACCTGCATTTCCACGTCATCCCGCGCCGCGAGGGCGAGCCGCTGAAGCCGCACACGGGCAAGATGGAGGATCATGCGGTGCTGGCGGAGCACGCACGCAAGGTGCGGGACGCGCTGTGACCCCCACGGCGCAGACCGGCCGGTTCACGCGACGCTGACCGTTACTGTTTACGTTTTCTCCATAGAAGATCATGCTTGGTTGAGCGCATCATCCCTGCGTCGCAGGCCTGGATTCAGCAACCGGCGACCTTCGTTCCTTCAGGCGGCCGCATGACGTCCCATCGCAAGAAACCGGCCCGGATCGACCGGGAAGCGCCGATCAAGGCCGAACTGGTGGACCAGCTGTACGCCTCCACCTTCAACGTGGTGTTCATCGGCTTTGCCGCGGCGTTCTTCTGCAGTCTTGTCGCCCGAACGGCCGGGGATGACGTCTTCGCGGCCTTCGCGGTTCTTGCACTGCTGATTGCCGGCCTGCGCTTCGCCATCGACCGCGCCTATCGGCGCTTCCGCGCGCGCCGCAGCGTGCGGTTCTGGGAAAGGGCGCATTTTACCGGCAGCCTGCTGTTCTCCCTGCTGGTTGCCGCAATCGGCGCTTACACCTTTCTTGGCGGCCCGGAGGAAGCGCAGCTGTTTTCCGCCGTGTTCCTGGTCAGCTACTGCACGGGCGTGCTGTCGCGGCTGGCGGTGCGGCCGCGCCTTGCCATTGCCTGCACGCAGCTCGCCGCCCTGCCCTACATCGTCGTGCTGCTGTTTCACCCGGTGCTCTTGCACAAGCTGCTCGGCCTGTTCCTGCTGATGATGTCGCTCGCCAGCATCCAGTTGATCCAGACCACCTATCGCCTCACCTTCGAAGCGCTGATCACCCGTGCCGAGCTTGCTGCACTGGCCGGCAGCGATGCGCTGACAGGGCTTGCCAACCGCTTCACCGTGGATCGCGAACTGCAGCGCCTTTTCATGGCCCAGGAGGTCCGTCCCGGCGCGTCCGTTGCGGTGCATTTCATCGACCTCGACCATTTCAAGGCCGCCAACGACACCTTCGGCCATGCGGCGGGCGATGCCATTCTGGTGGAGGTGGCCCGTCGCCTGAGCGAGCTTCTGCCGCTCGAAGCCGTCGCGGCACGGCGGGGCGGCGACGAATTTCTCGTGGTGCAGCCGCGGCTTTCCTCCCCGCTGGAGGCGGGCCGGCTGGCGCGCCGCATCGTCGCCAGCCTGCAGATGCCCTACAGTGTACAGGGTGAGGATGTCATCATCGGCGCCAGCATCGGCGTGGCCGTGACAGATGATCCGGCCGACACTCCGCAACGGTTGGTCGCCGCCGCCGATCAGGCGCTCTACGAAGCCAAGCGCAAGGGCCGCGGATCGGTGGAATTTTCCGACCTTCACGTCACGCAGGTGGCCTGAACCACCTTGCCGGCCGCGCTTCTGTCAAAGCAGCGCCAAACCGGCAATCAGCAGCGAGATCGACACTACCACGCAGACGATGACCCGCTGGCCGGCCAGCAGGAAGGCGAGGAAGCCGATGCCGAGGGCGCCGAGCCTGAGCCAGAGCGGCGAATCGGCGAGCGTCCCCGTCGGGAAGAAGACCAGCTTGGACGTGACCGCCATCACCAGCGCTGTCGCGACCGCCCTTACCCATTGCAGGGCTTCCGAATCCTCATCGAGCCGATTGCCGACAAGGACGCCCAGCCAGCGCCACATGTCGGTTGCCAGCCAGCCGGCCACGATGATCACGACATAGACCCACCAGCCATTCTCCATCATGGCACATCCTCCGGCGAGGCCGGGCGGGAGAGCGCCCTGCGCCCTACCCGGCGGATGACAAAGCGGTCGAGCAGATAGGCCAGCGTGCCGCCGCCGAGGCCTGCATAGACGATGTCGAATTCCGGATCGACCAGCGCCATGGCTGGCCCCATGACCACGCCGACGACGAAGGCCAGGCGCACGACCGAATGGCGCGCACTCGACCAGATCGAGGCAAAGAAATAGACCGGCGTCATCATGAACAGCGCACCGGACACCAAAGGCGGAAACTGCGCCACGATGCCGTAGCAGACCCCGACGATCACCGCATTGACCAGCGTCAGCGTGATCGCAAAGCCGCCAAAATAGGCCGTGCGCCGCTCGCGCGGGACGTTTTCGAGATGCTGGATCGCAAACACCCAGGAGGTGATGGCGACGAAATGCGAAAGAAACAGCAGAAGCCACGTCGGGCTCCTCTCGCTCTTCATGTCCGGCATGATGGAGGCGACCATCGGCATCATGCGGATCGATGACAGCGTCACGGCGAGGAAGCAGGCCGCCAGCGGTGCGCCACCGGCCATGCTGCCGATCAGGATCATCTTGGCCGGCAGCGCCCAGACAGCCAGCGTCATGAACACCGCCTGATCGCGGGTAATGCCGGATTCGAGCGCAAAGGCGCTGAAGCCGACGAAGGAGGTCATCAGAATCAGGGCCGGCAGCGAGGTAATGCCGCGCATCCCGGTGAGGAACCAGGCAAGATTCGAGCGCGCGTCGAGGGAGGCAGAAGACATCGGTCAGTCCGGGGGAAAGCCGCTCGGAACCGACCGGCACAACGAAAGGTGCCGGGACACAAGCCCCGGCACGTCATCTCGGGCAGAGCGCCCTATTTCTTCTTGGGCACGCGCGGAACCGTCGAGCCCTTGCGCGGCTTCTGCGGCTCTTCGGTCAGGATATCGCTTTCGGCTTCCGCCTTGGCCGGCTTTTCGCGGCTGCCGGCAGACTTGCCGGGCTTGCCCTTTTCCGGCTTCGCCTTGGCCTTGACCTCTTCCTCGACCTCTTCCACCTCGGCCTCCGGCTTCGGCTTCACCGGTGCGGCTTCCGGGATCGATTCGAGAAGCAGGCCATCCTGGCCATCATCCTTCTTGCCGACGGTCACCCGCACGACGCCGCCCTTGCGCAGCGCCCCGAACAGGATCTCGTTGGCGAGCGGCTTCTTGATGTGCTCCTGGATGACGCGCGACAGCGGACGTGCGCCCATCCGCTCGTCATAGCCCTTCTCGGCCAGCCATGCGATGGCATCCTGATGCAGGTCGAAGGTGACATTTCGTTCGGAGAGCTGGGTTTCCAGCTGCATGACGAACTTCTGCACCACCTGATGAATGACCTCGGTCGGCAGCGGCGCGAACGGAATGATCGCGTCGAGGCGGTTGCGGAATTCCGGCGTGAACAGGCGATTGATCGCCTCCTCGTCTTCACCGGTGCGCTTGGACGAGCCGAAGCCGATGGCGGCCTTGGCCATTTCGGCGGCACCCGCATTGGTCGTCATGATCAGGATCACGTTGCGGAAATCGATCTTCTTGCCGTTATGATCCGTCAGCGAGCCATGGTCCATCACCTGCAACAGGATGTTGTAGATGTCCGGATGCGCCTTTTCGATTTCGTCGAGCAGCACGACCGAATGCGGATGCTGGTCCACCTGGTCGGTCAGGAGGCCGCCCTGGTCGAAACCGACATAGCCGGGAGGCGCGCCGAGCAGACGGGAGACCGTATGCCGCTCCATGTATTCCGACATGTCGAAGCGCAAGAGTTCGACGCCGAGTGACGAGGCAAGCTGCTTGGCCACCTCCGTCTTGCCGACACCGGTCGGGCCGGAGAAGACGTAGGAGCCGATCGGCTTGTTCGGTTCGCGAAGGCCGGCCCGCGCCAGCTTGATCGCGGTTGCCAAAGCCTCGATCGCCTTGTCCTGACCGTAGACGACGGAGCGCAGTTCCTTTTCCAGATTGGCGAGAACCATCTCGTCATCCTTGGAAACCGTCTTCGGCGGAATGCGGGCCATGGTGGCGATCGTGACCTCGATCTCCTTCTCGGTGATCAGCTTGCGGCGCTTGGAGGCCGGCAGCAGCATCTGCGCCGCACCGGTCTCGTCGATCACGTCGATCGCCTTGTCCGGCAGCTTGCGGTCGGAAATATAGCGCGCCGAGAGTTCGACGGCCGACTTGATCGCCTCGTTGGTATAGCGAAGCTTGTGATACTCCTCGAAATAGGGCTTCAGGCCCTTCATGATCTCGATGGCATCATCGATGGACGGCTCGTTGACGTCGATCTTCTGGAAGCGACGCACCAGCGCCCGGTCCTTTTCGAAGAACTGGCGGTATTCCTTGTAGGTTGTCGAGCCGATGCAGCGAATCGCTCCGGAGGAGAGCGCCGGCTTCAGCAGATTGGACGCATCCATCGCACCGCCGGAGGTCGCACCGGCGCCGATCACGGTATGGATCTCGTCGATGAACAGCACGGCGCCCGGATACTCCTCGAGCTCCTTGACGACCTGCTTCAGACGCTCCTCGAAATCGCCGCGATAGCGGGTACCCGCAAGCAGCGTGCCCATGTCGAGCGAGAAGATCGTCGCATCCGCCAGCGCTTCCGGCACCTTGCCTTCGACGATGCGCTTGGCAAGCCCTTCGGCGATCGCCGTCTTGCCGACGCCGGGATCGCCCACATAGAGCGGATTGTTCTTGGAACGGCGGCACAGCACCTGGATGGTGCGGTTCACCTCGTCGTGGCGGCCGATCAGCGGATCGATGCGCCCGTCGCGGGCCTTGTCGTTCAGATTGACGCAATAGGCCTTGAGCGCGTCCTGCGGCTTCTTGGCCGAACCGTCTTCCTGCTCCCGCGAGGAGGGCTTGGCATCGGCCTCACCGTCATCGGCGCCGCGCGGCGGGCGCACCTGCGACGAGCCCGGACGTTTGCCGATGCCGTGCGAGATGTAGTTCACCGCGTCGTAACGGGTCATTTCCTGCTCCTGCAGGAAATAGGCCGCATGGCTTTCGCGTTCGGCGAAGATCGCCACCAGAACATTCGCCCCCGTGACTTCCTCACGACCGGAGGACTGCACGTGGATGACGGCGCGCTGGATGACGCGCTGGAAGCCGGAGGTGGGTTTGGAATCCTCGTCGTAACCGGTGACGAGATTGGCAAGCTCATTGTCGACATAATCGGAAACCGTCTTGCGAAGGGCTTCAAGGTCGACATTGCAGGCCCCCATCACGGCGGCCGCATCGGAATCGTCGATCAGCGCCAGAAGCAGGTGCTCCAGCGTCGCATATTCGTGGTGCCGCTCATTGGCGAAGGTCAGTGCCTGATGCAGCGCCTTTTCAAGACTAGGCGAAAATGTTGGCACGTGCGGTCCTCACTTTTTTTCCATGACACATTGCAGCGGGTGCTGGTGCTGGCGGGCAAAATCCATGACCTGGCTCACCTTGGTCTCAGCGACCTCGTACGTAAAGATCCCGCATTCGCCGACCCCGTGATTGTGAACGTGCAGCATGATACGGGTGGCCGCTTCGCGGTCCTTCTGGAAAAAACGCTCCAGAATGTGAATGACGAAGTCCATCGGCGTGTAATCGTCATTCAGCAGAAGGACGCGGTAGAGGTTCGGCTTCTTCGTCTTCGCCTTGGTGCGCGTGATCACCGAGGTGCCGCGATTGCCGCTGTCTCCCAGTCCATCCTTCCCGTCTTGCATATAGATCGGCAACGCGATCATCTTTCTTTCAATCCCCAACTGTCCGAAGCCTCGTCCGAACGATCAGCCGGAGCCGGACATCAGATGCACATATCTAGTTCGCCTGAGGCTGATTTTAAGCCCCTTGCGGCCGCGCGCAATCACTATTCGTTGCGGCGGGGGACTGGACAGGCAAATTCGCGTGCGACGAAAGGCGCATACGAATAAAAAACCGGTCGCGCGGCAGGCGCAACCGGTTCGAGAGGAATACCGGATGTTGGAAACGGCGTTTCCGCTGCGTCAGGCGGCCGCGGAGGTCACCACGGCGGTCGCACGGGCCACCGGCGCTTCGTAGGGCTTGTAGGCCGTCTTGGCGAGATCGGTATACATGTTGCCGAGCTTGGTGGCTTCGGCCACGAAGCTCTCGTAGGAGTTCTTGGCGTATTTGGTCTGGAGCTCGTAAAGTCCTTCGATGCTCTTCACGGTCATCATCTGTTCCATGAAGCCCGTCATCTCCTCGAAGGACTTCTTGGAGTAGTCGCCGGCTTCGGCAGCAATTGCCTGGAACCCCTTGGCCATCTCGGAATAGCTGCGCAGCACGGTGTCGAACGCTTCCTTGTTCTTCCGGCTCATTTCGTCGAAGTTGAACATTGTCCGCCTCCTGAGGGTGAATTCGCAATTGCTGATGGAATATTTTTGCACTGCGAAAGTCAAGGCAAGAAACTGTGACGCACTTGCGAAATGGCATGTTTGGACGCAATGCCGCAGCCGGATGATCAACCTTTGCGGGAAACCCATGAAAAACGGCGGGTCTCCAAGAGCACCCGCCGCAATCAGCAAACTGGAGATGTCCGCAAGGATCAGAGATCCACGTCGAGGATCGCCATCGAGAAGTTGTAGGAACGCTCTTCATCCTCATCATCGACGTAGACAACGCCGAGGAATTCGTCACCCGCATAGACTTCGGCCGAATCGTCCTTGCGGGGGCGAGCCTTGACGCTCATCGAAGGGTTGAAGACCCGTTTGAAATAGGCGTCGAGCTTCTTGATTTCGTCGGCTTTCACTGGTGTCTCTCCGTCAGTGTTCTCGTTGCGGGGGCTTTTGCCACGGGATAACGGCGAAAGTAAAGGACGTCCGGCCGTCATCCCCGCATGGCTGCCCTGCCCGCACCGCGCCAGCAAGGACTCGGCCGAAGGGCGCCGGACCAGGGTCGCCGGACATGGCGTCCCGCGACGCCGATCTCAATCTTCGGAGCGCAGCATCTGGTCCATCAGGCGCGAGGGTTCCGAACACCCGGCCTCTCCCACCACCTTGGCCGGCACGCCGGCAACGGTTGTCTTGGGCGGAACCGGCTTCAGCACCACGGAACCGGCTGCCACGCGCGAGCAGTTGCCGATCTGGATATTGCCGAGAATCTTGGCACCGGCCCCGATCAGCACGCCATTGCCGATCTTCGGATGGCGATCCGCCCCCTCCTTGCCCGTGCCGCCCAGCGTCACCCCGTGCAGGATGGAGACATTGTCGCCGATCACCGCCGTTTCGCCGACCACGAAACCGGTGGCGTGGTCAAGGAAGATGCCCTTGCCGATGCGCGCGGCCGGATTGATGTCCGTCTGGAACACGCTGGAGGCGCGGCTCTGCAGGTACATGGCAAAGTCGCGGCGGCCACGCTGCATCAGCCAGTGCGCCAGGCGGTGCGTCTGGATGGCATGGAAGCCCTTGAAATACAGTACCGGCTCCAGAAAACGCATGCAGGCCGGATCGCGATCGTAATAGGCCTGGATGTCGACCCTGAGGATAGAACCCCATTCCGGCCAGTCGTCGAGCATTTCCTCGAAGGTCTGGCGCAAGAGCACGGCCTGCAGGTCCGGGTGATCCAGCCGCTCGCAGATGCGATGGATCACGCAGTCCTCCAGCGAGCGATGGTTCAGCACCGTCGAATAGAGGAAGGCGGCCAGCAGCGGATCGCGCTCGGCCCCTGCCCGCGCTTCCTGGCGCAGGGTGTCCCAGATCGGATCGACGGAAGCAACCGGCTCCATCGGGCGAATGTCAGTGCGTGCCGCCATGGCAGTTACCCTCGTTTACGGGAGAGACCATATATAGAACAATCTTGCGCAAACACCAATGGCGGTGAAAATCGCGGCCGGCCTCAACCGGCGGCGATCTCGCGGTAGAAGTCCAGCACCGCCGCCTTGAAGACCCGGTCGCCGACTGCCAGCATGTGGTCGCGGTTGGGAATGTCGAGCGCGCGTGCATCGGGCATCAGCGCCGCAAGTTCCTGCGGCGAGCCGGCGATGTCATCCTTGGTGCCGACGCCGATCAGGGTCGGCACGTCGAGCCGGCGCATATCCTCGCGCGCCACCAGATCGCGCGAGCCGCGGATGCAGGCGGCCAGCGCCTCGCGATCGCTCTTCGTCTGGTCGGCAAAGGCACGGAACATGCGGCCGCGTTCATGCGTCACCGCATCGAGCGAGGGAGCGAGCAGCGCATCGGCGATCGGATCCCAGTCACCGACGCCGTCGGTCAGCCCGATGCCGAGCCCGCCGAGCACCAGCGAACGAACCCGGTGCGGATGGGCAAGCGCGGCGAAGGTCGAGATGCGCGCGCCCATCGAATAGCCCATCAGGTGCGCATCCGGCAGGCCCAGATGATCGAGCAGCGCCACCACATCCTCGGCCATCACCGCCGGACGGTAGGCCTCGGCCTCCTTCGGCTTGTCGCTGGCGCCATGGCCGCGATTGTCGAGCGCGATCACCCGGTAGCCGGCCTCCGACAGTGTCTTCAGCCAGCCCGGATAGACCCAGTTCACATTGGCGGTCGAGGCAAAGCCGTGCACGAGAAGCACCGGCGCGCCCGCAGGCTCACCCTCGTCGAAATAGGCGAGCGACAGGCCCTGATGGGAAAAAGTGGAGAAGACGGGCGGGTTCAGGTTCATGGCAGGATGTCCTTGTCGAGGTGGGACCATAAGCGAAGAGAGCGGCCGCATGAACCGCCCTGCGGCGAAAATCCCCATGCGCCGCCCCGTTTACCCCTACACTTTCGCGCGGGCAATCTGTAAGGTTCGCGCCAACGCCCGGGCGACATGCAGGCCCGGCGCCAACGAACAGCATGGAGTGCAAACATGGCCGGTCACCACGGTATTCCCCATTTCCAGAACGACGCCGGACACCGCCTCATCGAGGTAGGCGTCAAGGAGTTCATGTGCACCGGGGCCAACGTGCCGTTCGATCACCCCCATATCTACATCGACATGGGCGACGACAACGAAAAGATCTGCTCCTACTGCTCGACGCTCTATCGCTATAATCCGGCGCTGAAGGCGGGCGAGACCAATCCGCCCGGCTGCACCTTCCACGTCAAGGCCGCCTGATCGGGCGCATTCCCATGTCCATACGCAATGCCGCGATCATTGGCGCCGGTATGGCGGGCCTGACCACCGCCCTGGCGCTGTCGAAGCGTGGCATTCGCTGCCACGTGATCGAACAGGCACCCTATCTGGCCGAGGTCGGCGCCGGACTGCAGATCTCGCCGAATGCCAGCCGGATCCTGGCACGTCTCGGCGTGCTGCCGGCGCTGGAAAGGGAGTGGACCGAACCGGAGCGCATCGCCCTGGTGTCCGGCCGCTCGCTCGGGCGCCTCGCCCATGTGCCGGCCGGGCGCTTTGCCCGCGAACGCTGGCGCGCGCCCTATGGGGTCGCGCACCGCAGCACGCTGCAGCGCGTGCTGCTGGACGCTGTCATGGCCGAGCCCAACTGCGCGCTTCACCTCGGAAAGCGGATCGACCATCACGACCGCGCCGCACTTGCCGCGCTTGCCGGCGAGGAGCCTGACGTCATCGTCGGCGCCGACGGCGTGTGGTCGAGCACCCGCGACGGGATTTCCGCGGCGCCCGAACCGGACTTCTCGCGCAATGTCGCCTGGCGCTTCACCATCGCGATGGCCGATGCCCCCGCCTTTCTGCAGCCCGATGCGGTGACGGCCTATCTGGGCCCCTCCTGCCACCTCGTCTGCTATCCCTTGCGGGAAATCGGCGGCTTCAACATCGTGGCGATTGCCGCTGGCCTCAACCCGGGAGAAATCTGGGAAGCGACGGCCAGCATCGAGCAGAAGCGGTTGCTGCTGCAGCAGTTCCGCGGCTGGAACCCGCAGATCCTCTCGCTGCTGAAGTCAATGGACTCCGGACGGTTCTGGCCACTCTATCAGGTCAGCGACGGCGCATGGCAGAATGGTCGCGATACGGTGCTGGTCGGCGATGCCGCCCATGCGATGATGCCGTTTGCGGCACAGGGCGCGGCCATGGCAATCGAGGATGGGTGGGATCTTGCCACACGGCTTTCCACCGCGGCATCGGTGCCGCAGGCGCTTGCCGATTATGAGAGGGTGCGCAAGGCAAGAGCGGCGCGCGTTCGTTCCCGCGGCACCTTCAACCGCTTCGCCTATCATGTGCGCGGCCCCTTGCGGGTTGGCCGAGACCTGGTGCTGGCCTTTCGTCCGCCGCAGGCGCTTGCGGCGGACCTTGACTGGCTCTACGGCTACGATGCGACCGCCTGATCAGGCGATCGCCGCCGCCGCGGCAAAACCGGCCTCCAGATCCTTGCGGAGATCGGCGACATCCTCCAGGCCGATCTGCAGGCGAATGACCGGGCCTTCGGCCGGCGCCTTGCGGATCCGGCGATCGGACAGGTTGACCTTGACCGCGAGGCTTTCGTAACCGCCCCAGGAATAGCCGAGCCCGAAGAGGGCCAGCGTATCGAGCAGCGCATGCGCCTTCGCGCGGGCATGCTCCGCCCCCTCGGCCTTCAGCACGAAGGAAAACACGCCACTCGCCCCCTTGAAGTCGCGCTTCCAGATCGCGTGGCCCGGAAAGCTCTCGAGCGCCGGATGCAGGACGCGCGCCACGTCATCGCGCCCCTCGAGCCAGCGGGCGATCTCCAGCGCGCTGTTCTGGTGATGCGCCAGCCGCACGCCCATGGTGCGCAGGCCGCGCAGGATCTGGTAGCTGTCGTCCGGGGCACCGCAGGTGCCGAGCGTGATCTGCGCCTCGTGCAGACGCGGCCAGTGTTTCGCATTGGCCGAGACCGAGCCCATGATGATATCCGAATGGCCGGACGGATACTTGGTCGTCGCATGGATCGACACGTCGACTCCGAAATCCAGCGGGCGGAAATAGAGCGGCGTCGCCCAGGTATTGTCCATGGTCACCACGCAGTCATGGCGGTGAGCCGCCTCGGCGATGACCCGGATATCCTGCATTTCGAAGGTGTTGGAGCCGGGTGCCTCGGTATGGACGAGCCTGGTGTTCGGCCGGATCAGCGCCTCGATGCCGGCGCCGATTTCTGGATCGTAATATTCCACCTCGACCCCGAGACGGGTCAGCATGGTGTCGCAGAAATGGCGGCAGGGAGAATAGACCGAATCGACGATGAGCGCATGGTCGCCGGCGGACAGATAGGCGAGGAACGGCACGGTGATCGCCGCCAGACCCGACGGCACGAGAATGGTTCCCGCCGCCCCCTCCAGTTCGTTGAGCGCGTCGCACAGGGCGTCCGTGGTCGGCGTCCCGCGCGTGCCATAGGTGTATTTCTGCCCGCGCCCTTCCATCGTCTTGCAATCGGGAAACAGCACGGTCGAGGCATGCACGACCGGCGGATTGACGAAGCCGTGATAGCTCATCGGGTCGTGGCCGAGATGGGCAAGGCGGGTATTGTCGCCCGCGCCGGCCAGCAGGGAATCTTTGTCTTTCATGGAATGTCAGGCTTTCGTGTTGTGCAAAGCCGGATTTTTGAAGCCAAGCTTCGGGAGGGTCAAGCCCTGGCCGCATGGTTCGATTCCGCAGCCATGCAACAACATCAGATCTGCCTGTCACCACAATAGGCACGAACTGCACAAAATCTCATGGATTGCCTAATATATCACCAACTCACCGCAATTTGTCAGATTTAAGGCGCTAATTTAAAGTGCAAGACTTGACCCCTGCCCACATTTGCGACTGTGATAAGGACAGCTCGTTTGGGAGGCCTTACGCGAGCGGTCTTGCCCCGATGCCCGATCGGCATGGTGGAGCGAGACTTTGGGGCGATAAAGAACAACAGACAAAGGTTGGGAAAATGAAAAAGACGATTCTGTCAGCCGCGATTGGCGCGGCAGTCCTTGGCGCTGCCTCGGCTGCATCCGCTGCCACGCTCGCCGACGTGAAGGCAAAGGGCGTTGTCACCTGCGGCGTCAGCCAGGGTATCCCCGGCTTCTCGAACCCGAACGACAAGGGCGACTGGTCCGGTATCGACGTCGATTACTGCCGCGGCATCGCTGCAGCCGTGTTCGGCGACCCCACCAAGGCGAAGTTCGTTGCACTCTCCTCCAAGGACCGTTTCCCGGCCCTGCAGTCCGGCGAAGTGGACGTTCTGACCCGCAACACCACCTGGACGATCAGCCGCGACACCTCGCTCGGCTTCAACTTCCGCACCGTCAACTATTATGACGGCCAGGGCTTCATGGTGAAGAAGAGCCTGAACGTGAAGTCGGCCCTGGAACTGTCCGGCGCCGCCGTCTGCGTCCAGCAGGGCACCACCACCGAGCTCAACCTCGCCGACTACTTCAAGGCCAACAACCTGCAGTACAACCCGGTTGTGTTCGAAAAGGAAGCCGACGCGACCAGCGCCTATGACGCCGGCCGTTGCGACGTCTACACCACCGACCAGTCCGGCCTCTATGCCATCCGCCTGAAGATGAAGAACCCGGACGAGAACATGGTTCTGCCGGAAGTCATCTCCAAGGAGCCGCTCGGCCCGGCCGTGCGCCAGGGTGACGACCAGTGGTTCGACGTGGTCAGCTGGGTTCACTATGCGATGGTCAACGCCGAAGAACTCGGCATCACCTCCAAGAACGTCGACGAGATGAAGGCCAGCGGCGGCCCGGACATCAAGCGCATGCTGGGTTCCGAAGAAGGCACCAAGATCGGTACTGATCTCGGCCTGACCAACGACTGGGCCTACAACATCATCAAGAACGTGGGCAATTACGGCGAAGTCTTCGCCCGCAACCTCGGTCCGGAAACCCCGATCAAGATCGAGCGCGGCCTGAACGCCCTGTGGAACAAGGGCGGCCTGCAGTACGCCCCGCCGATCCGCTAACCGCCTTTCGAGCCTCGAAACACAGGAAAGGCGGGGGATACTCCGCCTTTCTACGTATAAAAGAACCCGATACGGGCAAAAACGAGCTCTAACGAGCATGAAAAGAGGGAAAGGCGCCGATGGCAGGCTTCGCGCTGAGTTTGGCAAAACCGGAATCTCAACGATCATCAACATCATCGCTCATCTACGACCCCAAGGTTCGTGGCATCTTCTATCAGATCCTGACCGTGGCACTCGTCGCGCTGTTCGTCTGGACCGTGACGCAGAACACCATCCACAACCTTGAAAAGGCAAACATCGCCTCGGGCTTCGGCTTCCTCGAAGGACGTGCCGGCTTTGACATCGCCCAGACGCTGGTGCCCTACAGCAGCGATTCCACCTATGGCCGCGCCCTGCTGGTTGGCCTGCTCAACACGCTGCAGGTGGCGTTTTTCGGCATCATCACGGCCTCCATCATCGGTTTCGTCGTCGGTATCGCCCGCCTGTCGAAGAACTGGCTGATCGCGCGTCTGGCCCAGGTCTATGTCGAGATCTTTCGCAACATCCCGCCCCTGCTGGTCATCCTGTTCTGGTACAAGGGCGTGATTGCCGTCCTGCCGCAGGCCCGCGATTCCATCGCGCTGCCGCTGGCCTCCTATCTGAACAACCGCGGCCTGTTCTTCCCGAAGGCCCTGTGGGGCAATGGTGCGTGGATGGTGGGCGTGGCGCTTGTCGTCGCCATTGTCGCCTCCATCGTGATCTTCCGCTGGGCGCGCGCGCGCCAGGCCCGCACCGGCCAGCAGTTCCGCTCCGGCTGGACCGCCATCGGCCTGATCATCGGCCTGCCTGCCCTCACCTTCCTGGCACTCGGCTCGCCCATCAGCTTCGATTACCCCGTTGCCGGCCGCTTCAACCTCACGGGTGGCAGCACGGTCGGTCCGGAATTCATTTCGCTGTTTCTGGCACTGTCCTTCTACACCGCGTCCTTCATCGCCGAAATCGTGCGCGGCGGCATCATGGCGGTGGCAAAGGGGCAGACGGAAGCGGCAAGCGCGCTTGGCCTGCGGCCTGGCGTCACCACCCGCCTCGTCATCATTCCGCAGGCGATGCGCATCATCATTCCGCCGCTGACCAGCCAGTTCCTCAACCTGACGAAGAACTCCTCGCTCGCCGTTGCGGTCGGCTTTGCCGACGTGGTTGCCGTCGGCGGCACCATGCTGAACCAGACCGGCCAGGCCGTGGAAATCGTCGCGCTGTGGCTCGTCATCTACCTGTCGCTGTCGGTGACCACGGCAATGTTCATGAACTGGTTCAACGCCAAGATGGCACTGGTGGAGAGATAAGATGGCCCTTACCGACTTCTCCTATGTCCGCCAGGAAATGGCGCCGCCCAAGCCCGCCCCGGCGAGCGAAGTGGGCGTCATCCACTGGCTGCGGGCGAACCTTTTCGCCTCCGTCAAGGATACCATCCTGACGCTCGCCGCCATCGCGCTGCTTGCCTATACCCTGCCCGGCATCATCCAGTGGCTGTTCATCGACGCCTCCTGGACCGGCGTGGACCGCAAGGCCTGCGCCACGATCTCGCAGGGCGGCATCCTGCCGGACGGCCAGTCCGGCGCCTGCTGGGCCTTCGTCTCGGCGAAGTTCGAGCAGTTCATCTTCGGGCGCTACCCTTCCGACCTCTACTGGCGCCCGCTGCTGGTCATGGCGATGTTCGTCGTCCTGCTCATTCCGATGCTGATGCCGAAGGCGCCCTACAAGGGCTGGAACGCACTGGCTCTCTTCATCATCCTGCCGTTCGTTTCCTTCTTCCTGCTCGGCGGCGGTCTTGGTCTGGAGCCGGTGGAAACCCAGCTCTGGGGCGGCCTGATGGTGACGCTGATCCTCTCCTTCTTCGGGATCACCGTCTCGCTTCCCTTCGGCATCCTGCTGGCGCTTGGCCGCCGCTCGAACATGCCGGTCATCAAGATGCTGTGCGTTCTCTTCATCGAGATCATCCGCGGCATTCCGCTGATCACCGTCCTGTTCATGGCAAGCGTCATGCTGCCGCTGTTCCTGCCGGATGGCTGGACCTTCGACAAGCTGCTGCGCGCCCTCATCGGCGTGTCGCTGTTCTCGTCCGCCTACATGGCGGAAGTCATCCGCGGCGGTCTGCAGGCCATGCCCAAGGGCCAGTTCGAAGGCGCCGATTCGCTCGGCCTCAGCTACTGGCAGAAGATGCGTCTCGTCATCCTGCCGCAGGCGATCAAGCTCGTCATTCCGGGCATCGTCAACACCTTCATCGGTCTCTTCAAGGACACCTCGCTGGTCTACATCATCGGCATGTTCGACCTGCTCGGCATCGTCACGCTCAACCAGTCGGATGCAAACTGGTCGACGCCTGTCACGCCGATCACCGGTTACGTGTTTGCCGGTTTTGTCTTCTGGATCTTCTGCTTTGCCATGTCGCGCTACTCCCTGTTCATGGAGCGCCATCTCGACACCGGCCACAAGCGATAAAAGGATAAGGATAAACTCATGTCTGCAACGAATACGCAGCCGCAGGCCATGACGGTATCGAGCACCGATGTGGCCATCCAGATTACCGGCATGAACAAGTGGTACGGCGATTTCCACGTGCTCCGCGACGTGAACCTCACCGTCATGCGCGGCGAACGCATCGTCATTGCCGGCCCTTCCGGTTCCGGCAAGTCGACGATGATCCGCTGCATCAACCGCCTGGAAGAGCACCAGTCGGGCAAGATCGTCGTCGATGGGATCGAGCTGACCAACGACCTGAAGAAGATCGACGAAGTGCGCCGCGAGGTCGGCATGGTGTTCCAGCACTTCAACCTCTTCCCGCACCTGACGATCCTGGAAAACTGCACGCTGGCGCCCATCTGGGTTCGCAAGATGCCGAAGAAGGAAGCCGAGGAGATCGCGATGCACTATCTGCAGCGCGTCAAGATCCCCGAACAGGCGCACAAGTATCCGGGCCAGCTCTCCGGCGGCCAGCAGCAGCGCGTGGCGATCGCCCGGTCGCTGTGCATGAAGCCGAAGATCATGCTGTTCGACGAACCGACCTCGGCACTCGACCCGGAAATGGTCAAGGAAGTTCTCGACACCATGGTGAGCCTTGCCGAAGAGGGCATGACCATGCTGTGCGTGACCCACGAGATGGGCTTTGCCCGCCAGGTCGCGAACCGCGTGATCTTCATGGACCAGGGACAGATCGTCGAGCAGAACTCGCCGGCCGAATTCTTCGACAATCCGCAGCACGAGCGTACCAAGCTGTTCCTGAGCCAGATCCTGCACTGAGCCCGGACGAAATCCGTTTGACTCTTTGCGAGGGGCGCCGCTGGCGCCCCTTTGCGCATCCCGGACACCCAGCAGCCGCATCCCTTTCGCGGCGACGCATCCGCCGACGTCGTTTCGGCCTACCAGCGCACCTGGTAGCGCAGGTCGACCCGGCGAACCGTCGTATCGTCGGCGGTGCGGCTCAGTTCCCCGCTCAGCCGCAAGGCCCTGCCGAACTTCTGTTCGAGGCTGAGGCCCGCGCCAAGCCGCCGGAAGCTGTCGACCGCCCTCGTGCGGATCGCGAGCGAGGTTGCCGTCTCGCGCGAGGAGAGCTTGAGCGATTGCTGCACCTCCAGCCCGCTCCATCCATCGCCCGGCACATCATAGCTGAGCGCAAGATGCCGGCTCAGGGACAGGTCCAGATCCTCACTGAGGATCATCTGGCGCCGCTCGCTCAGCTGCGCCGCGGCGCTGCCGGTTTCGGCATTCATCCGCATATCGATGTCGCGACGAAACTGCACGGCCGGCGATTGCAGCGACTGCGCGGTGAGCTTTCCCCACAGATTGATCGGCACCGCAAAGGTTCCGCCAAGGCTGGCGGCATTCACGCCAAGTTCAACGCCCGCCGAGGCAAAGGACCAGCCCGGCACGCGAAAGCCGAACCGCGCGGCATAGGACGTGTCGGAGTTCTTGACGGGGGCCCAGATCAGCAGGCTGTCCGCCGTCTGTGCCCAGGCAACGGAGCCGTGCAAACAGGCTGCCAGCAAGGCAGCAACACAGCGTCTGAACATGATCGCTCCTTCTTCCCCGGCTTCGCCCCCTCCCCGGCCCGCCAGGACGTTTCAATTTGAACCACCTCCAACGCATTTCACTGTCAAAAATGACCCACAACAATCCACTATCGACGCACAGATGTGGAAAGTTTCAAAATGCAACAAATCTTGAGGGATTCTGCCACGCCTTTTATGATAAGAAAACCTTGAAACAGCAATAACTGAACCATATCATCCCTACGTTACCTTGCTGTTGCCGCACCGCAACCCTGAGCAGTGCGGCCGCGACGCAAGTCTCAGACAAGGAACGCGACGGACAGTGAGAATGGCAGGCAGAATGCCTGCCTTTCGGTGCAATGAACGAGATCGAATGACGATGACCTCCTTGCCTTTCGAGCCCGCCAAATCCTCCTCCCGGTCTGACGCAATTCTGCCCGCCCCGACAAGAAGCGGGGTCACGCTGGCACGCCTCGGGCTGCGCATTGCCACGGGCCTGACGTTGACGGCCGCGATGATCTACTGGCGACAGACTGGATTCTGGTAAGCCTGCAGCCGGGTTTGCCCATCATTCTCATTGATCCGCTGACAGCGACTCGAAGCCGCCGCATTCCGTCTGCATCAGGATTTTCCCTGAAATTCAGTGAGTCGTCCGGCCAGCCTCCTGGCGGGAGGGCTTCAGACATGACGCCGAAGGCCGGACATGAACGAGGAAACGCGACGCCGAATCGTGGAACGGGTGATCGAGCGGTCCAACCGGCGCGGAACGCCTCTTGCAGACGATCCGCATTTTCTGACGCTGATCGACGGCTGGGTCAGCGGAACGCTGAGCCTGAGCGATGTCCGCGACGGCTTTCTGGCACAATTGCAGGCCCGGCAGGCCGCCGTTCGCCTGCGCTATCGCGCGCGTCTGACCACTGGTACCGGTGCCCGCGGCAATGCCGAGACATCCAAAGAGAAAGGGCGCTCGACCCTTTCGGGGAGCGCCCTTTCAGACCCGGACAGCTTCGAACGCGCGGCAGGGCCGCAGCAGGAAGCCATCGATACGGGTGATGGGCGGTAGATAATCCCAACTGCCGTGCACTTCAAGAGGAAACCCGGGCATCGCGGCGGAAATTCGCACAAAGCCGGCGGAACGCAGCAGATTCCGCTGTACGACCGGACACTTTTTCGTCACAATCACCCTTAACGCGTATCAAACATGCTTCGATGAATTGTGAGGGTGTGCCATGGCGATGCAGGGAACGGCATTCATTCTCGGGCTGGTGCTTTTCACCATCACACTTCCGGTCGTCGTTCAGTATGCTGAAAATCGCCACGCCCATGCGCCGCTTCAGCTGGAGCGGATCAATCGCTGAGTGCGACTTCAGACACCACCCCGTCCCCAGATTTTTCAAACGCTCGGCGGCAGGCCCACGGCAAGGCGTGTTGTTGACGGCGTAAATGGCCTGGGCACTGTCGCGTCCCTGAATTTGCTCGCCTCTTTGGCCGATTTGCGCTAGATCGCAGACAGAACTGCGGGTCCGACGCGCACCGATTTTCCGGCGCCACGGACTTCGCGCAGATCCGCAGCGCAACATTACATGAAAGCCATCCATGAGCACGTCCTGGAAAAAGCCCGTTACGCTGACGCTCGGCGAACCGCCGGAAACGATCGTGATAGACACCACCCAGGCCGCGGCCTGGGCCATGATCGAGGACTGGCCGCTGGACGAGGGCCCGGCACTCGATCATGCTCTTCTCGTGATCGCCGCCGTCGATGCCGGCCGCCAGACACACGACGCGGCCCGCGAGGCCTTCGTGGCCGCCGCCGAAGAAGCGGGCATCCTTCTTCAGGGATGAATGGCGCCGAATGCCGCCTCCGACAGGTTCATGCGCTGAAACCGCGCCCGTTCAGCTTTGTCGCCATGACAATGAGATTTCCGATCCGCCGGATGCGTTGAGCGAAATCACAATCCCCATTGAGGGCCGTCTGGCGACAGTTGAATATCGATGGGATCTCCGCAAACCGTCACTTTCGGCCCTCCCATCTCGTTCCAGCGGAACAAATTCAAGTGCCAGCCGTCTGGAATCATTCTCGACCTGTCGATGAGACCGTCCGCACCACTTGCCCGCGCTGCATCGGAATTGCGCCAGGAGGCTGGTTCTCGCCCGTTTTCCAACGCCTTCAACCAGGACTTGTTGGAGAGTTCCCGATCAATGCCAAGCCTGAGACAGGTCTCTTCATCACGCTGGTCCACCACCAATGCGTTCTCGACGAACAAGGGGACAACGACGCGCGGTCGATTGTCCTGCCGCATATATCCCGAAACGGCGATGATTGACCACTCTGGCGTTGCACTCGTGTAGAGGATGGCTTGCCCGGGTCGATGGTAGCGGCCTGCGTTCTGATTGACCGGCGGAGAGAGGACCTGATCGACATAATCTGAAAGGACAGAACGAAAGAATTGCCCGGTGATACTGAACAGATCGCCCAGCCTTTCCATCGTCTGGACATGCGGCCAGGGTGCAAACGGCATACGCGTCTCCGTCAAAACCAGGCGGCTGTGGCATTCACAAACCGGTGTCGGAGGATGTTGCCAGTGCCGGACGAGATATCCTGAACGAAACGGTACGGCTGCCCGGCCCGCAAAAAACCTTGGCGACCCCTGCAGAGGTAGGATATTTAAATAAACTCAAAGCATTATTGCATGGTAAGACAGAATGTAGCCCCATTGTTTTTATATGCGAATTCGGAAATCAAAGTCGTACTGCAGGGCGGGGCGAACACGCGCCGAAAGCGCATTTCACACCACGTCTTCACTAACCCGCCCGCACAAAAACCCGGCTTGCCTAGCGGGGTGGCAAGCCGGGTTTCTTTTGAAGACAGAGTGACCTCAATGCGCGAGACGATGTTCGTGGTCAGCGTGAGCAGACTGCTTGGAAAGAACCAATTCCATGGCTCGCTGAACAGATCCGCGCACAATCAAAGATGCCAAAAACGACATGCAGAAAACCAGCATGGAAAGCGGGCTTGCACACACCACGCATGCGGCGAACAGCCTGACGAACGCGTTCATGTCTTTGTTGTACGGCCGAGCCATCGCTTCGCTGCGCCTCGGCTTCCTCAGGGTACGAAGCGAAAACGGAAAAAGCCCGAGCGCAAGCGCCCAACCCACACGGCGGCTGTAAGCGTGGTCAATTGCGAACTCGATAAGAAGCCTATCATGGTCCGTCAGGTCGGCGCGGTGCGACAGCCACTCCGCTCGCCGTAAGAGCTCCATGCGGAATGGCTCCAGAAACTCCACCAGCCGAGCTTTCACATAGAAATAGACGACGATGACAAGCGCCGAAATCAGCATGATCACATATGCCTGATCCATCATTTGCCCCGTTTTTTCCTGGAGGCGACCTTGCGCCGCCTGCCTCCCTTAACGCTTCGTTCTTCTTTTTGTTTCTCGTAACGCGCGCGGCTGTCACGCTTTACCGTGTCATGATGGTACATCATGCCAGCAATCAGCGCCATCATGACGCAAATGAATAAGCCGTGATTTCGCACAATGTAAGACAGGAAGCCAATCATTCGGCCGACGTTGGATCGGGCCTCTTGAAAAGCTTCATCGCCGCCTGCTTCCGGCATGTCCGCGACGAGCCCACCGATAAGGGCAGCCAAACCCAAAAAGCGCGTCAATCCCGTCGTTGCGCACATGACGACACGAAACAGATAATGAAAGTAGCGCAAAGTTCAACCCGAGTCGCCCCATACCTGCATCTACATTTCATCGCCGACGCTATATTGCAACACCAAGCTTAACCGAAGCTTACAGAAAAACTTCGGAATACTTCTCACATTTTATCCATAAAGACGTATTGTGCCTGTCCTGATACATTTGGCCATCCGGAAATTCAGCCCAGGGAGGATATGGATAATGAACAGCGCCGTGCTGATCACCAAACTTCAGGAGGCATTGACCATCGCCAAGAACATGGACAACGCCATGATGATCTACCTGATCACCATGGCGTTGCAAGAAGCGCAGCAGCCCCGCCGCCAGCTGCACTGACGCCAGCTACTCCCCTGCAATCTTCCGTCCGAACCACCGCATGAACAGCACCTCGGTCCCACGCGGGCCGAGATAAGCAAGCGCGGCGATCAGCCCTGTCGATGTCGGCTGCACCAAGTCAAGCCAGGCCGCCACGCCCTCTCCGATCATCGCCATGCCGATGGCGATGGGCAGTTCCCAGAGGATTTCCGGGCCGAAGAAGCGCCTGAGGCCCTTTCGAGCCTGCTGCACATGCCACATTGCCCGCCCCACAATGGAGCCAATCAACGTCAGGCCCGCTCCGCCAAGCCAGGCGTCGATCATTTCGGCAAACGTCTTGTAGTTCTCACTCATCCCCTGCCCTTCGCCGCGTCAGTTGCCGATCGGACGCTTTGCAGACCAGCGGCCGTAGAGCGTGAGAAGGCCGCCCACCAGCGATCCCGCCGCCACAAGAATGGCCGTCAGCTGATCGGCATCGATGACATCGGAGGAGATCCCGAGCGCACCGAGCAGCGGGATCATGATCGAGACAATGGCCCCGATCGTCACGCGGCTCTGATACCACGGCTCGGTATTGGCGGAATGTGCCAGCACGGGCGCAAGGGATTGCGCGACGGCCGCCACGATCGGCTGCACGGCGCCGCTCTCGGCCGGCACGTCGGGCCGCTGCACGGCATCCGCCACACTTTGGACAATCAGACTCTGGACGGTCTTGCTGGTGTCAGTCATGTCATGCTCCTTGTCGCCGGGCCGCTCAGCGCCCGGCCTTGGCTTCCTTGAGGGCGGCAGAGATCGTGGCGTAGGCAGCGGCGGCGCGAACCAGCGCATCGGCCGCTGTCACCTCGGCCGGCGCGGCGCACATGACCTTGACGCCGGCATAGGCCGCATCCACCTTGCGGATTGTCGTTTCCCTGATGTCACCGGACGCTGTTGCGACCGTGAAGGCGGCATAGCCGGTTTCGATCAGCGGACATGTCCGGATGAGGCCGTCACGGATCGTGGCGTCCAGAGATCCAGTCGTGGTGGAACAGGCGGACAGCGCAAGGGCCGCCGCCGCGAGCATCGCGGTGCGTTTCATGTCTTCTTCCTTTTGCGGGTTTTGTGGGTACGCAGTAAAAACAGGGCGCCTAGAGGCGCGCGGCCTGGACGTGCATCCAGTCAAAGTCACGGGCGCGGCCGAGCGAGATCCAGCCCTCGGCTTCCCAGGCTTCCCAGAAGGGCACGGCATCCGGATGCGACAGGCGGGCGGCCGGCGCTTTGACCTGCAGTCCGTTGCGCTCCGGATCGAAGTCGATCGCGATCCCCCAGCTGTGCATGGAATAGGCGGAGCCGCCGCGCATGCGCCGCACGTTGAGCGAGCCGCCGAACACATCGAGGCCGAGATCGGCCCGTTCGCGCTCGGTATAAATCTCGGCAACCTGATGGAGGACGCGCATGGCCGATGCGGCCACCACCTCGTGCAGCGTCATCTTGCGGACGCGGATGGCACGATCCCAGGCGAGAACCATCGAATAGGGCAGATCAATCGTCGTCTGGCGTGAACCGACAGCACCATAGAAGGACATGCAGTCATCCTGCTTTGGCCAGGTGTTGCGCCCGGTCGCGGCGGCGGCCGTCACAGATGTCTGCAGGCGCGATGATGGGCTGGAAGCTGACGAACCGGAGGTCATCCGCAGCCGGTCCACCGTCGCCGTGTCGGCACGGCCGGTTTCCGGCAGGCCGCGGGATTTCTGGAAGGCCTTCAGGGCGGCAATGGTTGCCGACCCGATCACTCCGTCTATGGCGCCGCAGGCAAAGCCATGCGCCGTCAGCCGGCTTTGCAGCCACTGTTCGTAGGTCATTCTGGGAATCCTTTTGGTGAATGGCAAACGTTGCCGCTTTTGGCCGCCCTAGTGCCTTTACTGATCGGTTACTTCACAATTAGAATTACGCATCTGAATTGAGGGGCAGCATGTGAAAGAAAGTAATTATGAGGCAGCTAGGCACGAGTACTCCGTTCTGAAGCTTGCCAGAGTGGAGTTACGCAATGCTGTTTCGGATATTGACGCTTTACGTTCTTGGGAGGATATCCTCACGCGATGCGGCCGCATTTACAATAAGCTTGACGGCGGCGCTTCCGGCAAGTCCCAACAATGGTGGGGCAGGAAACGTACTGAGAGAAAAAAAGATGAACTACTCAGATACGCCCATCATGCCAGGAACGCGGATACGCATGGCATTGCACCCATTGCCGCGCCATCAAAAGCAATAGTCTTGACGGCCAGCGATCAAGGTGGCGGGTGGATCAATTCCTTTTGGGTCGGTCAAAACGGGGAAATTACTCTCGACGTCAAAGATGGAAACGGACGGCCAATTGATCCTCGCGGCTTTGTTGCCATCAACAGGTGGGGCCTGATTGAGGTAACAGACTCCGGCAAAAATTATCCTGCTCCACGTAGCCATCTTGGGCAACCAATTGACCCGAATAATATCATTACGGTGGTAGATCTGCTGCACGCGTACATGGGGAAAATGGTTGAAGAAGCGGAGGCGCTGTTAAAGCGTTGACGCGGACCACCACCCCTCGTTCGCCTCTGCTGCCGGGGCCGTAATGTCAACCATCACCGCGTCCAGAACACGCCGACCATCCTTAAGCACATACTCTGCCATCGGATGGTTTTCCGGATGCGAGACGATCCATCGGCCATCAAGGATCTGGCGTGGCACATCCCAGGTCACGGTCACGCCGGCCGGATCATCGACACCATCACGGCGACCAATGACCGCACCATCCGCCCGGATCGTGTAGCCTGCCTCCTCGTAACAGTCCCGTCCGCGATCATCGATCAGGGCGACCGCTGCGGCCGCCGACGCCAGATCGGGGAAAACCAGATAACGCATTATTGCAGCCTCATGGATTGGGGTGTCCGATAGGGATGATCAGCAGCCAGTTGCGCGGCCATACCCCATTTCAGGTGCAGATAGCCCTCCAGACGCTGGCGGGCGGCGGTGGAGAGAGCACCGGATACCGCCAGAATCTCGCCACAGCGCAGGGCTGCATTCATGGCCCCGTTTGCGCCGTTGCTGAAAAGCCCGAAGTCGTTGCCGGCCGCAACGCCCGTACCTGCCGCACCGCCTGAATAGATGATGCCGGCACGGCCGATGGCGCTGGACGGGCCGTTGTAATAATCCATACGGATGGCGGGACCGGCGGTGTAGGCGTCGGTCGAGTTGAACCCGCCCGAGCCCCCGTAAATCGCCCAGTTCGGTCCGCCGCTCACTCGGTATCCGACCGCACCGCTGCTGACACCCTGCCGATAGATATTGGCATCGCCTCGCCCGCTGATATAGGCGTCGAGCGCAGTCCAGATCGAGCATGGCGTCACAATGGCAGAGGCAAGGTTGCCAACCAGGCAATCGTCCGATCCATCCGGATTTGCGCATGCAAGCCCGCCGAGGCCGCCCGCCAGAAGCGCCGGTTGCCTTGCCCCCACGGTCTGCGCAAAGGACATGCGCCCGCCGACACCGGCTACCGCCGAGATGGCTGAACCGTTGAGGGTTACCAGATCGGATCGGGAAAAATCGACCCACATGGGAATCGTCTGCACGGTATCGGTGGGCACCCACATTTCGATGGGCGCACTCGTTTTGCGCCCCTTGCGGTAGGTGATCGCCTGCCCCTCGTATCGGGACAGCATGGCCCAGGTTTGCCCCGTTGCGCCGGCAATCGCCACGCCGTCCGCATGCCATTGCCCACCGGCCAGGGATGCCGCGTAGACCGAGCCGGCGTATCCGCTGCCGGACTGGACGTTAATGACGGGCGTATAGGCGCTGCCATCCTGATCACCGCCCATGCCCAATGATGAGTCAAGCCTCAGCGATAGTTGCCATGGCTGTGCAAACATCACGCGTCCGTCCAGGCTTTGACCGTCAGACCTGCGGTGTTCCCGCGCATGGTGATCCGCACGAACGGCACTTTGCGAAAGGTCATCAGAGGCGGATGCGTTGCGCGTGTCATGACGCCAATGCGCAGCCATGGTGCGGTGGCGTCGGCCTGCGCCTCGATCTGGACGACAGCTTTCGAGGCGGGATCGAATTGCGCCTGGACCGTAAAATCATCCGCCGGGCTGAAAGAGGTGCCATCGGCGCTTTCGGCGGTGCTGTTGATGCGAAGGGTCATGGGGGCTCCGATATCTGAGCTGCTCAGTAGTAGGGGATGCTGCGCTGTGTGCCGTTGATGCCCACCCTTATGTACCCTGTCGGGGTGCTGGAGGATGGGGGAGTTGTGGTGACGGCCTGATTGCGTAGTTCCAGTAGATAGCCGAGCCGCAGGCCCATTCCGGCCCCATCCTTGTCGGAAATGTCCAGGCCGAAGTTGCCGTACTGGGAGAGGCGCATGACGTTGGCGGCCGTCGGGTCGCCAAACCACAGGTCGCGGATGAACCGAAGGACCGCCCGGCTGGGGTCGCCGCCGCCATAGGCCTGTGCGAAATCGATTGTCGGCGCCGATCCGCCCTGATAGCCGGGCCCCGTAATGCGGAAGACGTTCGCCTTGACGGCTGCGCAGTCGACGTCGCGATGCACGCGCGTCCCGAAGGTCGTCAGGATACCCAGCTCGTCGTGCAGCAGCTGCGACACGAACCGGTTGGCGGGATCGAGCGGATGCGTGCCGTCAGTGATCCAGCCAAGGCGCTGCAGCTCGGTGTAGGAACGGCAGGCCCTGTACCCGTCGAAATAGGCCGCGTAATTGGCCATGGCATTGTCGCGCCAAATCTTCTGGATCGCCAGCTGGGACGCTTCGGAGGTCACGTCGGGCAGAGAGCCGATCACCAGCAGGGAGCACGCCGGCAGGCTGGCGAAACGGGTGAACATCGCCGGGATGTTTACCGCCGCATTCTCCTCCTTGGCCTGCACAAACATCAGTTTGCAGTTAAACTCGTTCATCAGGTAGGCGAGGATGGCATCAGACGAATAGCCGTTGTTGGCAAGCGTGCTGCCGCCCCGGCCGAAGCCAAGCGGCACGATGCCGTAAGCCCGGAAACCGCCGCAATAGGACGACAACACGACGACCTTTCCCGTCGCGGTCGCCACCATCTTGTATTTGATCGTGGGATCGGCCGTGAACTGGATCTTGGCTCCGCCGAGCGCCGTATCAGAAAGGTCAAGAGTCTGCGTTTCATAGAGCGCGTTCGAATCACGGTTGCGCAACTCGACGCTCACGCTGCCCATGCCCGGCCCCTTGGCAAAATACATGCGCATTGTGGCAAAGCCGTTGGCCTGTCCCATGTCAACGGTGAGGGTCGCGCCGCTCGAAAGCTCGACATGGCCGCCATTCGGCAGATACGTGAAATCAACATACCCAGCACCTCCACCATCTGGCCGGCTCTGGTCGATCGGCAAACTGCCGAGACCGGAGTTGAAATATGTCCCCGTCAGCGTCTGCGTCGGACCTGAGACGTTGAGGCTCGTGCCGCCGATGACGGCGCCCTGCTGGATTGCTGTAAAAAGCTGGAGCAGGAAAGGCGACCAGACGTGCGGCGAGACGCTGTCGCCGTAGTAGCCGATCCCGATAAAGCCTGATGGGGAGGCCGTGGGAGTGGTCCCCGCGTTGTAGGCGTAGAGAGCCTTGTAGAAATCCCTCAGATTATGCTTGCCCTCCAGCAGCGACACGCCGTCCAGCCGGGATGCAACCGTGGTCCCTTGCCTTGCATAACCGATCATGCCGGCACCCAGCGCCGTGCTGGACTGGCTGGCGAGATCGGCGACGGCGGCGCCCTGGTAGATCTGCCATTTCGGCGATGCCAGGTCAGTGGCAAAAGTCCCGGCCGTGTGCGCCACCGTGCAGATGTACTGCACGCCGCCCTGCATCACGGTATCGCGCACCGCATAGGCAGTGCCTGTCACCCAGTTGCCACGGTGATTGGTGATGATCGCTGTCGAGGCCTCGATGCGATCCTCGGTCGCCTCGATGGCCGTGCGATGCGCCAGCGCCTCGGAGGCGGCCGCCTGTGCCACGATCCGATCGGCATCCGCTGCCGCCGCCGCCGCCTCGGCCGCCGCCTGTCCGGTGTCGGTCGGCAGACCGGCGACCTTTACCCAGCCCCCCGCCTGCCGCTCGTAGACGCCGCGATCGGCGCCGACGAGGACGATGCCGGTCTCTCCGACGGTGGCCCCGAGGACTGCGTCCAGGGACGTTTTCGAAACACGCGCATAGTCGGCGGAAACCAGCAGGGCCAATGCATCGAGCGTGGCGCCCAGCGCGCCGCTGGCGGCGAGCTGGGTGGCGAGCGTGGTCACCAGCATGCGGCCACTGCCATCGGCGGCATTCACCAGCACGTCAACGGCCGAGCTTTTCAGGGGGTAGTCTGTGGAACGAATGCCATCTGCCATCTGGATCTCCTATCGGATGACGACGGGGTGCGGGCCGGACACAGGGCCGCCCACGCCGTCAGCGTTGAGGGGTTGAATGAAATAGTAATGGGTGCCGGCCGACAGGCATGTCGCCGTCTCCTCGAAAAGCACGACATCGTCGAGCGAGCCTTCGAAGGCGGACGAGGCGAGGAAGCCGAGAGCCGTGCTGCCGCCCGCTGCCAGAAGCCTGTCGGAATAAAGTCCGTTTGCGGAGCGGGCGACGCCGCTGACGGCAGATCCGCCCTGCAGCTGCGGCGTCAGCGTCCCGGCCACGAGATCGAGCACCCGGAACGCAAGCCGATAATATTTCCCGGCAACCATCGACACACTATCGACGATGGAGGACGCCGTCCCCGGCGCATGCGTTGCCAGGCCATCGGCAATGCTCCAGCCTGTCCCAAGGCTCCAGGCACTGGCATCGCCAAAGCTGCCATTCGGCAACAGCGTCACGCGCGTCGTATCGCCGTCCAGTACGGTATAGGAGCGGGATGGCGTGACATCGAGGGTCGCCACGACAGGATCGCCGGAATCGAGCGTCGAATTGGTAGAGCGATAGACCCTGACCTGCGTCGTGGCACTGTCGGCCGAAGTGGAAAAGATGATGGCTGCGCTGCCCAGGAAGGCGGCGGTACTGACGCTCGCATCATCGATGGCCGCAGGCAGTGCCGCATCCGTCGCGCCGATCGTGACGGTGATCACGGTCGTGTAATTGCCAACCGTCCCGTCCGGCGCAATGGCGGCCGCTCGCATCTGAACCGGGTTGCCCGTGACATATCCCCCGACAGTGATCCCCCCATCAGCCGCCGGAAATTCGACCGTTGTCCAGACGGAGGCGCCGGACAGGCGGTGTTGCAGTCTGTATTTTGCCGTCACCACAGCACCGGATCCGGGCACAAGCGTCGCGATGAAGGAGCCAGCCTCGCCTGCCCCGGAAACACCCGTGCGCACCGAGGTAAAGACCGGCGCGGGCGGCAGGATATCGCCACTGTCGATCTCGGCGCCCACGCGCCCGGTCCAGGCGGGCGGCACTTCTTCGTCGGTCAATTCGTCGATGATGGGCGCTGCATCCACCATGCGGAAGGTGGACGTGAAATCCCTGCCCGCCTCCACCCTTGTCACGACAACCGGGAAACTCTCCGCCAGCGCCGGACCGAACTGCACCAGGTCTCCCACGGCCGGCAGTTGCGTGCCCACGGCATCGAGCAGAACCAGACGGTGCTGCCCCGGCTGCGTGACGATGGCACGCACGACGCTGTAGCCGATCGTATCACTCTCATCGGCGAAGACCCGGAAGCGCATGGCATAGCTCTGTCCCGCCAGCATCGAGACATCGTTGTCCAGTTCAATCGCGCGCCCCATGACGGACTTGACGCGCGCGGACGACTGCATGCGCTCCAGCACATCCGTATTGAGCATCACCAGGTCACCGCGCGTCGCCACACGCACCAGACCATCCTGCAAACAGGTATAGACATCGGCGCGGTAGATTGCTTCGTACATGCGTCGCCGCGCCTCGCGCCAGATTTCGGCAGGATCGGTCTTTCCCGGTAGTTCCAGCGCTTCCGTCTTGGTGATCGCGCCGGAATGGCCCGGCCACGGTACGATCCGTTCCGCCGGCTTGTAATCGTTCGTGGCATCCTGGAAGGACACGCGGAAGGCATGCGGCGGGTCGATATAGGTTCTGCTGGCCTTGAACTGCCAGCTGTTGCGGCTGTTGATGTGATCCACCGCCAGTGTCTGCGGCCGGTCGATCACCACGCCCCAGCGCACGCCGTCATGGCGCGGCAGAGCGCGGCCGGCCGAGGCAATCTGCGTCAGCACGTCCCGCAGCTGCGCATTCTCCTCCTCATGCACGCGGTCGTATTTCAGGCCCTTCAGCCGGCAGAAATCGTGCCAGTCCTCCAGCTGGCCGAGGTCAAGGCCCGCATCACTCACGGGTCGCGGATTGGCTGCGGACTGCAGCGCCAGCCGGTAGATCGAAGCCGGATTGCTGGTCTCGCGCTCGATCCATGTACCCGTCGTGTGGTCGTAGTCGAGGCATCGGCGCGAGGCGAGTGCGTTGACGTTATCCAGCTGCCCGTTGATCTGGTAGGTCGCCTTGATCCGAAGCCCGATCAGCGCCATCGGCTTGGCGATGTTCAGGGGATATTCCGGCCGCAGCGTCTGCAGCGCCACCCAGGAAGACCGGCTCTGCACCTGCGTGCTGGTGGTCTCGTCGGTCATGCGCGTCACTTCGATTTCGTATCGGCCGCGCGTTGCGAAGTTCCAGGTGTATTGCCGGAAGAATCCCTCCAGCTTGCTGGACGTGATCGACAGCGTTTCTACCGTCTGCCATGCATCGTCGCCAGCACCTGCCGGCCGCTGGCGAATGCGGAATGCCACCGTGACGGTTTTAACGTTGCCGTCGTTGTCCACGCGGCCGAGGCCCGCCGAGAAGCCTAGGATGATCGAGGCGCCACTGGCGTCCGGCCCCGTGGTGCGGATCACGGGCGTTTCCTTGGCCGGCCCCGAGATCACCTCGCCGATATCATTGCGTGGGAGCGGCCGCGCCAGTTCGGCACCCACGCTTTCCTCGACAACCTGACTGGGATAGAGCGAGATCGGTGCATCCGTGGACAGACCCTCGCGCGTCTCCACCTGAAACTCGTCGTATTCGGTCAGCGCCGTGTCGCCAACCTGGATGCCGGAAATCGTGACCGGTCCGATTCCGAGCCCCAGGATGCAGCGCAGGTACTGCACGTCGCCGACAATTTCCGAATAGGGCGGCGCGACAAACGGCGGCGCAAACCGGATTTTTCCGGCCACATCGGGAAGCACGCCGTTCGGCTCCTGCCGGTTGCGCCATCCGGTAATCGAATAGGTCGGATTGCCGTTACGGTCCTTTGGCGTCTGCGGCGGGATCAGGGCATTGATCAGCAGATTGCCAAGGACGGAAACGCCGATTCCGATCAATGCCGAGGTAATGGCAAAGCCGGTCGTGCCGGCCGCGAAGAACCCGGCCGCCCAATATTGCCCGAGGGCCACCGCCGCGATTGAGACGACGATCTGCAGGATCGAGCGCAAGGCATTCTTTCCCGGCACGATGCGGATCACCACCCGCACGCCGGGCTTGGGTCGCACCCTGGTCCAGTGGGCAGGCTCTACAGCCGCGCAACCCGCATCCGACAACAGGACCACGCGCATATGCCTGATGTCGTCGAGTGTGGCCTTGGGCAGCGCACGCTGGATGATCTCTGCAATCGTCAGACCGGCCGGAAGATCGAGCTCAACGCGGCGCGCGCCCGGATCGATCAGCGGCGCGGCCAGCACCGGCACGGTGTCGGGCACGGGAACGTGTGTCACGGCAATCGGTGGCATCAGGGATGATCTATCCTGTCTGTGTGGCGGTAAATGCCGGTCAGCCGGTGCTTCCAGGCGCCGGTCGTGTAGCTTTCGATTTTCGACTGGTCGTCGGCGGTGACGTGCAGCATGCGCCCCGGATCGATCACCAGCCCGACATGCGTTTCCAGCGCGCCGCGCCGGAACACCGCAACATCACCGGGCCGCGCTTCCGTGACACGCCGCCAGCTTGGGGAGCCGCGCTCATTGTCGAGCAGCCCGGCAATTTCCCGCCGCTCCTCGATCGAGGCATAGCAACCGTGATAGGTCGGCAGGCGGATGCCGAACGCAGCGCCATAGACCAGCACCACCAGCCCCCAGCAGTTGCAGCCCTGCTCGTCGTGACCGAACTCGGCATAGGGTATGCCGACATAGGCGCTTGCCCAGTGTGCCGCGCTCATCGGTGCAGCCCCGGAAAGCGGTCCTTGGTCATCCGGTCGCATGGGTAATATTCAAGCTCCACATCCTCGCGCGAAAAGGAGATGACCACCTCTCCGGAGGTGATGTCGGCGGACAGGATGGACATGTCCCGGTATTCCGCCTCCACCATGTCGGGCGTCTCGGCCAGAACGACAGCCATATGAATGGTGGCGCGATCCGTGAAGCTGCGCAGCAGGCGGGCAATTTCCGGATCGATGTTGTCGAGCACGATATTGCCGGAGGCTGGCGTATCGTCGATGTCCGACGGCAGATCCGTGGACGCCACCACGAAATAGAACGGGTCCGCCTCCGGATCTTCGGTCATCCAGGTGGAGCGGGTGCCGTAGATTTCCGGATCATCCGAAAGCCGCTCTGTCCAGTCCGTCGAAAGCCGGATCGGACTCTCCAGCAACGGATGCTCGACGTAGAACAGCGCGACATAGACCTCCCCGGTCATATCGGCATCCTGCGCAGCGCGCGCGTTGAGCGATAACCGCCTCATGGCATCACCAGAATGGAAAACGTGACACGGAACTGCGTATCGACGACAGTTTCCTCCGGGGCGCCGTCCGCGAACTTGCAACGCCAGATGCGCGTCAACAGCATCGGTCGCCCCTCGCTGTCCAGCATCTGCTCCCCATTGCTGTCGAGTGCCGGCCAGCCATCCGTCGTCGGGTCCGGCATATCGAAGGAGATCGTGCCGAAGCCTGTTTCCTCCTCGTAGAACCGGTCGAAGCGCGCTTTTTGTCCACGATCGAGCAGAAACGACAGCGACACCGGCCGCGCCACGCCGGAGAAGCGACGGCGATAGCCGGCAGGGCCGATATCCCCCGCCCGCTTCTGGCGCGGATCCTGCGCGGTCTTCTTGTAGCCCTGCTGCTCCGGCGGCGGCAGTTCGGAAGGCCAGACGGCAACCGTCATCGACGCGGCCCCTTCCGGCGCACGCCGAACTGCTTTTCGAGTGCATCGGCCGCAGCGCCGCCGCGCTTGGTCAGCGCCTGCCCGACCTGTTCGGACAGGACGAATTCGATCTGCTGGCCGCCATATTCATCGGTCGTCTCGCGCGTCTCGACGCTGACGCCGGCATTGTTGATGATGTTGACGCTGACGCGCGGCGCGGGAGCCGGTGCGCTCATGCGCTCGGAGGCAGCAACGGAAGCCGCAGCCTGTCGCCAGACATGGTTTGGCATCACATAGCCGCCGTCATCGAAGCCGGTCTTGCCGCCGAAGCGCGCCATGTGCCGCAGGGCGTCCAGATTGTGCACGCCGATCAGTGCCGTCGTCGCTGCGTCGAACACATATTCCTTTTCGTGCACAAGACCCGCCACACGGCCAGGATCTGAACCGCCCGTTGGACCGCCACTGGAATAGCCGCGGATCAGGAACGAACCGAGCGTGGTATTGGCAGACCACAGCGAACTGGTGGGCGATATCCCGCCGAACATGCGGCCAAAGCCGCCCAGAATGGACGACCACAGGCCGCCGCCCGTCCCGGCGCCACCGGTTGCCGCGATATTGCCGATCTGGCTCAGGCTGTTGCCCAGCTGGCCGACGCCATTGCCGAGAATGCCGAGGTTCTGGGTTGCGATACCAGACGACGAGGCGAGCCGTCCCAGCGACGTGGCCGCTTCCGTTGCACGGCGAACCTGCAGCTGATTGGCGTTGATCCAGCTGGTCATCACAGAATCATTCTGGTTGCCGGACAGCATCTGCAGCTGCAGCTGGCCATCCATCATCCGTGACGCGCCCGTGGCAAAACCTACATGGCCGCCCAGCGCATTGCGCCCCAGCCCGCGCGACTGCAGCAGCACATCACCGCGCAGCGCCTGTGTCGGATCGACAGACCGGCCCCAGGTCTGGAAGGAATTGGCGACCAGAGATCCCGTGCCGTCCACGCCGACCTGCTGCAGCGCCGAGTTCACAAAACCCGCGCACCAGGCGGTGCGGGCCGCATCGATATCAACGCCACCCTGACGCAGGAACCCGTTGATCGAGGCCGAACTGCCCGTTTCCGTCTGCCCGAGCAGGCCCATGGCGCGGTCCACGGCGGAGGACGTGAAGGCAGAAATTCCGCCACCCGCATAGGCTCCGCCATACAAAGGGGAATTGGCCACGTTGCCGTAGATCGACGGACTGCCGTCGATGCGGCGCAACAGCACATCGTCGATGGACGACATGCTGCGGCCGAGCGGGCTGCCGATCAGCGAATTGGTGAAGCTGTCGAAGGCGCGATCGGTATAGCGCGTCGCCAGATTGGACAGCGCGCGCGAAATGGAGTTCGCCAGCGTCGCGCCGAACTTGTCGCCCCGCAACAACCCGTCCTGAAAATCCGAGAAGAAGCCGCGCACGCCAGCGCGAAGCTCGCCCATGCGGATGTTCTCTCGGATGATCTGCGCTTCCTGCGTCCCGAAATCCACCGAAAGGCCGGCGCCCCGCAGCCGCGCGCCAACCGCCTGGTCTTCGGCGGAGCGCTGCATCTGGGCACGCTCGAACAGCACGTCGTTGCGCAGGCTGGCGCGTGCGGAGAGATCGGCGATACGACCGAGCTCGGCCGCCTTGTCGCGGATCATCTGCAGTTCGCGCTCATCAACGGCAATGTTGTTGCGGGCAGCATCGGCCCGCAGCTGGGCCGTCAGGCCGTAGGCCGCCTGCAGGGCAACCACCTCGCCGCGCGTGCGGCCGATCATCGTCAGTTCCAGCTGCTGCGTGGCAACCGTTTCCAGCAGCGACCGCGCCCGCTCCTTTTGCGCTTCGGACAGCCGGTATTCGGCTTCCGTCCGCGCGCGGCTGGAGGCAAGGCTGATGCGGCTTTCGCGCGACGCATCGCTTTCGCCGAAGTTGATGGCTGCCCGCTCGCGCGCGGCTGCCGCCTCCGCAAGCTCAATCGGCGAGCGCGCCCGCATCGAGGCGAGATCGGCCGCCTGCATGCGACGTCGGTTTTCGATTTCCAGTCTGTCGAGAAATTCACGATCGACATCCAGCCCGCGCGAAGGACGCGGCGTTGGGACGGGAACATTGAGCGGTAATTGAATGTTCTGCATCCGACCGTCAGGAGAGCGGTCTACGCCATCATATGTTCCTTGACGCGGCCAGACTTCAGTCAGAACACCGGAAGCCTCACGCCTGAATTTATCGGCCTCAACCGTTGCGGCCCTGATTTCAGGCGCAAGCTGCGAAAATCGTTCGGAAAATCTCTTGAGTGCTGGAGAGCCGAACTGATCAACCACCTCCGCAAGCTTGCGCTGCGCGCTGCTGAGATCATCGGTTGTGGCACTTCCCTCCAGTAGCTTGGATTGCAGATCAGACATTGAAGACGTGAATGTCCGAAGCAGCGGATCTGCATCCGCACCAGCGCCGACCAATTCACGGCGCGCAGCAGCATATGGCTCAGCAAGCCGCTTGAGCAAAGGATCAGCATTTTCCAGGCTGTTTTTTGCGCCAGCGCTTCCAGCGGCCAAACGGTCTTTTATCTTTTGCGCACGATCCAGCTCATCTGCGTAGGACTTGACCTGAGGGACCGCATCACCCCATCCAGAAGCAACGCGCCGAATAAGGTCTGCATGCTCCTTCAAGGTCGCAGACATGCCGTCAGAACCGGATTTCCAGTTGGCAAAATACTGGATCAGAGCCGCAGCGCCCGCCGTCAGACCGATTGTCACAAGAGAAACAGGGCTGAGAAGCGACATAAATGCCGCCGCCAGACCTGACACAGGCTTTTCCATTCCTGCAATGACACTAGACAACTGCGTGCCCTGCTGGAGGCCGATCATCAACGGATTCATGCCGCCGAACGCCGTCACCGCAATATCCTGAAACTGATAGGCAACGTTTGTCGTATCGAAGCTACCTGCATGGCCCCGCACGTTTTCGTTCGCGGCAACCTGCGCCTTCATCGCATTGTTGACACCCAGCAGCGAGTCACGCAGCTGGTTATTCTTCTTGATCTGCTCCTGCCTGATGCTGGAGATGATCGAATTGGCCTGCTGCTCATTGACGACACCCGTCATGACCGCCTTGCCGACGAGATCAAGACTATAGAGCATTTCGCGCTCGAACCGCTTGTTTTGCGCAAGGAGCGGGTCGTACTTAGCTTGAAGCCTCTCGATACCGGATTCGATACCGGCAAGGGACTTCGGCATTTTTGCCCCAAACGAAACGGCCTGTTCGTCCAGTTTCTGCCTTACCTTTTCCAGAATGTCCGGAGCGCGTTGTCCGAAGTGGTCGAAAGCGTTTTCCGCAAGCTTCATCCCTGTAATCGTGCCGCTGGCATCGATCACAAGCTCGACAACTCTCTGCTCATTGGCCATGACGGCGGCTCCTGCAAGCGCGGCAAAGTGACAGGAACAGACGGCCGCCTAGGTTTTGACGGCCGTCAGGAAGGCATCGTCCAGCGCCTCAAGGATCTCGATTTCCCAGGGCGAGAAGCGCATGCCGGATTGTCGAAGAAAGGCCTCGATGTCGGGCCAGGTGATCGGCCGAGGCCCGGAGAAGCCTGCGGCCGTGCGCGCCCGCAGGCGATGATAGGCCTGCCAGATATGCGCCAAAGTTTGCGGAAAAGGCGGCAGGGTTAGTTCCGCCTCGATTTCCGCCCGCCGTTGCGGCTTCTTCGTCCGCTTCAGCTGGCCTTCCAGCTGCGCGCGGAGGGAGACGCCTTCATCACCCACCGCCGCGAGCGCGAAGGCACGCTCCGCATAGGCCATCAGGCGCTGGCGGAGCGCCTCGTAAAAAGCTTTTCGACAGTGATTGCTTCGAGGATCTGCGCAACCGCGAATTCCATGCCAGGCAGAACCAGAAGCTCTGCTGCACGCGAGACATCATAGACCTCGCCATTCACTTGGATCGGCGTCCAGTCAATGATCCGAGCAGCCATGTCGGATGCAGCTTCGCGGCGCATCTGACCGGGTGAAATAACAGGTGGCTCATAGGGCTTCCTGTTGATCTGGGATGCTTCGATGTCGCGGCTTTTCTTCAGGTTCCGATCAGCGATAAGATCATTCAGCGCCACGGTCTTCGGATGCGTGGGGCCAGCGAGTGTGACGCTCCAGCCCATGTCCGATCCATCCGGCGCCTTGATCTGCACCGTTGCGGTCTCCATCGGCAGATGTGCGGAAATATCGATGACATTGCTCATGTGGTGTTCCTTGTCGGTTAAGAAGCGGGAGGGGCCGACATCCCCTCCCGCCATTGCGCGCAATCTTCATCGGCGTGTCGGCGCCGATCTCGTCAGGCCTTGCCGGCCTTTGTCTTCACTTCTCCCGCCACCTCGGCCGGCGCCTGCGGTTCGGGTGCAAGCACGGCGGACTGGCTGATCGCCAGCGTGGGAAGGCCGTGCACGGAGCGCGGCCAGGTGATGTGCAGGCCTGCCGCACAGGCTTCGGCGATGGCCTCATGCAGCGCGGTCGCGGCATCGCGAACGGCCTGTTCGTGGCTGGTTGCCATGGGAAATCCTTTCCGGTTCGTCAGGTCGCGTTGCTGACCTGAATTTTCAGGGTGGTGGGGTCGAAGGCGCCGCCGCGCGTATCCTTGCCGACGAGATCGGCGGGGATGCCGAGCGTCACGGTCCGGGCGCCGCCGGTCTTGCTGAGCGCCGACTTGGCGACGCTGCCCAGCGTGAAATTGGACACCACGAACGACACGAAGTCGGCCGGCGCGGCCTCGCCCTCCTGCGCCAGAAGGTGCAGCGAAAGCTGGGTTTCCGCGCTGAGATCGGCGAGCGCCTGCAGATCCTTGCGCAACACCGTCAGGTTCATCGACAGCTGCATGGTGCCGAGGAACACATCGGGCGAAAGCTTGGTCGGGCTGATCACCGAAGGTGCCGAGGCCTGCAGATCGAGCGTCATATCGAAGCTCGTCAGGTCCAGTTCGTCGCCGGACCCGAAGCGCAGCACCGCTTCAGACGCCGCAAGCGAATCGGAGGTCGGCTCGACAGGGCTGGTGAAGTGCGGAGCCGCAGACCCTTCCTTGACGTCGAGCGCACCGGTTCCGGTCCAGCCATATTCGCAGTCCAGCAGGCCGTCGGCGTTCATGCGCAGCGTGAAGCGCGACCAGCGGCAGTCGGTAAAGACTTCCGAGGCGTCGAGATCGTATTCGTGCTCCTCGATGGTGAAATAGGATTTCGTCAGCGCGCCGGCCCCGCCGTTGATCAGCACCCGGCCCGGCCGCGTGATGGTGAAGGTGGTATCGGGCGAGGCATTGGCCGTCAGCGTTTCGGCCGTGGTGATCGTGGTGGCGGTCAGCCCCGTGATGCGCAGATTGCGGTTGTTGTTTGCCGCATCCGGCAGGCCCGTGGCGCGCACCACGTCACCGACGCGCAGCCCCTGCGTGATCCAGCTGCCGGCCGCCGCCACGATGGTGTTCGCGCCGGTCGTCACGCTGGTCATCGCAGCCTGCGTGATCGCCAGATCGGCGGACGACCAGCTGTTGCGCATCAGCGCCTCCAGGATCGGATCGGCGCGACCGAGCCCCAGTTCGCTGGCATAGGTGCCGGTGGTGCGGCGCGAGCCATGCCGGCCCCGCTGCTGCTGGCCGTCGCGCCGCACCAGCTGCGACTGCACGGCCTGCTTGGTCAGCTGGCCGCCCTGCCCGCCTGTGGTCCACAGGACCAGTCCGTCGGTTCCGCTGGCCTGCGCCCCTTTCGCCGACTGCTGCTTGAGGGCCACATATCCATTCCAGTTCTCAGAATAGCTCATCAGAGCGCTCCTCAGTCATATCCGCATCGAGGCGGGTTGATGTTGATGATGACGGCCTCAGCCGCGATGCCAGTAGACGAACGGACACGTCATGGTCGTGCCGAACCAGTTTCCGTCATCGGAGCGGCTGGCGCCGCCCGCCGGATAGGGATCTTCGGTGCGCACGTAGCAGCCGGGCGCATCCTCGTAGAATTTCTTGCGGCGGAAGATCTCGCCGATTGCGACCGCATATTCCTTGCCGAGCGCCGTGCCGCTGCCCCGTGGCGTGAAGACATGCACCATGATCAGCCCGTCATAACGGTAGACGTGATTGCCGGGCTGCCCCTGCCCCACGATTTCGCTGCCGATGCATTCGATCTCCAGGTTGGCCCATGGCTGCAGTTCGCCCTGACTATTGACCGGCGGCCACGGCGCGGCCGGATCTTCGTTCTGGAAGGTGACGCGCGTCGTCAGCCAGCCGGCCTCCAGACGTGCACGGATCGCCGCTTCCGCGCCTGCATAGCTCGCCATGGTGCCCTCTTACCGTTCTGTGATGACCAGCGCCGGAAACCGCACGTCGCGCTGATTGTGGGCGGTGGCGCCATGGGTGCGGGCAATCCTGCTTTCGACCACGCCCGAAGCGGCACGCGCCTCGCCGTCGTGACCAAGCCACCAGGATTTCCCGGATGACGGCGCCTTGGCCTGGTTGATGCTGTTGCCGCCGATGAAAGCCCGATAGGTAAACTGGATGCTTGCCACATTGCCGAAGCGCCCCATCACGATGCGCCGCGCCTGCTGGTAGACCTTGTCCGACCCCGCCACCCGCATCGTCATCGAGCCGACTTCAATCTTGCGGCTGTATGGCAAAGGGTTGAGGATCGTGATCTCGGATCCCGGCTTCCAGTCCTTCAGGCCGGTAGCCGGAACACCGTCGATGGTGATCATGTGGGCATTGCGGTAGTCGCCGGAGAGAACCGGTGACAGGTCGAACAGCGTTTCCATGGCGAACTGCACGATTTCGTCAAACCGCTGGTACTGGTAGACGATCACGCCATCCGGCCGCGCGCGCTCTTCCGGCGCACCGAGCACGCCATCGACGATCCGGACGAAAGCCTGCGGCTTGGGATCGGCCGCCATCACCTTGGCGTGCTCCCGCTTTGCCGTGCGAACCAGCAGATCCCGGGTCGCATCTTCCGTATCCTGCTTCAGGACGCGGACGGTCTCGCCGATGGACAGGACGCGCCGCGCCATCAGCCCTTCACCAGAATGTTGATGCGCACCACCACGTCATTCATGCGGATCACCTCCGGGGCAATCTCGATGGCGCGCGGCACGCCATCGACGACCACGCGGGCACCCACCGCCGGCAGATCGGCCCCCTGCAGTCCGCTGGGAGAGATCGTCACCTTCTTGTGCGACTGCGTGATGGTGCCAACCACCTCGTCGGCCGTGACACCACGCACAAAGGCCTGCATTACCTGTTCGCCTGCGGCGCTGTTGCCCCGCCGCAGGGAAACCGTCTGGCCATTGCGGGCAAGCGCGCGATCGAGGATGGCAATGGCGTTATCGGGCGTCATGCAAACACCTTGAGGCCGAACAGCAAGCGTTCGCAGGCCGCCTCGATGATCCGCCCCGCCTGTTCCGAGACCGTATATTCGGTGCGGCCGACGCCTTCGACCTCCTCGGCCCGCAGGAACAGGTTTTCCGCGCCAATCGACCGCAGGTGCTGGACAGACAGGATGATGGCCTGCCTTACCTGCGGCGGCACGGCGCCCGTGCCGCCATCCATGACGGAAACGCCATCATAGCCGGCGCGATAGCGGATGCGCACGGCGTCCGGTATCTCCGCAAGAGCAGGCATCGCCCATGACTGCTTGAACCAGACGTGAGCGGCCGTATTGCCCCAGACATCAAGGGCAACTTCCTGCTCGTCGCCATTCACGTCCGTGTAGTAGACGCCCTCCACCGCAATCAGCGGCGGATACGGCAGGCGAAGTGTCCGGCATGGCCACAGATCGAGCCCGAGCTCAAGCGTCTGCGGGCCAAGCGCACGGCCAAGCCAGCCATCCGGGCCATCGATCGCAGCCGTCACGGCGGCAATCATGATCTCCGCATTGGTGCCACCGCCAACGTCCTCCGGTTCGACAAGAGGATCAGGCGGCACGATGACCCGGATGCTCATCGGCAGCCTCAATCGACGACGATGTGAAAGGCGCCGGTCTTGGCGTTGCCGCCGGAGGCGATGGCGATCTTGACGCGATCATTGGCAAGCCCGATCGGCGCCTGAACCGCCGTGCCGCCGGAGGCATAGAGCGAGGCGACACCGGCCTGCGAATGCGTCGGCATGCGCGGCGCCACCACGGCCGATGCATTGACATCGTTCTGTGCCCAGAGGCTGATGCCGGTCGCCTCGCCGGTCACCGTGAAATCCACCCCGTTGTCGAAGCCGCCAGATCCCGGCTTCACATACTCGATCTGGTGGATCTTGCCCGAGAACCGGGGCGTATAGGCTACCGCCGAGCCGTCGGCTGCGGTGGTGATGTTAACCTTGAAACGCTTCATCGTCTTTTCCCTTCGTGGACCGGTGGCCCGTTATCGTGGCTTGCGGGTGCTGCCGTTTGTGGAAGACTTGTTTTCCAGCGGCGGAGCAGCCTTGTTGCGAAGCGTGGCGGCGGCCTTGGCCGGTCCGATACGCTCCAGTGTGCGGGGTGCGAGATGGCCGAGGTCGGCCGTGGTGCCGATGCGCGTTTCGCCTTCCGCATACCAACGGTCGCCGTCATGGGCGCGCAGCACCTTCCATTCCTGTTCATCTGCCATGGGGATCTCCCTCTGGAGAAAGGGCGGGCGATCGAAGTGCCCGCCCGTCGATGCGATCAGCCTCAGGCGGCCAGGGCCACGTCGAAATCGCCGTAGACGAAGGCCTCCGGACGGTAGACGGCAAGCGCAAGGCGCTCTTCGCCAAGGATCGTCACGAGGTTCTTCGTGAAGTCGTCGTTGACGTAGCCGACCTCGATGCGCGACTCCCAGCGATCGAACAGCTGGGCACCCTGCCGGAAGGCGCCGGTCAGGAACTTGCGAACACCAATGGCCTGCGTATCGACGACAGGCAGACGCCACAGCGTCGGCGCGGTCGAACCTTGCGGATTGCCGATGATGTAGCGGCCAATGCCGTCCTTCATCGTTTCGATCATTGCCCAGTCGATCGGGTTCAGCACGTGGCCGGTCGCCGGGTATTCCGCCAGCGCCGCCTGCAGCATTGCAAGGCGCAGAACATCCAGCATGGTCTGGTCTGCAATCGAGATCGGAGCCGAATAGGCCGATGCCTGCGGAATGATCCCGTAGAGGTTCTGCCCGGTATTGTCGCCGGACAGCAGCTGCTGCTCTTCCTTCAGCGCCAGACCGTAGTCCAGGCGGGCGTCGATCATGGAACGCAGCTGCGGGATGTCGTCCAGGACCTGCTTGGAGGCCTTCATCCAGTGCGCGATGACCTTGGCCGAGGTGGTCATCAGGTCCAGCGTGATGTCGGACGAGGGCTTTGCCGCACCTTCCGCCACCGTGTCGGCGCCGTTCGTGAAGCCGGTTTCCTTGACGTACTCGATGGTATTGCCGCCCATCTGGCCCGGCGTGAACAGGCTGCGCACCGTCATGCGACGCTGCGGAAGCTCCTGGATGCCGGCAAGCCGCGTCGGAGCGATGGCGTCACCGACGGAACCGACGGAGCTCGTCGTGGCGGAGGTCAGCGTGGCCTTCACCTTCAGATCCGCGCCGCGCGCATTCTTGGAGAAGCCGGTTTCCTTCCAGGCCTTGAACCCGTCGCTTTCGACAAACTGCTCACCGAAGGACTTTTCCGGCGTGGCGCCGTTGCCCGGACCGCGCGCCATCTTCTGCTCGATCTCGGCAAGCTGCTCCTTCAGCGCGTTCATGTCGATGAGCGCGCCATCCGCCTTTTCCTTCAGCGAATTGGTCAGCGCCTCGCCGGACTTGGCCTTGCCGAGCGCCTCTTCGGCGATCGCCTTCACCTTGTCCACGGCGGTGTCGATCATGCCCTTGACTTCGGTGGCCAGCTGCTCCGCCGTCTTGGTCGGCGGATGGCCGGTGCCATCGCGCAGATAACGTCCAGCCTTGCGCTCATTGGGCGTCATCGCGCCCAGGATGCTGGCATTGGCCAGCAAGTGGTGCTTCATTCTCATGGCTCTGTCCTGTTGGCTTGGGTTACCCGCGCAGCAATGCCTGCATGAACGCGGTTGCTTTTTCCGCTTCGGCAGAGTCCCTCTGCCCCTTCAGGTGGAGACGCGCGGCACGCTCCGCCTGCGAATTCGAGAAGCCCAATCCCTTGAGCCAGACCTCGAACTCCCGTTCTGTCAGCCGGTCCCCGGCCTTCAGTCTGTCCGTCAGCTGGTGCAGCTGCTTGGCTGCCTTCACGCTGGTAATGGTTGCATTGTCGTTGGCGCCGATCGACACGATCGAGACCTCGCGCAGGTCGATCTTTTCCAGCGTCCAGACGCCGGTATCGGTATCGACGGAATATTCCCGGATGCGATAGCCGATCGACAGCCCGTCGATGTCGCCGCTCTTGATCAGGGCATAGGCCTCGCGCGCCTGCTGGACATCCATGTTCAGCTTGCCCTGCAGGAAGAGGCCCCGGTCATCCTCGACAGCCTTGGTCCACTTGCCGATGGGCCTGGACGGATCGTGCTGCCAGAACATTTTCGGCATGCCGCTCTTCAGAGATTCGGTATAGGCACCAGGCGCGATCACGTCGCCATAGGCATCCGGTTCACCGCCGAAGGTGCTGCCATAGCCTTCGAACTCACCATTGTCGGTGATGGACTTGATGGCCAGCGCCGGGCCAGCCTTGACCATGTCATCTGCGGATTTCACGAGATCCATGCGAGAAAAGATCGTCATGCCGATTGCCCCTGTTGCTGCTCCGCGATCAGCTGGCGGATCGCCTCTGCGTCAATTTCCGTGATCGGCCGATTCTGCATCTGCATCCTCGGCACGTCGCCGCCGTCGACGGGCGGCATGTTTTCCAGCTTGCGGACCTCGTTGATCGTCATCGCGCCAATGCCCGTCATCACCTGGTAGAACCGGGAGCGGGCGGCGCTGTCACCGCGCAACAGGCCATCGAGGTTGATCTCGATGGTGATGCCGTTTGCACGATCCGCAGGTGTCAGAAGCTGCTTTTCGAGCGCCTGCTCGATGCGCTTCAGGCGGCGCCGCAATGTGAACTTCTGGAACGTCAGCACCTGCTGCTCCAGGCTGGTCGGATAGCCGCTCGATTTCTCGTTGTGGCCAATCAGGAAGGGCGGGACACCGAAGAACCGGCAGACCTCCTCCACCGAGAAAGCACGAGACTGCAGCATCTGCGCATCTTCCGGCTTGATCGACAGCGCTTCCAGCTTGGCGCCGCCCTCGGAAATGTAAGGCCGGCCGGAATTGACGGCGCCCGCATAGCGCTCCAGCAGCTTCTTTTCGGCAAGATCGCGCTGTTCCGGCGTCAGCCACTTGTCGAACACCAGCTGGAAGAACGGCCGCAACCCGTTGCGGAAGGTGGCCGCAGCCGACCGGTTGATGGCTTGCGCCAGGCCGAAGGATTCCCGCCCGAAATGCAGGGTGGACAGGCCGCCGAGCGGATCACCCCCGAAGCCACGGATATGCAGCATCGTGGCATCTGTCTCGACATAGGATCTGCCATCCTTCGTCCATTTGTACTCCAGCGCCCCCGCCTCGGTGCGACGGACGGAGACGATCCTCGGCGAGACAGGAACCAACGAGACGATGCGAGTGCCAGTACGCGTGGCAGTACGCTCGATCCGGGCATAGGCATTCCCCCAGAGCTCCAGCGAGGAAATGACGAACTCCCAGAAATCGACGGCCGTCTGGTCATAGTTCGGGCTGTCATGCAGCAGCCGATAGAGCGGGTGGTCCTTGGCGACAATCCTGTCCCCGTTTGCGTCGGTGCGGTAGACCATCACCGGCAGGCTGGCGATCGTTCCGCACAGCAGGTTGACGCAGGCCCAGACGGCCGACAGCGCCAGAATACTGTCGCTGCTGACGGTCTCCCCTGTCTCGCTGCGCGCGCCGTCCGGATACCACCCTGCAGGGCTGGCGATGCTGAGCCGCTGAACGAAGAAGCCGGCCATCTTCCGAAGTATCTTCACTGTGCCTCCGCAAGGCTTTCGAAGAAGCCACTCATTCCGTCATCCTCAGCCGCCATCGAGAGGCCGACCGCCATGACGCTCGCCACGATGCCGTCGATCTTTTCCGCGCTCTTCTTCTTGGTCGGCGCATAGTTCAGGTTGTCGTCGAACTTCACGGCGGTGTTGCCCGCCATCCAGCGCAGGACAGGATGGCCGCCATGATCGACCTTCCCCGCCATCACCAGCCGCTCAAACAGCTTGGTCGGTTCGCCGAGTGTCGGTATGCCCTGCCGCATCGGACGGAAGAGTTCCGCATCCACGCCGTCCTTCACCATGTCGGTGTAGAGCTTCGTGGCATTCCACGGGTCGTAGCCGATCAGCGCCACATCGTGGCGCTCCAGATCCTCGTAAAGCGCATTGCGGATGTAATCCTGATCGACGTAATCGCCGGGGGTCTGCTCCAGCGCAGCGGCTCCCCCGACCAGGGAAACCCACTTTTCGTAGGACACGCGGTCCTGCCTGGTGCGTCGTGCAACCACGCCTTCCGGAACCCAGAACCTCGCTGACAAAACCCAGCGATCCGTCGTGTCGTCCGGAGGAAAGGCCAACAGGCGCGCCGTAATGTCCTCGTTCGACGACACGTCGATGGCGGCAAAGCATCGCCGACCTTCAAGCCCTTCGCCTTTCGCCCAGCCACGCCATGCATCCTTGTTCGAAGAGCAGGCATCCCAGCGCTTCATGTTCAGCCAGCGAACGACCGCGTCGATCCACTGGTTGGCGTGGTAGCAGCGGAAATGCGCTTCTGCGCGCGGATTGTCCGCTGCAATCGCCGCCTCGCGCCGGAGGAACTGCACGGTCGGCGAGATCCCGAGCGACGGATTTGCCTTCTTCCAGTTCTTCTCGTCGGCCCAGTCGTCGTCCGGATCGAGCGCGAAGATGACGACAAGCGTGGTCGGATCATCCGTCCTCCCTTCAAGGATGCTCTGACTTTCCTCCCAGAGATCCCATCCCGTCCGGTTCGACTTCACGCCAGCCGTGGACGCGTAAAGTTCGATCGGCTGCAGTCTGGTGCCGGTGCCCTGCCGCAGGAAGTTCGCCAGATCCGGCGTTTCCCATTCGTGCATCTCGTCGCCGGTAATGACCGTCGGCGATTTGCCGTGCTTGCCTTCGGGCTTGCCGGACAGGAGCTCGAACAGCGCCCGGATCTTCGGCAGGTAGATCGACTTCTTGAACAGCTGCGCGTCGGACAGGCCCGGCGCCATGCTGATCATGGCCTTCATCTTGTTGAAGATGATGGCAGCCTGGTCGGTGTCGCGCGCAAAGACATAGCCCTGCCCGCCGACGACACCATCCAGGATGAAGAACAGCAGCGACAGCGCCGCCAGGAACTCGCTCTTGCCGTTCTTGCGCGGCACCCAGAGCATCAGCCTCCGGAAGATCCGCACATGCACCGTCATCGGCTGGCCGGTCTGCTCATCGATGATTTCCATCGGCGCTTTCCAGCCGACGAGCAGCCGGATGATGCAGGCCTGCCAGAAAGCCGGCATGAACGGTTTGCCGGCAAAGCGGTCATCCGTCAGGCGGAACACGCGAGGGAAGAGCGCAACGGCCGCGTCCGCTTTGGCGGCATCGTACCAGGCGCCCTCTACCCGCGCGCACCGCTCCCAGGCGATCCGCACCCACGCCCATCCCTGACCGTCGGCAGCATCCTTGACCCAGTCAGGCTCCGGCCAAAGGCACCGGCCGGCTGACGCCTGCACGGCCACGGCTGAAACGCTGTCCATCCGCTCAGTTCAGCGCGCCGGGCGGAGGCGAGTCGAAGCCGGCAAGAATGCCGACGATGTCATCCGTCTGCGGGTGCCCAGCATCCGGCTGCGTCGTCGATGCCGCCTGATGGCCCGGCTGGTCGCCGAACAGATCGCCAAGCGCTCCAAGCCCACGCGCTGCAGCCTGGTCGCGCATGATCTTGTAGCGCGCGTCGGGCCGCATGCCGAAGGTTGCCTCCAGGTCGCGCAGCATCTTCTCGATATCCTGCACCGCCTGCCAGGCGGGATGCCGCTTCTTCGTCTCGTTACCGTTGGTATCCTTGGCAAGGAACCAAGTCCCCTCCTGCTGGACGGCAAGATCCGCCGCGATCCACTCGACGACGTAACGGCAGTACCGGGCAAGCGGTCCGGCATCGAGCTCAGACAGGAGGTTCAGGCGCTCCAGCTTCGGCGCGAGGTCGTTCCAGACCTCCGTCGCCTTACGGCTCTTCTTGAGCCACTTCGGCGGCTTCACCTTGCCGATCGCCACAGGCTGCGGCGCCTTCTGCCGCTCGGCCTTGACCCGGTCCTGCGACATCCGCTTTCCGGGCGCGCCCTTCTCGGCCTGCTGCTCTGGCGTGTCGGGTTTGCGACCGCGCATCGTTTCACCCTCCTTCCTTGGAGCCATGGAAAAGCGTTCTCACGCCGGAAAAAAATAATCGGCCAATTTCGCGGCCACACACAAACGCACACCCACCGGTCTGGACCCTCTAGGGGGTGAACTTGCGACCTCCCCCCCGGCCTGCCGCACGCTCCTCGGCCTGCGCGTCGATATCGTGGTGATCCGGGCAGAGGGCTTCCCACTTCGACCGGTCCCAGAAGATCTCCGGGTTGCCGCGATGCCTAACAGTGTGGTGCACCACCAGATGCATGCGGCGCGGATCGGTCTGCGGCGTGCCGTCCTTTCGCAATTGACCGGCATTCAACAGACCAGCAGCCATACAGCGCCGACATAACTGGTTCTCAGGTTCGTTCAGAAAATCGGCGCGCTCACGCTGCCATCGGTGGGTCTTGTAGAACTCTCGGCCCGGCCTGCTCTGGTCGCGATGCCGATCATATGCCCGTTCCCGCTCCTCTGCCGAAGGCAAGTGACAAGGGCGGAAGGCTTTTGGTTTGGTTGCCATTCCGCCCTCACTCGTTACTCAACCGGCGTGAAGTCGAGGTAGTAGGCCTTGCCCTTTTCAAAAGCATCAATGGCCTTCGGGTTGGTGATGCTCATCTGAACCTGACCGGACGGTGTCCAGCGAGACCAGCTTTCGTTGTCCTTGCCGTCACCATAAGATCCGTACACCGGCATTAAGGTCACCAATGCATACGGATCAGCGCCAGGCACTTCCGAATGGCGAATATCCGAAACAAAGAACTTCGCTCTTACTGAGGGTGCGCTCATGCGTCTTCTCCTTGTATGGGCACAATTGCCCATACCCATAGACGCGAAAAGGCGACCTATCGGCCGCCTGCTCATTGCTGACAATCAAAATGGAATTCTGCAGTTCTGGATCGATGTCATAGCTCACGCACTGGCCCTGAATCGCATCTGCCATCATGTGGCATCGTCAGGGCTGGGTCTGACCGGCGTACCGACCTCGGGATTGCTCCCCGCTGTCTAGGCGTTTTCAGAGGCTCACTTCAGGATCATCAGATCATCCAGTGTTCAAATTGCTCTCACAGCTTTTCGCAGATTGCAAGAGGCACCGTGACCGGCACCTTTCCACCCAGCATGTCCAGCACCAGCACCACGTCGCCTCGTCCGTCACTGCGGCAGGAGATCACCTCGCCAGCAAACCCGACAAACGGGCCATCGTATATCCTCACCACGTCACCGGAGCGGAATGATTTCCCCGTCGGTGCACTCCAGTCATAGGCTCCCTGATCTGCCATCGCCTTGAAACGCCTGACTTCTTCTGCCGTAATCGGCATTGGAGTTTCATAGCCTCCGACCACGGAAATGACATGCTCCAGACCGGAAAGGCCAGCCAGAAGGACGCCATCAGCCGGCATGTTGACCAGCACGTATCCATGGATAACCGGGATCATGCTGCCTGGAATGACGCGGTGTCTGCGGCGCAAATCAGGGCCTTTTCGCATAGGAACAAGAGCCTCGATTGCCATGTCGAGAAGCTGTTTTTCCACAGCCGTCTCACGGCCTGTCATCACACGAACAGCAAACCAGCGCCGTTCACACGATGATTCAGCCACCATCCGAAGCCGTGAAAGCCGGTGCTGCCGCTCTGATTCGCCGTCACGCGCAATGCCGATTTGCTGCCCGATCATCACCCTATGCTGCATCATCGCCTCGCACCTCGTTTATCCGTGCCTGAAACTGCGCCATCGCCTCGTCCGGCTCTCCAGCCGGAAGCTGCAGCATGTTCACGCCCGCCGTTGACCACGGCCATCCGTTCCTCTCGAACATCGCCTTCCAGCGGTCAGCCAGATCGCTGTCAGGCTTCACGGGTCCGAACGCGTCGGAAGCGCAGACGAGGTGCGCCGGAATGGATATCGGCTTCGGATCGGACAGCATCGCTGTCGCCTTTGGCCAGCCGTACTTGGTGCGGCGCTCCATCTCCACCAGACGGGCCGCTTCGGCGCTCTCGCTCGCCTTCAGCCGCTGGAATGCCGTCATGACGGGCCATTTGGTCGCCATGGGCCGTGATACCTCGGCAAGCAGCGCAGCCATCCACGGCTTGGAGAACGGCGCATGCGTCGTGGGAGGCCCGATCTCATCTCGTGGATTGTCGAGCCGCTCCCACGCCCTTTCCCGCAGGTAGACGGCCGGATAGGTGAAGTTTCCGGCCTTGCGCTGCCTCACGGCAGCAACGAAGACTGGCGTCTTGGCGATGCAGTCCGCCCTCTGCTGCGGCGTCAGGTCCATCCAGCGGCTCAGCGCCGCATCCCTGCTGCCGTTCGGATAGGTCGGCCATGTGGGAAGCCACAGGTCAAACTCACGAATGATCTTTTTCCTATCTTCCGGAGATCGCGCACCCGCGCCCTCTCTCTCAGGTTTATCAGGGGTCGTTAAGTAAGGGTCGTTAATAGGTGCCGGTTCTGGACCGGCAGGGGGTGCCGGTTCTGGACCGGCAGGGGGTGCCGATATATCGGCAGGGGGGGTGGCTGTTTCAGCCTCGGATACAGGATTAATTTCCTGAGAATCCTCCTCTGCCCATGCATCGAATGCATAGCCGGAGGGCGGTGGCGCGTCGTAAATCACCCGGTAGGAATGCGCACTGTCACGCCCGTCCCGGCTTTCCTCAATGTGCTTTTGCACAACGCCCATGTCGCAAAGCTGATCAATCGCCGCCTGCACGGTGGAGCGTGCGCAGCCCAGTTGATCGGCCATTTTTACCTGACTGCGGCGGCACCAGCCGTGCTTGTCCGTATGGCGGCCCAGCAGGCACAGAACCTGCAGGGAGCGCGGCTTGAGACGTGGATCGGTGATGATCCAGCCAGGAATGATCGAGAACCTCGCATCGTGGCTCATGCCGCCACCTGCACTTTCTCGACAGCCAGATGGTTGCAGTTCGCCGCGACAAGCGCCTTGGCAACTGGCGGGCACACGCTGTTGCCAACACAGGAGACCTGAACCTCCTTGGAGAAAGGCACCCAGGTCGGCGCTCCGTCATCGTCGAGGCGGTTCGCGTCGAAATAGCCGTCAATGCGGTAATCGGGCGGGAAACCCTGCGCGTTGTAGAGCTCGCGAGGCGTCAGCATCCGCATGCCGATGTCCACGACGACGAAGCAGATGCCATCGATATCGAGCGTCACGAATTCCCGATCATCCCACACACCATGCGCCCGCAGGAAATCGGCCACCTGCCGGGCACGGGCTGCCTGCGCTTCCGTAAACGGAGGCACATCAACGGCCGCCTCGATGTGCGCATGACGCGGCTTTGTGGTCGCCGTCCGCATCGGTTCGTCCGTGCGCGATCCCTCCCCGGTCTCGTAGTAGGACTGCAGGCAGGGCATCACCAGGCGCGTCTTGCCCTGTCCATCCGGCATCACCGTTCCGCAGGGCCTATCCAAGGCATGGCCTGTCGATGTGCCGAAATCGCGCGCGATGTAGGCTGCCGTCAGCTGCTGGTGGCTACCGGTCTGCGTGAGCGTCGAGGCTGGCGCATCCATGGGGCGGCCAGGGTTGACGCCACCAATGCGTCGGCTGTCGTTGTTGTGCTGTGCCATGAAGGCGCACATCACAGCGTTCTGGTCCTTGCCGCTGGCTGTAATGGTGTGTGATGGCTCCCGCATCGAGCGGTTGGCGCCGCCCTGTTGCGCATAAGTCAGCACAGGAGCAATCAACGCCTTTTCCCCGCGATGGGCAGCTGTAATGACACGGGCCGGTTCATTAAGATCTTCGACACGGCCGCCATGGGTAAGGTTGACGAGGTATGGGCGCTTGGCTTTCAGAACGAACCGATCGAAGCCGCGGGCAATGCGGGCCTCCGAGTTTTTGGCCAGCGGGCGCTTGGCGTTGATCCCGTAAAGCGCCTTGATGGTCTGGCTGTCATCGAAGATCGACGGGCATGGAATGCTGTAGTCGATATAATCACCTATGATCGGCCAAGGCTGCTTGCGACCTGCAATCACATCCGGATCGTCCGGCCGACCGTGCGTCGGCTCCGGCCAGACGATGGGCTTACCATCGAAGCGGATGATGATGAAAAGGCGCTTGCGGATTGTCGGCGCGCCATACTGGTAGCCACGCAGTTCGCGGCTCTGCATCCGCCCGCCAAGCCTGCGGATCGCAGCACGCCATTTGCGGTAGTTTTCGCCCTTGCGCTTCGGGTCCGGCATCAGGCCACGCGGCGTTTCGATCAGCGGACCGTAATCCTTGAACTCCTCGACGTTCTCCATGATGACGACATCGACCTTGCCGCCGCTTTGCTGAATGCGCTCGATCCAGCCGGGAATGATCCAGCACAGGTCGCGGATGTTGCGTTCCACGGGCTTGCCGCCCTTGGCCTTGGAGAAATGCTTGCAATCCGGCGAGAACCAGGCGAGCCCGATATGCTTGCCCCGCAGGTGATCGAGCGGGTCGATCTTGTAGACGTTTTCCGAAAGATGGATCGTGTCCGGATGGTTCACTTCATGCAGTCTTAGCGCCCACTCATTGTGGTTGATGGCATAATCCGGCGAGCGACCAAGCGCTTGCTCGATGCCGGTCGAGGCACCGCCACCACCTGCAAAGCTGTCGATGATGATCGGCCGATCCGGGCCGATCGCAGCCAAGGCCGTGATCGCAACACCCGCAAACAGGCTTCCGACGTGGGTATTCATCGCCCATCCTCCGCCGTCTGCGCATTCCAGAGCTTGGCCGTCAGCATGCTCGCCTCCGGGCACGGATAGACACAGGAGATCCTCGCGTTGGCATCGATGCCGAAGGCGGCGGCGCATTCGAAGCGCACGAAGCCGTCATGCCGCTCCAGCGCGGTCGCCCCGCATTTCGGGCAGGCTTGGCGCGCGGCAAGAAAGCGCGCGCGGTTCTGGAAGGTGCGCGCGTCCATCACGCCACCTCGCTTTCTGCCGCATGGTCCTGCGGTGCGGCGGGCGCCTGATGCCCCCAGCTGGTCCAGCCGGGTCGACCGGAACGCGCGAACATTTCCAGCTTCGGAATGCCCGGAAACAGCCGGTCGATGGTATCGGCGAAGAAGGCCGGCTTGACGCTGTGGTCTGTCTTCGCCTCCCGGTGCACCGTTTCCGGCTGCGTCCCCATCAGCGGCGCCACAGGACGGCCACGCTTGCCGATCAGCAGCAGTTCGTGGCGGTCCCTGCCCCAGTAGCCATTGCCGGCAATCGCCTTGTCCCAGATCCAGTGATGCACATAGGCAAAACCCCATGCCGCCATCACGCGCAGCGCGTCCGGAAGCATGGGATTGGTCGCCCAGAGAAACAGCACCGAATCCGGCTTGGCGGGTGCGCCGATCTCGTCGAACAGCGCCACGATCTCGTCCGTCGTCATGGTGGGATAATGGTTTTCCGCGCTGCGGTCCCCGCCCGTCACATCGGAATAGGGGCGGAACTTCCAGGGCGGGTCGGCATAGAGAATCGGAAACTTCTGGCGCACCTGCCCGCTCGTCGCTGCACCATTGTCGATCACATGGGCCATATGCGTCAGGCGTACCGCATGGCGCACCTCGGCCAGCCGCTTGCGCCCTTCCTTCACGTCGGCCGCCTTGCGCTTTTCTTCGTCGAGGGCAGCCTTCACATAGAGCACCTGGTGCTCCTCGCTGACCTGCTTTAGCCGATCAAGAAACGCGCCGCTGTCGAGCCGGGTGCCGCGAATGAGATGCAGCGCCATTTCCGCGATCTTCGCGCCGCGCGATGCATCGCGTTCGATGGTGCGCCGGTCGCGGCCGGTCGCTTCGGCGGTTGCAACGGAAAAGGCGCGTGACGGATCATTCAAAACGACATCCTGTCGTTTTGATCGGCGGTCACCACCCTGCCCCGTTTCCGGGTGCCGCAGCAGGTAGATTTCCTTGCGGCGATGAATGAACAAGGCCCGGTCTGCTGCCGTCAGTTCGGCGCGCACCAGGTTCTCGTCGATCTCCCACAATTCGGCATCCAGCGCATCGCCGTCCTCGTGGAAACAGTCGATCCAGCTTTCGCCAAGCTCTCGCATCACCTGCAGTCTGTGCCCGCCGGCCGAAAGAAGAACGCGCGCATCGTCAGGGCGGCCGAACACGCTGATCGGCGTGCGCAGACCAAGCTCCAGGATCGAAGGCTTGAGCGCCTCCACCCGATGCGGATCGATTGGCCGCAGCCGGGTGCCGATGTCGATGCTGTCGATCAGCCGCCGCACAGCCACGCGTGCACCGCTTGGCGGGTTCGAGGCGATCTTGCCGTTCGGGTTCATTGCCTTTGCGCGTGCGCTCAGCGTGAACAGGTTGCCATTCTTCGGGTCGCGGTTCAGCAGCCCCTTGGCGTTCAGCCTCCGGCAGGCCTGCACCTCGCTTTCCTTGGTGCAGGTAAAGCTTCCGTCGCGCCGCACGGCATCAAGAATGGCGCGTGCCCGCTCTCCGGCGGGCGGTGTCTTCGTCGTCATGGAAAGCTCCCGTCAGCCCATCATCCCGAGCGCGGCGAGATAGAGATCCAGTGTCTCCCGCTCATAAGCCCGCTCATCCTCGTCCTTCTTCCGCAGCGCAATCACCTTGCGCAGCGCCTTGGCGTCGAAGCCGGTCGCCTTGGCCTCGCCGAACACGTCCTTGATCAGGTCGGCAATCTCCTGCTTCTGGGCTTCCAGCTGCTCGATGCGGTCCACGAAGCCGCGCAGCTGGCTGGCGGCCACGGTGCCCTCGGTTCCGTCCGCGCCCACGGCCCGGCCCGCCTTGCGCGCCCGCTCTGCATCGGCCGCCGTGCCAGCAACCGCAAACGGCGAGAAATCGGGGTCGAAATCCTCGCTCATCCGCCCCTCCGGTATTCGCGCCAGCCATCCAGGATGCGCGCCACGGTCGCCTCCGGCACGCCGAGGCCGGCAGCAATCGCCGCCGTGTCCCATTCGCCGCGCGACCAGAGCAGCAGCGTCGCGCCGCAGATCGCATCCAGATCGGCATCGGAAATCGGCATGCTCTTCTCGCGCGCGCAGACGGCCGCGAAGCCGATGTCAAAGATCTGCGAAGCCCAGCGCGAAGAGGGAATGCCGCGTGCTGCAGCCTGCCGGTCCAGGTTCGCCTTGGCCTTTTCGGTCACGGTCAGCGCGATCCCGACCGTCCTGACTGGAGCCTTTGTCATCGCTCAGCCCTCCGCCAGGTTGACGAGGATTTCTTCAAGCTCGCGCTGCAACTCGCGGATCTCGGTGCGCACGCGCTTGCGATCGGCGGAATCGATGCGGCCATCGGCCCGCGCGGCGCGCAGTTCCCGCACCACGTCCGCCGCCTCCTGCATCATGTCCAGAATGTCGCCATCGGTGATGCGACGCGCAGGCACGGCAGAAGCGAGCGCCGGCTCCAGCCGGTAGCCCAGCTGCCGCGCCATCTCTTCCGTGATCAGCGGCTTGCCCGCCCGCCGGTCGGCCTCAACCGCCACATCGACGGGTATGAGCCGCTCGAAATTGCCCTCGCGATCATCGGGATCGCAGTTGCGGCAATCGGCATATCGGGACAGAACGGAGACGCTGACGCGCGTCAGCTGCGCAAAGGAGGTCACGCCCCCGCCCAGCTTCAGGCAGGCGTCGGTTGCGCCCTTGAGGCTGAGAATATCTTCATCGAGAATGCTGCGAAGAGAACGCACGAAAGCCCCCTGAGACATGGTCAAGGAAAAACGGGATCGAAAGGATTCCATGAAGCGGGCGGCCTCAGCCGCTACGCATGCGCCAACGAATCAGGAGGGCCGCATGCGAGGCCAAGCACACCAGGCAAGCCAGTGCCGCCGGAACGGAGGCGACCGCCCCGGCGGCCATCCGCAGCCGCCCGCAGGCGGTCCGCTGGCTGCGGAAGAAGGAAAAAAGCCCGACGGGTGGTCCGTGCCCGCCGGGCTTGCGGGGCACCATGCCCCATGCTCTTCTGTTGGTTGCAAATCAAACCAGAGGAGCAATCCAGATGAGCGAAGATTTTCGAGATTCCGAGATCGCAGCGCTGAAAGGACAGATCGAGCGGGCCCATGCGCGCATCGACAAGATGAACAGTCAGGCAGCGGTCTTCCAGGCCGTCATCGCCTGCCTTGTTACAGCCAGTGCGCAGCCGGCCGCGACCATAGAAAAAATCAAGACGATCAAGTTGTTGCGGACGCCCGACGACACGCAGACGGCGCGACAATGGAGCGCAACCGATGATGTGCTCCAGATCACCATCGACACGATTCTTGATTTGGTTACTGCAGCTGAGGGTCCGTCGCCGCAGCAGCATTGATGCGGCTGCTTCTGTAAAATCTGGCGATCGTGCCGTCCGGCCCAGGAACGATCCAAAGACCATGATTGGCCATGGCAAGGCTTTCCTTTGCGGAAAAGCCGCATTCGGCGCCGAGCCGCACAATCTCGGCGTCGTTTTCCGCGCCGTTCGGCAGCTTGCAGGCTTCGTAAAACCGCCAACGCTTCTCCCATTTCTCCAGTGCTGCACGCTCAGCAGGCCCGTCTTCAAGATTTTTCCTGTATCGCCGGAACCCCGCTCCGATAGAGCGAAGAGCGGCAGCACGAACAGAACGGCATCCAATTTTGAGCAGCCGCTTTTTGATCTGCATGGGGATCTCCCTGGAATGGAAACGACAACGGAAAATCGGAGACGCAAATGACGGATGACGAAAGCACGCAAACCGCGAACACCGCGCTGCTCGCTCGCATCGACATTCTGCAGGCGGCCATCACCGCCATTCTGGAAACCCACCCCCACAAGGAGCAGGTCTTGAACCGGCTGCTCACTATGCCAACCCGGCTGGCGGAGGCACGGCAGGACCAGTTCGACGGCGCGCTGTTCACCACTTACGTGGCCGGCGCACAGGATGCCGTCGATGGCATCGTGGAATCGCTGGGGTATTGAGGGCGGGAGGGCGCTCATTGGGCGACCTCGGGCTGTTTGGCAACCGCTGCGGCAAGGGCCTTAAGCGTGACGCAATCAAAGCCTCGGCTTTCGGCGCCCTGCACTGCAGCCAACCAATACTCCGACGGAATAGAGTTCCGCCTGCGCATAGCTTTAGCCGTCCCGTAAGCGACGCCGATGTCATCGGCGAAGTCGGAAAGCGTCAGCCATTTGTCGATTAGGTCGGCGTGCGTCATAGCGAAAGGGTACAATTCATACCCTTTTTGTCAACCTCATCGGATATGACTTGTACCCTTTATATCGGTATTATTCTTAACATGTTGAAGCCAAACGAAAATTTTGAGAAATTTGCGCGTGCGGAGCGGCTTGTCGAAGCCCGTCAAGCGGCCGGTTATTCAAGCGCAGAGAAAGCGGCCGCACGTTTCTCATGGAATGTGAACACATACAAAGCGCACGAGTCCGGCCGAAACGGGTTTGGAATTGCAATTGCAAAGCGATATGCGCAAGCTTTTGGTGTGACAACCGCATGGCTGCAAACCGGAGAGGGTTCTGGTCCGCAGTCAGATCAACCCGCATCGGGCTTGGTGTTATCCAGTGCTCCGATCGGAATGATACCCGTTACCGGGAAGGTTGCCGCAAATAGCTGGCTAAGCGTTGAAGACATGGATTTTGGGTACGACGACATAGATTACGTTCCTTCCACCGGAACCTATCCCATTGAATGGCAATTCGCGTTATCGATTGAAGGTAACTGCCTGAACAAGATTGCCCAGCACGGCGAACGACTTGTTTGCCTCAATATCATTGCAGCGCATGTGGACATTGAGGATGGAGATCTGGCGATCGTTGAGCGGCGACGCTATGGCGGGCAAATGGTGGAGCGCACAGCCAAACGTGTAAGGAAGGCTGCCGATGGATACGAGTTATGGCCGGAAAGCACAGACCCAGCCCATCAAGAGCCAATAAGGCTGTATCGCGCTGCAGATGGCGAAGATATTCAGGTTATCGGCAAGGTTCTCTGGATTATTCGTAAGCCGTAGCACGCACCTTGACTAGTTCATCGATCATAGAAGACTTTCTCAGCTAGGTCCGTGTGTCTTCGCGCTTCATCACGGATCTCTTGCAGGTACTTAAGGCCCTCGCCGAGGCCATAAACAAGTACACCCGCAATGCAAGTGGAAAGCCCGACATAGATTGCCGAAAATGCCCCCAGCCCAAACGAAGGCGAAAACATGATTGCCTGGTAAGATCCGGCCGCAATCATGAGGCCCCCAATCACCCTTATTACAACGTGCATGTTTAGCCTCTCCGCGAGCACACCTGACGAGATTGCACGCTAGATAGATCGCCCTTAACGGGCAACCTCTTTCTAAATCACCATACGCAGCGCCTTCGACCTAGTTCGCATCCTCTCACGTGAGGAATGCCAGCCGGTGCGCTGGGTATTATTTATACCTTTCGCGATTGACAGCGTTGGGTACGATATGTACCTTCAATCTCATCACCTGGTTGTCACCCCCGCCACCTGGTGAAAACGCGAAGCACCGCCACCCCTCGCCCAACCCCGGCGCCCACCCCTGATGGGGTGGCGGTGATCTTCTGCACTCTGCAACTGAGGAGAGAGGCATGCAAACGACGAACACCATGACACAGTCCGAGCGATGGCATGTGAGGGCCATTGAGGCCAAGGGCCGCGAGTTTCTCGCGCTGATCGATGAACTCCGGACCCCGCCGCAGATGGTCAACACCGATGTGGCGGACACGGCCGCATTGGGAATGGCGTCGCAGGCCGCCGCCATCGTCCGGTTTGACCGTGAGCTCAACATCGCTGCCGAACGCATTGAGGAAGCGGTGATGTGGGCCATCAAGCACGTTACCACCTGACCGAATCTGCTTGGCATTGCCGCTGCAGCATCTGGCAGCGGCATCACAAACAGATCTCCCCAAAACCAAGGAGCCATACATGAAAGTCATCCGCCCCAAACTCGTCCGCAACATCCCGCTTGAACTGGCGCAGATCCAGCGCGAGCGCGGCCAGTCCTTGACCAGGGCCGATTTCCGCCAGCTGGGCTACACGGCCGAACAGCTGTGCGACGAAAACATTGCCCGCGCCGCCGAGCTCTTTGCCGAGATGTCCGAGCGTCCCGCCGCCTGAACGGGTCCGCTTGGCATTGCCGCTGCGACCTCCTCCCCGCAGCGGCATCACAAACGGATGGAGTTTCCAGAGATCGAAAACTTCAGTCCTGCCAACCCTCATTTACGTGGAAGGTGCCAGAATTATGCATGAAGATGTGTCTCGTCATGCTTTCGTAGAAGGTCACATGCAGGCGTGGCTTTCGTGCGCCCATGATGGCGGCTGTGGCCTGGTTGTCGGCAATGGCATCGAGCGCGCGCAGGGTCGGTGGTTCGTCTGCGTAGATGCGGGTCAGTTCCGCCTTCCATCGGGCGCAGTCGTCGAGGTTCGGAGCGCGGTTCTCCTCGATGGCGGCCAGCACGTCGTAATAGCGCTTCTGCAGAAGCTGGTGGTCACGCGCCCTGCCGCCGAAGTCGAAGACCAGCTGCAGCGCGCCGATGACCGCCGTGATCATTCCAAGCAGCAGCGTAGCGTTTGTATTGCCCTTGGCAATGTCTGCCGCATAAGCGGTGCCGCCAACGATGACCGCCAGGTTCAGGATGCGCGAAATACCATCCAGCCAGCCACGCCTTGCCACATGATACAGCGCATTGCGCAGCGCCGTGTGGCGCAGACCGTGGACGGCATCAGCGCAGTCATCGTCGGGAGCATCCATCTTCATTTTCCTTTTCTGGGCGGTGGGGGCTGGTTTCCGGCGCCCTTGGTGATGCCACCCGTTTTTCCGGATCCGCCGTCACGTGTTCCCTGCTGTGGTGATGGCCTCGGTGCCGGAGGCGGGCTTGGCTTCTTGTCTGTCATTGAAATCATCCTCTGGTGGTATGTGCACTTGGGGGTGAAGGTGCGTGGCGACTTCGTGACGGTCGCCACGCACCGGCTGATTCTCAGCGATATCAGACCGAATTGCAAATTTCCCGACGACTTATCCACCGGCACAGACGGACTGAACTCTGGGCCAACAACGCAACCGCAGCATGCGCCGCAGATCGACGCGTGAACGGATCCGCTTGGCATTGCCGCTGGGCCCCTATTCCCGCAGCGGCATCACAAACGGATGGAGGTTGTCTTCATGCATCGCAATGCCAAACCATTCGGACCATTCATGCGTCCTCTTGCCATCCCGCCCCGACGGGCCGCATCACCTGCGGTCTTCTTGGCCGTCTGCATCGGCCGGTTCCTGCTCATAGTCGCAGCAATTCTTGCTCTGCTGGCAATGAAGGTGGCGTGACCATGGAGACGCTTCTGCCTTTCATTCCGTGGATGATCACCCTCGTTTGCCTCTGCATCTTGGTGCATTGGCAGATCGCAGGGCTGTCACCCCATGAGCGACGCCGGCTGGAAGATGAAGCACGCCGCGAGGCATTCCACGCCGAGCAACTGGCGCGCCTGCTGCGCGAGACGCGGGGAGATCGCCATTATGTCTGATGCGGCGCTCACCCTGCTTATCTGGCTGCTGTGCGTCGGCGCTGTATGGGCATTGTCCTGCCTGCTGGTCGTCATTGCCTATAACCGCATCCGCTACGACGAGCGCGATGACGGTCCTGAAAACTCCGGCCCTTGGGAGATCCATCATGCTTGACGTATCCCGTGAAGACGTTCAGCAGCTGTATCGTGCGGTTGCCGATGGCGAAAGCCGCGGCGAACTGCTGCAACGCCTCTACGATATCTTTGGCGATAGCTTTGATCTGCGCCCCCCCCGTATCGGAAATGCGGCTGGCAGACAGATGCCGCGATGATGTCGCTGAGGCCTGCCATGGCTGACGACACCCTGTTCACTGCCGAGAAGTCCGCGCTGGCGGCCGCCCTGTCCGTCGTCAAGGATGTGGTGGACCATGGGTCCAAGATCCCGATCCTCACCCATATCCTGATCAGCCGAACCCAGGACGGCAGGGCGCAGCTGACGGCCAGCAATCTCGGCCAGGAAATCTCGGCAGTATTTGCCGCAGAGATCGGCGAGCGGTTCGAGCCGCTGGCCTGCCCCGGCCGCGCGCTGATCGATGTGGTGCGCAATGGCCCGGATCTTCCTTTTGTGGTCAGCCCCCGCAAGAGCATGGGTCGGTTGGAAGGCGTCGAGCTTCGCGCCGGAAAGTATCGGACGCGCCTGCAGGTGTTGCCGGGGCGAGATTTCCCCAGCATGCTGACACCGCAAGATGCAGTGCAACTGTCGCTCAATGCGCCAACCCTTTTGCGCGCCTTGAAGACCGTCGAATGGGCGGCGGAAACCAACCCGCAGCGTTTTGCCTATTGTGGCGTGCACCTCGATCCGCGCGAGGACGGCCTTGCCGTGGTCGCCTCGAATGGCGGGAAGCTGGCCCTTCGCATGATCCCCCCGAACGAATTCGACCAGGAACTTGACGGCGTGCCGTCGATCACCGTTCCGAACGAGGCGATCAAGCCGATCTGCCAGATTCTGGAGCGCAGCGAGGATGTCGAGCTTGATATCAGTGAGGAGCGCTTGCGCGTTTGCGCCGGCAATGCGCAGCTGATCACCAAGCTTTGCGAAGGCCAGTTCCTGCCCTATCGCGTGATCGAGCCGAGCGCGGAGGGCGTGACCGTCCGCATCAGCGCGGCCGCACTCGCCGCCTCCGTCACGCGCGTCCTGACGCTCAACGCCGACAAGTCCAATGGCCTTTCGATCGATGTCACACCGCGCGCCGTGTCGCTCTATCTCCAGCACACCAGCGGCGACGAGGCGCAGGATGAGGCGGAAGCGGAAGCAGACGGCTCCATCCGACAGGGGTTCAATGGAGCCAATCTTCGCGCCGCGCTGGAAAAGATCAACGGCGATGACATTGAGTTCATCATCGGACCAGCCAAGGCACCGGCCATTTTGCGAGCGCCATCCGATCCGCTCACCATGATGGCGCTCGGCCCGATGGTGGTGCGTTGGGCAATGTCCGCAGGGTCGGAGGCGGCCTGATGGCATCAAGGGCGGACCAGGCGCGTCTTTCCCGCATCCGCGCACGGCATATGGACGCCAGCACCGACTGGGCTCTGGTCGCCATGCCGCGTCGTGCTGAACGCATTTCCGTCCGGCTCGCACCGGGTACTGAGCCTGTTGTCATTGCCGTCCTGACGGAAGACTGCAGCTATCAGGACCGCGATTTCTTGCTGAGCGCCCATGATGACGTAGGCTTCCTGCTGGGTCTGCTGGGGCAGGCATTCCAGCGCATCCGCGAGCTCGCCACGCAGCCGCCCGCCCCTCCGAGAACTGACGCCGCCGCGAAGCCGGCTGATTACGCCGCCGAATGCGCCATGAAGTGCCAGGAGCCGATTTTCATCCGCTACCTCGTCGAGCGCCACGGACTGCAGGCGGAGGATGCGGACAGCGTGAAAACCTGCGTGCGCGAGGCGCTCGCCATCGCGTCCCGATCCGAGCTCAATAAAAGCCCGGACGCGGCCGGGCGCTGGCGCGACATGCGGGCCGATTTCGAAGCGTGGAGGGCGCAGTGATGGATACCAGGCAGGATCAGGAGAAGAGTTGATGGGAAGTCCGCAATATTTCGAGGGCGCGAATGCCATCATGCACGCACCTGAGGGCGCCGAAAATGTGCAGGACATGTTCATTTTCCGCAACATCCATACCTGTGTGTCCTGCTGGCAGCTTTCTCCGGAGGAGCTTGCGGAGGTCAACCGCACGGGCCGCGTCTACCTCTCCGTTTTGATGAGCGGCGAACAGCCGCCCGTCTTTGTCGGCTCGGAAGAAGCTGTCCGCAGCGTGGTCGTCGATTTCGGACCCGTATGGCCGAGGACGCCGAAATGAGCAGGCGCGACGAGATCCGGGCCCGCATCATGGCGCGCGTCTCGATCGACGAGACGACCGGCTGCTGGGTCTGGACCGGACCAACATCAGGCACGGAAGGAAGAGGCGCCGGCTACCCGCGCATGGCACTCGGCGGCCAGACTGTCGCGGTGCACCTGGTGATGTGGACCAACGAACACGGTTACATTCCGGGGAAGAAGGAGATTGACCACGTCTGCCGCAACCGGTTGTGCGTACGCCCCCACCCCGACCATCTGGAGCTCGTCACCCGCAAGCGCAATGCGATCCGCCGCGAGCAGGCAAAGCGAATGAAATGTGAGGAGGTTTCGCCATGACGAAATCTGCACTGGTGAAGGCCGCGGATCTCAGGCGCATGGCCGATGTTGCAAAAACGAAGAACGTAACCGTCTGGATTGAGATAGACGGACGACGGATCGGCATTTCTCCGGAGATTTCGGTTGCACAGAAAGAGAACAAGGTCGAGCCTTACGAGGATTTCCACCTGTGAAGGACGACATGCCGCGCAAACCCTACCTGTCCCGTGAGAAGACTAGGCACGGAAAATACGTTTGGTACTTCAAGAGAGGCGGCAAGCGCGTGCGCCTGCCGGAGCCCTATGGTTCCGACGCGTTCAACGCGGCCTATGAGAAAGCACTGTCCGGCAATGCCGTTCAGCCGGACCCGAGAAAACCGAAGACCGGAACATTCCAGTGGCTGGTGGACCAGTATAAGCGCAGCGCCGCATTTGCGGAACTGCAGCCATCCACACGGCGCCAGCGCGACAACATCCTGAAGCAGATCCTGGACGATCCGCGCAATGCCAACGGACCATACGGTGACCTGAACAGGGCCAAGATCAAGGCTGGCCTGGATCGGCGCGCGGGCAAGCCCAATGCTGCCAATAACTATCTCAAGACTATGAGTCACCTGTTCCGCTGGGCAACGGAGGCTGGCTTCTACGAAGTCAGCCCCGCAGCCGGCATTTCAAAGGTAAAAGTCCGCTCGGAAGGATTTCACGCCTGGACGGTGGACGAGGTGGAGCGCTATCGCGCCCACCATCCTGTCGGCACGCGAGCTCGCCTCGCTATCGACATCCTCCTGTTCCTCGGGCTTCGTAGAAGCGACGCCGTCGTGGTCGGGCGGCAGCATATGCGCGACAGCGTCATATCGTTGCGCACCCAGAAGACCGGCCAATGGGTTCATCTGACGGTATTTCGAACGCTGCAGGAATCGATAGACCTGACGGCGACAGGAGATCTCGCTTTCCTGACGACCGAGCGCGGCAAGCCCTTCGCGTCCGCCGCCAGCTTCGGCAACTGGTTTGCCAAGCAGTGCAAGGCGGCGGGACTTCCCGACCACTGCCGGGCGCACGGCCTCAGAAAGGCAGGCGCAACGATCGCTGCCGACGAAGGCGCGACGGCGCATGAACTGATGGCAATGTTCGGCTGGAGCCGGCTTGCGATGGCCGAACTGTACACGCGCGAAGCCGACAAAAAGCGCCTTGCGAGAGGTGCGGCAGAACGTCTGTCGAACAGACTTTAAGTCGTACCCTGTTCCCCGGTCGGTCGCACCTTAAGCAAAATCAATTCATTAAGGTATGATTTGGCGACCCCTGCAGGACTCGAACCTGCGACCTACTGCTTAGAAGGCAGTTGCTCTATCCAGTTGAGCTAAGGGGCCAAAATGGTAAAGCCCGGATCAGTGCGTCCAGGGCTGAAGGCGGTTGAAGCGGAAATTGTCGCTGTAGGACACCGTCTGTCGTGCAGCTTCCTTCGGCATGATCACGCGATATTCGATGCCGTTGCGCTCCGCATAGGCCTTGGCCTGTTCGAGCGATTCGAAGGTAAGGCGAACCTGCTGCTTCATGTCGCTCGAGGAGGTATAACCCAGGATGGGATCGATGCGACGCGGCTCTTCCTGGTCGAACTCCAGAACCCAGAGATGGGTCTTGGCCTTGCCAGACTGCATCGCGGTCTTTGCGGGGCGGAAAATCTTGGCCGTCATACGTCTCAACGCTCCCTTAGGCGCAAATTTCACGCGCCGAAAGTCTTGTATCACCCGTGCGAGGCCGCACATGCCGCAAGGCAGCTGCAAACCTGCCGAAGGTGGATCGGTCGCTTTCGGCAGCGATGGTCGGAGTGGAGAGATTCGAACTCCCGACCCTCTGGTCCCAAACCAGATGCGCTACCAGACTGCGCTACACTCCGTACCAACGATGACAAGGCAGATACACGGTTCCCGTTTTGGCCGCAACTGCAAAATCGTGCCCGTTCCGGCAAGTCCCTGGAAAGGCTGGCACCGGCGTTTCCGCCCCCTCGAACGCCACAACGAATCGGGGCGGAATCCGCATGCCTCAATTTCCCCGGGCGATCTGCGCGCTGTCCACCAGATCGCCGATCGCGATGCCGCGCTTTGCCACGACCCCGCCCTTCAGTTCCAGCACATATTTGACCGGACCACCGGAGGGAATGATCGTCTCCGACAGGGGCACGGCACCCTGATGGATATTCACGATGCGCCCCCTGGCGTCGATGAACAGCATGTCGAGCGGAATGAGCGTGTTGCGCATCCACATCGCCACCGCACGAGAGTCACCGAAATCGAACAGCATGCCGTGATCCTCGGCCATTTCGGTGCGATACATCAGCCCCTGCTGACGCTGCTCGGCATCCAGCGCCAGTTCCACGGTGAAATCCTGTCGTCCGCCGGAAAAGGTCAGAATCGACAGCGGCTCGCTGTCGAACCGCACCTGGGCTGCGGCGACAGTGGCCAGAAACGCAAAGAGCGCCATCATGGCGCTCGCAACAAGAGTCTTCGCAACAATACGCATCAATGAGCCCTTGGCAGAACGCTCGGACCATCGGGGTGAATTTCGGCAGCCATAAGGCCTTTGTCGCCATAACCGAAGCGTACCAGCACGACCTGGCCCGGCCGCAGTTCCGTCAGGCCGAAGCGCCGCAGGGTCTCCATGTGAATGAAGATGTCCTCGGTTCCCTCGCCGCGCGTCAGGAAGCCGAAGCCCTTGGTGCGATTGAACCACTTCACCAGCGCCCGCTCCAGCCCACTGGTCGGCGTCACCTGAACATGGGTGCGCACCGGCGGCATCTGCGAAGGATGCACCGCCGTCGACTGGTCCATGGAAAGGATGCGGAAGGCCTGATAGCCGCGGTCGCGACGCTGGATCAGCGCAACAATGCGAGTGCCCTCGAGAATCGTCTGGTAGCCGTCCCTGCGCAGGCAGGTCACATGCAGAAGCACGTCCTGCATGCCGTTGTCCGGCACGATGAAACCGAACCCCTTGGCAACGTCGAACCACTTCACCACGCCGGTGATCTCGATCAGTTCTACCGGCTCGCCGCCGAGTTCCTCGAAACTCGCAACGTCCTTCGATGACATTCTGTCCGCCATACTGTCAGCCCCTGGATTACGCGTCACGGTCGATCGGTTAACTGATTCTTAGAGGATATGTTAACATTGCGCCGTTCGTCCAGCGCAAGACCCTGCTCACGTGTTATCCCTTTCTTTATAGGGTAAACGCCTTGCCTGAGGCTGACCAGTGCTGCATATCCCAGCAGCGCCCGGCATTACCGGGAGCGCACGATCAGGAGGAAAGCCATCCATGCGCTATCTGCACACCATGGTCCGGGTCAAGGACCTCGATGCCTCGCTTGATTTCTACACCCGCATTTTCGGACTGAAGGAAGTCCGCCGCATCGAAAACGACAAGGGTCGCTTCACGCTGATCTTCCTCGCCGCCGACGAGGATGCGGAGGCCGGCGAAACCCTGCGCGCGCCGCTTCTCGAGCTGACCTACAACTGGGATCCGGAAGACTATACCGGCGGCCGCAATTTCGGCCATCTCGCCTATGAGGTGGACAATATCTATGACACCTGCCAGCGGCTGATGGATCTCGGCGTCACCATCAACCGTCCGCCGCGCGATGGCAACATGGCTTTCGTCCGTTCGCCGGACGGCATTTCCATCGAGCTGCTGCAGAAAGGCCCGGCACTGGAGCCGGCCGAACCCTGGGCCTCGATGCCGAACACCGGCAGCTGGTAATCCCGCAGGCCTTCAGCCAGTCTGGCCAGAAGACGCCGGCGCCTCACCCGCGCCGGCGTCTTTGTGTTTGCGCGGCATGCCCGCCCGGCCACCCGCCATAAGCCTGACGCAGGCTTACCCAGGCATTTTCGGTCCCACAGACGATCCACCGAGACCATGCCGCATGCGATACCCAAGCCTCAAAGCCCTCCGGCTGTCCTGCACCGTGCTCACCCTGATGAGCCTCGGCCTTGGCCTGTCCGGCTGCGTCAATCTGCTGGCAAAGGCCAGGCCGGCAGTCAGTGCTTCGGCCAAGCCGGATCCTGCGACTGCGCCGAGCGCGCCGGAAAGGAAGACGGCAACCGCCAGCGGCGCTGCCGCTCAGACAGCCGCCACAGCCTATGTCGATCCGATGGTGATCTCTGCCGATGGCACGCCGCGCCGTCGAAGCCGCGCCTACCGACCGCCGGAGCCGGCCGAAACGCAGGCCGCGATACCGCCGGCGGAAACGGCACCCCAGGCGACCACCGATCTCGCCGCCCTGGTCAACCAGCCGACGGCGGTGCGGGCAGGCAGCAGCAGCCTCTACTCGGTCGCGGAACCGCCTGTTGCTGCGACCGGACCCACCGCCGGCATGGCCCAGCCGGTCCTTCCCGTCGGCCGCATCAATCCCATGGCCGGCAGCGTCTTCAGCGCCCAGGCAGTGCCGGCTGCCCAATCCGCAACGGGCAGCGGCGATGGACTGTGGTGATCCGCCGGCTGCCAGATTGAGTCAACGCCGCCGGTTAATCTTTTGATAAGGCGCAGCTTTTCCTTGTCCACAGGCAGCAGGCCGGCGCCTCCAAATTTTGTGTCATTTTTGCAAAATGACGCTTGCCTCCGCCAAATCCGCCGCCTATAAGGGCGCCACACAACGAAGCGCACGCGCCCTTCGTCTATCGGTTAGGACACCAGATTTTCATTCTGGGAAGAGGGGTTCGACTCCCCTAGGGCGTGCCACTTCCATCTTTTTCTCCCTCCCTGCAGGCTTGCTCAGATACGGACATCGCGCGTCCTGTGCTGTCGCGCCGGCGCTCAATCCACAGCCCTGAAAAAGATGTCGTTTGACGCAATTTTTCGCTTGCATGCGAAAAAACTCCGCTTATAAGGGCGCCACAACGAAGCGCACGCGCCCTTCGTCTATCGGTTAGGACACCAGATTTTCATTCTGGGAAGAGGGGTTCGACTCCCCTAGGGCGTGCCACTTCCACATTCATCCTCCCTCTTAGATGAACTTAACGTCGCTTATGAACGAGCCGGCACAGACGCTTGTTTCTGAACAGTTTTCTGGTTTTCCACAGATCGCCGTCGACCACGATTTTTTTACAGTTTCCACGCCCCGGATGCGAATTTGACGCTTGCATGACAATCGGCTCCCGCCTATAAGGGCGCCACACAACGAAGCGCACGCGCCCTTCGTCTATCGGTTAGGACACCAGATTTTCATTCTGGGAAGAGGGGTTCGACTCCCCTAGGGCGTGCCACTTCACTCTTCCAGGACATTGACGGCAAGGACGCTGATCTCGGCTGAAAAGCCCGTTGCGTGCCTTCGTATCTACCCGCTGGACACTCCGAGACTGGATCTTCTGACGGCCATGTTCCTTCGGCCCGGCGGTTTCAGACGGCCCTGGCTGCGTCCAGAATGCGCAGCTGGATGCGTCGGCTGCCCTGCCAGTGATCGGCGCCCAGCGAGCCGGCGAGATGCAGCGCGGCGCCGCGCGACGACAGGAGCAACTGGCCGAGCGGCGTGTCGGCGGCACGGAATGCAATGGCATCCAGCCGGCTGCCGTCCATCCCTTGCAGTACAACCTTCACATGCGCAGTGCCGATCAGTCGCGAATCGGTGATTCGATGCGCAGGCAGGGCAAAGACAGGCTGGCTGTGGCCCGAGCCATAGGGCCCTGCCTGCTCCATCTGGTCGATCAGGGCGAGCGTCGCACCGGAGGCCGCCAGCGCACCGTCGATCTTCAGCATGTGATTGGCAACAAGATCCGGCACGGTCTTCTGGGCCACCGCCTCAAAATGGGCGCGCAGCAGCCCGAGCTTGGAGCGTTCCACGGTGAGGCCTGCCGCCATGGCGTGTCCGCCGCCCTTGAGCAGCAGGCCTTCATCGACGGCGGCGCGCACCATGCGCCCCATGTCGAAGCCGGGAATCGACCGCCCCGACCCGGTGCCGCGTCCCGAGGAATCGAAAGCGATGGCAAAGGCCGGCCGCTTGAACTTTTCCTTCAGCCGCGCCGCGAGCAGGCCGACAATCCCCGGATGCCAGTTCTCTCGGGCAGTGACGATCACCGCCGCATTTTCGCCGGTGCCGTATTCGGCAATCACCTCGGCTTCCGCCTCCAGAAGCATGGCGGCTTCCATGGCCTGCCGCTCGCGATTCAGGTCGTCGAGCTGCGCGGCTATCGAATCGGCCACCGCCGGATCATCCATGGTCAGCAACCGGCTGCCGAGCGCGGCATCCCCGATTCGCCCGCCCGCATTGATGCGGGGACCGACCAGGAAGCCCAGGTGATAGGGCGTCACCGGGCCGGCAAGGCCGGCCTTGCGAAACAGGGCGGCAAGCCCGGCATTGCCCATGTGGCGTGCCGTCAGCAGGCCCTTCACCACATAGGCACGGTTCAGCCCCTTCAGCGGCACCACATCGCAGACCGTGGCAAGCGCCACCAGATCCAGCAGTCCCAGCAGATCGAGCGCCTTTGCCCGGTCGTCGCCCCGCTCGCGCAGCAGGCGGGCCGTGGCGACAAGCACGATGAAGACGACACCCGCCGCACAGAGATGTCCCTGCCCCGACAGATCGTCGTGCCGGTTCGGGTTGACGAGTGCCTGGCAGGGCGGCAGCTCGTGCCCCATCTGGTGATGGTCGATGACCACCACGTCGCAGCGCTCCTCGGCCGCAGCGGCCAGCGCCTCATGGCTGGTCGAACCGCAATCGACGGTAACGATCAGCTGCGCGCCGCCGGCAATCAGCTGACGCAGCGCCGCGGCATTCGGGCCGTAGCCTTCGAAGATGCGGTCGGGAATGTAGATCTGCGCCTCGACACCGAAATGGTGCAGGAAGCGCGACAGCAGAGCCGAGGATGCCGCACCGTCGACGTCGTAATCGCCGAAGATGGCCACCTTTTCCCGCCGGGCCACGGAATCTGCCAGCCGCGTGGCGGCCTTCTCGCAATCGATCAGCGAATAGGGCTCCGGCATCAGGCTGCGGATCGTCGGATCGAGAAAGCCCGGCGCCTCGTCCAGCGTCACACCGCGACCGGCCAGCACGCGGGCGATCAGTTCGGGAATGCCATGCACCTGCGCCATTGCGAGCGCACGGTTCTGTCCGGCCTGATCGAGCCGCGACACCCAGCGCTGACCGCTGACGGAACGTTCCACGCCGAGAAAGGCGCGGGAGACGGGATCAACCGGTTCGGACATGGCGATGGGCTTTCGGACGCTGCGGTCGTGCATGGACAGTCATGCACCGCCTTCTAGAGCGTTTCCGGGCCAGATTGAAGCATTCAGTTGGCCCGACCGGTGAAGGAAGCCATTCGGCGGGCGCGTGTCGCAACCCCGCTCCCCGATCAGGCGGCGAATCATCACGCCGGACGGACGACCAGGCGGCCCTTTTCAGCCAATCCGATCGGGTCGGGCTATCCGCCAGAATCAGAGGCAACCGACCCGGACCCGGCCTCTGGGCATGCCGAGCGCCACTCGCCCCTGCCCTGCCGAAGACCTGCTCCGGCACAATGCTTCGCAAGCCCGGAAATGCTCCGGGCTTACGAAGCACGTCTGAAGTACCATTGCGGATCTGCCGCCATGATGGGCGGCATCTTGCTCCGCTCAGATGACGGCCAGCACGGCAGACGCGCCGAGGCAGAGCGGCCAGCTTGCCAGCGCCATGGCGACACCCCAGTGACGGTCGGGATCACCATCGGCCTCATCGTCTTCGACGCCCGCGACGACGCCTCCTGCCTGGGGCCGGGCCACCAGGAGGCGATCCTCCGGATCGGCCTTCAGCTCGGTGTCTCCTGTCGCTCTCGACGGAAATGGAATGATGGACATCACAGGCGCCTCCCTTCGCTCATGAGTACGAAGGCAAGTCTACGCCCAAAATCAGCCTGTGACCAGCTTGCAGGCCGCGTGAGGCACGCAAGCCGCTCTTTGCCCGCTCAAAGCGCCTTCGGCCGCTCGATGCGGATGACCTGCGGCTCGCCGGCAAGGTAGCTGCCGGATTTGATGCCGGCGACCGCCCTGCGCACGGAATCCTCCGAGGTGGCGTGGGTCACGAGAATGATCGTCTTGGCATCGGTCGGCGCGCCGCCATTGGCGCGCTGCACGATGGATTCCAGCGAGATGCCGTTCTGCGCCATCTGCGTTGCGACACTGGCGAAGACGCCTGCCCGGTCCAGCACGGTCAGGCGGATGAAATAGCCCCCCTCGTGGCTCTGCATCTGCGCCTTGCGATAGGGCGCGAGATTTTCGGCCGGCGTGCCGAGAACCGGCACGCGCTGCGCGCCGGGGCGACTCTTGGCAATGTCGGCGATATCGCCGAGCACGGCCGAGGCGGTGGCATTGCCGCCGGCACCAGGGCCGACCATCAGCAGTTCGCCGAGAATATCGGATTCGATTGCCACGGCGTTGGTGACACCATCCACCTGGGCGATCACCGAATCATGCGGCACCATGGTGGGGTGCACGCGCTGCTCGATGCCGCTCTCGGTGCGCTGGGCAACGCCGAGAAGCTTGATGCGATAGCCAAGCTCGGCCGCCGCATGGATATCCTCGATCGAGATGTTCGAAATGCCTTCGAGATAGATCTCGTCAGCGGCGATTTCGGTACCGAAGGCCAGCGTCGTCAGGATGGCAAGCTTGTGGGCAGTATCGTTGCCCTCGATGTCGAAGGTCGGATCGGCCTCGGCATAACCCAGGCGCTGCGCTTCCTTCAGGCAGGCCTCGAAGGTCAGCCCCTCCTTCTCCATCCGGGTCAGGATGTAATTGCAGGTGCCGTTCATGATGCCGTAGACGCGGCTGACCGTGTTGCCGGTCAGCGATTCGCGCAGCGCCTTGATGACCGGGATGCCGCCGGCAACCGCCGCCTCGAAATTGAGAAGAACGCCCTTTTCCTCGGCGGTGCGCGCGAGTTCCACGCCATGGCGAGCCAGAAGCGCCTTGTTGGCGGTCACCACATGCAGGCCGCGGGAAAGAGCGATCCGCACCGCGCGCTCGGCCGGCCCCTCGGCTCCGCCGATCAGTTCGACGAAGACATCGATATCGGCTGTCTCGGCCATCGCCTCGGGTGTTTCGAACCAGACGGCGCCGGAGAGATCGACGCCGCGATCGCGGCTGCGGTCACGCGCGGAAACAGCAGCAATGGTGATGGGACGACCGCAGGTGATGGCCAGTTCATTGGCACGCGAAACGAGAATGCGTGCCAGCGATGCGCCAACGGTGCCCAGACCCGCAATACCGATTTTGAGGGCGTCTGCCATGCGTCAATTCCTGTCGAGAAAAAGCAGGCGGCAGAACGCCGCCCGAGATGAAAAATCCTAGCGATGTGCGTTGAGCGAAATCACATTGTGCAGCGTATCGTCAGCGGTGCCGAGGAACCGCTTGATGTTGCGCGCCGCCTGGCGGATGCGGTGCTCGTTCTCCACCAGCGCGATGCGCACGTAATCATCCCCGTGCTCGCCAAACCCGATGCCGGGCGCCACCGCAACATCGGCCTTTTCGATCAGCAGCTTGGAAAATTCCAGCGAACCGAGCGGACGGAACTTTTCCGGGATCGGAACCCAGGCGAACATCGAGGCGGCCGGCGGCGGAATGTCCCAGCCGGCGCGGCCGAAGCTTTCCACCATCACGTCACGACGGCGCTTGTAGGTCTGGCGGACCTCGTCGATGTGCTGCTCGATGTCGGGATCGTTGAGCGCTGCGGTCGCCGCCACCTGGATCGGCGTGAAGGCGCCGTAGTCGAGATAGGACTTCACCCGCGTCAGCGCCGAGATCAGCCGGTCATTGCCGACCGCAAAGCCCATGCGCCAGCCGGCCATGGAGAAGGTCTTGGACATGGAGGTGAATTCCACAGCCACATCCATCGCACCCGGCACCTGCAGGATGGAGGGCGTCGGTTTGCCGTCGAAATAGATTTCCGAATAGGCGAGGTCCGACAGCACGAAGATGCCGTGCTTCTTCGCGAAGGCCACCACGTCCTTGTAGAAATCGAGTTCCACCACCGTCGCCGTCGGGTTCGACGGGTAGCAGAGGATCATCGCGATCGGCTTGGGTATCGAGTGCGCCACGGCGCGTTCGAGTGCCCGGAAGAACTCTTCGTTCGGCTCGACGGGAATCGAGCGGATGACACCGCCGACCATCAGGAAGCCGAAGGCGTGGATCGGATAGGAAGGATTCGGGCACAGCACCACGTCGCCGGGCGCCGTGATCGCCTGCGCCATGTTGGCAAAGCCTTCCTTGGACCCCAGCGTCGCGACGACCTGGGTGTCCGGATTGAGCTTCACGCCGAAGCGGCGGGCATAATAGGCGGCCTGGGCGCGACGAAGGCCGGGAATGCCCTTCGATGAGGAATAGCCATGCGTATCGGGCCGCTGCACCGTCTCGACCAGCTTGTCCACGATGAACTTGTTGGTCGGAAGGTCGGGATTGCCCATGCCGAGATCGATGATGTCCGCGCCCGCCGCTCGCGCGCTGGCTTTCAAACGGTTGACCTGTTCGAAAACATAGGGCGGCAGTCTGCGGACTTTGTGAAACTCTTCCATCATGATCCTCGCGGGGAAAATCCAGGGCCCGTGGGATGCACAACCTGCGCCTCCCAACGCCGTTGCTTTGCGTCCAAAACCGGTCGAACGCAAGCGCTAATTGGCGATCTGGCTCTCGGTATCGGTCGCATGCTGGGCGGCCAGACGGCGCAATTCGGCGATGCGGCGCTGATACTCCGCCTCGCTCATGGCGCCCGAGGCGCGGGCGGCGGCAAGGCGCGAAAGCTGCGTTTCCGAGGTTGTCGCCTCGGCATCGCCGATCTGCGTATTGGCGGCCGTCAGCGGCGCACTGAAGGTCGGATAGGTTCCCGTGTCCTTCTTGGTCAGCGCCACCGGCGCCGGTGCATCCTGCGGCCCCACCACCACGGCCTTCGGTGCGGCGTTCGAAACGCCGTCGTCAAGGGCGAAGGTCTTGCAGCCGGCCAGAAGGAGCGGCACCGCCATGATCGCGATGATCCCCGGCAAACGCTTGAGGCCCGGCGCCAGTCCTACCATTGATGCAACCCTATTCTGCTTCAAAAATGACCCATATCGGGCCTGTCTTGCTGGCACTTGTATTCGGTTTCGGGCACAATGTAAAAACCAAAACAACGAACAAGCAGGGTAGAAGCGGGGGGAGCGGATCGCCATGGATGCGAGGGAGAAGACCGGAACGGCCGGTGGCGACTACGCGGGTTTCGATCCCAAGTCACTGGAAGCCTATATCGTCAGGGACCCGCAGAAGCTGGCGGTCAATCTGGCGAAGGCGGCGGAAAACCTCGGCAAGGCGGCCAGCGAATGGCTGGCACCGCGCGAACGCGGCGAAGTGGTCGACACGATCGATCCTGTCGCAGACATGATCAAGACGCTCTCAAAGGTCATCGAATACTGGATGTCGGAGCCGCAGCGCACTCTGGAGGCGCAGGGTCTGCTGCTGCAGGCCTATATGGGCATCTGGATGCGCACGCTGAACCGCCTGTCCGGCGAAGGCGATCCGGGCGAGCCGGACACGCTGCGCAAGGACAAGCGCTTTGCCGACGAGGAGTGGCGCAAGAATCCCTTCTTCGCCCTGTTGCGGCAGATCTATCTGGTCACGGCCGAATGGGCGGAAAAGATGGTGGAGAAGGCGGAAGGTCTCGACGATCACACCCGTCACAAGGCCGCCTTTTACGTGCGGCAGATGACGGCGGCCATCTCGCCCGCCAATTTCGCCCTCACCAATCCCGAGGTCTACCGAGAGATCGTGTCCACCGACGGCGCCAATCTGGTGCAGGGCATGAAGATGCTCTCGGAGGATATTGCTGCCGGCCGCGGCGAGCTTCGCCTGCGCCAGACCGATTACCAGAAATTCGCGGTCGGACAGAACCTGGCGCTGACGCCCGGCAAAGTGGTGGCCCGCAGCGCCGTCTGCGAGGTCATCCAGTATGCGCCGACAACGGAAACCGTGTTCAAGCGCCCTCTGCTCATCGTGCCGCCATGGATCAACAAGTTCTACATTCTCGATCTTGGCCCCGAAAAGAGCTTCATCAAGTGGTGCGTCGACCAGGGGCATACGGTCTTCGTGATCTCCTGGGTCAATCCGGATGAACGCCACGCAGACATGACCTGGGAGACCTACAGCCAGGAAGGCATCGACTTCGCCCTGTCTGCCGTCGAGGAGGCAACCGGCGAACAGGACATCAACCTGATCGGCTACTGCGTTGGCGGCACGCTGCTTGCAGCAACGCTTGCCATCCACGCCAGCCGCGGCGACAAGCGGGTCAAATCCGCCACCTTCCTCACCACCCAGGTGGATTTCGTGCATGCCGGCGATCTCAAGGTCTTCGTAGACGAGGAACAGCTCGACGCACTCGAAAGCCAGATGAAGGCGACCGGCTATCTGGCCGGCTCCAAGATGGCGAGCGCCTTCAACATGCTGCGCGCCTCCGAGCTGATCTGGCCCTATGTGGTCAGCAACTACCTCAAGGGCCGCGAACCCATGGCCTTCGACCTGCTCTACTGGAATTCCGATTCCACCCGCATGACGCCGGCCAACCACGCCTTCTATCTGCGCCACTGCTATCTGGAGAACCGGCTGAGCAAGGGGGAAATGACCCTGTTCGGCCAGAAGGTGAACCTCGCGGACGTGAAGATCCCGATCTACAATCTCGCCGCCCGCGAGGACCACATCGCCCCGGCCCGCTCGGTGTTTGCCGGCTGCCGCTTCTTCGGCGGTCAGGTGGATTTCGTCCTGAGCGGCTCCGGCCACATTGCCGGCGTCGTCAACCCGCCGGACAAGAAGAAGTACCAGTACTGGACCAATGGCCCGGCCGTCGGCACGCTGGAGGACTGGGTAGCCGGCGCGCACGAGACGCCGGGCTCCTGGTGGCCGCACTGGCAGGCCTGGATCGAGGCCCGCAACGCCGATCGCGTCGCAGCCAGACAGCCAGGCGCCAAGGGGGCCGCCCCGCTTTGCGAGGCACCGGGCACCTATGTGCTGGTGCGCAGCTGAGGCTGAGGGTTCCACCGCATGCAGTTCGATCCGCCGCTGGTGCCGGCACGCCTTGTCAGCCGGTACAAGCGCTTCCTCTTCGATGCCATCCTGGAGGATGGCACGGCCATCACCGGCTCCTGCCCCAATACCGGCTCGATGCGCGGCCTGACGGCACCCGGTTCACGCATCTTCCTGTCCGAACATGACAGCCCGAGCCGCAAATATCGCCACATGCTGGAAATGGTCGAGGCGGATGATACGCTGGTCGGCATCAATACCGGCCTGCCGAACCGGCTGGCGGAAGAGGCGATTGCCGGCGGACTGATTCCCGAACTTGCCGGCTACACCACGCTGAAGCGCGAACAGCGCTATGGCCAGAACTCCCGCATCGACCTGCTGCTGCTGGATGAGATGCTTCCGCCGGCCTATGTCGAGGTGAAGAACGTCCATTACAGGCGGCATCCGGGCCTTGCGGAATTTCCCGATTCGGTGACGAGCCGTGGCGCAAAGCATCTGGACGAACTGGCGGAGATGGTGGCGACCGGACACCGGGCGGCGATGCTTTATGTGATCCAGCGCGGCGACTGCGCCCGTCTTCGCATCTGCGAGGAACTGGATCCGGCCTATGACGCGGCCTTTCGCCGGGCGAGAGCCCGCGGCGTGGAGGCCTATGCGGTGTCCTGCGCCGTTTCCCCGCAGGGAATCCGCCCCGATAGGCCAATCCCGATAGACGAAGACGGACCGGCTGGTTAAAAACAACCTGTCCGAGACGAAAGTGAATCCATGGTGACTTATATCGAGGCGGCCTCAGCGCCGAAGAAGAACACGGGAGCAATCCGGCTCTACAATACCGGCGAGGATTTTGCCGGGATGCGCCGGGCCTGTCAGCTGACGGCGCGCTGCCTGGACGAACTGGCCGCCATGGTCAAGCCCGGCGTCACCACCAATGCCATCGACCGCTTCGTCTTCGAATTCGGCATGGACCACGGCGCCCTGCCCGCGACGCTGAATTATCGCGGCTACAAGTATTCGGTCTGCACCTCGTTGAACCACGTCGTCTGCCACGGGATGCCGGACGACAAGCCGCTGCGCGAGGGCGACATCGTCAACATCGACGTCACCTATATTCTCGATGGCTGGCACGGTGATTCCAGCCGTATGTATCCCGTCGGCCAGATCAAGCGCGCCGCGGAGCGCCTGCTTGAAGTGACCCATGAATGCCTGATGCGCGGCATCGCCGCCGTGAAACCGGGCGTGCGCACCGGCGCGATCGGCGCCGCCATCCAGAGCTATGCCGAAAAGGAACGCTGTTCGGTGGTACGGGATTTCTGCGGCCACGGCGTCGGTCGCCTGTTCCACGACAGCCCGAACATTCTGCACTACGGCACGCCGGAGGAAGGTCCGGAACTGCGCGAAGGCATGATCTTCACCATCGAGCCGATGATCAATCTTGGCAAGCCGCATGTGAAGGTGCTCTCCGATGGCTGGACGGCGGTGACCCGTGACCGCTCGCTTTCGGCGCAGTACGAGCATGCCGTCGGCGTCACCGCCACCGGCTGCGAGATCTTCACCCTGTCACCGGGCGGTCTCGACCGTCCGGGTCTTGCGCCGCTCAAAGGGTAATCCATGCCGCAACCGCCTCTGCCTTCCTCCAAGACGTCTGACGGATCCGACGAGAGGGCGGAGGCAGAGGCACAAGACGACTTTCTGTTTCCCGACGAGCGCGGCTTCTTTGCCGAACAGGCTCCGAAGCCGGGCAATGTGAAGAAGTCGCGCCCCGTGAAGGTGGAGGAACCGCCGGCGCATTATCACGGCCACCGCGACCGGCTGCGCAATCGCTACCGCGAGCATGGCGACACCGCACTTGCCGATTACGAGATCCTCGAACTCCTGCTGTTCCGGCTGATCCCGCGTCGCGACACCAAGCCGATCGCCAAAGCGCTGATCGATCGCTTCGGCAATCTGGCCGGCGTGTTCGGTGCCGAAGCAGGGCTGCTGCAGGAGGTGAAGGGCGTCGGTGAAAGCGTGGCGCTGGATCTGAAGCTGATCGCCTCGGTCGGCCAGCGTATCCTCAAGAGCGAACTGCGCGGCAAGCAGGTGCTGTCCTCCTGGTCGTCCGTGATCGATTACTGCCATGCCGCCATGGCCTATGAGGCGCGCGAGCAGTTCCGCATCCTGTTCCTCGACAAGCGCAATGCGCTGATCGCCGACGAGGTGCAGGGGCGCGGCACGGTGGACCATACGCCCGTCTATCCGCGCGAGGTGGTGCGCCGGGCGCTGGAGCTGTCGGCCACCGCCATCATTCTCGTGCACAACCATCCCTCCGGCGATCCCACGCCCTCGCGTGCCGATATCGACATGACGAAGACGATCATCGACACGGCAAAGCCGCTCGGAATTACCGTTCACGATCACATCATCATCGGCAAGGACGGGCATGTCAGCTTCCGCGGCCTGCGGCTGATCTGAAGCCCGCCTGCCCGCGATTTTGTGCAGCGCATCGGCCCGACCATACGCGGCTTTAGTCGCATTCCCGCATTTTTGCGGGAACGTCGCAGACCGATGAGAAATTGGTCAGAAATCGACGTTATCATTTGACCGACATCACGTGTTGCGGTGCAATAGGCATCTCATCCCAAGACGAGGCACATCCATGCATCATTACGATCTCATCGTCATCGGCAGCGGGCCGGCCGGTCGGCGCGCGGCAATCCAGGCTGCCAAGCTGGAGAAGAAGGTTCTCGTCGTGGAGCAGGGCCGTCGGGTCGGCGGCGTATCCGTTCACACCGGCACCATACCGTCCAAGACGCTGCGCGAGACGGCGCTGAACCTCACCGGTTGGCGCGAGCGCGGCTTCTATGGCCGCTCCTACCGCGTCAAGCAGGACATCAGCGCCGATGACCTGCGCCGCCGCCTGCTGATCACACTGGATCACGAGGTGGAGGTTCTGGAGCACCAGTTCGCCCGCAACCGCGTGCAGCTGATGCGCGGCCGTGCGAAATTCGTCGATCCCAACACGCTGGAGATCGAGAAGGCGGATGGCGAGATCCTGCGCACCACGGCAGCCTCCATCCTGCTCGCCGTCGGTACCCGGCCCTATCGCCCCGGCCATATCCCGTTCGACGGCGAGGCGATCATCGACAGCGACGAGCTTCTGGAAATCAAGCGCGTGCCGCGCTCGCTGATCGTCGTCGGCGCCGGCGTCATCGGCATCGAATATGCGACGATCTTCAGCGCGCTCGATACGCAGGTGACGGTGGTGGAACCGCGCGACAGCATGCTCGATTTCATCGACAAGGAGATCGTCGAGGATTTTGCCTACCAGTTGCGCGACCGTAACATGAAGCTGATCTTCGGACAGACGGTGGATACCGTCGTGCGGGAGGAAAATACCGGCAAATGCCGCGTCACGCTGAAGAGCGGCCGTTCGCTGCAGGCGGAAATGGTGCTCTTCGCCGCTGGCCGCGTCGGCGCCACCGACACCCTGAACCTTGCCGCCGCCGGACTCGAGGCCGATAGCCGCGGCCGCCTGAAGATTGATCCGGAAACCTTCCAGACCGCCGTGCCGCATATCTATGCCGCAGGCGACGTCGTCGGCTTTCCGAGCCTTGCCTCCACATCGATGGAACAGGGCCGCATCGCCGCCCGCCATGCGGTCGGCGCTCCCGCCAGCGAGCCGCCGCAATATTTCCCGTATGGCATCTATGCCGTCCCGGAGATTTCCACCTGCGGCCTCAGCGAGGAAGAGGTCATCCAGCGCGGCATTCCCTACGAGACCGGCATCGCGCATTTCCGCGAAACCTCGCGCGGTCACATCATGGGCCTCGACACCGGCCTGCTGAAGATGATCTTCTCACTGAAGACGCGTCGCCTGCTCGGCGTGCATATTGTCGGCGAAGGCGCGACGGAGCTCGTTCATATCGGCCAGGCGGTGCTGAACCTGAAGGGCACGGTCGAGTATTTCGTGGAAAACACCTTCAACTATCCGACGCTTGCCGAAGCCTACAAGATTGCCGGCCTCGATGCCTGGAACCGCATGGGCGAAGGCCCGAAGGAAGCGCCGGTGGCAACGGGTCAGTCGACGGATGTCGCGACGGCCAATGCCGAGCCGCTGCCGCTGGCCGAGCCCAAGAAAAAAGCCGCCTCGAACTGAGGCGGCTTGCAGATCCGGCAGAACAGATGACACATGAAAAAGGCGGCTCTCGGGCCGCCTTTCTCGTATCGATCAACGCGAATAGAATTCGACGACCAGGTTCGGTTCCATGATGACCGGGTACGGAACGTCGGAGAGCGACGGTACGCGGGCAAAGGTGGCAACCATCTTGTTGTGGTCGACTTCGATATAGTCCGGAACGTCACGCTCGGCGAGCTGAACCGATTCCAGAACCGTGACCAGCTGCTTGGACTTCTGGCGCACTTCGATCACGTCGCCAGCCTTGCAGCGGTACGAACCGATGTTGACGCGCACACCGTTGACGGTGACGTGGCCGTGGTTGACGAACTGGCGGGCAGCCCAGACGGTCGGCACGAACTTGGCGCGGTAGACGATGGCGTCCAGGCGCGATTCGAGCAGGCCGATCAGGTTTTCGCCGGTGTCGCCCTTGCGACGGTTGGCTTCGTCATAGATGGCGCGGAACTGCTTCTCGCGGATATCGCCGTAGTAGCCCTTCAGCTTCTGCTTGGCGCGCAGCTGCACGCCGAAGTCGGAAAGCTTGCCCTTGCGGCGCTGGCCGTGCTGGCCCGGGCCGTATTCGCGACGGTTGACCGGGGACTTCGGACGGCCCCAGATGTTTTCGCCCATACGGCGATCGATTTTGTACTTGGACGACGCGCGCTTGCTCATCGTATTTCCTTCTCAAACAAACAACGACCGGGCTGCTTCCAGACCGGACCCGAGGAAACACGCCCTCCTAAGAGCCCGAACCTTGCGGCGGCTCTGACAGGTTTCTCACGGAGCGTCCGGAGACAACCACGGGACATGTCAAATGAAACACCGGGCGTTTCCACCCGGCGTTGGCGCGGTCTTTAGGGGGAAGTCATGGAATTGTCAACATCGCCCAGGAAGGAGCCGTGGATCAAGGCCGCGTTAACGACGATGCCGCCCGCCGCGATGTCACCTTACATTTTTTTCATGTTGCGCTCTTGAAGGCGAAATTGTGGCTTCCCATCTGGCGTCTCAGCACCGGGCCCCTCTGACGTGTATCGCCGGATCGACCGTGATGTCGGTGCTTTTCCAGTCAACTTTGATCCGGCTTCGAAAGAGCCGTCATGGATTTTCTGTTCCTCGACCTCCTCGGCAAGCCCGTCTGGATGTGGCTTACCTTTGTCGCCGTTGTTCTCGTTCTCCTCGCGCTTGATCTCGGCGTCCTTCACAAGGACAGCCGCGAGATCGGCATCAAGGAGAGTTTTGCCCTTTCCGCCTTCTACATTGCCCTTGGCCTTGCCTTCGGCGGCTGGATCTGGTTCCAGAGCGGTGAACAGGCCGGTCTGGAATATCTGACCGGCTTCGTAGTCGAGAAGAGCCTCGCGATGGACAATATCTTCGTCATCGCCATGATCTTCACCTACTTCTCGATTCCGCGCGCCTACCAGCACCGCGTGCTGCTCTGGGGCATCCTCGGCGTCATCGTCCTGCGTGGCGTGATGATTGCCGCCGGTGCCGCCATCGTCGAGAACTACAACTGGGTTCTCTATCTCTTTGCGGCCTTCCTGATCGTGACCGGCATCAAGATGCTGCTGACGGCCGACAAGGAGTATGACGTCGCCTCAAACCCGGTGCTGAAATTCCTGCGGCGCAAGCTGCCGGTGACCGATGGTTTGCGCGGCGAAAAGTTCGTGGTGCGTGAAGCCGACGAAAAGACCGGCAAGCTGAAGACCTTCATCACGCCGCTCTTCCTGGCGCTGGTGATGGTGGAACTCGCCGATGTCATCTTCGCCGTCGATTCGATCCCGGCCATCTTCGCGATCACCACGGACCCCTACATCGTCTACACTTCCAACATCTTCGCCATCCTTGGACTGCGCGCCCTCTATTTCGCGCTGTCGGCCCTCATCCACCGCTTCGCCTACCTGAAGTATGCGCTGTCCGTCGTGCTGATCTTCATCGGCTCGAAGATCTTCCTGGCCGACATGCTGGGCCTTGCCAAGATCCCGCCTGTGGTGTCGCTTTCGGTCACGCTCGGCATCCTGGCGGCCGGCATCTTCGGCTCGCTCTGGGCGACCCGCAACGGCAACACGCAGCTGACCAAGCCAGCCGAATAACGGCATCCTCCATCTGATCGCCGCGCCGGACAAACCGGCGCGGTTGTCGCATCCGGCATTTCCGCCACCCGTCGAGCGCGCTACAGTCGGCCCTCACGTCAGCCAGAATCGGATGCGCGCCCATGTCTCTTCCCACCGACACCGTTCTCGATCGCTTCCTGCGTTATGTTGTCATCGACACGCAGTCCGACCCGACCTCCTCTGCCCAGCCCTCCACGGAAAAGCAGAAGAACCTCGGACGCGTGCTCGAGCAGGAGCTGAAGGCGCTGGGACTTGCCGATGCGCATCTCGACGAGCACGGCAATGTCTATGCGACCATTGCCGCGACGAGCGACAAGGCGGTTCCGGCCATCTGCTTCTGCGCGCACATGGATACGGCACCGGACTTTTCCGGCACCGGTGTCAAACCGCAACTGGTCCGCAATTATCAGGGCGGCGACATTCGCCTCGTCGGCGACACCACCCAGGTGATTCGCGTGGCGGAACATCCGGAACTGAAGAACCAGATCGGCCATGACATCGTCACCACCGACGGCACGACGCTGCTCGGCGCCGATGACAAGGCGGGCGTTGCCGAGATCATGACCGCCGCGCAGGTCCTCGTCCGCCATCCGGAGATCCCGCACGGGCCGGTGAAGATCCTGTTCACCACCGACGAGGAGATCGGTCGCGGCGCCGACAAGGTGGACCTTGCCAAGCTTGGCGCCGCCTTCGGCTACACGCTCGATGGCTCCACCATCGGCGAGATCGAGAACGAGAACTTTTCCGCCGATGGCGTGACCATCAGCATCAAGGGCGTCGCCATCCATCCCGGCACCGCCAAGGACAAGATGGAGAATGCCATCAAGATCGCCGCCGAGATCGTCGCCCGGCTGCCGAAGGACCAGGCGCCGGAGACGACCGAAGGGCACCAGGGCTTCATCCATCCCGTCGGCATCAGCGGCTCGATGGAGGGCGCGCAGATCAGCTTCATCATCCGCGATTTCGAGGAACAGGGGCTGACCGACAAGGAAGACCTGCTGAAGGCGATCACCGAACAGGTGATGGCAACCTATCCCGGCTCGACCTTCACCTTCACGGTGCGGCAGCAGTATCGCAACATGAAGATCGTGCTCGACCGTCATCCGGAGGTGATGGACAATCTGCTGGAGGCCACCCGCCGCATCGGCCTCGAGCCGAAGATCACCAGCATTCGCGGCGGAACCGACGGCGCCCGCCTCTCCTTCATGGGCCTGCCCTGCCCCAACATCTTCACCGGTGGCCACGCCTATCACTCGCCGCTGGAATGGATCAGCGTTCAGGACATGGAAACGGCGGTGAAAGCCATCGTGGAACTGGTGAAGGTGTGGGAAGAGCGCGCCTGACACGCCCATGCGGCAGTGCTGGCGGTCAGGGCGGCAGAAAGCCTCGGCCGCGCATCCACGCCTCAAGCGCCGGGGTCCAGTTCACCTCCTGACGGCGGCCCTGCCCCATGGCAAAGCCGTGGCCGCCTTCATCGAACAGCCTCAACTCCACGGGAATGCCGGCCTGATCGCAGGCCTGCTGCATCAGCAGCGAGTTCTGGACGCTCGCAATCTCGTCGTCGCGCGCCTGCACCAGAAAGAAGGGCGGCGCATCGGGTGGGACATGTGTTTCCACCGACCAGCGATCCGCCGCGCCCGGCTGCGGCCTGCGTCCGATCAGACGCCGCCGCGCGGATGTGTGATCATAGGGCGGTTTCAGGGTAATCACCGGATAGGCGAGAACGGCAAAATCGGGGCGCGCCGGGAGCTGATCGGCCTCATCGACCGGCGCATAGGCATCTTCGGCAAACCGGGTGGCGGCAAGCCCAGCAAGATGGCCGCCGGCGGAAAAGCCCAGGCAGCCGATACGGGTCGGGTCAAGACCAAGCGGGCCAGCCGACGCGCGAATCAGGCGAAGCGCCCGAAGGGCATCCTGAAGCGGTGCGAGTGGCCCCACCCTCCAGCCTTCGTCCGGCAGTCGATAACTCAGAATGAAGGCGGTCACGCCGCGCTGCGTCATCCAGCGGGCCGCGACCTCCGCCTCCTTGCGCTGCTGGATGACCCGGTAACCTCCGCCGGCGGTGATCAGAACCGCGGTACCGTTCGCGCGTGCTGGTCGCAGCGTCCGCAGGTCCGGCTCGGCGATGTTGGAGACAGCGCCGCGTCGATCCACCTGCCGGACGCCCGAAGGTCCGCCGCCGCCCGGCGGTGCCTTGGGCCACAGCAGAATATCATCAGGGGGAAGCAGGGGGTGATCCGGTGCGCCCGGATCGCCGGCCGCGGCGGCAAGGCGCGGGAAGAGCGCGGCCGCCCCCAGCAGGGCCATCAAATGCCGACGCCCGCTCTGCATCTGCTCCAGCCTTTCTGCTCGTGCCGGCGACAAATCGCCTGCAGCTGTCACGGAGGGCGCCCCTTTCGGCCGGCCGCCCGAACTGCTGTCCTATTCCGCAGCGAAACGATCCGGCCGCACCGGTTCGTCATCGGTGGCATCCGGAGCGCCCGGAGCGGTCTGCACGTCTAGATCCGGGAAGGCGACGATGCGCTTGCCGGAAAAGTCGGAATGCACCACGATAAGATTCTGCTCCTCGAAATAGCCGAGAAGACGGCGCGCGCGACGTGCCGAATGCGTGCCATAGGCCTTGGCGATGCGCATGTCGGACGGGCAGGGCTCGCCCGTCAGCGCCGCCTTGGCCATCAGCAGGAACACACCCTGCAGATCGTCCGAGACACGGGCGGAAAGCTCCAGCGCCGTCTGCCAACCGGGGGTCGCGGCCGTTTCCTCGTCTACTCCGGCCCGTGAGATCGCCAGCCGGCGGCGGAATTCCCCCATGGACATCGGCGGTCCGGGCAGGCGGCGCATGCGGGCGCGCACGAGAAAATCCTGGTACAGCACCGAATCGGTGCGATAGGTGGCCTGCGGATCGTCGATGATCTCGGACAGCACAGCCGCCAGCCGCTCCTCCCGCTCTTCCGGCGAAAGCTCCGGCTGGGCAGGGCGGCTCGGTTCCTGCGGCGCTGCGCTGACGGAGGGCGTCGAGCGGGACAGTTCGGCGAGAATATCCGTCGTCGGCCGCGGCGCAGGCGGGGCGCGGCGCACGATCGGCCGGGTGAATTCCTCCGGATCGGGCGTGAAGATCAGGTCTTCCACATCCTGCGGCGCATCGGGAAGCGGCATCAGCTTCGGCGACGAGGAGCGCGCCGAGGTTTCGACCGCACCGATGACGATCGGCAGCGGCCGACGCGACAGGGCCGGCCCGAGGGCGACGAAATTGCCGCGCTTCAGGTCGCGGAACATTTCCGCCTGGCGGCGATCCATGCCGAGCAGGTCGGCGGCACGTGCCATGTCGATATCGAGAAAGGTACGACCCATCAGGAAATTGGAGGCTTCGGCCGCCACGTTCTTGGCAAGCTTGGCCAGGCGCTGCGTGGCAATCACGCCGGCAAGGCCGCGCTTTCGGCCACGGCACATCAGATTGGTCATCGCGCCGAGCGACAGCTTGCGGGCGTCTTCCGACACATCGCCGCCGACGGAGGGCGCAAACATCTGCGCCTCGTCCACCACCACCAGCACGGGATACCAGTATTCGCGGTCGGCATCGAAGAGGCCGTTGAGGAAGGTGCCGGCGGCGCGCATCTGCTCTTCCAGATCGAGCCCTTCCAACGTCAGCACGCAGGATACCCGGTGCTGGCGGATGCGGGTTGCGATGCCGATCAGTTCGGCTTCCGTGCGCTCGCCATCGACGACGACATGGCCATACTTGTCGGCCAGCGTGACGAAATCCCCTTCCGGATCGATGATCACCTGCTGCACCCACGGTGCCGACTGCTCCAGCAGCCGCCGCAGAAGATGCGACTTGCCGGAACCCGAATTGCCCTGCACCAGAAGACGGGTGGCCAGAAGCTCTTCGATATCGAGCTTGGCCGGCTGCCCGCCGGACACAGTTCCCATATCGATGCCTACCTGCACGGCCTTGAACCTCTCATGCACATGATCCGTCGGACGGGGCTCTTCCCCGCTCATCCGGCAGTGCTCTAGCAGATCATCCGCGATTCTGCGCGCCCCAAAGGAGCGTGATCAACAGGCAATCAGCCGGCAGCCCGACGATATCCGGCAGCCAGCAGGCCGGCGCCGATCATCAGCGAGCCGCCCGTGCGGTTGACGATGCGGCGCACCTGCGGCTTGCGCACCGTCTCGCGCGCCATGGAGGCCAGAAGGCCGTAAAGGGCAGCATTGAGCGTAGCGAGCACCAGAAAGGTGACCTCGAGAATCACCATCTGCATCGGCAGCGGATGCGTGAGATCGAAGAACTGCGGCAGGAAGGCCACGAAGAACACGATGCTCTTCGGGTTCAGCGCCGTCACCACATAGGTATGCAGGAAAATGCGCGTCGCCGGCTCGTCGGTCTCCGTGGCCGCATCGACATCGCCCACAGCACCGACCGGCGAACGCCACAGCTTGATGCCGAGGTAGATCAGATAGGCCGCGCCGATCCATTTCAGCACCGTGAAGGCGGAAGCCGACGCCGCCAGAAGGGCGCCGAGCCCGAGCATGGAGGCGGTCATCGCCGTAAAATCCCCCAGCGCCACGCCTGCCACCGTCGCCGCCGCCACCTTGCGCCCGTGCGACAGCGCGTAGGAGATGACAAGCAGGATGGTCGGCCCCGGAATTGCCAGCATGACGGCAGAGGCGGCAACAAAGGCAAGCCAGTTTTCAATCGGCATCGGCGCATTCCTTTCGTGTTCAAAGGGTAAGCAAGCCACGCATTCCAGTGCTTGGCAAGCGGCATCAGGAAGGGACAATCCAACGGTAACGTACATCCGGCTCCCGCTCTTCATTGGTCCGCCCGTCGGTTTGCTCAACCGCGACGAAACCATGCGTCTCGTAGAAGCGACGGGCAGGCGCATTGGCCTGGAAGGTCCAGAGATCGAGGATCGTCTGCCCTTCCCTCGCCCTGGCCAACAGGGCGGAGCCTATGCCCTTTCCCTGCGCCTCGGGGCGCACATAAAGCTGTTCGATCCAGCCCGGCCGCACGGCAATGACGCCCAGCAGATGCGGCCCCTCCGTGGCCCCCCAGATGGTGCAGGTGACGAGAAGATGCTCCCGCCAAAAAGCGTGATCTTCCACCGGCGTGTGCAGATCGGCGAGCCAGGGCAAAGCGGCATTGAACGCCGCCCGGTGAACGACCGAAGCCTGCGCCATGTCATCGGCACCGAGGCGTCTGATGTTAAAGTTGGACATGGCGTTCCTTGTCTGTCGACCAATGCGGAAAACCTCCCGCCCAGAAGGGCGGAAGGCATTGATGCCTTGTGACCGGCCTTGATCATGGCCGGCCAGAGAACCGCCTCCCTTACGGAGGCGCGCGGGTCACAGCCGGAACCCCAGCCAGTAGACCATCGGCTCCTTGATCATCCGATGCTCCCTGGACAGCTGGTTTTCGGGAACGCCGATGTCGAGCAGCATCCGGTCGGAGAAATGCTTCAGGTCATTGGCCTTGCGCCGTTCCCGGAGAACCGAAGCGGCCAGTGCGGCTGCGACGCTCCAGAAACCGTGCTCGCGATGCAGATTGCCGACAGCGTCTGCAACCAAAGAGTGTTCTTTGGACATGAGTCTTCATTCCCGCTGCGTCTCGGCAACGGGTCCTTTGCGGGTCGGAAAACGCATGGCAAAACGGGTCACGTCACAAGGACGTGGACACGGATCAGCAATGCGTCAAACGGGTTGAGGTTTAAGTGCCAAGTGGCTGAGAAATCAGGCCAGATCGACCTGAATGAATCGACCGTCGAATGTGCCGGAAAGAACCTGGGCACGGGTCGTCATATATCCGCCGGCGAGGCACATAGTGGCGATAAAATCGGTCATGACATGCCTCCTTTCCTTGAGAATTGCGGACACAGGGAACCTGACACAGGCTCATCGACTCGACAAGACTGCAATCTGCAGTGTGCAGAAAAATGGTCTTCCTTGTTGCCGACGCGCCACAGTGACGCAGGCCGCGACGCGCGCGGCCGCTCAGGGCATGCGCAGGCCGAATCCCTGCATCAGCCGACGGGTGGGGAAATCAGGATCATTCGAGGTGAAGACGGCGAAATCGGCATTGCCGGGCTGGCTCCCGCCCTCGGCCGGCGGCACAAGCCGGCGTGCCTGCCGGGCGATTGCCTCGGCGGGATCGAGCCAGTCCACCGGCCAGGGGGCAAGCCGGCGGAACATATTGGCCATGAAGGGATAGTGCGTGCAGGCCAGCACCACGATATCCGTGCGCGCACCGTCCCTTTCCACGAAACAGGGCGCGATTTCCGCCCGCACGGCGACATCGTCGAGGCTCTCGCCGCGGATATAGGCCTCCGCCATGCGCGCCAGGTTCTCCGAACCGACCAGCCGGACATGGCATTGGGAGGCGAAGGACTGGATGAGATCGCGGGTATAGGCGCGTCTGACGGTGCCGGGCGTGGCCAGCACCGAGACGAGGCCGGACCGGGTGCGCTCCGCCGCCGGCTTGATCGCCGGCACCGTGCCGACGAAGGTCATGTCGGGAAAGGCTGCCCTCAGATCGGCCCCTGCCAGCGTGAAGGCGGTGTTGCAGGCAATGATGCAAAGCTGCGGGCTGTAGCGGGTGAGGAGATCGGCGAACAGCGCAAGGATGCGGGCCTTCAAGCCCTCCTCCTCCCAGCCGCCATAGGGAAAGCCGGCATCATCGGCCACGTAGATGAAGCCGCGTTCCGGCATCAGAACCCGCGCCTCGCGCAGGACGGTCAGACCACCGATGCCGGAATCGAAGACGAGAACCGGTTTCAGCTCATGCCCCGCCGTTGTCGCCACCTTCATCGTCCCCGTCACTTCCCTCGCCGCCCGTCTTCGGCTTCTGTCCCTTCGGCCAGCGGCGCTGGAAACCGTCGAGCGAGGCGATCACGCCGCGCAGCACGCTGATTTCCGGCTCCGTGAAGCCCGGCCGGGACAAGACGGCGCGAAGATTGTCGATCATCTTCGGCACTTTTGTGGGCGGATGGAAATAATTGCGCGAATCGAGCGCTTCCTCGATCTGCTCGAAGAAACCGAACAGCTGCTCCTTGGTGGCCGGCCGCTGGTCCACCGCCTGGAAGGGCGTCGCGGCAAGATCCTCCATGCCGCTCTTCATCCATTCATAGGACATCAGCAGCACGGCCTGGGCGATGTTGAGCGAGGCGAAGGCCGGGTTGACCGGGAAGGTGACGATCTCGTCGGCCAGCGCCACTTCCTCATTGGTCAGTCCCCAGCGCTCGCGACCAAACAGGATGCCGGTCTTTTCTCCGGCGACGAAGCGCCGGCGCAGCGTCGCCGCCGCCGTCACAGGCGCGCGCACCTCCTTGAAGCCGTCGCGCTGGCGGGCCGTGGTGGCATAGACGAAGTTGAGATCGGCAACCGCCTCCTCCAGCGTCGCGAAGACCTTCGTCGCCTCGATGACGTGATCGGCCTTGGCGGCAGCGGCCTGCGCCTTCTCGCTCGGCCAGCCGTCGCGCGGATTGACGAGGCGCAGTTCGGAAAGGCCGAAATTCGCCATGGCGCGGGCCACCATGCCGATGTTTTCGCCAAGCTGCGGCTCGACGAGAATGATCGCCGGGCCTTCCGTCAAGAGTTCGCGCTCGCTGTTGGTTCCTGCCATGATGATCCCGTCCAATACTTGTCGCGCGGCAATATCGCCCCCGGCTTCCCCGCGCAAGTCCGGCCTCAGGCCGCGCGACGGGGCGGGGCCAGGCGGGCGAGCAGAATGCCGATCATGTCCAGCCCCTGCCGGGCGCCCAGATGATGGGTGGGCAGGTGATCGAGGTTCTGGCGACGCGCCTTCGAGGCCCGGTAGAAGGGTTCGCCGGCAAGGCTGCGCGCGGTGGCAACCTTCTCCAGCAGGGTCGGGACCGCCTGCCCCTCCTCCGGCGGCATCGCATGCTGCGGCAGGGCCTGACCGCGGGCGAACATGCGCGCCCAGTAGGTGCAGCCGAGGAAGACGGCAAGCGTCTGGCGCACATGGCCGGGCTTGGTGACGATCGACCATGAGGTGCCGATCGGCCGTGCCGCCTGGGCCAGATCACGATAGGCGAGATCCAGCTGGCGGGAACGCTCCATCAGGTCATTGCCGGACGCACCGGCACGCGCTGCCTCCAGAAGCTGGGCCAGCGCATCGTACCAGCGGTCCAGCGCTCCTTCCAGCGTCTCGCGGGTGCGCGCCGGAAACACCACGAAGGCAACGGCGGTGCCCGCCACCGCGCCGATCAGCGTCTCCTCCACGCGCAGGATCAGCAGTTCGGTCGTCAGCGAACCGATCAGGCCATAGACAACGCAGATGACGATGGACACGAAGAAGGTCATCACCGCATAGGAGGCCTGCAGCGCATAGAAGGCGCAGAAGATCGCGATTGCGGCAGCCACCACGCTTGCCACCATGTTGCCCTGGATCAGCGAGGCAAGACAGAGGCCGGCCGCGATGCCGAGCATGGTGCCGACGGAGCGCTGCAGGGCGCGGATGGCGGTGTCGCCGCGCGACTTTGTGTTGGTGAACACCAGGAAGGCCGTCAGCACCGCCCAGAACCAGCGCTCGCGCGACAGCATGAAGCCGAAGACCATGGCGATGCCGGAGGCGATGGTGATCTGCAGCGCGGCACGCACCACCGGGTTCTTCAGCGAAAAATCCGCGCGGGCGACAGACCGGTCTGGCGCAGGCGGCGCCAGCCGGCGGAATTGGTCACGCATGCCCTCCTCGATCACGCGGGCAAAGCGGCTGCGAATGCGATGCAGCAGGGTGAAGGCATTGATCGTTTCGCGAAGGTGCTTGTCGGGCGTGTCGTCGCGCAGTTCGAGCCAGTGATCGACCGCCTCGTCCTTGCCCTCCAGTACCGCATGCACCAGACCGAACGGGGCGGTGTTGTAGACGCTGAGCACAACGGCGCTTTCGGTGCCCAGATGCAGGTCGAAGATGACTGCCGCCACATCCATGACGGCCGCATCGCTTTCATCGAGCATGCCGTCCGCATTGCGCGGCAGCAGCCCCTCGGCCATCAGCGAGACTTCCTTCAGCCGCTCCTGCAATTGCATCAATTCCGCACGGTCCTCGTCCGTCGTCACATGCTCGCGGGCCAGAAGCGCCAGCCGCACGAGGATGTCGTTGGCGCGGCCCTGCATGGCAATCATCGCCTCCAGCAGGTCGCGGCCGCGATTGTCGGGCAGCAGGAAACTGCGCACGCCATGCGACACCAGCACCGCGACCAGCAGCGCAAGCGCCGCCCCCGGCAGTTGATGGTAATCCGGGTTCAGATAGGCACTGATGAAATAGGAGGTGAAGGCAAACATGCCGACGGCAAAGCCGCGCGGCCCATAAACGCGCGCCAGGCTGGCCAGGAAGACGATCAGCAGGAAGGTGATGTCGGAGAGGTAGCGATGTTCCTCAAGTGCAATCGCACTCGACATGCTGGCAAGCGCGGCAAACGCGCCCAGCGCGCGGGTCAGCAGCTGGCCGCGCGGCGTCGTATCGCGCACGGCAACGCCGCCTTCGATCGACAGGATGATCGCCAGCCCGAAGGCAATCGGCGCAAGCGCCAGAAGATGCAGATGCACCAGCACCAGCAGGCCGACGGAAATGGCGATCGACAGTGTGACGCGCGCACCCATCCGGGCGCGTGACAGCGCCGGATCTACGGAATGTATCCAGTCGATGAGATTTGGTTTGGCTGCCATGGGAACGCCCTGATTGCGTCTGCTTCACGAGGAACGGCCCCGCGACGCGGCGAAACCGTCTGGCGCCCTTACTGGCCCTTGGCGATGTCCTGCATTTCCGCCAGCACGGAATCGCGTTCGCCCTCGCTCACCCGGTGGATGTCGTCGATCACCGGCCTGCCGCCTTCGGTGACGATGTCGAAATCCACTTCGTTGACGGAATCCTTGATGTCGGCCTGGTCGATGCAGGTCCACAACTTGAACGTGACCTTGACCGGCGTCACCGCGCCGTTCGGCTGACCGGCGGCAATGGTGATGTTCTGCAGCGGGCAACCGTCCTGGGAATCCGTCACCACGTCATAGCCGAAGGGGTCGCCCGGCTGGTTGTTTTCCGTTTCGTAGGCGGGGTGCTTGGCGGCTTCCTTGTAGGCGGCCTGGAAGCGCTTGCTGAACAGCTTCGCCAGCGGCTCCGGGTCGAAAATGTATTTCCAGTCCGCATCGACGCTTTCCCAGTTGGCCTTCGTCATGTCCATCACCTGGCGCACCGGATCGGTGGCGTCGGCGGCGCTGGCAAAGGTGGAAAAGCAAGCGAAAAGCAAGGCGAGCGGCACGGTCCGCATGGCGGCAATAATCCTTGTCTGGCAACGTTGCGGGAGATTATCCCCCTCAATCGATTTGGCAATGGCAATTGTTCTGGCGGCGCTTTGCGTTCCGGCTCCGCGGTGCTATAGCGCACGAGACTTCTGTCCACCTAAGCCGGGGCGGCAAGCCCCGTTCATCGAAGAGGCTGATACATGAACAAGATCAAGGTTGCCAACCCGGTCGTCGATCTCGACGGCGACGAGATGACCCGCATCATCTGGCAGTTCATCAAGGAAAAGCTGATCCTGCCCTACCTTGATCTTCAGATCGAATACTACGACCTCTCGGTGGAAAACCGCGACGCCACCAATGACCAGGTGACCGTCGATGCAGCGCACGCCATCAAGAAGCACGGCGTCGGCATCAAGTGCGCGACGATCACGCCGGACGAAGCCCGCGTCAAGGAATTCAACCTCAAGGAAATGTGGAAGAGCCCGAACGGCACGATCCGCAACATCCTCGGCGGCGTCATCTTCCGCGAGCCGATCATCTGCAAGAACGTGCCGCGCCTGGTTCCCGGCTGGACCAAGCCGATCGTTGTCGGCCGTCACGCCTTCGGCGACCAGTACAAGGCAACCGACTTCAAGTTCCCGGGCAAGGGCAAGCTGACCATCAAGTTCGTCGGCGAAGACGGCGAAGTGATCGAAAAGGAAGTCTACAACGCACCGGGCGCCGGTGTGGCACTTGCCATGTACAACCTCGACGAATCGATCCGCGAATTCGCCCGCGCCTCGATGATGTACGGCCTGATGCGCAAGTGGCCGGTCTACCTGTCGACCAAGAACACCATCCTGAAGGCCTATGACGGTCGCTTCAAGGACATCTTCGAAGAAGTCTACCAGAACGAGTTCAAGGCGAAGTTCGACGAGATCGGCATCGTCTACGAACACCGCCTGATCGACGACATGGTCGCTTCCGCTCTGAAGTGGTCCGGTGGCTATGTCTGGGCCTGCAAGAACTACGACGGCGACGTGCAGTCCGACACGGTTGCGCAGGGCTTCGGCTCGCTCGGCCTGATGACCTCGGTTCTCTTGTCGCCCGATGGCCGCACGGTTGAAGCCGAAGCCGCCCACGGCACGGTGACGCGTCACTACCGCCAGCACCAGAAGGGTCAGGAAACCTCGACCAACTCGATCGCCTCGATCTTCGCCTGGACGCGTGGCCTTGCCCATCGCGCGAAGCTTGACGACAATGCCGAACTCGCAAAGTTCGCAACGACGCTCGAGAAGGTATGCATCGATACCGTCGAGGCCGGCTACATGACCAAGGACCTCGCACTGCTCATCGGTCCGGATCAGCCGTGGCTCTCCACCACCGCCTTCCTCGACAAGGTGGACGAGAACCTGCGCGCCGCAATGGCTGCCTGATCTGACGGCCTTCCGTCACATGAAACCCGGTCGCCCTGCGGCCGGGTTTTTCTTTGAGCGCACGGACTTGTCATCGGGACGTCATCACGGCAAAATAAGAACATAAACAGAACAAACGCTCGAGGAATATCATGTCAAAGCTCACGCTATACACCCACCCCATGTCGCGCGGTCGCATTGTCCGCTGGATGCTGGAGGAGATCAGCCAGCCCTACGAGGCACATGTGGTCGCCTATGGGCCGCAGATGAAAAGCGCGGACTACCGTGCGATCAATCCGATGGGTAAGGTTCCGGCACTTCGCCACGGAGACCTTGTGGTAACCGAATGCGCCGGCATCATTGCCTATCTGGCGGACACCTTCCGCGATGCGGGCCTCTACCCGCAGACGGATGCGGAACGGGCCGCCTATTACCGCTGGATGTTCTTCGCCGCCGGACCGCTGGAGACCGCGGTCAGCAACCGCACGCTCGGCTTCATCGTGCCGGAAGAGAAGCAGCGCATGGTCGGCTACGGCTCCTATGAACTCGTTCTCGATACGCTGGAACAGGCGCTTGCCGACACCGCCTACGTAGCCGGCGAGCGTTTCACGGCTGCAGACGTCTATCTCGGCTCGCATCTGATGTGGGGCATGCAGTTCGGCAGCATCGAAAGGCGTCCCGCCTTCGAGGCCTATGTTGCGCGCCTCGGATCGCGGCCGGCCCATCTGCGCGCCACGCAGCTCGATGACGCGCTTGCGGCGGATCTCGCTGCCGCGCCGCAGGGCTGAAATACGACACGTCACCGGTTGACAGGAGAAGCCCCCGTGAAATTCGGCTACACCATCACCTATGTCCCGGACGTGCCGCAGTCGCTGGCCTTTTTCGGCGATGCCTTCGGCTTCGCGACGCGATTCCTGCACGAAAGCGGCACCTATGGCGAGCTGGAGAGCGGGGAAACAACGCTGGCCTTTGCGGCAGAGGACCTGGGCGAGGCCAATTTTCCGGGCGGTCATGTCTCTGCCCACGCATCCCCGCAGCCGCTCGGGATGGAAATCGCGCTCGTGACCGAGGATGTTGCCGCCGCACACGCGCATGCCATCGCATGCGGTGCCCGCGAACTGTCGCCGCCCACCGAAAGGCCCTGGGGCCAGGTGGTGTCCTATCTGCGCTGCCCGGACGGGCTGCTGGTCGAACTGTGCACGCCAATGGCGGGGTGATCGATCCCGCACCGCGGCGTGGCGGACAAGCGCCTTTGATGTTGGACCCGCGGGCGGCTCATGATATTGAGCCGCCCATGACCCAGATTACCTCAAATCCCGTTCACGTCATTGGCGGCGGCCTTGCCGGTTCCGAAGCCGCCTGGCAGCTGGCCGAAGCCGGCACCCCCGTCATCCTGCATGAAATGCGCGGCGTGCGCGGCACGGATGCGCACAAGACCGACCACCTTGCCGAACTGGTCTGCTCCAATTCCTTCCGCTCCGACGATGCCACCGCCAATGCAGTCGGCGTCATCCATGCGGAAATGCGCCTCGCCGGCTCGCTGATCATGGCCTGTGCCGATCGCCACCAGGTGCCGGCCGGCGGCGCGCTTGCCGTCGATCGCGACGGCTTCTCCGATGCCGTCACCAGGGCGATTTCCAGCCATCCGCTGATCAGCGTGGTGCGGGAAGAAGTGCAGGGCCTGCCGCCGCAGGACTGGGGCCTCTCCATCGTCGCGACAGGCCCGCTGACCTCGGCCACGCTCGCCGCCGCCATCCAGGCGGAAACCGGCGAGGATGCGCTCGCGTTCTTCGATGCCATCGCGCCGATCGTCCATCGTGACTCTATCGACATGTCGATCTGCTGGTATCAGTCGCGCTATGACAAGGTCGGTCCCGGCGGCACGGGCAAGGACTACATCAACTGCCCGCTCGACAGGGAACAGTATGACGCCTTCGTCGATGCCCTGATCGCTGGTGACACGGTCGGCTTCAAGGAATGGGAAGGCACGCCCTATTTCGATGGTTGCCTGCCGATCGAGGTGATGGCCGAGCGCGGCCGCGAAACGCTGCGCCACGGACCCATGAAGCCGATGGGCCTCACCAATGCCCATAACCCGACCGTCAAGGCCTATGCCGTCGTGCAACTGCGGCAGGACAATGCGCTCGGCACGCTCTACAACATGGTCGGTTTCCAGACGAAGCTGAAATATGGCGCGCAGGCGGAAATCTTCCGCATGATCCCCGGCCTGCAGAATGCCGAATTCGCACGGCTCGGCGGCCTGCACCGCAACACCTACATCCATTCGCCGACCCTGCTCGACCGGAGTCTGACGCTGAAGTCGCGCCCGGGCCTGCGCTTTGCCGGACAGATCACCGGCTGCGAGGGCTATGTGGAAAGTGCGGCCATTGGCCTGCTGGCCGGTCGCTTCGCTGCGGCGGAAGCCAGGGGCGAGGCACCCTCGCTGCCGCCGGCGACCACGGCGCTCGGATCGCTCCTGAACCACATCACCGGCGGCCATCTGGTCTCCGACGACGAACCCGGCAAGCGTTCCTTCCAGCCGATGAACATCAATTTCGGCCTCTTTCCGGAACTGGAGCCCGGCTCGATCGTCAAGCCGGAGGGCGTCAAGCGCTTCCGGGGCAAGGACAAGACGGTGATGAAGCGCCAGCTTCTGGCGCGCCGGGCACTCGGCGATTGCGCCGCCTGGCTCGGCCTTCCGGCGCCGGAGGATGCCTCAGACGCTGCCGCCCTGGCCACGGACGCCGTCTAGCTGCATCTGCTCGCGCGTCAGATAATTGCCGAGCAGCCACAGCGACACTTCGGCCGCCTCCGCGGCGGTGGAGAACACGAAGCTTCCGCTCTGGGTCGGCGCATCGAGAAAGTCGATCGTCAAACCGCGCCCGTTCGACATGGGCGTCACCTGGGCTCGCCCCGGTTCGATGAGATGGCAGGCGTAATGCGAACCGCCATTGCGCATGACACCGGCCTTGTTGTCGTGCAGGCGCACGAAGATCGCATTGCCGTCCTCGGTCTCGTGCAGGCTGCGGATTGCTTCGGTCGGATAGGCACGGCCGAATTCGAGGATGGCCAGCCCCGGATCGTGCCGGTCCAGTTCCTCGCGTTCCCTTGCCATGCGCGTGGTGTAATAGGCGGTCAGGATGACCAGTCCGAATATGATTGCCCAGACGACCAGACTCACACGGAATTCTCCCCTGCAGACGGCACCTCTCGCCGCCCCCGCCATCTAGCCGACGAGGCTTGCCCGAACGTGACCGTCACACGGAACCGACGCGCCCTGGCGTCTCAACCGCCCGGACCGATCGCCGCAGGCGGGAAATGCAGGTGACGCAAAAAAGTGCGGCAGCAGCAGGTGGCACGGCCTGCCGGATCAGAGGCGCTTCAGTGCCAGCATTTTCAGCATGGAGAGCTGACGACGCCATTGCGGCCGCTGCAGCCGCCCCGCCAGCGCATCTTGCGGCCTGGTCTCGGTCCGCTTCAGAACCGGTGCGGCCAGTGCAACCGGCAGGAATGCCGGCAGAAGACCGGGCGGCAGTTCCGCCCTGCGCGCCTTGCCGAGGTGTTCAAGCCCCAGGGCGGCTAGCGCCCCGACGGCATGCGCCGCATTCTCCCCCTTCTCGTCGCCCAGAAAAGCGTCGCGATCGAGGCCGGTGGCAGACAGGATATCCTGCGGCACATAGACCTGGCCACGGCGCCGGTGCTGCGGCAGCAGCAGAAGCAGGCCGGAAATCGCCTGGGCAACGCCGGCATGGCCGGCGGCTTCGGCCTGTCGCATTGCTGCCGGCGCATCGAGCACCAGACCGGCCAGTTGAATGAGGGCCGAGGCAGTCTCGCCCGCATAGCCCTCCAGCGCATTGCGATCGGGCATCGGATCGTCATAGAGATCGAAGATGCGGGCGTCGATCAGGTCGATCAGGCTCTGGCGTGGCAGGCTGTAGCGCTCCACCGTCTCGATCAGAGCGACGGCGAGCGGATTACCGCCAGCGTCGCCGCTCGCTGTACCCGTCAGCAGATCACGCCACCATTGCAGGCGGATCTCGCCGGCAAGCGGCTGCTGCACCACCTCGCGCACACGGGCAATCTCGGCATTGAAGGCATAAAGCGCGCCGAGTGCGCCCCGCTTTTCCTGCGGCGACAGCAGACAGGCGAGATAACGGTCACGATCCGTCTCGCGCAAGGTCGACAGGCAGATATCCCAATGGTCGCCGGCAGCAGCCGTCACGGCCTTCCCTCCGCACAAATTCGGTTCAGACGGCAATCAGGGCCGCGGCCACCGGCCGCGATTCGCCGAGCATGATGTTGTACGTCCGGATGGCCGCCCCGGTTCCCATCGGGTCGGACGAAATTCCACGTGCACGGAGCGCGGCCTTCAGCGGTGCGGGCAGCGGGCGGATGTCGCGACCGGTGCCGACCAGCAGGAATTCGACGCCTTCCGCATCAAGCACGCGCGCGAAGGCCTCGACCGTCAGCGGGTCGCCTTCCGCCATGTCCCAGGCATAAATGCCGGCGGGCAGGCAGATCAGCGAGCCGCGATGCGACATGTCGGCAAAGCGGAAGCCACCATTGCCATAGGCGTCGATGGGCGCGCGCCCCGGAAAATGGGCGTCGCGCATGTCGATTGCGCGGCTCAAGGCCTCACACGCCGGGCTTGCCGGCCGGCAAGCCCTTGTCCGTCGCCTTGGCCTTCTTGTCGTCTTCGCTGCCGAAGGTATCCGTCCGCAGCTTGAAGCCGATCAGCACGGGGGCCGCAATGTAGATCGACGAGAAGGTACCGACCGCGACACCGAACAGCATGGCGAAGGTGAAGGAACGGATCACCTCGCCGCCGAAGATGTAGAGGGCCGCCAGCGCGATCAGCGTCGTCACGGCGGTCAGCACCGTACGCGAGAGGGTCTGGTTGATCGAGATGTCGATCACCTCCTGCAGCGGCATCTTCTTGTAACGCCGCAGATTTTCACGCATGCGGTCATAGACGACGACCGTATCGTTCAACGAATAGCCGACGATGGTGAGGATGGCCGCGATGCTGGTCAGGTTGAACTCGATCCCCGTCAGCACGAAGAGGCCAAGCGTCAGGATCACGTCATGCATGGTGGCGATGATTGCGCCGATGGCGAACTGCCATTCGAAGCGGAACCAGATGTAGATGAGGATGAACAGCAGTGCGATTCCGACCCCGAACGTGGCGCTGTAGGTCAGTTCGCTCGAGACCGAGGGACCGACCACCTCGACACGGCGGAAGTCGTAATCCTTCTCGAGATCGTTGCGGATGCGTTCCAGCGCCGACTGTTCGGCATTCTCGCCGCCATCCTGCGCCTGGACGCGCACCAGAACCTCCTGCGGCGAGCCAAAACCCTGGGCCTGGACATCGCCGAGGTTCAACTGGTCGAGACGCGCGCGGATATCGGCGATGTTGGCATCACCCTCGCGCGCCTTCAGTTCTATGATCGAGCCGCCGCGGAAATCGATGCCGAGATTCATGCCGACGCCGACGAAACCGACCAGCGAGACAATCGACAACACGGCCGCTGCAGAGAAGTTGTAGCGGCGGATCGACATGAACGGCAGGCCGCGACCATCGAAGATGCCAGTGCGGATGCCCTTGGGCAGCGCCTTCGGCTTGGCGCGCTTGACCCACAGCGAGAACATCCAGCTGGTGAAGGTGAAGGCGGTAAAGACGGTGGTGACGATACCGATCGCCAGCGTCACGGCGAAGCCGCGCACAGGACCGGAACCGAGATAGAACAGAACCACGGCGGCAATCAGCGTCGTCAGGTTGGCGTCGATGATCGTACCGAAGGCGCGCCGGAAGCCGCTGTCGATCGCCGGCAGCAACGAACGCCCGCTCTTCACTTCCTCGCGGATGCGCTCGTAGATCAGAACGTTCGAATCGACCGCCATGCCCATGGTCAGCACGATGCCCGCAATGCCCGGCAGGGTCAGCGTCGAGCCGATCAGCGTCAGAACAGCAAGGATCATCACGATGTTGACGGCAAGCGCCACGTTGGCGAGCAGGCCGAAGAAGCCGTAGAAGGCGAACATGAAGCCGGCCACGGCAACCGCGCCGATGATGCTGGCAACCACACCGGCACGGATCGAATCCGCGCCGAGGCCCGGACCGACGGTCCGCTCCTCAACCACGGTCAGCGTTGCCGGCAGCGCACCGGCGCGCAGCAGCACGGCCAGATCGTTGGCGCCCTGAACGGTGAAATTGCCGGAGATCTGGCCGGAACCGCCAATGATCGGCTCGCGGATCACCGGGGCAGAGATCACCTGGTCATCCAGAACGATGGCGAAGGGACGCCCGACATTCTGCTGCGTCGCCTGGGCAAAGCGCTGGGCGCCGCGCGAATCGAAGCGGAAGGTGACGACCGGTTCGTTGGTCTGCTGGTTGAAGCTCGCCTGGGCATCCACCAGGTTTTCGCCCGAGACCAGCGCACGCCGCTCGACCAGGTAGGGAACGGCCGGATCGTCGGTGGAATAGAGGATTTCGGAACTTGCCGGTGGACGGCCGTTCAGGGCCTCCTGTGCCGGCATAGAGGTATCGACCAGATGGAAGGAAAGCTTTGCCGTCTGATTCAGCAGGGCCTTCAGGCGCTGCGGGTCCTGCAGCCCCGGAACCTGCACGATGATCCGATCATCGCCCTGCCGCTGGATCAGCGGTTCGGTGGTGCCGAGTTCGTCGACGCGGCGACGCACGACCTCGATCGACTGCGTGACGGCAGACGAGAGGCGATAGCTGATGCCCGCATCGGTCAGCGTCAGGCGCAGAAGCCCGTTGCCTTCATCCTCCAGCGACACTTCGGTGACCGAGCCGCCGAAGGTGCCGGCCGAGACCGGCTGCAGAAGCGGGTTCAGCGCATCCTTGGCCGCCTGCAGCTGGCCCGTATCGGTGATACGCACCTGAATCTGCTGACCCGTGCCCGTCAGGCCGGTATAGCGCACATTGGCTTCGCGCAAGGCATTGCGCACATCGCCAACCACGGTTTCGAGGCGCTCCTTGACGATATCGGCGCGCTCAACCTTCAGCATGATGTGCGAGCCGCCCTGCAGGTCGAGGCCGAGCGTCACCTTCTTCGTCGGAAACCAGCCCGGGAGCTTTGCCAACTGCTCGTTGCTGACCAGATTCGGTGCCGCGACAAGGGCGCTCACGACGATGACGAACCAGATGAAAAGTGTCTTCCAGCGGGAGAAGTATAGCATTGCGCTCTCGATATTCTGGCAGGATCAGGGAGGCACCCGCCAGCCGGGCGCCCTCCCCGCAGATGGGTCAGGCGTTCTCGGTCTTGACCGGCTCACCCTTGACGCGAACTTCCGCGATGTAGGTGCGAACGGCGCGGATCTTCACGCCTTCGGCGATTTCCACTTCCAGTTCGTTGTCGTCGATGACCTTGGTCACCTTGCCGGAAATGCCGCCGCCCAACACGACCTGGTCGCCGCGGCGAATATTGGAGAGCGTTTCCTGACGCTTCTTCATCTGCTGGCGCTGCGGCCGGATCAGGAAGAAGTACCAGACCACCATCAGCGGCGCGAAGAGGAAAAGCATTTCAAGGCCGGAGCCAAAGGCAGAGCCGCCAGCAGCGGCGCCATTGGCCTGGGCGAATGCTTCGGTAATGAACATCGAGAACTCCCGGATAGACGGATACGGAGGCACCCCCCGCTTCAAGCCGCCGGAATATAGTCGCGATCGGGGTGATTGCAACAGAAACGGCGGCGGGGGCGTACCGAATTCAGGCCTCTTACCCTTTCGGCCGCCAAAACGCCATGCTACCCGCCACGAAAAGATGAAGACCGGGCCTTTGCCGCACCACGAAGGAGAGGATGTCCATGGACGCCACCGCCGAACTGCTCGCCGAAGTCCGTCGTCTGGCGGATGCCCTGGAACGACTGGCCGGGCCTGCGCCGGCGGTCAACGACTGGAGTGCCGCCGACTGCTTCGTCTGGATGCCGGCCAACCAGTATCTTCAGCCGGTGGCCCGCCCCAACCGCGTCGCGCTGAAACTCATCCGCGGCGTCGATCACGTTCGCGACATTCTGCATGAAAACACGCTGCGCTTTGCCGAGGGCTTCGAGGCAAACAATGTGCTGCTGTGGGGCGCACGCGGCATGGGCAAGTCGTCGCTGGTCAAGGCCGTGCATGCCGACGTCAAGGCGGCAACCGGCGCCAGCCTGAAACTGGTCGAGGTGCACCGCGAGGACATCTCCACCCTGCCCGCCCTGCTCGACCTTCTGAAATCCTCCGGCCATCGCGTCATCGTGTTCTGCGACGACCTGTCCTTCGATCATGACGACACCGCCTACAAGTCGCTGAAGGCAGCGCTCGATGGCGGCATCGAGGGGCGACCGGAAAACGTGCTGTTCTATGCAACTTCCAACCGCCGCCACCTCCTGCCGCGACATATGCTTGAAAACGAGCAGTCGACGGCGATCAATCCGTCCGAGGCGGTCGAGGAAAAGGTGTCGCTGTCGGATCGTTTCGGCCTGTGGCTCGGCTTCCACAAGTGCAATCAGGATGACTATCTGGCCATGATCGACGGCTATGCGGAGCATTTCGCCCTCGGCCTCGACCGCGACAGGCTGCATCACGAGGCGCTGGAATGGGCCACGACGCGCGGCGGTCGTTCCGGGCGCGTTGCCTGGCAGTATATCCAGGATCTGGCCGGGCGCCTGCGCAAGCCGCTGCCACGCAGCTGACAGCCATCGATACCGGAAGCCAGCACCCCGCCTTGCATCGCCACAACGACGAAAGCCCGGACGATGCCGGGCTTTCTCGCATTCCCCATTACGCAATACTATTCGAGGAACGTCATCGGGTTGACCGGGGTTGCGTCCTTGCGCACCTCGAAGTGCACCTGCGGACGCTTGGCATCGCCGCTCATGCCCGAAAGCGCAATCGTCTGGCCGCGCTGCACCTTCTGGCCGCGCGACACGCTGATCGAGGCGGCATGGCCGTAGACGGTGACCTTGCCGTCGTCATGGCGCACCAGCACCGTATTGCCGAGCTGCTTCAGGCCATTGCCGGCGTAGATCACGACGCCGTTTTCTGCTGCCTTGATCGGCGTGCCTTCCGGCACGGAAATGTCGATGCCGTCATTGCGGTTGCCATCGACATTGGCGCCGAAGGCGGCAATCACCGCACCCGTGGCCGGCCAGCGATACTTGCTGATGCCGGTCGACGAAGGCGCCGGCGTGCTGACATCCGACTTGCTTTCGACATCGGAAAGGCTCGCGGTCTGCGTCGCGGCCGGCTTTTCCGGTGCCTTGGCGGCCGCCGGCTCGGAGGTGACGGCGGCAGCGGCCTGCACCTTCGCAGGAGACGCATTGTTGTGTGGCACAGAGGCCGTCTGGACAGCATCCGACTGACCGGCACCAGCGCCCACCTTCAGCGTCTGGCCGACGCGGATCTGACCATCCGACAGGCCGTTTTCCGCCTTCAGGCGATCGATCGGCGTATTGGTGGCGCGGGCGATCTTGCTCAGCGTATCACCCGGCTTGACCACATAGGAGCCCCCCTTCGGCGGCACGGGCTCTCCGCCCGCCGGCGGCGTCAGCTTGCCGGCGGCATCGGATTGCGCCTTGTCACGTGCGGCACCGGCGGAAGGAAGCACGGCCACCTTGTCGCCCTGCTGGCGCGCCGGCGTCGGAACATCGCCGCCATTCGGCAGGTCGCCCGTTGCCGAGGCAACCCTGGCAGCGTTGGGACGCTGGGCATAGGTCGGAATGATGACATTCTGGCCGGGCGTCAGTGCGCCGCCATTCGCCCTGAGGATCTCGCGTTCCGGCACGCCATAGCGCTGCGACAGCGTCTTGGCCGATTCGCCCGGCCGCAGCGTGACACGCGGCGCATTGGACGTGGACCAGCCGGGACCTGTCGTGCCCGTCACCAGACCGTCATCGTTGGCGGCGGCCATCTTGCGGGCGCCGGCGGACGACGGCGAAGCGGATGCCGGCATGGGCTGCGCCATCGCCTCCTGCTGCGTCTGCGGCTCATCGACCGGCGGCAGGCTCGACTGGCTGACCGCGCCGCTCGGCGGGGCCAGCTCGGCGCGCTGCACCGTCACCGGCGCGGCAGCACTGCGGGCCGGCGACATGGCGGCCGCGGCGTAACCGCCCTGCTGCTGCGCAGGATAGGACTGACCATAGGAGGGCGCGCTCTGCGGATAGGCCGGCGACCCTCCGCCGACATCATCGCTCGGAACCGGAGCGGCGCCATAGGCGCCAGAGCCCTGCCTCTGGGGAATCGAGGCTGTCGTCATCTCATCGCTTCCAGGAAAGAGACCGGAAAAGCGGGTGGCGTCGGAACTGCATCCCGTTGCCGCACTCGCCAGAAAAGCAGCCACCGCCATCCGCGTGACCGATTTTCTCATCATTGACGAACTCTTCAAACGCATGACTCGACCCAACTGACACGACTAATTTCGTGATCCATTAAAGACCGTTAGTCTTACCGTTGGGTTAAGGTGCGCCGGGGCGCTTCATTTTTTTGGCAAATTGCTAACCATGACTGCTGATCAGCATCCGGTCTTGGGGCCAGGCGTCCTAAAGATGCACGGCGATATGCGAGACGAGCGGCAGGTAGGGAGCGGGAAACAGATCCTCCCGCTCGAACCGGCTGCCGACCTTGGTCAGCCGGATCATCATGCAGCTGTCTTCCCCGGTCATCAGCGGGGCGATCATCGATCCGCCATGCACGAGCTGTTCGGCATAGAAGCGCGGGATGGCCTCGAAAGCGGCCGTCACCAGAATGCGGTCGAAGGTCCCCTCCCCCTGCAAGCCATTGCTGCCATCGGCCTGGCGGATGATCACATTGCGCATGCCGAGCGCTTCAAGCCGCCCCTGCGCCGCCTTGACCAGGGTCCGGAACCGCTCCAGCGACAGCACCCGCTCGGCAATGCGGCCCATCACAGCGGCAGTGAAGCCGCTGCCCGTGCCGATATCGAGCACCCGATGGCCGGGCTTCACCTGCAACTGCGCCAGTAGCCGCGCGGCCAGATCCGCCCCCTCCATGAAGGAGCCGCATTCGATCGGAATGGTCCGGCTGGAATAGGCATCGGAGACGAATTGCGGCGGAACGAACTGGCTGCGCGGCGTCTGCTCGATTGCGGTCAGAAGGTCGAGATCGGTTACGCCCTGGGCCCGCAGGCGCAGCACCAGGGCAGCAAACCCTTCCTTCTCGATCATGCCTGGCTTCAAGCACCTGCTCCCAAGGTCTGTTCCACGGCAACGAGCATCGCATGGTCCGTCAGATCCAGCTTCAGCGGCGTCACCGCAATGCGGTTGTCGCGCAGCGCATGAATATCGGTGCCGGGCGAGAACTGTCCGGTGCGATTGCCGAATCGCAGCCAGAAATAAGGATTGCCGCGCCCGTCCTGCCGCTCATCCACCACGATGGCGAAATCCGTCTTGCCCTGCGCCGTAACTGAGACACCCGTAACCGCCCCGGCAGCGCAGGGCGGAAAATTGAGGTTGAGGAAGGTGCCCTCGGGCAGATCGAGCGCAATCAGCCTGCGGATCAGGTCGGGTGCATGGGCTTCCACCGTTGCCCAGGGCAGGCTGCGCTTGCCGTCCTCGTAAAGCACGGCCTGGCTGAGCGCCAGCGAACGGATCCCCTGAAGGGTGCCCTCGATGGCGCCCGCTATGGTGCCGGAATAGGTCACGTCATCGGCAATGTTGGAGCCCGCATTGACGCCCGACAGGATAAGGTCAGGCTTGCGGTCAAGCACATGGCGGATGCCCATGATCACGCAGTCCGTCGGCGTGCCGCGCAGCGCAAAATGCCGGTCGCCGATCTCGCGCAGGCGCAAGGGTTCAGACAGCGTCAGCGAATGGGCAAGGCCGCTCTGGTCGGTTTCCGGTGCGACGACCCAAACATCGTCGGAAAGAGTGCGGGCGATGCGTTCCAGCACCGCCAGCCCCTCGGCATGAATGCCGTCATCATTGGTGAGCAGGATCCGCATTGTTCCCTCACGCGCTCCGTTCGATCTTCGTCAGACCTCCCATATAGGGCAAAAGCGCGTCCGGAATGGTGACGGAACCATCCTCGTTCAGATAGTTTTCGAGAACGGCGATCAGGCAGCGGCCGACAGCGGTGCCGGACCCGTTCAGCGTATGCACGAAGCGCGGCGCCTTCTCCTCCTTGACACGGTAGCGCGCATTCATGCGCCGCGCCTGGAAATCCCCGCAGACAGAGCAGGAGGAGATTTCGCGATAGGTGTTCTGCCCCGGCAGCCAGACCTCGAGGTCATAAGTCTTGCGGGCACCGAACCCCATGTCGCCGGTGCAGAGCGTCATGGTGCGGAAATGCAGGCCGAGACGCTTCAGCACCTCTTCCGCACAGGCCGTCATCCGCTCGTGCTCGGCAATCGAGCTCTCCGCATCGGTGATCGAGACGAGTTCACACTTCCAGAACTGGTGCTGGCGCAACATGCCGCGCGTATCGCGGCCGGCAGAGCCTGCCTCCGAACGGAAGGACGGCGTCAGCGCGGTAAAGCGTAGCGGAAGCTGTTCCTGCTCCAGGATTTCCTGGGAGACCAGATTGGTCAGCGTCACTTCTGCCGTGGGGATCAGCCAGCGGCCATCGGTGGTCCGGAACAGGTCCTCGGCGAACTTCGGCAGCTGGCCGGTGCCATACATGGCCTCGTCGCGCACCATCAGCGGCGAGGAGACTTCCGTATAGCCGTGTTCGCTGGTGTGCAGATCGATCATGAACTGGCCGAGCGCGCGCTCCAGCTTTGCCAGCTGGCCGGTCAGCACGGTGAAGCGCGAGCCGGAAAGCTTTGCGGCCCGGTCGAAATCCATCATGCCGAGCGCTTCGCCGATGTCGAAATGCTCCTTGGCCGGATGGTTCCAGCGGGGCTTTTCGCCAACGATGCGGGCAACGACATTGTCATGCTCGTCCTTGCCGACCGGCACGTCATCGAGCGGAATGTTCGGGATGCGCGACAAGACATCGTCGAGCGCGGCAATCGCCTCGCGTTCCTTCTGCTCGAGCAGCGGCATCTCGTCCTTGAGGCTTGCCACCTCGGCCTTCAGTCTTTCGGCCAGCTCCAGGTTCTTCTGCGCCATGGCGGCGCCAATCTCCCTGGAGGCGGCATTGCGGCGGGACTGCATGTCCTGAAGCGTCTGGATGACGGAGCGGCGCGTCTCGTCGAGCGCAATGATCGCTTCCGCCTGCGGTTCGGCACCGCGCTTCTTCAGCGCCTCGTCGAGGGCAGCGGGGTTCTCACGTATCCACTTGATATCGAGCATCGTCGTTCCAGATCGCCTGCGGTTGAGGCCGAGAGGATGGGCCCGGCCGAAAGGGTTTGCTCCGGCCGGGACATCCAGTTCTGCCGGAACGGATGCTACGCCTCGTCGGACGGGCTGACGGCGGAGGAACTGCCATCCGGCTGGGAGGCAGCGTCACTCGCGCGCTTTCTCTCCACGAGTCGAGCGGCGTAGATGGAGACCTCGTAGAGAAGGATCGTCGGCAGCGCAAGACCGATCTGGGACATCGGATCCGGCGGCGTCAGAACGGCGGCCACGACGAAGGCGATGACGATGGCGAACTTGCGCTTTTCCGCCAGCCAGGTGCTGGTCAGCAGGCCGACGCGGGCAAGCAGCGTGGTCACCACCGGCAGCTGGAACACCAGGCCGAAGGACATCACCAGCGTCATGATCAGCGAGAGATATTCCGAAACCTTCGGCATCAGCGAGATCGCCACCTCGCCCTCGCCCGGCTTCTGCTGCATGGCGAGGAAGAACCACATCACCATCGGCGTGAAGAAGAAATAGACCAGCGCGCCCCCCAGCAGAAACAGCAGGGGCGATGCCACCAGGAAGGGCAGGAAGGCGGCACGCTCGTTCTTGTAGAGACCGGGTGCCACGAACTTGTAAAGCTGCGAGGCGATGATCGGAAATGCAATGACCAGCGCGCCGAACATCGCGACCTTCACCTGCGTGAAGAAGAATTCCTGCGGCGCGGTATAGATCAGTTCGGATTTTGCCACGTCGAGACCTGCCCAGACGACCGCCCACTTGTAGGGAATCACGAGCAGGTTGAAGAGCTGCTTGGCAAAGAAGAAGCACACCAGGAAGGCTGCAAAAAACGCCACCAGCGACCAGATGAGCCGCGTGCGCAGTTCCATCAGATGCTCGATGAGCGGCTGAGGCTTGTCGTCGATGTCGCCGTTCATGCATTATCCTTGGGCGTGGCAGGCTTCTTGCGCGGGCGCGCGGCAGGCTTTGCGGCAGCCACGGTCTCGGCGGCCGGTTCGGCAGCCGCAGGCTTGGCGGCGCGCGGGCGGCGGGTTGCGGGCTTTGCCGCCGCCACAGGCTCGGCCACGGCCGGCGCCTTCGGCTTGCGGGGGGCACGCGGCGTCTTTACGGCCGCAGTCGCCGCCGGTGCGGAACCGTCGGCCGGGACGGATTGTGCGGGCGCGGGCGATGGAGCCGGTGCGGCAGATGCGGCCGAAGCAGACGGTGCAGACGCCGGGGCGGGAACCGCTGCCGCGCTGGACGCTGGCTGGGCCGGTGCCGCTGCCACAGGCGCATTCTGGGACTGGGCGGGCGCCAGCGATGCGGGCGGTGTGTCGGGCAGCGACAGGTCGGAGGTCGGCAGAAGCTGTTCGAGGCCCTCTTCGCCGCCATCCGTTGCGGCTGCCGCTCCGGCGGCGGGAAGCGTGGTCGCCTTCTGCAGGTCGTTGCGGATCTCGTTGCCCATGTCGCGGAGCGGATTGATCGCCTCGCGCAGGGCATTGGCCGGATGGAAGCGCTGGACGTCTGTGATCGTCTGGCGCACATCGTCCATGTCGGCCTCGCGCAGGGCCTGGTCGAACTGCGTGCGGAAATCACCCGCCATCTTGCGCAGGTTGGCGGTCATCTTGCCGAACGCACGCAGCATCGGCGGCAGATCCTTCGGCCCGACGACGACGATCAGAACGACCGCGATGACTAAGAGTTCGGTCCAGCCGATGTCCAGCATGTATGACGCTCCTCGGGAGACGCGCCCCGCCGGGGCGCGGCACCGGATGCTTACTTGGTTTCTTCCGGCTTGTGGTCCACGGTCTTCGTCGTGGTCGCGGGCGGCGTCTCGTCCTCGTCCGCCATACCCTTCTTGAAGCTTTTGATACCCTTGGCCACGTCACCCATCAGGTCCGGGATCTTGCCGCGCCCGAAGAAGATAAGCACGATGACCAGAACGATCAGCCAGTGCCAGATGCTAAAAGAACCCATGACTCCACTCCGTGATTGCGCGTTCCTGCCGATGTAAGCGGTTTAGGCCTGTTTTTCAAACACCAAAATATCGCCGTCCGAAACCTTTATGGTCACGTCTGTGAGACCGTCGGGCAACTGGTCCGCCCGGATGCGTGCCCTCAGCGGCTCATCCAGCCCGTCGACCGCCAGCGTCAGCAGTTCCACCACGCCGAGAAAGCGGCGCGTGAGGATGCGCGCGTTGACCGGACCGCCCGATTCGCAGACCATGACCTGCGAGATCCGCACCGCCACATCGACCGCCGTGCCATCCGGCAGGGCGCCTGCATCGCCGCGCCCCAGCGGCGTCTGCACGGCACCGCCGCGCACCCGGCCGTCCAGGCGGTTGATTTCCGAGAAGAAGGCCGCGGCAAACAGCGATTGCGGCCGGCGGTAGAGATCCTGTGAACGGCCAAGCTGCACCAGACGGCCATGGTTCAGCAGCGCGATACGGTCGCCCATGCGCATCGCCTCCTCCGCATCATGCGTCACCACGATCGCGGTGGCGCGCGACTGCCGCAGAACGTCCAGCGTGTCGGCGCGGATCGTGTCCTTGAGCCGCGAATCAAGGCCGCTGAACGGCTCGTCCATCAGCAGGACGCCGGGACGCGGGGCAAGGGCCCGGGCCAGCGCCACGCGCTGCTGCTCGCCTCCGGAGAGCGCATGCGGATATTTTGCCGCGTAATGGGCAAGGCCCACCCGCTCCAGCGCCACCATGGCCTCGGCATGCGCGGCTTTTGCCGGCATGGCGGTGAGACCGAAGCGCACATTGTCCAGCACGCTCAGATGCGGAAAGAGGGCGTAATCCTGAAACATCAGCCCGACACCGCGCTTTTCCGGCGGCACGAACAGCTCCGGCCCGGCCACCTCCCGCCCGTCGATCAGCACGCGGCCACCGGTCTGCGCCTCGATGCCGGCGGCAATGCGCAGCAGCGTCGTCTTGCCCGAACCAGACGGGCCGAGCAGACAGAGAACCTCGCCCGGCCGCGCCTCCAGCGAGATATCGCGGATGGTTTCCCTGCCGTGATAGCTGTGGCGGATATTCTCGAAGGCAAGGCTTGCCGCAAAGGTCACGCCGGCCGGACGGCGCAGGGATGTCGGCGACCCTTCGGGCGCGATGTCGTTCATGAACCTGGGGCCTTCGTCATGCCGTCCTTGCAAAGATGAATGTGCTATTCCCCTTCTCCGCCCCCGGGAGTCAAGAGGCCAAGCTCCTCCAGATCGAGCTGGGTGATCGGATCCTCGTCTTCCGACAGATCATCGGCCGAGACCGGTACCGGAATGCGGAAGTCCGGCGGGATGCGCCCGGACAACAGACCCGCCCCCTTCAACTCCTCCAGACCCGGCAGGTCGCGGATTTCTTCCAGGCCGAAATGGTCGAGAAAGCGCGGCGTGGTGCCGAGCGTGACCGGGCGGCCGGGCGTACGCCGGCGCCCGCGAAAGCGTACCCAGCCCGCCTCCATCAGCACGTCCAGCGTGCCGCGCGAAGTCTGCACGCCGCGGATCTCCTCGATCTCGGCGCGCGTGACCGGCTGGTGATAGGCGATGATGGCAAGCACCTCCAGCGCCGCGCGCGACAGCTTCCGGCTCTCGGTCTCGTCGCGACGGATGACGAAAGAAAGGTCGGCGGCGGTGCGGAAGGCCCAGCGATCCTCGACGCGGACAAGGTTGACGCCGCGCCCGGCATAAAGCCGCACCAGCCGTGCCATCACGGCGCGCACATCCACGCCGCGCGGCAGGCGCTCCAGCAGGAAGGCTTCAGAGACCGGTTCGGCGGATGCAAAGACAAGCGCCTCGGCAATCCGCTCCGCCTCCAGATCCAGCGCCGCCCGCACCGGCTCGCGCTCCCCGGCCATGACATCATCCTGCTCGTGAGAAACCTGCACGCCCCTCTCCTATTCGCCGGTCGCGCCGCCGGGGCGCCCCGGACCGCGACGCATGTAAATCGCCTGGAAGGCTCCCTCCTGGCGGATTTCCAGCTTGCCTTCCCGCACCAGTTCCAGCGAGGCGGCAAAAGCGCTGGCGGTCGCCGTCACCCGGTCTGCCGGCGGCAGGTAATCCAGCAGATAATGCTGCAGCGCCGTCCAGTCGCTGATCTCGCCGAGCATGGTCGTCAGAAGCTCGCGCGCTTCCACCAGCGACCACACCTTGCGCCGCTCGATAGTGACCTGGGTGACCGCCTGCCGCTGGCGCAGATTGGCATAGGCATGCAGGAGATCGTAGAGATTTGCCTCGAAGCTTGCGCCATTGCGCTCGGGAATATGCTCCGGCGCGCCACGCGCAAACACGTCGCGGCCGAGCCGGTTGCGATTGACGAGCCGCGTTGCCGCCTCGCGCATCGCCTCCAGCCGTTTCAGGCGGAAGGCCAGCGTCGCCGCCATTTCCTCGCCCGTCGGACCATCGTCCTGCCGCACCTGCTGCGGGATCAGCAGCTTGGATTTGAGATAGGCGAGCCAGGCCGCCATCACCAGATAGTCGGCGGCAAGCTCGATGCGAACCCGGCGTGCGCTTTCGACGAATTGCAGATATTGCTCGGCCAGCGCCAGCACGGAAATGCGGGCCAGATCGACCTTCTGTGTACGGGCAAGATGCAGCAGAAGATCGAGAGGACCTTCGAAGCCGCCGACATCGATGACCAGCGCCGGCTCGGTGGTGCCGCGCGCCTCGCTGTCCTGCCAGAGCCTGTCCATCGGAGTGGCAGACTGTGATATGTCACCGGCCATGTGCTGCCCCGCCTGTGCTGACCGCGCTGTCCCGACGTCCCGCGCTGCCCCGCCGGCCGCGCTCAGACCCCGCCGAGCAGAGCCCGGAATTCGGCCCGCGCCGCCTCTTCATTGGTGTCGTCCGCCACCGGGAAGGCCGCTTCCACGGCCCTTGCCCGCTCGAGCGCCCGGCCCGAAAGTTCCGGAACCCGTTCCACCACCGCCTTCATTTCCTCCATCAGGCCGTTGCAATGCAAGACAATATCGCAGCCGCCCGCCAGAATGTCGGAGGCGCGCTCGCCGATGGTGCCCTTCAGCGCATTCATCGAACTGTCGTCGGAGATGAGCAGCCCGTCAAAGCCGATATGCCCGCGAATGATGTCCCCGATGACGGTCGGCGAGGTGGTGGCGGGGCGCTCGGCATCGATCTCGGTGAAGAGAATATGCGCGCTCATGCCCATCAGTTCGTTGCGCAGGGCGCGAAAGGGCGCGAAATCCTGCGCCTCCAGCTCCGCCCGGCTGGCGCTGACCACCGGCAGGTCGTGATGCGAATCGGCCATCGCGCGGCCGTGGCCCGGCATGTGCTTCATGACAGGCAGCATGCCGCCGGCCTTCAGCCCCTCCGCCGCCGCCGTGCCGAGCGCCGTCACCATGGCGGGATCGCTGCCATAGGAGCGGTTGCCGATGGCCTGTGTCGCGCCCTCGATGAGCACATCGAGGACCGGCAGGCAGTCGACGGTGATGCCGAGCCTTGTCAGGTCGAAGGCATGCAGGCGCGACATCAGCCAGGCGGCCCGCAGGCCCGCGCCACGATCGGCGGCATAGATCTCGCCAAGACGCGCGGCCGGCGGGTAGGCCTCCACATGCGGCGGCCGAATGCGCTGCACCCGACCGCCCTCCTGGTCGATCAGCACCGGCGCATCGGGACGGCCGACACAGTCGCGCAGTTCGGCAACCAGATCGCGGATCTGCTGCGGCTCGGAGAGGTTGCGGGCAAACAGGATGAAGCCCCAGGGCTGCTCGCTGCGGTAAAGTGCCTTTTCCTCTGCGCTCGGCACAAGACCGGCGCATCCGAGGATCATGGATTTGGACTGGCGCATGCTCGGATCATTCCCCCGACGGATGATGTCTGTAGCCCCGGATGGGAGCCTTCACGTTCATGAAAAACGGGGCACAAGGGCCCCGTTTTGTCTGGTGTCCGGACTGCCGCCTGCCTGATCAGCGGGCGATCAGGCAGGTTCCGCCGGCGGCACGATAGCTCTCGCACAGAGCGACAGCCTCGTCGCGCGATGAGCCGGCGGCGATGCGGACGCGGTAATAGGTGCCCTTGCCCGGCACGTCGGCGCGGGCGATATCATGCGGCCGCCCACCGATCAGGCTCGCATACTTGCTGGACAGATTGCTGTAGGACTTCTGCGCATCGGCTTCGCTGGGCAGCGATGCGATCTGAATATAATAACCGCCGGCCATCGCCGAGGCGGCCGGAGCGGCGGCCGCGGCAGGCGCCTGGGCCTGCGGTGCCGGGTTCGGCCGCACAGCGCCCTGGTCGCTGACGGAGGCGACGACCTTGACCGGCTGCACGGACGGACGCGCTGTCGGCACCGGAACGCCGGGCTGCGGCACGCCTGCCGTAACCTCGGCTGCCGGCGCGGTCTCGGCGGGAGCGGTGCCGGTCAGCGGCGTTGCCTTGGCAACGTCGACGCCCGCCATGTCGGCCGCAGCACCCGGCTGCGGCTGGGCAATGCCGGCAACGGGGGCAGCAGCCACCGGTTCGGCCAGCGCAGGGGCTGCGGCAACCTTGGCGGCGGGCTGCTGCGGAACGGTATCGGTCACCTGTTCCACGAGAGTGCCGTCAGGACGCACGATCATCGTCTTGACCCGGCGCGGCATCACGGCCAGCTGGTCTGCACCGCCAGCGGCCTGCTCGCCATTGTGGCCCTGCTGCGGCAGCAGGCGCGGATCCTGCGTATCGGTTGCGGGTTGCTCGGCGGATGCGGTCTCCGCACCGTCCTCTTCACCCTGCAGCGGCAGATTGTCCGGCATCAGCGTCTTCTGCACCACGTCCATTGGCTGCTCTTCCGAGGAAATCAGCGAAGGCTGCTTCGGATCGTGCAAGGCGCCGCTGGCCACGCGGTCATAGACGGCCTTGTCCTGGTTCGGCACGGTCTTGCCGCCCGGATTTTCCGGTACGACCTTCACCGCCTCCGTATCGGCCGCGATGATCACCGGCGCGCCATCGGTGCCGAGCTTGCCGGTGTCGCCGGCATACCAGACATAACCCGAGACGCCGACAATCACGAGGAAGCCGGCAGCGGAAGCCGGCAGCAGCCAGCGCGGTGCGCGCCGGCGCGTCTCGACCGGATAGACGTCGTATGGTTCCTCGTCGTCTTCCTCGGCGGACGGCGTCGGCTGCATGGTCTGCGCCATGGCGCGCCGGAAGTCTTCCTCCAGCGCCTTTTCGAAATCCTCGAACTCGCGGCCGGACAGTTCCTGCTTCGGCGCCGGCGCAATGGCAGCCGCCGGCTGGGCCGGTGCCTGCGCCACGGCAACCGTCGCGGTTGCACGGGACCGCGAAACGGCTGGCGCCTTCGGCTGCGCGGGCTGGTCGATCAGCGAGGCCAGTTCCGAATCAAGATGCAGGTCGAAATCCGAATGCGGCGGCACCGGCTGTTCCGGTTCATGCGCCGGCAGTTCCGGCACATGGAGATCAGGAACGGTCTCGATCACGTCATCGGTTTCCGCAAACAGCGCCGGGTCGAAGGCATCGCCCGCAGGCGCGGCCTCTTCCGGCTCAACCGGCCGCGGCTTGCGCAGTTCCGGTTCGGCCACGGCAGACGCCGAACGCGCATTCATCAGGAAGGCAGGGATCGTCGGGCCTAGTGTCGACACCTCCGGCGCGGACCTTGCAACGGCACCGGCGGTCGCCGGGCGCGCATCGAAGGCCTCCACCGGCACAACCGGGGGCGCGGCAGGCCGTGCGGCGGGCGCGGCGGCACGCTCCACCCGATCCTCGGCGCGAACAGCAACAGGCTCGGCGGGCCTTGCGACCGGCGCAGGCCGCTCCACAGCCGCAGCAGATGCTGCGGCCGGCGGCTGCGGCGCCGTCACACGATCGTCGAAGGGCAGGATGTCGGAGAAATCCAGGTCCAGATCGTCCAGCGTCAGCTCGAAATCGACATCCTGCATCAGGTCGATCTCCGGCTCCTCCCGCCCGGACAGCGCCGGCGCGGGTCTGCCCTGCGTCACGCCAGCCGGTGCGGCGGAAACGATATCCCGCGAAGCAGGCTCGGCACGTGCGGGCTGCGGAACATCGTCCTCGATCGGTGAAAAGCGTGCCGCAACGGAGGGCAGATCCTGGAGCGAAAAATCTTCCACCGCCTGGTTCTGCGGCGGCGCCGGTATGTCGGCGACCGGCGGCAGGTAGGGTTCCTCCACCGGCATCCGGGCAACCGGCCGGACGGAAACGGCCCGGTCAGGCGCACGCCCAGGCACGTCGGCAACGCCTTCGAAGGGATCGACGGCATTCGCAGTGTCCGGCACGACCGGCGCAACGGGCTCGCGCACCGGCTCGGAAGCCCGCACGAAATTCGTCAGCGGCATGCGGAAGCCCGGCTCATAGGGCTTTGCCGGCGGACGCGTATGCGTCTTGCGACCTGACGGCGCTGCGACCGGCGCAAGCGACGTTTCCAGTTCCGAGATGAGATCCATCTCGAAGTCCGGCTCCATGGAGGGCATCGGCGCGGAACGCGGCGACAGATCCGGCTCCGGGAAGGACGGGGAATAGACCTGGGGCGCAGCGAAGGACACATCCTGCCCATAGGACGCAGATGGCTCAATCGAGGCATCAAAACGGGCTTCGTCGGCAAGGTCGGCCGCCTCGGTCGCCGAAGAGACGCCGCGCCAGTCCGCAGGACCATGTTCGACGGCACGGGAAACCGGCGCACTCAGCCCCTGCCCGGACGACGGCACGGCCGGAAACGGATCGGGCTCAGCAAACGGATCGGGCTCGATGAGACGCCGCGGAGATGGCTGTTCCGGGCGCGGCTCGGTCCGTAACGCCTCGACCGGCAGAGACGGCTCGAAAGCCGGCTCCGGCTCAGGCGCCCGCGTCAGCGAAAAATCCTCCACCGGATCGAGCCGGGGCGAATCATAGCTTTCGAAGGCGCGAAGAAGCTCATCCTCCAGGTTGAAGGCCGGCTCCCGACGTGACGCCGAACGCGGCTCAGGCCGCTCGTCATACCCAGCGATGCGGGCAAGCTCCGCCAGCGGATCGTCATCGGCAAAAAAGTCCGGTCCGCTCATACGGCCAGGTGCAACGCTGTTGTCTGCCATTCCCTCGTCCACTCACCTAACGCTAACAAAAGCACCTGCCAGCGCTTTGTGGGAAAATGGTGGCGATGTTATCGCATCTCGTCGGGTGCGGCCGTGCCGGTGATAGCAAGCCCCGATTTCAAGACGGACGCGACAGCGCGCACCAACCCAAGTCTGGCAATGCTGGATTTTCGGTCGTTATCCTTAACAAACCGTAACTCCGGATTGTCCTTGCCCTTATTCCAATGCGCATGGAAGGAGCTTGCCAGATCATAAAGGTAAAATGCAAGCCGGTGCGGCTCCTGCGACTGGGCGGAAGCCTCGATCAGGCGCGGATATTCGGCAAGTTTGGCAATCAGCTGCAATTCGGCCGGATCGGTGATCTCCGCAACGGTCTCGGCGAAATCGACCGATTCGAGGTCGAGATCCGGGAAGGCTTCCTGCGCCTGCCGGAACACCGACATGCAGCGGGCATGCGCATACTGCACGTAGAAGACCGGATTATCCTTCGACTGCTCGGTAACCTTGGCAAAGTCGAAATCCAGCGGTTCGGAATTCTTCCGGTAGAGCATCATGAAGCGCACCGGATCGCGGCCCACTTCGTCCACCACCTCGCGCAGCGTGACGAAATCGCCGGAGCGCTTCGACATCTTCACCGGTTCGCCATTGCGAAACAGCTTGACGAGCTGGCACAGCAGAACCGTGAGCTTGGCCGAACCGCCGGAAACCGCGCGCGCGACCGCTTCCAGACGCTTCACGTAGCCGCCGTGATCGGCACCGAGCACATAGATCATCTCGTCATAGCCGCGATCGAACTTGTCCTTGAAATAGGCCACGTCCGCCGCAAAATAGGTGTAGCTGCCATCCGACTTGATCAGCGGACGGTCGATGTCGTCGCCCACTTCGGTGGAACGGAACAGGGTCTGCTCGCGGTCCTCCCAGTCCTCCGGCAGCTGGCCCTTCGGCGGCGGCAGCGTGCCGCGATAGACATGCCCCTTGAAGGTGAGATCGTTGATCGCCTGACGGATGCGCGCCGCGCCATCCGCATGCAGCGTCCGCTCGGAATAGAAGACATCGTGATGCACGTTCAGGGCATCGAGATCCTCGCGGATCATCGCCATCATGGCATCGATCGCCCGTTCCTTGACGAGCGGCATCCAGTCTTCGGGCGGCATGTTGTGCAGCCGCGTGCCGAATTCCGTTGCGAGCGCCTGACCGACCGGCACCAGATAGTCGCCGGGATAGAGACCGGCCGGAATGTCACCAACCTGCTCTCCCAGCGCCTCGCGGTAGCGCAGGAAGCAGGAGCGCGCCAGAACATCGATCTGCGAGCCGGCATCGTTGATGTAATATTCCTTGGTCACCTCATAGCCGGCAAAGCCCATGAGGTTGGCGAGCGCATCGCCGACCACCGCACCACGGCAATGACCGACATGCATCGGACCGGTCGGATTGGCCGACACGAATTCCACATTCACCTTCTTGCCGGTACCGGTCGTGGAGCGGCCATAATCGGTGCCGGCGCGAATCACCGCGGCCAGCAGGCGCTGCCAGTAGCCGGTGGACAGGCGCAGATTGATGAAGCCGGGGCCGGCGACTGTCACCTCCACCACATCGGCATCTTCCTTCAGCCTGGCGGCAATCACGTCGGCGAGCGCGCGCGGATTGGTGCCGAGCGGCTTGGCGAGCACCATGGCCGCATTGGTCGCGACATCGCCATGGCTCGGGTCGCGCGGCGATTCCACCGTCACGCGGCTGAAATCGACGCTGTCGCGCTTCTCCCGGATGATGTCGAGGCCTTCCAGAGCGTTTTTGATCCGGACTTCGAAATCGGCGAAAAGGTTCATGGGCTGCATCCGCGCAAAGGGCAGCCCCCCATCGGGCCGCCTCAGACTGTGTTGCCGGGGTGCCTAGCCCAAATCGGGGGTATGGTCAAACATCCGGCGATGTGCCTTGACCGCATAGGTGTCGGTCATACCCGCCAGATAGTCTCCGACATGGCGGGCGCGAGCCGCTTCGCCAAGGCCAGCCATGTGGCTGACCCAGTAGTGGCTCTGCATCTGCGACGGGTCGGCCATATAGGCGCCGAACAGGTCGGTCACGATCTGCGCGGCGCCGGCGCGGATGCGCATGATCTCCGGATGCCGGTAGATGCGCGAGAAGAGCAGTTTCTTGATCTGCCGGTCCGTCTCGGCCATGCCGTCGGAAAAGGTGGCGATGGCGCGATCGGCGGCGCGGATATCGGCGGCACTTTCCGGACGCAGCGCATCGAGCCGTGCCTGCGCCACGCCGATCACATCCTCCACCATGTGGGTGATCTGGCGGCGCATGATCTCGTTGGCGAAACGCGCCGGCTCCAGCACCGGATATTTCGCCCTCACCTGCGCCATCATGGCGGCGAGGAACGGCACGTCTTCCAGCATCTCGAACGTGAGATAGCCCGAGCGCAGACCATCATCGATATCATGGGTGTTGTAGGCGATGTCGTCGGCAATCGCCGCCACCTGCGCCTCAAGGCTTGCGAAGCTCGCCAGTTCCAGGTCGTTGATCTCGCAATAGTCGAGGATCGGCAGCGGCACCGAGCCGCGCGTGCCGACGCCGTTGGCATCCATCAGCGGGCCATTGTGCTTCACCAGCCCTTCCAGGCTCTCCCAGGTGAGGTTGATGCCGTCGAACTCCGCATAGCGGCGCTCCAGCTTGGTGACGATGCGCAGCGACTGGGCATTGTGGTCGAAGCCGCCATAGGGCGCCAGGCATTCATGCAGCGCATCCTCGCCGGTATGACCGAAGGGCGTGTGACCGAAATCATGCACAAGGGCGACGCCCTCCGCCAGATCCTCGTCGATCTTAAGCGCCCGGGCCAGGGCGCGGGCGATCTGCGCCACCTCGATGGTATGGGTCAGCCGCGTGCGATAATGATCGCCATCCACGCCGATGAAGACCTGCGTCTTGTGCTTCAGGCGGCGAAAGGCGGTGGTGTGGACGATGCGGTCGCGATCGCGCTGGAATTCCGAACGCGTCAGGCTGGAGGATTCCGGAACCAGACGACCGCGCGAGGCCCAGGGATCGGCCGCATAGGACGCCCTCTCGCCGGAGCCGAATCCGAGTGTGCGTGTATCGATGCTCATGCTCATCCCTGTGTTGACGCCTTCCCTGTCCGGCGCCACACCCCATTGACGCCCGATGGAACCCTTCATACCTATAGAGCAGGATCGGCGCAAAGCCGATGACAGCAATCTCCGGGCCTTGAACCCGGCAGGAAGGCACAGCAATGACAGAAAACTCCGTAACCCTTTCCGAATCGGCGGCACGCCGGATTGCCGAGATCGTCAGCGCGGAAGCCGGCAAGCAGGCACTGCGCGTTTCCGTCGAGGGCGGCGGCTGTTCGGGCTTCTCCTACAAGTTCGATCTCGTCGATTCGCCCGCCGAGGATGATCTGGTGATTTCCAGGGGCGATGCCAAGGTGCTGATCGACAGCCTTTCGCTGGTCTACATGGCCGGCTCCGAGATCGATTTCGTCGACAACCTGCTTGGCCAGTCCTTCCAGATCAAAAACCCGAATGCGGTGGCAAGCTGCGGCTGCGGCACGAGCTTCTCCATCTGAGGAGAACGGCTTTTGCCGCTTCCAATGGCCGGTTCATGCGGTAAAAGGAACCGACACAAGGATCCTTATCCCATGAAGATCGCCACCTGGAACATCAACGGCGTCAAGGCGCGCATCGACAATCTCCGCCAGTGGCTGAGCGACAGCGCGCCCGACATCGTGTGCCTGCAGGAAATCAAGTCGGTGGACGAGGGCTTTCCGCGTCTTGAGATCGAAGCGCTCGGCTACCACGTGGAAACGCATGGCCAGAAGGGCTTCAACGGCGTTGCCATCCTTTCGAAGCTGAAGCCGGACGAGGTGCTGCGCGGCCTGCCGGGCGACGAGAGCGACGAACAGGCCCGCTACATCGAAGCGGTGTTCTCGGTTGCGTCGGGCGTCGTGCGCGTTGCGTCCATCTACCTGCCGAACGGCAATCCGGCCGACGATCCGGTCAAATATCCCTACAAGCTGGCCTGGATGGAACGGCTGCGCCGACATGCGCAATCCCGCCTGCAACTCGAGGAGCCGCTGATCCTCGCCGGCGACTACAATGTGATCCCGGAGCCGCATGACTGCTTCGATCCGCGGGCCTGGGAAGCGGATGCCCTTTTCCTGCCACAGACCCGGGCGGCCTTCCGCCGACTGGAACAGCTGGGCCTGACCGACGCCGTCCGGGCCACCACCGACCAGACCAGGCTCTACACTTTCTGGGATTACCAGGCCGGCGCCTGGCAGAAGAACAACGGTATCCGCATCGATCATCTGCTGCTGTCGCCGGAAGCCGCCGACCGGCTGGCCTCGACGGCCATCGAAAAGCATGTGCGGGCCTGGGAAAAGCCGTCCGACCATGTGCCGGTTATCGGCCATTTCAACTTCGAGCCCTGAGCCCACCAGAGGCAGGATCCGCAGGCACCCCGTTGCTTCGCGGCAGGACGGCAGGCGCATTCTCCGAAGATCGGTAGCGCCATGCCCGTTGGCGTCAGTCGTCCATGCCCTGCGCAAACTGCTGGGACAGCGTGATGGCGGTGCGGCGGTCCTTTTCGCTGGACAGCGAGAAGGCATCCTCCTGCATGTCCTCCATCCAGGGACAATCCTTCTTGCTGCAGCGATCGAGCGCCGCCGTCATGAAGGCCAGGCCGCGCACCGTCTGACCTTCCTGGAACAGGATGTTGCCGAACACGGCCATGGCGCCGGGATGGCCGCCCTTGCGGGCCTGGTTCAGCCATTTCTTCGCCTGCTGCACATTGGCCGCGCCGCCCTCGCCCGCCAGGATCATCTTGGCCAGCTGGAACTGGGCTTCCGGCACACCGAAGGTCGAGGCAGCCTGGAAATACAGCTGGCGCGCCTGAGACAGATCGATCTTCACCGGGGTGCCGGGGATGCCGTGGCGGTAATAATTGGCCAGCGCCAGCAGCGCGTTGACGAAGAAGCCGGTATCCTCGGAACCCGGCTCGACGCCCTGGCTGGCGATCTCGCTATAGATCTTGAAGGCCTCGAAATCGTTCTGCGTCACGCCGTCGCCATCGGCATACATGTTGGCGAGCGCCCAGCGCGATCCGGTATGCCCCTTCTCCGCCGCATAGCGGTAAGCCTCGACCGCGTCGGCCTTCTGGCCGTTCTTGTAGGCCTTGAAACCGAACTTGAAGAGATCGAAGGGGCCGGATTCCTTGGTGACGCCGGCATTGATGTCAAATGCCGAGGCAGGGTGGGAAAGCCCCGTCGCAAGGCTCAGTCCGACGGCCAGAAGGCCAATGGAACGCAGGAAAAGCAGCGGCATGTTCAGACTTCCTTAACCATGCCGATGTCTAGATGAGAGGGGATACGCATCGCGCCTTCAGTATGTGCCTGGTCTTGTCGGCCAAAACTTTCAACAGGGGTCATATCCCTACTCCGCACACGTGATCAATGACGCCGTTACCGGCGAACCCGGTCTGCAAGGGAAGCAATCGGCCAAGCCGCTTCCGATGTGCGAAGGATAGAAGGCCTTTTCGGCAATACTGCGACCCGAATTCCGGAGAAACTGCCGCATGTGCACGCTGCCGGCGACGGAAGTATCCGTCCGGTGCATCTGTGGCATTTCACTCGATAATCCGCCCATAATACTCCGATTTGCGCCCCCGCCCCCGCAGGTCCGCCCGTCTTTCGGGCCCTATCGCTGCTCCTGCTTTGTGGCGGGAAATAGACATCGGGACCCGGGACAATACTAGGAACAATCGTCGCAGAAATCTGTTGCCAAATCGTCACAAACGCAGGGACACACAGAAGCCTTCCGCCGACATGCAAAGGGGCCGGCCCACGGCCAGCCCCTTCCCGTTGCGCATGCGTGCAACAATGCTCAGAAGCGGATCTTCAGCGACGTCGACACGGCGGCGACGATGTCGTCGTCAAAGCTGTAGGAGACGTCGCTGCCGTAGGAAACGCCATCCAGCGTCACCGCACCGGACGAGCCGCCCGTCAGGATGCCGACAGCACCCGAGAGACGGATCTCGACATTCTTGTTGGGCTGGTAGCCGACCCCGGCACCCACCAGCCAGGTATCGGTCTGCGCGCCAAATCCCTGCGAGGTGCCGCGATCCCAGGTCAGGCTGACGGCACCGCTCCACTGTTCGTTGAACTTGTGGCCGATGCCGCCGGTGATGGTCCAGCCGTCACGATAGCCGAGTTCCAGCGAGGTCACCGCATTCGACGGGGAGCACGAACTGCTGCCAACCTGGCAGAACGGAATCTTCTGCAACTGGCTCCAGTCGGTCCACTTCACGGAACCGAAGGCCAGCCAGTCGGGTGCGATGCCGCTCTGCAGCTTGAGCTCCAGTGAATCGGGCGTCTTCTGCGAACCGTACACGGGGATCACCAAGCCATTGACCTGGCTGAGATTGACGGTGCCGGTGATGTTATCCAGATTGACTTCGCTGTTGTAAACAAGGCTTGCCCGAAGCGCATATTCGGGGATCTCGTAGGCGATGCCGGTACGCCAGCCCCAGCCGTGGCCAGCGAGATCAAGCCGTCCGATCCCGTTGCCAAGGCTCGCCGAAGCCGGCGCTACCAGTCTTTCCTTGAAACCGGAAACCTCCTGGTAGAAGGCACCGCCGATGAGACGAAGCTGCCCCGGCCCCATGTCGAACCGATAGGAACAGGTCGCGGCGTAATTGTCGCTTTCGATCTTGGTTTCGGTGTTGTTGTTGGCACCAACCCAGTTGCGGCCGGGGTTGGCATGCGCGCCCCAGGGCTGCGAATAGTCGAACATGCAGTCGGCGGAATCGCCGACCGCGCCCTTGATGCCGATGCGCGGCGCCCAGTAGCCTTCCGTTTCATCAGCGGTCGTCGTGCCGCCGCCGATACCGTCGGCACCAAGTCCGTCCGCAGCTCTCGTGTCCTGGACGTTCTTCAGCTTGCGCTGCGGAGCAACATAAGTGGTCGTTGATTCAAAGGCGAAGGGCGATGGATCGAACAGCAGATCGATATTGTAACCGCCCCGCTCAAGTCCGCCCGCCCAAGCACCATTATTGAGGACGACGACCGTTGCAGCCGTCAGCAGTCCCTTCACCATCAGATTTCTGGTCATGTTCCTCCCACTCCCATGCAAATGTGATGAAGAGCCTAAATATTTGGGACTAAAAGACAACTTGCGTTCAGCATGCCGCACTGCAGCACCCCCCGGTCCAGATTTACGTAAGTTTCTGATCGGAGGATGGGATACACTGACTCGTGCGCATTTTTTTCCAACAAGTTTCCTTCATACAGAACTTGATAGAATTCAATTCCTGCTTTTGCCACGACCGTTGCAAAAAAAGCACACCGCCAGCAATCTGGTGGAGAACCTGCGCGGAGGGCTGCAGCCGGCGCGCGGATACGGAATGGCCCCGCCAGTCGGACTGGCGGGGCCGAAAACCGCACGATTCGACCGACGGATGTCAGCCGGCCTCGATGATCCGCTGCAGCGCCGTCGCAAGGCTGGCGCGCTGGACCTCATGCTCGGCGAGGCGCTCGCGCTCGGCGGCCACCACTTCGGGGTCGGCATTGGCGACGAATTTCTCGTTGCCGAGCTTCTTGCGGGCGCGATCGATATCGGCATCGACCTTGCCGAGTGCCTTCTCGATGCGCGTCCGCTCGGCGGCGAGATCGATCAGGCTGCCGAGCGGCAGGCAGGCAGTGGCCTCGCCGATCACCACCTGGGCGGCGCCGCGGGGGGCGGTGGCGGACAGTTCGATGGTTTCGACGCGCGCCAGACGCTTGATCGCCGCGTCATGCCGCTGCAGGCGGCCTTCGGTAAGTGCCGTCGCGCCAACCACGATCAGCGGCGCCTTGGCCGAGGGCGGCACGTTCATTTCAGCGCGTGCCGAGCGCAGGCCTGACACAAGATCGACGAGCCAGTTGATCTCTGCAGCGGCGGCCTCGTCGGCAAAGCCGGCGGCCGGCCATTCGGCATGGCAGAGCAGCGTGTCGCGGCTGGCGGTGTGCGCCCACAATTCTTCCGTCATGAACGGCATGAAGGGGTGCAGCAACTTGTAGGTCTCTTCCAGCACATAGGCGACGCAGGCCTGGGCTTCCGCCTTGGCCGCCTCATCCTCTCCGGAGAAGATCGGCTTCAGCAGTTCCAGATACCAGTCGCAGACCTGATTCCAGACGAAACGATAGAGGCTGGCCGCCGCATCGTTGAAACGCTGGCTCTGGATGGCGGCGGTGACGTCGGCAATCGTGGCCGACAGTTCGGTGAGGATCCAGCGGTTGACGGTCTGGGTCGTGGCTTCGGCGACGAAGTTCGGATCGCGCTTCACGCCGTTCATCTCGGCAAAGCGGGTGGCGTTCCACAGCTTGGTGCCGAAGTTGCGGTAGCCGGCGATGCGGGCCGGGTCGAGCTTCACGTCACGCCCCTGCGCCGCCATGATGGCGAGCGTGAAGCGCAGCGCATCGGCGCCATATTCATCGATCAGTTCCAGCGGATCGATGACATTGCCCTTCGACTTCGACATCTTCTGACCGTTCTTGTCGCGCACCAGCGCATGCACATAGACGGTGCTGAAGGGCTCGACCGGGTTGCCGTCCTCGTCCTTCATGAAATGCAGGCCCATCATCATCATGCGGGCGACCCAGAAGAAGATGATGTCGAAGCCGGTGACGAGCACGTTCGTCGGATAATAGCGCGCGAGCTCCGGCGTCTCATCCGGCCAGCCAAGCGTCGAGAAGGGCCAGAGCGCGGACGAGAACCAGGTGTCGAGAACATCCTCGTCGCGGGTCAGAATGGCGCCCGGCTCGAAGTTTTCGAGTTTCTCCTGCACCCAGGCCTTCCACGGGCCTTCATGGGCAAGATAGTGCTGGACGGCGGCGTCGAGCGCTTCCTGCTCGGTCTTCTCGACAAAAACCTGACCGTCCGGGCCGTACCAGGCCGGGATCTGGTGGCCCCACCACAGCTGGCGGGAGATGCACCAGGGCTGGATGTTTTCCATCCATTCGAAATAGGTCTTTTCCCAGTTCTTCGGCACGAAATTCGTGCGGCCCTCGCGCACGGACGCCATAGCCGGCTCTGCCAGCGTCTTGGCATCAACGAACCACTGGTCGGTCAGCATCGGCTCGATCACGACGTTCGAACGGTCGCCGAACGGCTGCATGATTTTCTTGTTCTCGACGTAGGGCACGTCATTGCCTTCGGCATCCTTGACGGTGACGGCAAGGCCCTCGGCATTGATGGCGGCGACGATGCGCTTGCGCGCTTCGTAACGGTCGAGGCCGCGATATTCTTCCGGAACGAGGTTGATGTCGTCGACCTCGGCTTCCGTCGGAAGCTGGCCGGAGCGGGTGATTTCGAGCGCCAGCTCCGCGCAGCGGGCGTAGGGCTCGCCATCGGTGCGCAACTGCGCCTGCGTGTCCATCAGGCGATAGAGCGGAATGTTGTTGCGCTTGGCGACCTGATAGTCGTTGAAGTCATGCGCACCGGTGATCTTCACCGCGCCCGATCCGAAGGTCGGATCCGGATACTCGTCGGTGATGATCGGGATCAGGCGACGGTTTTCCTTCGGGCCGACCGGGATCTCGCACAGCTTGCCGACGATGGGCGCATAGCGCTCGTCGGAGGGATGGACGGCGACCGCACCGTCGCCCAGCATGGTCTCCGGCCGGGTGGTCGCGATGGAAATGTAGTTCCGCTCCTCCTGGAAGGTGACGTTGCCGTCGGCGTCCTTCTCCACATAGGTGTAGGTCTCGCCGCCGGCCAGCGGATACTTGAAATGCCACATATGGCCGTCGACTTCGCGGTTCTCGACCTCGATGTCGGAAATCGCCGTCTCGAAATGCGGATCCCAGTTGACCAGGCGCTTGCCGCGGTAGATGAGGCCCTGCTTGTAGAGGGTCACGAAGACTTCGAGAACGGCCTTCGACAGCCCCTCGTCCATGGTGAAACGCTCGCGCGACCAGTCGCAGGAGGCGCCGAGCCGCTTCAGCTGGTTGAAGATCAAGCCGCCGGATTCAGCCTTCCATTCCCAGACCTTGTCGATGAAGGCGTCACGGCCAAGCTCGCGCCGGCCCGGCTGCTGGCTTTCCATCAGCTTGCGCTCGACGACCATCTGGGTGGCGATGCCGGCATGGTCCATGCCCGGCTGCCACAGCACGTCCTTGCCGCGCATGCGCTCGAAGCGGATCATGATGTCCTGCAACGTGTTGTTCAGCGCATGGCCCATATGCAGCGAACCGGTCACGTTCGGCGGCGGGATCACGATGGTGAAGGTTTCGGCGCCGGGCTTGGCATTCGCGCCGGCGCGGAAGGCATCGGCCTCATCCCAGGCGGCTGCGATTTTCGGTTCGACGGCGGCGGAATCGTAGGTTTTTTCGAGCATTTTCCGACCAGAATTTCGAGTTCGCTTTGCTTGGCTGTAAATAGGACTGCCCAAGGCGAGTCAATAAAAAAGGCCGCTCCGGAAAGCGGCCCTCGGCATGGCGCCAGATCCGGTTCAGCGGCGCGGGCCGCGCGCCACCCGTTCGATTTCCTCGCGCACCAGCCGCTCCACCAGCGTCGGCAGGTTGTCGTCCAGCCATTCGCGCAGCATGGGCTGCAGCATCTCCCGCGCCATGTCCTCGACGGACTGGCGCTCGATACCGTTGAAGATGTCGGCCAGTTCGTTGAACGAGCGGGCAATGCGGGCGCCGGCCTCGTCGGAGAGAAGCGCCACCTGTTCCTCGATACGGGCCGGCAGCGACTCGGCAGGGGCCGCCCGCTCCTCAACGGCCGGGGCGGCGACCACCGGACGATGTTCGGCAAATTCCGTCACCGGCACCTCGCGCGGCGGCTGTTCCGGCCGCACGTCCGACCGCATCGGCTCGGCGGCGCGCAAAACCGGTGCCGACCGGTTTTCGGCGGCCATGTTCGGAGCGGCAGGCTGCGGCTGGGGCGCCGCACGGGCTGCAACGGGCTCCGGAACGCGACCGGCAGCGGCGCGCACGCGGGCTGCCACATCGGCAAGCGAAAGAGTGCGCTCGGGAGCCTTCTCCGTCGACAGGCCGGCCTCTTCGGCAAAGCGCTGACGCATGGCCGGATCGATCGTCGGACGCAGGGGCAGGCTTTCGGAGGACGGCACGAAGCTGCCGCCCGGATCATTGGCGGCCACCTGCGCCACGAAGGGCGCTTCCAGTTCGGCATCGAGTTCGATCTCGTCCTCGTCGAAATCCTGCGCAGGATCCTCGACGGCACGGTTGCGGGCGCCTGCCACGGCCTGCCCCTCGCTGACCGGATCATTGCTTTCGATGATCCGGCGGATGGAGGCCAGGATTTCTTCCATGGAAGGTTCGCGCGCTACACTGGATTGAGCCATCTGGTTCCCCGTTCATGACTGGTTGACAGCTTCGAATTCTTCAATCTCGCACGAGATCAGGCTGCCGAATCAATCACAAGTCTACGCGATGGGCGGGGAATTTCACAATTGCCGCAGATGGGGCGGCGGGCTGGATGCACAGCTTTCTCGTCAGGCCCGAAAACCACGGGCCTGACGGCAGTTCGGGTGTTCCTAGAACACGAATTCCTTGGCCTTGCGGAAGCCCGGCAGCGGCTTGACGGAGGTGTTGAAGAAGGTCGCCTCCGAGATCACGCCGTTTTCCTTGCGGTAGACGCGGGCGGTGGAGGCATTGCCGTAGCCGACCACGGTCACCAGACGGCCGCCATCGCGCAACTGGCCGAACAGGGCCTGGCTGACCTCCTCGACGGAGCCGTTGATGAAGATCAGGTCATAGGGTGCCTCGGCGGCGTAGCCGGCTTCCATGTCGCCGGTCACGACCACCACGTTGTCACAGCCGAGCGACGCAAGCGTCTCGGTTGCCTTGGTGGCAAGGCCCGCATCGCTTTCGACCGCCACGACGGCGCTGGCGATCTGCGACAGAAGCGCCGTCGCATAACCGGTGCCGCAGCCCACTTCGAGAACCACGTCATCCTTCGTCACGGCAGCCAGTTGCAGAAGCTTGGCCAGCGGCGAGGCTTCCATCACGTAGCGGCCGGGAGCCACTTCGATATCCTCGTCGATATAGGCGAGCACCTTGGACTTTTCCGGCACGAAGGCTTCACGCGGCACCGTGAGGAAGGCCCGCAGCACGGAATGGGAGGTGACATCGGTGGTGCGCACCTGGTTGTCGACCATTTTGATGCGTGCTGCTTCGTAATCCATCATTGCTGTTCGCCTCATGAAAGCGTCTGTCTGGCCACCGTATTACTGGCGGCTCGGTCCGCTTTCAAGACTGCTTTGTCGGCCGCCGTCAAAAAGCGTGCCGGATAGGGGGAAAATGCGGAACAAAGCCCTGAGGGACCGGGTTGCCCTGTCACGACAGACACGTGAAGGGAGATATCTCATGCCGACCAAGCTGCCAGACCCCAACCCTGCGGAAACGCCGCGCGGCCCGACGCCGGCACCCGGCGTGCCGGACCGGACACAGGAAAAGCCGCCGCTGACGCCGGCACAGGATCCCGGCGACAGCAAGAACCCGAACGACCCGACACTGAAGCCGGCCCTGATGCGGATTGGAGACCCCGCCGGAATGGCGTGACGCCGCCCGCCCCGCCGATGCAGACAGGCCGCCGCCCGCCCGGGCCGCGGCCTGTCTGCCATTCAGCAATCGCTATTCCTGGCCGTCCGGCAGCCTGCCGCCCAGGGCGAGCATCTGCGAAATGCCGACATGCCGTTTGAGCCCGGCGATCGCCTCCTCGCGGCGATCCTGCGCCAGGGCGGCAAGGAAGACCAGGTGTTCGCGCAGCACCCGTTCGGCATTTCCGGGCGTGATGCGGATCTGCGACTGCACCGCCATGCGGATCTTGATTGCGGTGACCCGGTAGACATTGCTGACCAGCGTATTGTCCAGCGCGCCGACGATTGCGGCATGCATGCTCCAGTCCAGCCGCTGGATCTCGCGGGCAATCGCCAGGTCGGCCTGCGCCTGCAGCCGCTCGCGGGCCTCTTCGTGGCGAACGAGCCAGTCCCGCGCCCAACGCCCCGCCAGCCGTGAATAGCCCTCGGTCAGCGCGGTCATCTCGATCATCGCTCTGAGCTCATAGGCTTCGCGCACGAAGCTCACGTCGAGGCTCGGCACCATCAGGCCACGCTTCGGCAGGGTCTGCAGCAATCCCTCCGCCTCCAGCCGTGGAATGGCCTCGCGGATGGCGCCCAGCGTCAGGCCCGTCCTCTCCACCAGTTCGCGCTGCGACACCATCTGACCGGGCTTCAGCCCGCCTTCATTGAGCAGGTCCTCGATCTGGTCATAGGCGGCCTGCCGCAGCGGCGCATGCGTGCCCGCCCGCCGTGCATCGCGCGCCTCATCTTCCCCATTCACTCCGGCCATGCTGACTACACATCTCCTGTTGTCGTGACATGATACTGACATGTTAGCCACTTGTCAGCGGGAAATTTGACGTTATGGTGGAGCCCGCATGCCGGCCGCGGGAGGATCTCGGCCGGCTGAGGTCAGGGTCTGGCACCGGGCAGGAAGTCCGGGGCGCACGCACCCTTGTCGATCAGGGAGGAAACAATGACGACGACATTCTCACGCCGGTCCGTGCTTGCCCTCGGGGCAGCGGCAGCCGCCTTGCCTCTGGCGGCCCGCTCCGGCCGAGCCGCCGACAAGCCCACCATCCGGCTGTCTTCGCCCGCGTCCGAAACGGACCAGCGCGCGATTGCGCTGCTGCAGAAATTCGGCCCCGCCATCAGCGGCTTTGCCACCTTCCAGCCCCACTGGAACGCGACGCTGTTCAAGCAGGGCACCGAACTTGAGGCCATTGCGCGCGGCAACCTCGACATGGCCATCACCTCGGCGCAGGAACTGGCCGTATTCATGCCGGAATTCTCGATCTTTTCCGCCGGCTATGTCCACCAGAGCGCCGCCCATCAGGTGAAGGTGTTCAACGATCCGCTGATGGCTCCACTGAAGAAGAAGACGGAGGACGAACTCGGCGTGAAGCTGCTGACGGTCATGTATCTCGGCCGCCGCCAGTTGAACCTGCGCAAGCCCAAGGCGGAACTGACGGTGATGAAGCCGGAGGATCTGAAGGGCGTCACGCTGCGCATGCCCGGCACCGATGCCTGGCAGTTCCTCGGCAAGGCGCTGGGCGCGAACCCGGTGCCGATGGCCTTTACCGAAATCTACACCGGGCTGCAGACCGGCGCGATCGATGCGCAGGACAATCCGCTGCCGACGGTGGTGGACGCGAAGTTCTACGAGGTGACCAAGCAGATCTGCCTCACCTCGCATCTCGTCGACCTCAACTATCTGGCCATCTCCAGGAAGCTGTTCGATTCGCTGCCAGCGGACCAGCAGGCCGCCCTGCAGAAGGCCGCCGACGATGCCGCCGATTTCGGCCGGCAGAACCAGTTGAAAAAGGAGGAGGATCTGGTGGCCTTCCTCAAGCAGAAGGGCCTGGAGATCTACGAGCCCGATCTGGCCGCCTTCCGTTCGCATGTGCAGCAGGCCTTCCAGAAGAGCGATTTCGCATCCGCCTGGCCGAAGGGCATGCTGGACAAGATCAACGCCCTCGGCGGCTGAGTTGCCCCCCCCCCCGCGCCGCAGGGTTCTGCCCTGCGGCGGCTTGTTTCGCGGAGATCATGATGAACGCCGTTCTCGCCTGGCTGAGACGGGGTGCGGAAGCCATCGGCGCGCTGATGATGCTGACCCTGTTTGCCACCTTCCTGCTGCAGATCTTCTCACGCTACGTGATGGATGCGCCCTTCGGCTGGACCCTGGAATTCTGCCTTCTGTTATGGGTGTGGATCGTCTTCTTCGGCTGCGCCTTCATCGTGCGCCGGCAGGACCACATCACCTTCGACCTCCTGTATCAGGCGGTGCCCAGCGGTCCGCGCCGCATCATGGCCGCCGTTTCGGCGCTCGCGGTGGCTGGCTTCCTGGCCTGGTCCTTCCTGCCCACCTGGGACTGGATCGACTTCCTGCGCATCAAGCGCAGTGCCACGCTGCGCATTCCGATGCGGGACATCTACATCATCTACATGGTCTTTCTCGCCGCCGTCATCGTCGCCTCGCTGTGGCAGGCCTGGCGCGTCATTCGGCTCGGCGCCGAAGAGGACCGCACCGACATCGCGACACCGGAGGATCGGCCATGACGCTGGCGCTCTCCCTTTGCCTTCTCGCCATTCTGGTGCTTGCCGCCATCGGCACGCCGGTTGCCTTTTCGATCCTTGCCGGTTCCATCGTCTATCTGGCGGTCAAGGGACAGGATCTTGCGATTGCCGGCGAACAGATGGTTTCCGGCCTCTATGACAGCTTCGTGCTGCTGGCGGTGCCGCTGTTCATCATCGCCGCCAACATCATGAATGCCGGCACCGTCTCGGAGCGGCTGCTGCAGTTCTGCGTGGCGACCGTCGGGCGCTTCCGCGGCGGGCTCGGCCATGTCAACATCGTCTCTTCGGTGATCTTCTCCGGCATGTCGGGCTCGGCGGTCGCCGATGCGGCCGGCGTCGGGCGCATCGTCATCGACATGATGCGCAAGAGTGGCCACTATTCGCCGGGTTATGCCGCGGCGCTGACCGCCGCATCCGCCACCATCGGCCCCATCATCCCGCCGTCGATTCCGATGGTGCTCTACGCGCTCGTCTCGAACACCTCGATCGGCTACCTTTTTCTCGGCGGCGTGACACCCGGCCTGCTGATGGCGGCCGTCCTGATGGTGATGAACAGCCTTTACGCCCGCCGGCGGGGCCTCGGCCGCGAAAGCGCGGTGCCGGTGCGCGAGATTCCGGCGCTGACCTTCCGCGCCTTCCCCGTGCTGCTGATGCCGGCGATCCTGCTCTATGGCATCTATGGCGGCATCGCCACCCCGACAGAGGCCGCCGCCATTGCCGCGGCCTATGCCCTGGTGCTGGCCGCCCTTGTCTATCGCAGCCTGACGCTGCGCTCCTTCTACGACATCCTCGTCGAAAGCGTGCGCCCTTCCGCCTCGGTGGGCCTGGTGATCGGCGGCGCGCTGGTTCTCAACTACATCGTCGCTTCGGAAAACATCGGCGCACAGATTGCCGCGGCGCTGACCGGCATCCAGGTGTCTCCGCTCGTCTTCCTGTTCGGCGTAAACATCCTGCTGCTGGTGCTCGGCTGCGTGCTGGATGCCTCCACGATCATCCTCGTCATCCTGCCGCTGTTCATTCCCACCTGCCGCGAACTGGGCATCGACCTCATCCACTTCGGCGTGGTGGCGGTGGTCAACACCATGATCGGCCTCATAACCCCGCCCTACGGCATTCTTCTCTTCGTCATCAACGCCACGGCCCGCATTCCGCTAGTGGACATCATCCGCGAGATCTGGGGCTTCATCGCCGCCCTCGTCTTCGCGCTGGTACTGATGATCCTGTTTCCCGAACTCATTCTCTGGCTGCCGCAACTGTTCGGCTATGCCGGCTAATTCCGATGGAGTCCCCCTTGCACAAGAGCATATCCGGCATCATTCCCGTCATGATCACGCCGTTCGGCCCGGATGGGCGGATCGACTGGGCGGGCTATGAGGCCCTGATCGAGTGGTACATCGAGCATGGCTCGCAAGCGCTGTTTGCCGTCTGCCAGTCGTCCGAGATGCGGTACCTATCGCTTGAGGAGCGGGTGGCGCTGTCGCGCTTCACCGTCGACACGGTGCGCGGGCGCGTACCCGTCGTCTCCTCCGGCCATATCTCCGACAGCCTCGCGGATCAGATCGCCGAGTTACAGGCGGTGGCCGATACGGGCGTGGATGCGGTCATCCTGGTCACCAACCGGCTTGCCGCGGAAAACGGCACCCCGGCCGAGGTTCGCGCGAGCTTCAACGCCCTGCTGAACGCGCTTCCCGCCGACATGCCACTCGGCCTCTACGAATGCCCCGCGCCCTATCGCCGGCTGCTGTCGGACGAGGAGATCGATTTCTGCGCCCAGAGCGGCCGGTTCGTGTTGATCAAGGATGTGTCCTGCGACATCGAAGTGGTGCGCCGGCGGGTGGCGCTCACCAGGGGATCGCCACTGCGGATCTGCAACGCCAATGCGGCGATCGCCCATCAGGCGATGCGTGCAAGCCGCGCCGGCTTCTGCGGCGTGATGGCCAATTTCCATCCGGATCTCTATCGGTGGTTGCAGGATCACGGCGAGGCGCATCCCGAACTTGCCGAGGAGCTCTGCGTCTTCCTCGTGCTGTCGGCACAGACGGAACCGATGGGCTATCCGAAGCTCGCCAAGCTCTATCATCGCCGCCTCGGCACGTTCCAGGGCGTGGAAAGCCGTGCCGTGCCGCATGATATCCACGCCCGCCACTGGGGCCTGGAGGCGGTGCTCGATCGCATCGCGCAGGGAACGGACTTTTATCGCGGCAGGATCGCCGCCCTTGCCGCAGGTTGAGGTCGCCTGCGCCGGGGCGGCCCCTCATCCACAACCGCCCCGGCTTACGACGGGAAAAATCGGAAGCAGGTTCGATTAAGGGCTTGCACAGTTTCAAGATCCGTTCTAAATGCCCGCCACCACACGCTTTTAATACCCGGTTGGCCTCGTGGCGGAGTGGTGACGCAGAGGACTGCAAATCCTTGCACCCGAGTTCGATTCTCGGCGAGGCCTCCAACCTTCCTTAGACCCTTGGGCTTCAGCTCCCGTTCCGGATCTTTTCGGCATTGTGCCGGCTGACATCCCGTCAGGCAAGCTGCGGCCAGTAGCGGTCGTCGGCGAAATCCGCCGGAATCCGGCGCAGGCGGCTCAGCGTCTGCGCCACGTAATCCACCTGCAGCTTGAAGTGACGTATGTCGGCCGGCATGCGGATGCCGGTCCCGAGGGAGCGGACGCGATGGCGTTCGTAGCTGATCGCCTGCAGGCGTCGCGCCGCCTCGCGCTGGACATCGCCCGGCGTGGGCGTCGGCCTGTCCGGCGCTGCATCCGGCCGCTCCAGCCCGCCCATGATGACCCTCAGACCTGCCGCCATGCGAATCGCCCTCCCCGTTTCGGAAACGATCCCTTCTGACAGGCGAAGCTTGTCGCGGGCTGGCATGATGGCGACAGACACATTGCCGGTGGCCAAGACCGGCAAATGGGCGTAAGATGTTTCCATGTCGGCGGCGTGGAGGAGCGCAACCGGCGAGTGTCATTTCGGTTTGGAGGAACCGTCATGCAGTATCTTCACCAGCTTGTTGCACTGAACCCCTACATTCTTGGCGCCCTTGCCCTTGTTCTGGCGTGCGGCGCCTATGACAAGTGGCTCAATCATCACTGAGGTCGGCTCTTCTGGCGCGCGCGGAATGCTGGTATTGCTGGGGCTTGCGAAACAATTTCGGGAGCCGGAACCTTGCAGCAGCCCATCACCTTCGATGATACGTCCAAATCGCTGAGCCAGACGCTGCACGACCTCATTGCCGGAATTCGCGGCCACACAGTCACGTTGAGAGAACTGATGGATGCCGTGGGCGAACAAGGGCTGCTGCTGATCTGCGCGCTGGCCTCCCTGCCCTTTCTGTTGCCGGTCTCGATTCCAGGCGTCAGTACGGTGTTCGGCGCCGCGATCATTCTCGTCAGCATCGCCATCGCGCTGAACCGGCTGCCCTGGCTGCCCTCGCGCATTCTCGACCGGAAGCTGGAAACCGCCCGGCTGGTGCCGACGCTGGAAAAGGGGGCGAGCATGGTATCGCGCCTCGACCGCTACCTGAAGCCGCGCCTGTCGGTGCTGACCACGGGCGGCGCGATCAACCGCCTGAACGCGCTGGCCATCGCGCTCGGCGGCGTGCTGCTGATGTTTCCGCTGGGCCTCATCCCCTTTTCCAACACGCTGCCGGGAATAGCCATCCTGCTGCTGGCAACCGGCATGATGCAGCGTGACGGCGCCGTCGTGCTCGGCGGCTATCTGTTCCTGCTGATTACCACGGTCTATTTCACCGCGCTCGGTCTCATGGCCTTTGCCGCCGGCCAGGGGCTTGCAGGCATCTGGGGCTGACGGAGATTGCGTCAGCCGCGACGGCGAGGCCGCTGCCCGGCCCGCCGCCGTGCCCACCACAACGACAGGCGCCGGCGACGCCGGCGCACCGAAGCCAGATCCTGCGACAGCACGATCAGCCCGAGCGGAATCATCCAGAATCCAAGAACGGGCAGGAATCCGAGACACCCGCCCCCAACAAGCCCTGCACCGATTGCAATGCGCCCTGCCCTCGATTTTGGCAGCGGCGTCTCGAAACTGCCGAGCCGCAACCGCCCCGTCTGAGGGTCCACACCGAAGCCGCGCCGTTTGTTCCTGTCTTCCAAGCCGTTCACCCAGTCCGGCCCCGTTCGGCCGCAGCGGTGACATGGGGAAGGCATGTGGATAAAACAAGCCTGCGAATTTTTTTTGAAAAAAGCGCTTGGCAAATCGAACGGGCATGAGTATTACCCCGCTCACACCGCGGCGACGCGATGTTCCCTGGTAGCTCAGCGGTAGAGCATTCGACTGTTAATCGACAGGTCGCCGGTTCGAATCCGGCCCGGGGAGCCAGTTTCTTGAAGGCCTGCGCATTCAGTTGCGCGGGCCTTCTGCTTCTTGCGGCCGGTAATATTTCCTGCGGCCGCCGGCCCATAACTCGTCTTTCCAGTCCCGCGCATTGCCTCACCATCGGCCCCGCCTGTCGCCGACTCGGCCACCATGACATGCTGCGCCCTGCCTCCTCGCTCTTCGCAGTGTCGGGCAGGCCACCACACCCTTCTTTCCCAAGCCATCCGGAGCGGAGGATCCGCAAAACGCCATCCGCCCCTTGCGGTTGGCGCGTTAAGGCGAAAGAGTGCGCAAGTATTGGCCTCAGCACGCGCGCGACGGCGCAAATGCGACAGCAAGGTAGCGAAGCCCCGGAATTTCCTCAGGGTAAAACATTTATATTGAAATAAATCCGCCGCGTTTTAGCAAATAATAATGACTTATAAATATTGTTAAAAATCTGGCAAAATAGCCAATATGTTAGCCCATAAATATTCATTGTTCTTATTGTAGTATGCTGAGTACCCGCAACGCTTGAACGCAGTTCGGGTGCAGGATAGTCGATGAGTCATGATCTGCGACATCAAGAGAACCACCGCCGTTGCTGGTTCTCCCCCTCTGGCGTGAAATGGCGCACAACACACCGTGATGCTGGATTCGAACCTTCGTAAAAACTATGCATCGCTGAGTGGTCTTTCGATCTCAGGCCTTACCGTCCTGTGTGCGATCGTCGAGGAAGGCAGCGTAACGCGGGCAGCAAAGAAACTGAACCTGTCGCAACCGGCGGCCAGCCAGACCCTCAAGCAACTGAGGGGCACGTTCAAGGATCCGCTGGTCAAGCGGCGCCACGGACAACTGATTCCGACCGAACGGGCGCTCGCCATCCACGAGGTCGCCAGGCGCGTTCTCGCCGACATCGCCAATCTGACATTGTCGCCGGAAAATTTCGATCCGAGCGTCCTGACGGATTCCTTCGTGATCGGCGTGCAGAACAGCATAGCGCCGAATCTGATCCAGAATGCCATCAGCGAGATCAGCCGTCTCGCGCCGCACGCGCGTGTCACCGTGCAGCATCTGGAAGCCGGCTTCGACATTACGCGGGCATTGTCGACCAACATGATGGATGTGGTGCTGGGAGACTGGGCGGTGTCATCGCCGCTTCTGCGCAGCATGCTGGTGATGGAGGACGACATGGTGTGCCTGCTGGATGCCAAGCATCCGCTTGCCGGCCAAGACCTGTCGCTGGGGAGCTATCGCGAGGCCCGCCACCTGATCGTCTGCGACCAGAAGCCGTTCGGCCGGGAGCCCGGCTACGGAGAACTGGGCAGCGGCCCTGCGCTCAGCGGTCGCAATGTGATCACCGACAACCATCTCTATGCTCCCTTCATGCTGCAGGACAGCGATCTGGTGCTGACGGTGGCCAGGCGCTTTGCACGCTGCTTTGCCGAGATCCTGCCGCTGGCCATGATCGAATGTCCTGTAAAGATGCCGCCGCTGCGCATCTTCCAGATCTGGCATCACCGCAGCGATCACGCACTCGGCCAGCGCTGGCTTCGCAACGTGATTGCCCGGGTGGACTGACCGCGACATCTCATCCCGTCGTGCCCGCCCTGCCAAACCGCCTTCATCACCATTGCCTCATATTCTGATTGACGATATTCATGTTTTGCTCTAGAACATAACAAGAACAAAACGCGGAGGTGCTTATGACAAGCGCAGAGCAGGCCGTACAGAATGCAATGGCAGCCGTGGCTGCATCGCGGGCATACCGGGAGCGTGTGGCCGAGGAACGCAAGAGGTTCCAGAGGATCGAGATCGCCAGCCGCAAGCCGCTTTACGTCCCGAAGGGCGTGCAGATGAAGCTGAAATTCGACTGAGGAGACGCCTTCGACCAGGATCGCCTACCGCCTCACAGACGGGGTGATGCCCCTTTCCCTGCGAAGAAATGCGGATGGAAAAGACCGGGCGCGAGGGCAGACGCCGCGAAAAAATCGGGAACAAGATTGCCGTCCTCCGGTTCCGTCAGCGGGCATCATGGAATGCCTGTATGAGACAACAGGAGGAACACCCATGTTCTTGAAGCTCGTCACCGTTTCCGCACTTTCCCTCGGCCTCGCCACCGGCGCCCTGGCCCAGTCGTCTTCCGGCAGCAGCGGCTCGTCCGGCGGCTCGGCAACCCAGGATGGCTCGACGTCCGGCTCCCAGAACGGCTCGGGCAGCGGCGTCGATTCCACGACGACCAACAGCACCAACAGCAACAGTTCGGCCCAGTCGCCGGGCACCGGCCGCACCATCAGCGGCGATTGCAGCAATGTTACGCCGAACCAGAACCAGCGCGACATCAACGAATCCGCTTCGGCCCCGAAAACCTGCTGATCTTCGATCTGCAGCCATCTGCGGCAGGGCTGGTCGGTGCGACCGGCCCTTTCGCTGTGCGGGAAACGACCGCAAGGCAGCGCGCCGCCTTATCCTCCGCCTTGGCGCGCTCCATCGCCCGAAAGCTTCTCCCTGAGATGGTTTTGTCCGCAAGCGCCCCGAAGCGGAACGGTATTCCTTGCCCGCCGACGGACAACGTAGGAAAAGCAAGCCAATCAGTATCTGCAAGATAGGGCCGTTCCATGACCATTCATACGTCCGTCCTCAGCGCGATCGGCAACACTCCCCTGATCCGCCTCAAGGGCGCATCCGAACGCACGGGCTGCGAAATCCTCGGCAAGGCCGAATTCCTCAACCCCGGCCAGTCGGTGAAGGATCGCGCCGCACTGTTCATCATTCGCGATGCGGAACGGAAGGGCCTGCTGCGGCCGGGCGGCGTCATCGTGGAAGGCACGGCCGGCAATACCGGCATCGGCCTGACGCTGGTTGCCAAGGCACTCGGCTACCGCACTGTGATCGTCATTCCGGAAACGCAGAGCCAGGAGAAGAAGGATGCCCTGAAGCTTCTCGGCGCCGAACTGGTTGAAGTGCCGGCCGTCCCCTACAAGAACCCGAACAATTACGTGAAGCTGTCCGGTCGCCTGGCCGAGGAACTGGCAAAGACCGAGCCGAACGGCGCGATCTGGGCGAACCAGTTCGACAATGTCGCCAACCGCGAGGCGCATATCGAAACCACGGCGCCGGAAATCTGGGAGCAGACGGGCGGCAAGGTGGATGGCTTCATCTGCGCCGTCGGCTCCGGCGGCACGCTGGCGGGCACCGGGCTCGGCCTGAAGGCAAAGAATCCGGCGATCAAGATCGGGCTTGCCGATCCGGAAGGCGCAGCCCTTTATGCGTATTATGCGCATGGCGAACTGAAGTCGGAAGGCTCCTCGATCACCGAGGGCATCGGCCAGGGCCGCATCACCGCCAATCTGGAAGGTTTTTCCCCGGATTTCGCCTATCGCATTGCGGATGCCGAAGCACTGCCGCTGGTGTTCGATCTCGTCGAGAACGAAGGCCTCTGCCTTGGCGGGTCGTCGGGCATCAATATCGCCGGCGCCATCCGTCTTGCGGAGGATCTTGGCCCCGGCCACACCATCGTGACGATCCTGTGCGACTACGGCAACCGTTACCAGTCGAAGCTGTTCAATCCGGACTTCCTGAAGTCCAAGGGCTTGCCCGTGCCGGGCTGGCTGGTGCACAAACGCAGCATCGAGGTTCCCTTCCAGACAGCCTGAGACAGTCAATGAGCACAACAGCCCTCTACCGCGACGATTTCTATCTTTCCACGGCAGAGGGCACGGTGACGGCCGTGCGCGAGGATGGCGCCATAGAGCTCGACCAGACCTGCTTCTATGCCACCTCCGGCGGTCAGCCGGGGGACACAGGCTTTCTGGAGAGAGAGGACGGCAGCCGGATACAGCTCGGCCAGACCCGCCACGGCGAAAGCAAGGACATCATCCTGCACATGCCGCTTGCGGGCGAAATGCGCCCCGAGGTTGGCGAGAGGCTCGTTCTGCATGTCGACTGGCCGCGCCGCTACAGGCTGATGCGCATGCATACGGCCTGCCATCTGCTGTCCGTCGTCTGCCCCTTCCCGATCACCGGCGCGGCCGTCGGCGAGGAGGAATCGCGCGTCGATTTCGACATGACGGAGACCATCGACAAGGATGAGGTGACGGCAAGGCTGATGCAGCTCGTCTCGGAAAACCATCCGGTCTTCCTCAACTGGATCACCGACGAGGAACTGATCGCCAATCCGGATATCGTCAAATCGAAGAACGTACGCCCGCCGGTCGGGCTTGGCCGCGTCAGCCTTGTCTGCATCGGGGAAAACTCCAGCGTTGACAGCCAGCCATGCGGCGGCACACATGTTTCCGAAACCCAGGAGGTCGGCGCGATTCACATCGCGAAGATCGAAAAGAAGGGCAAGGAAAACCGTCGCTTCCGCATCCGCTTCGGCACGCCCGCCGATGAGGCCTGAGCGGCGGCCATTGCAAGCGCGCTGAGGAGTGGAGCATGGGCAAGAGCCGTTTTGTCGTTTCGGCGGACTGGGTGGAAAGCCAACTGGGTGTGCCGGGCTTCCGCATCGTGGATGCCTCCTGGTATCTGCCGGCGCAGAAGCGCAATGGCGCCGCCGAATATGCGGAAGGCCATATTCCGGGCGCCGTCTTTTTCGACCAGGATGCCATAGCCGATCATTCCACGGGCCTGCCGCATTCCCTGCCCTCGCCGGAATTCTTTGCCGAAACGATGGGCAAGCTCGGCATCAGCGAGCGCGACGTGATCGTCGTCTATGACGGTCCGGGCTTCTTTTCCGCCCCGCGCCTCTGGTGGATGCTGCGGGCCATGGGTGCGGAAAAGGTCTATGTGCTGGATGGCGGCCTCGACGGCTGGAAGCGCGACGGCCGCCAGCTGGAATCCGAACTGCCGGAACCGGAGCCCGCCGTGTTTACCCCGAAATTCCGCGGCCGCCGCGTCACGACGTTCGAGGAAATGCGCGGCATCGTAGACAATCGCACGGCGCAGGTGGTTGATGCGCGTGGCGGCGGACGCTTTACCGGCGAGGAGGCAGAGCCACGCGCCGGCATGCGCTCCGGTCATATGCCGGGCGCGCGCAGCCTGCCTGCCGCCAGCCTCTCCGAAGGCGGCCATCTGAAGGATCTCGACACGCTGAAGGCGATGATGGACGAAGCCGGCATCGATCTTTCGCGCCCGGTCGTCACCAGTTGCGGCTCGGGCGTTACCGCCGCCGTCGTCACGCTCGCGCTCGAATCGCTCGGCCACACCAACAATTCGCTCTATGACGGTTCCTGGTCGGAATGGGGCGGCCGCACCGACACGCCCGTCGTCACCGGCCCCGCCGAGACGCTCGACCGCCCGGCACACGGGCCGATCAAGGCGCATGTCACGCAGCTTGAAATGACCGCCCCGCCGCGCCAGAGCCTGCCGATGCCGGTCAACCTGCACACGGCGATCATCGTGGCGAAGGACATTCCGCTGCACTATTACCGCTATCTCTACCGTCAGGTCGGCAAGCGCTGGCACTGGTACAAGCGCCTGCGCATGCCCGATGACGAACTGGAAGCGATCCTGCGCAACGAGCGCGTTTCGGTGACCGTTCTTTACGTCAACGGCGCGCCGGCTGGCTTCTTCGAGCTGAACAAGCTGAGCGACGAAGTGGTGGAACTGTCCTATTTCGGCCTCTTCGAACACGCGCTCGGCCTCGGCATCGGCAAATGGTTCCTGCTGCAGGCGCTTTATTCCGCCTGGCAGATGAACCCGAAGAAGGTCATCGTCTCGACCAACACGCTGGATCATCCGCGTGCGCTGCCGCTCTACCAGATGATGGGCTTTGCCCCGGTCGGCACCAGCGAGGCCTGGATCGAACCCATGTCGGATGCGGAACTGCTGGCGCTCGCCAAGCGGGACTGAGCGGTTCTCGCAAAACGGCGGCGGCGGCTTGTGCCTTCGTCGGCACGACGCGGCAAGCCCCGGCCTACAGCCCCCGTCGGACATCGTCTTCCCGACGAAGAGAGGGGAGACAGGCAGCGGACGCTCCGGCTCGCGAACGGGCGCGGTCGGAATCCGTTTCCCGCAGCCTCGTTCAGTCCATGGCGGCGGCCGCGAACCTGTTCTGCAGCGCGCGTGTTCGCCTCAATGCGTCAGCGTCTCGTCGGACAGATCCGGAACGTCGGAGAGGCGCACGAAGGTAGCGCCACGGCGCTTCAGGGCGAGGATGCCGCGCGCGACACCTTCCCCGGCGGCATGCGTCGGCTGGTTGATATGGGCGAGAACCACGTCGCCGTCCCTTGCGTTGGCGATGTGCTTTTCCGAGAGCGCCGCGCCCAGCAGCGAGCCACCATCGCCATTGACCGAATAGCCGGCGATCCGGAACCCCATGGCGCGGATCTGCATCATGGCCGAGACGTCGTATTTTGCCGTCGCGCCGCGGAACCAGTGCGGCCTGTCGACGCCGGCCGCCTGCATGGCGCTGGCGCCGCCCGCCACCTCCTGTTCCACCGCCTGTGGCGAACCGGCCGCCGCGATGCCATAGATCTGCATCGGCTGGTCCACCGCCGGCACATGGTTTTCGCCATGATTCTCCAGTTCGAACAGTTCCGGATGCGCCTTGAACAAGGCCAGCGTCTGCGGATTGCGACGCAGCCAGCGGGCAGTCACGAAGATGGTGGCGGGGATTCTTTCTGAGAGCAGAACCGAGAGGATGCGCTGGTCCACCTCGCCCATGCAGGCATCGAAGGTGAGTGCCACGCGCAGCACGCCGGGCGTCTGGCTCTTCGGCAGATGCAGCGCCGGCTCCAGCAGCTTGGCGGCGCGCGGCACCGGCGGCTGATGCGCGCCTCTTGCCGGCTCTTGCACCACGGATCGGGATTGCGGCGGCAGTTGCGTCGGATCGAGCGCGGCCGCCGGAGCGGCGAGGGAGAGTGTCAGCAGAAATGCCGACAGGGCGGGAAGCAAAGGCGTCATGAAAAGGCTACCGGTGATCTGGCGCTCCCATAGCGGAGGCCGGGCGCAAAGACCACCCACCTTTTGGTGAAGGCCGGGTGTCGGCGCGGCACGGGATCTGCAGCATGGAGCTTGATGCACCTTGCCGCGCAGGAAACGGGTGGCGGCGGTTTGGTGAAGACGGCAGGGTCGTCGGCATCGAACCGGAGGAATGCCATCATGCCCGCGATACGCTTCACCGCCATGCCCGCCGAGGCCGCCACAGCGCTGTGGAACGGTGCCACGGATGCCTACGACCATCCGCCCGAGCGCACGATCTCGTCCGGCGAGGGCACGCCCTGCCGCCACTGCCTCGGCTTCATCGCCGCCGGCGAGTCGATGCTGGTCCTTGCCTATCGTCCCTTCCCGCAGCGGCAGCCCTATGCCGAAACCGGGCCGATCTTCCTGCATGGCGGCCCCTGCCCGCGTTACGAGGCCGTCGAGACACTGCCGCCGATGCTCGCCAGCCCGGATTACATCCTGCGCGGCTATGATGAAAACGACCGCATCGTCTATGGCACGGGTGCCGTGACGCCGACGGAGCAGATCGCCGCCCGCGCCGCAACGCTCCTTGTCCGCCCCGAGATTGCCTATGTCCATGTGCGCTCGGCCCGCAACAATTGCTACCAGTGCCGGATCGACCGGGCCTGACACGGCCCGGTCGCAACGACCGTGCGGCGACGGCAAGCGCGGCGACAAACGCTCAGTCGCGGGTGGTCTGCGCGTCGAGATCCTCGGCGATCTGCAGCAGCAGTTTCACCATCGCACCGGCGCGGCGTTCGTCCTCGCCGAGGCGGCGGGCCATCACTTCGCGCAGGTTGAGCAGTGCGGCCTCCACGCTGCGCGGCAGCTCCGGCCCCTGCTCCTCCCGCCGTCCGCGACCGCCCTCGCGGCGCTGGCGCAGGCGCTCTGCCACCATGGACAGCCGCTCCAGAATGGCGCCGGTCGGTCCACGATTGCTGTCGAGATGTGCACGCCCCTCGTCGGTGATGGAATAGCGCTTCTTGTTGCCGTCCGTTTCCGCCGTAATGTAGCCTGCCTCTTCCAGATAGGTCAGCGTCGGGTAGATGACGCCGGGGCTCGGGACATAGAAGCCATAGGTCAGCTCCTCCACATGGCGGATGATCTCGTAGCCGTGGCGCGGCTCCTTCTCGATCAGCGCCAGCACCAGCAGGCGCAGGTCGCCCTGCAGCAGGAAGCGGCCGATGCGGCTATCGCCGCCATCGTCCTGCCCGCCGTCGCCAAAACCGCGACCACGCCCGCCGCGGCCGAAACCACGACCGAAGCCGTCGCCACGCATGGCAAACAGGCCCTCCAGATCCATCCGCATCCGGTGGCCGCGACCGGCCCCGTCTTCGCACTTGCGTCCAAACATCGATTTATCCTTTCGATTACGTTCCGATATATCTAAGATAATCGCCGTCATTCCCTTTGCAAGATGCGATATATCGAAAACAGGTCTTTTCCGTTCATTGGACGCCCTCCACCCAGAAAAACAGGCCTGAGCGCGCCATTCACAACAGGGTTCCGCGAAATGTCGATATATCGTAGATTGTCTTTCCGGACGAATGGCGTGATTTTCCGTTGAAGCTCAGCCGGCTAAGCAAGCGCGTCCGAAGATGCTCACATATTGGCTGATCCGCTGTCATTTTCCTGATGCGTTGGCGTGACATTGGCCCTACAGTTTCGCCGCAAACGACTGAGGGAGAGCTCCATGTCATTTTCGTTCACCCAACCCGCACTCACGCGCCGTTCGCTTCTGGGCGGCATCGCGGCCGGTTCCGCGCTCGTTGTGCTGCATCCCTTCGCAGCCCGAGCCCAGGCCAATCAGGCGCATCTGCGCATCATGGAGACGACCGACATCCATGTGAACATCATGCCCTATGACTATTATGCCGATAAGCCCAATGACACGATGGGTCTGTCGCGCACCGCGACCTTCATCGACCAGGTACGCGCCGAAGCCGGCAATTCCATGCTGGTGGACAATGGCGACCTTCTGCAGGGCAATCCCATGGGCGATTACATGGCCTATGAGAAGGGCATGAAGGCGGGTGACCTGCATCCGGTCATCAAGGCGCTGAACGTGCTGGGCTATGACTGTGGCACCGTCGGCAACCACGAATTCAACTACGGCCTGGAGTTCATGTCGAACGTGCTGGCCGGCGCCAACTTCCCCATCGTCTGCGCCAATGTCACCAAGGGCCAGCTCGCCTCCGATCCGCGCAAGGACGAGCTGATGTTCAAGCCCTACGTGATCGTCGAAAAGCAGATCAAGGACGGCACGGGCGCCACAAGCCCGATCAAGATCGGCTTCATCGGCTTCGTGCCGCCGCAGATCATGGTCTGGGACGCCAAGAACCTCGAAGGCAAGGCACAGACGCGCGATATCGTGCAGGCTGCCAAGGCCTGGGTGCCGGTCATGAAGGAAGAGGGTGCCGACATCATCATCGCGCTCTCGCATTCCGGTATCGATGGCTCGGGCCAGTCGGAGCGGATGGAAAACGCCTCGCTCTATCTGGCCGGCGTCGAGGGCATCGATGCGATCTTCACCGGGCACCAGCATCTCGTCTTCCCCGGTCCGAAGGATTTCGAAGGCATTGCCGGCGTCGATGCCAAGAAGGGCTCGCTGCAGGGCAAGCCTGCCGTGATGGCCGGCTTCTGGGGCTCGCATATGGGCCTCATCGACCTGCTGCTGGAGAAGGACGGCAAGGGCTGGAAGGTGGTGGACTTCACCACCGAGGCCCGCCCGATCTATCACCGCGACGAAAACCGCAAGGTCGTGGCCGATGCCAAGGACAAGCCGGAAATCGTTGCGGCCGTGAAGGCCGAGCATGAGGCAACGCTTGCCTATGTGCGCCGTCCGGTCGGCAAGACCTCCGCGCCGCTCTACTCCTACTTCGCGCTGGTGGCCGACGACCCCTCGGTTCAGATCGTCTCCAACGCCCAGACCTGGTACGTCAAGGACCTGCTGAAGGAAGGCGAGTACAAGAATTATCCGGTACTCTCCGCCGCAGCCCCCTTCAAGGCCGGCGGCCGTGGCGGCCCGGAATACTTCACCGATGTTCCGGCAGGCGCCATCGCCATCAAGAACGTGGCCGACCTCTATCTCTATCCCAACACGGTGCAGGCCGTGCTGATCACCGGGGCGCAGGTCAAGAACTGGCTGGAAATGTCTGCCGGCATGTTCAACCAGGTCCCGGCCGGTGCCAAGGATGTGCCGCTGCTGAACGCCAAGTTCCCGTCCTACAATTACGACGTGATCGATGGCGTCACCTACCAGATCGACCTGTCGCAGCCGGCGCGCTTCGACGGTGACGGCAAGCTCGTCAATCCCGACGCGAACCGCATCGTGGACCTGAAGTTCGAGGGCAAGCCGATCGACCCGGCGCAGAAATTCGTGGTCGCCACCAACAACTACCGCGCCGGCGGCGGCGGCAAGTTCCCGGAAATCGCCGGAGACAAGGTGATCCTGGTGGCCCCCGACACCAACCGCGACGTGATCGTGCGCTACATCATCCAGCAGGGCACCATCAACCCCTCGGCCGATGCGAACTGGTCGTTCAAGCCGCTGCCCGGCACCACGGCCATTTTCGAAAGCGGGCCGAAGGGACGCCAGTACCTGGCCGATGTGAAGGGTGCGAAGATCGAGGATGCCGGCGAAGGCGCCGAAGGCTTCGCCAAGTTCCGCCTCGTCCTCTGAGCATGTTCAGGCATTGAGTGGCCGCCGGCCTTCGCGCCGGCGGCTTTTTCGTTTCCGCGCCTTTCGTGCAGTTTCTACGCCCGTGGCGGTGCCGGCAAAGGTTCAGCTCAGTGCAGCACGCCCTCGTGCCGCTCGAAGCCCAGCGCCTCGAAAATGGCGAGAATGTCCTGCGGATCGTCACTGACGACGAACGGATCCATGACACTTTCCGGCCGCGCCTGACGCACGACGAACAGGAAGGGAATATCCCGCTCGATCAGTACCTGCGATTGGGCAAACAGCAGTTCCGCCTCCAGCGTCACATCCATCAGCACGCCGAAAGCATCCTGCAGCAGGTCATCCCGCAACGGAACGGGCGCGACGGGACCGACAATCTCGACGCCGGCCCTCTGCCAGGCAAGCCTTACAGGTTCGGAAACGAAATCCGCCGCGGCGACAATGACGACTTTCGGATGCTGCAACTCAATCCTGCTCCCATACGCGGGTCTGTAAACGAAACTTTACGGACCGAGACAGCAAAAGGTTCACGGCAACCCAACCAATAATCGCTCGAACTGTTTCGCCAGCCATGCGTTTCACGCAGACTTCCATACGCGATTACCACACCCTGTGACAGAGAGCGCATTTTTTTCTTGGATTGCCGCACCGACTGACGGTGCCCGGAAACCGCCGCACGGTGCCGGATGCTAGCCTTGCCCCGAGGAGGGCTATTCCGCCGCCAGACGACGGTTGCCGCCATCCCGGCTCATCAGTTCTTCGAAGGCATCGCGGCTCGGGCAGTGGCTGAGGCGCTGCGCCAGCGTCTCGATCAGCCAGCCGGTGGCAGGCCCCGGCGGATTGGCCGTGCGGCGAATGTAGTAAAGCGGATATTCGCTCGTTTCATAGGCATCGATGCTGAGCGGCATCAGGCGTCCGGATGCGATGTCCTCGCGAATCAGCGGTGCCGGCAGCCCTCCCCAACCCAGCCCGCCACGGATCAGCTGGTGCTTGGTGGCAACGTCGCTGACACGCCAGATCTTGTAGGACAAGACGTTGAAATCGCGGCCGTGCGTGATGCCGGAAGCATCGGTCACCACCAGCTGGATCTCCTCGCGCACGTCCCGCCGGGTGAGAGGCCGGTCGAGCCGCGCCAGCGGATGGTCGGCAGCCGCGACGGGCACCATGAAGGAGTGGCCGATCTTCTCCACCGTCAGCGTGTCGTCCTGCTTCAGCAGCGCGCCACCGATCCCGACCGAGGCGCGGCCGCTGGATACCATATCCATCACCATGCCGAGCTCCCCCGCATGCAGGCTGAGCGCAACGGTCGGGAAACGCCGGCCGAACTCGCCGAGCGCCTCCACCACCGCATCGGTCGGCACCATGTTGCTGATGGCAAGCGACACGTCCGCCTCCAGCCCCTGTTTCAGCGCCTTGGCGCGGGCACGCATCACCTGCAGGTCGGAATGGATGCGCCGCGCATCGGCCAGCAGCGCCTTGCCGGCATCGGTCAGCCGCGTCTGCCGCGAACCGCTGCGCTCGAACAGCGAGACCTCCAGTTGCGCCTCCAGATTGGCGATCGTGTAGCTCACCACCGACTGCGCCCGGTTCAGCCGACGCGAGGCGGCGGAAAAGCTGCCGCTTTCGGCAACGGCGAGAAACACCTGCAGCTGATCGAGCGTCGGATTGGCATCCATCGGTATCATCCACTCAGTTGATGGCTTTGTTCGAGATTATCCCCATTTTCTGGATGGGTGTCCATTCCTATGTTGCAGCGCGATGGAGGCGGTGCCTCCCCCTGAACAACTCACCTGGAACGCAAAACCATGTCCAAGATCCTGCTCATCACCTCCAGCCCGCGCGGCGAAGAATCGGTTTCCACCAAGGTCGCCACCGATCTGGCCTCGGCCCTGGCCACCCGCTCCAGCGGCGAAGTCACGCTGCGTGATCTCGGCACCAACCCGATCGCCCATCTCGACACCGTCACCACCTCGGCCATCCGCAAGGCTCCGGCCGACCGCAACGCCGAAGAAGCCGCCGCTGTCGAAGTCTCCGACGCGCTGGTTGCCGAACTGATGGCGGCCGACGAGATCGTCATCGGCACCGGCCTCATCAACTTCAACATCTATTCGGGCCTGAAGAGCTGGATCGACAACATCGCCCGCGCCGGCGTCACCTTCCGCTACACCGCAGAAGGTCCGGAAGGCCTCGTCAAGGGCAAGAAGGTCTATATCGTTCTGGCCGCTGCCGGCGTCTATTCCGATGGCCCGGCCGCTCCGCTGAACCATGCCGTGCCCTATCTCAAGACCGTGCTAGGCTTCCTCGGCATGACCGATGTGGAAGTTCTCTACGTCGAGGGCCTGGCCTTCGGTCCGGAAGCCGTCGAAAAGGCGCTGGCCTCTGCCAGGAGCCGCACCGAGGAACTGGCCAAGGCTGCCTGATCGGCCAAGCCTTCCGTTCAAGCGATGCGAGGACCGCTGCCATCGGCAGCGGTCTTCTTTTTTGGCCAGCCGTGCGCGAGCACCTCAGGCGCTACGGGAGACGGCACCATCGGAAAACAGCGAGGCGCCATTCTGGTCGATGATCTGCTGGCCCTTACGGAAAGTGCATTCGCGCGCATCATCCAGCGAGGTAAACATGTCGGCGCGCAGGAAGGTGCGCACCATGGTCTGGCCGTCCACCACCTTTTCGATGCGCCCTGCCAGGCGGTATTGCGACCCCTCGCGCACCGGCTCGGCGAAGATCTTGCAGCCGGCATGCTCCTGCGGTTCGGCCGCCGGGGCGGCCTTCGCCTCCTGCTCGCCACCGCCGGAAAACATCGAGAGGATCTTGGAAAAGAATGCCATCAGTCGTCCTTCCTTGTGTGTCGGGCCTGGCTTGCCAGACCGTTTGTCTCAGGCGCGTGGCCCATCCCTTTAGATGATCAGGTTGGCCAGGATCTCGTTTTCGGTAATGTCCTGATAGCCGAGCCCCGCCGCCTCGAACCGCTCCAGCAGGCCGGCAAAGTTTTCCGGGCTGGCCGTTTCGATGCCGATCAGGATCGAGCCGAAATTGCGCGCCGACTTCTTCAGATATTCGAAACGCGCGATGTCGTCTTCCGGTCCGAGCAGGTTGAGGAAATCGCGCAGTGCGCCCGGGCGCTGGGCCAGCCGCAGGATGAAGTATTTCTTCAGCCCCGCATGCCGCATGGCGCGCTCCTTGACGTCCGGCAGGCGCTCGAAATCGAAATTGCCACCGGAGACGACGGCAATGATGCGCCGGCCCTTCACCCGTTCGGGGTCGAGCGCGGCAAGTGCGGTCAGCGACAGCGCGCCGGCCGGCTCCAGCACCACACCCTCGATGTTGAGCATTTCCGTCATCGTCACGCAGATGGCGTTTTCCGGCATCGCCATGACCTGCGATTCGTCAAAGCGCTTCAGCGCCTCGAAATTCAGGTCGCCGATGCGTGCGACGGCGGCGCCATCGACAAAGTTGTCGACCCTGGGCAGCGTCACGGCACGGCCGGCCTTGAGGCTTTCCTTGAGGCTCGGCGCGCCGGAAGGCTCGACCATCAGGAAGGCCTCGTCGGCCAGATCCCTGGAGAGGTAGCCGATCATGCCGGAGGACAGGCCGCCGCCGCCAACCGGCATGATGACCAGATCGGGAAGCGCGCCCTCCGGCAGTTGCGCGAGGATTTCCGCCGCAACGGTCGCCTGCCCCTCGATGATGTCCTCGTGGTCGAAGGGTGGCACCATCACGCCGCCGGTCTCCTCCACATGGGTGCGAGCCGCCGCATAGCACTGGTCGAAGATGTCGCCCACCAGGCGGATGGTGATGAAGGAGCCGCCGAACATGCGGGTCTTGTCGATCTTCTGCTGCGGCGTGGTCACCGGCATGAAGACCACGCCCGGCACCTGGAAATGGCGGCAGACGAAGGCAAAGCCCTGCGCATGATTGCCGGCGGAAGCGCAGACGAAGGTGCGGCCGCTGCCGCCCTCGGCGATTGCCTTGCGGAAGAAGTTGAAGGCGCCGCGGATCTTGTAGGAGCGCACCGGCGACAGATCCTCGCGCTTCAGCCACACCTCCGCTCCGAAGCGCCGGCTCAGATGTTCGTTCATCTGCAGCGGCGTTTCAGGAAAGATCTCCCGCATCGCCAGCATCGCCTCGTCCACAGCCGCCCTGTTCATTGCCTGTCATCCGTTGAAATTCAAACCGGTCCCCGCTATGCCATAGCTGATCGAGAGAGACAAAAGCTTCTTTTCAGAGCCAACTAATCGGGACCGCCGCGTTTGAACGCAAACCAATTCCGCTCATCGATCTATATCGTGGCCTTGTGCGGGCTTTACCTGTCGACCGCGATGTTCATCCCGGCGCTTGTCGATCTGTATTATGGCCAGCCGGACTGGCAGATCTTTGCTCTGTCCGGCGTGATGGTCGGCGGCCTTTCGCTGGCGGCCGCCATGGCCACCCGTGGCTCCATTCCGGTGTTCAACAAGCGGCTCGGCTTCCTGCTGGTCAACATGCTGTGGGCGCTGTTCTCGCTGGTCGGCGCCATTCCGCTCTACCTGTCGACACTGAACCTCGGCTTTGCCCAGGCGCTGTTCGAATCGATCTCGGCGATCACCACCACCGGCTCCACCGTGCTTGCCGGGCTTGACGACATGCCACCCGGCATCCTGATGTGGCGCTCCCTGCTGCACTGGCTGGGCGGCATCGGCATCGTGGCGCTCGGCCTGTTCGTGCTGCCCTTTCTTCGGGTTGGCGGGATGTCCTTCTTCAAGATGGAATCCTCCGATACCAACGACAAGCCCTTCGCCAAGCTGGCCAGCTTCACCCGCGCCTTCATGGCCGTCTATGTCGGCATCACGCTGGTGTGCACCATGGCCTATGATTATGCGGGCATGGGGCATTTCGATGCGCTGAACCACGCCATGGCCACCGTCGCCACCGGCGGCTTTTCCACCCACGATGCCTCGTTCGGCTATTTCAACAGCATTCCGCTGATGTGGGTCGGCACCGTCTTCATGACGCTGTGCAGCCTGCCCTTCTCGATCCTGATCCTGTTTGCGGTGCGCCGCCGGCTGGACAGCCTGCGCGATCCGCAGGTGGGCTTCTTCCTCGGCTATCTGACGTTGTTTGCCCTGGCGGGCGGCATCTACCACCATGTGCGCAACGGCGTGGATTTGCCGGTGGCACTGGCGCATTCCTTCTTCAACATCTCCTCCATTCTCTCCACCACCGGATTTGCCAGCGAGGACTACACGCTCTGGGGTCCCTTCGCGGTGGCGCTGGCCATGTTCGCCACCTTCATGGGCGGCTGTTCCGGATCGACGGCCGGGGGCATCAAGGCCTACCGCTTCGTCATCGTCTTCAACGTCATCCGAAGCGGCCTGAAGAAGCTGATCTATCCGAATGCCATCTATCCGGTGCGCTACGGCACTGCCACGGTGGACCCCGAGGTGCAGCGCGGCGTCTTCCTGTTCATCAGCCTCTACATCATGCTGTGGGCCGTCGGCAGCCTCGGCATGGCGCTGCTGGGCTATGATCTCGTCACCTCCTTCTCGGCGGTGCTGACCTGTCTGTCCAACGTCGGCCCCGGTCTTGGCACGACCATCGGCCCCGCCGGAAACTTCTCCAGCCTCAGCGAGCCGGCGCTCTACCTGCTGTCGCTGATGATGCTCTTGGGGCGACTGGAAATCCTGACCGTGATGGTGCTTCTGCTGCCCCTGTTCTGGCGCAACTGAAAACGCCAGCCGCATCGCGCGCGCCTTTGCCGCGCGCAAGCAGGGTCCGGGCTCTTCAGTTGCGGATCGTCAGATCCGCCTCGGCGCTGCCGGCAAGAATGGCCAGGCCGTTCGGCAGATCATTGCCGTCCAGCTTGTGGCGGATGGCTGCCTCGTCGAGACCGTAGCCCTCCCAGCGGACACGCAGGCGCCGGCGCAGTTCCTCCACCTCCACCTCGACCATCACCGTCAGGTCGAAGATCGGCTTCAGCCGGTCCCACGGCTTCTCACGCATCAGCAGGTAATTGCCCTCGCAGACGATGATGCCGGTCTCGCGCCCGATCAGCCGGCCACCGGCACGGGCGATCTCGATTGCCCGGTCGAAGACAGGCACGGCCACCACCTCGTCCTCGTTGCTCTTCAGACGCTGCAGTATGTGCCGCAGGCCATGCACGTCGAAGGTGTCTATCGCCCCCTTGTGCGCCAGGCGCCCCATCGCCGTCAGCACAGCATCGTCGAAGTGGAAGCCATCCATGGGAAAGACGGCGGCAAGCCCCGGCCGCTCGCGATTGATCTCCTCCACCACCTGATCGGCCAGCGTCGACTTGCCGGATCCCGGCGGTCCGGCGATACCGGCCATCAGGCGCGCTCCGTCATGGCGGTCGATCAACCGGCGTGCGAGGGCTCGAGCATTGTCTTCCAGTGTCGTCACGGCATGATCCCAGATCGTTCGGCGAGGGGAATCGGCTTCCCCTTTCGTCCGCCCATCAAGAGCGGAGGCCGGCCGGCAAATCAAGCGGTGGCAGCACAAGCCGCACCGTGACCAGCAGCCATGCTGACGAGAAGATGGTGCGGACGACGGGACTCGAACCCGTAATCTCGAACGAGAGGCAGATTTTCATACCACTTCGGCTTTCGCCGCCGCCCGCAGGCGTTCGTGGTCTGGACTGTCCCTTCGCCATGACCGAAAAAGGCTTTAGGCGCCGCCCGTCCAGTCTCTACACCTTCCCTTCCTGCCGGAAGGGCTTGGCTCGGGATTGGCCTTGGGGTGTTCCCCTTTAGCGTTCCCCGACTTTGAGCGGTTCTACACCGCGGATTTCCCCGCGGGCACTCCAATTGTCAAAAGTCTGCTGCGTCTACCAATTTCGCCACGTCCGCTTGCCCCGACTTGATCATGGGCAATGTCTTAATCATGGGCTTGTCTGAAAAATGCAAGTCCATGTTCTCGAATATTCGTACGCTCGCAGCCGCCTTTCATGAGACGATCCGGCACTGGCGCTGCGCCGCCGCATACCCCACATGAGAGGGAGGCCTCACCGTTTACGACCGGCCTGGAACTTCAACGCCTCCGGCAGGTTTTCCCGTCACCGCATGCAACAGGTCCTTCACCGATGAAAATCCCTCTGATCCTCCTCGGCACCGCGCTTGCCCTCAGCGCCTGCACCACCGCCACGGTGGAACCCATTCCCGGCTCCATCACCTATAGCGGCCAGCCGCGCACGAAGCTCACCAAGTCGCCGGTCGGCAGCACCTTCGAGCACCGTTTCTATGCCGATGGCGGCGAGTATGTGGAAACCTACCAGATCCAGCCGGACCGCAGCCTGAAGCTGATCTGGCGGCGCTTCCTTCCGGACATCATCGATGACAACTGAGGGAGAGCCGGACGCAGGACGGCGCATCACGGCTTTGCCCGGACATCCGGTAGACTTGCCGGGGAAGGCTGCAACCCTATGTCGGTGCTTTGCCGCCTGAAGAGTGCCACATCGTGACCTACCGATTCCTCATCGTCGAAGACGGACTGCTGATCGCCATGGACCTAGAGGATGCCGTCCGCCGCTGCGGCCATGAAGTAACCGGCATCGCGCCCGACATGTCCGTGGCGCTCAACTATGCCGGGGATGCCGATATTGCCTTTGTCGATGTGCGCCTCGCCGATGGTGAGACCGGTCCGGAACTGGCGGCGCGACTGGTGGAGCGGGGCATCCTCGTCGTCTTCGTCACCGGCAATCCGGCGCTGGTGGAGGGGCGCGATGCGGGCGCGCTCGGCGTCATCGCCAAGCCCCTCACCCTGCAGGCCTCCACCGATGTCATCCAGTTCACCGTCGACTGGAAGAACGGCATTCGCCGCAATCCTCCCGCCCGCCTGCGGCTGTTCCGGCCGCTTGCCGAGCCCCTGGCCTGACAAGTCGTTCCGCTGGCGGCCACCGGCAAAAAGGGCGCGAGGATCTCTCCCCGCGCCCCTTGTCGCTTCCTGGATGCCTCAGCACATCAGCCGGCGAGCTTTGCGGCGATGCGCGCAACATGCGCGCCCTGGAAGCGGGCGCCATCCAGTTCGATTTCGGAGGGCTGGCGCGAGCCGTCGCCTTCGGTGATGGTGGAGGCGCCATAGGGCGAACCGCCCTTTACCTGTTCCGTACCCATCTGACCCTGGAAGGAATAGGGCAGGCCTGCCACCACCATGCCATGGTGAAGGAAGGTGGGGATGAAGGAGAGAATGGTCGATTCCTGGCCGCCATGCTGGGTGGCGGTGGAGGTGAAGACCGAGCCGACCTTGCCGATCAGCTTGCCGTTGAACCACAGGCCGCCGGTCTGGTCCCAGAAATTGCGCATCTGCGAGGCGACCGTGCCGAAGCGCGTGCCGGCACCGACGATGATGGCGTCATACTCGACAAGATCGTCCACCTTGGCGATCGCAGCCGCCTGATCCATCTTGTAATGCGAGGCCCTGGCAACCTCTTCCGGCACCAGTTCCGGAACGCGCATCACCGTTACGTCGGCGCCCTCGGACTTGGCACCTTCGGCGACCGCATAGGCCATGGTTTCGATATGGCCATAGGTGGAATGATAGAGAACCAGAACCTTCGGCATGTGTGTCTCCCGTCGTTCGTGCGGCGCCGGAATGGCGCGGCCGTTGCTGAACAACTTAGTCGCGGCCTGCCGTTTCGCCAGCCCCCTGTGGTCGCACGCACTGTTCAATCTTTCAGCACGAAAAATCCGTTGCGGTCACAAACCCGTAAATGTCTGGCACATAGCCACGCCTTCTTCCGGTCGCCGTTTTGACGTAGGAAGGTCATCACAGCCATTCCAGTTTTCAGCGAGGACCTCCATGACAACCCCCATCGTGACCGCCGCCATTCTGGCGATTGGCGACGAACTTCTGTCCGGCCGCACCAAGGACAAGAATATCGGTCACCTGGCCGACGTGCTGCTCCTGTCCGGCATCGACCTCAAGGAGGTTCGAATCGTCGCTGACGAGGAGGAGGCGATCGTCGAGGCGCTGAATGCGCTGCGGGGCCGCTATACCTATGTCTTCACCTCGGGCGGCATCGGCCCCACGCATGACGACATCACCGCCGATGCCGTCTCGAAGGCCTTCGGCCTGCCCTGCGAGCACGATGCAGAGGCCATGCGGCTGCTCGGCGAGATGTATGCGCAACGCGGCATGGAGTTCACCGAGGCCCGCCAGCGTATGGCCCGCATGCCGCGCGGCGCCCGCCACATTGCCAATCCGGTTTCCACCGCACCGGGCTTCGTGGTGGAGAATGTGTATGTGATGGCAGGCGTGCCGCAGGTCTTCCAGGCCATGGTGAACAACATCCTGCCGGAACTTTCCGGCGGCGCGAAAATGCTGAGCCGCGCCCTGCCCTGCCCCTATGGAGAAGGCGATATCGGCATGCTGCTCGGCGCCATCCAGAAGGCGCATCCGGACACCAGCATCGGCTCCTATCCGAAGTATGACGGCCAGCGCTTCTCCACCGAACTCGTGGTGCGGGCGCGCGATGCCGAGACGCTGGATGCCGCCGCCGCGGCGATCAGCGCCATGATCCGCGATCTCGACGCGGCCCGAGCCACCGGCAATCCCGGCCCAGAGGCGTGATCGGGGCCGGCGCTTGACCCAGCGCAAGGCGAGGTCCATTTCAAGGCGCATGGTGGAACAAGAGGCTCCACCATCCTGCCCGAGAGGAGACACCGCCCATGGGTTACAAGACCATACTCGCCGTTCTCGACAGCGAACAGAGCGCACCGCCCATCAGCCGTTTCGCCGCCGATCTTGCCCGCACCTTCTCCGCGCATGTGATCGGCCTGCGCGCCGAAATGCTGGCGACCGTGCCGCTGATCGCGCCGATGGAAATTCCCGATCCCGCCGCCGTCGAGGCGCTGCAGCAGGCGGCCCAGGCCGAGACGAAGCGCATCGAGACCGTGTTCCGCACGGCCATGGAGCGGGAGGGGCTGTCCTTCGAATGGCGGCCCTATGTCTCCTCGGCCGGCTACAGTTCCGACAGCGTGCAGGAATGCATGCGCGCCAGCGATCTGGTGCTCGCCTTCCAGAACGACCCGGAGCATGGCAACGACAGCAGCGCCGATCTGGATGCCCTCCTGTTCGAAAGCGGCCGGCCGGTGCTGCTCGTGCCGCGCATCCTGAAGGAGCCGCAGCCGATCCGCCGGGCGCTGGTCGCCTGGAACGGCTCTCGCGAAGCCGCCCGCGCCGCCTTCGACGCCCTGCCCTTCCTGGTGCACGCCGACAGCGTCGAGATCTTCTCGGTCGATCCGCCCGGCATGCCGCGTCAGGCGCCGGATCTGGCCGGCACCGACCTTGCCAATGCGCTTGCCCGGCACGGCGTGAAGGTGACGCTAAGGACCGAGGAAAACTGCCCGGTGCCGACTGCCACCGCCATCGAGAACCGGCTTGCCGATGATGGCATCGATCTGCTGGTCATGGGCGGCTATGGCCATTCGCGCTGGTGGGAAATGCTGTTCGGTGGCGTGACCCGCAGCGTCCTGGAAAGCATGACGGCGCTGACGCTTCTGTCGCGCTGAGGCTTCCGCTGCAACACCGGGGGCGTCGCGTCGCGGCCGCCCCCTTGCCGCATGCGCATACGGCTTGCTTTTTCAAGGGATTTGCCGCTAAGAGCAGCAGCCAACGGGAACCTGTCGATCAGGTGGCCCGCGGGCTGCTCCGGCATTGGCGGCGGCCCTCCCATTCTCCCGTCAGCGCCTTCGGAGCCTCTTCGCATGTCCCTACCCGACAAAGCCTTTCCCGTTTCCTGGGATCAGTTCCATCGTGATGCCCGCGCGCTGGCCTGGCGGCTGGCCGGCCTCAACCAGGATTTCCGCGCCATCGTCTGCATCACCCGCGGCGGCCTCGTGCCGGCGGCGATCATTTCGCGCGAACTCAACATCCGTCTGATCGAAACGGTCTGCATCGCCTCCTACCACGACTATGTGAACCAGGGCGAGATGAACGTGCTGAAGGGCATTGCCGCCGATCTGCTGACCGATGGCGGCAAGGGCGTGCTGGTGGTCGACGACCTGACGGACACGGGCAAGACGGCCTCGGAAGTGCGCGCCATGATGCCGAACGCCCACTTTGCCTGCGTCTATGCCAAGCCGAAGGGCGTGCCGATGGTCGACACCTTCGTCACCGAAGTCTCGCAGGATACCTGGATCTACTTCCCCTGGGACATGGGCTTCACCTATCAGGAGCCGATCGCCAAGGGCCACAAGGGCTGATCTTTCCCGCCAGGATTGCAACTACAACAGCCCGCGTCCCGCGGGCTTTTTTTTGCCAAACCATCGCATCGGCATCGGGTGCGTCGACATGACAGGCCATTACGTTTTCCGCACAATGCCTTGGGAGACCGTTTCAACGCAGTGCGGCAGCATCATTTCACACGTCATTAATATTCGAATGCCATAAATTGCGGAGCGTAACTGCAGCTCATGGCTGCAGGCGGTTCATGAGAGACCCGAGCATTCAGCGCATGGAGCCGTGACGCGGGCTGCCCCTTCGGTGGCCCCTGGAGTTGAGGGCGTCGATGCTGACTTCCATGAAATCCCTGCCGCTGACGGCCAAGCTGTCGGCGATCATCGTGATGATCAATTTCATCGGGGTGGTCGGCCTTGCCGTTTCCACCTGGACCAGCGAACGCGCCGCCATGCTTGAGCTGGTGGCCGACAGCTGGACCAAGGACAGCGCGCAGTTTGCCACGCTGGCCGCCGGCGGGGTCAAGTGGGGCAAGGCGGATGCCGTGCGCGAGGCCTATGCGCTCTATCGCGACGATCCGGACCTCAGCCTCGTGCAATTCGCCGCCTACGGCGCCAATCTGAATGTGGTGGACAGCTGGGACCGCAAGGAAATCGATGGCCTGCCCGGCGCCGACGCGCTTGCCAAGGCTGTCGGCAGCAGGCCCGAAAAGCCGGTCACCGTTGCCGCAACCGACGATCCGACCCTGATGACGATTGTCGCGCCGTTGCCCCTCGACAAGGCGGGCAAGCCGACCGGCTATGTGGTGACGACCTGGACCGCCGCAACGATCCTGGCCGATATCCGCAGCAAGGTGCTGACCGCCGTTGCCCTGCAGTCGCTCGTCATCGTGATCGCCGTTGCCGGTTTCATCGTCACCATGCGGCGGCTGGTCGGCCGGCCGCTGCAGGTGATCAGCAGCCGGATTGCCGGCCTGCAGAAAGGCGACCTGCAGTCGCCCGTCGTCTTCCAGCAGAAGGGTGACGAGATCGGTTTTCTCGCCCGCGCCCTCGAGGGATTTCGCCAGGACGCGATTGCCCAGCAGGAACAGCGCCGCCTCGCCGAAGAACAGCAGCAGACGATCAGCAGCGAACGGGCCCTAAATGCCCGCATGGCCGAGGACAATGCCGCCACCCAGGCCCGCGTGATGTCGAGCGTCGGCGCCGCGCTGGAACGGCTGGCGGGCGGCGATCTCGGCACAAGGCTGGAAGACCTCGGCCCGGAATTCGAGAAACTGCGCCTTGACTTCAACGCAATGGTCCAGTCCGTCGCCACCACCATCACCGAGATCAAGGCGTCTGCCGGCAATGTCGGAAGCGGCGCGGTGGAGCTTGCCTCACAGGCCGAGCAACTGGCCAAGCGTACCGAGCAGCAGGCCGCGGCACTGGAAGAGACAGCGGCGGCGCTCAGCCAGGTGACCGCCACGGTACGCTCCTCCTCGCAGAACGCCGAAACGACCGGCGCCATGGTCGGCGAGGCAAAATCGGAGGCCAACCATTCGGCCCAGGTGGTGCGCAATGCCATCGGCGCCATGGACCGCATCCAGCACTCCTCCTCGCAGATCGGCCAGATCATCGGCGTGATCGACGAGATCGCCTTCCAGACCAACCTTCTGGCACTGAATGCCGGCGTCGAGGCAGCCCGTGCCGGGGAGGCCGGCAAGGGCTTCGCGGTCGTTGCCCAGGAAGTGCGCGAACTGGCGCAGCGCTCCGCCAATGCGGCGAAGGAAATCAAGCAACTGATCGACGTCTCCAACAACGAGGTGGCGAACGGCGTGCAGCTGGTCAACCAGACCGGCGACACGCTGCTGAAGATCGAGAACCATATCGGCCGGATCGCGGAAGGCATTGTCGCGATCGTCGATTCCTATCGCCAGCAGGCAAGCGGCCTGCAGGAAATCAATTCGGCCATCAACAGCATGGACCAGACCACCCAGCAGAACGCCGCCATGGTGGAAGAGGTCAGCGCCGCCTCGCACGATCTGCTGTCCCAGAGCCAGATCATGCAGGACGCCACCGGCCGCTTCAGGCAGGCCGATGGCCGGATGGCCGCAACCGCACGCCGGGTGGCCTGACGCCACCAGACCGATCGAAGCCTCCGCATGGGACCGGCGAGGCGCATTCGGCAGAAGGTCCCGAAACACAGCACAACACGCTTGAGGAGCACCCCGATGAAACCTTTCATGACCGGCCTTGCCGTCGCAGCCCTGCTGACCTTTTCGCTTCAGTCGGCCGCCGCCGAGGAAGCGCATGTCGCCCCGGTGACCGACTACGTGAAGACCAATGTCGCCCCCTGGCTCAGCGATCCGGTGATCATCGGCGCGCTCAAGGCACAGAATGCCAAGCATGCCGGCCTCTCCGAGGCGGATATCATCGCGCTTGACAAGAAATGGCGCGCCGAAGTCGAGGCGGCGGACAAGCCGCTGATCAACGAAACCCTCGGCAATGCCGTTTCCGCCTTCCTGAAGGACAAGCAGGCGGCCTCGCAGGGCGCCATCGCGGAGGTCTTCGTGATGGACAACAAGGGCCTGAATGTCGGCCAGAGCGACGTGACCTCCGACTACTGGCAGGGCGACGAGGCAAAGTTCAAGAAGAGCTTCGGCGCCGGCAAGGATGCCCTGTTCGTCGACGGCGTCGAAAAGGACGAATCGACACAGGCCCTGCAATCGCAGGCCTCGATGACCATCAGCGACGAAACCGGCGCACCGGTCGGCGCCATCACCATCGGCGTCAATCTCGACGCCCTCTGAGACGCGCCCGCCTCACAGAAGCCGGACGGAACACGGTGGCCGCCTTTCGGGGCGGCCTTTCCGTGTCCGGCAGCTTCATCCATGAAGCGTGTCGGGGTCTGCGCACAATCCACCGAAAATTATTCCGATACATGCTTCTTTTTTCGGTGGCCCTTGCGCGCCGAAAGTGTTGGTATCCCTCCCCTTGCGTTCCTGCGCCCTGCCGCGGCGTACCGATCCGAGAGGGCTCCATGACACTGTCCGATGCCATCTACCGCCCGTTCGAACGGCTGATCCGGCCACTCGACATTGCTTACGCTCCCCTGCCCGACAGCGGCCCCGTCGCGGTCGTCCTGCATTTCATGCGCATGTTCCGCGGTGTCATTGCCGCAATGGCGCTGAGCTCGATGCTGGTCGAAGGCATCAACCTTGCCGTCATCTGGGGGCTGTCGGTCATCGTGGACGGGGTATCGACGCAGGGTGTCGAGGCCTTCGTCGCAAGCCACACGGTTCTGCTTGTCTGTCTCGGCCTGATGATCTTCCCGGCCATGCCGGTGTTCTTCTACATCACCAATGTGCTGAATTCGCATGTCATCGGCATCAGCCTGTCGATCGCCGTCAAGTGGCAGGGACACAAGGCGGTGGAACGGCAGGATCTTGCCTTCTTTCACGACCTGTTTGCCGGCCAGGTGGCTTCTCGCCTCAACCAGGTGGCCGATGCCGTGCAGCAGCAGATCCTCATCGCCTTCCAGACCGCGCCGCGCTTCCTGCTGCAGATCCTGGGCTCGGTCGCCATCCTGCTGTCGCTGTCGTGGCAGCTTGCCCTGCCTGTCGTGCTGTGGGTCGCCATCAACGTGGCGATGACGGTGAAGGTGGTGCCGCATTTTACCGAACGCTCCCGCCGCTCGGCCAGGCAGTACAGCCTGATCACCGGCGCTCTCACCGACCTCTACGGCAATATCCAGATGGTCAAGCAGTTCGCGGCGGAAGACAGCGAGGCGGGCACGCTGCGGCGGATCATGGCGAAAGCCGTCGACACGATGCATCTGGAACAGCGCATCTACCGCACCTCCGAGCTGGCGGTGATCTGTCTCAACATGCTGCTGTGGCTCGTGATGCTCGGCATCGGCTTCTGGGGGCTCTACCGGGACTTCCTGACCGTGGGAGATTTTGTCGCCGCGGTCTACATCCTGCAGCGTCTTTCCGCCGGCGCCTTCACCTTCCTGCAGATGGGCCAGCAGATCTTCAAGGCGCTCGGCACCATCAAGGATGCCATGCCGGTAATGACCACACCGCCGACCATCGTCGACCGGCCGGATGCGAGCGAACTGGCAGTGCACCGCGGCGAGATCCTCTTCAGGAACATCCGTTTCGCCTACGGGAACGGCCGGCCGGTCATCGATGGCCTGACCCTTGCCATCGCGCCCGGCGAGAAGGTTGGCCTGGTCGGCCTGTCCGGCGCCGGCAAGACCACGCTCGTCAGTCTTCTGCTCAGGTTCTACGACATTGCCGAGGGATCGATCCTCATCGACGGGCAGGATATCGCGGCGGTCTCGCAGGCCAGCCTGCGGCGCAATATCGGCGTGATTGCCCAGGATGTCGCTCTGCTGCATCGCTCGGTCGCCGACAACATCCGCTATGGACGCCCGGAGGCGACGCAGGAGCAGATCGCGCAGGCCGCACGCGCCGCCGAGGCCGACAGCTTCATCGCAAGTCTCACCGATTCGGAAGGTCGCACCGGCTATGCCGCCCATGTCGGCGATCGGGGGATCAAGCTTTCCGGCGGCCAGCGCCAGCGGGTGGCGATCGCCCGGGTCCTGCTGAAGAACGCGCCGATCCTCGTGCTGGACGAGGCCACATCGGCGCTCGACAGCGAGGCCGAAGCGGCAATCCAGGACAGGCTCAACCTGGTCATGGAGAAAAAGACGGTCATCGCGATTGCGCACCGCCTGTCGACGATTGCGCGCATGGACCGGATCGTGGTGCTGGAGTCCGGTCGGATCGTCGAGGAAGGCGCGCCGGAGGCCCTGCTGGCGAAGGGCGGTCTCTATGCCCGGCTCTGGCAGCGGCAGACCGGCGGCTTCCTGCCGGATAAATTGGAGTAAAAGATTCAGGAAAATTCTGATTGCGACATTCCTGCACTTGCGCCTGTCACGCATTCTTGATCAAAAACCTCATGATTTGATCACCAATGGAACAAGACAGGAAAAACGCATGTCCAGATCCTTGCGCGAAAACAACGTCTCGAACCTCCGCCGCCTCGCTCGCCTTGCACTTGCCACCACGGCCCTTGCCGGTTCCCTCTCCACTGTTCGGGCTCAGGAGGCGGAAGAAGGCACGGTTCTCGATCCGGTTCTGGTACAGGGCTCGACCTATCAGACCGACACCACCGGCAGCTATACGACCGACCTGATCAGTGTCGGCGACAAGGATACCCGTCCCCTGCGCGAGGTGCCGCAATCCACCACGGTTCTGACCCGCGAGCGGCTGGACGACGGCAACTATACCTCGCTCGACACGGCGCTCAAGGAAACGCCCGGCGTCGTGGTGCTCACCAATGACGACGGTCGCTCCAGTCTCTATTCGCGCGGCTTCGAGTTCGATTCGCTTTATCTGAACGGCCTGCCGACGCCGCTGTCCAGCATCTACGGCACGCAGCCGGACATGGTCTTCGTCGACCACGTCGAGATCCTGCGTGGCCCCTCCGGCCTGTTCGGCGGCACGGGCGAACCGAGCGGCGCCATCAACATGCGCCTCAAGCAGCCCTCGGACGAATTCAAGGCGGGGATCAACACGATCTTCAGCTCGTGGAACGGCAAGCGCATCGAGGGCGATGTCACCGGACCGCTGGTGGAAGGCGGCGATGTGCGCGGGCGCCTTGTCGGCACGCTCTCCTCGAAAGACGGCTTCATCGACGGCACCGACAACAAGGTCGGCGCGATCTACGGCACCCTGCAGGCCGACATCACCGACAATACCACGGCCACCTTGTCCGTGACCCACCAGCAGCGCGACATCACACCGTTCAACGGCCTGCCGACGCTTTCCGACGGCACCCTGCTCGATGTCGACCGCTCGACCTATACCGGTGCCGACTGGAACTATTTCAACAACAAGGTGACCAACTACATCGCCGAGGTGGAGCATCGTTTCGAGGATGGCGGCCACGCCAAGATCTCGGCGCTCTATTCCGTCGTCGACGTGGATTTCCTCTATGCCTATGCCGCCGGCGCCGCCAATGCCTCCGGCAATGTTACGTCCGGCACCCGCTGGCTGGCGCGCGATTACCACGAAGAATCCTACGCGGTGGATGCGCATGTCAGCCGCCCCTTCGAACTGTTCGGGCTGGAAAACAACATCATCGCCGGGATCGACTATCGCGGCGTCGATAGCCGGCTGTACTCGGCATCGGACACCATCAGTGGCGTTCAGAGCATCTATGACTGGAACAGCTCCATCGCGCGTCCGACAGTCACATTCGGCGCACCGACTGATACCGATACTTGGCAGGTGGGTCTTTACGGGCAGTGGCGCATCAAGCCGGTCGATCCGCTGACCCTGATCGGTGGCGGTCGCGTCAGCTGGTATGAAAGCGACAGCGGCAGCAGCAGTGTCAGCGTCAATGGCAAGGTGACGCCCTATGCCGGCATCACCTATGATCTCACGGACCAGGTGACGGCCTATGCGAGCTACACGGAAATCTTCCAGCCCCAATCAAGCCCGGTCCATGGCGGCGGCATCCTGAAGCCTCGCACGGGACGGCAATACGAAGCGGGCGTGAAAGCGGAACTGTTTGACGACGTGAACGCCACCGCCGCCTATTTCAACATCAAGGACAAGAACCGCGCGGTCAGCGATACCGCTCATACCGGCTATTACCTTGCCAGCGGCGAGGCCAATATCCAGGGCATCGAGCTGGAAATGACCGGCACCATCCTCGACAACTGGGAGGCGACGGCCGCCTACACCTATACCGATACCGTCTATGACAACACGAGAACGGCCGCCGGTTCGGAATTCTACACGCCGGAGCACATGGTGCAGCTGTGGACGAAATATACCTTCGATGACAGCCAGCCGCTGCTGAGCGGACTCTATATCGGCGGCGGCGTCAAGCTGTTCAGCTCGTTCAAGAATATCTCGCGCACGTCAACGGGTGGCGCCACGACCATCGAGGCGCCCGGCTATGGCGTGGTCGACCTGCAGGCCGGCTATCAGTTCACCGAGAACCTCTCGGCAAGCCTGACGGTCAACAACGTGTTCGACAAGAAATATTACGAGCGCGTCGGTGGCACCTCGGTGTTCAACTTCTATGGCGAGCCGCGCAGCGTGGTCTTCAAGCTGGCCGCAAAGTTCTGAGCAGCAAATCCTGCCGGAGATCCACGGCATGAAAACGGGAAAAGGCGCCTTGCGGGCGCCTTTTCGATTCCTGCCGTCTGCTGGCTCCGCTCTCAGGCCGCGGTGCGATAGGCATGGCCGCCGCTTGCGGCACCATCCAGGCGGAACCGTGCGAGGATCGCCGTCAGCTGGCGGCTTTCGGCAGCCAGCACCTGGCTCGCAGCGGTGGTTTCCTCCACCATCGCGGCGTTCTGCTGCGTCATCTGGTCCATGTGGTTGACGGAGGTGTTGATCTCGCCAAGTGCTGCGGACTGTTCGCCGGCGGCACGCGCAATGGTCGCCACATGGTCGTTGACGCGGTTGACCAGATCCTCGATCTCCTTCAGCGCATCGCCGGTCGACAGCACCAGCGTCACGCCACCCTTCACCTCGTCAGCGGAGGTATTGATCAGCGTCTTGATCTCCTTGGCGGCATTGGCGGACCGCTGGGCGAGTTCCCGCACTTCCTGCGCCACCACGGCAAAGCCGCGACCGGCCTCGCCCGCGCGGGCCGCCTCGACGCCGGCATTCAGCGCCAGCAGGTTGGTCTGGAAGGCGATCTCGTCGATCACCGAGATGATCTGGCTGATCTTCTGCGAGGACTGCTCGATGCGGCCCATCGCCTCGATCGCGTCGCGCACGATACCGCCGGAGCGTCCGGCGCTCGCTTTCGTCTCAGCCACCATGCGGGTCGCTTCATTGGCGCGATCGGTGGACATGCGAACGGTGGTGGTGATCTCTTCAAGCGCTGCCGCGGTTTCCTCCAGCGCCGCCGCCTGCTGCTCGGTGCGGCGGGCCAGCTGGTTCGACGCCGTCGACAGTTCGCCGGAATTGTCGGTGATGGTGCCGGCGGCGGTGCGCACGTTTTCCATCGTTCCGCGCAGCACGCCCATGGTCACGTTGACGTTCTGCTGCAGTTCGGCAAAGGCGCCCTGGAATTCACCGCGCATGTCCTGGGTAAGGTCCTGCTCGGCGAGGGCGGCGATGACGCGGCGCACCTCGTTGATGCCCTTGTCGACATTGTCGACCAGTTCGTTGACGCTGCTTGCAAAGCGTTCGAGATCGGCATCTTCGTAACGCTTGCTGATACGCTGGCTGAAATCGCCGGCCGCGGCCGCAGCCACGATGCCGCTGATCGAGACCTGCAGGTCCTTGCTCTGGCGGTTCAGCGCCGCTTCCTGCGCCTCCATGGCTCGCATGTGGATTTCGTTGGCACGGAACACTTCGAGCGCCCGGGCCATCTCGCCGATCTCGTCGGTGCGGTCGGTATCGATCACCGGCTGGTCGGTCTGGCCCTTGGCCATGGCGCTCATCACCAGCGTCATGCGGCGGATCGGGTTGGCGATTTCGCGGCGGGCAATGACAAGGCTGAGCGCCACACCGGCGACGATGCAGACGAGGGCGGTGATCGCGAGGATCATCACCGTTGTCTGCGACTGATCGATGGCATGGCTGCGCGACTGCGACAGCGTCTTGGCGGAATAGGTGCTGTAGACCTTGACCGCGGCGGTGACCGCCTTCTGGCCGTCGAGCGCCTTCTCAAGCGCGGCGGTCATGGCCTGGCGATCCTTGCCAGCCTCGGTACCCGCCACCTTCACCATCTGGCGGATGGTGTCGAAATAGGCATTGAGGCTGGTCTTGATGTCGGAAAGCTGCTTCTGCTCTTCCGCATCGGCGGTGGAGGCGATCTTCGGCAGCCGTTCCAGCATTTCCTTGGCGCGTTTTTCCGTCTCGGCGGCAAAGTCGGCCGCCTTTTCGGGTGCCAGTGCCAGCTGATAGGTCATGCGACTGATGGCGATGATGTCGATGCGCAGGTCCATGGCCTCGCGGGCCACCTCCTCGCGGGCGCCGGTGTCTTTCAGCGCACCGCCGAGCGAGAACAGGCCTTGCGTTCCGACTGCGGCAATGGCGGCGGCGGCTGCGCCCATCAGCACCACCACCAGACTGATCTTCTTCAGGATCGACAGGTTCTTGATCGTCACGGACACGTCTCCGAAGGCTTTGCACGAGGCGGATTGCACGGCAGGGTACACACCCGCGCCACTCTTCCATTCGAAGTTTCTAAGGTGCGTAAGTTAAAATTTCGCATGGGAAAACTGGGAGAATTTACGGGGTCCCGCAGCGCCGAAGGATACAAAATCCGCGAGGCAGGTCCGCACGCCAGCAAAGGCGCGCCGGCCAAGCGCTTGATGCGATTGAATGATTCGCTTCTCCCCGTTTTCCACAGCTTACAGACACAAGATATTGTGGTTAAAAAACCGTTGCAGTCTAAGCCTTGACGAATCTCCCTCTTCGGCCGAGATTGGCACCGTTGCGGCGACAACAGGATCGGGCGTCACGAGGCCGGTTCTCCCACGCGCAAAAAATCACCCAACTCCGTCGATCGGCGGCTGGCCATGATGGCTCGCTCGCTGGAGGGAGATCGTGTGTCTTTTTGCGGCATCGCCTCGACAAAATGGGGTGGTGGAAAACTGCTTTTACGCTATATTTAGTGTTTGCAGCCAATCTGCCCACAAGATACAGGTCGACCATCCACGGATGATTTACCATTCGAGTTGAAACGGACACGGCTGCGCGTTGTTTTCCAGCGATCGCCGCCAACGGATTTTTGTGCGCCTGGCAGAGGCGCAACAGCGAGGACGAGAGAGATGCGCATTGAACGTCGTTTCACCAAACCTGGCCAGGGCGCCTATGCGGAGATCGAATTCCGCAAGGCCGTGAGCGAAATCCGCAATCCGGACGGCTCGATCGTCTTCCGCCTGGAAGACATCGATGTTCCGGCGCAGTTCTCCCAGGTGGCGACGGACGTTCTCGCGCAGAAATATTTCCGCAAGGCCGGCGTGCCGAAGGTCCTGAAGAAGGTCGAGGAAAATGACGTTCCCTCCTTCCTGTGGCGCTCGGTTGCCGACGAGAAGGCCCTGAAGGATCTGCCGGAAGCCGAACGTTACGGCTCGGAAACCGATGCACGTCAGGTTTTTGACCGTCTGGCCGGTACCTGGACCTACTGGGGCTGGAAGGGCAAGTATTTCTCCTCGGAAGAAGATGCCGCCGCCTTCAAGGACGAGCTTGCCTACATGCTCGCCACCCAGCGCGTGGCACCCAATTCCCCGCAGTGGTTCAACACCGGCCTGCACTGGGCCTATGGCATTGACGGCCCCGGCCAGGGCCATTTCTATGTCGATCCCTTCACCGGCAAGCTGACCAAGTCGAAGTCTGCCTATGAGCATCCGCAGCCGCATGCCTGCTTCATCCAGTCCGTCGAGGACGACCTCGTCAACGAGGGCGGTATCATGGACCTGTGGGTGCGCGAAGCCCGCCTGTTCAAGTATGGCTCCGGCACCGGTTCCAACTTCTCCTATCTGCGCGGCGAAGGCGAAAAGCTGTCCGGCGGCGGCCGTTCCTCCGGCCTCATGTCCTTCCTGAAGATCGGTGACCGTGCGGCCGGCGCCATCAAGTCCGGCGGCACCACCCGCCGCGCGGCAAAGATGGTCGTCGTCGACATCGACCATCCGGATATCGAGGAATATATCGACTGGAAGGTGAAGGAGGAGCAGAAGGTTGCCGCCCTCGTCACCGGCTCCAAGATCGTGTCGAGGCACCTGAAGGCCATCATGAAGGCCTGCATCAACTGCGAGGGTGATGGCGAGGATTGCTTCGACCCGACGAAGAACCCGGCCCTGAAGCGCGAGATCCGCGCCGCCAAGAAGGACCAGGTTCCGGAAAACTACGTCAAGCGCGTCATCCAGTTCGCCCGCCAGGGCTACAAGGATCTCGAGTTCAAGACCTATGACACGGACTGGGATTCGGAAGCCTATCTCACCGTCTCCGGCCAGAACTCCAACAACTCCGTCTCACTGAAGGACGACTTCCTGCGCGCTGTCGAAAATGACGGCGAGTGGAACCTGACCGCCCGCAAGGACGGCCGCGTGATGAAGACGCTGAAGGCGCGCGACCTGTGGGAAAAAATCTCCTACGCCGCCTGGGCATCGGCCGATCCGGGCCTGCACTTCAACACCACGATGAACGACTGGCACACCTGCCCGGCGGCAGGCCCCATCCGTGCATCGAACCCGTGCTCGGAATACATGTTCCTTGATGACACGGCCTGCAACCTTGCCTCGCTGAACCTGCTGCAGTTCAAGGACCGGGCCACCAAGCGCATCAACATTGCCGATTACGAGCATGCGGTGCGCCTGTGGACGGTGGTTCTGGAAGTATCGGTGATGATGGCGCAGTTCCCGTCGCGCCGCATTGCCGAACTCTCTTATGAATACCGCACGCTCGGCCTCGGCTATGCCAATATCGGCGGCCTCCTGATGTCCTCCGGCATTCCCTATGATTCGGCGGAAGGTCGCGCCATTGCCGGCTCGCTGACCGCGATCATGACGGGCGTGGCTTACGCAACCTCGGCGGAAATCGCCTCCGAACTCGGCCCCTTCCCGGGCTTTGCCCCGAACCGCGACAACATGCTGCGCGTCATCCGCAACCATCGCCGCGCCGCCTATGGCGAAGCGGCCGGCTATGAGGGCCTCTCCGTCAACCCGGTTCCGCTGATCCATTCGGAGAACCCGGACCAGGATCTGGTGGCCCACGCCAAGGCCGCCTGGGACAAGGCGCTCTCGCTCGGCGAACAGCACGGCTACCGCAATGCCCAGACGACGGTGATCGCGCCGACCGGCACGATCGGCCTCGTGATGGACTGCGACACGACCGGCATCGAGCCCGACTTCGCGCTGGTGAAGTTCAAGAAGCTCGCAGGCGGCGGCTATTTCAAGATCATCAACGGTGCCGTTCCGGAAGCGCTGCGTACGCTGGGCTACACCGAAAGCCAGATCGCCGAGATCGAGGCCTATGCCGTCGGCCACGGCAACATCAACCAGGCGCCGGGCGTCAATCCCGGCTCGCTGAAGGCCAAGGGCTTCACCGACGAGAAGATCGAGGCGATCAACGGCGCCACCAAGGCTGCCTTCGACATCAAGTTCGTCTTCAACCAGTGGACGCTGGGTGCCGACTTCCTGAAGGACGTGCTGAAGGTCACCGACGAGCAGCTCGCCGACATGAGCTTCAACCTGCTGGAGCATATCGGCTTCTCGAAGAAGGACATCGAGGCCGCCAACATCCATGTCTGCGGTGCGATGACGCTGGAAGGCGCGCCCTTCCTGAAGGCCGAGCATCTGCCCGTCTTCGATTGCGCCAATCCCTGCGGCAAGATCGGCAAGCGTTATCTCTCGGTCGAATCCCATATCCGCATGATGGCGGCCGCCCAGCCCTTCATCTCGGGTGCGATCTCCAAGACGATCAACATGCCGAACGAGGCGACCGTCGAGGATTGCGGCTCCGCCTACATGCTGTCCTGGAAGCTGGCGCTGAAGGCCAATGCGCTCTATCGCGATGGCTCCAAGCTCTCCCAGCCGCTGAACGCCTCGCTGATCGAGGACGAGGAGGACGAGGATACGGTGGAAGAGCTGCTGTCGCAGCCGGCTGCCGCCCAGGCCGTGGTCGTCACCGAAAAGATCGTCGAGCGCGTGGTGGAACGTCTGGTCCGCAGCCAGGAAAAGCTGCCGTCCCGCCGCAAGGGTTATACCCAGAAGGCGAAGATCGGCGGCCACACCATCTTCCTGCGCACCGGCGAATATGACGACGGCCGTCTTGGCGAAATCTTCCTCGACATGAACAAGGAAGGTTCGGCGCTGCGCGCCTTCATCAACAACTTCGCCATCTCGGTGTCGCTCGGTCTGCAGTATGGCGTGCCGCTGGAAGAATATGTCGATGCCTTCACCTTCACCAAGTTCGAGCCGGCCGGCATCGTGACGGGCAATGACGCGATCAAGAACGCAACCTCGATCCTCGACTACGTGTTCCGCGAACTCGCCATCTCCTATCTCGGTCGCCACGATCTGGCGCATGTCGATACCTCCGACTTCTCCTCCACGGCGCTCGGCCGCGGCGTGTCGGAAGGCAAGGCCGACATCGTCTCGAAGGGTCTGACCCGCGGCTACCGCCCGACGCTGGTCTCCAGCGCCCAGTCCGGCGAACCGCGCGGCGCCGCCTCCGCGGCACCGGCCAAGGCATCGGCCGGCGGCAATGTGACGGCCTTTGCCGGCTCCGCCGCCCGCAAGCTGGAAGCAACGGTTGCCATTTCCACCTCCGAAGTCGTGTCGTTCAAGCGCGACTACGAGGAGCGGGCCAAGGAACTGGCAGAAGAGATGATCGAGGAAGCGATCGCCGACGAGGCCGCCACCGCCCTCTTCTCCGACAAGGCCGCCGCCGACGCGGCCTCTGCCAAGGCGGACGCCAAGAAGGTGGAAGCCGAACGCCGCATGCGCTCCATCGCGCAGGGCTACACGGGCAACATGTGCTCCGAGTGCCAGAATTTTACGATGGTGCGCAATGGGACCTGCGAGAAGTGCGAGACGTGTGGCGCAACGAGCGGGTGCAGCTGATTGGCTGAGGTTTGAATGGAATGCGGCCCGGGGGAAACCTCGGGCCGAAATGATTCTGGTGTATGGGTGGCTGGATCGGCCAGAGGTCACTTCCCCAGGGTGCTCCTTTGTACCGCTCGTGGATGGATCCTCGGGTCAAGCCCGAGGATGACGACCGAGCGGGGCCTCTGCCCAAAGAACCGCAACCAGAGGCGCAAGAGTTTCGGCTCAACTAACGGAGAGAGCCTGCCTCCCCGCACGACAACCCCATATTGACGTCACGACAGAGGCCGGACCTACGATATGCGCCGACGTCTCCCCCCGCACTCCGTCATCCTCGGGCTTGACCCGAGGATCCACTGCCAAGCATGCTGCACGCATGACAGGTTATGTCTACATCATCACCAATCAACGGAACGGCACGCTCTATATCGGTGTGACGTCGGACATCGCGCGCCGGATCTGGGAACATCGTGAAGGCCTCAACGACGGGTTTGCCGCGAAATACGGTTGCCGTACGCTGGTCTGGTACGAGGAGCATGACCGGATCGAGACGGCTATCCAGTGCGAAAAGTCACTGAAGCGCTGGTACCGGAAATGGAAGATCCAGCTGATCGAAAGCATGAACCCCGATTGGCGAGATCTTTATCCCGAACTCTGGTGAGGCAAGCCCAAAAAAATCCCCTACCCCTCCAGCCTCTCCTTCGGCACCGGCGCATCGTCATAGCCGCCATAGACCGACTGGTCGAATGGGATCACCGCCCCGGTCATCATGCCGCTCTCGTCAGACGCCATCCACAGCACCGCGCGGGCCACTTCCTTCGGGTCGAGAATGCGGCCGAAGGGTTTTTGGGCGGCGGCGCGGTCGATGAAATCCGGGTCGCCGGTTTCCGACAGGATCAGCTTGCGCTCGTGGTCGGAATTCATCCAGCCGATATCCAGCTGGTTTACATGGATGCGGTGGCGCATCAGCGAAAAGGCGGCGTTGCGCGTCAGCGTCGCAAGCGCGCCCTTGGAGGCGGAATAGGGCGCAAGAAACGGCTGGCCGGCAAGGCTCGACATCGAGCCGATATTGACCACCCTGCCCTCGATCCCTTCGCGGATCATCACCTTCGCCGCATCCTGCAGAAGGAAGAAGGGCGCCCGCGTGTTCACCGCAAACATGCGGTCGAACAGTTCCGGCGTGGTGTTGAGGATGTTGCCGCGATCGGTGAGGCCTGCGGCATTGACGAGAATGTCGATACGGCCGAACAGCCTGTCGGCCGCCGGGATGACGGATCGCACGGCATCGATCTCGGCAAGATCGGCGGTCACCAGTTCCACGCGGACACCGGTAGCATCAGAAATCCGCCGGGCCACCGTCCGCCCCTTTTCCGCGCCGCGCCCGACAATGACGATGCCGCCGGCACCGGCCTCTGCCAGTCGCTCGGCCACCGCCGCGCCGAGCCCCTGCGTGCCACCCGTGACAACCGCGATCTTCCCGTCAATCCTGCTCATCGTCCGGCCTCCTCATGCCATCCTGCTCCTGAGCGGAACTGATAGCGCGGCGACCCCGCAAATGCAAAACGGCTCCCCCGGGGTACGGGAGAGCCGCGCAGGCATCAATCGGCGGTGGATCAGAAGTGATAGTTGATGCCGGCCTTTACGGTGTGGTCGTGAATGTCCTTTTCGGTGCCAACGCCATTGGCGAAGCTGCGCACGTCATTGGTCGCCGTGTAGTTATATTCCACGCGGGCCGAGAGGTTCTGGTTCAGCTTCTGCTCCACGCCGGCACCGATGATCCAGCCCGGCTTCCAGCCGTCCGGACCGGACACGCCGCCGCTGTCGCGGAAGTTGGTCATGGCGAGACCGGTGGTGCCGTAGATCAGCGTCTGGTCGAGCGGTACGCCCGCCTTTACCTTGGCAGCCAGACGGTGACGTTCCTTCAGTTCGCCGCCACTTACTTTCACCTGCGAATCGCCCAGATAGGAGCCCTCGACTTCGCCGCCGATCACGCCGCCACCGATATCGACATTGTAGCCGGCCTGACCGCCGATCGCGAGGCCGCTATTGTTGAACGGGTCGAGCTTCGGCGAGGCAAAGCCGCCATGGATACCGGCATAGGCGCCGTTCCAGCTGGAAACGGGCGCGCTGTTATAGGCCGGCGGCGGCGCATAGCTGTTGGCAAGGTCAGCGGCAACGGCGACCGTCGCCAGGGACGAGGTGGACAGGGCGGCAAAAAGCGCCAGGGCGAACGGCTTCTTGAACATGGCAAAACTCCAAACACAGCCTGCAGGGGGAGGATGCGCAGGCGAAACATCCGTGGTGCGATAGAAACCGCGTTTGTGCCCCAAGCCCGGCCCTTCTCACCGCGCTGGCACCATCGCACCCGGAAAGAGTTTTTTCATGAATCGATAAACACTTCATTAACCGCGCGACATAAACCGCAAGGCTGCCGGATATCCGGTCAAAATCCGCGCGACAGGCTGTGCGGAATCGTTCAGGGATTGGCCTTCAGATAGGCAATGACATCCTCGATCTGCGAGGAGAACCAGAAACCGAAGAACCGCATCCGCGTGCCCGGCACCGTCTTCGACGGGCTGGACAGAAAGGCGGCAAGCGTCACCTCGTCCCAGACCAGCCCCCTGGCGCCCGCCTCGCGCATGGCCGGGGAATAGTTGTAGTCGGGCAGGCTGGCGGCCGGGCGGCCTACCACGCCGTTGAGATGCGGGCCGAACACGTTGCTGTCGCTCTCCACCACATGGCAGGAGGAACAGGCCGAACGGAACGTCGCCCGCCCCTTGGCAGGATCGGCGGCGGCAAGCGGCGATATGCCGAGGCCCGCGAGAGCAGGAACAGCGAGGCAGAGAAGAGACGGCAGGCGAAGACTGATCTGTGGCATGTCCCCTTCTAGCCGATCCGGCAGCGCCAGACAGCCCCGGGCGACCATTCGACGCGGCACGATCTTTCGCCGCCGTCACCAGCGCCGATAGTGCCGCCGCCGTCGCATCTTGCGCCGGTGCTGCTGGTAAAGGTGCATGGCGAGCGCCAGCGGCACCGGCACGATCAGCGACCACAGCGTATCGGACAGCATACCGGCCCCATCCGTCGGCAGGCCCGCGGCTCGATCGTCCAGCCCGTCCAGCACCTCGTTGACGACCTGCAGCAAGGCGACCACGCCGAGCGCCACCAGTGGCCGACGAAAAAGGGCGAAAAGGACCAGGAAGGCAAGGCTCGCCAGAATGACGTGCAGGCCTTCCGGACCGATGCCCGTTGCGCTGCGCACGATCTCCTTGATCTCCCCGTACATCTTGCCCCCCTTTGCCGGTCGCGCCATCGCCAGTCTCATAGCAGAGCCGCATCGGCACGCCTTCACAAAGTGATTCAAGCGGCTGGCATTCTGAATCAACCTTGCGCGACAAGCCCTTGATGCGGAATCGCAATCGCCGTCCGGCGGCCAGGAAAAAGCCCCATCCGGCAAGGGAAACGGATGGGGCTGAAAGCGTCGACTGGAGATCTGTTGTTGTTATCGGCGGCTGCAGGGGTGTCACCGCCTTTTGTCGCGGAAGAGGCAGGGGAACCCTTCCGTCTCGCTCTGACAACGAGGCGATGTGCCGCTTGGTTCCACCGAACGTTAACACCTGCCGCCTAATCTCCGTCGCTGGCAAATTTTCAAGGAGGAGAGAATGGCCGGCCCGGCTTTCCGCTTCACCCATTATGATCTGAAGGAACAGCGCGCGGGAACCGCCATCGAGGTCACGCTGTCGGCGGTTGCCAATGTGCGGCTGATGACGGCGGTGAACTTCCAGCGCTTGACCGAGCGGCTGGATTTCAAATATGTCGGAGGTGTCGCCAAGAAGTCCCCGATCCGGCTGGCCATTCCGGAAGGTGGCCACTGGCATCTGGTGGTCGATTGCGAGGGGCATCACGGGCTCGCCGATTCCGCCGTCAAGGTGGTGGCGCCGCCGGCCGCCAGCACTCCGGCACCACGTCAGCAGAAGGCCTCCTGAGGGTCAGCCGCCGCTGCGCTCGCGGCGCAGCTTCGCCCACCAGTCCAGCCGCTTGCGGATTTCCCGCTCGAAGCCGCGCTCCGGCGGATCGTAAAAGGTCTGCCGGCCCAGCTTTTCGGGAAAATAGTCCTGGCCTGAAAAGGCATCCGGCTGGTCGTGGTCGTAGAGATAGCCGTCGCCATACCCCTCGCCCTTCATCAGCTTGGTCGGCGCGTTCAGGATGTGCTTCGGCGGCAGCAGCGAGCCGTGCTCCTTCGCCGCCCGCATCGCCGCCTTGAAAGCGGTATAGACGCCGTTCGATTTCGGCGCCGTCGCCAGATAGACGCAGGCCTCAGCCAGCGCCAGTTCGCCTTCCGGGGAGCCCAGATAATCATAGGCGTCCTTTGCGGCGTTGCAGATGACCAGCGCCTGCGGATCGGCAAGGCCGATATCCTCCACCGCCATGCGCACCAGCCGTCGGCCGATATAGAGCGGGTCCTCCCCGGCATCGAACATGCGGGCGAGATAGTAGAGGGCGGCGTCCGGATCCGAGCCGCGCACCGACTTGTGGAGTGCGGAAATCAGATTGTAATGACCGTCCTGCGCCTTGTCATAGACAGGTGCGCGGCGCTGCACGATGCGGGTCAGGCCTTCGGTGTCGAACACCTCCCCTTCCCGCGCCGCGCGCCACACCTCCTCGGCAAGCGTCAGCACCGCACGTCCATCGCCATCGGCCATGCGGATCAGGCTGGCCCGCGCCTCCACCGTCAGCGGCAGCGGCTTCTGCTCCACCAGCTCGGCGCGGGTCAGCAGCTCCTCCAGGCTCTCCTCGTCATGCGAGCGGAAGGTGAGCACCCGCGCCCGCGACAAAAGAGCGGCATTCAGCTCGAAGCTGGGGTTTTCGGTGGTGGCCCCGACCAGAATGACCGTGCCATCCTCCATCACCGGCAGAAAGCTGTCCTGCTGCGCCCGATTGAAGCGATGGATCTCGTCGACGAAGAGCAGCGTCTGGCGTCCGTCCATGCGGCGCAGGCGGGCCGCCTCGAACACCTTCTTCAGATCCGCGACGCCGGAAAAGATCGCCGAAATCTGCTCGAAGGCCAGCCCCGCCTCGCCCGACAGCAGGCGGGCCACCGTCGTCTTGCCGGTACCGGGCGGTCCCCAGAAGATCATCGAGCCCAGCGAACCGGCGGCAATCATCCGCCGCAGGATGCCGTCCTCGCCCGTCAGATGCGGCTGGCCGGTCACCTCGGCAAGCGAGGTCGGGCGCAGACGGTCGGCAAGCGGCCGCCGGCTGGCGACCGCCTCGGGAATGCGGGGCGAGAACAGGTCGCTGCTCATCGGAAGAACTGGCGGATGCGTTGCCCGCCGCGCTCGATCTCGACGCGCCAGACGCCGGGATTATCCCTGATCATGCCCTCCATCGCCCGGGTGGAGGTAACTGCATCGCCATTGACGGCGACCAGAATGTCGCCCGGCTGGAAACCGAGACGGGCGGCGGGCGAACCGCGCGCCACGTCCAAGATGACGACGCCGGTCTTGTCGGCGGGCATGTGCAGTTCGGTGGCAACCTTCGGCGACAGATTGGCGATGCGGCTCCCGGCAAAGGGATTGCGACCGTCCAGCAGCCGCTCGTCACGCGGCACGGTTTCCGGCGCCGTGCCGAGCACCATGTCAAGCCGCTTGGCACGGCCGCTGTCCTCGACCGTCAGTTCGGCGGTCCGGCCAAGACCGACGGTCGTCAGGCGATAGGCCAGCGCATCCGGATGCTCGACGGGAATGGAATTGACCGCGGTCACGACCTCACCGGGCTTCAGACCGGCGACATCCGCTGGGCTGCCGCGCGTCACGGCCACCACAAGTGCGCCGCGCGCCGCCTTCAGCCCCAGCGCTTCCGCCACCTCGGAGGTCACCGCCTGGAAGGTTGCGCCGACATAGGGCCGTTCGAAACTCTTCTTGCCGTCCTCTGCCGCGGCAAGGAACACCTTTACGAGATTGGCCGGAATGGCAAAGCCGATGCCGTTCGAACCGCCGCCGCGCGAAAAGATCGCCGTGTTGATGCCGATCAGGTCGCCGTTCATGTTCATCAGCGCGCCGCCGGAATTGCCGGGGTTGATCGAGGCGTCTGTCTGGATGAAGAAGCCGACGTCGCCATCCGTCACCTGCGTGCGGGCAAGCGCCGACACGATACCGCTCGTCACCGTCTGGCCGACGCCGAAGGGGTTGCCGATGGCCAGCACCAGATCGCCCACCTCGACGGAATCCGAATTGCCGATGGCAAGAACGGGAAAGTCCTCGCGCGCCTTGATCTTCAGCACCGCAAGGTCGACGCTGTCATCCTTCAGCAGCACCTCGCAGGGAAATTCCCGGCCATCGGCGAGCGCGATCTTGATGTCGTCGGCGCCTTCGATGACATGGTTGTTCGTCACCACCAGGCCGTCATGCGAAACGATGACGCCGGAGCCGAGCGACGACTGCTTTTCCGAACGGTTTGGCATGCGCTGGCCGAAGAACTGCTCGAAGAAGGGGTCGCCGGCAAAGGGATTGCTCCGCTGCACCACGCGCTCGGCATAGACATTGACGACGGCGCCGGCGGTGCGCTTGACGAGCGGCGCAAAGGAAAGCTGCATTTCCGTGCGGCTGGCCGGCACCGTCTTGTCCTGGGCAAGCGCCGGAAGCGGCAGCAGCAGGGAGAGCGCCAGAAGACAGGCGGAGGCACGTTTCGGCATGCTGAGCATGTGATTCCTCTTGGAGTTCCGAGATCAAGGACTTGTAGCGCGGCAGGCTAGAAAGGAAAGATGGCCGAAAATGGAGAAGGCCCGGCGCCTGTTCCACCAGATCGACGGCAGTCTGGCAAGTACATGCCGCCGTCCCCGACCTGTGTGGATGGAACCTGCCTGCCGGAACCATTTCGCCGCTGCGCCGTAATCCCCTCCCGATACGGAGAGATGACGCATGAGACGCACCGCCCTTTTCCTGCCGCTTGCCGCCAGCCTGCTCGCGGCCTTTCCCCTGACTATGCCGAAGGACGCATCCGCGGCGAGTTTCGACTGCACGCGGATGGATCTTGCCGCCGACGAGGCGGTTATCTGCGCCGAGCGCAGCCTCAACGATCTCGACGTGAAGATGGTAACGACCTTCGACCTGCTGGTCGGTCTGGTCCCGATGGGCAATCGCGACATCCTGCGGGAGGGCCAGGCAACCTGGCTGAAGGCCAGGCAGGCCTGCGGCGCGGACGAAGCCTGCATCCGCCGGAGCTATGAGACGCGGCTGAAGGAGCTGGACGAGGCCTACCGAACCCTGATCAAGCCGCTGTAATCGCGACGGATACAAAGCGAGGGCGATGAAAAACCCCCGCGGCGATGAACCGCGGGGGCCGTGACGACGGAAAATGTCTTACTCCGGCAGGATGCGCACCGCGCCCTTGTCGGCGCTGGAGGCGAAGGCGGCATAGGCCTTCAGAGCGGTCGTGACATTGCGCCTGCGGGGTGCAGCCGGCTTCCAGCCGAGCTTGTCCTGCTCGGCGCGACGGGCGGCCAGTTCCTGCTCGGTGATCTTCAGATTGATCGTGCGGTTCGGAATATCGATTTCGATCAGATCGCCATTCTGGACGAGGCCGATCGCGCCGCCATTTGCCGCTTCCGGCGAGGCATGGCCGATGGAAAGGCCGGACGTGCCGCCGGAGAAACGGCCGTCAGTGATCAGCGCGCAGGCCTTTCCGAGCCCCTTCGACTTCAGATAGCTGGTCGGATAGAGCATTTCCTGCATGCCGGGGCCGCCCTTCGGGCCTTCGTAGCGGATGACGACGACATCGCCGGCCACCACTTCGTTGCCGAGGATCGCCTTCACCGCCGCGTCCTGGCTTTCATAGACCTTGGCCGGGCCGGTGAACTTCAGGATCGATTCGTCGACGCCCGCCGTCTTCACGATGCAGCCATCGAGCGCGATGTTGCCGTAAAGCACGGCCAGACCGCCATCCTTCGAGAAAGGCTTTTCGACGGAGCGGATGACGCCCTTCTCGGCGTCGGTATCCAGTTCGTCCCAGCGCGAGGACTGCGAAAAGGCCACCTGGGTCGGCACGCCGCCGGGGGCTGCCTTGAAGAAGGTGCGGACGGTTTCGGAATTGGTGCGGGTGATATCCCAGCGGTTGATCGCGTCGCCCAGCGTTGCCTCGTGCACGGTCTTGCAATCGGTGTTGAGCAGACCGCCACGCTCCAATTCACCCAGGATACGCATGATGCCGCCGGCGCGGTGCACGTCTTCCATGTGCACGTCCTGCTTGGCGGGCGCGACCTTCGACAGGCACGGAACCTTGCGCGACAGGCGGTCGATATCGTCCATGGTGAAATCGACGCCGCCTTCATAGGCCGCGGCCAGGATGTGCAGGACCGTATTGGTGGAGCCGCCCATGGCGATATCGAGTGCCATGGCATTCTCGAAGGCCTGCTTGGTGGCGATCGAGCGCGGCAGCACGCTCTCGTCATTCTGTTCATAATAACGGCGGGCGAGATCGACGATCAGGTGACCGGCCTCGACGAAGAGGCGCTTGCGGTCCGAATGCGTGGCAAGCGTCGAGCCATTGCCGGGCAGAGACAGGCCGAGCGCTTCCGTCAGACAGTTCATCGAATTGGCGGTGAACATGCCGGAGCAGGAACCGCAGGTCGGACAGGCCGAGCGTTCGATGACCTGCACATCCTCGTCGGTCACCTTGTCGTCGGCGGCCGCCACCATGGCATCGACGAGGTCGAGCGCCACGGTCTTGCCGTGCAGCACCACCTTGCCGGCTTCCATCGGGCCGCCGGACACGAAGACGGCGGGAATGTTGAGGCGCATGGCGGCATTCAGCATGCCGGGCGTGATCTTGTCGCAGTTGGAAATGCAGACCATCGCATCGGCGCAATGCGCATTGACCATGTATTCGACGGAATCCGCGATGATTTCGCGCGAGGGCAGCGAATAGAGCATGCCGTCATGGCCCATGGCGATACCGTCGTCCACGGCAATCGTGTTGAACTCCTTTGCCACGCCGCCGGCGGCCTCGATCTCGCGGGCCACGAGCTGGCCGAGATCCTTCAGGTGGACGTGGCCGGGCACGAACTGCGTGAAGGAATTGACCACGGCAATGATCGGCTTGCCGAAATCGCTGTCCTTCATGCCCGTGGCACGCCACAGACCACGCGCGCCCGCCATGTTGCGGCCGTGGGTCGTCGTTCTGGAACGGTAAGCAGGCATGGTGTTATCCTCGGATCGATGATGGTCGGGCGCCGCCGCCATGATGCGCAGAACGCCCTGATTTTTTCGATTTTCCTACCGCAATCCCCCCGAAGTGTCACTATCACGACAGGCCAAAGCGGTACGGTTGCAGACACGTGCCGATCACGTGAACGTGGGTTTGTTTTTGACCGCAGGGGGTGAAACTAATCGGCCGACGGGTTCGTACTATACCTGTATCCGCCATCATGCCACTCGCCCCCCTGGCGCAGGAGACAGAACCATGCCGCTCTACCGCCCGCCCCGCATCGCCGCTACCGAAATCACCCCGAAGGATCTCTATCTTTCCCGACGCCATCTGCTGGGGGGCGCGGCCGCAGCGATTGCCCTGACCGCGACCGAAAGCGCATGGGCGAGCCCGCTTTCCGCCAAGCCGAGCGCCTACCGGGTGGACGAGAAGGTCACCTCGAAGCAGGACGCAACGACCTACAACAATTTCTACGAGTTCGGCACGGGCAAGGCCGATCCGGCGCAGAATTCCGCGGCCTTTAAACCCCTGCCCTGGACGATCACGGTCGGCGGCCTCGTCAACAAGCCGCAGACCATCGACATGGAGACGATCCTCAAGGATTTCCCGATGGAAGAGCGCATCTACCGCATGCGCTGCGTGGAAGCCTGGTCGATGGTGATCCCCTGGATCGGGTTTCCCCTCTCTGCCCTGCTCGACCGTGTCGAACCGCTCGGAAGCGCGAAATATGTGGCTTTCGAAACCGTCGTCAGGCCCAAGGAAATGCCCGGCCAGAGCGGCTTCTTCCAGCCGCTGGACTGGCCCTATGTCGAGGGTCTGCGTCTCGATGAGGCACGCCATCCCCTGACGCTCCTCGCCACGGGCCTTTACGGCGAAACCCTGCCCAACCAGAACGGCGCGCCGATACGCCTTGTCACACCCTGGAAATATGGCTTCAAGGGCATCAAGTCCATCGTCAGGATCACGCTGACGGAAAAGGAGCCGCCAAGCACCTGGAACAAGATGGCGCCGCAGGAATACGGCTTCTATGCCAACGTCAATCCGGCCGTCGACCATCCGCGCTGGAGCCAGGCGACCGAGCGGCGCATCGGCGAGGCAAGCGGCCTGTTCGGCGGAGCGCGGATGAACACCCTGCCCTTCAACGGCTACGGCGACGAGGTGGCAAGCCTCTATGCCGGCATGGATCTCAGGAAGTTCTACTGACCATGGCGACACTGGCCATTCCGCCGCGCTACCGCGCAGCCTCGGTCTGGGCGCTCTATGCGCTGGGGCTCATGCCGGGCCTCTATGCCTTCTATCTGGGAATCTATGGCGGCCTCGGCGCCGATCCTGTGCGCGAGTTCGAGCACAGGCTGGGTCTCTGGGCGCTGCGCTTTCTCTGTCTCGGCCTGACCGTGACGCCGCTGCGCGATCTCTTCGGCGTCAACCTGATCGCCTATCGCCGGGCGCTCGGGCTCCTCGCCTTCTATTACGTGCTGGCGCATTTCGCCGTCTACCTGACACTCGACCGTGGCCTGATCCTTTCGTCGATCCTCGGCGACATCCTGAAGCGCCCCTATATCATGCTTGGCATGGCGGGGCTGCTGATGCTGATTCCCCTGGCGCTCACCTCCAACCGCTGGTCGATCCGCAGGTTGGGACCGCGCTGGAATCAGTTGCACAAGCTTGCCTATCCGATCCTTCTCGCCGCCGTGCTGCATTATGTGCTGTCGCTGAAGGCGATCACGCTGGAGCCGGCAAGCTACATCGCCATCGTCACGCTGCTTCTCGGATACCGGCTGGTGCGCCCGAAGGTGGTGGACTGGAAGCGAGGGCGGCGCTCACTTGCCCGCTGACAGCAGGCGCCGCTCGATGGCCGCCGCCAGAACGATACCGAGCAGATAGGCAAGGATATTCGCCCAGGAAAAGATGCGTCCGAGGATGAGGGCGCCGGCCAGCGTCAGTCGGAACGCATCCAGCCATGGCGTGTGGAAAAGCCGGCTGAACTCCGTCAGCACGGCAATAGCGGCGGCGAAGACCACCAGCATGGCAATCGGCCGGCGAAACAGCAGAGCGCCGACCAGCCAGAAAACCATCATGCCCCACAGCAGCGAACCGCCATATTTGACCAGAAAATACGGCAGGCCCAGCTCATAACCGGTCAGACGCAGCACAAGCCCGCAGACGATGACCAGAAGGGTGAGCGACGCCCGGCGTGCAATCGGAATGTAGCCTGCCTTGAATTTGTCCATGCCTCCTCTGTAATGGGGATCGACGGAAAAACAAGAATGGCGGGCAATGATGCAGACAGCGATCCCGGAACAGAGCGGCCTCCTGCAGACATTCGATGCGATGCTGATGCGCAGGCGCGCGGATCCGTCGCTGGCGGGCATCCGCCGTTTTGCCGTCGAATTCCTGCTGTTCGGCATCAAGGAGGCAAGGGCCTGCCTGTTTGCCGGGCTGTTCTTCGTGTCGATCTTCCTCATGCCACGCGCCGGTCTGCTGGGCATCCCGCGCTACGATCTCCTGCTGATCATCGCCGTCTCGATCCAGGCCTGGATGATCTGGACGAAGCTCGAGACCCTGGATGAACTGAAGGCCATCTGCCTTTTCCATGTGGTCGGTTTCGTGCTGGAAGCCTTCAAGACGTCGGGCGCCATCCAGTCCTGGTCCTATCCGGATTTCGCCTATACCAAGCTGCTTGGCGTCCCCCTGTTTTCCGGCTTCATGTATGCTGCTGTCGGCAGCTACATCATTCAGGCGTGGCGCATCCTGGACGTACGTATCGAGCATCATCCGCCCTACTGGATGGCGACGCTGGTCGCGCTCGCCATTTATCTCAACTTCTTCACCCACCACTATATCGGCGACTACCGGTGGTATCTGGCAGCTCTTGCCATTGGTCTTTATGCGCGCGCCACCGTGATCTTCCGCCCTTACGACCGGGATCGACGCATGCCGATGCTGCTGGCCTTCGTCCTGATCGGCTTCTTCATCTGGCTGGCGGAGAATATCTCGACCTTCTTCGCCGTCTGGCACTATCCGAACCAGCTCGGCGCCTGGTCCACCGTGCATCTCGGCAAATGGAGTTCGTGGACGCTGCTGGTGATCATGACCTTCACCATCGTCGCCTCGCTCAAGCATATCCGCCGGACGATCCACATCCCGAATTGACCGCAGCCGGACCTCGGTGGAGAGCCGCAGAAAACAGAAAAGGCCGGGCGATATCTCGCCCGGCCTTCCAATCACGACATCCCTTGCGGGAATGACTTACGCGGCTTCGGCAGCTTCGGCTTCAGCGGCAACGCGAGCCTTGTCGGCAGCGCCCTTGGCGTTGACGTCGCGCTCGACGAATTCGATGACGGCGAGCGGGGCATTGTCGCCCTGGCGGAAGCCAGCCTTCATGATGCGCAGGTAACCGCCGTTACGGCTGGCGTAACGGGTGGCAATGGCGTCGAACAGCTTGCGAACGGCGTCGATATCCTTGATCTGCGAAATGGCCTGACGGCGAGCGTGCAGGTCACCGCGCTTGCCGAGGGTGACCAGCTTCTCGACGATCGGACGCAGGTCCTTCGCCTTCGGCAGGGTCGTGACGATCTGCTCATGCGTGATGAGCGAAGCAGCCATGTTGGCGAACATTGCCTTGCGGTGGCTGGCGGTGCGGTTGAGCTTGCGGCCGGAATTCTGGTGGCGCATCTCGGGTCTCCTTTACTTGCAGGCATTCGCCTGCAGTTTAATGGTTAGTACTGGTCTTCGTAGCGCTTGGCGAGGTCTTCGATGTTCTCGGGCGGCCAGGCCGGGACTTCCATGCCCAGGTGCAGGCCCATGGAAGCGAGAACTTCCTTGATCTCGTTCAGCGACTTGCGACCGAAGTTCGGCGTGCGCAGCATTTCCGCCTCGGTCTTCTGGATGAGGTCGCCGATATAGACGATGTTGTCGTTCTTCAGGCAGTTGGCCGAACGGACGGAAAGCTCCAGTTCGTCGACCTTCTTGAGAAGCGCCGGGTTGAACGCAAGTTCGGTGACCGACTCTTCCTCGGCTTCCTTCTGCGGCTCGTCGAAGTTGACGAAGACCGACAGCTGGTCCTGAAGAATGCGAGCGGCAAACGCCACGGCGTCCTCGCCCGTGACCGAGCCATCGGTTTCGATGGTCATGGTCAGCTTGTCATAGTCGAGAACCTGTCCTTCGCGGGTGTTTTCCACCTTGTAGGACACCTTCTTGACCGGAGAATAGAGGCTGTCGACCGGGATGAGACCGATCGGGGCATCCTCTGCACGGTTACGCTCGGCCGGGACATAGCCCTTGCCGTTGTTGACCGTAAACTCCATGCGAATTTCCGCACCCTCGTCGAGCGTGCAGATCACGTGGTCGGGATTGAGGATCTCGATATCGCCAACCGTCTGGATGTCGCCAGCGGTTACCGAGCCGGGGCCCTGCTTGCGCACGACCATGCGCTTTGCATCGTCGCCATCCATCTTGATGGCGATTTCCTTGATGTTCAGCACGATGTCCGTCACATCCTCGCGTACGCCGGGGATGGAGGAGAATTCATGCAGAACGCCGTCGATCTGGACCGCAGTGACCGCGGCGCCGCGCAGCGACGACAGGAGAACGCGGCGAAGCGCGTTGCCCAGCGTCAGACCGAAGCCGCGTTCCAGCGGCTCGGCGACGAGCGTGGCCTTCGTGCGACCCGACGAGGTGAACTCCACCTTGTTCGGCTTGATCAGTTCCTGCCAGTTCTTCTGGATCATGTGTTTCAAACCTTCCGTTCGCTGCCACTATCCAATCGTGACAACCGAGCATGAGAAGCGCCAGGGAGATAAGCCTGCCTTGGCGTTACGGCAAAGCCGCCATACCTCGAAAATCGAGATAAGGCGGCGTTACCGGAATTCGAACCGGGGCAGCATGGAAAAAACCACGCCGCCGCCGAAGACGCATCAGACGCGGCGCTTCTTGCGCGGACGGCAACCGTTGTGCGGGATCGGCGTCACGTCGCGAATGGAAGTGATCATGAAGCCGGCAGCCTGGAGGGCGCGCAGAGCCGACTCACGGCCGGAACCCGGACCGCAAACTTCGACTTCAAGAGACTTCATGCCATGTTCCTGGGCCTTCTTGGCGCAGTCTTCAGCAGCGATCTGGGCAGCGAACGGGGTCGACTTGCGCGAACCCTTGAAACCCTTGGCACCAGCAGACGACCAGGCAATCGCATTGCCCTGCGCGTCGGTGATGGTGATCATGGTGTTGTTGAACGTCGAATTGACGTGGGCAACGCCCGACGTGATGTTCTTGCGTTCGCGACGGCGGACGCGTGTGGCTTCCTTGGCCATGGTCTTCCTTTCGTTGATATCGTCACCGCCGTAACACCAGCGGCTCCACCTTTTCAGGCAATAGAACCAGGCAGCAGCCAGCAGCACTCTTTGCTACCGCCTACCGCCTGTTGGCTAATGCCCGAAAATTACTTCTTCTTGCCTGCAATCGCCTTCGCCGGACCCTTGCGGGTGCGTGCGTTGGTGTGCGTGCGCTGGCCGCGAACCGGCAGACCGCGACGATGACGCAGGCCGCGATAGCAGCCGAGGTCCATCAGACGCTTGATGTTCATCGCGGTTTCACGACGCAGATCGCCCTCGACCTGATAGTCGCGGTCGATGGTTTCGCGAATCGAGAGGATTTCCGCGTCGGTCAGCTGATGAACGCGACGATCAGCCGGGATACCGACCTTCTCGATGATTTCCTGAGCGAATTTGGGGCCGATCCCGTGAATGTAGGTCAGCGCAATAACAACGCGCTTCGCAGTCGGGATGTTGACGCCAGCAATACGTGCCACGCCTATTCTCCTTGCGTTCCAGTTGCCATCCGGCAAGTGGTACTTCTTCCATGAGAGCAGCCTCATGCGGCCGCCAGTTCAATATGGTCCGAGACAAGTCAAAAGCGACCGGAACCGGACATCCTTGCGGATGAGCCGCGCCGATCGCTGGTCAATGTCGCGAGTTGGCGCGGTGTTTAGCGGAATCGGCCCCGAAAAGCAACCGGCCCCGCCAAGATTCTTTGAACGCCAAGGCTTCGCCCTCAGGCGGAGGCCTTCTCCAGCGTCGCCTCTATCGAGCGGGTCACCGCATCGACATCGGCCATGCCATCCAGCACGACCAGCTGGCCCTGCTCGCTGTAGTAAGCCGACAGCGGCGCCGTCTTCTCGCGATATTCGGCAAGCCGCTTGCGGAAGGACTCCGGATTGTCGTCCGACCGCACGGTCCCGCCGGCTGCCAGCGTTTCGGCAACGCGCGATTCGATTCGACGGATGAGCGCCTCCTCGTCGACCTTCAGTTCGATGACCGCATCAAGCTGAAGATTCATCGCCGCCATGTTCTCCGCCAGTGCCTTTGCCTGCGGCACAGTGCGCGGATAGCCGTCGAGAATGAAACCCTTGGCACAGTCGGCCGAGGCGATACGCTCGGAAACGATCTGGTTGACGATGTCGTCAGACACCAGCCCACCCGCATCCATCACGGCCTTGGCGCGCTTGCCGATTTCCGTTCCCGCACTCACGGCCGCCCGCAGCATGTCGCCGGTGGAGAGCTGCGGGATCTCGAACTTTTCCGTCAAGCGCTTCGCCTGGGTCCCCTTACCCGCGCCCGGCGGCCCCAAAAAAATCAGTCTCATCGTCCCCTCTTTCCTCCACGCAGCTTGGACTTCTTGATCAGGCCCTCATACTGCTGAGCGATGAGATGCCCCTGGATCTGTGCTACCGTATCGAGGGTAACACTGACAACGATCAAAAGCGAAGTACCACCAAGGGCTAATGGGATACCAGTGCGCGCAATGAGCGTTTCCGGAAGAATGCAGACGAAGACGAGATAGATGGCGCCGATCACCGTGATTCGGGTCAGCACGTAATCGATGTATTCAGCGGTGCGCTCGCCCGGGCGGATGCCCGGAATGAAGCCGCCATGCTTCTTCAGGTTGTCGGCAGTGTCCTTCGGATTGAAGACGATGGCCGTGTAGAAGAAGGCAAAGAAGGCAATCAGCGCGCCGTAGAACACCATGAACAGCGGCTGGCCGTGCTGCAGCGAGGCAATGATCGTCGTTGCCCACGTCGGCAGGTTCTGGTTGCCGGCAAAACCGGCGGCCGTTGCCGGCAGCAGCAGCAGCGACGAGGCAAAGATCGCCGGAATGACGCCAGCCGTGTTCAGCTTCAGAGGCAGGTGCGACGTATCGCCCTGGAACATCCGGTTGCCGACCTGACGCTTCGGATACTGGATCAGAAGACGACGCTGGGCGCGCTCGACAAACACGATCAGAGCGATCACCAGGATCGCGATGACGACGACCGTCAGAATCAGTGCCGTGGACAGAGCGCCGGTGCGGCCGAGTTCCAGCGTACCGGCAAGTGCCGTCGGCAGGCCGGCGGCGATGCCGGCGAAGATGATCAGCGAGATGCCGTTGCCGATACCGCGCGAGGTGATCTGCTCGCCGAGCCACATCAGGAACATCGTGCCGCCGAGCAGCGTGACGACGGTGGAAATGCGGAAGAACCAGCCCGGATCAAGCACGATGCCGTTGCCGCTCTCGAGGCCGACGGCAATCGCATAGGCCTGGAAGGTGCCGAGCAGCACCGTGCCGTAGCGGGTGTACTGGTTGATGATCTTGCGGCCCGCCTCGCCTTCCTTCTTCAGGTTTTCGAGCGAGGGAATGACCGAGGTCATCAGCTGCACGATGATCGACGCGGAGATATAGGGCATGATGCCGAGCGCGAAGATCGCCATGCGCTGCACGGCGCCGCCGGCAAACATGTTGAAAAGGCCGAGGATACCGCCGGCCTGGCCGCGGAAGGCCTGCGCATAGGCTTCGGGGTTGAGGCCCGGAAGCGGAATATGCGTGCCGAGACGGTAGACGAGAAGTGCTGCCAGCGTGAACCACAGGCGCTTCTTCAGGTCGGTTGCCTTGGAAAAAGTCGAAAAGTTAAGATTGGAGGCCAGTTGTTCAGCTGCAGAAGCCATGCATTTCTCCGCCTGACCAATTCCGGCGGCACTGTGCATACGGCCTGGCCCGGAAAGCAGTCCACATTCAGGTTCAGAAAACCGGGAGACGGAGGCTGCGACGCAACCCGATGCCCCACCCCATTTTCCGCGATCGCCCGGGGTCCCCGCCGATGCGGCCCAGGCTCGTGAGGCTCACATATGGGAGCAAAATCGCCCGAAGTGAAGCACTCCGGGCGATTCCTTACCAGATTATTCGGCTGCTGCCACTTCCGGCAGCTTGATCGAACCGCCGGCCTTTTCGATCTTCTCGACGGCAGCCTTGGAAGCGCCGGCGACTTCGATCGAAACCTTTGCCGTCAGCTCGCCGTCGGCGAGAACGCGAACGCCATCCTTCGGGCGACGGATCACGCCGGCAGCCTTGAGCGCTGCCGCATCGATCGTGGCCGAAGCGTCGAGCTTGTTGGCGTCGATGGCAGCCTGGATGCGGCCGAGCGACACCGTGACGAAGTCCGACTTGAAGATGTTGTTGAAGCCGCGCTTCGGCAGGCGACGATAGATCGGCATCTGGCCGCCTTCGAAGCCGTTGATCGCAACGCCGGAACGAGCCTTCTGGCCCTTCACGCCGCGTCCGCCGGTCTTGCCCTTGCCGGAGCCGATACCGCGACCAACGCGGATGCGGTCCTTGGTGGCGCCTTCGTTATCTCTGATTTCGTTGAGTTTCATGATCTCTACTCCCGTCTCACTTCTCGTCGACGACGCGAACGAGATGCTGGACAGCCCGGATCATGCCACGAACGGAAGGGGTATCTTCCAGCGTGCGAACCCGGTGCATCTTGTTGAGGCCGAGACCGATCAGCGTCTGACGCTGAACAGCAGGCCGGCGAATGGGGCTACCGATCTGTTCGACCGTGACCGTCTTCTTGGTTTCAGTGGCCATCAGAGAGCTCCTTATTCTTCCGCTGCATTGCCGGAAGCGGCACGGCGAGCCTGCAGCGTGGCGTATTTCAGGCCGCGCTGTGCTGCGATGTCCTTCGGATGCACCTGGTGCTTCAGGGCGTCGAACGTGGCGCGAACCATGTTGTAGGGGTTCGACGAACCGGTCGACTTCGCAACGACGTCATGAACGCCGAGCGTTTCGAAAACGGCGCGCATCGGACCGCCGGCGATGATACCGGTACCGGCCTTGGCGGAGCGCAGCAGAACCTTGCCGGCGCCGTGACGGCCGTTGACATCGTGATGCAGCGTGCGGCCATCGCGCAGCGGGACGAAGATCAGGTCACGCTTGGCAGCTTCCGTTGCCTTGCGGATGGCTTCCGGCACTTCGCGTGCCTTGCCATGGCCGAAGCCGACGCGGCCCTTCTGGTCGCCGACGACGACGAGAGCTGCAAAACCGAAGCGACGGCCGCCCTTGACGACCTTGGCGACGCGGTTGATCGCGACAAGCTTGTCGACGAATTCGCTGTCGCGCTCTTCACGGCTCGAGCGATCCTCGCGCGAGCCTCTCTTTTCCTGTGCCATTGTCCTGTTCCTTTTTCTTTTCCGGGTGCAAACGGCGGACTTCGAAAAGCCGGCGCCCTCCCCTCCCGCAGGAAAAGAAGGCCGACCGGCCGGCGTGGTGGCGTAATACGCCAAAAGGTCCGGTCCCGAAAGACCGGACCTCAATTTTTTAGAAGCTCAGACCGCCTTCGCGGGCAGCATCGGCAAGCGCCTTGATGCGGCCGTGATAGACGAAGGCGCCGCGGTCAAAGACCACTTCGGAAACGCCTGCTGCGGTGGCGCGCTCTGCAACGAGCTTGCCGACGGCAGCCGCAGCGTCCTTGTCCGCACCCGTCTTCAGGGTGGAACGCAGACCTGCGTCGAGGGTCGATGCTGCAGCCAGCGTACGGCCGGCCACATCATCGATGATCTGGGCATAGATGTTCTTCGACGAGCGATGAACCGACAGACGCGGGCGGCCATTGGCAACCGCCTTGATCTGGCGGCGTACACGGCTCGCGCGCTTTGCAAGTGCTTCTTTCCTGCTAGCCATATCGCGTCAACCTTACTTCTTCTTGCCTTCCTTGCGGACGATCCGTTCTTCGGCGTACTTGACGCCCTTGCCCTTGTAGGGCTCCGGACCGCGGTATTCGCGGATTTCCGCGGCTACCTGACCGACCTGCTGCTTGTTAATGCCGGTGACGACGATTTCCGTCGGCTTCGGCACGGCAATGGTGATGCCCTGCGGAGGCTCATACACGACGTCATGGCTGAAGCCGAGGGACAGCTGCAGGTTCTTGCCCTGCATGGCGGCGCGATAACCAACGCCGTTGATTTCGAGCTTGCGCTCGAAGCCGTCCTTGACGCCCTTGAACAGGTTCTCGATCATCGTGCGGGACATGCCCCACTTTGCGCGAGCATCCTTGGAATCGTTGGCCGGAACCACCGAAACCGCGTTGTTGTCGAAGGAAACCTTCACTTCGTCATTGGCGACGAAGACGAGTTCGCCCTTCGGGCCCTTGGCAGTCACCTTCTGTCCTTCGACAGCGGCCGTGACACCTGCCGGAACCTGAACGGGCTTTTTACCGATACGAGACATGTTTCAATCCTGTCTGTTCGTTACGGAGGTCCTGACCGGTCTTAGAAGACCGAGCAGAGAACCTCACCACCAACGTTCTGTTCGCGCGCCTGATGATCGGCCATCACGCCCTTCGGAGTCGAAAGGATGGTGATGCCAAGGCCGTTCGCGACCTGCGGAATGGACTTCACCGAGACATAGACCCGGCGGCCCGGCTTGGACACGCGGCCGATCTCGCGGATGACCGAAGCGCCTTCGTAGTACTTCAGTTCGATTTCGAACTCGGACTTGCCGTTGCCGTAATCGACCTGGGAATAGCCGCGGATGTAACCTTCGGCCTGCAGAACGTCCAGAACGCGGGCGCGCAGCTTGGAAGCCGGCGTCGTCACGGAGGTCTTGCGGCGGGCTGCACCGTTGCGGATGCGGGTGAGCATATCGCCCAGAGGATCAGTCATGGTCATGTGAACCGTCTCCTTACCAGCTGGACTTCACGATACCGGGAACCTTGCCCAGGTTGCCCAGCTCGCGCAGCGCGATACGGGACATCTTGAGCTTGCGATAGAAGGCGCGCGGGCGGCCAGTCACTTCGCAACGGTTGCGGATGCGGGTCTTGGAACCGTTGCGCGGCAGCGAAGCCAGCTTCAAGGTGGCCTTGAAGCGATCTTCGATCGGCAGGTCCTGGTTCATGATGATTGCCTTCAGTGCTGCACGCTTGGCAGCATGGTCGGCAACCGTCTTGCGGCGGCGCTTGTTCTTTTCGATTGCGCTTGTCTTCGCCATATCGAGTTCCTTTTCTACGCTCGTCGTTACGGTTACGTACGGAACGGGAAGTTGAACTCTTTCAGAAGAGCCCGCGCTTCGTCGTCCGTGCTTGCCGTCGTGCAAACGATGATGTCCATGCCCCACATCTGATCAACCTTGTCGTAGTTGATCTCCGGGAACACGATGTGCTCCTTGATGCCCATGGCGAAGTTGCCACGGCCGTCAAAGCTCTTCGGATTCAGGCCGCGGAAGTCGCGAACGCGCGGCAGCGCGATGTTGACCAGGCGGTCCAGGAATTCATACATGCGCGCGCCGCGAAGCGTCACCTTGGCACCGATCGGCATGCCTTCGCGGACCTTGAAGCCGGCGATGGAGTTGCGGGCGCGGGTGATCACCGGCTTCTGGCCGGCGATGGCTGCAAGATCGGCAGCAGCAACGGTGGGCTTCTTCGAGTCAGCGGTCGCTTCGCCGACGCCCATGTTGATGACGATCTTTTCCAGCTTCGGGATCTGCATCTCGTTGGCGTAGGAAAACTTCTCCTGCATCGCAGCGCGAATGCGGGATACGTATTCCGTCTTGAGACGCGGTTCGTACTTTGCCTCAGCCATCGATCACATCTCCCGTACGCTTGGCTACACGGACCTTCTTGCCATCCACGACGGAGAAGCCAACGCGGGTCGGCTTGCCGTCCTTCGCGACGATCGCGATGTTCGACAGATGGATCGGAGCTTCCTTGTTGATGATGCCCGCTTCCTGGGTCTGGGTCTGGCGCTGGTGGCGCTTGACCATGTTCACGCCACGAACGATGGCATGATCTTCCTTCGGCATCACTTGAATGACTTCACCGGTGCGGCCCTTGTCCTTGCCGGTGAGTACGACGACGTTGTCGCCCTTGCGAATCTTCTGCATGGCTATCCGCTCCCTTAGAGTACTTCCGGAGCCAGCGAGATGATCTTCATATGGTTCTTGGCGCGAAGTTCGCGCGGAACCGGTCCGAAGATACGGGTGCCGATCGGCTCTTTCTTGTTGTCGATGAGGACCGCTGCGTTGTTATCGAAGCGGATGACGCTGCCGTCGGGGCGGCGGATGTCCTTGGCGGTGCGAACGACGACAGCCTTCATCACGTCGCCCTTCTTGACGCGGCCGCGCGGGATCGCTTCCTTGATCGAAACGACGATGATGTCGCCGATCGAAGCGTACTTGCGCTTGGAGCCGCCCAGCACCTTGATGCACATGACACGACGCGCGCCGGAATTATCGGCAACGTCGAGGTTTGTTTGCATCTGAATCATGTCAGGTCGCCTTCTTGTAATGACCGGAACGGTTGGGCCGAAGCCCCCTTTTCCGGCTCATGGACATATTTATTTTGTTGCGCGGGATTGGGTCTTGCCAAGGTGGTTTCCACGACGGGACCTTCCCTGCGCTGCAAAGCAAAAGAACGCCCGTGACCGGGCGTTCTGCGCCAATGCGCTGCTTAATACAGATTTCCGCGCCGAACACAAGGCCCAGGCACGGATCTCTGCAAATTAAGCGTGGGCGGAGATGACCGTCCAGCACTTATCCTTGGAAATCGGTGCGCACTCCTGGATGGAGACGACATCACCGATCTTGAACTGGTTGTTTTCGTCGTGTGCCTTGTACTTCTTGGAACGACGGACGGTCTTCTGGAGCAGCGGGTGAGCGAATCGACGCTCGACCCGGACAACTACCGTCTTGTCGTTCTTGTCGCTGACCACGACGCCCTGCAGAATGCGCTTCGGCATATTGTTCTTCCCTTAGGCCTTTGCTTCTGCCGCCTTCTGGCGGGCAATGGTTTTCACGCGAGCGATGTCCTTGCGAACCTCAGTGATGCGCGAGGACTTCTCAAGCTGACCGGTGGCCTTCTGGAAGCGCAGGTTGAACTGCTCCTTCTTGAGCTCCGCAAGCTTGTCCTTGAGCTGGTCGGCCGTGAGGCCGCGTACTTCTTCGGCTTTCATGTGCCTGACCCCTTACTCTGCGATGCGCTGAACGAAGCGCGTCTTGACCGAGAGCTTGGCGGAGCCCAGACGAAGCGCCTCGCGGGCGATTTCTTCCGAAACACCGTCAATCTCGAACATCATGCGACCGGGCTTGACCTTGCATGCCCAGTATTCCACCGAACCCTTGCCCTTACCCATACGAACTTCGGTCGGCTTTGCCGTGACCGGAACGTCCGGGAAGACGCGGATCCAAACGCGACCGGCGCGCTTCATGTAGCGGGTGATCGCACGACGAGCTGCTTCGATCTCACGAGCGTTGACACGGTTCGGTTCGAGAGCCTTGAGGCCGAATTCACCGAATGCCAGGTCGAAGCCACCCTTGGCCACACCCTTGATGCGGCCCTTGAACTGCTTGCGGTACTTGGTACGCTTTGGCTGCAACATTTTCTTACTTCTCCGAGCTTATCTTTCGCCAGCGCCTATCAAGCGTTTTCGCGACGACGATCACGGTCACGGCTTGCCGGACCCTGAGCATCGCCTTCGAGAGCGCGACGTTCGGAAGCCATCGGATCGTGCTCAAGGATTTCGCCCTTGAAGATCCAGACCTTGATGCCGCAGATGCCGAATGCGGTTTCGGCTTCCGCCGTACCGTAATCGATGTCCGCGCGCAGCGTGTGAAGCGGAACGCGACCTTCGCGGTACCATTCCGTACGAGCGATTTCCGCGCCGCCGAGACGGCCGGCGCAGGTGATCTTGATGCCTTCGGCGCCAAGACGCATCGCGGACTGCACGGCGCGCTTCATGGCGCGACGGAAGGCCACGCGGCGTTCCAGCTGCTGGGCGATCGACTGGGCAACGAGCGTTGCGTCGACTTCCGGCTTGCGCACTTCAACAATGTTGAGGTGCGTTTCAGAAGAGGTCATCTCGGAAAGCTTCTTGCGAAGCTTCTCGATGTCGGCGCCCTTCTTGCCGATGATCAGGCCCGGACGAGCCGAATGGATCGTGACGCGGCACTTCTTGTGCGGACGCTCGATGACCACCTTGGCGATGCCGGCCTGCTTCAGTTCCGACATCAGGAAGGCGCGCATCTTCAGGTCTTCGTGCAGAAGCTGGCCGTATTCGGCATTGTCTGCAAACCAGCGGCTATCCCAGGTGCGGTTGATGCCGAGGCGGAAACCGATCGGATTGATTTTCTGGCCCATTATGCGGCCTCCCCTTTTTCCTCGACTTCACGAACCACGATGGTCAGGTGCGCGAAGGGCTTTTCAATGCGGGAAGCGCGACCACGGCCACGAGCGTGGAAACGCTTCATCGTGATCGACTTGCCGACATAGGCTTCCGACACGATCAGGGCGTCGACGTCGAGGTCGTGGTTGTTCTCGGCGTTGGCGATAGCCGACTCGAGGGTCTTCTTCACCTGGCCGGCAATGCGCTTGCGGGAGAATTCGAGCTCAGCGAGAGCGCGTTCAACCTTCTTGCCGCGGATCATGGCGGCAACCAGGTTCAGCTTCTGCGGGCTGACGCGAAGCGTACGGGCAACTGCCTGTGCCTCGTTGTCCTTCAGCCGGCGTTCGGTCTTTGCCTTCGCCATGATTACTTCCTCTTTGCCTTCTTGTCCGCACCGTGACCGTAATAGGTCCGGGTCGGAGAGAATTCACCGAACTTGTGGCCGACCATGTCTTCGTTGACGCTGACCGGAACGTGCTTGCTGCCGTTGTAGACCCCGAAGGTGAGGCCGACGAACTGCGGCAGGATCGTGGAGCGGCGGCTCCAGATCTTGATGACTTCATTGCGGCCGCCTTCGCGCACCTTCTCAGCCTTCTTGAGAAGATAGCCGTCGACGAACGGGCCTTTCCAAACTGAACGAGCCATATCTGACTTCCTTCTCTTACTTCTTCAGCTGATGGCGCGAGCGCATGATGAACTTGTCGGTCGACTTGTTCGAACGGGTACGCTTGCCCTTCGTCGGCTTGCCCCAGGGGGTAACCGGGTGGCGGCCACCGGAGGTGCGGCCTTCACCACCGCCGTGCGGGTGGTCAACCGGGTTCATGACGACGCCGCGAACATGCGGACGCTTGCCGCGCCAGCGCGAACGACCGGCCTTGCCATCGTTGATGTTGGTGTGTTCCGGGTTGGAAACGGCACCAATCGAGGCGAGGCACGTGCCATGCACCAGGCGCTGCTCGCCCGAGTTCAGGCGCAGGATCGCCATGCCCTGGTCACGACCGACCAGCTGAGCATAGGCGCCAGCCGAACGGGCGATCTGGCCACCCTTGCCCGGCTTCATTTCCACGTTGTGGATGATGGAGCCTACCGGGATGTACTGAAGCGGCATCGCATTGCCGGGCTTCACGTCAACGGCCTTGTCGGACGCGATGACCTTGTCGCCGACAGCAAGGCGCTGCGGAGCCAGGATATAGGCCTGTTCGCCGTCGGCATAGCTGACGAGAGCGATGAAGGCGGTGCGGTTCGGGTCGTATTCCAGACGCTCGACCGTGCCTTCGATGTCGAACTTGCGACGCTTGAAGTCGATCAGGCGGTAGGTACGCTTGTGACCGCCGCCCCGGAAGCGCACGGTGATGCGACCCAGGTTGTTGCGGCCGCCCTTCGAGGTCAGACCCTCGGTCAGCGACTTGACCGGCTTGCCCTTGTACAGACCGGAACGGTCGACAATGACCAGCTGGCGCTGGCTCGGAGTCGTCGGGTTAAAGCTTTTCAATGCCATTGTTCTTCTTCCCTACCTCAGACGCCCGTCGACACGTCGATGGACTGACCTTCGGCGAGCGTCACGACAGCCTTCTTGACGTCCTTCTGCTTGCCGATGAAGCCGCGGAAACGCTTGGTCTTGCCCTTGCGGACGAGCGTGTTGACGGCCGTGACCTTGACGCCGAACAGAGCTTCGACAGCCGCCTTGATTTCCGGCTTGCTGGCACCCTTGGCGACGTTGAAGACGACCTGGTTGTATTCCGAGACCAGCGTCGACTTTTCGGTGATCGCCGGCGAGACGATCACATCATAGTGGCGAAGATCCGTCATTTGAACCGCTCCTCCAGAGCCTCAACCGCTGCCTTGGAAAGCACGAGCTTGCCGCGACGCAGGATGTCGTACACATTGATGCCCTGAACCGGCAGAACATCGATGTTCGGGATGTTTGCGGCAGCGAGCTTGAAATTGTTGTCGAGTTCCGAACCGCCAACGAAGAGTGCGTTGGTCAGGCCGAGCGTTGCGAGCGTGCCGGCAACAGCCTTGGTCTTGGCTTCGGCAGCAGCAACCTGATCGACGATGATCAGCTCTTCAGCCTTCAGCTTGGCAGACAGGGCGTGACGGAGCGCAAGAGCGCGTACCTTCTTCGGCAGGTCATGCTCGTGGCTGCGGACAACCGGGCCATGAGCCTTACCACCACCGCGGAACTGCGGAGCACGAGCCGAATGGTGACGAGCGCGGCCCGTACCCTTCTGCTTGTACATCTTGGAGCCGGTGCGAGCGACCTCGGAGCGGCCCTTGGACTTGTGGGTACCCTGCTGCTTCTTGGCAAGCTGCCAGCGTACCATGCGAGCCAGGATATCCTGGCGGGGATCGAGGCCGAAGATCTCGTCAGACAGGGAGACCTTACCGGCGTCTTTGCCCTCGAGGGTCGTGACGTTGAATTCCATGTTCCTAAGGCTCCCTTACTTCGCGGCCGACTTGACGGCGTCGCGGACGATGATCCAGGAGCCCTTCGAACCGGGAACGGCACCCTTGACGAGGATCAGACCGCGGTCTTCATCGGTGGAAACCACTTCCAGGTTCTGGGTGGTGACGCGCGTCTGGCCCATGTGACCAGCCATGCGCTTGCCCTTCCAGACCTTACCCGGATCCTGGTTGTTACCGGTCGAACCATGCGAGCGGTGCGAAACGGACACACCGTGCGTCGCACGAAGACCACCGAAGTTGTGGCGCTTCATGGCACCGGCAAAGCCCTTACCGATCGTGGTGCCGGTCACGTCGACCAGCTGGCCAGCCGTGAAGTGGCTCGGCGTCAGCGCGGAGCCGACATCCATGAGGTTGTCGGCATCGACGCGAAACTCGACGAGCTTCTGCTTCGGCTCGACCTGGGCAACGGCGAAGTGGCCTCGCAGTGCCTTGCTCGTATTCTTGACCTTTGCCTGGCCTGCGCCAAGCTGAACGGCGGTGTAGCCGTTCTTTTCGACGGTGCGCTGCGCAACAACCTGGCAGTTGTCAACGCGCAGAACCGTTACCGGCACATGCTCGCCAGCGTCGTTGTAGACGCGGGTCATGCCGACCTTCTGTGCAATTACACCTGAACGCATCGGTTCAATCCTTCTCACTCAGCCCGAAGCAGGCGCCTCAGAGCTTGATTTCCACATCAACGCCGGCGGCGAGATCGAGCTTCATCAGCGCGTCAACCGTCTGCGGGGTGGGATCCACGATGTCGAGCAGACGCTTGTGCGTGCGCATTTCGAACTGCTCGCGGCTCTTCTTATCGATGTGAGGGGACCGGTTTACCGTAAACTTCTCGATGCGGGTCGGAAGCGGAACGGGGCCCCGGACGCTAGCACCGGTGCGCTTCGCCGTCGACACGATCTCGCGCGTGGAAGCATCGAGGATCCGATGATCGAACGCCTTCAGGCGAATGCGGATATTTTGGCCGTTCATTCGACGTTATCCTTGTTCTGTTTTTCCCCGATGCCAACAGCACGGCACGGGGCGTTTTCTCTCTAAAGGCGGACCACCGGTTTCAAAGATCGAGGGGGACAGCACGGCCAGCTCCGCTGGTCGCTATCCCCATCCACTCTTCGGGCCTGAAGCCCACCTTTTGGATTGGTCTGCCTGCCTCAAACGCGAAGCAGGCGGCAAATCGCGCTCGCGCGCCATTTGCTACATTTTTGTGTCACAAGCAAGAGCCCGAAGGCTGAAGCAGTGAACTTTTTTGGTCTGCAATGAAGCCAAGGGACGGAGGTTGCCCCCCGCCCCTTCGCCCGAATTACTCGACGATGGCGGCGACGATGCCGGCGCCGACGGTGCGGCCGCCTTCGCGGATTGCGAAGCGCAGCTTTTCTTCCATCGCGATCGGAACGATCAGCTCGACGTCAACGGTCACGTTGTCGCCCGGCATAACCATTTCCGTGCCTTCCGGCAGCGTCACGATGCCCGTCACGTCCGTCGTGCGGAAGTAGAACTGCGGACGGTAGTTCGTGAAGAACGGCGTATGACGGCCGCCTTCTTCCTTCGTCAGGATGTAGGCTTCGGCCTTGAACTTCTTGTGCGGCTTGACGGTGCCCGGCTTGCACAGGATCTGGCCGCGCTCGACGCCGTCACGGTTCACGCCGCGGATCAGCGCGCCGATGTTGTCGCCGGCCTGGCCCTGGTCGAGCAGCTTGCGGAACATTTCAACGCCGGTCACGGTCGTCTTGGAGGTGGCGCGGATACCGACGATCTCGACTTCTTCGCCAACCTTGATGATGCCGCGCTCGACGCGGCCGGTCACGACCGTACCACGGCCGGAGATCGAGAACACGTCTTCGATCGGCATCAGGAACGGCTGGTCGATCGGACGCTCCGGCGTCGGGATGTAGGCGTCAACCTGGGCCATCAGTTCGCGCACAGCGTCTTCGCCGATCGTCTTGTTGGAGTCTTCAAGAGCGGCAAGAGCCGAACCCTTGACGACCGGAACATCGTCGCCCGGGAAGTCGTAGGACGACAGCAGTTCGCGCACTTCCAGCTCGACGAGTTCGAGAAGCTCGGCATCGTCAACCTGGTCGACCTTGTTCAGGAACACGACCAGAGCCGGAACGCCGACCTGGCGGGCCAGCAGGATGTGTTCGCGCGTCTGCGGCATCGGGCCGTCAGCGGCCGAGCAAACCAGGATCGCGCCGTCCATCTGTGCGGCACCCGTGATCATGTTCTTTACGTAGTCGGCGTGGCCGGGGCAGTCGACGTGCGCGTAGTGGCGGTTCGCCGTCTCGTACTCAACGTGAGCCGTCGAGATCGTGATACCACGGGCCTTTTCTTCCGGCGCGGCGTCGATCTGGTCATACGCCTTGAATTCACCGAAGTACTTCGTGATCGCTGCCGTCAGAGACGTCTTGCCATGGTCAACGTGGCCAATCGTGCCGATGTTCACATGCGGCTTGGTACGCTCAAACTTGCTCTTTGCCATTTCAGGCTCTCCATCTGTTTCCCCGCGCGAAGCGGAGCAATTCTTCGTTCTTCTGTCTCAAGGGTTACCCCGGTCACTTCTGACCGGAGTACTTCGCCTGAATTTCCTGAGCGACGTTGTTGGGAACCGGCGCGTAGTGATCGAAGACCATCGAATACTGGGCGCGGCCCTGCGACATCGAGCGCAGGTTGTCGACGTACTTGAACATGTTGGCGAGCGGGACGTGAGCGTTGATCACGATCGCAATGCCACGCTGTTCCTGGCCCTGGATCTGGCCACGGCGGGAGTTCAGGTCGCCGATGACGTCGCCGACATAGTCTTCCGGCGTCACAACTTCGACCTTCATCATCGGCTCGAGCAGCTGGGCGCCGGCCTTCTTGGAGGCTTCGCGGAAGCAGGCACGCGAGGCGATTTCGAAGGCGAGAACCGACGAGTCGACGTCGTGGAACGCACCGTCGATCAGGGTTGCCTTGACGCCGAGCATCGGGAAGCCAGCCAGCGGACCCGAAGACAGAACGCTTTCGATACCCTTCTGGACGCCAGGGATGTATTCCTTCGGAACCGAGCCGCCGACGATCTTGGATTCGAACACGAAATCTTCGCCATCCGGATTCGGTTCGAAGACGATCTTGACGCGCGCGAACTGACCGGTACCGCCGGTCTGCTTCTTGTGCGTGTAATCTTCTTCGCAAGCCTTGGTGATGGTTTCGCGGTAGGCAACCTGCGGAGCACCGACGTTGGCTTCAACCTTGAACTCGCGACGCATGCGGTCGACGATGATGTCGAGGTGAAGTTCGCCCATGCCGGCAATGATGGTCTGGCCGGATTCCTGGTCGGTCTTGACGCGGAAGGACGGGTCTTCGGCTGCCAGACGGTTGAGCGCGAGGCCCATCTTTTCCTGGTCGCCCTTGGACTTCGGCTCGATCGCGATCTGGATGACCGGCTCGGGGAATTCCATGCGCTCGAGGATAACCGGCTTCAGGGGATCGCAGAGCGTGTCACCCGTCGTGGTTTCCTTGAGGCCGGCGAGAGCAACGATGTCGCCTGCGAAGGCTTCTTCGATGTCTTCACGCGAGTTGGAGTGCATCTGCAGCATGCGGCCGACGCGCTCGCGCTTTTCCTTGACCGTGTTCATGACCGACGAGCCCTTTTCGAGCTTGCCGGAATAAATGCGGCAGAAGGTCAGCGAACCGACGAAGGGGTCGTTCATGATCTTGAACGCCAGCATCGACAGCGGCTCGTTGTCATCGGCATGACGCTCGATGTCGGCTTCGGTCTTGGCATCGATGCCCTTGATCGCCGGGATGTCGATCGGCGACGGCAGGAATTCGACAACGGCGTCGAGCAGCGGCTGAACGCCCTTGTTCTTGAAGGCCGAGCCGCAGAACATCGGGAAGAACTTCACGTCGATCGTGCCGCGGCGGATGAGGGCGCGGATCTTGTCGTTGTCGGGCATGTTGCCTTCGAGGTAGGCTTCCATCGCCTCTTCCTCGATCTCGACAATCGTCTCGATCATCTTCTCGCGATATTCCTCGGCCTTTTCCTTCAGGTCAGCCGGGATTTCGACAACGTCCCAGGCAGCGCCGAGGGACTCGTCGCGCCAGACGAGCGCGTTCATCTCGATCAGGTCGACAACGCCCTTGAACTCGGTCTCGGCGCCGATCGGCAGCTGGCACACGACCGGGGTCGCGCCGAGACGGGACTTGACCATCTCGACGGAGCGGTAGAAGTCCGCGCCGGTCTTGTCCATCTTGTTGCAGAAGATCATGCGCGGAACGTTGTACTTGTCCGCCTGACGCCAGACGGTTTCCGTCTGCGGCTCCACGCCGGCATTGGCGTCGAGGAGAGCAACAGCACCGTCGAGAACGCGCAGCGAACGCTCGACTTCGATGGTGAAGTCGACGTGGCCGGGAGTGTCGATGATGTTGAAGCGGCGCATCTTGCCGTCGCGACCCTTCCAGAAGGTCGTGGTCGCAGCGGACGTGATGGTGATGCCGCGCTCCTGCTCCTGCTCCATCCAGTCCATGGTCGCGGCGCCGTCATGGACTTCGCCGATCTTGTGCGACTTGCCGGTGTAGTAGAGGATACGCTCGGTGGTCGTCGTCTTGCCGGCGTCGATATGCGCCATGATACCGAAATTACGGTAGTCTTCGATTTTATACTCGCGAGCCATAGGACTGCCTTTCGAACTTCGATCGGGTGAAGATTACCAACGGTAATGCGAGAACGCGCGGTTCGCGTCGGCCATCTTGTGGGTGTCTTCGCGCTTCTTGACGGCGCTGCCGCGGTTGTTGGCGGCATCCATCAACTCGCCGGACAGGCGGTCGACCATGGTGGTTTCGTTGCGCTTGCGAGCGGCAGCAATCAGCCAGCGAATGGCGAGAGCCTGACGGCGCTCCGGACGAACATCAACCGGAACCTGGTAGGTCGCACCACCAACGCGGCGCGAACGCACTTCGACGTGCGGAGCGACGTTGTCGAGTGCCTGATGGAAGACCTGCAGCGGCTCCTGCTTGGTCTTGCCCTGAACGGCATCGAAGGCGCCGTAGACGATGCTTTCGGCGACGGACTTCTTGCCATGCAGCATGATGGCATTCATGAACTTCGTGACAACCAGGTCGCCGAACTTCGGATCCGGGTTGATTTCACGCTTTTCTGCGCTGTGACGTCTGGACATGCGTTCTGTCTCTTCAAAATGAGTATGGGCGCCTTATCACGCGGAGGACCTCGCGCGGCGCCGGAACTGGTGAATTACTTCGGACGCTTTGCGCCGTACTTGGAGCGGCGCTGCTTGCGATTCTTGACACCCTGGGTATCGAGAACACCGCGGATGATGTGGTAACGGACACCCGGAAGGTCCTTGACGCGGCCGCCACGGATCATGACGACGGAGTGCTCCTGAAGGTTGTGACCTTCACCCGGAATGTAACCGATAACTTCGAAGCCATTGGTCAGGCGGATCTTTGCGACCTTACGCAGAGCCGAGTTCGGCTTCTTCGGGGTCGTGGTGTAAACGCGGGTGCAGACGCCGCGCTTCTGCGGGTTTTCCTGCAGAGCAGGCACCTTGTTGCGCTTGACCTGTGCCTGGCGGGGCTTGCGGATCAGCTGGTTTACGGTAGGCATATACCCATCCCTTGCAAAATCTACTCTCAAGGCCCTCATCGGGCCAGTGTTGCGCCGTCTCCGGCCTCGGCACACATATCAACATGCGCAAAACGTGGCCCGATCCGAAATTCCGGACGGACCACATAAAGCAGAGGACGCATGTCCATGCGTCGTGCGTGCGGCATACGTGTCTTCAACGTGCGTTTTGGAACCTTGTTTAAGGCCAAGTCAGGAACGAGTCGATCCCGACGGGCAAGCCTCACATCGCTTCCGATGCGGGGCGTTTACTGTTTTAGCCTCGCCACGTCAAGGCCGAATTCCGTTTTCCTCCCGCAACAGCCTGTATCACAGGGCTTTTGGCAGGCTCTGACCGGCGAACGGAGGGGAAAACCCGGGCTACCAATCATTAACCACTGTGTTTTGCCGGGCAAGCCGCTAAGTATGGCCGGAGTTCGCCGGCCTGCCCTGAGTCGGTCCCTCCCCGCACGTCAAAGGAGCGCAATTCAGATGATCAGCCAGCCGGACAACGACAACAGCCGCGAGCAGCCGATGATCTTCATCATCATCGGCAAGGGCTACGAGACCAAGGACGCCGAGGGCGTGGAACTGCATATCCTGCTCGCTGCCCCCGACGACGACACCGCCGTCCGCGAGGCGTTGAACGCGCTGTCGGAAGAAGGCTTCATCGAAGCCGATCTCGACCAGATCGGCGTCCTGACCGAGGAACCGGTCGAAGAGCCGCATGCCTCCGCCTATCAGGGCGCGCTCGAAGGCGAAGTCTCCATCATACGTTTCAACTGAGGCGGCCCCGCCGGGAAGCCGGCAGGCAATCCCGGCTGAGGCTCGCCGATGCCCCGAGCCCTGCCCTTTACGCAGCCCGACGGGCGAGACGCATCGGACACCTCCCTCCCTATTCCCTTTTTCACAAGCCCCATCGAAAAAGCCGCCCGGATCGCTCCGGGCGGCTTTTTCACTGTCGAACGGTGGTGGCTGGCGCTTATTCGCCAGCCGGAACCTGACCGGCCATGTCCTGCAGCATCGGGGTTGCCGTCGAGGCACCCGTGCCCTTGCGACGCTCCTCGAGGATCATCTCGTCGCGCGAGGTGGCGATGCGGCGGATCTGCGTCATGGTACCGCCGGTACCGGCCGGGATGAGACGGCCGACGATGACGTTTTCCTTCAGACCCTGCAGCGTATCCATCTTGCCGGCGATTGCCGCTTCCGTGAGAACCTTGGTGGTTTCCTGGAAGGAGGCAGCCGAGATGAAGGACGGCGTCTGCAGCGAGGCCTTGGTGATGCCGAGCAGAACCGGCTCGCCGAAGGCCGGCTTCTTGCCTTCCTCGATGAGACGCTCGTTGGCATCGTCCAGTTCGATGCGGTCGACATTGTCGCCCACAATGTACTGGCTGTCGCCACTGTCGGTGATCTCGACCTTCTGCAGCATCTGGCGAACGATCACTTCGATGTGCTTGTCGTTGATCACCACGCCCTGCAGTCGGTAGACTTCCTGGATTTCGTTCACGAGGTAGGAAGCCAGAGCCTCCACGCCCTTGATCGCCAGAATGTCGTGCGGAGCCGGGTTGCCGTCGAGGATGTAGTCACCCTTTTCGATGTAGTCGCCATCCTGAAGGTGGAAGGGCTTGCCCTTCGGGATCAGGTACTCGACCGGCTCGATACCGTCTTCCGCCGGCTCGATCATCACGCGACGCTTGTTCTTGTAGTCGCGGCCGAGGCGGATCGTACCATCGATCTCTGCGATGATGGCGTGATCCTTCGGACGACGCGCTTCGAACAGTTCGGCAACGCGCGGCAGACCGCCGGTGATGTCCTTGGTCTTGGCGCTTTCCATCGGAACACGCGCAAGGACGTCACCCTGGCTGACCTTCTGGCCGGGCTCGACGGAGAGAATGGCGTCCACCGACAGCATGAACCGGGCGTCGCCACCACGGCCGAGCTTCACGATCGCGCCCGTCTCGTCCTTGATGACGATGGCCGGCTTCAGATCCGTACCGCGCGGCGTCGAACGCCAGTCAATGACCTGGCGCTTGGTGATGCCGGTGGATTCGTCGGTCGATTCCAGAACCGAGATCGAGTCGACGACGTCTTCGAACTGCACGATACCCGAGACTTCGGTGAGCATCGGACGTGTATAGGGGTCCCACTCCGCCAGACGCTGACCACGCTTGACCTTGTCACCATCGTCCACGAACAGCTTCGAACCGTAGGCAACGCGCTGCGAGGAGCGTTCCACGCCGCGCTCGTCCAGAATCGTGACCGCCATGTTGCGGCCCATGGCAACCAGGTTGCCTTCCGAGTTGCGAAGCGCGTTGCGGTTCTTGATCTGGATCGTGCCCTCGTAGGAGGCTTCCAGGAACGACTGGTCGACCACGTTTGCCGTGCCACCCAGGTGGAACGTACGCATGGTCAGCTGCGTGCCCGGCTCGCCGATCGACTGTGCGGCGATGACACCGACGGCCTCGCCCATGTTGACGGGCGTACCACGGGCCAGGTCACGGCCATAGCAGACCGAGCACACACCCGTCTGGACTTCGCAGGTCAGCGCCGAGCGAATGCGGACGGACTGGATGCCGGCCTTTTCGATCTCGATGACATGCGGCTCCAGGATCATCTGGCCGGCCTTGACGAGGTTTTCGCCGGTGACCGGGTTGTCGATGTCGTCGAGCGCAGTGCGGCCGAGGATACGGGCGCCGAGCGAAGCAACCACCTGACCGGCATCGACGATCGCCGTCATGGTCAGGCCCTTGTCGGTGCCGCAATCGACCATGTTGACGATGCAGTCCTGCGCCACGTCGACGAGACGACGGGTCAGGTAACCCGAGTTCGCGGTCTTCAAGGCGGTGTCTGCGAGACCCTTACGGGCACCGTGGGTCGAGTTGAAGTACTCGTTAACGGTCAGGCCTTCCTTGAAGTTCGAGATGATCGGCGTCTCGATGATTTCGCCCGACGGCTTGGCCATGAGGCCACGCATGCCGCCCAGCTGGCGCATCTGGTTCGGTGAACCACGAGCACCCGAGTGCGACATCATGTAGATGGCGTTCATCGGCTTCTGACGACCGGTCTCCTTGTCGAACTCGACAGCCTTGATGCGGGCCATCATGTCTTCGGCGACCTTTTCAGTGGCCTTGCCCCAGGCGTCAACGACCTTGTTGTACTTTTCGCCCTGGGTGATCAGGCCGTCATTGTACTGCTGCTCGTATTCCTTCACCAGGCTTTCGGTGTCACCGACGATCTTGGCCTTGGTTTCCGGAATGATCATGTCGTCCTTGCCGAACGAGATGCCGGCGCGGCAGGCATGGGTGAAGCCGAGCTGCATGATGCGGTCGCAGAAGATCACCGTGTCCTTCTGGCCGCAATGGCGGTAGACCGTGTCGATCATCTTGGAGATGTTCTTCTTGGTCATTTCCTGGTTGCAGATGTCGAACGGCACCTTGCCGTTCTTCGGCAGGAGTTCGCCGATGATCATGCGGCCGGGCGTCGTCTCATAGATCTTCGAATAGGGCTTGCCCTCTTCGTCGACCGACTTGAAGCGACCACGGATCTTGGCATGCAGCGTCACGACCTTGTTTTCGAGCGCATGGTGCAGTTCGCCCATGTCGGAGAAGGCCATGCCTTCACCCGGCTCGTTCTGGTTCATGATCGACAGATAGTAGAGGCCGAGAACCATGTCCTGCGACGGAACGATGATAGGCGCGCCGTTTGCCGGATGCAGGATGTTGTTCGTCGACATCATCAGCACGCGGGCTTCCAGCTGGGCTTCCAGCGACAGCGGCACGTGAACGGCCATCTGGTCGCCGTCGAAGTCGGCGTTGAAGGCCGTGCAGACGAGCGGATGCAGCTGGATGGCCTTGCCTTCGACCAGGATCGGTTCGAAGGCCTGGATGCCCAGGCGGTGCAGCGTCGGTGCGCGGTTGAGCAGAACCGGATGCTCGCGGATGACCTCGTCGAGGATATCCCAGACTTCCGGCTTTTCCTTTTCAACCAGCTTTTTGGCCTGCTTGACGGTCGAGGAGTAACCCTTGGCGTCGAGGCGGGCGTAGATGAACGGCTTGAACAGTTCGAGCGCCATCTTCTTCGGCAGACCGCACTGGTGCAGCTTCAGTTCCGGACCGGTCACGATGACCGAACGGCCGGAGTAGTCGACGCGCTTGCCGAGCAGGTTCTGGCGGAAGCGGCCCTGCTTGCCCTTCAGCATGTCGGACAGCGACTTCAGCGGACGCTTGTTGGCACCGGTGATGACGCGGCCACGACGGCCGTTGTCGAACAGCGCGTCCACAGATTCCTGCAGCATGCGCTTTTCGTTGCGGATGATGATGCCCGGCGCGCGCAATTCGATCAGGCGCTTCAGACGGTTGTTACGGTTGATCACGCGGCGGTAGAGATCGTTGAGGTCCGACGTCGCAAAACGGCCGCCATCCAGCGGAACCAGCGGACGCAGGTCCGGTGGGATGACCGGCACGACCTTCATGATCATCCATTCCGGACGGTTGCCGGACTCGATGAAGTTTTCGACGATCTTCAGCCGCTTCATCAGCTTCTTCTGCTTCAGATCCGACGTGGTGTCGGCCAGTTCCGAACGCAGGTCGCCGGCCAGCTTGTCGAGGTTCATCGACGCCAGCATCTCGTAGATGGCTTCCGCACCGATCATCGCGGTGAACTGGTCTTCGCCATACTCGTCAACCGCCAGCATGTACTCTTCTTCGGTGAGCAGCTGGTGTTCCTTGAGCGCGGTCAGGCCCGGCTCGGTGACGATGTAGTGTTCGAAGTAGAGGACGCGCTCGACATCCTTCAGCGTCATGTCGAGCAGCGTTGCGATGCGCGACGGAAGCGACTTCAGGAACCAGATGTGGGCGACCGGGGCAGCGAGCTCGATATGGCCCATGCGCTCGCGGCGAACGCGCGACAGCGTCACTTCCACGCCGCACTTTTCGCAGATGATGCCCTTGTACTTCATGCGCTTGTACTTGCCGCAAAGGCACTCGTAGTCCTTGATCGGCCCGAAGATGCGCGCGCAGAAGAGGCCGTCACGTTCCGGCTTGAACGTACGGTAGTTGATGGTCTCCGGCTTTTTGATTTCGCCGTAGGACCAGGAGAGAATCTTCTCAGGCGACGCGATCGAGATGCGGATCGAGTCGAAATGCTGCGCAGGCACCTGCGGATTGAAAAGATTCATGACCTCTTGGTTCATGCCTGTCTCCTTATGGGGCTGTCAGCCCTCGGCTTGCGAACGAACCATCCTCAAAGGGACCCGGGTGGACGGTCGTCGCCAAAAACGGTCGTAGCCGCAAAATGCGGCGAAATTCCCCTGTCCGGCGAAGGCTTTCGCCGCAGGGGATGGCGCGCGTCCCGATCCGGGTCGCGCGCCCACGTTTTCTGTTTACTCGGCTGCGTCGGGCAGCTGGCCGGAACCATCGGCCGGATCGAGCTTGGAATTCTCCAGCTCGACCGAAAGGCCCAGCGAGCGCATTTCCTTGACGAGAACGTTGAAGCTTTCCGGAATACCGGCTTCGAACGTATCGTCGCCACGCACGATCGCCTCGTAGACCTTGGTACGGCCGGCCACGTCGTCCGACTTCACCGTCAGCATTTCCTGCAGGGTGTAGGCGGCGCCGTAGGCTTCCAGTGCCCAGACTTCCATTTCCCCGAAGCGCTGGCCGCCGAACTGCGCCTTGCCACCCAGCGGCTGCTGGGTCACGAGCGAGTAAGGACCGATCGAACGGGCATGGATCTTGTCGTCGACAAGGTGGTTCAGCTTGATCATGTACATGTAGCCGACGGTCACCCTGCGGTCGAAGGGCTCACCGGTACGGCCATCGTACAGAACCGACTGACCCGACGGATCGAGACCGGCGCGCGTCAGCATGGCCGACACGTCGCTCTCATGCGCACCGTCGAAGACCGGCGTTGCGATGGAAACGCCGCGCTTGGCTTCCTCGGCCAGACGCACCAGCGATTCGTCATCGAAGCGCGATACCTCGTCATGCGATTCCGACGCATAGATCTCAGTCAACTCGTTCTTCAGATCGGTGATGTCCAGGTGCTTGCGATAGTCCTCAAGCATCTGGCCGATCTTCTTGCCCATGCCGGCGCAGGCCCAGGCAAGATGCGTTTCGAGAATCTGACCGACGTTCATGCGTGAGGGCACGCCGAGCGGGTTCAAGCAGATGTCGACCGGGGTCCCGTCTTCGAGGAACGGCATGTCCTCGACCGGCACGATGCGCGACACGACACCCTTGTTGCCGTGACGGCCGGCCATCTTGTCGCCCGGCTGGATCTTGCGCTTCACGGCGACGAAGACCTTGACCATCTTCATGACGCCCGGAGGCATTTCATCGCCGCGCTGGACCTTCTCGACCTTGTCCATGAAGCGCTGTTCAAGGCGCGACTTGGATTCGTCATACTGGCCGCGCAGGGCTTCGATCTCCGCCTGGACCTTTTCGTCCTCGACGGCGAACATCCACCACTGCGAACGCGGATATTCGGAAACGACCGCGTTGGACAGTTCGACGCCCTTCTTGAAGCCCTTCGGGCCGGCAACCGAGATCTGGCCGCGCAGCATGTCGACCAGGCGGCCATACACGTTGCGGTCCAGGATCGCCTGTTCGTCGTCACGGTCCTTGGCGAGACGCTCGATTTCCTCGCGCTCGATTGCCATCGCGCGCTCGTCCTTCTCCACGCCGTGGCGGTTGAAGACGCGAACTTCGACGACGGTGCCGAAGGTGCCGGGCGGCATGCGCATCGAGGTGTCGCGCACGTCGGAGGCCTTTTCACCGAAGATGGCGCGCAGCAGCTTTTCTTCCGGCGTCATCGGGCTTTCGCCCTTCGGGGTGATCTTGCCGACCAGGATGTCGCCCGGCTGCACTTCCGCACCGATATAGACGATGCCGGCTTCGTCGAGGTTCTTCAGAGCCTCTTCGGAGACGTTCGGAATGTCGCGCGTGATTTCTTCCGGACCGAGCTTGGTGTCGCGCGCCATCACTTCGAATTCCTCGATGTGGATGGAGGTGAACACGTCGTCGGAGACGATGCGCTCGGACATCAGGATCGAGTCTTCGTAGTTGTAGCCGTTCCACGGCATGAACGCGACGAGCGCGTTGCGGCCGAGCGCCAGATCGCCGAGGTCGGTCGAGGGACCGTCCGCGATGATGTCACCCTTCGAGATGATGTCACCGACGCTGACCAGCGGACGCTGGTTGACGCAGGTGTTCTGGTTCGAACGCTGGAACTTCTGCAGGCGGTAGATATCGACGCCGGACTTGCCGGCATCCAGGTCTTCCGTGGCGCGGATAACGATACGCGTCGCGTCGACCTGGTCCACCACGCCGCCACGACGGGCAGCGATCGCCGCACCGGAATCGCGGGCAACGACCGGCTCCATGCCGGTACCGACGAACGGCGCCTCGGCGCGGATCAGCGGCACGGCCTGACGCTGCATGTTCGAGCCCATGAGCGCGCGGTTGGCGTCGTCGTTTTCCAGGAACGGAATGAGCGCGGCGGCAACCGACACGAGCTGCTTCGGCGAAACGTCCATCAGGTTGATGGTGTCGCGCGGCGCGAGCATCACTTCGCCGGCATGACGGCAGACGACGAACTCTTCGGTGAAGCCGCCTTCGGCATCGAGCTCAGCATTGGCCTGGGCGACGTAATACTTCGCCTCTTCCATGGCGGAGAGGTAGATCACGTCATTGGTGACCTTGCCGTCAACAATCTTGCGGTACGGGCTTTCGATGAAGCCGTACTTGTTGACGCGGGCGAAGGTGGCCAGCGAGTTGATCAGACCGATGTTCGGGCCTTCCGGCGTCTCAATCGGGCAGATACGGCCGTAGTGGGTCGGATGCACGTCGCGGACTTCGAAGCCGGCGCGCTCGCGGGTCAGACCACCCGGGCCAAGAGCCGAAAGACGGCGCTTGTGGGTGATTTCCGACAGCGGGTTCACCTGGTCCATGAACTGCGACAGCTGCGAGGACCCGAAGAATTCGCGAACGGCGGCAGCCGCCGGCTTCGCATTGATCAGGTCCTGCGGCATCACCGTGTCGATCTCGATCGAGGACATGCGTTCCTTGATCGCGCGCTCCATGCGCAGCAGGCCGAGACGGTACTGGTTTTCCATCAGTTCGCCGACGGAGCGAACACGACGATTGCCGAGGTTGTCGATGTCGTCGATCTCGCCCTTGCCGTCGCGCAGGTCAACCAGCATCTTGACCACCGACAGGATGTCGTCCTTGCGCAGGGTGCGCACGGTATCCGGGCAGTCGAGATCAAGGCGCATGTTCATCTTCACGCGGCCGACGGCGGAGAGGTCGTAACGCTCCGCATCGAAGAACAGCGAGTTGAACATGGCTTCGGCCGATTCCATGGTCGGCGGCTCACCCGGGCGCATGACACGGTAGATGTCGAACAGCGCGTCCTGGCGGTTCTGGTTCTTGTCGACGGCAAGCGTGTTGCGGATATAGGCGCCGACATTGATGTGGTCGATACCGAGAACCGGAATCTCGTCGAAGCCCGCATCCAGAATGATCTGCAGCGACTTTTCGTCGATCTCGTCGCCGGCTTCCAGATAGATCTCGCCGGTCTGCATATTGACGATGTCTTCCGCCAGATAGCTGCCGAACAGATCGTCATTGGTGGCCTTCAGCGCCTTCAGGCCCTTGTCGGAAAGCTGGCGCAGCAGGCGCGGGGTCAGCTTCTTGCCGGCCTCGACAACCACTTCGCCCGTATCGGCGTCGATGAGGTCGGAGAGAGCCTTGGCGCCCTTCAGCGTGTCGGGCTTGAACGGCACGCGCCAGCCCTTGTCGTCACGCTCGTAGCTGGACTTCGTGTAGAAGGTCGACAGGATTTCTTCGCCATCCATGCCGAGCGCCATGAGCAGCGAGGTCACCGGAATCTTGCGGCGACGGTCGATGCGCGCATAGACGATGTCCTTGGCATCAAACTCGATGTCGAGCCAGGAACCGCGATAGGGAATGACGCGCGCGGCAAACAGCAGCTTGCCCGAGGAATGGCTCTTGCCCTTGTCGTGGTCGAAGAAGACGCCCGGCGAGCGGTGCATCTGGGACACGATGACGCGTTCGGTGCCGTTCACGATGAACGTACCGTTGTCGGTCATCAGCGGCATGTCGCCCATGTAGACGGACTGCTCCTTGATGTCCTTGATCGACTTGGAACCGGTATCCTCGTCAATATCGAACACGATGAGGCGCAGCGTCACCTTCAGCGGCGCGGCATAGGTCAGGTCGCGCTGACGGCACTCTTCCACGTCGAACTTCGGCGGCTCGAACTCGTAGGAGACGAATTCCAGCATGGAGGCGCCGGAAAAGTCCGTGATCGGGAATACCGAACGGAAAACGGCGTTAAGCCCCTCGTCGGGGCGGCCGCCTGCCGGCTCTTCAACCATCAGGAACTGATCATAGGATGCCTTCTGGACCTCGATGAGGTTCGGCATCTCGGTAACTTCGGGGATCTTTCCGAAAAACTTGCGTACGCGCCTGCGACCGTTGAACGAAAGGGTCTGAGCCATCGTCGCTCCTTCAAAAATTGCATCCGGGCCTGCAACGGACGGGGCACGCTGGCCAGTCGACCCCGCCGATCAATGGGTGGTTCAAACTCGTTCCGCCGAACGGGCCGCCGGCCGGATTGCCGCGCTGCCCGAAGGAGAACCATCCTCTTGAAGAACCCATTACCCAAGAGCCGTTTCACCGGCGCTTGGGTAACATGTTCGGAGGAAATGGCCGAAGGGAGAGGGCTGTAAAGCCCTCTCCCGCCGTATTTCCGATATTACTTGACGTCGACCTTGGCGCCGGCGTCCTCAAGCTTCTTCTTGAGGTCAGCGGCTTCGCCCTTGGAAACGCCTTCCTTGACAGCCTTCGGAGCGCCTTCGACGAGGTCCTTGGCTTCCTTGAGGCCGAGACCGGTGATGGCGCGGACTTCCTTGATGACGTTGATCTTGTTGGCGCCGGCATCCGTCAGGATGACGTCGAATTCGGTCTTTTCTTCTTCAACAGCAGCCGGAGCAGCAGCGCCGCCAGCAGCGGCAACGGCTACGGGAGCAGCTGCAGAAACGCCCCACTTTTCTTCGAGCATCTTGGAGAGCTCAGCAGCTTCCAGGACGGTCAGAGCGGAGAGGTCTTCAACGATCTTAGCGAGATCAGCCATTGTGATATTTCCTTGTATGTTCGGTTCGAACTGGTTGGTTTGTTACAGCGAAAAACCGCCTCAAGCGGCTTCGTCCTTCTTTGCGTAGGCCGCAAAAACGCGGGCGAGCTGAGCTGCCGGTGCCTGAACGACGCCTGCGATGCGGGTTGCCGGGGTCTGAATCATACCCAGCAGCTTTGCGCGCAGTTCGTCCAGCGAAGGCAGGGTCGCAAGCGACTTGACGCCTTCCGCGTTAAGCGTGGTCGAGCCCATGGCGCCACCCAGAACAACGAGCTTGTCGTTGGTCTTGGCGAAATCCATGACGACCTTGGGAGCCGTGATCGGGTCGGCGCTGTATGCGATCAGCGTCTGGCCCTTGAAGAGATCGATCATCCCTTCCGACTCCGTGCCCTGAAGAGCGATCTTGGCCAGACGGTTCTTCGCGACTTTGACGGTGCCGCCAGCAGCGCGCATCTTCGAACGGAAGTCGTTCATCTGCGCGACGGTGACACCAGCATAGTGGGCCACGACAACCGAACCGGAAGCCTTGAAGACTTCGTTCAGCTCCGTGACGAATTCGCGTTTTTCCGCTCTTTCCACTGTCTGTCTCCAGTTGACAGGACCGATCGAATGACCGGGACCTGCCGGGTTGCCTTTGCCCCAAGGGATCTCTCAATCAAGATCCCGAGCGGCGCTCGAGGATCCTGTCCCCCCGCACTTGAGCCCGAAGGCTCATGGCACAAGGCACATCAGGTTCGAACCGGAACCCTCAGGGGCGCATCACGCGCGCCTGTTGAAAATCCAGGTCTTACCCGTCTCATGCAGGTCATACGATTAAGGTCGAAACCACCAGCAATCTCGGACAGGAGTATCCGGGTTTCCCCGGATGTTTCCGGGCCCGAAGGCCCGGAAATTCTTAGCTTGCGGCAAGGCCCGAAAGCCTTGCCGCGAAAAACTTAAGCGAGGACCGTCGACGGCTCGACGCGCACGCCCGGACCCATGGTCGAGGACAGCGCAACGCGCTTGACGTAGTTGCCCTTGGCGCCCGTCGGCTTGGCCTTGAGAACAGCATCGGCGAATGCCTTGATGTTCTCTTCCAGAGCCTTGGCTTCGAACGAGGCCTTGCCGATACCGGCATGGATGATACCAGCCTTTTCGACGCGGAACTCGACGGCGCCGCCCTTGGAGGCCTTCACCGCACCGGTGACGTCCATGGTAACCGTGCCGACCTTCGGGTTCGGCATCATGCCACGCGGGCCGAGAACCTTGCCGAGACGACCGACGAGCGGCATCATGTCCGGGGTCGCGATGCAGCGATCGAAATCGATCTTGCCGCCCTGGACGATCTCGACGAGATCTTCAGCGCCGACGATGTCTGCACCGGCAGCCTTGGCTTCGTCGGCCTTGGCGCCACGGGCGAAGACGGCAACGCGAACGTCACGGCCGGTGCCGTTCGGCAGATTGACAACGCCGCGAACCATCTGGTCGGCGTGACGCGGGTCAACGCCGAGGTTCATGGCGATTTCGATGGTTTCGTCGAACTTCGCGGTGGCGCGTTCCTTGACGAGAGAGATTGCGTCGGTGAGAGCAACCAGCTTCGTCGGATCGATGCCTTCGCGGGTCTTCTGGATACGCTTTGCAAGCTTTGCCATGATCAAGCCACCACTTCCAGGCCCATGGAGCGGGCAGAGCCCTCGACCATCAGCATTGCGCCTTCGACGTCAGCCGCGTTCAGATCCTTCATCTTGGCTTCGGCGATCGCACGGACCTGAGCCTTGGTGATGGTGCCGACCTTGGCGCCCTTGCCCGGCGTCTTGGAACCGGAGGTGATCTTCGCTTCCTTCTTCAGCCAATAGGTCATCGGCGGCTGCTTCATTGCGAAGGTGAAGGACTTGTCCTGGTAGTAGGTGATGACGACCGGGATCGGCATACCCTTTTCCATTTCCTGCGTGGCGGCATTGAACGCCTTGCAGAATTCCATGATGTTGATGCCACGCTGACCAAGTGCGGGGCCAATCGGCGGGGACGGGTTAGCGGACCCTGCCTTGACCTGCAGCTTGAGCTGGCCTGCGACTTTCTTAGCCATTTCTCTCTGCCTTTCCTGTAAAGACCGGTTGCCCGGCCCTCGATGCCGGATTTCTCCGGCGGCTGCGGTTGCGTGGTTCGTCTGAACGGCCCGGCTTCAGGCCGACATCCTCCCACGCGGATCGGGGGAGATCTACACTCCCCTCATCGATCAGACCTTTTCGACCTGACCGTATTCCAGCTCGACCGGCGTTGCGCGGCCGAAGATCGAAACCTCGACCTTCAGGCGCGAGCGCTCCTCGTCGACATCCTGAACGATGCCATTGAAGGAGGCGAACGGACCGTCCGAAACGCGAACCTGCTCGCCGATCTCGAAGGAGATCGAGGACTTCGGCCGCTCGACACCTTCCTGCACCTGACCCAGGATCCGTTCCGCCTCGTAATCCGGAATCGGAACGGGCTTGTTGTCGGACCCAAGGAAACCAGTCACCTTCGGCGTGTTCTTGATCAGGTGATAGGCCTCGTCCGTCAGGTTGGCGCGCACCAGCACGTAACCTGGAAAGAACTTGCGCTCGCTGTCGACCTTGCGGCCGCGACGCACCTCAACCACCTTCTCGGTCGGCACGAGGATCTTCTCGAAGAGATGCTCAAGCCCCTTCTGGCGAGCCTTCTCCTCGATCGATTCCGCGACCTTCTTTTCGAAATTCGAATATGCGTGAACGATGTACCAGCGCGCCGCCATGTCTCTCCCCACCCGGATCAGATATTGATGTTCAGCACAAGGCTGATGAGCCAGCCGATCAGCTGGTCAGCGGCGAAGAAAAACAGCGCAGCAAAAATCACCATTACCAACACCATGGCAGTGGAGATCATCGTCTCGCGACGCGACGGCCAGGTGACCTTGGACGTCTCGGCGCGAACCTGCTGCAGAAACGCAAATGGATTGGTTTTGGATGCCATATCTGCCCACGCAATTACGGCGCGTAAAGCTGACATCTTCAGCCCCACGCACCGCGTGTCTGTTTAACCCTACATAAACGCCGTGGATGCCTTTCACAAGAGCAAAAACAGCATTCGCTACATTTTTGCCGTGACAGGGCCGGCCCCCTTCCTAGCAAGGTTCTATGAAAATCGCATGTCACCAAGTCAGGAATGGCAGGGGCAGAGGGGCTCGAACCCCCGACCTGCGGTTTTGGAGACCGCCGCTCTACCAACTGAGCTATACCCCTTTGTCTGTCCTGCGAAGGTTGCCCTTCACAAGCATGGCGCTCCCTTTAAGATGCGAATCCCGGCTTGGCAAGTGGGTTTCGACAGCAGACGACGAATTTCCGTCAGGCTGTGGAAGATCTTAGCGCGATGCGCCCGCCCTTTCCCCTTCCCGCGTACAGTTCCGGTTGGCCCCGGCGCCCGGCGCATTCTCGAAGGTGCAGCGCGCCTCGGGAGGATTGCCACAGACGCGGGCAAGCGCCTTGTAGCCAACACACCGGCCATCCGGCCCACGATAGCCCGGACCTCCCTTGCAGCCACAGCCGCGGCACGGCGGTCGCTCCGGGCAGGCGGCAAGGGCAGTGCCTGCCGTCTGCGGCAACACAAGCGCGAATGCTGCCCACAGAAACGACAGCATGATGATTCGCGGCGTAACGCGCACAAAGGAAGCAATTGCCGACAATGTGATTCTGTCTCCGGTTTTCATCCGCGTTATTTGATCGCGCCGCGTCTCGCCTGCCGCGGCATCGATGAGCCACCTGCAACGACAAAGGCCCCGCCGTTGCCGGCAGGGCCTTCGCATCCACCCTTGCGGGAGAAATTACTCGACGATGGCGGCGACGATGCCGGCGCCGACGGTGCGGCCGCCTTCGCGGATTGCGAAGCGCAGCTTTTCTTCCATCGCGATCGGAACGATCAGCTCGACGTCAACGGTCACGTTGTCGCCCGGCATAACCATTTCCGTGCCTTCCGGCAGCGTCACGATGCCCGTCACGTCCGTCGTGCGGAAGTAGAACTGCGGACGGTAGTTCGTGAAGAACGGCGTATGACGGCCGCCTTCTTCCTTCGTCAGGATGTAGGCTTCGGCCTTGAACTTCTTGTGCGGCTTGACGGTGCCCGGCTTGCACAGGATCTGGCCGCGCTCGACGCCGTCACGGTTCACGCCGCGGATCAGCGCGCCGATGTTGTCGCCGGCCTGGCCCTGGTCGAGCAGCTTGCGGAACATTTCAACGCCGGTCACGGTCGTCTTGGAGGTGGCGCGGATACCGACGATCTCGACTTCTTCGCCAACCTTGATGATGCCGCGCTCGACGCGGCCGGTCACGACCGTACCACGGCCGGAGATCGAGAACACGTCTTCGATCGGCATCAGGAACGGCTGGTCGATCGGACGCTCCGGCGTCGGGATGTAGGCGTCAACCTGGGCCATCAGTTCGCGCACAGCGTCTTCGCCGATCGTCTTGTTGGAGTCTTCAAGAGCGGCAAGAGCCGAACCCTTGACGACCGGAACATCGTCGCCCGGGAAGTCGTAGGACGACAGCAGTTCGCGCACTTCCAGCTCGACGAGTTCGAGAAGCTCGGCATCGTCAACCTGGTCGACCTTGTTCAGGAACACGACCAGAGCCGGAACGCCGACCTGGCGGGCCAGCAGGATGTGTTCGCGCGTCTGCGGCATCGGGCCGTCAGCGGCCGAGCAAACCAGGATCGCGCCGTCCATCTGTGCGGCACCCGTGATCATGTTCTTTACGTAGTCGGCGTGGCCGGGGCAGTCGACGTGCGCGTAGTGGCGGTTCGCCGTCTCGTACTCAACGTGAGCCGTCGAGATCGTGATACCACGGGCCTTTTCTTCCGGCGCGGCGTCGATCTGGTCATACGCCTTGAATTCACCGAAGTACTTCGTGATCGCTGCCGTCAGAGACGTCTTGCCATGGTCAACGTGGCCAATCGTGCCGATGTTCACATGCGGCTTGGTACGCTCAAACTTGCTCTTTGCCATTGATGCTTCCTGTGATCGTAAAGAATGGTGGACCCGCGGGTGCGGATTGGTGTCGCCGTTTAAGGCTTTCCCGTGCGATGCGCAAGACATAATTGCGGCCCTTGCCGGGACAACGAAGCCCGGCCGGCAAACAGTCTGGGAGGCATCGCGAAAATCGGCAGCGCCATGGACGAACTGGAGCGGGTAGCGGGAATCGAACCCGCGTATTCAGCTTGGAAGGCTGCTGCTCTACCATTGAGCTATACCCGCGGGGCGGCTTGTCGGTCGAAGATCGGAATGGTGGAGGGAGTTGGATTTGAACCAACGTAGGCTGAGCCAACGGATTTACAGTCCGTCCCCTTTAACCACTCGGGCATCCCTCCAGTATTCCGTCTGGACCGAAGACCAAGCTCGTCTTTCCGTGTCTGCAGTTTCGTTCGCCGCAGTCACGGCGGCGTATATGACTGCCAGTTCGGCTGCTGTCAACACGGCTCGAAACGAAAAATGACAGAAAAATTTAATCGCGGCGGAGAGCCTGTGGAGAAGGCCGGGACTATGCCGGAATTGCGCCAGCCTATATAAGGCGCGCATGAGCAAGAATGATAACAAAGACAAATCCGCCCGCGACACGCATTACGCGACGCTGCGCCGCCAGGTGCGCGACGCCAAGCGCGAGCGCGGCGAAATCCCCACCCCGCCGCTGAAGAAGCGCCGCAGCAATGCCGACTGGACGCCGCCGCAACTGGCGCCCGAACAGGTGTTTCTCTATGGCCTGCACACAGTGCGCGCTGCGATCGACAATCCCGAACGCAAGCTGATCCGGCTCTGCGTTACCCAGAACGCGCTGGGCCGGCTGGAGATCGGCGACACCGATGCCCTGCCCTTTCCTGTGGATATCGTCCCGCCGCAGGAGATCGACCGGGTGCTCGGCCCGGAGGCGATCCACCAGGGCGTGATGCTGGAAACCCGGCCGCTGCCGGTGCGCCGTCTGGATGCGCTGAAGGAAAGCCGCCTGCTGCTGGTGCTCGACCAGGTCACCGACCCGCACAATGTCGGCGCGATCATGCGCTCGGCCGTGGCCTTCGATGCCGGCGCCATCATCACCACCCAGCGCCACAGCCCGACCGAATCCGGTGTGCTGGCCAAATCCGCCTCCGGTGCGCTGGAGCTCATTCCCTATATCCAGGTGACCAATCTCGCCGAAGCGCTGGGCGAACTGCACCGCCTCGGCTTCCAGACGATCGGCCTCGATTCGGAAGGACCCGCCCCGATCGAGGGCACCTTCGCCGGCGAGCGCGTCGCGCTGGTCCTTGGCTCGGAGGGAAAGGGGCTTCGGCAGAAGACGCGGGAGACGGTAACCTCGCTTGCCCGCCTCGACATGCCGGGCGCCATCAAGTCGCTCAACGTCTCGAATGCGGCAGCCATTGCGCTCTATGCCACGCGCCTGCATCTGGGGAAGACGGCCGGCTGATTGCTCGCCGCTCTTGCGAAGGGAATGCCCGGTCTCAGCCGCCGGGCTGGCCGAAGCGGCGCATACGCTCCGGCGGCAGCGCATCCTTGCCGGCATGCACGGCGGCCGCATATTGAATGGAGCCGATCAGTTCCAGATCGAACAGCGGTTTGGAAATCACGCCGAGCGCGCCCGGAATGTCGTCATCGAGCGCTTCCGGATTGGCGGTCATGAAGACGACAGTCTTGCCGTCGGCTGCAAGATGTTTGCCGATCGATGGCCCCGTCGGTCCATCTTGAAGCTGGACATCCACGAGCGCGATGTCGCAGGCATCGGCAAACCGCATGGCATCGGCACGATTGGCGGCGATTCCCGCCACCTCGTGTCCGAGCGCAATCACGGCATCCTCGATATGCAGCGCGATGAGCAACTGATCTTCAACGACCAGAATCTTGAATGGCATGGCCCCTCTCTACCCTTGCAGAACACAAGAACGCAAGCCTGCAGCAAAGGTTCCTGAAGCTGAAAATGAGCAAGCCCCTTCCTGGCATCCGGCGAACGCCCAGGCCGGCGCCCCGGCGCCTCCCCGGCGGGCACCTCAGCCCACCGCCGCCATTTCACCCACGGAGCCGGCCGGTGTCACCGCCATGATCTTGCGGATGTCCGGCAGCGCCGCCACGAAGGCCGCAACGCAGGCCGGGTCGAACTGGCTGCCGGCACGGTCCTTGATGTGCTGGATGGCCCGGTCCAGGCTCCAGGCCTCCTTGTAGGGGCGCGCGCGCGTCATGCCGTCGAAGCTGTCGGCAATGGCAACGATGCGGCCGGCCAGCGGCACCGCCTCGCCCGCCAGCCTGTTCGGATAGCCCTGCCCGTCCCACCGCTCGTGATGGGCGCCGGCAATCTCGGCGGCAAGCTGCAGCAGGCTGGATCGCGACTGGCCGAGAATATGGCCCCCGACGGAGGAATAGCTCCTCACCTGCGTCGCCTCGGCATCCACATAGGTGTAGCGCTTCAGGAGCATGGCATCGGGGATGCCCACCTTGCCGATGTCATGCATCGGCGCGGCGACCCGGATGTCGCTGCAGATCTCGGCCGGCAGGCCATAAGCGCGAGCGATCGCCTCGGCATAGGCGCCGACGCGTAGCGTGTGCAGTGCGGTGTCGGTGTCCTTGTAGGTGGCGGCCAGTGTCAGGCGATAGATGATTTCCTGTTCGCGTTCCCGCAATTCCTCGACGGCCCTCGCCACCTCGCGCCTGATCCACTCCGCCTTTTCCGCCAGCTGGTTGCGCGCCTCCATCAGCGCCACGAGGTTGCGGATACGGGCCTGGAATTCCACGGGATTGACCGGCTTGGTCAGAAAATCGATGGCCCCGGCATTCAGCGCGGTCATTCGGGTCGCCGTGTCGCCGTCGGCGGTCACGACGACGAAGGGCTTGTCGCGATACTTGTCGAAGCGGCGGATCTCGACCAGCAGGTCGACGCCGTTATAGACCGGCATCTGGAAATCGATCACGCCGATGTCGAAATCCAGCTCCGGCATGGCGTTCAGCACCTCCTCCGGCGAGGAAAACCCGATGCCGGTGCAGCCGGCCACGGTGCCGGCCAGCTTCTTCAGCAGGATGAGGTTCGTCTTGTTGTCGTCGACGACGAGAATTTTCATGGTCATCACTCCTTAGGCGGCAAGGGAAGCATGCGCGGCCTTGACCAGCCGCGTCAGTCTTTCGATTTCATCGGTCTCCGGCTCGCGATGGCGAAGCGCCTGCGCGAGTTCGGAAATGTCCATCAGCCCCACATTGGAGGCGGAGCCCTTCAGGGCGTGCAGCAGCGGATCGAGCTGGCTGCGGTCGCCGGAACGCATGCACGCCGCAAGCCCCGTCAGGATCTCGGCGGCGTCCTCGAAGAAGGCGTCCAGCAGTTCCTGGAAACCGTCTTCACCCAGAACGTCGATGATCTCCTGCCGCCGCAGCGATTGCAGAGGGGAACCGGCCGGCTGCTGCGCCGGCTCCTTCGCCGCCCCCTTCTCCGGCAGGCTGTCGCCAGCCGCGGGCGCGCCGACGGCAACCGCTGCGACCGGCTTTCCGGGCAGGCCGACCACAACACCGGCCGGCGCCGCAACGGACAAGGGCGCGGAAGGCGCAGCCTCCACCTGCTGCGGACGCTGGCTGCCGATATCGAGGAGCACGCGGTGCAGCACCGCAATGCTGATCGGCTTTGCCTGGAAGCCGTTCATGCCGACCTCCAGGCAGGTGCGCCGATCCTCGTCGGAGGCATTGGCGGTCAGCGCCACGATCGGCGTGGCGGCGGAGGGGCCGGGCTTGCCACGGATCTGCCGGGCGGCTTCGATACCGTCCATCACCGGCATCTGCATATCCATGAGTATCAGGTCGAAGGCTTCGGCGCGTGCGCACTCGACGGCCAGCGCGCCATTGTCGGCCATCACCACATCCTGCCCCAGGTGGCGCAGATAGCCAAGGATGACCTGCTGGTTCACCTTGTTGTCCTCGGCGACCAGGATTCTGAGGCGCTGCGGCTGCGCCAGCGCCGTTTCGGCACCCGTGCCGGCTGCAGCACTCGGCGCATCGGTCGCTTCCACCGGCAGCTCGAACCAGAAGATGCTGCCCTCGCCCGGAACACTGTCGACGCCGACCTCGCCGCCGAAGCGGTCGATGATTTCCTTGCAGATGGTAAGCCCAAGGCCGGTGCCGCCATAGCGACGGCTGATGCTGGCATCCACCTGCGAGAAGGGACGAAACAGCTTGGCCCGCCCGGCTTCGTCAATGCCGATGCCGGTATCCTCCACCTCGATCCGCAGCCACAGCACGCCCTTGCGCAGGGTCTGCTGCATGCGCAGCGTCACCATGCCGTCCTGGGTGAACTTCAGCGCATTGCTCATCAGGTTCAGGATCACCTGCCTCAGCCGGGTGGGGTCGGAGAGGACGAAGGGCGCCCGCCATTTTTCCGGCAGGTCGAGCGTGATGGTATTGCGCGATTCGACGGCCCGCCCGCGCATCATCTCGACGCTGGTTTCGCCCAGTTGCTGCAGGTCGACAGGCCGGCGCTCCAGTTCCAGCTTGCCGTGTTCGATCTTGGCATAATCGAGGATCTCGTTGATGATGTCGAGGAGCGCCTCGCCGGAGCCGCGGATGGTGCGCACGTGGGCGGCGGCCTCCGGCGAAAGCCGCGTCAGCTCCAGGAGTTCGACCATGCCGAGAATGGCGTTAAGCGGCGTGCGGATCTCGTGGCCCATGGTCGCCATGAACTGTGACTTGGCCCGGTTGCCGGCCTCGGCCGCCTGGTAGGACACGCTCAGCTGCTCGGCCATCGCCTCCAGGCTCACGCCGGCCGCCTGCACGTTGCGCAACTGTCGCTGCAGCGTGACGATCAGCACGGCGACCGACACCACCAGCAGGCCGATCAGCCCCATCGCCTTGCGCTGCAGCGCGTCGATCTCGATGCGGCTCTGCGCCCGTTCCGCGCTGACAAAGGTATTGGTATAGATCAGCAGGTCGCCGCTTTCGCGCGACAGCATGGCAAGGTCGCCATCGAGCGCCGCCAGGTCCGTGCGCGAGACGGAATTGCCGCCGAGAATGGCATCGAAGACCGGCTGGCTTGCCAGCGTGATCTGCTGGATGGTGCGCAGGCTCCGTCCCACCTCCGCATCGGCGGCGAAGCTTTCCTCGAACTGCGCCTTGCGCAGCGTGTTGATGCGCGAATAGACGATGTCGTAGCGTAGCGACAGATCCTGCAGACGCTGCTCGCCCAGATCGTTCCGGGCAAGCATCAGTTCGAGGGTCTGGTGCAGGTCCTGCGCCTCCCGGTTCAGCTGGTGGACGGACCACATGGCGTTTTCGCGCACCGTGTCGCGCATGGCGCGCTGGCGATTGGCAATGTCGATATAGACCGACACCAGGATCGCCAGAAGCACAACGGCCAGCACCTGCAGCACCACGGTGATGCGGCTGGCCTTGCGAATCACGTCACCGCTGAAGGGGGTGGCTGGGTTCACGGCTGGACCTCGATCTCCTTGATCTGCCAGACGGAGCGCGAGAAATACTTCTCGTTATAGAGCGCCGGCTCCAGATCGAAGGGATAGATCAGGAAGAGCGGCCCCTTGTCGCGCACAGACAGCAGCTTGCCATTGGCACGGGTGGCGAGCATCGTGTCGTGGGCGGTCGCATCCTCGATCGGCACGGTGGCGAAATAGTCGTTGAGCGCCCGCACCAGAAGCACATTGCCCTTGGCGCCGGCCGCCTCAAGCACGGCACGCAGCAGCGGCCCCTTGAACTCGGTTTCACCCTCGGTCCAGGGCGTCTGCATGCGGCCGGTGCGCCCGGCCAGCTTGTCCAGCATCGCCATGTCGAACTGGGCGGTGGCGCCCGCATTGGCATTGGTCAGGGCACCGCGCACGGTCAGCACCACCGGGCCGGTCGGCTTGTCGAGCGACCAGGCGGACGTTGCCGTGGTCAGAAGAAGGGCAAGAACAGTCAGGATGCGCATGGGATCCTCATCGGCAGGATTTTGGGGGAAACAGGGTCATCTCTGCCGCCATCCTGGCGGCGCCGGCCTCGGGGATCGCCCGGCCCTCCGGTGCAGGCGGCGGGCGTGGCGGCACGTGGTGTCACGCCGCCTGCGGAATGACGTCGGTCTCGAACAGACGCTCCACATTGATGAAACAGATCATGCCATTGGCGTGGGTGATGATGCCGTCGCAATAGCGGCTGTCGAAGGAGGAGAACACCGCCGGCACCGGCTGCACCTCCTCCACGGGAACCGAGAGCATGTCGGTCACATGGTCCACCAGCAGCCCCAGCACCGTCACACCCGCCTCCACCACGATGATGGCGCTTCGGTCGCTGCGCTGCGCCGGCGCCATGCCGAGCCGCTGGGCAAGATCGACGGTGGGAATGACCGTGCCGCGCAGGTTCATCACACCCAGCATGTAGTGAGGCGCATTCGGCACCGGCATGGACGGCGCCCAGCCGCGAATCTCCCGCACACTGGTGGTCCGGATGCAGAAGTCCTGGGCACCCAGACGAAAGGCAATGATTTCAAGCACACTCGACGATCTCATGGCGCACTCCGCTCCTCCCGCGCAATCCGCCGGCAGCGGGTGCGGCCGGGCAAGCGGGACCGGATTGCCATAAACCCGGAACGTTCGCCGAACGGCCGTGACCCTCAGCCGACACGAGCCGGCGCCGCGCCCTCCCGCCGCCTCCACGACATGCGGTTTACCGGCCACAGCCCGCTCATCGATCGGATCCGCCCGCATCGGCGCCGTGGATGCCACAACATCACCCGATGCCAAAAAACTTAGGGCAAGGTCTCTAAGCAAGTCTGAATCGCTTGCTTCAAGTTGCATCTTTTATCAGGCTTTTCTAAAATTTGAACACTTGTGTGGTGTTGCAACTGGCCCTGAGGCAGTCTCCTCAGTCAACGTGAGCTGTCGTCATCACGTTACCCCATCGTCACGGGCGCCGAAATCCGCACACAGACGTGTTTTCCGGCGAGGTGATTGGCCATAAGCGGTCGGCGAATCTTGTACCTGTGAGACGACAACTCATCACATCGCAGCTGACGCCCGCATTATTGCCCGAGCCTCTTGCGGCTGTATTGGGCCGGAGGGCGGTGCGGAATGAGAATACGGGCAAATCGAACGGAAGGAAATCAAGTCCCGAATTCGCGCAGAAAAGATTTTCCTCGTCTGCCCGCATGCGGACTGCAACAACGTCAATGCCTTCAGAGAGATGGTGTGCAATTGCTGATCTGCCGTGATTCGCGCGCGAATGATTACCGAGGTAGCGTTACATCGATTTTTTCGTCCCCCACCCCCCGTATTTTAGGGTTTTATCTTGATCCGAAATGCGCGACAGCTTGTCAGCATCAGACGGGGGGCACAGCAAATGACGGTACTGGAACGACAGGTCTTGGACCAGTTGTCGCGCGATCTGGATGAGATCGAGCGCACGACAAAGATGATCGATAACTACGCGCGGATGACGCCCGAAATCGTCGAGCACACTCAGGCAGGCGTCACGTACAAATTCATCATATATCACCACGAGTCCAAAGCGTGGTTTGGCGACGAAAAGCCGGATGGTGCCATGGCGGCCGTAAAGAGGCTTGACCTTCTCCGCCCGGACGACATTGTTTTCGACCTCGGCTGCAACAGCGGATATCATACGACGTGGTTCGCCAAGCTTGTCCCCAATGGCCACGTGCACAGCTTCGACCCGTTCCCCTGGAACACAGCGGCGACAAAGGCGCAGGCAATCCTCAACGGTTGCAGCAATGTCACCACGCACACGGTCGGTCTGGGCAACAGCCAGAGAACCATTACCACCGATGTCACCGGTTCAAAAACGTTCAATGCGGGCAGCGGACGGAAGAACTATTCGATGGATATCGAGATATGCACCCCGGACCACTATCTCCGCTACAATCCGACGTTCCTCAAAATCGATATTGAAGGAGCCGAGTATGAACTTGGTGACACCAAGCTGCTACCCCATTGGTCTGTCCAGCGTGGATATGTCGAAATGCACACCGCATTTATCCGGGCTGGCGGTGGCGAGCCTGCATTCTTCCTCGATCAACTGGTCAAAAACAAGTTTGAAGTCCTCGACAGCCGGCATACGCCAATGACCACCTTCCCCGAGGTCAACGAGACTGCATACTATTTCAGACGACCCGTCCAAAGAGCACCGGTCGCAGAAAGATTGAAGGCTGCCGTAAAGAGCGTCTTTGCCTGAAGGCGTCCGCCTCCTTCACCGATACCCATGCAGCAAACATCGGAGCGCGCCGGCATGCCGGCCGCTTCAGGTTCCCGGCATCACGAGTGCAACAGCACGACAGGAACGCGTCACAGACAAACACTCTTCAAAATCAAGGAGAAAAATGGTGCCCCCGGCAGGGTTCGAACCCGCGACCCCCTGATTACAAATCAGGTGCTCTACCAACTGAGCTACAAGGGCACTCTTGGCTTGCGAGTTAGCATATTCTGCCCTCGTGTAAAGGAAAAATTGCGCCGCCCGTGGGGCGATTGCGCCCGCGGCGGGAAGGCGGACACGGCGCGGGTGGCGGGAAGGCTTGTCGGGGCTCGCGCTTTCCCGTACCAAGGCAAAAGCGATAGGGGCTCCCATGTCTTTGAAGAACCACCGCCTTTGCTTTCTCGCATCCTCCTCGCCGGAGGCGCAGATCGCGTTCCAGGAACTGACGGACCTTTATGGCAACCATTCGGAGCAGGAGGCGGACACCATCGTCGCGCTCGGTGGCGACGGTTTCATGCTGCAGACGCTGCACCAGACGGTCAACAGCGGCAAGCGCATCTATGGCATGAACTGCGGCTCCGTCGGCTTCCTGATGAATGACTACCGGCTGGACGGGCTAAAGGAGCGCATCGACCAGGCGGTCGAGAACGATTTCCACCCGCTTCAGATGAAGACGCGCAACGTCGATGGCACCACCTCGCTGGCGCTCGCCATCAACGAGGTCTACCTGTTTCGCCAGTCCTATCAGGCCGGCAAGCTGAGGGTGACGGTGGACGGCCACGTGCGGCTGGAAGAACTGATCTGCGACGGGCTGATCATCGCGACGCCTGCCGGCTCCACCGCCTACAATCTCTCCGCCCACGGGCCGATCCTGCCGCTCGATGCGCCGCTGCTGGCCATGACGCCGGTCAGCGCCTTTCGGCCGCGGCGCTGGCGCGGCGCGCTCCTGCCGAACCGGGTCAGCGTCGAGATCGACATTCTCGAACCGGAAAAGCGGCCGGTGAATGCCGTGGCCGACAATACCGAGGTGAAGAGCGTGCTGCATGTGCGCATCTCGCAATCGCGCCACCGCACCGCGCGCATCCTGTCGGATCCCGATCATTCCTGGTCGGAACGTATCCTCGCCGAACAGTTTTCGGACTGACATCCAGGCTGCGCCGCACGACATGAAAAAGGGCGCGCCGCCCGGTGGTGGCACGCCCCTGTCGTTCATTCACGCCGCCCGATCACACGCGGGTTCACCCACGCGACAATCGCGGCGCGATCAGTCGATGTCGGCAACCTCGCCGCCGCTGCCGCTGATGCGGTGGGCAAGTGCTGCTTCCATGAACTCGTTCAGCTCGCCATCCAGCACATCGCCCGGAGCCGTGCTTTCCACGCCGGTGCGCAGGTCCTTGACCAGCTGATAGGGCTGCAGGACATAGGAGCGGATCTGGTGGCCCCAGCCGATATCGGTCTTGGAGGCCGCCTCGGCATTGGCCGCTTCCTCGCGCTTCTTCAGCTCGGCTTCATAAAGGCGGGCACGCAGCATGTCCCACGCCTTGGCGCGGTTCTTGTGCTGGGAGCGTTCCTGCTGGCAGGCCACCACGATGCCGCTCGGAATATGCGTGATGCGCACGGCCGAGTCGGTGGTGTTGACGTGCTGGCCGCCGGCGCCGGACGAGCGGTAGGTATCGATGCGGCAATCGCTCTCGTTGATCTCGATCTGGATCGATTCATCCACGACCGGATAGACCCAGATGGACGAAAACGAGGTGTGGCGGCGCGCATTGCTGTCATAGGGCGAGATGCGCACCAGGCGATGCACGCCCGATTCGGTCTTCAGCCAGCCATAGGCATTGTGACCCTTGACGAGAATGGTGGCAGACTTGATGCCGGCCTCTTCGCCCTCGTGCATTTCCAGCAGCTCGACCTTGAAGCCCGAGCGTTCCGCCCAGCGGGTGTACATGCGCAGCAGCATGTTGGCCCAGTCCTGCGATTCGGTGCCGCCGGCGCCGGAATGCACTTCCACATAGGTATCGTTGCTGTCGGCTTCGCCGGAGAGCATGGCTTCGACCTGGCGGCGGGATGCTTCCGTCCTCAGCCCCTTGAGGGCCTCCTCGGCATCGCGCACGACCGAATCGTCGCCCTCTTCCTCGCCAAGCTCGATCAGTTCGACATTGTCCCGCAGCTGCTGCTCGAGCGACTTCACGCCGCTGATGGCATCATCCAGCTGCTGGCGCTCGCGCATCAGCTTCTGGGCTTCGGCGGCATCGTTCCAGAGGGTCGGATCCTCTGCCTTGTTGTTCAACCAGTCCAGTCGTCTTATCGCCTGGTCCCAGTCAAAGATGCCTCCTCAGCAGGCTTATGGCCTGCTTGATTTCGTCGACAATATTCAGGGTTTCGTTGCGCATCCTTTGCCTTTTTCGTTCTTCTGGCGGGAATGGCCGTGCATAGTGGCCTGCACGGCGGATGTAAACCCCGGCCCGCGGCGCGGCGCCGGGGCCTGGCCGAAAGGTCGGGATCAGAAGAGCCCGCCGGAACCCGAGGTGACGGCCTGCTGCGCCTGCGGCGAGCTTTTCAGGATTTCCTCCGGCGGCAACTGGTCGCCCATGCCGATGACGGAGAGGGAATCCGCCGGGCCGGTGCCGGGCTTGAAGGCTTCGACGATGGTATCCGGATCGCCTTCGACGGCCGCCATGCCGGTTTTGCGGTTGACGGCGATGAACTGCATGCCGGCCGGTACCTGGAACTTGCTGGGCGGCGTCACCTTGGCGGCCTGCGCCAGAAACTCGCCGAAGATCGGCGCGGCAAGCCCGCCACCGGTGCCGGCGCGGCCGAGCGGTGCCGGCGTGTCGAAGCCGATATAGAGCCCCGCCACAAGATCGGGCGTGAAGCCGACGAACCAGGCATCCTTCTCGTCATTGGTGGTGCCGGTCTTGCCGGCGACCGGGCGATCCTTGACCGGGATCTTGCCGGCCGCGGTGCCGCGCGTCACAACACCTTCCATCATCGAGGTGATCTGGTAGGCGGTCATCGGATCGAGAACCTGCTCGCGATTGTCGATCAGCGTCGGCTCTGGCTGGTTGCTCCAGTTGTCGAAGTTGCAGCCTTCGCAGGTGCGGTCCACATGGCGGAAGATGGTCTTGCCGTAGCGGTCCTGAATGCGGTCGACGAGCGTCGGCTTGATCTGCTTGCCGCCATTGGCGATGACCGAATAGGCCGCAACCAGACGCAGCACCGTGGTTTCGCCCGAGCCGAGCGACATGGCCAGCAGCGGCGCCATCTTGTCATAGATGCCGAAGCGTTCGGCATATTCAGCCACCAGATCCATGCCCATGTCCTGGGCGAGACGCACCGTCATCTGGTTGCGCGATTTCTCGATGCCGTAGCGCAGCGTCGAGGGGCCGGCACTGTCGCCGCCATAGTTTTCCGGCCGCCAGACCTCTCCGCCCGACACCATCTCGATCGGCGCGTCGAGGATCACCGAGGCCGGGGTATAGCCGTTGTCGAGCGCTGCCGAATAGACGAAGGGCTTGAAGGCGGACCCCGGCTGGCGCATCGCCTGGGTGGCGCGGTTGAACTCGGACTGGCCGAAGGAAAAGCCGCCGACCATGGCCAGAACGCGGCCGGTATGCGGGTCCATGACCACCATGCCGCCCTGCACCTTCGGCGGCTGGCGCAGGCGGAAGGTGCCCTTGCGGCCCTCGATCGGCTCGACATAGACGACATCGCCCGGCTTCACCACGCCATCGGCGGGGGATTTCGCCGTCTTGCGGTCGCCCTTGGCGTCACGATAGGCCCATTTCATTTCCTCGGCGGGAATGGTGCCGCGCTCGCGCTTGTCGTCCAGCTTGCCGCTGACGGTGTCCGGCTGCAGGCCGATGTCGACGCTGCTGGCCGAAACCGCCAGCACCACGGCAAGCTTCCATTCCGGCACATCGCGCAGGGTCGGCAGCTTGGCCAGTTCCGGCCCCCAGTCGCCGGTCACGGAAACCTGCGCGACCGGGCCGTGGAAACCGCGACGCTGGTCATATTCCACGAGACCCCGCTGCAGCGCGGCTCGTGCCATCACCTGCATCTGCGGGTCAAGCGAGGTGCGCACGGACAGCCCACCCTCGTAAAGCGCCTTGTCGCCATAGGCCTGGATGATCTGCCGGCGCACTTCCTCCGCAAAATAGTCGGCCCCCAGCAGCGGCGGTGCACCGCGGCGGATGCGCACGCCGAGCGGCTGCGCCTTGGCCTCGGTGGCATCGCCGGCCGTGATGTAGCCGTTCTCCGCCATGCGGTCGATCACCCAGTTGCGACGCTCGAGCGCGGCCTTCTCGTGACGGAAGGGGTGATAGTTGGCCGGCCCCTTCGGCAGCGAGGCGAGATAGGCGGTCTCGGCGATCGTCAGTTCCGTCACCGACTTGTCGAAATAGGTCAGGGCCGCCGCGGCGATGCCATAGGAATTGAGGCCGAAGAAGATCTCGTTCAGGTAGAGTTCGAGGATCTTGTCCTTGGAATAGGTCTGTTCGATGCGGAAGGAGAGGATCGCTTCCTTCACCTTGCGGTCGATGGTCTGGTCGGCGGAAAGCAGGAAGTTCTTCGCCACCTGCTGCGTGATGGTCGAAGCGCCCTCCGGACGCCTGCCGGAGCCGAGGTTCTGGACGTTGTTCAGTACGGCACGTGCCAGACCCCAGAAATCAACACCCGGATGATTGTAGAAATTCTTGTCTTCCGCCGAAAGGAATGCTGCCTTCACGCGGTCCGGAATAGCCTGGATCGGCAGGAACAGGCGCTTTTCACGGGCATACTCCTCCATGAGCGCGCCGTTGCCGGCGTGAATGCGGGTGGCAACCGGCGGCTCGTAGGATGCCAGCACTTCGTAATTGGGCAGATCCCTGGATACGCCGGTCAGATAGACGGCGATCACGGCGGCCGCTGCGAGGAAGGCAACGCAGGCCAGTCCGAAGAAATATCCAAGCAATCTGATCATCTGCTGCTACCGCTTTGTCATCGTATGGCGCATATCGGCACCATCTCATGTTTCCTGGCGTTTTGCACGGGCGGTCAGCCAAGTGCAAGCCTTCAACCGGCCCGCAAGCGCACGAACACAAGCGCACGAGTCGCCAGCCTCGAAGCGTCTGGAGTAACCGCTCGAATGTGAGTAAAATAGGGCTCTGCCGCGACATTCACAGGCAAGACGGGCAATGGTTGCGCCGAAGCGGCAGTTTGGCGCGGCGTTGTAGCGCCGGGAACACGCTTGGTCAGCCGCCGCCGGCCACCGTTTCGCTCCGGTAATGGGCAACGGCATCCGCCAGCGCATCCGCCACCTTGTCGCGCCAGGCCGGGTCCAGCAGCAGCTTCTCGTCCTGCGGATTGGAAAGAAAGCCGAGTTCGACCAGGATGGAGGGAATGTCAGGCGCCCTCAGAACCTGGAAACCGGCCTGTCGATGCGGGTTGTTGATCAGTTCGATCTTGCCCTCGAAGGATTTCACCACACGGTCGGCAAGCGAGATCGAAAAGGCCTGGCTTTCACGCCGCGCCAGATCGAGCAGGATGTCGGCCACTTCCGGCGGGCCGCTTTCGATGGAAAATCCGGCGAGTTCATCGGACAGGTTTTCGCGCGCAGCCAACGCTGCCGCCATGCGGTCCGAAGCCTTGTCGGAGAGTGTATAGACCGTTGCGCCGCGGATGTTCTTCTGGGCCAGCGTATCGGCATGCAGCGAGATGAACAGGTCCGCCGCGCCCTGACGCGCCAGCGTCACCCGTTCCGACAGCGACAGGAAGGTATCATCCTCGCGGGTCAGGAAGGCCTTCACGCCGCTCTGGCGGTTGAGACGCTCGGCAAGGGCCTTGGCGAAGGCAAGGGTGATCTCCTTCTCCGGCGTCTTCGTCACAGCGCCGGTCGCACCGGTGTCGATGCCACCATGGCCGGCATCCACCGCAATGGTGAAGACCCCGTCCGTCGACGGATCGGCGGCGGTATGGCCGAGATCGAGCCTCGCGGTGCTGGCAAGCGGCTGGCCCCATTTCTGCCGGGAGACGATGTCGGCGAAATCCTTGGCGGTGGTCATTTCCGCGTCGAGGACCAGCCGATAGCCCTGCCCCGCAGTCTCGTTCTGGCGCACTTCGGCCAGCACCAGCTTCACCGGACGGATCGCTGCCAGCACGATGCGGGCGCTGCCCTGGGCCATGGTGCCGTAGCGGATGTCCTTGAACAGGCCGCGTGGTGCGAGATCCTTGGCGGGAAAGCCGAAGGCCGTTGCCGGCAGATCGATCACCACGCGCTCCGGCGACGCGACATAATGAACCGAGAATTCGGGCTTGGCATCGAAATCGAGGACGATGCGGGTGCGGGCATCGTCGCCGGCAATGCGGGCGGCAAAGGCCAGCAGCGGTTTCCTCGCCGCCGCCTCGGTGGCGGCAGCCGGCGACAACGCGCCCGCAACCAGCCAGACGGCGCTGGCCACAAAGATCGCCACCCCCCGCAGCACGGAGGCGAAACCGGCACTCTGAAACTGCCACATGTTGCCCAAGGATCCCTTCCCTGCTTCGCTTTCCCGCAGGCTGCGCGCATCGACAGCCCGGACCGATTCTCGCCTCGCACGCCGCCTCCGGTAGCCGCGCCAGCGCGCCGCCTGCCGCCGCGACGGGACGGGCACCCCTTGCCTGTCCGCCTTAAGGCGCGGAAATTGATCCATAATAAGGCAGAACCGGCTTTCCGCTTGCTATTGTGACAGATAAAACATACAAGGCTTATGAGGGTTTAAGTGTCGACGGGATAGTCTGTTGATAGGCTGCCAGCAAGTGAGTTCTGGCGCCGGCGACCGGCAGACATCCGACGTCTCTACACTTCAGCCTGAAACTCTATCCAATCCGGCGATGGCCGGGAAAAGTACCGGATGGCTCGCCATCCACGCTCATCAGGAGCAAATTCATCGGGCCCCAGGTCGGGCCTATTGTAACGTCTTTCTCGTCTGGTTTTTGATGTCACGGCACGGATTGCACAAACTGGAAACGCTGAAGGGGCCTCAGGCTCCGGGCAGCGTCCGGGCAATCTCCTCTCCGGACAGGCCAGCGGGAACTTTCTTATCCGGCGATATGGATGCGATGCATGAACGGCCCGTCAGTCTGACCGGCCGTTTTGCGCTTGCGCGTCCGCGCCGAGGAGCAGAACTTCAATGGCAGACAAAATGCTTATCGACGCGTCTCACGAAGAGGAGACACGCGTAGTCGTCGTCCGGGGCAACCGGATCGAGGAATTCGATTTCGAATCGCAGCACAAGAAACAGATACGCGGCAACATCTATCTCGCCAAAGTCACCCGCGTAGAACCGTCTCTCCAGGCGGCCTTTGTCGATTACGGCGGCAACCGGCACGGCTTTCTCGCCTTTGCCGAAATCCATCCCGATTACTACCAGATCCCGCTTGCTGATCGTCAGGCCCTGCTGCAGGCCGAGGCCGAAGACCAGCGCCGCCATCCGGATTTCGATCCGGTCGACAGCCCCTCCGAGCCTGTAATCGATCTGTCCAAGGTTGAGCAGCCGGATGTCGGCATCGTGCCGCAGGTCGAGGCCGCCCTTGGTGCCGAGCCGGCTGCCGAAGCGGAAGCCGAAGTTGCCGCAACCGAAGCTGCACCGGAAGACGCTGCCGAGAAGCCGAAGGCCAAGCCGCGCCGCAGCCGTTCGCGCAAGAAGGTCGCCGAGACCGCCGAGGAGGCTTCCCCCGTCGAGGCGCCCGCCGTCGCGGAAGAGACCGCCGCCGTCGAGACGACCGATGCCGAGGATGACAGCACGCCGGACACCATGGCGGCCATGGTCGAGACCGACGCCATCTCCGAGGACGTGATCGACCGTCGCAATCGCGACGATGACGATGACGACGATGAGGAGCACGAGAAGGAAGAGATCGAATCCGTCGGCGCCGAAGACGCCATGGAAGAGGTTCCGGATCGCGTCTACCGCAAGCCGCGCAAGCAGTACCGCATCCAGGAGGTCATCAAGCGCCGGCAGATCCTGCTGGTGCAGGTGGCCAAGGAGGAACGCGGCAACAAGGGTGCGGCGCTGACCACCTATCTGTCGCTGGCCGGCCGCTACTCGGTGCTGATGCCGAACACCGCCCGTGGCGGCGGCATTTCGCGCAAGATCACCAATCCGACCGATCGCAAGCGGCTGAAGGAAATCGCCCGCGAGCTGGAAGTGCCGCAGGGCATGGGCGTGATCCTTCGCACGGCCGGCGCCAACCGCACCCGCGTCGAGATCAAGCGCGACTTCGAATATCTGATGCGCCTGTGGGAGAACGTGCGCACGCTGACGCTGAACTCCATCGCGCCCTGCCTCGTCTACGAGGAAGGTTCGCTGATCAAGCGTTCGATCCGCGATCTCTACAACAAGGACATTTCCGAGATCATCGTGGCCGGCGAGGAAGGCTATCGTGAAGCCAAAGACTTCATGAAGATGCTGATGCCAAGCCATGCCAAGGTGGTTCAGCCCTATCGCGACCTGCATCCGATCTTCTCGCGCTCCGGCATCGAGGCACAGCTCGACCGCATGCTGCAGCCGCAGGTCACGCTGAAGTCCGGCGGGTATCTGATCATCAACCAGACCGAAGCGCTGGTGGCGATCGACGTCAATTCCGGTCGTTCGACCCGCGAGCACTCCATCGAGGAAACCGCGCTGCAGACCAATCTGGAGGCCGCCGAGGAGGTTGCCCGCCAGCTGCGCCTGCGCGACCTGGCCGGCCTCATCGTCATCGACTTCATCGACATGGAAGAAAAGCGCAACAATCGCGCCGTCGAGAAGAAGCTGAAGGACTGCCTGAAGAACGATCGCGCCCGCATTCAGGTGGGCCGCATCTCGCATTTCGGCCTTCTGGAAATGTCGCGCCAGCGCATCCGTGCCAGCGTTCTCGAATCGACGACCCAGGTCTGCTCGCATTGCGGCGGCACCGGTCACGTCAGGTCGCAGTCGTCCGTGGCCCTGCATGTGCTGCGCGGCGTCGAGGAATATCTGCTGAAGAACACCACGCACGACATCACCGTACGCACCACGCCGGATATCGCGCTCTACATCCTCAACCAGAAGCGTAGCAGCGTGGTGGATTACGAGAAGCGCTTCGGCGTGTCGATCTTCATCGAATCGGACAGCGGTGTCGGCGCGACCCATTTCGCCATCGATCGCGGCGAGCCGGTCGCCAACCCGGTCAAGATCGAAAGCCTGATGCAGTTCGCCGCGCTTCCGATCGAGGATGAGGATGACGACATCATCATCGAGGAGGATGAAGCCGAGGAGCTGGAAGAGGCAGCGCCCGCTGCCGCCACCCAGGAAGCCCGCGGCAATGACGACGATCAGAACGGCCGCCGCCGCAAGCGCCGCCGCCGTCGCCGGGGTCGCAATCGCAATGGCAGTGAAAACGGCCAGGCCTCCGGCGAATCGCTCGACGGCGATGACGACGATACCGACGACCAGGACGGCGCCGCAGACGAAAACGGCGATGAAGCCGAGGCCGAGGACACCGCGGCCGACGCACAGGCCGACAACGACGAAGGCGGGCGCCGCAAGCGCCGTCGCCGCGGCAAGCGCGGCGGTCGCCGCAACCGCAACGGCGAGGAAATGTCGGCCAATGGCGATGATGCCGAAGGCGACGATGCCGACGACAGCGATGAGGGCAGTGAAGCGGCCGCAGACCAGGCCGTAACGGCGCAGGCTTCCGCCGCAGCCGAGGAACCGGTGGTCGCCGAAGGCAGCGCAGAGCCGGTCGATGCCGACGCGGAGGCTGCTGCCGAGGTCGAAGCGAAGCCTGCCCGTCCGCGCCGCACCCGCCGCGCCAAGGGCAGCGCCGGCGAGACTGTCGCCGAAGCCGCTCCGGTCGTCGAATCGGCGGTAACGGAAGAGCCGGCACAGGCCGAAACGGCAGCAGACGCGGCAATGCCGGTGGAAACCGTCGCAGAACCGGTCGCGCTCCCGACGGAAACCGTGGAAGCAGCGGCAACCGAAGCAGCGGAATCGACCGTTGCCGATGCTCCCGGCGAAGGCCCGTCCGACGACAGCAAGTCGGCGCGCGCCAACCGCGCCTCGAACATCGCCTCCTCGGAACCGGTCGTGCGCTCGTCGGCGCCGAGCGAAACCGATGGCGACGGCGAGCCGCCGAAGCCGAAGAAGGCCGGCTGGTGGCAGCGCCGCGGCTTCCTCTGAGAGCCGGGCAGACACCGACATGAAACCGAACGGCCGCGCCTTGCGCGGCTGTTTGCGTTTTGAAGGGTTCGTACGCCCCTTGCGCGGGCTTGCTGCCTACGCAGATGTGAGTTTGAACCAGGCGGCGCCTGTCGTTATGGTTGGATCATCATGAGGCGGCGCGTCCCGGATCGATTCGGCGGCGCGATCTGCCTTTGCCGAGAACCGCAGACACGAGGAAGACGATGCAGCCCTTTTCCAAAGCCATGGCCGCCCTGCTGATTGCCGGCACCGCCAGCCTTTCCGCCGGCTCCGCCGCCCTGGCGCTGGACGACCAGCAGAAGAAGGAGATGGGGGCATTCATCCGCGAATACCTGATCGCCAATCCGGAAATCATGCTGGAGGTGCAGGACGCGCTGGAAAAGAAGCAGCAGGAGGCCCGCATCGCGCAGGCGGCCAATGGCATCTCGGCCAATCGCGACGCCCTCTTCTCCTCGCCGAGCGACATCACGCTGGGCAATCCGAACGGCGACGTCACCATCGTCGAATTCTTCGACTACAATTGCGGCTACTGCAAGCGCGCGCTTTCCGATATGGACGAGTTGCTGAAGGCCGACGGCAAGGTGCGGTTCATCCTCAAGGAGTTTCCGATTCTCGGGCCGGATTCCATGGCTGCCCACCGGGTGGCCAATGCCGTGCGGCTGGTTGCGCCGGAGAAATATCCGCAATTCCACCGCAAGCTGCTCGGCGGCGAGGTGCGGGCGACCGAAGATACCGCGATCGAGGTGGCCACCTCGCTCGGCATTCCGGAACAGGCGCTGCGCGCGTCGATGGAGAGCAACCCGAGCGACCCGCTGGTGCGCCAGACCTACCAGCTTGCCAACAATCTCGGCATTACCGGCACCCCCTTCTACGTGGTGGGCGATGAAGCAGTGTTCGGCGCCGTCGGCTACCAGGAACTGGCGGAGAAGATCGCCAATATCCGCGCCTGCGGAAAGGCGACCTGCTGAACGACAGCGTCAACATCCGGCCGCAAGCGCCGGTTATGCACGGCTTTCGCGGCCAGGGGCTTTCCCTTGCCGCCTCGCCGGTCTATAGGTTGCCCTGATCTTTTGACGGGATTTCCATGAGCAAGACCATCTTTGTCCTCAACGGACCGAACCTGAACATGCTGGGCAAGCGCGAACCCGGCATCTATGGCGGAAAGACCCTGAAAGACATCGAGAGCGATTGCATCGCCGCCGGAGAGGCGCTCGGCTTCACGGTGGAATGTTTCCAGAGCAATCACGAGGGCGTGCTGGTCGACCGGCTGCACGAGGCGAATGATCGCGCCGTGGGCGTTGTCATCAATCCCGGCGCCTACGGCCACACCTCCATTGCCCTGCATGATGCGATCCGGGCGATTTCCGTTCCCGTCATCGAGGTGCACATCTCCAATATCCATGCACGGGAAGAATTCCGTCACAAGTCGATGATCGCACCGGCTGCCAAGGGCATGATCTGCGGATTGGGCCCCGGCGGCTATGTGCTTGCACTGCATGCCTTGCGCGACATAACCAGCTAAGAACAACAGAACACATAGGTTGACCATGTCTGAGAAGAAGAACGGTATCGACAAGGGGTTGATCCGCGATCTGGCGAACATCCTCAATGATACCGACCTGACCGAGATCGAAGTGGAGCAGGACGACCTGCGCATCCGCGTCTCCCGCACCATTGCCGCGCCGCAATTCGTCCAGGCCGCTCCGCAATATGCCGCTCCGGCTCCGGTCGCGGCCACGGCCGCACCGGTTGCCGCCGCTCCGGCAGCCGATGCGCCGAAGGATCGCAGCAATGCGGTTACGGCACCGATGGTCGGAACCTGCTATCTCTCGCCGGCTCCCGGCGCACGCCCCTTCATCGAAGTCGGCGCCACCGTCAAGGAAGGCCAGACGCTTCTCATCATCGAAGCGATGAAGACCATGAACCAGATTCCGGCCCCGCGCTCCGGCAAGGTGACCGAAATCATCGTCAACGACGCGCAGCCGGTCGAGTATGGCGAGCCGCTCGTTGTCATCGAGTAAGGCAGATCCATGATCTCCAAGATTCTCATTGCCAACCGCGGCGAAATCGCCCTTCGCGTCCTGCGCGCCTGCAAGGAGCTGGGCATTGCCACCGTCGCCGTGCATTCCACGGCCGATGCCAATGCCATGCATGTGCGGCTTGCGGACGAAAGCGTGTGCATCGGCCCGCCGCCCTCGCGTGACAGCTATCTGAACATCCACCAGATCGTTGCCGCCTGCGAGATCACCGGCGCGGATGCCGTGCATCCGGGCTACGGCTTCCTGTCGGAAAACGCCAAGTTCGCCGATATCCTCGACGCGCATGGCATCACCTTCATCGGCCCGACGGCGGAGCATATCCGCCTGATGGGCGACAAGATTACCGCCAAGAAGACGGCCGTCGAACTCGGCATCCCGGTCGTTCCGGGCTCGGATGGCGAAGTGAAGCCGGAAAACGCGCTGGAAATCGCCCGCAACATCGGCTTCCCCGTGCTGATCAAGGCGACCGCCGGTGGTGGTGGCCGCGGCATGAAGGTGGCAAAGACCGAAGCGGAACTCGAAGAGGCCGTCTCGACTGCCCGTTCCGAAGCGCTCGCCGCCTTCGGCAACGATGCCGTCTACATGGAAAAATATCTCGGCAAGCCGCGCCATATCGAGGTGCAGGTTGTCGGTGACGGCGCCGGCAACGCCATCCATCTCGGCGAACGCGACTGCTCGCTGCAGCGCCGCCACCAGAAGGTCTGGGAAGAGGCAAATTCCCCTGCCCTCAATGTCGAGCAGCGCATGAAGATCGGCCAGATCTGCGCCGACGCCATGAAGAAGATGAAGTACCGGGGTGCCGGCACGATCGAATTCCTCTACGAAAACGGCGAGTTCTATTTCATCGAAATGAACACCCGCCTGCAGGTGGAGCATCCGATCACCGAAGCGATCACCGGCATCGACCTGGTGCACGAACAGATCCGCGTCGCCTCGGGCGCCGGCCTGTCGGTCACGCAGGAGGACATCACCTTCTCCGGCCACGCGATCGAATGCCGCATCAATGCGGAAGATCCCCGCACCTTCGTCCCGTCGCCCGGCACCATCACGCATTTCCATGCGCCAGGTGGCCTCGGCGTACGCGTCGATTCGGGCGCCTATGCCGGCTACAAGATCCCGCCATACTATGACAGCCTGATCGGCAAGCTGATCGTGCATGGACGCACCCGCGTCGAATGCATGATGCGCCTGCGCCGCGTGCTGGACGAATTCGTCGTGGACGGCATCAAGACGACGCTGCCGCTCTTCCAGGATCTGGTGGCCAACCAGGATATCGCCAACGGCGACTATGACATTCACTGGCTGGAAAAGTATCTGGCCGGTGACAAGCCGCAAGGCTAGGCATGGCAGGGCGGCGCGGCAGATATTATCCAGCCATCACACCGGATGTTCTGCTGCGCGCCTATTCCATCGGTCTGTTCCCGATGGCCGAATCGGCGGACGACCCGGAAATCTTCTGGGTCGAGCCCGAAGTGCGGGGCATCCTGCCGCTCGATGCCTTCCACGTGTCCCGCAGCCTGACCAAGGCCATGAAGCGGCAGCCCTTCGACATTCGCGTGAACACCCGCTTCGAAGCGGTGATGAGCGGCTGTGCCGAGGAAGCGCCCGATCGGCCGAGCACCTGGATCAACGACACCATCCGCCAGCTCTATACAGAACTGCACCGCATGGGCCACGCGCACAGCGTGGAGGCCTTCGAGGACGACGAACTGGTGGGCGGGCTCTACGGCGTCTCGCTCGGCGCCGCCTTCTTCGGCGAAAGCATGTTCTCCCGGCGCACCAATGCCTCCAAGATCTGCCTGGTGCATCTGGTGGAACGGTTGCGCGCCCGCGGTTTCCGCCTGCTCGACACGCAGTTCACCACCGAACACCTGAAGACCTTTGGTGCGATCGACGTGCCGAAGCTCGATTACCTGATGATGCTGAAGGCTGCGACCGAAGCGCCGCACCTGCCATTTCCCTGAAGCGGAAAGAGCGCCGCTACGGGCAGGCGCAGTAGAAAATGATCTCCGGATCACCTTCGTCAAGATTGTCGATATAGCCGCTCGGGCGAAAGCCAAGCTTTGCAAACAGCGCCTGCATCGGCCTGTTCGACATATTGGTCGAACTGAAAAGCTTCGAGCCGGTGCTGGCGGCCTGAAAGTGCCGAACAATCGCCGCCCCCAGCCCCTGACGTCGGAATTCATGGCCAACCATCACGATTTCGATGAAGGGCTGACCAAAAAAATGATGCGTCAACACTCCATAGGCTGCCACACGGCCCCGCGATTCGGCAATGCAACAGACCGCTGTGGCAAGCCATTGGCGAATCTGCTCGCGTCGGACCGCACTGAGTTCGGCAACGGGGTCGATCGCGCAAAGCTCGTCATGATCATTTATGGTAGCCGGACGCATGTGCATGATTGTCCATACCCCGATGTCAGCTATGACCGGTTAGCCTCTGGCAAGTCCCCACGGGAGAGCGCATCGCCCCGTGAGAGTAGCTTGTTTCACAAAAACTGCAGCTGTTCAAAAACGCGTGTGGCCGCCGGTTACAGCACGACGATCCGCATGACTTCCGATCTCGGTTTCCAGCCGGCCCGACTGCGCCTTACTTCTTCGCGGCCGCCGGTGGCGGCACGTCGGACGTCTGCTTGCATCCGGTCAGCCAGACGTCATAAATCGGATGCTCCATGGCATTCAGACCGGGGCTGTCGGCGAACATCCAGCCGGTGAAGATGCGGCGGATCTTGCGGTCGAGGGTGATCTCGTCCACCTCGACGAAGCCGTCCACCTTCTGCGCTTCGCTGTCGTCGCGGGAATAGCAGGCCTTGGGCGTCACCTGCAGTGCACCATATTGCACCGTCTCGTTGACATAGACGTCGAACTTGGTGATGCGGCCGGTGATCTTGTCGATGCCGGAAAATTCCGCCACGCGGTTCTCGATTCGGGCGGCCGATGCCGGTGCGGCGCTGATGGCCGTGACGATACCGAACAGGGCGCCGAGAAGCAGCGGGCGAAGAAAGACGTGTCGCATCAACAATCTCACCACAATTGAATACCTGCCCCGGAAGGTCCCGGAGCAGGTATGCGTTAGGCCCGAAATGTGGCGCGAACGCGGAAGAAAGGCGCCCGATCAGGCGCCGGGCGTCCAGGCGTCGTAATCGCCGGTAACGCGCGGGCGTTCGCCGGTTGCCTCGAGAGAGCCTTTCGGACGATAGGCAAGCGCAGTGCCGGTCATGTTGGCGTGATGCGGCTTCTGCCATTCACGCGCAACGTAGCTTTCGCGGGACGGCGGCGTATCGGTGCGGTAATGCATCCAGCCGTGCCAGCCGGCCGGAATGGCGGAGGCCTCCGTATAGCCTTTGTAGATGACCCAGCGCCGCGGCAGGCCGAAGGAGGTCATGCCGCCTTCGTAATAGACATTGCCGAACTCGTCCTCGCCGACGCGCTTGCCATTGCGCCAGGTGAAGAAGCGGGTGCCGACCGTCTGGCCGTTCCACCAGGTGAAGATTTGCAGGAGGAGATTCTTCATAATTTTCCAACGTCCTCGCGAAGACAAGGAATGCAGTCCTTGGACCTGCTTATGCAATTTCGAGCCGGCAATGTCCAGCGCTTCGCGACAGGGCCCCCACTATTTGAGCTTCATCTTGAAACCCACATGGCTGCGCACGAAGCCAAAACGCTCGTAGAAGCGGTGGGCATCGCTGCGCGCCACGTTTGACATCAGCTGCAGCAGCCGGCAGTCGCGCCGCCGCGCTTCCTGCTCCGCATGGCGCATCAGGGCTGCGCCGATCCCCTGGCTGCGAAGATCGGCGCGGGTCTGGACCGCCTCGATCATCGCATTCGGCGCACCACGCCCGGTCAGCGAGCGCAGGAAGGTCAGCTGGTAGGTGGCCACCACCTCCCCCTCCAGCTCGGCCACGTAGAGCTGTTCGTTCGGCGCCGAGTCGATGACATGAAAAGCCCGCAGATAATCCTCATAGGCCTCGGCATCGGTGGTATCGCCATGGCCGCCGACGGCATCCTGGGCAAACAGTGCGATCAGTTGCGGCAGATCCTCCTCGCGTGCACGGCGGATGACGAGCGTGTCCGAAGCCATTGGAATGATCCTCCTCCATTTCCGACTGAGGCTCAAGTTAGCGCGGCATGGCATGGTTCTCCACACTTTATTGCTCGCGATGACGCAAGGCAGCGGCGCGCGACGCCTGCAACGGCACACCCGGCATCGGCTGCCCGCCAAGATTACAGATTGGTAAGGTCCGATTTCCCGCCACATTTTGAACATGATGCAGGCAGTCATATTTGCGCATCATCAAGGCTGTTCCAGCGGGGCGCCGGGGCCGACTGGCCTCTTGCGGCAGACCCGACAACAGCGAATTACGGGGCAGATACCATGCGTCACCGCATCCTTGGCAGGCGAACCCTTCAGTCGGCACTGCTCTGCGGGGCCGCCATAGCGGCGCCCGGCCTCGCCCTAGCCGACACCATCCAGACCTATCATCTGACGCTGGAGGACCACACCTTCCTGCCCTCGCATCTGGAGGTGCCCGCCAATACCCGCTTCCTGATCGAAGTGGCCAACAAGGACGGAACGACGGCGGAATTCGAGAGCTACGACATGAAGTTCGAGAAGATCGTCGTCGGCCAGGGCCATGTCACCGCCCATGCCGGGCCGCTTGCTCCCGGCACATACAAGTTCTTCGATGACTATCATCCCGAGGCAACCGGCACCCTGACCGCCATCGCGCCGAAGGAGTAGGGCTGATGCTGGCGAGCCTGCTGATCGTCTTTCGCGAGGTCATGGAAGCCGGCCTGATCGTCGGCATCGTGCTGGCCGCCACCCGCGGCATTGCCGGGCGCACGCTCTGGGTGCTGGGCGGCATTGCCGCCGGCGTGGCCGGTGCGGTTCTCGTCGCACTGTTTGCCGGCCGGCTGGAGGAAGCGTTTGCCGGCAACGGACAGGAAGTGTTCAACGCCTCGATCCTGTGCATCGCCGTGGTGATGCTTGGCTGGCACAATCTTTGGATGGCAAGCCATGGCCGGCAGATGGCGGCGGAGATGAAGGCGCTCGGCCAGCAGGTGGCCAGCGGCGATCGCTCCATGCTGGCCATGGCCGTGGTGATTGCCATCGCGGTGCTGCGCGAGGGAAGCGAGGTCGTGCTCTTCCTGTATGGCATCGCGATTTCGGCGGAGATCGGCTTTGCGCCGATGCTGGCCGGTGGCATTGTCGGCATTCTCGGCGGCGCGGCGCTCTCCTTCGTTCTCTATCGCGGGCTGGTTGCCATTCCGCTGCGCTGGCTCTTCTCCGTCACCTCCGGGCTCGTAGCCCTTCTTGCGGCCGGCATGGCCGGACAGGCGGCAGCCTTGCTGGCCCAGGACGGCCTGCTGCCCGCCTGGGGCTATGATCTGTGGGACACGACCTGGCTGCTGGCCGATGGCAGCCTGGCGGGACGCGCCGCCACCGCGCTGTTCGGCTATACCGCCCGCCCGCTCGGCATCCAGCTTGCCGCCTGGGCCGCCACCCTCGTCATTCTCTTCTTCGGCGCGCGCCTGATCCGCCAGTCGCACGGCCATGTCCGGTCGCCTGCACAGCCCAGACCGCAGCCCTAGCCCCAGGTCGCGGCCCCGGCCGCCTCCCTCCCCGTCCCAAGACCGAAAGGATGATTGCAATGCGCAAGTTGATGACGCTTGGCCTTCTGACAGCCGCTGCCGGTGCGCTCGCGGGCCTTCCCGCGCAAGCGCGCGAATACCCCATCGGCGGCCCCGTGACCGCCGAGCATCTGGAAATCGCCTCAAGCTACCTGGTCGGCATCGAGATGGCCCCGATGATGCAGAACATGGTGATGAGTGGCAAGGACGTGGTGCATCTGGAAACGGATGTCCACGCGAAGGAGGACAATCCCTGGGGCTTTCCGACCGATGCCTGGATCCCCTACCTCAAGATCAGCTACAAGCTGACCAAGGACGGCACGCCGTGGAGCTCGACCGGCACATTGCTGCCGATGACGGCGAAGGATGGTCCCCACTACGCCAAGAATGTGCGGATGGACGGCCCCGGCCACTACAAGGTGGTGCTGACATACGCCTCGCCGGAAACCAACGGCTTCTATCACCATATCGACAAGGAAACCGGAACGCCGGGCTTCTGGACCAAGCCCATCACCGAAACCTTCAGCTTCGACTATCCGCAGAAGTAACTGAGCGGCAGAGGGCCGCGCCGCCGTGGCGCGGCCCTCTGCCTGCGCCTTGACGGTCGCTCAGAGCAGTGGCTTTTCCATGATGATCGCCTCGATGCCGCTGCCTTCGGCACCGCAATGCTTCGTGCGATCCACCTCCACAAAACCCAGGCGCGTGTAGAAGGCGATGGCCCGCACATTGCGCGGCTCGACCTCCAGCCGCATGATCTCGGCGTCCGGAAAGCAGGTTTCGAGTTCGGCGAAGATATCCCGGCCGATCCCCTCGCCCTGAAAGGCCGGACGCACGTAAAGCTGGCGCAGCAGCGCCGTCTTCGTCATTGTGTCGGACATCACCGCATAGCCCACACCACCGATCTGGCGGCCGTCATCGGCCACCAGAAATTCGCCATCCCGCTTGCCGATGCTGGCGCGGATGGTGGCGGGGCGATGCCAGGCGGCGATCAATTCATTGACCTTTGCCTCGCCATAGAAGGCGTCATAGGTGGCGTGCCAGGTTTCAACCAGCACCTCGCGGATGGCATCGACATCCTGCTCGGTGGCGGTTCGGACAAAAAACACCATGGGGTCCCTCCGGGACGACGGGCCTCAGACTTAAAAGCGCATCGGTGGCGCCCGGTCGCAACGGACCGGGCCGGCCGCCTTATTCGTCTTCGATGCCGAGCTTCGCCTTGACCAGCGCCTGCACGGCCTGCGGATTGGCCTTGCCGCCGGTGGCCTTCATCACCTGGCCGACGAACCAGCCGGCAAGCGTCGGCTTGGCCTTCACCTTGGCCACCTGGTCCGGATTGGCGGCGATGATGTCGTCGACGGCCTTCTCGATGGCACCGGTGTCGGTCACCTGCTTCATGCCACGGCTTTCGACGATTTCCGCCGGGTCGCCGCCCTCGTTGAAGACGATCTCGAAGAGGTCCTTGGCGATCTTGCCGGAAATGGTTTCGGCCTTGATGAGGTCGATGATGCCGCCGAGCTGGGCCGGCGAAACCGGAGTCTCTTCAATGCCTTTGCCGGCTTTGTTCAAGGCGCCCAGCAGATCGTTGATGACCCAGTTCGCCGCCGTCTTGCCATCGCGTCCTTCGGCAACCGCCTCGAAATAATCGGCAATCGCCTTTTCGGAGACGAGCACGGATGCGTCATAGACCGACAGGCCGAGTTCGGCGACGAAACGTGCCTTCTTGTCGTCCGGCAATTCCGGCAGATGCGCCTTCAGCTCCGCCACGAATGCATCGTCGAATTCGAGCGGCAGCAGGTCCGGATCGGGGAAGTAGCGATAGTCATGCGCATCTTCCTTGGAGCGCATCGAGCGCGTCTCGCCCTTGTTCGGGTCGAACAGGCGGGTTTCCTGGTCGATGGTACCGCCCTCTTCCAGGATCGCGATCTGGCGGCGGGCCTCATATTCGATCGCCTGGCCGATGAAGCGGATCGAGTTGACATTCTTGATCTCGCAGCGCGTGCCGAAGGCTTCGCCCGGACGGCGCACGGAGACGTTCACGTCGGCACGCATCGAACCTTCGTCCATATTGCCGTCGCAGGTGCCGAGATAGCGCACGATGGAGCGCAGCTTCGTCATATAGGCCTTGGCCTCGTCCGACGAGCGCATGTCGGGCTTGGAGACGATTTCCATCAGCGCCACGCCGGAACGGTTGAGATCCACATAGGACATGGTCGGATGCTGGTCATGCATCAACTTTCCGGCATCCTGCTCCAGATGCAGGCGCTCGATGCCGATCTCGATATCCTCGAACTGACCCTGGCGGTCGGGACCGAGCGAGATGACGATCTTGCCTTCGCCGACGATCGGATCCTTGAACTGCGAGATCTGATAGCCCTGCGGCAGGTCCGGATAGAAATAGTTCTTGCGGTCGAAGATCGAACAGTTGTTGATCTTCGCCTTGAGGCCGAGACCGGTGCGAACGGCCTGCTTCACGCATTCCTGATTGATGACCGGCAGCATGCCGGGCATGGCCGCATCCACCAGCGACACGTTGGAATTGGGCGCCTTGCCGAACTCGGTCGAGGCGCCGGAAAACAGCTTGGACTTCGAGAGCACCTGGGCGTGCACTTCCATGCCGATGATCACCTCCCAGTCGCCGGTGGCGCCGGGAATGAGGCGTTTCGGATCAGGCGTACGGACGTCGACAATGGTCATGGAAAAAGCTCTTCATGCAGTCTGTTCGGTTGTTCGTCAGGTAGAGCAAATGGCGCGGTGGCGCAAGCTTTGCGACCGCTCTCACACGTCATAGCCGTAAGGGGCATCCTCTTCCTCGACAAGCTGCTTGGACATGCCGACCGACTGCACATCCTGATCGAGCTTCGGCGAATAGACGACGGAGAGCCAGTTGACCGCATAGCCCTTCTTTTCGAAGAAACGGACCGCCTCGACATTGCGCGCATGGGTTTCCAGCCGGGCGACTGGATGGCCGTGCGTGGCGATCTGCTCCTCCATCTCGGACAGCAGAGCGCTGCCGAGCCCTCGCCGCTTGAAGGCGGGATCGATCCAGAAGTCGCTGATCAGCTCGTCCAGCCCCTCGCGTGCGGCCCAGCCCGCAACCACGCCCGCCTCCTCCACCACGGTGATCGTCAGCCAGGCGGCATGGGTGAAGCCGCGAAAAGCCGCCTGGGCGTTGTCGCGCAGTTCGGGGCTGACACCGATCGCGCCCATCGCGTCCTCCCAGGCGCGCAGGCCGATTTCGCTCAGCAGCTCTGCTTCATCTTCTCGGGCATTGCGGATGGTCGGCATGGTCGGCCCTGCATGTCAGGCATCAGTAGACCACCGCTGCCTTCGCCTGCCAAGGGCAACCTTCGGCTAACAGGTTGATCTGAAGCCATTAATTCGCTATTTTCAACAGGAGATGGAGTTTTGATGTCGAAATCGTCCGAGTCCCGATAAGGGGCGACCTGCCGAGCCGCCTCGCAGGTTGCCCGAACAAAACCGAACCCCGGCGCAAATCCTTGCGTCCGGAACCGTTTTTGTGCGTCCCCACGGGACCTTTCGGACCTCAAGACCATGGACATTTCCCGCGCCGAACAGCGCATCCTCCACCTGCTCGCCCAGGGCGGCAGGATCGAACTCACCCGCAACGACCAGCGCAAGATCGACAAGGTGAGCCTCTTCACCCGGGAAGGCTGGCTGTTTGCCGGCCTCGACCTGACAACCTTCCGCAAACTGAAGCAGAAGCGTGCCATCGCCTCGAAGGGCGGCAAGCCCTACCGCATCACCGAACGCGGCCTCGTTCTGGTGCGTGCGGAGCAGGACAACCGCTAAGGCCTCGGCCGGCGCCGCAAGATCCGGCGCCGGCCTTGCTCGTACCTGGACTTGTCGTTACATTAAGGTATGGCGTTTGAATGGGACGACGCGAAGAACCGCGCCAATCTGGAGAAGCACGGTCTGTCCTTCAAAGAGGCGAGCCTTATCTTCGACGGTCCTGTGCTGACGCCCGGGACGACCGCTTTGCCTATGGCGAAGAACGATGGATCACCATCGGCGCGATTGCGGATATCGTCGCCATCGTCGTCGTACACACGGACCGCAAAGGCGTGACCCGACTGATTTCGGCGCGTCTCGCCAACAGGAAAGAAAGGCAACGCTGCCATGAGCATCTCGCCGAACCGCCTGCGGGCTCTGGCAGAGCGGAGCGATGAAGCCATCGACTATAGCGACATTCCGCCGCTTGATGATCGCTTTTTCGAAGCCGCCGAACTCGTTCAGCCGGCAGGCAAGGCGCAGATCACGATGCGCATCGATTCCGATGTGCTCGACTGGTTTCGCGCCCAGGGAAAGGGATATCAGACGCGGATGAATGCCGTACTGAAGACCTACATGCTCACACAGTCGAAGCGTTGACATCCGGATCAGGCTTCAGCCGCATCTCCAGATGCACCTTCTCATGTTCCATGCCGAGACTTGTGGAATATTCAAGCCCGCGCCAGACGATCGAAAAGCCACACCGCTCATAGAGCCGGATGGCGCCGGCATTGCTGCCATGGGTGTGAATGCGCGCCCGCTCAAGGCCCTCGCGGCGCATGACAGAGAGCAGATGCTCGACCAGTGCTCGGCCGATACCCTTGCCCTGGCGGGTGGGATCGACCCACAGATCGGAAATGTAGTCGGGCTCCGTCTCCCGCGCCGTCCAGCCGGCAATCCGGCCGTCGAATTCCGCGACCGTGATCTTGTCTGTGGCCTCGGCGGGAAAGCGCTCATAGGCGAGCCTCACCTGTTCCAACCGGTCGAGCGGCAGACCGCTCTCGCGAAACGCGTCGCTCGATTGCCATGCGGCAAAGCCGACTGCGGCGACCGCCCGGTGATCGGCGGCCGCCATCAAGCGGATGGTGAGCTTCGTTACCACCACTTCGCCGGCGAAAACGTGCCGGCGGCCTGTTCGATCACATGCGCCGTCTTGAACAGCGTCTCTTCCTCGAACGGTTTGCCGATCAGCTGCAGGCCGAGCGGCAGGCCCTTGTGGTCGAGACCGGCGGGAACGGAGAGACCCGGCAGGCCCGCCATGTTGACGGTGATCGTAAAGACGTCCTGCAGGTACATCTTGACCGGATCGGCAGCGAGTTCCTTGTCGCCGATCGCGAAGGCCGAAGACGGCGTGATCGGGGCGAGGATCGCATCGACGCCGGCATGGAAGGCATCCTCGAAATCGCGCTTGATCAGCGTGCGCACCTTCTGCGCCTTCAGGTAATAGGCGTCGTAGTAACCGGCAGAGAGCACGTAGGTGCCGATCATGATGCGGCGCTGCACTTCCTTGCCGAAGCCAGCGGCGCGGGTCTTCTCGTACATGTCGGCGATATCGCGGCCATCGGCGCGCAGGCCGTAGCGCACGCCGTCATAGCGGGCGAGGTTGGAAGAAGCTTCGGCGGGCGCCACGATGTAATAGGCCGGCAGGGCATATTTCGTGTGCGGCAGGGAAATCTCCACGACCTCGGCGCCGGCATCCTTCAGCCATTCGACGCCCTGCGCCCAGAGCTTTTCGATCTCTTCCGGCATACCCTCGAGACGGTATTCCTTCGGAATGCCAATCTTCATGCCCTTCAGCGACTGGCCAAGTGCTGCCTCGTAATCCGGCACCGGCAGATCGACGCTGGTCGTGTCTCTCTTGTCCACGCCGGCCATTGCCTTCAAAAGGATCGCTGCGTCGCGCACATCACGGGCAATCGGGCCGGCCTGATCGAGCGAAGACGCGTAAGCAACGATGCCGAAGCGCGAGCAGCGGCCATAGGTGGGCTTGATGCCGACGGTGCCGGTAAAGGCGGCCGGCTGGCGGATCGAGCCGCCGGTATCGGTGGCGGTGGCGCCGGCGCACAGATGCGCGGCAACGGCAGCCGCAGAGCCGCCGGAGGAACCGCCGGGCACCAGCTTCTCGTCGGAGCCTTCAGCCTTCCACGGGTTGACGACCGGGCCGTAATAGGAGCTCTCGTTGGAGGAGCCCATGGCGAACTCGTCCATGTTGAGTTTGCCGAGCATCACGGCGCCCTCGCCCCAGAGCTTTCCGGTGACGGTCGACTCATAGTTCGGCTTGAAGCCGTCGAGGATATGGCTGCAGGCCTGCGTGTGCACGCCTTCGGTGGCAAACAGATCCTTGACGCCGAGCGGAATGCCTTCCAGCGCACCGCCCTTGCCCTCGGCAAGCCGCGCGTCGGAGGCTTTTGCCATGGCGATCGCCTTGTCGGGCGTCACGGCCACATAGGCGTTCAGCGCGCCATTGGCGACGTCGATCGCCTTCAGATAGCTTTCGGTCAATTCGACCGCGGAAATCTCGCGGGCCTTCAACTTGTCACGGGCGGCGGCGATGGTGAGGCTTGTCAGGTCGGTCATGATGATCAATCAGCTCAATTCGGAGGCGGCGGATAAAGGTCGGAGGCGCAGGGTGAAACGCTTACTCGACGACCTTCGGCACGAGGAAGAAATTCTGGTCGGTCGCCGGGGCATTGGCCACCACATCGGCCGCCTTGTCGCCATCGGTCACCGCATCCTCGCGCTGGCGCATGGTGATCGGCGTGACCGAGGTCATCGGCTCGACGCCCGACACATCCACTTCGGACAGTTGTTCGACAAAGCCGAGAATGCCGTTCAGCTCACCCATCATCCGTTCTGCCTCCTCATCGGTGACGGCAATACGGGACAGGCGCGCAACGCGCTTCACGGTGGCAAGGTCGACGGACATGATCTCTCTCCGGCTTCTGGATTTCCCTCCCGCTATAATGGCCGCGTCCGGGCTTCGCAACGGGTTTGGCAGGACGAGACCACCTTATCGGCGGGGCACGGTGCGCTTGGCCCCGCAAAGGGAGGCAGCGCTGCACCGGCACATCGCAGGCGTCAGGTCTTGTGGGTTGAGGCGATGCCGAGAATGGAGCCCTGGTCGGCAACCAGGGCCCGGAAGAGCTCCTCCACCTGGCTATAGCTTACGGCCGGAACAACCCATTGCTTCAGCACCAGCGTGCGATTGACGGTCAGGCTGCCGCCCGCACTCTCGTAATGCGCATCATAGCCTCCGGCCTCGTTCGTCACATGCACGTCCTCCGGTACACTTACGAAGCTTTGGCCTGCTGGCGCTGTCAGCGTCAGGTGCCAGTTCAGCGTCTTCGGTCCGAAAAAGGCACCAAACCGTCGCGGTTTGCTGCTACCGAGATAGCTCTGTGGGGAGGGATTAGGCGAGAAATCCGGCATCGCAGGCAGAACAAAACCGGTCGGTTTCACCGCCTGCGGCGCGCTCCAGTTCATGGAAAAGCCCAAGGGAATTTCGAGATCATCCGGTTTAGTCACCTGCAGGCTGCCAGTCGCCGGCTGGGGAAGACGCGCCGCCGCGTTCCTCATCACAGTGAGTTGTCGCTTGTCCGTCGCTAGCTCGCGACGCAGGTAGACACCAAGCATGGGCGTCATCGACACGCGCGCCGTGCCGGACAGCGACCCGTCTTCTGCAATGGCGACCGTGCCAGTGGTGGATAACTGCGCGTCCTCCGGCTTTAGCGCCGGTATCCGTCGCATCACCGGTGTCGCTGTTGCATGTAGGGCCGGCTTGCCGACCAGGCCATAATCCATCACGCCGAAGGGCGTGAACTTATCGGTCGGATTGGCATAGAGGTCAAATTCCGGCAGGTAGATGATCATGTGGTTGAAGGCCCCGGTTTCCGGCGCCGGCCACTCTGCCTGAGCATCCGACCATTTCACGATCACTGGCTCGGAAGCAATGCCCCTCGCCTTCAGCAGCGCCTGCAGCAACACGACCTGATCCTTGCAGTCGCCATAACCGGCCGCCAGCACCGCAGACGCATCATGCGGGATATAGCCGGCTTCGTCGCTCAAATAGATAGCGACATACCGGATATGTGCGCTGACCCAGGCATACAGCGCACGAGCCGCCTCCAGCCCGGTCTTGTCGCCCGCGATCTGATCCGCCAGCGCCTGGATCTCGCGCGTCACCGCATCCTTGCCCTCGGCGAGCCTGTGATAGCGCGCACCGAGATCCGCATAGTCCTTCAGCGTCGACAGCGTGAACAAGGGCGCAATATCATCAAGAGGCGGCATATGCGCTTCCTCATCTTCGGGCGAGACACCTCGCACATGCGCCTCCGCCTCAATGAAACGGCGCCCCTCCATGGTCTCGTCGCGGACCACAGCGAAGCCGTTGCGCGCGCCGATCGACAGCGGCTTGTCCTTCGATACGTGCACGGATACATAGAAGTCACCGGTCCGGACCGGCGACAGATAGAAGCTGGAGTTGAAGCCGGTGGCAGCAAAGGCCCGGACCGTCTTTCGTTCCACCCGCAGATGCACTCTGGCACCAACCGTGATCTGCGGCAGCACGATGGTCGCCGTCATCGTCGAGACAAAGCCCGGCGCGGCATTGGCGGCGCGGCTCGGGCGCACCATCACGTTCTCTGGCGCCACGTTCAGGCGCTTACCGTCAGGCGTGTCCACCCACCCCTGCAAAAGCTTGAAGGTCTGATGCTCGGGATCGAAGAGATAGGACATCTGCCCGGCACCGGCGATGTCACCGGTACGCAGGATGGTCCGGTCGAAGGTTTCAGTAAAGGTGCCGGTGTCGTCGTCGTTGACCTCCACCTCGTCGTGAAAAACAACCTCCGAATCGGAAGCAAAGGGATTAGAGCGTTTCCCTTTCATGCTGGATCGTAACCACATGATGTGAAGAAGTTGCGAGCCTCTTGTGGCTCGACGAGGTCAATCAGTTTCCCGATCCTGTCCCAAAGGCCAGTTACGGTGCGCTCTGCTGCCTTGCGCAGCAGCGCTTTCAGTTTTGAGAATGCCTTCTCTATGGGATTGAAGTCTGGGCTGTAGGGCGGGAGGAACAGCATGCGCGCACCGGCCGCTTCGATCATCTCACGCGCCGCCGGTCGCCTATGGCTGGAGAGATTGTCAAGGATGACGACATCGCCA
>NZ_JAHHZO010000005.1 GCF_018760785.1 Rhizobium sp. CSW-27
CGAGGATCACGTCATCCGAGATGATCTTCTGCGCCAGCGCCGCATCCGAATTCACCAGGGCCCGAACGGCGTTGCCGCACATCTCCTCGGCAAGGCCGCCCATCTCGGAAATCCGGCGGTTCAGGTACTTCAGGTCTTCGTCGAAGGCCGACAGAATATGGGTGGAGGGCATGGCATTCCCTTTCCTGGCAATGGCGGCTTCGGTCAGCCGAAGCGGCCGGTGACATAGTCCTGCGTGCGCTTCTGCTGCGGCGAGGTGAAGATCTTCGAGGTGTCGTCGAATTCCACGAGTTCGCCGAGATACATGAAGGCGGTCTGGCGCGAGACGCGGGCGGCCTGCTGCATGTTGTGGGTGACGATGACGATGGTGTAGTCGGCGCGCAGTTCGTCGATCAGTTCCTCGATCTTGGCGGTCGAGAGCGGGTCGAGCGCCGAGGCTGGCTCGTCGAGCAGGATGATTTCCGGCTTCACCGCGACGGTGCGGGCGATGCACAGGCGCTGCTGCTGGCCGCCGGACAGGCTGAGGCCGCTGGCATTCAGCTTGTCCTTCACCTCGTTCCAGAGTGCCGCGCGGCGCAGCGCCGCCTCCACCCGCTCATCGATCTCGCTTCTGGACAGGGTCTCGTAGAGCCGGATGCCGAAGGCGATGTTCTCGTAGATCGACATCGGAAACGGCGTCGGCTTCTGGAACACCATGCCGACTTTGGTGCGCAGCATGTTGAGGTCCTGCGAGCGGTCGAGGATGTTCTTGCCGTCGACCAGTACCTCGCCCTCGGCGCGCTGCCGCGGATAAAGCTCGTAGATGCGGTTCAGCACCCGCAGCAGCGTGGACTTGCCGCAGCCGGACGGGCCGATAAAGGCGGTGACCGAGCGTTCCGGCAGCGTCATGTTGATGCTTTTCAGCGCTTTGGTCTCGCCGTAATAGAAATTCAGGTTCCTTATCTCGATCTTGGCGGGGCTGGCCGTCGTCTGCGGGGCGGGTTTCTCGGCGGATATCATGACTTATCGATCCTCCTTGCGTCCGGTGAGGCTGCGGGCCACGATGCTGAGGCCAAGAACAGTGAGCGTGATGATGAGGGCGCCGGTCCAGGCCAGTTGCTGCCATTCCTCATAGGGGCTGAGCGCGAACTGGAAGATGGTGACCGGCAGGCTGGCCATCGGAGCATTCAGATTGCTGCTCCAGAACTGGTTGTTGAGCGCCGTGAACAGCAGCGGCGCCGTTTCGCCGGAAATGCGGGCGATGGCGAGCAGGATCCCGGTGACGATGCCGGACGAGGCGGCGCGATAGGCGACCGAGCGGATGACGATCCAGCGCGGCGCGCCAATCGCGGTACCGGCCTCGCGCAGCGCATTGGGCACCAGGTTCAGCATGTCCTCGGTGGTGCGCACCACGACCGGAATGACCAGAACGGCAAGCGCGAAGGAGCCGGCGACGGCGGAAAAATGCCCCATCGGCACCACCAGCATCTCGTAGACGAACAGGCCGACCACGATCGAGGGAGCGGACAGGAGGATGTCGTTGATGAAGCGTACCAGCAGCGTGAGACGGCTGAAGCGGCCGTATTCGGCCATGTAGGTGCCGGCCAGGATGCCGATCGGGGTTCCGACCAGCATGGCGATGACAGACATGGCCAGGCTGCCGGCAATGGCGTTCAGCAGGCCGCCTGCTTCGCCGGGTGGCGGCGTCATCTCGGTGAACACGCTGGCCGAGAGGCCTGCGATCCCCTTGTAGAGGAGCGCGCCCAGAATGAGGGCGAGCCAGGCGATGCCGATGCCGGCCGCCAGGATGCAGAGCCCCATCATGATGCTGTTGGTGAGCTTGCGGCGTGGGTAGGTGACGGATGACATGAAGATCAGGCTCCCGCCTTCCGGTCGATGCGCATCAGCATGAAGCGCGCCGCCGCCAGGATGATGAAGGTGATGAAGAACAGGATGAGGCCGAGTGCGATCAGCGACGAGGTGTAAAGCTTGCCGTCCGCCTCGGTGAATTCGTTGGCGATAGTGGCGGAAATCGTCGTGCCCGGCGCAAACAGCGAGGCGTTGATGCGGTGGGCATTGCCGATGACGAAGGTGACGGCCATGGTTTCGCCGAGCGCCCGCCCGAGCCCGAGCATGACGCCGCCCATGATGCCGACCCGCGTATAGGGAATGACGATGTGGCGGATCACCTCCCAGGTGGTGCAGCCAATGCCATAGGCCGATTCCTTGAGGATCGACGGCACCGTATCGAACACATCCTTGGTGATGGAGGTGATGAAGGGCAGCACCATGATGGTGAGGATCAGCGCCGAGGTGAGCATGCCGATGCCATAGGGCGGGCCGGCAAACAGGCTGGAGAGAACCGGGATGTCGGCAAAGGCGTCGATGACGAAGGGCTGCAAGGTTTTCTGCAGGAAGGGAGCGAAGACGAACAGGCCCCAGATGCCGTAGATGATGCTGGGAATGCCGGCCAGAAGCTCGATGGCAATGCCGATCGGCCGGCGCAGCGCCCGCGGGCAGAGCTCGGTGAGGAACACGGCGATGCCGATGCCGATCGGCACGGCAAGCAGGATGGCGATGGCAGAGGTGACCAGCGTGCCATAGATCGGCGCCAGCGCCCCGAACTTCTCCGTCACCGGGTTCCAGCTTTCCGTTACCAGGAAGCTGGTTCCGAAGGTGGAGAGGGCCGGCCAGGAGCCGAGCGCCAGCGACAGAGCCACGCCGCCGAGCAGCGCCAGCACCAGGATCGCGGCGGCGCGCGACACCTCGCGGAAGATCAAGTCGGTCAGCGCGAATTGCCGCACGATCCGTTCGCGGCGGCTGTCCTGCCGCTCCGCGCCTGCAACATTCATGGGCTGGTCTCCGTCATCCGGCGGAAGGAAGGGGGCGGGAAGGGGCGCAAATCGGCCTTGCGTCCCTTCCCGGCTGTTGCGGCGGCGGTGCTTACTTGGCGACGAAGACCGGCTTGCCGTCCTTGCCGGTCACATCCTTCTGCCACATGGCTTCGACGCTCTTGACGACCTTGTCGGGCATCGGAACGTAGTCGAGCTCGGCAGCCATCTTGTCGCCATGGGCATAGGACCAGGCGAAGAATTTCAGGGCGTCGGCCGTGGCGGCGGCGTCTTCCGGCTGCTTGTAGACGAGGATCCAGGTGGCGGCGGTCATCGGCCAGGAGGCGGCGCCCGGCTGGTTGGCGAGGATCACGCCGTAACCCGGCTGCGAGGACCAGTCGGCATTGGCGGCAGCCGCAGAGAAGGCCTCGGCTGTCGGGGCGACCTTCTTGCCGTCCTTGTTGATCATGTCGGCATAGGTCAGCTTGTTCTGCTTGGCATAGGCATATTCGACATAGCCGATGGCGCCGTCGGTCTGGGCCACGTTGTTGGCGACGCCTTCATTGCCCTTGGCGCCGATGCCGACCGGCCATTCGAGCGCCGTGTTGACGCCGACCTTGTCCTTCCAGTCGCTCGAAACGTCAGCAAGATAGTAGCTGAAGTTGTAGGTGGTGCCCGAACCGTCCGAGCGATGCACGACGGCGATGGCCTTCGACGGCAGCTTCAGCTTCGGGTTCAGCTTCTTGATGGCTTCGTCGTCCCACTTGGTGATCTTGCCCATGAAGATGTCGGCGAGCGTCTTGCCGTCGAGGACGATTTCGCCCGGCTTCATGTCCTTGAGGTTGATCACCGGCACGATGCCGCCCATGACCATCGGGAACTGTGCAAGGCCGACTTCCTTCAGTTCGTCACCCTTCAGCGGCGCGTCGGAGGCGCCGAAGGTAACCGTCTTGGCCTTGATCTGCTTGATGCCGCCACCGGAGCCGATGGACTGGTAGTTCATGCCGATGCCCGTCTCCTTCTTGTAGGCATCTGCCCACTTTGCGTAGATGGGGTAGGGGAAGGTAGCACCGGCGCCGGAAATGTCTGCCGCCTGAGCTGCAGTGACGAACGGAACAGCTGCGATCAGCGCGGTGGTCAGCGCTAACTTGCGAAGGAGCATATTCATAGGGGTCTCTCTTGTTCAGAGTGCAAGATGCCGCTTCAGCGACAAAATGCGGCTTAGACCCGCTGAATGAAGCTTGCATGACAATATTGAGGCAAGAAAGAGGCGGAAAACAACTTGAAATTATGGGTTGTTGTATCCGTTTTCGTTCATTCAATCCTTGGTAATTCTTCTGATGCGCAATATTGTATGGACAAATTGTAATTTTTTACTTCTGGAAATTTCGCGCCCGCAGCGGCATAAGGAAATTTACGCCTCCTGCCATTGAAGGCAAGCGACGGCAGCGTGCGGGGCGTCGATGCCTCGCGCGGTGATGGAGCAATGTGGATGCCGGGCCGGCTCGTCAGCCGTGTTTCAGCAGGGTGGAGCGGATCTTGTCGAGGGCCGTATCGTCGTCGGTGCCGTAGGGGATCATGCCCTTCAGGCGTCCATCGGCGCCGATCAGCAGCAGCGAGGTCGTGTGGCTCATGTGATAGTCGCTGTCATCGCCGTAGCTGCGGGCGGCATAGATCATCCAGCCGTCCAGAACCTTGCGCATTTCCTTCTCGTCGCCGGTCACGCCGGTGATGCGGTCGGTGATGGAGGTGACATAGCTGTGCATGACCTGCGGCGTATCGCGCTGCGGGTCGATGGTGAAGAAATAGGCGTTGAGCGCCTTGCCTTCCGGGCCCAGCTGGTTCAGCCAGCCGGCCACCTCGAACAGTGTGGTCGGGCAGATTTCCGGGCAGTGGGTATAGCCGAAATAGACGAGCGACGGGCCCTTGTGGAAGAGGCTCTGGTCGACCGGGTTGCCGCGGTCGTCCACCAGCGAGAAGCGGGCTTCGAAGGGGCCGGGCCGTGCCTTCGCGCTGTCGGCGGAAACCCACACCATGATGCCGACGAGAATGGCGACGAAGATTCCGGCGAATGTGAGAGCCGCAATGCGCATGGGGGCATGGGTCATCCGGCGGGCTCCTTCCTGCTGACGTTTCGCGATCCTGTCCCCGGTTGCTGCGCAGCTGCTTGCGGGGCCTGCGTCTGCATTCCGGGCGATGTGCCCTTCCATATACGCTCGCCGCGCCGGCGGGTATCGCTTTTCCGTTCAAACCTGCGTCAGCCGGGAGGTCGTTTTGCCGCAGGCGCAAGACAAGCATCGCCACGCATCCTGCATGGTCCTGCGGCAGTAAAGTCGAATGGAGACCGACAAAGGAAAGTTTTATAGAATACAGGGAAAGGGGAGCGAAAGCCGTTGATTGTCGCAGTCGCATTTCCGATAAAAAATCATGTTTACCGTCTTCTCGCCTGATCAATACAATATCTTACCCTTCACTCTATCGCCTTGCCTGTTGCCGTGGGCCTGTGCAATATCAGGGCAATAAGTATAGCGCTGTATCACAGCCTAGGACATCTTGGGGAGGGTCACATGGCAGTCAACACCACTTCGAATTCGGTCATCGAGCTCTACGGTGCCGTTCGGCGTGACCCGCTGACCATGTCGCAGCTGGCCAGCGCCCCCGACATCAAGACCTTCATGGACCTGTTCATTGCCGAAGGCCATCGCCACGGATTCGACCTCAGCGAGGAAATGATCGAGATGGTGGTCGGCAAGATCGAACGGCGCCCGGTGGCTGCCAACGACAATCGCTGACGGCCTGTCGCCCGCGCCGCCTGGCTGGGGGCGAATGATCTTCCGTTCCGATTCCGCTTGAAGCCGTTCTTCCGTTGTGCGAACTCGCGGGCGGCCCCGTCCTGCTTGCGATGGGGCATGGTCGCAGCAGAAATCGTGCGGTGTCGCATGCGGAAATGGAATTCGATGGGGATGGGTGCCGCCGGAACGCGTGCATTCGCGTGCATGGTGCTGGCGCTTTCCCTCTCCTCGTCGCCCGGCAGTGCCGGTGCGGCGCAACTGCCCGGCGGTGTGGGGTCGCTGGTCGAAACCTTCGAGGACTGGATCGTGGCCTGTCGGGCGCAGAATGGCGTCGTCGGTTGCGTGTTGCGCCAGGAACAGAGCGATAGTGCGACGGGCCGACCCATGCTGGCCGCAGAACTGCGTCCGCGTGCCGGTGGGCGTATTGATGGCGCACTGCTGCTGCCCTTCGGACTGAAGCTCGCCGATGGCGCCGGTCTTTCCACCAGCGATGCCGCGCCGGTGCAGCGCTTTGCCTTCTCCACCTGCGTGCCGGATGGCTGCATCGTTCCGGTCAGGTTCGATCAGGCGCTGGTCAACGCCATGAAGGAGGCGCCGGCGCTGAAGATCGAGGCGCTGACGCTGGCGAGTGGCGAAGCCCTGCCCATGCGCCTTTCCCTCAAGGGTTTCTCCGAGGCGCTGGCGCGGGCCACGCAACTGGCGCCCTAGCCCGGAGATTGTCCTGAAAACGTGAGGCCGGGCTTTTCCGAAGTATGCCCGGCCCCGCTTGGCTGAAGGAAGCTGCCTCAGCGGGCGAGCCAGCCGCCATCCACCGCCAGAACCTGGCCGGTTACGTAGCTGCTGGCGGGCGAGGCGAAGAACAGCACTGCCGTGTCAAGGTCCGAGGGCGCGCCCCAGCGGCCGACCGGAATGCGCTCGAGGATCGAGCGGCTGCGGTTCGGATCATTGCGCAGCGCCTCCGTGTTGTCGGTGTCCATGTAACCCGGCGCGATTGCGTTGACGGTGATGCCCCTGGCGGCCAGTTCGTTGGCCATCAGTTTGGTGAGCCCCGCCACCGCATGCTTGCTTGCGGTGTAGGAGGCGACCCGGATGCCGCCCTGGAAGGAGAGCAGCGAGGCGATGTTGACGATGCGCCCGGCAATGCCCTTGTCCAGCATGTGACGCACCACGCCCTGCGAGAGCACGAAGGTGCTCTTCAGGTTGATATTCATGATGTCGTCCCAGTCCGTTTCGGAAAACTCCGTGAAGTCGGCGCGACGGATCTGGCCGGCATTGTTGACGAGGATGTCGATGGCGCCGTGCGACGTGAGATCCTCCACCACGGCGTCGAGGCCCGAAGGATCGGTCAGGTCGTAGACCACCTCCTCGAAGCCGCGGCCGAGCGCCTTCACCTTGGCTTCAGTATCCGGCATCGGGCGGGAGCCGAGGGCGATGATATCGGCGCCGGCGCGGGCCAGCGCCAGCGCCAGCCCCTGGCCGAGGCCGGTGCGGGCGCCGGTGACCAGCGCGCGCTTTCCGGTGAGATCGAAGAGAGTCATGGCCGGCAATCCTTACTTGAGGTCCTTCATGGGCACGAAGTCCATGTCGGTGAAGGACTGGTTGTCGCCGGCCATGCTCCAGATGAAGGCATAGGAGGCGGTGCCGGAGCCGCAATGGATGGACCACGGCGGCGACAGGACGGCCTGCTCGCTGCGCAGGATGAGGTGGCCGGTGGCCTCCGGGCGGCCCATCAGGTGCACGACGAAGGCATCTTCCGGAATCTCGAAATAGAGATAGGCTTCCATGCGGCGGTCATGCAGATGGGCGGGCATGGTGTTCCACACGCTGCCCGGTTCCAGACGCGTCAGGCCCATCAGCAGCTGGCAGGTGGGCAGCACCTTCGGGTGGATGTACTGGTAGAGCTTGCGCTTGTTGCAGGTCAGCTGGTCGCCCAGATGGTTCTCGATGGCATCGGCCTTGGTGACGATGCGCGAGGGGAAGCTGGCATGCGCCGGCGCGCTGTTGATGTAGAACTTGGCCGGGTTGGCGCTGTCTTCGCTTTCGAAGGCGATCTCGCGCGTGCCCATTCCGAGATAGAGAGCGTCCTGGAAGTCCAGTTCATAGGTCGTGCCGTCGGCCACCACCTTGCCCTTGCCACCTATATTGATGAGTCCCAGCTCGCGGCGCTCCAGCAGGTAATCGGTGCCGACGGTCTTGGCGAGATCGGCGCCGACCGCAAGCGGGGTGGTGGTGGGCATGGCGCCGGCAACCAGCATGCGGTCGTAATGGGTATAGGCCGCATGGATTTCGCCGGCGGCAAACAGCCGCTCGATCATGAAGGTGTCGCGCAGCTCGGCGCCGGTCATCTTTTCGGACTGGGTGTAATGCACTGCATGGCGCGTCTGGATCGTGGTCGTCATGGTTGTTCCAACTCCCTTGGGCTTCGTCTATTCGAAGAGATCCGGATGCTGCGCTTCCAGCCGGGGCAGGTCGTGCAGCAGTTCGGACAGATGCGTGGTCATGGCGGCAATGGCGGCCGCCTCGTCGCGGGCATCGATCGCCGCGACGATCGACTGGTGCTCGGCCATCAGCTTGGTCAGCGTGTCCGGCGCATGCAGTGACAGGCAGCAGGCCCGGTCGATATGCGCCTTGAGATCTTCCACCACGCTCCAGGCCATGGGCAGACCGGCGCCTTCGGCCAGTGTCTTGTGAAAGAGATCGTCGTAACGGCGAAATTCGGCCCGGTCTCCTGCTCCGGCTGCCCGCTCCTGCTCCTTCAGGCAATCGGCAAGCCGCGTGCGGGCATGGAAGTGAAAGGCGTTGCAGGCGGCGCGCACCACGGCCGTCTCGATGGTCTCGCGGATGAAGGCGGCCTGCATCAGCTTGGCGACGGAAATCTTCGCCACCACCGCACCCCGCTGCGGCAGGATCTCCACCAGCCGGCTCTTGGCGAGTGCGATCAGCGCCTCGCGGCCCGGCTGGCGGGAGGAGCCGTAGCGCTCGCCGATCTCCTGCTCGGAAATGCGCGCACCTGGCGGCAGGGCGAGCGTCAGGATGTCGCCCCGCAACTGTCGCTCCACCTTGTGGGCCATGCTTTCCGATGCCACCCGGACCTCCCTCGTCTGCGTGTACACTTCCATACAATGTCATACAGTGATGTGCAACCGTCCCCCTGCCGGATGGCGGCAGAGCATTGCGGGATCAGAGAAGACGGTGGCGGAAAGCTTCAGGCACCGTGCCGTCGCGCAGCCAGGCGAGCGCCAGTGGCCACAGCGTGTCGCGGAAGCGATCATGGAAGAAGGCGAAATGGCCGATGGCGGCATGGCCGATATCGCCGGGGTGAAGATGCAGGTGGGAGCGCTCGCTGCCGGTGAAATAGGCGAGAAGCCGCTCCACCGCCGGTATCGTGCCATGCGGATCATCCGACAGGCTGACGGCGAGGATCGGTGCGGTGATGCCGGCCATGTGCTCCTTCAGCAGATCCGCCTCGCGGTGTCCGTCGATCCGGCGGCCGGGACGGATGGTGTCCTCGAAGCGCGCCCGCATGCGGCTCCAGTCACGGGCGACGCCGGCCGGCGTGTCTTCCATCCAGCCAAGCCGCCTGGCGGGGAAATAGCCGAAGACGGCGGTCATCAGCGGCATCACCACATGGTATTTCCAGAGCATGCGATACTTCGGACGCGCTGCATAATCGCGCCAGTGGGCATATTGCGCGCCGACGGTGAAGATGCGTGTCACGCCCTGCGCGGAGGGGGCAAGACCGAACGCGAAGCCGCCGATCGAATGGGCGACGATCGAAATCGGGCGTGGGCCGAAGTGCTCTGCGGCAAAACGCAATGCACCCTCGCAATCCTTCTCGCCCCAGTCCGCCCAGTCGGCGGCAAAGCCCCGCAGGCGGGCGGGGCGGGACTGGTCGATGCCCCGATAATCATAGGTCAGCACGTCGAACCCGTGCTCGAAAAGATAGGCGGCGAAGCGGGCATAGTAGCGGCAGCGCACCGAGGTGGCGGAGGTGATGACGACGACGGGGCGCTTTTCTGCACCGGTCTTGCCGGCCTCGGCCCGCCAGACGAAGCCGCCGAGCGGATAGCCGTCGGTTGCCGGGAAGCGGACGGGGCGGCCGGCGTCGTGCGCTGCCTTTTGCCGCGGCGATGCTGCCTGCCTGCCTGCGTCTGACTGTGCCATTGCCCATCCTCCCGCAGGAAAACCTAGGCGAAGCGCCAGGGGTCGCCAAGTCCGTCCTTGGTTCAACTCCGCCGGAGGATGAGGCTCAGGGCCAGGCGGCGTAGCTCGTTTCGGCCAGCACGCGCCGCTGCGACAGGCCCTCGCGATAGGCGCGCGGCGAAAGACCGGCCACCCGCTTGAAGAAGCGGCTGAAATAGGCGGCATCGCGGAAACCCAGCGCATCGGCGATCTCGGCGATCTGCAGCGGCGAGCCGTCGAGCAGGATGGCGGCCTCGGCGGCAAGCCGGTTGTGGATGAATTCCGCCGGCGTACGGCCCGTCGCACGGCGCACGGCGGTGTTCAGTCGGTCCGCCGTCACGCCGAGCGCCTCGGCATAATCCGGCACGGTCCAGTGCTCGCGCATATGAGCATCCACCAGTTGCACGAAACTGCGAACAATGATGCGCGGCGAGGGGCGCGGCTGGGCCGGAACCGGTGCCGCCAGCCGCCACAGGCCGATCAGCACCAGCGCCAGATGATGACGCACCGCCTCGTCGCTGCCGGGAAGACCGGCGGCGGCCGTCTCTTCGGCCATGATGCCGATGGTGGCGGTGAGCCGGCGGGCGGCGGCAAGCGCCAGGCGCATGCCGAGAATGGGGCGGGAGATGGCATCGCGCACCGGGGCATAGGTCGCACCGGTCGGCATGGCCGCGCCGAGGACCTGGTCCGGAATGGCAAGCGCGCCGCCATCGCCGCCCGCCTCGACGGCGAGCATGCCCTGTTCGCCCGCCGGCAGCCACAGCAGGCATGGCCCGGTGAGCGGCTGGGTGAGCGGCTGGGCGCGGCGCGAGAGCCGGATCTGCCCGCTGCCGGCACACAGCACGAAGAGTCGGTTGCGGTGGCCCCGCAGGCTCCATTCGGTGCGCGACAGCGCGCCGCCGAACAGCTGAGCGTCGGTGGAGGTGGCCGGCCGTGTCTCGCCAGTCGGCGTCTGCAGGGCCTTTCTCAGGATGTCGGGCATGGCATCTCTCCGCTTCCCGTGAAAAGTACAAGTTTCTCCTGTAATTGTCTATTTGGTCGACCGGTGCGCGGCGCTACTGTTGCGTCGTCGGAGCGCACGGTGCGAGGAGGAGAATGCCCGCGCGGAACGATCGAGAACCCGGACAGGGTTTTTGGGAGGCCATCATGAACGAGACCAAATATTGAGATTGCGCCTGTCCGCCCTTCGGGCCGGACCTTTGCAATCGAGCAATCGGGCTTTGCCGGCGCGCTGCGCAGCCGGGGGCCGGGCCCTCGTGCATGATGGATCGGGCAACAGAGTTTCGGGAAGAGCAAGAGGAAAAAACGATGACCGTTCTCGGCTTCAAGATCAACAATGCGGAAGTGGAGGCCATCGATGGCCGCAGCTTCCAGCGCCTGAACCCCATTTCCGGCGAGGTGGCGACCAAGGTGGCCGCGGCCTCCGTGGAGGATGCGCGCGCTGCCGCCAATGCCGCCGCCAAGGCCTTTCCGGCCTGGTCCGCCACCAATCCCGCCACGCGCCGCAAGGTGCTGATGGCGGCTGCCGACAGCCTGCAGGCCAAGGCGCCGGACTTCGTGGCCGCCATGGCCGCCGAAACCGGCGCGACCGCCGGCTGGGCGATGTTCAACGTGATGCTGGCTGCCGACATGCTGCGCGAGGCTGCCGCCATGACCACGCAGATCACCGGCGAGGTGATCCCCTCCAACCGTCCGGGCACCATGGCCATGGCGGTGCGCCAGCCGGCCGGCGTGATCCTGTCCATGGCGCCGTGGAATGCGCCGATCATTCTGGGCGTGCGCTCCATCGCCCTGCCGCTTGCCTGCGGCAACACGGTCGTGCTGAAGACCTCGGAAATCTGCCCGCGCACCCATCGCCTCATCGTCGACGCCCTGCATGAGGCAGGCCTGCCGGAAGGCGTTCTGAACGCCATTTCCAACGCGCCGGAAGATGCCGGCGAGATCGTGGAAGCGCTGATCGCCCATCCGGCGGTCCGCCGCGTCAACTTCACCGGTTCGACCCGCGTCGGCCGCATCATTGCGGAGACCGCTGGCCGTCACCTGAAGCCGGCGCTGCTCGAACTCGGCGGCAAGGCGCCCTTCGTGGTGCTGGACGATGCCGATCTTGACGAGGCCGTCGCGGCCGCTGCCTTCGGTGCCTACATGAACCAGGGCCAGATCTGCATGTCGACCGAGCGTATCATCGTCGATGACAGGATCGCCGACCAGTTCGTTGCCGCCCTTGCCGCCAAGGTCGCCACGCTCACGGCCGGCGATCCCGGCAAGGGCGACACGCCGCTCGGCTCCGTCGTCGATGCACATGCCGCGCAGCGCCTTGATCAACTGGTGCGCGATGCCGTGTCCAAGGGCGCCGTGCAGGTGGCCGGCGGCCGCATCGAGGGCACGATCGTCGATGCGATCCTGCTCGACCGCGTGACGCCCGCCATGCGCATCTATGGTGAGGAAAGCTTCGGCCCGGTCGCCAGCATTGTGCGCGTCGGCTCGGTCGACGAGGCGGTGCGGGTCGCCAACGACACGGAATACGGCCTCTCGGCCGCCGTGTTCGGCAGGGATGTCAACCGGGCGATGGCGGTTGCCCGCCGCATCGAATCCGGTATTTGCCACATCAACGGCCCGACCGTGCATGACGAGGCGCAGATGCCGTTCGGCGGCACCAAGGCCTCCGGCTATGGCCGCTTCGGCGGCAAGGCCGGCATCAACGAGTTCACCGAACTGCGCTGGATCACCATCCAGGACGGCCACCTGCATTATCCGATCTGATCGGGAACTTCCCGCTGCCTGACGATGAAGGCGGTCGCGTTCTGCGGCCGCCTTTTTCCGTTTGACGGGCGTTTCCTGCGAGAGGACCGATCAGGGCCTGGCGGCCCGTGCGGCCAGATGATCGGCGGCCGTCTTGCGGGCAAGCATTGCCAACTGGCGGAAATGCGGGCTGCGGGCGCTGCTGCGACGCCAGAAGAAGCCGATCTCGCGCCGGGCCGGCCAGTCACGGATGGTCAGCAGCGCGAGACCGCGATCGGCCATGATCTCGGAACGGGCATAAAATTCCGGAAACAGCGACAGGCCCATCTCGATCGAGACCATCTGGCGCAGTGCATCGAGGCTGGTGCCCTCGTAATTCTCCGCCATGGTGGCGCCGGAGAGAACGGCGAGCTCCCGGACATTTTCCAGCAGCCGGTGGCCGCGCCCGAGCGTCAGCAGCGATTCGCCCTTCAGATCCTTCAGTTCCACGAAATCGCGATCCGCCAGCGGATGATTGCCGGCCACGCCGAGAAAGATCTGCTCGACGCAGACCTCCTCGAACAGAAATGCTTCCTCGTCCTGCGGGCGCTGGCCGAGCGCACAGTCGATCGCGCCCGTGCGCACCTGTTCCTCCAGGAGGAGCGGTCGCTCCTCGCGCACATGCATGCGCAGCGACGGATAGAGCCGGTGCAGTTGCGGCAGGAAACGCGGCAGGAAATAGGGGCCGAAGGTGGGCACTGTGCCGAGCCGGATCAGCGCCCCGAGATTGTCACGTCCGGCCGAGGCCAGGGTGACGATCTCATCCAGCGTGGCCAGCACGGTCTTTGCTGCGGCCGCGATTTCCTCGCCAACGGCCGAAAGAGCAATCGCGCCCGGCGTGCGTTCCACCAGGCTGACGCCCAGCTGCTTCTCCAGTAGGGCGATCTGCACCGAGAGTGTCGGTTGCGAGACATGGCACAGTTCGGCCGCGCGGCCGAAATGGCCGGTAGCCTCCAGTGCCACGAGATATTCCAGCTGTCGATGGGTCGGGCGAAAGGGCATGCGATAGATTTTGACTATCGAACCGATATTGTCAATCAATTGGAGCTATCGGCCGTGCTCATTCATAGTCTACCTGTCAGAAAGGAGACGCAACCGATGAACCCCCTGCTGAAAGCCCTCAAAGCGCGGCATTCCGTCATTGACAACAAGATCGATCATGAACAGCGCGCGGTGAGACCGGATGGCCTGCGCATCATGGCGCTGAAGAAGATCAGGCTTCGCATCCGCGAGCAGATCGAGTTTCTGGAACGGGCAGGACGCCTGGGAAAACCGCTGGTGGTTGTGCGTCGTCGCCGGGTGGCCCCGGGTTTCTCCCTTCCCTGACAGCTTGCGCAGGCAGTGCGCCGTAACGCTTGGCCTGTGCTTGCGGGCGAGACGGGCAGACCGTCTCGCCCCTTTTTGGTCCGGCTCAGATGCTGCGGTCGGAGGCCGCACCCAGCCATTCGACCGGGTTGCGGATTGCGATGCGGCCGCGGATATCGGTGGCGCTTGCGGCAATCAGCAGTTCGTAATCGCCGGCCTCCGAGCGAAATGCCCGTGCCTCCACGTCGAAATAGCTGAGGTCGCGGGATGTCACGGTCAGCCTTGCCGTGCCGGTCTCTCCGGCCTCAAGCTCCAGCTTGGCGAAGGCGCGCAGCTCCTTTTCCGGTCGTTCGACCCCCGATGTGAGCGGCTTCACGTAAAGCTGCACGACGTCGGATCCCCGCCGTTCGCCGATATTGGTGAGATCGACCTCAACGGTGATGCCGTCGGCACCCATTTCATCGGCGGATGCGCGTGCCTCGCCCCAGGCAAAACGGGTGTAGCCGAGCCCGAAGCCGAAGGGGAAGAGCGGTTCCACGCCGCGGCTGTCGTGATGGCGATAGCCGACGAACACGCCTTCCGCATAGCGCACATGGCCGTCCTTGCCGGGATAGACGGCCGGATCACCGGTGATCGCCGAATTGTCGGCAAGCCGCTTCGGGAAGGTCTGCGGCAGGCGGCCGCCGGGCTCCGCATCGCCGAACAGCAGATCGGCCACCGCATGGCCAAGCTCCTGCCCCGGATACCAGACCTGCAGCACGCCGCGCACCCGGTCGAGCCAGGGCATTTCCACCGGGCCGCCTGTCTGCAGCACCACAACGGTGTTGGGATTGGCGGCGGCCACCTGTTCGATCAGTTCCTCCTGACGGCCGGGCAGGCGCATGTCGGGCAGGTCGAGCCCTTCGGTATCCCATTCGCCATCGCGCCCGACGAAGAGAATGGCGACATCGCAACCGGCGGCCTCCGCGACGGCTTCCGCGATGGCCTGGTCGCCCAGCGGCCTTTCCAGACCGAAGCGGATGGCGGTGATGGTGATGCCTTCTTCCTTCGGTGGCGGCGAGAGATACTCCACCGTCAGCCGATAGCTGCGGCCGGCTTCCAGCGTCACGGGCGCGCGAAGTTCGGTATTGGCGGTGCCGAAATAGTTTTCGCCGCGCGTCCAGCCGTCATCGCCGTTCACCACCAGTTCGCCATCGAGATAAAGCCGGGCAAGGCCGGCATTGGTCATGCCGAACACATGCTCGCCGCTTTCCTCGGCGCGGAAGCTGGCGGTGATGCGGACGGAGAAATCGTCGAGCTTCAGCGCGGGGTGCGGCAGGTCGAACCAGAAGAACTCTCCCTTTTCGCTCTTTTCGGTGACGAGTGGCGTGCCCTGGCATTGCGTTCCGGCAAAATAGTCGACCGTCAGTTCGCCGGCAAAGACGCGGGTCAGGCGATTGTTGCTGCAGCCGGCGGCGTGGCGGATGCTGTTGGCATTCGACAGTGCCGCACGGATGCCCTCCAGCGGCGAGACCCGGTAATGCGCATTGATCTGGGCGCTGCCGCCGCCCATCACCCGCGCGTCTGCCGCATTCGGCCCGATCACGGCAATCTGCTCGAGCGAGGTCTTTTTCAGCGGCAGGATTCCGTCATTCTTCAGGAGCACGGCCCCTTCGGCCCCGAGGCGGCGGATCAGCGCCCTGTCTTCCGGCAGGTCCAGCGCGTGTTCGGAGAGGTCCCGCGCCTGTTCGAAGGCGCCGACACGCTGAAGCAGCGTCAGGATGCGGCGGGCGGCCTCGCGCACCGTCTCGGGCGCAACCCTGCCGTCCTTCACCGCCTGGACCAGTTTTTCGCCGCGATCGCGGGTCGGGCCCGGCATTTCGAGATCGAGGCCGGCATTGACGGTCTCGGCGGTGGAATGCGAGCCGAACCAGTCCGACATCACGATGCCGTCAAACCCCCAGTCGTGTCGCAGAACCTCGGTCAGCAGCCAGGGATGCTCGCTGGCATAGGTGCCGTTCAGCCGGTTGTAGGAGGACATCACGGCCATGACGCGGGCCTTCTTTACTGCCTTTTCGAAGGGCAGCAGATAGATTTCCCTGAGCGAGCGCTCGTCGATGTCCGACGACATGGTCTGCCGCTCGATCTCCGATTCATTGCCGGCGAAGTGTTTGATGGTGGCGGCGACACCCTGAGACTGCACGCCCTGGATATAGGCAACCGCGAGTTCGGCCGTCAGCAGCGGGTCTTCGGAATAGCATTCGAAATTGCGGCCGTTCAGCCCGGAGCGATGGATGTTGACGGTCGGTGCCAGCAGCACCGAGGCGCCCTTGCTTTTCGCCTGGCCGGCGAGCGCCACGCCCATTCGTTCCACAAGCGCCGGGTTCCAGCTGGCGCCAAGCGCGATGGCCACCGGAAAGCAGGCGGCCTTCACGCCGCCGACCAGCGAGCCCGCGCCGCGCGCGCCGTTCGGCCCGTCCGAGACCTTGATCTTCGGCACGCCGAGCCGCTCCACCGGCACGGTCGTCCAGAAATCGGCGCCGGCCAGCAGCGATACCTGCTCTTCAAGCGTCATCGTGTTCAGAAGATCGTCAATCATGCATTCCTCCGGGGGTAAAAGGGGGCTCTGGTCCGGCGGCATCGATCCCGCCGCCGGGGCTGGAACGGGGGACGGGCTTCAGCGCACGCCGCGCACCGGGGCGATTGCCAGCGCGCCGAGGAAGGCGCTGATGGCGGCCGCGGCATAGAGCGCGCCATAGTTGTCGCCCGCGGTGCCGATCGACAGCAGAAGGGGTGCCACGGCCGGCGCGATCGACTGTGGCACGGCATTGGCGATGTTCAGCACGCCGAGATTCTTCGCCGCGTGGGTTTCGCGGTCCGGCAGCACATCCACCACCAGCGCCTGATCCACCGCCATGTAGACGCCGAAGCCGATCGAGGCGACGGCGACGCCGGCATAGAAGACGGTGAGGCTGCCGGCGAGAATGATGATGGCGATGCCGAGCGCATAGGTCATGGCAGCCGCCAGCACGAAGGCCTTGCGACGTCCGAGGCGATCGGAGAGATAGCCGGAAACGAAGGAGGAGCCGACGACGAAGATGGTGGTGATCAGCGTCGAGACGAACATGATGTCGCCGATCCGCTGTTCCGGAACCTTCAGGTGGTCCATCAGGTAATAGACCTGATAGGAGGTCAGCACCGCGAAGCCGAAGAAGACGAGGAAGCGGCTGAGCCAGGCATAGCCGAAATCCGGATGCTTCAGCGGGTTGACCCAGAAGCTGCCGGCAAGCTCAGGCAGAAGCGGTGCCTGCGGGCGCGTGTCGCGATCCGTCGGGCGATCCTTCAGCACGAGGCAGAAGCCGCCGACGGCAACGAGGCCGATCGCGGTCGGCAGCAGGAACATGGTGGTGCCGTCGGTTCCGGTCAGCGCGATGATGGCGCTGCCGAGCAAAAGGGCGACATAGACGGACATGCCGGCCAGCGCCGAGACCAGCCCGCGCTGCCGCTCCGGCACCTGATCGGCGACCACGGCGACGAGGGCTGCCAGCATGGCATTGTAGGCGGCCTGGACGAGGCACCAGGCAATGCCGATGACGACGAGGCTGGAGGAATAGGCGATCAGCAGCTGGGCCAGGCTTCCCGCCAGCACGCCGCCGATCATCCAGGGCTTGCGACGGCCGAAGCGGCTGCGCGTGCGGTCGGAGAGCTGGCCGAATACCGGATTGGCGAAGAGGGCAAAGAGGGCGCCAAGTCCGAGGATGGCACCGAGGCTTGCTCCCTTGCCGGCTGGATCGATGGCATTGACCCGGATCGCCAGCGTCATGGCGACGGGGGTCATCACCGCCACGTAGAAGCCGAGGCTCGCCAGTGCATAGCCGACGATGAAGGTGAGGCTGACCTCCTCACCGGTGGACGGGGCCGCGCCTGCCGGAGCAAGCCCATGCGTATGCGAAAGGGACATGAAATTTTCCTCCACGACGCTGTCACGCACAGTGATAGCTGTTAAACCTACCGCGTACTCGGTATTTTTGAAGAGTCAACCGGGCATGCGGTCACAGGCGCAGGAATGCGATAAGGCAAATGACGCAGGTGCCACTGGTTTTCGCTCCTGTTGCCGTTTGCAGAATTCCGAATAAAAGAGCAGTGAGCGAGTGAGGAAAGCCGAATGGACGGCACGGGCAACAACCGGCAGAAGGCCGGACAGGCGGCATCGCCGAAACGGCGCAAGTCGCCCAAGGGAGAGGAGCGGCGCGAACAGATCCTGCAGGCCGCGATGCGGCAGTTCGCCGATGACGGCTATCAGAACGCCTCATTCGCGGCGATTGCGCTGGAGGTCGGTCTGTCGCTGCCGGGGCTCATCCACTATTTCCCGACCAAGGTGGATCTGCTTCTGGCCATCCTGGAACGGCGCGATCTGGAGAATGTGAAGGCGCTGGGCGGACCGGAGCTTTCCTGGCGCGCCCTGCTGGCCGCCCTGATCGACATCGTGCAGGCCAATACGCAGATTCCAGGCGTGGTGCGCGCCTTCGCCATCCTCAATGCGGAAAGCCTGACGCGGGATCATCCGGCTGCCGGCTGGTTCGGCAGCCGCGCGCGCAGCGTAAGCCTCAGCCTGTCGCAGACCCTGCGGCGGGGCATCGAGAGCGGCGAAATCCGTCCGGACGTGGATGCCGAGGCGCTGGCCGCCGAGCTGATTTCCATGATGGACGGTCTGCAGATGCTGTGGCTGAGAGCGCCGGACGAGGTCGACATGGTGGCGATATTCCGTGCCTATGTGGATCGCCTCGCCGGCGATATCGCCGCGCGATAGATCGGCATCCGGCCGGGCGTCGCGTCGACTTCGATGACCTCATAGGCTCAGCCCTTCGCCGGGCCTGCCACGGGGCGCGGCAGGCGCAGCGTGCAGCGCAGCCCCTCCGGATCGAAGTGCAGGTCGGCGGCGCCGCCGCCCGGGGCAAGGCTTGCCGCGATCAGGCGCGAGCCGAATCCCTTGCGGGTTGGCGGGCTGACGGGCGGGCCGCCTTCCTCGCGCCAGACAAGTTCCAGCGTCGCGGGCAGCAGATGCCATTCGATGCGCACGGCGCCATGCGGCACGGAAAGTGCGCCATATTTTGCCGCATTGGTCGCCAGTTCGTGGATCACCAGTGCCACGCGCGGCGCGGTATCGCCATCCAGGCTGCAGGCGGGGCCAATGAGGCGCAGGCGTTCCGGATCGTAGGCGGAAAGCAGGATGCGCAGCATCGTTTCCAGATCGTTCGGCATGGCATTCTGGCCGGACGACATGCGATGCGCCTCCGACAGCGCCCGCATGCGCCCCTCGAAACGCGGCATGAATTCGCTGAGATCGCTGCAGGAGCGCGCCGTCATCTGGGCAATCGCCTGGACCAGCTGCATGATGTTGCCGACCCGGTGCCGCATCTCGCGCGCCAGCACTTCGGCCTGCTGCTCGGCTCTTTCAAGTGCGGCCACCAGAACCTGCATGGCATGGATGATGCCGACGGTAAGCGCGCCGAACAGCGTGAACACGGTTGAGGATATGAGAGCGCTCGGCAGGCTGACCGGCCGGATGCTCAGCCATACAGTGGTGGCGAAGACCACGCCGCAGGTCATCAGCGCGATGCCCCCGGCACGCCCGCCCCAGGCGGTGGCCACCACGATGAAGGGGAAGAAGGTGATGAAGGGCGCGCCGAGCAGGACGGAGCGCAGCAGAAACCACAGCCCGACCGCCACCGCCGCGCATCCGAGCGCGATCAGCTGGCCGACAAGCAGCGACGGCCGTCTGCGCGGTATCAGCAGCATCCACCAGGAGTCCCCCACCTGGATCTTGATCTGGGCCATCCTCATCTCCGAACGGCGCCAGAATATTCGAACGTTTCGAAATTCCTAGCCCGGAAACGCGCGCCGGACGCGCAATGGCAACAGCCACTAGCATGGTTTGCGTGCCCCGAGGCTGACGCAAGGCAGGATTGCCCTGCGGCACGCCTATTCGCCTTTTGTGCGAAGGAAGGCGCCGGCGGCGACGCTCAGCCAGCCAAGGATCATCAGCATGCCGCCGCTCGGGGCAGCCATGGGAAACAGGCCGGCGGCACCAAGATGCCGGACGACGAGATCGGCGGCGAAAAGTACCGTGCCGGCGCCCAGTACCAGGGCCGAAAGCGTTGCGGTCCTGATTGCGCGGTCACCGAGAAACAGGGCAAGCAGCACCGGCGCATGGGCGAGGCACATGGTGGAGGCCGAGCCGAGCAGGCGCGAGTCCCCGCCATGGCTGGCGGCGGCGGCCAGCACCACGCCACTTGCCCCGAGGAAGCCGGACAGCATCAGGACAAGCGGGCGAAGGCTGTCGAGGCGGCGCATGCTCATTCCTCCCGGTTCTGCATGTGCTGGGCAAGCCGCTCGACGGGGGCCCAGATGATGTCGCGCAGCTTCGGATTCTCGATGGTCTCTTCCATCGCGCGCCGGAAGCACAGCAGCCATTCGTCGCGTTCCGCCACACCGATCGGGGCGGAGAAATGGCGGGCGCGCAGGCGCGGATGGCCGTATTTCTCCACATAGACGGGCGGGCCGCCGAGATAGCCGGTGAGGTAGTCGTAAAGCTTGGCTTCGCTGCCGGAGAGATCCGGCGGATGGATGGCGCGGCAGCGCGCGGCCTCCGGCAGGCTGTCCATCAACTCGTAGAACCGGCGGGTCAGGGCCCGCACGGTCTGATCTCCGCCGATCGCTTCATACAGCGTAATGGTCTCGCCGCTCATGGTCCCGTTCCGTTCTGCCTCATCCGAGGGTCTAGACGGGCCGGCGCCTTGCCGCAAGCGGTCAAGGCGCCGCAGCGGGCGGCGAGCGTCTATTCCGAGCCCGGATCGATCTCGCGGGCATCGGTCGGCGGCAGGGCACCGGTGCCGGGCGTCTTGTCCGGATCGACCTTCGAGCGGGCGTCCGGTCCGGCGGGAATGGTGCCCTGGCGGCGGGTTTCGGGCGCCTGTTCCTCGCCGACTGCACGTTCTGGCTTGCTGTTTACGGTCATCGCTGTCTCCTTCGGGTTGTCGCCAGGGAAACGGAGGGAAGGGGCGATGGTTCCGCAGCAGGCTCAGGTGGCGCTGGCGACGGCCGCCTTGTCGATGACATCCTCCGGAATGTCGTCGAAGGAAGCGTAATTGAGGTTGTAGAGGCGGGCATAGAGCCGGTCGTTGCGCATCAGTTCGGCATGGTTGCCGCTTTCGATCAGCTCGCCGTTCTGCAGCACGATGATGCGGTCCGCCTCGCGGATGGTCGCCAGCCGGTGGGCGATGACGAGGCCGGTGCGGCCCTGCAGCAGCTTGACCAGCGCCTTCTGGATCAGCATCTCCGTATAGCTGTCGATGTTGGCGGTGGCCTCGTCGAGCACAAGGATCTTTGCATCGGCCACCAGCGCCCGGGCGAAGCTCAGCAGTTGGCGCTGGCCGAGCGAGAGATTGCCGCCGCGCTGGCCAAGCTGGCTGTCATAGCCTTCGGGCATGCGCATGATGAAGTCATGGGCGCCGACGGCCTTGGCCGCATCGATCACCTGCTCGCGGGTGGCCTCGGTCTTGTGGTAGCGGATGTTCTCGAACACGGTGCCGGTGAACAGGAAGGGTTCCTGCAGCACCATGGCGATCTGCCGGCCGAGCGATTCCTGCGTCAGGTCGCGCACGTCGTGGCCGCCGACCAGCACCGCGCCCTGCTGCACCTCGTAGAAGCGGTGGATCAGCGACATGCAGCTGGACTTGCCCGAACCCGTCGGCCCGACCAGCGCCACCGTCTCGCCCGGATTGACCCGGAAGCTGACATTCTTCAGCACGGGGTGCTTCGGATTGTAGCCGAACACCACGTTGCGGAATTCCACCGAGCCGTCCATGTCCGGCGAGAGCACCCTGGCATCCGGCTTGTCCTCGATCTCGACGCGCACGTCGAGCACGTCGGTCAGGCGCTGGCCGGAGGCCATGGCGCGTTGCATCACCGAATATTGCAGGGTGAGCGAGCGGATCGGGTCGAAGAAACGCTGGATGTAGAAGAGGAAGGCCACCATCACGCCGACATCGAGCGCCTGGTTGAGGACGCGCGCGCCGCCGACGACGATGACGAGCGCCATGGCAATCCCGGTCAGCGTGTCGACGATCGGCACCATCACCTGGGCGAGGCGGGCGGCATGCAGATGGTTGTTGAGGTTGGTGCGGGCCTTGTCGTCGAACAGGGTGAAGTTGACCGCCTGGCGATCCATGCCCTGCACGGCGCGCACGCCATGGATGGCTTCCGCCAGCGCGCCGCTTGCCACAGAATTGGATTCATGCGCTGCCATGAAGGATTTGCGTGCCACCGGCAGCCAGAACAGCCGCACGATGAAGAGAATCGGCAGGGCGGAGAGGGTGAGCAGGCCGAGGTAGAAATCCAGATAGAGCATCACCACCACGATGCCGATCAGCAGCGTGATGTCGCCGACCGAGAGAACCGAGGTCTCGAGGAATTCCTGCATGGAATTGACGTCGCCCTGCAGGCGCGACATCAGCCGGCCCACCTCCGTCTTGTCCATGAAGGACAGCGAGACGCGCTGCAGGTGGTGGAACATGGCGCGGCGGATATCGAACAGCACGTCTTCTGCCACATTGCCGACCAGCATTTCCTGGGCATAGCTTGCGGCGAAATTGACGAGGATCGCCACGCCGAAGGCGATGATGGCGGCAAGAAGCGCGGTGTGGTCGCCGCCCGGCTGCATGCCGTTGTCGATCGCGTGGCGGATGATCAGCGGAATGGCGAGCTGCATGGCGGTGAACACCAGCACGGCCACCACGGCAAGTGCGACCTTCCTCTTGTAGGGGCGCACGAAATCCCAGATGCGGGCAATGATGTTGCGGTCGAACACCTTGCCGAAGATTTCCTCCTCGATGCGGTGCGAGCCCACCACCGCGCGCGGCGGGCGGCGGCCATCCTCGCGCACGTCGGCGCGTTCGGTTTCCATTTCCTCGGCCATGTCGTCCTCCCTCAGCCGGCCAGCGCGTCGTCGCCCGGGCGAACCTGCAGGTCATGCAGCGCCTTGTAGCGTCCACCCAGTGCCAGCAGCTGCTGATGCGTTCCCTCTTCCACGATCCGGCCGTTCTCCACGAAGAGAATGCGGTCGGCATGCATCAGCGAGCCGAGCCGGTGGGCGACAATCAGCGTCACCCGCTCGGAGGCGTTGCGGCGCATGGCGCTGCGGATGCGCTGCTCGGTGGCCGCGTCGATGGCGGCGGTCGAATCATCGAACACCATGATTGCGGGCTTCAGCATGACCGCGCGCGCGATGGTGAGCCGCTGGCGCTGGCCGCCGGAGAGCGACACGCCGCGCTCGCCGACCACCGTGCCGTAGCTCGATGGCAGGCCGAGCACGTAATTGTGCAATTGCGCGCTTTCGCTGGCCCGGGCAATCTGGTTTTCGCGCGCCCATGGGTCGCCATAGGCGATGTTGTTCTCGATCGTGGTGGTGAACAGGAAGCTGTCCTGCGGCACGACGACCACCGAACGGCGCAGCGATTGCAGCGTGACATCGCGGATATCCTGCCCGTCGATGGTGATGCGGCCCTGGCCCACCTCGTAGAAGCGCGGGATCAGGTGGGCAATCGTCGACTTGCCACTGCCCGGCGGGCCGACGAGGCCGATGGTTTCGCCGCGGCGCGCCTCGAAGCTGATGCCGTCCAGCACGCGGTTGTCCGGGGCGGCAGGATAGGCAAAGCCGACATTTTCGAAACGCAGCGTGCCTTCGCGCACCACCAGTGCCGGCGCCTTCGGCTTGTCCTTGATGGCGATGTCGAGATCGAGAAGGCCGAACAGGCGCGCGCCGCAGGTGGAGGCGCGGGCAAAGGCATTGACCATCAGGCCGAGCTGGCGCACCGGCATCTGCAGGATGGTCATGAAGGTGAGGAAGGAGGCGAGCGTGCCGACGGTCATCTCGCCGGCCGTCACCTTGGTGCCGCCGACCCACAGCACCAGGCCCATGGCGGCGAAGAAGGACAGTGTCATTGCGCTGGTATTGGCAACACGGATGCCGACGCGCTGATGGGCAAGCGTCAGCGCGTTGAGCGAGGCCGCCTCGAACTTCTCCATTTCGTGGGTCTGGGCGGCGAAGGCCCGCACGACGCGGATGCCACCGAGATTTTCCTCCATGACCCGCGTCAGCACCTGCAGCCGTTCCTGCAGGTCGAGCCAGGTGGAGCGCAGCCTCAGCTGCGTGACGGAGGAACGCCAGCCGACGAAGGGCACGAAGCTGAGCGCCAGAAGCCCGAGCAGCACATCGGTGGAGATGAGCAGATAGGCGCCGATGCCGATCAGCACCGAAAGGAAGATCATCCGGACCAGCGCGGTGGAGAAATACATCCGCACGCCTTCCAGATCCAGAAGGCCGATGGTGATGAGGTCGCCGGAATGCATGCTGTCATGGAAGCTGAACGACAGACGCTGGATCTTCTCGTAGCAGGCAAGCCTGAGCTCGTAGCCGATATGATGGCCGACCGCCTCGCTGTAATAGTTCTGCACCATGGTGAACAGGCCGCGCAGCACGCTGGCGCCGAGCAGCAGCAGTGCCGTGGCAAGCAGCGCATCCTGTGCGGCAACCCCGGCCGTGCCGCCCGCGCCGACCCCCTGCGCCTCGTCGATCGCCTCGCCGAGCAGGCGCGGGATCATCAGCTGGAAGGCCGAGGCGATGAAGGTGGCGCCGATGGCGGCTCCCGATTGCCAGGGATGCCGGAAGGCCATCACGGTGATGCGGGTGAGGATCGAAAGGCCCTTGCCCCAGCCGGCGGCTTTGACATGGGCAAGGGAAGCAGCCGCCTGTGCGGCGCCGCTCGAAGCTTGGGGTGTCACGGTCGTCATTCCAATGCAGGACGCCCTGGCGGTGATCCAGGGAGCGATTTTCCCGGTGAGATTTAGGCGGATGCAGCCCGAAGGGAAGGACATTGGAACCCGATTCTGGTGGAATCGGAAGCGATATCTTTTCACAAATATCAAAAGCGACGGCAGGAAGGTGAACGCCGTTGCGTCATGCGCCGTGGAACGGACCGGAGAGGCCGGCCGGTGGCCGGGAAAGGGGTCGCGCCGCGTCCGTCAAGCGGCGCGACCCAAGGTTCCGGGCGCGCCTCGATCAGGCGGCCAGGGGTTCCGGAGACTTTGCCCCGGTCATGAAGGCAACCGCGTCGGACATCGAATAGTCCTTCGGATTGATGACCGTCAGGCGCCGGCCGAGACGGTGGATGTGGATGCGGTCGGCCACTTCGAACACATGCGGCATGTTGTGCGAGATGAGCACGATCGGGATGCCGCGCGAGCGCACGTCGAGGATCAGTTCCAGCACGCGCCGGCTTTCCTTGACGCCGAGTGCGGCGGTCGGTTCGTCGAGGATGATGACCTTGGAGCCGAAGGCGGCGGCGCGGGCCACGGCCACGCCCTGGCGCTGGCCACCCGAGAGGGTTTCAACCGCCTGGTTGATGTTCTGGATCGTCATGAGGCCGAGCTCGGACAGTTTCTCGCGGGCGAATTTTTCCATCGCGGCGCGGTCGAGCGAGCGGAACACCTTGCCGAGCACGCCCGGCTTGCGGATCTCGCGGCCGAGGAACATGTTGTCGGCGATGGAGAGCGCCGGCGACAAGGCGAGGTTCTGGTAGACGGTCTCGATGCCGGCCTTGCGGGCCTCGATCGGCGAACGGAAGTGGACGGTCCTGCCTTCCAGCGTGATCTCGCCTTCGTCCGGCGTCACGGCGCCGGAGATCGCCTTGATCAGCGAGGACTTGCCCGCGCCGTTGTCGCCGATCACGGCCAGGATTTCGCCGGGATAGAGGTCGAAGTCGGCACGGTCGAGCGCCGTCACCTTGCCATAGCGCTTGATGAGACCGCGGGCGGAGAGGATGGGTTCCTGTGCCATTAGCCTGCTACCTTTCTGATCCACTGGTCGATTGCAACGGCGGCGATGATGAGAAGGCCGATCAGCATGTAGGTCCACTGCGGATCGGTGCCGATGAGGCGCAGGCCGAGCTGGAAGACGCCGACGATCAGGGCGCCGAACAGCATGCCGAGGATGGAGCCGCGGCCACCGAAGAGCGACAGGCCGCCGATCACGACGGCGGTGATCGATTCGATGTTGGCGAACTGGCCGGCGGTCGGCGAAACGGAGCCGATGCGGCCGATGAGCGCCCAGCCGCCGAGCGCACAGATGACGCCGGAGAGGGTATAGACGGAGATCAGCATGCCCTTGACGTTGACGCCGGCAAGTTCTGCTGCATCCGGATCGTCACCGACGGCGTAGAGATGGCGGCCCCAGGCGGTGCGGTTCAGCACATACCACAGCGCCAGCACCAGCAGAACCAGAGCGATGACGCCATAGGTGAACACGGCGCCGCCAATGCGGATGTTTTCGCCGAAGAACTGCAGCAGCGGTGCCTTGTCCTGAAGGTCCTGCGAGCGGATGGTCTCGTTGGCCGAATACAGGAAGTTGGAGGCCAGCACGATCTGCCACATGCCGAGCGTCACGATGAAGGGCGGCAGCTTAACGCGGGCAACCAGGATGCCGTTGATATAGCCGCACAGCGCCCCGACGGCAAAGCCGCACAGCACCGCAAGCGGGGCGGGCACGCCATAGTTGACGGCGAACTGGCCCATGATGACCGAGGAGAGGACCATGATGGCGCCGACCGACAGGTCGATGCCGGCGGTCAGGATGATCAGCGTCTGGGCCGCGCCGATGATGCCGGTGATCGCCACCTGCTGCAGGATCAGGGTCAGCGAGAAGGCCGAGAAGAACTTGGTGCCGAGAATCGAGCCGAAGATGGCGATCGACAGAAGAAGCACGATGAGCGGTACGGCGGCCGGGCTCGAATGCAGGAAGTGCTGGAACTTCTGCAGCGGCGTCTTGTCGTTGGTGTCGAACTGGGCGATCTGCGTGGAACTTTTCGAAAGCACGCTCTCGTATTCCAGGTGGGGCTTGGGTGCGGCTTGCGGCTCGCTCATTGATTTTCCTCCCTTTTTCCTCACTCGAGGATGCGAGGGCCGGCCAGGGTTCCATGTCCCATCATTGCCGGCGATGAAATTGACAATTCCAATCGGGATGCGGCCAGACCGGCGCTGTCGCGGGTGGCTTGGCAGAAGGGCGGCAGACGCCGCCCTTCGCATTCGAAAAATTCAGGCACCGGGCATCAGCCCCAGCACTTGGCCGTGCCTTCCTTGGTGTCGATCGAGGGCACGCCCTTGGCCGGCTTGTCCGTGACGAGGGCAACGCCCGTGTCGAAGAAGTTCTTGCCTGCGGTCGGCTTCGGCTTCTCGCCGGTGTCGGCAAACTTCTTGATCGCTTCCACGCCGAGGGCGGCCATCAGCAGCGGATACTGCTGCGAGGTGGCGCCGATGATGCCTTCCTTGACGTTCTTGACGCCCGGGCAACCGCCGTCGACCGATACGATCAGGACGTCCTTTTCCTTGCCAACGGCCTTGAGGGCCTCATAGGCACCGGCGGCCGCCGGTTCGTTGATCGTGTGGACCACGTTGATGCCCGGATCCTTCTGCAGGAGGTTTTCCATGGCGGTGCGGCCGCCTTCCTCGTTGCCGTTGGTCACGTCGTGGCCGACGATGCGCGGATCGCTCTCGTCGCCGATCTTGTTCGGGTCCTTCGGATCGATGCCGAAGCCGATCATGAAGCCCTGGTCGCGCATGACGTCGACGGACGGCTGGGCCGGCGTCAGGTCGAGGAAGGCAACCTTGGCGCTCTTGGCCTTGTCGCCGAGGGTGGCGGCAGCCCACTGGCCGATCAGCTTGCCGGCGAGCAGGTTGTCGGTGGCGAAGGTCGCATCGGCAGCGTCGATCGGATCAAGCGGCGTGTCCAGCGCGATGACCAGGATGCCGGCCTTGCGCGCTTCGGCCACGGCCGGGACGATGCCCTTGGTGTCGGAGGCGGTAAGCAGGATACCCTTGGCGCCGTCAGCGATGCAGGTCTCGATGGCCGCGACCTGGCTTTCCGAATCACCATCCGTCTTGCCGGCATAGGCCTTCAGGGTGACGCCGAGTTCCTTGGCCTTGGCGGTGGCGCCTTCCTTCATCTTGACGAAGAAGGGATTGGTGTCGGTCTTGGTGATCAGGCAGGCCGATACGCCGGCGGCCGATGCCGGTGCGGCAAACACGACGCCCATGGCGAACGTGGCAAAGGCGGCGGACAGAACAGTTTTCTTCATAGGGCTCCTCCCAGGGTGAAAGCACTTGGCCAGGCAACGGACCGGTTCGAGTGACCAGACGCCTCCTCCAAGTCGTCCGTGCCTTTACGGGAGGCATTAAGATCAAAAAATGGGATGCTGTCAATAATTAATTCCGGTTGAATTATTAATCGACGCTGCTAATTTCTTGTGCGAGGAGACGGGGCGCCTTAGGGAGGGGTAGCCATGACTATCCACGGAAATCAGCCCACGGGGCCACAGAACCCTGCCGTCATTCTGGCCGGCGGATCGAATCAGGTGCGGGTGCGCGCCCACAACGAGCGGCTGGTGCTGTCGCTGGTGCGGCTGCGCGGCTCGCTGTCGAAGGCCGACATCACCCGTGCCAGCGGGCTTTCCGCCCAGACGGTATCGGTCATCATGCGGGCGCTGGAAAAGGACGGGCTGCTTCTGCGCGGCGAGCCGGTGCGTGGCAGGGTGGGCCAGCCCTCGGTGCCGATGCGGCTCAATCCGGATGCGGTCTTCTCCTTCGGCGTCAAGATCGGCCGCCGCAGCGCCGACGTGGTGCTGATGGATTTCGTCGGCCGCATTCGTCGCCAGGTGCGCCAGACCTATGCCTATCCGAAACCGGAGCAGATCCTCGACATCATCACCTCCGGCATAGACCGGCTGGAGGGACAGATGAACGAGGACCAGCGCTCGCGCATCGCCGGCATCGGCATTGCCGCCCCTTTCGAGCTGTGGAACTGGGCCGAGGAAGTGGGCGCGCCGCCGGGCGCCATGGATGCCTGGCGCGGTTTCGACCTCAGTGCGGAGATTTCGGCGCGGGTGCGCCATGCCGTCTACCTGCAGAACGACGCGACCAGCGCCTGCGGCGCGGAACTCGTCTTCGGCGTCGGTCCCTCCTATCCGGATTTCGTCTATTTCTTCATCGGTTCGTTCATCGGCGGCGGCATCGTTCTCAATTCGGAAGTCTATTCCGGGCGCACCGGAACGGCCGGCGCGCTGGGGCCGCTGCCGGTGCGCGGCCCGCAGGGCGAGAACCGGCAGCTGCTCGACATCGCCTCGATCTTTGTGCTGGAAAAGCTGCTGCACGAGCGCGGCATCGATCCGCAGCCGCTCTGGTATTCGGCCGACGAATGGGTGGATTTCGGCGAGCCGCTGGAGATCTGGATCCGCGATACCGGGGCTGCACTGGCACAGGCCATCGTGGCTGCCGCCTCCGTCATCGATTTCGGCGCGGCCGTCATCGACGGCGGCTTTCCGCCCTGGGTGCGGCGGCGCATCGTCACCGCCACGGTCGAGGCGGTCGCCAGGCTCGACCTGCAGGGCGTCATCATTCCCGACATCATCGAGGGCGTGGTCGGCGCCCAGGCGCGGGCCATCGGCGGGGCGAGCCTGCCGATCTTTGCCCGCTACCTCACCGACCAGAGTGTCTTGTTCAAGGAGCTTGCCTAATGCTGAAGGGCATCGACCCCATTCTCAGTCCCGATCTTCTGGCCACCCTGAGGGCCATGGGGCACGGCGACGAAATCGCCATCGTGGACGGAAACTATCCGGGGCTGGAGCATGCCCGCCGCCTCGTGCGTCTGGACGGCCACGGGCTGATCCCGGTGCTCGATGCAATCCTGTCGGTGATGCCCATCGACGATTTCGTTGAGGCGGCGATCTTCCGTTCCACCGTCGGCAAGGATCGCGATGCGCTCGATCCGGTGCATCAGGACATCATCGCCTGCTGCCGGCGGCACGAGCCGAAGCAGCCGGTGGTGCCGCTGCTCGGCCCCGATTTCTATCCGCGGGTCAGGGCGGCGCATACCGTGGTGCAGACCAGCGAGCCGAGGCTCTACGGCAATGTCATCCTGCGCAAGGGCGTCATCTATCCATGAGGAAGAGGGAGGCGCTGCTGCATCTGGCGGACCGGCAGCGGCGCCTCCGGTCGGGACGCGGGCCAGAAGGCAGCGCGATCCGCAAAATTGCAAGGATAGGGCAAGTCTGATAGAGGAGTAAGAAACTCTTCTTTTGCAGAAGCCGCGCCGATGACCTTCCAACCCCGGATGTCCAACAGCATCGAGGGCTTTACCCTCGGCAAGGGCGTTGCCCGCCGCTCCTGGAACGGCATGGTCGCCGATGTCTGGGACGTCGAATGCGCGCCCTATGCCGGCGGCCACTATACCGCCCGCGATCCGCGCCTCTTCATCCTTCTCGACATGCAGGGCAGCGGCCGGCAGGTCGTGCGCAAGGCCGCCCGCGCCCGTGGCGAGGTGCAGAATGCCGATGCCACGCCGATCTCCTATGTTCCGGCGGGCATGGATCTGTGGGTGGATATTACCGATATCCGCACCATCCGGCACCTCGACATTCACTTCGACGCCGAGACGATCCGCAACCGGCTGATGGACGATCTCGATCCGCGCCGGCTGGACGATCCGAAGCTCACCTTCTTCGATGAAAGGGCCATGGCTCTCGCCCGGCTGATTGCCGCCGAATGCCTGAACCCGCAGCCTTTGCACGATCTTTACGGCGACGGGCTGGCGCTGTCGCTCATCATCTCCGTGCTGAACGTGGAAAAGACGGAGCTGCGCAGGCGCAGCGCGCTGGCGCCCTGGCAATTGCGCCGCGCCACGGATTATCTGGAGGCACATTGCCTGCGCACCGTGCGGCTCGACGAACTGGCCGAACTGACCGGCCTCTCCGCCTCGCAATTCTCCCATTCCTTCAAGGCATCGACGGGAATTGCGCCGCACCAGTGGCAGATGCGCGAAAGGCTGGAGCGGGCAAAGGCCATGCTGAAGGGGCAGGCGCATCCCCTCAATGCGATTGCGGTGGAGACCGGCTTCGCGGATCAGGCGCATTTCACCCGCGTCTTCCGGCAATATGTCGGAACCACCCCCGCACGGTGGCGAAAAGCACACAGCTGATCCCCGAGCGGGATCAGAACCGGCTGCGGGCCATCTTTGCCCAAGAATCTTCAATTTTCTGCGGTCCGGGCAAGCCTCGACATTTAATTTGAGTTAGGCGCTCATCTTATGAGTGGGTTGCAACAACCTCTTTGACTGGTGGGGCGCGACAATGAATGCAAGAGTGAACAGGGGACGCCGCAAGGCGCTTGTGGCTGGAATTGCAATAGGCGGACTGCTGGCCGCCCTGCCTGCCTTGGCCGAACCGGCGATCGAACTGGATCCGGTTCTGGTTCAGGGCCAGACGGCGGAAGGCGGCGATGCCAATGGCCCGGTGCAGGGCTATGTGGCAAAGAAATCCGCAACCGGCGCGAAGACCGCCACCGATCTGTCCGCCATTCCGCAATCCGTTTCGGTTGTCGGACGCGACGAATTGAACGATCGTGGCATCACCAACAAGGTGGATGAGGCGCTGGCCTATACGGCAGGTGTTCTGGCCGCGCCTTTCGGCGCGGATGCCGATACGGACTGGGTGTATATTCGCGGCTTCGATGCCACGCAGACCGGCGTCTTCTATGACGGCCTGAACCTTTACACCTATGGCTTCGGCGGCTTCCAGACCGATCCTTACATGCTGGAGCGGATCGAGGTGCTGAAGGGACCGGCCTCGGTTCTCTATGGCGGGGCCAATGCCGGCGGCATGGTGAACCTCGTGCGCAAGCGGCCGACCGACGAACCGCTCTACGAGACCGAGATCGGCATCAACACCAATGGCAATGCCTTCTTCGGCTTCGATCTTTCCGACAAGGTGGGTTCCAGCGATATCATGACCTACCGTCTGACCGGCAAGATCGCCGGCGGCGACAATTATTCCGATTTCTCGCACGACCTGCGCGGCTTCATCATGCCGCAAGTGACAATCTCGCCGGACGAGGCAACGAAGCTTACCCTCTGGGGTTCGTTTGCAGCGCTCGATCAGGTGCATGTGGGCGGCGGCTTCTTTCCCTATCAAGGGACCGTCGACACCTCGAGCACCCAGGGCTTCCGCATTCCGCGCGATGCCTTCTACGGCGAGCCGGATGTCGATACCGGCGTCTACAATCAGGAAATGGTCGGCTACGAGGTCGAACATACTTTCGACAATGGCTGGAAGGTTTCGCAGAACGCCCGCTACGGCCATCTCTACAAGCACGAGAATGCGCCCTATCTCTACGGCTGGTATGATATCGGCACGTTGCAGTTGAACCGCATCGGCTTCGAGCAAACCTCCAAGGTCAACACCTTCCTGATCGACAACCGGCTGGAGGGCACCTTCGAGACCGGGGCGCTGGAGCACAGCCTGCTGCTGGGCCTCGACTACAAGTACTACCAGCTGTCCAACGATCAGGCCGCAACGACGATCAATCCGATCAGCGCCACCGATCCGGTCTATGGCGAGGCCCAACCCGCCAACAATTCCTACAGCAATCAGCTGATCACCCAGAAGCAGATCGGCGTCTATGCGCAGGATCAGATCCGCTTCGGCGGCGGTTGGCTGGTGACGCTGAACGGTCGCTACGACCACGTGGACACCTCCACGCATAACGGCCCGACCTACTGGGCGCCGACGCAGGACTTCACCTACGACTATTCGAAGAATGCTCTCAGCGGCCGAGCCGGTCTCGCCTATGAATTTTCCAATGGCCTGACCCCCTATGCCAGCGTGTCCAGCTTCTTCAACCCGGTGGTCGCCGTCAGCAGCACGCCCGACAACAAGCCGGAAGAGGGCGAACAGTACGAAGTCGGCGTGAAATACGAGCCGGGCTTCATCGACGGCCTGTTTACCGCCTCGCTGTTCCATCTCACCAAGCGCAATGTGGTGGTGACGGATCCCGGCACCTTCCTCTCCAGCCAGATCGGCGAGGTCGAATCGCGCGGCGTGGAGCTGGAAGGCAAGGTAGACCTCAGCGACAACTGGAAACTGCTCGGCTCCTTCACCTATACCGACCTCGAGGTGAAGAAGGATATCGTTGCCGCCTATGTCGGCAAAAGCCCCTATCTGGTGCCTGAGGTGCAGGCCTCGCTCTGGGTGGATTATGCGGTGCCGGTTCCGGCGCTCGAAGGCTTGAGCATCGGCGGCGGCGTCCGGTATCGCGGCGAAAGCTGGGCCGACCGCGAAAACACGCTGAAGGTGCCGGATGCGACCGTCTTCGATGCCGCGATACGCTACAAGAAGAATGGCTGGGAAGGTTCTATCAACGTCACCAACCTGTTCGACAAGGTCTATGTCAGCGGCTGCGCCGGTGCCTCCACCTGCGGTTATGGCGATGCGCGCACCGTGACCTTCAAGCTGAGCAAGAGCTGGTAAGGGTGGAAATCCGGAATGCACAAAGGGCCGGTGGAGCGATCCACCGGCCCTTTGTGTGAGCAGGCCGCAAGCCTCAGCGGAACAGGCTCGGCAGCCAGAGCGAGAGCGCCGGAATGTAGGTGACGAGCATCAGCACCGCGATGCTGGCCCCGAAGAAGGGCCAGATGGTGCGCATGGCCTCGCGGATGGTGATACCGCCCACCGCGCAGCCCACGAAAAGCACGGTTCCAACCGGCGGCGTGTTCAGCCCGATGCCGGCATTGAGGATCATCACGACGCCGAAATGCACCGGATCGACGCCAAAAGCCTTCACCACCGGCAACAGAACCGGCGTGGAGATGATGACAAGCGGCGCCATGTCCATGAAGGTGCCGAGCAGCAGCAGCAGGATATTGATGACCAGCAGCACGATGATCGGATCGTCGGAGATGGCGCGGATCGCGCCGATCATCAGCGTTTGAACCTGCAAGAATGCCATGAGCCAGGCAAAGGCCGCAGCCGTGCCGATGACCAGCAGCACCATGGCCGTGGTGCGCACCGCCCCCAGCACCGCCTCGACAAAGCCATGCCAGTTCAGTTCCCGATACACCAGCATGGCGACGAGGAAGGCATAGAGCACCGCGATGCAGGAGCTTTCCGTTGCCGTGAAGATGCCGGAGCGTACGCCGCCAAAAATGATGCCGATCAGGAGAATGCCCGGAATGGCGGACAGCAGGTAGATCAGCAGGTTGGCAAAGCCGGGAAAGGGTTCCGATGGATAGCCGCGGCGGCGTGCCACGATATAGGCCGTGACCATCAGCGCTGCCGCAAGCAGCATGCCGGGAACGATACCTGCCGTGAACAGATCCGCCACCGAGACATTGCCGCCAGCCGCGATGGAATAGAGGATCATATTATGCGAAGGCGGGATCATCAGGGCGATGATCGCCGCATTGACCGTGACGTTGACCGCATAGCCGCGATCATAGCCGCGCGCCGCCATCTGCGGCACCATGAGACCGCCCACGGCGGAGGCATCGGCCACGGCAGAACCGGAAATGCCGCCGAACAGCGTGGATGCCACGATATTGACCTGCCCCAGACCGCCGCGCAGATGGCCGACCAGCCCCGCCGCAAAGCGGATGAGGCGTGCGGCAATGCCGCCGCGCACCATCAGGTCCCCGGCAAAGATGAAGAAGGGGATCGCCATCATGGCAAACACGTTCATGCCGGAATTCAGCTGCTGGAAAACGACGATGGGCGGAAGCCCGATATAAAGCACGGTGACCAGCGAGGCGATGCCAAGGCAGAAGGCAATCGGCATGCCGATGGACATCAGGAAGACGAAGGAGCCGAAGAGTATCGTATAGGCCATCAGACCACCTCAACCGGGTCGGCATGCGCCACGGCTTCTTCCTCGTCGAGGATGATATCGGCCAGGCGCTCGAGCGCGAAAATTGCAATCATGGTGCCGCCGGTCATCAGCGGGAAGAAATCGACGCCACCCGGCCAGCCCAGCACGGGAATGGTGGCCGTCCAGGTGCCGCGCGCCAGCATGATGCCGTAATAGGCCATGAAACCGCCGAAGATGGCGACCAGCGCCATGCTGAGCATATCCATGCCGCGCTGAACCGGCTTGGGCATGGCATAGCGGACGATGTCGAGGCCCAGATGCCCGCTTTCGCGCACGCCGACGGCGGCCCCCAGCAGGATGAACCAGGACATGAGAAAGAGTGACAAGGGCTCCGACCAGCTTGGCGTGTCGTTCAGCACGTAGCGGGCAAAGACCTGCCAGCCGACAATGAGCGTCATGCAGACGATGCCGGTTCCGGCAAGATAAAGTGCAAGGCGGCTGATAATGCCCAGAATGGGCCTGATGCCGTGAATGATGGTTTTCATGTTCCCCTGATCCTTCTGCGCGCCGTCGCAGCGCATGAAAAAGGCCGGTTCCCTGTCAGGAGAACCGGCCCGGATGACATTCGGGTTATTTCACAGCCTGGATCTTGGCGACCAGATCTTTCATCTTCGGATCGGTCACGAACTTGTCGTAGACCGGCTTCATGGCGTTGGCGAACTCTTCCTTGCTGACCGTGATGACCTTCACGCCGGACGCGCGAACCTTCTCTTCGGAAGCCTTTTCGCGGGCCTGCCAAAGCTCACGCATCTTGCCGACGGACTCCTTGGCCGCTTCGCGAACGATCTTCTGATCCTCCGGCTTCAGCTTGTCCCAGCTCATCTTCGACATGACCAGCACTTCCGGCGTCAGCGAATGTTCGGTCAGCGAATAGTTTTTGGCGACTTCGAAATGGCGCGAGGATTCGTAGGAAGGCCAGTTGTTCTCCGCACCGTCGACGACACCCGTTTCGAGCGAAGAATAGACTTCGCCGAACGGCATCGGCGTCGGGTTGGCCCCGAAAGCCTGCATCATCGCGATCCACAGATCGGATTGCTGCACGCGGATCTTCATGCCTTTCAGATCGGCCAGTTTCTCGATCGGCTTTTTCGTCGTGTAGAAGTTGCGCGCACCGGAATCGTAGAAGGCAAGGCCGACAAGGCCGTTCGGCTCGAAAGCCTTCAGAATCTCGTCGCCGATCGGGCCATCCACCACCTTGTGCATGTGCTCGGTCGAGCGGAACAGGAAGGGCAGGCCGAGAACGACGGTTTCCTTGACGAGGTTGTTGAACGGCGCCGTGTTGACGCGGTTGAGGTCGATGACGCCGAAGCGGGTCTGCTCGATGGTATCCTTCTCGCTGCCGAGAACGGAATTGTTCATGACCTGGATCTTGATGCGGCCATTGGTGCGCTGGGAGACGAGCTCTCCCATGTATTTCACCGCCTCGACGGTCGGATAGCCATCCGGGTGGATATCGGCGGAGCGAAGGGTCACTTCCTGCGCCGTGGCCGTCATGGCGGTGCCCATGGCCAGGCCGATGGCCATGCCGAGAATGCTCTTGAGTTTCATGATCTCCTCCAGGTGGTTTTGCGCCGCAGCCCCCTGCCACGGCGCGGGGGTCTATGCGACGGAATCCGGCCAGGCCGGAAAGCCGAAGAGCGCTTCCGGATTGCGGACGAGCGCCAGGTGAAGCGCCGTCTCGTCCGGCAGCCAGCCGAGAACCGTATCGGTCAGCGCCGCATCGTCGGGATAGTCCTTCTGCTCGCGGGCAAGGTTGTGCGGCCAGTTGGTGCCCCAGACGATGCGTTCCGGCGCATGCGCCGCAATCGTCCGGGCAACGGCTGCGACATCCTCGTAATCCGGGCCGCCGCTTTTGGAGCTTTCATAGACGCCGGCGAACTTGAACCAGCAATTGCCGCCATCGATCAGCCGGCGGGTGGCCGCGACCTGCGCGCTGTCGGGCGTCACGCCGCAGAAGAACTTGCCGTGGTGATCGAAGACCCAGCGCGATTTCAGCCGGGCCAGGCGCGGCTCGTGCTCGGTAATGTTGCTGCCATCGAACTGGATCGCCAGCATGAAGCCGCGCGAAAGGGCGATGGCGTCGAGTTCCTCCAGCGCCGACAGGCCGATCGCGCCGCCCGGCAGATCCATGATCCTGAGGCCGACGACGCCGGCATCGGCCAGCCAGTCGAGTTCGCTGTCGCTCACGTCGGGGCCGACGGCGGCCACGCCGCGCGCCACGCCGCCCATCTCCCTCAGGCAGGCGACGATGTTGGAATTGTCCCGCTGCTGGGCATTGCCCTGGGTGATGACGACCCGGTCGATGCCGATCCAGTCCATCAGCTGGCGGTACTGGCGCGGGGTCGGCAGGTCGCCGGCCGGCAGGCCCGGCCCGCCGGGAAGGGCGGGAAAGCCCGGCAGATACATGTGCATCTGCGTATCGACGCTGCCTTTCGGCAGGGCGATCCCCGGCTTGTTCCCGGAAAGCCGGCGCACCAGCATCAGGCGTCTCCCATCCGGAATTCGGCAAGCGCCTCGCGGTTGATCTCGATGCCGAGACCCGGCCCGTTCGGGATCGTCACCACGCCGTTGACGTGCTCGATCGGCGTTTTGACGATCGCCTGCCGGAAGGGATTGTGGGTGCGGTCGAATTCGAGGATCGGCTCAATCGGATTGACGCGCACCGGGCTTGGCACCATGGCCGCCATGAACTGCAGCGCGGCTGCAATGTGCACCGCCGTTCCCCAGACGTGCGGCACGACACGCACGCCGTGGAGTGCTGCGAGATCGGCAACGCGCTTGGCTTCGGTGAAGCCGCCGACGCCGGCGAGATCCGGCTGCAGGATGTCGACGCAGCGGCTCTCGATCGGCTCGCGCATGCCCCAGCGGGAATGCCAGGTTTCGCCGCCGGCCACCGGGATCGGCTGGCGGGCTCGCACCTCGCGATAGGCCGCAAGCTGTTCCGGCACCACCGGTTCCTCGAACCAGTCGAGATCCAGTTCGGCGGCCGCCTGGCCGAAGCGGATCGCTTCGACGGCATCGTAACCGTGATTGGCATCGACCATGATGCGCATCTCGGGCCCCACCGCCTCGCGGGCGGCGCGCACCACGCGCAGGTCTTCCTCCACGCCGAAGCCGATCTTGATCTTGGTGGCGTGGAAGCCTTCCTTCCAGTAACGGGCAACGTCGGTGGCATTGTCTTCCACCCGGTCGACGCCGTCGCGCTTGAAGCTGCCGGTGGCATAGGCCTTCACGCTTTCGCGGAAGCGGCCGCCGAGCAGGATCGAGACGGGCACGCCGAAATGCTTGCCCTTGATGTCCCACAGCGCGATGTCGATGCCCGAAAGCGCCGTCACCGCCAGCCCGCGCTGTCCCTGGTCGCGCAGCGCATTGTAGAGCCTTGCCCAGATCTTCTCGTTTTCGAGCGGGTTCTCGCCGATCAGCCAGTTGGCATAGGCGGCGACGACGGCGGCATTGGGCCGGGCCGGGCCGAGGCATTCGCCCCAGCCGACCGTGCCGTCGTCACACTCGATCTCCACCAGAACATGGGCGCGGCGATCGAAGCGCATCGAGGCGCTTTCGAAGGCGACGTCGAGCCGGTGTTCCAGAAGATGCGTGCGGACTGCGGTGATCTTCATCGTGCCATCACCCTCAGCCGCGCTTCCAGGGGCCGATGAGGTCGAGCAGCATGCCCTCCTCCTCGCGCGTCAGGTCGTCGAGCGGCGGGCGAACCTTGCCGGCATCGAAGCCCTGCAGGCGCACGCCCGCCTTGATGGCGGCGACCGCATAGCCCTTGCGGCGGTTGCGGATGGCCATGAACGGATAGAAGAAATCCTTGAGGATCTTTTCGCAGTGCGCCCGCTCGCCGGCACGCAGTGCCTTGTAGAATTCCACCGCAAGGCCCGGTACGAAGTTGAACACGGCCGAGGAATAGGTGGTGAAGCCGGCACCCAGATAGGCTTCGGCAAACAGTTCCGCCGTCGGCATGCCGCCGAGATACATCAGGCGGTCGCCCATGGTGGCGGTGATCTGGCGCACGCCGCCGATATCGCCGGTGCCGTCCTTGAAGCCGATCAGGTTCGGGCACTCGTCGCACAGGCGCTTCAGCGTATCGACGGAGAGAACGGAATTGTCGCGATTGTAGACCATGACGCCGATGCCGACCGACTGGCAGATCTTCTTGACGTGCTGGTAGAGGCCTTCCTGCGGTGCATCGATCAGATAATGCGGCAGAAGCAGGATGCCGTCGGCGCCGGCCTTTTCGACCGACTTTGCCAGTTCGACACCGACATGGCTGCCGAAACCGCAGCCGGACACGATGGCGGTCTTGCCGGCCGCTTCCTTGGCAGCCCTGACGATGCCTGGAATTTCATCAGGCGACAGCGCGAAGAACTCGCCGGTGCCGCCGGCCGCAAACAGAACGGGCGCTTCGAAACCCGACAGCCATTCGACATGGCGACGATAGCTTTCCGGCTGAAACTGGCCTTCACCATCGAAATGGGTCACGGGAAAGGACAGAAGGCCAGCGCCGAGCGCCGCCTTGATCTCTTCTGGCGTCATAGTCTCACTTCCTTTTTAGAGGCTTCCTCCGCTGCTTGTGGTATATATTCGCCATACAAGTGTCAACAACTTATCTTACAAATTGCCGCTGCTCGCGCAGCAGCGCCCGGTAGCGCGACTGGCTGCCGCGCAGATGCCGGCGCATGGCCTCGCGTGCGGCCTCCTCGTTTCCGGCGGAAATCGCCGCGATGATGGCGTTGTGCTCTTCCATGATCAGCTTGATATAGGCGGCCTGATCCTCTTCGCTTTCCTCGTTGCGCAGGGCCGCGCGGGGAATGACGCTCTTGCCGATCATCGCGAGAAAATCGCGGAAGCGGGAATTGTTCGTTGCCTCGGCGATGGCCAGATGCAGGGCAAAATCCGCCTCGCTGGTGGGCTTTCCCGCTTCCAGGCAGGCACGCACGGCATAGTGACAGTCGAAGATCACCTCTTCCTGGGCGGGCGAGCGGCGTATGGCGGCAAGGCCGGCTGCCTCCACCTCGACGGCGGTACGCAATTCGAGGAACTCGATGACCGAAGAGACGCGCGCATGGTCGATGTTGTCGACGGAAAACGGGGCCGGGGCAAGCGGTGCCGGCGGATCGAGCACGAAGACGCCGGCGCCCTGACGCGCCTCCACCAGCCGGTCGGCCCTCAGCGCCGCGATCGCCTCGCGCACCACGGTGCGGCTCACCCCGTGCGTTTCGCCGAGCTGCGCCTCGCTCGGCAGCTTGCTGCCCGGCGGGAACTGGCCCGCGCCGATGGCCTGCCGCAAGGTGTCGCTCAGCCGCGCTGCCAAGGTCATCGAGCCGCCCCCCGGTCTGTCTTTGGTGGCGATCGTCATGTCTGTCCCCTTCCTGTCTCTGTGCCGCACCGGTCCCGTCGATGCCGGTGTCGTCCCGCCGTTACAGCTAGCTGTACCGTGTTGACGCCCGCCTGCCAACATGTATGATGAATTTACCTGGTGGCGAGACGAGTCCCGCTTTTCGCCGGCCTGCATGGAGGATCCCTTGAAAAGACTGTTGATTACCGGCGCAGCCGGCGCGCTGGGCCGCGCCATGCGCTCGCGCCTGGCATCGCATGCCGAAATTCTTCGCCTCTCCGACATCAGCGATCTCGGCACGGCGCAGCCGAACGAGGAACTGGTTCGCTGCGATCTCGGCGATGCGGCGGCTGTCCATCGCCTGGTCGAAGGCTGCGACGGCATCGTGCATCTGGGCGGCGTGTCGGTGGAAGACAAGTTTTCCAAGATCATGAACGCCAATCTGCTCGGCCTCTACAATCTCTACGAGGCGGCGCGTGCCCATGGCCAGCCCCGCATCATCTTTGCCAGTTCCAACCACACCGTCGGCTTCTACCGGCAGGACCAGCATATCGATGTGACCGCCCCCCTGCGGCCGGACGGGCTCTATGGCGTCTCCAAATGCTTCGGCGAAGCGCTGGCCCGCATGTACTTCGAAAAATTCGGCCAGGAAACGGCGCTGGTGCGTATCGGCAGCTGCATGGAAAAGCCGACGAACCACCGCATGCTGTCCAGCTGGATGTCCTATCGCGATTTCGCACAGCTGATTGCCTGCGCCTTCCGCGCCCCGATGCTCGGCTGCCCGGTGATCTGGGGCATTTCCGACAATGATTCGAAGTGGTGGGACAATTCCCACGCCGCCTATCTCGGCTGGAAGCCGCAGGACAATGCGGAAATCTACCGCGCCGAGATCGATGCCGCCCTCGGCAAGCCGGATCCGAAGGCCGCGCTTCATGTCTACCAGGGCGGCAATTTCGTCAACGATCCGATCTTCGGCGAGGACTGAGCCGGCGGGGCAAGGCATTGCCTGCCTGCGCATGTCGTCCGATTGGAACCAGATCCCCTGCCGGTGGTTGAGCCTCAGCCGCCGGGGCATCGCCCGGGCATCACCCGCCGGGGCGGCGAGAAAGGGATCGCATGGCCCATGCCATCAGAACCGCCAGCGGTGCGGACGCCTTGCGTGCTGCCGCGAGAATCATCGTGCCGACCGTTGCCAAGGGAGCCGTCATCCGCAGGCCGCTTGCCGAACGGGCGGCCGCACGCTTCGCGCTGGATGAAAAGGCGATCGAAACCATGCATGCGCTTCGTCGTCGCTATGGCGGCGCGGCGCTGCGTCTCGGCTTTCCGCTGCGGCCCCAGCTTCTGCTGCTCGATGCCGCCGATGTCGAGCGCGTGCTGCTGGATACGCCGGTTCCCTTTGCCACGCGCAGCGTGGAAAAGGCCGCTGCCCTTCAGCATTTCGAGCCGGGCAACGTGCTGATCTCGACGCCGGAAGAGCGCCGCAGGCTGCGCCCGCTGCATGAGGTGGCGCTCTGTCCGCGTGATACGGTCCATCCTTGCGCCGACCGCTTCCGCGCCATCGTTGACGATGAGTTCGTTACCCGGCAGGCCGAGAGGGGCCGCGGGCGCTGGGACTGGCCGCGCTTCGCAACCGCCTGGTTTCGCCTGGTGCGGCGCGTGGTGTTCGGCGATGCGGCGGCCGGCGACGAGGGGCTGCAGCCGCTGCTCAACCGCCTGCGCGGCCGGGCGAACTGGTCCTATCTGATGCCGAAGGACAGGGTGGGGCGGGCGCGTCTGCTCGCCCGCATCGCGCATCTGGCGGACAGCGCCGATGCGCAGGCGCTGGCGGCACGGATGCCGGAGGGAGAGGAGAGGGCAAGCCAGATCGCCCAGTGGCTGTTCGCCTTCGATTCCGCCGGCATGGCAACCTTTCGCATGCTGGCGCTGCTTGCTGCCTATCCGCAGCATCGGCAGCGCCTCAGCGACGAAGCCGCCAACCCGGATCGCGCCGGCGATTTCGCCCGCCGCTGCCTTCTCGAATCGCTCCGTCTGTGGCCGACGGTGCCGGCCATCCTGCGCGAGACGGGCGAGGACGTGCTCTGGGGCGACGAGATCGTGCCGGCCGGCATCGGCATCATGATCTATGCGCCCTTTTTCCTGCGCGACGAACTGCGCATTCCACAGCCGCATGTGCTGCAGCCGGACCTGTGGCTGGCCGGCGATGCCGTGCCGGCCAGGGGTCTCATCCCCTTCAGCGCCGGCGCCGGGCTGTGCCCCGCCCACAGCCTCGTGCCGCAGCTTGCCGCCATGGTGGCGGCCGCGCTGCTGGCCGAGGGGCAGCCTGCGGATCTTTCCGTGCGCCTTGATCCGCACCGCCTCCAGGGCACGCTCGATCACTATCGGCTGTCGCTGTCGATCACCGCCCGGGCGGCTGCTCAGTCATCCGAATAGCGCTGTTCGCGCCAGGGGTCGCCGCGCATGTGATAGCCGTTCTTCTCCCAGAAGCCGGGCCGGTCCTGTCGGGTGAACTCGATGCGCGTCAGCCACTTGGCGCTCTTCCAGAAATAGAGATGCGGCAGGACGAGACGCATGGGGCCGCCATGCTCGCGGCTGATCGGCTGGCCCTCCCAGTGGGTGGCAAGGATCGCATCCTCGGCGGCGAAATCCTCAAGCAGCAGGTTGGTGGTATAGCCGTCGAAGCTGGTCAGCATCACCGCATCGGCCTCCGGCATCGGATGCACGAGGTCGAGAAGGTCGCGCACCAGCACGCCCTGCCAGCGGTTGTCATAACGCGACCAGGTGGTCACGCAGTGGATGTCGGAGATGTTCTGGCTCTGCGGCAGGGCAAGAAAGCCCTTCCAGTCGAGCGTCAGCGCATTCTCGACGGCGCCGCGCACATCAAGCCGCCATTGCTGTTCGGAAATCTGCGGCTGCTGCCCGAGGTCGAGCACCGGCCAGTTCCGGACCAGATGCTGGCCGGGCGGCAGGCGGTCGGTCTCCGGCCGGCTGATGCGGCCGGTGAGGAAACGGCCCTCGGCCGCCCATTTCCGCTTGGTGCTGGTCAGCTTGCTGTCTTCGGGTTCGGAAGGCGTGTCCGTCATGGTCGGTCCTGTCCTCGGTCAGGGGCTGGCGTCGCGGAAGGCGTCTTGCGCCGGCTGACCATTAGGTGGGTGTGACCTGGCTTTCGTCAAGCAAGCCGTGGTCAAACATCCGCAATGTATTTCTGCAGATATAACGCTGGCCATTTGCGCCCAAGGCGATATGTTTGTCGAGATATGTCGATTGTCCGGGAGGTTTCATGTTCATCCGCCGCCATTGCCTGGGGCTCGCCGCCGCTCTCGCCGCTCTTGCGTTTTCCCCGGCGCTGGGGTCGGGCGTTGCCATGGCAGCCGACAGGGTTACCGTCTTTGCCGCCGCCAGCATGAAGACGGCGCTCGATGCGGCCAATGCCGCCTATGCCAGGGACAAGGGGGTGGATATCGCCGTCTCCTATGCGGCCAGTTCCGCCCTTGCCCGGCAGGTGGAGGCTGGCGCGCCGGCCGATCTGTTCATCTCGGCCGACGAGGACTGGATGAACTATCTGGCCGGCAAGAACCTGATCCGCGCCGACAGCCGCAGCGACCTGCTCGGCAACCGCATCGTTCTGGTGGCGACAAGGGGAGAGGCAAGGCCGGTCGATATTCGTCCCGGCTTCGATCTCAAGGGGCTCCTGGGCGAGGGACGGCTTGCGATGGGCGCCGTCGACAGCGTGCCGGCCGGCAAGTATGGCAAGGCGGCGCTGCAGAAGCTCGGCGTATGGGACAGCGTCGCCTCGCAGGTCGCGGGCGCGGAGAACGTGCGGGCGGCGCTTGCGCTGGTGTCGCGCGGCGAGGCGCCCTATGGCATCGTCTATGCCACCGATGCCGCCGCCGATCCGGGCGTGTCCGTCGTCGGCACCTTCCCGCAGGACAGCCATCCGCCGATCATCTATCCCGTCGCCCTTCTCGCGGGCAGAACCAGCGCAGCCGCTGCCGCCTATCTGGCCTATTTGAAATCGCCCGCCGCCGCGTCCTATTTCCAGTCGCAGGGGTTTACGGTTCTGAAGTAGGCTTGTGAAGGTAAGGGGGCTGTTGCGGGCGCCCCACAAGGCGGAGTGTGGTGTCGATCTTGAGTGAATGGTCCCTGACTGCCGAGGAGTGGACGGCAATCGAACTCAGCCTGCGGGTGGCGAGCGTTGCCACGCTGGCCAGCCTGCCCTTTGGCCTGTTCGTTGCCTATCTGCTGGCGCGCGGCCGCTTCTGGGGCAAGACGCTGCTGAACGGCCTCGTGCACCTGCCGCTGATCCTGCCGCCGGTGGTGACCGGCTACGTGCTGCTGATCCTGTTCGGGCGGCGCGGGCCGATCGGTGCCTTTCTCGACCAGGCATTCGGCATCGTGCTCTCCTTCCGCTGGACGGGAGCGGCGCTGGCCTGCGCCGTGATGGGCTTTCCGCTGATGGTGCGCTCGATCCGCCTTTCCATCGAGGCGGTGGATGCCAGGCTGGAAGAGGCGGCCGCCACGCTCGGCGCCTCGCCGCCCATTATCTTCCTGACGGTAACCCTGCCGCTGATGCTGCCCGGCGTGATTGCCGGCATGATCCTCGCCTTCGCCAAGGCCATGGGCGAATTCGGCGCGACCATCACCTTCGTTTCCAACATTCCGGGCGAGACCCAGACGCTGTCGGCCGCGATCTACACCTTCACCCAGGTGCCGGGTGGCGATGCAGGGGCGCTGCGGCTGGCGCTGATTGCCGTGGCCCTTTCCATGGCGGCGCTGCTTGCCTCCGAATGGCTGGCGCGACTGGTGGCGGGAAAGGTGCGGGCATGACGCTTTCGGTCGAGATCCGCCATCGGCAGGGCGATTTTGCTCTCGACCTCGCCTTCGCCTCCGAAGGCGGGGTGACGGCATTGTTCGGTCCGTCTGGATCGGGAAAGACCTCGGTGCTGCGCATCGTCGGCGGCCTGGTGCGACCGGAGCGGGGCCGCATCGTCTTCGATGGCGCCGTGCTGATCGATACCGCAGGCGGCATCGATGTTGCGGCGCATCGCCGGCGCTTCGGCTATGTCTTCCAGGAGCCGCGGCTGTTTCCGCATCTCAGCGTTCGCCAGAACCTCGATTACGGTCGCTGGCTTTGCCGCCGCGCCGAACGCCGCGGCGATGCCGCACGCATTCTCGACATGCTCGGCATAGGCCACCTGCTGGACCGGCGGCCCGGCAACCTGTCCGGCGGCGAAAAGCAGCGCGTCTCGATCGGCCGCGCCCTGATGTCGAGCCCGCGCATGCTTCTGATGGACGAGCCGCTTTCGGCGCTGGACGAAGCGCGCAAGGCGGAGATCCTGCCCCATCTGGAACGGCTTCGCGACGAGCTGGACCTGCCCATCCTCTATGTCAGCCATTCGGTTGCCGAGGTGGCCCGGCTGGCGGACCGGGTGGTGGTGATGGGCAACGGGCGGGTGGACGGGATCGGCAGCCCCGGCGAGATGCTGGGCGCCCTGCCGGAGACGGTGACGCGGGATGCGGGCAGCGTGCTTGCCGGAACCGTTTGCCGGATCGACCGGGACAGCGAACTGGCAACCATCGCGCTCTCTGCCGTCTCCCTGGTGGTGCCGCGCGGGCACCTTGTCGAGGGGCAGCGCGTGCGGGTCCACATTCCGGCGCGGGATGTTCTGGTGGCCACCGAGAGGCCGAACGGCATCAGCGCGCTCAACATTCTGCAAGGGCAGGTGGCGGCGCTTTCGCCGCGGGAGGCGGGGGCGGTGGACGTGGCGATCCGCTGCGGCGCAGACATCGTCCATGCCCGCATCACCGAACTTTCCGTCCGCCGGTTGGGCCTGCTACCGGGCCTTGCGGTGCATGCCATCGTCAAGACGGTGGCACTGGATCGCTGATCGCAGAAATGTGACCCGGCCGGCATGGTGCGGCGCAACATGGCCCGAATTTTCCATTTGACGGAGCCGCGCCGCAGGATTACCTCAAGCGGGCGCACGTTCGTGTGCACTTTCCTGAAACCGACCCCCGAGGGGATCATGCCAAGCAACGACCATAGTCGATTGACCGTGCCGTTTGTGGCTGCCGCGCTGAGCTGATCTTCTCTTCGGCTCCCTCGCGACAGGCCGCAGACGGCCGGTCGCTCGAAGGAGGTGAGCCATGAACGCAACCATCCGCTTTTTTGCCGATCAGCTGCGCCGCACCGCCGTGCGCAAGGATCCGAATGAAATCTTCGCCGAACGCCTGACCTTCGGCGACCGGCTTGCCGACCGCATTGCCGTTGTTGGGGGCTCCTGGAGCTTCATCATCGGCTTCACCGTCTTCCTGGTTGCCTGGGCGATCCTGAACACGGTGGTGCTGGCTGCCAATGCCTTCGACCCGTTCCCGTTCATCTTCCTGAACCTGATGCTGTCGATGCTTGCAGCCCTTCAGGCTCCGATCATCATGATGAGCCAGAACCGGCAGGCTGCCAAGGATCGGCTGGCTGCCCGGCTGGATTACGAAACCAACCTGCGCTCCGAAGCCGAGATCGCCACCCTGCATGCCAAGGTGGATGCGCTGACCAGCGACATCGCCATGCTGCTGCGCCTGCAGCTGGCCGGCAACGAGGATCTGGTCGACGGGGCCGAGGCCGTCAACTGACCTGCGGAAGACGGCATGCCGGCTTACTCCGGCATGCCGTCTTCCGGCGTCCGGCGTCTGGCGGCAAGCCATGCCAGGTCATCCTGCATGGCTTGCGCGGCCCGGCGCTCCATCTGGCGGAAGCGAGCGACAAGATCCTCGCCGAATGGCGTCAGTTGCGCACCCCCGCCCTGTTTTCCGCCGCGCTGCCGCTCGACGGCGGGCGCCTCGAACATGCCGTTCAGCGCATCGACCAGAAGCCAGGCGCGACGATAGGACATGTCCATGGCGCGTCCGGCGGCCGAAATTGAACCGGTCTCGCGAATATGTTCCAGCAGCTCGATCTTGCCGCGCCCGAGCCGGTCCCCGGGCGGAAAATCCAGCCGAATCACCGGCCGGATGGCGGTCGTTTCGTTCTCCGGCATGTCGTGCGCTCCCATTTTCGCCCCGCACCGGAATTAGCAAGCGGGCTCTGCCGAATCCATCGGAATCGGGCAGAGCGCGGTCGCCCGCATTGACAAGCAAGTTCTAACTCAACAAGACTCCGCCCATCCGATCGCCAGCTTCCGGGGGGACATGATGTCGAGACGCGTATGGCTTGGGCTATCCCTTTTGCTCTCGGTTCTGCCGCTTGGGCAAGCGGCGACGGCCGCACCGGTCGAACGGAGCATCGAGCGGAGCGAGGACAGCGACTATCCGGGCTTCGATCTGCGCACGGTGAAGAATGTCGGGATCGATCAGTGCGAGAAGGCTTGCCTTGATGACCGGACCTGCCGCGCCTTCACCTATAACGTGAAGGCGAAATGGTGCTTCCTCAAATCCGATTACGGCCAGATCAACAGCTTTGCCGGCGCCGTGGCCGGCCGGCTGGTTACCGCTTCGGCGGAGCCGGATCTCGGAGCGCCGCCGCGCCTGCCCTTCGTCTCCGCCGCGCTCGGCAAACAGGCGGATGATCTCTCCAACGGGATCGAGATGCCGGCGGACCTTGCAGGTCAGGGGCTGGAAAGCCTGAAGGCTCTCGCCCAGCTGGAACTGGTGAATGGCGACGCGCCGGCCGCGCTGGCGGCTCTTGCTGCCGCCCTGTCGATCGCGCCGGACGATGCCGGCCTGTGGCTGGAAATGGCGCGCGGCGCGGCAACGGTGCGCGGCGATGCTGACATGACAGGCAAGACCCTGCTTGCCGCCATCAATGCCTATGATCTGTCGCGCACTGCCGCGGTCCGGGCCGAGGCGCTGGCGCTGATGGGGCTTGCCTTCGAAGCACAGGAAAACCACCGTGCCGCGATAGACGCGCTGAAGGAAAGTCTCGATCTCGTCGCCGCGCGCAGCGTGCAGGCCCGCTACAATGATCTGAAGGCCCGCTGGGGCTTTCGCGTGGTGGACCATTCCATCGATGCGGATGCGGCAAGCCCGCGCGCCTGCGTGCAGTTTTCCGAGAAGCTGCAGACCTTCGGCACGGATTATGCGCAGTTCGTGACGCTGAACGGTGCGGCACCGAAGGCGGTGGAGGCCAAGGGCCAGCAGATCTGCGTGGAGGGCCTCGCTCATGGCGCCCGCTACAGGCTGTCGCTGCGGCGCGGCCTGCCCTCCTCCATCGGCGAGGAGCTGCAGGCAGCCGTCGATCTCGACCTCTATGTCAAGGATCGCGCCCCCTCGGTGCGCTTTACCGGTGACAGTTTCGTTCTGCCATCCACGGCGCGCCGCGGCATTCCGCTCGTTTCCGTCAACACCACCAGCGCCAACCTGAAACTCTACCGGATCGGCGACCGCAACATTGCGCCGCTGCTCGCAAACTCGCAGTTCCTGACGCAGATGAGCGGCTATGGCGCCGATCGCATCCGCGAGGAAAATGGCGAACTGGTCTGGCAGGGCTCGATCGACATTGCCCAGGATGTCAACAAGGACGTGGTGACGAGCTTTCCCGTCGACGAGGCGCTGCCGGAGCGCAAGCCCGGCGTTTACGTGCTGACGGCAACCGCCGGTACCGTTGCACCCAACGAATGGGACGATCAGGCGACGCAGTGGTTCGTCGTGTCCGATCTCGGCCTCTCCACCTATGCCGGCACGGACGGCCTGCATGTCTTTGTCCGCTCGCTGGCAACTGCGCAGCCGGCTGCCGGTGTCGATCTGCAACTGCTCGCCAGAAACAACGAGGTGCTGGGCACCGCCAGGACCGATGCGGATGGCCGTGCCACCTTCAGCGCCGGGCTCATCCGCGGAACGGCCGCCACGGTGCCGGCGGTGCTGATGGCATCGAAGGACGGTGCGGATTTCGTCTTCCTCGACATGACGCGCGCCGGCTTCGACCTCTCCGACCGCGGCGTGACAGGTCGGCCGGCGCCGGGCGCGATCGATGTCTACGCCTGGACGGAACGCGGGATCTATCGTCCGGGTGAGACGGTTCATGCGGCGCTGTTGGCGCGTGATACCGAAGCTCAGGCGATCGACACGCTGCCGCTGACCTTCGTTTTCCTGCGCCCGGACGGCGTGGAGGATCGGCGCATGACCGGCAGTGGCACGCTCGGCGGTTATGCCGTCGACTTGCCGACGCTGGCAACCGCGATGCGCGGCACCTGGACGCTGCAGGTGTTTACCGATCCCAAGGGCACGCCGATTGCGGAAAAGCGGTTCCTGATCGACGATTTCGTGCCGGACCGCATCGAATTCGATCTCATCGGCAGCGTCAGCGAGATCGTGCTGGGCGAAGAGGTGCCGGTCAGCGTCAATGGACGTTATCTCTACGGCGCCCCGGCGGCCGGTCTTTCGCTGGAGGGCGAGATCGTTCTGCGCCACACCCGCGAGCGCGAGGCCTACAAGGGTTACTTCTTCGGCCTTGCGGATGAGGAGGCGAGCGAAGCGGAGCGCCTGCCGCTCGAGGATCTCGGGGTGCTGGACGAGGAGGGCAAGACAAGCTTCGATGCCGGCCTGACCGAACTTGCCTATACGACGCAGCTGACGGATGCCGATATCGTGGTGCGCCTGAAGGAAGGCGGCGGGCGTGCCGTGGAGCGCAAACTGACACTGCCGGTGCGCGCCGATGGCGACCGGATCGGCATCAAGCCCGAATTTTCCGGCGATCTGGCCGAAAATGCGGTCGCCAATTTCAACGTGATCATGATCGGCGATGACGGTGCCCGCAAGGCAGCCGGCGATCTGCGCTGGAAACTCGTGAAGATCGAACGGGATTACCAGTGGTATCGCGAGGGCAGTTCCTGGCGCTACGAGGCCGTCAACCGCACCCGCCAGGTGGCGGATGGCAAGGTGTCTGCCGATGCCGCCAATGGCGGGCGCGTTTCCGTGCCGGTCCAATGGGGCCGCTACCGGCTGGAGGTGGAGACGGCCTCCGCCGATGGCCCGGCTAGCAGCGTGGAGTTCGATGCCGGCTGGTTCGTCACCGCAAGTTCCACCGAGACGCCGGATGCGCTGGAAGTCGCGCTCGACAAACCGAGCTACACGGTGGGCGAGACGGCGAAGCTCAAAGTCTCGTCGCGTTATGCCGGCCAGCTGATGGTGACGAGTGGTGCCGAGACGCTGATCTCCGTGCAGAACGTTGCAATCGGCGAAAAAGGCGGCGAAGTGTCGATCCCGGTGACGGAAGCCTTCGGTGCCGGGGCCTATGTCACGGCGACGCTCTATCGACCCGGCAATGCGCAGGAAAGCCGCATGCCGATGCGGGCGATCGGCATTAGCTGGCTGAAGGTCGATCCTGAGACCCGTGATCTGACGGTATCGCTGACGGCGCCGGACAAGACCTTGCCGCGAAAGCCGCTTCCCATCGAGGTGCAGGTGGCCGGCGCCGGGATTGGTGAAGAGGCCTATGTGACGGTTGCCGCCGTGGATGTCGGCATCCTGAACCTCACCCGCTACGAACCGCCGGCGCCGGACAACTGGTATTTTGGCCAGCGGCGCTTAGGCCTGGAAATCCGCGATATCTATGGCCGCCTGATCGACGGCTCGTTGGGAGCCACCGGGCGGCTTCGCACCGGCGGCGATGGCGGCAGTGCTGCGCTGCAGGGCAGCCCGCCCAAGGAAAAGCTCGTCGCCTTCTTCTCCGGCATCGTCAAGCTGGATGCTACCGGCAAGGCGCAGGTCTCCTTCGATATTCCGCAGTTCAACGGCACGGCGCGTGTGATGGCGGTTGCCTGGAGCAAAAGCGGTGTCGGCCATGGCACGAAGGATGTGGTGATCCGCGATCCGGTGGTGCTGACCGCCAGCCTGCCGCGTTTCCTGGCGCCCGGCGATGAAGCGAGCCTTCGCCTTGACATTGCCAATACCGATGCGCCGGCGGGCGATTACCAGCTGAACATTGCCACCAATGCGATGATCGCCACCGATGCGGCGCGCGCAAGCCGCACCATCCGGCTGGAGGCGGGCGGTAAACAGAGCCTGCGCCTGCCGCTGAAGGGCATGCGGACCGGTGATGGCGAGGTGACCCTGACGCTTGCCGGCAACGGGCTCTCCGCGATGGAGCAGGTGCTCTACGTTCCGGTTCGTCCCGCCGTTCTGCCGGTGACCGAACGGCGCGTGATCGCGCTGGCACCGGGCCAGAGCCTGACGGTGGATGGCAATCTTCTCGCGGATGCGCAGCTTGCGGGTGCTTCCGTTGCCCTCAGCGTGACCCGTGCTGCCGATTTCGATGTGCCGGCGCTTTTGATGGCACTCGACCGGTACCCGTATGGCTGCGCCGAGCAGACGACGAGCCGCGCTCTGCCGCTGCTTTATCTGTCGCAGCTTTCGAAGGAGAATGGGCTCGCCGATGACGCTGAGATCAAGAAGCGTGTCCAGGATGCGATCTATCGTGTGCTGTCTTACCAGTCCTCCTCCGGCAGTTTCGGCCTTTGGAGTCCGGGTTATGGCGACAAGTGGCTCGATGCCTATGTCTCCGACTTCCTGACGCGCGCCCGCGAGCAAGGGTATGACGTGCCGGAACAGGCGCTGGTGCAGGCGCTGAACAATCTGCAGAACGCGCTTGCCTATGATGTCAACGTGCAGGATCAGGGCAGCCAGATCGCCTATGCGCTCTACGTTCTGGCGCGCAACCGCAAGGCCTCGATCAGCGATCTGCGCTATTATGCCGATACGATGCTCTCAGACTTCCCGACGCCGCTGTCCAAGGCCCATCTCGGCGCAGCGCTGGCGCTGTATGGTGATGCCCAGCGTTCCAAGACGGTGTTCAACGCGGCGCTGCAGATGACCGAGCAATCGGTGGTGCAGCCGGTCAGCCTGTCGCGGTCTGATTATGGTTCGCTGCTGCGCGATGGGGCGGCGGTGCTGGCGCTTGCCGCCGAAAGCCGGCCGGTGCCGGCGATCGTGCCGCAGCTCTCGCCGGTGGTGGCGAAGGCGTGGCGCAACAAGAAATATACGAGCACGCAGGAACAGGCCTGGATGCTGCTCGCGGCGCGCGCGCTGCAGCAGGGGGATGAGAGCCTGAAGGTGGAGGTGAACGGTGCGCCGCAGGCCGGCCGTTATGCGAGCCGCATGACGGGCGATGCCCTGTTGCAGAAACCGGTGACGCTGACGAACCGTTCGAATGATCCCGTTTCCGCGGTGGTGACCACGGTTGCGGCGCCCACGACACCGCTTGCCGCTGGCGGCGACGGTTTTGCCATCACGCGTGCCTATTACACGATGGACGGCGAGGAAGTCAGCGTCAGCGAGGTTCAGCAGAACGAGCGCTACGTGGTGGTGCTGACGATCAACGAAAGCAATGACTGGGCCTCGCGCATTCTGGTTCAGGATCTTCTGCCGGCCGGTTTCGAGATCGACAACCCGAACCTCGTCAACAGTGCCGAACTCTCCAACTTCGAATGGATTGGCGAGGTGCAGGCGGCGCATACGGAATTCCGCAACGACCGGTTCGTGGCGGCCTTCGACCGTAATGCCGGCGACAATCGCGAATTCTCCTTCGCTTATGTCGTGCGGGCGGTGACCCCTGGTACCTATGACCATCCGGCGGCTTACGTGGAGGACATGTATCGCCCGCAATTGTCGGCCCGCACGGCGACCGGGCGCATGCAGGTGCGCGAGGCGCAGTAAGGGGCGATGCGGATCTGGCTGAAAGGGCTGATCGGGCTTGGCGGCGTGGCGATCCTTGCAACCGCCGGTTTGTTTGCCCTTGATGCCGCCGACCGGGCCTTTCCGCCGCCTCTGGCACTGGCCTCTCAGGTCTCTGCAGAGGTCTTCGATGCGGAGGGGCGATTGCTGCGCGCCTTTGCCACGAAGGATGGGTTCTGGCGGCTGAAGACCGGTGCCGCCGATGTCGATCCGCAATTCCTGCGGATGCTGATCGCCTACGAAGACCGACGCTTTTATGTGCATAACGGGGTTGATCCGCAGGCGGTGTTGCGGGCGGCCTATCAGTTCGTAACCCATGGCCGGATCGTCTCCGGCGCCTCGACGCTCTCCATGCAGGTGGCGCGGCTGATCGAACCGCGCGACAGCCGCTCGGTTCTGGCCAAACTGAAACAGATGGCGCGTGCCCTGCAGATCGAGCGGCGGCTATCAAAGGCGGAAATCCTCGATCTCTACCTGACGCTGGCGCCCTATGGCGGCAATCTGGAAGGAGTCAGGGCGGCAAGTCTTGCTTATTTCGGCAAGGAACCGAAACGGCTCTCGGTGGCGGAGGCGGCACTGCTGGTCGCCCTGCCACAATCGCCGGAAGCCCGGCGGCCGGATCGTTTTCCCGAGGTGGCACGCGCGGCCCGGCAGCGGGTGCTGAGCCGCGAACAGGTGTCTGCGGCGGTGGGCGAAGGCGAGGTGGAGCGGGCGGCGCTCGTTTCCGTGCCGCGGGAGCGGCGGCAATTGCCCGCACTCGCCGCCCATCTGGCAGAAGCCGCGTTGCGCAAGGCGCCCACTGACATCCGGCATGTAACAACGCTCCGAAAGCCGATCCAGGAAGGGCTGGAATCGGTCGCCACATCGGTCGTGTCCAGCCTGCCGCCGAAAACATCGCTGGCGATGATCATGGCGGATTCCGCCACCGGTGAAATCGTCGGCGCAGTCGGGTCGGCTGACTATTTCGATGCCACCCGCTCCGGCTGGATCGACATGACGCGGGTGCCACGCTCGCCCGGTTCGACGCTGAAACCCTTCATCTACGGCCTTGCCTTCGAGGATGGGCTGGTGGCGCAGGAGACCATTATCGAGGATCGGCCATCCGATTTCTCCGGTTACCGCCCGCGCAATTTCGACATGAGTTATCAGGGCGATGTGAGCGTCCGGCAGGCGCTGCAATTGTCGCTGAATGTGCCGGCGGTCCGGTTGCTGGAGGGCGTCGGTCCCGCGAAGCTGCTGGTGCGTTTCCGCCGCGCGGAGGTGAAACCCCTTCTCCCGGCCGGCGAGGCGCCGGGTCTGGCGATCGGGCTTGGCGGGGTGGGGCTGACGCTGAAGGATCTTGTGCAGCTTTACGCGGGCCTTGCCAATCAGGGCTGGCCGGTGCTGCTGGGGGATGGCGTGCACGAGATGCCGAGCCGCGAGCCGGCACAGCCGCTGCTCGATCCCGTCGCCGTCTGGAACGTCACGGATGTGCTCTCCGATGTGCTGCCGCCGCAGGGCGCGCGCAAGCTCGGCATCGCCTACAAGACCGGCACGAGCTATGGCTATCGCGATGCCTGGTCGGTTGGCTATGACGGACGCTATGTCCTCGGTGTCTGGGTCGGCCGGCCGGACAATGGCGCGGTGCCGGGCATCACCGGTTATGGCACGGCGGCACCCATCCTGTTCGAGGCCTTTTCCCGCTCCGGCGTGGCTGTCAGCCCGCACCCCTCTGCACCGCCCGGTGCGCAGCGGCTGGCACTTTCCGACCTGCCGATCGGCCAGCGGCGTTATGCCGTCACCTCGACTGGTCTGGTGCGTTCATCGACGCGTGAACCGGCGCCACAGATCGTCTATCCGCCGGAAGGGGCGCGGGTGGATCTCGGCGCGCGCGCCGGCGCGGAGATCTCGCCGCTGGTGCTGAAACTGCAGGGCGGGCGCGCGCCCTTCCGCTGGCTTGCCAATGGCAAACCTCTGCCGGATCTCTCCCGCAAACGCATTTCCGAATGGGTGCCGGATGGCGCCGGTTATTCGACGCTGACGGTGATCGATGCCGTGGGGCGGGCGGCGACCGTCCGGGTCTTCGTCGAGTGAGGTTCAGCCGGTGACGCGGGCAATGGCATGGAAGAACGTCCCGGTGACGAGGCCGCGCCTGCCGCCGGATCGGCCGATCGGCGTGCCGGTGCCATCGGCAATTTCGGCAAAGGCCTCGTCATGGCCCGCATCCGTCACCCGCGCGTAATGGAATTCGTGGCCGCGGATCACGTCGCCTGTTCTGCCCATCGACCCGTCGGAGAGGAGCCGGGCCTGGCGATAACCGAGATTCATCTTGCGGGTGGCGAAACTGGTGGAATGCGAGAGAAGACCGGTCATCGCATGGCGGTTCCCCTCGGCATCCTCCAGGCTTTCGCCCAGCACCATGTAACCGCCGCACTCGCCATGCACCGGCCGCGCTTCGGCAAACCGGGCCAAGCCGTTGCGGAAACGGTCTGCGGCGGCAAGTGTTGCGGCAAACAGTTCCGGGTAACCGCCGGGAAGCCAGCAGGCATCGCAGGCGTTTGGCGGTGCCTCGTTGGCGAGCGGCGAAAAGGGCACGAGTTCGGCCCCCATCGAGCGCCAGTGGCGGCCGAGATGCGGATAAAGGAAGGTGAAGGCGGCATCGGAGGCAATGGCGATGCGCTGGCCGGGTGGCGGCAGATGGGCTGCCGTCGAGCCCGCCTGCGGCGCAATCTCCGTTGCCAGCGAGAGGATGGCATCGAGATCCAGCGAGGTCTCCATTACATCGGCCAGACGGTCGATATGGTTTTGGATCGCCGGATGTTCGCTCGCCTGCACCAGGCCCAGATGCCGTTCTGGCAATGACAGTTCGCCATTGCGCAGGACGGCGCCGACAACGTCCAGGCCTGCCGCTTCGATCGCCGCCTTCGACAGCCGCACATGCCGTTCGCTGCCGGCGCGGTTCAGCACGACGCCCGCCATGCGGACGGCCGGATCATAATGCCGGAAACCGACCGCGACCGCGGCTGCCGTCTGGCTCTGGCCGGAGACGTCGAGCACCAGCAGCACCGGAATGCCAAGCAGCCGGGACAGATCGGCCGCCGATCCGGTGCGGCCCTCGCCGCCCGAAATCCCATCGAACAGGCCCATGGCGCTTTCGATGATGAGCAGATCTGTGCCATCCGCCGCTTCGGCCAGAAGATGCTGGACCAGGTCCGGCTGCATGGCCCAGCTGTCGAGGTTCAGGCCCTCGATGCCGGTGGCGGCGTGATGAAAGCCGGGATCGATGTAATCCGGGCCGGACTTGATGCCGCGCACCTTCATTCCTCGTCGGGCGAACGCGCGTAAGAGGCCGATGGTGACGCTGGTCTTGCCAGAGCCGGAGCGCGGCGCGCCGATGATCAGAGCTTTTGTCATCCGGCCGCCTCCTGTGGGACGAGCAGCCCGCGCATGCGCACGATCTCGCCGATGATGATGAGGGCAGGAGCGGCAAAACCCTGCCGTTCGGCTTCCGTGGCAAGCGTGCCGAGCGTCGCCGTCATCAGCCGTTCCTCTTTCGTGGTTGCCGCCATGATGATCGCCGCCGGCGTTTCCGCCGCACGACCACCCTCGATCAGCAGCCTTGTGATGGTGGCGAGGTTCTTCAGGCCCATATAAACGACGATCGGTTCCCCGGTGCTCGCCAGCGCGGCCCAATCGAGATCGTCCGCTTCGCCGGCGGCATGGCCGGTTGCCAGCGTGATCGCCTTGCTCAAACCGCGCATGGTGGCCGGAATGCGAGTGGAGGCAAGGGCTGCCAGTGAAGAAGTCATGCCGGGCAGGATACGGAACGGGATGCCGGCGTTTGCAAGCGCTTCCGCTTCCTCGCCGCCTCGGCCGAAGATGAAGGGATCACCACCCTTCAGGCGCAGCACGCGTTTGCCCTGCCGCGCCAGGCGAATGAGGGAGAGCGTGATGTCTTCCTGCGCGGTAGACGGCTTGCCGCCGCGCTTTCCGGCATAGATCACCTCTGCCTGAGGCGCGAAACTCAGCACCTCGTCGGAGACCAGCGCGTCATGCACCAGGATATCGGCCTTGCCGAGCGCATCGAGCACTTCCAGCGTCAGGTAACGCGGGTCGCCGGGACCGGCGCCGGCCAGCCACACATGGCCCGGATGAAAGGCGGGCAGGCGTTCAGCCAGAAGTTCGAAGGCAGGGTTTGTCATGCGGATGCCTTTTGCCGATGACGCAAGACCGTGTCACCGGTATAGAAACGCGTATGGAAGTGGAAATCGGAAACGAGACGGCAAAAGACCTGCGCCGCGGCTGGACCACCGGCACCTGTGCGGCGGCGGCGGCCAAGGCCGCCTGCCTGGCGCTCACCGGTTACGGCTTTCCCGATCTCGTCGAGGTGACGCTGCCCGGCGGCCAGCGGCCGGGTTTTGTTCTGGCGCTGGAGGAACAGGGGGAGGGCTTTGCCCGCGCCGGGATCGTCAAGGATGCCGGTGATGATCCGGATGTCACGCACGGCGCGCTGGTCATCGCCACGCTGCGGCCTAGTCCTTCCGGTTCCGGCATCCGATTTTTCGCCGGCACAGGTGTCGGCATGGTGACCCGCCCCGGACTTCCCATTGCCCCGGGCGAACCTGCCATCAACCCGGTTCCCCGCCAGATGATTGCGCAGGCGATCACCGAGGTGGCGGGCGAGCGCGCGGATTTCGACGTCGAGATCTCCATTCCGGGAGGCGAGGCGCTGGCGCAGAAGACGCTCAACCCGCGTCTCGGCATTGTCGGCGGCCTGTCGGTGCTCGGCACGACGGGCATTGTCATCCCGTTCTCCTGCTCGGCCTGGATCCATTCCATCTGGCGCGGCATCGATGTGGCGCGCGCGGAAGGGCTCGACCATGTCGCCGGTTCCACCGGCATGACGACGGAGAAGGCCGTGCAGGCGCATCACGGCCTGCCGGAGACTGCGCTGCTCGACATGGGCGATTTCGTCGGCGGCATGCTGAAATATCTGCGCAAGCATCCCGTTCCGAAGGTCACGGTGGCCGGTGGTGTCGCCAAGATCACCAAGCTGTCGCAGGGCATGCTGGATGTACATTCCAAACGTGGCCTCGCGGATCTGGAGGCGCTGGCCGCCGTCGCGCGCGAGATTGGTGCAAGCGACGGCCTGATCGGTGCGATCGTTCAGGCGAACACGGTGGCGCAGGCCTTCCAGCTGGCAGAGGGCGAGGGGCTGGAGCTTGGCAACCACATCGCGGCGCGCGCCTGGCAGACGGCGGCGGCTGCCTTGCGCAACGAGGCGATCGCGCTCGAGATCCTGATCTTCGACCGCGAGGGCAGACTGGTTGGCGAAGCGCCTTTCACCCCCTCGCATCATGCCTCGTCCTTCTCCTTGGGCGAGCGGAAGCGGCGCACATAATCCGTGCTGTAGAGCGCGCTTTCGCGAAAATCCTCGGCCTTGAGACCGGGACCGACAAAGATCAGCGCGGTGCGCTCGATCGGTTCGGCGGCCACCTCAGCGCCGATGGTGGAGAGCGTGCCGCGCAGGATCTTTTCATCCGGCCAGCTGGCCTTCACGACAATCGCGACGGGGCAGTCGGCGCCGTAATGCGGCGTCAGATCCGCAACGATCTTGTCCAGCGCGTGGATGGCGAGATGGATGGCGAGTGTCGCACCGGTTGCCGCGAAATTCTGCAGCGTCTCCCGCTCCGGCATTTTCGAGGCACGGCCGGAGACGCGAGTCAGGATCAGGCTTTGCGCCACTTCCGGGATCGTCAGTTCGCGCTTCAGCGCCGCCGCCGCCGCCGCAAAGGAGGGCACGCCGGGAGTCAGCGTATAATCGATGCCAAGGCGATCGAGCCGACGCATCTGTTCGGCGACCGCGCTCCAGACGGAAAGATCGCCGGAATGCAGGCGGGCGATGTCTTGCCCTGCTTCGTGTGCGCGCAGATATTCGACCTCGATCTCATCGAGGGAGAGCGAGGCCGTGTCGACGATGCGTGCATCTGCCGGGCAATAGTCCAGCAATTCGCGCGGCACGATGGAGCCGGCAAAGAGGCAGACCGGGCAGCGGGCGATCAGATCGCGCCCGCGCACCGTAATCAGATCGGCGGCACCGGGGCCAGCGCCGATGAAATGAACCGTCATGCGGCGTCCTCGACATGATCTTCAACGACCGCCAGCGCGCAGGTGACGCCCTGCGAGACATGGCGGGGGCCGAGAAGTTTTGCGGAAGCACCGCCTGCGGCCAGGGCTGCCGCTTCGCAGAAGCTGGAGACGCCGGCATGGCCAACACTGTGCGGCGAGACGGTGAGCGTGCGGTCGGAGACAGCCTCCATCTCCGCGTCGGAGAGGATGGCGAGATCGAGACCAAGACGCTTTGCGGCGTCCAGAAGCCCCACCTCATCGGCCTTCAGCGTGCCGGTGGCCAGCTTGGCGGGACGATCTCCCGCCTTGCCGGCGGCGGCGAGGGCCTCTTCAAGCACGGCCATTACGACCTCTGCGCTGGTGCCGCGACGGCATCCGATTCCGGCAATCATCATGGGTTCAATCCTCCGGCTTTCTCATAATCCACTGTGTGACGGGCATGGCCGGGCGCCAGCCAGTCATCCGACCCACCGGTTCGGCGCGGTCAACGGAAAGCCGCGTCAGGCTGCCGCCCCATTGGCTATGGGCGTTCAGCAGAATCTGCTCCATCTCCAGCGTGACGGCATTGGCAACGAGCCGGCCACCGGGTTTCAGCGCTGCCAACGCTGCCTCCAGCACGCCGTCGCCGCTGCCGCCGCCGCCGATGAAGATGGCGTCGGGCTTGGGCAGTCCGGTTAGCGCGTCCGGCGCTTTGCCTTCGATGAGCTGCAGCGCTGGCACGCCGAAGTTTTGCGCATTGCGGCGAATGCGGGCGGCGCGTTCCGGGTGATGTTCGATGGCGATCGCCCACATGGAGGGGTGCGCCAGCATCCATTCGATGCCGATGGAGCCGGAGCCCGCGCCAATATCCCACAACAACTCGCCGCGGCGGGGGGCGAGCGCGGAAAGCGTCACGGCCCGGATCTCGCGTTTGGTGATCTGCCCGTCATGCTCGAAGAGGTCGTCGGGCAGGCCGAAACCGAGCGGCAGCACGCGGGCTGTGATCTCTGCCTGCACCTCAAGGGCCACTACATTCAGTGGATCGACTTGGGAAAGGGAAAAATCGCGGGCCGGCGTTGATCGCGTCTTTTCCCGGGTGGCGCCGAGTGCTTCGAGAACCGTCAGCCGGCTGCTGCCAAAACCGGTCTCCGTCAGAAGCTTTGCCAGTTGCGCCGGCCCGTCGGCATCGGAGGTCAGCGCAATCACCTTGCGGCCCGGATGCAGCAGGGGGCGGATGAGGTCGAGCGCGCGGCCATGCAGCGAGACGGTCTCGATCTCCTGCAGGGCCCAGCCGAGCCGCGAGGCGGCGAGCGAAAAGGCGGAAGGCGCGGGAAAAACGCGATAATCCTGTTTCGACAGCTGGCGCGCCAGCGTCACGCCGACGCCGAAAAAGAACGGGTCGCCGGAAGCCAGAACGCAGACCTTGCGGCCCTTGAGCACTAGGACCGCCTGCATGGCGCTGTCGAAGGGTTGCGGCCAGGGCCTTGACGCGCCCCGGATGGCAGTTCCCGCCAGTTCCAGATGGCGTTTGCCGCCGAAGACGAAGTCTGCCTCGGTAATGGCCTGTCGTGCCAACTCGCCAAGCCCCGCCAAGCCATCTTCGCCGATGCCGACGATGGACAACCAGGGCTGGCCGTTTAGAAGAGGGGTGGATGATTCAGGAGCCATGATGAACGCCTCCATTCTCATTCTGGGCGGTACGACGGAAGCCCGGCAGCTGGCGGAACGTTTGAGCGAAACCGGCCGTTTTCGGCTGGAACTGTCCATGGCCGGTCGCACGAAAGCGCCGGCCCGCCAGCCGGTTCCGGTGCGCATCGGTGGCTTCGGGGGTGCGGAAGGCCTTGGCCGTTACCTGACGGAGCACGGGTTCGACCTGCTGATCGATGCCACGCATCCCTATGCAGCAAAAATCTCCGCCAATGCCGCACGGGCGGCGGACCTCACCGGCATTCCGCTGGTCGCCTTGCGCCGTCCCGGCTGGGAGCGGCAGGCGGGTGACCGCTGGCGGGAGGTGGACAGCGTCGAGGCGGCGGTGGCCGCTCTCGGAGAGCCGTCGCGCCGGGCTTTTCTGGCGCTCGGACGCCAGGAACTGCTGCCCTTCGAGGCGGCGCCGCAGCATGCGTATCTCGTGCGCAGCGTCGATGCCGTCGAACCGCCGCTCGTTCTGCCCACGGTGACCTATCTGACGGCCCGCGGTCCCTTCGAGGAGGCGGATGAACGGGCGCTTCTGACCGGCCACGGCATCGAGGCCATTGTCTGCAAGAATTCCGGCGGTTCGGCAAGCTATGGCAAGATTGCCGCCGCGCGGGCGCTGGGCATCGAAGTCATCATGATCCGCCGCCCGGTTCTGCCGGACGTTCTCGCCTTTCAGACGGTGGATGACCTCGTGTCCCATGTGGATCAGGCCTTTCCACCGAAGGTCTTGCCCCAGGATCGCGGCGAATAAACGAGCGGACGGTTGCCCTCGCGTTCGATCAGCCGCGTTTCCGTCGATCCGACGATGATGCAGGTCGCCATATCGGCCATGTCGGAACGGGCCTCCGATAGCGGCACCACGACGATCTTCTCGTCGGGACGACCGGCGGCGCGGCCAAAAATCACCGGAACCGTGCCCGGCAGATGGGCGCGCAGGATATCGAAGGCCTCTGCCAGCTGGTGGGGCCGGGCCTTGCTGACGGGATTATAGAAAGCCATGACAAAGCCTGCCTCTGCCGCCGCAATCAGCCGCTTTTCAATCACCGCCCAAGGCTTCAGATTGTCGGAGAGCGAGATGGCGCAGAAATCATGCCCCAGCGGTGCACCGGCCTTTGCCGCGACCGACAGCATGGCGGTGACGCCCGGCACGACGGAGAATTCGATCGCGCGCCACTCGGAGGGGCCACTGTCGATTGCCTCACACACGGCAGCCGCCATAGCAAAAACACCGGGATCGCCACCGGAGACGACACAGACCTTCTCCCCAAGCGCGGCAAGCGTCAGGGCGGCACTGGCGCGGGAAAGCTCTTCGCGATTGTCGGAGGCGTGGCGGCGCTGGTCCGGCCTCAGTTCCAGCCGGTCCACATAGGGGCCGTAACCGAAAAAATCGCTGGCTTCCGCAACAGCGGCGAGCGCTTCCGGGGTCACCTGCTGCGGGCTGCCGGGGCCGAGGCCGACAACGGTGAGTTTGCCCGTCATGCCGGCACTCCCTGCGGGCGGCCCTTCCAGCCGGGCACCAGCACCAGCGAAAAGTAAGGGGCGGGCATGGTTTCGTCGCGTTGACACAGCGGCATGGCGTGGCCGGTCGGCATGGTGCCGCGCTCCACATAGATTGCGCCGTCGAGTTTTCCCGTGGCGGCAAGCGCGCGGCGGATCTTTGGCAGGTTGCGGCCAACCTTCATGATCACCGCGCCATCGGTGCCGGCAAGCCGCGCCGTCAGCGCCTCTTCCGGCAATGTGCCGGGCAACACGCTCAGGATATCGTCCCCCTGGACCAGCGGCAGGCCGGCGAGCGACCAGCAGCCGGACATGGCGGTGACGCCCGGAATGACTTCCGCCGGAAAATGCGGCGCAAGCCGCAGGTGCAGGTGCATGTAGGAGCCGTAGAACAGCGGATCGCCTTCGCTCAGAACCGCGACATTGCGTCCGGCCTGAAGGTGAACCGCGATTTCCGCCGCCGACTGATCAAAGAAGCCGTCGATGGCGCGTTTGTAGCTGTCGCTTTCCTTGTCCTCCTCCACCGTCACCGGATAGACGAGCGGCAGTTCGAGGATATCGGCCCGAACATGGGCCTCGACGATGGTACGGCCATTGCCGCGGGCACCGCGCTTGGCGAAGAAGGCCAGCACATCGGCGGCATTCAGCGCTTTCACGGCTTTCAGCGTCAAAAGCTCCGGATCACCGGGGCCGGTGCCGACGCCATAGAGCTTGCCGGGGGACATCTCGCTCACAGGCCGGCCCTCGCCAGCGCATTGACGGCGGCTGCCGTCATGGCCGAGCCGCCCATGCGGCCTTTGACAATCGCATAGGGAATGCCGTGCCGACTTTCCGCCAGTGCCTCCTTGCTTTCCGCAGCGCCGACGAACCCGACCGGCATGCCGATGATCGCCGCCGGCTTCGGGCAGCCACGGTCCAGCATTTCCAGCAGGTAGAAAAGCGCGGTCGGCGCATTGCCGATGGCAACCACCGAGCCTTCCAGTCTCTCCGTCCAGAGCTCCATGGCCGCTGCGGATCGGGTATTGCCCACCTTCTTTGCCAGGTCCGGCACCTGCGGGTCACGCAGTGTGCAGATCACCTCGTTCTGCGCCGGAAGGCGGGCGCGGGTGACGCCATGCGCCACCATCTGCGCATCGCAGAAGATCGGCTTTCCGGCGAGAAGCGCCGCACGAGCGGCGCTGACGAAACCGGGAGAGAATTCGAACTGGCTGGCGGCCTCCACCAGGCCACACGCATGGATCATGCGGATCGCGACATCCGCCTCCTCCTCGCTGAAGCGGGAAAGATCCGCCTCCGCGCGGATGATGGCGAAGGATTTGGCGTAGATCGCATCGCCCTCGCGGATATAGTCGTAGGTCGTCATCATGATCCTTCAGGCAAGCGCTGCCGCGATCCGCTCGGGACCCAGGCGTCGCAGACAGTCACGGCTCGTTTCACCCGGCTGGCGTTCCTGACGCATCAGCGCGGAAAGGGCGGAGAGAGCCGCAGCTTCCGTTTGGGGGAAAAGCCGTTTGGCGGGGGTATCGGTGGTTTTGCCGTCGATTACAAGATGTGTTGCGTCGTCGGTGCCGGCAAAAACCAGGGTGGCGGCGGTGGGATGCGCACAGGCCTTCAGGCAGCCGGAGAGATGCAGGCCGAGCGAACCGTCGAAAAGCTCGCCTGCCTCTTCGGCGGCAAGACGGCCGAGCGCATGCGTGTCCAGACGCGCCGACTGGCAGGACGGCGCGCCGGGGCAGGCATCGATCTGGCGCAGCGGATCGTTTACGTCGGTGATGAAGCCATGGGTCTTTGCCGCCGCCTGCAGCGCCGTGCATGCCTGCCGTGACCCGAAAGCCAGCAGCGTGTGTTCTGCGGCCGGCCTGACACTTTCGATGCCACATCGTCTGGCATGATCCGCAAAGGCCGAAAGCTGCCGGGACTGGATCTGGCCAAAGGGCAGGGCGACACGGAGCGCACACTTCCCGTCCTTCAAGTCGAGGAGGCCGAAGGCGTCACGATGGGGGGACAAGAGCTGAGGTGTCGAGGCTTCCAGCGCATGGGAAACCATTTCGGGCAGGCCTGCCGGATCGACATCGCGGCCACGGGTGCGGGGGCCGAGGGCAGCAAGGTGAGACAGCAGTGCCGCCACACAGTCCGCCGCCTGATCTTCGTGCACGAAACCGATGACACGACCCTGTCGTGCGGTGCCGCCGAGGAGGATGTGCCATCCCTTGCGGACATCGTTTTCGGTCGCCACCAGCCGGATATCGGCCAGCAGGTCATCGAGCCGGATCAGGCCGCAGCTCTCGATGACCACAGAGAGCTTGGGTGCCAGGCTCCCGCGCAGGTCTTTGGCGCGGGCCATGATCGCCAGACCGAGTGGCCGCGGATCGATGTCTGTCGTGGGATCGAGACCCGCGAGCGGCGACCATTCCACCGCAAGGCCCTCGCGCAGCGGCAGGGCGAGACGGCGCACGTCCGCCTCCAGCGCGGCCGCCGAGGTCGGCGTCAGGCCGCGGATCTGCAGATTGCCGCGGGCGGAGATATCGATCATGCCATTGCCGTGGCGCTCCGACAGGGCGCAGAGCGCCGCGAGCTCTCTGGGCGAAATGGCATCGACCAGCGCGATGCGCGACAAATAACCGTCGCCGGTCAGCATAGGGGCATCAAGCGCTGGGCAGGCGCCGCGGGCCATGGAGGCGGTGGAAAGCGTCGGGACGGCACTCATCGCCGTGCCCTCCTTCGCGCTTTCGCCTGGGCGAACCCGTGCAGGAGTTCGAGATCGCGATCGACCGAATTGCGGCGTGGCTGCCAGAGGCCGCGGCGGCGGGCAGACATCAGCCGTTCGGCAATGGCGCGCGCCGCTTCCGGGTTCTGCTCCAGCACGAAATCGCGCACCCGCTCATCGGCCACATAGGCATCGAAGACCGCCTCGATCAGGCTGTGCGGCACGGCATTGGTGGTTTCGGCAAAACCGACCAGCCGGTCCACGGTCTCGGCAAATTCCGCTGCCCCGCGCGGGCCGTGGCGCATCTGGCCGGTGATGAAGCGCGGATTGATGGCGCGGGCCCGCACCACACGCGTCACGGCTTCCGTCACCGAGCGGGCGCGAGGTTTCTGTGGATCGGTGGTGTCCAGCGCAATCAGGTCGGCCTTGCCGCCGAGTGCTGCAAGGGCTGCGGCAAATCCGCCCATAAAGGCGACATCTCCCGACCCATCCAGCAGGTCGCGGCCCGGATCGTCGCCCGTGTGCACGAGAAGATCGGCGGCGCGGATGCGCTCGGCAAACGCCTCGCCTGCTTCGTAACCTTCGCCATCGGCGCCGCCAAAGGCATGGCTGGTCATGGAGAGATAGGCGCGGCCGAGTTCGTCCCGCGCCTGCCAGTCGCCGGAGGAGAGCTTTTCCTCGATGCCGGCGCCATAGGTGCCGGGGGCCGAACCGAAGATGCGGGCCGGGACGCTGCCTTCGCTGCGGGCTGTTTCGGCCAGCGGATTGTCGCCGTCAGCCTCCTCGCGTGCGGCGATGGAACGGGTGGCGGCATCAAGCAGCGTGATCAGCGAGGGGAACATGTCGCGGAACAGGCCGGAAATCCGGAAAGTCACATCGACGCGGGGTCGGCCGAGCTGCGCGGGGGCCAGAACCTCGATGCCGGTCACCCGGCCGGTCGCGGCATCCTGCACGGGACGAGCGCCCATAAGGGCCAGTCCCTGCGCCACTTCCTCGCCGCCGCTGCGCAGCGTGGCGCTGCCCCAGAGGTCGATCACCAGGCTTTTCGGCCAGTCGCCATGATCCTGCATGTAACGGCGGATCACCTCCTCGGCGGCAAGTTTCCCCAGCTCGAAGGCGGTCGGCGTCGGCATGGTGCGCGGGTCGGAGGCATAAAGATTACGGCCGGTCGGCAGCACGTCGAGGCGTCCGCGGGACGGCGCGCCGGAGGGGCCGGGGCGGATATGGCGACCATCAAGGGCTGCCAGCAGGCCAGCGCGCTCGGCTTCGGCACTCTGCAGCCGCAGCGGATCGGTTTCGCCTTCCTCTGAGCGGCCAAACACGTGCTGACCATCCTTGATGGCGAAATCCTTGAGGTCGCAAAGAAAGGCGTCGATACGGGCCAGGGCCGCATCGGGGTCCTCATCGCGAGAAATGCCGGCTTCCGATGCAAGCCCGGTGTCTTCCGCTGTTTCCACGATGAGTTTTGCCAGGCGGTCCCGGCGTCGGCGGTCGAGCCCATCGGCCTGGGCATATTCATCGACCAGCAGTTCCAGGCGCTGCTGGGCCGGCGACAGGCCGGCGCTCGTCAATACCGGTGGCAGGTGGCCGATGGTCAGCGCGGCAATCCGCCGTTTGGCCACTGCCGCCTCGCCGGGATTGGAGACGATGAAGGGATAGATCACCGGCAGATTGCCTGTAACGATTTCCGGAAAACAGTCTTTCGACAGCGCCACCGTCTTGCCCGGCAACCATTCCAGCGTGCCATGCGCGCCGACATGGATGATGGCCTGGGTTAGAAGTTTCTGCTGAAGAAAGGCGCCGAAGGCGACAAGCGCATGGCGCGGCGGACGCGCCGGATCGTGGTAATCGGTGCGGCGATCGGCTTCCCGGCCGCGATCCGGCGCCAAAGCCACGGTGACGTTTCCGAAACGCACGGCGCGGAAAGAAAAGACGCCGCCCTGTTGTCCTTCGTCGGCTAACGGATCGCCCCAGGTGGAGGCAATCGCCTGCTTAACCTCGTCGGGAAGGGTTTGCAGCGTAGCCTCGTATTCGGCAACGCTCAGGACCTCTGTCCTCCGCAGCAGCCGGTCCATCAGCTCGGCGGCCGTGTCGGGGATATCGGAGACCTCATAGCCCTCGGATTTCAGGTCGCGCAGCATCTGCAGCACGCTTTCGGGAACGTCGAGCCCGACCGCGTAACCGGTGCGGCCATCGGCGCCCGGATAATCCGGCATCAGGATGGCGAGCCTTCGTGCCTCTTTCGGCGTGGTGTAGAGGTCGAGATGTTTGGCGATCCGGTCGGCCGTCGCCTCGACGCGGTCGGGTTCCGGGCGGTTGGCAAAACCGGTGAAGCCGGATTCGGCGGCTGCCTCCCGCTCAGCCTTGAAGGAGAGCGTGCCGGCCAGAATGCGGCTGTCCAGTTCCGGCAGCACCACATGCATGGCGAGATCGGAAGGACCAAGCCCGCGCCGGCTTTCGGCCCATGCCTGCCGTTTGGTAGTGGCAATCACCGCCTGGAACACCGGAACGCCCAGCACATCGAACAGGGTTTGTCCGTCGAGGTCTGCATTGCTGGCAAAGGCGGTCGTGGTGATGAGGGCGGATGGCTTCAGAGGGGCGAGCGTGTCGCGCAGTGTGGCGAGGATCGCGGCCTCCTTGAGACCCGGCACAAAGACCGGTAGGACTGCGAAACCGCGCTCCTCAAGCGCTCGCGTCAGGGCGTCGATGGGCGCGATATCGCTTGCCAGCAGCATGGAGCGGTAGAAGAGAAGCGGCAGAAGCGGCTTTTCCCCGCGCGCCTTCAACGCCTCGTCCAGTGAAACGATACCCGCTTCCGGCCGGTAGAAGCCCAGCTTCGGGACATCCATTGCAGGGGCAAGCGGTGCCATCGCCTCGCCGCATATTTTTGTCGTCAGCCGGCCAACGAGCCGGTCGAGATTGTCCGGCCCGCCGGCACGAAACAGCGCGAGAACTGCCTGGATTTCCTGGAGTTCAACGGTCGAGGCGGCTTCCAGCCGCTCATCGCGCTCGCTGCATTCGCCGGGCAGGAGGTAGAGGGGAATGTTGTGCCGCCGCGCCAGCCTTGCCAGTTCGTCCACGCCGTAACGCCAGCGGTCATAACCGCCGAGCACGCGTACGAGAATCAGTCTGGCGTGGCGCGCCACCTTGTCGAGCCACAGATCGACCGACATCGGATGGCGGAGATCGGACAGCTGGGCGAGCCTGAGCGAAAGCGGGTTGGCCTGAAGCCTTCCCCAGGCGCCCGCAATGCCGTTCAGATCGCTGTCGGTGAAGGACAGCACCACCACATCGCCCGGTGTCTGGTTCAGATCGACCGGTTCGATCAGATCGTCGAGCGACGAGGATGTGGTGGCGAGGATGTGCATCAGGCGGCCAGCAGTCTGCCGATCTTTTCGGCGTCGATGCCCTTTTCGCCGATCACGACGAGGCGCGAGCGGCGGGTTTCGCCCGCTCCCCAGGGACGGTCAAAATAATGGTTCACGCGCGGCCCGACGGCCTGCACCAGAAGCCGCATCGGTTTGCCGGCCACTTCCACATAACCCTTGATGCGCAGCACCTTTTCCGCGTCCGTCACATCCTGGATGCGCTGACTGAGCGCTTCCGGGCTTGCGATGGCCGGGATATCCAGCACGAAGCTGTCGAAATCGTCGTGTTCGTGATCCAGTTCATCATCGTGGTGGGTCTTGCGATTTTCGATGTCGTCTTCCACCGCGAGGCCAAGCCCGATGAAGATCGCCGGGTCGATTGCGCCGTTTTCCGCATTCACGATGCGAACCGCACGTGGCAGGTGGTCTTCCACATGGGCGCGGGCCTTGTCGAGGCCGGCGGCATCGAGCAGGTCGGCCTTGGTGAGGATGACGAGATCGGCGCAGGCGATCTGGTCCTCGAAAACCTCTTCTACCGGGTTGTCGTGATCGAGCGACTGATCCTCGGCGCGTTGGGCGGCGAGCGCCTCCAGGTCATCGGCGACGCGGCCTTCGGCGAGCGCCAGACCGTCCACCACGGCAATGACGCCATCGACGGTGACGCGGCTTTTCACGCTCGGCCACTGGAAGGCCTGGACGAGCGGCTTCGGCAGGGCAAGGCCTGAGGTTTCGATCAGGATATGATCGACCTTCGGTTCCATCGCCAGGATCCTGTCGATGGCCGGCACGAAGTCATCGGCAACCGTGCAGCAGATGCAGCCATTGGCGAGTTCGATGATATTGTCTTCCGGGCAGTTCTCGATGCCGCAGCTTTTCAGGATCTCGCCATCGATGCCGACATCGCCGAATTCGTTGACGATCACGGCAAGCCGCTTGCCCTGAATGGTCTGCAGCGCATTGCGCAGCAGCGTCGTCTTGCCGGCGCCGAGAAAGCCGGTGACGACGGTGCAGGGCACGCGGGTGAGCGATTGGGTCATGATGGCGGTCCTTCAGGTCTTGTTCGTCATGGGATGCAAAATGGGGGGCAGGGGCGGCATGCGGGCAATCATGCCGCGCTTCAGCGTGTCGGGTCGGCCCTTCCAGGGCATCAGGCCATCGGCGGACAGGCTCAGCAGGCGCGCGCCTTCGAGCAGATCCCCGGCGGAATCCACAGTCAGGTCGCCAAAGACATAGGACCAGCCCTCGGCGCTCTGGATGCTGGCGCTCAGCGCACGTTTGCAGTTGGCGAGACAGGCCACGGCGCGGATCTCGACACCTTCGGCGGACAGCGCCTTTGCCCGCTCAGTCAGGATCGCGCCGTCGCGGGGCGCATCGGCCGCTTCTGTGCCGCTGCGGCAGGTTTCGCAGACATGGATGATGACACGCGGTGTCGTGTCCGCATCGGTCTGCCGCTTTTCGTGTCGTGCCGAGAGATCCAAAATCCACCCCGAGTGTTGATCGTCATGGGGTGCTGCCACGACGGATCGAACGACCCGCATGGTTTCAAAAACGTCCCTTCCGGAGCACCCCGCCCGGCTGGACTTTCCTTCCTCAACGGCAGGTCTCCTGGCTCGCGGTTTGTGTCCCGGACGCCGCCTTCCCGAAGTTCGCGCTTCAGTGGCATTTTGCGCCGGACGTTCCGCCTCTTCATCCAAGGCGGGGGCCGCTTACAGTTGCGGGGGCAGCCGTGGTTTAGGTCAAAAACCGCACCACGTTCCCTCTTAGCTTTCCCCGTTGCCGGGAAAAGACCGTTGCAGGATTCACTATGCGTTTGCGCGAGCCTGTGTCAATGCCGCATTGCCGTGCGGCACCATTCGACTATAGTCCGCCGCTCGATAAACGACCCCGAGGAGAGGCCCCGTGAAGGAGATCGACGAAAGCGTCGCCGAGCGGCACCGCCGCAAGATGGAAAACCGCAAGGCGGTGCAGGATGCCGAGGTGGCGTCCAAGACCATCGAAAAGGGCCTGCTGATCGTCAATACCGGGCCGGGCAAGGGAAAATCCACGGCCGCCTTCGGCCTTGCGCTGCGTATGCTGGGGCATGGGCGAAAGGTCGCGGTGGTGCAGTTCATCAAGGGCGCCTGGGATACGGGCGAGCGCGTGGCGCTGGAGGCCTTCGGCGATCGCGTGCTGTGGCACACGATGGGCGAGGGTTTTACCTGGGATACGCAGGACCTGAAGCGCGATGTGGCCGCTGCCGAACGGGCCTGGGACAAGGCGGAGGAGATGATGGCGCTGCCGGAGGTGGGACTTCTGATCCTCGACGAACTCAACATCGCGCTGCGTTATGATTACCTCGATCTCGACACCGTGCTTGCCGATCTCGGTGCGCGCCGCGACGATCTGCATGTCATCGTGACCGGGCGCAATGCCAAGCCGGCGTTGATCGAGGCAGCCGACATGGTGACCGAGATGACGCTGGTGAAACACCACTTCAAGGCCGGCGTGAAGGCGCAGGCCGGGATCGAGTTCTGATGACAGGCAAGCCCGCCAAGGCCCTGATGTTCCAGGGCACCGGCTCGGATGTCGGCAAGTCGCTGATCGTCGCGGGCCTGGCGCGTGCCTTTACCCTGCGCGGGCTGACGGTGCTGCCCTTCAAGCCGCAGAACATGTCGAACAATGCCGCCGTCACCGCCGATGGCGGCGAGATAGGCCGGGCGCAGGCGCTGCAGGCGCGTGCCGCACGCGCCGACCTCTCCGTGCATATGAACCCGGTTCTCCTGAAGCCGCAAAGCGAGGTGGGTGCGCAACTGGTCGTGCAGGGCAAAGTGGAGGGCAATGCCAGGGCCGCCGAATACCAGGAGATCAAGGCTCGCCTGATGCCGCGGGTGCTGGAGAGTTTCGAGCGTCTGAAGTCGGCTGCCGATCTGGTGCTGGTGGAAGGCGCCGGCAGTGCCTCGGAGGTGAACCTTCGCCGCAACGATATCGCCAATATGGGGTTTGCCCGTGCCGCCGGCGTTCCGGTGGTGCTGATCGGCGATATCGACCGCGGCGGCGTGATTGCCAGCCTTGCCGGCACCAAGACGGTGCTGGACCCGGAGGATGCGGCGATGATCCGCGGTTTCATCGTCAACCGGTTCCGCGGCGATCCGAGCCTGTTCGACGAGGGCATGCGGATGGTCGAAGGGTTTACGGGTTGGTCGCCGATCGGTCTCCTGCCGCATTTTGCCGAGGCGGTGCGGCTGCCGGCGGAAGATGCGCTGGCGCTCAATTCAGCAGCTCCGGCAAAGCCCGGCGCCAAGATCCGCATTGCCGTGCCGATCCTGCCGCATGTTTCCAACTTCGACGATCTCGACCCGTTGGATGCGGAGCCATCCGTGGAGCTCATTCGGGTGCGGCCGGGCGGTGTGCTGCCGGCGGATGCCGATCTCATCCTTCTGCTCGGGTCGAAGGCGACGATTGCCGACCTCAGGGCGCTGAAGGGCGCCGGCTTCAATATCGATATCGCCGCGCATCTGCGCCGGGGAAAACCGGTGCTCGGTCTTTGCGGCGGTTACCAGATGCTGGGAAAGAGCGTTTCGGACCCGGACGGGATCGAAGGTCCCGTCGGTGCCGTCGAAACGGGGCTTGGGCTGCTCGATGTGGAGACGCGGCTGACGGGGGACAAGCACCTGGTGGCGGTGACCGGCGAGACGGTGGACGGAAATTCGTTTGCCGGCTATGAAATGCATGTCGGAGAAACGTCCGGGCCGGATTGTTGCCGATCCTTTGCGGTCATCGCGGGGCGGGCGGAAGGGGCGGTCTCCGTCTCGGGCCTCGTTTCCGGCACCTATGTGCACGGCCTGTTTGCCGATGACCGGCAGCGCTCCGCCTGGCTGACGCGGCTCGGCGGCGAGGTGTCGCGGCTTAATTACGAGCAGGGCGTGGAAGAGGTGCTGGACCGGCTGGCGGCGCATCTCGAGCGCCATCTCGATCTCGACCGGTTGCTTACCATAGCGCGGTAAAGCCGTCCGCCAGCAGGCCGAACAGCACGATCAGCAGCAGGTCTGCCACCCGCGAGAGGTTGAGCGCCCGGCGAATATCGGCGGCGGTCGCCTCCCGGCGTCCCCCTTCGCCCATCACGTGATCCTGCACCAGCACACCGCCATAGACGCGCGGCCCGGCAAGGCCGAGCCCCAGCGCGCCGGCCATGGCAGCCTCCGGCCAGCCGGCATTTGGCGACTTGTGTTTGCCCGCATCGCGGCGCACGGCAGCCCAAGCATTACGCGGTGAGGCGCCGGGCACCAGGCAGGCGGCAGCGACGAACAGCAGTGCGGTCAGCCGCGAGGCCGGCAGGTTGACGAGATCGTCGAATCTCGCGGCGGCCCAGCCGAAGGCGCCGTAACGGGCATTCTTGTGGCCGATCATGCTGTCGGCGGTGTTGGTCGCCTTGTAGAGCGCGCCACCCGGCAGGCCGAGGAGCCCGAGCCAGAGGGCGGGTGCCGTGATGCCGTCGGAGAAGTTTTCGGCGAGGCTTTCGATCGCGGCCCGGCTGACGCCCGCCTCGTCCAGCTGGTCCGGATCACGTCCGACAATCATGGAGACTGCCTTGCGGCCCGCCTCCAGTCCGCCGGTTTCCAGCCCCTCGGCCACGGCGCGAACATGGCTTTCCAGGCTTTTCTGGGCCAGGAGGCTGGAGGACAGTATGGCGAGCACGATGAGGCCGAAGGGGAGCCAGAGCAGGGAGCGCTCGATGACGACGGACACGGTGAGCGTCGCCAGAAGCAGCAGCACAAAGGCGATCACGCCATTACGCCGGCGAGTGGCAAAATCCAGCTCCAGCCGGTTCAGACGCCGCTCCAGCCGGTCGATCAGCGTGCCGATCCACATCACCGGATGACCGATGCGATCCACAAGCCATTGCGGATAACCGACAAGCCGTTCAATAACGAGCGCAAGGAAGGCGAGAGAGAAGGCCATGGACGGGACCGGAGAGACACAAAAGGGGCAGACGGAGCCTGTCATGCACAGAATCGAGCATGGCGGCAACCTGAGACGGGCGGAAAGCCTGTTTCCGGCAGCACCGCGGCCGTGGATCGATCTCTCCACCGGCATCAATCCGCACGCCTATCCAGTTCCGCCGCTTTCTCCCGAAGCCTTTTCCCGGCTGCCGGAGCCGGACGATCTGGCGCGGCTGAGGGGCGTTGCGGCGAACGTCTATGGCGCGGCGTCGGGTGATCAGATCGCGGCGGCGGCCGGCACGCAGATTCTGCTGCCGCTCTTGATCGAGGCGCGTTTCGGCAGCTTTTCGCCGGACGGAAAGACAGCGGCGATCCTGTCTCCGACCTATGCTGAACATGCGCAGATGGCGCGGTTAGCCGGCTTTGCCGTCCGCGAGACGCAGGAGGTGGCGGATCTTTTTGCGGCGGATCTGGCGATCGTCGTCAATCCCAACAATCCGGACGGGCGGTTGATTGCACGCGACGAACTCCTCGCCCTTGGTCGGCATCTTGAAGGCAAGGGCGGATTGCTGGTGGTGGACGAGGCCTTTATGGACGTGCTGGCGCCGGGAGCCTCGGTGGCGGACAGCGTCCACGAGGGGCTCGCGGTGCTGCGTTCCTTCGGCAAGTTCTATGGGCTGGCCGGGGTGCGGCTTGGTTTTGCCGTGGCGAGCGAAGCGGTTGCCGCACGGCTTTCGGCACGGCTCGGACCCTGGGTTATCCCCGGCCCGACGCTGGCGATCGGGCTTGCGGCACTCGCAGATGACGTCTGGCAGCAGGATATGCGCCAGCGGCTCGACCGGGAGGCAGGCGAACTCGATCGGCTGCTGTCTGCGGCGGGGCTGACGGTTGCCGGCGGCACCTCGCTCTTCCGGTATCTGCGGCATCCAGAGGCCGAGCGGCTGTTCCGGCATCTGGGCGAGGCCGGCATTCTGGTGCGGCGGTTTGCTGAACGGCCGGATACCTTGCGCATTGGTCTGCCACGACCGGAACAGTGGAAACGGCTGGAAGAGGCCCTCTGCTCAGAAATCTGGCAGGTTTAAAGGCTGCAGGAAAGATTTGCATTCTGCCGATGCTGGGATAGGGTCGGCCATTCTTGATTGTCGCATGCAGGTGAAACCAATGTCCGCAAACAGCAACCTCCCGCAAATCTTCGATGCCGTCGATAGAAAAAGGGAGGTGTTCACGGAGCTGGCGGACCGGGTCTGGGCGACGCCTGAAACCTGCTACATGGAAGAGGAATCGGCCGCCGCCCACCGGGAAATGCTGGAAACTCAAGGGTTTCGCATTACCGAAAACGTCGCCGACATCCCGACGGCGCTGATCGGCGAGGCAGGCGAGGGCGGTCCGGTCATCGCCTTTCTCGGCGAATATGATGCGCTGGCGGGTCTCAGCCAGCAGGCCGGTGTTGCCCGGCACGAACCGCTGACGGCCGGCGCCAACGGCCATGGTTGCGGGCACAATCTCCTGGGTTCCGCCTCGCTTCTGGCAGCGACCGCGCTGAAGGACTGGCTGGAGGCGACCGGCACGCCCGGCCGGGTGCGCTATTACGGCTGCCCGGCGGAAGAGGGCGGTGCGGCAAAGGCCTTTATGGTGCGCTCCGGCGCCTTCGAGGATGTCGATATCGCCATCTGCTGGCATCCCAGCAATTTCGCCGGCGTGCAGCGCGAGACCTCGCTTGCCAACTGCCGGATCGACTTCACCTTTACCGGCCGTTCCTCGCATGCCGCGGCCAGCCCCGAGCTTGGCCGCAGCGCGCTCGATGCGGTGGAACTGATGAATGTCGGCGTCAACTATCTGCGCGAACACATGCACCAGGAGTGCCGCATCCATTATGCGCTGCTCGATGCCGGCGGCATTTCGCCCAACGTCGTGCAGGCGCATGCCAAGGTGCGCTATGTGGTGCGCGCGCCGGAGCTTGCCGGGCTTTTCTCGCTGATCGAGCGGGTGAAGAAGGTGGCGGAAGGCGCCGCGCTGATGACCGAGACGAAGGTGGAACACACGATCCTCTCGGGCGTCTCCAATCTGATCGTCAACACGCCGCTGATGGATGTGATGCAGGATGTCTGGCAGAGCATGGGCCCGCCGGAGTTCGACCGCGAGGATATCGCCTTTGCCGAGGCGATCCGCGCGACGCTGAGCCCGGAAGACATTGCCGCCAGCTGGGCGCAGGAAAGACTGGAGGAGCGAGACGTGCCGCTCGCCGATTTCATCCTGCCCGCGCATAACGAGGTGCGCCAGATGGGCGGCTCGACGGATGTCGCCGATGTCAGCTGGGTGGTGCCGACCGTGCAGGCCTATGGGCCGACGCTGGCGATCGGCACGCAATTGCACACCTGGCAGGTGGTGGCGCAGGGCAAAAGCGGTATTGCCCACAAGGGCATGATCTCGACCGCCAAGGCCATGGCGGCCACGGGACTGGCGGCGCTGCAGAGCGATCAGCTGCGGGAATCGGCCTGGGCCGACCTCAAGCGCCGGCTGAAGGGCCAGGCCTATCGCAGTCCGATCCCCGCCGGCACCGAACCGCCGGTCGAGGCCATGGGCGGGCGTCGCCGGGCCGGCTGACCCGGCTCAAATCTTCGTCTCAGATCCCCGGGGCGTCCGCAGGTCCAGCTGGCTGCGGATCGCCTCGTCGTTTTCGGTTTCCTGCACCACGACACCGTACCAGCCAAGGCCATCATAGTCCTCGTAGCCGAGGGTTCTTGCATAGGCGACGATGGCGCCCTGGTCGTTGTAATAGCTGCCCTTCTGGCAGCCCTTCTCCACCTTCAGCGCAAAATGGGTGAACAGCCGTTCCGGGCGGTTGCAGGCGATCACCCGCGCCTTTTCATCGAGCAGCATCACGGTGGTGCGCTCGACCTGCTGTTGCGGCAGGTTCGCCTCCTTTTCCACGATGGCATGGCCCTGGTTCTGCCAGTCGAAATAGACGCCGAGCATGCCGATCAGGCGGCCATCCACCCGTCCGCCCTCGCGAATGCCGGTGGCATAGACCAGCACGTGATGGCCGTCATGCAGCGGGCTCTCCTTGACCTCGTCGACGATGTAGTGATCGCCGGATGCGCAGCGGGCAGCCGCCTGGAACCAGGGATCGCCGGCAAGCGAGCGCCCGGCGAGACGCCGCTGATGCGCCGGATTGGCCGAGGCGATGATGCGGCCGGAAAGATCGGTCATGACGAGATCGTGGTAGACCGTATAGAAGCGGTTGATGACGCCAAGCCGGGTTGCGGCATAGTCGGCCTTTTCCGGCGAGGGGGCCTGCAAGGCGTCCCACAGTGCCGGGTCGGTCGCCCACCAGCGCACATCCGCGGTGCGCTCGAACAGGTTGCGGACGATCAGCTGCACGAGCGTCTGGGCAAGATCGGTCAGGCGCACGCCTTCCATTTCCGTCACCAGCTGGTCCGCCATGCTGCGGCTGAGCCCGATGCGACCGAGCACATTGCTCTCGAACCGGCCGGAAATGTCGGTAGCCACCTGCGCCAGCCGCTGTACCTCGTTGGCGACGACGGCAAAGCCCTTGCCCGTCTCGCCGGCGCGCGCCGCCTCGATCAGGGCATTGATCGCCAGCAGCTTGATCTGCTTGACCACATGGTTGTTGTCGGCGCTGAAACGCTGCAGGTCGATGCTGATGCCGTCTGTGACCACGCGCATGGAGCGCGGCGTGGCAGTGATCTGCGGCGCGGGTGCGGCCAGGCTCTTGGCGCTCGTCATGAATATGTTCCCCGGATGGCGGCTTTGCTTCTGGAAGAGTCGGTTACCTGTCGCAACATTCGCAGGGCGTCGTTAGATTTCTGTAAAAAATTTTTCTCAGGAGTCACATTTCGGCACAGTGCTGCGGGAAGGCTTCCGTTTCGATCTCGGTCGTGATATTGCGATCGCAGATCGCGAAATTTCATCCCGAACCATTGCAGGAAGCGCCATGACGATCCAGCCCAACTCCATCGAAGGCCGTGACAGGGCCTATCACCTGCATTCCTATACCAATGCGAAGGCGCTGGAGCGTGACGGAGCGCTGGCGATTGAACGCGGCGAGGGCATCTATGTCTACGATGCCGGCGGCAAGCGCTATATCGAGGGCATGGCCGGGCTGTGGAGCGTCGCCGTCGGGTTTGGCGAGCAGCGCCTCGTCGAGGCCGCGCGCCGGCAGCTGGAAAAGCTGCCCTACTACCACACCTTCAGCGCCCGCACGCACGGGCCGGCGGTGGATCTGGCAGAAAAGCTGATCCGGATGGCGCCGGTGCCGATGTCCAGGGCCTATTTCACCAATTCCGGTTCCGAGGCCAACGACACCGCGATCAAGATGATCTGGTACCGCTCGAACGCGCTCGGCAGGCCGGAAAAGAAGAAGATCATTTCCCGCATCAAGGGCTATCACGGTGTGACGGTGGCGAGCGCCAGCCTGACCGGCCTGCCGAACAACCACCGTTCCTTCGATCTGCCGCTGCCGGGGATCTTTCACACCACCTGCCCGCATTACCGCGCCTTCGCGCAGGAGGGCGAGGACGAGGCAGCCTTCGTTGCCCGCTGCGCCGCCGATCTCGAAGCGCTGATCGAGCGCGAGGGGCCGGAAACCATCGCCGCCTTCATCGGTGAGCCGGTGATGGGCGCCGGTGGCGTCATCGTGCCGCCCGCCGGCTACTGGCAGGCCATCCAGTCCGTTTTGAAGAAGCATGACATCCTGCTGATCGCCGACGAGGTGATCTGCGGCTTCGGCCGCACCGGCGAAATGTTCGGCACCACGACCATGGGGATGGAGCCGGACATCATCACCGTCTCCAAGCAGCTGTCGTCCTCCTACCAGCCGATCTCGGCGCTGCTGATCAACGACCGCGTCTACCAGCCGATCGCCGAGGAATCCGGCCGGATCGGCACCTTCGGCCATGGCTATACCGGCTCCGGCCACCCCGTAGCCGCCGCCGTCGCGCTGGAAAACCTGGCAATCATCGAGGAGCGCAACCTGCTCGGCAACGTGCAGGCGCTGGCGCCGCTGTTCCAGTCGCGTTTCAAGGCGTTGGAAAGCCATCCGCTCGCCATCGAGGCACGCGGCATCGGCCTGATCGGCGCGCTGGAGCTTGCCCCGCGCGAGGGCTTTGCCACCGGCCAGCTCGGCCCGAAGCTCGCGGCCGTGATGCAGGAGAACGGCCTCTTCTCGCGTGCCATCGGCGATTCGCTGGCGCTCTGCCCGCCGCTGATCATCACGGAACAGCAGGTGGGTGCGATGTTCGACATCTTCGAGGCCTCGCTCGACCAGTTCCAGGCGCAGCTCGCCGCGGCCTGATCTTCTTCATCATCGCGGCGGGATGACTGATTGCGCCCGCCGCGCCGAGCCCTATATTCCGGCGAATGCTGGATCTGTTTTCCCACTACTGGCCGCACATCGTCTTTGCGCTCTCCATCCTGATGGGCGTGCCGGCGGCCATTCATGTCACGATGACCAAGGAGGAGGTCCGCTCCGCCGTCGGCTGGGTCGGCGTCATCCTGCTGTCGCCGATCATCGGCGCGCTGCTCTACCTGATTGCCGGCATCAACCGCATCCGCCGCAGCGCGCTCGGAAACCAGCGGGAACTGCTGGGCGGCGCCTTCCTCGACCATATCGAAGCCTTCGATGCGGAGGATGTGGCGGTTGCGGCCCAGTTCGGCCGCCGCTTCCAGTCGATGAAGACGCTGGGCGACCGGATCAACCGCTATTTCCTCACCACCGGCAACGGGATCGAGGTGCTGGATGGTGGCGATACGGCCTATGAAGCCATGCTGGAGGCCATATCGGGGGCCAGGCGCAGCATCCTGCTCGAAACCTACATCTTCGACCGTGACCGCATCGGCCGGCGTTTTGCCGAGGCGCTGATCCAGGCGGTGAAGCGCGGCGTGAGCGTCCGGGTGCTGGTCGATGCGGTTGGCGCCCGCTATTCGGTGCCGAGCGTGCTTGGCCTGCTCACCGACGGCGGCGTGACGGTCGATGTGTTCAACGGCAATGTGATCATGGGCCTGCGCCTGCCCTATGCCAACCTGCGCACCCACCGCAAGATCATGGTGGTGGACGGCCGTGTTGCCTTTACCGGCGGCATGAACATTCGCGAGGCCTTTGCCCGCCATCCCGATGGCGGCATTCAGGCCATCGATACCCATTTCCGCGTCACCGGGCCGGTCGTGGCGGATCTCTTTTCGGTCGCGGCCGAAGACTGGCGTTTTGCGCATGGCGAACTGCTGTCCGGCGAGGCCTGGCGGATCGAGCCTCCGGCAACCCGGCCCGGCAGTCCCATGCTGGCGCGCGTGGTGGCCTCCGGCCCGGATCGCAGCGTCGAGACCAACCAGAAAATCCTGATGGGGGCCTTTTCCGTCGCGCGAACCTCGATCCGCATCGTCTCTCCCTATTTCCTGCCGGACCGGGAACTGATCGCCGCGCTTGCCACGGCGGCAAGGCGCGGCGTGGCGGTGGATATCATCGTGCCGGCCACCAACAATCTCACCCTGGTGGACCGTGCCATGACCGCGCAGTTCGACCAGGTGCTGAAGGGCGATTGCCGCATCTGGCGCGCCGACGGGCCGTTCAACCATTCCAAGCTGATGGCGGTGGACGGCCGCTGGGCCTATGTCGGATCCTCAAATCTCGATCCGCGCTCGCTGCGCCTCAACTTCGAGGTCGACATGGAAGTCTACGATCTCGACTTCGCCGGTGCGCTGGAGGCGCGCATCGACGCCATGCTCAGGACCGCCGCACCGGTCTTGCTGGAGGACCTGCAGGCGCGTCCCTTCGCCCTGCGGCTGATCGATCGCATCCTGTGGCTCGGCTCGCCCTATCTTTGACCGCGCCTCTGGAAGCCTTGCCGCAAGGCGCTATAGTCAGGTCATGATTCAGGCGATGACATTCCGGCGCCCCGCATGACGCAATCGACGAACAGCACCCTGCGGGCCAGCATTCTTCACTCGCTGCGCAATCGCAAGCAGCGCGGTGCAGCCGCCGGCGACGAGGACCAGAGCCAGCCGGATGCCTCGCTCCTGGTGGCCTCCTACAATGTGCACAAATGCGTCGGTGTCGACGGGCGTTTCGATCCCGGTCGCATCGCCCAGGTGATCCGCGAGATCGGTCCGGATCTTCTGGCCCTGCAGGAGGCCGATACCCGCTTCGGCGAGCGGCGCGGCCTGCTGGACCTTGCCTGGGTCGAGCGCGAGACGGGGCTGCAGCCGGTGCCGCTGTCCGGCGTTGCCAAGGCGCATGGCTGGCACGGCAATGTGCTGTTCTTCCGCCGCGGCGCCGTGCGCGACGTGCATCAGGTGAAACTGCCGGGGCTGGAGCCGCGCGGCGCGCTGATCACCGAACTCGACATGCCGGATGGGCGGATGCTGCGCGTCATCGCCGCCCATCTCGGCCTGCTCAACCGCTCGCGCCAGCAGCAGGCGCGCATGATCCTCGACATTCTCTCCGGACGCGGCGACGAACCCACGCTGCTGATGGGCGACCTCAACGAATGGCGGCTCGGCGACCGTTCCTCGCTGCATTCGCTCTCGCCGATGTTCCGCGGCATGCCGCCGGCCGTGCCGAGCTTTCCCTCCCGGCTTCCGGTGCTGGCGCTCGACCGCATCATGAGCAACCGGCCGGGCCTTGTCGGTGAGGTTCGCGTGCATGATACCGCGCTTGCCCGCATTGCCTCCGATCATCTGCCGATCAAGGCCAGATTGCGATTTGCCGAGAGCGGATAGAAGCCTCAGGCCGCTTTTGCCTGCCTGTCCGGCAGCAGTCGGTCGCCGACCTCGCGGGCAATGGCCAGCGAAGCGGTAAGACCGGGGCTTTCGATGCCGAAAAGGTTGACGAGGCCCGCAATCCCGTGTGCCTCCGGCCCGTCGATGCGGAAATCCGCCGCCGGATCCAGCGGTCCGCAGATCTTGGGGCGGATGCCGCTATAGCCCGGTGTCAGCGCATCCTCCGGCATGTCCGGCCAGTAGCGGCGGATGGCTTCGGCAAAGCCGGCCACCCGCTCCGGCCTGACCCGGTAGTCGATGGCATCGATCCATTCGACATCCGGCCCGAAGCGCGCCTGCCCGCCGAGATCGAGTGTCAGGTGCACGCCAAGCCCGTGGGCATGCGGCGCCGGATAGATGAGATGGCGGAACGGTGCGCGGCCGGCGAGCAGGAAGTAATTGCCCTTGGCATAGCGGGTTTCCGGAACTGTCCCTGCCGCCAGTCCGTCGATGGCCCGTGCCACCCGCGAGGCGGCAAGGCCGGCGGCGTTGACGATCATCTTGGTTGAAAGCTCCAGCGGTTCGGCGCCGCCGGTTCGAAGCACAAAGTCGTCGCCCGCGCGCCTTGCGGCAACAAAGGGGGCGTGAAAGGCAAACGCCGCCCCTTCGTTCTCGGCATCGCCCTGCAGGGCCAGCATCAGGCCGTGGCTGTCGATGATGCCGGTCGAGGGTGACAGAAGCGCGCCGACGCAGGCAAGCGCCGGTTCGAGCGCCTCGGCCTCCGCCGCCGTCAGCAGGCGAAGATCCGTGCAGCCATTCGCCTCGCCCTTCTGCCTGAGGCTTGCAAGCCCCTGCAGTTCCGCCGCATCGCTCGCGACGATCAGCTTGCCGGCGCGGCGGTGGTCCACGCCATGCGAGCGGCAGAACGCGTAGAGCCGCTCCCGGCCCTCGACGCAGAGCCTGGCCTTCAGGCTGCCCTCCGGATAATAGAGGCCGGCATGGATCACCTCGCTGTTGCGCGACGAGGTGCCGGTGCCGATGGCGCCCGCTTCTTCGAGAACCAGCACGGAGCGCCCGGCAAGCGCCAGTTCGCGCGCCGCCGCCAGCCCCACGACACCCGCACCGATGACAACGGCATCCACGTCCGCCATGGCTCGTCTCCCGTTTGCCTGTCCGGTCTCGCTCACGCGTGAGATTGCGCGGTGGCGCCGATGATCAAGGGCCGCTTCGGCCTCGGTGCCACCAAAACCGGTCGTTCCGTGCGCCTGCCGGCAACCTCAGGCGGTCTTCAGCCATTCCTCGGCAATCTCGACCCACATCGCCACCCCGATCGGCAGGGCGTCGTCGTTGAAGTCGAAGCGCGGATGGTGCAGCGGCGGGTCGTTGTCCGTCTTGCCGGTGCCGAGCAGGAAATAGGTGCCGGGACGTTCCGCCAGCATGAAGGCGAAATCCTCGCTGCCCATCGACGGCCGCTCGAGATCGATGACATTCGCTTCCCCCACGACGCGACCGGCCAGCCGGCGCACGAAATCCGTCTCGGCCTTGTGGTTGATCGTCGGCTCGTAGCCGCGCTCATAGGTGATCGTCACGCTCATGCCGTAGCTTGCCGCCTGACCTTCTGCCACTTCGCGAATGCGTCGCTCCAGCGTGTCGCGCACCGTCGGATCGAAGGAGCGGACGGTGATCGCCATTTCGGCCCGCTCGGGGATCACGTTGCTTGCCTTGCCGGAATTGAAGGCGCCGACGGTGATCACCGCCTGGTCCATGGCATGCAGGTTGCGCGAGACGATGGTCTGCAGCGCCATGATGATGCTCGCGCCGCACACGATCGGATCGCTGGCGTCCTGCGGCTCGGCGCCGTGGCCGCCGCGGCCGTTGACGACGATCAGGCACTCGTCGGCCGCCGCCATCATCGGGCCTTCCTTGACGGCGATCCTGCCGAAGGGAATGGCCGGATCGTTGTGCAGGCCGAACACCGCGTCGCAGGGGAAGCGCTGGAAGAGGCCGTCATCCATCATCAGCTTGGCGCCGGCGAAATTTTCCTCGGCCGGCTGGAAGATCAGGTTCAGCGTGCCGTCGAAATTGCGCCGTTCGGCGAGCGCGCGCGCAGCGCCCAGCAGGATCGCCGTGTGCCCGTCATGGCCGCAGGCATGCATCAGGCCGGGGGTCTGGCTGGCATGGTCGAGGCCGGTTTCCTCCAGGATCGGCAGGGCGTCGATATCGGCGCGGATGCCGATCGAGCGCTCGCTCGTGCCGTTCTTCAAGGTGGCGACGAGACCCGTCTGGCCAAGCCCTCGGGTCACCTCGTAGCCCATGGCCACCAGCTGCTCGGCAATGAAATCCGAGGTCTTGAACTCGGAAAGCCCGAGTTCCGGGTTCTGGTGCAGGAAGCGCCGGGTGGCGACAAGCTCGGGAAGGTAGTTGGAAAACTGGATCGTCATCGGCAAACCCCGGTCAGGAACTGGCATCGGCCGCAGGTCCTGCAGCCAGTGCCAGCCATAGCAGGCGGGCCGGCCGGGGTTAAGTCCCTTTGCACGCCAGCAGGTTCTGCGGACTGCGAGGGCGCGCGAAGCCGCCGGAAACGCCCCGCTTCAAGATCCCGCTTGAACGCGGCTGATCTTGATGTCATGGAACCAAAGGAGCTGAGGAGACTTACGCCCGTTGCCGGAGTTTTTACCCTGCCGCGACGCGCAGAAGACATATCGCATTCCCCATTCCAACCGGCTGATTACGTTCAGGTTTCATTCAGACCTGGCGCGATAGAGGCGAGCGATGACAATATTGGAGAAGCATGTGAACAGGTTTTCCCCGTCCGTTCGCGCATCCGGCGGCCGAAAAGGGCCGCGCCCGGTGTCATCCTCCATTCGTCTTCTTGCGCTTAAGGCTGAACGCCAAACCTGAACGGGCGCCTCCTCCCGCCGCCCTTTTTGCCAAGACAGTGCCACTCATTCTTAGAAGCCGACACAATGTCATTTCATCAGACGCCCTCTCAGACCCCGCGTGAAACGGAAGGCAAGCAGATCGACCACAACGAGGCGATCCGCGCGATCTACCTGAATGCCGAGGAGTTGCGCAGCTGCGGCGAGGCACTTGCCCGCGACGGCGCCCAGACGCTTCCGGGGCTGATGCCCTTCGATTTCCGCGAGCGGCACAAGGAAAACGAGAAGGAAATCCTTCGCGTCTATCGCACCACCGCCAAGGATGTGGAGGCTGGCGCCACCATTACTCCGGCGGCGGAATGGCTGCTCGACAACCACTACATCGTGGAGGAGGCGATCCAGGAGGTCCGTCGCGACTTCCCGAGGAAGTTCTACCGCCAGCTGCCGACCATCCGCATCGGCGGCATGGAGATGCCGCGCGTGCTGGCGCTTGCCTGGCTCTACGTCGCCCACACCCACAGCACGCTGAACCGCGATAACCTGACGGCGATGACCGAAGGTTTCCAGGTGCACCAGTCGCTGGAGATCGGCGAACTCTGGGCGCTGCCCTCCTTCCTGCGCTTCGTGCTGATCGAAAACCTGCGCCGCATCTCCATCCGCGTGGAAAAGTCGCGCCGCATGCGCCAGCAGGCCAATGACGCGGCGGACGAGATCATCAGGCTGAACGACGAGGCGGCCTCCGCCGAGATCCTGAAGAAGATCGAGCCGCTGACGGAAGACAATACTTTCTCGACGCAGTTCCTCTATCGCCTGCGCAACGCCTCGCAATCGCCCGCCTTCGCTATCGCCTGGCTGGAAGCGCGCCTCGATGCGGCCGGCACCGACACCGAAGAAGTGATGATGGCGGAGCAGAACCGCCTCTCCTCCGGCAATCTCACGATGGGCAACATCATCAAGAGCCTGCGCGAGATCGACGATACCGAATGGAGCGTCTGGTTCGAGGAGGTCTGCCTTGTCGACCAGGTGCTGCGCGCGCAGAGCGACTATAACGAACTCGACTTCGGCTCGCGCAATTCCTACCGCAACCGCATCGAGAAGATTGCGCGTTATTGCGGCAAGACGGAAATCGAGGTGGCTCGCGCGGCGATCGCGCTCGCCTCGGAAGCGGCCGCCGCCCCCGAGCCCGATCCGCACAAGGCCAATGTCGGCGCCTTCCTGACCGGCATGTACCGCACCGAGCTGGAAAAGCGCGTCGGCTATACGCCGAATATTGCCCAGCGCCTGCTGCGCACCGCGCAGAAGATGAACTGGTTCGCGGTGGCGATCCCGGTTCTGTTCTTCACCTTCCTGGCGCTTGCCATCGTGGGCGGCTTCCTGGCTCATGCCGGCATGAGCACGCCGGTCATCCTGTTGTTCCTGCTGATGTTCTCGCTTCCTGCCTCGGAAGGCGCGACCGGCCTCTTCAACACGCTCGTCACCTATGTGGTGAAGCCGGCGCGTCTCGTCGGCTACGAATTCAAGGAAGGCATTCCGGAGGATGCCCGCACGCTGGTCGTGGTGCCCTGCCTGATCACCAATCGCGATACGGTCGACGAACTGGTGCGCAATCTGGAAGTCCATTATCTCGCCAATCCGCATGGCGAGATCTATTTCGCGCTGCTGAGCGACTGGCGTGACAGCACGGTCGAGCAGACGGATGCCGACCTCGAAGTGCTGGAATATGCCCGCCGCGAGGTGGCGCTGCTCAGCGCCCGCTATGCCTTCGACGGCAAGACGCGCTTCTATCTCCTGCATCGCCGCCGCCTGTTCAATCCGTCCGAAGGTGTCTGGATGGGCTGGGAACGCAAGCGCGGCAAGCTGCACGAGCTGAACCTTTTGCTGCGCGGCGACAAGGACACGACCTACATGCCGGGCGCCAACGCGGTGCCGGAAAACGTGCAGTATGTCATGACGCTCGACGCCGACACCCGCCTGATGCGCGATGCGGTGACGAAGCTGGTCGGCAAGATGCACCACCCGATCAACCGTCCCGTGCACGACCCGAATTCCGGCCGCGTGATCCATGGCTACGGCCTGCTGCAGCCGCGCGTGACGCCGTCGCTGACCACCGGCAAGGATGCCTCGGTGTTCCAGCGCGTCTATTCGATCAGCCGCGGCATCGATCCTTATGTCTTCACCGTCTCCGACGTCTATCAGGATCTGACCGGCGAAGGCTCGTTCACCGGCAAGGGTCTCTATCACGTCGATGCCTTCGAGACGGCGCTGCGCGGCCGCATCGAGGAAAACGCGATCCTCAGCCACGACCTTCTGGAAGGCTCGTTCGCACGCTGCGCGCTCGTCACCGACGTGGAACTGGTGGAAGACTTCCCCACCCGCTACGAGGTGGAAGTGTCGCGTCAGCATCGCTGGGCGCGCGGCGACTGGCAGCTGCTGCCCTACATCCTCGACCCGATGCGCGGCGTCACCGCGCTCGGCCGCTGGAAGATGGTCGACAACCTGCGCCGTTCGCTGACCCCGATCGCCTGGTTCCTCTCCTCCGTGCTCGGCTGGTACTTCATGGACCCGCTCGGCGCGCTGATCTGGCAGATCCTCTTGATCTTCTCGCTGTTCGTGGCCCCCACCCTGTCGCTGATCACCGGCCTCCTGCCGCGCTCCACCGACATCGTGCCGCGCGCGCACTTCTACTCGGTCTGGTCGGATATCCGCTCGGCCAACGCCCAGGTGGCACTCCGCATCGTCTTCATCGCCGACTCGGCCTTCATGATGATCGACGCGATCGTGCGCTCGCTCTATCGCCTGTTCGTCAGCCGCAAGCTGATGCTGGAATGGCGCACCGCCGCCAGCATCCAGTCGTCGGCGCAGGGCAGCCCGCAGGATTACTACCGCTCCATGTGGCATGCGCCGGTTGCGGCCGTGTTCGGCCTGATGCTCGCCGCGCTGCCGGATGACAATGCCTTCCTCGTCGGCCTACCCTTCGTGCTGCTGTGGGTGCTGTCGCCGCTCGTCGCCTGGTATGTGAGCCAGTCTGCCGAGACGGAAGACACGCTGTTCGTTCCGGAGGCGGTGTCGGTCGAGCTGCGCAAGATCTCGCGCCGTACCTGGCGCTATTACGAAGCCTTCGTTACCGAAGACCAGAACTTCCTGCCGCCGGACAATTTCCAGGAGAAGCCGGAGCCGATCGTTGCCAAGCGCACCTCGCCGACCAATATCGGCGTCTACCTGCTCTCGACCGTCTCGGCCCGTCATTTCGGCTGGATCAGCTTCCAGGAAACGCTGGACCGTCTGGAGAACACGATCGCGACCGTCGAGAAGATGGACAAGTATCGTGGCCATCTGTTCAACTGGTATCACACCGATACGCTGCAGACGCTTGGGCCCCGCTATGTCTCGACCGTCGACAGCGGCAACCTTGCCGGCCACCTGATCGCCGTCTCGTCCGCCTGCCGCGAATGGGCGGAAGCGCCGTCCGCGCATCTCCAGGCCAATCTCGACGGCATCGGCGACGTGGCGGGCATCCTGTCCGAGGCGCTGAAGGAACTGCCGGACGACCGCAAGACGGTGCGCCCGCTGCGCCGGCGCCTGGAAGAGCGCATCATCGGCTTCGGCAACGCGCTCGCCGCCGTCAAGCGCGAGCACGAATTCGCCTCGATCCGCATCATCAACCTTGCGGTCCTGGCACGTGATATCCTGAAGCTGTCGACCAACCTCGACCACGAGGTCAGCTCCGCGCAGAGCACGGAAGTGACGCGCTGGGCAGACATGCTGGTGGCGGCCTGCGAGGCGCATATCGCCGACAGCACCTTCGACATGACGAATATCGAGCCGCTGCGCCAGCGCCTGATCCAGCTGCGCGACCGGGCCCGCAATCTGGCCTTCTCGATGGATTTCACCTTCCTCTACCGGAAGGATCGCCGCCTGCTTTCTATCGGTTACCGCGTCGAGAGCAACGATCTCGACGAGGCCTGCTATGACCTTCTGGCATCCGAATGCCGCCTGACCAGCCTGTTTGCGATTGCCAAGGGCGACTTGCCGACCGAGCACTGGTATCGTCTCGGCCGCCAGGTCGTGCCGATCGGTGCGCGTGGCGCACTGATCTCCTGGTCCGGCTCGATGTTCGAATATCTGATGCCGCCGCTCGTCATGCAGGAGCGCCAGGGCGGTATCCTCAACCAGACGAACAATCTGATCGTCGAGGAGCAGATGAACCATGGTCGCCGTCTGAACATCCCCTGGGGGATTTCGGAGGCCGCCTTCAATGCCCGCGACCACAACTACAATTATCAGTACACGAATTTCGGCGTGCCGACGCTCGGCCTGAAGCGCGGCCTCGGCCAGAACGCCGTCGTGGCGCCCTATGCCTCGATCCTCGCCAGCCAGTACAAGCCGCTGGAAGCGCTCGAAAACCTGCAGAAGCTGCGCGCCGTGGGTGCGCTCGGCAAATACGGCTTCCACGATGCGGTCGACTTCACGCCGACCCGCGTTCCGGAAGGCAAGCGTTGCGCCGTTGTGTTCAACTACTATGCCCACCACCACGGCATGTCGATTGCGGCAATCGCCAACGTCGTCAACAACGGCAAGCTGCGCGAACTCTTTCATTCCGATCCCGTCGTGGAAGCGGCCGAACTGCTCCTGCAGGAAAAGGCGCCGCGCGAAGTGCCGGTCATGGGCTCCAAGTACGAGCCGGAAACGCCCGGCAAGGGCCAGGCCGACCTGCTGCGTCCCGAAATCCGCACCATCCAGGATCCGGCCGGCCGCGACCGCGAAATGGTCTTCCTCTCGAACGGCCATTACTCGACCATGCTGACGGCAACCGGCACCGGCTATTCCCGCTGGAACGGCCTTGCGGTCACCCGCTGGAAGCCTGATCCGGTCGAGGATCGCTGGGGCAACTTCCTCTTCCTGCGCGATACCGCGACCGGCCAGTGGTGGTCGACGACGGCCGAGCCGCGCCGCATCGAGGGCGAGAAGGTCAAGACCGTCTTCAGCGACGAAAAGGCCGAATTCCACAAGACGGTCGGCACGCTCGTCTCCACGGTCGAATGCATCGTGGCCACCGAGCATGATGCCGAAGGCCGCCGCCTGACGCTGCTCAACACCGGCACCGAGGACCGCTTCATCGAAGTCACCTCCTACCTGGAGCCGGTGATTGCCAACGAGGATGACGACAATGCGCATCCGGTCTTCTCGCGGATGTTCGTCCGCACCGAGATCGGCCGCCGCGGCGATGTGATCCGCGCCTGGCGCAACAAGCGCAATCCCAACGAACCGGCCATGCAGATCGCGCATCTGGCGGCCGACAATGCGGGTGCCTCGCGTCCGACCGAGTTCGAGACCGACCGTCGCCGCTTCCTCGGCCGTGGCCGCACGCTGGCCGAAGCTGCGGCCTTCGATCCGGATGCGACGCTCTCCGGCACCGATGGCTTCACGCTCGACCCGATCCTGTCGCTGCGCCGCGTCGTGCGCGTGCCGGCCGGCAAGAAGGTGAGCGTGATCTTCTGGACCATCGCGGCGCCGAGCCGCGAGGAGCTCGACGTGGCGATCGAACGCTACCGCCACCCGGACTCGTTTGCGACCGAGCTGACCCAGGCCTGGACCCGCGTGCAGGTCCAGATGCGACATATCGGCGTCAACTCGCAGCAGGCCGCCGCCTTCCAGCATCTCGGCCGCTACCTCGTCTATCCGGACATGCATCTGCGTGCCGATGCCCAGACCGTGGAATCCGGCCTTGCCTCGCAGCGCCAGCTCTGGGGCCTGTCGATCTCCGGCGACCTGCCGATCTTCACGCTGCGCGTCAATGACGAAATGGACATGGAAGTCGTCAAGGAAGCCCTGTCGGCGCAGGAATATCTGCGTTCGCGCGGCGTGATGATCGATCTGGCCATCGTCAACGAAAAGCCTGCCTCCTACGCGCAGGACATGCAGCACGCGATCGACCAGATCAGCGAGAGCATCCGTCGCCTCGGCCAGACGGAAGGTCGCCAGCAGGTGTTTGCGCTGCGCCGCGACCTGATGGACGACACCACCTGGGCAGCACTGATTGCCGCCTCGCGCGTCGTCCTGCATGCCCGCAACGGCAAGATCGAGGATCAGGTGGCGCGCGCCGTCGCGCTCTTCTCCGCTCCGCGCGGTGTCGAGACCGAGATGGACCGCCGCGCATTGCTGTCGGCCGAGGATTTCGGCCGGCCGGTCGAGACGGATGGCGACGACCTGCAGTTCTGGAACGGCTATGGCGGCTTCTCGCAGGACGGCAGCGAATATGTCGTGCGTCTGGCCGGCGGTGGCGCCACGCCGCATCCGTGGATCAACGTCATCTCCAACGAAATCTTCGGCTTCCATATCTCGGCGGAAGGCGCAGGCTTCACCTGGAGCCAGAACTCGCGCGACTACCAGCTGACGCCGTGGTCGAACGATCCGGTCGTCAACCGTCCCGGCGAGGCCTTCTACGTGACGGATCTTGACACGGGCGTGGTGGCCACCCCGTTTGCGGCGCTGTCGCGCCGTCCCTCGGTGCGCTTCGAGACGCGCCATGGCCTCGGCTACTCGACCTTCGTCTCCGAGGATGACGGCCTGACGCTGACGCTGACCCAGACGGTCGATCGTACCCGCCCGGTCAAGTTCTCGCGCCTGGTCGTGAAGAACACCGGCACCGAGCCGAAGCGCCTGCGCGTCTATGGCTATGCGGAGTGGATCCTCGGCAACAACCCGCAGCGCACCCAGTCCTTCATCCTGAGTGGTCGCGACGAGGCGACGGGCACGCTGTTTGCCACCAATCCCTACAGCATCGACTATCGCCGCACGGCCTTCTTCGGTCTGGATGGCGAGGCTTCCGGCTTCACCACCAGTCGCCGCGATTTCCTCGGCCGGTTCGGTACGATTGCCGCGCCGACCGCAGTGACCGGACGTTCGGCGCTCAATGGCTCGCTGGAGCCGGACGGCGCGCCCTGCGCGGCGCTTGCCCGGGATATCGAGATCGCCGCCGGCGAGGAGAAGGTGGTGACCTTCTTCATGGGCGATTGCGCCAGCCGCGAGGAAGCGGCCGGTCTGGCCGCCGAGGTGAAGGTCCAGTCCTTCCACGGCGTGCTGAAGGAGACCAACGGCTTCTGGCAGGATTTCACCGGCCGCCTGAAGATCTCGACGCCGGACAAGGCGATGGATCTGATGGTCAATACCTGGCTGCCCTATCAGGCGCTCGGTTGCCGCATCCTGTCGCGCACGGCCTTCTACCAGTCGTCGGGTGCCTATGGCTTCCGCGACCAGTTGCAGGATACGCTGGCCTTCCTGATGCACGAGCCGGATCTTGCCCGTCGCCAGATCGTCAATGCCGCAAGCCGCCAGTTCAAGGAAGGCGACGTGCAGCATTGGTGGCTGCCGGGCACCGGCGCAGGTGTCCGCACCTCGATCTCGGACGACGTGGTGTGGCTGGCCTATGCGACGCACCAGTATATCCAGACGACCGGTGATGCCGCGATCCTCGACGAGACAACGCCCTTCCTGCAGGGGGCTGTGCTGACCGCAGGCCAGCATGATGCCTTCTTCAAGCCGGAAGTGACCGACGAGCAGGCCTCGCTCTACGAGCATGCCGCCCGCGCGCTCGATCTCGCCATCAAGCGGACCGGCGCCAATGGTCTGCCGCTGATCCTCGGCGGTGACTGGAACGACGGCATGAACCGCGTCGGCATCGGCGGTCGCGGCACGAGCGTCTGGCTGGGCTGGTTCCTGGCGGCAGCGCTGCGGCGCTTCCTGCCTTACGCGGAAGAGCGGGCCGATCAGGCACGCGTCGAACGCTGGACGGCGCATCTTGCCGCGCTGAAGCAGGCGCTGGAAACCGCGGGCTGGGACGGCAGCTATTATCGTCGCGGCTATTTCGACGATGGCGGCCCGCTTGGTGCCAACGGCAATCTGGAATGCGCGATCGATTCGCTCGGCCAGTCGTGGAGCGTGCTGTCCGGCGAAGGGGATCCAGCCCGTCAGCAGCAGGCGATGAATGCCGTGATGGACAAGCTGGTGGACGAGAAGGATGGCCTCATCCGCCTGTTCACGCCGGCCTTTGCCACCACGCCGAAGGATCCGGGCTATATCAAGGCCTATCCGCCGGGCGTGCGCGAAAACGGCGGCCAGTATACGCATGCGGCGATCTGGGTGGTGCTGGCGCTGGCGGCGCTGAAGCGCGGCGATGATGCCTGGAAGGCCTTCAAGCTGCTGAATCCGGTCAACCATGCGCTCGACCGGGCCTCGGCCGATCACTACCGCGTCGAGCCTTACGTCGTGGCGGCGGACGTCTACGGCGTCGGCGATCTCACCGGCCGCGGCGGCTGGACCTGGTATACCGGCTCGGCCGGCTGGCTCTACCGCGCCGCCGTCGAAGGCATTCTCGGCATTCGCCGCGAGGGTGACCGTCTCTTCGTCCGTCCGGTCCTGCCGGCGGAGTGGGGCGGCTTCTCGGCCGAGCTGACGCTGGATGACAGGACCTATGCGATTGCCGTCGAAATGACGGATGGCGAGGCACGCGTGACCGTCAACGGCACGGCCGTTACGGCCGAAGACGGCTTCCGCCTCGGCTGAGCCGGATCGAGCACGCAAAGAAAAGGCCCCGGATTGACCGATCCGGGGCCTTCTTCGTGAGGGGCTTGCTGATGGAGCCCTCTTCTCAGGGCGTAACGGTTTCGAAGAAGCGCCAGATCTCGTCGGTCGCGTTGACGGCGTAGGAGATCTTGCCGAGCTGCTTCTGGTAGCGCAGCAGGGCAGTGGAGGACGGCCAGGTGTGGCCGCCATCGCTGATCACGGTGGAGACGATGCGCGCCTTGCCGGCACAATCCTCGTACCGGCTGGTGCGTACCGTGCCGTTTTCGCTGACCGTCGGCTCGCCCTTGCAGCCGTCGAGCGCCACCCAGCGCTGCAGGGCAGCCTCGGCGCCATATTGCCAGTAGGGCAGGCCGCCGCCGTCATAGGGATTGATCTTGTCCTGCAGCCCGGCAAAGGCGATCAGCGACAGCGGCCGGGCCGGCTTGCATGTGTCGCTGTCCGGCGCCCATGTGCCGGCCGTCTCCTTTGGATAGCCGGCACGCAGGCCGACCACGAAGCCTGCCGCGGCAAACTCGGTATTGCCATTGCAGATATATTGCGACAGCACGCGGCCGCCGCCCGAAAAGCCGGTGCCGAAGATCCTGGTGTCATCGACGCAGAACCTGTCTTCCACCGCCTTGATCGCGTCGCGGATGAAGGCCATGTCGTCCGGACCGCCGGGCGCCGTGACACCCGGCACGTTCCAGGAGAAGGTCTCCGGCTTCTGCCCGGGCATCAGGCCCTGCGGCGCAACCGCGATGAAGCCCTTGGCTTCGGCCAAGCGCTCCCATTCGCTGCGGTCGAGCTGCTCGTTGCCGGTGCTGGTGCTGCCGTGGAAATCGAAGACCACCGGCACCTTGCGGCTGCCGTCATAGCCGGACGGAATGAAATAGGCGACCTGCCGTGCCTTGTCGCCCGACCGGACCTCCATCGTGTAGCGGCCTGCATCCTGCGGCGTGCCGCAGCCAGCGGCGGCCGCCGTTCCCGAAAGGCCCATCAGACCGATCAGTACCAGCAGGCCCGTTGTTGCTTTCCGTGCGAATTCCTCTTTCATGCGCTCCTCCCTCCTCATGCCTGCCGGTGCAAAAGATCGCGGCAGGGCGTCTCCCTAAATTAACCGACTATACGGTAGGTATAGCAGGTCCAGTGACAGAGCGAGGTGAGCGCCTGGTAAAGAGTGCGAAGCGTGTGACGGCCGTTTCAGGCCGGCTGGGCAACCGGCGCGGGCGCGGGTACGGCGCGCGTGTCGTCCGTCAGGATGCCGCTCGTCTTCAGAAGCGAGGCAAAGCGGCCGCCAAGCGCCGACAGTTCGTCATAGGTGCCCTTTTCGATGACACGGCCATGATCGAGGAACAGCACCACATCCGCATCGCGGACGGTGGAGAGGCGGTGTGCGATGATGAAGGTGGTGCGGTCCCGGCGCAGCCGGTCGATCGCTTCCTTGACGCGGGCCTCGGTTTCGACGTCCAGCGCGCTGGTGGCTTCGTCCAGCACCAGGATCGGTGCATTCTTGAGGATGGCGCGGGCAATGGCGATGCGCTGGCGCTCGCCGCCGGACAGGCGGTTGCCGCGCTCGCCGACATGGGTGTCGAAGCCGGCCAGACGGCTCTCGATGAATTCCGTTGCGGCGGCAGCCTCGGCCGCGGCGACCACCTCGCTCTCGCTCGCATCCTCGCGGCCGAGCCGGATATTTTCGGTGATCGACCGGTTCAGCAGGCCTGCATCCTGGAAGACGGTGGCGATGGAATGGCGCAGCGACTTTCGGGTGACAGTGGCGATATCGGTGCCATCGATCAGGATCTGGCCCTGCTGCGGGTCATAGACGCGCTGCAGCAGGTTGACGAGGGTGGTCTTGCCGGCGCCGGTCGGGCCGACAATCGCGACCGTCTGGCCGGCCCGCGCGGTGAAGGATACCTCGCGCACGCCCTGCGTGGTATTGGCGAAATCGAAGGAGACGTTGCGGAATTCCACCTCGCCGCGCACATGCGCAAGCTCGGCGGCGCCCGCCGGCTCCTCGCGCTCCTTGACGGAATCCTCCAGCCGGAAGAAGTCCTCAAGCTTGGACCGGGCCTCGAAGATCTGCGTGGCGAACTGGCGCAGCAGATCCAGGCGGCCGATCAGCAGGTTGGCAAAGCCGATGAAGGCGATCACGTCGCCGACCTTGATCTCGCCATTGCGCACCAGCACCACGCCGATGACCAGGATGATCAGCATCGAGACGGTGGAGGCGATGCGGTTCAGCGCGCTGGCGAGCGCCCACCAGTCCAGCACCGGATACTGGGCGGTCAGCAGCTTCTCGGTGAAGCCCTTCAGCGCCCGGGTCTCGGCCTCGATGCGGTTGTAGCTGTGCAGCACGGTGACGTTGCTGATCGAATCGCTGACATGCGAGAAGACCGTGTGATAGTGCCCCTCGACGGAGGCCTGGCCTTCCTTGGTGCGGTTCATGACCGTGCGGCCGATGATCCAGTAGAGAATGCCAAGCACGATCAGCACCGAACTCAGCCGCCAGTCCATGGCAAGGGCCGTGGGCAGCATCAGGCCGAGCGCCACGATGGTGGAAAGGTGCGTGCGCATGAATTCCAGCCACAGGCCGAACAGGGTCTCGCTGGCGCGCAGCAGGGTATGCAATGCGTTCGAGGTGCCGCGCTGGTGGTGCCAGGCAAGCGGCATGGAGATGATGCGGCCGAAGGCTTCGGTCAGCAGCGTGGCGCGGCGGCCATGCGCCAGACGGTCCGCCTCGCGCGCCACCAGCACATAGGCCAGCGTGTTGAACACGCCGAAGCCGCCCCACAGCAGCAGGATGGGCGTCACGTCGCCGCCGCCGGAAATCGCGTCGATGATGCGCCCGAACAGGATCGGCTCGGCAATGGTGATGACCGCCAGAACGATGTTTGCAATGACCACGAGCGTTACGCGGATCCGGCTGGATCCGAGATATTTCAGAGCGCGGGCATAGACCTGGAACAGACTCAACGGTGTGACCTCGGTGTGACGTCGATACGTATAACGGCCGCAGCGTTAGCACGCCCCACCTGTATGCAGTGTGAACGGGAACCGGCCTCGCCTGTGGAGCAATATTGCCCAAAAATGGGAAGGAGCAAGAACAGGCTTGCAATCTGTGCGAGAATGGCGCCCACTATCGATGACATCGAACTTTTCTCGGTCTCGATTGCGCCTGATAAGGGTTTGATTATAAACGTGAAAATAATAAAGTTCTAACATTAGAAGGCCACGGACTGCGTGGCAGGGGGTATGAGTGAAGATTCACTCAATTCTGCAGCTCTTGATCCTGATCAATGAAACGAAGACGCCGGCAGAACTGACGCGGGAACTCGAGGCGCTTCTTTCCATCTACGACTTCGATTTCTATGGTATCTGGTTGAACCAGAAGCCGAATTCAGACCAGGCCAATCTTATGCTCGCCGGCCACTGGCCGGAGGGATGGCGCAAGACCTATGCCACCAAGAAATATGGGCTGATCGATCCGATGCGGCGCATGCTGATGGTGGCGCAGCGTCCGTTCCGCTGGTGCGATGCCGTGGAGGCGTTCCGCGACGACCCCTATCATAAGCGAACCGCTAGGATGCTGCAGGACGCAGCCCGCTACCGCATTATCGACGGTTATACATTCCCGATCCATGGCCGCACCGGCCTGCTCGGACAGGTTGCCATTGGCGGCCAGCCGGTTGATCTTTCTCCGGCTGAACTGTCCCTGTTTGACACCGCGGCGCGACGACTGTTCTGGCGGCTTCTGGAAATGCAGGGTGCCGCCAGCGATCTGGAGCGCAGCGGCGGCCATGACACGGAGCTGACCAAGCGGCAGATGGAGGTGCTTTCGCTGCTGGCCGACGGGATGACCTCGAACGAGATCGCCCGCGAGCTGCAGATTTCCAGCCATACCGTCGACTGGTACATCAACGTGATCCAGGAGAAGTTCAACGCCAAGAACCGACAGCATGTCATTGCCATGGCCTTTCGTCTCGGACTGGTCAGCTGACAGCTGGGTGACAGCAAGCGCATATAAAAATTGCGCCCCCTGCCGGCGGGAAATTGCACTTCGCTAAAAAGCCGGTAATGATCTCCTTCGCGGGTGCAGCATGCCCGCGAAAGCGAGTGGGAGATCGTCTTGAAGATATCGAAAATTCTTGTCGCCAACCGATCCGAAATTGCCATCCGCGTGTTTCGCGCGGCCAACGAACTGGGCATAAAAACGGTTGCGATCTGGGCAGAGGAAGACAAGCTTTCGCTGCACCGGTTCAAGGCGGACGAGAGTTATCAGGTCGGCCGCGGCCCGCATCTTTCGCGTGATCTCGGCCCCATCGAAAGCTATCTCTCCATTTCGGAAGTGATCCGCATCGCCAAGCTTTCCGGCGCGGATGCGATTCATCCCGGTTACGGCCTCCTCTCCGAAAGCCCGGAATTCGTCGAGGCCTGCAACGAGGCGGGCATTATCTTCATCGGCCCGACGGCCGATACCATGCGCCAGCTCGGCAACAAGGTCGCGGCCCGCAATCTGGCAATTTCCGTCGGTGTTCCGGTCGTGCCGGCCACCGAGCCGCTGCCGGACGATATCGAGACCGTCAAGAAAATGGCCGCCGAAATCGGCTACCCGGTGATGCTGAAGGCCTCCTGGGGCGGTGGTGGCCGCGGCATGCGCGTCATCCGCTCCGAAGCCGATCTTGCCAAGGAAGTGACGGAAGCCAAGCGCGAAGCCATGGCTGCCTTCGGCAAGGATGAAGTCTATCTCGAAAAGCTGGTGGAGCGTGCCCGCCACGTGGAAAGCCAGGTGCTGGGCGATACGCATGGCAATGTCGTGCATCTTTTCGAGCGTGACTGCTCCATCCAGCGGCGCAACCAGAAGGTCGTCGAGCGGGCGCCGGCGCCTTATCTGTCGGAAGCACAGCGGCAGGAACTGGCCGGCTATTCGCTGAAGATCGCAGCCGCCACGAACTATATCGGCGCCGGCACCGTCGAATATCTGATGGATGCGGATACGGGCAAATTCTACTTCATCGAGGTCAATCCGCGCATTCAGGTCGAGCACACGGTGACCGAAGTCGTCACCGGCATCGACATCGTCAAGGCGCAGATCCACATCCTCGAAGGCGAGGCGATCGGCACGCCGGAATCGGGCGTTCCGGCACAGGAGAACATCCGTCTGAACGGCCATGCGCTGCAGTGCCGAATCACGACGGAAGATCCGGAGCAGAATTTCATTCCCGATTACGGCCGCATCACCGCCTACCGTTCGGCGGCCGGTTTTGGCATCCGCCTCGATGGCGGCACTGCCTATACCGGGGCGATCATCACGCGTTATTATGATCCGCTGCTGGTCAAGGTGACGGCCTCGGGCGGCACGCCGCAGGAGGCGATCAGCCGCATGGACCGCGCGCTGCGCGAATTTCGTATCCGCGGTGTCGCGACCAACCTGACCTTCCTCGAAGCGATCATCGGCCATCCGAGTTTCCGCGACAATTCCTATACGACGCGTTTTATCGATACGACGCCGGAGCTCTTCCAGCAGGTCAAGCGGCAGGACCGTGCCACCAAGCTGCTCACCTATCTGGCGGATGTCACGGTGAATGGCCATCCGGAGGTCAAGGGGCGTCCGAAACCGTCGGAAAAGGCACCGAAGCCGGTGGTGCCCTACATCAACGGTGCGGTTCCTGCCGGCACCAAGCAGAAGCTCGACGAACTCGGCCCGAAGGGTTTTGCGGCCTGGATGCGGGCGCAGCCGCAGGTGCTGTTGACCGATACGACCATGCGCGACGGGCACCAGTCACTGCTCGCCACCCGCATGCGCACCTTCGACATTGCCCGTATCGCGCCGGTCTATGCGCGGGCGCTGCCGAACCTCTTTTCGCTCGAATGCTGGGGCGGGGCCACCTTCGACGTCTCGATGCGCTTCCTGACGGAAGATCCGTGGGAGCGTCTGGCGCTGATCCGTGAGGGCGCGCCAAACTTCCTGCTGCAGATGCTGCTGCGCGGTGCGAACGGCGTCGGCTACACCAACTATCCGGACAATGTGGTGAAATATTTCGTCCGGCAGGCAGCGAAAGGTGGCATCGACCTGTTCCGCGTCTTCGACTGCCTGAACTGGGTCGACAACATGCGCGTCTCCATGGATGCGATCCAGGAGGAGAACAAGCTCTGCGAGGCAACGATTTGTTATACCGGTGATCTGCTCAACAGCGCGCGGCCGAAATACGACCTCAAATATTACACCGCTCTTGCCGCCGAGCTGGAGAAGGCCGGCGCCCATATCATCGCGGTAAAGGACATGGCCGGTCTCCTGAAACCGGCGGCTGCCCGCGTGCTGTTCAAGGCGCTGCGCGAGGCGACCGACCTGCCGATCCACTTCCACACGCACGACACGTCCGGCATTGCCGCGGCCACCGTGCTGGCGGCCGTTGATTCCGGCGTCGATGCGGTCGATGCCGCCATGGACGCCTTCTCCGGCAACACCTCGCAGCCCTGCCTCGGTTCGATCGTGGAAGCGCTGTCCGGCACGGAGCGTGATCCGGGTCTCGACCCCGCCTGGATCCGCCGCATCTCCTTCTATTGGGAGGCCGTGCGCCACCAGTACGCGGCCTTCGAGAGCGATCTCAAGGGGCCGGCTTCGGAAGTTTATCTGCACGAAATGCCGGGCGGCCAGTTCACCAACCTCAAGGAACAGGCCCGGTCGCTGGGGCTCGAAACCCGCTGGCACGAGGTGGCGCAGACCTATGCGGACGTCAACCAGATGTTCGGCGATATCGTCAAGGTCACGCCGTCGTCCAAGGTCGTCGGCGATATGGCGCTGATGATGGTCTCGCAGGACCTGACGGTCGCCGATGTCGTAAACCCCGACAAGGACATCGCCTTCCCCGATTCCGTCGTCTCGATGCTGAAGGGCGATCTCGGTCAGCCTCCGGGCGGCTGGCCGGAAGCGCTGCAGAAGAAGGCGCTGAAGGGCGACAAACCCTATACCGAGCGTCCCGGCTCACTGTTGAAGGAGGCCGATCTCGAGGCCGAGCGCAAGGTGATCGAGGAGAAGCTCGGGCGTGCCATCGATGACTTCGAATTCGCCAGCTACCTGATGTACCCGAAGGTCTTCACCGACTTCGCGCTGGCCGCCGATACCTATGGTCCGGTCTCTGTTCTGCCGACGCCCGCCTATTTCTACGGCATGGCGGATGGCGAGGAACTGTTTGCCGATATCGAAAAGGGCAAGACGCTGGTGGTGGTGAACCAGGCGGCGAGTGCGCCGGATGCGCAGGGCCTCGTCACCGTCTTCTTCGAACTGAACGGCCAGCCGCGCCGCATCAAGGTGCCGGATCGCAGCCGGGCGGCCGCCAGCATTGCCCGTCGCAAGGCCGAAGCCGGCAATGCCGCGCATCTGGGTGCGCCGATGCCGGGTGTCATTTCCCGCGTCTTCGTGGCCGCCGGCCAGAAGGTCAAGGCGGGTGACGTGCTGCTCTCCATCGAAGCGATGAAGATGGAAACGGCGCTGCATGCGGAAAAGGACGGCGACGTGGCGGAGGTGCTGGTGAAGGCCGGCGACCAGATTGACGCCAAGGATCTGCTGATCACCTATACGGCCTGATCCACTCCGGCCTGTCTCAGGCCGGCCGGGCATCCGGCGGCCTGCCTCAGCAATGCGTCTTCTCCCCCGCAGGCGAGGGGGAGAAGGGACCAGCGAAACCGTGTGATTCATGTCCGTCGCGGCGGATGGTTGCACTCCGCTTTCCGGCCCTGCCGGGCCTTCGGGCACCCCCCTCAATTCTCTGTCTTCACCCGGCCTGCTCACGAAAGGTGACGGGCTGCCAGCTTTTGTGGCTTGAATGCTGGTTCATGCATGTTTATCCGTGTTGATGCGTGGTTTTGCGGAGAGTGTGATGACGGAACTGATGGTGCAGGAGAGGCAGGCGGAAATCCTGCGGCGCCTGAAGCAGGAGGGGCGGGTGGTTGCCACCGCGCTGGCCAGCCTGTTCGGCGTGTCGGAAGACACGATCCGGCGCGATCTGCGCGACATGGCGACCGCCGGTCTCTGCGAGCGGGTTTATGGCGGTGCGCTTGCCATCGGTCCCGGCCGCACCACGCTGAAGCAGCGCATCGGCGTGGCAGCCGAGCGCAAGAAGACGCTTGCCGCTGCGGCCATCTCGCTGATCCCGGCGCAATGCCTCGTCTATTTCGATGCGGGCAGCACAAATCTTGCCATTGCCGAGGCGCTGCCGGACGATCTGGCGCTTACCGCTGCAACCAATTCGCCGGCCATTGCCCTTGCCCTGCAGGAGAAGCCGCTGGTGGAAGTCATCCTGATCGGCGGCAGCCTGGACCGGGTGGCGGGCGGATCGGTTGGGGCGCGCGCCATCGAGGCCATGGCACACATCCGTCCGGATCTCTGCTTCATCGGCACCTGCGGCATCGATGCCGATGGCGGGCTCTCAGCCTTCGGGCTGGAGGATGCGGCCTTCAAGCAGTTCGTTGCCGCCCGCAGCCGCAGGGTCGCCGTGGCGGCGACGCGCGAAAAATTCGAGGTCTCGGCCCCCTATACGGTGGCGGCGGCCGACCAATATCACTGCCTGCTGACCGAGCCGGGTATCGATCCGGCTCGGCTGAGGTCCGTTCGGGATGCCGGCTGCCAAATCGTCGTGGCCGGGACGTGAGGGGTCTGAAAGGACCCCGGGGAGAGAGCATTGCAATGACTGACAATCCAGCCGTGAGCGGCGCGCTTGCCCGCGCGCCCGTCGTCACCCGCGAGCGCGCGGCCGTGGCGCTGATGTTCCTGATGAACGGCTTCCTGATCGGCGCCTGGGCGCCGAAGATTCCGGAATTTGCCGCGCGACTGTCGCTTGGCGAAGGCGCGCTCGGCCTGATGATCCTGGCCTTCGGCGTCGGCTCGATCCTGATGATGCCGGTTGCCGGCATCCAGATCGCCCGGCTCGGTTCCACCTGGGTCACGCGCATTGCGGCCCTTCTGGCGCTGCCGACGCTGCTTTTCCTCAGCCTGGTCGGCAGCATCTGGACGGGTGCCATCGCCATCTTCCTGTTCGGCGGCCTGATCGGCGCGATGGATGTCGCGATGAATGCCAATGCCGTGGCGACGGAGAAGCGGATGCGGCGCTCGATCATGTCCTCCTGCCACGCGTTCTGGAGCCTTGGTGGCCTGTTCGGTTCGGCAAGCGGCGGCCTGCTGATCGCCTGGCTCGGCGTCGTCGGCCACAGCCTGCTCGTCACGCTGCTGGCGGCGGCCATGGTGGCGGCTGCGTGGCCCATGATGCTGCTGGACCAGCCGCATCCGGAAGAAGCCAAGGAAAAGGTACGCCTGCCGATGACGCCGCTGCCCTGGCTTATCGGTGTCGTGGCACTGTTCAGCATGATCCCGGAGGGCGCGATCCTCGATTGGGGCGCGCTCTATTTCCGCAACGAACTCGGTGCCTCCGTACAGCTGTCGGGCCTTGCCTTCGGCGCCTTTTCGCTCACCATGGCGGCGATGCGTTTTGCCGGCGATCTTGTGCGTGACCGTTTCGGGGCGGTCAACACGCTGCGTTTCTGCACGGTCGCCTCGATCATCGGCTTGCTGACGGCGGGGCTTGCGACCGGGCCGGCAATGGCCATTCTGGGCTTTGCCATTGCCGGCATCGGCATATCCAACATGGTGCCGATTGCCTTTTCCGCCGCCGGAAACCTGCCGGGCATGGCGCAGGGCATCGGTCTTTCGGTCGTCACAACCATGGGCTATTCCGGCATTCTCGTTGCGCCCTCCGCCATCGGCTTCATTGCCGAACATACCGGTCTGGCAGCCATCTTCATCGGCCTGCCGGTGCTGCATCTGGTGGTGCTGGCGCTTTCGGGCCTTGCCCGCCATGCGGACAGGGCCGCGGGCAGCGCGCATTCGCCGTGACGGCGCGAATGTGATCCGGCGCGGGTGTTGACAAGCCCCCGCGCTTGATCCACCTGAAAGGCACTTCTGCTTCAAGTGCGAGATCTCCGATGGTTGCCGATTATGATCCGAAACCGCGTCGTGCCTCCGTTGCCGTCGATGTGGGCGGCGTCATCGTCGGCGGTGGCGCGCCGGTCGTCGTCCAGTCGATGACGAACACCGATACCGCCGATGTGGATGCGACCGTCGCCCAGGTGGCGGCGCTCTTCCGGGCCGGCTCCGAAATCGTGCGCATCACGGTCGACCGCGACGAGAGTGCCGCTGCCGTGCCGAAGATCCGCGAGCGGCTGCTCAGGCTCGGCATGGATGTGCCGCTGGTCGGCGATTTCCATTACATTGGCCACAAGCTTCTGGCCGATCATCCGGCCTGTGCCGAGGCTTTGGCGAAATATCGCATCAATCCCGGCAATGTCGGCTTCAAGGACAAGAAGGACAAGCAGTTCGCCGAGATCGTCGAGATGGCGATCCGCTATGACAAGCCGGTGCGCATCGGCGTCAACTGGGGCTCGCTCGACCAGGATCTCCTGACGCGGTTGATGGACGAGAACCAGAAGGCCGGCTCGCCGCTTTCGGCCCGCCAGGTGATGCACGAAGCGATCTGTCAGTCGGCGCTGCTGTCTGCGGAACTCGCCGAAGAGATCGGCCTGCCGCGCAACCGCATCATTCTCTCGGCCAAGGTCAGCCAGGTGCAGGACCTGATCGCCGTCTATTCCATGCTCTCCGAGCGTTCCGACCACGCCCTGCATCTCGGCCTCACCGAAGCGGGCATGGGATCGAAGGGCATCGTCGCCTCCTCTGCGGCCATGGGTTATGTGCTGCAGCAGGGCATCGGCGATACGATCCGCGTGTCGCTGACGCCGGAGCCGAATGGCGACCGCACCCGTGAGGTGCAGGTGGCGCAGGAACTGCTGCAGGTCATGGGCTTCCGGCAGTTCATTCCGGTTGTTGCCGCCTGCCCCGGCTGCGGCCGCACCACCTCCACCGTGTTCCAGGAACTTGCCCAGCGCATCCAGGACGATATCCGCAAGAACATGCCGGTCTGGCGCGAAAAATATCCGGGTGTGGAGGCGCTCAACGTCGCCGTGATGGGCTGTATCGTCAACGGCCCGGGCGAAAGCAAGCATGCCGATATCGGCATCTCGCTGCCCGGCACCGGCGAGACGCCGGCCGCCCCCGTGTTCATCGACGGCCAGAAGGCGCTGACGCTGCGCGGCCCGAACATCGCCTCGGATTTCGAGGCGCTGGTCATCGACTATATCGAGAAGCGCTTCGGCCAGAAGACGGCTGCCGAGTAAGGTTGGAGCGCTCATCGAACGGCGGCTGGACGTCCTCGCTATTGCCGCAATTCATGTTAAAGGAATGCGAACCGACATGACGGGGACGAAGATTCGATGCTGAAGAAAATTGTGCTTGTCGCGATGTGCGCGACCTATCTTTCCGCCTGCACCACGACCGATCCCTATACGGGGCAACAGAAGACCTCGAACCTCGCAGGCGGTGCGGCCATTGGCGCCGGCCTCGGTGCGCTGGCAGGTCTGGCCGTCGGCGGCTCGGCGCATGGCCGTCGCGATGCAGCCCTGATCGGTGCCGGCATCGGCGCGCTGGCCGGTGGCGCCATCGGCAACTACATGGACCAGCAGGAAGCGGAACTGCGCGCCCAGTTGCAGGGCACCGGCGTCTCCGTCACCCGTGTCGGCGATCGCATCGTCTTGAACATGCCGTCGAACATCACCTTCCCGACGGACCAGGACCAGGTGCTGCCCGGCTTCTATGCGACGCTGAACTCGGTCGCCATCGTGCTGAACAAGTTCAACCGCACCTTCATCGACGTGAACGGCCATACCGATTCCACCGGCAGCGTGGCCCATAACCAGGCTCTGTCGGAACGCCGCGCGGCCTCGGTTGCCAACTATCTTGCCACGCGCGGTGTCGACCAGCGCCGCATGTCGACGCTCGGCTTCGGCGCCTCGCAGCCTGTGGCCTCGAATGCCACGCCGGAAGGCCGCGCCCAGAACCGTCGCGTGGAAGTGCAGATCGCACCGATCACCAACAACGGCTGATCGGCCGCTCGAATGTCCAGCGAAAGGCGTCGCGCAAGCGGCGCCTTTTTGGCGTGGATCAGAGGGCGCTGCTGATCATCTTGACGCCGGCCGTTCCGAAGACGAGCGCCATCAGCGCATCGAGCGGGCGGCGTGCACTCTGGTAGAGCTTTCCGGCGCGCGCCGTCGAGAATAGCAGTGCATGGCCGAGGAACACGGCAAGGCCCGTGAGAAGGCAGCCGGCGACGACAAGCGCCACGGAGCTGGCGGACGCGCCGTGAGGCAGGCCGACGGAAATGGTCGCCAGCCAGCCGAAGATTGATTTCGGGTTGGTCAGGTGGATGCCGTAGCCGGTCAGGAAGGTTTTCGACAAGGGCGTGTCCTTGCTGCGCTTGGCGAGGTCCGCAACGGATGTGCGGCGCAGCGCGCCGCGGCAGGCCTTGAAGCCGAGATAGAGCAGATAGAGACCGCCCAGAACCTTCAGAACCTGCAGCACCTCGCCATAGCGGGTCAGGATGGCGGACAGGCCAAGTGCCGCTGCCATGGCCCAGGTGAAGGAACCGGCGAAGATGCCGAGTGCGATCACGATGGCCGGCTTTCGGCCCTGGTTGATGGCGGTGCCGATGATGGCGATGTTGGCCGGGCCGGGGCTCACCACGGCAATCAGATAGATCAGGTAGGCCGCGGCGAGCTGCGGCAGATGCACGAGAAGGTCAGACATGGGCCTTGATCCGGTTGTTCTGCGGCCATCCTATCGGAAAATGCAGCCCCTTCACGCGCCAAGATGTGATCGGTGGCATCAGCCTGCGTGATCCATGCCGGCCATCAGCTCTTGCGGTTGGCAACGAAACGGGCTGTTTCGATCAGAATGGCGGCCTTGTCGCCATAAGGGTCGAGCAGCAGGATCGCCTCGCCGACCAGCGCGTCGAGGCGTGCCTCCGCCCAGTCGAGGCCGTGGCGGCCCACCAGCGTCGCCTTGCCGCGGCCTGCATCCTTGCCGGTCGCCTTGCCCATGGTCGCGGCATCGGCGGTGATGTCGAGCACGTCATCGGCGAGCTGGAAGGCAAGGCCGATGATCTCGCCGAAGCGACGCAGGCGCTGGCGATCGGCCGCCGGCGCGCCGGCGATGATGGCTCCGGCCTCGCAGGCAAAGCGCAGGAGCGCGCCCGTCTTCATCGCCTGCAGCATCACGATGCCCGCTTCGTCCGGTGCGTTCGTCTCGGCCGCCAGGTCGAGTGCCTGTCCGCCGGCCATGCCGCCAAGACCGGCGGCGCGTGACAGCGCCAGCACCAGCTGCACCTTTCGGTCGTCGGGAAGCGCCGTCTCCGCAGCAGCAATGATGTCGAAGGCATAGGTGAGCAGGCTGTCGCCGGCGAGAATGGCGGTGGCTTCGGAAAAGGCCTTGTGCACGGTCGGCTGGCCGCGGCGCAGGTCGTCGTCGTCCATGGCCGGCAGGTCGTCATGCACCAGCGAATAGCTGTGCAGGCATTCGAGCGCCGCACCGACGCGGGCGGCCGCCGCAGCCGGTCCGTCGAACAGCGCGGTTGCCTGCGCGACCAGGAAAGGGCGAAGCCGCTTGCCGCCGTTCAGCGTTCCGTGCCGCATGGCGGCCAGAAGTTCGGCCGGCCGGGCGATCTCGTCCGCCAGCGGCTCCGGTGCCAGAAGGGCAGAGAGCAGCGTTTCCGTCTCGCGGGCGGCCTGGTGCAGAAGGGTCTCGAAGGCGGTGGTGTCGATCGTCGTCATGGCGGTTCATTGGCATGCGCGCGCGAGGCTGGCAACGGCGTTTCACGCAAAACAGCCCGGCTTTTGCCGTTGCCAACTGGCCTTTGGCGCCATCAGCCGCTATGTACCGCAGGGAGAGACGAAAACGAGTGGAAAAGTTGGGCGTCATACCCGAACGGCAGTCCGAAATGGAGGAGCCTTTGCCAGCATCGGGGCCGAGATCGTGGCATGGCCGATCGCTGCCCGTGTGGATGAGGCGCACCCTTCTGGGGCTGGCGGGCCTGCTCGTGCTGCCTTACGCACTTGTTCTTCTCTATGCCCTGCCGTTCATCCATCCAGTCTCCACTCTCATGCTGGCCGATCTTGCCCGTTTCCAGGGCTATGACCGTCGCTGGGTGGGGTTTGATGCCATTGCCCCGGTGCTGGTGCAGTCGGTGATGATGTCCGAGGACGGGCAATTCTGCTTTCACGACGGGGTCGACTGGGTGCAGATGCGCGGCGTGGTCGAGGATGCGCTCGATGGCGAGGCAACGCGCGGGGCCAGCACCATTCCCATGCAGACATCAAAGAACCTGTTTCTCTGGAACGGCCGCTCCTTCCTGCGCAAGGCGCTGGAACTGCCGCTGGCCATGTGGGCCGATCTCGTCTGGTCCAAGCGGCGCATGATGGAAACCTATCTCAACGTGGCCGAATGGGGGCCGGGCATTTACGGCGTCGAGGCCGCGGCCCGGCATTATTTCGGCGTTCCGGCCGCGCAGCTCAGCCGCCGGCAGGCGGCGCTCCTGGCGGTGGCGCTGCCAAATCCCTTCACCCGCGTGGCCAGCAAGCCGGGTCGCGGCATGCAACGGCTCGCCAGCCTTGTGGAGCGCCGGGCCCGGGCCTCCGGCGAATACATCAGATGCCTTTATGACTGACAGCAGGATTTATCGTTGGTGAAGGTCCGGCGTTCGGCCTAGTCTCGCCACCGGGAAGCGCCGAAGGATCACGCCATGCACAGACTGACCCTCCACATTGCCAACAAGAACTATTCCTCCTGGTCGTTCCGCCCCTGGATCGCCATGAAGGCCGCCGGCATCAATTTCGACGAGGTGCTCATTCCCTTCGATGACGATGCCAGCAATCCGCTGTTCCACGAGATTTCGCCGACCGGCAAGGTGCCGGTGCTGCATCATGGGGATGTGCGGGTGTGGGAATCGCTGGCGATCATCGAATATGTGGCCGAGCTTTTCCCTGACGCCGGTCTGTGGCCGCAAGCGCTGCAGGATCGTGCCGTGGCCCGCGCCATCTCCATGGAAATGCTCTCGGGCTTTCGGGCGCTTCGTGGCGCCTGCCCGATGAACATGCGCCGGCCGAAGCGGCGGATCGAGGTCTCCGATGCGGTGCTGGCCGATGTTGCGCGCATCACCGAAATCTGGACCACCTGCTGCGCTCGCTCCGGCGGTCCCTTCCTGTTCGGTGCCTTCTCGGCGGCCGATGCCATGTTCGCGCCGGTCGTCAATCGTCTCGATGTCTATGATTTCGAGGTTGACACGCCGGTTGCGACCTATATGCAGGCGCTACAGGCGCACCCCGCCTGGATCGAATGGCGGGAGGCGGCGTTGAAGGAGACGTGGATCGTTCCGGCAGACGAGGCCTGATTCGCGCGCGGCCTTTAAAAAATCCGTGCGGGGACTGGTCAAATCCCCGTGGGGCATGTATAAGCCCCCGCAATTTCCGAGATCGAGGCAGGTCCTGTACGGTCGAACCCGGCCGCGGATTTCGCTTTGCACGCCTATTTGGAGTAACGAGAATGGCAGTACCGAAGAGAAAAGTGAGCCCGTCGAAGCGCGGTATGCGCCGCTCGGCTGACGCCCTGAAGACCCCGACCTATGTCGAAGACAAGAACTCCGGCGAACTGCGCCGTCCGCACCACATCGACCTGAAGACGGGCATGTATCGCGGTCGCCAGGTTCTGACGCCGAAGGAAAGCGCATAATCCCATCCGGGAGACTGCATCAGGAAGGCCGGCATTGACCGGCCTTTTTTGTTGCCTGCGATACCGTCTTGCGCCGGCGGCTGCCGCAGATTGCCGGCACGGCCATCAAGCGGGCATGAAAAAGGGCCGCATGATGGCGGCCCTCGACGCATTCCCTGCTTCTGCCGCCGGCCCTCAGGATCCGAGGCTGTCGAGCCGGGTCTGGAGGGCGCGCAACTGCTCCTTCAACTCGTCGAGATCCTTTGCGTCCGGGCTCTTCTTCGCCTCGCCGCCTGCCGGCTGACCCGGGGTGCCGAAGGGCGAGAACATCTGCATCGCCTGGCGGAACATGTCGGTGTTGCGGCGCACCTGCTCTTCCATCAGTTGCATCGGAACCTGCAGGTTCTTCGTCAGCGGCGTGTCGCCGAAGGCACGCGACATGTGCTCGCGCATCTGCGTCTGCTGGTCGGCAAAGGTCTTCATCGAATGCTCGAGGAAGGTCGGCACGACCATCTGCATCTGATCGCCGTAATAGGAAATCAGCTGGCGCAGGAAGGAGATGGGCAGCAATGTGTTGCCGGTCTTGGACTCCTGTTCGAAAATGATCTGCGTCAGCACGGAATGGGTGATGTCCTCGCCGCTCTTGGCGTCCTGCACCACGAAGTCCTCGCCCTTCTTGACCATCGTCGCCAGGTCTTCCAGCGTCACGTAGGTGCTGGTGCCCGTATTGTAGAGGCGGCGGTTGGCATATTTCTTTATGACCACTTCGCCATCCGTTTTCGCCATGATTGCCTCCTGATCCCGTCAATATGGTTAGGTGATGTTTCACTCCCTCTGCAACCTTATGCGCAAACAAGCCGGGCTGACAAATGAATTGTGCAATGCGGCAGTCTGCAAGCCCGTTCTGATACAATCGTCAGAGTTCTGACAAAGCTCAATAAATTGATAGCATTGCCCGTTTGACTTGGACCTGAACCTTTGTCAGTCTCTGGAACAACAACCAGGGACAATGAGGAGACGCCCATGACACAGCCCTCGATCGTAATTGCATCCGCCGCCCGAACCGCTGTCGGTTCGTTCAACGGCGCCTTCGGCAGCGTTGCCGCGCATGAGCTTGGTGCAACCGCGATCAAGGGCGTGCTGGAGCGCGCCGGCGTGGAGGCGGCAGAGGTGGACGAGGTGATCCTCGGTCAGGTGCTGCCGGCCGGTGAGGGGCAGAACCCGGCGCGCCAGGCAGCGATGAAGGCCGGCCTGCCGCAGGAGGCGACCGCCTGGGGCATCAACCAGCTCTGCGGTTCCGGCCTGCGCGCGGTGGCCCTCGGCATGCAGCAGATCGCGCTCGGCGATGCGAAGATCATCGTGGCCGGCGGCCAGGAATCCATGTCCATGGCGCCGCACTGCGCCCATCTTCGCAATGGCACCAAGATGGGTGACATGAAGATGATCGACACCATGATCAAGGATGGTCTGACCGACGCCTTCTACGGCTATCACATGGGGATTACCGCGGAAAACATCGCCCGCCAGTGGCAGTTGTCGCGCGACGAGCAGGACCAGTTCGCCGTCGCTTCGCAGAACAAGGCGGAAGCCGCCCAGAAGGCCGGGCGCTTCGCCGACGAAATCGTCCCCTTCGTGCTGAAGGGCCGCAAGGGCGACGTGACGATCGACAAGGACGAGTATATCCGCGAAGGGGCAACCCTCGACGGCATGGCCAAGCTGCGCCCGGCCTTCGACAAGGAAGGCACCGTGACGGCCGGCAATGCTTCCGGCATCAATGACGGCGCCGCCGCCGCCCTGCTGATGACCGAGGCCGAAGCTGCCCGCCGCGGCATCACGCCGCTGGTGCGCATCGTTTCCTGGGCCACTGCCGGCGTGGATCCGCAGATCATGGGCACGGGTCCGATCCCGGCCTCGCGCAAGGCGCTGGAAAAGGCAGGCTGGTCGGTCGGCGATCTCGATCTGGTCGAGGCCAACGAGGCCTTTGCCGCCCAGGCCTGCGCCGTCAACAAGGACATGGGCTGGGATCCGTCGATCGTCAACGTCAATGGCGGTGCGATCGCCATCGGCCATCCCATCGGTGCCTCCGGTGCACGCGTTCTCAACACGCTTGTGTTCGAGATGAAGCGTCGCGGTGCCAGGAAGGGCCTTGCCACGCTGTGCATCGGCGGCGGCATGGGCGTTGCCATGTGCTTCGAAGCCATGTGATTGCGCTTCAGACCCGGTGAGCACGGGACGCAGGGCGAAACCGTGCTCATCGCGGCTTTGAAAGGCAGACCTTACGGCGCGTTGCCCGAGGCCAATCGCTGCAGCGCGCTTTCATTTCATCCGACCACGCCAGAAGGGCCGGGCGTTTTATCCGTGAAGGGGAGTGCAGCATGACGAGAGTGGCATTGGTATCCGGTGGCACGCGCGGGATCGGCGCGGCTATTTCGGTGGGTCTGAAGGCGGCCGGCTACACGGTTGCCGCCAATTATGCGGGCAATGACGAGCGCGCCCGCGCTTTCCAGGAGGAGACAGGCATTGCCGTCTTCAAGTGGGACGTCTCTTCCTACGAGGCTTGCGTCGAAGGCATCGCGAAGGTGGAGGCCGCTGTCGGTCCCGTCGACATCCTGGTCAACAATGCCGGCATTACCCGCGACGCGATGTTTCACAAGATGACGCCGCAGCAGTGGAACGAGGTGATCAGCACCAACCTGACCGGCCTGTTCAACATGACGCATCCGGTCTGGGGCGGCATGCGCGATCGCGGCTTCGGCCGCATCATCAGCATTTCCTCGATCAATGGCCAGAAGGGCCAGATGGGCCAGGCCAATTATTCGGCCGCCAAGGCGGGCGATATCGGCTTCACCAAGGCGCTGGCCCAGGAGGGGGCGGCGAAGAACATCACCGTCAATGCGATTTGCCCCGGCTATATCGCCACAGAAATGGTGATGGCCGTGCCGGAAAAGGTCATGAACGAGCGCATCCTGCCGCAGATCCCCGTCGGCCGGCTCGGCCAGCCGGAGGAGATCGCCCGCTGCGTGGTGTTCCTCGCCTCTGACGATGCCGGCTTCATCACCGGCTCGACCATCACGGCCAATGGCGGCCAGTACTTCATGTGAGGCTTGCCAGATCTCTGATCCGCGAAGGGCGCCGGGGCTTCCGCTCCGGCGTCCTGCCATCTGCCTCGTGTCCGCTGCAGGTCTTGCTGCATGAAAAGCCGGGGCTGCGCACCGGCTTTTCCGCAGGCAAAGGAAAGGTTTATCGGCAACGTGCCTCATAGGTGCGGCCGTAGCGATCGCGGTAGACGCAGTAACCCTTGTGCTTCTGCGATTCGCCGATGGCAGCGCCGACCAGGCCGCCCGCGACGGCGCCGACGGCCGCGCCACCCCAGCTGTTGCTGATCGCGCCGCCCAGAACCGCGCCGGTGCCCGCGCCGATCGCCGTGCCCTTTTCCGTGGTGGTGCAGGATGCAAGCATGCCCATGACGGCGGCGACTGCCAGGATCTTTTTCATGTCCGTTTTCCTTCCCTGTGTCCGTGCGAATATTCGCAATCTAAATTCTGCCCATGAGCAGCAGGATGATCAAGATCAACAGGATCAGACCCAGGCCGCCGGATGGTCCATATCCCCAGCCGCGACTGTAGCCCCAGTTCGGCAGGGCGCCGATCAGCAGGAGGATGAGGATGATGAGGAGAACTGTTCCGAGCATGCGATGGTCTCCGCTGCGCAAATGCCTGTGATGGTGCGGCAAGAACGTGCTTCGATGTTTTTGGTTCCAGGGGCGTAAAAACCCCTGCGGTCCCCGTCATGCCAGCCGCTGCGGGGCCTCTGCGTCCTATCGCTTCGGGTGAACTGATCGCCTGTATACGTCATGTATCCAGCTCGTTCCTGCCAGTATTGATGCATGCGCCGGTGTGGCGGCGGACAATTCAACCGGGTTCAACGGGAAGGAGGGCAGGGGGATTGACTCACGCGATTCCCGGCAACGGGCAGACTCGGTGCGGATGGTGGCGAGGGCGGCTGCAATCGGGCGCCGTATTTCTTGATCTGGTGTGTGGATCGACTGTGAACACAATATATTGTCGTGAACAAATCCTGAATCTTCAGCGGTCAGCGATTCGTCGCTGATTCGTTCCCACCCTGTTCTGCCTCCACCTTTGTCTGCCCGCCGGGCATGGCTTTGCACGCGGGCGCCGACCAAAAAAACGGGACCTGCATCGCTTGCCGCTTGCCTTCCGGCGCGCGGGACGCCATGTGTGGCGCAATCTCGGCGCCGCGTGTGCCGGCAGCGCCACGAAAAGTGCGGATAGTGCCTTGAATTCCAACCCCATGATCTTGAGTGGTCGCGGCGTCACCGCGGTCCTCGGCCCGACCAACACCGGCAAGACGCATTTCGCCATCGAGCGGATGGTCGCGCACGGGTCCGGCGTGATCGGCCTGCCGCTTCGCCTTCTGGCGCGCGAGGTCTATACACGGGTGGTTGAGAAGGTCGGCCCCCAGCATGTGGCGCTGGTCACGGGCGAGGAAAAGATCTCGCCGCCTGGCGCGCGCTTTTCCGTCTGCACCGTGGAGGCCATGCCGCGCGAGACGAAGGCTGCCTTCGTCGCCATCGACGAGGTGCAGCTGGCCGGTGATCTGGAGCGCGGCCACATCTTCACCGACCGCATCCTGCATCTGCGCGGGCGCGAGGAAACGCTGCTTCTCGGCGCCGGCACCATGCGGCCCATTCTCGAAAAGCTGCTGCCCGGCATCACCGTGGTGGAACGTCCGCGTCTGTCGACGCTGTTTTATGCCGGCCAGAAGAAGATTACCCGCCTGCCGCAGCGCTCCGCCATCGTCGCCTTCTCGGCGGACGAGGTCTATGCGATTGCCGAGCTGATCCGCCGCCAGCGGGGCGGGGCGGCCGTTGTGCTGGGAGCCCTGAGCCCGCGCACCCGAAACGCGCAGGTGGGTCTCTACCAGGCTGGCGACGTGGAATATCTGGTGGCGACCGATGCGATCGGCATGGGCCTCAACCTTGATGTGGACCATGTGGCCTTCGCCCAGGACCGCAAGTTCGACGGCTACCAGTTCCGCAATCTCAATCCCGGCGAGCTCGGCCAGATCGCCGGCCGCGCGGGCCGTCACCTGAAGGATGGCACCTTCGGCGTGACCGGCCAGGTGCAGCCCTTCGACGATGAACTGGTGGAGCGCATCGAGGGCCATCATTTCGATCAGGTGAAGGTGCTGCAGTGGCGTTCCAAGGCGCTCGATTTCGCCTCGCTTCGCGACCTTCGCGCGAGTCTCGATGCGGCGCCGACCGTTGCGGGGCTGACGCGCGCGCTGCCGGCGACCGACAGTCAGGCACTGGATTATCTCTCCCGCTATCCGGAGGTTGTCGATCTGGCGACGACGCCCGAGCGGGTGGAAAAGCTGTGGGAGGCCTGCGCGCTTCCCGATTACCGGCGCATTACGCCGGCGCAGCATGCCGATCTGATCTCGACGCTGTTTTTCGATCTCGTGCGCCACGGCACGGTCAATGAGAGTTTCATGGCCGAGCAGGTGCAGCGCGCGGACCGTACCGACGGCGAAATCGATACGCTTTCTGCGCGTATCGCCCAAATTCGGACCTGGACCTATGTTTCCAACCGTCCAGGCTGGCTGGCGCATCCGACACACTGGCAAGAAAAGACGCGAGAAATCGAGGACAGGTTGTCGGACGCGCTACATGAAAGGTTGACGAAACGCTTTGTTGATCGCAGGACATCTGTGCTCATGAAGCGCCTGAGAGAGAATGCGATGCTGGAAGCTGAAATCAGTGTGAATGGGGATGTCTTCGTCGAGGGACACCACGTCGGTCAACTAGCCGGTTTCCGGTTTACGCCCGTCTCCGGGGGTGACGGCCCGGATGCGAAGGCCGTGCAGGTAGCGGCCCAGAAGGCGCTCGCACTGGAATTCGAGGCGCGCGCGGCGCGTCTCTATGCCTGCGGCAACAGCGATCTGGCGGTCGGTTCGGACGGTTTCGTCCGCTGGCTTGGCGATCCGGTGGCACGCCTCACGGCCAGTGATCACATCATGCATCCGCGCCTCATCCTGCTGGCCGACGAGCAGCTCACCGGCAATGCCCGAGATCATGTTGCCGCCCGCCTGGAGCGCTTCGTCAATCACCATGTCGCGACCGTGCTGAAGCCGCTCGACGACCTGTCGCGCGCCGAGGACCTGCAGGGGCTCGCCAAGGGTCTTGCTTTCCAGCTGGTCGAAAATCTCGGGGTGATGTTCCGTCGCGACGTCGCCGAAGAGGTGAAGACGCTGGATCAGGATGCGCGCGCCTCGCTGCGCCGCTACGGCATCCGCTTCGGCGCCTACCATATCTTCATGCCGGCGCTGCTGAAGCCCGCGCCGGCCGAACTCATCACGCTGCTCTGGGCGCTGAAGAATGACGGTCTCGACAAGCCGGGTTATGGCGATCTCATTCCCGCGCTTGCCGCTGGCCGCACCTCCGTCGTCACCGATCCGAGCTTCGAGCGCAGCTTCTACAAGCTGGCGGGCTTCCGCTATCTCGGCAAGCGCGCCGTGCGCGTCGACATCCTCGAGCGCCTGGCCGACCTGATCCGTCCGCTCCTGCAGTGGAAGCCGGGTTCGCCCGCGCGTCCGGAAGGCGCCTATGACGGCCGTCGCTTCATGACGACCACCGCCATGCTGTCGATCCTGGGCGCGACCCCGGACGACATGGAGGAAATCCTGAAGGGTCTCGGCTACCGTGCCGACCAGGTGAAGGCGGAGGAGGTTCAGGCCTTCCTCGCCAGCCAGCAGCCGGCCCCGGCCGCCGCCGACGCCGAAGAAGCTGCCGCCGCCGATCATGACGATGCCGATGCCGCTTCGGAAGAGGCACCCGCAGCGGCCGGCGAAGAGGCCGTCCCGGCTGTCGCCGAGGCTGCTGCCCCGTCTGCCGAGCCGGCGGAAGCTTCAGCCGAAGCCGTTGCCGCCGAGGAGCCGAAGCCGGTGCTGCTGTGGCGTCCGGGTGGCGGCCGCAGCGACAACCAGCGCCAGGGGCGCGGCCAGGGCGAGCGTCGCGGTCACGGTGGCCGTCAGGGCCAGCCGTCGGAAGCGCGCACCACCGAGGGCCGGACCGGCGAAGGTCGTGGCGGTGAGGCACGTGGCGGCGAAGGCCGTCGCGATCATCGTCGTGGCGACGAGCGCGGCGAACAGGGTGCCCGACCGAACCGCGAGGGTGGCCGTGGCGATCGCCGGCCGGAAGGCAAGGGGGACGGCAGGGGGGATCGTCCGCCGCGTGGCGACCGTCACGAGCGCGGCGATCGCCAGGATCGCAACGACCGCGGCAAGATGACGCAGCCGGCCCGCTTCGAGGCAAAGCCGCCGCGCAAGGAAAAGCCGGTGGATCCGGATTCGCCCTTCGCCAAGCTGGCTGCCCTCAAGGAGCAGATGAAGAAGTAGGCCATGACGGAAAAGCCACCGGGAGAGCAGCGTCAGCGCATCGACAAGTGGCTTTTCTTCACGCGCATCGCCAGATCCCGTGCGCTGGCGCAGGATCTGGTGGAGGCGGGCTTCGTCCGGCTGAACGGCCAGACGGTCCTGCAGTCCAGCCGCATGGTCCGGGTGGGCGATCGCATCGAGGTCCAGCTGGAGCGGCAGGACCGCATCCTTGTCGTCAGGGCGCCGGGCAGCCGGCGCGGGCCCTTCGAGGAGGCACGCCTTCTCTATGATGACCTGACGCCGCCGCAGCCGCCGCTCACCCCGTTCGAAAGGGCCCAGCGCCGGCCGGGATCCGGCTGAGCGGGATCTTGCGGCGACGATGGCGGCCTCTCGTTGCAGTCCTTGCCGAAGCCTGTCGGAAGATTGGAATAATCGACCTCTTTGGCCTGATCTGCAGGATTGTTTGTCCTTGCTAAGCCCGTGCAAAGCCATTAGTCACACAGGAAAAGCTGGGGTCTCGCACGCGCAGGACAGATGGCGTGTGCCCGGCCATCCCCGGCACAGCCCGGTCGGCAGGCGCCTCCCATCGCCGATGCTGACTTACCGTGATGTCACTGGAGTGCCTCATGACGTATGTCGTGACCGACAATTGTATCCGCTGCAAATATACGGACTGCGTTGAAGTCTGCCCGGTCGATTGCTTTTATGAAGGCGAGAACTTCCTGGTCATTCATCCGGACGAGTGCATCGATTGCGGCGTCTGCGAGCCCGAATGTCCCGCCGAGGCCATCAAGCCGGATACCGAGCCCGGCCTCGACAAGTGGCTGAAGCTGAACGCCGAGTTTGCGCAGATCTGGCCCAACATCACGGTGAAGCGTGATGCGATGCCGGAGGCCAAGGAAATGGATGGCGTCGAGGGCAAGTACGAGCAGTATTTTTCGCCGGAGCCCGGCAAGGGCGACTGATTCGCCTGACGCGCACAATTACGGTTTGCTTAACGATTGGGCACGGTCGCAAGCGTTGCGCCCGTGCACCTGCGAAAGCAAATTATTGATTTCTGCCCATATTTGTGGTAGACATCGGGAACTGTTCCACAAAGTGGCATTCGCGTGCCCTAAAAACATCACGAAAGCAGTACAGCACCCAACGCGGTTCCCGTGACATGGTCAGTTATTGGAAGTTGTCGTCGCCGCTTGCGGCTGGGTGTGGTTTTCGCGCGCGTTTAACCGGACCAGTATGGAGTCACCGACGGTTCCCCCGTCTCATCCGGGCCTGACTGACCCGGCCCCGGCCTGGAAGGTCGGGTGCGTAACAGGGAGTTTGTTAAACGAATGACGACCCAGCAGAAAAAATCTTCAGCGCGCCACGGTTTCAAGACAGGTGAAGCAATCGTCTATCCGGCGCATGGAGTTGGCACTATCACGGCCATTGAAGAACAGGAAGTGGCTGGCATGAAGCTCGAACTGTTCGTGATCGATTTCGAGAAGGACAAGATGCGCCTGAAGGTGCCGGTGGCCAAGGCCGTCAGCATCGGCATGCGCAAACTGTCGGAAACCGATTTCGTCGAGCGTGCCCTGAAGGTTGTCCAGGGCAAGGCCCGTGTGAAGCGCACCATGTGGTCGCGCCGCGCCCAGGAATATGATGCCAAGATCAATTCCGGCGACCTGATTTCCATCGCGGAAGTGGTGCGCGATCTCTATCGTGCGGAAAACCAGCCCGAGCAGTCCTATTCGGAGCGTCAGCTCTACGAAGCGGCGCTCGACCGCATGGCGCGCGAAATCGCCGCCGTCAACAAGATGTCTGAGACCGAGGCGGTTCGCCTGATCGAGACCAATCTTGCCAAGGGACCCAAGCGCAGCAAGGTTCTCGACGAGGAAGATTCGCACGAGGAAGCGGCCTGATCCGCATTCCCACCGCATGCTGATGAAAAAGCCCGGCGAGAGCCGGGTTTTTTATTGGAACTTTTTACGCGCCCCGACGTTAACCCGCCGGTACGGCGAAGAGTGGCTGCACAAGCGCCGCCTTCGATCGTGCCCGGCGGGAAGGTGAAATCCTTCCTCCCGTTTCAGTGAACGAGGGGAATGGAGAGTGATGTCACCCGGTTCAATCTGCCCGCGACGTGACCCCTTGGTCGGGAAGCGGCGGATGAGCCTGCGGCATGACGCTCCGTCTGGTCAACCAGCTTCATGGAGAGCGCGATGAATGCCATGTCCGCAGACCGTCATATGATCAAGATCGCCATGTCGGCGCCCTATCTGGCGCGCGAGGAGGAGCGTGATCTGGCCGTGCGGTGGAAAGATGACCAGGATCAGGATGCGCGCAACCAGATTGCGCTTGCCCATATGCGCCTCGTCATCGCCATGGCGTCCAAATTCCGCGGTTTCGGCCTGCCGATGAGCGACCTTGTACAGGAAGGCTATGTAGGGCTGCTGGAAGCGGCGGCAAGGTTCGAGCCTTCGCGTGATGTCCGTTTTTCCACCTATGCCAGCTGGTGGATCCGCGCCTCAATGCAGGACTATATCCTGCGCAACTGGTCGATCGTGCGCGGCGGCACCAGTTCCGCCCAGAAGGCGCTGTTCTTCAATCTGCGGCGCCTGCGCGCCAAGCTGGCCCGCAGCGGCAGCAACATGACCTCCCAGGCCATTCACGAGGAAATCGCTACCGCGCTCGGTGTCAGCCTTGCCGACGTGCAGACCATGGATGCCCGCCTTTCCAGCAATGATGCCTCGCTGCAGGCGCCGACCATTGCCGGCGATGCCGACAGCGGCGAGCGGCTGGACATGCTGGAAAGCGACGAGCCGCTGCCGGACGAGCAGGTCTCCGGCATGATCGACGGCGAACGCCGCCTGAAATGGCTGCAGGGCGCGCTGACCAAGCTCAATGAGCGCGAGAAGAAGATCATCCGCGCGCGTCGCCTGACCGATGACGGGGCGACGCTGGAGGCGCTCGGCGCCGAACTCGGCATTTCCAAGGAACGCGTACGCCAGATCGAGAGCCGTGCCATCGAGAAGCTGAAGTCCGCCCTGGTCAGCAACAATCCGCAGATGGCGGCGGCCTGCTGAGGGACTATTCGGAAATGATCTTGACCCGCTGACCGGGGCTGAGCGAGGCGCCGGTAGACAGCGCATTGATCAGCCGGAAGAGATCCAGCTTCCGGTCCGTCCCCATCATGCGGGCGGCCATGGTGGTCACGGTTTCGCCCGGCTGCACGGTCACTACCCTGACCCTCAGCGGCTTCAGCGAGGCGATTTCCTGCGGCGTCATGCGCCGAAAGGTCTGGCGCAGCGTGTTGGCGGTTGCCTCCAGCGCCGAGCTTCCCTTCGGAACGGCCGTCAGGAAGCGGAAGATCTGCTTGTCGAGCCGGATCACCGTCACGTCGAAATCCCAGCGCTCGGCCGAGGCGCGGGCGGTTGCCGCCGGCAGGCCGTTGATCGTGGTTTCCTGCACCGTATCCGGCAGAAGCCCTGCAACCCAGCCACTGGTCAGGTAGTTGGAAAGGCTTGCGGTATCGCCCGCCTGCACGCCGTCGAAACGGATTGCCGTCTCGTCCGGCCCCGTGGCCAGCACCGCTTCCGCCTTGTTGTCGATGCGGAAGCCTTCCGGCACGTCGAAGCGGATGCCGAGACCGGCATGCAGGAAGGTGTCGTTGCGCACATAGCCTTCCTCCGGGCTGTCGCCATACAGAAGTCCGTCGATGCCCGTCAGGTAGTAGTCGCGGCCCTTGTCGCCCACGGTCCCTTCCTGGCCGAAGGCGCGCGCATGCTGGCGGGCGAGTTCCACCCGCTGCGGGGCGCTCGGATGGCTGGACAGGAAGTCGAGGCTCTGGTCCGTCTCCGGATCGACTGCGGAGAAGCGGGCATAGGCGGCCATGGAATCGAGGAAGCGGGCGGCGGCGAAGGGGTCGTAACCCGCCTCGCCCAGCATGCGCACGCCGATCACGTCGGCCTGCAGTTCCTGCTGGCGCGAGAAGGCGGCAAGCCGCAGCTTGCCGCGGGCAAGCGCCTGCTTGCCGGCCAGATCGCTGGACAGCACCTCGGCCACCACCCGGCTGGCAATCACCTCGGCCTCCTCGCGCTTCTGCCGCTCGATGCCGTGATTGGCCGTCACATGCGCCATTTCGTGGCTAAGCACGGCGGCCACTTCCGAGGCATCGTTGGCAAGTGCCAACAGTCCGCGTGTCACGTAGAGATAGCCGCCGGGCAGTGCGAAGGCGTTGATTGCCGGAGAATTGAGAATGGTGATGCGGTAGGACTGGTTCGGGTTTTCCGAAACGGCGGTCAGGGCGCCGGCAATCCGGGCGACCAGCCGCTCTGTCTTGGCATCGTGATATTCGCCGCCATAACTTGCCACGATGCGCGGATGCTCGCGCGCGCCCATCTGGGCACGCGGATCGTTTTTCTGCACCTCGTCGACGATCTGCGGGCTGGTGGAGGGCTTGACGCCGGATTCATAGGTCTGGTCGATCACCGACTGACAGCCGGAAAGCAGTGCCGTGGCGGCCAGCGCCAGCGCGGTCAGCCGGCGTTTGCGCGCCTGTCGGCGACGGCCAGTGTCACGCGCCCGATCCGTGGTGTCATCCGCGATGTCGATCCGTTCACTCGGAAAAGTCATTCGTCCAAACCCGCCATCCGGCGCATTCCCCGGCCCGATTCCTGCCGAGCCCGTCCTGCCTTTGCTGCGGATGGCTGATCTGCCCGTCGGCGCAGTTGTGTTCCGTCTCCAGATAGAACGCAAGCGCATACAGACAATCGTCCCGCCCTCTTTCGCATTGCGGCATGCCATCGCTGCACGTCCAAAATGTGGCGGATTGGTTGACGCTTTATGACGATGCCACAAATTTGCTGATCTCCGGATGTGCTGTTTGCGCACAGAAGGCCTGTTTGTCGCCCTGAAACAGGATCCTGCCTTCCTCCAGATAGATCACGTCGTCGGCAAGCCGGATCACTTCGCCGGGGTCGTGGGTGACGAGCACGATGCTGGCACCCGTTTCCCGGTGCAGCTCCGCAAGAAGCGCGGCCATTGCTTGCCGCAGTGCGGGATCAAGCGCGGCGAAGGGTTCATCGAGCAGCAGCAGGGGCTGCCGGCGAACCAGCGCGCGTGCGAAGGCTGCCCGCTGCCGCTCGCCGCCGGACAGTGTGCCGGGCCTGCGTCTTTCATAGCCGGCAAGTCCCACCCGCCGCAGGGCCGCCGAAATGCGCTCCCGGTCGGGGCCGCTGAGTTTCAGGGAGGGGTGCACGCCAAGGCCGATATTGGTGAAGAGGTCGAGATGCGCAAACAGGTTGTTGTCCTGAAACACCAGTGAGAGGGGACGCGCACCGGGAGGATGCCCTGTCACATCCGCCCCTGCCAGCCGCACCCGGCCGGCATCCGGCGTCTCGAATCCGGCAATCAGGTTGAGAAGCGTCGATTTCCCGGAGCCGGACGGACCGGTAACGGCGGTGATCCGCCCGGTCGCGATGCGGCAATCGAAGGAAAAGCAGGCCTTGCCGAGCGTAAGGCGAACGCCCTCCAGTTCGACGGCCGGCGTGGCGGGGGGCGGCAGGCTCATGGCTCTCTCCTGTGGCCGGCGGTGCCAAGCGCCGTCAGCGCCAGGCAGAGAAGCCCGAGCAGCAGCGCCAGCCCGTCGGCATCCTGCGTCCGGTAGCTGCCAAGCCGGCTATAGACCAGCCAGGGCAGGGTGACGAGATCCTGCGAGCCGAACAGCGCCACGGCGCCGAGATCGCCGAGCGACAGTGCCATGGCAAAGGACAGCGCCATCAGCAGCGGCCGCGTCAGCACCGGCGCATCGATCAGCCGCAAACGGGCAAGCCCGGTGATCTTGAGGCTCGCCGCAAGCCGGCCGGTGCGAAGGCGGTGGCTTTCGAAGGCCGGCGCCAGCACCCGCATGACGAAGGGCAGCGCCATCAGCATGTTGATGGCGGCGATCAGCAGCGGGGCCGCCCGCGTCACATCCGCATGCGGCCGCACCAGCAGGAACCAGCCCGTGCCGAGCACCACCGGGGGCACCAGAAGCACCAGCGAGGAGACTGCCGACAGCAGCCTGCCGAAGGCCGCAAGCAGGCGCGACGGATGGCGGCGGTCGGCAATCGCGGCCTGCGCCGCCAGAATGCCGCAGGCCAGCAGCAATGCCAGAAGGCCGGCGGCAAGCGCAATGGCAAGGCTCGTGAAGAGGGCCTGATGAAAGGCAGGCAGCGCAACGAGCCGCAGCAGATCTGCCCTGAGGCCCGCCATGACGACTGAGCCGAGCGGCAGCAAGAGAAACAGCGTGGCGAGCAGGATGACAAGCGCATCGGCCAGCCGGCCGGCCGGCCCCTGACCGTCGAAACGGCGCGGCGCCCGGCCTTCGCCACGGCTGGCTTCCGCCGGCGGCAGGCGGCTCAGCAAGGTCAGCACCAGCCCGGTCAGGGCGATCTGCAGCAGGGAAAGGGCAATGGCGCGGGCGGGATCGAAATCGAAGCGCAGCGACTGGTAGATCGCCACTTCCAGCGTGGTGGCGGCCGGGCCGCCGCCCAGCACCAGCACCAGGGTGAAGCTCGTGGCGCAGAGCATGAAGATCAGTCCCGCCGCACCCGGCAGAACCCTTGCCAGTGCCGGCAGTTCCACATGACGCAACAGCGAGAGGCGCCCCAGCCCGAGGCTTGCGGCCAGCCGCCAGTCCTCCGCCGGCAGACGCTCCAGCCCGGCCAGCATCAGCCGGCAGGCGAGCGGCAGATTGAAGAAGACATGCGCAAGCAGGATGCCCGACAGACCGTAGATATTGACCGGCTGGTCGACGCCGACCATTGCCAGCAGCCGGTTGACGAGGCCCTGCCGCCCGAAGATGCCGATCAGCCCGAGCGCGCCGATCAGCACCGGCAGGCCCATCGGAACAGCCATCAGCCGGATGATCCAGATGCGACCGACAAAGGCGGAGCGCCGGGCAAGCGCAAGCGCTACCGGCAGTGCCAGCACAACCGACAGAAACGTGGAGAGTGCCGCCTGCAGCAGGGTGAAGCGCAGCAGGTTCAACGTATAGGCATCAAACAGGGGGGCGGCCGGCGAGGCCGGCGCGAGGCCGAGGAGGGCGCCGGTCGGGAGCCCCACCAGGACGCCGATGACCGCAAGGCTTGCCCCGCCCGCCGCCAGTCCGCGTCGCACCTGACCGGCACTCAGCATGTGCGCCTCAGTTCATGCTCATGGCGCCGAGCCATTCGCGAATCCAGGCCTGGCGGTTCTTCGCCACGTCTTCCGGGCTCATCAGGAAGGTCTTCGAGGGCGACACCAGCTTGCCGAAGGCCTCCGGCAGCGGTTCGGCGGTCGCCGCCGCCGGCATCATCCAGTTGGTGGTCGGGATGATCGACTGGAACTGCGGCGACAGCGTGAAGGACAGGAACTGCTGGGCCAACGCCTTGTGTTTCGTGGCCTTCAGCATGCCGGACACTTCGATCTGGATGTAGTGGCCTTCCTCGAAGCGGGCCGCCTGGTAGCGGTCGGTCTTCTCCTCCATCATGTGATAGGCGGGCGAAGTGACATAGGAAAACACCATCGGCGCCTCGCCCTTGGTGAACAGGCCATAGGCTTCCGACCAGCCGGGGGTGACCGTCAGGATGCGGTTGCGCAGCTTGGCCCAGGCCTCCGGCGCCTTGTCGCCGTAGACGGAGCGGATCCACAGAAGCAGACCGAGGCCGGGCGTCGAGGTGCGCGGGTCCTCGATGGCAATCTTCTGAGAGGGATCGCCCTCGACGAGGTCCTTCAGGCTCTTCGGCGGCGTCTTGATCACCTCGGTATCGTAGACGACGGCGAAATGGCCGTAATCATAGGGTACGAAGACCGGATCGGAGAACCCGCCCGGAACCCTGGCGGCGGCGGTATCGATGCCGTGTTCGGCAAACAGGCCGGTGTCCTTGGCCTCCTGCACGAGATTGGTATCGAGACCGAGTGCCACATCCGCATCGGAGGAGGCGCCCTCCAGCTTGAGCCGGGTCAGAAGCGCCACGCCGTCGGCCACGGAGACGAAGTCCAGCGTGCAGTCGCAGGTCTGTTCGAAGGCGGCCTTCACCTTCGGGCCGGGGCCCCAGTCCGCGGTGAAGCTCTCATAGGTGTAGACGGTCAGTACCGGCTTGTCTGCGGCCGCAGCCGGCAGCGTAAGAGACAGGGCGGCCAGTGCCGCCGGAACAAACGCCAGAACAACAGAATGGGTCTTGCGCATCAGCGCCTCCTTGGTTCGATGACACGGGGAATAGGCGCTGGACAGGAGCCGTCTAATCCCTCCGCCGGTGTTAACCGGATCAGGTTCCGCGGGTTGGCTGCAAAGCCTCTCAGCCGCGCAAGGCGGCACCCCGTTAGAGCAGGCGAAGATGTAACGAGGGCCGAGCCGCTTGGCAAGCGGTCACGGCCATCGGCCGGTCTGATGTCAGGAAGCAGCGGTCCCCGGTTCAGCCGCCCGTGGCCGCGAAGATCCGCAATTCGCGTGGCACGGCGGCAAGGCCGCCAAGCCGGCTGGCAATGGCATAGCCCATCGACTGCTCAACGACATGCGGCATCACCGGCTTGCTCAGCACGCCGAGCGTCCGGCCGGTGTCGCCCTTAAGCTGTTCCGGATTGGCGGTCATGAAGATCACCGTGACGCCGAAGCGTTGCGACAGGTCCCTGCCGATCGACGGTCCCGTCGCGCCGTCCGACAGATTGACATCCACCAGGGCGATGTCCGCAAGCGGCGCAAGGCTGAGGGCATGGTCGCGGCTGCTGGCAAAGCCGCTGACGGTGAGCCCCATGGTTTCGATCGTATCGGCAAGATCAAGCGCGATGAGAAACTCGTCCTCGACGATCAGCACTCTCTGTTTCATGGCTGCGGTGTCCAGCCGACGACGCATTACATGTGTCGACATGGGAATCCCCTCTGTTGACTGCTCTCCGGACCTGTGACCTGTTGCGGTCTCCGGCTGCCGATCGAACGGGTTCAGGGGATAATTGTTCCGCTGCGTGACGCTGTTTGCGAAAGGTAACACTTCGTTAAGCTTTTGAAATGCTTGGGTTCAACCTTCCAGTTCTTCCCGCAGCATCTCGAGTTCCAGCCATTCCTCTTCCATTTTTGCAAGCTTTTCCCGCAGCTTCTCCATCTCCGCGGCAATACGGTTGAAGGTGGCGGGATCCTTGGCGAAGAGGTTGGGATCGGCCATCTTCGCCTCGCGTGCGGCAATGTCCGCCTCTGCCTTTTCCATCTCCTTCGGCAGGTTCTCGAGCGCGAACTTCTGCTTGTAGGAAAGCTTGCCCTTTGCCTTCGGCGCTTCCGATGTGCCGCCGGACAGGGCGGCGGCGCTCTCCGCCTTCGCCTTCTCCGCGCGGCGCTTCTCCTCCAGCGCGCCCTTGCGCTGCGCCATCATGTCCGTATAGCCGCCGGCATATTCGATCCAGCGCCCATCCGGCGCCTCGGGGCTTGCGGGGGCGATGGTGGAGGTCACGGTGCGGTCGAGGAAATCGCGGTCGTGGCTGACGAGGATGACGGTGCCGTTATAGCCGGCGACGATCTCCTGCAGCAGGTCGAGCGTCTCGATGTCGAGATCGTTGGTCGGCTCGTCGAGGATCAGCAGGTTGGACGGCTTCGCCATGATCCGCGCCAGAATCAGGCGGGCGCGCTCGCCGCCGGAGAGGTTCTTGATCGGCGTGCGCATCTGTTCCGGCTGGAACAGGAAATCCTTCATGTAGCCGGCCACATGGCGCTGCTCGCCATTGACCAGCAGGCTCTCGCCGCGGCCATCGGTCAGGTAGTGGCTGAGCGTGTCTTCCGGATCGAGGTCCTCGCGCTTCTGGTCGAGCGTGGCGATTTCCAGATTGGTGCCGAGCTTGATGCTGCCGCTGTCGGGTTCCAGCTGGCCGGTCAACATTTTCAGAAGCGTCGTCTTGCCGGCACCATTCGGACCGACAAGGCCGATGCGATCGCCGCGATGCACGCGGATCGAGAAGGGCGCCACGATCTGCCGCTCGGCATAACGCTTGGTGATCGCTTCCGCCTCGATCACCAGCTTGCCGCTTTCCTTGCCTTCCGTCACCGAGGCCTGGATGGTGCCCTGCGGGCCGCGATGGCCGCGATACTGGGCGCGCAGGCTCTGCAGGTTGCCGAGGCGGCGCATGTTGCGCTTGCGCCGTGCGGTCACGCCGTAACGCAGCCAGTGTTCCTCGCGTTCGATCTGCTTGCCGAGCTTGTGCTGCTCGATTTCTTCTTCCTCGAGGATACGGTCGCGCCATTCCTCGAAATGGGCAAAGCCCTGGTCGAGACGGCGCGACAGGCCGCGATCCAGCCAGACGGTGGCGGTGGAGACCTTTTCGAGAAAACGGCGGTCGTGCGAGATGAGAACGATGGCGCTGCGGGTCTTCTGCAACTCGCCTTCCAGCCATTCGATGGTCGGAAGGTCGAGATGGTTGGTCGGCTCGTCCAGCATCAGGATGTCGGGTTCCGGCGCCATCACACGGGCAAGGGCCGCGCGGCGCGCCTCGCCGCCAGAAAGCTGGCGAGGGTCTTCCTGGCCGGTCAGACCCAGATGTTCGAGCAGATAGGTGACGCGGTAGGGATCGTCGCTTGGGCCCAGCCCCGCCTCGCAATAGGCCTGCACGGTGGAAAAATCTGCAAAGTCCGGCGCCTGTTCCAGGTAGCGGATGGTGGCGGAGGGGTGGCGGAAGACGGCGCCGGACTGCGCCTCGACCATGCCGGCGGCGATCTTCATCAGCGTCGATTTGCCCGAGCCGTTGCGCCCGACAAGGCAGATCCGGTCCCCCGGCTCCACCTGAAGATTGGCGCCGGCCAGAAGCGGGGTGCCGCCGAAGCTCAGCCGGATGTCGTCAAGCTTGAGAATGGGAGGGGCCATGGTGTGCGTCAAGCTCCGGTGAAATCATCGGGACGGGCGATCAGAAGGGCGCGCCCCTGCTTGAGGGACAGCGAAATTGCGCCCTCGGCAATGTTGGATATGGTGCGTGAGGAGCCGAATGTCAGCGAAAAATCCTGGAGCGGATAGCGGACATTGGCAATGGACAGGCCTTCGAGCGCCGAAAAGCCGAGCACGGAGAACAGCGAGCCCCTGGGCAGTTCCAGTTCCATCTGATCGCCGCCGATCAGTGGATAGGCCTCCTCTTCGCCGGATGTCAGCACCACCTCGAAACCGTCCTCGGCCAGGCTTATGCCGTGCAGATAGTGCTGCAGGGCGTGGTCCGAGCGCTCGCCGCTCAAGGCACCGATGAGGATCAGGCGGGTCGCGCCGCGGGCAATGGCTTCCGCCACGGCGATTTCTCCATCCGTTGCCGCCTTGCTGGCCGGGTAACGGTGCCGCTCGACCCGCGACCATTCCGCGGCAAGCGCCGCATCGGTCGAATCGAAATCGCCGACCCACAGTTCCGGGGAAAGGCCGAGCAGGCTTGCATGGCGGATGCCGTTGTCGGCGGCGATCACCCGGCTGCCGGCAATCAGCGCGCTCAGGCGCGCGGTTCGCTTCAGATGGCCGCCGAGAAGGATGGTGAAGGATGAGGTGTTCATGCACCTGCCCTTAGCGCATCTTCCGGCAAAAGCAAAAGGCCGAAGCGAGGACGGCAAACAGCAAAAGCCGTGAACCGCGACGGATCGCGGTTCACGATACCTCGTCGCTGGTCCTAGCGCTTCTTGGGACCGGCTGCGTCGGCGTTCTTGATCTGGGTGGTGAAGCTGGTCACCGGAGCGGTTGAAGGCTTTGCCTTGTCCTTCTTCGGCTTGCGGGCTTCACGGTTGGAGCGGACTTGACCCTTGGCCATGGTGTTTTCCCTTTCTGGTTCCACTCGCGCAGCCCGAGGCTCTCGCGGCGGACAATGATGTGTGGTGTGGTTCAGGCGGCAGGTCGATGGTTGTCGTGCAAAGGACAATCATGGCGCAGGCCATGCGGGCCGGCGCTGGCAGGTCAGCCGTCGTCGTATCGAAGAGATCATGCTCTTGGCCGGTGCCGGTCGTCGGCCGGCGCCTGCGTCGAAGCATCCGCAGATGCCAGGGACAGCCTGACAGAACGCGGGCCGAATACAAGCGGATTTGCGCCGATCCTGCCAAGGTATCGGCTTCAATCGCCGTTCCATGTCGTCCCGCTTGCGAAACGATGGCCGTCTCTCTACCGTCCGGGGCCTCGACGGAGCAGATGAGCGGGAAGAGAGATGCAGTTTACCGGAACCGCCGATTACATTGCCGACAAGGACCTGATGGTGGCGGTCAATGCCGCGATCCGGCTGGAGCGCCCGCTGCTGGTGAAGGGGGAGCCCGGCACCGGCAAGACGGAACTGGCCCGCCAGGTTGCCGCGGCGCTCGGCCTTTCCATGATCGAGTGGAACATCAAGTCCACCACCAAGGCGCAGCAGGGACTTTACGAATACGACGCCGTATCGCGGCTGCGCGACAGCCAGCTCGGCGATCCGCGCGTCAACGAGGTCTCGCACTACATCCGCCGCGGCAAGCTGTGGCAGGCCTTTGCCGCGCAGACGAAGGTGGTGCTGCTGATCGACGAAATCGACAAGGCCGATATCGAGTTTCCGAACGACCTGCTGCAGGAGCTCGACCGCATGGAGTTCCACGTCTACGAGACGGGCGAGACCGTGCGGGCGCAAGTACGCCCCATCGTGATCATCACCTCCAACAACGAGAAGGAACTGCCGGACGCCTTCCTGCGCCGCTGCTTCTTCCATTATATCCGCTTTCCGGATGCCGAGACGCTGTCGCGCATCGTCGAGGTGCATTATCCCGGCATCAAGCAGAAGCTGGTGCGCGCCGCACTCACCCGCTTCTACGAGATCCGCGAGATGCCCGGCCTCAAGAAGAAGCCCTCCACATCCGAGGCACTGGACTGGATCCGGCTGCTCGTTGCCGACGACATCGATCCCGATGATCTCGGCGCCGACGTGAAGACGGCCCTGCCCAGGCTGCACGGTGCGCTCCTGAAGAACGAGCAGGACGTGCACCTCTTCGAGCGCATGGCCTTCATGGCGCGGCGGGAGCGCTGATGGCCGACGCAGTCAAGGTGCTGATCTATGCCGTCTGGGACGGCCGGCTGCTGGTGTTCGACGAGCCGGATTTTCCCGAGGTGCCGCTGCAGGTGCCGGGCGGAACCGTCGAGGCCGGAGAAGATCTTGCGGATGCGGCGGCGCGTGAGTTTTTCGAGGAGACGGGGCTCGACGTCGATTCCATGCTGCAGCCGCTGTTCAGCCATGACTACAGCTTCGTGCGGGAAGGGCGGCAGGTTATGCACCGTCGCCATTATTTCCATCTGCCGCTGGCAGGCCCCTTTGCGGAAAGCTGGATACACTGGGAGGAAACGCCGTTCGACGGAAGTCCGCCGATCCGCTTCCGCCTGCACTGGCTCGCCTTGAGCGAGGCGTATCGCAGGCTCGGGCTGGAGATGGGCGAGGCCCTCTGCGTGCTGCCGCCAGCACACCGCTTTCTGCCCTGATTGACCTTGGCGGAAGAACAGCCTATTTAAGCAATCCATCGTGGTGATTTGGCCGGCCGGCTTGCAGCCACGTTAAACAAGTCGCTAAAGGGCCGCGAGAAGAGATGTAGGCTTCCCCGGACCGGTTGCGATGTATCGCCACCGGTTTTTTGTTTTTGTCGAGTCCGAACCATGCCGATCAAGATTCCCGATACCCTGCCTGCCTTCCAGACGCTGGTGAACGAGGGCGTGCGGGTGATGACCGAGACGGTGGCCGTGCGGCAGGATATCCGCCCGCTGCAGATCGGTCTGCTCAACCTGATGCCGAACAAGATCAAGACCGAAGTGCAGATGGCGCGCCTCGTCGGTGCCTCGCCGCTGCAGGTGGAGTTCTCGCTGGTGCGCATCGGCGGCCACAAGGCGAAGAACACTTCCGAGGACCATCTCCTGTCCTTCTACGAGACGTGGGAGGAGGTGAAGCACCGCAAGTTCGACGGCTTCATCATCACCGGTGCGCCGGTCGAGACCCTGGCCTACGAGGAGGTGACCTACTGGGACGAGATGCAGCAGATCTTCGATTGGACAGAGACGAACGTCCATTCGACGCTGAATGTCTGCTGGGGCGCCATGGCCGCCATCTACCACTTCCACAAGGTGCCGAAGCACGAGCTGAAGGAAAAGGCCTTCGGCGTCTATCGCCACCGCAATCTCTGCCCGTCCTCCATCTATCTCAACGGCTTTTCGGATGATTTCCAGGTGCCGGTGTCGCGCTGGACGGAAGTGCGCCGCGCCGATATCGAAAAGGTGCCGGGGCTGGAAATCCTGATGGAATCCGAGGAGATGGGCGTCTGCCTCGTGCATGAGAAGAAGGGCAACCGGCTCTACATGTTCAACCATGTGGAATATGATTCGACGTCGCTGGCGGATGAATATTTCCGCGACGTGAATGCCGGTATTCCCATCAAGATGCCGCACAACTATTTTCCGCATAACGATGCGTCGCTGCCGCCGCAGAACCGCTGGCGCAGCCACGCGCATCTGCTGTTCGGCAACTGGATCAACGAGATCTACCAGACGACGCCCTACGAGCTGGAGAAGATCGGAACCTTCTGAAGGACGAGCCCTTGTTCATCCCCTTCTTCCTGACGCTGAAGGAAGCCAAAATTCCCGTCACGCTCCGGGAATTCCTGGATGTGCTTGAGGGGATGGAGGCGGGGCTTGCCGATTTCGACGTGGAGGCCTTCTATTATCTGGCCCGCGCAGCACTGGTGAAGGACGAGCGGCATATCGACCGCTTCGACCAGGTGTTTGCCGTGAATTTTCGCGGGCTGGCCGCGCTGTCGTCCGCCGATGGCGTCGATGTGGAGACGTTGCCCGAGGAATGGCTGCGCAAGCTGGCGGAAAAACACCTGACGGCGGAGGAGAAGGCGCTTGTCGAATCGCTCGGCGGTTTCGACAAGCTCATGGAAACGCTGAAAAAGCGGCTGGAGGAGCAGAAGGGCCGCCACCAGGGCGGCTCGAAATGGATCGGCACGGCCGGAACCTCGCCCTTCGGCGCCTATGGCTACAATCCCGAAGGTGTGCGCATCGGCCAGCAAGGCTCCCGTCACCGCAAGGCGGCGAAGGTGTGGGACAGGCGTGAATTCCGCGATTTCGACGATGCCCGCGAGATCGGCACCCGCAACATCAAGGTGGCGCTGAAGCGCCTGCGCCGCTGGGTGCGCGAGGGAGCGGCGGACGAACTGGATCTGCCCGGCACCATCCGCTCGACTGCCGAACATGGCTATCTCGACGTCCAGACCCGGCCCGAACGGCGCAATGCGGTCAAACTTCTGATGTTCTTCGACGTCGGCGGCTCGATGGACGATCACGTGATGGTGGTGGAGGAACTGTTCTCCGCTGCCAGGGCCGAATTTCGCCATCTTGAGCATTTCTACTTCCACAACTGCCTCTACGAGAGCGTGTGGCGCGATAACCGCCGCCGCGCCGAGCGCCTGCCCGTCGCCGATCTCTTGCGCAGCTACGGGGCGGATTACCGGGTGATCTTCGTCGGCGATGCCACCATGAGCCCCTACGAGATCACCCAGACAGGCGGCTCCGTCGAACACTGGAACAAGGAGCCGGGGGCGGTGTGGATGCAGCGAATCTCCGGCCATTTCCGCCGCGTCGTCTGGATCAATCCGGTGCCCGAGACACATTGGGATCACACCCACTCCATCGTCCTGATGCGCCGATTGCTCGACGGGCGGATGTTTCCGCTGACGCTGGAAGGGCTCGAGCGCGCCACCCGCCAGCTGTCGCGCTGAACCTCTGTTTCGCATTGCCAAGGGCCTGGAAATGGCGCAGTTTGCGCCCGCTTCAAAGCGACAACAGGAAGGCAGACATGACGACGCAAGGCGAGATCTTCGGCACCACTCCCAAGGGCGAAACGGTCTACCGGGTGACGATTTCCGGAGGCGGGCTGACGGCCCATGTCATCACCTGGGGCGCCGTGATCCAGGATCTGCGTCTCGAAGGCCATGAGGCGCCGCTGGTGCTCGGCTTCGACCATTTCGACGATTATCCCAGATATTCCTCCTATTTCGGTGCGACCCCCGGCCGCGTCGCCAACCGCATCGGCAAGGGCCAGTTCACGCTGGATGGCAAGAGCTACCAGCTCGACCTCAACCAGAACGGCAACACGCACCTGCATGGCGGCAGCGACGGCCTTGGCAAGACCAACTGGACGATCGTCGCCCATGCCGAAAACAAGGTGATCCTGCAGGTGACGGATCATGATGGCCGCGGCGGCTATCCCGGCAACTGCACGGTGACGGCCACCTACGAACTGAAGGAGGAGGGTGTCCTCAACGTCGTCTACGAAAGCGTGACCGACCAGCCGACGCTCGCCAATATCTGCCAGCACACCTATTTCAATCTCGATGGCCGCGATGACGTTCTCGGCCACGACATCATGATTGCCGCCGATCATTATCTCGAACTGGACGAGCATCAGGTGCCGACCGGCACGCTGGTGCCGGTGGCCGGCAGCGCCATGGATCTGCGTGAACTCGGGCCCGTGCGCCGCACCGGCCCGGATGGCGGCCAGGTGGAATTCGACCATAACTTCTGCCTGTCCGGCGAGCGGGTCGAGAAGCGCTCGGTCGCCCTGGTGCGCAGCGTCAATTCCGGTGTCGCGCTCGAAGTGCGCACCACCGAGCCCGGCGTTCAGCTCTATGCCGGCTTCAAGCTGAAGCCGACGGTGCCGGGCCTCTCCGGCAAGCTCTACGGTCCCTATGCCGGGCTTTGCCTCGAAACGCAGATCTGGCCGGATGCGATCAATCATCCGGGCTTCCCGAATGCCGTGCTGCGCCCGGGCGAAGTGCTGCGCCAGGAAACCGACTACGTCTTCTCCAGAAGCTGACGCCCCTGCCGAATGCTTGGCCGTTCCGCCGTTCCCGCACGGAGCGGTCGGAACGCAGCCCGTGCGTGCCGATCCCGGCCATCGCTCCCGCCCGACCTGTCTTCCCCATTCCGGATCCCGTGCCATGTCCCTGCCCAAGCCCGCCTTCAACGCGCTCGTCGAGCGGATTTCTCCGCCCCCGGTTCCCTCCGTTCAGGCCTGGGCGCGTGCCTATGACGGGGCAAGGGGGCCGCTGATCGACCTGTCGCAGGCCGTGCCCGGCTATCCGGCCCATCCGGTGATGCTGGAGCTTCTGGGCCAGACCGCCGCCTCGCTTGCCTATACCGGCTACGGCCCGATCGAGGGCGAGCGGAAGCTCCGCGATGCCTATGCCGCGCATGTCTCGCAGATCTATGGCGCGCCGCTTGCCGCGGAGAACATCCACGTCACCTCCGGCTGCAACCAGGCCTTCATCTGTGCGGTGATGGCGGTGGCGGGTGCCGGCGATACGGTGCTGATGACCGAGCCCTATTATTTCAACCACGAAACGACGCTTGCCATGCTCGGCATCGGCACCCGTTTCGTCGCCTGCCGCGCGGAAGACGGATTTCTGCCGACGGTGGAAGGGGTGGCTGCGGCGCTCGATGCCGGTGTGAAGGCGCTGGCGCTGGTCTCGCCCAACAATCCGACCGGTGCCGTCTATCCGCCGGACCTTTTGGCGGCCATTGCCGATCTCTGCCGGGACCGCGGTGTCTGGCTGATCCTTGACGAGACCTACCGGGATTTCCTGCCTTCGGGGAAGGCTGCGCCGCATGACCTGTTCCGGCGGCAGGGCTGGGAAGATTTCATCGTCTCGCTCTACAGCTTCTCCAAGAGCTTCTGCATTCCCGGCCACCGCCTGGGCGCCATCACCGCCGGTCCGGCCTTCATCGCCCAGGTGGCGAAGATCATGGACAATCTGCAGATCTGCGCGCCACGGGCGGCGCAGGCGGCGGTCGAGCAGGCTCTGCCGGTGCTTGCCGGCTGGCGTGAGGAAAACCGGCTGGAGATCCTGAAGCGCGCCGAGGCGCTGAGAGAGGTGATGGCGGGACTGCAGGACTGGCAGCTTGCCGCTGTCGGCGCCTATTTCGCCTTCGTGCGCCATCCCTTTGCGGGCGTTTCCTCTGCGACCGTTGCCGAGGCTCTGGCGAAGACGGTGGGCGTCTCCTGCATTCCCGGCGGCTATTTCGGCCCGGGCCAGGAAGGCTATCTGCGCTTTGCCTTCGCCAATGCCGATGTGGACGGCATCCGGGCGCTTTCGGCGCGTCTTGACGGATTTGCGCTCTGATCAGGCAAAGATCGAGGCGGCGAAGAAGATCAGCGCCTTGACGATGGCATAGAGAACGCCGGCGACGAGGAACAGCGAGGCGATGCCGATCAGCACGCCGAGCACCACCCACACGCCGTCCTTCTCCAGAATGCCGAAGGCCATCACGCAGAGCGCCACCGCCGGCAGCATGTTGCCGAGCGGAATCGGCAGGGCGAGGATGATCGAGAGCACGAGGCAGATCACGCCGATCAGCCGCTCCATGGCCGGCTGCGACAGGGCCGGGTAGCGCGGCTTGAGCATGCGCTCCGCCTTGATGATCCAAGGGCTTGCCCTGTCGATCATCGCGGCAAAATCGGTGCGCAGCATGGAGCGTCCGGCAATCACCTTCGGCAGCCAGGGCGTTTGCCCAAGCGCCATCTGCAGGCTGAGAAACACCAGCGGAATGCCGAGGATCGCCGAGGTGCCGGGCGGCGTCGGAATGGTGTTCGGCATGGCGAAAATGAACAGCAACGCCCCGAAGGCGCGGTCCTTCATGGCCTCGAGCAGGTCTGCGACGGCAATGCGCGTGCGCGCCTCGTCTTCGGCCAGCCTGCGCAGGATGGTGGAAAAACTGTCCTGCCGGCCGGTTGCGGTCGGGTCCATATCATCATCGTCGGGCATCGATGGTTCGGAAAGCAGCGCCATCGATCACTCAACGGAAAAGGGGGTGAAACACGATGCGGTCATGGGAAATGGCCATGCCATAGAAACATGGCCATTTCGTTACGTCAGGGCGGATCAGAAGAAGGATTCGTCTTCCATGCCCATATCTTCGGCACCCATGTCCTCGGCGCCGGTGTCGGACGCTGCCGGATCCTCGGCGGCCTGCGCCTCATCGCCACCCAGCATGCCGGCAATCGCATTGCCGAGCAGCACGCCGCCGGCCACACCCATCGCCGTCTGTGCCGCGCCGGCGAGGAAGCCGCCGCCGCGGGCGGGCTGGCCATAGCCCTGGCCGAAACTTTGGCCGGGCGCCTGACCATAACCCGGCGCCTGCTGGCCCCAGGGATTGCGCGGGCCGGCCTGCGGCTGGGCGGGCATGGCGGACGGTGGTGCGGCCATGCCGCGCGGCTGGCTGCGCTGGGCGGCCGGCTGTGCGGTGCTGCCGAACAGGCTGGAGAAGAAGCCGCCGCCCGACGCCGGGCGGCTCGCCAGCTGGTGTTCCAGCTGCTCGATCCGCGCCTGCGCCTCGCTCAGCGCCTGTTCCTGCACAACGATCGTCTGCGCCATGAAATAGGGTGCACCCGGCTGGGCGGCGATGCGATCACGGATGAAGGCATCCGCTTCCGCATCGCGCGGGCCGGACTGGCTCTCCACGTGGGAGAGCTTGCCGAACAGACCCTCGATCGCCTGGCGGTCGTTGTAGTCCATGGGTTGTTTCCTCCTTCGGATAGATATGGACCGGGTTTACTCTTCGCGCTGGCCGGTGAGGCTCAGCAGCAGCTGGAAGATGTTGACGAAGTTCAGATAGAGCGACAGCGCACCGAAGACGGCGAGCTTCTGCTGGCTCTCCTGGTCGAAGTTTTCGGCATACTGTTCCTTGATGTTCTGCGTATCCCAGGCGGTCAGGCCGACGAAGACGAAGATGCCGATGACGGAGACGGCGAACTGCAGGGCGCTGGAGCCGAGGAAGATGTTGACGATCGAGGCGATCATCACGCCGATCAGGCCCATGATCAGGAAGGAGCCGAACTTGGCGAGGTCCCGCTTGGTCACGTAGCCGTAGAGGCTGGTGGCGCCGAACATGGTGGCGGCGATGAAGAAGGTACGGGCGATGCTGGCGCCGGTGAACACCAGGAACACCGAGGCGAGCGACAGGCCCATCACGCCGCAGAAGGCCCAGAAGGTCATCTGCGCGGCCGAGGCCGACATGGTCTGCAGCTTGAACGAGAAGAAGAAGACGAAGGCGAGCGGCGCCAGCATCACCACCCACTTCAGCGGGCTGGAGAAGATCGGGACGTAGAGCGCCGGCGTGGTGCCGACGATGAAGGCCACGATGCCGGTGATGACAAGGCCGAGGCCCATGTAGTTGTAGACGCGCAGCATGTGCTGGCGCAGGCCTTCATCGAAGGCCGCCTGCGACTGGATCGCCGCATTGTATCCGAAGCGGGGGTTCATGATGTTGCTCCTCAGGTTTCTCAGTAAAGCGAACGGGCGAGGCGTTCGGCCTCTCCCTTCAGGTTGACGGCATCCTCGGCATTGGAGACCAGCGCATAGGCCACGTCGCCGATCTGCCAGTAGGAGGCCTGCACCTCGCCCTGTCTGGCGAGTGCCACCGGCATCACGGCAAAGCTGCCGGGGCGCACGGCAAACAGGGAGAGGCGAATATGGGAATCGCGCGTGATGGCCATTTCCACGCTCGGGCCGAAGGCGGAAGGGAAGACCTGCACGTCGCTGACCGTCCAGTCCTTCGGGATCTCCGGCATCACGATCGCGGTGGCGGAGCGGATCTCCGCCGGATCGTAAAGCGAGGTTTCCTTCTGGGACGGCATGGTCTCGCGCAGCATGGAGGTGCCGTGTGCGCGCAGAGCTTCCTCCACGAAGGCCGGCGGCGGCACGGAGGCCACCACTTCCGAGACCGTCAGCGGGCCGATCTGATGGCTCAGCCCCCAGCCGACGGCAATCAGCGCCACGGTGGCAGCCAGCCTCTGGAACGAGCGAAACAGGCGGCCGCGCGCCAGCGCATTCTGCAGCCGGCGGGCGGCTTCCCGCGTGTCCGGGCGGCCGTGCCGCTGATGGCCTTCGGCAAGCGCCAGCCGCAATTCGCCCTTGATGGCAAGATCGGCCATCACGCGGGCGGCAATCTCCGGATGCTCGGAGAGATAGGCTTCCACCTCGATGCGGCGGGCGGCATCAAGCTGGTCGTCGACATAGGCTTCCACGTCGGCGGGCTGGATCGGGTCAACGGGTGTCATCGCGTCCCCCTTCTATGATTGTCAGATGGCCGCTGGCGATCGGCAGGCGGCGGCCGTTTTCCTCGAAGGCGCGCAGCCTTGCGCGGGCGCGCGACAGGCGCGACATCAGCGTGCCGACCGGGATCGACAGCGCATCGGCCGCCTCCTGATAGGAAAGGCCTTCGATCGCCACCAGATGCAGGGCATCGCGCTGCTCCTCCGGCAGGGCAAAGAAGGCCTCGCGCAGCTGCCTGAGGCGGATCGACTGATCCGGATCGGCCACATGCGCGGTCTCGCCGAGTTCGGCCGCGGCCTTGTGGCGGGCCTCGGTCGAACGCTTGCGGCGCAGGCGGTCGATATGGGTGTTGTGAACGATGGACAGCAGCCAGTTGCGCAGGTTGGCGCCGGTGCGGAAGGTGCCCTTCCGTTCATAGGCCTTCACCAGCGCATCGTGAACCAGATCCTCCGCATCGTCCGGATTGCGCACGAGCGAGCGGGCGTAGCGACGCAGCGTCGCCAGCTGGTTCAGAACATCGAAGGGGTGCTTCTTGTCGCTCATGCCCCAGTATACGGAACAGACCCTCACCCTATTCCGCAGCGCCGCGATTTTTTTGAAAAAAAGAATCAGCCCGGCGGCGGGCCGACATAGCGGGCGCGCGGACGGATCAGCCGCTCGTCCTGCGTCTGCTCCAGCGCGTGCGCGATCCAGCCGGAGGTGCGGGCGATGGCAAACAGCGCCAGCGCCGAACCGCGCGGCATGGCGAGGCGGCGCCGCAGCGCCACCAGCGCCACGTCGCAGGTCGGCAGCAGCCCCGCCGTCTCCTCCATCACGGACAGAAGATCGGCCGTCAGCGGATCGGCGGGCAGATGCGGCAGGATGCCGTTCGCGCGCGGATCGCCTGCCGGATAGAGCGGATGGTTGAAGCCCGGCACGCCATCGCCGCGGCGCAGGCGGCTCTCCACCACCTCGGCCGCATCGCCCACCCGCTCCACCTCGTCGAACAAAAGTTCGACGAGACTGGTCATGCCGCCATGCCTGGGGCCGCTCAGCGCAGACAGCCCGGCATTCAGGCAGGCGCTGAGCGAGGCGCCGGTGGAGGCCGCGACCCGCACGGCAAAGGCCGAGGCGTTCAGCTCATGATCCGCCTGCAGCACGAGCGCACGGCGGATGAGATCGGCGCCGTCGGCATCGAGTCCCCAGTGGTCGGCCAGATAGAGATGCACCGGGCGCTGATCCGGCTGCCGGCCAAGGCAGGCGGCCGCCATGCTGCGCGTCAGTGCCGCCGCCCCCGGCCAGAGCCGGCGCGGCTCGCGCCTCCAGGCGGTGGCACGGCCGCTCGCCACGAAGGGCAGCAGCGACTGGCAGCGCTCCGTCAGTGGCAGGCGGTTCGTCGCGGCAAGCAGAGCTTCGTCCCAGGCCGCGGGTTCCGCCTTCGGATCGCGGAACGGATCGACCTCGCCGCAATCCCACAGCAGGCATGCAACCTCTTCCAGGCTGGCCTCGGCGGCGAGCGCCAGCGCATCCCGGCCCCGATAGAACAGCCGGCCGCCCTCGATCAGCGTCACGCAGGAGGAGAGCACCGGCAGGCCGAAGTCGAGAGCCGTGGCGGCTGCCTCCTTTGGTCGGCGCCCGAGGCTCTTGCGCTTCTTCAGCTGCTCGATGTCGTGGATGCTGTAGAGCCGGCGGCGCGGATCCGCGTCGGTTCCCGTCGTCTCGATCAGGCCGCGGCTGACATAGGCATAGAGCGTGGCGCGGCTGATGCCGAGCGCGCCGGCGGCGCCTTCGGCATCCATGAACTTGTCGGGCTGGGTCATGACTGATCTTGCATTGATTGAATGAATCAAGATTGACCATATATATGCATCGCAACATGCTCAAGTCCTTCATTGTCCTGAGGAGACTTGCCATGAGCCAATCTGCCGCCTTCACGCCTGTTCTGGCCGCCAACAGCCCCACGCCGGGTCTCGATGATGTGATTGCTGCCGAAACCCGTCTCAGCCATGTGGACGGGCAGGCGGGCGAACTGATCATTGCCGGCCATCACCTGCAGCAACTGGCCGGACACCGCTTCGAGGCGGTGCTGGAGCTGTTGTGGAACGGCCTTGCGCCGCAGCCGCTTTCGGCTGACGAGATTGCCGCCCGCCTCGGCAAGGCGCGCATGCGGGCCTTTGCGCTGATGCAGCCGCTGCTGCCGGGGCTCGTGAATCTCAGTCCCGTCGAGGCCTTGCGGCTGCTTCTCTCCGCCCTCCCTGACGAGAGCGCCGAGCCGCATCATCTGCTGGCGGTGGCGGCCGTGCCGGTATTTACCGCCGCCATTGTCCGGCAGGCGCGCGGCTTGCCGCTGGTGGCGCCGGATGCCACGCTCGGCCATGCCGCCGATTTTCTGGCAATGCTGCGCAACGAGGCGCCGACAGAAGACAAGATCCGGGCGCTCGACACCTATCTGGTCACCGTCTCGGATCACGGCTTGAACGCCTCGACCTTCGCAGCCCGGGTGATCGCCTCCACCAAGGCGGGGCTCTTCTCCTCCGTCGTGGGTGGTCTCTGCGCCTTGAAGGGGCCGCTGCATGGCGGGGCGCCGGGCCCCGTGCTCGACATGCTGGATGCAATCGGCACCGAGGCCCGCATCGGCGAGTGGCTGACCGACGCGCTCGATCGCGGCGAACGGCTGATGGGATTCGGGCATCGCATCTACCGCGTGCGCGATCCGCGCGCCGATGTGCTGAAGGAGGCGGTGTCTGCGTTGAGGGATGGCTCCGGCCGCATTGCCTTTGCCGGCAAGGTGGAGGCAAAGGCCCTGGCCTTGCTGAAGGAAAGAAAGCCGCTCCGGCCGCTGCAGACCAATGTGGAATTCTACACCGCCCTGCTTCTGGAGGCGGTCGGGTTTCCCCGCGACAGTTTCACCAACGTATTTGCCGCCGGCCGCATGGCGGGGTGGACGGCGCATGTGCTGGAGCAGGAGCAGACCGGCCGTCTGATCCGGCCGCAATCCCGTTACATCGGGCCGCTGCCCGCGTAACGACGTACGGGATGGTGCGGGCGCGACAGCGCCCGTGCTGCCAGCGTTTCAAGACGCCAGAGCCCCGAAGGGCTGCATCTTCCGGTCATCAATATCACGATTGTCTGGAAAATGGAGCGGGCGAAGGGATTCGAACCCTCGACCCCAACCTTGGCAAGGTTGTGCTCTACCCCTGAGCTACACCCGCTCATCATTCCGTCGGTTCGGGGTAGTTCGCTGAACCGCGGGTCGCTGCGTTGCGGCGACGGGGGCTATATGGCCCAACTCATTTTTGAATGCAACAGGGAAATGACAGGATTTTCAAAATTCCGGAATTTTTCTCGTAAGTCTTTGATGAATATATACAAAATTTGGAGCCTCTCTTCTCGTGCCCATTCGGGGTCGCGCAAATGCCGTTTTCTGGCCGGTGCGCGGAGGTGCCGGAAAGTGCCGTCAGGCGGCTTGTGATAGGGCCTCTTCGCTCCCTATAATCCGGCTTGCAATTCCCGATCGTCCGGCGCCTCAGCCCCAGTGAAAGTCCCGCCTCCCGCCATGACAGAGACCGTTTCCTCCGAGCCCAAGACTGCGCAAGACCTGTTCCGCTTCCTCGATGGCCTCGGCATCCGTCACACCACGAAGAATCACCCGCCGGTGTTCACCGTGGCGGAATCGGAAAGCCTGCGCGACGAGATTCCGGGCGGCCACACCAAGAACCTCTTCGTCAAGGACAAGAAGGACCGCTTCTTCGTGTTGACGGTGGAGGAGCGGGCGAGCGTCGACCTGAAGAGCGTGCACAAGGTGATCGGTGCCTCCAGCCGCGTCTCCTTCGGCAGTCCGGAGAAGATGCTGGAGTATCTGGGCGTGATTCCGGGTTCCGTCACCGTGTTCGGCGCTCTGAACGACACCGGCAACAACGTCACCTTCGTGCTGGACGAGGACCTGATGGCCCACGAGATCATCAACGGCCATCCGCTTTCCAACGACGCCACCACCTCGATCGGCCGCGACGATCTGCTTCGCTTTCTCACGGCGACCGGACACGAGCCGCTTGTCTTGAAAGTCACGGGCTGACATACGATCTTTGCGAGCAGACGTCACAGACAGAAGAAGCATCCCCGGGAGACATCCATGAGCAGCGGCAGCAACAATCCCTATGGCGGTTCCTACGGTGGCCAGATGACCGGCCGGATGAGCTTCGGTTCGGCCTCGCCCGGTGCCGCTGCACCGGCGCCCGGCGCCCACGTCAAGGATACGACGACCGCCGCCTTCACCAAGGATGTTCTGGAGGAATCGCGCCGCCAGCCGGTTCTGGTGGATTTCTGGGCGCCCTGGTGCGGCCCCTGCAAGCAGTTGGCCCCTGCGCTTGAAAAGGTGGTCAGCGAGGGCAATGGCCGTGTCAAGCTGGTGAAGCTCAACATCGATGACCATCCGTCCATTCCCGGCCAGCTCGGCATCCAGTCCATTCCCGCCGTCATCGCCTTCGTCAATGGCCGCCCGGTGGACGGCTTCATGGGCGCCGTGCCGGAAAGCCAGATTCGCCAGTTCATCGACAAGGTGGCCGGTCCGGCCGGTGCCGACCAGGCCGCCGAGATCGAGGCGGCGCTGGAGGAGGCCCGCATGCTGCTCGACAGCGGTGACCTTGACGGTGCTGCCCAGCTGTTTGCCGCGGTCATGCAGGCCGATCCCGAAAATGCCAAGGCCGTTGCCGGCATGATGGACTGCCTGATCGCGCTTGGCGAGCTGGCGCGTGCTCGCCAGATGCTGGAATCGCTGCCCGGGGAGATCGCTTCCCAGCCGCCGGTGCAGACCGTGGTGCTGAAGCTGCAGCAGATCGAGGAAGCCCGCAAGCTTGGCGACCCCGTGGCGCTGGAACACGAACTCGCGCTGCATCCGGATCATCACGAGGCACGCATGAAGCTCGCCAAGATCCTCAATGTCGAGGGCCGGCGCGAGGAAGCGGCCGAGCATCTGCTGCTGATCATGAAGACCGATCGCAGCTTCGATGACGACGGCGCGCGTCGCCAGCTTCTGCAGTTCTTCGAGGCCTGGGGACCGAAGGACCCGGCCACCATCTCGGCGCGCCGTCGCCTGTCGTCCATCCTGTTTTCCTGATCGGGGCCGGCGCCGTCCCGCAAGACTTGTGAAACGGAATGCCGGCACCACATATAGGATGCCCCGTTCCGGTGCGCCTTGAGGTGGAGGATGCCCATGCATGTCGGCAATGCAAGATATGTGAAGCGCGAGGATCTGCCGGAGACCGTGCCGGTCTTTCCGCTGAGCGGTGCCCTGCTTCTGCCGAACGGCCAGCTGCCGCTCAACATCTTCGAGCCGCGCTACCTTGCGATGTTCGATGCCGCGCTCTCCGGCAACCGGCTGATCGGCATGATCCAGCCGGCGCTCGGCGAAAGCGGCGAGGGCAGCCGTCCGGCGCTCAGCCCCGTCGGCTGCATCGGCCGCATCACCTCCTTTGCCGAGACCGGCGATGGTCGCTACATCGTCTCGCTGAGCGGCGTGTGCCGCTTCCGGGTGATGGAGGAAGTGGGCGAGGGGCATCCGTTCCGCACCGTGCGCTTCATGCCCTTCCTGTCGGATCTTTCCGGGGAAGAGGACGAATCCGCGGTCGATCGGCAGCAGTTGCTGCGCGTCTTCCGCGCCTATCTCGATGCCAACAAGCTGGAGGCGGACTGGGAGGCAGTGGAACGCGCCGGAAACCGCACGCTCGTCAATTCACTGTCGATGATGTCGCCCTTCGGTCCGGCCGAAAAGCAGGCGCTGCTGGAGGCGCCCGACCTGAAGACCCGCGCCGAAACCCTGATCGCCATCACCGAGATCGATCTGGCCCGCGGTTTCGGGGATTCCGACACCATTCTTCAGTAGGAAACGGTCAGTCCCGCATGGATGAAAAACTTTCCAAGGTCGATCCGAAGCTGCTGGACCTGCTGGTCTGCCCGCTCGGCAAGGGTCGCCTCGTGTTCAATCGCCAGACCAACGAGCTGATTTCGGAAGGCGCGCGTCTGGCTTATCCGATCCGCGACGGCATTCCGATCATGCTGGTTTCCGAGGCCCGGCGGATCGAGGATTGAACCGGCGGCGGGGCCGGATGCGGCCCCGCGCGGCCTTTGCGTCAGATCGCCTGTCCCGCCAGCAGACGCGGCGCATCCTTCGCCTTGGTGCCGGCGGCTTCCCCGATGAAATAGGATTTGAGCTTCGGCAGGCGCTCGACTACGCCCAGCCCGAAATCGCGCGCGATGCGCAGCGGGCCGATATCGTTGGAAAACAGCCGGTTCAGCACGTCGGTCGTCACACCCATGCGGAAGGTATCGAAGCGCCGCCAGGTCTGGTAGCGATCGAGAACCGTCAGCGCGCCGATGTCGAGCCCGAGGCGATCGGCCTCGACCACCGTTTCGGCAAGCGCCGCCACATCCTTGAAGCCGAGGTTGAGACCCTGGCCGGAAATCGGATGGATGCCATGCGCTGCATCGCCCGCCAGGGCCAGGCGCGGGGCGACGAAGGCGCGCGACAGCGTCAGCCCGAGCGGAAACGCCTTGCGGCTGCCGACCACGCGCAGCGCGCCGAGCTTATGGCCGAAGCGGCGCTGCAGTTCCTCCTCGAAGATCAGGTCGTCGGCGGCGACCAGCCTGTCGGCATCCTCGCTGCGCTCCGTCCAGACCAGCGAGGAGCGGTTGCCGGTCATCGGCAGGATGGCGAAGGGGCCGGGCGGCAGGAAATGCTCTTCCGCACAGCCCTCGTGCGGCCGTTCATGCTCGACGGTGGTGACGATGCCGGACTGGCCGTAGTTCCACCGCACGGTCTTGATGCCCGCCATGTCGCGCAGCTTGGAGCGTACGCCATCGCAGGCAACGACAAGGCGGCTTTCCAGCACCTCGCCGCTCGAAAGTGTCAGGCTTGCTGCATTGGGGCCGGCGGCAAAGCCGGTGGCCGATACGCCGTGGCGAATCGCGATGCCCAGTTCGCCGCAGGCCCGGCGCAGCGCCCGCACCATGGCCACATTCGGCACCATGTGCGCGAACGGACGACCTTCCTCCACCTCTCCGTCAAAGGTCAGGAAGACCGGGCGGACCGGATCGGCGGTGCGCGAATCCGTGACGATCATGCGATTGATCGGCTGTGAATCGACGACGATTTCGTCCCAAAGACCCATCACCTCCAGCATGCGCGAGGCGGCCGCAATGATGGCGGAGGCGCGCTCGTCCTTCTCCCAGACATGGTCGGGCGCGGCCTCGACCACCGCGACGGACAGGTGCGGGGCTGCCTGTTTGGTCGCCACTGCGACGGAAAGGCCGACATATCCGCCGCCCACGATCAGCATATCCAGCATCGCTTTCTCCTGCCGTACTTGAGATTGCACTGCCCGACATATAGATCATCGGTCGAGTGCTTCCTACCGTCGGAGACCGTGAAAAATGCCGCAGCCCGCCGCCACCCTGTCGCCGATGGACGAACTGATCGATACGCTGGATCTGGAAAGGCTGGAGGAAAACCTGTTCCGGGGCCTCAGCCCGCAGGTCGGCTGGCAGCGGGTGTTCGGCGGCCAGGTGATCGCGCAGGCGCTGATGGCGGCGCAACGCACCACTCCGGACGACCGTTTCGTGCACTCCCTGCACGCCTATTTCCTGCTGCCCGGCGATCCGAAGGTGCCGATCGTCTACCAGGTCGAGCGCCTTCGCGACGGATCGAGCTTCACGACGCGGCGGGTGACCGGCATCCAGCACGGCCGGGCGATTTTCGCCATGTCGGTTTCCGCCCAGATCGAGGAGCCGGGCTACGACCATCAGACGGACATGCCGGCGGTGAAGAAGCCCGAGGAGCTTATGTCGGAAGAGGACTTCCAGAAGGTATTCCTGGCCCAGGCGCCCGACATGGTGAAGCGCTACTGGGGGCGCAAGCGCCCGGTGGAGATCCGGCCGGTCTCGCTTGTCCACTACATTTCCGACGAGAAGCTGAAGCCGGAGCAGCACATGTGGGTGCGTGCCACCGGAGCGGTGCCGGACGACCGGCATTACCAGGCGGCCGTTCTTGCCTATCTGTCAGACATGACGCTGCTGGACACCTCGCTTTATGCCCACGGGACGACCATCTTCCATCCCGCCATCCAGGCCGCCAGCATCGATCATGCCATGTGGTTCCATCGTCCGACGCGGCTTGACGACTGGCTGCTCTATTCGCAGGACAGTCCCAGCACGTCCGGGGCGCGCGGCATGACGCGCGGCGCCCTGTATGATCGCTCCGGCGCGCTGGTGGCCTCCGTTGCGCAGGAGGGACTGATTCGCAAACGGGCAAGTGATTAAATGATGCGCAAATTTCCAATTTTGCCCACAAATTGAGCGCCTATTTGGCGCTCAATTGCATTTTTACATGTGGTATTCCTGATAGCCTTTATGATTCAATAACTTAATTTTGTGGCGAGAATCTGGCACGCGCCTTGAATGTACAGGGTCAGTCGCTGCGTACGGATCTGTCAGCGGCCAGGAGAGTCGGCTCCGCGCCGAGGCAACAAAGGATGGGAAACCACATGAAAATCGTGATGGCCATTATCAAGCCATTCAAGCTCGATGAGGTGCGTGAAGCCCTCACGGCTGTCGGCATCCAGGGCCTGACCGTGACCGAGGTGAAGGGTTACGGGCGCCAGAAGGGACATACCGAAATCTATCGCGGCACGGAATATGCTGTGAGCTTCCTGCCCAAGCTGAAGATCGAGATCGCGGTTGCATCCGAACTGGTCGAAAAGGCCGTGGAGGCGATCGCATCCGCCGCCAAGACCGGCCAGATCGGCGACGGCAAGATCTTCGTCTATTCCATCGAGCAGGCCGTGCGCATCCGTACCGGCGAAACCAACACCGAAGCGCTTTAAGAACGGCTGATCAGGGGAGTTTCTCGCAATGTCATTTTCCAAGTACTCGTCCATGTATGGACGTCTGGCGGCCGCCTCGGCAGCCCTCCTGGCGCCGGCCATCGCCTTTGCCCAGGATGCAGCGCCGGCCGTCGCTGAGGCCGCGCCGACGCCCGACAAGGGTGACACCACCTTCATGTTCATCAGCACCATTCTCGTGCTGTTCATGGCCGTTCCCGGTCTCGGCCTGTTCTATGGCGGCCTCGTGCGCGCCAAGAACATGCTCTCCGTGCTGATGCAGTGCACGGTCATCGCCTGCTCGGTGATGATCATCTGGGTACTGTACGGTTATTCCTTCGCCTTCGGCGGCGCGGAAAACCCGTTCTTCGGCGGCACGGCCAAGATGTTCCTCTCCGGCGTTTCGACTGCGACGACCGCGGCCACCTTCACCAAGGGCGTCGTCATTCCGGAATTCATCTTCGTGCTGTTCCAGATGACGTTTGCCGCCATCACGCCGGCTCTCATCATCGGCGCCTTCGCCGAGCGCATCAAGTTCTCGGCCTCCATCCTGTTCTGCATCCTGTGGGTCACCTTCGTCTACTTCCCGGTCGCCCACATGGTCTGGGACGCCAATGGCTACCTGTTCGGCCTCGGCGCGCTTGACTTTGCCGGCGGTACGGTCGTTCACATCAATGCCGGTGTCGCCGGCCTGATCGGCGCCCTGATGGTCGGCAAGCGCACGGGCTATGGCAAGGACATGATGGCCCCGCATTCCATGACGCTCACCTATGTCGGTGCCGCCATGCTGTGGTTCGGCTGGTTCGGCTTCAATGCAGGCTCCAACCTCGAAGCCTCCGGTGGCGCCATGCTGGCAACCGTCAACACCTTTGTTGCCACCGCCGCCGCCACCCTTTCCTGGTGCGTTGTCGAAGCGCTGACCCGCGGCAAGTCCTCGATGCTGGGCGCAGCATCCGGCATGATCGCCGGCCTCGTCGCCGTCACCCCGGCTGCCGGTATCGTCGGCCCGATGGGCGCCATCGTGATGGGCATCATCGTGTCGCCGCTCTGCTACTTCTTCGTCTCCGTGGTGAAGAACAAGTTCGGCTATGACGATACCGCCGACGTCTTCGGCGTGCATGGCATCGGCGGCATGTTCGGTGCGATTGCCACCGGCATCTTCGCCTCTGCTTCGCTCGGTGGTGTCGGCTATGTCGGCGAACAGACGATGGCAGGCCAGGTCATGGTCCAGATCCAGGCCGTGGTGATCACCATCCTGTGGACCGGTATCGGCTCCGCCATCCTCTACAAGGTCGTCGACATCATCGTCGGCCTGCGTGTGCCGGTCGAAGCCGAGCGCGAAGGCCTCGACCTCGCCTCCCACGGCGAAGCGGCCTATCACTCCTGAGCCGGAAGGCGTCCCTTGCGGACGCCTGACGTGCCTCTTCCACTCTTTCATCAATGGCCCGGGAAACCGGGCCATTTTTTGGTTAATTATTGGTAACCTCCGGCAATCCTTTATTTGCAGAAGTCATAATAAAAACCGCAATTTAAATTTGATTTGAAAGTTATTATTATTGGGTGTATCCCCTTTCCGGGAGGGAGTATTTAAAACTACTTTCTGACCGGAGATTGTATGGTGGCGAAGACAATTCAACTGATGCATTCCCGGAGCGGCCTGCCGCGAACCGGCTATTATGGCTTCAGCTGGACTTCGCTCATGTTCTGTGGTGTCCCGGCTATTCTGCGCGGCGATACGGTCATGGGCGTCGGTATCTGTGTTCTCGGAGGTCTGGCGGCCGTTGCGGCAGCACTGCTGGGTCTCGGCCTTGCCGGTCTCGTGATCGGCTGGTTCGGGGTCGGTGCCTTCTGGGGAAATCTCTACAACAGGATATACACCAGGCGGCTGATCGAGCGCGGCTATCGCTTCGCCGATTCAGATCAGCGCAATGCGGAAGCGCAGCGCGCCTTCGGCCTCAGCGACGCGCCGGCCGCATCCCGCACCGGCTAAGCCCTGCCGTCTGCTGGGCGCGCTGAAGACCCGGCTCCTCTCTCCCGGACGGATGTGGTTAAAGCGACGTTAACCAACCTTGCATAATCTGACGTGAAGGCGGGCTGCAGGCGGACGGGCGAGAATGCCTGTGCGGTGGTCCGCAAAACCGAAACGTTCAGGCTGATCGAACATGGGCAGAAGCACTCCGGCCACGATGGCGTCGAATTCCACTCGCCATGCGCTGGTGTCTTTCATCACGCGCCAGTTGCTGGCATTGTGCGGCTTCGCCCTTTTCTTCGCGCTTGCCCTTGCCGTTGCCGCGCTCGCCAGCTGGAATGTGGCGGACCCGTCGCTCTCCTATGCCACGAGCAATCCGCCGACCAATCTGATCGGCTATCCCGGAGCGGTCTTTGCCGATCTGATGATGCAGTTCCTCGGGCTTGCCAGCGTTCTGGCTCTGCTGCCGGTGCTGGCCTGGTCGCTGGCGCTGATTGCAGGGCGCTCCTTCAACCGCATTCCCGCGCGGCTCGGCGGCTTCGGCCTCGGAACGGTTCTGGCGACGGCAGCGCTCGGCTGCTTTCCGGTGCCGTTGACCTGGCCGATCCCCAACGGCATCGGCGGTGTCATCGGCGACATGATCCTGCGCTTTCCCGCGCTGTTCATCGGTGCCTATCCGACCGGCACGGTTGCAGCAGTTCTGGGCACGCTGTTTGCGGTGCCTGCCGTCGGCTTCCTGCTGTTTGCGGCCGGCCTGATCGGCCAGGACGTGGCTGAGGCCTTCGAGGATGAGGAGGACGCTCCCGTTGCAACGCGCCGCAGGCGCGAGGCCGAGGACGATGACGAGGATGATCGCGAGGGCTTTCTTTCGGGTCTTCTCGCCTTCGGCGCGCTTGCCCATTACTGGTACATCACGCAGGCGCGGCTGCGCCGCCTGCTGCGCATCGCCCCCGCTGCCCGGCATGCCGAGGTTTATGATGCCCCTTACGATTTCAACGAGGACGAATTCGGCAAGCTGAACGAGCCGGTGCGGGCCAAGGTTGGCGGCGGCCCCGGGCGGCTTGAGCCTTCGCTCGACAGCCCGATGTCGGACTTCATGGCGGCGCGGCGGCGCATTTCGCCGCCCTCGATGTCCCTGACGGACGATGACGACGACAATCCGCCCCGCCCGGCCGGCATTCTGCCGGACGAGGATGACGAGCCGCCTTTCGACGCGCCGCGCCCGCGCACCGGCAGTGTCCGCGCGTCTGGCCGGGTGGCTGCACCCGCCGCGCCGACCCGTCCGGGTGGCCGCGTGATGCGGGAGGCACAGGGTTCGCTGCTCGATCCGGACGGATTTCAGCTGCCCTCCGTCCACCTGCTCTCCGAGCCGCGCAATGTCGTGCGCGATGCCACCCTTTCGGCCGATGCCCTGGAGCAGAATGCCCGCATTCTCGAAGGCGTTCTCGAGGATTTCGGCGTGAAGGGCGAGATCATCCATGTGCGTCCCGGTCCGGTCGTCACGCTTTACGAACTGGAACCGGCGCCTGGCATCAAGTCGTCGCGCGTCATCGGCCTTGCCGACGATATCGCCCGCTCGATGAGTGCGATCGCCGCGCGCGTCGCGGTGGTGCCCGGCCGCAACGCCATCGGCATCGAACTGCCGAACCAGAGCCGCGAGACCGTCTTCCTGCGCGAACTGATCGGCAGCGGCGATTTCGACGCCAGCAAGGCCAAGCTTGCCATGGCGCTTGGCAAGACCATCGGCGGCGAGCCGGTGATCGCCGACCTGGCCAAGATGCCCCACCTGCTGGTTGCCGGCACCACCGGTTCGGGCAAGTCGGTCGCCATCAACACCATGATCCTGTCACTGCTTTATCGCCTGACGCCGGAACAGTGCCGCCTGATCATGATCGATCCGAAAATGCTGGAACTCTCCGTCTATGACGGCATTCCCCATCTCCTGTCCCCCGTCGTCACCGATCCCAAGAAGGCGGTGGTGGCGCTGAAATGGACCGTCCGCGAGATGGAGGAGCGCTACAAGAAGATGTCGAAGATCGGCGTGCGCAACATCGATGGCTTCAACAGCCGCGTCGAACAGGCCCTTGCCAGGGGCGAGGTGCTGACGCGCACCGTTCAGACCGGCTTCGACCGGCAGACGGGCGAGGCGATCTACGAGACGGAAGAATTCGACCTGAAGCCGATGCCCTATATCGTCGTGATCATCGACGAGATGGCCGATCTGATGATGGTCGCCGGCAAGGACATCGAGGGCGCCGTGCAGCGTCTGGCCCAGATGGCGCGTGCCGCCGGCATCCACGTGATCATGGCGACACAGCGCCCCTCGGTCGACGTCATCACCGGCACGATCAAGGCGAACTTCCCGACCCGCATTTCCTTCCAGGTGACCTCGAAGATCGACAGCCGCACCATTCTCGGCGAACAGGGTGCCGAACAGCTGCTCGGCATGGGCGACATGCTCTACATGGCCGGCGGCGGGCGCATCCAGCGCGTGCACGGCCCCTTCGTCTCGGACAATGAGGTGGAAGACATCGTCTCCTATCTCAAGACGCAAGGCGCTCCGCAATATCTCGACGCCATCACCGCCGACGAGGACGACGACGAGGACGGTGGCGGTCCTGCCGGCACCGGAAACCTGTCGGACTCCGACGATCCCTATGATCAGGCGGTGGCGATCGTGCTGCGCGACGGCAAGGCCTCCACCTCCTATATCCAGCGCCGCCTCGGCATCGGCTATAACCGCGCCGCCTCGCTGATCGAACGCATGGAGCAGGAGGGCATCATCAGCCCGGCCAATCATGCGGGCAAGCGCGAGATCCTCGTCCCGACCGAATCCGACATCATCGAGCGCTGAGGCTGCCCTGGCTGTTGTCGCAGGCCCTGTCCCGGTGGCGCCTGCCGCGTCCCGCCTGTGCGCCGGCCTTGCCGCTCCCGTCACGAAGCCGCCGTCTTTCGACGCCATAAGACGCCTGAAGGAGATCCCATGAAGACCACCCGTTCCATCCCGTCGCAACGTCCGTCGCTGAGCCGCCGCCATCTGGTGCTGGGCCTTGCCGGCTTGGCTGCCGTCGGGCTTTCGGGCGTTCCCGCGCTTGCGCAAGGGGGGGCGCCCTCCGATGCCGCGCAGAAGATTGCCGACCATTTTTCCTCGGTGAAGACCATGATGGGCGAATTCGTCCAGTTCGGGCCGCGAGGCGAACAGACCGGCGGCAAGTTCTTCATCGAACGCCCCGGCAAGCTGCGTTTCAATTTCGAAGACCCGTCGCCGATCCGCGTGATTGCCGATGGCAACAATGTCGTCGTCGGCAATCTGAAGCTGAAGACCTGGGATCTCTATCCCTTGTCCAAGACACCGCTCAGCCTGCTGCTGGCCGATCGCATCGACCTGTCGAACCAGATGGTGCGCGATGTGAAGGAAGAAAGCGACCTGACCACCATCGTGCTGGGCAACAAGACCGTGTTCGGCGATTCCACCATCACGATGATGTTCGATCCCAAGACCTATGACCTTCGCCAGTGGACCATCACCGACCTGCAGGGCAAGGATACCACGGTGATGATCTACAATGTGCAGACGGGCGTGCGCTTCGACGACAAGGTCTTCACCATTCCCTATGACGAGGTCCACAAGCTTTAAGGCAGACGGTGCAGGTGAGTATATCCGACGCATTCCGCCGCTCCGGCCCGGCCGCCCTTGCCCTTGATGGATGAAAGGTTCTAAACCTCGGCGCAACACGTCGAGGTTTTTGCATGACTTTCTCCATCACCACCTGGAACATCAATTCGGTGCGCCTGCGCCTGCCGATCGTACAGCAGTTCATTGCCCGCGCCCGGCCCGACATCCTCTGCCTGCAGGAGATCAAGTGCCGCGAAGCGGAATTCCCGCTCGAGCCATTGCGGGATATGGGTTATCCGCACATCATCCTGCATGGCCAGAAGGGCTATCACGGGGTGGCGATCCTCTCGCAGGTGCCGCTTCTCGAGGATCACCGGCAGGATTATTGCGGCGTGGGCGATGCGCGCCACATCTCGGCGATCTTCGAGCAGGCCGGTCGCCGCATCCGCCTGCACAATTTCTACGTTCCGGCCGGCGGTGACGAGCCGGATCGCGGCATCAACCCGAAATTCGGCCACAAGCTGGATTTCGTCGAGGAAATGAAGGCGCTGCGGGCGCAGGTGCCGGGCATCTCCTCCATCCTCGTAGGAGACCTCAACATCGCGCCGCTGGAGCATGACGTCTGGTCGCACAGGCAGATGCTGAAGATCGTCAGCCATACGCCGGTAGAGACCGAAGGCCTGCTGGAGGTGATGCGCCAGGGCGGCTGGCTGGACTTGATGCGCCAGTACGTGCCGGCCTCCGAAAAGCTCTACACCTGGTGGAGTTACCGCGCCAAGGACTGGGAAGCGGCTGATCGCGGCCGCCGCCTCGACCACATCTGGTCCTCGCCCGATCTCGGCCCTCTCCTGGAGGGCATCGAGGTTCTGAAGGAGGCGCGGGGCTGGGAGCGTCCCTCCGACCACGTGCCCGTGACCGCCACCTTCCGCTTCTGATTCTGCATCTGAAATCTTGCCCCTCCCGTCCCGAACGGGAGGGCTTGCTCAGAGGGGGGCGATCAGCCGGCGCGGCGGCGTGCCACGCAGGGCGCCATCACGCACAGCAGTTCGAACAGGATGTTGGCGCCCGCGAGCGCCGTCAGCCCGGCAACGTCGAACGGTGGCGCAACCTCCACCACATCGGCCCCGACAATGTCGATACCGGCCAGCAGGCGCACCAGTTGCTGTGCCTCGCGGGTGGTGAAGCCGCCGATTTCCGGCGTGCCGGTGCCCGGCGCCATTGAGGGATCGATGCTGTCGATGTCGAAGGTGACATAGGTCGCGCCCTCGCCGACGATGGCGCGTGCTTCCGCCATCACGTCCTCGACGCCGCGTGCGACGAATTCCTCCATGTAGATGATGCGGATGCCCTGGGATTTCGCCCAGTCATGGTCGGTCGTGTCATAGATCGAGCCACGAATGCCGATCTGCACCACGCGCTTCGGATCGAGCAGGCCTTCCTCGATCGCGCGGCGGAAGGGTGTGCCGTGCGTGTACTTGTTGCCGCCGAAATAGCTGTCATTGGTGTCGGTATGGGCATCGAAATGCACCATGCCAACCGCTCGGGCTTTTGCCACGGCCCGGAGCACCGGCAGCGTCGTCAGATGGTCGCCACCGACGCAAAGCGGCAGCGCCCCGGCCGAGACAATGGCGGCAATGCCGTCCTCGATCCGCCTCAGCCCGTCCATCAGGTCGATGGGATTGACCGAGACATCGCCCACATCGGCAACATTGGCGATGGAGAAGGGCTCGACGCCCGAGACATGGTGCACGCGGCGGATCAGGCTGGACTGGTTGCGCACCTCGCGCGGCCCGTGTCGGGCGCCGGCGCGATTGGTCGTGCCGCCATCCCAGGGAATGCCGACCAGGGCGATGTCGAGCCCCTCGGGCGAAGGAACGGCCGGCAGGCGCATGAAGGTGGAATGGCCGGCAAAGCGCGGCACTTCGGCCGCATCGACAGGCTGGTGGAAGATCGAGGTCATCAAGGGCTCCGGTGAGGAAGGCAGGCAAAGGCAATGCTGCTGCAGTGCAGCAGAACCGGCTGCTGCTGTAAATGCTCCCCGGCCAAAAGATTGGCGGTCAGGCGTCCGGCACCTCGAAGATCTCGCCCGGCCTGAGGGCGCGGAAACGACCGGGCTCGATTGCGGCGGCGGTCAGCGCATTGCGAAGCGCCGCCAGCGGTTCCTCTATGCCCTCGTCGGTCAGCTTCACCGTGCCCCAGTGATGGCCGACGGCATGGGCGGCGCGGGCAAGCTGCATGCCGGCCACCGCCTCCTCCGGATTCTGGTGCTGCGCCTGCATGAACCAGCGCGGCTCGTATGCGCCGATCGGCAGGATGGCGAGACGGAAGCTTCCGTGTTTTTGCGCGGCCGCCCGGTAATTGATGCCCTGGTGAAAGCCAGTATCGCCGATGTGGTAGATCCTGCCGGCCTGGGTTTCGATCACGAAGGCGCCCCAGAGCGCCATGCGCCGGTCGTTCAGCCCGCGCGCCGACCAGTGGTGGCAGGGTTCGCAATGGATGGTGACATTCTTGCCGGCATAGGTCTGCGCTCCCCAGTCCATGACGGTAATGCGTGGATTGTCCAGGTCCGGAGCGAAGATCGCATCATTGCCGAGCGGCGTGATGAAATGCGGCCGATGCGCCGCATGCAGACGCTTCAGTGTGTCGAGATCGAGATGGTCGTAGTGATTGTGCGTGACGATGACGATATCGACGGGTGGCAGGTCTTCCAGCCGGATGCCCGGTGCATTGACACGCTTCGGACCGGCAAAGGAGACGGGGCTTGTTCGCTCCGCCCAGACCGGATCGGTCAGGATATTGAGGCCGGCCACCTGGATCAGCATCGAGGCATGGCCAACCATGGTGACGACGAGCCGGTTGCCCGTCACCCGCTTCTCCGGCACGGCGGGCGCAAACGGGCTCGGATAGGCCTCCGGCCAGGCAATGCTCTTGCCGTTCAGGCGCCAGCGCAGCAGGTTCGTGAAACCCTTCGGCTCCTCGCCGCCGGGATTGAAGAAGCGGGTTCCATCGAAATGGTCCGAAACCGGCCCCTTGTAATAGCGATTGGCTGCCATGGCTCTCCCTGCCGCCAGTCCGCCGCCGAGAAGCGCGAGACTGCCGATGCCTGTCCATTTCAAGAATTGGCGTCGTTTCATCAGGAATCTATAGGAAGTGAGTGGTAAGGCTTCAAGCGATGCTACGTCCGGTGACGCGGCCGGATCAGCGCCTCAGGCCGGTATCGCGTCGGTTCTGGCGAAATCGTCCCCGACGAACAGCAGCGGTATATCCAGCGCCTTCGCTGCGGCATAGGCGAAGCAATCGCCGAAATTCAGCCTCGCCGGATGGCCCGTGGCGCGGCCGAACCGGCGGGCTGCGTCCAGCGCCAGTCGGTGCGTGCCGGCCTCGATCGGGACTTCGATGGCGCCTATTGCGTTCATGAAGTCCTCCACATCGGCCTGCACCTCTGCCAGAAGTGCTGCAGGTGTCGGCACCTGATCTCCATAGATCGAGATCGCGGTCTTCCTGGCCAGGCTGACGACCGCCTCATACATGGTGATGGAGGAATAGTGGATTGGGCCGGCTGCCTCTCGAATACGTCTCAGCAGATCGTCGGCCAAAGCTTCCCGGGCCAGGATGGCGACCACGGCTGATGCATCCAGGAACATCAGACTTCCCACATTTCGTCCATGTAGGCCTTGTCATCATAACGGGCTGGATGATTTCCCATGCGAGACGCAATCCTGTCCTGAATCCTGGCAACGCTGTCTGTGGGAGGCTGCCTGCCTTCGCTCCGCTTCAATTCGTTCTGGAGCGCCCGGCGAACCGCCTCGGATTTGCTCTTCGCGCCCAGCCGTCGCATGACTTCGCTCGCCAAGGCGTCGATTTCCGCATCGCGAATGTCAAGGGACATCATCGGCCTCCAATCAACGAACCAGACACATCCTACCATAAGGCACGACCCACCGCAAAACCGGGGGGGCGCAAAAATCCCGCAAAGCCTTGACTTCCGCGGTCCCATCGGGTTTAAGCACGTCGATCTGCTTAAAGTTGACGAGACTTTAGCCACCGACCGGGACCCGCAAAGGTATAAAGAGATCCCGGAGGTCAACACCCGACAGCGCGTTGCGCCCTCGGGTGCTTTTTGGCTTTGCGTCTTGTTTTCGGGCGGTGAAGACCCGACGTTTCCGGTTCGACCGGCAAATGTCTAGAAGGATGAAACGATGTTCGAAAACCTCCAGGACCGTCTTGGTTCCATCTTGAGTGGACTGACCGGCCGTGGCGCGCTCTCCGAGGCGGATGTCTCGGCAGCCCTGCGCGAGGTTCGCCGTGCGCTGCTCGAAGCGGACGTGGCGCTGGAAGTCGTGCGCGCCTTCACCGACCGGGTGCGCGAAAAGGCGGTTGGCGCCGAAGTTCTGAAGTCGATCAAGCCCGGCCAGATGGTCGTCAAGATCGTCCATGACGAACTCATCGAGATGCTGGGCGCCGAGGGCGTTTCCATCGACCTGCATGCGGCCGCCCCGGTCGTGATCATGATGGTCGGCCTGCAGGGCTCCGGCAAGACCACCACCACCGGCAAGATCGCCAAGCGCCTGACCGAGCGTGACAAGAAGAAGGTCCTGATGGCCTCGCTGGACACGCGTCGTCCGGCCGCCCAGGAGCAGCTGCGCCAGCTGGGCCAGCAGACGGGTGTCGACACGCTGCCGATCATCGCCGGCCAGTCGCCCACCGATATTGCTGCCCGCGCCGTGCAGGCCGCCAGGCTCGGCGGCCACGATGTCGTCATCCTCGACACCGCAGGCCGCACGCATATCGACGAGCCGCTGATGGCCGAGATGGCCGAGATCAAGGCCCGCTCGAAGCCGCATGAAATTCTGCTGGTCGCCGACAGTCTGACCGGCCAGGATGCCGTTAACCTCGCCCGCAATTTCGATGAGCGCGTCGGCATCACCGGCCTCGTTCTGACCCGCATGGACGGCGATGGTCGCGGCGGCGCAGCCCTTTCGATGCGCGCCGTCACCGGCAAGCCGATCAAGCTGATCGGTGTCGGCGAAAAGATGTCGGAGCTCGAAGAGTTCCACCCGCGCCGCATCGCAGACCGCATCCTCGGCATGGGCGACATCGTGTCGCTCGTCGAGAAGGCGGCAGAGAATATCGACGCCGAAAAGGCGCGCGCCATGGCCGAGAAGATGGCCAAGGGCAAGTTCGACCTGAACGACCTTGCCGACCAGCTGCGCCAGATGAAGGCGATGGGCGGCATGGGCGGCATCATGGGTCTGATGCCCGGCATGGCGGGCATGAAGGACAAGCTGGCCGCCTCCGGCATGAATGACAAGATGTTCGACCGGCAGATCGCCATCATCTCCTCGATGACCAAGGCCGAGCGCGCCAATCCTGACATTCTGAAACACTCGCGCAAGAAGCGCATAGCCGCCGGTTCCGGCACGGATGCCGCCGAGATCAACAAGCTGCTCAAGATGCATCGCCAGATGGCCGACATGATGAAGGCCATGGGCGGCAAGGGCAAGGGCGGCATCATGAAGCAGATGATGGGCGGCCTTGCCGGCAAGATGGGCCTCGGCGGCCTTGGCGGCGGCATGCCGGACCTGTCGAATATGGACCCGAAGCAGCTGGAGGCGCTGGCCAAGCAGGCGGAAGCCGCGGGCTTCAAGCCGGGCTCGATGCCGGGTCTTCCCGGCGGAATGGGCGGCGGCCTGCCGGGTCTCGGCGGTGCCAAGCTGCCGGGTCTGGGTGGTCTTCCGGGGCTGCCCGGCATGCCGAAGAAGAAGTAGGGGGAGGGATGCGGATGGTCGATCCGAAGGTGAAGGAACAGCTCGGCAAATACCGCCAGTCGATCGACAACATCGACGCGGCGCTGGTGCACATGCTGGCCGAGCGTTTCCGCTGCACCAAGGAAGTGGGCATCCTGAAGGCCCAGTATGATTTGCCGCCGGCCGATCCGGCGCGCGAGGAATACCAGATCGAGCGGCTCCGTCGCCTGGCGAACGATGCCCAGCTTGATCCGGATTTTGCGGAGAAGTTCCTGAATTTCATCATCAGGGAAGTCATCCGTCACCATGAAGCCATTGCCGCCGAACATGGCGGTGCAACCGAAAAGACCGCCTGACGGCGGCCTCGACAACAGACAGCCCGTCGAAGAGGACGGCCTGAACCGAAACTGAAGGAGTTAGAAATGTCCCTGAAGATCCGTCTCGCCCGTGGTGGTTCCAAGAAGCGCCCGTATTATCACGTTGTCGTTGCCGATGCGCGTTCGCCGCGCGATGGCCGCTTCATCGCAACCGTCGGCTCCTGGAACCCGATGCTGGCCAAGGACAACGAACAGCGCGTCGTTCTCGATGCGGAAGCCATCAAGGCCTGGGTTGCCAAGGGCGCACAGCCGACCGACCGCGTTCTGCGCTTCATGGCGGAAGCCGGCATTGCCGAGCGCGAAGCCCGCAGCAACCCGACCAAGGCACAGCCCGGCAAGAAGGCTGTCGAGCGCGCCAAGGAAAAGGCTGCCAAGGCTGCCGAGGCCGCTGACGCTGCTGCTGCCGAATAAGTTCGGACGCATCCTTGCAATAACGGGCGGGTGGCATGGCGACATGCCGCCCGCCTGTCGTTTTCAACAGGCTGTTTTCAAGTCGTGCGATAGGCTGTAGAGCATCCGTCGATGAAAGAGGGAGCAAGCATGGCCAAGCTGGAAAACCCCGTCCTGATGGCAACGATCGGCGCGGCCCAGGGCCTGCGCGGCGAGGTTCGTGTGCGCGCCTTCACCGCAGATCCTTTGGCGCTCGGCGACTACGGCAACCTGCACAGCACGGATGGCCGCGTCTTCGAGATCCTCGAGATCCGCGAGGCGAAGACTGTCGTGATCGTGCGGTTCCGCGGCATCAACGACCGCAATGCGGCCGAGGCGCTGAACGGGCTCGAACTTTTCATCGACCGCGACAACCTGCCGGACGAAGAACTCGACGAGGACGAATTCTTCTATGCCGACCTCGAAGGGCTGGAAGCGGTCGATGCCGTGGGCAACAGCTATGGCCAGGTGAGCGGCGTCTTCGATTTCGGCGCGGGCGATCTTCTGGAACTCAAGGGGCCCGGCCGGCGCCCGACGCTCATTCCGTTCTCCGAGGCGGCCGTGCTGGAAATCGATCTGGAGGCCGGTCGCATCCTGGTCGATCCGGTGGCTGCCGGCCTGATCGACACGCCCGACGATGATGTGCCGCCCGAGCCGAAAGGCAAGGCGGGCGGTAAGGCCGGTCGCAAGCCGAAGGGCGAGGCAGAGTGACGGCGGCCATGTCCTATCGCGCCACCATCCTGACCCTTTATCCGGAGATGTTTCCGGGCCATCTCGGTCATTCGCTGGCCGGCAAGGCCATGGAGCGTGGCGACTGGTCGCTGGAGACGGTGCAGATCCGCGATTTCGCGACCGACCGGCATCGTACGGTGGACGATACGCCGGCCGGCGGCGGCGCCGGCATGGTGCTGAAGCCGGACGTGCTGGCGCGCGCCATCGATTCGGTGGCCGCCGATCCGCGTCCGCGCCTCCTGATGAGCCCGCGCGGCCGGCCGCTGTCACAGGAGCGCGTGCGACAGCTTGCCGACGGCGAGGGCGTGGTGATCGTCTGTGGCCGCTTCGAAGGAGTGGATCAGCGGGTCATCGAGGCCCGGGCGCTCGAGGAAGTCTCGATCGGCGATTACATCCTCTCCGGCGGCGAGCCGGCCGCGCTGACGCTGCTCGATGCGGTGGTGCGCATCCTGCCGGGCGTCATGGGCAATGCCGCCTCCGGCACGCATGAAAGCTTCGAGACCGGGCTTCTGGAGCATCCGCACTACACCCGGCCACAGGAGTTCGAGGGGCGCACCATTCCCGCCGTCCTCACCTCCGGCAACCATGCGGCCATCGACCGCTGGCGCCACGAGCAGGCGCTGGCGCTGACGAGAGAGCGCCGCCCGGACCTGCTTGCCAAGCCGTCTCAGCCGGTTACGAAGTAGTAGACGGTGAGTGCGGCGCCGACGGCCACGACGATCATCCGCATGACGGTCTGCGGCACGCGGCGCGCTGCCCAGACCCCTGCATAACCGCCGGCGGCCACGGCCGGGATCATCACGATCGCCTGCGGCCAGGCCACCACGCCGCCGCTTACGAACACCACGATGGCGACCGCCGCGATGACGGTCGCAAGCAGGTTCTTCAGTGCGTTCAGGTGATGATAGCTGCCGCCAGTCGTCAGTCCCAGCACGGCAAGCATCATGATGCCCATGCCGGCGCCGAAGAAGCCGCCATAGATTGCGGTGATCCCCTGGCCGACGAGGCTGGAAAGCGAGCTTGCGGAGCGCTCGGCGGAGGCCTTCGGCTTCAGAAGCGGGCCGGCCGCGAAGATGGCGGTGGCGGCGGCCAGCAGCCAGGGCACCAGCGCCCGGAAGGAGGGGTTGGAGAGCGCCAGCAGGATCAGCGCGCCGCCAAGCCCGCCAAGCGCCGAGATCACGGTCAGCGCCACGGCGCTGCGCCAGCGTTTCAGGAGTTCGTCCTTGTAGGCGAGCGTCGAGGTGACATAGCCCGGAAACTGCACGATCGATGAGGTGGCATTGGCGGAGATCGGCGGCAGGCCGGCCAGCGTCAGGGCGCCGAAGGTGAGAAAGGTGCCGCCGCCCGCAATCGCGTTGACGGCGCCCGAAAGAAAGCCTGCCACGAACAGCAGGGCAATCATTGCCAATGTCATGCGGTGTCCTCCCAAACGCCCATCCTCTTGCAGATAAAGGGCCGAAGCCGGCTGGACAAGCGAAGTTTCGCCCGATCTTTCGGCAGAATCCGCGCGGTGGCGGGGTGACAAGCGTGACGGTTTCGTGTATTGGCCGCGCACGGAAATGGGAGATGCTCCCGTTGACCGAAACAAAGGATGGCGAATCCGCCCCTGTCCGCAAGGGCACGGCTCCGAGGCACGATCCGAGGAAACCGATGCAGGGCGCTCTGGCTGTTTCAGAAAAACTCAGAGGTTAACATGACCAACATCATCGCTCAGTTGGAAGCCGAACAGGTTGCCAAGATCGAAGCCCAGCGCAAGCTGCCCGAATTTTCGCCCGGCGACACGCTGCGCGTCAACGTGAAGGTAACGGAAGGCAACCGTACCCGCGTTCAGGCCTATGAAGGCGTCTGCATCGCCCGCTCCGGCGGCGGCATCAACGAAAGCTTCACCGTTCGCAAGATTTCTTACGGCGAAGGCGTCGAGCGCGTATTCCCGGTCTACTCCCCGATGATCGAAGGCGTCGAAGTCGTCCGTCGCGGTAAGGTCCGTCGCGCCAAGCTCTACTACCTGCGCGATCGTCGCGGCAAGTCGGCCCGTATCGTCGAAGCAACCAACATCCGCGCCCGCAAGCTCAACGAAGCCGAGCGCAGTGCAGCCGCTGAAGAGCGCGCACGCGTCGAAGCTGAAAAGGTTGCAGCAGCACAGGCTCTCGCCGCCGAAAAGGCAGCAGCCGAAGCCGCCGCGGCAGCAGCATCGGAATAAGATTTTCCCTTCGGGATCTTGCTTTGGAAGGCGGGCTTCGGCCCGCCTTTTTCATTGGGCCCCTGCCTTCTCCAGGATCGCCGGCAGATCCTTCAGGATGGAATCGCGGGCCCGCGCGCTGGCGGAGCCGGGAAGCTTCTTCTCATCCTGCACGAGGCGCACGAAGACGATACTGCGCTCGCCCGCCTGGCCGAGGCCGACGAACCATCCCCAGGGGTGTTCGTAATCGAAGCGGCCATCCGCGGAGCGGGGATAGGCCATGCCTGTCTTGCCCCTCACCGTCCAGCCGGTGCCGGCCATGGAGAAGCTTTCCATGGCAGCCACGGTCTTGTCCATCGCCTGTGGTGCGACCGGAAGCGAACGGTTGGCGAGCCTGCGCAGGAAGGTGATCTGCTCCTGCGGCGAGATCTTCAGGGAAGAGGCGATCCAGGCACGTTTAAGGCCGTTGTCCTTGCCGGGGTCGCCGGAGAAATCGGCATTGCCATAGCCGAAGGCCTCGGCATAGGCGGTCAGCCTGCCGGAGCCAAGCGTGTGGGTAATGCGCTGGGAAAACCAGACCACCGAATATTTCAGCCAGCGCTCGGCATCCGTCGGCGTCTTCCATTCCGCCCCGCCCCAGTCCGGATCACCCTTGCGGATGGCAAGCACCGGGTCGTGGCCGTCTTTCAGGAAGCCGGAATCAAACCCCATCACCGCGAGCGGCACCTTGAAGGTGGAGGCTGGGGTGACGCGGCCGGTGCAATCGCCCTGTTGCGCCAGCACGGTTCCGCGCGCGGCATCCGCGACCATGGTGCAGATGGTTCGTGCCTGCGCGGGATCAGCCGCGAAAGCCGCCAGGGCGCCTGAAACAATCAGTGTGCCCGAGAAAACCAGGATGGGTGTGGTGCGCATGCTGTCATTCCTCCTCGACATCAAGCCGGCGCTTGTGAACCGGCAAGATGACGAGAAGGCGGCGCCGCTCACATTTTCACGGCCGAATCCCAGTGTTCGTCAGCCTTGCCATCGACGATCCGCCAGGTGTCGAACCAGGTCGTGGTGTAGGTTTTCGACGGATCCTTCGGGTCCTTTTCGGTGCGCACCGTGGCAACCGTGACGAGATCGCCTTCGGCCTGCACGAAAACGACCGGGCTCTTCAGCCTGTCCCGGATCGGCGTCGGCCTGGCGCCCAACACCTTGGTGAAGAAGTCGACCACGCCCTGCCGTCCGGAGGCGGCATTGGGATTGTGCTGGATGTAGCGCTCGGTCAGATAATCGGCGGCCTTGTCCCACTGGTTGGCTTCCAGCAGATCGCGATAGATCTTGTAGACCAGCTGCTTGTTGGCATTGAGCGCCGGATCGGGGCTGGTGAACAGGGCCTCCTTGTCGACGGCTTCGACAACCGCTTCCTGTGCGGCAGCGGAGTGGGGAAGGGTGATGGAGCCGAGCGCCAGAGCGCCAAGCAGTGCCAGGGCGGAATGTTTCATGCGGATTTCTCCCGGTGTGGATGCGCTGTCGAGATAGGCGCGCATCCGGCGCCGGAAAAGGAGGCATCTTCTCCGCCGATAGTATGGAAAAGGGAACTGCGGCCGCCCGGATCGGAAGTCGGACGGCTGCATGGTTCAGGCTTCGGCGCGCTTGCCGAGCATGCGCCCGACCAGAATGACGAGAACGCCCGCCACCGCCAGGCAGGCCGCCAGGAAGAACATCGGCGCGATGGTGCTGCCCGTCTCGTCGCGGATCCAGGGCACGACGTTCTGGGCGATGAAGCCGCCGAGATTGCCGACCGAATTGATCGCCGCGATGCCGGCGGCCGCACCGGCGCCCTTCAGGAAACGTCCCGGCAGGCTCCAGAACACCGGCTGGCCGGCGAAGATGCCGGCAGCCGCGATGCACAGAAGCGCAAACTGGAGAACAGGTGCCGTCACGATGGCGGAGAGCGTCAGGCAGATTGCGCCGAGAAAGGCAGGGCCGACGATATAGGGCGTCTTGTTGTCTGTCCGGTCGGCCATGCTCGGCACGATCCACAGCGCAAGCGCCACGATGAGCCAGGGGATCACGTTGATGAAGCCGTTTACCGTGTTGGTCACGCCAAACCCCTGCACGATGGTCGGCAGCCAGTAGCTGAGGCCATAGGCAGCCAGCGGAAAGCCGATATAGCAGATCGACATCAGCAGCACGCGCGGGTTGACGAGGGCCCTCAAGCCGCTTTCGGCATGCTCTTCCATGCCGGCATTTTCTGCCGCCAGCCGGTCATGCAGCCAGTCTTTCTGCGCGCGCGTCAGAAAGCGCGCCTTTTCCGGCGTGTCGTCGAGGTAGAACAGCGTCACGATACCGGCGAGAACCGCGGGAACGCCGGTGGCGAGGAACACCCATTCCCAGCCGGCATAGCCGAAGAGGCCGTCCAGATCGAGCAGCATGCCTCCGAGCGGTGCTCCGACTGCATTGGCAAAGGCGCTGAAGATCATGAACAGGCCCACCATGCGGCCGCGATAATCCTTGGGGAACCAGAGGGTCAGCAGGTAGAGCACGCCGGGGAAGAAGCCGGCTTCCGCCACGCCGAGCAGGAAGCGCAGGATATAGAACATCGTGGCGCTCGAGGTATAGGCCAGCGCGATGGTGATGATGCCCCAGCTCACCATGATGCGGGCAAACCATTTGGAGGCGCCGAAACGGTTGAGGAACAGATTGCTTGGCACCTCGAAGAGGAAATAGCCAATGAAGAACAGCGAGGCGCCGAGACCATAGGCATATTCGCTGAGGCCCAGCGCATCGACCATGTCGAGCTTGGCAAAGCTGACATTCTGGCGGTCGATATAGGCGATCAGATAGAGAAAGCCGAGAAACGGCATGAGTCGCCAGGTGATTTTGGCGATCAGTTGTTTTTCCGAGACCAAGAGGGTTCCTCCGCAGCAATCAGGTGCCCCCACCCGGCTGAACAGCGGAAACTAGAGGCGGCCGCACCGGCGGCAAGGGTTGAGCTGCGGTGACAGGTGCCGCAGCGGCTGCGTGCAGCATCGCGCCCCCTTGCCATTGACGGCATTTCCATGACAATCGGCAGTGCCACAAACTCGGGAGCCATTCATGATCCGCCGCCGCTCGCTTCTCGCCGGACTGTCCGCCCTTGTCCTTTCGCCGTTTGCTGCCGGCGCCGCAACCGGCCTGCCGGATCTCAAGGGCCGCACCATCGTGGTGGTGACGGAGAACGCCTATCCGCCGCTGCAGTTCGTCGATCCGAAGAGCGGCAAGCAGATCGGCTGGGAATATGATGCGATGGAGGAGATCGGCAAACGCCTCAACGCGAAGATCACCTACCAGAACACGTCCTGGGATGCGATGATCCAGGCGGTGTCCGACGGCCAGTACGACATCGGCATGACCGGCATCACCATCAAGGACGACCGCAAGGAGAAGGTGGATTTCTCCGATCCCTACATGCGCTCGCAGCAGTTCATGCTGGTGCGTGGCGACGAGACGCGCTTTTCCGATGCCAAAAGCTTCGCCGCCATCAAGGACGCGCTGATCGGCGCCCAGCCTGGCACGACGCCCTTCTACACGGCGGTTTACGAGGTTCTGGACGGCAACGAGCAGAACCCGCGCATCAAGCTGTTCGAAACCTTCGGGGCGACCGTGCAGGCGCTGAGGACCGGCGATGTCGACATGGTGCTGACGGACGGCACGGCCGGTCAGGGCTATGTGGATACCTCCAAGGGCGCCCTGAAGCTGGTGGGAGGCCCGCTCGGTTCCGAGGATTTCGGCTTCATCTTCAAGAAAGGCTCCGATCTGGTGGCGCCGGTCAATGCCGCGATTGCCGCGCTGAAGGCGGATGGCACCTTCGATCGCCTGAACAGGAAATGGTTCCTCGACTACAAGATGGGGGAATGAGCCCGCATGACCGCTGCGCCGCGCGGTGAGGGCCGCCGGGATTTCCCCTGGTGGGCCGTTGCCCTTGGCCTGATGATGGCGGCCATTGCCGTCGTCATCGCCGTCAACGATCTCTATGGACAGGTCTTCCTCGTCGTGACGAAGGGAATCGGCATCACCATCGGCGTGGCGCTGACGGCCTTTGCGCTGGCAACCGCGCTGGGGCTTGGCGTGGCGCTGGCCGGCCTCTCCGGCAGTCTCGTGCTGCGCCAGATGGCGCGCTTCTATGTCGAGACCATCCGCGGCATTCCGATCCTGGTGCTGCTGTTCTATGTCGCTTTCGTCGGCGCGCCGGCCATCATGGGAGCTTACGCCTTTCTTGCGGCGCCTTTGATCGAGAAGGGACTGTTGCCGGCACTTCTGGTGCGCGACTTCTCGCTGATGTGGCGCGCCATCATCGCGCTGATGATCGGCTACAGCGCCTTCATCGCGGAAATCTTCCGCGCCGGCATCCAGTCGATCGACCAGGGCCAGATCGATGCCGCCAAGGCACTCGGGCTGTCCCGGTTCCAGCGGTTCCGGCTCGTGGTGTTCCCGCAGGCGCTGAAGGTCATCTTCCCGCCGCTCTCCAACGATTTCGTCTCGATGGTGAAGGACAGTTCGCTGGTCTCGGTGCTGGGCGTCTCCGACATCACCCAGATGGCGAAGGTCTACGCCTCCGGTTCGTTCCGCTTCTTCGAAACCTATTCGATCCTCGCCTATGTCTACCTCATCCTCACCATCGGGCTGTCGATGGTCCTGAGACGCGCCGAGCGGCGTCTCAGGACGGCCTCCGGGCGATAGGCCTCAGTATTTCTCCGGCACATACATTTCGGCAGGCACCGGGTGGCGGATGTAATCCGCATGGCGGACGCGGGCGGGAAGCTCGATCGCCTGCTTCGGCACGTGCTCGTAGGGGATCTGCGAGAGAAGATGGGCGATCATGTTGAGGCGCGCCTTCTTCTTGTCGACCGCCTGCACGACCCACCATGGTGCTTCCGCGATATGCGTGCGCTCCAGCATCTCCTCCTTAGCACGGGTATAGTCTTCCCAGTGCACGCGGCTTTCAAGGTCCATTGGCGAGAGCTTCCACTGCTTCAGCGGGTCGTTGATGCGCATGCGGAAGCGGAATTCCTGTTCCTCGTCGGTGATCGAGAACCAGTATTTGAGCAGGATGATGCCGGAACGCACCAGCATCCGCTCGAAATCCGGCACGTCGCGGAAGAATTCCTCCACCTGGTCCGGTGAGCAGAAGCCCATCACGCGTTCGACACCGGCGCGGTTGTACCAGGAGCGGTCGAAGAGAACCATCTCGCCGGCCGAGGGCAGATGCGACACATAGCGCTGGAAATACCACTGGCTGCGTTCGCGCTCGGTCGGGGCGGGAAGAGCCACCACCCGGCAGACACGCGGGTTGAGACGCTGGGTGACGCGCTTGATGGCGCCGCCCTTGCCGGCCGAATCGCGGCCCTCGAACAGCACGACGACCTTCAGCTGCTTGTACTGCACCCAGTCCTGCAGGCGCACCAGTTCATGCTGCAGCTTGAAGAGTTCGCGGAAATAGGTACGCCGCTCCAGGGTCGGCTCGGACAGCCCTTCCTCGACCAGATCCTCCAGCCGCTCCTCCTCCAGCTGAAGCTCCAGTTCCTCGTCGAAACTGTCGACGATCTCTTCCTTGAGACGGCTAACGTCATCCTGCATCGGTGCGGTCATCGCAATCACTCCTGTTCCTTCCGAAGATGAAGCACGCAATGGCAAAGCCCGTGTGACAGACACACGACAGGGACATGCTTCGGCGCACGGCGAGCGCCAGCCAGGCCGCGGCGCCGGATTGCCGAGAGCCCGGAAAACTGCTAGAGCTTGCCGCATGGGATCAAAATTCGGATGCCTTGCGAACCATTATATCGTGCTGCAGGACCACAAGCGTCTGCCGGCACGGTTCTTCGCGCGCGTCTCCGGCGCACTGAACAGCCGACTTAGCACGCGCTGACCCTGCGTGTGACCGGCAGCACCGGCTGCCGATCCTTGTTCTTATTCTCATCTTCTTTCGACATCAGATGGATGGCAGCCATGAGCGCACCGCGTACTCTCTATGACAAGATCTGGGACGACCACGTCGTTTCCACCGACGACACCGGCACCTGTCTTCTCTACATCGACCGTCACCTCGTCCACGAAGTGACGTCGCCGCAGGCTTTCGAAGGCCTGCGTCTGGCCGGCCGCAAGGTTCGCGCCCCTTCGAAGACGCTGGCCGTTGTCGACCACAACGTGCCCACCACGCCGGATCGCCACATCGGCATCAAGAACGAGGAAAGCCGCATCCAGGTCGAGGCGCTCGCGCAGAACGCCAAGGACTTCGGCGTCGAATATTATTCGGAAAAGGACAAGCGCCAGGGTATCGTCCACATCGTCGGTCCGGAACAGGGCTTTACCCTGCCGGGCATGACGATCGTCTGCGGTGACAGCCACACCTCGACGCACGGCGCCTTCGGCGCGCTGGCGCATGGCATCGGCACCTCGGAAGTCGAGCATGTTCTGGCCACCCAGACGCTGGTGCAGAAGAAGGCCAAGAACATGCTGGTGCGCGTCGATGGCAAGCTGCCGGACGGCGTCACCGCCAAGGACATCATCCTCGCCATCATCGGCGAGATCGGCACGGCCGGCGGCACGGGCCATGTCATCGAGTTTGCCGGAGAAGCGATCCGCTCGCTCTCCATGGAAGGCCGTATGACGGTCTGCAACATGACGATCGAAGGCGGCGCCCGCGCCGGCCTCATCGCGCCGGACGAAACCACCTTCGAATACATCAAGGACAAGCCGCGCGCACCGAAGGGCAAGGCCTGGGACATGGCGCTCGACTACTGGAAGACGCTGCATTCGGACGAAGGCGCCCATTACGACCGCGTCGTCGTGCTCGATGCCGCCAACCTGCCGCCGATCGTCTCCTGGGGCTCCTCGCCGGAAGACGTGATTTCCGTTCAGGGCACCGTGCCGAACCCGGATGACATCCAGGACGAAACGAAGCGCACCTCCAAGTGGCGCGCGCTGGAGTATATGGGCCTGAAGCCGGGCACCAAGATCACCGATATCGCGGTTGACCGCGTCTTCATCGGCTCCTGCACCAATGGTCGCATCGAGGACCTGCGCGCCGCCGCCAAGGTGGTGGAGGGCCGCAAGGTCGCCGCCACCGTTTCGGCCATGATCGTGCCGGGCTCCGGCATCGTGAAGGAGCAGGCGGAAGCCGAGGGTCTCGACAAGATCTTCAAGGATGCCGGTTTCGAATGGCGCGAACCGGGCTGCTCCATGTGCCTGGCCATGAACGACGACCGCCTGAAGCCGGGCGAGCGGTGCGCCTCCACCTCGAACCGCAACTTCGAGGGCCGCCAGGGTTACAGGGGTCGCACGCATCTCGTCTCGCCCGCCATGGCGGCCGCAGCGGCCGTGGCCGGCCACTTCGTCGATATCCGCGAGTGGAAATAAGCCGCCCCGGATGCCTGGGATCCCGGTCCAGACGCGCCGCCGGTTCCGCGAGGAGCCGGCGGCTTTTTTCGATCATGACGCGGCAAGGCCGCTGCATGGTGTCGCCGAACATGCTTTATTGCCGCCATACCGACCCCGGATGACAGACCCCTCCCATGACCATTTGCCTGCGTGACGCTCTTGCCGCCGACCTTCCCATCATCACCGAGATCTACCGCGACAGCGTGCTGAACGGCACCGCGAGCTATGAAATCCTGCCGCCGGATGAAGCGGAGATGGCCCTGCGTTTCCAGGCGATCACCGGGAAGGGCTATCCCTATCTGGTGGCGCAGGACGAGAGCGGGACGATCCTCGGCTATGCCTATGCCTCGGCCTTCCGCACCCGTCCCGCCTATCGCTGGCTGGTGGAGGATTCGATCTATCTGGCGCCGCAGGCGCGCGGGCGCGGCATCGGCAGGATGCTGCTCTCGGCCCTGATCGACCGCACGACGGCGCTCGGCTTCCGGCAGATGGCCGCGGTGATCGGCGGCGCAAGCCCCGCTTCCGTTGCGCTGCATGCAGCGCTTGGCTTCGAGATGGTCGGCCGGATGCAAGGCACCGGCTACAAGCACGGCGCATGGCTGGATACGATCTTCATGCAGAGGGAACTGGGGGAGGGCCGCAGCACCCATCCCGATCTCGATTGCTATCCCGGCAGCCTGTTCGCCGGCTGACAGGGTCTCATTCGACCAGCTTCAGCACCTTGTCGAACACCTTCAGCACCTGGGCAAGCTCGTGGCCGCGCTTGAGGATCATGCCATGCGTGTTGACCACGCTATAGGCGCCCTGCTTGGCGGCGAGTTTCGGGTTCTTCTCGATGCGGTAGAGCGGCATTTCGCCCGAGCGCTTGAAGATGGAGAACACCGCCTTGTCGCGCAGATGGTCGATGGCATAGTCCTTCCACTCGCCTTCGCCCACCATGCGGCCATAGATCCACAGGATCTGGTCGAGTTCGCGACGGTGGAAGGTGACGGGGGCAGGGTCGGCTGTCTTGCGGTACTGGCTGAGATCGACGACGACGGCGTCCTCGGCAAAACCACCCGGCAAATCGGATTGATCGGTCATCAAGGCTCCCAACGCCATGTAACAGATGGATGACAGTGTGCCTCAGCCTGCAGAAATTGCAAGCCGCACGCAGGGGAAACCCGCCTGACCGGCCGGCGTTTCGCGCCGGCACCCCAGCCCGCACCCCAGCGTGCACCTCTTTGGACACCCGAAGGAGCGCTCCAGTCTGGCAGCCGGGCGTGCGCCTTCCGGCGCATCGCTATTGCACAGCAAGGCCGCAGCGGGTTCGCCGCCTTGTCGTCAACCGACCGCTTTCCGCCTGATTTCGGTCAAAAGACTGCCGGAATCCGCCGGCAGATTTCCGCGTGACGGTTGGCGCCTGGCGCCATTGGTCCGGTCGGGAGCGTTGACCTTACCCCCAGCCCCCAACCCTTCCGGCCGGACTTCCCGTTGCCTTCAGTTGTTGCGCTTGCGGCCCGCCATCACCACCGTGGCGCCATAGATCGCCGATGGTTCGCCCTTGGCGGTGGAGGACTGCAGCAGGATGGCGCAGCCATCCTTCTTCGAGCGCCCCATGGCCTTTGCCGGCAGCGTGATGGTCATCGCCTTGCCTTCCCACATGCCGACGGTCTGCACGTCATAGACGCTGTGCCAGTATTCGATCTGTCGGCCGCTGTTTTCGCCGCGCGACACGTCGATCTGCTGCTGCTTGGTGAAATAGGCCACCACGACATCGGCCCGGCCGGCGCCATCGCCGATGTTGATCTCCAGTTCGTCATTGTTCATGCGCGCCACGACCGGCACCGTCAGGCCGTGGCCGGCGGCCTTGAGGCTGTCGATCTTGTCGTTGATGGCGGAAAGGTCCGTACCCTTCAGATGCTCGCGACCGTTGATGACGGCCTGGGGCGTATAGACGCCGCTGCGCCCCATGGAATGGGCATAGCCGTACTGCCGCTCGGTGTTTTCCTTGGAACTCAGCGTATCTGTCCAGCCGAGATAGTTCCAGTAATCGACGTGATAGGAAAGGGCCACCACGTCGCCCTGCTCGACGAGCTTCTTCAGCGCCGCATCGGCCGGCGGGCAGGAGGCGCAGCCCTGCGAGGTGAACAGTTCCACCACACCCTTTGCCGGGCTCTGCAGGTCGCCCGCCGCAACCGGTCCGCCGCAAAGGCCGCCCGCCAGAAGCAGGGCGGCAGATCGTGTCAGCTTCATCGGTTTCGCCTTCTGGAGGAGCATCGCTTGTCTTCGTCGCGCAGCATCGTCATCGAGTGGGAGAAAACCTAACCCGTGACCGCCATCAACCGGAAGTCACAAGGGGGTGAGACGCAGGAGGTCGTAACACCTGCTCATGAAAAAGCCGCCGGACAGGATTGTCCGGCGGCTCCTTATGCAGTCATGGCAATCAGGCGGCGAGGTCGCGCAGAACCGTCTGCAGGATGCCGCCATTGTTGACGTAGATGACCTCATCCAGCGTGTCGATGCGGCACAGGATCTTGATTTCCTTCACCGTTCCATCGGCATAGGTGATCTTGGCCGTCTTCCATTCGCGCGGCTTGATCTCACCGTCGAGGCCTTCGATCGTGACGGTTTCGTCACCCTTCAGGTCGAGGCTCTGCCAGTTGGTGCCCTCTTCGAAGACGAAGGGGATCACGCCCATGCCGACCAGGTTCGAACGGTGGATGCGCTCGAAGGACTGGGCGATCACGGCGCGCACGCCGAGCAGGTTGGTGCCCTTGGCAGCCCAGTCACGCGAGGAACCGTTGCCGTATTCGACGCCGGCGAAGATGACGAGCGGAACGCCCTCGGCCTTGTACTTCATGGCCGCGTCGTAGATCGACATCTCTTCCTTGGACGGATAGTGGACGGTGTAACCGCCTTCCTTGCCGTTCGGGCCGAGCATGAAGTTGCGGATGCGGATGTTGGCGAACGTGCCGCGCATCATCACTTCATGGTTGCCACGGCGCGTGCCGTACTGGTTGAAGTCCGCCACCGAAACGCCGTTTTCGAGCAGGTAGGCACCGGCCGGAGACTGTGCCTTGATCGAGCCGGCCGGGGAAATGTGGTCGGTGGTGATCTTGTCGCCGAAGAGACCCAGAACGCGGGCATTGACGATGTTGTCGGTGCCGACACCGGCCTGCTTCGGCATGCCGACGAAGTAGGGCGGGTTCTGCACATAGGTCGACTTGTCGTCCCAGGCATAGGTCTGGCCTTCCGGAACCTGCACGGCCTGCCAGTTGACGTCGCCCTTGAAGACGTCGGCATACTTGGTTTCGAACAGTTCGCGGGTGACGTATTTCTGGATGAACTCCTGCACTTCGGCAGAGGTCGGCCAGATGTCCTTCAGGTACACCGGGTTGCCGTCACGGTCTTCGCCGAGCGGCTCGCTGGTGAGATCCTTCTGAACGGTGCCGGCCAGCGCGTAAGCAACGACCAGCGGCGGAGAAGCCAGGTAGTTCGCCTGAACGTCCGGCGAGATGCGGCCTTCGAAGTTGCGGTTACCGGAGAGAACGCCAGCGGCAATGATGCCCTTGTCGTTGATCGTCTTGGAAATCGGTGCCGGAAGCGGACCGGAGTTACCAATGCAGGTCGTGCAGCCGAAACCGACGAGATTGAAGCCGAGCGCATCAAGCTCCTTCTGCAGGCCGGACTTCTCCAGATATTCGCCAACAACCTGAGATCCGGGTGCAAGCGAGGTCTTGACCCACGGCTTGGACTTCAGACCCTTGGCAACAGCATTGCGGGCGAGAAGGCCGGCCGCAATCAGAACGCTCGGGTTCGAGGTGTTGGTGCACGACGTGATGGCGGCAATCGCCACGTCGCCATGGCCGAGATCGAAATCCGTGCCTTCAACAGCCCAACGCTGGGAAAGCTGGCCGGGCTTCTTGTAGTCGCCTTCCAGAGCGGTGGCGAAGTTCGGAGCGATGGTTTCCAGGGCCAGGCGGCCTTCCGGACGCTTCGGGCCGGCCATCGACGGCACGACGTCGCCGAGGTCGAGTTCCAGCGTGTCGGTGAAGACGAGGTCGGAACCGTCGCCCTCGCGCCACATGCCCTGCGCCTTCGAATAGGCTTCAACGAGGGCGATGCGCTCCTTGGTGCGGCCGGACATGTCGAGGTAACCGACGGTCGCCGAATCAACGGGGAAGAAGCCGCAGGTCGCGCCGTATTCCGGACCCATGTTGCCGATGGTTGCACGGTCGGCAACCGGCAGCGTGTCGAGACCCGTGCCGTAGAATTCGACGAACTTGGAAACAACGCCCTTCTTGCGCAGCATCTGAACGACCGTCAGAACGAGGTCGGTTGCGGTGACGCCTTCCTTCAGCGTGCCGGTCAGCTTGAAGCCGATGACTTCCGGCAGAAGCATGGAAACCGGCTGGCCGAGCATGGCAGCCTCAGCTTCGATGCCGCCAACGCCCCAACCCAGAACGCCCAGACCATTGATCATGGTCGTATGGGAGTCGGTGCCGACGCAGGTATCCGGATAGGCGATGGTTTCGCCATCTTCTTCCTTGGTCCAGACCGTCTGGCCCAGATATTCGAAATTCACCTGGTGACAGATGCCGGTGCCCGGAGGAACGACGCGGAAATTCTTGAATGCCTGCTGGCCCCACTTCAGGAAGCGGTAACGCTCGCCGTTGCGCTCGTATTCCAGCTCAACGTTGCGGGCAAAGGCCTTGGGCGTACCGAACTCATCGACGATGACCGAGTGGTCGATGACGAGGTCGACGGGAACCAGCGGGTTGATCTTTTCAGGATCGCCGCCGAGAGCCTTGATGCCGTCACGCATGGCAGCAAGGTCAACGACTGCCGGAACGCCGGTGAAGTCCTGCATGAGAACGCGAGCCGGCCGATAGGCGATTTCGTTCTCGATCTTGCCCTTGTTGTTCAGCCACTCGGCGACGGAGAGGATGTGCTCCTTGGTGACGGACTTGCCGTCTTCAAAGCGCAGCAGGTTTTCCAGAAGAACCTTCATGGAGAAGGGCAGCTTGGAAACGCCTGGCAGACCGTTGGCCTCGGCCTTCGGCAAGCTGTAGTACACATAGTCCTTGCCGTCGACGGTCAGCACGGACCGGCAATTGAAGCTGTCGAGAGATTTTGTCACGGAAACAACCCCGCTGATATCAAGAGCCAACACGCGCGTGCGGACGCCTATGCACTACATGCACATCAGGATGCGGGTGCGACCATTTCCGCTGTCCGCACGAGAAGAATGAACTTCAGGTCCGGCGCAAAGTGAAAATCACGCCGGCCGCTGGCGTGGTTGCGAAGCTTATAGATAATTTCTAAGAAGTGTTCCAGACGGTGAAGGGGCAGATTGCGAGATTTTTTTGCAATGCGCTCCGCCGTGGGACCAGAGGCTCACACCATGCGGCTGATTGCCGAAAACCTCTCGGCGCATCGCGGCGAGGATCTGATTTTCTCGAATATTTCCTTCAATTTAACGGCGGGAGAAGCCCTGCTGCTCACCGGCCGCAACGGCTCGGGCAAATCGACGCTTCTGAAGGTCGTCGCGGGCCTCATCCGGCCTGCTTCCGGGGCAATTTCCTGGCAGGGCGGCCGGGGTGAAACCGGGGTTCCGGTGCGGGAAGTCTGCCACTATCTCGGTCACCGCAATGCCATGAAACCGGAACTCTCGGTTGCGGAAAATCTCGCCTTCTGGCGCGCTTTCCTTGGCGACCGGCCGGGCGGCGCCGGCCTTTCGGTCGGCGAGGCGGCGGCGGCGGTCGAACTGGAGGCGATCCTGCACCTGCCCTTCGGCTATCTCTCCGCCGGCCAGCAACGGCGCATGGCCTTTGCCAAGCTTCTGGTTGCCCATCGGCCGGTCTGGCTGCTGGACGAGCCGACGGCAGCGCTTGATTCGGCGGCCGAGGGGCTGTTTGCCAGCCTGATTCGCGATCATCTCGGCCGGGGCGGTCTGGTCCTTGCCGCCACTCACCAGCCGCTTGATCTCGTCGCTGCGCACCGGCTGCAGATGCAGGGGTTTCAGTATGCGCAGATGGAAGGGGAAATCGCATGACCGCCCTGCTGCTGCGCGACCTGAAACTGTCGATCCGGGCCGGTGGCGGTGCGCTGATCGGCATCCTGTTCTTCATGACGGTCGTTGCCGTCATTCCCTTCGGCGTCGGGCCGGATCTCAATCTGCTGTCGCGCATCGGTCCGGCGATCGTCTGGATCGGTGCGCTGCTGGCGGCGCTGCTCGGGCTCGACCGGATGTTCCAGGCCGATCGGGACGATGGCTCGCTCGATCTTCTGCTGATGCAGGAGCATCCGCTGGTGCTGACGGTGCTGGTCAAGTGCCTGGCGCACTGGCTCGCCAATGTGCTGCCGCTCGTCTTGGCCTCGCCCTTGCTCGGCCTGTTCATGAACATGAGCGAGGTGGCGATCGGCGCGGTGATGCTGACGCTGCTGGTCGGTTCGCCGGCGCTGACCTTCATCGGCGCGGTGGGGGCGGCCGTCTCGGTCACGCTGCCGCGCGGCGGGCTGCTTGTCTCCATCCTGGTGCTGCCGCTGTGCATTCCCGTGCTGATCTTCGGGGTCAGCGCGACCTATGCTGCGGTGGAGGATCCGGCGCCCTTCCTGCCGCCTTTCCTGATTCTGACGGCCATCACGATGTTTTTTGCGGTGCTGGGGCCGGCAGGCGCCGCCCTGGCGTTGCGCAATGCCGGGGATTGACTAGGATCAAGTGCAGGCCGCGGGCCGTGATTTAGAAGGACGCCATGACCGACAGCCTCGCCATTCGCAAATTCAGCGACCTTGCCAATCCGACCCGCTTTCTGGCGATCGCCGAGCGCGTGCTGCCCTGGCTTGCCGGCCTCTGTTGTCTGCTGTTCGCGCTAGGCCTCACGCTCGCCTTCACCACGGAGGGGGATTACCAGCAGGGCGATACGGTGCGCATCATGTATGTGCACGTGCCGGCCGCCTGGCTGTCGATGATGTGCTATTCGGTGATGGCGTTGTCGGCGCTCGGCACGCTGGTCTGGCGCCATCCGCTTGCCGATGTCAGCCACAAGGCGGCTGCTCCGCTGGGGGCCGCCTTCACGCTGGTGGCGCTGGTGACCGGCTCGCTGTGGGGCAAGCCGATGTGGGGCACCTGGTGGGTCTGGGATGCGCGGTTGACCTCCGTTTTCATCCTGTTCCTGATGTATCTCGGCCTGATTGCGCTGAACCGCGCCATGGATGATCCGTCGCGCGCCGCGCGCGTCTCCGCCGTGCTGATCCTTGTCGGCTTCGTCAATATTCCGATCATCAAGTTCTCCGTCGACTGGTGGAACACGCTGCACCAGCCGGCGAGCGTGATCCGCATGGGCGGCCCGACCATCGATCCTGAGTTCCTGCGCCCGCTCGTCGTGATGGCGCTGGCTTTCACGCTGCTGTTCTTCACACTGCACATCATGGCGATCCGCAACGAGATCTGGCGCCGCCGGGTGGCAACGCAACGGCGCATGGCGGCGCGTCTTGCCGGACGCGGAGACTGACGTCATGACCCATGCCTTCTATGTTCTGGCCTCCTATGCCGTGGCGGCCCTCGTGATTTTCGGCCTGGTCATCTGGACCTTCGCGGATGGTCGTGCCCGCCGCCGGGAACTGGCGGAACTGGAAGCGGCCGGCCTGCGCCGCCGCTCTGCCGCCGCACCTTCCGGGAAGTCCACGTCATGAGCGGCGAGGCCCGTGGGGAGGCCGGCGCAGAACACGCGCCCCGCCGCCGCACCATCCGGGTGCTGGTCCTGATCCCGCTTCTGGTCTTTGCCGGATTTGCCGCGATTGCCGGCAAGATGCTCTATGATCAGGATGTCAACGGGCTGGATGTGTCGGCCATCCCCTCCGCCCTGATCGGCAAGCCCGCCCCCTCTCTTTCGCTGCCGCCACTGGAGGGGTCCGAGACGCCGGCGCTGACCGATGCCGCCATTCGCGGCAAGCTCACGCTCGTCAACGTGTTTGCCTCCTGGTGCGTGCCCTGCCGTCAGGAACATCCGCTGCTGAAGGAACTGGCCGGCGATCCGCGCCTCACCATCGTCGGCATCAATTACAAGGACCGCAACGACAATGCGTTGCGCTTCCTCGGTGAACTCGGCAATCCGTACGATGCCATCGGCGTCGATCCGAACGGCAAGGCGGCGATCGACTGGGGCGTCTACGGCATTCCCGAAAGCTATCTCGTCGGCCCCGACGGCACCATTCTCTACAAGCGCGTCGGCCCGTTCGATGAGCGCAGCGTCACGCAGGATCTGCTCCCGGCGATCGAAAAGGCCTCAGGAGGCCGTTGAGGCAGAGAGCGGCGTGACAAGCGTCAGCCCTTTCGATCCGATCGGGGCAAGCCCTTCCACGGCGACACGATTGCGGCCTTGCCCCTTTGCCACGTAAAGCTGGTGGTCGGCCTGCTGGATCGCGGCGCGGATGGCGTCCGGCCCCTTGCCGATGGCGGCAACGCCGAAGCTGGCGGTGATCGGCCCGCCGTCGGCATCGAAGGACCAGTGACGGCTGGCCAGCGTCCGGCGCAGCACCTCGGCCCGCACCTGTGCTTCCGTCAGAGACGCGCTTGGCAGCAGCATGACGAATTCCTCGCCGCCGTAGCGGGCACAGATCATGTCTGGCACGGCGTTGTCGCCGATCAGCCGGGCGAATTCGGCAATCACCATATCGCCTGCCATATGGCCGAAGCGATCATTGATGCGCTTGAAGAAATCGATGTCGGCCATGATCACGGCGCCGCCCTCTGCCGCAATCCGGGGATTTTCAAGCTGCAGTTCGAAGCCGCGACGGTTGAGGAGGCCGGTCAGCGGGTCCTGTTCCGCAGCCGTGCGGTAGCGTGCGATGATGTCTGTCGTGATCGCGGCAAGCGCTGACAGAGCCAGCAGGAAACCGATCACGCTCGCCCCCAGCTGGACATAGAAGGCGTAAGGCGACTGGAAATAGTCGCGCAGCGAAAAGCTGACCAGCGAGGAGGTCAGCAGCGTGAAGAGGGCCAGTCGAAGGAAGGTCTCGATGACGACGGCGCCGACGACGGTGACCAGCAGCCGGTCGCTCCAGGTCTTGCGCGCAGGAAGGGCGCGGCAGAAGGGAATGAGGATCAGCAGCCCGCAGGTCAGATCGCTCAGGATGATTTCCGTGCGCATGTCATCCGTGTGGATCGCATAAAGCAGTGGCGGCAGGCAGAGCGCGCACAGGCAAAGCCGCAGGCCACGCAACGGATGCAGTGAAAACTGGAGGGAAATCGCCTCGCCATAGCTGAAGAACGCCAGCAGGAACAGCAGGTTGACGACCACGCTTCTGATTTCGACCGGCACCAGCGACAGCAGCGGAATGCTGAAGGCCGCAGCAGCCGAGAGAAAGCCGATACCCCAATACTGTGCGGCAGCACCGCCGCCCTTGCCTCGCAGCACGAGAAAAACGATGCCGAAGACCGCCATGAACAAGGGGAGAAGAAAAGCGAAATTATCTTCCACTTTCGATTCCCTTCCGTCGGGTCATGGCCAATACTGCGCGGATTTGATTTCTGTCAGAAGCATCCCTAGCGAATTTTCCGCCACAATGGAAGCTTGTGCCGGATATACCGCCATCGCATGCGTGTGCTGGTCGTCGGCGACTTTCCGGAAAACGCGAATCAGCTGTCGCGCCGTGCGGTCCGGCAATGCATCACACGCCCGCTTGCCAGGCCTTGACCGCCTCGACCGGCCAGATCAGCATCAGCACGTTGAGGGTGAGATTGTCGCGGATGAGGAAGCCTGTGAGCAGTTCGAAGGCAAGCGCGATCAAGACCGTCAGCCAGATCGGCGCGCGTGCCGCAAACAGGAAGCCGAGCGCCATGAAGACGGTATCCATCGCCGAATTGAGGATGCTGTCGCCCTCGTAGCCGATCGCCATGGTGGCGGAGCGGTAGCGATTGATGATGATCGGCGAGTTTTCCAGCAGCTCCCAGCCCGCCTCGATCAGGGTGGCGAGCGCCAGCCGTTTGGGAAGGCGTGCCTTGCGCAGCACCAGCCAGCCGAGCCCGTAGAACAGGAAGCCGTGGATGATGTGCGAGGGCGTGTACCAGTCGGCCAGATGCTGCGAATTGCCCGGCGTGTTCACGCCCGGCTCGAACAGCTTGATCGTGCCGCAGGTGCAGATCCACACACGGCCCATCAGGTGCTCGGAGAGAACCTGGACGGCGAGGATGATGAGCGCGACCGAAAGCCAGAAGGCGTGGGAGCGGGAGGGCGAAGCCGTCGCCACCGTCACTTGCCGTCCTCGGAAGGCTGCTCCAGCGAGTGCTTCATGATCAGCGGCATCTGCGCCAGCGTGAAGGCAATCGTGATCGGCATCGTGCCCCAGACCTTGAAATTCACCCAGACGGCATCGGAGAAATTGCGCCAGACCACCTCGTTCAGCACGGCGAGGAACAGGAAGAAAATGCCCCAGCGCAGCGTCAGCTTCTTCCAGCCTTCATCGGTCAGCTGGAAGGCGGCGTTGAAGACGTAGCCGAGCAGCGACTTGCCGAGCGCGAGACCGACCAGCAGCGAAACGCCGAACAGGGTGTTGACGATGGTCGGCTTCATCTTGATGAAGACCTCGTCCTGCAGCCAGATCGACAGCCCGCCGAAGATCAGCACCACGATGCCGGACACGAAGGGCATCACCGGCAGGTGGCGAAAGACGATCTTGGACACGATCAGCGACAGCACGGTCGCCGCCATGAACAGGCCGGTTGCCACCAGAAGCGGGCCGCCGAGCGCCGACAGGGCCGGAAATTTCTCGACCAGCCATTCGCCGCGCAGATTGCCGAAGAAGAAGACGAGCAGCGGCCCGATTTCCAGGGCGAGCTTCAGGCCTGGATGCTGTTTTTCCTGGCGGGTCGGCGTCGTATCGCTTTCAAGGCTCTGCATGGGCTCGTCTTCATCTTCCGTTGGGCTGGTTGCGATGCAAACCCGCCATCTGTGGCATCAATGCGTCAGGCCGGCAATGGCGCGGGCAAAATCGTCCGCCTCAAAGGGTTCGAGATCGTCTACGCCCTCGCCGACGCCGATGAAATAGACCGGCAGCTTGTGCTTGGCGGCGATCGCCACCAGAATGCCGCCGCGCGCCGTGCCGTCGAGCTTGGTCATGATCAGGCCGCCGACGCCCGCCACGTTGCGGAAGATTTCCACCTGGTTCATGGCGTTCTGGCCCGTCGTCGCATCGAGCGTCTGCAGCACCGTATGCGGCGCGTCCGGATCGAGCTTGCCGAGCACGCGGACGATCTTCTCCAGTTCCGCCATCAGCTCCGCCTTGTTCTGCAGGCGGCCGGCGGTGTCGATGATCAGCACGTCGCATTTCTTCGCCCGCGCCTGTTCGAAGGCGTCATAGGCAAGGCCTGCGGCATCGGCCCCGAGCTTGGTGCCGATGAACTCCGATTTGGTGCGGTCGGCCCAGATCTTCAACTGCTCGATTGCGGCGGCACGGAAGGTATCGCCCGCCGCCAGCATTACCTTGAGGCCCGAGCCGGAAAGCTTGGCCGCCAGCTTGCCGATCGTCGTCGTCTTGCCGGTGCCGTTCACGCCGACCACGAGAATGACATGCGGCTTGTGCGAGAGATCGAGTTCCAGCGGTTTTGCCACCGGTGTCAGCACCTTGGTGATCTCGGTCGCCATGATGCGCGAGACGTCCTCGCCCGTCACGTCCTTGCCATAGCGCTCGGAGGACAGCGTGTCGGTGATGCGCATCGCGGTCTCGACCCCGAGATCGGCCTGGATCAGCAGGTCTTCCAGCTCCTCCAGCGTCGCCTCATCCAGCTTGCGCTTGGTAAAGAGGGCGGCGATCTGGCCGGTCAGCTGCGCCGAGGTGCGCGACAGGCCCTGTCGCAGCTTCTGGAACCAGGAGAGTTTTGGCTGCGGCGCTGCCTCGACCACCGGCTCGTCCTGCCGGCGGGTGGCAAAACCCTTGGGAAGGACGGGGTCGGCGGGATTGGTGAAGTCACCCCCTGCCCTGCCGGGCATCCCCCCCACAGGGGGGGGGAACGCTGCGGCTCCCTCCTGCCCCGACGGGTCTGTCGTGTTCTCAGTGTCTGGCGTCGGGACGGAATGAAGCGCCGTGTCCTCGGAGAAAGCGTCCGATGGGGATTGATCCGTCAAAGGCGTGTCAGCCCCCCCACCTGTGGGGGGGATGCCCGGCAGGGCAGGGGGGGAAACCCCGGCCTCCGCCTCCAGCAGCGCCAGCGGCACCATGCTCAGATCGCCGGGAGCCGCGGCTGCCGTCACCAGATCGGCGGCGTCATCCGCATCGTCATCCGCCGGGCCGCCGGCCGTTTCCATTTCGGCAAGCGAGACCGGATCGACCGGCGAGACCGGCAGGTCCTCGCTGCGGGCATGCGGCTCGGCCTCGGCGGCGATTGCTGCCTGTTCCTCGGCCGTCAGACCTTCCGGTGCCTTGTCGTCTTCCATGGCCGGCTTGTCCTTGCCGAACGAGAAGACTTTCCTGATGAACCCCAGCGCCATGAATGATCCGTTCCGTCACGCTGCGCAGGCAGCGTTGACCTGCATTGTCAGATGTTTGCCATTGTGGCCGGTAATGGTGACCGGCACCAGATCGCGCGGCGACAAACCGGGCGCCGCCACCAGCGAAAAATTCTCGGTATGGCCGAAGCCGCTCATTTCCACCAGGATGGTCTGGCGCGTGCCGACCATCCGGTCGAGATGCGAAGACAGAAGCCTGTCGCCCGTCGCGCGCAGCCGTGCGGCCCGTTCCTTGACGAGCGCGCGGTCGAGCTGCGGCATGCGGGCCGCCGGCGTGCCGGGCCGCGGGCTGTAGGGAAAGACATGCAGGAAGGAAAGGCCGCAGTCTTGCGCATGCCGGATGGCATTGGAAAACATTTCCTCGGTCTCGGTGGGGAAACCGGCGATCATGTCGGCGCCGAAGCTCGCTTCCGGCCTCAGCCGGCGCACCTGCTCCACGAAGGCGAGCGCATCGGCGCTCGAATGGCGCCGCTTCATGCGCTTCAGGATCATGTCGTCGCCATGCTGCAGCGACAGGTGCAGATGCGGCATGAAGCGCGCCTCGCCGGCAATCAGGTCGAGCAAATGGCTGTCCGCCTCGATGCTGTCGATGGAGGAGAGGCGCAGGCGCTCGATGTCGGGCACCTGCTTCAGGAGCGTCCTTGCCAGCAGCCCGAGCGTCGGCTGGCCCGGTAGATCCGCGCCGTAGCTGGTGGCGTCGACGCCGGTCAGCACGATTTCGCGGTAGCCTTCGGCCGCAAGCCTGCGCGCCTGCTCCACCACGGCACCCATCGGCACGGAGCGGGAATTGCCGCGTCCATAGGGAATGATGCAGAAGGTGCAGCGGTGATCGCAGCCGTTCTGCACCTGGATGAAGGCGCGCACATGGCCATCGATGTGCCGCACCATCTGCGGCGCCGTTGCCTTGACGCTCATGATGTCGTTGACGCGCAGCTTCTCTTCCGCCGAGACGCCGAAATCCGGCAGCGCGCGATAGGCCGCGCCTTTCAGCTTCTCCTCGTTGCCGAGAACCGCGTCCACCTCCGGCATTGCGCCGAAGGTCGCGGCCTCGGTCTGGGCCGCGCAGCCGGTCACGATGATGCGGGCATGCGGGTTCTGTCGGCGGGCCCGGCGGATCGCCTGCCGGGCCTGGCGGACGGCCTCGCCGGTCACCGCGCAGGTGTTGACGAGGATGGCATTGTTCAGCCCCGCCTTTTCGGCTTCCGCCCGCATGACCTCTGATTCATAGGTGTTGAGCCGACAGCCGAAGGTGATGACCTCGACGCCGCTCACGGGACCATGGCCTCGGCGGCATCCGGATCGCGCGTGAAACTGCCGGTCGCGGGATCGAGCCGGCCGGACCACTCCCATTCGGCCGGGCCGGTCATGATCACATGGTCGTCGGCGCGCCACTCGATCGTCAGCTTGCCGCGATTGGGGCTGGAGGCGACGGTGATGGTGACCGTGCGGCCCGTGCGTCCCGTGCGCGCGCCGGAGACCCCGGCGGAGCAGGCGGCGGAACCGCAGGCGAGCGTCAGCCCTGCGCCGCGCTCCCAGGTGCGCGTCACCATTTCTGTGGGCGAGATCACCTGCGCAAGCGTGATATTCGCCTTTTCCGGAAACATCGGATGGTTTTCGAGAAGCGGTCCGAAGCGTTCGAGGTCGAAGCTCATCGGGTCACGGTCGACCCAGAAGATCGCATGCGGATTGCCCATGGACATCACCGCCGGCGAATGCAGCACGGGGGCGTCGATCGGGCCGATCTGCAGCTCGATGCGACGGGTATCGGCAAATTCCTCCGATAGCGGAATCCTGTCCCACTGGAAAACGGGCTTGCCCATGTCGACGGAGATCGTGCCGTCGGCATGTTCTTCCGCCGTCAGGATGCCGGCCAGCGTCTGGAAGGTGAAGGTCTTCCGGCCGGTTTCGGCCGCGAGCGCCTGCACCACGCAGCGCGTGCCATTGCCGCAGGCCTGGGCACGCGTGCCGTCGCAATTGATGATGTCGACATAGGCATCGGTACCGGCGACCTTCGGATCGTGGATCGCCATGATCTGGTCGAAGGCGGTCCGGGAATCGGCGGCCAGTGCAATCGCCGCCTCCGGCGTCACCCGGTCGGAACGGCCGCGCATGTCCACGACGAGGATCTTGTTGCCAAGCCCGTTCATCTTCGCGAATTCGACCGTCTGCACCATGGGAAGCCACCTTTCGGACCGATGTCCGTCGTTTCCGGCTATATGGCGGAAAAATGCTGCAATTTCCAGTGCAGTCGATGCATGCCGGGCCGTTGATCGGTGCGGGGCGGCCGCGGCCGCCTCAGGCGAAGCGGTGCTGCTGCGCCAGCGCCTCGGCGGCAAGGCGCGCGATATTCTGCCGGATCCGCTCCTGCAGCACTGCGGCCACAGCCGGATATTCCTCCAGCAGCCGGTGGAACAGCGTGCGGGCAATGCGCAGCACCTCGCCATCCTCGGCGGCTATGGCGGTGAACTTGCGCTCCACCATGGTGACCAGTGCCAGTTCCGACAGAAGCGTGCCCGGACCGACCGAGCGGCTGAGTTCCGCGATGCCGTCGCGGCCCTCGGTGTAGAGATCGATGCGGCCGCGTGCCACCACGAAGGCGGATTCCGCCGGCGAGCGCTCGCGAAACAGTTCCTGGCCCTTGCTGACATTGCGCCGCTCCGCCCCGAAGGCGACCAGCCGCAGCTGGTCGTCGTCGAGACCCTGAAACAGGGGTACCTGCGAAATCAGGCGAATGTCGTCACTCAGGGCCATGGGCTGTGCTTCCGGTCAGGGAACGATCTTGTAGCCGCCGTTTTCGGTGACGAGGATCTCCGCATTGGAAGGATCCCGCTCGATCTTCTGGCGCAGGCGGTAGACATGGGTTTCCAGCGTATGGGTCGTCACGCCGGAATTGTAGCCCCAGACCTCTTCCAGCAGCACGTCGCGCGTCACCACCTTCTGGCCGGCGCGGTAGAGATAGCGGATGATTGCCGCTTCCTTTTCCGTCAGCCGGATCTTCTTGCCGTCTTCGGTGGTCAGAAGCTTCTGGCTCGGCTTGAAGAGATACGGGCCGACGGTGAAGGTGGCGTCCTCGCTCTGCTCGTACTGGCGAAGCTGGGCGCGGATGCGCGCCAGAAGCACGGCGAAGCGGAACGGCTTGGTGATATAGTCGTTGGCGCCGGCTTCCAGGCCGAGGATGGTGTCGGAATCGGTGTCGTGGCCGGTCAGCATGATGATCGGTGCCTTGAAGCCCGCCTTGCGCAGCAGCTTCACGGCTTCGCGACCGTCCATGTCCGGCAGGCCGACATCCATGATCAGCAGGTCGATCTGGCGCGATTTCGCGGTTGCCATGGCACGGGTGGCGGTGGCTTCCTGAACCAGCGCGAATTCTTCATAAAGGGAAAGCTGTTCCACCAGCGTCTCGCGCAGGTCGTCATCGTCATCCACCAGCAGAATGGTGCGGGCTGCCATGCCGTCTTTGCCTTTCCGTTGGCCCGTCCGCCAAGGGCGGAGAGGCGCTTCGTTGCACGTGACATTGTGCTATCACTTCAAACGAATTCCTGTCGAAAGCAACAATGTGTGAGAGAAATGGGTGGGATAAACCCCCTTCGCAAGCGAAATGCGCTGGTTGTTCGCACCGCGCCATCAAATCGCGCTCGCGGTTTCGTGAGCATCGGCGCGCTGACGGTGCCGGCAGCCATCGGCCGTTCCGGAACGACATCCCGCAAGCGGGAAGGGGACGGCGCCACCCCGATCGCCACAATGCGGGTGCTTTCCGGCTTCGTGCGGGGCGATCGCCTGCGGGCCCTGCCGCCGACCGCGCTGCCGCTGACGCGTATCGCCAGCCACATGCTGTGGTGCGACGATCCTGGACATGCGTGCTATAACCGGCCGGTCCGCGCGCCCTTTGCGCCAAGCCACGAGGTGCTGGCCCGCGCCGACGGTCTCTACGACATCTGCCTGGTGCTCGACTGGAACGTGACGGAGCGCCGCCGCCATCGCGGCTCGGCGATCTTCCTGCACCTGATCCGTCCCGGCTACGAGCCGACGGCCGGCTGTATTGCGGTCAGCCTCCGCGACATGCGCCGCATCCTGCCGCTCCTGCGGCGCGGCAGCGTGGTGAAGGTGATGGGCTGAACGGCGCTCGGCCTGCATGCCGCTCGCCAAACACAAAAGGCGGCCCCGAAGAGCCGCCTTTCCGTCTGGTGTCGAACCTGTCTGCGCTTGGGTCGCTTAGTTGTTGCGGTTGCCCAGGAACTGCAGCAGGAACATGAACAGGTTGACGAAGTCGAGGTAGAGCGTCAGCGCACCCATGATCGCCTTGCGGCCCATCACGGCGGCGTCGTCGCCATCGAAATACATTTCCTTGATCTTCTGCGTGTCATAGGCGGTGAGGCCGGCGAAGATCAGCACGCCCAGTACCGAGACGGCGAAGGCGACGGCCGAGGAGGCCAGGAAGATGTTGACGATCGAGGCGATGATCAGACCGAACAGGCCCATGATCATGAACGAGCCCATGGCGGTCAGGTCACGCTTCGTCGTGTAGCCGTAGAGCGACAGGGCGCCGAACGAGGCGGCCGTCACGAAGAAGGTCTGCACGATGCTCTGGCCGGTAAAGACCAGGAAGATCGACGACAGCGACAGGCCCATCAGCGCGGCATAGACCCAGAAGGTCGTCTGCGCGGCGGAGACCGACATGCGGTTGATGCGGAAGCTCAGGAAGAAGACCATCGCCAGCGGCGCCAGCATCACGACCCACTTCAGGGGGCTCGCGTAAAGCGCGACGCCGAACGAGGTCAGCTGGCCGCCTTCGACGGCAAGCTGCCACGTGCCGAATGCGGCAAGGCCGGTGATCACGAGGCCGAGCGCCATCAGGTTGTAGACCTTCAGCATGTAGCTGCGAAGGCCCTCGTCGATCATCGCGCCCGTCTGGGCACGCGTCTGTGCCGCACGGTTCTGGAAGTTGTAACGGTCAGCCATTTTGTCCTCTCAAAGCTCCGGTGTTGCTACGGTGTCGGGTCGTTCAAAACCCTGGCGCCGCTGCGGAGCCTCAGCAAGCATGCCTGAAATATGCGCTGTCCCGCTTGCGGGTTCAAGTGGCGGCGGCCCGATTCGGGCCGGATTCGCCAAGGTGAAGAAGATTTAATCCGGCAGGATCTCTGCAACCTTCGGTGAGGCTACAGTTCCCGAAGCACCGGAGCGGCCTTCTGCCCGAGAATGCGCCAGGTGCCGGCAAGCCCGATTCCCACCGTCAGCACCAGCGCACCCACAACGGTCATCGCCGCCACGTCGGGCAGGAAGCTTGCCGGCAGCTTCATGATGCGGCTGACCACGAACCAGGCTGACAGGCCGCCGGCCACCAGCGCGAAGACGGCGGTGGCGGCGCCGAGGATCATGTATTCGTAGCTGAAGGCCCGCATCAGCATGGCGCGCGTGCCGCCCAGCGTCTTCAGGATCACCGCATCATGGGTGCGGGCGCGGTTGCCGGAGGCCAGCGCGCCGGACAGCACGAGGACGGAAGCAATGAGTGCCACCGCCGCCGCGGCACGAATGGCGGTGGCCAGCTGGCCGAGCAGGTCTTCGGCCATGTCGAGCGCATCCTTCACCCGCACGCTGGTGATGGTCGGATAGGCATTGGTCACCGCCCGCAGGATCGCGCCCTCCTGTGCAGCGGTAAGGGACGCATCGCTCAGCGTCGCCAGCCAGGCATGCGGTGCGCCGCGGAAGGTGTTGGGCGAAAAGACCATCACGAAGTTGATCGACAGCGATTCCCACTGGATGGCGCGGAAATTGGCGATCCTCGCGGTGATGTTGCGGCCGAGCACGTTGACGGTCACCGTATCGCCGATCTTCAGGCCGAGTTCGCCGGCCTCCTCGGCGGAGAAGGAGACGAGCGGCTCGCCCTCGTAGTTCTCCGGCCACCAGTTCCCCTCCGTCAGGCGGGAATTGGCGGGCAGGCTGGCCTCGTAGGTGATGCCGCGATCGCCGCGCAGCACCCAGCGACCGGCGGGCGGCACGTTCATCTGGGTGACGTCCTGGCCGTTGAAGGCCATGATGCGGCCGCGCAGCATCGGCACCTGGGTGATCTCGCTCTTCGGCGCCTGCTGTTCGAGAATGTCGAGGAAGCCTTCACGCTCGCTGCCCTGGATGTCGACGAAGAAGAAGTTGGGCGCCTCCTGCATCATGGTTCCGGTCAGCTGGCGGCGCATGTTGCCGTCGATCAGCGACAGCGTGACGAGAAGCGCAAGGCCGAGGCCGAGCGACAGCACGACGGAGGGCGTCAACGCTCCCGGCCTGTGGATATTGCCGATCGCCAGCCGGAGTGCCGGCGAGGAGACCCGCGGCGCGCGTCGGGCAAGCGCCGCGATGCCGGCGGCCACCAGCCGCAGCAGCACGAAGGCGGCGGCCACGGCGCCGAGAAACACCACCGCGATGAAGCGGTCTTCCGCCGAGAGGATCGCCAGTGCCGAGAGCGCTGCCAGCGCAAGCGCACCCGCCGTCAGATAGGGCCAGGAGGGCAGCCGGCTCTGGTCGAAGCTCTGTTCGCGAAACAGGGCCGTTGCCGGCACTTCGCGCGCATGGCCGAGCGGCAGCACGGCGAAGGCGAAGGTGGTCAGCAGGCCAAACAGCGCGGCAAGGCCGAGCGCCGAGGGGTAGAAGGTGGTTTCCGCCGGAACCGGCAGGACGCCTTCCAGAAAGCGCAGCGCCGCAAAGGGCGCGGCGGCCCCGACAAGGAGACCGATCGCGATGCCGACGGCGCCGATGACCAGGATCTGGAACAGGTAGATCAGCGTCACCACGAAAGCCGGCGCCCCGAGGCACTTGAAGGTGGCAATCGTGGTGCGCTTGGAATCGAGGAAGGCCCGCACCGCATTGGCGACGCCGACACCGCCGACGATCAGCGCGGTCAGGCCGACGAGCGTCAGGAACTGCGAGAAGCGGTCGACGTTTTCGGTGAGCGAGGGGGCTGCGCGATCGGCGGTGCGGATCGACCAGCCGGCGGCGGGAAAGGCCTCATTGGCCCGTTCGGTCAGCACCGCGCGCGACAGCGGCTGCGGCATCTTCACCTTGTAGGCATGTTCCACCAGGCTTCCGGTCTGGATGAGGCCGGAGGCCACCAGCGCCTCGCGGCTGAGCAGCAGCCGCGGTGCAAAGCCGAAGCCTTCGGAAAGCGCATCCGGCTCGGTCACCAGCGCGGCGGTCATGCGGATGCGGGCATTGCCGAGCAGCAGTTCCTGTCCGGTGCGGATCCCGAGGCGTTCCAGCAGAAGCGGGGCGGCCACGGCACCGTAGACGCCATCCTGTTCGGCGAGCAGGCGCGACAGCGGCTGGTCCGGATCCGTGACGACCGTTCCGTAGAGCGGATAGGCGCCGTCGACGGCCTTGACCTCCACCAGCGCCTGTTCGGCGCCGTTCGGAAGGCGCACCATGGATCGAAGTCCGGTCGAGACCGAGACTTGTCCCAGTCGGTCGAGGAAGGCCTGTTCCTCGGGCGTCGCCTCGCGATTGTTCAGCTCGAAGCGCACATCGCCCGCCAGCAGTGTCTGGCCCTGCGTGGCGATCGCGCCGGTGATGGCACGCGAGACCGAGTTGACTGCTGCGATGGCGGCTGTCCCCAGCGCGATGCAGGCGAGGAAGATGTAGAAGCCGGAAAGGCCGCCGCGCAACTCCCGCAGCGCGAGCTTCCAGGCGATCGACAGGCGGAAAAGGCCGGCGCCGTTCATGCGAAGGCCGCCGCCGGGCTGGTCGCGCCGGCGCTGTCGGCGGCAATCTCGCCGGAGCGGACGCGGATCTGGCGGGTGCAGCGGGCGGCGAGCGCGGTGTCATGCGTCACCAGCATCAGCGTCATGCCGCGCTCCTTCTGCTTGGCAAACAGCAGATCGGCGATCTGGCGCCCGGTCTCGGTGTCGAGGTTGCCGGTCGGCTCGTCGGCAATCAGCACGGCTGGCGAGGGGGCAAGGGCGCGGGCAATCGCCACGCGCTGCTGCTCGCCGCCGGAAAGCTGGCCCGGATAATGGTTCAGCCGTTCGCCGAGGCCGACCGCGGTCAGCTCCCGCCGGGCAATCTCGAAGGCGCCGGGCGTATTGGCCAGTTCCAGCGGCACCGCGACGTTCTCGATCGCCGTCATGTTGGCGATCAGGTGGAAGGACTGGAAGACGATTCCAATGTTGCGGCCGCGGAAATCCGCCAGCGCATCCTCGTGCAATGCGTGCAGCGGCGTGTCGAGCATGTGGATCTCGCCGCTGTCCAGCCGCTCGAGACCGGCCAGCACCATCAGCAACGTCGACTTGCCGGAACCGGAGGGGCCGACAATGCCGACAGCCTCACCTTCGCCAATTTTCAGGTCGATGCCCTTCAGAACATGGACGGCGGCTGCGGCGCTTCCCAGCGTCAGATCCGCCTTCTTCAGCGTAATGATGGTTCTTGCCACGGCAAACGATCCTATATTGGCCACAGAACTGTTTCGAGACTACGTTTGCCGCAGTGCGGCGGACCTGTTCAATCTAGGGATGGATTTCATGAAATTCAAAGCAGTCTGGCTTCACGTGATTGTCATTGCCGGTCTTGCCGTCGCAGGGATTCTCCCTGCCCAGGCGAAGAGCCTGCAGATCGTCGGCCTGGGGGACAGCCTCATGGCCGGATACCAGCTTCCTCCGTCGAAATCCTATCCGGCACAGCTGGAGGCCGCGCTGGAGGAGCGTGGCCATGATGTCGAGGTGCTGAATGCCGGCGTTTCCGGCGATACCACCGCAGCGGGTCTCGCCCGGCTGGACTGGTCGGTGCTCTCCGGCACCGACGGCGTGATCCTCGAGCTTGGCGCAAACGACGCCTTGCGTGGCATTTCGCCGGAGCAGACGGAAAAGAACCTGGACGCCATGCTGGCGCGCCTGAAGGAGCGAAAAATCCCCGTTCTGCTGATGGGCATGATGGCGCCGCCGAACATGGGCGGCGATTATGCGGAGAAGTTCAACGGCATCTATCCGCGCCTGGCGGAGAAATATGGCGTGCCGCTTTATCCGTTCTTCCTCGATGGCGTGGTCACGCATCCGGATCTGCAACTGCAGGATGGCATGCATCCCAATGACCGGGGCGTCTCCGTGATGGTGGACCGTTCTCTGCCGGCGGTGGAGGCCTTCCTCAAGGGGCTGCCCGGCGACGGTTGATTGTGCAGGGCAAAAATTGGTGCTTGCGCGGAACGCCGATGCATGTTCCGCTATTGCTGTCGCAAGAGATTCGAGGAGGTTCGCTATGCCGAGACTTTTCACCGCCCTCGAAATCCCGCGCAATGCCGCCATGAGCCTCTCCCTGCTGCGTGGCGGTCTCCCAGGTGCGCGCTGGATCGATGTCGAGAACTACCACATCACATTGCGTTTCATCGGCGATGTCGACGGCCGAACGGCCGACGAGATCGTCAACCGGCTGGACAGGATCGACCGGGAGGAATTCCAGTTGAGCCTCACCGGCATCGGTTCCTTCGGCTCGAAGAAGCCGCATTCCGTCTGGGCCGGTGTTTCGCCCGCGCCGGAAATGACGGCGCTGCAGGCGGAAATCGAGAGGATCTGCCAGCGGGTGGGCCTGCCGCCCGACCCGCGCAAGTTCACCCCGCATGTCACGCTGGCGCGGCTGAAGTCCTCGCGGCTCGACGACGTGGTGCATTATCTTTCGGGCCGCGGCAATTTCTACACGGCGCCCTTTACCGTCGGTCGTTTCGTGCTGATGTCCTCCAAGGAATCGGTGGGTGGCGGGCCCTATCTGACGGAAGAGGTCTTCCCGCTGCAGGAAAGCCGTTCCGCCTGGCGGGATGCCGGCCGGCATGCCGAAAGCCCGCTCTACTGAGGGAGGACGTCATGCGAGATCCCTTGCTGGATCCGGCAGCGATCAAGGCTGCCCTGGCGCAGCTTGAGGGCTGGGCGCTCGCGGCGGACGGGTGCGCGATCACGCGGGACTTCGCGTTTGCCGATTTCCGCGCCGCCTTCGCCTTCATGACCGAATCCGCGCTGGCGGCGGAAAAGCTCGACCATCATCCGGAATGGACGAATGTCTATTCGCGCGTCAGCGTCCGCCTGACCACGCATGACAGCGGCGGACTGACCGAGCGCGATCTCAGTCTGGCCCGGCTGATGGACAAGGCGGCCCGCGCCCGCAATTGACGCGGGAACGCCGCACCCCCATATGCGTTGCGTCATTGTGCCGAACGTTGATGGAGGACGCCAGTGAACGACCCAGTGGACGAGGTCAAGATCGGGGAAATCCTCATGCCCGGCGATGAACAGGCCCAGGCCCGCCAGGAAGCCCGGGTGCGCCGTTCCTTCTGGCCGACGCTGAAGAAGGCGGTTCGCCACATTCCCTTCAGCCGCGATCTCGTTGCGGCCTATTATTGCGCGATGGACCCCCAGACGCCGACCCGCGTGCGCGGCGTGCTGCTGGCCGCGCTCGGCTATTTCGTCCTGCCGCTGGATTTCCTGCCCGACATGTTCGTGATGGTCGGCTTCACCGATGACGTGGCCGTGCTGGCTGCGGCCTTCCGGATGATCCAGGCGCATATCAAGGACGAGCATTACCAGGCGGCCGATCGTGCGATGACCGAGGATCCGGCAATCGATCCGTCCGCCCGTCCCGCCGCAGGCTGAGGGCGCGCTGTTCGGCCCCGCGCTTTTCGCCCGCCCGCCGCAGCGAGGCGCGGGCGAGGCCAAACTCTTGCCCAATTCATCCGCTCATTGAGGCTCTGGACGAAGATCCGGGGCCGATGCGATCCATGTCCTGTCCGGGGCTATTTCGCCTGCACCTTTCCCAGTCCGCATGCCAAACAGCCGACGATCCACCCCTGTTGACGATTTGGTAACCAGAATTAAGTCAAAGTTGAGCGGATTTCGACCACGCCCGGCTCGTGCCGTCCGGTCGGCCGTTCAATGAGAAACTGGCAGGACACAATGTTTGTAAGACAGATCGCCATCGCGTCGACCCTTTTGCTCGCCAGCACGGCATTCGCCTCGGCCCAGGCGCCCAACCTCATCGGCCAGTTCAAGAACTGGGGCGCCTATTCCTACAAGTCCGGCAACAGCACCGTCTGCTACGTGCTGTCGATGCCGACCACCAAGGAACCGGCCAGCGTGGATCATGGAGACATCTTCTTCATCGTCTCGCAGCGTCCCGGCCAGAACATTTCCTATGAGCCGCAGGCCATGATGGGTTATCCGCTGAAGGCGGATTCCAAGGTCAACGTCACGATCGACAAGAAGAACTTCGTCATGTTCGTCAAGGACAAGGCGGCCTGGGTGGAAAACGCTGCCGAGGAACCGGCACTCGTCTCCGCCATGAAGGGCGGTTCGACCATGACGGTGAAGGCCACGTCCGCCCGCGGCACCGGCACCAGCTACTCCTACTCGCTGTCCGGGCTTACGCAGGCGCTGAAGCAGATCGAAACCTGCAAGTAGGCACCGGCCTCGCATACGCTGATGAAGGCCGGCCGTTTGACCGGCCTTTTGCCGTTTGCTGGTGACGTGCGCGCCATTTGATGATAAAGGGCGCGGCAACTGCGGTCGAAACCCGCCATGGCATGCCATGGGCAACAGACCGCCCGATGCATTTCACACCAGACAGTCCGGACTGCCCCCCGGCGCTTCTGCGCCGCGACGGGCAGCCGTTGAGTGGAACCTGACCATGTCCGTTACCGAAGCCATCGCACCCGGTCTTGCCGTCAAGCAGCCCCTGGTGCCCCGTCCGGATCTGATGTCCGGCAAGCCTTCGCTGATCGGCCTGACCCGCGAGCAGATGGGCAAGGCGCTGATCGAGAAGGGCGTGCCGGAAAAGCAGGTGCGCATGCGCGTCAGCCAGCTCTGGCACTGGCTCTACATCCGCGGCGTGTCCGATTTCGACGCCATGACCAATGTGGCGAAGGACATGCGCGAGATGCTGAAGCAGCATTTCACCATTTCCCGCCCGGAAGTGGTCGAGGAACAGGTCTCCAACGACGGCACCCGCAAATGGCTGCTGCGCTTTCCGCCGCGCGGTGCCGGCCGCCCGGTCGAGGTCGAGACAGTCTACATTCCCGAGGAAGGCCGTGGCACGCTGTGCATTTCCAGCCAGGTCGGCTGTTCGCTCACCTGTTCCTTCTGTCACACGGGCACGCAGCGGCTGGTGCGCAACCTGACGGCGGAGGAGATCCTGTCCCAGCTGCTTCTGGCGCGTGACCGGCTGGGGGATTTCCCGGGCACCGATACACCGCCCGGCGCCTTTGTGCCGACGGGCGAGCGGAAGGTCACGAACATCGTCATGATGGGCATGGGCGAGCCGCTCTACAATTTCGACAATGTGAAGGACGCGCTGCTGATCGCCACCGATGGCGACGGCCTGTCGCTCTCCAAGCGTCGAGTCACCCTCTCCACGTCCGGCGTGGTGCCGGAGATCTATCGCACCGGCGACGAGATCGGCGTGATGCTGGCAATCTCGCTGCATGCAGTGCGCGACGAGTTGCGCGATATGCTGGTGCCGATCAACAAGAAATATCCGCTGAAGGAGCTGATCGAGGCCTGCCGCAACTATCCGGGTCTTTCGAATGCCCGCCGCATCACCTTCGAATATGTGATGCTGAAGGATGTCAACGACAGCCTGGAGGATGCCAAGGAACTGGTGAAGCTCCTGAAGGGCGTTCCCGCCAAGATCAACCTCATTCCGTTCAATCCCTGGCCGGGTACCAACTATCAGTGCTCCGACTGGGCGACGATCGAGAAGTTTGCCGATTTCATCAACCAGGCCGGCTATGCCTCGCCGATCCGCACCCCGCGCGGCCGCGATATTCTCGCTGCCTGCGGTCAGCTGAAGTCGGAATCGGAACGCATGCGCAAGACCGAGCGCCTGGCCTTCGAGGCGATGATGATTGCCGGCCATGGCGAGGATGACTGAGCCGATGTCTGCCCCATTCGATGCCCTGATCCGCGACAATGCGGCGGACTGGCTGGCCTACACCGAGCACCGCTTCGTGCGGGAACTGGCCGAAGGCACGTTGCCGGAGGCAGCTTTCCGACACTATCTGCAGCAGGATTACCTGTTTCTCATCCAGTTCGCCCGCGCCTGGGGCCTTGCGGTCTACAAGAGCCGCGACCTTGCCGAAATCCGGCAGGGGCTGGAGAGCCTGAAGGCGATCGTCGAGGTGGAGCTTGGCCTGCATGTCGGCTATTGCGCCAGCTGGGGTGTCGACGAGGCGGCGCTCGACGGTCTTTCCGAATCCCGAGCGACGCTTGCCTATACCCGCTATGTGCTGGATGCCGGCATGAGCGGCGATCTGGTCGATCTCCACGTGGCGCTTGCCCCCTGCATCATCGGCTATGGCGAGATCGCCCGCTGGATCCTGCAGCAGCCCTTCACCAGACGCGACGGCAATCCCTATGCCGACTGGATCGCCATGTATGCCGGCGATGAGTATCAGGCGCTGGTGGCTTCCGAACGGCAATGGCTCGATGCCCGGCTTTCGACGCTCGATGCGTCAAGAATGGCGCGCCTTTCCGTCGTCTTCCGCGATGCGACGCGGCTGGAGGCTGATTTCTGGCAGATGGGCCTCGATCTCGCCTGAGTGGCGGGCCGGGCAGCCGTGGCGCTCAGCGCGCCTGCGTCATGAAGATCTTCACGGCAAACACGGAAAAGACGCCGGCAAAGGTGTAGTCGATGCCCCGCAGCACCTTCGGATTGGCCTGCAGCCAGCGCGCCAGCCGGTCGGCGGCAAAGATCACGATGATGTTGATCGGCATGCCGACGACGATGAAGAAGAAGCCGAGGAACAGCAGCTTCTGCGTGACGGCCGGATCGCCGGCGGTGACGAATTGCGGCAGGAAGGTCATGAAGAAGATGATGACCTTGGGGTTCAGCAGGTTCACCCAGAGCCCCGTCGAGATATTGCCCCAGACCGAGCCGGAAGGCTCCGCGACCGCTTCCACCTTCAGGCTCGAACCCTGCCGCACCGCCTGGATGGCGAGAAACAGCAGATAGCCGGCGCCGCCGGTCTTCAGCAGGAAGAAGGCCGTCGGCGAGGCGGTGATCAGGGCTGACACGCCGAAGGCCACCAGCAGGGTGTGGATCATCACGCCGATCGTGGTGCCGACCACCACATAGAGCGCCCGCCGGCTGCCCTGCGACAGCGCCCGGCTGATCGACAGCGTCATGTCCGGCCCCGGCGTGATGGCCAGCAGCAGGCACATGCCGGTGAAGGTGATCAGCGTGGGCAGGCTCGGCAGGAAATCCATGATATGCCTCGGCGAATGGCGGATCGCCGAGACTTACCCTGCCTTGCCGGGCTTGCCAATCAGTCTCTTTGGCTGATGAAGGTCTTCGCCGCCTCGGCATGATCCGGATGCCAGCGCGAGAGGGGCGGACGGTTTTCGATGATGTCGCCGATCGCCCAGGCCATGCGACGCTCGTCGGTCTTGCGGTCGACGTCATTGTCCGGGCAGAGAATGTAGAAGTCGCCGCGCGCCAGGCTTTCCAGCATGAAATCCACCGTCTGTTCCGGCGTCCAGGCGCCAGCCGGCTTTTCGGTGCGGCCATGGGCGGTAAGTGACGTATAGACAAAGCCGGGGATCAGCAGGTGCGCCGAGACCTGACAGCCTTCGGTATTGCGCAAATCATGCTGCAGGGCTTCGGTAAACACCTTCACGCCGGCCTTGGCGACGTTGTAGGCCGGGTCACCGGGTGGCGTGGTAATGCCCTGCTTGGAGCCGGTATTGATGATCAGCGCCGGATCGTTATGGCCGATCATGCCGGGGCCGAAGGTGCGGGTGCCATGGATCACGCCCATGAGGTTGACGGCCAGCACATTGTCCCAGTTCGCCTGCGGCCCGAACAGTGCGCTGCCCGGCTGGATGCCGGCATTGTTCATCAGCACATGCACGCGCCCGAAGCGCTGGATGACGGCGCGCTCCAGCGCTTCCAGTTCGTCCAGCCGGGAGACATCGGTGCCGATCGCCACCACATCCGCCTCGCCGCCTGGTGAAAGATTTGCCACTTCGCGGCAGGCCTCTGCCAGTTTGTCACCCTCCAGATCGACGAGCACGACACAGAGCCCCATCCGGGCAAAGGCCTTGGCGGCGGCAAGGCCGATGCCGGAGGCGGCCCCGGTGACGACAGCCACGTGGCCCTGTTGCAGGGCGGGATGCTGATGGGTCATGGGCAAAACTCCGCGGGTTGTTTCGGTTTTTCAGGTCGCAGCGGATATGGTATCCTCGGGTCCTATCGTCAACATGACGGCTGTGGCCGGAGGATGAGGCATGGGCAGGATTGCTACGATCACCGTTCAGGGCGAACTGGCCGAATTCATGCAGCACAAGGTGAGCGTCGGGGACTACGCATCGGAAGCGGAGGTTGTCGAAGCAGCCCTCGAACTGCTGCGGGACCAAGATGGTTTGCTGGCCATCCGCGCGGCCATCGAGGAGGGCGAGGCGTCGGGCGAGCCGCAGCCGTTTGATTTCGATGCCTTCATTGAGCGGAAGCGTGCACGAAATGCATCGCGATGAAGACCCTCATCATTTCGCCGCGGGCTGCCGACGATATCGATGAAATCTACGACTACACTGAGGCTCGTTGGGGACAGGACCAGGCGGAAGATTATACCTTTGGTATTCGGCAGGCATTGCAGGATGTTTGCCGAGGGACGAAAAAAGGAAGGTCCATCAATCATATCCGCAAGGGTGCGATGTCACTGTCCTTTCGCTCCCACTACCTGATTTATCAAGAAAAGGCTGCATCGCTCATTCTCATCCGCATCCTTCACCAGCGGATGAACATCGGCCACCATCTGTGACGCTTTGGGCCCGCGCTTGCCCTTGCACGCTGCCGTAAACTCGCTAAAAGTGCCGCGATCCCAGACTTCAAGCGGCAGGTTTTGAACGGCCTGCCCTCCAGACGGAACGCAATCGATATGGCACTCCCCAAAGACGTGAAGAAAGTCGTGCTGGCCTATTCCGGCGGTCTCGACACCTCGATCATCCTGAAATGGCTCCAGACCGAACTCGGCGCGGAAGTCGTCACCTTCACCGCCGATCTCGGCCAGGGCGAGGAACTCGAGCCGGCGCGCAAGAAGGCCGAGATGCTCGGTATCAAGGAGATCTTCATCGAGGATGTGCGCGAGGAATTCGTGCGCGATTTCGTCTTCCCCATGTTCCGTGCCAATGCCGTCTATGAAGGCGTCTACCTGCTCGGCACCTCGATTGCCCGTCCGTTGATCTCCAAGCACCTGATCGAGATCGCCAGGAAGACCGGTGCAGACGCCATCGCGCATGGCGCGACCGGCAAGGGCAATGACCAGGTCCGTTTCGAGCTGTCGGCCTATGCGCTGAACCCGGATATCAAGATCATCGCCCCCTGGCGCGACTGGTCGTTCAAGAGCCGCACCGACCTGCTCGAATTTGCCGAAAAGCACCAGATCCCGGTTGCCAAGGACAAGAAGGGCGAGGCCCCCTTCTCGGTCGATGCCAACCTGCTGCACTCGTCTTCCGAGGGCAAGGTTCTGGAGGACCCCAGCCAGGAAGCCCCCGAATACGTGCACATGCGCACGATTTCGCCGGAAGCCGCCCCGGACAAGGCGACCGTCATCAAGGTCGGCTTCCGCAAGGGCGATGCCTGCTCGATCAACGGCGTCGAGATGAGCCCGGCCACGCTGCTTGCCGAACTCAACAATTATGGCCGCGACAACGGCATCGGCCGTCTCGATCTCGTCGAGAACCGCTTCGTCGGCATGAAGAGCCGCGGCGTCTACGAGACCCCCGGCGGCACGATCCTGCTCGCTGCCCACCGCGCGATCGAGAGCATCACGCTCGACCGTGGTGCCGCGCACCTGAAGGATGAGCTGATGCCGCGCTATGCGGAACTCATCTATTACGGTTTCTGGTTCTCGCCGGAACGCGAAATGCTGCAGGCGCTCATCGACAAGAGCCAGGAGAATGTCGAAGGCGAAGTGACGCTGAAGCTCTACAAGGGCAACGTCATGGTCATCGGCCGCCAGTCGGACAAGTCGCTCTATTCCGACCAGCTGGTCACCTTCGAGGACGACCAGGGCGCCTATGACCAGAAGGATGCCGCCGGCTTCATCAAGCTGAATGCGCTTCGTCTGCGCACACTCGCCAAGCGCAATCTCGGCAAGTAAGCCTGAGGGCTGGCGTCATCCGGCTGCCTCATCCGGCCCGCTCTCCTTATGGAGGGCGGGTTTTTTCATGCCCGGCGGGAGAGGTGCTGCAGCCAGAGGAAGCCCGCCACGGCCGCCAGTTCCATGCCGGGAATGATGATGCCGAAGGCCGTCAGCGGATCGCCGATCGCGGCGGCCGCCACGCCGCCCAGAAAGCCGCAACCCATCTGCAGGAAGCCGGTCAGCGCCGAGGCGGATCCCGCCACATGGGCAAAGGGAGCCAGGCTCTGCGTCACCACATGCGGCGTCAGGAAGGCGATGCCGAAGGTGCAGATCGCCACAGGCCCCATGATCGACAGGAAGAAGGGCGGTACGAAGGCCACCGACAGCGCCATGATCACGCCGCCCAGGCCGCACAGCGTGATGCCGATCTCGGCAGCACGCTGTCCGCTGATGCGGGCGGCCACCATCTTCAGCGTCAGCGAGCCCAGGAGATAGAAGCCGGACTGCATCAGCATGCCGATCCCGAACGCGGTCGGCGTCAGGCCGACACGGTTGATCAGCACGAAGGGCAGCATGGTCGATTGCGCGTAAAGCGCGCCGATCGAGCCGCTGAGCACGACGGCACTCGCCAGGAACTGGCGGTTTTGAGCCACCTCCGCATAGGCGCGCATCAGCCGGGCGGGCTTCAGGCGGCGGACATCGGGAATGATGGTTTCCCGCATCAGGAAGATCGTGCTGGCGGCGGCGAGCAGCCCGAAGCCGACCATCAGCAGGAACACCGCATGCCAGCTGAAGGCGGCAAGCGTCAGTCCGCCGAGCGTCGGACCCATGGCCGGACCGACCGCCAGGAAGATGCCGATGGTGTTGAGAATGCGTGCGGCTTCCGGGCCGACATAAAGGTCGCGCACGATCGCCCGCCCCACGACGACACCGACCGAGGCGCCGATGCCCTGGATCAGGCGGGCGGCGAGAATGATCTCCACCGACGGCGCGAGTGCCGCCATGGCCGAGCCGAGGAGATAGATGGCAAGGAAGGCCAGCGTCGCGACCTTGCGTCCCAGCGCATCCGATAGCGGCCCCGCCATCAGCTGCGCAAGGGCAAAGCCGCCGAAGAACATCGACAGGCTCATCTTGACCGCCGCCTCCGTTGTGCCGAAGGCATGTACCAGTTCCGGCATGGCGGGCGTGTAGATCGCCATCGAAATGGGGCCAAGCGTCGTCAGCAGCGCACCGAGAAAGGTGGTCCGGCCCTCGCTCATGCGGGATGGCCGGGGCGCCGCCGGATCGGGTGTCAGGAGCATGGCGCGGCTTCCGGCAGGGTGAGCGCATCGGTCTGCAGATTGCCGCTGACCCGCTGCAGCGCGCGGTTGAGCATGCGGGCCTCCTCCGGTGACATGCCGGCGGTCGCGACGGCAAGAACCACATCGAGTTCCTGCCGCAGGGTCTCGATCAGAGGCTCGCAGGCCGCCGTCAACGTCACGCGCTTGGCGCGGCGGTCGGCGGGGTCCGGCTGGCGGTCGATGAGGCCGAGCCCCTGCAGCTTGTCGAGGAAGGTGCAGACCGTCATGGGTTCGATGCCCATGCGGGCCGCCAGCTCCAGCTGCCGACAGTCGCCGAGCGCCTGGATGTTGAGAAGCGTGCGCGCCTCCGCCGGCGTGATGCCGAGGCCGGCCTGGGCAATGCGCCGCTCGAAGGCGCTGCGCAACAGGCGTGCGGCATCCGTCAGGAGAAAGCCGAGACTGTCGTGATGGGTCTGGGGGTGCATGATACCGTGCCGGTTGATAAGGCACCCTTACTATCATTCTGCGGTCAGGCAAACCGCAAAGCGACGTTGTGCACCATCCGGACGGGGAAAAGCGCGCAGGCGCTCAGGCGCGGATGAAATTGAGGACCGAATCGAAGGTCGCCGCCCTGTCCTCGTCGCCCAGCGACGCCGCCAGCACCTTCTGGTTCTGGAAATAGCGGCGGAAATCGAATTCGGTGTCATCGGTCACGTCGGAAAGATCCTCGACGGCTCCGGAGGCATCCACCGCCTGCATCGGCAATTCCTGCGCCAGTGCGATATAGACATCTTGTTCGATGTCGCCCGCGATATATTTCTGAAGGGCAAGTTCCCGCAGGAGGCGGGGAGAGATGGCTGAAAAATCCGGTGCCTGGCGCTGAACGTCCGGCAGATCGAAAACGGGTCTCGTTTCCGTTCGTATGGGGAACAGGGCTTTTTCGATCCTGGTATTGCGAGCGTGCTCCCGATGGAGCAAGCTGCCGGACCAGTGCAGGGAACTCATTTCCACGGCCAGTATCCACCTCATTGGATAGTGTCCCCGAACATACCCGAGGCTCGCAAGTGGTCAATTATTAATAATCAGCTAATACTTCTTGTATTCCAGCGGCTTTACCCCTGCGCGAAGGCCACCGACCGCCATGGCGATGGCAGACCCAAACAGCTCTAGAGGACAGTGACATGACAGTGCATTCGAAGATCAAACCGGCGCTTGTGGAATGGAGCGGCAGAAACGGCCTGCCGCAGTTCGACGAGGTGCGGGATGAGGATTTCGCAGCCGCGTTCGATGCGGCGCTGGCGCTGCATGACGCTGAAATCCTTGCGATTTCCGGCAACCCTGAGATGCCGGACTTCGACAACACCATCACCGCTCTGGAGATTGCCGGCGACGAGCTGTCGCGGATCTCCGCCCTGTTCTGGAACCGCGCCGGGGCCCATACCAATGAGGTGATCCAGGCTCTGGAGCGCGAGATCGCGCCGAAGATGTCGCGCCATTATTCGCAGATCGCCATGAACGCGGTGCTGTTTGCCCGCGTCGATGCGCTCTGGGAAAAGCGCGACGCACTCGATCTGACGCTGGAGCAGACGCGCGTGCTGGAGCGCCACTGGAAGGGTTTCGTGCGCGCGGGCGCCAAGCTCAGCCGCGAGGATCAGGAGCGGCTGGCCACGATCAACGAGACGCTGGCCGGGCTTGGCGCGCGTTTCGGCCAGAACGTGCTGGCGGATGAGAAGAACTGGTCGCTGATCCTGACGGACGAAGAGGAGCTTGCGGGACTGCCGTCCTTCCTGCGCGATGCGATGGCCTCTGCGGCCCGTGACCGCGGTGCGGCGGATGGCAGCTATGCCGTCACCCTGTCGCGCTCGATCATCGAGCCCTTCCTGACCTTCTCCAGCCGCCGCGACCTGCGCGAACGGGCCTTTGCCGCCTGGGTGAAACGCGGCGCCAATGGTGGCGAGACCGACAATATCGAGATCGTCAGGCAGACGCTGGCGCTGCGCTTCGAAAAGGCGCAACTGCTCGGCTACGAGAATTTCGCCGCCTACAAGCTCGACGACACCATGGCCAAGACGCCGGCCAATGTGAACGGCCTCCTGATGAAGGTGTGGGCCAAGGCCCGCACCCGGGCGCTGGAGGAGGAGGCCTCGCTTGCCGGCCTGATGGCGGAGGAGGGGATCAACGGCCCCGTCCAGCCCTGGGACTGGCGTTACTATGCCGAAAAGCTGCGCGAGCGGATGTTCGATTTCTCCGAATCCGAGCTGAAGCCCTATCTGCAGCTGGAAAAGATCATCGAGGCCTGCTTCGACGTGGCGAACCGCCTGTTCGGCGTCACGCTGACCGAGGTGAAGGGCGTTCCCGCCTATCATCCGGACGTGCGCGTCTTCGAGGTGCGCGATGAGAACGGCAGGCTGAAGGCGATGTTCCTCGGCGATTACTTTGCCCGATCCTCCAAGCGCTCCGGCGCCTGGATGAGCTCCTTCCAGAGCCAGCACCGGCTGACATTGAAGAACGGCGCCGAAGGCGAACTGCCGATCATCTACAATGTCTGCAACTTTGCGAAACCCGCAGAGGGCAAGCCGGCCCTGCTGTCGCTGGATGATGCCCGCACGCTGTTTCACGAATTTGGCCACGGCCTGCATGGCATGCTGTCGGATGTAACCTATCCCTCGGTCTCCGGCACGGGTGTCTCGCGCGATTTCGTCGAACTGCCCTCGCAGCTTTACGAACACTGGCTGACGGTGCCGGAAATCCTCACCCGCTATGCCGTGCATTACGAAACCGGGGAACCGATGCCGAAGCCACTGCTCGACAAGGTTCTGGCGGCCCGCACCTTCAATGCCGGCTTCAACACCGTTGAGTTCACTTCGTCGGCACTGGTCGACATGGCCTTCCACACCCGCGGCCCGGTCGAGGATCCCATGGCCGTGCAGGCGCAGGTGCTGGACGAGATCGGCCTGCCCGCCTCCATCGTCATGCGCCATGCCACGCCGCATTTCCAGCATGTCTTCTCCGGCGACGGTTATTCGGCCGGCTACTATTCCTACATGTGGTCGGAAGTGCTGGATGCCGATGCCTTCGCGGCCTTCGAGGAAAGCGGCAATCCCTTCGATCCGGTCATGGCGCGCAAGTTGAAGAACAACATCTATTCGGTCGGCGGAGCGATCGATCCGGAGGATGCCTATCTCGCCTTCCGCGGCAAGCTGCCGGATCCGCAGGCCATGCTGAAGAAGAAGGGGCTTGCCATGATGGAGGAACTGGCCGGCAGCGACGCCTGAGGACGCACCGGGCATTCCGGGCCGGAATGTGATCCATCAAATGTGATCCATCACAAGAAGTGGCGGGCAAAGCGAGCGGGTGTCGCATAAGCTTCATGCGACTCTCCTAGTGGGGAGTTCCTTTCCAAGGACACCCCGCCATGGCCCCCATCATCAGCGCCCAGCATGTCGCCAAGATCTTTCGCCAGCGGGTGCGCCGGCCCGGCCTGTTCGGCGGCCTGCACGATCTCGTCGCTCCTGTCACGCGGCCGGTAAGCGCGGTCGATGGCATTTCCTTTGCCATCGAGGCGGGGGAGGCGGTCGGCTATCTCGGCCCGAACGGCGCCGGCAAGTCGACGATGATCAAGATGCTGACCGGCATCCTGGCCCCGTCGTCCGGCGCGGTGACGGTGCTCGGCCGTCATCCGCAGGCGAACCGGGTGGAGAACGCCCGCCAGATCGGCGTGGTCTTCGGCCAGCGCACCCAGTTGTGGTGGGAGCTGCCGCTGTCGGAAAGCTTCGAGCTGCACCGGCGCATGTACCGCGTACCGTCCGAGGTCTTCGCCCGCAATCGCGCCGACCTCAGCGAGATGATGGGGCTTGCCTCCTTCCTGGAGCGGCCGGTGCGGCACCTGAGCCTCGGCCAGCGCATGCGCGCCGAGATTGCCATGGCGCTGATGCATGATCCGAAGATCCTCTTCCTCGACGAGCCGACCATCGGCCTCGACGTGGTCGCCAAGGACGTGGTGCGCAAGTTCCTCTCGCGCATCAACCGCGAACGCGGCACCACGATCATCCTCACCACCCATGACCTGCAGGACATCGAGGAGATCTGCCCCCGCCTGATCATGGTGGACGAGGGCAAGCTGCTGTTCGATGGCGCCGTGGGGGAGTTGCGCGCCCGGTTCGGGGCGCGGCGTCGCCTCGTTCTGGAGTTCGTCCGCGAGCCCGCCTTCGTGCGGCTCGCCGATGCCGAGCCCGATGGCGGCGAGGGGCATGTGCGCCACTTCCTGCTGAACGATGACGGCCGCTCGCTGGTGGAACTGCTGGCAGCGCTTCAGGCCGATGCGGACCTGCGCGATGTGCGGCTGCACGAGCCGGGTATCGAGGAGATCATCCGCACCCATTACCAGAGAAGGATCGAGACGGGGAGGGCGGCATGAGCGCCTTCCTTGCCCTCATCCGCGCCGCCTTCCGCCGCGAGGCCGAGCATCGCTCCCGCAACATCATCCGCATCCTCGGCGGTCTCGTCGAAATCCTCGCCCGCATTTCCATCTGGCAGGCGGCCTTTGGCGCGCATCCCTCTCTCTACGGCATCACGCTCTCGCAGATGATCACCTATGCGCTGATCGGCGGCACGGTTCTCTCCAGCTGGGATGCCACCATGATCGTGCGCGATGTCGGCGCGACGATCCGCACCGGCGCCATCGGCAGCTCGCTGCTGAGGCCGGTCGGCTATCCGCTGATGCTGCTGGCCGAGCAGCTCGGCGTGCGCTTCTTCGACTGGCTGCTGGTCTCGGCGCCCGTCATCGTCATCATGGGCCTGATCTACGGCATCGAGCCGCCGGCAAGCCTCGGCCATGCGCTGCTGTTTCTCGGCCATGTGGTGGTATCGCTTGCCATTCTGATGACGACGGCGATCCTCATCGGCCTTCTGTCCTTCTGGGTCTTCGATGCGCATTCGCTGGAATGGTTCATGCGCGGCCTGCTGGCGGTGCTTTCCGGCGGGCTGGTGCCGATCTGGTTCTTTCCGAGCGGATTTGCGCAGGTGGCGCATGCGCTGCCCTTCTCCTGGATCACCTATCAGCCGATGGCGGTCTATCTCGGCGAGCGCGATCTGGCGGCCTCCGCGCTGTCGCTTGCCGCCGGCAGCGGTTGGGCCGTGGTGCTCGGCCTTGGCGTCGCCTTCGTCTGGTCGCGGGCCTGCGGGCAGGTCGTGGTGCAGGGAGGCTGAAGAATGCGCGAAACGCTGTCGCTGCTTGTCTATCTCGTCCGGCTCAGGGTGCGCACCCGGCTGGAATTCCGGGCCAGCCTGGTGATCGCCTGGGTGGCACAGGCTTTCGGTTATGCCGGCGTCTTCACGCAGATCTGGCTGATCCTCACCCGCTTCGAGAACGTCGGCGGCTGGACCTGGCCGCAGATGGCGCTGCTGCTCGGCTTCCACACGCTCGGCTATGCGCTCGGCGCCTGCTTCACGCTGGTGCAGCTGAGGCGCATGGAGGAAATCGTGCTGGGTGGTGAATTCGACACGCTGCTGGTCCGGCCGCTGAACCCCTGGGCCTATCTGGTCTTTTCCGGCTTCAACATCGAATATGGCGGTCATGTCGTGCTGGGGGCCGGGTTGATTGCCTGGGCGCTGCCGCAGCTCTCCATCGTGTGGACGCCCGAGGCCCTTGTCCTTTTCGGGGGCGGCCTTGTCAGTGCGGCGCTGATCACCGCCTCGATGATCACCATCATCGGTGCCTGTGCCATGCTGCTTGGCCGGGCGCGCTACCTGTTCGGCATCTATTTCGATTTCTGGGAGCTGTCGCGTTATCCGGCCAGCATTTTCGCGGCCCCCTTCCAGATCGCGCTGCTCTCCGTCATTCCGCTGGCCTACATGGCCTATGTGCCGGTTTCGGTGCTGCTTGCGCGGCCGGTGCCCTATCTGGGCGCCGCTGCGGAGATGGCGGCTCTTGCGGCCGGCCCGCTTTCCGTCATCGTGGCCGCCGCCTTCTGGCGGTTCTGCCTCGATCGCTACCAGGGCGGCGGCGGATGATGCGTCCTGCAACCCCGCCCTTTAACCGTGCGTTCAGCCGCCCCCTTTCGCAAATGCGAAAAACAGGGTATGAGCGCGCCAACGAAATTTGGCGCGTAGAGCTCCCGGCGTGCGCCACAGCCCCAGAGAAACCGATATGGCACTTCGCAACATCGCGATCATCGCGCACGTTGACCATGGAAAAACGACCCTCGTCGACGAACTTCTGAAGCAGTCCGGCTCGTTCCGCGAAAACCAGCGCGTTGCAGAACGCGTCATGGATTCGAACGACCTCGAAAAGGAACGCGGCATCACCATTCTCGCCAAGGCCACCTCGGTGGAGTGGAAGGGTGTGCGCATCAACATCGTCGACACCCCCGGCCACGCCGACTTCGGCGGCGAAGTCGAGCGTATCCTCTCGATGGTGGATGGCGCGATCGTTCTCGTCGATTCCTCTGAAGGCCCGATGCCGCAGACCAAGTTCGTGGTCTCCAAGGCGCTCAAGGTCGGTCTTCGCCCGATCGTCGCGATCAACAAGATCGACCGTCCGGACGGCCGTCATGAGGAAGTGATCAACGAGGTCTTCGACCTCTTCGCCAACCTCGACGCCACCGACGAGCAGCTCGACTTCCCGATCCTCTACGGTTCGGGCCGCGATGGCTGGATGAACGTCAGCCCGGAAGGTCCGAAGGAAGAAGGCCTTGCGCCGCTTCTCGATCTCGTCCTGAAGCACGTGCCGGAGCCGACGGTCGAAGAAGGCCCGTTCCGCATGATCGGCACGATCCTGGAAGCCAACAACTTCCTCGGCCGCATCATCACCGGCCGCATCGCCTCCGGTTCGATCAAGCCGAACCAGGCCGTCAAGGTTCTGGGCCAGGATGGCAAGACCATCGAAACCGGCCGTATTTCCAAGATCCTCGCCTTCCGCGGCATTGAGCGTACGGCGATCGAAGAAGCGCATGCGGGCGATATCGTTGCGATCGCCGGTCTCTCCAAGGGTACCGTTGCCGATACCTTCTGTGACCCCTCCGTCACCGAAGCCATGACCGCGCAGCCGATCGACCCGCCGACGGTCACCATGTCCTTCATCGTCAACGACAGCCCGCTGGCTGGCACCGAAGGCGACAAGGTGACGAGCCGCGTTATCCGCGACCGTCTGTTCAAGGAAGCCGAAGGCAACGTCGCGCTCAAGATCGAGGAAGCCGAAGGCAAGGATTCGTTCTTCGTGTCCGGCCGCGGCGAACTCCAGCTCGCCGTTCTGATCGAAACCATGCGCCGCGAAGGTTTCGAACTTGCCGTGTCGCGTCCGCGCGTCGTCATGCACAAGGACGAGACGACCGGTGAAACGATGGAGCCGATCGAGGAAGTCGTCATCGACGTCGATGAGGAACATTCCGGCGTCGTCGTGCAGAAGATGTCCGAACGTAAGGCCGAAATGACGGAACTGCGCCCCTCCGGCGGCAACCGCGTGCGCCTGAAGTTCCTGGCACCGACCCGCGGCCTCATCGGTTATCAGTCGGAACTCCTGACCGATACCCGCGGCACGGCGATCATGAACCGCCTGTTCCACAGCTACCAGCCGTTCAAGGGCGCGATCGCCGGCCGCAACAACGGCGTTCTCCTGTCGAACGGTTCGGGCGAGGCTGTCGCCTATGCCATGTTCAACCTGGAAGACCGTGGCCCGATGATCATCGAGCCGGGTGAAAAGGTCTATCAGGGCATGATCATCGGCATCCACTCCCGCGATAACGACCTCGAAGTCAACGTTTTGAAGGGCAAGCAGCTCACCAACATCCGCGCCGCCGGCAAGGATGAAGCCGTGAAGCTCACCCCGCCGATCCGCATGACGCTCGACCGCGCGCTCTCCTGGATCCAGGACGACGAGCTGATGGAAGTCACGCCGAAGTCGATCCGTCTGCGCAAGATGTATCTCGACCCGAACGATCGCAAGCGCTTCGAAAAGTCGCGCGTCGCCTGATCTGTCAGAGTGATCCTTGAAAAAGCCCCGGCAAAATCCGGGGCTTTTTTTGTGTGCGCCGCTTTGCCGGCGGGCTTGTTCGCCAGATTAAAAAAGCGTTAACTTTGGAACGCGGCGACACGCAGGACGTTCGTGGGCCGCACCGTCGTTCCCCCGTGGAATGATGGAGGGGCGGCGACTGGTTCAGAGTGGTGTCATGAAGACATTGTCCATCGAGGTGCGGCGAGCCGAGCCGCTGGATGCAGCCGAGGTGTCCGAGGTTCACCGCGAAGCCTGGCGCCAGGCCTATGCGGGGCTTATCCCGCACCGCCCGCTGACCGAGATGCTGGAGCGGCGCGGCGAGACCTGGTGGCGACGCGCGGCTCGCGGGCCGGCAACGCTTCTCGTCCTCGATGTCGCCGGCACGATCGCCGGCTATGCCACCATCGGGCTGAACCGCGCGCGGGCCCTGCCGCAGGATGGCGAGATCTACGAGATCTACCTGCGTCCCGAATTCCAGGGCATCGGGCTTGGCCGCCGCCTGTTCGGCGAGGCGCGGCGCCTGCTCAAGTCGCTGGGCTGCAACGGGCTTGTGGTCTGGTGCCTGGAAGACAGCGAACATGCCATCCGCTTCTTCCGCCGGCATGGCGGGCTCGATCTCGCGGAGGGCATGGAGGATTTCGCCGACGTGCGCCTGCGCAAGATCGGTTTCGTCTGGCCCTGATCACGGCGTGCGACAACTGTTCCGGCAGAGTGATCGCGACATTGTCAATGCCCGCGATCTCATCTTTATGATCATGTTGCAATGCAAGGATTTTCCCAGTATCGAGGCGTCACCATCCAACGCTTTCGGGGAAACACATGCGTATTGATGCAATCAAGATCGGCAAGAACCCGCCGGACGACGTCAACGTCATCGTTGAAGTGCCGGTCGGCGGCCATCCGATCAAGTACGAGATGGACAAGGAAGCCGGCGCGCTGATCGTTGACCGATTCCTGTACACGCCGATGACCTATCCGGGCAATTACGGCTTCGTGCCGCACACGCTGTCGGAAGATGGCGACCCCGTCGACGTTCTCATCTGCAACACCCGTCCGCTCGTGCCGGGCTGCGTGATTGCCGTTCGCCCGATCGGCGTGATGATCATGGAAGATGACGGTGGCAAGGACGAGAAGATCCTCGCCGTGCCGGTTCCGAAGCTGACCCAGCGCTACGACAAGATCCACAACTACACCGACCTGCCGGAAATCACGCTGAAGCAGATCGAGCACTTCTTCGAGCACTACAAGGATCTGGAGCCCGGCAAATGGGTGAAGATCGGTGGCTGGCAGGATGTGACGGTGGCCAAGCGCCTGATCGTCGAAGCCATCGAGCGCTACAAGGCTCAGAAGTAATCAGCGCGCAAGCAGCTGGTCGAGCCTTCTCATCAGATCCTCCGGGTCGCCCTCGATCCGGAGGATTTTTTTGCGCGCCGTTTCGCCTGCGATGAGGGAGATCGAGGATTTGGGAAGCCGCAGCGCCTTGGCCATCAGCTGGATCAGCGCCTTGTTGGCCTTGCCGTCTTCCGGCACGGCGGTCACGCGCGCCTTCAGCCAGCATTCCCCATCCGCCGCCGTCTCCAGCCCCTCGATCCCGTCGCGGGAGGCGTTCGGCGTCAGGCGGACGGCCAGTCTCACGTGATCGGCAAAGCCCTTGGCCGCGTTCACTGCGTGAAGATCGGCGCGATTGTCGTCCACATCAGCGAGCGGACGAAGAAGATGATCAAAAGCAGGATCACCGGCGAGATGTCGATGCCACCGAGATCCGGCATCACGCGACGGATCGGCCGAAGCGCCGGCTCGGTCAGATTGTACAGCATGGTGCCGATGGAGTTGACCACCTGGTTGTGCGAATTGATCACGTTGAACGCATACAGCCAGGAGAAGATGGCGCCGACGATGAGCACCCATGTGTAGAGGTTCAAGGCCAGGTCGATGGTCTGAAACAGCGCAGTCATCCAGAACTCCATATCTGTAGTTGACAGACATGTAGACATTGGCGAACTAAGCGGCAAGTGCTCTGGCAATGCCCATGGCAAATCATGTTTAACGGGCGGCCGCGGGTGAGGCGGCGCCTCGAAAGCGACCCCCGATGTCCATTCCCGCCTCCGGCGACCGGTTCGCCGCCTTCCGCCACAGTTCCTACGCACGCTTCTTCTTCAGCCGCTTCCTTGCCGCCTTTGCCATCCAGATCGTCAGCGTGTCCGTTGGCTGGCAGATGTACGATGTCACGGGCAATGCGCTGTATCTCGGCCTGATCGGCCTGTTCCAGTTCCTGCCGTCGCTACTGCTGATCCTCGTCACCGGCTCGGTTGCCGATCGCTATAACCGGCGCGCCATCGTGGCCGCCTGCCTGATGCTCGGCAGCCTGTGCACGGCCGCCCTTCTGGCGCTGACGCTGACCCACAGCTTCTCGCCCTGGCCGGTGTTCGGCATCCTTCTCGTCTTCGGCGTGGAGCGTGCCTTCATGGGGCCGGCGGTCCAGTCGCTGGCGCCCAATCTGGTGCCGGAACAGGACCTGCCGAATGCGATTGCCTGGAATTCCTCCTCCTGGCAGACGGCCTCCATTCTCGGCCCCGTTGCGGGTGGCCTGCTCTATGGCGCCAGCGCGGTCGCGGCCTATTCCACCGCGCTCCTCTTCATGCTGGGCGCAGCGGTCCTGATCATCAGCATCCCGAAGCCGGCGCAGCGTGCGGCCTCCAAGGCCGTCAGCTGGTCCACCATCCTTGCCGGCTTCCGCTTCATCTGGAGCGAAAAGGTGGTGCTGGGCGCGATTTCTCTCGATCTGTTTGCCGTGCTGCTCGGCGGCGCGGTCGCGCTGATGCCGGTCTTTGCCCGCGATGTGCTGGATCTCGGTCCCTGGGGGCTCGGCCTGCTGCGCTCGGCGCCCGGCATCGGGGCAATCGTGGTGGCCCTCCTGCTCGCCGCCTATCCGATCCGCAAGCATGCCGGTGTCGCAATGTTCGTCGGCGTCGCGCTGTTCGGCATCGGCACGGTGGTCTTCGGCCTGTCGCAGACGGCCTGGCTCTCGATCGGCGCGCTGATGCTGATGGGCGCCTCCGACATGATCTCGGTCTATGTCCGGGAAAGCCTCATCATGCTGTGGACGCCGGATGAGGTGCGCGGGCGCGTGAACGCCGTCAACATGGTGTTCGTCGGGGCCTCCAACGAGCTGGGCGAGTTCCGCGCCGGCACCATGGCGCATCTGATCGGTGCGGTGCCGGCCGTGGTCATCGGCGGCTTCGGCACGCTGGCGGTTGCCATCATCTGGGCGCTCGGCTTCCCGAAGCTGCGCCGGATCGACAACCTCGACGCGCCGTCCAATCCCTGAGCGCCGCCCCGGCAGGCCGGCGCGGCGAGGCAACTTTGGTCAGGAAAATGCCGCTTCCAGTTTCGGGCGGCTGCGGGCACGTTCAACCTCGAACACCGGGCGCTGGAAGACGAGGTCGAGGAAGCTCCAGAGCCACGCCTTCAGCGGCGCATCGAAGATCATCCGCCCTTCCAGATGCTCGCGCCCCTGCTGGGCGTTCGGCAGCACGAAGCGCGAGGCGCCGCGCACCACCCAGCTGTGCATCATGGCGCGCGTCAGCTCCGCGTGGAACTGCACGCCCCAGGCATTGTCGCCATAGCGGATCGCCTGGTGCGGATAGGCATCGCCTTCCGCCAGCAGCTCCACGCCGCGCGGCACGTCAAAGCCCTCGCGGTGGAAGTGATAGACCATGCGCGGCCAGGACATGATCAGGCGCCCGTGCTCGGTGGCCCGCAGCGGATACCAGCCGATTTCGGTCATTCCCTCCCGGTCGGGTCCGACCCGGCCGCCGAGATTCTTCACCATCATCTGCGCCCCGAGACAGATGCCGAGATAGGGCTTGTTTTCCCTGAGCGGCACCGAGATCCAGTCGATCTCCGCCTTTACGAAAGGGTCGGGATCATTGGCGCTCATCGGCCCGCCGAAGATCACGGCGCCGGAATGACAGGCCAGCGTGTGAGGCAGGGGATCGCCCAGTGCGGGACGGCGGATGTCGAGCCGAAACCCCTTCTCGACAAGCATCTGCCCGACGCGGCCGGGCGAGGAACGTTCCTGGTGGAGGACAACGAGAACGGGATTTTTCTCACTGCGTTGCGACGGGTTCATCAGCATCCGGTCTATCCTCAGTCTCCTCCCGTATCGCCTCCCACGGTTCGCGCGGCCACCTTCTGCCGCTCCAGCACCCGGTCGCGGGCCGAGACGCCCAGAAGATCGGCGATCCTCCAAATCACGTGATCTTCCATCTCGCTGCGTTCGCCGTCGGCATAGACGAGGTCCCAGAGGGCACCCACCAGCGCCACGGCATCATCCGGCGTGAGGTGTCGTTTAAGATCGGAGGTAAAGCGATAATAGTCAACCGCTTCCGAGCCTGCCTCGCGTCCGGCCGCTATCAGGCGCTCGAGATGCGCCTTGTCGAGCTGGTAGCGGTCGCGCAGCAGATCGTGCAGGCGGTTCTTCTCGCTGTCGGAGACGGTGCCGTCCGCTTCCATCACCTGGAAGCAGAGCGCAACGAAGGCAACGCGCGGGTCGTCGGGTGCAAATTCGTTGTGCGGCCGGTCGCCGGCCAGGTCCTGGAAGAAGTCGAGGATACGGTCGAACATCAGCACCTCAGAACAGTTTCAGACGTGTCGCTGGTTCGGCCACGGCCTCCCTGTCCTTGACGCCCGGATCATCGGGTGGACGACCGTTGAAGGGGTCTGCGGTCTCCTCCCGCGCCGGTGCAGCAGCCTTCGGGGCCTCCGGCTTTTCGGCCGAAGGCCTAGCCGATGCCTCGCCGCCGGCGACCACGGTCAGGCTCGGTGCCCGGGCCGGTTCTGCCGGCGCAGCGTCGGATGCTGCAGCCGGGTCGAGCCGCGGCTCTGCGGGCACCTCGGTCCTTGCGACCGGCGGCAGGTTGGCAATGGCGGTCTCGGCGGCCAGCGAGCCCTCCTCGACCGGACCCTCCAGCTGGCCGAAGGGGCGTTTCCATTCGAAGGCATCGAGGCGGCCTGTCACCGGCGAGAGCGGCAGCCAGCGCTCGGAGACGAAACCATCCGCCACCCAGGCCGGATCGCGCGGCGCGCGCAATGCCTGGTTCAGCCAGTGGCGCACGCGGCCCTGGTCGCCGGTCTCGTTCTCCTCGATGTCGGCGAGCAGCAGATAGCTGCCCTCGCGCGGGTCCATGCGCAGGGCCGCCTCCGCCTTTTCCCTGGCACGCTTGAAATCCTTGGTATCGAGGGCCGCCTGGGCGACCGCCAGCAGGGATTCCGGATTGTTCGGCTTCAGCGCTTCCAGCTTTTCGGCGCGCTTCAGGCGGTCTGCGGCGCTGTCGCCGCTGCGGGCACGCAGATAGGCCTCGGCAAGCTGCGGATGCGGGGCGATCTTCCAGAGATTTTCCAGAATGGCTGCCGCCTTGCGCAGATTGTCTTCGCGCAGATAGGCCTTGGCGGCGATGATGCCGGCCGGCACCAGATCCCTGGCGAGCTTCAGGGCGGCCTTGGCATCGTCGCGCGCCCCCTTCGGGTCGCCTTCCAGGCGCTCGGTGGCACGTGCCGTCAGCAGCACCGCCTTCCAGCGATCGGCCTGCTTGCGTTCGATGACATTGGCAATCTTCTGCTGGTCGAGCAGGCGGATCGCATCCTCCCAGCGGCCGGCCTGGCAGCGATATTCGAGCGTCGCTTCCGCGGCCCAGGGCAGGTAGGGGGCGTTCTCCACCGCCGTCTCGGCATACTGGCGGGCCGCCTCGTTGGCGCCGAGGCGGCGCGCTTCCATGTAAAGGCCGCGAAGCCCCAGTTCGCGCGTTTCCGGATCCTCGGCCATCTTTTCGAATTTTTCGCGCGCCTCGTCATGGCGGCCTTCGATCAGCGCGGTCTGCGCCTCCAGCAGCTGGATCAGCGGTTCCTGGTCGGCGCGCAGCAGGCCGCGGGCGCGCGCACTCATCTTGCGGGCGAGCAGCGCATTGCCGGCACCGGCGGCAATCAGGCCGGTGGACAGCGCCTGATAGCCCCGGTCGCGCTTGCGGGCGCGGAAGAAGCGGCGCACCGAATGCGGCGAGGTCCAGATCGTCTGGATCAGCCACCAGACGAACATCACGGCAAACACCAGCGCAACGATGGCGGTCGCCGCCACCATCAGGCTGGTCTCGATCTGCATGCTCTGCCAGGTGAGGGTGATCAGGCCCGGCCGGTCGGCGAGCCAGGAAAAGCTCCAGCCGAGAGCCAGCGTGACGACGGCGAACAGGAAAAGACGGATCATGCAGGCTCTCCTCAGCCGTTGGCGCCGGCGCTGGCCATGGCCCGCGTCAGTGTGCCGTTCATCAGGTCATCCACCGCAATGCGCGCGTCGAGCGCCTGCTTGAAGGAGGAGGCGGCCTGGCGGGAGGCCTCGGGCAGCGTGTTCCATTCGCCAACCGCCGCCTTCAGGTCGCCGTTTTTCACCCGCTCTTCCAGGCGTGCCACGATGGCTTCCGGCGTTTCGCCTGCCACCTCGCCGACGGGGCGCACGCGCACCATGCGCATGGCGCTGGCCAGAAGCCGCTCGGTCACCGATTGTCCCTCGACCGGCTGATGCGCCGCATCGAGCATAGCATCCGCCGCTGCCGGAAGACGACGGGCCAGATCGGCGCGCGTCGGCACGCCATCGGCGGCATAGGAGCGAAGCCCCTCGACGGCCGGATCGTCGGGAGCCACCTCGGAATAGGTCTGAAGCTCGGCCTGGAAGGAGCCGCCACGTTCGGTGGCCGCCTTCAGGGCTGCCGCCGCCAGAGCCCTTGCCACCGCCTGCTCGCGGCCCGGCTGGTTCACTTTTTCGGTCAGGGCCTCAAGCCGCTGGCCGAGCTCGGAATCATTGGCGCCCTGCGCCTGCAGCGCAGATTTCAGCGCGTCGAGATCGCCCTTCATCTGCTGCAGTTCGGCGACCATCTCCTGCGAGGGGCCGTTGTTGCCGATGGAGCTTTCCAGCGCCTGAACGCGGGCAGCAAGATCCGGATTGTCGGCGCGCGGGGCGGCGCGCAGATCGGCAATCTCCCGACGCAACTCCTCAAGCGCTGCCGGGGTCGCGCCTGTCCGTTGCGGATCGAGCCCCGGCAGGTAGCCGGCATATTGCATGCTGCCGGCCAGCGCGAGCGCCACGATGCCACCCAGGATGCCGGAAGCGATCATGGCCGATGTTTTCGGGCCTGAAGCATTTTGGCGTGCTGCAGGGGCAGGGCTTGCCGGTGCCGCGCTTCGCGTTTCGCTCTCCGTCTTCTGCGGTGCGCTTGGCCCGGATGAAGGCGTTTGCTCTGCTGCATCAGTGGTCTGCCACGCCTCAGGCGGAACCTCACCGGCATCCGTGGTGCCGGAGGAAGGGGCGGGCTCTGCGGTGGTCGTGGCGGATGTTGTCCAGATATCGGAGGTGTCGGAGGGCGCCGGCTCTGCCGGTGCCCCGTCGTCAGCCCGCGGTGCGGTCGCCTCGCGCTCCTCGGGGGACGGCGCAAGGGCGGCGGCCTCCGGCGCAGCGGCATCACCGTCTGCCGGCATGCTCTGAGCCCGTGCCTCGGCGGCCGGCGTCACCGCGTCCGTATCATCGCTGCGCACGGGCTCTGCGACGACAGGCGCTTCCGCAGCTTTCGTCTCCTCGGCTGCCGCATCGATCGTGACCGGTGTCTTTCCCGAACGGGAGCGGCGGGGCGGCTTGTCGGAAACCATGGCAACCTCATTCTGGACTGTCTTGTTCGAACCTAGTCAGCCGGACGACGGATGGAAAGAGGCTCAGCGGATTTTGGTTCCCCCGCACGACGAAAGAAGAAGGAGAAGCTGGTCCTCGTCCGGCTGGTCCGCGACATGCCGTTCGATCATGTCTTTTTGCGGGACAGCCTCCGCCACCTGCGGACTGAGGCACAGAACATGGAATACATGATCGCGCCTTTGTGCCAGCCAGGGCGTTAGCCGGGCAAAGACATGTCGCGCCGCTTCTTTTGAATAGAGCAGCAGAGCCTCCGGCAGGGGCGACAGCGCCTGCACGGCCTCGGCGCTCCAGGCCACCTCCCGCATCGCATAGGCCTCGACGGTGGTGGACCGAATGCCTGCGGCGGAAAGCCCGGCCTCGAAGGCCGGTGAACGCGGATTGCCCGCCAGATAAAGCAGGTCCTGCGCGGCCCTGTCGATGATCAGCCTTGCCAGCGCCTCGCCGGTGCCGGGGCCCGCCTCGACGTGGCGGAAACCTGCCTGCCGCGCGGCGTCGGCAGTCGCCTCGCCCACGGCGAAGACCGGCGTGCCATGATGCGCGGCGAGATCGAGACCCTCCAGCGCCCGCACCGCCTCTGCACTGGTGATGGCCAGACCCCGGTGCGGGGTCAGAAGTGCCGCAGCGATGGCCTCCGGATAATGCACGGGTTCCATGACCGGCAGCAGGATCGGCTGATGCCCGAGACGGCGGAGCTTGTCCGCCGTTCGCCGTGCGCTCGCCGAAGGCCGGGTCACGATCACCCGCATGGCCCGTCAGGTCCAGTCGGAGAAGAAGGCGGGGCCGGCGGCGGTGCGCACCGTGGTCCCGGCTCTGTGTCCCAGCGCCACCGCGTCGCTGCGCCTGCCGTCCACCTGCACCGCATGTTCCTGCCGGCCGTCCGGTGTCAGGATCAGGCCGGAGAATGTCAGGTGGTCGCCGTCGCAGATTGCATAGCCCGCGATCGGCGTGCGACAGCTTCCGTCCAGCGCCGCCAGGAAGGCCCGCTCGCAACTCACCGCGTCCCATGTCTGCCGGTCGTTGATTGCCTCCAGCAGGTCCAGCACCCGCCTGTCGCCGATCCGGCTTTCGACGCAGATCGCCCCTTGCGCCGGCGCCGGCGGAAACTCCTCCGGATCCATCAGTTCGGTCACGACATCGGCCATGGCGAGACGGTTCAGCCCGGCAAGCGCCAGAAGCGTGGCATCCACCTGCCCCTCTTCCAGCTTGCGCAGGCGGGTTTCCACCAGCCCGCGGAAGGTGATGACGGAAATGTCCGGCCGGCGGCGGCGGATCAGCGCCTGGCGGCGCAGCGAGGAGGAGCCCACCACAGCGCCATCCGGCAGTGCGGAAAGCGTCGGCGCGGTGCGGCCGATGAAGGCATCGCGGAAATCCTCGCGCGGCAGGAAGGCGGAAAGCTCCAGCCCCTCCGGCAGCACGGTCGGCATGTCCTTGGAGGAGTGCACGGCAAAATCCAGCTCGCCGGTCAAAAGCTGGGCTTCCAGTTCCTCGGTGAACAGCCCCTTGCCGCCCACTTCCGAAAGCGCGCGGTCGGTGATGCGGTCGCCCTTGGTGGAGAGCACCACGATTTCGAACATGTCTTCCGGAAGCCCGTGCGCCGCCATCAGTCGGGCGCGCGTTTCAGAAGCCTGGGCCAGCGCCAGCGGGCTGCCGCGCGTGCCGATCCGGAAAGGTTTTGTTTGCATCTGTCGTCATCCATTGTTACCCGTCAGCTTCGTAACCGGCTTTGGCGGGCACCGCAATTCAACCTGACGCTTCATGACCTCTTCCCTGCGCATCCTCGGCATTGAAACCAGCTGCGACGAAACGGCGGCCGCCGTGGTTTTGCGGCATGCGGACGGCCGCGGCGAGATCGTCTCGGACGTCGTTTTGTCGCAGCTCGAGGAACACAGCGCCTTTGGCGGTGTCGTTCCGGAAATCGCCGCTCGCGCCCATGTGGAAGCGCTCGATGGCCTTGTTGCGGAAGCGCTCACCCGCGCCGGCGTTTCCCTGCAGGAGATCGACGCGGTGGCGGCCACCGCCGGCCCGGGCCTGATCGGCGGCCTGCTGGTCGGGCTGATGACCGGCAAGGCGATCGCCATGGCGGCCGGCAAGCCGCTCTATGCCGTCAACCATCTGGAAGGCCATGCGCTGACGGCGCGGCTGACCGACGGCCTCTCCTTTCCCTATCTGATGCTGCTCGTCTCCGGCGGCCATACCCAGCTTGTCCTCGTCAAGGGTGTGGGCGATTACGAGCGCTGGGGCACCACCATCGACGATGCACTCGGCGAGGCCTTCGACAAGACCGCCAAGCTGCTCGGTTTGCCTTATCCCGGCGGCCCCGCCGTGGAGAAGGCTGCGCGGTCCGGTGACCCCGAACGGTTCGACCTGCCGCGTCCGCTGGTGGGCGAAGCGCGCCTCGATTTTTCCTTTTCCGGCCTGAAGACGGCGGTGCGTCAGGCGGCAACCGCCATCCAGCCGCTGACGGAGCAGGATATTGCCGATATCTGCGCCTCCTTCCAGCGCGCCATATCGCGCACCCTGAAAGACCGGATCGGTCGCGGACTTGCTCGCTTCCGCGAACGCTATCCGGACGAGCCGCGGCCGGCGCTGGTGGTGGCCGGCGGTGTCGCGGCCAACCAGGTTCTGCGCGCCACGCTGCAGGAGCTTTGCGCCGCACATGGTTTTTCCTTCATCGCGCCGCCGATCCGGCTGTGCACCGACAATGCGGCGATGATCGCCTGGGCGGGGCTGGAGCGCATGGCGGCCGGCCTGCCGGACGATCCGATTGCGGTGGCGCCGCGCTCCCGCTGGCCGCTGGATGCGGAGGCGGCCGCGCGGATCGGGTCCGGAAAACGGGGAGCCAAGGCATGAGCGGAACGGAAAAGATCGTCGTTATCGGCGCCGGCGCCTTCGGCACGGCGCTTGCCACCGTCATTGCGCTCGAAGGCAAGGCGGGCGTCACGCTGCTTGGCCGGGATCCGTCGCTGATGGCGGATCTGCGCAATGACAGGGTGCATGATGCCGCCCTTCCGGGCGTGCCGCTGCCCGATGCGCTGGATTTCTCCACCGAGCCGGATGCGCTTTACGATGCGAGCATCGTGCTGTTTGCCATGCCCTCGCAGGCGCAGGGCGATGCCGCGCGCCATTACGGCCCCTATCTCCACGCCGATGCGCTGGTGGTGACCTGCGCCAAGGGCATCGAGCGCTCGACCGGCCGCCTGCTGACCGATGTGCTGGAACAGGCGCTGCCGCGCCATCCGGTGGCGGTTCTCTCCGGCCCCGGTTTTGCGGCCGATATCGCCCGTGGCCTGCCGACGGCCATGGCGATCGCTGCCGGCGATCCGTCTGTGGCCGAACGCCTCGCCCATGCGGTGTCCGGCCGCACCTTCCGGCTCTATGCCTCGACGGATCGCGTCGGCGTGCAGCTCGGCGGCGCCTTGAAGAACGTGCTGGCGATTGCCTGCGGCATCGTGGAAGGCGCCGGCCTTGGCGATTCCGCCCGCGCCGCGCTGATTTCGCGCGGTCTTGCGGAAATGTCGCGATTGGTGGCGGCCATGGGCGGTCAGGCGGAAACCGTGCGCGGCCTTTCCGGCCTCGGCGATCTGGTGCTGACGGCAACCAGCCATCAGTCGCGCAATCTGCGTTTCGGCATCGGGCTCGGTCAGGGCGAGCCGGCCGATGCGCTGGGCGGGCTGCTGGTCGAGGGCGCCTTCACGGCGGCCATTGCCGCAAGCCTTGCCGAGCGCCATCAGGTGGACCTGCCGATCACGGCTGCCGTCGCTTCCATCATCGAGGGCCGGCTCGACGTCGCAACCGCGATGGAACAGCTGATGACCCGCCCCATCACCACGGAATAGCCCAAGGAGACACGTCCCATGGCCATCTTTGCCTTCGTCTGCGCCGACAAGCCCGATCATCTGCATGTGCGCATGGAAACCCGCCCGGCTCATCTCGATCATCTGAATGCGCTCAACGACAAGGGCATTCTGAAGATGGCCGGCCCCTTCCTCGATGCCGAGGGCAAGCCGAACGGCAGCCTGGTCATCGTCGAGACGGACACGATCGAGGAAGCCCGCGCGCTGGCCGATGCCGACCCTTACGCCAAGGCCGGTCTGTTTGCCTCGGTCGAGGTAAAGCCCTTCAACTGGGTCTTCAACAAGCCGGGCGCGTGAGGCAGAGATGGCATCCTACTGGCTCTACAAGTCGGAACCCTTCAAGTGGTCCTGGGCGATGCAGAAGGCCAAGGGCGAGGCCGGCGAGGAATGGACCGGCGTCCGCAACTATCTGGCGCGCAACAACATGCGAGCCATGAAGATCGGCGACAAGGGCTTCTTCTACCATTCCAACGAGGGGCTGGAGATCGTCGGCATCACCGAAGTCTGCGCGCTCTCGCATCCCGATTCCACCGCCGAGGGTGACCTGCGCTGGGACTGCGTCGATATCCGCGCCGTCTGCGACATGCCGAAGCCGGTGTCGCTGAAGGATGTCAAGGCGAACCCGAAGCTCGAAAAGATGTCGCTGGTGACCTCCATGCGGCTCTCCGTGCAGCCGGTGACGGAGGAGGAATATTTCGAGATCTGCCGCATGGGCGGGCTTGAGAACCCGCCGCGCTCGCCGGACTGACGGGGGCCACGCTGAAAACCGAACCCCGCGCCTTCATCCTCGCCAATACACGCCTCATGGCGCCGCCGCATGTCCCGGAAATCAGCCTCTATCTGGCCGACGAGGCGCATGATCTCTGGCTGAAGACGGAAGAGGATCTGGAGGCGATCGGCCTGCCGCCGCCCTTCTGGGCCTTTGCCTGGGCGGGCGGGCAGGGGCTTTCCCGCTATATCCTCGATCACCCGGAAGTGGTGCGCGGGCGCCATGTGCTGGATTTCGCCACCGGCTCCGGGCTCGTGGCGATTGCCGCGCTGCGGGCAGGGGCGGCCGGTGTCACCGCGACCGATATCGATCCGTGGACGCAGAGCGCCGTCGCGCTGAATGCCGGGGCCAATGGCGTCGAGCTCACCTTCTGCGGCGAGGATCTGGTCGGCAGGGCGGTCGATGCCGATGTCGTGCTGGCCGGCGACGTGTTCTATGACCGCACCTTTGCGGACCGTCTCGTGCCGTGGTTTACGGCGCTTGCCGACGCTGGGCGCACCGTCATCGTCGGCGATCCCGGCCGTGCCTATCTGCCGAAGGAAAGCCTGCTCGCGCTTGCCACCTATCAGGTGCCGGTCACCCGGGCGCTTGAAGACAGCGAGATCAAGAAGACCACCGTCTGGCGTTTTGCCTGATGCGGCCGCTGCCTCAGCGCCCGCCGCGGATCACGCAGACGCCGGCCTCGTAGGCGCAGGGCTGGCGCGGCAGGAAGGCATCGGCGCCTTCCGCGACCGTAATGATCCTTGCACGGGGCGCCGGCGGAGCGGCTGCGGGCATCACCTGCAGGTCGCTTGCGACATAGAGGCCGTTGCCCCTGACCCTGACGGCGGAAACGCTGCCGGCAAAGGTGCCGAGACCGCCGATGACCGAGGGCAGGCCGGAGCCTCCGACGATATCGCGGCGGAACATTGTGTTTGCACCATGTCCGTTGCCGGCATGCCCGTTTTCTGGTCGCCCCTTCCGGTGCTTTGCTGCCGAATCTTCCCCCGCCTGCGCGGCGGTGACGGCTAGAAGAAGGATGGCGGCCATCGTGCCGGCTGTTGCGCTCGTTGCCCTCATGGCGCGGCTCCTGCCTGGTTCATTTAAGCAAGCCTTAACACAAACCGTGTCCAATGGCGCCTAACATCGTGAAAAACTGATCTATTTTCACATGCTAACGTAGATCCGGTGCATGACGCATACGGACGTGCCCGGCCCGACCGACCCCAATCGATTAAATTTAAAATCCTTCTGGAATCGGCTTGTGGTCTTGTCGTCCGGCGATTAAATCACCCGATGATGCAATGCACATCTTTACGGCATGGTGCATTGCCGGACGCGCTCCCGCGTGAATGCGCACCGAACGCCGCGAGGATATGATGGCGAATATGACAAAAAATCGGCCGCTGTCGCCGCACCTTCAAATCTACCGATTCACCCCCACCATGGCCATGTCCATCGTGCACCGCATCACCGGGGGCGCACTCTATGCCGGCACGGTGCTGGTGGCGGCGTGGCTGATTGCCGCTGCCTCGGGTGAAGAGGCCTTCAGCTGGGTGAACTGGTTCTTCGGATCCTTCGTAGGACAGATCATCCTGTTCGGTTACACCTGGGCGATCTTCCATCACATGCTGGGCGGTCTCAGGCACATCATGTGGGACCTCGGCTACGGCTTCGAGAAGCATTTCTCCACGAAGCTTGCCAATGCCAGTCTGGTTGCCTCCATCGGCCTGACCGTCCTTGTCTGGGCGGTGGTGCTGATCGTTCGGTAAGGAGAAGAGTGATGGACATGCGTACTCCCCTCGGCAAGGTCCGGGGCCTCGGTTCGGCCAAGAGCGGCACGGAGCATTTCTGGAAGGTCCGCACGACCTCGATCGCGCTCGTGCCGCTGCTGCTGTTTTACGTGGTCTTCCTGATCATGCATGCCGGCAAGCCCTATGCCGAGGTCGTCTCGGCGCTTTCCAATCCCTTCGTCGCCACGATCAATGCGCTGACGATCATTGCCAGCATCGTGCACATGAAGCTCGGCATGGAAGAGATCATCCAGGACTACATCCATACCGAAGTGATGAAGCTGGCGCTTCTCATGCTCAATTCCTTCTTTTCGCTTCTCGTCGGCGGGCTCTGTCTCTTCGCCGCCCTGAAGATCGCATTCGCAGGATAACACTCCATGGCATCGATCACCCCCATTGCGCAGACCGGCAAGGCCTACACCTATGTCGACCATTCCTATGACGTCATCGTCGTAGGCGCCGGCGGCGCAGGCCTGCGCGCGACACTCGGCATGGCCGAGCAGGGCTTCAAGACGGCCTGCATCACCAAGGTCTTCCCCACCCGTTCCCACACGGTCGCGGCCCAGGGTGGCATCGCGGCCTCGCTGCAGAACATGACGCCGGACAGCTGGCAGTGGCACCTTTACGACACCGTGAAGGGCTCCGACTGGCTGGGCGACGTGGACGCCATGCAGTACATGGTCATGGAAGCGCCGAAGGCGGTCTATGAGCTGGAACATTACGGCGTGCCCTTTTCCCGTAATGAAGAGGGCAAGATCTACCAGCGGCCGTTCGGCGGCCACATGCAGAATTTCGGCGCCGGCCCGCCGGTGCAGCGCACCTGTGCGGCGGCCGACCGTACCGGTCACGCCATCCTGCACACGCTCTACGGCCAGTCGCTGAAGAACAATGCCGAATTCTTCATCGAATATTTCGCCATCGACCTCATCATGTCCGATGACGGACGCTGCACCGGCGTCGTCGCCTGGAACCTCGATGACGGCACCATCCACCGCTTCGCGGCCAAGATGGTGGTTCTGGCGACCGGCGGTTACGGCCGCGCCTATTTCTCGGCAACGTCCGCCCATACCTGCACCGGCGACGGCGGCGGCATGGTGGCGCGTGCCGGCCTGCCGCTGCAGGACATGGAATTCGTGCAGTTCCACCCGACCGGCATCTACGGGTCGGGCTGCCTGATCACCGAAGGCGCGCGCGGCGAAGGCGGCTATCTCGTCAACTCCGAAGGCGAGCGCTTCATGGAGCGCTATGCGCCGTCCGCAAAGGACCTTGCCTCGCGTGACGTCGTCTCGCGCTGCATGACGCTGGAAATCCGCGAGGGCCGTGGCGTCGGCAAGAACAAGGACCACATCTTCCTGCATCTCGATCATCTGGATCCGGCGGTTCTGCACGAGCGCCTGCCGGGCATTTCGGAAAGCGCCAAGATCTTCGCCGGCGTGGACGTCACCCGCGAACCGATCCCGGTGCTGCCGACCGTTCACTACAACATGGGCGGCATTCCGACCAATTACTGGGGCGAAGTGCTGAATGCCGACAGCGAAAATCCGGAACGGCTGCTGCCGGGCCTGATGGCGGTTGGCGAAGCCGGCTGTGCGTCGGTGCACGGCGCCAACCGTCTCGGCTCCAACTCGCTGATCGACCTCGTGGTGTTCGGCCGTGCCGCCGCCATCCGCGCCGGCCAGGTCATTGACCGCGCTGCGCCGGTGCCCTCACTCAACACGGTGGCCTGCGACAGGATCATGGACCGCTTCGATGGCCTGCGTCATGCCTCGGGCGGCACGCCGACGGCGGTGCTTCGCGACAAGATGCAGCGCGCCATGCAGGAAGATGCCGCCGTGTTCCGCACGCAGGAATCGCTCGAAAGCGGTTGCCGCCGTCTCTCCGAGATCTGGGGCGAGATGAAGGACATCAAGGTCACCGATCGTTCGATGATCTGGAACTCCGATCTGGTCGAAACGCTGGAGCTGCAGAACCTGATGGCGAACGCCATCACCACCGTCTACAGCGCCGAGGCCCGCAAGGAGAGCCGCGGCAGCCATGCGCGCGAGGATTATACCGAAGGCGCGTTCGGCGGTCGTGATGACGTCAACTGGCGCAAGCATTCGCTGGCCTGGGTGTCGCCCGAAGGCGAGGTGAAGCTGGACTACCGTCCGGTCCACACCGACCTGATCGCCGACGGCATCGATCCGGTGAAGATCGAACCGAAGGCACGCGTGTACTGACGATGAACCTGGTGGCCTCTCCGATCGATGCGACGACGATCGCTCCCGGCGGGAGGCCCCTCGGGCTGTTTGCCATCAACCTCGACCGTTCGCCGGATCGCTGGGCCGCAATCGAACGCGGTTTTTCCGGCATGCCCTGGCCGATCCATCGGGTGCGGGCGGTCGATGCGCGCGGCGACGCGGCCGAGGTGCTGGCGGTGCGGGGAACCTCGCTTGCCTATCCGCCGGAAGCGGTCGGCTGGAACGCACACCGCAACCGGTTGTTCATGCTGACGGAAGAGGCCTGCCTCTGCGGCCATGTGATGGCCTGGCGGCAGTTTCTCGCCTCGGATTTCCGCCATGCGATCGTGCTGGAAGACGATGCGGTGCCGCTCGCCGGCTTCGAACCGGTGGTGAGCCAGTTGCTGAGCGACGGTTTCGACGCCGACGTGGTGAAGCTCGAGGGTATCTATCGCCAGGGTGGCCGCAAGGCGATCGAGGTGGCGCGGCTCCGGGATCACCGGCTGGTGCGCTCGCTGCGGCCGGTCTCGGGGGCGGCAGCCTATCTCGTGACGCGGCCTGCGGCCGAACGGCTGCTGGCGCGGATCGGCAAGGCGCTGATCCCCACGGACGATTTTCTGTGGGCGCCGTCCTGGCACGGACTGAAGGTGGCGGATGTCTCTCCCTTCATCGCCATGCAGTCGGGCGCGGCAAGCGTGATCGCGACGAGCCTGAAGGCGAAGAAGGCCGGCGGGCGAAAGTCCGCGCTGCGTGGTTTTGCCATGTCGCTGCAGCGTCTGGCGGAGCGGCTGTCGCTCTACTGGATGGCCTGCCAGGGGCGGCCTCACACTCTTTTGACTGCAACCATGGCGCCGTGGGTGCCGGATGACTATAACCTAGGAAACAGAACGGCGGTGATCGCCGAGGATCGAAGGTCCAGCAATGGTTGAACTTGCTCTCCCGAAAAACTCCCAGATGACCGAAGGCAAGACCTGGCCGAAGCCGGCCGGTGCCAAGAACCTCCGGGAATTCCGTATCTATCGCTGGAACCCGGATGACGGCCAGAATCCGCGCATCGACACCTATTTCATCGACGTCGATGACTGCGGTCCGATGGTTCTCGACGGTCTGCTCTACATCAAGAACAAGATCGACCCGACGCTGACGCTGCGCCGCTCCTGCCGTGAAGGCATCTGCGGTTCCTGCGCCATGAACATCGATGGCGCCAATACGCTCGCCTGCACCAAGGGCATGGACGACGTCAACGGCACCGTGAAGATCTATCCGCTGCCGCACATGCCGGTGGTGAAGGACCTCGTGCCGGATCTGACCAATTTCTACGCCCAGCACCGTTCCATCGAGCCCTGGCTGAAGACGGTCTCGCCGCCGCCGGCCAAGGAATGGAAGCAGAGCCACGAGGATCGCCTGAAGCTCGACGGCCTCTACGAGTGCATCCTGTGCGCCTGCTGCTCCACCTCCTGTCCGAGCTACTGGTGGAACGGCGACCGTTACCTCGGCCCGGCCGTGCTGCTGCAGGCCTATCGCTGGCTGATCGACAGCCGCGACGAGGCCAAGGGCGAGCGTCTGGACAATCTGGAAGATCCCTTCCGTCTCTATCGCTGCCACACCATCATGAACTGCGCCCAGACCTGTCCGAAGGGCCTCAATCCCGCCAAGGCGATTGCCGAAATCAAGAAGATGATGGTGGAGCGCCGGGTCTGACGCATGACCGATGCGACCCTTGACCTCGCGCAGATGTGTTCCATCTGCGTGGGCAAGGGGCCGATCGGCCGTGTTGCCGGGCTTTCGCGGCTTGATTTGACACACCTCTTGGCGATAATTCAGCCGTCCGTTGCGCCCGGGTGCGGCGCTCGTTGTATGGGAGCTTTGTGATGCAGTTCAGATATGTGGTGACCGGCGTAGCGGTTGCTCTTGCCCTGGCCGGCTGCCAGCGTACATCTTACAATCCCTACAGCAACCTTCCGGGCCCGGCGCCGCTGCAGGCGCAGCCCGTTCCCTCCGTGCAGTCGGGCACGCTCGATGCACCGGTCGCCGGTGACCCTTCGCAGTTCCCGGCCGCACCCAGCAGCAACACGGCCGTTGCCTCGCTGCCGCCCGGCTCCACCGATGCCCCGGCAACCGCACTCGATGTCACCAAGGAATCCATGGTGGGCAACTGGCGCGTCACCAGCGCCGGCACGACCTGCGACATGTTCCTGACGCTGACCAATCTCGGCAGCGGATCGCGCGGCGGTACCCGCGGCTGCGTCGGCGACCTGACGACCATGGGGTCCTGGGAAGTCAACGGCAAGACCGTCCTGTTCAAGAGCCGCGCCGGCGACGTCATCGCCCGCGTCTACAAGAGTGCCGACACCCGCTTCGACGGCACGACCAATTCCGGACAGCCCGTCAGCCTCTCCCGCTAAGCCATCGGGCGGAAGGGCGCTGCCTTTCCGCCGCAAGGGGCGCGTCGCATGGAATCCCTTCCCGATTACAATCACAGCGTCGGCGACGAGCTGAAAGCCATGGTCGCCGCCGGCACGCTGACGCTCGACAAGGCACAGCTTGGTGTCGCGGAGCGTCTCGACCGGGTGCTGTCGGCACTGCGTGAACAGCGGCCGGCCAAGAAGAGCAGCGTTCTCGGCTGGCTGTTTGCCAAGCAGAGCAAGCGGCGCGAGGCCGGCATTCGCGGCCTCTATGTCTATGGCTCCGTCGGTCGCGGCAAGACCATGCTGATGGACATGTTCTTTGCCAAGGCGCCGGTGGCAAGGAAACGCCGCTGCCATTTTCACGAATTCATGGCAGACGTGCATGCCCGCATCCATGCCCATCGCCAGAAGCTGAAGGCGGGCGAGACGAAGCAGGCCGATCCCGTGCCTCCGGTGGCGGCGGATCTGTTTGCCGAGGCCGAACTGCTGTGCTTCGACGAATTTTCCGTGACAGACATCGCCGATGCGATGATCCTCGGCCGGCTGTTCACCGAGCTTTTCTCCCTCGGCTGCGTGCTGGTGGCCACTTCCAATGTGGCGCCGGACGATCTCTATCGGGAGGGGCTGAACCGCAGCCTGTTCCTGCCCTTCCTCGATCTGCTGAAACGCTATGTCGATGTCACGACGCTCGACTCGCCGACCGACTACCGCATGGAGAAGCTGGCAAGCCTGCCGGTCTATCTGACGCCGCTTACCGGCGAGACTTCGGTCGCCATGGAGGCGGCCTGGCATCAGGTGACCGACGGTGCCAGGACGGCGCCCTCCGAAATCCCGCGCAAGGGCCGCGTCATCCGCGTTCCCTGTGCCGCCGGTCGTGCGGCGCGCTTCAGCTTTGCCGATCTCTGCGAAAATCCGCTGGGTGCTGCCGACTATCTCGAAATTGCCGCCCGCTACGATGTCGTCTTCATCGAAGGCGTGCCGTTGCTGGGTCCGGAAAAACGCAACCAGACGAAACGTTTCATCAATCTCGTCGATGCACTCTACGACAAGACGGTGCGTCTCTTCGTGACGGCGGCGGCCACGCCTGACGCACTGCTGACAGAAAGGCGTGGTACCGAAGGCTTCGAGTTTGACCGGACGATTTCCCGCCTGTTCGAAATGCGCAGCCCGGACTATCTGAGCCTGCATCACGAAAAGCGGCGCGGAACTTAACGTTTTCTTGAGCAAAATTCTTACGTTTACGTAAGAATTTTTGTATCTAACCGTTTGAAAATGCTACGCTCAAAATAATCGGTTGCCATTTTTCGGCACAAGGGCTATGCGATGGGCCGAAACCGGTCGACAGATCGCATGCCGGCCGTGCATTCCAATAGAGAGGAAGCATTTCGATGGCTCGCAAGAAGATTGCACTTATTGGTTCCGGCATGATCGGCGGCACGCTGGCTCATCTGGCCAGCCTGAAGGAACTGGGCGACGTCGTCCTGTTCGACATTGCCGACGGCATTCCGCAGGGCAAGGGCCTCGACATCGCGCAGTCCGGCCCGGTTGAAGGCTTCAATGCCAAGCTCTCCGGCGCCAGCGATTACGCAGCCATCGAAGGGGCCGACGTCTGCATCGTCACCGCCGGCGTTCCCCGCAAGCCGGGCATGAGCCGCGACGATCTGCTCGGCATCAACCTCAAGGTCATGGAACAGGTCGGCGCCGGCATTGCCAAGTACGCCCCGAACGCCTTCGTGATCTGCATCACCAACCCGCTCGATGCCATGGTCTGGGCGCTGCAGAAGTTCTCCGGCCTGCCGAAGAACATGGTTGTCGGCATGGCCGGTGTTCTGGACTCCGCCCGCTTCCGCCTGTTCCTCTCGGAAGAGTTCAACGTCTCGGTTCAGGATGTCACGGCTTTCGTTCTCGGCGGTCATGGCGATACCATGGTGCCGCTCGCCCGCTACTCCACGATCGGTGGCATCCCGCTGACCGACCTCGTCAAGATGGGCTGGATCACCGAGGAGCGCCTCGAGCAGATCATCCAGCGTACCCGTGACGGCGGCGCCGAAATCGTCGGCCTGCTGAAGACCGGCTCTGCCTACTATGCCCCGGCTGCCTCGGCCATCGAGATGGCGGAATCCTTCCTCAAGGACAAGAAGCGCGTCCTGCCCTGCGCCGCACACCTGACCGGCCAGTACGGCGTCAACGACATGTATGTCGGCGTGCCGACCATCATTGGCGCCGGCGGCGTCGAGCGCGTCATCGAGATCGATCTCAACGGCGAGGAAAAGGCGGCCTTCCAGAAGTCCGTCGGTGCTGTTGCCGGCCTCTGCGAAGCCTGCGCCACGATCGCGCCCGTTCTCAAGTAATCGCGCCCCAAGGCCCAGAACCCAAGGACCAGACGATGAACATTCATGAATACCAGGCCAAGGCTCTTCTGAAGGGCTATGGCGCGCCGGTCGCTGAAGGCGTGGCGATCCTCTCCGCCGACGAGGCCGAAGCTGCTGCCAAGCAGCTTCCGGGCCCGCTCTACGTGGTCAAGAGCCAGATCCATGCCGGTGGTCGCGGCAAGGGCAAGTTCAAGGAACTCGGCCCGGAGGCCAAGGGCGGCGTTCGTCTCGCCAAGTCGATCGATGAAGTGGTCGCTCACGCCAAGGACATGCTGGGCAACACGCTGGTGACGGCCCAGACCGGCGAAGCCGGCAAGCAGGTCAACCGTCTTTACATCGAAGATGGTGCAGACATTGCCCGCGAACTCTATTGCTCGCTGCTGGTCGACCGTTCGGTCGGTCGTGTTGCCTTCGTCGTTTCGACGGAAGGCGGCATGGACATCGAAGCCGTTGCCCACGATACGCCGGAAAAGATCCACACCATCGCGATTGACCCGGAAGCCGGCGTCACGGCCGATGATGTCGCCAAGATCTCGGCTGCACTCGCGCTCGAAGGCGCTGCCGCCGAGGATGCCAAGTCGCTGTTCCCGGCGCTCTACAAGGCCTTCAACGAGAAGGACATGGCGCTCCTCGAGGTGAACCCGCTGATCGTCATGACCAACGGCCACCTGCGCGTTCTCGACGCCAAGATGTCCTTCGATGGCAACGCCCTGTTCCGCCATGACGACGTCAAGGCGCTGCGCGACGAGACCGAGGAAGATGCCAAGGAAATCGAGGCCTCCAAGTGGGACCTCGCCTACGTGGCGCTCGACGGCAATATCGGCTGCATGGTCAACGGCGCCGGCCTTGCCATGGCGACCATGGACATCATCAAGCTCTACGGCAAGGAGCCGGCAAACTTCTGCGACGTCGGCGGTGGCGCCGGCAAGGAGAAGGTCGCTGCTGCCTTCAAGATCATCACGGCCGATCCGAAGGTCGAGGGCATCCTCGTCAACATCTTCGGCGGCATCATGAAGTGCGACGTCATCGCGGAAGGCGTGATCGCCGCCGTGAAGGAAGTCGGCCTCAAGGTTCCGCTGGTCGTTCGTCTGGAAGGCACCAATGTCGAGCTTGGCAAGAAGATCCTGAACGAATCGGGTCTCGCCATCACGGCCGCCGACGACCTGGACGATGCGGCCAAGAAGATCGTCGCCGCGATCAACGCCTAATTGAAGGACCGGAGCGACAATGTCCATTCTTGTTAACAAGAACACCAAGGTCCTCGTACAGGGCCTGACCGGCAAGACCGGCACCTTCCACACCGAACAGGCGCTCGCCTATTATGGCACGCAGATGGTCGGCGGCATCCACCCGAAGAAGGGCGGCGAAACCTGGACTGGTTCCAAGGGCGAGAGCCTCCCGATCTTCGCTTCCGTTGCCGAAGGCAAGGAAAAGACCGGCGCCGATGCGACCGTGATCTACGTTCCGCCGGCAGGCGCCGCCGACGCGATCATCGAAGCCATCGATGCGGAAATCCCGTTCATCACCTGCATCACCGAGGGTATCCCGGTCATGGACATGGTGCGCGTGAAGGCCAAGCTCGACAAGTCGAAGTCGCGCCTGCTCGGCCCGAACTGCCCGGGCATCTTGACGCCGGAAGAATGCAAGATCGGCATCATGCCGGGCTCCATCTTCCGCAAGGGTTCGGTCGGTATCGTTTCGCGCTCCGGCACGCTGACCTATGAAGCCGTTTTCCAGACCTCCAACGAAGGCCTTGGCCAGACGACGGCTGTCGGCATCGGCGGCGACCCGGTCAAGGGCACCGAGTTCATCGACGTGCTGGAAATGTTCCTCGCCGACGAAGCCACCACCTCGATCATCATGATCGGCGAAATCGGTGGTTCGGCTGAGGAAGATGCAGCACAGTTCCTGATCGACGAAGCCAAGAAGGGCCGCAAGAAGCCGATGGCTGGCTTCATCGCGGGCCGCACCGCTCCGAAGGGCCGCACCATGGGTCACGCCGGTGCAGTTGTCTCCGGCGGCAAGGGCGACGCCGAATCCAAGATTGCCGCGATGGAAGCGGCCGGCATCAAGGTATCGCCCTCTCCGGCGCGCCTCGGCAAGACGCTGGTTGAAGTCCTCAAGGGCTGAGGCCACATAAGTACGAGCTGATAAGCTCCGGGCAGGCGAATCAGGAAAGGTTCGCCTGCCTCTGTCGCAAGTGGGAATGGTTCGTCCTTCCGGCGTGGCGATGACGAATGCAAGCGACGGTCGGCGCTTTCCAAGATCCGGCCCCCAATTACGTCAGGAGGCGGGCGTTCAGGCCCGCATGAAGATCATGGCACGGCAAGAAGCCAACGAGCAGTTTCTCATCACCTCGTTCCTCGACGGCGCGAATGCGGCCTATATCGAGCAGCTCTATGCTCGGTACGAGGAAGATCCCAATTCGGTCGGTCCCGAATGGCAATCCTTCTTCAAGGCGCTGGGCGACAATCCGGACGACGTGAAGAAGGCGGCGACCGGTGCCTCCTGGCAGCGCAAGAACTGGCCGATCCCGGCCAATGGCGAACTCGTCTCGGCGCTCGACGGCAACTGGCCGGTAGTCGAGAAGGCCATCGAGAAGAAGGTTCAGGCCAAGGCCGAGGCAACTGCTGCCGCCGCCGGCAAGCCGGTCGATCCGGCCGCCGTGCTGCAGGCGACGCGTGACAGCGTGCGCGCCATCATGATGATCCGCGCCTATCGCATGCGCGGCCACCTGCATGCCAAGCTCGACCCGCTGGGTCTGGCCGCACCGGTCGAGGACTATAACGAGCTGTCGCCGACGGCCTATGGCTTCACCGAAGCCGATTACGACCGCAAGATCTTCATCGACAACGTGCTTGGTCTCGAATACGCGACCATCCGCGAAATGCTGGACATCCTGCAGCGCACCTACTGCTCGACGCTCGGCGTCGAATTCATGCACATCTCCAACCCCGAGGAGAAGGCCTGGATCCAGGAGCGCATCGAAGGCCCCGGCAAGGGCGTCGAATTCACGCCGAACGGCAAGAAGGCGATCCTGCAGAAGCTGGTCGAGGCCGAAGGCTTCGAGCAGTTCATCGACGTCAAGTACAAGGGCACCAAGCGTTTCGGCCTCGACGGCGGCGAATCGCTGATCCCGGCGCTGGAACAGATCATCAAGCGCGGCGGCCAGGACGGCATGGAAGAGATCGTTCTCGGCATGGCCCATCGCGGCCGCCTGAACGTCCTGACCAACGTCATGCACAAGCCGCACCGCGCCGTCTTCCATGAATTCAAGGGCGGCTCCTTCAAGCCCGATGAAGTCGAAGGCTCCGGCGACGTGAAGTACCATCTCGGTGCCTCGTCCGACCGCGAATTCGACGGCAACAAGGTTCACCTGTCGCTGACGGCGAACCCCTCGCATCTGGAAATCGTCAACCCGGTCGTCATGGGCAAGGCCCGCGCCAAGCAGGACATGCTGGCCAAGGTGTGGGATGGCGATGTCATTCCGCTCAAGGAGCGCGCCAAGGTTCTGCCGCTGCTGATCCATGGCGATGCGGCCTTCGCCGGCCAGGGCGTGGTTGCCGAAATCCTCGGCCTGTCCGGCCTTCGCGGCCACCGCGTTGCCGGCACGATGCACGTCATCATCAACAACCAGATCGGCTTCACCACGAACCCGGCCTATTCGCGCTCTTCGCCCTATCCGTCGGATGTGGCCAAGATGATCGAGGCCCCGATCTTCCACGTCAATGGCGACGATCCGGAAGCGGTCACCTATGCCGCCAAGATCGCCACCGAATTCCGCATGAAGTTCCACAAGCCGGTCGTGGTGGACATGTTCTGCTACCGCCGCTTCGGCCATAACGAAGGCGACGAGCCGGCGTTCACCCAGCCGAAGATGTACAAGGTCATCCGCGCCCACAAGACGGTGACCGAGCTTTATGCCGAGCGCCTGATCTCCGAAGGCCTGATCACCGACGGCGAATTCCAGAAGATGAAGGCCGACTGGCGCGCGCATCTGGAGCAGGAATTCGAAGCCGGCCAGAGCTACAAGCCGAACAAGGCCGACTGGCTCGACGGCCAGTGGTCCGGCCTGCGTTCGGCCGACAATGCCGACGAGCAGCGCCGCGGCAAGACCGCCGTGCCGATGAAGAGCCTTAAGGAGATCGGCCGCAAGCTGTCCACGGTTCCGGATGGCTTCAATGCGCACCGCACGATCAAGCGCTTCATGGAAAACCGCGCGCAGATGATCGAGACCGGCGAAGGCATCGACTGGGCCATGGCCGAGGCGCTCGCCTTCGGTTCGCTGGTCACCGAAGGTCACAAGGTTCGCCTGTCCGGCCAGGATTGCGAACGCGGCACCTTCTCGCAGCGTCATTCGGTTCTCTACGATCAGGAGACCGAAGAGCGCTACATCCCGCTCGCCAACCTCGCGCCGAACCAGGCACGCTACGAAGTCATCAATTCGATGCTGTCGGAAGAGGCGGTTCTCGGCTTCGAATACGGTTATTCGCTCGCCCGCCCGAATGCGCTGACGCTGTGGGAAGCCCAGTTCGGTGACTTTGCCAACGGTGCACAGGTGGTGTTCGACCAGTTCATCTCCTCGGGTGAACGCAAGTGGCTGCGCATGTCCGGTCTCGTCTGCCTTCTGCCGCATGGTTATGAAGGTCAGGGTCCGGAACACTCCTCGGCCCGTCTGGAGCGCTTCCTCCAGCTTTGCGCCGAAGACAACATGCAGGTTGCCAACGTCACGACGCCGGCCAACTACTTCCACATCCTGCGCCGCCAGATGAAGCGCGATTTCCGCAAGCCGCTCGTGCTGATGACGCCGAAGTCGCTGCTGCGTCACAAGCGCGCCACCTCGACGCTTGCGGAAATGGCGGGCGAAAGCTCGTTCCACCGTCTGCTGTGGGACGATGCGGAAGTGATCAAGGACGGCCCGGTCAAGCTGCAGAAGGATGCCAAGATCCGTCGCGTCGTGATGTGCACCGGCAAGGTCTATTACGACCTTCTGGAAGAGCGCGAAAAGCGCGGCATCGACGACATCTACCTGCTGCGCATCGAACAGCTCTATCCGTTCCCGGCCAAGGCGCTCATCAACGAGCTTTCCCGCTTCCGCCATGCCGAAATGGTCTGGTGCCAGGAAGAGCCGAAGAACATGGGCGCCTGGGCCTTCATCGACCCGTACCTGGAATGGGTTCTGGCGCATATCGATGCCAAGTATCAGCGCGTCCGCTACACGGGCCGCCCGGCTGCCGCCTCGCCGGCAACCGGCCTGATGTCGAAGCATCTCGCCCAGCTCGAAGCCTTCCTCGAAGACGCGCTCGGCGGCTGATTTCAGCCGCCCCGTCCTCACCTGCGCAACACGATATCGGATTGAAAACGGAAACAGATCATGGCCACCGAAATTCGCGTCCCCACCCTCGGCGAATCCGTCAGCGAGGCAACCGTCGGCACCTGGTTCAAGAAGGTTGGCGACACGGTCAAGGCTGACGAGCCGATCGTCGAGCTGGAAACCGACAAGGTCACCGTGGAAGTGCCGGCGCCTGCAGCCGGCGTCCTGACGGAAATCATTGCCCAGGCGGGCGAAACCGTCGGCCTCGGCGCACTGCTCGGCCAGATCGCCGAAGGCGCTGCCGGTTCCGCTGGCGCCTCCGCTCCTGCCGCAGCGCCTGCACCGGCTGCCCCTGCCGCTCCGGCTCCGGCCGCAGCACCGGCACCGGCTGCCGCCTCGGCCATGCCGGCCGCTCCGGCTGCCGCCAAGCTCGCTGCCGACAACAACATCAACACCGCGGATGTCGATGGTTCCGGCAAGCGTGGTCAGGTGCTGAAGGGTGACGTTCTCGCCGCCATCGCCAAGGGCCCGGTTGCCGCTGCTGCTCCGGCCGTTCCGGCCGCCCCGCGTGCGCCGTCCACCACGGAAGATGCCGTTCGTGAAGAGCGCGTGAAGATGACGCGCCTGCGCCAGACGATCGCCAAGCGCCTGAAGGACGCCCAGAACACGGCTGCCATGCTGACCACCTACAACGAGGTGGACATGAAGGCGGTCATGGACCTGCGCAACAAGTACAAGGACGTGTTCGAGAAGAAGCACGGCGTGAAGCTCGGCTTCATGGGATTCTTCACCAAGGCCGTCACGCATGCGCTCAAGGAACTGCCGGCCGTCAACGCCGAAATCGACGGCACCGACATCATCTACAAGAACTATTGTCACGTCGGCATGGCCGTCGGCACCGACAAGGGTCTCGTCGTTCCGGTCATCCGCGATGCCGACCAGCTGTCGATCGCCGGCGTCGAAAAGGAACTCGGCCGCCTTGCCAAGGCAGCCCGTGACGGCTCGCTCGGCATGGCCGACATGCAGGGCGGCACCTTCACCATCACCAATGGCGGCGTCTACGGTTCGCTGATGTCCTCGCCGATCCTGAACGCACCGCAGTCCGGCATCCTCGGCATGCACAAGATCCAGGACCGTCCGGTCGTCGTCGGCGGCCAGATCGTCATCCGTCCGATGATGTATCTCGCGCTCTCCTACGATCACCGCATCGTTGACGGCAAGGAAGCGGTCACCTTCCTGGTGCGCGTCAAGGAAAGCCTGGAAGATCCGGAACGTCTGGTTCTCGATCTCTAATCAAGACAAAAGGAGGACGGGATGGACCAGGTTGCTGCACTTGCCACGCCCTATGTCGCGCTGCTGGTCATTTCCGTGGTGCTTCTCGTCCTCCACATCATGCTGCAGGGCTTTCTCGCCACGCGCGAGCTGGGCTCCCAGTGGAATGCCGGGCCGCGTGACGAAGGCCGGAAGCCGAAATCGCCGCTCGCGGGGCGCGCGGAGCGGGCCTCGGCAAATTACCGGGAAACCTATCCGGCCGTGGTCGGCCTGCTTCTGGCGCTTGCCTTCTATGGCGATCCGGCCGGCTGGGGCCTGATCGGCGGCTGGCTGTGGCTCACCTGCCGCGTCGTCTATCTGCCGCTTTATCTGGCTGGCATTCCCTATCTTCGTTCGCTGGTCTGGCTGGGTTCGCTTGTCGGCATCGGTCTCATGATAATCGGGCTGTTCGTGTGATGCATCCCTATCTGGTCGAACTTGCCTCGCTGATGGCGATCTTCTCCTTCGCGATCGTTTCGCCGGGCGCCGATCTTGCCATGGTCATGCGCCAGTCGCTGGTGCATGGGCGTCGCCAGGCAATCATCACCAGCTTCGGCATCGGCACCTCGCTGATGTTCCATGTCACCTACACCATCCTCGGTCTCGGGCTGATCATCTCCCAGTCGATCACCCTCTTCAATATCGTCAAATGGTGCGGCGTCGCCTATCTCCTCTATATCGGCATCAAGGCGCTGCGCGCCGGCAAGGCGGATCTCTCCGTCCAGGTTGATGGTGCCGATCCGTCCCGCCAGTCCGGCCTGCGCGCCTATGGCCTCGGCTTTGCCGCCAATGCGCTGAACCCGAAGCCTGTCTTCTTCTTCCTGTCGATCTTCTCCACCGCCGTCAGCGCCCATACGCCGATGCTGGTGAAATTCGGCTACGGCCTTGTCATGGCGAGTTGCCTGATCGCCTGGTTCGTCGGCGTCAGCATCTTCATGACGACGCCGCGCATGCGCGCCGCTTTCTCGCGTGCCAGCCAGTGGATCGATCGGGCGAGCGGCCTTGTGTTCATTGCGCTCGGCCTGAAGCTTGCCGTTCAGAAGGCGTCGTAAGGGAGGAACCATGCCGATGGATCAAAAGCCCGTTCTGCTCGTCACCGGTGCCAGCCGCGGCATTGGCGCAGCCGTTGCCGTGAAGGCCGCCGCCGCCGGCTGGGCCGTGATCGTGAACTACCTGTCCAATGCTGGAGCCGCCGGGGCGGTCGCAACGCAGATCGCGCAGGCTGGCGGCACGGCGCGCATCGTCCAGGGGGATACCGGCACGGAAGAGGGCATTGCCGCCATCTTCGACGCCGTTGACCGGGAGTTCGGTCGTCTCGACGGTCTGGTCAACAACGCCGGCGTCGTCGACCAGACGGCCCGTGTCGACGAGATGTCGCGCGAACGCCTCGATCGTATGTTCGCCATCAACGTGATCGGCAAGATCCGCTGCGCCTCCGAGGCGGTCAGGCGCATGTCCACCCGCCATGGCGGCAAGGGTGGCGTCATCGTCAACATCTCGTCCATGGCGGCTGTCCTCGGCAGCGGCGGGCAATATGTGGATTATGCGGCGGCCAAAGGTGCGGTCGATACCTTCACCATCGGGCTGTCGCGCGAAGTCGCGGCGGAAGGTATCCGCGTCAATGCGATCCGGCCCGGCATCATCGATACCGATATCCATGCCTCCGGCGGCCTGCCGGATCGCGCACGGGATCTGGCACCGTCGGTGCCCATGCAACGCGCCGGCTCGGCGGATGAAGTGGCGGAGGCGGTGCTGTTCCTCCTGTCGCCACAGGCATCCTACGTGACGGGTGCCATCATGAATGTCAGCGGCGGCAGATAGACCGCCCAGAACGAAGGACTTATCCATGGCTTATGATCTTGTTGTAATCGGAACCGGCCCCGGCGGTTATGTCTGCGCCATCAAGGCGGCTCAGCTCGGCATGAAAGTGGCCGTGGTCGAAAAGCGCGCCACCTTCGGCGGCACCTGCCTGAATGTCGGCTGCATTCCCTCTAAAGCCCTGCTGCATGCCTCGGAAGTCTTCGCGCATGCCAAGCACGGCATGGAGGAACTCGGTGTCGAAGTCTCCGGCACCACGCTCAACCTCGACAAGATGATGGGCCACAAGGATGCGACGGTGAAGTCCAACGTCGATGGCGTGGCCTTCCTGTTCAAGAAGAACAAGATCGACAGCTTCATCGGCACCGGCAAGATCGTTTCCGCCGGCAAGGTCTCCGTCACGGCGGAAGACGGCACCGTCCAGGAGATCGAAACGAAGAACATCGTGATCGCCACCGGCTCGGACGTCGCCGGCATTCCGGGCGTTCCGGTCGAGATCGACGAGAAGGTCATCGTCTCCTCTACCGGCGGCATCGCGCTCGACAAGGTGCCGGGCCATATGGTCGTGGTCGGCGGCGGGGTGATCGGCCTCGAACTCGGTTCGGTCTGGATGCGCCTCGGCGCCAAGGTCACCGTCGTCGAATATCTCGACACCATTCTCGGCGGCATGGATGGCGAAGTCTCCAAGCAGTTCCAGCGCATCCTCGGCAAGCAGGGCATGGTCTTCAACCTCGGTGCCAAGGTTACCGGCGTTCAGAAGTCCGAAACCGGCGCCAAGGTCACCTTCGAGCCGGTCAAGGGTGGTGAAGCCCAGACGATCGACGCCGATGTCGTGCTGGTTGCCACCGGCCGCAAGCCTTACACCGCAGGCCTTGGTCTGGAAGAAGTCGGCGTCTTGCTCGACAATCGCGGCCGGGTGGAAATCGATGGCCATTATGCCACCAACGTGCCGGGCATCTATGCCATCGGCGACGTGGTGAAGGGCCCGATGCTCGCCCACAAGGCGGAAGACGAAGGTGTCGCGCTCGCCGAAATCCTGGCCGGCCAGCACGGCCATGTGAACTATGATGTCATTCCGGGCGTCGTCTACACCCAGCCGGAAGTCGCCTCCGTCGGCAAGACCGAGGAAGAGCTGAAGGCTGCAGGCGTCGCCTACAAGGCCGGCAAGTTCCCCTTCACCGCCAATGGCCGCGCCCGCGCCATGCAGGCGACCGACGGTTTCGTCAAGGTTCTGGCCGACAAGGAGACCGATCGTGTTCTCGGCGTCCACATCATCGGCTTCGGCGCCGGCGAAATGATCCACGAAGCGGCCGTCCTGATGGAATTCGGCGGTTCTTCCGAAGATCTCGGCCGTACCTGCCATGCGCATCCGACCATGTCGGAGGCCGTGAAGGAAGCGGCGCTGGCCACCTTCTTCAAGCCGATCCATATGTGATTGCCGCCGCAGCCTGACCTTTGTCAGGTTCAGGATGACAAATCGTTCAGATTTTACGGCCCCGCTTGCGTGTCAGGCGGGGCCGTTTCATCCTTGAAAAGGCCGCCTGTGGCCTCACAAGGACAATGCCGATGTCTCCGCTCTCCTTCTCCATTCCCCAGCGCGCCGTGCACTGGCTCATGGCGCTCTTCATTCTCTTCAACCTGCTGTTTGCCGAAAGCATGGAACACGTGGCCGATGCGCTTGAAGATGGCGTTCCACCGGCTGCGGATGATCTCTTCGGCGCCAATCTGCACGCCTATGTCGGGATATCGATCCTCGCGCTCGCTATTCTGCGGCTCTGTCTGCGCTTCCTGCAGGGCGTGCCGGAGGCGCCCGCCGTGGAGCCGCCGGCGCTTAAGATCGCGGCCAAGATCACGCACGGCCTGCTTTATCTTCTGTTCTTCGCGATGCCGCTCTCAGGCATTGCCGCCTATTATGGCGGGGTCGAAGTGGCGGGCTTCGTGCATGGCGGGCCGATGAAGCTTCTGATGTGGATTCTTCTTGTCGTGCACATCTCCGGCGCGCTGGTCCACCAGTTCTACTGGAAGACGGAGGTGCTGGCCCGCATGACGCACGGCGTCAGGAAGCAGGTGTGAGCGTATAGCCGGCCTTGCGCAACAGGCTTACCAGACCCTCGTCGCCGACGAGGTGCATCGCCCCGACCGCGATGAAGGCGCCGCCGTCCTTCAGGATGGGCAGGGCACGCTCCGCCATGCGGTGATTGCGCTCGGTGACGATCCGCTGTTCGAAGGCCGCATAGCCTTCCCCATCGGCGCCATCGGGCGAGACCGACTTCAGCAGCGGCATGATCATGCCGATATCGCCGGCAAGATAGAGGTCGATGGTGGTGGCGGTGATGTCGCCCATCTGGTCGTCCCGATCGAGGCCCTCCATCAGCGATTTCATGTGCAGCTGCGTCGGCACGGCGGCCATGGATTCGAGCTGTTCCTCAAGCGTTTCCAGCCCCTTCACCGGCTTTCCGGCGCGCACCGCATCCTCGGCGATCTTCTGGTCGAGGAAGGCCTCGCCCCGGGCCTTGCGGGTCATTTCGCAGGTGGAGAGGGCAAAGAAGCTGTAGAGCATCCAGGGCTGCATGCGCGAGACGGCGGCAAGCGGAATGCCGCGCTTCTTCAGGCTCGCCTCCAGCAGCCGCGTCTCGTCGGCGGTGAGGTAGCTCTGCAGCGTCCTGCCATCCGTCATCATGGTCAGCTGCGGTTTGGTCATGAGCTTGGACATGGCCTTCTGCGGGTCGAGGATCTCGTCCGATTCCACCACGATCACCTTTGCCGCCGCCTTGGCCTGCATGGCAGCCTGCGGCATGGCGAGCACGCGCGGATCGGTCAGGTGCATGGTGCCGAGCAGAAAGGAGGGGGCAAGGCCCGGCTTCTCGATCTTCCAGAAGATCGACCTGCCGTTGGCGACGCGATCGGCCTCGCCCCTGATCCGTGCATAGGCGGCCGGGTCCGTTGCCTGCATCTGCGCTGCAAGGTTGGTGCCGCCGCAGCTGTCTTCCGCTGCCGCGACCGGCTGCAGCCATCCGAGCACCAGCAGGAATGAGAGGAGCGCCAGTACATGCAGGGTCGCAAGCATCCGCAGGAGAAGGTCGCCGGGCCGGCACGACATCGGGAAGGAACGGAAGGCGAAGCGGGTCATCGGCATCGGGCTCCAGGGGCAGCGGGCACGCCAAAACAGGTATCCGGTGTCGGGCACCCGTGATGTCGAGCCGGTGATCGGGCGAGGGCGCCCGAACGGCTTTGCGAGGGAAGGCAGGGGTCTGCCGGTCCCCCGCCATCGGTTTCATGCCTAGCGCCACAGCCTGCATGAAGTCTTAAGAAATATGGTTAATCGCTGCGGTTCGGCGGCATTATGGCGCAAGGCCTTCGCCGCCCCGCCGTTTTCAGGCACGCGGATGCGCCCGGTCATAGACCTCCAGCAGCCGGGCCTGATCGACGCCGGTATAGACCTGCGTGGTGGAGAGGCTGGCATGGCCGAGCAGTTCCTGGATCGTGCGCAGATCGCCGCCGCCGGCCAGAAGATGGGTGGCGAAGGAGTGGCGCAGCGCATGCGGCGTGGCGCTGTCCGGCAGGCCGAGCGCGCCGCGCAGCTTCTGCATCTCGCGCTGGATCACGGCGGGGTTCAGCTTGCCGCCGCGCGCGCCGCGAAACAGCGGCTCTTCCGGAGCAAGATGGTAGGGGCAGAGGGCACGGTAGGTTTCGACTGCCTGCGGCACCACGGCCAGCAGCGGCACCAGCCGCGTCTTGCCGCCCTTGCCTGTCACCCGGAGCGTGGTGGCATCGGCGGAAAGGTCGCCGGCCCTCAGGTCGAGCGCCTCGGAAATGCGAAGCCCGCAGCCATAGAGCAGCGTCAGCACGGCGGCATCGCGTGCGGCAATCCAGGGCTCTTCATGCAGTTGCGCCTGCTGCGTCACCACTTGCAGCGCCTGTGCGTCGCTCAAGGGCTTTGGCAGGGATTTCGGCTGCTTCGGCGCGCGGATGGCCCCGGCAGCTGCGGCATTCACCAGACCCTTGCGTTCGAGATGGCGCAGGAAGGAGCGCAGGCCGGCCAGATGCCGACCGAGCGAGCGGGCGCCGGCGCCATCGCGTCGGCGCTGGGCGAGAAAAGCGCGCAGATCCGCCGTGCGCAGCGTGTGGATATCGGCGAGCGTGGCGGGGCCTCCCAGGTGGCCGGTGAGGAATGTCAGGAACTGCCGCGTGTCGCGTTCATAGGCTTCCAGCGTGTTGGCCGCCAGCCGCCGCTCGCCCTTGAGGCTTTCCAGCCACTGGCGACGCTTTTCCATCAGCTCGGGGGAGGCGGGAATCAGAATTTCGCTCACGGCATGCCCGTTGATTTTGCCTGTCATGGCTCCACATTGTGGGGAGCGCGTTACCAAATCGCTAACCGTGCCTGATGCGGTGTTTGTCATAGTTCGATCACAGACGGCTGCGATAAGGTCAGGATGCGCAGGCGGGAGTTTCCATGCAACGGCGTGAGTTGACGTCTTCCATCGGTCAGTTTGCCGAGGCCATTGCCCTCGTTTCCCAAGGTACACCCGGCCACATCGTCGATACGCTGATTGCCGAACGCGGCACGCGCATCGTCCGGCACCCGCTCTGGCCGGTGATGCGGCCCTTTCTCTATTCCCTGCTGCGCTACAGCAGCGCCATCCGCTTCACCAACCGCATCGAGGGCCTGTCCGGCTTCGAATCCTTCTCCTATCTCAGCCAGTTGCTGAAGCTGGATGTGCGGGTGCGCAATGCCGAGCGCATTCCGCAAAGCGGCGGTTTCATCCTCGTCAGCAACCATCCGACCGGCATTGCCGATGGCGTGGCGGTGTTCGACCTGCTGAAGGATCGCCGGCCGGACATGATGTTCTTTGCCAACCGCGACGCGGTGCGTGTCAATCCGCGCTTTTCCGAAATGATCATTCCCGTCGAATGGCGCGAGGAATACAAGAGCAAGGTGAAGGCGCGCGAGACGCTGCGTCTTACCAACCATGCGGTCGAAACCGGCAAGGTAACGGTGCTGTTTCCTTCCGGCCGCATTGCCTACTGGGAAAACGGCCGACTGAACGAGCGGCCATGGAAGACCTCCGCCGTCAGTCTCGCCCGCAAGTACAATCTGCCGATCCTGCCCATGCACATGCGGGCGCGCAATTCCGGCCTGTTCTACTGGTTCGCCAAATGGTCGACGGAACTGCGCGACATGACCGTTTTCTACGAGCTTCTCAACAAGAAGGGCGACCTGTTCGACTTCTCCATAGGCCAGATGATCCCGCCCGATGCGCTGGATGGCGATCCGGCGCAGGTAACGCGCGCGCTCGAGAAGCACACGGTGTTCGATCTGGCGGCGGATCCGGAGGCACGCTTCGCCATGTCGGAAATCCGTTCGGCCGCGGCCTGATTTCGGTTCCCTTTTGTTCTCTGCCGGGGCATGGTCCCGCACCATGGGAAAAGATTCGTCCGATCTCTTCGGCGCCCTGTTCGATGCGCCCCCGCTGGCCCGTGTGGTGTCTGTTCTGGTGCCCCTGCCGGTGCCGGAAGCCTACAGCTATGCCGTGCCGGAGGGCATGGCGTTGGAGCCGGGTTCGGTCGTGCAGGTGCCGCTCGGTCCCCGCCAGGTGATCGGCGTCGTCTGGGACGGCGAGCCCGATCCGCGCCTCGATCCGAAGAAGCTGCGGCCGATCACCCAGGTCTTCGATTGCCCGCCGCTGACGCCGGAGATGCGCAGCTTCATCGACTGGGTGGCCGCCTACACGCTCTCGCCGCCCGGCCTTGTGGCGCGCATGGCCGTCAGGGCACCGGCCGCGCTCGAACCGGAGCCGATGGTGGAGGCGCTGCGCTATCGCGGCGGCGAGCCGGAGCGGATGACGCCGGCCCGCGCCCGCGTGCTCGATCTGGTGCGCGACGAAGTGCCGTTCACCCGCAGCGGCCTGTCGCATGCGGCGGGCGTGTCGCTCAGCGTCATCGACGGCATGGTGAAGCAGGGCCTGTTCGAGACGGTCTTCCTGCCGCCGCCACCGGTCGTCGCCCGGCCCGATCCCGATTACACTGCGCCACGCATCGAAGGGCCGCAGAAACAGGCAGCCTCGGAAATTGTCGAGGCCATGCAGGCCGGAGGCTTTTCCGCCTCCCTCATCGATGGCGTCACCGGTTCCGGCAAGACGGAGGTCTATTTCGAGGCGATCGCGCAAGCCTTGCGCCAGGGCCGGCAGGTGCTGATCCTCTTGCCGGAAATCGCGCTGACGGCGAGCTTTCTCGAGCGCTTCCAGGATCGTTTCGGCGCAAAGCCTGCCGAATGGCATTCGGATCTCGCCCCCCGCATGCGCGAAAAGGTCTGGCGCGGCGTCGTCACCGGCGAGGTGCGGGTCGTGGCCGGCGCACGCTCGGCGCTGTTTCTCCCCTTCGAGGAGCTTGGCCTCATCATCGTCGACGAGGAACACGATCCGGCCTACAAGCAGGAAGACCGCGTCTTCTACAATGCCCGCGACATGGCTGTGGTGCGCGCGCGCATCGGCCAGTTTCCCGTCGTGCTGGTCTCGGCCACGCCTTCGGTCGAAAGTCAGGTCAACGGGCTCAGCGGGCGTTATCATCTGGTGCATCTGCCGACGCGCTTCGGCGAGGCGGCAATGCCCGACCTGCACCTCATCGACATGCGCCGGCATCCGCCGGAACGCGGCGGCTTTCTGTCGCCGGTCATGCTGAGGGCGGTCAAGAAGACCATCGAGAAGGGGCAGCAGGCGCTGCTCTTCCTCAACCGGCGCGGCTATGCGCCGTTGACGCTCTGCCGCGTCTGCGGCCACCGTTTCCAGTGCCCGCAATGCTCCAGCTGGCTTGTGGAGCACCGCTTCAAGGACCAGATCCAGTGCCATCAATGCGGCTATGCGGAAAAGACGCCGGAAGCCTGCCCGGAATGCGGCACCTTTGACCATCTGGTCGCCTGCGGGCCGGGCGTTGAGCGTATTGCCGAAGAGGTGGAAAAGCATTTTCCCGAAGCGCGCACCATCGTCATGTCGTCCGATCTGCTCGGCGGCGTCAAGCGCATGCGCCTCGAACTGGAGGCGATCGCCAAGGGGGAGGCGGACATCGTCATCGGCACGCAGCTGGTCGCCAAGGGCCATAACTTCCCGCTGATGACGCTGGTCGGCATCGTCGATGCCGATCTCGGGCTGGCGAACGGCGATCCGCGCGCGGCCGAGCGCACCTTCCAGCTGCTGAGCCAGGTCACCGGGCGCGCCGGCCGCACCGGCCTGAAGAGCCACGGCCTGCTGCAGACCTATCAGCCGCAGCATCCGGTCATGCAGGCGATCGTCTCCGGCGATGCCTCCGCCTTCTACGAGCGCGAGATCGGCGAGCGGGAGAAGGCGCTTCTGCCGCCGTTCGGGCGTCTGGCCTCGATCATCGTCTCGGCCGATACCCGTGTCGATGCCGAAACCCATGCACGGGGTCTGCGTGCCGCCGCGCCGAAAGTGTCCGGCATCACGGTTCTGGGCCCGGCAGAAGCGCCGCTGGCGCTGGTGCGCGGCCGCCACCGCTTCCGCCTTCTCGTGCACGGGCGCCGCAACAGCGACATGCAGGCCTACCTGCGCAGCATGCTGGCCGCCGGGCCGAAGGTGCGCGGCACGGTGCATGTGCAGCTGGACGTCGATCCGCAAAGCTTTCTTTGATGCGGCTGCCTTGATCTTGGCAGCCCTTGCCCTTGACTTGCCTTTATTCCGAATCAGGAGCCGGCCATGGAACTTTACTTTCCCGCAGAACGCCCCGAACAGCTTGCCTTCATCGCCGCCGCCCTCGTCGCTCTCATTGGCCTGCTTGTCCTCATCCTGCCCGGCAGGGCGCTGAAACTCGCGGGCTTTGCCGTGGGCGAAATCACCGCCAGCGGCTATGGCGCGACGCGCGCCACCGGCGGCCTGCATCTTGGCCTCGGCCTTTCCGCCCTGTTTCTGGCGCAGGACTGGACCTATCTGACACTGGGTGCTGCACTGCTTTCGGCCGCCTTCGGCCGCCTCGTTTCCCTCTTTGCGGACCGCGGTTTCACGCCGCACAATATCGCATTTTTGCTGCTTGAGGTTGTGCTTGGCGCATTGCCTCTCGGCTATGTCCTGGGCTACCTCTCCGGGCTGTAGGACGCAGGAGGGAGGCGTCCCGGGGGATTTCTTCGCAAAATGACATAAAATCGGTTCAAGCCCTTGCAGAGAAGGCTCTTTCCGCCGTCACGCGTGTTGCGAGTCCCAACATCCTATGCTAGACGAACCGCGAATTTCGGAAAAAGACCGAAGCCCTTCTTCGGTACTGTTGAGAAAAAGAAGCAAATTCAAGCATTTGTCTGGGCTCCGAAAACAGGCCGAATGCTTGGATGAAAATCAGGGAAATTGTGCCCGTGGCAGACACATCCCAGCGGACTTCCGGCGTTGCCGACCGTTACGCCTCATCCCTCTTCGAGCTGTCGCTCGAAGCTGGTGCGATCGATCAGGTGCGCGCAGATCTTGACCGTTTTCAGGCAATGATCGACGAAAGCGACGACCTGAAGCGGTTGATCGCAAGCCCGGTCTTTTCGTCCGGCGATCAGGCCCGCGCCATTGCCGCCCTGTGCGACAAGGCCGGCATCAAGGGTCTCGTGGCCAATTTCCTCAAGGTTGTTGCGGGGAACCGCCGCCTCTTCGCGCTGCCGGGCATGATCCGGGCCTATCGCGAAACCGTTGCTCGCCATCGCGGCGAAGTTACCGCCGAGGTCGTCTCGGCCCATGCGCTCTCTGCGGCGCAGGAAGAAGAACTGAAGTCGGCGCTGAATGGCGTAACGGGCAAGCAGGTCGCGGTTGACGTGACTGTCGACCCGTCGATCCTCGGTGGCCTGATCGTCAAGGTCGGCTCCCGTCAGATCGATACGTCTCTCCGCACCAAACTTTCCACCCTTAAGCTTGCACTGAAAGAGGTTGGCTGATGGATATCCGCGCCGCGGAAATTTCCGCAATTCTCAAAGATCAAATCAAGAACTTCGGCCAGGAGGCTGAGGTTTCCGAAGTCGGCCAGGTGCTCTCCGTCGGTGACGGTATCGCCCGCGTCTATGGTCTGGACAATGTTCAGGCCGGCGAAATGGTCGAGTTCCCGGGTGGCATCCGCGGCATGGCGCTGAACCTCGAAGCCGACAATGTCGGTGTGGTTATCTTCGGTTCCGACCGTGACATCAAGGAAGGCGACACCGTCAAGCGGACCGGCGCCATCGTGGACGTTCCGGTTGGTCCGGAACTGCTCGGCCGCGTTGTCGACGCGCTCGGCAATCCGATCGACGGCAAGGGCCCGATCAATGCAAGCCGCCGCGCCCGCGTTGACGTGAAGGCTCCGGGCATTATCCCGCGCAAGTCGGTTCACGAGCCGATGTCGACCGGCCTCAAGGCCATCGACGCCCTCATCCCGGTTGGTCGTGGCCAGCGCGAGCTGGTCATCGGTGACCGTCAGACCGGCAAGACCGCGATCATTCTCGACAGCTTCCTGAACCAGAAGCCGATCCACGAGAACGGCCCGGAAAACGACAAGCTGTTCTGCGTCTACGTGGCCATCGGCCAGAAGCGCTCGACCGTTGCCCAGTTCGTGAAGGTTCTCGAAGAGCGCGGCGCGCTGCAGTATTCCATCGTGGTTGCTGCGACCGCCTCCGATCCGGCTCCGATGCAGTATCTCGCTCCGTTTGCCGGTTGCGCCATGGGCGAATACTTCCGCGACAACGGCCAGCACGCCCTGATCGCTTACGACGACCTGTCGAAGCAGGCTGTTGCCTACCGCCAGATGTCGCTGCTGCTGCGCCGCCCGCCGGGCCGCGAAGCCTATCCGGGCGACGTCTTCTACCTGCACTCGCGTCTCCTCGAGCGCGCCGCAAAGCTCTCCGACGAGCGTGGCGCCGGTTCGCTGACGGCTCTGCCGGTCATCGAAACCCAGGGTAACGACGTTTCCGCCTTCATTCCGACCAACGTGATCTCGATCACCGATGGCCAGATCTTCCTCGAAACCGACCTGTTCTACCAGGGCATCCGCCCGGCCGTGAACGTTGGTCTGTCGGTTTCGCGCGTTGGTTCTGCCGCGCAGATCAAGGCCATGAAGCAGGTTGCAGGCTCCATCAAGGGCGAACTCGCGCAGTACCGCGAAATGGCGGCCTTCGCGCAGTTCGGCTCGGACCTTGACGCCTCCACGCAGCGCCTCCTGAACCGCGGTGCCCGCCTGACCGAACTCCTGAAGCAGCCGCAGTTCTCGCCGCTGAAGACGGAAGAACAGGTTTCGGTGATCTTCGCCGGCGTCAACGGCTACCTCGACAAGCTTCCGGTCGCTCAGGTCGGCAAGTTCGAACAGGGCCTGCTGAACTACCTGCGTACCGAAGGCAAGGCCATCCTCGACGCGATCCGGACCGAAAAGCAGCTGTCGGATGATACCCGTGCAAAGCTGAAGTCGGCCCTGGACGCATTCTCCAAGACCTTCGCCTGAACGGATAAGCTCAAGGACCGATAACGGATGCCTTCACTTAAGGATCTGAAAAACCGGATCGCCTCCGTCAAGGCGACGCAGAAGATCACCAAGGCGATGAAAATGGTCGCCGCGGCGAAGCTGCGCCGTGCGCAGGAGGCGGCCGAAGCGGCGCGTCCTTATGCGGAACGGATGAACCGCGTTCTGGCCAGCCTCAGCGCTGCCAATGCTGAAAATGCAGAGGCACCGCTGCTCCTCAAGGGCACCGGCCAGAACCAGACCCACCTTCTGATCGTTGCGACCGGCGAGCGCGGCCTGGCGGGGGGCTTCAACTCCTCGATCATCCGCCTCGCGCGGGACCATGCGCTGAAGCTCATCGCCGAAGGCAAGACCGTCAAGATCCTGACCGTCGGCCGCAAGGGTAACGACATCCTGCGCCGTACCTTCCGCGAAAACATCGTGGATTACGTGACGTTCCGCGAAGTGAAGCAGCTCGGCTTCGTCAATGCCAGCGAGGTGGCGCAGAAGGTTCTGGCGCTGTTCAACGCCGGCGAATTCGACGTGGCCACCCTGTTCTACGCACGCTTCCAGTCGGTGATCTCGCAGATCGCCACGGCACAGCAGATCATCCCGGCCAAGTTCGACCAGGATGCGCAGGCGTCGTCGGCGGATGCGCTCTACGAATACGAGCCGAGCGAACAGGAAATCCTGGAAGACCTGCTGCCGCGCAACATCGCGGTACAGATCTTCCGCGCGCTCCTTGAAAACAACGCTTCCTTCTACGGCGCGCAGATGTCCGCAATGGACAACGCGACCCGCAACGCCGGCGAGATGATCAACAAATTGACGCTGTCCTACAACCGTCAGCGTCAGGCGCAGATCACGAAGGAACTCATCGAAATCATTTCGGGCGCGGAAGCGCTCTGAAGGCCCAGAGAAGAAGGGTAAGAACACATGGCTAGAGCAGCGACCCTGAATACCACTGCGAGCAGCACGAGCGAGTCCGTCGGACGCGTCACTCAGGTTATCGGCGCCGTCGTCGACGTTGCCTTCACGGGCGACCTGCCGGCGATTCTGAACGCGCTGGAAACCGACAACAACGGCAATCGTCTGGTTCTGGAAGTTGCCCAGCACCTCGGCGAAAACCAGGTCCGCACGATCGCCATGGACTCGACCGAAGGTCTCGTCCGCGGTCAGCCGGTCGTCAACACCGGCGCTCCGATCTCGGTTCCGGTCGGCGACGAAACGCTCGGCCGCATCATCAACGTCATCGGCGAGCCGGTTGACGAACTGGGTGCCATCCCGACGCAGGCCCGCCGCGCGATCCACCAGTCGGCTCCGGAATATGTCGAGCAGTCGACCGAAGCCCAGATCCTGGTCACCGGCATCAAGGTCGTCGACCTGCTGGCTCCCTACGCCAAGGGCGGCAAGATCGGCCTGTTCGGCGGCGCCGGCGTCGGCAAGACCGTTCTCATCATGGAACTGATCAACAACGTCGCGAAGGCACACGGCGGTTACTCCGTGTTCGCAGGCGTCGGTGAGCGTACCCGTGAGGGCAACGACCTCTACCACGAAATGATCGAGTCCAAGGTCAACGTGGACCCGCATGAGAACAACGGTTCTGCTGCCGGTTCCAAGTGCGCACTGGTCTACGGCCAGATGAACGAACCGCCGGGCGCCCGCGCACGCGTTGCTCTGACGGGTCTGACGATCGCTGAAGACTTCCGCGACAAGGGCCAGGACGTTCTGTTCTTCGTCGACAACATCTTCCGCTTCACGCAGGCCGGTTCCGAAGTGTCGGCTCTGCTCGGCCGCATCCCGTCGGCCGTTGGTTATCAGCCGACGCTCGCAACCGACATGGGCGCCCTGCAGGAGCGCATCACCACCACCAACAAGGGTTCGATCACCTCGGTTCAGGCCATCTATGTTCCGGCCGACGACTTGACCGACCCGGCACCGGCAACCTCGTTCGCCCACCTGGACGCAACGACCGTTCTGTCGCGTTCGATCGCTGAAAAGGGTATCTACCCGGCCGTTGACCCGCTTGACTCCACCTCGCGCATGCTCGACCCGATGATCATCGGCGAAGAGCACTACGAAGTGGCCCGTAAGGTTCAGTCGACGCTGCAGCGCTACAAGGCCCTGCAGGACATCATCGCCATCCTCGGCATGGACGAACTGTCGGAAGAAGACAAGCAGACGGTTGCCCGCGCCCGCAAGATCGAGCGCTTCCTGTCGCAGCCGTTCCACGTTGCCGAAGTCTTCACCGGCTCGCCGGGCAAGCTCGTTTCGCTGGAAGACACCATCAAGGGCTTCAAGGGCCTGGTCAACGGCGAATACGACCACCTGCCGGAAGCCGCCTTCTACATGGTCGGCTCCATTGAGGAAGCCATCGAGAAGGCCAAGAAGCTGGCCGCTGGCGCCTGATCTCAGACGGACCGGCGCCCGGGAAACCGGGCGCTCTTCCTTTCCGCATAACGCCCAAAGAAGTGGACCGTCATGGCCGACTCTTTCGAATTTGAACTGGTTTCGCCCGAACGCCTTCTCCTGTCGGAAAAGGTGACGGAAGTCGTGATCCCGGCGACGCTCGGTGAAATGACCGTGATGGCGAAGCACGCGCCGACGATGACGACCATCAAGGCCGGCGTGGTCACTGTGAAGCTGGCTTCCGGTGGCGTGAAGAAGTACGTGGTGTTTGGCGGTTTCGCCGACATCCTGCCGACCGGCTGCACGCTGCTGGCCGAATCCGCCGTTCCGCAGGAAGAGGCCAATCGCGACCTGTTCCAGAAGCGGATCGACGCACTGCGCCAGGACATTTCCGATGCGCCGACCGACGAGCACCGCACCAAGCTGGAGCACATGCTCGGCGAACTCACGCATCTCAATCATTCGATCCTGCCCGCCTGACCGGGCTCGCAGGACAGACGATCGAAGCCGGGTCTTGTGCCCGGCTTTTTCGTGCCCGTATGAAGCCAGAGGTGGCCGATTCCTTATCCCTCTGGCTGACCGTCGTCCCGGCAGATCCTGGCGGGCTGTTCAAGCCCGCAATCGCGTCACCGCGCATCCGCAAGAACCATCGCCGACGCCTTTTCCGCCACCATCATGGTCGGTGCGTTGATGTTGCCGGCGGTGATGTTGGGGAAGACCGAGGCGTCGGCGATCCGCAAGCCGCTCACACCATGCACCTTCAGCGAATGATCCACGACGCTCCCGCGTGAGTCCGGGCCCATCGCGCAGCTGCCGCAGAGATGATAGATCGAGCCGCTGTTGTCGCGGAAATAGTCGATGAGGGCGGCATCGTCCTGAACGGCCGGAGAGGGCGATACCTCTGCCTCCAGCCAGTCGCCAAGCGCCGGTGCGGTGGCGATGCGCCGCATCAGATGCATGCCCTGCAGTGCTTCCTCCACATCGCGATCGGCCGAAAGATAGCGCGGCGCAATGACGGGCGCCGTCGACGGGTCCGGTGAGGCAAGCCTGATCTCGCCGCGGCTTGCCGGCCGGCAGGCGCTGATCGCCATCAGGAAGCCGTGATAGGGCTCGGGCTTCAGGCCGGCCTTCGGGCTCACCGGAATGCGGTAGGAGAGGGGGTTGAAATAGAGCTGCAGATTGGGCCGCGCGGCCGCCTCGCTGCCGCGAAAGAAGCCGCCGGCCTGGTTGACGCTCATGGCAAAGGGCCCCTGGCGCGTCAGGAGATATCGGAGGGTGAGGAGCGCCTGGCCGGTCAGGCTGCCGAACATCGCATTCAGCGTCGGCCGGCGGGAGCGATAGTAGAAGCTGGTACAGAGATGGTCCTGCAGGTTCTGGCCGACCGCCGGCAGGTGATGGCGCACGCCAATGTCCAGCGCCTGTAATTGCGCGCCATCGCCAAGACCCGAACGCTGCAGCAGTGCCGGGCTCTGCACGGCACCGGCGGCGAGGATCACCTCGCGCCGTGCCGTAAACAGTCGCCGTTGCCCGTTCTGGCGCACGGCGACACCGCTCACCCGTCCGTTGTCATCGAAGAGGAGGTGTTCGGCAAAGGCCTGCTGTTCCACCTGCAGATTGCGATGTTTCAGCGCCGGGCGCAGATATTCGGCGCCGGAATGCGAGCGCAGGCCGCGTCTCGTATTGATGTCGTAGATCCCGGCCCCTTCGATGGTCGCACCGTTGAAATCCGGATTGAGGGGATAGCCCAGTTCCGCGCAGGCCGAAAGGAAGGCGCGGCTTACCGGATGGATGCCATCGCGCATCGGGGTCACGTGGATCGGCCCGTCGTCGCCATGCCAGCGCGATGCACCATCGGCATGGGTTTCCAGCCGCCTGAACCAGGGCAGCACGTCGTCCGCCCCCCAGCCGGGATTGCCGGCGGCCTTCCAGTCCTCGAAATCGCTGGCGGCACCCCGCACGAAGACCATGGCATTGATCGCGCCGGAACCGCCCAGCACCTTGCCGCGCGGCACATAGACCCGGCGATTGTTCAGCCCCGGTTCCGGCTCGCTCCAGTGCATCCAGTTGACGGTCGGGTCGTAATAGCTCCTGGCATAGCCGACCGGGATCTTCAGCCACAGCGAACGATCGCCGCCGCCGGCCTCCAGCAGCAGAACGCTGTGGCGTCCGTCCTCGCTGAGGCGGTGCGCCAGAATGCAGCCGGCCGATCCGGCACCGACGATGATGAAGTCGAACTGCATCGACGGATCACCCCTTGGCCGGCGCGAACTGTTTCACATCGGCCGGCTCCGCCGCCATCTGCAGGTGCAGCCGCTCGCCGCGATAGGGCGTGTGCGCGGCGACCACCGCATGGTTCAGCTCCACCCCGATCCCCGGCTCGCGCGAGGGGATCAGATAACCGTCCTCGACGACGAGCTTGCTCTTCAGCACCTCCGCGTGGAAGCCGGAGAAATCCATGATCGCCTCATGGATGAGGAAATTCGGCGTGGCGGCGGCAAGCTGGATGCTGGCGGCCGCACCGACCGGACCGTTATAGAGATGGGGGGCGATTTCCGCGTAGAAGCTTTCCGCCATGCCGGCGATCTTCTTCGCCTCCAGCAGACCCCCGACACGGGCGACATTCATCTGCAGAATGGAGGCCGCCCCTTCCTGCAGCACGCGCTGGAACTCGTATTTGGTGGTCAGCCGCTCGCCGGTCGAGACCGGAATGGAGGTCGCTCGTGCCACCGTCGCCATCGCCGCCTCCTGTCCCGGCGGTACCGGCTCCTCGAACCACAGCGGATCGTATTTTTCGAGCCGTTTCGCGAGACGGATTGCGGAGGCCGGCACCATCTGCCCATGCGTGCCGAACAGGATGTCGGCCTTCGCGCCGATCGCCTCGCGGATCTTGCGGCAGAAAGTCTCGCAACGATCCATCACGCCGAGCGACAGGTGGTGGCCGCTATATTGCGTGTAGGGGCCGGCCGGATCGAATTTGAGCGCGGTAAACCCCATCTCCACCATGCGCACCGCTTCCTCGGCGGCGAGGTCCGGGTCGTTGTAGTCGTACTCGCCGGCCGCGTTCTTCGGATACAGATAGGTATAGGCGCGAAGCCGCTCATGCACCGTGCCGCCCAGCAGATCGGCGACCGGTCGCCCCGCCGCCTTGCCGATGATGTCCCAGCAGGCAATTTCCAGGCCGGAGACGATGCCCATCATCGTCGGGTCCGGGCGCTGGGTGAAGCCGCTGGAATAGGCGGCGCGCCAGAAGCGTTCGATCCGGTGCGGATCATGGCCTTCCAGATGGCGCCGGAAGACATCCTCGATCAGCGGCACCAGCGCATTCGGATCGAAGGCGGTGGCGTAGATCTCGCCCAGGCCGCGAATGCCGCAGGCGGTTTCCAGCTCGACGAAGATCCAGTACATGCCGCCGATATGCGGCGGTGGGACTGCGACGACATGGGTGGTGAGTGCGGCAAGCTTCATCGGTCTGTTCCTCAGTGGTTCAGGATCACGAGCCGTGTCTGGGTGAATTCCAGCATTCCGTGCCTGCCATCGTCGCCGCCCAGGCCGGAGCGTTTCCAGCCGGCGTGGTAGCCCTGATAGGGATCGGCCGGGAAGCGGTTGATGTAGAGTTCGCCCGCCTCCATTGCCGTCGCCGCCTGCATCACCTTGCGGTAGTCGTTGGAAAACACCACGGAGGCGAGGCCATACTGGCTGTCGCTTGCCAGCCGCAGCGCCTCGTCAAAGTCGCTGTAGGCCATCACCGGCAGCACGGGGCCGAACACTTCTTCCCGCACGATCTCCATCTCCTGCCGGCAGCCGGAAAGAAGGGTGGGCGGATAGAAATAGCCGCTCGTTTCCGGCAGAACGCCGCCGGCCTCCAGCACCGCGCCCTCGGCCACGGCGCGCTCCACCATGGTATGCACGCGCCGGCGTGCGGCCTCGGAGGCAAGCGGCCCCATCAGGCTCGCATCGGTCGCCCGGTTGCCGAAGCCGCGACCGGCGAAGCCGGCCTTCAGCCGGGCGAGAAGCGCGTCATGGATGGAGGCATGCACATAGAGCCGCTCCACCGAGGTGCAGACCTGACCGCAATGGGCGGTCTTGGCGGAAAGCACCATGCGCGCCACCGCATCGAGATCGGCATCCGGCTCGACGATCACCGGCGTCTTGCCGCCAAGCTCCAGCGAGGGCTTTGCAATGTTTTCCTTGCAGAAATCCAGCACCGCGCGGCCCGCCGTCACGCTTCCCGTCAGCGTGATCATGCCGATTTCCGGCCGCGTGCAGAGTGTCGCCGCCACGTCATGCGTCATGGTCAGGATGCTGACGAGACCCTCCGGCAGGCCGGCTTCCGCCACCGCTTCTGCAAAGGCGAAGGCGCAGGTCGGTGTCGTGTTGCTGGGGCGCACGACCACCGCATTGCCGGCGATCAGCGCCGGGGCGATCTTGCGCACCAGCGTGTAGATCGGAAAGTTGAAGGGGATCAGGCAGGCCACCACGCCGATCGGCACCCGCAGCAGCAGCAGCGTTTCATTCGGCGTGTCGCTGTCGATCACCTCTCCCTCAATGCGGCGGGCCCATTCGGCATGGTAGCGCATCAGTTCCACCCCGTAGCCGACTTCCGCCGTCGCATCGGCAAGGCTCTTGCCGGATTCCTCCGCAAGGGCCGCACCGATGAGCACGGCCCGCTTCTGCAGGCTCTCGGCCAGCCGGCGCAGCGCCTCGCCGCGCTCGATGGCCGGCCTTCGGCCCCAGGCCTTCTGCGCGGCGGCGGCCCGAAGCACGGCCTCGATCGCCTCGGCATCGGTCGCGGCCGGCACCTCGGCAAACACGGCGCCGGTGGCCGGGTTGCGAACCTCGATCTTCTCTGCGGTCCCGGCCTCGACGAACTGTCCGGCAATGAAATTGCGATAGACGCGCATGGGGTCCTCCCTGCTTCTGGCTGCAAGGAGACGTCAGGGGCAGGCCGTGCTGCAAGCGAGGAATTTTCGGCCCGATCATTCCAAAATGGAATGGTTCAGCCAGGCTGAGCCACTGACGCGGCCTTGCCGTCACCGGCCAGCTCGCCGTGCAGCCAGTCGCGAAAGGTTGCCACGCGTCGGGAGGGCGGCTGGTTGCTGCGCGTCACCAGCCAGTAGGCCTCATGCCCTTCCACCTCCACATCGAGCACCTGTGCCAGCTGGCCGGCTGCCATCAGCGGCGCCACCATCGCCTTGTCGGCCACCGCGACGCCGAGTCCGCTGCAGGCGGCCTCGATGACGAGATCCAGCAGGTCGAATTCCATGCCACCGGGCGTATCGGTGTGGCTCAGGCCCGCCGCATCCAGCCAGCGTTGCCAGGTGAGATAACGCTGGTCGGCAGAGGCCAGCACATGCAGGAAGGTGAGGCGGGAAAGATCGATGGCGCCATTTTCGGGTAGAAGATGCGGGGCGCAGACGGCGATATGCCGTTCCGTCATCAACCGCTCGGAGGCGAGCATCGGCCATTCGCCATCGCCGAAGCGGATCGCGCAATCCAGCAGGCTGCGCTCGGCGAGACTGTCGGCAAGATCGGTGGTGATGCTGATGTCGATATCCGGCAGGGCGGCGCGCAGGCGCGACAGTCGGGGCAGCAGCCAGCGCTTGGCGAAGGTGGGCGGCACGTTGATGCGCAGCCGGTGGCGGTTGCTTTTCTCCATGATGCCGCGCACCGTCAGCTCCACCGAATGGAAGGCGTTCTGCAGGCTGGCATAAAGTTCCGCGCCGGAAGGCGTCAGTTCCAGATGATGGTGGTGGCGGATCACCAGCTTTTCGCCCAGCCGGTCCTCCAGATTGCGCACCTGCCGGCTGACCGCGCTCTGGGTCAGGTTCAGCCGCTCGGCCGCGCGGGTGAAGCTGCGGGTCTGGCCCACCACCTCGAACACCTTCATCGCTGTCAGCGCCGGCAACCGTCGCATGCAGGGCCCCCCGTCTGCCGGCATATAAACAGATGGCGTGCTGCATCGTCACCCTGTTTTTCCGCCCGTCTCCTCCACCGCTTGCCCCGCATGACTGAGCCCGCAGATTGAGCCCGCGGATTGAGCCATGTCATGATGCGGTGCGCGTCCCACTGTAACCTGGTGTAACCTGAGGTCGAACTCAGCCACGGAGGGAAGAATGAAGGTCGGAATTGTAGGCGCCGGCATGGTCGGCAGCTCGGCGGGCTATGCGCTGGCCCTCACCGGAACGGCGAGCGAAGTGGTGCTGGTCGATCTCAGCGAGAAGCTGGCGATTGCCCAGGCAGAAGACATCGCGCATGCCACGCCGTTTCATTCGGCGACCAAGGTCAGTGCCGGCGGCTACGCGGCGCTGGCCGGCGCCGGCGTCGTCATCCTCGCCTGCGGCGTCAATCAGAAGCCGGGCGAAAGTCGGCTGGCGCTGCTGGAGCGCAATGCCGACGTGTTCCGCCAGGTGGTCGGCGCCGTGCTGGCCGTCGCGCCGGATGCGATCCTGCTGATCGCCTCCAACCCGGTCGATATCATGACGCAGATCACCACGCGGCTGTCCGGCCTGCCGCCGCATCGTGTCATCGGTTCGGGAACGATCCTCGATACCGCCCGCTTCCGCAGCCTGCTCGGACGCCATCTCGGCATCTCCCCCCAGTCCGTCCATGCCTATGTGCTCGGAGAACACGGGGATAGCGAGGTGCTCACCTGGTCGAATGCGCTGGCCGGGTCCGTCTCTGTCGCTTCCTTCGCCGAACAGGTGGGGCGGCCACTGACGGCGGCGGTCCGCGCCGAGATCGATGACAATGTCCGCAATGCCGCCTATCGGATCATTGAGGGCAAGGGCTCGACCTATTACGGTATCGGCGCGGGCTTGGCGCGCCTGGTGAAGGCGATCGCGCTCGATCAGCGCGCCGTCTTCTCCGTCTCGATGCTGACGCCGGAAGTGGAGGGGATTGCGGATGTGGCGCTGTCCATTCCCCGCGTCGTGGGCGCCTCCGGCGTGATCGTCGATCTGTTTCCGGAACTCGATGCCGCCGAACATGCCGGTCTGGCCCGCAGCGCTGCACTGCTGAAGGAAAAGACCGCCTCGCTTCACCTCTGATCCGGCGGCCCTCAGCGTTTCAGGGCCGGCGAGATGATCCGGTAGGACAGTCCTTCCGGCGCGTAGGTCAGTTCGGCGCTGCCGCCGAAATCATGCGGCACCACCCGTTCCATCAGCGTGGTGCCGAAGCCGCGGCGCGAAGGTTTCGTCACTGGTGGTCCGCCCTGTTCGTGCCAGTGCAGCTCGAAGGGGCCGTGGCCATTGCCGCGCCACGACACCTCGACCCGGCCGTTCTCGACCGAGAGCGCGCCATATTTCATCGCATTGGTGGTCAGTTCGTTGATGGCCAGTGACAGGGACAGGGCCTGTTTTTCGCTGAGCATGACCTTCGGCCCCTGCAGCTGGACCTGACCGGAGACGGTGCGGTGCGCGGCAAGTGCCGTTTCCAGCACCTGTGCCACCGGCACGTCGCCCTTCGGTGCATCCGTCACCAGCGCATGGGCATTGGCGACGGCGGCAAGCCGCTGCAGCAGAAGCGCACGGCTTTCCTCCACCGAATGCGCCACCCGCAGCGTCTGGCTGGCGATCGAGGTCACCATGGCGAACATGTTCTTCATGCGGTGCTGCAGTTCGGAATTCATCAGCCGCACCTGCCGCTGGCTGGCCACCCGCGCCGTCGTCTCGATCACCGTGTCGAGCAGGCCGACGATCCGGCCGTCATCGTCGCGCAGCGGGCTGTAGGAGAAGGTGAAGAAGGCTTCCTCCGCATAGCCGTTGCGCTGCACCGTCAGCGGAAAATCCTCGACGAAGGTGGCTTCGCCTGCCAGTGCCTTGCGCGCGACCGGCGCCATCTCCGCCCAGACTTCCGACCACACCGCGCCGAACGGCTGGCCCATCGCTTCCGGCTTGCGGCCGAGGATCGGCCGGAAGGCATCGTTGTAGATCATCGTCAGATCCGGACCCCAGGCGATGGTGGCGGGAAAGCCCGAGGTCAGCACCATGCCGACCGCCGTCTTCAGTGCCACCGGCCAGCGTTCCATCGGGCCGAGCGGCGTGCGGCTCCAGTCGATGTCGTGCATGATTCCGGCCGAGCGGCCGCCGCCCTGGAGAAAGGAGAGTGTGTCTTGCCTCGTCACGGTGCCCATCGTGCTTTTTGCCTCCCCGGCCATAAATGGAGAGCCCTGGGCTTTGGTTCCACGGGCATGTGGATGCATGCCGGACAGGGCGGGTTGACGGGTCGTGGCCGCAGCGGTCACAACAGCAGGCTTCAGGCTCCGGGGAGGCACATCATGATCGACAAGCTGGAATTCTTCATCGCGCTTGCCGGAGCCGGGCATTTTGGCCGCGCGGCGGAGGAATGCGGCATTTCGCAGCCCACGCTATCGGCTGCCATCCGCCAGCTGGAGGATCAGCTTGGCGTGGTGCTGGTGGTGCGCGGCTCCCGTTTCCAGGGGCTGACGCCGGAGGGGCAGCGCGTGCTGGAATGGGCACGCCGCATCGTCGGCGATACCCGCACCATGCGCGAGGAAATGCGCGCTGCCCGCAAGGGGCTTGCCGGCCATATCCGGCTGGCCGTCATCCCGACCGCGCTCGCCATGGTGCCGAAGCTGACGGAGCCTTTCCAGGCGCGCCACCCGAACGTCACCTTTTCCGTCACCTCGCGCACCTCGCTGCAGGTTCTGAGCCAGCTGGAAAACCTCGAGATCGACGCCGGCATCACCTATCTCGACAACGAACCGCTCGGTCGCGTCACCACCGTGCCACTGTATTCAGAGCGCTATCACCTGATTACCGCAGCCGGCACGCCGCTTGCGGATCGTCAAAACGTCACCTGGCAGGAGGTTTCCGGTCTTCGGCTTTGTCTATTGACGCCTGATATGCAGAACCGACGGATCATCAACAAACACATGGCGGAAGCTGGTGTCTGGGCCAAGCCGACGCTGGAATCCAATTCGATGATCGTGCTGTTTTCCCATATCCGCACCGGTCAATGGGCCTCGATCATGCCGCGTAACGTGGCGGAATCCTTCGGATTTCCTGAACAGATCCGGATGATCCCGATCACGGAACCGGATGCGGAGCATCTGGTGGGCCTGGTTGCCACGCATCGTGAACCGCACACGCCCCTCGTGTCGGCCCTGCTGCACGAGGCAAGATCCCGCGTTGCAGCATCCGCTTTTGATAGATTTTTTCTATCGCACAACGAGACGTCGATATTGACCTGATGTATGCATCCTCGCCATCCTTGCCTGCATAGGCACTGTTTGCTGTTTCTGATGGCGGCGCCTGGATCGTAAAGGTCTGCAAGAGGCAAGCCTCCGGTCAGCCGGCTGAAGAGCTTGTCGGGCGTCGGTTTGGGAGGACTGACCATGAATGTTCGGGTGGTTGCCGTGGATGAGGCAACCCGTATTTCGTCCATCATCGAGGACTGTCGTCATCTGGAAGGCCCGATGCTGCCGATCCTGCACAAGGTGCAGGAGGCGTTCGGCTACATCCCGGAAGCGGCCAAGCAGATTATCGCGCAGGCACTCAATCTGTCGCGCGCCGAGGTGCACGGCGTCGTCACCTTCTATCATGATTTCCGCGATCATCCGGCCGGTCGCCACTGTCTCAAGCTCTGTCGCGCCGAAGCCTGTCAATCCATGGGCGGCGATGCGCTGGCAGAGCAGGTAAAGGCGAAACTCGGGCTCGACTGGCATGAGACGGCGGCCGATGGATCGGTGACGCTGGAGCCGGTCTTCTGTCTCGGCCTCTGCGCCCAGGCGCCGGCTGCCATGCTGGATGGTGAACTGTATGCCCGCCTGCACGAAGACTGCCTGAACGACATCGTGGCGGAGGTGCGGGCATGAGCGTGACCGAAACCATCACTGTCTTCGTTCCCCGGGATGCGGCAGCCCTTGCCGTTGGTGCCGACAAGGTGGCGGCGGCCATCGAGCGGGAGGCCAAGGCCCGCAATCTCGATGTCCATATCGTCCGCAACGGCTCACGCGGCATGCTGTGGCTGGAAGTGCTGGTCGAGGTGCGCACCGCGCAGGGCCGGGTCGCCTATGGCCCGGTGACGCCGAAGGACGTGCCTTCCCTGTTCGAGGCCGGATTTCTGACCGGCGGCGCTCATCCGCTCGGCCACGGGCTCACCAAGGAGATTCCGTTCCTGAAGGGACAGACCCGGCTGACCTTCGCGCGCTGTGGCGTGACGGATCCCCTGTCGCTCGAGGATTACCGCCATTACCAGGGGCTGAAAGGGCTGGAACAGGCGATTGCCATGCCGCCGGCCGAGATCGTCAGCCAAGTCACCGACAGCGGCCTGCGTGGCCGCGGCGGCGCGGGCTTTCCGACCGGCATCAAGTGGAAGACGGTGGCCGATGCCACGGCCGATCAGAAATACATCGTCTGCAATGCCGATGAGGGCGACAGCGGCACCTTTGCCGACCGGATGATCATGGAGGGCGACCCCTTCGTGCTGATCGAAGGCATGGCGATTGCCGGCATCGCAGTCGGCGCCACCAAGGGCTATGTCTACACCCGTTCCGAATATCCGCATGCGTTTGCCATCATGGAAGAGGCGATTGCAATTGCCCGGCGCGAGGGGATCCTCGGTCCGTCCGTGCTGGGTTCGGCTTACGCGTTTGACATGGAAGTCCGCATGGGCGCCGGTGCCTATGTCTGCGGCGAGGAAACCTCGCTTTTGAACAGCCTGGAAGGCAAGCGCGGTATCGTGCGTGCCAAGCCGCCGCTTCCGGCGTTGCAGGGCCTGTTCGGCAAACCGACCGTCGTCAACAATGTCATGTCGCTCGCCACGATCCCCGTCATCATGGACCGCGGCGCTTCGTTCTACCGGGATTTCGGCGTCGGCCGTTCACATGGCACGATCCCGATCCAGCTTGCCGGCAATCTGAAGCATGGCGGGCTTTACGAGACCGCCTTCGGCCTGCCGCTCGGCCAGCTGATCAACGAGATCGGTGGCGGCACCATCTCCGGGCGCCCGGTCAAGGCGGTGCAGGTCGGTGGACCGCTTGGCGCCTATTTCCCGCCGTCGCTGTTCGACACCATCTTCGATTACGAGGCCTTCACCGCTGCCGGTGGTCTCATCGGCCATGCGGGCATCGTGGTGTTCGATGATACGGTCGACATGCTGAACCAGGCGCGGTTCGCCATGGAGTTCTGTGCGGTCGAAAGCTGCGGCAAGTGCACGCCCTGCCGCATCGGCTCGACGCGCGGCGTCGAGACGGTGGACAAGATCGCCCGCGGCATCGAGCCTGAGAAGAACAAGGTGCTGCTTGAAGACCTTTGCAACACCATGAAATTCGGCTCGCTCTGTGCGCTCGGCGGTTTCACGCCTTATCCGGTCATGAGCGCCATGACGCATTTCCCGGATGATTTTGCGCCGGTGCCGGTCCGGGAGGCTGCGGAGTAATGCACGACATATCGCTCAGCATCCGAAATACCCCCCTCTGTCCTGCCGGACATCTCCCCCTCAAGGGGGGAGATCGGCAAGTGGCAATCGCTTCGACCAGAAGCACTCGTCGGATGACCTGGCCTGGCTTCACGAGGTTCATGGTAGCCGGCGAGGTCGCCCCCAATCCGATCTCCCCCCTTGAGGGGGAGATGCCCGGCAGGGCAGAGGGGGGTAACTCCTCGCGCCGTGGCCAACCCTTTGTTCAGAAAACCCGACAGGAGGCCATCCATGCCCCTCGTTCCTGAAATCGACTACGGCACGCCCGCCTCGCGCTCCGACAAGATGGTGACACTCACCATCGATGGCCGCGCGATCACGGTCCCCGAGGGCACCTCGATCATGCGGGCCTCGATGGAGGCCGGCATTCAGGTGCCGAAACTCTGCGCCACCGACATGGTGGATGCCTTCGGCTCCTGCCGCCTCTGTCTGATCGAGGTGGAGGGCCGCAACGGCACGCCCGCCTCCTGCACTACGCCGGTTGCCCCCGGCCTCGTCGTCCACACCCAGACGGAACGGCTGAAGCAGATCCGCAAGGGTGTGATGGAGCTTTATATCTCCGACCATCCGCTCGACTGTCTGACCTGCGCCGCGAACGGTGACTGCGAGCTGCAGGACATGGCGGGCGCCGTCGGCCTGCGCGATGTGCGTTATGGTTATGAGGGCGACAACCATGTGAAGGCGCGCTCCGCCACCGGCACCATCAACGCCCAGTGGATGCCGAAGGACGAGAGCAATCCGTATTTCACCTATGACCCCTCCAAATGCATCGTCTGTTCGCGCTGCGTGCGGGCCTGCGAAGAGGTGCAGGGAACGTTTGCGCTGACCATCGAGGGCCGTGGTTTCGACAGCCGCGTCTCGCCTGGCGCGCACGAGGCCTTTCTCGAATCCGAATGTGTCTCCTGCGGCGCCTGCGTGCAGGCCTGCCCGACGGCCACATTGACGGAAAAGTCCGTCATCGCCATCGGCCAGCCGGAACATTCCGTCGTCACCACCTGCGCCTATTGCGGCGTCGGCTGTTCCTTCAAGGCGGAAATGCGCGGCGAAGAACTGGTGCGCATGGTGCCGTGGAAGGATGGCCAGGCCAATCGCGGCCATTCCTGCGTCAAAGGTCGGTTCGCCTACGGTTACGCAAGCCACAAGGACCGGATCCTCAATCCGATGATCCGCGAGAAGATCTCCGATCCCTGGCGCGAAGTCACCTGGGAAGAGGCCTTTGCGCATGTCGCCTCGGAATTCCGCCGGATCCAGTACCAGTACGGCCGGGAATCGATCGGCGGCATCACCTCGTCGCGCTGCACGAATGAAGAAACCTATCTCGTGCAGAAGCTGATCCGCGCCGGTTTCGGCAACAACAATGTCGATACCTGCGCCCGCGTCTGCCATTCGCCGACCGGCTATGGTCTCGGTCAGGCCTTCGGCACGTCTGCCGGCACGCAGAACTTTGACTCCGTCGAACATTCCGACGTGGTGCTGGTGATCGGCGCCAATCCGACCGATGGCCACCCGGTTTTCGGCTCGCGGCTCAAGAAGCGGCTGCGCCAGGGTGCCAAGCTGATCGTCATCGACCCGCGCCGCATCGATCTGGTCCGCACCCCGCATGTGGAAGCGGCCTTCCACCTGCCGCTGAAACCCGGCACCAATGTCGCGGTGCTGACGGCGCTCGCCCATGTCATCGTCACCGAAGGCCTGTTCGACGAAGCCTTCATCCGCACCCGCTGCGATTGGTCGGAATTCGAGGACTGGGCGGCCTTCGTCGCCGAGCCGCAGCATTCGCCGGAAGAGACGGAAAAATTCACTGGCGTCCCGGCGGAAGATCTGCGCGGTGCCGCCCGTCTTTACGCCAAGGGCGGCAACGGCGCGATCTATTACGGCCTCGGCGTCACCGAACACAGCCAGGGCTCGACCACGGTCATGGCGATTGCCAACCTCGCCATGGCGACCGGCAATATCGGCCGCCCCGGCGTCGGCGTAAATCCCCTGCGTGGCCAGAACAACGTCCAGGGCTCCTGCGACATGGGCTCCTTCCCGCACGAACTGCCGGGTTACCGCCACATCTCGGACGATGCCACCCGCGAAACCTTCGAAAAACTCTGGGGTGTCACGCTCAACAACGAACCGGGCCTGCGTATTCCCAACATGCTGGATGCCGCCGTCGACGGCACGTTCAAGGGCATCTACATCCAGGGCGAAGACATTCTCCAGTCCGATCCCGATACCAAGCATGTCTCGGCCGGTCTTGCCGCCATGGAATGCGTCGTCGTCCACGACCTCTTCCTCAATGAGACGGCGAACTACGCGCATGTCTTCCTGCCGGGCTCCACCTTCCTGGAAAAGGACGGCACGTTCACCAATGCCGAGCGCCGCATCAACCGCGTGCGCAAGGTCATGACGCCGAAGAACGGTTATGCGGATTGGGAAGTGACCCAGAAGCTGGCGCAGGCCATGGGCCTTGCCTGGGCTTACACCCATCCATCGCAGATCATGGATGAGATCGCCGCAACGACCCCGAGCTTTGCCGGCGTGTCCTATGCCTATCTGGAGGAAAAGGGTTCGGTGCAGTGGCCCTGCAACGAAAAATTCCCCAATGGCTCACCGATCATGCATGTCGATGGTTTCGTGCGCGGCAAAGGTAAGTTCATCCGTACGGAATATGTCGCGACCGACGAACGCACTGGCCCGCGTTTCCCGCTGCTGCTCACCACCGGCCGCATTCTCAGCCAGTACAATGTCGGCGCGCAGACGCGCCGCACCGAGAATGTCGTCTGGCATGAGGAGGACCGGCTGGAACTGCATCCGCATGATGCCGAACAGCGCGGCATCAAGGATGGCGATTGGGTGAAGCTTGCCAGCCGCGCCGGTGAAACGACGCTTCGTGCGCTGATCACCGATCGCGTCGCACCGGGCGTCGTCTATACCACCTTCCACCACCCGAACACGCAGGCGAACGTCATCACCACGGATTTCTCCGACTGGGCGACCAACTGTCCGGAATACAAGGTGACGGCCGTGCAGATTTCGCCCTCCAACGGCCCGACGGACTGGCAGGAGGATTACGAGGAACTCAGCCGCCGCTCCCGCCGTATCGTCGGCAAACTGGAAGCGGCGGAGTAAGGACGAGGTGATGACGGACAGCCAAAGCCGTACGGTTCAGGAATGGCGTTTCCGGCAGGGGCAGATGGCAGACGGCCATCGCATCGTGCCGGAAGAGGTGCCGATTGCGCTCTCCTACGGCGGCTCGACCCATGCGGTGATGATGGCAACACCGTCCGATCTGATCGATTTCGCCTATGGTTTTTCGCTGGCCGAGGAGATCATCACCTCGGCCGCGGACATTCTCGACGTCGAACCGGTCGAGGCCGGTGCCGGTATCGATGTGCAGATCAGCCTGAGGGATGCGACCGCCGATGCGCTCACCGCTCGTCGCCGTCGCATGGCGGGCCCCGTCGGCTGTGGTCTCTGCGGCATCGAATCGATCGAGCAGGCGGCACGCGACGTGGCGAGCGTGTCCGAGGCCCGCTTCCGGCTGACGCCGGCCATGGTGGCGGAAGCCGCCCGGCTTCTCGGCGATGGCCAGGTGCTGAACCGGGAAACCCGGGCGGTGCATGGCGCAGGCTTTTATCGGCCGGGCAAGGGTCTTTTTGCAATCCGCGAGGATGTCGGCCGCCACAATGCGCTCGACAAGCTGGTCGGTGCGGTGCTCCGCGCCTCGCTCACGGCAGGCGAGGGGGCGGTGGTCGTCACCAGCCGGCTGTCGGTGGAGATGGTGCAGAAGACGGCGCTGCTCGGCTGCCCCTATCTGATCGCGATCTCGGCGCCCACGGCGCTTGCGATCGAAACCGCGCAACGGGCCGGCATCACGCTGATCGGCATTGCCCGCGGCGATGAATTTGAAGTGTTCACCAGGCCTGATCGTCTGACGACGGGAGAGACCAGTCATGTCGCTTGATCATACCGACGAGAAACTCGTCCGCATGGCAAACCAGATCGCCACGTTTTTTGCCTCGCAGCCGGAAGCGGTCAGGGTGGATGGTGTTGCGACCCACATCAACAAATTCTGGGAGCCACGGATGCGCCGCCGGTTCTTCGAGATGATCGATGCCGGGATCGGCGGTTTCCTGCCGCTGGTGATTGCGGCCTCGAACAAGATCAAGCGTCCGGGCAACCCAACCACCAATGCGGTCGGGCTTGGGGCGGACGCGGCAAGGGGAGCGCCGGGCGGCAAGGGCCCGGCTGCTGGCGAATCCCTGTCGGAACAAAGCGTTCCGGCGGGCGTCGTGTGATCGGTTCCGGCCCGGAAAGGTCCGGACAGGCCGGTCGATGCATTACATGCTGAGCGGACTGGTGGCGGAGAGGTCGTCAGTCGCACGTCATGCCTGACCCCGCGCATCCTGTGTGCGGGCGGGTGATTTCATTGTCCTGACAGTCCAAGAGGGAGGAGTTCGTCAATGGCAATTGCAGGCGTAAGTGGAGGGGATCTGGCCGGTACCGGTCTTCTCGATCGGGAGCGGATCATAGCGAGACCCGGATTCAATCGCTGGCTGGTGCCCCCCGCGGCACTTGCCATTCACCTGTGCATCGGCATGGCCTATGGTTTCAGCGTGTTCTGGCTGCCGCTTTCCAAGGCATTGCCCGCTACCGATCCGAGCTGCTCCGGCCTGACATTGATGGGAGCGCTAACAACCACCGCCTGCAACTGGCGCGTCGCGGATCTCGGCTGGATCTATACGCTGTTCTTCGTGTTGCTCGGCTGCTCTGCCGCCATCTGGGGCGGCTGGCTGGAGCGGGTCGGCCCGCGCAAGGCGGGCTTCGTGTCCGCCTGCTGCTGGTGCGGCGGCATTCTCGTTGCGGCACTGGGTGTCATGACGCACCAACTGTGGCTAATGTGGCTCGGCGCTGGGGTGATTGGTGGCATCGGCCTCGGTCTCGGCTATATCTCGCCGGTCTCGACACTGGTCAAGTGGTTCCCGGACCGGCGCGGCATGGCAACCGGCATGGCGATCATGGGTTTTGGCGGTGGCGCGATGATCGGTGCACCGCTCGCCAACCTGCTGATGACCACGTTCAAGACGGACACTTCCGTCGGCGTCTGGCAGACCTTCGTGGTGATGGCGCTCGTCTATTTCGTCTTCATGATGGGCGGCGCCTTCGGCTACCGCATCCCGCCCGCCGGCTGGCGCCCGGATGGCTGGACGCCGCCGGTTGCCAAGAGCACCATGATCACCCATCGCCACGTGCATCTGCGCGATGCGCACAAGACGCCGCAGTTCTGGCTGATCTGGGCCGTGCTCTGCCTCAACGTGTCCGCCGGCATCGGCGTCATCGGCATGGCTTCCCCCATGCTGCAGGAGATCTTCGCCGGTTCGCTGATCGGTCTGCCCGGCGTTGCCTTCGCGCAGCTTGATGCAGGCCAGAAGGCGCAGATTGCCGCGATCGCCGCCGGCTTCACCGGTCTGCTCTCGCTGTTCAACATCGGCGGCCGGTTCTTCTGGGCCTCGATGTCCGACAAGCTCGGCCGCAAGAACACCTATTTCTGCTTCTTCATCCTCGGCATCGTGCTCTATGCGCTCGCACCCACGCTGGCGCTGATGGGGTCCAAGGCGCTGTTCGTGCTCGCCTTCGGCATCATCCTGTCGATGTATGGCGGTGGCTTTGCCACCATCCCGGCCTATCTGGCCGATATTTTCGGCACGCAGTTCGTCGGCGCGATCCACGGGCGGCTGCTGACGGCCTGGGCAACGGCCGGCATCGCCGGTCCCTTCGTGGTGAACTATATCCGCGAGGCGCAGATCGCCGCCGGTGTGGCGCCGGGTCCGGCTCTCTATACCAGCACGATGTACATCCTCGCCGGCATGCTCGCCGTCGGACTCATCGCCAATGCCTTCGTCAAGCCGCTGTCGGACAAGTGGTTCATGTCGGATGCAGAGGTCGCGGCCCTGCAGGCAAAGACCGCTGCAGCCAATGCCGGCCCGACCGGCTCCTTCGGCATCGGCAAGGGCGGGCTTGATGCCAGGGCCGCACTGGCCTGGGCGGTTGTCGGTCTGCCGTTGCTGTGGGGGGTGTGGGTCACGCTGAGAAACAGCCTGGCGATTTTCGGCTAGACCGCCTCTCTCTGTCGAGGGGAGTTGCACGGGAAAGGCGGTCTTCGGGCCGCCTTTCGCCTTTCCGGCTCATGTCAGGGGGCTGACATCAGTTCAGCCAGAGGTGGATCAGGGCGGCTTCCGGTGTCTCCAGGCCGCCATTTTCCACCCCGGTGCTCCACAGGCCGGCGCCGGCGGCATAGGTGCCGGGGGCAAGGCCGCCGGCCTCGCACTGGCTGACGGCGCGCAGGCGCTTTCCGGCGGCGACCCCTTCGCCCAAGGCCGCGAGGATGGCGGCATCCTCCATCGCCGTGCCCGAGCCGAACACCCGCAGCACCGCGCCGTCCAGAACCGACAGCGCGGCAGACAGAAGCGGTGCCGGCATGCCGGGCGACAGCGTCAGGATCGCCAGCCGGCGTGCCGCATCGAAGCTGCTCCGGCGAGGCGCAACAGCCTGCGCCTGCGGCTGGGCGCGAAAACTGTCTGCGGCATGGCTGTCGTGCTTCACCAGGCCCGCGGCCGGCAGCAGGCGGCCGGCAAAGGCCAGGTGAATGCCCGCCCCCGGCGCCAGGGCGGCCGCGAGCGCCAGGTCGAGATTGCCTTCTGCATCGCCACCTTCGCCAAGCGGCACCATCGAGCCGCACAGGATGACGCGGCGTTCCTCGCCCGCCAGCGCCTGCGACAGCGCGGCACCGGTGAAGGCCATCGTGTCGGTTCCGTGGGTGATGATCACCGGCAGGCCGGGATGCTGACGGATGACCGACAGCATTTCGTTCCAGTGATGCGGGCCGACATTGGCGCTGTCGAGCAGGGGGGCGAAGACATGGGTTTCCAGCGTCGTCGCGGCCGGCAGCCGTTCTGCCAGCGCGCCTTCCACCAGTCCCCTGATCGGCGCAAGGCCGCCCGGTCCGGGCGCCATGCCGATAGTGCCGCCGGTATGGATGAGAAGCAGACGCATGGGACCTCTCCGTAACATGCAGGGTGCTGCTTCCTAGGACAAGCCCGCCACCAGATCAACCGCCGCCGCCACGTCCGCCGAAATGCGAAAAGGCAGCGGTGTTTGCCGCTGCCTGTCAGTGTCGCTGCCGTTCCCGGTGCCGCTCAGGCGGCGAGATCGTCCAGGTCGGCGCCCTTGAACATCTTGGAAAGGTTCAGGAAGCAGATCATGCCGTTCTCGCTGGCGATGATGCCTTCGGAGAAGGACTTGTCGAAGGAGGCGGAGACTTCCGGCACCGGCTGGATCTGGCTCGACGAGATGGTCAGGATATCGGATACCCGATCGACCAGCATGCCGATCACCATGTTGTGCACCTCTGCGACCACGATGGCGGAGCGCTCGTTGGCCACCGTGCTGCGCATGCCGAGCTTGTAGGCGAGGTCGATGATCGGAATGACGGAGCCGCGCAGGTTCATCACGCCGATTACGTCGGCCGGGGCATGCGGGATCGGCGTCGACGGCGCCCAGCCGCGGATTTCGCGGATCGTGGTCGTCTTCACGCAGAATTCCTGGTCGTGCAGCCGGAACGCGATGATTTCGAGGGTCTCGCCGCTGAAGCTTGTCGTGGTGATCGTCGTAGCCATCATGTGTTTCCCAGTTCTTCGATGCCTTGGCTGCCCCGGTTGGCGCTTGCGACCTTGGCCATGAGTGAGCGTGCCGGGCATGCGACGGGCGTGCATCGGGTTTACGCGAAGAAAAGTCTAATGAAAGAACGTTTCCCAAAGCTGAACGCTCAGCCTCAGTTCTTGCAGCGATTTCTGGCAGGCGGCGGGCAGGGGGCAGGGCTCGCCGCTCAGTATTCGCGCTCGTAGAAGATGCCGGCGGAACCGCCTTCGCTGCCGGCCGAGCCCTTCAGCTTCACGCCGCGCCCGACATCCAGATTGATCGAGGCCCGCGCGCCGCCGCCACTGCCGCCCTGTTCCAGCTGGAAATAGGTACGGTTGTTGAGATAGCGGCCGACGGAAACCGTGGTCTGGCCGCTGGCATCGGTGTTGATGTCGAGATCGTCGACGCCGAGGCTGCTGCGCAGGGTCTGCAGCAGCGAGCTTGAGCTGCCGCCGGCAAGCTGGGTCACGGCGTCCGCCAGCTGCGCGATCTGCAGCGGAGACAGGCGCGACAGCGACTGGCCGAAGATCAGGCGGGCCAGCACCTCGTCTTCCGGAAGCGCCGGCGCGGAGGAGAAGCCGATCTGCGGATCGTTGGCCGGCCCGCTCACCGAAACGGTCACCGTGGTCTGGTCCACCGTGTTGGAGGCGGAAAGATCCAGAACCGGAATGAGGCTGCCGCCGAAGGTGATCTTGCCGGTGGAAAAATCGAGCCGGCGGGTGAGGATGACGATGCGGCCGCGCCGCATCTCGAAGGCGCCGGAAACATTCGGCTGGGCGGCCGTGCCGGCAATCGTCAGCGATCCGCCGAGTTCCGCATCGATGCCGCGCCCGCGCACGAAGATATTGCTGCGGGCCACCAGCGTCAGGTCAAGGCCGATACCGGCATCGGTGCCGTTGGTGTCCTTGGGGCTGATGCTTTCCAGCAGTGCGCGCACATCGGCCGGCGCATGCACATGCTCCACATTCAGCTGGGCCAGAGAGGCCGGCAGGCTGGAGGGAACGGTGATGTTGGCGCGCAGCACGGTCAGCCGTCCGCCGAGCACCGGGCCTGCAAGCAGCGGTCCCTTCAGGGTCAGATCGCCGTTCACGGTCGCCGTCAGCAGGTTGCCATCCACATAGGTCGCTTCGTTGAGGGCAAGGCGCAGGTCGGCCGCGAAATCGCCGCCGATGCCGACCGAGCCCTGCAGCGCGATGCGACCGCCCGGCGACAGGTTGCCCGACAGGCTGGAAATCATCGCCCGGTCGCGATTGAAGGTCACCGTGCCGGCAATGTCGTTGATGGCGAGATTGCGTTTGACGTCGATCAACCGGGCGCCGGAGGTGGTCAGACTGCCCTCGATCAACGGTGCGGTGGCCGTGCCGGTCACCGTGATGCCGGTGCGAGCGGAGCCTTCCAGCACGAAACCCTGATCGGCCAGCGGCACCGCCAGCAGCGCGAAGGGCACCTCGCCCGACACCTTCACGTCAAGCGGCCGCTCGCCCGTCACGCCGACGGAGCCGCTGGCGCTGACCGACAGGCCGCTTGCGCCGCCAAGCTCCGCCTTCTGCAGGGTGAGGCGGTCACCCTGATAGCTGCCGCTGGCAGACAGGCGGAAGGAGGAAAGCCCTGCCGCGCGCGTCTTTTCCAGCGAAGCCTCCTCCCAGGAAAGATCGAAGCGTGCGCCGTTGGCAGTGCCGCCCGGCAGTGCCGTCACGGTGCCGGAAATGCGCCCCGTGGCGCCGAGCCCGGGCACGAAGGCATTGGCCAGCGACGCCGGCAGGGCGTGGATGTCGGCCGTCACATCGAGCACCGGTCCCTGCGGGCCGACGGGCACCACGGAGCCCTGCGCCGTCAGCGACAGGCCCTGCGGCCCGCTGAGGCGGGTCTGGTTGAGTGTCAGCCGCCCGTCGGCAAAGCTGCCGCTGGCCTTCAGGTTGAGGCCGGACAGGCCCGCATCGCCCTGGCGGCGGATTTCACCGTTCGCCCATTGCAGGTCGTAGCGTAGCGCAGGTGCCGCGAGCGTGCCGGCAATGGTCGCCGAGCCGGATACGGTGCCGCCGGCCTCCAGGCTCGGCACGAAGCCGGAAATCAGGCTGGCCGGAACGCTGGTGAGCGCGGCCGTCAGATCCAGCGCCCGCTCGCCCGACAGTGCCACGCTGCCCTTCGCCGAGGCCGAAAGCCCGGAAGGGCCGGCAAGTTCCGCCGCATCGAGCGTCAGCGTTCCCGCCTGCAGGGTGCCGCGCGCCGTGACGGTGAGGCCGGCGAGACCGGCATTCAGTGTCTGCCGCGTCTGGGCATTGCGCCAGCGCAGATCGAAACGTGCCGCCGGCGCCTGTGCCGATCCGGTCGAGGAGATCGTGCCGGACACGGTGCCGCCGGCATTGAGATCCGGCAGCACGGCATTGGCGAGATTGGCGGGAAGTGCGGCAATCTCGGCGTTCAGATCAAGCGCCGGGGCCTGAGGGCCGGTGAGGATGATGCGGCCGGCCGCGGTGGCGGACAGGCCGGACGGATCGCTGAGGCGCGTTTCGCCGAGCGTCAGCACACCGTTCTCGAAGGAGCCGCGGGCGCGAAGATCAAGCGCGCGCAAGCCCGCCTCGCGGCTCTGGCTGGTGGCGATGTCGCTGACGGTGACGTCATAGGCGACGGTCGGCGAGGAGAGGGCGCCCCTGGCGGAAACCGTTCCGCTGGCCGTGCCGCTGGCGGCAAGGCCCGGACGGGCAATATTGGCAAGCGCGGCCGGCAGTGCCTCGAAACGGGCGGAGATGTCGAGCGACGGAGCTTCCCCGAGCGAAACGGTGCCGCCTGCATCGAGCGAAAGCCCGTCCTGCCCGGCAAGGCGGGCCTGTTCCAGCGTGAGAACCCGTTCGCCGTAACGGCCGGTCGCCGTCAGTCGCATCGGGGCAAGACCCGCCGCACGTGTCGGTTCAAGGCTGAGCGCGCCGAGCTGCAGGTCGAAGCTTGCGGTCGGCGAAGCGAGCGTGCCGCCGATGCGGGCCGTGCCGGACAGGTTGCCTTCGGCCGCGAGATCCGGGCGCACCAGATCGAGGAGGTTGGCCGGAATGTCCGAGAAGCGGGCATCGACGGCAAGGGCACGCTCGCCCGCCAGGCCGAGCATGCCGCTGGCGCTGAGCGACAGCCCCCGCGATCCGCCGATCTGCAGCGCATTCAGTCGCAGCGTCTGGTTTTCGAAGTGGCCGCTCGCGCTGCCCGTCAGTGCCCCCAGCCCCGCAGCCCGCGTCTGCGCGGTCGAGCCGCGGGCGAGCGAAAGCGAAAGATCGGCGACAGGCGCGGCCAGGGTGCCGGTCACCGTGGCACGGCCGCTGAGCGTGCCCTGCGCCGCAAGCCCCGGCTGCGGGGCATTGGCAAGGGCTGCCGGGATCGATGTGAGATCCACGCCCAGCACGATCTGCTGCTGTGCGCCGGTGCCGATCGTGCCGCTGGCGGAGAGGCTGAGCCCGTTCTCGCCGTCGAGGTCGGCCTGCTCGATGGTCACGGTGCCATCTTCGAAACGCCCGCGGGCGGAAAGCGAGACCGGCGCGATGGCGCGCTGCCGCAGGACGGCGACGGAGGCATCCGACAGCGTCAGGCTGTAGCGCAGCACGGGTGCGGCCGGTGTGCCGCCGATCGTCACCGCGCCGCCGATCTCGCCCGCCGCACCGAGATCGGGCAGAACGCTGTTGGCGATGGCGGCCGGAACATCGCTGGCGCGCAGCGCGATGTTGATCTGGCTGCCGGCGCTGCCATCGATGACCACCCGTCCGCTGCCGGTGGTGAAGGCAAGGTCGGCAAGCTCCACCCGCCCTGCGTCAAGCCGGATCGTGGCGGGCTCGGCGAGCGACAGCGCAATGCCGGCGGGGGCTGCGGTGAAGCGGTCAAGCGCGATCGCCATGCCGTCGTCCTGCCGGGTCAGCCCGCCCGCGATTGCAAGCGGTGCCTCGGCATAGCGGGCATCAAGGGAAAAGCCGGTGGTCGCGCCGTTCTCGGTCAGGGTGAGAAGCGGCGCCTCGACGCGCTGGCCGGCGGCTTCCACGGTCGCGGCACCGATGCGGCCCGCGATCCGTGCCTGCATGAGGTCGCCGCTTTTCAGCGCGATCTGCGGTGCGGCAAGGCTTATGCCGTTGGCGCTCAGGGTCTGGCCTCCGGCGTCAAGCGTCGCGGAAAGCGTACCGTCCGCATTGGCAAGCCTCAGCGTTCCCGTCAGGTCGCCGCGCACCTGCTGGCCCGCCAGCGCCGACAGAAGGCCGATATCCGGCAGCTGGAACTGCAGATCGCCGGCGGGCAGGTAGTCCGCGGAGAAAGACAGCGCACCCGTCACCCGGTTGCCGCCCGCCTCCAGCAACAGCTTCGGCAGCGACACCAGCCCGTCGGCGGTGCGAACCTCGCTTTCCACATGGATCGGCTTGCCATCGACGCGGCCGGTCGCGGTCACGTTGCCGGCCGGCTGGCCATTGGCCATGCCGCCCTGCAGCTTGAGATTGATCGCCTCGAAAAGATGGCCGCTGAGCCGCGCCTCGGCGGTATTGACCTGGGCGGAGGCCGTGAGCGCGTCGAGCGGCCCGTTCATCCGGATGTCGTAGCCGATGGCTCCCTTGGCATCGGGGCGCAGCTTGGCGAGGTCCGGCATGCGGCCGGCAAGACTGGCCTCCAGCTTTCCGTCCTTCAGCAGCACATTGCCGTGGCCCTCGATCACGCTCGATTTCACCACCAGATTTTCGAGGCTCATGCGCCCGCCGATGGTGGCATCCACATAGCCTTCGAAGCCGATCATGCCGTTGACGTAGTCGCCGACCATTTCCGGCAGGCCGTCCGGATTGAGCGACATGCGCAGATTGCCGGTCACCGTCTTCTGCGAAAGGTTGTAGGCGCCGCTGATCGTCCCGGAAATATTGGCGCTTTCGAAGGTGGCCGCGTCGAGCCCGATGGCGGGCGGCGCAAGGCGGATCGGCGCGTCGAGGCGGATCGGTCCGTCGATCAGCCGGTCGAGATCCGGATTGGCGAAGCGGGCCTGTGCGGCGCTGAGACGGGTGCGGATGCTGCCGCTCCAGGCCGAGAGGTTGAGATCCTCGCTCTCCGCCTGCAGGCGCACCTGCCCGAAACTTGCGTCGAAGGCAGAGACCGAGCGCAGCGCCGCCGTTGCGTTGAAACGAGATGAAGCCGTAGGCCCCGTCAGGGTGAAGTTGAGGTTGTCCAGCCCGAAGCGCAGGGGTTCGCCCTGCAGCGGCCATTCCATCGCCACGGCGCCATTCGTGGCGGTCACGCTTGCCGTCAGGCTGTTGTCGCCGGAGGGATCGAAGGTGCCGGAGGCCGCCACCTTCATCGCCCCGGTCACGAATTCGCCCTTGCGGATCTCGATGCGGCCGTTGCGGCCGATCACGGCACCGAGATTGATGTCGGTGCGCCCGGCAAACAGCGGGCGAAGCGTCGGCGGCATCAGTTCGGCCAGCTGGCCGCCGCCTTCGATCTGTACCCGGTGACCGCCCTCGGAGGTCAGCATGTGCTGGCCGTCCATGCTGATCACCGGCCTGCCGTCCACGGTTCCGCGCAGCTGGCCGTTCCAGTTGGAAAGCGGCCCATAGCCGTCGAGCGCCAGCGCCACGGCGGGGGCGCCCGGCAGATGCAGCAGGCGCGCCAGAAGCCCGCCCTGCGGTTCGGAAACCAGCGCCTCGAGCTTCAGTTCGTTCTGGGCCGGGGCAAACAGGATGTCTGCCTTGGCAATGGCGTTCGGCGTGTCCTTGCGATGGGCGGTCAGCGCCAGCGCGACGCGCTCGTCGGTCGCATTCAGCGCCCCGGTCGCGGCCAGTTCGAACTGCCGGCCCGTCACGGCGGGCTCGATGCTGATGTCGGGCAGCTGCAGGCTGTCGATGTCAATGGCGACCGGCAGCGAGAAACGGCTGCCGGAGGCGGTCTGGCTGCTCTGCTGCGTCTGCGGGGGCACCGGCGGCCGCTCCAGCGCCAGCCGGTCGATCGCGATGAGGTCGGCATGGAAGGTGCCGGAGAGAAGCGCCAGCGGCGACCAGTCCACTGCGATGCCTTCGGCCGTGGCAAACAGGCCGTCGCGGTCGGAAAGGCGCACGCTCTCGATGCGCAGCCTGCCGGTCAGCAGGCCCTTCGGCGCCGACAGCTCGATCGTCTGCGACGGCGAGGAGATCAGCGAGGAGATCGCCTGTCCCGCCAGCCGGTTGCCGGCCGGCACGAAGCCGAGAAACAGCACCGCCGCCAGCAGCAGGACGAGCAGGACCGTCACCGCGCCGAGCGCGATGCGGAAGATCCCTCTCCTGGTGCGGGATGGTGACGTCATGGACGCGGGTTCACTCTTGGATGCCTCTTGGCTCTGCTTATCCTGATCTTCGTTTGCGCGCGACATCAGAATGACTGTCCGATGCCCGCATAGATACCGTATCGGCTGCCGCCATCAAAGCGGTTCAGCGGCAACGCGACATCCAGCCGGAGAGGGCCGAACGGCGTCGCATAGCGCAGGCCAAGGCCGGCGCCCATACGAATATCCGAGAAATCGGGCACGATTTCGGTCGAGACGGTTCCGACGTCGAAAAACGGAACGATGCCGATCTTTTCGTTCACTTTGAAACGCGCTTCAAGAGATCCCACCGTGTAGGATCTGCCTCCCGTTGCCTCGTTCTGATTGTTGTAGGGCGAAATCTCCTGATAGGCATAGCCGCGCACCGAGCCGCCGCCGCCGGCAAAGAAGCGCCGGGTGGTCGGGATGTCCTCCAGGCCGTCGCCGCCGACAACGGAGCCTGCCGCCAGGTGGGCCGCCAGCACCAGCCGGTCATCGGCGCCAAGCCCGACATAGCCCGAGGCCGAACCCTCGAAGGAGGAGAAGACGGTGCCGCCAAGGGCCTCGTAGCTGGGGGTGACGGCAGCGGTCAGGCGAAAGCCCTCGATCGGGTCCAGCTTGTTGTCGCGGGCGTCGCGTTCGAAGGTGAAGGGCAGCGCGAAGGTGAGATAGGTATTGGTGCCGAACGCATCCTCGCTTTCGCTGAAGGCGATCTCGGCCCCGCCGCTCACGGTGTCGCGGTCGTTCAGTTCATAGGACAGCTTGGAAAGCGCCGTCAGCGAGTTGGCGGTATAGGTATCGGGCGTCTCACGCTTGGCGACCAGGCTTGCATCCCAGGTGATGCGCGGCAGAAGCGCTCCGGGCTTGGTGAAATAGATGCCGGCCGTATAGTCGAAGGATGTGTAGTCGGTGGTGGCTCCGAGCCCGGAAACCTTTCCCTCGATGCGCAGCGTTTCGGCCTCGCCGAACAGGTTGCGGTGACCCCAGTAGCCGGAAAGTCCGGCTCCGTCGATCGAGGAATATTCGGCACCCGCGCCGAAATAGCGGAACTTGCCCTCCGAAACCTCGATGGTCAGCGGCAGCGACCCGTCGGGTGCCAGATGATCGGCCTCGCGCACGGTGACGCTGGACAGGGCGCTCAGCGCCCGCAGCCGTTCTGCCGCCTTCTTCAACTGCTCCGGGGAATAGGGCTGGCCGTCATCGAGCCGCGAATAGCGGCGGATGAAATCGGAGGAGACGGCGCGGGCACCCTTGACGCTGACCGTGCCGAGCGAGGCGACCGGGCCGCTTTCGGCGGCAAGCGTCACGGAGACGGTGCGGGTGGCATGGTCGGCCACCACGTCACGCGTCGTCAGCCTTGAAAGCGGTCGCCCTTCCGCCTTCAGGTCGCGCACGATGCGCTCGCCGGCCTGGATGATACGCACCGAACCCGCCGCACCGCCCGGCACCAGGCCATAGGTTGCCGGATCGAGCCGGGCCGCATCGCCTTCCAGCCGCACGGAGCCCAGCGTGAAGACGGGACCGGGCTCGACGGTGATGGTAACGGAAACCGGCCGGCTGTGGTCGAAGCGTGGGATGGGCGGCAGCTCATCGAGATCTGTGCCGGCAAGGGCAATGCGCACCACGCCGCCATAACGGGCTTCCTCGTAAAGGACCGCCACCAGCCGCTCGCGGTCCTCGCGTGCCTTCACCACCAGGCCGAGATCGCCGGAGACCGGCTCTTCCGCGTCCTGCACCAGCGTTGCGGTGTTTTCCAGCCGCTCGGCCAGTTCCTTGCCTGCGCCCGGTGCGCTGAGGGTTGCGCTGTAGGAAACGGGATCGATCACTTCCGTCTCCTCCTCCTCGCTGCCGAAAAGGGTGATTCCGAACAGCTTGAAGGCGTGCGCCTGCGCCACGAATCCGGGCCACGACAGAAGGCCCGCTGCAAGGAAAGCTGCGACTGCGGCTCTTCGAAGCGCGCGCGCGCCCGGCGGCCCCTGCATGTCGTTACGCGTATTCAGTGTTGGCGTTCCCACCCTGCGGGCGTTCATTGCCCGATTGATATCCCGCTAATTTACCAGTGTATTCAGCGATTGAATATCGGAATCCTGCCACGGTCCGATGAAAAGACCCCGGAGTTGCCTCCGGGGCCCGTTATTGTGCCCGCGGGATCCGCCCGGGCAGGGAGCGTCGATCAGTTCGGGCAACGGTCGACGTAACGGTTGCCGTAGCGGTCGCGGTAGTAGCACTGGCCGGGCTGTTCCGACACAGAACCGATCAGCGCGCCGGACACGCCGCCGACGGCCGCACCCACGGCTGCACCGCGCACATTGCCGGTTGCCAGGCCACCGATGATGGCGCCGGTGCCCGCGCCGATGCCCGCGCCCTTTTCCGTCTGCGTGCAGCCAGCCACGGTGAGGCCCATCACCAGAAGTACCAAAGCCTTTTTCATCATTCTCTCTCCATTTTGCTGTGCGCGTTGGCCGTTCCGAAACTGGTCGCTCCCGATTTGCGGCCACCTGAGGTAACCCCGCTTCCAAGGGAGGATAAGATTCGAAAACCGTAAGTCCAGACGCATCTTTCAGCTTTCGCTTAACAAAATGGCAATCTCGTGCCCTGACAAATGGGAATTGCCCGGAAAGTAACTGTTGATCCCCCGCCAAAAAAGGCAAATGATGGGCACTGTGTTTGAGGAGACACGCGCCCCTGTCGACAGGGGCAGGAGGAGGACAATATGGCGAAAGTGACGTTGACGGTGAATGGCCGGACGATGTCGGGCGAGTGCGACGATCGCACCCTGCTCGTGCACTTCATCCGCGAGAAGCTGGGGCTGACCGGCACGCATGTGGGGTGTGACACCACCCAGTGCGGCGCCTGTGTCGTGCACATGGATGGCAGATCTGTCAAAAGCTGTTCCATCCTGGCGGTGCAGGCCTCCGGCTCCACCGTCACGACGATCGAGGGCATCGCCGCACAGGGCGAACTGCATCCGGTGCAGGCGGCCTTCAACCAGCATCACGGCCTGCAATGCGGCTTCTGCACGCCGGGCATGGTGATGACCGCCGTCGACATGATCGCCCGCCACGGCGGTGCGCTCGACGAGGCGACGGTGCGCCACGAGCTGGAAGGCAATATCTGTCGGTGCACCGGCTACCACAACATCGTCAGGGCGGTGCTTGCCGCCAATGAAGAGATGCACGGCGCCGCAAGGCAGGCCGCCGAATAGACAGAAGCGAATAGGATGTAGCGAATAGCGAATAGTTGGCCGCTACGTGGCCCGTCGCGTTCTCACTCCCCTATTCGCTATTCGCTACTCACTATTCGCTCGTTTCTGGAGGAGACGATAATGGGAATGGAAGGTATTGGTGCACGCGTGGCCCGCAAGGAAGACAAGCGCTTCCTCACCGGCAAGGGCCGCTACACCGACGACATGGTCGTTCCGGGCATGAAGTTCGCGTATTTCGTCCGCAGCCCCCATGCACATGCAAGAATCACCGGCATTGATGCCGAGGCGGCGAAGGCCATGCCGGGTGTCATCGACGTGCTGGATGGCAGGCAGCTGCAAGCCGATGGCATCGGCAATCTGATCTGCGGCTGGATGATCCACTCGAAGGACGGCTCGCCGATGAAGATGGGCGCCTGGCGGCCGCTCGCCGTCGACACCGTGCGCTATGTCGGCGATGCGGTGGCAATCGTCGTGGCGGATTCCGCTGCCGAAGCGCGCGATGCGGCGGAAGCCGTCATCGTCGATTATGATGAACTGCCCGCCGTGACGACCTCGATTGCCGCCCTTCAGGACGGCGCGCCGCAGATCCACCCGGAAGCGCCGGGCAACCTGATCTTCGACTGGCAGATCGGCGATGGTGCCGCAACCGACGCGGCGATTGCCGCGGCGGCGCATGTCACCGAGATCGAGATCCACAACAATCGCCTGTCGCCGAACCCGATGGAGCCGCGCGCCACGCTTGGCATCTATGACAGCGCCGAGGATCACTTCACCTGCTACACCACCAGCCAGAACCCGCATGTGGCGCGCCTCGTCATGAGCGCCTTCTATAATGTCGCGCCGGAAAACAAGCTGCGCGTCATCGCCCCGGATGTCGGCGGCGGCTTCGGCTCGAAGATCTACATCTATCCGGAAGAGATCGTCTGTCTCTGGGCGTCCAAGAAGACCGGCGTGCCGGTCAAGTGGACCTCGGACCGCACCGAAGCCTTCCTCACCGATGCGCATGGTCGCGACCATGTGTCGAAGGTGAAGATGGCCTTCGACAAGGACCACCGCATCATCGGCCTGAAGGTCGATACGATCGCCAATCTCGGCGCCTACATGTCGCTCTTCTCGTCGGCGGTGCCGACCTATCTCTATGCGACGCTGCTGTCTGGCCAGTATGCCATCCCGGCCATCCACGCCAATGTCCGCACTGTCTACACCAATACGGTGCCGGTCGATGCCTATCGCGGCGCCGGGCGGCCGGAAGCGACCTATCTCCTGGAACGGACGATGGAAACGGCGGCACGCGAACTCGGCATTTCGCCGGCGGAGCTTCGCCGCAAGAACTTCATCCGCTCCTTCCCCTATCAGACACCTGTCATCATGAATTACGATGCCGGCGATTACGAAGCCTCGCTGTCGGCTGCCATGCAGGCGGCGGATTGGGACGGTTTCCCGGCGCGCCGGGCGCAATCGGAAGCGCGCGGCAAGAAACGCGGCATCGGCATGAGCTGCTACATCGAGGCCTGCGGCATCGCGCCGTCTCAAGCCGTCGGTTCGCTCGGCGCCGGTGTCGGCCTGTGGGAGTCGGCAGAAGTCCGGGTCAATGCGGTCGGCACCATCGAAGTGCTCACCGGCTCGCACAGTCATGGCCAGGGCCATGAAACCACCTTTGCCCAGCTGGTGGCCGATCGCCTCGGCGTGCCGATTTCCAGCGTCAATATCGTGCATGGCGATACCGACAAGGTGCAGATGGGCATGGGCACCTATGGTTCCCGCTCCGGTGCCGTCGGCATGTCGGCCATCGTCAAGGCGCTCGACAAGGTGGAGATGAAGGCAAAGAAGATCGCCGCCCACCTGATGGAGGCCGACGAGAGCGACATCGTCATCGAGAACGGCGAGCTGAAGGTGGCAGGCACGGACAAGGTGCTGCCCTGGTTCCAGGTGGCACTGGCCGCCTATACCGCCCACAACCTGCCGGCCGGCATGGAGCCGGGCCTCAAGGAAAGCGCCTTCTACGATCCGTCCAACTTCACCTTCCCGGCTGGCTGCTACATTGCGGAGGTCGAGGTCGATCCGGAAACCGGCAAGACGGAGATCATCCAGTTCGTCGCGGCGGATGATTTCGGCAATATCATCAACCCGCTGATCGTCGAGGGCCAGGTGCATGGCGGCCTTGCCCAGGGCATCGGCCAGGCGCTTTTGGAAGAGGTGCGCTATGACGAGGCGACGGGCCAGATCCTGACGGCAAGCTACATGGATTATGCCATGCCGCGTGCCGATGACCTGCCGTCCTTCACGCTCTCGCACCAGAATACGCCATGCCCCGGCAATCCGCTCGGCATCAAGGGCTGCGGCGAGGCGGGGGCCATCGGTTCGCCGCCGGCGCTCATGAATGCGATCACCGATGCCATCGGCACCAATGACCTGACCATGCCGGCAACGCCGCTGAAGGTGTGGAGCGCCCTGCAGGGCGCCGCCATGCCGATGGCCGCCGAATAGCAAAGAGGAGGAGACCATCATGTATGCTACCAGCTATCACCGTGCATCCTCCGTCGGCGAAGCGGTCAATCTGCGCGCCTCGCATGACGAGGGACGCTATGTGTCCGGCGGCATGACGCTGATCGCCACGATGAAGCAGCGTCTTGCCGCCCCGTCGGACCTGATCGACCTGCGCCACATCGCGGATATGAAGGGCGTTTCCGTCGAGGGGCGTTCCGTCAGGATCGGTGCCGCGACACCCCATGCGGATGTCGCCGCGTCGGCGGCGCTTCGCGCTGTCTGTCCGGCGATCTGCCAGCTCGCCGGCATGATCGGCGATCCGCATGTGCGCAACATGGGAACGATCGGCGGTTCGGTCGCCAACAACGATCCGGCGGCGGATTATCCTTCCGCCGTGCTGGCGCTGAACGCCACCGTGGTGACCGACCGGCGGGAGATCGCGGCCGACGATTTCTTCCTCGGCATGTTCGACACGGCGCTGGAGGAGGCGGAAATGATCACCGCCATCCGTTTCGAGGCGCCGGAAAAGGCGGGCTATGCCAAGTTCCCGAACCCGGCCTCCCGCTATGCCATCACCGGCGTCTTCGTGGCGAAGACAGCGGATGGCGCGCGTGTTGCCGTCACCGGTGCCGGTTCGAGCGGCGTCTTCCGGGTGGCGGAGATGGAGGCGGCGCTTTCCGCCGCCTGGTCGCCCGAATCAGTCGCGGGCGTCTCCGTCGATCCCGCGATGCTGATGTCGGATCTGCATGCCACGGCCGAGTATCGCGCCAATCTGGTGCGGGTCATGGCCAAGCGGGCGGTGCTGGCATCGCTCTGAAAGTTCCAAGGCGAGCAACTGGGGCGGCTTCGGCCGCCCCCTTTTTGCTCTTTTCGCCGTGGTCTTGATGTGAATCAACTTTCTCTTATCGATGCTGTCATAAATTCAAATTGGAATTGTTCAAAAAAATGGGCCAAATGCCGCAGGGACTGTGATTTGCACCCGTCGGGGTTGACGCCAAAGCAGCTGCGACCCACAAAAGGCGCAGGTTCTGGAGTGTGAGAATGGATTTCGAGGCATTTTTCAAAGGCGAACTGGACAGCCTTCATCAGGAAGGTCGCTATCGCGTGTTCGCCGATCTCGAGCGGCATCGCGGCAATTTTCCCCGCGCGACCCGCCACACCCCGGAAGGCAAACGCGACGTCACCGTCTGGTGTTCCAACGATTATCTCGGCATGGGCCAGCATCCGGCCGTGGTTGCCGCCATGCATGAGGCGATCGATCACTGTGGCGCGGGTGCGGGAGGCACCCGGAATATTTCTGGCACCAACCACTACCACGTGCTTCTGGAGCAGGAACTTGCCGATCTGCACGGCAAGGATTCCGCCCTCATCTTCAATTCCGGCTACATGTCCAACTGGGCGACGCTCGGCACGCTGGGGGCCAAGATTCCCGGCCTCATCATCTATTCCGATGCGCTGAACCATGCCTCGATGATCGAGGGCATCCGCTATGGCAAGTGCGAGCGCGTCATCTGGAAGCATAACGATCTGGACGACCTGCGCGCCAAGCTTGCGGTTGCCGATCCGAAGGCACCGAAGCTGATCGCCTTCGAAAGCGTCTATTCGATGGATGGCGACATCGCGCCGATCAGGGAAATCTGCGATCTGGCTGACGAATTCGGCGCCATGACCTATCTCGACGAAGTGCATGCGGTCGGCATGTATGGTCCGCGCGGCGGCGGCATTGCCGAACGCGAGGGCCTGATGGACCGCATCACCATCATCGAAGGCACGCTCGGCAAGGCCTTCGGCGTGATGGGCGGTTACATCACCGGCTCGCACGCGGTCTGCGATTTCATCCGCTCCTTCGCCTCCGGCTTCATCTTCACGACGGCCCTGCCGCCGGCGCTCGCCGCAGGCGCGCTCGCCTCGATCCGTCACCTGAAGGCAAGCCCCTTCGAGCGCGCCCGCCATCAGGACCGCGTGCGCAAGCTGCGTGCCTCGCTGGATGCCCGCGGCATTCCGCATATGCCCAATCCCAGCCACATCGTGCCGGTGATGGTGGGGGATGCCGCCAAGTGCAAGTGGATCTCGGACCTGCTGCTCGATCACTCCGGCATCTATGTCCAGCCGATCAACTACCCGACGGTACCGCGCAAGACCGAGCGCCTGCGCATCACGCCGACACCGCTGCATTCGGATGCCGATATCGAGCATCTGGTCGGCGCCCTGCATCAGCTGTGGTCGCGTTGCGCACTCGCCCGTGCGGTTGCCTGATACGGGCATTGCCTGCTTGAATTCGAAGGACGGATCATGGAGACATGATACGTCCTTTTGTTTTTTGCGGGAGTGTCGGCCGTGTCCATGGATCGTGTGAATGCCCTTCTCGACCAGGTGACGGCCAGCGGCCGCATCACCGGCGCGGTGGTGCTGATCTTTCGGGATGGCGTGCCCGTTCTGGAGCGCGCCGTCGGCTATCAGGATCGCGAGGCCGGGGTGCCGGTCAGCCTCGACACCATTTTCCGCTATGCTTCCGTCACCAAGCCGATCGTCGCGGCCACCGCGCTTGCCATGGTCGAGCGCGGACTGTTTTCGCTGGATGATGCGGTGGTGGATCATCTGCCGTGGTTTCGTCCGCTCAATCCGGACGGCACGCCGGCGGATGTGCGCGTTCGCCATCTCATCACCCATACCTCCGGCCTCGCCTATGATGCGGGCCTCGAGCAGTTGCCGGCAGACCGCGCCGTCAATCAGGGCCTCAGCGATACCAGCCTGTCGCTGAGGGAGAATTTCTCGCGGTTGAGCGGCACCCGTCTCGCCTTCCGCCCCGGCGATCAATGGGCCTATTCCACCGCCATCGATGTTCTGGGCGCGGTGATCGAGCAGGTCCACGGTGCCTCGCTGGAGGATGCCGTCGTTCAACATGTGGCAGCCCCCCTGCAGATGAAGGATGCCCGTTTCCACGTCACGGATCTGTCGCGGCTGGCCGTTGCCTATGCCGATTCGCCCGATGGCCCGGTGCGCATGCCGGATCCCTGGCACGCGCGGGAAGAGGGGCGGTTCGAGGCCTATTTCTCGCCGTCGCGCATCTTGAATGCCCGGGCCTTCCAGTCGGGTGGTGCCGGCATGGCCGGCACGGCGCGCGATGTGATGCGGCTGCTGGAGACGGTGCGCACCGGCGGCGAACCGCTGTTCTCCAGGGAAATGGCCGCAGCCGGCCTCTCCAACCGGATCGGTGATGTGCCCGGCAATCCGGGCCAGCGTTTCGGCTATTTCGGCGCGATCATCACCGATCCGTTGGCTGCCATGACGGCGCTGCCGGCCGGTGCCGTGCAGTGGGGCGGCGTCTACGGCAATACCTGGTTCATCCTGCCGGATCAGGGTGTCACGGTGGTCAGTCTCACCAACAATGCCTTGGAAGGCTGCAACGGCGCCTATCCGGAAGAACTGCGGGTCGCCGTCTGCGAAAGCCTGTGAACCACAGCGCACGGCACCACGATTTCGGCTTTTCCCCCTCATCCCCCTGCCGGGGACTTCTCCCCGATGGGGAGAAGAGGCCAGGTGGCCAACGTTCAGCCCAACCTCTCATTGATGAAAAAGAGCGCTAACGTCCGGTGTTGCGGCTTGATTGGCGCAAGGCGGTCCTCCGCGTGTCTTCTCCCCGGCGGGGAGAAGATGGCGGCAGCCGGATGAGGGGGGCGCGAAGCCGCAATGCCTGCGCGCCTGAGCGTGTGAATTCGAACCAACCGCGTGTTCCCTCGTTTCCTATGCCTGTTTCTCCCTCATACAATTCGGTACGGCACGATCGAGCGGTTGTCGTGGTCCACCGCAAGCCTGCTCTTCAGCGGCGGCATGGCGCGCTGCGGGCAGGTGTGGCGCTCGCAGATGCGGCAGGAAATGCCGATCGGCTCGAAGGCGGCGCGGTTGTCGAGATCAAGGTCGTCGGCATAGACGAAGCTTCCGGCATCGGAAATCTCGCAGCCCAGCGCCAGCGCATAGCGCGGCTGCACGGCGCGAAAGCCGCCGCTGCCCTTGGTGATCTGGGTGGCAAGACAGAGATAACGCACGCCGTCCGGCGTTTCCGCCAGCTGGCGGATGATGCGCCCCGGCATCTCGAAGGCCTGGTGCACATTCCACAGCGGACAGGCGGCGCCGAAACGGGCAAACTGCAGTTTGGCCGCGCTGTGGCGCTTGGTGATGTTGCCGGCGCGGTCCACGCGGGCAAAGAAGATCGGAACCCCCTTCTGCCCCGGCCTTTGCAGCGTACTGAGGCGATGGCAGACCTGCTCCAGGCTGGCGCCGAAATGGGCGGCCAGCAGGTCGAGATCGTGGCGCAGCGCGCGGGCGCGTTTCAGGAAGCTCTCGTAGGGCAGAAGCAGCGCGCCGGCAAAATAGTTCTGCAAGCCGATGCGACAGATATCGGCTGCCTCCGGTGTGCGAAAGCCTGCCTCGCGCACCATGCGGTCGATCATCTCGGCCGCATGCAACTGGGCAATCTGCAGCGCCATCTGGAAATCGCGCGTTGCCGGCGTCGCATAGGCATTCAGAAGCAGGCGGCGCGTTGCCGGGTTGAAGCTTCGGATCAGGTCGTCGGCAAGTGCTGCACGTTCCACGCTGATGCCGAAGCGACTGCCGAGATGGCGTTGCAGCGCCGCATGGTTCTCGCCGCCGCCGAGCCCCAGTTCGCCCGCCAGCGTTTCGGCGGCGATGTCGAGATCGTGCAGATAGTTGTCGACGAAGTGGAAATAGTCGCGCACCTCGTCATAGGGCGTCGCCTCCGTCAGGGCTGCCCGGTCCAGCCGGTCATCCATGCTGGCCAGCTGTTCGCTGGAGCGGCGATAGGCCTGATGGGCCGCGATCAGCGCATGCGCCAGCGCCGGCGCATTCTGCGTGACCAGTTTCAACTCCTGCAGATTGGCCGTGTAGCCGTCGAACAGCGGATCGGACAGCGCCTCCGAAAGCGCCGAGAGCAGCCGGTCGCCTTCGCCGGACGAGAGTTCGGCAAGGCTGATGCCGAATTTCTCCGCCAGTGCCAGCAGCACGGCGGCGGAAACCGGTCGCTGGTTGTTCTCGATCTGGTTCAGATAGCTGGTGGAAATGCCGAGCCTTTCGGCAAACTGTGCCTGCGTGGTGCGCGCCGTATCCCGCAACTCGCGCACCTTGCGTCCGATATAGAGTTTCCCGATGGCCATGATTTGCAACTTCGCAAAATGCAGTTTGCATATACATAGATTACACATCGCCACCCATTCAACGAAAATCCATGTTTCGCCTGCAGGTCCAGCAGGATACAACAAGCGGAAAAGCAGAATCTGGGAGGCAGCATGCGTGCAGTCTTGAGCGAAGTGGAAGCACGGCGGGCGGAAGCGCGTCTTGGGGGCGGGCAGAAGCGCATCGATGCGCAGCATGCCAAGGGCAAGCTCACGGCCCGCGAGCGCATTGAGGTTCTGCTCGATGAAGGCTCCTTCGAAGAATACGACATGTATGTCACGCATCGCTGCGTCGATTTCGGCATGGCCGAGCAGAAGGTGCCGGGCGATGGCGTGATCACCGGCTGGGGCACGATCAACGGCCGACAGGTCTATGTCTTCTCCCAGGATTTCACGGTTTTGGGCGGCTCCCTCTCTGAGACCCATGCGCAAAAAATCTGCAAGATCATGGACATGGCCGTGCGCGTCGGGGCACCCGTCATCGGTCTGAACGATTCCGGCGGCGCGCGTATTCAGGAAGGCGTGGCGTCGCTTGCCGGCTATGCCGAAGTCTTCCGCCGCAATGCGGAGGCTTCCGGCGTCATTCCGCAGATATCGGTGATCATGGGGCCTTGCGCCGGCGGCGCCGTCTATTCGCCGGCCATGACCGATTTCATCTTCATGGTGCGCGATAGTTCCTACATGTTCGTCACCGGCCCGGATGTGGTGAAGACGGTGACGAACGAGATTGTCACGGCCGAAGAACTGGGCGGCGCCTCCACCCACACGAAGAAATCCTCCGTTGCCGATGCGGCCTACGAGAACGATATCGAAACGCTGGAAGCCGTGCGCCAGCTCTTCGATTTCCTGCCGCTCAACAACCGCGAAAAGCCGCCGGTGCGCCCCTTCTTCGACGATCCGGCCCGTCTTGAGATGCGGCTCGACAGCCTGATCCCGGATTCGGCCACGAAACCCTATGACATGAAGGAACTTATCTACGCGATTGCGGATGAGGGCGATTTCTTCGAGATCCAGGAAGCCTTTGCCAAAAACATCGTCACCGGCTTCATGCGGCTGGAAGGCCAGACGGTCGGCGTCGTCGCCAACCAGCCCATGGTGCTGGCCGGCTGCCTCGATATCGATGCCTCGCGCAAGGCCGCCCGTTTCGTGCGCTTCTGCGATGCCTTTTCCATTCCCATCCTGACGCTGGTCGATGTGCCGGGCTTCCTTCCGGGCGTCGCGCAGGAATATGGCGGCGTCATCAAGCATGGCGCAAAACTCCTCTTCGCCTATTCGGAAGCCACCGTGCCGATGGTGACGCTGATCACGCGAAAAGCCTATGGCGGCGCCTATGACGTGATGGCCTCGAAACATATCGGCGCCGACGTCAATTATGCCTGGCCGACGGCGGAAATCGCCGTGATGGGCGCCAAGGGCGCGACCGAAATTCTCTACCGTTCGGAACTGGGCGACGCGGAGAAGATCGCGGCGCGCACGAAGGAATACGAGGAACGTTTTGCCAATCCCTTCGTGGCGGCCGAGCGCGGTTTCATCGACGAGGTGATCATGCCGCATTCCTCGCGCCGCCGTATTGCGCGGGCCTTTGCGAGCCTTCGCAACAAGCAGGTGACGACGCACTGGAAGAAGCACGACACCATTCCGCTGTGAGCGAACCATGCCGCGCGTCTTTGAGTGGAAAGGGTGGCGGTTTGAATTCTACAGTCTCGACCGGGATGAGCCGCCGCATGTCCATGTTCGCAAGGACCGGAAGGAAACCAAGATCTGGCTGGAGCGTCTTGCGATTGCACGCAACAAGCGTTGTTCGGAAAAGGAACTGAAGGACCTTCTCGCCGTGGTAAAAGACCATCAGCAGGACTTTCTGGAGAAGTGGCATGAGCACTTTGGAAATTGATCAGGATCTGCTGGAGCCGGTGTCCGCCTGCTGTACGGCGACCTCTCTGGTCGTGGAGCTTGCGGATGGCGCGACGCTGGTTACGCCACTTTGGTGGTATCCGCCGCTCCTCGCTGCGACGCACGAACAGCGAAACGTGATCGAACTGTCGCCCTTCGGGGTGCACTGGCCGCACCTCGACGAGGACCTGAGCATTGAAGGCATGCTCAAGGGCAGGAAATATCCGGGCGCCAAGCCTCCCGCCGAGGCGGCCGAATAAAATCGACGTGAAAGGGAAAATGAACGGCAAGCGGCGAAACGGAACCGTCTTCTTCCTATATCATCGCGGGCGTCACGTACGCCTCCCTTTCAAATCTAGGATATTCTCTGATGACCGACACCAAATTTCCGCCGGAAAACAACCTGCCCGCAGGCTATCAGCCGCCCAGGGTCTGGACCTGGGAGCCCGGCAATGGCGGTGCCTTTGCCAATATCAACCGGCCGATCGCCGGCGCGACGCATGAGAAGGAGCGCCCGTTCGGCGCGCATCCGCTGCAGCTCTATTCGCTCGGCACGCCGAACGGCCAGAAGGTGACCATCCTGCTGGAGGAGCTGCTGGCCGCCGGTCATTCGGGCGCGGAATATGATGCCTGGCTGATCAATATCGGCAAGGGCGAGCAGTTCGGGTCCGGCTTTGTCGAGGTCAATCCGAATTCCAAGATCCCGGCCCTGATGGACCATCAGCCGAAGGATGGCGGCGCGCCGATCCGGCTGTTCGAATCCGCCTCGATCATGACCTATCTCGCAGAAAAATTCGGCGCCTTCCTGCCGGCGGAAGCCCGCGCCCGTGCCGAAACGCTGAACTGGCTGTTCTGGCAGATGGGCTCTGCCCCCTTCCTCGGCGGTGGCTTCGGCCATTTCTACACCTATGCGCCGATGAAGATACAATATGCCATCGACCGCTATGCCATGGAGGTAAAGCGCCAGATGGACGTGCTGAACCGCCACCTCGCCAACAACGAGTTCATGGCCGGCCAGACCTATACCATCGCCGACATGGCGATCTGGCCCTGGTATGGTCGCCTTGCCCTGCATGGCGCCTATGATGATGCCGGCACCTTCCTGTCGGTCGATGAATACGAACATGTCCAGCGCTGGACGAAGCAGATTGCAGCCCGTCCGGGCGTCAAGCGCGGCTCCATCGTCAACAAGGCCTCCGGCGATCCCGGCACCTTCCTGCCCGAACGCCACGCAGCCTCCGATTTCGATGGGCTGACGCTCTGACGTGAACGACACACGGTTTCCCCTCGCGCCATCAGCCGGGGGAGGCCAGCCGGCGCGGGGCTGATCCCCGCGCCAAGAGACAGAATGAAGGACTGGAGAAGAACACCGTGGCCCTGCCCGACATGACCAAACATCGCGGTTTTCCCGGCGGCATGCCCGGAACCGGCGTCCAGTTCACCATCCGCCGCGCCAATCCGAAGGGTGTCACGCCCATCAAGGCGTTGCCGCGCAAGGCGCGCCCCGGCAGCAAGGAACACCGCATCGATGCGGCCTTCCTGCATGCGCTCTGGCATCATTTCGGGGCCGAGCCGTTCGAGCGCGGCAATCTGGATGCCGCCCGCCTCAACCTGCTGTTCGGCCGTGAGGTGGTGCCGGTGGAAAAGGATTTCGACCCGATGTCCTACGAGGCGCTGCTGCGCATCGACGAGCGCGTCGCCCGCCAGAACTTCCCCGAATCCTTTGACGACGTGTTCGAGGTCTGATGATGCGCACCCAGCTTTTTGCGCCGGAGCGTGGATGATGGCCAAGATCCCCGAAATGCCAAAACATCGCGGCTTTCCCCTGGGCCTTCCCGGCACGCAGTGGCAATACACGCTGCGCCGGGCCAATTCGAAGGTCACCAAGCTTTATGCCATGCCGCGCTACCGCACGCTGGACCAGACGGTGGCGCTTGCCGATATCGGCTTCGTGCAGGCGCTCTGGCATTTCTTCGGCACCGAGCCGTTCGAACGCGGCAATCTGGATGGCGAGCGGCTCAGCCGCCTGTTCGGGCGCGAGGTGATCGCCGCTGAACGCGGCTTCGATCCCGCCTCCTACACAGCGAAGCTGAAATTGAATGAGGCCGTGGCGCGGAAGAATTTTCCGCAGGCTTTCGAAGACATTGCGGAGGGGTGACGGAATGCCGATCCAGAAAATTCTCATTGCCAATCGCGGCGAAATCGCCTGCCGGGTCATCCGCACGGCAAAGAAAATGGGCATCAAGACGGTCGCCGTCTATTCCGATGCGGATGCCAATGCGGCTCATGTGCGCGAAGCCGACGAGGCGGTGCATATCGGCCCGGCGCCCTCGTCTCAGTCCTACATCGTCATCGACAAGATCCTGGACGCCATCCGAAAGACCGGCGCCGATGCCGTGCATCCGGGTTACGGGTTTCTCTCGGAAAATCCGCTGTTTGCCGAGGCGCTGGAAAAGGCAGGCGTCACCTTCATCGGCCCGCCGGTCGGCGCCATCCAGGCCATGGGCGACAAGATCACCTCGAAGAAGATCGCCGCGGAAGCGGGCGTCTCCACCGTGCCCGGCCATATGGGCCTGATCGAGGATGCCGACGAAGCGGTCAGGATTTCCGCCTCGATCGGGTATCCGGTGATGATCAAAGCGTCCGCCGGCGGCGGCGGCAAGGGCATGCGCATCGCCTGGAACGATGCGGAAGCGCGTGAAGGTTTCCAGTCCTCGAAAAACGAGGCGAAAAGTTCGTTTGGTGATGACCGCATCTTCATCGAAAAATTCGTTACCGAACCGCGCCATATCGAAATCCAGGTGCTGGGCGACAGGTACGGCAACTGCCTTTATCTCGGCGAGCGTGAATGCTCGATCCAGCGGCGAAACCAGAAGGTGATCGAGGAGGCGCCGTCGCCCTTCCTGACGCCGGAGACGCGCCGTGCCATGGGCGAGCAGGCGGTGGCGCTAGCGAAAGCCGTCGGTTACCATTCCGCCGGCACGGTGGAATTCATCGTCGATGGCAAGGCCAACAAGTTCTACTTCCTCGAAATGAACACCCGCCTGCAGGTGGAACATCCGGTGACCGAACTCGTCACCGGCATCGATCTTGTCGAGCAGATGATCCGCGTGGCCTCCGGCGAAAAACTGGCGCTCACCCAGGATGAGGTCAAGCTCAACGGCTGGGCCATCGAAAGCCGGCTTTATGCGGAAGATCCGTTCCGCAACTTCCTGCCCTCCATCGGCCGGCTCACGCGCTACCGCCCGCCGGTCGAAGGCAAACAGGCCGATGGCAGCGTGGTGCGCAATGATACCGGCGTCTACGAAGGCGGCGAGATCTCGATGTATTACGATCCGATGATCGCCAAGCTCTGCACCTGGGGGCAGACGCGCGACATGGCAATCGATGCCATGGCCGCGGCGCTCAATGATTTCGAGGTGGAGGGCATCGGTCACAACCTGCCCTTCCTCTCCGCCGTCATGGGGCAGGACCGTTTCCGCTCCGGCAAACTGACCACCGCCTATATCGCGGAAGAATTTCCCGATGGCTTCTCCGGTGTCGCGCCGGATGCCGCATCATCGCAGCAGCTTGCCGCCATTGCCGCCGTCATCCATGCCCAGATCCAGGGTCGGGCGGCGCAGATTTCCGGCACGATCGGCAACCATGCCCGTGTCGTCGGCAAGGATTGGGTGGTGCAATTGGGGGATACCCGCCATGCGGTGACGCTGACGGCCGGTGCGGATGCGCAGGTCGTCGCCTTTGCGCAGAGTGGCGAGGCAGTCACCGTTGCCGGTTCCTGGCATCCCGGCCAGACGCATGCGCATTTCCTGGTGAATGGACAAAAGCTTGGCGTGAAGGTCAATCTTGTCGGTTCCGCCATCCGGCTTCGCTGCAATGGCATGGATGTCTCGGCGCGGGTCCGTTCGCCGCGCGTGGCGGAACTGGCCAAACTGATGCCGGTGAAACTGCCGCCGGATACGTCGAAAATGCTGCTCTGCCCCATGCCGGGGGTGATTACCGGCGTTGCGGTGAAGGTGGGCGAGACGGTGGAAGCCGGCCAGACGCTCGCGACCGTCGAAGCCATGAAGATGGAAAACGTGCTGAAGGCGGAACGCAAGGGCGTGGTCAAACGTGTTGCCGCGAGCGCCGGTCAGAGCCTGGCGGTGGACGAGTTGATCATGGAGTTCGAGTGAGATGGGTTCTTACGGCTTGGATCAATGGTCACGCATCGCCGGGCTGGTTGCCGAGCCGTTTGAGGATGTGCTTCTCGTGGTCTTGGCCACGGAAAAACACCGCCAAGACCTTCACTTCGTGCTTTGCTTCATCGACCTTAAAATAGAAAATCGTGCGGTTCTTGGTCACTTGACGCAGTCCCGGCGAGATCTGATGTCGCAGACTCCCCTGGTGCGGAGCACGAACAAGCGCAAGCATATCCCTGTCTATAGCTTTCAAACGTGCTGCAGCACGTGCAACGGCATCCTGCAAGTCATCTCCGAGAGAGAGATAGGACTCGACAAGATGCTCGAAAATCATGTCGAGGTCTCGGTCCGCTGCAGGGGCCCGGAACAGCTCAAAGGCCATATTCAGCTTTCTTGCGCGCAATCAACGCATCAATACGGCGGCTGCTTTCCTCCGCGCTCAAGAAAGGCCCCTTACTTCTCTCTTCAATCAACGCCCGTAGCGCTGCCAGCTCCGCCTCATTCCTCTCAGTCTGCTCGCGCAGCAGTTCCAGCCCCTGCTGCACCACGGCGCTCACACTGGAATAGCGGCCTTCTTCCACCAGTCGACGGGCAAAGGCGTCCTGCTGGTCGGAAATCGAAACGGATGTCTTTACGGTCATGGCGGTTTAATCCTCGTTCTTCTTCAAGAATACTACTGAGTGGCACCGGCGTCAAAGCCGCCGTTCAGGCGCCGATCCTGGGGATGATCCAGCCCGTCGGATCGAGCAATTTCAGGGACATGGGCGGGAATTCTTGTCCCGTTCATCCCCACCCTCTCGCCGCATGTCTACAATCATCCCGTCCCGCAGCGGATACACCGGCAGGCGTGCCGGCGATGCGGGGCCGGTTCGGGCGGTGGGAAGAAGACGCAAAGGCCCATCGTCCGGGTCCGCGAAAGGGTCACAGCTGGCGCCAAGGGCACCAGCCGGGCTTCGGGCCGACGAGATGCGCGGCGGCGGGTGAAACACCGCCGTCCTTCAAAACCCGTCGCAGACCACGTCTCAGCCGCGTGGAAGGCGACGGGCGAGACATCAGGTCAAGCTGGTGTTGTCCATCTCGGAGTGATCGGGCTGCGGGCATAAACTGCCGAACGGGGTGCTGAAAGATGCATTCATTAAAACTCAATTCGGCGCATCTTTCAGTGCCCCGACCGACCAGTTCACGGATCGCCAAGGGAAAGCTGTGTCTTGTCGAAGGAGGAGTGCGGCATGCGACCGAAAAGGAAGGTTCCGGCACCGGTATGGCCCGGCACGTCCGGTGGCAAGCCGGCCGCTTTGCCGCCTCTGACGGGGGAGCGAAGACAAAGCCTGGCTGCGCTTCGCCAGTCCATGGCGGACGCCTGCGCCGCGGGACGGGCTCTGATCGCAACCCTTCAGGCAGACCTTGAACGACACCGTGAAACCGAGGAGAGAGCAGATGTCCGAGAAGATCAGCAGCACGGTTAAGCAGGACTGGCAGGCGCTCGCCGAAAAGGAGCTGAAGGTATCACCGGAGACGCTCGTCTGGCACACCCCGGAAGGCATCCCGGTCAAGCCGCTCTATACGGCAGATGATCTGCAGGGCATGGACCATCTCGACAGCCTGCCCGGTTTCAAACCCTTCGTGCGTGGTCCCCGCGCCACCATGTATGCCGGCCGCCCCTGGACGATCCGGCAATATGCGGGTTTTTCGACCGCCGAAGAGAGCAATGCCTTTTATCGCAAGGCGCTCGCCGCCGGCCAGCAGGGTGTCTCCGTCGCCTTCGATCTCGCCACCCATCGCGGTTACGATTCGGATCATCCGCGCGTCGTCGGCGATGTCGGCAAGGCAGGGGTGGCGATCGACAGCGTCGAGGACATGAAGATCCTGTTCAACGGCATTCCGCTGCAGGATATCTCCGTCTCCATGACGATGAACGGCGCGGTGATCCCGATTCTTGCGAACTTCATCGTTACCGGCGAAGAACAGGGCGTCTCCCGCGATCAGCTCTCCGGCACCATTCAGAACGATATTCTGAAGGAGTTCATGGTCCGCAACACCTATATCTATCCGCCGGAACCCTCGATGCGGATCATTGCGGACATCATTGCCTATACGGCGAAGGAAATGCCGCGCTTCAACTCCATCTCGATTTCCGGCTATCACATGCAGGAAGCCGGCGCGACGCTGGTTCAGGAACTGGCCTTTACGCTGGCCGATGGCCGCGAATATGTGCGCGCTGCGCTCGCACGCGGCCTGAACGTCGATGAATTCGCCGGGCGTCTCTCCTTCTTTTTTGCCATCGGCATGAACTTCTTCATGGAAGCGGCCAAATTGCGCGCCGCCCGCCTGCTTTGGTCGAAGATCATGGAGGAGTTCCAGCCGAAGAAGCCGGGCTCGCTGATGTTGCGCACCCACTGCCAGACCTCCGGGGTCTCGTTGCAGGAACAGGACCCCTATAACAACGTCATCCGCACCGCCTATGAGGCGCTGTCGGCCGTGCTCGGCGGCACGCAATCGCTGCACACCAATGCGCTGGATGAGGCAATTGCCTTGCCGACGGAGTTTTCCGCCCGCATTGCCCGCAACACGCAGCTGATCCTGCAGCATGAAACGGGCGTCACAAAGGTGGTCGATCCGCTGGCTGGTTCCTATTATGTCGAAAGCCTCACCAAGGAGCTCGCGGACAAGGCTTGGGGCTTGATCGAGGAGGTCGAGGCCATGGGCGGCATGACCAAGGCGGTCGCCGACGGCCTGCCGAAGCGGCTGATCGAGGAGGCGGCGACGCGGCGCCAGGCGCGGGTGGATCGCGGCGAGGAGATCATCGTCGGCGTCAACAAATACCGGCTCGAAAACGAGGAGCCCATCGATATCCTCGACATCGACAACACCGCGGTGCGCAATTCGCAGATCAAGCGGCTGGAACAGATCAAGCGCCAGCGTGATCCGAAGCGTGTGGCCGAAGCGCTGGCGCTTCTGGAACATGTGGCGGAAAGCGGCGAGGGCAATCTTCTGGCCGCTGCCGTGGACGCGGCGCGCGCCCGTGCCACCGTCGGCGAGATTTCCGATGCCATGCGTCAGGCCTTTGGCGATCACACCGCGGTGCCGGAGGTGGTCAGCAACATCTACGGTCCGGCCTATGCGGACGATCCGGAATACCAGACGCTCACGACCCGTCTCGCCACCTATGCCGAAGCGACAGGGATCAAGCCGAAAATGCTGGTCGCCAAGCTCGGCCAGGATGGGCACGACCGTGGAGCCAAGGTGATTGCCTCTGCCTTCGGCGATATCGGCTTCCAGGTGGTGGCCGGGCCGCTGTTCCAGACGCCGGATGAGGCCGCGAGCCTCGCGGTCGCGGAAAAGGTGCAGGTGGTCGGCATGTCCTCGCTTGCCGCCGGCCACAAGACGCTCGCCCCGCAACTGATCGAGGCGCTGAAGGCACAGGGTGCGGAGGATGTGATTGTCGTGGTGGGCGGCGTCATTCCCCGCCAGGATTACCAGTTCCTGCTCGATTGCGGCGTTGCCGCCGTCTTCGGCCCCGGCACCAATGTGCTCGATGCGGCGCGCGCCATTCTGGACCTGATGGAGGGCCGGCGCCGAAACGCGTAAGGCTTGCCTCGGTTAACCTACTAGGTTATTTATGGAGAAACGGAAGCCGCATTGCCCTCTGGATCGTGTGAAACTGCTGGTGCAGGCGGGCCGCGTCAGGGCGACCGGATCGGCCTTCATCGGGGCACGGGCGCTTGGCATCGTTGATCTTGCCAGCATGTGCGAGGTGGTCATGGCGCTCACTTTGCGTGACTTTTACAAGGCGATGACCACGCATGCCGATCATGCCATCTGGCAGGATGTCTACCGGACGCGGACCCAGCTTGGCGATCTTGTCTATCTGAAGCTCACCGTCATCGATGACGTGCTGATCGTGTCGTTCAAGGAGCTGTGATCATGAAATGTCCGTGCTGTGGTGCTGCCGATCTGGTGCGAGACACGCGCGATGTACCCTATGTCTACAAGGGTGAAGAGACGTTGATCCCCGCGGTCACGGGAGACTTTTGCCCGGCCTGCGACGAGGTGATCCTCGATGCTGTTGAGGGTGACCGGTTCAGCCGTCTGATCGGCGAATTCCAGCGGCAGGTGAATGCCGTGCGTGTCGATCCTGCCTATATCGCAGCCGTTCGCCGCAAGCTGAAACTGGACCAGAAGCAGGCGGGCGAAATTTTCGGCGGCGGCGTCAATGCCTTTTCCCGCTACGAAAACGGCAAAAGCCGCCCGCCCGTGGCCCTCGTCAAGCTGCTGCGCCTGCTGGACCAGCATCCAGAATTGCTGAGCGAAGTTCGCGCCGCCTGAGGCTTATCCCAGCCGGCGACCTGCCGCATGCCGCGCTTCCAGGTCCGCGGCAAACACATCGTCCATGCTGGTCGCGGCTGGCAGATGCGCGAGCTCCTCCATCACCGCTTCGGTGATCTCCGCCATGGCGAGGAAGGGAAGGTCGCCGGCAATGAAGGCGTCGAGCGCCACTTCCTTGGCGCCGTTCAGCACGGCACCCTGCACCCCGCCGCGGGTCATGGCCAGCCGCGCCAGTCTCAGCGCTGGGAACCGCTCCTCGTCGGGCGCCTCGAAATCAAGACGGGAGAGCTTGGCAAAGTCCAGCCGCTCCACCGGCAGCTTTCCCCGGCGCGGATAGTGCAGTGCATAGCCGATCGCGTGGCGCATGTCCGGGCAGCCGAGCTGTGCCAGCACGGAGCCATCGGCATAACCCACCATGGAATGAATGATCGATTGCGGATGGACGATCACCTCCACCTGCTCGGGCGACAGGCCAAAGAGATGTTTCGCCTCGATCATCTCCAGCGCCTTGTTGAACATCGAGGCGCTGTCGATGGAGATCTTCAGGCCCATCGACCAGTTGGGATGGGCACGCGCCGTCTCCACCGTCACGTCCGCCATCTGCGCCTTGGTGAAGGTGCGGAAGGGTCCGCCGGAGGCCGTCAGGATCACACGCTCGATGGCGTGGCGCTGGTTTTCCTCCAGCACCTGGAAGATCGCATTGTGTTCGCTGTCGACCGGCAGCAGGCGTCCGCCGCCCTGTTTCACCGCCGAGACGAACAGGTCGCCGGCCGAAACCAGGCATTCCTTGTTGGCAAGCGCAATATCGGCGCCGCGCCGTGCCGCGACAAGCGTCGGCGCAAGCCCGGCCGTGCCGACGATTGCCGCCATCACCATGCCGGCCTCGGCGCTGGCGGCTTCGAGCAGGCCCGTCTGGCCCGCCGCCACCTCGATGCCGGTGCCGGAGAGAAGATCGCGCAGCGCCACATACTGGCTTTCGTCGGCGGTCACGGCGAGCTTCGCCCGGTGTACCTTCGCCTGCTCGGCCAGAAGCTCGATGTTTCCGGCACCGGTCAGGGCAACGACCTCGAAAGCGTCGTGATCCTCCAGATGCGTCAGCACATCCAGCGTGTTCGTGCCGATGGAGCCGGTCGAGCCGAGAATGGAGATGCTGCGCTTCGTCACTGTCATGCCAAGGGTCCGCGTTTGTTACCGCTCGTTTACAGGGGCCGCAGACAGCTCACAAGGGCGGAAGCGTCGCATTGAATTTCATCCCCGCCGGTGCCAGATGCGGTAGACTGCAAGACAATGCGTTCGCGGAGGGGTGACATGGCGGAAATGGATCTGACAACAACCTGCGCCATTGCTGGCGGCGGCCCCGCGGGCCTCATGCTCGGCCTGCTTCTGGCCCGCGCGGGTGTCGATGTCACCGTCATCGAAAAACACGGCGACTTCCTGCGCGATTTTCGCGGCGATACCATCCACCCCTCGACACTCGAAGTAATCCACGAACTGGGCCTCGAAGAGGCGTTCCTGAAGCTTCCGCACACCCGCGCGCCAAAACTGTCGGCGGAGATGGGCGGACGCACCATCACCATGGCGGATTTTTCCCGGCTTCCGGTGCGCAACCGCTTCATCGCCTTCATGCCGCAATGGGATTTTCTCGATTTCCTGTCAAAGGAGGCGGGGAAGTACCCCAACTTCCGGCTGATGATGGCAACGAAGGTGGTGGATGTGCTGGAGGAGGGTGGTCGTGTCACCGGGCTCGCACTCCAGCGTGCCGATGGTCCAATGATGCTACGTTCGAGCCTCGTCGTCGCGGCCGATGGCCGCCATTCCGTGGTGCGCGAAAAGGCGGGGCTGGAGGTCGAAAGTTTTGGCAGCCCCAGCGAGGTGGTCTGGATGAAGCTGTCGAAACAGGAGGGCGATCCCGCCGAGACCATGGGACATGCCGGGCCGCGCCAGGGTTTCGTGCTGATCGATCGCGGCGATTACTGGCAATGCGGCTATATCGTCCGGCGTGGCAGTTTTGCCGAGATCCGCGCCGGAGAGCTGGAAGCCTTTCGTGACATGGTGCGCGCGGTTTCGCCGCTGCCGGCGTCGCGGATGAACGAGATTGCCGGCTGGGAGGATGTCAGCCTTCTGCAGGTGCGGATCGACCGGCTGAAGCGCTGGTGGAAGCCCGGCCTGCTGGCCATTGGCGATGCGGCGCATGCCATGTCGCCGATCGGCGGCGTCGGCGTCAATCTCGCCATTCAGGATGCGGTGGCGGCTGGCAATCTCCTTGCCCGGCCGCTGAAGGAGGGCCGCCTGACGGACGCCCATCTGGCCGCGGTGGAGAAACGCCGGCTGTTTCCGACGAAGGCGACCCAGAAGCTGCAACTGATGATGCGCTCGAGCCGGCGCAAGGATCGGGTGGATGAGAAGCGCAGCAAGGGCCCGCCGGCCTTTATTCGCGGCATCGCCCGCTTTCCGCTGCTGGCGCATCTTGCCGGGCGACTGATGGGCCTTGGCTTTCGTATGGAGCATGTGCGGGAGCGCTGAGGCGGGCGCGGATGTGCGCCCGCTCCGGGCGGTTTCATCGTCCACAGCTTCGCTCAATCTTTGAGCGCTAGCATTGACACGCTCATTTCTGAGGCTACTCATTTTTTCGTGATAACATCAACCTTGTCTTCGCGTTCCGGAAGCAGCGGCGTCATCAGGGCGCAGGATGGGGGGGCAAGTCCCGCGTCGGTCGTCTGCCTGCATCGGAACTGAGACTGAAAACGTCCTGCCAGGGAACGACCATGACAATCGACAAAGTGGATGCAGACAGGCTGCGGGATCTGGTGGCGACCTGCGGCCGCCAGGATGCCCTTTCCATTCCGAGGAACCTGTCCGCCTATATGACCGCCGCGCTGGATCCGCGTCAGCCGAGCGTCTACCTCATCGACCTGATGCCCTCGCTCAGCGCGGCGCTGCAGGCCTTCCTTGCCGGAATTGGTGCCTTCAACCTCTCGCCCCTGCCGGAGCAGGAGGTGGCGTGCCGCCGCAATCGTCTGCTGGAATGCCTCGATACCTTCATCGACGAGGCAAGGCTCTGCCAGCAGAGCATCGTCTTCATGGAGGCGATCTCTCCCGGCGGCGCATCGCTGGCGGCAAAATGATAGCGCTAACGTCCGGCCGGACACCTGCCTTCAGCGCCGGTGCCGGCGGCGGCGCGCGGTTTTTTGCCGGGCCTGCCCTTCGCATCGCCCATCCGCCTTCCCATATCCTGTCCCTGTCGGTTTGCCCTTGACGCGGCGAACCGGAAAAGGAGCGGCGTGAAAAGGCGAGAATTCGAAATCGGCACCGAGAGGCATCCTGCGGCGGCGCAGGCAGCATATGGCCCGAGAACGGCTGGTGAAGGCTGGCATGGGTGAGACATCCTCTGCGGATATCCGTGCGGAAGGGCTGGCCGAGCTGCTGGCGCAACTGCCGCAGCGGATGGGGCCGGGGCGGGCAACGCTCGGCGGGCTGCTGTCTCTCCTGGGAGAGCAGGCGACCGCGCTGGTGCTGCTGGTCTTTTCCATTCCGGCGATCATCCCGACGCCCGGCATTCCGGCCGGCATGGTGTTCGGCACGGCGCTGGCACTGCTGGCCGGGCAGTTGGTGATCGGTGCCGAGCGCTTCATGTTGCCGCAACGGCTTGCCCGGGTCGAGGTGCCTGAGGCCCTGCTGAAGGCCATGGCGGTGCGGCTCGGCCCGAAGCTCGCCTGGCTCGAAACCTGGCTGAGGCCGCGCCTCACGGCACTGGCCGGTCGTGCCGCCCTGCGGCCCCTGGGAGGCGTCGTTTTTGTCATGGCGGTGCTGATCGCCCTGCCGATCCCTTTCGGCAATGTGCTGCCGGGCCTGTCGATCTTCTTCGTGGCATTGGGGCTTGCGCAAAGGGATGGGGCGGCCGTGGCCGGCGGACTGGGCCTCGGACTTCTGGCGCTTGCCTTCACCGCCTTTGTCCTGCTGGGCGGCTGGTGGCTGATCAGCGACTGGCTGGGCCTTGCCTCCGGTGGGGCGGCCTGATCAGCCGGCGGCAAGGGGATAATCGGCTGGAGTAAGGGGAGAAATGGTGTCCACGAGAGGATTCGAACCTCCGACCCCAGGATTAGGAATCCTGTGCTCTATCCTGCTGAGCTACGTGGACTGACGCTTTCGACTGGCTACATACCGCAGCCGGGCGCTGCCGACAAGTCGGCAGACCGGCGGGGAGGGCCTTTGTTGCCACCTCAGTCGGCGAGGCGCTGCTCTGCGAGCTTCACCCAGTAGGAGACGCCATAGCCGATGGCTTCGTCGTTGAAATCATAGGCGGGATTGTGCAGGGCGGCGGTGTCGCCATTGCCGATCATGATATAGGCACCGGGGCGGGCCTGCAGCATGAAGGCGAAGTCCTCGCCGGCCATGCTCGGGTCGACCTCGGTATTGACATTCTTCTCGCCGACAATCGCCATTGCCGCCTTGGCCGCGTGCATCGTCTCTTCCGGATGGTTGACGGTCACGGGGCAGGCGCGCTCGTAATCCACCTCGGCCGCGCCGTCATGCGTGGCGGCAATGCCCTCGGCGATCTGGCGGATGCGGGCTTCGGCGAGATCACGCACCCCCTCATCGAGGCTGCGGACGGTGCCGGCGATCACCGCCTCCTCCGGAATGATGTTGTGCGTGGTGCCGGCATGGAACTGGGTGACGGAGACGACGACGGAGCGCAGCGGGTTGGCGTTGCGCGCCGCAATCATCTGCAGGCCGCCGACGATCTGTGCGCCGATGACGATCGGGTCGGCGGTTCGGTGCGGTTCTGCCGCATGGCCGCCGCGCCCCTTGATCTGGATGGTGAACTTGTCCGGGGCGGCCATGATGCCGCCCTTGCGGATGGCAAAGGTGCCAAGCGCCATGCCCGGCATGTTGTGCATGCCATAGACTTCCTGAATGCCGAAGCGGTCCATCAGCCCATCCTCGACCATGGCGAGCGCACCGCGCCCGCCTTCCTCGGCCGGCTGGAAGATGACGGCGACGGTGCCGTTGAAATTACGGGTTTCGGCCAGATATTTCGCAGCCCCCAACAGCATGGCGGTATGGCCGTCGTGGCCGCAGGCATGCATCTTGCCTTCCTGGCGCGAGGCCCAGGCCTTTCCGGTGATCTCGGTCAGCGGCAGGGCATCCATGTCCGCCCTCAGTCCGATCACCCGGCCGCCCTCGCCGCGACCGCGAATGAGGCCGACCACGCCGGTGCGGCCGAGGCCGGTGACGATTTCGTCCACGCCGAAGCTTTTCAGCTTCTCCTCCACGAAAGCGGCGGTTTCCTGCACTTCGTAGAGAAGGCCCGGATTTTCATGGATATGGCGCCGCCAGGCGCTGATTTCCGCTTGCATCTCGGCGGCTCTGTTCAAGATCGGCATCGCAATTCCTGTCACTGGCACGGGCTGGCGCAAAGCGCCGGTCATCGGCGGCGATATTGCGCCGCAGAATTGACGGAATCAATGATCTTTGCCATTCCTTGGCCATAGAGGCGTTCTACCCGCCACGGAACATCCGGCAGTCCATCACGAGGCCGCTCCTTGCCCCACAGTCCGAATAGACCGTCAGCCGCGTATCGCAGGCTTGCCCTTGTCCTCAGCGTCGCGCTTCTCGGCGCCGGGCTTCCGCATCTGGCCGAGGCCAATCCGAAGATGGTGGTGGATGTGGCCAGCGGGCGGGTGATCTCGCATCAGGAAGCCTTCCGCAGGTGGTATCCCGCCTCGCTCACCAAGCTGATGACCATCTACGTCACCTTCGAGGCGCTGAAGGCGGGGAAGGTGACGCTGGAAACGCCGATCGTGATGAGCCGCAAGGCCGTCGACCAGCTGCCGAGCAAGATGTTCCTGAAGCCCGGCGCCACGCTGACGATCGATGCCGCGCTGAAGATCCTGGTGGTGAAGTCCGCCAATGACGTGGCCATGGGGCTGGCGGAAACCGTGGGCGGCGGCAGTTCCGACCAGTTCGTCACGATGATGAACGATGCGGCGCAACGCCTCGGCATGACATCCTCGCATTTCATCAACCCGCATGGCCTGCCTGGCAAGGGGCAGTACACCACGGCGCGCGATCTCGCGGTGCTGGCGCTGACGCTGCGTCGCAGTTTTCCGCAATATGCGAGCTATTTCGCGCTGGAAGGCATCACCACCGGCGCCAAGGATTATCCGAACTACAACATGCTGATCGGCCGGTTCGATGGTGCCGACGGCATGAAGACCGGCTTCATCTGTGCCTCCGGCTTCAACCAGGTGTCGTCTGCCACCCGCAACGGCCGAACCGTGGTATCGGTGGTGCTCGGCTCCGACAGTCTCGCGGGGCGCGCCGAGGAATCGGCAGCGCTCCTGCAGGCGGCACTGACGCAGGATCCCGGCAAGGGCGTGCCGCTTTCCAGCCTTGCGCCCTACGGGCCGGATCGCGACGCAGTGGTGGATATCAGCGCCGACATCTGCAATCCGAAGGCCGCCAAGGTGCGCAGCGAAGGCCGCGACGAGCAGGGGCGCATGGTGATCCATTCGCCCTATATTCTGGAAAGAACCGAGCCGCCGGCCTTCAGCCTGGCCGAGATCATCGCACCGCCGGAAGCTCCGAAGACGGCGGGCGGCGCGGATGTGCCGGAGGCCTCCGTGCCGGTGCCGATCCCGCGTCCGGCATCGCTTTAACCCTCACAGGATATCTTCATCATGGCCCTGGCAAGCGATCGCATTCCGGTCTCCATCCTGACCGGTTTTCTCGGTGCCGGCAAATCGACGCTGCTCAATCGCATCCTCAGGGACCCGCAGGCGCACGATACAGCCGTCATCATCAACGAATTCGGCGAGGTTGGCATCGACAATTTCCTGGTCGAAACCTCCGGCGACACGCTGCTGGAACTGTCGAACGGTTGCCTGTGCTGCACGGTGCGCGGCGAGCTGGTGGAGACGCTGGCCTCGCTCGTCGACCAGATCCAGACCGGGCGCCTGAAGCCGATCCGTCGCGTTGTCATAGAGACCACGGGGCTCGCCGACCCGGCGCCCGTCATGCAGGCGGTGATGGGCAATCCGGTGATCGCGCAGAGCTTTTCGCTCGATGGCGTCGTCACCGTGGTCGATGCGGTTCATGGTCTTTCGACGCTTGCGCGCCATCCGGAGGCGCTGCGCCAGGTGGCGGTGGCCGATCGGCTGGTGCTGACGAAGAAGCGGCTGGCAGCACCCGACGCGCTGTCGCCGCTGATGCGACGCTTGGCCGAACTCAATCCCCGAGCAGCCGTTTGCGACGGCGATGCCGAGCAGGCGGGTACCGCAGCGCTGCTTGTCAACGGCCTCTACGATCCAGACAGCAAGATCGCCGATGTCTCCCGCTGGCTGCAGGAGGATCACGACCACGACCACGACCACGATCACGGCCACCGTCACGATGATCATGATGGGCACGACCATCATGATCATCACCATGGCGACGCTCACGACCATGGTCACGGTCATGCGCCGCGGGGGAACCATCACCATCATCATGACGTCAACCGTCACGGCGATTACATCCGCTCCTTTGCCATCGTGCATGACCGGCCGATTGCGCCGATGGCGGTGGAAATGTTCGTCGACCTTTTGCGTTCGGCGCATGGCGAAAAGCTGTTGCGCATGAAGGCGATCGTGCAGCTTGCCGATAATCCGGAGCGGCCGCTTGTGCTGCACGGGGTGCAGAGCATCTTTCATCCGCCGGAGCGCCTGCCGCGCTGGCCCGACGGCAGCGACCGGCGCACGCGCATGGTGCTGATCACCCAGGGCCTGTCCGAGGATTTCGTAACCGACCTGTTTGCCGCCTTCACCGGCGAGCCGCGCATCGACCGGCCGGACCGCGCGGCCCTCGAGGATAATCCGCTCGCTGTGCCGGGCCTGCGGCTCTGACAAGAGGGCTCCGACGCCAGGGGAGGGCACGGGTCTGCCCGACCGGCACTCAGAACTCCTCGTCGCCACGCGGCGGCGGATCGCATTCCTTGCGGATGAAAAAGCGGTGGCCGAATGCGGTCACCTCGCAGGCAAGCAGGCGCTGACCATCCTCGCGGCAGGCGTGCGGAATATCGATCGCGGCCAGTGCATCGGTCGTCTCGACGCAGAGTTCCGCGCCGATTGGCAGGCTGGCGAGCTTCTTGCGGGTCTTCAGCACGGGCAGGGGGCATTTCAGCCCCCTGAGATCATAGACCGGAGGGGATGCCACCGGCCCTACCAGAACTTCCAGAAGGGCTTCTTCTGTTCGTCGCTGACCGGCTGCACGGCGGCATAGGCCAGCGGATTGGGCGCGGGCACCGGAATGGCGCCGGTGGTGGTGCTGGCCGGCTGGACGGCGGCGGTCTGGGTCTGCTGCGCCGGGGATGCGGCGGCGGAGCGGCCGGTCCCGTTCATCGCGGTGGCAACCGACATCGCGGAGCGCTCGCCCGGCTGGACGCTTGCCGTGCCGGCCGGCAGACGGCCCTGCTTGGCAGCGCTGCCGGATGCGCCGGCCGGTGCCGCCGAGGCAAGCAGGGTGCCGGCGGGCTGGCTCCTGGCGAGGCGCGCCGCCATCAATTTTTCAAACTCTTCCGGCTCGACCAGCTTGCCGGCGGCAAGCGAGGTGCCGGTCGGGGCGTAGGCGAGATCGCGGCCCTTGCGCTTGTCGGCGACAATCGCCTTGCGTTCGGCCTCGGTCGGCTCGTACCAGACCTTGCCATCCAGCTTGTCCATCGCCTTGGTATAGGCCAGCTGGTATTCCTTCTCATAGGAGGCGAGCGAGGCGGTCAGTGCCGGCGGCGTCGACATCGGCGGGCAGGCGGCGGCGGGCGAGAAACTGCCCGAACCCTGGATCTGCTGGTTGAAGACATATTTCTTCTCGCAGACATTCACCTCGGGGGGACGCTTCGTCACCTCGAAATTGTCATAGCCGACCTTCAGCATCTTCCAGAACTCGAGGTTCTCGCTGTTGCGGTGGCGGGCCATGTTCTCCGCCGTCATGCGGAAGGGGAAGGCCTGCAGCTGCACCGTGGTCTGGCCGCCGCGGAAGGCGTCGCGGGCAAAGGCATAGATCTCGAGGATCTGCTGGTCCGTCATCGAATAGCAGCCGGACGAGGAGCAGGCGCCATGGATCATCAGGTTCGAACCGGTGCGTCCGTTCACCGCGTCGTAGCGGTTCGGGAAGCCGGTATTGATGGCGAGATAATATTTCGAATTCGGGTTGAGATGCGCCGGCGTCAGGTTGTAGAAGCCTTCCGGCGCCTGGCGATCGCCTTCCTTGACCTTCGGGCCGAGCTTTCCGGACCAGGCGCAGATATCGTATTCGGCGATCTTGTCGAATCGGTTGTCCGCCTTCGCCTTCCAGATCTCCATCTTGCCTTCTTCCTTGAAGACACGAATCATGATCGGCGAATTGCGCGGCATGTCCTTCTTCTGCATTTCCGCAATGATGCGGTCAGGCAGAGGCTGCTCGACCTTGTTCTTCACCTTGGAAAGATCCATCGCCGTGTCGAGGGTGTCGTTGCACCCCGCCAGCGCAGTGGCCATCAGAAGGACGGTAGCGATCAGTTTCAAGCGCATCGGACAAATCACGTGTGACGATCTAAAGGGCAGGCCGATAAGCACATACCCATTCTGCCATTCGTAATAAAGCGGTAAGCTTTACATTATCTTACCATGTCGCGCCGGTCGCCCTGCACGAAATCGTGAAGCGTGGCGCCGGAAGCGCCACACGATGCGACAATTGATCAGAGATTGCGGCCTATTTCCAGAAATTTCTGGCGCCGATGCTTGCGCACATCCTCCGGCGACAGCTGGCCGAGATCCTGCAGGGAGGCCTCGATCAGGGCGCCGGCCGCGTCGATCACCGTCTCCGGTTCGCGATGTGCGCCGCCGAGCGGTTCGGGAATGATGTCGTCGATGACGCCGAGCGCCTTCAGGTCCTCGGCGGTGATCTTCATGTTGGTGGCGGCTTCGCGGGCACGGGTCGAATCGCGCCACAGGATGGAGGCGGCCCCTTCCGGCGAGATGACCGAATAGATCGCGTGCTCCAGCATGAACACCTTGTTGCCGGTGGCAATGGCGATGGCGCCGCCCGAGCCGCCTTCGCCGATGACGATCGAGATCATCGGAACCTTCAGCGCCAGGCACATCTCGGTGGAGCGGGCAATGGCTTCCGCCTGGCCGCGTTCTTCAGCTCCGACGCCCGGATAGGCGCCTGCCGTATCCACCAGCGAAATCACCGGCAGGCCGAAGCGGTCGGCCATTTCCATGATCCGGATCGCCTTGCGATAGCCTTCCGGACGCGGGCTGCCGAAATTGTGCTTGATGCGCGACTTGGTGTCGTTGCCCTTTTCCTGGCCGATAAGGGCCACCGGCTGGCCGCGGAAACGCGCAAGGCCGGCCTGGATCGCGGCGTCCTCACCGAAGGAACGGTCGCCGGCCAGCGGCGTGAACTCGGTGAACAGGCGCTTCTGGTAATCGATGAAGTGCGGGCGCTGCGGATGGCGGGCAACCTGTGTCTTCTGCCAGGCGTTAAGCTTGGAGTAGATGTCCTGCATCGCCTCGCGCACGCGCACTTCCAGACGCTGGATCTCGTCGGATGTGTCTATGCTCTCATCTTCCGCCGCCAGCTTCTTCAGCTCGTGGATCTTGCCTTCCAGGTCGGAGATGGGCTTTTCGAAGTCGAGATAGGTCTGCATGAGCTCCGTGTTCCGATCGTGTTGGCGGCCGTGCCGCCCCCCGCCCGCGCTCTAATCAGGGTTTTTGGTGGCTTTTGCAAGAGGGTGGTGCATTTCCACCACTTCTCTCAGCCTTTCTTCCAGCACATGGGTATAGATTTGTGTGGTGGAAATGTCCGAATGGCCGAGCAGTTCCTGCACGACGCGCAGGTCTGCTCCGTTCTGCAACAGGTGGCTGGCAAAGGCATGGCGCAGCACATGCGGAGAAATGGCGCTGGTGCGGATCCCGGCCCGTGCCGCCAGCCCCTTGAGATCGCGGGCAAACACCTGGCGCGGCAGGTAGCCCTGCTTGCCTGCGGAGGGAAACAGCCACGCGCTCTCCGCCTCGCGTCCTGCCGAGATCGCTTCGGCGCGCGTCCTGCCATAGGCGGCCATGGCGGCAATTGCCGAGCGTGACAGCGGCACCAGCCGTTCCTTGTTGCCCTTGCCGCGGATCATCAGGAAACGGCCTTCCTGGTCCAGCACCTTGGCCGGAAGCGAGACGAGTTCGCTCACCCGCATGCCTGTCGCGTAAAGCAGTTCGAGGAGGGCGAGCATGCGCAGCCGCCCGATGCGCTCGCCGATGGATCCGTCGGTCGCGGAGGCCTCCTCGGCGGCGCGCGCCAGAAGCCGGCTCACCTCTGCCTCGCTCAGGATCTTCGGCAGCCCCCTCTGCTTCTTCGGCGCATCGAGAATGCCGGTCGGATCGTCTTCGCGCAGGCCTTCCGTATAGAGAAAGCGATAGAACTGCCGCATGGCCGAGAGCCGGCGCGCCTGCGAGGAAGCGGCAAAGCCCTGGCGGGCCAGATGCGCGAGATAATCGGTGAGATCGGCGCTGCTGGCGGCGGTCAGGCCGGTGCGGCGCGTCGACAGGAAGTTCGCAAGGTCCTCGAGGTCGCGCTCGTAGGAGGCGAGCGTATTGGCGGCTGCACCGCGCTCGGCGCTCATCATTTCGAGAAAGGCTTCCGCATGGGCGCGGGACAGGTCGGCCACGGCAGCACTCACGGTTGGGGCGGATTGAGGCGCTCGGAGGGGACGCGCACCGTCACGTCCCGCTCGCGCGGCTCGACCAGGAGGACGAGGGCCATCATGCTTCCGTAGATCAGGCCGCACAGCACGGCGATGATGAACAGAAAACGAAAGAGGGTCGGCATGCCTTGCTCCGCATTTCGAGGCGCCCCTCTTATGGGCAATGCGGAAGAGGAGCGCAAGAACCCGCGCCGCAACCCGCTTTCAGCACCGCCGTGGCTTGACGCTGCTGTGCCATTTGTCGATAGGGTTGCCCAGAGGACTGCTAGAGGACAGCTTTAAGACCGCGATGCCCGATCTTGTCATACCATCGACAGAGCCCCTGACGCTGAGCGATCGGGCGCGCGCGGCCCTTGCCGGCCGGAACCTGATCTTCGTCGGACTGATGGGCGCGGGCAAGTCCGCCGTCGGCCGCATTGTTGCCCAGCAGTTGTCCCTGCCGTTCGTCGATACCGACGCGGAGATCGAGCGCGTGTCGCGCATGACGATCCCCGAACTGTTTGCCGCCTATGGCGAGGCAGAGTTCCGGGCGCTGGAAACGCGCGTGGTGGAGCGCCTGCTGAAGAGCGGGCCGCGGGTGGTCTCGACCGGTGGCGGTGCCTTCATCAACGAGCGCACCCGCGCCGTCATCAAGCGCGGTGGTCTGTCGCTTTGGCTGAGGGCCGAACTCGACATTCTCTGGGAGCGGGTCAACAAGCGCGACAACCGCCCGCTGCTGAAGACGGAGAACCCGAAGCAGACGCTGGAAAACCTCATGCACCAGCGCTACCCCATCTATGCGGAGGCCGACCTGACGGTCGAATCCCGCGACATTCGCAAGGACGCCATGGCCCAGGAGGTTCTGGCCGCCCTTGCCGCATCGGCCGAGGAAGGCAAAGCCTGATGAACACTGCAGTCGAGAGCAATCCGGATCGTCTCGTCCACGTGCCGCTGGGCGAGCGGGCCTATGACATCCTGATCGGGCCCGACCTGATCGCCCATGCCGGCGGCGAAATCACCGCGCGGCTGAAGGGCCGCAAGGCGGCGATCGTTACCGATGAGCATGTGGCGCCGCTCTATCTGGAAGCGCTGATGGACAGCCTGCAGACGGACGGTATCGAGGCCGTTTCGCTGACGCTGCCGGCCGGCGAAAAGACCAAGAGCGTCGAACCGCTGATGGCGGTCTGCGACATGGCGCTGTCGGCGCGCATCGAGCGCAATGATTGCATCATCGCGCTAGGTGGCGGCGTGATCGGCGATCTCGCCGGCTTTGCCGCCGGCATCGTGCGCCGCGGCGTGCGTTTCGTGCAGATCCCGACCACGCTTCTGTCGCAGGTCGATTCCTCCGTCGGCGGCAAGACCGGCATCAACACCCGCCATGGCAAGAACCTGCTCGGCGTCTTTCACCAGCCGGATCTCGTGCTTTCCGATACCCGTGCACTGGACAGCCTGAGCGAGCGCGAATTCCGCGCCGGCTATGCGGAGGTTGCCAAATACGGACTGATCGACAAGCCGGACTTCTTCGAGTGGCTGGAGAGGAACTGGCAGGCGGTGTTTGCCGGCGGCAGCGCCCGCGCCGAAGCGATCGCGGTCAGCTGTCAGGCCAAGGCCGATGTCGTGGTGGAGGACGAGCGGGAGACCGGTCGTCGCGCACTGCTCAATCTCGGCCACACCTTCGGCCACGCGCTGGAGGCCGCCACCCATTACGACAGCAGCCGGCTGGTGCATGGCGAAGGCGTGGCGATCGGCATGGTGCTTGCCCATCGTTTCTCGGCCCGCCTCAACCTCGCAAGCCCGGACGACGCGGCCCGCGTCGAGGCGCATCTGCAGGCCGTGGGCTTGCCGACGCGGATTTTGGACATACCTGGAGAGGGTCTGCCGACCGAGGTGCTGATGAATGCCATTGCCCAGGACAAGAAGGTGAAGGGCGGCCAGCTGACCTTCATCCTCACCCGCGGCATCGGCCAGTCCTTCATTGCCGACGACGTGCCGGCCTCCGAAGTCCAGTCCTTCCTCGAGGAGATGCGAAAGGCGTGATGCTGCAGGAGATCCTTGCCTTTCTGGCCGAATACTGGCTGACGCTCGTTTCCATCGTCCTTCTGATTGCCGCCTCGGCCTTCTTTTCCGGCTCCGAGACGGCATTGACGGCGGTGTCGAGGGCGCGCATGCACACGCTGGAAAGCAATGGCGATCTGCGGGCAGGGCTGGTCAACCGGCTGATCGAGCGGCGCGACCGGCTGATCGGAGCGCTGCTGATCGGCAACAATCTCGTCAATATCCTGGCCTCATCGCTGACCACCAGCCTGTTTCTCGGCCTGTTCGGCCAGACCGGCGTGGCGGCGGCCACGCTTCTGATGACGGTGCTGCTTGTCGTCTTCTCCGAGGTTCTGCCGAAGAGCTGGGCGATTTCGACGCCTGACCGCTTCGCCATGGCGGTGGCGCCGGTGGTGCGCATCTTCGTCGGCATTGCCGGCCCGCTGTCCAGCGGGGTGAATGCCATCGTGCGTCTGATCCTCTCCCTCTTCGGCGTCAACCTGTCGCACGGCACCTCGATGCTCTCGGCGCATGAGGAATTGCGCGGTGCGCTGGACCTGCTGCACAAGGAAGGTTCGTTCATCAAGGCCGACCGCGACCGGCTGGGCGGGCTGCTGGACCTTGAGGAACTGGAGGTTTCCGACGTGATGAAGCACCGCACGGTGATGCGGGCGATCAATGCGGACGATCCGCCGGAGGTGGTGGTGCGCACGGTGCTGGAAAGCCCGTTCACCCGCATGCCGCTGTGGCGCAGTTCGACGGAGAACATCATCGGCGTCGTGCATGCCAAGGATCTCCTGCGTGCTCTTGCCGAACCGGACATGGAGCCGCGCGATCTGGATATCGTGAAGATTGCCCAGAAGCCATGGTTCGTGCCGGACACCACCAGCCTGAAGGATCAGCTGAACGCCTTCCTGCGCCGCAAGGTGCATTTCGCTGTCGTGGTGGACGAATATGGCGAGGTGCAGGGCATCGTGACGCTCGAGGACATTCTGGAAGAGATCGTCGGCGATATTGCCGACGAGCACGATCTGGAGATCCAGGGCGTGCGCCAGGAGGCCGATGGCTCGATCGTGGTCGACGGTGCGGTGCCGATCCGCGACCTCAACCGCGCGCTTGACTGGAACCTGCCCGACGAGGAGGCCACCACAATTGCCGGCCTCGTCATCCACGAATCCAAGCTGATCCCGCAGGAGCGTCAGAGCTTTACCTTCCACGGGAAGCGCTTCACGGTGATGAAACGGGAGAAGAACCGCATCACCAGGCTGCGCATCCGCCCTGCTGAAGACATTCCGCTGAAGGGCTGACGTGGCCGACGGCGACCTTTTGTCGCCCAGCTACCAGCGCGTCGCCTCGCCGGGGGCTGCCGCCTCGATTGCCAGCGCATGCAGGCCAGCCTCAAGTTCCGCCTTCAGAAGTTCGTTGACCATGCGGTGACGCTGCAGCCGGCCGAGCCCGGAAAAGCGCGCGGAGACCACGCGCACGCGCATGTGCGTTTCGCCGGTGCCGGTGATGTTCGGCCGATGACCGGCATGGTGATGGCTTTCGTCGATCACCTCCAGCCGCTCCGGGCCGAGTGCCTCGGACAGCCTCGTCTCGATGCGGGCACGGACGGATGTGGGCTCACTCATGGGCAGGCTCCGGACCTGTGAAAAGGGGGTCCCAGAAAGCAGCAACAAACCGCTTTGTCAATTCTTGTTGTCCCCGCCTCGGCACCCCATAATCTGCTCGCATGAGACTGGATTCCAAATACTTCGACCGTATCCGAACGCGCCGCAAACGGGAGCAGGACGCGGCGCCGCAGGCGCCGACCTGCCAGTGGGACGGCTGTGACAAGCCGGGTGCCCACCGCGCCCCCGTTGGCCGCAATGCGGAGGGTCAGTTCTTCCTGTTCTGTTTCGAACACGTGAAGGAATACAACAAGGGCTACAACTATTTTTCCGGCCTGTCGGACAACGAGATTGCCCGCTACCAGAAGGAGGCGATAACCGGCCATCGCCCCACCTGGACGGTTGGCGTCAACAAGGCCGCCCGCGAAGCGCCGCTGCATGCCAGCCAGCGTTCCGGTTCGGCAGCAAGCTTCAACCGGGTGAAGGATCCGTTCGGCTTCGTGCGCGACAGCCAGGCAGGCAGCCGGCCCGTCCAGCCGGCGGTCCGGAGACTAAAGACGCTGGAAGCGAAAGCTTTCGACACAATGGGCTTGACCGCGGGCGCAACGGCGGCTGAAATCAAGGGCCGCTACAAGGAACTCGTCAAAAAGCATCATCCGGACGCGAATGGCGGCGATCGCGGTTCGGAGGAACGTTTTCGCGCTGTCGTACAGGCCTACCAATTGTTAAAGCAGTCCGGTTTCTGTTAAGCCGTTCTGATGCATGGCAGCAAGGATTGCGGCCGTACCGTCCTGGGTGCGGCGTGGAGTGGTGATGAGCAAAATCGATCTTGATATTTCCAACCTCCCGGATACGACGGTGTCTGTCCGGGAAGTCTTCGGCATTGATACCGACCTGAGGGTTCCGGCCTACAGCAATGGCGACCCTTACGTTCCCGACCTCGACCCCGACTACCTGTTTGACCGCGACACGACGCTCGCCATCCTGGCCGGCTTCGCGCACAACCGTCGCGTCATGGTGTCCGGCTTCCACGGCACCGGCAAGTCCACCCATATCGAGCAGGTCGCCGCCCGCCTCAACTGGCCGTGCGTGCGCGTCAACCTCGACAGCCATGTCAGCCGTATCGACCTCGTCGGCAAGGACGCGATCGTTCTGAAGGACGGCAAGCAGGTCACCGAATTCAAGGACGGCATCCTGCCCTGGGCCTACCAGCACAATGTCGCACTCGTCTTCGACGAATACGATGCCGGCCGCCCGGATGTGATGTTCGTCATCCAGCGCGTGCTGGAATCGTCCGGTCGCCTGACGCTGCTCGACCAGAGCCGTGTCATCCGTCCACACCCGGCCTTCCGCCTGTTTGCAACGGCAAACACGGTCGGCCTCGGCGATACGACCGGCCTCTATCACGGCACGCAGCAGATCAACCAGGCGCAGATGGACCGCTGGTCGATCGTGACGACGCTGAACTATCTGCCGCACGAGAAGGAAGTCGATATCGTCGCCGCCAAGGTGAAAAGCTTCGGCGCCACCGCTCAAGGCCGCGAAACCGTCTCCAAGATGGTGCGCGTTGCCGACATGACGCGTTCGGCCTTCGTCAACGGCGATCTTTCGACTGTCATGAGCCCCCGTACCGTGATCACCTGGGCGGAAAACGCGGAAATCTTCGGCGATGTCGCCTTCGCCTTCCGCATCACCTTCCTCAACAAGTGTGATGAGCTGGAGCGCACGCTGGTGGCCGAGCAGTACCAGCGCGCCTTCGGTGTCGAACTGAAGGAAAGCGCCGTGAACATCGTTCTGGGCGCATAAGGCCAACAGGCAGGCAAGCAAGGTAGATCGAAATGGCAGGCCGGGGTGACAATTCGAAGGCAAAGAGCGGCGGACCGGTTGATACCGAGCCGCTGCGCCGGGCCATCACCGGCTGCGTTCGCTCGATTGCCGGCAGCGGCGAGGTGGAGGTGTCCTTCGCCAACGAGCGGCCCGGCATGGCGGGCGAGCGCATCCGCCTGCCGGAGATCTCCAAGCGGCCGACGGCGCAGGAACTGGCCGTGACCCGCGGTCTCGGCGATTCCATGGCGCTCAGGCTCGCCTGCCACGATACCGGCGTGCACGCCACGATGTCGCCGCAGGGCACGGATGCGCGCGCCGTCTTCGACGCGGTCGAGCAGGCGCGTGTCGAATCGCTCGGCGCCTTGCGCATGGCGGGCGTTGCCGCCAATCTCAACAGCATGAATGCCGAGAAATATTCCAAGGCGAATTTCTCCGGCGTGGATCGCCAGGAGGACGCGCCGATCGGCGAGGCCATGGCCATGCTGGTGCGCGAAAAGCTGACCGGCACCAAGCCGCCGGCGAGCGCCGGCAAGGTTCTCGATCTGTGGCGTCCCTTCTTCGAGGAGAAGGTCGGCGCCGAACTCGACAATCTGAAGGGCGTGATCGAGGACCAGCAGGCCTTCGGCAAGCTCGTTCGCCACATGCTTTCCTCCATGCAGATGGCGGAGGATTACGGCGACGAGGAAAACCAGCCGGAGGAGATGGAGAACGAGAACGACGAGGAGCAGCCGCGCAGCAACGAGACCGAGAATGACGAGGTCGAGGAAGATGCGGGCTCCGATGCGGCCCCGGCCGAGGAAAGCCAGGCTGCGGAAGAGCAGCTTGACGAAGGCGAGATGGACGGCGCGGAGATTTCCGACGACGACATGAGCGACGACGAGGACGACCAGTCCGAGACGCCCGGCGAAACCCGTCGCCCGAACCTGCCCTTCGACGACTTCAACGAGAAGGTGGACTACCACATCTTCACGCAGGAATTCGACGAGGAGATCACCGCGGAAGAACTGTGTGACGAGGCGGAACTGGATCGCCTGCGCGCCTTCCTCGACAAGCAGCTCTCGCATCTGCAGGGTGCCGTCGGGCGTCTCGCGAACCGCCTGCAGCGCCGCCTGATGGCGCAGCAGAACCGCTCCTGGGATTTTGACCTCGAAGAGGGTTATCTCGACCCGGCCCGTCTGGTGCGTCTCGTGATCGACCCCATGCAGCCGCTCTCCTTCAAGCGCGAGCGCGACACGCAGTTCCGCGATACGGTCGTGTCGCTTGTCATCGACAATTCCGGCTCGATGCGCGGTCGCCCGATCACGGTGGCGGCAACCTGCGCCGACATTCTCGCCCGCACGCTGGAACGCTGCGGCGTGAAGGTGGAAATCCTCGGCTTCACCACCAAGGCCTGGAAGGGCGGCCAGAGCCGCGAACAGTGGCTTGCCAGCGGCAAGCCGCCGACGCCCGGCCGCCTCAACGACCTGCGCCACATCGTCTACAAGGCGGCGGATGCGCCCTGGCGCCGTTCGCGCCGCAATCTCGGCCTGATGATGCGCGAAGGCCTGCTGAAGGAGAACATCGACGGCGAAGCGCTGATGTGGGCGCATAATCGCCTGATCGGTCGTCCCGAGCAGCGCAAGATCCTGATGATGATCTCCGACGGCGCGCCGGTTGATGATTCCACGCTTTCGGTCAATCCGGGCAATTATCTCGAGCGGCACCTGCGAGCGGTCATCGACCAGATCGAAAACCGCTCGCCGGTCGAACTGCTGGCCATCGGCATCGGTCATGATGTGACGCGCTACTATCGCCGTGCCGTGACCATTGTCGATGCGGACGAACTGGCCGGTGCGATGACCGAGCAGCTGGCCTCGCTCTTCGACGAGAACAGCGGCAGCCCGCGCGGACGCCTCAGGCGGGCCGGCTGATCGCGCGCCCCGCATGAAGCTGCGGCGCGTCTCGTGCATGTTCGGCCTGCTTCTCGCCTCCGTCACCATGACGGCGGCAGAGACGGTGTCGGCCCCGGTCGCGGCCCGGCCGATCGACAACTTTCACAGCGGCTCCGATGAACGCCGCTTCGGCGCCTTCGAATTCGTCGGCGGCCTCGAACTCACCTCGCCCCAGCCGCTGTTCGGTTCGCTGTCGGCCATCCGGTTCCGACCGGACGGGCAGCGTTTCGTCGCCGTGCTGGATAATGGCTACTGGCTGACGGGGCGCATCGAGCGGGAGGCGAGCGGCCGTCTTTCCGGCCTTACGGAGGTGCGCATCACCGCGATGCGCGACCGACGCGGCCGCGAGCCGCGCAACAAGGGTGACATCGATGCGGAAGGGCTGGCGCTGCGCGCCGGACAGGCCGCAGTCAGCTTCGAACGGCGGCATCGCGTCGATCTCTACTCCGATCCCGGTTTCGAGGAGGCGCGGCCGCAGCGCAGCCTCGACATTCTGATTCCGAAGGGGGACATGCGCAGCAATGGCGGCCTGGAAACACTGGTCGCGGCACCGGCTGCGAGCCCGTTGAAGGGCGCATTGCTGACGGTTGCCGAGGACAGCACGGACCGTGAGGGTCATCTGCATGCGGCGATCCTGGACGGGCCGCTGAAGGGGGCATTCCGCGTGGTGCACCATGAGCCGTGGAACGTGACGGACGGTGCTTTCCTCCCCGGCGGTGACCTTCTGCTGCTGGAGCGTCGCTTCAGCGTGATCGGGGGCGTGGGAATGCGCATTCGCCGCATTGCCGGCAGCGCGCTGCGGCCCGGCGCGCTGGTCGATGGGCCGGTGCTGCTGGAGGCAGACATGGGCTTTGCGATCGACAACATGGAAGGAATAGACGTCATTGCCGGGACGGATGGTCATCCGCATGTCATTCTCGTATCAGATGACAACCAGTCGGTTCTCCAGCGCAGCCTGATGCTGGAATTCCGCCTGATGCAGTAGGCTGGCCCGGAGGCAATACATATGGTGCGGATTCACATTCTGGGAGCGTCCGGCTCCGGAACGACGACGCTTGGGCGCCTGATCGGCGAGCGGCTGCGGATCCTGCATCTCGACACCGACACCTTCTTCTGGATGCCGACCGAGCCGCCCTTCACGACGCCGCGCCCGGTGCCGGAACGCCTTCAATTGATCGAGCAGGCAATGGCGGGGGCGCCGGGCTGGGTGCTCACCGGCTCGGCGCTCAAATGGGGCACGCCGCTGGAGCCGCTCTACGATCTCATCGTGTTCCTTCAGCTCGATCCTGCGGTGCGCATGGAGCGCATTCGCCGCCGCGAGGCCGAGCGCTACGGCAACCGCATCCTGCCGGGTGGCGACATGGCCGAGACGAGTCGCGCCTTTCTGGAATGGGCGGCGAGTTACGATACCGCCGGGCCGGAGCAGCGCAGCCTTGCCGCCCATGAGGCCTGGCTTGCCGGCCGCGAGACACCTGTCCTGCGGCTCGATTCGATGCGGCCTGCGGAGGAGTTGGCGGAGGTCGTGCTCCGCCATACCGTCATCGGCCAGGCATCGTAAGACGGAAGGTCAGGCCGCCTTGGCAGGCGGCATGGGCTTCAGAACGCTCATCAGCGCGCCATAGGGCAGGAGCATTACCAGCCCGACCAGCAGCTTCACGACGAAATCGCCGATCGCCCAGGAGATCCAGCGCGGCGCTTCGGCGGCAAAGATGCCGAGGATCGGCGCCTGGCTGATGGCGAAATCGTCATTGGCGCCGAGGAAGGCAAAGGCCGGTGCAAAGGACAGCGAGAAGAACAGCACCGTATCCAGCATCGAGCCGAACAGCGAGCCGGCGAGCGGCGCCTGCCACCAGGTCTGGCGGCGCAGGCGGTTGAAGACGGAGATATCGAGCAACTGACCGACCAGATAGGCCGTGCCGGAGGCCATCGCGATGCGCGGCAGCGAGGTGTAATAGGAAATCGCAACCCCGACGACGAAACCGGCGAAGACCACGCGGCGGGCGATCTTCGGCCCGAACTGGCGGTTGGTGAGGTCGGTCACCAGGAAGGCGGCGGGATAGATGAAGGCGCCCCAGGTGAGCAGATTGCTCAGCTGGATGCCGAACAGGCTGCCGAGAACCGGGAACTGCACGAGGAAGTTGGAGGCGACGACGACAAGCGTCATCAGCAGCACGTAAATGATGGTCGCGCGGAGATACTGCATTTTTTTACCCTGGGTGATGCCACCAGCAAGAGGAAACGAACGGCAACAGAAAAGGCTTGAACGGCGAACCGTCAAGCCTTCCTGAAACCAGTGATGGACGCTTGAGCCTCAGGCAGCAGCGGCTTCGGCGGTCTTCTTGACGATCTGGCGGCGCAGCAGACGAGCGCGCATCGACAGTTCGGTCTCGTCTGCCTTCAGAAGGAAGGCATCCAGGCCACCGCGATGCTCGACGGAGCGCAGGGCATGGGCGGAAACGCGCAGACGGTAACGCTGGCCGAGAGCATCGGAAATCAGCGTGACATGGCACAGGTTCGGCAGGAACCGACGCTTCGTCTTGTTGTTGGCATGGCTGACATTGTTGCCCGACTGGACGCCCTTGCCGGTCAATTCGCACACACGGGACATGGGTACACCTTTGTTCTTCTTAGCAATTGAACGGGGATTCGGGCAATGCCCGGCCTGCCGATCCAACTGGTCCTGATTGGAAAGTTGCGGTTCTATAGTCAGTGAGGCCGTCCCCGTCAAGCCAAACATGGCGCGGCGGGCCAGATTCCGACGCGGGCTGCGATTTCTCCCGCTATTTTCTTGCCACACTGCACAGGCTATAGTGAGCAAGCGTCACTTCAAAACCAAGGCAAGACCATGCTCCGCCGGAGCCGTTCCCTCCTCCTGTTTGCCGCCTGTCTGGGACTGTCCGCAACACCGGCGACAACCGCCGGCATCCGCCACCTCAGCGAGTACAACATTTCGCTCGGCGTTCTGCCGATTGCGCGCGCCTCGTTCTCCAGCGAGTTCGACCGCAATGATTACAGGATCGACGGCTCGTTCAAGGCATCCGGCCTTGTCAGCCTGTTCAGCGACATCTCGGCCGATACCAGCGTCAGCGGTGCCGTTCGCGGCGAGCGATTGCAGGCGCGCGCCTATTCGCTGGTCTATCGCCAGGACAAGAAGACGCGACGCTACGAGATCCGCTATCGCAATGGTGACGTGGTTTCCACCTCCGTCGAGCCGGAGCCGAGGGCGCGGCCGTCCAACTGGATTCCGGTCAGCAATGGCGACCTGCGCGCCGTGCTCGATCCGCTTTCCGGGCTGATCTTTCCGGAAGGGGCCCGGATCTGCCCCAGTCGGCTGCCGATCTATGACGGGGAATCGCGGCTCGACCTCATTCTTTCGCCGAAGGGCAGCAAGGTCTTCTCCACCGAGGGCTACAAGGGCGATGCCATCGTCTGCGAGGTGCGTTATGTGCCGAAATCGGGTTACAAGCAGGGCCGCAGCGACATCGAATATCTGAAGGGTGTGCGCATGGAGGTCTGGTTTGCCAAGGCGGACAAGGTCAATGTATATGCTCCCGTCTATGCCCGCATTCCGACCAAGGTCGGGGACGTCTATGTGACGGCGGTGAAATACGGCGGATAATCGGGGTCGATCCTGTCGGCCCGGCAAAAGGCTTTCCGGGGCTTCCTGGGGCACAAGGGCTGCAGGGGGCAGATGTGAAGATCAAGGGTACGCTGATCGGCTTTACGGCAATCCTGATGTGGTCGCTGCTGGCCCTGATGACGGCAGCCTCCGGCACCATGCCGCCCTTCCAGCTTTCGGCCATCACCTTTGCCATCGGCAGTCTGCCGGGCGTTCTCCTGCTTGTCGTGCGCCCCGAACGTTTGAAACTGCTGCGCCAGCCGGCAAAGGTCTGGCTGACCGGCATTGGCGGACTGTTCGGCTATCACTTTCTCTATTTCACGGCGCTGCGCAATGCGCCAGCGGTGGAGGCGGGGCTGATCGCCTATCTCTGGCCGCTGCTGATCGTCGTCGGCTCGGCGCTGCTGCCGGGCGAGCGGTTGCGCTGGCATCATCTGGCCGGCGCGCTGGCGGGGCTGGCAGGCACCGTCGCGATCGTTTCCCGCGCCGGCATTTCCTTCGACGGCGCCTATCTCGTCGGCTATGGCGCGGCCTTCCTCTGCGCCTTCACCTGGTCCGGCTATTCGCTGCTGACCCGGCGTTTCGAGGCCGTGTCCACCGATGTGGTGACGGGTTTCTGCCTCGCGACCTCCATCCTGTCGATGCTCTGCCATCTGGCGCTCGAGCAGACGGTCTGGCCCGCTGGCGCAAGCGAGTGGATCGCCATTGTCGGGCTTGGCCTGATGCCGGTGGGGGCGGCCTTCTATGCCTGGGATTACGGGGTGAAGGCCGGCGACATCCAGATCCTTGGTGCCGCAAGCTATGCGGCACCGCTGCTCTCCACGCTGATCCTGGTCCTGTTCGACTTTGCCGAGCCCAGTCTGCGGATCGCGCTTGCCTGCCTGCTGATCACCGGCGGTGCGGCGCTGGCTGCAAAGGACATGATCCGTCGCCGGCCGGCGGCCGAGGCACCGGCAGAATAGGGCGTGTCAGGCGCCGGGTTCCCAGCCGGGCGGCGCCATTTCGAATTTTGCGAACTCGAAACCGGGCGCTACCGTGCAGCCGACCAGCGTGAAGGCGCCCAGCGGCTCGGCCGACTGCCATTCGTCGGCGACCACCACGATCTGCGGCCGCTCGCCCCTGGACAGGTCAAGCCCGAGGATTTCCGCACGCGCGGCTTCTCCATCCTTCGCCAGCCGAAGCTTCAGCGGTTCGCCCGCATAGAAGTGCCAGACTTCGGCCGCGTCCTTCACGCGGTGCCAGTGCGAGCGCTCGCCGGCCTTCAGCAGGTAATAGATCGCCGTCGAATGGCCGCGGGCACCGCCGTCCACGTCGCGAAAGGTTTCCGTGTACCAGCCGCCCTCCGGGTGCGGCTGCATGGCGAGCGCCGTGATGATCTCGTCGGCCGTCACTTGAAATTGTCCTTGCGCTTGCGGATTTCGGCAAACACCTCCTCATTGGTCGCACCCTCCATCAGGAGAGTGCGGCGGATGGCCGGATCTGCGACGCGCAGGAAGGGGTTGGTTTCCTTCTCCAGTCCCATCATGGTCGGAATGGTGAAGCGGCCTTCGGCACGCACCTCATCGATCTGGCGCACGCGCCGCTGCAGTACCTCGTTGTCCGGATCGATGCTGATGGCAAAGCGGGCGTTGGACTGGGTGTATTCGTGCCCGAAGTAGATTGCGGTCTCGTCCGGCAGCACGCAGAGCTTCTGCATGGAATGCCACATGTCGGCAGCGGTGCGCTCGAACAGGCGGCCGCAGCCCAGCGCAAACAGCGTGTCGGCGGCAAACAGCAGCTTGTCCTCGGGGAAGCTGTAACAGACATGGCCGGCGGTATGGCCGGGTGTTTCGAAGACGCGGACCGGATGCTCGCCGAACAGGAATTCGTCGCCATCGGCCACCGTGCGGTCAAGCCCCGGGATTGCCACCGCCTCGTTGACCGGGCCGATGATTTCGCAGCCGTAACGCTCCTTCAGCGCCAGATTCGCCTCGACATGGTCGGTGTGGTGATGCGTGGTGAAGATATGCGTGATCGTCCAGCCCCGGGCCTCGGCCGCCGCCACGATCGGAGCTTCCTCCGGGGCATCGATCGAGGCCGTCAGCCCGCTTTCCGGATCGTGCAGAAGCACGCCATAATTGTCGCTGCGACACATAAAGACTTCAATCGCCAGAGTTTTCATCAGTGCTGCCCATTGCGTGTAAACGGTCTTGCCCCAATGTAGAGGCCACCGACTTGAAGTCCAACCACCCTCTGATAGCTTTTCGCCATGCACGCCGATATCGTCGACCTCCGCGAGTTCTACCAGTCGCCGCTCGGCCGCTTTGCCGAGCATTCGATCACCATGGCGCTCGCCTCGCTCTGGGCGCGCCTGCCGGAGGAAAGGCTGGTGGGGCTTGGCTATGCCGTGCCCTATCTCGATCGCTTCCGTGCCGATACCGAGCGCACCTTCGCCTTCATGCCGGCGGGGCAGGGGGCGGTGAACTGGCCGGTCGGCGAACTTTCTTCCACCGCGCTTGTCTTCGATGAGGAGCTGCCGCTGCCGGATGCCAGCATCGACCGCGTGCTGATGGTGCATTCGCTGGAATTCGCCGAGAACCCGCGCGAGACGCTGAAGGAGCTGTGGCGCATCCTCGCGCCCGGCGGGCGGCTGGTCATCGTCGTGCCGAACCGGCGCGGGGTATGGGCGCGCATGGAACACACCCCCTTCGGCTCCGGCCGTCCCTATTCGCGCCGCCAGCTGACCAATCTGATGCGCGAGACCAATTTCACCCCTTCCGCCAGCGCCGAAGCGCTGTTCTTTCCGCCGTCGAAGCTCCGCACCGTACTGAAGCTCAGGCACGGCTTCGAGCGGATCGGGCGCCGGCTCTGGCCGGCCTTTTCCGGCGTGCTGGTGCTGGAGGCGCAGAAGCGGCTCTACCAGGGCCTGCCGGTTGCGGCGCGCGCCTCGCGGCGCGTCTTCGTGCCGGTGCTCGGCGCGCAGGGTGTTCCGACCACCAGAAGCCGCAGTTGAGGCCTTGTGGCCTCGACAAAAGCGGCCGACAGGATTAAGGGCGAAGGATCATCTTTTTCGAAGGTCTTGCCCGATGGATAGCGCCCAGCTGAAGCCCGTTCCCCGCCCCGGAATCCTGGATGTCGCCGCTTATGTGCCGGGCAAGGAACATGCGCCGGGTGTTGCGCGCGTCTTCAAGCTGTCCTCCAACGAGACGCCGCTCGGCGCAAGCCCGAAGGCGCTCGACGCCTTCCGCCAGGCGGCCGGCCACCTCGAGATCTATCCCGATGGCCAGGCAATCGAACTGCGCACCGCGATTGCCGAAACCCACCGGCTGAACATCGCCAATATCCTCTGCGGCAACGGGTCCGACGAACTGCTCGGCCTGCTGTGCCATGTCTATCTCGGCGCCGGTGACGAGGCGATCATCACCGAGCACGGCTTCCTCGTCTACAAGATCCAGATCATGGGCGCCGGCGCGACGCCGGTGACGGTGAAGGAACAGGACTGCCGCGTCGATGTCGATGCCATTCTGGCCGCCGTGACGCCGAAGACGAAGATGGTGTTCATCGCCAATCCCGGCAACCCGACAGGCACCTATGTGCCGGCCGCCGAAGTGCGCCGCCTGCATGCCGGCCTGCCGAAGAACGTCATCCTCGTTCTCGATGCGGCCTATGCCGAATATGTGCGCGAGAACGACTACGAGGCCGGCATCGAACTGGTGTCCTCCGCCCAGAACGTCGTGATGACGCGTACCTTCTCCAAGGTCTACGGGCTTGCGGCGCTGCGTGTCGGCTGGATGTATGGCCCCTCCGACATTCTGGATGCGCTGAACCGCGTGCGCGGCCCCTTCAATCTCAATGCGCCGGCCATTTCCGCCGGTGCTGCGGCCATCCGCGACCAGGATTTCATCGGCAAGGCCGTGGAGCACAACCAGCTGTGGCTCACCAAGCTGACGCAGGCCTTCGAAACCTTCGGTCTCAAGGTCACTCCGTCGGTCACCAACTTCCTGCTGATCCATTTTCCCGATGTGGATGGCAAGCGGGCGCCGGACGCCGATGAGTTTCTGACGAGCCGCGGCTTCATCCTGCGCGCCGTCAAGGGCTACGGCTTTCCGAATGCGCTGCGCATGACGGTGGGCTCTGAAGAGGCCAATCGCGGCGTGATCGAGGCTCTCGGCGAGTTCATGAGCAAGGCATGAGTGGCATTCTGTTCGAGCGGATCACGCTGATCGGCATCGGCCTGATCGGATCCTCCATCGCGCGTGACATCCGGGACAAGGGCCTGGCCGGCGAGCTAGTGATTTCCACCCGCAGCGAGGCAACGCTGAAGCGCGCCGAAGAGCTGGGGCTTGGCGACCGCTATCTAACCTCGGCAGCCGAGGCGGTGAAGGGGGCGGATCTGGTCATCGTCTCGGTGCCGGTCGGTTCCTCCGGCATGGTGGCCGAACAGATCGCGCCCAGCCTGAAGCCCGGCGCCATCCTCACCGATGTCGGTTCCACCAAGGCCTCCGTGATCGCGCAGATGCAGCCGCATGTGCCGGAAGGCGTCCACTTCATTCCCGGCCATCCGCTGGCGGGCACGGAAAAATCCGGCCCGGATGCCGGCTTTCCCGGCCTCTTCAAGGGCCGCTGGTGCATCTTCACGCCGCTGCCGGACACGGACCCGGAGGCGCTTGGAAGGCTACGCGATTTCTGGGCGGCACTCGGTTCGCGCATCGACGAGATGGATCCGCTGCACCATGACAAGGTGCTGGCGATCGTCTCGCACCTGCCGCATATCATCGCCTACAACATCGTCGGCACGGCGGACGATCTGGAAACGGTGACGGAATCGGAAGTCATCAAGTATTCCGCCTCAGGCTTCCGCGATTTCACGCGTCTGGCGGCCTCCGATCCCACCATGTGGCGCGATGTGTGCCTGCATAACAAGGACGCCATCCTGGAAATGCTGGCGCGCTTTTCGGAAGACCTCGCCTCCCTGCAGCGGGCGATCCGCTGGGGCGAGGGCGACAAGCTGTTCGACCTGTTCTCGCGCACCCGCACCATCCGCCGCTCGATCGTCGAGGCGGGCCAGGACGTGGACGCGCCGGATTTCGGCCGCCACGCGCTCGATCCGAAGACCTGACGATATCCGGGATGGGGCCGTAGAAGGCCCCGCCCTCAGAGTGGCGGGATCTCGCCAACCGCGATGAAGCCGCCGACCAGGATCTTGCCGCGATTGAGCGTCAGGTCGAGGCTTGCGCTGTCACCGCCTCCCGTCAGGGCCGACAGCATCTTCGAGGCGGTGTCGATGGTCTTTGCCAGCTGCGGGAAGTTGCCGGACAGGCGTTCGCGCCATGCGCCGATCTTTTCCACCTGCAGCTTCAGCTTGCCGGATAGCCGGCCTTCGGTGTCGATGGAAATCGGGCCGCTGACGCTGAGAATCTGTCCGTCGCCAAGATCGATGCCCAACTGGCGGATTTCGCCCTTCGTGCCATAAAGGCCGGTGCCGGTATCGTCCTGCCCTTCCAGCAGCCCGGCCTTGCCGGCCAGCGTCACATCCGCAACGGCGGTGAAGCGGGGAATCTGCAGGGGCAGGCCGCGGGCCGTCAGGTCCGAGTTGCGCAGGGTGAGGGCGGCATCGAGATCGGCGCCGTTCTGCCGGGCATGGATCTCGGCCTGCTCGACCTTCAGATCGACGGCCTGACCGGTCTGTGACGAAGTGATGGCCGCGGTGAGGCCGCGAATCACGGTCGAGCTGCGCTCGAGGCCACCGGCAACGGTGTTCAGGCTTGCCTGCAGGTCGTTCCATTGCGAGGTAACGGAAAGGCCGTTGCCGGTGCGCAGTTCGGACGGGCCATCCAGTTCCCAGAGGATGTGGCTCGGCGCATAGACCTGCGCGGCCGAGCGCAGCGCGCCGAAACTTGCGGAAATGCCCTTGGCGCTGTCATCGATGGTGACCTTCGAGCAGAACAGGCCGATGCGGAACGGATAGCCGCGATAGGTCGCGTCGGCGCATTCGGCAGTCACGCCGCGATCCTGCTGCTTGCCGAGTGCTGCCAGCGTATTGGCCTTCAGCGTTGCGGCCGCATAGAACCAGCCTGCGGTATAGAGCGCGATGGCCACGACGATCAGCGCTGCCAGTGCCCAAATTTTTGCGGAAACGCCGCTTCGGCTTGACGCTGCCATGATGTTCTCCAATGGTGCTCGTTCGAGTGCGTGCGGTTTGGCGTGGGATATGGACGAATTTTGGGTGTTTGGCTACGGTTCCCTGATGTGGAATCCGGGCTTCGATTACGAAATGCGGCTGGGCGCGCGTGCGCATGGCTATCGACGTTCCCTGTGTGTCCGCTCTTTTGTCCATCGTGGCACGCCGGAGCGCCCGGGCCTGGTGCTGGGTCTTGACAGGGGCGGCTCCTGCCGCGGCGTGGCCTTCCGCGTGGCCGAGGCGAAGCGCGAGGCGGTGCTGGATTATCTGCGCCAGCGCGAACTCGTCACCCATGTCTATCTGGAGCGGCACCTGCCTCTGCTGCTGGAAGATGGCCGCCAGGTGAAGGCGGTGGGCTATGTCGTGGATCGCGGCCATCCGCAATATGCAGGGGCGCTCGAGGTGGAGGAGGCTGCGCGTATCGTGCATGTCTCCAGGGGGCAGTCCGGCCCCAACCATGCCTATGTTGCCAACACGGTGGCGCATCTGAAGGACATGGGCATTCGTGATCACTGGCTGGAAGGGGTGGCCGCCTGTGTCGCGGCGCTTCAGGCCCGGACGGCGCTCGCCTGAGCCTTCAGTTCTGCCAGTCGCTTTGCGGCGGTCGGCGGCAGCGGCAGCTGCGGATTGGCCGCGACATCATCGAGCAGCAGCTGGTCGCTTGCCGTCTCCAGCGTTTCCACCAGTCGGGCGAAGAAGGCATCCGGATCCAGGCCGGGCTCTATGGCCGGCAGGATGCGCACCTTGAAGTGACCGGGATAGCGCAGGGTGCTGCGGCGCGGCCAGAACAGGCCGGGATGCATGACGATCGGCACCACGGGAACCTGCGTGTCGCGGTAGATGCGGGCAATGCCGTAGCGATAGGCCGGTTCCGCACCCGGCGGACGGCGGGTCCCTTCCGGGTAGATGATCAGCTGGCGGCCCTTGTCCATCTCGATCTTGGTGCGACGCATCACCTCGACCATCACCTTGCCGCGCGCGCCGCGGTCCACGGGGATCATCCGCTGCTTCTTCACATACCAGCCGAACAGCGGAATCCAGGTGAGCTCGCGCTTCAGAATGTAGACGGGATCGTCCATCCACGGCAGAAGCGCATAGGTATCCCAGAAGGACTGGTGCTTCGGCGCGAAGATGCAGCCGGTCTTCGGAATGTTTTCCAGCCCCTCGATCTCGAAGGTGGTCCCGACGATCTTTTCCATCAGCCAGTGGTTCGAGCGGGCCCAGCCCTTCGGGATGGCGAAGGCCTTCTTGCGCGGCAGGAGGAAATAGACCGGTGTCAGCACGATCATCCTCAGGATCAGGTTGGCATAGAAGAGGGTGTTGAACAGGAATGAACGCAGGACCAGCATGACGGGCTTCCAGATGGGCATCGGCAGCGCCGTGCCTACACCATCCGGCCGTCCGACGGAAGCAGCCTATCGATGCGGCGGCGGCTTCGTGCTTTCCTCGCGGATCTCCTCCTGGGTGCGCAGGCCCGTGCCCTGGCTGATGCCGAAATAGGAGCGCAGGCTGGCGGCCGCCATCTTCGCATATTCCGCCAGCATGATGCGCAGCACGTCCGGCTCTGTGAACCAGGCCTTGCGCTTCAGGTCGGCATTGATGACGGGATAGGGAATGAAATCGGTGTGGCGGTCCAGCACGCGCAGCTCCAGCAGGCTGCGCGGCATGTGGTAGTTGTTGGTGACGACCAGGACCGAGCGGTAGCCGTGGTCGCGAATCCAGCGGGTGATCTCGTTGGCATTGCCGATGGTGTCGATCGCGCCATAGCCCACGTCGACGCAGCAGTGGAACAGATCGGGCGAGCCCTGCGTGGAGCGGCGGATCTGCGCGGGCGAAGCGGACGGATGGGCGCCGGAAATCAGCAGGCGCTTGCCGGCACCGTCGCGCAGCAGGCCGAGTGCCTGGTCGATCCGCTGGTATCCGCCTGTCAGAACCACGATGGCATCCGCCTTGATACCCTCGGGCGCCTGCAGCGAGGTGACGGCATCGGCAAACCAAAGGAAGCCGCCCAACAGCAGCGTGCCCGCCAGAATCACGCCCATGCCGGCGTAGCGCAGGCAGCGCCGGAATAGGCTGCGCCTGCTGGACCATCCCTGCCTGCCCGGGGGCCGCGGCAATCCGGATTTGCGCATGGTCTCGCCAAGGGTCATGGCCTCGTCCTTAGCCCGAGTTTTGCCGCGAGAACAGCCCCCGGCCGCAATCAGCTGCCGGGCAGGCCATCGGAACGCGCCGGGTCGGAGCGGATCAGGTCGATCTCGTCAATCGTGCGCATGACGGTGAAACGCGCCGTCAGCGTCGTCAGCAAGGCAATAACGATGATTGTGGCAAGAATTCCGAGATAGCCCATGAAGTCGATGGTGAAGGTGCCGAAGAGCGCGGTCGCCTGGTCGGTCTCCGGGGTGGCTCGCGTCTGGCTCTGCCAGAAGCCGGCCGTGGCGAACAGCAATGCCGCCAGTGCCCCGCCTGCCGCCGATCCCTTGAGGCTGATCTTCAGGAAGTGCTTCTGGAACTCTGTGGCGACGAAGGCGCTTTCGGCCCCGACGAAATGCAGCACCTCGACGATGTGCCGGTTGCCCGACAGCGCGCCGCGGGTGGCGAAGATCACCGTCAGGATCATGGCGGTGAAGACGAGAATGAGGACGCCGGTGCCGATCAGCACCGTGGTATGGGCCATGGAGACCAGCCGATCCACCCAGGTGCGGTGATCGTCGAGAAAGGCCTGCGGCACTTCCGTCTTGAGAAGGTTGCGCATGGCGGCGAAATCCGGGGGATGCCGCTCATCGATGGTGATGATGATGAGCCGGGGAACAGGCAGTTCCTTGAGATCCAGGCCGGTGCCGAGCCAGGGCTCCAGCAGGCGCGCGGTTGCCGCATCGTCCATGATCGTGCCCTCCTTCGTGCCGACGAAGCTGAGCGCCAGATCGCGTGCCTTCTTCAGCGTCGCATCCATGTCCAGCCCGTCATCCGGCTTGATCTGGATGGTGATCTCGCGGGAGATCTGGCTTTCCCAGCTGGCGGCGGTGGAGCGCACCATGCTGACGGAGCCGAGGGTCAGGCAGGCGAGAAAGGACATGATGGCGATCACCACCATCAGCGCATTGCCCTGGATGTTGGAGGGCGGCAGGATGGGGCCGGTGGGACGCACGCGCATTTCCGGGCGGCGCTGCGGGGAGGCGGCCGGATCGGCGGCCTGGGCCTTCTGGTCCGGCTGACGGCCGGCGCGGGTGCGGCTGATCTCATTCATAGATATCGAGCCGCCCTTCGGTCAGAATCATGCGGCGGGCATCCACCTGGTCCATCAGCGTCAGGTCGTGGGTGGCGATCACCACGGCGGTGCCCAGCCGGTTGAGTTCGAGGAACAGGTTCAGCAGCCGGCGGGCCATGGGCGGATCGACATTGCCGGTCGGCTCGTCGGCGAGCAGGATTTCCGGACGGTCCATCAGGGCGCGCGCAATCGCCACGCGCTGCTTTTCCCCGCCGGACAGCACCGGCGGCAGCACGTTGATGCGCTCGCCAAGCCCGACCCATTTCAACAGTTCGATCACGTCGTTGCGATAGCCGGCTTCCTCCTTGCCGCGCACGCGCAGCGGCAGCGCGACATTCTCGTAGGTGGTCAGGTGGTCGAGCAGCCGGAAATCCTGGAACACGATGCCGACCCGGCGCCGGAGCATCGGCAGTTCGGCGCGCGGAATCTGCGACAGATCGCGGTCGAACATGCGGATCAGGCCGCGCGTCGGCTGTAGCGACAGAAACAGAAGGCGCAGAAGCGTGGTCTTGCCGGCGCCGGAAGGGCCGGTGAGAAACTGAAAGGAGCGTCTCGGGATATCGAAGGTCAGATCCCGGAGGATTTCCGGGCCCATTCCGTACCGCAGACCGACATTTTCGAAATGGATCAACGCGTCGTCCAGTCCATTGGTATTGCTGAGGGGCCCTTGGTAAATGGCAAGGGTTTATGGATCCTGAATCCAACCCGGAAAATCCGGTGTTTCCGGAGGGGCTTTGCGAAGCATTAACCATTCGAATTTACGACTAGGCGGGATTCGTTTCAATGCCTGACGTCCACACGCATGTGGAAGAGGCGGGGAGAGAACCATGGGCGCATTCCGCTCGCACCGTCACGACGCCGCTGACCATGACATTCTGCCGCCGCAGAACAGGCCATCGCCCCGCCCGGCCGCACCGCGCCGCGCGGCGGATGTGGTGGATGCCACCTTCGAGACGCTCGGCGAGGCAGCGCCACGTTCGACCTGCGGTGCGAGACCGCGTCCCGTCGGCAATGACAACCTGCACCGTGCCTTTCGCCGCCGCGCGCCTCTGCTCGGCGAACCGGCCTCGCGCCTTGCCAGGGTGACGGAACGGCTGGAAGCGCTTTTGATGCGCATGTCGGCGGATTTCTTTTCCGCCGTCGTGGCCTTCGTCTTCGTCGTCGTCTTTGCGCTGTGCGGCGGCTTCTCGCTGATCTCCGGCGAAAGCGCCGATGCGCATGAGGGCGCGGGGCTCGACATCACCCATGTCACGCTGACGCCCGGCTTTTCCGGCCAGCAGCCGGTGCTGACGGTGAGCGGCGTGGTGGAGAATCGTGCCGCACGCCCGCTGCAGGTCTTGCCGATCCGCGCCGACCTGACGGAAGGTGACAGGGTGGTTTCTTCGGCCCTCATCGCGGCGCCGGTTGCTGTGATGGATGGCGGTCACAGCCGCGGCTTTTCGCTTACGCTGCCGCACCCCGGTGGAAAAAGCCCGCAACTGCGCCTTTCCTTCGAAGGGCAGGGTGCCTCCCGCTCCTGAAACGTGATATCGGCGGGGTTTGACAAGTCCGGGAGACGCCCCATGCCCATCGTGCGCGGCAAAGTTATCGAGCCGCTTTACACCGCAGAGCAGATCGCTCACCGCAACCAGGTTCTTGCCCGCGAGATCGCTCAGGGGCCGACGAAGGATCTCCTCGTCATCGCCATCCTGAAGGGCTCGTTCATCTTCGCCGCCGATCTGCTGCGTGCCCTGCACGAGACCGGGCTTGCGCCGGAAGTCGAGTTCATCACGCTATCCAGCTACGGCGCCGGCACGGTCTCGCAGGGTGTGCGCATCGTCAAGGACATCGATTCGGACGTGCAGGACCGCGACGTGCTGCTGATCGATGACATTCTGGAATCCGGCCGCACGCTGAAATTCGCCAAGGAACTGCTTTACGAGCGCGGCGCGCGCAACGTCACCGTGGCCGTACTCCTGGACAAGCGGATGAAGCGCAAGGAGGCGCTCGAGGCGGAATATGTCGGCTTCGACTGCCCCGATCACTTCGTCGTCGGCTATGGAATGGATGTCGCCTACGCCTTCCGCGAGCTGCCCTTCGTCGGGGTGGTTACCGGAGATGCACCGGCCGAGGGCTGAGGCGCGTAACCTGATACCGGGCATTAACCATCCGGTTTCAGGGCTTCCGGCCGTTTACTCCTCGCAAAGGAAATCCGGGTCATCTGGATCCCGATTTGATGCATGATGCACGGGAGAAATCTGCCATGGCCAAGATCCTGATCACTGAAGACGAGGATTCGCTGCGTTCCTTCGTGGCACGCGCCCTGCGCCTGGATGGCCATGAGACGCATGAGGCGGCTGATGGTGCGGAAGGCCTCCAGCGCCTGGAGGAATGCAGCTATGACCTGCTGCTGTCGGATATTCGCATGCCGGTGATGGACGGCATCGAACTGGCGCATCGCGCCGCGGCACAGTTCCCGTCGCTGAAGATCCTGCTGATGACGGGCTATGCCGAGCAGCGCGAACGCGCCGACGACCTGATGGCCAAGGTCATCGACGTGGTCGACAAGCCATTTGCCCTGCCGGATATCCGCCGTGCCGTGGCGCAGGCGCTGGCCCCGAAGGCCGCCTGACCGGTCCGCCACCTCATATCGCTCTCTCTTCCGGATTTTTGCGGTCCGAACCCGATCCGGCCGATGGGTCGCTGACCAAGGCCTGCCGGCCGCGTGACCGCCTGACGGTGCGCCGCAGGCGGCGCCGAGCGGCACAGATCAGCGGATATCCAGCAGGCGTTCGAGATAGCGCCGCTCTTCCTCGCCGGACATCATGTTGCCAAGCCGTTCACGGATGGCGTCAAGGATCTCGCGGGCGCGCTGCACGTCGATCTCGTCCGGAACCTTCACCTGGTCACCGAATTCCGGTCCGGACGTGGCGCGCGGCCGCCCCAGCGGATCGCGGCCGTTCTGGCCGCCCTGCGAGGCCATGCCTTCGCCAGGCCCCTGGCCCTGCTGGCCCTGGCCGGGCTGCATGGCCTGCATCATCTGCTGCATCATGTTCTGGGCGCCCTGGCGCAGCGCGTTCAGCGCGTTGCCCTGGCCTTCGACGGCCTGGTCGCCCTGGCCCTTGCCGAGCGCTTCGCCGGCATTGCCCATTTCGCGTTCCGCTTCGGCAAAGCCCTCGCCGGGCTGCATGCCGAGTTCCTTCAGCCCCTTCTGCAGTTCCTGCAGCTTCTTGCCGAGACCCTCCTGCTGGGCGCGCAGGTTCTTCAGCGCCTCGCGCAACTGCTCCTCGGTCATCTGGTCGAGTGACTGCTGGCCCTGCTGACCCTGCTGTTGCTGCTGCCCTTGCCGGTTCTGACCCTGGTCATAGGGCTGCTGGCCCGGATCGCCACGCTGCATCCGGTCGCGCAGGGCCTGGTCCATCTGGAAGGTCTGGTCCATCAGGCGCTGCTGCTCTTGCATGATCTCGCCGAGCTTGTCGATCTGCTGGCGCATGCGGCTCGTCTGCTGCTGCTGGCCCTGCTGCGGCCGCTGCGGGCGGCCCGCCTGCAGGTTGTTCATCATCCGCTGCAGTTCGGACAGCATCTGCTGGGCGGCGTCGCGATTGCCGGAGCGGGCGAGATTCTCGATCTGGTCCATCATGTTCTGCAGGTCGCGCTGGCGGATGACATTCTGCGCCTGCATGTCCTGCTGCGATTGCGGCATGTTCTGCATGCGCTGGGCCAGTTCCGACATGAAGTTCTGCATCGCCTCGCGCAGTTCCTTCATCAGGCGGGCGATTTCCTCGTCGGATGCATTGTTCTGCAGCGCGTCCGACAATGCCTGCTGCGCGTCCCGCAGCCGGCGCTCGGCCTGGGAAAGGTCGCCGTCCTCAATGCCGAGAGCGATTTCCCACAGATAGTCGGCGGTGTCCTTCAGTTGCTCCTCGCTGCGGGCAAGCTTCATGCGCTCCAGCGCCGAGCGGATCAGCAGGAAATGGGTAAGGTTTGGAATGGTCTCGTCGGCGCGCAGGGCCAGCGCTTCGTTGAGCGCAATCGCACGCGGCATCTGCCGGGTGTCCAGCGCAAAGATCTGCCGCTGTTCGGCCACCGCCGCGGCCAGCGGCTCGGCGAAGCGACGGGCCGGCAGCACCATCTCGACGGAGGGACTGCGCCCTTCCTGCCCGGCGCCATCCACGGCCACCAGCGTGATGCGGACCCGCTTGCCGGAGAGCGGGTGTTCGGTCAGGTTGCGGCTGGTCAGGCCCTTGATGTCGCGGGAATTCTGTCGCGGCAGGTCGAGCTTGAAGTCCGGCAGCGGATAGAGCGGCCTTGCCCCGTCATCCTGCGGCTCGACCGGCTCGATCAGTGCGAAGGCCTTCTGGATGCCGTAATCATCCTTGCCGGTGAAGCCGATTTCGAGCGCGCCGTTGACGGCACGGCGCGGCTGGCGATCGAAGGCGATCTCCGGTGCGCGGTCGGCGATCACGTCGAACAGCCATTGCTGGCCGTTGACGGTCAGGTCGCCGCTTTGCGCCACCTTCATCTTGTAGCTGCGCGGGCCGAGCGGCTGGGCGGCAGCGCCGGCCGGTGTCGCTGCCTCCGCGGAGGGCGCGCCCTGCGTCTCGGCTCCTTCGGCGGCAAGCTCGCGGGCCGGCCCGCCCTCGAGCGGTGCGAAACTCACCCGCTCGTCGCCCTCGCCACCGGTCACCCGCACGGTCAGTTCGGAATATTGCGGCAGCCGCACGCTGCCTTCCACCGGCGCCTCGCGCCCGGTGAGGAAGATCGGTGCGCGGCCGGTATAGGAGGGCGGGGTGAGCCAGGCATCGACGCGCAGATCCGGATTGGTGCGCGCGGCCGGCGCAGACGGGGCAAAGACGTCCGCAGGGCTGCCGCCGCCATTGGAGAAGGAATAGCCGAATGCCGCGACCAGCAGCAGCGCCGGCAAGGCGCGCAGCCCGTTGCGGTCATGGCGGGCGATATCGGGCTGCGGCAGGCCGGCATCAAGGGCCGCGATGCGCCGTGCCATGCGGATCTGGTGTTCCTTCCAGAGCGCGCGCGCGAAGGGCGTGTCGAAGGCCGGCTCGTCCTCCTGCACGGCAACCGGCTGGTGCGGCAGGTGGTTGCGGGCCTCCAGCAGGCGGTCCGCATCGCTGGCGGCCGGCCAGCGCAGCCGGCCGAGCGGCAGGATGGAACTCAGGAAGGCAAAGACGAAAAGACCGAAGGCCACCCAGCGCAGGATCTCGGGCATCTGCCGGAACAGGCCGAACCAGCCGGTGGCGAGGAAAAGGGCAATGACGGTGAGCGGCGCGAGCAGGAGGGGCGCCAGCCTTTCGCAGAACAGCACGAAACGGGCGACCGCCCGCTTCGTCGCAACGCGGCGCGCGAGATCCGGGTGGGCATCGAAGGCGCCTTTGCGGGTGAAGCGCATCCTGCTGGGGCTCATGCGGTCCGTCTCCTGTGGGTGGCGGCGTCAACCGACGTCGGGCACCGCATCGCGCGAACCCGCTTCGCACAGGATACCAGTGTTTGTGGCGAAGACGAGGGCGCGGCGGCCAAATGCCCCCGCTTTCTTGTCGTTTCGCTGAAATGTGAACGCGAGGGGTGTCTCAGCCCAGCCATGCCGGCACGGAATCGAGGCCGATCAGATCCTCGTAGCTGCCGCGCGGGCGGACCACATGGAACTCGCTGCCCCGCACCAGCACTTCCGGCACCAGCAGGCGGGAATTATAGGTGCCGGCCTGCACCGCGCCGTAGGCGCCGGCCGAACCGACCGCGAACAGGTCGCCGGCTTGCGGTCGTGCCATGTCGCGGTCGAGCGCCAGGTAATCGCCGGTTTCGCAGACGGGGCCTACCACGTCGGCCTTGATGCGCGGCGTGTCGTCGGCCGGAATGATGACCGGGCGAATGCCGTGATAGGCTTCGTAAAGCGTCGGGCGGATGAGGTCGTTCATGGCGCCGTCGACGATGACGAAGGTCTTGTCGCCCGCATCCTTCACGTAGAGCACTTCGGTCACCAGTATGCCGGCATTGCCGACGATCAGCCGGCCGGGCTCGGTGACGATCTTGCAGTTCAGGCTTTTCAGCTGCGCCTTGACGATGCCGGCATAGGCATCCGGCAGCGGTGGCGGATTGTTGTCGTCCTTGTAGGGAATGCCGAGCCCGCCGCCGATATCGACGTGATCGATGCGGTGGCCATCGCCACGCAGCGTTTCCACCAGTTCGCGCAGCAGGCGGAAGGCATCCTCGAAGGGCTGCAGCTCGGTGATCTGGCTGCCGATATGCATGTCGATGCCGCTGACCGTGATGCCGTCAAGCGTCGCGGCATGGGCATAGACGGCGCGGGCGCGCTCATAGGAAATGCCGAACTTGTTTTCCTTCTTGCCGGTCGAGATCTTGGCATGCGTGCGCGCGTCCACATCCGGATTGATGCGGAAGGAGACATGCGCCTTGCGGCCAAGCTTCAGGGCGCGCAGGTTCAAGACTTCCAGTTCCGGCTCGGATTCCACGTTGAAGCAATAGATGCCCGCTTCCAGCGCCAGATCCATTTCGGCCGGCGTCTTGCCGACGCCGGAAAACATGATGCGGCTGGCCGGAATGCCGGCGGCCAGCGCCCGGCGCAGTTCGCCGCCCGAGACCACGTCCACGCCGGCACCGAGCCTGCCCAGCGTCTTCAGCACCGCCTGGTTCGAATTGGCCTTCATCGCGTAGCAGACCATGGCGTCCACGTCGCCGAAGGCCTCGGAGAAGACGCGATAATGCCGCTCCAGCGTGGCGGTCGAATAGCAGTAGAAGGGGGTGCCGACCGCCTTGGCGATCTCCGGAATGGCGACGTTTTCGGCGTGCAGCACGCCGTCGATGTAATGGAAGTGGTTCACGGGGGCGGGCTCGCGATCAGAGAAGCGGGTCGAGAAGGAAGGGCTTTTCCGCCACCGGTTCCTTCTTCTGTTCGTTGCTCTTGCGGATGTTCTGCTGCTCGACGGGCGTGCTCGGCTTGTCCAGCGTGCCCTTGCGGCCGCAGCCGGTGACGGCGACGCCGGCGATGCAGAGCACGATCGCGATGCGGGCGAGATGGCGCTGGTTCGACATTCCTGTTCCTTTGTCAACGGCCTGGGGCGCAGGCGGGCGGAGCCCGTTCATAGCGAAGTTCCGCCCGCTTGTGCAGTCAATTCTGGTGATGGATCAATTGCGGCCCCGCCACCAGGCGATCTGCCGGCGCACCTCCGAAGGGGCCGTGCCGCCGAAGCTCACGCGGCTGGCGACCGAGGCATCGACGGACAGCACGTCGAACACCTTGTCGGTGATGGCGGCGTGGATCGACTGCAGATCGGCAAGCGACAGGGCGGCGAGGTCGCAGCCCTTCGCCTCGGCCATCGCCACCGCGCGGCCTGTGACGTGGTGGGCGTCGCGGAAGGGAAGCCCTGCCTCGCGCACCAGCCAGTCGGCAAGATCGGTAGCGGTCGAATAGCCGGAGCCGGCAGCCGCGCGCATGCGGTCGGCGCGCACCGTCATGTCGCGCACCATGCCGGCCATGGCCGCAAGTGCCAGTTCCAGGTTTTCCGCAGCATCGAAGACCTGTTCCTTGTCTTCCTGCATGTCCTTCGAATAGGCGAGCGGCAGGCCCTTCATCACCGTCAGCAGCGCCACCAGCGACCCGTTGATGCGGCCGGTCTTGGCGCGCACCAGTTCGGCGGCATCCGGGTTCTTCTTCTGCGGCATGATGGAGGAGCCCGTGGAGAAGGCATCCGAAAGGCGGATGAAGCCGAATTGCGGCGTCGACCAGATGACGATCTCTTCGGCAAAACGCGACAGGTGCACGGCGCAGATGGCGGCGACCGACAGGAATTCCAGCGCGAAATCGCGGTCTGAGACGGTGTCGATCGAGTTGCGGGTCGGCTCGCGGAAACCGAGCGCCTCGGCCGTCATGTGGCGGTCGATGGCAAAGCCGGTGCCGGCAAGGGCTGCCGCGCCGATCGGGCTTTCGTCCAGATGGTCTATGGCGTGGCGCACGCGGGCCCGGTCACGACCGAACATCTCGACATAGGCCATGCAATGATGGCCGAAGGTTACCGGCTGGGCGGTCTGCAGATGGGTGAAGCCCGGCATGACCGTGTCGGCATGGGCTTCCGCCTTGTCGAGCAGGGCCGCGATCAGGTCGCTCAGCATGGCCTCGGTCTTGGCAAGCTCTTCCTTCACCCAGAGGCGGAAGTCGAGCGCCACCTGGTCGTTGCGCGAGCGGGCGGTGTGCAGGCGGCCGGCCGCTGGGCCGATCAACGTGGCGAGCCGCGCCTCGATGTTCATGTGGATGTCTTCAAGCTTGCGCGAAAACTCGAAGCGGCCCTCGCGGATCTCTGACAGGATCGTGTTCAGCCCCTCGACGATCTTGTCTTTATCTTCGGTGGAAATGATGCCTTGCTTGGCCAACATGGTGGCGTGCGCGATCGAGCCGCGGATGTCCTGGGCATAGAGCTTCTTGTCGAAGCCGATGGAGGCATTTATCTCCTCCATGATGGCGTCCGGTCCCGAGGCAAAGCGCCCGCCCCACATCTGGTTGGAGGAAGCCTGATCCTTCGTGCCGTCTGCCATGAGTGCCCGTCCTGGAGTTTGATATGCCGAACAAGAGACCGCTGGGTCTGCCGTCCGTCCGCCTGATCCTGATTGCTGCCTTTGCCGGAATTCTGGCCGGCGCCGTGGCGGTATACGTGAAGCCGACCCTGTCTGGCAATGCCACCGAAACGGCCGACAGCGCGTGCGAGGGCGCGGTTCAACAGGCAAAGAGCGTTTCGGAACTGGCGACAGGCGAGATTGCGGCACTGACCGCCACGGCTGAGCCGCGACGCCTTCAGGCGCTCACCTTCAAGGGACCGGACGGCGGTGCGCTGACGCTCGCGAATTTCGAGGGCAAGACGGTGCTTCTCAACCTCTGGGCCACCTGGTGCGGCCCCTGCCGCGAGGAAATGCCGGCGCTCAACCGCCTGCAGGAACAGAAGGGCGGCGACCGCTTCGAGGTGGTGGCGATCAATATCGACACCGGCGGCGACGAGAAGCCGAAGGCCTTCCTCGACGAGACCGGCGTGCACCATCTCGCCTATTACCGTGACAGCACGATGGGCGTCTTCAATGCGCTGAAGAAGGAAGGGCTTGCCTTTGGCCTGCCGGTTACGCTGGTCATCAACCGGCAAGGCTGCCTGATCGGTTCGATGAACGGCCCGGCCGCCTGGGATGGCGAACAGGCGAAGACCCTGGTCGACAAGGTGTCGGCGCTCTGATGCGCCGAAACCTGTCCTGACGGTTCAGCGGGTCGGAACCGGCACCTCGCCGCGGTAATCGTAGAAGCCGCGGCCGGACTTCCGGCCCAGCCAGCCGGCCTCGACATATTTCACCAGCAGCGGACAGGGGCGATACTTGCTGTCGGCAAGGCCGTCATGCAGCACCTGCATGATCGAAAGGCAGGTGTCGAGTCCGATGAAATCGGCGAGCTGCAGCGGACCCATCGGGTGGTTGGCACCGAGCTTCATGGCGGTGTCGATCGCCTCGACGGAGCCGACGCCCTCATAAAGCGTATAGATCGCCTCGTTGATCATCGGCAGAAGGATGCGGTTGACGATAAAGGCCGGAAAATCCTCGGCGACCGTGACCGTCTTGTCGAGCTTGCCCACGAATTCCTTGGCGGCGCGGAAGGTGGTGTCATCCGTGGCGATGCCGCGCACCAGTTCCACCAGCTTCATCACCGGTACCGGATTCATGAAATGAATGCCCATGAACTGTTCCGGCCGGTCGGTCGCGGCGGCAAGCCGGGTGATCGACAGCGAGGAGGTGTTGGTGGCAAGGATCGCCTCCGGCTTCAGCACGGGGCAGAGCTTGCTGAAGATCTTGCGCTTGACGCTCTCGTCCTCGGTGGCCGCCTCGATCACCAGATCGGCAGGGGCGAGGTCGTTGACATCCGTGCTGCCGGAGATGCGCGACAGAGCGTCGCGCCGCTCGTCATCCGTCAGCTTGCCGTTGCTGACCTGTCGGGCGAGATTGCCGTTGATCGTGGCAAGTCCCGCCTCGATGCGTTCGCTGGAGAGATCGTACAGCGTGACCTTGTAGCCCGCCAGTGCGCTCACATGCGCAATGCCGCAGCCCATCTGACCTGCACCGACAATTCCGATATTCGTGATCATAGCGCCCTGTTTCCGCTGGAGCCCTGGAGCCACACCGGCACGTTACGTGCGTCTGTGAAGCGGTGCGGAGAAAACACCCGCCAATGGCTCGCACTTCCCTTAAGAGTGATAATGCCCGCCATCGTAATTTTCCAGTCCTTAATCGATGATGAGCAGTGTCAGGACAGCCTGCAGGGCGGGTCGCACTCACTTTAGGGTTATCTTAAGCGTGTGGCGGCACCATGCGGGCCGAGGCAAGATGCGGGACGGGGGGAACCATGCCTGCCCTTGCCAGGGATCGGACCTGCTGGAGACGACAACCGATGCGCATTGCAAGGAAACTGCCGGTTTTCGTGACGATCGTGACCCTTCTGTCGATCGGCGCGGCAAGCTTTGCCGGCCTGATGGAAAGCGGCCGCGTTCTGCGCGAGCAGGCCATGGAGAAGCTGGAGGCAACCGCTGACGGCCGGCGCAACGAGGCGCAGCTTTATTTCGAGAACATGGTGACCAATCTGAGGGCGATCGCCGGCACGGCGACCACCGGGGAGGCGCTGCACAAATTCCGCCGCGACTGGCGCTATCTGGGCGACAATCCGAAGGCGACGCTGACCGAGCGCTACATCACCAACAATCCGAGCCCGGCCGGCCAGCGGGCCGATTATGACAGCGCACGCATCGATACCTATGACAGCAATCACAGTCTCTATCATCCGGTGCTGCGGGCTGCGCTGAAGCGCTACGGCTATGCCGACATCTTCCTCATCGACGCCAAGGGCACCATTCTCTACACCGTTCAGAAGAACGAGGAATATGGCGCCAGCATTACCGATCCGTCGCTCAAGGATACCGCGCTTGCCGAGGTCTTCCGCAAGGTGGGCGACAGCGAGGATCGCGACCTCTTCGCCTTTTCGGATTACGTGCTCTATGGGCCGCAGAAGCAGGTGGCGACCTTTCTCGCCTCGCCGCTGTTCATGGGCGACATCAAGGTCGGGGTGATCGTGGTGGCGATCCCGGCGACCCGTCTCAATACCATGTTCGGCAACCGCACGGGCCTTGGCCAGACGGGCGAGACGCTGCTGGTCAATGCGGCCGGTCTGGCCGTGACCGATTCCGTTCTGACCTCCGAAAAGGATGCGCTGGTGCAGCGCATCGAGGCGCCGGCCGTCAGGGATGCGCTGGGCGGCGCCAAGGCGAGCGGCCTGTTGCCGGACTATCGCGGCACGACCAATTACATGGCGGCATCGCCGCTTGCCTTCGGCGGCCACAACTGGGCCGTACTCGCCGTGATGTCGGAAAACGAGGCGCTGGCGAGCCTTGCCGGTCTGCGCAACACCATTCTCGGCCTGGCCGCCGGCATTCTCGTTCTGGCCGTCATTGCAGCCGTCCTCGTGTCGCGCAGCATCACCGGTCCCATCAGGAGGCTCGTGGATGCCATGGCGCGGCTGGCCGGCGGCGATACCGGCATCGTGCTGACCGGCGAGCAGCGCCAGGACGAGATCGGCGACATGGTGCGCTCGGTGGCGGTGTTCCGCGACGCGGCGCTGGAGAAGATGCGCCTGCAGAGCGAGGCCGAACGCGACCGGCAGATGTCGGAGGCGGAGCGCGTGGCGCGCGACGCCGCACGCGCAGAGGAAACGGCGCGGCTGCAGCATACAGTCGACGTGCTTGGTGCGGGCCTTCGGCGTCTGGCCTCCGGTGACCTGACGACCACGATCGATACGCCCTTCATGGAGGGGCTCGACCGGCTGCGCACGGATTTCAACGATTCGATCCGCAATCTCGCCAGCACCATGCAGCAGGTTTCCGGCAGCACCGCCTCGATCAACGAGACGGCCAGCGGTATGACGGCGGCGACCAACGATCTGTCGCGCCGTTCCGAACAGCAGGCGGCGGCGATCGAGGAAACCTCGGCGGTCATCACCCAGATCATGGAGGCCATCCGGGTTTCGACCGAGCGGGCGACCAATGCCCGTGCCATGGCGGCCGATACCAAGACCTCGACCGATCGCTCCGGCGCCATCGTCAGTTCGGCGGTGGAGGCGATGAGCCGCATCGAGCATGCCTCGCATGAAATCAGCCAGATCATCAACGTGATCGACGAGATCGCCTTCCAGACCAACCTTCTGGCACTCAATGCCGGTGTCGAGGCCGCCCGCGCCGGGGAAGCCGGCAAGGGGTTTGCGGTCGTCGCGCAGGAAGTGCGCGAGCTGGCGCAGCGCTCGGCCACTGCCGCGCGCGAGATCAAGCAGTTGATCGGCAAGTCCAGCGATGCGGTGAAGACGGGGGTCGATCTCGTGCAGAATACCGGCTCCGCACTTGGCGAGATCGCCGGTCAGGTGACGCAGATCAACGACCAGATTGCCCTCATCGCGGAGGCCGCCGGCGAGCAGTCTGAAAGCGTCAGGGAAATCTCCACCGCCATTCGCCAGATGGAGAACACCACCCAGCAGAATTCGCAGATGGCCGAGCGCACCAATCACGACATGGAGAAGCTGACGCGCAACGCGCAGGGCCTGTCGGAACTGGTATCCCGCTTCCGCCTTTCGGAAGGGCAGATGGCGGCCTCGCTTCACGCCTCCGCCTCGCTCGGGCGCGACGAGCCCCTGCCGGTTTCGGTGCCGCCGCAACGCGCCGCGGCGGCCAGCGGTCGCGTCGCCCCCGTCAGGCCGGCCGGCGAGACCAGCCGCCAGGTGGCCTCGCCCGCCCGTGCCCTGCTTGGCAAGGTGGCGGCCGGCTTCTCGAAATCTCCGGCAAGCCCGCCGGCTTCCGGCTCCTCCGGGCAGAGCTGGGAGGAATTCTGAATGCCTGCCCGCTGAGGGAGCGGGATCTGTTGCATGACAAAGGCCGCGTTCCTGTCGGAACGCGGCCTTTGTCTTTTGACTGGAAGCGGCGGAAGGCTCAGAGCGCCTTCTCGAGCTCCGGGATGATCTGGAACAGGTCGCCGACGAGGCCGTAATCGGCCACCTGGAAGATCGGTGCCTCCTCGTCCTTGTTGATGGCGACGATGACCTTCGAATCCTTCATGCCGGCGAGGTGCTGGATCGCACCGGAAATGCCGCAGGCGATATAGAGGTCCGGCGCGACCACCTTGCCGGTCTGGCCGACCTGCCAGTCGTTGGGCGCATAGCCGGCATCGACGGCAGCGCGCGAGGCGCCGACGGCAGCGCCCAGCTTGTCGGCGAGCGGCAGGATGACTTCGCGGAACTTCTCCGAGGAACCGAGCGCGCGGCCACCGGAGACGATGATCTTGGCCGAGGTTAGTTCCGGGCGGTCGGACGAGGAGAGCGCATCCTCCACGAAGGTGGAAAGGCCGTCATTGCCTGCGGCCGAAACGGTCTCGACGGCGGCCGAGCCGCCTTCGCCGGCGCCCTGGAAGGCGGCGGTGCGCACCGTGATGACCTTCTTGGCATCGGTCGACTGCACCGTCTGGATGGCGTTGCCGGCGTAGATCGGGCGCTTGAACGTGTCGGCGGAAACCACCTCGATGATTTCGGAGACCTGCATCACGTCGAGCAGGGCCGCGACGCGCGGCATGACGTTCTTTGCCGACGCCGTGGCGGCGGCGATGATGACGTCGTAGGCGCCGGAGAGCGAGACGATCAGGTCTGCCAGCGGTTCCGCCAGATTGTTGGCATAGGCGGCATCATCGGCGAGCAGCACCTTGGAAACGCCGGAAAGCTTCGCCGCTGCATCGGCAGCACCCCTGGCGCCGGAGCCGGCGACCAGCACATGCACATCGCCGCCGATCCGGGCCGCGGCCGTCAGCGCCTTGGCGGTCTGGTCGGAGAGGCTCGCGCCGTCATGTTCTGCGAGAAGAAGAATGGCCATTGTCGTGTTCTCCCTTCCGTTCCCTTAGAGGACGCCTGCTTCGACCTTGAGCTTCTCGACCAGTTCGGCAACCGAACCGACCTTGACGCCCGCCTTGCGGCCGCCGGGCTCCTCCGTCTTCAGCACCTTGAGGCGCGGCGCAAGATCGACGCCGAAATCGGCCGGCGACTTCTTGTCGAGCGGCTTCTTCTTGGCCTTCATGATGTTGGGCAATGAGGCATAGCGCGGCTCGTTGAGGCGCAGGTCCGTGGTGACGATCGCCGGAAGCTTCACCTCGATGGTCTGCAGGCCACCGTCCACTTCGCGGGTTACCTTGGCGGTGCCTTCGCCGATCTCGAGCTTCGAGGCGAAGGTGGCCTGGCCCCATTTCAGCAGGGCTGCCAGCATCTGGCCGGTCTGGTTGCTGTCGTCGTCGATGGCCTGTTTGCCGAGGATGACGAGGCCCGGATTTTCCGCGTCCACCACACCCTTCAGGAGCTTGGCGACGGCCAGCGGCTCGACCGTCTCGTCGGTCTCGATCAGGATGCCGCGATCGGCGCCCATGGCGAGCGCGGTGCGGATGGTTTCCTCCGCCTTGGCCGGGCCGATGGAGACGATGACGATTTCCGTTGCCTTGCCGGCTTCCTTCAGCCGCAGCGCCTCCTCCACGGAGATTTCGTCGAACGGGTTCATCGACATCTTCACATTGGCGAGTTCAACGCCCGTGCCGTCCGCCTTCACGCGGATCTTCACGTTGTAATCGACCACCCGCTTTACAGGCACCAGAATTTTCATGACTTCCTTCCTCAGATCGAACCAATTGGGAAAATGCGGCCTCTCCCGCGCCGCTGATTGTCAATGGGCGACATGGATACGCATTTTTGAACCGAATACAAAAGGTTTTCGGCGTCGCACCGGTGTCATTTGGTCATGCCCCCATTCCGGGTGCTGCACAGGCAGCCCGCGGCCTGCCTGTGGCAATCGTCCCTTGCGGGGCGCGATGTGAAGTGCAAAGGCGGTCGTCTGCGCCGCGTCCGTGCGGCCCGCCTAGCGATTCTTGCCTGGCACCCAGAGAATATCCGCCTTGCCGCCGTCATTGGCGTAACGGGAGGCGACGAAGAGGAAATCCGACAGGCGATTGATGTATTTGAGCGCCGGCGCACCGACGATCTCGCCCTCGATCTTCGACAGTTCCACCATCAGGCGCTCGGCGCGGCGTGACACGGTGCGGGCCAGATGCAGATAGGCAGCCGCCGGCGAACCGCCGGGCAGCACGAAGGAGGTCAGCGGATCAAGGCCGGCATTCAGCGTGTCGATCTCGCTTTCCAGACGGTCGACCTGCGACTGCACGATGCGCAGCGGCTCCCAGCTTGCCTTTTCCCCTGTGTCCGGCGTGGCAAGGTCGGCGCCGAGATCGAAGAGATCGTTCTGGATGCGAAACAGCATGGCGTCGAGTTCCGGCAGGGCGCCGGTATGCAGCCGGGCAATGCCGATCGCCGAATTGGTCTCGTCCACCGTGCCGTAGGCATCGACGCGCAGATCGTGCTTCAGGCGCCGCGGGCCGGTGACCAGACCGGTCGTGCCGTCATCGCCGGTGCGGGTATAGATCTTGTTGAGCTTCACCATGTCAGCGACCTCCCCCCGTCAGCCAGAGCGTCAGCATGATCAGGGCGATGGCAATCGCCTGCAGCATCACGCGCAGCTGCATCAGCTTGTTGGATTTGTTGGCGTCCTTGCCCTGCAGCATGTTGAACAGGCCGCGGATCAGGACAAGGACCACGAGACCCATCACGATCAGGGCAAGAAGTGTGGTGAAGCTGGACATGGAGGCGCCTTTTTCTGGTTTTCAGTCCAGCCTACGCAGCAGCCGGTAAAACAGATCGGCCGGCAGCAGCCGTTTCAGCAGAACACCCTGTTTGGCAGGCTTGGTGACGAGATAATGTGGGCGGGGGCGCGGCGCGGTCAAGGCGTGCTTGAGCACCGTATAGACCGCCTCCGGCCCGAGCTTGTGCCTGTTCACCGGCCCCGTGCCCTCCAGCCGCGCCAGCTGGCGGCGATATTCCGCCGCATGCGCCGAGCCTTCCAGATCGATATTGCCGCGGATTGCGGCGAGCGCATTGGCGGTGAAGCGCGAGGCGATCGGCCCCGGTTCGATCAGGCTGACGAAGATGCCGGAACCGTCGAGTTCCATGCGCAGCGTGACGCTCAATCCCTCGATCGCGTACTTGGAGGCATTGTAGGCGCCCCGGTAGCGATAGGGCACGATGCCGAGAATGGAGGAGCACTGCACGATGCGGCCCGTGCCTCTTGCCCGCATCAGCGGGATGACCTGGCGGGTCAGTTCGTGCCAGCCGAACACGTTGGTCTCGAATTGCTGGCGCAGCACCTCGGTCGACAGGTCTTCCACGGCGCCCGGCTGGCCATAGGCGCCATTGTTGAACAGGGCGTCGATGCGGCCGCCGGTGCGAATGGCGACCTCTTTCACCAGGGCATCGATGGTGTCCCTTCGGGTATAGTCCATCAGCAGGGCCTCGATGCCGTCGGTCTCGAGACTTGCAAGATCCTCCGGCTTGCGCACGGTGGCGAAGACGCGCCAGCCATCCCGGGCGAGAGCGCGGGCGCAGTGGGCGCCGATGCCGGACGAGCAGCCGGTGATGATGATCGTGGGCCGATCCGTCATGTCCCCTCCTGTACAATGCCTCTGCCTTTCCCATATTTGGGGCCGAGTGACAACGGAGTTCCCATTGGCCGAGACATCCCCGCCGCTGCGCCCGTATCGCCTGGCCTTCAAGGTGTTCTATGACGCCTATTGTCATTTCAACGATGACGATGGCTGGGCGCTGGCAAGCCATGTGGCGCTGTCCGGCCTGCTGGCGATGTTTCCCTTCCTGATCTTCGGCACGGCGCTGGCAAGCTTTCTGGGTGCCAACAGCTTCTCCGATACCGCCGTGCACCTGCTCTTCGACACCTGGCCCTCCGACATTGCCGAGCCGCTGGCCAACGAGGTGCGGCGGGTGCTGGAAATTCCGCGCGGCGGGCTTCTGACGATCTCGGTGCTGGCGGCGGCCTATTTCGCCTCGAACGGGGTGGAGGCGCTGCGCATCTCGCTGAACCGGGCCTATCGCGTGGTCGAAAGCCGTCCCTGGTATGTGACCCGCCTGGCCAGCCTTGGCTATGTGATCGCCGCCGTTGCGATCTTCGCGGCCATCAGCATCGTGCTGGTGGCGGTGCCGATCGCCATCCGCTTTGCCGGATCGCATCTGCCCTGGCTCAGCGACCACTTGCACAACATTGCCAATTTCGGCGTTCTCGGCACGGTGATCGTGCTGTTTCTCGGCCTTGTGGTCTGCCACAAATGGTTGCCGGCCGGCAGCCGGCGCGTGGTGGAGGTTCTGCCGGGCATCGTCCTCACTCTGTTGTGCTGGGGCGGTTTTGCCTTCGCTTTTGCCTCCTACCTCGCGACCTTTGCCAATTACGCCGCCACCTATGCCGGTCTCGCCTCGGTGATGATCGTGCTGGTCTTTCTCTACATGGTCGGCGTGATCTTCATTCTCGGCGCCGAGGTCAATGCGGCGCTGATGAAGTATCGTGTGCTCTCCGCCGTCTCGCATGCGGTGCGCCGGCGCGGCGACGGGCAGCAGGTCGCGGCGGAGAGTTCACCGTCCACCCCGCCGTCCCCCCCGCCGTCAATGCCGCCGGACAGCCGGTCAGAAGCCGAGCATCTCGCGGATCTCGGCCGGTGAAACGCCTGCGGCGCGCAGCGCGGCCAGCCCGGTCGAGCCTTCGCTCTTGGAAAGCTTGCGCCCGTCGGGACCGGGCACCAGCCTGTGGTGATGGTAGTCCGGTTCCGGCAGGCCGAGCAGCACCTGCAGCAGCCGGTGCACGGCGGTGGCATGAAAAAGATCCAGTCCGCGCACCACATGCGTCACGCCCTGGGCCGCGTCGTCCACCACCACCGACAGGTGATAGCTGGAGGGGGCATCCGAACGGGAGAGGATCACGTCGCCCCAGGCGCCCGGGTCGGCTGTGATGATGCCGGCTGCGCCGTCGCCCGTTTCCCGCCAGGTCAGAGGTTCGCCGATCAGTGCCAGTGCTTTGCGCATGTCGAGGCGGATGGCGTGTCGCAGGCCGCCGGCCAGCAACTGCGCGCGCTCGGCCGGGCTGCGGTTTCGGTCGTCCGGCGGGTAAATCGGCGCGCCGTCCGGATCGCGCGGCCATGGCCTGCCGGCAGCTTCGGAGGCCGCCACGCGCGCCTTCACCTCGCCGCGCGTCAGAAAGGCCGGGTAGAGCAGGCTCAGTGCCTCCAGCTTTGCCAGTGCCGCCTGATACTCGCCGATATGGTTCGACTGGTGGCGCACCGGCTCCTCCCATTCGAGGCCAAGCCAGGCGAGATCGCGAAAAATCTCGTGCACGAATTCCGGCCGGCAGCGGGTCTGGTCGATATCCTCGATGCGCAGCAGCAGGCGCCCTTCGAAGCGCCCGGCCATCTCCTGATTGATCAGGGCGGAAAGGGCGTGGCCCAGATGCAGGAATCCGTTCGGGCTCGGGGCGAAACGGAAGACGGGCTTTTGACGGTCGGCGGCGTGCATGGTTTCTTGTGCCACGAATCGGAAAGATTGGCGATGGTGCAGATACGCGAGATGGCGGATATCGAGGAAGGGCTTGCGGCGCTGGTGGCGCTCGACCGGGCGCTGGCACCGGTCGTGGCGGCCGCCGGACCGGTGCCGCTGCGCCTTTCGCCGCCCGGTTTCGCCGGGCTTGCCGAAATCATCGTGTCGCAGATGGTGTCGAAGGCGGCTGCTTCGGCGATCTGGGGTCGGATGCGATCGGCAGGCGAAATGACACCGGCGGCCTATCTTGCCCATTCGCCGGAGGTGGTGGCCGGCTTCGGACTGTCTCGGGCCAAGGCTTGCGCGATCGAGGGGCTGGCGCGGGCGCTGGCGGAGGGCCGGCTCGATCTCGAAGCGCTGGCCTTCGTTGCGCCGGAGGAGGCGCGGGCAAGACTGCTTGCGCTGCCGGGCATCGGTCCTTGGACGGCGGAGGTCTATCTGATGTTCTGCCTCGGCGCCCCGGATGTGTTTCCGGCGGGCGATGTGGCGCTGCGGGCGGCGGTCGGCCATGCGCTCGGACTTGAAACACGGCCGTCGGTTGCCGAGGTCGCGGCCCTTGCTTCGGGCTGGAAGCCGTGGCGTTCCGTCGCGGCGCGCCTGTTCTGGGCCTATTATGCCGGCATGACCCGGCGGGATGCGATCCCGATGACGTGATCGTCTGCGTCAGGCACTGCGTCATCAGGGGGGCTTCACATTCCTGTAACAACGGTCCTAATATAGAAAGACAGAAGCCGAATCGGTGAGGAGCGTCCGTTGACGATTGCAGTCTCCCCGCAGGCCCTGCCGGCGCTCGTGTTGAACGCTGACTACCGGCCGCTGAGTTATTACCCCTTGTCGCTCTGGTCCTGGCAGGACGCGATCAAGGCAGTCTTCCTCGACCGTGTTAATATCATTGCTGAGTATGACCAGTCGGTCTCGTCTCCCACCTTCTCGATGCGATTACCGAGTGTCGTCAGTTTAAAGACCTACGTCCAGCCCACCCGAAACCCCGCCTTCACCCGCTTCAACGTCTTTCTCCGCGACAAGTTCGAGTGCCAGTACTGCGGTTCGCACGACGATCTGACCTTCGACCACGTCATTCCCCGCGCCCATGGCGGCCAGACGACCTGGGAAAACGTGGTGGCCGCCTGCTCCCCCTGCAATCTGAAGAAAGGCAGCAAGCTGCCGAAACAGGCCGGCATGCATCCGGCCCAGACCCCCTATCAGCCCACGGTGCAGGATCTGCACAACAACGGGCGCCTCTTCCCCCCGAACTATCTGCACGAAAGCTGGATGGACTATCTCTACTGGGATACCGAGCTGCAGCCCTGATCGGTTTGGCGACGAGACATATCGCTCTCACGCGCCCGCGCGGCCGATAATGAAAGGCCATGGCTCATCCTTGGCCGTCGGCGCCATTCCTGCGTGCGGCTAGGCCCCGCCGGTCTGCCCCGACGTTCTCAGGCGCGCCTTGTGAATACGCCGCGAAAGGCGATTGCAGCGAGAATGAGGGCTGCGACGACATTCCAGCCGGCAAGCGACAGGCCGAAGATGCGCAGGGCCGCCACGGTGCAGGAGGGGCCGTGAACGGTGTTCAGGTCGTCCAGCAGGCTCTGCGCGCTGGTGGTGGCCGTGGCGGCGGAGGTGGAGCAGGTGCTTGGGCCGGGCCAGAAGCCCCACTCGACGCCGGAATGATAGATGCCCATGCCGGCGGCAATCAGCATCATCAGGCCGACGACGCCGATCAGCAGCCGCGTCAGCGCCGGCGGCAGGCGAAAGGCGGCGGTGGCGAGCGCGCCGAGCGCAATCGGCACGCCCCAGTAATAGGGCTCGCGCTGCAGCAGGCAGAGCGCGCAGGGAATGTAGCCACCGATATGCTGGAAGCCCAGCGCCGAGCCGACCACCGCCACCATGCCGAAGGCCAGCGTGCCCGAATAGAGCATCAGGGTGGAGCGGGGATCGTGTGCGGTGGCCATCAATGCATCTCCTGCGGTGTCTGTCGCGCCCTCTGCTCTAGTGAACGGGAGGAGGGCTGTAAATGCGCGGCGCAGGACCGGCAACACTATGTCGCGCCACATTTTCGTGAGAAACAACAAGGCCCGTAGCCCAGCCGGCGCTTGCGCGCCCGCTTTTTCCTGTGCTAGACCCCCTCCCACCACTTTCGATGCCCCGTTGGCGGAATTGGTAGACGCGCCTGACTCAAAATCAGGTTCCGAAAGGAGTGCTGGTTCGATTCCGGCACGGGGCACCACTTTACGAATTCGACTTTGTTTTCGTTGTGGAATTTTCGTTTTTTCCCGCACTAGAATTTAGGTGCGGGGAAAGTTCGATCTCGATCTGTTCTGCAACCAACTTTGAAGCGCGAATTCCAAGCCTCTTTCGGTCTGCCTTTTTCGTGTAGACTTCGGCCTGTCGAGACGTCGCCCATCCGTACTGCGCCATCAATTCGTGAGACGAAGCGCCAGCGTTTGCAGCCAGCGTGGCGGACAATTTCCGCAGTCCATGCGCGCTCTTGCTGACGCCCGCAGCGGTGCAGTGCTTCCGAAACCAGTTTCCAAAAGACTCGACTGTGAAGGGCCGGCCGTTCTCTCCGACGACAAAGGCAAGATCGCCTGTTTTCGTTTCCTCGATCACCTTCATGAGGCGCTCGGGAAATTCCACAGTGATGTCGGCCCCGGTTTTGCGGGTGCGCATAGAGAACACATTTCCCGTCATATGCTGACGGCCAGCACGAACAATGTCTGAGCGCCGCAGGCCTGAGCAAAGCAGCAACTCCATCGCCAGGCGCTGCGCTGTGCCGATTTGCCACGTCCTGCAGAAGAGATGCACATCTTCGGACGTCCACGGTTCGAAGCCGTCCGTTTTGTAGGCGAGCCGTTCCACGCCGTGCGTTGGATCAAATTCTGCGAGATCAGATTTGATGGCCCACTCGAACACGCCGCGCAAAGCCTTCAGAAGGGCATTAGCTTGGCCCGGAGTGGACGAGCGGGCTTCAAGTGCAGCCTCGACGTCCTTCTTTGAAATGTCGGCATAGAACGCGTCGCCTGCGTTCTTCAGCATCTGCAAAAACAGATTGCCACGTGCTCGTCGCGTCGAGACGGACAACTCGGCCCATTTGCGGCTTTCCATGTACTGGCCAATGAGCCACTTCAAAGTTCTGGTGTCGCCTCTCTGTCTCGTGCGAGCCGGCTTTTCAGCGGCTATGGCATCTCGATATGCTGCCTTGAATTCCTCGGAACCTGGCGCGCCACGGAGCCTGGTGCGTGGACCCTTGCCGACTCGATAATAGAACACCACCGTTCCGTGGCGGTTTCTTTCCTTGATCACATTGAGCGGCAGCTTGCGTGGCATGGTTTCCATCAAAGTCGTACTCCGCCTCGCGGAGCAAGTTGATTTTGCGACGTCGTAGCAGATGCTGCTGGTGCCACTCGGATTGTGCGGCCGGCTTCTGTCACCTCTACCGTGACATTCTGTTCTGTGGCGATGGCGGCCATTCGTTTCAGGTCCGCGCTTTTTATCCAGGCGACTGCTGTCATGTGGTGGTATCTCTTCGATCGGGATGCGGGACATCGCGAGCTGTGTACCGGTCACGTGCTGCCTCGATCGACGGCACACCAATTCACATTTCGAGGACGAATATCGCGATAATCGCGAGTTCAGTCAATATAAATTTGCGCTAATCGCAAATTCCGATGAAGAAGTGGAGCGTAAAGCTCGCGATCTGTGGCTTGCTTAGGCGTCCACAAACTGAAGATGTGAGGTGTTTGTTGTCGCGCTCGGATGTGCTCGATCTGGTTTGCGCGCGCTCCCGAAGCGGTTTGCTAGATCCGCTTTCCCGAAGTCGTCACGTCCTCGATGGGCGTGTGTGGGTTTCGCCGAGCAAATTTTTGAGCGGCATAACGCGTCTTGATGTCGGTCACGATGGCGAAATGGCGCACCGGGACGTCCCTCATCATTGGCGCGTTGACGCTTTCCAGATGAAACAATCCTGGCGCAGATCCTGGCGACGGAAACTTCACAAGAACCCGCCCGTCTTGCAAAAAGCAGACACACATGTGGCCCATATGATTTTCAGACGGCTCTTCCTTGTCTTCGTAGAAGATCAGATAGCCATGGTTTGCAATGCCGTACATCGAATTTCCCCGGACCTCTAACGCTTCCGTTGTGTCCTTCGCATCGCGTGGAGCTTCAACTTCTCCGAAGTTCCCATCGCCTGAAGAATAGAGCACAGAGCCATCCGGGCCTGCGCCCGCCAAGCCCCTTATTGGTACGAAGCGGGTGGCGCTTGGGTCGCCTCCTGGGGGCTCCTTACCAAAAAATCGTGCCATTGCACTTAGTTCATGAGCCTTGATTGCTCGGACTTCTTTTTCGTGGCCGCTGCTGTTTAGCATCCGAGTGACAGCATCCGGCTTGACGTTCAAAAACGCCGCAAGCCTCGATTTAGAGCCGTGGCCCATCGAGTCGAGATTTCTTTTCATCCAGTTGCGGATTTCGTGCTGCGGATCGCTCATGGCGACATATTCGCGAAAAGCGCAAATATTCATATCGCGTAATTCGCAAAAATGGCTTGACCAAATATCGCGATAATCGCAAATGTCGGGTTATGAGCGCGAAGCACCTGGATCCGGCAAAATCTATTATCGCCAAAATCGGCATCGAGAAAGTGTCTGCTGTCACCGGGAAACACATCTCGCGTGTCTATCGGTGGATGTATCCCAAAGACAGGGGAGGCACCGGCGGGATGATCCCTCAGCGCGAGGCTTCGGTTCTCCTGGCCTACGCTCGCGAACGGAATATCGATCTCATCCCAGCAGAGTTCTTTGTTCTGCCGGAGCCCCCCGAATGACCGCTCCCCCATCCTCTCCTTCGCGCGGCCACACCTCCCGGCCTGCTGCGACCCGCGCCGGTGCGATTGACCTGGTCTTTCCCGGCGCGGGTATCTTTCATTTTCCATGCGGGCCTCCATTGGGGTCGTAGCCGCTTCAATCTCACAATTTTCGTCACTTCCCACCACGGGAAAAGCGCTGGGTCATTCCCGGCGCGGGAAAGGTTTTGTCTCATGATTTCAAACGCATGGTTTCACCGCATCAAGGCGGC
>NZ_JAHHZO010000006.1 GCF_018760785.1 Rhizobium sp. CSW-27
GCGAACTCGCAGATCAACAGAGAGAGCTTTTGACATATCTGCCGACCTCCATCGGCAGATAGTTTGAATCAGAACATCGCTGATTTGCAAAGACCCGAAGATTCATTCAGTCAGGGAACCGCTCTAGTGCGCGCAAGACCTCGAAGAGGCGAAGCGGAAATGAGTTCCGCCCGCTATGGCCGGATGGCCGGATGGCCGGAAGCTCGCGTCCCACGTCAGAAATCCCAGTCTTCGTCCTCGGTCGCGACGGCCTTGCCGATCACATAGGAGGAGCCGGAGCCGGAGAAGAAGTCGTGGTTCTCATCGGCATTGGGCGACAGCGCTGACAGGATCGCCGGATTGACCTTGCAGGCCTCCGCCGGGAAGAGCGCCTCATAGCCGAGGTTCATCAACGCCTTGTTGGCGTTGTAGTGCAGGAACTTCTTCACATCTTCCGTCAGGCCCACACCGTCATAGAGGTCTTCGGTATAGCGGGCCTCGTTGTCATAGAGTTCCAGCATGAGGTCGAAGGCAAAGTCCTTGATCTCCTGTCGTCGCGCTTCCGGTTCGCGTTCCAGCGCGCGCTGGAACTTGTAGCCGATGTAATAGCCATGCACGGCCTCGTCGCGGATGATGAGGCGAATGAGGTCGGCGGTGTTGGTGAGTTTGGCGCGGCTTGACCAGTACATTGGCAGATAGAAGCCGGAATAGAACAGGAAGCTTTCGAGGAACACGGAAGCCACCTTCTTCTTCAGTGGATCTGCGCCGTCATATTGCTCCATGATCAGCGCGGATTTCTTTTGCAGGAACTCGTTTTCCTCCGACCAGCTATAGGCATCATCGACATCGGGCGTCGAGCAGAGCGTCGAGAAAATCGAGGAGTAGGAGCGCGCATGCACGGCTTCCATGAACGAGATGTTGGAGAGCACCGCCTCTTCATGCGAGGTCTGGGTGTCGGCCATCAGCCTGATAGCGCCGACGCCGTTCTGGATCGTGTCGAGCAGCGTCAATCCGGTGAAGACGCGGATTGTGAGCGTCTGCTCTTCCGGCTTCAGCGTCGCCCAAGAGGGGATGTCGTTCGACAGAGGCACCTTTTCCGGCAGCCAGAAGTTCGAGGTCAAGCGGTTCCACACCTCGAGATCCTTGTCATCCTCGATACGGTTCCAGTTGACGGCGCGGATGCGGCTTGCCGCACGGATGGGCGAGGTCTTCACTTGAATGTTCATGGGATTGATCCTTGCGGTCACAGTGCACACGATACGCAGCCCTGCACTTCCGTGCCGGTCAGCGCCATCTGGCGGAGGCGGATGTAGTAGATGGTCTTGATGCCTCGTTTCCACGCGTAGATCTGCGCGCGGTTGATGTCTCGTGTCGTTGCCGTGTCGCGGAAGAACAGCGTCAGCGACAGGCCCTGGTCGACATGCTGGGTCGCCGCCGCATAGGTGTCGATGATCTTTTCCGGCCCGATCTCATAGGCATCCTCGAAATATTTGACATTGTCATTCGTCAGGTAGGCTGCCGGATAGTAGACGCGGCCGATCTTGCCTTCCTTGCGGATTTCGATCTTCGAGACGATCGGATGGATCGAGGAGGTCGAGTGGTTGATGTAGGAAATCGAGCCCGTCGGCGGCACGGCCTGGAGGTTCTGATTGTAGAGACCACCTGCCATGACGGAGGCCTTCAGCTCTGCCCAATCTTCCTGCGTCGGAATGTGGATGCCCGCCTTGTCGAAGAGCTCGGCCACCTTGTCCGTCGCCGGTTTCCATTCGCGCTCGGTGTATTTGTCGAAATATTCCCCGGTCGCATATTTCGAGTTCTCGAAACCCTTGAAGCTTCGGCCCTTCTCGACGGCAAGTCGGTTCGATGCCCTGAGCGCATGATAGGTGACCGTGTAGAAGTAGATATTGGTAAAATCCACGCCCTCTTCCGAGCCGTAGAAGATGCGCTCCCGGGCGAGATAGCCGTGCAGGTTCATCTGGCCGAGGCCAATGGCGTGGCTGTCGTCATTGCCCTTGGCGACTGACGGAACCGACATGATGTTGCTCATTTCGGACACGGCTGTCAGCGCCCGAATCGAAGTCTCGATGGTCTTGCCGAAATCACTCGAATCCATTGCGGACGCGATGTTCAGCGAGCCGAGATTGCAGGAGATGTCCTTGCCCATCTCCGCATAGGACAGGTCCTCGTTGAAGCGGCTTGCCTCGCTGACCTGCAGAATCTCCGAGCAGAGATTACTCATCGAGATGCGCCCGGCGATGGGGTTTTCCCGGTTCACCGTGTCCTCGAACATGATGTAGGGATAGCCGCTTTCGAACTGGATTTCTGCGATCACCTGGAAGAAGTCGCGCGCCTTGATCTTCTTCTTGCGGATGCGGGCATCCGCGACCATTTCGCGATATTTCTCCGTCACCGAAATCTCGGTGAAGGCTACGCCATAGACCCGCTCCACGTCATGCGGCGAGAACAGATACATGTCCTCATTGTTCTTCGCGAGTTCGAAGGTGATGTCTGGAATGACGACACCGAGCGACAGCGTCTTGATGCGGATCTTCTCGTCGGCATTTTCGCGCTTGGTATCGAGGAAACGCATGATATCGGGGTGATGGGCATGCAGATAGACGGCTCCTGCCCCCTGCCGGGCGCCGAGCTGGTTGGCATAGGAGAAGCTGTCCTCCAGCAGCTTCATGACCGGGATGACACCGGAAGACTGGTTCTCGATCTGCTTGATTGGCGCGCCCATCTCTCTGATATTGGTCAGCGACAAGGCCACGCCACCCCCGCGCTTGGAGAGCTGCAGGGCTGAATTGATCGAGCGGCCGATGCTCTCCATGTTGTCCTCTACCCTGAGCAGGAAGCAGGAGACGAGTTCGCCCCGCTGTTTCTTGCCGGCATTGAGGAAGGTCGGCGTTGCGGGCTGGAAGCGGCCGGAAATGATCTCGTCGACGAGGTCGCGGGCGAGCTGCTCATTGCCGCGCGCCAGCGTCAGCGCCACCATGCAGACCCGGTCCTCATAGCGCTCGAGGTAGCGCTTCCTGTCGAAGGTCTTCAGCGTATAGGAGGTGTAGTACTTGAAGGCCCCGAGGAAGGTCGGGAAGCGGAATTTGCGTGCATAGGCCTCATCGAATAGGTCACGGACGAAGTTGAAGGAATATTGGTCCAGAACCTCACGCTCGTAATAGCCCTCCGTCACCAGGTAATCGAGCTTTTCCCTCAGGTTATGGAAGAAGACTGTGTTCTGGTTGACGTGTTCGAGGAAATATTGCTTCGCCGCCTGCCGGTCCTTGTCGAACTGGATTTTGCCCTCCTCATCATAGAGGTTCAGCATGGCGTTCAGCGCATGATAGTCGAGCGTGGCCTCGGCCGGCGCGCTCGTCTTTGCGTGGGTCAGCGTGTCCAAAATCGTTCCAGTCCCTGTCTGACGGCGGCAACATCTTCCTGTGTTCCGAGAAGTTCGAAGCGGTAAAGAAGCGGCACGCCACATTTGTCGGCGATGATCTTGCCGGCGCGGCCATAGGCATCGCCGAAATTCGTGTTGCCTGCCGCAATCACGCCGCGGATCAGGCCTCTGTTGCTTGGAATGTTGAGGAAGCGGATGACCGGTTTCGGCACCGCGCCCTTGTCACCGCCGCCGCCGCCATAGGTGGGAGTGACAAGCACAAATGGGGCCTCGACCACTGGCGGCTCCTCCGTTCCGTCGATCGGCAGACGCAGGGCCTCACCCCCGAGCTTCTCGACGAAGCGACGGGTGTTTTCCGATCGACTGGAAAAATAGACGAGACCGCCCACGGCACCGACCTTAAGAGAGCGCGCTGATCATGTCAGGACGAAAGCCTGCCCAGTGCTGCTCTCCCGCGATCACGACAGGCACCTGGCGATAGCCGAGTTCTGTTACCAGCGCGAAGGCCTGCGCATCCTCGGAGACATCGACCACCATGTAGTCGATCCCCTGGCGGTCGAGGGCGCGGGTAGTGGCGGTGCATTGGACGCAAGCGGGCTTGGAATAGACGGTGATCGACATGGTTTCCTCGTGAAAAATGGGCGCAGAAAGACGAGTCCGGCCTGGCATCAGGCGGGAGTGCGAAGCAAAGACGAAAATCGACGGCATGAATGACCGCAGTCGAAACGACTACGGATCAGCGATGATCTGGAATATCATGTTCATGGCCTTCACCCCGAAGCAGACGATTTGACGGGGGAGCGAGAACGGCCCACGCCCGGCTGCACCGGGACGCAATCGACCGCACCCTGCCGGACACCCCGCCGACGGACTTATCATTCAAGGCAGGTCTCCTGGCTCACGGGTCGTTGCACCCTCTCCGCCTTCCCGGGGAAACCCAGTGGCATGATGGAGAAAGCACTCACCGTTCACAGTTGCGGGGGCAGCCTCGGCTTCACGGACATCATGTCCGCTACCGAATTCCCGTCTTAGCCCCTGATCCGCAGACGAATCGAAGGGAACCTCGAACGCTAGATATAGTAGACGAGGTTAAATCCGCGTCAACAGCTATGATTTGGCTGCGCCAAATTCATCGGGGATAAACGGCGGGAAGTTTCAAACCGTGGATCGTCAGTCGCTTTGGTTCAGAAGCGGCTTATCGAAGTCCACGCTGGTATCCGTCCCCTTAGCCGAAGGATACGAGAAACGACCGAACTCGCTGTAGCCTTGGCGTCTCCAGAAGCAGAGGGTCTCAGGTGTGTCCGCATCGGCATGGAGGTAGGATATGACATAACCGAGATCGCGCGCCTTGTTTTCCAAGGCAGCAACGACCGAGCTCCCCAGCCCTTTCCGCCGCAAATGTGGTTCCAAATAAACGCGGACGATTTGGCATATGTCGACGGCGTCGTAATAACGATCTTGCAGGCGGGTCGCGGTGGCAGTTTTGTTCTGAAGACCATATAGGCCTCCAGCAGCAACGATACGCTGTTGCTCGTCGCGAACGACCAGGAAAGCGCCGCGATTTAGATGCGAAAACCAGCACTCCGGCGGCGCGTTCAACAACGAATCCAGGTCGGCATGCCATGCAGGCGTGTAGTCGATCTTATAGAAGTCCTTGATGATCCGCAGGCAGAATGCCCGTGCCTCAGTTCGTACAACGAGTGGAACGTCATCGCCGAGCCAAAAAATCGATGTGTTTGTGTCCATAGAGGGCGATCCATTGACGGAGAAGTCGGTTTGGAGGGGGCATCGTCACCCTAATGAATGCGCTGGCGCTGAGCTAGCGCCTGGCTATCCTCAGGCCATGCGCCAATTGATCCTTCCCCAAGGGAACACTCGCAGGATTCTTTTGGCCGCATTGTGCAAGTTAGAGTCGGACTCGAAAAGCCTTCAACGATATCCATACCTTGCCAGCCGTCGGGTGATCAGGCGAATGTGGGCGATCATGATCCAGGCCTCTGATGAGGCGATGGACTTTTCGACGTCCTTGGCCAATCGGCGGCATCTGCCGAGCCAGGCGAAGGTGCGCTCGACGACCCAGCGCCGTGGCAGGACCTCAAAGCCTTTCGCCTTGCCCGAGCGCTTGATGATTTCAATCGTCCAGCGCCCGATCTTCGTGAGCCGCCGCTTCAGCTTGTCGCCCGCGTAACCACCATCGGCGAAGACGTACAGCAGCCATGGCCACCTGTAGCGAATGGATTTCAGCAGATCGGGAGCACCATCGCGGTCCTGGATATCGGCACTGTGCACCATGAGGCCGACCATCAGACCAAGTGTATCAACGATGATATGACGCTTGCGGCCTTTGGTTTTCTTTCCCGCGTCATAGCCCCGGATACCACCGCTTTCCGTGGTTTTGACGCTCAGTTTCAGCAGTGTCGGCGAAACATTCCATTGACGGTTATCATCGGCATGCACCGTCACCGTCTTCTTGTTGCGGCGAATAACGACACCCCGGACCAGAGCGCCGCCAGGGCCTTCAAACTCCACGCCGCTCCCCACCCTGATGCCTTGAAGGGCCGCCGTGGTCGCTGGTGATGCAAATACTGCAGACGCTCGACGATGCGCGCGTTGAGCTCAATGAGGGTTGCCTCGTCGAGGCTGTCGATATCGATCTGCCGCATTTGCTCCGCCCCACTCTCCTGTTGATCGTCAAAGCCACAATGCCAATCGCCGTTCCAGCAGACAACCAGATGCCAATGGATCGGCTTAATTTTCAGCACTGCCACCGATTTTGCCCCGCTTACCGCAGCAGGCTCTGGATGGGCAATTTCGCGAAATCGTAAGCCATTGAAATCATGGTAAATGATTTACTAAAGGAACTCTATATGAATATTGCAGTTCCTCACATGGTATGGCTAGCAGTTGGCGTGATAACCATCGATAAGTAACCCTTATCGAATATTAGCCATCTAATGAGATCCGCTTGCCATCTCGGCCCGCTGTCTGTATGATAAGGCCACGTTTTCGACGAGGCACACCATGTCCGAACCACAGCTTTCCATTCGCAGCAGCAAGGCCCGTGATCTGGCCCATGCCCTCTCCCGCCGGACCGGCCAGCCGATCAACCGTCTCGTTGAGCTCGCGCTGGAGCGTTATGACCAGGAGCTGCGTGCTGACAACACCCGCTATCCCATGGACGCCGTATGGGATTTGGCCGCCGAGGATCTCGCCAAAATCGCGCCCGGCACAACCTCCAACCACGATGAATTCTACGACGAAAACGGTCTGCCGATATGATCGCCGTCGATACCTCTGTCATTATAGCGATATCCATGAAAGAGCCGGAAGCAGAGACCTTCAGAACCCTGATGGGACGTGAGCCGGTCATAATTGGATGGCCGACCTTGTTCGAGACACGAATGGTTCTGTCCGGCAAAGGTTTTGTCAGTGCCGCCAGGATCGTTGGGCAGCTTGCCACAACTGTGAATGTCACGACCGTCGCATTCGATGAGAAGCACTATCGCGCAGCCGAAGACGCTTTCGAGCGTTTCGGCCGGGGGCGCCATCCAGCTTCGCTCAACATGGGCGACTGCTTCTCCTATGCAGTAGCCGCAATCGCCAAGGCACCGCTCTTGTTCAAAGGGCACGACTTCGGGCAGACGGATCTTAAACTGCATCCCGCGTCGTCGATGACATGACAGGCGCTGGCGCAGACACGGTCAACCGCCGTGCCCACGAGCTCGACACCATTGCTGCAGTTCTCCCCATGGAGCGGCGCGATGAACTGGCCGAGCTTCTGTCCGACCAGGATATCGAGACCCTTCGCCACCTCGTCAACGAGGGAATGGGCGCCAATACACTGCGCGCGCTCACCTCCGATCTCGCCTACCTGCAGGCATGGTCGTTGGCGACATCGGGACGATCGCTGCCGTGGCCCGCGCCGGAGGCTCTCCTGCTGAAGTTTGTCGCTCACCATCTTTGGGACCCGGAAAAGCGTCTGACGGATCCGGATCACGGCATGCCAGCGGAGGTCGAGGACAAGCTTCGTCTCCAGCGGTTTCTCCGGTCGTCAGGCCCCCATGCACCCGACACCGTGCGCCGGCGGCTGGCAACCTGGTCGACGCTGACCAAATGGCGCGGGCTGCAGGGTGCCTTCACCTCCCCTGCTCTCAAGTCTGCCATCCGGCTGGCGGTGCGCGCAACGCCGCGACCGAAGCGGCGCAAGAGCCCCAAAGCCGTGACAGGGGATGTCCTGTCAAAGCTGCTTGGCACCTGCCGGACCTGCAGCCTGCGAGATGTCCGGGACAAGGCGATCCTGATGGTTGCCTTTGCCTCCGGTGGAAGGCGCCGCAGCGAAGTGGCGGGGCTGCGCAAGGAGCAGTTGGTCATGGAAGCGCCGATCCCGGTTGACGGGTCAACTCCCCTGCCCTCGCTGTCCATCCATCTCGGTCGCACCAAGACCAGTGGCGCCGACAGTGAAGAAGTCGTCTACCTCACCGGCCGGCCCGTCGACGCGCTCAATGCCTGGCTCGAGGCCGGCAGGATCGACAGCGGCAGCGTGTTCCGGGCGATCGATCGCTGGGGGAATGTCTCCAAGCGCGCACTGGATCCGAAGGCTATCAACGATATCGTCAAGCAGCGCGCGGCCATGGCTGGCCTCGATCCGGCGGAGTTTTCAGCCCATGGCTTGCGCTCCGGTTATCTCACCGAAGCAGCCAATCGCGGCATTCCGCTCCCAGAGGCCATGGAGCAGTCACGCCATCGATCCGTCCAGCAGGCATCGGAATACTACAACAGCGCCACCAGACGGAGCGGAAGAGCCGCAAGGCTCATGGACTGAAAAACGAACCCGCACCAGCGATCACCGGAAGGCTTAGGCAAAAATCTCCTGCGGCAAACTCGATGCGGTTCACTTCAACGTGCCCCGCGCCGTTCCACGATGCGTGCAAATAGACTTGCGCCAACCGGCAGAATGCCGTCATCCAGAACGAAGTTGGGATTATGAACCGGCACATCGCCGGCATGGCCCACGGTGCAATAGACGCCGGGGCAGGCATGCAGCATGTCGGCGAAATCCTCGCTTCCCATAACGGGGTTGGTTTTCACATAGACGTTCTCGTCCCCCACCACATCCCGTGCCGCGGCCAGATAGCCTTCAACCAGCTCTTCGGTGTTGATGAGGACATCGAAGACGTTGCGGATGTCCACCTCGATCTCGACATCAAAGGAAGCGGCGATACCGGCGGCGATGCTGCGCATGCGCGTCCGCATCAGTTCATTCACCGCGCGGTCCATGAAGCGGACTGTGCCTGACACCACGGCCTCTTCCGGAACGACATTGTAGGCCGTGCCTGAATGGATCTGCGTAACAGACAGCACCGCCTGTTTCAGAGGACTGACATTACGGCTGACCACTGTTTGCAAAGCCTGCACCAGGGCCGTTGCCACGATGATCGGATCTCTTGACGCCTCGGGATGGGCACCATGGCTTCCGCGCCCCTTGATGCGGAGGTCGAAGAAATCGGCGCCCGCCATGGCCGGGCCCGGCTTGATACCGATTCGGTACGGCGCATCATGGGGCGAATTGTGAAGCGCATAGATCTCGTCGCAGGGAAAGCGTTCGAACAGGCCGTCCGCCAGCATGGCGCGTGCACCGCCGCATCCTTCCTCGCCGGGCTGGAAGATGAACACCACCGTGCCGGCAAACTGTCGGGTTTCCGCCAGATAGCGGGCCGCCCCCAACAGGATCGTTGTGTGGCCATCATGACCACAGCCATGAAACCGCCCTGGGTTTTGCGAGCTGTAGCTGAGGTTGGTGCGTTCCTCCATCGGAAGCGCATCCATGTCGGCGCGAAGGCCAATCGTGCGGCCGGGACCGAGCGACCCTTTCAGAACGCCGACGACACCTGTCTTGCCAATGCCACGATGCACCTCGATACCATAGGAGCTCAATTTCTCGGCAACGATCGCTGATGTGCGGACTTCTTCGAAGCCGATTTCCGGATACCTGTGCAGATCCTGGCGGATGGCGGTGAGGTCTTCGGCAAATGCGCCGTTTTTTTTCAATGATGGACATGTTTCTGCTTCACAAATGCGAGGAATGGATCAGATGGAGGCGGACTGTAGCGGATGGATGGCGAGATCGGAGGCGTTGGCCAACATGCCATTGCCACCCATGAGCACCTGCTGCAACCCGCCGTCCGGCGCGTAACACCGGCGGACCGGCTCGCCAAAGCTGCCAAAGCCGTTGGCCTTGGAGATGTGTGCGCTTCCGTCCACCTGTACGGTAATCTCGCCGTGATCGGTCAGCGGACGCAGGGCTCCGGGGTCCGTGAACAGGACCTTGTCGCCCGCGGGCACGAGATCGAGTGCGCCCCACAGGCTCCAGAGACGCAAGGCCCAGTCTGCAAGGCGCTCTTCCGGTTTGCCGTATTTTTCAAAGATATTGAAGATCGAAACGATCCCCTCGACCCATGCGTTTGCAAACCCATCGACGGCGTTGGTGACGATCGTCAGGCTGATGCCGTTTGCTTCAACCACCGAGGTTCGGCTGATGAAGCCCGGAAAAGATCCGGCATGACCGAAGAGCGCATGCTTCCCGATATCCATGCCGATGACACCGAGACCGTAATGGCGCGGTTCACCGCCGCCGATCACGCTCCAATGACGCCGCGTCATCTCCTTGCGGCTGGCGGGACTTAAGGCACTCGTCGGCACCTTGGGATAGAGAAGCGAGAAAAAGCGCGCAAGATCCGCCGCCGTGCTGGTGAAGCCAGTTGCTGCGGCCAGTGCATGGGTCGCCTGATGGCCCTCGATCCGTCCACGCCCGAATGGAATTCTGGCACTATGGCCCGCCGCAAGCGGAACCCCGGTTGACGGCGTGTCATGGGTGGTCTCGCTGAGCCCGAAGGGCTTAACCACTTCCCGCTCGATCCAGACGCCATAGGGTTCGCCGCTGATGGCCTCGATCACCTGCCCCAGCAGTCCATAGCCGACATTGGAATATTTGAAACGGGTATTGCCTTCGATGGCAAGCGGCTTTGCCAGTTCATCGAAGAGTTTCGCTCTGTCGAAAAATGGCTCGCGAACCATCCAGTGTGGCGCTTGCGTGCCATCCCGCATGATGCCAGCGGAATGGCTCAGCAGTTGCGAGATGGTGGCAGAGGCGACATCGACATGCAGGCCGGTGACATAGGCGCCGACATTGTCATCCAGATGCAGACGACCCTGTTCTCGCAGCTTCATGATACCGGCTGCGGTAAAGGTCTTCGAGTGAGAGGCCACGCGAAACCGATGCCGCGGCGTCAGCGGTTCGCCCGTGGCAAGGTCGCTGACGCCATAGGCGCGCTCCAGAATCAGGTTGCCGTTCTTCGCAACAGCCAGAACGCAACCCGGTAGCTGCGTCTGCTGCATCTGATAATCCAGCCAGCGCGTGGCATAGCTGAGCGCGGCGTCGAGCCATTCGGTCATGGCATTTTCCTTTCCAGATCATTCATGAAGCCGTAAGGGCGGCGTGGCAGGCAACGTCATGCCCCGCTGCAAGTGCTGTCATTGCCGGATCTTCCTCGGCACAACGCGGCATTGCCATGGGGCAACGGCTGCGGAAGCGGCAGCCGGAGGGCAGACGGGCAGGATTGGGAGGATCTCCCAGCTTCGGCATCGGTTCATGGCGCCTCGTGAAATCGATCGAGGGAACCGCCGAAAGGAGCGCCTTGGTATAGGGGTGACGCGGATTGTTGAAGAGCTGGTGGGTCGGTGCCAGCTCGACAATGCGTCCGTAATACATGACGGCCACCCGATCCGCGATGTACTCCACTACGGCCAGGTTGTGGGACACGAAGATCAGCGCCAGCCCGAACTCCTGTCGAAGATCGTTCAGGAGGTTGAGGATCTGTGCCTGCACCGATACATCGAGTGCCGAAACGGGCTCATCGCAGACAATCAGATCCGGCTTCAGAATGAGAGCTCTGGCAATACCAACACGCTGCAACTGCCCCCCGGAAAGCTCGTGCGGATAGCGCAGGCGATGTTCCGGGCGCAGGCCCACCTTACGGAAGATCTCGGCCACCGCGGCATCACGCTCCGATGGTGCGAGCATTTCCTGAATATCGAGCGCCATGCGTACCGAAGCCCCCAGTGTGCGCCGCGGATCGAAGCAGGAGCGCGGGTTCTGAAAGATCATCTGCGCAAAACGGCGCTGATGCTTTCGTTCTCCGGGCGACAGGCAAAAAACATCCTGATTGCGAAACATCACCGCGCCACCGGCTGGCTGTTGCAGCGCCAGAATGGTGCGACCGAGCGTGCTCTTGCCGCAGCCGGATTCGCCCACCAGACCCAGCGTCTCGCCACGCTCGAGCGTGAAGCTGACATCATCGACCGCGGCGATACTATCGACAGGCTTGCCGAACAGTCCGGTCTTTATGGGGTATCGAACTTTCAGGTTCCGAACATCGAGGAGCGGCGGTATGGTCATGACGTCACCCTCATCTCGGACTGGATCGATCCTGCCGCCCCGAAGCAGCGCACCGTGTGGGCGGATCCGACAGTGGTGGGGGCGGGCTGCGCATTGTCGCAAGCCTTGAGAGACAGGCTCTGCCGAAGCTCGCATCGGGGTGCAAAGGCACAGCCTGCATATGGTCGGGACAGATCTGGAATAGCGCCCGGAATATCCTTCAGCCGTCCCCCTTGCGCTTGCCCGAGTTGCGGCGCTGCCGCGATCAGGCCTTTGGTATAGGGGTGAGATGGCGCCGTCAGCATGGCTTCGACGGGGCCTTCCTCGACGATTCGCCCCGCATACATCACGGCAACGCGGTCTGCGATGCGTGCCACCACGCCAAGGTCATGCGTGACCAGCAGCAGCGAGGTGCCGAGCGTGCGGCAGCGTTCGCTGAGAAGTTCGAGAATTTGGGCCTGAATGGTCACGTCCAGGGCCGTGGTCGGTTCATCGGCAATCAGCAGGCGCGGCTTCAGGGCAAGCGCGATCGCGATCATCACACGCTGCGCCTGCCCGCCGGAAAGCTCATGCGGATAAGCAAGAACCTTTTCCTCTGGTGCCGGAATACCGACGGCGCGCAGGAGATCGATCGCGGCGGCCCAGGCTGCCTTGCGACCGATCTTCTCATGGCGCAGCAAGGGTTCTGCCACTTGCCAGCCAATGCGCTTTACCGGGTTCAGACAGCTTTGCGGCTGCTGGAAGATCATACCGACATCGCGCCCCCGCCATGCGGAGAGGGCGCGCGCCGACATCTGCATCACATCCTCTCCATCGAACAGGATGTGGCCATCGGTGATCTGTCCCGGCGGTTGAACCAGTCTGAGCATGGAGAGCGCCAGCACCGATTTGCCGGAGCCGGATTCCCCGACCAGTCCGACGATTTCGCCAGCACTGATAGACAGATCCACGCCCTGTACCGCCTGAAGCGCGCGGGCTCGTCCCAGCCGGAACTCTGTCTTCACCCCTTGAATAGCCAGCAGCGCCTTGCTCATCGTCCACTCCGTGGGTCGAGAACGTCACGCAAGCCGTTGCCGAGAATGTTCAGGCCGAAGATGGAAATGAACAGGGCCATGCCGGGGCCGGCCACGGCCCACCAGGCGGAAAACAGGTAGGTTCTGGAATTGACCAGCATGGCACCCCATTCCGGTGCGGGCGGCTGCGTACCAAGGCCGATGAAGGAAAGCGACGATGTGACCAGCGCCGCCAGCGGCATGGAAAATGCGAGATAGACAATCAGCGGCGAAACCACATTGGGGAGGATTGTTCCGAACAGGATTTCGCTTTCGCTTGCACCAAGCGCACGGGCGCTCAGGACATAATCCTCCCGCCGCACGGTCAGGACGGCGCTGCGCACCAGACGCGCATAACCGGGGATGCCGGCAATGCCGATGGAGACCATGCCTGTCCACAGGCTGGGGCCGAGAATGGCAACCACAACCAGCACCATCAGGATATAGGGAAAGGCCAGCATGACATCGATCACGCGCATGATCAGGTTTTCGACGAAGCGCGAGCCTGCGCCCGCCAACAGGCCCAGAAGCGTGCCGATGCTGGCCGAAATGGAGGCCGTCACCACGCAGATCAGCAGGAAGTACCGGGTGCCGAAGATCAGGCGGCTGAACAGGTCACGGCCAACCTCGTCCGTCCCCATGAAATGGTCCCAGCTTGGGGGCCTCAATCGCTGGATGGGGTTGACCTTAAACGGATCGTAAGGCGCAAGGAGGGGGGCAAAGAGCGCCGAGAGAACCAGCAGCAGCAGGATCGTGCCGCCCACCAGCGCGGATCTGTTGCGCAGCAATCGAAGCAGGAACATGCGCCAGCGTGGCGGCGTGGCCATGATCGGTTCGTCGAGTACAAGGCTCATGTGCTCAACTCCACCCTGGGGTCCAGCCAGGCATACAGGATATCCGCCACCAGATTGACGACCAGATAGGTGGCAGCGCTGATGAGGATTATGGCTTGTGTCAGCGCGAAATCACGCCACTGGATGGCGTTGACTGCCAGTTCGCCGATTCCATGCCAGCTGAAGATGGATTCGATGATGAAGGCGCCGCCGAGAAGATTGCCGATCTGCAGGCCCACCAGCGTCAAGACCACGATCAGCGCATTCGGCAGTGCATGGCGCACGACAAGCTCCAATTCGCTGGCACCGCGCGCCCGCGCCGCCTGGATATAGTCGCGGCTCAGCACATCGATCATGCTGGTGCGGGCGACCTGCGAAATAGGTGCTGCCTCAATGAGGCCCAGCGCCAGCGCTGGAAGCAGCAGCGCCAGATTGCCCTTCGGCACCACCGGAAGCCACCGCAGCCAGACGGCAAAGACGAGGATGAGCAGCAGACCGAAGAAGAAGGCCGGCATGGATATGCCGAACAGACCGACGGTGGTCGCTGTCACATCCAGCCAGCTGTTGCGCTTGACGGCGGCGAGAATGCCGGCCGTCAGCCCCACGACCAGTGCAATGCCAAGCGAGGCGAGCGTGAGGATGATGGTGTTGACATAGCGATACCCCAACTCCTCCATGACAGGCTTGCGCAGGCGAATGGAATCGCCAAAATCGCCTTGCAGCAGATCACGGACATAGATGAAGAACTGCTGGTACCAGGGCAGATCCAGATGGTACTTGGCGCGCAGCGTGGCGATGGCTTCTGCCGCGTCCTTCTCTGATAGCTGGCCGGAATACATGGCGGTCACGGCATCCGTCGGGATCAGTGCCTTCATCAGGAAGGTGATCAGCAGGATGCCGATCACCACCGGGATGAGAAGCAGCAGCCGCTTTGCAACATACTGCGTCATGGCGCATCAGGCCGATGCGATCTTGAGGTCTGCACCATAGACATAGCCGAGATAATCCACTCGGTATCCCTGAAGTGCCTTGCGTGTGACCGTCATCGGCCAGTCCGTCAGCAGAGGTAGGATCCGGCGATCCTCCAGTAAGGCCTTCTGCGCCTCGCTGACGAAGGCCAGGCGTTTGGACGTATCGAGCGCGGTATCGGCGCCGTCCAGGGCGTTATCGATTGCATCATTGGCCGGCAGCAGCTGGCGATGGCCAGGCGAACGGAAGAGCTGCGACATAACGCTGGGGTCCGACCAGGTCCAGCGGTTGAGATCCATGTCCCAATCGGGTTTCAAAAGGCCCGGATAGAAAGTGCCCCAATCTGCTGTGCCGACCTCCACGACGATGCCAATGTCTGCGAGGTTGGCCTGGATGACGGCAAGCGCGCGCTCGGTTGAACTGGAGGCATAGCTTCGGATGGTGAACTTGGCGGGCTGGCCATCCTTCGTGCGCACCCCGTCCTTCAGGACCCAGCCAGCTGCATCGAAGAGCTGCTTTGCTTTTTTCTGATCGTACGGGGTGCCGTATTTCTGTGCGACGGCGTCATCGTAGCCGGGGATGCCGCGAGACAGCGGGCCAAGCGCGATCTTGCCATTGCCACCAAAAGCCGCGGCCAGCACCGCCTCGCGGTCGATGGCATAGCTGATCGCCTCGCGGAACGCCTTTTCCCCGAACGGCGCCTTCTTGTAATTGAACTCCATGAACATCAGGTTCTTGGCGTTCTGGTCGTTGATGATCGTATAGCGATCGTCGCTCTGGAAAGGCGCAACGCCATCCGCCGTCAGAAGGGCGGCATCCAATTCCTCCGTCAGCAGGGCGGAGGTCACCACGCCGTCTTCTGTCATGACGTTCAGGATCACGCGATCCAGATAGGCTAGTCCCTGATTGGCGGCATCGGGGCGAAACTGCTTGAAGTTGGGATTGCGAACCAGTTCGATACTGGCGCCGGGCACCCATTTGTCGAACATGAATGGCCCGGTCCCGACCGGGTGCCTCGGATACGCATTGCCAGCCGCTTTCACTGCGGTCGGAGAATTGAAGCCGAAATAGGATTGACCAAGAAGGTTGATGAAGGGCGCAAAGGGCTTGGAGAAGGTGAAGACCACCGTCATTTCATCAGGCGTTTCGACCTTTGACAGGGGGCCGACAATGCCCTTGGTGGGCGAGGCGCTTTTAGGGTCGAGAATGGTATCGAAGAGGAATTTGACTGATTCTGCATTGAAGGGCGTTCCGTCATGGAATGTCTTGCCAGACTTCAGCTTGAAGGTGATGATTTTTCCGTCCTCGGAGGCCTGCCAGGATTGAGCGAGCCAGGGCTGCGCCTTGCCAGCAGCATCAAGGTAGACCAACCCCTCCAGCAGATAGTTGCCTAGGACACCGCTGACCACGGCTGAAATGCTCTGCACATTATAGAGGCCCTCGGGCTCTATCGGTAGACGAAAACGCGCCACCTGTGGTGTTGCGGCTCGCACAACTCCGGTTCCTGACACAGCAATGGCACCCATGGATAGGGCAGATGCGAGAGTGAATTGACGACGATTCAGCATGGAAGTTCCCCTTTTTATCGAGGGAATTCTTTCGCGGCACCCCTTGGTGTTATAGGAGCGTCACGCCCTCTAATCCGAATGATTGCTCGGATTAGAGGGCGACGCAAGAGATATGTGTTAAAGACGCAAGAATCTTGCCACCATATGACCGCAGCAGACGCCAGGAGAATGAGATGGATGCCAAGACGCGCACGTTAACGCCCCGAAAGCCGGTCCAAGCGCGGTCACGGAAGATCAAGCTACAGATCATGGAGGCTGCGCACGAGGTCATGCGTCAGCACGGCGTGCGGGCGATCACCACCAATGCGGTTGCTGCCCAAGCCGGGGTAAAAGTTGGCTCCATCTATGATTACTTCCCAAACAAGGAAGCTATTATTGCCGAGATCTACGAAGGCAAGCTGGCAGACGTCCGCGCCTTTCTCGAAGCGGGCTCCGAAACGATTAATCGGGAAGGCTGGCAGACAGAGCTTGCGGATGTTATCCGCGACACCTGGAAATACCAGCTGTCCATCGGCCTGGACCGGACGATCGTCGATGCCGCCTATTACTACGAGGATCTGTTCCGGATTGCACGGGAGCATGCGCAACTCTTTGCTGGCAATTACGTGCGGCTGCTCAAACGCCTCGGGTCGCCGTGGTCGGATGATCAATTATTTGATCTCGGCATCAGCCTATATACGCTCGTTAACGCGACATGGAGCTATTGGCGGCTTCGCGACAGCCAGCACGAGATTGCCATAGAGAGGCAGATCCAGATGACAATCTTGCTGATTGAAGAGGCGCTAAGTGCCTCTTCAATTTGACTGCACGGAGTGGCCTGCTGCCGGTTTTTCGGACACCGAGTTAAGCAGGTTTTCGCTGGCAAGAGCCGCTGCCTCGTCCAGATCGGCTTCCGTCAGCTCGATTGCCTTCAACGACAGCAGAGCGCCGAGCACCGCGGAAAAATCGTAGAGTGCTGCACCGGGGCTACCGCCGAAGATTTCGCCGAGCGGAGCCAACAGTTCCAAGGCTGCCACTTCATTATAGGCTGTCGTGTAAGGAAGCATGATGGCATGTGTTTCGGCATGCGGCGTGTCGAAGCGGCCGCCCAGCGTATGGCAAATCTTGTGATGCAATGCCATGCCGACCGAGCCGAGAACCGTGCCGTCAAGCCAACAGCCATATTGCGCTTCGGCTCGGAGTGAAAGGTCACGGCTGTTCTCGACAAGGCCCGGCAGGCAGCGCTTGAAGCTGCGGAAGGCCTCCAGAGCCATCAGTGTGGAGATCGGATTCCGATCGCGGGCGTAAAGCCCTTCCATGGCATGTGCCAATGCGTTCAGTGCGCTGAGAACTGTCATGGCCACAGGCAGGTCAATGGTCAGCTCGGGATCATAAATAACGAGATTGGGCAGGATTCTCGCATCGCGCAGCGTCGTCTTCAGCCCATTCTCAGTCTGTCCCAGGATCGGCGTCACCTCCGAGCCGGCATAGGTTGTCGGCAGCACAATCTGTGCAAGGCCCGTTCGATAGGCGATAGCCTTGCCGAGACCGGTCGTCGAGCCGCCGCCGATAGACACGATGCAATCGGCCTCGAGATCCCGTAGTTTAGCCAATGCGGCCTGCGTGACATCGACGGGCGTATGCATCGCGGCGCCAGTGAAGCATCCTGCCGCCTTGGTGCCCAGTTCATCGGCAAGACCGAGCGCATCATCGGCCTGATTGGGGGTGGAAAGAACGAATGCCCGGGATTTGCCGAGCCTTGCCATCCATTGTGCGGTCTCATGTCGCCTTCCGGCACCGAAAACGATGGTTGTCGCCGCGACCTCATAGGTGAATTCGTGGTTCATCCTTTGTCCTCCAGTGCAAGGCGCGAGCGGCCAGGCGGTTTCAACTCGCCCACGCCGCACATCATCTGCAGTGCGCAACAGGCATGGCATCCTGTTGCGCACGACAACGTTTTCTACCGTGGCCGCAACGGATGGTTCAGAACTTGGTCGCGAGATTGAACCAGACGGTATCACCCTGAGGCCTGTTTTCAGCAATCAGATCATGCTGCCAGGAAGCGCTCAGTTGCAGTGCGGGATGGAAGGTATAGGTCACCGAGGGACCGATCGCGAAACCCTTTCCCCGGTGCCCGTCGGCCGGCGCCGTCGGGCCGCTGTCATCCGTCAGTTGCTTAAGGAAATAACCAACTGCGCCGAGGCGCCATTTGTCGAAATTCCAGCCCACAGCGTAATCCAGGACAAACTCGTTACCGGTCGTATAGCCCGTGTCCTTGTTCTCCGTGTTGAAAATGATGCGGGCGACCGCTCCCAGTTCCAGCCCTTGAGGATCGGAATAGTGATAGCCGACGGCCGGTTGGAATGACCAGTGATTAAGCCCGGGACTGGCGGGGTCCGAGACGTCATACTCGCCGGTTGGCGCAGCGATATCCATCCCCAGCGAAAAGGTGTTGTGACGATCTGGATGCCATGTCACACCGATGGTGCCGACCATATCAGCAAGGCCGAAGTTTTCTGCGGACGTATACGGAACAGACAGATCGATATTGACGAGAGGGACCACCAACTGCCCCGTCAGCTGACCGCCGGCAATTTCCACCGGAGTAATGAAGAGGAAACGCATCGTTTCCACCGCGGTCTTGACGTCGAAATCGATGGGGAGCTTATCGCCGTTCCCATCGTTCAAGCGAGTTGAATGATAGTAATTCGTCTGTGATAGAAAATATACTCCAGGATAAGGCGGAAACCCGCCAGCATAAAACTGAGCGGCTCCTGGACCGTATTGCGTATTGCCGTTTTCCGCCGCCAGAGCGGGACACAGCATGAGCGTGGCCAGGCCAAGGGCCAGCCCCAAAGTCTTCAATCGCATTATTCATCCTCCTCACTGAACAATTGCGTAGAAGTCGACCGACAGGGAAGGCGCAGTCGTACCGCAGCGCTCCGTGTCGAAGCACCCGATCAAACCGCCGATAATGTCTGAATTCCTGTCCCCTTGGCGTCCATCCCGCCAATGGCAATCTCAATTTGCCGTCTGAGGTGCCGTTTTCGAGAGCTAGGCAGATTGCTAATGGTTTTAAAATTTATTTATTTCATAGTTTGTATTTAATATTTATATACATTTTCTGAGGATGTATTTTCAATTCTGATAGCTGTCATTTAGATTTCTCATTTGGCAATGCCCCATGCATTGGCTAATCGTCCAACAGTATACGGTTGGCGGCTCAGGTCCGTCTGCCGATGAAGACGTTGCAGTTTCACGCCCGCCCCGGACCAGGGTGCTCCACAGGCGCGAGAGAGCGGCTCCACATTTCCAATGAAAATCAATGCTTGTCTCAGACAAGGCCGAGGATGGCAGGGCTCCTGCGCATTTCGCATCCGCCCGCGCCTGGCTTCGAGGGATGAGCACCAGGCAGCGCCGACATGCGAGGAGCATGCAGGCATTGCACATCGGGAGAGATACGCCGGCGCGTGCCGGCGCCAAACGTGATCGTGCATCGACCGAGGAAACCCGTCTGCAGTTCCAAAAGACATTTCCGAGGCCTTTGCCGTGCCCAGCATCAGGAGGAGAGAATGCTGACAAGACATACAAACCGTGCGGCGCTGGCTGCGCTAGTCATCTGCCACTGTGCCGGCATGCTCGACATGGTCGCCCTGCCCGTCTGGATTGGGGTGCTCGTCGAGCGTTACGGTTTCAGTTCGCAGCAGGCAGGCGGACTGGTGACCCTGTTCATGGTCGGTGCGTTCCTCGCCAGCCTCGTGCTGGCACCCCGTTTCAACAACCTGAACCAGAGATGGATCGCGACAGCTGGCTTCGGCATGGGCAGTTGCGCCTTTCTGGCGGCCGGGACCCAGGAGACGTTCCCCGTTCTGGCCATCCTGCACCTGATAGCAGGACTCGGAGCTGGTGTCGCCTTGTCAATGGCGCATGGAACCATGGGCAGAACCGCCAATCCGCACAAGATGTTCGCTATTTCCTTCGGCGCGCTGGGCTTTCTGGCGATCATTCTACTGGCAGCCTTACCGCAACTCATCATCGCATTCGGCGCTTCGGTGCTGTTTCTCGTTTTCGGCGGCATCATGCTGGTGGCGACGTGCGCCGCCGCGCTGCTGTTCCGCAATCCGCCGCGCGTGGACGAGCAGCTGAAGAAGCCCTTCAACCGGGCGACATGGCTGACGATCTTCGGCATAGGTATCATGACGTTCAACCAGTCGATGGTCTTCGCCTTCGTCGAGGTCATCGGCAAGACGCGCGGTTTCGAAGCCGGCGCCGTGTTGACCGTGCTCATCGCGCTCGGGCTCATCAACTTCCTCGTGCCAGCGCCGCTCTCGACCTTTCTTCAATCGCGGGTCTCGGCACCGCTCATGACGCAGATCGGGCCGGTGATCCAGGCAGTGCTGGCGCTGGGGGTAACCACGGCGACCGTCATGCCGATCTGGGGTCCTTCTGCCGCCTTCTTCGTCACCACGCAGATCTTCACCCACACCTTCGTCTTCGGACTGCTTTCGCGGCTGGACCCGACCGGTCGGGCAACGGCGGCAACGCCGGCCATGGCCCTGATTGGCGCCGCACTCGGACCCTTTGCCGGCGGCGTCCTCGCGCAGAATTTCGGCTTCGAAGCGCTCGGTCTGGCCGCCGTCTTCGTCGGCCTCACCTCGGCCGCCTGCTTTACCCTGGCGCGGGCATCCGCGCGCAGCCTGCAGCCGGCACCGGCCCTGTAACGGGCCGGAGCGTTGTACGAATGGCAGACCGTTATCGACGTTTCGGATATGCTACGTCTGATGCCGGTCTGCCGACACCGCAATGCCGAAAGGACAATCTCGCATGACGGGCGAAGGCTTGAGTGCCGTCCTGAATTCGATCCGGGTTTGCGAAACCGGCCTTGTGGCCATGGATCTCTTCGATCCCTGGTCGATCGAAATCGCCTATCCGAAGCCAATCACCGTCACAGTTGTGGAAGGCAGGCTCTGGCTGAAATCGCCCGACTGTCCGCCGGACGTCTTCGAGCCCGGCGACAGTTTCGTCCTGCCGCGCGGCGTTTCCCGCGGGCGCTATCTCGTATCGTCTAGTCCGGCGACCTCGCAGCACACCACCACCCGGCGGCTCGAGGAAATGGGCCGGTTCCGGCCCCTGCTGCCCGATCGTCCCGACGTCTCGCTGCGACGCCTGGTCTGGGGGCCGGAGGGCGGTCGGCGCACTCGCCTGATGTCCTTCACCTTCGATTGGCAGGACCGAAGACTCGGGCCGCTAATCGAAGCCATTCCCGACATCATTCGCATCAAGCAGAACTCAAGCGAGGGTTTTCTCAAAGACCCGTTCCTCGGCCTGGACTTCGACACCCATGATGCCAGCCGGCCAGGCTTTCAGGCGCTGATCGCACAGCTTGCGCAGCTTTTTCTCGTCCAGGCCATCCGCAGCTACGCCCTGCGCGATGCCGACGGACCTTGCGGGCTTCTGGCGGCACTGGCCGATGCTCATCTGTCGCGCGCACTCAGTGCCATCCACAACGATCCAGGCCGGTCCTGGTCGGTGGAGATCCTCGCCGAACGCGCCGGTCTTTCACGCTCCCGCTTCGCGCGCCGCTTCAACGAGGTCACAGGGATCACGCCCATGGCCTATCTCCGCTCATGGCGCCTGCATCTGGCGCGGCGGGCACTGCGCGATGGAAATGCGACTGTATCGTCCATCGCCTACGAGCTTGGCTACCAGTCGGAAGCCGCATTCCGCACCAGTTTTCGGCAGGATACGGGTCTCAGCCCCCGCGAATACGCAAAATCTGTGGCTGCGGCGAGCTTCGGTCCGAGCCATGCCGAGACGGATCAGTCGTATTAAGAGACGCTGTTGTGCAGTCACGCGCGATGAAGCGCGCTACCTTGTTGATGGCGCAGTGGAGGCGCCATGCAAGGGAGGAAATCAATGATTGCATGCACCTGCTTTTCGGGAGCCGGGCCATGACGGCCTTGCCCCGAGGGATCAAGGCAGACATCACGGCACCGGTCCGTGATGCCTTTGCCCGGGACGGCGAGGTTGGCACTGGTCCTGCCCCTCGCGCTGTTCTGTATCCCAGCAACATTCACGAGGTGCGGAAGGTTGTCGTCTGGGCAAACGAAACCCGCACTGCTCTCATTCCAGTCTCTTCCACCGGATTACGGCGCAGAGGAGACACCGTACCACTGACGGATGGAGCCGTCGTGGTGGATCTTTCCGGGATGACGAAGCTGATCCATGCGGATCCGCGCGACAAGATTGCCATCATTGAGGCGGGTGTGGATTTCGGGTCCATCGACGAAATCCTGCGCCCGCACGGTCTGCGCGCCTTCCGTCCATTGATGCCGCGTGCCGGCAAATCGGTCATTGCAAGCTATCTGGACCGAGAGCCGATCATCAATGCCGACGTCCATTGGGATCCTGCCGATCCATTCGGCGGAACGGCGATCATTTCCGGCGGCGGCGAACTGACCCTGAACGGTTCGGCAGCACTGGAAGGAACGCTGAAGGAGCAGTTGGAACGGGGCCACCGCCATATGGTGACCTTCGGACCTGGCAATGTCGATCTCACGCGCGTCCTGCAGGGGTCTCAAGGATCGCTCGGCGTCATGGGCTGGGCCGCCATCTATTGCGAACGCCTGCCGAAAGTCGAAGACAGTCTCTTTCTCTGTTCCGAGACCCCGTCGGCCGTGCTGGCGGCGATGCGGGAGGCTGTACACCGACGGATCTGCACGACCGCCTTCGTGGTGGACAGGGTACAACTGGCAATGCTGCTCGGCCTCGAAATGGACGCCGCCGCGATGCTGCCGGCCTGGACCTTCTTCGCCACGCAGGCGGGTTACGTCCACGCCCCGGAACGGAAGGTCGCCTGGCAGCGTTCGGATCTGGAAGAGGTCGCCGCCCGCCATGGCGCACGCCTCGAAAAGACCCTTCTCGGAACATCCGCCGACGCTCTCGCAGACAGGCTGCGGCAATCGCCCCGTGTCTGTTATCGGGATGTGCCCTTCGGCGCCCACAAGGAACTGTTCTTCCTGCATCCGATCTCATCGGTGGAGAGGATGCTCGACATCCAGGAAGCGCATCTGAGGACAGGTGCCTTGGCCGCACGGCCCGTCGGCACCTATATCCAGCCCCTCGCACAGGGCACCTTTGCCCATGTGGAGCGCGTGATGCCGCACGGCCCGGACGCGGATGTCGGAGCCGACTGGCGTAGCCTCGCCGAGGCGAGCCTGCGCGCCGGCGCCTTTTACAGCCGCCCGCATGGCGTGGCCCGCGACCTCGCCTTCCTGCGGGACGACGGCAGCGCCGCGCGGATGATCGGCGCCGCAAAGGCTCTGCTCGATCCGTGCAATGTCATGAACCCCAATCGTTTTGTCGTGCAGGAGGCAATCGGATGAACGACGCATCCCTTCCCGGTGAACGTCTGGCCTCGATGGACCGCTGCACGCGCTGTTCGCAGTGCAAGTTCGTGCCGGTGCCGAAAAGCAAGGCACACATGTCCGCCTGCCCGAGCATGGATTTTGTCGAATTCCATGCCGGTAGTGCCAGCGGTCAGTTGATCATGGCCTCCGGCATCGCCCATGGCGAATTCGGCTACACGCCGTCCATGCTGGAGACCGTCAGCGCCTGCACCATGTGCGGTGCCTGCGATACCGCCTGCAAGGTCAATTTCGCCGAAATCGTCGAACCGCTGGACGGCCTTTATGCCTTGCGCGCACGCATGGTCGCCGATGGCCAGTCACCGAAACGACACCGTGAGGTCATGGACAAGATCGCAGCCTTCGGCAATTCGCAAGGCCTGCCCCGCAGCGACCGGGCGAACTGGGCGAGCGGACTCGCTTTCCTGCCTCGGGCCGACATTCTCGTGCATGTCGGAAGCGTGCTCAGTTACGACACCGGCAAGCATGACAGCCTGCAGGCGATCGTGCGCACGCTGCAGCAGGCCGGCCTTTCTCTTGCCTATCTGGGGCAGGACGAAGGTTCCTGCGGCATGCTGGCCTGGGATCTCGGTTATCATAAGCAGGCGAAGGCCTTGGCGGAAACCTTCATCCGGCAGGTCCGGCAAGCCGGCGCGCGCACTGTTGTCACATTTTCGTCTTCGGCCATTTCGGTCTATCGCAGCATCTATCCGCGCATGGGGATCGATCTATCCGGTATCCGGTTCCTCCACTTCACCGAGTTTCTGCTCGCACTCACCGCGAAAGGCCTCGTGTCGCTGACGCCGTCGGGGCAATATGCCGGTGGGACGGTGGCCTTCCATGACACCTGCAAGCTGGGCCGCCTGACCGAGCCCTATCAAGAAGCAGACCGCTCCGTGACCAAGGAAATGGGCGGCATCTTTGCCAGCCGCAGTCCCCAGGCACTGCATTTCTCGCGCAATGGCATCTATGATGCCCCGCGCGCCCTCCTGAAGCACATGGGAATAGAGGTGGAGGAACTCGAGCGCAGCCGCGAATTCAGCTATTGTTGTGGCGCACAGGGCGGCGTGAAGGAAACGCTGCCGGCCGCCGCAAAGATGGCTGCACGCAATCGCCTCGCCGAATTGCAGGAAACCGAAAGCGAAATCCTGGTCAGCGCTTGCGGCAACTGTGCCCACCACCTCGGCAAGCATGTTCGTGCACCGGCGACGGTGATCGACCTCATCGACATCCTGGCACCGAACCTGGCGCCATGTTCATCCCGCGAGACCGGGGTGACGGCAACCGAGGGAGCCTGCTGACATGGCAGCGAAAACCGGCAGACATCGCCTGACCCTCAGCCCTCAGGCCAGGAGTGAACTGGAAACCATTTTGGGCGCCCGTTATGTCACGGACGACCCGGCCCTAATGTCGGGATATGCGTGGAACACCGGCGTCGGCAAGATCCCGAGCGGCGACAAATTCACGTCGATCTGGCCGATTGCCGTGGTCCTGCCCGCAACGACCGAAGAAGTGGCAGCCGTCGTCAAATGCTGCAAGCGACACGGCCTGAGCTTCCGTCCCCATTCGACGGGCTACGGCTCGATGGGCTGCGTCACATCTCCCGACTCGATCTGCATCGATCTCAGGCGGATGGACCACCTGGAGATCCTGCCGGACGATCGCATGGCGGTGATCGGCCCCTATGCAACCGCCAATCAGCTGCAGGCGGAAGCCCGCAAGCACGGCCTCACCTGTCACGTCGTCGGCGCCGGACCGGCCCATTCCCCCCTCGCCTCCGCCACCTCCCTGATTGGCGTGGGGATCACCTCACAATTCACCAGCGCCAACATGCGCAACATGCTGGCCTGGGAATGGGTGACGCCGGAGGGCGAGATCATCCGCGGCGGCAGCGCCGCAAGCGATCTCGGCTGGTATGCCAGCGATGGCCCGGGGCCGGGAACGCGCGGTCTGCTGCGCGGCTTCTTCGGCGGTGGCGGCGGTATCGGCGTGTTCACGCGCATCGGCATCAAGCTCTTTCCGATCAACCAGAAGGGCGAGATGCAAACGGTCGGCCAAGTGCCGCAGTTGCGCTCCGTCCTGCCTGCGCACACCGCGCTCCTGCACGCGCTCTTTCCGGATTACGAAGCCCAGCGAGCCGCGACCTTCGACCTGTTGCAGGACGATGTCTGCACCGTCCTGTTGCGCATGCCGCCCAATCACATCGGCTGGACCCTCACCGAGACCAATGCCGAATTCGTGCGAAGGACCCGGGACGGAACGCTGCCGGAGCCGGCACAACTGCACAACGGCGCGAGCTGGACAATCCTGATCGCATCACGCTCTGCGGCGGAGCACCGCTGGCGCGACGAGACCGTGCGCGACATAGTCATCCGCCATGGCGGACACTTCGCCGTGCTGCAGCAGGAGGAGGAAGAGCTTCTCTACCACAACTTTGCCACCTCCCAGTACGTCCCACGCGTTCTCAGGGCCTCGGGTGGGATCACGACCAGCTTCGGCGTGCTGGACAGCTTCCACTTCCTGCCCAAGGCGGTCGAGATGGGCGAGATGATGCTGGCCAAGGACTCTGCACCCGGAGGCGCCTTGTGCGAGGGCAGTCCGGATGAACAATGGATATGGCCGCACGAGGGCCGCTACATGTGGGGCGAGAACATCATTCACTTCGACGCCACCAGCGAAGCCTCGCGTGCGGCGGGCGCCCTCGCCCTGATCGGCCATTTCGCCGCCCAATGGAAGGACCCGGTCGGCATGACGGGGCTTCTCGTCGGCCCCATCCAGGACGTCACGGGCCCGCGCATCGGCAAGGCGCCGGCCTTCGCCCGCAAGGTCAAGACCTATTTCGACAAGGATGACCGGTCGAAGACCAAGGAATACGTCATCCCCAACATGCCGCCTCTGGTGGAAAAGATCCTGCCGGCACTCCGGCCCGTGTTTTCCAACCAGATGGTGCTCAGGGCCATGTCGAAAATGCTCGGCAAAAACGGTATGTGATCGATCCGGAATTCCATCCGGCGCAAGCGGGCCGCGTCTGATGGCGCGGCCCGCTTGCGCCGGTGGTGGATCGGATATCTGATTGCGGCTTCGATCCGCAGCCGTTCGCCCCATGGGCAAAACACTCGGAAACGCAAACGTCGAGGAGAAAACAGGCATGCCGCGTGACACGTCCCCGCTGACCGTGATGTTCGGACTCAAGGGCAAACGGGCCCTCGTCACGGGCGGCACGTCCGGAATCGGCCTCGCCATCGTCGAAACCTTTGCCAGCGCCGGCGCCAGAGTCGTGGCCTGCTCGGACCGGTCTGACGACGTTGCCGGCTTCTCCGTTCCGAACGCGGTTGCCCTGCACCACCGGCTTTCGGACAAGCGCGCAGCGCTCGATCTCGTGACGCACGCCGAAGCCGAAGCGGGCGGAGCCTTTGACATCCTCGTTTGCAATGCCGGCATCGAAGGGCCGACGGGTGCGACCGGAGAAGCCGAGGAGGACGCCTACCGGCGCGTTTTCGACATCAATCTGCATTCGGCCTATTGGCTGGCGGCACGATGCAAGGAAGGCATGGCAGCGGCCGGCGGCGGCTCCATCATTCTGATGGCGAGCCTCGCTGCCCTGCGCGGCAACCGGATGATCGGGATCTATGCCATGTCAAAGGCGGCCTTGTGCCAGATGGCGCGCAATCTCGCCGTCGAACTCGGTCCCCTCAACATCCGGACCAATGCCATTGCCCCCGGCCTGATCGAAACACCCTTTTCTCGGCAATTGCTGTCGAACCAAGAATTCATCGAACGCAGGCTGCGGGCAACGCCGCTTCGCCGCGTCGGCCAGCCGGAGGAGATCGCCGCGGCGGCACTTTTCCTGGCCGGTCGGGGCGGCGCCTTCGTCAACGGCCAGACACTGCTGATCGACGGCGGCACGCTGGTGAGCGACGGAAGCTAGGCCGGCTCCGCGAGAGGACAAAGGGGGCGGCCTCTATCGAGCCGCGCCACTCTGGCGTTTGGTCTCAGGCGGCTTCGCTGACGAACAGCGTCTGCGAATTGGTGTATTCGCCGAGCCCTTCCAGAGCGTTCTCGATGCCGATGCCCGACTGCTTGTGACCGCCGAAGGCAATATGCGGCGAGAAGCTGTGGATCTCGTTGACCCAGACCGTTCCGGCCTCGATGCGTTCGGCAATACCGCGGGCGGTCACCACATCCTTGCCCCAGACCGAGGCGGCCAGACCGTATTCCGTGTCGTTGGCACGGGCGATTACATCGTCGAGATCCTTGAACTTCAAGAGCGGCAGCACCGGCCCGAAGGCTTCCTCGACGACGACGCGGCTATCTTCCGGCGGGTTGTCGATGATCGTCACCGGCACGAAGAAGCCTTTGCGGTCCTCGATCTCGCCGCCGAGCAGGAAGCGATACCCCTTGTCCTTCGCGTCAGCCAGAAGGTTCTTCAATTTCTCGAACTGCATGCGGTTCTGAATTGGGCCGAGATCCGTGCCCTGCTCGGCGCCATCGCCGACCTTGACGGTCCTGGCATAGGCAACGAGCGCTTCGGCCAACGCGTCATAGATATCCTCGTGGATATAGAGCCGCTTGGCCGCGACGCAGAACTGAGCGCTGTTCTGGAAGGCGGCCCAGAACAGCTTTTCCGCCGTTTCCTTGACATTGACATCCGGCAGGACGATCGCCGGGTCGTTGCCGCCGAGTTCCAGCGTGATGCGCTTCAGATTGCCCGAGCAGGCTTCCATGATCTTGCGGCCTGTGGCGGTCGACCCAGTGAAGCTGATCTTGCGGATATCCTTGTGCTGGGTCAGCCAGGCACCCAATTCGTTGCCGCCGGAGACGATGTTCAGCACTCCGGGCGGCAGGATATCACGGGCGATCTCGCCGAGCTTCAAGGTGCAAAGCGGCGTATAGGGCGAGGGCTTCAGAACCATGGTGTTGCCGGCCACCAGGGCCGGCGCGATCTTCCAGACGGCAAGCAGGATCGGGAAGTTCCACGGCGTGATGCCGCCAACGACACCGAGCGGCACGCGCCGTGTCTCGACGGTGCGGCCTTCCGTCTTTTCAACCACATGCAGCGGCAGTTCCTGCTTGGCGATTTCGCGGCACCAGATCGATGAGCCACCGACCTCCCATTCCGCCCCCTTGCGTGCCTTGCCCTGTTCCAGCGTCAAGAGATGCATGAATTCTTCCGCATGGGCGTCGATCGCGCCGCCGAGGCGCGCAATGAAGCCCTGACGCTCGGCGATCGGCCGAGCGGACCAGGCCGGGAATGCGGCCTTGGCCGCAGAAACCGCCTCTTCGAGTTGCTCGCGACTCGCATCCGGCGCCCGGGCGATCACCTCTTCGGTGGCCGGATTGAAAACTTCGAAAGTGGCGGCAGTGCTTATGCCCTTGCCACCGATGGTCATCGTGTAATCGGAGTTGAAATTGATGGACATGATGGAACCTCCCGTTTCCGGCCTTGAAAAACGTCATGTGGTGTGGATGCCGGCCATCCCCTTCAGGCGGATGCCTGTTCTTTTTCCGGAGGAATTGCGCCTCGCAGGTTTCGGCGCAGCACCTTTCCCGTGCTGTTCTTCGGCAGATCGTCAACGAAGATCACCCGACGCGGGATCTTGTAGGATGCGAGATGCTTGCGGCAGTGGCTGAGGAGTTCTTCCTCGTTCAGCGAGACCGCGAGATGGCGCACGACGAAGGCCTGGGCGAGTTCGCCCTTTTCCTCGTCGGCGATCCCGGCGACCGCGACCATGGCGACGGCCGGATGCATCGCGATCACCTCCTCCAGTTCCGCCGGATAGACATTGTAACCGGCGGTAATGATCATGTCCTTCTTGCGGTCCACGATGAAGATGTAGCCATCGTCATCGACGCGGGCGACGTCGCCTGTGGAGAGCCAGCCATCCGCATCGATGGTCTCGCGCGTCGCCGCCTCGTTGCGCCAGTAGCCCTTCGTCACCATGGCGCCGCGCACCATAAGTTCACCGGGCGTGCCCGGCGCAACCGTCAGGGAACGGTCTTCCAGGTCCGCGATCCGCGCCTCCAGGCCCGGCATGGGCAAGCCGATCGAACCCGGCCGCGGGCTCCAATAGGGCGAATGGCTGACAGCGGGACCGGCGACTTCCGTCATGCCCCAGAGTTCCAGCAGCGGGCAGCCGAAGCGGTCGGTGACGGCATGGATCTTGGCGATCGGCATGGTCTGCCCGCCGACCGTGCAACGTGTCAGGCTGGAGAGATCCGCTTCGCCGATAAGGGGATTCGCCAGCATCTGGTAGAACATGGTCGGCACGCCTTCGAACAGCGTCGCCTTTTCCGTCGCGATCAGCTGCAACGCCTCACCCGCGTCGAACCGCGGCGTTGTGATGAGACGTGCACCGACGAGGAAGCAGGCGTTCATCACGATATTGCCGTAGACATGCGGAAACGGCAGCGAGGTGAGCACGGCATCGCCCGCATGGCGTACATGCATGGTCGCGGTTCCGGCCAGGCTTGCGAAGAGGCCGCCATGCGTCATGGTGGCGCCTTTCGGCCGCCCCGTCGTTCCAGACGTGTAACCGATGGTAAACAGGTCTTCCGGCGAGCGTTCGACCGGCAGCATATAGGCGCCGTCCAGCAGCCCGATCAGGTCCTCCGCATCCGGCGCAGCGCCGAGAGTGAAGACATGGGCCCGGCTGGTGAAGGCGGCACGGCGCTCTGCCGGGCAGATCAGCGCGGAGGCTTCCGAATCCTCGGCGATATAGGCGACTTCCTCGGCACTCAGCAGGAAATTGGCGGGAACGACGACGGCCCCGAGTCGCGCGATGGCGTGATAGGCAACGACCCATTGCCAGCCGTTCGGCAGGTGCAGGACGACGCGATCGCCCGCCTTCAGGCCGCGCTCGGCAAAGCCGCCCGCCATGCGCCCGGCGAGATCATCGATCTCCCGGAAGCTGAATGACCGGATGCCGGGCAAAGTCAGCGCTGTCTTTTCGCCAAAGCGGCGGGCGGCATTGAAGGCGAGATCGCTGATCCGGGATATCGACATCACGAGACCCTCCTAAGCCAGTTCGGGAATGAGCACGGCCTTCAACACCCTGCCCGATTCCGAATCGTGAGCCGCCTTGTCGATGTCGGAAAGCGGGTATTTGCGAACGAGCCTGTCGAAGGGGAAACGCCCCTGCCGCCACAGTTCGACCATCTGCGGAATGAAGATATCCGACACGCTGTCACCTTCGATGATTCCACGCACCGTGCGGCCGAACAGCAGGCTGTTCATGTCGAGCGCCACGTCCGTTCCGAGCGGCGCAACGCCGATAATGCCGCACACGCCCGTCTGGCGCAGGCAGTCGACCGCCTGGCGGGCCACCTTGGGCAGGCCGGTGCATTCAAGCGAAAATTGCGCGCCCTCTCCGCCGGTGATGCTGCGAATGGCCTCGACGGCATCGTCCTTGCCGCCATTCACCGTGTGGCTGGCGCCCAGTTCCTTAGCCAGTGCCAGCCGCTGCTCGTTGAGATCGATGACGATGATCTCCGTGCAGCCGACAACGACGGCGGCCATGACGGCGGCGAGACCGACGGAACCGGCGCCGAAGATGGCAATCGAGGTGCCGGCACCCGGCTTCAGCGCATTGATGACAGCGCCGGCGCCGGTCTGGATGCCGCAGCCGAGCGGTCCCATGATCTCCAACGGCACGTCCTTGCGGATCTTGACGACATTGCGCTCGGTGGCAAGGGCCAGTTCACCGAAGGAAGACTGCGAGAAGAAGCAGGCGCTCAGCCGGTTTCCGGCACCATCACGGCAGGGACTGGATCCGTCCGGCCTGCCGCCGCTGAAATTGCGGCCGTAGAGATCGGGGCAATAGCCATACTTGCCGGAAAGGCAGTTGGCGCAGGCACCGCAGCTGGCATAACTGAGGACCACATGGTCGCCGACGGCGACCTTGGTCACCGCCGAGCCCACCTTCTCCACCACGCCCGCACCCTCATGGCCGAGAATGGCGGGCAGCGGCGTTGGAAAATACTGGTCGCGCACAACCAGATCGGTATGGCACATGCCGACGCCGGCAATCCGCACCAAAACCTCGTTGGCGCGAGGCTCATCGATCGCAACACATTCGATGGCGAATGCACCGCCCTTTTCGCGCACGACGGCAGCGTTGAAATTCATCATTCGAGCCCCCTCCCAGGTCCCGCTCCCTCCAGAGCGGTGGCTTCAACTGCTCGAAAGGCTAACCCCGAACGACGATTAAATTCGGCCAAAGAATTGACATATCCTGACAACAGGAGTGCAGAAATGCCCCTGCATCGACATCTAGGTCCCGGGGGGTGCAGCTCCATCCCGCCTTGCCGCTACGGCGAAGGCACGTGGCGTCTGGCCGGACCAGGATTTGAAAGCGCGCACGAAGCTCGCCTCGGCATCGAAGCCGCATTCGCGGGCGATGCGCTTGATCGGCCACTGGGTCGACGCCAGGAGCCGCTCGGCGAGACGGCGACGGGACAGATCCTTCAACGCCTGGAAGGACGTGCCTTCCTGCTTGAGATGGCGGTGCAGGCTGCGGGTCGACAGATTGAGCTTTTCCGCCAGATCGTCGGCCCCCGCGTCGGGCTCGCCAGAGAGCAGGCGCAGGATCTCGCGCGACAGCAGCCGGTCGCGTCGATACTGCCGCACCATCAGCGGCAGCGGACGCCGAAGCAGTATTCTGAGCGCCGCATCGTCCCGCAGGACCGGCAGATCCAGATAGGCGGCGTCAAAGCGAAGGCTCGCAGGCTTCTCTCCGAACGTTAGCGGTCCGTCGAACATGTAGCGATAACTGTCCGCATGTGCAGGTGCGGCGAAGGGGAACTGGACATCGAGAAGCGCAATGCGCGTGTCGCCCAGCCATGATGCGATCCCGTGAAGATTGCGCATGACGCTGACGAGGCAGAATTCACGAAACTCGCCGAGTTCCCGCGCTTCCTGAATGCGGAATTCGGCCATGCCCTGCGAAACATCGAGACGAAGCCGGATATCGTCGGTCAGCAGACCGTGATGGCGGCACCAGCGCGCGATGGCGACACCCAGATTGATCGACGGCAAGGAGGCCCGGCACAACATTCCATAACTGCCCCAAGGCAAGCGGCGGGAGAACCACCCGAGCCCCTCGTCGTCCAGCTCCCGCATCGCGTGTTCCGACAATCGCTCCAGTTGGTCACCGGTGATCCTGCCGCCCGGATGCAGGACATTGGAGCCAATCCCGGCAGCTGCGAGGGCCGGTGCCGGGTCGAGCGCACGCCGACGATAGGCGAGAACGATCGCCTGGGCAAAAGCAGCGGGCGTTTTTGCTTGCACCATCAATCGACCCCACGCTGGCACGATCCGTCAATTCTTTGACGGGATTTGTCCATTGTGAGCGGATAGAATTCAGAAAAGTCAAGGCAGAGTGCGTGGTTCCAGCGCATGCGGCAGAGGAGGCGGGACGTGAACGCGCTGTCAACAAGCGTCAATAGGGAAACAGCTGAGTTCCGCGCCAATTCGCTCGCGATGACGGCTGCCGTCTCCGATCTCGCAGCACACGCGGCGCAAGCGGCCATGGGCGGCGGTGAAGCGGCACGCAGACGCCATATCGATCGGGGCAAGATGCTGCCGCGCGAGCGCATCGATCGCCTTCTCGACCCGGGCTCGCCCTTTCTCGAGATCGGCCAACTCGCCGCCAATGGCCTCTATGGCGGAGATGCCCCCGCGGCAGGCATTGTCGCGGGCATCGGCGTCATTCAGGGGCGGCGCTGCATGGTCGTCGCCAATGACGCGACGGTAAAAGGCGGCACCTATTATCCGATGACGGTGAAGAAGCATCTGCGGGCGCAGAAGATTGCCGAGGAAAACCGCCTGCCCTGTCTCTATCTCGTCGATTCCGGCGGCGGCTATCTGCCGCTGCAGGACGAATTCTTCCCCGATGAGAACCATTTCGGCCGTATCTTCTACAATCAGGCGCAGATGTCGGCCCACGGCATTCCCCAGATCGCCGTCGTCATGGGATCCTGCACCGCGGGCGGGGCCTATGTGCCGGCCATGAGTGACGAGACCGTGATCGTGCGCGAACAGGGCACGATCTTCCTCGGTGGTCCACCCCTGGTGAAGGCGGCGACCGGCGAGGTGGTCACGGCCGAAGACCTTGGCGGCGGCGATGTGCACACCCGTGTCTCCGGCGTCGCCGATCACCTGGCGGAAAACGATTCCCACGCGCTTCACATTGCCCGGCGCATTGTCTCCACCCTGCCGGAACAGGTTGAGCCCGCTGCCGATTATGACGAACCGCTTTACCCCGCCGACGATCTCTACGGCATCATCCCGACGGATACCCGCAAGCCCTATGATGTGCGCGAGGTCATCGCCCGTCTCGTCGATGGCTCATGCTTCGACGAGTTCAAGCCGCGCTATGGAACCACGCTCGTCACCGGCTTCGCCCGGCTTTACGGCATGCCGGTCGGCATCATCGCCAACAATGGTATCCTGTTCGGGGAATCGTCGCTCAAGGGCGCGCACTTCATCGAACTCTGCGTCCAGCGCCGCATCCCGCTGCTGTTCCTGCAGAACATTACCGGCTTCATGGTCGGCCGTGCCTATGAGAACGAGGGCATCGCCAAACATGGGGCAAAACTCGTCACGGCCGTGGCGACGGCGGCCGTGCCGAAGCTGACGCTCGTCATCGGCGGCAGTTTCGGCGCCGGCAATTACGGCATGTGCGGACGCGCCTACAGCCCGCGTTTCCTGTGGATGTGGCCGAATGCCCGCATCAGCGTGATGGGCGGAGAACAGGCCGCCTCCGTGCTCGCCACGCTGCGCCGTGACAGCGTCGAGGCGAGAGGTGACCTGTGGCCGCAGCGTGAGGAAGAGGCGTTCCGCAGCGAGATCCGTGCCCAATACGACCGGCAGGGTCACCCCTATTATTCCACCGCCCGCCTTTGGGACGACGGCATCATCGACCCCGCCGAAACGCGCCGCGTCCTCGGCCTGTCCTTGTCGACAGCCCTCAACGCACCGATCGCGGACACCCGCTTCGGTCTCTTCCGGATGTGAACCAGCGCCATGACCTTTGAAACGCTCGACATCGATCTCGACGGTGCAGTCGCAACCCTCTGGATGAACCGCCCGGACCGCCACAACGCCTTCGACGAGACCTTGATCCGGGAACTGACCGAGGCGATCGAGACGCTGGCCGCAAAAGACGGCATCCGCGTTCTCGTCTTGGCCGGGCGGGGCGCGAGCTTCTCGGCCGGCGCGGATCTCGGCTGGATGAAGCGGCAGGGTGCCGCCGGCGAGGCGGAGAATACTGCGGATGCGCTGGCCATGGGCCGGATGTTCATGGCCCTTCGGCATGCGCCGAAACCGGTCATTGCCCGCGTTCAGGGAGCAGCGATCGGTGGCGGAATGGGTCTCGTCGCCGCCTGCGACATCGTGGTCGCCGCACCGGAGGCCGTCTTCGCGACGAGCGAGGTCCGCCTCGCCCTCATTCCGGCCGTCATCAGCCCACTGGTCGCGGCCGCCATTGGCGAGCGCCAGTGTCGCCGCTATTTCCTCACGGCCGAGCGCATCCCGGCCGAACGGGCAAGGACGATCGGCCTCGTCCATGAGATTGCCGGAGAAGACGGGCTCGACGCAGCCGTCGCGCGCATCATCGCCGACCTCATGAAGGGGGCACCGGAGGCACTGACCGAAGCGAAAGCACTGATCAGCCGCGTCGCGGGCCGCCCGTTTGCAGAGGATCTGGTGGCGGAAACCGCCGGGCTGATCGCTGCCCGCCGCGCCACCGTCGAAGCCCGCGAAGGCCTCTCGGCCTTCCTTGAAAAACGCCAACCCGGCTGGGTCGGCCAGCAGCAGGAAAGATGAGGCCGGAGCGATGTTCAAGAAGATCCTGATCGCCAATCGCGGCGAAATCGCCTGCCGCATCATCCGCACCGCCCGCAGCCTGGGCATCGGGACGGTCGCCGTCTATTCCGAGGCCGATGCCGGAGCCCGACATGTGCGCCTTGCCGACGAGGCGGTTCTGATCGGCCCCGCGCCGGCACGCCAGTCCTATCTGCATGCGGAGAAGATCCTGGCTGCCGCGAAACGGACGGGCGCCGAGGCGATCCATCCCGGTTACGGCTTTCTCTCGGAAAACGAGGCATTCGCCGAGGCCTGTGCGGCAGCGAACATCACCTTCGTCGGCCCGCCGGCCGCGGCGATCCGTGCCATGGGCTCGAAATCGGCCGCCAAGGACCTGATGGGCAAGGCGGGGGTGCAGCTGGTTCCGGGCTATCACGGCGCCGACAACGATCCGGCGCTTCTGCAGAACGAGGCAGACCGCATCGGCTATCCCGTCCTGATCAAGGCCTCGGCCGGCGGCGGCGGCAAGGGCATGCGGCGGGTCGACCGCCGGGAAGATTTTGCCGAGGCGCTCGGCTCCTGCCGGCGCGAGGCGAAGAATGCCTTCGGCGACGATCACGTTCTGATCGAGAAATATGTCCTCAAACCCCGCCACATCGAGATCCAGGTCTTTGCCGACGGGATGGGCAACTGCATCCATCTCTTCGAGCGCGACTGCTCGGTGCAACGGCGCTACCAGAAGGTGCTGGAGGAAGCACCCGCCCCCGGCATGACCGCCGAGCGCCGCGCCGACATGGGGGCGGCCGCGGTGCGCGCGGCGAAAGCCGTCGCTTACGTCGGCGCGGGCACGGTGGAGTTCATCGTCAACCAGGATGGCTCCTTCTACTTCATGGAAATGAATACGCGGCTGCAGGTGGAGCACCCGGTTACCGAAATGATCACCGGCCTCGATCTCGTCGAATGGCAGTTGCGCATCGCCGCGGGCGAGCCCCTGCCGCTGCGGCAGGAAGAGGTTCAACTCCAGGGTCATGCTATCGAGGCGCGCATCTATGCCGAAGATCCGGATTGCGGCTTCCTGCCCTCCATCGGCACGATCCGCCATCTCGATCTGCCGGGACAGGGGCCACGGGTGCGGATCGACAGCGCCGTGGATGCCGGCGATGCGATCTCGCCGCATTACGATCCGATGATTGCCAAGTTGATCGTTCACGGCGCCGATCGCGCCGAAGCGCTGAAGACCATGGCGGGGGCGCTGTCCGGCGTCCATATCGTCGGCCTCAGCGCCAATATCGATTTCCTGCATCGCCTCATAGAAACACCCTCCTTCGCCACGGCCGATCTCGACACGGGCTTGATCGAGCGGGAGCACGACCGATTGTTTTGCGCCCGGAAAATCCCCTTCGAAGCCTGGTGCCTCGTGGCTATGAACGAACTTCTGACGCAGTTGCCGGGCCGGCCCGTCTCGCCCTGGCAGCAGCCGGATGGCTGGCGCCTGAACGGCCGGACCGCGCGACGCATTCCCCTCGCCTCGGACGGCGAAACCGTGACGATCACCGCCGTTTCCACAAGGCATGGATGGAGGCTCGCCGACGCCGCTTCGCCGAAGCGGACGGTCCAGGCCCAGGGACGCGTCGAACGGAAGGGGGAGGCCGCCATCCTCGACATCCGCCTTGACGAACGACGCCATACGGCAACGGTGGTCGAAGCCGGCGACCAACGCCACGTCTTTCTGGCCGGGCGAACCTTCGTCCTCGAGCGCCTTCCGGACCTGCAGCGCACGGCCGACACGCACAGCGGTGGTGGCGGCCTGCGGGCACCGATGCCGGGCGCCGTGATTGCCCTGCTCGCCGAGCCGGGCAGATCGCTCAAGGCAGGTGAGCCACTTCTGGTCATCGAGGCGATGAAGATGGAGCATACGATCGTCGCCCCGGCCAATGGGAGGCTTGCGGGTTTCCATTATGCGGTCGGCGACCAGGTGCTGGCGGGCGCCGAACTCGTCGATTTCCAGGCTGCCGAATAGGACCGCACCATGCACAGCAGCAACACGGATCACGTGACCCTCGTCGAAGTTGGCCCGCGCGACGGCTTGCAGAATGAACGGGAAATCGTTTCGAGCCCGGTGAAAATCGAACTGGTCAAGCGTCTTGCCGCCGCCGGTCTGCGTCACATCGAGACGACGGCTTTCGTTTCGCCGAAATGGGTGCCGCAGATGGCCGACAGCACGGCGGTCATGTCCGCCTGCGCCTCTGCTCCCGAACTCGCCGCCGTCACGCTGTCGGCGCTTACCCCCAATCTCATGGGCTTCGAGACGGCTATGGCCGCAGGCGCCCGCGAAGTGGCCGTCTTCGCATCGGCTTCCGAGACCTTCTCCCGGCGCAACATCAACTGTTCGATCGAGGAGTCGCTCGGCCGTTTCGATCCGGTCTTCGAGGCAGCGAAGGAACGTGGCGTTGCGGTGCGCGCCTATGTCTCCTGCGTCATCGCCTGCCCCTATGAGGGGCCGGTTGATCCGCGCGCCGTCGCCCAGGTAAGCCGCCGCCTGTATCAGAAAGGCGCGCGCGAGATTTCGCTCGGCGACACCATCGGTGTCGGCATTCCGGCCAAGGTGAAGCATATGCTGGAAGCAGTATCCGCCGAGCTACCCGTTTCTGCCCTCGCCGGTCACTTCCATGACACCTACGGCATGGGAATCGCCAACATCCAGGCGGCCCTGGATTTCGGCCTGCGCACGTTCGACAGCGCGGTCTGCGGTCTCGGCGGCTGCCCTTATGCCGCTGGTGCGGCCGGCAATGTCGCGACAGAGGATGTCGTCTACCTTCTGCAGGACCTGGGTCTGCGCCGCGACATCAACCTGCGCAGCCTTGCGGAAACCGCTGCGTGGATCGCCCGGAAGCTCGGCCGCTCGGAGGTAGCGAGAGTGACGAAGGCACTGACCGGCCACGGCAGCGATTGAAGTGCAAGACATGCGGTTCTGCCCGTGTTTCTCGATGCCATTGCCGGACAACCGAAGCCCCTGTCGAAGGATGATCCAAGGCAGGCGGTGGCACGGTATCCGCGATATCCGGCCGCTGAACTGCACAAAATCCTGGGATGCGATCACCACCACCATGGAACACGTCTTGGTACCCGGCACAGGACGGTTTTTGCAGCCGCGTCCGGGGTGGCGCGTGGAACGGGTTGTCGGCGGCGCGACGCAGGGTGTGCTCGTGCGTCTCCCCTGACGCGACGCCCACCGGTTCGACAGAGTGCGGCAGGGTACGGAAGGGAGGGCCCCGGCTGAGGCCGGTGCGCGGCGCTCTCAGCGGGTCCAGCCGCGCCGGGCCCGCCATAGTACGGTGGAATCCGCATAGCCCAGCACCTCGGCGATGCGGGCTTTCTGCACATGGGCCTCGATCTGGCTTGCGGCGATGGTGCGACGCGTTTCCCGAACGAGGTCGCGCAGCGAGGTTCCCTCCTGCGACAGGCGCCGCTGCAGGGTGCGCACCGAGGTCCCCAGTTCCGCTGCCACCGCCGGCAGTGTGATCGGCTTGTGTCCGAGGTAGATGCCGATCAGGGTGCGCACCTGCCCGCTGATGCTGTCTCCAGGCACAGTCTGGCCGACCAGATCGGCGACGGTCCGTTCAAGCACCGCCGACAGTGCCGGGTCCTCGTGCCGGTAGAGCCGCCCGGCATCCGCGCCGGACACGATGATGCGATTGGCGGATTCGCCAAACAGCAGCGGGCAGCGGAAGATGCGCTCCAGCACGGAGCGGTCGCGCGGGGCAAGATGCTCGAAATGCACCTCGAGCGGTCTCCAGTTCCGGGCAAAGCAGGAGCGCACCAGCTGGCAGGAGGCGGCAAGCGAGAACTCGCTGTCCTGCCGCCGCGGCCACATCTGCGGGTCCTCCAGGCGATAGCTCCAGACGAGGTTGCCCTCCTCCTCGAACACGCCGGAACTGGTGGCGCTCTGCACCGTGTTGACGTATTTCGCCAGCCGTTCGAAGCCGGCGCGGATCGTGCCGGAGATGGAAAAGAGCACGCCGATCGGGCCGATATCGCTGGGCTTGAACAGGGTGCCCAGCCGGGCGCCGAGCGCAGGCTCCCCGGTGATCCGAGCCGCGTCCTCGAAGATCGCGACATAGCGTGCCATCGGGATCATCGCATAAGGGTCCTCCAGCTGACTGCGCAGAATGCCGTGCGTTGCAAGCAGGAGGTCGGTCTTGCCGCTTCTGCGGTCGATCTGCTCGACGAGGGGCGCCAGAACCGACGCGCGAATGGATGCAATTGCGGGCAGTGCCCTGTTCATTTGCGGTGCAGTTGCCATTTTCACCGTCCCGGAACGTCCGCGTGGCGCGGTTTATCGATTCATTGGCGTGAACTGCAATTTCAGTGCCAAAGTGTCGCGCCTACCCTCTTGACGAAAATCAAGCACAAGAGGGGTTCCCATGACATTGCAATCGACTGCGGATGGTCCCGCGGGCCGGCTGGCGAAGAATTCCGTCGGCCTTTCCCATATCGTCTTCTTCGTCGTCGCTGCGGCAGCACCGCTGACCGCCGTCGTCGGCGCCTCGCCGGCGGCCTTCGCCTTCGGCAACGGTGCCGGCGTGCCGGGCGCCTTCGTTCTTGCCGGCATTCTCTATCTGCTGTTTTCGGTCGGCTTCACCGCCATGAGCCGGCATGTCGGCGGGGCCGGCGCCTTCTACACCTACATCACCCACGGCATCGGCAAGCCAGCCGGCGTCGGCGGCGCGCTGATGGCGCTCGTTACCTATTCGGCGGTGCAGATCGCGGTCTACGGGCTCTTCGGGGTGTTCATGGCCGGGGCCATGGCACCGGTCGTGGCACTACCCTGGTGGGTCTGGTCCTTCGCGGCGCTGCTGGTGGTGCATGTCTGCGGCCAGCGCAACATCGCCTTTTCGGGTGTCATTCTCGGCATCTGCATGATTGCCGAAATCGCCATCCTGCTGCTGCTCGATCTCGGCATCGTCTTCACAGGTGGCGGGCCGGAAGGCTTCAGCCTCTCCTCCTTTGCGCCCTCCAGCGTCTTCACGCCCGGCCTCGGCGTGGCGCTGGTCTTCGTCGTGGGCTCCTTCATCGGTTTCGAGGCAACCGCGATCTTCGGCGAGGAAGCCGAAAATCCGGAAAAGACCATTCCTCGCGCAACCTATGTGGCCGTGTTGCTGATTACGGTTTTCTACGCCTTCTCGACCTGGGCCATCGTACAGTTCTACGGTCCGTCCGCCGTGCAGACGACAGCACAGGCCGGGCTTGAGACCTTCTATTTCGCCGCCTCCGACAAGGTGCTGGGCGCCTGGTCATCGCAGGTCATGAACGTGCTGCTGATCACCAGCCTGTTTGCCTGCGTGCTCTCCTTCCACAACACGCTGAACCGCTATTTCTTCGCGCTCGGCCGGGAAGGCCTCGCCTTCCGCCTGCTCGGCAAGGTGCATCCGATGCATGGCTCTCCCTATATCGCGGGCATGCTTCAGAGCGCGATTGCGGCGGCTGTCCTTGCGCTGTTCATTCTCGCCGGCGCTGATCCCTATACCGTTGTCTTCTCCTGGATGTCGGCGCTTGCGGTCATCGGCATCCTGGCCGTGCAGGTCCTGGTCTCGGTCGCCGTTATCCTGTTCTTCCGCAAGGAAAAGACCGGTCACGGGCTCTGGACCACCCTGATCGCGCCCCTTCTGGGGCTTGCCGGGCTGCTCGGCGCGCTCGGGCTGGTGATCGCCAATCTGTCGCTGCTCTCCGGTTCGGAAAGCCTGATCGTCAAGTCATTCCCCTTCCTGATCATTCTCGTCGGGCTGCTGGGGGCGGTGCTTGCCATGCAGATCCGCAAAGCCAGACCGCAACTCTACGCCTCGCTCGGAAAGGCCTTCGAATGACCCTGCTCCACACCCTGCCCACGGGCGACCGCCTGCTGGTCGCAGCGCTTGCCGCCCTCACCGCAGCCACCATTCTCATGGCCGCCGATGCCCATGCCTTCTGCCGGATCTTCTGCCTCCACGGCATGCCGATGATCGAGAGCGAGATCTGCTCCGGCCGAACCTGACCCCTGCCCGGGTGGCCTGCGAGGGGCGGCCACCCGGCGAACCGACAACCTCCTGCCTGAAGGACGCTCCCATGGACGCCGTCGTTGATACCATTCTCCATCCGCTCGACCCGTTGAGCCTGTCCGAAATCGCCGAAGCCGTCGCCATCCTCAAGGATGAAAAGGCGCTTGCCGAGACCATTCGCTTTCCGATCATCCGGCTGGAAGAGCCGACAAAGACCGAGATGGCGGATTTCCGCATGGGCAAGCCCCTGCCGCGTCTCGCCTTCATTCTCTCGCTCGACATCACCACCGGCGAGACGCATGAAAGCATCATTGATCTTACCGGGAAACACGTCGTCGACCACACGCGTCTCGCCCATGACCAGCTGCCCTACGGTCAGCCGCCGGTCATGCTCTGCGAGTTTGAGACGGTCGAAGCGACGGTGAAGGCCGATCCGCGCTGGGTCGCTGCCGTGAAGAAGCGCGGCATCACCGATGAGGACATTCCCCTTGTCCAGATCGACCCGTTCTCGTCGGGCTATTTCGGCCTGGACTTCGAAAAAGGCCAGCGCATCGTGCGCGCCGTCTCCTACTGGCGCGGCGATGTCAGGGACAACGGCTATTCCCATCCGATCGAGGGCGTCGTCGCGGTCGTCGACCTCGTGAAAAACAAGGTGGTTGATCTCGTCGATGACGAAAAGATCATTCCGGTGCGCAAGAAAAAACGCAATTACGGCCAGGAAGCCTATCCGGAAACCCGCCAGGGCCTGAAACCCCTCGACATCGTTCAGCCGGAGGGGCCGAGCTTCACCGTTGATGGCTGGCAGGTCGAATGGCAGAACTGGTCCTTCCGCGTCGGCTTCACGCCGCGCGAAGGCCTCGTGCTGCATGAACTCGGCATCAAGGATGGCGGCAAGACCAGACCGATCGTCTTCCGGGCCTCGGTGACGGAAATGGTGGTCCCTTACGCCGACCCGACCGCCAACCACTTCTGGAAGAGCGCCTTCGATGCAGGCGAATATGGCCTCGGTCGTCTCGCCAACTGCCTGGAACTGGGTTGCGACTGCCTAGGCCACATCCATTATTTCGACGTGCCCTCGGCGGATGATTTCGGCCAGCCGATGGTGATGAAGAATGCCATCTGCATGCATGAGGAGGATTACGGCATCCTCTGGAAGCATTACGAGTTCCGCAACGGCATCTTCGAAGTCCGCCGCTCGCGCCGCCTCGTCATCTCCTTCTTCGCGACCGTCGGAAACTATGACTACGGCTTCTACTGGTATCTCTACCAGGACGGAACGATCCAGCTGGAGGCGAAGCTCACCGGCATCATCCAGACGGCAGCCGTGGCACCGGGCGAGACCTATCAATGGGGCGGCATGGTCGACGACGATCTCGGCGGCCCGACGCACCAGCATTTCTTCAATGCCCGCCTGCACATGGACGTCGACGGCGGCGGCAATACCGTGACCGAGCATGAATTCGTGCCCCGCCCCTGGGGCGACGACAACCCCTACGGCAACGTCTTCGACACCAAGACCAAGGTGCTGAAGCGCGAGCTGGATTCACCCGCGGTCGCCAATGGCGAGACCGGGCGCTACTGGAAGGTGCAGAACCCCAACGTCCAGAATTCGGTCGGCAAGGCGCCGGGCTACAAGATGGTGGTGATGCCGAGCCCGCTGATGCTGGCGCAGGAAGGCTCGACGGTCGCCCAGCGCGGCGGTTTTGCCAGGAAACACATCTGGGTGACGGCCTTTGACCCGGCGGAGAAATATGCCTCCGGCGACTATCCGAACGTCCATGCCGGCGGTGACGGCCTGCCGAAATATGTCGCCCAGAACCGCAACATCGACAATGCCGATGTGGTTCTCTGGCATTCCTTCGGCCATACGCATGTCTGCAAGCCGGAGGACTTTCCGATCATGCCGGTCGAATATGCGGGCTTCACGCTGAAGCCGAACGGCTTCTTCGACGCCAATATCGCAATGGACCTGCCGGCCGAGAAGAACGGCCTCAGCAAGGACAACCGCGAGGAGGATTGCTGTGCGGCGAAAGCCGAAACGAAAAGCGGGTGTTGCCACTAAGGCTTGGCGTGAGGCCGAGGGCGCCCGGGCTCATGCCCGCGCCCTCGTTCAGCCTGCCATCCCTGCCTCTGCCAGAGTGCCGCTTCCCGCAACCGGTATAAGCCGCGTCGAGATCTTTTCGGCCAGATCGCGGTCATGTGTCACCATCAGCACGGCCAGCCCGGTTTCCGCGACGATTTCCAGCAGGAAGCGCACGACCTCCTGCTGGCTGACCGGATCCAGACGGGAGGTTGCCTCATCGGCGAAGAGAAAGGCAGGCTCAAGCAGAAGGGCGCGCAGCAGGGCAAAACGCTGCAACTCACCACCGGAAACCTGCCCCGGCAGCCGATCCAGCAGAGCCTCCTGCAATTTCAGCCGTGCGCACAAGGCCCGGATTTCCTCCCAATCCCTTGCATGCAGGCGCGCCACATCCGCCAGCCCCTTGCGCAGTGTCTGATGCGGCGCAAAGGCCGCCGGTGGATCCTGATAGAGCTTCTGGAAGCGCAGCGGCGATAGCGATGCATCTCTCGTCACGGCACCGGCATCCGGTTTGACGAGGCCGAGAAGAATATTGCCGATCGTGGTTTTTCCGCAGCCGCTCGGCCCGACGATGGAAACGACCTCACCTGCCGCAATATCTATATCGAAGCCGGAAAACAGGGTTTTGTCACCATAGCGCTTCTCCAGTCCGCGCGCGGATACCACGCACTTGCCGGGCAGCGTTTGCGCCTGCCGCTGCCATTGCGAGGGCTCCGCCGCAAGCAGGGCCTTGGTATAATCATGCTGCGCAGCCGCCAGCAGCACTTCGGCGGGGCCATATTCGATCAGCCGTCCATCCAGCATCACACCGATCATTCCGCCCAACGCCCGGGCGACGGCGACATCATGGGTGATGGTCAACAGCAGCCGTCCGGCATCCACCTCCTGCCGCAGCCTGGCCGTCACCGAGTCCCTGAGCGTCGCGTCGAGGCCCTTGGTCGGTTCGTCGGCGATCAGCAGTTCGGCCCCCGCAGCATGGGCCATGGCAATGGCCACCCGCTGCCCCATGCCGCCCGAAATCTGGAACGGATAGAGCGCGCCGGCCGCAGCAAGGCCCACCTCGGCGAGATTTTCCCGGGCAGCCGCGGCGCTTTCGCCAACCGGCTTTCCCCTGACGTAGCGATGAACCTCGGCGACCTGCGGACCAACCGGCATGGTCGGATCGAGTGCAAGCCACGGTTCCTGCGGCAGCAGCCCGATGCTGCGCCCCCAGCGGCGGCGGCGCTCGATGGCGGTTTCGGCCAGGAGATCGGCATCCCGGAAGCTGATCTGCCCGCTTGCCTTCAACTCCTGCGGCAGATTGCCCATGATCGCCTGCGCCACCAGAGATTTTCCCGAACCGCTTTCGCCCAGAAGGGTGAGCGGCTGGTTCTGGCCCAGCGCAAGCGATACGCCTGAAACAATGGTGCCTTCCCGCGAATGGACCGAGAGATTCCGAACCACGAGATCCTGCTTCAGTTGAATGTTCATGCACGCTCTCCCTGTGCCAGAAGCTGCAAGCCCAGGACCAGCAGGAAAATAAGGGTTGCCGGAAGCAGCACATGCAGCGGTGCTTCGGCAAAATACGGCAGCAGTTCAACAATCATGCTGCCAAGCTCCGGCGTCGGCGGTTGCAGGCCGACGCTGATCGCGCTCAGGGTCGAAACGGCGATGATGGCCGTTGCCATGGCAAAGGCGGAAAGTGTGGAAATCATCGGCGCGATGACCGGCAGCACATAATGCAGCAGGATATAGCGCGAACCGAAGCCCAGCATGCGCGCCGCTTCGATATGCGGCTGCGCCAGCACGCCCTTCGTCGCCGCCTTCGTGACACGGTAGAATTCCACCCACAGCGTGAGAGCAAGACCGAGAAATAGCGGCCCGTAATTGCCCGGCGAAAAGGCAAGCAGCAGCAGCACGAGCATCAGGCCCGGCAAGGCGAGCACGATGGTTGCCAGAAATTCCAGGCCGCGCTCCGTCCAGCCACCTTTCCAGCCCGCCACGAGGCCGAGGAACACGCCGGGCATGGCCGCCGCCAGCATGGTGAGAAAGGCCAGGCCGAACGACAGGCGAGCGCCATGGGCAAGCCGTGCCAGAAGGCTGCGGCCATAATGATCGGCCCCCAGCAGGTAGTCGCCGCCAATCGGTGCAAGTGTTGCGCCGAAATCCTGAGCAGCCGGATCCGCAGAAATGACGGCCGGTCCGACAATGGCAAAGGCCGCAAGCGCCACCAGAAGGGCCGCGCCGCTCAACCGGGCGGGGCCTAAACCGGGCTTCGGCTGTTGGTAAACGGGTTCCACGGTGCTCATGCGTTTTTCCCCATGCGCGGGTCAAGCCAGTAAGTGAGGAGATCGACGGCGGCAGCGATGGCCACAAACATCAGGCCCATGGTCAGCGCCGTGCCCTGCACCATCGGCACGTCCCGCTCGATGATGGCATGCACCAGCGCATGACCGATGCCCGGATAGGCAAACAGCGATTCCACCACCACCACGCCTTCGATGAGGTAGATGGCCTGAAGGCCAAGATAGGATACAACCGGAATGGCCGCATTTCTCAAGCCATGGCGGCGCACGACCACCGCTTCCGGAAGCCCCTTGTAGCGGGCAAAGGCAAAGTAGGGAGCCCGCGCAACCGCCGCCACCGCATTGCGCGTGACGCGGCTGGAGATGGCCGCCAGCCCAAGCGCCAGCGTAAGCGCCGGAAGCAGGATTTCCCGAGGGGAGCCGAAGCCCGCCGGGGGCAGCCAGCCCAGTTGCCGGGAAAAGACCAGCATCAGGACAAGCCCCAGCACGAAGGGCGGAACGGCGCGAAACGTGACCGCACCGAACAGACCCATCCGGTCTGCCGTGCCGCCCGGCTTCAGCCCGCCCAGAAGGCCGACAATCGGGCCAATCAGCAGGGATAGCAGAAGCGCTGCCGCCGCCAGCCACACCGAGGCCCCCAGCTGCACCTGCAATTCATGCGCCACGGGGCTGCCCGTGACCAGCGAATGCCCGAGATCGAAACGCGCGAGGCTGCCGAGCCACTCGAAGAACTGCACGGCGAGCGGCCGGTCGAGGCCCAGTTCGATACGGATCTTTGCCGCCGCATCCGTGATACGCGCATCCGGCCCGTAGCGACCCGCGGCAATGCGCATGGCTGCATCGCCCGGCAGCACCCGCATGAGTACGAAGCACAAGGCACCAACCACGACGGCGACAATGCCGGCCTGTAACAGCCGCAAAACAAGGAAGTTCTTCATTCCCCTGCCCGTCATTGCGCCCACCGGATTGCCGAGAGGCCGTAATTCACCTCCAGCGGATCCACCTCGACGCCGTTGATGCGCTTGCTGGATACGATGGCCAGTTCAGACCAGGTGACCGGAATGCTGGGCAGTTCCTGTTGCAGAATTTCGACCGCGCGCTTCCGAAGCGGTTCGCGAACCTTGGGATCGCTGGACGCTGCCAGCTTTTCGACGATCTGCTGCATCTCCTTGTTATCCCAGCCCATGGAGCCCCAATCGCTTCCGGTCGGGCCGTAATCCTGCAACAGCGTGCCCACGGGATCGGGAACGATGGAATACAGGCGCGAAACCAGACCCATTTCGAGAGTGCCATCCTTATGGCGGGCCGGGATCTCCGAACTATTGCCGACGGAGACCTTCACATCGATACCAACCTGGCGAAGCTGGGCCTGTAGCGCAGTGGCAAGCGGCGGCAGTTCCGGCCAGCTGGCATAGGTGAGCATGGTCACGCTGAAGCGCTTGCCGTCTTTCTCCAGAATGCCATCGCTGCCCGGTACCCAGCCAGCGGACTTGAGCAGGGCGCGCGCCTTGTCGAGATTCTTTTCCAGGGGCTGCACCTCCGGATCATTCCAGCCCTTCATCGCCGGCGGGAAAAGCTGCGTGGCGGCAAGATCGGGATTGCGCAGGATGACTTTGGTGGTACCCACACGATCGATCGCGGCACTGATGGCCTGCCGCTCCTCAACCTGATCAAAGAAAGGGGAGGCCGCATTGACCTTGATGAGCCGGGTGCGCGGAATGGTGGCGATGCGCACATCCAGCTTCGGATTGGCCTTGAGCCGGTCTACCGACACCGGAAGCATGGAAAAGACCAGATCCGCCTCGCCGCTTTCCGCCATCAGCGCGCGGGTTTCGCCCTGCCCTACGGCAAGATAGTTGACCTGCGCGATGCCGGGCTCTCCGCCCCACCACGTGCCGGATGCCTCCAGCTCAAGCCGCGCCGGAGGCGTGAGGCTTTTCACCTTGTAGGGACCGGTGCCGACAATGCGCACGACCTTGCCAGCCTCAAGAGAAGAGGGAGCAAGAATGATGGTGCTGAAATGCACCAGATAGGCAGGCAGCGGGGAAAAGGGCTTTGTCAGCGAAACGCGCACATCACCGCCTTCGGCTGCGATACCGGCAATCGGTGCCTGGGCCAGAACGCCGACACCGGCCAATGTGCGCTGAAGGCTTTCAGCAACATTCTCGGCGGTGACCGCCGTCCCATCATGAAACTTCGCGTTCCTGCGCAGCTTGAATGTCCAGACGAGGCCATCGTCGGACACCGACCAGCTTTCAGCCAGCCCCGGAACAAGCGCACCCTGCCTGTCGGTGGTGACCAGCGTTTCGGCCACCTGAAGGCGACTGAACACATAGCCTGTCTGCGCCGGCTCAATTCCGGCGATTTCCCAGGGGCCGGCAACCTTCAGAACCTCGGCACCGGCCGGGGCAACCGGCATGGCGGCACCGAGCATCAGTGTGAGGAAAAACGCTTTGGCAATAGGCATGGCCATATCTCTCTTTCAATTTTCTATCGGTATGGAAACAGTTGCGGCGCCGGCTTCGAGGAGAGCCGTGGAGACATCCTCCTCCGCCACATCCCGCAGCGCCTTGTGGATGGAGAACTGCAAAGTTGCGGTTCCCTGCATGACGAGGATCACGGTCTCCTTCGGTGGACAGCCGGGTACATGGCAGGCAAGTTCGCTGACGGAAACGACCGTATCCTCCGGTAACGCCAACTGGCCGCGCACCCAGGACTTGATGCTTCGGACGCTATCGACGACAGAGCCCGCCTTGCGCGCCAGCGGATTGACGAAAGAAGGGGTCATGCGCTTTTCCTCTTTTTCCTCTCCCCGCGCGGGGCCAGCACTTCGAACAGATCCCGGATCGGCTTGACCGGCATGTCCTGCCCGATCAGCACCACGCGGCTGCGCCTGTCCTCATCCGGCCAGCACGCCAGACGCTGCGGCGGGTAGAGACGATGCTGCACCGCATGCGCCACCAGCGGGCGCTCCGGCGTATCGGTCAGCGCGAAAATGCCCTTCAGGCGCAGCAGGCCCGAACCGGTATTGGTCGTGACGATGTGGAGGAAGGTTTCCACGGCCTCCGGCGAAAGCGGCACATCATGCGTGAGGCTGATCGCCTCAATCTCGTCGCCGTGCCGGTTCGGATCATGGCTGTGATCCGCAGCATCGCCGGGGTGGGAAGAAAGGCGCTCCAGCGCCAGCCAGCCCACCACATCCTCCGGCTTTCCGGTAAGCGAATAGGCTCCGGCCCCGAAAAGTGCGACAGGATCGAAATCGCCGCCGTGGCGATCCTGATAGACCGCAGCCGGATTGAGCCCGCGCAGCTCCGCAGGCCAGTCATGATGAGAGGCAGCCAGATCGGTCTTGGTCAGAACCACATGATCGGCAAAGGCAAGCTGTTTCCAGCCCTCCAGAAAGCTGTCGAGCATCGACCGCCCGTTCAGGACATCGAATGTGGTCACAACACGGGCCAGGTGGAAATGCCGGGCAACGACATGATCCCTCAACCCCATGGCCGGTGCACCGCCGGCAATGATGCTGTTGATGATGGGGGCCGGATCGGCAAGCCCGGTGGTTTCCACCACCACCCGCAACAATGGCGGGATCTCGCCCCGCCCCACAGCCTCGTGCAGCTCGTGGAGCGACGCGCGGATATCGCTTGTGGCCGTGCAGCAGATGCAGCCGGTCGTGGTGCGGACATAGGATTCGGAGCCGGTGCGCACCAGATCATGATCGATGGAAACGGTGCCGAACTCATTGACGATGACCGCCGTACCCGTCATGCGGGGATCAGCCAGAATGTCATTCAGAAGCGTGGTCTTGCCGGAGCCGAGAAAGCCGGTGAGCACGGTTACGGGAACGGTATCGCAGGCGCGCTTCACAGCGGGCTCCCCCGGTATCTGCCGCGCATCCGTGCGCCGGTTGAACAGAGCGCCGATCATGCCGCCCCCCGGCATGGTGGGGTCGAGCGAAAGGACGAAGTGGCGGCCGGTCCCCGGCCTTGCGGCATGGGCACGACACCCCTTCGCGACAGCGCTCGCGCGCCGGCAGTGCCGAGCACGCCACGGCTGCCGCCTGCATTAGCAGCGGCAGCACGGCGGACAGGGCCAGGCGCAGGATGGTCGGTCTGTATGCGCATGTCGGTCATCGAGCCCCCCGCAAACGAACAGGGAGCGTTTATGTAATGTTATTACATACGTCAACCCACAGGTTGCGACACGGCCGACAGACGCTGTGGATGGCGAGCGCCAGGCGTGCCCCATCGCCAGCGATCTTCGACGACAATGACCGGCAAGGGGCTGCTGCGGCCTCGGAGGATGGACGGGATGCCGCACCTGCGGCCGGCGCTCCCGCGGCGATGGCGGCTTTCCGAAATGGCTATTTCGAAGATGACTTTAATGGTAAGCTTATCGCGTTCCGCCAGAATCCAGGAAAGTCCGATCCACAGGGCTTTCCTCGACACCGAGGACCCCAGCGCCTTGAGCTACCTGCATTCGATGATCTGCCACACCGAGGGCATCCGCCCCCTGCAGCCACCGACATGGCGCGGGCTGGACGGTGCGGTGGGCGTCTACTGGGAGGCGACGGGCCATGCGGGCGCAAGGGGCTACTACCTCTCTCCGGACCCGCGAATCGTGATCTTCTTCAACGACGTGTCCGAGCAGATCCGCCTGACCAATGAAGAGCGGGCGCGCGCTTCCCATTACCGGCCGATGACGCGGGCGATCTACGTTCCAGCCGGCACCCCGATGTGGACCAGCTTCACAGCCATGCACCGCTTCTCGCATCTGGATCTCCACATGCATGCGGACAAGCTGGTGAAGATGCTTGCCCCCTCGGTGGGTCGCTCGGCGGCCCTTGCGGCGCTGCGCCATCCCGTCGAGGTGGAAGCGTCGCGCTCCACCGACATGCTGGCCACGCTGCTGGTGGAGGAACTGGCGCATCCGGCGCGCCACCCGGTACATGCGGAACATCTGGCGGCCAGCATCGTCACCGGGCTTCTCGACTTCACCGGGGAGCAGGAGCGGCCATGCGGGCGACTGACGCAGGCCCAGATGAACCGCCTGACCGCTCTGATTGCCTCCCGCGCCGATTGCCGCGTCAGCATTCCGGAGATGGCGGCCTGCGTCGGCCTGTCGGAAAGCTGGTTTGCCTCCGCTTTCAAGCAGACCACCGGCAAGACTCCGCTCCAATGGCAGATGAGCCGCCGGCTGGAGCAGTGCCGGCATCTGTTGAAGGCAAGCGATCTCAGCATCGCCCAGATCGCCGCGCAGATGGGCTTTTCCGACCAGGCGCACTTCACCCGGTCCTTCCGGCAGGTCGTCGGACAGACACCCGCCGCCTGGCGGCGGATGTTTGCCGAGGCGTGACCTCTACCAGGTCTGGCGGAGCGTCAGGCTGAACGAACGGCCGGGATTGTAGAAGTTCGCGCCGAAGCCGCCGTAATCCACATGCTTCTCGTCAAACAGGTTGGCGACGTTGAATTCGACCGCCGTGTTTTCCGCCAGCTTGTAGGTGGCAGCCGCATCGAAGACGACGTGGCCGTCCGTCGAAACGGTGTTGGCATCGTCGAAATAGTAGGACGAGGAGTAGCGGCCGCCGAGACTGAAACTCATGTCGCCGCGACGCCCGTCGCCCGGCAGCTTGTAGGTGGCCCATAGTGAAGCGATGTGATGCGGCACGAAGGCAAGTTCGTTGCCCTCGTTGCCATCCGCCCCGTTCTCGACGATTTCGGACGAGAGGTAGGAATAGGCCGCCGTCAGGCTCCAGCGATCGCTGATCTCCGCCTTCGCCTCCAGGTCAAGGCCGCGAACGCGGACTTCGCCGATGGCAGACTGCAGGTTTGTCACCGGGTCCGTGCGGGTGATGTTGCTCTTGGTCAGGTCGTAGACGGCCGCGCTGAACAGCGCCGGAAACTCCAGCGGCTGGTACTTCACGCCCACTTCATACTGCTTGCCCCGCTCCGGTTCCACAGTCAGCGATGAGGGCACGGCCGATTCCGAATAGCTGGCATAGGTGGCAAGCTCCTCCGTCCAGCGATAGCTGAGGCCGAAGCGGCTCGTGAGTTCGCTGACGTCGCCCTTGGTGCGCACGCCCGTCAGCCTGTCCGTCTGGTCGGTGTCCAGCCAGTCGTTGCGCAGGCCCATCGACACCGTCAGCCTGTCGGCGAAAGTGAGATTCTGCTGGACGTAGAGGGCCTTCGTATCCTGATCGGTCTTCAGGCTCTGGTAGATCGGCACCGAGGCCGGGCGGCCGGTATAGACGGGATTGAGCCAGTCGATGCCGGGTGCCGCGCCCCAGTAGTTCTTGTTGTCGGTCGAGGTCCGTTGATAAGTGACGCCGACAAGACTGCGGCTGTCGATCCCGTCGAAACTCGTGTCATACTGCAGGTGCGTATCCAGCACGACGTCGTCGACGGACTGATCATTGCCGAAGAAGGCGCGGCTGGCCGTGGTCGAGCCATTGGTCGGCGTCGAAGAGATATAGGCATAGCCGAAATCGCTGTCGGTCCGGCTGTAGCGGGCATTGGCACCCAGCGTCAGGCCGGAGCCGAAATCGTGGTCGAGCATCACGCTGACGGAATTGCGGTTCGTGCCGCGATAATTGTAGTCCGGTTCGCCGAAGAAGCGGCTGCGGTCGAAATCTGTGCCGAGGGGATGCCCGCCGCTACCCGGCACACCATCCTTGTTCAAATGATCGTAGACGATGCTGAGAGTGGTCACATCGCTCGGGCGCCAGGTGAGCCCGCCCATGAAGAACTTCTCGTCGTCGCGGGAATAGTCGTATTCCGCATCCGCCTTGCGGACCTTTCCGGTCAGGCGATAGGAGAGCGTGTCGTCCTCGGTGAGGTTGTCGCCGAAGTCGAAGCCCATCTCGGCGCGGCTGTAGGAACCGCCGCTGATATAGGCCTCGCCGAACCGCTCGCTCTTCGGTGTCTTCGTCACGAAATTGACGGAACCGCCTGGATCCGACACGCCGAATGTGGTCGAACTGGCACCCTTCAGCACCTCGACCCGCTCATAGGCATAGGCTTCCTCGCGAATGCCGCCGAAAGGATCGCCGATCATCAGCCCGTCGCGATAGACATAGGCATCGAACCCACGGATCTTGAAATAGTCGTACCGGTCGTCCGAACCATAGAAATCGGTCGAAACACCGGCGGTGTAGCGAAGCGCTTCCTCGACCGTCGAGACATTCCTCTCCTGCATCTCCCTGGCGGTGATCACCGAGACCGATGCCGGTGTATCGAGAAGCGCGGTGGGAATCTTGCTCGCCCCGGTGCTCGTGGTCGCCACGATCGACCGGGCATCGTCGTCGGCACCGCCGGCACCTTCGACCGTGATGCGTTCCAGCACCGTCGTTTCCTCGGCGGCCTGGCCATCCTGCGAAACGGCCGCAAGCGGTTGAAGTGCAACGAGTGCGGTGCATCCCATCAGCAATGTGAGGCGGCCCCTGCCCCGCAGGCTGGCCTTGTCCAAGCGTTCGATGTGCATCATCCAGATTCCAGAAGTTGAGCCGCCTCCCTGCAGGCGGCTGGACGCAAATGGCAGGGGTGCCGGGGTGCCGGACGAAAGCACCATGCCGCCGCGGCAGCCCCCGCGCCTCGTCATCCGCCTGCCGTGAAGGATCGCTGGACCCCGATATCCCTGTGCGCCGGGTTAACTTGATATCGATGCTCCAGTATTGTAGGAATTCCCTGTTTTGAAGGAAACCCCGGAAACTTCATGGCCACCCTCGGCGACGGCGAGCTTTGGCGTTGACGCCCTGCGGTGAAGCTGAGAGTTCATGTCAACTTCATCTGGAAAGAGGACCTGTGCATGCCGGATTGTGCCAGCCCCATTTGCAGGCGCCGCCGGCCGACAGCGATCGCCGCGGATCCACGCCCCGCCACGCCTGAAATGACCGCCCACCTGCCCGAGGAGGCAAACCGATGAGCCTGACCGCTCCATTCACCCTGTCCGGAACCGCTGTTCCGCATGATGCCAGACAGATGCTGGACCAGATCTGCGAACACTTCACCGAACACGCGAACGTCTCGCGCGTCGATGATATCGTGGTGATGAAGAACGACAGCGCGACGGCGGAAATCCGGCTGACCGGCGAACGGCTGCTGATCGACCTCGCCTCCCCCTCGGACCAGGCGCTGCAGATGGCCCGCATCATGCTGGCGGAACACATGTTCTACTTTGCCGGCGACAATCCGCTCGATCTCCAGTGGTCGGCGCCCGCCCCGCTCGGCACGATTGCCAATCTGCACCACGTCACCGTGACCGGCGCGCAGGACATCACGCCGCACATGCGCCGGGTGCGCTTCTCCTGCACGGATCCCGCCCCCTTCCTGGACGGCAACATGCATGTGCGCGTCCTGATTCCACCGCGCGACAGGCAGCCTGTCTGGCCGGGCATCCGGGATGACGGGCGGATTTCCTGGCCGGAGGGCGAGGATGCCCTGGTTGTACGCGTCTACACGATCCGCAAGGTCGACCTGCAGACGGGTGAGGTGTGGATCGATTTCTTCCAGCACCCGATGCCGGGCGTGGCGACACCCGGCGCCGATTTTGCACGCGATGCAAGGCCGGGCGACCGGATCGCGCTGCTGGGGCCGGGCGGCGGCGGGCGCCCGGAGGCGCAGTCTCTGCTGCTGATCGGCGACGAAACCGCTCTTCCCGCCATTCTGCGCATTCTGGAGGAGTTGCCGGCCGGCGCCACGGCCGAAGCCATCATCGAAGTGATGAATGCTGACGAGGAACAGGCGGTTTGTTCGCATGGCGATGTCAGCATCCGCTGGATCCACCGCCAGACGGAAGGCCGGACGACGGCCTTGCGCGAGGCCGCGAAGCAGGCGATCGCTGCCTCGCCCGCCGACCGTTACATCTGGATTGCCTGCGAGAAGGACGACGTGCGGGCGCTTCGCCCGCTTCTTAAGGGACCGGAGCGGGAAAAGGGCAGAAGCTACCTGGCCTGGTACTGGGAGCGGTAATCCGCAAGCCGTGTCCCGCACCGGGTTTCACCCGGCACGGACGCTGAACAGAAAACCTCCGTGGATCAGGTGGCCCGCATGGCCGGGCGAAAGCGGGCGCCGGTTTGGCCGGCGCCCCTGAGGGTTCAGGACAGGTGATGGGGCCGGGTGAGCCCATAGACCGGCGTGTCGAGACCGACCTGCCGTGCCTTCAGCTGCAGTGACAGATATTGCGAATAGTGGCGTGACTGGTGCAGGTTGCCGCCGTGAAACCACAGCGCCTGCTGCTGCGTCGGCTTCCACATGTTGCGCTGCTCGCCCTCCCAGGGACCGGGATCCTTGGTTGTGTTGGAGCCGAGACCCCAGCATTTTCCGACCTTGTCCGCCACCTCGCGCGAGATGAGATCGGCGGCCCAGCCGTTCATCGAGCCATAACCGGTGGCATAGACCACGAGATCGGCAGCAAGCTCCGTGCCGTCCTTCAGCACCACGGCGTTCTCCGTCAGATGGGAAACATCGACACCCGATTTCAGCTTGATCGAACCGTCGATCACGAGATCGCAGGCGCCGACATCGATGTAATAGCCGGAGCCGCGCCGCAGATATTTCATGAACAGGCCGGATTCATCGTCGCCGAAATCCAGCATGAAACCGGCCTTTTCGAGCGCCTGGTAGAACTCCGCATCCTGCTCGCGGATCCTGTCGTAGATCGGGATCTGGAACTCGTGCATGATCCGGTATGGCAGCGAGGCGAAGATGAGATCGGCCTTGCGCGTCGTCATGCCGCCGGCAACCGCCCGCTCAGAATAGAGATCGCCAAGGCCGATCTCCATCAGCGAATCCGACTTCACGATGTGGGTGGAGGAGCGCTGCACCATGGTGACATCGGCACCCGCCTCCCAGAGGGCCGCGCAGATATCATGGGCGGAATTGTTAGAGCCGATGACGACGACCTGTCTGCCGGCATAGGCATCCGGGCCCGGATGCTGCGAGGAATGCTGCTGCTCGCCCTTGAAGATGTCCTGGCCGGGGAATTTCGGCACATTGGCCTTGCCGGACATGCCGGTGGCCAGCACCAGCTGTTTCGGCCGCAGCACGACCTCCGTTCCGGCGCGTTCGACCACGACGGTCCATTCGCCGGTCGCCTCGTCATACTGCGCCGACTTGGCCGTGGTGGAGCCCCAGTAATTCAGCTCCATGACCTTGGTATACATTTCCAGCCAGTCGCCCACCTTGTCCTTCGGCGTGAAGACAGGCCAGTTTTCCGGGAAGGGAATATAGGGCAGGTGATCGTACCAGACGGGATCATGCAGGCAGAGCGACTTGTAGCGCTTGCGCCAGCTGTCGCCCGGCCGTTCGTTCTTCTCGATGATGATCGTCGGCACGCCAAGCTGGCGAAGCCGGGCGCCGAGCGCAATGCCACCCTGCCCGCCACCGATGATCACCACATAGGGCTGGACGGAATGGCCGAGCTCGGCGGCTTCCGCCTCGCGCTTTTCCTTCCAGGTCTTTCGGTTGCGGTCATGGCCGTGCTCGGCCCCCATCGGGCGGCGGAAGCCCTTCGGCTCCTCATGGCCCTTCAGTTCGGTCATGGTGGTCAGCAGCGTCCAGATCAGGCCGTCCTTCAGCCGGATATGGCCATAGCCGCGCGCGACGCCCGTCTCGAACTCGAACCAGCCTTCGGTGACGCCGCCGGCATCCGAAGCGGCCTCCCTGGTATCCTGCACGAAGTTCGAAGGCCGGATGGCGGCAAGCTGGCTTTGCAGCATGTCGCGGATCTGCTCGCGGCCTTCGAGTGTCTTGAGGTTCCAGGTGAAGGTTACCAGATCACGCCAGTAGCATTCGGCCTGAAACAGGTTGGCGGCGGCATCGATCTCGCCCTGTTCCAGCGCCTTGCCGAGTTTGGCAAGAACGGTGTCGATCTTGGTTGCGGGGCTGATATCAAGCATAGTCATCTCCTCCATGCGTGCTTGAGAGTTCGGGCCGGAGCGCCTCGCAATGAGGCGTTCCGGAAGACATCGCGGCGCCCGCCTGCCGGGCTCCTCTCCCGGGCAGGCGGTGGCCTTTGAGGCTATTTCGAAAGATCGATCAGGATCTTCAGCTGGGTGCCGGCGGGATCGAGCAGGGCGTCGAAGCCCTCCTTCACGGCGGTTTCGAGCGTGATGCGCTTGGTGACGACCTTCGTCGCCGGCAGCAGCCCCGAGGCGATCAGGCGAATGACGCGCGGCCAGTAATGGGTCGGATAGGCCCAGGAGCCCTTCACCTCGAGATCGCGGAAAGTCACCTGGAACCAGTCGATCGGGTTCTCATGCGGATGCAGACCCGTCTGCACCACCACGCCCTGCTTGCGCACCGCATCGACGCAGGCCTTCAGCGCATGTTCGTTGCCGACGCATTCGATGGCCACATCGCAGCCGACGCCGCCTTCCGTCAGCGAGCGGACGACATCGCCCACCTTGTCGCGCCTGGGATTGATGGTGATCACATCCGGCAGCACGCCTTTCGCCAGCTCCAGCCGGGCATCGTTGAGATCGGAGACGAACAGCTGAGCGGCACCGGCCGCACGCGCCGCCAGAAGCGTCAGCATGCCGATGGGGCCGGCGCCCGTCACCAGCACACTGTTGCCGGCGGTCACGCCGCCACGGTCGCAGGCATAGACGGCGACCGCCGTCGGCTCGACGAGCGCTGCCTCTTCATCCGTCATCTCCTCGGGGATCTTCTGGACATTGTACTCGTTGACGAGAGCGGCTTCGGCCATGCCGCCGCCAACCCAGCTGAGGCCGACCAGCGCCAGTTGCGTGCTGAGATGGAACAGGCCGCGATCGGCAAAATAATCGCCGGATCGCGGCATGACGAGCGGCTGGATGGAAACGCGGTCGCCGACGGCAACGGAGGTCACGCCCGCCCCGACCGCCTCGACCACGCCGCCGAACTCATGGCCGAGAACCTGCGGGCCATGCGCGCCGGTAAAGGGATGCGGCTCGGTCGGAATGAAGATCGGGCCATAGCTGTATTCGTGAAGATCGGTTCCGCAGATGCCGACGAAGCGGTTGCGCACAACGACCTGCCCCGGTCCAGGGTGTCCCGGTTCGGGGATGTCGTCGAGCCGCAAGTCCTTGGCTGCATGAAATCTGAGCGCGCGCATGTATCCTCCCTTGGCTGCTTTTGATGCCAGGAAGGGGTGCAATGGCCATGCCAGCGACGAGCGGCACCGCGAACCGCTGAAATGACTGGATTTTCCCGCATGGCACAGGGCCCGGATGCCACAGGTGTGGCGCAACAGCTGTGGCAGTTGCCGCAGTCGATCAGCTCAATGCGGGCGGTCGATGCCGAACCGTCGCAGGCGGCGATGCATGGTGGTGCGGTCGATGCCGAGCCGGCGCGCCGCCTCCGAGACATTGCCCTTGCAGGCGGCAAGCATGGCCCGAAGGTCCGCCGCGTCGCCAACGTCGCCGTGGGGGGATGTGGGGCCGACCATCTGGTCCGGCAGGTCCGCCACCTCGATCAGCCCCGCCTCGCAAAGGGCGGCGGCAAAGGCGATGACATTGTCCAGCTCGCGGATGTTGCCCGGCCAGCGGTAAGCAAGGATCAGCCTTCTCGCGGCATCGGAAAGCCTCAGCGGCCGACCGGACGGCGCGTGCTTTTCGAGAAGCCGGTCGACAAGCCAGGGAAGGTCGTCACGCTGCGAAAGCGGCGGCAGCGACAGCACCGCCGCATTCAGGCGATAATAGAGATCCTCGCGGAAGGTGCCGGCCGCGACCATCTCGACCAGCGGCCGATGGGACGCGGAAACGACGCGGAAATCCACTTTGCGCGGCGCCGAGCCACCGACCGGCAGCACCTCCCCCTCGGCCAGCACCCGCAGCAGCCGGCTCTGCGCGGCAAAGGGCATGTCGCCGATCTCATCGAGAAACAGCGTTCCGCCCTGCGCCTCCTCCACCAGCCCCTTACGCCCGCGGGCCAGCGCCCCGGTAAAGGCACCGGGCGTGTAGCCGAACAGTTCGCTTTCGATCAGCTGTTCCGGGATCGCCGCACAATTGACCGCCACGAACCGGCCGGACAGACCGCTCGTCTCGTGAATGATGCGCGCCAGATATTCCTTGCCGGTTCCCGTCTGCCCCTGGAGCAGGATCGGCAAACGGACCGGGGCGAGCCTGGCGATCTTCCGCCTCAGTCCGTCGATTGCCGCATCCTTGCCGCCAAGCCGGTCGATGGCCGGATCGGCACGCCGCAAACGCGCCGGCGGCAGGCCGGCGACGCGCTGCTGCGGCTCGATCGCATGGGCGTAGAGGAAGGTGCCGTCGCGCACGGCGATCCTGCGGTCCTGCGGCAGGCTGGCGCGTGTCAGCGATGCGAGTTCGCTGAGGCCGGCCTCAAAGAAATCCGCAACCGGCTGGCCGATCAGCAGATCCGGTCTTCGCCAGTCAAGGCCGCGCGAAGTCGCCAGAAGCCGCGCCCCGCCATGCGTCATGCCGGTGATGCGGCCGGCGCCATCCACGGCAATCGCCGCTTCCGGATCGACGTCGAGGAATTCCGGCGCGCCGGCGAAGCGCAGCACCAGGTCATGCCGGCTGTTGGCCATCAGGTTGGCAAGCTCGATTCGCCTGACCGTGGAGGAGACGAGATGGCGCGCCATGTTCTGGCTGGCCTTCAGGATCGGCGAACTCAGCAGCGAAATGTCCAGCACGGCGGTCAGGGCGCCATGCGTGTCGTAGATCGGCGCCGCGGTACAGGAAAGCGGGGTGTGCGTGATGTCGAAGTGATCGGTCTGGTGGATGGTCAGAGCCTCGCCGGTGGCGATGCAGGCGCCCACCGCACAGGTGCCGGCACGCGGCTCCGACCATTCGGAGCCCAGATAGAGACCGGCCTTGCGCAGGTTGTTGTCGAACGATGGATCGCCCAGGAATTCGACGGTGACGCCTTCCCGGTCCGACAGCAGCAGAACATAGTTCTGCTCGGCCACCTGCCGGTAAAGCCGCTCGAGGCCGGAACGGGCGATATGCACCAGGTCTTCCGCCTGCTGGCGATGCTCGCGCAGTCGTGTTTCCGAGACGATGACCGCCTCGCGTGCCTTTGCCGGATCGAGCTGATAGGTCTCCAGGCAGCGCCGCCAGGACTGGACGACAACCGCATCCCGCCCCGTATTGCTGCCTTGTCCGACGCGTTCGATTTCCCTGACGTGATCGGAAAAACCCATAAAGACACCGGCTTTCGAGGGCCGCCTCCCGTGATCCTCACCCGGATCATAGACCTTAAAGGGGCGCCTGCCTATGCGTCCTTGCCGTCGGGCCTCCTGCCGAAACCGTCGATCTCCGCGGCTGCCTTGCGCAGACGTAGCTTGTCGGTCTCGACATGCAGAACGGCCTCGGCTCTCGCCAGGGCCTCCGCCGCATGGCGAAGGGCGTTTTCGCGAAATCCGGCCCCGTTGAGGCGCGCGAGGGCGCCAAAGGCCTTTTGCAGCCGCAGTCCCACTTCGACAAGCCCCGCCCCGTCGCGGGCAATCGGCGTGAACAGGTCGTCGAAGAGATCCGCCAGCAATATGCCCCGCACATGAAGACGCGGATGCGACACCTCCTCCTGCGCCGCCTCCCCCGCCTTCCCGTTCCAGGCAGCCAGGATGCGCATGGCGCGCGAGATGACATCGATCGCCGTCCCCGGATCGTTGACGGCCGGTGACAGCGCGCGCGAGGCAATCTCGGTCAGAACCGCAGCCCCGAAACGCGGATCCTGATCGAAAGAGCGCGTATCGCCCAGCGTGAAGGCATCGGCAATGCGCTGGCGGATATCGTCCTCGATGGCAGCGCTTGCCACCGCGATCGCCTCATCCGGCGAGACGAGCTTGCCGGCAATGGCGAGAACGGCGATGTCGATTCCCGCCTCCTCGGCGATGGCGGACAGGGCAGCCGCATCCACATGCTGCACGTAGCCGATTTCCCGACGGAAGATCGGCACATTCGGAAAGCCGCGCCAGCGCTCCTGGCTGATCAGCGGCCTGCCGCCGAGATGGGGCGCCTTCCTGACCGCAGCGACAGCGGAAATCGCCACCCGCTCGACACGTTCGGTGGTTTCCGTCACGCGCCCGAGCCGCGACAGATGGTCGATCCAGCGCAACAGCGTCAGCACGATGAGGACGACGACGCCGATCGTGACGATGAACAGCACGAGGCGTCCCCGCTCGCCATAGGCCCCGGTGCTGAGCGTGATGATGCCGACGAGGCTGAACAGGAAGGAGCCGACGAAGGTCGCCAGCACGTTCTGCGTGGTGGTGTCCTCCATCACCAGCCGCGTGGCGCGCGGCGTGACACTGCTGGAGGCCGCTGCATAGGCGGACACCATGGTGCTGAGCGAAAAGGTGGTGACGGTCAGCATGCTGGAGGCGATGATGCCGAGGATGTTGTCGACGGCATCCGCGCCGATCTTGGTGGGCAGATGCGCCGGGATCCAGGGAGAGACAAAGGCGGCGAGAAGCGCCGTGGCAACGGCAAGGATCGAAAACAGCGTTGCCCGGAACCAGATCCGCCGGCCGATCTGCGACAGCCACCATGCCCATTTCGATGTCATCCGCGTCCCCCCGCCTGGTGCAGACAGACATAGCCCGCGCCACCGGCAGAACAAGGGGCGGGCGAAAGACGCGCCATGCGGCAGGCCCCGGCGGAAAGGCTTACCATCAGGGGTGCCCGCCGCGGATGGAGGGCCGGCAAGGATGACCGCCTGCGAGTGCCAGGCGTCGGTGCGGCACAATCCCCGTCCCGAGTGCCTTCCGTTTCAGCCGCAGGGCGGCGGCGGCACGGCATAATGGCGCTGGCCGCGGCGGCACATGTAGACCTCCCGTTCCGGATTGGCCTCGATGAGGAAGCCGGAGCTTCGCAGCATCGCCACGACGGCAGCCGTGTTGGGAATGAACCAGTTGGTCGGGTCCGAGGCATAGCGCTCCTCGACGAAGAAGAGGCGCGGATAATCCGGCCGGTCGAAGACGGACCATTCGGAGAAGTCGTAATCCTCCGCAAGCCGGGGCACACGCTCGTCGCCGCGCTGCAGGCACTGGAACAGCAGCCGGTCCTTCACCGCATGCTCATAGAGCAGGTCCAGCGCCAGAAGCGGATGACGGAGGTGATAGAGCACCCCCATGAAGATCACGAGATCGAAGCGCTCCCCCAGTTTGCCGACCTCATAGACGGACAGCTGGCGAAATTCGATGTCCAGCCCGGACTGCTCCGCGGCAAAACGCGCCTGCCGCAGATAATGGGGATCGGAATCGATCCCCACCACCCGGCGGGCATTTCGTCGCTTCATTTCCAGCGCGTAGAAACCGGCATTGCAGCCGACATCCAGCACGCTGCGGCCGGTCAGGTCCTCCGGCACCACCTGGCGAAAGCCCTGCCACTTGAAGTTCGGATAGTCGCCGAGGAAATGGTCGGGCGCCGTCTCGATGCCGCCGATGCGCAGGTTGTGAAACCAGGGCCCGAGTTCGGCGATCTTCCGGCGCAGGCTTTCCGCCGGCAAACCTCTTGCATTGTCCATGCCTACACCCCCAGGCGGATCCGGGGCCGTTGCGATACCGGACGACCGGCCGGCGGCGACAGCGGCGCGGCGGCATCGCCCAGGGTGGCGACGAACCAGTCGGAGGTGAGCCGGAGCCCCTCCGCCAGGGCAATCTTCGGCTGCCAGCCAAGCAGTTCCCGCGCGCGGGAAATATCGGGACGGCGGCGATGCGGATCATCCTTCGGCAACGGCCGATAGACGAGGCCGGAGGCGGTCGGGATCATCGCCAGGACCATCGCGGCGAGTTCGTTGATGGTGAATTCGCCGGGGTTTCCGAGATTGACCGGCGCATCCGGATTGACGTCCACATCCATCAGCGCCATCAGGCCCGCCACCAGATCGCTGACGAAGCAGAAGGAGCGCGTCTGTTCGCCGGTGCCGTAGATGGTGAGCGGCTGGCCGGCAATGGCCTGCACCAGCAGGTTCGAGATGATGCGCCCGTCATCGGGCTGCATGCGCGGCCCGTAGGTGTTGAAGATACGGGCCACCCGCACATCGGCGCGGCCGGCGCGCAGCATGTCGAAGCACAGCGCCTCGGCCGCGCGCTTGCCCTCGTCATAGCAGGCACGCGGGCCGGTGCAGCTGACATTGCCGCGATAATCCTCCCGCTGCGGATGCTCGGCCGGATCGCCGTAAACCTCGCTCGTGGAGGCCTGCACGAAGGTGGCGCCATGCCGTTCGGCCAGTGCCAGCAGATTGCCGGTGCCCTGCACGCAGGTCATCATCGTATGGACGGGATCGGCCTGGTAATGCGGCGGCGATGCGGCACAGGCGAGGTTGTAGATCTGGTCGACCGGCTCGTCGATCTGGTCGAGCGCGCAGACATCCCTCTCGATCAACCGGAAATTCGGGTGGTTCTTCAGCGGCCAGACATTCGCCTCGGAGCCTGTGATGAAACTGTCGACGCAGATGACCCGGTCGCCGCGGGCGAGCAGCGCATCCAGAAGATGCGAACCGACAAACCCGGCCCCTCCGGCAACGAGAACGGTTCTCCCCTGTCCGTTTCGGTTCTTGTGCAGCATGACACCTCTCCTTAGGCTGAAACTTGCTGAAGTCTGGTCTGCGGACCGGCGGCCCCGTCAGGCAGGGCGGCAATCGCGCTGGCGAGTTCGTGCGCCCGCACAAGGCCGGTATGGCCCTCGAGAACGATGCGCCGCGCCGTCTCTCCCAGCCGGCGGCGTTCCTCCTCATCGGTTCTTGCAAGCGCGCGCACCACATCGTCCGGCCCCTGCGCAATCACGATCGCCCGGCCGGCAGGAAACAGATCCTCAAGGCCTCGCCAGCGATCGCTGATGATCGGGGTGGCGCAGGCCGCTGCCTCGAACAGCCGCACGCTCGGCGACCAGCCGGCGGCGATCATGTCGGCGCGGGTCACGTTGAGGGTGAAGCGCTGCCGGCTGTAGAAGCCCGGATGCGCCTCGGGCGGCAGATGGTCGATCCGCTCGACATTGTCGGGCCAGTCGATCCCGGCCGGATATTGCGGCCCTGCCACAACGAACCGCAGATGCGGCAGCCGCCTCGCCGGCTCGATCAGCAGCGCTTCCAGCGTCGGCTGCCGGTCGGGACTGTAGGTGCCGAGATAGCCGAGATCCCAGCGGCAGGCTTCGCCGGTAGCCCCGTAGCGATCGGCATCCACGGAACAATAGAGCGCAAGTGCCCGGCGCGCACCGTATTGCCGCTCCAGGCGGGTCAGCACCTCGCCGCCCGAAAACGAGAAACAGGCATCGAACAGCGGGATCTGCCGGCGGGCCAGATAATCCTCCTCGCCCCGGTCAAGGCCGGCGAGCGTCACCGGCGTGTCAATGTCGTAGAAGCACAGCCGTCGTGGCCTGAGCGCCGACAGCCTGTCGATCAGCGCGACGCCATCCGGCACGTAGGAGCCGACGATCACGGCATCGGCCTGCCGCAGCGCCTCGCCATGCTGCGCAAGCATCGCGTCGATCTCGGAATAATAGGCAAGATCGCAGAAATCCGGATCGGCAAGATCGCGGTGCGCGGCATACCAGGGAACATCCCGCTCCAGGAACAGCACCCTCTTGCCATTGGCGCGGAGGCCGCGGATCAGGGCGCGGTAGGTTGTGGCGTGTCCATTGCCCCAGGAGGAAGACAGGCTCAGCCCGAGGATGACGATGTCAGGGCGTGCATGGCTCATTCGGCAGCCTCCCGGGCGGCACCGGCGCGGGCGCGGAGGATGGCGTCCACCGCCTCGGCCCGTCGCTCATAGGTGTGTTCGCGCAGCACGCGGGCCATGGCCTTTCTGCCGATCGCCTCGGCCCGCTCCCGGCTGAGGTTGCCGAGGATCTCGGCGACATCCTGACCGTCGCGCGCGACGAGGATCTCTTCGCCCGGCTGGAGAAACAGAGCGATCCCCTCCCAGAAATCCGTGATCAGGCAAGCCCCGGCACCGGCAGCCTCGAACACGCGCGTGGCCGGCGAAAAGCCGTTCTCCGCCATGCTTGCGCGGGAAATGTTCAGCACCGCCTTCGGCGTGACGTTGAAGGCGTTGTGATCGCGGGTGGACACGTGGCCGACATAGGCAATGTTGTCCGGCTTCGGCTTGTCATCCCAGCCCGAACCGCCCAGCAGGAATTTCTGCCCCGGCAGGCGGGCGGCGGGCTCGAGGAAGAACTGCTCGACGCGCGCCTCGCGGTCGGGAAGCCGGTTGCCGAGAAAGCCAAGATCGGCGGCATAGCGCGCATCCGGCGGCACCGGGTGATGCGTGTCGGGATCGAGCGCATTATAGACCGGGATGCATTCGGCCGCGCCGAGGCTGCGATAGGCGCCGACCACCGGATCGCCGCCGCCATAGGTGAGAACGAGATCGAGGGACGGCAGGGCCGCACGCAAGGGGTGCTGCGGATGGGCCCGCAGTTCCCCAAGCGTGGCGGGGGCATCGACATCCCAGAAGATCGTCAGGGCGTCCGGGCGGGCATGCGCCAGCACCTGATCCAGCAGCAGATCATCCTCGAAGCCGACGCCGCTCGCCTTCACCACGATATCGGCCTTCGCCGCTTCCGCCGTTACCTGCATCAGGGCCTCGACGGTACCGGGATAGACAACCACGCGGCACCAGTCGGGCGGGTCGATGTCGCGGTTCTTCTGACGGTCATAGACATCCGGTTCGTAGAAGGTGATCTCGTAGCCTCTTTGCGCCAGCGACCGCAGCAGGCCGCGGTAATAGGTGGCGGCACCGTTCCAGTAGGCGGAAACGAGGCTTGATCCATAAAAGGCGATCTTCATTCGGCGGCCTCCGGCGTGTTGATCTGGCGCGTCACCCGGTCGGTGCCGCAGGCCAGAAGGATCGAGAAAAGCTCATCGACCCGGTGGCGGCAGGTGTGCCGGGCCTCGATGGTCGCAAGGCCGGAGACGGCCAGCGAGCGGGCAAGTTCAGGATCGGACAGCACGTCGCGCAGCAGTCGCGTCATTTCCTCGCCGCTGCCTGCCACGAGATAATCGCAGCCCGGCCGGAAAAGCCGCTCGGCATCCTCCCAGGGGGCGGATACCAGCGGTATGCCGCAGGCAAGCGCCTCGAAGATACGGATGGTCGGTATGCCCGGCAGGTTCTCGACATAGGGACGCCGCGGGACATGCACCGTGACCCGGTGACGGGCAAAGGCCAGCGGCGCCTCGGCATTGGCAATCCAGCCGCCATAAGCGATGCCGGCCTTACTCAGCGCCTCAAGGGCATGGTCGGGATAGCGCACGCCGCGCACGCAGGTCGTGAGCCCCAGTGCGCGCGACGGGCGCACCAGAAATTCCATGAGTTCGGCCGAGCGCTCGTCATCGCCCCAGTTGCCGATCCAGATCAGATCGCCGGTCCTTTCGATCTCCGGGTGGGGATGAAACAGCGCGGTGTCGGCGGCCTCGTGCCAGGTGAAGACGCGACTGCCCCAGCCGGCCTTCCGGTAGCGCTGCCGCAGGGTTTCTCCGAAGGCCAGCACCGCGTCATAGTCCGCAAGCATCAGGCCGGCGATGTCCTCCTCCGCCGAGACGGCGCGATGATGGGTATCGTGGAACAGCAGCGTGAAGCGCCCGCCATCGCGGCGCGCGCGGCCCAGCCGCTCGACAAGCGCCGGCTGCGTCCATTCGTGAACGACGACGACATCGGCATCGGCCACCGCCTGCTCGTGGTCGAAGCCGTCCGCATAGATTTCGGAGCGGAAACCGGGAAAGGTCTCCCGGAACCGGTCGAGCGCGGCGGGTCCCTGATCCCTGACCAGATTGTCGCGCGACCAGGAAACGGCAGGCTCCAGCGCCACCGCCTCGTGGCCGCGACGCATCAGGTCGCGCATCACGCCGCGCAGGAAATGAGCGTTGCCGTGGTTCCAGTCGGAAACCAGCGAATGGGTGTAGAAGACGAACTTCATGTTTACTCCGCAGCACCGAGGACGGGTGTTGATGACAGGAGGCGCCGGTAGAGATCGACCAGCGCGCCGGATTGCGCCTCGACGGTGAAGCGTTTCGAGGCTTCGAGCGCCCGAACGGCCAGATGACGACGCAGGCCGGCATCGCCTGCCAGACGGTTGATGGCGCCGGCGAAAGCGGAAGGCTCGCGCGGATCGGCGAACAGGGCCGCGCCCTCCCAGAGTTCGCGATAGGTCGCAATGTCGGCCAGCACCAGGGCGCAGCCGCAGCGCGCCGCCTCCAGCGCGGCAAGCCCGAAGGGCTCGTAAAGCGATGGCGAGACGAAGATCGCGGCGCGGCGCATGTGATCCAGCACATCGCCATGGCTCATTTCCGCGCGGCCCTGCGCATGACGCAGCGCCAGATGCTGGCCGTTCGGCCCCAGCGTGGCGCCGGCCATCACGACGGGCCAGACGGTCTCGGCAGCCGCCGCATCGAGGACGGCGCCGTTCTTGCCCTCGTCCCACCAGCGACCGGCAGCAAACACCATATCCTGCCTGTCGCCGGAGGACGGCGGCACCGGGCTCGCATTGCAGACGACTTCCAGGCGGGCGATCGGGCCATAGACCCGGCGCAGCAGTTCGGCATGGCTGCGGCTCGGGCTGAGCACGAGATCGGCCGCGGCAAATCCCCTGGCGTTCCGCTCCATCTGCCAGCGCCATGCGGAAGGCACATCCTGGCCGCGCACCGCGCGGAACCAGCTGCCGACGCAGGAATGCGACACGACAACCACCGGAACCGGCAGGTCGAGATCGACCGCCTGGGACGGCAGATTGAGGTGGAGGAGATCCACCCTCTCCTGCCGCACGAGGTCACGCAGGATCGCCGGCACCGGCTGCAGTTCCTCCTCCTGCTCGACCATCCAGTCGAGCGGCGCCTCGCACCAGACGAGCCTGCCGATTTCCTCCGCTTCCCGCGACTGCCTGTCGGAGGGACGGGGACCGAAGCCGGCAAACACCGTCTCGATGCCGCTCAGTCGCAGCGCCGCGGCAAGGTCCATGGCATAGCGCCAGACGCCGCCGACGGCATCCACGGTCATCAGCAGTCGCAGGCCCGGCGCGGATTGCAGGGACAGTTTCATGCGGACACCCTCCGCCGTTCCGGATGAAGCCCCTCGCCACCGAAGCGATGCTCCGCCAGCCACTGCGCCAGATGCCGCAAGCCGCTGTTCCAGCGCACCCGCGCCCGCCAGCCGAGCGCCTGTTCCAGCTTGCGCGTATCGGCCACGAAATAGAACTGATCGCCGGCCCGCCAATCGCCGAACCGTGTGTCCACCGGTCGCCCGGTGAAAGCCGCGATTTCGGCGAGCACCCGGCGAATGCTGACAGCATTCTGCGGACCGCCGCCGAGATTGAAGACGCTGCCGCTCACGCCCTCGATGTTGGAGAGCACGAGACGATAGGCCGCAACGGCATCATCGACATGCAGGACATCGCGCACCTGTTTTCCGTCGCCATAGATGGAGATCGGCTCGCCGGACAGGGCACGGATCAGGAAATGCGCCACCCATCCCTGGTCCTCCGTACCGAACTGGCGCGGTCCATAGATGCAGCTCATGCGCAGAACCGCCGTCTGCAGGCCGAAGGACTTGGCGTAGTCGAGCACATACTGGTCGGCCACGCCCTTCGAGCAGCCATAGGGCGTGCAGAAGTCGAGCGGACGGCCCTCGCCGATGCCGTTCAGCCGGATGGCCGCATCCGCCGGCACGTACTGGTCCTCGGTCTCCAGCATCGCCAGATCCTCGAGCGCGCCATAGACCTTGTTGGTGCTGGCAAAGATCACCGGAGCATTGCGGCCCGCCTTGCGCACCGCCTCAAGCACATTGATGGTGCCGCGGGCATTGGCCTCGAAATCGTCGAGCGGATGAACGAGGCTGGTGGTAACGGCCGTCTGGGCCGCGAGGTGGTAGACCGCCTTGGCATCCGCAAAGGCGGCTTCGATACCGCGCAGGTCCCTCACATCGGCGAGTGCCGGATGCACGCGGCTGCCATGCCGCTCCATCAGCCAGGCAAGGTTCTGGTCGACGCCGGGACGGCCGAGATTGTCGATGATGACCACATCCTCCCCGTCGCGCAGCAGGCTGTCGGCAAGGTTCGAACCGATGAAACCGCTGCCGCCGGTGATGACAACCGGGACGGCACCCGAGGCGAGATGCGGCGCGGCCAGCCGGGTCACCTCCTCCAGCCGCGACACACCACCTTCCATCAGCAGCCGGGCAAGCAGCTTCGGCTGGCCATCATGGGTGACCGCCCCCAGATGGTAATGGCGCGGATCGAACCACAGGCCTTCCTGCACCGGAATGTCCGGCGCCACGTCGGACCAGGCATACCAGTAGAGGCGGTCGGCGGCGACATTGAGCGCCTTGACGAAGCGGCGGGCCTGTTCGACCTCGTCCTTGCGCCAGGTCGAATAGCCGGTTTCGGTGATCCACACCTCCGCATCCGGATTGTGACGGTCGAGGATCCTGCGCATCTCGCCAAGATGCATGTCCCAGCCGCCCCAGGTGCCCTCCTCGCTGTCCCATGTGCCGGGAAAGCCGTGGAAACCGACAGCATCGACCACGCTGAGCACGCCGCGTTCGCCCATCAGGTTCAGCCAGAAGGGATCGAAGGGGCAAGGCCCGCCGAGCACCGGCTTCCAGCCGCGATGCTTCGCCCAGTAGGCCGCGCCGCCGACCATCTCGCAAAACAGCTGGAAATCGCCGTCCTCGCGCCAGTCCCAGTCGAGCAGGTTGTTGGGCTCGTTCCACAGTTCGATGTGCCGGAAATGGTGGCCGTAGCGGCTGAGAACGTGATCGACGAAATCCGCGTAGGATTTCAGATCCCTCGGCGGCCCCGAGGCACGGCCCGTGCGCGACATCGACGGCGGGGTGTAGTGGATGCAGGGCAGGAGGTCGATCTCCCTGCCGAGCCGCGGGATCAGCCAGTCGAACCAGGCCTCGCCACCGGGCGCCAGGTATTCGGCCCAGGAGAGATGGGTGCGCAGATAGCTGGCGCCACCGGCCAGAAGCTCCGGCAGGACGCGCTCCGCCCGCTCGTATTCGCCCGGACGAAACCACTCGACGAAGCCATAGGACCGTGCGGAGGAAGTTTCGGGGCTTGCGCCTCTGCTCATGATACCAGCCCCCTTTCCTCCAGCTGCCGCTTCATTTCCGCGGCCCGGTCGATGGCACCGGTGGTGCGGACCCAGTCGACGAAGGGGCCGAGCGAGGTTTCCAGCGGATGTGCCGGTTCAAAGCCCAGGAGTTCGCGGGCCTTGGAGATATCGGCAAAGCAGTTGCGGATATCGCCCGAGCGCGCCTTGTTCATGATGTCGGGCATGATCTCCGGCAGGCCCATGGCATCCGCCAGCAGGCTGGCGACATCCTTGATCGCATAGGCGCGGCCGCTGCCGATATTGATGACGTGGCCGGAGGCTGCCGGCTTTTCCAGCGCCAGGCGGAAGGCGCGCGCCACGTCCCGCACATGAACGAAGTCGCGCCGCTGGTTGCCGTCCTCGAAGATCATCGGCGGCTGATGGTTGGCCAGCCGCGCCGCGAAATTGGCCAAAACGCCGGTATAGGGGTTGGAGAGGGCCTGGCCGGCACCGAACACGTTGAACAGCCTGAGCGCCACGGCATCGACGCCATAGGCTTCGGCGAAGATCAGCACCTGCCGCTCCTGCGCATACTTGGTAAGGGCGTAGATGGAGGCAAGGTCGACGGGCTTTTCCTCGTCGGTCGGAACGCAGGAAAGAGCGCGTCCGTCCGGCGAGCGTGGATCCCACTGGCCGAGCTTCACCTGTTCCGGCCGGCGGCGGACGAAGGCCAGCGGCTCGCCATCCGGCGTCGTGTAGCGTCCCTCACCATAGACGCTCATCGACGAGGCAACGACGATGCGGCTGATCGGACGCCCGATCATCGCCTCGAGAAGAACGGCGGTGCCGAGATCGTTGCCGCCGACATAGCGGGCGATCTCGTACATGGACTGGCCGACACCGACTTCGGCGGCAAGATGGATGACGCCATCCACCCCGTCCAGCGCCTTTTCCACTGCATGCCGGTCGCGCACATCGCCTCGCAAAAGCTCCGCCGCCTCCGGCAGTCTGGCCTCCGCATCGCCATGAACCTGATCGATCATGGCATCGAGAACACGCACATCGTATCCGTTATCGAGAAGCTCTTCCGTCACATGGCGGCCAATAAAGCCGCAGCCACCTGTCACTAATATCCTCGCCATGGTAACCCTCTCTTTACGCAGATGCTCAGTCGTATCGGGGGGGCGAACCGGGGCAGGCGGCAAATGTTCCTTCTTCTATGGCATCTTTTTCATCCATGTCTTCATCAATGACATCCACGCGGCGGCCGCAGGCAGCTTGAGCCGCGCCCTTCGCCGCGCTCCCGACCCGACGCGCCGCCGGCGGAAGGCAAGGCCGCCTTGCGCGGCCCTCGCCCCCCCCGCACCTCGGCACGGACCTGTGGCGCGATGCTTCTTCATCATCTTCTTTCACATCCCATGGAACACTTCTTGTTCTTCCCGGTTCGCGCCTCTGATCCCGACAGATGTTCCGGAGGACAGACATGGATTTCACCACCCAGACCGGCACGAGGCAGCTCGTCTCGGTCATCATTCCCGCTGCCGGCCAGATTGCCATGCACCGCACGCCGCTGCGGACGCCCGAGCCTGGCGAGGTGCGCATCCGGCTGGAAGGCTCGGGCGTCTGCGCATCCAACCTGACGCCCTGGGCTGGCCCGGACTGGATGACCTTTCCGACCGAACCGGGCGGGCTGGGCCACGAAGGCTGGGGCCGGGTGGACGCCATCGGCGACGGAGTGGACACGGTGACGGTAGGCCAGCGGGTGGCGGCGCTCAGCTATCACGCCTATGCCAGCCATGACTTTGCACCGCAGGAGATGGTCGTGCCGCTGCCGGCTGCACTCGACGGCGAGCCCTTTCCGGGCGAACCGCTGGGCTGCGCGATGAACATCTTCCGGCGGGCCGAGATCCGCGCCGGCCAGACGGTGGCGATCATCGGCATCGGCTTTCTGGGCGCGCTGCTGACCCAGCTGGCCGCGAAGGCCGGCGCGCGGGTCATCGCGATTTCCCGGCGCGCCGCCTCTCTCGAGGTGGCCACCCGGATGGGGGCGGCCGAAACCATCGCGATGGATGACCACTGGCGCATCATCGACGTGGTGCGGGGACTGACGGACGGACAGTTCTGCGACCGGGTGATCGAGGCGGTCGGCCAGCAATGGCCGCTCGACCTGGCCGGGGAACTGACCCGGGAACGCGGCCGTCTGGTGGTGGCAGGCTACCATCAGGACGGACCGAGGCAGGTCAACATGCAGCTGTGGAACTGGCGCGGGCTCGACGTGATCAATGCGCATGAGCGCGATCCTGCGGTCTATATCGAGGGCATTCGCGAGGCCGTGCAGGCCGTGGCCGACGGGCGCCTCGACCCGTCTTCCCTCTATACCCATCGCTATCGGCTCGATCAGCTCGACCGGGCCCTCGACGACACCCGCGACAGACCCGGCAATTTCCTCAAGGCCCTGGTGATCGCCCCATGAACATTCTTGCCCATCCCACCGCGGTCAAGACCGCGCGTCTCGGCTTTCTCGGTGTCGGCTGGATCGGCCGACACCGGATGCAGGCCATGCTGGAAACCGGCCATGTCGAGGCCGTCGCCCTTGCCGATCCGTCACCGGAGATGGCGGCGGCCGCCGAAAGCCTCGCCCCGGACGCCCGGGTGGTGGCCGATCTCGACGCCCTCCTGGCGGAAGGACTGGACGGCGTGGTGATCGCCACGCCAAGCGCGCTGCATGCCGGACAGGCGATCCGTGCGCTTGAGGCCGGGGTTGCGGTCTTCTGCCAGAAACCGCTGGGGCGCAGCGCCGCGGAAGTGGCGACCGTCGTCGAGGCGGCGCGGGCAAGCGACCGGCTGCTCGGCGTCGACCTCTCGTACCGGGAAACAGAGGCGATGCAGCGCATCAAGGGCCTGCTCAACGGCGGCGAACTGGGAACGGTGTTCGCCGCCGAGCTGACCTTCCACAACGCCTATGGGCCGGACAAGCCGTGGTTCTACGACAGGACGCTGTCCGGCGGCGGCTGCGTGGCGGATCTCGGCGTCCACCTTGTCGACCTTGCGCTGTGGGCACTGGATTTCCCGCAGGTCGAACAGGTGTCGAGCTGCCTGCTGGCAGGCGGGCAGCCGGTCGACGCCGGCTCCTCCATGGTCGAGGACTATGCGGTGGCGACGCTGACGCTTGCCGGCGGCACCGTCATCCGCCTGGCCTGTTCCTGGCGGCTGCAGGCGGGATGCGATGCCATCATCAATGCCAGCTTCTACGGCACGCAGGGCGGTGCATCGCTGCAGAACGTCGATGGCTCCTTCTACACGCTGACCGCCGACCGTTTCCAGGGCACGACGCGCGAGCTGTTGGCCGGCCCGCAGGACGACTGGGGCGGCAAGGCGGCGCAAGCCTGGGTCCGGCAGCTGGTGCAAAGCCCGGCCTATGACCGCGACTGCGCGCACCTGATCGACGCTGCCGGGGTGCTCGACCGCATCTACGGCCGCACGGACTGAGCCGGCGCGCGACGGCCGGACCGGAATGTTTCGGAGGATGCGGGAACTTCGCTCCCGCCTTCCGGTTTGGCGCCGGCCCCCATGAAGAAGCGGAACCCGACGATGGCAAAAGACAGCGACCTGATCAGCAGAAGCCGGCTTCCGGGCTGGGTCATCCGGTCGCTGCAGGCCGGCGGACTGCAGCGTCTGGGCGATGTGGCCGCAATGCCCGACACGCAATTGCTCAAGCTGGCCGGTATTGGACCGCGTGCGCTTGGCCTCATCCGCGCCGAGATCGATCGGTGGGGCTCCTCGACACCCCCTCCCGATGCAGGCAAGGGCAAAGACCATTCGCACGCCTGACTGGCTGACGATGGAGGACCTATCGAGCAGGCGCCGCCATGCGGCCCGTCTGCCGCCAGCGCTTCGCCGCACATCTGCGTGAATCCGCCATCCCGCCTTGCCTGCCGTCCGCCTTCCAGCCCACACGGGATTGCTCCCGCACGAAAAACGAGACAGAATCGGAACACTGTTCTAGGGAAGACGACGAATATTCATCAGCGCATGAAGGACGCCGCCATGGCCGCACTGCCCGTCACCGTCATTCCCGCCCCTCTGCCCGTGACACTGCCGGTGGCCGGATCCGACGCGGCATTTCCGGTGCGCCGGGTCTATTGCGTGGGCCGCAACTATGCCGATCATGCAATCGAGATGGGGCATGATCCCTTGCGCGAGCCGCCCTTCTTCTTCCAGAAGAACCCCGACAATCTGGTAACCGACGGGCACTTCCCCTATCCGCCGCTGTCCAGCAACGTGCATTTCGAGGTGGAGCTGGTGATGGCGCTGCAGGCCGGCGGCAAGGACATTGCGGCCGAGCAGGCGCTCGACTGCGTCTGGGGCTATGGCGTCGGCATCGATTTCACCCGGCGCGACCTGCAGGACGGGCTGAAGAAGGCCGGTCGCTCCTGGGAGGCCGCAAAGGCGTTCGAAGCATCGGCCCCCGTGTCCGCTCTGGTTCCGGCCGCCATGATCGGCCATCCGCAGCAAGGGGCGATCTGGCTTGATGTCAACGGCGCGCGCAAGCAGTCGGGCGACCTCAAGCAGATGATCTGGAAACTGCCGGAGATCGTGGTAGAACTTTCGAAGCTCTTTACGCTCGCCCCCGGCGATATCATCATGACCGGAACGCCGGCCGGCGTCGGGCCGATCCAGCGCGGCGACATCCTGTCCTGCGGGGTGGAAGGTGTCGCGACGCTTGATGTGCGCGTCGTGTGACGCAAGCGGTGCTACGGGGCGAAGCTGGATCGCAAGGGGGGAGAGACGCATGCCGCTTTATGCCTTGGGGGAGTTTTCACCGAAAACGCCGGCTCCCGACCGTTTCTGGCTGGCCCCCGGCGCGCATGTCGTAGGCAAGGTGGAGATCGGGGAGGATGTCGGCATCTGGTTCGGCGTGACGATCCGCGGCGATAATGAGTGGATTACCATCGGCGCCGCCACCAATATCCAGGAAAACACGGTGATCCACACCGACTGGGGTTTCCCCACCACGATCGGCGCCGGATGCACCATCGGCCACGGCGCCATCATCCATGGCTGCACGATCGGCGACAACTCGCTGATCGGCATGGGGGCGACCGTGCTGAACGGCGCGAAGATCGGCCGCAACTCGTTGGTCGGGGCCAATGCCCTGATCACGGAAGGCAAGACCTTTCCCGACAACGCCCTCATCGTCGGCGCGCCGGCCAAGGTGGTGCGGATGCTGGATGACGAGGCGGTCGAGCGCCTGCGGCTTTCGGCCGAAAACTACAGCGCCAACTGGAAGCGCTTTGCGGCGGATCTGACCCCCCTATGACGCAACACGCCCTGACTCGCCTGACTGCGCAAGAGGATACCGCCTGCCCGGACGGCGCAGTGCTCGCGCCGCTCGTCGAACAGCATCTTGCCGGCCCCTGGTGGCGGCTTCGCTTTCGCGAACCGCTGGAGAGCACCTACCAGAACCATATCGCCCGGCAGAAATGGCTGCAGACAAATATCGGCGGCGGGCTCTGTCTGTTGATCTTCAACACGGGCCTCTATCTCGACTATCTGGCAAATCCGGAAAAGATCTGGCTCTTCGTCGTCCTGCGCGTCATTGTGGTCACCATTCCCTGCGCGCTGCTGTTCTGGTTCACCCGCCGCATCGACAACCACCGGCTCCGCGATGGCATGGTGGCTGCCGCCATGCTGCTGATCGGCATCGTCTTCAACATCGTAATGGTGATGCGCGGCGCGCCGCCGCCGCAGGTCGCCTTCAGCCTGGCGCTGCTGGTGGTCGTCACCAACATCGTTCTTCAACTGCCGCTGGCGATGGCGACTGCCACAAGCATGGGTGTGCTTGCGGTCACCGGCCTCTTCCTGGTCGGCTTTGCGACGGTGCCCCTCACCGCCGCGCCTCATCTCGCGCTGATCTTCGTCGCCGTCACCGGCATCATCACGCTGGTCGCCAATTCCCGGCTCGACAAGGCCCTCAGGCGCCTTTACCTCGTGCTGCTGCGGGAACAGCTGCGCGGCGAGGAGGTACGGCGCGAAAACCGCGACCTCAGCACCATCTCCTATACCGACACGCTGACCGGCATCGCCAATCGCCGCCGTCTGGACGAGACGATGCAGCGCGCCTGGGCGGATGCGCAGACATCCGAAGCGCCGCTGGCGCTGCTGATCATCGATATCGACCATTTCAAGCGCTACAACGATACCTATGGCCATCCGGCAGGGGATGCCTGCCTGAAATGCGTGGCGGAGGCCGTGTCCGGTTCGATCCGGTCCGGGCGCGATCTTGCGGCCCGCATGGGCGGCGAGGAATTTGCCGTACTGCTGGAAGATTGCGACGACGACACCGCGCGGCGGGTGGCGGAGCGCATCCATGCGGCGCTGCAGGACGGCACATCCTCCGCGGCGACCGGCCATTTCGCCGATCCCGTCACCGTCAGCATCGGCCTTGCGGTGGCCTATCCGTTCAGCGGCGGCACCATCGGGGAATTCATCACCGCAGCCGACAGCGCGCTCTACCTCGCCAAGCAGAGAGGACGCAACCAGACATGCGCGGGAGCAGCCGCCGCATGATGGCGGCCGCCACATGCGACATCAGCCGGCGCAGGCGCTGCAGAGGCCACGCAGTTCGATTGTCGTCTTTTCCGCCTTGAACCCCTTCAGCCGGGCAAAGCTTGCCAGCCGCTCGTCGATGGCATGATCATGGAACTCGCTCACCTGACCGCAGCTTTCGCAGATGGCAAAGGCGACGGTGCCGTGATGGCGGCAGCAGGCTTCCGCGGTGTGCGAGCAGGCCACGAAGGAGTTCAGGCTTTCCAGCCGGTGGACGAGCCCGAGTTCGAGAAGCTTTTCCAGCGCCCGATAGACCTGAAGCGGAGCGCGGAAACCGTGGTCGCGCAGCTTGTCCAGAATGGTGTAGGCGCTCATCGGGCCTTCGGCGCGCGTCAGCGCGTCAAATACCAGCGCCTGGTTCTTGGTGAGGTTCAGCGGTGCGCTCATCGGCGTTCTCCGTCAAGCTTCGCGGTCTGGGCAAGCCCCCTGCCGAAGGACGGCAGCAGGCTGACGATGAAGAGGACAAGGGCCGCCACCACGATCGACGGGCCGGAGGGCGTGTCGGCCTGCAGCGAGGCGAACAGGCCGCCCACCACGGCAAGCGCGCCAAGCAGCGAGGCGAACACCGCCATGCGTTCGGGGCTCGGCGAAAAACGGCGCGCCGTGGCGGCGGGAATGATCAGCAGCGCCGTGATCAGCAGGATTCCGACGATCTTCATGGCAATGGCAATCACCAGCGCCATCAGCAGCATGAAGAACAGCCTTGCCCGGTCGGGGTTCAGCCCCTCCGCCTCGGCGAGGTCCTGGCTGACGGTGGAGGCAACCAGCGGCCGCCACAGCAACACGAGGCAACCGACGACGAAGGCACCGCCCAGCCAGATCAGCAGGATGTCAGCCGTGGTGACGGCGAGGATATCGCCGAACAGGAAGGCGATGAGATCGATGCGGACCCAGGACATGAAGGCCACCAGCACGAGACCGATGGCCAGCGTGGAATGGGAGAGGATGCCGAGCAGCGAATCCGCCGACAGCCCCTGCCGTCGCTGCAGGAAGAGCAGCAGAAGCGACACCGCCACCGCCACGCCGAACACGCTGACGAGCAGGTTGATCTCGAAGAACAGCGAGAGCGCCACCCCGAGCAGGGCCGAATGGGCCATGGTGTCGCCGAAATAGGCCATGCGTCGCCAGACGACGAGGCAGCCGAGCGGGCCCGTGGTGAGCGCGAGACCGATGCCGGCCAGCAGCGCGCGGATGAAGAAATCGTCAAGCATGGCGATGCGCCTCCCCGGCCCCGGCGTCCCGGTCACCGTGATGCGCATGATCATGGTGATGCACATGCTCATGGCAATCGCCATCGGCATGCACATGGCTATTGCCATCAGCATGCACATGTGAATGGGCGTGATCATGGCCCGCGCCATGATGATGACCGTCATCCGGGTGGCAATGATCGGTGATGCTGCCGTCTTCGTGCAGCACGCGGCCATCGGGCAGGTGCGTGTGATCATGCCGGTGGCTGTAAAGCGCAAGCCCACCGCCCGCGGCACCGAACAGGCGACGATAATCGTCGCTCTGGCTGACGGCTGCCGGCGTTCCGCGGCAGCAGACGTGGCCGTTCAGGCAGACAACCGTATCGGTGCCGGCCATGACCATGTGCAGATCATGCGAGATCATCAGGATGCCGCAGCCGGTGCGGTCGCGGATCTCGCCGATCAACCCGTAGAGCGCCGTCTCGCCGGCAAAGTCGACGCCCTGCACCGGTTCATCCAGCACCAGAAGGTCCGGCTTGCGGGCCATGGCGCGGGCAAGCAGCGCCCGCTGGAACTCGCCGCCCGAGAGATGCTGCACCTCGGCCCTGCGCAGATGGGCGATCCCGACGGCATCCAGAGCCGCAGTCAGATCCCGCTCCGCAAGCCGGGCGGTGAGATGCATCAGACGCTCGACGGTCAGCGGCATGGTCCAGTCGATGGAAAGCTTTTGCGGCACATAGCCCACGGCAAGGGCATCCGCGCGCTGCACCGAACCTTCGTCCGGCCGCAGCACGCCGATCGCGAGCTTGGCGGTGGTGGATTTTCCCGCGCCGTTCGGTCCGATCAGCGTGACGATCTCGCCGCGCGCAATGGTGAGATCGACGCCACGCACCAGCCAGCGCCCCTGCCGGCGGATGCCCGCATTGGCAAGCGATACCAGCGTTTCCGGGCGGGCGGGCGAAAGCATCAACATCAAATTTCCTGCTCTGGTGTTGCCCTCTGCTATTACACACGTTATAGCGTAACACAATCGATGTAATAACATAACACCAACATTCAAGGAGCGACCGGATGAGAACGCCCGCCGCCATCCTCCTCGCCTCGGCAAGCCTGCTCGCGGCAACCGTGGCCCATGCCGCACCCGACGTCGTCGTGTCGATCAAGCCCATCCACTCGCTGGTGGCTTCCGTCATGCAGGGCGTGGCCGAACCCAAGCTCATCGTGGATGGCGCAGCCTCCCCCCATACCTATTCCATGAAGCCGTCCAATGCGAAGGCCGTGGCGGACGCCGACGTGGTGTTCTGGGTCGGGCCGAGCATGGAAGCCTTCCTCGACAAGCCGCTCGACGCGCTTGGCGGCAAGGCCATGGTGGTGGCGCTGGGCGATGCACCGGGGCTCGAAAAGCTCACCTTCCGCGAAGGTGGCCCCTTCGAGGCACATGATGACGGCGACGAGCATGATCATGCCGAGGCGCATGGCCATGAGGACCACGATCACGCCGCCGAGGAAGCGCATGACGAGCATGCCCACGACGAGCACGGGCACTCCGATCATGAGCACGAAGCGCATGGACACAGCCATGAAGGCTTCGACACGCATCTGTGGCTCGATCCGGAAAATGCCAAGGCCATGGTGAAGGAGATCGAGACGCGCCTGGTGGCCGCCGATCCGGCCAATGTGGCGGTCTACACCCGCAACACCCTTGCCCTGCTGAAGCGCATCGACGCCATGGATGCCGAGATTGCCGCAACGGTGGCACCGGTCAAGAACAAGCCCTTCATCGTCTTCCACGATGCCTATCAGTATTTCGAGCACCATTATGGGGTGAAGGTGGCGGGCTCCATCACCGTCAGCCCGGAAACCGCGCCCGGCGCGGAACGACTGAAGGAAATCCAGGCGAAGATCGCCGGGCTTGGCGCAACCTGCGTGTTTGCCGAGCCGCAGTTCACGCCGAAGCTGATCAATGTCGTGACCGAGGGCACCAGCGCCAAGTCCGGCGTGCTCGACCCCGAAGGCGCAACGCTGAAGGCCGGCCCGGAGCTTTATTTCGAGCTGATGAGCAATATCGCCACCTCGCTCAACGACTGCCTCGGCAAGGACAGCTGATCCACGCTTCCCGGCAATCCCGGACAAGGCGGCTTCGACCGCCTTTTTCCGGACCTGATGATGTAATGTTATAACAATAAGGATTTCGACATGGACAACCGGCTTCCCGTCACGGTTCTCTCCGGCTTCCTCGGTGCCGGCAAGACGACGCTTCTCAACCACATCCTGACCAATCGCGACGGCCTGCGCGTTGCGGTGATCGTCAACGACATGAGCGAGGTCAACATTGATGCCGCGCTGGTGCGCGATGGCGGCGCCGAGCTTTCCCGCACCGAGGAACAGCTGGTCGAGATGACCAATGGCTGCATCTGTTGCACGCTGCGCGACGACCTGCTGAAGGAGGTGCGCGCCCTCGCCGACCAGAAGCGCTTCGACTACCTGCTGATCGAATCCACCGGCATTGCCGAACCGCTGCCGGTTGCCGCCACCTTCGAATTCCGCGACGAGAACGGCGACAGCCTATCCGACGTCGCAAGGCTCGATACGATGGTAACGGTGGTGGATGCCGCCAACCTCCTGAAGGATTACGGCTCCGCCGACTTTCTGGCCGACCGTGGCGAGACGGCCGGCGACGGCGACAACCGCACCCTGGTCGATCTTCTCGTCGAACAGATCGAATTCGCCGACGTGGTGGTGCTCAACAAGGTCTCGACCGCCACGGCGGAGGAACGCGCCGCGGCGCGCGCCATCGTTGCCGGGCTCAACCCCGACGCCCGCATCATCGAGGCGGATTTCGGCCGTGTCGCCTCGGGCGATATCCTGGGAACCGGCCGTTTCGACTTCGCAAAGGCCGAGACGCATCCCTTGTGGTTCAAGGAACTGCACGGTTTCAAGGAGCATGTCCCGGAAACCGAGGAATATGGCATCCGCTCCTTCGTCTACCGGGCCCGCCGGCCCTTCGATCCGGCCAGGCTGCACGCCTTCATCAACCAGTCATGGCCGGGCGTGATCCGCGCCAAGGGCTTCTTCTGGCTGGCGACGCGCCCCTACCATGTCGGCGAGATCTCGCAGGCCGGCGCCCTGATCCGCACCCAGAAGCTCGGCCTGTGGTGGGATGCCGTGCCGCGCGAGCAATGGCCGCAGGATCAGGGCTTCCGCAACGGGCTGGCCCGCTATCTCGACCCGGTCTGGGGCGACCGCCGGCAGGAAATCGTCTTCATCGGCGCCGATCCGATGGACGAACAGTGGATCCGCAACCATCTCGACATCTGCCTGCTGCCCGCCGACCGCTTCACGCCGGACCGCTGGCGCGACCTGCCGGACCCCTTTGCCAGCTGGAACAGGCAGGCTGCCTGAGCGCATGAAAATGGCCGCCGGCATGACCGGCGGCCCGATGGGATGACAGTCCGGCGTCAGCGTCCCGACACGATGCTGGCGATGATGCCGCTTGCGGCGCCGATCAGCAGGAACTGGTTGTCGACGCGCACCCACTGGTAACCACGCGGCGGCGCGGAGAGGCGATAACGACGATAGTCACGCACTTCGGCGAGGCGCGCCCGCTCGGCCCGGCTCAGTCTGTGGCCCTTCTTCCAGTGCGGCTCACGGACAATCACCGTCTTCTTCTTCTCGATCACGACCGGGCGCTCGACAGGCCGCTGCCGATCGCGATCGGGGCCGCGAAAATCCTGCGCTCCGGCCACCGGTGCAGCGAGAATGGTAGCGGCGGCCAGAAGGGAAAGAATGGTCTTCATCGGATGTCTCCTCGTTCTTTACAGCCTGACGCTAGGCCGCAACGACTGAACGCCAGATGAACCGTCGCATTACAATTCAGCAATGAAATGAGAGGCATGGATGCAATTCCTGATTCCATTCCTCATCGACCTGAATCCGTTTCTCAACAAAATGGCCCGGCACACGGCCGGGCCTGAAGGATCTGGCGGAAACCGGAACCCTTAGCGGGACGGGCCTTCCCGCTCTGCCGAGGCAGCCCAGAGATTGATGTCGGCATCCTTGGCGAAGACCTCGATCTCGGCCAGTTCTTCCGCCGTGAAGTCCGGCTTTTCCAGTGCCGCCACGCAGTCGATCACCTGCTCCGGACGGCTGGCACCGATCAGAGCGGAAGTCACGCGCCCGCCACGCAGCACCCAGGCAATCGCCATCTGCGCCAGCGTCTGGCCGCGCCTTTCGGCAATCGCGTTGAGGCCGCGCAGGTTGTTCACATTGCGCTCGTTGAGGAAGGCGGGACGCAGCGACTTGCCCTGCGCCGCGCGGCTATCCTCCGGAATGCCGCCGAGATATTTCGACGTCAGCATGCCCTGGGCGAGCGGCGAAAAGACGATCGAACCGATGCCAAGATCGTCCAGCGTATCGAGGAGACCGTCCTCTTCCACCCAGCGGTTGATGATCGAATAGCTCGGCTGGTGGATGAGGCAGGGCGTGCCGAGGTCCTTCAGGATCGCAGCCGCTTCCCGCGTGCGCTTCGAATTGTAGGAGGAAATGCCGACATAAAGCGCGCGGCCGGAGCGGACGATGTGATCGAGCGCACCGCAGGTTTCCTCCAGCGGCGTATCCGGGTCGAAGCGGTGCGAATAGAAGATGTCGACATAATCGAGACCCATGCGCTTCAGGCTCTGGTCGCAGGAGGCGATCAGGTACTTGCGGCTGCCCCATTCGCCGTAGGGACCCGGCCACATGTTGTAGCCCGCCTTGGACGAAATGATCAGCTCGTCGCGGTAACCGGCGAAATCGGTCTTCAGGATCTCGCCGAAAGCGGTTTCCGCGCTGCCCGGCAGCGGGCCGTAATTGTTGGCAAGGTCGAAATGCGTGATGCCGAGGTCAAAGGCGGTGCGGCAGATGTCACGCTTGCGCTGGTGCGGCGTGTCATCGCCGAAATTGTGCCACAGGCCAAGCGAAAGCGCCGGCAGCTTCAAGCCGGAGCGGCCGCAGCGGTTGTACTTCATGCGGGAATAACGGTCTTCGGAAGGCGTCCAGGCCATGATTGTGTCTCCTCCATCCAATGTCTGGGCAGGTCTCGTCCCGAAGGCGGGACGGAAGGCCGCGCGCGTGGGAACGTGCACACGGCAGATGCGGGGATGCAGGGCGTGCCAGCGCCCTGACCCGATTTGCTGTATCAGGCGTTGAGGCCGCTGCCCCAGGGGCCGTGATGCTTGTCGATGCCATCGACGCGGTCAAACCCATGCGCGCCGAAGAAATCGCGCTGCGCCTGGATGAGGTTGGCCGTGCCGCGCGACCGGCGATAGCTGTCGAAATAGGCAAGAGCCGAGGCAAGCGCCGGAACCGGAAGCCCGGCCATGACGGCGGTCGAGACGACGCGACGCAGCGACGAGTCCGTGTCCTTGACCAGTTGCGCGAAGGCCGGTGTCACGATGAGGTTTGCAACGTCCGGCTCCTTGGTGAAGGCGGAGGTGATCTCGTCGAGGAACTGCGAGCGAATGATGCAGCCGGCACGCCAGATCTTCGCGATCGTCGGCATCGGCAGGTTCCAGCCATATTCCTTGGAGGCTGCCGCCATCACGGCGAAGCCCTGCGCATAGGCACCGATCTTGGCGGCGAGCAGCGCGTTTTCGAGATCATGCAGGAAAGAGACGCCATCGGTGGCCGGGAAGGCAACGGTGTCCGGCAGGCCGAGGATCTTTTCGGCTTCGATGCGTTCCGCCTTCTGCGAGGAGAGGATACGGCCGGCAACTGCGGCCTCGATGCCGGTTGCGGCAACGCCCAGATTCTGCGCCTCGATGACCGACCACTTGCCGGTGCCCTTCTGGCCGGCGGCGTCAAGAATGACGTCGACCATCGGCTTGCCGGTGACCGGATCGGTGGCAGCGAGCACCTTTTCGGTGATTTCGATCAGGTAGGAGTTGAGGCGGCCTTCGTTCCACCGGCCGAAGACCTGGGAAATCTCGGCGGCCGACAGCTTCAGCCCGTCGCGCAGGATGCCGTAGATTTCGGCGATCATCTGCATGTCGGCATATTCGATGCCGTTGTGAATGGTCTTGACGAAATGACCGGCGCCATCATTGCCGAGCCAGGCAACGCAGGGGTCGCCGTTGAACTTGGCGGAGATGGAGGTCAAAACCTTCTCGACGCGCTTCCAGCTCTCTTCCGTGCCGCCGACCATGATCGACGGACCATGGCGGGCACCCTCTTCGCCGCCGGACACACCCATGCCGATGAAGGTGAGCGGGCTGTCCTTCAGCGCCTCGAAGCGGCGCATCGTGTCGCGGAAATTGGCATTGCCGGCATCGATCATGATGTCGCCGGCGGAAAGATACGGCTTCAGCAGTTCCATCTGCTGGTCCACCGGATCACCGGCCTTGATCATGATGATGATCGGACGCGGCGGGCGGATGGCGGCGGTGAATTCCTCCAGCGTCTCGCAGGGAATGATCTGGCCCTGCAGGCTGCCGGCCTCGGCGAAGAATTTTCGTGTTGCCTCGGGGCTGCGGTTGAAGACGGCGATCTTGTTGCCTTTTTCCGCGATGTTGAGAGCCAGGTTGGAACCCATAACGCCAAGGCCGATAAGGCCGATTTCTGCCTGTTCCACGGGAATGCCTCCAATACGGTTGGGTGGCTGTTTTGGCACTCTAACTGACGAACGGCAAGGTCAGGCCGCATCGAAACGGTTTAAAATTTGCCGGAAAGGGACAAGTTTACGCAAGCAGGCCATCCGGCATCAGGCACCGGGCTTGCCTTTGGCGCCCCTTGCGCCATAAAGAACATTGCAGGAACAGGATGGAGGTTCCCCATGCCCCCGATGACGGCGACCATCGTGCATCTGTCGATCGATCGCGACTGGCGTGCGGTCTATGATTTCGCCCGCAGGCCGGAAAACATGGCGCACTGGGCATCCGGCCTCGGCGCCGGCCTCGCCCGCCACGGCGAGGACTGGCTGGCCGATGGCGGGCCGCTCGGCCAGGTGCGGGTGACATTCACGCCAGCCAATGATCTTGGCGTGATCGACCACGTCGTCCACATGCCATCCGGCCTCAAGGTGCACAACGCCTTCCGAATCGTGCCGAACGGCGACGGCGCGGAGGCGATCTTCATGGTAACGCGCCTGCCCGACCAGACGAGCGAACAGTTCGAGCAGGACGCGGCGCATGTGCTGCGGGATCTGTCAATGCTGAAGGCGATCATGGAACAGGAGGGTATGGACGCCGAGGACTGAGCCTGCTCCAAAAGCGATGCGTCAGCCCTTCAGGCTGCGCTTGATGTTCCAGCGGTCGTGATACCAGAGCCACTGTTCCGGATGCTCGCGCACCCAGCTTTCCACCTTGTCGTTGAGCAGCTGCGCCGTGGCCTGCACGTCGACCGCGCCCTTTTCATTGCGTGGTATGTCGATCTTCGGCTCGATTTCCAGCCGGTAGCGGTTGTTCGGCAGGCGGATGCAACGGGCCGGATAGACCTCGCAGTCGAACTGGCGCACCAGCTTGGCCAGCAGCGGATTGGTCTGCACCGGCCGGCCAAAGAACTGCGTATGCAGCCCCTTCTGGAACTTCTGATCAACGAGGACGCCGATGCCTTTGCCCGCTTCCAGCTGGCGCGCCAGCGCAAAGGAGGAGCCGGCATGCGAGGGCACCAGCTTGCCCATGCGCGCCGCGCGGAAGGAAAACACCTTTTCCGCGATATAAGGATTGTTGGGCGGGCGGAACATCACCGTGACGTTCAGGCCGAAGGCATTGCCGGCCACCGGCAAAAGCTCGAAATTGCCGGTATGGGCTGTAAAGACGATGAAGGGCCGCGGATTGTCGCGCAGATCGAGGAAGATCGGAATGCCGTCCACCTCGATGCGGCCGGGCTGCGTCGCATGCGGATCGAAATCGAAGAGACGGTCGAGGAATACATATTCCGCCGCCAGCCGCCCCATATGGCCCCACGAGGCAACCGCAATCGCCTCGCGCTCCGCCTCCGTCTTGTCCGGATAGGCATTGGCGAGGTTGACCAGCATCAGCCGATGGCGCGGCGTGCGCGGCCCGATCTGGCGCACCAGCCAGTCGATGAAGCGGATGGCCGGATCGGCCGGCAGCAGTTTCAGCAGATTGAGAAAGCCGAACACTGCCTGCGCCACCAGCCATTGCTGGAAGTGACGCAGAGCCAGGACGATCCGCGTGATCAGCATCTTCAAGGGATCAGTCCATCCTCAGAACGATCTTGCCGAAGATCTGGCGGCCTTCCATGCGCGCAAGCGCCTTGTCGATCTCGCCGAAGGTGACTTCCGTATCGATGACCGGATGCACGATGCCGCGCGCCATCTTCTGCATGGCGTTCGCCATGTTTTCCATGCGGCAGCCGAAGGAGCCGAGCAGCTTCAGCTGCTGCTGGAACAGCATCATCAGGTTGATTTCGGTCGAGACGCCCGACGTGGAGCCGCAGGTGACAAGACGGCCACCGCGCTTCAGGCAGAGCATCGAACCCGCCCAGGTATCCTTGCCGACATGTTCGAAGACGACGTCGACGCCCTTCTTCTTGGTCAGCTTGCGCACCACGCCCTCGAAACGGTCGGTGCGGTAGTTGATGACGTGATCGGCGCCGAGCGCCTTGGCCTTCTCGATCTTATCGTCGGAACCGACGGTGGTGATGACCGTGCAGCCCATCTTCTTGGCAAGCTGGATCGCCGCCGTGCCGATGCCGGAGCCGCCGGCATGCACAAGGATCGTCTCGCCGGGTTCGAGCTTGGCATTGTCGAACAGCATGTGTTCGACGGTGCCGAAGGTGACCGGTGCCAGCGCTGCCGCAACCGCATCGACGCCGGGCGGTGCCGGAACGAGCTGGCGGGCCGGGATATTGATCTTTTCCTGGGCAAACCCGTCGAGGTGGAAACCGTGCACGCCGGCCACGTGTTCGCACAGGTTGTCGCGTCCCTCGCGGCAGGGCTTGCAGAGGCCGCAGGTGCGCGCGCCATAGACCGAGACGAGTTGGCCGGGCAGAACGTTCGACACGCCGGGGCCGATCGCTTCGACCACGCCGGAGGCTTCCGCACCGATTGTCAGAGGCATCTTGCGCTTGGCAAAGGCCATGCCGCGCCAGCCCCAGACATCGATGTGGTTGAGTGCCACCGCCTTGACCCGGAGCGTCACCTCGCCCGGTGCCGGCGCTTCCGGCTCCGGAATGTCGGTCGCTTCAAGACGGCGGTCATCGATCAGTTGCAAGGCGCGCATAAGTCTTTCCCTTCGCCCGGAGGCGTCAAAGAGTGTTTGGGCATGATAGCCGAATGGGGACGGCTTTTAGGCCGGCTCCGCCGTCATGACAAGGCTGGCATTCTGCCCGCCGAAACCGAAGGAGTTCGACAGAACCGCCGTCACCTGCTGATCCCGCTTCTTGTTCGGCACGACATCCAGAACGATCGCCGGATCCGGATTGACGTGGTTGATCGTCGGCGGCAGCGTGCCCGTCAGCATGGTCTGGATCGAGAACACCGCTTCGACCGCACCGGCCGCCGTCAGCGTATGGCCGATCATCGACTTGTTGGACGAGCATGGAATGCCATCCTTCAGACGGTCGCCGAAGACGGCCAGCATCGCGCCATATTCCATCTTGTCGTTTTCCGGCGTCGAGGTGCCGTGGGCATTGATGTAGCCGATGCCGCTTTCGTCCATGCCGGCATCTTCCAGCGCGGCACGGATCGTCGCGATCGCGGGACCGCCATCCGGCGAGGAGCGCGTGCGGTGGAAATGGTCGGCCTTTTCGCCGCAGCCCTTCAGGATGCCGAGCACCCTGGCGCCGCGGGCAACGGCCGATTCCAGCGATTCCAGCACGAGTGTCGCCGCCCCTTCTGCAATCACGAAGCCGTCGCGATCCTTGCTGAAGGGTTTCGAGGCCTTTTCGGGCGGGTCGTTCTGCGTGGAAAGCGCCGAGAGAAGCGAGAATCGGATCAGCGCTTCGGCGCTGACCGAACCGTCGGTTGCTACCGTCAGCGCCCGGTCGGTGCGGCCCTGTCGGATCGCCTCGACGCCCAACTGGATGGCAGTGGCGCCGGAGGCACAGGCGGTCGACAGCGTCACCGGCAGGCCGCGCGTGCCGAAATGATCGGAGAGGCGCTCGGAGATCGAGCCGAACTGCACGGCTTCGAGGAAGACAGGGTCGGGACGTTCGCGCATTGCGGTCAGGAAGCGGTCATAGGCATCCGCTTCGCCGGACGGCGGCGGGGCTCGGTCGGCAAGCTCGAAACGCGCGCTCCATTCCGGCTCGACCGGCGGGGCAGCCAGAAACAGCGGACCGGCGAAATCGCCGGAGAGGCCAGCCTGCGCCAGGGCCTCGATGGTGGTTTCGCGTGCCATGGCGAAGGAACGCTCCACCGAATTCGGATAGGGCACATCGATGAAATCCACCGTGCCGCAGATGCGGGTCGACAGCCCTTCCGTCGGGAAGCGGGTGATCTTGTGAATGCCCGAAGTGCCGGAGGTCAGGGCCGCCCAGTTGTCGGCGAGCCCCTGTCCGAGCGAGGTGATGACGCCCATGCCGGTGACGGCGACGATCGGACGGCCGAGATGGTCTTTGAAAGCAGCATTGCTCATGATGTCGTCCTCAGCCGTTCTTCGAAAGCACGGCAAGCCCTTCGCCGCGCAGGTAACCGACAGTGGTCACCACGGCATGGGTCGCACCGCCGTTCATCGGCTTTTCATGATCCGCATCGAACACCGGCACCTTGGCGCCGTGGTCCAGCGACAGGGCGGCGAGCGCAAGCCCCAGCGGGAACTGCGCCTCCATGGCGTGCCCGGTCATGCCGCCATAGCCGCGGATCGTGGCACCCGGAAATTCGGCTTCGAGGGCGGCGCGCTCGCGTGCGGCGAGATCGACAAGGCCGCTCGATCCTGAAAAGACGACGAGATCGCCGGGGGTGGCATCGGCGGCAAGCCCGCTCATGCGGCCGAGACGCTTCTCGAGGCCCCGGTCGTCGCGGCTGCCGCGATCGCCTTCGATGGCATCCATGACCGCATAGATATGCGCACCACGGGCTTCCGCATGCGTGCGGCTTTCCATGACGAGGAAGGCACCGACGGAACCCATGATCATGCCGCCGCCATTTTCTATGGCACGCGACCAGAGCGGATGCCAGTCGCCCGTTGCATGGGCACGGATGCCCTCGACGAGCAGCAGGATATCCGCGCGCTCGGCGACGAAGGCGCCCCCAACCAGCGAATGGCTGGACTGGCCGGCCTTGATGCGGTGATAGGCGGTTTCGACGGCGGAAATACCGGCCGCCTCCTCGCCCATGAAGGTGCGCGAGGAACCGGTGACCTTGTGGACGATGGAAATATTGCCGGCGAGCAGGTTGGAAAGCTGCGCCAGGAACAGCGTCGGACGCAGCTCCGTCGTCAGCTTCTCGTTCAGCAGCATTTCGCGGTCATTGCGCTTCAGCGCCTCGTCGACGATCAGCGTATCGACCTTGATGTCGCGCTCGCCGCCACCGGCTGCCACGATCATGTCCATCGTGCCGCAGGCTTCCGCATTGTCCTTGAGGCCCGCATCATCGAGCGCGAGACCTGCGGCAAACACGCCGAGACGCTGCCAGTTTTCCATCTGGCGCTGGTCGCCACGCTTGGCGATCTGCTGCGACCAGTCGATCTCCGGCATGGGATGCACGGGATAGGGCCTGAAGCGGTCCGTCTCCACCGGCGGACGCGTGGAGGCGCCGCCGGTCAGAAGCGCGACATGCGGCTCCTTGCCGACGCCCTGGCACGTCACGATGCCAAGACCGGTGATCACGACATCCTTGTCTGAACTGCTCATTTCGAGATCATCCTTCTCACCCGCCGTTCAACGGCCCCTTCAGGCGCGGACGGCAAGTGCATCCAAAAGCCCGACTTCGCCGGCTCGCTTGCGCACGATATCCGCCAGCGGAACCTGATCGAAGGGCATGGTACGCAGCTTCAACTGCGCATCGCACACCTTCTTGCCTGCCGACGAGATCTTTGCCTTCGTCACCGCATAGCCCGATCCCTCATGCTCCAGAAACGCCTCGATGTCGAGAACCGCATCGGGCTCGACGAAGGTGCGCATCTTGGCGCCATCGACGGACATCAGGAACGGCATGGCGGCAAAATTCGTCGCAGCCAGCACCAGAAAGCCGCTGGCCTGCGCCATGGTCTCGATGAGGAGAACGCCGGGAACCAGCGGCATGCCGGGAAAATGGCCTTCGAAGACCGGGCTTTTCGACGGCACGACAGAGCGCGCCGTCAGCGTTTTGGCTTCAAGATCGACCGCTTCAACGCGATCGATCATCTGAAAATATTCAAGAAGCATTCGCTTCGCAGCCGGCTTTTCAGCCCTTGGCCGCCCTCAGCTCATCGATCTTGGCGCAAAGGTTCTTCAGCACGAAATATTCCTCGGTCGAGACCTTGCCTTCGTTGACTTCCTGCGTCCACTGCTCGAGCGGGATCTTGATGCCGAATTCCTTGTCGATCGCGAAGACGATATCGAGGAAGTCCAGGCTGTCGATGCCGAGGTCATCGATGGTGTGGCTTTCCGGGGTGATGGTGTCGCGGTCGATTTCGCTCGTTTCGGCGATAATATCGGCAACTTTGTCGAAGGTGGCGGTCACGCTCATATCCTCTGAAGTCTGGTCGTTTGATGTTCCACATAGGGAAAACCGGCTTCGATGCCAATGGCCTGCGAAGCCGGGAATGGAATTTTGCACCTGAACTGTTGCGCAAACAGCATCTGGCGGGAATGCAACGTCCGGTCAGGCCGCCTTGCCGTCAACAAGCGCGGCCCGGATGGTGGCAAGAACCCCGTCCGGATTGACATCGGTGGTGATCAACTGGCTCGGATGCCCGTCCCAGGGGCCGGGCGGGAAGCCGCGGCCATCCGGCTTCTGGATCGTCTGGCCGTCGGCGATGCCACCGCAGACCACGCGGATCGGGCCGCTGCGGGTCTCGAAAAGGTCGGGCCGAACCAGATAGACGCAGGCGCAGCTGTCATGCACCACCATGCCGTCGCCGACACGCGTCTTGTAGAAATCGATGTAGAGCTGCGAGATGTCGGAAAGCAGCCTGAGATCGGCGCGGCCGCCGGCCACCATCTCGGCCAGGAAGCCGCTGGTCATCACGGTCTGCATGGTCACGTCGAGACCGACGACCACCACCCGCCAGGGGGCGGTGAAGACGAGGTCGGCGGCTTCCGGGTCGCCATGGATATTGGCTTCGGCGGCCGGAGAGACATTGCCGTTGATGTCGAAGGCGCCGCCCATGATGATGACCTGCTTCACGAGCGCCGCGACATCCGGATCATGCTGCAGCACCAGCGCCAGATTGGTCATGCGGCCGACGGCGATCAGCGTCACCTCGCCCGGATGCGCGCGCACGGTATCGATGATGAACTGGTAGGCGGGACGCGGATCGGCCGTGCGCGACACCGCCTCCGGCACCGGCACATCGCCGATACCGTTGTGGCCGTGAATGGCCGTCGGCCAGTAGCTGCCGCCGCGCGCGGGATCGAAGGTCTGGCCGGCCCCTTGCGCGACGGGTGCCGGAATGTCCCACACCTCGCCAAGGTAAAGCGCATTGCGGGTGGTCAGCTCGATCGGCGCATTGCCAAATACCGTCGTCACGCCGACCAGATCGATCTCCGGATGCCGGTGGAGAAACAGCAGCGCCATGGCATCGTCAATGCCGGGATCGGTGTCGAATATGACCTTGTGCATCAGAAGCATCCTGCGGGTTTCGAAGCGGCGCACCATAGCGCCGACTTGGGCAGACGCAAGACCACCCCCTCCTTTCCCGGCAGGAGACCCACGCATAGACGCCTTGCCTCGCGCCAGCGACAGTGCCACAAGGCGCGCGCAATTCCGCACGCTTCTCCGCCCCCGCCCCGTCATCTGCCAGCGAGCCCCCCCCTTGCACGATCTTGCCCCGCACATCATCACGCTGCTGTTTCTCGCCGCCATCCTTGCCGGCTTCATCGATTCGATCGCCGGTGGCGGCGGCCTGATCACCATCCCGGCTCTGCTGCTTGCCGGCATCCCGCCGCTCGAATCGCTGGCAACCAACAAGGTGCAGGGACCCTTCGGCGCTGCCTCCGCCACCATCGCCTATGCGCGGCGTGGCCATGTGAACCTCAGAGAGCAGCTGCCGATGGCGGCCATCGCCTTTGCCGGCGGCGGCGCGGGTGCGCTGATCGCCTCGCATGTGCCCGGCCGCTTTCTCGGCGCCGCCATTCCCTTCCTGCTGGTCGGCATCGCGCTGTTCTTTGCCCTGAAGCCGAACCTCTCCGACGAGGACCGCAGCCGGCGGATGACGGCCTCGGTGTTTGCGGTCACCGCCGTGGCGGCGGTTGCGCTCTATGACGGCATCTTCGGCCCCGGCGCCGGCTCCTTCTACATGCTGAGCTTCGTGCTTCTGGCCGGTTTCGGCCTTTTGAAGGCAACGGCGCACACCAAGCTCCTGAACCTCGGCTCGAACCTCGGTTCGCTCTGCGTGTTTGCGGTGAACGGCGCAATCTTCTGGAAGCTCGGCCTGCTCATGGGGGTCGGCCAGCTGATCGGCGCCCAGATCGGATCGCGGCTCGCCATGCGCGGCGGCGCGAAACTGATCAAGCCGCTGCTGGTCATTTCCTGCATCGCCATGGCGACGAAGCTTCTCTCCGACCCCGCCCATCCGATCCGGATCTGGCTGGGGATCTGAGCCTATCCCTTCATCTTGAGAGGCAGGCCGGCGGCGATGAAGAACACCTCGTCGGCCACGGCCGCCACCGCCTGGTGCAGGCGGCCGGCATGATCGCGGAAGGCGCGCGCCATGCGGTTGTCCGGCACGATGCCGAGCCCCACCTCGTTGGAGACGAAGATGACGGGGCCGGCAAGCTTCCGCAGGCTCTCCGCCAGGGCTGCGCCTTCACGATCCACCTCCGCTTCCGCCATCATCAGATTGGTCACCCACAGTGTCAGGCAATCGACGAGAACGATGCGTTCCGGCCGTGCGACCTGCTGCAGCGCCGACAGGAGAAGCAGGGGCACCTCATGCGTCACCCAGCCGTCTCCGCGATCGGCGCGATGCTGGGCAATGCGGGCATGCATCTCCTCATCGAAGGCCTGCGACGTCGCGATATAATGGCGCTCGAGTCCGCCTGCCCTCGCCAGGTCTTCGGAAAAGCGCGACTTGCCCGAGCGGGCGCCGCCCAGCACCAGAGTGATCTTGCCGGTCCGGGTCGATTTCATGCGTGCACCTGCGCGATGGGAAAGACGGGGGCGGAGCTGGCCTGCCGGGGTCTCGAACCATGAAAAGCGGCGAATTCGTAGATCAAGAGGTCGCCGCCCGGCTGATCATGGTTCATCCCGACAGGCCCTGACCAGTTGTGCCGGTTTGCCCCCGCACCATGCGACAGCGTCTCCAGCATCCGGCCCCGATCCCGGGAGGGATCTTTGGTCGGCCCGCCCGATCGTGTATCCGCAGGACACATCGACCGTCTCCGGCAAGGTGCGTGAAGCCGCTGTCGCTGTCAACCGTGTCGCAATTTCGTCGCATGGCCTGTTTGCGACACCGAATGCCGCGCTGCGGCTTTGCCAGAAGCGGGACAAGGGCGTAGTGCGGGCGCCGTCAACAAGAGGCGCCGGCAGGAACCGGTGCCATCCGAGGAAATGCCATGCTTTACGTGTTCAGGAGCGGCGATCGCCTGTCCATCGCCTGGGGGTCCCGCGCCCCGCAGCAGACAACCGAAAACCGCCTCAGCCAGCTCGACACGCGCCGTCGCTGGTTCGGCTTCATCCGCACCGGCAATGCGGGTTGATACGCATATCCTCGGGGAAGGAGGCAGGCGGGCGGTCCGCAAAAAGGCACGCCGATTCGGGTCCCCTGCGGTCAGATCGGCTCCGGTACGCACTACCCATCCGGAGCCTTATGGCCTTGCCACGCCCGACTGATAGCCGCTGAAGTGTTACCGAGCGGTTAGCTTCGGCGATTTTTTTTCGTCTGCTTCGTTTTTTTTGCACTCCCCTCCGCTCGGCGGCGAAGACGCTAATCGAACAGGCTTTGTCAAACTTCGGGCATGACAATTTCGCCCCGCCCGTTCCTTGCCTGTCGCGCTTTGCAGCGCTTGCGCAGTTTGCGTGCAGAAGCCTGTTTTTCAGCACATCCTGGCGTTGAGACGACAGATCACGTTAGAGATACCTAAAGAACGAAAGCCTGCCAAAGGTTGATTTTCCAGCGGGAAACCGTAGGCTTCATCAACTGTCACAACTAACGCGTAGTTTCGGCAAACGCCGGAATCGCGGGCAGGACTGGGAACCGAGGCCGGAGCGAACCGGCCCTGTCTCTTGCCGCCCGTTCGACATCGTCGACGGCGGATATGTCGCGAGTAACGCACGTCCGGTGTGCTCGAATGTGAAGCAATCAGGGTTAAGACTGGGAGGTCTTATGACGATGAACAAACTTCTCGCTTCCGCCGCCATCGTGGCAGGTCTCTATGCCATGGCGGGCTCGGCCCAGGCCGCAGACTGCGGCGATGTCTCGATCGCCGAAATGAACTGGGCATCCGCGGGCGTTGCCGCGCATGTCGACAAGCTGATCCTGGAAAAGGGCTATGGCTGCAACGTGACGCTGGTCACGGGCGATACCATGCCGACCTTCACCTCGATGAACGAGAAGGGCCAGCCGGACGTTGCGCCGGAGCTGTGGGTCAATGCTGTGCGCACCGCACTCGATCAGGCGATTTCCGAGGGACGGCTGATCCAGGCCGCGCCGCTGCTGTCCGACGGCGGCGTCGAAGGCTGGTGGATTCCGAAATTCCTCGCCGACGCCCATCCGGACATCAAGACGGTGCAGGACGCCCTGAAGCATCCGGAACTGTTTCCCGCCCCGGAAGATCCGTCCAAGGGAGCGGTGACGAATTGCCCCGCCGGGTGGAACTGCCAGGTCTCGACGGCCAATCTCTACCGGGCGCTCGGCGCCAAGAAGCTCGGCTTCGACCTCGTCGATACCGGCTCGGCGGCCGGCCTCGACGGCTCGATCGCCAATGCCTTCGAAAACAAGAAGGGCTGGCTCGGCTATTACTGGGCTCCCACCGCCATTCTCGGCAAATACGACATGGTTCGCCTGTCCTTCGGCGTGCCGCATGACAAGGCAGAATGGGACAAGTGCACGGCCATCCCCGACTGTGCCGATCCCAAGGTCAATTCCTACCCGGTTTCGGACGTCTTCACCGTGGTCACCAAGGACTTCGCCCAGAAGGCCGGCATTGCCATGAGCTACATGAAGACGCGCCAGTGGGACAACCAGACGGTCGGCAAGGTGCTGGCCTGGATGGATTCCAACCAGGGCACCAACGAGGATGGCGCGCGCCACTTCCTCAAGACCTATCCGGACATGTGGACCAAATGGGTCGCTCCGGACGTGGCGGAAAAGATCAAGGCCGCCCTCTGATGCCATCGCCCGCGACCCTGCCCTCCCCGGCGCAGGGTCGCGAGCCTGCTCCGCAGGGCCTTGATGATCCTGCGGCAGGCGTCGACCTGATCGCCGTGACCGCCAACACCGGCACCGCGACGACAAGAACAACAAGGGGAAAATGATGGCGATCTGTTCCATCCTGCCGGATGTCCTGTGCAGCTTTCCGGCGGTCAGCGACAGCTACATCCGCATGGCGCGCAAGACGATCGATGACGGCTTTCGCGGCCTGGTGCGACAGTATTCGCACCTGATCGACGCAGTGGTGCAGCCGCTGCAAACCTTCCTGAACTTCCTCGAAAGGCTGTTCGTCAATTCGCCATGGATCCTGGTTCTGGCGGCGATGCTGGCGATCGTCTATCTCGCCAGCCGCAGCAGGGGCATCACGCTCGGCACGGCCGTCGGCATGGTGCTGATCGGCGTCGTCGGGCTCTGGGAGGATACGATGGTGACGCTTGCCATCGTCACGGTGTCCACCCTCATCGCGATCGTCATCGGCCTGCCGATCGGCATTGTCATGGCGCGTTCGGACCGGGTCCAGTCGGCCATCAACCCGGTGCTCGACGTGATGCAGACGCTGCCGAGCTTCGTCTACCTGATCCCGGTGGTGGTGATCTTCGGCATCGGCAAGGTGCCGGGCCTGATTGCGGTGGTGATCTATGCCGTGCCGCCGATGATCCGGCTGACCAATCTCGGCATCCGCCTCGTCGACCGCGACGTGCTGGAGGCGGCCGATGCCTTCGGCTCCTCGCCGGGACAGAAACTCTGGAACGTGCAGATGCCGCTGGCGCTGCCCACCATCATGGCCGGCATCAACCAGACGATCATGATGTCGCTCGCCATGGTCGTCGTGGCCTCGATGGTCGGCGTCGGCGGGCTCGGCAAGAACACGCTGCAGGCGATCAACAACCAGTTCTTCACCTTCGGCTTCCTGAACGGCTTTGCGCTGGTGGCCATCGCCATCATCTTCGACCGCGCCAGCCAGGCCTTCGGCAAGCGGCTGCAGAAGCACACGGAGGTGATCCATGGCTAGTCACGGCATCGAGATCCGCGGCCTTTACAAGATCTTCGGCCCGAACGGAAAGGCGCATGTCGAGGCGGTGAAAAGCGGGGTGTCCAAGGCCGAGCTGAACGAGCGCCATGCACATGTGCTCGGTCTGAAGGACATCAACATCGCCATGCCCGGCGGCTGCATCACCGTCGTGATGGGTCTGTCCGGCTCCGGCAAGTCGACACTGATCCGCCACATCAACCGGCTGATCGAGCCGACCACCGGCGAGGTGATCTATGACGGCAAGGACATCTGCCGCATGTCGCCGTCGGATCTCCGGGAATTCCGGCGGCACAAGACGGCGATGGTATTCCAGAAATTTGCCCTGCTGCCGCATCGCACCGTGATGGAAAACACCGTCTACGGCCTCGACATCCAGGGCGTGCCGCGCAGCGAAAGCACGAGGAAGGGGCAGCAGTGGATCGAACGCGTCGGTCTCGCCGGCTTCGAGAAGCACTATCCGAACCAGTTGTCGGGCGGCATGCAGCAGCGTGTAGGCCTCGCCCGTGCGCTGACCAATGATGCCGACATCCTGTTGATGGACGAGGCCTATTCGGCGCTCGACCCGCTGATCCGGGTCGACATGCAGACGGTGCTGCTGGAGCTGCAGGCAGAACTGAAGAAGACCGTCGTCTTCATCACCCACGACCTGGACGAGGCGCTGAGGCTCGGTGACAAGATCGCCATCCTGCGCGACGGTGAAGTAATCCAGCAGGGCAGCGGCCAGGAAATCGTGCTGCGCCCGGCCGACGATTACATCGCCTCCTTCGTCAAGGAGGTGAATCGCGGCCGCGTCATTCAGGTTCAGACGGTGATGACACCGGCGACCGGGGCGCCGGGCGGCTTCTCGCTACCGAGCGGCACGACACTGGAAACGGCGGCGAAACAGATGACGGCAGCGGGCGTGAGCGTGGCGCAGATCGTCGGACGCGATGGTAACCCGATCGGCCAGCTTGACCTGACGACGCTGATTTCGGCCATGGTCACCCCGGTCGGCCATGAGGAGACGGCGTCGATCGCCGCCGAATGACGGGCGGCCCAGCAAGGCTGGCGCAAGGCCGCTCGGCAAAGAGATGGGAGGACCGCCGCACGGGCCGGCGGCCGCGGAGGAAGGCGTTGACATGAACAATCCGCTGCAGGAGCTGCTGGCTCAGAAGGGCGTGCTGCTGGCTGATGGCGCCACCGGCACCAGCCTGTTTGCCATGGGGCTGGAGGCCGGCGAGGCTCCGGAACTGTGGAACGAAAGCCATCCCGAACGCATCGAGAAGCTGCATCAGGATTTCGTCGATGCCGGCGCCGACATCATCCTTACCAACTCCTTCGGCGGCACCCGCCACAGGCTGAAGCTGCATCATGCCCAGGACCGCGTCTTCGACCTGAACCGGCGCGCTGCGGCGATTGCCCGCAGCGTTGCCGACCGCGCGCCGCGCCGCGTGATCGTTGCCGGCTCCGTCGGCCCGACCGGCGAACTGCTCATTCCGCTCGGCGCGCTGTCCTACGAGGATGCGGTCGCTGCCTTCCGCGAGCAGATCGAGGGGCTGAAGGCCGGCGGCGCGGAGATTGCCTGGATCGAAACCATGTCGGCCGCCGATGAAATCCGGGCAGCGGCCGAGGCCGCCGTCGCCGTCGGCCTGCCCTTCGTCTATACCGCCTCCTTCGATACGGCAGGCCGCACCATGATGGGGCTTTCGCCGCGCGACCTGCCGGACGTGGCAAGCACCGTGGGCGATGGCCCCCTCGCCATCGGTGCCAATTGCGGCGTCGGCGCGTCCGACATCCTGGCAAGCCTGCTCGACATGACCGAGGCGGCGCCAAACACCACCATCGTCGTCAAGGGCAATTGCGGCATTCCGGAATTTCGCGGCACGGAGATCCACTATTCGGGCACGCCGCCGCTGATGGCGGATTACGCGCGGCTGGCGCGCGACGCCGGCGCCCGCATCATCGGCGGCTGCTGCGGCACCTCCTGCGGGCATCTTGCCGCCATGCGCGCAGCCCTTGACGGGCATACACCCGGCCCCCGCCCCACCATCGAAACGATCGTGGAACGGATCGGCCCCTTGCGCAACAAGACCGCCAGCGAGACCGGCGGCGAAGCGGGGCGCGAACGGCGCCGCCGCAGGACCTGACGTGAGACGAGCATGAGCACAGCATCCACCGTGGCAACCCGTGAAACCGTCGCCGAGGCTCTGGGCGGCATGGCCGGCGACAACCAGTCCTGGCTGCAGCTGATGATGGAAAACCCGCTGAGCGACGACGCACTGCTGGACGGGCTGCATCTTTACCTGCACCGCGCCTCCGAAGGCCGCTTCCTCAACACCCTGAAGCTGCAGAAATGCGGTGAATGGCTGGGGAATACGGCTCCCGGCCGGCTGCAGATCCGCCTGATGGAAGCGGCACGCTCCAGCCAGCACCCGGCCTTTCTCGCCTTCCGCGAGGGCCTGTCTCGCTCCGGCGGCATGGCGCGTGCCTATCCGAAGGCCCGCGTCTGAGGCAGTTCGCGATTGACGCTGCCGCGTGATCCGTCGGGCAAAGGCCTCTGCCCTTCCCCGACGGCTCTTCATGGCTGCGTGTCAGCGGCCGTGAGGCCGCCAGATTTCCTTCTGGATGGTATCGGCCACCTGGGCGGCCCCGCCTTGCTCCCTGGCGGCATCGGGCTCCCTTCAAGTGAAGGCGTCGGGCATGCTTTCCTTGCGCTTGGCGATGAAGGCCAGCAGCGCCTCATCGATGGCAGGATCGAGCGGCGGCGCCTCGTAGGCCTCCAGCCAGACGCGGCACATGCTGTTGGCGCGCTCCTCGATCCGCTTTGCGCCCTCGATTTCCCACTGCTCGAAGGAATTGTTGTCGGAGAGCGCCGACCGATAGAAGGCCGTCTGGAAATTTGCCTGCGTATGGGCGCAGCCGAGATAATGCGCGCCAGGGCCCACCTCGCGGATCGCCGCCAGTGCCTGCCCCTCCGTCGACAGGTCCACGCCCTCCGCCATCTTCTGCAGCATGCCGAGCTGGTCCTGGTCGATCATGAACTTCTCATAGGAAGAGACCAGACCGCCTTCCAGCCAGCCTGCCGCATGCAGCACGAAATTGGTGCCGGCCAGCAGCGTGGTGTTGAGCGTATTGGCGCTTTCAAAGGCGGCCTGCGCATCCGGCACCTTGGAGCCGCACAGTGCGCCGCCGGTACGGAAGGGAAGCCCCATGCGCCGGGCAAGCTGCGCCGCGCCATAGGAAACCAGCGAGGGTTCGGGAGTGCCGAAGGTCGGCGCGCCGGATTGCATGGAGATCGAGGCCGCAAACGTGCCGAACAGCACCGGCGCGCCGGGACGGATCAGCTGCGTGAAAGCAGCCCCCGCCAGCACCTCGGCGAGAATCTGCGTCAGCGTGCCCGCCACCGTCACCGGGCTCATCGCGCCGGAGAGGATGAAGGGGGAGAGAACGCAGGCCTGGTTGTGGCGGGCATAGACCTTGGCCGCGCCGAGCATGGTCTGGTCGAACACCATCGGCGAATTGACGTTGATGAGGTTCAAAAGCACGGTATTGTTCTCGACGAAGTCGTCGCCGAACAGGATCTTGCACATGGCGACAGAATCCGCCGCCCGCTCCGGTGCGGTGACCGAGCCCATGAACGGCTTGTCGGAATATTTGATGTGGCTGTAGACCATGTCGAAATGCCGTTTGTTGACGGCGATGTCGACCGGCTCGCAGACGGTGCCGCCCGAATGGTGCATCGAGGGCGCCATATAGGCCAGCTTCACGAAATTGCGGAAATCCTCGATCGTCGCATAGCGGCGGTTGCCGTCGAGATCGCGCACGAAGGGCGGGCCGTAGACGGGCGCGAAGATGGTCGCCTTGCCGCCGATCTGCACGCTGCGGGCAGGATTGCGGGCGTGCTGGGTGAAGACAGAGGGCGCCGTCTTGAGCAGTTCGCGGCAGAGACCCTTCGGAAAATGCACCCGCTGGCCGCGCACATCCGCACCGGCCGCGCGCCAGAGCGCCAGCGCTTCCTCGTCATCGCGAAATTCGATGCCGATCTCTTCCATGATGGTGTCGGCATTGGCCTCGATCAGCGAAAGCCCCTCCTCGTCCAGCACCTCGTAGACGCCGATGCGGCGCATGATGAAGGGCATGGAGGGGGAAGGGCCGCTGCCGCCGCGTGCCGCGCGCCGTGCGGCCGATCCGCGTTCGCCGCGCCCCCGACGTCCGCCCTGGCCCTCCTCGGTCTGATTGCTTGCGTCCATGCTGGTTCCTCCTCACAGGCTTCCTCGGGATCGACGATAGTGCCATGGTAGGCGAGTGTCCGGCAAACAAAGGTCCATCTGCGGCACCGTATGGTTGAGAACGGACATCAACCGTTCCAATTGCGTCGCGAATGATGGGGGCGCCGTCGCATTCACGCTGAAAAATCGACACAACATGCAGTTACACTGCTGTTATGGGCAGTCTGGAGGAGTCTCTGCCCATTGCCTGCATCGCGATCTCCAACCCGTGGAGCTACCCATGTCCGATGATGAGATCATTCTGTCCGAACTGTCCGACGAAGAGCTTGTGCAGCAGATGCACGACGATCTCTATGACGGGCTGAAGGAGGAGATCGAGGAAGCCACGCATATTCTTCTCGACCGCGGCTGGACGCCCTACGACATCCTGACAAAGGCCCTGGTCGAGGGCATGCGGATCGTCGGCATCGATTTTCGCGACGGCATTCTGTTCGTGCCGGAGGTTCTGCTGTCCGCCAATGCCATGAAGGCCGGCATGACGATCCTCAGGCCGCTTCTCGTCGAAACCGGCGCGCCGAAGCTCGGCAAGATGGTGATCGGCACCGTCAAGGGCGATATTCACGACATCGGCAAGAACCTGGTCGGCATGATGATGGAAGGCGCCGGCTTCGATGTGGTCGATCTCGGCATCAACAATCCGGTCGAGAACTATCTCGATGCGCTCGAACGCGAAAAGCCCGACATTCTTGGCATGTCGGCGCTTCTGACCACCACCATGCCCTACATGAAGGTCGTGATCGACACGCTGAAGGAAAAGGGAATTCGCGACGACTATATCGTCATGGTCGGGGGCGCGCCGCTGAACGAGGAATTCGGCAAGGCGATCGGCGCGGATGCCTATTGCCGCGATGCGGCGGTGGCGGTGGAAACCGCCAAGGACTTCATTCGCCGCAAGCATAACCAGCTCGCGGCCGGCTGACAGGAAAGCCGGCCGACTGGCCGGCCTTCCCTGCCGCTTCCGGCAACGATCAGTTGGCGGCCCGCTCGACGCGGCGGCCGGCATCCTGCGTGGCATTCACGGTATTGGCGGTATCCTGGCCCATGCCGCGGATGGTATTGCCGCAGGACGAGAGCGAAAGCGCGGTGGCGAAGAGGGCGGCGATTACGGTGAAGGTCTTGGCCGTCATAGGTGTCAACTCCAGTGAATTGGGACAGGATCGTGTCGGAAACAGCATTTCCGCCTGTGCAACGTTCCAGAGGCAAAAAGGTTCACGTGATTGCGTGCGGAGCGATCGCGCGTGAAATTCTGGCCGTGATGCAGCAGCAGGGGCTGGAGCACATCGACCTGCACTGCCTGCCTGCCATCTGGCATGCCTTTCCGCAGAAGATCGTGCCGGGCCTGAGACAGGCCGTGGCGGAGGCACGGGCAGCCGGTTTCGAGGAAATCTTCTTTGCTTATGCCGATTGCGGCACCGGCGGCGAGATCGACCGGCTGTGCGAAAGCGAGGGCATCCGGCGCATCGAGGGCCCGCACTGCTATTCGTTTTTCTCCGGCAACGACCGGTTTGCGGCCCGCGCCGAGGAGGACCTGACCTGCTTCTTTCTCACCGATTTCCTCGCGCGCCAGTTCGATGCCTTCGTCATCGAGCCGCTCGGGCTCGACCGCCATCCCGAGCTTCGCGACATGTATTTCGGCAATTACAGCAAGCTTGTCTACCTCGCACAGGAAGAGGATGAAGCACTGCAGGCAAAGGCAAGGGCGGCTGCAGAACGTCTCGGCCTCGCCTACGAGTATCGCTTCACGGGATTTGGCGATCTTATAAAAGCTATGGCTTTCACTTAACTTTTTTTTCCAAAGCGACGCCTATATGTTCCGCCGATCAAGACGAGCGGGACACCATGCCGGACACACGCAACGCGAAAGTAATCCTGATGACCTCCGGGGGCCTGATCCCGCAGATCATGATCAATGCTCTTGCCCGGCAGTTTCCCAATCTTCAGGTCATCCAGGAAAACTACGAGACGAAGCGCGAGATCTTTCGTCGCCGCGCCCGAAGGCTGGGGCGTCTGACGGCGCTCGGACAGCTGGCGACGATGAGCCTGTCGCGGCTCGGCAAGAATTTCGCCATGCGCCGCATGGAGGAGATCCTTGATGAATACAAGCTCTGGGCCGGGGAGAACCGGAGCGTGCCGGTGACGCGGGTGGCGACACTGAACAGCAAGGACACCCAGGCGCTGCTACAGAAGATGCAGCCGGATGTCGTCTTCCTGATCTCCTGCCGCCCGCTGTCGCGCGGCCTGCTGGCCTCGATCCGCTGCCCGCTGCTGAACTTCCATGCCGGCATCAACCCCGCCTATCGCGGCCAGATGGGCGGCTACTGGTCGCGGGTGGAGCGCGACGAGGAGAATTTCGGTGCCACGGTGCATCTGGTCGATATCGGCATCGATACCGGCGACACCCTCTACGAGGTGCGGGTGACGCCGTCGCGCCACGACACGATCGCGACCTATCCCCTGCTGCTGACGGCGGCCGGCACCGGCATTGCGATCAAGGCCATAGAGGATGCGCTCAACGGCACGATGCAGCCGCGTCGACCCACCGGACGCTCCGTCCTTCGATTTCCGCCGCCCGTCTGGACATATCTCTATCACGGCCTGACGCGGGGCATCTGGTAGGCTTGTTGCGGCGGATTTCGCCCGTTTGCGCCACCGGGCGTCGCGGCGAGCGCAGTCCGGCCGCATCGGCACATGCATTCTTGCCCGTGAGGGAGGAGAAAGCGCATGGCCGATCGGATTGTTGTCTACTGGCGTGACATACCGGCCCAGGTGATCATCCGGCAGGGCCGCAAGACCGCCAAGCGCGCGCTTTCCCTTCGCTTTACCGAGGCCATCGACATGTGCGCCATGCGCACCGGCGCGGCCGAAACCGACGCCTATCTGGCCGAATGGCGCAAGGGCGAGCCCGACCCGGTTTCCGACGATCTGGAAGCGGAGGCGGACCGCGCGGTGGCGGATCTCGAAAGCAGTTACGATCAGGAACGGCTTGTGGCGCTTGTGAAGGCAGGCGGGCGCGAACCGGCGTGAGGCAGGCGGCCGGCCGCGAGCGCGCCCGGTCGATCCCATCTGGAGGCAAGGCTTGAAATGACAAGAACCATCGTCGCATCCGCCAGCCGGGAAATCGTCATCGGCTTCGACCAGCCCTTCTGCGTGATCGGCGAGCGGATCAACCCGACCGGTCGCAGGAAGCTGGCGGCCGAAATGATCGAGGGCAATTTCGAGACGGTCATCAGGGATGCGCTGGAGCAGGTGGCAGCAGGCGCCACCATGCTCGACGTCAATGCCGGCGTCACCTCCGTCAATCCGAACGAGACGGAACCCGCCCTCCTCGTCCAGACGCTGGAGATCGTCCAGAACCTCGTGGACGTGCCGCTCTCCATCGACAGTTCGGTGACAGCCGCCATCGAAGCGGCGCTGAAGGTGGCGAAGGGCCGGCCGCTGATCAATTCCGTCACCGGCGAGGAGGAGAAGCTGGAGGCCATCCTGCCGCTCTGCCGCAAATATGACGTACCGGTGGTGGCGATCTCCAATGACGAGACCGGCATCTCGATGGACCCGGACGTGCGCTTCGCAGTGGCGAAGAAGATTGTCGAACGGGCCATGGATCACGGCATCAAGCCTCAGGATGTGGTAGTCGATCCGCTGGTGATGCCGATCGGGGCGCTGGGCGATGCCGGCCGGCAGGTGTTCCAACTGCTGCGGCGTCTGCGCGACGAACTGAAGGTCAACACCACCTGCGGGCTTTCCAATATTTCCTTCGGTCTGCCGCACCGGCACGGCATCAATGCCGGCTTCATTCCCATGGTGATCGGCGCCGGCATGACATCGGCGATCATGAACCCCTGCCGTCCGCAGGAGATGGAAGCAGTGCGCGCCGCCAATGTTCTCAACGGCACGGATGCCAACTGCACACGCTGGATCATGACCTATCGCGACCACAGGCCGGCCGAGGCAGGCGCTGCCGCGCCGGTGGCGGCTCCGCCCGCAGCCGGTGGACGGCGGGGCGGACGCGCCGCCCGCGCCGGTGCCGGGGCGCGTCTGGAATGAGGGCGCGGCCATGACGCGCCCTCCCGTCGTGTCAGTTGCATGTTTGTGGACAGTTTCGCGCAGGCCGGTTCTGGCAGGCTCAACGCAGGTGGAATGCCAATCTGCCTTCGTCCCCCGCCCGTTCATGAGGAGCCGGGCCACGGCGACAGAAAGGCCGCATCATGCAGTATGACTGGACCGGGGCGGAGCACCGCCGCCGCATGTTCTTTCGCTTCGGCTTTGGTGTCGCGTGCCTGACGGCGCTGATGGCTGTCGGGCTTGTAAAGTTCCTGTAACCCCTGCCCCGCACAGGCAGCGTCGAGGCCGGTGCGGGGCGCTTGTTTTGTAGCGTAAATCCATGGCGCCAAGCCGCGGCGGGGCCGATACGGGACGCTCCCAGACATGACGTCCGCGACAAAGAACGTCCGCAAGGCACGGCGCACCAGAAGAAGGCAGGCGACAGACATGGCCGAAACCGATCCGCTTGTGCTGTTCATGCCCTCCGGCAGACGGGGTCGCTTTGCCGTGGGAACATCGGTACTGGAAGCCGCACGCCAGCTTGGCGTCTATGTGGAAAGCGTCTGCGGCGGACGCGCCACCTGCGGGCGCTGCCAGATCTCGGTGCAGGAGGGCCAGTTTGCCAAGCACCAGATCACCTCATCGCTTGACCATCTCTCGCCGCCCGGCGCCCGCGAGGTGCGCTATGACGAGGTGCGCGGCCTTCCGGAGGGACGGCGCCTCTCCTGTTCCGCCACCATTCTCGGCGATCTGGTGATCGACGTGCCGCAGGATACGGTGGTGAATGCGCAACTGGTGCGCAAGAGCGCCGACGATCGCGTCATCCTGCGCAACCCCGCCATCCGCATGTGCTATGTGGAGGTGGAGGAGCCGGACATGGAAAAGCCGCTCGGCGATCTTGACCGGCTGAAGGCGGCCCTTTCCCGCGACTGGCATTTCGGCAACCTGGCGGTGGACACCCACCTGCTTTCGCAGGTGCAATCCATTCTGCGCAAAGGTGCGTGGAAGGTAACGGCGGCCATTCATCAGGACCCGTCGGAGGATCGTCCTCACCTCATCGCGCTCTATCCCGGCCTGAAGAACGAGGCCTATGGCATTGCCTGCGATATCGGCTCCACGACGATTGCCATGCATCTCTCCTCGCTGCTGTCGGGCCGCACCATCGCGTCGGCCGGCACGCCGAATCCGCAGATCCGCTTCGGCGAAGACCTGATGAGCCGCGTCTCCTACGTGATGATGAACCCTGACGGTCGCGCCGCAATGACAAGCGCCGTGCGCGAGGCGCTGAACGGACTGATCGAGCGCGTCTGCGCCGAAGGCGGCATTGCCCGCAGCGACATTCTCGACAGCGTCTTCGTCGGCAATCCGATCATGCACCATCTCTTCCTCGGCATCGATCCGACGGAACTGGGCGGCGCGCCGTTCGCGCTTGCCGTCTCGGGCGCGCTGCAGGCACGGGCGGCCGAACTGGACCTCGCGATGAACGAAGGCACCCGCAGCTATCTCCTGCCCTGCATCGCCGGCCATGTGGGGGCGGATGCCGCCGCGGCGACGCTGGCGGAGGGGCCGCACCGGCAGGACGAGATGATGCTGCTCGTCGACATCGGCACCAATGCCGAAATCGTGCTCGGCCATGCGGGCCGCATCGTCGCCGCCTCCTCCCCCACCGGTCCGGCTTTCGAGGGTGCGGAGATTTCCGGCGGCCAGCGCGCTGCCCCAGGCGCGATCGAGCGGGTGCGCATCGATCCCGTCACGCTGGAGCCGCGCTTCCGGGTGATCGGCATCGAGCCCTGGTCGGACGAGCCGGGCTTTGCCGAGGCGGCGGAGACGATCAAGGTGACCGGCATCTGCGGTTCCGGCATCATAGAGGTGGTGGCGGAACTCTATCTGGCCGGCATCCTCTCGGAGGACGGCGTGATCGACGGGACGCTTGCCGAGCGAAGCCCGCGGATTCTCGCGAACGGGCGCACCTTTTCCTACCTGCTCCTCGACGGCGAACCACGGATCACGGTGACGCAGAACGACGTGCGCGCCATCCAGCTGGCCAAGGCCGCGCTTTATGCGGGCGTCAAGCTGCTGATGGACCGGCAGGGCGTCACCTCGGTTGACCGGATCGGTCTCGCCGGCGCCTTCGGGACCTTCATCGATCCCACCTATGCCATGGTGCTAGGCCTCATTCCGGATTGCGACCTGGCGCGGGTCAAGGCGGTCGGCAATGCCGCAGGAACGGGGGCACGCATGTGCCTGCTGAACCGCGATCACCGCCGCGAGATCGAGGCGCTGGTCAGCCGTATCGAAAAGATCGAGACCGCGCTGGAGCCGAGCTTCCAGCAGCATTTCGTGCACGCCATGGCGCTGCCCAACAAGGTGGATGCCTTCCCGCATCTGGCAGCGGCGGTACGTCTGCCGGAGCGCAAGGCAGGCAGCGGCGAAGGCGAAGCCAGTGGCCGCCGGCGGCGCCGCAGCCGGGACTGACCGGCGAAGAGCCGCAAGCACCACGGCGCGGCAGGTGGAAGGCCGATCTCAGGCGGCCGCCCGCTCCATTTCGCCATAGGCCTCGCGGATGCTCTGCGCCACCGCCTTGGCAGGTACCGACAGTTCGCCCGAGGATAGCAGCCGCACGTCGAAATTCATCAGGTCCGGCAGCCCCTCCTTGACGCCGAGGATCGTCATGTCCTCGGTGATGTAGGAGCGCGGGAAAGGTGCGATCGCCAGATCGGAGACGACGGCGGCGCGCTGCGCCATGGTATTGGCACTGAGATAGGCGACGCGATAGGGCCGCTTCATGTTTTCCAGCCCGGCAATTGCCACCTGCCGCCAGATGCAGCCATCCTCCCAGATCGAGATCGGCAGCGGATCGCGCAAATGCGCCGTGCCGCAGCGGGCGCCGGCCCAGACCAGCTTGTCCTGATAGACCAGTTCGCCGGCCGCCGCATGCGGACGCGTCGAATAATTGATCAGCGCAAGATCCAGCCGCTGCTCCTCGATGCGGCGACGAAGCCGCATGCTCATGTCCACCGTCACATCGACCATGATGCCCGGAAACTTTCCGGCGAAATCCTTGAGAATGCTCGGCAGCAGACGTTCGGCAATGTCATCCGCAGCACCCAGCCGCACGATGCCGGACAGTTCCGGCATGACGAAACGCGACACCGCCTCGTTGGACAGCGCAATCATGCGGCGCGCATAGGAGAGCAGCATTTCCCCATGCGGCGTCAGCGTCACCGAACGCGCATCGCGCAGGAACAGCGTGGTCCTGAGCTGTTCCTCCAGCTTCTTGATCTGCATGGAGACCGCGGACGGGGTACGCAGAACGGCTTCGGCCGCCGTCGAGAAATTGCCGGTATCGGCAATCGCCACGAAGGTGCGCAGCACGTCGTTGTCAAGCAGCGGCAGGGACTGACGGAAAGGCATGTTCATCGGCTCATCTTTCAAATTAGCTGAACATAAGCACCATATCATTTCGTTTGATTGATCGTCAATCGCCCTGCATCTTGCCAGCGTGGATGTGAAAACACCACGAAATGTCATGGCAGCCATAAAATCCATTCGTTTGATTGAAGATTAAAGGGCGCGCATGACTGTCTGGCGCAGGCGGAAGAACCGCCTGTGTCTCTTGCCTCGACACCAGAAGGAAACGACCCATGACGATCATCATCGATCACCGGCCGGTCCGGCGGAGCAGCCGCTGGCCCGGCACCCGGATCAGCCATCGGCAGACGCCCGGACCGCTTCGCCAGAGCCTGTCGGACGTCCTTTCCGCCGCCAGCCGGTGGATTGCAGCGCAGCGGATCGCCCATCGGCGGCGGCAGACCGCAAGGATGCTGGAAGCCCTGCCCTACGACCTGCGCAAGGACATCGGCTGGCCGGCAGGCGGCAGCGACAAGGCGGAGCGCAGCTGACATGCCCGATTGCGACATGGCCTTGACCCCGCATCTGCACCAGGCTGGATGCGGGGTTTCTGTTTTATGCGCCCCTGATGGAGCGCGGCCCAAACTTTAGCCATTTGAACCTTCTGCGGGCACGACTTCAAGGCAGTCGCAAAAATGTCGGATCGACCACCGGAAGTTTTACATTCGCGACGCGAATACCGATCTTGATGTCGCATCAGGAACACTAAGGGGCTATAATTTCACGCGAGGAATAGCAGGCCGCCACGGAGCCCTCGCGATGAACAAGCCCCAGCCGAAAAAACGAACGCTCGTCTTCTTTCTCATTCCGCACTTTACCATGCTGCCCTTTTCCGCTGCCGTGGAAACCCTGCGTATTGCCAACCGCATGCTGGGCTATCCTGCCTACGACTGGCGCATCGCCTCCGTCGACGGCCAGAAGGTCTACTCGTCAAGCGGCATCGCCATCGACGTCAACACCTCTCTGGCAGACGAACGCCGGCATCTCGGCGGAGAGCACCGGCCGAACATGGTGCTGATCTGTTCCGGCATCTATGTGGAGGAGTTCAACAACAAGTCGGTGAACGCCTTCCTGCGCGAGACCTATAATCGCGGTGTTGCCGTCGGCAGCCTCTGTACGGGCGCGCATGTGCTTGCCCAGGCCGGTCTGCTGAACGGCAAGCGCTGCGCGATCCATTGGGAAAACCTGCCGGGCTTTTCCGAAGCCTTCCCGCAGGCGGAAGTCTATGCCGATCTCTACGAGGTGGACAGCAACCTCTATACCTGCGCCGGCGGCACCGCCTCGCTCGACATGATGCTGAACCTGATCGGCCAGGATTTTGGCGAGACGCTGGTGAACCGGGTCTGCGAGCAGCAGTTGACAGACCGCGTGCGCAACCCGCATGACCGCCAGCGGCTGCCGCTCAGGGCGCGCCTCGGCGTGCAGAACGGCAAGGTGCTGCAGATCATCGAGCTGATGGAAAGCAATCTCGCCGAGCCCATGTCGCTGATCGAGATCGCCGATGATGTCGGCCTGTCGCGCCGGCAGATCGAGCGCCTGTTCCGCCAGGAAATGGGCCGTTCGCCGGCCCGCTACTACCTGGAAATCAGGCTGGACCGCGCCCGCCATCTGCTGGTGCAATCCTCCATGCCGGTGGTGGAGGTTGCGGTCGCCTGCGGCTTCGTTTCCGCCTCGCATTTTTCCAAGTGTTATCGCGAGGTCTATAACCGCTCTCCGCAACAGGAGCGCGCCGAACGCAAGCTGACGCTGAACACCTCGCGCACCGGCGTCGTGGTCTGATCCACCGAACCCGTCAACGCAAATCCGCCGCGGCCTTCCGGCGCGCGGCGGATCGCGGGGAGATCCCTCTGTCTCTATGCCTTGCCTTACCCTTGGCTCAAGCGACGCGCGCGCTGCGCTGCGCCTGCATGGACTTGATCTGCACCAGCGTGTCGAGGTTCTGGTTGACGCGGCAGTAGAATTCCTCGTCGATGAAGGGGCGCAGCATGAAATCATTGCCGCCGGCCTTCAGGAATCGCGCCGAGAGAAGCCGGTCGGTGGAGGAGGACACGCCGATCACCCGCAACTCGTGCGAGCCGCGCACCGAGCGGATGCGCCGCGTGAGCTCGAAGCCGTCGATATCGGGCATGTTGTAATCGGTCACCACAAGGCCGATATCGGCATTCTTCTTGAGGAGATCGATCGCCTTGGCGCCGCTTTCCGCCACGCTGACACGGAAATTGTAGCGCTTCAGGCGGGTGGAGAGAAGTGCCCGCGCCGTCGGGCTGTCATCGACGATCAGCACATGGTGGCGATGGTTGGTGAGGAAGCGGCAGACGGATTCCACCAGCATTTCAACGGCAAAGATACTGTCCTTCAGGATGTAGTCGACAATGTCCTTGGCCAGCAGCTTTTCGCGGGTCTGTTCCTGGAAGGTGCCGGTGAAGACAATGGTCGGGATGTTCAGGTCGAGCAGATATTCGAGGGCCTCGCCGTTCTCGGCGCCGGGAAGGTTGATGTTGGAGATCGCCAGCGTGACCGGCTCCTCCGACAGCTCATTGGCCATCATCAGATCCTCGTGGGTCCGGCAGATCTCGACCTCGATGCCGAAGATTTCCTTGAGGCGCTGGCGGATCATGGAGGTGAAGACGTTCGAATCTTCGGCCACGATGATGCGGGCATCCGGAAATTGTTCGCCCGAGTATTGCATTCCCGATAAACCCAAGTATGTCATGGCCCGCCTTCTTTATATTCGCGATGGCTTGACAATAGGCATCCCCCGCTTGCCGAACCCTTAAGCGCTGCAGGCGCAACGGGCGAAATCAAGCCAAAAAGGCGGCCCCGGAAGGCCGCCTTGCAATCATGGTCAATCAAGTATTGTAGACCCTTGCGAGATTTCGCTCAGGCGCGGATCACAGCATTGTCGGGATCGAACGGGCTTTCCGCAACCACCGTCGCATCATAGAGCGAACCGAGGATGCGTACCTTCAGGCGCGTTCCTTCCACCGCATGAGCGGGCTTGACCATGGCGAGCGCCACCGACTTGCCGATGCGCCAGCCGTAGCCGCCGCTCGTGACGCGACCGGCGAGCGCGCCCGTTTCGTCATAGATCGCCTCGGAGCCGCGCGCATCCACATCAGTGTTGCCCTCGACCACCAGTGTGACGAAGTTCCAGCGCAGCCCCTGTTCCCGGGCTGCGAGCATCGCATCGCGGCCGATAAAGCTCTTTTCCGGGCGGATGAAGCGGTCGAGACCGGATTCGAAGGCGTTGTATTCGATGGAGAGCTCACGGCCCATGTTGCGATAGGATTTCTCCACCGCCATCGAGACCATGGCCCGGATGCCGAAGGGCTTGATGCCGAATTCGGCACCGGCTTCCATCAGCCTGTCGAAGATATAGGCCTGCATCTCGATCGGGTGATGCAGTTCCCAGCCCAGCTCGCCGATGAAATTGACGCGCAGGGCGTGGGCGATTGCGACGCCAACGGAGATCTGCTTGCCCGTCAGCCACGGAAAGTCCTTGTTTTCGAGGCTGGTGCGGGTGAGCTTCTTCAAGACCGCACGCGACTTCGGCCCGGCGAGAACCAGCACGCCATATTTCTGGGTGATCGGCTGCAGCGTGACGGACCCGTCCTTCGGCGCAAGACGCCAGAGCAGGTCGTGGTCATGCGCTTCCAGACCGCCGGCAGAGACCAGGTAGAAGCGGCCGGGCGCCCATTCATAGACGGTGAATTCCGCCTTCACGCCGCCGGCCGGCGTCGGCACGTGGCAGAGCGCGATGCGGCCGCGCTTTTTCGGGATCACATTGGCAAAAATGCTTTCCAGCCAGTCGCGCGCACCGGGGCCGGTGACTTCCATCTTGGCAAAGGGCGACATGTCGAGCACGCCGACATTCTCGTGGACGTTCTTCACCTCGTTGCCGACATGCTCGAAATAGTTGGAGCGGCGGAAAGACCACTTTTCCACCACGCGGCCATCATCCAGCGGCGCCGCGTAATTGTGGTTGGTAATGACGTCGGCGCCGACCCCCTTCTCGCTTTCCGGCAGTTCATAGCCTTCCGGTGCATACCAGTTGGCGCGCTCCCAGCCATAAAGCGAGCCAAACACGCCGCCAAGCTTCTTCAGGCGATCATAGATCGGCGTCGTCTTCAGCGGACGCGCGGCAGCCCGTTCCTCGTCCGGATAATGCATGGTGAAGACGTTGGCATAGGCCTCCTCGTTCTTGGCGATGAGATAGCCTTCCGTCGCATAGGGGCCGAAACGACGCGGATCGACGCCCATGAGGTCGACGGTCGGTTCGCCGTCGACGATCCATTCGGCGAGCTGCCAGCCGGCACCGCCGGCTGCGGTGATGCCGAAGGAATGACCTTCGTTCAGCCAGAAATTCCTGAGCCCCGGTGCCGGACCGACGATCGGATTGCCGTCCGGCGTATAGGCAATCGCGCCGTTATAGACCTTCTTGATGCCCACTTCGCCGAAGGCCGGCACACGGGCGATCGCCGTTTCGATATGCGGCATCAGGCGGTCGAGGTCTTCCTGGAAGAGCTCGTATTCGCTCTCGTCCGAGGGACCGTCGACATAACAGACCGGCGCGCCGACTTCATAGGGACCAAGGATCAGGCCGCCCGCTTCCTCGCGCATGTACCAGGCGGAATCCGATTCGCGCAGCACGCCCATTTCCGGCAGGCCTTGGCGGCGACGTTCCTGGATCGCCGGATGCGGTTCGGTGACGATATACTGGTGCTCGACCGGAATGACCGGAATGTTGATGCCGACCATCTCGCCGGTCTTGCGGGCAAAGGAACCGGTGCAGGAGATGATGTGCTCGGCGGTGATCTCGCCCTTGTCGGTCGTTACCTTCCACTGGCCGTCGGCAAGCTGCTCGATGCCGGTCACGGTCGTGTTGCGATAGATGGTGGCCCCGCGGTCGCGCGCGCCCTTGGCCAGTGCCTGGGTAAGGTCCGCCGGCTGGATATAGCCATCGTCCGGGTGCTGGATCGCGCCGAGCAGCCCATCGGTTTCACAGAGCGGCCAGATCTCCTTCACTTGCTCCGGCGTGAGGATATTGACCTTCACGCCGATCGTTTCGGCGATGCCGGCATAGTACATATATTCGTCCCAGCGGTCCTTGGTGCGGGCGAGACGGATATTGGAGACCTTGGAGAAGCCGACATTCATGCCGGTCTCTTCCTGCAGTTCCTCATAGAAGCGGACCGAATACTTGTGCAGCTGGCCGACCGAATAGGAGAGGTTGAACAGCGGCAGCAGGCCGGCCGCGTGCCAGGTGGAACCGGAGGTCAGTTCCTTGCGCTCGATGAGGACGACATCGCTCCAGCCCTTCTTCGCCAGGTGATAGAGGGTCGAGACACCGACCACCCCGCCACCGATCACCACCGCCCGTGCCTGTGTCTTCATGAAGCAAAATCCCCTCTGGACGAAACGGGCGCGGCTGGCCGGCACCCATGCATAGCTTTTCGAGCGGACTATGCAGTTCCGCGGGTTTGGCCAAACGCCTGTTTACGACATGCGCACAGCTTGCCGCGACGAGACCGAATTTGACAACCGACAAAACTGCAAGGGCTTGGGACGTTCAGCCCGGCGCCGGGCCGGGCGCTGGTTCGGCGCCGCCCTTGTCCGGCTGCGACAGGGGCGCGGGCGCCGTCTCCTCGTCCGCCGGCCGGGTCCGGACGGTCCCGAGGATCTTCACGTCCTGATGCGGATAGGGAATCTCGATCCCCTCCTCGCGGAACCGGCGCAGGATCTCGATGCGCACCTTGTTGCGGGTGGCGATGCCATCGCTGATGTCTGAAAGGTAGAAGCGCAACTCGAAATCCAGCGAGGAGGCGCCGAAGCCGAGGAAGTCCACATGCGGCTCCGGATTGCGCAGGACGGTTTCCATGGACAGCGCCGTTTCCATCAGAATGTCGATCACGCGCTGCGGATCGGAATCATAGGCGACGCCGACCGGAATTTCCGAACGCTGCACGCGGTTGCGGTGCGTCCAGTTGCCGACCGAAGCGTTGATCAGTTCGGAATTCGGCACGATGATCGACTGCTTGCGGAAGGTCTCGATTTCGGTTGCGCGCACGGAGATGCGCTTGACGATGCCTTCCGTGCTGCCGGTGACGATGAAATCCCCCACCTTGAACGGCCGTTCCACCAGCAGGATCAGGCCGGACACGAAGTTCGACACGATGTTCTGCAGGCCGAAACCGATACCGACCGAAAGCGCCGAGGCAACCAGCGCCAGGCTGGACAGATCGATGCCGGCCGCCGAGACGCCGATGACCACCGCAAGACCGATGCCGAGATAGCCGATGCCGGTCTTGACCGAATTGCGCACGCCGGCATCCACATGGCTGCGGGCCATGACGTTGCGGTCGATCCAGCCCTGGGCCCAGCGTGTCGCGGCATAGCCGATGAAGAACAGCAGCACGCCGCCCAAGATGCCGACCAGCGAGATGGAGATATTGCCGATCGTGATGCGGGTGAACAGACGGAAGGCGGCGGCCTGGATATCCTGGATCTGGAAGCCCCAGGTCAGCAGGATCAGCGGCACGCCGAACACCAGCGCGATACCGTTGATGCCGAGCCCGGCACCGAGACCGATCTGATCGAGGGCAACCTCGCCCAGCTTGAAACGCTCGGCGAGATATCGCCCGAAAGCGGTTCTGGCAAAGCCGCCCTGCTTGCCCACCGCGCGGCCGGACAGGATGCCGATATACATCGTGACCAGCACGGCACCGGTCAACACGATCTGCGTGGCGGCAAAACGGGCGAGACCGAGATAACCGCTGAGAACGCACAGGATGAGAGCAAGCCCGGCGGTGCGCAAAAGAGCCGGAATACCGCGCGGGAAAGGCTGGCCCTCGCCATCGCTATCCTTGTCCGCAGGCACCAGCGGCTTCAGGAAGGACATGGCGACGAGGATCAGCCCGATCAGCACCGAAGCGGTCAGGCTCTTGACGATGGTCAGGACCACCGGGGAGTTGAGCGACTCGCCGATCTGCCCCAGAAGATAGTCCAGTCCGTTGATCACCGACATGGCGATGATCAGCCAGTAGAGCTGTCGCGCGCCGCGATTGGTGACACGCGCCAGACGCCAGTTCGGATAATCGGGCGCAAAGATCAGCGCGCTGAGGCGGGCCACGAAGAAAGTCAGCCACAGGAAGCCGAAGAAGGCCGAGATGATCGGCGCCACATCCTGGCGCAGGACATTGAAGCTGACGAGGAACAGGAAACTCGAGGCAAAGAACGCCGTCAGCGACGCCGTCTGCACCATCAGGGACCAGAAGGCGAAGGAGAGCCGGGTGATGTAGCTCGGCCGGTCGACCTTGAGATCCCGGCTGACCATCCGGCCGAACAGCCGGTACCCGCCGACGAGGAACACCAGCGCCGCGCCGACCGACAGAAGGACCGCCGACAGAAGCTGCAGCTTCTTGAACTTCCAGGCGAAGCCGAGCCAGCTGGACATCGCGTCGTGAAAGGCCGAGATCTCGTCGAGGAAGGCTTCGCCAGCCTCCACGAAGACATCCGGCGAAAGGTCCGTGTGCTTCAGCAATTGCTCGGCAAACAGCCGGCGGCGCAGCTCCGTGATGCTGGCCGACAGCTTGCCGGTCGCCGCCGCGATCTGGTTGGCGTCGCTGGTGACGATGTTGAGCTCGTTGCGCTCGGCGAGCAGACGGCTGCGCTCGATGGTCACGGCAGGCGCTTCCGCAGGCTGGCCGTCATGCGGCGGATCGCCGATCTCGGTGATCCGCGACTGGATCTGCCCCAGCCGGTCGCGCATGTCCGAAAGATGCTGGGCCAGCTGGGCGGCAAGGTCATCGGCCTTGGATTTCAGTTCCGCCAGCTGGAAATCGTCCTCGTCCCCCCGCGACTTCTCCTCGCTGAGCGCTGCAAGCTGGGCACGCGCACGGGCGACCGCCGCCTGCATGGCGGCAGTGCGGGAATCCGGATTGCCGGCGGACCCGGCCTCCTGGCCGGCAGCGGCAGCAGAGGTGGCAGCGGCGGTGGCGGGCGGTGCCACAGCGGGCTGCTGGTCCTGCGCCTGCGCGGCAACCGACAGAAGCGACAGGAAGACCAGAACCAGGCGCAGGACGCCGGACAATGGAGTGAAGGCAGATCTCATCAGCGGGGAAACCTCATGCGGGCCAGCACCTGTCCTTAAATTCAACAGGCCGGAAAGAAAAGCGGCCGGACAGACGATTCGGCGTCTGTATCCTTTCATCCGCAACGATGGGCGGAACTATGGCCGCCCGGACGGGCTGGAACATTGCCGCCCTCCCCGCGTTGAGGCTGCGGAACAAGGAACGCAACATCATCGCAGGAGGGTAAGCTCATGGAAAACGCAGGTATCGGCTGGATCGCGGCCATCATCATCGGCGGCATTGCCGGCTGGCTGGCCGAACAGTTCATGAAGAGCAACATGGGCGTGTTGATGAACATCCTGCTCGGCATCGTCGGCGCCATCATCGCCAACGCCCTCCTGGGCGTTTTCGGCATCGCGCTGGGCGGCTGGCTGGGCTATCTCATCGCAGGCTTCATCGGCGCCTGCATTCTGATTGCCATCGCCCGCATGATCAGGCGATGACAGACCCGACGACAGGCATCCTCACGAAAATCGACCGGGCTGACAAAGCCCGGTTTTTTCATGCGTACCTTCGGAATGCCGCACGCCCCCTTACGCCAGCCGAAGCGAGGCGTGGTCGAGGCCGAGTTCGGCAGCAAGCGCTTCCACGACCAGATTGTGATCCTCCCGCTGCGGCAGGCCGGACACCGTGATCACGCCGATGCAGCCGACCCCGTTGACCCGGATGGGGAAGGCGCCGCCATGGGCGGCATACTCCGCCGTGGGCAGGCCCCATTTCTCTTCCAGCGTCGTCTGCGCCGCCTTCAATTCCAGCCCGATGGCATAGCTGGAGCGCAGGAAGCGCTGGACCGTGTTGCGCTTGCGGTAGATCCAGTGTTCGAAATCCGGCCTGGCCTCCGGCATGGCTGCATAAAAGGCCTGCATCCCGTTGATGCGGATATCGATCGCCAGCACATGACCGCGCTCCTGCGAAAACTGCCGCACACGGGCACCAAGCGACCAGGCCCGTGCCAGATCGAACCCGTCGAACCGCAGCACCCTTTCCTGTTCCGCCACCCGCGAAATGTCATCCTCGATCGCCATCCTGCCGATTCCTCCTGTCATATCCGTGATGCACTGGTGTCCTAACCTAGATGCGGGACAGTGTGCCATGCATGCGATTTTTTTCCTGCACCGGAAATCCCCGGTTTTCCGGGCTTTCCGGTGTGCACCGCACATTTTTGTCCGATACCTGCGAAGATTTTTTGAAAAGGGCGCTGGACAAGCCGAAACTTCCCCTTTATACGCCCCCTCACACCAACGGCGCGGCCGGAAACGAAGCGCTGAAGGGGATGGGTGATTAGCTCAGTTGGTAGAGCAGCTGACTCTTAATCAGCGGGTCGTAGGTTCGAGCCCTACATCACCCACCAAATTTACTTGATTGAAAAGACAACAAATTCCGCTGATGGCCAACAGGGCTGAAGCCGATATCTTGTGCCTGCGCGACCACTGCGCATTCTCCGTATAAGTCCCTATCTCGACACCCCCTACAGGACAGCCCCATAGGTCAGACAGAGCGGGCAAAGGCTGCCACCTCCGCCTCGGATGCCAGCCTTCAGCGTAACCTTTCGTCGGGCACGCCCCGCCCTCGACCGGGCCATGGCCACGGCATGAAAAAGGCGCCCGAAGCGGGCGCCCATGGTCGCGATCAAACGCACACGGTCGTATCAGGCGCGGATGTCGAGCGCCTGTTCCTCGTCTTCGGCAAACAGGTGCTGCAGTTCCAACTGCACCGCATTCATGAACAATGCGGCCTGATGCGAGATATCGAGCGGCGAGGCGCCCTGGCGGGCAAGGGTGGCGGCAAGGGTCTTCATCTCGTCGCGCCAGAAGCGGTTGGCTTCCTCGCCCTGCAGCGTGAGAAGTGCCTCCGCACAGCGCTTGATGTCTGCCCTGCGCCGGTCGGCGGGAAAATGTGCAAGCGCCATAATATCTCCTCATACGCACGCATCGAATCGACTCAACATGTCGAACAATCGCCTGAAGTGGTTCCCAAATTCTAAACGCAATCCAAAGAAGGTGAATCCAATCCCGGGCTGGGACAGGCCAAGCAGGCGAAGGCGACCTCAGCACCAGGGCTTGGCTGCCTCAGCCACGCCGTGGGCCAGCCCCTCGCGCACCAGCTGCTGACCGATCGACTGGCCGTTGCGCAGCACGACGCGCCATTTGCGGCCGCCGGAATCGCTCGCCGCATTCGGCCAGTCCACCAGTTCGAACTGTCCCTGATTGAGCAGATCGCGCAGCCGCACCTTGGCAGCAAAGCCGCGCTGCCGCTCCGCCTCGCAAGCGGCCCCTTCGGTGCGGGGGGCGCGGATATCCGCCAGGCGCACAGCCTGCTTGCGGAACCAGAACACGTCGCCCGCCGCGACGCAGTTGTCGAGACCGGACGTGCCGCAGAAATAGAAGGTTCCGGAATAGGCCTTTCCGAGCAGGCTTTCCTCCGCCGGAAGCGAGGCCGTCTGCACCGTGCCGACCGGCAGCGGCGGACGCAGTTGCGGATGGGGTGGCAGTGCCGTTTGCGCGCCCGCACCGCCCGACACAGCGCGACCGGCCGTGGCGGGTGCGGAATGCCCGGGCGAAGCCGTCTTCACCGTGTCGGGAAAGTAGCCGGCCATCCAATCGCGTACCGGCCGGTTGTCATGCAGCACGATGGCACCGGTGACGACGCAAAGCGCCGCCAGCCACAGCCGCATGCTGATGACGGACTTCGTCTTGCCGCCCTTTCGACGGCGGGCTGTCGATGCTTTTGCCATATCTGTCCCATCCTGATGCGCCGCATCATGGTGAGGGGAGGTTTCCAAAGAGTTTTCATCGGAAAATTTACGCCGCTTTTACCCTTCTGCCGTCACCTGCGTGTGACACGACCGGTTACGGCGGCAGAGCCGGGCGAAGCGGGCCTTGCCGTCGCAGTCGATTCAGCAGTTTCTAACTTATCGCCGTTAGGTTTCGGTGAGATGCCCCCTGCCCCTCCGAGACGAAATCTGATGCGCCGCACCGATACACGGCCTTTTGGAACCCTTGCCGCCCTGCTTGGCGGCCTTGCCGGCCTTGTGCTGTTCGGTATCTGGCTGGAGGAATCGGCACGGCGCGCCAACCTCGCACAAATCCGCCAAGCCCTTCACCAGTCGTCGCTGTCGCTCGGGCAGCACGCCGCCGACATGATCGAGGTGGCCGAGCTGACGCTGGCGGTGGCACGGGCGGGATTGTTGCGGCAGGATGATGCAGGCGGCGTGCAGATGCGGCTTGCGGAACACATGGACGACACGGCGGACCATGCCCGCCACATCGCACGGCTGATCTATGTCGATCGCGAGGGCAAGGGCACGGCCAGCCGGATGAATGACGGGGCGACCTCGATCGATGCGGCCGACCTGCCCTATTTCCGTTACCACCGCGACGATCCTTCCACCGAAGCCCTGCTTGGCGCACCGATGATGAGTCCGGTCAGCGGCGAGCGGGTGATTCCGGTCAGCCTTCGCCTGGAAGGGCCCGATCAGCGCTTTATCGGCGTACTGGCCGCCGAAATGCGGGTGGATGCCTTTTCCACCCTGTTTCAGAGGCTGGCATGGCTGCCTGGCGGGCTGGGTGCGGTCGCCCTCAATGACGGCCGGCTGCTCGCCCTGTTCTCCTCCACGCCGGTGTCCGGCCAGTTCGAACTGCCCTGGGCCGAGGTGATCGCGCCGCTTGCCAGGGCCGCGCCGGGCGGCGTGGTGCAGTCGGTCTGGGAGGCGGACGGCCTGTCGCGCCACACCGCCGTGCGGTATTTCGATCATCCGGCCATCACCGTCGTCACGGCAGCGACCGACGAGGCGATCAGCGCCCGCTGGTTCGCCGATTCCAAGCTGCGGCTTTTCGTCGGCGCCCTGCTGATCGGCGTCGGCCTGCTGGTCACGCTTCGCTGGTGGCGCCAGGTGGGCCTGCACATGGAAAGCCTGCGCCAGCTGAAACGGATGGAGGAAGAGTTCCGGCTTCTGGCCGAAGCCTCTGCCGACCTGATCGAGAAGCTGAGCCTCGAGGGGGTGCGCGAATATGTGTCGCCTGCGTCCCTCCAGATCCTTGGCCTGCCGCCCGAGCGCCTGATCGGCACCAATGTGCTGGACACTCTGCCGCCCGAGGAGCGGGAACGCGGCCTTGCGGCACTGGCAAACCTGCGCCACCGGGCCGAAACCCACCGCTCCGTGATCCGCTACATCTGCCCCGACGGACGGGAGCGCTGGCTGGAGACCGCCATCAGCCGGCTGGATGACAACCGCGGACGCGGCACCGGCCTGGTGGCGATCACCCGCGACATCACGCAGCAGAAGCTGCATACGGAGGAACTGGATGCGCTGGCGCATACCGACGGCCTGACCGGTCTTTCCAATCGCCGCGCCTTCGATGCGCAGCTGCAGGAGAGACGGCGTGCCGCACGGGAGAGTGGCCAGCCGCTTACCATGCTGATGATCGATGTGGACCGCTTCAAGCTCTACAATGACAGCTACGGCCACGCCGCCGGCGATACCTGCCTGAAGGAGGTGGCCTCGGCCATCGCCCGCTCCATCCGCAGAACAGACTTCGCCGCCCGCTACGGCGGGGAGGAATTCGCGGTGCTGATCGACGCGATCGATCAGGAGGCTGCCGTGCTGATTGCGGAGAAGATCCGCAAGCGGGTGGCCAGCAGGCGCTCCATGCATGACCGCAACATCCCCTGGGGCTATGTGACGGTGAGCATCGGCATTGCCGACTGGCAGCCGGGCAGCGCGCGGGACATCCATAGCCTCGTCGAGAACGCCGATGCGGCGCTTTATGCGGCCAAGGAGCGGCGCAACTGCGTGCGCACCCATGCCGCAACCGGTGGTCTTGGCTCCAAACTGAGCGCCTGACGCACCGAACTTTCCTGCCCCTTCGACCAGGGCCGGCGGAACTGACCGGCGCTGGCGCAGTTAGGCCCGCGCATGCAGCGTGCATGCGCACAGGGAGGAAAGACAGGATGGAACGCACACCATGGAATCCGCCGGTTCGCATCGGCCGCGACAGTGTCGGGGACGCGCTGGAAGCGCTCGCCTACATGGAGCGACGCTGGCCGAGGATCAAGGGCATGTGCTTCGCCGAAGCCCATCTCGCCTGCCTTGCCGCGCTCGACGGGCGACAGGCGGCAGCGGATGCCCGCACCCGCTTCATGGCGGCGGTGGAGGAGGCGCGCCTGCACTGAGGGGCACAGGAACAAGCCCCGCCCGATCGCGTTAGAGCCCGGAGACATTCCGGGAATCTTTAAGGATCAGGCGAAACCATGACCCTCGCACAGGCCGACGTGCCCTTCCGACCTCGCGCTGCTGCCGGCCCGCGGCTCTATTATCTCCATCCCCTGCTGCTGCGGGGGGAGCAAGCCTGGGCCGCCGCCTTCCGCCACGCACGGAATCTGGGCTTCGACACGGTTCTGTGCGCGCCCCCGACCGCGCGAAGCGAGGGCGCCAGCGTCTTTGTCGCCCGCGATCCAGACCGTCTCGATCCGCTGCTCGGTTTCGGCGAGGATCTCGATACCGGACTGCAGCGGCTGGCCGCACTTGCCGGGACGCACGGCCTCTCGCTGATGGTCGATCTGGTGGTCGACAGACAGGCGCTCGCCGGGAGCCAGGCCGAGCCGGTGCTTGCCGATCCCCGCCAGCCTCCCGACGAGGCGGGAAGCCGAAAGCTTGCGCTGGACGACGATGCGCTGGCGCAGCATCTCGACGCCTGGTGCAGCCGCATCGAGACCATGGTACGTGCCGGGATATCCGGCTTCCGCTGCCTCGGCCTCGACCGCGTGCCGCAGGACACCTGGCGCCGGCTGATCGAGGCGGGCCGCGCCGCCGATCCCTCGACCGCCTTCCTCGCCTGGACGCCCGGCACCAGTTTCGAGCTGCGCCGCACCCTGCCCGGTCTCGGCTTCGACGGCTGTTTTTCCTCGCTCGCCTGGTGGGACCTGGAAAGCCGCTGGTTCATCGAGGAATACGAGATCCAACGCCGTTTTGCCTGGCAGATCGCCTTTCCCGAAGCGCCCTTCGCGCGGCGTTTGGCGCATGGCATGGAGAGCACCGAAATCCGCCTGCGGCGGGCACACCAGGCGCTGCAGCTCGCCGCAACGCTCGGCCAGGGCCTGATGGTACCGATGGGTTTTGAATATGGAGCGACGTCGCCGCTCGACCCCATCTTCGGCGACGGCGGAGGGCTGAGAGGGCTGGCCGAGCGGCAGACCTATGACCTTTCGGCGGACATCCGCGCCACCAATGAGCGGCTCGACCGGTCCGACGACCGTTTTGCCCAGAAGCCGCTGCGCCTCATTTCCAGCACGCAGAGCCCGGCGCTTGCCCTGTTGCAGGCCGATAGCGAGGATACGCGGACGGCCGGTGGCGTGCGCCTCGTCGTCGTCAACCGCGACCTGCGCCGCACAGCCCCGGCACCGCTGAATGCGCTGCGCGAAGCGGCCTCCGCATTCCTGCCGCTGAAGCCCATCGATCAGCCCGAGGCCGACGCCATTCCGTCCGCGCTTCGCCTTCAGCCGGGAGAACTTCGCCTTCTGGAAGGCAGTGCCTCGCCGGCAATCCGCGACGCGGTTCCGGCGCAGGATGTGATGGAGGCCGCCGCCTCCCCCCGCCTTGCCATTGAGGCGATCACGCCTTCGGTGGATGACGGTCGTTTTCCGGTAAAAAGGATCGTCGGCGAGACGGTGACCGTGGAGGCGGATCTCTTTGGCGACGGGCACGACCCGATTTCCGCCGCCCTCGTCTTCCGCGCCGCCGACGAGGCGCACTGGACCGAGGTCCCGATGCGCCTGGTCGAAAACGATCGCTGGCGGGCGGACTTCACCCCGCGCCGCATGGGCCGCTACGAGTTCGCCGTGGAGACCTGGCGCAATCCCTTCCAGATCTTCCGCTACGAGCTTTCCAAGAAACACGAGGCACGTCTCGACCTGACGCTGGAGCTTCAGGAGGGATTGAACCTGATCCGCGCGACGCTCGACGGGGATGCGGGAGATACGGCAGCGGCGCTGCGGGATCTTCTGACCCGGCTGGAGCAGGCGCCGGAGGCGGAGCGTATCGCCCTTCTGTTGTCGCCTGAGACCTATGCCTTGATGGCAAAGGCAGACCGGCGCCCGCATCGGGTGCGCTCCAAAGCCATCCCGCTCGATGCCGAGCGGCGGGAGGCAGCTTTCGCCAGCTGGTACCAGATCTTTCCGCGCTCGCAGAGCGGCGACCCGAACCGCCACGGCACCTTCGATGACGTCATCAAGCGACTTCCCGCCATCCGCGAGATGGGTTTCGACGTTCTCTACTTCCCGCCGATCCACCCGATCGGCAAGACCAACCGCAAGGGCCGCAACAATTCCCTGACGGCGGGGCCAAACGATCCGGGCAGCCCCTATGGCATCGGCTCGGAGGAGGGCGGCCATGACGCGATACATCCCGAACTTGGAACTTTCGAGGATTTCCGCCGGCTGGTGGACGCCGCCAAAGAGCACGGGCTGGAGATCGCGCTCGACCTCGCCATCCAGGCCTCGCCCGATCATCCCTGGCTGAAGGAGCATCCCGGCTGGTTCGACTGGCGGCCAGACGGCACCGTGCGATATGCCGAAAACCCGCCGAAGAAATACGAGGACATCGTCAATGTCGATTTCTACGCCAGGGACGCAGTGCCCTCGCTCTGGGTAGAACTGCGCGACGTGGTGCAGAAATGGGTCGACAACGGCGTCAAACTCTTCCGGGTCGACAATCCCCACACAAAACCCCTGCCCTTCTGGGAATGGCTGATCGCCGATATCCGCAACCGCCATCCGGAGGTGGTTTTCCTCTCGGAAGCCTTCACCCGGCCGAAGGTCATGTACCGCCTCGCCAAAGTCGGTTTCTCGCAGTCCTACACCTACTTCACCTGGCGCAACACGAAGTGGGAGCTGGAAACCTATATGCGCGAGATCACCACGGAGGCGCCGAAGGATTTCTTCCGGCCGCACTTCTTCGTCAACACGCACGACATCAACCCGGACTTTTTGCAGAACGCGCCGCGCTCGGCCTATCTGATCCGTGCGGCGCTTGCCGCCACGCTCTCCGGCCTCTGGGGCGTCTACAACGGTTTCGAACTCTGCGAAGGCCGGCCGGATGCCAAGCGCAAGGAATACGCGGATTCGGAGAAATACGAGATCCGCGCCTGGGATTACGACCGTCCGGGCAACATCAAGGCAGAGATTGCTCTGCTCAACCGCATCCGCCGCGAAAACCCGGCTTTGCACTCGCATCTCGGCTTGAGGCAGCTGATCGCCTGGAACGACAACATCATGTTCTACGAGAAGGCGAGCCCGGGCCGCGAGAACGTTCTGCTCGTCGGGGTGAGCCTCGATCCGCACGCCAGCCAGGAGGCCGATGTCGAGATACCGCTCTGGTCATGGAACCTCCCGGACCATGGCGCGCTTAACCTGGAAGACCTCGTCACGGGCCAGACATTCGTGGCGACGGGCAAATGGCAGAGGCTGAGGCTTCAGCCGCAGATGCCCTTTTCCATCTGGCGCGTGCGGTAACGGGAGAAGACGAGAATGGACATGATGCAAGGCGCACAGACGCAGCAGACGGACCAGAACCTGCTCTGGTACAAGGATTCGATCATCTATCAGCTGCACGTCAAATCCTTCTTTGACGCCAATGGCGACGGGATCGGCGACTTTGCCGGGCTGACGGAAAAGATCGACCATATCGCCTCGCTCGGCGCGACCGCGATCTGGCTGCTGCCCTTCTTTCCCTCGCCGCGCCGCGATGACGGCTACGATATTGCCGATTACGGCAATGTCTCCCCGGACTACGGCACGATGGAGGAGTTCCGCGCCTTCGTGGATGCAGCGCATGCCCGGGGCATCCGCGTCATCATTGAGCTCGTCATCAACCACACCTCCGACCAGCACCCCTGGTTCCAGCGGGCCCGAAACTCACCACCTGGATCGCCCGAGCGGGACTTTTACGTGTGGTCGGACACGGACCAGAAGTTTCCGGAAACCCGGATCATCTTTCTCGATACGGAGAAATCCAACTGGACCTGGGATCCGGTGGCCGGCGCCTATTACTGGCACCGCTTCTACTCCCACCAGCCGGATCTCAACTTCGACAATCCGCAGGTGCTGGACGAACTCCTGAGCGTCATGCGCTTCTGGCTGGAGACCGGCATCGACGGTTTCCGCCTCGACGCGATCCCCTATCTCGTCGAGCGCGAAGGCACGATTAACGAAAACCTGCCCGAGACGCATGACATCCTGAAGAAGATCCGCGCAGCGCTGGACGCCACCCACCCGGGCAAGGTGCTTCTGGCCGAAGCCAACCAGTGGCCGGAGGATACCAGCGAATATTTTGGTGACGGCGATGAATGCAACATGGCCTTCCACTTCCCGCTGATGCCGCGCATGTACATGGCGATCGCCAAGGAGGACCGCTTTCCGATCACCGACATCATGCGCCAGACGCCGGAGATCCCGGAAAACTGCCAGTGGGCGATCTTCCTGCGCAACCATGACGAACTGACGCTGGAAATGGTGACGGACGAGGAGCGCGACTATCTCTGGAGCATCTACGCGTCCGACCAGCGGGCGCGCATCAATCTCGGCATCCGCCGGCGCTTAGCGCCGCTGATGGAGCGCGACCGCCGCCGCGTCGAACTGATGAACGGCCTTTTGCTCTCCATGCCCGGCACGCCTGTTCTCTATTACGGCGACGAGATCGGCATGGGCGACAATATCTATCTCGGCGACCGCGACGGCGTGCGCACGCCAATGCAGTGGTCGCCCGACCGCAATGGCGGTTTTTCGCGCGCCGATCCGGCCCGTCTCGTTCTGCCGCCGGTCATGGACCCGCTCTATGGTTATGAGGCGCTGAATGTCGAAGCGCAGAGCGTCGATACGCATTCGCTGCTCAACTGGACGCGCCGCATGCTGGCGCTGCGTGGTCGCCACCCCGCCTTCGGCCGCGGCTCGTTGCGCTTCCTGACGCCCGGCAACCGCAAGATTCTCGCCTATCTGCGGGAGTATGACGGCGAGACGATCCTGTGCGTGGCGAACCTCTCTCGCCTGCCGCAGGCGGTCGAACTGGACCTGTCGGAATTCCAGGGCCGTGTGCCGATCGAACTCACCGGCATGTCGCCCTTCCCGCCGATCGGCCAGCTGACCTATCTGCTGACGCTGCCGCCCTTCTCTTTCTACTGGTTCCAGCTGGTGGCCGAAGCAGATGGCCCGACCTGGCGCACCGAGCCGCCTGAACAACTTCCGGATCTCACGACGCTGGTCTTTCGCCGCGACCTGACGGAACTGGTGGACGAGCCGCGGCTTTCCGCCACGCTGTCACGCGAGATTCTGCCCGCCTATCTCGGCAAGCGCCGCTGGTTCGGGTCCAAGGGCGAGAAACTGAAGAGCGCCAAGCTGGTCGCGGCAACGCCGATGGGTTTTACCCACAACATCATGCTCGGCGAACTGGAAGCCGAGCTGGAAGGCCACACCGAAACCTATCTTCTGCCACTCACGCCAGCCTGGGACGAGCAGCAGCCCTCGGCGCTGGCCCAGCAGCTGGCGCTGGCCCGCATCCGCCAGGGCCGCAGGGTCGGCTTTCTGACGGATGGTTTTGCGGTCGAGGCTTTGGCACGCGGCGTGATCCGTGGGCTCTGCGAGCGCTCGGTGATTTCCGGCCGGGCCGGAACGCTCGAATTCCTCGGCAGCGAAAATCTGGACTGCATGACGTTGAGCGACGAGATGGAAGTCCGCTGGCTTTCTGCCGAACAGTCGAACAGCTCGCTGATCATCGGTGACCTCGCGATGGTGAAGCTCATCCGTCACATCTTCCCGGGCATCCATCCAGAAGTCGAGATGACGCGCTACCTGACGAAGGTGGGTTACAAGAACACCGCACCGCTGCTCGGCGAAGTAGCCCGCATCGCACCGGACGGCTCGCGCTTCACGCTGATCCTCGTACAGGGCGCCATCCGCAACCAGGGCGACGCCTGGAACTGGTTGCTCACCAACCTGCGCCGTGTCCTCGACGACATCGGCCTGACGCAGCCGGAAGACGAGGCGATCGACGACATGCTGCGCCCGCTCGTCACCATGGCCGGCACGATCGGCACACGGCTCGGCGAACTGCATGCGGCATTGGCCATCGCCACTGACGACGAGGATTTTCGCCCGCTGCCGGCACAGGCCGAGAATGTCGAACTGTGGCGGCTGAGTGCCGTCGGCCAGATCGAGAAAGCGCTCTCGATCCTTGAGGACGACAACGGAGAGTTCGATGCAGAAACCGCCGCCATGGCAAAGCCGCTTCTCGCCCGTCGCGACGAGTTGCTGGGCCTTGCCGCAGAGCTTGCCAAGGCCGCCGAGGGTGCAATGATGATCCGCAACCATGGCGATTTCCACCTTGGCCAGATCCTCGTGGCGGAAGCCGATGCCTATATCATCGACTTCGAGGGCGAACCCGCCCGCGACCTCTCCGAACGGCGCGCCAAGACGATCCCGCTGCGCGACGTGGCGGGTCTCCTAAGGTCGCTGAGCTATCTCGCCGCCACTGCGGATCTGGAAAACGAGGCCGTGACGGAGACGGAAAATCCGGATCGGACGGCGCTGATCCGCCGCTTCACCGAACAGGCGGAACAGGCATTCCTGAATGGATATCTCGCGGCCGTCGACCAGTCGGAGGCGCTCGCCGTCGATCCGGAGCGCCGCCGCCGCATGCTCGACCTCTACCTCCTCGAAAAAGCCGCGTACGAGATCGGCTACGAGGCCAGAAACCGCCCGAAATGGCTGCCCATCCCGCTTGGCGGTTTTGCCGCCATCGTGGACCGGCTGACGGAGAAGACCGCATGAACATCGAACGCTCCGAACTGACGACCGGCCTCGACCGCGAGGCGCTGAATGCGCTGGTCGAAGGCCGTCACGGCGACCCGTTCTCGATCCTCGGCCCGCATCCGGTGCAGGGCGCAAGCATTATCCGCGCCTTCCTGCCCGGTGCCGAGAGCGTCGAGATCCTTAACCGCGACACCGGCCATGTGGATGCGAAAATGCACGCGATCCACCCCGGCGGCATCTTTGCCGCCGCGGTCGAAAGCGGCAGCCGTTATCGCCTGCGCATTCAGTGGCCGGACGCGGTGCAGGAGACGGAAGACCCCTATTCCTTCGACCTGTTGCTCGGTGACCTCGACCTGCACCTGATCGGCCAGGGCACGCATTACGATCTCGGCCGCACGCTCGGTGCCCGCGCCATGGAGATCGACGGCGTCTCGGGCGTGCGCTTTTCGGTCTGGGCGCCGAATGCAAGGCGGGTCTCCGTCGTCGGCGATTTCAACGCCTGGGACGGCCGCCGCCACCCGATGCGGCTTCGCCAGGCCTCCGGTGTGTGGGAGCTCTTCGTGCCGCGGCTGGGGCCCGGCGACCGCTACAAGTTCGAGATTGTCGACCGCAACGGCACCGTCCTGCCGCAGAAGGCCGATCCGGTGGCACGCGCCAGCGAGGCGGCACCGGCCACCGCCTCCATCGTCGCCTCCAGCCAGCCCTTCCGCTGGACGGATGACGAATGGATGCGCGGAAGCACCGAACTCCGCTCCGGTGAAGGGCCGATATCCGTTTACGAAGTGCATCTCGGCTCGTGGCTGAGGATTGCCGAAGAGAACAACCGTTCGCTCGACTGGGTGGAACTCAGCCAGCGTCTGGTGCCCTATGCGGAAAAACTCGGCTTCACCCATATCGAACTGTTGCCGATCATGGAGCATCCGTTCGGCGGCTCCTGGGGCTATCAGCCGCTCGGCCTGTTTGCCCCGACCGGTCGGTATGGCACGCCGGAGGATTTCGCCTATTTCATCGACCGCTGCCATGCGGCAGGCATCGGCGTCATCCTCGACTGGGTTCCGGCGCATTTCCCGACCGATGTCTGGGGGCTGGCGCGTTTCGACGGCACCGCGCTCTACGAGCACGAGGATCCGCGCGAAGGTTTCCACAGAGACTGGAATACGCTCATCTACAATCTCGGCCGCAACGAGGTGAAGGGGTTCCTGATCGCCTCCGCCCTGGAGTGGCTGGAGCATTTCCATATCGATGCGCTGCGTGTCGATGCGGTGGCCTCCATGCTCTACCGGGATTATTCGCGCGATGCCGGCGAATGGATTCCGAACCAATATGGCGGACGGGAAAACCTAGAATCCGTCGAGTTCTTCAAGCATCTGAACAGCATCATCCATCAGCGCTGCCCGCATGCCTTCACGGTGGCCGAGGAATCGACCGCCTGGCCGGGCGTCACCAAGCCTGTCGAAGAGGGCGGCCTCGGTTTCGATTTCAAGTGGAACATGGGCTGGATGCACGACACGCTGCATTACATGGAAAAGGAGCCGCTCTTTCGCCAGTATCACCACGGCATGATGACCTTCGGCATGGTCTATGCGTATTCCGAGCGCTTCATGCTGCCGCTCAGCCATGACGAGGTGGTGCATGGCAAGGGCTCGCTGGTCGGCAAGATGCCCGGCGATCACTGGCAGAAGATGGCAAACCTGCGCGCCTATTTCGGTTTCATGTGGGCCCATCCCGGCAAGAAGCTGATGTTCATGGGCGGCGAGATCGGCCAGTTGAGCGAATGGAACCACGATGGCTCCGTGCACTGGGACCTGCTCGACCGACCCGACCATGCCGGGCTTCAGCGTCTGATTTCCGACCTCAACCGGCTTTATGCCGCCGAACCCGCCCTGCAATACGGCGATCTTCACCCGGAGGGTTTCGAGTGGGTGATCGGTGACGATGCCGCCAATTCCGTCTTCGGCATGCTGCGCAAGGCGCAAGACGGCCGCGCCTGCATTCTGGCGATCAGCCACCTGACGCCGGTGCCACGCGAGGGCTACCGGGTCGGCGTGCCGCAACCCGGCCGCTGGCAGGTGGTGCTGAACACGGATGCCGGTGTCTATGGCGGCTCCAACCTCGGCAACCTGGAGGTCTGGAGCGAGCCGGAAACCGCGCATGGCCAGCCGCAATCCGTGCTGCTGACCCTGCCGCCGCTGGCGACCGTCTATCTGAAATGGACCGATAGATGAGGAAGGATGAAACCTGAGCGCCCGCACCGGGCGCGCTCCGGGGCCGGAGCGCCACCAGCCCGAGGCGGCGGAGCGAGTTTCGCCGCTCGGTCCGCTGTCAACGGTGGCGGACGCTCATGCGGGGCGTTCCAGTTCCTGCCTTCGCTCGAGCCAGCGCGAGACGAAGGTGACGCTGCCGACGAAAACCGATTGCCCCTGCGCATCGCGCAGTTCCAGAACGATCGACATGGCATCCCGTCCCCTCAGGTCGTCGCGAGCCATGTCCGAAAGAATGCGATGCGCCTCGCGCTCCACCGCTTCGCGGCCCTCCAGTTCCATCGCCACGGGGCCGTAAAGCGCTCCGTCATTGAAGACATCGAAATAATAATGGGCCATCGTTTTCTTCCTCACTCATTCCGAGGTCCAATCGGTCGCCGGAAATAAATGTTCCAGCGCCGGGCACAAAAGCGCCTCCCGCCTGTTCCCATGTCCACCACGATCGGAAGGACCCATGGCACAGACCGACATGATTGCCCCGTTGCTGGCAAATCTTGAGCAGCGGGACAGGCTGAGCGACGCGGAAAAGGCAAGCCTTCGCGCCATCCTGACGCGTGAGCGCCGGGTGGCGGCACAGGAGGACATCGTGATGGAGGGCGACCGCCCGACAACCAGTTCGCTTCTGCTGGAAGGCTTTGCCGCCCGCTACAACATGACCGGAGAGGGTCAGCGACAGTTGACCTCGCTGCATGTGCCGGGCGAATTCATCGACCTGCATGCCTTTCTGGCCAAGACGATGGATCACGGCATCGTGGCCCTGTCGCCCTGCCGAATTGCCATGGCCGAACACAGCGCAATGCGTGACATCACCGAGCGCACGCCGCATGTTGCACGGCTGCTTTGGCTGGACACCCTGATTCAGGGGGCTATTAGCCGGCAGTGGATCGTTGCCATGGGGCGGCGCTCGCGGGCGGCGCATCTCTCCCAGATCATCTGCGAACTCTACATGCGCCTGCAGATCGTCGACCAGATCGAGGACGACAGCTTTCACTTCCCGCTTTCGCAACTGCAGATGGCCGACATCATGGGCCTCTCGCTGGTGCACATGAACCGGGTGATCCAGGAACTGCGCGCCGCCGGCTTCATCAGCTGGACGCGCGAGCGGATCGCCATTCACGACTGGGAGCGTCTGAAGGCCTTTGCCGGCTTCGATCCGACCTATCTGCATCTTCGCAGCGAGCCACGATAAGGCGCGCCAGCAATTTGATTCTGCAAGTCTTTTTTCTTCCGCCGACAGGCAAAAACATAATGAACGATCGGTTAACCGGCTTGAACGGGCTGCCGGCCGGCTTTATTAAGTCAGCTCTTACGTTGAGTACCAGCAATGACCATTGATTCTCTTCTTGACTGTCAGGAACGCGGCGCCCGCGCCCGTATCCTGGGCGCTCTGGCAAGCGAAAACCCCTATCTTCTGCGCCCGGTGCCGGGCATTGACGCGCAGCAGCAGGCGCTGATGTGCGAAGCCTGGGCCTTCGGCTGGGCCATAGAGGACGCCATGCGCCGGATCGACACAGGCTTTTACGGTTTCTTAATCCGGGATGAAGCTTTGCAGCAGGCACACTGTCGCGTCGCTTGAGCGGCGCGCCATCCGCCGGTTAAGGGACCGGCAGCCGGCATTATTTGCCGGTCAGGGGCTCGCGGACCCCCTTCTCACATGAGTTGGTGAGCCCCGTCTTTCGTTCAAGAGCATTGCAGCTCCGCCACCGGGCGATCCGGACCTTTTCCTTCGACAGCTCAGGCCGACCGCCACCGGGCGCAACCGCATGGCCGCCGGGCCGCTTCGTCGCGCCCTGCCGGCAGGCTTGCGACGCGGCCACGCCGACACATGAAAACCCCCGGCGCCGGGCACCGGGGGTCCTGAAACGGATCGACGTCAGCGCATCGGTTATTCGGCGTCGCCTTCGGCGGCCTTCTTCTTCGAAGCGGCCTTCTTCTTCGGTGCCGGAGCCTCTTCGCCTTCGGCGGCATCGGCCTCGGCAGCCTCAGCCTTGGCAGCCTTCTTCTTCGGCGCAGCCTTCTTCTTTTCGGCCTTGTCGGCGTCTTCGGAAGACTCTTCGTCGTCGGCCATCAGCTCGTCCTTCGTCACGGTCTTGTCGGTGACGTCGATTTCGGACAGCAGCTTGTCGATGACCTTCTCTTCGAAGATCGGGGCGCGCAGCGAGGCGGCGGCACCGGGGGTGTTGCGGAAGAAGTCGAGGATTTCCTTCTGCTGGCCCGGGAACTGCTGCAGCTGGGCATAGAGCGCACGCTGCATTTCCTCTTCGGTCACTTCGACGCCGGCCTTTTCGCCGATTTCGGAGAGAACGAGGCCGAGGCGAACGCGACGTTCGGCGAGCTTGCGATATTCCTCGCGGGCTTCCTCTTCCGTCGTGTCTTCATCGGCAAAGGTCTTGCCGGACTGCTGCAGATCGGTGTTGATCTGGCGCCAGATGTTGTCGAATTCCGCATCGACCAGGCCGGCCGGGGTTTCGAACTTGTACATCTCGTCCAGCTGGTCGAGGATCTGGCGCTTGACCTTCTGGCGCGTGACGTTGCCGTACTGGCCTTCGATCTGGCCGCGCACGATTTCCTTCAGCTTGTCGAGCGATTCGATGCCGAGCTGGGATGCCAGTTCGTCGTTCAGTTCAAGCGCGGCGGGGGCAGCGACTTCCTTGACGGTGATGTCGAAGGTGGCTTCCTTGCCGGCGAGGTTGGCAGCCGGATATTCGGCCGGGAAGGTGACGGTGATGACCTTTTCATCGCCAGCCTTGAGACCAACGAGCTGGTCTTCGAAGCCCGGGATGAAGCGGCCGGAACCGATCACCAGATCGGCATCTTCGGCAGCGCCGCCATCGAAGGCAACGCCGTCAACCTTGCCGAGGTAGTTCATGGTGACGCGATCGCCCGTTTCGGCGGCGCCATCCTTGGCAGCATAGGTACGGGCGTTTTCAGCGATCTTGAGGATCTGCTCGTTGACTTCGTCTTCCGACACCTCGACGACTTCGCGGGTCACCTTGATGCCGCTCGTCGGCTGCAGCTCGATCGGCGGGATCACTTCGTAGGACAGGGTGAATTCGAAATCAGCCTGGGCGTTCAGGATCTTTTCGGCTTCGGCTTCGTCCTCGGTCATCGAGATCGACGGCTGCGTTGCAGACTTCTCGCCGCGCTCCGACAGGATGGCGCTCGGACGGTCACGCACGATCTCATTGACGAGTTCCGCCATCACCGACTTGCCGTACATCTTCTTCAGGTGGCTCATCGGCACCTTGCCCGGACGGAAGCCGTTGACGCGCACCTTGTCCTTGGCATCCGCCAGGCGCTCGTTCATGCGCTGTTCCATGTCCTTGGCCGGGATTACGACCTTGATTTCGCGCTTCAGCCCTTCAGCGAGCGTTTCGATAACCTGCATTGTCATACCTTCATATCATGCGGCGGTGCTCACACAGCCGGGGTTTCCATGAGCACGACGCCGGAACCTGTCGCCGGTCGTGGCTTCGATGCAATCTCGTTTGCGCTGGGGCTCATGCGGCCGCCAGGCGGATCAGGCCTGCGGCAATGCTGCCGCGGAACTGGTGCGGGTAGAGAGACTTGAACTCCCACGCCTTGCGGCACCAGAACCTAAATCTGGCGTGTCTACCAATTTCACCATACCCGCGCCCCGTCACCACGTCGAAATTCCTCGCGCAGAGGCCTTCCGGAGCGCGCGTCTCTATAACAACCGTTTTTTCCCCACGCAAAGGAAAAATGACAACCGCCGCGCCTGCCCACCGGCGAATTCGGGGCCTACCGGCAGGCGCTGCGACGCCCGGTAATTTACCAAACTCTAATAGATTTGCGCTAGCCTGTTTTACAGCCGCAGAGAGCCATGAGGCCGGCGAATAGCTCGCATTCTCATATTGCACTGCACAAACTGCAGGATCTGACTATAGTCAAGGCAACAGGAACGGCAACGTTCCGACGACGTGGCGGTCGGGAGCCCTGCTCCAAAACAGCCTCGGGGATTTTCCCGAACGAATTTCGTGGCTTCGCACTCCTCCTCCCGGCGAGCCACGATGGACTGGCGAGATCCCTCCTCCCGATCGCCAGTCACCTTCCAGACGCCCGCCGGACCTCCTCCCCCGGTGGGCGTCTTCGTTTTCGCCCCTTCCATCCGTCTTTCGCTTGCCGCACGGCCCGCTGCTGCCCGTTTTTCGCTCATCTTCGGCCATTTTTCTTAACGATTTTGGCAGAGCGATGCAGCAGACGCATAGGTGTCATACGGGATGGGCGCTGTTCTTATGCGCGCTGCAGCATATACTGCATTCAATCGATTGAGAAACAGGCCGGGCGGCACAGCCCCGGCACCTGACACACCAAAGGACGACGACCATGAACATCGCACGCTCGCTCAACAACTGGCGCAAGTACCGTCAGACGGTTTCCGAACTCGGCCGCATGTCGGACCGCGAACTGAACGACCTCGGCATCGGCCGCGCCGACATCCGCCGCATCGCTCGCACCGCCGTCGGCATCTGATCCGCAACGATTGGCGGCCCTCGGGCCTCTTCCAAAACGCCTCCCATTCGGGGGGCGTTTTTTTTATGCACTGCATCTACCCTGCTCGTCCGGCAGCAGCTCAAATTTCGGCCAAAGCTGCAAATTTCGGCATCACATTGCACAAATGCATGGCAGTCGCCTTGTTTTTGCACTGCATGATATTGTTATGCGGATGTATAAGAACCTCATCGCCGGTGACGAGATCGTGAGGATCACGGTTCGGCCGGCAGGCAAAACAAAGTCTTGAGGAAACACCCATGAACCCGATTCGTCTCGCAAAGAGCTGGATCAGCTACCGCCGCACGATGAACGAGCTTGGCAATCTCTCGAACCAGGCCCTCAGCGATATCGGCCTGACCCGCTACGACATCCGTTCGATTGCTGCCCGTTCGTTCCGCTGATTGCGGACGCTGCCAGATCTCAGACAGAGCACCATGAGCGTGCACTGACATGAGCATGACTGCACAGCCCCCAGGCTCTCGCTTCGGGGGCTTTATGCTGTCCGGATGATCCCGACGAAAAAGGCCCGGCAGCGGATGCTGTCGGGCCTTTTTTGATGCGCTGTCCTTGCCGGCATGCCGACGCTGCGGCTTACTGCACCAGAGCGGTGCGCTGCATCAGCTTCAGCGTGTGGTCCGGCTGAACCTGATAGCGTTCCTGGTAGACCTGGCCGTGATCGACCACGTCCTGTGCGACCCAGTCACCCACCGAGTGGATGCTGAGCCGGCCATTGGCGGCATGCCTCAGGTCTTCCGCAAACACGACGGTACTGGCGCCGATCAATGCGGCAAAGGCTAAAGCAATTACGCGTTTCATTTCGCTTCGCTCCTTGAATGATCCGGAAGACCCTGGGCGCTCCGCTTACTGGCTTTCCAGCAACTGATCGCTGAAGAATTCCAGGCTGCCGTCCGGCTGAACAATATAGGTGACACGATAAGCGTCAGCGCCGGCATAGATCTTGTCGTAGACCGGAGTACCGGCCGGCGACTTGTCCAGATGGGCTGTTGCTTCCGTCTTGAGCACCTTGTCGCGGATCGCCGGATCCGGAACGGAGGTGAAGGCGAATGCGGCAGTCGAACCGGCAAAGGTTACGGCGAGGGTCGTGGCTGCAAGCAGCTTTTTCATGGGAGTAACTCCTTCTTCTGTCTCCTCGCGCCGTTCATTGCGACGCACCATGGACATGGGAAGGACATCGCGCCGAAACAACGGCGCAAACGGTAACCTTAGTGTGTCCGTTTTGCGAACAGTGGCGAGCCGACAGGTGCGAGAGGGAGAAAGTATTTTATTTCAACGCTTTAGATTACAAGACGCCGTCGCGATATCCACTGACGGGAGGCAGGTTCCAGCCGTCACAACGATGTGACATCACCGCAGACGGGAAGCGCGACGTTCGCGCCCCCCCCCCGTTCTGCCGGCCCGCGACCGGCAAAATGACCACCTGCGGCAGACGTCACGGCTGCTGCAGTGCAAAAGGATCTTCGGCGGCCCGTCGCATGGCGCGGCGATAGTCCGCCTTCAGTTGCTGGCAAAGCTCGGCCACCGACGGAATGTCGTGGATGGCGGAAACCCCGTGCCCTGCCGACCAGACGCTCTTCCAGGCCTTCGCCTCGTTACCGAGATCCATCGGCCCATGCGACACAAGCGCGGCCGGATCGAGACCGGCGGCCAGGATGCTGGGCTTCAGGAAGTTGGCATTCACCCCGGAAATGGCGTCGGTATAGACAATGTCGCCGGCGCTGGCCTCCCGCGTCATCTGCTTCTGCGCCTCGCTCACCATGGATTCGCGGGTCACGAGGAAGCGCGTGCCGAGATAGGCGAGATCTGCACCCATCAGGCGGGCGGCGGCAATCTGCTCGCCGGTGCTGATCGCGCCGGAGAGCAGGATGGTGCCGCCGAAGAAGGAGCGGATTTCCGGGATGAGCGCAAAGGGGCTGAGCGTGCCCGCGTGGCCTCCGGCACCGGCACAGACGGCGATGATGCCGTCGACACCGGCTTCGGCCGCCTTTTCCGCGTGGCGTCGGCTGATCACGTCGTGGAAGACGAGGCCGCCATAGGACTGCACGGCCTTCACCACATCCGGCACGGCACCGAGCGAGGTAATGACAAGCGGCACCTTGTGTGCCACCACCGCCTTCAGATCCGCCTCAAGGCGCGGATTGGAACGATGAACGATGAGGTTGACGCCGAAGGGCGCCGCACCGGGATGCGCGGCGAGCCTCTCGCGGATCTCGTCCAGCCAGGCAACGAAGCCTTCGGTCGTGCGTTGGTTGAGCGCCGGGAAGGTGCCGACCAAGCCGGCGCGGCAGGTTTCCACCACCAGATCTGGCCCGGAGGCCAGAAACATGGGCGCGGCCACGGCCGGCAGGCTCAGCGTCTCGAATGATTTCGGCAATGGCATCATGTCCTCCCCAGGCGCAAGCGATGGCAGATCCTCCGGGACAGGTATAAACCGCAGTTTACGTAAACGGCAAGTTTGAATTGGACAACCGATCTCAGATCGGGCGAGAACGGCGGTCCGGACATGCAAAAGGCGCGGGGCCTTGCTCCCCGCGCCTCGATGTGAGCACCCTTCCCTCCCGGCTGCGGGAAAGGCATGATCGGCCTGCCGCGCCAGCCTCGGCACCGGATTCGCGGCTCTCTTGCAGCTCAGTGATGGCCGCGGGCGGCCGCCACCATGTCGCGCAGTACGTCCTCGCGCCGCACCCCCTGGCGATAAAGCTCAATGGTGATGGCGGCCAGCCGGTTGGTCTCCTCCTGATCGTCCTCGGGGCAGATCTCGGCGCGAAGACGCTCGAAAACCTGTTGGCAGCGCGCCAGATCCTCCGAATTCAGGGGATCGTCGCTTGGCCTTTTCTCGCTCCTGATCATCAGGGTCTCCTTGCATTTCGAATCACCATCCGGGCCCGGCGGCAGCCTTAGGCCTGAACAAGACGGCGACAATCTGTCTGTTGGGTGGTGCGGGGCTGACCGCGACACGCGAAGCGGATGCAGGCCGCCGCCTTTCATCGGGTGTCGTCGGGTGTCAGCGACCACGACGCCCGGGCCGGCAGGACATCAGCGGGATCGCGCCACAAGCAGCGTCAGGCGCGACTGGATACACTCATCCGCCGACTGACCGGCACGCATCGTTACTGCAACTTGAATGGTCGGAGCATGCATCGTCCTTCTCCCGCACGGCCCCAATAACGACAGGGCGGGAATCCGGTTCCGCCTTCCGTCAAAGATATTCGCCGGCCGTTGCCGTCGATCAGAGGTGGAAGATGCCGGAGGCTACCCTGACCGCCTGTCCGCCAATGCGGGCACGGGAAATGCCGCCATCCTTCACATCCATGTGAAGGTGGATATAGGAGGGGCGGCCCATCTCCACCCCCTGCTCGATCAGCAGCGGATGGTGCCCGTCGGGCAGAGCATCGAACTGGTGGATGGCGCCGGCAAGGGCTGCAGCGGCGCCGCCGGTTGCCGGGTCCTCGGCAATGCCCATGTCGGGCGAAAACATCCGCGCATGGAAGCGGGCCGCATGATGGACGCCGCCCCGGCAATAGGCATAGACCGAAGCGAGGCGCCCCTCCACCAGCGGTGCCGCCCGCTCCCACAGCGTTGCGTCGAACTCGATCGATTCGACGGCCGCCAGATTGTGCAGCGGGATCATCAGGAAGGGCACGCCCGCGGTCCAGATCGCCGGCATATGATTCTCGAAGCCGATCTCCGAGAGCTTGATGCCCAGCGCATCGGCAAGCCCCTGTCGGTCAAGACCGAGCTGGATACGCTGCGGATTGCGCGGCAGGTCAAACTCGGCAAAGCTTGCCTCTCCCTCGGAGAGCCGCACGGCACAGCGCACCGGGCCGACATTCTCCTCCAGCACGCAGACGAGATCGAGATCCGGCCGCTGCTGCGCGTGCCGCCATTCGGCCAGCGCAATGGCAGCCCCGACGGTCGGATGGCCGGCAAAGGGCAGTTCGCGTGTGGGCGTGAAGATGCGCAGTCTTGCCGCATGCGCCGGATTTTCCGCCTTCTGCACGAACACCGTCTCGGAGAGGTTCGTCTCGCGGGCCAGTGCCTGCATGGCCTCGTCCGTCATGCCATCGGCGTCGAAGACCACGGCCAGCGGGTTGCCCTGCAGCGCCTTGTCGCTGAAGACGTCATAAATGGCATAGTTCAGACCCAAGGCAGCCTCCCCTTCTCCCGTGCAGTGTCCTGGCCGGACAAAACAATGCGCGCCAAGGTGCCCGAGACGACACGGCGGATCAACCCGCACCTTACGGCTTGCGCGCGAAAAAGAAGGGAAGGATGATCAGCGTCAGGTCGTGATAGACATGCGCCTGCCCGTCCTGCGGATGCGCCTGCCCGTCCTGCGGATGCGCCTGCCCGTCCTGCGGCCTCAGCGCAAGGACCGCATCGATCTCCGGCTCCGCCTCTTGCTGCATGTGCCGCTCCACCCGGCGGCAGATCTCGTCGGCCGTCTGGGACAGGTGAAAGAAGCGAAACACGAAGAAGCGCCGGTTGAAATGCACGGCATAAAGCCGGTCTTCGGCCCGCGCCTCGCGCTCGAGATCGAGCCCCGTCTCTTCCAGCACCTCGCGCGTCATGCTGCCGAGCACATCGCAGCTGCCATCCTCACGCATGTCCGACAGATCGAGCGAACCGGTGGCGAAATAGACCTTGCCGGCATTGGCTGTATGCGGCGCCATGCGGATCGCGATCGGCAGGCCATCGGCGGAAATCGGCACGGCGCTGGCATTGAGGAACAGGCGGCAGGGCGGCCGGTCTGCTTGCGCCACCACATCGTCGTGGCAAAGCCGGTGGCGCGCGCCGTGGCGTGGATCACGCCATCCCGCAGCACCATCTCCTCCGGCAGCAGCACCTCGCCGTTGAACAGCGCCGGATTGGCCGCCACCTCCGCGGCCCAGTTTTCGGCAATCTCTGCGCCCGCGAGCTCCTCCAGCCGGTGACGACCGGGCGCGACCTGCATCTCGATACCGGCGATCTCGAAGACGGTCCGCTCCGGCGGCCAGGCGTTCAGTATCTCGGTCACGGCAAGCTCCGTTTTGAAGGGATGGCGCAGGCAAGGCGTCGCCGATCGGCTGACGACACAGGGACAATAACGCCCCGCCCGGCGCTTACAACCGCCAGGCCGAGCGGATGACGACGCGGATGCGATCACCGACGGCAACCGTCCGGCGGCTGAAGGCACGCAGCGTCTGGTCATCGGCAAGTCTGAGGCGCAGTGCATGGCGCTCGCCTTCGAAGACGGCGGCTTCCACCACCACATCGAGGCCTTCGTCCGAAAACACCACATCCTGCGGCCGCACAAGAACATCGGCAAGATGCGCGCCGGGCTTCGGGACGAAGGATGGCTGCAGGGCGGGCCATTCCAGCGCGCGATCGCCGCTGACCGGCCAGGGAAGCTTGAGGATCGCCCCCTGCCCGATCAACCCACCGACGATGCGACCCTCCGGCCGCGCATAGATCTCCTGCGGCGGCGCGACCTGCAAAAGTTTGCCCTCCGCCATCACAGCCACATCGGTGGCCAGCGCCATGGCTTCCGCCTGGTCATGCGTCACATAGATCATCGTGGCACCCGAACGGGCGTGAAACTCACGAAAGGTCTCTTCCATCTCCTGGCGCAGATGCCGGTCAAGATTCGCCAGCGGCTCGTCGAGCAGCACGACGTCGGGATCGGTAACGAGGCAGCGGGCCAGCGCCACACGCTGACGCTGGCCGCCGGAAAGATCGGCCGGGCGGCGGTCGGCATAGGCGTCGAGCCTCACCGCCTCCAGCGCCTCGCGGATCTTGCGGTCGCGGGCGTCACGCGAGAGCCCGCGAACCTTCAAGGGATAACCGACATTATCGGCCACCGACATATGCGGCCAGAGCGCATAGGACTGAAAGACCATCGCCATGTTGCGCTTTTCCGGCGGTACCATGGCATTCACATCCGCCAGCCGCCATTCGCCGAGAAAAATCTCGCCATCGCTCGGCTGTTCGAAGCCGGCGATCATCCGCAGCACGGTCGTCTTGCCGCAGCCGGACGGGCCAAGAAGGGCCAGAAAACCGCCTTCGCGGATTTTCAGCGATACGCCGGTGACGGCGGGTTTGCCGGTACCGAAGTCCTTCGACAGGTGGTTGAGGATCAACTGCGCCACGGCACCACTCCTTTGGGCAGCCGGTTCGCCAGGAGTTCCAGAAGAAACATCATGACGACCACCATTCCGACCACCAGCACGGACAGTGCCGAGGCGAGATTGAAGCTGCCGCTGTCATCGAGATTGTAGATCGCAACACCGAGGGTCTGCGTGCCGGCCGACCAGAGCAGCGCCGAGACCGTCAACTCATTGCAGGCAATAAGAAAAACGAGGATCACCGCCGCACCCGCCGCCGGCGCAATGAGCGGCACCAGGATGTCGCGCATACGCCGGGCAAAACCGGCTCCGGCAAGCCGCGCCGCCTCCTCCAGCGATGGATCGAGCTGGCGGAAGGCGCTGGCGATTGGCCTGAGGCTGACGGCGAGGAAACTGGAGAAATAGGCAAACAGCAGGATCCAGATCGTGCCGTAGATCGACACGCCGAACACCGGCAAAGGTGCCGCAAACAAAAGGATACAGGCGACAGCGAGCACAATGCCCGGCAGCGCATAGGGAATATCGGCAAGCGCGCCGATCAGCGCCGCCAGCCGGCGCCCGCTGCGGGCAACGACATAGCCCATCAGCACCGTCACCAGCAGCAGGCCGAAGGCGGTGGCAAGCGACAGCCCGATCGAATTGCGGAAGGCGGTCTGCGTCACCGACTGGCGCAGCAGCACCTCCTCATAGGCGTGGGTGGTCGCGGTCTTGAGATTGAGCGGCACGCCATAAGCGGGCGCCAGCGAACTGGCAACAAGGGCCGCAAACGGCAGGATGAGGATCAGGAGCAGCACCAGCCACAGCAGGATCTCGCTGACCGCGCGCCACCCCTTCAGCTGGAAGACGGCGGTGCGGCCCGACAGTCCGATAATGCGATAATCCCGGCCACGCAGCACCCGCTCCTCGATCAGCAGGCCGGCGACCGAGAGCAATGCGATGAGGCCCGACAGCAACGAGATATCGGCAAAAGTGCTGGGGCCGAAGCTTGCGAACTTCGCATAGATCAGCGTCGGCAGCGTGTAGATCGAGGCGGGAATGCCGAGGATCGCCGGAATGCCGAAATTGCCGACATTCGAGACGAAGGCCATGGCGGCACCGGCGGCAAAACCCGGCAAAGCCAGAGGCAGGATGATGTCACGCAGCACTTGCAGCGCCGAGGCACCGGAAAGCCGTGCCGCCTCGATGCCATCGCGCGGCAGCGCCAGAAGCCCGGCCCTGAGCGCCAGATAAACGAGCGGCGCATTCTGCACACCGAGCAGAAGCGCGATGCCGCCGATCGAATAGAGCGGTTGCGGACTGCCGAGCGGCGGCGCCATGCCGATCGCCTTCAGAAGCGTGCTGGACGGTCCCGTCAGCCCGACCCAGGAGAGCGCCGTCACCTGCGGCGGGATCATCATCGGCAGCATGAAGAGAAAACCGAGGATCCATTTGCCGCGAATGTCGAACAGCGTCAGCAGCAGCGCGAAGCTGCCTCCGATCAGGACGGAGACCAGCATGCCGTAAAACGAGGTGGTGAGCGTGTTCCACAGCGCCGCCCAGAGTCCGGGATCGGACAGCAGTCCATCTCCGCCGCCACGCACCAGCGACAGGATGCCCGTTACGGCAAGCCGGCCAAGCGGCAGCACGCTGAGCAGGAACAGAACGGTGAGCACAAAAGGAAACAGCCAGCGCGGCTGGCTGTTTCCCAAGGTCAAAAAACGGGGCATGGCGCGCCGAAAATCAGCCGTTGCCGCCAAAGATCTCGGAGAAGGTCTTCAGATCCTTGTCGGTGTTCTTCAGGGCGTCGGAGGCGTTGAACGGCATCAGCTTGATCGTGTCGCGCGCCGGGAAACCAGCCGGAACCGGCATGCCGTTGCGGGCCGGGATATAGCCGAGCTTCAGGAAACCTTCCTGGCCCTTTTCGGAGAGAACGTAGTCCACGAACTTCTTGGCGGCATCCTGGTGCTTGGTACCGGCCATGATCGCGACCGGTTCGGTGACGGCAGACACGCCTTCAGCCGGGAAAACGAATTCCACCGGCGCACCCTTCGCCTTTTCGCGGATCGGCATGTAATCGACGACGACGCCATAGGCCTTTTCACCCGAGGCAACCGACTTCAGCACGGCACCGTTGCCACCGGAGGCCGTCGCACCGTTGTCCTTCAGGGCACGGTAATAATCCCAGCCGAGGGCCGGATCGGCGGTCAGCGTCTGGGCATGGATAAGGGCAGCACCCGAGGTCAGCGGGCTCGGCATGGTGACGAGGCCCTTGGCTTCCGGCTTCGCCAGATCCTTCCAGCTGGTCGGCTTCATCGAAGCCTGGGTGTTGTACATGATGCCGGTGGTGATCAGCTTGGTCGAGTAATAGAAGCCGTCGGCATCAAAGAGCGAGGCGTCATAGGCCTTGGCTTCCGGCGACTTGTAGGCCAGCAGGCGCTTGTCCTGCTTCAGGCGCTCCAGCGTCACGGTATCGGCGATCAAGAGCACGTCGGCGACCGGATTGCCGGCCTCGATCTCGGCCATCAGCTTGGCCATGATCTTCGTCGTTCCGTCGCGCACCCACTCGACCTCAAGGCCGGGATTGGCAGCCTTGAAACCGTCGACGGTTGCCTGCGCATCCTCGTTCGGCTGGCTGGTATAGATGACGAGATCGGCAGCGGTGGCGGACGTTGCCAGGGCGCCAAAGGCGACAACAGCGGTCAGGGCGGAAAGAAGCGTCTTCATGGGGCAAACTCCTCGTGAACGTTGCCCCCGCTAAATCATGGCTGTCTAACAGACATGTGACAAAGTCGACCGCAGGATGCAGGAATAACGGCTGCCCCGCCCGGTGATGTGTCAGAGACGCGAGAGAAGCTCCGTCTTCTTGGCCGCAAATTCCGCCTCCGTCAGAATGCCGGCCTCGCGCAGTGCCGCAAGCTTTTCGATGAGGGCAAGGATCGCGCTGCTTTCGGCCATCGGCGCCGCAGCCGGCGATACAACGGGAGATGCCGGAGGCTGCTGCAAGGCGGGGATGGCGACCGGCTCGGTCGAAACGGGTTCGGCCACCTCCGGTGCGGCTGCCGCCGGAGACCAGGCATCAGCCTTGCTGGTGTTGGTGGTGGTCTCGACATGTTCGGCCGGTGCCGCGGACGATGCCCCGTCATCGACGCGCCGCAGGCTGCTGACGGAAAACGATCCGTACTGGCTGGAAAAGGTCAGGCCGGTATTCGAGCCCTGCTGCTGGCCGACGCCCGAGATGAAATGGTCGCCCGTATCGTAGAGATGCACGCCGCCGCCATCCTTGATCGCGAGGCGCCGATGGCTCGGGAACACGGCATAGGCGCTGTCATTCTGCGCCCCGGTGCTGGAAGGGGAACCCAGCCATTGCGGCCACCAGGCCAAGGCGGCGCCGCTGGCACTCGGCAGATGGATGCGCCCCGACGACAAAGCCTGCGACAAGGCATTGCAGAGCCCGTCCACCGTATTCTTCAGCCCGTAATTGAACATGTCGCCGACCATGGTCATGCCACCCTGCATCCACTGGCCGCTGCCGCCGAGTTCGCCGATATTGAACTGCGCCATGGTGCCCTGCCCGCGCTGCACCGCCCAAAGCATGGCAAGGGCCGCATCCTCGCTGACCCCGTATTGACGGGCAATCTCGCCCAGCACGCGGCGTGTATCCTCGGAAATGCCCTGCATCAGCTTGTTCTCCTGCCTTCGCGCCGGCATGCGAAAGCGCCCGGCGGGGCCATGCGCCTGTTATGGCACAGCCCCGCCGGGAAAGCGAAGAGATTGGAGAGGGACGCCGTTTGCTGCCCCAAGCGGGCCTCAGGCGGCCTTCGCCTCCGCATTGCGGATCAGGCGACCGAGGCGCTGAATGCCCTCCTCGATCATCGCCTCGTTGGCGCAGGAGAAGGAGAGACGCAGCGTGTTGGCGCCGGAGCGATCGGCAAAGAAGGCCTGGCCCGGAACGAAGGCTACCTTTTCCGTCTCGATCGAACGGGCGAGAAGTTCTGCACCATCCAGCCCCGCCGGCAGCGTGACCCAGATAAACATGCCGCCTTCCGGCTTCGTCCAGCTGGTGCTGGCCGGCATGTACTTCGACAACGCCGAGAGCATCGCATCACGCCGGGCACTGTAGGCGGCCTTGATCTTCGCCACCTGCGCATCGAAGATCCGCTCGGCGACCGTTGCGATGGCGATCTGATTGATCGTCGAGGAATGCAGGTCGGCGGCCTGTTTCATCAGCACCAGCTTGCGGATGACCGACATGTTGGCGACGACGAAACCGACACGCAGGCCGGGTGCCAGCGTCTTCGAGAAGCTGCCGGAATAGATCGTCCGGGTGTTCTCGATGCCGCCCTTGCGGGCAATCTCGATCGCCAAAAGCGGCGGGATCGGTTCGCCGTTGTAACGCAGCGATTGGTAAGCGCCGTCCTCGATGACGGCGATGTCGAGTTCGTCGGCCAGATCCAGCACCTTCTCGCGGCCCTGACGGTCCACGGTCTCGCCGGTCGGATTGGAGAAATCGGCCGACAGATAGGCGAATTTCACCGCACCACCGTTTTTCGCCGCCGTCTCGCGGTAAGCCTCCGGCGTGCGGTTGCCATTCGGCGTCAGCTGATCGTAGTTCGGCTCGTAGGCATTAAAGGCCTGCAGCGCGCCGAGATAGGTCGGCCAGGTGACGAGCGCGGTATCCTTCGGCGACAAAAACAGCTTGCCGAGATAATCCAGCGCCTGCTGCGAACCGGAGGTGATGAAGACGTTGTCGACGCCGCATGCGATGCCGATCTTCGCCATTTCGCCGACCAGCCATTCGCGCAGCGGCTTGTAGCCTTCGCTGACCGAATACTGCAGGGCGGCATTCACCTGCGGGCTCGAAAAGATCTCCGAATAGGCATCCTTGAAGGCCACGTCCGGAAACAGCGCGGGATCAGGAATGCCACCGGCAAAGGAGATGATGTCCGGTCGCTCCAGCAGCTTCAGCAGTTCGCGAATTTCCGAGGCGCGCATCCGGGACGAACGCGTCGCAAAGATATGATCCCAATCGAGCACCGATGTTTCCTCATATTTCAATTCTTCTGCCCCACGCTTTACACAATATCCAACAGGTCAGCAATACTGACCTATCAAAAAGAGGCCTTCCCCGGCATGTTTTTGACGGGTCTCGGACTCTTCCGGCTCCTCCCGGATGGCTGCATGAACGGCAGGCAGGTTTCCCTACCAGAATCGCCCGGCACCGGGAAGAAGAACGACAAAGGCGACGGGAGCTGCCCGCCGCCTTTGTCGTGTGCTTGGAATGGCGCAGGGAAGCCGGATCAGGCGTGTCCGGTCATGCCGAGGAACTGGCGCAGCTCCGGCGTCTGCGGATTGGCGAACACGTCTTCCGGCGGGCCGATCTCGTGCACGCGGCCCTGATGCATGAAGACGACGCGCGAGCAGACGTCGCGCGCGAACTTCATCTCGTGGGTCACCATCAGCAGCGTCATGCCTTCGGCCGCCAGTTCCCGCACCACGGCGAGAACCTCCGACACCAGTTCCGGATCGAGCGCCGAGGTGATCTCGTCACAGAGCAGCGCGATCGGCTGCATGGCGAGCGCACGCGCGATTGCGACACGCTGCTGCTGGCCGCCGGAAAGCTCGTCGGGATAGGCATCGAACTTGTGCGCGAGGCCGACCCGCTCCAGCATCCGCCGGGCCATGGCTTCCGCTTGCGCCTTCGGCACCTTCTTGACCACCATCTGCGACAGCATCACATTGCCGCCGGCCGTCAGGTGCGGAAAGAGGTTGAACTGCTGGAAGATCATGCCGACCTTGAGGCGCAGCGCCTTCAGGTGCACCTCGTCTTCCGCCAGTTGCGCGCCGGCGACCGAGATCGAGCCGCCGCTGATCGTCTCCAGCCCGTTGATGCAGCGCAGGAGCGTCGACTTTCCCGAACCGCTCTTGCCGATAATGGCAATCACTTCGCCCGGCTCTACATCGAGATTGATGCCCTTGAGCACCTCGTTGGCGCCAAAGCTCTTGCGAACCTCAGTGATTTCGATGAGCGACATTGAGCTTCCTTTCGAGGATCTGGCTGCTCTTGGACAGGGGCCAGCAGAGCGCGAAATAGATGAGAGCTACGAAACCATAGACGGTGAAGGGCTGGAAGGTGGCATTGGTGACGACGGTTCCGGCCTTGGAAAGCTCGACGAAACCGATGATGGAGGTGAGCGCCGTGCCCTTGATGACCTGCACCGAGAAGCCGACGGTGGGCGGGATGGCGATCTTCAGCGCCTGCGGCAGGATCACATAACGCATCTGCTGCAACCGGCCCATGCCGAGGCTGGCGGACGCCTCCCACTGGCCGCGGGCGATGGATTCGACGCAGCCGCGCCAGATTTCGGTGAGGAAGGCGGCCGACCACAGGATCAGCGCCAGCCCGGCGGCAAGCCGGGCCGGCACATCCACGCCGAACAGCCCAAGCCCGAAGAAGGCGAGAAACATCTGCATCAGCAGCGGCGTACCCTGAAACAGCTCGATGTAAGAGCCGGTGGCCTTCGACAGCCAGCGACGGGGGCTGATGCGCCCGAACAGCAAGGCGAGCCCCAGAAGACCGCCGCCGATGAAGGAGACGAGCGACAGCAGCACCGTCCAGCGGGCGGCCAGCAGCAGGTTGCGCAGAATGTCCCAGGTGGTAAATTCAATCATGCCGCCTTCCTCCTCGGAAAGAGCGTCCGGCCGATCAGAGCCATCACCTGCCGCACCAGGATGGCGAGCACCAGATAGATGATCGTGGAGACGATGTAGGCCTCGAAGGCACGGAAGGTGCGCGACTGGATGAAGTTGGCGGCAAAGGTGAGATCCTGTGCCGCGATCTGCGAGACGACGGAGGAACCGAGCATCACGATGACCACCTGCGAGGACAGGGCCGGCCAGATGCGCTGCAGCGAGGGCACCAGCACCACATGCCGGAAGGTCTGGAGCGGCGACATGGCAAGGCTTCGCCCCGCCTCGAACTGGCCCTTCGGCGTTGCCTGAATGCCGGCGCGGATGATCTCGCAGCCATAGGCGCCGAGATTGATGACCATGGCGAGATTGGCGGCCGTCAGTTCGTTCATCTGCACGCCGATTGACGGCAGGCCGAAGAAGATGAAGAAAAGCTGGATGAGGAAGGGCGTGTTGCGGATCAGCTCGACATAGAGCCCGACCGGCGCCTTCAGCCAGCGGGGCCCGAGCGCACGCGCCCAGGCGCAGAAAATGCCGAGCAGAATGCCGAGCACCCCGCCGACGGCAATGAGTTCGAGGGTGATCATGACACCCTTGAGGATATCCGGCGCATATTGCGGCAGCCAGCTGAAATCCAGATGGTACTTCACGCGGTGTCTCTCCCGATGAGCAGCGGAAGGATGCAAGGCGGCGGCGGATGCCACCGCCCTGCAAGGTGGGAAGGGTGCGGCTTACAGGTCGGCCGGAATATCCTGGCCGAGCCACTTCTGGGCGATCTTGTTCAGCGACCCGTCCTTCTTGGCGGCTTCGATGATGGCATTGACCTTTTCCAGCAGGGCCGGCTCGTTCTTGTTGAGGCCGATGTAGCAAGGCGAATTCTTGATCAGGAACTTCAGCTCCGGACGCTTCGGCGGATTCTTGGCAAGAATGGCGGCAGCCACCACGTTGCCGGTGGCAACCACATCCACCTGGCCGGAGAGGAAGGCGGAAATCGTGCCGTTATTGTCCTCGTAGCGCTTGATCGTCGCATCGGCCGGGGCGACCTTGGTCAGTTCCAGATCCTCAATGGCGCCGCGCGTGACGCCCACCGTCTTGCCGGACAGATCTTCCGCCTTGGTCACATTGACGCTGGCCGGCGCGAAAACACCGTTGAAGAAGGGCGCATAGGCCACGGAGAAATCGATGACCTTCTCGCGGTCCGGGTTCTTGCCCAGGCTGGAAATGACGAGATCCACCTTGCTGGTCTGCAGGTAGGGAATGCGGTTGGCGCTGGTGACCGGCACCAGTTCTACCTTCACGCCCATCTTCTCGCCGATCAGCCTGGCCATGTCGATGTCATAGCCCTGCGGCGCCATGTCGGTGCCGACGCTGCCGAAGGGCGGGAAATCCTGCGGCACGGCCACGCGCAGCGTGCCGCGCGCGGCGATATCGGACAGGGCATCCGCATGCGAGGCACCGGCAAAACCGAGCGAGGCGGCAAGCGCGGCGGCGGCAACGAACATTCTTCTGGACAGCATCAAGGGTTCTCCTTCTGGGTGTGTCGATGGGTGGTCTTCAGCATGTCGGCGGCGGGCCTTGGGCCGGCCTCCGTTTCGGGTTGCAGGCTGCGGCGCAGATCGGCGAGCGGGTCGGGCTGGCGGGTCAGGTCCAGCCCTTCCTCCACCTCGTCGAGATGGCGGATGGCAAGCGCGGCCGCCTGCTCCGGCGCATTGGCCTCAAGCGCCGCCACGATGGCGCAGTGGCCCTCATGCGACTGCAGCGCATGGAAGTCCGACTGATACATCAGCGAAATCAGGATGGTGCGCGCCGTCAGATCGCGCAGAACCTCGGTCAACACAGGATTGCCGACAATTTCGGCAAGGCGAATGTGGAAATCGCCCATCAGGCAGGTCAGGCGCTGCCGGTCGGCGCTGGCGATCGCCAGTTTCTCGTCCTCGAGATGCCGATGCAGGGCGGCAAGATCGGACGGCGTCAGGGCAGGCATGGAGCGCAGCAGCCCGTATTCCACGATGCGGCGAGCGCCATAGACATGTCGCGCCTCCTCGGCCGACGGTTCGGAGACGAACCAGCCGCGCCGCGGGCTGACGGTTACGATGCAGCGCGCCTCCAGCCGCATCATGGCCTCGCGCACCCGGGTGCGTGAGACGGAAAAAAGAGCGGCCAGCTGGTTTTCGCTCAGGCGGGTGCCTGGCTGGATACGCGCCGACAAGATGGCATCGACAATGGCCTTGTCGATCGACTGGAGCTGCGGCGGCGAGGTGGACAAATCTTGCATACAAGACTGGAAAGCAACCGGCGTGCCAGACGCAGGACGGACCGGAAATCGCCCTGCCTGTTATCCGCAGGCAACCGCATATGCCGATCCGGCGGGCGGTGAGGCGTGAAAAAGCAGGCAGAGCGCCAACGAAACAGGCCGGGCAGAGATGATCTGCCCGGCCTGTTTTTACACGAGGCTCCGAACCGCGTGATAATGACGCAAAGACAGGCCCCGCTCCCGCAGCTGTCGCCGACAAGATCGGCAGGCGGGCCTGTGGCCGCTGGGTGTGATGGCGGCAGACCTCAGGCAACAGGCATTGACCGACAGATCCGGGCGTACAGCAAGGCTGCAAGGACGGCGCGGCGTCCCCCGCCGCACCTGCGCCCCGCTTTCTGCTCGGCGTTCTGTTGGCTGGCTAGAAGCGCACCTTCCAGTCGGCCTTCACGCCATGCGCCACCGTGCCGTCGCCGAACTGGCCATCATAGCCGATCGACAGGCTGCTGTTTGCGGTGGGCGACAGGGAGAGCCCGAGGCCCACGGCGGCGACATCCCGTGCCGCCTTGACGCCGGCAATCGTGAAGCTGTCACCACCGGCCAGAAACGCCATCTGGCGATCGGCCGTCTCGCCGCCGAAGGCATGGCGCCAGCCGGCATGGGCCGTAACCGCCGTCTTCGCAAGGCCGTCCACCGGAACGTCCCAGGCGAGGCGCACACCAAGCGTCGAATAGACGGCGTTGTCGGCCATGCTCTGGCCGCCAAGTGCCGTGGTGCCGCCGGTTTCGGTGAAGGCGTCGCTGTCATAATGCACGAAAGTGAGATTGCCAAAGGGCTGCCAGCGCAGATCGCCCTCCCCCATGACGGTGCTCACTTCGCCAAAGGCCTGCAGGCTGCGCGCATCATAGCCGGCCGTCAGATGCTCGTTGATGGTGCCGAGCGCCACGCTGCGCGTCGTATCGATGCTGCGGACGGTATAGGCGCCGCCGAAGCTGACGTTGAACGCGCCGAACGCGCGGGCGGCAGAAAGGCCGAGGAAATAGCTGTCCGCTTCGGATCGGCCGCTGCCGGTGTCATTGCTGACACGATCCGTGCCGATCGCCGCGGCCAGCCCCAGCCGCCAGTCACTGGCCAGATCCGTCGTGGCACCGAAGGCGACGCCCCGGGTCCTGTCCGTCATGTCGGAACCGAGATTGTCGCCGTCACGCTCGGCGCGCCGGCCGAAGGCGGACATCCAGACAGTGCTGTCATCGCCGATGCGGCGGCTATCCCCCGACGCTGCCTGCCCGGCGGGCTGGTTCAGATGCGACAGCATCAGGCCGTTGAACAGAAGATCCGCTTCGACCTGACCGCCAATCTGGGCGGCATGGATCGCACCCGTCACCTGTTCGAGTGCCGCATCCGGCGACGTGCCGTTGCTCCACAGCAGGTCGTCATAAAGAGAGGATGCGGTGCCAAGGCTATCGATCGCCCGGCCCACCGACCGCGCATTGGCGCCGCTGGCGGAATTCGCAAAGCTCGCCCCCACCTGCTCGTATCCCAGCGTCACGCTCGACGCGTTGTAATTGACGTCGAGATCGATGAACGACCAGGGGTCGCGCAGTGCGGTGAAGGAACCGGTCACCGCGCCACTGCCGGTCAGCGTGATCAGTTCGTAGACGGTGGTCAGCGGGTTTGCGACGCGCAGGTTGGCAACCGACAAGGTTGTTCCCGAGGCAATGTTCACATCGCCGCTGACCACGATGTTGTCGCTGACGCCAGTCGTCGTGAGATCGGCCACATAGGTGGAGCCGCTGAGGAAATTCAGATCTCCATAGACATACATGGTGCCGGGGGAATGACCGGGCGCCACCGAGCCACCGTCACCGACCGTCAGGTCGCCGACGCTGCCGGTGCCACTCAACTGTACGCCGGTTCCCACGAGGAAATCGGCGTAACGCAGGTCCCCGTCAACGATCACATTGCCGCCCGTCAGCGACACAAGGCCGGCATAGGTGCTGTTGCCATCGAAGGTGATCTCGCCGGAACCTGTTACCGCAACCGTGTCGAAACCCTGATACTGGGAAGTGTCGCCCAGCAGCGAGGCATCCAGGGTCGTGACGCTGGAGAAATCGAGTTCCAGCGTGGCGTCGCCGGAGGCCACGACATTGCCGGTGATGCTGGAGCCATCCTTGAGGATCAGCCGGGTGGTATCGCCCGCCAGCGAAACGGCATTGCCGCCAGTGGCGGTGATCGTGCCGCTGTTGGTCAGCGTGACGCTGTCGCCGGTGAGCGAAACGCCAGTGCCCGCCGTGGCGGTGATCGTGCCGGTATTGTCGACTGTGATCGAGCCATCGCCCGTTTCGGCAGCAATACCGCTCGCTCCGGAAATCGTTCCGGCATTTCCGACCGTGATATCGCCGACGGCCGTCACCATCTGCAGGCCGATCGTCGCCCCGGTGATCTGGCCGGTGGCAGTGTTCGTGACGATCAGGTCGCCATCATCGGACATCAGATCCGCACCGAAATCCGCGCCCTCCAACCGACCGGAATTGGTCAGCTTCGCATTTCCAGTTGTCGCGGCAAGGATTGCGCCGGCTCTGGCCAACGACACTGCGGAACCGGAATTGATGATTTCGATGTTGCCGACGGAAGCAGACCAGGCATAAAGCGCCCTCTGCGTCTGCGAAGTGATATCCCCGGAATTCTCCGCATAGATATCGCCGTGCCACTGAACCATGCGAATGCCTTCGGTATAGGCATTGATATCGCCGCTGTTGATGACGGAGACCAGAGCCGAACCCGTCGAATTGTACCCGCCATCGGCATAGATGCCGCGATCGCTGCTCGAATAAAGATCGCCACTGTTGTCGATGGAGACGCCGCCGTCGTTCGTCGTGGCGGAAAGTGCCGAACTGCCGGTGCTGTTGATCTCTGCACCGCTGGTGATGGTGATATCACCACCCACGCTGGCTCTTACCCACAAACCGCCAAAACCGCCGTTGTTGGTGATGCTGACGGTCGGATCGAGCGTGACGTTGATGCTCTCGACCCGCATGACCGGCGCAATGTTGATGCCACCATAATTCGGCGTCGTGATGGTGGTATTGCTGACCGACAGCGTCAACGTTCCAAACACATCGCCATCACCGTCGTCCGGGAAGAAGTCGATCTTGTTGTCGAAGCCGGAAATCGTCAGCCCGTCAACGCCGAGCGACACATCGCCCTGATTGGGCTTTACGACGACACCGCCATTATCGCATTTGATGGTCGCGACATCCCCCGTCACCGTACAGCCGGCGAAAGCCGGATCGGCGACGCCCACCATCGCGCCCATCACCGCCGTCGCCCCGACAATTCCCGCAAAGGCCGTGTGGCCAAGCAGCCACGTCCTGCGGCACCGCAACCTGACATCCCCCATCATGCATCCACCCCGAGTCATGTTTCGATTTTGGATCAGCTTACCGAGGATCTTCCAGACACGCTCTGCGAGAAATGCGCCCAGCGGCATACGCAACACCAGAACATCAGACAGTGTCACTTTCAAGCAACTAGAATTGCAGACCTGCTCCCAATTATGGGATGCCCGCGACGCCCAGTTGAATTTCACCGCCAGAAGGGCGAGGCGCGACAGCCACCACTTACCAAGGCGGGCAAGGAGACAGCCATGGCGCTTTCGCACTGCAATAAAAACTGCAGGGAGACACCGTTTCCATCTCCGCCCACCCGCCAGCGGCTTTCCCGCCTTGGTGGCGTCAGGCCAGACCGAAACAGAAAGGCCGGGCGCTCTCGCGCCCGGCCCGGAAATCATGGGAAATTTGCCGCTGATGCCCGCAGGCGTGACGGCGGCTTGCGGACTGCAATCAGTTGCGGGCCTTGTCGACCAGCTTGTTCTTGCCGATCCACGGCATCATGGCGCGCAGCTTGGTGCCGACTTCCTCGATCTGGTGGCTGTCGTTCATGCGGCGGATGCCCTTGAAACGGGCAGCACCCGAACGGTATTCCTGCATCCATTCCGAGGTGAACTTGCCGGTCTGGATGTCGTGCAGAACGCGCTTCATTTCAGCCTTGGTTTCGGCGGTGATGATGCGCGGACCGGTGACGTATTCGCCCCACTCGGCCGTATTGGAGATCGAGTAGTTCATGTTGGCGATGCCGCCTTCATAGATCAGGTCGACGATCAGCTTCACTTCGTGCAGGCACTCGAAATAGGCCATTTCCGGTGCGTAACCGGCCTCGACCAGGGTTTCGAAACCGGCGCGGATCAGCTCGACGAGACCACCGCACAGAACGACCTGTTCGCCGAAGAGGTCGGTTTCGCACTCTTCCTTGAAGTTGGTTTCGATGATGCCCGAACGGCCGCCACCAACGCCGCAGGCGTAGGAGAGCGCGAGTTCAAGCGCGTTGCCGGAGGCATTGTGATGAACGGCCACCAGGCACGGCACGCCGCCGCCCTTCTGGTATTCGCCGCGCACGGTGTGACCCGGGCCCTTCGGCGCGATCATGACGACGTCGACCGTCGACTTCGGCTCGATGAGGCCGAAATGAACGTTGAGGCCGTGTGCGAAGGCGATTGCGGCACCATCACGGATGTTCGGTGCGATATCGGCCTTGTAGATGTCGGCCTGCAGCTCGTCCGGGGTCGCCATCATCAGGAGGTCGGCCCAGGCGGCGGCTTCGGCAACGGTCATCACCTTGAAACCATCGGCTTCGGCCTTCTTGATGGTCGGAGAGCCAGCCTTCAGCGCGATTGCGACGTTCTTCGCGCCGGAATCCTTCAGGTTCAGCGCATGAGCGCGACCCTGGGAGCCGTAGCCGACGATGACCACGTTCTTCGACTTGATGAGGTTGAGATCGGCATCCTGATCGTAATAGACGCGCATGTGAGTTCGTCCTTCCCTATGCGTTGTTATAAAGCTTGGTTTACCTGCCCGCAGACGCCCGCTGGGCGCCCCCGGTATCCGTTGACACGCCATGCAGCTGCAGGAAGGCGTCGACCGCCCTCGCCGCCTGGCGTTGATTGTCCTTCAGCCCCGGTTCGCCGAGCAGCATGCGCACATGCAGATCCGAGACGATGAGGCCGTAAAGTGTGTGATAGGCGCTGTCGGCATCGTGGAAACGCAACAGCCCCGCCCGGCGCCCGGCCTCCATCAGGCCGATGGCGCGCCGGTCGATCTGGCGCCGGCCATGCTCGATCAGCAACCGGCCGAGCTTGGAGCCTTCGCGGCTCGCCTGGCCGATCGCCAGACGGTTGAGCGCCAGCGACACCTCGCCGGAGAGCACTTCCAGCAGGTCACGACCAAAGGTTTCCAGATGCTCGCGCAGAAGATCGGGCGTCAGCCGCGCCGAGCCCCGCTCGAAGGTGCGCACCTTGCTCGCCTGATGGGCGATCATCGCGGCCAGAAGACCGTCGCGATCGCCAAACCATTTGTAGAGGCTTTCCTTGGAACAGTTGGCAGCCCGCGCCAGGCCCGAGGTCGTCAACGCTTTCTCGCCGCCATCCACCAGAAGCTTGAGCGCCTGCTCCAGAACCTCGTTCTGGCGCGGCGAAAACTCCGGCATTTCAGACAGCTCGGCGGACACGTCGAAAACCTCCCCTGTTGCGTACCGTACCGTACGGTTCCTATCGTTTAGAAGGGCGGCGCAAGAAGGTCAAGCGGTTTTGCAGCGGATCTGGAAAGATTTCGATGCGAGCGGTAAGCAGGACAGCAGGAGTTTGTCCACACGGAGGAGGAAGAGCCATGTCCGGCCACAATGCGCCCCTGATCGCTGCCCTCGGCATCATCCTTGCCTCGCTTCTGTGCGGAGCGGCCCAGGCGGAGGAGAAACGATGCGGCTGGGTGCAGAACCCGACGCCCGGCAATTTCTGGCTGGATGACCGGGATGGATCCTGGACCATCCTGACGCAGGGCTCGGACGAGGAACCCGAGGGCATCGACGCCCTTCCGGACCTGTCGGCCGGCGAATTCGTCGAGACCAATGGTCATTACGGCTATGCCTGCGCCTGTCTCTCGGTCGAGACGAACAGGGCTGAAATGCGCATAACCCGGATCAGCAGCGCAAGGCAGCTGCCGATCGCCACATGCCGCACGGACAGAACGCTGCCTGACCCCGGCGACTGAGAGGACCACAGGGCAAGCCCCGGCGACGCCCGGGCCGCACAGCCCATGCGCGTCGGCAGGCTGCCGTCAGCGTCGGACCAGAAGGATTGCGACAGCGCCTGGCCGGCACAGTCTGTCCAATGAACACTGCATCACCGAGGTGTGAATAGAGCCTGACAGCGACCACCGGGCCCGCATTTCAGCAGAACCGGAAGTTTAAGCCCTTGGAACGCAAGGAGTTGCAGTGAGATTGGCCAACAGGTGAAGGCCGGACAATGCTGCAATGCAAAATCGGGGCAGCTCACCCAGATTGCGATGCAACGCGCTCATACCTAATTCTCCCCCGCGTGAAGATCATCTTCCGCAGACACACAGAACATGAGGAAACACCATGCGCACACTGATCGCCGCCTCGATGATCGCCGTGCTTGCCGGCGCGACCATGGCAGACGCCGCCACCCAGAAAAAGGCTCCCGCCACCAGCCAGCCACAGACGACCAGCAGCACCGTGCAGCCGCCGGCGGCACGCAAGGCTCCGGCGCCGTTCAAATGGCATCACCGCAACCAGTTCACCGGTTGATGCTGCCACCAGCAAGGCGGGGAAGGGCTTTCCCTTTCCCGCCTCCCTCCAGCGCTCAAGGCGCCCTCAATCGGCCGCCCCCATCCGGTCGAACGCCATCCGCGCCAGGCGGATTGCCTCGTGATTTTCAGTCGCCCAGCGCATGACCCTGGACAGGGGCTGAAACAGCGAGCGTCCCAGCGGCGTCATGCTGTATTCCACGCTCGGCGGCTTGGTCGGAAATACCGCTCTCGCCACATAGCCGTCGCGCTGCAGGTCGCGCAACGTCTGGGTCAGCATGCGCTGCGAAATGTCGGGCACAAGACGACGCAGCTCGCCGAAGCGATAGGGCCGCTCCGACAGGGCGAGCAGGATCAGCGTCGACCACTTGCCGGCGATGTGACTCATCACGTCGCGCACCGGGCAATTGTCGGCGTTCCATCCGGACATGCCTTCGGTCGAGATCGGCAGGAGGTCCGGCGGTGTTCTCTGGTCCATGGTGGTTCCCTTCAGGTAACGATCTCCCGCAAAACTGCCTTCTTTACAGCAGGGGGGCAATTCCTATTCTAGCGCTACTCTCAAATTGAGAGCAACCATTACCCGCGGCACTCCGCCGCGCAGGAAGGAACAGCAGATGACCAAAGTTCTCGTGACGGGCGCCTCCGGCCAGCTTGGCCGCGGTGTGATCGCCCACCTTCTGAAGGACGGCAAGCTGGCCGCAGCCGACATCGTGGCCGCCAGCCGTAATCCGGACAAGCTGGCCGACATCGCCGCACAGGGGATCGAAACCCGTGCCGCCGATTTCAATGACCCAGCCGGTCTCGAAACGGCCTTTGCCGGCATCGATCGCATTCTGCTGATCTCGACGGACGAACTGGCCGCGCCCGGCAAGCGCCTGGAACAGCACAAGGCGGCGGTTGCCGCAGCAGTCAAGGCCGGGGTGAAGCATATCGTCTACACCTCGATGCCCAACCCGGACAAATCGCTGATCAGCTTCGCACCCGACCATCTCGGCACCGAAGAGGCTATCAAGGCCAGCGGCCTGCGCTACACGATCCTGCGCAATTCCTGGTACACGGAAAATCACTTCATGGGCCTGCCGCATGCGCTGCAGGCGGGTGTCTGGTACACTTCGCAGGCCGGCGGCCGGCTTCCCAACATCTGCCGCGATGATTGCGCCGCCGCCGCGGCCGCAGCCCTTGCCTCGCCGCCCGCCGAGAGCGTGGTGATGACGCTGACCGGCAGCGAATCCCTGACGGCCGAGCAGATCGCCGAGATCGTCTCCACCCTGACCGGCAAGCCGCTGGCGGTGGTGCAGGTCAGCGACGAACAGCTGGCCGGCGGCGTGCGTGCCGCCGGGATGCCGGAATTCGTCGTGCAACTGGTGGTCAGCGCCGATGCCAATATTCGCGAAGGCAATTTCGACCTCGTCACCGACGATTTCGAGAGGCTGACCGGCCGCAAGCCGCAGAGCGTGGCCGCCTTCTTCGCCGCTCACAAGGCGGCCCTGGGCTAGGCTTTGACCCACCCGTCGGCGACGCCCCTGTCGTCGCCGATGGAATATTGTTGACTCAGTCAAATAAATAATGGACAACGTCCTCCATGGGAGGCGCTGCATGTCCGACATCCTCGACACCATCCGAAGCTTCAACCGCTTCTACACCGATCACCTCGGCCTGCTGTCGCAGGCCTATCTCCAGTCCCCCTATTCGCTGACCGAAGCGCGGGTGATCTACGAGATCGGCGCCCGGCCGGGCATAGTCGCCGCCGACCTGACGCGCGACCTGCACCTCGACCCGGCCTATCTCAGCCGCATCCTGCGACGCTTCCGCAGCAGCCAGCTGACCCACTCCGAACGTGACGCGGACGACCGCCGCAGCCAGAAGCTGTTTCTGACGGAAACGGGCATGGCGGAGTGGCAAAGGCTTGGCGAACAGTCACGCAGGCAGGTTGCCCAAGCCCTGTCGCCGCTCGGCCTCGATGCACAGCGCGCGCTGGTGGAGGCGATGCGAAACCTGCAGGCCCTGCTGGAGGGGACGGCGAACGACGCGGGTCCCCTGGTGCTGCGCTCGCACCGCCCCGGCGACATGGGCTGGGTGATCGAGGCACAGACACGCTTCTACACCGAAACCTTCGGCTGGAACGACCAGTTCGAGGCGCTTGCCGCAGAGGTGGCAGGACAATTCCTGAAGACCTTCGATCCAGCCCTGGAGCGGGGCTGGATCGCGGAACGCGAGGGCCAACGGCTCGGCTCCATTTTCATCGCCAATGGCGGCGACGGCATCGCCAAGCTGCGACTGCTCTATGTGGATCAGGCCGCGCGCGGTGCGGGCCTCGGCAAGCTGCTGGTCGGCGAGGCCATCCAGTTCGCCCGCCGCTGCGGCTATCGCCAGATCATGCTGTGGACCAATGACAATCTGGAGGCAGCCCGCGCCCTCTATCTGAAAGCCGGCTTTCGCCTGGTGTCGGAAGAACGGCACACGCTGTTCGGGCCGGAACTCACAGGCCAGACCTGGGCTCTGGATCTGAGACCGGCCTGAAACCGGCCTGAAGCCCTGGCCGGTCCTCAGAGCTTTTCGCCGCAGGCGCGGCGGAAGCGGCGGACGGTTTCCGCCATGCCATATTCCAGCGCATCGGCCGTCAGCCCGTGACCGATCGACACTTCCGCCAGATGCGGAATGCGGGCCGCCAGCGCCGGCAGGTTGGCAACCGTCAGGTCATGGCCGGCATTGACGCCGAGACCTTCGGCCTTCGCCGCATCGGCGGTCCGCCCCAGCAGGTCGAGCATCGCCCTCGCCTTTTCCGGCTCGTCAAAGCATCCGCCATAGGGGCCGGTGTAAAGCTCGATGCGGTCGGCACCGGTTGCCTTCGCCAGCCGCACCGCTTCCTCGTCGCCATCGCCATCGGCAAACAGCGAGACGCGCATCCCCTTGTCCTTGAGACGCGCCACGATCGGCTTCAGCATCTCGCCCTGTGTCCGGAAATCAAAGCCGTGGTCGGAGGTGGCCTGGGCCGGATCGTCCGGCACCAGCGTCACCTGTTCCGGCTGGGTTTCTTCGCACAGCCGCAGGAAATCCTCGCTGGGATAGCCTTCGATGTTGAATTCGGCCGCCGGAAACTCGTCATCGATCAAGGCCCTCAGCACCGGAAGATCGGAAAAACGGATGTGCCGCTGGTCGGGGCGCGGATGCACGGTCAGCCCGCAGGCGCCCGCCTCAAGCGCCAGGCGCCCCAGGTGCCGCACGCTCGGCCAGGGCAGATCGCGGCGATTGCGCAGCATGGCGACGGCATTCAGATTGACGGACAGCTTGGCGGGCATGGCACAAAATCCTCGGCAAAGAATGGCCGAATGTCTAAAGCAATCGACGTTTGGCAGGCAATGGAATTGTCAGCCGGGATGCAAGCAAATTGCTGAAGCATCTATCAATTTCCGTGGTGGCTCGCGCCCTTTCCGGCAGCGAAACTTGAATTATGGCAAAACCATGATTGCCAACTTGTAACGTGACCGCCACCGTCGGCGCAGCTAGGGATCCATCAGACCATTCACATATATGAGAGACCGACATGCCATCAATCCTGGCGCGCTACGCCACCCCCTTCATCACCGGGCTCTTCCTCGTTTCGCTCATTTCGGGGATTGCCCTGTTCTTCCACTGGGGGCCGGGGCAGTTCCACGGCATCCACGAATGGCTGAGCATGGTGCTGATCCTGCCCTTCCTGCTGCATGTCTGGAAGAACTGGCGGCCGATGGTGCTTTATTTCAAGCGGGCGCCCATGGTGATCGCACTGCTGGTATCGCTGGCCGCGTCGCTCGCCTTCTTCATGCCTCTCGGCTCCTCCGGCGGCCAACGCGGCGCGCCGCCACAGGTGGCGCTGATCCAGATGGTGGCGAAGGCGAAGCCCGCACAGCTGGCAGCGCTTGTCGGCAAGAAGGAGGACGAGATCCTTGCCGCCCTGAAGGCCGCCGGCTTCGCAGCCGCCGCACCGGACCTGTCGCTTGGCGATATCGCCCGATCCTCCGGCAAAAGCGACCGCGATCTGATCATGCAAGTGGCCGCGCTCGGCGGCTGAGCGCAAGGGGGAAGCCGGGCGCCTTATCGAACGATGGTGATCGTCTCGGCCGCGCGGGTGATCGCGGTATAGAGCCAGCGCTCGCGCGTATCGCGAAACGCCCAGCTTTCATCGAACAGCACGACATTGTTCCACTGCGAGCCCTGCGCCTTGTGCACGGTCAGCGCATAGCCGAAGTCGAACTCGTCATAGCGCTTTCGGGTGGACCAGGGAATTTCACCCTCCTCCTCGAAGGCCTGCTTCAGAAGCTTGATCTTGGCGGCACCCCGATCCATGTCGTCGTCTTCTGGCCGGATCATCAGGTTGATGCCGGGCTTCACCGTCTCGCGCGAGGAACTCATCACCTGCCAGAGCGAACCGTTCAGCAGCCCCTTGGCCGGATCGTTGCGCAGGCAGACCAGCTTGTCGCCCGATTGCGGATAGGCCTGGGAAAAGCCCTTGAGTTCGCGCAGGCGCTGGTTGTAGCGCCGCCTGGTCTTGTTGGTGCCGACCAGAACCTGGTCGGCCTCCAGCACAAGCGGCTGGGTGACCTCGTTGCGGGAGATCACCTGTGCGGTGCCGTAATCGCCATACATGATCTCCTTGCCCTCACGCACATGCATGGCGAGCTGGATGATCGGATTGTCGCGTGCCTGGCGATGGATCTCGGTCAGGAGATAGTCCGGTTCCTGATCGGTGAAGTATCCGCCGCCCGAGACCGGCGGCAACTGGCCGGGATCGCCGAGCACCAGGATCGGCGTTCCGAAGCTCATCAGGTCCTTGCCGAGCTGCTCGTCAACCATCGAGCATTCGTCGATGATGATCAGCGCCGCCTTGGCGACCGGGCTCTGGCGGTTGATGGAAAACATCGGCGCGATGGACGTCTTGCCGGTTTCCTCATCCTCCACCGCCTCCTCGCCGCGCGGGCGGTAGATCAGCGAATGAATGGTTTTCGCGTTGGAGGCGCCGCGCGAGCGCAGCACCTGGGCGGCCTTGCCGGTAAAGGCGGCAAACAGCACGTCACCATCGACATTCTCGGCAAAATGACGGGCAAGCGTCGTCTTGCCCGTTCCGGCATAGCCGAACAGGCGGAAGACCTGGCTTTGGCCTTCCTTGAGCCACTTCGAAACGGCCTTCAGGGCCTCATCCTGTTGCGGTGCGAACTGCATGCCTCTTCATTGAGGATTCGGAACAGAATAGCAACCTGAAACACCGTCTCCGACGCGCTACTTTACCTCGAGAGGCACAGGCTTCGATTCCATCCCCGCATCGCCCGGATTGACGACGGAGACGAAGACCGTGCCGGTCTGCCGCAGCACCTCAGGCGGTAATGCGATCTTCAGGCGTCCCTCGCCATCGGCCTTCACGTCGCAGGCCGTACCGTTCACCTTGACGATCGCCTTGGGATCCAGAAAACGCCCGATGACGACGATCTCTGCATTCGGATCGCCCTGCAGCTTCTCGGCCGGATCGAGCTTGTCGATCACCGGCGTCCGCGCCTCCATCGCGTCCTGCACCTTCGGCGCCTTGAGGATCGTGTCGAACAGCTCGTCGAGCTTGGCAATGCCCTTGCGGGCGAACATGCCGGTCAGCCCGGCAATCGCCGCCATTCCGGCGGGATTGAGGGGCGGAGCCGACGGCTCTCCCGCCTGCGGCGCAAGGATCAGAAGCCCGGCCTGCAGCAGCAGCCCCATCAGCAGGCCCAGCACCATGCCGAAGACAGGATGCATCACATACCACCAGATCCAGTTCTGGTTGAACTGACCAAGCCCCTTGTGGATCGCAAACTTGTAGGCGGAGTTCAATGCACCGCCAAGCGCACCCGACACGGCAACCAGAAGCAGGATGATCACTTCGCTGTTGGTCAGCCCCAGCAGATTGGTCACACCAGCCGGCTTTGCCGCCGCCGCGGCAAACGGTGACACGAACATCTGCCACGGCATGCTCGACGCGGGGCGAGGAAACGGCCAGACCGCCACCAGCAAACCGGCGAAAAGAACAGGCACCACGACAAGGTAAGCACCCAGCAGATAGTCAAAAAACTCTGATTTCCCTGTATTCGAGCCCATCTGGCGACCCCCGCAGGCACGAACGAGAATAATATATTTATATTATACAGATAAATTCAGAAAACGGAAGAATTATTTCCGGATGATATCCGACACCTGACAGATAAGCCGAACAGAAAGGCGAAAATCAGCCAGAAAACACTCTGCCTCTTCTATTCCTCCGCACGCCTACTGCGGTGCGGATCATTCTCCAGCTGGATCGGTTGCCCATGCGGCGTTGCTTCTGCAGCACGCTGCCAGCTTTGCTGGAGGGCCAGAACCAGCGTCTCGTCGGCCACACCCTTTTCGGCCAGAAGACGCGTCAGCGCAGCCACCCAGGCCTCGAAATAGTCAGAACCATCCTCTGCTCGTCCGGCACGATGAACTTCAAGGGTGAGATGAGATGCCCATTCGGGCCAAGTGAACAGCCCGCGTTCATGCAGGTGCACAGTGATTGCAAAGACCTCCGCCTGCCAGGGTTCGGCAAAGACCGGGTCGCCCTCCCCCGAGCGCGGCAGGCCCGGCGAGACAAGCAGCGGAGAGACGGCGTCACACAGGCTCAAGATAGCTCTCCCAGGCATCGATGGAAACGGAAAGCGTCGGATCACTGCCCTCCCCCCAGATCTCGGGCCCGTCAAAGACCACCGTATAAACCCATTGTGGATTTTCGCCGCGGCCATGGGCATTGTCGTCAGCAAAGACAAAGGAGCCCTGTACCGCCTCGACAATACCCGTTTTGCCGCGGGCATAGCGCGGAAGACGCGTATGGGTGGTCGGGTTGACATTGCGGGTGCGAACCCGTGCGCCGACGGCAAAGCGCGGCACCTGTGAAAGCGGCCGGTCGCACGGACCGCCGCGGGCAAGAACGCCCGCCACCATCTCGGCCGTCAGCACACGCTTCGGCGCGGCACCGGCAGACAGGCTTTTGCCGGCCGCAATCTCGTCGGCAGTCACGAAACCGTGGCGCTGCAGCAGCACCTCCAGCGCCCGGATCCAGATCTCGTAATAGCTGGCGGCGAGATAGGCGGCAGGCGGAATGTTTTCCCGCGCATGCCGGCTTTCGTCGATCGTCCAGGCCCCGAAGGCGCCACAGGCAAGCGTCACGCCAAGCGCGCGGCGCTCCCAATCCGCGTGGAACCATGGCTCGTCCGCCTCGGGCGCGATCGGTCCGAATCCCATCTGGCCACCAAGATCGTGCGGACCGTTCATGCGGCTGTCTCCGGAAGACGGGCAAGACCGGTACCGATCATGCTGTCGCGCGTCACAAGGCCGGCGAGATCCGCCTCGCTCCACCCGTCGGTGCCGGCCGGCCGCTGCGGCACGACCAGATAACGCAGTTCCGCCGTCGAGTCCCAGACGCGAATCCTCTTCTCCTCCGGCAGGGTCACGCCGAATTCCCGAAGCACGCCGCGCGGATCGATGACCGCCCGCGACCGATAGGCGGGCGCCTTGTACCAGACCGGCGGCAGACCAAGCACGGACCATGGATAGCAGGAGCAGAGCGTGCAGACGACGAGATTATGGGTCGCGTTGGTGTTGAACACCGCCCGCATGTGCTCCCCCTGCCGGCCGGTATAGCCGAGGCTGGCAATGGCAGCGGTCGCATCGCGCGAAAGCCAGTCGGCAAAGGCCGCGTCGCTCCAGGCCCTTGCGACGACACGTGCGCCGTTGCGCGGCCCCACCTTCGTCTCATAGGTCTCGACGATCGCATCGAGCGCGCCGGGGTCGATCAGCCCCTTTTCGGTCAGCACCGTTTCCAGCGCACGCACACGCGCCTGCATGTCCGAATAATGGTTGTCGTGGTGGTGGTCGTGATGGTCGCCGCTCACGGCAGATCCTCCTGGACTCGGCTGAAGGCGAAACCATGCGTGAAAGGGCGCAGGATCGCAAGCCTGACGCGACTCAGCAACGACACACGCCAGAAAACACAACCAAAAGGAGATTTCGACTGATCGATACGGGAAAAGAATATTTTCATAATAGGATTATTTTCTAAACGCTCCTCCGGCTACAGGGAACAAAATCGGATCATAATTGGCAGATTCGTCGAATCTTCTAAAGGGAATTTATTCTTAATATTACTGTTGAAAGCCGAGCATCTGTCGGCAAGCCATCTCCAGAAACAACCTGGAGATGAAAATGCAGTCTCAACACACCACCACACCCTCGCTCTCCACCCGCTGCCTCGACACCCGCCCCGGGCACGAACAGTCCCCGCAGGCTTTCTGGCAGGGCATCCTCGCGCCGCTTTGTGCCGTCTCCTCCCCCGGCGCCACGGACGGTTCCGCCGCGGGTTTCGCCACCATCCACCATGCCGGTGGCTTCCTGCTGCTGCATGGTTGCATGCCGCACCTCGAACTGCGCCGTACCCCGGCCCGCCTGGCGCAGGACGGGCTGGACCATCTGCTCCTCACCTGCCTTCTGGCAGGACGTGCCGGCTGGACGGATGGGCGGCCGAACCTGCTGCGGCAGGGCGATTGCATCACCGTCGATCTGGCCGCACCGTTCAGCCTTCGTACCAGTCCCGGTTTCGAGGCGTTGCATCTCATCATCCCGCGCCTTGCCCTGCCGGCCGGAGTCGCGCCGCCGGAGCCGATGCGACCGCGCCGTCTTGCCGGCGGTCAGGGCATGGCCCGTCTGCTGCAGGGTCTGGCCGCAGCACTGCTGGCAGCGACCACCGCGCCATGGCCCGCAGACCTTGCCGGGCTGTCGCGCCCGGTGCTGGATCTGGTGGCACTGGCCCTCGGCCCGGCAAGGCATGAGGCCGGTGCCGGGGCGAATGCAGATCTGCGCCGGCGCCTGCGCCGCCACATCGAGGAGAATCTCGGCCTCGGGCGCCTGACGCCCGAGCGTCTGTGCACGGATCTAAGATTGTCACGCAGCCAGCTTTACCGCCAGTTCGAAGGGGATGGCGGCGTGGAGGCCTATATCCGCCGTCGCCGGCTCGACCGCAGCCTGCGGATGCTGGCCGACCCCGCACTCGCCGAACGCCGCATCGGCGACATCGCCTATGAAGCGGGCTTTGCCGACGAAGCGCATTTCAGCCGGCTGTTTCGCCAGCACTACGGGCTCTCGCCCCGCGCCTTTCGCAAATCCGGCAGCGTGTGGACCAGTCTCCCCACCCATCCGGCCGGCACCGAGGACCCGACTGTCCGCTTCGCCGGCTGGCTGCAGCGATTGTGAGCCCCCGTCGCGATCGGGGACGCTGGTGCAAATTTTCGGGACGGATGACCAAGACAGAATGTGAGGTTGTGTATAAGTTCAAAGACAACCGAGAGGAGAAATCATCTCTCGCCCACACCAAAAAGACGACGGAGAGGAAACCCATGGCGCAAGACCTGACCCCGGTCGGACATCCGCACCGCCTGCGCAAAACGCAAGCGCTGGCAGGCCCGCCGCCTACCTCTTCCACTGCTGCCCGGCCCTGACAGGCCGGCCCACCGATCCCTCCGTCGATTTCCTCCGCCCAGGCGACGGATGGGATGGAGCCGGTGCCTGCCGCACCCCACCACCCCGGCACCGGCTCCCCCTCACCCCAACGAAAACGTCCAACAGAAAGGCATATCCCATGACGACCTATTCGCTGACCTGCGTCAACAATTCGACGCTCTCCGGCAGCTTCGCCGTGTTCCAGAAGGCGCCGCCGACCACGGTGCCGGGCAATGTCTTCTCGCTCGCCTGGTTCGCCCGCCCGACCGCGCCGAACAGCAAGGTGACCTTCACCTGGAGCCTCGACTACAGCTTCGTCTGGTCCGAGACCGGCATCCTGCAGCCCGGCATCAACTTCAATGCCTCCCAGGTGGTGCCGGCAGATCCCAATGCGCAGAACCTGATTCAGCTGAAGCTCGACAATTACGGCGCGACGACCTTCGCCAACTCCAGCTCCGGAGGTGCCATCGGTTCGCTGACGATCCAGCAGTTGTCCAACGTGGCACCGAACCGCACCTCGGTCGGCATCGGCATGGCCGGCTCCGGCACCTTCGCCGTGCAGGCACAGCCGAACATGACCGCCGTCTTCACGCCCCACCCGAATTACTGGGTGATCTTCGGCAATTTCGAAACCGGTGACGTCATCGACATCGAGGATGTGACGGGCGCCGTCGAGGTGACCTATGGCGGCGCACTGACCTCGCGCACGGCATTGCTCGGCCTCGACAACATGATCACCGTCTCCTGATGCATTCCGGTGGCCGCACGACGTGCGGCCACCCCAACCTTTTCTGTCCGAGAGGAGAGCCGCCATGCCCGATTACCGACTGATCTGCGCCAACGCGTCCCGTCTGCACGGCAATTTTGCCATCTATCAGGTGCCGCCGGCATCCGACAACATGCAGCAGATCATCAGCCTCGCCTGGCTGTCGCGCCCGGCCGCGCCCGGAACACGCATCACCTTCACATGGTCCACGGCCATGTCCTTCGTCTGGGGAGAGCGCGGCAATTTCCGAGGTCGTTCCTATTTCGCCGCCTGCCAGCAGGTGCCGGCCGATCCCGACCGCGAAAACCTGATCGATCTCGGGGCCGACGAGTTCGGCGCGCCGGATTTCAGCGCCCTGCGCGTTGGCGGCCCGCCCGGCGTACTGACGGTGCGCCAGCGCAACGCCATCTTCGACTTTCCCGTGCATGTGGGCATCGCGATCGGCGGCGCCGCCGTCTACACGGTGGATTTTCACGCCAACATCTCGACCAGCTTCATTGCCCATCGCGACCGCTACTGGGTGATGTTCGGCGGCTACAGCCCGGGCGAAGCCATCGATGCCACCAGCATCACGAATGGGGTGATCCTGGATTTCAGCACGATCACGCCAACACAGAGCGTCATCATGGGATCGGACAACATTCTGCGCGCCGGCCCCGTCGAGCGGTTGACGTGAGGATCGGCGCGCTTGCCGTCCCGCCGCTCCATTCGAGCGCTCCTCCACACATACCGGCATGGGCGACACCGGCTCCTTTGCCGCCCCTCTCAAAACTTATGGAGAAAAGAAAATGGCAACACTTCAGCTGTCTTTCGCGAATGATTCACAGGCGCAGGCACAGCAGTGGCTTGGTCTGTACGTCTTCAATGGCGCCCTGATCGGACAATTGCAGGCGCCACTTGCGGCTGGCCAGAACTTCGAATTCACGCTTCAGAACGTCGATATGGCCAGCGTCTTTCCGATCATCATCGCCGTACCGGGAACCAATCTCGTTCGGGTGACAACGATGAGATATGACGGTCACAACTGGGTTCTGGACAACGCTCCCAACAATGTTCAGCTCCTGGGTCTTCTGGCCAACACCACGTATACGCTGGTCATCGAGTCGAGCACCCTTCAGTAAGACGGCCCGGATTACTAATCGGCAATCCTCCGTCAGGAAGAAGCCGCCGCAGTGCCCTCACCGCGGCGGCTATAGTCGTTTGGCAGAAACGGAGCGCTCCCCTTCACATCCCCTGCGGGCCGCGGTTCATCGCGGCAATGCCAGTGCGGCAGACCTCGATCAGGCCGAGCGGCTTCATCACCGCCACGAACTGGTCGATCTTCGAGGATTTTCCGGTGATCTCGAAAATGAAGTGGGCAACCGTCGCATCCACCACCTTGGCGTGGAAGGCATCCGCCAGGCGGAGCGTTTCGGCGCGGCCTTCGCCGGTGCCTGCCACCTTGACGAGCGCGACCTCGCGTTCGATCGGGCGCTCCTGGCCAAGCTGGCTGGCGCGCACCGTCAGGTCCACCACGCGGTGAACCGGGACGATGCGATCGAGCTGCGCCTTGATCTGCTCCAGCACGCTCGGCGTGCCGGTGGTGACGATGGTGATGCGCGAAAGGTGCGCCTCATGCTCCGTTTCGGAAACCGTCAGGCTTTCGATATTGTAGCCACGGCCGGAAAACAGGCCGATGACGCGGGCCAGCACGCCCGGCTCGTTGCTGACGAGAACCGAAAGCGTGTGGCGTTCCTGGCGGGCGCTTTCCTGCTGGATGAAGTAGGCCGAGCCGGTGGGTTGAAGGTGTGCGTTCATGGATGCGTTCCTCTCAGATATCCGGTGGCGGCTCAGACGAGCTGCCGGCCCTTCGCGTCGATGGCATTAGCAACGGCTTCGTCGGTCGCCTCGTCCGGCAGCAGCATCTCGTTATGCGCCTTGCCCGAGGGGATCATCGGGAAGCAGTTGGCGAGGTTGGCGACCCGGCAATCGAAGATCACCGGACGATTGACGGCAATCATCTCGGCGATCTTGTCGTCCAGTTCCGCCGGCTTGTCGCAATACATGCCGACCGCGCCATAGGCTTCCGCCAGCTTGACGAAATCCGGCATGGCTTCCGTATAGGAGTTCGACAGGCGGTTGCCATGCAGCAGCTGCTGCCACTGGCGCACCATGCCCATGTACTGGTTGTTGAGGATGAAGATCTTCACCGGCAGGCCATACTGGATGGCGCAGGACATTTCCTGGATGCACATCTGGATCGAGGCATCGCCGGCAATGTCGATGACGAGCGCTTCCGGATGCGCCACCTGCACGCCGATCGCCGCCGGCAGGCCGTAACCCATCGTGCCGAGGCCGCCCGAGGTCAGCCAGCGGTTCGGCGCCTCGAAGCCGAAGAACTGCGCCGCCCACATCTGGTGCTGGCCGACTTCCGTGGTCACGAAGGTCTCGCGCCCCTTCGACGCCTCATAGAGCCGCTGGATCGCATATTGCGGCATGATGACGTCGCTCGAATTCTTGTAGGCAAAGGAATTGCGGGCGCGCCAGCGATCGATCTGCTGGTGCCATCCTTCGGTCTGGGCCGCGTCCGGCTTCTTGGGCAAGGCGCGCCACAGGCGAACCATGTCCTCCAGAACCCGGCCGACATCGCCGACGATAGGAATGTCGACGCGGACATTCTTGTTGATCGAGGACGGGTCGATATCGATGTGGATCTTGCGGGAATTCGGCGAGAACGCATTCAGGCGGCCGGTGATGCGGTCGTCGAAACGCGCACCGATGCAGACCATGACGTCGCAGTCATGCATCGCCATGTTCGCCTCGTAGGAACCGTGCATGCCGAGCATGCCGAGCCAGTTCTTGCCGGAGGCCGGATAGGCACCGAGGCCCATCAGCGTCGAGGTGATCGGGAAATCGGTCAGTTCCACCAGCTCGCGCAGCAGCTTCGTGGCCTCAGGCCCGGAATTGATGACGCCGCCGCCGGTATAGAGGATCGGGCGGCGCGCAGACGCCATCAGTTCGACGGCGGCGCGAACCGCGTTCAGATCGCCCTCGACCTTCGGCTTGTAGCTCTTCTGGGCCACATGATCGGCCTTCGGCGTGTAGGTACCGGTGGCAAACTGGATATCCTTCGGGATATCGACGACAACCGGACCCGGACGACCGGTCTGGGCGATGCGGAAGGCTTCGTGAATGGTGGCGGCCAGTTCGTTGACATCCTTCACCAGCCAGTTGTGCTTGGTGCAGGGGCGCGTGATGCCGACGGTATCGCATTCCTGGAAGGCGTCGGAGCCGATCAGCGTGGTGGGAACCTGGCCGGTCAGGCAGACGAGCGGGATCGAGTCCATCAGCGCGTCCTGCAGCGGCGTCACCGCATTGGTGGCACCCGGACCGGAGGTGACCAGCATCACGCCGACCTTGCCGGTGGAGCGGGCATAGCCTTCGGACGCATGGCCGGCACCCTGTTCGTGACGGACAAGAATGTGCTGGATGTCGTCCTGCTGGAAGATCTCGTCATAGATCGGCAGCACGGCGCCGCCCGGATAGCCGAAAACATGCTCGACCCCGTTGTCCTTCAGGGCTTTCAGAACGATTTCCGCCCCTGTCATCCGATTGTCTGTGTCCGTCATGTCAAAAAGTCCGTCTGCTCTGATTGTCACGAGGCCGAAGCCAGATTGAAGGCATAAAAAAAGGCCCCTTGAGGAGCCTTCGGTTTGCGCATGGGTGGCTGTCGCCGGACGGTTACACCGTCCTGCCCATGCGCCTTCCCACCACGATAAGTGCGTTCGATACGATCATGGGGAGAACCGTTAGCCATAAAATTGCGGCTCGTCAACGCAAATGCGCAACAAAACATCAGGCCTTGTCGCAATTCGCCCGCAAAACCGGCAGATTTCCGCAATCGCTGCGCAAGGGCTTGTTAAGGCCGGCGGATCTAGTCTCGCAGTCTCACCGGCATCGGCCAGACAGAGCCCGTGCAGCCGTCCAGACCAAAGGGTTTTGCGCCGTGCACGATCCCCGACCTCCCGCCCCTTTCCATCCCTGCATGCCGGAGCAGCATAGCGCCGAGGAGGCAGGCAACCGCCTGCTCGGGCGCGTCGTGGCCTGCAGCGGCGCCCGCGCCACGATTGCCGCCAGCGCAGAGGCAGGCTCCACCGCCCATGCGGAACTCTGGGCCGTCGGGCGGCTGGTCTCGATCGCAGTCGGACGCAACCGCGTCGTGGCCCTCGCCTATGCCATGCAGGCGGTGGGGGACACGTGGTCGGCAACGGCAGCCAATGCCTTCCAGGTGGAGGTGGAACTGCTGGGAGAAGTGCTGGCGGACACTGATGGCAGGGAAACCTTTTCCACCGGCATTTCGCGCTATCCTCATCTGGGGGCTGCCGTCCACCGCATCCGCGCCGGCGACCTGCAGCGCATCTACGATCCGGGCTCACGCGACAGCTGCAGCATCGGCCGCCTGACACAGGATACGACGATTGACGCGGCGATCCACATCCCCTCCATGCTCGCCAAGCATTTCGCCATCGTCGGCTCCACGGGCGTCGGCAAGTCGACGGCGGTGACGCTTCTCCTGCGCAAGGCGATAGAGGCCGATCCGAAGCTGCGCGTGCTGATTCTCGACCCGCACAACGAATTTGCCGCCGCCTTTCCGGATCTCGCCGTGGTGATCGATACAGAGACGCTGGAACTGCCCTTCTGGCTGATGCGGCTCGAGGAATTCGCCGAGGTGGTGTTTCGCGGCCGCCCGCCAGTGGCGGAAGAACTGGATTTCCTGCGCGACCTTATGCCGGAGGCGAAACGTGCCTTTCGCGGCGGCGACCAGAGCCGCCGCCCGGCCGATCGCGGCGCAATCACCGCCGATACGCCGCTGCCCTACCGCATGGCCGATCTCATCGCGCTGATCGACGAGCGGATGGGCAGGCTCGACGGGCGCGACGAGAAGCCGGCATTGCGGGCGCTGAAGGTGCGGCTGATGTCGGTGGTCAACGATCCGCGCTACCAGTTCATGTTTTCAAGCCACACCATCCATGACACGATCATGGAGACGATCGCCCGCATCTTCCGCATTCCGGGGGATGACCGGCCGATCTGCACCTTTCAGCTCGCCGGCATTCCTTCCGAAGTGGTCAATTCCGTCGCATCCGTGCTCTGCCGCATGGCCTTCGAAATCGGCCTGTGGAGCGCAGGGGCGGTGCACATGCTGGTGGTGTGCGAGGAGGCGCATCGCTATGTGCCGGCGGATGCCTCTCTCGGCTTCCTGCCGACGCGCCAGGCGATTGCCCGCATTGCCAAGGAGGGCCGCAAATACGGCGTCTCGCTCGGCATCATCACACAGCGCCCCGGCGAACTCGACCAGACGATCCTGTCGCAATGTTCCACCGTGTTTGCCATGCGGCTTGCCAATGAGCGCGATCAGGAGATCATCCGCACGGCGCTCCCCAATTCCGGCGCCTCCACCGTCAGCTTCCTGTCGGCCATCGGCAATGGCGAGGCAATTGCGTTCGGCGAGGCGATCAGCGTGCCGATGCGCATGACGTTCGAGCGTATCCAGCCGCACAGGCTTCCGGCAGCGCAGGCACGGGTGCTGCAAGGCAGCGAAGGCACACCCGAAAGCCTCGATCTGCGCATGGTCGTCTCGCGCATGCGGGCCGTGGCGGATCTCGACATATCCGACTTCCAGAAAAGCGTGCTGGGCAGCGGGCTCGGCCTTCAGACGGAAGAGCCGGATCTGTTTGCCGCCCCGTCGGCGCGCGCCCTGCCACAGGCGGATGAGGGGCTTGAACCCTACCGACCGGACATGCTGCCAGGCGCCCGGCTCTCGGCCCTGCCGCCGGACACCCGGCTGATTCGCCGCGAATGGCCGGCGGACGGCACGCCGCGCGACCCGTTCCGCCCGGCACGGAACGAGCAGCCACAGGACTGAGGACCGGGGACTGGGGACTGGGGACTGGGGACTGGGGACTGGGGACCGGGTGTGACCCGCAACCGGAAACAGGGGAGCGAGACTGTCGCTCAGGCCAGCGGATCGAAGCGCTGCCAGCTGTCATCCATCTGGTTGCGGAACCAGGTCATCTGCCGCTTGGCATATTGCCGGGTCAGGGCTGAGCCCCGCTCGATCGCCTCGGCGCGGCTCATGGTGCCAGCCAGAAGGGCGGTAATCTCGGCAACGCCGATCGCCCGCATCACGGGCGCATCGGGCGCAGGGCCAAGCGCCAGAAGCGCCTGCACCTCCTCGATGGCGCCGGTCTGCAGCATGATCTCGAAGCGCCGGTCGATGCGGGCATGCAGCGCCTTGCGATCCGGCAGCACGACGATCTTTTCCGCCTTGTCCGGATCGACAAGCATCGGCCCGCGCGCGGCCTGGAAATCGGCAATCGAGCGTCCTGTGGCGACAAACACTTCAAGCGCCCGCACGATGCGCTGGCCGTCGCCCGGCATCAGCCGTTCCGCCATGGCCGGATCGCACGCGGCAAGTTCTCCATGCAGCACCGCCGCCCCTTCGCCCAGCAGCCGGCCGCGGAGATTGTCGCGGATCGCAGCCGGGATCGCCGGCATCTCGGACAGGCCACCGGTCAGCGCCTTGAAATAAAGCCCGGTGCCGCCGACGAAGACAGGCAGGCGGCCTTCCCGGCGAAGAACCGGCAGCAGGGCCTCCACATCGCGCAGCCATTCACCGGTGGAATAGGCCGTGGCTGCCGGCACATGGCCATAGAGATGATGGGCAATGCCCTGCATCTCATCCTCCGCCGGGCGCGCGGTCAGCACCCTCAGCGTGTCATAGACCTGCATGCTGTCGGCATTGATCACCACGCCGCCATGCCGCGACGCCAGATCCAGCGCAAGCGCCGACTTGCCGCTGGCCGTCGGCCCGGTTATCAGGATGGCCTCGCAATTGTCCCGAAGGTTTTTCATCATGGCTTTCGTTGCCACGCTCATCGCCCATCCGTCAAACCCCGTTCTCGATGGAAAACTGGGAGAACAGGCCGCAGAGGCGGTGAAGGCCAGCGGCCTTTACTGGCTGGCCGATGGCATTGCCTGCGATCTGGCCCTTCGCGACGATGCAGATCCGCGCGCCGCCGAGGACAATCTGCGCGCCGTGATCGCCGGTCTGCCGGTCGATCTCGTCGTGCAGCCGGCGGAAACGCGCCGCAAGAAGCTTCTGATCGCCGACATGGATTCGACCATGATCGGCCAGGAATGCATCGACGAACTGGCCGATGTGGTCGGCCTCAAGGACAAGGTGGCCGCCATCACCGCCCGGGCGATGAACGGCGAGATCGCCTTTGAACCTGCGCTGCGCGAACGCGTCACCCTGCTGAAGGGCCTGCCGATCGGCGTGGTGGACGAGGTGATCGCAAAGCGCATCACGCTGACCTCCGGTGGGCCGCAGCTGATCGCCACCATGCGCGCCAGGGGTTTTCACACCGCGCTCGTCTCCGGCGGCTTCACCGTGTTCACCAGCCGCATCGCCGCCATGCTCGGTTTCCATGAGAACCGCGCCAACATTCTCCTCGAACAGGATGGCGTGCTGACAGGCGAGGTGGCGGAACCCATTCTCGGCAAGCAGGCCAAGGTGGATGCGCTGGAAGAGATCGCGGCGGCACTCGGCATTTCGCCGGCGGACGCCATGGCGGTGGGCGATGGCGCCAACGATCTCGGCATGATCACCCTTGCGGGTGCGGGTGTCGCCCTGCATGCCAAGCCGACAGTGGCGGCCCAGGCCGGCATGCGCATCGACCATGGCGACCTCACGGCACTCCTCTACATCCAGGGCTATCGCAAGAGCGATTTCGCAACGCCATGAGCGAGAGCGAGCCCGTCATCATCGCCGAAACGCCGCGGCTCGTCCTGCGCAGCTGGATGGAGCGGGATCGCGACCTGTTCCGCGAAATCAACGCCGATCCGAAGGTGATGGAGTTCTTCCCCTTCCGCCGCAACCATGCGGAGGCCGACCTGCTGATGGACCGCGTCAACGGAATGATCCGTGACGAAGGTCTTGGCTTCTATGCCCTGGAGCTGAAGGAAACCGGTGAGGCCATGGGGTTCTGCGGCCTGGCGCCGGCCGGCATGCCCGGCATCTTTCCCGCCGAGACGATCGAGATCGGCTGGCGGCTGGCAACCCGTTTCTGGGGCCATGGATACGTCACCGAAGCAGCCGGTGCCACCCTCGCCCACGGTTTCAAGCAGCATGGCCTGCCCGCCATCATCTCGTTTGCCGTTGCCGGCAACCATCGTTCCATCGCCGTGATGAAACGCATCGGCATGCATGCCTGTCCGGATCTGGATTTCGACAGCCCGCGCGTGCCGGATACGCGTCCGGATCTGAAACGGCATGTCACCTATGCCAAGCTGAGCCCTCAGCAGAAGCCGCAACAATCCTGATGGACAAAAGCCGGGGGCCACCATCGGCACCCCGGCTGATTTCATCCCGCACCGGCAAATCCCCGTTCGTTATTCGAGCGGCAGGGCCACGAAGCGCAGCTGGCCGTTGGCGCCGGCAATCATCATATGCGCGTTTCGCCGGCCCTCGCCCTTCAGCTCAACGATACGGTCGCTGACATCGCCCGGCGTCGACACGAAATCCTGCGCCACCTCGACGATCACCTCGCCCGCCTTCAGCCCCTTGTCGGCGGCAACCGAGCCCGGCTCCACGGCGGTGATCACCACGCCTTCCACGCTTTCGGCGATGCCGAAGGTCTTGTGGCGCGCCTCGTCCAGCATGGTCAGCGTCATTCCGAGAAGCTCGACCGGATCCTCCGGCTTGACCTCGGCCAGGTTGTCGCCGCCCTTGTCCTCTTCCTTGGTGGCCGGCGCCTGGTTTTCCTCGTCCTCGGCGGCGCTGTCTTCCAGACGGCCCAGCGTGACCTTGACCGTCTGCTCCTTGCCGTCGCGCAGTACCACCACGTCGACCTCCTTGCCGACCGGGCTCTCGGCCACGGCCAAAGGAAGGTCGCGCATCTCCTTCACCGGCTTGCCGTCGAAGGAGAGAACCACGTCGCCGGCCTTGATGGTTCCGTCATCGACCGGACCGCCCTTGATCACGCCTGAGACCAGCGCGCCACGCGCGACATCCAGGCCGAGGCTTTCCGCGATGTCGTCCGTCACCGGCTGGATGCGCACGCCGAGCCAGCCGCGCCGTGTTTCGCCGAACTCGATCAACTGCTGCACGATGTTCTGCGCCAGTTCCGTCGGCACGGCAAAACCGATGCCGATCGAGCCGCCGCTCGGGGAAATGATCGCGGTATTGATGCCGATCACCTCGCCGTTCATGTTGAACAGCGGGCCGCCGGAATTGCCCTTGTTGATCGCGGCGTCGGTCTGGATGAAATTGTCGTAGGGGCCGGCATTGATGTTGCGGCCACGCGCCGAGATGATGCCGATGGTGACGGAGCCGCCGAGACCGAACGGATTACCGATCGCCATGACCCAGTCGCCGATGCGCATCTTCTTGGAATCGCCGAATCGCACGGATTTCAGCGGCGCCTTCGGCTCGACCTTCAGCACCGAAAGATCGGTCTTGGTGTCGGTGCCGACCAGCTTGGCCTTCAGCTTGTTGCCGTTCGGGAAGATCACCTCGATGTCGTCGGCGCCCTCGATGACGTGGTTGTTGGTCACCACATAGCCGGAGGGATCGATGACGAAGCCGGAGCCAAGCGAACTGACCTTGCGGTTCTCCTGAGACTTGCCGTCGCCATCGAAGAAGTCGTCGAACAGGTCCTGAAAGGGAGAGCCTTCCGGCACGACCGGGCGCTGCGGGCCGGCGCCCTCGTTCTTCACGCTCTGCGAGGTGGAAATGTTGACCACGGCATCCAGCAGGCCCTCGGCAAGATCCGCCACCGAAGCCGGTCCACCCGCAACGCGAGCCGAAGGGGCCGCCTGGATGCTGGTCTGGGCGAATGCCGGGACGGCAATGGACGTCCCGGGCAGCGTCAACGCCATCACGGTCGCCAGGGAATGTCGCAGGGACAATCGAAGGGAGTTCACCATCAGGCATCCTCGGTTGCAAATCGCCATTTGGCCGAAAGCATAAGGCGGAAAGAGGGCGGTGGAAATTACCTTTTCGTGAGACCCCCAGAAGAAGAAGGGGCACCGCCAATGGGAAAGGGGCGACTTGCGCCGCCCCTTGCTCAGGATCAGTTCGACGGAGCCGCCGCCGGGGCCGCCGGCGCGGCCGCGGCAGGCGCCGCCGGGGCCGGATCCGTACCGCCGCTCTCGTTGAAGTAGCGGAAGAACTGGCTGTCCGGCGTGATCACCATGGTCGTGCTCTTGTCCGCAAGCGCACCGACATAGGCTCGCATCGAGCGATAGAACTCGAAGAAGCCCGGATCGCGGGTGAAGGCCTCGGCGAAGATGCGGTTGCGTTCTGCATCGCCCTCACCGCGCAGGATTTCCGAATCACGCTGCGCCTCGGAGACGATCTCGACCACCTGGCGGTCGGCGATGGCGCGACGGCGCTGGCCTGCCTCGTTACCGCGGGCGCGGATCAGTTCGGCTTCCGCCAGACGCTCGGCGCGCATGCGCTGATAGGTCTGCTGCGAGACTTCACGCGTCAGGTCCGTACGGCGGATGCGCACGTCGCGAACGACGAGGCCAAGCGATTCGGCGGCGCTCTGCAGGTCGGCGCGAACCTCCTGCATCATGGACGACCGCTCGTCGGACAGGGCCGCGCTGAAGTTGCGCAGACCGTAGACGCGGCGAAGCGCTGCATCGAGACGGGTGCGCAGACGTGCTTCCGCCGAATCGCGATCACCGGAGACGGTTTCACGGAAGCGGCGTGCATCGGTGATCATGTAGACCACGAAGGCATCGACCTCATAGAAGGCGCCGCCGCGAACCTGTACCCGGATATTGTCGAGATCGAAGCGAAGCGCGCGATCCTCGATATACTGCACACGGTCGGCATCCATGAAGGCGAAGGGCAACTTGAAGTAAATGCCCGGCTCTGTCTTCACGTCCTGAATGTTGCCGAAGCGCAGCACGATTGCCTGCTGGCGGGCATTCACCACGAAGATGGATGAATAGGCCAGGAAGAGAAGGATGGCGGCGCCAATGATGATGGCAGGGAGACGGTTCGAGTTCATGGATTGCCTCCCCGGTTGGCGGCGCCCGATGCCTGGCTGTTCTGACGCATCAACTCGTTGAGCGGCAGGTAGGGCACGGCACCCTGCTTATCGTCCAGGATGACCTTGTTGGAATTCTTCAGCACGTTCTCCATGGTTTCCAGATAGATGCGGTCACGCGTCACGTCCGGAGCATTCCTGTACTCGTTGTAGATCGAGATGAAGCGCTGTGCCTCACCGGTCGCCTCGTTGACGACGCGATCCTTGTAGGCGGAGGCCTCTTCGCGAACCTGGGCGGCCTGACCGCGTGCCTGACCAAGCTTCTGGTTGGCATACTGGTTGGCTTCCTCAACGAAACGATCCTCGTCCTGCTCGGCGCGCTGCACCTCCTCGAAGGCATCGGCCACTTCGCGCGGCGGGGCGGCATCCTCGATCGGCACGGCATTGATGGCAATGCCCGATCCGTAGGTATCCATGGTGCCCTGGATGATGTCGCGCACCTCGGTGGAGATCTGCTCGCGGTTGTCCCGGAAGACGTCCTGTGCCGGCCGGCGGCCGACGACCTCGCGCATGGCGCTTTCGGCCACCTGCTGCAGGGTTGCCGTGGGACCTTCGAGGTTGAACAGATAGGCGCGCGGATCGGTGACGGTGAACAGAACCGAGAACTGCACGTTGACGATGTTCTGGTCGCCGGAGAGCATCAGCCCCTCGGCGGAACCGGCATTGCCGCGCGCCCCGATGTTGAGCTGCTGCTCGGTGACCTTGACGATCTCGACGGTTTCGATCGGCCAGAAATGGAAGTGCAGGCCCGGGCCCGAAATCTCGTCCTTCGGCTTGCCGAAGCGCAGTTCCACGCCACGTTCGTCCGGCTGCACGGTATAGACCGACTGGATGCCGACGAAGGCAAGAACGATGAGAATGACGACGAGGAAGGCGCCGCCGTTGAAGCCGCCGGGAATGATGCTGCGAAGCCGATCCTGGCTGCGGCGAATGATGTCCTCCAGATCCGGTGGCCCTCCGTTATTGCCACCGCCGCCGCCACCGCGCGGGCGGTTGGGGCCTTGACCCCATGGCCCCTGATTGTTGCCGCCGCCGCCCCCCCAGGGACCGCCGCCATTCTGATTGCTCCAGGGCATCAAAACCTCTTTGTTCGTGTCACTCCCGCCCCGCGAAAGGCCGCATGGAACACGCGGCAATCGGGTTATGCCCCGTTATAGGTATGCGAAGGGCCGCTTTCAACGCAGGGCAGTCTCACTTCCGGGTGTTAGGTAACGAAATGTTTCAGTTTGCCGCAGGCCGGCGGCGATAAGTGGTGAAACGGGTAGGAAAGCTGTCTTTCTCCCCGGCCGGAACGGCGATCTCCTCGACCTTCTCGAAGATGGCCGGATCGATTGCCGGAAAGAAGGTATCACCATCGGCAACCACCGTCTCCACATGCGTGATGTAGAGCGCATCCGCATCGGCGATCGCCTGCGCGTAGATCTCGCCGCCACCGATCACGCAGATCTCGCCGGCCCCGGTCTCCACGGCGATCCGCCGCGCCTGCGTCAGCGCATCATCGAGCGACGTCGCCATCCGGCAGCCCTCAACCTGCCGCAAGGGGTCGCGGGTGATCACCACATGCGGCCGTCCCGGCAGCGGTCTGCCGCCGAAACTTTCCAGTGTCTTTCGCCCGACGATCACCGGCTTGCCGAGCGTCATGGCCTTGAAGCGCCTCAGATCCGTCGAAAGCTTCCACGGCATGTCGCCATCGCGGCCGATGACATTGTTTTCGGACACCGCCGAAATCAGGACGACGGGAACGGGGGCGTCGCTCATACCGCCACCGGTGCCTTGATGTGCGGGTCGGCCTCATAGCCGATCAGTTCGAAATCCTCGAAACGGAAGGCAAAGATATCGTTGACCTCCGGATTGATCCGCATCACCGGCAATGCTTTCGGCACGCGCTGCAGCTGGATTGCGGCCTGCTCGAAATGATTGGCATAGAGATGGGCATCGCCCAGCGTGTGGATGAAGTCGCCGGGCTTCAGCCCCGTCACCTGTGCCACCATCATGGTCAGCAGCGCATAGGAGGCGATGTTGAAGGGGACGCCGAGGAAGATGTCGGCGGAGCGCTGGTAGAGCTGGCAGGACAGTTTTCCGTCCGCCACGTAGAACTGGAACAGGCAGTGGCAGGGCGGCAGCGCCATCTCGTCCACCTGTGCCGGGTTCCAGGCGGAAACGATATGGCGGCGGGAATTGGGGTTCCTGCGGATCCCCTCAACCAGGGCGGCGATCTGATCCACGCTGCCGCCTTCGGGCCTTGGCCAGGAGCGCCACTGATAGCCGTAGACGGGGCCGAGCTCGCCCTTCTCGTCTGCCCATTCATCCCAGATGGAAACGCCGTTGTCCTTAAGATAGGCGATGTTGGTGTCGCCCTTCAGGAACCACAGAAGCTCGTGGATGATCGAGCGCAGGTGCAGCTTCTTGGTGGTGAGCACCGGAAAGCCCTCCGACAGGTCGAAGCGCATCTGGTAGCCGAAGACGGAGCGCGTGCCGGTGCCGGTGCGATCGCCGCGGTCGGTGCCGTTCTCCATCACATGGCGAAGAAGATCGTGATACTGTTTCATGCCCTGCCCTGCAGTCGAGACTCGTCGGCGCTATCATAGGCAGGTCGACCGGCAAGATACAGGGCCGGGCGAACCAATCCCCGCCTTTCGGACTTGCCGCCCGCGCCGCTTCCCCGGCATCAGGACCGGCGCTCCGAAGGGTGCGCGAATCGCAAGGCTGGAGATGATGACCATGACCACCGCCCTTTCCTTCCGCCAGGTCGACGTGTTCAGCCGGCAGAGGTTGCGCGGCAATGCCCTTGCCGTGGTGCACGATGCCGATGGCCTCTCGGATGCGGATATGGCCGCCTTTGCCCGCTGGACCAATCTCAGCGAAACCACCTTCCTTCTCAGGCCGACGCAAGCCGGCGCGGATTACCGGGTGCGCATCTTCACCCCGCGCGAGGAGCTGCCCTTTGCCGGCCATCCGACGCTCGGTTCCTGCCATGCCTGGCTCGAAGCAGGCGGCAAGCCCGCCGGTGACCGCGTGGTGCAGGAATGCGGCGCGGGCCTGATCCCGGTGCGGCGAAGCAGCGAGACGCTCACCTTCCAGGCGCCGCCAATGCTGCGCACCGGCCCGGTGGACGCAGTCATGCTGGCCCGCGTCATGGAGGGTCTCGGCCTGCCGCGGGAGGAGGCACTGGCGGCGGAATGGGTCGACAACGGTCCCGGCTGGATGGCGGTGCTGCTCTCCTCGCGCCAGACGGTTCTGTCCGTCACGCCCGATTTCCAGCGCCTGAAGGGCATTCGCGTCGGCATTCTTGCCCGCTGCACGGCGGTTGACGCCACCGATGCCGATTTCGAGGTGCGGGGCTTCACCGCCGCGGGCTTCGAGGACCCGGTGACCGGCAGCCTGAATGCCGGGCTGGCCTGCTGGCTGACCGGCAGCGGCCTTGCGCCGGCACGCTATGTCGCCGCCCAGGGCACCGCGATCGGTCGGGCCGGCCGCGTCGCCGTCGAACGAGAGGCCGACGGCGTGTGGATCGGCGGCCATGTGGAAACCGTGATCAGCGGCACCGTGACGTTCTGAGCCATCGCGCGAAACGGCAACCGGTCACCCGGATGACGTTTGCACGACAGAGCCCTTTTCATCCTCTCCGGAAACACCTATATGGGGAGTGCCGGGGCTTGCTCCGGCTATGGCAATAAACGGTCGGTGTAATAAACCTATTGGACCCGGGGGCGGTACCCGGCGCCTCCACCAAAAACCGGTCGGTCTTCCTTGTGGGAAAGACCGGCTTTTGATGGGGGCGAAATAGGATCGACAAGGGCGTAAAGATCGAACTTTTGCTCGGCATGATACCGCCGTTATCGGGTCACAAGTGTAGTTGCAAACGACAACAACGCTAAGGAATACGCTCTCGCTGCCTAATGGCGGTGCGGGAATTCCGCTCCAAGTCCTCTAGGTTAGCCCCTTGAGGCGGGGTCCGAAGGCACCTGGCAACAGAAGCCTTCACCTTCCCTTTTCCCTGTTTTTCGCCAAGACCATGCCACAGGCACGTGCGGGACTTCCGCGAGCGGCGGAGGTGCCTTATAACAGGCGATGGCAAATCGCCGGAACAAGACGAAATTGATTGGAAGAAGGCACCTATGGGGCAGGATCACATCCGTTACGACATTCTGGCACAGGACGCCCTGCGCGGCGTCATCCGCAAGGTTTTGACCGAAGTGGCCGCCACGGGCCGGCTTCCGGGTGATCATCATTTCTTCATCACCTTTCTCACCGGCGCGCCGGGTGTCCGCATCTCGCAGCACCTGAAGACGAAGTATGTCGAGCAGATGACCATCGTCCTGCAGCACCAGTTCTGGGACCTGAAGGTCACCGATACGCATTTCGAAGTGGGCCTCTCCTTCTCCGACACGCCGGAAAAGCTGGTGATCCCGTTCAACGCCATCCGCGGCTTCTATGACCCTTCCGTGAATTTCGAGCTGGAGTTCGAGGTGCCTCTGGCAGAAGAAGACGAAAGCTCGGCGGAGATTACCGCCTATCCGGTCGAACCCGCCGCCAAGCCGCAGGCCGCCGAAGAACAGGCCGCGGGCGAGGAAAAGAAGCCGGCTTCCGTCGTCTCCCTCGATGCCTTCCGCAAGAAGCAGTAACCCACCGGAGTTGCGCCGATGAGCGCGGATGTCGTCAATCTTCGCCAGTTCCGCAAGGCCAAGGCCCGCAGCGACAAGGAAAGGCAGGCGGAACAGAACCGCCTGACCTTCGGACGCACGAAGGACGAGAAGAAGCTGACGCGGGCGCTAAACGAACAGGCCGAGCGTCGCCTCGACCAGGGACGGCTGCAGCCGGGCGAGCGCGACGACAAACCCGACTGACTTACCCTCTCTTACGAAAATCGTCCTTTTTTCAGTACGTTACGACCTTTATCGGAATCAGTTCGAAAGCTTCTTGAATCAAGATGTGAGGTGGCCCGTGATCCGGAAACATTCAGCAACGCTGCATGGCCACCGCACCAGCTTCTCGCTGGAAGACGTGTTCTGGGCTGACCTGAAGGCGATTGCAGTTACGCGACGGATCAGCCTTGCGGCCCTGATTGCCGAAATCGACGATGCCCGCGCGCCCGACAGCAACCTGTCCTCGGCGCTGCGGCTGCATGTGTTGGCCTGGGTCAAGCGGCACGGCGCGCCGGATACCGCCTCGCCGCATGCAGACGCCTGAGGCACCCCCCCCTTGCCAGGTACTGCGCCGCAAACCCGATGACGGCAGCGCCCGATGGTCAGTTGGCCGCGTTCGGCATCTGGCCGTTCTGGCGGAAGAGATCGCCGGTCGGCGGAACCAGCAACGTCGGGGTTTCGCCCTGCGGCGGCTGGCCTCCGCTCTCCTGCCGCAGGCGTTCGGCTTCCGCCTGACGGCGCTGCTCCTCCTCCAGGCGCGCCCGCACCTCGGCCGCAGCCTTTTCGCGTGCCAGCCGGCGCTCGTTGTCGAGGAAGGTGTAGAGGTTCACCTCGCGGCGAAGCCTCTGCTTTTCCAGGACGCTCGCCTGCAGGGTTTCCACCCGGCGGCGCTCGCGCTCGAAGGCGCGCAGCGACAGGAAATTGGTCATGGCTTCCACATCGAGCGCCTCCTGCGGCGCACCGATCTCACCGGAATAGATCAGCCGCAGCGCCGGCTGGCCGCCTTCGATGGCATTCTCGCCAGCATCATAGGCAAGCTGCAGTTCGCCCTCCAGGCTGCGGCTCGGAATACTCATCCGCGCCTCCCCGGTCAGCACCGTGCTTCCGGCGCGCGCCGTGATGTTCTGCGCCCGGAGCTGACCGCCATTGATGGTGAAGGGAATGGCGACGGCGCCGATCTCTGCGCTGCCGCCATGCACCAGCGCCCGCACCAGCGGCAGGACCTTGGGAACCGTCACCTCGCCCTCGATCGCATCAGCCTTCGGCAGTAGTGCCGGCAGCAGGTTGGCGTTTACCCCTGGCAGGACCACATCAGACAGGCGCAGCGTGCCGGAGCCGCTGACAGCCGCCAGGAGATCGCGCGGGCTCTTCGCCGTTGCCTCGGCAGCCAGTTCGCCACTCATGCGGCCCCGCGCGACCGGCACCTGGCCGGGGCGCTCCAGAACCGCGGCAAGGTCTGCACCGTCGAGGGACAGCCGCGTCTGGAACAGGCCGACGCCACCGCTGTTGGACAGCGACAGCCGGCCGGCGAGGTGTCCGCCCTTCCAGGTGCCGCGCAGATCCTCGATCGCAATGCCTCCGGACCGGTTGGTGAGGCGACCGGAAAAATCGCTGACCGGCCCGAGCCCCAGCGTCGCCAGCGACTTCACCTTCAGGTCCGCCGTCACATCAAGGCCGGCAAAGATCGGCGCCTCGAACGGCCTGGCGGAGACCGCACCGGTTGCGGCATCCGTCAGCGGACCGTAGACGGCTTCCGACAGCCAGGCGAGATCGAGGACATCCAGCGACAGGCGGGCGGTGGCGGCAGGCACGAGCGCGGTCCGCTCGACATGCACCTCGCCCGAGACACCATTGCCGGCGATCCGGCCGGACAGGTCGGAGATGCCGAACTCCCTGGCGGTCAGCGTCGCGTGCGCCTTGAGATCCGCGGCAAGACCGACGCCGAACTGCGGCAGGCCGATGCCGGTCACCATCAGCGTCGGCTCCAGATCGCTGCTGTGCAGCGCAAGCGCCAGGGTTCCTTCGCCGAAATGTTCCGGCGAAAGCGCGATGCTGCCATCGGCGGTGAAACGGGTCTGGTCCGTCTGGTAGGAAAGCGTCGCCTTTGCCGGCGCCCCGTCGATGCTGGCCAGATCGATCGACAGCCTCGCATTGGTGTCGCCGTCGAAAGGCAGCACGTCGAGGCCGGCCTGCCCCAGAACGGTGGCGGCATCGGGATTGGTCACGGTGGTCGCCACATGCAGTTCGGTCGCCGCCGTCAGATCGAAGAGGTTGGGTAGCGCGACATCCGCATCCACCCGGCTGCCATTGGTGGTTCCCGTCACCCGCGCGGCCAGCCCGTTGCCGAGCGTCACGCTCGCCTGAAGACTGGTATCGGCATAGAATGCGGCATTGCGCGCCAGCCGGTCGAGCAGGGGATGATGCGGCAATTGCTGGCGCAGCATGGCGATGAAGGGTTGCGGATCGAAGGCGCTGAAGGTCAGCGATCCGCTGCCGGCGTAGTCGAGGAAGGAGCCTTCCGCCTTGCCCCTGGCAGAGATCTTCGCCCCAGCCAGATCGCCGATCGTCAGCCGCTCCAGCGATACGGTGCCAGCGCCCAGCGCGAAGGTGGTCTCGACCTTGTTGGCGGCGATGCCGAAGGCCATCAGGCGGTCCGCCTTCAGATGGGCGGCCAGCCGATGATCGAGAACCTGCTGGCCGGCATCCTCGCCGGTCAGAAGCGATCCGAGTGCCCGCAGCGCATCGAGATCGATCTCGTTGCCGGCAAGATCCATGCTCAGATCCGGCAGGCGGTCGGCATGCGACTGACGCTCGACGCGCCCCTTGAGAATGGCCGGCCCGACCGCGAGTTCAAGCGAATCGAAGCGTTGCAGTTCCGGTGTCAGATTGACGCGAGCGGAAAAGCCGGCGGTCTTCATCTGGCGAATGGCGGGATCCACCTGCCCCTTCAGCCAGTCGGCCAGGCCGGAAGGCTGGCTGGAGGCGAGCAGCATGGTGCCGACGAAGGAGGGACCGCCCTGCAGCTTCAGCAGGCCCTGCGCTTCCACATGGGTGCGTCCCGGCAGGATGGCTACGGCATTGTCGACGTTCCAGCCGGTACCGGCCGGACGCAGGTTGAGCTCCACATCGCGGATTGTGGTGCCGCCGGCAACGATTGCCGGCAGGCGTACCGTTGCCCGCCCCGGCACCTGCGGCACCGGAATGCGCGCCGCCATCTCGACCAGCGCATTCAGCCGGCGCTGCGCCGAGACATGCGGGTCGCGCGCCGTCTTGCCCTTCACCACCTCGTTCGTCAGGCGGTTCACATCCACCTGCTGGCCCTCGGCCGTCAGCAGGAATTCCGGCCGGTCGCCGGTATCGAGTGTGGCCTCGCCGGTGACGACGTAAGGGTTGTCCAGCGCGCCCGCTTCCAGCCGGTATTGCGGAACGCGGATGCGATCATTGGTCAGCTCGAACCTGCCCTTGGTGCGCGGCGGCGGCGGCGGCTTGACCCCGGGCGGCGCCACCGGGCTGATCGGCGCGTCGAGGAAGGACAGGCTGAAATCGCCCTTGTATGCCGGCTTGCCATCGGCAACCGTCAGCGCACCGTCCATCTGGATCTCGACCGGCTGTACATCCGGCCAGAGCTTCAGCCGCAGCGGCACGGCATGGGCGTTCATGTCGGCCTCCGCGCTGGATAGCGCGAACTTTGCCTCATATCCGTCCAGCGTCGCATTGCCTTCCGCCCGCCAGGGGCCGGCCAGCGAATGCGCGGACATCTCGGCGGTAAAACCGGTCAGGTTGCGGGTGCGGCCCGTCGCCTCGTCGATGAATTCGATCTGGCCGCCGATGATATGGACATCTTCCAGCACGACATTGCGCGCCGGGATTTCGGCGCGGCTGCCGCGCATCCAGTCCAGGCGGCCATCCTTCAACAGGCGGATGCGCGCCTTCGGCCGGTCGAGACGCATGTCGAAGATGCGCGCCTCGCCGGACAGGAAGGGCGCCAGTTCCATGTCCATGGAAAACTGCGCCACCTGCACCAGTGGCGTGCCGTCCACATCCTGCCCGACCCGCACGTCATGCATCGTCACGGAGGGAAAGGGCAGGATGCGGGCATCCACCGCGCCATGCACCGTCACCTTCTTGCCGAGAATGCGGCTTGCCTGATCCTCGAAGTCGCGACGGAAATTGGACCAGTCCACGAAGAACGGCGCCAGCAAGGCCGTGAACAGGGCGACAACCACAAGGCCGCCGATCAAGAGCATGATCCGTCCAAGCACCTAGTCATTCTCCTTGTCTGGCGTCTTCAAGTGTAGGCCCGCCAGTACATGCTTCAAGCCACAGGCTGGTGAATGTTCACAGGCCCGGGCGCAAGATCTTGCCGGGATTGAAGATATCGTGCGGATCGAGCGTCTTCTTGATCGCCCGCATCAGCGGCAGCGCCGAGGCCGCCTCCTGTTCCAGGAAGCTCATCTTGCCCTGGCCGATGCCGTGTTCCCCCGTGCAGGTGCCATCCATCGACAGCGCCCGGCGGTTCAGGCGTTCGACGAAGGCCTCCGCCCGGGCGATGTCGGCCGGGTCCTTTTCGTCGAACAGGATCAGGACGTGGAAGTTGCCATCGCCCGCATGGCCGACGATCGGCGCCAGGAAACCGTTTTCCAGAATGTCCGCATGGGTCTCGGCCACGCAATCGGCCAGCCGTGAGATCGGCACGCAGACATCGGTGGAGAGTGCGCCGAGATGCGGTGCCAGTGCGCGCGATGCCCAGTAGGCATCATGGCGCGCCTTCCACAGCTTGGCCCGCTGCTGGGCATCTCCCGTCCACTGGAATTCCTCGCCACCGCATTCGGCGGCAATCATTGCGAACTGCTCGGATTGCATGCGCACGGTGTCCTCGGTGCCGTGGAATTCCACGAACAGCGTCGGCTTCTCATCATAGTTCAGGCCGGAATAGGCATTGCAGGCCCGCATCTGCATTTCGTCCAGAAGCTCGATACGGGCGACGGGAATGCCCATCTGGATAGTCATGATCACCGCGTCGCAGGCCGCCTTGACGCTGGGGAAGGCGGACACACCGCCGCCGATCTTTTCCGGAATGCCCTGCAGCTTCAGCGTGATCGAGGTAATTGCGCCGAGCGTGCCTTCGGAGCCGACAAAGAGCCGCGTCAGGTCATAGCCGGCCGAGGATTTCTTGGCTCGCGTGCCGGTGACGATCTCCTCGCCATCGGCCGTCACCACGGTGAGCGACAGGACATTGTCCTTCATCGTGCCGTAGCGCACGGCATTGGTGCCGGAGGCCCGCGTTGCCGTCATGCCGCCGATCGAGGCATTGGCGCCGGGATCGATCGGGAAGAACAGGCCCGTATCGCGCAGATAGGTGTTCAGCGCCTCGCGCGTCACGCCCGGCTCGACGGTAACGTCCAGATCCTCCGGAGACACGCGCAGCACCTTGTCCATGCGGGTGAAATCGAGCGAGATGCCGCCGCTCGGCGCGTTGACCTGGCCCTCCAGCGAGGAGCCCGTGCCGAAGGGAATGACCGGCACCTTGTGCGCGGCGCAGGCCCTCACCACGGCCTTCACATCCTCGACGCCTTCGGCAAACACGACACCATCCGGGATCTGCCGCGGCAGATAGGTGGTGGTGTGGGCATGCTGTTCGCGAAAGGCCTGACCGGTCTGCAGCTTGTCGCCCAGTTGCTGCTTCAGGATGCCGAGCACGGTTGCGATGCCGTCCTCGTTGCGCCGCCCCGTCTGAACGTCTTTCATCACCATGGTCATGCCTCCAGATCCGGCCGTCGATGGCCGTCAGTCTCTCACCCGCTTGGTAAGGGAGAGGTCCGGGGTTGTCCATATGCGAAAGAAGGGCGCCCAGGGCCGCCCTTCCCGTGCTGCACCGGCATTGCGCCTATTCCGCCGCCAGCAGCGGCTTTTCCTCGGCATTGGCGGCACGATTGCCGGCCCGTTCCAGCTCGTCATGCAGGCGCTGCTCCTCATGGGCATGCGGCTTGGCAAAACGGGCGAGCAGCAGATAGGCGACCGGCGTGATGTAGAGCGTGACCAGCGTTGCAAGGCCCAGGCCGCCGACGATGACCCAGCCGAGCGCGATGCGCGCCTCGGCACCGGCGCCCTGCGCCAGCACCAGCGGCACGCCGCCGAGAATGGTGGCGATCATCGTCATCATCACCGGGCGCAGGCGCAGGCTGCAGGCCTTTTCGATGGCCGCACGCACCCCTTCGCCCTGATCGCGCAGCTGGTTGGCGAATTCCACGATCAGGATGCCGTTCTTGGCCATCACGCCGACCAGAAGCACGAGGCCGATCTGGCTGTAGACGTTCAGCGTCGAGCCGGTCAGCACCAGCGCGAAGACGGCACAGGCAAGGCCGAGCGGCACCGTGGTCATGATGATGATCGCCGACAGCACGCTCTCGAACTGAGCCGCCAGCACCAGAAAGATGATGGCAATCGCAAAGCCGAAGGTGATCGCCATGCTGCTCGAGTTTTCGCCGAGCGTCTTGGCCTCGGCCAGCGGCAGCAGGCGGGCGCCATTCGGCATGAGCGGCGCCGCCAGGCGCTCGATTTCGGCCAGCGCCTGCCCCAGCGATACGCCGTCCTTCAGGCCGGCCGACAGCGAGACCGAAGGCAGCTGCTGCTCGCGGTTGAGTTCCGGCGCCACAGCCCCTTCCTTCAGCGTGGCAATGGTGGACATCGGCACAACCTTGCCGTCGCCGGTGCGCAGGAAGATATTTTCCAGATCCGTCGGATCATCGATGGGCTGCATGCTGGAAGTCAGTCGCACCGGAATGGCCTCGCCATCGACGAAGACATCGACCACCGAGCGACCTTCCAGGAGCGCCTGCATGGCGGAGGAAAGCCCGGAAATGTCGATGCCGAGATCGGAGGCGCGCTCGCGGTCGATCGAGACCGAAAGTTGCGCCTGCGTCGGCTCCTTGTCGAGACGCGGCGTTTCGAAGGCGCCATTCTGTTCCATCGCCTGCACCAGCCGGATGGCCGCCTGGGTAAGGCTGGCGTGATCGGCACCGACCAGCGCCACCTGAATGCCGCTGCCGGCGCCGCGGATGCGCAGGCTGTTGGTCTGCACGGCAAAGCCACGCAGGGCCGGCACGCGGGCGGCGGCGGCATTCACGTCATTGGCGATGGCGTTCTGGCTGCGGGCGCGCTCCTCCCAGGGCGCAAGGGTCAGCACCATGAAGCCACTGTTGGTGGAGCCCCCCATGCCGGAAATCGAGAAGACATTGCGGATTTCGCCGGAATCGAGCAGCGGCTGCAGGTTCTCTTCCACCCGCTTCAGCTGATCCTGCGTGTAATCGAGGCTGACACCCTCCGGAGCCGTCAGGCGCAGCAGAACGGCGGAGCGATCCTCGCGCGGCGTCAACTCGTTCTTCACCGTGCCGAAGGTCACATAGGCGGCGAAGCCGAACAGCAGCGAGCCGGCAATCAGCACCAGCGGCGCGTTGAAGCAGAAGCGGAGGCTGCGCGCATAGGTGCGGGCGAACAGGTTGCCGAACGCGGCAAGCAGCCCCTTCGGCTCGCTCATCGGCCGTGTCAGCATGCGCGAGGCAAGCATCGGGCAGAGCGTCAGCGCCGTAATCGAGGAAAGCGCCACGGAGAAGGCCAGCACGAAGCCGAATTCACGGAACAGCCCGCCCAGCTGACCGGGCAGGAAGGAGAGCGGAATGAAGACAGCCGCCAGCGTCGCCGTGGTGGCCAGAACGGCGAAGAACACCTCCCTGGTGCCGAGCACGGCGGCAGCGCGCGGCCCCATGCCTTCGGTGCGGCGCCGCACGATGTTTTCCAGAACCACGATGGCATCGTCCACCACCAGGCCTGTCGCCAGCACGATCGCCAGCAGCGTCAGGATGTTGATCGAGAAGCCGACGAGATAGATGGCAGACAGTGTGCCGATCAGCGCCACAGGCATGGTCAGTGCCGGAATGAGCGTCGCCCGCCAGTCGCGCAGGAAAAGATAGAGCACGATCACGACGATCAGTGCCGAAAGGCCGAGTGCCAGTTCCACCTCGTGCAGCGCACCGCGGATGAACACGGCATCGTCGCTGGTGATGAAGATGCGCGTGCCTTCCGGCATCGCCTTCTGCAGTTCGTCGACCACTGCCTTGACGCCGGTGGAAATGTTCAGCGTGTTGGACTGAGCCTGGCGGATGATGCCGAGGCCGATGCCCTGCACGCCGTTGGAGCGCAGCGTGGTGGTGCCGTCATCCGGCCCCAGCATGACATTGGCCACGTCGCGCAGGCGGATCTTGTCCTCGATCAGCACATTGCCGAAATCTTCCGGGGTGGAAAGATTGGCGGTGGCGCGCACAACGATATCCTGCGTGCGGCTGGTCAGCGAGCCGGCCGGCACGTCGAGGGCAGCGCTGGAAAGCGCACTTGCTACATCGGCCACCGTCAGGCCTCGGCTGGCCAGCGCCGCCTGGTTGATGTCGACGCGGAAGATCTTCTCCTGCTCGCCGTAAAGCTCCACGTCCGCCACGCCGTCGACAGCGGCCAGCCGGTCGACGATCTCGTTGTCGACCAGCTGCGTGAGGTCCTCCATCGACAGCGTCGAGGATGTGACGGCAACGCGGATGATCGCCTGCGAATCGGAATCGGCCTTCACGATGCGCGGTTCGTCGGCATCCTCGGGCAGCTGGCCCGTGACCCGGCCGATCGCATCGCGCACGTCATTGGCCGCTTCCGCGAGGTCGACACTGTCGGAAAACTCCATCGTCACGCGGCTGGAGCCGAACTGCGAGGAGGAGGACAGCGCCTTCAGCCCGCTGACGCGCGCCACCGCGCCCTCGATGACCTGCGTCACCTCCTGGTCGATGGTCTGCGGCGAGGCGCCGTCATAGGTGGTGCGCACGGTGATGACCGGCTGGTCGACATCCGGCAGTTCGCGCACCTCCACCCCGACAAGCGCCGCAAGACCGGCCACCACCAGCAGCGTGTTTATCACCGCCGCCAGGATGGGCCGGCGGACGAAGAGGGCGGTGAAGGTGGACTTGCCGCTGTCCGGCGGATCTTGCCTGTTCTCGCTCATGTGCGCTGCGCCTCCGCCACCTTCATCTGGGCCGCGCCCTGCACCCTGACCGGCTGACCCTCGCGCACCCGCTGCAAGCCTTCGGTCACCACCTGGTCGCCAGCGTCGAGCATGGCATCCACCAGCACCCGATCCGGGTTGCGCTGGATGATCTTCACCCGCACCTTGCGGGCCTTCGCCTCATCCACCCTCCAGACATAGGCCCCTTCAGCATCCCACTGGACCGCGAGCGGATCGACGGCAGGATAGGAATCGCCCGGGAAGCGCATGCCGACCTGGAAGGACATGCCGGCACGCAGCACGTCGCTGGCATTGTCGATGCGGGCACGCACGCGGATGGTACGGCTGGCCGAATCGACGCGGTTGTCGATCGATTCGATCTCGCCGGAAAAATTCTGCCCGGGCCGGCTGACGGAACTCGCCTCCACGGCCAGCCCCGGCTTCAACTGGGTGACGAAACGCTCCGGCGCCCAGAAGTCCACCAGGATTTCCGAGCGATCGTCCAGCATGACGATGCTCGTCTGCGTGGTGACATTGTCGCCGATATTGACGGCGACAATGCCCGCCACGCCGTCGATGGGCGCGACGATGTCGCGGCGGCGCAGATTGAGCTCGGCGGTGCTGAGCGCCAGCCGCGCCGATTCCTCGGCGATCTGCGCATCCAGCACGTCGAGCCGCGCCACCGACTGCAGGTTCCTGTAGGATTGCGATTTCTCCACCGCGCTGCGCAGCGCCACCTGCGCCTTGTCGCGCTCGATGCGCTGCTCCTCGTCATCGAGGCGGGCCAGCACATCGCCCTTGCGCACCTTCTGGCCGGAGGAGACGCGGATCTCGGTGATAGTGCCGCTGGCCTGCGGCATCACCACCACCGACTGGATGGCCTGGCCATCGCCGATGGCACTGAGGCGATCATTGACGGTGCCGGCTTCGACCGCATGCGTCACAACCAGCGCACCGCGCGGCGCAGCGCCGCCCTGGCCGCCTCCAGGACCGCCCCCCTGCCCTGCGCCCTGGCCGCCGGACGGCGCTGCGCCCTGCGCGACCGGCCGGTCGGAAGGCGTCCCCGCGGCAGAGCCATCGCCGGTTGCGGCCGGCGACAGGAAAGAAACCAGCTGACGGGGAACCCCGAGGCTCTCCAGTGTCGATGCAGCGTCCGGACGGACAAAAAGCCAGAGACAGAGGCCGGCCAGCAGCACGGCAAGACTGAGGATGACTTGCTTCCAGATCCGCATCACAACTCCCGGGAAAACGACTTCTGCGCGAAGTATCATATTTTGCCAAAACAACGGCAATGCCGCCGCGCTCAACCTTGCCAAAATGTAATGTCTGAACGATCACTCTGACGTGAGCATGACAGGCATTGCCGCAAATTTGCCGCGCAAGGGGCTGGTTCTGCCTCTTTTGACTGCGAATGGCGGCCACTCTGGAATAAAACCAGAACATGCTCTATGGCCTTGTGGCCCCTGAATCATTAGACTGGCCTGATGACGAACAGTTTCGACGACATTCCGTTCTTCGACGAGGAACCGGATCACGCTCCGCGCCGCACGCCGACCCCGCCGCCCGCACATCCGGGCCAGCCGGCGGCTGGCGGGCTCGGCATTGCCGCCCGCGCCATGGCCGCCCGCGACCAGCATCGCGCGCCCGACTACCTCTCCGGCCTCAACCCGGAACAGCGCGAGGCGGTGGAAACCGTTGACGGTCCCGTCCTGGTGCTGGCCGGCGCCGGCACCGGCAAGACACGCGTGCTGACCACCCGCATCGCCCACATCCTTGCCACAGGCCGTGCCTTTCCCAGCCAGATTCTTGCCGTGACCTTTACCAACAAGGCGGCGCGCGAGATGAAGGAGCGCATCGGCGTCCTCGTCGGCGGCGCCGTCGAAGGCATGCCCTGGCTCGGAACCTTCCACTCGATCGGCGTCAAGCTGCTGCGCCGGCACGCCGAACTGGTCGGCCTGCGTTCCGATTTCACCATTCTCGATACCGATGACGTGATCCGGCTGATCAAGCAGTTGATCCAGGCGGAGGGGCTCGATGACAAGCGCTGGCCGGCCCGCCAGTTCGCCGGCATGATCGATGGCTGGAAGAACAAGGGGCTGACGCCCAAGGACATTCCCGAAGGGGATGCGCGCGCCTTTGCCAATGGCAAGGGTCGCGAACTCTACGCCGCCTACCAGGCGCGGCTGAAGACGCTGAACGCCTGCGATTTCGGTGACCTGCTGCTGCATCCGATCGATCTCTTCCGCCGCAACCCGGATGTGCTGAAGGACTATCACCAGAAGTTCCGCTACATTCTGGTGGACGAATATCAGGACACCAACACGGCGCAGTACATGTGGCTGCGGCTGCTGGCCCAGCGGCCGAAGGATGTCACCCAGAATGTCTGCTGCGTCGGTGACGACGATCAGTCGATCTATGGCTGGCGCGGCGCCGAGGTGGACAACATCCTGCGTTTCGAGAAGGATTTTCCCGGCGCCCGGGTCATCCGGCTGGAGCGCAACTATCGCTCCACCGAACATATTCTCGGCGCGGCCGGCCATCTGATCGCCCACAACGAAGGCCGCCTCGGCAAGACGCTGTTCACCGAACGGCGCGAACCCGACGATGAAAAGGTGGTGGTGCACGCCGCATGGGATTCCGAGGAGGAGGCGCGCGCCGTCGGCGAAACGATCGAGCAGCTGCAGCGGGGCGATTCGACCGGCAAGAAGCACAATCTGAACGACATGGCGATCCTGGTGCGCGCCTCCTTCCAGATGCGCGAGTTCGAAGACCGGTTCGTCACGCTCGGCCTCAACTACCGCGTCATCGGCGGTCCGCGCTTTTACGAGCGCCTCGAAATCCGTGATGCGATGGCCTATTTCCGCCTCGTCTGTCAGCCGGCCGACGATCTCGCCTTCGAACGGATCATCAACACGCCGAAGCGCGGGCTGGGCGATACCACGGTGCGTGCCCTGCACGATTACGCCCGCGCCCGCGATATCCCGATGCTCGCTGCCGCCAGCGACATGATCGAGACGGACGAGCTGAAGCCGAAGGCCCGCAAGGCGCTGTTCGACGTGATCCAGAGCTTCAAGCGCTGGTCGGAACTGCTGGAAAACACGCCGCATACGGAACTGGCCGAACAGATTCTCGACGAATCCGGCTATACGGACATGTGGAAGAACGACAAGTCGGCGGAAGGCCCGGGCCGGCTGGAAAACCTGAAGGAACTCATCCGTTCGATGGAGGCCTTCGAGAGCCTGCGCGGTTTCCTCGAACATGTCTCGCTGGTGATGGATGCCGAGCAGAACGAAGACATGGATGCGGTGTCGATCATGACGCTGCATTCGGCCAAGGGGCTGGAATTCGATACCGTCTTCCTGCCTGGCTGGGAGGAAGGCCTGTTTCCGCACCAGCGGGCGCTCGACGAAGGCGGCCGCTCCGGTCTGGAGGAGGAGCGACGCCTCGCCTATGTCGGCCTGACGCGCGCCAAGCGCCGTTGCCACATCTGGTTCGTCTCCAACCGTCGCATCCACGGCCTCTGGCAATCCACCATGCCCTCGCGTTTTCTGGAGGAACTGCCGGCGGCGCATGTGGACGTTGCCGAATCCGACAGCAGCTATGGCGGTTACGGGCGCGGCGGCTATGGCCAGTCGCGCTTCGACAAGGCCGATCCCTTCGCCAATTCCTATTCGACGCCGGGCTGGAAGCGCGCCCAGGCCAACAGGACGGATGCCACCCGCGACAACTGGGGCAGCCGCTCCGGCCATGCGGTGGAACGCATCGGCTATGGCGAAAGCGGCCCGCGGGCGAAGACCATCGACGGCGAGCTGATCGCCAAATCCGTCGCCGACCAGCCCTCGAAATTCTCCGTCGGGGACCGGGTGTTCCACATCAAGTTCGGCAACGGCAATGTCGTTTCCGTCGAGGGCAACAAGCTGACGATCAACTTCGACCGTGCCGGTGAAAAACGCGTGCTGGACGGGTTTGTGGAGCGGGTGTGAGGGAACATCCGCATGCAACACGTTCGCGTTACGGATGACGGTGCCCGCATCGGATTTGTTGAACTCCCCGGCAAGGAGCCAACGCGAGTATTCATACATGGGCTTGGAAGTTCGTCACTTCCGTACTTCACGCATATCGCTGCAGCTCCAGCGCTCATTGAGAACAGATCATTGCTCGTCGATCTGCTGGGCTTTGGCATCAGTGACCGGCCCCGCACCTTCGGTTACACACTGCCGGAACAGGCTGACGGTGTCGCCCGGCTCTTGGACAGCCTGAACATTTCCGCTGCGGATGTCGTTGCGCACAGCATGGGCGGTGCCGTTGCCGTCACCTTGGCCTCCAAGCGGCCTGATCTCGTGGGGCGACTGGTTGTAGCGGAGCCGAATCTGCGCCCCACCGATCGCCCGCGCATTGAGGGCTACTCGGAAGAGGAATTTATTCAGCGCGGTTTCCAGGAGGCCCTTGCGACGACGGGAGAGGTCTGGCCGGTTACCATGCGTCTGGCCGATCCCGTTGCAATGTACCGAAGCGAAGACGCGCTTGGCAAAAATATGGTCGACAACCTTGGCGAAGTCTTTCTAAGTCTGCGCGTGCCTCGGCTGATGATCCGTGGGGCCAAGACCCCATCCATTCATTGCGAGGACGAAATTCGGGCAGCAGAGATTCCCTTGGTGTCGATTGCGAATGCGGGCCATAACATGATGCTGGATAATGCCCCGGCCTTCACCGCTGCGCTCGCGGCTTTCCTGGCGTAGATTGCGGCGTCCGACGAAATACTTCATCGAGAATTTGCCATGGCCCTCACAGAAGCTGATTTTCTCGACCTCACCCTCTGGCGACGCCATCTGCACGCCATGCCGGAAGTGTCCGGCGAGGAGCATCAGACCGCAGCCGAGGTTGCGCGTTTCCTGGAGATGACAGAGCCGGATATGATCGTCACCGGCCTTGGCGGCACCGGGGTCGCATCGGTCTTTGGCGGGCACGAGCCGGGTCCGACGGTGATGTTCCGCGCCGAGCTTGATGCACTGCCGATTGCGGAAATCTCGGACCTCCCACACCGTTCGCGGATCGCTGGCAAGGGCCATATGTGCGGGCATGACGGGCACATGGCGATCCTGTCTTCGCTGGCTCTCGCCTTCCAGCGCAGCCGCCCCGCCCGCGGCCGCGTGGTGCTGCTGTTCCAGCCTGCGGAGGAGAACGGCGCGGGCGCAGCCGCCGTTCTGGCCGATCCGAAGTTCCGGCCACTGACGCCCGATTATGCCTTTGCCCTGCATAACATGCCGGGGATCGGGCACGGCGTGAGCTGGATCAAGGACGGCCCGGCCAATTGCGCCTCCTGCGGCCTGAAGATTACGCTCACCGGCAGGACGGCACATGCCTCCATGCCGGAAAGCGGCATCTCGCCGGCGCCGGCCATTGCAGACCTCATCCCGGCCCTGTCGGCGCTGCGGGCGGGAACGCTGGATGGCGGCGATCTGGTGCTGGCGACCGTCACCCACGCCACCATCGGCGAACCGGCCTTCGGTATTGCGCCGGGCCAGGCGGAGCTGTGGGTGACGCTCCGTACAGTCTGGGACAGCGCCATGCACGAACTGCGGGCGCGAGCGGAAGGACTGGCGCGCGAGATTGCCGCCGTGCACGGGCTTGGCGTCGGCTTCAGCTATCACGACGCGTTTGGCCACTGCGTCAACGACCCCGAGGCCGCGGCAATCATCCGCCACGCGCTTGCCGCGGAAGGCCTGCCTCACGAAAGGGGCGAGGCATTTCGCGCCTCCGAGGATTTCGGACGCTTCGGAACGGTTTCAAAATCCGCGATGTTCTTTCTCGGCTCCGGCGAAAAGCATCCGGCGCTGCACAATCCGGATTACGACTTCCCCGACACATTGATCCCCATCGGCGCCCGCATCTTCCTGCGGATCGCGAAGGATCTCCTTGGCTGAGGCTCAGCCTCAGCCGTCGCGCTTCAGGTAATCCATCAGCGTGCGGCGATTGCCGCCATCATCGGCCACCGGCGTTGCAGCGGCCCCGGACGAACCGCCGGCCCCGGGCCGGATCTTGCGCAGCGCTGCCATCGGGATATTGCCGTCGTGACGCGGCACGATGATCATGTGCGTTACCTCTCCGCGCTGATAGGCGGTGAGGAACTTGTTGTAATCGGCAAAGGCCACGCAGCCGTGCGAATCGCCCGGTGCGCTGCGCAAGAGATAGGTATGGGCCAGAAGGCCGGTGCGCCCGAGCGGCGCCACGCCGTCGGTCGGCGTCAGCCGGATGGCGGCAACTCCGTGGAACGGCTTTTCGCGCATCGAGAGCTTGTAGGTGCCGGGCGGCGTCGGCCCGCGCATCTTCACATGGGTGAACTTCGGGTTGTCGCGCATTTCGCCGATGCCGGAATGCGCCTCCAGCACCGCGCCGTTCGGCATGTAGACACGGCCGGCGGTGATGTCATAGACGGCGATCTTCACGCCCTGGTCGGGCCACGGCACCGCGCGGCTGACGCTCTTGGCCGGATTGTCCGGCCGCGCGAAGGCAAGTGCCGTCGGCGCATCGTCATCATCCTCGTCGGCCTCGGCCACCACCGGCTGCGAGCGGGGACGCGTTGCGGGCTTGGGCTCGGAGGCCGGCGCAATTGCCATGGCCAGCGCATTGGCGGCCGGGCGACGGATCGGCAGCGGGCCTTCCATCGGCAGGCTGCTGTCGTCGCTCGGGCCGACGGCCTCGGCAACGGCCAGTTCCGCCGGGCTCTGCAGATCGGCCACCTCCACCTGCCCGTCTTCGGCATTGCCGGCCGGCATCGCATCCCAGGCCGTCTCGGTCGGCGGCGCCACCAGCACGCTGTCCTGCAGGGCGGAAACCAGCGCGGTCTTCAACTGCGCGTCATCCGGCCGCTTGCCGGCCAGCGCGGCAAACCGCTTCTCCTCCTCCTCGCGGGCGATCGCCGAAGTGAGGCCTTGCCGCACGCTGTGATCGTCAGGCCGCAGCGCCTCCAGATGCGCCATGTGCGCCCCTTCCAGACGCGCGGCCTTTTCCGCCGCACCGCCGGAAAGCCGCGAGAATTTCGAGACGCGGATCAGGCGATCGTTCGAGACGGGCGGCGCCAGCGGCTTGAGATCGAGCGAGGCACGCATCTGGTAGGAAAAGTCGCTCGGCTTGATGCTGGCGACGCTCTGCACCGTGGCGAGCGCACCCATCATCCAGGCGCCGGCCGCAAGGCTGGTGCCGAGAAGGACCGAATATTTCAGCAAACCGCCGGACGCTGCACCGCTGGCCACAGCTCGTGAGGATCGTGGGACGGATCGTTCCGCCGCAAAAGCCAGTGCCATGATACGCGTCACCCTTTACTCGCAACTCGAACACACGGCGCGTGAGCGCCGAAAACGGACGGGGAGACGAAACAGCACGATCGATCACGACCCGTGCCCGCGCACGTCCACCACGTGCGATCAGGATGACGAATTATGGTAACCAATTTCTTTACATGGCCCCTCTTGAGCGTCATCGCCATTATAAACGGATGCTGACGGAAGTTTAGCAAAAATGCGGTTGTCGAGCGGCAATGCCGCACGACCCCTCTGTTCCGGCCGAGCAGCAGGGCTTTTCGCCGCTGCAGGCCCGTTTGACGCGGCTCTGCGCCATCATGGTAAACAACCTCCTTGCCTCCCATGCCGCGATCACGTTTTCGGGAGCGGCAGACGGGTTCACCCCGGCCCCGGCCGTTGCGGCAGCCTATCGCGGCCGGTTGCGAATCATCGACGGGCGGCTGCCTGCCACGGCGGATCCCGCGCAAGGCCTTCGGCGGTCGGAATGAGACTTGATTGCCGCGCCCGCGATTGGCATCCTTTGCCGGCAAAAAACTGGGGAGACGACCATGAAGGCGCTGCTGATCATCGACGTGCAGAACGGGTTCTGCCCCGGCGGCAATCTGCCGGTTCCGGACGGCGACAAGGTGGTGCCTGTGATCAACCAGCTGATCGAGGAAGGCTCCTACGATCTCGTGGTCGCCTCGCAGGACTGGCACCCCGCCGACCATGGCAGCTTCGCCTCCCAGCATCCGGGCGCAAAGCCTTTCGACCTCGGCACCCTCTCCGGCAAGCCGCAGGTGCTGTGGCCCGATCACTGCGTACAGACCACGCCGGACGCCGATTTCCACCCGGATCTCAACACCGATGCCATCGACTACATTCAGCAGAAGGGCGAGAATCCGGCCGTCGACAGCTATTCGGCCTTTCGCGACAACGACCAGGCCGCCGTTACCGGCCTTGCCGGCTATCTGAAGGCGCAGCAGGTGAAGGAACTCGACATCTGCGGACTGGCCACCGATTACTGCGTGATGTTCTCCGCACTCGACGCACGCGACATGCTGCCGGGCGTCAAGATCTGCTTCATCGAGGATGCCAGCCGCGGCATAGACCCGGAAGGCGTCAAGACCGCCATCGCCGAGATGCGGGAACGTGGCGTCGCCATCATCTCCAGCCGTGACGTGCTGTCGAACTGAGCGGGCGCACCGCCGGAAGGATCGCGGCCTGCATCTTTGCAGGCAGGCCGACCGGTTCGGCCGGCACCGACGGTGCTCGCGGCTGCGCAGACCATCCGCCCGCCTCGACGCCCTCTCGATACTTCCAACCTGAGTAGCGTGGCCCGTTTGGCTCGACCTGGTCCTCGTGGCTTGCCTCGCCGCCCGGGTCTGGCCTACGAGCCTTGCAGGCAAAGGAATGAACGATGCACAAGACACACTTCTGGCAGGGCGTGCGGGCGGGGCTCGTCGTGGCGCTCTCCACCGCCCCCTTCGGGCTGCTGTTCGGCGCCGTCGCCGTCGATGGCGGCGTCTCCCCCTTCGAGGCGACCATGATGAGCGGTATCATCTTCGCCGGTGCAAGCCAGCTTGTCGGCGTCAAGCTGTTCGGCGCCCATGTGCCCGCCTGGCTGGTGGTGCTGTCGGTCTTTGCCGTCAACTTCCGCCATATTCTCTACTCGGCGGCCCTGACGCCGCATCTGGCGGGCAAGAGCCTGCCCGCCAAAGCCGGCATCTTCTTCTTTCTCACCGACCCGCAATTTGCCGAGGCGATGAAGCGGGTGGACCGCAGCGGGCGGCTGGAAACCGGCTGGTATCTGGGCGTTGCCGCGATCATCTACGTGCTGTGGGTCGCCAGCTCCGCGCTCGGCGCCCTGTTCGGCAGCCTGATCGGCGATCCGGTGGCGCTGGGTGTCGACGTGCTGCTGCCGGTCTATTTCCTCGGCCTTGTGCTCGGCTTTCGCCGCAGGCCGCTGTTCGGGCTGGTCGTGCCGGTCAGCGCGGCGGCGTCTATCCTGGCCATGCATCTGGTCGGCTCGCCCTGGCATGTCAGCATCGGCGCACTCGCCGGCATCCTTGCCGCACTGGTCTTCCACCGGGCTCCGGCCGATCCGCAACAGCATGGCGGGGAGCAGCACTGATGGAGCGGTTGACGGATCTGCACACGGCGCTGGTCATCCTGGCGGCCGGCCTTGCCACCTATCTCACCCGCGTCGGCGGCTATCTGCTGATGAGCCGCATGACGCGCATTCCGCCGCGCATGGAAACGGCCCTGAACGCCGTTCCCGCCGCAGTTCTCACCACCCTGGTGGCGCCGGCCTTCTATGACGGCGGCCTCGACGTCAAGATCGCCATGGTGGTGGCGCTGATGGTCGGCCTGCGGCGGCCGGGCGTTGCGCTGATCGCAGCCGGATGGGGCAGCGCCATGGTTCTGCGCCACCTCATTCTTGCCTGATCACCCAGCAGGTCATCGGACGCGGCGGGTTCGCCGCGCCGGATTACAGCGCCGCCGTCGCTCCCTCCAGCCAGGCCAGGGCTTCGGGCTCGGAAATCAGCGGCTGAAGCTTCGCCCGCACCCCGGCATGATAGGCATCGACCCAGGCCAGTTCCTCCGCCGTCAGCAGATCCTTCAGGATCAGCCGCCGGTCGATCGGGCACCAGGTCAGTGTTTCGAAGCCCATCATCGGCAGGTCGCCTCCCTCGATCGCCTCGAGTTCGGTGACATAGATCAGGTTCTCGATCCGGATGCCGAAGGCGCCGGGGCGGTAATAGCCCGGCTCGTTCGACAGGATCATACCCGGCAGCAATTCCTGCGTGGAAACACGGGAAATGCGCTGCGGGCCCTCATGCACCGAAAGATAGGAGCCGACGCCGTGGCCCGTGCCGTGCGCGTAATCGGCGCCGGCCTTCCACAGGGCGATGCGGGCCAGCGGATCGAGATCGCAGCCGCGCGTGCCCTTGGGAAAACGCGCTGCCGAAATGGCGATCATCCCCTTCAGCACCAGCGTGAAGAATTTCTTCTGCTCCTGCGGCACCGCACCGATGGCAACGGTGCGGGTGATATCGGTTGTGCCGTTCACATATTGCGCGCCGGAATCGATCAGGAACAGTTCGCCCGCCTTCAGGCGTCGGTCGGTCTCGGTCGTCACCCGGTAATGGATGACGGCGCCATGCTCGCCGGCGCCGGAAATCGTGTCGAAGGAAATGTCCTTCAGCGGGTTCTGCAGGCTTTCACCAACGCGGGCGCGGAAGGCCTCCAGCGCGGTGACGGCGGAAATCTCGCTCACACTGTCCGGCGCCTGGGTGTCCAGCCAGTGCAGGAAGCGCACCATGGCCGCACCATCCTGCACATGCGCATCCGCCGAACCGCGCAATTCCACGGCATTCTTGATCGCACGCGGCAGGCGGGCCGGGTCGGCAGCCTCCACCACGATACCGCCCGCCGCCTCGATGGCGCGCGTCAGCGCGATCGAGGCGATGTCGCCGTCGACCAGGATCCTGCGCTCGCCCTCCGCATGGGCGGCAAGCCGCGACAGCAGGGCGGAAGGTTCATGCCGGCTGGCAAGCGCATCGAGATGTGCCGCAGCTTCCGGCCCGAGCTTGCCCGCCTCGATGAACAGTTCGACCGCTCCCTCGGCGGTGATGATCGCACGCGCCAGCGGATGCGGCGTATGCGGCACGTCAGCACCGCGGATGTTGAAGATCCAGGCGACGGAGGACGGATCGGCAACGAGCAGCGCCTGCGCACCCTTGTCGGCCACCGCCTTTGCCATCGCGGCGATCTTGTCCGCCGCCGGTCTTCCGGCATGCTGCTCCTGCTGCACGCTGACCGCTCCCATCGGAGCGGCCGGCCGATCGTGCCAGAGTGCGTCGAGCGGGTTGGAATCGAGGATGACGAGACTGCCGCCGCAGGCCGCCAGCGCCGTTTCCAGCCGCCGCACCTCCGCGCCGCTGTGTAGCCAGGGATCGACGCCGAGGCGCAGGCCGCGCGGGCCATGCGCTGCAATCCAGCTGTGCGGCGGCTCGCCCACCAGATCGCCCGCCGTAAAGGTGGCCTGATCGACCTGCTGGGCAAGCTGCGTCGTATAACGGCCGTCAACGAACACGACAGCCACCTCGCGCAGAATCAGCGCAATGCCCGCCGACCCGGTAAAGCCTGTCAGCCAGGCCAGACGTTCAGCCGAGGCCGGCACGTATTCGCCCTGAAACTCGTCGGCGCGCGGCACGAGGAAACCGTCGATCCCGAGCGCGTCGAACCGCTCGCGCAGCGCCGTCACGCGCGCCGGGCCAAGCGCCGGCGATGAGGTGGTTTCGAAGGACTGGAACATGGATCTACTTTCGCTGTGAACGATTCCCTTGGGACGCCGATGTTAACGGATTCTCACCGCCGAACCAGCCTGCCGCTGCAGTGCCACAGAATTGGGCACCAGCCGCCCGATCACCCCTTGTTTTTGCCGGACCCATGCATCTGATGCATGACACCCGTGAGGCAGCCCCTCTGACTGGCCGGGCGGGAACACTCTATATTGCAACCATCGGGGAGCAAGACGGGCTCCCAAAGCTTCAAAGGACCGCTCACATGGCACATTCCTTCTTCCGCAATGCTTTTGACCGGGTCGTGGCTGCGCGCGAGCGCCAGGCGGCCCGCTATGTCAACGGCGCCCTGATGTATCTCGATGACGAAAGCCTGAAGGCGCTCGGCACGACCCGCGAAGAACTGCGCCGGCAGGGCGCAACGCGCTACGTGTTCTGATCCCATGGCCGGACGGTCGCGCTCCTCCCACGCGCCGCACGGCTTTCGGAACACGGCTCAAGACCCGCTCGAGCCACTCTCCTCCTCCAGGGCTCGCGGGCAGGATCTGTCTCTCCCGGCATGATCCGAAGGCGACATCCCCTCCCGGATGTCGCCTTTTTCATGTGCTGCCAAAGATATGCATTAAATGCAACGCTGCACTGCAGCAACAAGCGCCCTGTCAGCGGTCGTGACGCAGGTGGATCGTTACCCAGCCATTGCGCCAGAAGGTGCGGACATGCGCGAGGCCGGCGCCGCTATAGGCCGCGATGACCTTCCAGCGCTGCGAGGCGAGAATACCCGACAGGATCACGTCGCCGCCCGGCGAAAGATGCGTCACCAGTTGCGGCGCCATGCGGATCAGCGGCCGCGCCAGGATGTTGGCGATGATCAGATCGAAGGGGCCGTGTCGCTCGAAGGCGGAGGAATGGAAGCCCGGTGCCGTTTCGAGCGAAAGCCCCTCGGCAATGCCGTTCAGCCGGACATTTCCCCGCGCAACGCGGACCGCGACGGGATCGATATCGGTCGCCAGAACCGGAATGCGGCGCAGCTTGCGCACGGCAATGGCAAGCACGCCGCTGCCGGTGCCGAGATCGAGCGCGTTCTTCGGCGGGTGGGCACGCATCACCCTGTCGATCATTTCGAGGCAGCCGGCCGTCGTGCCGTGATGACCGGTGCCGAAAGCCTGTCCGGCATCGATCTCGATGGCGACATCGCCGGTGCGGACCTTGTCGCGATCATGCGAACCGTGCACCAGGAAGCGTCCGGCCCGCACCGGCTTCAGCCCTTCCAGCGACTTGGCGATCCAGTCGATCTCCGGCAGATCCTCGCGCTGGATCTCCAGTCCCGGATAGGCCGCGCGGATCGCCTCGGCGAAGCGGGCGCGCACCTCTTCCTCGTCGACCCGCATCATGTAGACGGAGGCCTCCCAGCGATCGGCCTTTTCATCCACCTCGGTGGTGCCGATGGCGAAATCCTCCTCGCCGAAACATAGCGAGAGCAGGTCGAGAATATCTTCCGATTCCCGTTCGGTAACGGTGACGAAGAGGCGGATTTCACTCACGGTCTGGCTCTTTCTGAAGCTTGGGGCGTGCGGCCTGTCGAAACGAGCGGCAGCAATGCCACAAAACGGCGGCGCCCTTCAAGCAAGCAGCCGGGCCGCGACCGCCCTCCATCACCCCTTCACGAGGTTTTCCAGCTTCTTCAGCGCCGTTTCGGGATTTTCGCCATAGGAAATCGTACCGGCAAAGCGGCCGCCATGGTTCAACAGGAAGACCGAGGCGGTATGATCCATCGTGTAATCCCCGTCCGGCTGCTTCTCGTCCACCGGCACCTTGCGGGCATAGACGCGGAAGCCCTTGACCATCTCGCCCACCTTGTCGGCCGGGCCGGAAATGCCCACCACCCGGTCGGAGACATTGGTGATGTAGCGGTTGAGGATGTCCGGCGGATCACGCTCCGGGTCCACGGTGACAAAATAGGCCTTCAGCTTCGTGCCGTCCGGATCGACCTGGTGCAGCCAGCCGTTCAGCTCGAACAGCGTGGTGGGGCAGACCTCCGGGCAATGCGTAAAGCCGAAGAACAGCGCCGTCGGCTTGTCCTGAAACGCCTTTTCGGTGATCGGCTCACCGGTCTGCGCGACGAGTTGGAAGGGAACGCCGAAGGGGCCTTCGGCGATATCCTTGCTGGAGCGGGTCATCTCCATCGTCAGCCAGCCCAGCACGCCGGCCATAACGGCGACGGCAATCCACAGCACGGTTCTGATCGTCTTCATGCCTGCGACTCCAGCGGTTGGCAGATAGCGAACCTCTCCCTAGGCTCGCACCGCCGAACCGGCAATTCAAGAATGCGTTGCAGATGGAGGGGCGCGGTGTTTTGTCCCGCCGGGGAGACGGAAACGCCAGGCTCCGCGGTCCGCCCGGCCATACATGCACCCAGCCTCACATGCACCAGGCAGCCAGGCTTTGCGACATGGCCAGGAAGATCTCGGAACCGTGCCGCATCCAGCCGTAGGCGGCAAACAAGGTCGCCGATGCGAGCGCAAGGCTGACGGCAGCCATCAAGGGCAAGTTTGCAGGGGTCCGGGGTAACCTCATGGCAACCTTATAGGCCAAGACTGGCGACCTGCGAAGCCATATTCCGGCATATCAGGATTAACGAATGTTCAACACCTGTCTGAGAGAGTTCGAGGAAGAGTCGCAGAGAGCCGCCGGCGCATGAACGCGCCATCCCCAGGGAGCGGCCACGGCCTGCCACACCGCTTTTCACGACATCGGTAGAATGTTCTCAACAGGGATCCCGAGAGCCACATGACAACCATAGCCGGCAAAAGAACACTGTCCGTGAGCCACCGGCTCATGACGCTTGGCGTCACCGCCTTCGTCGGAATGGGCACCATCCTCGGGGTCGGCTGGTATCAGCAGGAACGGGTCGAGCTCGGCATCGAGCAGGCGACAGCCATATGGCAGCAGGGCAACCAGTTGAACGACATGCGCTCCGCCAGCCTCGAGATGATCCTCGCCGCCATGGACACGATCGTGGACCGTGCCGAGCGCAAGGTGCAGCCGGAGCGGGCGGAATTGATCGCGCAGACCAGCCAGATGCTGAAGGCGGGCGCGGCAACCGTGACCGGATTTGCGGCAGCGCTCGGCAAGCCCGAGATGGCGGCCAGCTTCGCCGCCGACGTGGAGCGGGTTTCGAAGGCAATTCAGGTGGATCTGACACGCCTCGTCGAGACCGGCGCGCCCGAGGACGAGTTCGACGCGATCGATGACGCCATTGATGGCGGTGGCGAAAAGATTACCGACACCATTGTCGCGCTGCTGGAACTGGGCACGATCCAGGCCAATCAGAAGGTCGACGAGATGGAGGCGCTGGCCCGCCAGTCGCTGCAGGTACAGCTGATCTGCGGCCTCATCGCCATGGCGCTGGTCGCGCTGCTGCAGTTCATCCATGGCGGCGCCATCAAGCGCGGTGTGCGCAACGTCAAGGACAGCATGGCGCGGATCGTTGCCGGCGACTGTAAGACCCCGGTATCGGGCACCGACGGAACGGACGAGCTGGGCGACATGGCGCGCGCCACGGAGATCTTCCGCCAGGCGGCGCTGGAGAAGATCCGGCTGGAGCAGGAGACATCCGACGAACGCGCCCGCGTGGAGCAGGAAACACAGGCGCGCGAGGCGGTTCAGCGTGCCGATTCTGAGGCGATCCGCGCGGCCACGCAGGCGCTCGCCACGGCACTGACCCGGCTGTCGGAAGGCGATCTCGACACCACCATCGAGCGCCCCTTCCGCGAGGATCTCGAGCCGGTCCGCGCCGACTTCAACAAGCTGACGGCAAAGCTCAGGCTGATCATGACGGAGATCGCCGGCAGTTCCAGCTCGATCCAGGCCAATGCCCAGCAGATGCGCTCCGCCGCCGACGACCTGGCCAAGCGGACCGAACAGCAGGCCGCCTCGCTGGAGGAAACCTCGGCCGCCCTCGAGCAGATCACCCGTACGGTGCGCACCGCCACGGAACGCGCCGAAGGCGCAAGCCAGCTGGTCAGCAATGCCAAGGATTTCGCCGAATCCTCCTCGCATGTGGTGACCGATGCCATGGCGGCGATGGAACGCATCGAGGATGCCACCGGCGAGATCGGCAAGATCATCAACGTGGTCGAGGAGATCGCCTTCCAGACCAACCTTCTGGCGCTGAACGCCGGCGTCGAGGCCGCCCGTGCCGGGGAAGCCGGCAAGGGTTTTGCCGTCGTTGCCCAGGAAGTGCGCGAGCTTGCCGGCCGCGCCGCGGGAGCTGCCAAGGACATCAAGTCGCTCGTCACCCGCTCCAGCGCCGAGGTTCAGACCGGCGTCGAGCTGGTGAAGGCCACCGGCGATGCCCTGCATCGCATCGGCGACGACGTGCTGAAGATCAACGACGATGTCGGCGCTATCGTCACCTCCGCCCGCGAACAGTTCATCGGCCTGTCGGAGATCAACTCCGCCATCAGCCAGATGGACCAGACGACGCAGCAGAACGCCGCCATGGTCGAGGAAACCAATGCCGCAAGCCACACGCTGGCCGGCGATGCCGACAATCTGACCCGCCTGATGGCGCAGTTCCGCATGGATACCAGCGCCCGCCCGCGCGCCGTCGAGCCGACGGGCGCACAGGTTCAGGCCCGTCCCTCTCCCGCCCGCAGCCTGATGAACAGGGTCGCGAGCGCCATTTCCAGCAGCAGCCCCGCCGCAAGGTCGCTTGCGACGGCAACCAGAGAAAAATGGGAAGAGTTTTGACCATGACCAATGCCATCAAGCAGTCCGGCGCCTATCTCGAAATCGTATCCTTCCATCTCGGCGATCAGGAATTCTGCATCGACATCATGGCCATCCGCGAAATCCGCGGCTGGGCCCCGGTGACGCCGATGCCGCATACGCCGCCCTACGTGCTCGGCCTCATCAACCTGCGCGGCGCGGTGATCCCGGTCATCGACATGGCCTGCCGCCTCGGCATGAAGATGACCGAGCCGTCGGAACGCGCCGCCATCATCGTCACCGACATTGCCGGCAAACTGGTCGGCCTGCTGGTGGAACAGGTGTCCGACATGATGACCATCAAGAGCGAGGACCTGCAGCCGGCCCCGGAAATCATTCCAGAAGCGCAGCGCGCCTTCTGCCGGGGTATCGTGGCGCTGGAAAAGACCATGGTCTGCTTCCTCAACCTCGACACGGTGATTGCCGACGAACTGGCCCAGGCTGCCTGAGCCGGATCACCCGAGAGACGCAACTGCGCTGCATGCTGGATGGCGCTGCCCCGGTTTCCCACCGGGGCTTTCGTCGTTGCGCGGCCCGGCCCGCCTATTTCGGCGCGCCGCCCTTCCAGACCACGGGCTGGTTGAACAGCGGCACCGTGGAAATTGCCATCTTGGCGGAACCATCCACGATCTGGCGGGAATGTACGAGATAGATCAGCGTGTTGTTGGCCTTGTCATAGATCCGGTTGACGACGAGCTTCTTCCAGATCAGCGACATGCCCTGCTTGAAGACCTCCTCGCCCTCCTTCGAAAGATCGATATTGCCGATCTCGATCGGTCCCGTCTGGCGGCAGGCGATGGAATTGTTGGAGGGGTCCTCGAACCAGTTGCCGTTCTTCAGGCGGTCCAGCATGCCGCGATCGAAATAGGTCACATGGCAGGTCACGCCCGTCACCTTGGGATCGGTGAGCGCATCGACGATGATGTCATTGCCCATCCAGTCGACGCCAACCTTGCCGACCTCCTCGGCTTGGGCACTGACGAGGCCGAAGCCTGCAATGGCAAGGCTGGCAGCAAGGGTGGCGGCAAGGCGGGCGGTTCGGCGCATGGCGGGCTCCAGTCAGGCAAGGCTGATCAGCAGATAGGAACTGGCCGCATGATTGCAAGCGGCGGGCGCCGGGCCTTGACCTGCCGCAAAAGGAAAGCCACACTCGGCATCATGATCAAGCGCGACACCCATCTTGTGATGACCCACACCATCCGCCCGGCAGGGCGCGTGGACGGTCGGCACATGGCCTGATCAATCCCCGCTCCCCTGCCGCGATGGCAGGGTTGGCGAATGTCCGCTCTGCCCGGGCTCCTCCGAAGGACAGACGACATGACGCAAGCCTGCTTTCCCATTGCCACAAACGCCCGATGGCCGGACGGCCTCACCATCCGCGCCCGCCTGGCCGCCGATGCCGCCGGCATTGCCTCCCTGCACAATCTGCCCGGTTACCGCCATGGCACGCTGCGCACGCCCTATCACAGCGCAGAGGAAATCCGAAAAGGCATCGAAAACCAGCCGGCCACGGTGACGGCGCTGGTCGCGGTCCTTGAGGATCAGATCGTCGGCGATATCGGGCTGACGCGCCATGCGGGACGCAGGGCGCACAGCGGCAGTTTCGGCATGGGCGTGCACGACGCCTATCGCGGACGCGGCATCGGCTCGGCGCTGCTCGGCGAAGTCGTTGCCATGGCCGACAACTGGTACAATCTGAGAAGGCTGGAAATGACCGTCTATGCCGACAATGGCGCGGCCATTGCCCTCTACCGCAAATTCGGCTTCGAGGTGGAAGGCACACTCCGCACCTTCGCCTTCCGCGACGGCGCCTATGTGGATGCGCTGACGATGGCGCGGCTGAGGGCGTGACTTGCGTCAGTCTTGGCGCCTTGCCCTGCCTCGCAGGCCGGGTGAGGCGAGCAGGCGGCGCAGCGATGCTCCCTTCACTCTCCCGGCGCAAGCCCCCTCATCCGGCCCTTCGGGCCACCTTCTCCCCGAGGGGAGAAGGGGTATTGCGGCAGGTGCCGACATTCCATTCGGGCGATCCGGTCGCGGCAAGTTCGCTTCGGCGCAAGCGGGTGTCCGGCACAGTGCTCCTCCCGCTGTAAGCAGGAGGACACGGAGACGCTGCGGTGCCCCTCCCTTCTCCCCCGCGGGGAGAAGGTGCCCGAAGGGCGGATGAGGGGGTATCCCTACTGCCTACTGCCTACTGCCTACTGCCTACTGCCTGCTGCCTGCTGCCTGCTGCCTGCTGCCTGCTGCCTGCTGCTTACCGCCAGCCCCTCACCCGCCGATCAGCGCCAGCCACTCGTCCTCGTCCATGGTCTGGATGCCAAGCTCCCGCGCCTTGTCGAGCTTGGAGCCGGCGCCGGGGCCGGCAACCAGAATATCGGTCTTCTTCGACACGGAGCCCGAGACCTTGGCACCGAGGCTTTCGGCGCGGGCCTTCGCCTCGTCTCGGGTGAATTTTTCGAGCGAACCGGTGAACACCACCGTCTTGCCGGCAACCGGGCTGCCGCTGGCGGCGATCTGTTCCATCGCCTGCGGGGTCACCTCCTCCAGCAACCGGGATATCACCTCGACATTGCGCGGTTCCTTGAAGAATTCGACGATGGCCCGCGCCATCACCTCGCCAATGCCCTCAATGGCGTTGAGTTCCTCCCAGGCATCGCCGGAGAAGGAGGCCGCCTGCTGCATGGCGCTCTCGAAAGCTTCATAAGTGCCATAGGCGCGCGCCAGAAGCTTCGCCGTCGTTTCCCCGACATGGCGGATACCGAGAGCGAAGATGAAACGGTTCAGCGCGATCTCGCGGCGATTGTCGATCGCGTCGAAGAGCTTTTTCACGCTCACCTTGCCGAAGCCATCGATGTTTTCGAGCTTGGTGAGGGCTGACGCCTCCTGGCGCTTCTTCAGCGTAAAAATGTCGGGTGCCGTGCGGATCTGCAGGGCGGGGTCCTCCGCTTCGAAGAAGAAATCGATCTGCTTCGAGCCGAGCCCTTCGATGTCATAGGCATTGCGCGAGACGAAGTGCTTCAGATGCTCCACCGCCTGCGCCCGGCAGACGAAACCGCCCGTGCAGCGGGTGACGGAATCGAGCCGTCCGGTCTTTTCGTTGCGCTCACGCACCGCATGGCTGCCGCAGACCGGGCACTTCTTCGGAAACTCGTAAGGCGCAGCCCCGGCCGGGCGCTTTTCCAGCACCACATCCAGCACCTGCGGGATCACATCGCCGGCGCGCTGCACGATGACGGTGTCGCCCACGCGGATATCGTGATCCTCCGGCCGGATGCGGTCGCCGGAATTGCCGATGCCCTTGATGTAGTCCTCGTTGTGCAGCGTGGCATTCGTCACCACCACACCGCCGACGGTGATCGGCGTCAGGCGGGCAACGGGCGTCAGCGCGCCGGTGCGCCCCACCTGGATGTCGATGTTTTCAACCGTCGTGAAGGCCTGTTCGGCCGGGAACTTATGCGCGGTTGCCCAGCGCGGCGAGCGCGAACGGAAGCCGAGCCGCTCCTGCAGCGCAAGGTCATCCACCTTGTAGACGACGCCGTCGATATCGTAATCGAGGTCCGGACGTTTCAGGCCGATCTCATGGTAATGCGCGAGAATATCCGCCACCGAAGACAGTCGCTTCATCAGCGGATTGACGGGAAAACCCCAGCGCTGGAAGGTTTCGACCATGCCCATCTGCGTTGTCGCCGGCATTTCCGACATCTCGCCCCAGGCATAGGCGAAGAAGCGCAGCTTGCGCCTGGCGGTTACCTTCGGGTCGAGCTGGCGCAGCGAGCCGGAAGCCGTGTTGCGCGGATTGACATAGGTCTGCTTGCCTTCGGCCTCCATCTGCGCATTCAGCGCCAGGAAGTCGCTTTTCGCCATATAGACCTCGCCGCGCACCTCGACCACGGCGGGCACGCCCGGCGGCAGCTGCTGCGGGATCTCGCGGATGGTGCGGATATTGGCGGTGACGTTTTCCCCCGTCGTGCCGTCGCCGCGCGTCGCCGCACTCACCATGCGGCCGCTTTCGTAGCGGATCGACATCGACAGCCCGTCGATCTTCGGCTCGGCGGTAAAGGCGATCGAATCATCCGGTAACCGGCCGAGAAAGCGGTAAACGGAGCCGACAAAATCGGCCACGTCCGCGTCGGAAAACGTGTTGTCGAGCGACAGCATCGGCCGGGAATGGGTGATCTGCTGAAAGGCGGATGCCGGCGCCGCGCCGACGCGCTGCGAGGGACTGTCTTCGCGCACAAGCTGCGGGAAACGCGCCTCGATGGCATCGTTGCGGCGCTTCAGCGCATCGTAATCGGCATCCGAAATCTCCGGCTGGTCGCCCTGATGGTAGAGCAGGTCATGGCGGGCGATCTCGGCGGCAAGCCAGGCAAGCTCCGCCCGCGCCTCGTCCTCGCCGAGCGCTTCGACAGATGTGCGATGATCGACCATGGGTTTTTCTCCGTCCGCGGGCATCAGGCGGTTTTAGACGAAACCGCTCCGCCGCAAAACGGGAAAGGCGCTGCAAAGCTCCTCATCCACACCGGCGAGACCGCTCCTGATCGCCTGCCCCGCGATGACGACAATGTGTCGCGGCGTGTCTGGACAGTCGGGATGGCGGAGCGATAACCAGTGCATTGCATTCATATTTATATAAGCGCTTCCTCAAGGAGTTTTCCGATGGCGCATAGTCTGCGCAATACAGCCTCCGCCCGCCCCTCGTCTTCGCTTGGTGATACCGTTCTGCAATACGGGCCCGTCACGCGCCTGCTGCACTGGAGCATGGCACTGCTGTTTGCCTGGCAGTTTCTCGGCATGGGCCTTCGGCTGGCGCTGGGGCGCACGCCGCTGGTCGGTTTCTTCGTTGGCACGCATGCCTCCGTCGGGTCACTGCTGATGGCGCTGGCGGTGCTGCGCGCCCTCTGGGGCCTCGCCAATCTGAAGCGGCGCCCGCCGCATGGCGAAGGGCTCGTTGCACTCGCGGCCCGCCTCGGCCATCTCGGCCTTTATGGGTTGATGCTGATCGTGCCAGTGCTGGCGCTGCTGCGTGCCTATGGTTCTGGCCGGGGCGTGGCCGTCTTCGGTCTGCCCGTGCTGCCGGGCGCGCCGGAAAAGGTGCAATGGATGATCGATGCCGGCAATGCGGCGCATGGCCTGCTGGCCTGGACGTTGCTTGCCATGGTCGCCGGGCATGTCGCCATGGTCGTCGTCCATCGGCATGTGTGGAAGGACGATGTGCTGCACCGCATGGCCGGGCGCCGCACGGCAACGGCACAATGAGCGCGCCGATCTGTCGCTGAGACGGCGAGCCAGTACCCGGAGAGTTACGACAGGCGCAAAGCCGACCTGCCGCCTCGTCGCGATTGCTGCATTGGCGCAGGCAGGCGTGCTTCGCCCCGCCGCAGGCAAAACCTCAGCCGTTGCCCGCCAGAAGGCTCGCAGCCGCTGCCCGTGCCTCGTCGGTCACAAAGGCGCCGGAGAGCATGCGGGCAATTTCTTCGGCCCGGTGCTCGGGCGACATGGTCGCAACCCGCGTGGCGATCTTGTCCGATCCGTCGCCGGCCGGCCCCTTGGAAATAAGCAGATGGGTCGAAGCCCGCGCTGCAACCTGCGGCGCATGGGTGACGGAGAGCACCTGCACCTTGTCCGACAGGCGCTTCAGCCGCTGGCCGATCGCATCGGCCACGGCCCCCCCCACACCGGTGTCGATCTCGTCGAAGACCAAAGTCGGCGCCGAACCGCGATCGGCGAGCGCCACCTTGAGCGCCAGCAGGAAACGCGACAGCTCGCCGCCTGAGGCCACCTTCATGATCGGGCCGGGCCGTGTGCCGGGGTTGGTCTGCACGTGGAATTCCACCGTGTCGATGCCTTCGGCCGCCGCATTGTCCGGATCGGCGGTGACATTGACCATGAAGCGGGCACGTTCCAGCTTCAATGCCGGCAGTTCCGCCATCACCGCGTCGGCAAGCGCGGATGCCCCGTATTGCCGCTTTTCGGAAAGCGCACGGGCGGCCTTGTCGAAGGCGGCGCGCGTGGCCTCTGCCGCTTTTTCCAGCTGGCCGAGCCGCTCCTCGCCGGCATCGAGATCGGCAAGATCCGCCACCATCTTTTCCGCCAGCGCCGGCAGGTCGGTCACCGCAACGGAATATTTTCGGCTTGCGGCACGCAGTGCAAACAGACGCTCCTCGACCCGCTCCAGCTCGCGCGGATCGAATTCGGTGCGCCGAAGCGCGGCCTCCACCTCCATCTGCGCGTTGGAGAGGTTGTCGAGCGCCGAATCGAGCAGTTGAACCGTTTCTTCCAGCAGGCCCGGAGCCTCGTGGCTCTTGCGCTCCAGCCGGCGCACCAGCGAGGCAATCAGCGGAACCGGCGAGGCATTGCCGTTCAGAAATTCGGACGCTTCGGCGATATCGCCGGCAATACGCTCGGATTTCTGCATGCGGGCGCGCTGTTCGGCCAGTTCGTCCTCCTCACCGTCACGTGGCCTCAAGGCCTGCAATTCCTCGACGGAGGCACGCAGATAATCCGCCTCGCGGGCAGCGGCCTCGACGCGCGAACGATGCGTCTTCAGCGCCCGCTCGGCCTCCCGCCAGCTGCGGTAAAGGGCGGAGACCTCCGTCACCTCGTCGGCCAGCCCGGCAAAGGCATCGAGCAGCATGCGATGGGCATTGATGTCGACCAGCGCCCGGTCGTCGTGCTGACCGTGGATTTCCACCAGCATCTGCCCCACCTGGCGCATCAGCTGCACGCTGACCGGCTGGTCATTGATGGAGGCCTTGGTGCGCCCGTCGGCCGACTGCATGCGCCGGAAGATCAGGTCTCCCTCGTCATCCAGTCCGTTTTCCCTCAGGAGAAGGCGCGCCGGGTGGCTGGCGCCGACATCGAAGACGGCCGTAACCTGTCCCCTGTCGAGGCCATGGCGCACAAGCCCGCCATCGCCGCGCCCGCCAAGGGCCAGCGACAGGGAGTCGAGCAGGATGGATTTGCCGGCCCCGGTTTCGCCCGTCAGGACGGAGAGGCCACTCTCGAAGCCGAGGTCCAGCCGCTCGATCAGGACGATATCGCGGATCGACAACTGGATAAGCATGGTGTTCCCGTTCAGGCGCCGATCAGCTTGGCCCCGGCGCGAGAAATCCACGAGTCGCGGTTCTCACGCGGCTCCAAGCCGCCGCCCTTCAGCAGCTTGAAGGAATCGCTGTACCACTGGCTGTCCGGATAGTTGTGGCCCAGCACCGCCGCCGCCGTCTGTGCCTCTTCCGTCACGCCCATGGCATAATAGGCCTCCACGAGGCGCGCCAGCGCCTCTTCGACCTGATTGGTGTTGCCGTAGTTCTCGACCACGTTGCGGAAGCGGGCAATGGCCGCCAGATATTCCTTGCGCTCGAGATAATAGCGACCGATCTGCATTTCCTTGCCGGCGAGCTGGTCGCGGGCAAAGCGGATCTTGGCCTGCGCATCCTCGACATATTCCGACTTCGGATAGTTGGTCACGACCTTCTGCATCGCATCGATGGTGCTGCGGGACATCTTCTGGTCCTGCGTCACATCGACGATCTGCTTCGAATAGGACAGGCCGACCAGATACTGCACATAGGCCGAATCATCAGACTGCGGATACTGCTTGATGTAGCGGTTGCCCGTCGAGACCGCCTCCTCGTAACGCCCCAGGCGATACTTGGTGAAGGTGCTCATCACCAACGCCTTGCGCGCCCAGTCGGTGAACGGATTCTGCTTGTCGATGGCGTCGAACTTGCGGCTCGCCTCCGCCAGATTGCCGGCCTTCATGTTGGCCAGGCCCTGGTTGTAGAGCTGCTCCGGCGGGTCGGTATTGAGACCGAGCTTGGTGATGTCGATGTCCGGGTCTGACTGGCAAGCGGTCACCAGAAGGCTGGTGCCGACCAAAAGCAGGGACACCGCGGCAATGCGCGCCGTGTTCCTTATTCCAACAGACTTCGTCTCAGTCATTCGACAGTTCCCGATTGTCACGCGATGTTACATCGTCCGCCCGAGAGGCCTTGTAGCCATAAAGGAAGCGACAGAGCAACGCAATGATGGCGCTTTGACGCAAATTTATGGCGGGCGGAAGAGCCTGTTTGCAAAAAGAAAGGCCGCCTCGAAGGAGACGGCCCGGCTCGACGGTGCTTGCGGCTTCTCAGCCGGCCCAGGGGGCAAATTCTGCCGCGCTGACCGCGACGAATTCGCGGGCACGCACCCGCTGGCTGCGCATCGGCGCCTCGACGACCTCATAGGCCGAGCGATCGCTGAGCAGCGCCTTCAGTGCATTGGCGTTCATCTTGTGGCCACCGCGATAGGAGCGGTAGCAGCCGATGAACTGGGCGCCGGCCAGCGCCAGATCGCCCACGGCATCGAGTGTCTTGTGGCGCACGAACTCGTCCGCATAGCGCAGGCCCTCGACATTGACGACCGTGTCGTCATCCGAGATCACCACCGAGTTTTCCAGCGAGGAGCCGAGTGCGAAACCGGCAGCCCACAGGCGTTCCACATCACGCATGAAACCGAAGGTGCGGGCGCGCGACAACTGATCGCGGAACACCTGCGCCGTCAGGTCGCCCTGCCAGGACTGGCGGCCGATCAGCGGCGAATCGAAATCGATCTCCACCTCGAAGCGGGTGCCGTCATAGGGGCGGAACTCCGACCAGGAGGCACCCGAATCAATGCGCACCGGCTTCAGAACGCGGATATAGCGGCGCTTCTCGCCGAGATTGACGATACCGGCCTGCTCGATGGCCTCGATGAAGGGGAAGGACGAGCCGTCCATGATCGGCATTTCGGCGCCATCCACCTCCACCACCACATTGTCGAGGCCGAGCGCGTAGAGCGCTGCCATCACATGCTCGATCGTCGCGACCGCACGGGTGAGCGAGGCGCCGAGAACGGTGCAGAGATCGGTATTGCCGACATTCGATGAGACCGCCCGGTACTCGGCCGTGCTGCCATCGGCGAACTGGCGACTGAAGACAACGCCGGTGCCCGCTTCGGCAGGCTGGAAGGTGATGGAAACGGGGCTTCCGGAATGAACACCGATGCCCGACAGCGTGACGGGAGTGGCGATTGTCGTCTGAAAGCCCAGAAGTCCGAGTGTCATGTCTTTTGCCTTTATCGTGCCGTGCCCCGCAGCCGGGGCTCCGGTTTCTTTATCGGTTCCTTAAACCGCTGGCGCGGCGGATCCGCTCTTTCTCAATTCTGTACATACGGCGGTCGACCGGCCATTCCAAATCACTGTTTCTTTCGCTCTGTTACGAAGCCAGCCGATTGATTTCATGCGCTTTTCCGGAAGGCATACAAAAAATGCAAAAACGGACGGTGCTGCACATGAGAGTGTGGCTTGACGATGGCGTCAAGAATTCAATACTGTGCAAAAATGCGTTAAAAACACAAAGAAGACGGAGGAAACGCTCGTGATTACACAATCGCACGGTTCGCAGCAGGTCTTTCCGCCGCAGATGCGACGGGCGGCGTGTATTTCATCCGCGTTATACATTACATTTTCAATTTGTGGATTCGTGATGGCTGCTCCGGCAGAAGCATCGCAACCCTGCGCCGCGAGGATCACCGGCGTTGCGCTGACCGTGGCGCAGAACGCGGCGGGCGGCTCCGAAAAGTGCAAGACGGTCGGCGCCGAGACGGTGCTGACGATGTCCGGCCTCACGGTCGGTGGATCCGCTTCGATCTATGACGAAAGCGGCTATGTGCTGAGCGCGCGCGCCGGCCTGCGGCCCTGCGGCGGCGAGCAGGAATGCATCTTCGCCGTGCGGGATGCCCGCGACAGCCGCACCTTTGCCGTTCCCGCCAGCGAAAATCTCAATTTCATGCTGTCGTCCGAATCGGAACGACCGTTCCGGCTGAAATCGATAAAGATCCGCAATCCGGATCTTGCGACGCCGACCCAGTCCATCATGTTCGTCGGCAAGCTCGCCTCCGGCAGCACTACCGCCTATGCGATCACCGTGCGGGGCAATTACACCGAGGCACAGACCTTCACCTTTCCGGAAAGCTTCGGCGAGGTTGTTTCCTTCAGCTGGAGCCCGAAGCGCACGGAAGTGACCGACATCCGTCTCGCGCACTGAGAAGCGTTTCCCCGCTCTTCCGCAAAAGAACCGGGATCTCTTCCATAACAGAAAATGCCCGGATCGCCGAAGCGGTACGGGCATTTTCTTCTCAGGCTTGCGAGGCGGAGAGATGAGGCCCGGCGAGCGCCGGGCCCGTGGCCGTCAGGTGGACTGACGGCGAAGGAAAGCCGGAATTTCCAGCTGGTCGTCTTCATGCTGCGCACGCGACGCAGGGGAAGCGCGGCCGTGATCATCCAGGTTGCCACGACGCGGTGCGTAGAGGCTTGCTTCCGGCGACAGCGGGCGACGCTGCTGCGAGGAGGCAGCCGGAGCCGAGGTCATGTCGCCGACCGGCGCTTCCTCGTCCTCGCGGCGGCCCAGCGAATTGGTGATCCGCTTCAGCAGGCCCATCGGGCCGCGCTCTTCGGCGGAGGCCTGTGCCGGCTGGCTGCGGTGCTCCATCTCGGCCTTCACGACCGGCGGGAAGTCTTCCACGCGCGGCATGCGCACCTGCTCCGGGGCCGAACGAATGATCGGCGCGGCCTGTTCGACCGGCTGCGGAGCCATCCGCGGTGCCGGCTGCGGCTGCATCTGCTGCGGCTGGGCCATCATCGGTGCCGGCTGCGGCTGGGCGGCATAGACCGGAGCGGCAGGCTGTGACGGGGCAGGCGCCGGGCGGCTCATGACCGGCTCAGCCGACTGGAACAGCCGGCTCTGCGGACGGAACTCGTCCTGCATCGCCGCCTGGGCAGGCTGATGATGGACGGGCTGCGGCGCGGGTGCGGACGGCTGCAGGCTGGAGATCGACAGTTCGCGTTCCATCTGGGCTTCCGCCTGACGGATCGTTTCGGCAACCGGGTCAACCGGGACGGAACGGGGTGCCTGCGCCATTGCAGGCTGGGCTGCGGCCGGTGCCGAAGCAACGGCCGCGGAGGGACGGATAATCGGCTTCTGCGCGGCGCGCATCTCAGCGGCACGCAGGTCGTTTTCGGTCATGGCGCGGTCGATGCCGGTGGCAACGACGGACACGCGGATGACGCCTTCCAGCGCTTCGTCGAAGGTCGCGCCGAGAATGATGTTGGCGTCCGGATCGACTTCCTCGCGGATGCGGGTAGCCGCTTCATCGACTTCGAACAGCGTCAGGTCGCGACCGCCGGTGATGGAGATCAGGAGACCCTGCGCGCCCTTCATCGAGGTTTCGTCGAGCAGCGGGTTGGCAATCGCGGCTTCGGCTGCCTGCATGGCGCGGCCCTGGCCCGAGGCTTCGCCGGTGCCCATCATGGCGCGGCCCATTTCACGCATCACGGAGCGAACGTCGGCGAAGTCGAGGTTGATGAGACCTTCCTTCACCATCAGGTCGGTGATGCAGGCAACGCCGGAATAGAGCACCTGGTCGGCCATTGCGAAGGCATCGGCGAAGGTGGTCTTGTCGTTGGCAATGCGGAACAGGTTCTGGTTGGGGATGACGATCAGCGTGTCGACCGACTTCTGCAGTTCCTGGATGCCCATCTCTGCCAGGCGCATGCGGCGCTGGCCTTCGAAATGGAAAGGCTTGGTGACAACGCCGACCGTCAGGATGCCCTTGTTGCGGGCGGCCTGGGCCACGACCGGAGCGGCGCCGGTGCCCGTGCCGCCGCCCATGCCGGCGGTGACGAAGCACATGTGGGTGCTGCTGAGATGGTCGATGATTTCGTCGAGGCATTCCTCGGCCGCCGCGCGGCCGACTTCCGGCTGCGAGCCTGCGCCGAGGCCTTCGGTTACCTGCACACCCATCTGGATGATGCGCTCGGCCTTGGACATGGTCAGCGCCTGGGCGTCGGTGTTGGCAACGACGAAGTCGACGCCTTCCAAGCCCGCGGTGATCATGTTGTTGACGGCGTTGCCGCCGCCGCCGCCAACGCCGAAGACGGTGATCCGAGGCTTCAGCTCGGTGATGTCCGGCTTTTGCAGATTGATGGGCATGTAACCGTTCCTTCTTTCTCTGGCCGCCTCGCCAAGCGGGCCGATTCTTTCAACTGGGCTGACGCTCTCGCCTGTTTTCGAGCGTCAGAAACTTTCCTTGAGCCACTGCCCCATGCGGGCAATGCGGCTGTTGCCATTGCCGAGCGAGGCCAGAAGCCCGCCCTGCCCGGCATGTGTCTCCATGTCCGCCACCTGCGGGTAGATCAGCAGACCGACCGCGGTGGAGAAAGCCGGCCCCTTGGCCGCTGCCGGCAGACCCGATACCCCCATCGGGCGGCCGATCCGGACATTGCGGGCCAGGATGCGACGCGCCGTTTCCGGCAGACCCGTCAACTGGCTGGCACCGCCGGTCAGCACGACGCGTTTCCCGACGATCGGGCTGAAACCCGACTTCTGGATACGGTCGCGAATGAGTTCGAGCGTCTCCTCGAGGCGGGCCCGCACGATGCGGGTCACCAGAGACCGCGGCACCTGCGTCGGCAGGTCACGGTCATCCTCGCCGATCGGCGGCACGGCAATCATGTCGCGCTCGTCCGCACCGGTGCTGATGGCGGAGCCGTGGACCACCTTCAGGCGCTCGGCATCCTCGATGCGGGTGGAAAGCCCGCGTGCGAGGTCCGTCGTCACGTGGTGGCCGCCGATGCCGATCGCATCGGTGTGCACCAGCTTGCCCTCGGCAAACACCGAGATCGTGGTGGTGCCGCCGCCCATGTCGATCGCCGCACAGCCAAGCTCGACCTCATCGTCCACCAGCGCAGCCAGTCCGCTGGCATAGGGCGTCGCCACAATGCCTTCGACAGACAGATGCGCGCGGTTGACGCACAGCTCCAGGTTCTTCAGCGCCGCGCGCTCGGCCGCCACCACATGCATGTCGACGCCGAGAATGTCGCCGAACATGCCGAGCGGGTCGCGGATGCCGCGCTCGCCATCCAGCGAGAAGCCGGTTGGCAGCGAATGCAGTACCGCGCGCTCCTGACGCAGCGACTGTTGGCTTGCGGCCGACAGCACCTTGCGCAGATCCGAGGCATCCACTTCCTGGCCGCCGAGATCGATGGTGGCCGTATAGACATCGCTGGTGATTCGTCCAGCCGAGACATTGACGATCAGGCTGTCGACCGTCAGCCCCGCCATGCGCTCGGCCGCATCGACGGCCAGCCGCACGACGCTTTCGACCGCATCGAGATCGGCAATCACGCCGGACTTCACGCCGCGCGAGCGCTGGTGACCGATGCCGATGATCTCCACACTGTGGGTGCGATTCGGCAGGATCTGGCTTTCGGCGCGTGGCGTCAGACGGCCGATCATGCAGACGACCTTGCTGGAGCCGATGTCGAGCACCGACACGACGTGCGAACGCTTCGACGACAGGGGCTTCAGACGCGGCAGTCCGAAACCGGCAGAACCGAACAGGCTCACGTTTCACCTCCTGCCTTCTTCAGCGCCTTGGCGCGCGCAGCAACAGCGGCATCGCGGCGCTCTGCAGCACCCGGCGTCAGCCGGATGGTCGTACGGTCGGCGAGTCGCAGGTCGACGGCCGCGATATCGCGCTCCAGCAGGCCTTCGCTCGTCTCGTATCGCGACAGCAGCGCCAGCGCCGGCTGAATATCCGTCTCCGGCAGGCTGATGACCACGCCATTGTCGAGATGCAGATCCCAGCGGCGGCTTGCGACCCGCACATAGGCGCGCACGCGCCGCTGCAGGTCCGGCCACTTGGCCATTTCCTGCTGGAAATCGGCGGCTTCCGTCTCCGCATCGCGGCCGACGAACAATGGCAGGGAGGCAAACTTGTTGTCGCGCAGCGGCGCAATCACGCTGCCGTTCTTTTCGATCAGCGACAGTTCCGAACCATGCTGCCAGATCCCGAAAGCCTGGCGCTCCTTGAGCGTTACCTCGATCGTCTTCGGATAGATCTTGCGAACCTCGGCATATTCCACCCAGGGCAGCTCGCTGAGGCGGCGCCGCGCCGCCTCGATATCGAGCGAAAGAAGCGAGGTGGCGCCATCCAGACCCAGCATCTGCAGGATATCGATCTCGGAGGTCTGCACATTGCCGGACACCATCACCTTCTCGATGGCGAAGCCGGCGGCAGACGTGGTTGCCTGGGCGACATCCTGCGTGTGACCGCCGACCGACATGCCGTAAAGGCCGACGGCACCGAACATGACGAATACCGAAGCCGTCCCCGTGTGGCGGGGAATGTGGATGCGGCCCGTTGCCAGGCTGACACAGAAGCGGACGATGCGACGCAGCGGGCGCGGCAGCACCATCCGGTCCTCGGCAACCGGGTACTGCGACGGGCGCCCGCGGGAAACCGGGGCTCTTTTGTCTCTCAGCGCGAACACGACGCGTCCTCCACCATCCAGCGGACGAGATCACCAAAGGAAAGGCCTGCATGCGAGGCCATTTCGGGCACCAGCGAAGTCGGGGTCATGCCGGGCTGGGTATTCACCTCCAGCCATACAAGCTCGCCGTCTCCGGTCGATTGATCGTTGAAGCGAAAGTCGGACCGACTCACGCCGCGACACCCCATCGCCTGATGCGCCTTGAGAGCGAGTGTTTGTACCTTTTGGTAAATATTTGGTGAAACTTCTGCCGGGATGACATGCTTCGAGCCGCCGGCGGCATATTTCGCATCATAATCATAAAAGGCGCCCGACAACGGAACCACTTCGGTAACGCCGAGCACACGATCGCCCATCACGCCGCAGGTCAGTTCGCGTCCCGCCACATAGCGCTCGACCAGCACGCGATCGCCATAGCGCCACTCGGACGAGCCGAGCACCTGCGGCGGATGCGACTGCCCCTCGCGCACGATGACCACGCCGAAGGACGAGCCTTCGCAGACCGGCTTGACCACATAGGGCGGCTCCATCGGATGCTCCGAGCCGATATCGTGCCGATCAAGCACCAGGCCCGCAGCGACAGGAACTCCGGCAGCGGCTGCAACCACCTTGGCACGCGCCTTGTCCATCGACAGGGCGGAGGCCAGAACGCCGGAATGCGTATAGGGAATCTGGAGATATTCGAGAATGCCCTGGATCGTGCCATCCTCACCAAAGGGACCGTGCAGGGCATTGAAGGCGACATCCGGACGAAGTTCGGCAAGTACGGCCGCCACGTCACGCCCCACATCGATGCGCGTGACACGAAAACCTTCCGCCTCGAGCGCGAGAGCACAGGCATTGCCGGAGGACAGGCTGACAGGGCGTTCGGAAGACAATCCTCCCATCAGAACCGCCACATGCTTGCCAACCATAAACCGCTCCCTGAAAGCCATCGCCGTCGTGCGAGATTGATTCTCGACGTGCTCTCATTAGAGACCGAACATAGTTAATGAATCGTTTACTTTGGTTAACCCGCCCCGGCGAAGGCACCATCGCCCGCACGCTCCGCCAGCGGGACGCGCCATAAAAATTGCGCAAAAAAAGTTTCATTCGCAGGAAAACTGCTTTATGGCAGCGCTAACACTTCCTTTTAATGCTCCTGCTCACTTTCATTGGACAAGATGATGACAAACGCGATGCGCAAGGCGTCGCCGGCAGCAGCGCCGTTGACACCTGCTTTGAACTCCCCTGCACGTGTCCTGACGGCGAGCCTGGTCGGCACGACGATCGAATTTTTCGACTTCTATGTGTACGCCACGGCGGCCGTGCTGGTGTTCCCCACGCTGTTCTTCCCCAACAGCGACCCGATGACGGCCCTTCTGGCCTCCTTCGCCACCTTCTCCATCGCCTTCTTCGCTCGGCCGTTCGGCGCGGTGGTGTTCGGCCATTTCGGCGATCGCATCGGCCGCAAGACGACGCTGGTTGCCGCGCTGCTTACGATGGGCATCTCCACCGTCGTGATCGGCCTGCTGCCCTCCTACGAGCAGATCGGCGTGTTCGCGCCGCTGCTTCTGGCACTGTGCCGATTCGGCCAGGGCTTCGGGCTTGGCGGCGAATGGGGCGGCGCCGTGCTGCTGGCCACGGAAAATGCACCGCCCGGCAAGCGCAGCTGGTATGGCATGTTCCCGCAGCTCGGCGCACCGGTCGGCCTGTTTCTCTCCTCGGGCATCTTCTGGCTGCTGCTGCACCTGATGCCGCAGGAAGCGCTGCTGAGCTGGGGCTGGCGCGTGCCCTTTCTCGCCTCGATCCTGCTGATTGCCGTCGGGCTCTGGGTTCGCCTGTCGATCACCGAGACGCCGGCCTTCCAGAAGGCCATCGACAAGCACGAGCGCGTCGAGGTGCCGGTTGCCGAACTGTTCCGTCACCACAAGCGCAGCCTCGTGCTCGGCACCTTCGTGGCGCTTGCCACCTTCGTGCTGTTCTACATCGGCTCCGCCTATCTGCTGTCCTACAATGTGAAGGTGCTGAAGATCTCCTTCATCGATGCGCTGGAAGTGCAGCTGCTGGGCTCGGTGGTCTTCGGCCTGTTCATCCCGCTGGCCGGCAAGCTGGCCGACCGGGTGGGTCGCCGCGAGTTGCTGATCGCCGTCACCGTGCTGATCGGCCTGTTCTCCTTCCTGCTGCCGACCCTGATGACGAGCGGCGAGACGGCGATCTTCATCTTCTCGGCCTCGTCCATGGCGCTGATGGGCCTGACCTACGGCCTGATCGGCACGGCACTCGCAGCGCCATTCCCGACGGCGGTGCGCTACACGGGCTCCTCCATCACCTTCAACTTTGCCGGCATCTTCGGCGCCTCGCTTGCGCCCTACATCGCCACCTGGCTGCAGACCACCTACGGCATGACCTATGTCGGCTACTATCTTGGCATCGCCGCGGTGATCACGCTTCTCTGCATCCTGCTTTCGGGCAAGGAAGAGGTCTGAAAAGATCCCGATGCTTGACAGGAAAAAGGCCCGCGATACTGCTGATATCGCGGGCCTTTTTCATGAGACTGGCGGTGTTATTCGCCGGGGTGCATTCGATCCTTGGGAGCACTGCGCTCATTCAGCACAACAGCAATCCAGCCCGCTCCCGCGATGACGAAGGGAAGCAGATACAGGAAGAAGAAGGTCGCTGAATTCATGGGATCAACCCTCCAAGCGCGCGTCTCGCCAGTAAATGTAGGAGAACGGCACCCGAAAGCCAAGCGCCCGTTGAAATCAGGATCCCAATCGATATCGTCGATTGACCTGACGACAGCGCCGTCGCCGGCGCTATGAAGCCTGCGGCGACACAGGCCGTCGAAAGCCGATCCAGGGAATTCGCCAGCAATTTGGTCCGTTCGTTGTGGATCAGGCTCACGTCGGCCCCGTCAGGACAAGCTCACTCCGTCGTCACCCCCTGAAACGGACGCACCTCACGACCCGGCATGAAGATGCCGAGGCGCTTGATTTCCCATTCCAGCTTCACGCCGGAGGTTTCGAACACGCGCTGGCGCACGCTCTCCCCGAGATATTCCAGATCATAGCCGGTCGCGTGGCCGATATTGATCATGAAATTGCAATGCAGGGAGGACATCTGGGCGCCGCCATTCATCAGGCCGCGGCAGCCGGCATCGTCGATCAGTTCCCAGGCAGAATGACCGGGCGGGTTCTTGAAGGTCGAACCGCCGGTCTTTTCCTTGACCGGCTGCACGGTCTCGCGGTGCTGGCGCACCGCATCCATTTCGCTGCGGATCTTGGCACGATCGTCCGGATAGCCCTCGAACACCGCATGGGTGAAGATCAGGTCGGCCGGCGCCTTCGAATGGCGGTAGCTGTAGCCCATCTCTTCCCTGGTCAGCACATGCTTCTCGCCCTTGCGGTCGACGGCATGCACTTCCACGACGCGGGCCGCGGTCTCGCCGCCATTGGCACCGGCATTCATGCGCAGCGCGCCGCCGATCGAGCCCGGAATGCCGTAGTAGAAGGCAAAGCCGCCGATGCCGTTGTCCATGGCCATCGCGGCGATATACTTGTCCGGGCATATCGCGCCGGCCATGATACGGTTGTCCCCGGCCAGTTCCAGTTGCCCGAAGCCCTTGGCGGAGAGGCGAATCACCACGCCCGGAATACCGCCGTCGCGCACCAGAAGGTTGGAGCCGACGCCGACCACCGTCAACGGCACCTCTTGCGGCACCAGTTGAAGGAAGGTCACCAGATCATCCACGTCATGCGGCTGGAACATCAGTTCCGCCAGACCGCCGGCCTGGAACCAGGTCACGCGCTCCATCGGCGCATCGGGCGTCAGCCGGCCTCGCAATGCGCTGACCCCGGACCCGAGCGATGCCAGCAGCTTTTCCCCATTCACCTGTTTCATGCAGACTGTCCCGAAATACTTTCCAATTCCCGTGGCAAGGCCGCCGCCCATTGCGTGATATTGCCAGCCCCAAGAAGAACCACGAAATCACCCGGCTTTGCAATGCCGGCGATCAATCCCGGCAGAAGATCCGGCGTGGGAAGATAGCGCGCGTCGCGATGGCCGCCGGCGCGGATGCGCGATACCAGCGCCTCCGAATTCACGCCCTCGACCGGATCTTCACCTGCCGCATAGACCGGCGCAATGAGAATGCTGTCGGCATCGTTGAAGCAGGTGACGAAATCCTCAAACAGGCTCGACAGACGGCTGTAGCGGTGCGGCTGATGCACCGCAATGATACGGCCCTGGCAGCTTTCGCGCGCCGCCTTCAGCACGGCCTTGATTTCCACCGGATGGTGTCCGTAATCATCGAACACCGACACGCCGTTCCAGGTGCCCGTCAGGGTGAAGCGGCGCTTCACACCACCGAACGAGGCAAGTCCCTTGCGGATGCCCTCTTCCGATATGCCCAGCCGGTTGGCAACGGCAATCGCCGCCGTGGCATTCGAGATGTTGTGACGGCCGGGCATCGGCAGGCTGAGATCCTTGAAGGTGAAGACGCGGCCCGTGCGGCGGCGACGGATTTCCACGTCGAAGATCGACCGGGTGCCTTCCATCCGCACGTTCGAGAAGCGCGCATCGGCCTGCGGGTTCTCGCCATAGGTGACGATCTTGCGATCCTCGATCTTGCCGACCAGTTGCTGCACTTCCGGATGGTCGATACACAGCACGCCGAAACCGTAGAAGGGCACATTTTCCACGAACTGGCGGAAAGCGGCCCGCACGGCGTCGAAATTGCCGTAATGATCGAGGTGCTCCGGATCGATGTTGGTGACCACGGCAACATCGGCCGGAAGCTTCAGGAAGGTACCATCCGATTCGTCGGCCTCGACCACCATCCATTCGCCTTCGCCCATGCGCGCATTGGTGCCATAGGCATTGATGATGCCGCCATTGATGACGGTCGGATCGAGCGAACCGGCTTCCAGAAGGGCCGCCACCATCGATGTCGTCGTGGTCTTGCCATGCGTGCCGCCGATGGCGATCGCATTGCGGAAGCGCATCAGTTCGGCGAGCATTTCGGCGCGACGCACGATCGGCAGCGATTTTTCGCGCGCCGCAACCAGTTCCGGATTGTTCTTCTTAATCGCGGTCGAGACGACGACGACTTCGGCATCCCCCAGGTTTTCGGCCTGATGGCCGACGAAGACCGGAATGCCCTTGTCGCGCAGACGCTGGACATTGGCGCCATCCGACTGGTCGGACCCCTGCACGCGGTGGCCGAGATTGTGCAGAACCTCGGCGATGCCGCTCATGCCGATCCCGCCGATGCCGATGAAATGGACCAGCCCGATGGCCTTCGGCATTTTCATGAGCGCACTCCCCTGAATTTCGAAATACCCTGTCCGTCGGCAATACCGACAACCAGATCGGCGAGCAAGCTTGCCGCATCCGGGCGCCCCACCTTGCGCGCCGCATCCGCCATCGCCGCCAGCCGTTCCGGCTCGCGCATGGCGGCGGAGATCATGCCGGCCAGCCTTTCCGGCGAAAGGTCCGCCTGCGGCACCACGTCGGCACCACCGGCGCTGACCAGCGCCGCCGCATTGGCGGCCTGATCATGATCCAGCGCATACGGATAGGGCACCAGGATGGCCGGCCGGCCGATCACCGAAATCTCGGAGACGGTGGAGGCACCGGAACGGCTGATCACCAGATGCGCCGCAGCGATTCGCTCGGCCATGTCGCCGAAGAAGGGCGAGATATCGGCCGCCATCGCCAGCTTGCCCATGCAGCCTTCGACCTGCTGGCGGTCTTCCGGACGCGCCTGCTGGGTCAGGCGAATGCGCTTGCGCAGCGCCTCCGGCAAAAGTGCCAGCGCAGTCGGCACGGCACCGGAGAAGAACTGCGCGCCCTGGCTGCCGCCAAACACCACGAGGTGGAAGGGATCGTCCCCGCGAGAGGGCAGGTAGGGATGCTGCGCCGCCGCCAGAACCGCCGGACGCACCGGATTGCCGGTCGTCACCGTCTTTGCCGCATATGTTCCCTCGCCCTGCGGCAGGAAGCCACCGGCAATCGCCCGCACGCGCGCCGCAAGCGCCTTGTTGGCGCGCCCCATCACGGCATTCTGCTCGTGAATGATCGAAGGAATGCCAAGCCCCGTGGAGGCGAGAAGCGGCGGCACCGTCGGGTAACCGCCGAAACCGACGACGGCCCGCGGCTTCAGCCGCGTCATCAGCCGGCGTGCGGATCGCAGGCCCTGCCACAGCGTCAGAAGCGCCCTGGTCACGGCGACCGGATTCTTCGAGCCAAAGGTGGCCGAGGCCACGACATGGATCTCGTCGGCCGGAAAGCTGCCGGCGAAGCGCTCGGCGCGCTTGTCGGTGACCAGATGCACGCTGTAGCCGCGCCGCCGCAGTTCATGCCCCAGCGCTTCGGCCGGAAACAGATGGCCGCCGGTCCCGCCGGCGGCAAGCAGAATGATACCCTTGCTCATGCTTGTCCCTTACTCCGCGGGTACGCCTTGCGAAACGCGGAAGAGACTGCGCTCCTGCGCCCGTTTCTCGGGGCGATGGCGCGTCAGCGCCAGAATGAAACCGGCCGTCACGCAGATGGCGACCATCGAGGAACCGCCATAGGAGATGAGCGGCAGCGTCATGCCCTTGGCCGGCATCAGTTCCAGATTGACGCCGATATTGATCATCGACTGGATGCCGATCTGCAGCACCAGCCCCGCCACGGCAAAGCGGTTGAAATCGTTGCGCTCGCGATAGGCGTGGCTGAGGCCGCGCACGACGATGAACGCGAAGATCGCCACCAGCGCCATGCAGAAGATGATGCCGAATTCCTCGGCCGCCACCGAGAAGATGAAGTCGGTGTGGCTGTCCGGCAGGATGCGCTTGACGATGCCCTCGCCCGGCCCCTGGCCGAACCAGTCGCCACGGATGATGGCCTCGCGCGCGGTATCCACCTGGAAGGTGTCGCCCTCGCCCGTCATGAAGCGGTCGATACGGCCTGCCACGTGCGGGAAGATGTGGTAGGCGGCAAACAGGCCGCCGACGCCAAGGCCGCCGAGCAGGAAGATCCACAGCCAGGGCATGCCGGCCATGAAGAACATCGCCCCCCAGACCGTGCTGGTGAGGATCGTCTGGCCGAGGTCGGGCTGGGCGACGAGCAGGGCCGCGACAATGCCGTAAAGGATCATGGCAAACAGGTTGCCGGGAATGTCCGGCTGGCGCGAATGCTCGGCAAACAGCCAGGCGCAGACCACCACGAAGGCGGGCTTGAGGAATTCAGAGGGCTGGATCGACAGCGGACCGATGGAGAACCAGCGCCGCGCGCCCTTGATCTCCACACCGAAGAACAGCGCCAGCACCATCATCACGATGGAGAGCACCAGAATGATGATCGCCGTTCGGCGCACCTGGCGCGGCGTCAGGAAGGAAAGGCCGATCATCACCGCCAGCGACGGCAGGAGGAAGACCGCGTGCCGTTCGACGAAATGGAAGCTCGGCAGACCGATGCGTTCGGCCACCGGCGGCGAGGCGGCAAAGGACAGCATGAAGCCAATCCCCATCAGCAGGATGAAGGTCGCCAGGAAATAGCGGTCGATCGTCCAGAACCAGTCTGCGAGCGCCCCTCGGTCTGCGCGGCTTACCATCTCACGTCCCCTTTTCCGGCTCGACCAGCATGGATACGCCGTCAAGCTCTGCCACGAGGGAGACGAAGGCCTCGCCCCGGATCTCGAAATTCTTGAACTGATCGAAGCTCGCGCAGGCGGGCGACAGCATCACGGCCGAGGGCCCGCCATCCTGAATGGCATCGCGCGCGGCATGCGCCACGGCCCGGTCCAGCGTGCCGGAAATCTCGTAGGGCACCGCCTCTCCCAGCGTGGCGGCGAATTCGGCCGCCGCCTCGCCGATCAGGTAGGCCTTGACGATATGCCCGAAGAGTGGTGCGAGGCTTGTGATGCCGCCGGCCTTCGGCAGGCCCCCGGCGATCCAGAAGATGCGCTCGTAGCTGGAAAGCGCCGGTGCTGCGGCATCCGCATTGGTCGCCTTCGAATCGTTGACGAAGACCACATCGCCGCGGCGTGCCACCGGCTGCATGCGATGCTTCAGGCCCGGGAAGGATTGCAGGCCGGCACGCACCTCTTCCGGCGTGAGGCCGACCGCAAGGCAGGCAGCAATGGCGGCGGCGGCATTCTGCGCATTGTGGCCGCCCTTCAGCGTGTCGATACCGGCAAGATCGGCAATGACCGTACCCGCCCCGCCCTGTGCCGCCACGATGCGGCTGCCCTCGGCGTAAAAGCCGTCGGAAAGCGGACTGCGGCGGGAAATGCGGCTGACGGCAACGCCGGCCCGCTCGATCCGCTCGGCGATCAGGCTGCAATGGCTGTCGTCGACGCCGACGATCGCGGTGTGGCTGCCAGCCACCAGCCGTTCCTTCACCTCGGCATAATGCTGCATGGTGCCGTGGCGGTCGAGATGGTCAGGGGTGAGGTTCAGGAGAATGCCCGCGGTCGGATCGATGGTCGGCGCCAGATCGATCTGATAGGAGGAGCACTCCACCACGTAGAAACGCCCGTCCTGTGGCGGTTCGAGCGTCAGGATGGCGGTGCCGATATTGCCGCCCAGCTGGGTGTCACGGCCACTGATCCGCAGGATATGCGCGATGAGAGCAGTGGTCGTCGACTTGCCATTGGTGCCGGTGATTGCGATGAAGGGGCAGGACGGCGCATGCGCCCGGCGCTCACGCACGAAAAGCTCGATGTCGCCGATGATCTCGACACCGGCGGCACGAGCCAGATCGACGCTCCAGTGCGGTTTCGGATGCGTGAGCGGCACGCCCGGCGACAGGACCAGGGCCGACTGTGCCGCCCAGTCGATGCCGCGCAGGTCCGCCGTCGCAAGCCCCGCTGCGGCTGCCTTCTCCACGCTGTCCGGATTGTCGTCCCAGACCGTCACCTCTGCTCCGCCCGCAACCAGCGCATGCGCAGTGGCAAGGCCGGAGCCGCCAAGACCGAAGAGAGCAACCTTCCTGCCGGAGAAAGTGGTGACCGGGATCATGGCCTCACCGAAGCTTCAGGGTGGAGAGACCGAGGATGGCAAGGCCGACGGCGATGATCCAGAAGCGGATGACCACCTGGCTTTCCGTCCAGCCGAGCTTTTCGAAATGGTGATGGATCGGCGCCATCAGGAAGACGCGCCGTCCCGTCATCTTGAAGAAGCCGACCTGGATGATCACCGACAGCGTTTCCATGACGAACAGGCCGCCGATGATCGCCATGACGATCTCGTGCTTGGTGGCAACCGCCACCGAGCCGATCAGGCCGCCGAGCGACAGCGAGCCCGTATCGCCCATGAAAATGGCGGCCGGTGGCGCGTTGAACCACAGGAAGCCGAGCCCCGCCCCGATCACCGCCCCCAGGATGACGGCAAGTTCGCCGGTGCCGGGCACGAAGTTGATCTGCAGGTAGTTGGCGAAGATGGCATTGCCGGCCAGATAGGCGATGACGCCGAAGGAGGCCGCGGCAATCATCACCGGCACGATGGCAAGTCCGTCGAGGCCATCGGTGAGGTTCACCGCATTGCCGGCAGAGACGATGACGAAACCGCCGAACAGCACGAAGAAGATGCCGAGATTGAGCGTCAGTTCCTTGAAGAAGGGAAAGGCGACGGATGTGCCGAGCGTCGAGCCGGCCGGGCTGTTGGCAATGGAGGTGCGCATCATGAAATAGACCGCGATCGCGGCAATCACGAATTCGAGGCCAAGGCGCGCGCGGCCGGAAAAGCCCTTGTCGGTCTGCTTCGTCACCTTCAGGTAGTCGTCATAGAAGCCGATCGCCCCGAAGCCGAGCGTGACCAGCAGCGTCGCGACCACGTAGACGTTGGACAGATCCGCCCAAAGCAGGGAGCCGCCGACGATCCCGGTCAGGATCATCAGCCCGCCCATGGTCGGCGTCCCCGCCTTCTTGAAATGGGTCTGCGGGCCATCGGCGCGGATCGGCTGGCCCTTGCCCTGCCGGATGCGCAGCGAGGCGATCATCTGCGGGCCGAACATGAAGACGATCAGCGCCGCCGTCAGCATCGCCGCGCCGGTGCGGAAGGTGATGTAGCGAAACAGGTTGAAGATTTGGAACGTGCCCGCAAGCTCCACAAGCCAGATCAGCATTTTGGGTCTTTCTTGATGCCGGTCAAAGTTGGCGCTCCGTGTCAGGCAATGCCGGGTAGTTGTCAATAAGTGCGGAAACGATCTTGCCGAAGCCAAGGCCGAGGGAGGATTTCACCATCAGCACGTCGCCGGGAATCACGCTGCGCACCACGAAGTCGGAAAGTTCGGCGGTTGTGGGGCGATATTCCACATGAACGCTGTCCGGCAACGCATCGCGCAGCGCCGCCATCTCCGGGCCTGCCAGCCAGACATGCTCGATACCGGCCGCCAGCAGCGGTCCGGCCAGTTCCTCATGCACCTTGGCGGAGAATTCGCCCATTTCCAGCATGTCGCCCATGACGGCGATGCGCCGGCCAGAAGCTTCCGGCTGGCTGGCGGCCAGAAGCGCGATCGCGGCACGCATGGAGGCCGGATTGGCGTTGTAGCTCTCGTCGATCAGCGTGAGATGGCCCCCACCGATCTCCAGCCGATGCCGCTCTCCGCGCCCCTTGACCGCGCGCAGCCGCGCCAGCGCATCGCGGGCGGCTTCGAGATCGGCGCCGAACAGCGCGGCCACGCCAAGCGCTATCATCGCGTTTTCGGCAATGTGGCGTCCCGGCGCACCGATATGCACTTCCATGGTCTCGCCATTGACGACCGCCCAGATGGTCGACCCTTCGCCGGTGCCCTCGAAGTCCGCCAGACGGAAATCCGCCTTGGCATGCTGGCCGAAGGAGAGGATGTTCGCCACGCCCTGCGCCTGCGCCATCTGTTCCAGGAGGCTGAAATACTTGTTGTCCCGGTTGAGCAGTGCCACGCCGTTCGGCTCGACGCCTTCCAGGATTTCCGCCTTGGCGGCGGCGATCTCGTCAAGGCTCTTGAAATTGCCGAGATGGGCCGGCGCGATCGTGGTAATCACCGATACATGCGGGCGCACCATCTTCACCAGCGGACGGATCTCGTCGGGATGGTTCATGCCGATCTCGAACACACCGTATTCGGTATCGGCCGGCATGCGGGCAAGCGTCAGCGGCACGCCCCAGTGATTGTTGAAGGAGGCAACGGCCGCATGCACCTTGCCGGAAGGCGAGAGCACGCTGCGCAGCATCTCCTTGGTGGTCGTCTTGCCGACGGAGCCGGTCACCGCCACGATCTGGGCACGGCTGCGGGAGCGCGCGGCAACCGCCAGCTTGCCGAGCGCGGCAAGCACGTCCTCCACCACGATCATCGGCGTGGTGAGGCGTCCGAGGGCCGGAAGCTTCGCCTCGCTGACGACGATCAGCGAGGCGCCATTGGCCACCGCCAGCGTTGCATAGTCATGACCGTCCACCCGCTCGCCCTTGATGGCGAAGAAGGCCTCGCCGGGGGTGATCGTACGGCTGTCGATGGAAATGCCGGTCACGCCGGCGGGAGCGGAGCCCACCGGGCGCCCCCCCATGACGGCCATCATGTCCGCGGTATTCCACAACCAGTTCACGTTTTCAGTTCCTCCAGTGCCTTGCGGGTTTCGACGTGATCGGAAAACGGCAGAACCACCGAGCCGATCTTCTGCCCCTCCTCATGCCCCTTGCCGGCCACGATCAGCGTGTCACCCGACGACAGCAGCGAGACCGCATGGCGGATGGCCGAGGCCCGGTCGCCGATCTCGATCGCACCGGGGGCCGCCGCCAGGATTTCCGCGCGGATGGTGGCCGGGTCTTCCGAACGCGGATTGTCGTCGGTCACGATGGCGATGTCGGCGAGCCGGGTCGCCACCTCGCCCATGATCGGCCTCTTGCCCTTGTCACGGTCCCCGCCGCAACCGAAGACAACGATCAGGCGGCCGCTGGTGAAGGGCCGAACCGATTGCAGCACGTTGGCAAGCGCATCCGGCTTGTGGGCATAGTCCACATAGGCAAGCGCGCCGGCCTTCGTCTGCCCCACGAGCTCCACACGGCCGGAGGCACCCACCAGCCTTTCCAGCGCCGGCAAGGCCGAGCGGGCCGGCAGGCCCGTTGCCATGGCAAGGCCTGCGGCAACCAGTGCATTGGCCACCTGGAAATCGCCGGCCAGCGGCATGTCGATCTCGAAGATCTCGCCATCGGCATGCACTTCGACCAGTTGCCGGTGACGGAAGTGCTCGACGCGCTTCAGCGACAGGTAGGTTCCGGCGCGACCGACGGTCAGCACCTGGTGGCCGCTGGCCTGTGCCACCCGGATCGCCTCGCCGGACCAGGGATCGTCGGCAAAGATCACCGCCGGGCTGCCCTTGGGCAGCACGCGGTCGAACAGATGCATCTTCGCCGCCATGTAGTCTTCCATGGTCGGGTGATAGTCCATGTGGTCGCGGCCGAGATTGGTGAAGGCACCGGCGGCGAGCCGCACACCGTCAAGCCGATGCTGGTCGAGCCCGTGACTGGAAGCCTCCATGGCGGCATGCGTCACGCCCTCGGCGGCAAGTTCGGCAAGCAGGGCATGCAGGGCAACCGGATCCGGCGTCGTCAGCGATCCTTCCTCGGTACGCGTCGGGGAAATCACGCCGGTCGTGCCGATCTGGGCTGCGGCAAGGCCGGCATGCGCCCAGATCTGACGGGTGAAGGAGGCAACAGAGGTCTTGCCGGCGGTGCCGGTGACGGCCACCATCGTCTGCGGCTGGGCGCCATGAAAGCGCGAGGCCGCCAGCGCCAGAAACCGGCGCGGCTCGGAGACCACCAGAACCGGTACCGAAGCGGCAACCGGATGGGAGGAGACCACGGCAACCGCGCCGCGAGCCTCCGCATCCGCCACATAGGCCGCGCCATCCGCCTTGCTGCCGGCAACCGCCACGAACAGCGAACCCGGCTTCACGGTCCGGCTATCGGCCGTCAGGCCGGTCACGTCCAGCGCGCCGGCCTCACCCATAAGAGTCTCGATTATCTCCGGAAAGTCCCCTCCGGAGAGCGCATTCAATTTCATAGGTACCCTCTCTCACCTGCACCCCATGTAGGGCCGCGAATCGTGGGGTCCATTCATTATGGCCTAATAGGACACAAGCATGGCGGATCCATCCTCGCCGAAGCGCGGTTTTACACCGAGAATTGCAGCCGACCGGCTGATGATCTCCTTGACCATGGGGGCTGCACTGTTGCCGGCCAGCACCGCATGGTCGGTTTCGCTGCGCGGGTCATCGATGAAGGTCAGCACGACATATTGCGGATCGTAAATCGGGAAGGCCGCCAGAAAGGCGTTGAAGTTGTGGTCGTGATTGTAGCGGCCGTTGATCACCTTGTCGGCGGTGCCGGTCTTGCCGCCGACGTTGAAGCCGTCGACCAGCGCGTTCTTGCCCGATCCCTTGACGCCGTTCCAGCGGAACAGCCAGCGCATGTCGGCACTCGTCTGCGGCCGGATGACCGGCTTGGCCACCGCATCGGCCTGGGTGCGACTGCGCGGCAGGAAGGTCGGCTCGATCAGCTTGCCGCCATTGACGAGCGCTGCCCCGGCAACCGCCGTCTGCAGCGGCGTGGTGGAGACGCCATGACCGAAGGAAATGGTGATCGAGTTGATCTTCTTCCATTCGCGCGGCTGGCTCGGCTGCGCCACTTCGGGAAGTTCGGTATCCATCTTGGTCAGCAGGCCGAGCTTGGTCAGGAAGTCCTTGTGCCCGTCGATGCCAACGACATCGGCGATCTTGGCGGTGCCGATATTGGAGGAGTACTGGAAGATTTCCGGCACGCTCAACATGCGGCCCTGGCCGTGAAAGTCCTTGATGGTGTAACCGCCGATGCGGATCGGGTAGCGAGCATCGAACAGGTCGTCCATCTTCACCTTGCCGCTGTCCAGGCCCATGGCGAGCGTGAAAGACTTGAAGGTGGAGCCCATTTCGAAGGTGCCGTTCGACATGCGGTTCAGCCAGCCTTCCTCGCCGCCGGCGGCCGGATCGTTCGGATCGAAATCCGGAGCCGATGCCATGGCGAGCACCTCGCCGGTATGCACGTCGAGCACGACACCGCCGGCGCCCTTGGCGCGGAACTTGGTGATGTTCTCCATCAGGATGTCGCGCAGGATCGACTGAACACGCAGGTCTATCGACAGCCGCACCGGCTCCAGCGGCGCATTGCTGGTCATGCCGACCGCCGCCAGATCCGCCAGTCCCTGGCTGTCGACATAGCGCTCCATGCCGGCAACACCGCGGTTGTCGATGTTGACGAAGCCGACGATATGGGCCGCCGTCGGGCCGCCCGGATAGAAGCGCCGCTTCTCAGGGCGAAAGCCGATGCCGGGAATGCCGAGCGCCAGGATCTGACTCTGCTGTTTCGGCGTCAGCTGGCGGCGCAGCCACTGGAAGCGCGACTTCGAGGAGAGCTTGTTGTAGGTCTGGCGCACATCCAGATCCGGCAGCACGGTGCGCAACTTCTCGATCACCTCGTCGGGATCGACGATCTTGTGCGGCTCGGCAAACAGCGACACCGTGCGGATGTCGGTCGCCAGAACCTCGCCGTTGCGGTCGAGCAGATCGGGACGCGAGGCCATCAGGCGGTCCGCCGGCATGATGCTGGCGGTCGCCTCCGGGTCCAGCATGCCGTAATAGGCGAGCTTGGCGCCGATGGCACAGTAGCAAAGAGCAAAGCCGGCGATGATCAGGCCGACGCGCACCCGCGTCTGCCCGGACTTGCGCTTGCGCAGGCCCTCGAACTTTCCGCCTCGCATGGAGGCGCTCATGCCGCGGGCGCCCGCCGAAATATGCGCCCTGCTCTTCAGAACCATGACACGGGACAGAAAGGACATCAGTCGTTCACCGCTCCGGTTGAAATCACATCGATGGCCGCCGTTCCACGCGGCTTGGGCACGGGCACCGGCGCTGCCGGACGCTTGGCCTTGGCCGCGTCCACGCCGGCAATGGCGGCCGCCACGGCCGGGTCGTTACCGGCAATCAGCTGCTCGATGGTCGTTTCCGGCTGCGGCAGCTGCGATTTGGGCATCGGCAGTTCCTTCGGCATCGCAAGCTGGGTCGGCGCCGTCGGCTGCAGGTCGAGTTCCGACTGGTAAACCTTGATCAGGCGCTGAAGCCGGTTCGGCTGGGTCAGGAGCGCCCAGTCGGCCTTCAGCAGGTCGATGGTGTCATGCTCCAGCTTGATCTCCTGCTCGAGCTTGTGGACCTCCTCGAGCTTCAGTTCGGCCCTGTGCTTGATGCTGTAGGTCACCACCGCCGTCGCCGTCATTGCGCCGATCAGTACCAGATCGAAGCTTCTCAACATGGCTCAGGCTCCCATCTTCTCGAGGCTGGCGAGATCGGGCAGGTCGAAGATCGAAAGATCGGCGCTGCCGGCAAAGGCGCCCGTGCGCTCGGCGGCGCGAAGCTTTGCCGAGCGGGCGCGCGGATTTTCCTCCGCCTCGGCCCTGGTGGCCGACATCATGCCCTTGCCGACGGGCTCGAACACCGCAGGACGGTCCTCGACCATGGGCAGGTGGCGCGAACCCGCGGCGCGACCGGATCGGTCCGCCAGGAAGCGCTTGACGATGCGATCCTCCAGCGAATGGAAGCTGACGACGACGAGACGTCCGCCGGGCTTCAGGGCACGCTCGGCGGCAAACAGCGCACGCGCCAGCTCGCCCAGTTCGTCATTGACGAAGATGCGCAGCGCCTGGAAGACGCGCGTGGCCGGATGGATCTTGTCCTTGGCCTTGCGGGGATTGACGCTCTCGATGAGGTTCGCGAGATCGCGCGTGGTCACGAAAGGTTCGGTTGCCCGACGCTTCTCGATGGCGCGGGCAATGCGCCCCGCCTGCTTTTCCTCGCCGAGAAAGCCGAAGATGCGTGCCAGATCGCCCGCCTTGGCGCGATTGACGACATCGGCCGCCGAAACGCCCGAGGCAGACATGCGCATGTCGAGCGGCCCGTTCCTCTGGAAGGAAAAACCGCGTTCGGCCTCGTCGATCTGCATCGAGGAGACGCCGACATCCAGCACCACGCCATCAAGCCCGCCCGGCGGCGCATGATCGGCGAGCGCGGAGAAGCGCGACGCGATGAGCTTCAGGCGACCGCCCGCCTCGGCGACCAGCGCCTGACCGCCGGCAATGGCGTTCGGATCGCGATCGAGCGCGATCACGTCGGCACCGGCTGCCAGAATGCCGCGCGTATAACCGCCCGCTCCGAAGGTGCCATCCAGAATGATCCTGCCGGGGGCTGGAGCAAGTGCCTGAAGCACTTCCTCCAGCATGACCGGAATGTGGCGTACCGGTCCGCCATCGGCCTCGGTGTGTCCGTCGCCAAGATAAGCCGCCATTCCGTTCCCCTGTCTCAGACGGGCCGCACACCGAAGGTCGCGCGTCCCGCTCTCGCCACCGCCTGCGCCTCGTGAAACGCCTGCGGCTGCCAAAGCTGAAAATGATCGGACCGACCGACGAAGGTAACCTCCGTCGTTATGCCGGTGAAGTCGCGGATGAAATCCGTGACCATCAGCCGGCCCTCCGAGTCGAGCCGCATGTAGACGCCACCACCATGAACCAGCAGCGACATCGCATTGGCCTCCGGCGAAAAGGGATCCGCCGAGGCGATCTGCCGCTCGTACCGCTCGAGCAGGTCCGGACCGCCGACGCTGATCGCCGGAAACACAAGGTCCTGGAGACAGTAAAGCTCCTGGACATTCCGCCGCGCGAGAACCGCACGGAAGGGCGCCGGCACGGAGACCCGCCCCTTCGTGTCGATCCTGTTCGTCGCATTGGACAAGAAGCGGTTCATCACGCCATACACCCGCCCCGGAACGATGCGAGGCACGCAAGCACCCCGCCGATTGCGAGCCAAAAGACAGAATCATCACGTCCGGACGAAATGCATCCCGCCCGTTTCTTCCCTGAAGAAGCGCTCCGATCCTGTCCGATGAATGGGCAATCTGATGCCCTCTCGCAGTGTGAATTTGGGATAACATGGGACCATATGGGCGTCAATGGGAAGCCGCCACACGGAGATGCCGCAGCCTGAAATATTTATAAGCTGTTAAGTTTAACAAAGGGTTAGCGTCGACTGGCAGACAAGGGCGGTCAATTCGCGGCAGGTGCGCGGCCGTTTTTCCCTTAAGTCCTTGCCACCACGACAACAATTCGCAGACCACCCGCCAGGCGCCTGCCGGATGACACAATCATGAGGGGAAATCAGATTGCGCCGCACCGCACAACAAGCGAAAAAATCGGTCGCCTGCGCGAAACCGCACCAGGGTAGCAGTGCAGAAAATTAAAATCGCCAGTTGGCCTGTAAGCCGGGTTCTGTATGGCCCCGGTGCGAGCACCGGAACGTGGCAGCCATTCATCTGGGACGGCGCTTGCACGCCGCCTCTCGCAACCCACCCGGATGACTGGCCCGGAAACAGGCTGTAGCGCCGCAAGCGGCACCCGCATCATCCCTATTCGGTCTTGCTCCCGGTGGGGTTTACCGTGCCGGTCCTGTTGCCAGTCCCGCGGTGGGCTCTTACCCCACCCTTTCACCCTTACCCCGCCAACTCTCCGCTCGAAAACCGAACGGAGAGCAGGCGGGGCGGTTTGCTTTCTGTGGCACTATCCCTGGGGTCGCCCCCGCCGGACGTTATCCGGCACCGCGCTTCCGTGGAGCCCGGACTTTCCTCACCCTACCGCCTTTCGGCATTGGTAAAGCGCGGCTGCCCGGCCAACTGGCGGGCGGGTCATAGCGTCTTTGCCGGCAAAAGACCACAGCAAATCCGCAGGCTTCGAAAATGCAGGGCTCACGCCCGCCAGAAGGGCTTGCGCACCTCGCGCTCGGCCTCTTCGCGCGTCATGCCTGCATCCTCGAACATCGTATCGTTGTAGCTGTGCATGTCGCGCTCCATCTGCCGGCGCAGGCTCCGCCGGGACTGCCAGAGCCTGAGAATCTCGACAAGGGCATCAAGGCCGACGACACCTGCATAATCGTGGTACAGACGCTCGGCGACCTGCCCGTGTTCATGCCGGATATGACTTTGCCCGATAGTGTGTCGCATGGCTCTTCTCCTTCGTCAGGATCCGAATTTATCTCCCTTCACACACGGGAAAAATTGAGTAATACGAACAGACAATGTGAGGAAAATTCCAACGTCGGGTTTCCGGACCATGGACAAGCTTCCGCCACTGACCTCGCTTGCGGCGCTCGAAGCCTTCTTTCGCACGGGCTCCGTCGGCGGCGCCGCCGATCTGCTCGGCCGTACGCATAGCGCGATCAGCAAGCAGCTCCACCAGTTGCAGGATCATTCCGGCACGGAGCTTTTCATCAGGCGCGGCCTGCAGCTGGAGCTGACGAGCGACGGCCGCCTGCTGGCGGAAACGGTGGCGCGCAGCATGGACGAGATGCGCCGCACCTATACGACGATCACCGGCGGCGGGCGGACCTCCGTCACGATTGCCGCAAGTTCAACCTTTGCCCGCCAGTGGTTGATCCCGACGATCGCGCGTTTCAACATCGAATACCCGGACATCGACGTGCTGATCCGGGTGATGGGCGCCCGCGACCTTCGGCGCGCCGAGGGGCCGGTCGATCTGGTGACCTCCTGGGATCGCCTGAAATATCTGAACGTCGAATATGACCAGGCGGTCTCGCTGGGCGACGTGCACATGGGCGTGGTGCTGGCCCCCTCCTACCCGTTCGAGATGAGCGGAAAGACGCTCACCGTACAGACCATCCTACATCGCCGCGACGCGGAGAATTCCTGGGAAAACTGGTCCCGGCTTTCCGGCATCACCGTCATCCGGGAGCGCGAACTGACCTTCGATCTGTCCTCGCTCGCCTTCGAAGCGGTGGAACGCGGCATGGGGGCGACGATCGCGCCTAAATTCCTGATCGAGAAGGAGCTGAAATCGTCAAGCCTGATCGCACCGGCCGGCTTCCTGACCTTCAAGGACGGCCTGCTGATCTATCCGGCCGCCGAGCGGCCGAAGCTTTCGAAGCCCGCGCGGCTGCTGCGGGACTGGATGGTTGCGAACGCACAGCTTGACGCCGATGGCTTTATCGCCAACGCGGCACATCAGCCATGGCCGTTCACATCAGCGGGCGTCGACTGGTGAAAAATCGAAATCGAAGGAATTGATCCGGCCCGCCCGGAGAAGTTCCGCCCCGAGACGGCCGATCTCGTCGGAGCTTTTGGCCGCCGTGCCACAGCCGCCGGTCAGGACCGCAATCCGCGGTGATTGCGTGTAGGCAATGATCGGATAGCCGGAAGGCGTCTTGGAGACGACGCAGGCGCCCGTCGAAATCCGTGTCCGGTCGACATCCGGCACCAGTGTTTCCATGAAGGCCGCATGGTGGTCGCGAACGCTTTCGCGTCCGCCGGAGCGGAACCAGGCACGCAGATCCGAATCGCTGCGCAGGATCAGGTCATCCGGATCGCCGCCGATCTTGAGATAGACCTTGCCGTCCGGATAGCGCACCGGCGGCAGCATGTAGATGTGGCGGCTCGGATCGCGCGGCTCGTAGATCAGCGATGGCATGCCGGCAAAGCGGGCAAGCTCCTCCTCCGGGATTTCGAAGAAGGTGACCGTGCGGCCATAGACGGTCATGGAAAGCCGCTCCGGCAGCAGACCTTCGGCGATGCTGAAGCCGCCGGCCGCCACAAGCGCCTTTTCCGCCGTATAGTGACCGCCCTCGGCGGTGCGCACCACCGCAAGCCCGTCTTCGTCACGCACGGAGACGACCGTTTCCGGCAGAAGCCTCGCCCCCTGCCCGGCCGCCAGAACGGACTGCGCTCTGACCAGCGCGCGCGGATTGACATAGCCCGCCCGGCGCGCCTCGAACACGCCCTCGCAGTTCGGTTCGAAGCCGAAATAGCCGAAGCGCTCCTGCAACGCCGTCTGGTCCAGCAGGTCGGTCGTGACGCCGAGCCCTTCAGCAGCCTCCAGAATGCCGCGGATGTAAGCGTGGCCGGTACGGCGCTCGGGCGCCACCATCAGGCAGCCGACCTCATGATAGAAGGTAACGCCGCTGCGGCTGGCGATGTCGCCGTAGCGGGCGATGGAACGGTTGGCAAGCCGCGCCCAGACCGGATCCGGGTCGATGGTGCGGGTGATGCGCGCCTCGTCATAATGGCTGGCAAAAACGCCCTGGTGATGCCGGGGGTCGGTGGGCTCGTCCGGCCCGATCAGCGCCACACCCTCGGTCGTTTCGCTGAGATGGCGGGCAGCAGCCGCCCCCATCATGCCGCGCCCGACGACGATGAAGTTGAAATCGGCTGCCATGCCCGCGGCTCCTGAAGAAATGAAACTCACTCGGATTTAGCCACCCGCCGCGCCCTCGTCCAGAGGCGCGCTGTCGCACCAGCCAGATCTCTGCGAAGGAACGGCGGAAAGGCTCAGTTGGTGCCCTGGAAACGCGGCAGCTCCGTCAACAGCCGGTGCAGCGTGTCGATGGTGGACATGTCGGCAATGCCATCGACGCGCGCCGGGCGGAAATGCCGCTGGAACGCCTCGACGACGCCCTCTGTCTGATCGCAGAAGGTGCCGGAGAGCGGCACGTTATAGCCATAGAGCGCCAGCATGCCCTGCAACGCTTCCACCGGCTGACCGCTTTCGCCGCGCTGGAAGAAGCGGCCGCTGCGGATCGGGCCGGGCTCCACCCAATGGCCGATGCCGGCGGCAAACAGGCGATCCCACGGAAACATCTCGCCCGGATCGACCTTGCGGCGCGGCGCGACATCGGAATGGGCAAGAACACGCTCCGGCCGGATCGACCAGCGTTCGGCACAATCGCGGCAGAGCGCAATGACTGCCTCGATCTGCGCGTCCGGAAAGGGCGGCAGCCCGCCCGGATGGCCGGCATTGGCGATCTCGATGCCGATCGAGCGGGAGTTGATGTCGGTCTCGCCGTCCCAGAAGCTTTTTCCCGCATGCCATGCCCGGCGCGCCTCCGGCACCAGTTGCACCACGCGCCCGTCCGGCCAGACGAAATAATGGCTGGAGACCTCGCTCTCGATGTTCTTCAGCCAGGACAATGCCTGTCCATGATCGGCCATGCCCGTGTAATGCAGGATGATCATGTCGGGCGCCACGCCGCCCACGCGCTCGCCATGGTTCGGCGACGGCTCGACCCGCGCGCCCGAGAAATCCGGCACCAGTTTCATGCAGCCTTGCGTTCCTTGGCAATCGCCGCATAGGCGGCGTTCAGCGCCGCCATGCGCTCGTTGGCCGCCGCATGCAGCGCCTGGGGCACACCGCGGGCAATCAGCTTGTCGGGGTGATGCTCGGCCACCAGATGGCGGTAGCGCTTGCGGATGGCGGAGAAATCATCATTCGGCGACACGCCCAGCACCATGTAGGGATCGACGCCCTCCAGATGCATGTGGCGGGCCTGGATGCGGCGGAAATGGTCTTCGTCGATGTGAAAGATCTCGGCGATGCGGGCGAGAAAGGCCATTTCCTTCTCGTGCACCATGCCGTCGGCCTTGGCGATGTGGAACAGGCCGTCGATGACGTTTTCCAGCATCGGGCAGTTTTCGTCGCCGGACCCGCAGAGACCCGCCAGCTTTTCCGCATAGGCTTCGTAGCCGGCCACGTCCTGCCGGGCGAGGTTATAGAGGCGGGCGACATTGCGCGCCTCCTCCTCGGGAAAATCGAAGATCTGCCGGAAGGCCTCGACCTCCGAGGCGACGACTGCACCGTCGGCCTTGGCCATCTTGGCCGAGAGCGCGATGATGGCAACGGAGAAGGAAACGCGCCGGCGCGTTTCCGGATCGCCTTCGAACAGGGTGCGGATCGCCTCCACCACGCGGCCAAGCGCATTGTGGGCGGCGTCGCCGACGCTGCCGAGCAGCCGCTCCCACAAAGAACTCACATTCAGGCAGAGAAAATCGAAGATCATGCTTCACCTGACCAAATTCCCGCCGCCTTGGCAAGCAGCCGCGGGCAGCGGGCGGGATTAAATTCTTGTCATTCTACGCGATCCCCGCCACGCCGGATCGCCCGGCGCGCGGGGCCGCCCCGCCTTTTGCCGGGTCTGGTTGACATGCCGCCTACAGGCTCACCTGCGAGCGCCAGAGCATCTGCCGATTTGAACCGATTGAAAACACAGCTGTTCCAAAACCGGCCCGAAATAGCGGATTTTCTTGAGAAATTCACTTTACAGCTGCGGTCACGTGTCGCATCCCTTCTGCGGTCAAAAGGCAAGGCGCGCGGGCGCAAAAGGAGGTTCGATGGCGAAGCGGAAAGTGGCGATGCTGACGGCGGGTGGGCTTGCGCCCTGTCTTTCGTCGGCGGTCGGGGGATTGATCGAGCGCTACACGGATATTGCCCCCGAACTGGAGCTTGTCGCCTATCGCTCGGGCTATCAGGGTCTGCTGCTCGGAGATCGAATCGAGATCACCCCCAACATGCGCGAGCGCGCCCATCTGCTGCATCGTTACGGCGGCTCGCCGATCGGCAACAGCCGCGTCAAGCTGACCAATGTCGCCGACTGCGTGAAGCGCGGCCTCGTCAAGGAGGGCGAGAACCCTCTGAAGGTGGCCGCCGACCGGCTGGCCTCCGACGGCGTGACCATTCTCCACACGATCGGCGGCGACGACACCAATACCACGGCCGCCGATCTTGCCGCCTATCTCGGCGCGCATGGTTATGATCTGACGGTGGTCGGCCTGCCGAAGACGGTGGACAACGACGTCGTGCCGATCCGCCAGTCGCTCGGCGCCTGGACGGCTGCCGACGTCGGCGCGCATTTCTTCGATCACGTCAGCAACGAGCAGAGCGCAGCACCGCGCACGCTGGTGATCCACGAGGTCATGGGCCGCCATTGCGGCTGGCTGACCGCCGCCACCGCCCGCGCCTACATTCAGGAGACAAAGGACAATGAATATGTCGAGGGCCTGATGATGAACACCCAGATGAAGAACATTGACGGCCTCTACCTGCCGGAAATGTACTTCGACCTGGAAGCGGAAGCCGAACGCCTGCGCGCCATCATGGACAAGTGCGGCTTCGTCACGCTGTTCGTATCGGAAGGAGCCGGTCTCGACACCATCGTCGCCGAACGCGAGGCAGCCGGCGAGGCGGTGAAGCGCGATGCCTTTGGCCATGTCAAGATCGACACCGTCAATGTCGGGTCCTGGTTCCAGAAGCATTTTGCAACCCTTCTGCATGCCGAGCGTTCGATGGTTCAGAAGTCCGGTTATTATGCCCGCTCGGCACCCGCCAACGGCGACGACCTGCGCCTGATCCAGAGCATGGTCGATCTGGCTGTGGAAAGTGCGTTGAACGGCGTGTCGGGCGTCACCGGCCACGACGAGGACCAGAATGGGAAATTGCGCACGATCGAATTCCCGCGTATCAAGGGGGGCAAACATTTCGATCTCGCCACCCCCTGGTTCGGGGAGGTCATGGACTTCATCGGCCAGCCCTTCCGGGCGGTGTGATCGAACGCTGCTGCAGCCGGGCGAGGACCTGCGGGCGGCGACGATTTCATGCTGGAGGAAACCATGACCCTCGGGGATCTGCTGGTCTTTTCAATTCTGTGCCTGCTGATCCTTGATCTGCCGTCAACCTCCGGCCGCCTTCTCCTCGACCACAGCCTCGCCCGCGGCAAGACGCGGGCGGCGGCACTGGTGCCCGCCATCCTGCTCGGCTCCCTCCTCTGCTTCGCCGCCGGCTTCGGCATCCATGTCTGGCTGGCGGAGTCGCTGCGCACCATGCTGGACGCCCTGTCCTGGTGCGCGCTGGCCTATCTCGCCGTCTACGTGCTGCGCGGTCTGCAGATGCGCCAGCGCTTCCGGCTGGCGGACAACGACAACCTTGGCGAGAAGACCGTCTGGCCGGCCCTGTCGCGCGGCTTTGTCGGCCAGCTTCGTCCGGGGCTTGCCGTCGCCATCGCCGCGCTGCTTTTCCAGACCGCCGATTCGTCTGCCGATATCGCGGAGCGAGCATTGCATGCCGGGCTCGCCTTTGCGCTTGCGGCGATCGCCGCACCGGTTATCCAGATCGTTTTTGCCCGCCAGCGGGCCATGCGCCTGCAGCGCACAAGCCGCGGAAAACCGGGGCTCGACAAGTCCCGCACCCGCTTCATCGCGCGCCGCGCCGTCAGCGCCGGCTACCGCCGGATTGCCGCCTGACCGCCACGGTCTTGCCGCTCGGCGTCCAATGCGTTAAGAATTGGTAAGATTTGCAAGACACGCACGGGCTGGGAAACACAACTTCGTGAAAGTGAGACAATGGCGATAACCCGTTTTTTCGGTTGCAACGCGGTGATTGCGGTTGCCATTTGTGGGGCCGTTTCCAGTTGCTCAAGCGTTGACTCGGCGTCGAACACCGCAGCGGACGGCAAGGCTGAACAGAGCCAGGAAACAGCCCAGGCAAAGACCGAAACAACGGAACAGCTTGCCGAGGCCCATGCCGCGCCGAAAAGCGGACGCATTTCAATCGAGGCCGCCGCCGCAGCGGCCGGCACCGATGCAGGCCCGGTCGCGGCGCCTGCCGGCAGTACCACCGTCGTTGCCGAAAAGGGTGGCCGCGTCGTTCATCAGGTTGCTTTGCCCGTCGGCAGCTGGGCGCTGGCCCGACAGAATGATTCGGTTCGCGCCGCGCTGGCCGAACAGGCAGCCCAGGCCGCCGGCACCACGCCTGCCCTCGCCGTCGCCCCGACGTCGCTGGAAACCACGGGTGCCATGCAGGCGATCAACGTGGCAACGGCAGCGCATGTGATGAGCGCGCCGGTTGCGCCGCAGCCGCTGGTAACGGCCGCCGCCAGCCCCGTGCAGGTTGCCCATGTTGCCGTTCCGCAGCCGAAGCCGGTTGCAGCCCCCCTCGCCCATGGCATTCCCGAGGAACTGAGCGCCACCTATGTGGCGATCCCGACGCCGCGGCCGAAGATGGCGCAGGCTCCGACCTCTTCCATGCTGGCCTATGCCTCCGCCTCGCAGCCGGTCTCGTCGCTGACGACGGACTTCTTCCCGCCGGCGCCGGGCGCACCGCTTCCGGAAACGGCGGAGTCCAGCACGCCGGAACTCAACAAGCTGATCAAGCGCTATGCCGGCCTCTACGGCGTGCCGGAATCGCTGGTGCACCGCGTCGTGCATCGCGAAAGCAAGTACAATCCGAAGGCCTATAACCGGAACGGTTATTTCGGACTGATGCAGATCAAGTATTCCACGGCAAAGGCCATGGGATATCGCGGGCCGGCCGAGGGTCTTCTCGATGCCGAAACCAATCTGAAATATGCCATCAAATATCTGCGCGGCGCCTGGCTGGTGGCAGACAACGAGGCTGACGACGCCATCGGCCTCTATGCCCGCGGCTACTACTATGACGCCAAGCGCAAGGACATGCTGCACGTGATGCACTGACATCCGTGCGGGCCGGCCGGGCGCTCAGGGCAGCGCCTTCACCAGTTCGCGCACCAGCGGTGTCGGCCGATAACCATTGCGGGACGGCGACAATCCCATCCTCACCACGACAAGTCCCCTGGAGGGAATGACAGTCACCGACTGACCGTCATGCCCCTGAAGGGCAAACATGTCGTCCGGCAGGCGGTCGGTTCCCTCGCCGCGCGCCGGCAGCCAGGTCTGCATCTGCGAATAACGTCCGCCCGAGGCGCCGTTCGGCGTGCGCATCATCGCAACCAGATCGGCCGGCAGCAGACGCCTTCCCTGCCAGACGCCTTCCTCAGCCAGAAGCAGACCGAACCGCGCCCAGTCGCGCGCGGTGGCATACATGTAGGAACTGCCGGCGAAGGTGCCGGCCTCGTCGATTTCCAGAACGGCACTGCGCATGCCGAGGGGGCCGAACAGGGCGCGGCCTGGATAGGCCAGGGCCTCGGCCGGATCGGCAAAGCGGTTCTGCCAGATGCGCGACAGCAGCAACGCCGTGCCGGAGGAATAGCTGAAGGTGGTGCCCGGCTCCGCCTCCAGCGGGAGGCGCTGGGCGAAGCGGGCCATGTCCGGCTCCAGGTAGAGCATGCGCGTCACATCGGCGACGGCGCCGTAATCCTCGTTGAAGGACAGGCCGCTTTCCATCGACAGCATGCGGGCCAGCGTGATGCGCGCCCGCCCGTCATCCTTCCAGGCCGGCAGAAGGTCCGCATCGTCGAGATGCATGCGTCCGTCGCGAAGCAGCGTGGCGATCAGCGCGGCATTGACCGTCTTCGTCATCGACCAGCCGAGAAGCGGCGTTGCCGCATCGAAGCCCTCGCCATAACGTTCCGCGACGATGCGCCCGTCCTTGACCACCACCACCGCCCGCATGCCGGCGCCCGTCAGATCCTCCCGCGCAAGAACGCGCGCGGCAGCGTCCGAGGGAACGAGCGCATCGCCTTCGGGCCAGGGGCGGCCGGGATCGGCTGCATCGATCGCCGCACCGCCCGTCAGGGCCAGCAGGGCGGGCTGCTTTCCCTCGCCCAGCACGCTGCAGCCAAGGCCCGGCCGATAGACGGCTTCGCGCGGCGCGATGCTGCCCAGCAGTGCCGCCCGCACCCGCTGCCGCTCCGGCTGAACCTCGACCCGCATGAGCCGGAGCAGCGGATGCCCCGGCGCCTGCACGTCATCCGCCAGCACCTCAGCCGGCTCGCGATGGGCGATGAACACGTTGGAGCAGACGATCTTTGCCGCATAGCCGCTGCCGACCCGCAGAAGTGCTGGCGGAACGGCATAGAGCCACGCCACCGCGCCGATGACGGCCAGCACCAGCAGCACGAGAAGCAGTTTGCCTAGACGGATGAGGATGCGCATGTCGTCACTCCCTGTGGACGCGGCATGCAAGCAGGAAAGCCGGGCAATGGGAAGCCCCAAGACGCGCCGAGGGGGAGACCTGACGGGCAGGCCTGTGGGCGAAGCCCGGCAGCGGATCGCCACGTCATCAAACTGTAGCACCAGACGGCTAGACGCTTGCGAAACTCATGACGAGGGGCAAGATTCCGCATGGCAGAGATCGTACCGGATGTCGGCTTTCTGAAGAACGGCAAGCTGAAGGCTGCGCTTCTTCAACACAAGGCCCTGTCGAAAAGCGGGCTTTCCGAGCGTCTGTTCGGCCTGCTGTTTTCCGGCCTCGTCTATCCGCAGATCTGGGAAGATCCGGATGTGGACATGGCCGGCATGGAACTCGGCGAAGGCCACAGCATCGTCACGATCGGTTCCGGCGGCTGCAACATGCTGGCCTACCTCTCCTGCAAGCCGGCCTCCATCGACGTCGTCGACCTCAATCCGCACCACATCGCGCTCAACCGCCTGAAACTGGCGGCCTTTTCGGCCCTGCCGAACCACAGCGACGTGGTGCGGCTGCTGGCATCGGAAAACACCCGCAGCAATACCCGGGCCTATGACCGCTTCATCGCACCGGCGCTCGATGCCGCGACCCGCGCCTACTGGGACAAGCGCACGCTGAGCGGCCGCCGCCGCATTTCGGTCTTCGACCGCAACATCTACCGCACCGGCCTGCTCGGCCGCTTCATCGCCGCCGGCCATCTGCTGGCGCGCCTGCACGGTGTCGACCTGACCGAAATGGCCAAGGCACGCTCGCTGCGCGAACAGCGGCAGTTCTTCGAAATCAATGTCGCGCCACTGTTCGACAAGCCGCTGATTCGCTGGCTGACCAGCCGCAAGAGCTCGCTGTTCGGCCTCGGCATTCCGCCGCAGCAGTATGACGAACTGGCAAGCCTCGCCGCCGAGGGCTCGATCGCACCGGTGCTGCGCCAGAGGCTCGAAAAGCTTGCCTGCCACTTCCCGCTGCGCGACAACTACTTCGCCTGGCAGGCGTTCGTCCGCCGCTACGCCGAGCCGCATGAGGGCCAGCTGCCGACCTATCTGAAGCCGGAGCACTACCGCGCGATCCGCGACAACGTCTCGCGGGTGACGGTGCATCACGCCACCTTCACCGAGCTTCTCGCGCAAAAGGCAGCAGGCACGGTGGATCGCTACGTGCTGCTCGACGCGCAGGACTGGATGAACGACCGCCAGCTCAACGAATTGTGGGCGGAGATCACCCGCACCGCCGCACCTGGCGCGCGCGTCATCTTCCGCACGGCCGCCGAAAAAAGCATCATCGAGGATCGCCTCTCGCCGGCGATCCGCGCCCAGTGGTGCTATCTGGCCGAACGTTCCCACGAACTGAACCTGCAGGACCGCTCTGCCATCTATGGCGGCTTCCACATCTATGCGAGGTCGGCATGACCGGCGCACCGGGGACCGGCACCGCCGCGACCGCAGAACACGCCGCCCGGATGGACCGGATGTACCGCTACCAGCGGCACATCTACGACATGACCCGCAAGTACTACCTGCTCGGCCGCGACCGGGCGATCCGCGAGCTGCAGGTGCCGAAAAAGGGCACCCTGCTGGAGGTGGGGTGCGGCACGGGACGCAATCTGCTGCTGGCGCACCGCCTCTATCCGCAGGCGCGCCTCTACGGTCTCGACATTTCCGCCGAGATGCTGGCGACGACACGCGCCAATTTCCGCGGCAAGCCGGCGATCCCGCACCTGAAGACGGCCGATGCGACGGATTTTCGCGCCACCGATTTCGGCGTCGACGGATTTGACCGCATCCTGATCTCCTACGCGCTGTCGATGATTCCGGACTGGGAAAAGGCGATCGATGCCGCGCTCGCCGCGCTGAAGCCCGGCGGCTCGCTGCATATCGTCGATTTCGGCCAGCAGGAAAACCTGCCCGGCTGGTTCCGCACGGGTCTCCAGGCCTGGCTTGCCCGCTTCCACGTGACGCCGCGCGCCACGCTGGCCGAAGCGATCGAGGCAAGGCTTGCTGCGCATGGGGCGGACATGATGTTCCAGCCGCTGCATGGCGGCTATGCCTGGCGGGCCGTCATCCGCCGCCGCGAGGATCCGGCGGCACGCAGCTGAGGCGCCGTTGCATCCGACGCAATCGAAACGCTAGTATACGGTGCGGCGCATTGCTGATCGTAACCGAACGTTTACCACGTGATGGTTAACGATCAGGGGCCTTGCCCCGTCACCTTTCGCGGGGTGCCCTGTCCTCGATTGCATGGATCGCCCGATGTTCCGGCTGCTTGCCGCCCTCCTTGCCACGTCGCTGCTGGCCAGCGGCTGCAGCGCCGTCAGCTATGACTTCATGTCCACCGGTTCGATCCGCAAGACGAAATTCCACGACACCGATCCGCAGGATTTCGGCCGCAACCATCCGGACAGGCATCCGGTACATGGCATCGATATCTCCAAGTGGAACGGCGATATCGACTGGCAGGCCGTGAAACGGGCCGATGTCTCCTTCGTCTTCATCAAGGCGACCGAGGGCAAGGACATGGTCGATCCGGCCTTCGAAACCAACTGGCGCTCCGCAGCAGCCGTCGGGCTGCCGCATGCCCCCTATCATTTCTACTATTTCTGCTCCAGCGCCGACGAGCAGGCCGACTGGTTCATCGCCAATGTACCTAAGGCCGCAAGCGTGCTGCCGCCGGTGGTGGACGTGGAATGGAACCATGCGTCGAAGACCTGCCGAACCCGCCCGCCGGCATCGAGCATCCGCGCCGAGCTGCAGCATTTCATGGACCGGCTGGAAGCCTATTACGGCAAGCGGCCGATCATCTACACCTCCGTCGATTTCCATCGCGACAACCTGGTCGGCAGTTTCGAGGATCGCCCCTTCTGGGTACGCTCGGTGGCGGCCCATCCGGAAAAGACCTATCAGGGCCGCCGCTGGTCGTTCTGGCAGTATACCTCCACCGGCGTCATTCCCGGCATCAGGGGCGGCACGGACATCAATGTGTTTGCCGGTTCCCGCAAGGACTGGACGGACTGGCTGGCCGCTCTCAACCAGGTGGATGCGGCCGGCCCGACCCTGGCAAGCCGCTGATCGACACAACCGCGCGGGCGCATCGAATGTGGCCCTTGCCCATCTTCCGTCACAAAGCTCGCCGAGATGATCACCTCGACCGAGAGAGGAACCCGTCCATGCCCTTCGCCCCTGCCCGCGCCACCTGCATTGCCCTTTGCCTTGCCGCCCTCGCCTCCACCGCTCAGGCGCAGTCTGCAGCCTGCGGCGGCGACCTTTCCAGTTTCCTGCAAGGGGTGAAGGCGGAGGCGGTCTCGATGGGCGTTCCGGCGGCCTCAGCGGACAAGGCGCTGGCCGGCGCCGTCATCGACCAGAAGGTGCTGTCGCGCGACCGGGCGCAGGGCGTGTTCCGCCAGACCTTCCTCGAATTCTCGCAACGCACCGTCAGCCAGGCCCGCCTGGACATCGGCCGCCAGAAGCTGAAGCAATATGCCGAGGTGTTTGCCCGCGCCGAGAAGGAATTCGGCGTGCCGCCCGGCGTGATCGCCGCCTTCTGGGCGATGGAAACCGATTTCGGCGCGGTACAGGGCGATTTCAACACCCGCAATGCACTGGTCACGCTGGCGCATGACTGCCGCCGCCCGGAACTCTTCCGCCCGCAACTGCTCGCCCTCATCCAGATGGTGCAGCATGGCGATCTGGACCCCGCCACCAATACCGGCGCCTGGGCCGGCGAGATCGGCCAGGTGCAGATGCTGCCGAAAGACATCATCGCGCATGGCGTTGATGGCGATGGCGACGGGCACATCAACGTCAAGACCAGTGCACCGGATGCCATCCTGACCGCCGCCTCCTTCATCCGCAGCCTCGGCTTCCGCGCCGGCCAGCCCTGGATTCAGGAAGTGGACGTGCCGGACAACCTGCCATGGGAGCGCAGCGGCCTCGGCAACGAGATCCCGGCCTCGGAGTGGTTCCGGCTCGGCGTGAAGCCGCGCGACGGCAACACCTCCTTCGGCACGCTGCCGGCAGCACTGATCCTGCCGCAGGGCCGCAAGGGGCCGGCCTTCCTGACCTATCCCAACTTCGCCATCTATCTGGAATGGAACAAGTCGTTCATCTACACGACATCCGCCGCCTATTTCGCCACGCGGCTGTCCGGCGCGCCGGCCTATCTGAAGGGCAATCCGGAACAGGGGCTGAGCGTCGACGAGATGAAGGTGCTGCAGAGGAAGCTCGACGGCATCGGCCATGACGTGGGCGATATCGATGGCATTCTGGGCTCAGGCACACGCACGGCGGTGCAGAAGGCGCAGCAGCGGCTGGGGATGCCTGCCGATGGCTGGCCGACGCCGGCCCTGCTCAACGCGCTTTGAAGCGTCCGGGCCAGCGCAGGAGTTCCGAAGATACTGCGTAGCCTCCGGGGGGGCACGCCGCCCTCTCGCCTGTGCCCTGACGGTGTTGCAGCGCAACAACAGCATGCCCTCTTTCCGCACCCGTCGCAAAGCGTGACAGGTGGTAGCAGCGGCAGGCCGATTCCTCACGAAATGTGACGTTCGTTAACGGCAGGCGCTGTTTTCTACACGCTTTATTCACTATTCGCATTAACGAAAAAATCGTTCATATTCAATGGCTTGAACAAGATTTAGACACAGATGAGGCAAAAACGTGCCGCAATGCAGCACATTATTTTCTTTTCAAGTCTCGCAAAATGCACTTACATTCCGTGTGTCAACACAAGGAGGCAGACATGGGACGCACGCATTCCTTCAATGTCCTTCTCGTCGGTGCAGCATTTGTGTTCGTTGCATCCATGCTCTTCGTCTGAGCATTTGATTTTCCGGGAACGGACAGGGGCCCCGGTCAGGGCAAGTTGAAACTGACCCATTTCAGTCAAGCGTTTGCAAGAGCGTGGCAGGCGACGCATGGTCGCCCGCCGTGGATAATGGCTCAGGCCGCGGCTCCGGCCTGCGCCTCCTTTGCCGGCACAATGCCGAGGCGGTGGAGGACGCCGGTAACCAGCGGCGCGCGATTCATCGTGTAGAGATGGACATCGCGGATGCCCCGCCGCATCAGGTCCTCGATCTGTTCGGCCGCGACATCGGCCGCCACTCTGGCACGATCCTCGGGCTTGTCATCCAGGCCTTCGAAGCGCTGGTCCAGGAAGGACGGCACCGTCGAACCGCAGCGGCTGGCAAACCGCTTCAGCTGCGTCAGGTTCTGGATCGGCATGATGCCCGGAATGATCGGGATTTCGATGCCGGCCGCGCGAACCTTGTCGAGGTAGCGCTCGAAAACGTCGTTGTCGAAGAAGAACTGCGTCAGTGCGCGGTCAGCGCCGGCATCCGCCTTGCGCTTCAGCATGGCAATGTCGGCAGAAACGTCCGCACTTTCCGGATGCTTTTCCGGATAGGCGGAGACGGAGATTTCGAATCCGCCGATCTCCTTGAGGCCGGCCACCAGCTCGGCGGCATTGGCATAGCCCTGCGGATGCGGCACATAGGCGGTGCCGATACCGCTGGCGGGGTCGCCGCGCAGCGCCACGATATGGCGCACGCCAAGCGCGCGCAGATCCTCGATCACCTTGTGCGTCTCGGCACGATCGGCATCCACGCAGGTCAGGTGCGAGGCTGTCGACAGCTTCATCTCGCCGATCATCCGCTCCACGGCCGAAAAGGTCGGCGCCTTGGTGGTGCCGCCGGCGCCATAGGTGACGGAGACGAAATCCGGATTGTAGCGGGCAAGTTCGCGCACCGTCTGCCAGAGCTGCTGCTCCATGTCGGGTGACTTCGGCGGAAAGAATTCGAAGGACACCCGAAGGTCAGATTCGGAACGGGGTGCTTTGGCGACATGGTTCATGACACGACTTCCGACAGAAGAGAGTGAACGGGATGAGGCCTTGCCAGCAGCGCGGCCTCTGCGGGCGCGTGGGCAAGCCAGATAGTAACGGTCAATGCCGAAGCCGCCTCCTGTTGCTTCGGCGGCAGGTCGATCACCTCCGTGACGGTGAGACCGACCTTTTCGAGCCACTCGGCCACCGTCTGGTGGGAGAAGCCGAGGCGCAGATGCGCATGTTCATCGCGCAGATAGTCAAAAGCATGCGGTGCGAGATCGACAATCACCAGACGCCCGCCCGGCCGCAGCACGCGAGCCGCCTCGGTGATGGCCCGTTCCGGCTCGTCGAGAAAGTGCAGCACCTGATGAATGGTGATCAGATCGAAATCGCCGGCTTCGAGCGGCAGGTTGAAGATGTCTCCGTGACGCACGCTCGCCTTGACGATGCCCGCCTTGTCGAGATTGGCGCGGGCCACCGCCAGCATGTCGCGGCTGGCATCGATACCGACGGCGCGCCGATAGGAGGCCTCCAGCATCTTCAGGACGAGACCGGTGCCAGTGCCGAGATCGAGCAGGGCATCCACCGGCTCGTCGCCCAGCACCTTGACGAGGGCCGCCTCCACATCCGTATCACTGACATGCAGGCGGCGCAGCGCGTCCCATTCGGAGGCATTGCGACTGAAATAGGCCTGCGCCCGTTCGGCACGCAGACGCTTGACCGTCACAAGACGTTCATAGTCGCGCGCCAGCACGGGATCGCCCGCATCGACGCCCTCCAGCAGCCGCCGCGCCAGCACGGCGGCATCTCCGTCCTGCTTCAGGCGGAAATAGGCCCAGGCGCCTTCCTGATAGCGTTCGATCAGGCCTTCTTCGGCGAGAAGCTTCAGGTGCCGGGAAATGCGCGGCTGCGACTGGCCGAGAATGTCTGTCAGGTCGCTCACCGTCAGATCGCCGCCGGCCAGAAGCGCAATGAGGCGGAACCGGGTTGGCTCCCCGGCCGTCTTCAGAATTCCAACGAGGCTATCCAGCGACAAGCTCATAGCACGACCCAATCTCAATCAACATATAAAGATATCTTTATGTGATAACGAGAGTGAAGGCAAGCCGGAATCGAAGCAGGCGCACAAAATGAAAAAGGGCGCCCCGCCGGCCGCCCTTTTGCCTGTCGGTGCGATACCCCGCAAGGCCTCAGAACTCTTCCCAGTCCTTCGACGCCGCGAGGGCGGTATTGCCTTGTGTCCTTGGAGCCGGTGCGGCGCGCGGCGTGACAGCCTGTGCAGGGCTCGGGGCTGTAGCCGCCCGCATCCGGGCTCCGGTGTTGCGCAGCTGCTGTACGGCCGATCCCAGCTGGAAGTGCGACAGAAGCTCGCTCAGCTTGTGGCTTTCCTGGGCCAGGCCTGCACCAGCCGCATTCATCTCTTCCACCATTGCCGCATTCTGCTGCGTCGCCTGGTCCATGTGATTGACGGCGGTATTGACCTCTGCCAGCCCGGAAGACTGTTCCTGCGCTGCCGTCGCGATCGCATCCATATGGGAATTGACGATCTGCACCAGCTGTTCGATGGTCGCCAATCCCTGCCCCGTATCGCTGACCAGCTTGACGCCTTCGGAGACGGCAACCGTCGAATTGCCGATCAGCGCCTTGATCTCCTTGGCTGCATTGGCGGAGCGCTGGGCAAGCTCGCGCACCTCCTGCGCCACGACCGCAAAGCCCTTGCCCGCCTCCCCGGCACGTGCCGCCTCGACGCCGGCATTCAGCGCCAGAAGGTTGGTCTGGAAGGCGATCTCGTCGATCACCGAGATGATCTGGTTGATCTGCCGCGAGGCCTCCTCGATCCGCTGCATGGCGACCACGGCATTGCGAACCACGCCGCCCGACTGGTCGGCTCGGCTGCGCGCTTCGCGCACCACATCGCGCGCTTCGGCCGAACGCTTGGAGGTGGCGATGACATTCGCCGTGATTTCCTCCAGCGCCGCTGCCGTCTCTTCCAGCGACGCGGCCTGCTGCTCGGTGCGCTTGGCAAGGTTGTCGGAGGCATCGGAAATCTCCCGGGAGCCATCGGTGACCGTCGAGACCGAGTGACCGACGCTGAGCAGCGCCTCGCGCAACTGCCGGACCGAGGTGTTGAAGTCGGCGCGCAGAGCCTCGAACTGGGCCGAAAGCGGCGTGTCGATCTCGCAGAGCATGTCGCCTTCGGCCAGACGGCGAAGGCTTGCGGCAAAGGTGCGCGTGGCCTGGTTCAGACGCTCCTCGGCCTCTGCCTCGGCGCGCGCCTGCATGCCGGCCCGCTCGGCCTCGGCGCGGCTGCGACCGGCGGCGGCCTCGGCTTCCAGCTGCGCATTGCGGATTGCCGCCTGGCGGAATACTTCCACCGACTGCGCCATGTCGCCGATCTCGTCCTTCCGTTCCGTATACGGAATGGCGCTTGCCGTATCTCCATCCGCAAGGCCGGTCATCGACAGGGCAATGCGTCTGATCGACGACGACAGGCTGCGCATCACGCCGGCGCTGAAGGCGACCACCGCGAGAACGAAGACGGACAGACCGCCGATGATCATCAACATGGAACCGCGCGCCGCATCGAGACGGCTCTCGGCATTCTGGAGCAGCTTCTGGCCGTTTTCACGCAACAGGCCGGCAACATAGTCGCGACGCTTGTTCATGGCGTCAATGAAGGGACCGAGCTCCTCCGGCTTGCCCTTGAAATCCTCCAGGCTTTCCATGGCCTTCATCATGTTGGTCACGATCGTGCCTTCCGGCGTTCCGAAGAAGGCGTCGTAGCGGCCGAGCAGATCCGGGGCGATGAGTTCTCTGAAGGCGGGTTCGAAATTGCGGATCTGGTTGAGGGCGCCGTCGAAACGGGCCTGCTCCGGCTTACCGAACGTGCCGTTCTTGATGTAGACCTGCCCCATGCGGTTGAGCACGAGATAGCCTTCATTGACCTTCATCCAGGCGTGATATCCACGGATGTCCCGCGCAAGCGCCACGTCATCCGTCAGGATGCCGGCGCGCGAGGACAGAGCCAGAGCCGACGAGGCCATGGGCTGCGCATAGCGCAGCGGCAGAATAGGATTGGTATCGCCGGCATCGAGGAGCCGCCGGAATTCCGGAATACGGGCAAAGTTGGCATCAAGATCCGCCTGAAGCTTCTTCGTGAAAGGATCGTTGTAGCCAAGCGCGCTCAGTTTCGTTAGTTGCGCGACCATGTCGTAATAGGCGGCATCGGTTGCGGCACGGATCGCGGGGCGCTCGGCAGGTGATGAGGATGCATCCATCGGCATCATCATCATCAGTTCGCCGCCGGCATGGGCAAGCTCGGCCAGGACCTCTGCCCGCGCCAGCTTGTCATAGGCATCGTAGCTCTTCCAGCCGACCATGGAACCAAGGCCGACAACAGCGGCCAGCGGCACGAAGCTCAGCAGCGAAAGCGCCCTGCGAAAAGGAATCTTGCCGATCGACATCAATGGATCATCCCCCTTGCCCCCGACCGATCACACGGCCGGGGCACATGCCCACAAAATGGCCGCCCCCTAGGCCGAACCATGTCCAGTAGTCATCGCAAGCTGGTTGATGATCAGTTTATCTGCCACCTGAAGAAGTAACGGGCGGGAACTTGTAGTCGTGGCACCAAAGCGGTTTGAACCGGGCTGCCGGCACCGAACGATCAAGGATTGCCCCGGACGACTGCCCGGAAAGCGGTGCGGACATGCTCGCAGAGGCGCCTTTGCGCCCCGGCAGAGATGGCCGGCAAGGGTACCGGCCATCGCCATTTTCAAGGTCGCGCCCCCGGACGGGACGAAGGGCAACCGAGAGCTCAGGGGATCAGGCGGCGCGACGACGCAGGCCGCCAGCCGTGCCGGAGGGTGCCTTGGTCGCCATGAGGCCGATGCGGAAGCCTTCCAGCATCGCCGACAGCTGGGCGGCCTCCTGGGCAAGGCCGGCGCTCGCCGCGCTCATCTGCTCCACCATGGCCGCATTCTGCTGGGTCACATGGTCCATCTGGTTGACGGCGGTATTGACCTCGCGCAGGCCCGCGGACTGCTCCACCGCTGCGGAAGCGATGGCATCCATGTGCTGGTTGATGGCCATGACCAGTTGCGAGATGGTGCCGAGCCCCTCGCCGGTGGCATTCACCAGCTTGACACCCTCGGACACGGCCAGTTCGGAATTGCCGATCAGGCCCTTGATCTCCTTGGCGGCATTGGCAGAACGCTGCGCCAGTTCGCGCACCTCCTGCGCCACCACGGCAAAGCCCTTGCCCGCATCGCCGGCGCGGGCCGCTTCCACGCCGGCATTCAGTGCCAGCAGGTTGGTCTGGAAGGCAATCTCGTCGATGACCGAGATGATCTGACCGATCTGGCGCGAGGCGGTCTCGATCCGCTCCATGGCGGCAACCGCATTGCCGACGACCACGCCGGACTGCTCCGCCTGCGTGCTCGCCGCCCGCACCAGGTCGCGGGCCTCGCCGCTGCGGGTCGATGTGGACTGCACATTGGCGGTGATCTGTTCGAGGGCCGCCGCGGTTTCCTCCAGCGAGGAGGCCTGGCCTTCCGTGCGGCGGGAGAGATCGTCGGTTGCCCCGGCGATTTCGCCGCTGCCGCTGTTGACGGCCGTCACCGCATGGCTGACCGAAAGAAGCGTCGAGCGAAGCTGGGCGACAGAGCTGTTGAAATCGTGGCGCAGGCCTTCGAATTGCGGTGCGAATTCCTGATCGATCTCGCACAGCATGTCGCCGGCGGCAAGCCGCTTCAGGCCGGCGGCCAAGGCACCGGTTGCCGCATTGAGGCGGCTTTCGGCTTCCTCTTCGGCCAGGCGCTGGATTTCCAGGCGCTCGACCTCGGCGCGACGACGATTTTCCTCCGCCTCAGCCTCCAGTTCGGCATTGCGGATGGCCGCCTGCCGGAAGACCTCGACGGAGCGGGCCATGCCGCCGATCTCGTCCTGCCGTGCGATGCCGGGCACATCAAGTCCGTGATCGCCCTGTGCCAGCGCATCCATGCAGCGGGTCAGGCGGGCAATCGGCCGCGTGACCCGCAGGACGATGACGGCCATGCCGGCCGTGGCGAAGACCACCGTTGCCAGGAAGACCAGGGCATAGCTGATAGTGCGGCTCAGAGCGCCGGACATGGCCGCTTCGGCACGCTGGACGAGAACCACGCGCGAGACCGAGGCCACCTCCGCCAGCGAGGCGAGCGATGCCTTGTTGCCGGTGCGCCATTCATCCGTCGTCATGGTCGGAGCGCGCCCCACATGCAGCGCGTCGATCAGTTGCTTGCGCGCGCTGGCAAAATCGCTGGTGAAGAAGTCGGCATTACCCTTGGCATAGGCGGCCTTCAGTTCCGGCGCGGTCGCAGGGTGTGCAACCAGAGCACCGACGATCTGCCACAGCGCACTGATACGCGCCTCACCGACGATCACCTTGGCATATTCGTCTTCACTCAGGCCACGCCGGGTCGCTACCGGCTCATTGAGAACCAGCGAGACATTGCCGGCGGCCACACGAGCGCTCCAGCTCGACGCGCCGATCTGGCTCACGGGCACCATCGAGGGATCGAGCGCGCGGATGCGCTCGCCCATCAGGTTGGAGGCCGTCTCGAGGCTTGTCAGGAATTTCTGGGTCTCGTTCATCCAGGTGCCGCTGAAACTCTTGTCGCGGCCTTCCAGCGGCAGGGTCAGCATCTGGTCGATGCGATCACGGAAGCCCTCCACCATCCTGTAGTCGGTCATGACGGCGCGCAACGGCTCTTCGAGAATGTTAGCGGTAACATCAGGGCGCGTCGAAACGACATCGGCCCAGGCCTTCACCGTGTCCGCGCGGTCCTTGCGCAACTGCGCCACGGCACCGGCCGACTTGTCGGAGGGCAGCGCCAGGGCCGGCGGCCCGTCGCCGCGTTCGTTGCGGAAGGCCAGCAGCGTGTTGAAGAGCGCCTTGTCCAGCGACGCCAGACGAACGATTTCGTCATAGCGGCGATAATCGGCGATAGAGGAAAGGAAGGCAGAGCCGACCAGCACGCTGACGAGCAGACTGAGCGCTGCGAAAATGCCGACCAAAATGGACTTGAGCGAGAGTGTCATGGCAATCCCATTTATGTTGCAATGCACCACACTTAAGGGACGTCCCGCAAAATTTGCGTTAAAAAGGCATGTAAAATGTGACGGGCCTCGCACTGCATTGCAGCACAAGGCCCCGTCGTTATTCATAAAATTCTTTCGTAGCGCTACGAAATGAAACGCTTCGTTGTGGCGTTAGCGCGTCAGGCGCTTGTAGGTCACGCGCTTCGGGTTGACCGAATCCGGGCCGAGGCGGCGGATCTTGTCCTTCTCGTAGTCTTCGAAGTTGCCTTCGAACCATTCGACATGGCTGTCGCCTTCGAAGGCCAGGATATGGGTGGCCAGACGGTCGAGGAACATGCGATCGTGGCTGATGATGACGGCGCAGCCGGCGAAGTTTTCCAGCGCGTCTTCCAGCGCCCCCAGCGTTTCGGTGTCGAGGTCGTTGGTCGGTTCGTCAAGCAGCAGTACATTGCCGCCGGACTTCAGCATCTTGGCCAGATGCACGCGGTTGCGCTGACCGCCGGACAGGTTGCCGACCTTCTGCTGCTGGTCGCCGCCCTTGAAGTTGAAGGCACCGCAATAGGCTCTGGAGTTCATCTCGTACTTGCCGAGCTTGATGATGTCATTGCCGCCGGAAATTTCCTCCCAGACGTTCTTGGAACCATCGAGCGAATCGCGGCTCTGGTCGACATAACCGAGATGCACCGTGTCCCCGATGCGGATCTCGCCGCTGTCGGGCTGCTCCTGGCCGGTGATGATGCGGAACAGCGTGGATTTACCCGCACCGTTCGGGCCGATGACACCGACGATGCCGCCGGGCGGCAGCTTGAACGACAGGTTTTCGAACAGGACCCGGCCGTCATAGGCCTTGGTGATGTTCTCCGCCTCGATGACCACCTGACCGAGGCGCTCGCCGACGGGGATGATGATCTGCGCTTCGCCGGGGCGCCGGTTTTCGGCGGCCGCCACCAGTTCGTCATAGGCCCGGATACGCGCCTTCGACTTGGCCTGACGCGCTTTCGGCGAGGAGGCGATCCATTCCTGTTCGCGCGACAGTGCCTTCTGGCGGCTGCCCTCTTCCCGCTCTTCCTGGGCCAGACGCTTGGCCTTGGCGTTCAGGTAAGCCGAGTAGTTGCCTTCGTAGGGAATGCCGCGGCCGCGGTCGAGTTCGAGAATCCAGCCGGTGACATTGTCGAGGAAGTAACGGTCGTGGGTGACCATCAGGATGGCGCCCGGATATTCGCGCAGGTGCTTTTCCAGCCACGCAATCGTCTCTGCGTCGAGGTGGTTGGTCGGTTCGTCGAGCAGCAGCAGGTCTGGCTGGCGCAGCAGCAACTGGCAGAGCGCCACGCGGCGACGCTCACCGCCGGACAGATTGTCGACGGCAGCATCGCCCGGCGGGCAGCGCAGCGCGTCCATGGCCATCTCGACCTGGCTTTCGAGGTCCCACAGGTTCTGGCTGTCGATGATGTCCTGAAGCTTGGCGCCCTCTTCCGCCGTCTCGTCGGAATAGTTCATCATCAGCTCGTTGTAGCGGTCGAGGATCGCCTTCTTGTCGGCCACCCCTTCCATGACGTTTTCGAGCACGGTCTTGGCCGGATCGAGCTGCGGCTCCTGCGGCAGGTAACCGAGGGTGGCGCCGTCGGCGAGCCAGGCTTCGCCGGTCCATTCCTTGTCAATGCCGGCCATGATCTTGAGGACCGTCGACTTACCGGCGCCGTTCGGACCGAGAATACCGATCTTGGCATCCGGATAGAAGGACAGGTGAATGTTCTCGAGGATCTTCTTGTTGCCGTAGGCCTTGTTCAGCCCGGCCATGTGATAGATGAATTGACGTGCCATAAGGGTGATCGCTCCGGCGTCTCTTGAGGTTTGGGAGCTATCTAGGCGAATCGGCGCCCTGGAGCAATGCAGGACGGGGAGGAAGGCATCATGTTCGACACAACCCACAGGCTGGAAAGCCCGACGGGCGCCACGCTTGCGCTGCGCCGCCAGCCGGCACAGGGGCGCCCGCGCGCCATCCTGCAGATCTGCCACGGGCTTGGCGAGCACAGCGGACGCTATGCCCGCTTCGCCGCCTTCATGGCCGCGCGCGGCTTTGCTGTCTACGGGCACGATCATCGCGGCCACGGGGTGACGACGGCGCCGGATGCAGTCTCCGGCCGCTTTGCCGTTCACGACGGCGTCGACAAGGTGATTGCCGATGTGCGGGCCGTCACCGATCACGCTGCAGCAGAACATCCCGGTCTTCCCATCCTGCTGTTCGGCCATTCCATGGGCGGTCTGATTGCGCTCAACACCGCGCTCAGCCACCCGCGCACCTACGATGCGCTTGCCGTCTGGAATTCCAATTTCGCCGTCGGTTTTCTCGGCCGCGTGGCGCAGGTTGTGCTGAAGACGGAGCGGGCGCTGAAGGGCTCCGACGTGCCGAGCGCCATCCTGCCGAAACTGACCTTCGACACCTGGGGCCGCTCCATGCCTGACTACAGGAGCCAGGCCGACTGGCTGAGCCGCGACCGCGCCGAGGTGGAGGCCTATGAGGCCGATCCGCTCTGCGGCATCGATGTCAGCGTCTCCCTCTGGCTCGACGTCTTCGCGCTGACCTTCCGCGGGACGGAGCCCGCCCTGCTCTCGCGGCTGAAGAAGGATCTGCCGATCCATCTGGTCGGCGGCGGAAAGGACCCGGCCACCGATGGCGCGAAAGCCACCGCCTGGCTCTCGCACCGGCTCGCCGCCGCCGGCTTTTCGCGCATCACCAAGCGCATTTATCCCGAGATGCGTCACGAAACGCTGAACGAATTCGGCCGCGAGGAAGCCATGGCGGAATTTGCCGCCTGGGCCGAAACCAGCCTGCCCGCGCCGGCTGAGCCCGTCGACGCGGGAATGACCTCATGACTAGATATCAAGTGCCGTGATCGGGTGGTGGCAGTATGAGGGAGATGGAAGGAAGGCGTCTGTCGTGACGCGCGGCCCCTCACCCCGCCTCGGCTTCACTCGGCGGACTTTTCCCCGGGCGGGGAGACGGTGCTGCCCCAGGGGCGGATGAGGGGGAACTGCCGACGCAACAGCCGTCCGCCATGTCGGAACATGAACCGACACCGCAGCATGCGCACACCGGCGAGGAGACATGACCAGCGAACCCCACAAGAAACCACCGCTTGACGGCATCCGCGTCATCGAACTGGCGCGCGTACTGGCCGGCCCCTGGGCAGGCCAGATGCTGGCCGATCTGGGCGCCGACGTGATCAAGGTGGAAAATCCGCACGGCGGCGATGACACGCGCGCCTGGGGGCCGCCCTTCGTCGAAGGCAAGGACGGCGAAAACCTCTCGGCCGCCTATTACCATTCCACCAATCGCGGCAAGCGCTCCATCGCGGTGGATTTCAGCACGCCGGAGGGGCAGGACATCGTGCGCCGGCTGGTGGTCGATGCCGATGTCGTCATCGAGAACTTCAAGCTCGGCGGCCTGAAGAAATACGGTCTCGACTACGAGAGCCTGAAGGCGATCAACCCGCGTCTCGTCTATTGCTCGATCACCGGCTTCGGCCAGAACGGTCCCTATGCGAGCCTTGCCGGCTATGACTATATCGTGCAGGGCATGTCCGGCTTCATGTCGGTCACCGGCGCTCCCGATGGCGAGCCGATGAAGGCAGGCGTGGCGATCGCCGACATCTTTACCGGCATCTATGCGGTGACTGCGATCCAGGCCGCCCTCATCCATGCCATGAGGACCGGCGAGGGCCAGCAGGTGGACATGGCCCTGCTCGACGTGATGTCGGCGGTGCTCGCCAACCAGAACATGAACTACCTGATTTCCGGCCAGGCGCCGGTGCGGCTTGGCAATGCCCATCCGAACATCAGCCCCTACGAGGTGGTGCCGACCGCCGATGGCCACCTCATTCTGGCCGTCGGCAATGACGGCCAGTTTCGCCGCCTCGCAGCCATTCTCGGCATCGAGGCGCTGGCGGATGACGAGCGCTATGCCACCAACAAGGCGCGCGTGGCCCATCGCGATGCGGTGCGTGCCGCCGTTACCGCGCAGACCGTTAAATGGACGAAGGCGGACCTGCTGGCGGCCTGCGGCACCAATGCGGTGCCGGCCGGGCCGATCAATTCCATCGGCGAAATGTTTGCCGACCCGCAGATCGAGGCACGCGGGCTGAAGATCGAGCTCGAAGCGACCGACGGCACCACGATTCCAGGCGTGCGCACGCCGATCGTGCTGTCGCAGACGCCGCTGACCTATCACCGGCCGAGCCCGGCCCTTGGCGAGCACACGCGCGAGGTGCTTGCCGAACTGAGCGCAAGAGAACAGGCAAGAAAAAAGGAAAGGCAGACCCCATGAAGACCGGCGGCCAACTCATCGTGGAAGCTCTCAGGGCGAACGGCGTGAAGCGCGTCTCCTGCGTGCCGGGCGAAAGCTACCTGGCCGTGCTCGACGCGCTCTATGACAGCGGCATCGACGTGCTGGTCTGCCGCCAGGAAGGCGGCGCGGCGATGATGGCCGATTGCTGGGGCCGCCTCACCGGCGAGCCCGGCATCTGCATGGTCACCCGCGGCCCGGGCGCCACCAATGCCTCGGCGGGCCTGCATGTGGCCATGCAGGATTCGGTGCCGATGATCCTGTTCATCGGCCAGGTGCAGCGCGATGCCCGCGAGCGCGAGGCCTTTCAGGAGGTCGAATATCGCCGCGCCTTCACCGAATTCGCCAAATGGGTGGGCGAGATCGACGATGCGCGCCGCATTCCGGAATTCGTGACGCGCGCCTTCGCGGTCGCCACCTCCGGCAGGCCCGGCCCCGTGGTGCTGACACTGCCCGAAGACATGCTGGTGGACGAAGTCGAGGCCCCGCAGGCAAAGGCCTATCACCGCGTCGAAAGCCATCCGGGCCAGAGCCAGGTGGCGGAATTTGCCGCCCTTCTGAAAGAAGCGCGCCGCCCGATGTTCATCCTGGGCGGCACCCGCTGGAGCGAAGAGGCCGTGGCCGGCATCCGCCACTTCGCCGAACGCTTCCACGTGCCGGTCGGATGCTCCTTCCGCCGGCAGATGCTGTTCGATCACACCCACACCTGCTATGCGGGCGATGTCGGCATAGGCATCAATCCGGCGCTCGCCAGGGAGATCAAGGAAAGCGACCTCCTCGTGCTGCTGGGCGCCCGCATGTCGGAAATGCCCTCCTCCGGCTACACGCTGATCGACATCCCCTACCCGCAGCAAAAGCTGATCCACATCTTCCCCGATCCGGAGGAACTCGGCCGGCTCTATCGCCCCGATCTCGCCATCTGCGCAGGGCCTGCCGAATTCGTCGCGGCGATCCACGATCTCGAACCGCCGGCCTGGCCGATCTGGGCCGAACGCACCGCCGCCATGCACGATACCTATCTCAAATGGTCGACGCCGCCGCAGACCGGCCCCGGTGACGTGCACATGGGTCCGATCATGGACTGGATCGAGGAGAACACGCCGAAGACAGCGATCTTCACCAATGGCGCCGGCAATTACGCCACCTGGCTGCACCGCTTCCACCGCTTCCAGTCCTATAACACGCAGGCCGCCCCGACCTCCGGCTCCATGGGCTACGGCCTGCCTGCCGCCGTTGCTGCGAAACAGCTTTTCCCGGAGCGGGAAGTGGTATGCTTCGCAGGCGATGGCTGCTTCATGATGCACGGCCAGGAATTCATAACCGCCGTGCGCTATGGCCTGCCGATCATCACGGTTCTGGTCAACAACGGCACCTATGGCACGATCCGCATGCATCAGGAGCGGGAATATCCGGGCCGCGTCAGCGCCACCGATCTCGTCAATCCGGATTTCGTCGCCTTCGCGGCAGCCTATGGCGGCCATGGCGAGCGGGTCTCGAAGACGGAGGAGTTCGGCCCGGCCTTCGAGCGGGCCAGAGCCTCCGGCAAACCCGCCATCATCGAGGTGATGCTCTCCCCGGAAGCCATTACCCCGACCCGGACGCTGACGCAGATCCGTGAGAAAGCCTGAGAAGTGAGTGACGGGCGGGGTTACCCCCCGCCCGCATTGAAGGAATGGCGGCTTGCCAGCGGCGGCAAGCTCCGAACGAGAGCAGCGATCTGTGTAGCATGGTTGCGGGCTTGGATCGCTGACAAGAATGATATGTTCGGGGCAGTTTGCGGATTGTGCGCCTTTGGTAGCCCAGGACAAAATTGCTGGCGCGAAGCTCCAGCGACAGACATGGTCGCTTCCGACCCATTTCATCCAGTCACAATGATGGCCTCATCTGCGACAAGCACCTCAGAGACCGCCGTTCAACTTGACCGGAAGGAACTCCCATCATAAAAAATGATTGTCGAAAATGGTGGACCGGTATGGTGAGCCCCGGTCGCCCTGCTGCATAGGCAGGGATATTCCATCCCCACTCAAAGGGGCCGCGGACCTCGACGGTAGCAGGCGTTTCGCATGCACCGTTGACCCGCGTCTGATGATTTCCTTCGCAGGATACGGCTGCTTCGAGACGCTCCTTTTCAAATGGCGCACGACGCCGCGTTGAAGGATGACGTCATGACTTCAGGATTTCTCGTTGCTCTCCCGCTGGTCTCGCTTGTCGGCTGGCTGTCAATGTTCGGCCTCAAGCATAAAAGCCTGTTTGCGGGAGACCTCGCCGGGCTGGTCTACCACCTCGCCCTTATTCCGCTGGTCGAACATCTGCCCGGCGGACCGGAGGTGAAATTTGCGGGCTATCTATGGCTTTTCATGGATGCGCTGGTCGACATGATTTCGATCAATCACATCGGGGAGACGATCGTATGGGCATTGCGCATGGGCGTTCACCTGTTCGCTGCCATCTGGATCTGCGGAGTCTCGTGGGGCCTTGGTGGCGCTGCAATGTGGATTGGCGTGCCGCTCGGATTTTTCCTTGCAGTGCACGCCATCTTCCTTGCTGACGTGAAGAACTCGAAGGCGATCCTCGGCATCGGTGTGGTGCCACTCATGTCGGCGTGGCTGGTGTCTCTCGCGCTCCACTTTGCGATGAGCGGAGGTCTCAGTCTTTGATGCCGGGGGCGCGGCAAGCCGCGGCACGCCCTCCGCGCTCGGCTCCGCAAGCTGGTCCGTAGTACCCATAGAAAAACCCGGCGGATCAGCACGATCCGCCGGGTTTCGTATGCAGAGCGTCAAATGACTCAGAGAGCCGCCGTGACGATGAATTCCACCTTGTAGTCCGGGGTCGCGAGAGCAGCTTCGCTCGTGGCGCGGGCCGGCGGGTTGGCCGGATCGATCCAGGCTTCCCAGACGGCGTTCATTTCGCCGAAGGTCGACATGTCGGAGAGGTAGATGATCGTCTGCAGGATCTTCGACTTGTCTGTGCCGGCTGCAGCCAGCAGGCGATCGACTTCGGCAAGCGCCGACTTCGACTGTTCCGTTACCGTGGCGCCTTCGCCAACCTGGCCGGCGAGATAGACGGTGTTGCCGTGCACGACGGCACCGCTCATGCGCTTGCCGGGTTCGATACGCGTAATGCTCATGGAAATGCTCCCCATTGAAATGAGCGTGAAGAAAGGGATGTGAGTCGGAACGGGCAGGCCTCAGCCGCGCAGGTGCTGGCTCTTTTCGTAGATCGCCGTGGAGCGGGCGCCGGAGCGGCAATAGCCCAGCATCGGGCGGGGAAACTCGTCCAGCGCATCGACCATGCCGCGCACGGCATCGGCATCGACGCCCATGCGACCGACCGGCACATGGGCGATATCGAGGCCGAGTTCGCGGGCACGCGTGGCCACTTCGTCAAAACTCGGCTGGCCCGGCTCTTCCTCGTCCGGACGGTTGCAGACGATCGACTTGAAGCCCATGGCCTTGATCTGATCGAGGTCCTCGGGGGTGATCTGTCCCGTCACGGCGTATTCGTCGTTGATCTGGCGGATATCCATCATGTCGGCCTCCGGCGTTCGCTTCAAAAACAGGGCCATCACTTACGATGGCGGGTGGGTGGCGTCAATGATGCGGGCGCCACCCAGTCGCGATCAGGTCCCACTCGCGATCAGCCCAAGGGTCAGGCGAAGCAGAAGCGCAGGCCGTATTCGGCGCTCTCGCCGGGCTTCAGCATGTGAAGCTCGCCGGACGCGGCCAGTTCCTCGCGACCGACCCAGCGATGCGAGACGGGCTCGATGCCCAGCACATGCGCCGGCGCTTGCTGGTTGCGCCAGATCTGCAGGTAGGGCAGCGTATCGGTCCTGAACTTCACCTTGAGCGTGACGCCGCCGAGCGACGCGATGGGTCCGAGCGCCACCTCCGCCCATTCCTCGCCCTCGACGCGCGCCGGCACGCAGAATACGCCTCCGGGCTCCTCGCCGAAATTCCAGGGAAAGCCGCCGCCCTCCAGCATCTTGCCGGAGAGGCGGACATGCTGGTCGAACAACCAGGCGCCGATGTTCATATGGTACATGTGCACCTTGGCGAAGGGCAGCCGGCCGACATTGGTCAGGCGGTCCGTGAGGCAGACTTCGCCGGTATCGCCGCTGATGCGCCAGTGACGCTCCAGAAGCGCCTCGCCGCCATCCGCCGTCTTCACCGGCACGCGCGCCTTGCATTCGGCATCCTCGCCCTGCAGGTCCCAGAACAGGATCTCGGCGGGATGACCGGAATAGGAGCCGTGCAGCGGAAAGCGGCGGCCGGCGGCGTCGCCGGGGATCGGCTCCGGGTGGCGGATATGGTCCGGCCCGCAGGTGAAGAGAAAGCCTTCCAGCGAATGATCGATGCGCGGATCGCCGTCATCGGGAATGGCGCGTCCCGGCGCGATATCCGTTCCGTTGAAGATGCAACCGCCGATATCGAGCACGCTGGTCTCATCCAGGAACAGCTTGGGTCCCTCAGCCGCGACAAATGCCTTCACATCACCCTCCTCGGTCACGCCTCAAGAGTGCGTGACAAAACATCAGAATTAACTATTGGTTCACCATGACCGCCAATTCTTCCTCATTCAGGTCAAATTTCACCTGTCTGAGTGGAAACCGGCCGTCGGGAACGCATCGGCGTACGCCGCTGTTCTACGTCGTAATCGCGAATCGGTGATATTGTGAAGTCCACGCTCGTTTCCAGCCTCCTGATCGGCGCTTTTCTTGTGCTGCAGGGCGTCTCGCCCGCTCTGGCACAGGGTGCCTATGGCGCATCCGACACCATTCTCGTGACGCCTCGCGGAGAAATCCTCGATTACGTTCCGGAAGCCGGCGAGGTGGTCATTGCCCGCGATGCGCGCGGCCGGCGTGTGCTGATCGACCATTTCGGCAATGTGGTGGCAACGGAAATGCCCCGCGCGGCCTTTCGCAATACGAGCCCCGATACCTATCCCACGGCCCCTGGCAATGCCCGCCGCGCCTATCCGCAGCAGGATGCCGCACGGCAGGACGGCTGGGGACAGCAGGACGGCAGCTACCGCGACTACCGACAGTACCGCCCCAGCGAACCCGGCGCCGTGACCGGCACCATTCCGCGCGACACCGCCGTGACACGCCTGCCGCTTGATGCAAACGGGGCAATCGCGGATGACGCCGAGGAGGAAGCCTCGCTCGAACAGGACCGGGTGCAGCCACTGCCGCAGCCGACCCTCCAGCCGCGCAACGACAAGCCCGTGATGGCCATCACCAACAAGGCGCAGGCGGAAGTGGTGGCGCTGCAGGTGTTTCTCGACCGGCAGGGCATATCGCCCGGCGTGATCGACGGGCGGCTTGGCGACAATGTCAACAAGGCCGTGGCCGCCTGGCAGGACATGACCGGCGAGACGCTCGACCCGAACAATTCCGAGGACATCATGCAGCGACTGACCTATTCAGGCGGGCTGCCGTTTACCACCTATACCATTACGCCGGCCGATGCGGCCGGACCCTATGTGGCGTCGATCCCGGAAGACTATGCACACAAGGCACAGTTGCCGGCCATGTCCTATACCTCGGTCACGGAGGCGCTCGCCGAACGCTTCCACATGGACGAGGGCTATCTGAAGGCGCTGAACCCCGGCGTGGATTTCACAATTCCCGGCACCATGATCAAGGTGGTCAATCCCGGCCCGCCGAAGACGGGCGAAGTGGTGCGCGTGGTGGCGGACAAGGGCAAGAAGCAGGTCTTCGCCTATGGCGCCGATGGCAAGCTGATCACAGCCTATCCGGCCACCATCGGCTCCACGGACACCCCCTCGCCGACCGGCACGCATACCGTGGTGCGGGTGGCGCTCAATCCCGGTTATACCTATAATCCAAAGATCAATTTCCAGCAGGGCGCCAATGACAAGGTGCTGCAGATCCCGCCCGGCCCCAATGGCCCGGTCGGCACCGTCTGGATTGCGCTCTCGAAGCCAACCTATGGCATCCACGGCACGCCGGATCCCTCCAAGATCGGCAAGACCAACAGCCATGGCTGCATCCGCCTGACCAATTGGGACGCGACGGAACTGGCCAAGATGGTGAAACCCGGCACCGTCGTCGAATTCGTCGATTGAGACCTTTCGGGACAGGATGCACAAAGGGCGCCGCAGGGGCGCCCTTCGTCATTGCGCATCTTTCGTCACGCCGTCTCAGGCCGCGTCGCGACGAAAGCTCAGAACGCGCGGCAGTCCGGAGCGGACGACGCGCACGGGCATCAGCCGCTTGACCTCTTCGGCGAGCATGCGGGCATTCTCCCGCGCCTTGTCGAGGTTCGATACCCTGGCGGCATCCAGCGAATGGAGCGTGCCCCCCACTTCGAACAGTTCGCGGAAGGCCGTGCGTTCGCCGATCGGCGTGTTCAGCACGTTGACGCCGCGCTGCGCCAGCAGGCCCTTGATGGCAACCAGCGCGCGGGTGGTCACGACAGGCGTCACGCGCGTCAGAACGACGGAATGGGGAATGGCAAGCCCTGCCTTGTCCTTCATCAGTTGCAGGAGATCGAGGATTTGGGCTGCCCCCTTGGCATCCATGGCCGAGCCCTGCACCGGGATCAGCACATGGTCGGACAGGCCAAGCGCGGTGGTGACCAGCGCATCGCGGGCACCGGCGAGATCGATGATGAAGTAATCGGTCGTCGACGACATCTCGCGCAGGTGACACTGCAGCGAGGCCACCGTGACTTCGGTGATGATGGTGATGTTGCGCACCGCGCCGGACATCTCGTGCCACTGGCTGATCCAGCGCTGCGGGTCGGCATCGACCAGCGTGACGCGGTGCCCCTGATGCGCAAGTTCGGTGGCAAGCAGCAGGGCCGCCGTGGTCTTTCCGGCTCCACCCTTGGCATTCGCGAGAGAAATCACAGGCATTGTCTATCCTCGATGGTCATCGAGCCGCATCGCTCACGAAGACACCGGATGAAACATGGTGCCGATAGCTGCAATCCTCGCAAGGGCATGGTTAACGGACGGTAAATTCAGAACCGTTAATGTAATCTAGTAAAACTGGTGATCGACATGAGAGGCGGAATGCACGCGGCCGATCCGGCGATTCTCCGGGCCGGCCGCGTGTCGCATCGCAACAATGTCAGAAGCAGTCCGCAAACAGCTGCCGGGTATTTTCCAGCGTCATCTTGACCGGATTGCCGCCGCAGGACGGATCTTCGATCGCCATGGCCGAAAGCTCGTCGAGACGGTCGGGCTTGATGCCCATGGCGCCCAGCGATTCCGGCACGTGCAGTTCGGCGCGCAGCGCCAGAACATAGTCATAGAAACCGTCGAAGCCGCCGGAAATGCCGAGATAGGCGGCGGCGCGGGCGATCTTTTCCTCGATGGCCGCACGGTTGAAGCGGAGCACCGGCGGCATCACCACCGCATTGGTCATGCCGTGATGGGTGTTGTAGACGGCACCGATCGGGTGCGACAGCGCATGGATGGCGCCGAGCCCCTTCTGGAAGGCGACCGCACCCATGGCGGCAGCGGCCATCATGTTGGTGCGGGCTTCGATATCGGTCGCCTCGTGATAGGCGCGCGGCAGGAATTCCTTCACCAGCCGCATGCCCTCAAGGGCGATCCCCTGGCTCATCGGATGGAAGAAGGGCGAGCAATAGGCTTCCAGGCAATGGGCAAAGGCATCCATGCCTGTGCCGGCGGTGATTGCCTTCGGCATGCCGACCGTCAGTTCCGGATCGCAGATCACCACGCCCGGCAGGAACTTCGGGTGGAAGATGATCTTCTTCACATGGGTCTGCGAATTGGTGATGACCGAGGCGCGGCCCACTTCGGAACCGGTGCCGGCAGTGGTCGGCACCGCGACGATCGGGGCGATGCCCTCGCTGTTGGCACGCGTCCACCAGTCGCCGATATCCTCGAAATCCCAGACCGGCCGCGTCTGGCCGACCATGAAGGCCACGCATTTGCCGAGATCGAGGCCGGAGCCGCCGCCGAAGGCGACGACGCCATCATGGCCGCCATCGCGATAGGCCTTGATGCCGGCTTCCAGGTTCTGCTCGTTGGGATTCGGATCGACATCGGCAAACAGCGCGCGGCCGAGGCCGGCATCGTCCAGCACTTCCAGCGCCCCTTGCGTGATCGACATGGCGGCAAGGCCGCGATCGGTGATCAGCAGCGGCTTCTTCATGCCGAGCGACTTGCAGGCCTCGCCCAGTTCCTTGATGCGGCCACGACCCAGCTTGACGGCGGTGGGGTAGCTCCAGTTGGCGGTGATGTTCATGGGGTCAGGCTTTCTTCAGATGATAGGATTTCGGCCGGGTCAGGTTGTGGAAGCCAAGCACGGAGAGCGAACCGCCGCGGCCGGTTTCCTTGACCCCGGTCCAGACCAGCGCCGGATCGAGATAGTCGCAGCGGTTCATGAAGACGGTTCCCGTCTCAAGCTCGGCGCCAAGGCGCGAGGCGCGTTCCTCGTCCTTCGTCCAGAGCGAAACGGTCAACCCGTATTTGCAGTCGTTCATCAGGTCGAGCGCTTCCGCATCGCTCTTCACCTTCATGATGCCGACCGCCGGTCCGAAGGTTTCCTCGCGCATGAACTCCATCGAGTGGTCCACATCAACGAGCACCTGCGGCATCAGATAGGCACCGCCGTCATCCTGCGGGAAGAGTTTCGGATCGACCAGCGCCTTTGCACCCTTGGCCACCGCATCCGCCACCTGCTCGCGCACGGTTTTCGCAAAACGGGCATTGGCCATCGGGCCAAGCGTGGTCTCCTGCTCCAGCGGATTGCCGAGCTTGTAGTTCGACACCCAGGCGACCGATTTTTCGACGAAGGCATCATAGAGGCTTTCGTGCACATAGATGCGCTCGATGCCGCAGCAGCACTGGCCGGAATTGTAAGTCGCGCCATCCATCAGCGTGTCGACGGCGGCATCGAGATCCGCGTCTTCCATCACGTAGCCCGGATCCTTGCCGCCAAGCTCCAGCCCCATGCCGGTAAAGGTGCCTGCCGCGGCGCGTTCCACCGCCCGGCCGCCGGCGACGGACCCGGTGAAGTTGATGAAGTTGAAGGAACCGGCAGCAATCAGCTTTTCCGAGGTCTGGTGATCGAGGAAGACGTTCTGGAACACATCATCCGGCACGCCGGCTTCCACGAAGGCCCGCACCATGCGCTCGCCGACGAGAAGCGTCTGCGCGGCATGCTTGATGATGACGGTATTGCCGGCCATCAACGCTGGCGCCACCGTGTTGATGGCCGTCATGTAAGGATAGTTCCACGGCGCGATGACGAAGACCACGCCATGCGGCTCGCGCTCTATACGCCGGGTAAAGGCAGCACTCGTTTCGATCTCGATCGGCGCCAGCGCTTCGGCCGCCACGTTCGCCACATAGTTCGACCGCTCGTTGAACCCCTTGAACTCGCCGCCATAGCGCACCGGGCGACCCATCATCCAGGCCAGTTCCGGCACCACCTCGTCGACCATCTCGTTGAGGCGCGCGACACCCTTCATCACAAGCTGGACACGTTCGTCCAGCGGGCGCTTTGCCCAGCTCTTCTGCGCCTTTCGGGCCCGCTCGACGACGGTTTTCGCCGCATCAAGCGTGAGCGCCGGCCGCTCAGCATAGACCGAGCCATCCACCGGCGAGATACATTGGATCATTGTCATGATCGTCTTCCTGTTGTCATTCAACTGATGGCGGCGGCACCCGCCGCCGCGCTTGATCTCACGCTATCGCCGCACAGGCCAAAAGGCGAGTGCCGTCACGCACGCTCGAAACCGCGCGCCACTTCCCAGTCGGTGATGCGGCGGTCGTATACTTCCTGCTCCCACTCGGCAGCCCGCACATAATGGTCGATGACGTCGTCGCCGAAGGCCTCACGCAGCATCGCGGAGCCACGCAGGCGCTCCGTGGCATGGCGAAGCGTGCGGGGGATCTCCTTGACGCCCGTGCTGCCATAGGCATCGCCGACGAAGGCCGGCTCGAGCTCCATGCCGTTGCGGATGCCTTCCATGCCTGCGGCAAGCAGAGCGGCCATCGCCAGATAGGGATTGAGATCCGAGCCGCCGATGCGGCATTCGATGCGGATGCCCCTGGTGTCCTCGCCGCAGAGACGGAAGCCGGCGGTGCGATTGTCCTTGCTCCAGACGATCTTGGTCGGCGCGAAGGTGCCGGCGACGAAGCGCTTGTAGGAATTGATGTAGGGCGCCAGGAAATAGGTATAGTCCTCGGCATAGGCGAGCAGGCCCGCCACATACTGCTGCATCAGCGCCGACATGCCGTGCGGGGCCTGGCTGTCGAAGAACAGCGGCGTCTTGCCGTCGGCGCTCCACAGCGACTGGTGGATATGCGAGGACGAGCCGGCGGCACTGTAATGCCACTTGGCAAGGAAGGTGATCGACTTCCCCTTGCCCCAGGCGATCTCCTTGGCGGCATTCTTGATCACGGCGTGGCGGTCGGCCATGGTGAGCGCTTCGGCATAGCGCACATTGATCTCCTCCTGGCCGGGAGAGGCCTCACCCTTGGAGTTTTCGACCGGAATGCCTGCTCCCTGCAGGCCGGTGCGCAGGGCGCGCATCACCTCTTCCTCCTTGGTGGTCTGGAAGATGTGGTAATCCTCGTTATAGGCGCTGGCGAGCTTCAGGTTGCGATAGCCGCTCTCACGCGCAGCCTCGAAGGTCTGGTCGAACAGGAAGAATTCCAGTTCCGTCGCCATGAAGGCGCTGAAGCCCATCTCCTGCAGGCGCTTGACCTGCTTCTTCAGGATGGCGCGCGGCGAATGCGGCACTTCCTCATGCGTGTGATGGTCCAGCACGTCGCACAGAACCAGCGCGGTGCCCTCCAGCCAGGGGCATTTGCGCAGGGTCGAAAGGTCGGGCTTCATCGTATAGTCGCCATACCCCTTCTCCCAGCTGGTCGCCTTGTAGCCGGAGATGGTTTCCATCTCCATGTCCGTCGCCAGAAGGTAGTTGCAGCTGTGCGTTTCCTTCCAGGCGCTTTCGACGAAATACTCGGCCTGGAAGCGCTTGCCCATCAGGCGCCCCTGCATGTCGACCTGTGCGGCAATGACCGTGTCGATCCGCCCGGCCGCAACGTCGAGCTTGAGGTCGTCGAATGTATAGATGGAGGTCATCGTGTCCGTCCCTGATTGACGAGAGGCAATCGCCCGTCATCCCTTGCTTTTCGTTGGTCTGTTCGTCGCGGGCGGTACCCGGCCAGGCCTGCCGGCCGGGTACCGTGTCGGAGATCAGCCGTAGCGATACGGCTTGCCGGCCTTTTCCATGTCGGCATTGTACTTCTTCAGGATCTCGACCACCTGCTTGTTGCGGGGAGACTGTGCGGCAATTTCCTCCCAGAACTTGTGGGCGGCATCTTCCACGGTCTTCCATTCCGCGTCCGGAATGCTGGTGAGTTCGAGCTTGCCGCCCTCGGCACGAAGGCGCGCTTCGCCGCCCCAGTACCAGTGCAGGCGCTTGTAGTGGGATGAATCCATGCACATCTGCCAGAGCACCTTCAGATGCTCGGGCACTTCCTTCCAGCGGTCGGCATTGGCGAAGAAGGAGCCGGCCCAGCCGCCGGAGACATTGTTGGTCAGAAAGTATTTCGTTACGTCCACCCAGCCGGAGGTGAAAACTTCCGTGATGCCGGACCAGGCAATCGCGTCGATTTCGCCTGTCTGCATGGCAACCGGCACGTCCTCGAAAGGAATGGTCACCGGCACGACGCCGAATTGCGCAAGGAACTGACCCGCCGTCGGGAAGGTCAAGACCCTGAGGCCCTTGAGGTCGGCCAGCGCCTTGATCGGCTTGTTGGTGGCGAAGTTGCACGGGTCCCAGGCGCCGGCGGACAGCCACTTCACGCCGACTTCCGAATAGGCCTTGTCCCAGATCTCGGCCAAGCCATACTCGTAAAACAGCGTCGGCACATCGAGGCTATAGCGCGAGGCGAACGGGAAATAGCCGCCGAACACCTTGATATCGACCGGCGAGTTCATCGAATCGTCGTCGGACTGCACGGCATCGATGGTGCCGGCCTGCATGGCGCGGAAGAGTTCGCCGGTCGGAACCAGCTGGTCGGCGGTATAAAGCTGGATTTCCATCTCGCCATTCGCCGCCTTGTTGAAGGCATCGACTGAGGGGCGGATCACGAATTCGGCAAGTGCCGCGCCGGCATAGGTCTGCAGGCGCCAGGTGATCTTCTTGCCCTGCGCCTTCACATAGGGGGCAGCCAGCGCCACCGGTGCGGCAACCGCTGCAGTCTTCAGGAAATTGCGTCTGCTATTGGTCATTTCTGGTCCCTCTGTTTTTCCATGGGTTGACATTCTTCGCCCCGCCCAGCCGGGGCGCATGACCTTACGGAAAGGGCCTGTATGCAGGCCTCGTTGTGTCTTTCGCCTCACCCCCGCACATAGACATGCTTCGGCAGCCAGGTGGCGATCTCCGGAAAGACCATGATGATGGCCATGCCGAGCAGCAGAAGCAGCACGAAGGGAAAGACGGATCGGTAGATGTCGACAAGCGTGATCTGCGGCGGCGCCATGGCCCGCATCAGGAAGAGATTGTAGCCGAAGGGCGGCGTCATGTAGGCGATCTGGCAGGTGATCGTGTAAAGCACGCCGTACCAGATGAGATCGAAACCCAGCTTGCCGACGAGCGGGATATAGAGCGGCGCAACGATGACGAGCATGGCCGTGTCATCCAGAAACGCGCCCATGATCAGGAAGGAGATCTGCATCAGGATCAGCACTTCCCACGGCGTAAGCCCGATATCGCCGATCAGCAGTTTCTCGATCGCCTTGACGGCACCCAGCCCATCAAAGACGGCGCCGAAGCAGAGCGCGGCGAGAATGATCCACATGAACATGCAGGAAATGCCGAGCGTCTGTTCGAGAACGCGGTTCCAGACCTCCTTTGTCAGCCTCCCCTTGAACCAGGCGGCAAACAGCGCGCTCAGTGCACCAACCGCCGAGCTTTCGACCAGGCTGGTGACGCCCATCAGGAACAGGCCCATCATCAGGAAGAAGATCAGGAAGGGCAGGATGCCGGCGCGAAGAAGCTTCAGCTTCTCGACAAGCGGCATGTCGCGTTCTTCCTTGGGCAGCGCCGGACCGAGCGCCGGATTGATGCGGCAGCGGATGACGATGTAGATGCAGAACAGCGCCGCCAGAAGCAGACCGGGAAACACGCCGGCAAGCCAGAGCTGGCCGACCGGCTGGCGGGCGATCATGCCGTAGAGCACCAGGACGACGCTCGGTGGCACCAGAATGCCGAGCGAACTGCCGCCCTGGATGACACCGGAGACCATGATCTTGTCATAGCCGCGGCGCAAAAGCTCCGGCAGCGCAATGGAGGCGCCGATCGCCATGCCGGCGACCGACAGTCCGTTCATCGCCGAAATCACCACCATCAGGCCGATGGTGCCGACGGCCAATCCGCCCGGCATGCCGCCGAACCAGACGTGGAAGGCCTTGTAGAGATCCTCCGCGATGCCGGATTCCGAGAGCATGTAGCCCATGTAGATGAAGAGCGGCAGCGTCAGCAGCGGGTACCACTTCATCAGCTTCATGCTGGCGGAAAAGCCCATCTCGAAGCCGCCATTGCCCCATAGAAAGGCGGCGGAGAGGACACCGACAAAGCCGATCGTGGCAAACACCCGTTGCCCCGTCAGCATCGACAGCATCATCGACATGAACATGAAGAGTGCGATCATTTCATAGCTCATGCGATCGGCCTCCCGCGCGCAACGGCGATGTCCTTGATCAGGATGGAGGTCGCCTGGAGGAAGGTCAGCGCGATGCCGACAACCATGATGATCTTGATCGGCGCCATGTAGGGCCGCCAGGACGAATAACTCGTCTCGCTAAACTTCAGCGCATAGGCCGTGCTGGAAATCCCGCCATACAGCAGGAAATACAGATAGACGAACAGCATGAAGATGGTCACCACATCGACCATGGCCTTGGTGCGCGGCGACCATTTTCCGTAGAGAAGGTCCATGCGCACATGGCTGTCCAGCTGCAGCGAATAGGCGCCGCCCAGGAGATAATAACCGGCCATCACGAACTGCGCCATTTCCAGCGTCCACTGGGATGGCAAAAACATCGTCTTGGAAATCGACGAGTACAGAAGAATGCCCATCATGACGAAGACGCCGTACATGACGATGCGGCCGACGCGCCGGTTGAAGGCGTCGACAATGCGGACATAGGTCTTCAGCGCTTCAGGCATCGCGCCCCCGCTCGAACTGAGCGGCCGGATGCGGCGCATGGCTTCGGTTACGGTTTCCCATCAGTATCATCGCCGGCACCTGTTCCCTCTTTTATGGTTTGTGCTGCCAGTGTTTCTTGATGTTGCCGGCTTCGGCCGGCGCGCAGTCAATGCGTCAGGACCTCCCTGAGGAGACCGGACAGGAAATCGGCCGCAACGCCCTGCCCCGCCTCGTCGGCAATGAGGTCGTTGCGGATCTCGATCATCACGTTCAGCAGGCCGGCGGGCGCGGCATGCAGCACCAGCGTATGCGTCACGCCGTCGGCCGGGCCGTAGGGTTCGTTGCGCTCCATGCGGTAAAGATGCGTATCGGCGGCCGCGTCGAGCAGACGGTCGGCAAGCCGGCTGTCCTCGTCATGCAGGATACCGATCTCCACGGCCCGCGGCTTACCGTAATAGACGGGCGTGAAGGAATGCACCGTCACAAGAACGGTCGTCTGGCCACGCGCCTGCCGGGCGGCGATCTCGTCGCGGATGCGGTTCTGGAACGGAAAATAGATGGCCTCGGCACGCGCCGCCTTTTCCGCATCGCTCAACTTCTCGTTGCCGGGAATGCGGTAGATCTCGCTGACCTCGCGGATGGCGCCGGGCGATTGCGGCGGGCGATTGCAGTCGTAGACAAGGCGGGAAAAACGCTGATGGATCAGCACCGCGTCGAGCTGGCGCGCCATGATCCGCGAAACGGCGAGCGCGCCGGGGTCCCAGGCGATGTGCGAGGCCAGAGCCTCGTCATCGAGTCCCATCGTGCCGAGTGCGGCCGGCAACCGGCGGCTGGCATGTTCGCAGACCAGCAGAACCTCGCCGCGTCCATGCGGATTGTCCACCGCCACCGGCTCCCCGTCCGCCTCAGCCAGCAGATGCGTCTGCGCAAGCATGGATCATCCAGCCCCCTGTGATCGTCGAAGAAGAGAATTCTTCAACATTCAGCCGCCGTCAATCGGCACACTGAAAAATTCTTTTCAGAGTCCGCATTGACTTTCGTCCCGCCAGATTTTTAACTTCTGTCATGAACCGGCGGAAAGACCGGCAAGGGGAACTGGGCTGAACGTGACGTCACCTTCACACACGGTGCTGGACGTCATCCGTCTGCATTACGACGGATTGACCCCGGCTGAACGCAAGCTGGCCGACAGCCTGCTGGAGCACTATCCCGTGTCCGGCCTGGGCAGCATCACCACGATTGCGGAAAACGCCGGCGTCTCGACACCGACCGTCGCGCGGATGGTGCAGAAGCTGGGCTACAAGGGCTATCCGGAATTCCAGCACCATCTGCACCTGGATCTCGAGGCGACGATCTCCAGCCCGATCGCCAAGCATGACCGCTGGGCGGCAGGCGCACCGACGGCGCATATCCTCAACCGCTTTGCCGACGCCATCACCGCCAATCTGCGCGACACGCTGACGAGCCTCGACGTGGCCACCTTCGACGGTGCCGCGGCGCTGCTGCGGGACGAAAGGCGGGGGCTCTATTTCGTCGGCGGCCGCATCACCGGCGCGCTTGCCGAATACTTCTTCACACACATGCAGGTGATCCGGCCGCGCACCACCCTGATCTCCACCAATCGCAGTTCGTGGCCGCAATATCTGCTGAACATGAGCGCCGGCGACGTGCTGGTGATCTTCGACATCCGCCGCTACGAGCAGGAACTGGCGACGCTGGCGGAAGCCGCTGCGGCCAGCGGAGTGGAGATCATTCTGTTCACCGATGTGTGGGCCTCGCCGGTGGCACGCCACGCCCGCCACGTGTTCAAGATCCGCATCGAGGCCCCCTCCGCCTGGGATTCCTCCGTCGTGACATTGTTCACCGTCGAAGCGCTCATCGAGGCGGTGCAGAGCGCTGCCTGGGAAAAGACCCGCGAGCGCATGAATTCGCTGGAGAAGCTCTTCGAGCGCTCCCGGCTGTTTCGTCGCCCCACCCCCTCGGAAACGAGCTAAACCACTGTATTTTCGGAGGAAGAAACAAGAGACGGCAAAAGGCATACAACGGGCGAATGCGAATAATTCTGTCACATGCCATTCATCAAACGACTCTACGAGTCGCGCCACACGAAGAAACCCCAGGAGGACCATCGTGATGACCAAGTTCCATCGACTGCTTTCCATGACGACCGCCATGGTCGTTGCGACGGCAAGCCTTGCCTATGCCGAGCCGAGCGCCGAACTGATCGCTGCCGCCAAGAAGGAAGGCATGCTGACGACGATCGCCCTGCCCCACGACTGGTGCGGCTACGGCGACGTGATTGCCGCCTTCAAGAAGAAGTACCCGGAAATCCAGGTCAACGAACTGAACCCGGATGCCGGTTCGGCTGACGAAGTCGAAGCCGTCAAGGCCAACAAGGACAACAAGGGCCCGCAGGCTCCGGACGTTGTCGACGTCGGTCTCGCCTTCGGCCCGCAGATGAAGAAGGAAGGCCTGCTGCAGCCGTACAAGGTTTCCACCTGGGACGAAATTCCGGCCAACATCAAGGATGCCGACGGCTACTGGTACGGCGACTACTATGGCGTCATGTCCTTCCTGGTGAACAAGGACCTGGTCAAGACCTCGCCGAAGGACTGGGCCGACCTGATGAAGCCGGAATATGCCGGTCAGGTCGCTCTCGCCGGTGACCCGCGCGCTTCCAACCAGGCCATCCTCGGTGTTCTCGCTGCCGGCATGGCAAGCGGCGCAAAGGCTGGCAAGGACGCCGGCGAAGCTGGCCTGAAGTACTTCGCCGACCTCAACAAGGCTGGCAACTTCGTTCCGGTCATCGGCAAGTCCGGCACGCTCGCTCAGGGCGCCACCCCGATCGTCGTGATGTGGGACTACAACGCACTCGCCGCCAAGGACACGCTCGCTGGCAACCCGCCGGTTGAAGTCGTCGTTCCGGCCTCCGGCGTTCTGGCTGGCGTTTACGTTCAGGGCATCTCCGCCTATGCACCGCATCCGAACGCTGCCAAGCTCTGGATGGAGCACCTGTATTCCGACGAAGGCCAGAACCTGTGGCTGAAGGGCTACTGCCACCCGGCCCGCTTTAACGCCATGGTCAAGGCCGGCAAGGTTCCGCAGGACCTGATCGACAAGCTGCCGCCGGCTGCTGCCTATGAAAAGGCCTACTTCCCGACGCTCGAAGAAGTCGACGCCAACAAGGCTGCCGTCACCGGCGGCTGGGACAAGGTCGTTGGCGCCAACGTCAAGTAATTGAACCGAAAGCCGGTGCCGCCTCGCATGTGACAATCGGGGCGGCACCGTTTTTGCATCACCCGCAATGATTGCGGGCAAGAGGGGCAGAACGAGATGTCGACACAGACGGCCACGCAGGCCAAGGGCGCTGCGCCACCGGGACAGTTCCGGCGCTTACCAATGCACTGGCTGGGGGTCGTGCCGTTCGCCGCCTTCGTTCTGCTGTTCCTGATCCTGCCGACGATGAAGATCGTCATCGGCGCCTTTCAGACCCCTGATGGCGGCTTCACCCTTGCCAACGTGTCAGGGCTGTTTACCTCCTCGATCCTTGCTGCCTACTGGATCTCCATCAAGATCAGCTTCACCTCCGCCATCCTCGGCTGCCTGATCGGCTTTGCCATGGCCGCCGCCGTCGTGCTCGGAGGATTGCCGCGCGCCATTCGCGGCCCGCTTCTGACCTTTTCCGGGGTTGCCTCAAATTTCGCCGGCGTGCCTCTTGCGTTTGCATTTCTGGCAACGCTCGGCCCCGTCGGGCTGGTCACCGTGTTCCTGCGCAGCGAACTCGGCATCGACCTGCGCCTGCTCGGCTTCAACATCCTCTCCTTCTGGGGCCTGACGATCACCTACCTCTTCTTCCAGATCCCGCTGATGATCCTCATCATCACGCCGGCGCTCGACGGGTTGAAGCGCGAATGGCGCGAAGCGGCCTCCATTCTCGGCGCCACAAATGCACAATACTGGCGCCTCGTTGCCTTCCCGATCCTCCTGCCCTCGCTGCTCGGCACGCTGGCGCTTCTGTTTGCCAATGCCTTCGGCGCCGTGGCGACCGCGATTGCGCTGACCGGCTCCTCGCTCAACATCGTGCCGATCCTGCTGTTTGCGCAGATCCGCGGCGACGTGCTGGGTGATCCGCATCTGGGTTATGCGCTTGCCTTCGGCATGATCGTCGTCACCGGCATTGCCAATGCCATCTACATCTGGCTTCGCGCCCGCAGCGAAAGGTGGCTGAAATGAAACGCCTCTGGGCCTGGGCCGCACTCATCATCGGCCTTCTTTATTTTATTCTGCCGCTCGTCGGCATGACGAACTTCTCGCTGAAGATGCGGCGCGGCGAATATTCCTTCGACGCCTACGCAAAAGTGTTTGCCGACAGCCGTTTCCACGAGACCTTCAGCTATTCGGTCTGGATGGCGCTGCTGACCATCATCTTCGGCGTTTTCCTCGTCGTGCCAACCGCCTACTGGGTGCGCCTGAAACTGCCTTTCCTGCGCCCCTATATCGAATTCATCACGCTTCTGCCGCTCGTCATCCCGGCGATCGTCATCGTCTTCGGTTACATCCGGCTCTACAACACTTCCAGCTGGCTGCCGCTGACGGGTTCCTATGTCGGCACCGACATCCTGCTCGTCTTCGGTTATGCGACACTGAGCCTGCCCTACATGTACCGGGCGGTGGATACCGGCCTTCGCACCATTGACGTGACAACGCTCACAGAAGCCGCCCAGAGCCTCGGTGCCGGCTGGGTGACGATCATCGGTCGCATCATCCTGCCGAACGTGACGGTGGCCGTGATGTCCGGTGCCTTTGTCACCTTCGCGATCGTCATGGGCGAATTCACCATGGCCGCCCTTTTGAACAAACCGGCTTTCGGCCCCTACATGCAATTGCTCGGCGCCAACCGCGCCTATGAACCTGCGGCGCTCGCCGTGATCGCATTCGGCATCACCTGGGCCTGCCTTGGCCTGATGCAGCTGGTCTCCAGGCTGCAGAAAACCCCGCAGCGCCCGGTCTGAGGAATGATTTGATATGAGCTTTTTGACGCTTTCACATTTGCAGAAGTCCTTTGGTGCGACGAAGGTCGTACATGATTTCAACATGGCCATCGACAAGGGCGAGTTCATTTCCTTCCTCGGCCCGTCCGGTTGCGGCAAGACGACGGTGCTGCGCATGATCGCCGGCTTCGAGCTGCCGTCCGGCGGTTCGATCGTCATCGACGGCAAGGACCAGACGCGGCTGAAGCCGAACCAGCGCAATATCGGCATGGTGTTCCAGGCCTATGCGCTGTTTCCCAACATGAACGTGTTCGACAACGTGGCCTTCGGCCTCAAGGTGGCAGGCAAGCCGAAAAACGAGATCGAGGCCCGCGTCAAGGAGATGCTGAAGCTGATCCATCTCGAGCACCTTGCCGACCGTTACCCCTACCAGATGTCCGGCGGCCAGCAGCAGCGCGTGGCGCTGGCTCGCGCGCTGGCGCCAGCCCCGCAGGTGCTGCTGCTCGACGAACCGCTCTCGGCGCTCGATGCGAAGATCCGCGTCTCGCTGCGCGAAGAAATCCGCCAGATCCAGCGCCAGCTCGGCATCACCACCGTGTTCGTCACCCACGACCAGGAAGAGGCCCTGTCGATCTCCGATCGTATCGTGGTCATGAATGCCGGCAAGGCCGACCAGATCGGCACGCCGGGCGAGATTTACAACCGCCCGACCACCCGCTTCGTCGCCAATTTCGTCGGCACGCTGAACGTCATTCAGGCAACACTTGTCAACGGCAGCACGGGCGCGCTGAAGATCGGTGAGGAAACGCTGAGCCTGCCGCAGTCGATCGAGGGCAAGGCGGATGACAGCCTGATTTCCATCGCCTTCCGTCCGGAAGCGGCCATGCTTGCCGGCCCCTCCACGGGACCAGCCGTGCTGTCCGGCACGGTGCTCTCCTCCAACTTCCTCGGCTCGGTCTTGCGCACCAAGGTGGATCTCGGCGGTAATATCATCTCCTTCGACATGTTCAACCAGCCCTCGGCCGTGTTGCCGAAGGCTGGTGAAACCGTAATGCTTGCGCTGCAGCAGGACGGTTTGATGGTGTTGGGCGACTGATCCTCGCCTCTCCCGTCCCGATGCGGGGCGAGGCGCACGCGCTTGCGTCTTTCCACCGAAAGGCAAATCGGGCTAATGCTGGCCCGGTTTTGACGAGAGGGAGGCCATCATGCGCGCGCTTTATTTCGAACGGTTCGGCGAGGCACCGAAGGTCGCCACCCTGCCCGATCCCACGCCGGCCGCCGATGGCGTCGTCATCAAGGTCGAGGCCACCGGCCTTTGCCGCAGCGACTGGCACGGCTGGATGGGGCACGATTCCGACATCTCGCTGCCGCATGTGCCGGGCCACGAATTTGCCGGCACGATTGCCGCTATCGGCCGGGATGTGCGGCGTTTCAAGGTCGGCGACCGCGTCACCGTGCCCTTCGTTTCCGGCTGCGGCCATTGCCACGAGTGCCGCTCCGGGAACCAGCAGGTCTGCGAGGCGCAGTTCCAGCCGGGCTTCACCCATTGGGGTTCGTTTGCCGAATATGTGGCGATCGACCATGCCGAGCAGAACCTCGTCCACCTGCCGGACGCCATGTCCTACGCGACGGCGGCCAGCCTCGGCTGCCGCTTTGCCACCTCCTTCCGCGCCGTGGTGGACCAGGGACGCCTGAAGGGCGGCGAATGGCTGGCCGTGCACGGCTGCGGCGGCGTCGGCCTCTCTGCCATCATGATCGGCAAGGGACTTGGCGCACGGATCGTCGCCATCGACATCGCCGACGACAAGCTGGCGCTGGCGCGGGAACTGGGTGCGGAAGCCACCATCAACAGCCGCAAGGTGTCCGACGTGGCGGAGGCGGTGCGTGACGTCACCGGCGGTGGCGCGCATGTCTCGGTCGATGCGCTCGGCCATCCGCAGACCTGCTGCAATTCGATCTCCAACCTCCGGCGCCGCGGACGCCATGTGCAGGTGGGCCTGATGCTGGCCGACCACGCCATGCCGCAGATCCCGATGGCCCGCGTGATCGCCCATGAACTGGAAATCTACGGCAGCCACGGCATGCAGGCCTGGCGTTACGACGCCATGCTGGCGATGATCGAGGCCGGAACGCTGTCGCCCGAAAAGCTGATCGGACGGCACATCAGCCTCTCCGATGCCGTCGAGGCCCTGCCCGCCATGAATACGTTCCGCGAAAGCGGCATCAGCATCATCGACCGTTTCGAGTAGCCCCCATGACCTTCCGCCTCGATGTCATCGCCAGCCTGTCCGATGCCGGCAAACCCGGCCGCCCCAACGAAGACCGGTTCGGCGCCAACCGCACGGCCGCCTTCGTGCTGGACGGCGCCACCGGCCTCGGCGACCGGCAGTTCATGACCGGCTTCGAGACGGATGCCGCCTGGATCGCCGAATACGCCGCGCAACGGCTTTCCGTCGAACTCACGCCCGAGGTGGAGGTGGCAGAGCTTGTCCGCCGCATCAGCGCCGATGCGAGGACAATCTTCGAGGCGACCGCCGGCGAGCAGCCGCGTTATGCCTGGCCGGCAGCCGCACTCGCCGGTCTTCGAGTGACCGATGCCGGCCTTCAGTTTTTCGGCCTCGGCGACAGCGTCGTCTATCTGCTGCATGACGATGGCCAGACGGAAACGTTCACCGCCCTGCCCGACGCCTTCGCCCGCGAAAAGGCCGCCGCCCGCGCCCATCTCGCCCGGCTCGGCGGCATCGGCGCGGCCGGCTCGCTCGTCGGCGATCCGCAGACGCTGAAGGATTTGAGGGAAAGCCGCGCCAAACAGAACACGCCGGAGGGCTGGGTCTGGTCGCTCGGCCTCGTGCCCGACGCCGCCGACCATCTTGCGCAGAAGACGATCCCGCTTACCGGCGGCGCCACGGCGATCATCTGCTCGGATGGCCTCGCCGATCTCGTCAGCCTTTACGAAATCTACGATGCCGGCACCCTCATCCGCCGCGCCGCCACCGCCGGCCTTGGACCGCTGATCGCGGAACTCCGGCACCTGGAACGCGCGGTAGACCCGGACGGCCTCAAATACCCGCGGTTCAAGCAGAGTGATGATACGACGGCAATGCTGGTGCGCGTGGAGGGGTGAGGCGCGGTGTCTAAGGGTGTGGCTCTTGAAGCATCACCGGGAAGAGCATACCTTGCCGAGGGAGCGACCAGAGGAGCGCACATGGCAACGACCGTCACCCAAAACGGGCAGATAACGCTTCCCAAGGCGGTGCGTGATCATTTGGGTCTGACTCCGGGCAGCCAGGTCGATTTCCGGCAGACCGCCGACGGGTCGGTCGTTCTGCTGCGTGCCGACCATGCATCACAGATTGACCGGTTTGAAAAGCTGCGTGGCCACGCAGGCGCGGGACCGAATACCGATACCGTCATAGCTGCAACACGCGGCGAACCGTGATCCTCGTCGATACCAACGTCCTACTGGACTTAGTCACCGACGATACCCAATGGGCGGGGTGGTCAGTGATGCAACTTGCCGCAGCAGCACGGCAAGGACCACTGATCATCAATGACGTTATTTATGCCGAGCTGGCGGTTCGTTACGCCTCGATTCAAGAGCTCAATGACTTCATTGAAGCGGCTGAACTGGAACTGGTTCCAATCAGTCTCACAGCGCTGTTTCTGGCAGGCAAAGCATTTGGAACCTACAGGAAGGCTGGCGGCACACGAACGGGTGTCCTGCCCGACTTCTTCATCGGCGCTCAGGCTGCGACAGAGAGCGTTCCGATTCTGACGCGCGATGCGGGCAGATACAGAACTTACTTCCCGAACGTAATGTTAATCACGCCGTGAAGGGTATCCCCCTCACGCCGCGTCGTCGACCTTCTCCTCACCATTGCCCGGCACATAGTTCAGCACCGGCCCCAGCCAGCGTTCGATTTCCGGGATCTCCATGCCCTTGCGGCGGGCATAGTCTTCCACCTGGTCGCGCTCCACCTTGGCCACGCCAAAATAATAGCTCTCCGGATGGCCGATATAGAGGCCGGAGACGGAGGAGCCGGGCCACATGGCATAACTTTCCGTCAGAACCACGCCGGTCGTTTCTTCGGCCTTCAGCAGGTCGAACAGCGTCCGTTTTTCGGTGTGATCGGGCTGGGCGGGGTAACCGGGCGCCGGGCGGATGCCGGCATAGGCTTCCGAGACCAGCTCCTCGTTGGAAAAACTTTCATCCTTGGCATAGCCCCAATACTCGCGGCGCACCTGTTCGTGCATGCGCTCGGCAAAGGCTTCGGCAAACCGGTCGGCCAGCGCCTTGACCATGATCGAGGAATAATCGTCGTTGGCCCGCTCGAAGCGTTCGGTAATCGCCACTTCCTCTATACCGGCGGTAACGACGAAGCCGCCGACATAATCCACCTTGCCGCTTTCGACCGGCGCGACGAAATCGCTCAACGCCACATTCGGCCGACCATCGCGCTTCGACAGCTGCTGACGCAGCGTGAAGAAGGTCGCCAGATCTTCCGCGCGGCTCTCGTCGGTGAACAGGCGAATGTCGTCCCCCACCGCGTTCGCCGGCCAGAAGCCGATCACGGCGCGCGGCCGGAACCACTTTTCCGCGACGATCTTTGTCAGCATCGCCTGCGCATCGGCATAAAGCTGGCGGGCCGCCTCGCCCTGCTTCTCGTCCTCCAGGATCGCCGGATAACGGCCCTTCAGTTCCCAGGTCTGGAAGAAGGGCGTCCAGTCGATGTAGCGCACCAGATCTTCCAGCGAATAGTCGTCAAACACCTTCGTGCCGAGGAAACTCGGCTTCACCGGCTGATAGGCGGCCCAATCCACCTTGTGGGCATTGGCACGGGCGCGGGAAATCGGCAGGCGCACCTTTTCGGCTTCGGCGCGCGCATGGGCGGCTGCCACCTTGGCATATTCGGCGCGAATGCCCTCGACATAGGCCTCGCGGCCACCTTCGGCGAGCAGGTTCGAGACGACGCCAACGGCGCGGCTGGCATCGGTGACATAGACCGCCTGCCCCGCCTTGTATTGCGGATGGATCTTCACCGCCGTATGCACGCGGCTCGTCGTTGCGCCACCGATCAGCAGCGGCACGTCAAAACCCTGACGCTCCATTTCGGCCGCCACATGCACCATCTCGTCGAGCGACGGCGTGATGAGGCCGGACAGCCCGATCACATCGACCTTCTGTTCCTTCGCCACTTCGAGGATCTTGGTTGCCGGCACCATGACACCGAGATCGATGATCTCGTAATTGTTGCAGGCGAGAACCACGCCGACGATGTTCTTGCCGATATCGTGCACGTCGCCCTTCACGGTCGCCATCAGCACCTTGCCGGCCGCCTGTTTTTCCTCGCCGCCGTTGAGACGCTTTTCCTCTTCCATGTAAGGAAGCAGCACCGCCACCGCCTGCTTCATCACGCGGGCGGATTTCACCACCTGTGGCAGGAACATCTTGCCGGAGCCGAAAAGATCGCCGACCACGTTCATGCCGGCCATCAGCGGGCCTTCGATGACGTGCAGCGGACGCTCTGCTTGAAGACGTGCCTCTTCCGTATCGGCCTCGATATATTCGGTGATGCCGTTGACGAGCGCGTGCGACAGCCGCTTTTCCACCGGCCATTCGCGCCAGGACAGATCCTGCGCCTTGGCTTCCTTGCCGGCCACGCCGCGGAAGCGCTCGGCCACCGCCAGCAAGCGCTCGGTGCCATCCTTGCGGCGATTCAGCACCACGTCCTCGCAGGCCTCGCGCAGCTCCGGATCGATGTTCTCATAGATCGCCAGCTGGCCGGCATTCACGATGCCCATGTCCATGCCGGCCTGGATGCAGTGATAGAGGAACACCGCATGCATGGCTTCCCGCACCGGCTCGTTGCCGCGGAAGGAGAAGGAGAGGTTCGAGACCCCGCCGGAAATATGCACCAGCGGCATTTCCTGGCGGATGGTGCGCGTGGCTTCGATGAAATCGACGCCGTAATTGTCGTGTTCCTCGATGCCGGTTGCCACGGCAAAGATGTTCGGATCGAAGATGATGTCTTCCGGCGGGAAACCCGCCTGTTCGGTCAGGATCTTGTAGGCGCGCCGGCAGATCTCGACCTTGCGCTGATAGGTATCCGCCTGCCCCTGCTCGTCAAAGGCCATGACCACGACGGCGGCACCGAACCGGCGGATCAGCGTTGCCTGGCGGATGAAATTCTCCTCGCCTTCCTTCAGCGAGATGGAGTTCACCACCGCCTTGCCCTGCACGCATTTCAGGCCCGCCTCGATGATCTCGAACTTGGAGCTGTCGATCATCACCGGCACGCGGGCGATGTCAGGTTCTGCGGCAATCAGGTTGAGAAATTCCACCATGGCGCGGCCGGAATCGATCAGGCCCTCGTCCATGTTGATGTCGATGATCTGTGCCCCGTTTTCCACCTGATCGCGGGCAACGGCAAGTGCCGATGTGTAGTCGGCCGCCGTGATCAGCTTGCGGAATTTGGCAGAACCCGTGACGTTCGTGCGCTCACCGACATTGACGAAGGGAATGTCCTTGGTCAGTTCGAAGGGCTCAAGACCCGAAAGCGACATGAAGGGGCGATGTTCCGGCACCTGGCGCGGGGCAAATTCCTTCACCGTTTCGGCAATGGCGCGGATATGCTCCGGCGTCGAGCCGCAACAGCCGCCCACCACGTTGACCAGTCCTTCCTTGGCGAATTCGCGCACCTGACGCGCCATGTCGTCCGGCAACTGGTCGTACTGGCCGAACTCGTTCGGCAGGCCGGCGTTCGGATAGGCGCAAACGAAGGTATCGGCAATGCCCGACACTTCCTGCAGATGCGGACGCATGGCATCGGCACCGAGCGCGCAGTTGAAGCCGATCGTAAACGGGTTGGCGTGGCGCACCGAATTCCAGAACGCCGTCGGCGTCTGACCGGAGAGCGTGCGGCCGGAAAGATCGGTGATCGTCCCGGAAATCATCACCGGCAGGCGGATGCCCTTCGCCGCAAAACGTTCCTCGCAGGCAAAGATCGCCGCCTTGGCATTCAGCGTGTCGAAGATCGTCTCGATCAGGATGATATCGGCACCGCCATCGATCAGGCCGTCGATCTGCTCGGCATAGGCAAGCCTCAGATCGTCAAAGGAAACAGCGCGGTAGCCGGGATTGTTGACATCCGGCGAGATGGAGGCGGTGCGGTTGGTCGGGCCGATGGCGCCGGCGACGAAACGGCGTTTGCCGTCCTCGCGCATGGCCCGCTCGATTGCCCGGCGCACCACCTGCGCGCCCTCGCGGTTGAGATCGTAGACGGCCTCTTCCATCTGGTAATCGGCCTGGGCGATGCGGGTCGAGGAAAAGGTGTTCGTCTCGATGATATCCGCACCCGCCATGGCGTAACGGTAATGGATGTCTTCGATCGCCTGCGGCTGGGTGAGGATCAGAAGGTCGTTATTGCCCTGCTGGTGACAGGCGCAGCCGATGAAACGGTCGCCGCGGAAATGATCCTCGTCGAAGCCGAGCCCCTGGATCTGCGTGCCCATGGCGCCGTCGAGAATGAGAATGCGTTCGCGCGCCGCCTTCGCCAGCGCCTCGAAGATCTCGTGACCGTTGCGCGCCGCTCCTTCGGGACCAAACAGATGATCGAACACAGGCACTCTCCTCGGGGGCTTGGATGGCAGATCAGGTTTAATCACATAAAGATATCTTTATGTCAATATTCGACATGGGAGAACGCTATCGCCCGCAAACGGTCATGACAGTCTCTCCCGGGACCGGTATAGGCATGTTCCGTTGCCATTCCAAGTTTCGGAGCTCGCATGAACGCCGCCGGACCGCTTCCCTCGCTTTGGGCAGACCGCCCCTACCATCGCCACTGGCTTCTTGCCCAGGCGGAAGGCCTGATGGATTTCTTCCAGTACCGCGCCATCAACCCGAAGGGCGGCTTCTACGATCTTGATCGGACGGGCGTGGCCCTCGACAAAAACAACCCGGCGCGCGGCATCCATGCCAGCGCCCGCATGGTGCATTGTTTCGCAATCGCCGACCTGCTCGGTCGTCCGGGTGCGGCCGATGTGGTGGATCACGGCATGCGCTATCTCTGGGAAAAGCACCGCGACCAGACGCATGGCGGTTATTTCTGGCAGGCCAATGATGACGGCGCCGCCGATGCCTCGAAACAGGGTTATGGCCATGCCTTCGTTCTGCTCGCCGCGTCTTCCGCCAAGGTGATCGGCCATCCGCTGGCCGACAAGATGCTGGCCGATATCACCGAGGTGATCGAGACGAAATTCTGGGAGGAGCGCCACGGCGCCATTGCAGAGGAGTTTTCGGCGGACTGGCAGCCGGTGCCCGGCTATCGCGGCCAGAATTCCAACATGCACCTGACCGAAAGCCTGATGGCCGCCTTCGAAGCGACCGGCGAGCGTCATTACCTCGAGAAGGCGGAAAGCATTGCCGATCTCCTGATCAACCGCCGCGCCCGCGAAGAAGGTTTTCGCGTCGCCGAACACTTTTCCGAGGAATGGGTGGTCGATCGCAGCTACTACCATCCGAACGAGATGTTCCGCCCGGCCGGCACCACGCCGGGCCATTGGCTCGAATGGGCTCGCCTGCTGCTGCAGCTTTATGCGCTCGGCGGCAAGACGCATGCCTGGATGCCGGAGGCGGCCGAAGCCCTGTTCGAACGCTCGATGACGCTCGGCTGGGACAAGGAGAAGGGCGGCTTCTTCTATACGCTCGACTGGCAGGACGTGCCGGAGAAGAAAAGCAAGCTCTGGTGGCCGATGTGCGAAGCGGCCGGTGCCGCGCACTTCCTCAACGCGCATGTGCCGAGCGCCTTCCACGAGGAGAGCTATCGCACCATCTGGTCGACGATTGCCGCCCACTTCCTCGACCGCCAGAACGGCGGCTGGTTCGAGGAAACCACCGAGGATCTCGTTCCGGCCAACACGCTGTTTCCCGGCAAGGGCGATATCTACCACGCCTTCCAGGCCTGCCTGATCCCGCTGTTTCCCGCGCATGGCAGCCTGACCAAGGTCATCCAGGAGCACGGCGCGGCCCTTTAAGGGAGGTTCAGGCCACCGGCCTTTGCGCCGGTGGTAACCCTCCAGCAGGTGGCAAGCCCGACTTGCCGCCTCTTCTCACGCGGAAGTTTCGAGCATCTTGCGGTGCAGAAGCCAGGCGTTCTTGCCAAGGCGGAAACAGAAGCCCGGCGCCGGCACGCCGGAGAGGTTCAGCACCGTCTCGTACATGTTTTCCGCGCCAAGCTTTGCCACCGCCTTCTGTGAGCGTATATTGGTAGGCGCGATGTGGAACCACACCTCGTCATAATGCGCGAAGGCATGATCGAGCATCAGCCGCTTCAGCTCGAAATTGGTGCGCCCGCCCCAGTATTCATGGTTGATGAATGTATAGCCGATGGACAGGCTGTCCTCACGGTCCGGCGCCAGGTAATAGCGCGAACAGCCGATGATCGTGTCCCTCGCCCTGTCGATGACGGCAACGGTTCCGCCGCTTTCCAGCAGAAGCCCGAAATACGGTTCGAATTTTTCGCGCGTGTAGCGATCGCTGGCCGGATGGCCGGCCCAGACGGCGGGATGGCCGGCAGCAGCAAACAGCCCGTCCCAATCATCGCGCCGGAGCGGCCGGATAGAGACGGACATGCCATCAAGGCTCGGCTGCGGATCAAAACTCGGCCTGAACATCAAGATCTGCCTTTCCCTCATGAAACCGGTTCCCGCCAGTGACTTTGGCGAGACATGGGGGCATGTCAACGACGGATATCGCCCACCATCTCACGGATGCGCCGCGCCAGCACGTCGTAATCATAGGGCTTTGTCACCAGCGTGGCCTTTGTAAGCCCCTCCGATCCCGGCACATGCATATCGCCGGTTGCAAAGATGACCGGCAGGTCCGGATGGCTTTCGCGCATGCGCCGCAGAAGATCGAGGCCGTTCATGTCCGGCAGGTGCACATCGGTCACCAGAATGTCGATCGCCGCCCCATCGACGGCGTCCAGCGCCTCGCGCGCGGACCCGGCCTCCACCACGGTCATGCCGAAATCCTGCAGATAGTCGGCCGTCGAGATGCGGATCAGCGCTTCATCCTCACACAGCAGCACCCGGATCGAAGGCGGCGGTCCGCTGCCCTGCCCCGTCGGCACGGCAGCAACCTCGTGAGACGCCCCCCGTTCCCGCGCCCTGTCGAGCAGCATGCGGATCTTGCGGGCCAGCGTTTCGCGCGCATAGGGCTTGCTCAGCAGGTTGACGCCCGGATCCAGCCGGCCGCCATGCACGATGGAGTTCTCCGTGTAGCCGGAGGTGAACAGCACCTCGATATCCGGCCGTCGCTCCTTGGCCTTGCGGGCAAGCTCGCTGCTCTTCAGGCGCCCGGGCATCACCACGTCGGTGAACAGCAGATCGATCGGCACGCCGCTTTCGATGATGGCCAGACCGCTGTCGGCATCGCGCGCCTTCAGCACCTTGTAGCCGAGTTCGCTGAGCAGGCTGACGGTGATGTCACGCACCGCCTCGTCATCCTCGACAACCAGAATGGTTTCCGAACCGCCGGCGACGGGACCGCCGGAATCCTCGGCCAGCATGTCCTCGGCCTCCATGGATCGCGGCAGATAGATGCGCACAGTCGTGCCGCTGCCAAGCTCGCTGTAGATATTGATGTGGCCGCCCGATTGCTTGACGAAGCCATAGACCATCGACAGGCCGAGACCGGTGCCCTTACCCTCCGGCTTGGTGGTGAAAAAGGGATCGAAGGCGCGCGCCAGCACTTCCGGCGGCATGCCGCAGCCGGTATCGCTGACCGCCAGCATCACATATTGCCCCGGCTCGACGTCGAAGGCATTCTGGGCATAGCGATCATCAAGATAGGCATTGCCAAGCTCAATGGTCAGCCGGCCGCGCCCTTCCATCGCATCGCGCGCATTGATCGCCAGATTGAGAAGCGCATTCTCGACATTGGACGGATCGACCTGGGTGTTCCACAGACCGCCACCGACAATGGTATCGATCTCGATCGCCTCGCCGAGACTGCGACGGATCAGGTGATCCATTTCCCGCACCAGTCGGCCGAGATTGAGCACCTTCGGCGCCAGCGGCTGACGCCGGCCGAACGACAGAAGCTGCGAGGCAAGCCGCGCGCCGCGCGAGGCGCCGGAAAGCGCGCTGCCAAGCCGCCGCTCGGCTGCCTCGTTGCCGGCAATGTCCTTCGCGAGCAATTGCAGGTTTCCGGTGATGACCTGCAGCAGATTGTTGAAGTCATGCGCGATGCCGCCCGCCAGATTGCCGATGGCTTCCATCTTCTGGCTCTGGCGCAGCACCTCCTGCGTGCGCAACAGTTCGGCCGTGCGTTCCTCTACCCGGCTTTCCAGCGTGGTTGCCAGATTTTCGAGCCGGCTGACGGTCTTTTTCTGCTCTTCGATATCGGTATTGGTGCCGACCCAGCGGACGATATCCCCCCTCGCATTGCGGATGGGAACTGCCCGGCTGAGAAACCAGCGATAATTGCCCTCGGTGCAGCGCAGGCGCATTTCGGCATGAAAGGCCTCGCCATGCGTCACCGAATTGCCCCAGGCCTCGACAATCCGCGGGCGGTCATCCGGATGGATCAGTTCGCGGATGCGACCCAGATCCTCCGCTTCATCCGGAACGCCGGAGTAATCACGCATGGCATGGTTGACCCAGTCCATGCCGCCATCGGCGGTTGCCGTCCAGACATGGTTCGGCAGGGACTGTGCCAGCATGCGGAAGCGATCTTCGCTTTCGCTTGCTGCCTCCTGCGCCCGCCTCAGTTCGGTCACGTCATGCCCCTGCACGAAGATGCCGGTGACCGCGCCCGTTGCATCGCGCAGCGGCTGATAGATGAAGTCGATGAAGCGGTCCTCCATCTCGCTGCCGTGGCTGCGTTGCAGAGAGATCTGCGCGCCGTGTGCACTGTAGGCCTCGCCGCTGCGATAGACCTGATCCAGAAGCTCGAAGAAACCCTGACCATCCACATCCGGCAGCGCCTCGCGCACCGGCCTGCCGATCAGGTGACCGCGGCCGACAAGCGAAAGATAGGCGGCATTGGCAATCTCGAACACGTGCTGCGGGCCGCGCAGCACCGCCATGAAACCGGGAGCCTGCTCGAAGAGGCTGCGCAGATATTCCCGTTCCTGTCCCAGCGCCAGGTTTTCGCCCTGTACGGCATCGGCCCGGCGCATCACATCCGTTTCGATCTTCCAGGCCGTGGTCGGCGCAGCCTGCCGCAGCATGTGCAGTTCCGTCACGTCCACGGTATGCTGCAGAATCAGCCGCACGCGGCCATCCTCTGCAAGGATCGGGGTATGGGTGGCGCTCCAGAAGCGCTCCTCCAGGGAGCCGTCCGGCTTGGCGATCGGATAGGGAATGAGCGGCAGGTGATCGACCCGCGCCGACTGCAGCACCTTGGCGAAGGACTGGCGCAGCAGGCGTCCATGCGGCGATTGAGGGTCGCTTGGAAAAACGTCGAACATCTTGCGTCCGACGAGCGCCTCGCGCGTCTGCATGGTGACGGCAACATAGGCATCGTTCATGCCCACCATCACCAGGTCGCGGTCGAGGATCACATACGGATTGGGAGAAAGATTGAAGAGGTGATCAAGATCGAGCCCGGAAAGCCCAGTCCTTCGAAACATGCGATGCCCCACGCCACTGCCCTGTAAACGGACGAGATGTAGCGCGGCAACGGCCGAAGGCAATGGCGCTGGCCATGGGAAACCGCTCGCTGCATTCCACACTGCATTCGATGCGGATCAGGATCGACGCCCAATCAGTGAAAAACGGGCAGTGCTTCCGCGAGGCGTCTCGCCGTGGCAAGATCCCGCTCGTAGGAATTGCGCAGGCGCGGCTGCAACTCTCCCGCCTCGCGCAGCGCCTGGGATAGGGCGGGGAACGCCCCATCGGCATAGGTGCCTGTGGCCTCGGTCACCTCATCCTGCCGGCGGAACTGTTCGATCAAGCGAAATACCATGATGCCCTCCTGTCGGTGCCGATAACGAACGGGCGGCGCCTGCGTTCCATGAAAACCGCAAGACCTTAAGAAATTAACCATGTATCCGCCTGAAAAGCCTCGCAGAGAGAACCGGGCGGGTTTTCCACAGCCGGCCTCAGCAGTCCGGCCAAAGGGATGGAACAAAGCGGAACAGATCCGCAACGTCGACCCGTTGCCTACAGGCTCGTCCACAGCTTTTCCACAGGCTGTCCATAGGCCCGATATATCGGCAGACGGTTGCCGCTCAAGGGATTTGCCGAGGTGCCATCCGGCTCCTGTGCATCGGCGCGCAGAAGAATTCACAGCGGAACGCGCCATGGAAATTTTCGGGCAGCCGCCTCGGCACCTGCATTTATGTCGCAATCCGCCGACATTCTGCAGGCATCTGCGGAGGAAACGACGATGGAAGGCGACCTGACCCTCAATGACATGACGGCAGACCCGCTGATTGCCCTGCTGATGAAGGCCGATGGCGTCGAGAGCCGGGATCTGGAAGCGCTTCTGGCAGCGACCCGGCGCGCGGAGGTGGAACGCCTGGAACTGCATCTGCGCCGGCAACGGGCGGAAGACTTCTATCGGCGCCTCGACCTGTCGCTGGCAGCTTCCTCACGACCGGCGAAGGCTTCCCGCCCCGGCAACTGACCGGCAGGTCCCGCCTGCCTGTGGCAACAGCACCAGGCCGCGACCCTGCCCGGCCTTTACCAGTCGCCGTGCGCGCAGAGATGACCGCCCCATAACCGGGCGTCCCGAAACGATACAGATCATCGTCCGCAGCCACATCTTGCTAACCGGCAGAGCAGCCGGTGCGCGACAGGTCTGGCGCAGGCTGTAGTCTTGCCGCGCCGACCGGGCTCAGCGGCCAGGCGCGAGTCTTCGGCGCGACAGAGGCAACCTCCGCATGAGGCGGAGTCTCCAGAACAATGCTTCGGGATGAACTTGATGATCAAGCACGCAGGCGGTCTCACAGGCGGCGTCTTCACGCCCGACGAATTGAAGCATCTTCAGCGGGTTTTTGACGCGGAACTCGCAAGCCGCAATCTGGCAAGAGACAGCGCGGAAGCAGCCATGCTGGCGGCGGAACTGCTCGAAACCTATCAGAAGACGTCCGAGAACGCCCAGAAAAGCAATCCATGATTGCAGAAAGACGCAAGACCAGCAACAATCGGACACATTAGGCGCCAATCTGCGGCCTTGCGAGCGCGTGACCACTTCCCTTTCAGCCAGGGACCTGACACACTATTGCTATTGATTTGTACGGGGACAAAATCATGAAGACGGACACTGAACTTCTGTGCGCATCGGCCAGCGCCTTGTCGTCGGCCGCCCTGCTGACATCGCTGATCGGCACTCTCGTCCAGAAGGGCGTTCTCTCCCAGGAAGACGAGAAGAACATCTATCTCAACGCCATGGACGCGCTTGACGAAAACGCCGACGACGATCCGTCCGGAGTTTTCGACCTTGCCCGAGACCTGATCGAAGACCAGATTCCGACCGGCTCTTCCGGCGAAACCGTCACCCTCACGCTTGTCAGCGCGTCGGCCTGACGCATCACGCTCTGTCTGTTTTTGGCACGACCCGAGGCATAACGCAAGCGGCTCGCGACAAATTTGTCGCGAGCCGTTTCATTTTGGTACTTCCTGATATTCGACTGGATGCCTCCGTTCGGGGGATCAGAACTCCTCCCAGTCCTCCTTGAGCGCATTGGCGCCGCTGACAGCGAGCGCCGGTCGGGCGGAGGCGGGACGTGAGCGCTGGGACGCTCTCGGCGCGGCAGGCTGGGCGCTTGCGCGCGCAGTGGCGCTGAAGGCGGACCCGCCCTGCCCGCCGAAGGCGAAGCGGCCGAGCAGTTCGCGCAGCGCCGAGGTTTCATTGGCAAGAGAGGCGCTTGCCGCATTCGACTCCTCGACCATGGCGGCGTTCTGCTGCGTCATCTGGTCCATCTGGTTGATGGCGGAATTGACTTCTGCCAGAGCGAGCGACTGCTCCTTGGCAGCGTTGGCAATAGCCTCGATCCGCTCGTTGACCGCCGAGATGTTCTGCTCGATCGCCTTCAGCACCTGACCGGTCTCGCTGACGAGGCGCACGCCGCTTTCGACCTCGATCGACGAGTTCTGGATCAGCCCCTTGATCTCCTTAGCCGCTGCGGCGGAACGCTGGGCAAGCTCGCGCACTTCCTGGGCGACGACGGCAAACCCCTTGCCGGCCTCGCCGGCGCGGGCCGCCTCGACACCGGCATTCAGTGCCAGCAGGTTGGTCTGGAAGGCAATTTCATCGATCACGCCGATGATGTTGGAGATCTGGCCGGACGAGGCCTCGATGCGAGCCATGGCGCTGACGGCGTCGGCCACAACCCGGGCGGAACTGACTGCGCTGGAATTGGCCGTCGCGGCGGCCGCCTTGGCCTCATCGGCGCGCTGGGAGGAGTTGGTGACGTTGGTGGTGATCTGGTCGAGTGCCGCGGCGGTTTCTTCCAGCGACGCGGCCTGCTGCTCGGTGCGCTTGGAAAGATCCTGCGCGCTGCGGCTGATTTCCAGCGTGCCCGTATCGATCTCCTGCGTGGATTGCGCGACGGCACGAAGGGTCGCGCCCAGCTGCCTCAATGCCTCGTTGAAATTCTCGCGCAGCGGCTCGAAATCCGGGGCGAAGGGTTTGTCGATGGAACAGGAGAGATCGCCCTCGGCCAGTTTCTTGAGGCCCTGGCCAATGCGCCCGACAGCCTTGACGCGGTCCGTCACGTCGGTCGCGAACTTCACGACCTTGGTCACCTTGCCGTTGGAATCGAAGATGGGGTTGTAGGACGCACTGATATAGACCGGCTTGCCGCTCTTGCTGATGCGCGTGAATTCCGCTGCCTGAAAGCGGCCCTCGTTGAGTTCCGCCCAGAAATGCTTGTAGGCGGGGCTGGCCGCATAGGCGGGCTCGACGAACATGGCGTGATCCTTGCCCTGGATCTCGTCCAGCCGGTAACCGAACACCTTGCAGAAGTTTTCGTTGGCGGTCACCACCTTGCCCTGCGGCGTGAATTCGATGACGGCCTGCACGCGGCTGATCGCGGCCATCTGATTGTGAAAGTCGACATTCTGCAGGCGGGCATTGGCATCGAACCATTCCACCGCAAAACCGATCAGGTTGCTGCCTTCCTTCAGCGGCGTGACGGTCAGGTCAAAGGCCCGCTTGCCGATCCAGATGGTCGCCTTGTGCTGCGACTGGAGGCGCGCCAGCATGTTGCGCTGGTGCTGCGGGTTCTTGTGAAACACGTCGATGGTGGCGCCCACCAGCGTGCTGACGCTGAAGCTCGGCAGTTCCTTCTTCAGGTCGGCTTCGGCCTCCTGCAGCAGGGCGCGAACGGATTGATTCATGTAGCGAATCTTCAGTTGCGGATCCGCGATCATGATATTGGCGGAGACATTCTCCAGCGCCCTCATCCGGGCGCGATTGCTCTTGTTCATCAGGTCCAGCATGCCGTCCTCCTTCACGTGTTGGCTTGGACACGCACCGGAGCCGAAGCAGGGAATGGCAGGAAGCCTTACCGCAAACAGAGACACGCCAATCCGATGCAGCCTCGCAATCAGATTTCCGCCAGCAGGCTGAAGCCGGGGTTAAGGATCGAATGCTAATATATGTCATGGAGAATTAAGGGGTGCCGCAGAAAGGTGCGGCGCCCTTCATATGGCGCGCCGCCAGCAACGCACGGCGACCGGGGTGTTTCTGCGCGCTCGCTGCCCACCCCCCCCGAAAACCGCCCTCAGACGGTGCGCAGGCGGGACAAGGCAGCGACTTCCCCAGTCGCCGGCGCCCCGATCCGGACTTCGGGCGGGCCGCACCATGCCCAGCCACCGCGTCCGCCACGTTTTCTCCGGTAGAGCGCCCCATCGGCTCGCCGCATCAGACCCTGCAGATCAGCTGCGTCACGCGGATAGCAGCCCATGCCAAGGCTGACCCCCAGGGCCAGTTGATGTCCCTTCCAGCATTGCGGCTGCGACAGGCTCTGACAGATGTCCTCGGCCAGTTGCTCCACCTGCCGCTCATCCGTCATCCCGGGCACAAGCACGGCGAATTCATCGCCCCCGAGGCGGCAGACCATGGCCGTTGGCGGCACTGCATTCCTCAGCCGGCCTGCCACCGTCTTCAGCACCTCATCGCCCGCGTCGTGCCCGAAGTCGTCGTTGACGCTCTTGAAACGGTCGAGATCGAGCAGGATCAGCGCCAGCATGGTGTCCTTGCGCCGCTCCATACAGCGCAGTTCGACCTGCCAGCGCTCGGTGAGCGCCCGGCGATTGGCAAGCTCGGTCAGCGGATCCTCATGCGCCACGCGGCGCAGGGCATGCTCGACAGCCTTGCACGGGGAAATATCTTCGAAAGAGGCAATCGCCACGCCTTCACGATGATCGATCACGGCCCGGTGCAGAGTGGTGACGATGGTGCCATCCGCACAGCGAAGATCGAGTTCCATGGCCGGCGGCGCAGAGCCTATGAAAGCATCCGCCTGGGAGAGCGCCTGCCACAGGGCCCGGGCGCGCCGCCGCTGCTCCGGATTGGCACAGGCAACCGCCAGCCATTCGTCGATGGAGGCAAAGCCGCCATCCAGCGCGCCGAAACGGCCGGCAAATGCGGCATTGGCGAAACGCACGGAAAAATCCGGCAAGGAGGCGAAGAACAGCGCGGTCGGCGCCAGGTTCAACACGGCATGAAGCTCGCGGTAGCCAACCACGGCCTGCGTTTCCGCCTGCTCGAACACCCGCTTCATACCCCTCTCCACACTCGACAGCCACCCCTCGCCGGCACGACTGAACGACCGGCCACGATCCAATCCACGCTTGCGCCCCCTTGCGGAAACGCTGCGGGCGCAACGTCCCTGCGTCCTGCAGGATCCGGTCCGGACGGACGAAAAGCACCAAGATTGCTGCTGATGATCAATGCATCACGCGCCGCGTCACGCGCGCGTCACATTTCTGTCCCGATCTGGAACGCCTGCCGTTGCACGACTTTGGAGACACAGCGCAGCGCGCCATTGCGGCTGGCGAGCTGGCTCCAGCCATGCACGGGCACCACCGCAAAGCCCAGCTCCTCCCACAATGCCCGGTTGGCAGCATCATAGGCGGCAAGCGGCTCCGCATCGGCGAAGTGCGGCAGCAAGACCAGCGGCCGGTGATGGCCGGGACGCACCGCATTTTCCAGCAACAGATTGTTGTAGAGGCGCGGCAGGCGCTTGCCGCTGTCCGGGGTCACCCGGAACGGCACCGGATTGCGCCGGACAGCAAAGCCCTCTGAAACAAGCCGGCGGGCGGAGGCATCGAGCTGGCGACCAATCTGCTCCACCATCGGGCTCGTGCCGGCATCGGCCATCTGCGCCTCGGCCACGATCAGCAATGGTCGCCCCGCCTGCCGAAGCCCGGTCACCGTCACATACTGGTCGAGATGGAAACCGCATTGATAGACGCCCTTCAGCGAGTGCGGATCCGCAACCGGCATCGCCGCCACCCCGTCCAGTTCGGAGGCCCGATAGGCGAAGAGGTGTACGGGGCGCTGATCGAGCGACAGGAGGGCCGCGCCCGCCCCGCCCTCGCCCGGCGGAAACGCGTCTCCTGCCACCGCCGAACGGCCGACCACGCGGAAATCCGGCCCCACCAGCTGGTTGCCGCCATCGAGATCGACACCGGGATCGACCACCGGCCAGCCGAGCGCGGCCGCCAGCGTCGGGCCGATGCGGGCGCCGGGCCGAGCCAGGATCGTTCCGGGGCCATCGGCGACGGCAGGCGCCCGAACGTGAAACAGATCCTGCGTCCAGGGGCTCTGGCGAGCGCGGGCCGGCCCTTCCACGGGAACGATGCGCAGCGGACAGTCAAGCCGCAGGCTGCCGATCCAGGCCTCGGCGGACACGCACGCCTCCGGCTCCACCAGCACGAACCCCTCAATGTCGGCAGCCAAGGCCTGCAGAAGGTTGCCGATCGGCACCAGCGGACGATACCATTCCGTCGGCCGCTCCTCCAGAAAGGCAGGCGGCAGCGAGAAGGCGATGCGACGGATGAGGCCGCCGCAATCCGGCAGCAGACCGCCCTCCGGCAGACCCGCGGCATCTGCCTGTTGCCGCCCGACATTCACCGGACTGCCCATCTCAACACTGCCCCGCCACGCGAATGGCAAGGCTGCGGAAGAACAGCGTGTTCTGGAACCGCCAGCCCGGCTGAGGCGCGGCAGAACATTCGTTCTGCAGCAGGGTCAACAGCGCCAGCGCATCGGCCTGTTTCGGGCTGACGGTGCGTTCGGCAAGGACCTGCGCCACATCAGCCCCCTCGCCGGCGGCCAGCGCCACGGCCCGCCAGGTGCGGCGGGAGAAATGCAGCGCACGCGCCGCAGACAGAAGCCGGGCGAGCCGTGCCGGTGCAAGATCAGGAGCGAGCGCCGCAAGCGTCGCCTCCGCATCCACCAGCGCCAGCGTCAGCGGGCGGTAATCGAGATCGGCCGGCGCATGGGAAAGCGCCACATCCGCATCGGAAACGCGCAGGCCATCGCGATAGGCCTCGTACATCTGGCCGACACCCTGCATGCCGAACAGGTCGCATTCGGCAGCGCGCAGCGCGCCCATGCTGGCCGCGCCGTAGACGGCGACACCCTGCGACAGGGCAAACAGGATTTCCTTGTGCCACACGGCCGCGCAATCGCCATAGAGCCCATCGATCAGGCCGATCGCCCGCGCGCCCTGCTGCACGGCCTGCAAAAGATCGCCGCAGGCGGCGGGACCGCGCCAGACAAGACCGGGAAAGGTCGAAGGATCCAGCCCATGCACGGAGGGGCCGGCGAAGATCACGGTGTGCGGGATTTGCGTCATCGTCTCAGGAACCCGTCGAGCGTGGACAGCGACATGCGGTTCAGCCCGCCATGGGCGGCAGACAGCCCATCGGCCAGCACGCGCACCACATGAATATCGGGATCGCCGGTTTCCAGCGCAAAGACATAGACATCCTCCACGCCATGGCGGAAGAGATGCGCGGCAAGCCGGTGCCAGAGCGGCCCCTCCCCCTCAAGGTCAAGCCGTTGAGGGCCGGCGCCGGAGGGTGTTGCGCTGACCGGCGGCGCCCGGCCGGCGAGATCGGGAAGATAGCGGTCCGGCGCCAGATCGTCGCGCGCGCCGCTGATATCGGTGAGGCGCGACTGGATGGCCTCGAGCAGCGCCGCCTCGGCGGCAGCCAGCGGATCGAGCCGGCAGGCCATGCCGGCGGCGTGGCGAAAGCCGGGGCCGCTCGCCGACATCACCGGCCGCTCCAGGCTTGCCAGAATGACGGGTACGCCGTTCGACGCCGTGACATCGAGAAAGCGCGCCGCAAGACCCGCCGCCGACAGCGTGGCGATCAGTCCGTCGAGCGATGGACGGTGGCCGGCGGCCGGCGCCCAGGGGCGCAGACCGAGTGAGCGCGTCTCGAACGTATCGATGAGGATGCAGGCATCGTGCTCCACCAGCTCCAGAAGGGCATGCAGCACCACGTGGTCATGATCGAAGCCGGCGGCGAGCCCCTGTGAACTCATCTGGAACGCCTTGCGGTCCCAGGGAAAATCGGCGCGGAAATCCATGCCGACCAGTTCGAAAGGGGCGAGAACCGGGCCGCCGTCGCGGGCGGAAAGCCCGCGCACCCAGGCCCGCTCGCGGCCGGCCTCGAAATGATCGGGATTGACGCGGGCGATCCTGTCGAGCGGCACCGTGCGTTCGCCGCGCGCCTGCAGGGCCGCCCAGCTGCCATGCGCGGCCACATGGCGCTGCGTCTCTTCTGCCACAGCGCCTTCGATGGCTTCCATCAGGGCGGAAAGCTGCGCCTGCCGCTCCGTCAGGCCCTTGCCCTGCGAAACGGAGAGGCCGCGCGAATTCGGCCGCACGGCAAACCAGACGGGCACGCCGATGATATCGAGCCCCGTGACATCGCCGATACGGGTGACCCCGAACCGGCGCAGCCGCGCCCGATCCCCCAGCAGCGCCGCCCCCTTGTCGGGAGCGACCTGCCCGCCCTCGCAACCGCCGGATGCGACGGCTGCGGCCTGCCCTGCCTGCTGCATGGATTACTGGATCGTGTTCGGCGCGTCGGACATGATGGCGTGATGCAGGCCACCCCGCGCAACAAGCCCTGCGGCAACAGTCTCCTGCCGGTCACCGGCAGGTGCATACACCTTCCGGTTCGTATCCCAGCCCTGCCCGACAATGTCACCGACGACAGCGATGTCCAAACCGGCCACCTCGCCCCCCAGCGCCGTCATCACATCATCCCGTGGGGTCTTGATGTGGCGATTGAAATCCCAACCGCCATCGACGCCCCCACCGACCATGGCGATATCGGCTTTGGCACCCTCCGGCTGCAGGGCGGTCATGACATTTTCCAGCGGGGTCTTGATGTGGCGGTTGAAGTCCCAGCCGTCATCGCCGACACCGCCCACCATGGCGATATCCGCCGGTTCCGCGCCGGGAGCCGCCTTGGTTGCACGACCGTTCTGAGGGCCGAGCGCCACCATCACATCATCCAGCGGCGTGGTAATGTCTCGATTGAAATCCCAGCCCTCGTCAGCCACGCCGCCAACCATGGCGATGTCGGCCTCCCGCACAGGCTCTCCTTGCGTCATGCGGGCTTCGAGAGCCTCCATCTCCGCCATGTCGACAAAACTGTCGGCCTCGCCATCGTTTTGCACCAGCATGGCCTTGGCCGCGGCCGCAACCCTGGCATAGCCATCGATGCCCGGATGCCCGGCCTCATAGGCGAGAATCGTCTCATGCGAAACGAGCGAGACGCGCAAAGGCTCGGTGCGCACGAACAACACGCCGGAGCCCCGCTTGCCGACGATGAAAAGCTGCGATTTCGACATGATGCTTCCCCTCTGGTTCGATCTCGGCGCCGGCGCTTGCAGCCTCGCCAGAATGCAACCATTGCTCAGGTTTTTCTGGTTGTACAGAGAGCTTTCGAAGTCAGACGAACAATTTTGCCGGATGTCGGCAAATGGCGCGTCCAGGAAGATCCACGGCCGCCATGGCGGCGACCGTGGTGTCGATTTTCACGCTATCAGACGGCGCTGTTCGGGCTGTCGGAGAGAATGGCATCGAACAGGTCACCACTTGCCGGCGCATCTGGCCCCAAAGCCGCGAGTGCGCCTTCAAGAGGTGAATTGACCATACGGTTTATCGTCCAACCCGAGTCGGTAACCTCTCCCAGGAAGGAGAAATCTACATCAGAAATGACCGCACCGCCTGCGACAAGGGCCTCAATTCCTGCTCTTTGCGCTTGATCGATGGCGCCCTCAGGCTGGCCGTCGCGGGAAGCAAGAAGCGCCTTGGCCGATGCGGCGACTTTTGCATAGCCGTCAACACCGGGATGCGCTTCTTCATACTTCAAGATGGTTTCATCAGAAACCATCGCGACGCGAAGCGGTGCAGTTCTAACGAACAGCACGCCCAAACCCCTTTTTCCAATTACGTACAGATGAGAAGTGCCCATAGTATCTCCTATTTTAGGCCTGCCAGTCGAAGCGCATGACAAAAACGTTCGTTCGCGTCGACATCTTGATCGGGAGACAACCCGCTAATTTGCTTGGCCGTCATGCCCGGATAGTTTTGTTGAAGCCGCTCGCCCGCGCTTTGGGCTTCCTCCAGATCTCCGCTCAAAGCGAGGCTCGCCGTTAATACACGCAAGGCGGGCTCGTCATTCTGCATGCGTCGACACAAACGGACCGACTCGGCATAATCCTCAAGCTTGAAGGCGATGCTGGCACCCGCCCACCAGTAAATATCCGGCGCAAGCGGATTGAGATCGATGGACTGCTGGAAGCGCAACCAAGCCGCACCCGACTGTCCGAAATGCGCCAGCGCATCGGCATGCTGCAGCAGCAGGTCCGCGGAATTTGGCGCAAGCGCCTCGGCTTCGAAAAACTTTTCGGCCGAGGTATCGAAATCGCGGCGATAGAGCGCCACCACCGCGCACATCCAGTGGCCGATGCCGGAGGCGGGGTCGAGATCGACGGCGGCTTCGGCCTCGGCCTTGGCGCGGTGCAGGAGATGCGGATCGCCGCCGCCCAGCATCAGCCATTCCAGCTGCAGCGTCTGCGCAATGCGGGCACGCGCCACCGCCATGCCGGAATCCAGATCCACCGCCTTGCGGAATTCGGAGCGCGCCCGCCGCAGGATCGGCAGATCGCATTTGCCGCCCAGCATGTGCTGGCCGGCCAGCAGATGACGATAGGCATCCGCCGCATGGCTGCGCACGAGATCGATCTGCAGACGCTCGATCTGTTCGGCAAGTGCTGCGGCAATCTGCTTCGACAGCAGGCGGAAGGCTGCATGCGCATTGCCCTCGTCCAGCCCCACTTCCACCGACCAGAGAATTTCCGCGGTCGCATCCTCCACCAGCGTCAGGGAGAGGCGCGCCTCGTCCAGCAGCAGCGACTGCACCCGGTAACTCGCCCGCAGCGACTGGTAGAGCGCGCCGGTCTCATCCGCGGCGGCGGCAAATGTGCTGTGCGGGGCAAGCACCGTGAACGTGCGATAGCGCACGAGGCTGTTGGCGACATCCTCGATGAAGGCGCGGGCAAGCACCGGCACCAGCCCGCCGACCGGCGCCACCGGCGGCAGAAAGGCAACGCGCGGCCGCGCCGTGCGCGCCGGCTCCGGCTGAACCTCCTGCGGCTCGGCCGGCGCGGCATAGCTTCTGAGGCGCCGCATCAGGGCAAGCGTCGCCGCCTCGGGCTGTTCGCCGTCCAGCTTCAACCGCTGCGTCAGCTTATCGAACATGCGCTCGGCCGCGGTCGCATCGCCCGCCCGCGCATAGGCGGAGATCACCATCCGGTAGGTCTCTTCCCGGTCGTCCTCCAGCCTGAGCGCGGTTTCGGCGAGAGCGGCGATATCGGCAATCGGCCGGGCGCCGAACCGGGTCATATCCTCCAGCAGGCGGGCGGTCGCGGCAAAGAAGAGGTCCTTCAGGCGGGCCCGCTCGGCCAGCAGCCAGAGATGAAACTGTTCCTGGTCGGCATCCACGCCCTGCAGCAATTCGCCGCCGATGCCGCGCAGCACCTTCAGCCGCAGCGCCACGTCATCGGCACCGACGACATCGAGAAAGGCAGAGAGATCCGAGCGGCGAGCCAGCGGACCGGCGGCAAGCCCGCCGGGCGTCGCCTCGATCAGTGCCTCGTGCCCCTCGGCAAAGGGCTGCAGGCGCGACAGCAATTGCCGCAGATTGCCGAGCGCCCGCTTCTGGTCCGCATCTTCCCACAGAAGCAGCGCCGCCGCCTGGCGGGTCAACACCCGGCCCGGCGCCAGAAGCAGGGCCGCCACCAGCACGAAACCCTTGGCGGGAAAGAAGCCCGCATGCTCCAGATGGCAACGCGGAACGCCCAGAAGACTGATCGTGAAGCCCTGCTCCTGCCCCGCCAATACGCTTCCCTACCCTGCCCCGTCGGTTGCGATGAAAATCAAGTACCTATCGGATTTGACGTCTGCGTGACGCCCTTTGTGCATGATTCTGGAACAATCTACAGCAAGGAAATCAACGCGCGCCCTAAATATTGCGTGACACTTCATGACAGCTCGCGTGAGTTTCAAACATTCCTACATGAGTTTCTCCTCACGCACGGAGCCTTACCAGCGCGCCGACGATGTGGGTTACGCGCTTTCAGAGCTTTTGTGGCACAATGGAAAGCCCTTTTATCCCGTCACCGCCCTGGCTGAAGCAAGGTTTGCTTGCGCAAGACTTGCGCAAGGCCAGTTCGACGAGACGGATGAGGACAATATTGACCTGATCCTGCAGATGCGACGGTCAACCGGCGGCTATTTCTTCGAAATCATCCTGCGCAATGACGAGGGCACGTCCTATGGCGGCTGGGCCTGGGGGCACGACATCGCCCTGACCGACGAAATCGCCAATGGATACCGCGTGCTGGCAACCCATGCCGCCGGCAATACCTTCCGCTTCGCCCGGGACGCAGCGACCGGCCGCTATGCCTGCCTGGACGACCTGCCGGTGGAAAAGGCCGGCCGCGGCTGACGCAGCCGGCAGCGCCCCTCAATGCCGATCCAGCAGATAGTGGACGATCTGCAGCGCGCCCTCCTGCGGATCGTGGCCGCTCGTCTCCACCCTGAGTTCGGGCGCAAGCGGCCGCTCATAAGGCGAATCAAGCCCGGTGAAGTTGCGCAGTTCCCCGGCCGCCGCCTTGCGATACAGCCCCTTCGGATCGCGCCTTGCGCATTCCTCGATGGGGGTATCGACGAAGATCTCGATGAATTCCCCTTCCTCCATCAGGTCGCGTGCCATGCGGCGCTCGGCGGCAAAGGGCGAAATGAAGGCAACGAGAACGATCAGGCCGGCATCGGCCATCAGCCGCGCCACTTCCGCCACCCGCCGGATGTTTTCCACCCGGTCCTCGGCCGTGAAGCCCAGATCGCGGTTCAGCCCGTGACGGACATTGTCGCCATCCAGCAGATAGGTGTGCATGCCCTGGGCATGCAGCATGGCTTCCACCCGATTGGCGAGCGTCGACTTGCCCGAGCCGGACAGGCCTGTAAACCACAGCACCGCCGGCTTCTGCCCCTTCACGGCGGAGCGCTCGCGCTTTGTCAGGCTGGTTGCCTGCCAATGGATATTGGCGGCGCGGCGCAACGGAAAATCGATGAGCCCCGCCCCCAGCGTGGTATTGGTGAAACGATCGAGCAGCACGAAATTGCCGGTGATCCGGTTTTCCCGATAGGGATCGAAGGCAATCGGCCGGATCAGCGAAAGGTTGCACACGCCGATGCGGTTCATGACGAGCGATTTTGCGGCATCATGGGCAAGCGTGTTGATGTTCAACTCGTAACGCAGCGCGGTGACGGTGGCCGGCACCAGATCGTTTTCCGTGCGCAGCAGATAGCTGCGGCCGGGGATCATCGGTTCCGCACCGAACCAGATGACGTGCGCCTGCAACTGATCCGCCAGCTGGGGGCGCGCATCCGGCGAGACCAGCATGCTGCCGCGCGAGGCATCCACCTCCTCGTCCAGCACCAACGAAACCGCCTGCCCTTCCCGCGCCTCGTCCAGCAAGGCATCCTTGGTCACGATCTGGCGAATTCTGGCGGCGCGACCGGACTGGGCAACGACCACCGCATCCCCCACCGCAACGCGACCCGCAGCGACCTGGCCGGCAAAACCGCGCACCCCATCCTCTCCCCGCAGCACCATCTGAACGGGAAAGCGGAAGGGCGCGTCGGATACGGCCGCCTCCAGCGGCACCGCCTCCAGATGGTCGAGAAGCGTGTCGCCCGCATACCAGGGCATGGCCGGAGACCGGACGACGAGATTGTCGCCGGAACGCGCGGCAACCGGTATGGCGTTCACCGAGCGGAAGCCGAGGCTTTCCACCGCCTGCCGGTAATCCTCGACGATCGCGGCAAAGCGCGCCTCGGCGAAATCAACAAGGTCCATCTTGTTGACGGCGAGGATGACGTGCGGCACGCCAAGCAGGGCGGCGATGAAGGTGTGGCGGCGGGTCTGGGTGACGCCCCCCTTGCGGGCATCGACCAGCACGATGGCGATATCGGCCGTGGAGGCGCCCGTCGCCATGTTGCGGGTATATTCCTCGTGGCCCGGTGCATCCGCCAGAATGAAGCGGCGATGCCGGCTGGCAAAGAAGCGGTAGGCGACATCGATGGTGATGCCCTGCTCGCGCTCCGCCTCCAGCCCGTCCAGCAGCAGCGAATAGTCGATCTCGTCTGCGCCGAAGCCGCGGCTCTCGCTCAGCGTTCGCAGGCCCGCCAGCTGATCCTCCGGCACAGAATGCGTTTCGGCCAGCAGCCGGCCGATCAGCGTCGACTTGCCGTCATCGACAGATCCGCATGCCAGGACACGCACCAGCGCCGTCTTCTCGGCACCCCTTGCCTCTTCGCCCTGCCCCGCCGCGTCGTGCCTGCTGCCTGTCATCAGAAATACCCTTCCCGCTTCTTCTTCTCCATGGAACTTGCCGCGTCGGCATCGATGAGCCGGCCACGTCGTTCTGAAAAGCGCGTGGACAGCACCTCCTCGACGACCGCCTCCAGCGTCACCGCATCCGATTCGACGGCAGCGGTGAGCGGATAGCAGCCGAGCGAGCGGAAGCGCACCATTCGGGGCCTTGCCTGGCGTCGCAGGTCCTCCGGCATGCGCTCGTCATCGGCCATGATCAGCAGACCGCCGCGCTCGACCACGGGCCGCATCGCCGCAAGATAAAGCGGCACCACCGGTATCTGCTCGCGCAGAATGTAAAGCCAGATGTCGCGTTCGGTCCAGTTCGAGAGGGGAAAGACGCGGATCGATTCGCCCTGGTTGACGCGCGTATTGTAGGTTTTCCACATTTCCGGGCGCTGGTTCTTCGGGTCCCATCCATGGTCACGGTTGCGGAAGGAGAAGATGCGTTCCTTCGACCGCGACATCTCCTCATCCCGCCGCGCACCGCCAAAGGCCGCATCGAAACCGTGCTGGTCAAGCGCCTGGCGCAGCCCCAGCGTCTTCCAGACGTGCGTGTGGCGATCGGAACCGTGTTCGAAGGGATTGATGCCCTCCCGCAGCCCATCCGGATTGACGTGAACGAGGAGATCAAACCCGTAATGCGACGCCGCCCAGTCACGAAAGGCGATCATCTCGCGAAATTTCCAGGTGGTATCCACATGCAGGAAGGGAAAGGGAGGCTTTCCGGGATAAAAGGCCTTGGCCGCCAGATGCGCCAGAACCGAGGAATCCTTGCCCACCGAATAGAGCATCACAGGCTTGCGACACGTGGCTGCCACCTCCCGAAAAATATGAATGGCTTCGGCCTCGAGCCGATCCAGATGCGACAGTGAAGACACGCAAGAAACCCCTTTCATCTCTCCGCCACAGAAGCAGACAGCCTTACAGCCTTTGCGCCCATCCCGCACGCCCCTTCAACCGCCGATGACGAAGGCAGCACACGCGAACCGGAATGACCGCCGGGTGCACATACACCGCCACCCTTGCCCGCCGCTTGCGCACACCGCCGCCACCACCCGCGCAAGGGCAGCAACCGAACCTCGACGCCGGCCGTTCCTGGACGTCAACCTTTGCGGGACTTGGCATTGAGCTTCGCGAATGTGCGGTTCGGTAACGGCCTGGCTACAGAGATTTCTGGCGGGCCCGGAGGGCCTGCCGAACTCCAGGAAAATCAGCAGCTTAACCCCGTGTGGGACGAAGAACCCATTTTATAAAAATCAATGGCTTAGTAAAGCCGCCGTCCCACTTTTTCCGGCTGTTTCCGTCCCTTCTTTCCCGGTCGTATTGCGGCCAGGGAGGCGCGCATGAGCGGGGCGCGGCCATTTCGCGACGTGAAGCTGCAATGGCTTCAGCAGTTGAGCTGCGACAAGGATTTGAGCGACAGCGCGCGATCCGTGGCGCTCTATATCATCACCACGCATTTGAACGGCCACACCGAAAAGGCGTGGCCGTCCTATCAAACGATTGCCGACGCGACCGGCAAGAGCGTCAAGACCATTCAGCGCGCCGTCCGTGAACTTGAGGTCAAAGGATGGTTCGAGGTCCAGCGCGGAAATGGCGTCGGGCACAACACGGAATATCGTCCCTCTGCGGCGTCGATTTTACGCGCATCGGATGCCCGCGAAAAGACGGACAAAGTTGTCACCCTTTACCCTGACAAAGGCGGTCAAAATCGTCCGGAAAGGCGGTCAGATGTGTCCGGCGAAGGGGGACAAATATGTCCACCAAACTTAGAGAAAGAAAAAATAAATAAACCTAACCCGCGCGAGAACGCCCCGCCGCGCGTCGAGACGCGGCGAGCCGTCCCGCTCGTTTTCGTCGCCGAGACCAAGGCGGATCAGGTCGAGCAATGGCGCGATTGGTTGCGACGTCACGGCTTTCCCTCGATCAACGCCTTGGGCCTTCGAACGGTAAAAACCGGCAAGCCGGGGTATGCCTTGCCGGGTTACTGGCCACCGGACGGGGCAAGCCCGAGTGCACTCGACTGGATCGCTTTCTTCAGCCACCGCCGCGACCACATTGCCGATGAGACCGCCCGACAAACCGACCTTCGGAGGGCGTCATGACCGCTGGTGATTTGCAGGGAGCAAGGCGACCCCTGTCATACGGCGAGCCTTCTGACAGGGAGCCTTGTGAGGGGAGGCAAGCCTCCCCTTCAAACCCCACCAAGAGCACGCGGCGATCGCCCAAAGGCGAACTCAATGCCGTCGTAGTTTTCCGCTGCACGGCATCGGAAAAGCAGGCGCTGACCGCACGCGCGGCGCGGGCCGGTCTGCCCTTCGCCACGCTGATGCGGGAAGCGCTTGGGCTCACCGAGGCGCGCCGCCGCCGTCCGGTTCCCAAGGTGGACCCGGAGCTGGTGCGCGCCGTCGCCCGGATCGGCGGCAACCTCAACCAGATCGCCCGATGGCTGAACACGGCCCAGGCACAGGGCCAGGTGTCCGCCATCGACGCAATCACGGTTGCCGCGCGCCTAATCGCCATCGAGCGGGCGCTATCGGAAACCCTTGAGCAGTTCACGGCCAGGGATGGCGCGCCGTGCTGATCAAGTTCTTCCGCAACGGCCAGGGCGGCGGATCGGGACCGGTTGACTACCTGATCGAGCGCGACGTCGTCGCTTACGACCAGAACCGCAACGCGATCCGTGATGAGCGCGGCGAGGTCACGCTGTTTGCCCGCGAGCCCCTGCCGGAAGTGTTGCGCGGGGACGCAGACCGCATGCGCGCGCTGATCGACGCCTGCCCGCACCAATGGACCTATCGTGCCGGCGTCATCGCCTTCACGGCGGAAGACGCGCCGAACCCTGCCCAGCAACGGCAGGTTATGGACGCCTTCGAGAACCTTGCCTTTGCCGGCCTCGAAGCCGACCAGCGCGATATGCTGTGGGTGCGCCACACCCATGAGGGTCGCGTCGAGCTGCATTTCGTGACGCCGCGCCTGGAGCTTGTGAGCGGACGCAGTCTCAACATCGCGCCGCCCGGCTACCAGAAGCACTACGACGCCTTGCGCGATGTTCTGAACAAGGAACACGGCTGGAGCGATCCGATGGCGCCGGAGCGCGCCCGCGAGACCGTCAGCCTCATCGAAAGCGTCAGGCGCGGCGATGCCCGCGAGCTGATCCATGACTGGATCGTCCAGCGCATCGAGACCGGCGAAATCCATGACCGTCCGAGCATGACCGAAGCCTTGACGGCGGCGGGGTTCGACCTGCCGCGCGCCGGCAAAAGCTACCTCACCGTGCGCGACCCCGAGACGGACGAGCGCTGGCGTTTGAAAGGAGACCTGTTCCGTGAAGACTGGACCCGAGAGAATACCCTTGAGCGAGCGCTTGAAAGATCGGCTGGCGAGCCCAGCCGCTGCGGAAGCCGGCTCGACGCCATCGCCCTCGACGAGCTTCGAGACCGATTGGAGCGAAGCCTTGAAGCGCGCGCAAGCTACAATCGAGACCGATATCCGCAGCTTCACGGACTCGAACCGCCAGCACTTGAACGAGACGTTGGCGATGACAGAGGCCGACGTGAACCGGCTTCGGTCGATGGTGCAGCCGTTCTTCCTGACCATGAGCGCGGTCGCGTTGCTGGTGATCCTGCTCAGCTTCACCGCGAGCTGGTTTTGGGCGGGGCTGATGATCGACCGCGCCCAGAGCGCCAGCCTCTGGCAGATGGGCTTGCAGGTCAACCAAACCAGCAGCGGCAAAGTCCTGACATGGGACGTCAACCGCCTTCAGCTGATCACCTGCCAGGCCGGCACCGACAAAACCCCATGCCTGAAGATCGTCCAGGGAGATTGACCGATGACCGAGACCGCCAAACCACCGACGCCCGAGAGTCTTTCGCCGCTGGAACGCGAATTGCTGGGTTACGTCGAGACGTTGATGAACACCTTGCAGAGCGGGACCGCGCAATTCGCGGCGCTGGAGAAACGCTCGACCGACATGATCGAAAATCGGCAAGCGGCTTTGGAAGGATCGCTGAAATCGCTCATCGCGTCACAGGCTACCTTCATGAACGCCTGGCTCGCCTCAAACAGTCATTCCAACGGCACGGCCTCGACCGAGCTGGCGGAAGCGTTCGCCCTTCTGGAGCAAGCGGAAGCGATGCTGGAGGCGGTCGCGCCGCCGACGTAACAGCCCGACCGCCTGCGCCAAGTCGCGGCCGTAACTGATCCTCATTTCCGTCCGGAGTTTCGATCCATGAATTTGATCATTCAGCCCTATCGCTATGCCCTTTCCATTGCCGTCGTTGCCGCTGGCTTCCTGCTGATGGAGACAGCGCCGCTGTTCTGGCCACCCATTTACCAAAACGCGGGCGCCGCGATCCTGGTCATGTTTTGCGGGTTTGCGCTGCTGACCTTGGCAGGAGACACCCAGGGCCGCATCCGCAGCGCGTCGGGCTTAGCTGTGGGGGCTGCCCTCCTTGCCGCGTCTGCTCTCGCCCTTACCGACCCAACCATTGCGGCCGGCGTTCTGCTCGACAGCTTCAAAGCTTGGCGAAATGCCGGCTATTCCGGAATCGAGAGCATCCGGGGGATGCTTTCGACATGGGACCGCTTCACAGAGGCGCAAAAGCTTGGAGTGCTAACCGGCCTCGCCATCGGTCTGCCTGTACCGCTGTTCCTCATTCTGCGAGCGATCATGATCGCCGCGCCGGCATCATCGAGCCGCATTTCCAAACAGGGCCCATGGCGTGCCCGGTGGATGAACCGAGGTGAATTGCGCCAGCTCCGGCACAACGATACCGGCTTGCCGCTCGGTCTCTCCGGCGGCGCAATGCTGCGCTACCGCCCCAACCCGAAGACCGGATGGCGCGCCGGCCATCATGTTGCCATCGCCGGAACCCGCGCCGGGAAAGGTGTGTCCGTTGTCATTCCCGCCATCATCGACCATGACGGGCCGGTCGCCGTCCTCGACATCAAGGGTGAAAACTTCGCCGTAACGCGCCGCTATCGGCTGTCGCTCGGCCGTCAGGTCGTGGTTCTCAATCCCTTCGGTGTCATCGAGCCGACGAAGGATAGTTTCAACCCACTCGACTACATCCGGCCGGCGCATCTGGCCCGTGACATCGAAGTCATTGCCGAGGGGCTTGTTCGACCGGAAGGCGGAAACGGCGCGCACTTTGCCGAAATGGCGAAATCCATGATTGCCGCCGTGATCGAGGTCGTCATGACCAGGCGCACGGAAGCCGATCGCAACCTGATCACCGTCATGGACCTGCTGTTTTCCGCAGGCTTTGAAAAGACACTGACGGAATGGGCCGGTGCGCCGGAGACATTCGGCACCCGTCCGGCCGCAGCCGCCGCCACCTTCCTCGCAGCCGGCGAGAACGAGCGCGGCGCGATCAAGACGACCATCAAGAAGGCCTTCGATTGGGCACGTTCCGACGAACTGCGTAGTTTCCTCAGCACCTCCACATGCTCACTCGAAAACCTGTTCGACGGTCGCGCCGATCTCTTCATGGTCGTGCCGCTCGATCAGGTGGACGCCCAGGCGGTCTTTCTCCGGCTGCTGACGAACATCATTCTCGGCATGGCCGTGCGCCTTGAAGGCGCGAAGATGCCGAAAAGGAACGTGCTCCTGGTCCTGGACGAGTTTGTGCGCCTCGGCCGCATGGAAAAGCTGATCAACATCGCCAACGTCGCCGCCGGCTGCGGCATCGAGGCGCTGTTCATCACCCAAGACAAGGGCCAAATCGAAAGCGTCTATGGCAAGGGCGACACCGCCAGCATTCTCGGCTCCTGCGTCACCACCCGCATTTTCGGTCTCGGCCGCGCCGAGTTCGAGACAGCCAATTGGGCCGCGAACGCTCTTGGTGATCAAACGGTGCTGACCCGCACCAAACAGTCAGCCGCCAAGTTCGGGGAGACCCGCAAGACTTCCACCGCTGAGCAACGGCAGAAGCTGATGACCGCTGATCAGATCCTCGAAATGAAGACCGGCAAGATGCTGCTGCTGGCGGGGTCGAAGCCGCCCTCACTTATTGACGCGATCGTCTCGCATCGTCATCCGGCATATCGGGGGAAGCTGGATCAGAATCCGATGGTGTAATCCGTACCACGGACTGTTCAATCTTGTGGCAGTGATTCTAAAATTACGTTGACTAACGGCCAGCCGAGCAAATCCGAGCTATGAATGCAGGTTGCAATCTAGCTCCAAATCTGTTTGAGATTGTAAAATGTCATAAAATCAGAGATTTGAGCTATCAGATGCCTAAACTTTTTATCGAAGCAGCAAATAACGATAATTTCATCAAGCAACGCTACAACGATACTATTACAAATTTAGGCAATAATTCACGTCTCGCAGACTTCAATGTAAATGTCAGAACTTCGGCAAGATTATCAGTAAATATGCGGCCGCATGTTGTTTTATCTTTGCTATACAATGGATTTTATGAAAACATCTATCAGCAAGCGAAGAGAATATCAAGTATCAGCAACAGGACGATTGACCAAGAGCTTCAGAGATTGCTTGGTTCGTACTATAAAAAGAGAGTTTCTCTCGATTCTGTTATGGAGATACCGGAGAATTCTTATTATGCGGCGTTGAATTTTGGTGGCCTTGGCGCCCCAAGATACGGCAGCATTTGCATTATATTGGGTGGGCTGGCCATTAATAGAAATGACGCAGTATTTATTGCGAAGGACAGCCTCAATAATTTTGTTGATGATGATGGCAATGTAAACATTTCAGAGCTAGTGTCGAACGCTTGCTCATCATTTGCTTTACCTGAACTTTGTTGCATTAAGCATCTAGATGACCCTTTGTTGGATGATCCGATCTCATGGCCCGGAATGGCGTGCAATGACAATGTCTACGTCGAGGCTGTCGTTAACCAAGACATGACATCGGCTTTGGTTTCAGAAATCAGGATCGAGAAAAACGAATATGACGCCTTGATGGAGCTGGCTCTCGGGGGCATGTACGGTAAATCGAAAGGGAATGCCGAGCGCGCGCTAGCCCAAGACTTCTTAAACATTGTCGTTAAGGCTCGTGAGTGCAGGATCCCGATCAGCGCATTGGAGATCATGCCGTGATTAAGTTTCTGTTCGTATCGCAAGTAGACGGTTGGGCCATTATTGAAGAGGGCGGGCAGGCATACCTTTTTCACCCGCCTTATCGCGCTGGCCAGCGAAAGCCAATCGACGGCTCAGCAGTGAATGCAATTGTTGGAGCCGGCGGGTTTGCGGAGTCGGATCTGACCTTTGCCGATTACAAAGCCGCAATTGATTACCTAGATGATTTAGTAGGGCGCTATAGGGCCGAATTTCTACCTATCGAGTCCGCTAAAGCGTTAGCATCCAAAGCTCTAAAGATTGCGAGCGCTGATCACATTATCAGATTGCTTTCCGGAATTGAGTATGAGTTAAGCTGCTCCAGCGATTATGATCGCCTAGAAGAGGCAATATTGGAAATTCTTGATGCCGATATCGCGCGGGCCACACCGGAAATCATGGATCAGGGATTAACGTTACTTCGTAAGGCTGCATCTATGCGCGAAGAAAAAAATAACATCATGACTCAATCGGTCGATGTTGGGGCTATATTTCCTTATTGTAAGAAGAAATACGGAGCCGAAGCGTTGGTTGTAATAGGCGAACTTTTTAGTGGGCGCCGCAGTATGTTCTCTCTCTAGGAAAGTGTTGTGGAAACCATCACATTCTACTCTTATAAGGGTGGCGTTGGTCGTACATTGGTACTGGCGAACGTTGCTCATTACTTGGCTTTGCTAGGTAAAAAAGTCGTTGTAATCGATTTCGATCTTGAAGCACCAGGACTTCATTACAAGCTGTTCCCGCGCGCCACAGACCGAAGCTTAATTCGAAAGGGTTTGGTTGATTATCTAGCTGATACTATTGCCCTCAAAGGGAACTCTGAAAGTATATCGAATTATCTAGTTAACGTTCCTCTAATGAAGGGTGCGCAAGGAAGTATTTCGATGATGGCTGCCGGTATCGCGCCAGAACGGGAGTATTGGAGAACACTTTCTGCCATCGACTGGCAAGATTTTCTTTACAATTCTCCGGCCAGTGGTGCCTTAGCTTTCCTCGAGCTCAAGGAAAAAATAAACCAAGAATGCGAACCTGATTTTCTACTGATTGATGCGAGGACCGGGATCACTGAGATTGGTGGAGTTGCCACCACCTTGCTTGCGGATAAGGTTGTCTGCTTAGTAACCCCCATGCAGGAAAACCTTGAGGGCGCTCGCCTTGTGCTGCGATCGCTGCGTCAATCTCCGCGGCCACCAGGAATGTCAGCTCCCGAAATTTTCCCAGTGATATCTCGGCTGCCGTCTGGCCTTCAAAACGAGACTGAGATTGTCGGCAGGGTGTTAAAATTCCTTAATGAGGAAGCAGATGATCTTTCGGACACAATGAGCTTTAGCGATATTGTGGTTCTTCACAACGATCTTGATATATTGCAGGGCGAGAAAATTCTTGTCGGCAGCAGCACATCAGTCGAAAAATCACAGCTTCTGCAAGATTATTTCTTACTATTTGCCAAGTTGAGTTCGGAAACGATTAGGCAAAGTGTCACGCCTATAATTATGAATGCTATAAATCGACTTATGGACTTTCCCGATGAATCGCAAAAGGAAATCGAAAATATAGCTTATTCTTTCAACAGCCCGTTGGCATTTCGTGAGCTTTTAAAGCTTTACCGCCTGAGAAATATCAGTGGGGACGAGATTCTGCAAGCAGCGGCACGGTTGTGGTCGTTTAAAGAAGATGAGGATTACTCTCTAATTGAGGAGGTCATAAATTCCAATTTTAAGGAAATATACGCATATACAAGCAAATCTCGAAATTATACTCTAGACTTCATATACGAAGTTTGGTCTTTGAGTAAAAATCCCAGCGTCAAAGTTGCAATAGATCTGGCAGAAAGTTTCGATAATTTTTCTCGGAACGATAAGGCTGCTGAGGTTTTGCGAAAAGCTTTCGAACGCGACCCCTCGGACGAGAACATTTTTTCTTCTCTGATCGTTCAACTTGTCAGGAACTCTGCGTACAAAGAGGCGAGGGCCCTAATCTCTCAGAATCAAGAGCTGGTCATTGCTAGTGACAGGCTGTTGGCGGCTTGGGCTTCAGTGGAAGTTGCCGATGCTGAAGTGGCAGTTCCGGAGGTGCTTGTGACGCCCCCGTCGCTTGACCGGTTGGCTCAAGTTGGAAAACGAGAAGTGGTTCTCAGTCTTCTGATTAAAGCAGGGCGGATTGATGACGCTTTGAAACGTGCTGCTGACTACATAAAGTTGGCGCTAATTGAGGGCGACGCAGAACTTATCTTTACGGCCGGCAGGTTAATGCATCTTTATGAGCGCTCGAAAGACCTTTCCGCTGAAATCCAAAGCTTTTATGACACGAGCATTTATAGGCGTATAATGTCTGCAATTACTGACGACGAAATTCATTCGATGCCCGAAAACTACGAACTCGAAACTTCTCGTCGATCGTCGAGGCGATTCAGATGATAAGCTTTGGAGCGCAAATGGCATTCTTGCCACAATGCTGAATGAGAAAATGTAATGCAGGTTCTGAATGTAAAGTCGTTCTATGCTTTTTGTTTTTTTGGAACAAATCCAGTTGTGAACCCAAAAATTTTGGCGATCTTCTCCAACGTTTCGAGCGTTGGATTTGCTGTGCCGCCTTCGATCTCCACAATCTGGCGCCTAGTGAGAGACAGCATGTTGGCGAACTCGGCCTGCGTCATACCGAACCCTTTACGGATCTCTGCCACAGCACCTGGCAGCCTCAGGTCCCCAGTTCGAGCACGTTCCGCCAGTGTTTGCCGGTTTTCCAGAATTTCCTCTTTCGTCGGTTTCTTCCATCGAGCCATCTAGCGGTCTCCTTCCTCATCATTGACACGCGACCAGAACGCTGTCCGCTATCGCGACACAGCGCCCCATTGCATGATCCAGAATATCCGCAGACGCTCCTATTTCTTTCGTCATGGCCGGAGCCTGGCGTAGGTGTTCGGCAAACATGGCAAGCGTAGCTGCGAGCGCACTGTGCTCAGCAGGATCAGGCATCAGTTCGGCGCAAATCCGCGTCCAATCGGGAAGATGATCGCGACCGCCGTCACGCATCATGGCCCAGCGGGTGGAGCGAACGATCCCCTCCTTGGCGAGCCGCATTGGCGCGAAATCGAAGAGCGGAGACAGGCGGATAGTGCCGTCCTGGTATTTGCTCAATGCGGAATTTCGGCCATGATTGTCGGGATTGCCGAGCGCCAGATTGGCGATGTCGCGCTTCAGGTATTCAACAATGTCCGCGAAGGGATCGGCCGAATATCGGCGTAGAACGTCGATATAGGCCTCATGCGTGCCGACATGGCCGAAATCGGCTACGCCGATCGCGGACACCAGGCTTTCCTGCCCCAGTCGGACGGTTCCGCCGCCTTCTCTCTTCTTCCGGTCGAAACGGGGAATGAGAAGGACGCCTTCGGCATAGGTTGATGGTTCGCTGACATTCAGACCGATCTCTTGAGCGATCCGCGAATAGAGGGCTTCACCTTCGAGGATCAGTCGGTCTACAGGTTCGTTGCTGCGTACCAGCTTGATGATAACGTGGCGCACGGCCTCATCATCGCTCACGAAGCTGTCGGGATAATAGAGCCCGTCAGTCGCCTGGGTCATTGAGACCTTTGGCCACTCGCCCTGCAGGCCGCTTGAGCCTGAAGCGAGCATTCCAAAACGGTCGGCGACTTCCATGAAGCGGTCTGATCGTTCAAGGATTTCCGCCTCTGTAACCCCTTGGCGCTCAACGCCGTGCAGGCGTTCCGCTTCGGCGTCCGCCGCCTCTTTGATGCGGATATTGCCGATGCCGCCAGTCGCCGATCGGAGAAGCAGTGGCAGATCGGAAGCCCGCGAGCCTTCAGCAATGCCGAGATGCTCGGCAAGCTTTCGCCGTGCATGCCCCTGGGGCATAAGATCCAAGAGGAAGGGCGGCCAGCTGCGGCTATATCGATTTTCGAGATCGACAGGGTAACGGACGGATAAGGCGCGATGGTCCCGGACCGTTTTTCCGGCAGAAAACTCCGCCGATGCTACGGTGACGAAATAGTCGAGATCGTAATCTACGATCGACGCGCCCTGGAAGCCGGCCGCCTCGTCCTTGAGTTCCAGTGTCGCGGCGTAATGCCACTCACCATCAAAATATGTTTGTAGCGTCAGGCGCATTAGATGACCCTTTCAATGGTTCAAATAATGCATTTCCCGAAATTATTCAACCCATCAAAGTGGGTTGAATAATTGCCGTCAGAACTGCCAGCTACCGAAACGGTCATTAAAGCTTCTGATACGGCTGACCATCTTCCGGCCACGCAGCGCATTGCCGCACGCGAACAGAATGAGCAACAGGCTCAGCACTGGTGTCATCCAAGCTTCGGAGCCGCTGTTTGCGTCAAACAAGATGAGCGAAACGGCTCCCATTGCAGCGAAGAAGACCATTCCGAAATCGTATTGCTTTGAAAGGCTCTTGAGCCGGGCCGAATGCCGTGCATAGCGTAATTGCCTTGCCAGCCGTCGCTTTTCGGATGCAAGTTGATCGCATTGACGACCAAGGGCGTAGGCGCCCTGCATTATCTGCTCTTCGAAGCTCGATTTACTCATATCGCTGACCTCAAATATTTTTCTGCGATTTCCTCTGTGAATTCGCCGTGCTGTTCGGCGTAGTCGATCAGGAACCGGATGAGCTTCAAGCGCTTATCCGGTTCCACCTGACAGTTTTCCCTTGCGATGAAAGCGTTAACCGCCCCCGTCACCTGGTGATACAAGTCGACCTTGTCCCTATTGTAGGGGCTTCCTTCTCCCGTAAGCATCCAGGCGGGATTCACATTGAATTTTAAATGCAAAAGGCGGAGAAGCTTCGCGGGCATCTCGCGATTTCCGCGCTCGTAAGTGTTGTAAGCGCTTTGCGAGACCTCAAGCGCTTCGGCAAAGGGCACTTGCTTCAGCCCGGAATCCTTTCGAATTTTCCCAAGCCTTTGCCCCATTGCCTCCATAAATCCGTCTTGCATCAAAATATCTCGAATGCGATAAAACTGTTGCGGCTAGTGCGATTATATGATTCGTTCTGTCTTGTGTCGAATTATCTCTATGGAGTTGGGCAGTTATGCATTCTCAGCTTTTATCACCCAAACAACTCGCAGATCGTTCCGGATGGCCGGTTGCTCGCATCCGGAACCTGATCGCCAAGCAGGAAATCCGTCATGTCCGGATCGGCGGAAGCCTGTTTCTGCCGGAAACCGCCGTGGATGAGTATCTTGCGGCGAATATGGTCGAGCCCAAGCAGAAGGCTTTGGCGCTTGCTGGCAGCGCCTCCAGAGCATGAGGAACGGCACATGAAGCAGCAAGCTGAAGCGTTGGCCCCGCGCCCCATTTACAAGGTCGCAGTCAGCCGCGTCCGTGCGGCGGAACTTCTCGACGTCTCGACGGGCACTTTTGATGATTGGGTACGTCGTGGGCTGATGCCGAGAGGTGTGAAGATCGGCGCCTTGCGCCGCTGGGATGCCGAGGAAATCCGCGCGTCCTGGTACGACATGAAGGAACAGGGACTGAGCGGAGACGAAGACGATGGCGAAAACCCGTTTGATTACGCGGTCGGGTAGCCAGCGCGTCCCCTTTAAATATTGTTCGCGGGATATCGATCGGCACGGCAACGAGCGTTTTTATCTCCGCCTGCCAGGTGGACGCCTCGATTTACCCCGATTTTCTCCGTTGACGGTCCAGTCTGAGCCTACCGCCGCTTTCGGCGGTGATCTTTGAACTGTTTTGATAGCGGCATTCCCGCCCCTTGCGGGGCGGCTGTCATCAT
>NZ_JAHHZO010000007.1 GCF_018760785.1 Rhizobium sp. CSW-27
CGGTCGTCACCACCGTTGGCGGCCGCTTCTTCCATATCACGCTGATCTTGGAGACCTTGTGCGATGTTAGTCTCCAGCTTTCCCCAGATCGACGGTTTCAGAGCGTCGGGTTTCGGTTTGCGGGACGGTTTGCGTTCGATGATGAACGGCTTGGTCTGCTGACGCATTGATCCTCCAGGCTGCGATTCGCGAGCGCAACGATATCGCACCACGCATGGCAGGCAAGCCGGACCAAGGTTGCACGTGACCCACTCCCCAATCGAAGCAGGCTCCGACGACGGGACAAGCGGAGCATGATCCAGGTTGCCATTCTTCCCACGGGCAAATGCGGTGAGCGCTATTGCCATATCCCTTCACGACAGAGTTTCCGGCAACCCATCTACGGGCTCGATGGGGCATGTCTGACCGGAGACCGGCTGCGCCTCGATCGTCTTCCCGCAACGACAAGGCTTAAGATTTCTTACCCCGGATCCCTCACGGGCTCCTCCTCTCTCACTAACAAATCTGCGACTTGTCGCCCTCCATTGCATTGCGGCCCAATCGCCACCCCAACGCGCAGGCGCGCTGGGGACCCCGGCTGGGTGCGGTCCGATCGTCCCCAGTCTTTGCGACTGCCATCGAGGCCGCGATGGGCGCGGCCCGAACACGAGAAAAGGAATACGACAATGGCGACTATCGGCACCTTCACTTCCGAAAAGAACGGCTTCACCGGCTCCATTCGCACTCTCGCCCTCAACGTCAAAGCCCGCATTACCCGGGTCGACAACCCCTCCGACAAGGGTCCGCAGTTCCGCGTCTATGCCGGAAGCGTCGAACTCGGCGCCGCCTGGCAGAAGACCTCCGAGCAGGGCCGCGACTACCTCTCGGTCAAGCTAGACGATCCGAGCTTCCCTGCCCCGATCTACGCAACGCTCGCCGAGGTCGAAGGCGAGGAAGGCCTCCAGCTCATCTGGTTCCGCCCGAACCGCGACTGATCGGGATCACAAGGCTCCGCCACCGGCGGAGCCCACCTTCCTGCCAAGAGATCAAAGCCGGACCCGGCATCGAGCCAGGCCCGGCTTTTTTGGTGGCATACGGTGAGCGGGGAAGCTGCTCAGAATGCATGATTGTGCCAAGCGGCGACGCCGGCCTCAAGGATGAGCGGTCCCCCCAATTTGCTCCACCTGCCCTCAAGGGCAGCTTCCGCAAATCGGCTCCCCCACTCACCGGCTCTGCCGGTCGCGCATGCGATCCTTGACCCCGCCATCCCCTCTCGGACCCGCCTGTCATCTTTCACAAACGTCAAGGAGACGAAGATGACCTACGAACTCGAAATCCAGATCGAAGAACTGCGGGTCGAGCTGCGCAACGCTGTTGATGGCGCCGAGCGTCGCCAGATACAGGCTGAACTCGAAATCGTCCAGGCGGAGCTGATCGTCGCGGCTGCCGAGATGGAGGGCCTGGCTGAGGCAGAGCCGCCTTTCTGACGGCGGTGATCTCTACCAACCTCTCCACCGTGCGACCACGAATACATTATTTACACCAATGCTGTATATGCTGTATAAACAACACTGAGACCCTTTCACCCTAATCGTATTGAGGCTGGCCACATGACAAGCAGGAACGGCTCCTACACGACAAGCGACCTTTCTCGGAAATCCGGAGATATCATCGCCGAGGCACTTCGACACCCTGTCACGATCACCCAACGCAACAAGCCGCGATTGGTGTTGCTGAACATAGACGATTACGAACGTCTTATGCGCCAGTCGGATCGTCGCTCTGTAGGCAGACTGGAGACAATGTCCGACGAGCTGTTTGCTGAATTTGAAGAGGCCGTCGATGTCTACGCTCAGTCTGATGAGACGAGTCGATGAGCGTATATGACAAGGTCCAGACGGCTGCGGTCGTTCGATATCCATATCTGTGGAGCCATGAGGCAAACGAGGGAGAAACGGAAGGGCGCAAGAACCGTCCTGTGGCTGTCGGCGTGCGGATCGCGAGGTCGGGTGGCGATTTTGTTTTGTTTTTTCCGATAACGACAAAGATGCCCGACCGAAATCGTTTTGCCGTCGAGATTCCGAGCATCGAAAAGCGACGCGCGGGTCTTGATGCAGATCTTCCGCTGTGGCTCATCCTGGATGAGTTCAACAGCGATATCATAGGCCGGTCATTCTATTTGGAGCCTGAGCCTCCGCTTGGTCACTTCAGCAAGGCATTCTTTTTGCCGCTTCTGCGCGAATTTATTGCCCGTCGAAAGTCCTTTGCGGAAGTTAGCCGATCGAGATAGCGGAGTGTGGACAGCAGGGTCTCCGTTCGAGAAGACCAAGGTCCGCCCTCACATTCTCTTTCGCCAGCGGCGGTATCGTCGGGTGTTTACTGCGAAGCGACAGAGCCAATTGCCCGATATCCCCGGCGGCGTTTTTGCCTCAGAAGATCAAGGAAGAGATCAACCGCGTCCTGTTCCTTTTCGAACTGATGAGTTTTCACCTGACCGTTCGTCCCAATCCGTCCCCATCGCCGGGTCAGGCATGCCTCTCCGAACAGGTTCGGGTCGATCGACATCGCGTAGAAGCGGCCCAGGTTTTTACTGGCATCCTTGCGTTCGACATAGAGGTGATAGGGTTGGGTGATCATACGACAAGAATCGCGTGACCCGCGCCCTGCGTCCAACGAGACTTATGAATCGATCGCGCGGGATCGATTCAGTTCTGTGAAGAATGGATCGCGATCAGGCTGGGCGGTCCGCCTCCGGCGCACGGCTCTATTCGCTAGCGCGAACGAAGCCCATAAGTGGTCTTCGCCGATTCCGGTGACGATCCTCCCCCAAGTGTCAGATCGGGTTGCACATTGGCTACTCCGATTGATCCTTCCTCAAGAGATGGCCCGATCGAGCAGCCGGTTGGTGAAACCGGTTTTCCCCGACGCAGCTTTTCATATCGTTGCGCCGGAACCATATGGCGCGACCGCATCTGAGCGGCGGATTGCCTGCGGTAAAGATGATCTGCTCATCGGCTCGCATTCGCAGCACCTCATGCGGCTGGATCAGCGGTCTAGCAGCCAGTTGCTTTGATCGCGTTCGCGACGAGCCGCGTGCCTGATAGTTGCGGCTAACCTGGTCGATCTCGACCGTCGTCATGCCGCAGCGGCGCGATATGTATTCCGCCGTCTCCGGATCATTGATGGCAGCAAACGAAATCCAGCTCGCGCTCTCGAACCATTTGCTCGATGCGTCCCGACCACCGTATGTCTCGCGAAGTTGGCCTATAGACTGATAGATCAGGGTCAGGGTGATGCCGTATTTGCGGCCGGCATCGCGCGCTGTCTCCAGGATGCGCATGTAGCCTAGCCGCGCCACCTCATCGAGAAGGTAAAGGGCACGGCCTTCGATCTGTCTATCCCGATTGTAAATCGCGTTTAGGAACGAACCGATGATGACGCGCGCCAGCCCCGCATGTGTCTCAAGCGTCTTCAGGTCGATATTGATGAACACGTCGGTCTTTCCCGACGCGATATCGTCGGTGGAAAATGCAGAGCCGGACACCAGAGCTGCATAGTTCTGGTAGGATAGCCAATGCGTCTCCTTGATCGCATTGGCATAGACGCCGCTGAACGTTTCCGGCGTCATGTTCACGAACGCGGCAACGTTTTCCTTCACGAACTCGGATTCTGAATTGTCGTAGATGTCCTGCAGCCGCTTGCGCAACTGCGGTTCCGGCTCTGACAGGTTGGCCCGCACCTGACGAAGCGTCTGTTGCTCATTGGGTGTGTGGCCGGAAAGGCAGACGTCGGCGATCATCGCCGTCAGGAGCTGAAGACCGGACGCCCGAAAGAAGTCGTCGCGAACGCCGCTCGCGCGTCCACTCTCGCTCATGATCCAGGACGCAACAGCGGCTATGTCCTCTTCTTTCGTGCCACCGAACTTTCCGATCCAGGCCAGTGCGTTGAAGCCGATCGCTGGATTGCGGGGATCAAGGATCCGGATCCTTCTCCCCGCACGCTCGCGATGCTGCGACACCATCGGCGCGACCTCGTTCGAAGGATCGAGCACGATCAACGAACCACCCCATTTGAGCGCGGTCGGGATTGTCACCGACGTCGTTTTGAAGCCGCCGGAGCCGGCAAAGACAATCCCATGGGATGAACCGAATGAGCCATCGAAGCAAAGCAACGGCGCTTTCCCTCCTTCACCCCAGGTTTCCATGTCATCGGCGCGAAACCCACGAATGGTTCTGCCATCACGATCGACACGGTATCGCTCGCCAATCACGATGCCGCCAGCTTCACCGAACAGCCGCTCGGCCTCGGTCAGTTTCATCCACGCGGCCTCTCCGTGCAGCGCGCGTTTGCCGATGATCCGCTTGGGTTCGGGCCGCACGAAAGCCGCGTTCCCGATCAGCGCAACACGAAGTGCGAAGCATCCCATTGTCAGCACACCAGCCGCTCCGATCATCGTTGCTGGATCGAGATAGGTAAGGATGGATTTTCCCTCGGGAACCTTGTCAGCAAATACAGCGAGGCGCCATATCTCGCGCGCCGCCGCAATCAGAATGGTACCGCCACTACCAGCAGCCGCGCTCCAGCCAACAAGCCGGATGCTTGCCGATCCTGCCGCCGCGAAGAGAAAGATGATGCCGACCGCAGCGGCGGCGACATAGGGTGCCGTGTCAATCTTCAAAATTCAGTCTACTTGGTCGGGCGTGACCAGTTCGACGTGGCTGACCCCGAGGGCCTGGGCGATTTCATAAAGCGTGACGATGGGCGGGTTTCGCTTACCCCGTTCGAGACCGCTCAGATATTGCTGGCTGAAGCCTGAGCGCGCTTCGACGTCCTCCTGCGTCAGGCCTTTTTCCCGACGGAGGCGGGCGAAATTTCGGCCGACCAGCTTGCGCATATCCATGCGCGGAAGATCACCGTTTACATACTTTAAGTTTATCAACTATAGTATGTAACTGATTTCTATACCGGCTTGCCCCGCCGCACGTCAGATTTTTAAGACGGTTTACACCGACCGCATATGGGCAGTAACTGGATCGATCATGTTAAAAACAAGTGCAGCCGGGCCTGTGTCTGACAAGAAACTCATATTGCGTCCACTCATCGGTTTAATGAGTGATCAACCGCCTGAGGAGATCGAGCGCCATGTTGTGCGGGAGATTGAGAAACATCGCCGCTTGCGCAACGATGCAGTGATGCTCGAAGCGAAAGTCGATGCCGCAACCGACTCAGAGTCGGTGCGAGAGGCGAGCCAAGACTACATCCAGGCGATGATTGCGGTGCATGCCCAGCAGACGGTCGTGTCCACGCTTCTCGACATTCTGGGCTATATTCCGGACATGCCGAGATCAAAGGGACACTAACTCAAATAAGGCCGAATTTCGTGGCCATGGCTGTCGCCTGCGGCAAGGTCGTCGCACCCAATGCAGCCTTGGCATTGCGAATGAAGAAGGCGACATTAGCATAGGTGGTGTTCTCGATGATCGCGATCGCACGCATCGATTTACCCTCGGCGGACCATCGCAAGCAAGTCAACTCATCCGACTTCAATCGAATTGGCGTTCGAAAGGTTGGCTTCGCTCCCAGGCCTTCTAGCCTCGCATGCAGTTGCGCGACTGCCGAAGCCGCAAGGACCGGGTTCAGCTGTTGTCCTTGGGCGAAGTCCGCATCTGCTGAGGCAAGTGTAAGCATCGCCATACGCCCGAAGCCCGCCTTGATCGGAATTGTAATCCCTGAGCGGATTCCGAACTCGCCGGCCTCTCCGTAGAAGGCCCTGCGCTCCTTGCTCATTCGCAGTGATGCTTCATTGGACCAAGCGAAGGCCTCAAGCTTGTCGCGCGCGTTTCGCACGACTGGATCAATCGATGCATATGCTCTTTCGAGATACCGTTGCTGCCACTCGATGTCATAGTTTGAGATTGCCGTGTGGGTTTCTGCCTGAAGGTTCAGATACGCATAGGCGCCACAACCCGCTTTCTGACTGAGCTTTTCCAGGGTGGCCCTCACTGCGGCTTCGTCATGAGCCAGGGCGACCTGTTCGGTCATGCGCTCAAACCATTGATTCAATTCACAGCCTCCTTCGACTGAGGGTATGACTACAGCAAGGTTGCAGTCGTGTAGGAATGCCCTGGGCTGAGGGCGCGATGGCTCCGAGATAAGTCGCCGCACAGGAGCATGCGGCGTTAAAGTTGACTGTCAAATGAAAGATTTCAGCTATGCAAGATTGCATTAGGCCGTAACGATTCAATCTTTCTGTGGCATTTGCAGGGCAGGACTGGTCGGCTAGTTGCTATACGCGGCTGGAAAGACGATGTCCTGATCGACCAACGCGTTGAATTTGTAGCCCGGTCGGATCCTCACCGTCGGCTGGACGTTCAGATTTTTCGAGATGCTCTGCTCGGCCACTCGGCCGAAGCTCTCGGCAAAATTCCGACGAGCCGCGTCGGACGCGGTATCCTGCGTCGCGAGCGTCGAGCTTTCAGGTATCGACAAGTCGATGCCTGTGCCGATGATGGCAACAAGCGCGGCAGAGCCGAACGTTCGCCAGAGATGCCGATCGACCTTGTCCTTGAAACCGCCATACCCCTCGGCATCCGTGCCGGACATGCCGCCGATCTGAAGTGTCGAGCCATTTGGGAAGATCAGGTCGGTCCAGACGACTAGCACGCGCTCCTGCCCGAACGAGACCTTGGAATCGTAGCGACCAAATAGCTTCGCTCCCTGGGGGATGAGCAGCCGGTAGCCGGTGGCGCTATCATAGACATTCTGGCTAACCTGTGCGGAAATCCTGCCTGGAAGATCCGAGTTCAAGCCGGTGATCATCGTGGCAGGGATGACCGATCCTCGCTTCAACTCGTAAGGCGAGAGCTGCGGGACGACCTGGTTCGGCAGATAACCAAGATCCTTGATGTCCTGATTGAAGAAGTCTTCCTTCGAGGTCTGACCGTTCTGATCGACGTTCTGACCGAGCAGTCCGGACTTCATCGCAGCACTGTACAGATCGGATGCATTGTTCGTCGTGGCATTCAGCGGTTGACGGGCGTCAGTCCCTTTCTCGGAAGCGTTCTTCTGCACCTCGGAAACGTCCACCTTGAGCGGGGAATCGAGCGCAGTCGCCCGCGCCTGGAGGCTCGCCATTCTCTGACGCTGCGCTTCGCGGAGAATCTGCTCGTCCTGTTCCCGCTTCAGCCGGGCCTTCCACTCGGCTTCTGGCTCGAGTCGCGAGCGTCGTTCCGCCGGGACCTCCCTCTGCGGCTCCACGACGGCTTCTCTCAACAGCTCGCGCTCCACAACGACGGGCGTCGGCTGAAACACTTCGCGTTGCTCCGGTTCGCCTATGATCCCGTCCGTCACGCCTCGTTTCAGCTGATCGCCAAACGTGGTCGCCGGAGACGCGGAGCTGTTGTCGAGCTCATTTCCACGGTTAAAGGAGAGACCGCGCCACGACAGGCCGATGATGACGACGCCGAAGAACATAACGATGATGACGATCGCGACGATGATCGGCAGGCGATTAAGGCGTCGCATGCTCTGTTGATCGTCAGCATTTCCCGCCGTGCCGAGCTGAAGCGATTGAACCATGTTCTCCCCTCCCCTCAGTTTCGCTGCATGATGGAAAGCGGACTGGCGGGCGTCGCGCCGACTGACGTCGCCGTGTAGGCGCGCCCGAGCGCAATGCTCGGCGTGCTGATCCGCGCAAGGACCTGCCCTTCGAAACTGTCGATCGCCCACGCGATCTCGACCGGCTTCTGATCCTTGCCGACTTTTCCATCGGCGATGACCGTGTATCCCCATCCCTTCAGCGCGGCCTCGAGCGCGGCGGCGTATTCTGATTTGTCCTTGTCCATTTTGAGGGTCGTGGCGCCAGCCGGGCCGACCTGTTCGGCAAGGCGGCTTGCCATGTCGCCGGCGATCGCGCTTGCGGTGGAGCCAGTGACAGAAATCGGCGTGGAACTGGTGGTCAGCGTTTCATCCGCAGTCTGGCAACCGGAAAGAACGGCGGTGATGATGATGGCGGCGATGGTCTTGTTCATCGGTCAGCCTCCCCGCCGGATCGTGATCTTCTGCTGGCGCCAGCCAACCCCGGAGATGAGCACTGCCTTGTCGACGGCGTAGTCGACGATCATCATGTCGTTCTTCATGCGATAATTGACGATGCGGTTCTGGCCGCCGCTGACGACGAACAGCACCGGAGCGTCCTGCCCGGAGATGGACCGTGGAAACTGGATATAGGTCTTGGCGCCGTCGGAATAGACGCGCTTTGGCCGCCAAGAAGCTCCGCCACTGACAGAATAGGAGAAGTTCAGCTTGTCCGGAGCTGTCCCGGGAATGCCGCCGGTCTCGAGGCGGGCATTAATATCGGCCAGCTTGGTCGACACATCCTCCGGATACTCGAAACCGATCCGGGCCATGTACTGGCTGGGATGGGATTTGAGCTGGATATGGTAGGTCCGTCGGGACGTCGTCACGACCATAGACGTGATGAGGCCGGCCTCGGACGGCTTGACGATAAGGTGGATCGCCTGCCCGCCGGTTGCCCCTGACGTCGCAGGTTCGACCTTCCACCGGACCGTGTCACCGACAAGCACGTCGCGGACGATCTCTCCGCCTTGCAGCTCGATGTCGCAGACCTGAAGCGGCGAGCAAACCACGGAGGGCTGGGTCTCGCCAAACAGAAAGATGACCTTGCCATTCGGTCCAGTCGTGACCAGACCCGGCGTTCCCCGCCACTTCCGCGAGATGTTGGTCCCCTTCACCTCGTTCGACGTCATGCTTTGCGCGATTGCCCAATCCGCAAGGGCGAGCCCGGCCATGCAGCCGACGGCGGCGATCAATCCTGTTCTGTGCATGTGAATTCCCCTGCCCTTAAAGCTGTGCAGTCCAGTCGAAGTCCTGGACATAAAGACCGATCGGGTTGAGGCGGATGATCGCCTCGTCCTGTGGCGCGGTGAGCGCGACCGTCGCGATGCCGCGGAACCGCCTCGTGCCGGTCTCCTTGCCCTTGCGGTCGCGCTCGTATTCGGTCCAGTCTATCTGATAGGTCTGTTTGGAAAGGGCGACGATGTTGTTGACCTCGATGGCGACGGTCGATGTCTTCACCTTTTCGAACGGCGAGTTGCCGCGGAACCAGGCATTGATCTTCTGGGTGGAAGGATCGGATGTCCTGAGCAGCGAATAGGTCCGATCGATGTATTGCTTTTGCACCACGGCATCCGGCGTGATCGATTTCAGGCTGGTGATGAAGTTGCCGAGCGTTGCGCGAACGACCCGGGCATCGGCGTACTCGATCTGCTGGGGGAAGCCTGCTGTCACCGACGTGCCGAGTTTATCGACTTCGACGATGTAGGGCACCAGCTTGACCTGCGTGCTGAGATACATGGCATAGGTGAAGCCAATCACGGCCATCGATAGCCCAAGAATGCCGACGATCCTCCATGCGCGTGCGGCCTGGACATAGGATCCATATCGTTCCGTCCATTCCTGCCGCGCGGCAAGGTAAGGGCTGTCGGGCGGCCGGTTTGCTGCCATCGCTTGTCGCATTTCTGATGATTACTTGTCGTTTCGTTCGGGTGGCGTCTTGGGGCCGGATTGACCGGTGCGGCTCTGATCGAGCTTGGCGTTGGCAAGTCCCATGATCGAGCCGGCATAGGCTCCGGGCGAACCGATCGCCTTTTCCTTGGCGGCCGAGCCGGCCGCCTTCCCAGCCGACCCGATACCGGCTCCCATCCCGCGAAGTGCTGCGCCTGCAATAGAGGATCCCGCGGCGCGTGCGGATTGAGCCGCCGCGGCGCCAGCTCCGACTGCCCCCGCTGCGAGCGACGCTGCTCCAAGTGCAAATGATGCAGCCTGTCCACCGTGACGGATGGTTTCCATTCCACCTGTGACCGATGCTCCTTGAACAACGCCTTGGATAATGTTCGGGACATACATGGCGATAATGAAGACCACGACCGCGATCCCGGCGATCGCCAATGCGGTCTGAAACTGGTCCCCGACGTCGGGCCGGTTCGCTAGGCCTATCAAGACTTCGGAGCCGATCCGGGAAATCATGACCAGAGCCATGAGCTTCATGCCGACTGAGAATGCATAGATGAGATAGCGGATGGCGAAGTCCTTGGTGAAGGACGAGCCTCCCAATCCGAGCATGATCATTCCCGCGAGCAGACCGAGATACATCTCGACCATCACGGATACGAAGATCGCGGCAACGAGCGAGAATGCGATCACCGTTACGACCATCGCAAAGGCCGCCGAAATGGCGAGCGCGTTGTCCTCGAACAGCCCGAATTGCACTTTCTCTGACATCTTGGTCGCGACGGTCAGACCTGCGTTGAACACATCGGCTGGCGAAGCCGTGCCTCCACTAGCGCCGATCTGAAATAGACTATCGACGACCGCCTTCGCGAAGGTTGGTCCCTGCGCGAGTACGAATGAGAAGAAGCCCACGAACATGATGCGCCGGACCAGTTCAGCAAACCAGCTGTCAAGGGATGCGGCCTGAAGCGCCAGCCAGACGGCAGCAATACCGATTTCGATCCCCGCGAGAATCCAGAACAGGGATCTCGCCGCATCCATGACGGTGGTCTCCCAACCCTTGGCGGCAGTGGTGATCTCGTTCTGGAGGGCTGTCAGGACCGACCCCTCCTGCGCTATCGCGGGCTGGACCGACACGACGATGAATGCGACGAGCACCGCAATGCCCCTGATCTTCTTGAGTTCAGAGGTCATGCGATCACCACTCGATCTTCATCTTCTCGCCGCCCGACGTCGGATACTCCCTCGTCGACCCAAAGAACTTTTCGTGCCGCTCTCGCGCTCCCTGTCTCTCTGAGATCAGGAACCACAGGCCTGTTCCTCCAACAGAGATGATTGCAGCGACGATGGCCAGGATCAGCTTTGTTCTCACCATTCCACCTTCATTTTCTCGCCGCCGGATGTTGAGGGCGCAGTTGATTTGAAGAACTCTTCACGGCGCGCCTGGGCGAGGTCCTTGTCCGTCTGCTCGGTCTGGAGCCATGTCCCCATCATGGTCATTTGCTGGGAAACCAGGCCGCGCAGCTTCTGCATCTGGGAAACCTGCTGGGCGGCAATCTGGTGGCCGACCTGCAGCGCCTTCATCTGACCGTCGGCCGACTCCGACATCGATCGCAGCGAGCTCATCGTGCCTTCCTCCGTGTCGAACTGATCCGCTGTCAGGCTCGCCGCCTTGAGCGTGCTGCCGATCGTGTCCCGGTTCGTGTCTGACCAGGACTGGTAGGTGCTCGAGAAGGATTCGGCATTTGGCAGATTGGTTTTCAGGTCCGCATAGCTCTTGAACCGCTGCTGAAGGACATCGTCTGCATTGCCCATTGAGAACGAGATGCTTTGCCCCTGATCGACAATGCTGCGCAGGCAGTTCATATTGTGAGGCGCCGCGACTCTCACGTTTCTCCGTCAGAGCGCGACGCCGTCTTGGTTGAACAGATGTGCACGCTGGCTATCCGCAGACAAACGCAAGCTTGAGCCTGGCGGTGCAGTCACCCTTTCTTTGACAACGATCATCGCTTCCTGGCCTGCGACTTCAAGGGCGACATAGGTGTCAAGCCCCGTAGGTTCCACGGCCTTGACGCGTCCGGCAATCGGCCCTTGATCATCGAGAACCAGACTATCTGGACGCAACCCAAGCTTCAGGCTGCAGCCTTCCTCGACTGGACCATAGCGTGCAGGCACCGGCAGCACCGTGCCATCGGCAAGGCGGACACCGCCGGGTACCGCTGTGACGTCGAAAAAATTCATGCCAGGTGAACCGAGAAAACTCGCCACAAACAAATTAGCGGGATGATCGTAGAGCTCCAGTGGCGAGCCGATCTGTTCAACGTGCCCACCATTCAAGACGACGATCCGATCTGCCATCGTCATGGCCTCGACCTGATCATGCGTGACGTAGATAATGGTGCTTCCGAGCCGATTGTGCAGCGCCTTGATTTCGGCCCGCATCTGCACGCGCAGCTTGGCATCGAGGTTTGATAACGGCTCGTCAAAGAGGAAGACCGCCGGATCGCGTACAATCGCCCTGCCCATTGCAACCCGCTGGCGCTGACCGCCAGAAAGGTGCGCGGGTTTGCGCCCAAGGAGTGGCTCAAGGCCGAGCATCGCGGCAGCCTGTTGAACCTTGGCTTCAATCGCGGGCTTTTTCCACCCGGCCATCTCCAACGCGAAGCCCATGTTTTGCGCAACGGTCATTTGCGGATAGAGGGCATAATTCTGGAACACCATTGCGATGTCGCGGTCCTTTGGCGCGACATCATTCACCACTCGGTCGCCAATGGCGATCGTACCGGAGGTGATGTCCTCAAGGCCCGCAACCATTCGCAGCATCGTGGACTTGCCGCAGCCAGACGGGCCGACCAGGATCACGAACTCGCCGTGCTCTATCTCAACATCGACACCACGGATGACGTCGACAGCACCGTAGGACTTCTTCAAGCCCTCAATTGAAACTTTTGCCAAAACAAGTCCTCCTTAGCTGCGTCTTGAAAGGCGTGTCTTGCACGCCGGACACACGCCGAATGCGGCATTTGCCTGAACGGGCAGCCTCTGCGCGCTCGTTGGTTTCCGGAAAATTGATGTCCAGCGGCAACGCATCCGTCATCCGCGACATTCGGTCAGCGCAAGACGCCAATGTCTCTTGAGAGCTGCCATGAGCGGAGAGGCCGGAACGATGGGCGTCCACCTCGTTCCGCCTCAAGACGACGTATGCGCATGGCATCCGGTCAGCCCTTTACAGCGCCGGAGGTCAGGCCGGACACGAAGTAGCGCTGAAAAATCAGATACACGAGCACCGCCGGAATAACGGTAATGATGATGGCGGAGTTGAGTTGGCCGTAATCGTTGGAGAACTGCCCCTGAAATGCCATTAGCCCGAGGGGAAGCGTCCACTTGTCCGGATCCTGAAGGATGACAAGCGCCATGGCGAATTCGTTCCAAGTCGCCACAAAGTCCAGGATCAGAAGCGCCGCAAGCACGGGCAGCATGATGGGGAGAAACACGCGGCGGAACGTGGTGAAGTGACTAGCACCATCAATCAAAGCCGCCTCGCTCAGTTCCTTCGGGACGCTGCGAAAGAAGCTGTTCAAAATGAATATCTGATACGGTAGGCCATTGGCCAGATAAGGCAGGATCAGGCCAAGATAGGTGTCGATCAGGCCCAGCTTGTTCACGAGGGTGAAGATCGGTGCCAGCATCACCTGAAAAGGGATCATCGTGCCAAAGACGATGAAAAGCAGCAAAGCTTTGTTCCAGCGGTTTCGCATCCTCGCCAGGGCATATGCAGCAACAGAGGACACGATCAGCGCCAATGGCACTTTGATGAAGCTGATCAGCACCGAATTGAAGAAGGTGGCTTCGAAATTGCCAAGCCGCCAGGCTCCCCGGTAATTCTCGAAAGTTGGATTTTGCGGAGGCAGGAAAGCACCGGTCGTCATAACCTCGGTAACCGTCTTCAGCGAGGTGAAGACGATGAATATGAATGGGGACAACCAGATGACGGCGAAGATGACGAGCGCTGCCCAAAGCGCGGTCAAGACAGGGTCGCGCCGCAGTGCATGTACAGGCCTGATCATTGCGCTGCCTCCTCACGTGCCTGCGACCAGCGCAGATAGGGGATTACGATGGCAAACGTGACCACGAGCAGGACGACGGAGTTCGCCCCTCCACGACCGAAATCGAATACCTTCATCGATTGAGTGAACGCCCACAACGCCAACATCTGTGTGCCTTGATTAGGCCCGCCCCCGGTCAAGCCATAGACGATGTCGAAAGATTTCAGCGACTGGATGAGTGTCAGTACCAGTACGATCGTTACCGTCGGCATGAGAGCGGGCAGCGTGACATACCGGAAGCGGTTCCAGCGCCCAGCACCGTCAATCGCGGACGCTTCCAGCAAACTTTTGTCCACGTTCTGAAGGCCCGCCAGGAAGAGCACCATCGCGAACCCCACATGCTGCCAGACATGCGCGAGGAAAACCGAATAAAGCGCTATATCCCGGTCGCCCAAAAAGTCCGGCACCGGCCAGCCGAGTCCAGCCAGGATCTGCGAAAAAAGCCCGAAAAATGGATCGTACATCCAGCGCCACATCGTCGCGACTGCAATAGAGGCGATGATCACCGGGAGGTAGAAGACGACCCGCATAGCCGAGCGGCCATAAAGAGGATAATTGACCCCCAACGCCAGCAGCAGGCCTATGATTGGCAGAAAGACCATAGAGAGGACGGTCCACACCATCGTATTGACGAAGGCTGTCCAGAAAACCGGGTCCCTGAAGAGTATATGTTCATAGTTCGAGAGCCCGACGAAAGGCCGTTCCGGATCAAGTCCGTTCCAGCGCTGGAAGCTCATCAACGTCACGTCGATCATCGGCCAGATCGCGAAGATGAGGTAGATCGCAAGTGCCGGAGCCACGAAGAGCCACGACGAATTTGCCATTCTGTCGATCAACCTTGCCATGGAGGGGTCCCGAGCCTTTCGAATTATTGGAGCATGCGGACCGGCGCACTGCTGCACCGGCCCTCTGACAGCTGATCGCCGAGACGCTTCAGTTCTTGTTGTCGATAAAGGCCTGCATCGTTTTGGCAGCCGCCTCAGGTGTCATATCTCCCGCCGCAACGGCCTGAACGACGCGGGAATACTCGTTGCCAACATTCGCCGGCATGGCGAGATCGCCATTTGTGTACAGAGCATCGTACTTGGTGAAGAACCTCTGCCATTCATCTTCAATCGCGGACCGCTCAGAGACAGTCACAGCGGTGTTAACCGAGTTCGTGAACAGTATACCGACGACGCTTTTTTGGACCTCGGCCGAGGTGAAGTAGTCCAGGAACTCTGCAGCGAGATCCGGATTTTTCGCAGTGGACGCGACATAGAGATAGTTAGCGAAGCCGAAGAGGCGATCGGTTCCGGTTGGGAATGGGAAGACGCCGACATTGTCGATCTTCATGGCGGAATCCTTGAGCATCCCGACCAGCCAATCGCCCTCAAGAACCATCGCTGCACGTCCAGCTGTGAACAGATTGAAGGCCTGCTGTTGGTCGAGCCCCATGAAGGGCTTCAGCACATAGTTTTCGGTCCAGAACTGATACTCTTTGAAGGCTTCAGTGACGCACGGCGTTGCCGACCAGCTTGCCTTCATAGCCTTAAGGGCATCGTGGGTTTCGGTTCCGCAGGTCGTCTCCATGATGGTATCCATCAAACGCATGATGTGCCAGCCGACGCCGCCTCCAAAGGCGATCGCGGCGATCCCATCGTCCGAGAGCGCTTGGGCTGCAGCCTTAAGTTCACCATAGGTCTGCGGCACGCTCGTAATGCCCGCCCGCTCAAACAATTGCTTGTTGTAATAGAGGGCTTCGCCGCGAAAGTTGTAAGGCACCCCGTGCTTACCCTCGCCTACGCCTTTTGCGAAGGCTGCGGCGGTTGGAACGAAGCGGTCGTTCCATTTGTACTTCTCGTAGTAGGAATCGAGCGACCTGGACATGCCTGCAAGAATATACTCGCCACCCAAGCCTCGTCCCGCCCAGCTGAAATATATATCAGGACCCGTGGCAGAACCGGCCGTCACGCGCAGGGCTGTCTTCAGGTCATCCGTTCCACGTTTGACGATTTTTACCTCGACGCCGGGATGCTTTGCCTCGAATCCTTCCTCGACTTTCTTGAGCGCCTCTATGCCCGCCTGAGAAGCAGGCGTGAGCATCCATATTTCCAACTCCTCGGCACTCGCCTGAGCAGCTGAGCAGAGTGCAAGTAAGCCGAGTACGGCACTGATTTTGGGCAAGGTCGTCATATGTCCTCCTTTACATATTCTGAATGGCGCCTTGAGGTCGCCTCCTGCTTCCCTCAAACCGTCAGTGCTCTCCCTTGACGGATACGGCCGCCTTTGAAGATCCTCGACACTGGATGTATGCGAAAATTATCGCCAAAACAAGATATTTTCTTTATTTTGCGAAACTTTCGTTCCGTCCAGCTCATCTCCCCAAACGGAGCATTGATTGCTCCCGTAGCTGTACGTGAAAGGCCGATATGCAGTTCCGTTTGCCCAGATTACTCCGAGATGATTCTCGCGTTGACGCAAGGTGCTGCCAGCCAACGCCGCTTGGCGGCTAATCAATCAGGCATCAGACGGCAGCGATCGTAAACCGCTCGAATTCGGCGTAACCCACGCGCGTCGCAACATTGGAGGGCGTTCCGATGAGTGCCTGGGCGAAAATCCCGATCTGGACTCCTACCCATCGCCCAGGAGGCGCGAGGAAACCGCTGCCGATCGGCACGAATGTCTCACCATCGGTGCTGTAACAGAACCGCACACTGGCCATTGTGGCGCGCAGCATTGAGGGCCAGTAATTTGGGAATGGCGGCACCGGTTGGGGCACGGTCACCGGCTCAAGGATGGCCCGCACAATAACCGGGCCTGCAACCTTCAGAGGCGCGCTGAGGACTGTCTCAGCGCCACCGGCGCTTGCCTTCAAGCGGGTGACTTGGACGAGTTTCACTCCATCCGCCGTGTTCTCCAACCCTATCCAGCCATAATCGGCGCCAAAGACCAGCAGTCCGGCCCTTTCTCCCTCAAGGTTGGGTGCAAGCGACAGTGTCGCCGTGACGCTGAACGCCATTCCGGGCAGCTTTTGGGTCAGCAAGTTGCCTGCTTCCCAAAGGTTGGCGGAAGAAGAGACCGACTTCAGCCGCAGCTTGCCTTTGATCGAGGCGTCAAACCAATCGCTGGCGGGGTTGGCGCTCCACTGCCAGCCCAGATGAAAGCCATCTTTGAAGTCGTCATCGGCTACGGGGGCTGCGACTGGGTGGACCGGCAAGTCTGGCTTTCTGAAGCTCTGCACAGGTTGTCCGTAGTGCTTACCCTCTTGCCGCTCGCCGATCAGAGGCCAACCGTCATCATCCCAGATCATTGGCTGGAGCATGACGCGGCGTCCGTAGGCATCGGTGTCCTGAAAATGGAGAAACCAGTTCTCATTGCCGTCTGGTGTGTCGACCCAAGCACCCTGGTGGGGACCGTTAATCTCGGTTGCGCCTTGATCCATGACCGAGCGGCCCTCGTATGGTCCCTCTATAGCCTCAGAGCGGAACACTCCTTGCCACCCTCCCTTGACTGACCCTGCGGGGGCGAAGACATAGTAGTAACGGCCGCGCTTGTAGAGCTTTGGTCCCTCGACGGTGAACCATGGCATCAGACCCTGTGAGGTCTCAACCGGCGGAAAGGCTCCAGCTTCAATGATGCGGATCTCCTCGCCGACAGTTGCCGTTCCGTCAGCATTAAGTCGTTTCAGGGCAATGATGTTGTCGATACCCGAGCGCGACTTTGCAAAGGCGTAGACGAGATAGCCCTGCCCGTCTTCGTCCCAAAGTGGCGCGGGGTCGATCGCCCCTTTAGTCGCATCAACGAGAACCGGCGGCGTCCAGGGGCCCGTGGGATCGATCGCGGTGACCACGTAAGTGCCGAAATCCGGGTCTGCGTAGTAGATCATGAATTTATCGTTGCGGTGTCGTATCGTCGGGGCCCAGACGCCTCCGCCCCGGCGAGGCACCAAATAATGTGCCTCTGGCACAAGCCGCGAAAGGGCATAGCCGATGATCGTCCAATTTACCAGATCGCGCGAATGCAGGATTGGCAGCCCAGGCACGTTCGTGAAACTCGAGGAAGTCAAATAGTAATCATCGCCGACCCGAACGACGTCTACATCGGAGTAATCGCCGTTGAGCACCGGATTGAGGTAAGTCCCGTCTCGTTGATCAGATATCCAGGCGGTCATCATTTCCTCAAAAAGCTTCCGAAATCGGTTGTGTGAAGGTTTGGCTACCTATCGGTTCGGGGCATCGTGCAACTCGAAGGAGGGGGGGCGGCACTGACTGCAACGCAGCACAGATCCTCGGCTTGTCCTCGGTTCAGTTCACAGTGAACCCGCGACTGTCTAAGGATGATAGACGCGTGTTTGAAAACGAGGTCTGCGTTGTCGCACATGGTCGCGAGAACAGGCCGCTCCACGCTCTGATGCGACTTCGCGAAAACCGGGCCAAGCATCAGAGGCGACACAGTAGATCTTCTGGATTGCAATTGCATTGCCTCCTCGCAGTACGCACTTTCCACATCACGAAAATTTCGTAAATAACGAAAAATTATGTGCCGATATGGATGTTGTCACATGAAGTTTGTCAGGCCGAGAAGTGCCCGATGTTCCTGGAGTTTCAGGCGAAGGTGGCGTCGCCTTAACGGCTTGGTTGGGTTCGATTTGGTATTCGGGTTGTCATGACCGAAGCTGTTCGTGTTCAGTTCAGACGCCACCGCTTTCCCGCTGAGATCATTGCCCACGCCGTATGGCTTCGCACTCACGCCATCTCGATCTGGTGTCAAATCGCTGGCTCGATAGCCGCCTGAAAGACTGCACGCAATCATTGAGGTTCGAGTTCGGGTTGACCCCGAGGAGCAGCCGTCGAACGCCGCAGAAGAAGATCCACCCCGACACTGACCCGTTGCACGGGGCCGGTCGTATCTGCCATCCGCGCTGCAATAAGCTCGACACTGATCCTACCCAGCGCATGCCGATCCGAACTCACAGTTGTCAGTGGGGGCGTCCCGAAGCCGCCAAGCGCCAGACCATCAAACCCAACGACTGAAACATCTTCAGGCACAGACAGGCCACGCCGCTCCACGGCTTGAATGACGCCGAGCGCCACCATGTCGTTCACGCAGAAGAATGCCGTTGGCATGACGTTTCCGTCATCCAGCCAACGTTCGACGATATCGCGCGCCGACAGGTTGATGTGCTGCGGTGCGCCAAGGTCCAAGAGATTACGGACAGGATCGAAAGTAAGCCCCCCCTCTTCCAAGGCGCTGCGGAAGCCTGCGACGCGGCGACGGAATGTTTCTCTCCAGGCATGTGTGACATGCACAATGTCACGGTGTCCGAGCTCGAGGAGATGCTTCGTAGCAGCCCAGGCCCCATAAAGATAATCAGGCGCGACGCTCGGCAAGCGCATGGACGGGTCCATGCCATTGACGATGACCGCAGGCACGTGCAGTCCCGCAATGGACTGAACCAGTTCGGGATGGTCAACGCCAACCAGCAGGAAGCCCTGGGCTTGGGGCAGGCCCCCCGGCGCAAGCATTTCCGCCAGATCTCGCTGTACGGTTACGCTGACATCAAGCCCTAGGGCCGAGCCCGTTGTCCCGATACTTGCGAGAACGTCGCCGTAAAAGGCGTCGTGGCTGACATATTGCTCCAGCGTCAGAACCGATATGCTCCCGACTTGCCTGCCGGCACGACCGCGATAGCCAAGCTGGTCAGCAATGTGCAGGACCCGGTCCCGTGTCGCACCTGCAACACCTCCACGGTTGTTCAGGACCTTGGAAACCGCAGCGATCGATACGCCGGCAGCGGCGGCAATATCCTTGAGCGTCGGCTCTGGAGGCAGTTGAATCTGCAAGTGCTTGGTTCCGTTTTCGCGAACGTAATCGATTTGTCCCTTGTCGATAGTCTAGCAAACATGATGCTGCAACACGTCTCGCGCAAGATCTCAGCGACTGGATTACCAGAAGAAGTCTCTGTGCCCCTGGGCGCGCATCAGGGCCTCCATGAAGTAGTAGTCGCCATAGGGCAACATGGCATCGCATCGACCAGCCGGAACATGCCCGGCGCCATGCGCAAGCAGGCCTTGGGCGCCAGGGGTGCCGGTGAGATCACAGGTATCGAGCAAGCCATCCAGGAGCCGGCAACCGAAGTCTCGCCATCGCCGCGCCTCGAATTCAGGCACGTGGTCCGCGAGCATCAAAACCCCTGCTGCGGTCACGGCTGCGGCAGACGAATCCACTGGATGACTGCCATCTGCCGGAAGACTATAGTCCCAGACAGGTACCTTGCTGTTTCCCATCAATTCTTCCGCCTTGGCAGCAAGGCGCAAGGCGGCATCAAGCGATACGGGGTTTCCCGTCACGCGATGACAATTGGCAAAACCGTGAATGAGCCAGGCCTGCCCTCTCGCCCAGCACGAATGATCGGCAAAACCCTGGTGCGTCTCGCCCCGAAGCGGCTCTCCAGAGGCGGGATCAAAGAGGAAGGTGTGAAAGGTCGTTCCGTCCGGGCGCACGAGATGACGCAGCGTGGTCGCCTCATGCAGTTCCGCAACTTCACGAAAATCCGTAATCCCGGTTTCGCGGTGGGCCCAATGCAGCAGCGCGAGGTTTTGAATCGTATCCGCAATCATTCGTCCATTGGCAAAGCGCGCCTGTTGACGGTCCTGCGGGCCGACAGGGCTCCAGGCCTGGATGTATTGCCCTTCCTCGCGAAAACGGCCGATCAGCCAGCGGGCCGCCTCAAGGCCCATGTTTCGGGCAACATCATCACCCGTCGACAGCCATTCTGCGACACTGGACAGCGAGAAGATAAAACCCAGATCGTGATCGCGAGCCTTCCGGTCATCCAGAACAGCACGAAACTGTGGTCGCCGCGCCCGTGCCGCCGCCAGGAAGGCAGGATCTGAGGTCAATTGATGCGCCAGCCACAATTGCCCGGGCATAAAGCCCATCACCCAATCGGGGCCGTCACAGAAGCTCCACCTGTTGTCAGGGTGTCCGATCTTGGGATTTCTTAAACCGGCAATGGGGAGAAGCTCACGCAACCGGTCGATCGACCGGTCAAGAGCGGCCTGATAGACGGCACCTCCAACAGGCTTCGGGCTGTTAGCAAAGTAGGATGTCAGTTGGGAAGTTTGCATAGGTTTCTCCTCTGTTTTTCTCTTTCACAAAAAGAAAGTTTCGTCAATTAAAGAAATTTTCTTGACGCAATTGAAATCTGGCCTTAGCAAAAAGCGCAGGAGGATCGGCGCAGCACACCCATGGCTGACCTGAATGGCGCTACGGCGCCCCATCAGCGTGAGGGTGCGAGCGTCGACGAGGACCGCTGCCTGCGAACAGGCACTGGAAAACAGGAGGAATGACAATGGCTATCAAACTTCGCCTTATCACCGCCGCGCTTGCCGTTGCGGTATCTGCAGTATCGGCCCATGCAGCGACGTTCCGCATCGCTACCAATGTGACGGAAGACAGCACCGCCGGAAAACTCCTGGCGGAGTTTTCGGATGCGGTGGCCGCACGCACCGAAGGCCGTGTGAAATTCAAGATGTTTCACAACGGCGTCCTGGGCGAACAGGCACAATATCTGCAACAGATCCAGACAGGCGCCATCGATGCGGGTCTGGTGAATTCGGGAACGCTGGAGACTGTGGTTCCGGCTGTCGGCGTCATGAACCTGCCCTACGTATTCCGGACGTCGGAAGAATATGCCAAGGTGATGACGGATCCGACCGTACTCAAGACCTTGGAGACGGCAGCGCAGGCCCAAAAAATCAACGTTCTGGGCTTCCTGTCATCCGGCTTCCGGTCGATCTATACCACCAAGCCGGTATCGGATTTTGCCGGCCTGAAGGGGCTGAAGCTGCGCTCGATCGCGAGCCCGACCTATACCGAAATGGTCACCCTTTTCGGTGCCGTGCCAACGCCGCTCCCGTTTGGTGAACTGTATCCAGGTCTCCAGGCCGGTGTGGTTGACGGCGCCGAGGGCGGTCTTGCAGGTCTCTGGGTCGCCAAGTTCGGTGAAGTGGCAAAATACGCGCTGGTGACGAACCACACGCGGCTGACTGATTTCATCGTGACTTCGGCCGAATTCGCCGACAAAGTCGGCGAACAGGATCTGGCTCTCCTGCATGAGGAATTCCAGAAAGTCAGCCTGAAGTCGATCCAGTTCGCCGACCAGAACGAGGCCGACCAGCTGGCGCAGGCGGTTGAAAAACTCGGCGTCACCGTCACGAAAACCGATCTGGCACCGTTCATGGCCGCTGTAGCACCCATGTACGAAAAGGCTCGCGCAGATGCGGCCAAGCAGCCGATGATTGAAGCCATCTTCGCCCTTACTGGTCGCTGATTTCACTAGCTGTCGCAGAGCGGGAGTTGGGCTGCGAGCCCGGCTCCCGCAGGCCTATAGAAAGACGTGTCATGGATGAGCAGTTTGCTGTTGCCGAAGTCCGGATCTCCCGTGGAGGTATCGGTCCCTTTCTCCTGAAGGGGCTGTCCTCGATCATGGCGGTGCTTTTGGCGCTGATGGTCGCCGCAATCGCCTGGCAGGTGGTTTCGCGTTATGTCCTGGGAACCCCGAGCCTTTTGACAGAGGAGTTTCTTCGCTTCTCCTTGATCTGGCTGGGACTTTTCGGCGCAGGCGTATGCTTTTTCGGCACATATCACATGAACCTGCCGATGATGTCGGACAGCATGCCCCCAGCCGGACAACAAGTGCTGTTCCACTTGAATGCCTTGATCAACATCCTCTTTGGCGGCGTGCTGATCTGGGGTGGCTGGAAGAGCGTCATGGTCAATGCTGCAACCGTCAGCCCCATGCTGCAAATCTCGATGGGCCTGATCATGTCCGTGATCGCACTCTGCGGCCTGATGATCGTTTTGATCCAGGGTAGAGATATCTTGCAGCGTATACGCTCGGATCAAGGCGATCTCCGTCTCTTTTTGAGTGCATTGGCCCTGCTCGCGACCGGTTGTGCGGTGATATGGCTGATCTGGACCTCGTCCTGGATGCAGGCGCTGACCAATGACTATCTGGAGCTGACCTCAACCATTGTTCTCTTCCTGGTCGCAACATTGCTCCTGTCCATCGGCACGCCGATATCCATCGGCTTGGCCCTGGCCGGCGTCCTCACGCTCGCGCTGCAAATGAATATCTCTCGCGTGCTGCCGACGGTGGGCGAGACCATGTTCAACGGTCTCGACAGTTTCGGCTTTCTCGCGCTGCCCTTCTTCATCCTGGCTGGCAACATCATGAATGTTACCGGTCTTGCGCGACGCCTGATCGATCTTGCCATGCTGCTCGGAGCCCGTTTTCCCGGAAGCCTCTGGCAGACCAATATTCTTGGCAATATTCTGTTCGGAACCTTGTCAGGTTCGGGCATTGCAGCAGCGTCAGCCATCGGCGGCATCATCAATCCTGTGGCGAAGGAAAAAGGCTACGACATGGCGGTGACAACCGCTGTCAACGCCGCATCTGCACCGGTCGGCCTGCTGATTCCGCCTTCGGGCGCTCTGATTGTCTATTCACTCATCACCGGCGGCAGTGCCTCAATCATAGCACTCTTCATGGCCGGTTATGTGCCCGGCATCATCATGGGCCTGGCCGTCATGCTGTATGCGGGCTGGTACGCGAAAAAACACGGCTACGAGGCCGACAGGCAGCGGCACGGTCTCTCCGAAACACTCCGGATCGTGTTGAGAGCTGTGCCCAGCCTGCTTCTCGTTATCATCGTAATCGCCGGCATTCTCGGAGGTGCCTTCACCGCCATCGAAGGCTCAGGCGTGGCGGCTGTCTATGCATTGATCCTCGGCTTCGCCTATCGCAGCCTGAGCTTGAAGCAGCTCGGCAAGATCCTCGTCGATACCGCCTTGATGACCGCATCGATCCTGTTCCTGATCGCCTGCTCGGCGATGATGATGTGGTCGATGACCTTTGCATCGGTTCCCGAAACCGTCGCGAACCTCATCATGACCGTGGCCGATAACAAGTTCCTCGTGCTGCTGATCATCAACATCGTGCTGCTGATCGTCGGCATTCCGATGGACATGGCACCCGCCATGCTGATCTTCACGCCGATCTTCTATCCGATTGTCACCGAATTGGGTGTTGATCCCGTGCATTTCGGCATCATCATGGTCTACAACCTGGCCATGGGCATCGTGACCCCCCCGGTCGGGACGATCCTCTTTGTCGCCTGTTCGATCAGTGGCCAAAGCATCGGAGCCGTCACCAAGCCGCTGCTGCCAATCTTCGCCCTCCAGATCGCCGGGCTTCTTCTGATCACCTATGTGCCGGCAATCACGCTGTTCCTGCCGAGGCTGTTCGGCCTATGACACCGCGGGCGGGGCACGGATGGAATCCGTTGTTCGGTCTGCCGATCTTCAGCAGAGAGGATCTGCTGAATGCTCTGCGTGCCCTGCTCCATCCACTTGCAGCGTTTCAATCTCCGGGCGGCGCCCGTCTGCAGCTCTCGGCGGGTGCAGCGATATTCGACCGGGCAGCCGCAGAGCTCGAAGGCTTCGCCCGCCCGCTCTGGGGAGCGGTGCCTGCAGCACTCGGTGGTTCGGACGTGCTGGACTGGGCACGCGTGCGAGAGGGACTGAGCAACGGATGCGATCCGGAACATGAGGAATTCTGGGGCTGGCCCGGCTCAGAAGACCAGCGGCTCGTGGAAATGGCGGCGATCGGATTTGCCCTGTTGGCCGTTCCTGAAAGGATCTGGAATCCTTTGCCCGAGAGGAGCAAGGCGCTTGTCTCCTCCTATCTGCGACGATGCGCGGCACAGATCTTTTCGCCCAACAACTGGATGTTCTTTCGGCTGCTGATCGTTGCTGGCCTGGCGCGTGTGGAACCGGATAACCCGGTGGATGATGCAGGACGCTATGTTCAGGAGATAGAAGCTCTCTATCTGGGGGAAGGCTGGTATCGGGACGGCCCCGGACGACGCGTCGATCACTATAATGGCTTTGCGTTCCACACCTACGCTCTCCTGCTCACTTGCTTCGCGCCGGAAAAACCGGCGATTGACCACCTGGCACGAGCGCGCCTGTTCGCCCCGAACTTTGCTGCCTGGTTCGACCCGGAAGGCAGAGGTCTCGCCTATGGCCGATCCATGACCTATCGTTTCGCCATGACAGCGTTCTTCGGGGCCTATGCGCTCGCGGAAGATGGGGATCCTGCGCTACCCTGGGGATGCCTGAAAGGCATTATCCTGCGCAATATCAGGTGGTGGTCACGCCAACCGATTGCCGACCGGGACGGTGTCCTTTCCGTTGGCTATGTCTACCCGAACCCGATGATGGCGGAAGATTACAACTCTGCCTGTTCACCCTATTGGGCGCTAAAGGCATTTCTGCCGCTGGCACTGCCCCGAGATCACCCCTTCTGGACGTCTGAGGAAGCACCTCTTCCGCAAGATCTGCCGCTCATGCAGCAGGCGCCGGGTTTCCTTCTGCAGCGGAGCGCGACCCACACGGTAGCCCTCTCAGCAGGACAAGAAGGTCCTCAGTTCCGCCACGGCGCCGAGAAATACGCGAAGTTTGCCTATTCAACCCAGTCACCCTTGAGTGTTGAAATGCGGGAGGCAAGTCTGCTCACGGCGGCGCTGGACGGAGCGCTCGGCGTTCAGGCGGAGGGACGGCCATGGGTGACACGACATGGTTGCGCTTCGATGCAAACTTCCAATGCTGCGCTCATATCCATCTGGCACCCGTATCCCGATGTCGAGATCGAGACGTTGTTATGCCCGCATGGCAACGGGCACATTCGCCGACACAGGATTTTAACGCCTGTACCTTTGGTCACTGTTGAAGGTGGCTTTGCCGTTGAGCGAACCGACGGGCAAGCCGAGGTTTGTGAAATCGGGCGAGATTCAAGTTGGGTTTTGGGGGGGCATGCCAGTTGCATCGTCGATCTTAATAGCCTCCGCCTGCCGCGCATCCACGCACCGGCATCTGGCATAAACCTCGCTTATCCACGGATCTGGGTGCCGCAACTGCTCGGAAACATCCCGGCTGGCGAAACAGAACTCCTATGCTGGTGCACATGTGATGAACGTCCTGCCGATAGGTGCAACTCTCAGAGTTCGGAGCACCGCGCATCTCTTCTTGAGGTGTTGCGGCAAGCCGTAGAAAGCGTGCGCACCAGTCAATGACCGTGGTTCCTTGGGGGACCGCAGGTGATCACCTTTAAAGAGGTCATTCCCAATCACCATGCAGACGCACTGTGGGGGGATTGCAAAGCTATTGAAGCTTGGCGACAGACCGTACACGACGGTTGCAATCTAGTGACTTTCTTATTCTGCGAAAGTTTTCCATAAAAAGAAATTTTCTTGACCGCGCGGTACGATCGGGCCTAAACTTCTGGCGAGATAGCCAATCAGTTGCGATTTCCGGCTCTTCTGGGAGGGAAGCCATGAAGTATCCAAAGACGCCTAGAATACCCGACTGTCTCTCAGCCCGGTGACGCCACTTCGTGCACCTGCTTGAGTTGCAGCTGCCGAGATAACTGAGAGACGACTGCGCGATGCAGGTCGCCGATCATCCCGGCACCTGAGAGCCGCTCTTTTAGACTTTTCCGAACTACCTTGTGTTTCCGGAGGAGGAAGCAATGATGTATTGTGTCCGTTTAGCATTAAGCCATGGACTGCGAGCCGGTTATGTCATGGCAGCCCTATTCGTCGTGGCGGCCGTGGCACATACACCTGCAGCCGCTTCGGAGCCGCAACTTGGTATTCCGCAGGTCATCGAGAATGGGTGGATGGTTCGGTTGAATCACCCTGACAATGCAAAGACATTCGACTTTGACATGACAGGATCGGGCTTCAAGGTGGTGACTGCGGCGAATTCCGCAACTTTGCCGGCCCATATCTCTGTTCATCGCAAGCTCGACACATCCGTTTCAGCTCTCCGCTTTATCTTAGACGCTGAGGGCGATCTCTCCGAAAACACAATCATTCTTTATGATGCGGCAGCCAATGAGCTGTGGCGCCATCAGGGAGCACTCACAAAAACCGCGATTGAACTGACGGGGCTGCACCTAAACGGCGAAATTGTCTTCAGGATTCTTCGCGGCAAGGGCGCACCTGGCGCAGCTTATACCATTTCCGGCATTGAAACCGCGGCTGACGTGACCCCGCCAGTGATTGCACCGGATGGCTTCACACTTGTCGATACTCTCGATGCGTTGCGGGGCTATGCACGTCTCGATAACGTCAGGGTGCGTCTGAAGCCCGGAACTTACCGGCTTGACAAAGCACTTTACCAGCATTTCGTCGAGTTCAGCGGGAATGACAGCCAGTTTGACATGACCGGTGTCCGGATCCAGGCCAATACTGAGCTATTCTCGCCGTTTGGCGTCATTCCAGGCGTCGGCGGCTTTTACAGCGTCATTGACTTGACCGGTGATCGGGTTGGGATTGAGGGTGGATATTTCGAAACCTACGGGGACAAGCCAGGTCTCCAGCCACGCAACAAGATCCTCAACATCACTGGAGACGACGTCACGCTAAACGGCACGACGATTCAGACATCAGGCTCCGTTCCATGGGGTTATGGCAGTCTTTTCGGTATCAGCGGCGACCCTGTTCGAAAGATGAATGGGATCCGCGTTGGAGCGCCGGCCGATCGCGTCATCCTGCGCAACTGCACCGTCCACATGCGTGCAATGGGGCACGGGATCTTCATTCAGGGAGCAGCAGACACCTTGATTGATGGGTGCAAGATTGATGGTCTTCTGCGTTCGACCAACGACATTCTGGCAGAAACCACTGGCTTTGCGGCCGAGCGCGACTTCAAGATTAAAGGCAGTGGAGAGGGGGTTCTGCCCGATGCCAACGGGCGCATCCCGCGCGGCGATATGGTTTCGCTCAGTGAAGACGGCATTCGTCTTTATGACAAGAGCGGTACGACACGAACCGGCAAGACAACCATTCGCAACGCCACCGTGGTGGGAATGCGCAGAGGAATTTGCACTGGCTTCGGAGTGGGTGGAAACCTGATCGTCAACTCCACCGTCCGCGATACCATTCAGGCTGGTTTCCATGTTGGCAGCGGTGACATTGTGATTGGTGGCAAGGCGGATGCCAAATACAGCGAAGCGCTGAGTATTGCGCAAAACAGCTATCAAGGCGCACGGGTCGAGCTTGAGATCCTGGATAGCCGCGGTGGAAACGGCAACGATCTCTTGGCTCAGATCAACGGTAGCCAACATCGGGTGACGCTCCATAGTAGCCAAGCCAAATTTGTGCCAGCAGCAATGGTCGTAGAGTTTGCAACGAACAGGGGCTTTCTCGGGAAGCTTGACAACTATGGAGCCGACCGTCCGGACGGTCTCGCATCCGACATCGAACTGCTGAACCTCACGCCTGCCAAGGTCAATCTTTCACAGCGGGCAGAACGCATCACGGTCGTTGCACCGATGAATAGCCAGTGAAAAAAGGAGAGGATTACAGAGCACTCCACTCTCTGTATTTCCGCTCAGAATTAGGAAGCGATATTGCTTCGTATCTTCCGAAGTTTTGGGGTACGATGTGTGGTCGCCTGTAGCTGGTTCGCTTCTCAGTCCATGAATCTTGCTGCTCTGCCGCTGCGCCTAGTTGCATTGTTGTAGTATTCCGATGCCTGCTGGACGGTATGCGCCGTCCACGCCCCATCGATTTACAATTTCGGATAGAAGGTAAGGCAAGCTGGGGGCCTGATGCGAGCTCACCGGATAGTATCTGACGAGCTCATTGTGAGAGGCCTTGATGCGGGCGGCGTAGGCCCATGGCATCAGGGCATCAATGTCCTTGGCGAGGTGGCCGTTTGCGAGATGGGTGAAGAGGTCGCACAGGTAGGCATAGGGCTCGACGCCGTTCATTTTGCACGTGCCGATCAGGCTGGCAAACCGGGCCCAATTACGGCCCCCTTCGTCGTGCCCGGCAAAGAGCGCATTGCGGCGGTTCATGGCAGGGCGGCGGATGGCGTTTTCCACCAGGTTGGAGTCGATATCGACATGGCCATCATCCAGGAACAGCCGGAAGCCCTCCTGTCGCGTCAGCATATATGCGAGTGCCTTTCCGAGGTCCGACTTGCGTGACACACGCAAAGCCTGGGCCGCGAGCCAGGTAAAAACGCGTCCACCAGTGGAAGGGACAAGTCCTGTCGAACAGCCCGGCGATGTTCGGGATCGGAACCGCGGATACTGTCTTCGATCTTGTAGAGCGCGGCGATTCGCACCAGCGCCTCGTCGACAATGGGTGATCCGCTCTTCGGCGCGGCCTTGATCAGCTTTCTGCGTCCGTGCGCCCAACAGAATGCCAGCTTCAAGGGATCTCCACCCACCCGGTCCGGCGTGGCGAGGTGAGAGTAACCGCCATAGGCGTCCACCTGGATTGTGCCGTTGAACCCATCGAGGATCTCTGCGGCATATTCGCCTTTCCGTCCGGGCCGGTAATGGAACACCGCGCCCGACGGAGCAGAGCCATTCCAGCCGCGATCATAGCGCAGCACAGCCCAGAGATAGCCGGTCTTCGTCTTGCCTCGTCCCGGATCCAAGACCGGAGCTGTTGTCTCATCGACATAGAGCCTGGTGCTGTCCCACAGCAACCGCTTGGCCATGTGCTCGACCACCGGTGCGATTTCGTTGCCCGTGCGCCCCATCCAATCGGAAAGTACCGTGCGGTCGATCGGCACCCCGTGTCGCGCCATGACCTCGGCCTGCCGGTTGAGCGGCATATGTTCGGAATGCTTGGAGACGGCAATCTCCGCCAGAAGGGCTTCCGTCGGCCAGCTTGCCTCCAAAAGATGCGCCGGCGCCCTGGCCTGGACGACGCCCGTGCGCCCCTTGGGGCAGGCGTATTTCGGGCGGATCGTGACGATCACTTCATAGCGTGCCGGCACCCGGTCGAGCCGTTCCGTCCGGTCTTCGCCGATCCGCACCATGTTGCCGCAACCGCAGGGACAAGCGATGCTCTCGGGCTCGATCACACGCTCGACCCGCGGCAGGTGTTCAGGCAATGCACGGGCCTTGCGCTCCTTGCGAGGAGCGACTTTTTCCGGATCGGATGCACCCGCGTCGATCTTTTCCTCGACGGCGGCGATCCGCGCCTGTGTCTCGGCAATCGCCGTTTCAAGGTCTTCCAGCGCCAGTTCCATCTGCGCCGGATCGAGCTTTTCCGATTTCGGCCCGAACTTCGTGCGTCGATAGTCGTGAACCTGCCCCTCAAGCTTCTCGACCAGGCCCTTCAACTCAGCGATGAAGGCGTCCTTTTCAGCTACCACAGCCTGCTCATGCTGACGGGCGGCACGCTCGACGGAAAGCTCGAACTGCATCGCGGCAAACGCCTTCACCACCTCTGGCGGAAGGTCCGGAAACTGGCTGAGATCAAGCGGCGATGACATGCCCCCTTATAGCAAGGCAGCACAAAAAATCCAAATAAAACAATGCAAAGACGGTCGGACATTCACCCTGCCGCCGACGGCGCGGTAACCCGTCGTGCCATCACCCGTCGCCAGTCAAGACCTTCGAACAAAGCCTCATATTGACCCCTGGAAAGACGCATCGTCCCATCCTGAACCTTGGGCCAGGCAAAGCTTCCCTGTTCGAGGATTTTGTAGATGCGTACCAGCCCTGTGCCATCCCACACCAGGATCTTCAGACGATCACCACGCTTCGAACGGAAGATCACCGTCACCCCGGAATACGGGTCGAGCTTCAACTCGGTCTGCACCATCAGAGCCAGCGCCTGATGTCCACAGCGGAAGTCTACCGGCCGCGTTGCAATCAGGATCGGCAGGCGTTGGCCAGCGACGATCATGAGGCTCCTCGCACAGCGCGAACCAGAGCAGCGACCCGGTCAACCGGCACATCGCAAGGAATACGCATCACAACGTCTGAGCCAATCTCCAACGTCAACACCGATGATCCCGCCTGCGGTACTTCGCACGCCAGCTTTGGCAACGGCAAAGGATCGGCAGGCTCAAGGCTCTCCGCAGCGATTGCCAGAGGCACAATGCCGGCTCGCCACCATCATGCGACAACAAAGTCGTGGCCGCCGCAAGCGGCAGGGCCAGAATACCGTCGCGCACCTGACGTCGCCAATCGGAAAGCTGGTTTGCTACAGTTATTGCCAAGTTGTTTGAGGCAGGTCGCGCGCGACCACGGTGCGAGTATTTTAGGCGACCATTTCAGCGGTATACTCGGCCCACAGGCCGAATGCATCAATCCGCGCCTGGCGGTATGACATGACTGAGAGATTGTAGCGACGTGGGCGGAAGATCGTGTTGATCTGGTCGTGTGCTGACAGAAAGCGTTGCGCCTGGCGAGGTGATTTGAAACGCCCCATGATCTTCTCGCGTTTCCGTGTCTGGCGATGCGAATTTTCAATTCTGTTGTTCAGGCCCTTGTGCGCACGATGATCGGCATTTGGCGCGATGGCCTGTATCGGCTTGAAGCAGCTGCCGAGCTTATCCGTCACGACGACGCGTGGCGCGCCAAATTGCCTGACCAGCCTGGAGAAGAAGCGTCTGGCGGCCTTGGTTTTGCGACGTGGCTGAACCAGGATGTCGAGCACATCACCGTCAGCGTCGATTGCCCGCCAGAGCCAGAATTTCTTGCCGCCGATCACAATGACAGCCTCATCCATGTGCCACTTGTCATTCGGCTTTGGCCGGTCCCGGCGAATGCAGGTGGCAAAATGGCGGCCAAAGCGATTGATCCAAAGACGAACGGTCTCCCGGCTGACGATCACGCCGCGCTCCGCGAGCAGATCCTCCACATCGGCCGTGCTCAGGGCAAAGCGATGGTAGGCCCAAACCGCATAGGCAACGATCTCACGTGGAAAACGAAAACCCTTCAGACGGGGAAAAGCGCTCGGCAATTTCATCGGGTCCCGATACCTCAAACGCATGCCTCAAACAACTTGGCAATACCGGCGATGATGTATCGCGAGAAGTCATCGAGAATGGTCGACAGGTAGAACCATCCCCAGCCGATGACCTTCAGGTAGGTGAAGTCGGTTTGCCACATCTCGTTCGGTCGCGTGGTCTTGCCCTTGAACTCGTCGTTGGCCTTGATGACAATTTAGGCTGGCGACGTGATCAGGTCCTGAGCCTTCAGCAGGCGATAGACCGAAGCCTCTGACACAAAATAGCTTTCCGTGTCGGTGAACTTCACCGCCAGCTCGCGCGGCGACAGATCGGTGTGGTCGAGAGCCATCTCGATGATCCTGCCCCTGATATCGTCGGGGATGCGGTTCCACACCCGTGGCGGCGCGGACGTCCGGTCTTTCAGTCCCTCGACACCGTGGGTCTGGAACCGATCATACCATCTGTAAAATGTTGGCCTGGGAATGCCGAGCTTGTCGAGGGTTTGCCGGACAGACAGATGTGACTGCTCGACCAACCGGATGATTTCAAGCTTTTCGGTGGCGGGATATCTCATTCTTCGTCGCCCCCATGCCCGATCATGCTTTTTTTGAGCAGGCGGTTTTCCAGGGTGAGGTCGGCCAGCGCCTCCTTCAGCTCGCGGCTCTCCTTACGCAGCGCCTTGACCTCGTCACTGGTCGCCGAGCGGGCGGTGTCACCGGCAAGCCGCTTCTTGCCCGCTTCGAGGAATTCCTTGGACCAGCTATAATACAGGCTCTCGGCGATCCCCTCGCGGCGCTGATGTCGGACAATTTGCTCGACGGTGCGGATTTCTGTCAGAGGTGTTCGAAGCAGATTGCCCAGAACCTGTTCGAGGAGGACCTGGCCTCTCTGTGCCCGCTCCGCCGAATTGGTCGCGAGGTACAGCACCCTCCCCTTCAACTCGACGGTTCCGAGTACCCTCGCCCCGGCGTCCATCGTGCTGTCGAGAGACAACGCTGCCCCCTGCCCCCGCGCCGCTTCGGCGGAGGTTCAAGCCAATTCCAGAATTTCGCGCTCTCCTGCGACAGACCGTCGACCTGCCCCAGGCGCGCGGCGATCTCATTCTGGGTCACGCCGGAAGCCAGCGGAAAATGCATGTGGTGAAACAGGAGCTCGTCCCCGTCGCTGTTGTGCATCACGGGCATCTGTGTTGCGCGCTCGAGCGCATCGAACAGCCATGACAGCGTGAACATGCAGGCGGCACTCTGCAGATCCTCGTCCTTGATGGCGGGCAGCTTTCTGGCGCGCTTGTTTCCGAAGATCTGCCGCAGTCCGTCAAGCAGCGCATCGGTGGCTTCCGGCGTGAACGGCAGCAAGCCGCCGGCCAGCACGTGCTTGCCCATCACCGGGACGATGCGGGCCGCGATCCGGTCCCATTGCTTGAGCGACCTGGTGGCGGTTCCTTCACTGACGGCGATCGGCAGGCCGCCGCGCAGCAGGTCACGCGCAACCAGGGAGGTGCCGGGCACGATCTCGCTGACCTCGTAAAGGCTCATGACCGAACCACGCAGCGCGGCCATGTAGGCCTTCGCCTGGGCGCTTTCCTTCCAGCCACGGCGCCTTAGATATTCGTCGACAATATTGCCGCCCTCGACCTCGAAATCCCGGGTCAGGAAATCCTCGAAGGCGCAGCCCCAGAGCGTCATGGCCAGACCGTCACCGAGCAGGTCGGCAAGATCCTCGAAGTCCATGTCGGCGGCTTCCAGGGCGGGGCCGAAATGGTCACGAAACACCTCTTCGAAGCACGCGCGCCATTCCGGCCGCGCAAGAAACTTCATCAGGCCGTAAAGGTCGTGAGCGGTCGGCATGCAGGCCTCCCCTTTTTTCCGGATTTTCCGCGACGCGGCGTTGACCCTTTTCTTCACGGTCGCTGCAGCCTGCTGTCAAGTCCACACGTCCGTCGCCAGCAAGCGGGCGATATGGACGAAGCCCCGGCAACCCTGCATCGGAATCGGCTTCAGGAAAGGGTAACAGCTGTTACCTTTCGCGATCCGGTCCATCCGCATCGCCTTCGGCAACCGCAGAACCAGCGCCGTGCGCGGATCCGCACCACGTCATCCGACAGGCCACCGCTTGCGCATCGAAAGCCGGAACCGGCTGCTGCAACAGACATCAACCCACGCAAAAAGTAACAGCTGTTACCCTGCTCCGCCGGCAGCGAGGCGGAGAGGGCAGTCACCGAGCCAGTCTGAGAACGACGAAACCGGGCAGGGGCGACAGCGAGGCGCCAGCAAAAAGGGCCTGCCGGTTGCTGCCGACAGGCCCTCGCATCTCTTCGGGAAGCCCCGCTCCCGATCAGCTGTTGCGCTGACGCTGGAACTCCTCGACAAGTTCCGGCAGTCGCTGCAGCAGCCAGTCCGAAAGGCCGGGCAGGCGCTTGTCGGGAATGGACAGGCGGGTTGCGCCATCGGTCCGCTTCACGCCGATCACCACACCCTCCGCCAGCGTCAGGTCCTTCACGTCAGCCGGAAGGCGAACGGATTGATCGAGTGCGTTCAGCACAAGCGAAAACCGCCGGTCACTGCCGCTCACGGACCATTCCGGCGATTCCGTTACATCCGCCACGGCGCGTGCCTGACGGTCGGTAAGCGTGCGTTCCTTGATGAAGGCGCCCAGCTTCTCCCATTTCGGACGACCGATGGAAGGGGCGGGACCGATCAGCCGGATCAGGTCCTCCGGAATGAGCGAGGCCGTGTTGGTGAGTATGGAGATATAGGCGAGGCGCTGGCCATCCTTGCGGCCAAGCGCTTCCGAGATGGTTTCCCGCGAATACTTCCGTTCCTTGAGCTTCAGGGCAAACAGCGCCTGCTCGATGAAGGACAGGTTGAGGCGCGCCGAATTTTCAATACCCTGCGAAACCGCAAGCTCCTCGTCGCTCATGTCGCGAACGATCGCCTTCACCGGTCTCTTGAGGATCTGGCAGGCCCGCAGGCGCCGGTGTCCGTAAGCCACCTGATAATGGCCCGGCTTGCCCGCAAGCGGGCGCACGAGAATGGGAAGTTTCTGTCCCGCCTCGCGGATGCCCTCCACGAAGGCCTGGAAGCTCTCGTCGCCCTCGATATCCAGACGATCGCTGATGAAGGACGGGACAATGCGCTCGGGATCGAGTTCGACGACCGACTCGGCCGAGAGCAGCTGGTCATGAAGCCGTCTGTTCTCGTCCTCGATCGAGACAAAGGCGCGGTCCATCGATTTGACGGCGGAGGAGCCGACCCGCCGCCGTTCCAGCTCCTGGGGGGAGGGGGGAGTCTGCTTTTCGAGCGCCTGCGCGTCGACATTGGCAAACAGGCTTCTCATTCGCTGATTTCGTTCTTTCGGATTGACCATTACCGGCCCCACACGTGTTTGATGTGAAGGAAGATCTCGCGGTTGACCGCATCCATGGATTCGAGCGCGCGGCTCAGCGTATCGCGCCCGACGCTGCCGCGCGTCAGCTCGTAAAGGCTCTTCTTCTCAAGCCCGGCACTTGCGATCGCAGTCGTCTCGACGACGGCCGGGGCGAGCACATCCTCCTTGAAAAGGGAGCGCAGCAGGGTGACGACATTCACCTGCGGCCCGTCATTCGGGTTGTGGCGGGTAATCAGATAACGGATGAAATCGTGGCTGAGCGTGCCGCCGCGCTCTTCGATCACGCCCATCAGATCGCTCATCATCGCGAGAAACTGGTTCATGCTGGCCACATCGATCATCGCCGGATGAATGGTGATCAGCAGCCCCGTAGCCGCACACAGCGCCGCAAGCGTCAGGTAGCCGAGTTGCGGCGGTGCGTCGATCAGTACGACGTCATAATTCGCCTCCACTTCGGCAATCACGGCCGACAGCCTGCGGAAGAAGATCTCGTCACCCCGGCCATAGCCCTCGGCAATGGCCTGCGGCGTCTCATGCTCGTATTCCATCAGTTCAAGGTTGGCGGGAATGAGATCGATGCCCTCGAAATAGGTCCTGCGGATGACCTCCCGTACCGGACGACGCTGGTCGTCATAGCGAATGGCGGCATAGACCGTCTCGTTTTCCTCAATGTCGAATTCCGGCTGGTAGCCGAACATTGCCGACAGGGAGGCCTGGGGATCGAGGTCGATCGCCAGAACGCGCAGGCCCTGGATGGCGAGGTAATGCGCCAGATGCAGCGTGGTGGTGGTCTTGGCGGAGCCGCCCTTGAAGTTGGCGACCGCAATGATCTGCAGCTTTTCGTCGCCGCGCCGGCGCGGAAGGAAGTCGAGCGCTTCGGCCGGCCGCTTGTTTGCCAGATGCTCCCGAATCTCGTTCACCTGCGCGAGCGTATAAATGCGCCGGCCATTGTCCTGCCGGTCGGGGATCACACTTTCCCCGTCCAGCGACATCTGCCGCAATGTCGATTCCGCGATGCCGAGAAGCGCTGCGACCTCGCGCGAGGTGAAGGTCTTCAGCGTCTTGGCGGATTCCGGCTCGTACAGCCGCTCGCGGATCGACTGAAGCTGTGCGGACAATAGCTGGGACTGCCGGCTGATCTTGATCGCGGACGATTCTGCGGGTTCGGAGCGTAACGGATGGCTTGTCATTTTTTCCTCGCGACGGTTTTTTCTCGATCATCAGCAAATTTCCGTCGAAGGCACTGTTGCTGAAATTTGCCCTTTCGTCAAACACTACTTGGTTAACGGAACCTTGACGCGCAGCGGCCGAGCCCCCCTGCGAAACGCGTGCGTCCGCAGGCGGATTGCTGGTAAACTCCGACGGGCCAGGCCATCGCTCCGTCAGTCAGCGGCAATGAGCTCCAGACAGTGACAGCGCTTTGCACCCGCAGCAGGTGGCCGCGGTGAGGGTGGGCATTGCCCGCAACACGGACGCGTCGTGCAGCCGTGTCAGCCTGGTGTCCAGACCCTCACGGCGAGGATGGGGGAGGGGGGCTCGCAGCCTGGGTTCCATCCAGATCCGCACGGATGAAAGCTGCCGTCTGCTCGTAATGACATTGAAGCAGGTGCACCGCTTCATCCGTCGCGTGATCCAGCACCGCCTTGAGGATCTCGCCATGTTCCTGGCTCACCTTGCGCACACGAAACGCCTTGCGGCTGGAGAGCGCCCGATAGCGATTGAGCCGGTCGGCCAGTTGCTCGCAGAAGCCGATCAGCGGGCGTGATCCGCAGCCGTCGATCAGTCTGGCGTGAAAGGCCCGGTGCAGACGCTCCCATTCCGGATTGCTTTCGAAACGCTCGGGATTGAGCGAGCGTGGCGCACGCTCCAGCCGGTGATGCGCCACAAGCAGCGCCTCCTCCCAGGCCGCATTCGCATTGGCCATCGATTCCCTGAGTGCCAGCCCCTCGACCCAGCAGCGAGTCTTCGTCAGTTCTCCGAGTTCCTCAAGGCTGATCGGCTTTACGAAGAAGCCGCGTTGCTCCCTGCCGATCACGAGGTCTTCGGTCGTCAACCGGTTCAGCGCCTCGCGCAGCGGCGTCTGACCCGCATCGTAGTGTTCCATCAGGAAGCGAAGTTGCAGCTTGCGGCCCGGCTCGAGTGCCGCCGACAGAATATCCGCCTTCAGGCGCTCATAGATGCTGGTTGCCCGCGTGGCGGGACTGTCGGCCGCTCTGTTCGGCAGGTCGATGTTCATGTGGCTCCACCGCTTTCGTCCGGTTTTATATACACCATCGTGCGCACACGCAAAATTTATAAATTATGCCTTTACCGCAAAAAGTTTGTATATTACGACAAGGTCAGCGGAGGAGTTCAGCATGAGCACAGGCTTGAACAGGGCAGGGCGCTTCAGGAGCGGTTGTGGCTGTGTCGGCATCGACGTCCACTGCCATGTGGTCCCTTCCAGCTTTCCGGCAGCGCCCGGCGGAGGTTCGCTTTCCGGATGGCCGTCGATGACACCTGCGCAGGATTGCCATGCGACCGTGGTGATCGACGACAAGCCCTACCGCACAGTGAATGATGCCTGCTGGGTGGCCGAGCGGCGCATCGAGGAAATGGATCGCGCCGGCATCGCCGTCCAGGCTCTGTCTCCGATGCCGGAGCTGTTCGGCTACTGGATCGAAGCGCAGGCAGCGGCGGAACTCTGCCGGCATGTCAACGATGTCATCGGCGCACTGGTGCAGGAAGGGCAGGGGCGTTTCATCGGCCTCGGCGGCCTGCCCATGCAGGATATCGATCTCGCCATTGTGGAACTGCAGCGGCTCATGGCTTTGCCCGGATTTCGGGGCGTCGAGATCGGCAGCAATATCAATGGCACCACTATTGGCGATCCGCACTTCCATCCCTTTTTCGCGAAAGCCGAACGGCTGGGTGCTGCAATCTTTGTGCATGCGGTGCGCCCCACCGGCATGGATCGGCTGGTCGGCCCTGCTCCCCTGCAGCAGATCCTGGCCTATCCGACCGATGTCGGGCTGGCAGCCGCCTCCGTCATCACCGGCGGGCTCCTGCAGAAATTTCCAGGACTGCGCATCGCCTTCAGCCACGGCGGCGGAACATTTGCAGCCCTGCTGCCACGTCTCGAACAGGGCTACCACACCTTTCCGGCGGTGCGCGACAGCCTGGCGCAGACGCCGGTCGATCAGGCCCGCAAGCTCTATGTGGACGCTCTCGTTTTCGACGAGGACATGCTGAAGCGCATCGTCTCCGTCTTCGGTGAGGACCGGGTCATGATCGGCACGGACTACCCATTCAACTTCCGGGAAAAGGCGCCGATTTCCCGGATCGAACAGGCCTTTGATGACGCTGCCCTGCGCGAACGCCTGACGTTCCGCAATGCGCTGGCCTTCCTTGCGCTCGATGAGGAGATTTGATGGACATGACGGACTTTCCCGTGACTGCCCTGCGCAGCGTTGAACTGGGAACGCCGGATCTGGCGGCATCGGTGGATTTCTACACCCGCGTCTGGGGACTGGAAAAGGTCGCTGAAGCCGGAGACAAGGTGTTCCTGGCCGCGACGGGTGATGATTGCCACGTGCTGGAACTGAAGCAGAGCGACCGCTCTGAACTGCGCAAGATCACCTTTCGGGTCCGCTCGGCGGAGGATCTCGCCGCGCTTTACGAAAGGACGGTGGCCTTTGGCTGCACGGTGCTGCGCGCGCCGGGCGCTGCCGATCCGCTGACCGGCGGGCGCAGGTTCGTCGTGCGCGAACCGCAGGGTTCGGTTCTGGAATTCGTGCATGGTGACCGGCGCAAGGAAACGGCTGTCATGCCCAATCGTGTGCTGCGACTGGCGCATGTCAACATCAACAGCGCCGACGTTGAGGCACTGTCGGACTTCTACCGCGCGGTGCTCGGCTTCCGCCTGACCGACCGCTCCAAGATGATGGCGTTTCTCAGCTGCAACAGCGATCACCATGCCGTGGTGCTGGCCGAAGCCGCGGCACATGGGCTGAACCATATCGCTTTCCTGATGCCGGATCTGGAATCGGTGATGCGTGGCTCCGGCCGCGTGATCGATCATGGCACTCCGATCGGCTGGGGTGTTGGCCGCCACGGCCCCGGCGACAATGTGTTTGCCTATTTCGTCGATCCGATGGGGGTCGTCATCGAATACACGGCGGAAGTCCTGCAGGTGGACGAGAGCTACCGCGTGAAGGGGCCGGACGAGTGGGTCTGGCCGCCCGGCCGCACGGACCACTGGGGCATTGCGCCGCCGAAGAGCGAGGCCTGCAAGAAGGCCCAGATTTCCATCGGATTTTCCGGCGCCTGAGGCCGCCGTCCCCGTTATGCAAGAGGCTTATCCGTGACGAAAGAGACTGCAATCACAGACCGTTATGATGTGCTGGTGGTCGGCTTCGGCCCCGCCGGCGCCGTTGCCGCCGGCATGCTGGGCGCGCGCGGTCACTCCACACTGGTCGTCGACCGGTTGACCGACATCTACGACAAACCGCGCGCCATCGCGATCGACCATGAGATCCTGCGCCACTTCGACAATATGGGCGTTGCCGATCAGGTGATGCCTTACATCGCTCCCTTCACCGCCTCGCAGCATTTCGGCGCCAAGGGCCAGCTCATCCGCCGCATCGACATGGTGCCGGAACCCTACCCGCTCGGCTACACGCCGAGCATGGTCTTCACCCAGCCGCCCGTCGAGGCGGTGCTTCGCAGCCATGCCGAGAGTTTCGATTGCGTCACGGTTTCGCTCGGCGTCGAGATGATCGACCTCGACATCCGCGAAGACGAGGTCGTCGCAACGCTGAAAGAGGCCACGGGCGAGACCCGGATGGTCGCCGCACGCTACCTGATCGGCTGCGATGGCGCATCGAGCCGGGTGCGCGAGCTTGCCGGCATCAAGTTGGAGGATCTGGTGTTCGACGAGCCGTGGCTCGTGATCGACGTGCTGGTCAATGAGGCGGGGCTTGCCAAGCTTCCGGAGACCTCTGCGCAGTTTTGCGATCCCGCCCGTCCCGCAAGCTTCGTCATGGGGCCGAAAAACCATCGCCGCTGGGAAATCATGCTTCTGCCGGGTGAAGATCCACGGGAAATGGCCCTGCCGGAGAATGTCTGGCGGCTTCTGTCGCCGTGGCTGACGCCTGAGGATGGCGAATTGTGGCGTGCCGCCGCCTATCGCTTCCACGCCCTGGTGGCAGACGACTGGACAAAGGGCCGGGTGGTGATTGCCGGCGACGCCGCCCACCAGCAGCCGCCCTTCATCGGCCAGGGCATGTGCCAGGGCTTGCGTGATGTGTCCAACCTGATCTGGCGGCTCGACCGCATCCTGAAAGGCCAGTCGGAGGAAAGCCTGCTGGCGAGTTACACGCAGGAGCGCAAGCGCCATGTCGAGACGCTGACGGGCCGGATCAAGGCCATCGGTCAGGCGATCTGCGAACGCGACCCCGAGGCTGCGGCTGCCCGCGATGCTCGTATCCTTGCCGATGGCGGTGGAAAGCCGCTGGTGATCACCCGCCAGGAGATCGTGCCGCCGATCGAGGCGGGTCTGATCGCCGCGGAAGGCACGCCGGCACGCGGCCTGCTCTTCCCGCAGCCGGCGATCCTCGAGAACGGCGAAAGCCGCCTTCTCGATCACTTCACCGGCCCGACCTGGCGTTTGGTGCTGGACGGTCGCCGGGTCACGCAGGCGCAGGGCAAGGCGCTTGCGACCGCAATCGAAGGGCTGAGGGTTGTTGCCGTCGCCCCCGAGGGCGCGGATACGGCCGACGGCGCGGCGCTGCACGAAAAGGATGGCGTCCTGACCGGCTGGTTTGAACGGCATGGCGCCGTCGCCGCGCTCGTGCGGCCGGATCATTACGTCTTCGGGGCCGCTGCCGACCTCGATGCTCTTCACCAACAGATACAGGATCTCGGTGCGCGTCTCGCCTGAGACACCCGGCATCCGCTCAACCGATTTGAAGGAGTAACCGCATGAGACTTTCCACCGTCAGACTAGCTGGACGCACCACCTGGGGCGTGATCGAAGGCGAGACCTTCCGCGATGCCGGTGCCGTCCTGGCCGACCGGTATGCGGACCTGAAGGCGGCCGTGACCTCAGGCCTCGAAGGTGTTGCCGAGGCTGCGGGGAAGGCCGCCGCGTTCCCCCTCTCGGAGATCGAATGGCTGCCGGTCATTCCGAACCCCGACAAGATCCTTTGCGTCGGGCTGAACTACGAGATGCATCGCAAGGAAACCGGCCGCGCCGAAGTCGAGAACCCGACCATTTTCGCGCGCTATTCCAACAGCCAGACGGGTCACCTGAAGCCGATCATCCGGCCGAAGGTTTCGACCGAACTGGACTATGAAGGGGAACTCGCCGTCATCATCGGCAAGCCGGGCCGCTACATCTCCCGCGCGGATGCGCTTGGCCACATCGCCGGCTTTGCCTGCTACAATGACGGCAGCGTGCGCGACTACCAGCGCCATACGCACCAGTTCACGCCGGGTAAGAATTTCCCCGACACGGGCGCCTTCGGCCCCTGGATGATGACGCCGGACGAACTCGGCCCGCTCGATGCACTGCGCATCCAGACGCGCCTCAACGGCGAGGTGGTGCAGGACGCAACCTTCAGCCAGATGATTTTCGATATCGCCCGGCAGATCGAATATTGCTCCAGCTTCACACGGCTGGAAGCCGGCGACGTGATCGCATCCGGCACGCCCGGTGGCGTCGGCGCCAAGCGCACCCCGCCGCTCTGGATGAAGCCGGGTGACATTGTCGAGGTCGAGATCGACCGGCTCGGTGTCCTGCGCAATCCGATCACGGACGAGCAGGGCTGACCTGAGACAGAGCGACAGCGCAGCGGGGCCGCACGATCATGTGGCTCCGTTGTCGCGGTCGAATTCTCGCTCCAAGCTCTGGCAGAAAGAACGGCAATCACTCCAGCATCAAAAACAGTCGGTGTGCGCTCTGTTCGGCCAACTTGCCGACGCATTCGCGAACTGTTTCGGTATGCCGAAATAAATGAGCCCCCTGCAGCCGGATCGTTCACGGCCGCAGGGGGCTTCTTCGCATCCTGTCCCGGGAGGTGAGGGTCAGGGCGCGGGGAAAAGGTTGACCTTGGCGATACCCGCCAGGGCCGCAATCTCGTCATTGTCGCCCACGTCGCCGGAGATGCCGATGGCGCCGAGCACTTTTTTGTCGGCGTCAAGGATCAGGACGCCGCCGGGGGAGGGGATCATCCGCCCGCCGCTGACGGAGGTCAGCGTGGTGATGAAGGTCGGGTTCTTCGCCGCCCGCTGGCTGAGTTCACGCGAACCAAAGCCCATGCCGAGCGAGCCCCAGGCCTTGCCGTAGGCGATGTCGAAGCGGACGATGCCGGCACCGTCCTCACGCTTGTAGGCGATCAGATGGCCACCGGCATCCAGCACCGCAACGGCAAGCGGCTGAAAGCTGCGTCTGCGGGCCTCGGCCAGCGCTTCGTCGATGATGGCGGATGCGATTGAGAGTGACAGCATGATGAGCTCTGGTTCCAATGTGTGACAAGGCGACGATCAGATGAACATCGCGAAAATATCGCGGGATGTGGAGGGACGCGGAACACGGAAGGCCACGCTTCGCGTATCGATGGCGCCGGGGCGGGAGAGACAGGCGTCGAGCCAGCGCTGCATGGCAGGCCAGGCTGAAATGTCGATCCCGGCGATCGGGATGAAGTGCATGACGGCAGCGACATTCAGATCGGCAGCGGTGAAGCGGTCGCCAACCATGAAATCCCGGTTCTTCAGATGCGCATCGAGCACCGCCCACGGCCGGGCAAGCTTGCGCAAGGTTATCTCGGTCTCGTCACCAGACGGGTCGTGCGGCTCGAACAGGTAGCGGACCGCCGATGTCAGAAGCAATGGCTTCTCGATTTCGGTGGCAACCCAGAACGACCACTGCGTCATGAGGGCATCTTCCTCGATCGATTGCGGCCCCAGAAGGCCACCATATTTTTTGGCCAGGTAGAGGTTGATCGCAAGCGATTCAAACAGAACCGTTTCGCCATCCACCAGCGTCGGGCATTTGCCGTTCGGATTGAGCGCCAGGAATGCCTCTGGCTTGGGCGCGCCGGGATGGAACCAGACCGGCTCGCGGTGATACTCGATGCCGGTCTCGTTCAGCATCCAGCTGCAGCGGTTGGCACGGGTGCGGGTGACGTCGCCATACAAGGTTATCATGGTGTTTTCCTCCCTGATGATCCGGCCGTGCCGAGTGGCACGGCCGGCTGATCTGTCGTCAGAAACCGCGGTCCGAACCCAAAGCGTTGCCCGGCACCCAGATGCCGTGGAAGCCTTCATGCACGCGGCAGGGGAATTTCAGGATGGCGACCGGCCCCTTCGCGAGGTTGCGGGCATCGAGAATGACGAGATCGGTGCGGTTTTCCGCGCGGCGGCCGACCATGGTCATCAGCCAGCCGTCGCCTTCCTCCGCATCCGGGCTGCGCGGCACGAAGCAGGGTTCTTCGGGCGAGGAATCCGGTCCGGCGTAGAAGAGTTCGATCTTGCCGGTCTCCTCGTCGAAATGGCCAAGGCAGGTGAAGGGCGGGCCCTTCGGGCCGGGCGGCAGCATCGGCCAGCGGGCCGGATGATTGGTGCCAAACCAGAAATGGCGCGTGCGGCGCATGGAAAAGCGCGGATCGACCACCGGCATCTCGCCGATGTGGTTGATGAAACGCTCCACCGTGACGTCGCCGCCCTTGGTGGAGAGATCGACGATCCAGCGTTCGCCAAACGGCGGCAGTTCGTGCGCATGCGGGTTGTGAATATCCGGGAACTGGCTGAGCCAGCCGGATTCGTTGACGAAATGATCGAGCACCAGCCGGCTGCCGTCATCCCAGGCATTGAAGGTATGCGTCTGCATGGCGATCTTGGGCGCCGTGTACCAGCGGATGGCGGAAACACCCTGGTCACGCGGGATGACCGCGATATAGGTCTGCTTCTGGTTGTCCCAGTGCCAGTAGGATTCGCCCTTTTTCACCCGGTCCCATTCGCAGACCATCGGGCAGATGACGAAGGCGATGAAATTGCGCGACACCAGGAAGTCATGCACCATCGAGCAATAGGGGGCCTTGAAGCGTTCGGTGCGGGTGAACTGCCCTTCCTTGTCTATGGAATAGACCTCGATCTCGTCGCTGGCGATGCCCTCACAGTTATAGGCAAAGGCAACGCATTCCCCGGTCACGGGGTCGATTTTCGGATGGGCGGTGAAGGTGCGGCTTTTCAGCTGGCCGCCGAAATCCACTTCGCCGCGCGTGGTCAGATCGTTGGGATCAAGCTCGTAGGGACGGCCGGATTCCTTCAGCGCATAGAGCTTGCCGTGATGCCAGAGTACAGACGTATTGGCCGTGTTGGCATCCTCGCCGCTCACTTCCGGGCTATCGGTGAAGGGATTGCGATAGGCGCCGAAAAGAGCACGGCGGGCAGCCCGCTCCAGCTGGAACTTGCGGGTGCGCACATAGCGCATCGTCAGGTCCGCATGACCGTTCTGGATGCGCACGGAATGCACCATGCCGTCGCCGTTCAGGAAGATGTCCTTGCCGTGCAGCGGCGGATAGGTGTGGTCGGCGCTGTTGCGGATATACATTCCTTCAAGCTCGGAGGGAATGCGGCCGATTACTTCAAGATCGTGCACTTCGCCTTCGATGCGCACCGGCGCGGCATAACCGTTGAATACGACGTCATCCGGGAATTGCAGCCCCGGGGGCAGATTGACATGCTGGTTCATGATGATCCTCCATCAGGTTATCGGAGAGGGTGATGTCAGGCCGCTGCCATGGCCGGCTTCGCCGCCGTCCGCGCCAGGTCCCGACGCACCAGGAGCACGGCAGTGATGGCAATGGCGGCAAAGCAGGTGACGGAAAGGCCAAGGCCGCGGTAGCCGACAGCCGCAACGATCATGCCGCCAAGCACCGGCCCCATGGCCGATCCGAACATCATCATCGCAGGCGTCGCCGCCACGGCCCGGCCGGTCGTGTCGATGCGGCACAGCAGGCCAAACAGGAAGGTGTGCGTGAAGATGACGAGCGACACGTAAAATACCGCCGGCACCGCATAGGATGCGAAGGCCGTGGAACCCGTCATGCTGAGAGCGCAGACCGCCTGCAGAAGCGGACCGGCAACGCCCACCGCAATCGGTGACAGGTGCTTCTGCAAGACAGCCGCCAGCACGCCCGGCACGAGGTTGACGAACCCCATCACCACCAGGATCAACTGGACGCGCTCCATGCCAAAGCCATTGTCCATCCCGATCCGCTCGACGAAGGAGAAGACCGTCGACTGGTTGAGTGTCAGACAGATGACGGTGAGGATCATCAGCCAGGCGGCCCTGGGCAGCGGTCGGCGCGCGGTCTCGCGGCTCGCCCCGCTGTCGGTTGCCGCCGGAGGCGTCACCTTCGGAAACAGCGCCAGGGAAACGAGGGCGGCAAGCCCCATGGTCGCACCCATGCCCTGGAACAGAACCTGTCCGCCCAGCTTTGCAATCAGCCCCGGCAGGACGGCAAACATGGCAATGGCAAGCAGGCCGAGCGTGACGTTGACCACCCCGAACAGGCGGTGCGGATTGGTCGTCAGGCCGATCGTGCCGTGCGTGACGGAGAGGGCCGCGCCTGCGCCAAGCCCGGCAATCGCATGCAGCAGCAGGAAGGGATAGACGTCGACGGCCGGCGCCTTCAGCCAGGATGCGACCAGAAAGGCGCAGGCCGAGACGGCAAAGCCGCCGGGCACGACGATGCGGTGCGGCAGGCGGTTGAACCGCGGCGCAAAGATGGCGCTCGCCGCCACCACGCCAGCCAGAAAGGTGGTGACGACCAGACCCGCCTGGGGTGCCGTCAGACCGTAGAAATTCATCAGGCTGCCGACCCACAGCGGCAGTGCCGCCAGATCGATCATGCCTGCCATGTGGCAGAGGCTCAGCGTCGTGTAGCTGGCCATGCTGTTCAGCTTGTTCATGTGCTCCTCCGTTGACCGATGGGGCTGCGGCGACGGCGGATCGACCTTCGACCTGGCGATCCTCACGTGCACGAAACTCCGGCCCGTCCGGCTTCTCCTCCCGCCGGCCCGTGACCTGTCGCAAACTTAGCTTTCGTCAAATAACCAAGGAAACAGATTGTATTCATCCAAACCATTGATAGTATCGATACCAGGCGGAAGAGGAGGCAGGCATGCGGCTGGACCGGTTTGATCTCAACCTTCTGGTGGTTCTCGACGTGCTGCTGGAGGAACGGAACGTGACGCGGGCGAGCGAACGCCTGCATATCGGCCAGTCGGCCACCAGCGCGGCGCTGGGCCGTCTGCGCGACTATTTCGGCGACAGCCTACTGGTGCAGGTGGGACGGCGCATGGAACTGACGCCGCTGGCACAGAGCCTTGTGGCACCGGTGCGCGATGCCCTGATGCGGGCGCGTTCGGCGATCGCCATTCGGCCGGTCTTCGAGCCGGCATCGGTGTCGCGCAGTTTCTCGGTTGCCGCCTCGGATTACATGATGGACGTGCTGCTTGCCGAAGTGGTGCGCGGGCTTGCCGCCACCGCGCCCGGCATGCGCCTTGATATCCGCCGCGCGCCGCTGGAGGTGATCGAGGTCTTCGAACGGGGCATGATCGACGTGCTGATCATTCCGGAACAATATGCCAGCCGCCTGCAGCATCCGCAGGTGGAGGTGCTGCGCGACGAGCATGTCTGCATGATGTGCGCCGAGGCGGCCCGCGACATCGCCGCCCTGACGATGGACGCCTATCTCGATCGCGGCCACGTGTCGATCCGGCTGGGCGACGAAACGAGCCTGGCCTTCGAGGAATGGTTCCTGCCGCGCTATGGCCGGCAGCGCCGTGTTGAATGCACCATCGACCAGTTCAGCATCGCACCGCTTCTGGTGATGGGAACCGAGCGCATCGTCACCATGCACCGCCGCATGGCCGAGGAGATGGCGCGGCGCTTTCCCGTGCGGCTGTTTGCAGCCCCCTTCGACATGCAGCCTGTCTGCGAAGTGATGGTGTGGCCGCGCTACCTGGACGAGGACCCGTCGCATCGCTGGCTGCGCGGCGCCATTCTGGAGGCGGCCCGCGCACCGCGAGACGGCAACTGACCGGCGGGGGTAACGGGCATCTGCTGCACAACATCCGTGCACACGCATGCAAGAAGATAGCCTCAAATCCGACTGATATCCTGCGAGACAGTCGCAGAACTCCTGGTGTGCAGCCCATGTAAGAGATCCAGATGGCGGATAAATTTTGCACATAGGTGCAAATTGTCATCGCCCTGTCATCTCGCGGCCTTAACCGTCCCTCGACCGGCGGACGAAGGAAGACGCCCTGCCGCTCGAGATGTTTGACACGAAGAGAAGGAGCCGGAGGATGGTACATGCGCTGGAACCCACCGCTCGCCATCCGGCACCGCTTCAACGTCTTGCACGCATGGTCGCCGTCATGCGGCACGAGCCGGCACTGGCCATCGGCGCTGTTCTGACCCTTGCCTTTGCTTATCTGATCGTTGCGCCGGTGGTTTCGATCCTGCTGCAGGCGGTCGTGGTGCAGCCGGGGGATTCGGCCCGCCTGCATCAGGGGGAGGGGGCATTCACCCTCTATTATCTCGCCCGCGCCTTTGCCTCGCGCATGTCCGGCATCCTGCTCTGGGGACCGCTCGTCCATACGCTGACCATTGCCGCGGGCACCGTGGCACTGTCGGTCAGCCTTGGCGTCGTGCTCGCCTGGCTGGTCAACCGGACGGATCTCGTCGGCCGCGGCTGGTTCGCCACAGCCCTCGTCGTGCCCTTCATGCTGCCCACCTGGACCTTTGCGCTGGCCTGGACCACCATCTTCAAGAACGGCGTCGTGGGCGGTCAGCCGGGCTGGCTGCAGGCCATGGGTTTTGCGACGCCCAACTGGCTGGCCTATGGCACGCTGCCGATCATTGTGATCCTGGTGCTGCATTACACGCCGCTGGTCGTCCTGATCGTCGGCAATGCGCTGCACCGGCTCGACGTGCAGATGGAGGAATGCGCCCGCATCCTCGGCGCAGGCCCGCGAATGATCGCCTTCTCCATCGTGCTGCCGCTGGTTCGCCCCGCGCTTTTGTCCGCGGCGCTGCTGATCTTTGCCGATTGCATCGGCGAATTCGCGGTGCCCTATATTCTCGGCCTGCCGGTCAATTACGACACGCTGTCGACCGGGCTCTACCGGGCGCTTTCCTCACGCCAGACAGGGGTCGCCGCGGTGCTCGCCGGCGCGATCATGATCATGGGTGTCGTCACGCTGATGATCGACCTGCGGATGATGCGCGAGGCGCGCCGTTTCGTCACCGTCGGCGGCAAGGGCGGCCTGCAGCGCCGCCAGTCGCTCGGCCGGCTGCGGCATCTGGCGGCTCTGCTGCCGGCCGCCGTGGTGCTGATCGGCGTGGCGTTGCCGTTGCTGACGCTGTTTCTTTCCACCGTGATGATCCTGCCCGGCCGCTTCACGCCGGATAATTTCACCCTCGACTTCTGGATTGGCAGCAACCTGCATACGGTCGCGCTGCGCAATGGCATCCTGCTGACACCGGAATTCTGGGCTGCCGCCTGGAATACCGTGCGCATCGTCGGCATTGCCGCGGCCATTTCCGGCACGCTCGGCCTGCTGGTCGGTTATGCGGTGCTCAGAAGCCCGGTGCGGCTGATCGGCCAGGTGCTGCGGCAGATCACCTTCCTGCCTTATCTGGTGCCGGGCATCGCTTTTGCCGCCGCCTTCCTGTCATTGTTTGCCGTCAGCCGCGGACCGATCCCGGCGCTTTACGGTACGCCCTTCATCCTGATCCTGGCGCTGGTGGCGGAAAACATGCCCTTTGCCAGCCGTTCCGGCATTGCGGCCATGACCCAGCTCGGCCGCGAGCCGGAAGAGGCGGCGCGCGTTGCGGGCGCCGGTTTCCTCACCCGCATGCGCCGCATCGTCATCCCGATCCAGGCCGGGCCGCTCGCAACCGCAATCCTGCTGCCCTTCATCTCGGGCATCAAGGGCGTCAGCCTCTTCGTCATCCTGGCCGTGCCGGCCACCGACGTGCTGACCACCTATTCGCTGCGCCTGCTGGATTACAACTACGATCAGGCCGCCAATGCGGTGGTGCTGATGATCGCCCTGATTGCCTGGCTTGGAACCGTGCTGATCCAGCGGATCTGCGGCACGGGACTTGCCCGCGGACTGGAGAGCTGACATGCCGGACATCCTTCTTCAAGGCCTGACCAAGACCTATGGCAAGGGCGCGGCCCCTGCCGTCGACGGCGTCAGCCTCACCGTGCCGCACGGCGAATTTCTGTGCCTGCTCGGCCCTTCCGGTTGCGGCAAGACGACGATCCTGCGGATGATCGCCGGCATCGAGCACGCCACGGGCGGCACCATCCTGATGGATGGCGAGGCGGTCGACAGTGTCGATCAGGCGCGTTTCGTGCCGCCGGAGCGCCGCCGCGTTGGCCTCGTCTTCCAGAACTATGCGCTCTGGCCGCACATGACGGTGGCGCGCAATGTGGATTTCGGCCTGCGCCTGCAGAATGTCTCGCCCGCCGAGCGCGAGGCGCGTTGCCGCGACGTGATGACCAAGCTGAAGATCGCCGACTATGCGGAGCGTTATCCGGCCCAATTGTCCGGTGGGCAGCAGCAGCGCGTGGCGCTTGCCCGCATGCTGGCGATCAACCCGGATGTCCTGCTGCTTGACGAGCCGCTCTCCAATCTTGATGCGGCCCTGCGCCTGGAGATGCGCGCCGAACTGCGGCGCATTCACGAAACCTTCGGCACGACGATCATCTTCGTCAGCCATGATCAGTGGGAGGCAATGACGCTGGCGAGCACCATTGCCGTGATGGATCGCGGCCGCCTGCAACAGGTTGGCTCGCCTGACGAGATCTATGCCCGTCCCGCCAATCGCTTCGTCGCCGAGTTCATCGGCAATCCGCGCATCAACATGGTGAACCTCGCGGACACGCCGGCAAGGGCAGGGGAGAGCGTTGCGGCCCATCTTGCCGCGCGCCTTCCGCAGGCCGCGGGCGCAAGCGTCTGCGGCATCCGCCCGGAGGAAATCCGGCTCGTCCCTGAAGTTTCCGGCGATGCGCTGTGCGTCACCGTCGCCGGCATCATGCCGACCGGCGGCAGCTGGGTGATCGAACTGGCGCATGGCGCCGATCGCCTGTTTTTCTCCACCCAGAGCCGCCCGAAGGTGAAGCCCGGCGAACGGATCGGCTGCCTGCTGCCCGACGAGGCGCTGCACCTGTTCGACGCCGAGGGCCGGCGTCTTGCCATTCCCGGCTACGGCCTCTGCGAAGCCGCCTGACACGGTGGCCGCGGCAGGCCGCGGTCGCCAGCATGCCTGGCCGAACATCCGGTCAGTCCCCTTTTCAACCTCAACGGAAGACGACCATGACCTTTTCCATGAAGACCAGCCTTCTGGCATTCGCGGCCTGCCTTTCCGCCGTTTCCGGCGCAACGGCCGCCGAACCTTTCGATCTCGACGCATTGATCGCCGCCGCCCGCAAGGAAGGCCCGATCCATGTCTACGACTCCACCGGCAAGATCGTCGAACAGGCCAAGGCCTTTTCCGCCAAGTATGGCGTGCAGGCGATCGGCACCAAAGCCAAGGCGCCGGATATCCTCGAAATCGTCAGCCGCGAGGCGCAGGCCAAGAACGTGCAGGCCGATGTCGCAATCATCTCCGATGCCCCGGCCGCCCAGGAACAGCTGATCGCCAAGGGCTATGCGACGAGCTGGGTACCCGGTGATCTCGCCGCCGACATTCCGGCCACCTACCAGAACCCGCTGACCGTGATCCTGGCGCCGAATGTCTGGACCTACAACACGGCGCTGAACGCGTCGTGCCCGGTCACCAACATCTGGCAGCTGACGGAGCCGAAGTGGAAGGGCAAGGTCTCGATGCAGGACCCGGTGGGCAAGCCTTCCTATACGGACTGGTTCAACCAGATGGCCAAGCATCACGACAAGGACCTGGCCAAGGCCTATGAGGCCGAATTCGGCAAGCCGCTGCCGGCCGGCGAGGAAAGCGCCACCGCCGCCTTCGTCAAGGCGCTCGCCGCCAATGGCCCGCTGCTGACAGATTCCGATGGTGCGGCAGCCGATGCCGTCGGTGCCCCGGATGTGAAGGAGGCCTTTGTCGGCCTCGTCAGCACCGCCAAGTACCGCGAGAACAAGAACGGCATGAAGCTCGGCATCTGCGCCGGCCTGCAGCCCTTTGCCGGCTGGAGCTATCCCTCGCTCGGCCTGATTGCCAGCGGCTCGAAGAGCCCGAATGCGGCAAAGCTGTTCATCCACTACATGATGACCGCCGAGGGCATTGCGCCCCAGGCCGACGACGGCAAGATGTCCACCAATGTCAAGGTGACGCTGCCGGCCGACGAACCCTCCGGCATCGCCAGGATCAGCAACCAGATCATGGGCTATGACGCCGCGACTGCCGCAGACGACTGGCAGCGCCGGCAGGACTGGCAGGACCTGTGGAGCCTGAACTACAAAAAGTGATCCCCTTCAGGGACGGGCCGTCCGGAACGCTTCGGGCGGCCCTTCAAAATCCGGAAAGACATTCCCTTGACCCATACCCAGACCGACATCCTGGTGCATGCCCAGAGCGCCGAGCACGAGATGGACCGACGCGAGACCGTGCTGCGTGACATCATCCACAGGGCCGGAGCGCTCGCGCTCTCCTGTTATCGCAGCCGCAAGCCGGGCGATTTCAGCCTGAAGGGCCGGCAGGATTTTCTTACCGAGGCCGATGGTCTGGTGGAAGCGCATATCCGCGCCGAACTGGCGATGGCTCTGCCGGACGACGGGCTGCTCGGCGAGGAAACCGGCGGCACGGTGGAGAGGTCGAACCTCTGGGTCGCCGATCCCATCGATGGAACCGCCAATTTCGCCCGCGGCATCGATCATTTCTGCGTCTCTATGGCCTTCGTCCGGAAAGGTGTGATGGAACTCGGCGCCACCTTCAATCCCGTGACGGACGAACTCTATCTTGCAAGGCGCGGCCATGGCGCGACCAAGAACGGCAGACAGCTCTCCATCGCCGCGACGCCGGACCTGGCCCAGGCGACCATCGAGCTCGGCTGGTCGCCGCGCATCGGCAACGCCGCGTACATGAAAACCTTCGCGGCCATTCTGGAAACCGGCGCCAACATCCGCCGCGGCGCCTCGGGCGCGCTGGCGCTGGCCTGGGTCGCCGAGGGCCGCACGGATGCCTATATCGAAGCCCATATGAACGCCTGGGATTGTCTGGCGGGCCTGCTGATGGTGCACGAGGCCGGCGGCCGCATCGGGCTGTTTCCGGCCTCGCATGCCGCCATTGCCGAAGGCGGCCCGATCATTGCTGCGGCCCCCGCCATCGCGGAAGCGCTTTCAGCGGCAATAGCCATGCCGCTTGCTCCGTCTGCTCCCTGACCCAATCGAAAGGCCGACAATACAATGTCTGCGCATGCCACCAAGCACTATCCCCGCCCGCCGATCAGCCTGATCGCCGAAAACCTGCCCGGCTGGGGCATCAATCTCTATGTCGGCGGCTCCGATGGCGCGGCCGATGCGGAGCTTCTGGCCGAACACGGCATCAAGGTGGTGCTGAACTGTGCCGTCAATCTCGACATCGACCTGGTCGATGTGGCGAAGACCGGCGTCTCGACCCACCTTCTGCGGCACGGCGCCGGCCATGTCCGCTATTACAAGCTCGGCCTCGTCGACGGTCCCGGCAATCCCGAGGTGATGATGCTGGCCGGCTACCACCTGCTGCGCTCCCTCCTCGATCAGGAACTGCCGGACAAGCCGTCCTATCCGCTGCGCGAAAAGGGCCATGTGCTGGTCAATTGCCGGGGTGGACGCAGCCGCTCGGTCTCGCTCGTCGCGCTGTTCCTGCATCTGGAATTTCCCGATCGCTATCCGGCGCTCGCCGATGCCATCGCGCATGTGCGGCAGGCCCGATCATTGCATCCGGATGAATGGCATGAGACGCCGAAGCCGGAACTGGTGCATCTTGCCGAACGGGCCGCCGCCATGGCAAAGCTTCTGAAACAGGCAGGCTACGGCCTCTGAGACGGACTGCGGATGACCGGAAAGACGCCGAAGACCATTGCCAGCGCCGCCGAGGTGGCACGCCTTGCCGGCGTGTCCCGCTCCGCCGTCTCGCGCACGTTTACGCCGGGTGCAAGCGTGTCGGAGGAAACCCGCGAACGGGTGCTGGCGGCAGCCGAGCAGCTGAACTACCACGTCAACCATCTGGCACGCGGTCTTTCCACCGAACGCAGCCGGCCTGTGTGCATTCTCGGCGCCGATCTCAACGCCCCCTACCAGTCGAAGCTGTTGGATGCGCTGACGCAGCGTCTGCAACTGGCCGGCCGCGCCGTCATGCTGATCAACACGGCAGGCGGCGAGGCGACCGCCAGTGCAGCACTCCGCCAGACGCTGAACTACCGCGCCTCCGCCACCATCGTCTTGTCCGGCACGCCGCCCGCCTCGCTGGTGGATACCTGCGTCAAGAGCGGCCAGCATGTCATCCTGGTCAACCGCGCCGGCCAGTTTGCAGGCGCCGACCATATTTCCGTCGACCATGCCGGCGCCATGGCGGATGCGCATCACATGCTGGCGCGCGCCGGCTGCCGGCGGCTGGCGGTCATCTCCTCCACCATCGGCTCGCCCAGCCTGACGGCACGCGAGCGCCTGTTTGAGGCCGCAGCAGAGACGGCGGGTCACGAATGCCGCGTGCTGCGCGCCGGTCCGACCAGCTATGCCACCGGTGTGGAGGCGGCCCGCCGGCTGCTGGCGGCCCGCGACAGGCCGGACGGCATCTTCTGCGCGACCGATCTGATCGCCTGCGGCTTCATGGACGCTGCCCGCCAGGAATTCGGCCTTTCCATCCCGCAGGACCTCTGCGTCGTGGGCTTCGACGATATCGAGATGGCCGGCTGGTCGAGCTACCGGCTGACCACCTTCGCCCAACCGCTTGCCGAGATGGCCGAGGCCATCGCCTCCCTGCTGGAGCGATCCGGCGAGGCGGAGCGGACCGAGGCGCACCACCTGTTCGCCGTCCCCCCGGTCTGGCGCGGCAGCGTCCGCCCGGCCAGCATCACGGGCGCGTAAGTGCCGCCTGCACACCGCCGGGCCAGATCCGACAGATAGGTGTTCCGCAGTCGTGTGAAGCGGGCTTCGCGCTGCCCGCTGACCCCTTCAGGCAGACAACCGGCCAAAACTTCGGACGGCACCGTCCTTCAGCCACTGCGCCAGTCTGGCAGTCGATGAGCGGCTTTCGCCACGCTGGGACACGATGAGATAGTAGCAGGCCTGGTCGTCGATACCGAGACGGGAGAGGGCGACGAGGCTGCCGCTTTCGAGATGCGGGCGGATCAGGGCCTCGCGGCAAAGCGCGATGCCGAGGCCGGCAAGGGCGGCTTCCACCGCAAGCGCCGAGCCGGAGAGATAGCATCTTCCCCTTGGGCCCGCTGGACCGCCGTCAAGTCCTGCCATCTCGAACCAGGTGCGCCACATGCGCTTGTCCTCATCCTGAAGGAGTGTCGAGGATGCGATGTCGGCATGACTTTCGATCGGATGGCGGGCCAGGAATGCGGGAGAGCACACAGGCACGGCCCGGCCGGGAATGATGCGGCTTGTGCCTTGCGGAATCTCGCCGCTCAGGGAGAAACCGATGGCGATGTCCGGCTCGGGAGAAACGGGCTGGTCCGATATCTGCTCTTGAAGATAGACGGAGTGGCCGGGATGCGCGGCCATGAAATCGTTGACGGCCAGCAGCAGCCAGTTGGGGAAGACGATCCTGAGTGCGGCGACCGATACCGGCAGATCCTCGCGCATGGTCAGCCGGTCAAGTTCGTGGCGAATGGCCCCGAAGCTTTCATTGATGACGCGGGACAGGCTTTCGCCCGCCTCCGTCAGCACGGCCTGCCGTCCGTCCCGGCGCACCAGCCGTATCCCCGCCCAATCCTCGATCTGCTTCAACTGGTGGCTGACCGCCGAATGAGACACGTTGAGCTCCCGCGCGGTCGCGGTCACGGAACCGCTGTGCAGGAAGGATTCCAGCATGCGCAGAGCACGCAAAGGCGGCAGACGATCCCTAGCCAACGGATTTACCTCAGAAACCAGAATTCATGTGAGCAATATAGACGAACAGCGCAAATTTTATACTTTTTTTGCCGGATTTCTCGACTTAGCCTGCTTGTGACGCAAAATTCGGCGCGCCGCTTTTTGGGGCAGATATGGCTGAGGTGAAGAATGGGTGACGTGGGAACCGGTGCATCGCACGACAGGGCGATGCTGAAACTCGGCATGGCGCAAATGTGCTCGTCCAACACGCATCAGCGCAATATCGAGATGCTGGAAGCGCTTGCTGCGCAGGCGCATGCAGACGGGGTGGAACTGCTGGCACTGCCCGAGGCCTCCGGCCTTCTCAACCGAGATGTCGCCGCGGCCCGGCTGGTGGTGACGGACGAGGCACACGATCCCTTCCTGGCTGCCGCGCGGCGGCTCGCGGCCCGCTACGGGCTGTGGATCCATACGGGCTCCACGCCGCTCTCGCGTGGAGCGGACCAGCGATTCTCGAACAGCAGCCATCTGATCGATCCGTCGGGTGCAACAGTCGCGCGCTACGACAAGATCCACCTGTTCGACGTGAACCTTCCCGGTCAGGCTCCGAGCCGCGAATCGGACCGCTATGCGCCAGGCGGAGAGGCCGTTCTGGCACTCACCCCCTGGGGGGCGTTCGGCATGAGCATTTGCTATGACGTCCGCTTCCCGCATCTTTATCGGGGCTATGCAAAAGCGGGGGCACGGGTGCTCTTTGTACCCTCCGCCTTTGCCATGTCCACAGGTGCCGCCCATTGGGAAACGCTGCTGCGCGCCCGCGCAATCGAAAACGGATGTTTCGTGGTGGCGGCCGCCCAGTGCGGCCAGCACGATGATGGGCGCGAGACCTGGGGCCAGTCCCTGGTGGTGGACCCCTGGGGAAGGGTGCTGATCGACATGGACAAGGAGATCGGCCTGTCCATCGTGGACCTTGACCTTGCCCAGGTCGAGGCCACGCGTCGCTCCGTCCCGTCGCTGGCCAATGAACGCAGCTACGCATTCCATCCGGATGACAAGGAGACGCAACCCGTTTCTGCCGCCTGACCAGGCGCAACATCAACGGTCAGGCTCATGACCGGTCGTATAAACACCTTCAGAGGGAAGCATGCCATGATGAAACGTAGAACCTTCGTTGCTCTCAGCCTTGCCGCTCCCATCGGTGCGGCGCTGCCTCTCGGGGCGGTCCGCGCCGCAGAGGGCGAGCGGCCGGACTTCACCTTCGCCGTCGACAACCTCTGGACCACGCTCGACCCGGTGATCGGCATTTCCACGACCGGCGGGCGTGTCTATGGCAACGTGTTCGACACGCTGATCCGGCGAAACTACGACAAGGACGCGGAAGGCAACACGCTTGTCCCCTGGCTTGCCGAGCGCTGGGAGCAGACCAAGCCGAATGTCTGGACCCTGCATATCCGCAAGGGGGTCAAGTTCCAGAACGGCGATGCCATGACGGCGCACGACGTGGCCTTCTCGCTGTCGGCAGAACGCCTGTGGGGCGACAAGCCGCTTGCGCCGCGTGGCAAGAACTATGCCCGCGGCCTTGTGCGTGTCGAAGCCATAGATGACTTCACCGTCGAACTGGAGACTGCCTTCCCGGATTCGACCTTCGTCAACCGGTTGACGACACCGATCGGCTATGTCCTGCCGAAGGCCTATTACGAGCAGGCCGGTACCGACGCCTTCGGCCAGAACCCGATCGGTACCGGCCCTTACAAGATCACTGAATTCGACCCCTCCAGCCATGCCAAGGGCGTGGCATTCGATGACTACTGGGCAGGCAAGCCGCCACTGAAGAGCGTCACCTGGCAGATCGTGCCTGAATATTCCACGCGCCTTGCCGGCCTTGCCTCCGGCGATTACGACATGATCGTCGATGTCCCCGTTGATCAGTTGAACGAGGTCCGGGCCATGAAGGATGTGGCGCTGATCGTCGCGCAGATCGGCAATTATCCGATGGCGGCCTTCAACACGCTCACCATCGACGGCATGGACGCCAATCCCCTGGTCGATGCCAATCTTCGCAAGGCCATGGTCATGGCGATCGATCGCCCGGCAATCACCAAGGCGCTGTGGGGGGACCTGACGATCACGCTGGCTCCCTTCAACTTCCCGGAATACGGCGCCTATTATGATCCGTCACGCAAGGCTCGGTACGCCTATGATCAGGAAGCGGCCAAGTCCCTGCTCGCAAAGACGAACTACAACGGCGAGACGCTGATCTGGAACATCGTGCGCGGCTTCTATCCCAATTACGAGACGGCGGCCGAATATATGGTCGAGATGTGGCGCGAGATCGGCATCAATGTCCAGCTCAACGTCGTCGACAATTTCTCGCTTGCCTACAAGCGGCCCTTCCACCTGCTGAACATGTCGATGTCCTCGGAATTCACCGGCGATCCCTATCGGCCACTCTGGCTGGACTGGGGGCCATCCTCCAGCCGCGTGACGGCGAGCCATCGCACATGGGTTCCGAGCGAGCCCTTCATCAAGGACGGTGAACGGTTCGAACGGGCGCAGACTTTCGAGGAGAAGAAAGCCGCCTATCTCGATCTGGTCAAGGACTGGGAGGACGTGACCCCCGGCTTCTACCTGTGGCGCAACGTGCAGACTTTCGCAATCTCCGACAAGTTCAAGTGGAACCCGGGCGGCTCGCAGCTGACGATCTTCGACAGCAGCTTCATGACCGTCAAATAGCGGAGGCCGAGTGTGGAAACGCACGATCCCTGCCTGCTCTCCATTCGCGGACTGACGGTCAGCCTTCCGCCACAGGCCGACCGCCCGTTTGCCGTCAGCGATCTCGATCTGGATGTCCGGCACGGTGAGTGCCTGTGCATCGTCGGGGAAAGCGGGTCCGGTAAATCGATCACGGCCCAGGCCATCCTCGACATGTTGCCAGACGGCCTGACGCAGACTGGCGGCGAGATCCGCTTCGAGGCCGAGGCGCTTCCCCGTAGCAGGCCGGCCCTGATGCAGAAGCTGAGGGGCAGCCGTATCGGCATGATCTTTCAGGAAGCGGGCACAAGCCTTGATCCGGTGATGTCGGTGGGGCGCCAGATCGAGGAGCTTCTTCTGGTCCATGGCATCAGGGACGCCCGCCTGCGTCGCGCACGGTCACTCGAGATGATCGCCGCGGTGCAGCTGTCGGATCCGGAGCGTATCCACGGCTATTTCCCTCACCAGTTGTCGGGCGGACAGGCGCAGCGCATCGCGATTGCGATGGCGCTGGCCTTGCATCCTTCGCTCTTGATTGCCGACGAGCCGACGACGGCGCTTGACGTGACGACACAGGCGGAAATCCTTCGCCTGATACGCGCTCTGCAGGCCGAGACCCAGGCCGGACTGATCTTCATCACCCACGATCTCGCCGTCGTCGCCGATATCGCCGATCGTGTCATGGTCATGCAGCAGGGGCGGGTGGTTGAAAGCGGAACGCGGGATGCCATCTTCGCCCGCCCGCGGCATCCCTACACGATCCAGCTGCTGGAAAGCCTGCCCGGCAGCCATGACCGGCCGCGGCACGCGGGGAGGGGTGATGTGCTGCTGGAAGCACGAGATATCTCGCTGACCTATCAGCAGCCCGTCGGCCTCTTCAAGAAGCGTCCTGTACATGCGGTGCGCGGCCTGTCGCTGCGGCTTGCACGCGGGCAGACTCATGGCCTGGTCGGGCAGAGCGGTTCAGGAAAATCCTCCTTCATCAAGGGGCTGCTGCAACTGGAGCCACTGTCGGGCGGCACCGTCCTGCTGGATGGCGTCGATGTCACTTCCGGTCTGTCGCGCGCGATGCGCAAGCGCATCCAGCTGGTCCAGCAGGATCCGGCCGGGGCACTCGATCCGCGCCAGACCGCCGGATACAGCATCGCGGAAGGCGCAATCATCCACGGCACCTCTCCGCGCAATGCCGAGGAGAAAGCGCGCCGCATGCTGGATCTGGTCGGCCTGCCGCAGCAGGCCTATGATCGCTTCCCGCACGAGTTTTCCGGCGGACAGAAACAGCGCATCTGCATTGCCCGCGCGCTTGCGGTCGAGCCGGAAATCCTGATCGCCGATGAGGCCCTCTCGGCACTCGATGTGTCGATCCAGGCACAGATTCTGGGCCTGTTTGCCGAACTGCAGCGAAAGCTCGGCTTTGCGATGTTGTTCGTCACGCATGATCTGCGCGTTGCGGCGGCGATCTGCGACGAGGTGACGGTGATGCTGAAGGGCGAGGCCGTGGAACAGGGGCCGGCAGAGTCCGTGTTCGGCGATCCACAACACCCCTACACACACATGCTGCTCGACTGCCTTCCGGACAAGGCGGGCCTTGCCCGGACTGCTATTGAGCGTCGCCACAGAACCGGAACGGTGGGAGAACCCGCATGACGCGCATGATCCTCTTTCGCGTGGGCCGGTCCATCCTCACCCTGCTGATCGTCGTGACGATCGTCTTCATGTTCATCCGGTTGTCCGGCGATCCGGCGGAGGCGCTGGCACCCCCGGATGCGCCCCCCGAAGTGGTCGAAGCCTACCGGGTGAAGATGGGCCTCGATCAGCCCCTGCCGGTGCAATATATGAGCTATCTCGGCAATCTGGCGCACGGCGACTTCGGCTATTCGATCCACACGGGTCGGTCGGCGGCGGCAATCTTCCTCGATCGCCTGCCGGCAACGCTTGCGCTGGGCGGAACGGCGCTTCTTATTGCGCTTGTGTGCGGGGTGGCGATCGGCACCGCCGCAGCGCTGAAGCGCAACAGCGTCATCGACCGGCTGGTCATGGGCTTTTCCGTCTTTGCCTTTGCCATGCCCAACTTCTTTTTCGGGCTGATCGTCATTCTCGTCGGCGCGTTCGGCTTCGGCATCTTCTTTGGCGCAGCGGCGGGCAACAGCATGTCGCTTCTGACGCTGCTGCCACCAGCGGCAACGCTAGGGCTTGCCCATATGGGCGCCTTCGCGCGCTTCACCCGCTCTTCGCTGCTGGAGACGCTCAACCAGCCCTTCATGCGGGCCTTGAAGGCGCGCGGCGTCCCGGCGACACGCCGACTGCTGCGTCATGCCGTACCGAACGCCGCCATTCCGGTGGTGACGATGCTGGGCCTCAGTCTGGGCGGGATCGTGGCCGGTGCGGTAGTGACCGAACAGGTCTTTGCCTGGCCCGGCGTCGGGCAGTTGCTCGTCCGCTCCGTTGCCACGCGCGACATTGCGGTCGTGCAATTCCTGGTGCTGATGGTGGCGCTTTCGATGACGATCGCCAATCTGCTGGTCGATATTCTCTACACGGTCCTCGACCCGAGAATCCGGAGGGCTTCGGCATGAAGCGCATTTCCATCATCTGGTCCGCCATGCCCTTAGCCGTGCGGATCAGCATCACCTTCATCGGGCTGTTCGTGCTGTTTGCGCTGTTCGGCTCTCTGCTGACCAATTTCGACTTTCGCCAGACCTCGCTTCTGGCGCGCCTGAAGCCGCCGAGCTTCCTGGGCGGTTCTCCCGACCATTTTCTCGGGACCGACGATCGCGGCCGCGATCTGGTGGCAAGGCTTGCCGCAGGCGCGCAGGTCACCCTACTGGTCGCCGTCACTGGAACGCTGATCGGCGCAGTGCTCGGTTCAGTTCTCGGCCTCATAGCCGGCGGCAGGCGGGGACGGGCCGAAGGCATCATCATGATGGCCGTCGATGTCCAGGCATCGATCCCGATCATCATCATTGCCCTGTTTGTTCTGGCAATCTTCAAGAGCAGCCTGACACTCCTGATCATCATGATCGGCTTTGCCGGCTGGGAAACCTATGCGCGTCTCGTGCGGGCAGCGACCCTTTCGGTCAGGGAACGCGGTTATGTGACCGCCGAGCGCGTTCTGGGGGCATCCACCAGCCGCATCTATCTGCGCCACATCCTGCCGAATATTTTCAGTGTGATCCTTGTGCAGTTCACCATCAACCTGCCGCTGACCGTGCTTTTGGAAACAGGCTTGAGCTTCCTGGGACTCGGCGTCCAGCCGCCGATGACCAGCCTTGGCGAGATCATGAGCAATGGCCGCGACCGCCTGACGACAGCCTGGTGGCTGACGATGTTTCCAGGCGGCATCATCTTCTGCCTTGCGCTCAGTGTCTCCATCCTCGGCGACTGGCTGCGCGATCAGCTCGATCCGACATTGCGCAGTGCCGGAGCACGCACCGGCTGAACGCTTCCACTCCATCCGTCGAATGAACGCCGCGCTGGGAATGACAGGCGCGACGGCACCACCACGACCACCAACCGATGGGATCTTCATCATGAACCACACCGACTTCCTGATCGAAAGCCTGGCGACGGGCGCTCCGCTTCTGGAACCATCCGCCGGACACTGGGACAACGGGCATCTGAGCGGCGTCTATCGTTCCGTCGAGGCCCGTAGCTACTGGAGCAACGGCCTTTTCCCAAAGGGTTTCCGCCTCACACTCACCATGCGTTTCGAGCCGAACTTTCTTGCCTACAAGGGTGTGAACGACACGCATGTCGACAAGCTCTACATCAACCAGTTCGATGCGACGCTGGATGATGTCACCGGCCCCATCTCCGGCAATGCCCGTTACAACGAAATCCGCATCCGCCAGCTTTCCGCCCACGAGTTCCAGGTGCTCGAACTGCTGAACGGCGATGTCATTGTCGGCCAGTACTGGTGCTTTTCCCCGGGCGCCTCGACGCTGATGCGCTGGGGCGTCGGCAAGGCACCGGATGGCGTTTCGAAAGCCTTTTTCGAGACCTTCGAAAGGATCGGCGCACCGCTTCCATAGGCTCACGGGTCAGCGGGACAAAGGGGAGGGGGGCTCCATCCCCGGCCTCGGTGCCGGAGAGGCTCGGATCTCTCAATGTCCCGAAGACAGAACCGCCGGCGTGATCAAGGCGAGTGTGCCGACGGCCAAGCCGCCCGTTGTCGGACGCAGCCAGACGGAAATGCGGCTGCGGGAACGACCGGAACACGCCGCCGCTCCGGTCAAGGAGGATGACGCATTGCGGCTGGCCCATGGCCGACGCCGCCTCCATTGCGGCTCGCAGTATGTCAAGCGCGCCTTGTCAGTCCGCTGCGACGGGGTTTCATAAACTCACTCACCACGCCCTTCCAGTTCACGCGGACAGAAGGTTGCGGCCGGCGCAAAGGAGCCTGCGCCGGCCGCGGGGCTGAAGGCTTACTTGCCCCAGATCTTGGCATACTGGTCGCGGTAGCCGTTGCCCGGATCGAAGATGTTCTTGTCGCCGCCATCGGAGTTAATGTTCGCCTTGGTGACGACATGCAGCGGGGAGGTGTAGCCGGACCATTTGGCCTTGCTGACGGCCCGGTTCAACTCGTCGATCAACTGCCAGCCCTGCAGGTTGAGCGGTTCGGCGACAGTCACTGCCTGATACTGACCGGAGCGGATGCGCTGGTAGGCGGATTCCGAGCCGTCGCCGGCGGCAACCGCTTTGGGGGCGCCGTCTCCCGGAATGCCAGCCGCGGCAAGGCTCGGCCCCATGAAGTCGAAATAGATGTCGTTGATCGCCAGCGCATGCGTCCAGCTTGCACCATATTTCTGCAGAAGCGAGGTGGTCAGCGTTGGCATGCGGTTGGAGGTGTCGGCAATCGGGGTGTCGACATATTCCAGCACCTTGCCGCCGAGTTTCTCGATCGTTTCCTTGATCTTGTTCGCCTTGGCGATGGCAATCGCATAGGTTGAGTCCGTGAAGATCACGACGCCGGGCTTGCCGCCGGCATCGGCGAAGGCCCATTTGGCGGCCGCAGCCGAGACTTCCATGGCATCGGTCGAGACATTGGCGAACAGGCAATTGGCCGGGTCCGGACCAATCACCGGGCCGGCATGCCAGCTGACCATCGGTATGCCCGCGTCGCAGGCCTGTTTCAGGGCGGCCTGCTGTTCCACGGCATCGAAGCCGTTGATGATGATGCCGTCCGGCTTCAGCGCCAGTGCCTGGCCGAAGGCGCCGGCGCGACTCTGGACCGAACCCGCACCATCGAGAACCGTCACCTGCCAGCCGATCCTGGCTGAGGCTTCGCGAATACCGTTGGTGACACCCAGAATGCCGCCATTCTTCATGTCGGCGGCGAGCACCACGATCTTCTTGCCGGCGGCAGCCGTCGGGCCGCTGGTCGGGCCATCCCAGGTCTTCTTCTCGCCAGCATATTTCTGGACATCGGCCTTCGCATCCGAAATCGCGTCGGCAAAGGCGGGCATGGCGGCCGTCAGCGCCACGACGGATACGGCAATTGCTCTCTTCAGCATGGTTTCCTCCCAGATTAAGCTGAATGAATTACTTGGATTTCGCGCCTTTCCTGCGCTGCGCGTAACCGGCGATGCCGATTGCAATCAAAAGCGTCGTGCCGTTGAACAACGGTTCCACCCAGAAACTGCCGCCGAACTGCTGGATGCCGGAAATGCCGACCGCGAGGATCATGACGCCGACGATGGTGCCCCAGACATTCACCCGTCCGGGCTTGATGGTGGTGGAGCCGAGGAAGGCGCCGACCAGCGCTGGCAGCAGGAATTCGAGGCCGACAGAGGCCTGCCCGATCCGAAGTTTCGATGCGAGCAGGACGCCGGCCAAAGCCGTCATCAGGCCGGAGGTCACGAAGGCGCCGATGACGAACTTGCGGGTCGGAATACCGTTCAGTTCGGCAGCCCGCTGGTTTGCCCCGATGGCATAGAGATAGCGGCCGATCGGTGTGTATTCGAGCGCAATCCAGAGAAGAACCGTGATGACGAGGACGTAAATTGCCGTAACTGGCAGACCAAAGACGAAGGTGCCGTTGATCGCATAGAAGGCGGCAGGCAGGGCGCCGACCATCTGCCGGCCACCCGTGTGCCAGAGTGCGATTGCATAGAGGATCGTGCCGGTGCCAAGCGTTGCGATGAAGCTATCGATGCGCGCGACCTCCACCAGCAGTCCATTGAGGGCGCCGATCGCGACACCGAGTACCAGCACGATGGCGACGGCAGCCGGCCAGGGCAAGCCATAAAGCGTCTGCAGGCTGATCGCCAGGATATGCCACAGCACGATGCCGTAGCCCACCGTCAGATCGATGCGTCCGGCCACCATCGGAATCATTGCGGCCAGGGACAGTAGCGCGATGATCGCCTTGTCCGAGAGGATGGCCCTCAGGTTCAGCATGGTCGGGAATGTGGTTGGCAGCAGGATCGAAAAGAGAAGGATCAGGCCGAACATCAGGATGACGAGACCGTAGGTCGGCGCAAGTCTTATGAGCTTGCGACCGGTGGAGAGACCCCGCAGTTCATCCTTGGTAGGCTCTACGGCGTTGGATTGAATACCGGGCATGGCGTCCTCAGGCTGCTTCACCGGCCGATGCGGCCTGGATCAGGGATTCGGTTGACAGTTCGACGCCGCTCAGTTCCGCCACGGGTAGGCCGCGGCTGAAGACGATGGCGCGATGGCAGATGTTTGCGGTCTCCTCGAAATCGGTGGACACCACGAGGACGCCCATGCCGCTTGCGAGAGCCTGGTAGAGAAGATGATAGATCTCGGCCTTGGCGCCGACATCGACACCGGCCGTCGGATCTTCGGTGATCAGCAGGCGACGGCCGGCATCGAGCCAGCGCCCGACCACAACCTTTTGCTGGTTGCCGCCGGAGAGTGCCTCAATGGCAAGCGTCGGATCGTTGGGTGACAGGCCCACCCGCCGGCCGAGTTCATGGGCGACGGCATCTTCCGCCTTGGGCGACAGCAGGCTCAACAGACGCCGTCCTGTGGCGGAGGGATTGATGAATGCATTTTCGCGGACGCTGAGGCCCGGGGCGACACTTTCCGCCACACGATCGCGCGCGACGAGGCCGATGCCCGAGCGCATGGCAGCCCCGGCATTCTTTAGATCCGGCGCTGCACCATCCAGCGTAATCCTGCCGGCATGCGGAATGAGACCGAACAGCGCGCGGCCGACATCCTCATGCCCGGCGCCGCGAAGGCCGGCGAGACCAAGCAGTTCGCCGCGGCGGATCTCGAAGCTGACGGGACCGACGGCAGCCGTCACCAGGCCGTCCACTTTGAGGATGGCCGGACCTTCCAGAGTGGCGGGCCTTGCGATTTCGCGCGCCTTTCTGCCCACAATCAGCCCTACCAGTTCTTCCGGCGTCGTGTGTTCGATTGCCCGCATCCCGACCATCTGGCCATCGCGCAGGACGGCGACCCGATCGGCAATCCGGAAGATTTCATCGAGCCGGTGGCTGACATAGATCATGCCAACCCCGCGCGCCTTCAAAGGACGCAAGGCGGCGAAAAGACGTTCGACCTCATCGGCGGGCAGGCTGGCCGTCGGCTCGTCGAGAACGAGATAGTCGCAATCGGCGGCAAGTGCCCGGGCTATCGCCACCAGCGACTTCTGTGTCCGGGTCAGACTGGACACCCGCGCCGTCGCCGAAAAATCCGCCTCGACAAGCGACAGCGCCCGGTCGGCAGACGCTTCGGTCGCCGGCCAGTCGATGCGCCGGCCCTTCTGCACGTAGCCGAGTGAAAGGGCAATGTTTTCGGCGACGCTCATCCATTCGATCAGGCCAAGGTCCTGATGGATGAAGGCGACCTTCTGGCCACCGGCCCTGCCGGCCTCGTGGGCATAGGGAACGCCGCCGATGAAGACGCCCCCCTCGTCAGGCTTGTGGATGCCGCCGAGCACCTTGATGAGTGTCGATTTGCCTGCTCCGTTTTCGCCCAGCAGGGCGACAATCTCGCCGCGTTCGATCTTCAGCGACACACCCTTCAGCGCCTGCGTGCCGCCAAAGGATTTCACGATACGATCGAACAGCAGTCCGTCTAGGGACGGTTGCATGATGGTTCTCCTCCCATGATGCCGGCCCTAGATCTTGCGTCAGGTTTACCGGTAACGTATGCAGGGTATCGCGAACCAAAGCCAAGTCAAGAAGAAAGTTATCGATAACATGACCACCATTCCGAGTTGTGTGCCGGCGGGGCAGCAACGCCGATGAAGGCCAATCTGGAAGACATTGCGCGCGCCGCCGGCGTTTCGAAGATGACGGTCAGCCGCGTCCTTCGCGACGGCTCCGGCTTTTCTGATGAGACACGCCGACGGGTGATGGAGATCGCCGAGAAAGTGGGCTATGTCCCCAACCGCCTGGCCGCCGCCTTCGGCTCCGACCAGGCGGAAACACTCGTCGGCATGTGCGTGCCACGCCTCACGTCGGGCCTCTTCGGCCATGTGTTGGATGGGGTGGACCGGGCGCTGGGACGTCTCGGCTATCAGTTGATCATCGGCGCCAATGATCATTCGACAACCGAGGAGGAAGCCTGGATCCGGCAGGTCGCCAGCTGGCGTCCAGCCGGCCTCATTCTCTCGGGCCGCCATCATACGCCGGGCACGATCGAGATTTTGCGCAGTGCCGCCATTCCGGTTGTCGAAATATGGGATTTGACGACCAGCCCTATCGATATGGCTGTGGGTTTCTCCCATTCTGATTGCGGCGCCGAAATGGCCCGGCATCTTCTGGCGCGCGGTCGGCGCAAGGCCGGCTATGTCGGTGCGCTCGCCCGGTCCGACGTCATGGGACAGGCGCGCTTCGAAGGGTTTCGTGACGCGCTTGCCCGCGCAGGCCACCCGCTGGTGGATGCGGAAATGCTGCACGATGCGCCGGGTTTCTACGCCGGATATTACGGGCTGGAGACCCTGCTCAGCCGGAAGAATGACTTCGACGTCGTCTATTTCCACAATGACGAGATGGCGATCGGCGGCCTCGCTTTCTGTCGGTCGCGCGGGCTGGGCGTGCCCGAGGATCTCGGAATCGCCGGCTGGGGCGGGATGGAGGCGGCATCCATCCTGGAAAGACGCCTGACCACCACCGTCGTGCCGACGACCAGCATCGGCAAGGCGGCCGCAGAGGCGCTTGTTACCAAGCTGAAGGGCGGGCCGGTGCAGGCCGTCACCGTGGTGGCTACACGGCTTGTTCCGGGCGAGACCGTCTAAACACGGCAAGAGGCGTCAGGGCGTCTGGATACCGCGACGGTTGAGGACCACGGAATAGATGCTGGTGGTCGCAGTGATGAACAGCCGATGTTTGGCGTGCCCGCCGAAGCAAAGGTTGGACACCAGTTCCGGCACCAGGATCTTGCCCATCAGGTGCCCGTCTGGCGCGATGCAATGGACACCGTCTGCCGCCGATGACCAGAGATTTCCGTCGCTGTCCGCCCGCATGCCATCCGCGCACCCGGACGTGATGACATGGAAGATGCGGCCGTTGACCGGACAGCCATCGACCATGTCGAAAACGCGGATATGCTGGGGATCGGACGAGAACATGCGTCCGGTATCAGCCACATAGAGCCGGTTTCCGTCCGGGCTGAAGACAAGGCCGTTCGGTGCCTGCATGTCGGTGATGACGGCCTCGATACCACCGGCCGGCGACACCCGATAGACCGTACAGGGCAGCTCCTGTTCGGCCTTGGACCCCTCATAATCCGTCATGATCCCGTAATGCGGATCGCTGAACCAGATCGCGTCGTCCGGAGCCACGATCACGTCGTTCGGGCTGTTGAGCCGCTTGCCCTGATAGCTGTCGGCAATCACCGTGATCGATCCGTCCCATTCGGTCCGCGTGACCCGGCGGGTGCCGTGCTCGCAACTGATCAGGCGACCCTGGCGATCACGGGTGTGTCCGTTGGCGTAATTCGATGGCTGGCGATAGGTCGTGACGCCCTCCTCGTTCCACCGGACGATGCGGTTGTTGGGAATGTCGGAAAACAGCAGGCATCCGGCATCGCCGAACCAGACAGGGCCTTCCGTCCAGTCGAACCCGGTCGCCAGCCGCTTCACCGGCGCATTGCCGAGAACGTAAGTTGCAAAGACCGGATCCATCACTTCGAAAAACGACATGGCTGAAGCTCCTCCCTCAATGCCTGTTCGCCTTCAGGCTGCTACGCGACCTCGGCCAGCACGCCGCCTTGTCGGTCGCCTCGAAGGAGCAGCGTATGTGGAAGCTCGGCTCCAACGGCACCTGATCCCAATCTGGATAAGGTCTCCTCCGCACGATATCCGGCTCCGCACAGTGCCTCCCAAGGAATGCCTGATCTCTGATTGTTATCGATAACCTATGCAAATCATTCGAGGCTTGTCGAGAGAGAAAACACGAGGATGAAGCCGCGGCACCGAACCTGTTCGACCCGGAGGGCAAGCGCGCCCTCATTATTGGCTAGTTCGGCAGGGGCTCGGCGGGGCGCGCATGCGCAGCCGCCCCCGCCGACACCGAGGCTGTTGCCGCAGCACGCGGTGTTCAGCGGGAAGCAACGTGATCCCCTCGGCAGCACTCAGAGAAAGTGTCAGCGCCCGATGGACCGCTTGACGATGACAACAGGGCTGTGGTCCGATCGAGTCAACATCGGAGATGTGGTGTGGCGTTTACCTTCAGACAGTTGCAGTATTTCGTGGCGGTGGCGGAGCAGGGCACCGTGTCGGGTGCCGCCCATGTCATGTCGATTTCGCAGTCTTCCATCACGGAGGCGGTGAAGGAACTGGAACAGGACCTCGGCGTGCAACTGTTCGATCGCCACCCGCGTGGGCTCGCAATCACGCAGCAGGGGCACCAGTTCCTCCGACACGCGACGAAGATCCTTTCCAGCGTTTCCGAGGCCCGCCAGGTCTTTGACACTGACCCGGAAATGACGAAGGGCACGCTGCAACTCGGTGTCACCTCGCTGGTGGCCGGTTATGTGCTTTCAGACCTTCTCGCCCGTTATCGCCGGGCCTTCCCGGGCGTCGAGGTCAGCACGATCGAGGATGACGGCAACTATCTCGAACACCTGCTCGTCGGCGGCGAGCTCGATGTTGCCGTTGTCCTTCTGAACAACCTGCGTGACCGACAGGCACTGCAGGTCGAAACGCTCGAAATGTCGCCCTTCAGCCTGTGGCTTCCGGCCGGGCACGAACTCGCCTCTCAGGAATCGATCACTGTCGAGGACATTGTCGGCCAGCCCCTCATCATGCTGACGACGGATGAGATCGAGGAGGCGACGCGCAAGCTGCTCGGCGTCTTCGGCGCACGCCCCCGCGTTGCCTTCCGAACCCGATCGGTGGAAGCGGTGCGCTCGCTGGTCGCCACCGGCGCCGGTGTCGCCATCCTGCCCGACATGATCTATCGCCCCTGGTCGCTGGAAGGCGACCGCATCGAAGCCCGCGACGTCTCGGCATCGCTACCCGCCATCAATGTGGGGCTGGTCTGGCGGCGGGGTCTCTCACTCTCGCAGCCGCTGAAGAATTTCATAGCGCTCGCTCAGGCGCAGCGGACGCCCCGGCTTCGCTGAGGTTTCGATATCGGAATTTCCGAAACCGGAATTCTGGTAAAAGAAATTGCGAAAGCAAAACGCCCGCCTATCATCCCCTCAGCGCCAAGGGAAAAATCCCGGCATGACCGCAAAGGGGAACATCATGAAGTCCATTCTGAACATCACGACTGCGATTACCCTCGTTCTCGGCACCACGCTGCCGGCGTTTTCGGCGGAGATGAAGGAAATCGGCAAGGGCGAGGGCGAAGTCGATATCGTCGCTTGGGCCGGTTATATTGAACGCGGCGAAACCGACAAGGCCTATGACTGGGTGACCGGCTTCGAGAAGGAGACGGGCTGCAAGGTCAACGTCAAGACCGCGGCCACCTCCGACGAAATGGTCACCCTGATGAACCAGGGCGGCTTCGACCTCGTCACCGCCTCGGGCGACGCGTCGCTGCGCCTCGTCGCCGGCAAGAAGGTCCAGCCGATCAACACAAGCCTGATCAAGAACTGGTCGGCCGTCGACAAACGTCTGCAGGACGTGCCCTGGCACACGGTGGACGGCAAGCATTATGGCACGCCCTACCAGTGGGGACCGAACGTGCTGATGTACAATACGCAGGCCTTTGGCGGCAAAGCGCCGGAGAGCTGGGATGTCGTGTTCAAGGAAATGACGCTGCCCGACGGCAAGTCCAACAAGGGTCGCGTTCAGGCCTATGACGGCCCGATCTACATCGCCGATGCGGCGCTTTACCTGAAAACGACAAAGCCCGAGCTGGGCATTAAGGATCCTTACGAGCTCAACGAACAGCAATATGCCGCGGCGATTGAACTCCTGAAGGGCCAGCGTGCGCTTATCGGCCGCTACTGGCACGACGCGACCGTTCAGACCGACGACTTCAAGAACGAGGGCGTCGTCGCCTCCGGCTCCTGGCCCTATCAGGTCAACCTGCTTGAGGCCGACAAGCAGCCGATCGCATCCACCATTCCGAAGGAAGGCGCCACCGGCTGGGCCGACACGACCATGATGCACGCGGACGCCAAGCACCCCAACTGCGCCTACATGTGGATGAACCACTCGCTCGAGGCCAAGGTACAGGGCGATGTCGCCGCCTGGTTCGGTTCGGTGCCTGCCGTACCGGCCGCCTGCAAGGGCAATGAGCTTCTCGGTGAGGGCGGCTGTGCCACCAACGGCTTCGACAACTTCGAGAAGATTTCCTTCTGGAAGACGCCGACCGCCAAATGCGCTCAGGGCACCTGCGTCCCCTATTCGAAGTGGGTCAGCGATTATATCGCGGTGATGGGCGGGCAGTAAGGTCAGGCACGCATGTGTGAGACCGCACTCTGCCCTGCCGGGCATCTCCCCCGCAAGGGGGAGATTGGGCTGTGCCACAGCTCCCACCTTTTCCAACGACGCATTTACATGGAACGCCATTAGCGACGAGTGCCAGCAGGGGCGCGTCTTGCCGATCTCCTCCCTTGCGGGGGATGTCCTGTAGGACTGCCGGGGTGCTACACGCGCAGACCTTTCCATGCGCCACAGGCGAAAAATAGAAGACCGGAGACCATCATGCCAGCAGCCGTCACCTTCCGCTCCGTGTCGCGCCATTTCGGTGCGGTCAAGGCGGTGGACCGTGTCGACCTCGACATTGCCGAGGGCGAATTCTTCGCCATGCTCGGCCCGTCCGGTTCAGGCAAGACAACCTGTCTGCGGCTGATTGCCGGCTTCGAACAGCCCGATGAGGGTGCGATTTCCATCCTCGGCGAGAGCGCCAATGGCATTCCGCCGTGGAAGCGCAACGTCAATACGGTCTTCCAGGACTATGCGCTTTTCCCCCACATGACGATCCTCGACAATGTTGCCTATGGCCTGATGGTGCGCGGCGTCGACAAGGCGACCCGGCACAAGGCGGCCGAGGAAGCACTCGAGCTGGTGAAGCTCTCCGGCTATGGCAATCGGCGCACCGGTCAACTCTCCGGGGGGCAAAGGCAGCGAGTCGCGCTCGCCCGCGCGCTGGTCAACAAGCCGAGCGTGCTCTTGCTCGACGAGCCACTCGGTGCGCTCGACCTGAAACTGCGGGAAGCCATGCAGGAAGAGCTGAAGGGCCTGCAGAAGCGGCTCGGCATCACCTTTGTCCTCGTCACGCATGATCAGGCCGAGGCGCTCTCGATGGCCGACCGCGTTGCCGTCTTCAACGAGGGAGGCATCGTTCAGGCAGGTTCTCCGGAGGAAATCTACGATCGGCCGCGAACGCGCTTCGTCGCGGATTTCGTCGGTTCCGCCAATATCCTGCCTCCAGACCTCACCGGTCGGCTGATCGGGCGCAGGGGCTGGTTAAGCCTGCGCCCGGAAGCCTTCAGCCTCAAGGGCGGTGCGGGCATGCTGTCTCTTTCGGGCGTGGTCGAAGCGTCGAGCTTCATGGGCCCGGTCCGGCGCATTGCACTGCGGGCCGGCGATACCATCATCCATGCCAATCTGCCGGCATCTGTCGCCGTCCCGGCAGATGCCGGCACGGTTACGGTCTACTTTGCATCCTCCGCACTCAACCTGCTGGAGGATGTGCCATGACCGCGGGTCCCACGTATGACAGTCTCGCCTCCAGGTTCTCGGGTGCACTCTGGCGCAGTCCGCGCCTGCTCGTCATCTTTCTACTTGCCCCGCCGCTGCTGTGGCTCGGCATTGTCTATGTCGGCTCACTGGCAGCACTCCTCCTGCAGAGCTTCTTTTCCTTCGACGATTTCACGGCGCAGGTCGTCTATGAGTTCACCCTCTCGACCTATGCCGAACTTTTCCGCCCGTCGAATTTCGACATCATCCAGCGCACGATCGTCATGGCCGCGCTGGTCACGATCGCCTCGGCCATTCTCGCCTTCCCGATCGCCTATTATGCCGCCCGCTATGCAAAAGGCCGATTGAAGGCCTTCTTCTATATCGGCATCATGCTGCCGCTCTGGTCGAGCTATCTCGTCAAGATCTACGCCTGGAAGATGATCCTGTCGAAGGAGGGCATCATCAGCTGGTTTGCCGACAAGCTGCATCTGGGCTGGCTTCTCGACGTCTGGCTCTCGCTGCCGGTGGTGGGCGGCAATTCCCTCTCGGTCAGCGCAACCGGTACCTTCCTCGTATTCGTCTATATCTGGCTGCCCTACATGATCCTGCCCATCCAGGCCGCACTGGAGCGGGTGCCAGCCAATCTGGTCGAGGCTTCCCACGATCTGGGCGGCTCACCGGGCAGGACCTTCCGCCACGTGCTGCTGCCGCTCGCCATGCCCGGCATCGCCGCAGGCTCGATCTTCACCTTCTCGCTGACGCTGGGCGACTATATCGTGCCGGGCATTATCGGCACCTCGCGCCTCTTCATCGGACAGGCCGTCTATACGCAGCAGGGAACGGCGGGCAACATTCCGCTCGCCGCCGCCTTCTCGGTCGTGCCGGTCGTCATCATGGCCTTCTATCTCTGGGGCGCCAAGAAACGGGGAGCCTTCGATGCGCTCTGATCACCACCGCGCACCCGTTGCGCTCAAGCTTGCGGCGATCGGCGGTCTCCTCTTCCTGCATCTGCCTATCCTGCTGATCTTCGCCTATGCCTTCACGACGGAGGCAAAGAGCTTTCAGTGGCCGCCACCGGGGCTGACAACCCGCTGGCTCGCCGTCACCTGGGAGCGGCGCGATGTCTGGCAGGCGCTGACGCTCTCCGTCCAGGTGGCCAGCATCGCCACGGCTCTGGCACTGATCCTCGGTACGCTATGCGCCGCAGCGCTTGCCCGGGCGCGCTTCTTCGGAAAGGAGGCGATCACGCTGCTCGTCATCCTGCCGATCGCCCTGCCGGGCATCGTGACCGGGATTGCGCTGCGCTCCGCCTTCGGGTTGATCAACATCCCGTTTTCGTTCTGGACGATCGTGCTCGGTCACGCCACCTTCTGCATCGTCGTCGTCTACAACAATGCGGTCGCCCGTTTCCGGCGCATGTCGCCTTCGCTGGTCGAGGCCTCCTACGATCTCGGCGCCAACGGCTTCCAGACCTTTCGGCATGTCATCCTGCCGAATATCGGCACGGCGCTTCTGGCCGGTGGCATGCTGGCCTTCGCGCTCTCCTTCGACGAGGTCATCGTCACCACCTTCACCGCCGGACAGCAGCAGACACTGCCGATCTGGATGCTGGAAGAACTCATCCGCCCGCATGAGCGGCCGGTCACCAATGTCGTCGCCATGGCGGTCGTGCTGGTCACGCTTCTGCCGATCCTCGGCGCCTATTATCTCACCCGCGAGGGCGCCGAGACCGCCGGCGGCGGGAAATGAAAGACGGAAAGGGAACTGTCATGAATATCGGCATGAACACCGAAATGCTCATCGGCGCCACCTTCGCCAAGGGCGAGGACCAGGAGGAAAAGATCCTTAATCCGCGCAGCGCCGAAACGATCCTCAACCTGCCGGAGGCCTCGCCGCAGCAGATCGACGCAGCCGTGAGTGCCGCCCGAGGTGCCTTCAAGTCCTGGTCGCGCACGACGCCGGCCGAGCGAGCAGGCTACCTGCTGAAGATCGCCGACACCATCGAGGCCGATGCGGATGCGTTCGCGGCCCTGGAGGCGCTCAATTGCGGCAAGCCGATCAACGCGGTGCGCAATGACGAAATCTCCGCCATCGTCGACTGCTACCGCTTCTTTGCCGGCGCCATCCGCAACCAGCACGGCGCGATTGCCGGCGAATACCTGCCGGGCTTTACCTCGATGATCCGCCGCGACGCCGTCGGCGTCATCGGCTCGATCGCCCCGTGGAATTATCCGCTGATGATGATGGCCTGGAAGCTGGCACCCGCGATTGCCGGCGGCAATACGGTCGTCTTCAAGCCCTCCGAGCAGACGCCGCTGACGGCGCTCAAGATGGCGAAGCTTCTCGCCGATATCCTGCCCGAAGGCGTCGTCAACGTCATCCTCGGCCGCGGCGAAAGCGTCGGTAATGCCCTGATCAACCATCCGGGCATCGACATGGTGTCGATCACCGGGGACATCGCCACCGGCAAGAAGGTGATGCAGGCAGCCTCCAGGACCGTCAAGCGCACGCATCTGGAGCTCGGCGGCAAGGCCCCCGTCATCGTCTATGGCGATGCCGATATCGATGCGGCCGTCTCCGGTATCCGCGCCTTCGGCTTCTACAACGCCGGCCAGGACTGCACCGCCGCCTGCCGCATCTATGCACACAAGTCGGTCTATGACCGCTTCGTCGCCGACCTCTCGTCCGCCGTTTCCTCGATCCGCTACGGGCTTGCCGACGACACCGAAAACGAGATCGGCCCGCTGATCTCGCAGCGCCAGCGCGACCGGGTAGCAAGTTTCGTCCAGCGCGCGGCTGAGACAGGGCATGTCGAAGTCACGGCCGGCGGGGCGATCCCCAGCGGTCCGGGCTTCTACTACCAGCCGACCGTGGTGGCAGGTGCATTGCAGACCGACGAGATCGTCCGCCGCGAAGTTTTCGGCCCTGTCGTCTCCGTCACGCCGTTTGGCGATGATGACGATGTCGTCGGCTGGGCCAACGAGTCCGACTACGGTCTGGCTTCCTCCGTCTGGACCAAGGACCTTTCGAAGGCCATGCAGGCCTCCGCCGAGCTTCGCTATGGCTGCACCTGGATCAACACACATTTCATGCTGTGCAACGAGATGCCGCATGGCGGCCTCAAGCAATCGGGCTATGGCAAGGACATGTCGATTTATGCCCTGGAGGATTACACGGTCGTCCGCCATGTGATGATCGCACACGGCTGACAACGGCACCCCACCGCAACGGCCCTGCTCGACGACTGGCCCAAGGCCGAGATGGAACAGGTTCTGGCGAGTGGCAGCCTGATGTAGCCACAGGAGGTGGCCGAAGCCGCCGTCTTCATGTTGACGAGACCCCGCCATGGCGTGATCTGGTGATCCTGCTGAACAGCGTGGATCTGTGAGGCGCGCGGACGCGCAGAACCGGGAGGAGGGGCATGATCGCCCGGCAGTCTTTCATCGGGATCGACGTCGGCGCCGGCAGTGCGTACGGGAGCATCAACGGGACGCCAGGTGCGACGATGCCGACAAGACCAGTCGAGCGGCAGCACCTCCGCTCTGGATCGCGGCGGTTCCAATCCCGTCAACGGGGCGGTTCGCTGATCTGTCCCAGATAGCGAGCCGTCCAGCGCCCTGCCTGGATGTTGTCGCGGGCGGAGCTGTGCAGCATGTCGATGAAGCGCCGGGCGGCCAGGGTGCGCTCCGTGTTGTCGAGGGTCGCGATCAGCCAGGTGACCCAGAGCCCCTCGATCGGTGCCCAGGAAAACCGGGTCAGCGGCGAGTTCACCATGCCGCAATAGGGCATGATGGCGTATCCCACCTTCCGGCGGATGAGGTCGTCCATCGGCGCATATTCCGTCTCGACGGCAATCTTGGCGCGGCGACCGATGCGGGCGAATTCCCCTTCGATCAGGGTGCGCAGCCCATCCGGACGCGGCGTGAGGATGAGCGGGCAGTCGGCCACCCTGTCGATCGAAATCGGCTGATCCGTCGAAAGCCCGCTGTCGAGCGGACCGACGAGATAGAGCTGCTCCGTCAGCAGCGGTTCCGTGTGCAGGTCGGGTTCCGTCAGCGGTGCGGCCAGGATGCCGATATCGATGTCCCGGAAGAAGATCGCCTCGCGCAGCTGGAAGGAATGCGCGCCGCGCACGCGAAGCCGCACATGCGGATAGGTCTCCACATAGGTCGCCACGAGCTCCCCCGTCAGCACACGCCCCATGAAGGGCGGGGCGCCGAAGGCGAGCCGGCCGGAGGGCGTGTTGGCGGCATGGGTGACTTCGCCGGGCACACGGGCAATCTCTTCCAGGATCGCCTCGGCGCGCGCGCGAAACACTTCGCCCGCGGGCGTCAGGGTCAGGCCACGACCCGTGCGGTGAAAGAGGGACGTGCCGATCTCCTGTTCCAGGGCAGCGATCTGGCGGCTGAGCGCCGGCTGGGAGATGTCGAGCTTTTCTGCCACCCGCGACAGATTGCCGAATTCGGCGACCTTCAGGAAATACTCCCATTTGCGCAGGTTCACGAGAGCCTCCTCCGCCTCATCGATATGCAATTGAAGTTATAGCTGAACTGCCGTTCTGTCTATTGATGAAAGTCAAGCCGGTGGGGATAGTAGATCGAAGGGTTGAGGAGCCCGCATTCGAGGAGGACACCATGTTCAAGCGCGCATTCATCATCGCGGGCACGTTCGCGCTCGCTGCCATTCCGGCTCTCGCCGAAACGAAGATCGCCATCGGCACGCCCCCGATCGCCGAGGTCGAGGCGGCTTTCGTTGCCAAGGACGAGGGACTGTTCGACAAGAACGGCCTGAATATCGAATTTCTGCCCACCGGCTCGAACCAGACGCTGGTCGCGGCCCTGGTCGCCGGCTCGCACCAGATCGTGGCCGTCTCGCCGACCGTCCTGCTGCAGGCGGTGGATAGCGGCATTGATCTCGTCGTCGTTGCCAATTGCGGCGTCACGGCACCGCGCACCGCCAAGAATGTAGGCCTTGCCGTGCGTGAAGGCGCGGCAATCGATAAGCCGGAGGATCTCGTCGGCAAGAAGGTGGGCACGCCGAGCATCGGCGGCACGCTCGACATCCTGTTCCGCCAGTGGCTGAAGCAGAAGAAGGTGTCCGATAAGAGCATCACCTTCATCGAGGTGCCGATCCCCAACACCGCCGACGTGCTGAAGGGAGGCACGATCGACGCCATCATCGCCGGACAGCCGTCGCTCGGACGCGCGGTCAGCCAGTCGAACGGCAAGGTGGCTTTCCACTTCATGTCGGAACTTCCGGCCGATCTGCCCTACACGACCTTCGTGGCAACCCGCGACTGGGCCAAGGCGAATACGGCGACTATCGCCTCGTTCCGCACGGCCTTTGCACAGGCGGCGGATTTCATCGGCAAGAACCCGGACAGGACGCGCGAGATCGTCTCGAAATATACGCGTCTCCCGGTCGAGGTTCTGAGCAAGATCGAACTGCCCGAGTGCAAGCCGGTTCCGACGGTTGCAGCGCTCGACTATCTGGAGAAGGCGATGCAGGACGGCGGTATGCTGAGCGGCAAGATCGACACCGCGGGCCTGATCGCACCCTGACAGGACATGGCTCCCCCGCGGGCGGGACTGGTCGTTTGCCCGCGCTTCTTTCCTTAGACAGGTGGTATCATGATTGAGATGACCGGCGCCGAGGCGCTGACCCGTTTGCTTGTTCCGGAAGCCGTTCCCTTCGTCTTCGGGATTGCGGGTGGCAAGCTGAATCCGCTGCTGCACGCCATCTCCCGCGAGCCTTCGATCCGCTATCTGGGCGTTCGCCACGAAGCGGCAGGCCCTTTGATGGGGGCCGCGGTAGCCGCCGCAAGCGGACGGGTCTGCGTGGCGCTCGGCGAGATGGGACCGGGATCCTCCAATCTGGTCGGGGGGCTCGGCACGGCCTTCAACAACAATCTGCCGCTGCTGCTGATCACCTCCAACAATCATCTCGCCGCCTCCTATCCGAACCGCGGCATGTTCATGGATCTCGATACCCATGCACTGCTGAAGCCGCTCACCAAATGGAGTGCGGTGGTTCACGATGGGCGCAGGCTGCCGGATCTGGTGCGCGATGCCTTCCGTCAGGCGCTGACGGGGCGAAAGGGACCCGTTCACCTCGACGTGCCGCAGGAGATCCTCGGCGGTCGCTTCCCGTTCGACGAAGCTGCTTTTGCCCTTGCGCCGGAACAGTATCGGTCGGTCAAAGGTCCGCGTGCGCCGGCGGCACAGATCGCCCGCGCCGCCGAGATGCTTGCTATGGCGAAGCGCCCGCTGCTGGTGGCGGGCGGTGGCGTGGTGTCGGCCAATGGCGGCGATCTGTTCCGTTCGCTGATGGACCTCGTCCAGGCGCCGGCGCTGACGACGCAGATGGGCATCGGCACCGTGCCGTCAAACTCGCCCTATTTCATCGGGCAGGGCGGCATCATCGGCGGGGACGCCATCCAGGCGGCGTTCAGGGAGGCGGATGTCATCCTGGCGATCGGCTGCCGGTTTTCGTCCTGGCTGTGGGACGACGGCGGTGCGCTGAGCAAGGGCGATGCAGCGCTCATCAATGTCAATATCGATCCCATGAGCCTCGGCGCCAACAGCCCCCACGCGCTCGGCATCTGGGCCGATGCGGCCGATGCGCTGGAGGACCTGATCGCGGCGCTTACCGCCCGTCCGAGGACGGATTGCTCCGGCTGGCTCGCTCACCTGCGCGGTGTCCATGCCGGATATCTGGCAAAGCTCGAGACAATGGCCCGCGACGAGGGCGCGGTCATGCACCCGGCACGCCTTGGCCTCGCATTGGGCAAACTGCTGCCGGAGGATGCCCTGATTGCCTATGACGGCGGCCATACCTCGTTCTGGAGCAATGATCTGACGCCGGCCGTGGTGGAGCGGACGCGCTTTCACGAGCCCGGCATGTGCCAGCTCGGCTTTGGAACGCCCTATGCCGTGGCCCTGAAGCTGCTCCATCCCGAACGACCCGTGTTCAACATTTGCGGCGACGGCGCCTTCGGCTTCACCCTCTCCGAACTCGATACGGCACGGCGTTACGGCCTGCCGATCATCAACATCATCCACAACAACGCCTCCTGGGGCGTGATCAAGATGGGCCAGCGCAAGAGTTTCGACTTCTCCTTCGGCAGCGATCTGGAGGGCACCGATTACGCGGCGATTGCCCGCGGTTTCGGCTGCCATGGCGAGGTGGTGACGGCGGTGGACGAGGTGGAGCCGGCGCTCCAGCGGGCCATGCGGTCCGGCCTTCCGGCGGTGATCGATTGCCGCGTCCGTTTCGAGGCGCATCCCAGCATGCCATATTTCGCGCGGATGAATGCCTATGGTTATCCAAAAGGTACGGGCGCCGGTCCGCATGCCGCGCTCGTGAAAGGAGCCTGACATGGCCATGACCCAGGCGATCCTTCAGGCCGGACGGAATGAGATGGCAGGTTCGGTCTTGCGCGCCGATGAGCCCCGCATCCGTATCCGGGACGTCACCCTCTCCTATGGCGCCTTGCAGATCATCGGCGGCATCAGCATCGATATTGCGCCGGGTGAAAGCATTTGCGTGATCGGCCCGTCCGGCTGCGGCAAGACAACCCTGCTGCGCATGCTGGCGGGCCTGGCGCGGCCAACCTCCGGTGCCGTCGAGCTGGATGGATCGGTGCTCGGCGGCCCGGATCGTTCGGTGGCAATCGTCTTTCAGGATTACGGCAAGGCGCTTCTGCCCTGGCGGACGGCGGCCGGAAACGTGTCGTTGGCGCTCGAGGCGCGCGGCTGCCCGGCCAAGGAGAGGCCGGCGATCATCCGCGAGCTTCTGGAAAAGATCGGTCTCGGCCGCCATGCGGACAAATACCCTTCGGAAATGTCGGGCGGTATGCAGCAGCGCCTTCAGATTGCCCGGTGCCTTGCGCAGGAGCCGAAGGTTCTTCTGATGGACGAACCCTTCGGCGCGCTGGACGCGATGACCCGCCAGGCGCTGCAGGACGAAGTGCTCTCGCTGGTTGCCACGACCGGTGCCACCATGGTTTTCGTCACCCATGATCTGGAGGAGGCGATTTATCTGGGAGACCGCATCGTCTGCCTTCAGCCCAATCCGGGCCGCGTCGGCCGCATGGTGGATGTGCGGCTGGCGCGACCGCGGGACCAACTCGTGACCCGGGAGGATCCGGAATTCCTGCGTCTCCGGCGCGAACTCTATGATCTCATCAAGGATGATCACCAATGAAAGCGGTGCTGAGGAACAGCTGGCGGGCCGCCCTGCTTCCCGTTGCCGTTATACTGGTCGCGCAGATCGCCGCCACCGTCACGCAACTGGAAAGCGACAGTCTGGCAAGCCCCCTTGCCATCGTTTCGGCCTTTTTCTCCATCCTGGCGGATGGATCGCTGATGCGCGCCACACAGGACACGCTGATGGCTGCCTTCTGCGGCTGCGTGCTGGGCGTGTGCGCCGGCTCGCTGCTCGGTGTCGTGCTGGGGCTCTTTCGTCTGGCCGATGACCTGCTGGATCTCACGATCGAACTGCTGCGGCCCGTGCCCGTGGTCGCGCTCATTCCGGTGGTGATGATGCTGCTGGGCTTTGGCGCGCGCATGGAGATCGTCATCATTGCCCTTGGCTTGCTCTGGCCCTCGGTCGTCCTGGCGAGAGCCGCCGTCAAGGACGTCGAGCCGAGGCTGATGGAGGTCTCCGCCGTGCTGCAACTTCGCTTTTCTGCCCGACTGACGAAGATCGTGCTGCCCGCCATCCTGCCGCAACTCTTCATGTCGCTGAAGCTTGCCGCCGGCTATGCACTCGTCGTCGCGGTGACGGTGGAGATCACCGCCAACCCCTTCGGTCTCGGATACGGCATCATGATGGCGCAGCAGGCGCTGCGACCGGCGGAAATGTTTGCCTATCTCATCTGGATCGGGGCGATCGGCTGGCTGGTCAGCCTGATGCTGGACGCGGTGCAGCGCCGGTTCTTCCCGGCCTTTTCCAGGGGAGAAACACGATGAGTCATCTTTCCATGCGCAAGCTGGTGCTGGGGATTCTGGGCCTTGCGGCCTTTATCCTCGTCTGGAAGGCGGTCACCGATGCGAAGCTCGTCTCGCCGATTTTCTTTCCAAGCCCTGAACGGACCTGGGCCGCGCTGGTGAAAGGCCTTGCCGGCGGCCCGCTTCTGGCCCAGACCGTCGAGACGATCCAGCGCATGCTGCTCGGCTGGCTTCTCGCCTCGCTCGTCGGCATCATGCTGGGCGCCTTGATCGGGATATCACGCCGCGCGCGTGTCTTCATCGCACCGACGCTGGAACTGCTGCGACCGCTGCCAGCTTCCGCCATGATCCCGATCGCCATCGCCTTTCTCGGCTTTTCCGACCAGATGGTGCTAGTGGTCATCGCCTTTGGCGCGCTCTGGCCCATGCTGCTTGCAACGATCCACGGCTTTTCGGCGATGGAGCCCCGGCTTTACGAGGTGAGTGCCGTCCTTGGCCTCAACCGTCTGCAGGTGATCTGGAAACTCGCCCTGCCGAGCGCCCTGCCGATGATCCTTGCCAGCCTCAGGCTCGGCCTCACCATTTCCCTGATTCTTGCGGTCGTCGGCGAAATGCTGGCCAGCCGCGAGGGGCTTGGCCAGAGCATTCTGCTGGCCAGCCGCAGTTTCCGTTCGGCGGATTTGTTTGCCGGCATCGTCATTCTCGGCGCAATCGGCCTGGTCGGCAGCCGTCTGCTCTCGATGGCCGAGCGACGGCTGCTGCGCTGGCAGGCCGCCGCGCGTTAACGTTCACTGATTATCGGAGAGACACGTGTTCAAACTGAGAGATGCCACCACCATCATCGATGCCGCGCTTGTCGAGGCGCGCGCCCGTTCCCTGGCGCCACTGGCCGTTGCCGTGCTCGACGCCGGCGGCCACCTCATTGCCTATAGGCGCGAGGATGGCGCCGGCATCGTCCGCTTCGATATCGCCTATGGCAAGGCCTGGGGTTCGCTCGGCATGGGCTTTGGCACCCGTGAACTGACGGAGCGCGCGGCGAAGAACCCCGCCTTCATCACCGTTCTGTCCACCGTCAGCGGCGGACGCATGGTGCCCTCGCCGGGCGGCGTTCTCGTGGTCGACGCGGAAGGTATCGTGATCGGTGCCGTCGGGATTTCCGGAGACATCGGCGACAATGACGAGATCTGCGCCATCGCCGGCATTGAAAAGGCCGGCTTCCGGGCTGCACCGAAGGGCCTCATTTGATCACGGTCCTTCGCGGCGCGTCGACAGGCTGGCGCGCTGCGGAAGATCCGCATCAGGCCCTGACATGTTTCAGGCATGAGGGAGGAAAACATGCGATCTGTTTTGGGCGTGCTGACCATTCTGGCAGCCATTGTGCTTGCGCCGGCAACCCGGGCGCAAATGTCGGCGAACCAGCCCGAGGTGGGAGAGGGTGTTCGCGCCTTTGGCGACAGGCTTGGCCCCGATGTCGTGAAGGGCGTCACCGCACTCTACCATCCGCTGCATGAGGCAGCCTCGAAGGATGGGGTGACCGTTACGAGGGACATCGCTTATGGCGATGGCGAGAGGCAGAAGCTTGACCTCTATGTGCCGACGAACGCGGCCTCCGGCGCGAGGTTGCCGATCCTGCTGTTTGCCCATGGCGGTGGCTTCGTGCGGGGCGACAAGCAGGATGTGGCGCATTTCGGCTATTACTTCGGGCAGCACGGCATCGTGACTGCCCTGATGAACTACGGTTTCGCGCCAAAGGCGCACTTCCCCTCGGGTGGTGAGGATGTTGCCAAGGCGGTTTCGTGGTTGCGCGGTAATGCGTCCCTCCATGCCGGTGATGCGCAATCCATCTTCGTCTCCGGCAATTCGGCCGGGGCAACCCATGCCGCGACCTATGGCTTCATCACCTCTGCGACCAGTGGCGATGACGGGGTGCGCGGCCTCATCCTCATTTCCATTCCGACGGCGGATTCGGAAGATCTCGGCCCGCAGGACAAGGTCTATTACGGGGAGGATGCCAGCCAGTACCCGCGGATGTCGATCATCCGGCACGTCGGCGGTCGCAAGCTGCCGGTGTTCATGGCGGTGGCGGAAAACGACATGCCTTCGATCCAGCGGCAGAACAAGCGGCTTCTCGACGCCCTTTTCGAGCGGGACGGGAAGCTGCCCGTCTACAAGACGGCACTTGGACACAACCACATTTCGATCATCGAGCATTTCGGCACGGCGGATGAAAGCCTGGGCCCGGATATCCTTGAATTCATGCGGGAAAACCTCGCAAAGTGATTGATGGGTGCGGCGGAGGCTCGCGGTTCGACACCGCCCGCTTCCGCCGCGCCCTGCGCCATCCTGAGGGTCTGCACTCCGGCTTGCAGGATCCGTTTTGCACATCGTCACCGGTGTCGCCGGCGACTGTCATAGCCTCGTCGGGATGGAAGGCGGTGCTCGCCATACCGATTTGGGTCTAGGCAATTCCCCGTGTCTCGCGTAAACATGCCTGACAGGTAATCGGGGAAGAGCACTGCGATGGACACTGCGGCAACAGCGGGCGTGCAGCCGAACAAATCGTTGGCGTTCCGGATCAGTTCGGCCTTGCGCCGAGACCTGACATCCGGCGTTTTTCGGGCCGGAGACAAGCTTCCCAGCGAAAGTGCGCTGACCCGAGAATATTCCGTCAGCCGCACCGTCGTGCGCGAAGCCATTGCGATCCTTCGTGCAGACGGCCTCGTCGAGGCACGCAAAGGCGCCGGGGTCTTTGCGCTCGACGTGAAGGCTGCCGTCGAACAGCCGTTCCAGGACCTCAACATCGAACGCATTTCGTCCGTGATCGAACTTCTCGAACTGCGCACGGTCTTCGAGGTGGAGGCGGCGGGTCTTGCCGCGTCCAGGCGGTCGGCCACCCAGATCGAGGCAATCGTCGAGGCCCATCGCGTCGTGACCGACTGTTTGGCGGCGGGAGCGCCCACACGCGACGCGGACTTCCATTTTCATCTCACCATCGCACAAGCCACCCAGAACAAGCGCTTTCCGGAGTTCTTGCGACTGATCCGAACCGGCATCATCCCGCGTGGCGATCTGCAGGGCTCGCCTCCCGGAAGCCGGCCGAAAGACTACAATCTGCATCTGCGAGAAGAACATGCGCAGATTGTCGATGCCATCATCGAAGGTGACCCGGAACTGGCCCGGTCTCACATGCGCGCGCATCTGAAGGGCAGCCTGGAACGCTATCGCGTGCTTCTGAGATCGCAGAGTACCGGCGCCAGCGCTGCCTCTGTCTGATCAGGCGTCTGTCATCCAGGATCGGCGGCATCTCTTTTCGACGTTCCGATCTCGCGGGACGGTCCGCCCGTTCGGCTTGGCCGCCGCTCTCCTGTGTCCTCGCGCCGCGCCTTCGTACCATTCGCGTGCCCGCACAGGCCGTTGTGGATGCGCTGCCGTCATTCGGTGATCGCTTCACTTGACACCTTCTTAAGCCTGTGACAGGTTTGCTCTAACCTGTATGACAGGAGCGGGTTGCCGCATGAGGAGCGTCGACCATGTGGAGGATCCATGTCATTCCTTACTCTACGCATCCAGCGGGCTGCAGGGCAGATCGGCAGCGTCGCCGTGACCCTTCTCGGTCTGTTGATGCTGACCTTCTTCATCGGTCGCCTGATGCCGGCGGATCCCGTTCGGGCCATGGTCGGCGAGGATGCCACACGGGAGACCTATGAGCAGGTCTATCGCGACCTCGGGCTGGATCGTCCGCTTTGGGAGCAGTTCCTCTATTATCTCCGGGATGTGGCGTCGGGCGATTTCGGGACCTCGATCCGGACGGGCCAGCCCGTCATCCAGGATATTCTGCATGTGATGCCGGCGACCATCGAGCTCGCGACCTTCGCGATCATCATCGGGGCCCTGCTTGGCATCCCCATGGGCGTTCTCGCTGCCGTCTGCAAGGATCGATGGCCCGATCACGCCATCCGGGTGGTTAGCCTGACCGGGCATTCCATGCCGATCTTCTGGACCGGCATGATTGCCCTGATCGTCTTCTATGCCCATCTGGGTCTGGTTGGCGGCAGCGGGCGCATGGACCAGTTCTACATCGGCCTTGTCGAGGAACGGACCGGCTTTCTTCTGATCGACAGCCTTCTGGCCGGAGAGATGGATGTCTTCTGGTCTGCCGTCAACCACGTGATCCTGCCGGCCTGCCTGCTCGGTTATTCGTCTGCGGCCTATATCACTCGCATGACGCGCAGCTTCATGCTCGACCAGCTCAATCAGGAATATGTGACGACCGCCCGCGTCAAGGGCCTTTCGCAGGCGCAGACCATCTGGCTGCACGCATTCGGCAATATCCGGGTGCAGCTCGTAACCATCGTGGCGCTTGCCTATGGCTCCCTTCTGGAGGGCGCGGTTCTCATTGAAACCGTCTTCGCCTGGCCGGGATTCGGCCAGTATCTCACCAGCAATCTCATCATCGGCGACATGAATGCCGTGATGACCTGCGTTCTCATCGTTGGTGTCATCTTCATCGGGCTTAACCTCCTGTCCGACCTCCTCTACCGCGTCTTAGACCCGAGGACCCGTTCATGACTGACATGACCCATTCCATTCGCATGCCCGCCAGCCTGCGGGCGCTCGGCAACATTGTGCTGTTCCTCCTGCGCAGTCCGACCTCGGCCTTCGGCCTTCTGGTGCTGGCCCTGCTTGTTCTCGCCGCGGTTTTCGCGCCCTGGCTTGCAACGCACGATCCCTATGTTCAGGACCTCGGCAACACGCTGCAGGCCCCGGGGCAGGGGCATCCGTTCGGAACGGACGAACTTGGCCGCGACATCTTCAGCCGTCTCGTCTTCGGTGCACGCATCACGCTGACGATCATCTTCCTCGTCTCCATCGTGGTTGGGCCGATCGGCCTCGTCATCGGAACCTCGTCCGGCTATCTCGGCGGCAGGTTCGATACCGTCATGATGCGCATCACCGACATCTTTCTCTCCTTTCCGAGCCTCATTCTGTCGCTGGCCTTCGTCGCTGCCCTCGGGCCGAGCCTGAACAACGCGATCGTTGCCATCGCGCTGACCTCATGGCCGCCGATCGCGCGTCTGGCGCGTGCGGAAGCCATGACCTTCCGCAACGCCGATTACATTGCCGCCGCGCGGCTGCAGGGCGCGTCACGCCTGCGCATCATCGTGAAGTCGATCATGCCGATGTGTCTTCCCTCCGTTCTGATCCGGCTCACCCTCAACATGGCAACCGTCATCCTCACGGCGGCCGGTCTCGGCTTCCTGGGGCTCGGCGCGCAACCGCCGCTGCCGGAGTGGGGTGCAATGATCGCCACGGGTCGTCGCTACATGTTGGACAACTGGTGGCTGGTGACCTATCCGGGGCTGGCCATCCTGAGCGTCAGCCTCGCTTTCAACCTATTGGGGGATGGTTTGCGCGATGCGCTGGACCCCAAGCAGATGAACAGGCGGTGAGCCCATGGACACGCTTCTTGACGTCAGCAATCTGCGCATCCGTTATGGTGGAGCCGCGCGCGAGGCGGTGCGCGGCGTCTCCTTCACCCTCGGGCGCGAGCGGCTGGGCATTGTCGGCGAAAGCGGCTCCGGCAAGTCAACGGTCGGCCGCGCGCTTCTCAAGCTTTTGCCGGGCGCGACCATCACCGCGGACCGGCTGCGGTTCGAGGATGTCGACCTGACCCTTCTTTCGGAACGCGAGATGCTGAAGATCAGGGGACGTCGCATGTCGATGATCCTGCAGGATCCGAAATTCTCGTTGAACCCGATCCGCCGGGTCGGCGATCAGGTGTCGGAAACCTACCTCAGGCACTTCAGATGCAGCCGGCGTGAAGCCCGCGAGCGGGCGCTTGCCATGCTTGAGGCGGTCAAGATCCGCGATCCGGAGCGCGTCTACAGGCAATATCCGCACGAAGTCTCGGGCGGCATGGGCCAGCGCATCATGATCGCCATGATGCTGCTTGCCGATCCCGATCTGGTGATCGCCGACGAGCCGACCTCTGCGCTTGACGTGACGGTTCGCCTTCAGGTGCTCGACATTCTTGACAATCTGGTGCGCAACCGCGGCATAGGGCTGATCATGATCAGCCACGACCTCAATCTGGTCCGCAATTTCTGCGACCGCGTGCTCATCATGTATGCGGGCCAGGTGGTGGAAACCTTGAAGGCAGGTGACCTGGAAAGGGCGGAGCATCCCTATACGCGGGGACTGCTGGCCGCCCAGCCCCGTATCGGCGGACCGCGCGCGCCGCTTTCGGTTCTCGACCGCAAGCCCGAATGGCTGGAGGAAAATGCCTGATGTCAGTCTCCGTTGACGTGCACGATCTGTCGATCGTTTTCGGTTCCGGCCCTCAGGCCGTCAGGGTGCTTCCGGGCGTTTCGATTGCGGTGCAGCCGGGCGAATGCTTCGGTCTGGTGGGGGAATCCGGTTCCGGAAAATCGACGGTATTGCGCTGCATTTCCATGCTGACGGATTTCTGGCAGGGAGAGATCCGCATTGGCGGACGCTTCGTGCGCGAGATTCCTCTGGGGGAACGCTGCCGCACGCTGCAGATGGTTTTTCAGGATCCCTACGGGTCGTTGCATCCTCGCCAATCGGTCCGCACGGTGCTTCATGAGCCGCTGGCGATCCACAAGCTCGATGATCGGGAGGACCGCATGCGCAGGGCCATCACCGACGTGGGCCTGCCGGTGTCCTTTCTCGATCGCTTTCCTCATCAGCTGTCGGGAGGCCAGCGGCAACGGATCGCGATTGCCCGGGCGCTGATTCTGGAGCCATCGCTGCTCCTGCTCGATGAGCCGACTTCGGCGCTCGATGTATCCGTGCAGGCGGAAATTCTCAATCTGCTGCAACGGTTGCGGGACGAGCGCGGCTTTACCTACATCATGGTCACGCATGACCTGGCGGTCGTCGATCATATGTGTGATCGCTTTGCCGTCATGCTGCTGGGAGAGGTGGCGGAGGTTCTGCCGCGCGATGCGATTGCGGGCAATCAGGCAACGCATCCTTATGCGCGGGAGCTTGTCGGCGCCTCGCTGGCCTATGAAGGCACCCGCCGGGCGCAGGGCTGACCCGAGCGTCAAGGGCATCCTCAACCGGGGGCGAAGCTTGCCCTCAGCTGTTCGGGACGTCCGCCCGCCTCTGTTCACGACCTGCCCGGCCTTTGCGCCGGGTCTTCTTTGTCTTCTTTTGACCGTTCGGTCGGATCGACCGGGCAAAAACCAGCCCTTATCGGCACTTTTTGCCTTTCGACCTTCGCGCACAAGGCCATCATGAAGAATGGGCGCGTGTTGCCACGCGCCCTGCCTTGGACCGCCAGGGAGGAAGGATCTGACGGCTCAACGGGTCTTGGTGATCTTTTCGAAGCGGGATAGCCAGGGGCTCACGATCATGCCCTTGACGTCGGCGCGATAGGCTGCGGTGTCGATCACCTCCGAGAACGGCTGGATCGGCATGACAAGCTCATCCATGTAGGTCTGGATACCCTGATAGAGCTTGGCCTGTCTGGCAGGATCACGCTCGACGAGCGCCTGTTCGATCAGGGTGTTCAGTTTCTCGTCGAAGAAACTGGTGCGCCAACTCTGATAGTTCGTCAGCTTGGCTTCGTCCGCATTGTTCGGATTATAGGCCATGGAGCGCAGATTGTTGTCGGGATGCGGCTGCTGCCCGCCACCGCCACGGCCCACGAGCAGTTCGAACTTGCGATCGCGCATTGCGCCGTAAATCTGGTCTCCGGAGCCGCTGATGATGCTGGCCTTGATTCCGGCTTGAGCGAGCGTGTTCTGGATGGCCGTTGCCGCCTTCAGGAACGGGTCTTCGGAGAGAACGCGCAGCGTCGTCTCGAAGCCGTCGGGATAGCCCGCCTCCGCCAGCAGTGCCTTTGCCTTTTCCACGTCGAGCACATAGCCCTGATCGGGCAGCTGACCCATCACGCCCGTGCTCAGCGGCCGCTGGTGCAGCGTGCCGTAATAGGGCATTATGGCCTCGTTGATGCCCTTGTAATCAATGAGATAGCGCAGCGCCTCACGCACCTTCCGCTTGGCGAAGCGTTCATCCTTCATGGAGACCGCAAGGTAGTAGAAACCGGAGCCGGGCGTGGACTGGATGACGATGCTCTCGTCCTTTTCCAGGGCGGCCAGATCCGGTGCCTGCAGCGAATAGGCAACGTCGATGTCGCCTTTGTCCAGCATCAGTCGCTGCGACTGCGATTCCGGCAGATGGCGCATCAGGATGCGGCGCATGGCCGGCTTTTCGCCCCAGTAGCCGTCATTGCGGGTCAGAATGATGTATTCGTTGGATTTCCACTGCCCGAGCGTGTAGGGGCCCGACCCCGCGGAATTCAGCGTGAGCCATGCGCCGCCAAGATCGCCATCCCTCTCATGCTCCAGGGCCGTCTTGCTGTCTATCACGGATCCCGGTCCGTTCTGCGCCAGGATCATCAGGATGAGATTGGGGTCGTCCGGCTGCGGCAGGTTGAGCACGAAGGTATGATCATCCTCGACGACGAACAGCTTGTCGGCTGCATCCAGTTTGAAGCCGCGCGTTTTCAGGAAGGACGACTGCGCAAGGTTGCGGACGAGGAGGCGCTTCAGGCTCCAGGCCACATCCTTTGCCGTGACCGGATTGCCGGATGCAAAGCGGGCGTCCTTGCGCAGGTGAAACCGGATCGAGCGGCCGTCAGCGGCGATCTCCCAGCGTTCGGCCAGGCGCGGCTGCACGCTGCGGTCCTCGGGCGAAAGCATCACCAGCGTGTCATACACGTTGTTCAGGACTTGCACCGTTTCACGGCCGGTAATGGCGGCCGGGTCCAGCGTCAGGATGTTGTTCATGGTGGTCGCCACCACCAGTTGGTCCTTCGGGGTTTCGGCAAAGCCTGGAAGCGGCACGGCTCCGAGCAGAAGCGCGCCCAATGCGGCAGTTGCAAAGAAATGTTTCATGTTACCTCCCATGTGCGCGCTGATGGCGCGACCGTTGATCATGCGGCAGGCCATCCGTTCCTCCACGGACCTGATCCGCTCATGCAAGAATGCTGTTCACCGGCTGAGCCAGGGCGTGACCGATTGCCATGCTGGCCTGTGCGTCGAGATGAACCCCATCCGCGGCCGACGCCCTGGCGACCGTGCCGGAATCGAAGAAGAAGGCGCCACTTTCCTCCGCGACCATGCGAAAGAGTGGCGCGAGCCGTTCGGACTCACGAATGCTGCGGCCTCCCGCCGGGGCGCCCTCCGGCCCCGGCACGCACGGCGGCGGCGCGACGATCAGAAGCTTCGGCCGTGCGTTGCGCGGCTTGTAGGGAAAGCCATCGACAATCTGCGCAAGGCGGCGCATGCCGGAAAACGCAGCCTCGGCGCGCCCGCCATGGACGGGCTTCAGATCGTTTGTTCCCAGCATGATGATCACGAGATCGAGCGGCATGTGCGAGGCAAGCGCTACTTCGAGGCTGCGCGCGCCGTTCCGGTCTGCCGGGCCGGTATGATCATCGAAACAGGTGGTCCGGCCTCCGAGACCCTCGCTGATGACGTCAAAGCCATCTCCCAACCGGTCTTCCAGCGCCGTTGGCCAGCGGAATTCCGGCGGGTGGCGCAGGCCCGTCACCGGGTCGGCACCCCAGGTCAGACTGTCTCCGAAGGCCAGGATCGTCTTCATTGCGACCCTCACCGAACGCGGTTGTTCTCGATAACGTCGAAATCGATGTCTTCGCCGAGGCCCGGGCGGTCCGGCACATGCACATAGCCATCCGCATCCATCGGATCGGACAGGGATTTCAGGTAATCATGCCCGTCGTCATACTCCAGGAAGGGGTGGAGCAATCCGCGCTCATACCAGCGGCAGTTCTTCGAGGCGGCGACCACGTGCAGGTTCATGGCCGTGTTGCCGTGCACCTCGCATTCCATGCCGAAGCACTCGGCCATGCGCATCGTCTTCAGGGCGGGCGTGATCCCGCCGACATCGTTGACGCCGGTGCGCAGGATATCGCAGGCACCGTTCTTGACCCATTCCGCGCGGTGCCAGTGTTTTCCCCCCGCGCTTTCCGGCCCGACGACCGGAATGTCCAGATTATCTGCAAGCCACTTGTAGGACGACATCGACTGTTCATCCATCGGCTCCTCGATCCAGTCGAAGCCGAGTTTTTCCAGCCCACGGCCCAGTTCCAGCGCATCGGTGCGCGAATACCAGTGAAACGCATCGATCATCAGTCGGATGTCGGGACCAACCGCCTCGCGGACGGCGGCGCAGGCCTTCAAATCCATCTTGACGTCCGGTGCCCAGCTGACCGGCGGCATCCAGGTGTGCAGCTTGATACCCTTGTAGCCGCGCTTGACCAGCGTTTCCGCAAAACGGCCGTAGTCTTCGGGTGTCGCCAGACCGCCCGGCAATTCGTCGCCACACATGATCGACCCGTAGGCGAGAACCTTGTCGCGATAGGCGCCGATCAACTTGTATACAGGTGTCCCGAGCGCGCGGCCGGCAAGGTCCCATAGCGCGCAGTCCACCACCGCCAGAGTCCGGTCCGTCAGCTGCGCAGCGGAGCCACGCTGCCAATGGGCGAGATCCTGCCACAGGCGTTCGCGATCCCTGCAGTCCTGCCCGATCAGAACCTTCTTGACGAATTTGTCGATCACGTGAGGGCGCACGATTTCCGGTGCCGTAAACGAATGGCCCTCGTGGCCATCTTCTGTCCGGACAGTCAGAATTGCCTGCTCCACTTGATGCGGCGGACCGGGATGGGCGTGGCCCGCGCTGTCGGAGTGGCGGCGGGTCGTCGTGCGGAAAACGCGCGTGGAAACCTCTGTGATGATCATCAATCTACCTGCAATCAGCTATGGCAACTGCCTAGTTGTCATTTCTGTTATACAGGTTTGTGGATTTCTGTCAAATTCTGTCCAGACAAGTTGTCTGCCGCACGAAGACATCTTCAAGATCCTGACCATGTTGGCGCGCGTCTTGCGTCTTGAGCGCGATGGCGTCACCGTCGGTGCAAGCGCAGGCTTCTTGTCTCCGGCTGCGCTGCATGCTCCACAAGTGTTTGTTGCAGTGCGAGAGACTCGGCGCGTCTTCGGGCGTGGCAGCTCGCTGCCGAGCGGGGCAGAGTGATGGATCGAGGACGATGACGGACGGGCAGGACGGCACGGACAGGCGGCAGGGCGGTCGAGATGCCCGCGGCAGCAGCACGATGATCGTTGCTCCGCATGCGCAGGCCGGCGAGGCGGGACATGCGGTGCTGGAGGCGGGCGGCAATGCCATCGAGGCGCTGGTTGCGGCCGGCGCGGCGCTCTCGGTCGTCTATCCGCATTTCTGCGGTCTGGGGGGCGATGCGGTCTGGATGCTGTCGGATGCGAAGGGTCAGGTGACGACGCTGCTCGGCATCGGCCAGTCGGCCCAGGATATCTCGGGCATCAAGGAGCTTCCGCCGCGCGGCGCCGCCTCCATGCTGACATCCGCCTGCCTCGTCGAAAGCTGGGGCAGGCTGCTGGCGCTGTCGCGTGAAGAATGGGGCGGCAGGCGGTCGCTGGCACAGTTGCTGGAGCCCGCCGTTCAACTGGCCGAAGACGGTTTCACCGTCAGCCCGTCCCAACGCTTCTGGTGGGATTTTCGTGCGGCGGAGCGTGCAGGATGGCGGGGCTTCGAGCCCGTTTTCAGCGGGCAGGGGGTGCAGAGGCAGCCGGCGCTGGCCCGCACTCTGCGGCGGATTGCCGAGCACGGACCCCGGGAATTTTATGAGGGGGCGCTTGCCGCCGACATTGCTGCGGGGCTTGCTGCCGCAGGCTCGCCCCTGACGGCGCGGGATCTGGCGGCCACCGAGGCACGGTTCGAAGCTCCCGTGCAGCTCGCCTACCGGGACCTGACGCTCTGCGCCCCGCCGCCGCCGACGCAGGGCCTTACCACGCTTGGCATCATGGGGGTGCTGGGTCGACTGGCGCCGGGCACGATGGCGAGCGATAGCGCCGATTTCTATCACCATCTGGTGGAGGCGGTGAAGCAGGCCTTTCTCGATCGCGGCGCGATCGCCGATCCGGATTTCCTCGTCCCCGGCGCTCTGGAGGATCTCCTTGACCCGATGCGGCTTTCCGCCAAGGCAGGCGCGATCGATCCCGTTCACGCTCTCGCCTGGCCGCACGCCCATCGCCACGGCGATACGGCCTTCCTCGCAGCCGTGGATGCGCAGGGGCGCGTGGCCTGTGTGCTGCAAAGCATCTATTTTGATTGGGGGAGCGGCATCGTTGTGGGCGATACCGGCATTCTCTGGCAGAACCGCGGGGCGGCGTTCAGCCTCGATCCGGCAAGCCCCAACCGGCTGGAACCCGGCAAGCGACCGTTTTACACGCTCAATCCCGGCCTTGCGCTGAAGAACGGGCGTCCGCATCTGCTCTACGGCACGCAGGGCGCCGATGGCCAGCCGCAGACGCTTGCACTTCTGCTCAGCCTGCTCATCGACCATCATCTCGATCCCGCCGCGGCGCTGTCGCGGCCGCGCTTCCTGCTCGGCAGGACCTTCTCCGACGGCCGCGATACGCTGAAGCTGGAGCGCAATGCCGGTGCGGCGGTCTTTGGGAGCCTGGCGGCGAGGGGACATGTCGTTTCCGATCTCGAGCCGCTCAGCCCGCTGGGCGGGCAGGCGGGTATCATTCGCATCCACGACGATGGCAGGATCGAGGGCGCACACGATCCCCGCAGCGATGGCGGCGCCATCGCATCCTGAACAATAGGCATTCCATGATCTTCGATCTCGTCATCCGCAATGCACGTCTTGCAACAGGGCCGGATCTGCTGGACATCGCAGTCCGCGACGGCCGCATCGCCGCGATGGCGTCACATCTCCGCTGCGAGGCGGTGGAAGAGGTCGATGCGCGGAAAGCGCTTGCCTTTCCCGGCTTCACCGACGCGCATGTGCATCTCGACAAGGCCTGCATTCTCGGTCGCTGCCGCATTTGCGAGGGTACGCTTGCCGAGGCCGTGCGCGAGACGGCGAAAGCCAAGGCGGGCTTCACCGAGGAGGACGTCTATCGTCGCGCCGCCGCCGTGGTGGAGAAGGCGATCGTCCATGGCACGACCGCCATGCGCAGCTTCGTCGAAATCGATCCGCGTGCCGGTTTCCGGTCCTTCGTCGCACTGAAGCGCATCCGCGCGGATTTTGCCTTCGCCCTCGACATTCAGCTCTGCGCCTTTGCCCAGGAAGGTCTGACGCAGGAGCCGGAGACACTTGCCATGCTCGACCGCGCGCTTGGCGAGGGGGCGGATCTGGTCGGCGGCTGTCCCTATACCGATCCCGATCCGGCCCGGCATGTGCGGTCGATTTTCGATCTGGCGGAGAAACACGATGTCGACGTGGATTTTCATCTCGATTTCGACCTTGATCCGGACGCAACCAATCTGCCGGCGGTGATCGACGAAACGTTGCGCCGGGGCTGGGGTGGCCGGGTCACCATCGGCCACGTCACCAATCTTTCCGCAATGCCGCCCGAACGGGTCGAGGCGATCGGCCGGCAACTGGCGCAGGCAGGCATCGCACTGGTGGCGCTTCCGGCAACGGATCTGTTTCTCACCGGACGCCAGACGCCGGTTCTGACGCCGCGCGGCGTCGCACCGCTGCATCGCCTCGCGGCAGAGGGCGTCATCACTGCCGTTGCCACCAACAACGTGCTGAACCCCTTCACTCCCTATGGCGACGCCTCGCTGCTCCGCATGGCCAATCTGTTTGCCAATGTCGCCCAGCTGTCGCGTGAGGAGGATATGACGCTTGCCTTCAACATGGTGACATCACTGCCGGATCGGATCGTCAGCCGCTCTCGAGGACCTGCCAGGCTGGAGGTCGGTTGCGAGGCAACCATCGTGCTGCTGGATGCGCCCGAGCCCGCCGGCGCCGTGCGCGAGGTGAGCCGCGTGGTCGGCGGCTGGAAGGCGGGAAGGAAAAGCTTCTGGAACGGCTGGCCCGCCGTTTTCCATCCGGTCTGACACGGCTGACGGCATCTGCCCCCGTGCATCGTGACCGCGTAGCAGGCGCTTGGCACGAGACTTGCGTTTTATCAATCCACATGGCCACGATGTGGAGGCAAGACATGACTGCGCATGATATCGGCAGCCTTGATGTCCGTCTGATGCGGACACTTCTCCTTCTGCTTACCGAATGCAGCGTATCGCGCACGGCCGATCTGCTGGGTCAGGCGCAGCCGACTGTCAGCCTGACGCTCAAGCGATTGCGGGACATGTTCAACGATCCGCTTCTGGTACGTTCCGGCAGCGCGCTGGTGCCGACCGATCGCGGGCTGGCCTTGCGGGATGCGCTGGAGGGCATCCTGACCAGTATCGACAGCAGCCTAGGAGAGCGGGCAAGGTTCGATCCGAAGACGGCGCAAACGAAGTTCCGCATCGTCGCCACCAATTGTCTGGGCACCGTCCTTCTGCCGCCGCTCGTCGGCGCGATCGCCGAAGTGGCGCCCCAGATCAGCCTCGATCTTTCGCCGATGCCGGAACAGGATGACCTGCTTGCGGGCCTTGCCGACGGCACCATCGATGCGGTGATCGGAAACTGGCCGCGTCCGCCGCAACATCTGCGGCTCTCGCCGATCCTGACGACGGACATCGTCTGTCTCGTCCGGCCGAACCACCGGTTTGCGAACCGTCGCGACCGCGTGATGCTTTCGGAATATCTGGAGGAAGGCCATCTGTCGCCGACTTCCGACCGCCATGCGCATCTGAGCCCGATCGACGGCCGGCTGATCGAACTCGGCAAGAAGCGCAGGATCAAGGCGACGGTTCCGGAATATGCCATCGCCCCTTACGTGCTGGCACAATCGGATCTCGTGTTCACCACCGGGCGGCATTTTGCGGAACAGGTGGCGCAGACATTTCCCTTTGCCGTTCTCGATGCGCCGGAAGAGTTGGGGCGCATGCATTTCTACATGCTCTGGCACGACCGGAAGCACCATTCGCCGGCACAGATCTGGTTGCGCGGCATGATCAAAGCGGTTGCCATGCGCATGCGCGTGCTGGAGGAGATCGTGTTGCCGCCCCTGCCGCCGTCGTCGCAGCAGATCTGGCACAGCGCATCGCGCACGGCCTCCGAGGCGATGACATCCGGAAAGGCAATATAGACTATTGTGTCTGCGTTATAGGCATCGCGCCCGGAATTCCGCACACTCTGTGCACTGCAACAAGCATAACAGGGAACAGTGCGATGGCCTTCACGATGACACGACGCAATGCATTGGCGACGATGGCTGGCGGTGCTGCCGCGGGCCTGCTGGGGCGGGCGGGAACCGCTTCGGCCGCCGTCCCGGAGATGGTGTGGGCGACCTGGGACTCCAACGGCCACCCGGAATATGTTGTCCCCTTCCAGAAGGACACCGGCACGACCATCAAGCTATCCTATCTGTCCAGCGAGGATGCGCAGTTCGCAGCCCTGAAGACGGGATCTGCCGCCGACTGGGACATGATCAATCCGTCGCTCAACGGAAGCTGGCGCTATATCAAGGCCGGCCTTCTGAAAAAGCTCGACCTTTCGCAGATCCCCAACGTCGCGAAGATGTACGACGTGTTCAGGACCACGAAAAAGGTGCAAAACGATGCCGGCGATACCTTCGCCATTCCCTATCTCTGGGGTCTCAACCCGATCGTCTACCGCACCGACAAGCTGGACAAGGAGCCCGACTACACGACGCTCTTCGACAAGAAATATGCCGGCCAGCTGGCGATGCGCGACTATGCGCTGGAATCCATCGCGATTGCCGGCCTGGTGGTGGGTGTGCCGCGTGACAAGGTGTTCACCATGGACGCCAAGGAACTGGCAGAGGCAAAGAAGCTGCTGATCACCCAGAAGCCGCTTTTGCGCGCCTACTGGCAGACGATCGGCGATCTCACCAACCTGTTTGCCACCGGTGAAGTCACCTGCGCCTTCTCCTGGCGCGTTCCCTATGACGAGCTTCAGGGCAAGATGGCCATGGGCATGGCCAAGCCCAAGGCCGGCGTGATGGGATGGTGCGACTGCTTCGCCATGCCCGCCAGCCTTCCGGACGACAAGGCCGCTGTTGCCTACAAGTTCATCGACTACCTGCTCGGCCCCACCTATTCTAGCCTCGTTGCCAAGATCGGCCACTATGCTACGACCTCCTCCGTCATCCGCGATCAGTTGAGCAAGGAAGAGCAGGCGACCATCTTCATCGACGATATGGATGTGATGAAGAGCTTCATGTGGCCGGTGGCGCCGGACAATTACTCGGACTGGCTGAAGATCTGGAACGAAGTCAAGGCAAGCTGAGCCATGCATGGTGCCTTGCCTGTGACCGAAACGATGTCCCCGCCGCCGCTTCTGATGGCGCGGGGGCTAGTCAAGGCCTATGGATCGAGCCGGGCCGTTGACGGCGTGGATCTCGACATTCCCGAACGTGCCTTCACGACGTTTCTGGGACCGTCCGGCTGTGGCAAGACGACGATCCTCAGGATGATCGCCGGCTTCGAGAAGCCGGATGGCGGTTCGCTGGTGCTCGACGGCCGCTCGCTCATCGACGTGCCGCCGGAACGGCGCCCGGTCAACACGGTGTTCCAGAACTATGCCCTGTTCCCGCATCTGACGGTGTTCGAGAATGTCGCCTTCTCGCTCACGCTTCGGCGAAGATCGCCCGATCCTGCGCCACGGGTGATGCGGGCACTGGAGACGGTACACATGTCCGAATTTGGCAACCGGTATCCGCACCAGCTGTCCGGCGGACAGCAGCAGCGCGTCGCCGTTGCCCGCGCCATGGTCGCCGAGCCGCATCTTCTGCTGCTCGACGAACCACTCTCGGCGCTCGATCGCAAGATGCGCAGCCACCTCCAGATCGAACTCAAGGATCTGCAGAGGCGCCTGGGTATCGCCTTCGTCTATGTGACCCACGACCAGGAAGAGGCCTTTGCCCTGTCGGATGTCGTCGTGGTGATGAATCGTGGCAGGATCGTCCAGCGGGCGGATCCAGCCACGCTCTATGCGCGACCGGCCAACGGATTTGTCGCGGATTTCATCGGATCGGCCACGCTTGTCGCCGGAACCGTGATGTCCGGCAGCGCCGGCCAGGGCATGGCCTCAATGGAGACCGCTCTCGGGATCATTCAGGCACCGGTCGTCGAGGGCCTCAGCCCCGGCGATCCTGCGTTGCTGGTGCTGCGTCCTGAACATCTTGCGCTTCGTCGCGAGGGGCCGGATCGCCATTTCCCCGCCGAATGGCCGGGGATTGTCCGTCACGTCGTCTACCAGGGCAGCAGCTACATGATCGAGGCGGAATGCGCAGGCATTCTGCTGCGCCTTTCTGCCCTGATGCCGCCCCGGATCGGTGAAAGCGTGGCGATCGGCCTCGATCCCGCGCGCGCCTTCATCACGAGGCCGGGCGAATGAAACTGCCTCTCAGCCGCGCGCATCTCGCCATTCCCGTCGCTTTCCTGCTGTTTCTCGGATGCCTTCTGCCGCTCATCCTGCTGCTGGTCTTCAGCGTCTTCACCGTTGATATGGATGCCTTTGTCATGGTGCCGGCCTTTTCCCCGCAGGCCTGGGCGCAAATGCTGACCAAGCCGGTCTTCGCCTTTCTGATCGGCAAGGCCGTGATGTTCGGGCTTGGAACGGCGGTTCTGGCGGCCTTTGCCGGTTATCCCGTCGCCCTGGCCATCGCCTCGCTCGCACCCGCATGGAAGGGGATCGCCAGCGTCATTCTGCTGACGCCGCTCTATACCGGCGAAATCGTGCGCATCTATGCCTGGCGGATCGTTCTGGGTTCGGAAGGATTGGTGAATACGCTGCTGATGTGGCTGGGCGTCATCCATGCACCGCTCAAGTTCCTGCTGTTCACGCCATTCACGACCCACCTCGTGCTTCTCTATAACACGCTGCCCTTCATGGTTCTGCCGATCTGGCTGTCGATCGAACTGGTGGACCGGCGGCTGATCGAAGCGGCGCGCGATCTGGGGGCGCGTCCCTTGCACGCCTTCCTGAGAGTGACGCTGCCTCTGACGACGCCCGGCCTTTCGGTTGGCCTGTTTGCCGTCTTCGCGCTGGCTGCCGGCGACATGTTGACCCCGAGCCTGCTGGGCGGTCCCTCGGGTGTCACGCCGATGAGCATGATCGACAATCTGTTCGGCACGGCCTTCGACTGGCCACTCGCCTCGGCTCTGTCGCTCAGTCTCCTTCTGGTGCTGCTCGCCTGCGCCACCGTCATGTCCTGGCTTGTCCTGCGGCTGAAGGGTGCGCGTGCCGTGTTTCGCGGAGGCATGCGATGAAGCGCGCCGCTGCCATTACGCTGACGCTTGCCGTGGCCTTCTTCTATCTGCCGATCGCGGTTCTGTCGCTGTTCTCCTTCAACCGTTCGGCGCTGATGACCTTCCCCCTGGATGGCTTCACGCTTGACTGGTACCGCGAACTGTCCGGCAATACCGCCTTTCTGAACGGTTTCGTGACAAGCTTCCTGGTGTCGCAACCGGTGGGCATCCTCTCCGCACTGATCGGATTGCTGGCGGCTCTTGCCCTGGCATCGCCCGGTCTGCGCGGACGCTCGGTCTTCATCGCCCTGCTGGTGCTGCCCTTTCTCGTGCCGAAGACGGTGCTTTCCATCGCACAGGCCATGCTTCTCAACTGGGCGGGGCTGGGCCGTGGGGCCACCGCCCTGATTGCCGCCCAGACGCTGGTTGCCATCCCGTTCACGACCACCATCATCGCGGCCGTGCTGGTGCGGCTTGATCCCCGGCTGGAGGAGGCTGCCCGCGACCTCGGCGCGACACCCTGGCAGACCTTCCGCCGCGTGACCTTTCCGCAGATCAGGGGCGCCGTCGGGGCCGCCTATTCCATCGGCGTCATCCTATCTCTCGCGGACCTGACCATTTCCATGTTCCTCGCCGGACGCACGCAGCCCCTGTCGCTCATCGTCGCTTCGCAGTTCCGCCGCGAACTGAAGCCCGATCTCAATGCCATGCAGGTCGTCGTGCTGTTTCTGACCGGCCTCATCGTTTTCATCGGCGAGTATTTTCGCCGTCGGCGCCGCGTGCACGCACCGGCACCGCGCAAGGAGACTGCCCATGTCTGACCCTCATCCTCGTGCCGATCTTGCCCTGACCAGGCTGGCAGAAGCCGCCCGCGCCGACCTTGCGCTGCTGGGTTTCCCGGCCGCGCCATGGCTCGATCCCGTGTCTGTAGCGCCCGGCGTGCCGGTCGATGATGTTGCGATCGTCGGCGGCGGTCAGTCCGGCATCACGATTGCAGCCCAACTGATCTGGGACGGGTTTTCCGTCGGCCTGTTCGATGCTGCCCCCGCCGGCGACGAGGGGCCCTGGACCACCTTTGCCCGCATGGAGGAACTGCGAACACCGAAGACGCTCGTCGGCAATGAATTCAACGTTGCAAACCTCTCCGTCCGCCGCTGGTTCGAAGCCCGCCACGGCGAGACCGCCTGGCAGGCCCTGCCGCGCGTTCCTCGTACCGACTGGAAGGCCTATCTTGACTGGTATGCCTCCATCTTCGGCATCCGGATCGAAAACGAAACGAAGATCATCGACATCGCCCCGGAAGGCCAGCTTCTGGCCCTGACGCTTGAATGCCGAGGCCGAACCGAGCGTCGGCTGGCGCGAGCGGTGGTGCTGGCCACCGGCTTCGATGGGGCTGGCGCGTGGCAGGTGCCATCCTTTATCGCCGAAGCGCTTCCGCCGCATCGCTATGACCATACCAACGGGCCGGTGAATTTCGACCGCCTGAAGGGCCGGCGCGTCGGTGTGCTCGGCCATGGGGCTTCTGCCTTCGACAATGCCATTCAGGCGCTGAAGGCGGGTGCCGCCTCTGTCGATCTGTGCTTCCGCCGCGAAAGGCTGCCGCGGACAAACCCGCATCGGGCGCTGGAGACGCCGGCGCTGATGACGCATTTTGCCGAACTCTCGGACCTGACGCGCTGGCAGATCGCCCGCTTCTTCCGCAAATCGGACCAGCCGCCGCCGCTGCGCAGTTTCGAAACGGCACTCTCCATGCCCGGTTTCCGCTTGCGGCCTGCCACCCCGTGGCTGGCGGTCGGCGAGCGCAACGGCGTCGTGCAGGTGGAAACGCCACAGGGTGAGCTGATCTTCGACCATCTGCTCCTGGCAACCGGCCTTCATGTCGATCCGTCACTCAGGCCGGAACTTCGCAGCATCGCCGGACGCGTCAGGACCTGGGCCGATTGCTTCCAGCCGCCCGCCGGCGAGGAGGACGAACGTCTGGGGCGGCTGCCCTATCTCGACCGGCATTTCGCCTTCGAGCCGAAGGATCCGGCCGATGAATGGCTCTCGCGCATCTTTGCCTTCAACAGCCTGAGTGCCGTCAGCCAGGGGCCGCATTCCACCTCGATCAGCGGTCACCGGCACGCGCTTCCGCGCCTGGTTCGCGGCGTCGAGCGCCGCCTGCTGCTCGATCAGGAAAGCGGGCTGGTGGCCCGCCTCGAAGCCTATGCCTCCAACGATCTGCCGGTTCCGGAGGATTTCGAGACGCGCTTTGCCACCATGCCGACAGGTTCGACGGCATCTGCCGCGAGGGCTTCCTGATGCGATCCTTCTACTGGGCCGATCACCCGACTGCTGCACTTGCGGTGCGGGATCTGACGAGGACGGTGGCGGTTCTGCCTATCGCCGCCGTGGAGCAACATGGCCCACACCTGCCGCTCGGGGTCGATGCCTTCATCAACCGCGCCATTGTCGAGCGCTGCGTCGGCCGTCTTCAGCCGGAGCATGATGTTCTCGTGCTGCCCGCGTTGACGGTGGGCAAATCCGACGAGCATCTGGCGTTTCCGGGTACGCTGGCCATTGATGGCGCGACGCTGCGCCGGGTCTGGCTGGATATGGCCGCAAGTCTGCACCGCGCGGGCATTCGCCGCCTTGTTTTCTTCAACTCGCATGGCGGACAGATGGCCCTGATGGATATCGTCTGCCGCGACATTCGCATTCGCTTCGGCATGCTGGCGATCTCCTGCTCCTGGTTTCGCCTGACGGCGGTGGACGATCTCTTTTCAGGCAGCGAGATTGCGCACGGGATTCATGGAGGCGATATCGAAACCAGCATGATGCTCGCCATCGCCCCGCATCTGGTGGATATGGACAAAGCCGAAGACTTCGTGCCGCTGACGGTTGCCATCGAGCGAAGTGGCAGTCCCCTGACGGCAGAGGGCGCCGTCGGCTTCGGCTGGCAGGCGCAGGATCTGCACGAAGCCGGCGTCTGCGGCAATGCCGCTGCCGCAAGTGCCGAAAAGGGCGAGCGGGTGCTGGAGCGTGCCGCAGACGATCTTGTGCGGCTGATCGAGGCGACCGGGGCATTTGACCTCGCGCATCTTGCGCCAGTCACGCGGTTCAGCCGCGCCGCATCCGATGATGCTGCCGGTTTCTGAGCCAGCCACGATCCGCACCGCCACGGCGGACGGCACCGAACTGGTGGCGGATGTCCATCGCCCCGCCGGCGCCGGAGTCAGCAAGGTCATGGCGTGCAGTGTCACAGTGAAGGAAGGGAGCACAGCGACATGAATGACTGGGAGATGCACCTGTTGCGGCGCAGTTTCGAACTGGCCGAGGCGGCGCGGCGGCATGGAAACATGCCGTTCGGCGCCCTGCTGGCGGGGCCGGAGGGCGAGATTCTGATCGAACGGGAAAACGGTTATTATCCCGAGCGGGATGCGACGGCGCATGCCGAGCGGCTGGTGGCCACCGAGGCTTCGAAAGCCTATCCGGAGAGCTATCTTGCCTCCTGCACCCTCTACAGTTCCGCAGAACCCTGCGCCATGTGCGCCGGCGCCATCTACTGGACGGGCATTGGCCGTGTGGTCTACGGCCTCTCGGAAAAGCGGTTGCGGCAGTTGACCGGCGATCATCCCGACAACCCGACGATGGACATGCCCTGTCGCGAAGTTTTCGCCGCCGGACAGAAGGCGATCCATGTCGAAGGGCCTTGCCTCGATGAAGAGGCCGCCGCGATTCACCGGGGAGCCTGGGAGCAGCCGTCATGAGTGCATTCTCCTCGCCCCTTCCGCTGGAGGCTGAGGCCCTGCTGGCTGAAATGCCCGGCTGGGGATCGGAATTCGACCGGACCTTTGCCAATCATGCCCCCATGGTGCTGACGGCGCTGGCCCGGATCGGCGGCAGCCCGCAACAGATGCGCCGCTTCTTCGACCATTACCGCGCCTACAAGAACCTGCGCCCCTTTGCCGTGCCGACGCAGATGCTGGGTGATGATGACTGGCAATCCGCCATCGGGCACCGTGACCGTGAGCCGGATCTTCGCCTCTTCTTCAGCCGTCAGGTGGCGAAACGCGGCATTGACGGTGCCTTGCGGCACTTCCTGCCCATTCTTGCGCCGGGCATCGCGGCGAGTGCCTTTCACGCCCTGATGCGCACCGCCTATGGCGTGTTGCGGGCGAATGATACCGACATTACCGTCGCCCTTGCCTACTGGGCTGCCACCTATCTGGCCCTGCCGCCGGCAACAGGTGCGGCTCCGCTCACCGATGATCCGGCGGATGTGCTGCGGCGGGTGGCCGGTATCGAGGCGCTGCATAACCTTGTTCTCCACGAACTCCTCTGGCAGAACATCCGCGACGCCACGGCAACGGAGGAATTCCGGCCCGTGGTGGACTGGCTCGATATCGGGCCGGATGCGATGGAACGGATGGCCGGCGTTGCCATTCGCGCCTTTGCCGCCACGCAGCATTTTGCGGCCCTGCACGTCGTCACCGGCCTGCACTGGATCCGTCTTGTGGCGCCTTTCTGCGAGCGGCCGACGCTCGACGTGATGCTGCGCGTCTTCTGGCAGGCGATTGCCGCCCTGATACCGGAGATGGGATTTCCGGTCCTTCCGGACGAGCGCATGGTCGACCGGTGGCGCAAGCTCGATGTGCCCGGTTGGGACGATATCCATGCCGCTGCCGCAGCCAGTTTCGACGAGCATGACATCAGCTTCGCCTTCTCGGCCTTCGAGGAGATGAAGGTTTACGGCGATCCGCTCTATCGTGTCGCTGCAGCCAGGCGCCTCGGCCTCATCGGAGATTACCGCAATGAATGAGGATGTGAACACGGCCGGCGCCAACTGCATCATCCAGGCGGGCACGGTACTCACCGGACTTGCCGCAGACGGCCGGATGCAGATGCGTCATGACGTTGCGATCCGCGTGCAGAACGGCATGATCGCGCAGATCGGCCCGATGGAAGCGGTCGGCTATGGCAACGATCATCTGCCGCGCTACGGTTCGCCGGGGATGATCGCCATGCCGGGGCTGGTCAACAGTCATCATCATTTCGGTCTCACGCCGCTGATGATGGGGGTGCCCTTCGTGCCGCTGGAACTGTGGCTGCCGCAGTTCCGGGCGATGCGCTCGGTCGGGCCGCGGCTCGACACGCTCTATTCGGCCATCGAAATGCTGGAAAGCGGCACCACCACCGTGCATCACATTGCAAGCGGGCTCACCGGCTCGCCGGACGACTGGGACAGCGCCACCGATGCCGTGCTCGGCGCCTACCGGGATATCGGCATGCGCGTCGGCTATTCCTTCATGATGCGTGACCGCAACATCCTCGCCTATGAACCGGACAGCGCCGTTCTTGCCCGCTTGCCGGAAGACCTGCAGCAATGGCTGCAGCCGAGGCTGTCTGCGGCGGATGTTCCCACCGCCGATTACATGGCCTTCTTCAAGGCGAGCCGTGACAAATGGCAGGACCGCAACCCGTTGCGGGTCCGGCACCATCTGGCGCCGGCCAACCTTCACTGGTGCAGCGATGACAGCCTGCAGATGATCTTCGAGACGGCGCGATCCTCCGGTGCGAATGTACACATGCATCTCCTGGAGACGAAACGGCAGGCGGCGTTTGCCCGTGCCCATTACGGCCGTTCGGCCGTCGAGCATCTGGCGGCGCTCGGTTGCCTCGGTCCGGAACTGACGATCGGGCATGGCAACTGGGCCTCAGACAGCGATCTCGACCTGATAGCCGATTGCGGCTGCACCCTTTGCCACAATGCCAGCTCGGGGCTCAGGCTCGGCAGCGGCGTCGCGCCTGTCAACGCCATGCGCAAGCGCGGCATTCCCGTTGCGCTGGGGATCGACCAATCCAATCTGGCCGATGATCGCGACATGCTGATCGAGATGAAGCTCGTCTGGGCGCTGCATCGGGGCACCGACCTGTTCAATGACAGGCCGGACGCGGCAGCCGTGCTGCAGATGGCAACAGAACATGGCGCCCGCAGCGCCGGATATGACGGCATGGTGGGGCGTCTGGAGCCAGGGCTGCGCGCCGACATCGTACTGCTGAAGAAGGACAGGCTGGCGCGGCCCTGGCTGCATCCCGACACGCCGCTCAGCGAGGCGATCCTGCATCGCGCGATGAAGGACGCCATTCACCAGGTCTTCGTGGAGGGGCACAGGCTGGTGGACGATGGACGCGTCATCTCCATTGATCGCGATGGCGTGATGCAGGAGATTGCCGAACGGCTGGCCGGGCCTGAAAGCGCTGCGGAGCGGGAGGCAAGGGCGATGATCGACCGGCTGATGCCATATCTGGAGCAGATGCATCGGGACAATCCGCTCTGAAGGCAAAAGTCTATCTAAGGCAGAGGTGGCGCTCCGGGCGGTGGAAACCTCGCCCGATGAAGCGTTCCGGCGTCTTCGGCCTCCGAACCGGCTCCGTCCCGTCGCCTGCCGATCTCAATCAGATCCGGTGCCGCGGGACGAGAGGATCCAGCGCGATCCGGCCGCTGCCGTACACGACGAGGGCCAATGCCATGGCCGCCCAGGGAAGATGGAAATTGGCCCAGCCATCCGGAATGGTCAGCTGGATGACGGCCGTCATCGCCAGCAGGCCAAGGGCCGCATAGCGCGTGAACAGGCCGAGCACCAGCAGAACGGGAAGCACGAGTTCGGCGATCCCCGCTGCCGCCGCCATGGTCAGCGGCAGGGGATAGGGAAATTCGCCGCCGAACAGGTGCAGCCTGAATTCCTCTTCGAACAGATATCTGGCGCCGTTCGAGAGCGTCAGGAACCCATCCCATTTGGTAAGCCCCGAATTGAAGAACGGGATCGCGAGGGCGATACGCAGGGCCAGCAGCGGCAGCGATGGCGGAATGGCGGCAAGCAGGCCTTCGGCGCGGTCATGAAGCTGCACGAGTGCTGCGCCGCGCCTGCGGGAGGAGGCGATGTCGGTGGTCATGAAACTTCCCCTTCCAGAGGTTCGAAGGCGCTGAAGGCGCCAAGTGTGGTCAGGCCGATCAGCGCCGACCCGAAATCGAAATCTGCAGCCACGGCAAACGCAGCCTCTGCGGCCTCGCCGAGGGCGGCGCCACGAAGCAAGCAGGCGAGGAATTCAGCATCGCCTTCCGGCAGGATCCGGATCTCCACCTGCATTTGCGGCCTGACGATGAGAACCGCTTCCGCCCGCCATTCGCCGACCGGCACCACCGTCTCGCCCTGATGGACGCTCCAGATGGAGCCCGCCGGGAAATCCGAACGCACCAGCCGGGTCGAAGGGTGTGGTGTCACCGCCAGATCGGCGATGCGTTCGGGCGCAATGGCGGCAAGCTGCGCGACTTCGAGCGGCGGGCCGTCTGCCGCATGATAGGCCTGGCTCCAGGCAACCTCGATCCGCGCCACGTCGGCCAGATAGGCGACGGAGGCTGCCGGCGGAAATGCCGCGATGAAGGCGGGGAAATCGTCGCCGTAATGCATGATCAGCGGCGAGGCCGGCTTGTGGTCGGCCGCATAGGCGCGCGCCATGCCGGTGAAGAAGTCAGGCCCGACCAGCCGCTGCGTGACGGGGAAACGCTGCGCAAGCGCCGTCGTCAGGCTGAAATGGACATTGTTGCGATAGACGGCGAAGCGCAGGGGATCGGCTGTGCCGCGCGCAGTCGTGATGCCGTGCGGCAGCGGCAGGTCCGGATGGAGAAGGGCGGCCGCAAAGGCGTTCTGGCTGTCCTGGAAGGTCATGGTCATGCGGCCCGCGTGACACTGCGGCGCGGGGCCGCAGCGGACAGCATGGCATCCGCGCGAACCGCCTCGGCGTGAAGCGTGGCAAAATCCGGCACGTCATTGTCCCACTCGATCAGGGTCGGCAGGGGGCCGCTCAGTGAGAGGGTATGCCGGAAAAGTTCCACGACATCGGGTCTCACGGCGCTGCCATGGGCATCGATCAGCAGCCGGTCGCCGGCGCCATCGAACGTCTCGTCATAGCCGGCCAGATGGATTTCCCCCACCCGTTCGATCGGAAAGCGGTCGATATAGGCAACCGGATCGAGACGGTGGTTGACGGCCGAAACCATGACATTGTTGACATCGAGCAGCAGCCCGCAGCCGGTTCGGCTGGCGACGGCCGCGAGGAAGTCGATCTCGTCGATGGTGCTTTCGGAAAACAGCAGATAGGTCGAGGGATTTTCGAGCAGCATCCGCCGGCCAAGCCATTGCTGGGTCTCATCGACATGGTCGATGACCCGCGCCAGGGTTTCCGCCGTATAGGGCAGGGGCAGAAGGTCGTTGAGGAAACCGCTATCGTGGGTCGACCAGGCCAGATGCTCGGAAAAGCTCTGCGGCCGGTAGCGGTCCACCAGCATGCGAAGCCGTTTGAGGTGCTCCCTGTCGAGCGGTCGCGCGGCGCCGATCGACAGACCGACGCCATGCAGCGACAGGGGATAGAGATCCGCGACCGCCTCGAGATAGCGATGCGGCGGCCCGCCGGCACCCATGTAGTTTTCGGCATGCACTTCGAAGAAGCCGACATCCGGCCGGTCGGCGAGAATGGTCGCGTAATGTTCCGGCTTCAGGCCAAGGCCGGCGCGTTGCGGCAGGGCTGCGGTGCGATCTTTCGACATGGACATTGGCGTTTCCCCGAGGGTCGTGGATGAGACGGAGACCCGGCAGGCCGGGCCTCCGATCGAGGTTCAGCTCTTCACGGGTGCCAGCATGCCCTTGTGGCCGTTGACGTTCATCGAGGTGCAGGTGCCGGCCGGCACGGCCTTCCAGGCATTGCCCTGGTAATCCATGGTCGAGGTGCCTGCGCAGGTGGTGCCGGGGCCGGCTGCGCAATCATTCTGACCCTTCAGGGCAATGCCATAGCATTTCTCGTTGCCGGCCATCTTTTCCGGGGCGAGGGGTGCCGCGAAGGCGGTGGATGCGATGGCACTGGCGAGCGAGCCGGCAAGCGCGAGCGTAAGCGTGGAACGGTTCATGGATGATCTCCTCTTTGACGTCCGCAGGCCGGTTGTCGGCTGCGTATCTACGTCTTCGTTCCGGCATTCCTCCTGTTACGGCCGGCGGCAAACACGAGTTCGTGAGCGGCTTTCGTGGGTGATTGGACAAGATCCCGGCCGGCGCGTAACAATCTGGCCGGTCTGCACGAACAGGAGACATGCGTTGAGCGGCCAGGACGAAGAAGAGCTCGCCATGTTGCTGCAGGCCGCGATCGCCGGAGACGAGAAGGCCTATGCCGCGTTTCTGAGGCGAACCGGGGCTCTCGTGCGGGGCTTTGCCCGACGCAGGATCATCGACGGTAGCCTCGATCCGGAGGATATCGTGCAGGAAACGCTTCTGGCGATCCATACCAAGCGGCATACCTGGAGGAGTGATGCGCCTGTTCTGCCGTGGGTTTTCGCGATTGCGCGCTTCAAGCTGATCGACGCCTTTCGCAAGCGCGGGCGCCGCGTGGAAATCGAAATCGACGATATCATCGACACCGTTGCCCAGCAGGAAACGGAGAGGGTGAGCGAACGCGACATGCGCCGGGTGATCGACGCGCTGACGCCGGGCCAGCGGTCGGTGGTTGCGGCAATCTCCATCGAGGGCCATTCGATCGGAGAGACGGCCGCGAAATACAACATGACGGAAACGGCGGTGCGGGTGACGCTGCATCGGGGACTGCGCGCAATCGCGAAGAAATTTGGACGGAGCTGACATGCAGACCGAAGACCTGATCAATGCGCTGAAGGCGGATAATGCGCGACAGCCTATGTCCCTCGGTCGCACCTGGCGGGTGGCCCTGGCGGGGGCGACGCTTGCCGCCGCCGTCGTGTTCTGGCTTTCGCTCGGTCTGCGCCCGGATTTTCTTGCGGCGGCCCATACCGCGCGTTTCCTGTTCAAGTTCGTGGCGACGCTCATGCTGGCATCGGCCGCCTTCGAACTGGTGCGGGCGCTGTCGCGGCCTGGCTCGAATGTTGTGCGGCCGGCACTGTTCCTGGCCGCAGCGCCTGTCGTCCTTGCTCTTGCCGTCTTAGCGGAACTCGTCGCCGTGCCCTCCGACCAGTGGCGCACGGTCTGGTGGGGCACAAACATCTCCACCTGCCTGACCTTCATTCCGGTGATCGGGCTTGCGCCGCTGGCTGTGTTTCTCCTTGCACTTCGTCACGGGGCGCCCACCCGCCCGGCGGTTGCCGGCGCCGTGGCCGGACTGCTTGCCGGCGGCCTGTCCGCAACCTTCTATGCCGCGCACTGCCCGGACGATTCTCCGCTCTTCGTTGCCACCTGGTATTCCATTGCGATTGCAGGCCTTGCCTTGCTTGGCGCGATCCTCGGCCCCCGGGTGGCGCGCTGGTGAGCAGGGTCGCTTGCTCTCATCGGCCCGCCGAAGCAGGCGGTGAATGAGATATCCGGGCGGCGGGCGTTCTGCGCTCCGCCGCCCGGATGTCCGGCGCCTAGAACCGTGCGTCGATATCGACGATATCGATCAGCTTGTGGTTGACGAATTCCTTGAGGCCGAGCCCCAGCAATTCGCGGCCGTAACCGGAGCGCCGGATGCCACCGAAGGGCAGGTCCGCCTCCACCTTCGTCGGATGATTGACGAAGACCATGCCGGTCGAAATCCGCTTGGCAACCTCGAAGCCGCGTTTCTCATCGGTCGTGAACACCGAGCCGCCGAGCCCGAAGGGCGAATCATTGGCGATGCGCACCGCATCGTCCTCGTCCTTCGCCCGAAACAGCATCGAGACCGGGCCGAAGAATTCCCAATGGCGGGCGGGATTTTCGTCGCCAAGCTCGGTCAGGATCGTCGGCTGCACGAAAGCGCCCTGATTGGGAACCGGCGGACCAACCTCTTCCGCCTTGGCGCCAAGGGCAACCGCCTTGCGGATCTGCTCCTTGATTTCGTCGGCCGCCTTCTGCGAGGAAAGCGGCGCCAGCGTGGTGTTCGGATCGAAGGGGTCACCCGCGACCAGCCCGGCGACGCCCTTGCGGTAGCCGTCGAGGAAGGCGTCATAGACCGCGTCGACGACGATCATGCGCTTGGAGGAGACGCAGACCTGACCGCCGTTCCAGTGGCGGCCGAACACCGCCCAGTCGATGGTCTTCTGCAGATCGGCATCGGCCAGCACCACGAAGGCATCGGCGCCGCCGAGTTCCATCGTCGATTTCTTCAGCGCCCTGCCGGCTTCGGCCGCCACCAGCGCGCCGGCGCCTTCGGAGCCGGTCAGGGCCACCCCATGCACGCGCGGATCGTTGATGATCCGGTTGACCTGGTCGCGCGTCGCATAGAGGTTCTTGAAGCAACCTTCCGGCAGGCCGGCCTCCGCCATCAGTTTCTCGAAGGCAGCGGCACTTTGCGGCACGTTGGAGGCGTGCTTGAGGATCAGCGTATTGCCGGCCGAAAGCTGCGGTGCGAGGATGCGGGCAATCTGGTAATAGGGGAAGTTCCAGGGCTCGATGGCCAGCAGAACGCCGAGCGGCTCGCAGACGAGAACCGCCTTGCCCTCCGCCGGATCCAGCACCGGCAGCGTCTCGGGTGTGAGCAGCGCTTCGGCGTGACGGACGTAGTATTCGAAGATCCGGGCGGACAACTGCACTTCGGCCTTGGCCTCGCTGAACAGCTTGCCCATTTCCAGCGTCAGCAGCTTGGCATAGGCATCGCAGTCGCGGCGCAAAAGATCAGCGGCATTCTGCAGAATGCGGCCGCGTTCCGCAAAGCTCGTCTGCCGCCAGGCGTGGAAGGCTGAATCCGCCTGGTCGAGAGCAGCGGACACCTCCGCATCCGTCGCATCCGCGAAGGTTGCCAGCGTTTCTCCGGTATAGGGCGAGATCGTTGCATAGGACATTTCGGTTCTCCATTTTCAACACTGTTGGGGTAAGGGGGCGTCGATCAGGCGCCGAGATCTTTGACGGACTGAACCATCTGCGTGAGGACTGCCTGCGCATCGCCGTAGACCATCGCGCAGTTGTCGCCGAAGAAGAGCAGGTTCTCGACACCCGAGTAGCCTTTGCCCTGGCCGCGCTTGACGACATAGACCTGGCGGGCCTGGTCGGCGTTGAGGATGGGCATGCCGTAGATGGGGGAGGATTTGTCGGTGCGAGCGGCGGGGTTCACCACGTCATTGGCGCCGATGACGAGGGCCACGTCCGTATTGGCGAAATCACTGTTGATGTCGTCCATGTCGTAGATGACGTCATAAGGCACCCCGGCTTCGGCCAGCAGCACGTTCATGTGGCCGGGCATGCGTCCCGCAACCGGATGAATGGCGAACTTGACGTCGACGCCTGCGGCCTGCAGCAATTTCACGAATTCGTAGAGCTTCTGCTGCGCCTGTGCCACGGCAAGCCCGTAGCCGGGGATGATGATGACGCTCGAGGCATAGCGCATGGCGATGGCGGCATCGCCGGCGCTGGAGGATTTCATCTCGCCCTGCGGACCCGCGCCGCCTTGCACGGCAGCGTCTCCGAAGTTCGAGAACAGCACGTTTGCCAGCGAACGGTTCATTGCCTTGGCCATCAGCACGGTCAGCGACGTACCGGCCGAACCGACGACCATGCCGGCAATCATCAGGGCCGGGTTCTGGAGCGCATAGCCTTCCAGTCCGACGGCAAGGCCGGTGAAGGCGTTGTAGAGCGAAATGACCACCGGCATGTCGGCGCCGCCGATCGGCAGCGTCATCATCACGCCAAAGCCAAGGGCTGCGGCAAAGAACAGGATGGCGAGCGGAAGGCCGGCTGCCGTGCCCGGGGTCACGATCAGGCCGAGGCCGAGCAGGAGCGCCGTCAGGAAGACGAGACCGTTGACGACGCGCTGGCCGGCAAACCGCCAGGGCTTGTCGATCTTTCCGTCAAGCTTCGCCCAGGCGATGATCGAGCCGGTGAGCGAAACCGAGCCGATCAGCGCGCCGATGGCGGTGACCGCCCGGATAAGGCTCGTATCGGCTTGCGCGCCAAAGATCGAAACTGCGGCGATGGCGGCTGCCGCACCGCCGCCCATGCCGTTATAGAGCGCGACCATCTGCGGCATTTCCGTCATGCCGACCTTGCTGCCGCGCCACCAGGCCCAGCCGCTGCCGAGAGCGAGTGCTGCGATCGCCAGCGCGATGTTGGTCTCCAGCCGTGCATTGCCGCTCTGGAGCAGTTCGGCAACGGTGAGGAAGCTTGCGGCGATTGCCAGAAGCATGCCGACGCCTGCCACGACGATGCCGGACAGGGCCGTCGTCGGAGACGACATGCGCTTCAGGCCGAAGATGAAGAGAACTGCGGCGGCAAGGCCGCTCAGCCCCATGATATGCTGCGCAACCATGTCACTTGCCCTTCTCGTCGCTCGTTTTGAACATGGCGAGCATCCGGTCCGTCACGACATAGCCGCCGGCCGCATTGGCCGCGCCGAGGATGACCCCGAGAAAGCCGAGGATCTCAGCAGAAAGGCTTGTCGCGCTCAGCAGCGCATGCAGCGCGCCGACCACCACGATGCCGTGGATGAAGTTCGACCCCGACATCAGGGGCGTGTGGAGGATGGACGGAACCCGGCTGATGACCTCGTAGCCGGTGAATGCCGCCAGCATGAAGATGTAAAGCGCGATCAGCCAGGTCATGGATGTATCGATCGTCATTGCACTGCCCCTTCCTTGGTTGACGCAGCGTCTTCGATGGCTTTGCGCGCTGCTGCGTTGCGAATTTCGCCCGCGTGACTGACAAGGGTTGCGGCAATCACCTCGTCCTCGAGATCGAGGGTGAGGGCGCCGTCCTTGACGATGAGCATCAGGAGATTGAGGAGGTTCTTGGCGTAAAGCTCGCTGGCGTGGCGGGCGATCGCCGAGGGAACGTTGAGCGGCCCGACAATGGTCGCCGGTCCGACCGTCACGGTTTCACCCGGCCGGGTTCCTTCACAGTTTCCGCCGCTTTCGGCGCCGAGATCGATGATCACCGCACCCGGCTTCATGGCCGCCACCTGATCGGCGGCAATCAGGATCGGTGCCCGCTTGCCGGGCACGGCCGCCGTGGTGATGATCATGTCTGCATCGGCGATGTGGCGTGACAGCACCTGGCGGACCTGTGCCTGTTCCTCTGCCGTCAGTTCGCGGGCATAGCCGCCCTGGCCACGCGCATCGATGCCGGTATCGACGAATTTTGCGCCGAGCGACTGTGCCTGCTCCGCCGTTTCCGGCCGCACGTCATAGCCTTCGGTGATCGCCCCCAGGCGATGCGCCGTCGCAAGCGCCGAGAGCCCCGCGACGCCGAGCCCCATCACCAGAACCTTGGCTGCCCGAAGCGAACCGACGGCGGTCGTCATCATCGGCAGGATGCACGGCATGTGGACGGCGCCCAGGAGCGGCGCATAGTAGCCGGCAAGGGCCGCCTGGCTGGACAGGGCGTCCATCGACTGCGCCCGGCTGATGCGGGGAATGAGTTCCATGGCAAGCGCCGTGATCCCCCGTTCCTTCAGCGCCGTGACAAGGCCCGGATTTGCCGCGCCGTACAGGAAGGATACCAGCAGGGCACCCGGTTTCATCGCCGCAATCTGATCCGCCGTCGGCGGCTGGACGGCAAGCACAATATCGGCGTCGGCCAGAAGCGTCTGGGCGGCGGAAGAGATGGAAACCTGCTTGTAAACCTCGTCGGCAAAGGTTGCCGCAGTTCCCGCGCCGCTTTCCATCGCAAGCGTCGCACCAAGACGCGTTACGCGCGGCACCACTTCTGGTACCATTGCAACGCGTTTTTCACCTATTTTGCGTTCCTTAAGGATTGCTATGTTGATCGCCATGCCTCGGCTCCACAATAATCCGGCCTCACCTTTGCGGTGCGGCAGCGGGGTCAGTAGAGCGCTTTCGCCGAGGCTCTCATTGAGGGAGATCAATCGATATTCAGATATCGTTTGATATTTGAATTTTGCGGCACGGGGGGTGCATGAGCACGACGGGACGAAAAAGGCTGAGCCGGCTGGAATCGCAGATCCAGACGCGTGAGCGGCTGATAGAGGCAGCGCGCGGACTGTTTCTGGTGCGCGGTTTCAGCGGCACGTCGCTGCGGGAAATCGCCGAGGAAGCCGGCTATTCACAGGGGGCGTTCTACTCGAACTTCCCGTCGAAGGAGGCCGTCCTGCTTGAACTCCTGACACGGCAGATTGCCCTGCAGGACGATCATCTGGCCGTCATCGTCGACAAGGAGGGATGTTCCGCCGACGAGATCCTGGCAGAAATCGAAGCCTGGCTGCAGGAACTCGTCAAGGACAGGGACCTGTCCATCCTGTCGATCGAATTTCAGTTGCATGCGCTGAGAAGTCAGACTTTCGCCGAAAGCTATGCGCGGGTCTGGCAGGAGCATCTGCAGCGGGGCGCGGTGCTGCTCACCCGTCTGTTCGAGCGCTTCGGCAAGGCCCTTCCGGCGCCGCCGGACCAGCTGGTGGCCGGCATCATGGCGATGTCGAACGGCCTGCTGGTGCAGGAAAGCGTCATGCCCACCCACAGGATCGCAACCACCGTCACCCTGTTCGTGCGGGCCGTCATCCATGCCGGCGCCGAACGCGCCTGAAGGGTGATGCCTGGCAGCAAGAGGCGGTTGTTCCGGCTCACGCAAAAGGTCGCTCCGCAACAGGGGAGCGGCAAAAGTCGGGCGCCCGGTCAATCCGCCATCCGGCAGGCGCCCGGCATCTCCATCGGAACAACGGGAATTTTGTCGACATGTTTTAACGCGTCTGCCCTTCGTCCTTGTTCCCGGCCCGGTGGCCGGAACGCCGCTGATCTTGCAGAAGGAAAGATCGATGCCCCGCGACGCGAAAGCGGGAAATATTTCCGGATCAGAGCCTCTCCTTCGTCATGGAAGGCAGGAGGGTCAAATGAAGGAAACGGCATCGTGAGTGGTCTTCTGAAGCGCTTTGCGGCCTACTATCGTCCGCATTGCGGCCTGTTTGCGCTCGATTTCTCCTCCGCTGTCGCCGCCGGGCTGCTGGAACTGGCCTTTCCCGTGGCGGTGACGCTGTTCATCGACAGGCTGCTGCCGACGAACCGGCTGGGCCTCATCGCGCTCGCATCACTCGGCCTGCTCCTCATCTATATCGCCAATGCCGGCCTGCAGGTCATCGTCACCTATTGGGGGCATATGCTCGGCCTGAAGATCGAGACGGAGATGCGCCGCAAGGCCTTCGATCATCTGCAAAAGCTCTCCTTCGGCTTTTTCGACAACCAGAAGACCGGGCATCTGGTGGCGCGGCTGACCAAGGATCTGGAAGAGATCGGCGAGGTGGCCCATCACGGTCCGGAGGATCTGTTCATCGCCATCATGACGCTGATCGGCGCACTGGCCCTGATGCTGTGGGTGCATGTGCCGCTGGCGCTGTTGACGGCCATCATCGTGCCGGTCACGGCGATCCTGACCGCCGTCTACGGCCAGCGCATGACGGCAACCTGGCATGCGCTGTATGGCCGGGTGGGCGAGTTCAACGCCCGTATCGAGGAAAATGTCGGCGGCATCCGTGTGGTGCAGGCCTTTGCCAATGAAGATCACGAACGAAAACTGTTTGCCGAGAATAACGGCAATTATCTCACCACCAAGCTGGAAGCCTACAAGGTGATGGCGGCGTCGATGTCGCTGTCCTACCTGTCGATGCGTTTCGTGCAGGTTGTGGTAATGCTGGCCGGTGCCTGGTTCGTGGTGCGGGGGGAACTTTCCGCCGGTGGCTTCGTCGGCTTCCTGCTGCTGGTCGGCGTGTTCTTCCGCCCGATCGAGAAGATCAACTCGATCATCGAAACCTATCCCAAGGGTCTGGCCGGGTTCCAGCGCTATTGCCAGTTTCTCGATACAAGGCCGGATATTGCCGATCGCGAGGGTGCAAAAGCCGTCGCGCGGCTGAAGGGGGATATCGAGTACCGCGACGTGCAGTTTGGCTACAGCCCGCAAAAGCCGGTGTTCCAAGGGTTGAGCCTTTCGATCAGGGCAGGCGAAACCATCGCCTTTGTCGGCCCGTCGGGGGCGGGCAAGACGACGATCTGCTCGCTGCTGCCGCGCTTTTACGATGTGACGGGCGGGTCGATTGCGATCGACGGCATCGACATTCGCGACATGACGCTGAAGTCGCTGCGCTCTCACATCGGCATTGTTGCCCAGGATGTGTTCCTGTTTGCCGGCACCATCCGCGAGAACATCGCCTATGGCCGCCTGGGTGCCACGGAAGCGGAGATCGTGGAGGCGGCGCGGCGCGCAAGGCTGGACACGGTGATCGCAGCACTTCCCTCCGGTCTCGACACGGTGATCGGCGAGCGCGGCGTCAAGCTTTCGGGCGGGCAGAAGCAGCGGCTGGCCATTGCCCGCATCTTCCTCAAGAACCCGCGGATCCTGATCCTCGACGAGGCGACCTCGGCGCTGGACACCGAGACGGAACGCGCCATCCAGCAATCGCTGGCAGACCTTTCGCGAGGCCGCACCACGCTGGTCATCGCCCACCGGCTTGCGACGATCGCCAGTGCAGACCGCATTCTGGTCGTGGAAGACGGCCATATCGTCGAGCAGGGCGGCCATGCCGAGCTTCTGGCGCGCAAGGACGGACGTTACCGGATGCTGCATGCGGCTGAGGGCGTCCATCGTTTCACCGTCCTGGACGGGCTGAAGCCGTGCGACGCACCGCTTGCCGGCGCATGAACGCATGATAAGGGAGAAAGACCGATGCGCCTGACCCGTCAATGTGAGATTGCATTCGCGATCCTTGCCACCTGTGCCGGCTCCCCGACGAGGGTGATGACGACCCTTCAGGTGGCGAAGGCGTCCGTCACGACGAAGGATCATGCTGCCCAGGTGGTCAGCTTGCTGGCGCGGGAAGGTTTCCTGCGCACCGAGCGCGGTCGTGGCGGCGGCATTACCCTTGCCCTGCCGGCGGCCGACATTCTGCTGGGCGACGTCCTGCGCCGGGTTCAACCCGATCTCGTGCAGCGTGCCGGTCAGGGCGATATCTTCGGGCACGGCGTCACGCATCACGTCACACCGGCCTTTGCGATCATCCTGTTTGCAGCGGAAGCCGCCTTCCTGACCTTCATGGATCGCTTTTCCGTCGCAGACCTTGTCGGTGAAGCCGCAATTCAACGGTTTGCCTGCCTCGACTGTCGCCTGCTCGATCCGGTTCTGCGAAAACGCAACGAGGTTGCCGCACGGACCGCCCTGCCGGGCAATCCGGAGCCGCTGGCAGCCCCCTTGCCAGACAGGCCCTGCGCCGGCGTGTCGTGACCGCCGGCGCAGGGCCTGTCTGGCACGGTCTGCGGGCGCCTCAGAAATCCAGGGGACGGTTGTCGACCACTTCCTTCATCACGAAGAAGGTGCGGGTCTGGCGTACACCCGGCAGCCCGATCAGCTGCTGTCCGTGAATGCGGTTGAAATCGGCCATGTCGCCGACGCGGATCTTCAGGAAATAATCGAAATCTCCTGCCACCAGATGGCAATCAAGCACGAAGCTGAGACTTGCCGCCGCCGCTTCGAAATCGGCGAAACTTTCGGGCGTGGAACGGTCGAGGACCACGCCCACCATGACCAGCGCGCCACGATCCACCTTTTGCGGATTGACCAGTGCCCGGACCCCGCTGAGGTAGCCCTCGCGGAACAGGCGCTGTGTGCGGCGGTGGCAGGTGGCGGGGCTGACCGCCACCATTTCCGCCAGATCCGCGTTGGAAATGCGCCCGTCCTTCTGCAGCAGCCGCAGGATTTTCATGTCGATCCGGTCGAGGTTTTCGACGTTGATGTTTTCGCTCATTTCAGTCATCAATAGCGATAGATTTCTTCATAAAATGCCGGTTTTTGGATAAAAACACGAGTTTTTGTGCCAAACTTAGAGAGGACCTCTCATCCCGTTTCTGTCTAGCATGCTGTCAACTGAAACCCCAGAGGAACATCGCATGCTGGAAGAATTCGAACGCTATCCCCTCACTTTCGGTCCGACGCATATCGAGAAGCTCGATCGCCTTTCCGAACATCTCGGCGGGAAGGTAGAGCTTTACGCCAAGCGCGAAGACTGCAATTCGGGGCTGGCCTATGGTGGCAACAAGCTGCGCAAGCTGGAATACATCATTCCGGACGCCATCAAGTCGAATGCCGATACGCTCGTCTCCATCGGTGGCGTGCAGTCCAACCACACGCGCATGATCGCCGCCGTTGCCGCCAAGATCGGCTTCAAGTGCCGTCTGGTGCAGGAGGCCTGGGTGCCGCATGAGGACGCCGTCTATGACCGCGTCGGCAACATCATGCTGTCGCGCATCATGGGTGCCGACGTGCAGATGGTTGACGACGGTTTCGACATCGGCATCCGCAAGAGCTGGGAAGACGCCATCGAGGACGTGAAGGCCAAGGGCGGAAAACCCTATCCGATCCCGGCTGGCGCTTCCGTGCATAAATATGGTGGCCTCGGCTATGTCGGCTTTGCCGAGGAAGTCCGCGCCCAGGAGGCCGAACTCGGCTTCAAGTTCGACTATATCGTCGTCTGCACGGTCACCGGCTCCACCCATGCCGGCATGACGGTGGGCTTTGCCAAGGACGGCCGCGCCCAGCGCGTCATCGGCATCGATGCTTCCTTCACGCCCGCCCAGACCAGGGCGCAGGTGCTGGAAATCGCAAAGCGGACCGCCGACCTCGTCAAACTCGGCCGCGAGATCACCGAGGAAGATGTCGTCCTGGTGGAAGACTATGCCTATCCGGTTTACGGCGTTCCCTCGGAAGAAACCAAGGAAGCCATCCGCCTGGTCGCCCGCCTCGAAGGCATGATTACCGATCCGGTCTATGAGGGCAAATCCATGCAGGGCATGATCGACCTCGTGAAGAAGGGCTATTTCCCGAAGGGCTCGAAGGTCCTCTACGCCCATCTCGGCGGTGCGCCGGCCTTGAACGGCTACGGCTACGCCTTCCGCAATGGCTGATACGTGACGAACGGCCGGGCTTGATGCCCGGCCGTTTCGCTTCAAGCCCTCAACATGCCTCACCGCCCTGTGGAGCCCGCCATGATCGACCGCCCCCATGCTTTTCTGAAACGCCTGGAGCAGCAGGCTCTCTGGCTTGCCTGCTACACGATCCACAACGCCAACCACCTGCGCGACAAGGATGAGGTGAAGGTGGGCGGACATCAGGCGTCCTCGGCCTCGCTCGTCTCGATCATGACGGCGCTTTATTTCCACACGCTGCGGGCCGAGGACCGCGTGGCCGTCAAGCCGCATGCCGGGCCCGTCTTTCACGCCATTCAATACATCATGGGCAACCAGACCCGTGACAAACTGGAGAATTTTCGCGGCCTTGGCGGTGCCCAGTCCTATCCGAGCCGCACCAAGGACATTGACGACGTGGATTTCTCCACCGGCTCTGTGGGCCTCGGTGTCGCCATCACCGCCTTTGCCGCGATGATCCAGGATTACGTGGCCGCCAAGGTCTGGGGCAAGGCCATTCCGCAGGGGCGGATGATCGCGCTTGCGGGTGATGCCGAGCTGGACGAAGGCAATATCTACGAATGCCTGCAGGAGGGTTGGAAGCACGACCTTCGCAACACCTGGTGGATCATCGATTACAACCGCCAGAGCCTCGACGGCGTGGTGCGTGAAACGCTGTGGCAGCGGATCGAAAGCATTTTCAAAGCCTTCGGCTGGGAGGTGGTGATCCTGAAATATGGCAGCCTGCAGAAGGCAGCCTTTTCCGAACCGGGTGGAGAGGCCTTGCGCGCCTGGATCGATGCCTGCCCGAACCAGCTTTATTCCGCCCTGACCTTTCAGGGTGGCGCCGCCTGGCGCAGGCGCCTGATGGATGATCTGGGCGATCAGGGGCCGGTGAGCGATCTGCTGGCACGACGCAGTGACGACGAACTCGCCGATCTCATGAACAATCTTGGCGGCCACTGCCTCGAAAGCCTGACGGACGCCTTCGACAGCATCGATCATGACAGGCCGACGGTGTTTCTTGCCTATACGATCAAGGGTTGGGGCACGCCGCTGGCCGGCCACAAGGACAACCATGCCGGCCTGATGACGAAGGAGCAGATGACCGAGTTCCAGCAGCGGATAGGCGTCGCCCCGGGCGAGGAATGGGCGCCCCTGTCAATCGCAGGCAACGGGCCGGAGATGCGCGACTTCCTGAAGGAGGTGCCGTTTTTCCGCAAAGGTCCGCGCCGTTACCAGGGCAGGCGGATTTCGACGCCCGGCCCGGTCAGGCTGGAGGATCGCCTGCTCTCCACCCAGGCGGGGTTCGGCAAGATCCTCGACGGGCTCGCCAAATCGCGCCATCCGCTCGCCGACCGGATCGTGACGACTGCGCCGGATGTGACCGTCTCGACCAATCTCGGCCCCTGGGTTAACAGCCGCGGCCTGTTCGGCAGGGCGCATCAGGCCGACACTTTCCGGGATGAACGTATTCCCTCGACGCAGAAATGGCATTTTGCGCCGGAGGGGCAGCATATCGAACTCGGCATTGCCGAAATGAACCTCTTCCTGCTGCTGGCGGCCGCCGGTCTTTCGCATTCGCTGTTCGGCGAACGCCTGCTGCCGATCGGCACGGTCTACGATCCCTTCATCGCCCGTGGACTGGATGCGCTGAACTATGCCTGTTACCAGGATGCCCGTTTCATGATCGTCGGCACGCCTTCCGGCATTACGCTTGCCCCGGAAGGCGGCGCGCATCAGTCGATCGGCACGCCGCTGATCGGCATGAGCCAGGATGGGCTCGCCAGCTTCGAGCCCGCCTTTCTGGATGAGCTTTCCACCATAATGGACTGGTCCTTCGACTATATGCAGCGCGATGGCGAAGGCATGCCGGACGAGAAGACCTGGCTGCGCGACGAGACCGGCGGTTCTGTCTATCTGCGGTTGACCACGCGGCCGCTGGAACAGCCGAATTGGCGCGACAGCGACAGGTTCCGCAGCGAGGTAATTTCCGGCGGCTACTGGCTGCGCCCGCCCGGGCCGAATGCGGAGGTCGTGCTGGTCTATCAGGGATGCATCGCGCCCGAGGTCATCAAGGCCGCCGGTCTGATCGGCGAGGCGAGGCGTGATATCGGTGTTCTCGCCGTCACATCCGCCGACCGGTTGAACGCCGGATGGACCGCCGCACAGCGGGCTCGCGCCCGTGGTCATGCCGGGGCAAAATCCCATGTGGAGCAGTTGATCGGCGACCTGCCGGCGCATTGCACGCTGGTGACCGTGATCGACGGGCATCCGGCAACGCTTGCCTGGCTCGGCGGCGTTGCGGGCCACAGGACGGTGCCGCTGGGCGTCGAGCACTTCGGCCAGACGGGCCGGGTGGCGGATCTCTATCGTCATTTCGGCATCGATACGCAGTCGATCGTCAAGCTGGCCTCGCGCCTGTCCAGCGGCAAGCTGGTGTCGGATCTGCTGCTGTTTCCATAAATCCGGTTCGCGCGCTGACCACCGCAAGGTCTGCGCGCGCTAAACCGACCAATCCGGGAAGAAGCCGGGCGAAGCAGCAATCGGCGGGTATGCGGCCAGTCTGTCGAGATCGACAGATGGCGCGGCAAAATCGGTATCGTCGGCAAGGATCGCCTCGATTTCGGCGGCGACCTTCAATGTGCCAAGATCGTCGTGACGCCGCCCGATGATCTGCAGGCCGAACGGCATGCCTGTCTCGTCGCGCCCGACCGGGATGGTGATGGAGGGGTGGCCGGACAAGGTCGAGGCATAGGCCATGGCGAGCCAGTGGTAATAGCTCTTCGTTGCCTCGCCATCGATCTCTGCCGGATAAAGCTCGTGCCAGTCGCGCGGCGATATGGTGACGGCGGGGCAGAGAATGACGTCGCACTCTTCGAAGAAAACCTGCCAGTCGCGATAGTAGCGCCCCTGCGCGGCCATGGCATCGTAGATATCCTGCGGGCTGAAGCTCAAGCCCTCCGCCACATTGGCGGTGACATTGGGGCCGACCTTTTCCGGCGCCATCTCAAGGTATTTTCCATGGCCGATGAAGGCGAGGCCGCGCAGCACGGAAAAAATCCGGTCGGCATCATCGCACTGAGGATGGCGCTCCTCGACCCTGCCGAGATGCGGCAACAGCCGCGCCATCACCCGGCGGAAAGCTCGCCGAACAATGTTTTCCGTCGGCGCGAAACCAAAATCTTCGGTGATGGCGATGTGCTGGTCCAGAAGGTTCACCCGGCCCGGCGTGGCGAATGCCGCCGGATCCCAGGGCGTGCGTCGATCCACCACCGTCGTGAACGGGTCGAGCCGGTCCGGCCTTGCCATGACGGAGAGCATCAGGCCGACATCGGCCACGTTGCGTGCCATGGGGCCGCTGGTGGAAAGATGCAGCAGCGACAGCGCCCGCGTATCGCCGGGCACCACGCCGGGCGAGGGACGAAAGCCGACGACACCACAAAAAGCCGCCGGATTGCGCAGGCTTCCGCCGGTATCCGATCCGGTGCCAAGCGGTGCCATGCGTGCGGCAAGCAGCGCGGCAGAGCCGCCGGAGGAGCCGGCGGCACTTTTTGTCGGATCATGCGGATTGCCGGTTGCGCCATAGACGCGGTTGATCGTGTTGCCGCCCGCGCTCCAGTCCGGATTGTTGGTCTTGCCGAGCGGAATGGCGCCGGCCCGGCGCATGGCCGCGACAATGGCGTCGTCCTTGGTGGCGATGTTGTCGCGGAAGATCTCCGAGCCGAAGGTGGTCGGCAGGCCGGTGACATCGATCATGTCCTTGACGCCGAAGGGCAGGCCATGCAGCACGCCCAGCCGCTCGCCTTCCATCACCTGCCGTTCCGCCCGCTTCGCCTCGTCAAGAACGCGATCGAAATCCTGCGCGACGACGGCATTGATTGCCGGGTTCAGCTGCTCGATGCGGGCGATACAGGCCTCGGCCAGTTCCACCGGCGACAATTGCCGCCGGGCAATCCGGCGGGCGGCATCATGGGCTGAGAGGTCTGCGGGGTGGCTCGCGTCGCGCATGGCAACTCCTCGATTATTTCAACCGCTGCGCATTCTCTGCAATATCGAGAAAAAGCGCCGTCATGATGCGCATCCCCTCTTCTGCAATCGGCACCAGCGCGTGTTCGTTCGGGCCATGCTGGCCGCATTCGGCATGCGAATGCGGGATCCAGATGGTCGGCAGGCCGAGGATATCGGTAAAGGCATCATTGGGCAGCGAGCCCGCCAGATTGGGCAGCACATGCGGTGCCTTGCCGCAAGTACGGGCAATCGACTGCTCGACGAAGCGCACCCACGGGTGATCCGGCGAAAAGCGGGTGGCCTTGAAAGGTTCGCCTTTCGAGGCCCGGACCTCCACCATCGGGTAGCCGTGGGCGTCCAGATGGCGGCGAAGTGCCGGCAGGATTTCGGCCATATCCGTGCCGACGACAAAGCGCAGCTGGCATGTGGCGCGGGCTGACCCGGAAATGGCGTTCTGCGGTGCCTCGATATTGCCGGCCGAAATGGCCAGAACTGCGAGCGAATTCCACCCGAAGACGCGTTCGGACGGCGTCAGTTCCACTTCCCCCCAATCGGCGTCATGCCGGCGCGGCGGCAGATCCTTGAGCGCCGCCCGGATTTCCGGCGTCAGGCTTGTCGGACGCCATTCCGGTATCTGGATCTGGCCGCGACGATCGACGATGCAGGCGATGGCATGCGAGAGCAGGATGACCGGATCTGCCAGCAGGCCGCCGAAATTGCCGGAATGGTGGTCGCCGTCGCGCAGATTCACCACCAGATCGAAAGACAGACCGCCGCGCGACCCCATGAACATGGTCGGCGTATCCACTGCAAGGCGCGGTCCGTCGGAGGCAATCAGCACGTCTGCCGAAAGCGCCTGCTTCTTTGTCTCAAAGAACTCGCGCAGACCGAACGATCCCGTCTCCTCGGCCATCTCGATGATGATCTTGGCGTTGAAGCCGAGATGACCCTTGGCCCGGATCACCTGTTGAAGCGCCTTGATGTTGATGAGGTGCTGGATCTTGTTGTCGGCCGTGCCGCGTCCGAAGAGCCTGTCGCCCTCGACCGTCAGCACGAATGGCTCGAGCCCCTCGCGCCAGCGATGCGCCTCGCCATTGCAGACATCGCCATGACCATAGATCAGCACGGTCGGCAGCATTTCATTCTCCATGCGCGTGCCGATCAGCAGCGGGGCGCCGCCTGGCCGCGGATTGTCGAAGATCGCGCAGGAAAAGCCGATTGCCGCCAGCATCGGCTGCATCTCCGCCTCAAGGTAGGCAAGAAGATCCTCCGGCCGCCCTTCCGACTGGCTCACGGAGCGATGCGCGACCAGCCGCGCCAGATCGGTGGCAAGCCCTCCGCCCGTCACATAGGCCGAGGCCTCCTCCAGTATCGTCTGCCGTTCCATGCTTGCTGCCACCTTATGCCATGATGCTGTCTTGTGCGGCGGCCAGTGCCGCCATGTCCGGTGCCTCCCAGCCATTGCCCGGCATCGCCGCCAGCAAGTGTCTGGTATAATCGCGCTGCGGGTTGCCGAAGACGGCATCGACGCTGCCATATTCCACCGCTTCGCCCTTTTGCATGACGAGAATATGATCGGAAATCTCCGCCGCGACCCGCAGGTCATGCGTGATGAAGATCATCGTCAGGCCGACACTGCGCTTGATGTCATCGAGCAGTTTCAGCACGTCCTTCTGCACCGAGACATCGAGCGCCGACACGGCCTCGTCGGCAATGAGGATCTTTGGCTCCACCATCAGCGCGCGGGCAATCGAGATCCGCTGCCGCTGCCCGCCGGAGAACTGCGAGGGATAACGATCGAGCGCATCCTCCTCCAGCCGCACGATCTTCAGCAGTTCGCGTGCCTTCTTCAGCGCCTCGGCTTTCGAGACGCCGAAATTCAGCGGCCCCTCGATCAACAGGTCGCCGATCCGACGGCGCGGATTGAGCGAACCGTAAGGGTCCTGAAACACGATCTGGATGTGCTTGCGGAAGGCCCGTCGGCTTTCTGCCGTATCGGTCTTCAGCCGTTCATTGCCGATCCAGACGCTGCCTTCATCCGGCTCCACCAGCCCCATGAGGCAGCGCACCAGCGTCGATTTTCCCGATCCGGATTCGCCGACAATGCCGAGCGTCTGGCCCTCCAGAATGGTGAAATCGATGGGGCGGACGGCGTGCACGGTGCGGGCCGGCTTGAACAGGGTGCGCGGGCTCTTGAAGGTCTTCTCGATGCCTGCCACCCGAAGGCCGACGGGCCTGTCTTCTGGGGGCGCGCCCTTGGTGACGTGGCGGCGTGGTACGGCATCGATCAGCTTGCGGGTATAGGCGTGACGCGGATTGTTCAGCACGTCGGCGGCACTTCCCTGCTCGACGACCACGCCCTTCTGCATCACCAGAACGCGGTCGGCAATTTCCGCCACCACGTCGAAATCGTGGGTGACGAACAGGATGCCGGCATTGCGGCTTTCCTTCAGTTCCTTGAACATGTCGAGGATCTGCGCCTGGGTGGTGACGTCGAGCGCGGTGGTCGGCTCATCGGCAATCAGCAGGCGGGGCTCCATCGCAAGCGCCATGGCAATGACGATGCGCTGCCTTTGGCCGCCGGATAGCTGGTGCGGATAGGCGTGATACAGCCGCTCCGGCTCCGGCAGCCGCACTTCGGCCAGCAGCGCCAGCGTCATCTGCCGCCGTTCCGCGCGCGTCAGGCTGGTATGGGCGCTGAAGACTTCCTCGATCTGGTCGCCCACCGTGTAGCACGGGTTGAGCGCACTCATCGGCTCCTGAAAGATCATGCCCATCCGCTTGCCACGCAGTGCCGCATGCTCCTTCGCAGAGATCGACAGGACGTCGCGCCCGTCGAACCAGATTTCCCCTGCGGAGGGCTTCAGCACCTTGGGCAGAAGTCCCATGGCGGCGAAGGAGGTGATGGACTTGCCGGATCCCGATTCACCGACAATGCACAGGATCTCCTTCTCGCGGATATCCAGCGAAAGATTGCTGACGGCGTGCGGGCGATCGCCACCCTTCGGCAGGTCGATGGTGAGGTTGCGGATGGACAGTACCGATCTTGGATCATGCTCGGTCATCAGTTGCGTCCCTCCGGAGCCGTGATGTCGCGAATGCCGTCGCCCAGAACATTGATGGCCAAAAGCAGAATGAAAAGCGCAATGCCGGGAATGGTGATGAGCCAGCTTTCGAACAGCAGCATTTCCTTGCCTTCCGAAATCATCAGCCCCCAGGAGGGCGTCGGCGGCTGCACGCCAAGCCCCAGGAAGGAGAGCGCTGCTTCCAGAATGATGGCATGCGCCATTTCCAGCGTGATGATGACGATCAGAGCATTCATCACATTGGGCAGCACATCCTTCCAGAGAATGCGCGGCAGGCTGGCGCCCAGCACTTCGGCGGCGGCGATATAATCCATCTGGCGCACCTGCATGGTGGCGCTGCGCATCACCACGGCAAACCGGTCCCAGAGCAGGAAGCCGAGCACCAGCACGACGACGGTCAGCGAACCGCCGAACAGGGCAACCACCGCCAGCGCCACCAGCGTGGCCGGCAGCGCCAGGCGCACCGAAACGATGAACATCACCACCGCATCCACCTTGCCGCCGAAATAGCCGCCGAGAATGCCGAGCGTGGTGCCGATGACAGCCGAGATCATGGCGGCCACTAAACCGATCATCAGCGAAACGCGGGCGCCGTAGAGCATCCGCGACAGGTAATCGCGGCCAAGCGCGTCGGTACCGAGAATGTGCTTCCAGTCACCGCCCAGGAAGACGGGCCGCGCCATGCGGGCCAGCAGATCCTGCTTGTAGGGATCATGCGGGGCAAGAAAGGGCGCGAAGACGGCAACCAGCGTGATGAAGCCGACGACGACGAGGCCGAGCATGAAACCGCGATGGCGCAGCGCCTTTCGTGCGAGAAGACGGGCCGGCGAGGGAGGGGCAGTGATCGCTGCTGCCTCTGTCATGGGAATATCGCTCATGTCAGCCACTCCTCAGGCGCGGGTCCAGCCAGGCATTCAGGATATCGGCCAGAAGGGTGAAACCGATGTAGAACATCGAGAAGATCAGGATCAGCGCCTGCATGGTCGGCAGGTCGTTGCGCGAGATGGATTCCCAGGCGAGGAAGCCCGCGCCATGCAGGGCAAAGATGGTCTCCACCACCACCGAGCCGCCGAACATGAAGCCGAGCTGCACGGCGGCAAGGCTGACCACGGGAATGATGGCGTTGCGCAGGGCATGCTTGAAGAGGATGGAGCGCCAGTTCAGACCCTTGGCGCGGGCGGTGCGAATGTAATCGGCAGACAGCACCTCCAGCATGCCGGCGCGCGTGAGGCGCATGATGGCCGGCGTGGCATAATAACCGAGCACGATCATCGGCAGAATGTAGCCGGTCCAGTGCCGCGTGCCCGATGCCGGAACCAGGCCCAAGTTCACCGAAAAGATGACGATGAGGATGAGACCAAACCAGAAGCTGGGAATGGCCTGGCCGACGACGGCAATGCCGAGTGCCAGCCGATCCAGCCAGCTGTTGGGAAAGGCAGCCGCCAGAACGCCCATCGGGATGGCCAGCACCAGGGCAAACCCCATGCCGAGCACCCCGATCGTTATCGTGACGGGCAGGCGCTCCGCCACCATGTCGGAGACCGGCATCTTGAAATAGTAGCTCATGCCGAAATCGCCGGAGAGCGCCCGCATCAGCCACTCGATATATTGTGCGAGCAGCGGCCGGTCGAAGCCGTATTGCTGGCGGATGGCGGCAATGACGTCGGCCGTGGCGCCTTCGCCGGCAATCGAGACGGCCGGATCGCCGGCCATGTACAGCAGGATGAAGCTGATGAAGGACACCGTGAGCGCCACCAGCAGGGCCAGTCCCAGCTTCATCGATATGAATTTCAGCATCCGTCACCTCATGCGACCGGCCCTTTGGGGCGGCAGGTTTGCCTGTGCAGGAGGCTGCCCGACATCGGGAACTGCCGGGCAGCGGCAGACTGGGCCTATTTCCAGCTGATATCGTAGAAGCGGATGAGTTCGTCCGGCGTCGGGGTGAAGCTGACATCCGCGCCCATGACGTAATTGCTCGAATAGATCCACAAGGGCACCCAGTAGGCCTTGTCCGCAATGGTCGTCAGGGCCTTGCCATAGGCTGCCTTGCGTGCATCCAGCGCCACGGAACTGTCGCCCTTTTCCAGAAGTGCGGCCACTTCGGGGTCACGCGCATCGTCCTCGCCGCCCATGCGGAAGAAGGCGCTGGTGATGGCCGAAACATCCGCGATGGAATTGGAGCCCCAGGTCATGAAGGAGATCGGCGTGCCTTCCTTGATGCGCTTTTCGCGCAGGGCGGCATATTGCATGTAGTTCAGCTTGGCGGTGATGCCGACTTCGGCCAGCATGCCGATCATGGCTTCGGCGAGCGGCCGGTCGCGATAGGCATAGAAGTCGATGGAAAAGCCCTGCGGATAGCCGGCTTCCGCCAAGAGCGCCTTGGCCTTTTTCGGATCATAGGCATAGGTGGTGACCGCCTGCTCGCAGCCGAACTGTACCGGCGAGCAGGCGCTGTTGATGACCGCCGAGGTGCCCTTCATCAGCGCATCGACGATGCCCTGCCGGTTGATGGCGTGGTTGACGGCCTGACGGACCCTGAGATCCGTCATAGGGTTCTTGGCGCCGGTGCGGCCGGCCGCGTCGAGGCTCAGATAGCCGACGCGCATGGTCGGCGCATTGATGACCTGGAACTTGCCCATCTTCGCCATCTTGTCCGCCTGGTCGGCCGGCACGCCCCAGACGAGGTCGATATCGCCGTTGAACAGTTCCGCCATCTGGGTGTTTGCGTCCGGCACGGTGCGAATGTCGACGGTGCCGATCGAAGCCTTCGGCTTTGCTGCGGCGAAATAGGCATCGTTTCGCTTCAGCACGAAATGCTTGCCGGGCTCGACGCTTTCCATGCGATAGGGGCCGGTGCCGATCGGTTTCAGTGCCACGCCCTGCTGGCCCACCTTGGCGTAATATTCGTTGGGCTGGATGATGATCGGGCCGGCGAGATATTCAAGCGCTGCCGGGAAGGGCCCGTTGGTGTGGATGCGAACCTTGAAGGCGTCGACCTTCTCGGCCGACTTGATCCAGCTCGTGTTGGCCTGGGACTTGTTGCCGTTCTTCGGATCGATCACATAGTTCAGCGTGAACACCACATCGTCGGCGTCGAACGGCTCGCCATTGTGGAACGTCACCCCCTGGCGCAGCGTCAGTTCCAGCGTCGTATCGTCGATCCAGGTCCAGCCTGTGGCGAGATTGCCGACATAGTTGCCGGTCTTCGGGTCGCGGTAAAGCAGCGCGTCCCAGACGGCGGCACCGAGCAGGATGCCCTCGCGCGCCGTGTTGTAATAGGGATCCACATGCTCCAGTTCCTTGGAAAAAGCGATGTTCAGCGTATCATCGGCTTTTCCTGCGAGAGCGGTCGACGAGAATAGGCAAACGGGCAGCAGCACCGCTGCCGCGGCATTGATCAGTCTCATATCGTTCCCCTTTGCACGTTCGATGTGCATTTTTATGAACTGCTGTCACTATAGACACGTCATCAAAATTGTACACAATTTTTTCCGTTTGAACGCAAAATGGCTTCACGCTAATAAAATGTCCGAGGACCGGGCGAGCGCCCGGTATCCCGTGGGGAAACATCGTGTCGCGACCGAAAACAGCCACTGCCGACCTGATCTATGAACGTCTTGAAGGCCTGGTGGCGGAGGGGCGCTTTGCCGATGGCGAGCGGCTGGACGAGGTGCGGCTGGCCGCAGAATTCGGCGTGTCGCGCACGCCGCTCAGGGAAGCCCTGCGCCTGCTGGCCAATGCCGGCCTTGCCGAATTCATTCCGAACCGCGGCACCTTCGTGCGCCAGCCCGATTTCACGCGGCTGGTCGAGATGTTCGAGGTGATGGCGGAACTGGAAGCGTGGTGCGCCAGGCTTGCGGCGCACAGGATCACGTCGGCGGAACTGCTTTTGCTGCGCCAGGCCGCCAGCCTGTGCGAAAGAGCGCTGGGGCAGAAGGACTATCATCGCTACTACGACGAAAATGCCGCGTTCCACGGCATCATCTATGATGCGGCCGGCAATGGGTTTCTGGCGGAAGAGACCCGAAGCATGCAGAGACGGCTTCGCCCGTTCCGGCAGGCGCAACTGTTCGCCGTCGACCGGCTCGATCGCTCGATGGAGGAGCACAGGCAGATCCTGGCCGCACTGGAGGCACGGGATGCGCCGAAGGCCGAGGATCTGGCGCGTGCCCATCTGCGCATCCAGAGCGTGGTCTACCAGCAGCTGCGCGGCTGATTCAGAGCCCCGGATGCAGAACGGGGCAGGGGGGCGGATGATCCGCCCCCTCGCTTCATGCGCCGCTCAGGCCCTGGCGAATGCCAGCAGATCGGCGTTGATCAGGTCCGGATGCGTCGCAAAGGGGGCGTGCGAGAGGCCCGGATAGGTCTTCAGCGTGCCGTTCTTCAACAGCTTGATCGCCTTGTGGGCGGAATTCTCGATCGGAACGATCTGGTCGTCTTCGCCATGCATCAGCAGGACCGGGATCGAAAGCGCCTTCAGATCCTCGGTGAAGTCGGTTTCCGAGAAGGCCTTGATGCAGTCATACTGCGCCTTGGCTCCGCCCATCATGCCCTGCCGCCACCAGTTCTGGATCTGGCCCTGGCTGACCTTGGCGCCGGCGCGATTGAAGCCGAAGAACGGACCGGACGGGATATCCAGGAAGAACTGCGCCCGGTTGGCGATCAGCGCGGCCCGGAAGCCGTCGAACACTTCCAGCGGAATGCCGTCCGGATTGCTGGCGGTTCTGGCCATGACGGGCGGTACGGCGCCGATCAGCACCGCCTTGGCAATGCGCCCCTTTTCGGCGCGTGCCGCGTAGCGGGCAACCTCGCCGCCACCGGTGGAATGGCCGACATGGATCGCGTTCTTCAGGTCGAGGGCACGCGCCAGTTCGATCACGTCACGGGCATAGGTGTCCATGTCGTTGCCGGTCTCGGTCTGGTCGGAGCGCCCGTGTCCGCGGCGGTCATGGGCGATGACGCGGTAGCCCTGTTCGAGGAAGTAGAGCATCTGGTTGTCCCAGTCGTCGCTGGAAAGCGGCCAGCCATGGTGGAACACGATGGGCTGGGCGTCGCGCGGGCCAAAGTCCTTGTAGAAGATGTTGGTGCCGTCCTGGGTCTTGATGGTTGCCATGATGAGGTCTCCTTGAGGTTGAGCCGAAAGTGTGCGTTGCATGATGAGAAGGGCAGCCGTAGAGGCTCCGGTTGCCAGCAGTGTGCGTCTGGTCAGGCTTGGGTTCATCGCGCTGTCTCCCTGTTCGATGTTGACAAGATAGGCTGTGGGGGCGATGACCGGGCGCGGCGAAAAAGACAATAATCGAGGCAAAAAGGACAATGGCGAAAACGGTGTCCCTGGTGGCCGATATCGGCCTGCTGATCTATCCGGGATGTCAGCTGGCAGCGATCCATGGGCTGACCGATCTTTTCCGGATCGCCGCCGACTGGGCGGGGGAGGACAGGCGCGCCATCCGCGTCTCGCACTGGCAGGCGAACGACGATCACGTCGCCTGCATCTGGGACAGTCATCCGGGTCAGGATCACAGGCTCACGCATGTCATTGCGCCGCCAAGCATCATCATGCCGGAGCACATGCGCCCGGCGCCTCGGGCTGCCTCCTGGCTGCTGGACCAGCATTCCGCCGGCGCCACGCTGTGCTCCGTCTGTGCCGGCGCTTTCGTCCTGGCGGAAACCGGCCTGATGAACGGTCGCCGCGCCACGACCCACTGGGCCTTTGCACAGCAGCTTGCCGCGCGTTTTCCGAAGGTGCATCTGGCCGACGAGCACATGGTCGTGGACGAGGGCGACATCATGACCGCAGGCGGCATCCTGGCCTGGGCGGATCTCGGTCTCACCCTGGTCGAGCGCCTGCTGGGGCCCGCGACGATGCTGGCCACCGCCCGCTTCCTTCTCATCGAGCCGCCCCGCAACAGCCAGCGTCCCTTCGCGCAGTTTCTGCCGCGTTTCGACCACGGTGACGATGCGATCCGGCAGAGTCAGCACCATATCCACGCGCATGCCGCCACGATGCAGGGGGTGGCGGACCTCGCCGCCGCCGCTGGAATGACCGGCCGCACCTTCCTGCGCCGTTTCACCGCCGCAACCGGCATCACCCCCGTCGAATATCTGCAGCAGGTGCGCATCGCCAAGGCCCGCGAGGCACTGGAGAGAACCATGGTCCCCGTCGACCGGATCGCCTGGGACGTGGGCTATTCGGACCCGGCAGCCTTCCGCAAGATCTTCCAGAAGCTGACGGGCCTTCCGCCGGCTGCCTATCGCCAGCAGTTCGGCATCGCAGCCAGATAGAGGTCTGCCGCCGCCGGCGGATCGGAATGCGGGTGAGATGGATGCCGGATTAGGCGGTAGACGGTGCCTGCGGTGATCCGCATGCACGTCATCGGGGAGGGGGTGGTCTTTCACCTGGTTCTGCCCCGGCCCGCTTGAAATAGATCCTTTTACGGATCATTTATTGCTGTGAGATCCATTTTCGTATCACTCGCTTGACCAACCATCACAGAGAAAGATACACAGGCGTATCATTCTCCGAGAAATGATAGGTTTATGGATCAAGATGAAGCCTGAATCAGAAGCCTTGCAACAGATCGGCCAACTGCTGAAGGCGGCGCGCAAGGGGCAGGGTTTGACCCAGGAGCAGGTGGCCGACATGGCGGGCCTGTCGCGCCCGCGTTATCGCGAGATCGAAGCGGGCGGCACGGCAGCGCGAACCTCCACCCTCATCAACATCGCGCGCGCGCTGGGTCTCGAACTGATGCTCGTGCCGCAAGCCATGGTTCCTGCGGTCGATGCATTGCTGCGGCCGCATGATGACGATGAGGATCTGCCGGCCTTCGTGTCCCATCCCGAAGGGGATGCCGATGCGTGATGTCTTTGCCGATCCGCGATCCGTCTCGTCGCTCGAGGTGCTGCTGAACGATCGCAAGATCGGCACGATTGTCAGGACACCCGGCGATTTCAACGCGTTCAGCTTTGAGGACAGCTACCGCGCCACCGGGGGCTTTCCCGTGCTCAGCCTGTCCTTTCGCGCGGCGACCGGCGGATTGCGCAAGGACCCCAGGCCTGTCGCCCGGGCGCTGCCGGCCTTTTTCGCCAATCTTCTTCCGGAGGACAAGCTGCGCGAGGCGATGGAGAAGCACCATGCCGGCACTGTCCGGCCCGGCAATGATTTCGATCTGTTGGCAGCACTCGGATCGGATCTGCCCGGCGCGGTGCGGGTGATCCCGGCCGGAGCGACTATCGCGCGGCAGGACACGCCGCCGCCGGTGAGGCCGAAGGCCCGCTTTTCGCTTGCGGGCGTGCAGATGAAGCTTTCCGTCATCAAGAACATCGGCAAGGGAGGCGGCCTGACCATTCCGCTGGGCGACGAGCAGGGGGCCTATATCGCCAAGTTTCCCTCGACATCGTTTCCCGGTGTTTCGGAGAATGAATATGCCAACCTCGCCCTGGCCGAAGCGATTGGCATGGAGGTGCCGGAGCGCGAACTGGTCGAGCAGTCGCAATTCGAGGGCATTCCCGAGGAGTTCCGCACGCTGTCGGACGGCAAGGTCCTGCTGGTCCGGCGCTTCGATCGCGGGCCAGGCGGCGCGCGGGTCCATATCGAGGACTTTGCCCAGGTGTTCGGCATCTATCCCGCGCGCAAATATGAAGGCGCGGCCTATCATGATATCGCCGCGGCCCTGGGAATGGCCGTTTCCGCCTCCGCCGCGCTCGAATTTGTCCGCCGGCTGGCCCTTGCGGCCATCACCGGCAATGGCGACATGCATCTGAAGAACTGGTCGCTGATCTATCCGGGCGCCGGCGACAGGCCGGCCCTTGCCCCGGTCTACGACGTGCTTTCGACGGTTCCCTATATTCCGGCCGACAGCATGGCGCTGTCGCTTGCGGGCGAGCGCGCCTTCAAGGCACTGAACGCGCAGCGATGGAGAAGCTTTGCCAACCGCGCGCGCCTGCCGGAGCCCGCTGTCCTGAAGGCGGTTGCCGAGACGGTCGAGCGCGTCGACGAGCTTTGGTGGAGCCTTCCCGAGCGTGCCTTCATTCCTGAAAGGGTGCTGGAGCGGATCGATGCGCATGTGCGGCAGATGATGCCGGTGCTTCGCGCCTGAAGGCGTTGCCTTGTGGTGGGGCGATCGAGTGTCCGGAGGATTCCGTCCCCGGATCAAAGCGCCGGCGAACCTCGGCAATGCCAAGATTCGCCGGCAGCCTTCGGGCCTCAGTTCTTCACGGTGTCTTCCAGGAAGAAGCGACCGAGCGGGTTCTGGTAGAAATTGGTGACATTCTTGCGCATCACATTGATGTAGGGGCTGTAGAACAGGTCGATCCAGTTGACGTCGGCCTTGGCCATCTTCTGCAGGTCGACATACATCGCCTCGCGCTTGACGGGGTCCGTCTCCAGACGGGCGGCAGCCACCAGTTCCTTGACCTTCTCATTCTTGTAGCGGGTCAGATAGTTCAAGTTGGAGTCGTCACCCAGCACGAAGGTCGTCTTCTGGTCCGGGTCGAGAATGTCATTCGTCCAGTAGGCCACGGAGATGTCGTAGTCGCCAGCAACAAGCATGTCCCAGCTCTGGCTCGGATCGACCTTCTGGAGGTTTGCGGTGACACCCGCCTTGGCAAGCTGCTGCTGGATCAGCACGGCGATCTGCTCGTCGGTTTCCTTGCCGGCATTGACGATGTAATTCAGCGTCAGCCCTTCGGCGCCAGCCGCCTTCAGCATCTGTTTCGCCTTTTCCGGATCGTAGGGGCGCTGCAGGTTGTCGGCATAGTGGTAGAGAGCGCCCTTTGGAATGTAGGAATTGGCGACTTCACCGAGACCGAAGGTGGCAGCCTCCACAATCGCCTTCTTGTCGATGGCAAGATCGAGCGCTTCGCGCACCTCCTTCTTGGCAAGCGCGCCGTGCTCATGGTTGATCAGCAAGTGGTCCTCGCGCGTCGAGGGATCCATCCGCACCGTCAGGTCCGGGTTGTTCTTCATTTCGGCAACGCGGGAGAAGGGCACCGTGATCGCCACGTCGATCTGGCCGGTCTGGACGTTGAGCATGCGCGTGTTGTCGTCCGGGATCACGATCCATTCCACGCCGTCGAGGCTGACATGGCCGGCATCCCAGTAGGTCGGGTTCTTCTTGAGGATGATGCGATCGCCACGTCGCCATTCGGCGACCGTGAAGGCGCCGGAGCCGACAGGCTTTTCGGCAAAGGCATCGGGATCGGCCTCGACCGCCTTCTTCGGCAGCACCGAGGCATTCGGCAGCGCCATCATGGAGATGAAGGGCACCGACTTGCTCTTCAGCTTGACGACGAGCGTCCTGTCATCGGCGGCGGTCGCGGTGTCGATGATCTTGAAACTGTCGGACCAGAGCGAGCCCTTGTCATCGCGGATGCGGGTGAGCGAGAAGGCGGCATCGCCAGCCGTCACCGGGCTGCCGTCAGAGAATTTCGCATCGCGCAGCTTGAACGTGTAGGTCAGCCCGTCATCGGAAACCGTCCAGCTTTCGGCAAGGCCCGGCACCAGCTTGGTACCCGTGGCATCGACGCGCACCAGCACGTCGAAGACGTTGGAGAAGACCCAGTTGTCGACATTCTGCGCCGACTTGATCGGATCGAAAGTGGTGGAATCCTCGTTGCGGCCGATGGTCAGCACGCCCGCAGCATCCGCATAGGAGGCCGAAAGAGACAGGACGGCGGCAAAGGCGACGGTTATGGCTTTTGTCATCTTGAACTTCATGTGAGCGATCCTCTGGTGGTTATTATGGGGTGGAACGTCCTGAAAGCGGCCGGTCGGGGTCGATATCGGGAATGGCGTCGATAAGGGCGGCGGTATAGGCCTCGCGCGGATGGGCGAAGACATCGTCGGACAGGCCTTCCTCGACGATGCGGCCGTGATGCATGACGATGACGCGACGGCAGAGCGAGCGCACCACCGGCAGGTCATGGGCGATGAACACCAGCGTCAGGTCCATGGTCGCGACCAGCTTGCGGAAGAGCGCAACGATCTGCGCCTGGATGGTGACATCGAGGGCGGCAATACATTCGTCGGCGACGATGACGCGCGGATCGATGGCGAGCGCCCGGGCAATGCCGGCGCGCTGGCACTGGCCGCCGCTCATCGTGCGCGGCTTGCGGCTGGCAAAGCTGCGGTCAAGCTCCACGAGATCGAGAAGCTCGTTTACCCGCTCCGGTATCCGTTCCGCCGGGATCTTCTTCTGGACGCGCAGCACCTCGGCAAGCGTCTCGCCGATCGTCATGCGCGGGTTCAGCGAATTGTAAGGGTCCTGAAACACCATGGCCGCCTTGCTTCGCAGCGCCTTCAGCGCCTGCGCGCGCTGCAGGCGAAGGCTTGTGCCGTCAAAGCTCACATGGCCTGATGTGGCCGGTGTCAGGCCGAGCATGGCGCGGGCAAGCGTCGACTTGCCCGATCCGCTTTCACCGACGATGCCGACCGTCTCGCCTGGCCAGATCTGCAGCGACACGCCGTCCACCGCGCTAAAGCTGCGGCGCCTGGACAAAAGGCCGCCGCCGGCCGGAAAGCGCACGGACAGGTCATCGATCTCGATCAGCGGCGTGCCGGCCACCTGCCGCGCTTCACCGGAATACGCAATCGCAATGCCGGCCTCCGGTTCTGCCGGCATGGAGGGGTGGCTCGCAATCAGCGTGCGTGTGTAGTCGGCCTGCGGCGCCTTCAGGATCTGCCGTTTGGCACCGGTCTCGACAATGCGGCCGTGGCGCATCACGGCAATACGGTCGCAGGTCTGGGCGACGACGCCGAGATCATGCGTGACGAGAATGATGGAAAGGCCGCGTCTGCCCCTGAGATCCAGCAGAAGATGCAGGATCTGCGCCTGAATTGTGACATCGAGTGCCGTCGTCGGTTCGTCGGCGATCAGGATTTCCGGATTGCAGGCGAGTGCGATGGCGATCATGGCGCGCTGGCGCATGCCGCCGGAAAATTCATGCGCGTGGCTTGCAAACTGGCGCGGCGGATCGGTGAAACCGACCTGATCCATGATGTCGAGCGCAAGCGATTTCGCCGCCTCGCGGGAAAGCCCCTGGTGGAAGCGGATGCCTTCGACGATCTGGTCGCCGATCCGCATCACCGGGTCGAGGTGGCTGGTGGGATTCTGGAAGATCATGCCGATGCGCGCGCCACGGATCGCCTGCAGCGCCTTCTCGTCGGCTCCGGCGATCTCCTGGCCATCGAGCAGGATCGATCCGCCGGTGCGGCGAAGAGTGCTGGACGGCATCAGCCCGACCAGCGTGCGGCAGAGCAGGCTCTTGCCCGAACCGCTTTCGCCGACAAGGCCCAGCACCTCGCCGCGGCCGATTTCGATGGACACGCGGTCGAGCAGCGTGCGCGCCCCCTCCGGGGCGTCGACGGTGACCGAGAGATCGCGCACGGCAAGAAGCGGGGTATCCGACAGCATGGTGGTCGTCATCCGTTCACTCCCAGCCGCTCGGCAAGACCATCGCCGATGAGCGAAAAGCCGAAGGCGAGCATGACGATCGACAGACCCGGAAACAGCGTGATCCACCAGGCCTGCGTGACAAAACTCTGGCCTTCCGCCACCATCACCCCCCATTCGGCGGTCGGCGGTTGCACGCCGAGGCCGAGATAGCTGATCGCGGCCCCCGACAGGAGTACCAGCACCACATCTGACATGGAAAAGACGATCGAGCCCGCCACCGCATTGGGCAGAAGATGGCGAAAGAGGATACGCGCCCTGGAAAAGCCGAGGCTCTCGGCGGCCATCGCATAGTCACTGTTCTTCAGGACAAGGATCTGCGCCCGGATCAGCCGCGCATAGGATACCCAGCCGACCAGCGCCATGGCGATGTAGAAGCTGGAGAGCCCCGTGCCGAGGATGGCAATGATCGACAGCATCAGAACCAGGAAGGGAAAGGCGAGGATCACATCGATCAGCCGCATCAGCACGGCATCGACGATGCCGCCAAGGAAGCCGGCTATGGCGCCGACCACGGTGCCGATCGCAAAGGGAAAGGCGACGCCGATCAGCGCCATCTGCAGGTCGATGCGGGTCGAATGGATGACGCGGGAGAGAATGTCGCGGCCGAAATTGTCGGTGCCGAAGGGATGCAGGAGGCTCGGGCTTTTCAGCCGCGCCGCCGCATCCTGGAAGATCGGATCATAGGGCGCGACGAGCGGCGCAAACACGGCCATCAGCACGAAGACCGCGAGAATGGCAAGCCCGGCGGCAAGCGTCGTGTTGCGTCTGGTGATCATCGCGCCGCTCACAGCTTCACCCGCGGGTCTGCTGCGACAGTGGCAATGTCGGCCAGGAAATTGACGAGGACGGTGGCGCAGGCAAACACCATCGCCACGCCCTGCACCACCATGTAATCGCGCGAGAAGATGGCCCGCACAAGCAATTGGCCCATGCCGGGCAGGGCAAAGACGCTTTCCACCACCACCGTTCCGCCGATCAGCCAGCCGATGTTGACGGCAAGGAGATTGATCGTCGGCACGATGGCGTTCGGCACGACATGACGCCAGAAGACTATGCTTTCCGGCATGCCGCGGGCGCGGGCAGCTGTCGCCACATCCGATTTCAGCCACTCGATCATCGCCGCGCGCAGCGACCGCAACAGGACGGTGGACAGCGAAAGCGCGATGGTCAGCGATGGCAGGATGAGATGGATGAGCTTGTCGGAGAACGTATTTCCGTAGCCGGACACCGGCAGCAGCGGCAGGCTGATGGAAAACAGCAGGATCAGCATCAGTGCCAGCCAGAAGGAGGGAAAGCCGATGCCAAAGGTCGAGACAAGACGCACGGCATGATCGATGACGCGGCCCTCGTTGCGCGCGGCAATCGCCGCCAGCGGAACGGCAATCGCAACGGAGAGCAGAACCGAGGAAAAGACAAGCGCCAGCGTCGGCTCGATACGGGTCGAGATCAATTGCAGCACGTCGATCCTGAAGGTGATCGACCGGCCCATTTCGCCATGCAGCAGATTCTGTACGAAATAGAAATATTGCTGCCAGATCGGCTGGTCGAGACCGAACTGGGCGCGGATATTGGCAATCGCCTCCGGCGTTGCCTTGGTGCCGAGCAGCACGCGGGCCGGATCGCCGGGGATCAGGCGCACGAGCACGAAGGTGATGATGCTGACACCGAGGATGACAGGCAGAAACTGCAGCGGCCTTGTGAGAATGAAGCGATAGCGGTGCAGCATCAGCGCGACACATCCTTCAGGAAGGAGAGGAGCGGCGGGTAATAGCCCTCAGGGTTCTCGTAGAAGGGCATGTGGCTGGCATTGCGCACCACATTGATCCGCGCGCCGTCGGGCAGGGCGTTCTTCATGCGCAGCGCACAGGCCGGTGTCAGTTCGTCATGCTCGCCGACCACGATCAGGACCGGTGCCTTGATCTTCGGCAGGTCCGGAATGCGGTTCCAGTCCTTCAGATTGCCGGTGTAGAGGAATTCGTTCGGCCCTTGCATGGTCATGTAAGGCGCCATGTTCCAATCGCCGAGCGAGCGGCGGACCGGCGCCGGCCATTCCGGCAGCCGGCAGACATGGCGGTAGTTCAAGAGCGTGATGGCCGCCAGATATTCGGGGTGATCATAGGTTCCGGCCGCCTCATGCGCCTGCATCATCGCCACCGTCTCGGGGCCAAGTGCTGCCCGCAGGCGCTCCAGTTCGCCGACGAGATGCGGCATGTCAGCGACGGTATCGGCAAGGATGAGGCTCTTGACCGCATCCGGATGCGCCAGCGCGTAATCGATGGCAAGCCAGCCGCCCCAGGAATGGCCGAGCAGATGCACCGGGCCGAGCCCCAGCGCCTGGCGCACCGCTTCCGTCTCGGTCACATAGCGCTCGATCGTCCAGAGGCTTGCATCGTCCGGTCGTTCGGAGGCGCCGGTGCCAAGCTGGTCGAAGGCGACCACCCGGAAACCCTGCTCCGCCAGACAGGAATGTGCCTCGCGCAGGTAATCGCAAGGCAGACCCGGTCCGCCATTCAGGCAGAGCAGAGTTTCCGGTCCGGCGCCGAAGACATAGGCCATGACGCGGAACCCCTGGATCGTCAGCTCATGCCTCTCGTCCGGTTCGATCTCGCGCCACATTGTTCGCCTGCTCCTGCACAACATTTATGCAGGCTTATTTCTAAAGCAAATGAGGCTCTACACCAGCTATCAGAAGTGATAGGGTGAAGATCCTTGGAAGAGTGTTCCAGGTTCGAGCCCGGCTGAGGACGACGGAGATGGGTATGGACACGATCGGCATCGAAGAACGGTTTGCGGCGGCGGCGAGCCTGTCCGGCCAGATCGACGAGTTGTTTCTCGCCATGCAGGATTATGGCTTCGACACGCTGATCTACGACTATACGCCCGGCCGCTACGATCTGAGCGGCGAACTGATGATCCCGACGGTGCTGGAACTGCGCAATGTGGACGAGGCCATGCGTGATTACTGGTTCAGCCGCGGCTATTTCCGGCATGACCCCGTGCAGCACGCCGCGCTCGGCACGACGGCGCCCTTCTTCTGGAACTATGACCCGAAGGCGCAGACACTCATCCATGCCTTCATGAACGAGGAATCGGCTCCCGTGGCGGAATTCCTGTGGGAGCGCGGCCTGACGGCGGGTGTGACCGTTCCGATCCATCTGCCGGGTGGAGATTACGCAACCGTTACAGGCATCCGCGCGGGAGACCCTGTGCGCCTTGAGCGGGAGGCGCGGCTGTGCCTTGGCGATTTCAGCCTGATCGCGCATCTCTTCCAGCGCGCGGCAGCGCTTCGCATAGCCCGTGAACAGACACTGACCGGCTTGCCGCGGCTGACCACGCGCGAACGCGAATGCCTGCGCCATTCGGCGGAGGGACTGTCCGCCAAGGAGATCTCACGGGTCATCAACCGCTCGGTGCCAACCGTCGTGATGCATCTCAATGCCGCGACCCGCAAGCTCGGTGCCCGCAACCGCACGCAGGCCGTTGCCCGGGCAGCGCATCTGCGCCTGTTCGACCAGCCGCGCGGCTGACCATCCCGCACCCTATCAGTTGTGATAGCTGCCGCCCCGCCAGCTGCGGCTCTATTGTGCGCTCAGAAGGATTTCCCAATTCAAGGAGCGCAGAGTGCAACCTGTCGAAACGCGTGAAGGTTTCCTGCCATTCCGTGATTACCAGACCTGGTATCGCATCACCGGCAATCTCGAAAGCGATCGCCTGCCGCTTGTCGTTGCCCATGGCGGGCCGGGCTGCACGCATGACTATGTGGATAGCTTCAAGGGCATTGCCGCGCTCGACGGGCGCGCCGTCATCCATTACGACCAGCTCGGCAACGGCAAGTCCACCCATCTGCCGGACAAGGGGCCGGATTTCTGGACGGTCCCGCTCTTCCTGGAGGAGCTGGACAGTCTGCTTAGCCATCTCGGAATTGCGGATCGCTACGCCTTCCTCGGCCAGTCCTGGGGCGGCATGCTCGGCGCCGAACATGCAGTGCTGCAACCCGGCGGCCTGAAGGCGCTGGTCATTGCCAATTCCCCGGCCAACATGCACACCTGGGTGGCGGAGGCAAACCGCCTGCGCAGCGCGCTTCCCGCTGAGGTGCAGGAAACGTTGCTCGCTCATGAAGCGGCCGGCACGCTGACGCATCCCGACTACATCGCCGCCTCCCGTGTTTTCTATGACCGGCATGTTTGCCGCGTCACACCCTGGCCGGAGGATGTGGCCCGCACCTTTGCGGCCATGGACGAAGACAATACCGTCTATCGCAACATGAACGGTCCGACGGAATTCCACGTCATCGGCACCATGAAAGACTGGACCATCGAGGACCGGCTCCACCGTATCGTGGCGCCGACGCTTCTGATCTCCGGCGCTCATGACGAGGCGACGCCGGAGGTGGTGCGCCCCTATAGGGAGCGCGTTCCCGATATCCGCTGGGTGCTGTTCGAGCAGTCGAGCCACATGCCGCATGTCGAGGAGCGCGAGCTTTGCCTGAAGACGGTCTCGGATTTTCTTTCGGCATATGACTGAGGCCGGCAGCGCCGGCCTTCACGCCTGCCGCCGGGCAGGTTTTACGCGGGAAATGGTGCCCTCGGGTGCCGTTGCGGCATCCGGAAGGAGCCGGCTCATTCTCCGCCTGTCGTTCAGATCGACAGGCCTGCCGTTTCCTGCGCCTCGAAGTGGTCGGTGATTTCTCGTCCGGTGGCGATCCACACATCGCCCCGGGCAAGCACATGTTTCAGGAAGTCGCGCAGAATGTGCCAACGCATCGGTCGGCCGGAGACCTGCGGATGCAGCACAAGCGTTGTCACCCCGCCCCAGGCATGGGTTGCCTCGAATTCGTCGATCCAGAGCGGCAGGATCATATCGCGCCCGAAGATCGCGCGCGGGCTGGTGCGGCTTGTCATGCCAAAATTCCAGTCGTCGAAGGCATAGTTGACCGGAATTTCGACCGGGCCGGGCACGCCATCGCTTGGCCCATGCCGGTAGGGCATGATGTCATCCCGGAAGGAGCTGGAATAGCGGATGCCGGACTTTTTGAGATAGGCCAGAAGTTCCGGGAAATTCTCGCCCGATGGTGCGCGGTAACCGACAGGACGCACCCCGAGCGCCGATTGCAGGGCCTCGAAACCCCGGTCGATTTCCTCCACGGCTTCATCCAGCTTTGTCCGGTCCGGCAGCTTGTGGAGATATCCGTGATGGCCGATCTCGTGGCCGGCTGCCACCATGGCCTCGCATTCGGCCCGGTGCGCCAGCGCCGTCCAGCCGGGCGTGAAAAAGGTCGCCTTCAGGCCAAGCTCGTCCATCAGGCCAAGGATGCGGGCAATGCCGACGCGCGCGTCATAACCGCCATGCGAGGTGGTGACCATGCGGTCGACATTGGAGGGATTGTTACCGATCCAGGCGGTTTCGGCGTCAACGTCGAAGCCGATGAACAGCGCGCTTTTCGCGCCGTTCGGCCACATCATGTGAGGCGCCTTCGCTGCCGGGTTGAGGGGGCGTGGCGTGAGATCAAACGTCATGACGGTGCCTTTCAGCGGAAAGTGGGAAGCGTGTCGGCGTGGCCGGCCATCAGCGCCTCGATTTCGGTGCAGTCGCTGACTTCCTCAAGGCTGCCGAGCCTTTGCCAGAGCGTCTCCACCTGGCCTTCGGCCATGCTCATGGCGGCAAGCTCGCCGAACTTTGCGGCAACGGCAAGCGGCGACATCGGCCGCTCGGCAGAGCCCGTCGCGCGCGGTACCATCCGCTCGACAACCAGGCCGTCGCTGAAGGTCAGCGTCACCCGTGGCTCGGCCATGGCATCCATCGATGCATCAACGGCAATGTCGATCCGGTCCATCATTGCTTTGACAGCCGGATGGCTGCGCCGTTCCCCGGTATAGGCCTGAAGGCCGGCGGTCCCGAAGACACACCGGGCGGCAAGCGCAAAAGGCAGGCTCATCTGGGTTGGCGCCATGGCGCCCGCTGCCTTTGCGCCGCACATGTCGGCGAGCATGCCGCTCATCCGAAGGCCGATGCGGGCGATCTCTTCAGGCGCGCGGCCGGTTTCGGCAAGCAGGTCCTCCAGCGCATCGACGGCGGAATGGGCGCCGCGGCAGGAGGCATAGGGTTTCAGCACCGCCCGATTGACCTTCCAGACCTCGCCCAGCCCTTCCGACAGAAGCTGAGGCTGGCATGCGGATTTGTTGAACGACGTAAAGAAGCCGCCCCAGACCTCATCGAAGACGCGTGACGGGCCGGCATAGCCTTGCGCCGCCAGACGTGCTGCCAGCAGACCACCTTCCGCGGCACGACCGGCATGCAGCTTCTTGGCCTGCGAACCATCATGGATGAAGGCCCAGAGACCGGATGAAAAACTTGTCGCCAGCGTCATGGCATCGCGCGTCGCTGCGGCATTGAGGCCAAGCAGATTGGCGACGGCGGCGGCTGCGGCAAAGGTGCCGCAGGTGCCGGTCGAATGCCAGCCAAGACTGTTATGCGCATCATAACCGCCGGTTGCCTCAAGAATGCGGCGCCCGGCATCATAACCTGCGACAACGGCGGCGATCATCCGCCGGCCGCTCACCGGTGCGCCCGTCTCCTGCAAGGCCGAAAACACCGCCGGCATGATCACCGCGCCCGAATGGTCGCAGCCGCCGGAATCGTCCAGTTCGAAGGCGTGGGCTGCAACGCCATTGATCAGCGCTGCATCGCGTGGCGAGCCGGAAAGACCCGTGCCCCAGAGCTGCGTGGGGCCCACCGGCTGCATCGCCTTGAGCGCCAGGGAATATTCGACGGAACGGGCACCGGCGATGGCCGCACCCAATGTATCTGCGATGTGGATTTTCGCCTTTGCGACGGCGGTTTCGGGAATGGCGTCATAATCGAGCGCCGAGACGAAACGCGCAAGCCTGTCGATTGGCGCGTCGGCAAGAAGACGGTTCATGCTATGTCCTTGGAGAATCAGGCTGCCCGCAGCGCAACTGCAGGAGAAAGCCCGGGCGCAGGTCAGCTGCGCCCGGGACTGTCGTGCGGGATTTCCGGATTACTTCACGGCTTCACCGTTGATGTAGATGCCGTCCAGCATGGTGCCTTCCAGACCGTGTTTTGCGAAGACCGCCTTGTATTCGCCGGAAGCCATGATGGCCTTCAGGGCGCCAGCATAGGCATCGCGCAGGGCCGGGTCCTTCTTGGAGAAGGCAATGCCCTGATAGACGGCCGTGATCGGTTCGCCGACGATGGCATAGGTATTCTTCTCCAGCGTCATCAGGTACGGCAGCGTTTCGGAGCCCTGCACGGCGCCATCGACGCGGCCCTGCTTCAGCTGGGCGCGTGCATCGGCCGAGCCTTCGGTGCCGACCACCTTGATGGCGGCAAGACCCTTGGCCTCGCAATTGGCCGCGCTCCACTTTGCCGTTTCGTCCGGGAAGGACGTGCGGCGGCTCATGCCCACCGTCTTGCCGCAGAAATCGGCCGGGGTCTTGAACTCCTGAGCGCGGGCTGCGGAGGTATAGAACTGCGCGCCGGATTTCATGTAATCGACGAAATCGAGGGTATCGCGACGCTTCGGCAGGTCGCTCATGCCGCTATGGATCAGGTCGACGCGACCCGTCTCGAGAGACGAGATCATCTGTTCGAAGCCGATATCTGCCCATTCGACCTTGACGCCGAGCTGCTTGGCAAGGGCGACACCGAGGTCGATATCCACCCCCATCAGCGTATTGGTGGCCGGGTCCTTGTATTCCATCGGCGGGTAGTTGGGCTGGTTGGCGACAATGACCTTGCCGGCGGACTTGATGCGGTCCGGCAGGCCTTCTGCCTGTACCGCCGTGGCGGCGACCATCGCGGCGAGGGTGATAAGAGCTGTTTTCATGAACGTTCCCCTTCTGGACACTGGCTGGATCGGTTTGTGCTTCGTGTTGCGGACCGGCCGGGTCGGTCGGTCCGATGGCATCAGGCGTGGACGGCCTTGATGAATTCCGCCGTGCGCGGACTGTTCGGCGCGCTCAGGACCTGAGATGCGGGGCCGACCTCGACCATCTTGCCCGCTTCCATGAAGGCGACGGTGTTGGCGACGCTGCGGGCAAAGCCCAGTTCGTGCGTCACCACGATCATGGTCATGCCGCTGGCGGCCAGATCCTTCATCACCTCCAGAACCTCGGAGACAAGTTCCGGATCGAGTGCGGATGTGGGTTCGTCGAAGAGGATCAGCTCGGGTCGCATGCACATGGCGCGCGCGATGGCGACACGTTGCTGCTGGCCGCCCGACAGCTGCGAGGGATAGTGGGAGCCCTTGTCGCCGAGCCCGACGCGCTGCAGCAGATCCTGTGCCCGCCTGCGGACATCGGCGACCGGTTCGCGCAGCACATGCACCGGCCCTTCCATGATGTTTTCCAGCGCCGTCTTGTGCGGAAACAGGTTGAAGCGCTGGAAAACCATGCCGATGCGGCGGCGCTGCCGCGACATTTCCGCATCGCCGATTTCATGCAGGTTATTGCCTTCGCGACGATAACCCACCAGTTCGTCGTTCACCCAGATCGCACCGGAATTCATCTTTTCCAGCTGGTTGATGCAGCGCAGAAAAGTGCTTTTCCCCGATCCGGATGGACCGATGATGCAGCAGACTTCCCCCTTGGCGATGTCGAGGCTGACCTTGTCGAGCGCCTTGAACGTGCCGAAGAGCTTGGTAACGTCCACGGCCTTTACAACGATGTCCTTGCTCATCTCATCCTCCTCACATCGATGCGCTGACGGCTTTGCTGCCGCGGCCGAAATATTGCTCGATATAATGCTGGACGACCGAGAGGACGGAGACGACTGCGAGATACCAGAAGCTGGCGACCAGCAGCAGTTCCAGCACGCGGGTATTGGCGAAGTAGATGATCTGCGCGTTGTGCAGGATTTCCGAATACTGGATGACGCTGGCAAGCGAGGTGAGCTTGACCATGCCGATCACCTCGTTGCCGATCGGCGGTACCATGACCCGCATGGCCTGCGGCAGCACGATGCGGCGCAGCATCATCATCTGCGTCATGCCGATGGAACGGGCCGCCTCATACTGCCCGCTATCGACCGACAGAAGGCCGCTGCGCACGACTTCGGACGTATAGGCGCCCTGCGAAATGCCAAGGCCGAGCATGGCCGCGACGAACGGCGTCATGATGTCGACGGTGCGAAACTCGAACAGACCCGGAATGCCCATGGTCGGAAAGATCAGCGCCAGGTTGAACCAGATCATCAATTGCAAGAGTGCCGGCGCGCCGCGGAAGATCCAGACATAACCGACCGCGATGGAGGAGAGCACCGGATTGCCCGAAACACGCATCAAGGCGATGACCACGCCCAGCACGATGCCGAGCGACATGGCAGCAACCGTCATCAGCAGCGTGCTCTGCAGGCCCTGCAGGATGGCCGGCGCGAAGAGGAAGTCGCGGACGTAAGACCACTCGATCTGCCCGACGCTGAAGGCACGCACAAGGGCGGCAAGAGCGGCCAGAACCAGGGCGGCGGCCACCATGCGCCCGATATGGCGCTTGGGAACGAGTGTCAGATGGGCAATCTCGTAGGTCTGGTCGCCGGAGACAGGCTGGGGAGCGGACATGCTCATCGTCCTGCCTCCGCGCTCCCGGGTGCGGAAACGGCGCCCGGCAGGTTCAGCGTGCTTGCCGCGAAGGCCTTTCTTGACTCAAGCGCGGCGGTGAAGCGCTCGATCTGTTCCCGGACCCTGTCCGGCGAGGTCGAGCCGAAACCGGTGCGGCTGGCAAGCGCGCCTTCCAGCGTGATAGCCTTCAGAACACCGGGCGCAAGACGGGCGTCGATGCGGGGCAAGTCTTCCTCGACAAGGCCTGCCAGATCATGGCCGCGCTCTTCGCAATAGCGCACCACGGCGCCGGTGATCTCGTGGGCCTGCGCAAACGGCACATTCTGCGAAACCAGCCAGTCCGCCACTTCGGTTGCAAGCGTAAAGCCCTTCGGTGCTTCCTCCCGCAGCTTGGCCACATCAAATTCCAGCGTCTCGACCATGCCCGCAAAGGCCGGCAGGATGAGTTCGAGAACGTCGATGCTCTCGAAGAGGGCCCGCTTGTCTTCCGCGAGGTCGCGATTGTAGGCCAGCGGCATGGCCTTCATCGTCGCCAGAAAGCCGGCGATGTTTCCGATCAGCGTGCCGGTCATGCCACGGGTCAGTTCGGCAATGTCCGGGTTCTTCTTCTGCGGCATGATCGACGAGCCGGTCGAATAGGAATCGTGCAGCCGCACCCAGCTGAACTGCTTCGAACTCCAAATGCAGATTTCCTCCGCAAGGCGCGACAGGCTGATGGTGACCAGCGAGCAGATGAACAGGAACTCGGCGACGTGGTCGCGGGCGGAAACCGCATCGATGGAGTTCTCGCAGGCCCCTGCGTACCCAAGCTCGATGGCCGACAGATCCGGGCGGCAGGCGATGCCGGAACCGGCCAGCGCGGCCGCACCGAGCGGCGAGCGGTCGAAGCGCCGGTCGAACTCCTCGAAACGTTCGAGGTCGCGCAACAGGCTCTGCGCATGCGCCATCAGGTGATGGCCGAGCACCACCGGCTGGGCCGGCTGCAGATGGGTGAAGCCGGGCATCACCGTTTCTGTATGCCGGGAAGCCTGGGAAACGAGCGCAAGCTCGACGGCGATGACGCCGCGCGACAGTTCGCGCGCCATGCGGCGCAGATAGAGGCGCGTGTTGTTGGACGTCTGGTCATTGCGCGAGCGTCCGGCCCGCAACTTGCCGCCCAGCACGCCAAGCCGTTGCATCAGCAGGCGCTCAAGGAAAGTGTGAATGTCTTCATCCGCAGCGATGGGCTTCTCGGACCCGCTTGCGACATCAGCTTCGATCTCATCGAGTGCCGCGCGGATGGTGAGGAACTCCACCTCGTCCAGTACGCCTGCACGTCTCAGTTCCGATGCATGCGCGCGAGAGCCTGCGAGATCTTCCCGGTAAAGACGGAAATAGCTGGGATGCGAGCGGGAGAGATTGGCGAGTGCTTCGGATGGGCCGGACTTGAAGCGTCCACCCCAGAGCTGGGTCGGCTCCGACATGAATTGTTCCCTTGTGTTTAATATTGAGGCAACGCTCCCATGCGCCACCAAACTGGGCAAGCGAAGTTAATTCCTTGGGCTATGACAAAAACGACTAGCGAATGGCCCGCCCGCGGACTAGGTTTCCGGATGATCAGGCGAGCCGCATGAGGTCAGTGTGACAGGTCGCAAGCAGTTTCCATCGATGACCGCGCTTCAGGTTCTGCTGACAGTGGCAGAGCGGGGCTCGACGAGCGCTGCCGCCGGCCCGCTGGCGCTCTCGCAGAGTGCCGTCAGCAAGCAGTTGATCGCGCTTGAAGAGCGCATCGGAGGGGCCGCCTTTGCGCGCACGCCGAACGGCATGGTTCCGACCGAGCTCGGCGCCATCTACATCGAACATGCGCGCACGGCGATCAAGGCGATGGAGGATGCCGCGCTCAAGGTTGCGCGCCTGAAGCCGGGGCCGCGCGTTCTTCGCCTGCAGGTGCCGCCGATCTTCGGGGATCGCTGGCTTCTGCCACGATTTGTCCAGTTCACCGAGGCGCATCCGGACATCGAGGTGCAGTTCACCACCTTCGTGTCGAACACGCAGACCGAGGTTCCCGATGGAAGCGTGCGCTTTCTGGTGACGCCGGCTGCGGACGAGGAGGGCGCCTATCTGTTCGGCCAGGATATCCGCCTCGTCAGTGCCGCCTCCTACTGGGAAAAGCTCGGCAATCCCCGGTCCCTCGAAGCGGCGGCGCGGGGCGTCATGCTCGAACATCCGCAAACGCCGTTTCACTGGCCCTTCCTAGCGGCGGCCCACGGTGCCGGGGCGCTGGCGGCGCGCCATACGATGCGCTTCGGCTATTACACGATGGTCATCCGCGCGGCTCTCGCCGGCCAGGGCATGGCGCTGATCCCGCATGGGCTGATCGTCGATGACCTTGCCGCCGGCCGCCTCGTCAATCCCGCCGGTCTCGGCTATCGCAGCGATTACGGATACTGGTTCACCAGGCCAAGCAACATTCCGACCAGCCACTCCATGCGCCTTTTCGAGCGGTGGCTGCACGACGAAGCCCGCACGATGAGGGATTAACCCGCGATGGCTCATCCGCAAGGAGGTGGAGAAGCATCGGCTTGATCTGCCGCGCCTCCGGATGGACCGGCGACAGGGCGCTCTGCGAGACTGACATGCGCCGGAATGCCCTGATGCGGAGCGGGTTGCTCGAACGACAGCGAGATGGCCCACGCCGCCGCACGGTGGCACGGCGCGCGCGACGTGGTGTCGATCAGAACTTCACGTCGAACCGGGCCTTGATCTGGTTCTGCCAGTCGCCGTCTCCCAGCTGGGCCGTATAGGCGAGGCCGAGGCTTGCGCTGTCTGAGACCGGCATCGAGACAGCGGCACCCAGCAAGGCGACATCGCGGGCAATCGGCGTGCCGGAGACCGAGAACATCTCGCCAGTCCTGAAGCGGTTGACGGCATCCGGCGTATCGTCGCCGAATGCGTGTCGCCAGGCGAGCTGACCGTGGAGCGCGGCAGCGATGCCACCGATGTCGACGGGCGTTTCCGCGCGAAGACCGAGCGATGCATAGGTGACGGCATAGTCGTCATCGGCAACGGAAAGGGCCGCATCGCCGCCCGCCTCGCTGAAGCTGTCGGTGTGGCTGCGCACATGTGCAAGGCCTGCGAAGGGCGAAAGCTTCGCCTGTCCCGCCTCGATCGAAACGCTTGCCTCGGCGAAGGCCTGGGCGGTGCCGCCATCGTAGTCGGCCGTCAGCCGGTTGCTGAGGCCATTGACGTCCACGGCCCTGTCGGTGCTGATCTGGTGGACCGTATAGCTGCCGCCAAACCGCAGATCGACCATTCCGAGCGCGCTGCTGCCGTAGATCCCGACCGAATAGTTGTCGAGCGTCGCCTTGCTCGAACGGCTGTCGACATCGATGCTGGTGCGGCTGTAGCCGGCGGCGACACCGAGGCGCCAGTCTTCGGTCACCGTGCTGTCAAGGCCGGTCACGAAGCCGCCGGTATTGCGTCGCAGAGAGGCGCCATTGCCATCGCCTCCACCATCGCGCCAACCGCCGAAGGCCGACAGCCAGACGCCGTCATCGCCGCTGCGAAGCCGGTCAAGCAAACCATCGCGCAGGAACGTGCTGTCTTCGGCGATAACGCCGCGCAGGGAGGCATGGATTTCCCCGGACAGCTGATCATAGGCACCGGGCACGGCCGCATCGGTCAGCGTGGCAACGGAGCCCCACAGGGCGCCACTTGCGGCCATCGCATCGAAGGCGGTGCCAACGGCCCGCTGGTTGGCGGTGATGCCGAGGCTTGAAAAGCTTACGCCATTGCGCGCAAGCGTCAGGTAGACGTTGTTGGCATCATAGACCAGCGTTCCGTCGAGGAAGGCAAAGCTGTCCGTCAGCGATCCGAATTGCCCGGAGATGCCGCCATCGGCGGTGATGATCGTATAGCGGGTGCCGATCGTGTAGGTGCTGCCGTCATCGGTGCCGTTTTCCGGTGCGAAGTGAACGGTCGCGCCGGAACTGATCGTGGCGATCCCCGTGGCATGCAGAAGGTCGCTGGCGCCGGTCTCGTCGATCTCGACCGAATAGGTGGAGCCCGAGGCGAAGTCGATATCGGCCACCGTCAGCGTGCCGATCGAATTGCCGGGGGCGACCGTGCCGCCGCTGGCCACGTTCACATTGCCAAGCGTGCCCGATCCGCCCAGCGTCGCGCCCGCCTCCACATCCGTCACGACGGAGAGCGTCGAGGTGTTGACCGAGACGAAGCCGCCCGCGATCAGCAGATTGCCGATGAAATCCGTGTAATCGCCCGTGAGGTTTGTGAAGCCGGAATCGAATTGCAGGGTGCCGTTGCCCTCCACATCCGCGGCGAAGGTGTAATTGCTGGCGCCGTGATCGAAGACGATCTTGCCGGTGCCGTCGCCGAAGGTCACCGTGGAGGTGGTCACCGACCCTGCCCCGGTGCCGATGGTCAGGATGCCGGTCGATGCCGCCCCGCCGGCAATGACGATCCGCCCGGCAACGATGGTGGCGCCATTGCTGAGCGTCAGCGTGCCGCTTCCGTCAAGGCCGATCGACAGCTGCGTGGTGATATCGAGACTGGAGCCCATGCCGGTGACGGTTACCTCGCCGGAGGAGCCAGTCTCGTTGCCGATATGCAGCATGCGGCCGGAGACAGTTGCGCCGTCTTCGACACTGAGATGGCCCTCGCCATGGCGCCCGACGTTGAGGTCGCCAGAATACTGGATGTTTGGATCGAGGTGGGCGCTCCATGTCGATCCGGAGCCTGTAACGGTCATCCGCCCCACAGATCCTGCGAGGTCACCCAGAGACCCCTGGAGACCGTCGATCACGCCGCCGGCCGAAATCGTCACGATGCCTTCGGTTCCGGACTGATAGCCGACGATGAAGGCGTCGGTCATGTCCCAGCGGGAGCCGGTACCGGTGACGGTCACCTCGCCCTGTGAGCCGGTGACCGTGCCCACATAGCCGGCAGTGCTGCTGACGACGCCGCCGTTCGAGACGGTGAGGGCGCCATCGCCTTCGTTGCCGACATAGAGTTCGGCGGAATTGTCGAAGCGGCTCCCGGCCCCATCGACAGTGACGTCGCCCGTGCTGCCCGCATACCAGCCGATCACCGCGCTGGCCGCATCGACAGTGCCGGCATTGCCGATATCCAGCGTGCCTGTCCCCTCCTGGCCGACATAGACGCGGCCGGTCACGTCGAGGCTGGCGTCATCGACGGTCAGTGTCCCGTCGCCCTGTGCGGTGATGCCGAGCTTGACCGAGCCGACCGTTGCCGAGGCTTTGTCCGTCAAGGCAAGTTCTGCGTCGGTCGAGCCGCCGACCGCCACGTCGCCATCCACGGTGAGGCTGCTGGTGTTCCCCTCGACTGTCACCTCGCTGCCGGACGCCGTGGCAAGGCTGCCGATCGAGAGACTTCCCGTATCGACGGCACCGCCGTTGGCGACTGCCAGCAGACCGCGTCCGCCGCCACCGACGACCAGCGCACCCGTGTTGTCGAAGAGGGAGCCGCTGCCTTCCACGGCCACCGTGCCCTGCGTGTTCAGCCCGTCCGCAATGCTGGCGGCGGCGCTGGTTACGCTAGAGCCGCTGTAGATGTTGAGGAACCCGGTTCCGCCATTGGTGGCGTCGCCGCCGTAGCCGACATAGATCGTGCCGTTTGCGGTCAGGGTGGAGGCATTTTCCAGTTGTGCCGTTCCGCTTCCGCCTGCGGCCGCGCCGAGATAAAGGTCGTCCGTCGCAACGGCGGAGCCGCTGAGGATGTCAAGCCGGCCTGTTCCGGCGTTTCCCACATAGATTGCGGCGCTGTTCGTCCAGACATTGCCGGAGCCACCGGAAACGGTCAGCGTTCCCGAATCGCCGGCGCCGTTGCCGAGCGTCACGTTGGTGGAGTTGAAGTCATCCTGGAGCGTCAGCGAGCCCGTACCGCCGACGCCGACGAGCAGGTTCTTGACCGCTCCCGGCGCGCCCACCACAACGCCCGTTGCGTTGATTCGGGCGTCGTCTGCTGCCGTCGGGCTATGGCCGTCCCAGATCCAGTTGCTGTCGGTGAACCAGTCACTGGTGCCGCCGCCGCCGGACCATAGTACAGTATCCGCATATGCCTGACGGGCTGAGAAAGACTGAACGACAAGAAGCGCCAATGCCGTCGACACCATCAGGCGGCGATGCCGACGTTCGCCCGATATAGACCGTAAGCTGTTCATTGATGCGCTCCCCCCGAACATAAGATATCGATTTCTTTCAAGTTTCTAATTTGTAAGATGGGGCGGACACAACCTCAGGCAGGAAAATGGCGGCGAATGTTCGATACAGAGACAGAAATGCAACAATGGCGCGCAGGCGCTCACAGCCAGCCGAGCGCCGTTGCTGCACGAATTGCTTCTGCGCGGCGATTGCAGCCGAGTTTGCGGAACAGGTTTTTCAGGTGGAACTTCACCGTGACTTCGGAAATGTTCAGCGTTGCCGCGATCCGCTTGTTCGACAGGCCGCCCGCCGCCAGTTGCAGCATCTGCGCCTCGCGTTGCGAAAGCCCGCCGCGCAGGGCGCGGGCATGCGGGGAGTTGAGCGAGGCGCTGAAGATGGACAGGGCGCTTCGCACTTCGGCGGAGGTCTCGACGAAGCTGCGGATCGCCCGGCTTTCCAGGAGCGGCGAGAGAAACAGCCTTTCTTCCGAAAGCACGCCGTGGCATCCTTGCCGGGACGCGCTTTCGAGCGCGGATAGCAGATGGGCGCGGGCTGCCGCCGTGTCGCGGCGCTGGTGGGCGGCATAGCTTTGCCAGATCAGAAGCGCCACCCGTTCCCTGTTCGTCACCTTCGGATTGGCAAGCAGGGCCTCGATCTGTCGCGGCAGGTAGGGTCGCGGCGTCCAAAGGTGGACGCCCTCGCGCAGCCAGGCCATCACATAGGCGATCTCGTCACGGCGGCCCAGCCGCGCCAGATCGTCTGTCGCGCTTTCGATCCAGTGCTTGCCAAGCGGCATTCGGATGGCCGAAAGCGTCGCCGCAGCCTCTCGCCAGCGCTCGACATTCTGGTAGGCGATGGCGGCGCGGATTTCCATCATCGCATGAAACTGAAGCCCGTCGGACAGGTGGATCCACAGCCCGTCGAGAAAGCCGGGCCGTATCGTCATCGGAAAATGGTCGATCAGCACCTGCGAGGCATAATGCAGGGCGAACTGCATGAGGCTCGGCCAGATTTCGGCAGCGGCAAAGGCTTCGAAGTCCCGCTGAACGAAGTCCAGCAGGGCGCGGTGGCGCCCCGCCTCGTAGTCGAGACAGGCCTCCGCCAGGCGCAGCATGCGGAATTCCGCCTCGGCCTGGTGCGGCACCTGTTCCAGCCGGCCCCTTGCATCCTGTGCTGCGCGGCGCGCCAGAAGCACGTCGCCGCTCGTCAGGCGAAGGACGATCTGGTGCAGGTGAATGAAGAATTCGAGGAGAGGCTGCCCGCCCATCTTCTTCAGGTAGATCAACGCCCTTGCTGCGGCCGCCTCCGCCTCGCGAAAGTTGCGCCGACGGATTTCGAACTCCAGAAGCGCGTTATAGTAGGCGGCCCATTTGCCGTATTCCCCCATAGGGTAATCGGCCATGAACTCGCCCAGCCGGCCGATCATGGCGTCGCTCGGCGTCAGGTCCTCCGAAATCATCAGGTTGAGGCGGAAGGTCCGTGCAGCAAAGGAATAGCGTGATCCCTTGACCAGAACCTTCAGCGGATCGAGGTAATCGAACCCCAGATGCCGGGCGAGAAGATGGCGTACGCGCTGCAGTTCGCCCTGCTTCATCAGGCTGCGGCAGATGGCAAACAGGATCGTCTCGTTGCCGGCGATCATCTCGTGCGAGAAACGCATGACGATATCCTGAAAGGCCGTCACGCTGCTTCGATAGATCAGGTCCCGTCCGTCCGCCCGCTCCAGGATCTGCGCGGCCTGTGTCTCGTGGCCGTGATCGAGCAGCATGTCCATGGCGGCGAGCGCCTGTCCCGACTGCTCCAGGGTCGCGGCGATGTCGACCAGCGCGCCGGGACTGGTGCAGGATGCAAGGCTTTCGGCGACGGCTGTCTTCAGTGCACCGCACAGCAGCGGATAGCGCTGCGGCTCTGCCATCAACGCGGGCGGAAGCAGGGGTGCCGACGATTGCCCGGCCGGTTCCGTTCCCGTCTGGAGCCAGATCGACAGCGCCGCCACCTGGCCGAGCGTGAAGCGGTCGAGACAGGTCTCCTTCAGGTAGTCGATCAGCGCCCGCTCGTCGGGGGCGCGGACGAGCGGCAGGAAGGCCGGCCAGCCGGCATAGTGATGGAAGAAGCTTTGCACCGTCTCGCCGGGGAGCCCAGCAAGTTCGTCCGCCCGAAAGGACAGCGCCTCCGCCCCGATCGACAGTTGCCCGGCATGCAGCGCCACCCGGCTCAGTCCGCCCACCTTCTGCTCCGGACGGCAGGCAATGACAATGCGTTGTGCCGCCTCCGCCAGATCGGGGGACAGCCGCACCGACCGCAGCGACGGCGGCATGTCCCACAACAGCCAGCCGCGCACCATGTCCCGAAGGGCGGGGCGCGAGGACGTGCAGACGGTGAGACCGGCTGCCGCTGCAACCTGGCGAAGCAGCACGCTTTTGCCGGCGCCTGCCGGCGCGCGCAGGAAGACCACGCCGCAGGTTGCGTCGTGGATGAGATCGCGGAGACGGGGCCGGGGCAGATGCGATTGCATCCTGCCTTCATAGAGGTGGCTCGACCAAAAACCTATCCCTCTTGCGTTAAAAACTATCCTTTCTCTCGGTTGTCGATGACCGGTCCTGCGTGGAAGCTTGGCGCTGGAAAACCCCAGGGAGAGGACGTTTCGGACAATGCAGCAACACCCGCTGGCGGCCATACTGACGCGGCTCGGCACCTTTCTGCTGGTGATGGTCGTGTTGTCGCTGATGATATTCGCGCTGGCGCGCATCGTGCCGGGCGACCCGGCGAGAATGGCGCTCGGGCCGGCGGCGACCCCGCAACAGGTCGAGGCTCTGCGCCTGCAGATGGGGCTCGACCGGCCGGTCGCGGTCCAGTACCTCGATTATCTCGGCAAGGCGCTGCATGGCGATCTCGGCATCTCGCTGGTGTCCCAGCGCCCGGTGACCACCGACCTTGCCCAGACCGTTCCGGCAACGGTCGAGCTTGTGCTCGTCTCGGTGATCTTCATGTTCCTCGTCGCCATTCCGCTGGGGGTCGTCACCGCCCATTACCGCGACCGGGCTTTCGATCACATCGGCCGCGTGCTGTCGCTCACCGGCGTCACCATTCCGAGCTTCCTGTTTGCCATTACCCTTCAGCTGCTGGCGGCACGCCTGCTGCACGACTGGCCGATCATCGGGCGCATCGATCACGCGCTCGGCTGGCAGGGCGGGCCGACGGGCTTCCTGCTGCTCGACGGACTTGTGGCCGGGCGGCTGGACGTGGTGGCAAGCGCCCTGCAGCACATCGCCCTGCCGGCCTTTGCCCTGTCGATGGCCGGCATCGGCCAGATCACCCGCATCACCCGCTCCTCGATGATCGAGAACCAGCGCAAGGACCACGTGCTGACGCTGCAGAGTTTTGGCGTGCCCGAGCGTGTCATCATCTTCCGCTACCTGCTGAAGCTGTCCTCCATCGCGCCGCTGACGATCATGGGGCTCGAATTCGCCTCGCTGATCGGCAATGCCTTCGTCATCGAGATGATCTTCGCCTGGGGCGGCTTTGCCTCCTATGGCCTCAACGCCATCCTGCAGAAGGATCTCAACGCCGTGACTGCCGTGGTCCTCGTGGCCGGACTCTTCTTCATCGTCGCGAATCTCATCGTTGACCTCCTGATTTCGATCATCGACCCGCGCATGCGCCGCAAGGAGGCACGCTGATGGCTGACATGAAAATGCTCGATCCCCGCGATCGCGGCCTGAGCGCCGGCTACATGATGTGGTACCGCTTCAGCCGCAACCCGGCTGCGGTGATCGGCACGCTGATCCTGCTTTCGGTGGTGGTGCTCGCGCTCTTCGCGCCCTGGCTCACGCCCTATCCGAAGCATGTCGGCAGCATCGTCGATTTCCGCGCGCGCCACCTGCCTCCGGACGCGGCCCACTGGTTCGGAACCGACAAGGCCGGGCGCGACATCTTCTCGCGCACCATCTTCGGCCTGCGCGTCTCGCTCCTGCTGGTCGTCGGAGTGCTGGGCATTTCGGTGCCCGTCGGCACTGTTCTCGGGCTGGTTGCCGGCTATTTCGGCGGCTGGACCGAAAAGCTGATCAGCGGGCTGACCAATGTGATGCTGGCCATGCCGCCGCTGGTGATGGCGCTCGCCATCTCGAACCTGCTTGAACCTACCCTGACGAATGCGATGATCGCCATCACGCTGCTCTGGTGGACCTGGCATGCGCGCCTCATCTATTCGGTCTCCAAGTCGATTGCGTCCGAGGATTACATCGAGGCGGCTCGCCTTGCCGGCGCCGGCCCGTTCCACATTCTTTTCCGGGAAATCCTGCCCAATTGCGTGGCGGTCATCTCGGTCAAGACGACGCTGGACGCGGCCTTCGTCATCCTGTTCGGCGCAACGCTGAGCTTCCTCGGCTTCGGTGTGAAACCGCCGACACCGGATCTGGGCTCGATGGTGGCGGACGGACGCCAGTTCATGCCGGATTTCTGGTGGGAGGTGCTCTGCCCCGGTGCGGCGGTGCTTTACGTCACGCTCGGTTTCAACCTGCTGGGCGACGGCCTGCGCGACATGTTCGACGTGGAGGGCTGAGGATGCAGAACCAACCGCTTCTGATGGTGGACAACCTCTGTGTCGATTTCACCGCCTATGGGCGCACCCGGCAGGTGCTGCGCGATGTCGGCATCTCGGTTGCGGCCGGTGAACGCGTCGCCCTGATCGGCGAAACGGGATCGGGCAAATCGGTGACGGCGAAGGCCATCATCGGAACGCTGCCGAAAAATGCGACGGTGCGCTCCGGCAGCATCCGTTTCGACGGGCGGGACGTGCTGGGCCTTGCCCGCGCCGAGCGCGAGGCGCTGAAGGGAACGGCTTTTTCGCTGATCATGCAGGATCCGCTGTCCTCCTTCAATCCGGTGTTTCGCATCGGCACGCACCTGGATGACGTGATGCGGTTTGCCGACCGCCGCAACGGCATTTCCGCCTCGCGTGCCGAGCGGCGCAGCCGTATCGCCGCCGTTCTCCGCCGGGTGCAACTGGCCGATGCCGAGCGGATCATGAATGCCTATCCGTTCGAACTGTCCGGCGGCATGCGCCAGCGCGTGCTGATCGGGCTCGCGCTGCTGCACCAGCCGAAGCTGCTGATCGCCGACGAACCGGGAACGGCGCTTGATGTCACCACGCAGGACGAGATCCTCAACCTGATCAACACGCTGGTGCGCGAGGAGAACATGGCCCTGCTGATGATCACCCACAATCTCGGCGTGGTCCGCAAGGTGGCTGACCGCGTGGTGGTGATGCATCACGGCGACATCGTCGAAAGCGGCCCCTGCCGCGAGATCCTGAGCAGTCCGGCGCGCGACTATACCCGTGCGCTGCTCGATGCCGTGCCGGCGCTTTACGGGCCGAAGGTCGTCGACATGGCACAAAGCGACAGGGCGCCCGTCATCAAGGTCAGCGATCTCAACAAGGTCTATGGCCGGCGCAACGGCTATCACGCGGTGCGCAACGTCAACCTGACGCTGCGCGAAGGCGAGATTTTCGGCCTGGCCGGCGAGTCCGGCTCCGGCAAGACCACGGTCGCGCGGATGATCATGGGGCTGCTGCGTCCGAGTTCCGGCGACCTTGTCATCGACGCAGCGCCGCCCGCAAAAGGCCGGCGCCTGACCCAGATCGTCTACCAGAATCCGGGCACCTCGCTCAATCCGAAGCGCACCGTCCGGCAGACCCTGACGCTGCCGCTGAAATCGATCGGCATGCAGGCAGATGCGCGCGAAGCGCGCCTTGGTGAGCTGATGGATCTCGTGCGCCTGCCGCAATCCTATCTGGCCAAGTATCCGCACGAGCTGTCTGGCGGCCAGAAGCAGCGCGTGGCGATTGCGCGTGCGCTCGCCGCCGAGCCGAAGATCCTGATCCTCGACGAACCGACGGCGGCCCTCGATGTCTCGGTGCAGAAGACCGTCATCGAGCTTCTGGTGCAGCTGCGCGAGGAACTGGGCCTGACCTACCTGATGATTTCCCACGACCTGTCGCTGATGCGCAATTTCTGCTCGCGGATTGCCGTGATGCTGCGGGGAGAGATCGTCGAGGAGGGGGCGACGCCCGATGTCTTTGCCGCGCCGGCCCACCCCTACACGCGGGCGCTGATCGCCGCCATTCCCGTCGTCTCGGACGAGGAGGAGCGACAGAAGCCCGTTGTCACCGAAGAGGAACGCATGCGCTTCCTCGTCAAATCTACAGACTGATGGAAGAGGAGCCTGGCGTGTATCGCGTAGGGATCGATGTCGGCGGCACCAATACGGATGCCGTCGTGCTGGACGGAAAGACGGTCCTGGCCGGGGTAAAGGCCTCGACCACGGAGGACGTGACCTCGGGTGTCATCGAGGCGCTGGAAAAGGTGATGGCCGCTTCGGGCATCGACCGCAAGGCCATTGGTGCGGTGATGATCGGCACCACCCACTTCACCAATGCGGTCATCGAGCGCCGCCACATGGATGAGGTGGCGGCCATCCGGCTCGGCCTGCCGTCCGGAGCGGGCCTGCCGCCCATGGTGGACTGGCCGGACGACATTCGCGACATCGTCGGAAATCACGGCTATCAGGTGAAGGGCGGCTACGAGTTCGACGGTCGCATCCTGTCCCCTCTCGATGAGGACGAGATCGTCCGCATTGCCGGCGAGATCCGCAGCAAGGGACTGAAGGCGGCCTCGGTTACCTGCGTGTTCAGCGGCATCAACGACGCAATGGAACTGCGCACGCGGGAGCTTCTCAACCGGCACTGCCCCGGCGTGCCGGTGGTGATGTCGAAGGATATCGGCCGTCACGGTCTTCTGGCGCGCGAAAGTGCCGCCATCATGAATGCGAGCCTGCTTTCGCTCGCCGAGCGCACGGTCGCGGCCTTCCAGCAGGCGCTGCGCCAGGCGGGACTGACCTGCCCCTTCTACATCACCCAGAACGATGGAACGCTGATGGCAGCCGAAGTGGTGCGCGCCTTCCCGGTGCTCACCTTCGCCTCCGGGCCGACCAATTCCATGCGCGGTGCAGCCTTCCTCACCGGGCTGAAGGATGCCGTGGTGGTGGATGTCGGCGGCACGACGACCGATGTCGGCTCGCTGTCGCACGGTTTCCCGCGGCAGGCCTCCACCACCGTCGATATCGGCGGTGTCAAGACGAACTTCCGGATGCCGGATGTCTTCTCGATCGGTCTCGGCGGGGGCTCTCTCGTGGTCGGCGGCGACAAGGGTGTCTCCATCGGCCCGAAATCGGTTGGCTATCGCGTGCGTCGCGAGGCGCTCTGCTTCGGTGGCTCGACGCTGACGGCGACCGATATCGCGGTTGCCGCCGGCAAGACCGATGTGGGGGAGCGTTCGCTCGTTGCCGGTCTGGATGCCTCGCTCGTCGAGGCGGCCGTTGCGCGCATCAACGCCATGCTGGAGGCCTGCGTCGAACGCAGCCGCATTTCCTCCACGCCGGTGCCGGTAATTGCGGTCGGCGGCGGCTCCATCCTGATGCCCGACCGGATCGGCGAACTGGAGGTGATCCGGCCGGAAAACTTCGCGGTCGCCAATGCCGTCGGCGCGGCCATCGCCCAGATCAGCGGCGAGACGGATCGCGTCTTCTCCCTGATCGACGGCAAGACGCGGGAAGGGGCACTGGCCGAGGCTGAGGCCGAGGCGCGCCAGAAGGCGATCGCCGCCGGGGCGGCGCCGGACACGTTGGAAGTCATCGAGCGGGAGGATACCCCGCTCGCCTATCTGCCGGGCAATGCGACCCGCATTCACGTCAAGGTCGTCGGAGACATGGGAGCCCATCATGGCTGACACGCGCAAGCTGAAATATGACGAGGCTGCCCTGCGCACCCTGACCCGCGAGGATCTCGAAGCACTGGAAATCGGCGCCGGCATTCTCGGGACCGGTGGCGGCGGCAACCCCTATCAGGGCAAGCTTCTGGCGCTGGAGGCCCTGAAGGCGGGCTACCAGATGAAGCTGCTCGCCACCGATGCCATCGAGCCGGATGCGCTGTGCATGTCGATCGGTGGTATCGGCGCGCCGGTTGTCGGCGTCGAGCGCATTCGCGAAGGGCGGGAGGGTCTGCGTTGCCTGCGCGCCATGGAGGAACTGGTCCGCACCCCGATGGACGCGATCGTGTGCGAGGAAATCGGCGGCGCCAATTCCATGAGCCCGCTGGTGACGGCGGCCCTTGGCGGACTGCCGATCCTCGATTGCGACGGCATGGGCCGCGCCTTCCCCGAAATGCAGATGACCACCTTCTCGATCTACGGCCACAGTTCCACGCCGTCCGTGATGTGCGATCTGCATGGCAATGCGGTGATCTTCAGCCATGCGGTGTCGGAAGTCTGGCACGAGCGCATGGCGCGCGCCTGCGTTGTCGCCCAGGGGGGCGGCGCCATGCTGGCAACGGCGCCCATGCAGGCGCATTTCGTCCACCAGCACGCCATTCCGCGCAGCTATACCAAGGCGATTGCACTTGGCGAGGCGGTTATCCGCGCCCGGCGGATGCAGGAGGACCCGATCGCCGCCGTCTGCGCGCTTGAGGGCGGCCGGCGCATCTTCAACGGCAAGATCACCGACCTGAAGCGCCACCTGCGCGGCGGCTTTGCAGTCGGCGACATGGAACTGGCCGGCTTCGATGCCTGGGCAGGCGAAACGGCAAGCGTCGCGATCCAGAACGAATTCCTCATCTTCCGTCGCAACGGCGTGGTCGAGGTCACCGTTCCGGATCTGATCGTGCTGCTCGATGTCGATACCGGCTATCCGATCACCACGGAAATCCTGCGTTACGGCCAGCGTGTCGCCGTCATCGCCATCCCCTGCCACGACCTCCTGCGCACGGCGGCTGCGCTTGATGTCGTCGGACCGGCAGCCTTCGGCTATCCCGACATCGCCTTCTCGCCGTTGCCGGTGGCAACGCGGACAGAACCACGAACGACAAGCGGGGCGGTTCCCGCCTGATAAAAGAGGAGAACTTCGACCATGAGAACAGTCCTATCCACTCGCCTGGCCCTGTTGGCGCTCGGCACGGCCCTTTCGCTTGCCGGCGGCCCGCAGGCCGCATCGGCTGCCGACAAGGTCTCGACCGTCGTCAATGTGCAGCAGATCTTCAGCTCGCTCGATCCGGCCAAGGTCACCGACTACACCGGCTACATGGCGATCGTGAACATGTATGACGGTCTGACCACCGTCAGCCCGTCCGGCGAGATCGTGCCGCATCTGGCCAGGTCCTGGGATGTCTCGGCCGACGGCCTGACCTACACCTTCCATCTGCGCGACGACGTGAAGTTCCAGGACGGAACGCCGGTGAAGGCCACCGACATGGTCTGGTCCATCCAGCGCCTGCTCGGCATCAACAAGGGGCCGTCCAACCTGATCGTCGGCGTGCTGAAGCCGGAGAACGTCACCGCTCCCGACGAAAAGACGCTCGTTCTGAAGATCGACCGGCAGTTTTCGCCCTTCCTTGCCGCCACGCCGCTGATGATGGCGCTGAACAAGACGCTGATCACCGCCAATGCCAAGGCCGACGACAAGTGGGGCGAGGCCTATGTCGGCGAGCATTCCGCAGGCTCCGGGCCCTACAAGCTCGTCAGCTACAACCGCTCCGCCGACATGGTGATCGCCCGCAATGCGGATTACTTCCTCGGCTGGACGAAGGGCACCCCGATCGATGAGGTCCGCTTCGTGCAGACCAGCGACGATGCCACCGTCAAGGCGCTGGCGGAAAAGGGCGAACTGGGGCTCTCCTCGCATGGTCTCGGCAACGATACCTATGAATCCATCGGCAAGATGGCCGGCTACAAGCTGATCCAGACCCGCACCTCGGGCGGCTTCGTCATCAAGCTGAACACCAAGGTCTATCCGACCGACGACGTGCATGTGCGCCGCGCCATCGCCTATGCGACGGACTACAAGACGATCCAGGAGATCATTTATCCGGGCACCGACATGCAGGGTCCGCTGTCGACCGCCTTCAAGGAGGCCCATAACGGCGATATCCTGCCGGGTGTCTTCGATCTCGAAAAGGCGAAGGAGGAACTGGCGAAGTCGAAATATGCCGGCCAGAAGATCACGCTGGTGAACAGCTATGTCGCCTCGCTCGCCTTCGAGGCCGAGGTGGCGCTGCTCCTGCAGGCCAATCTGGAACAGATCGGCATCACGCTCGACATCAAGCCGGAACCGTGGAACCGCATCGTGGAACTGTCGTCCAAGGTCGATACCACGCCGGCTTCCACGCAGGTCAACATCTCGCCGACCTATCCCTCGCCGGACTCGATGTTCTACAACCAGTATCACTCCAAGGCCGCCGGCACCTGGATGTCGATGGAATGGCTGCAGAACCCGGAGATCGACGCGCTGATCGACAAGTCGCGCGGCACGACGGACGTGGCCGAGCAGAACGCCGTCTACAAGGAGCTCCAGGCAAAGATCGTCGACCTGCAGCCGGATGTCTGGGCGGTCGCGCCGAACCGCCGCTATGCCGCCAACAAGTGCCTGCAGGGCTACAAGTTCATTCCCATGCAGAGCTGGGACCTGAACTTCTCCAACTTCACCTGGGATTGCAAGGCGAACTGATCCCGCAGGCTTTTCGCTGACAACCGGCCCCGCTTGCGGGGCCGGTCTATCCCCTCCTTGCCTAGCCGAAGGTTGGACATGCTTCAGGAATTTGCAGAAGAACACATCGAACCGCTTGCCATCGGCGCCTGGATTCTCGGCACCGGCGGCGGTGGCGACCCCTACATCTCGACCCTCAACCTCCGGCGACTTTACGCCGAGGGGCGCCGGGTCGATGTGATGGATCCCATGGCGCTTGAGGACGACGACATGGTTGCCGTGGTCTCCAAGATGGGCGCGCCGCTCGTCGGTCAGGAACGTCTCGGCGATCCCGTCCATCTTGCCCGCGCCGTGGAGGTGATGGAGGATTATATCGGCAAGCGTTTCCGCGCCATCATGAGCGTGGAGATCGGCGGCTCGAATGCGCTCTCCTCCTTCCTGGCTGCTGCCGTTCTCGACCGGCCCGTCGTCAATGCCGATGCCATGGGCCGCGCCTATCCGGAAGCGCAGATGACCTCGTTTGCCATCGGCAACCTGCCGATGTTCCCGCTCTCGCTCGTCGACGTGCGCGACAACGAGGTGATCGTGACCCGCGCCGCCTCGTGGAAGTGGATGGAACGCATCTCGCGCAAGGTCTGCACGGAGGTCGGCTCGACGGCGGCCACCTGCAAGGCGCCGCGCACCGGCCGAGAGGTGAAGGAATGGGGCATCCACGACACGGTCACCAAGGCCGTCGAACTCGGGCGAACCGTTCTTGACGCGCGCAGCCGCCATGCCGATCCGGTCGAGGCCATTCTCGACCACGAGGGCGGCAAGCGTCTGTTTCGCGGCAAGGTGATCGACGTGGCGCGCGAAACGACCGGCGGCTTCCTGCGCGGCCGCACGCTCATCGAGGGGATCGATGGCGATCGCGGCGCACGGATGGAACTCGCCTTCCAGAACGAATGGGCGGTTGCCTTCCGCGACGGCGAAGCGGTGGCCATGACGCCGGACCTGCTCTGCCTTCTCGATACCGTCTCCGGCAGCGCCATCGGCACGGAATCGGTCCGCTACGGGCAGCGTGTCACGGTGGTCGCGCTTCCGGCGCCGAGCCTGCTGACCACGCCTGCGGGCATTGCCGCCGTCGGCCCGCGTGCCTTCGGCTATGACATTGATTTCAGATCGGTCTTCCCATGAAACGCATTGGTATTGACGTCGGCGGCACGAATACGGACGCCGTTCTGGTCGATGGCGAGCGCATCGTCGCCTCCATCAAGGTTCCCACCACGCAGGACGTTCTGTCGGGCGTCAAGGCGGCGCTGGCGCATGTCATCGGCGCCCCCGCGTCCGCCGGCATTGCCGTCGATGCGGTGATGATCGGAACCACTCATTTCACCAATGCGGTCGTGGAGCGCGCGCGCCTGGAACGGGTGGCCGCGATACGCGTGGCGCTTCCCACGGGCGGTTCGCTGCCGCCGATGTGCGACTGGCCGCGCGACCTTTACGAGGCCGTCGACCCGATGATCTTCATGGTGCATGGCGGCCATGAATATGACGGCAGCCCGCTGGTGCCGATGCAGCCGGACGAAATCCGCGAAGCGGCGATGCGCATCCGCGACGCCGGAATCACCTCCGTCGCGATTTCCGCCACCTTTTCGCCCCTGACCACGCAATGCGAGGTTGTGGCGGCCGAGATCGTCCGGTCGGTCATTCCCGATGCGAGGATCACGCTGTCGCATACGCTCGGCCGCATCGGTCTGCTGGAGCGGGAAAATGTCGCCATCCTGAACGCGGCGCTTCAATCGCTGGGCAGGACGACGGTACAGGCCTTCGCCGATGCGCTCTCGGAGATGGGCGTTACGGCGCCCTTCTACCTGACGCAGAACGACGGGACCGTCGCGCTTGCCGATGTGGCCGCGGCCAATCCCGTCCACAGCTTTGCCTCCGGCCCCACCAATTCCATGCGCGGCGCCGCCTTCCTGACCGGCCTTCAGGATGCCATGGTCGTCGATGTCGGCGGCACGACTTCGGATATCGGCTGCCTCGTCGGCGGTTTCCCCCGCGAAGCCAACAACATCGTCCATATCGGTGGTGTGCGCACGCTGTTTCGCATGCCCGACCTTCTGCCGATCGCGCTGGGCGGCGGCACGATCATCGACCCCGACACCGGGCGGATCGGCCCCCGTTCGGTCGGGTACCGCATCCTGACGGAGGCCCGCGTGTTCGGCGGCAGGACCCTGACGGCATCGGACATCGCCGTGGCGGCGGGTCTCGTCGACATGGGGGATCGCGACCGTGTGAAGGACCTCGATCCCGCCTTCGTGCGCGCGATGCTTGCCCGCATCCGGGACCTGGTCTCGGACAATTTCGACCAGATGAAGACTTCGGCGGAGGATGTGCCGCTGGTTGCCGTCGGCGGCGGCGCCTTCCTGATCCCGGACGAGGTGACGGGAGCCTCCGAAGTGGTGCGCGTCGAAAACGCCGGTGTCGCCAATGCGCTGGGCGCGGCCATGGCCCAGGTATCGGGAGAGGTGGATCAGGTCTTTTCCGGCATGAGCCGGGAGGCGGCGCTTGCCGAGGCGGAACGCGCGGCGCAGGAAGCCGCCGTCGCGTCCGGCGCCCTGCGCGGCAGCCTGAAGACACTGGAGGTCGAGGACATTCCGATCGCCTATCTGCCGGGCGGCGCGCGACGCGTGCGCGTGCGCGTCATCGGCGACATCGCCTTCGGTTGAACGCAGAGCAGGGCGGGGCGTGCCGTACCGCTCCCCGCTCGGCTAGAATTCGGCCACCTTGCCCCAGGCGGCATCATTCAGCCGCTCCAGGCGGTAGGGGCGCGGATCGACGATCGGCGTGCTTCCTGTGACGATGTCCGCCACCAGATGGCCTGCACCCGGCCCGATGCCGAAGCCGTGGCCGCTGAAGCCCGCCGCCAGCACGAAGCCCGGCAGGCTCGGCACATCGGCGATCACCGGCACGCCGTCGGGCGTGCTGTCGATATAGCCGGCCCAGCTTGCGGCCACCGGCGCGGTCTGCAGGTCCGGCAGCAGCGTCCTTGCCCGCGCAAGCGTCAGGGCGATCTGCTTGCGGTCGGGTACGGGATCGAGAATGCGGTTGCGCTCCATCGGCGTCACCTGGTCGAGCGACCAGCGTGACAGCGTCTCATGGCCGGAGAGCATGCCCTGCAATCCGCCGGGCGCCAGGGCGCGCCAGCGCTTGGCGAACATCGGCAGGAAATACTGTGCGAAGCGCAACTGCTGCGGCGTGAGATCGACGCGCGCCCTGCCGCTGATGGCAAGGCGGATATGATCTCTGCCGCGACGGGTGATCGACACGTCTTTGGTATGCAGCGCATCCGGAAGATGCCCGCCTTCGAAACGTACGTCGAGGATCGAGGAGCGGATGGAAGCCTGCGGGAAACGGATACCGATCTGGCGGCAGAAGGACGAAGCCCAGGCCCCGCCGGACAGGATGGCAAGCCTCGTGCGAATGGTGCCGGCCTCCGTCACCACGCCGCTCACCCTGCCGGCCTCGGTTTCGATGCCACGTGCGGCGCACATCTGATGCACGGATCCGCCCAGCTTCGTCATGGCGCGGGCAACCACCGGGGCCGCCCGCTCCGGATCGGCAATGCCATCGGTCGGCGAAAAGACGCCGCCTTTCCAGGCCCGGCCGGTTGCGGCTCCCCGCGCGCTGGCCTGCTCGGCGGACAGCATGTGGGTAGTAACGCCGACGGTCCGGGCGAATTCGCCCCAGCGCGCCCAGCCGGCCAGTTCGGCCTCGTCGTTGCTGAGATAGAACAGACCCGAGCGGCGAAAGCCGGTCTCTTCGTCCGTGTCGGCGCCAAACTCCTCCCACAGCGCAAGGCTCTTGGTCGAGATCGGCAGTTCGCGCGCATCGCGGTTCTGTTGGCGGCACCAGCCCCAGTTGCGGCTCGATTGTTCCGCGCCGATGCGGCCTTTCTCGATGAGGGCCACCTTCAGCCCGCGCCGCGCCAGATAATAGGCGGAGAAAGCACCGACGATACCCCCACCGATCACCACGGCATCCGCATGGTCTGGCAGCGGTTGGGTCGTTTCGATATGCAGAAGCGGTGCAGGCATGGTCTCTCTCCGGATGGTTACGGCATCTTAGCGAGATGAGACCTCGTGCGATGCCGCAGGGGCATCATCCACAGCATTTCATGCTGCAGATGATCCTGCCGACGGCGTATTATTGCAGCATGAAATATCATAGGTTTGCGGTGCATCGGTGCTCCTGCCGGGTCTTCCCGCGGGAAGGATCAGGCAGATTATGCTGACGGTGCCCGCGCACGGTAACCCAAGGAGAGGCCCCATGAAACTGGACCGCATCGACATCAAGATCCTCTCCGAACTGCAGAAGAACGGCAGGATCACCAATGTGGAACTGGCGGATCTCGTCAACCTGTCGCCAAGTCCCTGCCTGATGCGCGTCAAGAAACTGCAGAGCGAGGGCTACATCACCGGCTATTCCGCCCAGATCAACGTGGCAAAGCTTGGCCAGACGCTGACGGTCTTCACGGAAGTGACGCTGAAAAACCACCGGCAGATCGATTTCGCCCGCTTCCTGGCAGCGGTGGAGAAGGTGGATTCCGTCATCGAATGCCACCTGGTTTCCGGTGGCTACGATTATCTCCTGAAATTCGTTACCGCGAGCGTGGTCGAATACCAGACCATCATGGAACGGCTGATCGACATGGAGATCGGTATCGACAAGTATTTCAGTTTCGTCGTGCTGAAATCGCCGATCATCAAGGCGCATATGCCGCTGACCAGCCTGTTCAGCGTGGATTCGTAACGTCCGACGGGAATGCCTGCCGCATCCCCGTCAGCGCCGGGCAAAGGCGCTGACGAGTTCAGGGTCGAGTTCCAGGCTGTCCAGCCAGCGCGTGTCGAGCTTCGGAACCGAGGAGAACAGCAGGCGCGAATAGGGATGTCCGGGGCCTTCCTCAAGGCCGGTCGCCATTTCCTCGACCTTCTCGCCATTGTACATCACGATCACCTCGTCGCAGATCGCCTGCACGGTGGACAGGTCGTGGCTGATGAACATGTAGGAAAGGCCGAGTTCCCGCTGCAGTTCCTTGAGGAGATCGAGGATGGCTGCGGCCACCACGGTGTCGAGTGCCGATGTAATCTCGTCGCAGAGGATGAGTTTCGGCTCTGCCGCAAGCGCACGGGCCAGATTGACGCGCTGCTTCTGCCCGCCGGACAGCTCGCTGGCGCGGCGGTGGCGCACCGCGCGCGGCAGGCGCACCATGTCGAGCAGTTCGCAGACGCGGCTCTCCTGCTGGCGCCGTCCCATGCCGTGATAGAAGGAGAGCGGGCGGCTGAGGATATCGCCGATGGATTTGGACGGATTGAGCGCCGTGTCGGCGAACTGGAACACCATCTGCAGCTTGCGCAGTTCTTCCTTCTGCCTGTGGGCCGCCGAGCGGGCCAGCTGCCGCCCGTCGAAGATCACATCGCCCTTCACCTGCGGCAGGATACCGGCAATCACCCGGGCAAGTGTGGACTTGCCGCAGCCGGATTCGCCGATCACGCCGAGGTTGCGGCCCTCCTCCAGTCGGAAGCTGACCGATTTCAGCGCCCGCATCAGCGGCAGGCCATCGGCCTGGATAGGGCCGTAGCCGGCGCTGATGTCGAGCACGTCCAGCAGTGGCGGCTTTCTTGCCGCCGCCGTCGGAGCCTGCGGGCGGGCATGCTGCTTCGGCGTGAAGGCAGACAGAAGCTCGCGGGTATAATCATGCTGCGGCGCCGTCAGGATCTGCTCGGTTGCGCCGACCTCCTGGATCTCGCCGCCCTTCAGCACGATGATGCGATCGGCGATCTGCGCCACCACCGCCAGATCGTGCGAGACATAGACGCCCGACATGCCTCCCTTCTTCATCACCGACTTGAAGGCCCGCAGCACCTCGATCTGGGTGGTGACGTCGAGCGCGGTGGTCGGTTCGTCGAAGATCACCAGTTTCGGATCGGCAATCAGCGCCATGGCGGCCGAAAGGCGCTGCAACTGGCCGCCGGAGACCTGGTGCGGGTAGCGTGAGCCGATGCTTTGCGGATTGGGCAGGTTCAGTGCCTTGAACAGCGACACCGCCCGCTGTTCGGCATCCGCTCTTGGCATCAGGTCGTGAATGCGGGTGATCTCGACCACCTGGTCCATGATGGTCTGGGCCGGGTTGAAGGCTGCCGCCGCGCTCTGCGGTACATAGGAGACCTCGGTGCCGCGGATGGCCGCCCGCTCGCGTTCCGACAGCCGCACCATATCCCGCCCGTCAAGGCTCACCGACCCGCCGCTGATCCGGCAGCCGTTGCGGGCATAACCCATCAGCGTCAGGGCAATCGTCGTCTTGCCCGAACCGCTTTCGCCGATCAGGGCGACGATCTCGCCCTCGGCGATGTCGAAGCTGACGCCGCGGATGATCTCTATGACGCGGCCCGCATCGCTGGTGGCTTCCACCTTCAGGTCGCGGATTTCGACAAGATTGGCCATCACGTGCTCCGGTCCCGGATTTTCTGCGGAAGGTTGTCGATCAGAAGATTGACCCCGATGGTCAGGCTGGCGATCGCGATACTCGGAAAGATCACAGCCGGGGCGCCGAACGGCAGGCCGCCGATGTTTTCGCGCACCAGCGCTCCCCAGTCGGCATTCGGAGGCTGCACGCCGAGGCCAAGGAAGGAGAGGCCCGACAGCAGCAGCACGATGAAGACGAAACGCAGGCCGAGATCGGCCAGGACCGGCCCGAGAATATTGGGCAGGATTTCCGACCGGATCAGGAAGAAGGTGCCTTCCCCCCTTGCGCGGGCCACCGTGACGAAATCCATGGTGTTGATGTTGACGGAAAGCGCCCGGGCGAAGCGATAGGCCCCCGGCGTGTAGATGATCGCCAGCGTCATGATCAGCACCGGGATCGACGAGCCGATGCCGGCCACGACCACCAGCCCGAAGAGCTTGCTCGGAATGGAGTTCAGTGCATCGAGAAACCGGCTGAGGATGGTGTCGAACCATCCGCCGACGACCGCGGCCGTCATGCCGAGTGCAACGCCCAGCGTACAGGAGATCATGACCGCGATCAGCGAGATGCCCACCGTATAGCGGGCGCCCATCAGGATGCGGGAAAGGATGTCGCGGCCGAGATAATCGGTGCCGAGCCAGAACTTGTCGCTGATAGGGCCGAAATAGTCGAAATCGACGATCTCGCCGATCGGATAGGGAATGATCCAGGGTGCGAGGATCGCCACCAAGGCCCAGGAGAACACCAGCAGGAAGCCGATGAGACCGACGATGTTGATGCTGTAGCCGGCGGCGCGGAATTGGGTGGCGGAGCGCATCATGTCACTTCAGCCTCGGATTGGAGACGATGGCGATGATATCCGCCGTCGTGATGAGGAACAGGTAGACGATGCAGAACAGCATGGCGCAGGTCTGGATCAGCGGCAGGTCGCGGGTGGAAACCGCATCGACCATCAGCTTGGCAACGCCCGGATAGTTGAAGATCGTCTCGACGATGATGACGCCGCCAAGCAGATAGGAGAGCGACAGGGCGACCGCGTTGACGATCGGGCCGATGGCATTGGGTAGCGCGTGCTTCAGCACAAGGCGTGACCGCGAGGCGCCCTTCAGCAGTGCCATCTCCACATAGGGCGTGTTGAGCGTTTCGATCACGGCGGCGCGCGTCATGCGGATCATCTGCGCCGAAATGACGAAGGAGAGCGTGATCACCGGCATGGCGTAGACGCGCAGCATCTGGCCGAAGGAATGGATCTCGTTGGCAAAAGAGAGTGCCGGCAGCCATTTGAGATAGACCGCAAAGACAAGCACGGCCGAGGTTGCCACCATGAATTCCGGCACGGAGACCACGCCGATCGACAGCACGGTGACCGTGCGATCGAACCAGGAGCCGCGCCACATGGCCGCGGTGATGCCGAGCGTCAGCGCGATCGGCACGGAAAACACGGTGGTGATGCCGGCAAGCTTCAGCGAATTGAGCAGGCGGGGACCGATGAGGTCCGCCACCGGCATGTTGTTCGCATAGGAGATGCCGAAATCGCCGGTGAAGATGCCGGCGAACCATTGCAGGAAACGCCAGATGGCCGGGTCATCCAGATGCATGGCCGCACGAAGGCCGGCGACGGCCTCCGGCGTTGCCGCCTGGCCGAGCAGGATTTCGACCACGTCGCCGGGCAGCAGCACGGTGGCGGCAAACACCGTGAAGGACACGATGACCAGCGTGATCAGCGCGATCACCAGACGCGCCAGCACAAGATGGAGGACATGCTTGTTCATCAACGATCCCGATCCATGGCCTCGTTTGAGAGCGGAACGGCCGGGGATGCCCGCCAGAGATGCTGCTCTGCGGGCATCCCCTGGCCATGATCAGGCTTCGAGCCAGACATATTCCGCGAAGGCGTAGCCCATCATGCCGCCAAGCGGATTGGCTTCAAGCCCCTTCAGCCTGGACGAGACCGCATCGACATTGGTGAGATAGGCCGGGATGACCGTACCGGCCTGATCGGCGATCATCACCTGCATGTCGTCGTAGATTTCCTTGCGCTTGGCGAGGTCCAGCAGGCCGCGGGCCTCGATCAGCATCCTGTCGAATTTCTCCGACTTGAACTGGCTTTCGTTCCACGGGGCATCGGATGCGTAGAGCAGCGAGAAGAGAATGTCCGGGGTCGGACGCGGGTTGATGTTGCCGAAGTGCATCGGCGCCTTCAGCCAGTAGTTGGACCAGTAGCCGTCGGAGGGCACGCGCTGCACGTCGAACTTCATGCCGATGTCGGCGCCGGCCTGCTGGAGGATCATGGCCATGTCGATCGAGGAATTGGCCGCGTCCGATGCGACGATCGGAATGCTCTGCCCCAGAAGGCCCGCCTTCTGGAACAGCGCCTTTGCCTTGTCCGGATCGAAGGCCTTCGGCTTGAGGTTCTTGTTGTGGTAGATGCTGGCCGGAGAGACCGGCTGGTCGTTGGCGACTTCCGCCAGGCCGCGCAGCGCGGACTTCTGGATGAGTTCGCGATTGATGAGGTGCTTGACGCCTTCCACGAAGCCGGCCTTGTCGCCCGGCGACATGTCGAGCCGCATGTTGAGATTGGTATAGTTACCGGCCGTGGTCTTGAACTGCACGACACCCGGCTGGCTGTCGATCAGACGCATCGAACGCGGGTTGATGGCGGCGGCAAGCTGGATGTCGCCCGACAGAAGTGCGTTGACGCGTGCGGAATCATCGGGAATGCCGAAGAACTCGAAGCTGTCCAGATGAGCGCCGCCGGCCTTGAAATAGTTGGGGTTTCGCTTGCCCACCGAGCGGACGCCCGGCTCGAAGGTGTCGCAGATGAAGGCGCCGGTGCCGTTGGCCTTGGAAAAATCGGTCGTACCGTCCGCAATGATCATGAAATGATGCATGGCGAGAATTGTCGGCAGGTCGGCATTCGGGCTGGCCAGCGTGATCTGCACGGTGAGATCATCGATTGCCTTGATCTCCGTCATCTGCTTGGCAATCGAATTGACCTTGGAGCCGGTCGCCTTGTCCAGATGCCGGTTCATCGAATAGACGACGTCGGCGGAGCTCAGCGTCTTGCCGCTGTGGAAGGTTACACCCTTGCGCAGCTTGACGGTCCAGACCTTGGCATCCCTGGTCTCGATGCTTTCGGCCAGTTCCATCTGCGGAACGCCCGTCTTGTCGAGGAAGGTCAGGCGGTTGTAGAAGGCGCAGCAGCGGACATAGTCCGTCGACAGCGATGCCTTGGCCGGGTCGAGCGTATCGGCCGTCGAGGACGACCAGCCGGCGGCGCGCAGCGAGCCGCCCTTGACGGGCGTTGCGGCAACCGCCGATGTGGCGCGCCCGAGGATCATGCCGCCGGCAGAGGCAGCAATGCCGCCGGCCAGCAGCATCTGCATGAGTTCGCGGCGGGTGGCGCCGCGACGGATGGCATTTTCGACCATGGCATCGTCTGCACCGGTCCAGTTCGTCAGCTTGTCAGTCATCTCATTCCCCTTTTTTGTTTGTCGTGCTTTGCCTGCCCCTGGAGCGGGGTATTCCCGTCGAGGTGTCAGATCGCCTCGGCCTCCACCGCGTCGGCGAGACCCGCCATGGAGGTGAAGTGGTAGTCCGGTGCGGTGAAGCTCTCCGGCTCGATGGTGCCGCCATAGCCCTTCTGCGCATGCCGGCGTTCGATCCAGCAATTGGTCATGCCGAGTTTCCGGGAGATGCCGATATCGTGGTACTGGCTCTGCGCCACGTGCAGGATGTCCTCCTTCGAGGCGCCCTCGGTCGCGACGAACTCGAACACCTGCTGGAAGAAGGCGGGATCCGGCTTTTCGGTGCCGGTATCGTCTGCCGTGAAGGCGCGGTAGAACGGGTTGCCCAGTGCGTTCGAGAAATGCTCGAAGGCCCAGCGCCGGGCATTGGTCATGGCAATCAGCCGGTAGCGTCCCGCAAGCCGCGCCAGCGCCTCGGCGCTGTCCGGGAAGGCCTTCCAGTGTTTCGCCGAATCCCGCAGCCGCTCGCCAAGGCTCGCTTCTGCCGGCAGCCCCAGTTTCGGCGCTATCGCCAGATAGACGCGCACCAGATCATCCGGAAACAGGTCCGCATCCGCAGCGTAGCGCGCCGTGCGGTAGAGCGACAGGGCCTCCTCGCCATCAACGGCGACGCCGGCCTCGGCTGCGATCTCCGCCAGACAGGTCTTGATGCCGCCTTCGAAGTCGATCAGCGTGCCGACGACATCGAAGGTCAGATACCGGAACGCCGAGAGAGGCTTTGCCACGTCACTTTCCTCCTGTGAGCGCGCCGGACTGGGCCGGCAGAACATTATTTCGTAGCGCTGAATGGCTGCAGCATCCGGTTCCCCGGCGGATACCCCTGTTTTTCGGGGTTTCCCGCCACTTGTTGCCCGTCAGTTTGGCACTGCTGCGGCACGGTATGCGCTGAAAGGGTCCGGTGCCGCGGCAGAAAATTTCGAATCATGGCGCTTCGCAGTATTTCGGCAAGCGCCGCGTGTTGTGGCTCCTGCCGGCTCAAGCCATGGCCGCGCGGACATCGGGATCTTCCAGCGTCTCATCCAGCGTCTTTGCCGTACGCTCGATGATGGCGTCGATCTCCGCATCGGTGCAGCAGAGCGGTGGCGCATAGCCGAGCGCCCCGTTGGCAAAGGCGCGGATGACGAGGCCGTTGCCCCAGGCCCGGTCGAAGATGCGCCTGGACGGCTCGGCCGCCGCCGGAAGCGGCGTCTTCCTTTCCTTGTCCGTCACCAGTTCGATCGCCGCCAGCATGCCGCGCCCGCGCACATCGCCCACAAGCGGGTGATCGGCAAGGCCCTGCAAGCCGGCCATCAGGCGGGCGCCGGCCTTCACGCCGTTCTCCAGAAGCCCCTCTTCATAGAGTTTCAGGACCGCAAGCCCGACGGCCGCACTGACCGGATGGGCGGAATAGGTGTAGCCATGCCCGACGGCTGCCGCGCCTGCTCCATCGGCAATGGTGTTGTAGACCTTTTCCGACATGAAGACGGCGCCCATCGGCACGTAGCCGGAGGTAAGCCCCTTCGCGACCGTCATGAGATCCGGCACGATGTCGTCGTGAGCGCAGGCAAACAGCGGTCCCGTGCGGCCAAAGCCGGTGATCACCTCGTCGGCGATGAACAGGATATCCAGGTCGCGGCAGAGGTCGCGCATGGCCTTCATCCAGCCGGCCGGCGGCACAATGACGCCGCCCGATCCCTGGATGGGCTCGGCATAGAAGGCTGCCACGCGCTCCGGCCCGATCTCCTCGACCTTCTGGCGCAACGCCGCCATGGAGGACTGGATGATGGCCGTCGCATCGGTGCCGACCGGGTTGCGGTAGGGGTAGTGCGATGGGATCTTGTGCTGCCATTCGAGCGGCACGCCGAAGCCGGCATGGAAGTTCGGCAGCGCGGTCAGTCCCGCCCCCACCGTGGAAGACCCGTGATAGCCCTGCATCAGCGAGATGAATTGGTCTTTCTGCGGCCGGCCCTGCGCGTGGTAGTAATAGCGGACGAAGCGCACGGTGCTGTCCACCGCATCGGAGCCGCCTAGCGTGAAATAGACGTGGTTCAGGTCGCCCGGCGTGCGCTCGGCAAGTTCTGCCGCAAAACGGATCGCCGCTTCGCTGCCGAGGCTGAAATAGCCGGTGGCATAAGGAAGTTCGCGCATCTGCTTGGCCGCCGCTTCGACGATGCTTTCATGACCATAGCCGGCATTGACGCACCACAGGCCGGCAAAGCCATCGATCATCTGATGGCCCTGTGCATCGGTGACGGTCGCGCCCCTGGCGGAGGCAAGCACGCGAACGCCGGCAGCTTCGTGTCCGCGATAGGAGGCAACCGGATGGACGAGGTGGGCGCGGTCGAGTTCGATCAGGGAATTGCTGAGCATGGGTGATCCTTCAGCCGAGAGCCTGGCTGGCGAGTGCGAAACGGTGAATGCTGGTGGAGGAAACGGCGCGCGGCAATCGTACCGGACGCTGCATGGCAATGCCGCCGCCGACATGGTTCAATCCAAGGCTGGCGAGCCAGTCGGCGAGCGCCGACTGGCCGTCGAGATCGACCCGCAGAAAGGTGCCGGCAGGGCGGCTGGCGAACAGGAAGGCCAGCAGCGACCGGGCTTCTTCGGCCCCTTGCGCCACGACGGGGCCGATGACCTCGCCCCTGCCGAAGGGGCGGATGGCGGCATAGCCGACGACCGCGCCGGCGGCTTTCAGCACCGCCAGCCGTCCATGCGCGCCGAGATATTCGATGAGTGCGGTGCGATCCGTGGCAAGGGCGGCCTGATCCAGCGCCCGGATCGCCGCATGATCCGCCGCTGCTGCCCAGTTAACGTCGGCGGGCAGGGCGGGTGTTGCGGCAAGCGGACCCTGATGCTGGAAAATCTCCCCGCTCTCGGCAAAGCCAAGCTTGCGATAGAGCGGCAGGCCGTCTTCGGTTGCGACAAGCCGGCATTCGCGGTCGCCTGCCAGGTCGATCGCCTTCGTCATCAGCAGTCTGCCGATGCCGCGCCCCCTCAGGGCCTGGTCGACGATCACCATGTTGATGGTGGCGGTGTTGTCGCCGTAGGGCGTCATGAAGGTGGTGGCGACCACGCTTCGGGCGTCGTCAAGCACCACCAGCCCCCGGCTGAGGCCAAGCAGCATCTGCCAGTCTTCCAGACGGTGCGGCCAGCCCGCCTGCTTCGACAGCGCCCAGGCGCCTTCCAGGTGTTCCGGCTGCATGGGATGAAGATCGATCACCGCATTCTGCACATCAGTCTCCCTTGTCATTGGGGAAAGGGTAGACCGGGCGCCGAAGAAGAACCTCTCAAGCTGTGGCATGCCACGGCATCTTCGGCCGTGTGCGCAAGGCTGTGCCGCATCTTATGCCGCAGCCCCGGACGCATCGGCGCTCCGCCGCAGGAAATTTTGCGACTTGCCGCCGCCGGTGGAGCCGGGGGGACGCAACTCTCTGCTTTGTCGGCTGCGGCATACGGAACAATCTGCTTCCTGAGGCGCGAATGCGGTGCGCTCCAGCCGCCCGGCGTGCCTATGATGATCGCCAACAGCACGTCAAGGGGAAGCCAATGACCACGTTCCGCCCGAAATACATCACCTTCGATTGCCATGGCACGCTCATCAACTTCCAGATGGCGGAAGCTGCTGTGGATCTTTACGGCGACCGCCTGAGCAAGGACGGGATGGCGCAGTTCATCCGCAACTTCGCAGCCTACCGACTGGACGAGATCCTCGGCGACTGGAAGCCCTATGCGGAGGTGGTGCACAATGCCATCGAGCGCACCTGCAGGAAGAACAATGTCGCCTTCAGGCCGGAAGATGCCGATATGGTCTATCGGCGCGTGCCGACCTGGGGACCGCATGCGGACGTTCCGGCGGGTCTTGCCAAGGTCGCCAAAGAGATTCCGCTCGTCATCCTCTCCAATGCCATGGATGCGCAGATCATGTCGAATGTGGAAACGCTCGGCGCGCCCTTCCATGCGGTCTATACGGCCGAGCAGGCGCAGGCCTACAAGCCGCGCTTCAAGGCCTTCGAATACATGTTCGACATGCTGGGCTGTGGACCCGAGGATATCGTGCACTGCTCGTCCTCCTTCCGCTACGATCTGATGTCGGCGCATGATCTCGGCATCAGGAACAAGGTCTGGGTCAATCGCGGCCACGAGCCGGCCAATCCCTATTACGGCTATGTCGAGATTGCCGACATTTCCGGCCTGCCCGGCGTCTTCGGCCTGTAAAGGAAAGCCTCGTCCGATGAAGTTCCTCTCCTACTGGCATGACACTGCGCCGCGCTTCGACGGTGCGAGCACGGCACCCCTTGAGGGGCATTTCGATGTCGCGGTGATCGGCGGGGGCTTTACCGGGCTGGGGGCAGCACTGCAACTGGCCAGGGGCGGCGCCCGCGTCGCGGTGCTGGAGGCGGAGCATGTCGGCTTTGGCGCCTCCGGCCGCAATGGCGGCCACCTCAACAACGGCCTTGCCCACTCCTATCTTGCCGCAAGGGCCGAACTGGGCAAGGAAAGGGCGATCGCGCTCTACCGGGCGCTGGATGACTGCATCGACACGCTGGAGCGGATCATTGCCGAAGAAGGCATCGATTGCAGCTTCCGCCGCGCCGGCAAGCTGAAGCTCGCCTCCAAGCCGCAACACTTTTCCGCCATCGCTCGAAATTTCGAGGCGATCCATGCGGAGGTCGACGCCGAGACGGCGCTCCTCTCACCCGGGGATCTGAAGGCCGAGGTCGGCTCGCCCTTCCACGGCGCCATGCTGTCGAAGAAAAGCGCCATGATGCACATGGGCCGCTATGTCGTGGGCCTTGCGGCGGCCGCCAGCCGGCATGGGGCGGTGATCTTCGAAAATGCGCGGGTGGTGTCGCAGATGCAGAAGGGCGGCATCCACCGGATCGAGACGAACCGCGGGCAATTGACCGCCGCAAGCGTGATCCTTGCCACCGGCGCCTACACCACGCGGAACTTTTCCTATTTTCGCCGGCGCATCATCCCGGTTGGCAGCTTCATCATTGCCACCCGCCCGCTGACCGGGAGCGAGGTTGCGGCGACCATGCCGGGCAACCGCACCTGCGTGAATTCGATGAATATCGGCAACTACTGGCGGCTGGCACCGGACAATCGCCTGATCTTCGGCGGGCGTGCCCGCTTTTCCGCCACCTCCGACCAGCGCTCGGATGCCAGGAGCGGCGAGATCCTGCGCGCCAGCCTGGCGACGATCTTCCCGCAGCTGGCAAAGGTGGAGATCGATTACTGCTGGGGCGGAATGGTCGACATGACGAAGGACCGCTATCCGCGGGCCGGCTATCAGCACGGCGTGTGGTTCGGCATGGGCTATTCGGGCCATGGCGCCCAGCTTTCCACCCATCTCGGCATGATGCTGGCCGATGCCGTTCTCGGGCGGCCGGATCGCAACCCGCTGAAGGGTCTCGACTGGCCGGCGGTGCCCGGCCATTTCGGCAAGCCCTGGTTCCTGCCGCTGGTCGGCCTCTATTACAAGGCGCTGGACAGGATCCAGTAGGTTCTGGCCTTCATATTCGAACGTCAGGGAAGGGGCGGCGCCGGTGGGAAACGCCCCTTTCCGTTGTGGTTCAGGAAAGCCCGCCGATGTGGAAGGTCTTCATTTCGAGGTATTCCTCGATGCCGAATTGCGAGCCTTCGCGGCCGAGGCCGGACTGCTTGACACCGCCGAAGGGGGCCACTTCCATCGAGATCGCGCCGGTGTTGAGCCCCACCATGCCCGCTTCCAGCGCCTCGCCCACACGCCAGGAGCGTCTGAGGTTTTCGGTGTAGAAATAGGCGGCGAGCCCGAAGGGCGTATCATTGGCCAGGGCGATCGCCTCTTCTTCCGTCTCGAAGCGGAACAGCGGTGCGACGGGTCCGAAGGTCTCCTCGCTTGCCAGCAGCATGTCCACCGTCGCATTGCTCAGCACCACCGGTGCCGCATATTGGCCGCCCTGCGGTGTCTGTGGGCGCTGTGAAACGATGCGGGCGCCCTTGGCAACCGCATCCGCGATGTGGCGCTCGATCTTTTCGATGGCGGCCTTGTTGATCATCGGGCCGATCTGCACATCGGCTTCGGTGCCGGGGCCGACCTTCATGGCTGCCACCCGGGCGGAGAGCTTTGCGGCAAATGCCTCATAGACGCCGGCCTGGACCAGAATGCGGTTTGCGCATACGCAGGTCTGCCCGCCATTGCGGAATTTCGAGGCGAGCACGCCCTCGACCGCCAGATCCAGATCCGCGTCCTCGAAGACGATGAAGGGGGCATTGCCGCCAAGCTCCAGCGACAGTCGCTTGATGGTGTCGGCCGAGCCGCGCATCAGCAGCGCACCGACGCGTGTGGAGCCGGTAAAGGAGATCTTCCGCACCAGATCGGAGGCCATCAGCGCATTGCCGATCTGCGTGGGCATGCCGGTGACGATGTTGATCACGCCCGCCGGAATGCCGGCGCGCTCTGCCAGCACACCGAGCGCCAGCGCCGAGAAGGGGGTGAATTCCGACGGCTTGATCACCACCGTGCAGCCGGCGGCCAGCGCCGGCGCCACCTTGCGGGTGATCATGGCATTGGGGAAGTTCCAGGGCGTGATGATGCCGCAGACGCCGACTGCTTCCTTGAGTACGAGGATGCGGCGATCCGCCGTCGGGGCAGGAATGGTCGTGCCGCCGATGCGACGTGCCTCCTCGGCGAACCATTTGACGAAGGAGGCACCGTAGCGGATCTCGGCGCGCGCCTCGGCCAGCGGCTTGCCCTGTTCCAGCGTCAGGATCAGCGCCAGATCCTCCAGATGCGCCAGCATCAGATCGTGCCAGGCCTCGAGAAGCACCGCCCGCTCGGCATGCGTCTTCCTTTTCCAGGGCTGGAAGGCCTTTGCCGCAGCAGCGATCGCCGCCTGTGTTCCCGCCTGCCCGAGATCCGGCACGGTACCGAGCACCGTCTGCGAGGCCGGTTCGATCACCTCGACGGTCGCCGCCGTTGCGGCATCCTTCCATTCCCCGCCAATCAGCGCCTGCTGGCGAAACAGGCCCTGGTCCCTGAGTGTCTTGATCATCGTCGTCCCTGTCATCCGTTGAGTGAGGCGAGAACCGCCCTGGTAATGTCGTCGGTCTTGTCGCGGCCGGGCTTGGTGCCGATGCCGCGCGCAGTGGTGTTCTCCAGCGCTGCCATGATCGCCCTTGCGCCCTCCACCTCACCGAGATGCTCCAGCATCATCGCGGCGGACCAGATGGCGGCTATCGGATTGGCAATGCCGAGATGGGCGATATCCGGCGCCGAGCCATGCACCGGCTCGAACATCGACGGAGCCGAGCGGTCGGGATTGATGTTGGCGGAGGCGGCAAAGCCGAGCCCGCCCTGGATTGCGGCGCCAAGGTCGGTCAGAATGTCGCCGAAGAGGTTGGACGCAACCACCACATCGAGGCTCTCCGGCGCCATCACCATGCGCGCCGCCATGGCGTCGATATGATAGCTCGTCACCGTCACGTCCGGATATTCCGCCGCAAGCCGGGCGGTGATCTCGTCCCAGAACACCATGGAATATTTCTGCGCATTGGATTTGGTGACGGAGGCAAGCTTGCCGCGGCGGCCTCGCGCCTGCTCGAAACCGTAGCGCAGGATGCGCTCGACGCCCGTGCGGGTGAAGATGGAGGTTTCGACTGCCACCTCGTCGCCGGTGCCCTGATGCACGCGCCCGCCTGCGCCGGAATATTCGCCCTCGGTGTTTTCGCGGATGCAAAGGATATCGAAGCGCTCCGCCTTCAGCGGCCCCTCGACACCCGGCAGCAGCCGGTGCGGGCGGATATTGGCATATTGCACGAAGGCCTTGCGGATCGGCAGCAGCAGGCCATGCAGCGACACCGAATCCGGCACCTCCGCCGGCCAGCCGACGGCGCCCAGCAGAATGGCATCGAAGCCGCGCAGTGTCTCGATGCCATCGGCCGGCATCATCGCGCCGGTCTTCCGGTAGAAGTCGCAGGACCACGGGAAGACTGTCGAGGCGAGGCCGAAGCCCTGCGTTTTCGCCACCTGCTCCAGCACCTGCCAGGCGGCCCGCGTGACGGGGCCGCCGATGCCGTCGCCGGGAATCAGTGCGATGGTATAGGTCTTCATGCGGTGTTCCTCACAGGTTGATCAGCACGCTCTTCGTCTTGCGATTGGCGAGATAGGCTTCGCGGCCGAGATCCTTGCCGATGCCGGAGCGCTTGTAACCGCCGGTCGGCAGGATATGGTCGCGCGAGCGGCTGTAGCGGTTAACCCAGACGGTGCCCGCCTGCAGGCGCCGGGTGAGCCGCATGGCGCGCGACAGGTCACGGGTGAAGAGGCCAGCCGCGAGGCCATAGACCGGATGGTCGGCAAGCTGCATCGCCTCCTCCTCGTCGGAAAAGGTCTGCACCGTCAGCACCGGACCAAAGATCTCCTCCCGGACGGCGGTCGAATCCTGCGTCACACCGGCAAGCAGCGTCGGCGCATAGAAATAGCCGGGATGATCGATGGCACCGCCGCCGGCAAGACATTCGGCGCCGGCCGCAATCGCCTGCTGCACCACGGCATCGATGCGTCCGCGCTGGCGATCGGAAATGATCGGCGAATAGGTGCTGGCTTCGTCCCAGGTCGGGCCTGCCGTGACGGTCCGCATGCGGTGCAGGACCGTCTCGATCACCCGTGCCGCAACCCTGTCCTCCACGATCAGCCGCGATCCCGCCACGCAGGCCTGGCCGGCATTGGCGAGAATGCTGGTGGCAACGGCATTGGCGGCGAGATCCAGATCCGCATCGGCAAAGACCACCTGCGGGCTCTTGCCGCCAAGCTCGAGCGTGACCGGCCTGATGCCGCTGCGGGCGATGTTTTCCATGATCGCAGCGCCGGCGCCGGTCGATCCGGTAAAGCTCACCTTGGCAATGTCCGGATGGCCGGTGATCGCCGTGCCGGTGGTTGCCCCGTCGCCCAGCACGATGTTGACGATCCCGGCCGGCACGCCGGCCCGCACGGCAAGCTCGGCTATGAACAGCGTGGAATAAGGGGTCAGTTCCGAGGGCTTCAGCACCACGGCATTGCCGGCGGCAAGTGCCGGGCCGAGCTTCCAGCCGGCCATGGAGAGCGGCACGTTCCATGGGGTGATCGCTCCCACCACGCCATAGGCCTCGCTCATGATCATGCCGAGGCTGTCCGCGCCGGTCGGTACCAGATCGCTGCCCTCCTTGTCGGCGAACTCCGCGAAGAAGCGGATTTGCTCGGCGGTCACGGCAATGTCGCCGGCGACGAGCTGTCCCACCGGCCGCGTCGAACAGAAGGCTTCCAGCTGCGCCAGCCGCACCGCCTCCTCTTCCATCAGATCCGCCCAGCGCTGCAGAACCCGGGTGCGCTGGCGGGGGGCACAGGTGGCCCAGCCGCTCGCGGCAAGTGCTGCCTTTGCGCTGGCAATGGCCTGATCGACCAGATCCGCCGACGCCACGGGGCAGGCGGCAAATTCCACGCCATCCGAGGGGCGGTGCATGGGAAGCACGCCGGCCGCCGGCACATACCGACCGCCGATGAAATGCCCCCGCGGAAGATCGAGGCGATCCGGATCGAAGCTGAGCGACATGGCCGGTCGCTCAGGAGACGGTGACGTAGATCTTGCGGACGGTCTCGATCGTCTTCCAGACGCCGACATAGCCGGGCTTCATCACGAAGCTGTCGCCGGCGCGGTAGATGACGGGCGCCTTGCCCTGTTCCGTCAGTTCGATCACTCCTTCCAGGATATGGCAGAATTCGAAGGTTTCGCCCTTGATCGAGTGCGTTTCGCCGGGCGTTGCCTGCCACACGCCGGTATGGACGGTGCCGTCCTTGGCGCTGTCCTGTGCCCAGGTCTTGAAGGCCGGGCTGCCGGAAATCAGTCGTTCGGGTGCCGGAAGCGCATGCTTCGGCTCGAAGGCGGGGGCGGGATCGATGGTCTTCAGAAGCGACATGGTGTTGTCCTTTGGCTGTCGGAGCAGTGGGTCAGTAGCCGCGCCGGCGATCGACGAGGCCGATGGGGGCAAGGCCGATGCGGTGGCGGCGGATATTGTCGATGACGGCGCGCGCCGCCGTTTCCGGCTGGGTCACGCTGGCGACGTGCGGGGTCAGGATGATCTTCGGATGCTGCCAGAAGGGATGGCCGGGCGGCAAAGGTTCGGGATCGGTGACATCGATGACGGCGCCGGAGAGATGTCCGTGTTCCAGGGCGGCCAGCAGATCGTTCTCGTTCAGCTGCGGTCCGCGACCCGCATGGATCAATGAGGCGCCGCGCGGAAGTCTTGCGAACAGATCGGCATTCAGGAAGCCGCGCGTCTCGTCGGTCAAGGGCAGGAGGCAGATCAGGATGTCGGTCGATGCGAGCAGCGCGTCGAGGCCTGCTGCGCCATGGTGACAGGTGACGCCCTCGATCTGCCGCTGCGAGCGGCTCCAGCCGGAGAGCGGAAAGGAAAAGGGCTTCAGCCGTTCCAGCACGGCCTGGCCCAGCTGACCGAGCCCCAGCACGCCGATCCTGCGCTCGTGCGCCTGCGGTTGCGCGAGAGATTTCCAACTGTGGGTCGCCTGCTGCGCCAGATAGGCGGGCAACTGCCGGTGCAGCGCAAGGACGGCCATCGTCACATATTCCTGCATCATCCGCACGATGCCGTCTTCCACCATGCGCACCACCTGCACATGCTCCGGCACGGCATCGATGTGGAACTGATCAACGCCCGCACCGATGGAAAACAGGATCTCAAGGTTGCGATAGCGGCCGATATCTGCGGGCACCGTCCAGGTGATCAGATAACGCACCGCGTCGGGATCGACGCTGGCGGCATCCATGGCGAAGGGAAGGTCGGGCAGGGCGGAGGCGAAGACATGGCGAAAGATCGCGCCGCGCGTCGCATCGGAATGGAAGAGAAAGGTCATCTGGTTCCCCGGCCGTGATGGCGGCATGTGCCTTGACAGAGGCAGGCCCGTCCGCCCTTGTTCCAGATCATAGGCGGACGGTGCCCATGCTTTTGCCGAAGCTCTTCGCCGGGCAGCCGATTGTTTCGAAAGCAACCCCTGAAGCAGCGGATTGTTTGGCACGGATGGCGGTATGACGGAACAGGCCGACGGGCAGGCAGCATGGGGGGTAAGAGACATGGATAGCGACGCATCGATCCGGCTCGATTCCTTCGAGCTTGAAATCGCCGATATCGCCGAGGCGGATCTGCAATCGCTGCATGCCCTGTCGCTTGCGGTTGGCTGGCCGCACCGGCCGCAGGACTGGGCGACGGTCCTGGCGCTGGGACAGGGTATCGTGGCGCGCGATGCGATCGGCCGGGTGCTGGGGTCGGCCATGTGTTTCGATCACGGCGGCGAGTTTGCCACGGTCGGCATGGTCATCACCTCGCCAAGGCTGCAGGCGCAGGGTGCGGGGCGGATGATGATGGAACATGTCCTGCGCGACCTTGGCGACCGTCGCATCGGCCTCAATGCCACCCGCCAGGCCCGCCAGCTCTACAAGTCGCTGGGTTTCACGAGGGAGGCGACGGTATATCAGTGCCAGGGCGAAGCGACCGTGCCGGCCGCAGGCACGCCGCTCTTCGAGGGCGAGGTCGTGGAACTTACCGATGCGCTGTGGCAGGAACTGCCGGCTCTCGACCGGCGCGCCTTCGGCGCCGACCGGCGCCGGACGCTGCAGCAGTTGCGGCAACTGTCGTGCGGCACCGGCCTTGTGCGGCATGGCCGGCTGGTGGCCTATGCGCTCTGTCGTCCCTTTGGCCGCGGCCATGTGGTCGGCCCGATCGTCGCATCGGGCGATGCGGATGCCGTGGCCGTTCTGCGGCCGCATGTGGAGCGCCATGCGGGCAGCTTCCTGCGCACCGATACGCGCCAGCAGGCCGGACTGTTTTCCGAGTTCCTGCCGTCCTGCGGCATGCTCGTCTATGACACGGTGACCAGCATGTCGCTGCATGGGCCATGGCTTGCCCGCCGGGAGGCGCATGACGGGGCCGGGGACGAAGGGGAGGGCGACAGACCCATCGTCTATGGCCTTGCGACACAGGCTCTGTCGTAACGGCAGGGTCCGCGACTGAGCGGCCCCTTCGCCTCGCCGCTGATCGTTTCCGATGCGGCCGCACCTCTATTCGGCGGCCGCACCGATCCAGACGGCGGCGTGGGAGAAGAAATCGCGGATCAGCGGCAGGTTGCGGCGTTCCGTCAGGCAGATCGCGTATTCCCGGATGGCATGCGTGGCATCAGTGATCGGCACGAAGGCAAGGCGGCTGTCATGACCGATTTCCCGGTCGGCGACGACACTGAGACCGAAACCGGCCGAGACCGCCTCGCGAATGCCCTCGCGCGTCGATATCTCCATCACCGGTCCGAGCGTGATGCCGTGATCGGCAACGTTCTTTTCGAACACCTCGCGTGTCAGCGAACCGCGTTCGCGCATCACGAAATTGAGCCCGGTCAGTTCCTTCATCTCCACGGCGGTGCGGCGGGAGAACGGATGCCCGGCCGGCACGCACAGAATCAGGCCGTCTACACGGTCGGCGGCGTCATCGCCCCCGGCGATGTTCTGATGCAGATCGTGTCGGATGATGCGCTGTTTGCCGTCGAGGCCCGGATGAAACCGCAGGACATCGATCAGTTGCATCTGATGCAGGAGGCGCGTCTGAGGTTTTCCGCGTTCAACCAGCGCACCACGCCGGAAATCGAGGGAACCGTGACGCTGGTCTCCCCCGACATATCGACGGATCGACGCACCGGCGCATCCTATTACAGCGTCCGGATCTCGATCGATCAGGCGCAGATGGCCCGTCTGGGAAGCCAGCCACTTGTTGCGGGCATGCCGGTCGAGGTGTTTGTCCAGACCGGAGAGCGCAGCGTCGCATCCTATTTCATCAAGCCGCTGCAGGACATGATGATGCGCGCATTCCGCGAGACGTGACAGACGCAGCCAGACTGCAGACGCTTTCCTTTCCGGGGCGTGCGAAGCGAAAGGGCAGGCTGCCGCCACCGGCCAAGATTTCCGGTGGAGCGGCAGGGATGGCGGGCAAGTCCCGCCTATTTCGACCCGCCCCGCCTCGTCAGGTTCCCTTTGCCAGCGCATCGAGCGCCTGGGCAAGACCGTTCCACGAGAGCGGAAGACCGATGACGCGGCCGGTGGCATCGATGAAGCGCAGCTGCGCACCGGCTTCCTTGCGCCATATCTTCAGTGCATCGTCACCCGGCTTGCCCTCGGCATAGCATGCGCCGCCGGCGCAGCGGCGCCACTGCAGGTCGAGCCCGCCCTTTTCCTCTGCGCCTTCCTTGCCGTTGCCGCTGACATGCACGCCGCCAGGCAGGCTGACATTGACCGGTAGAACGGCGGTCAGATGCAGGACCGTGTCGCCGGGGAGTCGTCCGAGCGCGATCTGGGCCACCGGTTGCGACTGCCCCTCGACCTGGATGGTCTGGACGATCTCGCATTGTCTTGCCTGCTTGCCATCGGCACTGGCGGGCATGCGAATGCAGCGCAGAACCCAGTTGCCGTAGGTCGCCGTGGTAACCGCCGGCTCGTTGCTGACGGCGGCGGCCTCGGGCTTGTCGGTCTTGGCAGACGGCGCTTGCGCCATGGCAATCGAGGGCGGCAGAAAGCCGGCCGGGCCGATGATGGCGGCCATCGCGGCGAGGCGGGTGAGGGTGGAAGAAAATCGCACGGTCTTGTCCTTCATCGTCTGTTATATCGGCCGCCGGGAAGGAAGGTCCCGGCGGCGTCTGTCGTCATTGGAGGGCGCTTGCGCCGCGTGGGGGCTCTGACCGGCACCGCAAATGCGTCAGAACCCCACCTGGAAGCGCAGGTTGAAGCGGTCCTCCGTCTTGCGCCCGGAGGCGGTACCATGCGCATATTCCAGCGACAGCGTGCTGCTGCGGGGCGAGGCCTTTTCCGACAGCGCCAGTCTCATGCCCGCTCCGAAGGCGCCCGCGCGGGTGATCTCGTCCTCGACGGCGCTTGCCTTTTCCAGCCTGGCGATGCCGCCGGCGGCGAACAGATAGGGAGAGACCACGCTGCCGAGCCCCGGATAGAGCTCAAGCGCCGGCAGGGCGACGGGAAAAGCCAGTTCCGTTCGCATCACGGCCCCGGCATCCGCCTGGATCTCGCCGCTGTTGAAGCCGGAGACCCAGTCCATGCCGGTGATCGACATCTGCTCGGAGGCGGCAAGCGGATCGCCGAAGGAGGTCTGGGCGCGCGCGGCCACAGACAGTTGCACGCGATCGCCCGCAAAGCCCTGCGCATAGGAGAGCGAGAGTTCGAACTTCCTGAAATCCGGCTCGGCGCCATCGCGTGACAGCGGCAGCGCTGCGGTTGCCTGCCGCGCGCCCAGCGCATCGAGGCCAACAGAGAACACGCCATTGCCGGACAGGCGGCTGCCGTCGTCCAGGATGATGTCGCCGGTTTGCGTCAGGCGAAGAACACGCAGCCGGTCCTCGCTGAAATCGCTCCGCGTGCCTGCGAAGTCGATCTTCTGGCTTTCGTTGGCAACGTCCAGGCCGATCAGCGTGCTGGCATTGGCCGAGCGAGAGCGCAGCCAGCCATAGCCGAGGCGGGTGGACAGGCGCTGGTAATCATCGACCATGGTATAGCCGAGATCGGATGTCGGATGCGTCTTGCTGTCGACGCCTTCCACATTGAGCCAGACGCCGTCGGTGCCGAGCGGCAGGGTGAAACCTGCCACGATCTGCCGGTTGCGCGGATCATCGCCGAAGATGCTCTGGTCGCCGGCACCCGGATAGCCGCTCAGGCGGACATAGGTGGTTTCGCCAAGTCCGAGCACGCCGTTGACGTCCACGCCGAGATTGAGGCTGTAGCGCCCCATCTCCTTCGAAAGGCTGTTGTCCAGGTCGATGGTGCCCGAGACGGGCGCATAGGCTCCCTCTATGACGATGATGGTGGCGCCTGGAGCGCCGCCAGCCCTCAGCGTGGAGCGCAGCGAAAGTCCCGGCGTGTCGCCGGCCAGAAGCATGCGCCGCTCAAGCTCTGCCTTCTTCAGGCCGCTGCGCCCTTCGAGCGGCTTCAGAATGCTGGCAACCCGGCCGCGCACCGCCTCGGGCAGGGCGGAGACGTCGATGGCCGCCACATAGCCGTCGGTTACCACCAGCTTGAGCGGCATGCCGTCCTTCAGGGTCTGCGGCGGCAGCGAGACGCGGGCCAGCAGGAAACCCGCTCGAACGTAGGCGGTTTCGAGATCCTGCGCGATGACGAAGAGATCGGCGCCGCTGACGCGCTTGCCCTTCAGGCGAGCCTCGACGGCGGCGGTCGCCTCTGCGAGATCCGGCAACGCGTTTTCCACGACGAGACCGGAGGGCGTGACGTGCAGCCGTTCGGCACCGGCCGGGGCGGCAAGCCCGACAACAGCCGGCAGCTCAATGCCGCCGCCGACGGCGCGGATGACGGGCGGCGCATAGCTGCCCTCGGTCAGCTGGCTGGCGGTCTGTGCCATGGCCGAGCCGACAAGGCCGATATCCAGTGCCGCGGCTAGCAGCAGGGCGAAGCGGGCCGGACGCGTCTTGCGTGTCGAGATGTCGACCGAGCAGGTGAGGGGGGAATGCGATGTGATCATGAATCGGTCTCTTGCTCGGATCAGTTGGCGGTGCAGGCGGTCGCGTTGTCGAGGCCGTCCGTGCAGGCGATGCTGCTCGTCTCCACATCGGAGGAGGTCGCGCCGCTGCCGACGAAGACGATCTGCGCCGCCGGGGTGGACACGGTGGTGTTGGCGTCTCCGAAGGAGATGATGCCTTGCGGGAGCTGGCTGCTGATAGGCGTGGCCGGAACCGGGGTCACGGACAGGGTGCCGTCGACGAAGGCGAGATCGTAGTTCTGGCCGGCCGTCAGGCTGCCGCGCTTGATGGCGTAGTCGCCGACAGGCGATGCCGTGGTGGCCTCGGTGGACAACTGGCCGCTCAGCATGTCGCCATTGACGAGATTGCCGGCCGTGATCGTCCAGCTCAGGTCCGGATTGTCCAGGCTGAACAGGCGTGTCTGGTTGTCGGCCGTCACCGTGATGGCGCGGGCGGTGACCGCCAGCGTGCCGCCGACGAATGACAGTGCATAATTGTTGGAGGCGGACAAGGACCCCTGTGCGATCTTGTAGCTGCCGACGCCGCTCGTTTGATCTGCGTTGGTGACCAGAGTTCCGGTCAGGCTATCGCCGTTGACGAGCGTGCCTTGCGTGACCTTCCAGGTGAGATCCGGATTGGAGTCGCCATAGGTCTTGGAAAGACTGTCGGCCGTCACTGTGATGGCGCGCTGGTTGATCGTCAGCCTGCCGCCTTCATAGGTGATGGCATAGTTGGCATTGGCAAGGGTACCCTGGGTGATGTCATAGGTCCCGACATTGCTGGTCCTGTCGGCCACGGTTGAAAGGTCGCCCGACAGGCTGTCGCCGTTGACGAGATTGCCGTTCGTCACTTTCCAGGTGAGATCCGGATTGGCATCGCCATAGGTCTTCGACTGGTTGTCGGCGGTCACCGTGATGGCGCGTTGCGTCACCGTCAGGGTGCCTGTGGCGAAGGTCATGTCGTAGTTGGCAGATGCCGCGAGCGTGCCCTGGGTGATGTCATAAGCGCCGACGCTGCTTGTCCCGTTCGCCGTCGTCGCAAGCGCACCGGACATGGTGTCGCCGTTGACGAGGCTGCCGTCGGTCACCGTCCAGGTGAGGTCCGGATTGGCATCGCCGTAGGTCTTCGACAGGTTGTCGGCGGTGACCGTGATGGCGCGCTTGTTGATGGTGAGCGTGCCGGAGGCGAAGCTGATGGCGTAATTGCCATTCGCAAGCGTGCCCTTGGTGATGTCATAGGCGCCGACGCCGGAGGTTTTGGTGGCGGTGGTGGCAAGCGTACCCGACAGCGTGTCGCCGTTGACGAGGCTGCCGTCGGTCACCGTCCAGGTGAGATCCGGATTGGCATCGCCATAGGTCTTCGACTGGTTGTCCGCCGTCACCGTGATGGCGCGCTGGTTGATGGTCAGCGTGCCTTTGGTGAAGGTCAGCGCATAGTTGGAGGACGCGGCGAGCGTGCCCTGGGTGATGTCATAAGCGCCGACATTGCTGGTCTTGTCAGCCACGGTGGAAAGGCCGCCCGACAGCGTATCGCCGTTGACGAGGCTGCCGTCGGTCATCGTCCAGGTGAGATCAGGATTGGCATCGCCATAGGTCTTCGACGTGTTGTCGGCCGTGACCGTGATGGCGCGCTGGTTGATTTTCAGCGTACCACTTTGAAAGGTGATGGCATAGTTGGCATTGCCGAGCGTGCCCTGGGTGATGTCATACTTGCCGACATCGCTCGTTGCATCCGCCGTGGTGGAAAGCGCGCCGGACAGCGTGTCACCATTGACGAGGTTGCCCTCGGAAATGCTCCAGGTGAGGTCCGGATTGGCATCGCCATAGGTCTTCGCCCTGTTCTTGGCGATCACCGTGATTGCCCGCTGGTTGATGGTCAGCGTGCCGCCGATGAAGGTCAGCGCATAGTTGGAGGACGCGGCGAGCGTGCCCTGGGTGATGTCATAAGCGCCGACGCTGCTTGTCCCGGTCGCCGTCGTTGCAAGCGCACCGGACATGGTGTCGCCGTTGACGAGGCTGCCGTCGGTCACTGTCCAGGTGAGGTCCGGATTGGCATCGCCATAGGTCCTCGACAGGCTGTCGGCGGTGACCGTGATGGCGCGCTGGTTGATGGTCAGCGTGCCGGAGGCGAAGCTGATGGCGTAATTGCCATTCGCAAGCGTGCCCTTGGTGATGTCATAGGCGCCGACGCCGGAGGTTTTGGTGGCGGTGGTGGCAAGCGTACCCGACAGCGTGTCGCCGTTGACGAGGCTGCCGTCGGTCACCGTCCAGGTGAGATCCGGATTGGCATCGCCATAGGTCTTCGACTGGTTGTCCGCCGTCACCGTGATGGCGCGCTGGGTGATCGTCAGCGTGCCGCCGACGAAGGTGATGTCATAGGCATCGGAAATGGCAAGCGTGCCCTGGGTGATGGCATAGGTGCCGACGCCGGAGGTGGTGGTGGCGGTGGTGGCGAGCTGCCCCGTCACGCTGTCGCCCTCTTCCAGCGCACCATCGGTGATGCTCCAGGTGAGCCCCGGATTGGCATCGCCATAGCCGCGGCTGAAACTGTTGGCGGTGATGGTGATCGAGATGCCTGTTGGGATGTCCGAGGTCAGCGCCCGCAGGACGGGGTAGAAGCCGCTTTTGATATACCAGACATTCGTGAAGTCCCAGCCGGAATAGCTGCCCTTCGTCTGCATCTGCGCTGTGGTAAGGCCGTTGGTGCCTGTGGTGTCGCCATCACCCACGCCGACCGTCAGGCCGGTCGTTTCTGTGTTGAAATAGGATGAGGTAATGGTGCCGACCGTTCGTGTGCCGATGAGACCGCCGGCGACCGTGCCGCCGCTTGCGGTGATCTTGCCGGCGGCGAAAGCTTGCTGAACCGACGTATTGATGGAAGAACCGAGCAGGCCGCCGACATAGTTCCAGCCCGTGACTGAACCGATACTATAGGCGTCGCTGATGGTCGTGTTGATAGAAAATCCGACGAGCCCGCCCACATAGATGCCGTTCGACGTGATCGTTCCCGATGCGAAGGACTGGCTGATCAGACCACTATTGGAAACCCCAACCAGGCCGCCAATCCCCACTCCAGAGCCTGTCACCGAGCCGGATGCGGAAGACTGCGCAATTGTTCCCCAATTTTGCCCGACCAAGCCACCAGCGTATTCATTCGCTTTAACGGAGGCGCTGGAACTCACTTGCGTGATGGATCCGTAGTTATAGGCGACAACAGACCCCACATTGCTGGCCGATGTGACGATGGAGCCCGTCAGCGAAAAGTCTTTCAGGATTCCATTGGTGCCGACATAGCCAAACAGGCCGACACCGCCCGACGTGCGATTGATCGTCAGGGCTGAAATCGTGTGTCCAAGTCCATCGAGTGTGCCGGTAAACTGCATACCGCCCGTCAGTCCCACCGGCACCCAGCCGGTCGAGGCCCAGATGCCGGAGGCGGAATAATCCGCATCGCTTGCATCGGTCTCCGAGGCATCGATGTCCGTTACCAGCCTGTAGAACGCGGAGAGATTGGCGCCCATCAGCGCCAGTTGATGCAGGTTGGAAATGGTGATGACGCCATCGCTGCCCGCCGTTGCCGCTTCGGAGCGCAGGATCGGGCGCATGTCGCCGGTCTGGTACCAGACGGTGGAGAAATCCCAGGTGGAATAGGCGGCGCTGGTGCGGGCCTGGGCGGTGGTGAGGCCAAACACGTTATTCACGCCTTCGCTTGCGTCACCGACACCGCTAGTCTTGCCGCTTGTCCCGATATCCCAGTAGGAGCTAGTGATGGTGGTGTAGTTCGCGCCAGCAAATCCACCGGCGAGCGAGGAGCCGGTAACCAAACCACTGGACCAGGAGTTAGAGATGGTACCGGAATTGACTCCGACGAAACCTCCGACTGACCCGTTCGCCGCGGTCGCTGCGCCGGTTGCATAACTGTTGCTGACACGGCTACCATTTACATATCCAGCGAAGCCACCGGCGTACATCTTGGCTGTCGCTGCTCCCGTGGCATAGGAATTGGTGATGGTCCCGCCAGTAGTATTCATGCCGACGAATCCGCCAGCGAAATTGGAAGTCGCCGTTACCTTCCCAGTTGCATAGGCGTTGGTGATAGTGCCGGAATTCAATCCTGCGAAGCCGCCTGCATAACTTGCGGTACTCTTCACATTTCCTGCGGCATAGGCATTATTGATCGTACCACTGTTGCTCCCAACAAGGCCACCGACGTAATTGGCGCCCGTCACGTTTCCAGTCGCCGAAACATTGCTGACGGTGCCCGCACTGCTGCCAGCAAGGCCGCCGACATAATCCTTCGTCGATGTCACGCTTCCGCCGGACAGATCGAGATCGCGAACGGCTCCGGCCGAAGCGATATAACCGAACAGGCCGGCATTGGCTGATGTGCTGTTGATCGTCAGATTGGAAATCGTGTTACCCAAGCCAGCGAAGGTGCCGCTGAAGCCAGCCGCTGAAGTGCCGATCAGTCCGGCCGTATAGGTCGTGCCGGACAGATCGAGATCTCCCGCCAGCGCATAGCGGCCCGACAGGCCTCTGTTGACGGCCAGCAGACCGGCGACATCATGGATCAGCGTATAGGCATTGCCGCCGATGGAGAGGGTGGCATTGGCGCCCGACAGCGTGACGCTGCCGCCATCGGCAATCGTGTAGCTGGCATTGGTCAGCACCAGTCCGGCGCTCGTGCCGGTCGCTGTCAGGGCGGCGGCGATGTTCACGGAGCCGGCGGCGGCCAGCGTCAGCACCGTATTGGCCGACCAGAAAAGGTCGCTTGCGAGCGTGATGTTGCCCGTCTGGGAACCGCTGCTGCCGGTCGTGACCGTGACGTTCGCACCGGAAAGCGCCGTTTCCAGCGTCGTGACGTTGATGACGCTGTCATTGCCGGTGGCGGTGAGTCCGCTCGAATTGGAGGCCGTGGCCGAGTAAATGGTGATGTTGTAGGGATCGAGCAGCAGCGTGCCGAACTGCCCGTTTGCCGCGGAAAGATCGGCATAGCCGGCATAGGATAGCACCGCCTTGCCAGAGACTTCCGCATCGCCGCCATTGCCGGCGCCGGTGCCGCGTGCGGTGATCAGGCCGGAAAAATCCGTCTTTTCGTCGGACCAGAGAACGACGGTGCCGCCATTGCCACCTTCGGTCGCATCGGCGCGGATGACGGTGGCGGCATCGACGCTCGTCGTTTCGGCGCGCTGGGTGTCGCCCAATCCCTGCCAGTCTCCGCCGATCTTCACCGAGCCGCCGCCGGTCGAGCCGGAGGCATCGATCTCGGCGCCGGCCAGGGCAATCGTCTTGCCCGTGACCTTGACCGACCCGCCCTTGCCGGCGGCAGCCGTGGCCTTCACCTTGCCCGCAACGGCGACCGTGCCACCTTCGCCGCCGCCCAGCACGATCTCGCCCTCGCGGCCTTCCACGGTGCGTGCCTCGACCACGCCGGACATGTTGATGGCCTTGCGCGCGGCTTCGCGCGCGGTGGCGGCCCGCATCACCACCGTGCCGCCGTCGGCGGAAATCGTGCCCCGGTTTTCAATCAGAGCGCCATCGCCCTCCGCGCCAGCCTTCGTCGGCAGGGCCACCTGCAGGAAACCATCGCCGGAGAGATCGAGCGTGGCCTGCTCGCCGGAGCCCAGCCCCACCTTGCCGAGCGGCACGGCGATCACGCCGTCATTGCTGACCGTGCCGCCGACCAGCGCCGCATAGCCGCCGCGCCCGACGGTGATTACCCCCTGGTTGGAGACGGAGGCGGCGGCGCCATTGCCCTCAAGCGACAGCTTTCCGGAGAGGAAATCCTCGTCCTTCATGTCCAGCGTGGAGGCGACAAAGCCGCCGCCGACCTTGACGCTGCCGCCGGACGTGATCGCGATGCCGTTGGGGTTGATCAGATAGACCTGACCGTTGCCGGTGACGCTGCCGGCAATCGTCGAGGTCGTCGCTCCCGTGACACGGTTGAGGATCGCCGAGGTCTGGTCCGGCTGGACGAAATTGACCGAATAGCCGCTGCCGACCGAGAAGCTGTTCCAGTTGACGATCGCCTTGTCGGAAGACTGTGTCACCGTCATCGCCGTACCGGAGGTGGCGACCGATGCCTGGCCGGCCGCGACGCTCGCGCCCGTCGGCAGCGGGTCCGCATGCGCCGGCAGAGCCGGCGCGAGCCCGACCTGCAGGACAAGCGAGAGCGCGGTGGACGAAGAAAGAATGCGGGTAATGGTGCTGTGCTTGGTCATCATGATCAATCGCGGTTACGGGCGCAGTCGCCGGCGAGCAGAGGTCTATAAACCCACGCTGACAGCCTGTCGGCGCTGTCGAAATGCACGAGACTTCTGCCCGAATTCGGCAGATGTGTGCATCGGAAGCTGTCCTGCATAGGCTGTGGGCGTAAGTGCAATCCTGCGTCAAGGGATAGCAAAGATTCTTCGATAGGCAATAAAATTTTGGTTTATACTGAATTTATATACTGGATTTCGGTCTTTTGTTTTTCGGATACCTAAATGAATTTAATATAAAATAGTAATTGAGAGGGCGCGTCGTGGCGAAGGGGGCGTTGGTGAATCCGCGCGCCGACATGACACCTCCGTCGGCGGAACGGTTGTCCATGCTCCGCCGTAAGCCACCGCCACGCGGCTCGTCAGTGCACGCTAGAGGATGTCGATCGCCTCGATCAGTCGCAGGCCTGAGCCGCGCACCACCTGGATCGGCAGCGTGGTGCCGGCCTGGCTCGCCTTGAGGCGCAGGCGGGCAAAGGCCACATCGAAGCGCCGGCTGCCCGGGTCGGGGGCCGCATCGGCATAGACGTCCAGCACCTGCGCGCGGGAAATCAGGCTGTCCTTGTGCTGCGCCAGAAACTCCAGCAGCATGCTTTCACGGCCGGAGAGCTCCAGGCTCGCTCCATCCGGTGCCGTCAGTCGGCGCAGCGTGCGATCGAGCGTCCACCTGCCGCGCGGCTGCACCGGTGGAGCGGCATCCGGTGTGGCGGGACGTGGCGCTGGACCATCATGGCGCATGCGCCGGGCCAGATTGGCTGCCGCCAGCGCCAGTTCCTCGCTGTCCACCGGCTTGGTCAGGTAGAGATCGGCGCCCCTGTCATAGCCGCGAAGCCGGTCTTCCCGGGCGTGACGCGCCGTCAGCATGATAATGCCGGTCGGCGCGCCGACGCCGATGAGATGACGGGCGAGATCGAAACCGCTGACATCGGGCAGATTGACGTCGAGGATCGCGACATCATAGGTGGCAACGGCGAGTGCTTCGTGAAATTCTGCACCCGACGAGGCCTCGGCGACATCGAAGCCGCGCAGTTGCAGGTATTCCACCAGGCCCTGGCGCAGGTCTTGATCGTCCTCGACAAGAATCAGGCGAAATCTGTGAAGCTTGTTCATTGCGTCCATGACACTTTAATCTGCCGCCCGAGCGGTTTCGCACGGCGCCAGCCGGACCATATCTATAACGCGGGTGTCCAGCACCTTGAAGGCCAGATTCAAGATGATCATCGATCGGATTTTACCGCAGTATCCTCTGCGCGCAGGCTGGCCTCTCGTTGTTCTGCTTCTTGTCCTTGCTGGCGCGGTACAGCCGGCCGGTGCGGCAGAGCCTCCTTCGCTCAATGGGCATCTTGCGATCCTCATGGATCCGGCAGCGCACCTCACATTTTCCGACATCCTTGCGCCGGAACACCAGGCCGGTTTCCGGCCGCTCGCCGGCAAGGGGATCAATCTCGGTTACACGCGCGATGCATTCTGGCTGAAGCTCTCGCTTCCGGCTGGCAGTGACGTGAAGGGGGCGCTTTCGATCTTTCCGAACTATCTGGATTTCATCGATGTGTATGTGGCGCCGCCGGGTGCGCCGCAGACGCCCGCATCCTTCACCCGGTTTGCTTTCGGCGACTACAGGCCGCCGCCGCGCGAGGGACCGTCCGCCATTGCACCGACGGTGTTCGTCGATTTCGCCCGCGGCGAGATCACGACCGTCTATATCCGCATCCATAACGAAGGAACCTCCACGCAGCTCGATCTGCAGCTCGTTGCTGCGGACCGGCTTCCCACCCGCAATATCCTTGCCGGTCTTGCTCTCGGCTTGTGGTTCGGCGCCATGACAGCGCTGCTGCTGACTCAGCTGGTCTTTGTCTATTTTGATCGCAAGCCGCATTATACTCTACTGTTCTTCAGCACCCTTGGCGTCATCCTGATCTATTTTGGCAATCTGGGGTTTAGCCATGCCTTCGTCTTTGCCGGCCAGGGGGCGGCAAACGACGCCTTCATCGGGGTGAATGCCTGGGCAGGGCTGAGCGCCAGTTCGCTGGCCTATGCGGCCATGCTCAATCTGCGGAATCGGTCGATCTGGCTTTATTGCTGCTACCTGGCCGTGGCCGTGTTCGGCCTGCTGGGGTCCGTGTTCGCGCTGGCAAATCAGAACCTGCTGTTCGGCCCCTATGGATCCATCACCGGCGTTCTCGGTGCTCTGATGACGACGGTTCTGGGTTTCCGGCAGATGAACAGCGAGGGGACGGCCAGCCGCCTCACCGCGATCGCCTTCGCGCTGGTCGGTTTCGGCGCGACCGTTGCGATGCTGCAGCGGCTTGGCGTCACCTGGATGCCGGACTGGACCTTCAGTGCCTATGGCATTTCCGTGCTGTTGCAGACCCTGCTTTTGACGGGCGCCATGGCGGTGCGGCTGCGCGATGCCGAGACGCAGAACAGGAGGATGCAGGAGGAGGCGCTTCAGCATGCCCGTTCGTCCGAACAGATCGCCGCGCGACTTGTGGCGGAGCGAACCCATGAGCTGGTGGAGGCGCGCAAGGTGGCGGAAAATGCACTGCAGGCGGAGATGGACTCCCAGCTTCGGCAGGTGCGGTTCCTGGAGGTTGTCTCGCATCAGTACCGGACACCTCTTGCCTCGATCCGCTCCAACATCGACAGCATCGAACTGTCGCTTGCCGACATGGGCAAGGCCGATCGGACGCGCATCGAGCGGATTCGTCGCGCCGTTTCCCGGCTGGTGGAAATCCTGGAGATCAATGTGGCGCGCAGCCGTCTGCAGGGGCCTTCCTTCAAGCCCTCGATGGAGCCGCTTACCGTCGCGGCCGTCGTGACTTCGGCCACGCAGCGCGCCTATGACCTGCTGAACGCCCCGGACATCCGGCTTTCGATTGCAGAAGATGCCGCCACGGTTGCGGTTCTGGCGGACAGGGACATGTTGGAACTCGCCATCATCAACCTGCTGGAGAATGCCGCGAAATATGGCGGCAAGACATGTGGTGCCGCCATCATGCTCTGCCTCGAACGGCGCGGTGCAGCGGCCGTCATCTCCGTCATCGATCAGGGGGTGGGCATCCCCGAGCAGGACCTGCCCCATGTGCTCGAGAATGCCGTGCGCGGTTCCAATGTCCGCAGCGTTGAAGGTTCGGGGCTTGGTCTGTTTCTCGTTGCAAGGGTCATGACAGTGCATGACGGAACCGTCGAAATCGAGAGCCACAAGGGCACCACGGTGCGATTGATCCTGCCTCTTACACCTGGCTGAGACTGCTCATGGTCGTGAAATGGGCCGCAATGTCGCTAGGTGTTCCGGCGGACATCTGACATCCATTTTCCGGTTCTTTGCAATTGTTACCTGCCGAACACAGGTTTCGTTACGCAGCGTTACGCGATGACGCAAGAGGTAACCTTGGAAAAATAGCTTACAAGGGCGACATATACTATTATGTCGGCTCGTATGGGTTGCGGAACTTGCTTCTGCTTCAGGTTGATGAGCTCCAATTGAAGCATTGAATATGCGCACATTCAAAAATAACGGCGGGTTGTGAATAATGTCCAGACGCGTCTTACTGCTGCATACCCGGAGCGGTTTACACAGGACGGGCTATTACGGTTTTAGCTGGATGAGCCTGTTGATTGCGGGGGGACCGGCAATGTGGCGCGGTGATCTGGGGCGTGGTCTCGCCATCTCGATGACGGCTCTGGTGGCGGGCCTGTGCCTGGTTGTGGCGGGCATGGGGCTTTGGGGCCTGCCGCTCGGCTGGCTCGCCACCGGGGCGATGTGGGGCAGTCTCTACAACAGGCTCTATACGACGCGGCTGCTGGCCAGAGGCTACCGGCTGGCCGGAACGGAGGAGGAAAACGGCCGCGCAGCCCTTGCGCTCGGCATTGAAGGGACCGGTGCGGCCACCTGTCTCGGCTGAACCTTCTCCGCTTGGACCGTGCGGCAGGTTTGGGCGGGCTGGGCCACGGGCGTGCCCGCATGGCTGGTCTGATGGGAACGATAAGAAAAGGCGATATGACGAAAGGAGGAGCCTGATGGACAAGGCACATTTCGACCGGCATTCCGACACTGTCGAGGAGGCGATAGGCGATGCCGAAACCATGAAGCTGCGCTCGACCCTGGTCCGGGCAATCGAGAGGCATATCCGCGCCCAGGGATGTACCCAGACAGAGGCTGCCCGACGACTGGGCGTTACGCAGCCGAGGATCTCCGATCTGATGCGCGGCAAGATCCACATGTTCACCCTCGACTCGCTGGTCAAAATGGCTGTTGCCGCAGGCCTGGGTGTGGAAGTGCATCTGGTGGTTCGCGCTGCGTGAGCGCTGCAGGTGCCCGGGCACCTGGCAGATGTCTCTTGCGGCTTCCCCGCCGTGATGGAAACCGTCGCGGCGGCGCCGAGTCTCTGCGTGCAGGCACGAGTCTCGTCGGCAAGGCGCTTCCTTTTCGACGGTAAAAGTTCCGATCCCGTCGCCCTTCCGTTCGGTGAAGGAGGCGGATGACTGTATCGTCACCAAATCAGACGCCGCGTCACCCCGGAGCCGCAGGTCACTTGTCTAGCGGATGCGGCAGGAGGCGCGGGAGTAAGCCCGCCAGCGCCCGAAGGTGCGGCAGAGACCGGGCGGTGCGCCCGGCCTCTGCCCGATTGCGCGTCAGGCGGGTTACTGCGCCAGCCCGAGGTTTGCCAGATAAGCGGCAGAGGCCTGGATCTGGCTCTTGTCGCGGATCTCGATGATCAGGCGCGGGTTGGAGGTGATGCCGGCAAGGCGGGCGAAGAAGGCGCGCCAGTTGATGTTGCCATGGCCGAGCGGCCAGTGACGGTCGGCATAGCCGTCGGCATCCTGCAGATGCACATGCTGCAGCAGGTTGCCGGCGTCATGGGCGAAGTAGTCGACCGGGGCCGCACCGGTGGAACCATGCGCGTAATGCGCGTGACCGGTATCGATCGACAGCGCAAAGGCCGGCGAGTTGAAGCTTTCCACCAGACGGCGGCGCTCGGCGGGGTCCTTGTCCTCGATGTTTTCCAGCACGAAGACGCAGCCCTGGTCCTCGGCGCGCTTGACGGCGGCATCGAGCGTCTGGTGCGTCATCTCGAACACGCGCTGGCGTTGATCCGGCCAGTTGTCGAGATTGTTGTGCATCCAGGTCGAATAGGGGCTGTGGATGACGATCTGGGTAATGTCGAGGGCTGCGGCGATATCGAGCGCCTGCTCCATGCGGCGCGCAACGACGGCGCGCACATCCGGATCGGCGGAGGCGACATTGAGGCCCATGAACGGGCCGTGCATGCCGAGCCGCCCCTGATGACCGTCGAGAAGCTGCCTTGCACGCTCCACCAGCGGCTGCCAGTCGCCGCAGAGAACTTCGGCCGGAACAAAATCCTGCAGCTCGAGATCGCGCGGCTTCTCCAGCAGCCAGTCCCGGTTCAGTTCGACGTCCTTCAACGTCATGGCGGCGCCAAGAATGGGCAGTTGAGACATGGTATGGTCCTTCTATTGTATCGAGCAGCATGCTGCGGGGGAGGAAAGTCAGGAAAGAGTGGGGTCCAGCCGGTCGCGCAGCCAATCTCCCAGAAGCGAGACGCAGAGCGCGGTGGCGGTGATGACGAAGGCCGGCGCCAGCATGATCCATGGGGCCGAGGACAGATATTCACGGCCGAAACCCACCATGTTGCCGAGTGACGTATCCGGCGGCTGGATGCCGAGCCCGAGGAAGGAGAGGCCGCTTTCGAGCAGGATGATTTCCGGAAAGGCGAGTGTCATCGAGACGATCAGCGTCGAGGCGATGTTGGGCAGGATATGGCGACCGTAGAGGCGCCAGGGCGAGGCCCCCAACTGATGCACGGCCGCGGCATAGCCATGCATCCGGCCGCTGATCGCAAGGCCGCGGGCAATGCGTGCATAACGTTCCCAGGCATGGAATCCGAGCAGGCAGACGAACAGCACCAGCGAATTGCCGAAAAATGCCAGCACCGCCAGCGCCAGCACCAGGAAAGGGATGGCGGCGGAAAAATCCACAAGTGCCAGAACGGCCTGTTCGACAATACCGCGGAAATGCGCGGCGACGAAACCCAGCGTCACGCCGACCACGGCCCCGATGATGGTGGCACCGAAGGCAATCAGCAGGCTCATGCGGATCGAGGTGATGAGACGCGACAGCACGTCGCGGCCAAGTTCGTCCGTGCCGAGTATATGGGCCCAGCTGCCGCCCATGAAGACCGGCAGGCTCAGCCGGTTGCGCAGGTCCATCTGCGTGAAGCGGTAGGGCGAGATCAGGTCGGCAGACACGGCAATCGCCAGCATCAGCACGAGCCAGAGGACGGCGATGGTGATCAGGATCGGCATGCGGTTGAGGCGCTCGAGCAGCGACCTGAACCGCGCCAGCAGCGAACCGCCGGCCGCAACGGTGGAGGAGATGGTATCGACCATGTTCGGGCTCCTTCAGGGACACTTCGGCTGGAGACGGGGCGGGCTTGAAACGGTGAGGGGCATCAGCGGCGCGCCGGCCTTGCCTGCCCATGCATGCGCGGGTCGACCAGGCCATAGAGCACATCCACGATCATGTTCGCCGCGACCATGGTGATGGCGATCATCAGGACGATGGCCTGCACGACGCCGAGATCCCGGTTGGCGACCGAGATGACCAGCAGCCGGCCGACGCCCGGCCAGGAAAACACGCTTTCGACGACGACGGCGCCCGCAACCAGACCGCCCAGCATGAAGCCGATGATGGTGATGGTCGGAATGGCCGCATTCTGCAGCGCGTGACGCCAGACCACGGCCGACCAGGGCAGGCCCTTGGCGCTGGCCGTGCGGATATAGGGCTGGCCGAGCACCTCCAGCATGGCGCTGCGGGTGAAGCGCGCCAGAAGCGCTGCGCCGCCGAAGCCCATGGTGGCAATCGGCAGGATGGCATTCAGCCAGCTGTCCTGCCCGGCAGAAGGCAGCCAGCCGAGATTGACCGAGAAGATCAGCACCAGCAGCATGGCCAGGATGAAGGATGGAACGGCAAAGCCCGTCACCGCCATCACCATGACGCAGCGGTCGATCAGCGAGTTGCGGTGAAGTGCTGCATAGACACCGGCCGGAACACCGACGACGAGGTTCACCAGAAAGGCCGGCACGGTCAGTGCCAGCGTCGAGGGAACCCGCTCCAGCACGACCGACAGGACATCGCGGCCATCGCGCATGGAGCGGCCGAGTTCGCCGCTGAAGATCGCCTCGAAAAACGAGAAATACTGGATCCATAGCGGCTGATCGAGGCCCCAGGCCTTCCGGAAGGCGTCGATGGCCTCCGGCGGCGCATCGGCGCCCATGATCACCATGGCCGGATCACCCGACATGCGCAGCACGACGAAAACGAAGGTCACGACCATGATGATGCTGACGGCGGCGCGGAGCAACCGGGAGAGAAGGTAATGCAGCATGTCAGCAGGTCTCCAGCGAAGCGGGAGCGCGGGCGGCGGCCGCCTCCCCGTGCGCGACGTGACAGGCAACGCGCCGGCCGTCGCTGCGGCGTGGCTTCAGTTCCGGCGCCTGCGTGCGGCAGGTTGGAGTGGCGACCGGACAACGTGGATGGAAGGCGCAGCCGGTCGGGCGATTGGCGGGATTGGGCGGATCACCCTGAAGGATGACGCGGGTCGTCGTCTTGCCCGGATGCGGAATGGCCGAGACCAGCGCCTGTGTGTAAGGGTGAGCCGGATCGTGCAGCACCGCATCCGGATCGCCTTCCTCGACGATGCGCCCCAGATACATCACCGCGACGCGCTGGCTGATCTGGCGAACGGCCCTCAGATCATGGCTGACGAACAGCATGCCCATCTTGAGCCGCTCCTGCAGGTCGCCGAGCAGGTTCAGCACCAGCGCCTGGATCGAAACGTCGAGTGCGCTGATCGGCTCGTCGCAGACGAGAAGCTCCGGATTGGTGACCAGTGCCCGGGCAATCACGGCGCGCTGGCGTTGCCCACCGGAGAGCGATTGCGGGTGCCGGGCGGCGTGATGCGGCTGCAGACCGACCTCCGCCATCACCGCAGCAACCCGTTCCTCCCGTTCGGCCGCGGTGCCGATGCGGTGGATATCGAGCGGCTCGGCGATCTGCACGCCGACCGTCAGGCGCCTGTCGAGAGCTGCCAGCGGATCCTGATAAACCATCTGCATGCGGCGGCGAAGATGTGCCCAGGCCGCCGTGCCGCTGCGCGGCATCGCGCCTCCATCGAACGTCACAGACCCCGTGTCCGTCGGCTCGATGCCCAGCACCAGCCGCGCGGTGGTGGATTTCCCGCAACCGGATTCGCCGACCAGGCCCAGCGTTTCGCCGCGCGCCACGGTGAGCGAAACCCCATCGACGGCCCGCACGAGGGTGGGCCGCCCCAGCAGCCCACGCCGCACCGTATAGCTGCGTGCCAGATCACGCGCCTCCAGCAGATCTGCCGTGCCGGCATTCATTGCATGGCCCTTTCGCGCGTGGTTGCCGCATGATGGTGCAACGGCTGGCCTGCCTGGGCGTATGGCCGCGCATGGATGCAGGCAGCGCTATGATCCTGCGTCAGGGGCAGCGGCACGGGATCCACCTCTGTGCAGCGGCCGGTTGCCGCGCTGCAGCGGGGCGCGAAGGCACAGCCCTGCGGCATCTGCGCGGCCTCCGGCACGCTGCCGGGAATGGCGACCAGCCGGTGGCGCGCGCCGCTGAGTGGGGGCAGGGCTCCCATCAGCCCGCGCGTATAGGGGTGGTTCGGATGGGTAAAGATCTGTCCGCTCGGGGCCTCCTCCACGATGCGGCCGGCATACATCACGGCGATGCGCGAACAGGTTTCCGAGACTACGCCGAGATCATGCGAGATCAGCACCAGCGCCATGCCGGTGTCGCGCCGGAGCGTGGTCAGGAGATCGAGGATCTGTGCCTGGATGGTCACATCCAGCGCCGTGGTCGGCTCGTCCGCCACCAGAAGCTCCGGCTGGCCGGCCAGCGCCATGGCAATCATCACGCGCTGGTTCTGTCCGCCGGAAAGCTCGTGCGGATAGGCATTGATGCGGTTCTTCGCATCGGGGATTCCGACCTGATCCATCAGGCGGATGACCTCTGCCTTCGCCCGCTCCCCGGTCATGCCGCGATGCAGGCCAAGCGCCTCGCCGATCTGGCGCCCGATACGGTGGACGGGATTGAGGCTTGCCGCCGGATCCTGAAAGATCATGGCGATGCGTCCGCCGCGCACCGGCTCCAGCCGTGCCTTCGGGGCACCGAGAATCTCGGTGCCATCGATGCGAACGGAGCCGCGTACCGTTGCCAAAGACGGCAGCAGGCCAAGTGCTGCAAGCCAGGTTATGGACTTGCCGCAACCGGACTCGCCCACCAGCCCGACCGCCTCGCCGCGCTCGACCGCCAGATTGATGCCCCGCAAGGCCGGCGAGCGGCCGAAGGCGACCGAGAGGTTCTGGATCTCGACGAAGGCCATGACCTCAGGCGCTCCAGTTGTGGCGACGGAAATCCATGACGAAGGACTGCGACGGTGTCCACTTGATATCGGCGCGCTTGGCGGTGAAGGAAGCGTTGCGGTGCAGCACCACATAGGCCGGATCCTCGATCTCGATGATCTGCAGCATGCGGCGCCACACCGCGATGCGGCGGGTGCGATCGGTGCTGGAGCCGAGTTCCTGCGACAGCTTGCCGAATTCCTCGTTGCGCCACTGGTTGCTCTTCCAGGGAGAGCCGAGCGGTCCCCAGGAACCCGACATCTGCACGTACGGGTCCGGCAGGCTGGCGGCCGCCGACCAGTCGTGGATCCCGCGGGTTTCCGGGCCGCCTTCGCTGATCTGCCCCCAGTTTTCCACCATCTGCAGCTTGATGTTTAGGCCCACCGAACGCCAGTTTTCGGTGTTGATCTGGGCGGTCGCCGTCTGGGCGGTATAGTAGTCGTTGAGCACCCGGTAGGGAATCGGCTCGCCATTATAGCCGGCCTTGCGCAAGAGCGCCCGCGCCTTGTCCGGGTCGTAGGCGGGGTTCTCGTGGTCGGCGATGTAGAAGTCGCCATAGAAGGTCCACTGCAGGCCGCGCGGCACTTCGGTGCGGCCGCTCCACAGGGACTCGACGATCAGCTCGCGGTCGACGGAATGGGTCAGCGCCTGGCGCACCAGCGGATTGGCGAGCACAGGATGCGACTTGTTGAATACCGTATAGCGCGTGTTGTTGATCGGTCCGCCGACAACCTTGAAGCGCTTGTCGGCCTCGACAGTCGCGATCTGGTCCGGAGGAATGTCGCAGGCGAAATCGGCGCCGCCGGAGCGCAGCAGGTTGATGCGGGAGGCGGTTTCCGGCGTTTCGACGAAGCGGATCTGGCGTAGCGGCGGGCGGCCTTCCCAGTGGTCGTCGAAGGCGGAAAGCGTCAGCACGGAATCCGGCTTGTATTCGGTGACCGAATAGGGACCGGTGGTGACAGGCTGGCGCGCCCAGTCCATCCAGCTCCTGGCTTCAAGAAAGGCACGCTTGCTGACGATCATGCCGATCGAGGCAGACAGGCGGCCTTCCAGAACCGGGTCGATCGAGGCATTGTGCAGCCGGATCTTGTGCGGGCCGAGCACCTCGATCCGCTCGAAGGCGGGCAGTGCCTGGCGGGCCACCGCCTTGACATTGTCGGGAACCTCCACGGTTCCGCCGCCCCACATCCGGTCGGGGCCATAGGAGAAGGCCACGTCCTCGGCCGTCATGACGTCGCCATTGTGGAATTTCACGCCTTCGCGCAGGTCCACATCGACGGTCAGATCGTCGAGGCGCTTCCAGCCGGTGGCCAGCTGCGGCTGCAGCGACATGTCGCCGATCCAGTCATTGCCGAGCAGGGTTTCGGCATAGCTCGTGTAGATGCGGGCGCCGACATTCGACTGTTCCGTCAGCATTTCCAAGGTGTTGGAGTTGGAAATGCGCTGAACGGCAACGGTCACGGCGGGGCGGTCGGCGGCCTGTGCCGCGGCGAAACGCGGCATGGCAAAGGCGGCCGTGGAGGCAGCCGAAAGGGACATGAGGTGGCGACGGGTGATTCCAGTCATTTTCTTGACCTTCTGAAAATGGCAAGCAAAAGGGGACGAGCCGCAAGAACGCGGGCAACCGCGTCCGGCGTGTTCAAGCGTCGGCGAAAAAGGGACGATGATGTTCGTTGTCCGGCGGAATACGCACGCTTCTCGTGTGCCCGCCGCATGCGAATTTTAATAAGCGGTCATTGTGAACTGCACATGACAGCTGTAGGTACAGCTATGAAATTCGAGGGGTCGGGGACGATTGATGGAGCCGCAGTGGTTCAGGGTTTATCAGGCAGTGAAGAAGGCCATTCTGGTGGGAGAATTGCAGGCGGGAAGCAAGGTGCCGCCTGAATTCGATCTGTCGGAGGAATATGGCGTCAGCCGCAACACGGTGCGGCGCGCCTATCTGGCGCTGTCGCAGGAAGGCCTGATCCGCAGCGTGAACGGGCGCGGTTCCTTCGTCATGCAGAGGGGAATGACCTATGAGGTGGAGGCCACCTCGCGTTTCCGCGATGTTCTGGACCGGCAGGGCGTGCGCTCCGCCGTCCGGATTCTGGAGAGTGAGTACACCGAGGCGGACGAAGACATCGCCCGGATCCTGAAGGTCAAGACCGGTCATCCTCTCCTGAGAGCCACCGACCTGATCCTGGGAGACGAGGTGCCTTTCATCCTGACGGTTCGCCATATCCGCGCGGATCTTATCGACGATCTCGAGCGAAAGCTTAAAGAGGCCAATTCGCTGACGCTGGTCGCCCGACGCGAGGGGCTTGGGCAGTTGCGTCGCGTCTCGACCACCGTCGAAGCGCGGCTGCCGACGGAGCGGGAGGCGAGCCTCCTGCAAAGCCCGGCCAATGCGCCGGTGCTGCTGGTTCATTCGACGGGCGGGATCGACAACGGCATTCTGCTGGAATGCCAGAAGGCTGTCATGAACAGCCAGCGCATCCGTTTGTCGTTCCGCAGCGCCGATGGCTGACGCCCCTGCCGACGGGCGATTGACCTTGCGGCGTAAGCTTGGGGCGAGAAGGCTAGAAGAAGGAGCCGGCCATTTCGGGGGTGCCCTCCAGGGCATGCGCCATGAATTCCAGGCTGTGGTGCAGCTTTTCGCGGGTAATGGGGCCGCCAATGCAGATGCGGACGGTTTCCTGCGGCTGCTGCTCCACCGTGAAAGCGTCGCTGACCACGATTCCGAGGCCGGTATGGCGCATATGCGAGGCGAAGGTCGATCGGGTCCAGCCTTCGGCCAGCGGCAGCCAGATGTTGAAGCTGAGCGGATCGGCCCTGTAGCTCCCAGCGCGTAAATGACTGGCAACGATCTGCTGGCGGGCCTCGGTCTCCTTGCGGATGAAACGCAGGATCATGTCCGCCGTCCCGTCCTCGATCCAGCGGGTGGCGAGTGCCGTGTTGAGCGGGGAGGCCATTACCGTATTGGCGCGCATGGCGGCGCCGAAGGGCCAGGCGGATTTCGTGTCGGGCGCCACAACGAAGGCCAACCGCAGTCCCGCGCCGATGCATTTTGCCAGTCCACCGATATGCCAGGTGAGATCCGGCGCCATGGAGGCAAGCGGTGGCGGCGCATGCAACGGAATGAAACCGTAGGCGTCGTCCTCGATGATCGGCAGGTGAAACTTTCGGGCGACCGCGCAGATTTCCTCACGCCGCTGGACCGGAATGGTCAGCGTCGTCGGGTTCTGCAGGGTGGGGTTCAGGTAAAGCGCCTTCGGTGATCGTGTCGCGCAGGCATGCGCCAGCGCATCCGGCAGGATGCCATGCTCATCCATCGGCAGGCCGCACATGCTGAGCCGCAATTGCGCGGCAATCGAGCGGATGCCGGGATAGGTGATGTTTTCCGAGAGGATCACCTGACCGGGTTTGGCGAGCAGCGTCAGGATGGCAAGCAGCGCCGGATGGGCGCCGGGGGTCACGAAAATCCGCTCCTGCGAGGGAACCAGCGCGCGCCGGCCAAGCCAGGCGGCAGCGGCATCCTTGTCCATCTCCGCGCCGCCAAAACCCTGGTAGCGCAGCAGCGGCACGATGGAGGAAGCGACCGCACACAGCCCTTCGCGCATCCGCTCGATCAGGTCCGGATCATCCGGTTCAGGCGGCATGTTCATGGAATAATCGGCGGCGGACAATCGCCGTTGGTCCGGTGCGGCCTCGAGCGCAAAACCGCGGCGTTCCTTGTCCTGTCCGCCGGTCACGAAGGTGCCACGCCCGACATGGCTGTCAATCAGGCCGCGCTTCTTTGCTTCGACATAACCGCGGGCGACGGTGGTGAAGTCGATGCCGAGTCGCTTTGCCAGATCGCGCTGAGGGGGAAGGCGATCCCCGACGACAAGCACACCGCTGCGCAGGTCCATCTCGATCACGTCCGCGATGGCCATATAGCGCGGGCTGCTGCTGCGCCGAAGGTCCGGCATCCATTCCATCATCTTTTGTCCCTCATTCTCTGATTGACCGTATATCGATGCGATCAATTGCTGTCATCTCTTTTCAACCGGCTCCGATTGCCCGGTGCTCGTGACCAGCTTGCGGATGCATGACAGAACGCAATCATCATGCATCTGCGCGGCTTGAAGGACTGCTGATCGGCGGATTGCTCGCAGATTGACGGGGTTACGGAAGTGGCAGATCGCCTCAAGTTTGGTGGGTGACTGCGCGAGTCTTGAACCGTATTTTCAAGAAAGGGCTTTCATTGAATGCATAAATGAATGGATATGCACATAGATTGATCGGTTATTGGTGAAATTCAATTTGGCACGGCCCTTGCAAAACATCCTGTGCCCCAGGAGGGGAGCCAGTTTTTTAAGTCACAGGAGCCACGGATGCCCGCAGTCACGAAGCCAGCCCATGAAACCGGGGATTTTTTTGTCGATTATGAAGAGAAGGTGTTTGAGGACGTACAGGCCAAGGAAGGCGAGAAAGCCCTCATCACCTTTCATACGGTGGCCTTCGAAGGCTCCATCGGTCTTGTCAACCTGCTGCAGGCCAAGCGCCTGAAGCGCAAGGGTTTCGAGACCTCGGTGCTGTTGTATGGCCCCGGCGTCACGCTCGGCGTGCAGCGGGGTTTTCCCAAGCTCGGCGACGAGGCCTTCCCGGGTCACCTCAACTTCAACAACCAGATCAAGGGCTTCATGGAGGAGGGCGGCAAGGTCTATGCGTGTCGTTTTGCCCTGCAGGCGCTTTATGGCCACGGCGAGCCCTCGTTGATCCCGGGCATCAAGCCGATCAGCCCGCTCGACGTGCTCGACCTGATCCTCATCCATCGCCGCGACGGGGCCTTCATCCTCGACACCTGGACGCTGTGACGTGCTGTGGGGCGCGGACAATCCGCCGCGTCCCGCTTTTCCATGACAAGCCAAGGAATTCGACCGTGGACAAAAAGACCGTCAAGGTAGCCGCAGCCCAGATCTCTCCCGATCTCACCGCGCGCGACAAGACGCTGGCGCGGGTGCTGGAGACGATCCGCGACGCCGCGGCACAAGGCGTGGAACTGATCGCCTTTCCGGAAACCTTCGTGCCCTGGTATCCCTATTTCTCTTTCGTGCTGCCGCCGGTCCTTTCCGGCAAGGAGCATGTCCGGCTTTACGAAGAGGCCGTCACTGTGCCCTCCGATGCCACCCGCGCGGTGGCGTCTGCCGCCCGCGAAGCCGGCATGGTCGTGGTGCTCGGCATCAACGAACGCGATCATGGCTCGCTCTACAATACACAACTGGTGTTTGACGCCGATGGCCGCCTGATCCTGAAGCGCCGCAAGATCACCCCCACCTTCCACGAGCGGATGATCTGGGGGCAGGGCGATGGCGCGGGCCTGAAAGTGGTTGAAAGCGCGGTCGGCCGCATCGGTGCGCTCGCCTGCTGGGAGCACTACAATCCGCTTGCCCGTTATGCGCTGATGGCCCAGCACGAGGAAATCCATGTGGCGCAGTTTCCGGGCTCCATGGTGGGGCCGATCTTCGCCGACCAGATGGAAGTCACCATCCGTCACCACGCCCTGGAAAGCGGCTGTTTCGTCGTTAATGCCACCGGCTGGCTGACAGATGAGCAGATCCGTTCGATCACGCCTGACGAGGGTCTGCAGAAGGCGCTGCGCGGCGGCTGCATGACCGCCATCATCTCGCCGGAAGGCAAACATCTCGCGCCGCCGATTACCGAAGGTGAGGGCCTCCTCGTCGCCGATCTCGACATGAGCCTGATCGTGAAACGCAAGCGGATGATGGACTCCGTTGGCCATTATGCACGCCCCGAACTTCTGTCGCTGGCGCTCGACAACCGGCCAACCGCGCCGATGGTGACGAGCCTTGCGACCTTTCCCCCTTTCTCGACCGAAACCGATACCGCCACAGGGAGCACGACCGATGGACACGCTGCAGCCGTCGCCAATGACCGAAACGCTGATCAACGAGTTGCAGTCCTACGGAGCGAGGCTCGTTGATCCGAAAGCCGGGCACGAGAGCCGAAGAGGCGGCGCCGGTCCCTCCGACCACAAGGCGCTGACGATCGACGGCATGACCGTGATGGTGCCGGTGCATACGGCACCGGCTTTCGAGAGCCCCTATCTGGTGGAAAAACCGGACGAGCAGGGTAAAAGCCGCATCAGCCGCGATGGTCGCGTGCTGGGGGAGGTGAGTTTTCCCCTGCGGCCGCGCTTTTACGAATTGAGCACCGCTGACGGCATTCCCTATTCGCAGATTGCCGTGCTGCACGGGCGTGACGTGCTGGCGACCACGGTTTTGCAGACGTGTATCCGCTACCAGAGCCGCACGAAGACCTGTCAGTTCTGTGCCATCGGCCAGTCGCTGGCGGCTGGCCGCACCATTGCCCACAAGACCCCGGCGCAATTGGCAGAGGTCGCCAAAGCCGCCGTCGAACTGGACGGCGTCAAACACATGGTGATGACAACCGGCACACCGAAGGGGGACGACCGGGGCGCGGCCATTCTCGCGGAGAGCGCGAGGGCCATCAAGGCTGCGATTGACCTTCCGATCCAGGGCCAGTGCGAACCACCGGAAGACGACATCTGGTTCGATCGCATGAAGGAGGCCGGCATCGATACGCTCGGCATGCATCTGGAGGCGGTGACGCCGGAGGTGCGCGCGCGCATCATGCCCGGCAAGGCACAGGTTTCGATCGCCAAATACATGGCTTCGTTCGAAGCGGCGGTAAAGGTGTTCGGGCGCGGCCAGGTCTCCACCTATATCCTCGCCGGCTTGGGCGATACGCGCGAGGCAATCCTCGAGATCAGCGAGAAGCTGGTGGCGCTTGGCGTCTACCCTTTCGTTGTGCCCTTCGTGCCGATTTCCGGCACGCCGCTGGAAAGCCATGCGGCGCCAGCGCCGGAGTTCATGCATTCGATCCTGAAACCGCTGTCGGAAATGCTGGTGGCGAGCGGACTGAAGGCCGTCGACATCAAGGCCGGTTGCGGCAAGTGCGGTGCCTGTTCGGCGCTGTCCACCTATGAACGGAGGCTGACCGCATGATGATCGAGCCGATAGAGGCTTTCCGTGCTGCCGAATATCAGGTGAAGTTCGCCACCTGCCCCTGGGAGCGGGAACGGGCGCATGCCCTGCGTCAGGCGGTGTTCTGCCGCGAGCAGGGGATTTTTCGCGGCAGCGACCGCGATGCGGTCGACGAGACGGCGATCCCGATCGTCGCGCTCTCGATGCTCGGTGTGGTGGCGGACGATGTTGTCGGCACGGTGCGTATCCACGAGCCGGAGCCGGGGCTGTGGTGGGGTTCTCGGCTGGCCGTGCACCGCGATTATCGCAAGATCGGTGCGCTGGGTGCTACCCTGATCCGGCTTGCCGTCTCCTCCGCGCATGCAATGGGCGCCCATACCTTTCTCGCGCATGTGCAGGTGCAGAACGCGCTTCTGTTCCGCCGCCTGCACTGGAGTGTGCTGGAGGAGGTGGAGATCCACGGCAAGCCGCATCTGCGCATGCAGGCGGATCTTTCACACTATCCGCCCTGTTTTTCGCCGGAAGCCGGTTTCGTTGCCTTGCCGAGGAAGGCCGCATGACGATGACGCAGGAGGAGTTTCAGGCGGTCGTGTCGGCGCTGCGGGGAAGTGCCGGAATCGCCGCCAAGCGCGATATTGCTGTCGCCACGCAACAGCTCAGTCTCGCCGGCCAACCGATTGCGGTGGGTGATGATTGCGCGGCGATCGCCGACGGCGACGGCTTCCTGCTGCTGGCGATCGAGGGTTTCATGAACGAATTCGTGGCCGGCGATCCCTGGTTTGCCGGCTGGTGCGGCGTGATGGTCAACCTCTCCGACATAGCCGCCATGGGTGGCCGGCCGATCGCGGTGGTGGATGCCCTCTGGGCGGCGGGGGAGCAGGGTGCCGAACCGGTTCTTGCCGGCATGAAGGCCGCTTCAGCCGCCTTCGGCGTCCCCATCGTTGGAGGTCATACCAACCTGAAGACCGATCGCGGGCAATTGTCGGTCGCTGTTCTGGGGCGGGCAAAAAAACTGCTGACGAGTTTCGACGCCAGGCCCGGCGAACGGTTGCTGGCGGTCATCGATCACCGCGGCGGCTACCGCGAACCCTTCAACAACTGGGAGGCCGCGACCCGGGCGCCTGCCGAAAGACTGCGCGGCGATCTCGATCTTTTGCCGCAGATCGCCGAGGCCGGCTGGTCGAAGGCGGCCAAGGATATCAGCCAGGGCGGGATCGTCGGCACGGCAATCATGCTCGCCGAATGTTCCGGCGTTGCCATCGAGATCGACTTGGGGGCCATTCCGGTCCCGGCAGGCGTCACCCTTGGCCGGTGGCTCGCGACCTTCCCGAGCTTCGGTTTTATTCTCTCCGTGCCGCAGGTGCATGTGGCCGATGTGCTTGCTCTGTTCGCCAGCCGAGATCTGACTGCCGCCGCTATCGGCACGATTGGCGAAGGCTCGAAGGTCCGGGTCACCTCATCGGCGGGCACGGCCATCATCCGCGATTATAGAGAGCAACCGTTGATGCAGTTCACCCTTGCGGAGGCTGCCGAATGAACCGGCCTTTGCGCATTGCCATGCTTGCCCATTCCACCAATCCACGCGGCGGCGTGGTACATGCCATGCATCTGTCGGAGGCCTTGGCCGAACTCGGCCACGAGGTGACGCTGTTTGCGCCGGATTCCACCGGCAAAGGGTTCTTTCGCAGGCCGAAGGTTCCGTCACAGGCCTTTGTCGTCGAAAGAGCCATGTCGGGGATGACGGCGATGGTCGAACAGCGCATCCGGGACTATGTGCACTTTTTCGAACGGCGTGGCACGCGGGATTTCGATCTCTTCCATGCCCATGACGGCATTTCGGGCAATGCACTCGCAACCCTTGCCGCGCGTGGACACATCGACGGTTTTCTGCGCACCGTGCATCATGTCGATGACTTTGCCGATCCGACGCTGATGGATCTGCAGGCCCGTTCGATCGATGCGGCCTCTCGGCTTTTCACCGTGAGCGATCACTGGAGGCAATATTTCCGGCACAGGGGCCGTGTGGCGACCTGCGTCGGAAATGGTGTCGATGCCAGACGCTTGCGGCGGCTGGAAGACGAAAGCGATGTGCGGCTGAGAACCCGGCTTGGCATCACCGGTGCCCCGATCTTTCTCGCGGTCGGCGGCATCGAAGCGCGCAAGAACACCCTCAACATCCTGAAGGCCTTCGCGGAAACACGCGCCGTGCTGCCTGCGGCCCAACTGGTCATCGCCGGTGGCGTATCGCTTCTTGATCATCACGATTATCAATCCGCCTTCAACGAGATGCTCGCGTCCAGCCCCCTGCTTGCCAGTGCGGTGCATGTGATCGGGGCTGTTCCCGACGCGGAGATGCCGGCGCTTTACCGGATGGCGGATGCCCTCGTTTTTGCTTCGCTGAAGGAGGGCTTCGGTCTGGTGGTGCTGGAGGCGATGGCAAGCGGCCTGCCCGTTGTGCTGTCGTCCATGCCACCGTTTACCGAATACGTGCCGGAGGCTGCTGCGTTCTGGTGTGACCCGCGCCGCGCTGCCTCGATTGCCGATGCCATGGTGTCCGCTGTGCGCGCGGACGTGTCGAGCGCCCGAATTGCCGCCGGGTTTGAAACGGCCGCCCGCCATGACTGGAAAAACGTCGCGGCCGCCCACCTGCCGGCCTATCGCGCGGCGGCGCGCAGCAAGGAGACCGTCCATGCCTGAAATGCGGTTCATCGTCGTCTGGCCGAATGACGTGGAGGAGGAATGTTATTCTCCCTCGCTCGTCATCCGCGACTTCTTCGAGGAAGGCCGAACCTATCCGCTGGCGGATTTTCTCGCCCGCAGTCGCGAGTCCCTGACGATTGCCAGCGACCGGGTGAAGGCCCGTTACGGCCATGCCTGCTCGCTGGCGCTCGGCCAGCTCGCCGCGATCGAACAACGCGCCAAAACGTTCGATGCCGCCTCTGCCGAGGTCGCGGTCAAGCGTTTCATTCTTTGAAAGGTGTCCCAATGCCCATGTCCCCTCTTAAGAGCCACTACAGCACCGTTGTCGTCGGCGGCGGTCAGGCGGGTCTTTCGGCCAGCCATTATTTAAGCCGTGCCGGGATCGACCACGTCGTCTTCGAAAAGAAGACGGCCGCGCACAAATGGAAGGACGAGCGCTGGGATGCCTTCTGCCTGGTGACGCCCAACTACCAGTGCCTGCTCCCCGACCACCCCTATGACGGACCAGACCCACATGGGTTCATGGTCAAGGAGGAGATCCTTGCCTATCTCGACCGCTTCAAGGCCAAGGTGAAGGCGCCGATCTTCGAGCATACCGATGTGCGTCTGGTCGAGCCGCTGGCCTCGGGCTTTCGGGTGGAAACGAGCGCCGGCACGGTGACGGCGGATGCGGTGATCCTGGCGACAAGCCTCTACGCCGACCGTTTCATTCCGCGCGCGGCAGAGCGCCTGCCGGACCACATCCTGCAGCTTCACACGGCGGATTATCGCAATCCGCAGAGCCTGCCGGAGGGCGCCGTGCTGGTGGTCGGCTCCGGCCAGTCCGGCTGCCAGATCGCCGAGGACCTGCATATGGCCGGCCGCAAGGTGCATCTCGCCACCGGCAACGCACCGCGCTGCGCCCGTTTTTATCGGGGCCGCGACGTGGTGGACTGGCTGACCGATATCGGCCAGTACGAGATCACCGTCGAGCATGACGGGATGACCAGGAAAAAGCACGACACGAACCATTATCTGACCGGCCGAGATGGCGGGCGGGATATCGACCTGCGCAAATTCGCGTTGGAGGGCATGGCCCTTTATGGCCGTTTCGATACGGCAAATGGCGCCCGGATGCAGTTCCAGCCGAACCTGCGCCGCAACCTCGACGAGGCGGACCGGGTCTATAACGGCATCAACGCGCTGATCGATCGCCACATCGAAACAAATGCCATCAAGACGCCGCCGCCGAGCGTCTATGAGCCGCTTTGGGAGCCCGCGGCAGAGGTGACCGAACTGGACCTCGATGCGGCCGGCATCACCAGCATCATCTGGGCAACGGGTTTTACCCCCGACTGGTCTTATGCCGCCGTCCCGATCTTCGATGGCACCGGCTACCCGGTCCAAAGGCGGGGGGTCACCGGTGTGCCCGGCGTCTACGTCCTGGGTCTGCCCTGGCTGTGGACCTGGGGCTCCGGCCGTTTCCTCAGCGTCGCCAAGGATGCCGAACATGTGGTGGATCACCTCATCTCCTGCCTGCCGCAGCGGCTGGGTGAGACGCGACGTGCGGCCAATGCCTGAGGTTTCGCCTTGGACATGTTGACCCCACACCATCTTGCCGTGGCAGGGCGCACGGCGCCCGACGCGGTGGACCACGCGCTCCATCCCGAACTGCTGCTCGGCATGCCGCATCTGACGCCGTTCGGCCTGTCGCGCACGTTCCTGCTGAAGGAGCTCGGGCATCGGCACTGGCTTCTGCTTGGCCGGCATCTGGGGCTTGCCGTGCCGGATTTTTGCACCCCCGACGGGCGGGAGGCCTATGCGGCGATCTCCGCCATGCGGGTGGATGTGCGCCTTTCGGCAGCCGGCGCCAATGATCGCCTGGGCATTGTCTCGGAGGTTTATCCGGTCTCCGGGTCGCGTATGGAAAGCCTGCACCGGCTGTTCGTGAATGGTCGCGCGATTGGAGAGGTCGTTTTGCAGTCGGTGTTCGTTGCCCGTCAGGAGAAGGAGAACCGCTCGATCCGCCGGGCTATGGTTCGCCATTTCCGCAGTGACGGTGAGCCTCGGGACAGTCTCCTTGCACACGAGATCGCCACCCTCCGGGACTGGCCTGCGGCGGGACAGGCAATGGCACGGCAGATGCGCTTCCGTCCCTGTGCCTTCGAGGAGTTCAACGGGGCAGGCCTCTTTTATTTCGCCGAGTTTGCCGCCCTCGTCACCCGCGCCTTCTGCGCCTGGGAGGGGGAGAGCGCAGCCGTGCGCCTCGACCGGCCAATGTCCATGCTGTTTCTCGGCAATATCGAAGCGGGCGAGGAACTGACGATCGGTCTTCACCCGGCCGAAGACGGCGATCGGGCCGACAGATGCAGCATCAGCGGCGCAGATGGCGCGGTGCTTGCCCGGATCCTGATCGGCGCGGAACACTCGGCATAGTCTGACCGTATCGCGGCGCGGTTCTGTCGCACCCGTCGCAGGCGAGGTGTCGACCAGCATCCGGCAGGCGGCACCGGACAGCCAGCCGAGACGCCGCATGAGACGTGGACCACCGGGAAAGCAACGCCTGGTAGAAGCAAGCCTGTCGCAGCCGATGCCGAACGGACATGGCAGGCTCTCTCTTGCAGGGATGGCCGCTCGAGAATGAACCTGCAGCGAAGCCGTAATCCGACCCTCTGCTTTCGATCAGGCCCCGGCCGGCTCTGCCTTCCGGGATGACGATGACGTGCCATAGGCCGCGAGAAACACGGCGACGCCGCCTTCGATCAGGGCATCGTAGTCGGCCTGGGCGGGCGGCTTCATCGACAGGGCCCAGTTGAGCGGCAGGTCGCCCTGCACGAGGCTCAGAAACTGCTTTGCGGCGAGATCGAGATTGTCGATGCGCAGGAAGCCGTCGCGGATGCCCTGTTCGAGAAAGGCGCGCATCTCTGCCTGATTGCGGCGGGGGCCGCCGTTCATGAAGATCTCGGCGATTTCCGGAAAGCGCGAGGCGTTCGTGACGATGAGCCGGTGGAAGGCCAGCTTCTTGTCGCTGAGGAAGACGGCGGTGAACTTGCGTGCAATGGCACGCAGGGCGGATTCGATGTCCGTCACCGGCGTGTCCCGGTCCCACAGCGGCGGCGGCCCGTCGACCTCGAACTCCTCCGCGACCAGACCGTAGAGCAGGGCCTCCTTGCTGTCGAAATGCGCGTAGACCGTCGCCTTGGAGACGCCCGCCTGCTGCGCGATCATGTCCATGCTGGTGCGGTCATAGCCGTGATCGAGAAAACTTGATCGGGCCGCCTGCAGCACGAGGCGGGGTTTGGCGCTTCCCCTTTTGTCCGGATGAACCGGAAATCCGGGTTCCATTGGCTGATTTTCAGCGTGAGCCTTCATTCGCATATCCCTCCCTACTGAACTAAACCGTACGGTTCACTCTTGACATTGATAGCGGTCGCTGCAAATTGGGGCAAATGAACTGAACGGTTCGGTTCAATTGGTCGCAGCCCATGGTCAAGCCCCCATCCCTATTCCCGCCCCGTCCGGACGTCACGTTCGCCCCCTGTCGTCTCATCATCGTTTCAACCCTTCTGGCGCTGTCCGGTTGCACGGTCGGCCCCGACTTCCGCGTTCCCTATGCGCCCGGCGTGACCGGCTACACCAATGACGGACTGGCCAGAACCAGCGAGGCCCGTTCCGCCGGCGGTCAGTCGCAGCGCTTCATGATGGGCACGGATGTCAATCCCGCCTGGTGGACGCTGTTCAGGTCGAAACAGATCAATGCCTTCGTTGAGGAGGCCGTGCGCAACCATCCGGATGTGGCTGCAGCACAATATGCCCTGCGCGCGGCGCGCGAAACCGCGCTTGCCGAGCAGGGCGGGCTGTTTCCCCAGGTGAGTGGCAGCGCGTCCTCGACGCGGGAACGCACGGCGGCCAGCGGCGCTTCGCCGGCCTCCATCTATACCCTGCACAATGCGTCTGTCGACGTGTCCTATGCGCTCGATGTTTTCGGCGGCACGCGTCGCCAGATCGAGGCCAAATGGGCTGCGGCCGAATACCAGCGCTTCGAGCTGGAGGCGACCTATCTTTCGCTCACGGCCAATGTCGTGACATCTGCGCTGACCGATGCATCGCTGAGTGCCCAGATCGCCGCGACTCAGGACATCGTCCGGCTGCAGCGCGAACAGCTGGAGCGCATCCAGCAGCAGTTCAACCTCGGTGCCGTTCCCGCCTCCGATGTGCTGTCGCAGCAGTCGACGCTTGCCCAGACGGAGGCCACGCTGCCTTCGCTGCAGAAGCAGCGGGCCCAGACCCGCAACGAGCTGATGGCCTATCTCGGCCGCCTGCCCAGCCAGGATCGCGGCGAAAGCGTGCGGCTGTCGGATCTGCACCTGCCGCAGGCGCTTCCCGTCAGCCTGCCCTCGGCGCTCGTGCGCCAGCGGCCGGATATTCGCGCCGCCGAGGCCACCCTGCATGAGGCAACCGCCAGTGTCGGTGTGTCGATCGCCAACATGCTGCCGCAGATCAGCCTGAGCGGCAGCTATTCCACCAGTGCCGCCACGCCCTCCGACCTGTTCTCGGCGAGTTCAATAGCCTGGAGCGTCGCCGGCTCCGTCACGCAGAAGCTATTGGATGGCGGCACGCTGTTCCACACCAAGGAAGCCAGCGTCGCCACCTTCGAGCAGGATCTTGCCAAGTACAAGAGCACGGTCATCACCGCCTTCCAGGATGTGGCCGACAGTCTGCGGGCGATCCAGTACGATGCCAAGGCGCTGCAGGCGCAGACCGAGGCGGAAAAGGCTGCCAAGGCGAGCCTGACCATGGCCGAGGAACAGTACAAGACCGGCGCCGTCGATTATCCGACCGTCTCCAGCGCCCAGCAGACCTACCAGAATGCGGTGATCTCCCGGGTTAAGGCCCAGGCCACCCGCTACACCGATACGGTCGCGCTCTACCAGTCGCTGGGTGGGGGCTGGTGGAACCGCCAGGATGAAACGGAACTGTCGCAGCCGCGCGTCAAGCCGGGCCGCTTTGCCGGGCCCGACGAGACATCCTCCCGATAACCGATATCCAGAACAAGAAGGTCCAAACGCGATGATCAAGCGAATGGTGATCATGCTGCTCGCCACCGGCGCTGTCTTTGGCGGGCTCTACTGGTTCCAGAACTTCAAGGCCGGCATCATCAAGCAGGTCATGGCGAGCATGAGCAATCCGCCGCAGACCGTATCCACGGCCGTTGCCGCCCGCACCCCCTGGCAGGACGAGATCGAGGCCGTCGGCACGCTGAAGGCGGCCAATGGCGCGGATCTGGCACTTGAGGTATCCGGCATCGTACAGAACATCAGCTTCAAGTCCGGCGATACCGTCACGGCAGGGCAGACGCTGCTGCAGCTTGCGGCGGCTGAGGACATTGCAAAGCTCGCCTCGCTGCAGGCGACGCTCGACAACTACGTCATCACCCTGCACCGCGACCAGGCGCAGCAGGCCATCAAGGCGGTCAGCCAGGCCACCGTGGATACCGACACGGCCAATGTGCGCAACGCCCAGGCGCTCGTCGACCAGCAGAAGGCCGTGGTCGGCCAGAAGACGCTGACGGCGCCCTTCAGCGGCCGGCTCGGCATCCGTTCCGTCGATCTCGGCCAGTACCTCACCGCCGGCACGACGGTCGTCACCCTCCAGTCGCTCGATCCGCTCTATGTGGATGTCTATCTGCCGCAGCAGGCGCTCAGCCAGTTGAAGGTGGGCCAGGAGGTGCGCACAACCGTCGACGTCTACCCCGGGCGCGTGTTCAAGGGCGAAATCTCGGCGATCAACCCCAAGGTCGATACCTCCACCCGCAATGTCCTGGTGCGCGCCACCATCGCAAATCCGGACGGCGCCCTGCTTCCCGGCATGTTCAGCCGTGTCGCGATCGCCATCGGCTCGGTCCAGCAGTTCGTCACGCTGCCGCAGACGGCGATCGTCTACAATCCCTATGGCGATAGCGTCTTCATCGTGGACGACAAGGTCAAGGGCGACCAGCCGCACGAGGTCGTGCGTCAGGCCTTCGTCAAGACCGGCAGCGTGCGCGGCGACAATGTCGCGGTCATCGACGGCATCCAGCCGGGCGACAAGGTGGTGATTGCCGGCCAGCTGAAGTTGCGCAACGGAACGCCCGTCACCATCGACAACAGCCACGTGCCGGTTGCCGAAGACGCGCCTGCGATCACGGATCAATAGGACATCCACCCATGAAAAGCTTCACGGACATCTTCGTGCGCCGGCCCGTGCTGGCGCTGGTGGTGAGCGCGCTCATCCTCGTCCTCGGGCTGAAGTCGATGACGACGCTCTCCATCCTGCAATATCCCCGCACGCAGAACGCCACCGTGACGGTGACGACCACCTATTCCGGTGCGGATGCGGATATCATCGCGGGCTTCATCACCACGCCGCTGGAAAACGCCATCGCGCAGGCCAACGGCATCGACTACATGACGTCGACCAGCAAGACCGGCACGAGCACCATTACCATCAACCTTCGCCTGAACTACGATTCCGGCAAGGCGCTCACCGAAATCAACACCAAGGTGAATTCGGTCCTCAACCAGCTGCCCGCCAATGCGCAGCAACCGGTGCTGACGCTGTCGGTCGGCCAGACCATCGATTCCATGTATATCGGCTTCAAGAGCGATGTTCTGGCCCCCAACCAGGTGACGGACTACCTGACGCGCGTGGTGCAGCCCAAGCTGCAATCGGTGAAGGGCGTGCAGACCGCCGAACTGCTGGGTGCGAAGAAATTCGCGCTGCGGGCCTGGCTCGATCCGGTCAAGCTTGCCGCCTACAACCTCAGCGCCTCCGAGATTGCCACCGCACTGACCAGCAACGACTACATTTCCGGCCTTGGCACCACGAAGGGCCAGCTGGTTCAGGTGAACCTGTCTTCCTCGACCAACCTGCATTCGCTCGAAGAGTACAAGAACCTCGTCGTCAAGCAGAGCAACAATGCCATCATCCGCCTGAAGGACGTGGCCAATGTCACGCTCGGCAGCGACGATTACGACAGCGCGACGAGCTTCAATGGCCAGACCGCCGTCTATATCGGGATCCAGGTGGCGCCGACCGCCAATCTTCTCGACGTCATCAACGGCGTGAAGTCGGTGCTGCCGGAAATCCAGTCGCAACTGCCGGTCGGCCTGACGGGGACGGTGATCTACGACTCCACCGAATTCGTCAACAGCTCGATCGATGAGGTCATCCATACCCTGCTCGAGGCAGGCGTCATCGTGACGCTGGTGGTCTTTGCCTTTCTCGGGTCCTGGCGCGCCGTGCTCATTCCGATCGTGGCCATCCCGCTCTCGCTGATCGGCACCTTCGCCCTGATGCTGGCGATGGGCTTCTCCATCAACCTGCTGACGCTTCTGGCGCTGGTCCTTGCCATCGGCCTTGTCGTCGATGACGCGATCATCGTAGTGGAGGGCGTCAACCGGCACATGGAAGAGGGCATGACGCCGTTCAACGCGGCGCTGCAGGCGGCGCGCGATCTCGCCAGCCCCATCATCGCCATGACGGTGGTGCTGATCGCGGTCTATGTGCCGGTCGGTTTCCAGGGTGGCCTGACCGGTGCGCTTTTCACCGAATTTGCCTTCACGCTCGCTGGCGCCGTTACCGTGTCGGCGGTGATCGCGCTGACGCTGTCGCCCATGAACTGCGCCCACATGCTGAAGCCGATCCACAAGGACGGCCGCACGGTCGAGGCGCGGATCGTCCATGCGATCGACCATTTCATGGGACGGCTGAGCCGCGGTTACCGTCGCCTGCTGGAGGGCACCCTCAACACCATGTCGGTGGTGGTGGTGTTCGGCCTGATCGTGCTCAGCAGCATCTACTGGCTCTATACCAGCTCCACCACGGAACTGGCGCCGGAAGAGGATCAGGGCATCATTCTCGGCCTGACCACCGCATCGCCCACCTCCACGCTGAAGCAGCGCCAGTTCTACTCGCAGCAGGCCTATGACCTGCTCAAGACGCAGCCGGAAACCAACCTCGTCTTCCAGATCGACTCGCCCGGCCAGTCCATTCTCGGCTGGGTGCTGAAGCCGTGGGATCAGCGCGAGAAGAGCACCAAGGTGCTGCAGCCCGCCGTGCAGCAGCAGCTGAACACCATTGCGGGGGTACGGACGGTGGCTTTCCAGACCTCGCCGCTGCCGGGCAGCAGCGGTCTGCCGATCCAGTTCGTGCTCACTACCACCAATGACTTCAGCCAGTTGAACGATGTCTCGAAGGACTTCATGGCCAAGGCGCTGAAGACCGGCAAGTTCATCTTCCTCGACAATGACCTGAAGTTCGACCAGCCGGAATCCCGCATCGTCTTCGATCGCGAAAAGGCCTCCGAGCTTGGGCTCAGCATGTCCGATGTCGGCGGCTCGCTGGCCACCATGCTGGGCGGCGGTTATACCGGCTATTTCAGCCTCGACGGGCGCTCCTACAAGGTCATTCCGCAGGTTCAGCAGATGTCGCGCCTGAATGCCAGCGATGTGCTGAACTACTACATCAAGACCAGCGATGGCAGCAGCATCCCGCTCTCCACCATCGCGCATATCGAGACCAAGGTGGCGCCGCAGTCCTACAACCACTTCCAGCAGGTCAATTCCGCCACCATTTCCGGCGTGGCCATGCCGGGGGTCGCCATGGGCGACGCGCTGCAGACGCTGAAGCAGCTTGCCGCCGATACGCTGCCGCCCGGCTATGCGGTGGATTACGGCGGGCAGTCGCGCCAGCTGGAGCAGGAAGGAGGCGGCTTCGTCACCACCTTCGGCTTCGCGCTGATCATCATCTTCCTGTCGCTGGCCGCCCTGTTCAACAGCTTCCGCGATCCGATCGTGATCCTCGTCTCCGTGCCGATGTCGCTTGCCGGCGCACTGATCTTCATCAGCCTCGGGCTCGGCGGCGCCAGCATCAACATCTATACGCAGGTGGGCCTGGTGACGCTGATGGGGCTTGTCAGCAAGCACGGCATCCTGATGGTGGAAGTGGCCAACGAGCACCGCAATGCAGGCAAGTCGAAGCGACAGGCGATTGTCGAGGCCGCCGAAGTCCGCCTGCGTCCGATTCTGATGACCACGGCGGCCATGGTGCTCGGCGTCATTCCGCTGATCACCGCCTCGGGTGCCGGCGCCGCCTCGCGCTTCAACATGGGGCTCGTCATCGCCTCTGGCCTGTCCATCGGCACGCTGTTCACCCTGTTCGTCGTGCCGGCTGCCTATGTGCTGATCGCCAAGGCCGGCACCACGGAACCGGCCGAAGCGACGACTGCACAAGCGGTGCCGGATCATGGATGAGGCCGTCACCCCGCACTGACGGGGCAAGCCCATGCATCGCAAAGACAAATGCCCCGGGGCCGATGGCGGCTCCGGGGCATTTGCGTTTTCGGTATGTGGCCGGCAGGCCCTGCTACGGACGATAGAGGTTTTCGTAGGTCTGGCGCAGGATGTTCTTCTGGACCTTGCCCATGGTGTTGCGCGGAAGTTCGTCCAGGAACAGGATGCGCTTCGGCTGCTTGTAGCGGGCAAGCCGCGGCTCGAGATGCAGCAGGATCGCCCGCTCATCCACGGCCGCCTGCGGCTTGCGGACGACGACGGCCGTGACCCCTTCGCCGAGATCGGGATGCGGCACGCCGATCACGGCACTTTCCTCGACGCCCTCGATCTGGTCGATCTCCGTCTCGACTTCCTTCGGATAGACGTTATAGCCTCCCGAGATCACCAGGTCCTTGCCACGGCCGACGATATGGACGTAACCGCGCTCGTCGATCCTGCCGAGGTCGCCGGTGATGAAGAAACCGTCGTCGCGGAATTCCGCCCTGGTCTTCTCCGGCATGCGCCAGTAGCCATTGAAGACATTCGGCCCCTTCACCTCGATCATGCCGGTGTCACCATCGGCAATGGCGGCCCCGCTTTCGGGATCGGTGACGCGCAGCGAGACACCCGGAAGCGGAAAGCCGACCGTGCCGGCAATGCGCTCGCCATCATAGGGGTTGGAGGTGTTCATGTTGGTTTCGGTCATGCCGTAACGTTCGAGGATGGCCTGGCCGGTCATCGCCTGAAACTGGCGATGGGTCTCGGCCAGCAGCGGGGCCGAGCCGGAGATGAACAGCCGCATCCTGGCCGTTGCCTCGCGCGTCAGGCGGGGCGACTGGACGAGGCGGACATAGAAGGTCGGCACGCCCATCATCACGGTCGAGGTAGCCATCAGGTCGAGCGCTTCCTCCGCATCGAACTTCGGCAGGAAATACATGGAGGCGCCGGAGATCAGCGTCACGTTCGAGGCGACGAACAGGCCGTGCGTATGGAAGATCGGCAGTGCATGGATCAGGCGGTCGTTGCGGGCGAAGCGCCAGTATTCGCGAAGGGTGAGCGCGTTCGACAGGAGATTGTCATGCGTCAGCATGGCGCCCTTCGAACGGCCGGTCGTGCCGGATGTGTAGAGAATGGCGGCAAGATCATCCGGACCGCGCGCGATATCGGTGAATTCGGTTGGTGCACCGGCCGCGGCCTCCATCAGCGAGCCGCCGCCCTTGTCATCCAGCGTTTCGACGCGGGCATCATGCGCGGCTGCAATCGGCTCCAGCCCCTCGCGGGATTTCGGGCTGCAAACCACAAGGCGCGGTTCGGCGTCGCCGATGAAATAGTCGAGTTCCGTCAGCGTGTAGGCCGTGTTGAGCGGCAGGTAGACGGCGCCGGCCCGCACGCAGGCGAGATAGAGCATCAACGCCTCCGGGCTCTTCTCCACCTGAACGGCAACGCGATCACCCGGAATGACATCGAGGCCGACGAGCGTGTTGGCGAGCCGCGCCGACAGCGAGAGCATGTCGCCGTAGGACCATGTCTGCCCCGCCTTCGTCTCGATGAACGGCGCCTCTGGCTGAACCCCTTTCCGGATCGCGTCGAAAAGATGGTTGCTCATGCACGGAACTCCTTGCTGTTCTTGCGGACCTGCCGGTCCTGTTGACTGTTTGGCAGCGGCCCCGCAAGGGGCACGAGGGCGCGCACGGTGCGATCGGCCGGTACATACTTGCGCACCGAGGGCGCCGCAACCACCTCGCCGCGCGCGGCAAAGGCTTCGTGGTTCGCTTCGATATCGTCGAGCTTGTAGAGATAGTTCACCATCAGCCCATGCGACTGGCGCATGGCGCGGGGGGATCTGTCTCCGAGAAAGTTCAGCCGTTCAAGCCGGGCGCCGTTACCCAGATGGAAACGGGCGACCGGGTCCAGCACGCGGCCGTTGCGATCCCTGGCCTTCAGGAAGTACCAGGCCGCGGCGGTGGTCAAAAGAGGCTGAAACGCCTGAACGCGCTCCGCATCCTCTGCCCAGTCGTCGCTGTCGAGAATGGCGAGCCGCTCCTGGTCCTGGCGGGTCAGGATGTCGCTTGCTTCCGCCTTGCGTTCGCGTGCCAGCCACTCGGCAAAGCCGGGCACAGGGGAGAGCGTGACGAAGGTTGTCAGCCGCGGGAATTCCCGCCGCAGGTCTTCCACCACCTGCTTGATCAGGAAATTTCCAAAGGAGATGCGGCTTAGCCCCTTCTGGCAATTGGAGATCGAATAGAAGACGGCGGTGGTTGCCTCCGCAGCCGCAATCACGTCCCGATCATCCCTCAGCACCTCGCTGATGGCCGCCGGCACATGCCGCGTCAGCGCCACTTCCACGAAAATCAGCGGGTCATCGGCCAGTTGCGGATGAAAGAAGGCGAAGCAGCGCCGGTCTTCCGGCGCCAGCCGCATGCGCAGTTCCTCCCAGCTGCCGATGTGATGCACCGCTTCGTAACGGATGATCTTTTCCAGGATGTCCGCTGGTGTCGACCAGTTGATCTGCTTCAGCATGAGAAAACCCCGATTGAACCAGGAGGCAAAGAGGTGGCTGAAGTCGGCATCGAGCGCCTCCAGATCCGGCGCATCCTTCTTCAGCTGCAACAGGATTTCCCGCATTCTGACCAGCGAAGCCGTACCGTTCGGCGCAAGATTGAGCCGGCGAATGAGTTCCTGGCGCAGGGGCTCCGCCGCCAGATGCAGGTCCAGCAGTGTTTTGGCAGAGGGATTGTCCTGGTAGGCGGCAATTGCCCGATTGAGCTTTTCGGTGTCGGGGCCGAAGCGGGTCACCAAAAGCTGCAGAAATTCCCGCTGCCGGGCTGCATCAAGCCCTTGCCAGCGCTCCAGCACATCGCGTGCCAGTGCCATGCCGGAGGCCTCGCCGCGGCTCGACAGCAGCGCTTCCGATTGCTGCTGCAGGGCGCCTAGAGGGTCGGCGGAAGGTTCTCTCGCCGCCGAGAACAGGAAGCGTTTGCCGCGGTCGGCGATTGTCTGCAGCATGTCTCCCAAAAGTGAGGTTGTGTTCATCAGACAGCTCCCATCATGTGATTGGGCAGCCAGGTGGCAATGCCCGGGAAGATGCAGAGAATGAGGATCGCCAGGAACATCACCAGCACATAGGGCAGGGCGCCCCACAGCACGTCCTTGGTCGGCACAGTCGGTGCAATCGCGTTGATGACGAAGAGGTTGAGGCCGATCGGCGGGGTGATGAGACCGACTTCCATGTTGATCGTCAGGATGATGGCGAACCAGTAGGGGTCGAAGCCTGCCTGTGTCACGATCGGAAACAGCATGGGCGCCGTCATGACGATGACCGCGATCGGCGGCAGGAACATGCCGCAGATCAGCAGGAAGACGTTGATGATGCCCATCAGCACCCAGCGGTTGACCTCCAGCCCGGCAATGACCTCGGCGACCGACTGGGTGATGTAGAGCGATGACAGCGCGAAAGCGAAGAGTTCGGCGGCGGCCATGATCATCATGATCATAACGCTTTCGCGCATGGCTGAGCCGAAGATGGTCGACACCGAGCGGAAGCGGAACAGGCGGTAGGCGAGGACCACCACCAGCAGTGTCAGGAAGGCGCCTGCGCCGGCGGCCTCCGACGGCGTCGCAACCCCGCCGTACAGCACGTAAAGCGTGCCGGCGATGATCAGCAGGAAGGGCAGGATGCGCGGCAGGCCGGCCAGCCGTTCCTTCAGCGTGTACCGGATCGCACGGCCGCCGAAGTCATACCCCTTGCGCTTGCAGTCGATGACCGCCCAGATCATGAACATCACCGTCAGCATGATACCGGGGATGACGCCGGCCATGAACAGGCGGCCGATCGAGGTCTCGGTGGCGATGCCGTAGACGATGAGGGTGACGGACGGCGGGATCAGGATGCCGAGCGTTCCGCCGGCGGCAATCGATCCTGTCGCGACCGAGTTCGGATAGCCGCGGTTCAGCATTTCCGGAATGCCCATCTTGCCGATCGCGGCACAGGTGGCGGGCGAAGAACCGGTCATGCCGGAAAAGATGGCGCAGGCACCGATATTCGACAGAACCAGGCCGCCCGGTACCCGGTTCAGCCAGCGGTCGAGGGCCGTGTAGAGATCGGCACCGGCCGGAGACGATGCAACGGCCGCCCCCATCAGCACGAACATCGGGATGGAGACATAGGCGAGGTTCGCGATGCCGGAAAACATCGTGTCGCCGAGGATATAGAAGATCGGCATGCCGTTTTGCAGCACCAGGGCCGCAACGGCCGAGAGCCCGAGCGCAAAGGCGATCGGCATGCCGGTGCCCAGAAGCACGAAGAGCGAGGTGATGAGAAGCAGACCGGCGGACAAGGTGCTCATCGAGCGATCTCCTTCGCGGGAGCGACGTGGGACGGGGTTGCCGCAGGGGCGTGCGCCGTTCGACCGGCGACAAGCCCACAACCCAGTTCAATGATCCGGGCGCTGTATTGCAGGCACAGCAGCGCGAAGCTGAGCGGCAGCGCCGACAGGGGAATCCACAAGGGCGGCGCCCACATGCTGGAATGGCGCCAGTCGCCGGCCCAGGCATCGTGAAACTGGATCCAGCTGGCCGCGAGCATGGCCACGCAGAAGAGCAGGCCGCAGAGGCTGCCGATCATCTGGAGCCAGAGTCTGGTCCGGTCGCCAACCATCATCTCGACCACGTCGACGCCGACATGGCCATTCTTCAGCAGGACATAAGGCGCGCCGAGAAACATCGCGACGGTTGCGGAGAATACAACGAAATCGGTCTGCCAGATGGTCGGCAGGGCGAAGACGTAGCGCAGGAAGATCATCTGGCAGACAACCAGCATGGAGGCGATGATCAGCAGCGTGGCGATGACGGCAAAGATGCGCGACAGCTGACCGATGGCCCAGATATAGGCTTTCACCATGGAAAGAATTCCCTGATCGGACGGTGGAAAGACGAGCCGGTTGCCGGCTCGTCCCGCGACACGGAAGCCGCTATTTGACGGCCAGCGCCTCCTCGATCAGCTTGTCGCCGCCTGGAACCTTCGCGGCGAAGTTCTTGTAGGCCGACTGCTTGGCAATCGCGAGCCAGGCATCGTAATCGGCCTTCGACATCTCGACCACCTCGACGCCCGCCTTCTTGAAGGTGTCGATCATCAACTGGTCGCCTTTGCGGACCTCCTCGTTGAAATAGGCCTCTGCCTTCTCGCCGGCGGCAAGAATGGCCTTCTGCTGATCGGCATTCAGCCGGTCGAAGACGCGCTTCGACATCAGAACCGGCTCATACATGAACCACAGCGCGTTTTCTCCCGGTGCCGTCAGGCACTTCACCTGCTCGAACAGCCGATAGGAGACAAAGCTCGCGGATGATGTGTTGGCCGCATCCAGAACGCCGGTCTGCATGCCGGAATAGATTTCTGAAGAGGGCATGGAGGCAATGGAGGCACCGGCGGCAGCCAGCATTTCCTCAAATGCCGGACCGGCGGCACGGATCACCTGACCCTTCATTGTTTCCGGCGTGGTGATGCACCCCTTCTTCGAGGCAAAGGCGCCGGAGAGCCAGGCATCTGCGATGACGATTGCCCCCTGTTTCTCGATGATCCCCTTGATATCCTTCATGAAGGGCGAGTCGTTCAGCCGCGTGGCGCGATCGAAGTTGCCGACCAGGCCCGGCATCAGCGTTGCCGAAAACTCGGGATGACGGCCGGACGCATAGTCGAGCGGAAACGAGGTGATGTCGAGCAGGCCGCGGGTGACGGCATTCCACTGGTCGTTCGGCTTGAACAGCGAGGAGCCGGGGAACACCTGGATGGTGAGGCCGACATTGGCGGCACCGACCTCCCGGGCAATCAACTGCACCATTTCGTCGCGGATGTCTCCCTTGCCGCCGGGAAATTGATGCGAGGCCTTCAGGACGGTATCCGCCTGTGCAATGGATGACGAGATGGCGGTCGCGGCAAGGGCCGCGCCGAACGCAAGAATGCGGGCGTAACGTTTCATGATATTCCTCCCTTTGTTCCGGCCTCCCAACCGGCATGTCGAAATGTGCGCCCATCTTGCGTACGATGTCAATAATCTTGTATACAAAAATGGCCAGGGAATATACGCGGGTTAGTCATGTCCGAAAATGCCTTCTACAAGCTGCGCGATGAGATCGAGAACGGCATCGTGACGGGCGAGTTCGAGCCGGGCGAACGCCTGGATGAAACACAGCTGGCGGCGCGGTTCAGCGTGTCGCGTACGCCGATCCGCGAGGCGCTGATGCAGCTGAGCGCAATCGGCCTCGTCGAGATCCGTCCGCGCCGTGGCGCCTGCGTCATCGACCATCCGCCACAATATGTGTTCGAGATGTTCGAGGTAATGGGCGAACTGGAGGCAATGGCCGGTGCGCTGGCCGCCCGCCGGCACACCGATGCCGACCGGGAAGCACTGTCGAGCTCGCATGAGCGCTGCCTGGCTTCGGCAGCCAGCGGCGATACCGATGCCTACTACTATGACAACGAACTGTTCCACCATGCGATTTACAGCGCCAGCCACAGCGCCTTCCTGAAGGACCAGTGCATCGCCCTGCACCGACGGCTGCGGCCCTACCGGCGCCTGCAGTTGCGGGTGCGCAATCGCATGCAGACCTCGGTCCGGGAGCATGGCGCGATCGTCGATGCCATTCTGGCCGGAGACGCCGAGGAAGCCCGCGCCCTGCTGCGCAGCCATATCGTCGTCCAGGGCGACCGCTTCAGCGATCTGGTGGCGGGAATCCAGTCGATGAAGATGCAGACCAGGGCGCGCTGAGGCCTTTGCGGCAGGCCGGATAATGGCCGCTCATCGCGTCGGATAGTCGCTGAAGGCCAGCGCGAGGAAGATCAGCAGCAAGGTGGAGGCGGCAAGGGCTGATGCGAAACCAGCCGACCATCGTGCTATGGCCCGATTCCGCATAGCCGCCGAGAAACACGAAGAGCCCCGCCACGCCGAGGACGAGCAACAGCACGATGAAGCGCAGGCGCGTGTCTGCCGATGCGGCGAAGATCTGCGCCAAAGCAGCCCCTCGAATCGTGTCCTCTCAGGCGGCGACCGGCAGCGACCGCCAAGGATCCAGGAACGGCTGCAATTGTAGCAGCTGCAGTCCGGCGCGGTGTGCAACGGATGCTTGAGGTGGCGGGCCATCGCGGATAACCTCTGCGCTGCGTCGTGATGGACCGGTCGCATGGGCAGACTGCTGTTGTCGGGGGACGAGGATGAAGAGACGTCTGGCAGCGATGACGCTGATCGCGCTGCTCCCGGCGCTTGCCATGCTGGCCTATAACGAGCTGAGCCTCAGGCAGGAACGGCAGCTTGAGGTGCATGAACAGGCCGTGCGCTTCTCCCGGCAGGTTTCGATGGAGATCGAGGCCATTCTGGAAGGCATCAGGGGACTTCTGATCGCGGCCGCGGCGATCCCGGCCGTTGCGGGGGGTGAGCCGGACGCCTGCGACGTGACGTTGAAGGCCGTTTCGGCGAGACTGGACGCCTTCGTCGGCAATCTGGTGGTGCTGGACCGGAACGGCAGGTTGCTGTGCGACAGCCTCAACTGGCCGACCGGCACCGATTTCTCCGACCGCGATTACGTGCAGCGCGCCCTGGCGACGGACGATATCGTGATCGGCGGCTATACGATCGCCCGCGTGTCGAACCGCGCCGTGCTGCCGGTGGCCCTGCGCCTGAGCCGCGACAAGGAGACGGTGGGCGTGATCATGACAGGGCTGAGGCTCGACTGGCTGCAGCAGCGCCTGTTCCTGCGCGATGTGCCCTCCGGAGGCTCCGTCACGGTCTCGGATCGCGACGGCGTCATCGTCGCCCGCAATCCGTATCCCGAATCCTTTGTGGGAACCGTCATTCCCGAGCGGTATCGCCCGCTCGTCACGGCGGCGTCGCCCGGCTCCATCGAAGTCGTCAGTCAGGATGGGACGGTGCGCATTCTCGGCTATCAGCCCGTCTCGGCCAAGAACCCGCTCTATGTCAGCGCAGGAATTGCACGCGATACGGCCTTCGCGCCCCTCGATGCGGCGGCGCTGACCGGCATCGTCCTGATCTTCGCCGGCTGCCTCGCCGCCTTCCTGGCTGCCATCTATGTCGGCCAGCGCTTCATCGTCGATCCGGTTCATCAGATTGTCAGGACCGTAACGCGCTGGCGCGACGGCGACCTTGGCGCACGCACCGGGATGAGGCCCGAACGCGGAGAACTGGGGCTGGTCGGCGCCTCCGTTGACGGTCTGCTCGACGAGGTCGACCGCCAGCGCCGCATTTCCGCGCAGGCGGAGGAAAAGCGCAGGCTCATGGCGCGGGAACTGTCTCACCGGGTCAAGAACACGCTTTCGGTCATCCAGGCCATCGTGCGGCAGACTTTCCGCGGCCAGAACGAGCAGATCGCTTCTTTTCAGAAGCGGCTGGTGGCGCTGGCCGGCGGCTATGATCTGCTGCTCTCGGAGGATGCGCAGGGCGCCTCGCTGAGCGAACTGATCGAAAGCGTGATGCGGCCGCTGCGCGACCTGGATGACGGTGCAGTCCGCATTTCCGGTCCCGACTGCGTGCTCGATGCGGAACTGGCGGTCGCGCTGTCTCTCATCCTGCACGAACTGGGCACCAATGCCCTGAAATACGGCGCTCTTTCCGTGCCCGAAGGCCATCTTTCCATATGCTGGGAAGTGGAGGATGACCGCTTGAAGCTGACCTGGGCGGAACGGGGCGGGCCGGATGTGGTGGAAAGCCAGCGCGAGGGCTTCGGCTCCCGCCTGATCCGCCTGGCCGTTCCGGCCAGTCACGACCCGCAGATCGTCAACGACCTCGCCCCGCAGGGGTTGACCTTCCGCATCGACGTCCGCCTTTCGCCGCGCAAGGGCGTCTAGCTGGCTTCCCGCCGGGAGGGCGGCGCAAGGCTTGCATACATGCCGCTGGTTCGAAAATCGCTGGGATTGGTTCCGTAGAGACGGCGGAACACCTTGGAGAAATAGTTCGGATCCTCGAAGCCGCAAAGGGCGGCCACTTCCTTGATCGGCATGTCGGCCGTCTTGGTCAGAAGCTTGGCGGCGCGGCGCAGACGCTTCTGCAGCACGAATTCCGCCGGCGGAAGGCCTTCGCTATTGGCGAATATGCGCGAAAAATGGGCGCGACTGAGGCCCGCGACCTCTGCGAGATCCGCAACGCTCAGCCGCTGGTCGAGATTGTTTTCGATATGCGCCAGCACATGCTGCAGCGTCCGGTATTCCTGCGCAAAGGTCGGGTGCGAGCCGAAGACGTCGTCATACAGCACCATGGCCGCCTCGTAGGCGATGGCCGAGGCGGCGCCCGGCGTTTCGCCGCCGGTCATCAGCCGGTGGCAGCAATGGGCCAGATGGTCGATCGTCGCCGGCTGCAGGCGCAGCACCGGGCCGGCGATGGACAGGATCAGGCGATGGATGCGCAGGGCTTCCTCGCCGTTCATCGACATCCAGAAGAAATCCCAGCGGTCACCCTTCTCCAGCCAGTAGCGGTGATTGTGGGGAATGAGCAGCAGCAGCGTCTCCCCCGGCTTCAACTGCATGGTGCGGCTTTCGTAGCGCAGGTTGCCGCGCCCGCCGATGGTGTGCTGCAGCACCGTGAAGGGGGCAAGGCCGCGCTTGCGACCGTCCCAGTCATAGGTCACGTCCGTGCGGATTTCATAGCCGGCGCTGGTCGGCATGGTGTGCAGGGTCTGACGCCCGCGGGGAAGGGAAACTGTGCGCATGGCCGGGCCTTCATCCACGAGATCCTGGAGCACAAAATTACCCATGAAAGCATAATCCTTCTCTGTCACCTCGGGAAAATATACGCATAATCAGTTTCCGAGGAGAAGCCAGAGAAAGAGACGGATCGGAACGTTGAGGCAAAGGCCAGCCTTTGCTGCGGTTTTGCGTGCAAACCTATGCGTTTCCTGCACAGGAATCGCCCGCTTTCGTCATGGCTTGGAATTCGCAAGGAGGATGCGACGGATGAGTTTCAAAATTGCTATCATCGGCGCCGGCAGCGTCGGCTTCACCAAGAAGCTGTTCACCGACATCCTGTGCGTGCCGGAATTTCGGGATGTCGAATTTGCGTTGACCGACATCAGTGAGCACAATCTCGGCATGATCCGCGAGATTCTGGAGTGCATCGTCGAGGCGAACGGCCTGCCGACCCGCGTCACCGCCACCACGGATCGCCGCCGCGCTCTGGAAGGTGCGCGCTACATCATCAGCTGCGTGCGCGTCGGCGGGCTTGAGGCCTATGCGGAGGATATCCGCATTCCGCTGAAATACGGGATCGACCAGTGCGTCGGCGACACGATCTGCGCCGGTGGCATTCTCTACGGCCAGCGCAACATCCCGGTGATCTTGGATTTCTGCAAGGACATCCGCGAGGTGGCTGCACCGGACGCGAAGTTCCTGAACTATGCCAACCCGATGGCGATGAACACCTGGGCTGCCATCGAATATGGCAGGGTCGATGCGATCGGCCTTTGCCACGGCGTGCAGCATGGGGCGGAGCAGATCGCTGAAGTATTGGGTGCCGCCTCGGTGAAGGAACTGGATTACATCTGCTCCGGCATCAACCACCAGACTTGGTTCATCGACCTGAAACTGAATGGCCGCAGGATCGGCAAGGACGAGCTGATTGCCGCCTTCGAGGCGCATCCGGTCTATTCGCAGCAGGAAAAGCTGCGCATCGACGTGCTGAAGCGGTTCGGTTTCTATTCCACCGAAAGCAACGGTCATCTGTCCGAATATCTGCCCTGGTATCGCAAGCGTCCGGACGAGATCACCCGCTGGATCGACATGTCCGACTGGATTCACGGCGAGACGGGCGGCTATCTGCGTCACTCGACGGAAACGCGCAACTGGTTTGAGACGGAATTCCCGCAATTCCTGGAGCAGGCGAAGACGCCGATCGATCCGGCCCGTCGCTCGAACGAACACGCCAGCCACATTCTTGAAGCGCTGGAAACCGGCCGGGTCTATCGCGGCCACTTCAATGTCAGAAATACCGGCGTGATCACCAATCTGCCGGCCGATGCGATCATCGAATCGCCCGGTTTCGTCGACCGCTTCGGCATCAACATGGTGTCGGGCATCACGCTGCCGGAAGCATGCGTCGCCACCTGCATGGCCTCCATCAACGTGCAGCGCATGTCGGTGCATGCGGCCGTCACCGGCGATATCGCTCTCCTGAAGCTTGCCGTGCTGCACGACCCGCTGGTCGGCGCCGTCGCGACGCCCGAGGAGGTCTGGCAGATGGTTGATGAGATGGTGGTCGCCCAGGCGCGCTGGCTGCCGCAATATGCCGATGCGGTTCCCGCCGCGCAGGAGCGTCTTGCGCGGTCTCGGGTGACGACGCGCGACTGGGCCGGGGCGGCGCGCCGCCAGGTGCGATCGATTGAGGAATTGCGGGCCGAGAAGGCCGCGCTGAAGGCGGCCGGCTGAGGAGCGGCCGCCGGAGCAGAGCGGGGACTGCGGAAGGAGGAGTTCCGCAATCCTGTCGATGACGAGGAGCGGCGCGCCCAAGGCGACGCCGAAAGGGAGGAATGGGAAGCATGCAACATCACCGAAAGATCAGCAGGATTGCAGCGCTCAGCCTTGGCGTCTCTGTCTTTGGGCTTCAGGCGCAAGCCTTCGAGACGAGCCCGCCGCCGGAGCCGCCACCGTTTCCGGCGCAGGGCAAGATCACCTATGTGCCGCGTGACTCCATCCTGGAATTCAAGGCCCTGCCGTCCTACAGCGAGCCGGATTGGGTGGTTGAAAAGTTCGAGAAGACCGGCAAGCTGCCGCCGCTGAAGGAGCGCCTGCCGGAAGAACCGCTCGTCTACAAGACCGGCAACATGCCGGATGGCATCGGCGTCTACGGCGATACCATGCGCCACGTCATTGGCGGGCGTCCGGAAGGATGGAACTACATGGCCGGCCAGAATCAGGGCTGGGGCGGCATCGACATCGCGCTTTCCGAATGCCTGACGCGCACGGCACCGCTGTTCCAGGTGGATGCCAAGGATACCGAACCGCTGCCGAACCTTGCCAGGAGCTGGGAGTGGGCCGCCGATGGCCACAAGCTGACCATGCATCTGGTGAAGGGTGCGAAGTGGTCCGATGGCGTTGCCTTCACCGCCGATGACGTGATGTTCTACTGGGAAGACGGCGTTCTCGACCCCAATGTCTCGCCGCTCGGCGGTGGTGCCTCGCCGGAAGCCTTCGGCGAGGGCACGACGCTGCGCAAGGTGGATGACTACACGGTCGAATGGACCTTCAAGGCAGCCTTCCCGAAGCAGTATCTCTACACCATGGCCTATCCGAACTTCTGCCCCGGACCGGCCCATATCCTGAAGCCGCAGCACCCGAAATATTCGAAGAACACCTATAACCAATTCAAGAACGCCTTTCCGCCGGAATACATGAACATGCCGGTGATGGGTGCCTGGGTGCCGGTGGAATACCGCCCGGACGACATCATCGTGATGCGGCGCAACCCCTACTACTGGAAGGTCGACGAGAAGGGCCAGCAGTTGCCCTATCTCAACGAGATGCACTACAAGCTCTCCACCTGGGCGGATCGTGACGTGCAGGCGGTCGCAGGTTCCGGCGATATTTCCAACCTGGAGCAGCCGGAGAACTTCGTTGCCTCGCTGAAGCGTGCCGCCGAACCGAGCGCACCGGCACGCCTCGCCTTCGGCCCGCGCCTGATCGGCTACAGCCTGCTGATGAATTTTTCCGCCAATGGCTGGGGTTCGCCGGACGAACGCGAACAGGCGGTGCGCGAGCTGAACCGCAACCTGGAATTCCGCCAGGCCGTGACGTCCGCCATCGACCGAAAGGCCGTCGGAGACAGTCTGGTCAAGGGACCTTTTACGGCCATCTATCCCGGCGGGCTTTCCTCCGGCACCAGCTTCTATGACCGCGCCTCGACCGTCTACTACCCGTATGATCTGGAAGAAGCCAAGGCGACGCTGAAGAGGATCGGTCTCGTCGATACCGACAATGACGGCTTCGTCAACTTCCCCAAGGGCACGGCAGGCGGCAGGAATGTCGAGATCGTGCTGCTGGTCAACAACAGCTACACGACCGACAAGAGCCTGGCGGAAGGGCTGGTCGGGCATATGGCGAAGCTTGGTATCCGCGTCATCATCAATGCGCTTGATTCCAACCAGCGCGACGACGCCCATTTTGCAGGGCGCTTCGACTGGGCGGTGCGGCGCAACAGCTCGGAACTGGCTTCCGTGGTGCAGAACACCGAGCAACTGGCTCCGGTCGGTCCCCGCACCAGCTGGAACCACCGCGCACCGGAAGGCAAGGCACTCGACATCCTGCCCTTCGAAAAGCAGATGGTCGATCTGGTGACCCGCTTCATCGCTTCGCAGGACAATACCGAACGGGCAGAGCTGATGAAACAGTACCAGAAGCTATACACGCGAAATCTCTACACCGTCGGACTGACGGAATATCCGGGCGCCCTGATCATCAACAAGCGCTTCTCCAACATCCCCCCGGGAACGCCGATCTACATGTTCAACTGGGCTGAAGACGCCATCATGCGCGAGCGGGTCTGGGTCGCTGCCGACAGGCAGGGCAAATACGAACTCTATCCGCAGCAGCTTCCCGGTAAGCCCGGCGAAAGCGGTCCGATCAACTAGCTCCTCCCTGAAAAGCACTCCGGCCGCGTGTGATGCGCGGCCGGGCGGAACGATCGAACGGCCGCGCGACGTGGCCCTCGCAAGGCAGAGAGGATATCATGCTGCGATTTCTCCTGATGCGGATTGCCTCGGCCGTGCCGGTGCTGCTGATCCTGAGCATCGTTACTTTTGCGATCATCCAGGCGCCGCCCGGCGATTATGCCGATTACATCCGCGCGCAGCTTATGAACCAGGGCGGCGCCTCCTTTGAACAGGCCGAAGCCCAGGCGCAGGCCTACCGGGTCGAGCACGGTCTCGATCAGCCGATGGTCGTGCAGTATTTCAACTGGGTCGGCGGTATCGTGACCCGCGGCGATTTCGGCTTCAGCTTCTATTACAACAAGCCGGTGGCGGAGGTCGTGGGCGAACGGTTGCCGCGAACGCTGGCGCTGGCGCTGGTGTGCCACATCCTCGCCTCGCTGCTCGGCATCGCCTTCGGCATCTGGGCAGCGACGCGACAATACTCCTGGGTCGACAATCTTCTGTCCGCCGTCTCCTTCCTCGGCATGACCGTGCCGCGTTTCCTGATGGCGCTGGTCCTGGTCTATCTGATGGTCTTTCATTTCGACGTGTCTGAGATCGGCAGCTTCTTTTCGCCGCAATATGGCGGGGCACCCTGGTCCTGGGCGAAGTTCGCCGACCTCGTGCAGCATGTCTGGCCGGTGGTTGCCATCGCCGTGTTCGGCGGGCTTGCCTATAACATGCGGGTGATGCGCGGCAACCTGCTTGATACGCTGAATGCGCAGTATATCGAGACCGCACGCGCCAAGGGCCTTTCGGAAGGAGCCGTGATCCTGCGCCACGCGGTGCCGAACGCACTGCACCCGCTCGTCATGTATCAGGGCGTGGTGCTGCCCTACATGCTGAGCGGCGAGATCGAGACCGCGATCATCTTCGCCCTGCCGACCGTCGGCCCTGCCATCGTCGGCTCCATGGCGGTGGGCGATGTCTATGTGACGGCAACCTTCATGATGGTGCTCGCGGCAACGCTGGTGGTCGGCAACATCATTGCCGACATGCTGCTGGCGCTGCTCGACCCGCGCGTGCGCGAATCCGGGAGAGCGTGAGATGCTGGCCATGAACGAGATCCAGACTGAAACGGTGGCGGCGACTTCCAGCCGTTCCAGCCAGCCTAATGAAAGCTACGGGGCTCTTGTGTGGCGTCGCTTCCACCGTTCCTTCACCGGCATGATGGGGCTCATCCTTGTCGTTCTTCTGGTGGTTGTGGCGATCTTCGCCGATTTCATCGCACCAATGAGCCCGGTTGCGACGCATGAGAGTTTCTTGCCGCCGCAGGCGATCAGCTTCCGCGACAAGGACGGTGCCTTCACCTGGCGGCCGCGCGTCTATGCAACGGCCGAGACGGGGGAACTGGACCCGGTGACGTTCCAGCCGATTGTCGGGGCCGATCTCGACAATCCGCGGCTGCTGGGCTTCTTCGTGAAGGGGGCGGAATATCGCCTGTTCGGGCTGCTGCCCGCGGATCGCCACTTCTTCGGCTCGACGGATGATGCGCCGGTGCACTTTCTTGGCACAGACAAGTTCGGGCGCGACGTTCTCTCGCGCGCCATTCACGGCTCGCGCATCTCCCTGGCGATTGCGCTCAGCGTGGTTGCCATCGTCACCATTGTAGGCACCAGTGTCGGCCTTATCTCGGGCTATTTCGGCGGTGCGGCCGATGCCTGGATCCAGCGTTTCGTGGAGGTCGTGCTGGCTTTCCCGCAATTGCCCCTCTATCTGGCCCTGACCTCGCTGATTCCGGTCACGGCTCCCACCCATGTGTTCCTCACATTCGTGGTTGTCGTCATGTCGGCGCTGGGCTGGGCGCAGATGTCGCGCGAGGTGCGCGGCAAGACGCTGGCACTCGCCCGCATCGAATATGTGCGGGCTGCGATTGCAGTCGGTGCCACCGACCGGCGCATCATCTTCCAGCACATCCTGCCCAACGTGATGAGCCATGTCATCGTGGCGGTGACGTTGCAGATTCCAAGCGTGATCCTGCTGGAATCCTTCCTCGGTTTCCTGGGCTTTGCCGTGAAGCCGCCGCTGATTTCCTGGGGCCTGATGTTGCAGGATACCGCCACCTATTCGGTGATCGGTTCCTATCCCTGGATTCTGACACCCGTCGCCTTCGTGCTCGTCGCCGTCTTCGCCTTCAATGCTCTGGGCGATGGTCTGCGCGATGCCGTCGATCCCTATTGAGGAATGTCCCATGGTTCATGCACGGCAGAATGGCTTTGCGCCCGAAACCCGCTTCGACCACGCGAAAAGCACCGGAGAGCCGATCCTCGATGCGCGCCATGTGGCGGTCACCTTCAAGGTGGAGCACGGTCAGGTGGAGGCGGTAAAGGATATTTCCTTCCAGCTCTATCGAGGCGAGACGATCGCCATCGTCGGCGAATCCGGCTCCGGCAAGTCTGTCACCGCCCGCACGGTGATGGGCCTGCTGACCAAGCGGGCGAAGGTATCGCCAGATGCGAAAATTGCCTTCAACGGCGAGAACATTCTGAAATTCTCGTCTCGTGCCCGTCGTGCGTTGCGCGGCAACCGCATCTCGATGATCTTTCAGGAGCCGATGAGTTCGCTGAACCCGCTCTACACGATCGGCAGCCAGATCACAGAGGCGATCCGCGTCCATTCGCGCATCGGCAAGGCACAGGCGGAGGCACGCGCGTTGGAGCTTTTGCGCCAGGTGCAGATCCCGGAACCGGAGGCGCGCCTGAAGCAGTATCCGCACCAGCTGTCCGGCGGTCAGCGACAGCGCGTCATGATCGCCATGGCGCTCTCGAACGACCCGGACGTGCTGATCGCCGACGAGCCGACAACCGCGCTCGATGTCACGGTGCAGGCGCAGATCCTGCAGCTGATCCGCGATCTGCAGCAGGCGCGCGGCATGGCAGTTGTACTGATCACCCATGACCTGACCATCGTCCGGAAATTCTCCGACTATGTCTATGTCATGCAGCATGGCGAGATGCGCGAACACAACACGACAACGGAGATTTTCGCCAATCCGCGCCATCCCTACACGAAGACGCTGCTTGCCTCCGAACCGCATGGCAGCGCTGCCCCGCTGCCGGAAAATGCCGTGCCGCTGCTGACCGCGCGCGGCGTGAAGGTGTCCTTCATGATGCGGCATGGCGGATTTTTCAGGCCGGACCTGCGCGAACTGGTGGCTGTCGACAGCCTCGGCCTCACGCTGCGGCGACATGAGACGCTTGGACTGGTCGGCGAATCCGGCTCGGGCAAGACCACTTTCGGCCAGTCCCTGCTGCGCCTCAACGAGCCGGCTGCCGCCGAGATCGAGTTCGACGGCGAGCGGGTCGATGGCCGCACGCGCGCGCAGATGCGGCCGCTGCGCGCGCGCATGCAGATCGTGTTTCAGGATCCGTTCGCCTCGCTCAACCCGCGCATGACGATCGGCCAGATCATCGAGGAGGGACTGGTCGTCAACGGCATCGGCAGAAGCAGGGCCGAACGGCTAGAGCGGGTGCAGGATGCGCTGGAGGCTGCCGGAATGCCGGGCAATATCCTGTCGCGCTTCCCGCATGAGTTTTCCGGCGGCCAGCGCCAGCGCATCGCCATTGCGCGAGCCGTTGCTCTGGAGCCGGAATTCATCCTGCTCGACGAGCCGACCTCGGCTCTGGATCTCTCCGTCCAAGCGCAAATCATCGAGCTCCTACGCAAGCTGCAGGACGAGCGGGGCTTGAGCTACCTCTTCATTTCCCACGACCTCAAGGTGGTGCGGGCGCTCTGCCACCGCGTCATCGTCATGCAGCACGGCCGGATCGTCGAGGAAGGCCCGGTGGCAGACGTGCTGTCCAATCCCAAGACCGACTATACACGGCGGCTCGTGAAAGCCGCCTTCGAGATTGCCTGATCGCAGGAGGAATGACATGGCAAGACATCCCAGGATCACGTTCATCGGCGCCGGTTCCACGGTGTTCATGAAGAACATCGTCGGCGACGTGCTGCAAAGGCCCGCCCTATCCGAGGCCACCATTGCGCTGATGGACATCAATCCGCAGCGCCTGGAAGAAAGCGCCATCGTCGTCAACAAGCTGATCGCGACGCTTGGCGTCAAGGCGAAGGCCGAAACCTATACCGACCAGCGCCGCGCCCTGCAGGATGCCGATTTCGTCGTCGTCGCCTTCCAGATCGGCGGTTACGAACCCTGCACCGTCACCGATTTCGAGATTCCCAAGAGGTTTGGCCTGCGCCAGACGATCGCCGACACGCTCGGCGTCGGCGGCATCATGCGGGGGCTTCGCACCGTGCCGCATCTCTGGAAGATCTGCGAGGACATGATGGCCGTCTGCCCGAAGGCCATCATGCTGCAATATGTGAACCCGATGGCAATCAACACCTGGGCGATCGCGGAAAAATATCCGGCCATCCGGCAGGTGGGGCTCTGCCATTCGGTGCAGGGCACTGCGATGGAACTCGCCCACGATCTGGATATTCCCTATGAGGAGATCCGCTACCGCTCCGCCGGTATCAACCACATGGCCTTCTTCCTGGAGTTCGAACATCGGCAGAAGGACGGCAGCTATCGCAGCCTCTATCCGGATCTCGTGCGCGCCTATCGCGAGGGCCGTGCACCAAAACCCGGCTGGAACCCGCGCTGCCCGAACAAGGTGCGCTACGAGATGCTGACCCGTCTCGGCTATTTCGTCACCGAAAGCTCGGAGCATTTTGCCGAATACACGCCCTATTTCATCAAGGAGGGCCGCGAGGATCTCATCGAAAAATTCGGCATTCCGCTGGATGAATATCCCAAGCGCTGCATCGAGCAGATCGACCGCTGGAAGGCGCAGGCCGCTGAATACCGCTCCGCCGATCGCATCGAGGTGAAACAGTCGAAGGAATATGCGTCCTCGATCATCAACTCGGTCTGGACCGGCGAACCTTCGGTCATCTACGGCAACCAGCGCAACAATGGCTGCATCACCTCGCTGCCGGCGGATTGCGCGGCGGAAGTGCCCTGTCTGGTGGACCATAACGGCATCCAGCCCACCGTCATCGGGGATCTCCCGCCGCAACTGACGGCTCTGATCCGCACCAATATCAACGTGCAGGAACTGACGGTACAGGCGCTGATGAGCGAAAACCGCGAGCACATCTATCACGCTGCCATGATGGACCCGCATACAGCCGCCGAACTCGATCTCGACCAGATCTGGTCGCTGGTCGATGAGCTGCTGATTGCCCATCGCGACTGGCTGCCGGAATGGACGCAGGCTGCAGGCCGGCAGAAGAAGGCGAGCTGAGATTGCGCTGGGCGGGCTCGCGCCGCCGGTCAAGGCTGGTGCCTGCATGACAGCAGCCGCTGCGGGAACCGTCACGAGCCGCCGATGCGTGCGGCGGCTCGTCCGGTCCCGTTCAGAACTTTGCTGCGAAATTCAACCAGAAGATATCGCCCTGCGCGCGGTTTTCCGCCACCAGGTCGTGCTGCCAGGAGGCGCTGATCTGCGTGCCCGGATTGAAGCTGTAGGTCACGGACGGGCCGATGGCGAAGCCCTTGCCGCGATGACCGTCGGAGGGCGCGGTCGGGCCGGTATCGTCCGTCAGCTGCTGCAGATAATAGCCGACCGCGCCGAGGCGCCAGGGTCCCATGTTCCAGCCGACAGCATAGTCGATCACCAGTTCCGTGCCGGTCCTGTAGTCGGTGTCGGTGTTCTTCGTGTTGAAGATCAGGCGTGCCGTGGTGCCGATCTCCAGCCCCTGCGGATCGCTGTAGTGATAGCCGAGCGTCGGCTGGAACGACCAGTGGTTGACGCCGACATTGGCAATGTCGGATGTATCATACTGGCCGGTCGGCATGCCCACGTCGAGGCCGAAGGTGATCGCGCTCTTCTGGTCGAGATGCCATGCAAGGCCGATGGTGGAGGTAATATCGGCCAGGGCGAAGGACGTATCCTCGCCGAAGGGCAGCGAAAGATCCAGATGGACCAGCGGCACCACCAGCTGACCCCAGACCTGCGCGCCGCCGACCTCCAGATCGCTCACATAGAGAAAGCGCATCGTCTCGGCAAAGGCCTTGACCTTGAAATCGATTGGAATGCGGTCGCCATTGGAATCATTGGTGCGATCGGAGGTGAAATAGCTCGTCTGCGACAGGAAATATAGGCCGGGGAAGGGGGGAATGCCGCCGGCGAAGAACTGTGCCGAGCCCGGCGAATATTGTGTGTTGCCACCTTCGGCCGCCTGGGCGCCGCCGATCCCAACCGTCATCAGCGCCGTTCCCAGCAGCAGACACTTCAAGCTATTGTGCAGGTTCATTCCATCCTCCTAAAGAACACGATACAGGCGCCACTCCCGGACGCTGTGGTCGCAAAGGCCCGGCGCATTCTGTGCGCCGTGCCGGTGCCGGTGGATGGAAGGCAAAGCAAAAGCATCGCCACCGCCGGAGACGGTCAGCCGATGATCCTGATTGTCGTGTGGTCCTGCCCTTCAAGGCATCTGCCGTATCCCGGCTGATGCCGGAACGGCTGTGCGACCCCCTCCGATCCGCCCTGCTGGTACCCTCACTCCCGATACGCCCAGCGAACGCCCTTCCCAACTGAGTAGGGCTGGACTTGACGAATGTAAAATCGTCATTGGCAATGCTTGCTATTCAACAGATCAATACTAACTGCAGGCTGTATTGATGAGGAGTGATGCGTGAACGACTGAACATGTCGAGTTCTGTGCGTCAATCGACACGAACGCAGGCGTGCATCTGTTCACGCAGCCACAGGAGTGCCGGGTCGCGCACACGGTGGCTGTGCCATTGCAGCGACTGCTCCAGTGCGGGCAGTGCCACCGGCGGTTCAACGATGCGGATCCCGCCGAGGTTGAGCATCCGGTTCGCAAGACTGCGCTGGACGACGGCGATGCGGTCGGTTCCGCGCACCAGCAATGGCAGCGAGGAAAAGGAAAAGGTCGTCACCTCCACGCGAAGCGACAGCCCCACCTGCCGGCAGGCCCGTTCGGCAAAGCTCTCGCCGCCGTTCGGTGGCCGCATGACCACATGTCCGGCGGCCAGGAATGCCTCGATGGGCACGCTCTCGCCGCGGTGGTCCCCTCCGGCATCCACGACGCAGCACAGCGTATCCTCCAGCAGCACCTCCGAGGGGTGGTTTGTGGAACAGAAAACGGAGGGGGCAATCAGCAGATCGGCCTCGCCACGCTCCAGCAGCAGATGCGGGAAGTTCTGCTGTGCCCTGAAGTGGATCTGCATCCCCGGGGCTCGGACGCTGACCCGCTCGAGGAAAACGGGCATCACCGTATGCAGCATGTAATCGGAAACCACCAGACTGACGCTGCGCGTCGCTTCGGCCGGGTTGAAGGACGGCGTGGAAACGACCGCCGCCTCGATGCGCACGATGATGTCGCGCAGCGGTTCCTCCAGCGAGGCGGCCAGTGGCGACAGTTCCATCGACCGGCCGACCTGGATCAGCAGCGGATCGTCGAAATAATCGCGCAACCGTCCCAGCGCATTGCTCATCGCCGACTGGGTGATGAACATCTCCTCGGCCGCCCGGCTGACATTGCGCACGCGGATCAGCGTGTCCAGCGCCACCAGCAGATTGAGGTCGAGATTCTTGAATCGCATGGCGTCCCCTCCTGACTATTCACTAGATAAATACAAATCATTCATCGAAGCAATTTTGTAAACAGATTGATGTTCGTTAAGTCTCGGGTCGGGGAGGAGATGTCGAGGCAGGACGCAAGCTGTCCTGCGCGGCGGTTCTCCCGTCGACAGCATCGCCGGAGGTGGCGATTTCGAGGAGACCCAATGTTCAAGTATTTTCCGACGAATTACGTCTGGAACCTCTCGGTCAACCTGTCGATCGAGATGGGCGCCCGGATGGGCGAGATCGAGGAAATGTGCGCGCCGCTGCAGGACGCGGCCAAGGCCCCCGATGCCGCCGGCACCCAGGCGTTTCGCGAAACCTGGATCCGCATGGCCGACAAGCTCGTTTCGCTGGCGGATGAGGACGAGGCGCGCGGCCGCATGATCTCGGCCGGCGACAAGCTGATCCGCGCCGCCAATTACATGCTGACCGCCGAGCGGCTTCTTGCGCATGGCTCCGAAGGGCGCATGGCGCTTTACCAGCGCTTCCTCGCCGCCTTTGCCAAGGGGCTGGACCTTTCAGGCTCGTCCTGCCGCCGTGTCGAAATTCCTTATGAAGGTACGCATCTGTCGGCGCTCTATGTGCCGGCCGAAGGGGTCGATGGTCCGGCGCCGCTGCTGGTGCAGGTCAACGGTCTCGACAGCACCAAGGAGATGAAGTTGCTGGTCGGCCTGCCGGCCTGGCTTGCCAGGCGCGGCGTTGCCTCGCTGATCGTCGACCAGCCGGGCACCGGTGAAGCGCTTCGCCTGCAGGGGCTGACGGCCCGCTTCGACAGCGAGCACTGGGCCTCGCGCGTCGTCGACTGGCTTGAGACCCGGCCCGATGTCGATCCCAGGCGCATCGGCATGGAAGGCGTCTCGCTCGGCGGCTACTACTGTCCGCGCGCGGTTGCTTTCGAGCCGCGCTTTGCCTGCGGCGTCGTCTGGGGCGCCAATCACGACTGGCGCGACGTCCAGAAGAAGCGCCTTGCCCGCGAAGGCAATTTCCCAGTTCCGCATTACTGGAGCCACGTCATGTGGGTCTGGGGTGCGAAGGACATGGACGACTTCATGGCCATTGCCGAGAAGGTGCACCTGAACGGAATCCTCGATCGCATCCGCGTGCCCTTCCTCGTCACGCACGGCGAAAAGGACAGCCAGATCCCGCTGCAATGGGCGCATGCGACCTATGACCAGCTGGTCAACAGCCCGAAGCGCGAACTGAAGATCTTCGACGAGCGGACCGGCGGCGTGCAGCATTCGAGCTTCGACAATTCCGCCAATGCCGGCGCCTATATCGCCGACTGGGTGGCCGAAGTGCTCGGCGGCAGGACCACGAAGGGCGGTGCGGCATGAGCATCAAGATCCTGATGGTCGGCCGTCGCCGGCCGGGCCAGACGCTGATGGAACACCGCACTCACATGAAGGATGTTCACGGCCGGCTGGTGCTCGACTACATCGCCGCCGAGCCGGAAAACGCCCCGCGCCGCTATGTGCAGAACCACGTGTTCGACGGCATCTATCCGGGCGGGGAGGGGCTGGCGGATGTCTTCACCTTCGGGCCCGACTTCGTGACCGAGGTCTGGTTTCCGGATCTGGCGGCGCTGAAGGCCTCGCGGGAGACGGCCTTCTACCGGATGAATCTCCTGCCGGACGAGCCGCGCATGGTGGATGGCGCGCGTGTCATCGGCATTCCCTCGACCGAGGAGGTGGTACGTGCACCCGAGGCATCCGCCCGCAACCACGTCAAGGTCTTCGTCTTCTGGCATTCCGGTCCGGCAGAGGTCGCGGCGCTTCTTGAGGCGCTCGGCGCCGCGGCGGTATCCGCGCTCGGCCACTGTCGCAGCACGCCGGCCGTGCCCTCGCCGGTCAAGGCGGTCGATGCCTTCTGGCTGGCCAATGAGGAGACCGGACAGGTCTTCGCGCAGGACCTTCGCGAAGCGGTCCTGCATCGCCTGCCCGCCGGTCAGGGCAGCATCTCCATCGCTCTTGCCCGCGAATACGTTCTTCACGCCGGCTGAGCCGGCGCCGACGCAATCAGAGGATTGTCATCATGAACATCATCGGCCCTGATTATCTGGTCTTCGGCGTCGACGACGTCGCTGCCGCCTGCGAATATCTGACCGCCTTCGGCCTGAAGCCCGTCGACGTGACGGAAAAGGGCGGTCGCTTCGAGACCCTTGACGGCACGGGCGTCGTTGTCCGCCACAAGTCCGACCCAACCCTGCCGCCGCCGTTGCCAACCTCCAACATGCTGCGCCAGCAGGTCTATGGCGTGCGCAGCGCAGCCGATCTCGACGCGATCGAGGCGGAACTGTCCAGCGACCGCCGCGTCACGCGTCTTTCCGACGGTTCGATCGAGCTCAAGGACGACCATGGCTTCGAGCTGAAGTTCCAGGTCACGATCCGCCGCGAACTCGACATGCCGGCCGAAAAGATCAACGCCCCCGGCGCCCCCGCCCAGCGTGGTCCGAACGAGATCGGTGTCTGGGAGGACATGCCGGCCCTGCCGCGCACGCTGAGCCATGTGGTGTTGTTCGTGCCCGACATCGAGATTGCCACGCATTTCTATTGCGAGCGGCTCGGCTTCGTCGTCACCGATATCCTGACCGGTGCCGGTCCCTTCCTGCGCCCGAAGGCCAATGACGACCACCACACGCTCTTCTTCATCCGCACCCCCGATTACATGAAGGGCTGCGAGCATCTTGCCTTCCACATGGGCGGTCCGACCGAGCTGATGGTGGCCGGCACGCGCTTCGTCAAGAAGGGTTACCAGAGCTTCTGGGGTCCGGGCCGTCACAAGTTCGGCTCGAACTGGTTCTGGTACTTCAACAGCCCGCTCGGCTGTCACTTCGAATACGACGCCGACATGGACAAGCATGACGACAGCTGGGTGGCGCGCGAGGCACCGAACGGTGCGGAGGCGTCGCAGATCGTGCTGTTCGAGATGCGCGAAAAATGGGCGCCTGGCGGCGGCCCGCCCCCCGGTGCCAAGGGTTGAGGCTTGCCCTGGCTCACGGCGATCTGCGGGAGGAGACCATGCAGAACGATGTCCTGATCGATGAGCGGCCGGGCCTTGCGCCCGCTGCCCGGCGTCTTTGCCATGTCAAGGACATTGGCGAAGGCGAGGCGCGGGGGTTCGGACCGCTCCCCGGCTCGAAGCGGAAGATCATCGTGCTCCGGCGCAAAGGCGTGCTGCATGCCTGGCTCGATGCCTGTCCGCATTACGCGACCGGCACCCCGATGGCCTGGAAGACCGACGCTTATCTGAATGGCGAGAAGACGCATCTGACCTGCCATTCCCACCATGCCCTGTTCGACATGGAGACGGGGGAATGCGTCCTTGGCCCGTGCCTCGGACAGACACTGACACGTATCGACATCGTGGTGGGCGAGGAGGGCGACGTGTTCGTCGCGGCGCCTGCTGAGGAGACATGACATGAAATCGCTTATCAAGACTGTGCTGGTCATCGGTGGCGGCTTTGCCGGCATGACGGCGGCGTTGCAGCTGTCCCGCAAGGGATTCCAGGTGGATCTCGTGGAAATCGATGCGGGATGGCGCTCCTATGGAGCGGGTATCAGCCTGCATGGCTCCACCTTGCGCGTTCTCGCCCAGCTCGGGCTGATGGACCGCTTCTTCGAGGAAGGCTTCGTCAGCGACGGCGTCGAGATCCGCGGCCCCGACGACCGCGTGCTGGTGACCTTGCCGACCCCGCGTGTCGCCGGTCCCGATATTCCTGGTGGCGGCGGCATCATGCGGCCGGCACTCGCCAAGATCCTGTCGGAGGCCGTGCGAGCCTCCACGACGCGCGTGCGGCTTGGGGTCACTTTTAACGAGTTGCACCAGGATGCGGATGGCGTCACCGTTCACTTCAACGACGGCACTGAAGGCCGCTATGATCTGGTTGTCGGCGCTGACGGTCTTTATTCCGCGGTCCGGGCCCACGTCTTTCCGGAGGCGCCGAAGCCGCGCTTCATCGGTCAGTCGGTCTGGCGGGCCGTGCTGCCGAGACCGCACGACATCAATACGGTCGCCATGTGGATGGGCCCGACGCTCAAGGTGGGCCTCAACGGCGTCAACAAGGATCAGGCCTACCTGTTTCTCACCGAAGACCGCCCGACCAACGATTTCGTCGCCCCCGAAACCTTCGTGGAAACGTTGCGTAGCCTGCTGGAGCGGTTTTCCTCCCCGATCATCCGCAAGATCGCGTCGGAGCTTTCGTCAGAGCATCAGATCATCTATCGCCCGCTGGAGCAGATGCTGCTGCCGCGCCCATGGTCGAGCGGCCGCGTGGTGCTGATCGGCGATGCCGTACACGCCACGACGCCGCATCTTGCCGCCGGCGCCTGCATTGGCATCGAGGATGCCATGGTGCTGGCCGAGGAACTGGGGGCGGCCGGAGATGCCGCCACGGCGCTTGCGGCCTTCGAGGCGCGCCGCTGGGAGCGCTGCCGGATGGTGGTCGAAAATTCCGGCCGGCTTGCCGACATCGAGATCCACGGCGGCAGCCGCGAGGAGCATGCCTCGATCATGCAGGTTTCCATGAAAACGCTGGCGGAAGCCATCTGACAACCAAAATCGCGCCGGCGCGGTGGTTGAGGAGACCGCCCGCCCTTGCCCTGGCGCATGAACATCGGAGGAGAAGGCATGTCAGGACAGAAATTCGGTGCTGCCGGATCGGCGGCACTCGTCATCGGCCATTGCGCGGGGATGCTCGATCTCGTGGCACTTCCCGTCTGGGTCGGAGCGCTGGTCGAGCGCTACGGCTTCAGCCCGCAGCAGGCAGGAGCGCTGGCGACGCTCTTCCTGCTGGGCGCCGTGGTTGCAAGCGGGGTAAGCGCGCCGCGCTTCAACCGGCTGAACCAGCGGTTGCTTGCCATTCTCGGCTTTTCCATTGCTGCGGCCTCCTTCTTTATCGCCTCCAGCCAGACCGCCTTTCTGCCGCTGGCCATCCTTCATCTTCTGGCCGGCGTTTCGGCTGGAACGGCGCTGTCGATGGTGCATGGAACCATGGGGCAGAGCGCCAATCCGCATCGCCTGTTTGCGGCCGCCGGCATGGCGCTCGGCCTGTTCGCCATCATCCTGCTTGCGGCCATTCCGCAATTGTTGATCGCGCGGGGCGGACCGGTGCTGTTCCATGTGTTCGGCGGTGTCATGGTGATCGCGGCGCTGTGTTCGGCACTGCTCTTTCGCAACCCCTCGGCGCGGGTTGAGCACAGCCGTCTGCCTTTCAGCCGCGCCACCTGGTTCACCATTCTCGGCATCAGCATCATGACCTTCAACCAGTCGATGGTGTTTTCCTTCGTGGAGGTGATCGGCAAGGCGCGCGGTTTCGAGCCGGCGCATGTGCTGGCCGTGCTGGTCGCCCTCGGCTTCGTCAATTTCCTGGTGCCGGCACCGCTGGCGGCCTTCCTGCAGACGCGGGTGCCTGCGCCGCTGATCACCCAGATCGGCCCGGCGATCCAGGCGTTGCTGGCGGTCGTCGTCACAGGTGCCACCATCTTCACCGTCTGGGCTCCGGCAACCGCCATCTTCGTCGCGGTGCAGATCTTTACCCATACCTTCGTCTTCGGCCGGCTTGCCACGCTTGATCCGAGCGGACGGGCCGCCGCCGCCACGCCCGCCATGCTGATGGTCGGCGCGGCGCTCGGTCCGCTTGTCGGCGGCGCGCTGGGCGAAAATCTCGGCTTTGCCGCACTCGGCCTCGCCGGCGTCCTGGTCGCGGTTGTCTCCATTGGCTTCTTCACAAAGGCAAAGATCGCATGAGCGCATTTCCTTCCATCACCCGCATCGTCACCGGCCATGCTGACGACGGCCGCTCGATCCTGAGCGAGGTCGGGCCGTTGCCGACGGTCGTGGAACTGGCCGCGATACCGGGCACGGTCTTTCACGAGGTCTGGTCGACCGGCGAAAGCCCGGCCCGCGTCGCCAACGGCGCGGACCCGACGATCGGTCCGCTGGTGCTGCCGCCACCGCCCGGCGGCACCCGTATCCGCTTCGTCGACATTCCGCCGGATACTGAGGATTTCCTGAAGACCGGTCACCGGCGCATGGGCGAGGCCTTCGAGGAGATCGGCGACAGGGCTGCCTCCACCGTGCGGGAAAACTCGCCGCATCCGCTGATGCATCGGACGGAATCCATCGACTACGGGATCGTCATCGAAGGCGAGATGACGCTGGTGCTCGATGAGGACGAGGTGCTTCTGAAGCCCGGCTCCGTCGTCATCCAGCGCGGCACCAACCATGCCTGGGCCAATCGCTCGGGCGCGCCCTGCCGCATGCTGTTCGTGCTCATCTCGGGTGCCTATGAGCCGGCCCTGGCGGAGACGCTGGCCGGGCACTGACGCCCGGCGGCACAGACTGAAACAGAGCGGCCGTTTCCTAAGGCCGAACGAGGTTGCCATGAAGTTCGCTAGCTATCACGATGGAAGCCGCGACGGACAGCTGTGGGTCGTTTCGCGCGATCTGCAATCGGCCGTCCCGGCGGCCGGCATCGCCCCGTCCCTCCTGTCTGCCATCGAGGACTGGCAGGCCGTGGCGCCCCGGCTTGAGGCGCTTTCCGCGCGGCTGAACGATGGGCAGGAACCCTTTGCCACGCGCTTTGAGCCGCAACGCTGCCTTGCGCCGCTGCCGCGCGCGCCGCAATGGCTGGATGCCTCGGCCTTTCTCAACCACGGGCGGCTGATGGACCGGGCTTTCGACAACCCGCCCAATCCGGATTTCGAGACCATTCCCCTCATCTATCAGGGGGCGAGCGACGATTTTCGCGGGCCGCTGGCGGATATGGAATTTGCCGATGATGCCCTTGGTATCGACATGGAAGGCGAGTTCGGCGTGGTGCTGTCGCAGGTGCCGATGGGCACGACGGCCGCGCAGGCCGAGGCCCATGTCCTTCTGCTCGTTCAGATCAACGACTGGTCGCTGCGCGCCGTCGGCCCGCGGGAGATGCGCGCCGGTTTCGGCTTCCTGCAGGCCAAGCCCTCCACCGGCTTTGCCCCGGTCGCCATCACCCCCGACGAGATCGGCCCGCACTGGAGAGATGGCCGCGTCGGCCTCACGCTGCATGTCGATATCAACGGGCGCGAGGTCGGCCGCGCGCATGGCGGCGAAATGCACTTCTCCTTCGGGGAACTGATCGCCCATTGCGCCCGCACCCGGCGTCTTTCGGCGGGAACCATCCTGGGCTCCGGCACGGTCTCCAATGCCGATCGCGCCGCAGGCTCCTCCTGCATCTCGGAAATCCGGGTGATCGAGATGCTGGACGATGGCGCAGCGCGCACGCCCTTCCTCAGCTGGGGAGACCGGGTGCGCATGCAAGCCCGCCTGCCGGACGGCTCTGCTCCGTTCGGCACCATTGAGCAGCGCGTGGTGAAGGCCTGATGCGTATCCTCGTAACCGGCGCAGACGGCTTTCTCGGACGCGGGCTCGTGGCCCGCCTGATGGAAGCCTTTCCGGAGGCCCGGCAGGTGGTGCTGACGGATCGGGCCTTTGGCGAACCGCCTCTGCCGGGCGCCGGGACGGTCTGCGGCGACCTGGCCGAGGCCGGTTTTCTCGCCGATCTGCTTGAGACCGGCTTCGACCTGGTTTTTCATCTGGCGAGCCTGCCGGGTGCGCTGGCGGAGAAGGAGCAGGAACTCGGACATGCGGCCAATCTTCTCGTGCCGCTTGCGCTGGCGCGGACGGCGGCCGCCCGCAAGCCTGGCTGCCGTTTCGTCTTTGCATCCTCGATTGCCGTCTACGGCGATCTCGCCGGCCGGACGGTGACGCCGGACACGCCAACGGCCCCGGATCTTACCTATGGCGCGCACAAGCGCATGACGGAAATCCTACTGTCCGACCTGCGGCGGCGGTGTGCATTGTCGGCCGTCAGCCTGCGGTTTCCCGGCATCGTCGCCCGCCCGGCGAGCGAAAGCGGACATGGTTCGGCCTTCATGAGCCTGATCTTTCACCGCGTGGCGGCTGGCGAGGCCTATGATTGTCCCGTTCCGGCGGACAGCCATTGCTGGTGGATGTCTCGACGGGCGGCGGTGGCAGCGCTGCTGCATGCCGCAAGGGCTGGCGGCGATGCCGCCGACCTCGTTCAGCCGCCGGTTCTTCATGCGAGCGTCGATGCGGTGGCGCAGGCCGTCGCCCGTCTTGCCGGTCGACCCGCCGACATTCGCTGGGTCAATGATGAAGGCCTCCGGCGGATTTTTGGCGCCATGCCGCCGCTTGATGCCGCGCTGGCCCTCTCGCTTGGCTTTCGTGGCGATGCCGATCTCGACACGCTGGCGCAAGCCGCCCTTTCCGGAGACTGAGCCTCATGACAATCATCGATCTTTCCGTCGCCATCGAGAACGACGTGCCCGCCGATCCGCCCGGCCTTGGTCCGAGGATCAGCTATACGAGCCATGCCCAAGGAAGCGAGGAAGTGCTGCGCTTCTTTCCCGGTCTCGACATTGCCGAGGTTCCGGGCGGCGAGGGCTGGGCGGTGGAGCAGCTGAACCTGACCGCCCATGCCGGCACGCATCTCGATGCGCCCTGGCATTTTGCCTCCACCATGAACAAAGGTGAGCGCGCCTGGACCATCGACGAGGTGCCGCTCGACTGGTGCATCCGCCCCGGCGTCAAGCTTGACCTGCGCGACCTGCCGGACGGATACGTGGCGACGGCTGCCGATCTCGAGGCCGCCGTAAAGGCGACGGGCCACAGCCTGCAGCCCTTCGACATCGTGCTCATCAACACGGCCGCCGGCGCGGCCTACGGTCGCCCGGACTATCTCGGTCGCGGCTGCGGCATCGGCCGCGAGGCGACGCTCTGGCTCATGGCGCAGGGCGTCCACATTGCCGGCACCGATGCCTGGTCCTGGGACGCGCCGTTTCCCGTCACCGCGCGCCGTTTTGCCGAGACACGTGATGCAGGGCTCATCTGGGAAGGTCACAAGGCCGGGCGCGAGGGCATCTTCATGCACATGGAGAAACTGACGCGGCTTGCGGATCTTCCGGCGACAGGCTTCACCGTCTCCTGCCTGCCGGTCAAGATCAGGGGTGGTTCGGCCGGCTGGTGCCGGGCGGTTGCCATCCTCGAGGCTTGATCGGCAGCGGGCTGTGGCACGCGTCCGCTTGCCACCCGGGCAAGGCCCGGCCCGGCAGGCTCGCGTCACCCCTGCGCCGGCTTGTCCTGTCCGAGCGAGCGGAAGAAGGCGATGATCTCCGCTTCGGAGACGACATCGGCATATTTGGCATTCATGTCGAACAGGTTCGCCTCGTGCGGAGCCGGATGCCGGTCGCCGCAGGCGTCCCGGACCACGGTGGTGATGAAGCCGTGCGACATGGAATCGACGCAGGAGGCCCGCACGCAGCCGCTCGTCGTCAACCCCGTCAGGACGACGTTGTCGACGCCCATCGCCGTCAGCGTCGAGGCCAGCGAGGTGCCGAAGAAGGCGGAGGGATATTGCTTGGAAACGATGATCTCGTCCTCGCGCGGCACGAGTCCGTTTGCAAATTCCGCCGTCCTGCGCCCCTTGATGAAGGAGGCAAGCGGCCTGGCCTTTTCAAAGAAGCGGCCGCCATTGATGCCGCCCGGCTGGTAGGTGACCTCCGTCAGGATCACCGGAATGCCATGCTGGCGAGCGACCTCGCGAATACGCAGCGCAGAGGCCAGCGCGTCGTCCACCCCGGCATAGAGGACGCAGTCTGGGTCGAAATAGGCCTCGGCGAAATCGATCAGCACCAGGGCCGGCTTCTTGCCGAAACCGGCTCTGGTGCCATAGGCGATCCTGTAATTGTCATCGAGGTCCTGAGTCATGGCGGTTCCCCTTTGTTGTCTGCCTCAGATTTCCGAGTATCGCCGTTCGAAGTCCCACACGTCCTCGAAGCCCAGCAGTTTGTTGAATTCCGCGAAGGAATAGAGGTCGATCTGCGGCGAGGTGATGCCGTTGTCCCTCAGGTCGCGATAGGCCTTGTCGAGGGCTGCGCCGACACTGAGGAAACCGAGCGCCGGATGGATGGCGATGGCATAGCCGAGCGCCTGCAGCCGTTCGGCCGACAGCAGCGGCGTGCGCCCGCCATTGACCATGTTGGCAAACAGCGGTGCCTTGATCTGCCCGGCGATCCGCTGCATCTCCTCCTCGCTTTCGGGGGATTCGATGAAGACGATATCGGCACCGGCCTCGCGATAGGCCTCGCCGCGCCGGAGCGCCTCGTCGAGACCAAGGCTGGTGCGGGCATCGGTGCGGGCAATGATCAGGAAATCGCGGCTGGAGCGCGCATCGCTTGCCACCTTCACCTTTCGCACCATGTCTTCCAGCGCAATGACGCGGCGGTTCGGGGTGTGCCCGCATTTCTTCGGAAATTCCTGGTCCTCGATCTGGATGGCCGTCACGCCGGCCTCCTCATAGCCACGCACCGTGTGCCGCACATTGAGAAGCCCGCCATAGCCGGTATCGGCGTCGGCAATCACCGGCGTCTTCGTCATTTTCACGATCTGACCGATGCGCTCGATCATGTCGCGATAGGTGGCGATCCCCGCATCGGGCAGTCCGAGATGGGAGGCAACCGTGCCATAGCCGGTGACATAGAGTGCCTTGAAGCCCAGCCGGTCGGCTATCAGCGCCGAGATGAGGTCGAAGACCCCCGGCGCGAGAATGAATTCCTTCGCCTCAAGGGCTTCTCTCAGACGCGCGTCCGTCATGGCTTATCCTCCTTTGCTGTCGTCGGGGTGATTACTGGCAGGCCGGTACGCGCCTCGGCGACGCAACCCCGCCTCCGTGCCGGCGCTGGCACCGGGCGACGGTTTTACCGCCTTTACGCGACGGCATGGCGGCCTGGCTCTTCCCGATCGACATCGTCGCCCCTGGATTTTGTGTTTATGTACGGACTTGATAGCGCGTGATCTTTGCATTTGTCCAGACATGGCTTGCGTCCGCCTTCTGACGGGCGCGTCTGCGCGCAGGTCATTGACGGTTCAGCACTGCGACTTGCAGGAGCACCTGCCGCGACTGATCACGCAATCGGCAGGAGAGCGCGATTGCCCGGCGCGATTGCCGGAGAGGTGGACCTTGATGCACCCGCCGGGCGCGCGCCACGGCGACAAAATGGCAAAGGGCGATCCCGGTCGGAAGGTGGCTGCCGGCGCGCCATGGAGGTGCGAGCCGGGCATCCGTTCGGCGGGCCGCGGTGCGGGAGGAGGGTGCCTGCCTCAGGCCGTCACGTCGATGACGACCCGGCCGCGGATCTTGCCGGCGATGATATCGGCGGCGAGTTCGGGAAGGCGGGACATCGGCTCGACCGTCGTCATCGCCGCCAGATGGTCGCGGTTGAGATGATCCGCGAGGGTAGTCCAGGCCGCATGCCGCTTTTCCATCGGCGCCATCACGGAATCGATGCCGAGAAGCGCGACCCCGCGCAGGATATGCGGCAGCACGGTTGCCGGCAGATCGGCGCCGCCGGCCAGACCGCAGGCCGCGACTGCGCCGCCATAGACCGTCTGCGACAGGATGTTGGCGAGCGTGGTGGAGCCGACGGAATCCACCGCGCCGCTCCAGCGCTCCTTCTGCAGCGGGCCGCCCTTTTCCGTCAGGCTCGCCCGTTCGATGAAGGCGCTGGCGCCGAGCGTGGTCAGATAATCATGCGTTTCCGGCCGGCCCGTCGAGGCGGTGACCGTGTAGCCCTTGCTGGCCAGAAGGCTGACGGCAACGGAGCCGACACCGCCGGCAGCCCCCGTGACCAGCACCTCTCCGCCGCCCGGTCGGATGGCGCCCCAGGCTTCCAGCGCGTTTACGCAGAGTGCTGCCGTATAGCCGGCCGTGCCGATGGCCATGGCCTGCTCGAAGGAAAAACCATCCGGAATGGCCATCAGCCATTCCGCCTTCAGGCGCTGAAAGCGACTGTAACTGCCCCATTCCGTTTCGGACAGCCCGAAGCCGTTGACAAGGATCCGGTCGCCCGCCTTCCAGAGCGGCGAACGGGATTCCACCACGGTTCCGGCAATGTCGATGCCGGCCACCATGGGGGTGCGGCGGGCGATGCGTCCCTTGCCGCTCACCGCCAGGCCATCCTTGTAGTTGAGGCCGGAGCAAGCAATCTCCACCAGCACCTCATGGTCCGGCAGGTCGTCGAGGCTGAGGGTGCGGAATTCCGCCTTCGGTTTGCCATCCACAAGATCGATGACGAGGGCCGTGAAGGTTTCGCTCATGGGAAGACACGCTCCTGATGGATGAAAAAGCGATGGTCAGGCTTCGGGGGAGCCGGCGAGCTTGCGGTTTTCCCGTGCCTGCAGGGCAGCGGCATAGGACTGGCTGACGTAATCGAGCAACTGCCCGAGCGCGGCAACCGCGCGGGCGGCATCCCCCGCCCGGATGCCCTCGAGGATATCCCGGTGCAGCGATGCCACCCGGCGGCGCTCGCGCACGCGAAAGACGATCATGTTGGTGATTGGAATGAAGGCTTCGATGACGGTGTACATCATCAGCTTCAGCGGCCCGTTGCCGGTGGAATCCACCAGCGCGCGGTGAAAGCGCACGTCGGAGGCGCAGAAATCCTCGTCGCTCAGCGACTTGTCCTCCTGCACGCGGATTTCGTCTTCCATCAGCGCCAGATAGGCGGGATCCGGACGTTCCGCGGCGAGCCGGCAGCAGATCGTCTCGGTTTCGCGGCGGGCGGTGATGATTTCCTCGATGTCGAAGGCCCCTACGCCGACCAGCAGTGTCGCTGCACCGGTAATGGCCTTCGAAAGGCCTTCGGGATCGGGCCGCTTGACGAAGTTGCCGCCTGTCGGCCCGCGTTTGGAGTGAATGAGGTTCTGCGCTGCAAGCCGCTTCAGCGCCTCGCGCACCGTCGGGCGCGATATGCCGAAGCTGCGGGCCAGATCCTCTTCGCTTGGCAGGCGTTCGTCCACCTTCAGCCTGCCATCCATGATGGCGGAACGGATGTTCTCGGCAACCTGCTTGGCAATGCCGGATCGCACCACTTCATCATATTTGAGGATCATGACCCCTCTCCACTCGCGTCCCGGAAACCATCGCACGGGCAGAGGGAAATGGCTATATTTTTTAAATATAGGTCTGACAAATATCTGCGCGTGGATCACGATGACCCCATAAAACAAGGGGAACATTCAGAATGGTCTGCCGGCCCCGTCTCGATCCGGTCGATGGCGCATTGCGTCGTGCGACACCCTTAGCCCCGGACAAACGTGTTCGCATCCTGCTTGCAGCGCTGTCGAACCGGCTGCCCCCGCATGTGCCGGCGCAATCTCTCCGCTCTCGATTGCCAGTGCCATTCTCGTGCGTCTCGGCGATGCGGGTGGGCGACTGGCAGGGGCGGCAACACGATCCGGGCAACTCGATCCGCTGGCCGTGGCAAAGGCCGCCGGAAGAGTGTTGGGACCGCGACGCTGCCGATCCATCTCTACGACTATCTGAGGACCAACTTCAGGCCGGAAGCCGCTGCCGTCTCGACGCTCTCGGTGGTGCAACCCTTGTCGTGTTCGTGGTGACGGAGACGTTCCTGGGGCTTCGCAATCACCGGTTCTGAGGACCTGTGCCTCTGTTGGCCGGGAATCGATGTGTCCTGAGTCGGGGCCTGGACAGCGTTTATGGCCGCCTTCTTTGCGATTCGCGGAGGCTTGCGGCCCATGAGGGCGTCAGGCGACGGTCAGGACGCCTCCGGCCGGCCGCTTTTCTTCAATGAGGTCAAGCCTTTGTTTGCATGAAGTTAATCGCCGTTTGCGTTCAGTGTCGCGCGATAGTTTGGCGGCTATCAACACCGGCGCCGACGTAAACGCCTTGTTCCAATTGCCGAATCGCAGATAATAACGGTTAGATGGCTGTGGAGGCCTGAAAACCGTTATCTCGGGGCATTGAGTCCATGAACGCTAATATCGGCTTCTCGCCAAGAGGGAGCGCCATGCATTTCGAGGATCAGATCCTCGAACAGGGCGACCTCATCTCCAAGAAGCTGCACCTGCTCAGCGTTCAGCGGTTTCCCCCGAACGCGAAGAAGACGCTGCGGTCATTCACGCTGGCCGAGGTCGCAAGCTATGTCGGCGTTTCGCAGAGTACCCTGAAGAAACTGCATCTGGAAGGCAAGGGGCCTTCGCCCCAGACCTCGTCCTCCGGTCGGCGTTCCTATACGGCCGAGCAGATGCTCGAACTGCGCCGGTACCTCGACCAGCATGGCCGTTCGGAAAGCCGGATGTATGTGCCGCACCGGCGCAATGGCGAAAAGCTGCAGGTGGTTGCCGTCGTCAACTTCAAGGGCGGCTCCGGCAAGACCACCACGGCGGCGCATCTCGCGCAGCATCTCGCCTTGACCGGGCACCGCGTGCTGGCGGTCGATCTCGATCCGCAGGCATCGCTGTCGTCCCTGCATGGATTTCAGCCGGAACTTGATCAGGTTGCCTCGATCTACGACGCCATCCGCTATGATGGCGAACGCCAGCCGCTGGCGGACATCATCAAGCCGACGAATTTTCCCGGCCTGGATATCGTTCCCGCCAACCTGGATCTTCAGGAATACGAATACGATACGCCGCTGGCCATGGCGGACAAGACGACCAATGACGGCAAGACCTTCTTCACGCGCATCTCGCGCGCACTGGCACAGGTCGAGAGCAATTATGACGTGGTGGTGGTCGATTGTCCGCCGCAACTGGGATACCTGACGCTGACGGCTCTGACGGCTGCGACCAGCGTGCTGATCACCATTCACCCGCAGATGCTGGACGTCATGTCGATGGGGCAGTTCCTGCTGATGCTGGGCGGCATTTTAAAGCCGATCCGCGCTGCGGGCGCCGAGGTGAACCTTGCCTGGTATCGCTATCTGATCACCCGGTACGAGCCGACCGACGTGCCCCAGGCGCAGATGGTGGGCTTCATGTCGACCATGTTCCACGAGTTCATGCTGAAGAACCAGATGGTGAAGTCGACGGCCGTCTCGGATGCCGGCATCACCAAGCAGACCCTTTACGAGGTGGAACGCGCCTCGATGAACAGGGGGACCTATGACCGGGCGATCGAATCTCTGGATGCGGTCAATCGGGAGATTGCCGAGCTGATTCATCGGTCATGGGGGCGATGACTTGTCGGCCGACAAAACGAACAAATTATAAATAACAAACAGCGACATAGAGACGAACGGAGTGCACAGGATGGCAAGAAAGAACCTGCTCGAAGGCTTGACTGCTCTTCACGAAGAGCAGGCTGCCGTCGTGTCCTATCCGATGCGCGGAGCCGGTAAATCGCTGGTGCGTTCTCTGGATGAGCTTGCCCAGCAGGCCGAGAAATATCTCGAGGGCGAGGTCGTGGTGGAAATTGCGCCGGATCTGGTCGAGGATTCCTTCGTGCAGGATCGCCTGGCGCGGGACAATCAGGATGTGCGCGATCTGGTGGAAGCCATCCGGCTTCGCGGACAGGACACGCCCATTCTGGTGCGCCCGCATCCTGCCCGCGATGGCATCTATCAGGTCGTCTTCGGCCATCGGCGGCTTCGGGCCGCCCGCGAACTGGGGCGCAAGGTGAGGGCGGTCGTCAAGGTCATCGATGATCGTACCCATGTCATTGCCCAGGGGCAGGAAAATTCGGCGCGCGCCAATCTCACCTTCATCGAGCGCGCCCTGTTTGCCAGCCGCCTGGAAAAGCTGGGCTATGATCGCGAAGTGATTTGCGCGGCTCTGGCGGCCGATGCCTCTGCTATCTCCAAGATGCTGGCGGTGACGGAGCGCATTCCGGCCGATGTCATCCAGATGATCGGTGACGCACCCTCCATCGGCCGCGAGCGCTGGGTGGAGTTGTCGCTGCTGGTCGGCAGGGCCGCGAACGGCATCCGGCTGCAGAAGATCCTGGCCGACGATGCGTTCGCCGAGATGGGGTCCGACGAGCGGTTCCTGGCGATCTATAACGGCCTGAACCGGTCGGCCCGCGCGGTGAGGAAGTCCTCGCCGGAGGCGGCCAAGGCCAAATGGGAGCCGGAGGATGGCGGCGTCGTCATCGAAATGAAAAACGATGGCAGGGGCTTTTCGCTGTCGATGAAAGCCCGCAATGCCACGCGTTTCGGCGACTTCCTGTCACGAAACCTCGACGCTCTCTACGAGCGTTTTCTTGATGAAACGAACAAGGGAGACTGAACGACAAAAGAAAAAGGCCCCCGAACGGTTGCCCGTGGAAGCCTCTCTCTGAACTAGACACTCCGAGAATCGCATTTCCACGAATCATAGTCAAGAGTCTTGGCGCCGTTTCGGCGAGCAGTTTTCTTTTGCCAATCGTAGGGTGAAGGAAAATGCAAAAAGAAAGTGTGACGACGCCCTTCGGGCGGCGGCCGGTGCGACTTGCCCTCGTGAGGGAGCAGTTGCAGGCTGCAGAGACGAAGCCGGCCAGGCCGGTGGAGAAGTGGAAGGTGTTTCGCGACACCTGCGAGGCGCGTGAACGGCTCGGTCTTCCAGACCGGGCGCTGACGGTTCTTGATGCACTGCTGACCTTCTATCCGAGCACGGAACTGGACGGCGAGCAGGACCTCGTGGTGTTTCCGTCGAATGCCCAGCTTTCGGTGCGGGCGCATGGCATCACCGGAACGACCCTTCGGCGCCATCTGGCAGCACTTGTCGAGGCGGGCCTCATCCAGCGGCGCGACAGTCCCAATGGCAAGCGCTATGTTCATCGCGGGCGGGACGGCACGATCGAACAGGCCTATGGCTTCGATCTTGCGCCTCTGGTGGCGCGGGCAGCGGAACTGGCGCTTCTGGCGCAGGATATTGCCGCGGAACGACAGCGTCTCCGCCGCGCCAAGGAAGAGCTGACCATCTGCCGGCGCGATGTCCGCAAACTGATCTCGGCGGCTATGGACGAGGGAGTCTCAGGTCATTGGGATGCGATTGAGGCCATGTATATCGCACTTGTTGCCCGACTGCCGCGACATCCGGACCGGCTGCAGGCAGAGAGCGTGCTGGACGAGATGCGACTGTTGCGCGCGGAGATCCTCAACCTGCTGGATTTCCAGAAAAAAGCACAAAATACAGACGGCAATGACAGCCAAAATGGCGCCCACATACAGAATTCAAAACCCGAATCCATCCATGAACTTGAACCATGCTCCGACCAGGAGCAGGGCGCGGCGGCGGTGCCCGATCGGCAACCTCGCGCCAGGCCGAACGGCAGGAAGTCATCGGGTGTCGAAGCGACGGGGGATAAAACTCCGTCCTTCCCGCTCGGCGTTGTCTTGCGGGCCTGCCCGCAGATTGTCGACTACGCACCGGGCGGTGCTGTATCGGGATGGCGCGACCTGATGGCCGCCGCCGTGGTCGTCCGCTCGATGCTGGGGGTCAGCCCTTCGGCCTATCAGGAAGCCTGCGAGGTGATGGGAGGTGAAAATGCCGCCATTGCGGTTGCCTGCATTCTGGAACGGGCAGGACACATCCATTCCGCCGGCGGCTATCTGCGCGATCTGACGCGAAAAGCGGCGCGTGGCGAATTCGGGCTTGGTCCGATGGTCATGTCCCTGATGCGCGCGCGGGCGGAGGGATCGCAACGATCTGCGTGATCCCATGGCGAAGGGCGCGCGGTCGGTTGCGGCCCGCCCGCTGTATTGCAACTCAGCCTTCGGACAGCAGGCCGTCGAACACATCAAGCAGGGCCTCCACGATCGCCTGGCCGAGGGCGTTGCCGGTTTCGGCAATCCTCGCCTCGTCCATGTCGCGGGCGGCAAGGGCCAGGTCGCTGCCCTGATCGGCAACGATGGCGCGGGCGCGTTCGATGGCCCATTGGGCGAAGTCGGCGCGATTTTCGATCGAGGTGGTTTCCATGATGCTGACGGGCTCCCCGCAATGTGGTTTCGCCAGTGTCCCTATACGCGATCGCGATGCGGCGAAAGGTCAGGAGGCGACGGTTGTTGCCAGTCGTCGTCCAGCAGATGCGCAGCAAGCCGGGCTGCCTGCTCGCGGATGTCGGGAACGGCAGTGATTTCCCAATACGGATGAGCTGCAACTGTCCTGATGATCGGGCTTCGGCAATCTGCCGGGCTGAATCGGGGGGCATGTGGTGCCAGAGCGCCCGGGTATGCGGGCGAAGTCCGTCGATCAGGTCCCGCCAGTCGCCGCCATGGGACACATGGGCGCGGATCGTGGCGCGCAGCCAATGCAGCAGATAGGCAAGACTGGTGCCGAAGGGAATATCGGCGGCGGCAAGCGGCAGTGGTTGCGTCATCCGGTGCTGCTGTGGCAGCAGGCCGCGACGGGCTTCGATCAGCGTCACACGCAACTGGCGGGGAGCGAAGCGCTGGCGCAGCAGATGTGCGGCCGTCAGCGTGCCGCTCGCGCCGCCTCCGATAATCACGACATGACGGGTCATTGTCTTTCCTCCACGGCGCCAAGCCGGGAGATCTGCGAAACTCGGCCGATCAGGACATTGCCAGCACCCGGTCGATGTCCGATTTCTCGTCCTCGACCATCCGGCGCATGGCGCTCAGCGACTTGTTGTCGAGGACAGCTGCGATCGCTTCACGCACCTCGAGCATGGTGAGGCGCACCGCACAGGCGTTCTCGTCGGGACAATCCTGGCAGCGTGAGTAGGCCGTGCGACTGGCGCACAGGATCGGGGCCAGAGGCCCGTCCAGAACCCGCAGCACGTGCCCGACCATGATCGAATCCGGCGAGCGACTGAGGCAGTAGCCGCCGCCTCGTCCCTTGCGGGCCACCACAAACCCGCTGTGACGCAAATCCGCGAGGATCGCGTCGAGAAATTTCTTGGATATGGCCTGTGCCTCGGCAATTTCCACCGATTGCGCAACGGCGCCTTCGGGCAGACCGGCAAGGTGACAGAGCGCCTTCAGTCCGTATTTGCCCTTCATCGACAACATGGAGCGTACTTTCCTTTCGCCCGGCAGCAGGAGAAATTCCCTTTTGTCCATATAGCGGCGGAGGGTTGGACTTGCCACTCCAGATAGCCGCGAGGGTCCATTGTCTTTTTCGTCCCTGCACCGCTGAACCCGGCGCGTGGCGCAGAGGGCTGAAGGTGATCGCGAGGCGGCGTTTCGACATGATCTGTTCCTTGCGGAAGAGGAGCTGCATGCGTTTCCGTTCGGCTGCCGGAAGGAAAAGCTAGCGAAGGGCGGCAAAATATCTACTAAAAAAGTAGATTGATTGTGCCCACCGGTATCGTTACTGGCGGCGGTGCGCAAATTGCCTATGCTGGAAAGCCTTGGAGAATGCGAGATTGGCCCGGCGTGACACCTCATCAGATGCTCATCATCGTCCTGCTCTTGGGGCTGGTTTTGATGTTTGCCATGGATCGGTTCCGCGCGGAATCGGTTGCGATCGGCGGGCTGGCCTTGGCAACGATCCTGGGGCTCGTGCCTTTGGGGCAGGTCTTTTCCGGCCTCACGTCACCTGCCGCGATCACCGTGATCGAGGTGTTGCTCATCGTGCAGGTGCTGCGACGGGCCCGCCTGTTCGGCCAGATGGGAGGATGGCTTCAGGCCCGTTTGCATCACCCCCGAAGAGCGGTGCTGGGATTGTGCGTGCTGGCCGCGCTCCTTTCGAGTGTCATGAACAATGTCGCCGCCTTCTCGCTGATGCTGCCGGTCTGTGTATCGGTGATGGCGCGCAACCGGATTCCGGCGCGCTGGATGTTTCTGCCGCTGTCCTACGCCACGCTTCTCGGCGGGGCGTGGACGTCGATCGGCACACCACCCAATCTGGTGGCCGGCGCGCTGCTGACCCAGGCCACGGGCAGGACCTATGCGTTCCTCGATTTTGCGCCGGTGGGACTGGCGGCAAGCGCCGCAGCACTCGCAGTCATGGTGTTCTGGCTGCCGCGTTCGCTGATGACGGAAGACGACCTGCCGCAGGAGGATGAGGAGAGCACCCTTTTTCGGCACGTGATGACCGAGCTTCTGGTGTGGTCCGACAGTTCCGGGCAAACCACGGTGGCGATGATCGAGGAAGAAATGGGCGGCCGCATCCGCAACATCGTGCGCGACGGGCGCCGAGTGTTTCCGTTGAAGCCTGAAACCCCGGTGATGCTGCAGGATCGCCTGCTGGTGGAAGCCCATCCGGCGAAGCTCGATGCGTGCCTCGCAACCGGCTCGTTTACGTATGCACTCGCGCGGCGGGGCCATCACCGGCGCCGGGCTGCGGCCGTGGTCATGCCGCACAGCGTGATGTTGGGGTCCTGCATGGCAACGCTTGATCCGGAGGTGGCGGCTGGGGTGACAATCCTGGGCGTGGAGGGAGAACCCGCCCGTTTCGAAGGTCCCTTCGAGGAACTGCCGCTGCGTGTTGGCAATCGTCTGCGGCTGGAAGGAGAAAGCCAGGCGCTCCGCGCCTTCATCGCCTATTTCGACCTTGTCGAGGTGGCGGATGAGCAGGAGGCTGCGTCATCGCCTGTCGGCGTGATTTCGATGATCGTCTTCGTGTTCGGCGTTGTTGCCGCGGCACTCGGTCTTGTGGCTGCCGAACTCGCACTGGGCGGCGTCGTGGTCGTGTTTTGCCTCGCCGGATGGCTGGACCTTCGGCTGGGGCTGCGGAATCTCAACTGGTCGATCATCATTCTGCTGGTTGCCATGCTGCCGCTGGGATCGGCGCTCGGAACGACGGGTGCGGCGGCGGGGATTGCGCATGCGCTCGTCGACTGGCTGCCGGTGCAGGGTGGCGCGGCCGCTGTCTTCCTGCTTCTGGCGCTGGCGATGCTGATCACGCCCTTCGTCAACAACACCACCACGCTGGCAATCCTTGCGCCCATCGCGCTCGAGGTTGCGCGCGCCGAAGGGCTCTCGCCGCAGATGCTGCTGATGGCCGTCACCGTCGGGGCGTCACTCGATTTCCTGACCCCCTTCGGCCACCACAACAACACGCTGGCCTATAGTCTCGGCAGCTATCGCTTCCGGGACTTTCTGAGGGCCGGCTGGCCGGTGTCGCTGGCGGCCGGGTTTGCGGCCGGAGTGGCGCTGCTTCTGTACTGGTGAGCAAATTTCCGGCCTCTTGGCCGGAAAATCCTGCTGCCGGAGGCCGGAGACCGGTTGTATCCATTGCGCGTTTCATGCCCGCCACATCCGCTTCGTTCTGCCGCGACGGGGCGAAGGGAAACGGTTTTGCGGCGGCGCGTTGCTCCGTTGAAAATGTCTATTTTGTCGATAGACTAAATGCACCAAACGGAGGAAGCCATCATGACCCGACCCGCCCGATTGTTCACCCTGGCCGCTGCCAGCCTGCTTGCAACCCTGCTCGTTGCACCGCAGGTCATGGCGGACACGACGCTGCTCAACGTGTCCTATGACCCGACCCGCGAATTCTACAAGGATTTCAATGCCGCCTTCGCCAGGCATTACAAGGCGGAAACCGGTGAGACCGTCACCATCCAGCAATCGCATGGCGGCTCCGGAAAGCAGGCGCGTTCCGTCATCGACGGGTTGGAGGCCGATGTCGTGACGCTGGCACTGGAAAGCGACATCGACGCGATCGCGGCAAACGGAGGAAAGATCAAGCCGGACTGGCGCGGGCGCTTGCCCAACAATTCCGCCCCCTACACATCCACCATCGTTTTCCTGGTCCGCAAGGGCAATCCGAAGAACATTCATGACTGGGGCGATCTGGTGAAGGGTGACGTACAGATCGTTACGCCCAACCCGAAGACTTCGGGCGGCGCGCGCTGGAACTATCTGGCGGCCTGGGCCTGGGCGAGTAAGGAATTCAAGGGCGACCAGGCGGAGATCAGGGCCTATATCGCCGATCTCTACAGACGTGCACCGGTTCTCGACAGCGGCGCCCGCGGCTCCACCGTCACATTTGCGCAGCGCCAGATCGGCGATGTTCTGCTTGCCTGGGAGAACGAGGCCTATCTGGCCGGCGAGGAATTCGGCAAGGATGCCTTCGAGATCGTCGTGCCGTCGATGTCCATTCTCGCGGAACCGCCGGTTGCCGTGGTCGATGCCAATGTCGACGCCAAGGGAACGCGCAAGGTGGCCGAGGCCTATCTGCAGTATCTTTATTCCGATGAGGGTCAGAACCTTGCCGCCAAGCACTTCTACCGTCCGGCCAGGCGCGAGGTCGTCAAGCCCGAACTGCTGAAGGCCCTGCCGGACATCAAGCTCGTGACGATCGACGACCCGATCTTCGGCGGCTGGAAGAAGGCGCAGCCCGAACATTTCGGCGACGGCGGCATCTTTGACCAGATCTACAAGCCCGCGCGCTAGGGAGCCCCGCTCGGCATGACATCTGCAACCGCATTCAAGCGGTGGCGCGTGAAGGAGCCGAGCATCATCCCGGGTTTCGGGTTGACGCTCGGTTTTTCGCTCGCCTACCTCTCGCTCATCATCCTCATCCCACTGGCGGGTCTCGTCTGGCGCGCCAGTTCCTTATCAGGCGCCGAGTTGCTGGCCATCCTCACCGACGCCCGCACGCTCGCCGCGTTGAAGGTCAGCTTCGGCACGGCGCTGATCGCCGCAGCCGTCAATGCCGTCTTCGGGGTGCTGATCTGCTGGGTCCTTGTCCGCTACGATTTCCCCGGCCGGCGCTTGATCGATGCCATGGTGGACCTGCCCTTTGCTCTGCCGACCGCGGTTGCCGGCATCTCGCTCAGCGCACTTTACGCGCCGCAGGGCTGGATTGGCGCCTGGTTTGCGCCATTCGGCATCCGCATCGCCTATACGCCGATCGGCATCACCATCGCCCTGATCTTCATCGGCCTGCCCTTCGTAGTGCGCACCGTGCAGCCGGTGATGGAGGAGATCGACCGCGATGTGGAGGAAGCGGCCGCGACGCTTGGTGCCAACCGCTTCCAGACCGTGTTCAAGGTCCTGCTGCCCGGCCTGGCTCCGGCCATCCTCACTGGCTTCGCGCTGGCCTTTGCCCGCGGTGTCGGCGAATATGGCTCCGTCGTCTTCATTGCCGGCAACATTCCCTATGTCTCGGAAATCGCGCCGCTCCTTATCGTCATCCGGCTGGAGGAGTTCAACTATGCCGGCGCCACGGCGATCGCGACCATCATGCTGGCGATCTCCTTTGCCATGCTGCTCGTCATCAACCTGATCCAGGCCTGGAGCCGCGCGAGGTATGGCCATGACTGACCGCATGTTGCGCAAGCCCCACCTGCGTAGCCCCACGGACGAGACGCTGCTGACCAAGCTGGTACTGATCGGCATCGGGGGCAGCTTTCTTGCGTTCTTCCTGTTCCTGCCGCTGATCGTCGTCTTCGTCGAGGCGTTTCGCAATGGGATCGGCCGGTACTGGGACGCGCTGGTCGAGCCGGATGCGGCGGCGGCGATCCGCCTGACACTCACGGTCGCGGCCATTGCCGTGCCGCTCAACCTCGTCTTCGGCGTGGCGGCAGCCTGGGCGATCGCCAAGTTCGAGTTCAGGGGCAAGGCCTTTCTGATCACGCTGATCGACCTGCCCTTCTCGATCTCGCCGGTGATTTCCGGTCTCGTCTACGTTTTGCTGTTCGGTAGCCAGAGCCTGCTTGGCCCCATCCTGAAGCGCTACGGCATCGAAATCCTGTTTGCCGTGCCAGGTATCGTGCTGGCGACCGTTTTCGTAACCTTTCCCTTCGTGGCGCGTGAGCTGATTCCGCTGATGCAGGACCAGGGCACGGGCGACGAGGAGGCAGCGCTCTCGCTTGGCGCCTCCGGCTGGCAGACCTTCCGGTTCGTGACGCTTCCCAACATCAAATGGGGACTACTCTACGGCGTGCTGCTCTGCAATGCGCGCGCGATGGGCGAATTCGGAGCGGTCTCGGTGGTCTCCGGCCATATCAGGGGCCTCACCAATACCATGCCGCTGCATGTCGAGATCCTCTACAACGAATACAACATGGCGGCCGCCTTCGCGGTGGCCTCGTTGCTTGCAGCGCTGGCGCTCGTCACGCTCGCCCTCAAGACCCTTCTGGAAATCCGCTTCGACGCCGGCAATGCCGGCGGACGCCGACACTGAAAGGCCTGAAAACATCATGGATGTTTCCGTTTCCCATGTGACCAAGGAATTTGCCCGCTTCCCGGCGCTGAACGATGTCTCGCTCGACATCCACTCGGGCGAACTGATCGCGCTGCTGGGGCCGTCAGGCTCAGGCAAGACGACGCTCTTGCGTCTGATCGCCGGGCTCGACCAACCGACAGACGGGCAGATCCTGTTCGGCGGCGAGGATGCCTCGCACAAAAGCGTTCAGGAGCGTAATATCGGCTTCGTCTTCCAACACTACGCGCTCTTTCGCCACATGACGGTGGCGGAAAACATCGGCTTCGGCTTGAAGGTCAGGCCGGCTGCAGCGCGCCCCCCGAAGACCGAGATTCGCCGACGCGTCGGCGAGCTGTTGGAAATGATACAGCTCTCAGGTCTTGAAAAACGCTATCCGAACCAGTTGTCCGGCGGTCAAAGGCAGCGCGTGGCTTTGGCGCGCGCCATGGCAATCGAGCCGCGCGTGCTGCTGCTCGACGAACCTTTCGGTGCATTGGATGCAAAAGTCCGCAAGGAATTGCGCAAATGGCTGCGCGACTTCCATGATCGAACCGGCCACACGACCGTCTTCGTCACGCATGACCAGGAGGAGGCGCTGGAACTGGCCGATCGGGTCGTCGTGATGAGCCAGGGCCGGATCGAGCAGGTCGGCTCTGCCGATGATGTTTATGACCGGCCGAGCTCCCCCTTCGTCCACCGCTTCATAGGCGAGGCGTCCGAGGTCGCGGTGCGGATGGAAGATGGCGAGGTTTGGATTGACGATCGCACCGTGGGCCTGAAGGCCGATGGAAACGGCCCGGCAAGGCTCTTCTTCCGCCCGCATGATCTGGAGTTGCTTACGGGTTGCGGCGGTTGCTTTGAAGGTGTGGTCGTGGGGAGCCGCCGCCTCGCCGGCGCCCGACGTCTGGAGGTGGAACTCGGTGGCGGCCGCCATCGCGTGGAGATCGACGTGCCCGTCGATCATCCGGCCGCCATGAAATCCGGGCTCAACTTCCGGCCACGCCACTGGCGGGTGTTTCCGGTTGCCGGTTAGGACTGCATTTCCCGTTCCGGGGAGGGGCTCGACGTCTGTCTTTCAACACGGTCTGCGGTGTGACATGCGGGGGTGCGAAGAAATCATCCGCAAGAATGCGCACTTCATCCGATTTCCGTTCGATTGTATCCATAATTTTAGAAAATAAATTGATTCTAAATTAGAAGGCCTGAGGAGATGGAAACGGCTCCAAACTACGAAAGAATCGGCTTCCTGGCAATCCTCGGGCTCTTCGCGATCCTGTACCTGCTCAACAGCGGCGCTCTGTAGGTGTTTAGTCCCGGCATTTGATGGTTCAATATTCAGCCAAGAATGGAGAGATGTGAGCTGCTGAGATTTCCTGATCGCAGTCGTGGCGTCAATGCAGTTTTATGGAAATATCGCTCTGCCGGGTGCATGGTTGTCTTCGCGTGTCCGACGTCAGGGCGCAGGTTCTTTGTGGCCGAACTGGCGCTTAAGCCAGATTCGGAAAAGAACCTCGGAGACCAATCAATTTTGCCGGGAATGCCGGTCGAAGCCTTCATCCGGACCGATGCGCGAACGCCGGCTTCTTTTCTGCTCAAGCCAATCGCTGGCTATTGGGCTTACGCCATGCGTGAAGAATGATTTTCCAATGTCCGCGTGATCTCATGCCGGCAGGGTGTCATAGTCGTCTGCCGCCGCCGGGAGACCGTTCCCGTTCAAAAGAATGTGGAGAAGATCGTCGGCGCTGTCATAGGTGGCGAAGCGGCGGGCTTTGGCTGGATCGGCATGCCATGCGGACTGCCGATCATCGGCATCCACGTAAGACGGTGCTGCTGCCTGTGCCTTTCCGGATGACATAGAGGGCATCGCGTTGGTTTCCCGCTGAACAACGGTTGGCGTGAACAGGGGCAGAACACTCATCCGCAGACACAAGGGCAAGATCGAACGTTGGCACCAGACGTTGAAGAATCGCATTCTGCTGGAAAACTACTTCTTCAAGGAAGACCTCGAAACCCAGATGGCGGCCTTCGTCGAGCATTACAATTACCGGCGATACCACGAAAGTCTCGCGGCAGCCGGAAGGGCTTCCGGCTAACCCGGTGGCACAGATGTTTCGGTGTGTTTCGGCGTGGCATTTGACACCACCATCGGCACCGACGGCTGACCCCGCCACGCCGAAGAAAAGGCAAATTGATCAGCGTGTTGACCTGTACCGACCGGGGTCAGTCTCCCGCGCCGAAAGGGGTCAAACGTTAATGCTTAATCACAGTTACTGTCCTTCAGGGCATCCAAAGGACCCTCGAGAGCCGTTCTTGGCGCAACCAGTTGCGGCTCGACCAGGATGATATGCGGCCCCGTTTCTTCCGACTCCAGGAGTTCGAACCCCTTCTCTAGCATTTCGGAGATGTTCGGCCGGATCATGTAGACGGGAAAAGGCAGGAAGGAACCGAACGGATCATAGTCAAAACAGCCAACGACGATATCCCCGAAGGCTTCACCGTCATGTTTGCCCATGAAGCGCAGGAGGCCCTCGAAGTTGATCGAGGAATTGATGAAAAAGCACCGCGGCAATCGGCCGTGGCGATCGTAAAAGCGCTCAAACGCGAGAGCGGTCATGCTTGGTGAATAGCCTGTGCTTTCCGTGTCGTTACCGGTTGCGGTGCCGAAGATCTCGGCCTTGGCCGCATGGAAACCGATGATGCGCTCCCGGCTTGCGTGGTCGTCGCGGCCGCCGAACATATAGACATCATCCGGGCTCAGCGGCCCGGTTTGCTGGGCATGGCGAATGATCGCCGCGGTGAGAGCCCTGGCACCCTGACGATTTTCGGAGATGACCGAACTGGCCAATTTTCCCGGCAGGTCGATGTTGACGTGCGGAATGCCCGCCCGCGCGCACACTTTATGGACGCCATCAGGATCAGTCGCACCCGCGATGAACAATGAATCGATCGAATAAGCGACGAGTGACTCCGCCACACGACGCTCTTCTTCCGGATCGCGCCGTCCGGAGACCACCACTGGCAGAAGGCCGCGCTGGCGCGCCTGCGCTTCGAATGTCTGCGCCATGGAAGAGAAGAAGCGTGTGTCGTAGACCGGAAGAAGCAGGCCCGCCAGCCCTGAGCGCGAACTGCGCAACGCCCGCGCCTGCTGGTTGGCCGTGTATCGCAACTCTTCGGCAAGGGAGATAATTCTCCTCGCTGTTTCCTCCGAAATCCGCCGCTTGCGCCATGTGCCATTCAGCACCGCACTGACGGTGGATGCCGACGCGCCCGACTGGATCGAGAGATCGTAAATCGTTGCTTTCTTTTGTTCGTTTTCGCTCATGCCGGAATCTCCCCGCTCCTGGCATTTTGTAGATCACTGGCCCTCTTGACGAAAGTCCGTTGGGTGATAATGTAATTGCACCATCGATTGTGCAAGAGAGAAATATCGATTGTGCAGGTGGTTCGCTAGAGGAGCGACGAGGGAGGAGCCTGTATCGGGTTCAAAGGGTTTGTCCGGAGCAAATGCTTTTGCCGGCATTCCTTTCCGCGTCAGGGGATATTCAGAGGAGGAGAACCCCATGAAGAGAATTCTTGCAGCCGCGCTCGGCGTTTCGCTGGCGCTTTTCGCATCCACCGCATCTTTCGCCGCCGAAACGAAGATCGGCGTCGTCGTCAAGATCGGTGGTATTCCGTGGTTCAACGCCATGGAGGCAGGCATCAAGGAACAGAGCGCCAAGCTTGGCGTCAATGGTTTCATGGTCGGGCCGACCAGCGCTGACCCGGCCCTTCAGGTGCGTGCCATCGAAGACCTGATTGCCCAGAAGGTCGATTTCATCGGCGTTGTGCCGAACGACGCCAAGGTGCTGGAGCCGGTCCTCAAGAAGGCGCAGGCCGCGGGCATCAAGGTCATCACCCATGAATCGCCAAATCAGGCGGGTGCGGACTGGGATTTCGAGCTGGCTTCCGCCAAGGGCTTCGGGGAGGCGCATGGCAAGCTTCTGGCAGAGAAGATGGGCGGCAAGGGTTCCTATGCCGTCTTCGTCGGTTCACTGACGGTCCCGCTGCACAATGCCTGGGCCGATGCCGCGATTGCCTACATCAAGGCGAACTATCCCAACATGAAGCTGATCGGCGATCGGTACGGCGTTGCTGAAGATCTCGACAAGAGCCGCTCGACCGCCCTTGACCTGATGTCTGCCAACCCCGATCTCGCGGGCTTCCTCGCGTTCGGTTCGCAGGGTCCGATCGGTGCCGGTCGCGCCGTCGAGGAGCGGCGCAAGGACGGCAAGGTCTTCGTCATCGGTCCGTTCTCGCCGGGGCAGGGCGCCAAGCTGATCAAGAGTGGTGCCCTGACGGGTGGCTTCATGTGGAATCCGAAACAGGCCGGGGAAGTCTTCGTGACGCTGGCGGATCGTATTGCCAAGGGGCAGACGCCGAAGGCCGGTGATACGATCGAGGGCCTTGGCACCATCAAGCCGGAGGGCAACACGATCGTTGTCGACCAGCTTCTGAAGATCGACAAGGAAAGCATCGACAAGTTGGTGTCCATGGGTCTCTGATCCTCCCGGAGACCGAGGGGGCTGCGCGGCACCACAGATCCGCGCAGCCCCAATCTCAAAAAAATCAAGCCGTCGGGATCAACCCGTCCAGAAGAGGAAACGCGCCATCATGAGTGCAGAACCGCTTCTCTCCCTGAAAAACATCAAGGTTACGTTCGGCGGCGTGCGCGCGCTGAAGGGGGTCTCTTTCGAGGTCAATGCGGGAGAAGTTCATTGCCTGGCCGGCGAAAACGGCTGCGGCAAGAGCACGCTGATCAAGGTGATCACGGGGGTCTACAAGCCGGAAGAGGGCGCGGAGATCGTCTTTGACGGAAAGCCCGTTTCCGCAATGACCCCGACGCTTGCCCAGTCCCTCGGGATCCAGGTGATCTGGCAGGATCTGGCCTTGTTTGGCGAAATGTCGGTTGCCGAGAATATTGGCTTTCAGCTGGCAGTCACCGGTACCTACGGCATGGTCGATAAGCACGCGATCGACGAGGCGGCCGAGAAGGCGTTGGCGCGGCTTGGAGTCCGTCTCGATATTCACAAGCCGTTGAAGGAACTTCCGATTGCCCAGCGGCAGATCGTGGCGATCGCCCGTGCTCTGGTCGGCGAAGCGCGCCTTGTGTTCATGGATGAACCGACTGCGTCGCTCACGCAGTCCGAAGCGGATTACCTGATCGAGATCGTGCGCAACCTGTCTGCCTCGGGCGTTGCGGTCGTCTTCGTGTCTCACCGCCTCGCGGAAGTGCTGGAGATCTCGCACCGTATCACTATCCTCCGCGATGGTTCGCTGGTCGGCGTCTATCCGGTCGAGGGCATGACGCAGTCGCGCGTGACGGAACTGATGACGGGCCGCAATTTCGACAGTGCCGTGATCGCTTCCGATCATGATGAAGCGCCGGTTGTGCTGTCTGTCCGCAATCTCACCCGGCATGGCGAATTCCGCAATGTCTCCTTCGACCTGCGCCGTGGCGAAACCCTCGGCATCACCGGCCTTCTGGGGGCAGGACGCACCGAACTTGCCCTGACGCTGTTTGGCATGCATCGGCCGCATGAAGGCGAAATCCTCCTGGAGGGGCAGAAAGTTGACTTCGCCTCCAATCGCGACGCCATCCGCGCAGGGGTCGCCTATCTCTCGGAGGACCGGCTGTCGCTCGGCCTCAACCAGCCGCAGTCGATCGCCGACAATCTGGTCATGGCATCGCTGGACCGCATTCTTTCTCACGGGCTCATCTCTCCGGCAAAAAAGAGGGATGTCGTGTCGCACTGGATCTCGGCGCTGGGCGTCAAGATCGGCACGCCGGATGACCCGATCCGCACCCTGTCTGGCGGCAACCAGCAAAGGGTGGCGATTGCCAAATGGCTGGCGATAAGCCCGAAGATCCTGATCCTCGATGCACCGACGGTCGGTGTCGATGTTGGCGCACGCGCCGGCATTTTCGAGATCGTTCGAAAACTCGCCGCCGAAGGCCTGTCGATCATCATCATCTCCGACGAACCGCCGGAAGTCTATTTCAATGCCGACCGCGTCATCCACATGGTGGAGGGGCGTCTCGAGGCTGTCTATGACCCGCGCCATACGTCGCTCAGCGAACTGGAGTCCGCCGTCTATGCGTAGGCTCGTCTCGTCTCACACCACCGAATTTGCGCTCTTGGCAGTCATGGTGCTGCTCTGCATCGGACTGTCCTTCGGTACGGACCGGTTTCTCACGGTGTCCAATGCCTTCGACGTTCTCAACGTATCGGCGGTCAACATCATCTTTGCTGTCGGATTGCTGGTCGTCCTGATCTCGGGCGGCATTGACATCTCCTTTGCGGTGGCCGCGTCCGTCGTCCAGTACGTGACAGTCCTGGCGCTCAGCGCCTTGGGTGGCGGCAACTGGGCAGAGGGATTCATAATCGCCGGCCTCGTCGGCATAGGTCTCGGATCGATCAACGCCTTCCTGATCTATCGCCTGCAAATCATCTCGATTGTCGCGACGATCTCGACCTTCAACATCTTCTTCGGCCTCCTGATGTTCTTCACCAAGGGCGTGTCGATCTACAATCTGCCGGACTGGCTCTCGAACCGCGTCGTCTTCTATGAGCGCGAAATGGCCGACGGTTCCTGGGTCGAGCTTACCCTGCCGGTGGTGGTGATGATCCTCTGCTGCATCGCGACCTGGTTCATGATGTCTCGGACAACGATCGGTCGCAAGCTTTACGCCTTCGGCGACAATCCCGAGGGCGCCCGTCGCTTCGGCATCAATATCGGCGCGATGCATGTCATCTCCTTCGGCTGGCTCGGGTTGATGGCGGGCATCGCCGGCCTCATGCAGGCGCATTATGCGCAGGAGGTCGTGCCCAATGCGCTCTATGGCCGCGAACTCGATGTTCTGGCTGCGACGGTACTCGGCGGCGCACGACTGGGCGGCGGCAAGGGGTCCGTCCTTGGCTGTGTGCTCGGGGTTCTTCTCGTCTCCATCACCCAGAACGGTCTCAACCTCATGGGTGTCTCGCCCTTTGCCTTCAAGATGATTGTCGGGGCCATCATCCTGGTCGCCATCACGCTGTCCTCCGCCCGGTTCGACAGACTTTTGCCGAATGCCATGAAGGCTTCGGCACGAAAGAGGAGCCAGCGTCCATGAAGACTTTCATTCAGACGTTCAACGCTAGGTTCGGCGCGGATATGGCCGGTCCTGTCGTTGCCTTCATTGCGGTGATGGTGATCTTCGGCTTGGCGGCAGACAACTTCCTGTCCATGGCGACCTTCGGGTCCGTGGCCTTTCAGCTTCCGGAACTGGGTTTGCTGACGCTGGCAATGCTGCTGCCGCTGCTGACCGGTGGCATCAATCTGTCGATTACCTTTGCTGCAAACCTCTCCGGTCTTGCCGCCGCCTGGGTTCTCCAGTCGCATGGAGGCGTCGATGCCTCCGCCGGCGTTTTCGCCCTCGCATGCGTTGCAGCACTGGTGACGGGTGGCGCAGCCGGCGCGCTGACCGGTGTCGCGATTGCCTATACAAGGGCGCATCCCATCCTCGTGACGCTGTCGATGATGATCTTTCTGCGCGGTCTCGGCGAGTTCCTGACGCGGGGCGGCGATGTCTCCGGGTTTCCGGACTACGTCGCGCCGATCGGCCACGGATCGCTGTTCGGCCTTCCGATCCCGCTTTTGATCTTCATCGTCTGCGTCGCCGTCTGGCACGTGCTGCTGACGCGCAGCAAGCTCGGTTTCGGCCTGCTGATGATCGGCTCCAACATGGAGGCCGCCGATTATTCCGGGTTGAACACGCGCAAGATCGTGGTGCTCGTCTATACCCTTTCGGGGATCATGTGCGCCATCGCCGGCATCATCATGCTGGCGCGCTTCAACTCCGTGCGCGTCGGCCATGGCGAATCCTACCTTCTCATCACTGTCCTTGCGGCATTCCTGGGCGGGATCAATCCGTTCGGCGGCTTCGGACGTGTTCTCCCGGTCTTCGTGGCGCTGATTGTCCTTCAGCTCCTGTCCTCCGGCCTGAACCTGATGGGCGCCAACCAGCACCTCGCAACCGCACTCTGGGGCGTGCTGATGATCGTGGTGATGGCGGCGCGGACCATCGTTTCGAAATTTCGTATCTTCACTGGAAAGAAGGTTTGACGTGCAGGGTTTTGGTATTCACGCCATGATGTGGACCACCGTGTGGGACCACGCGGGAGCAGAACGCGCCATTGCAGGTGCTGCCCACCACAGGCAGGATTTCATCGAGATCCCGCTTATCGATATCTCCTCGGTGGATGCGAAGCACAGCCGTGCCTTGCTGGAGAAACACGCGCTTCGCGCGGCCTGCTCTCTGGTGATGCCCGAGCCTGCATGGCCCTCCCGGCGGCCCGATGCTGCGATCGACCACCTCGAGGCTGCACTGGACACGGCCGCGAACATGGGGGCGGAGGCTTTGACCGGCGTCACCTTCGGCGGCACCAACGAACGGACGGGGTTCCCGCCGACTGAGGCGGAATATGACAACCTCACGCGCGCATTGGGTGTCGCTGCAAGGCATGCGAAGTCACTCGGGCTCCAGTTTGGCATCGAGGCGGTCAATCGCTATGAAAACCATCTGATCAACACCGCCGCACAGGCGGTGGCGCTGGTCGAGCGGATCGGCATGGATAACGTGTTTGTCCATCTCGACACCTTCCACATGACGATGGAGGAAAAGGGTGTCGCCAACGGCATCCTCGCCGCCCGCGACCACCTCAAATACATGCATCTGTCCGAAAGCGATCGCGGAACACCGGGTTACGGCAACGTACCTTGGGACCCCATCTTCGCAGCCCTTGCGGCCATCGGCTTCAAAGGCGCGCTGACGCTGGAAAGCTTTGCGGCCATGCCGGTCGAGATGGCTGGAGCCATTTCGACCTGGAGGCCGGTTGCGCGCGATGCGGATGAGGTATTCGAAAACGGCCTGTCCTTCATCCGCAACAAGGCCGTCCAGTATGGACTGGCGTGAATGCGCCGAACGCGGTGGGGAGTTCAAGCATGACTGAGAAGCGCGTGAACAGCATGGATGCAAACGCCAGGGAGATCGCTGCGGCAGCTGCCGAATGTTTCGCAAAGCTGGGATGCAGCCGCATTCTCGTGGCGATCGCCGGCGCTCCGGGTTCCGGCAAGTCGACGCTCGCGGAACAGGCCGTCCAGATGCTCACCGCAGAGCATGGTCTTCGTGCAGGACTCTTTCCCATGGACGGCTACCATTATGACGACGCCGTTCTGGAAGACATGGGACGCCGTCCGTTCAAGGGCGCCATTGATACCTTCGATGCGCATGGCCTGCGCCATATGCTGATGCGGCTGAAGGCGAACGAGGACGATGTCGTCGCCGTCCCCGTCTTCGACCGTTCCATCGAAATCGCCCGGGCCGGCGGCCGCCTTATCGCGCAATCGACGGAAGTCATCGTCTGCGAAGGCAACTATCTGCTTGCGCAGCAGCCCCCCTGGGACCGGCTGAAGCCAATCTTCGATCTCGCGATTTTTGTCGATGTCGATGTGGAAACGTTGCGTCATCGGCTTCAGGAGCGTTGGCGGGGCTTCGGCCTCGCCCCTCAGGACATCACCCGGAAAGTGGAGGAGAACGATCTGCCGAACGGTCTCTTCATCATGTCGAACAGCGCGGAACCGAATCTGCGCGTGAACAACGGTGCTTGAGGCTGCCAGGGCGCAGGCGAAACCACGCCGTGGCCACCAGGGACCTCGGGCATCCTCTCCAAGATTTGTTATCAAAAGGAGCCATCCATGAAACACGGAATCTATTACTCGTACTGGGAGCACGAATGGAGTGCGAAATTCGGCCCCTATATCGAGAAGGTCGCAAAGCTCGGCTTCGACGTAATCGAGGTCGCCGCGCACCATATCAACGAATACAGCGATGCCGAATTGGCCGCCATCCGGCAGAGCGCCATCGACAACAACATCATTCTGACAGCCGGGATTGGTCCGTCGAAAGCCAAGAACCTCGCATCGGCGGACGCGTCCGTGCGTGCCGCGGGCAAGGCCTTTTTCGAAAAGACCCTGACCAACGTCGCCAAGCTCGGCATCAGGACGATCGGGGGCGCGCTGCATTCGTATTGGCCGATCGATTATTCGCAGCCGGTTGACAAGGATGGGGATCGCGCGCGCGGCGTTGAAGGCATTCACGGCATCGCCGATTTTGCCAACAACCTCGGCATCAATCTGTGCATCGAGGTGTTGAACCGGTTCGAGAACCATGTGCTCAACACGGCGGCCGAAGGCGTCGCTTTCGTCGAGGATGTCGGCAAGCCGAACGTCAAGGTGATGCTCGACACCTTCCATATGAACATCGAGGAAGACAGTTTCGGCGATGCGATCCGCACGGCCGGCCCGCTGCTCGGTCATTTCCACACCGGCGAAAGCAATCGCCGCGTGCCTGGCAAGGGCCGCCTTCCATGGCATGAGATCGGCGCGGCTCTTCGAGAGATCAACTATACCGGCGCAGTCGTCATGGAACCCTTCGTCAAGACCGGCGGCACGATCGGCTCCGACATCCGGGTATGGCGCGATCTCACCAATGGCGCCGATGAGGCGAAGATGGATGAGGACGCACGCAATTCTCTCGCCTTTTCCCGTTTTGTCCTGGGCGGCTGATCCGCAGGCTTTCTGACCGGCGCCCCTTGTGCCAAGAGCCACGAGGGGCGCCGCACCATAGACCATCCCGTGACGAATAGTGTCTCGACATGTCGGGTTTCCGCCAGTCCGCTGGCGGAAGATTCTGGGGGCGCCGCTCTCCCGGTCGCGATAAGCTCCCGCGACCCGCAGGGGATTGGCCTAGAAATCCCGGATCTTTCGCAATTCCGCCTGCAGCGTGCGGAAGGCGTTGAAACGCTTATCGTGGATGGTGCGGATATCGCCGGAAGCAGGTTGATAGATGCGGCCCGGTTTGCTCAGCGCCTGCATGGCCTGCCTGAGGTTCTCAAAGGACTTCGCCGCCGTCGCGCCGAGCAAGGCTGCGCCCAGCAACACGGGTTCCGATGTTTGCGGCGCGATCACCGGTTTTCCGCTGGCATCCGCCAGAATCTGGCGGGTCAGATCATGCTGGCCTGCGCCGCCGCTGATGATGATCTGCTGCACCTCCGCCCCGGCTTCCTCCTGCGCCTCGATGATCTGACGAAGGCCATACCCGATGCCGCAAAGGCCGGCGACATAGAGTGCGACAAGACTGTCGAGATCCCGTTCCATGCCCAGGCCGGCAATCGCCGCGCGCGCCGCCGGATCGGCAAAGGGCGCGCGATTGCCGAGGAATTCCGGCACGACGTGAAGCCCACGTGCCAGCGAGACGACACGGGACGCGGACGATTGCGCTTCCACGGCCAGATTGGCAAGCATGACAGGCAGGGACAGCCCCTGAGCCTTCGCCCGTTCCCGTGCCTCGTGAAAGGCGGGATGGAAGCTGATCAATTGGTCGATAGCAGCGCCCGCCGCACTCTGCCCGCCTTCGTTCAGCCAGAGGCCCGGCACCATGGCAGAAAAATACGGCCCCCAGACGCCAGGCACGAACTTCGGGCTGCCGGTCGAGGTCAGGGTGCAGGATGACGTGCCGAACACATAGCCAAGATTGCGCTCCGGCGTTCCGCCGATGCCGACCGTTCCGATGCCGCCCGCATGCGCATCGATCATTCCGGCGGACACCGGTGTGCCTGGATTCAGGCCAAGCTCATGCGCTGCCGCCTCTGTCAGGCCGTTGCCGACGGCCGTGCCGGGTTCAACAATCTCCTGGCCGATCCGGGCGAAATCCTCGTCGGCCAGTTCCGCAAGTCCGATCTGGCGGAAGTAGGTGGGATCCCAGCGGTTTTCATGCGCAAGGTAGGTCCATTTGCAGGCCAGCGTGCAGGTGGAGCGTGCGAGGCTGCCCGTGGCCCTCCAGGTCAGGAAGTCCGCCAGATCGAAGAACTGCCAGGCCTGACGGAAGATCTGCGGCCGGTTCTCCTTCAGCCACAAGAGTTTCGGCGTCTGCATCTCGGGTGAGATGCGGCCGCCAACATAACGCAGCACACCATGGCCCAGCGCGTTGATACGTTCCGCCTGATCGACAGCCCGGTGATCCATCCAGACAATGATGTCGCGCGCGGAATTCTCGGAGGGGCCGATGGCGAGTGGATGCCCGCCTTCACCCAGGACGACGAGCGAGCAGGTCGCGTCAAACCCAAGGCCGGCAACCTGATCCGGGGAAACGTTTGCCTCACCAAGTGCGGTCTGAACCGCATGGCACACGGAGGCCCAGATATTGGCGCTGGATTGCTCGACCATATGCACATGATCGCGATAGATCTCGATATCGCGCTTGCCGGTTCCAAGGCATTTGCCTTCTTCATCGAAGACCCCGGCGCGGGCACTGCCCGTGCCGACATCCACCCCGATAAAGTACTTCGAACCGTTCATGCCTTGCTCCTCCGGATATGCGTGCAGTTTGGATCTGGCCTATAGATCGACGCTATTGGGCAGGATCACAAGGTCCCGGACCACCACATTGCGCGGACGAGACAACATGAAGAAGACAGCGTCCGCCACTTCCTGCGGCTGCATGAGACTGCCATTCGCCAACGCTTCCTCCATCTTCTCCTTCGGCCAGTCATCCAGAAGGGCCGTCACCACCGGACCAGGCAGAACGGCACCGACGCGAATGCCATGCTGCGACACCTGGCGGCGCACCGTATGCGCGAACGCCTGCACCGCGAATTTCGAGGCGGTGTAGATGGGTTCCCAGACGACGGGCACGACACCGGCGACGGAACTCGTGAAGAGGATGTCGCCGGACTTCTGGGCGATCATATGGGGCAGAACCGCATGAACGCTGCGGAAGGCGGCGTTGATGTTGAGGTTCAGCATCCGGTCCCAAGCATCCGGTTCGCCCTCCGCCACTGGCCCGCCGACATAGGCGCCCGCATTGGCATGGAAGATATCCAGCCGCCCTGCCACCTCCAGGATCTTGGGAAGAAGACCGGAGACCTGTGGCCCATCCAGCAGATCGACCACCGCCATGCGTGCGCGATCCCCCAGCTCCTCGCAAAGGGCTTTCAGCCTGTCCTCGGCACGATCCACGAGAACCACCGTTGCGCCTTCAGCGATCAGCTTCTTGGCACAGGACAAGCCAATGCCCGAAGCGGCCCCGGTGATGGCCGCGACCTTGCCGTCCATACTGTTCGTCATGATGAAACTCCCGTCGGAATGTCCCGTCGTCAATCGACAAGCCGGATCTGCAGCTTGACATCCTCAGGCAGACCCTTGGCGGCCCGCTCGAAGGCAGCGATGCTCTCGCTGAAATCGAAGGTGTCGGTAATCAGCGGTTTGAGGTCGACCTTGCCGGATGCGATCAGATTGACGGCGCGATCGAAGTTGTTGGCATAGCGGAAGACGGTCTCGATGCGCGCTTCCTTGAAGATCGAAGCGGGTACATCGAAGTTGACCGGCTCGATCGGCAGGCCCACCAGCACCAGCGCGCCGCCCGGGCGCATCAGATCGAAGATGTCCTGATACGCCTTCGGACTGCCGCTGGCTTCGAAGACGACATCCGCCCCCCAGCCGTCCGTTGCGTTCATCACGGCGTCGCGCAGCGAAGTCTGCGTGATGTTGACCGGTGTGATGCCGGCATATTGACCGGCGATGTTCAGTTTCGGCGCGCTGAGATCCGCGATGATCACACGCGAGCAGCCCCCCGCAAGGGCCGCGATGGCGGTCATGATGCCGATCGGGCCGCAGCCGATCACCACCGCAACGTCACCGGGTGTAATTCGTGCGCGGGTGGCGGCCTGCATGCCGACAGCGAAGGGCTCGATCATCGCACCTTCGGCAAACGAGACATTGTCCGGCAGCTTGTAGGTGAAGGCTGCCGGGTGCACCACTTCTGGCGTCAGCACGCCGTGAATGGGGGGCGTTGCCCAGAAGCGCACGTCAGGATCGACGTTATAAATGCCAAGCTTGGACGCACGCGATTCCATGTTGGGAATTCCCGGTTCCATGCAGACCCGGTCTCCGACCCGCAGGGTCCTGACGTTGGAGCCGACTTCGATTACTGTGCCTGCCGCTTCGTGGCCGAGCACCATCGGCTCTCGCACGACAAATGCACCGATGGCGCCATGCGTATAATAATGCACGTCGCTGCCGCACACGCCGACGGTGTGGATGGCGATCTTCACGTCGGTGGGACCGACCTTGGAGGGAAGCTCGATATCACGCAGCGACAGCTCGCCTTTGCGTTCCAGAACCAGAGCCTTCATGTTCGTTTCCTTTGTGTCAAAGCGCCAACCCGTCCGGGGTGAAGAGATAGATGTGGCGCGGATCGATCCCTGCTGCCATCTGGTCACCTGGTGTCAGGTCCGGTCGGCCATTGGTCAGGATGGTGACGGCTTCCTCACCCGTCCGGGCATAAATTTGCGTGGAGCCACCGAGGTTTTCGGCAAAGTCGACCGTCAGGCGGAGAAGGGGAGCGGGGGCTGCCACATCCAGATGTTCCGGCCGAAGGCCGACCAGAAGTTTGTCTCCCACCTTTGCCTTGCTGGCGGAGCCGTGGGCAAGCGACAGGCTTTCACCGGCAAAGGCTGGATGCGACAGCTGAAGACTGGAGGCATCTGCGCCCGTGACCTTTGCCGTGAGGAAGTTCATCTTGGGCGAACCGATGAAACCGGCCACGAAGGTATTGGCCGGGCGGTCGTACAGTTCGGTCGGTGAGCCGATCTGCTCCACCAGCCCCGCCCGCAGCACGACGATGCGATCTGCGAGCGTCATCGCTTCCACCTGGTCGTGTGTCACGTAAACCATGGTGGCGCCGAGATTGCGATGCAGCTTGGCGATCTCGACGCGCATCTGGCTGCGCAATTCGGCATCCAGGTTCGACAGCGGTTCGTCGAACAGGAAGATTTTCGGATTGCGGACAATCGATCGGCCGATCGCGACACGCTGGCGCTGCCCGCCGGACAGTGCCCGCGGCTTGCGCTCCAGCAGGGGTTCGATCTGCAGAATGCGGGCAGCTTCCGCCACCCGGCGCTTGATCTCGTCTTCCGAAAGCTTGGCCATGCGCAGGCCGAACGCCATGTTCTCGAACACGCTCATGTGCGGATAGAGCGCATAGGACTGGAAGACCATGGACACTTCGCGCTTGGCGGGCTCTTCATAGGTCACATCCTTGCCATCGATGGACAGCGTGCCGGACGTGACGTCCTCAAGCCCGGCGATCATCCTCAACAGCGTCGATTTTCCGCAGCCGGACGGACCGACGAAAACGACGAACTCCCCCTTGGAGGCCGAAATATTCACACCCTTGATGACGCTCAGTTCCCCGAACGTCTTCTTGATGTTGTCCAACTGCAGGAAAGTCATCGTCTCGTTACTCCCACTTCTTCGATGCCGGGGCAGGGCCGCCAGCCTCGCCTTGTCTATTGGCTTTTGTTGTGTGTCTGGATCTCGTCCCGCAGCAGGCCGGCTGCACAGTTTTCATCCGTAACCAGGCGCTTGACATAGCCGCCGCGCAGAATGGCGCGGATGATATCGACCTTGTACCAGCCGCCGGAGGCGAGGATCGAATGCCGGACGGATTTCAACTGCTCCGGCGTCAGCGAAAGCACGCGCTCATTCAAGGGATGATCGACCGGCTGACCGTTGGCATCCAGAAAGACGCCGAGCAGATCGCCCACTGCACCCGCCGAAAGCAGACCGTCCAGATTTTCGGAGACGGTGGGTGTCTGTACCAGCAACGAGCGCGCGGTCATGTCGCCGCAGGACACGAGCGCCACATCGACCGCCCGGGCACGGCGCATGGTTTCGCGGATGCCATGATGAGAAAGAAGGGCCTCCCGGCTTTCCACCGAAGGGAAATAGAGAGGCGCCGTGAGGTACCAGCACTCGGCGGAAATCGCACGCGCATAGCCGGTCGCAACCTCGAAGGTGCTGGAGCCGGAACCGCGCGTCAGACCGCCCATGAGCGAGGTCACCCAGCTATCGGGCAGGGGGCGCGGGGTCAGCCGCTTGAGACCGGCGGTGAGGGTTTTCCCCCAGCCGACACCCAGCCCCATGCCATCTTGCAGCAACCGATCCAGAACTCCGCCCGCCGCATCGCCGATGGCGCGCTGGTTTTCGGCCTCGTCCGGCAGGGTTGGGATGACTGAGACCTCTTCCAGCCCGTAACGCGCCTGCACCTTCTTCTCAAGCTCGATGCAATTGGCCATGGGCAGACGGATATCCACCACCACCGAGCCATCGGTGCGCAATTGCCCGAGCGTCTTGTTGACGCGCAGACGGGTCAGCCCCAACTGGTCGGCAATTTCCTGCTGGGTCAGGCCGCCGATGAAATAGAGCCATGCCACGCGTGCACGGATCTGCTGCGCGTCCATGTCTTCGATCGGCGTTGGCGGCGTATCTGGTCCCTTGGGCGGCATGCTGTGTCGTCTCCTTGATTTCAGGCAAAGGCCTGCTTGAGAGACGCGGCCGATGCCTTCAGTGCTTCCAGTAGGGATATGCTATCCCGTTCAAACGGGTAGAACACTTCAAGGAATACCGGAGATTGTGCAAGTCCTGTCCGTGCAAGGAGCGCCCGGGCTTCGGCGGGGTCGACCCGGCCCTTCTCGGTGAAATCCCAATGCCGGTCGAACTGGAAGTCTGTCTGCTGGATGTGAACCGCACCGATGACATCGTGCAACTCAGTGAACCACGGCTCCATCGTGTCGGCCTGCGGCCCGTAGAGTGGCTGGAACGTGCCGTGGCCCCAGTCGACACACAGACGCCACGGAGTCGCGCTGCCAGCAGCATCGGTCATCATCTGGCGGGCCTGCTCAATGGTCCACGGCCATTCACGTCGCATCGGCGTCGGTTCGACGTAAAGCTCCGACAGGCCCACGGCCTTGGCCTTGTTGCCAAGCCGCAACATGCGCTCCACGAGGTCGGCATAGTCCCGCTCATCGATGGCGTCGGCCTCCTTTCCATCCGTGCGTGAGGCGATGGCGCCAAGCGGCCCGCCAACGCCTGGAATGCCGGCCTCGGCTGCAAAACCATAGGCGCGCTCCAGCCAGGTTTCGGCGACGCGGCGCACCTCCTCATCCGGATGCAGCAATTGGTTGAAGGTGTAGTGCGCCAGCCCGATAAAGGCGCTGTGAATTGTGATCCCGTGGTCGTCGGCAGCCTTTCTCACCTCTCGCGCATGGCGGGAAAGCACGGAAGCAGGCCACATCGGATCGACCAGATCGAAGGAAAACTGGATGAGGTCGAGGCCCAGTTGATCGCGAACCACAGGAGCCCAGCGGTCCGGCGTGATCCAGCGCTTGACGCAAAAGGAGAGATTGATCCCCGGATTGGTGCCGTTCCGCTGGCTCATTTCGTCGCTCCCATGGTCAGGCCGCGCACCATGTGACGCGAGACGATCAGCGCGAAGATCGTCACCGGCAGAACGATGACCGTGCCGGTCGCCATGATCTTGCCCCAGGGCAATTCGTAACCGGACATGAAGCTGGTTGCGACAACGGGGGCGGTTTGCACGTCGCGGCGCGTCAGGACCAGCGCATAAAGAAGCTCGTTCCACGAAAAGATGAAGGAGAAGATCGCGGAGACGGCAATGCCCGGTGCGCCGAGCGGCAGGTAGATCTTGCGGAAGATCGTGAACTGATCGGCACCATCCAGACGCGCGGCCTGTTCCAGGTCCGGTGGAATGGACTTGAACTGGTCGGTACAGATCCACACCACGATCGGAAGGTTGAACGTCAGGTAGATCAGGATCAGCACCAGATGCGTGTCGAGCATCTTCAACTGCAAGGCCAGAATATAGACCGGCAGGGCGAGAACGATCGGGCTCGTCATGCGGTTCGAGATGAACCAGAACCAGAGGTCGGATTTGCCGCGAAAATCATAGCGTGCCAGCGCAAAGGCGGCCGGTGCGCCGAGAAGCACGGCCAGCGCCGTGGTCGCGGTCGCGATGATCAGTGAATTGCCGACGGCCCCGATCACCTTCGAATCCGCAAAAATTTCTCGGTAATGATCGAGCGTCGGCGTGAACAGCCAGACCGGTGGCGAAGCAAGAATATCCGCCTGCGTTTTGAAGCTAGCCGAGACCATCCAGTAGAAGGGAAACAAGGTGAAGAGGATGACCGCCGTCAGCCCGAGGGCGTGCAGGATGTTGCCGGACGAGAGACGCATCAGTTCACCTCCTTGTAGAGGACGCGGATGTAAAGACGGCTGAGCAGGATCGTGATGACCAACAGCAGGATGGCCTGTGCCGAGGCGGTGCCGAGATCGAAGACACGAAAGCCGACACGCTGGATGTAGACCGACACCAGATCGGTTGCGGAACCCGGTCCGCCACGCGTCATCACGAACACCATGTCGAAGAGTTTCAGCACATCGGCCGAGCGCAGGATCAGGAGTGCGGTCAGGCCGGGCATCAGGTAGGGCAACTGGACATGCTTCAACAGCGCCCACTTCGACGAGGTTTCCAGCCGCGCCGCTTCTTCGATCTCACCCGGAACCATCGAAAGTCCGGCAAGGAAGATGAGCGCGCAGAAGGGTGTCCACTGCCAGATATCCATGATGACGATCGCGGCGAAGGCGCCGGCCTGCGACCCCAGCCAGTCGAGCGGTCCAAGCCCAAACACAGCGAGAAACCAGTTGGCGACGCCGAAATCGCGGTTGAAGATCAGGCGCCCGATGAGGCCGACCACGGCGTAGGTGGTCGCGAGCGGCACAACGAGCGTCACCCGCGCCAGTGATTTCAGGAAACCCATGCCGGTCTTGTGCAGGAGGAGTGCAATCATCAGCCCAAGCGCAATCTGGATCGGCAGAACCGTGACGTAGAATTTTGCCGTCAGGAACAGCGAGGCCCAGAAGGTGCTGTCGGTCAGCACGGATACATAGTTGTCGAGGCCGACGAACGGAAATCCGTCGCGGGGGCGTGCAATGTTGTAGCGCCGGAACGACGTGACCACCGCAAACAGGGTCGGATAGATGCCGATGATGAACAAGGTCAGGACTGCGGGTGCCAGAAACCAGAAGGGTGTCCAGCGGCGATAGCCGCGGTTGGGTCTCATGTTCGGCCCGGAGGTCGTCCTCGTCATCGGGTGTTCCTCTTCATGCCCTTGCATATGCGTTATTCGAGATTGGTGTGGTTGGCCCGCATGGCGTCGGGCGTGACCTGCAGCCTGTCGCGCAGGACAAGCACCAGCAGTTCGAAGGCGACGTAGAGAGCGCCCTCATACAGGGAGCCCATGGGGAGGACCGAGGTGGCTGTTTCCCCTTGATCGTTCGCCATGGTCTGGGCCGGGACGTGCAGGACGGTATCCGCCTGTTCGGCAGCGCCGCCGGACGGCTGCGCTGTGACGACAAGCACGCGTGCACCGGCGTCCTTCGCCACGCCGATCAATGCCGAAACGGTGGAGAAGTTTCCGGGACCTGCCGAGACGACCAGCAGGTCGCCTTTGGTCACCGGTGGCGTTGTCATGTCGCCCACCACGGTCGAACGAAGGCCGAGGTGAAACAGACGCATCGCCAGTCCCTTGATCTGCAGGCCCTCGCGGCCGACGCCGTACAGTGCGATCTGCCGGGCGCTGGCGATCTCGCTGACGGCAGCCTCGAACTGCGCGTTGTCGATCGTCGCCAGGCAGGTGCCAAGTTCGGCCAATGCCTTTGCGTGAAGGTGAAGCATGGTTCCACTCTCGTCGTCTAGAAAAGGCGGGTAGATGGTCGTGAAGGAACGGCGTCCCTTGGGCACACGACCATCTACCTTTCGCACACCCTGGGAGGTGCAGCGATGCGCGGTGTTACTGCAACAGCTTCTTCTTGCCGTCGTAGTAGCCGTCCTTCTTCAGGATATCTTCCATACGGGTGCCGATCTCCTTGGAGCCGGCTTCGATGGACACTTCACCCAGCATCATCTTCGAACCCCATTCGGCCACGACTTCGGAGATGGCCGGCCATGCCGGGAAGCGCGGACGGAATTCCGGCACGCCCTTCTGCCAGGAGGCAACCATGGGTTCGACGAACTTGTACTTCGCCTTGATCGCCGGATCGTTGTAGACCGACATGCGGCCCGAGACGCCGCCTGCCTCGACATAGGCCTTGGCGATGTCTTCGGAGGTTGCCCACTGGATGAAGAGCCACGTCGCCTTCTTCTGCTCTTCGGAGGCCTGCGAGGCGACGGCGAGCGAGAAGCCGCCGAGGGCGGGAAGGCGTCCGGCAGGGCCTGCCGGTTCCGGCGCAACGGCAAGGCAGTCACCCAGCTTCGAGGTCGCCGGATCGACTAGAGTGCCGTAGAACGCGGACCATTCGGTGATCATTGCCACCTGGCCCTGTGCGAGCGCGTTGACGGCTTCCGCATGGTCGAAGCTGACGATGCCGGGCGGCATGTACTTCATGAGATCCTGACGGAATTTCAGTCCCGCCTGGCTTTCCTTGCTCATCAGGTTGGACTTGAACTGCTTGTCGAGCAGGGAACCGCCAAACGGCCAGAGGAAACGCATGAAGCTGTCGGCCGACTGCGTTTCACCACGCAGCGACTGAAGCGCGAAGGCGTATTGATTTTTCGACGCATCGGTCAGCTTCGGTGCGTAGACGTTCATCAGCTCGTCCCAGCTGGCCGGGGGCTTGTCGAATCCGGCTTCCTTGAGTTTGCAGGAATTGTAGAACAAGAGGCCGGAATAGTTGTCGAAGGGAAGGCCGTAGGTCTTGCCGCCCCAGGAGCCGAAGGCGTTCAGCAGGAGCGGGAAGAAGCCGTCCAGCTTGAGATTGGGGTCGGTGATCGACTTGTATTTGGTGAAGTTTTCAATCGGCTCGATCCAGCCGTTTTCCGCAAATTCGCCGATCCAGACAAGGTCGACGAGGGCCATGGTCAGATCGCCCCTGGAGGTGAAGTTGAGAACCGTCTTCTCCCGAGTGTTTTCGTAGGGCACGATCTCGTAGTTGACCTTGATGCCCGTCTTCTTCTCGAACTCCGGCAGCAGCTTGATGATGGCGCGGTAACCCGGGCGATCCAGGAAGATGCCGCTGATTTCCGTGCCCTTCAGCGGCTTTGCCGCGTCTTCCAACCAGTCGGCATGCGCGGCGTGCGGCATGACGGCGCTGGCCGTTGCAAGTGCCAGCACGCTGGCGCAGATTCTCAACAGACGTTTCATTCCACTCCTCCTACGGTGTAAGCCGCCTCCCTGGCAGCCTCGTTCGATGTTCAGACGAAGGGGTCCAAGACAGTCCATGGCGTTTCGTCGCCTCGGTCAGGACACCCAAGAACCGGCCACTATCCCTTCGAGCCGGGCAGCAGACATAGCTCCGCCATCCGCAAATTTAATGCGTTTGTGATGCTAGATCAGTGACTTAAACTCGCCGTTCCTCTCGGCGGGATGGATTATCGATACATCTGTATTTTTGGATTTGCAATAGCATCAATGTGGGAATTATGATGTGGTCAACACCAGGACGGGAGGCCATCCTTGAACCATCATCATCGCAGTTCCACCGATGTCAGCATGCGCTGCGCGCTCGCGGAGCGGATCGCCCGGGAAGCGGGTGAGCGAGCCCGTTCGTTTCTGGCCGACCCGGAAAAGCTTGGATGGACGGAGAAGGCTTCATCGCAAGACATCGTGAGCGCTGCGGATGAAGCGACGGAAGCCTATCTGCGCCAGATGATCCGGGAGCATTTCCCGCATGACGGGATCGTGGGAGAGGAGGCCGGTTCGTCGGCCGGCAGTTCCGGTTACGACTGGGTGATCGACCCGATCGACGGCACCATGGCGTTTCTGGTTGGCCAGCCGAACTGGACGGTATCCGTCGCAGTGCTGCATGACGACGAGCCGATCATCGGCGTGGTCGAGGCCCCCGTGCTGAACGAGACCTATGTCGGCTGCCTGGGGCAAGGAGCGACGTTGAATGGGCGTCGCCTGTTCATCCATCAGGATTGGACCATACGATCTACGACAGTCGGCTTCGGGGGCACCGAAAGAGCCGATCCTCTTGATGTCGGGGCTTTCGTCACCCGCCTGTACCAGGAAGGCGGCGTCATCTTCCGCGTCGGATCTGGCGCTCTGATGCTGGCCTACGTCGCGGCCAACCGCCTCGCCGGCTATTATGATCCGACCCTGTTCTGTTGGGACTGCATGGCCGGCATCGTGCTGATCCGCGAGGCTGGCGGGCAGGTGGAATTTGCCGGAACCCTCACCCGTCCGGGACCGATCTGGGCTGGCAATGCGCAGGTGTTTGCGGATCTGAAGCGCTTCAGCAGGCCGACATGACCGGGGTTGGCTCTCTTGCGGGCGAGACCACCTAGCGTATGACGCGCGGCCGAAAAAGGGTGCATGTCTGGAATGCCCCAGTCTATAGCCTAGAGGCGTCGTTTCAACGAGTTTAGAGGCTGCTTCGAAAATATGTGTTTTATTTCAATAGATTATTATTCCTTCGGATTTGCGAAGTTCGGATGGAGTTCACGATGGCCTGGACAGAAATCACCCGTCGGCACAGCTTCTGATCTCTCTCATCCTGATCTGACGGCGCGTGCCCGATGATTTCCATACGTGCCTTCGCTTCTTGATCCATGTCAGCGCCGCCCTCGCCGTTGACGGCCGCCAGGTACACGGCCCGGTGACGTTCGACCTTCACGGACAATGGCTCGTTGGGTTGCAGCTCAAGCTTTTCTGTCATCTTTCCCTCTCCATAAGCGCAAGCGATCTCTCACTCCCAGACCCGAGCCGCTCTCCCGCTACGCGTCGTCGCGCTGTTGTAGTATTCGGATGCCTGCTGGACGGAGCGGTGTCGGGATTGCTCCATGGCCTCTGGGAGCGGAATGCCGCGATTGGCGGCTTCGGTGAGATAACCGGAGCGCAGGCCATGGGCGGAAAACTCTGCCGGGTCCAGCCCTGCCATCTCGACGCGCTGCTTTAGAATGTCGCTGATCGCCTTCGGATCAAGAGCCCGCTTCGAAACATTGCCCCACCGATCGATTGCCCGGAAAACGCTGCCGCTTTCGATCCTGGCAAGCGCGAGCCAGGCATTCAGCGCGTCGACGGGCCGACCGGTGAGGTAGACGACCTCATCATTGTCCGCGCCGCTGGTCTTGGTGCGTCCCAGGAGAATGGACAGCGAGGGCAGGGGAGGGGCGCCGTCAAGGTGGATAGGCGCTTCCGTAGCCAGCTGCTCCTTCCGCAACCCCGCAACTTCGCTGCGACGCCGGCCGCCTGAGGCGAAAGCGACCATCAGGATCGCCTTGTCTCTGACATCACGCAGATTGTCGGTTCGGCATGTGCCAATCAGCTTCGACAGGATATCGCCTGTCACCGCTTTGGCGCTCTTGCGTCGTTTGGGGCGTGGCGCTGCGCGCACTGCAAGCCGGATGGCGGACTTCAGGGCAGGGGAGGAAAACGCACCAACATGCCCACGCCATTTCGTCAGCGTGGACCAGGTGGCGAGCCGCCGGCGCACGGTATCGGGTGCATGCGGTCCGACCGTCCGCAGAAATCCCTGGATCCGGAGCTTGTCGTCGACATCTGCCGGCATCCCGTGTTCCGGATCCGTCAGACGCTTCTCTGCGTCCCACAGGTGGTGCGCGACGAATTTGAGAAGGAGCGCTTCGGGTGCTGGCCAGGGAAGCGAGCGGCCTGTCGCCGCCAGCGACCAAGCCTGCAGGTAAGCAAGATCGGAGGTCAGCGCGCGCAGCGTGTTGGCACCCATGCCCTCGTTGACGAGATGGCGGAGGGTCTCGATGTCCTGATCGGTCAGCAGTTCCGCCAGCTCATCCCGTCGGTCCATGGGTAGAACGGCGGCAATTGTGTCGAGTGTCGCTACACGGGCCGCGAGCTCAGCAGGGCGATCAATGCTCATGCTCAGGGGGGCCAAACACCGCCACACCTTCTGCACGGGCAGCTTCCGCCAGTCGACGGTCGAGCGTGGCGAGAGGGAGCTGTTCGAGAAGTGCTAGAGCGAGGTAGGCGGCGTCGTAGGCGCTGAGACGGTATTTCCGGGACAAGCGCACCACCTCCGTGTCGTCGCCGGCGCCACCCAGTTGCAATGGTAGGCCGCGAAACCGCGCCAGGGCCGAATGAACAAAATCAGCCGAGATCCGCTCACGCTTCTCGGCGCTCAGGAGTATGCTGCGAATCTCGTGGCGAAGCAGATCAGGCGCTACCGCGTCTTCCTCCGCCATGCGGGTCATGGCCAGTTCGGCGGTTGTATTTTCTTCATCCGGCAGCAGCCACGCGCCAGCGATCGAGGCATCAACGACAAAGGCCACTAGCGTCGGCCTTCCTGCTTCCATTCCTGGATTTCTTGATGGGTAACGGGCTTGGCTTGGGCGCGCAGCGCTCGTACCGCTTCGATCGCGGCCAGACGCTGACGCCGTTCGTCCATGGCCACCAAACGCGCTACGGGATCATTGCCACGGGCGATGATGAAGTCCTCACCGGCTTCGACGCGGGCCAGCAGTTCAGACAGGTGCGTTTTAGCCTCAGCGACCTTGACGATGACGGTCATGGCAGTTCCTTCCCTATCGTTCTCGCGTGTTGAGTGCAGAGAATAGGAGCGTTACAGTTATTGGTCAAGAGGTTGACTAGATTACATCCGATAAGGGTTACTTATCGGGGGTCAGTGACCCAAGGCACACTTATAAGAAGTACGGAACCGTAACTGGGATGTAGCTTTCGTTTCACGAATCATTTACCATAAATTCAATGTCTTACGATCTCACGAAATTACCCATTCAGAGCCTGCTGCGGCCGATCTCCGAGGCCGCGGTGGCGCTTGCCCGTCTCGACGAGCGCATCGCCCGCTCGGCCGTCGGCGCGGGCTTTCTCGAGCGTTCCCATTTCCTCGAGGCGCATGCCTCGCTCTGGGTCGATGGCGAACTCGTCCATCTCGAAGACCTCGTCCTGCATGACGCGCTGCGCGATATCCGTGCCCCCACCCACGAACTCACCATCGCCCGCGACATCCTGAAAACCCGCCGCCGCATCGCCGCCCATCCGCCCGCCTGGGCTCTCTGTGATCAAGGCCTCGCCTCGCTGCGCGGCCGGCCGTGGGCCGGGGCATCATTGGGGGGAGAGGGCGTGCCGGATGAGACGGTGCACCTGTCCGATGCTTCGGATGGGGCAGGGCGGGGGTGGGATGAGCCGGCAGACGGTCTGGATGATGCGCTCGCAGCAATCGACGCCGTGCTCGCCCGCTCCGAAGTGGCAATAGAGGAGGCGAAGACACCGGGGAGCGCCAAAAGCGCGCCGGACAGGGATCCCTTCGTCTACGATCTCGACTGGGATGAGGACGAGCGGCTGGAAGAGTGGCAGGCCGTGCTGGCGCGCGCCGAGGATCTGCCGCCGGTCCTGCAGGCCATCGTGGCGCTCGATGCCTGGAACGAGATTGCCGTCCTCCAGCACGCGCCCTGGCTCGGCCGGCTGCTCGCCGCCTCGATCCTGCGCGAAGGAGGTGTGACCACCGGCACCCATCTCGCCGCGCTCAATCTGGGGCTGAAGGCCATCCCCGTCGATCGGCGCCGGCATCGGGATCGGGAGACACGGCTGCAGGCCATGACCCGGGCGCTGACGATTGCCGCCGAGACAGGGCTGAAGGAGCATGACCGGCTGGTCCTGGCGCGGCAGATGATGATGCGCAAACTGGAGGGACGGCGGACATCCTCCCGGCTGCCGGAGCTGATCGAGCTTGTCATGGCACGGCCGCTGATCTCCGCCGGCATGGTGGCGAAGACGCTTGAGGTCACGCCTCAAGGAGCGCGGCGGATCGTGCAGGAACTCGGGTTGAGGGAGATGACGGGCAGGGGGAGGTTTCGGGCGTGGGGGATTATCTAGTCGGATAAGTTCTTTTGCCGCCGTCTGTGACGCTGTTTTCCCGTAGCCCTGGCTTCGTAGGCTCACGTTTTCTTCTGCGCACCTCTCTGATGAGCGCTAACACGAAGTCCGGATGGGAAACAGGTCCTCGCCGTAATGGTGAAGCCTCGTGTGATGGCGACGGCATAGCCACCGGACTTTCAAAGGCTCATCATATTGATCGTGATGGGCATCGACGGCTGCGTTGCCGCAGACCTCACACGTGTTCTTCCTCAGTTCGCCCACCTTTAAGGCACGCTGCACGATGAGGTGAGCCTCATACTTTGTCGGATTGGCTCGTCGCCAGTTTGCCTGACGGGTATCGGTCTTGAGCATCTATGTAGTCTTCCCGATCAGTTCAGGGTGTAGCGCTTCCAGGGTATCGCCTGCATAGGCACCCGCGACAGAAAATTAACGAGATCACGTCGACCACGATATGTCGGGACGCCCCGGCTGTTTTGCGCCATGAGAACAATCGGCACGCCGGGGAATGCTGGCTGGAAGCTATAAGCAACCTCATCGGCTTGAGGGCCGCTGTTGAGAACGTGCGGCTTAACAATGACGATGGCGAATGTGACGCCCTGCTCGCGAACTAATGCGCCTTCAAACTGCATTTCTTCTCTCCTTTGATGAAGAGGCCGCCTCACTCCAGGCGGCCTCAGGTTTTAACCACGTGGCGGGAACGGGTCGCGACCGTAGGAATCCTTGTCCCGGATTTGACCGTTGGGACGGTGGATGACCACTTCGCTCTGCTGGTTGATCGCAATCTTGCGAGCAGCAGCCGCCGCGTCGGCCTGCGTTCCATGCGTGGAGGTCACTCGCTGATTTCCAGCGCCCCGCACGGCCCATTCGCCGTTGTGGGGAACCACATGCTGATTTTTCTTTGTCATTGCATCAGATTCCTTTTTCTTGAGTGCCAGTCCACTTTACATTAATGAAAATTTAATTGTCAATATGGCTAATGTGGTTTACGGACTGGGGTATATATTTTACGCATGGAGTGATCATGACCATTGAGATGAAAAATGTGCTGGAGTTAGCCGATGCGGCGTTATCCGCTGACTACACGCGCGTACGCAGAGCCGCGAATGCGCTCGCGCGAGACCTCGACAAGAATGGTGAGACCTCCATTGCCAAGGAACTCAAGGCGCTGGTTCGGAAGAGGGGGGTGCCTTTGAAGGCGTCCGGTTACATGGAGTCCCTGCCTGTTGACTCGAAATCCCGGTTGCCGCTTGTCGAAGAGCAGACTTGGCCCGATACACCTATTTTCCTAAATGAAAGCGGTTGGCGCGTGTTCAGCGATTTCATCGCGGATGCCCGTCGCATTGATGACTTGAGTGCCAAAGGATTGGCGTCGCGACTAGGGCTTCTGCTCTCCGGCCCGCCCGGAACAGGTAAGTCTCTTCTTGCCGGGCACATCGCTGCACAGTTGTCACGACCGCTCTACGTCGTCCGGCTCGACTCCGTGATATCCTCGCTGCTCGGCGATACAGCAAAAAATATTCGCTCGGTTTTTGATTTCGTACCGGCGCGGAACGCTGTTCTATTTCTTGATGAAATGGATGCTGTTGCAAAACTGCGGGACGATCGACACGAGCTGGGCGAGCTCAAGCGTGTGGTCAATACCGTCATTCAAGCGCTTGATGGGCTGGACCCGAGTTCGATCGTGGTTGCTGCAACCAATCATGCTCACCTTCTCGATCCTGCGATCTGGAGAAGATTCCCCTACAAAATAGATCTTGGGCTTCCGGAGGAAAGCGTCCGTGCCGATCTGTGGCGGCATTTTCTCTTTGAGGATAACGATGAAGATGGTCGCGCCGAACTGTTTGCTACAGTGTCAGAAGGACTATCGGGGGCCGATATCGAAACGATGAGCTTGTCAGCACGGCGTCATGCGGTTCATGATTCGCGTGACATCGATTTTGGAGCCGTCATTGCGGCTCTGTTAGAGCCCCGCTCAGGGCGGACCGCCCCTGTCCAACGGCAGCCATTGGACGCCGAGCAAAAGCGGCAGGTGGCGATGGCATTGAAGGAGAAACACGGTATTGCGGGCGCGGATACCGCCCGCATCCTTGGTGTGTCACGGCAAGCCATTTATGCATATTTGAAGCAACAGGATGGGGAGGCATAGCATGGCGGAAGTTCGAGACCAGCCCCTTCTCTATCCTGTTTTGAGCCTTCAAATGGACCCGGCGCTCCGGAGTCCTACAGGGCGCGGCAAGGGCATTGAAAGTATCGTCACGGAGCGCCTCGGCCGACAGCAGGAAGTTCTTGCGAGCGAAACACGCGATATCTATGAGCACCGCGCGGAGTTGCCGACATATTCGGGGCTAACTCACCTCGTAGTTCGGATGTTTACTGAAGATTCCCTCGCTCCGACACACACACCAGACGACCTCTTCTCCCAGCGTCACGGCTGCAGGCTGGTTGCACCCCTTCCAAGCGGTTATTTGATCGAGGCCGACATCAAGCAGTTGCCTCGCCTTCTCGACGCGATCCAACGTCCGGTCGGCTATGCGGTGCAAGCAGACATATCGCGAGTTTCGTCCCTGGAGCGATTTGATGCGAAAAGTCGATTGCGCGGCCGGTCAGTCAATGAGCTCTGGAATTCCGCGCCGGAGGACGACGATGGACGTTTGTTCGTGGTCTGGCTTGCTCCTTTTCGTGATCGTGATGCCAAGGTAGAGGTCCTGGAGCGAATTCAGGGCTTTGCCAATGAGAGGTTGGTATTGCCGACTTTCACGAGTGTACGGTTGACGCTAGGCACATCAGAGGAAGCGGAAGAACCGCGCGCTTTGACGACGCCGCGACAATCCAGCATAGCAAGGGCCATGCGGGATTACCGAAACACCGGCGTCGGCCGAGCCACGGTTCGTATTCCGAACAAAGAAGGATTGCGGCAGCTAATCGCCTCCGGTGCTTCCTATCGAATCGATCCTGTGCGGCCCATCAGAGTGGCGGCCCCTGGCGAAGGAGCTGAGCCTCCTGCGCCGGTAATCGATCAAAACGCACCCGTCGTCGTTGTCGTGGACGGGGGACTGCATGCGAAAAGTTACAGCGCAGCTGAAGCCTTCAAGGCAACGCCTTTCGTGACGAATGCCCAAGCTGATAAGCTTCATGGCAACTGTGTCAGCTCGCTCGTTGTCCATGGCCACGCCTGGAATAATAATCGATTGTTGCCGCAGCTGAACTGCCGCATTGGATCGGTTCAGGCGGTCCCCCATAAGAACGCAAACCGTCGTTTCGATGAGCGTGAGTTGGTTGACTACCTGACGGAGGTTGCACGTCTTTATCCAGAGGCACGCGTCTGGAATATTTCCGCCAATCAAGATGGCATCGGCTTAGACCCCTCAGAAGTGAGCGTTCTTGGGCATGAAATCAGCCTCTTGGCGAGATCGGCGGGCTTCCTCCCTGTGATCTCCTTTGGAAATGTCAGCCCGGACAACAATTCCCGGCCCAATCCGCCAGCTGATTGCGAAGCGGCGATTGTCGTGGGTGGCCGTCAGGCGCTCCCGGATGGAACGCCAGGAGACCGTTGCCCTGCCTGCCTGCCCGGTCCTGGCCCCGATGGGATGATGAAACCGGACTTATCGTGGTTTTCAAATCTCAGGATGCTGGGTGGAGTTGTCGATACGGGAAGCAGTTACGCAACGCCGTTGGTATCGTCTTTGGCAGCCCACACTTTCGATAGCTTACGTGAACCAACGCCGGATCTGGTTAAGGCTCTCCTCATCAATTCAGCGGAACGCAGCGAGCACGATCCCAACCTCGGTTGGGGAACGCCGTATCAAGGGCACCTTCCTTGGACCTGCGCGCCCGGCAGCGTCACGCTTGCGTGGCGGGCACAACTCGAGCCGGGAACCGCATACTACTGGAACGATATTCCCATCCCTCCCGAGCTGGTGCGAGATGGAAAGTTGTTTGGGCGCGCCAGCCTGACTGCCGTGCTGCGACCCCTCGTTTCGCCGTTCGGCGGCGCGAATTATTTCGCCTCTCGGTTGGAGACATCTTTGATGTACCCTACTGGGCCAAAGAAATGGCCCTCCCTTCTTGGTTCAATGAAGGAATCGACACTGCCGGAGAACGACGCTCGTGAAGAGCTGCGAAAATGGCAACCGATCAGAAGGCATTGCCGGGATTTTACCAAAAGCAGTGGGCTCGGCTTTTCCGGGTCGCATATGCGGCTATATGCGCGCGTTTACATGCGCGACCTCTACCAATTTGGGTGGACGCATCACAGTCAGGCTGGGCCGCAAGAAGTGGCTTTCGTACTCACGCTTTCGAGCGCTGATGGAGAGAAGTCGATCTATGACTCGACAGCTCGTGCGCTTGGAAACTTCGTTGAAAGCGCGGTCTTGAACCAAGACATCGAGGTCTCGAATGAGATTTAGCAGGTCGACGTCTTCCGAATCTGCAATTATCCCTGCAATCGAGGCAGTTACGTGAGGAGTGGTCGGCTTTCCTTCGGTTTTTCCGAGAGGGAATTTGGCGAAGCGTTGGCTCTCAGGGCCGCTACCGTGGGAGTGAGGCCGGTAGATGCCGTCGAACAGCTGATGACACAAATTCTCGTCGAAAATCTTCGGCAGCAAGCGACTTTAGAGCTCCGGAAGATCCCCTCGGTGAAGCTTCACTCGATGTATTTCAAGGAGCGCTGTGCATCCTTGGCGCGGCTTGCGGACATCGGATACGAAACCTGGTATGTCGAGCTGGCCTTTTCCACAACCAAAGAGACCATGGTTGACGTCGTTGAGATTGACACGCAGGGTTTGCAACTCAGTCCCATAAATTATGGCCCTGCGGGGCTGATGTCACATCGACTTTGGTCGAAGCAGCTAAAAACCCAAACAAACCACATCCTGCGTCTGAACCACGTGACGATTCCGCCCAGCATGTTTCTTGAAACCAAGAAAATGATGGAGGCGATTCCCCTTGAGCAGCCGCTGGTCGCGAACCCTCGACCTGGGCCGCGTACGCAAGGCTATGAGTTCGGGATCGAGGGCTTTGAGTTTGTTGCATTTGACCATTTGATTACCGGGGAGCGTTGTTTCTGTTCATGCGCACGCCCGGCCCATGGCAAAATGATATCAGAGGCTATGCGTATTGCGTCTCATTCAGGCGCATGGACCCATCAGGTTGTTCGATTGTTGTCGGATGCGACCTACATCGACGAAATATGCCACCTGTGTATCGCCCGTCGCTCGGGACCGGAGGCTGCTGCTGATCTCTACGGTGATGATATTGGGGAGTTTATCGCGCCGTATATCGATCAGCTGATGTTGATGCCTGGAATGGACAAGCCCACTGCGCGTTCCGAAGTCCAGCACACTCTTGGTCTTAGCCGATGGGTGAGGGAGGCGGAAATGTACAGTCTGCTGAAAAAGCTATTTCCCGACCAAGTTATCCTAAGGGAGGCGTCGCCCCCATGGCTGGGGCGCCAACGATTAGACGTGTATCTGCCCGCCATCGGCCTTGCTCTGGAACACCATGGTGAGCAGCACTACAGAGCCATTGCTGCATTCGGAGGAGAAATGGCGCTGAAGCGGAACATGGAACGCGATGCATTGAAGAGAAGTCTCTGCGAGCAAAATTCGGTCCAACTTGTCGAGATTCGATTTGATGAGCCAATGACTTTGCCAATGCTTCGCCAGAAACTCCGGCGTTTCACTGTGGCCTAAATCTGTGAGCGACGGCCGCCTTCACGCATCTGGCGCAGCACCCGCTCGTCGTCGGATACGCTAAGTCTCCGGCCTGGCGCCAGCTCTGCGCTTGGACGCACCTGCCCCGAACGCAATATTTGAATTCAAGAGACGAACTCGTGCAGCAGCTCGATAAACGGGAACTCACACATCCTGGAGTAATCCTCCATGCGGCCAGCATCGTGCTCGTTGCGGCGGAGTTCGGCGACCACTTGGTCGGCCCTGGCCAGGATATTGTTGCGTACTTCACTGGTTATGCCGATGATCTGCAGACATCCGGGAAGCTTGAACCCGATCGCAGCATCTTCAGTCCTATGGGCGGCTTGCCTGGCCGGACCCAACGAGGGCGGAGCCGCGTATAAGCGCAAGCGTGCCGTGCTCTTCCACGAGCGCGGTGAAATCCGTAATCGCTTCTCCAGTTTGAGATTGGCCACTCTGGCACAAGCGTATTAAAAGTTATCACTGTATGGTTCCCGCCAGGTCAGCAAAAGGCCGTAGTCTCCGTTCTTGAACATTGTCATGATATCTTTACGCTGCTGGGGGTCGTCGATCCGGTGGTCCCATTCTAGGATGCTGTCGAGCCTCAAGAAGGTGTCCTGGCGAAGGTAGGGATTCATCCTAAGATACTCAGGATCGGCGGCGTGTTCCATCTGCGTCCGGAAAGTGTTTCGGAGAGCGGCGAACGCTGACACGGCCTCCCTAGCGTGACGGTACCGCCAGTTCGAGCCTGACATTTCGGCAGCCAGATCGAAGTCAATCACGTGCGCCATGTTGTCGGCGACTTCGCGAAGGCTCGCCCTCATCTGCTCGATCGTGAGATAGATGTCGGCCAAATCGCGTCGCGACTGACTGAGCCGGGTTCCGATGTCGGCGCAGTCGGAGCAGACGTCGAGCCAGTGCATCGGCTGAAGGTGAAGGTCGTTCGGAAAGCGGGGAAATAATCTTTCCCGCAGCGCTATCTCGTCCTTGTCGAGAAGGATTTCGTACTGGGCGACGGCGCGGATATTCCCCGTCCACTTCTTCTTCGAACTTAACCTGATCAGAGACCTTTTCCCGCGCGCACAACAGGGACACGCCCAGTCGTCGCCGGTCTCCATCCATTTCCCTGCGACTTTCTCGGGGACATAGTTTTGGTATTCCTCGTCGGTCGGATGCCGTACGGCCGTCTTCTGGCGTTCCCTCCTGACAAAGTCTTTCTGCACCGAGCGAGCGAGGAAGTCGCTGCGCATCGACTGTAAGAGTCCAGCGTTGATAGTGCCCTTTGCCGACCTGCTGAAGGCATCGTAGAGTATCTCGGTCTGTCCGACGCGCTGAAACATTCGTCGGTCGATACACAGCCTCCCCTCGGTTCGACGCTGTAGATGCCCGGCGGCGAGGTCGCCGAGCAACATGTTGAGGATGGCAAGACGTCGTTCGAAATTCGGCCGCTCCGCCTCCCAGGCCTCCTTCGCGGCTCCGATATCGATCTCGTGGTCCTGGTGAGGCGTCGCCTTGACGAAGGTTGCGATCTCCGCAGCCGCGAAGCTGAAATTCGGATTGGTGCCCACCGCCGTCTTCGCCTTGCCGTCAGCTGCGTTGCATTCCGAGCAGACGAGGGCCTCGTCAAAGCGGACGACAAGGGTACGGATCGTGTCGAGAACGATCGTCGCACCGTCCATCAGATTCTCTCTCCAGTCCGGTCCGAGTAGCTTCTCGGCCCTGCGGAGGCCTTCATCCCACAAATGGTCGTGGTGCAGTTCGAGCTTGGCGAGAAGAATTCCGTTCGATGACTTCCGGAAAATTTCTCGCTTGTGACGCCCGCATCCTCTGCAGGACCAAATCTGACTTTCTAACGCCCAGTTGGAGTTTAACTCGAGGCCTTTGGCACCGAGTTCCTTCATCGCCCGCTTCGTTTGCTCGCTCCATTTGCCGTCGTAGCTGCGGAAATAGTAATCCATGGCGATGTCGTCGAGCCTGGCGGGATGCGGAAAGACCAGCACCTCCGACCAATGACGGTGATCGTCGTCCGGATCGAAATCTGTCATGTCGTCCACGCGAATCCCCTCGGTTCACCTGAGAGCAACTTATAACAGAGCCTCGGGAGGACATGAGCCTGGTGATTTACGGACGACGACCGCCCGCCCTAGCTGAGTGTGAATCGCTGCGGGCGCCCAAATGGCAGTGTTGTGAACGTTGAAGGCGCCGTTCGAGGACGCGTGAGGCGTGATTTATCAAGGGCCTTGCTTGATGTGCGCCAGAATGTGCATATATTGTGCATAAGATTGAGCGGAGATTAGATATGGCACAGGCTCAGACAGCACATTCCTACGCAGTTGTTTCTGGCTTTGTTGATAGCCTTCAGGAACCGCGGACACCTTACATTTCTCCGTCTCGCCTGTCGAAGGCGCTCGGTGTTAATGTCGCGAACCTTGCAGAATTGACCGGTGTTCATCGCAACACCCTGCGCAATCCCTCCTCCGAACGCCTGCAGGGCAGGATGCGGGAAATGATCAAGGCGATCTCTGCGGCCGTCGAGCTGACTGGCGATCTTGCGAAGGCAATCTACTGGTATCGAAATGAACCGATTGCCGATTATGGCCACCGCACGTCTGCCGAGCTTGTAGCCGATGGTGAGATAGAGGCTGTTCTTGCGTATATTCGGGACCTGGAGAATGGAGCGCGCGGGTGAAGATCATCCGCGTTGGCCCGGATGCTGTCTTTCACCGCTACCTGACCCCGAAATGGGCGTTTCTTCCCACCAGCGGCGCCGGAGCCGCTGTTGATGGCGGTCGCTTCAATCGACCCGGCGTCGAGGCTCTCTATCTATCCGTGGCCCCCCAAACCGCGCTGGACGAATATCGACAGGGTGCGAGCATCGCGCCGCCGGCTACGCTTGCAGCGTACAAGATCACGCTGAGCGAAGTGGCCGATCTGTCGGAAGGTTTCGATCCGCTTCATTGGGATGTTGCCTGGGCTCAATGGGACTGCGCATGGCGGAAAATTGCTCGCATTGACAAAAAGGTTCCACCGTCCTGGAAGCTCGCGGACAAGGTCATTTCGGCTGGCCTTCGGGGGCTGCTCTTTCCGTCACTACGGCACGCTGGCGGAACTAATCTTGTGATTTTTCCTGCCAATCTCATCGCAGATGATGACGTGCATGTTCACGATCCAGACAATCGATTGCCGCGAGATCAATCGTCCTGGCCGCACTAGCAGCAATAGATACAGGCCGGCTTTGGAGGAGGGGAATGAAACGCATCAGCATCAACAGTGTTCAGCCTGGAGATATTCTCTTCACGGCTCGACCGGGAAAGATAAGCAAATCGATCCGCTTCAGCACGGGGGGCATCGTTTCTCACGCGATGATCTGCGTGCAGCATGGTTCGTTTATCGATTCCACTGCGGACGGGGTCCAGGCGCGCAACCTGCAGCGGGAGTTGTTCGAGGATGACGAGCAGGTTTTCCATTTCCGCCTGAAGGAAGCTCTCCCCCGCGAGGTTCTTTCAAATGTAATCGATTTTGCGCGGGCCGAGATCGGTGCTCGGTATTCTGTGCCGGAGGCCATGCGGTCGGTCGCTGCTGTCCGAAAGCCGAGATCGAAGCGCCAATATTGCTCTCGTCTAGTGGCCCGCGTCTACAGAAACGCGGGCATCGATCTCGTCCCCGACGCAGACTATTGCTCGCCGGAGGATTTACGACGTAGTCACCTGCTGGTGGAAATCCCTATAGAGACCGAAGCCGTGCCCGAGGAAGAATGGCTTTGGCTCGAAACTAATCGTAACCCGATCCGAGATACACATCTGGCCCATAAAGCCATTCTTGATGTCGCTCGTACGTTCGTTCCGGACTTGGAGAGCCTAAACGAACTCCATGCTTTACTCGTGACGCACCCTGAGTCCGATCCGGAAATTGCAAAGGTTCTGCGCGAGAGCGGTTACCTTGATCTGTGGCGCGGTGAAATAGCGGCTCACCCTTGGCGCTACGACCAGAGCCTAATCGCAGCAATGTCCGCGCCCGAGCAGATGGCCGACATACGTGAATACTGCATAGGTACAGTGAGCGAGGCTTACAGCGGAGGCGTGCGGTTTTCCATCAACCTCATCCAGTTGCAGATGCTGGAGAACCAGCACGGCGGTCAATCCTTCCGCATGTTGGTGGACCTGTACGAAACTCTTGTGCTTAACGATCAGATCCGCAGGGAGGTCGCGTGTGCGTGGCTGTTGAAGCACTATCCTGACGATCTGCAGAAGCACTTGGAGCAGATCGAGCCGCACAGCGCCTATTGGTATTCGATCGTCGATCGCGTCGAGCCCAAGCTCGCTGCATTGTCGCGCGTGGTTGTCACTGCGGAAGACAGTCCAGAAGTCTGCTCGTCGTGCGGCGACCGGCCAGCCATGTCCTACCGCCTTGCGAACGGCGCTCAGACGATGCCCGGCGTACCTTCCCTGCGTCTGTGTTGTGACTGCATAGAGATACGGCGCGGCATGGGCAATGTCCTGATGCCGTTTCTGCCGTGACCTGGAAAGAGAATGGGACCGCGGATGAACGCTGCGATACAAAAGGATTTGCTGAATTGGAAAAGCTAAGCCCTTCAGGAACTAATGTTTTAGACCCGGCGCAACTGCTTCGAATCGAAGCCGTGCATCGCGGCTACCTGTTCCAGCACCTCTATGCGGTTCAATGCCTGTTGTCGGCCGAAACCATCGCGGCGCGGGAGATTGCTGTCGAAAGCGACGAAGATGTCGAAATCCAACTCGATGGCATCCGTATCTATGTCCAGGTTAAACATCGGAAAGATGCTCTCGCATGGGATGATATTGAGGGCGCGATGTCACGTTTTGCGGACCTTCGGGGATCGCATGAGCGATCGGAGCGACAGGGCGCTGCGCGGTTCGTCATTGTCAGCAACACTGGGCCGAACGGACCCCTATTGCAACGAATGACAAAACCTGATTGGCCAGCCGACGTAACTATTGATTGGCCGCAGGCGGACCTTATCGACAGGATCCTGCCAGCCCCAAAATCGTCCCTCATGGAGGCAATTGAGGGAAACTGCCGTCTAGCGGAGGTTCTGCCTTTTGCAACCTTGGCACCGGAAACACTCGTGTGGAAGCTGGCGGGTGTCGTCACGCTGGCAGCTACTGGCGAAAAGGCTTCACTCGACCATGTGTTCACGACGAAGGATCTTCCTGCACTTTTTGAGCAACTCGTGCTTCAATTGCAAGACCTGCCTGTGCCTCCGGTTCCTTATCGGGTCCAACAGGATGAGCCGGATCTCTTCACAGGCGATCGGGTCCGTTTGATCGTTGGCTATTCAGGGGCGGGCAAAACGTCATGGCTGGCGCAAGCAGCGCAGCATGCGGTAGGTCCTTTAGTCTATCTCGATGTTGGCGACACGCCCGGCGGCGCCTTGTCGAACGCTGTCGCGCGCGAGGTGGCAGGCCGATTAGCGGGGAACCGATATCGGCTTGGGGAGATATTCCTGCCGGGCGCCTCTGGACGGGAGATTTTGCAACTCCTCTCGCGTCGGATCACCGAAGCCGGAGACGTCGTTACAGTTGCCTTGGACAATATTCACAAACTGGCCGCTGATGACATTGTCGGCGTGATCCAGGCGGGTGGGAATATCAACTTCCTGTTGCTCGGCCGTCCGGAAGGAGAGGTCGCCGCAATCGAGGCTATTGTAGGCGTCAAGCGGGAAGATCTTCGCGGATGGGCATCCGATACCGTAGCAGCCGCCGGACACGACGCTGGCTGCAAGGGCGATGCTGCTGATTACCAGAGACTGATAGATCTGACGGGTGGCCTTCCACTGTTCGTTCAAAATGCTCTCGCGGTGGCAGAAACTGACTATCAGGGGTCGGTGAAACGCTTGTGCGGTGACTTGGTCCGCGCAACGCACACGACCGAAATGGCTCAAGACTTCGTATTGGGTCGCGTCTTCGAAGGGTTGCCGGTGACGATTGCCAAGGTCGCTGATCTGCTAAGCCTCTGCGATGCACCCCTGACACGTGAGGAAGCTGGTTCCTACATCGTTGCTGCAGGTGGGCCGGAAAGGCCAGTGCTTCTGCAGTCGTTTCGCAAGCTGTTGAGCTTGGGCCTTCTCCAAAGTTTCGCCGGCGACAAGATCAAACTGCACGACGCAGCCCGCGTTGTCGGCAAGGGACGACTCGCTCTTCTCGGTGCAGAGACGGTGAAAGCCCACCAGGAAGCGTTGAGACGCGTTGTTCAGCAAAGCCTCATCGAAAGCTGGAGCCCGACGAAGCTTTCGTTATTCCTCCGGCTTACGGGTGAAGTCGGCCGTCTCGATATCCTCGTCGAAATGGCAACGGAAGAACTGTTTCATGAGATGGGCGTCTGGCCGGAGGTTGAAGCCTATCTCGAGCACGGTGCGCAAGACGAGCACGTGCCACCTGACCAGAGAGTAAAGGCCTTAGACGCCCTGGCCTTCGCCGACATGAAAGCCGGATCCGATCGTGCCACTTCCTGGCTCGATCAAATGGACGCACTGATCACTGCATATGATCTTGGTGCTGAGGAGCGGCTTCGCGTTGGCATGAAGCGCATGAACCTTCTGGCGGGCCAGGGTAATAGGCGAGCCGCGCAACAGGCTATCGCGGATCTGGCGCCTCTTGTGAAAACATTGCCACCTGGTCATCAGCGCGTCTTTTCCTACAATGTTGCCTGTGCCGAGCTGGCGCTCGGAGACTCAGATGCCGCGATCAGACGTATCCAGCCGCTGATCAAGGATTATTATGAGGTTATCGGGCTATCACCCGAAATGGTTATGGGAAACAACGCCCCAGACCTGAAGCCTATGCTGAAAGAAGAAGCTGAGGTCGATGACGTCAAGCATCTCGCGGATTCTTTAGATGTCCTTGCCAAGGCACTCGACGCAGAAGGCAAGTTTTCGCCACTGGCCCGCGTTCACGCGCTGAAATTCTATGACCTTGCCCGCGCCCCGGATTCTCTGTTCCGAGTTGGACAAGATCTTGTCGATCAATTCATCCGAAAGCGCGACTTCGATGGCGCTCGTGACATGATGGAGTCGATAGTCCTGCCGCAACTTCAGCAATGGAAGCTGGCCGACTACCTCATCTCCGTGCGCTCTCAATATGCCGTCGTACTGGCCTATTGCGGGCTATATTCCGACGCGGAGGCCGAAATGCGCCGTCTTGAGCCGTACAAATCGGGGCTGGCCCCGCTCGCACAGCAGGAGCTCGAGAACCAGCGCGAACTGATAGCGAACCTGCGCAGATTTGGTGCGCCTCCCAAGTGGACTGCACCACCCGGTCTGCTCGACAACATCGCAAGGCAGTTGGACAAGGGAAGGCGGAAAGCATCGATTGTGCCATCGCGTGCCGCCTCGCCAAAGATCGGTCGGAATGAGCGATGCCCGTGTGGATCCGGTAAGAAGTACAAGCATTGCCACGGGGGCACGTGATGGTTGGCATCAAGCTGAAAGCCAGATGGCAACGCCTCTCATTCGGACCTGTTTTTTGTTCACGAAGGGACTCGCGGCTTGCAAAACACTGAATTCTGTCTTTCTGTGTTCACAGATTGCTGGCCATCCCGAATTCTGTTATTTCCTGATTCACGGCAACTGGGAGGAGCTGATTCGTGGCGCAGCGCAAGGTCGATAGCTTCCCAAAGTCGGGTTCCATCAAATCCCCCGAAAAGCTCGAAACGTTGAACTTCAAAGTTCCCGTCGACTTCAAGAAGGCTTTCAAAGGCTATGCTGTGGCCCAGGGCATGACAATGGTTGATCTCCTGCGTGAGGGGTTTGAGCTCAGCAAAGCGCGTCGTGAGCAATGACATCTTCGGTTGAGGTCAGGCCATGGTGATGTCGGCAACCGATGACGCAACGGCATGGATCGGCTCGCTAGGCGAGCCGAATGCGGAGATCGTTGATGGTCTTGTCCGCGTCGAAGATTATTCTTCCGACGGCCGGCCGCCGGAGGAAGTCGCAATTATGGAAAAGGCGGCATCCTACGGTGCCTATGCCGTATTTTTCGAAGCAGACCCCAAGCGCGGGGCTGGCGCGCCTCAGGCTTTCGTATTCGTTTCCGATGGTCCGGCCAATGACCCGTCTTTTGCGGAGCTGCACAAGAGGCTCTGGAGCTGGGGCGGCGTCCCGCTCCTTTACCGCCGCTTGCCCGGCACAGTGCAGCTGTTTAGATGCGCCCATAAGCCGGACTTCATCACTTCCTCCGGAGAACTGATCTGCAACCCGGTCAAAACGTTGACCCTCGCCTCTCGGATCAGTGCACACGAAGCGTGGTGGGATGCGGAGCGGCTGCGAAACAGCACGCTTTGGGATGATCCAGCCGCATGTAAGTTGCTTCTATCGTCATCCAAGTCGGCGCACCGTCGACTCGTCGACGCTGTGGGCGAGTTACATGGGCGGCTGAAAACGAGCCGGTTGCTCAACGCGCCGCTTCGCCGCCGGCTGCTCATCCTGTCGCTGCTGATTGCTTATTTAGAAGAGCGCGGTGCATTGCCGTCGGATTTTTTTGGCCAGTTCTTGGAGGGCGCGACGCGCTTTTTCCATGTCTTGGCGAATGGTCCGGCTCTGGTCGAGCTCCTCAAGGCTCTCGAAAAGCGGTTCAATGGGCATGTGTTCGCAATCGACGATGCCGACCAGAAAATGCTTGAAACCAGTACGGAATTGGACGGTTTCAGTACGTTGATCGAAGCGCGTGAGGAAACCGGGGGGCAGCTCAATCTTTGGGCATTGTATTCGTTCCGCGATTTGCCCGTCGAAGTCATTAGCCACATCTACCAGTTGTTCGTGACCGATACGGATAGTTCGGTCTACACGCCGCCGTCGCTGGTGCGGCTTATGTTGGACGAGGCGCTGAGCTGGCAGCGCCTGGATTCGCTGATGGAGAAAGGGGAATTCATCCTCGATCCCGCATGCGGATCGGGTGTTTTCCTTGTCGAGGCCTATAAAAGGCTTGTTTTGCATTGGCGCAGTACGCACGGGTGGGCCAAGCCGGGCGTCGACGTGCTGCGCTCTTTGATCGAGCGTGTCCGTGGTGTTGATGTCGAACGCGGCGCAATCGAACTGGCGGCCTTCAGTTTATGTCTCGCGCTTTGTGATGCGCTGGAGCCGGAGGACATCAGGGCAAGCGTTCAGCTATTTCCAAAGCTCACGGATCGGACGCTAATCGAGTCATGCTTCTTCGAAGCCAAGGAAAAGAAGCTGATCGAAGAGCCGATTGGGGTAATTGTCGGCAACCCTCCGTTTGAATCAGCGCTCAAGACCGAAGGCGCCCGGCGAAGCTATCGCAGATACATCGAAGCAAACGGCCCTCTGCCGGACAAACAGGTCGCCTACCTGTTCCTGCACGAAGCAATGGAATTACTTGTCGCCGGTGGCGTGCTCTCGCTGCTTCAGCAATATAATCTCATTTACAATGCCAGCTCAGCGCCATTTCGGACCAAGTTCTTCGCTCGCTGGGATGTCCGTGAAATTCTCGATTTTGTCTCGATCCGGGGCCTGTTCAGTAAGGGTGGCGCTGACACCAAAATCATTGCCGTCGTGGCGCAAGCTGGCGAAGCTCCGGCAAACAGGCGAATCCTTCATGCCGTTTTCCGGCGTGTTGGACGGGCTGATGCAGAACAGGGGTTTGATATCGACTACTACGATCTGCACTGGCTGCCCCGCAGGACGGTGCTGGCAGAGTCTGGGCCTGAGATATGGAGGGTGAACCTTCTCGGAGGGGCGCGCGCATTCAGCCTCGTGAAGCGCCTCAAGCAATATCGTACGCTTTACGACTACGCATCAGAGCGGCAGTGGCATGTGCGCGAGGGTTTTGTCGAGGGTAAGAAGGGCGTTTCGCGTAAAGCGGAGCACTTAATCGGTAAGCCCCTGCTTCCGTCCGAAGCGCTTACCATCGATGGAATCGATAGGAAAATGATCACCGTGGTTCCCGAAAAACCCATTGAGGGGCCACGTTCGGCGGACCTGTTCACCCCACCGATGCTTCTCGTCCGGGAGCATATGGATCTGCCTCACGCCGTGTGGTCGGATGGATATCTGACGTTCAAGAACCAGATCGTCGGCTTTGCGCAAGCGCCTAAGCATGATCTCGATTCCGTGCATGATTGGATGAAGGCTCAGTCTATTCCCCTGCGCGCCTTCGTTGCCGCCGTAAGTACGAAACTGTTCACGCAGAAGGCCACGAATATTGCGGGCGCCGACGTGCTCGCGTTGCCATTTCCAGAGGATGGAAATCTTGATCTCAGCGAAAATGAGCAGATCGTTGCCGACGACGTGGTGACTTACTACCGTGACTTCGTTCGCAAGGGCAGTGAATCAAAGCTGCTTATGGAGGAAGTCGGCGAAGATCTTGCTGATTTCGCGGCTGTTTTTTGCAAACAGATCAATGCGATATATAAGGACAATCCCGTTATTGCCCTTGAACCGCGCCGTTGGCCTGGAATTGTGTGCTTGCCATTCGTGTTCGGCCGCGGGGCCGTTGAATGGGATGGCGATAGCGATCTGCGCGGCAAACTTGACGCATTGTTGCGCCAGCAGAAGGGCAGTTCCCTCGCCGTCACGCGGATAGCCCGAATCTATGAGGGCAGATTCATATTTCTATTGAAGCCCAATCGTCTTCGCTACTGGTTGCGCTCGATTGCCTTGCGAGACAGCGACGATGTCCTCGCCGATCTCCGAGCGCAGGGGTTCTGAATGCTGGCGGACGACGATGCCGACATCCAGACCGGAGGTCTTTCTCCTGGTCTTCACCGACCAAAGACCTGGCTCGACGAACTTGTCGGATTTATCTTGCAGCAGCTTCCGATTTGGCGGGACCGGGAAGGAAGGCGGCCTGTGGACGCCGAGACACATCTGACGTCTCAGCTCTGCGCGCATCTGAATGGGGTCGCCAGAAAGACGAATGGTTGGGACATCCTTCAGTTTCGCGTTGAGGAACCCGATGAGATACAGGCAGCCCGCCGTATTGATCTCGCGGTGGCACCGGCCGGGGAGGTGATCTGGATTGATGGACGTCGTCACGACGATTTTGATGCACTCCTGCCGGTCGAATGCAAGCGTCTCCCGACACCGGTCGGAAGAGATCGCGATAAACGCGAGTACCTCCGCGTTGCACGCGGTAGCACCGGCGGCGTGCAGCGCTTTAAGGCCGGCCTGCACGGTGCTTCGCACGAACAGGCAGTGATGATCGCCTATGTTCAGGCTGGTGATATCCTTAATTGGGTCCGTAGGGTGGATCTCTGGGTTCGTGGATTTGCCCGAACGCGCATTATTGGATGGAGTGTCGGAGATAGATTGAGCGTTGTCGAGCACGACAACCCCAATAGGGTCGCTGTTCTACGATCTGAGCATGATCGCGAACTGGGCCTACCCAAAATTCTCCTAGAACATTTGTGGGTGGAAATGTAATCAAGCCATTCTCGCTAGCGACTGAGCTTCGTCAACACGGTATCGCGAGCTATGGTTGCAAAAGCTGTCGGCTAGTGAATGCCATTTGGTCTGCCCCCTGAAAGTGATCCTTCATCAACACCGACGACGGGGCGATCTGTGCGCAGACGACTCAGGGCAAATCCCGCGCGGGGCTTACGCGTTTCGCCCATTGGCACCTAAAAGAAATCGGGAAATCATGAGGCTAAAATTCGATGGCCTTGTATCTATCTGGGCTTACACGGGAATTACTGCCTGGGTGAGGGTTCGATTCCGTTCAAGGCGGAGACGACCGGCAGGGCCCATGCAGATGCGGGGCTTGGTTTGCATCTGCACGGGCGATGTGGATCAGCCGTTCATCCGAGCGGCTATGCAGCTTCCCAAACCTGATTGAGGATCTTTGCCGCAAGCGCCGCTTTGTCCTGCGGCAAGAACCGGCCGTAGTGCTGCTGAACGACGTCCGGTGTGTCCTGGATGGCATAACTCGCCTGCTCATACGATCCGGTCTGCTTTAGGATATGGGTTGCCAGAATATCCCTGAGATTATGAGGTCCGTGCGGGAGCAGTCCTGTTATGGCGCCGCGACCGGTGTAGGGATTGTAGATCCCATAGCGTTGGATCACAGTCCGCCAAGCTTCATAGAATTTAGTCGAATCGTATGCCGCGTCCAGACTGGTCGTCTTCACCGTCTTGACGAACAGGGTGCCCGGATCCCTTGCCGAGCCGAGCAGCACACCGCGATAACGATCGATATAGGCTTCGAGGTATTTGTAGAGGTCGAGCAAATCCGGCAGGATCAGGCGAAACGGCTTTTGTCCGAAGAATGATGAGCCTGAGTTCTTGAAGGCGATTGATGGGATGAGGACCTCCCATCCGTTATCCCGATCGCTCCAGCGCAATTCACCGCATTTCATGTCTTCCAGCCGTCGCTCCGAAGTCGGGAAATGCCCGCGTGGGCACAAGCGAAGCTGGCGAAGGTTCTTTTGCCGAAGTCCCAGATGCAGGCCGAGGCGCAGCAAAAGGAAAGAGCGGACCGCTTCGGCTGCTGCCCGAGGATAGCGGTTTTCATCCGGCATACGCTTCAGGATCTCATCTGTGATCTTGCGGTATTCCAAAAGTGGGCTGTCTGCTTCAAGGACCACCATGATCGGCTCGAACGGATCGCGGTGCACGCGCATGACACGCTGGATTTCCTTCGAGCGATTGGCAGCATGCCGGTGGAATGCGTCGCAGGCGCCGTGCCAGTCTCGCGCTGCGAACTCTATCTCCTCCGGCGCGATCAGCCCTTCGATTGGCTGAACCTTCTTCAGGAGCTCCGGATGCTGGCGGATCCAGCCCACCTCCGCGCGCGTGAGAGCTTGCGCCACCATCAGCATGTCTTCTTCCCATTTCGTGTAGAAGCCGCGGCGCTGTTCCCGCCATTGGAGGTACCAGTCCCAGACGCCCGGGAAGATCAACAGGCCAAAGGTTAGTTTGCTGAGCGGCACACCGCGCCCTTTGACGACGCTGGCGGGTGAGGCCGCGAGTGCACCGAACATGAGGCCGAGATGCTCGACCTTCTGGGATGCGGTTTCCTCTCCCCAAACTCCATTTCGTTGGAAGCCGATTGCGGTCAGCGTCGATGTCTTGAAGCGGATCAGATCGGCCATCTCCATAGCCAACCGCGGCGGCGCATCGACGACGCCGGACAGGAGATCAGGATCTTCAAAGGCCTCGGGATTGTGGCTCGTGCTGTCCGAGTTCACTTGGGGTCGTGGAGACAGGGTGCCTCCGCCATAGGTGATCCCTGGAAATCGAATTGCATAACGCTGTTTGGTGGCCGCCGCCTGGTAGCGACGATAGTCGGTTGAGCCCGAGATGATGACCCGGCGCACCCATTCGAGGATTTCTTCCCGCTTGGAGAACGGCAAGCTGCTGAAATTGTCCGGAAGATGCCACGCAAGTCGTCGCCGCTCCGCAGCGCTGATGTCGCCCATATCATGGCCGTATAGGGAGCGGGATTGGTGCGGCAGCTTTGCTTTGAAATAGCCCTGTCCCAGTCGGTAGCGCCGCTCGATACGGGACAGGATCTCGAAGCTCGTCAGAGATCGCGGCACGCGCTCGCCCTGAACCCACGACAGCAGAGTCTTGTCATCGAACGTCTCGCCCAGGCGAACGACGGCGCGGTAGAGTTGCCAGTAGCTCTCGCCGAACCGGCGCATGTGATAAACGAGCGCATCGTTAAAGCTCGCCGGATCATCGGTCGCCTCAAACAATGGCTCAGGAAAAGGACTGATGGGTTTCGGTTGTGGTCCCCTCGGCTCTGACGAAGAGGTAGTCGGGATCTTGTCGCAAACGATCTGTCGCGGCCTGGAACGCGTCGCAGTTTCTGCCTTGCGCCGAGCGGTATTGCGCGATTTCGTGCGTGTTTTCATCGACTGTATGTCGTCGACGGCAGGTGGTTCGCCGAGCCAGCGGATAATCGCGTCCAGTCCCGGACGGAGCGCCTTCTTCAATTCGGCCGTCAATTCGTTTTCGATCCCGCATGCCTCGCCAATGGCCGTCCAATCCATACGGCCACTAACGATCGTGAGCGCGACGAACAGGCCACCTTTGCTTTTCTGACCAAGGCCGCGAGATATGCTCCTTCATCGACAGGAGCGGAACGGGATGGTTGGAGATGGCGCTGATGCCATGCTTGAAGTCATGGATGAA
>NZ_JAHHZO010000008.1 GCF_018760785.1 Rhizobium sp. CSW-27
TTGCCGTCAGAGACACGCCGTTGGCGCCGGCAACGGAACCCGTGGCGGCAACAACAATATCCGCCTCGGCCGTCACCTCGACGGAACCGTCAGACGTGCTCAGCGCATCGGCAAGCTCCACCGAGCCAGCGAGAGCCGAGACAGACACCGTGCCCGCGGTCTTCACACGGCCAAGCTTGGCATCGGTACCCGCCGACAGCGTCACATTACCCGTGCCGCCATCGATCAGAGAGCCAGAGGCCTGCGTCAGCTTGCTGCCTGCCGAGAGCGCGATATCGCCATCGATCGCGGTCACGGAGCGGGTCAGCAGATCGCCAATGCTCGACAGCATGATGGAGGAACCGGCGGCCACCGTGCCGCTCTCCAGCGTCATGCTGCGGTTATTTTCGATGACGACATTGCCGCCATCGGCGTTGGTAAAGGTGAGATGCGCCAGATTGGTCGAGAGCGCCGTATCGCCGCCGATACCGCCATGTGCTGACAACGTCACGCCCGCGGAATCGTCGGAAACGTCGATGTCCTTCAGGTCGTCGCCGTTGCCGTTGATCGAACCGCCGGCCTCGACGACGATGGCGTCGTCGCCACCCTTCTGGGTGACCAGATTGCCGAGCACGATGTTGCCGGCCGCGCCGAGATCGATGGCATTGCCCTGGGCGTCAATGGTCGACCCCTTGCCCATGACGAGGTTGGCTTCAGTGCGAATCTTTGCAGTCCCGTCACGCGAGATAACCTTGCTGTTTTCGCCGAAGATCACGTCCTCCGGTGCAAACCAGTCGATGATGCTCGCCGAGAAGGTATTGCCGGCCTCTACCAGGATCTGGCTGGCCGATACGATCTTCGAGATGCCGCCGACGATGGCTTCCTTGACATAAACAGGCAGATCCGGCGCGGCTATGTAGGAATCGCCCGGCGTCTGCAGCTCAACCTCGCCGTCGGTACGGGTCGTGACGTCGAGCGATGATCCCTCCGTTCCGATACCATCACGGGCGTAGAGCTTGATGTTGCTGCCGTTGAGGTCTACCCCCGCATCCGCGAAGGCATCGACGATACGTCCGTCATTGGCGGCAAGATCGAGCGTCGGGCCGGCGGCATCCTGCAGGCGCAGGTCGCCGGTCTTTTCCGCCAGATAGGCCGAGCCGTCGGTGCGCAACTGCACGTAGCCATCGTCCGTGGTCTCGGTGATGAAGCGCTTGTCGGCAGTGCCGAGATTGTCGCCGGCGGAGGACAGGATCAGGTTGCGGCCGGTGACATTGGCAGCATCGTCATCATTGGCGTTGAGCAGGCTGCCGGAGGTGTTGAGCTGCAGCGTGTTGCCGACCGAAATCGTCTTCACGTTGAGGTCACCCTGGCTCTGCAGATAGGCATCCTGACCGGCTTCCACGCTGACCGTGCCATCCGTATTGATCGACACGCCATCATGTCCCGTGACGGTGATCGAGCCATCGGCATTGTAGACCACGTCACCGACATTGGCGTTCCGCATGCTCTGCATGTCCGCCACCGAGACGGTCTTGTCGCCGCCGGCATTCAGCGTGAAGCCGGTGTCGGCCTCGCCGATGGTGCCGGTGACATCGATGTTCAGGCTGCCGGCCTGGATGTTGCTGGCCTGCGTCGAGCCGCCGGCATTGCCGCCGACCACTTCCGCATTGACGGCCGAGAGCACGGCGTCGCGATCGAACGTCAGGCCCTGCGTATTGGCCGTGCGCTCCGCGTCGGTCAACTGATAGCTGAAGTTCGCGTCATAGGTCCCCTCGGCCGCGGCACCCAGCTTGTCATGGGCATCGTGGTAGAAGGTCGTCTGCTGTGCCTCGTAGGCCGCGATATCGGCGTCCGTGAAGCCGTTCGACTGCAGCGCCGTGCGGTCGGGTTCCGAGACGTGGTAGACGAAGTCCGGATCGTAGGGCGCAATCGTGCTGGCCGCCTCGGTCGAAGCCACCCGCATCACGCTGGCGCTGGCGTCGGAACTCAACTCCTCGCCTGCGCCCCGCATCTTCCAGTAGGCGTGATACATCTCGGTCATCTGCTCGGCCTTGGCATCATTGACCAGGTCGGTCTCAGCCTCGGCATAGGCGGTCGAGCCGATGCCACGGCTGTCGAGATAGTCGGCAAAGGTGCTGTCGCGTGCGGCGAGATCATTGCTCTGCGTCTGAGTGCTCAGCAGGTCGCCGTTGACCAGCAGCGTCAGGTCACCGGCCACATCGATCTGGTCGACGCGCAGGTCGCCGGACACCTCGCGGATCGTCACCGCATTCGCGTCTTCCGTCTTCACCGACAGCGTGCCGCCACCGGCTGCATCGGTATCCACGTCAAGGCCGTTGTTGACGACATTGGTGAGGATCTTGCCGGTCTTGCTTTCCAGCTGGATGCGGCCGCCCTTCACCACCGAGCCCATGTTGGAGGCGCGGAAATCCAGGTCGCCGCGGGCCACGAGCGTCAGGTCGCCGCCATTGGCCGTCTTGGCCGCATCGACGTTGATCTGGCCGAGGCGCAGGCCGCCGGCAACCTCTTCCAGATACAGGTTCGGCGCCGTGGCATTGACGATGGCATTGGTGCCGGTCTGCTCGATCTGGAACGTGTCGGTGGCGGAACTGCCAATGCTGGTCTTGGCGTTCAGCGTGATGTTGTTGGCAATCAGCACACCCTTCTGGGCGTCATTCTCGGCCGTATAAATGCCGCCGCTCCGGCTGGTCAGCAGGGTTTCGCCGGAAACATTGCGCACGGTGCCACCGATCAGGACATCCCCCTGGCTGTCCACGGCAATCCGGCCGGTATCCTCGCCGAAGAAGCCGATGCTGATCGTCTTGTCCGCCTTCACCGAATAGGTCTGAGTGCTGTGGTAATAGATGCGATAATCCATCTTCGGACGGACTTCCCAGTCCAAGCAAGCCCCCCAGTCTTCTTCGCACACAGTCTCATGGGTGAAGTTCTGCACCTCGCGCCCCGTTTCGGTTACATCGCGCGTGTAATGGAACTCCGAGCTGTCGGATGCATTCACCACCAGGGCACCAACGGGATCGGCCCCATAAGTCGGGCTGGACCAGCTCAGGTGCTCATCGCGCCAACGCTCCCAGCCATCACTGCTCGTCTTGGTGGTCAGCTTGCCACGGATCCAATCATAGCTGACGTCACTCCACGGCCTTCCTTTGCGCTCCTTGTTGATGGCATTGATATCATCCTCACCCTCGTCTTTGTCCTCGTGATACGAGTAGAACCGCTGAAGGTCGTAGTAATCAGCCGTCACCGTCCACTGGTAGCGCTGGTTGGCGAGCGGGTTGTAGGTGGCCGCTGCCGCACCGGTGGCCACCTGCGTCATCGCAATGCCGTTCGTCAGTTCATTCGACGTGTTCTCGTACTTGACGATCTCGCTGCCGATACGCGCCCAGCGGGTCTGCAGATAGCTGCTGTCCGCGGTCTGGTAGTTGTGATCGTTGAAGACGATCGTGCCTTCCACGCCATCGCCGGTATCGATATCGCGCAGTTCGAGGGCGCTGGTCGAGGTGTTGGTGATGTCGAAGCGGGCGAAGCCATCCAGCGCCTCCACCTTGCCACGGCCGGTGCTGGCGATGCGTCCCTCGATGACGATCGTACCGCCTTCCGCCTGCAGGTTCTTCGCGACGACACGACCGGTCGCGTAGTCGTAATAGAGCGGAATCTCGGCGAGATCATCGATGGAGATGCTGGCAAGCTGCTCGCGCGTTGCCGTCAGCGGATCGAAGCCGAGGCCGGCATTCAGCTGATAGTAGCGGTCTGTTTCGCTCTTGGTCTGCTCATAGCGGGTCTTCTGCGCACTCGAAAGGGCCGCATCGACCTGGGCCTGCGTCACCGTGGTGTCGCGACCGCTGACGCCGGAGCGGATGGTGCCGTTGATGTTGATGGCGTCGGCCTTGATGTAGATATTGCCGAGCGCCTCGATCGAGCCGGCCGATCCCTGCGGGCTGCCTGCCGAGGACAGCGTTACATCGACATCAGCCGCCGTCTGCACATTGTTGTAGGAGTTGGCGAGACTGCTGAACTCGCTGATCGGATCGTTGCCGAGGTTGATGTCGTCATCGCTGTCGATGCGGAAGTCACGGCCGGCCAGAATGGCCAGGTCCGCCGCCTGCACGCGTGACTGCAAGGATACCGAGCCGTAGATATTGGCCAGCGTCACCGAGCCACCGAGATTGCTGATCTGGCCGTTGACCGTCAGGTCCGGTCCGCTTGTATGGGTGCTGACCACGGAGAGCACGCTCTCCTCGGTCGGAAGGCTGTAGCCGACGGAGCCGAGCAGCGACGACCCGTTCTGCTTCACTTCCGTGCCGTTCACATAGACCTTGCCGCCCACCAGATAGGGGATCGACAGGCCGGCAATCGACAGGGCATTGGAAGAGGTATTCACGACGCGCAGGTCGGCATCACGCGGCGTAACGATGGTACCATTGCCGGTGAGACCGCCCTCGTCGACACCGGTACGCAGCACCACGTCACCCAGCGGCGCCTCGTAGTTGACGCTCCAGGTGTTGCCGGACTTGCTGACCGCCTTGCGCCAGTTATAGCCCTGGCCTGTCACGGAGTTGATGTCCGTGCCGTCGATCGAGATCCAGCGCACCCGGTCAATACCGGTTTCCAGCGTGCCGTTCAGATTGACGGTACCCGCCTTGCTCGTCCGGCCAACGCCCTTGATATCCATGAAGGCGGTCAGGAAGCTGGTCGCGGAATAGTTGCGCACGTCGATATAGGCCGTGGCACCGCCGCGCTTGTCGTCGGAGGCACCGGCATGGATGTTCTCGCCCGATTGCACCTTGCTGCCGCTTGCGATGGTGAGAACATTGTTCTGGTCGCTCGTCGCGCGCGAGATGTTGTCGCGCGGGATGCCGATGGCGGCGCCGATGATGGATATGACGGAGGCCGCCACATCATTGCTGTTGATGCGGTAGCCGACCAGCCGGTCGCCGGCGAGCGCAGAGGCGTCGTCGGCATCCACATAATCCTCGCCCGCACCGAGGAACACATCGCCGTAGCTGGCGACGGTGGCATTGCTGCCGATGGTCACCACATTGTCCGAGGTGGAGGCCGTCACCGAATCCACCCGCAGCGTCGCCCCGGCGCCATAGGCCGACCCGTCGCCGGAGGTCGACATCTTGGTGTCGGTGACGGCGGAGGCTTCCAGATGCTCGCCGGCAAACAGCGAGGCTGCATCGCCAACATTCACATAGGACTGAGCCCGGTCACCGCTGATGCCGGTATGGGTGAAGTTTGTCTTGCCGGTCGCAGCCGCGGCAGCCCCTGCCGCGTCGATGGTGATCACGTCGTCACCGCTGACATTGGTCATCGATTTGACCGTCAGGTCACCGGCCGAATAGATCTGCGTCTTCTTGCCGATCGCCACGCCGGTGTTGGTCTTGACCGACACATTGGAGCTCACATCGGCAATCGCGATGGCGCCATAGGCCTTCAGGCTGATATTGGTGTCATCGCCGAACATGTTCTTGGCAATCGCGTTGCGCGCCAGGATCTGGATCGCTTCGCCATTGCTCTGATCGTCATAGGTCTTCGACACGATCTTGCGGTTGTCACCGATATCGACGGTCGAGGTCCCCTCGACCTCGTATTCGGTGCGACCGGAGCCGCCACCGTAAAGACCAACGCCGAAGGAGTTCATCTTGCCGTCGAAGCGGCGGTCGTGATCGGCCTTGATGACGATCTCACCGGTCGCACGGATGTCATCGCCCGTCAGCGTGCTGGCGAGATCGGAAAGCTCGATCGTCGTTGCGCCCTTGTCGATCACGGTCGCGCGCGAAACCCCGGCGGTATAGATGCCGCCGGCGACCGCAAAGCTTTCTGCGGTGGCCTTGGTGTCGCTGTTGGCAAGAATGTGAATGTCGTCGGCCGCATTGATGGACGAGCCAAGCGTGATGCGGCTGGAATTTTCGTTCTTCGCCTGCGCCACATGTGCGCCGAGCGACAGGCCACCGACGGTGATGCCGATGATCTTGGACTGCAGCGCCACCTGGTTTTCCGTCGTCACGTCCACATCGCCACTGCGCGCAGTGATCTGGCCGTAGCCGAGGTTCACCACCGCGTCATTGCCCGTTGCGGTGCCGATATTGCTGCCCTGGGCAGCCCCCAGACCGCCGGCGGCCGCCAGCGCAAAGCTTTCGGCGCGGCGATAGGTTGCACGAACAATGCCGATGCTGTCTGAGGCCGCCTCGACCGAGTCACCACTTGCGGTGGATTCGAGCGTGGAGGCATCCGACAGGCGGCCGGCCGTTTGCAATTCGCCGATCAGTGCGGAGATTTCCACCGCACTGCCCTTCAGCAGATGATTGTTGCCGGCCTTGACCGTCGCGTCGCCATAGCTTTCCGCGTAGGAATGGACATAGCCGGCAGCCACCGCGCCGAGCGCGATGCCGACCACGTTCGACACGGACCAGCCCAGATTGTCGGCGGCGATGTTGAGAACGCCGGCCGAGTCGAGCGTGACATTGTCACCGAGCTCTACGGTCGCATCGCTGTCTTCCTCGATTTCGGAGACCGCTGCCTGGCCGGCCACGCCACCGCCGGCGCCCGCCAGACCATCGACCGACATGCGGAAGCGCTGCTGCGCGACCACGCCGAGGCCGCCGGTGCGCGTGGTCACCGTGGCACCGTTACCAACAGTCGTGGTCGCACCGCCCTCCAGTTCGGCATAGGTGAACGAAACACCCGCGCCAACCAGCCCCCCCGCAATGCCGATGGTGGTCGCCGCAAGGTTCTGCTCGTTCTCGGCGCTGATCAACGCCTGCGCTGCCGAAACCTGCGCGCCGGCTCCGACCAGCGTCTGGGCGGTGTTGCGCAGACGGTTATAGTTGATCGAGCCCGCCACACCGACCAGACCGCCCGCGCCGGCAAAATTGACCGCCTCGAGCACGGAGACATTCTGGGCCTGCATGGTGAGCGCAGCCCCTGCCGTCACCCGGGCATTGTTGCCGATGCCGGTGATGGCCGACGACGAGAAGTCGTTGACGCCGACCGTCAGACCGACGCCGACCGTGCCGCCGCCACCGATCGTGCCGGCAAACTGGTAGACGCGGCCGAAATCGCTGGCGGCAAGATCGACAGCGCCACCGGCAACCACCTCGGCATTGTCGCCGATCGTGGCAGACGTGCGATCCTGGCCGTCCTTCGTCAGCATGGCCGATACGCTGGTCGCATCACCGGACAGGCTGGAGGCCGTCGCGTCATTGGCCTTGGCCACCGTCGCGTCGAGCGTCGCATTGCCGCTGTTCTGGATGCGGTTGCCGGCCACGATGGACAGGATGCCGTCCACCTCCTCCGCCATGCCGGCACCGTCGACGGCAGCACTGCCGTCATTGTTCTGGTAATCGTTCAGGTTGCCGGAACCGGTGCGGTTGATCACGACTGCACCGCCGACGCCCACCACGCCGCCAACGCCGCCGGCTATGGTGTTGGAGGCATAGTTCTTGGCAGAGACGGCGTCGATATCGACACGGCCGCCGGCATAGACCTTGGCACTGCCGCCGATGGCGGCATCCGTCTGGTTGAGGATCGTCGCCATGTCGAAGCTGACGCCGACACCGACCGTGCCGCCGCCGCCCAGGCCACCGACCAGACGATACATGTCGATCGCACTCGACGCCTCGATCTCGACATCCTGGCCGCTGCCGGCCGACTTGAAGGCCGAATCCTGGTTGATGCGGCCATAGGCATAGGAGGAAATGCCGCGACGGGAATCCACCACGTTGATCGAGGCGCCGACACCGGCCGTACCGCCGACGCCGCCAGCCACGATGATGTTGCCGATATATTCGCGCGCGCGCGCCGTGATGCTGGTGTCGCCGATCGCATTGATCGCCCCGGATGCACCGAGGACGGCGGAGGTGGTGCTGTCGGCCACGACCACGTTGATCGCGCCGCCGACGCCGGCCGTGCCGGCCACGCCGATGGCGCCGACCACTTCCAGGTGGCTCGAGCTTTCGCGCGCGTCCACCGAGACATTGCGATAGGCATCGGCGCGGCCGTCGATGCGGGCCGCCGTCGTGCCGGAAATCACGGCGACGTTCACGGCCGCGCCGACACCGGCCGCTCCCGTGGAGCCGCCCATGGCGAAGTTGGCAATGCCGATCTGCTGCTGGCGGCGGGCCGCCACCGCCACGTCACGGCGCGCCTTGACGACGGCACCGCTGTCGACCGTGGCCTGTGTCGTGCCGCTGAAGACGTTGACGGTAGCACCGCCGCCGACACCGGCCGTTGCGGCCGCGCCGACCATGCCGGCAAAGCCGATCATGCGACCGGTCGACTGGGCACTGATGATCGTGTCCTGGTTTGCACCATACTGGCCAAGCGTTGCCGCAGACAGACCCGCATTGATGGTCGCGCCGCTTGCCACATGGGCGCTGACGGTGTTGCTGAACACGCCGACATCCACCACGCCGCCCACGCCGGCAGACCCCGTGGAGGCACCGACCGCGAGAGAAATTGCCACGGCACGATGGTCACCATTGGCAGTCATCACGAAGCCCTTGGCGGTGCGCGTCGTCGTCGGCATGGCGAGCAGCGCATCGCGCTCCGCCTTCGACTTGCCGACATCACCCAGGGTGTCGAAGGCCGCCTTGACGTCATCGGCAAAGGCAAGGCCCGTGCGCTCCAGCCCCTCGAAGCTCTCGACGATGCCGGTGCGCTCGGCCTCCTTGGCCTCCTCGACCTCCTGCAGTTCCTCGAAGGAAACGACGTCGTTTTCCAGCCCGCGCGCTGTCACGCTGGCATTGCTGCCAACTTCCGCCAGCGTATTTCCGAGCACGACCAGCGAACCGACGCTTGCGCCGACACCGACATTCTGGCCGGCGCCGATGCCGCCGCCGAACTGCAGCAGGCTGCTGTCATCGGCCGCATCCAGCCACACATTGCCATTGGCCGTCACGACGGCACTCTCGGCGATGCGGGCGGTGACGTCATTGTCGAGCACCAGGACGGAAACGGTTCCGCCGACGCCCGTGCTCTGCGTGCTGGCGCCGCCGGCGCCGGCCAGCTGGCGGATGTCGTTGGAGGCGCGGGCGGCAATCTCGATATTGCGCGCCGCGGCATTGCCGATCTGGGCTTCCACCGTCTTGTTGACGCCGGTGCCGGGCATGGTCAGGTCGAAGGCGGCACCGCTCATCGAGAACGCGACGCTGCCGGCGATTTCCAGCACGTCGGATTGGTTTTCGGCGGTGACCGAGACATTGCCGTTCGAGGCCGTCAGCGTCGAACTCTTGTCGGCAACCGCCCGCGTGGTGCTGTCGACAACCGTGACGCTGAGCACGCCGGCCAGACCGCCACCGGCCACCGGAATGGACAGCAGCTGCTCGCTGGTTTCGGCGCCGAGACTGACCGAGCCGTTGCTGGACGTCACCGTGACGCCGGAGGCCAGCAGGCTTTCCGCGGAGGACAGCTGAACATTGCTGACGACGGTGGCGGCAACCGGATTGCTCGTCCCGAAGGTGACGCCGAGCGCGCCCGCGAAGGCAAAGGCATCGATGCCATTCTTCGCGGTGATGTTGGCATCATCTGCGGCGGTGATGGCCACGTTGTCGGCAATCACCGTCTTCGCCGAACTCTGGAAGGTGTTGGAGGAAATGTTGGCCGCCACCGTGGTCGAGGTGGAGCCGGACAGCGAGGCGACTGCCGTGATCGACATGGCCTGCGTTTCGGCCTCGGCGGTGAAATCGGCGCCACCGCCGTTCGCCACGAAGACGCCACCCTTGCCGATCGAGGTCAGTACCTCGTCCATCACCACATTGACGGCGCCCTGTGCGCCGAAGGTGCCGCCGGCACCCGACAGGCTGACGGTCAGCGAGCCGCCGATGCCCAGCACCTCCTGGTTCATCAGGCTTTCGACAGTGATCGCCTCGGCCTCGACATGCGCCCGATCGCCAATCGCCACTTTCGTGACGCCATTGGCAATGGTGATGCCAAGCGCGCCGCTGAAGGAGGCTTGCGTGCTCTGACCCGCTGCGGCCGCAGCAATGACCTGATTGTGCAGCGACTGCGTCACCGCCGGATCGGCGTTGCGCAGCGGCGCGGCAATATCGCCACCCAGAACCGGATCGACATAATCGAGCCAGGTCGTGGAGGAGGTGATCGTGCCCTTTTCCGGACCGATCCACTGTTCGGACGGCGTGAGGACGCGGGCGACGATGTCCGCATCCCCTTCTGTCTTCAGGCTGAAATCGTTGCCGATCGTGGTCGTCACCTCGCGACCGCGATAGATGATCGAGCCGACGGCGCCGCGCGCCGACTTGGTGGCGCTGGTGCCGGTGCCGAGGGCCGCCGAGACGCCCCAAGCCTTGTTGGCGATCTTGGACTGGTCATAGGCGCCGATCGTCGTATCGCCGGTGGCATTGATCGAGACGCCGTTGCCCAGCGTGGCGGCGGTATCGCCGAGATAGACGGTCGCCGCGAAGGCACCGGTCAGCGAGGAGCCCTTTCCGCCTGCGCCGGCAACGGCCTCCGCCGCATAGGCGAAGTTCGGGAAGGTTTCATCGAGAACCTTCTGGCCGTTCTCCAGAACGTATTCGCCATCCTCGTCGGTCTTGTAGCGGAGCACGTCGGCCACGTTGACGCCGGTGTTGAAGCGGCTCATCGCCTGCACCGTCACATCAGCGGCCTTGCGGTCTGCGGAACCCAGCACGACATTGTTGCCGATGCTGGTGGCAACCGTCGTGTTGATGACGTTGATGCTCATCGCCGCGCCCGTCGCGTCATCGCTGAGCACGGCCGCACCGGAGACCTCGGCCATCGACATGGCGTCATGGTCGGCGATCACGTCGATCGCGCCATTGGTCTCGATCTTCACATTGTCGGCCACGATGGCCTTGGTGTCATGGTCGGCGAAGTTGAAGCCGACGGCCGCCGCAAAGGCCTGCGTCGGCTTGGCGTTCTGCGTCGCCTCGGAGGCCTTGCTGATCTCGCTGTAGGTCTTGGTGAAGCGGTCCGCCGCGCGGCCGAAGATGCTCGTATTGGGATTGTTGCCATCCGATCCGAGCAGAAGCGCATTGGTGGAGGTCTTCAGCTTCGATGCGTAGGCTTCGACGGGCGTTCCGCGCGCGGAAGCCTCCGCCGTGACCACTTCCACCGTATCGGACGTCGCTTTCACGGCGACGTCGCCCTTGGCGCGCACGGAGGCCGCCAGCGTCGCCGTCGTATCGAAATCATGCAGATTGATGGCACCCGCCGCACCATCGGCAGCCTGCGCGCCGGCCGCCTTTCCGTCCGCCGTGGCTTCCGCCATGGCCTGCGTCTTGGCGCTCACCGTTACCGTCTCGGCATGGATCATGCCATCGCCGGCCAGCGCGCCGAGGCCCGCATCCGCACCGGCGGCACGCAGCGTCACGGCGCGGCCGCTGCCGATGCCAGCCGAGACATCGCCGTAAACCACATTGATGGCAGCCGCCGCATCCATGGCCGTGGCAGCCGATTCGGAAGCTTCCGGCGACAGGCTGAGGATCTCGCCGGAGGGGCCTGTGCCGGCCACGCCCTGGGCGCTGGCGCGAACCCGCGCATCCGTCGAAACCTCCAGATCCCCCACGTCGACGATCGCATTGCCGTCACCGATCGAGGATTTCACGTCGAGCGAGCCGATATTGATGCCGATGCCGAAGCCCTTCGCATCGCCGTCGCCGCCGGCGTCGGGCCCCTCGGTAAGTTCTGACTGACGTTGCTTGACACGGGCGTCCAGATAGCCGCCGATCAGCGGCGTTGCCATCTTCGCAATCGACAGGCCAAGGGCTCCGCCGCGCATGTCCCTGGTGGATTCGTAGTAGCTGAGCAGTCCGTCTTCACCGTCGAAGAAAAGGCCGTTGGTGCCATTGGCGGCATTGCCTTCCGCCTTCAGGGTGGTCGCGGCAAGCGATGTCACCGTCACGGCCGGCTTGTCGTCGTCATTGGCGAGGATGGCCTGAAGCTGGGATTGGTTGGCCGCATCATAGGCCGCCTGCGACAGCACCGTGACATTGTTGTCGATCTTCGCCTCGTTTTCGAAATCGACGATGTTGAGGCCGAGCGCGATAATCAGCTGCTTGCCTTTCAGGCCGGACTTTCCGGTGCTGCGGGCGAAGAAGTCACTGGTATCGTCCTCCAGCGTCTCGTCGCCGTTCTCGTCGGTTCCGTAGGCCTTGGTAGACGCTTCAACCGTCAAGCCACCCTTACCGACGATCACCGTGCTGCCGGCGCCGAGCAGGGCGAGATTGTCCTGATTGGCAAGGTTGGCGGCAACCGAGAGAACCGTTGCGCCGGCACCTTCGTCGAATTCGGAATTGGAGGTCACGGAGACATCCGCATCCGTCACGTTATACGCACCGACGCTCACCCCTTCGCCGCGTAGCGTCAGGTTGGCGGCCGTCTCGGCGACGCTGTCGAAGGAATTGTAGGAGAAGCCGGCGCTGAGGACGAAGTCCTTCTTGCCCTGCTGCTTCATCACGCTCTGTGCATCCGCCTCGGCACTCATCGCCTTTTCGGCCGATTCCATCATCGAGGCGCTGTTGCGCACGGCATTCGCCACCATGGCGAGGTTGAGAATGGCGCCGATGCCGAGCTTGGCGTTGGAAGACGTGTCGTCTTCCTCCTCCTCTGCCGGCGGCTCACCCTCCTCTTCCTCATCGCCGAGATCGTAGCCGGCAATGCCGGCAATCAGGTCGAGCCCGTTGGTCACGGCGTTGCTGACAGGCGAGACCGCCCCACCAGCCGTTGTACCGATCAGATAGGTGGCGACCGTATTGGCACTGGCGGCTTCCACGGAAAGGGTACCGTCGGCAAGCACGCTGCGCTCCAGGCGCGCGCCGGTATCCAGCATCTGGATGCCGCCGGAGAGCGTGATCAGGTTGGCGGACGTCGCGTCACCCGCCACTTTTTCCGCTGTCGCACTCTTGTTGACGATCTGGAATGACGTTTCGTTGCGGGCGCTGACGGTCACGTCACCCGTGGATGACAAAATGTTCTGCGCATGTGCACCGCCGCCGGAACCGGTTCTCTCGGCGATCCTGGCAGTGGTTTCGCCGAGAAGCACGTTCACGCCGATATTCAGCGCGGCGCCACTGGAGCCCTTTTCAGCGCTTCCGCCGTTCACCGTCGCATAAGTGCTCAGTCCGCCTTCCATGCCGGAATGCGCGTTGACCGCGATTGCACCGACATCACCTGACAGGACGCCGGCATTCGACACGTCGGACCCGACGGATGCCCCCCCCCGCAGTTCTGCGGTCGTGTTCTGGTCGATCATGTTGAAGCCGACCGTGTAGGTCGAGCCGAGACTTGCAACCGGATTTGCCGCGGCGGTCTGCGCGGCAGCCTGTGTCTGGGTAACCTGCGTCTGTTGTGCCTGCGTCTGTGCCAGGGCCGCATTGGCGGCGGCAATCTGGTTGTTTGCCGCCGTCTGCTGTGCCGGCGTGGTGGCCGTGTTGCTGGCCTGCGTGGCCTGGGTTTTCGCAGCCTCTGCCTCTTCGCGGATTTTGGTCAGCCTATCCGCCAGGCGACCAGCGGCAGCCTCGGTGGCAAGCCCGGCCATCTCCGAGGCGTCACCAGCTTCCATATAGAGTACGGAAAGCACGTTCTCGGCGCCGATCGACAAGGCGCCGTCATGCGCAAGCTTCACGGCGGCGTTGTCGATATAGGCCTCGACGTTGCGCGTTGAGACGCCGATACCAATCGCATAGGTGTTTGCAACGGCATCCGGAGCCGCCGCGCGGGCATTGGCGATGATGCTGCGGCCATTGGCATAACGGCCAGCATTCATGTCCTCGCCACGGAACGCCAGCAGTTCGATCTCGTCGTCGTTCGGGTCGGCCTGCGTCTCGAACTGCGTCGCCTGTACCGAAACGGCGCCGGCATCGATCGAGAGGTTTCCGTCTGCGCCATTGACGAAGGCGCGGTTAGACATGTTCTCATAGGACAAATTGAGTGCGAGCGCGGTGGCGTTGCCGCTCTCGCCGTCATAGGCCACCTCAGTGGCGACCGAATTCATGGTCAGCGCATTCGAGCGGCTCTCCACGTTCAGATCGCCGCCGGCCGTGATGCGGACGGTTTTGCCATCGTCGGCGGTAATTTCCGCCGAACTGCTGTCCAGCGCGATGAGAGCGCCAGCCGCAGCACCCCAGACCTTGTCCGCGCCGTTCTGACGCTCGCCAGAGATCCCGGATTTATCACTCCAGTCCGCGCTGTAGATGGAAGCCAGCGCATCGATTGCCGTTGCGGAATCTTTGACAACACCCCAAACGGTCGTGATATCTTCGCCAGTATCATTGACCTCGCCACCGTCGGTGAAGAATTCATCGACAACAGCGGTCACCACGCCATCCAGCAGGTCTAGAATGTTGTCGGCCGCACTGTCCTTGACCGAAAGAGTACCTGCCTGCTCGGCCCGCAGGATGCTTTCCGTATGAACATTCACATCGCCGGCTGTCGCGGTCACGTTCGAATTATGAACGCGGGCAATGGCCTGATGATCTGTGTAGTTGAATCCGATCCCCAGCGCGCCTTCGGTCGAGCCTCCGGCCAGCACATCGAACGTATTGACGTTTTCACTCAGCGCATAGGCGCGGACATTCACATCCCCCTCAGCCGTCAGCGTCGCATCGTCAACCGTCACCGCCGCAGTGTTGGTCACGACACCGACGGAAACCGCCGCCGCATAGGGAAGCGTGGTGTTGCCGAACGTGATGTTGCGCGCCGTGCCGACGGCCTCGGCTTCGGCACGGCTGTCTGCCGTAAGATTGATATCGCCGCCGCGGCTGAGCACCGAAGCGCCGTTCTGCACGCTGACCGTCGCGTTCGAAAGCGCAACCCCGACCGCCGCATCGAAGGGAACCGGAACAGGCAGCACGCTGTCGGTCAGCAGATCGCTGGCCAGGGAAACCGTCGTGGCCGTCGCCTCGACATTGACGTTACCGCCGGCAGTTAAGCTGGACGCATCGACAGTAATCGACGCGGACGCCGTGTTTGCCGATGACAGGAGGTACGGACGGTTCACGTTGAAGGCGAGATCCTCGACAACAGCCGAGGCGGTCGCCTTCACGTCAAGATTGTTATCCGCCTGGAGACGGCTACCCTTGGTGATCTTGATGTCGCTGAAGGCCGTGCCGACCTGGACCACTGCCGAAAAGGAATCCACCTTCTCATCCCTGGCCGTCAGGTTGACATTCTTGCCGGCGACCGTGGCATTGTCGAGGCTGATCGACTGGCCCGAAAGCGTCACGTCGCCGCCGGCATAGCTGCCGCTGCCCTGGGCAAAGATCGCCGAGCCGCTCTTCAGGTCGATCACCGGGGCCGTCAGTTCCACGGCACCCGAAACGCCGGTGGAGGCGCCGGCGGCATGGGTGTTGCGGTCGGTCGCGCCGCCCACCTGGCGCGTGGAGAGGAAGACGTTTTCGGCGAGCGTGATGCTCTGGCTGGCCTCAAGGCTGAACTTCGTGCCGGCCGAGAGCGCGCCGGAATAGGCGCCGCCGCAGCCGAGGCAGGTATTGGCGGAAATGACGATCTGGGCCGGGTCGATCAGCACCTCGCCGCCGGCGCCGAAGAAGGCGGCCGCGTTCAGCGTGCCGCCGGCCAGCGTCACCACGTTGCGACCGCTGAATTCAATGAAGCCGCCATTGCCGGAGATATCGCCGCCGAGCGCCAGCACCGAGGCATCGGCGGCGAGTTCGGATTCGTTGTCGGCGAAGATGATCACCGAACCGCCATCCGACCCCGCGCCCCTGCCGCTGGCGGAAATCAGGCTGCCCGCCTTGACCGTCACGTCATTGCCGGCCTCCACGCGGATCGAGCCGGCGGCCCTGCCGGAAGCGCCATCGGCGGCGATCTGGCCGCCGTTGATGACGGTGTCCTCGACCGACTGCACCACGATCTGCGGCGCGATGCCGGCAGCACCGGCGCCTTCCACCGTCAGGCGGCCGGAAAGATCGACATCCTGTGCGGCGACCGTGATGCCGGATTTCGCCGACACGAGGCCAGCGACATTGACGATGCCCTTGCTGTTCTTCTGCAGCGCGCCCAGCGTCAGAAGCGAGAGCGCATCATTCTGGGCGGGCGCCCGGCCGACCTTCAGGAGCTGGTCCACATCCTCCAGCGAAGGGGTTGCCAGCGTGATGCTGTCGGCCCTCAGAATACCGCTTGCGCCAACGACGATGCCGTGCGGATTGAGGAAGAAGACATTGCCGCCGATCTGGCCGTCCTTCAGCGCATTCAGTTGGCCGTTGATGTCGGACTGCTTGTCACGCACCACGTTGATCAGGTTGGAAACCGTCGACGGAACGATCAGATTGACCGTCTGGCCGGCATAGACGTCGAAGACGCTGAACGAGTTGTAGGCATTGTTGCCGTTGATCGAGGTGGTCGAAATATCGACCAGACCTTCGCGAATGGTGAGCGCCGTTTCCGTGCGGGTTTCGGCGCTCTTGTCCAGCACGATCATCTTGCGCTCGGGCGCGGCCTGGCCGGCCCCCAGCAGCGAGATGGTGCCGTCGGCCCCGACGGTCACGGACTGCGCGCCCTTCTGCAGCCCCTCCGTGTTGACCACGTTCTCGAAGATGGCGCGCGAGGCTTCCGCCCCTTCGCGCACGGTGCCGCGGATTTCCTGGCTGGCGGAGCGGATGATCAGTTGGTCGCGCGCATTCACCTCGCCAAGGATGCGCACGCTGCCATCCTTCGACAGCGGAACCTCGCCCCGGATGACGGCTTCCACCTCCGCGTGGCTGATGGCGCCCTGATTGTCGATCAGGCTGTCGGCGAAGCCGGAGGTCGGGGTCTGCAGGGTAAGCCTGCCCGTGTTGACCACGCCCTTTTCGCCCACCACGATGCCGTGCGGATTGAGGAAATAGACGTCGCCGCCGATCTCGCCATTCTTGTAGCTGTTCAGGATGCCGTTGATCGAGGACTGCTTGTCGCGCACCACGTTGAGCAGCCGGTCAGCCCCTTGCGGCACATAGAGATTGACCGTATTGCCCGCATCCACGTCGAACCGCGAAAACGAGTTGAAGGCGTTGCCATTGGCGATGGTGCTGGTCGTGACATCCGTCACGGAACCGTTCACCTGCAGCGAGGTCTGCGTGCGCCCGTCCAGGACAATCTGCTGCGCATGCAGCATGAATGGCTGAAAGACGAGAGTTCCCGAAACGACAGAGGCGGTCAGCGTGCGGGAAAAGCGCGCCAACACCGGATACCAGTGACGAGACCGATCAACCATGTCCAAAACCCCAAACGCAGCCCCCCAGGCATTGGCTGCGCCAAACAAACGTGCCCACGCGACGTATCCGCCATATACGCGATTCGAAATATATAACGGATTCCGCCCAATGATAGGACGGATACAATCTCATCTTTTACGTGTCCAGTGATTCTCTTCAAGCAAAACCGAAGTTTTTATTGCCAAAAAAGGAGAGAGACTGGACGTCAATCACGACGACGATCATCGGCTTCGCAGTCTTGACGGACTTAAGAGTCCGCACTGCAACAATCATGCACCAGTAGGACGCCCGTCGGATCACCGATGGCGCTCGAGACACCGAGGGTTGCCGCCCGTCCCGGGAACCAGGTGAAACCTGTCTTTTATCTCCATGTGATCTATGATGATTTTGCCATTTCCCCTGCTGCCATCAGCCGGTCACCCCACACACCCGGCAGCCGGAATGAGCGACATCTTAGCGGCTCCATGGACCCAGCCAGTCCCCTGCTTGGATTCTATTGGGACACATTCCCGCCTTGGCACGACGAGCGAAGCGTCCAGCACCGATATGAATCAGTGATTCGATCTGGCATCATCTATACTGAAATTTACATAATTATACGTTTTCATTTATTTTGCGACGCAAAACAAGCTTTCACTTATACAAGCAGCCGGCATCACGTCGGCGGAGCCGGCACTTCCGGGAGACCGTGGCCGGAGAAATGCCCCGTCATTCCGGGGAACGGCAGAACATCTTCCTGTGCGCTGGCAAAGCCCCGGAATGCAGATCGGCACGCCGGTCGAACCGGCGTGCCGATGTCTGTGTCGCTTCGATGCGCTCCAGGCAGGTCCGAACCGGCTCAGTCCTGCCGCTCATAGGCGAAGCGGGAAAAATCCGCGGGCCTTGCCCGGCCGGAGGTGTCGAAGGCGATCATGCCGACGAAGGCGCCGGTGAAGGAGCCGTGCTCGCCGCGCCCGCCCTCGTCGGAAATGACCCCGGCATCCAGAACCGGTCCGAGGGGTTGCCAGTTGCCGCCTTCGCCAAGCCGGAAGGAAAACTGCAGGTCGTTGTCCGTCACATCCATGGCCAGATGCACCGCGCCGTCGCCGATCGCCTCGCCGCTGCCTGCCGGGAAGCTCATCCGCCCATGCGGAAAGTCGCCGGGGCAGGAGAAGATGGTCACCACCCGGCCCAGTTTCTCATGCAGCGTCACGACGAGTGCGTGGAACTTGTGCCGGTTGTAGTAATGCGTCAGGCCCGCCACCTGCTGATAGGTATCCGGCTCGAATTCCAGTACGGTCTCGGCGCGGAAGCGATGATGCTCCTGCCGCCGCGCCACCAGGGCCTGCTCGAACCAGGAGCCGATGCTTTCGCGGCCATGGAGCCTCAGAACGCCCGGTCGCTCGGTCAGGGAAAAGATGCGCTCAGGCTCCGGCGTGCGCAGCCACTGGAAATCCTCGGGCAACGCCGGCTGGTCGAACAGGTAGTCGATCCGCGCCGGGGTCACCTGCGGCTCCACATCCGTCGGCGCCTGAACATCGACCGAAGGAACGGTGCCGCCATCGTCCAGATACAGCCAATCGTCGCGCCACACGCATTTCTGCAGCGCCGTCTCGCGGCCCAGCGTGCAGCGGCGTCCGGGCGCAAGCGGCCGGCCACACAGATGGGTATGATAGGCCTCGCCCTCTGGCGTCTCGACATATTGCCCGTGACCGGCCCGCTGCAGCACGGCATCCGGATGATCCTTGGAGGTGATGAGATGCATGGCCGGGTGCAGTTCGTAGGGCCCATCGATCCGGCGCGAGCGGGCCATGGTCACCGCATGGTCATAGCCGGTGCCGCCCTCGGCCGTGGTGAGATAGTACCAGCCATTGCGCTTGAAGAGATGCGGCCCCTCGACAAGGCCGAGCGGGCTTCCGGCGAAGATGTTGCGGATCGGCCCGGTGAGACGCCCGGTCGCCGCATCCCATTCCTGCAGCAGAATGCCGTCGAAGGCCGGGCTTTTCGGCGCGCCCCCATAGCTTTCGGTGCGGTGGTTCCACTGCATGTTGACGAACCACTTGCGGCCGTCATCGTCGTGGAACAGCGAGGGGTCGAAGCCCGACGAGTTCACATAGACCGGATCGGACCATTCGCTCTCGATGGTCGGCGCGGTGACGATGTAGTTGTGGGCGTCCTTGAAGTTGCCGTCGTAGCGCTTCACGTCGGTATAGACGAGCCAGAACTGCCCGTCGGCATGGGAGAGGCACGGCGCCCAGATGCCGCAGCTGTCGGGATTGCCGCGCATGTCGAGCTGCGCCTTGCGCTCCAGCGGCCGGCGCACCAGCCGCCAGTTCACCAGGTCGCGCGAGTGGTGGATCTGCACGCCGGGATACCATTCGAAGGTGGAGGTGGCGATGTAATAGTCCTCGCCAACGCGGCAGATGGAGGGATCGGGGTTGAACCCCGGCAGGATCGGATTGCGGATCATCGGGTTTTCCTTGTCGCGGTCAACGTCGGGCCGGCCGGCCGCACCCTGTCCCCTGGGCGCAGCCGACCGTCGCCCTCAGCGCAGCAGCGCCTGGGCTTCTTCGATGCCGAGCGCAGCCGGCTGGGTGCAGGTGGTGACCATGTCGATGAAACGGCCTTCCTCGCCTGATTTCAGGATGCCGGTCATCACGTCGATGCCATGCAGCGTCCTGTCCAGCGAGCAGCGGGCGTCGCGTCCCTCGATCAGCGCCATGGCCATGTCTGCAAGACCGGCGGTGCGATAATTGGCGCGCGGGCCGCGCGGGCTTTCCTGGTTCGCCTTGCCGAACGGATGGTCCCATTCCTCCAGCGGCTGGATATCGGTATTGCGGCCGGAAGCCTCCACCTTGCCACCGAAGAAGTTCGGATCGGGCACGAAGATCGAGCCTTCCGTGCCGTAAAGCTCCATGTTGGCATGGCGGTGCGCCCAAACATCCCAGCTCGCCGAAAGGGTCACCGTGGCACCGCTGACGAATTCCAGCAGCGCATGGATCGTCGTCGGCGTCTCGACCGGGATCACGGTGCCGGCCAGGGGCTGGCTGGTCACGGTGCGTGTCGGGCTGGCCATGGAGGTCAGCGCGCCCACCCGCTTCACCGGGCCGATGAGGTTGATCAGGTTGGCGATGTAATAGGGGCCGAGATCCAGGATCGGCCCACCGCCCGCCAGGAAGAAGAAGCCGGGATTGGGATGCCACATTTCCATGCCGGGGCTCATGACGTGGCAGGTGCCGGACGTGATGCGGCCGACGCCCCCCTCGTCGATATGCTTGCGGGCCAGCTGATGGGCACCACCAAGGAAGGTGTCTGGCGCGCAGCCGATCGCCAGCCCCTTCGCCTTGGCAAGCGCCCGCAATTCCTCGCCCTCCTCCAGCGAGAGCACCAGCGGCTTTTCCGAATAGACATGCTTGCCCGCCTCCAGAATTGCCCTGGAGACGGAAAAATGCGAGGCGGGGATCGTCAGGTTGACGATCACGTCCAGCTCGTCATTGGCGAGCAACTCGTCGATCGATTGCGCCGCAACGCCGTATTCCTCGGCGCGCAGTTCGGCTGCATTGCGGTTCAGGTCCGCGCAGGCCAGCATCTTGAGCCCCTTGAACAGGGGCGCAAGCGAGAGATAGGTGGTCGAGATATTGCCGCATCCGATGATGCCGACGCCAAGTTCCTTCGCCATGGGGCGCTCCGCAAATGTCAGGGGTCAGTAGGTTTCGAAGGCCGCCAGCGAGCGGGTGATCAGCCGGTCGATGTCGTTCGGATTGTCGTGTTCCACCACGAAATGCCTGGCGGATGTCTTGCGCAGCGCAGCCATCAGTTCCTTCCACGGCACCGTGCCGTGGCCGACATCGGCCCAGCCGTCTTCGTCGGCATTCTCGCCCGGCGCGGCAATGTCCTTCACATGCACGGCCCGAATGCGTTTGCCATAGCTTTCGATCCAGGCGAAGGGATCGGCCTTGCCGCGCACCACCCAGGCAATGTCGGCCTCCCAGGCAAGATCCGGTCCGCCGGCAAAAATCTGCTCCTGCGGCGTGGAGCCGTCCTCCAGCGTTCTGAATTCGAAGTCATGATTGTGCCAGCCGAACACGTAGCCGGCATCCTGATAGCGCTTTCCCGCCTCCTGCAGGCGCTGGCCGAAGGCGAACCAGCCGGCGGCATCGGCGGGCCGCTGGTCGGGCAGCAGATAGGGGCAGTAGATCGCCTCCATGCCGAGTGTCCTGGCGATGGCAAGCGCCTGCTCCGGCTGTTTCTCGAGAAGATCGAGGCCGAAATGGCCGGTCGGCATGGTCAGGCCCGCCGCATCGAGATCGGCCCTGAGAGCCTTCAGCGCCGCCTCGTCCATGCTGGCATAGATGGCGCCATAGCCTTCCACATGCGTGTAGCCGGCCTGAGAGAGCTTTTTCAGCACCTCCGACAGCGGCGGAAAATTGCGGGCGCTGTAAAGCTGGAAACCAAGTTCGGTCATGTCATCCTCCCGGGCCGTGATGGCCCCTGCTGGGTCAAGAACACTCAGCCTGCCGTGGAGCAGGACTGCAGATCGTAAATCCGGAACGACGGTTCGCCGTCGCTTTCGGACGAAGGGATAAAGGTGATGCGGTGGCTTTCGCCGGCGGCAAGGTCGAAGGCATTGTCGGAGAAGCGGCCGGGCGTGTCGCTTTCCACCATCACGTAAAGGCCGAGGCCCGCGCTTTCGACCGTGATGTCATAGCCGCCGCGCGGCGCTGGCGAGACGGTGAGGCCAAGGCCGGCCGGCTGCAGCACCAGCGCCTTGTAGCTGCCATGAACGTAATGGCCGCTGCCACCCATGCCGTTGCCGGCGGTGAAGCTCCAGGCCAGCAGCGTGTCGGCCGGCAGGCTTGCCGCATCCACCACCGCCGCCACCACGGCGGCATCCGGCGGGCAGACCAGCTCGACGGTCTCGACCGTGCGCCGGTCGCCGGAGAGCGTCAGGTGCTGGATGACAAGCGTCAGCGCCACGTCGGCCAGCGTGTCGTTGACCGCCGAGAAGCGGATCTCCCGGCCGTCCTCGGAGGGAATGGCGCAGACCGCCACCGGCTGGAAGAAGCGGCGCGCCAGATAATGCAGCACCTTCCAGCCGCCACCGTAATCGAGGCTCGACCAGGAGGCCACCGGCCAGGTGTCGTTGAGCTGCCAGTAAAGCGTGCCCATGCAATGCGGCTTCAGCGAACGCCAGTAGTCCACCGCGGTGCGGATGGCGAGCGCCTGCTGCACTTGGCTGAGATAGACGAAATTGGCAAAGCCTTCCGGAAAGCGGAAATAGCGGAACATGGTGGCCGCGATGCGTTCGTTGCCGCCGACATTTTTCTGGTGCAGTTCCATCACCGGCGAGGCAATGTTCATGTCCTTTTCCGCCGCATAGCTGCGGATCACCGGCAGCGAGGTGTAGGACTGGAAGCCGAATTCCGAGCAGAAGCGCGGCCGCACCTTGCGGTAATCCTCGAACGGCTTGTTCTCGTGCCAGACGGACCAGAAATGCATGTCGCCGGACCCGTCGGCATGCCAGGCATCGCCATAATCCATGTAGCCGGTTGCCGGGCTGGAGGGCCACCAGATCGCCTCGGGAGAGGCCGCCTTCATCGCCTGCTCGATCGTCCGGTTCAGCCGGTCGTAGGAGACGAGGTAGCGGTCGCGGTTCTCGATCGATTGCTTGAACCAGGTCAGCGCACCGACCAGTTCGTTGTCGCCGCACCACAGCACGATCGAGGCATGCGAGGCGAGCCGGCGGACCTGATAATCCACCTCCGCCGCCACGTTGCCGAGGAAATCCGGCGTCGAGGGATAGAGGTTGCAGGAGAACTGGAAATCCTGCCAGACCATCAGGCCGAATTCGTCGCAGAGATCGTAGAACCAGTCCGCCTCGTAGAAGCCGCCGCCCCAGACTCGGATCATGTTCATGTTGGCGTCGACCGCCGATTGCAGAAGATCGCGCGTCTTCTCCACGCTGGTCAGCGAGAACAGCGCATCGGCCGGAATCCAGTTGGCGCCGCGGCAGAAGATCTCGCGGCCGTTGATGCGCAGGGCAAAACGGCTGCCGGCCGCGTCGGGGTCGGTCAGAAGCTCGGCGGTGCGCAGGCCGATCCTGCGCGTCACCGTTTCGTCTGGCAGCGCGACGGTCAGCGTATAGAGCGCCTGTTCGCCGCTGCCGGCCGGCCACCAGAGACGCGGCTGGTCGATCTCGAAGCGGTAGGCCACCTGAGTTTCGCCGGCATTCACCCCGCAGTCCAGCCGCACGCGCTCCTCGCCGAGCGACAGCACCACCGGCACCACGCCGGGAGCCGCGGCAAACAGCGTGACGGTCACCGCCACCTCGACCCGGTCCGGGTGATGCGTCTGGCGCGTGGTGACGTGCTCGATGCGCGCCGCCTCCAGTTTCCTGAGCGCAATCGTGCCGTAAAGGCCAAGCGGCGCGAGCGCGATGTTCCAGTCCCAGCCGAAATGGCATTGCGGCTTGCGCAGCATGTTGCCGTTCGGGATCGGCGAATTGCCGGTGTGGTAGGGAATGTAGAAGGGCTGGCGTGCCTGCCGCGCCGCTCCTTCGCGAACGCTGGAATGAAAGAGGATGCGGATGCGGTTGTCACCGCTCTTTAAGGAAGTACCGACCGACGGACGATAACGGCGGAAGCAGTTGTCCGCCTCAAGCACCACCTGCCCGTTGATCTCCACGGTCGCCACCGTGTCGAGATCGGTGATGTCGAGATACCAGTCGCCCTCGGCATCCTCCAGCACGAAATCCTGCTCGATCTGCCAGTCCTGCTCGGCGACCCAGCCGAGATCAAGTTCGTTGCGGCCGACATAAGGGTCCGGAATGAGGCCGGCATTCTTCAACGCCGTGTGCACATCGCCCGGAACCGGCATCAGCGCCTGGGTTTCCCCATCAAGGGATGACAGCCGCCAGTTACCGGCGAGATCAAGGGTGGTCATGATGTCACTCCTTCAGGCCTGCGCATTTTGGCGAAAGGCCCCTCTGCCCTGCCGCACCTTGGGTCGAGCCGCCTGTACCTGCCTGTCGATCGGCCCCACGTGGGGGAGATGACCGGCAGGCCGGAGAGGGGCTTTCTGCAGGCTGCAGACATCAGATCCGGTCTTCCGTCTCGGCGTCGAACAGGGAGGCAAGGCCCATGTCGAAGCTCATGCGCACCCTGGCGCCCGGGGCATAGCGGCGAGCGCCACCGATGCGCACCGACATGGTATGGCCGGCATGGTTCAGCCACAGCAGGTTGTCGGCGCCCATCGGCTCCTCGATATCGACCACCGCCTCGTGCAGCTCCGGCGAATTGACATCGCTGTCAATCATGACGTGTTCCGGGCGCAGGCCGAGAACCACCTTGCGGCTGGGCGCAAGCGGTTCGGACGCATCATAGGCGTCGAGCGCGAAGCTGACCCCATGGGTGGTGAAGACGGGGCGATCGCCGGAAAGCGCAATCTCGCCGCGCAGAAAATTCATCGAGGGCGAGCCGATGAAGCCGGCAACGAACAGGTTCTTCGGCCGGTTGTAGATGACGATCGGGTCATCGAGCTGCTGAATGACGCCGCTCTTCATGATGGCGATGCGGTCGGCAAGCGTCAGTGCCTCGATCTGGTCATGCGTCACGTAGATCATGGTGTTCTTCAGCTGCTGGTGCAGGCGCTTGATTTCCACGCGCAGTTCCGAGCGCAGCTTGGCGTCGAGGTTGGAGAGCGGCTCGTCGAACAGGAACACGTCCACATCGCGCACCAGGGCGCGGCCGATGGCGACGCGCTGGCGCTGGCCACCGGAAAGCTCGGCGGGCTTGCGCTTCAGAAGCGGGCCGATCTGCAGGATCTCGGCGGCGCGCGCCACCCGCTTGTCAATCTCCGCCTGCGGCACCTTGGCCACCCGCAGCCCGAAGGAGAGGTTCTTTTCCACCGTCATCTGCGGATAGAGCGCATAGGACTGGAACACCATGCCGATGCCGCGGTCCTTGGGTTCTTCCCAGGTCACGTTGCGGTCCTTGATGAAGATCTGGCCGTCGGTCGGCTCCAGCAGGCCGGCAATGCAGTTGAGCAGGGTCGACTTGCCACAGCCGGACGAGCCGAGCAGCACGAGAAACTCACCGTCGCGAATATCGAGATTGAGGTCCTTGAGCACGGTGACCGAGCCGAAGGAAAGGGAAAGATCACGAATGGAAACGCTGGTTGCCATGGGCTCAACCTTTTACTGCGCCGGCGGCGATGCCGCGGACGAACAATCTGCCGGAGATGAAATAGACGATCAGGGGCACGGCGCCGGTCAGAAGGGTCGCGGCCATGTTGACATTGTATTCCTTCACGCCCTGCACCGAGTTGACGATGTTGTTGAGCTGCACCGTCATCGGATAGCTGTCCGGCCGGGTGAAGACGACGCCGAACAGGAAGTCGTTCCAGATGCCGGTCACCTGCAGGATCATTGCCACCACGAAGATCGGCAGCGCCATGGGCAGCATGATGCGGAAATAGATCTGCCAGAAGCCGGCGCCGTCGATGCGGGCCGCCTTGAACAGCTCTTCCGGCAGCGAGGTGAAATAGTTGCGGAAGAGCAGCGTCAGGATCGGCATGCCGAAGATGGTATGGACGATGACGAGGCCGGTCAGCGTGCCGTAGACGCCAAGCTCGCGCAGCAGGATGACGATCGGATAGATCATCACCTGGTAGGGAATGAAGGCCCCGACGATCAGGATCGAGAAGAACAGGTCGGCGCCCTTGAAGCGCCAGTTGGCAAGCGCGTAACCGCTGACCGACGCAACCGCGATCGACACGACCACGGACGGCAACAGGATGCGCACCGAATTCCAGAAGCCGCGCGAAAGCCCGTCGCAGTTCAGCCCGGTGCAGGCCGTCGCCCAGGCCTTCACCCAGGGCTCGAAGGTGATCTCCACCGGCGGCGAGAAGATGTTGCCGAGCCGGATTTCCGGCATGCCCTTCATCGAGGTGACCACCATCACGTAGAGCGGCAGCAGGTAATAGAGCGCGGCGAGGCCCAGCAGACCGTACAGGATGATGTTGCGGCGCGAGAGGATCTTGCGCGGCTTCCTGCCGCGCGGCCCGGCAACCTCGGCCGAGACCGCGTCGAAGCCGGCGGCGGCGGTGTTGAGTGAGCTGACATTAGCCACGCTTCTTCCCTCCGAATTCGAGATAGGCCCAGGGAACGATGATGATGGCGACCGTGATCAGCATCATGGTGGAGGCGGCAAAGCCCTGCCCCAGGTTCTGCGCCTGGAACATGTAGTCATAGACGTACTTCGCCGGCACTTCCGAGGCGATGCCCGGCCCGCCGCTGGTCTGCGCCACCACCAGGTCGTAGACCTTGACGATCCCGCTGGCGATCAGCACCAGCGTGGTGATGAACACCGGCCGCATCATGGGAATGATGATGAAGATATAGGTGCGCCACATCGGGATGCCGTCGACACGCGCGGCCTTCCAGATGTCCTCGTCGATGCCGCGAAGCCCCGCCAGCATCAGGCACATCACCAGCCCGGTTCCCTGCCACAGCCCGGCAATCAGGATGCCGTAGATGACGATGTCGGAATTGTAGAGCGGGTCGAAGGTGAAGCCGGGAAAGCCGAGGCTGCGCACGATCGACTGGATGCCGTATTCCGGGTTGAGGATCCACTGCCAGACGAGACCCGTCACGATGAAGGACAGGGCAAACGGATAGAGGAAGATGGTCCGGAAGGTGTTCTCGAAACGGATCTTCTGGTCCATCAGCGCAGCCAGCACGAAGCCGATGACCAGGCTGAAGATCAGCGAGAGAATGCCGTAGATCGCAAGATTCTGGATCGAGATGATCCAGCGCGGCGCATCCCACAGGCGTTCATACTGCTCCAGCCCGACGAATTTCAGCCGGGGCAGCAGCTTGGAATTGGTGAAGGAATAGACAACCGTCCAGACCGTGCCGCCCAGGAAGACGACAAGCGCGATCAGGATCATCGGGATCAGCGCGATCTTGGAATTCAGGTTGCGGAAAAGCTGGCTTGGCCGCCCAGCCGGCGCGTGGGACCTCATGCTGCATCATCCTCCTCAAGGGCCATCGGGGGCTCCGGCCCGTCGTTTCCCGCCTGGCGGGCGGCAAGGCTTGGCCGGGATGCATGGCGACGCAACAGCACGCAAGAACAGGGCTTCGCCGTCATTGCGTCCGCGGCCGGCCGCCATGCATGGGGTTTATGCTGCGCGGGGAGCGGGACGGGCGACCGCCGCGCCAAAGGCGAGGCGGCCCCCATACCCCTCCCGTGCGATCAATCCGCCGAGGCGATGATGTCGGCGAAGCGCTTCTGCGCCGCGTCGGGCGTCATCGATGGATTGGCGAAGAATTCGGAGAACAGATCTTCCAGCTGCTTGGCCGAATCGGCCGAGAGCAGCTGGTTGACGCTGCGCACCACATTGCCCTTGGCCAGGATATCCAGGCCCTTCTTCATGCAGTCATTGGCGGCCGACAGGTCGATGTCGCCGCGGATCGGCAGCGAGCCCTTCTTCAGGTTGAAGGCGACCTGCACCTTGGGGCTGACGATGGTGGAGGCGAGAACCTCCTGCGCCTTGGACTTTTCCGCATCCTTCAGGACGGGGAAGTAGAAGGCATCGCCATCGGTCGAGATGACCTCGTTGACGCCAAGCCCCGGCAGGCAGGTGTAATCGGTGCCTGCCTTCTGGCCGGCCAGCGCGAATTCGCCCTGCGCCCAGTCACCCATGATCTGGCCGCCGGCCTTGGCGGTGATCACCATGTTGGTCGCCTGGTTCCAGTCCTGCACATTGCTGCCCTTGGACATGCGGCGCGCATCGTCTGCGGCCTTGAACACCTTGCCGATCTCCGGGCCGGCCGCCACGTCCTCGTCCTTCTCGCCGAACACCTTCTGGAACACGTCCTTGCCGGCAATCGCCACCATCAGCACGTTGAAGGCGCCGCTGGTCTGCCAGGGCTGGCCGCCGACGGCGAGCGGCACGATGCCGGCCTTTTCCAGCGCCGGCGCTGCGGCAACGAATTCGTTCCAGTTCTTCGGCACCGGCACGCCGGCAGTCTTGAAGGCGGCGTTGGACAGCCACAGCCACTGCCACGAATGGATGTTGACCGGGGCGCAGTAGATCTTGCCGTCGATGGTGCAGCTGTCGAGCAGGCTGGCGGGCTTGATGATCTCCTTCCACTTCTCCTTTTCCGCCACCGCGGTCAGGTCGCGCATCAGGCCGGACTGCACCAGTTCCTCGGCCTGGCGGCCGTGGTTGAACTGGGTGGCGCCCATCGGGTCGCCGCCGGTGATGCGGCTGATCATGATCGGACGGGCGGTGCCGCCGGAGCCGGCGATCGCGCCGTCGACCCACTTGTTGCCGGTGGCGTCGAAGGCCTTGGCGAGCTCCTTGACGGCGGCGGCTTCACCGCCCGAGGTCCACCAATGGGTAACTTCCAGATCCGCCGCACCTGCATGAGCCGCAGGCATGAGAACGCTGGCCACGAGAATGGCTTTCAATGCACGCATATTCATGAGTCTCCTCCCTCACTGAAACGTTGCCGTAAAAAACCTATGCGAATATCGGATTGGGCGCAACCGGGCTTATCCGGATTTTCTTTATTCATTGATATTTTCAATCCTGAACTGTATTTCCCCGCAACGCAGGAAGCGTTCCGAGCGAAAATCATTACATTCGATTTCCGTTGAATTTCAGCATATTCAGCATATTTAGCCGCCTTTTTCCTTTCGCAATCGCAAAAAAGATTCCGCGCCTGCGTTGCACAACCCCTGAACGCGCTATTGCCGGATAATTCGCAAATTCCCCTCGACATTTCTCCTGTAACGTTACAGTTTGATGTCTTGGGAGAGGCCTTTGCGGGAGGAGGTGCTCGTTTCCAGGCGGCAGGAAGACGGCTATAGTCCGTCGCTTGAACGAGTGGATGCGCATGGACGACAGCAATATTTCGAAGAATCTCGGCCGCCCCCTTTCCGGGAAACAGTCCGGCCCCCTGTCCGGCACGGCCTCCGGCAATGCCCGGCCGACATTGAAGACGATCGCCTACATGACCGGGCTTGGCATCACCACGGTGTCGCGGGCGCTGAAGGACGCGCCGGATATCGGCGTCGACACCAAGGAGCGTGTCCGCCTCGTCGCCGCGCAGCTCGGCTATCAGCCGAACCGCGCCGGCGTGCGCCTCCGAACCGGCAAGACCAATGTCATCGCGCTCGTCCTCAGCATCGAGGAGGAGCTGATGGGCTTCACCAGCCAGATGATGGTCGGCATTTCGGAAGTGCTGGCCGGCACGCAGTATCATCTGGTGCTGACGCCGCACGTGCACCAGAAGGATCCGATGGCGCCGGTGCGCTACATCCTCGATACCGGCTCGGCCGATGGCATGATCATCTCGCGCACCCTGCCCGACGACCCGCGCGTGGCGCTGATGACGGAGCGCAATTTCCCCTTCGCCACCCATGGCCGCACCGACATGGGCATTTGCCATCCCTTCCATGATTTCGACAACGAGGCCTATGCCTTCCAGGCGGTGGAGCGGCTTGCGGCGCGCGGGCGCCGGCGCATCGCGCTTCTCGCGCCCCCGTCGAAACTGTCCTACTACCTGCACACCCGCATCGGCTTCGAGCGGGGGCTTGCCACCTTCGGCGTGGCGGAGGCCGCCATGGGCCGCATCACAAGCGAGGCGCCGCTCGACGAGATCCGCACGCAGATGCAGGCGCTGATGCAGTCGGCGGAGCCGCCGGACGGCATCATCTCGATCAGCGGCAGTTCCACCATTGCCCTCGTCGCAGGACTGGAGGCTGCCGGCAGGCGACTGGGCCAGGAGGTGGACATCGTCTCGAAGCAGTCGGCAGAGTTCCTGAACTGGATCCGCCCGGAGATCTACACCGTCAACGAAAGCGTGCGGCAGGCAGGCCGCGAACTGGCCAAGGCGGTGATCGCCCGCATTGACGGGGTGGCACCCGAACTGCTGCAGAGCATCAGCGGCCCCGTCTGGTCCGCCATGGCCCCGCGCGACTGAAGGGGCAGAGACGCACGGAAGCCGGGTTGCGGCGGCCGCGGCATCGTCGCATCAGGCGCGGATCGCCAGCCGCAGCCCGCCCCAGTGGCGCCCGTTGACGGTGATCGGCGCCGAAATGTCCTTCATCAGCACGAACTGGCCGCCGCCCATGTCGCGCCGGTAGGTCTGCAGCAGGAAGGGCTCGCGATTGCGCCCCGCCGCCAGCCCGACGCGATCGTTGAAGATGCGGCGGTTGCGGCAGTTGGCGGTGTTCCAGGCCACATCGCCCGGCCGCTGCGACTGCGAGAACCTGGCATTGTGCGTCGGCAGATAGCCGTTGTCGTCCACGGCGGCGCAGAAGGCGATGCGCTCGTCGCTGGCCGCGACCCGTTCCTGGATGGCGGGAAGCACGGCATCGGTGAAGGGCGTGAAGCGGGTCAGATATTGCTGCGGATCGCTGCCGGCAATCGGCTGGTAGTGGCGGTCGAACAGCGCCGCCATATCGATGCGCCCGTCGCGGACACAGGATTCGAACAGCGCGCCGATATCGGCGGCCACCGCCATGGCGGTGCGGATATAGGGCGTGTCCGGCGTTTCGATCCCGGTGCTTGCCGTGGCCTGGATCATGCGTTCGGAAATGGCCACCACATCGCCGACGCGGGCGCTGGCGCGCTGCAGTTCCTCATCCGATTTCAGCACCGCATCGGCCGCCGTCGCGATGCTGGCGGCAAAATCGCTGCATTGACGGTCAACCGCCTCGGTGGTGCGCGCCAGGCCGGAGGCACCGTCCAGAATGCGCACCATCACCTCTTCCACCGCATGGAAGGAGGCGTGCACCTCCTCGGCCGTGCTTTTCACATCGCCGGCCGAGCGGCGCGAGCCTTCGCCGGCAAGGATCAGCGCCTCGATGCGCCGGCCCAGCTGCAGGAGCGTCTCCTGGATCGACGAGGTGGTCTTCGAGGTCTGCAGCGACAGCGCACGCACCTCCGCCGCCACCACGGCAAAGCCCTTGCCGGCATCGCCGGCGCGCGCAGCCTCGATGGCCGCGTTCAGTGCCAGAAGATTGGTCTGCCGGGCAATGGTGCCGATTTCCTCGGCCAGCGTGCCGACGCCGGCCAGCGCGGCCGAAAAGGAGCGGATCTCGCCGCTGATATCCTGCGAGGCGGCCACCATCTGGTCGATGGCGGCAATCGAGCCGTTCATCTGTCCTGCCTGCCGGCCAAGCACAGCCCGCGCTTCGCTGGCCAGGCGATCGGTCTCGGCAAGCGAGAGAGCAATGTCGCGATTGGCATCGGCAATGGATTGCGCGGCGCCGGTCACGCGCGTCAAAAGCGCCACATGCGCCGTCGAATGTGCCGCCGTGTCCTGCAGCGTCCCGGCAATGTCCACCAGATGCAGGCCAAGCGCCGAAGCTTCCCGGGCAAGGTCGGTGACGGCACGATGCATCACATCCTGCCCGTCCGCCCCTGCCTCGTCCCGTCGTGCAACCGCGTTCACGTCTGTCTCCCGCCACTCATCGGAAAGAATGCGGCAGAAGCCTTAACGGCGGGTTAGTCCATCCTTAAATACGAGACATGCGACAGGACGCCGCGCCGGGCGTCCGCCCTGCCCGTCAGGCGCGTGGCGATCAGGACCGCTCGAAGGCGGCCGGATCGATGCCGAGGGTCACAAGGTCGCGGCGGGCTGGCTTGCGGCCGGCATCGACAGCGGCGGAAGCGGCAAGGGCTGCGCCGAACACAGCCATGGCCCGCGTGAGGAAACCGCCGCGCATCCCGTTGATTTTCATCGACATGGTCAACTCCTTTTGTCCAGACGCACTCTGCGGCCGGCCGCGGCTTTGCGCAATGCACAAGAGGAGATGAAAGCCATGCAACCTGCGCATGAGATACCGCCGCAGCCATGCCGCATGGCCGGTCCGCGGGCCTTGTCGTCCGGCCGATCTTGTCGCACAGTCCGCCCGGCATCGCCGGTTCGCCAGGATCCGGCCGACAGCATAGGACATTCCATGATCACGCTTTACGGCATCAAGAATTGCGACACGATGAAGAAGGCCCGCAGCTGGCTGGAAGAGAAGGGCATCGACTACCGCTTCCACGACTACAAGGCGGAAGGCATCGACCGCGCGCATCTGGAAGCCTGGACAGGGGCCAAGGGATGGGAAACCGTTCTGAACCGCGCCGGCACCACCTTCCGCAAGCTCGCCGATGCGGACAGGGCGGATCTGACCGCCGAGAAGGCAATCGCGCTGATGCTTGCCCAGCCGTCTCTCATCAAGCGCCCGGTGCTGGAGCGCGACGGCGACATCACCATCGGCTTCAAGCCGGACCTTTACGAAAGCCTGTTTGCCCGCTGACGCGGCCCCGGAAACATCCCATGTCGAAGACCACGCGCGCCACCCAGACACTGACCAGGGCCGGCATCGCCTTCAGCCTGCACACCTATGACTATGACCCGAATGCCGAACGCATCGGCCTGCAGGCGGCCGAAGCGATCGGCGAGGCGCCGCATCGCGTGCTGAAGACGCTGATGGCCGAGGTGGACGGCAGGGCGGTCTGCGTTGTCGTACCCTCGGATCGCGAGGTGTCGATGAAGAAGCTCGCCGCCGCCTTCGGGGGGAAATCGGCGGCGATGATGAAGCCGGCTGCGGCCGAGAAGGCGACCGGCTATGTGGTCGGCGGCATCAGCCCCTTCGGCCAGAAGAAGCAGGTGCCGACCGCCATCGAGGCGACCGCCATGGCCGAGGCCTTCGTCTACATGAATGGCGGCCAGCGCGGCCTGCAGGTGCGCCTGTCGCCGCGCGATGCGCAGGCCGTGCTGAAGGCGATCGTCGCGCCGGTTGTTGCCGAGACCTGACGGCGAGACTATGTCTGTCACACATTGAACCTCCACAAGACAGGTGCTGCGCCCCATGACGATCCATCCCGCCATCGTCCCCTCCATCGATCCGGTGAAACTCGACAAGCTGGCCGAGGTGGCCGTCAGGGTCGGCCTGCAGCTGAAGGCGAACCAGGATCTCGTCATCACCGCCCCGATTGCGGCCCTTCCGCTGGTGCGCGCGATCACCAGACATGCCTACATGGCCGGCGCCGGGCTGGTCTCGACCTTCTATTCGGACGAGGAAACCACGCTCGCCCGTTATCGCCATGCGCCGGATGCAAGCTTCGACAAGGCGGCCACCTGGCTCTATGACGGCATGGCCAAGGCGTACGAGGGGGGTGCTGCACGCCTTGCCATCTCCGGCGACAATCCGATGATGCTCGCCAACGAGGACCCGCAGAAGGTGGCGCGCGCCAACAAGGCCAATTCGATCGCCTACAAGCCGGCTCTCGAAAAGATCTCCAACTTCGACATCAACTGGCACATCTGCTCCTATCCCAACCCGTCCTGGGCGCGGCAGGTCTTCCCCGATCTGCCGGAAGAGGAGGCCGTGCACAAGCTGGCCGAAGCGATCTTCTCCGCCTCGCGCATCAACACGCCCGACCCGATCGCCGCCTGGGCCGAGCACAATGCCAGCCTCAAGAAGCGCTCCGGCTGGCTGAACGGCGAACGCTTTGCTGCCCTGCATTTCACCGGCCCAGGCACCGATCTGACCGTCGGCCTGGCCGACGGCCACGAATGGCATGGCGGCGCTTCGACCGCCAAGAACGGCATCACCTGCAACCCGAACATTCCGACGGAAGAAGTCTTCACCACGCCGCATGCGCTGAGAGTGGAAGGCACCGTCTCTTCCACCAAGCCGCTGTCGCATCAGGGCACGCTGATCGACGATATCCAGGTGCGCTTCGAGGCGGGCCGCATCGTTGAAGCCAGGGCGTCGAAGGGCGAATCGGTCCTGAACAAGGTGCTCGACACCGATGAGGGGGCCCGTCGTCTGGGCGAAGTGGCGCTGGTGCCGCATTCCTCGCCGATCTCGGCCTCCGGCATTCTCTTTTACAACACGCTGTTCGACGAGAACGCCTCCTGCCACATCGCGCTCGGCCAGTGCTATTCGAAGTGCTTCCTGAACGGCGCCTCCCTGTCACCCGATCAGATCAAGGCGCAGGGCGGCAATTCCTCGCTGATCCATATCGACTGGATGATCGGCTCGGATAAGGTCGACATCGACGGCATTCGCGCCGATGGAACAAAGGTGCCCGTGATGCGCAAGGGCGAATGGGCCTGAGCCATCGTCCCTCATTCCTGCAGCCTCGCCGCAGAGGAGCGCGGCGGGGTGCTTTTCCTTGCTGACCCGCGATCAGAACCGCTGCCACCACCGGCATGACTGGCCCGTCGGTGCGGCAACCAACCTTCGGAGGACCACATGTTGCGTTTCGGAATTCTCTCCACGGCCCGCATCGGCCAGCAGGCCGTGGTGCCGGCCATCCAGGATGCGGAAAATGCCGTCGTCACCGCCATTGCCAGCCGCGACGAGGCCCGCGCCCGCGCGATGGCCGACCGTTTCTCCGTGCCGCATGCCTTCGGCTCCTACGAAGCGATGCTGGCTTCAGACCTCATCGATGCGGTCTATATCCCGCTGCCCACCAGCCAGCATGTGGAATGGACGATCAAGGCCGCGGATGCCGGCAAGCATGTGCTCTGCGAAAAGCCGATCGCGCTGAAGGCCGACGAGATCGATCAGCTGATTGCCGCGCGCGACCGCAACAAGGTGCTGATCGCCGAAGCCTTCATGATCACCTATGCGCCGGTCTGGCATAAGGTGCGCGCACTTCTCGCCGAAGGCGCAATCGGCCGGCTGCGCCACGTGCAGGGCGCCTTCACCTATTTCAACCGCGATGCCTCCAACATGCGCAACATTCCCGAGCTCGGCGGCGGCGGTCTGCCGGATATCGGCGTCTATCCCACCATGGCAACGCGCTTCTCGACGGCCAAGGAACCGCTGCGCGTGCAGGCGACCACCGAGCGCGACCCGGATTTCGGCACCGACATCTATTCGAGCGTGAAGGCCGATTTCGGCGATTTCGACCTCACCTTCTACATCGCCACGCAGCTCGCCGCCCGCCAGGTCATGGTCTTCCACGGAACGGACGGCTTCATCGAGGTGAAGTCGCCCTTCAACGCGGATCGCTACGGCGCCGAGGAAGTGGAACTGACGGACCAGAAGCATGGCCGCTCGGAAATCTTCCGCTTCCCCGACAGCCGCCAGTACAAGCGCCAGGCCGAAGCCTTCGCCACCCGCGCCCTCGGCGGCGAGGCCGACGTCGTGTCGCTGGAAAGCTCCCGTCTCAACCAGCGCTTCATCGATGCGGTCTACCGGGCAAGCGAGACGGACGGCTGGGAAACGGTCTGAGCCGGAAGCCCGCAGCGCCTGACCGGCGGGTGCAAGCACCGCCGCGGACAGGACGAATGCCACCGATGCGCCGGCGCGACGGGTCCCCGTCCGCCGGCGTTTTTACGCTTTGTTGACCATGGTGAGGCTAGGTTTCGCGCACTGGACCTGCCGATCCTGATCGGCACGCCGCCGGACATGAGGTTGCCGGATGCCACACGGGGACCCATCGTGACCAGATCGACCTTTGCCGCGCTGGCGGCCCGCGCCACCGTAACGCCTTCCGGCCCCTTCGCCCGCTTCCTGCCAGCCCTTGCCGCCTATGCGAGCCTGACGATTGCCGGCATCCTGCTGCTGGCGCTTCCGGGCGCGGGCGATCATGTCGGCCCGCTGAGCGGCGACACGCTGCGCCTCCTGCAGCTGCGCGATCTTCTCGCCGGCCAGGGCTGGTTCGACCTCACGCAATATCGCCTCGGTCCGGAGGGCGGCACGATCATCGGCCTGTCGCGGCTGGTCGACCTGCCGATTGCAGGTCTGATCCGGTTGTTTGCGGTGTTCGGGCAACCGCCGCTCGCAGCCGAAGCGCTGGCGCTCACCGTCTGGCCGCTCACCATTGCCACGCTGTTCATTGCGGCTGCCGGCTTTGGCGGGCGCCAGCTTGCTGGCATGATCGGTATGCATGTGGCCTTCGGCCTAGCCAGCCTTTACGCCTTCACCTCGTTGCGTTTCTATCCGGGCGCCATCGACCAGGCCAGTGTGCAGATGCTTGTGCTGCTCGCACTCGCCGGCCTGCTGATCGAGCGCCGCCGCTCGGCCGCGGCGCATGGCATGGCCGGCGTGCTGGCGGCCCTCCTGCTCGCGATCGGGCCCGAAACCGCGCCGCTGGTCGCCGCAGCCTCGCTCGGCGTTGCGCTGCAATGGGCCTGGCATGGCCAAGCCTTCGGCCGCGCCGCCCGCGCCTTCGGGCTTGGCCTCGCCCTTGCCGTTACCGCCGCCCTTGTCGCGACCGTCCCGCCGGCCGGCTATGGCCAGCTCCGCTGCGGGGGCTTCTCGCTTGGCCTTGTCGCACTGGTCGCGCCCGGCGGCGCGGGCCTGTTCCTCGCCACCCGCCTTGCCGGCTCGCTGTCGCGCAGCCTTCGCCTGCAGCTGGTCGGCGCGCTGGGGCTTGCGCTGGCCGCCGCCGCGCTTCTGCTTGCGCCGCACTGCCTTGCCGGCCTGTTCTCCAGTCCCGATCCGCTGCTCGGCGATCTCGGGCTTGCGGAACCTGTCGAGACCCGCTCGATCCTCGCGCAGATCCGGCTGGCGCCGGAGGTTGCCGGCGGTTTCTATGCGGTCGGGCTGTTTGCCATTGCGGTCTGCGTCTTCCGCATTCGCGATCGCCAGCAGGTGGAGGCGCATCTGCTGCTCGGGGCTCTGATCCTCGCCGGCTGGCTCCTGTCGCTCCTGCAGCTGCGCTACGCCAGCTTCGCCAACGTGCTGTCGATCCTGCCGCTGTCCTTCCTGATTGCCGATCTGCGTCGCCTGTCGCAGGCGGAGCCGGAAAACATCAATGCCGGCTTTGCCTATACGATCGCCGCACTCGCCGCCGTGCCGGTGGTCTGGGTCTTCCTCGGCACGGTCAGCCAGAAAGGCATCGGCCGCTTCATCACCGTCAGCGCCATGACGCGCGCCACCGCACCGCTGCCCCCGGCCGGCGCCTGCCGCGGCGCCTCCGGCACCGCACTTCTTGCCCGGCTTCCGTCGCGCATGGTCGCGGCCCCGCCGGAAAGCGGAGCCGATATCCTGCGCTTCACCCGCCACCGGGTGCTGGCCGTTGCCGGTCCCGTACCGGGCGCCGACCAGGCGGACGGCCGGCAGACACTGCTGCAGATCGGCCTTTCCCCGGAAAGGCAGGCGCTTGACCTGCTGCGCGGCGCAAATGTGGCGCTGCTTGCATTTTGCCCGACGGACGAGGAGACGGTGGCGATTGCCCGCACGCACCCGGACGGGCTCTATGCGGGGCTTCTCAAGGGAAATGTCCCGGATGATCTGCGGCTGGTCGCGCCGCCGAAACCCGGCGATCTCGCGATCTATGCGGTGCGGCCAAGATAGCGGCCGGCCGCGGCGTCGCCCGCTGAAACGGGCCGAACCACGTCGGGCGGACAGCCGTCAGGCCGTCTGGCGGCGACCGTCGAAGGCAAAGACCGCGCCCATCAGCGCCATGATGCCGACATTGTAGCCGGCAATCGCAATGCCGAGACTGAGCAGGGAGACCGGACCGGGCGACATCACGGCCGCGCCGGCAAACACAAACAGGATCAGCGCCGCAACCATTGCCACGGACAATACGGATTTCAGGGCCCCGGTGGCAAAGCCGATGCATGTAGCCGTCAGAAAGAGCACGTTCGGTCTCCTTTTTATCCTCGGTGCGACGGGTCCACACTTAGACGCAAACCTGTAAAAGAGTCCGGTTTGAGGCCGGTTCGAGCCTAAAAGATCGCTCCTAGCTTTAACGCGCCTTAAAGCGGATAACTCGAATTGTCGTCATTGGTTTCTTGTAGCACCCCGGGAAAACGAAGGTTTCCGCTGCCTCCACGGGTGAAACAGCCTGCAAAATGCGCTAGATACGCAGCATGAACAGGCTCTTCTCCTCCGATCCCCAGACCAATCTGGCAGAGCAAACTGTCTCGGAGCTTTCGGGATCGATCAAACGCACGGTTGAAACCGCCTTCGATCACGTTCGTGTGCGCGGCGAGATTTCCGGCTATCGTGGGCCGCATTCCTCCGGCCATGCCTATTTCGCCCTGAAGGATGACAAGGCGCGCATCGATGCGGTGATCTGGAAAGGCAGCTTCTCCAAGCTGAAGTTCCGCCCGGAAGAGGGCATGGAGGTGATCGCCACCGGCAAGGTCACCACCTTTCCGGGTTCATCGAAATACCAGATCGTCATCGAGGCGCTGGAACCGGCCGGCGCCGGCGCGCTGATGGCCCTCATCGAGGAGCGCAAGCGCAAGCTCGGCGCCGAAGGCCTGTTCGATCCGGCGCGCAAGCGGCCGCTGCCCTTCATGCCGCAGGTGATCGGCGTCGTCACCTCGCCGACCGGCGCCGTCATCCGCGATATCCTGCACCGCATCACCGATCGCTTTCCGGTGCATGTCATCGTCTGGCCGGTCAAGGTGCAGGGCGAAGGCTCGGGCGACGAGGTGGCCAATGCGATCCGCGGCTTCAACGGGCTCGATCCGCTGGGTCCCATCCGGCGGCCCGACGTGCTGATCGTGGCGCGCGGCGGCGGCAGCCTCGAGGATCTCTGGAGCTTCAACGACGAGGCCGTGGTGCGGGCGGCGGCCGACAGCGCGATCCCTCTGATTTCCGCCGTCGGCCACGAGACGGACTGGACGCTGATCGACTACGCGGCGGATGTGCGCGCCCCCACCCCCACCGGCGCTGCCGAAATGGCCGTGCCGGTGAAGGCGGAACTCGATGCGCAGGTGGCAAGCCTTGCCGCCCGCCTGCGCGGCGCATCCAGCCGCCAGATGGAGACGCGCCGCCAGAACCTGCGCGGTCTGGTGCGGGCACTCCCCTCGCTCGACCAGTTGCTCGCCCTTCCCCGCCGGCGTTTCGACGAGGCCGCCGCCGGTCTCGGCCGCGGCCTCGAACGCACCGCGATTGCCAAGCGCCGCAGTTTCGAACGCGCCTCATCCGGTCTTCGCCTCGATCTTCTGGCGAGCCGCCTCATCGAGCGCCACCGCCGGATTGCCGACCAGATGCAGCGCATGGATCGCTGGCTGGAGCTGAGGCTGCTTGGCGAACGCAGCCGCATCGAGCGCGCCGAGGCAAGGCTCTCCGGCCTGCCGCAACGCCTTTGTGGCCAGATCGCCCGCGAAAGGCTGCATCTGGCCGCGCTCACCCGTCAGGCCGACAGCGCACTCACTCATGCGCTCAGCCGCAGCCTAGCCGCGATTGCCGCGCAGGACCGGGTGCTGCAATCGCTGTCCTACAAGAACGTGCTGAAGCGCGGCTATGCCGTCATCCGCGGCGAGGATGGTACACCGCTGACCCGGGCGGCACAGGTGGCAACCGGCCAGGCGCTGTCCCTGCAGTTTGCCGATGGCGCCGTTTCCGCCACCGCCGGTGCTGCAGCGGAACCGACCCCGCCCGCACCGGCCGCCCCCTCTTCGCCTGCACCCCGCAAGCGCACTGCAAGGCCCGCACCGGAAAAGGGACCGGATCAGGGGAGCCTGTTCTGACCCATGCGCCGGCACGTGCTGATCGTTCTTGCCCACCCTCTGCCCGAGAGCTTCGCCGCCTCCGTTGCGGACACGGTGGCGCAGACGCTGCACAACAAGGGGCACACGGTCGATCTGCTCGACCTCTACCGCGAGGATTTCGACCCGCGCCTTTCGGAGCGGGAGCGCCGCCGCTATTTCGATCCCGTGGCGGATACCAGCGCGGTCGATCCGATCATAGCGCGGCTGAAGGCGGCCGACGCGCTGATCCTCGTCTTTCCTCAATGGTGGTTCAACTTTCCGGCGATCCTCAAGGGCTTCTTCGACCGTGTCTTCGCGCCGGGCGTCGCCTTCGAGCATGACCAGGCCGGCGGGCGCATCCGCCCCGCGCTGCGGAATATCCGCCACCTCTATGCCTTCACCACCACCGGGTCGCCCTGGTGGGTGGTGAAGCTCTATATGGGCAACCCTGTCCGCCGCCTGCTGAAGCGCGGCATTGCCGCCTTCTGCGCCAGGGATCTGGATTTCCGGATGCTGTCCCTGCATGACATGGACCGCGTGACGCAGGCGCGGCTGACGGCACATCTGGCGCGCGTGCGCTATCTCGTGGACCGGCTATGACGACCTCCTGGCGCGTCATCGCGGACTGGCAGGCGAGCTATCCGGACCCGATCAGGCTGGCGAAAGGCGAGCCTCTGGCCTTGTCCGGCCGCACGGACCTCTGGGAGGGCCATCTGTGGCTCTGGGCCCGCGACCGCGAAGGCCGCGAAGGCTGGGTGCCGGATACGCTGGTCGATCACGGCAGCGGCGGTCCGGTTGCGGCCTTCGACTATTGCGCCATGGAGCTCACCTGCCGGCAGGACGAGGTGCTGTCGGGCGGCCGGCAGTTGAACGGCTGGATCTGGTGCCGCGCCGCGGGCGGTGCGGAAGGCTGCGTTCCGGCCGCGCATCTCGCCGCCGTTGCACCGGCCCAGATGCCGCCGCCTTCGCCTTAAAACTGCAATCTGCCGGTTCTATTCTGCCCCTGGACGATGGGGAGGAAGACCATGCGACTGGCATCCTACAATGTCGAAAACCTGTTCGACCGCGCCAAGGTGATGATGCTCGACACCTGGGCGGAGGGCAGCGAGGTGCTGCAGGCCTTTGCCGAGGCGAACGAAATTCTCGGCAAGCCGCACTATACGGAGGCCGACAGGGACAAGCTCGCGGAATTGCTGATCGAACTCGGGCTGGAGAAATCCGACCAGGCGAGTTTCGTCATCCTGCGGCGCAATCGCGGCGAGCTGCTGAAGCGCCCCCGCAGCGGCGGGCTCGAGATCACGGCAGAGGGCCGCGCCGACTGGGTCGGCTCGCTGGAACTGACGGATGCGCCGGTCGATCACGAGGCGATGCTGAACACCGCCCGTGTCATGGATGCGCTGAAGGCCGATGTGCTGGGTGTGGTGGAGGCGGAAAGCCGCCCGACGCTGCTCGCCTTCAACGAACAGATCCTGAGCCATGTGGGGGGCACGCCCTTCGACCATGTGATGCTGATCGATGGCAATGACAGCCGCGGCATCGATGTCGGCATCCTGACCCGCGCCTCCTATCCGCTGGTCTCCATGGTCAGCCATGTCGATGATGCCATGGACGGCGAGCGGGTCTTCTCGCGTGACTGCCCGGATTACACCCTGGCCACCCCGTCCGGCGAGCGCCTGCACGTGCTGGTCAACCACTTCAAGAGCAAGGGCTATGGCGATCCGCGCCGCTCCGATGCGCGCCGCAGGCAACAGGCCGAACGGGTCAATGCCATCGTTCAGGCTTTGCTTGATGCCGGCGAGACCCATGTGGCGGTGATCGGCGATCTCAACGACACGCCGGACAGCGATCCGCTGGCACCGCTGATCGAAGGCGGCCTGCTGACCGACGCCTTCCTGCACCCCGCCTTCGATGACGGCGGCTATCCGGGCACCTATGGCAGTTGCACCGCGAGCAACAAGATCGATTATCTGCTGCTGTCGCAGGCGCTGTTCGACAAGGTACGGGCCGGCGGCGTCATCCGTCTCGGCATGTGGCCGGGAACGCGCCCGAAGAAGTGGGAGGTGCTGCCGAGCCTCACCGCCAGGGTCAACGCCGCCTCCGACCACGCCGCCCTCTGGGTCGATCTCGATCTGGGGTGAGGTCCGGCATCCGATCAGCCGTTACCTTTGGGGGCTGAATATCCCCTCTGGCTGCCGTCATCTCCCCACAAGGAGGAGAACCCGCCGGCAAGCCGCTCACTCGCCCTCCAAGGCAGCATGGGCGCAAAAGCCCCACCGGACACGGCCACGGCACAAGGCATTGCCTGCACGAGGCATTTGCCGCTGGCGGTCTCTTTCCTGTGCCGTCGGGTCCGAAGGACGGGGCAAGACGCGTGGCGCATCCAGAAGTCCCGCAGGCAGAGGGGGATTTTCGCCTTCAGCCTTCGAACGCCGAAAGATAACGGGACAGCAGCGCATCCAGCGCCTCAAACTCCGCCGCACTGAGCATTGCCGTCAGACGGTGCTGGTTCGCCACATGCGCGGTCACCGCGCGGTCCACGGTGGCGAAGCCCTTCTCCGTCAGGCCGATCAGCACGCTGCGGCCATCGTCCGGATTGGCGATCCGCTCCACCAGCCCCTGCTTTTCCAGCTGGTCGATGCGGTTGGTCATGGTGCCCGAGGTCACCATGGTCGCCGCCAGCAATTCGCCGGGGGAAAGCCGGTGGGGACTGCCGGCGCGGCGCAGCGTTGCCAGCACGTCGAAGCTGGCGCGATTGAGGCCATGCGCGGCAAGCTCCGCCTCGATCTCGCGCGACAGGTGGGCATGCAGCCGGCCCAGCCGGCCGAGCAGGCCCATCGGCGCGACGTCGAGGTCCGGCCGTTCGCGGTGCCACTGGTCGAGAATGCGGGTTACGTGATCCATGCCCGCAGTAAGACGGAATTTTATCTTGACGTCAAGATTTACCCTAATATCTTGATGTCAAGATAATTGGAGACCCACCATGAACCGCTTCACCGATACCGCGCTGACCGCGCTTGCCCCGGCCATCTGGGGTTCCACCTACATCGTCACCACGCAGCTTCTGCCGCCCGGCCTGCCGCTGACCGTCGCCGCCCTGCGCGCCCTGCCAGCCGGCCTCGTTCTGCTGATCATCGTGCGCCGCCTGCCCTTCGGCGCCTGGTGGTGGAAGAGTTTCGTGCTGGGCGCCCTGAACTTTTCGCTGTTCTGGGCCTGCCTCTTCGTTTCCGCCTACCGCCTGCCCGGAGGTGTTGCGGCCACCGTCGGCGCCATCCAGCCGCTGATCGTCATTGCCCTTTCCCGGCTGGTGCTCGGCGCGCCGGTGCGGCTGCTTTCCGTGCTCGGCGGCCTTGCCGGCATGGCCGGGGTTGCCCTTCTTGTGCTGACCCCGCATGCGGCGCTCGATCCGCTTGGCGTCGCCGCCGGACTTGCCGGTGCCGTCTCCATGGCCTCAGGCACGGTGATGAGCCGCAGATGGACCCCGCCCGTTTCGCCGCTCACCTTCACCGCCTGGCAGCTGACGGCGGGCGGGCTGCTGCTTCTGCCGGTCGCGCTGTGGCTGGAGCCCGGCCTGCCCGTGCCGACGCTGCAAAACCTTGCCGGCTTTGCCTATCTCGGCCTGATCGGCGCGGCGCTGACCTACCTGCTCTGGTTCCGGGGTCTTGCCCGGCTCGACCCCGCGGCCGTCTCCGCGCTCGGTTTCTTAAGCCCGCTCGTCGCCGTCCTGCTCGGCTGGAGCCTGCTCGGCCAGTCACTCGACGCCCTCCAGATCACCGGCGTCGTGGTGGTTCTCGCCAGCGTCTGGATCAGCCAGCGGGCCCAGGCCGGCGCCGGCCCCTCTCGCTGAGGCGGCCCGCAGGCGGACGAAGAGAATGGCCGAAAACGTCCGCTCTTCGTCCGAAGCCCTGCTTTTACGTCTGGTATGAAAGCTTAGACTGAGGCTATCCTATCAGGTACTGGAGAGCAGAAAATGTCCGATATCGCCCTCATCGTCATCGACGTGCAGGAATCCTTCCGCCACCGCCCCTATTGGGACGAGGCGGATCTGGCCCGTTATCTGGAACGCCAGCAGGCGCTGATCGATGGCGCCGCCGCGCAGGGTCTACCGATCCTCCAGATCTTCCACGTGGAAGACACCGGCCCCTTCAGCAAGGAGAGCGGCCATGTGCGCACCTTCGAGGGCCTCAACATCGCGCCAACCCGGATCTTCGAAAAGCGCCGCCATTCCGCCCTCGTCGGCTCCGGCCTCGATGTCTGGCTGACGACACACGGCATCCGCAACCTGATCATCTCCGGCATCCGCACCGAACAGTGCTGCGAAACCACCACCCGCCACGCCTCCGATCTCGGCTTCAAGGTCACCTATGTCGCCGAGGCGACGCTGACCTTTCCGATGACCGATGCCGACGGCATTACCCGCTCGCCGGCCGAGATCCGCCGCCACACGGCCATGGTGCTAGACAACCGTTTTGCCCGCATCGCCACCGTCGAGGAAGCGCTCGGCGAGACAAGGCTCGCCGCATGACAACGCCCGGCACCACTGTCCCCGTCCTGATGGTGGTGCCGCCGCATGCGCTGCTGCTCGATATCGCAGGGCCGATGGAGGTCCTGCGTTATGCCAATCAGCACCAGGATGCGCTCCGCTTCGATACCCGATACGTGTCCGCCGAACCGCAGCAGACGACCTCGATCGGCCTGTCGCTGACCGGCCTCGAACCTCTGCCGGAACACTTGCCGGAGAATGCGCTGCTCGTCGTCTCCGGCGCGACGACGCTGGTGCCGGATCCGGCGGAAACCAACGCGGAGCGCGCCCGGCTTGCCCGCTGGATGCGCCAGGTGGTGCGGCCGGATACGCGCATCGTCAGCATCTGTTCCGGCGCGCTCTTGGTGGCGGAAGCGGGACTGCTGGAAGGCCGCGCCTGCACCACGCATGCCGATTGCATCGCCGATCTGCGCCGCCTTGCGCCGACGGCAACCGTGCTGGAAAACCGGCTCTACGTCGAAGACGGCCCGGTGTTTTCCAGCGCCGGCATTTCCACCGGCATCGATCTCATGCTGCATATCGTTGCCGAGATGACCTCTGCCCCGGTCGCCCTCGCCGCTGCGCGCAAAATGGTGATCTATCTGAGGCGCAGCGGCAGCGATCCGCAGATCTCGCCCTGGCTCTCCGGCCGCAACCATGTGCATCCGGCAATCCACGCCGTTCAGGATGCGATCATGGCCGATCCCGCCGCCAACTGGTCGGTGGCGCGCCTCGCCCACCTCGGCCATCTCAGCGAACGGCACCTGTCGCGGCTGTTTCGCGAACATGCCGGCCTGTCGATCATCGATTACGTCAACCTGATGCGGGTGACCCTGGCGCGCGAACTCATCAGCCAGTCCAGGCTCGATCTCGAAAATGTCGCGGCCCGCACCGGCTTTGCCTCGGCGCGACACCTGCGCCGCATCTGGCGCCAGCATTACGATCAGCCGCCGAGCCTTGCCCGTGCAAACCTCGCCCGCAGCGGCCGCTCCGCCTGATCCTTCCATCACGCGAATTGAATGGTGCATCGCTCGCCGCAGGGTTAGGTTCGCCCCATATCCTCTGTCCTGTCCGCCCCATCACGAGGTCTTCATCATGTATTCGCGCCCGCTTGGCCGCACCGGCCTTTCCATCGCCCCCGTCGTCTTCGGCGGCAATGTCTTCGGCTGGACAGCCGACGAAAAGACCTCGTTTGCGCTGCTCGACCGTTTCTTCGAGGCCGGGTTCAACTGCATCGATACGGCCGACGTCTATTCCGCCTGGGTGGACGGGCACGAGGGCGGCGAAAGCGAAAGCGTCATCGGCCGCTGGCTGAAGCGCGGCACCGTTGCGCGCGACAAGGCAGTGATCGTCACCAAGGTCGGTTTCGACAATCGCGGTCAAAAGACCGGCCTCTCGAAGGGCTGGATCGAGCGGGCAATCGATGCCTCGCTGACCCGCCTCGGCACGGATTACGTCGATCTCTACCTCGCCCACAAGCCGGACGCGGACGTGCCGATCGAAGAGACGCTCGAAGCTTTCGAGACGCTGAAGACGGCCGGGAAGGTGCGCGCCATCGGCTGCTCGAACTATGATGCCGGCCAGCTGCAGGCCTCGCTCGATGCCGCCGCCAAGGCCGGCCTGCCGCGTTACGACGTGCTGCAACCCGAATACAATCTCTACACGCGCGAAAAATTCGAGGGGCCGCTCGCGGATCTCTGCATGGCCGAAGAGATCGGCGTGATCAGCTATTACGCGCTTGCCGCCGGCTTCCTCACCGGCAAATACCGCAAGCCAGAGGATACGGAAGGGGTCGCCCGCGCCTACCGGGTCGGCAGCTATCTCGACGAAAAGGGCCACCGGGTTCTCGCCGCGCTTGATGCGGTGGCCGCCGAAACGGGCGCAAGCCTCGCCACGGTCGCCATCGCCTGGGTCGCTGCCCGTCCCGGCATCACCGCGCCGATCGCATCCGCCACCTCGCTGTCGCAGCTCGATGCGATGATCGCAGCCGGTTCGCTGACGCTGACCGAGGCGCAGATGCGGCAGCTGAACGAGGCCGGCGCATGAAGAACGATCTCATCATCCGCGACGCCCGGGCAGAAGACGAAGCCGGCTGGCGAACACTCTGGGCCAGTTACCTCGCCTTTTACAAGGTCACGCTGGCCGATGATGTCACCGACCACACCTGGGCCCGCATCCTCGATCCCGCCTCGCGCGTGGCGATGCGCGTGGCGGAGGTGGACGGGCGGCTGGCCGGCTTTGCCATCCACCATTTTCACGATTCCACCTGGGTCAGGACGCCGGATTGCTATCTGGAAGACCTCTTCCTCGACGAGACCTTCCGCGGCAGGGGCATCGGCCGCGCGCTGATGGAGGATCTCATCGCGCTGTCAAGGCAGAACGGCTGGTCGCGGCTTTACTGGCATACGGACGAGGGCAATGCGACGGCGCGCAAGCTCTATGATTCCTTCGTGAAATCGGATGGCCATGTCCGCTACCGGATCAAATTCTGACCTTTCTCATCCGCGCCAGCGAAAGAAATCGACAAAGGCTCTGAGCGGCGGCCGCATCTGCCGCCGTGAGGGGTAATAGATGTAGAAACCCTCGAAGGGCGGACACCAGTCCTCCAGCACGCGGATGAGGCGCCCGGCCGCAATATCCTCCTCGACGCGCCGGTCGAACAGGAAGGCAAGCCCGATGCCGTCGAGGGCCGCGCGGCGTATCATGCCCTGGTCGGAGAGGATCAGCGGGCCGGAGACATCCACCACCAGCGGCTTGCCGTCCTTTTCCAATTCCCAGCGGTAGATGCTGCCGCTGGAAAAACGCCGGCGGATGCAGCGGTGCTGCATGAGATCGCGCGGGTGCTGCGGCAGTGGCATGGTGCGGAAATAGGCGGGCGAACCTGTGATCGCCGAACGCCAGGGGCCGCTCGCTCTCACTGCAATCATGTCCGCCTCCAGATGCTCGCCCAGCCGCAGGCCTGCATCATAACCACGCTCCACGATGTCCTCGAACCGGTCATCGGTACGCAGATCCAGCTCGATCTCCGGATAAAGCTGCAAAAATGCCCCCAGCCGCGGCAGGATCAGCTCGTCGGCCGCCAGTTGCGGCATGGTCAGCCGCAGCGGTCCGGCCGGCCGCTCCCGTTTGTCGGAAAGGGTTTCGATGGCCGTTGCGATTTCGGCCAGTGCCGGGCCAAGCGTCGCGATCAGCTGGCGCCCTTCTTCCGTCGGTGCAACGCTGCGCGTCGTCCGCTGCAGCAGGCGAATGCCCAGGCTCTCCTCCAGCGCCGACACCGCATGGCTGACGGCTGAGGGCGCGATGGAGAGTTCAATGGCCGCCTTGCGGAAGCTCTTGTGTTCGGCGACGGCGGCCAGGACGGCGAGTTGAGACAGCTGTGTTCGGTTCATTGTTCGAAATGATAGAACAGCCTGCGATGATTTGCAGCTATTTTCGAGAACTTCGATCCCTTCTACAGTTATGTTCATACCGGCGACGGGTCTTGCCGCCCGCCTCCTCCGCGACAGGTTTCCGCCATCGGTCGCATCACATCTGCAAACAGGAGATCCTTTTATGCAAACCCGCCATCTCGGTTCGCTCACCACCTCGGCGCTCGGCCTTGGCTGCATGGGCATGACCCATGCCTACAGCCCCTCGACGGATGAGGCGTCAGCGCTTGCCACGCTGGCCCGCGCCGTGGAGCTTGGCGTGACACTCTTCGATACGGCCGAAGTCTATGGCCCCTTCACCAATGAGGAACTGGTCGGCAAGGGCCTGAAACCCTATCGCGACCAGGTGCTGATCGCGACCAAATTCGGCTTCACCATCGGCGACGCGGCAAAAGCCGCCCGCCCCTCCGGCGTCGACAGCCGGCCGGAGCATCTGCGCGCCGTGGCGGAAGCCTCGCTGAAGCGGCTCGGCGTGGAGGTGATCGATCTCTTCTACCAGCACCGCGTCGATCCGGACGTGCCGATCGAGGAGACGGTCGGCGCCATGGCGGACCTCGTCAAGGAAGGCAAGGTGCGGGCGCTCGGCCTGTCCGAAGCCAGCGCCGCGACACTGCGCCGGGCGCATGCCGTGCATCCGATCGCCGCCATCCAGAGCGAATATTCGCTCTGGACCCGCGACCCGGAAGAAAACGGCGTTCTCGAAACCTGCCGGGAACTCGGCATCGGTTTCGTGCCGTTCTCACCACTTGGACGCGGCGCGCTGACCGGGGCGTTGAAAAATCTCGAGGGTCTTGCCGACAACGATTTCCGCCGTGGCCTTCCCCGGTTCCAGGGCGAGAATTTCGACGCCAACCTTGCGCTTGTCCATCTTCTGGAAGAGATGGCGGAGAAGAAGGGCGCGACCGCCGGCCAGCTGGCGCTCGCCTGGGTGCTGGCGCAGGGCGATTTCATCGTGCCGATCCCCGGCACCACCAAGATCGCCAACCTGGAAAAGAACGTCGCCGCCGCCGCGATCACGCTGTCGCCGGAGGAAGTAAAGGAGTTGGGCGACCTTCTCTCGCCCGCCAAGGTGAAGGGCGAGCGTTATCCGGAAGCCATGGCGAAGATGGCGAACCGGTAGGGCTGCCCCGTTCGCGCACGACACCGCCTCCGTCGTCTCTCGGAGTCTGGATCCTCGGGTCAAGCCCGAGGATGACGACCGGGACGGAGGATGTCACCGCACCTCCAAGTGCTGTCCAGGCAGCAATCATCGGCATCTCTTGGGGCACCCGCAACTCCACAAACTCCGTCATCCTCGGGCTTGACCCGAGGATCCATGCGCCCAAGCCTCCATCATAACCGCTTGCCGTGCCGCCTCCCCCCTCTGCCCTGCCGGGCTGACCAGGGCTGAGCCACGGGTCTCAACCCGTCCTTCGACCCCCCCACAGGTGGGGAGATCGCATCGTGGCACCGCCTTCCGGCCCCATACCGTCGCAATCGAAGAAACCGCCCAAACCTCTCTGTCGTGCGAGCGGCCAACCGTTCTGCCGATCTCCCCCCGTTGAGGGGGAGATGTCCGGCAGGACAGAGGGGGGTAACCCCGCCCGCGAACGTCCAACGACAGCCCTCTAACCCATTGACCCGCAACCCTTTCCGACAGATCTCCGCAGCAATCCGCCACGCCTCCCGCAAAAATTCCGCATCCCCCTCCATCCCCACCCCGAAATCCGTGCCTAAAATCTCCTCGTCCCGCAGCGGATACACCGGCAGGCGTGCCGGCGATGCGGGGCCGGTTCGGGGCAGGCGGGTGAGACGCAAAACCGCCTGGTCCGGGTCCGTCAACAGGGTCCCCCTCCGGCGACCGGGTGGAGGACAAGGCGCGTCGGACGTCTGCGCCCTGTCCTTCAAAGCTCCCAGCTGCGCGTCGGGCGTGCCTTATGTGGCACACACGGGGAAGGCAGGCAGGGGCCGCATCGCCCGTTGTCCGCCCGCATCCGTCCCGCAAGGGAAGATGCGGGAACGGCGATGGCAAACGGCACCACCGGCCTTTCAGACAGAGGGACCGACCGGCGGGCACAAACAACCGAACGGGGCGCTGAGAGGTGCTACCTATAGACTACCCCACGAGGCAGCTTTCAGCGCCCCGGCCGGACACAGCGTCACACCACGGGTCGAAACCGGCCGCGTGAGGAAAAGGCATGCGCATCAACGCGCCGGCCGGCTTTTTGACAGATCGGGACAGAAACGCGGATCGGCCGGAACGCGGTCTCCCGCATCCCGGCCGACAGAAGGATCTGCAATGGCAGGTCAGGCGCGCAGTGTGCCGCCGGTCGTCTTTTCGACATTGCCGACGATCTTCTTCGTCAGCGCGTCGAAATCCTCGTCGGTCAGCGTCTTGTCGCTCGGCTGGATCAGCACTTCGATGGCGATCGACTTCTTGCCTTCGCCGAGCGAGGCGCCCTCGAAGACATCGAAGACATTGACGCCGGTGATCAGCTTGCGGTCGGCACTCGTCGCCGCCTTGATGATGGAGCCGGCATCGACGGCCTTTTCCACCACGAAGGCAAAGTCGCGCTTCACCATCTGGAAGGGCGAAAGCTCCAGCGCCGGCTTGGTGCGCGTCGCCTTCTTCTTCGGTTCCGGCATGGCATCGAGATAGACCTCGAAACCGCACAGCGCGCCGGAGACATCAAGAGCCGAGAGCGTGTTCGGATGGAACTCGCCGAAATGGCCGATCACCACCTTGGGACCCATCTTGATCGTGCCGGAACGGCCCGGGTGATACCAGGACGGACCGCCCTGCTCCACCTGCACATTGCCCATCGGCAGGCCGCAGGCCTCGATCACAGCCAGCGCATCGGCTTTCGCGTCATAGACATCGACCGGCTTGCCGCCGCCCTTGGCGGCATTCGACCAGGAGCGGCCGGCACCGGCCAGCGAGGCCGTGCCACGGCGGATGCCACCGGCCACGCGGCGCTGCTTGTCGGGCGTGTCACCCTCATAGGTGCCGGACACCTCGAAGATCGCCACATCGCCATAACCCTTGTCGGCATTGCGCTGGGCGGCTGTCAGAAGGCCGGGCAGCAGTGAGGGGCGCATGTCGGACATGTCGGCGGCGATCGGGTTCGCCAGCTTCAGCGAGGGCTGCCCGCCGCCGAATAGTTTTGCCTGGTCTTCGGGAATGAAGGACCAGGTGACGGCCTCCAGCATGCCGCGGCTCGCCAGTGCCCGTTTTGCGGTGCGCGTGCGGATCTGCAGCGTCGTCAGGATGCGGGCATTGACCGTCTCCTTGGCAGGCAGCGGTTCCGGCGTGATGTTGTCGACGCCATGGATGCGCATGACCTCTTCCACCAGATCGGCCTTGCCATCCACATCCGGCCGCCAGGAGGGGACTGCAACCTGCACCTGGGTCTCGTCGCCCGACAGGATCTCGAAACCGAGACCGGCCAGGATCTGCCGGCTTTCTTCCACCGAAACCGTGAGGCCCGTCAGGCGCTTGACTTCGGAGAAGGGGAAGTCGACGATCTTGCGGTCATGACCCTTGTAGCCGGCAACCTTGGCCTTGGCCGGCGTGCCGCCGCAGAGTTCGACGACGAGTTCCGTGGTGCGCTCCAGGCCCGGCATCATATATTCGGGATCGACGCCACGCTCGAACCGGTAGCGCGCATCGGTGATGATGCCGAGGCTGCGGCCGGATTTGGCGATGTTGATCGGGTCCCACAGCGCCGATTCGATCAGCACGTCCACGGTATTCTCGTCACAGCCGGAATGTTCGCCGCCCATGATGCCGCCGATCGATTCCACGCCATTGTCATCGGCAATGACCACGGTGTTCGGCGAAAGCCTGTAGGTGCGGGTATCGAGGGCGAGCACTTCCTCGCCCTCCTTTGCCCGGCGGACCGTGAGATTGCCCTTGACCTTGGCCGCGTCGAAGACGTGCATCGGCCGGCCTTGGTCGAAGGTCATGTAGTTGGTGATGTCGACCAGCGCGTTGATCGGACGAAGGCCGATCGCCTTCAGCCGCTTCTGCATCCAGGCCGGGCTCGGGCCATTCTTGACCCCGCGCACGAGGCGCAGCGCAAAACCGGGGCACAGCCGCTCGTCGTCGAGATCGATGATGACATCGACCGGCGTTTCGCCCGCAACAGACAGAGCCGGAGCCTTCGGCTGCTTCAGCGTGCCGAGACCGGAGGCGGCAAGATCCCGCGCAATCCCGTAGACGCTGGTGCAGTCCGGACGGTTCGGCGTCAGGTTGATCTCGATCATCGGATCGTCGAGGCCTGCATAGGTCGCAAAAGCGGTGCCGACCGGCGCATCTTCCGGCAGGTCGATTATGCCGTCGTGATTGTCGGAGATGTTGAGTTCCTTCTCCGAGCACATCATGCCGTGGCTTTCGACACCGCGAATGTTGCCAACGGCAAGCGTCACGTCGATGCCAGGCACGTAGGTGCCCGGACGCGCCAGCGCGCCGACGAGGCCGGCCCGCGCATTCGGCGCGCCGCAGACGACCTGGACGGGTTTTCCGTCGCCGGTATCGACCATCAGCACCTTCAGCCGGTCGGCAGACGGATGTTTTTCGGCGGACACGACCTTGGCGATGACGAAGGGCTTGTAGGCCGCCCGGTCATCGACATCCTCGACTTCGAGGCCGATCGCGGTGAGGCGCTCGCAGACCTCTTCGAGGTTCGCGTCGGTTTCCAGATGTTCCTTCAGCCAGGAGAGCGTGAATTTCATGGATCTTTCCTCCTTGCAGAATTACACGCTCAAACCGCCGAACAAAGTCGGCATGTCGAGCGGGCGGAAACCGTAGTGGCTCATCCAGCGCACGTCGGCGTTGAAGAAGTCGCGCAGGTCCGGCATGCCGTATTTCAGCATGGCGATGCGGTCGAGGCCCATGCCCCAGGCAAAACCCTGGTATTCGTCGGGATCGAGGCCGCCGGCGCGCAGCACGTTGGGGTGCACCATGCCGCAGCCGAGGATCTCCATCCAGTCGGTGCCTTCGCCGAACTTGACGATCGGGCCGGACGAGCGGTCACACTGGATATCCACCTCGAAGCTCGGCTCGGTGAAGGGGAAGAAGGAGGGGCGGAAGCGCATGGTGACGCTGTCGACCTCGAAGAAGGCCTTGCAGAACTCTTCCAGAATCCAGCGCATGTTGCCGACATGGCTCTTCTTGTCGACGACAAGACCTTCCACCTGATGGAACATCGGGGAATGGGTGGCGTCGGAATCCTGGCGATAGGTCTTGCCGGGAATGATGATGCGGATCGGCGGCTTCTGGGCTTCCATGGTGCGCACCTGCACCGGCGAGGTATGCGTGCGCAGAACCTTGCGCTCACCCTTTTCATCCGGCTGGAAGAAGAAGGTGTCGTGCATTTCGCGGGCCGGATGGCCTTCCGGGAAGTTCAGCGCCGTGAAGTTGTAGTAGTCCGTCTCGATATCCGGACCTTCGGCGATGGAGAAACCCATGTCGGCGAAGATCGCGGTGATCTCGTCGACGATCTGGCTGATCGGATGGATACGACCACGCTCGGCCGGCGAGGAACGCACGGGCAGCGTCACATCGAGCGTTTCGGCGGCCAGACGGGCATTGATCGCCGCATCGCGCAGCACCGTCTTGCGGGCGGAAAGCGCCTCCGTCACCTCGGTCTTCAGCGCATTGATCGCTGCGCCACGGGACTGGCGCTCCTCCGGGCTCATGGCGCCCAGTGTCTTCAGGAGGTCGGACACAGAGCCCTTCTTGCCGAGGGCTGCGACACGCACGGCTTCGAGTGCCGCTTCGTCGCCAGCGGCCGCAATTTCCGTCAGAAGCGAGGTTTTCAGGTTTTCCAGATCGGACATGGTTTCTTCCGTGTGATGCTCGGCAAAGTTCGGGTCAGTGACCCTGACGTGCGGTCGTAACAGGCAAATGAAAAACCCGCGCCAGCCCAAACCAGCGCGGGTTTCCCAAATCTACGAAGCTTACAAGCCTGGGAAGCGCTGGTTAACGAACCGCGCTTTCAAACTCGTTGGCCGTGCCGGCTTCCTTGAGGTAGGCGAGAGCCTTCTTGGAGGCTTCGACCAGGGCGCCGAAGGCAGCCGGCTCGTGGATGGCCATGTCGGAGAGAACCTTGCGGTCCACTTCGATGCCAGCCTTGTTCAGGCCGTCGATGAAGCGGCCGTAGGTCAGGCCGAATTCGCGCACAGCTGCGTTGATGCGCTGGATCCAGAGCGCGCGGAAGTTCCGCTTCTTGGCGCGGCGGTCGCGCGTCGCCATCTGGCGCGAACGATCGACGGCAGCCTTTGCGGCGCGGATGGTATTCTTGCGGCGGCCATAGAAGCCCTTGGCGGCCTTGAGGGTCTTGGTGTGCTTGGCGCGAGAGGTTACGCCACGTTTTACGCGTGCCATGTCATGATCTCCTTAACGTGTTCCAGATGCGATTGGGTCTCAGAGACCGTTCGGCAGGTAGTTCTTGATGACCTTCTTGCCGTCAGCTTCGGCGAGAATCATCGTGCCGCGTGCATCGCGGATGAACTTGTTGGAACGCTTGATCATGCCGTGGCGCTTGCCGGCGGCAGCCGCAACGACCTTGCCGGTCGCGGTGATCTTGAACCGCTTCTTGGCGGAGGACTTCGTCTTCATCTTGGGCATTTTGCTACTCCATAATTCTTGTATCGGAACCGGCTGACGAGGCCAGCTCCAAGCAATTCAAGAACGGACACGGCATGCCCTGCCGGACCGTTCGGACGCGCGCTTATAGCGGCAGATGCCGCAAAGCGCAATGGGGAAAGAGGGATTGTCGCCGCCCGTGAGAAGCGGCAGATCCGGGCCCTTCAGCCGAGCGGAAAGGCTGGCCTCAGCGGGGGGCCAGCACCATCATCATCTGGCGGCCTTCCAGCTTCGGCTCGGCCTCCACCTTGGCGATCGCCGCGGTGTCTTCCTTCACCTGAAGCAGAAGCTTCATGCCAAGTTCCTGGTGCGCCATTTCACGACCGCGGAAGCGCAGCGTCACGCGAACCTTGTCGCCATCTTCAAAGAAGCGGTTGATGGCCTTCATCTTCACCTCATAGTCATGGGTGTCGATGTTCGGACGCATCTTGATTTCTTTGATTTCGACGATCTTCTGCTTCTTGCGCGCTTCGGCCGCCTTCTTCTGATTGGCGTATTTCAGCTTGCCGAGATCGAGAATCTTGCAGACCGGCGGGTCATTGTTGGGAGAAATCTCGACCAGATCGAGACCCGCCTCTTCCGCCATCTTCAGCGCCTGATCTGTCGGCACGATGCCGAGGTTTTCACCCTCTGCGTTGATCAGCTGAACGCGGGGGATGCGGATTTCCCGGTTGGAGCGCGGCCCGTCCTTGACTGGAGCGTCGGCTTTGAATGGTCTGCGAATGGTCGTATTCTCCTCGAATTGTTTCTGGATCGCAGCGGCGATCATCTGCGCCCGGCGCAATAGCGGGCAATGTCGTCAACGCTGCTTCGAAGTCAATAGCATATTTGCTGGGAGAAATCACCTGCTGCCGGCTTTTCGCGAATCTGTTTTATAGGCAGCCATCCAGCCGGAGAGACAAACGCATGACACAGCCATCCGCGGTCGACCACCCCACCCCCCTCATTGTCGGCGACAATGCCGAAGCACGCCCGATCGCGACCCTGCATCGGCCGGGCAGCGGCCCGATGCTGGTGTGGCTCGGCGGCTACCGCTCCGACATGACGGGCACCAAGGCGCTGGAGATGGACCGCCTGGCGGCCGAGCGCGGGCTGGCCGCGCTGCGCTTTGACTATTCGGGCCATGGCCGCTCCGGCGGCGCCTTCCGCGACGGCACCATCTCGCGCTGGCTCGAGGAGACGCTGGCGGTGATCCACGCCCATCCGGCGACGGAGGTGATCCTGGTCGGCTCGTCGATGGGCGGCTGGATCGCCCTGCGCGCCGTGCAGGAGCTTGCCCGCCATCCCGGCGCGCCGAAGGTACGCGGCATGGTCCTGATTGCGCCCGCACCCGATTTCACCAGCGACCTGATCGAGCCGGCCCTGAAGGACGAGGAGCGCCGCTCGCTGGAGGAACGCAGCTTCTTCGAGGAGCCATCGCAGTACAGCACCGAGCCCAACATCTTTACCCGCGCGCTGATCGAGGACGGCCGCCGCAACCGCGTGCTGCAGGGAGTGATCGAGACGGGCTGCCCGGTGCATATCCTGCAGGGCATGTGCGACGAGGACGTGCCCTACCGGCACGCCCTGAAGCTGATGGAATTCCTGCCGGCCGACGATGTGGTTCTGACGCTGGTGCGCGATGGCGACCACCGGCTGTCGCGACCACAGGACATCGAGCGCATCCGGGCGGCCATCGCCGCGCTTCTCTGAGATCGCCCTTTCATGAGCTGCGACTAAAACGCCGCAGTTTTTAACCATAAACGAAGAGTCCCGCTGTTAAGACTCTGTTCATAATTGACACCCTGTCCCTTCGGCTCTTAACCTTTTGTTAGGATTTGAAGGGACGGGTCCATGATGAATGCCCTGAAGGGGCGGCACCTCGGCGTGCTGCTGGCCGCAATGATTGCGCAGACGAGCATGGCTGCGCCGGCGTCGCTGCCGACGACGCACATGGTGACCGGCGGCATTACATCCCAGCCGATCGGACATTACGAATTCTGTCAGATCCACAAGGACGAATGCAATATCCGCTTCGCCTCCGCGCCGCCGCCGAAGGTCACCGATTACGGCTGGCAGATGGTCCACGAGATCAACAGCTCGGTAAATTCCCGCATCGTGGCGCGCACCGACATGGAGGTCTATGGCCGCGAGGAGGTCTGGGCCTATCCCGTCGATGCCGGCGACTGCGAGGACTATGTACTGCAGAAGCGCAAGGAACTGGCCGAGCGCGGCTTTTCTCTCTCCGACCTGCTGATCACCGTGGTGCGCAAGCCCGATGGCGAAGGTCACGCGGTGCTGACCGTTCGCACCTCGGAAGGCGACTTCATCCTCGACAACCTGACCGACGAGGTGAAGCTGTGGACCGAGACGCCCTATACCTATCTGAAGCGTCAGGCGACCTTCAACACCGGCCGCTGGGTCACCATCGAGGACGGTCGCGACATCCTGGTCGGCGCGCTGCGCTGATCGACCCACACACCTTCTGGAAAAGGCCGGCAGTCCCGGCCTTTTTTCTTGCCCGACTGATGACGGCCCCCGCTGCGACAACAGGCAAAGGCCCCGGCGCCTCGCGTTTGGCTCGGCGCGTTCGTCGCTGCAATCGATCCACTGGATCGATTGCTTGGCCTGCGGCCAAACGCTCCTCACCCATTCCCGATCAAAATGCCGGCGGCGAGGACGAGGGAGCCGCCGAACACCACCTGGAAGACGGCGCGCAGGAAGGGGGTTTCCATGTACTTGTTCTGGATGAAGGCGATGGCCCACAATTCGATGAAGACGACAATCGCCGCAACGATGGTGGCCGTCCAGAAATGCGGAATGAGATAGGGCAGCGCGTGACCGAGGCCGCCGACCGCTGTCATGATGCCGGAGGCGAGACCGCGCTTCAGCGGCGAGCCGCGTCCGGAAAGCTTGCCATCGTCATGCGCCGCTTCCGTGAAGCCCATCGAGATGCCAGCGCCGACCGAGGCGGACAGGCCGATCAGGAAGGTCTGCCAGGTGTCCTGCGTGGCAAAGGCTGCCGCAAAGATCGGTGCCAGCGTCGAGACCGATCCGTCCATCAGACCGGCCAGCCCCGGCTGAACATAAGTGAGAATGAACTGCCGGCGCTCGGTGGCCGCCTCCTCCTGACGAACCTCTTCCGGCGCGTGCTTGTCGCCCAGCATGCGGGCAATCTCGCCATGGCCCTGCTCGGCCAGTGCCAGATCGCCGAGCAGCTGCCGGGTGGAAGCATCGGTCACATGCCTGGCGGCTTCCCGGTAGAAACGCGCAGCCTGCTCTTCCATCAGTTCCGCCTGGGCGCGGATCGTCTCCAGAGACAGGTTCGTCATCAGCCAGTCCGGGCGGCGTTGGTAGAAGCCGCGCACATGCTCGCGGCGGATCAGCGGAATCTCCTCACCGAAGCGCTGGCGGAACTGGGAAATCAGCATGTTGCGATGTGCCTGCTCCACCTCCGCCATGTCGCGAAAGACCTTCGCGCTGTCCGGCGCCTGCGCGTCGAGCGCGCGGGCATAAGAGAGATAGATGCGCGCATCCTCCTCTTCCGAGGAGATGGCCAGCGCCAGGATTTCCGCCTCGTCAAGCGAGGCGAAGCTGCGGCGGCCCTGGCCGCGGAAAAGCTCAAACATGTTTTCTGTCCTTTTTAGAATTATTATAATTCTAATGTAATGCACCCTCCCTGGCAAGCCGCCTCACGCTGCGGATGGCGACGCCAGGCGCCGGCAACCGGGCGCAACGAACCGCGCGCGCCGGTAGCGAAGAGCGCAATTTTCGCCCGTTTTGCCTTGCAGCCCTTGCAACAAAATGATTTAGGGGCAACCAGCCTGAGCTTTTGCTCAGCACCCCCTGAAATTGAAGGTTTTTAGTCCATGAACCGCAGATCCTTCTTCCGCCAGGCCGGTGTTGCCGGTGTTGGCGCCGCCGCTCTGGCCGCCCCGGCCATTGCCCAGGAAAATCCGGCGCTGACCTGGCGGCTGACCTCCTCCTTCCCGAAGAGCCTCAATATCCTGTTCGACACCGCGACCGAAATCGCGAGAAGCGTGTCCGAGGCAACCGACGGCAAGTTCCAGATCCAGACCTATGCGGCCGGCGAAATCGTGCCGCCGCTGCAGGCTGCCGATGCGGTGGCCGCCGGCACCGTGGAAATGGCCCATACCTGCGCCTATTATTATGTCGGCAAGGATCCGACCTTCGCTCTCGGCACCGCCATTCCCTTCGGCCTCAATGCCCGGCTTGGCAATTCCTGGTTCTCGGTCGGCGGCGGCAACGAGCTGCTGAACGAGTTTCTCGCCGGCCACAACCTCTATGCCCTGCCCGCCGGCAATACGGGCGCCCAGATGGGCGGCTGGTTCCGCAAGGAGATCAAGACGGTCGACGACCTGAAGGGACTGAAGATGCGCATCGCGGGCCTTGCCGGCCAGGTGATGAGCAAGGTCGGCGTGACGCCGCAGCAGATCGCCGGCGGCGATGTCTATGCGGCGCTCGAAAAGGGCACGATCGACGCCACCGAATTCGTGGGCCCCTATGACGACCACAAGCTCGGCTTCTACAAGGTCGCGAAATACTACTACTATCCGGCCTGGTGGGAAGGCGGCCCGACGGTTCATGCCTTCTTCAACAACGAGAAGTTCCAGAACCTGCCGAAGCGCTACCAGCGCATCCTGACCGATGCCTGCGCCCGCGCCAATGCGCTGATGCTGGAGCGCTACGACGCGCTGAACGCCAAGGCTCTGCGCGAGCTGGTAGCCGAAGGCGCCGTCCTGCGCCCCTTCAGCCAGGACATCCTCGATGTCTGCTATAAGGCGGCGCAGGAAACCTATGCGGAAATCAGCGCCGGCAATGCCAGCTTCAAGAAGATCTACGACAGCCAGCAGGCCTTCAAGAAGGACGGTTACCTGTGGCTGCAGATCGCGGACTACAGCTTCGACACCTTCATGATGATCCAGCAGCGCAACGGCACGCCGTAACACCAGACGGTCCACGACGACATTGCAGGAAGGCGGCAGTCCGCAGGGGCTGCCGCCTTCCTGCATCCGGAGCCCGGCACTCGCGGCCGGCGGTCACCGGCCTGACGGACCGTTTTTTAACATTTGATATTGCGCAAGTTCGGTTACGACCTATTGTTGAAGGCTGCTGAACGGAGAAAGGCATGCCGCAGCGGCACATCCGGTTTTATCCGAACATTCTCGACCCCGGCGATCTCGCCATCATGGACACGGCGGTCCGGTCGGTGCTGTTTGCCTGCACCATGCAGGAGCGCGCCCTTGATGCGGACCGCATCGCGCGCATCGTGCTCAGACTTTACCGGATGGGCCTGACCGATCCGGAAAAGCTGGCGGCTCTGGCCGCCCGGCTGGCCTGCGAGGCCTGTGTGACCGGCAGCGGCGCCGACCGCTTTGCCCGGCGCGCCGCGGTTCCGCCACCATCCCGCCAGTGAAGCCCCGCAACAAGGCGAGGCTTCGGTCATTCCTGTTCTGACACGCATCCCGAAGGAGGCGGCTCAGTTGCTGCCATTGTTCGGCCGGGCTTTCGCGCCGACCCGATCATTGTCGCTTGCCGTCTTGCCGTCCGGCTCCTGGCCGTAATAGGTGCCCCCCAGATGGCCGCCGGCGCTGGTGTTCTCCACCTGTGCCTTGGCCCGGGCCTGCTGTTCCTTGACGTTCGTCTTGCTCATGGTTTGCCTCCGTGGTTGGCGGGGATAATGGGTACCAACCGGCAGGAGGCCGGGAGGTTCCGCAGGTTTCCCCTGGCCCGGATCACGTTCGAGACGACCTCGAACATGTTCGAGGTCGAGAAGCCTCATGAGATCCGCAAGTCTCGCCTCGTCTCTTCATCCAACGAGGTTCTCCCATGACACGCCTTCTTCTGCTTGCCACCCTGCTCTCGACCACCTTCCTGCCCTGGACGGCCTCTGCCGATACCTCCATCGGCGCGACCACGATTTCCGTTCCCTCGCTGCAGCGCGGCAGGCCACTTGCCGTCGATGTCTGGTATCCCGCAAAGGCGCCTGCGCCGGAGGGTCTCATCGGCGACAACCGCATCTTCACCGGTGCTGCCGCAAAGCCGGATGCCGTAATCGATCCCGGGCGCCATCCGCTGATCCTGCTGTCGCACGGATCCGGATCGCGGGCGCAAGGGATGGCCTGGATTGCCGCACGTCTTGCGGAACAGGGCTTCATCGTCGCCGGTCCCGATCATCCCGGCACGACCAGCGGCGATTCCACGCCGATTGCCACGCCGCGCATCTGGGAACGAACGCAGGATCTGTCGAATATCATCACCTGGATGACCGGTGACGCCCGCTGGAAGGCATCGGTCGATGCCGCAAAGATCGGCGTCATCGGCTTCTCGCTTGGCGGCAGCACCGCGCTGGAGTTGATCGGTGCGCGTGCCGATCTCAATGCCTATGCCGATTATTGCGACCGCTACACAATGATGATGGATTGCCAGTGGTTTGCCGGCGGTTTTGGTTTCGTCGACGGCAAGCGGGTCGCCTCACCGGTCGTGAAGCTGCGGGCGTTCGACAAGGCGCATTTCGAGCAGTCGAATCTCGATCCGCGCGTCACCTCCGCCGTGATCGTCGACCCCGGTCTCGCCACAGCCTTCAAGGCGGACAGCCTGAAGGCGATCAAGGTGCCGACGACCATCATCAACCTCGGCAGCCCGGGCGCCGTGCCGGTCGCAGTCAAATCCGACGCGCTGTCTGCCGAAATCCCCGGCGCGCAGTATCACCAGATCCCCGGCGCCAATCATTTCAGCTTCCTGCCGATCTGCAAGCCGGGCGCTGAGGAGATGCTGAGCGAAACCGGCGATGCTGACCCGATCTGCGACGGCAAGGGCCTGCGCGACCGCGCCGAGGTTCACAAGGACGCGGAAAAGCTGATTGTCGAGGCGTTCGAAAAGACGCTGAAATAGGCTCAGCCGATCCGCTTGTAGAACACAGTGGTGTCGCAGAACCCGCCCTGCGGCCAGAGCGCATAATCGGGAATGACGCCGGCCTTTTCCCAACCGAAGCGGGGGTAGATCGCCTCCGCTTCGCTGCCGGTTGCGGTGTCCAGCACCAGCAGGGTCCGCCCGCGGCGTGCTGCCTCCTCCTCCACGGTCGCCATCAGCCTGCGCGACAGGCCGAGCCCGCGCGCCGAGCGGTGGACGAGGAGTTTCATCAGGTCGCCCCGGTGCGGCTGATTGGGCTTTTGTGCCAGCCCCACCTGCACCGTGCCAACGACGCGCCCTTCATGCTCCGCCACCGCCAGGATGGTGTGGCCGGCGGCGACGCTTGCCACGACACCGTGCCAGTAACCCAGCGCATCCTTCGGCTCGAAGGGCAGCATGAACCCCAAAGAGGCGCCGCCATTGATGCAATCGGACAGCACCTCGCTGAGGTCGGACAACAGCGGGAGGGCCTCTTGGGCGGAGACGATACGAATCATGGACATCGCGGAATGGTTCCTGGGAGTGGTCAGCGCCCGCGGTCGAGAATGACGGCGTAACGCACGGGTTTGTCGGTCGGGTTATGAAACTGGAAGGCGTCGCCGATATCCATGAAAAGGCAGTCGCCCGCTTCCAGCCGGTAGGTCTCGCCGGGCAGGATCATTTCGAGCACGCCCGCAAATACCCAGATATGCTGGGTCATGGAGCGGCTCTCCTCGCGCGGCGGAAAGCTCACGCGCGCCCCCGGCGGAAAATCCACTTCGACGATGTCCACGCGCGAGGGCATGCCGGGCGGCGAAATCGAACGGCGCAGATAACCGGTGACGGGGTCGCGCCACAGGCGCTGGTCCTTTCGCCGCACAAGCGGTGCGCGGCTCGGATTGTCGGGGGCAAAAAACTCCGACAGCGACAGGCCAAGCGCCTCGCAGAGCCGCGCCAGCAGGGCCGCCGTCGGGCTCGCCTCGCCCCGTTCGATGCGCGAGATCATCGCGCGGCTGACGCCGGAGGCGGTCGCCAGCTGGTCGAGCGTGAAGGCCTGTCGCGCCCTCAGCGCCTTCAGCCGGTCCCCCAGCGCCCCTTCGAACTGTTGATCTGTCTGTTCCATATTCTGATCATGCATTTCCACTATAGTGGAGTCAAGTGACCGCATGATGGAATTTCTGCCGCCAGACGATCAGGGCGCGGCGTCTTTACGACAGCCACGCGGCATGGCAATGCGGTATCGTTGATCGAACTCCACGACTCTTGCCCGGATGGCCGGCGCTGGTCTCGTTGCTGTTTGTGTGTTTGCGGAGGCTTCATGCACGGCCAGCCTGATCGGGCGTCCTCTCCCCTGTCGATCGCCAGCATCGTCGCCTCGATGACCACGGCAGCGGTGGGCAGCGGCCTGATGTTTGCCTACAGCCCCTATATGCTGGCGCTGTCGCCGGATGCCGCCTGGGCGCCGGGCGCGGCGGTCACGGCGGTCGCCTTCGGCGGGCTGGTCGGCTGCGTGGTGACCGGACCGCTGATCCAGCGCGTCGGCCATGCGCGGCTGTTTGCCTGCTCGATGGCCATCGTCATCATTGCCGCCGCCTTCATCGCCTCCAACCTTTCCGTCTGGCTGTGGATCCTCGGCCGCGGGCTCTACGGCGCGGCCGCCAACTGCAACTTCATCATCGCGCAGAGCTGGCTCAACCATGCCGCCTCCAACACCTGGCGCGGCCGGGCCATGTCCTTCTTCTACATGGCCTATGTGCTGGGGCTTGGCTGCGGCGCCTGGCTGTTCGGACAGATCCCGACCTCCGGAAATCTCACGCCACTTCTGACGATCTTCTTTACCGCGCTCGCCATCCTGCCGATCGGCCTGACGCGGCTGCCCAACCCGCCGGCGCCGGCAAGGGTGAATGTCGACGTGGCGATGGCCTGGCGGATCTCGCCGGTCGGCCTGATCGGCGTTCTCGCCTCTGGCGGGCTGTCGATGGTCGTGCAGGGTTTCGTGCCGATCTATGCCACCACCAATGGCGTGGCGCAGCAGCAGGTGGGCCTGCTGATGTTCGTGATGCAGACGGGCCTGCTCTTCGTGCAGTATCCGCTCGGCATCCTCTCCGATCGCATGGACCGCCGCCGGGTGCTGCTGATCACCTGCGCGATCATCCTGGCCGCAGGAAGTGCCGCGCTGTTTGCCTCCTTTGCCCAGATGATCCTGTTCATGCTGATCTTCATGGTCTTCGGCGGCGCGATCGAGACGATCTATTCGATCGCCAATGCCCATTCCAACGACCGGGCCGATCCAGGCGATTACGTGCCGCTCTCCAGCACGCTGCTGGTGGCATGGTCGGCGGCGGCCACCGTGGTGCCGCTGGCCGTCACTGCGCTTACGCCGGCCTTCGGGCCCAAAACCTTTATCGGCGCCGCCCTGCTGGTCGCCGCCGCCTATCTTCTCTTCACGCTCTGGCGCCTCAACGAGCGCGATCCGGTTCCAAGCGCCGAGCGGGAGACGTTCGAGCTGCGCAGCGCCCAGCTGCCGAATGCCGCCGTGCTGACCGATCCGGAAGCGCGTCCGGCCGACCAGCCGGCGGAGCCAACCGGCTGACGACGGCGAAACAGGCGCCCGGACCGGCGAAAGCCCCGGTTTTCTCAAGCTTTGCCGCAATTTCCCGCTAGGCGTTGCAAGGCCTCGCTGCTATATGCGCGAGCCATGAGCACAGACCGCACGCCCCTTGACCATATCCGCAACTTTTCCATCGTCGCCCATATCGACCATGGCAAATCGACGCTTGCCGACCGCCTGATCCAGTCGACGGGCGGCCTCGCCGACCGCGAGATGTCGGAGCAGGTACTCGACAACATGGAGATCGAGCGCGAGCGCGGCATCACCATCAAGGCCCAGACGGTGCGCCTGCACTACAAGGCCAACAATGGCGAGACCTATGTGCTGAACCTGATCGACACACCCGGCCACGTGGACTTTGCCTACGAAGTCTCGCGCTCGCTGTCGGCCTGCGAGGGCTCGCTGCTGGTGGTGGATGCCAGCCAGGGCGTGGAAGCCCAGACGCTGGCCAATGTCTATCAGGCAATCGACAACAACCACGAACTGGTGACGGTTCTCAACAAGATCGATCTGCCTGCCGCCGAACCGGAGCGGATCAAGGACCAGATCGAGGAAGTGATCGGCATCGATGCCTCCGATGCCGTGCTGATCTCGGCCAAGACCGGGCTTGGCATCCCGGACGTGCTGGAGGCCATCGTCAACAGGCTGCCGGCGCCCAGGAGCGAAGGCGGCGACAAGGCCCCGCTGAAGGCGCTGCTGGTCGACAGCTGGTACGACACCTATCTCGGCGTGATGGTTCTGGTGCGCATCGTCGACGGCGTGCTGGTGAAGGGCCAGCAGATCCGCATGATGGGCACGGATGCCAAATACACGGTGGAACGCGTCGGCGTGCTGACACCGAAGATGGTCAATGTCGACAGCCTCGGCCCCGGCGAGATCGGCTTCATCACCGCCTCGATCAAGGAAGTGGCCGATACTCGCGTCGGCGATACCATTACCGATGACCGGCGCCCGACGGCACAGGCCCTGCCCGGCTTCAAGCCGGCGCAGCCCGTGGTCTTCTGCGGCCTCTTCCCCGTCGATGCCGCCGACTTCGAAGACCTGCGCGCGGCGATGGGCAAGCTTCGCCTCAACGACGCCTCCTTCTCGTTTGAAATGGAAAGCTCGGCAGCGCTTGGCTTCGGCTTCCGCTGCGGCTTCCTCGGCCTCCTGCATCTCGAAATCATCCAGGAGCGCCTGGAGCGCGAGTTCAACCTCGATCTCGTCGCGACCGCGCCCTCCGTCGTCTACCAGATGACGCTGACCGACGGCACCGAGAAGGAACTGCACAACCCGGCCGACATGCCGGACGTGGTGAAGATCGAAGAAATCCGCGAACCGTGGATCAAGGCGACCATTCTGACGCCGGACGAATATCTCGGCGGCATTCTGAAGCTCTGCCAGGACCGGCGCGGCATCCAGACGGAACTGACCTATGTCGGCACCCGCGCGATGCTGACCTATGAACTGCCGCTCAACGAAGTGGTCTTCGATTTCTACGACCGTCTGAAATCGATCTCGAAGGGTTATGCCTCCTTCGATTACAACATCATGGATTACCGCGAGGGCGACCTCGTGAAGATGTCGATCCTCGTCAACGGCGATCCGGTGGATGCGCTGTCGATGCTGGTGCACCGCTCGGCGGCCGACCGACGCGGACGCGGCATGTGCGAAAAGCTGAAGGAACTCATTCCGCCGCACATGTTCCAGATCCCGATCCAGGCCGCAATCGGCGGCAAGGTGATCGCACGCGAAACGGTGCGCGCACTGCGCAAGGACGTGACCGCCAAGTGCTACGGTGGCGACGCCACCCGCAAGCGCAAGCTGCTGGAAAAGCAGAAGGAAGGCAAGAAGCGCATGCGCCAGTTCGGCAAGGTGGAAATCCCGCAGGAAGCCTTCATTGCAGCGCTGAAGATGAACGACGAGTGAGGCTTTTCACCGTCTAGCATCTGCGTCATAATCCTGTCCGCGGGCCAGCGTGGCCCGTGCAGCAAGGAATGCGCTCTCATGGTTCAGACGGGCCGCAAGAAGGGTGAGGTTCCGATCGACAGCCGGCTTCTGGCAGAGGCGAACGACCTGAAGCTGGACGTAGCCCGCGCGGCCGAAGACGGCATTGCGCGTGCCGTGAAGGCGGAGAAGGAGCGGCTCTGGCGGATCGAGAATGCCGAGGCGATTGCGGCAGCGAATGATTACGTCGAAAAGCATGGATTGCCGCTGGCAAAATACCGGCTGTTCTGATGGCGCGGTTCTGGGTTCACCGGCTGGGGCCGAACGGCGATCTGGCGCTTGATCTTCAGGCCAGCATCCTCGACGGACTGCACACGCGGGTGGTGGCGCCTCTGGTCCGGCACGACGACGTAACCCGGCTTGTGCCGCGGCTCAACCCACGTTTCGAGATCGGCGGGCAGGTCTTCGTGATGATGACCGAGTTCATCGCCACCGTTCCCCTGAAGGATATGGGTGAGCGCGTTACAGACCTTTCACACCGCGCCGACGAGATCACCGCCGCGACCGATTTCCTGTTCCGCGGCTTTTGACGCCGCCTATTCCCAGTGCACGCGGGCGCCGAGCGCCGTCAGCTTCTCCACGAAATCGGGATAGGCGCGGCGGATCGGGTCGGCATTCTTGATGCGGCTGACACCCGGCACCTGGATCGCCGCCACCAGCAGCGCCACCACCACGCGGATGATATAGGGCGCCTCCACCACGGCGGGGCGCAGCGTGTTGCCGCCGAAGACGATCAGGCGGTGCGGATCGGAGAGATGCACGCGCGCGCCGAACTTCAGGAGTTCCGCCGACCAGCCGAGCGCGCCCTCATAGACCTTGTTCCAGAACATCACGTCGCCCTGGCAGCCGACGGCAACACCGATCGCCTGCGGCAGAAGGTCGGCCGGAAAATAGGGCCAGGGCGCCGCCTCGATCTTCGGCAGCAGTTCGACGGTAAAGGGCTCCGCCACCTTGCGGCTCCAGCCGGCGGTGGTGATGGCATTCTCTTCCACCTCGAAGGCGATCCCCAGCTTGCCGAACTGGCGCAGGATCAGCTCCATGTGATGGCCCACCTGCGATTCGACCCGCAGCCGGCCGCCGGTGACGGCGGCGATGGCCAGGAAGGTTGCCACCTCATGATGATCGTCCGGCACGCTAGCGCGCGTGCCCGCAAGGCGGCCGACGCCGGTAATCGTCAGCTTCGAGGTGCCGATGCCCTCGATGCGGGCGCCCATGGCCACCAGCATCTCGCAAAGCGCCTGCACATGTGGCTCCGAGGCGGCATTGTTGAGCACCGAGGTCCCCTTGGCGACGCTTGCCATCATGATGAAGGTTTCGGTGGCAGTGACGGAGGCATAGTCCGGCCAGATGCGCGCACCGCGATAGAGATCCGGCGCCTCCATCTCACAGGGATGGGAGGAGAGGATGCGGCAGCCGAAGGCCTGCAGGATTTCCAGATGCGGATCGATTTCCCGCACACCGAGCGCACAGCCCTTCGCTTCCGTGTCGAAACAGAGCCGGCCGGTGCGGATCATGGCCGGTGCCAGGAGCAGAACGGCGGCGCGCATGCCGAGCGGCAGGTCCGCCTCGCGGGCGGCAAAGCCTGCAAAATCGTGGCGGATGGAAAGCGTCTGGGCGGCGCGGTCACGCCGCACTTTCGACCCCTTGCTTTCGAAATAGGCGACGAGCTTGTCGATATCGCTTATATCCGGAACGTTTTCGAGGGTGACCTCGTCATCGGTCAGAAGCGTGGCGCACAGCATCGGCAGCACCGCGTTCTTGTTGCCCGAAGGCCGCATTGTTCCCGCGACCGGAAAGCCGCCTTCTACCACCAGATCTGCCATGATGCCCCCACATGCGTCGATTTCCGCTGATTGGGCGTCAATCATGGCAAAAATGCAGGTGCACTGCAGGTGCGAGGGCACGGCAGAAGGCCCCGCGGCTTGCGCCGCGGAGCCACGGTTCCGGATCGGAATTCGATCAGCGTGCCGGCGTCATGCCTTCGAAGGCCGGAGCATCTTCCAGCTGTTCGCGCGTCACGTTCAGCACGATGCGCTCCGGCAGGCCGTTTTCGCCGATCTGGGCATCGCCGGTCGCGGATGCCGCGCTGTTGGCCGCCGTCTGGTTGCCGGTAGCGGCATTCGGTGTCGCGGCGTTCGGGTTGGCGGCCGTATTGGCCCCCTGCGCCCCCATGCCGACACCGCGATTATTGGTGTTGGCGCCAGGTGCCGGGTTGGAGGTGGTGGCATTATTGGTGGACGCGGTCGTCTCGCCCGACACGGCCGGGGTGGTGGCTGCCGCCTGGTTGGCTTCCTCCTGCGTCATGCCGGGGCCGAGCTGCAGGGCGTTCATCTGAACCGCGACATCCTTCTCGCCGATGCCGAGGAAGCCGCCGACGCCGATGATGACGGCGTTCACGCTGCCGTCCTGGCTGACCAGCACGTCGGAAATGTCACCGATGTTCTCACCCTCGGTGCCATAAACGGCCTTGCCTTCCAGATCGCTGACGCGCCAGGCGCCATGGCCGGGCACGGTCACGAAGGGGCCGGCTGTCGTCGCCTCGCTGCTGCGCGGCGCATCGGCCATGCCACCCTGCGCGTTGTTCTGATTGGTCATCTGGCCGGTTGCCGTGTTGGGCGTTGCCGGCGCGGTGCCGGTCTGCGCGATGGCGGCCATGGGAAGCACGGTGGAAAATGCGAGAGCGGCGATGAGCTTGCGTGTCATGGACGTTTCCTCTTGGTTGTTGATGGGACTGATCAGGAAACCGCCAGAGGGCCGCCTTGTTCCAATTTTTCGCAGCCGGCGGGGCGCCGACCGGTGGTTCGACCGATTCGCCACGTCGGTTTTTTTCTACCCACAGCCGCCGCGAAGGCGGTATGAAGGACGGCAACGGACTGCGGGAAAGGGAGGCGCATGCAGACGCAACGCATCGGGATCATCGGGCTTGGGCGGATGGGCAGCGCCATGGCCGAACGGCTTGCCAGCGAGGGTTTTTCGGTCACCGGCTGGACGCGGCGCGGCGTGAACGAGGAGCAGGCGGCAGCTCTCGGCTTTCGCCCGGCAGCGGATCTGGCAGGTCTGGTCGAAGCCGCCGACATCCTCATCCTGTCGCTGATGGACGACGCGGCGGTGGAGTCCGTGCTCGGCGAACTGGAGCGGCTCGACCTTTCCGGGCGGCTGGTGGTGGAAACCAGCACCGTCAGCCCGAACATCCTGCCCGCCCATCGGACCGCTCTGGCGGCGGCCGGCGCCCAGGCGATCGATGCGCCGATTTCCGGCGGGCCGGACCAGGTGCGCCAGGGCAGCATCGGTCTCTATATCGGCGGCGATGCCGACAACGTGGCGCGCTTCATGCCGGTGGCGGAACGGCTCTCCAACCGCATTCACCACATTGGCCCGCTGGGGCATGGCGCGGCGGCCAAGCTCGTCAACAACATGATGCTGCTCGGCCTGTGGCAGACGCTGAAGGAGGCGCTGCAACTCGGCCAGGCGGCGGGCCTCACCCGCGAGACGATGTTGCGCTTCCTCGAAACAAGCCCGGCGGCAAGTCCGGCGCTCAGATCCCGCCTGCCGGTCATTCTGGGGGAGAGCGATAGCGTCGGCTTCTCGCTGTCCGGCGTGGCGAAGGATGCGGGCGTGGTGATGGATCTCGCCCGCGCCCTGAACCTGACCCTGCCGGCGATGATCGCCGCCCGGCAGAGCTTTGTCGACGCGGAACAGGCGGGGCTCGGTGAGAAGGACCTTGCCACCATGGTGCGCGCCGCGACCGAATCGGAAGGATGAACGAAATGAGCAACAAACCCCGCGTGACGATCCACTACTGCACCCAGTGCAACTGGCTGCTCCGCTCCGCCTGGATGGCGCAGGAACTGCTGCAGACCTTTGCCGACAGCCTCGGCGAAGTGGCGCTCGCCCCGGGAACCGGCGGCATCTTCGAGATCCGCGTCGATGACCAGCTGATCTGGGAGCGGGTTCGCGACGGCGGTTTTCCGGGTCCCAAGGAGCTGAAGCAGCGGGTCCGCGATGTGATAGAGCCGGATCGCGATCTTGGCCACATCGATCGATCTTCCAGCAAAAACAAGGGGGAAGAAGCGAAAACCCCGTGAATGCAGGCTATCTGCAAAAAGCCTCATGAACGGCCGGGGAAGAAAAATCGCGCTTGACACAGAAACTTCAAAAAGGCCGTTGACAGGCGAAGCGGCTACCAGTACATGGCTCCTCGTCGCCCAGATGGCGGAATTGGTAGACGCGCAGGTTTCAGGTACCTGTGCCGCGAGGCGTGGAGGTTCGAGTCCTCTTCTGGGCACCAAATTCCCAAGGTCAAGTCGGTACCAACGGCTTGAATTCCAACAAAAAAGCCCGGCTCTGCCGGGCTTTTTTGTTGCCTGCAAACCGGGGCGCAAACGACAGCCTGCCGGTGGTGCCGGGCGGCTGTACCTTTCAGTATCGCGGCAGGTCGGTGGGGTTGAGACCGGGCACCCACGGACGGTCGGGCATCTCGGTGCTCGAATAGGTTATGCCGTTCTTCTCGCAACGATAGACGGTCACGGGAACGCTGTCGCTGCTGAGGATGTCGTCGCGCCGCCAGCGACGGTATTCGATGGCGGTGGTGCAGGTCGGCTGTTCTGCCGCCTTCTCGTTTGCCAGCGCCTCCGGGGAAACGACGCCCGGCAGATCCTTGTAGACCGGCGCCGGGTTGGCCCAGTAGGGCGTGGGCTTGCCATCGGCGGCAAGCGACGGCGTGGCCAGCAGGAGGCCGAACATCAGCGCCTGGAAAAAGCCTCGTTCTGCCATCGTCATCACACGCCCTCCGTGCTCGTCATTCATGCCTCATGTAATCGTTCCGTCGCGCAGCTGCCATAGGCCGGCAAAACGTTTGCGTGATGAATGGCCGCCTCAGACGGGGCGGCGGAAGCCGGTCGGCTGGCCATAGAGCCAGCCGATGCGGGCAATGGCATCGGTGAGCGGCTCGCGCGCCACCGTCATGCTGTGGCCATTGGCATGCAGCAGGGTGGCCTCATCTTCCAGAATGCCGACATGGCCCTTCCAGAAGACCAGATCCCCGCGCCGGGCCTCCTCCGGGAGAATAGGTGCACCAAAGGCTGCCAGCATGTCGGAATCGCGCGGTGCGGCGTGGCCGGCCATCATCAGGGCAAGCTGCACCAGTCCCGAGCAATCGATGCCGAAGCCGGAGCGGCCACCCCAGAGATAGGGCGTCTCCAGGAAGCGCGCGGCAATCCTGGTATAATCCTCGGCAACGACCTTCTCGACGGGCAGGCAATGGGCGGCAATCACCGCACCGCCGGAGGCCAGCGTGAAATAGCGCGTGCCGCGCGTTTCCGCCTCGCCCGTCACCGTGACACGGCTTCCCATGGACAGCGCCATCAGCGGCACCTTGCGCAGTTCCGCCTCGGGATAGACGAAGCTGCGCGGCGCCACGAGCCAGTGGGTGGGCGCCAGAGGCGCCTGCAGCATGCGTTCCGGCAGATAGCCGACATAGCCGTCCTGCTCCGCCTGCACCCAGGCCCAGCCATCGCGACGGTCGAAGACACGAACTTCCTCGCCGAACAGAAGCTGTGTATCGATGCCTCGCGCTGGATCGGGTGCGGGCCTGAGATCGGCAACGGGCACGGCAATTGTCGCCGGCTCGCCACGCACGAAACGGGCGGCCTCGACGCGGCCGGAGAGCCGCTCATCGGCAAGATCCGGGCGGAAGGCATGCAGGCGGCGATCGAGCGGTTCGGTCATGAGCGCCCCTCCTCAGGGCATCGGGCGGCGGGCCTCGCTGCGGATGAGGTCGCCGAGTTTTTCCAGATAGAGCGCACCCGAAAGCGTGCGCCTGATGACGACATTGCGCCGGTCACGCTCGTCACGCACCCGGTCGACCAGCTGCAGCGCGCCCATGCTGTCGAGCGCCCGCGTGATCACCGGCTTGCTGACGCCGAGCGTGGCGGCGAGCCCCCGCACCGTGTGGGGCGGAGGCACGAGATAGATGTGCAGGAGGATCGACAGCTGGCGAAAGCTCAGGTCATGCCCGCCCTGGCGCACCTGCTCCAGGGTGACACGATGCCAGAGGCCGAGCGCCTCGGTGGCCGAAAGTTCCGCCGGCATATGGCTCTCCCCTTCCCTGCCTCACGCCCTCATCCTTCCAGCAGGCCGGGAGGAGGGCAAGCCCCGATCAGGCGAGCGTGGCAATGTGACGGTAGAGCGCGCGGATCGCCTGCGCCTCACCGCCCACCGGCGTCTGCGGCTTTTCGGCAGGCGACCAGGCGTAGATGTCGAAATGCGCCCAGCTCCTGGTATTGGCGACGAATCGCTTGAGGAAAAGCGCCGCCGTGATCGACCCCGCCATGCCGCCCGAAGGAGCGTTGGTCAGATCGGCCGCCCGCGTGCGCAGATCCTTCTCGTAGCCCTTGAACAGCGGCAGGCGCCAGACCGGATCGGATTCGGCGCGGCTGGCAGCAGCAAGCGCCAGCGCCAGATCCTCGTCATCGGTGAAGAAGGGTGGCACGTCGGGGCCGAGCGCCACGCGGGCGGCCCCCGTCAGCGTTGCCATGTCGATCATCAGATCCGGCGTCTCCTCGTCGGCATAGGCCAGCGCATCGGCAAGAACGAGACGTCCCTCGGCATCGGTATTGTCGATCTGCACCGTGAGGCCCTTGCGGCTGCGATAGATGTCGCCCGGGCGGAAGGCATTGGCGGAAATGGAATTTTCAACCGCCGGCACCAGCACGCGCAGATCAAGATCCAGCCCCGAATCCATGATCATCAGCGCCAGCGCCAGCACATTGGCGGCTCCGCCCATGTCCTTCTTCATGAGCAGCATCGAGGAGGGCGGCTTGATGTCGAGGCCGCCGGTATCGAAGCAGACGCCCTTGCCGACCAGCGTGACCTTGCGGGCACCCTTGCGGCCCCAGCGCATCTCGAGGAGGCGCGGCGCCTCGGCGCTGGCACGCCCGACCGTGTGGACCAGCGGAAAATTCGCCGTCAGCAGGTCATCGCCGACGATGGAGGACGCGGTGGCGCCATAATGGCTGCCAAGCGCCCGGAACACGGCTTCCAGTCGCTCCGGCCCCATATCGTTGGTCGGCGTGTTGACGAGATCGCGGGCGAGGAAGACGGCGGCCAGCTGGCGGTTCAGCGCGTCGGCATCGACGCCGTCCGGCAGGGCGAGGAAGGCCTCGATCGGTTTCGGCGTGCGGTAGGTATCGAAGCTGTAGCCGCCAAGGCCGAAGCCGAGAGCCGCCTGCTCCGGCGTCAGCGCGCCGGCCTTGATGCGCCAGGTGCCGGGCGGAAGGGCGCGGGCAAGTTTTCCCGTGATGAAGGGATCCGGGTCGGCACCCAGACCGAACAGGGCGCCGGAGACCACGCCATCGCCCCCCTGCAGCAAAAGCAGGCTTCCCGCCTCCGCCTTGAAGCCGGCGGAGCGCGCAAAGGCCACCGCAGCGGCAGAGGGCCGGCCCTCCTCCAGCTCGGCGGGGGTCAGCGCATGGACGATCAGCGCCTCGGAATTTCCGGAAACGAAGGGGGAGGGTCTTTCGACGAACTGGTAGGGGGCCATGGAATGCTTTCAGAATCGGGCACTTAACGTGTTGTTAGGGTTAACAGACTATTGCTTGTATCGAGATTGCGCCACCCATGATCTGCCGCGCGTGAAGCAGAAAAATGGCGGGGCCTGCTTCGCTTGCGGGATATCACCATGACTGCCTCCTCCCTGCCCTTCCGTCGCCCCGGCCTGCTGCGTTCCACCGCGGCCTGCCTGCTGGTTTCGCTGGCGCTGGCCTCCTGCGCCACGCAGGGCCAGGACCGCGTGACGACGGGGTCCATCGCGGCGCCGCGACTGGCAAAGCCGGTCGAAACGATGACCGCTCCGGAACTGGCGGAGGCGGAACGCTCCGTGGGGGCGGCCTATGACCGCAACCCGAAGGACCGCGATACCGGGCTGAACTATGCGACCATCCTTCGCATGAACGGCAAGAACGAACAGGCGCTGGCGGTGATGCAGCAGGTGGTGATCGCCAATCCCGCCGACCGCGAGGTGCTGGCGGCCTATGGCAAGGCGCAGGCCGCCGCCGGCCAGCTGGAACAGGCGCTCGCGACGATTTCGCGTGCCCAGACACCCGACCGCCCGGACTGGCGGCTCCTTTCGGCAGAGGGAGCGGTGCTTGACCAGCTCGGCCGGTCCGACGAGGCACGGCGCAAGTATCGCATGGCGCTCGACATACAGCCGAACGAGCCGAGCGTGATGTCCAATCTCGGGATGTCCTACGTGCTCTCCGGCGAATTGCGCACGGCCGAAACCTACCTGCGCACCGCCATCCAGCAGCCGACGGCCGACAGCCGCGTGCGCCAGAATCTTGCCCTCGTCGTCGGCCTGCAGGGTCGCTTCGCCGAGGCGGAAGAGATTGCCCGGCGCGAACTGACGCCGAGCCAGGCGGAAGCGAACGTCACCTATCTGCGCACCATGCTGTCCGAGCAGAATGCCTGGGCACGCCTGGCCGGCAAGGACGGCAAGGCAGCGGCTCGCAGCATCGAGTGAACGGGCGGCACGCGCCCCGCGGCACGATCCCGGCCAAGCATCGTCAGAACCGGTCGGCCACCTGAATGCCGGCCGGGCCCAGGATGACGGCGATCAGCACCGGCAGGAAGAACAGGATCATCGGCACGGTGAGTTTTGGCGGCAGGGCGGCCGCCTTCTTCTCCGCCGCATTCATCCGTTCGTCTCGCCCCTCCTGCGCCAGAACGCGCAGCGCCTGGGCAACCGGCGTGCCATAGCGGTCCGCCTGGATCAGCGCCGTGGTGACGGCCTTGACGATGTCGAGCTGGGTGCGGATGGCAAGGTTCTCCAGCGCCTGGCGCCGGTCGGGCAGGAAGGACAGCTCGGCCGTGGTCAGCACCATTTCCTCCGCCAGTTCCGGCGATTGCGGCGCGAGCTCCTCGGCAACGCGGCGCATGGCGGCCTCCAGCGAGATGCCGGATTCAACGCAGATCAGCATCAGGTCCAGCGCGTCCGGCCAGGCGCGCTTGATCGAGGCCTGCCGCTTGGCGACGCGGTTGCTGACATAGATGTTCGGCGCATAGAAGCCGATATAGGCCGCCACGATGGTGGCAAGCAGCCGCATCGGCAGCGGCCGCGAGGCGAGATTGCCAAGCCCGAAGATCCACAGGGCGGCAAACGCGAGACAGACGAAGGGCAGCACGAAGCGGCAGACGAGGAAGATGTTCAGCGCATTCTGCGAGCGCAGGCCGGCAGCCTTCAGCCGGTTGACCGTCTTGTCGTCCACCAGCGCCGTATAGAGATTGAAGCGCTCGACGATCTGGCGGATCGACTGGTTGTTCTGCGCGCGAAGCGAGGCCCGGCTGTGCTCCGCATTCAGCCGCGCCCGCTCGCGGGCCCGCATCTGTTCGCGCTCGGAGGAAACCGCCTTCATGCGCTTCTTCAGCGCATCGCCTTCCAGAAGCGGCAGGACGAGCGTGCAGAGCGTGGCAAAGACGGCCACCGCGACGAGAATCGCCACCAGCAGGCCGGGATCGTTCAGTTTCGCCACCAGCGCCTCGACCATGCTGCCGCCCTCAGATCTCGAAGTTGATCATGTTGCGCATCACGAAGATGCCGATCGACATCCACACGCCGGAAAACAGCAGGATCATGTGCCCGCGCGGATCGGTGAACAGCACCGCGAGATAATGCGGCGAAGTGAGGTAGACGAGGAGCGCCACGATGAAGGGCAGCGCGCCGATGATGGCTGCCGACGCCTTGGCCTCCATCGAGAGCGCCTGTACCTTGGCCTTCATCCGCCGCCGCTCGCGCAGCACCCTGGCAAGATTGCCCAGCGCTTCGGACAGATTGCCGCCCGCCTGCGCCTGGATGGCGATGACGATGGCAAAGAAGTTCACCTCGGGCAACGGCATGGTCAGGATCATGCGCGCACAGGCATCCGGCAGGCTGATGCCGACCTGCTGGCTTTCGACCACCCGGCGGAATTCGCTTCTGACCGGCTCCTGCCCCTCGCTGGCGATCAACCGCATGGCATCGTTCAGCGGCAGGCCGGAGCGGATCGAGCGGGTAATGAGGTCGAGGGCGTTGGGCAGTTCCTCGAGAAACTTTTCCTGCCGGCGGCGGATCACAACGCCAAGCCCCCAGCGCGGCACGCCGAGGCCCGCGACAAATCCCGCACCGGCCACCACGGGCAGCGGCAGGCCGGCAAGCAGGCCGATGAGGCAGACCAGCAGGCCGAGACCGGCGCTGAGGAGGTGAAAGCGCGAGGGCGACAGCGGCAGGCCGGAACGGGAAAGCTTCGCCTTGATGCTTCGGTCACCGATCTTGCGCGACTGTTCCAGCTGCTTGCTCTCCAGCGCCTTCAGCGATTCCTGCAGGGATTTGCGGCGCCTCGAGATTTCCTGCACCCGGTCGCGCGCCGCCTTCACCTTGCCGCGGTCGGTCTCGGCCGCCTTGACGCGGGTGACGCGGCTTGCCGTCTTGCGTTCGACCTCCAGACGGGAAAACAGGAAGACATAGGCCAGCCCGCCCGCCGAAAGCGCGACGAGGCCCGCCAGGGCAAGGGCCGTCAGATCCAGTCCGAACATGTCGTCCCCCTTCTCAGCTGCTGAGCTTTTCCATCTGGTCGAGGGCGGCGGCCAGTCGCCGGTCCTCGTTGTAGTAGCGGGCGCGGTCCCAGAAATGCGGCTTGACGATGCCGGTGGAAAGATGGCGGCCGATCAGCCGGCCGGCGGCATCCTCGCCCTCGATTTCGTAGCGCATGAGATCCTGGGTGATGATAACGTCGCCTTCCATCCCGACGACCTCCGTCACATGGGTGATGCGGCGTGAGCCGTCGCGCAGGCGGGCGGCCTGGATGATGACATCGATCGAGCCGGCGATGATCTCGCGCACGGTGCGGGCCGGCAGCGAGAAGCCGCCCATGGCGATCATCGATTCCATACGGCTCAGGCATTCGCGCGGCGTGTTGGCGTGAATGGTGCCCATGGATCCGTCATGGCCGGTGTTCATCGCCTGCAGCAGGTCGAAGACTTCGGGGCCGCGCACTTCGCCGACGATGATCCGCTCGGGGCGCATGCGCAGGCAGTTCTTCACCAGGTCGCGCATGGTGATCTCGCCCTCGCCCTCGATATTGGGAGGACGGGTTTCGAGGCGCACCACATGCGGCTGTTGCAGCTGCAGTTCGGCCGTGTCCTCGCAGGTGATGACGCGCTCGTCGAGATCGATGTAGCGCGTCAGGCAGTTGAGCAGCGTCGTCTTGCCGGACCCCGTGCCGCCGGAAATCACCACATTGCAGCGCACCCGGCCGATGATCTGCAGAAGCGTCGCGCCTTCCGGGCTGATCGCCCCGAAGCGGACCAGCTGTTCCAGCGTCAGCTTGTCGCGCTTGAACTTGCGGATCGTCAGCGCCGGCCCGTCAAGCGCCAGCGGCGGCGCAATCACGTTGACGCGCGATCCGTCCGGCAGACGCGCATCGCAGATCGGGCTCGATTCATCGACACGGCGGCCGACCTGGCTGACGATGCGCTGGCAGATCGACAGAAGCTGGGCATTGTCGCGAAAGCGCACATCCGATTCGATGGTCTTGCCGCCGACTTCGATGAAGGTCTGGCCGGCGCCGTTGACCATGATGTCTGCGATGTCGTCGCGCGCCAGAAGCGGCTCCAGCGGCCCATAGCCCAGCACGTCGTTGCAGATGTCCTCGAGCAGTTCCTCCTGCTCTGAGATCGACATGGCGAAGTTCTTGATGGTGATGATGTCGTTGACGATGTCGCGGATTTCCTCGCGCGCGCTCTCGGTATCGAGCTTGGCAAGCTGCGACAGGTCGATCGTGTCGATCAGGGCGGAAAACACCTCGCCCTTCGTGTCGTAATAGGCCTCGGTACGGGTCTGGCGGCGGCGCGGCGCGGCGGAGGACGCCACGGGTGGCGACGGGATCTGCGGGCGCACAGCACCGGAGCCAACCTCGATCAGAATGTCCGGCAGCACCGGCGGCGAAACGGCAGGCGCGGCCGCCGGCGAGGCCGATGGCGCAGCCTTGCCCGTCTTTGCCAAACCATCCTGTCCGCGTCTGCCAAACATGCCGTCGTTCCGTTTCCTGTCCACTGCACGGCGAGGCCTATGCCCCGCGCAAAAGATCCAGCATGCGCGCAAGCCCGCCCTTGCGGCTTCTCTTCACCGAGGCACGTCCGGTCAGCGCATGCGACAGCTGCGAGAAGATCTCCGCCGTCGGGCACCGGGCGTCGATCTCGGAAATCATCCGGCCGCTGTTGGAGGCATTGCCGAACAGCTGGATGTCGAAGGGGATGATCGCCAGCGGTTCGAGTTCCAGCGGCTCGACGAATTCGGCGGGGGCGATTTCCGGACGTTTCGGCATGCCGACCTGATTGAGGATGAGATGTGGCGGCCGGTCATTGGGCCGCAGCTTCTTCAGCGCGTCGATCTGGTTCTTGGCATTACGCAGGTTGGGCAGGTCCGGCACGGCGGTGATGACGACCTCGTCCACATCCGCAAGCACGCTGCGCGTCCATTCCGACCAGGCATGCGGCAGGTCGATGACCGAAACCGGGGCGCTGCGCTGCAGCACGTCGATCAGCGGCTGGAAGGCGGAGCCATCGAAATCATAGGCGCGGTCCAGCATCGAGGGCGCGGCCAAAAGCGAAAGATGCTCCGAGCACTTGGTCAGCAGCCGGTCGAGAAACACCTCGTCCAGCCGCTCCGGCGCATAGACGGCTTCCGCAATGCCCTGCGCCGGATCCTGGTCGAAATCGATATTGGCGGTGCCATAGGCAAGATCGAAATCCGCCAGGATCGTTTCGGTGGCAAACAGCGTGGAAATGCCGAAGGCGCAGTTGTGGGCGATGGTCGAGGAACCGACGCCGCCCTTGGCGCCGATGAAGGCAATGGAGCGGCCGAGCGGCTCGGCATCCGGATCGACGAAGATGGTGGCGATCGCCGACAGGAGGTCCGGCATCTTCACGGGCGTGACGAGATAGTCGGAAATGCCGTTGCGGACGAGTTCGCGATAGAGCGTGATGTCGTTGTGACGGCCGATGATGATGACGCGGGTGGACGGATCGCAGACCTCGGCCAGCGGCGCCAGCTCAGCCAGAAGCTCGGCGGGCCGGGCCTCCGTTTCCAGAATGATCAGATTGGGCGTGGGGGCTGCGGCAAACATGTTGGCGGCCGCCTGCGTGCTGCCGCTCGTTACCCGCATGTTGACCTTGGCCATGCGGCGGTCCTGGCCCAGCCGTTCCATGATGCCGTGCATGGCCTCGCTTTCGCAGAAGGCATGCACGGAAATGCGCGGCAGCGGGCGCAGCTGGTCCAGTTCGCCGGGCCGCGACGCTTCCGGTTCATCGGGCTCTGCGGTGCGGCGGATGTCGTAGTCGATGGCGTTCATGGGGCTCTCATCCTTCGCCGCATCAGTCCGAGGCCGTATCCTTGCCGGACCGGTAGAGATCGATGACCGTGGAGCGACGCGCCGCATCGATCGGCGTCGTGCCGCGCGGCCCGAGAAGATCGCCCGGATTGTCCAGCTGGGCGGCGAGATTGTTCTGGGAGGCGCAGCCGAAATTGTACCAGTTGCGATTGCCCCCGGTATCGTTGGCGAGATCCTCCGGCCATTCGCCGCACGGAGCCGTGACCGCGCGGGTGGCGGTAAAGGAGAGACGCACCGGTGCGGCATCGCCCGCCGCATCGGCCGCATAACCGGTGAGGACGAGGTTCTGCGGCCGCACGCCGGCCATCGTCAGCGTGGCGCGGATCTCGCTGACGAGGCGGGCCGCGGCCGGTGCATTCGGCGAGCCATGCGGCATCTGCACCTGCAGGTGGCCGGCTGCCGAGGCGAGATAGCTCTGGGCAAAGCCGCGGATGGTATCCTTCATGCCGAGCGTCAGGCGCGTGTCGCTCGGCCCGACGGGGATGTCGAGCGCATTCTGCGCCTCGGTCAGCACCACCGGATGACGCTGGCGGTAGTCCATCGGAATGGAACCGGTCGTCAGGCTGCGGTCGGCGCAGCCGGCGGCGAGTGTCGCGGCGATCAGCAGGGCGGCAGCGGAAGATGGGCGGATCATGGTCCTTGCGCCTCTCATTTGTAGATGAACCCCACGGCACCGTGGTAGCGGCCGGTCGCCGCCTGCTCCTTGCGCCCGTAGAGCTGGTTGACGCGGTTCATGAAGAAGGTAGGTCCGTCGGCCTCCGGATTGAAATTGTCATCGGGGCGCGCCAGCTGGTTGCGGGCCACCGGCCGCACCAGATAAGGCGTTGCAATGATGACGAGTTCGGTCTCGTTGCGGATGAAATCCTTGCTGCGGAACAGCGTGCCGAACACCGGCACCTTCGCGATGCCGGGCAGGCCGGACATGGCCTGGCGCACATTGTCCTGCACCAGGCCGGCAATCACGATCGATCCGCCGGAGGGCAGTTCCACCGTGGTGGAGGCCTCGCGCTTGCGCAGCGACAGATAGGTGGAGCCCGGCACCGCATTGGAGGTGCCGTTGCCGGTGGCAATCGAGCCTTCATAGGTCGGCTCGGACACATTGGTTTCGATCTTCAGGCTGATGCGCCCCGCCGACAGCACGACCGGCCGGAAATTCAGCTCCACGCCGTAATCGACCGATTCCACCGTGCGGCTCACGGTTGTCTTGTTGTCGTCGTCGATATCGACTTCCTGCTGGCCGGCGAGGCGATATTCGCCGCCCACATAGAACTTGGCCTGCTCGCCCGAGATGGCGGTGAGACTGGGCTCGGCCAGCGTGCGCATGACGCCCGCCTGCTCCATGGCATTGACATAGGTGGCGATGCTGGTGGTGCCGATCTTGCCGACCACGCCGCCGACGCCGCCGACATCGATGGCATTGCCGAGATTGGCCGGATTGGCAAAGGAAATGCCGCCGCTCGCCTTGCTGCCGCTGGTCGTTACCGAGCCGTTGAAGCCGAGCTGCTTCAGCACCTGCCGGCTGACCTCGGCCACGGTGACCTTCAGCGTCACCTGGTCCTCGCCCTCGATCTTCAGCAGATTGACGATCTGCGAGACCTGGCGGTCCTCGGCAAAGATCGCCACGTCGCCATTCTGTGCCGAACTGGTGGCGGTCTCGTTGCGGGTTGTCGCCTCGCCACCCTTCAGGAAGGCGCTCGCCAGTTTTTCCGCCTGCAGCGCGTCCTGCGGCGTGCGCACCGTGCCGGTCAGCACGATGTTGTCGGAGATGATCTCCACCTTGATGTCGGATTCCGGCAGGAAACGACGCAGGTTCTGCTGCAGGCCGGCGATATCGCGCTCGACCTCCAGATCAAGGCTGACGATCTCGTCGCCACCCTCGCCGAAGATGAAGATGTTCGTCTGGCCCACCGCCTTGCCGAACAGATAGATGCGCCGCGAGGTGCGCGTGACGGCATCGGCGATCGAGGGATCGGCAACCAAGATGTCGTGCGCATCCGTCGGCAGGTCCACCACCAGCGCCTTGTTGAGGCCGAGATGCAGGCGCTTGCGCACGCCGCGCCCCGCCTCGGTGATGCGGATGACGCTCTGTTCCTGGGCCTGGGCAAATGCCGGTGCGACAAGGCCGCCCACGGGCGACAGAAGCGGCAGGGCGGAAAGGATGCCGAGGGCAAGTGCAACAACCGGCAGGCCCGCGCGGCGGCCCGCGGCGCTTCGGCCTGCAGTGATCCGGTGGGGACTGATGAGGGAGGTGATCATCGCGGCTCCGTGCGTGCAATGCTGCCGGTCACGATGTTGCCGGACTTGATGACCTGGACCTCGGCCTTGCCGTCGCCGCCGGAAAGAAGATAGCCGGCGGCCCGGTCGTCGGCCTCCTGCGCGTCGGCGACCGATCGCAGGGCCAGCGTCAGGCGGTCGGCCATCTGCTGCGCCACCGCCATCACCCTGGCCTGTTCCGGCGTCAGTTCCAGCGTCGCGGTGGTGCCGATGACGGACTTGCTGCCATCCTTCTTTTCCTCCACCTGCTGATCGATGGCGAGCACGCGGATATTCGTCAGCACGGCTTCGGTGAGGTAGCGGCCTTCCTCGTTCTTGCGCACCATGATCACGTCCACCCGGTCATTGGGCAGCACGAAGCCGCCGGCGCCCGTCGCGACCGAGATTTCGGTTGCCACCGCCCGCTTGCCGGCCGGCAGCAGCGAGGACATGATGCGGGTGGAGGCATCCGCGACCTTTTCTGCGCGGATCGGCTCGCCGGTGAAGATCGGCAGGCGCACGATGAGACCGTCGAGCTTTGCCATGGCATCCGGCTGGGCCGCATCGGTGATGAAGCCCTCGGCAATGCCGCTTTCGGGCCACGCCATCCAGCGAATCGAATTCCGTCCGATCCGGCTGCCGACCGGCAGGTTCTCCGCCGAGACCAGCACATTCACCGTAGGCTCCTTGCGAACGACCTCACGGGCCTGCTGCACCACCGTCTTTTGTCCCGCCAGACGCATGGCCAGCACGCCGGCGAGACCGGCCGCGACAATGGCGACGGCGAGAATGATCAGGCGCGCGGGTTTCATGACAAGACCTTGAGGAACATCGAATATGCCCCGCAGGATGTCCCGGATTGGTGTAATTAAGGTTAATAAGCGCCTTAGGGAAATGGTTAATTCACGATAACCATTGGCGGTTTGCGTTAACCCTTTGTTAGGGTGTCGCATCAAGCAGGGCGAGGATCAGCGGCGCCTTGCCGAAGCTTGCAAGCCCGCCGATCGCGATCGCGACGGCATAGGGAAGCCTGTTGGACGAGACCAGCGAGGCAGGCATGGACGATGCCAGCGCCGGCAGCCGCCGCGCGGCATGACGCAACAGGAGCACGGCAAGCGCCAGGGCGCCTCCGGCAAAGCTCACCGCAACAAGATATTCAAAAAGAGATATATTGAAACCGAACCACAGGGCCGAGGCGGACAGGAGCTTGGCATCGCCGCCACCCATCACGTTCAGTGCGAAGAGCCCGAAGCCCGCAAGGAAGACCGAAAGGGCGGCCACGGGGGCAAGCGCGATCTGCGCCCACGGCAGGCCGGCGACAACGGCGGCCGGAAAGAACAGCAGCACGAGCGCGATGGAAATCCGGTCGGGAATCGTCATCGCCCGCAGGTCGCAGACGGCGGCGAGGACCAATGCCAGCGGCAGAACCGCCAGCAGCATCATGGCAAGCACATGCATACCCATCCCCTGCGCGGCGCCGACGTTGCGGATCACGTCCGGCCAAAGTGCAAAAGCCGCCCCTTCGGCGGCTTCCCAAGGTCAAAAGTCGGTTCAGACTTACTGGTGGGCCTGGTTGGCCGTCGACATTTCCGTCGATACGCGGGTGAAGGTCGCGCTCAGATTGTCGCCGAGCGTGCTGGCGCCGGCAATCAGGGCAACGGAGATCAGGGCTGCGATCAGGCCGTATTCGATGGCCGTGGCACCCGATTCATCCTTCACGAAACGTGCGAAAAGCTTGGACATTCATCTCTCCTCATTCGGGTCTCTCAGCACCGCCGACCGCTGTTGTCCGCGGTTCGGCTGCGGGCAAACTACGGCCACGGCCTTGCGATCGGCTTAAAATGTCTGGTTAGGATTTGGTTAACATCCACTGACGGAATACACGGCAAATGTGCAGCAAACAAAATTGTCGGCATTTGATCGATGTGCCGGGAAAGACCTAGATTACCGCCAATACCCTGAATTGCAGGGGTTTTGCGATTTGCGCGCGCGGCACCCCTGCAACCCTTCGGCACAATGGCGGGCTCCGGCTGAGCGCCTCCGGCCAAAAAACGAGCAATTTCGGGACGTTAATGCTTCATTCAGCATTAACGTCCATGCTTTCGGCCAGGAACACTGACCGCAAGGGCCGAACGTCATGCTGCGCTGCGCCATGATTTTGCTGATCATTTCCGCCGGAGCCGCGGCGGCGGCGGAGCCTGGCCGGCTGCTGCGCGTCTACATGAATCAGGCGCGGGTGCTGAAGCTCGACCGTCCCGTCGCCAAGGTGATTGTCGGCAATGCGGATGTGGCCGATGCCACGGTGGCCGATCCGACCACCATCGTGCTGACCGGCCGCGCCTTCGGCACGACCAATCTCGTCCTGCTCGATTCCCGCGGCGAGGCGATCGCCGACGAGCGCATCCTCGTCTCGATCGATGAAGGCAATACGGTGCGCGTCTACCGCCAGACGGAGCGCACCGTGCTCTCCTGTACACCGGCCTGCGAACAGCACGCCGAAACCGGCAGTGCCGGATCGGGCAACTGAGCCGCCCGCGCACCATCCCGGCGGCGGCTCCGGACTGGTGCAAATCGAGACACTGCCGCAACGGAATCTCAAGACAATCGCCCTAGCGTCGGGACCTCAAGAGAGGATCCGGACAGGGGCAATGCTGCAGATCGCCGATCACCACGACAGGCAGACCGGGAAGGCGCCATCGGGCCGCTTCGCCTTGCGCCGCCTGCTCGGCGCGCGCGACGGAGCGGCCGCCATCGAGTTCGCCATTCTGGCGATTCCCTATTTCCTGATCGTGTTTGCCATCATCGAAACCTTCGTCGCCTATACGGCCGAGCAGCTCGTCTCGAACGCCGTGGAAAAGCTGTCGCGCGATCTCAGGACCGGACGCATCACCTATGGCCTGAACCGCGCCACCGACAAGAGTGCCGCCCAGTTCCGCCAGCTGTTCTGCGACGAGGTGTCCATCCTCATTCACTGCACGGGCGAGGACACCGGTTCCGGCCTGCTTTATCTCGACGTGCGCAGCTTCGACAGCTTCGCCGACATTCCGACCACCATTCCGCGCCAGTCGACCGACCTCTATGCGGATATCGACACTTCCTCCTTCCGCTATGCGCCGGGCGGGGCAAAGACCATCAACATGGTGCGCGCCTATTATCGCTGGCAGGTGATCACCGATCTGGTTCGGCCCTACATCACCAATATCCGGCCCGCCGACGGCTCGCTTCCGACCGATTTCCTGATCGTGGCGACCTCTGCCTTCCAGAACGAGGATTATCCATGAGAACGGAGCGGCCGCTCGACGGACAGCGCCACCGGCCCGGGCTGATCCTGACACTTCGCCGGCTGCTGGCCGACCGGCAGGGCGTGGGCGGGGTGGAATTCGCCATCCTGGCCCCCATCCTGATCTCGCTCTACATCACCTGCTTCGAACTGACGATGGGGCTCAGCGTCGCCAAGCGCGCTACCCGCGCGGCCTCCACCATCGCCGATCTCGTCACGCAGCAGACCTCCGTCAACAAAGCCTTCCTGGCCACCATGCCGGATGTGACGGAGGCGATCTTCGTGCCCTACCGCAAGGAGGCCGATGCGGTGAGCCTGAAGATCACCGGCATTGCCATGGATGCAAACGCCACGGCGAAGGTGCTCTGGTCGTGGCAGGAAGACGGCACCCGACCCTACAGCGCAGGCACGAGCGTCAGTGACGTGCCGGATGAGCTGAAGGCGGCCAACAGCTTCCTCGTGCGCGCCGAGCTTTCCGTGCCCCACCAGCTGCTGATGTTCCTGCCCGGCATTTCCAGCGAAACACGCACGATCACCATCAGCCGCACCTTCTTCTATCGCCAGCGCGTCGGAGACAGCATCGCCTGCACCGACTGCTGAGCAGGCTTTGCCAATCTGCCTGCGGAACTGTATGAGGAGGCTTTGGCGGTCGCCTCCCGGCAGGCGGGCTGCCCATCAGATCAGGTGAACGATGGCACGCGCCTTCCTTTTCGTACTCGATTCCTTCGGCATCGGCGGCGCCCCGGATGCCGAGCACTACAACGACCTCGGCGCCAACACGCTCGGCCACATCGCCGAATTCTGTGCCGCCGGTGCGGCCGATCGCGCCGGCCTGCGCAAAGGGCCGCTCCGGCTGCCCAACATGTCGGCGCTCGGCCTCGTGCATGTGGCAAAGCTCGCCAGCGGCGATCTGCCGGCCGGCATGCCGATGCCGGAGCGCGTCTTCGGCCTGCATGGTGCGGCAAGCGAGGTCTCACGCGGCAAGGATACCCCGTCCGGCCACTGGGAGATCGCGGGAACGCCCGTCATGTTCGACTGGGGCTATTTTCCGGCAGACGGCGAAGCCTTCTCGCCGGAACTGGTCGAAGCGATCTGTCGCGACAACGGCCTGCCCGGCATTCTCGGCAACTGCCATGCCTCCGGCACGGAAATCATTGCCCGCTTCGGCGAGGAGCATATCCGCTCCGGCAAGCCGATCTGCTACACATCGACCGATTCCGTCTTCCAGATCGCCGCGCACGAGATCCATTTCGGCCTCGACCGGCTGATCGCGCTCTGCGAAAGCGTGCGCCGGCTGATCGATCCCCTGAACATCGGCCGGGTGATTGCCCGCCCCTTCCTCGGCGAAACCCCGGAAACCTTCGAGCGCACCGGCAACCGGCGGGACTTCTCCGTCCTGCCGCCGGAACCGACCCTGCTCGACCGGCTGGTGGAGGCGGGCCGCACGGTGCATGCCGTCGGCAAGATCGGCGATATCTTCGCCCATCAGGGTATCTCCCGCGTCATCAAGGCGAACGGCAACGAGGCGCTGATGGATGCGACCCTTGCCACCATCGAGACGGCTCAGGATGGCGATCTGGTCTTCACCAATTTCGTCGATTTCGACATGCTCTACGGCCATCGCCGCGACGTGCCGGGCTATGCGGCCGCACTCGAAGCGCTCGACAGGCGGCTTCTCGACGTGCACCGGCGCATGAAGCCGGGCGACCTGATGGTCCTGACCGCAGACCACGGCTGCGACCCCACCTGGCGCGGCACGGACCACACCCGCGAGCGGGTGCCGATCATGGCCTATGGCCCCGGCATTCCGGCCCGCATGGTCGGCATTCGCGATACCTATGCCGATATCGGCGAAACAGTTGCGGCCCATCTCGGCATCGCGCCCGGCCGCCATGGACGGAGCTTCCTGTGACCGCAGATCTTCTGAAGGCCGAGATTCACTGCCACATCGAAGGAGCCGCGCCGCCGGCGCTGGCGCTGCGGCAGGCCGAGAAATACGGCGTCGATCCCTCCGGTTTCATGGATGGCGACGGCTATGCCTGGCGCGATTTCGCCGAGTTCATAGAGGCCTATGACCGGGTCGCCGCGCTGTTTCGCACAGAGGAAGACTATGCGCTCCTGACGGAAAGCTACCTGCTGGAACTGGCCGCGATCAACACGATCTACAGCGAGATCATCGTTTCGCCCGACCATGGCGACCGCATCGGCCTTGGCGCCGATGCCTATCTTGCCGGGATCACCGACGGCATCCTGTCTGCCCGCGCAAAGACCGGGATCGAGGCGCGCATCATCGTGACCGGCGAGCGCCATTTCGGGCCGGAACGGGTGGTGGCCGCCGCGCAATATGCGGCGCGCAGCCACAATCCGCTGGTCACCGGCTTCAACATGGCCGGCGAGGAACGCATGGGCCGTGTGGCCGATTATGCGCGTGCCTTCGACATTGCCCGCGATGCAGGCCTTGGCCTCACCATCCATGCCGGCGAGGTCTGCGGCGCCTTCAGCGTCACCGATGCGCTCGATCTCGTTCGGCCGTCACGCATCGGCCACGGCGTGCGCGCCATCGAGGACGACGCACTGGTGGCGCGGCTTGCCGAGAGCGGCGTGGTGCTGGAAGTCTGCCCCGGTTCCAACATCGCGCTCGCCGTCTATCCGGATTTCGAGAGCCACCCCTTGCGTCGCCTGCGGGAGGCCGGTGTACGCGTCTGCATCAATTCCGACGATCCGCCTTTCTTCCGCACCTCGCTGGCCCGCGAATACGAGATCGCCGCCGGCGTGATGGGCTTCGGCAGGGCGGAGATCAACGCAATGACGCGCACGGCTCTGGAATGTGCCTTCGTGGACGAGGAAACGCGGGCGCGCCTGCTCGCCCGCCTCGATGAATCCGCTCAGCCGGCTGGGGAAGATGCCGCAAAGCAGCGCTGAACGCTTGCGGTTGCCGGCCTTTCCGTGAAAGAAAGATGACGACAGAAAGACACAAGAAGAAGGACGAAGGCAGCTTCCCATGGACGGCGTAACAGTCATCAATCACCCGCTTGTACAGCACAAGCTCACCATCATGCGCCGCAAGGAAACCTCGACATCGAGCTTCCGCCGGCTGCTGCGCGAAATCTCCACCCTGCTCTGCTACGAGGTCACCCGCGATCTCGAACTGACCATGGAGACGATCGAGACGCCGCTGACCGAGATGCAGTCGCCGATCCTGGAAGGCAAGAAGCTGGTCTTCGCCTCGATCCTGCGCGCCGGCAACGGCCTCCTGGAAGGCATGCTGGAACTGGTTCCGGCCGCGCGCGTCGCCCATGTCGGCGTCTACCGCGACCATGAAACGCTTCAGGCGGTCGAATATTATTTCAAGGCGCCGGAAGCGCTGTCGGAGCGTCTTGTCATCGTCGTCGACCCGATGCTGGCCACCGGCAATTCCTCGATTGCCGCGATCGAAAAGCTGAAGGAGCGCGGCGCAAAGAACATCCGCTTCCTCTGCCTGCTGGCGGCCCCGGAAGGCATCAAGAATTTCCAGGCCGCCCATCCGGACGTGCCGATCTTCACGGCCTCGATCGACAGCCATCTCAACGAGAAGGGCTACATCATGCCCGGCCTCGGCGATGCCGGCGACCGCATGTACGGCACCAAGTAAGCATCGACACCACACGGAATGAACAATGCCCGCGGACCGGTTGGTCGCGGGCATTTTTATGGGCGGATATGGAAAGCGCGGCCCTCAGCCGATGCGCCTGAGGATGACCGGACGCTCCGGCGGCGCCTGATCCGCGATGCGGTAAAGCCTGGCCATGGTGGCAACCGCCTTTTCCGCCTGAGTCTCATCCGCGGCATGCACAAAGGCAATGGGATCGCCCTTTTCAACGCGGGTGCCAAGCGGCAGGATGCGGTCGAAGCCGACGCGGTGGTCGATGCCGTCGCGGGCGAGCCGCCGCCCGCCGCCGAGTTCCACCACCGCAAGCCCGATGCCGCGCGCATCGGTCTCCGCCAGGATGCCGCTTCGTGGTGCCGGGACAGGACGGATGACGGATGCTGCCGGAAGATAAGTTGAAACCCGCTCGACGAAATCGGCCGGGCCGCCCAGCAGATGCACCATGCGGGCGAAATGCTCCAGCGCGCGGCCCGAGGCGAGCGCCGCCATGGCCTGCTCCTGCCCCTCGGCCAGGGTGGAGACGAGGCCTGCCTGCAGCAGCATTTCCGCGGCAAAGGCCAAAGTGACAGCCTCGATGCGGGTTCCGCTCTTGCGGCCGGTGAGGAAATCGACGCAGTGGGCGATCTCGACCGCATTGCCGGCGGCATCGGCGAGCGGCTCGTTCATGTCGGTCAGCAGGGCGGACGTCTTCACCCCTGCCCCATTCGCCACCTCGACCAGCGAGCGGGCCAGCGCCTCGGCCTCCTCCACGCCCTGCATGAAGGCACCATTGCCGAACTTCACATCGAGAACCAGCGTTTCGAGCCCGGCGGCAAGCTTCTTCGAAAGAATCGAGGCCGTGATCAGCGGAATGGATTCGACCGTCGCCGTCACGTCGCGGATCGCATAAAGGCGCCGGTCGGCCGGGGCGAGATCGCCGGTCTGGCCGATGATCGCGGCTCCCGCTTCACGCACCACCCGGCGAAACTGCGCTTCCGAAGGCGCCACATCATAGCCGGGAATCGATTCCAGCTTGTCCAGTGTTCCGCCGGTATGGCCGAGGCCGCGGCCCGAAATCATCGGGACGGCCAGTCCGCAGGCGGCAACGATCGGCGCCAGCATCAGCGAGACATTGTCGCCGATGCCGCCGGTCGAATGCTTGTCGCCGATCGGCCGGCCGATATCCGCCCAGGAGAGAACATCGCCGCTGTCGCGCATGGCAAGTGTCAGTGCCACGGTTTCGGCGCGTGTCATGCCGCGAAAGAAGGTGGCCATGGCAAAGGCCGCCACCTGCCCTTCCGAAATGCGGTTCTCGGTCAGCCCCTTGATGAAGGCTGCGATCTCCGACGGGGCAAGTTCCACCCCGTCGCGCTTGCGGCGGATGATCTCCTGCGGGATCATGCTCAGTAACCGCTCGATACGCGGCTGGAGGGTGCGCCGGCAATCACGTTCAAAATGTCGTCCAGCAGGCTGGACGCACCGAAGCGGAAGGTGGAGGGCATCAGCCAGTTGGCGCCCATGATCGTCTCGGCAAGCCGCAGATAGAGATCGGCATCCGCCACCGTGGAAATGCCGCCGGCCGGCTTGAAGCCCACCTTCCTGCGGCTGTCGCGGATTGCCTGCAGCATGATGTCGGCGGCTTCCAGCGTGGCGTTGACGGAGACCTTGCCCGTCGAGGTCTTGATGAAATCGGCGCCGGCCTCGATCGCCAGTTCGGAGGCCCGGCGGATCCTGCCGCTGTCGCGGATCTCGCCGGTTTCGAGGATCACCTTCAGGCAGGCCTCCGGGCAGGCGGCGCGCACGGCAGTGACCATCTCGCTGACGGCCGTCTCATCGCCGGCAAGGAAAGCCTTGTAGGGAATGACGAGATCGATCTCGTCGGCGCCATCGGCGATCGCCTGGCGGGTTTCCTCGACGACGGTCTCGACCGGCAAATCGCCGGAAGGAAAGTTGACGACGGTTGCAATGCGCACCGGATGATCCGGCCCCAGAATGCCGCGCGCCTGCGCGACAAAGCGCGGCCATATGCAGATGGCAGCCGAATGTCCGTTCGGCGTCTGCGCGCGGGCGCACAGCGCCTCGATCGCGGCGGCATCGCAGTCGTCGCGCAGGTTCGTCAGGTCCAGCAGCGACAGCGCGAACGCGGCCGCTTCGCGCGGGCTCAACAGTTCCATGGGCTTACCTCCCGGCTTCATCGGAGTGTGCATCATTATCCTTCAATCGATTAGACGCAAGACAGGAAGGACCTGCCACCGGTCTGCAGCAGCCGGCAGCACGGGTGTGATCCAACGGGCCTGTCAGGCAATGGTTTCCTGCGAGAACAGGTCTTTCAGGATGGTGGCGAGGCGCCGGCCGCCGCGCGGCGCCATTTCCTTGGTTTCCTCGTGCGACAGTTCCGCCCCGGTCATGCCGGCACCGAAATTGGTGATGACCGAACAGGCCGCGACCTTCAGCCCGACATAGCGGGCCAGAATCACCTCCGGCACCGTCGACATGCCGACCGCATCGGCCCCCAGGATGCGCGCCATGCGGATCTCCGCCGGCGTTTCGAAGCTCGGGCCGGAGAACCACATGTAGACGCCGGAATGCAGCGGCGTCGCGGTGCGGATCGAGGCATTGCGGATGGCAAGCGCCAGACCCGCGTCATAGGCACTGGTCATGCCGACGAAGCGTCGGTCGCCGGTTTCGCCGATCAGCGGGTTCATGCCGGAATAATTGATGTGGTCGGCAATCTGCATCACCGAGCCGGGCGGCATGTCTTCCTTCAGCGAGCCGGCGGAATTGGTAAGGATCAGCGCCTGCACGCCGATGCCCTGCAGCACCTCGATGGGAAAGCGCATGGCCGACGCATCGCCATGCTCGTAGTAATGGGCGCGGCCGGACAGCATGATGACCGGATGGCGACCGAGAGTGCCGGCCACCAGCTCCCCGGCATGGCCGGTAACGCCGCTCGCCGGAAAGCCCGGCAGTTCGCCGTAGGAAATCCGCACAGGCTTTTCGACCTCCGCCACCAGCGAACCGAGCCCGGATCCCAGCACGATGGCATGACGCGGCATCAGCCCGTCCAGCCGGTCCACCAGCAGGTCTATGACAGACTTCATCCGATCACATCCGTCTGGAAGGAGAAGGGCAGGAGTTCATCCATGGTCAGCGTCTTCTGCACACCCACCTCGTCGCAGAGATAGACGCGGGTTTCGGGGCCTGCGAATTCGGCGATCTTCTGGCGGCAGCCGCCGCAGGGCGGGCAGCAGGCGAGCTTTTCGGCAATCACCGCAATCTCGAGGATCTTGCGGCCGCCGCCCATCACCATGTTGCCGATGGCAGTCGGCTCGGCGCACCAGCCCTGCGGGAAGGACAGGTTCTCGACATTGGCGCCGAGATAGATCCTGCCGTCATCGGCCCGGATGGCAGCCCCCACAGGGAACTTCGAATAGGGCGCATAGGCCTTCTGCATGGCCGTGCGGGCCGCTTCGAACAGGTCTTGCGCCATGATCAACGCTCCTTGGTATAGGGCACGCCGCCGGCCTTGGGCGGACGGGCCACGCCGATGAAGCCGGCCAGCAAAATGCAGGTGAGGATATAGGGCAGCGCCTGGAAGATCTGCACCGGCACTTCGCCGATGCCCGGCACAGCCTTGCCCTGCATGAAATTGGCAAAGGCATCGAGGAAGCCGAACAGCAGGCAGGCAAACATCACCGGCACCGGCTTCCACTTGGCAAAGATCAGGGCGGCGAGCGCAATATAGCCCTTGCCGGCCGACATGTCCTTGATGAAGGCCGCCGACTGGGCAATCGACAGATAGGCACCGGAGAAGCCGCAGAGGAAGCCCGCCACGATGACGGCGCGATAGCGCAGCCAGGTGACAGAGATGCCCGCAGTATCCACCGCGCCCGGATTTTCACCGACGGCACGCAGGCGAAGGCCGAAGCGGGTGCGAAACAGCACCCACCAGGTGATCGGCACGGCGAGGAAGGCGAGATAGGTGAGGATGTTGTTGCCGGAGATGACATTCGCATAGAGCGGCCCGATGAAGGGCACATCGCGCATGGCATCGGCAAAGGGCAGCGTGATCGGCGAGAAGCGGGCCTCGCCGGAGATCTGCGGCGTGCGTCCCCCCTGCCCGAACCAGGCCTGGCCGAGAACGACGGTGAGGCCGGCCGCCACGAAGTTCAGCGCCACACCGGAGACGATCTGGTTGCCGCGGTTGGTGATCGAGGCAAAACCGTGGATCAGCGAGAACAGGATCGACACCGCGATGCCGCCGAGAAGGCCGAGCCAGGCATTGCCGGTGAGATAGGCAACGCAGGCGGAGGCAAAGGCAGCCGCCAGCATCTTGCCTTCCAGCCCGATGTCAAACACGCCGGCGCGTTCGGTGAAGAGGCCCGCAAGCGCCGTAAACAGCAGCGGGATCGACAGGCGGATCGTCGAGCCGAGGATGCTGATGATGATTTCGTAAAATTCCATCTCTTGCTCCTCAGGCCCGTCTCAGGCGCTGGTACAGGTGAACCATGGCCGGGCGGAACATGTATTCCAGAGCGCCGGCAAACAGGATCACCAGACCCTGGATCACCACGATCATTTCGCGGGTGATGTTGGGCATCTCGAAGGAGAGATCGGCGCCGCCCTGGTACAGGATGCCAAACAGAAGCGCCGCCAAGACGATGCCGAGGGGATGGCTGCGCCCCATCAGCGACACCGCGATGCCGACGAAGCCGGCGCCACCGACGAATTCCACCTGCAGGCGGGCTGACGCCCCCATTACCGGGTTAAGCGCCATCATGCCGGCGAGACCACCGGAAATCAGCATGGCGATGATGACCGTGCGCCCATAGGGAATGCCGGCATAGACGGCGGCAGAGGGGCTGATGCCGAGCGTTCGCATCTCATAGCCGAGCTTGGTGCGCCAGATCAGCACCCAGACGAGAAAGGCCATCACCAGCGCAATCAGGAAGGAGACGTTGAACGGTGCCGGTCCGAGCTTCAGGCCGAACCAGGCCATCAGCCAGTCAAGCTTCGGCAACTGCCCGCCGGGCAGGAAGGTGCGGGTTTCCGGCGCCATCTTGCCCGGCACGATCAGCACGTTCACCAGCAGGTAGACCATGAGGGCCGCGCCGATGAAGTTGAACATGATGGTGGTGATGACGATATGGCTGCCGCGTTTCGCCTGCAGCCAGGCCGGAATGAAGGCCCAGGCCGCTCCGAACAGGGCCGCGCCGATCACCGCAAAGGGCATGGTCACATACCAGGGCACATAGTGATCGAGCGCCAGCGCCACCAGCGCCGCACCGAGGCCGCCGAGATAGGCCTGGCCTTCAGAGCCGATGTTGAACAGGCCGGCATGGAAGGCCACCGCCACCGACAGGCCGGTAAAGATGAAGCTGGTGGCGTAGAACAGCGTAAAGCCGATCGCATCGCCACGCCCGAGCGAACCTTCGATCAGAAGCTTCAGCGCAGCTATGGGATCCTCGCCGATCCACCAGACCACGAGACCCGAGATGAAGAAGGCCACCAGCAGGTTAAGCAGCGGCATCAGCCCGTAGGTGATCCAGTTGGGCAAGGGTACGGAAGCGGTACTCATGAAAGGGTCTTTCTCATGCGGCAATGCCTGCCATCATCAGGCCCAGCGTCTGCTCGCCGGCATCCGCGGTCTTTTCGCCCACCACCTTGCCGGCGAACATCACGAGGATGCGATCCGACAGCGAACGGATCTCGTCCAGTTCGACGGAGACGAGCAGAACGGCCTTGCCGGCGTCGCGCATGTCAACGATGCGGCGGTGAATGAATTCGATGGCGCCGATATCGACGCCGCGGGTCGGCTGACCGATGATCAGCGCCCTGGGATCGCGCTCGATCTCGCGCGCCACCACGATCTTCTGCTGGTTGCCGCCGGAAAAATTGGCGGTCTTCAACAGCGGGTTCGGCGGACGGATGTCGTATTTGGCGATCTTCTCGACGGCCTCGGCCTGCATGGCCTTCAGGTCGAGAAAGCCGGCCTGGCCGTAACGGGAATCCCGATGGTAGCCCAGCACCGCATTCTCATATTCGGAGAACTTCAGCACGAGCCCCATGTGGTGGCGGTCTTCGGGAATATGGGCAAGGCCGAGCGCCCTCAGCCGCGCCGGATCGGCGTTAGCAATCGGCTGGCCATCCAGCAGGATCTCGCCGGCGGCCGGCTTGCGAATGCCGGCAATCGCTTCCAGAAGCTCCGACTGTCCGTTGCCCGCCACGCCGGCAATCCCGACGATTTCGCCTTCGCGCACATCGAAGGAGACGTTGTCGACCATGGTGACGCCGCGGCTGTCCTTGACGGTGAGGTTCTTCACCGACAGCCGCACCTCGCCGGGCTTTGCCTCGCCCTTTTCGACACGCAGCAGCACGCGGCGACCAACCATCAGTTCGGCCAGTTCCTCGACGGTGGTGTCCGCCGTCTTGCGGGTTGCGACCATTTCGCCGCGGCGCATGACGGACACCTCGTCGGTGATCGCCATGATCTCGCGCAGCTTGTGCGTGATGAGGATCACCGTCTTGCCCTGGTCGCGCAGCACCTTCAGCACCTTGAACAGGTGGTCGGCCTCGGCCGGGGTCAGAACGCCCGTCGGCTCGTCGAGGATCAGGATGTCGGCGCTGCGGTAAAGCGCCTTCAGGATTTCCACGCGCTGCTGCTTGCCGACGGGCAGGTCTTCGATCAGCGCATCGGGATCGACGTCAAGACCGTAATCGGTCTCCAGACGCTTCAGTTCCCTGCGCGCGCCGGACGCACCCCTGGCAAGCAGCTGCCCGCCCTCGGCGCCGAGCATGATGTTCTCCAGCACCGTGAAATTCTCCACCAGCATGAAATGCTGGTGCACCATGCCGATGCCGGCGGCAATCGCGGCCTGGCTGTCACGGATGGTCAACGGCTTGCCGTCGATGCGGATCTCGCCGCGATCGGCCTGATAGAAGCCGTAGATGATGGACATGAGCGTCGACTTGCCGGCACCATTCTCCCCGATGATGCCGTGGATCGTTCCCTTTTCCACCTTCAGATTGATGTTCTTGTTGGCATGAACGGCACCGAAGCTCTTGTCGATGCCCACCAGTTCAATAGCGGGATGCTGGCTCACGCTCTGGCCTTTCCTTTCCGGAAGCCGGACATGGTAAGGGCGCATGGCGGAACCCGCGATGCGCCCTTACCGCTATGGATTACATCGGGCAGCTGTTGTCCGACATGTAATCGTGAACCTTGACGGCACCCGAGATGATGTCGGCCTTGGCCTTCTCGACTGCGGCCTTCATGTCCGGCGTGATCAGCTTGGCATTGTTGTCATCGAGCGCGTAGCCCACGCCCTCTTCCTTCACGCCATTGGCCTGGATGCCACCGGTGAACGTGCCGGCTGCGGCGTCCTTGTAGGCATTGTAGACGGCAAGATCGACGCGCTTGACCATGGAGGTCAGAACCGAGCCCGGATGCAGGTGGTTCTGGTTGGAATCGACGCCGATAGACAGCTTCTTGTTGTCGGCAGCGGTTTGCAGCACGCCGAGACCGGTGGCGCCTGCTGCCGCGTAGATGACGTCGGCGCCCTGGTCGATCTGGTTCTTGGTCAGTTCACCGCCGCGCACCGGATCGTTCCAGGCAGCACCGGTCGTGCCGGTCATGTTCTGCAGCACTTCGATCTTCGGGTTGGCGGCCTTGGCGCCCTGGGCGTAACCACAGGCGAACTTGCGGATCAGCGGAATATCCATGCCGCCGATGAAACCGACCTTGCCGGACTTCGATGCCATGCCGGCCAGCACGCCGACGAGGTAGGAGCCCTCTTCTTCCTTGAAGACGACCGAGCGCACGTTCGGCAGCTTGACGACGGAATCAACGATGACGAACTTGGTGTCGGGGAATTCGGCAGCCACCTTTTCCATGGCCGAGGTCCAGGCGAAGGAGACGGCAACGACGGGGTTGTAGCCGCGCGAGGCGAAGTTGCGGATGGCCTGCTCGCCCTGGGTGTCGCTGGTCGGTTCGAAGTCGCGGAAATCGGTGCCGGTTTCCTTCTTGTACTTCTCCGCGCCCTGGAAAGCCGCTTCGTTGAAGGATTTGTCGAACTTGCCGCCGGTGCCATAGACCAGCGCCGGCTTGATGTCAGCCGCCAGCGCCGTGGTCGAAAGCGCTGCCATGGCAATCAGTGTCAAAAGGGTTTTCTTCATCGTGCAGCCCTGTTTTTGCTCGTCATTGTGGGTCCCCCCGCACGCCTGTCTCGCGAAGGCATGTCTGCGGTTGCCGGCCTCTTCATCATTATGCCTGGCAGGCCTCTATCCTTGCATGGGTTTCAGCAAAATTCACCAGAAATTTTTCGTTTGGTCAAAAACGAAAAATCTGCGCAACTCGTCGCCATTTCAGTCGCAGGACTGCACAAGAGGGCGGCTTTTCGCCGCCAAAACAGTCAGATCAGCCGCCGACGGGGCAGCTGACGCCCGTGCCGCGCAGACCGCAATAGCCGGCCGGATTCTTGGCCAGATACTGCTGGTGATAGTCTTCCGCGTAATAGAATTCGGCCGCCGGGGCGATCTCGGTGGTGATGACGGCGGCGCGACCGGCAGCCTTCAGCGCCGCCTGGAAGGCCGCGCGCGCCCGTTCCGCCGCTTCCAGCTGCTCCGGTGTGGTCGTATAGATGGCGGAGCGATAGGTGGTACCGATGTCGTTGCCCTGGCGCATGCCCTGGGTCGGATCATGCTCCTCGAAGAAGGTCTTCAGCAGGGCATCGTAGGAGATGACCGCCGAATCGAACACCACCTTGACGATTTCGGCATGGCCGGTGAGCCCCGTCGTCGTCTCGTGATAGGTCGGATTCGGCGTCAGGCCGCCCTGATAGCCCACGGCGGTAACCCAGACGCCCGGCAGCCGCCAGAATAGGCGCTCCGCGCCCCAGAAGCAGCCCATGCCGAAATAGGCGACATGCAGATGGTCAGGATAGGGGCCTTTCAGCGGACGTCCATTGACGAAGTGATGCTCGGCAGTGGCGAGCGGGTCGACACGACCCGGCAGAGCCGCCTCCGCCGTCGGCATGACGGTCTTCTTGTTGAACATGTCGATCAGGAACATTTCGAACCTCCCTCGTTGCGGTTGCCGCCCGCGCCGCCGCCTCAGACGAACAGGCCGCGGGGCCGCGGACGCCGGTAACCGATCATCCACAGAGCCAAGGACAGACCGAGCCAGACGGCGAATGCCGGCTGGCGGATGATCACGGCAAGCCCGCTCTGCCACGCTTCGGGGTGAATATAGTGCTCGACCCAGGCTTGCACCAGAGGCAGCGTCGCGGGACTGATGGAACGCCACTCCTCCTGCAGGCTGGTCAGCACCACGGAGGAGCCGGCCACCGAGGCAATGGCATCGATCGTGCCTGCGGCAATCGCCGCCACCAGGGCGAGAAAGCTCAGAAACCGGAAGAAAAACGCCATGGCCCGATCCGATCCCTCATGCGTCCGACAGGGATTGAAAGATTAGGCCCGCATGGGCCGCTTGGCAATGCACCAACCGCCACCGGAGTTTTCCGCCAGCAAAACCAGAGACTTGGCCTCGAGGTCACAAAAGTTTCAGATTCCGGTTGATTGCGGGAAATTCATCGGTATATATCCGCCCCGACCGCTGCTTCGCCAAACCGGCCGGGCAGCCCTTGGATCAAGGACAGGTGGCCGAGTGGTTGAAGGCGCACGCCTGGAACGCGTGTATACGTGAAAGCGTATCGAGGGTTCGAATCCCTCTCTGTCCGCCATCGTTTTCCGTAAACTCCCTCAATTTATGAATTTGGTGGCACAAAGTGTGTCCTTATTCCATCAGGCGCGACTGCAACGCGGGCAAGGCCTTGCTAAGAGAAGCAGTAACGGCTTGCACGCCTTCGGCACCATGCTAGACTGCAGTGCACAAAAACTTACTGTAGGTTTATAATGTCTTCTGCACTCATTGGTCACACTGGCTTCGTCGGTGGTGCTATTTCTCGACAGCACGCATTTGACCATCTCTTCAACAGCAAGAATATTGCCTCGGCACGTGAACAGGATTTCAGCCTTGTTGCGTGCGCTGCCGCGCCAGGCTCGATGTTCGAGGCCAACCGGTTCCCGGATCGGGATGCCGCTCGCGTCGATGCCCTGATCGATATCCTCTCGACGATCTCAGCTGATCGGTTCATTCTTCTCTCCAGCATTGCCGTCCTGGCTTCCTTCGACAAGGGACTTGACGAAGAAACGGACGACTATCAGCTGGACCTGGCCTATGGCCGCAACCGGCGCCGCCTCGAGGCTTTTTGTGCAGAGCATTTCAACAACTGCCTGATCGTGCGCCTTCCGGCCCTGTTCGGCGAGGGCCTGAAGAAGAATTTCATATTCGACATCCTGAACCCCATGCCCAGCATGCTGCCGCCGGCGCGCTTTGGCGAGCTTTGTGCAGCATTGCCGGAAACGCTCGCCGTCGCAGTCCGGCGGATCTACAGCGAAGACACCGAACTCGGAATGATGATGGTCGATCGCGCCGGTCTTGATGCTTCGGGACTGCGCTCGGAGCTGGAGGCGGCCGTAACCGAACTGGGCTACTCCGCACTCGCATTCACCAATCCGGACAGCGAGTTTCAGTATTACGACATGTCGCAGATCTGGTCCGATGTTTCCCGCTCGGTCGATGCCGGCCTGCCAACGATTCATCTTGCGCCAGCGCCGCTGAAGGCCAGTGCCGTGTTCGAACTGGCAACGGGCGAAACGATGGCGCCGAACGGAGCGCGACTGCACAGGGAGGACATGCGCACGTGCCATGCCAGCCTGTGGCAGCGAGACGGCGTCTACATGCAATCGCCCGAGGAGGTCGCTGACCGGCTGAAAGCCTATTTCGCACAGGTCACGCCATGACCCGGAAGCTCGCCGTCTCCAACATCGCCTGGGCTCCGAACGATCGGGATGCGGCCTATGGCCTGATGAAGCGTCACGGCATTCGCGGCCTTGAGGTTGCCCCAGGCCTGCTCTTCCATGGCAGCCCGGATCCTCTGGTGCCGTCGGAAGAGCGCGTCGAGACTGAACGTGCCGCCATGCAGGCGCATGATCTTGCCCTGGTGTCGATGCAGTCCCTTCTGTTCGGCGTGGATGGAGCGGCGCTTTTCGAAAACGAAGAAGGCCGGTACAAGCTCAAGAAGGCATTGATCCGGGCGATCGATTTCGCCGGCAGGCTGAAGATTCCAAACCTCGTCTTTGGTTCGCCGCGCCAGCGAATCGTGCCGGCAGACATGACGTCCGACAGGGTTCTGGCCATTGCCGTCGAAACCTTTCGCGAACTGGGCGACGCCGCCCAGACAGCGGGCACGAAGTTCGGCCTGGAGTTCAACCCGGTTGCCTATGGCACGAATTTCCTAAACCGGGCCGACGAGGCGCTGGCCATGGTGGAAGCGGTCGACCATCCGGCCGTGACGCTCATTCTGGATCTGGGCGCGATGCACATGAACGGCGAGTTCTCGAAGGTCGAAGATCTCATCGCGCGCGCCGTTTCGCACATCAGCCACGTGCATGTCAGTGAGCCTCATCTGGCTCCGGCACCTGCCAGCGCCGATCAGACCGCCATCGTATTCAAGGCACTCGATCGGGCAGGCTATACGGGCTGGGCTTCCATCGAGATGAAGCAGACGGCAACACCATTGGATGATTTAGACAGTGTACTCGGCCGTTTCTGTCAAGCGGCAGGACAGGCAAAGGAGAGTGGAGCATGACGCGGCCATTGCGCGAAGACATATTTGTATCGGTTTGCCTGGCCGATGTGGCACTGGGCACCGGCAGCGAAGCCGCGCTCAAGGCTCTGGCTGGCAAACTGGCCACAGCGTTCCGCTATTGGGAGATCCTTATCATCTCCAGAGACGGCGGCGAAGAGTCCGAGCGGAAGCTGGCCGAAGACCGGTTGCTGGCGGTGGTTCCGAACATCCGCCTGCTGAGCACCCGTCACGCAACCCCCTTCTATCGCAAGAGGCTGTTGCTTGCGGCCGAAAGCATCGGCGATGTGGTTCTTATGACGGCCATTGAAGAACAGGGCTGCTTCGAACCGGTGGAAATGATCGAGACGGCCTTGCGGCAGGATTCGATCCTCGTGCTGCGCGGGCGCTCGGGCGCGTTCCGCTATGGTCTCAATCCGCTCCTGAGCAGTCTCGGCAAGACGGCAGGCTTTCATGCCGATGCTCGCGACATGCTGACGATCGCCTTGCCGAAAACCTGGCTGAACCGGGTGATGGCACATTCCGACCGGCAACTGGCCCTGCGTTTTCCGCCGATGGACAGCGGCATCCCCGTCCGCTGGATTCCGGCGCGCGAAAGACAGCCATCCCCCCTTGCGCCGCATGACCTGCGGCGCAGGCTGTCGCTGTTGCAGGACATGCTGATCAGCGCCGCACCGAGGGTCCTCACGCTGATTGCGCTAGGCGCCCTGATGGTGGCCATTGCCTCCGTCCTGTACCTGATCTACGCGATCATCGTGTGGCTGACCTATGCCGAGGTGCAGGAAGGCTGGTTCAGTACGTCGCTGATCCTCGGACTGAGTGCAGCCTTCATGGCCGGCGCCACGTTTGGCCTGTCGATCGGACTCCACAAGGTCCTGCGGATCCTCTCTGTCGATGCAATGAACGATATCAGCGACGAGCGCAGCGCGACGGATCTGTTCAATCGCGTTCTGCACGAGCTGAATGTGGAGGTTGGCATCGAGGACGACGCTGGTCTGCCTGGTGAGGATGCAGCGGGCAGCGCGCCGAGGGAAAACGAGAACCGGATCGCTGCAGGCATGCGCAAATGACCCGGACGGATGTTGATTGCCTGATCATCGGTGGCGGCTTCTACGGCTGCTGCCTTGCCCTGTTCCTCCGCTCGGTCACGGATCGCGTCCTTGTTGTCGAGGCCGAGTCCCAGTTGATGAACCGGGCCTCGCGCGTCAACCAAGCGCGTATCCACACCGGGTTTCATTATCCGAGAAGCGTGCTGACGGCGGTCAAGTCCATGGTACTGCACCGCCGCTTCGCAATGGATTTTCCCGATGCGGTGACGAGCGACTTTCAGATGCTCTACGCGATCGCGCGCAAGCGATCGAAGGTGTCGGCGAAGCGCTTCTTCAAGATGTTCTCCGACATGGGTGCACCGATTACTCCGGCAAACCCCATGCAGGCAGCTCTCTTCGATCCGGAAACGATCGAGGACGTGTTCGCCTGCCAGGAATATGCCTTCGATTTTTCCGTCCTGCGGGACCGAATGGCCGAACGGCTTCCGGCGAGCGGCGTGGAGGTGCGCCTGAAAACGGAAGCACGCGAGATCGAGGAGCGTCCGGACTGCACCATCGTCCGGCTATCGGACGGCAGCGAGATTTCGGCCCGGCATGTTTTCAATGTGACCTATGCCCAGATCAACAGCCTGCTGCGTTCCGCAGCCTTGCCACAGGCCAATCTGAAATATGAAGTCACCGAGATTGCCCTGGTCGAGCCTCCCCGGCAGATGAATGGCTATGGCATCACCATCATGGATGGGCCTTTCCTCTCGGTCATGCCCTATCCCTCGGAAAAGCTCTATTCACTGACCCATGTGCGCTACACACCGCATCACAGCTGGACGGATGCGACAGATCCGCGCAAGCCCTATGACGTGATGGCCGGCTTCAGCGCAGATGATCGCTACCGACACATGATCGTTGACGGGCAGCGTTACGTTCCAAGCCTGGCCGAGGCGCAGTGGGTGAAGTCAATCTATGACGTCAAGACGGTGCTGGTGAAGAGCGAGGCCGACGACGGACGTCCGATCCTCTATCAGCGCCTGCCGCAAACATCGCGCGTCACCTCGATCCTCGGCGGCAAGATCGACAACATCTACGATCTGTTCGACCTCGTGCGCCACATGCATCCCGAATGGCGCGAGGCGCATTCCGGTCTCGTAACCGGCCACGAACGCTCCCTGGCGGCCAGCGCATGATCAGCCGATTGCTCCAATCATCTCTGCTGCGCTTCGGCATGGTCGCCGTCATCGGTCTCGGCGTGGATCTCGGCACGGCATGGACACTGTCTGCGAAGGCCGGCCTGCCGTTGACCCTGTCGGCCTTTGCGGGTTTTGCCTGCGGTGCGGTAATGAATTACCTGATGCATGAGTTCTGGACGTTCCGGGACGCATCCTCTGCCGTTTCGGTTCGCCGCGGCGTTCTCTATCTTGTTGCCGTTGGCGTCACGCTCGTGGCACGACTGGCCGCAGTCATGGCACTGCAGCCGCTTTTCGGCGCCGTGGGTCAGGGCCTCGTCGTTCTCGTCGGCGCCACCGCATTCTCCTTCGTCGTCAACTATATCGTCAGCCGCCACCTCGTCTTCGCGCGCGCCGGCGCGGCACCAGTGAAAGCCCCTCATCATGACTGAACAGGCGCACGTCGCTTCCAGCTCTCGTCAGCTTCCCGCCCACCGTGTTGATGAATATGCGGGCAAGACGCATGACTATGTCCTCGTGATCCCCGTCATCAATGAAGGCAAGCGCATTCAGGAACAGCTCCGTCGCACGGCCGCCGCCCGTCTGCCGGTCGATGTCATCATCGCCGATGGGGGGTCGACCGACGGATCGCTGGAGGCGTCCTTCGTGCAGGAACAGGGCGTCCGTGCGGTTCTCACCAAGACCGGCCCGGGTCGCCTCAGCGCGCAGCTGCGCATGGCCTATGCCTGGTGCCTCGACCAGGGCTACCGCGGCATCATCACCATCGACGGCAACGGCAAGGACAATGTCGAAGCGGTGAAAGACTTCGTCGCCAAGCTGGAAGCGGGCTATGACTACGTGCAGGGTTCGCGGTATCGGGCCGGCGGACGCGCCGAAAACACGCCGTTCGAGCGCACGATCGGCAACCGCTGCATCCACGCCCCTGTCCTCAGCATTGCCGGTCGTCGGTTCTTCACGGATACGACCAACGGCTATCGCGGCTATTCGGCCCGCTATCTGCTGGATCCGCGCGTCGCGCCCTTCCGCGATGTGTTCGTCAACTACGAACTGCTCTTCTATCTGACGGCAAGGGCAGGCCAGCTCGGATATCGCGTCTGCGAAATTCCCGTGGTCCGCTCCTATCCGAAGGGCGAGGCCGTTCCGACCAAGATCAAGGGACATGGCGCCAAGTTCGCGGTGCTCAAGCAATTGTTCAAGGCTGCACTCGGGCACTACGCGCCATCGCGCGGGACGTGACGATCAGAATCTGTCGCATCGGAACTTCGGTGGTCTCACAGGCCAGGCGTGACGGCTTACGCGTTGTGTCTGGCCTTTTTCGTTGCCGTGCGCCGATCGAGAAGGTATTGAAGGGTCGTTGTGAGAATTGACCGTCTAGCACCTCTGGCATTCTGGAGCTCATTCGCGCTTTTCGTGTTCCTGGGCTGCCTCATGACAAGTCGCCCCCTGTGGCAGGACGAATCGTCCCTGCTGGCCAATATGGGGTTGTCCTGGGGTATCTATTTCGGACCGTTGCCGTTCCACGACCAGGCTGCCCCTCCCCTTGCTCTCATCGTGATCAACCTGCTCTGGGCAGCAGGCGGCGGAGACGTCGAAACGACGCGGTTTCTCCTGTTATGCATGACGGCAACCTGCCTTGCGCTTGCCGGCCATCTCTGCCGCATCCGCAGAAAGCATACTCTGCTGTTCGGCATCAGCCTTCTCATGCTTCTGCCGGAAACGGTGATCTATGCGACAGAGATCAAGCACTACATCCTTGAAATGCAGGCCTGTCTGCTGCTGATCGTGTTCTCCGCCTGCCTGGATCTCAAGAACAGGGCTGCGCCCGCTCTGTTTGTCGCGGCGTCGCTTCTCGCCTGCCTGTTCTCCTTTTCATCAATGCTGGTATCGGGCTGCCTTATGGCGGAGATCATCCTGTTCAGATCCTACGGCCGCTTTCGTCTGCGCTGGATTGCCTGGCTGGGTGTCTTCGGCGCCTGCTGGCTTGCCCTTTACGCTCTTCTCTTTCGCGAGACGCTCGTCTACCAGATGAGCAACTATGCGATGGTCTACAAGGAATCCACACTGCTCAGCCTTCTGCAGCAGGCACCATCCGAAGCCGGCAAGAAGATCTTCTTTCTGTTCAAACCGATCAACCTCCCATTGTTCGTGGTTATCATCGCGGTCGCGACGGCAACTTTGCGTTTGCGGAAGGATCAGGGGACGGGGAGACGGCCGGAGGCGCGTTCTCGCCCGCTGTTCGAAAGGGACGAATTCAGCAACAGCAGGATGGCCATGCTGTTACTGTCTGCAATCGTTCTGGCTTCCCTTGCAGGCCAGTATCCGTTGTCCAGTCAGCGGCAAACGCTGTTTATCCTGGTTCCCTTCGTCATGATGTTTATGGAAACCATAATCGCAATTCATGCGACGGCATCGACCCGGAGGATCGCAGCAATCGCCATCATCATCTGCTTTTCATCCGTCATGATTGACAACGCAAGAACGATCATCCGCGGCAAATATATCCAGCAGGACACGCGCTCCCTCTATAAGTTCCTTCTCGCCCACAGGCAAAAGCCGGTTGTTCCCAGCCTTCTCTTCGATCCGACGCTTCACTATTACGAGACACGAAATCCCGGCTCCGGTCTGACGATCCTCGGGTCTCTCTCGCCAGCCTCAGCCTTCATGCCGAGCAATGCCGATGTTGTTACCGGCCTGCAGTCCGGCAACGTGACAGGCCTGGGCGTTCACATCTGGTATCCCCTCGACCTGTACGGCTCGTTCCGCACCTATACAAACTGGGTGTTGGGTATCGCCAGGCAGAAGGGAGAGATTCTGTTTGCCGTGGCGCAGTTCAAGCCCGAACATCAGGAAGATCTGCTTCGTTCAGCAGCCTTGGCCGACTGTTCCGCTACCGTTGCATTCCAGGCACGCGGCGTCGCCGCATACGACCTCAAGTGTCCCTGACACCTGCGGCCGACACCGGTACGGTGCGGAAGGCAAAGGCCGACGGTGACCGCATCATGCCGGCTTACTTCCGGTACAAACGGATAGATCTTAATACGGAAAAGTTCTATGACTGCGATGACACTCAGATGAGTTGTATTACGCGTGAGGCTTCATTTGATCTCGTCATTTTCCTCGCCTAGACTGAAACCGCCGTTATTTCTCGCAGTCTTTACCGCCCTTTTCGTGATCGCTTCAGGCCTGTGGATTGCCTTTAGCAGTTTTATTGCCACGTCTTTCAGCTTCGGCCCGCTGATGAGACGCGCGTTGGCATCTCCCGATGATTTTTCCATCCAGCTCATCCGGGACTCCCTGTTGCGCTATGCGCAAAAGGGCGACGCGGACCTCGGAGGCTTCATGCTCGCCTTCGAGGAAAAGGTTCACATCGCGGCGGTGAAGATTATTGACGGGGGCGATATCGGCAGAACGGTCTACCCCTATATTTCAAACTTCAACGCCCAGTATGATGCAGTAAAGCTGCTGACCTTCGGACAGCCTCAGTGGGGAGCGTTCGCCTATATGGCGGGAAGTTTCGTCTCATGCCTGTGTATGGGGCTTGTCGTGGCGGCAATCGGACTGTGGGCGAGCCGGGAACTATCGCTGCAGGCAGGTCTCGCCTCAATGGCCGTCTTTGCATTTTCCCCCGCCCTGATAGAGCGATCATTATCACCATACTGGATGATATTTCTCGCATTTCTGCCGTTTGTTGCTTGCCTCTATCTGTACCCCACGCACAACAAGGGGAAGCGCTTCCTGCTGCTGAATGTCCTCGTCGGCACTCTGGTCCTTCTAAAATGCCTGACGGGTTACGAGTACATCACGACAACCTCGCTGATGTGCGCCGTGCCAATCATCTACCACGAGTTCAAAAGCACGTCCGGCACCGCGTTCGCGGCCGCCAGGAGAGCGACGCTCCAATCCATGATCGTCGGCGTTTCCTGCGTCGCAGGCTTCGCATGCGCCGCAATCCTTCACATCGCAAAGGCCGCGCTGTTCTTCGGAAGCCTTTCCAAGGGAGTGGACGCGTTCTTGCTGCCTCTTTTGTATTCGACCGCCGGCTCCGAGAGCGGCATACGGGGTGGTATCCAAATAACGGCCTCTTCGGTGGGGTACGCCTATCTCAGCACATTTGTCGTGCGGAACGGCCCGATAAATGCCGCCGTATTGCTTGCCTTGCTTGGCGGTCTTTATCGCTACCGGATGCGCGCACATCTGCTTCCGCTTCCGCAACAACGACACCTGCACGCCTTGTGTGCGGCGACCCTGGCAAGCGTCGCCGCAACGGTTTCCTGGGAAGTCATCGTGCTGAAACACACGATCGTCCACAGCCACCTCAACTGGATCACCATGTATCTCGGTGCCCTGCCATTCGCTGCGATGCTTGCGGCAGAGCTATGGCGGCTTGCGATATCGGACACTCCAGCCGTCAAAGCGGTGGGGGGAACGGAGGCAGCAGGCTAGGCGCCCCGATATTCCCGCGCCTCCTCCGCGATGCGGTCTCTTGCCGTATCATGCAGGTCGGAGGCGATCGTGCCGGCGCGGTGGGAGAGGTCGCTGGCGGTCTGTTCGGCCGTATCCATCGCCTGCGAGGCGCGGCGGGCGGCCATGCCTTTCACGGCATCGGAGGTCTCGCCCAGCATCTCGTCTTCCTGCTCGGTGCGCGGCAGGGCGGCGCCGATGGCGGCACCCAGCGCGAAGGCGAGCGCGCCACCGATCAGCGGCTGATCCTGGAACTGGCGCATCATGGTGTCGCTCATCCGTGCCGTCTGGTCCTTCAGCGAGGCGCCCATCTGCATCGACCCCTGGCCGGCCGAACGGCCGGCTTCGGCCATGTGGCGGCCCATGCGCCCGGCGGAATGGGTGAGACCGCGCCAGGTGCTCGACAGCCAGCCGGAGGCTTCGTCGAACAGCTTGCCCGTCTCGTCGCGGATGTCGTGAATCCGGTTGCCGGCGCTATCGGCAAAACCGCGATAGGTCTTGCCGCTCGCATCGACGAAATGGCCGGCGCGACGGCCGGTGGCATCCGTCATCGCGCGGAAGCGATTGCCGGTCGCGTCCACGAAGTGGCTGTAGCGACCGGAATGGTGGTCCTCCACCGGGCTGGTGCGGCGCACCGGGCCGGTAACCGTCGCCAGCGGGTAATCCGCATCATCCTCGAGCCCCTGCGCTGCGGAACCGGTCGCAGCAGGCGGGGCGGACTTCTGCCCCATCATCAGCCAGGCAAGGCTGACGCCCATCAGCGCCACGGGCATGGGGTTGGTCTTCATCGAGCCGCCGAGATTGGACAGGAATTCTGCGCCGCCGCTGGACTTCGCATAGGCCATCGCCTCGTCGATCAGCTGGCCCGGCGACATGCGGGCCTGGATTTCATCGAGCTTCGCGCCGATACGCTCGCGATCCTGCTCGATCTCGCGCTCGATGTCCTGCGGGCGGGCGGTGTCACTTGCATAAGCCATCACGTTCTCTCCTTGAGGACCTGCGCATCCCGGCGAAGCGAGTTTGCGGTACGGTCGAGATTGAGGGAATTGCCGCGAATGGTCGAAAGCCCCCTGGAGATAAGGCCCCAGGCAACAAAGGTGACGATGACGCCGACGACCACCGCCGAGATGGCATCCGCATTGGGTTCGGCCATGCCGCGGGCAACAAGAAAGGCCGTCAGGCCGTTCACCAGTGCGGCAAGCAGAACGCCCACTGCACCGATGGCGATGATGACACCGGCCACCAGCGTTTCCACCCCGCCCATGGCGCGCGACATCTTTTCCGACGCTTCCGCCTTGGCGAGGTTGATCTCCTTGCGGAACAGGCCGGAAATATCGCCGACCAGCCCGGTCACCAGTTCGGATAGCGGTCGAGTCTCGGTGCTGTTAGCCATGATGTGCTCCCGGTGTTGTGCCCGTGGCGGCCGCCGGACGGGCCGAGGGCTGGGTGGTCGCGGAGGTTGGAACGGTGCCGGACGTCTCCCCCTGCGGCCGGGTGCCGCCGGCCCGCGTCTGGCGCGGCTCCATGGACGGCTGGCGGCTGGCGGAAGCGCCGGCAAAGCGGCTTGCGGCCAGGCCGGCAAAGGCGGCAAGGCCCAGGAAGGCGAGCGGCTGGCGGCGGCCGAAATCCTCGGCCATGGCCGCCATTTCGCTGAGGCTCCGGCCCTTCATCTCGTCGGCCAGACGCTGCACGCTGTCGCCCAGCTGGCGGGTCACACGGCCGAGTTCGCGCTGATCCTCCGATTCCAGTTCGGAGCCGGCCCTGTCGATGGCGCGTGCGACGCTCGAGACTTGGTCGGCGGCGAAACCGCGCTGGCGATCCGCGGTCTGCGCCACCTTGTCCGTCGCCCGGGAAAACTGGCTTCCGGCCGCCTTGCGCATGGCCTCCCAGTCCTCCTCGACCTTGTCACGCAGACCGCCGCTGTCCTCGCCGGAACCGCCCATTGCCCCGTTGGCCGCTTTGCCGCTGGCTGTATTCCCGCCGGGCGTGGTCGAACCGGCAGAGGACTGGCCGGGCTTCGACCGGTCGCTGCCGCGGTCGGGCGCGGGCGAACCGGATAGTGCCGCCGAGCCGTGTGCACCAGGGCCGGAGGGCGCCGTGCCGGCAATGGCCGCGGCGCCGGTTGCGGAAGCCGGACCACCTGCCGCCGGCGGCCGGCCGCTGACGACGGATGCGGGCTGCTGCGGTTGCTCTCGCAACGGAGCCTGCGGCGTTTCTCGAGGCGAGGCGGACGGCTGCCCGTCCCGGCGTTTCTGATCTGTGTCTGCCATGGATCTCTCCCTTGTCTGAGGGCTGATCTGCCGTGCGATGCGTTCGCTGTGATCAGGGAGAGAACCGGGCACGGGACCGAATGTTCCAGCCGGTAACGATAACGGTGCCTGCAGGCAGGCAGCAAGGCGCGGCAAGACCCGCCCTGCGCCGGGAGCCTCCCGTCAGCCGAGGATCTTCTGCGTGAGCCATGCGCCGGCCGTGGCCGCCGTGGCGGTCAGGAGCGTGCCCCAGGCAAGGTCGACGAGGCTCATGGCAAGCGGCCAGTTCCTGAGCGTCGCCAGATTGGTGATGTCATAGGTGCCGTAAGCGATCAGGCCGAGAATGGCGCCCGACAGTGCCGCCTGCCGCAAACCACCACCGGCGAGAGCGGGGGAAACCGCAAAATAGACGATGCCGGCGACATAGACGAGGTAGAACAGGCCGGCGGCGACAAGATCCGGCCGCTCCCGCATCAGATCGCCGAGCTGGCTGCGATAGAAGCCGGTCGCGACGCGGCCGAGCCAGAGGAAATCAAGCCCGAAGAACACGATGGCGGTCGAGAGATAGGCAACGGCGTAAGTCATCATGGCCTTTTCTCCGTGAGACACGTTCTCCGCAAGACACAAAAGGTACCGTCGAACGTGACAGGCACCGTTGCCGCAGCAGGCACACCGTCCAGGAGGGACAAGTGTGCTAGATCTTCAGCACCGGCTGGATGAGCCGCACGATCCAGCTGGAGAACTTCAGCGGCGCCTCGGTCACGGCCAGGCAGATGCAGTCCTCGTCCTCGGTCGCGGTTGGCGTGTGCAGGAGGTCGCCATCGGCTTCTTCCAGATCGCCACGTGCAAACAGATCGTTGCCGTCGCGGAAACTGCCGCTCAACACCAGAGTCAGCTCCCGACCCTCATGGGTGTGCTCCGGCACCGGCCGGCCGGCCGGAATCTTCAGGAGGCGCACCTGGGTGGCCGGATCGCCGGTATCAATGCGGATCTGATAGGCGCCACGCCCGAGCGCACGCCACTTCAGCGTATCCACATCGCCGCCGAGATAGGAGCGCAGCGGTTCCGGAATGACGCCGGTCGCGGCCGGACGCGCAGAGTATCCGGCAATCGGCGGCCGTTCGGCGACCGCGATGTCGCCCTGCCCCCCGGGCGCGGCAGCAATGCGCGCCTTCATCTTTTCCCAGTCACTGGTGGTGACCGGCTCCTGTGCGGTGATCTTGTCGAACAGGGCACCCGCCGCCCCTTCCATGGCCGCAAGGCGCCGGCGACAGGCCGGGCACAGCGCAAGATGGGTGGCAACGGCAAGGCTCCAGCCTTCCGACAGGTTGCCTGACGCATAATCCATCAGAAGCGCGTCGCTGATATGGTGCTTGATCGTCATCGGCGGCCCTCCAGCGCGGTCCGCAATTTGTCGAAAGCGAGCCGGATGCGCGATTTCACTGTACCCAGAGGAATGCCCATGTCTTCTGCTATCGTTGAATGCGAGGCTTCATCGAAGAAGGCGCGCCTCAGCACATCGAGCTGTTCCGCGGGCAGCGATTCCATCGCCTCGCGCAAGAGTTCGGCATCCTGCCGGCCTTCCAGTTCCACATCCGCCGCCGGCGCGTTGTCCGCAACGAAAACCGGATCGTTCTCGTCGAACACCGGCCGCTTGCGGCGGAAGGCATCGATGCGCAGATTGCGCGCAATGGTGAAGATCCAGGCCGAGACATTGCCGCGGGCCGGATCGAACTGCACGGCCTTGTTCCATACGGCCGTCATGGTTTCCTGCATCAGTTCTTCCGCAAGCTGCGCGTCCCGCGTCTTCATGGCCATGAAGGAGCGCACGCGCGGCCCGTAATAGCGAAAGATCGTCTCGAACGCCTCGACGCTGCGTTCCTGCCCCACTGCCGTCAGAAGCCGCGAAAGCTCTGCCGGGGAGAGATCCTGGTCTGCGAGATATCTGTCAGTCCGCTTCATCTTCAGGCCATGCTTCACACGCGACACCGGACGACAAGCCGGTTTGTCATTGTTGTGGCACGTCCCTGCCGAGATGGAAACAGTTGCGTTCATGCGGGCCTTTACGCCCCCAATCTAAAGCCGGATCACAGCGGAAAAGAAAAATAGGCGCAAATCCGTTTGCCGGCCTGCGGCGTAGAGGCCAAACATAGGCAAACAACGGACAAGGGCTCATGGTTGCATCTGGGGGAAATAATCGTCGCTTCGCCGTCATCGGCTCCGGCATCAGCGGCTTGTCCGCCGCCTGGCTTGCCGCCCGCGGCCACGAGGTGGTGCTCTATGAGGCGGCCGACCGGCTGGGTGGCCATTCCAACACGGCCCTGGTGGCGACAGAACATGGCGACATCCCTGTCGATACCGGCTTCATCGTGTTCAACGACCGCAACTATCCGAATCTCGTTGCCCTGTTCGATCATCTGGGCGTCGAAACCCAGGCCTCCGACATGTCGTTTGCCGCTTCCATCGATGATGGCGCCTTCGAATATTCCGGCACGGGACTGAAGGGCCTGCTCGGCCAGCGGCGCAATGCGGCCCGCCCGCGCTTCTGGCGCATGCTGTCCGACGTGCTGCGCTTCTATCGGGAAGCGGAGCGACTGGTGGATCGGCCCGATCTGGAGCACCTGACACTTGGCGACTATCTGGAACAGGAGCGCTATTCGAAGGCCTTCATCGAGGATCACCTGCTGCCGATGGGCGCGGCGATCTGGTCGATGACCACCACCGACATGCGCGCCTATCCGCTCGCAAGCTTCGTCCGCTTCTTCGTGCATCACGGTCTGATCCTCCTGTCCGGGCGACCGCGCTGGCGCACCGTGACCGGCGGCAGCCGCCAGTACGTACAGAAGATCGCCGCGGATTTTGCCGGCGAGATCCGGCTCGACAGCAGGGTGACCTCGATCATCCGCACCCAGGCCGGTGTGCTGGTGACCGACCGCCACGGGCATCAGGACCGGTTCGATGACGTGATCATCGCGGCGCATGCGGACGAAGCTCTCTCGATGCTTGCCGATGCAGACCCGACGGAGCGCGCGGTGCTGGGCTCCTTCCGCTACACGGAAAACGTCGCCGTGCTGCATTCCGACGAGCGCCTGATGCCGAAGCGGAAAAGTATCTGGTCGAGCTGGAACTATATCGGCGGCAAGCGGGTGGACAATGAGGCGCCGCTCTGCGTCACCTACTGGATGAACCGGCTGCAGGACCTCGATCCTCGCCATCCGCTGTTCGTCACGCTGAACGCCTGCCGCGAGATCCGCCCGGACAAGATCATCGCCACCTATCGCTACACGCATCCGCTGTTCGACCAGCAGGCTGCCTCCGCCCAGCGGCGGCTCTGGCAGCTGCAGGGCCGGCGCGGAACCTGGTTCTGCGGCGCGCATTTCGGCAGCGGCTTTCATGAGGACGGGCTGCAGGCGGGACTTGCCGCAGCCGAAGCCGCCACGGGCCTGCGCCGGCCCTGGCAGGTGGAGGACGAATCCGGTCGCATCTTTACCGCTCCCCAGCTGGCGGCGGCCGAATGAGCACGGCCTCCGCCCTCTATGTCGGCACGGTGGTGCACCAGCGCCAGCGACCGAAGATGCACCGGCTGCGCTACAGCGTGTTTTCACTGCTGCTGGATCTCGATGAACTGGATGGCCTCGACCGTGGATTGAGGCTGTTCGGCCACAACCGCACCGCCGTCTACAGTTTCTGGGACAAGGACCACGGCACCGGCGAGGAAGGCGGGCTGCGCACCTGGGTGGAAAACCATCTTGCCGCGGCAGGTCTGCCGCATCGGGGCGTGCGCATCCGCATGCTCTGCTATCCGCGCATTTTCGGCTATGTCTTCAATCCCTTGACCGTCTATTTCTGCGAGGATCGCGACGGAAATCTGCTGGCCTTGCTCTATGAGGTCTGCAATACATTCATGGAACGTCATACCTATGTCATTCCCGCCGGCGGACGATCCGGGTCGGTTGTGAGGCATTCCTGCGCCAAGGCAATGTATGTGTCGCCCTTCGTGCCGATGGATTGCACCTACGACTTCGATATCCTGCCGCCGGGCGAGCATGTGAAAATCGCGATCAACGAACGGGACGGGCAGGGGAACCTGTTGTTCGCGAGTTTTACGGGGCACCGCCGGCCGCTCACCGATGCCAGCCTGGCGCGCGCGCTGTTCACCTTTCCGCTGATGACCATGAAGGTCATGGCGGGCATCCACTGGGAGGCCATGCGCCTCTGGCTGAAGGGCGTGCCGGTCCATCGGCACCAGCCCTCCGCCAGCCGCATTGCCAGCTCGGTGGAACATCCAGTCGTGAGGGGAGGAACGCAGACATGACGCATGCCGGACATGGAGATCCCATTCTCGTTGCAGACCGCGCACCGCTTTGGGAACGCATGCTGTGCCGCATGCTGGCCCGCACGCGCCATGGCCGCCTGACGGTGGTCTTTCCAAGCGGCCGCGAACACCATTTCGGCGAAGGCCGGCAAGGGCCGAATGCCACGATCCGCTTCAACCGCTCGCGCGTGCTGCGCCGTATCGTGACCCGCGGCAGCCTGGGTTTTGCCCGCTCCTATATGGATGGCGACTGGTCGACGCCCGATCTCGGTCAGGTTCTCGATCTCGCCATTGCCAATGAGAAGGACTGGGCAAGGCTTGCCCGACCGATGGCGCTGATGGCGCGCCTGGCCCACTGGCGCCACCGCCTGCGCAACAATTCGAAATCCGGCAGTCGCCGCAATATCGCCTTCCATTATGACCTCGGCAATGCCTTCTATCGCCATTGGCTCGACCGGACGATGACCTATTCCTCGGCGATCTACAGCCATCCCGACGCAAGTCTGGAGGAGGCGCAGCGGGAAAAATACGGCCGCATCATCCGCGAGCTCAACATTGGCCCGGACGATCATGTGCTGGAAATCGGCTGCGGCTGGGGCGGCTTCATGGAACAGGCGATCCGCAAGACCGGCTGCCGTGTTACCGGCCTGACGCTCTCGAAGGAACAGGCCGCCTTCGCCCGCCACCGGCTTTCCGAGGCCGGACTTGCGGAGAAGGGCGAGATCCGGCTGCAGGATTACCGCGATTGCCGCGGCCAGTTCACGAAGATCGTCTCGATAGAGATGTTCGAGGCGGTCGGTGAGGAACACTGGCCGATCTATTTCGAGCAGGTGCGCGAGCTTCTGGTGCCCGGCGGACAGGCGATGATCCAGGTCATTACGATTGATGAGAGCCGCTTCGAGCATTATCGGCGCCATGCGGACTTCATTCAGACCTATATCTTTCCGGGCGGCATGCTGCCGACACTCACGGGCTTTGCCGAGATTGCCCGCTCAGCTCGGCTGAAGGTTGAGGACTGTTTCCGTTTTGGCCGCGATTACGAGCGCACGCTTCTTGTCTGGGACAAGGCCTTCCGCGCCACCTGGCCAAAGATTGCGCCGCTCGGTTTCGACGAGCGATTCTTCCGCACCTGGCACTATTACCTGCATTATTGCGCCGCAGGTTTTCGAACCGGCCGCATCGATGTTGCCCAGTTCCGGCTGGAGAAGCCGGCTGTCTAAGCCTTCTCATCCCTACCCGTCATAACAAAAGGCCTCGGCGATCTGCTCGAGGCCTTTTGCAATGCATCACGCTCTTGATGAAGACCGTCATCCCGGCTTGCGCAGCATCCGCCGCGTGATGCGGAAAAGGAGGCTCTTCGGCAGGCTCGCAAGCAGCTTGATGGCGACGGCCATCTTCCAGGGAAAGATGATCTCGTAGCGGTTCGTCCTCAGGCCGGAGACAATCGCATCGGCGGCTTCGTCCGACGAGATGAGGAAGGGCATGGGAAAATCGTTCTTCTTTGTGAGTGGCGTGTCGACAAAACCCGGATTGATGATGCGAAGGCGCACCCCTTCGCGCTCCAGTTCCGGGTAAAGCGCCTGGCAGAGATTGTTGAGCGCGGCCTTGCTCGCTCCGTAAAACCCACCACCAGGCAAGCCGACGAGACCGGCTACCGAGGCGATCACGGCAATCTCGCCCTGCTTTCTGGCGATCATATCCGGAATGACGGCCTCCATGGTATTCGCCGTGCCGACCACGTTGAGGTTTATCGTGGTGGCGAGATCGCGGGCGTCGAAGCGGCGCACGCTGTCGCGCTTGTAGGTTCCGGCGGAGAAGATGGCGAGTTCGATCGGACCGTGGGTGACGCGGATGGCGTCTGCCGTCGCGAGTGCCGCGTCGCGATCCGTGATGTCCAGCGGGAAGGCAAAGACGCGGCCGGCATGCTGTTCGGCCAGCGCCTGCAGTTTTTCCGCGCTGCGGGCGCTGACGGCGACCCGCCACCCTTCCCGCGCAAGCCGTTCGGCGACCGCCTTGCCGATGCCGGAACTGGCGCCGGTGATCCAGGCGAGCCTGCCGGTCTGTGATGGGCTGGTGTCGTTCATGAAAGCCTCCGTGTCTGCTCAGTACTACGTGGCGGAGGCTGTTTGGTTCTTTCTGGATGAATGCGCGGTTCGGCAGCTGCCCGTCAGAAGGAAACGTCTAGCCGGGACGATACGCCCCCTCTGGCTGCCGCCATCTCCCCCACACTGGCGAGGGGCTATAGCAGTCGAAAAATGCCCCTCCCAACCCTCCCCACAAGGGGGAGGGCTTTAATCCAGCCGACCCGCCGAAGCCGATCGAAGCCCGGGCGGGTGCTGCAAAGTGTCTCCCCCTTGTGGAGAGAGGGGGCTTTGCCAAAGGTTCAAGCAAAAGTGGAAGGCGTCAAGCCTTGCCAAATCCGCCGGCTGTCGGCGTGCGGACGGTGATCGCCTCGCCGCTTGCAAGGTGCGTCTGGGCGCAGCCGGCCAGTTCCTCGATGGTGCCGTCGAGACGGCGAACGAGGGTCAGCCCGAGTTCGCCCGGCTCGCCGCCGTCCAGCCCGTGCGGACGGATGGTGCGGTGCGAGGAGAGGATCGCGCAGTCCATCGGCTCCAGGAAACGGATGGTGCGGTCCGTGCCGTCGCCGGCATGGAAGCGACCCTTGCCGCCGGAGCCCTTGCGGATATGAAAATCCTCCAGCAGCACCGGATAGCGGGTTTCCAGGATTTCCGGGTCCGTCAGGCGCGAGTTGGTCATGTGCACATGCACCGCATCGGTGCCGTTGAAACCGCGGCCATCGCGGAACCGGCCAGCCGGCGAACCGGAGCACAGGGTCTCGTAATACTGGTAAGTCTCGTTGCCGAAGGTCAGGTTGTTCATGGTGCCCTGGCTGGCGGCCATGGCGCCGAGCGCGCCGAACAGCGCATTCGTGACGTGCTGGCTGGTTTCCACATTGCCGGCGACGACGGCGGCCGGGTAATGCGGTTTCAGCATCGAGCCTTCCGGAACGATGATGCGGATCGGCTTCAGGCAGCCGGCATTCATCGGGATCGCGCTTTCCACCATGACGCGGAAGACATAAAGCACCGCCGCCCGGGTGACGGGTTCCGGCGCGTTGAAGTTGTTCTTCTTCTGCGCGCTGGTGCCGGTGAAATCCACGGTCGCCTCGCGGGCCTGCTTGTCGACCGTGATCTTCACCTTGATGGTGCTGCCCTGGTCCGTCGCATAGGAGAATTCGGAGTCCGAGAGCTTCTCGATGACACGGCGGACACTTTCCTCGGCATTGTCCTGCACATGGCCCATATAGGCCTTGACGACATCCAGCCCGAACTGCGCGATCATCTTGCGCATTTCGTGCACGCCCTTTTCGTTGGCCGCGATCTGGGCGCGCAGGTCGGCGACGTTCTGGGCGACATTGCGGGCCGGATAAGGATGGTCCGACATCAGGCGGATGATGCCTTCCTCGTCGAATCGGCCCTGATCCACCAGAAGCACGTTGTCGAACAGCACGCCTTCCTCATCGACGGTGGTGGCGAGCGGGGTCATCGAACCCGGCGCGGTGCCGCCGACATCGGCATGGTGGCCACGCGAGGCGACGTAGAAGAGGATATCCTTGCCCGCCTCATCGAAGACCGGTGTCACGACGGTAATATCCGGCAGATGCGTGCCGCCATTATAGGGCGCGTTGAGGGCAAACACGTCGCCGGGACGGATTTTGCCCCTGTTGGCGGCAATCACCGTTTCGACGGAACGGTCCATCGAGCCGAGATGCACGGGCATATGCGGCGCATTGGCAACCAGCGCACCATCGGCGTCAAAAACGGCGCAGGAGAAATCCAGCCGTTCCTTGATGTTAACGGAGGAGGCGGTGTTCTGCAGCGTCACGCCCATCTGTTCGGCGATCGACATGAAGAGATTGTTGAAAACTTCAAGCAGAACCGGATCGGCGGCCGTGCCGACGGCACCGGCGCGCGACAGCGTCTTCACCCGTTTCAGCACAACGTGATCGAGTGCCGTCACCTCGAAGGCCCAGCCTTCCTCGATCACGATCGTCTGGTGCGGCTCAACCAGCAGGGCCGGACCGTAAGCCTTCGCGCCCGGACGGATATCCTTGCGCAGGAAGACCGGAGCCTCACGCCAGGCACCACCGGAGAAGAAGCGGGTCTGAAGGGCTGCCAGCGGTTCGGCCTGATCGAGTTCGTGGCGCGGTTCATGCGAATCCGCCCCACCGCCGATGGCTTCCACCTCGTAGGATTCAAAGACGATCTCGCGCCCCTCGAAGGTGAAACCGAACTGCTTGCGGTGAGCCGCCTCGAAGGCTTCCACCATGGCATCTGCCGTGTCGAGCGTGACGGAGAGCGTCGTATCGGTGCCCTGATAACGCAAGTGTGCGCGATGCAGCACCTCGACATCCACAGCCGGCACACCCTGCGTCCGCAGTTCGGATATCACTGCACCGCTGAGCTCCGCCTGCAGCGACGGCAGGCTTTCCAGCGCCTCAACGAGCGGCGCCGAGACCGTGCGCTGGCGGGTGGCGCGGATATCCGCAAGACCCATGCCATAGGCCGAGAGGATGCCCGAGAAGGGATGGATCAGCACCGTCGAGATGCCGAGCGCATCGGCGGTCAGGCAGGCATGCTGGCCGCCGGCACCGCCAAAACAGGTCAGCACATAGTTCGTGACATCATAACCGCGCTGGACGCTGATCTTCTTGACGGCATTCGCCATGTTCTCGACCGCGATCGCCAGGAAACCATCGGCCACCGCCTCGGGCGTGCGCCCGTCGCCGATCTCGGCTGCAAGCTGTTCGAAGGCGGTGCGCACGGCATCGGCATCGAGCTTTTCGTTGCGGCCGGTGCCGAAAATGGCCGGAAACAGGTCCGGCGAGAGCTTGCCCAGCATGACATTCGCATCCGTTACCGTCAGCGGTCCGCCGCGGCGATAGGCCTTCGGCCCCGGATTGGCACCGGCGGAATCCGGCCCGACGCGAAAACGGCCGTTTTCGAAATGCAGGATGGAGCCGCCGCCGGCGGCAACCGTATGGATCGACATCATCGGCGCACGCATGCGCACGCCCGCGACCTCCGTCTCGAAGGACCGCTCCAGCTCGCCGTCGTAATGGGAGACGTCCGTGGAGGTGCCGCCCATGTCAAAGCCGATCATCCGGTCGAAGCCGGCGAGTTTGGACGTCTCGACCGCACCGACCACGCCGCCGGCCGGACCGGAGACGATCGCATCCTTGCCCTGGAACAGGCTGGCGGCCGTCAGGCCCCCGGAGGACTGCATGAACATCAACTGCGCGCCGTCTTCGCCGCCAGCGCCGAGTTCGCTCGCCACCTGCTCCACGTAACGGCGCAGGATCGGCGAAAGATAGGCATCGACCACGGTGGTATCACCCCGGCCGACCAGCTTGATGAGCGGCGACACCTCGTGACTGACGGAGACCTGGGTAAAACCGATCTCGCGGGCAATCTTCGCCACCACTTGCTCGTGGGCGGGGAAGCGGTAGGCATGCATGAAGACGATGGCAACGACGCGGAAGCCGGCGTCAAATTGCGCCTGCAGTTCGCTTCTGACCACATCCGCCTGCGGCTCGGCCTCGACCGTACCATCGGCACGCACGCGCTCGTCGATTTCGACGACGGCGCTGTAGAGCAGTTCCGGCTTCAGGATTTCCTTGGCAAAAATATCGGCGCGCGCCTGGTAACCGATCGCCAGCGCATCACGGAAACCGCGCGTGGTCACGAGCAACGTCTTTTCGCCCTTGCGCTCGAGAAGCGCATTGGTGGCGACCGTCGTGCCCATCTTGACGGCACCGATCAGCCCCGGCGGAATGGCCTCACCGGCCTTCAGCCCGAGGAGCTCGCGAATGCCCTGAACGGCCGCATCGCGATAGGCTTCCGGGTTTTCCGACAGGAGCTTGTGCGGGATCAGCCGACCATCCGGCGCGCGACCGACGATGTCTGTGAACGTGCCGCCGCGATCGATCCAGAAATCCCATTTTTTCTGCGTCATGTTCCCGTCTCCAGTTTCTGATTTGACGCCACAAAAACATTTCATCGACAAATCGTCAATGTTTAGTTGACGAAAAATGCCTCTTCCGTCATCATGCCTCAATCAACGGCAACAGAGGCGAAAAAGCCCGGCCGAAACCGGCAACCGAGGGGAAGCCAATGACTGCATATGCTGCGCCAAGCGGGAGGCCTTGCCATGTCTTCCGCTAAACAGAACCGCCACCATGCCCTTTTTCCCGACTGGCTCACAGCGCTGCTGGACGGGTTGTACCTCACGGCCGGATGGCTGGCCGGCGCCTTCCTGGTCGCGATCTTCCTGATCATGATTTCTCTTTCGGCGGGACGCCCGCTCGGCATCGACGTGCCGGCCGGTGATGATTTTGCCTCCTGGTGCATGGCGGCTTGCGCCTTCCTGGCGCTCGCCCACACCTTCCGTTCCGGCGAGCTGATCCGCATGGAACTGCTGATCGACAAGCTTAGCGGGCTACCGCGACGTCTGGTCGAGATCATCTGCACGGCGCTTGGCACGGCGGCGAGCGGTTATTTCGCCTGGTACGCCATCGACATGGTGCTCGTTTCCTTCGAGTTCAGCGACATGTCGCAGGGCGTGATCGCAGTTCCGCTGTGGATCCCGCAGCTTGGCATGGCCACGGGCCTCGGCATTCTGGCGCTCGGCTTCATCGATGAACTTCTCAACCTTCTGGCTGGCGGTGCTCCGCGCTACGAAAAACCGAAACCGGTAACGACGGATGAGTTCGTCGAGCGCGTGATGGAAAGCGGGGTGTGACGATGGACAGTATCCACCTGGTCGAGGTCTCCGGCCTCATTCTCGGCGCCCTCGTTTTCCTGCTGGCCGGCGGGCTCTGGATCGGTATGACGCTTCTGCTGTGCGGCTTCATTGCCATGCAGTTTGCCCCGCCCGGCATTTCCATCGGCGCGGCGCTTGCCACCAATGCCTGGAGTGGCAGCGCCTCCTGGAGCCTGACTGCCCTTCCTCTGTTCGTCTGGATGGGCGAGATCCTCTTCCGCACCAGGCTTTCGGACGAGATGTTCCGCGGCCTGTCTCCCTGGCTCAACTGGCTGCCTGGCCGCCTGATCCATGTCAACGTGCTGGGTTGCGGGTTGTTCGGCGCGGTCTCCGGCTCGTCGGCCGCGACAACCGCCACGGTGGCCAAGATCACGCTGCCGGAACTGAAGGCGCGCGGCTATGACGAGACGATCAGTCTCGGCTCGATTGCCGGTGCCGGAACGCTCGGTCTTCTGGTACCGCCGTCGATTCCGATGATCGTTTATGCGGTGGCGGCCAATGTCTCGATCATCCAGATGTTCATGGCCGGCCTGCTGCCGGCCGTCATCGTGATGGTACTCTACATGGGCGCGATCGGCGTCTGGGCCCTCATGAACCCCGGCAAGATGCCGCCAAAGCCTGCGGCCATTCCCTTCCGGCAGAAGCTGACGGAAACGCTGAACCTCATTCCGCTGGCTCTCCTCATCCTGACGGTCTTTTCAGCGCTGCTGATGGGCTGGGCAACCGCGACGGAATGTGCCGCCTGGGGTGTCCTTGGCTCGCTGGTTCTGGCCGCCTGGCAGCGGGCGCTGACCTGGAAATCCTTCCGGGACAGCGTGATGGGCGCAACCCGCATGACCGGCATGATCATGCTGATCCTGACGGGTGCCGGCTACATGTCGATCGCCATGGGTTATACCGGCATTCCGAACGCGCTGGCGGAGTGGGTCGACGGTTTCCAGCTCAGCCCCTATGCGCTGATCGCGGTGCTGACAGTGATGTATATCCTGCTCGGTTGCGCGATCGACGGCCTGTCGATGATCGTGCTGACCACGGTGGTGGTGCTGCCAATGATCCAGCAGGCCGGCTTCGACCTCATCTGGTTCGGCATCTTCCTGGTGCTGATGGTGGAGATGGCGCAGATCACGCCGCCGGTCGGCTTCAACCTCTTCGTGCTGCAGACGATGAGCGGCCGGGACAGCCTGGCCGTGGCTCGCGCCGCCCTGCCCTTCTTCCTGCTTCTCGTCGTCACCGTCGTCATCATCACGGTCTTCCCGGATATCGTGCTGATTCTGCCGAAACTGGCCTTTCCGGGATAACATCAACCAAGGGGAACTTGAGACCATGACACAGCCGATGCCAATCCTTCGCCGTCTGACGCTTGCCGCCGCAAGCCTGTTTGCCCTCAGCGGCCCATCGCTTGCCGAAACGCAGTGGGTTCTGCCCTCTGCCTATCCGCCGGCGAATTATCACGTCGAAAACCTCAACGCCTTTGCCAAGGATGTCGATACCGCCACCAAGGGTGCGTTGAAGATCACCGTCTATCCGAGCGCCTCGCTGTTCAAGGCGCCCGACATCAAGCGCGCCGTGCAGACGGGCCAGGCCCAGGTGGGCGAGGTCCTGCTGTCGCTGCACGAAAACGAAAACCCGGTCTTCGGCCTCGACGTCGTGCCCTTCCTGGCGACGAGTTTCGAACAGTCGAAGAAGCTGTGGGCGGCCTCCAAGCCGGCAATTGCCAAGGCACTCGACGGGCAGGGCCTGAAGCTGCTCTACGCCACCCCGTGGCCGCCGCAGGGCATTTACACCAAGAAGGACCTCAACACGGTTTCCGACATGAAGGGCCTGAAGTGGCGCGCCTATAATGTCGGCACCTCGCGGATTGCCGAGCTCGTCGGCGCGCAGCCGGTCACCATCCAGGCGGCTGAACTGCCGCAGGCGCTGGCAACCGGTGCCGTCGACGGACTGATGACCTCCAGCGCCACCGGCGTCGATTCAAAGATCTGGGAATCGCTGACCCACTATTATGACACCCAGGCCTGGCTGCCGAAGAACGTGACTTTCGTCAGCAAGAAGGCCTTTGCTGCCCTTGATCCGGCCACGCAGAAGGCCGTCGAAGAGGCAGCCGCCGCCGCCGAAGCCCGCGGCTGGAAGCTCGCCGAGGACAAGACCGCGGCCTACATGGCGACGCTGAAGGAGCACGGCATGACGGTTGCCGCGCCGAGCGCCGATCTCAAGAAAGGTCTTTCCGAGGTTGGCGACAAGCTGACGCAGGACTGGCTGGCCAAGGCGGGCGCCGATGGCGCCGCGATCGTGGACGCCTATAAGAAGATGTGATTTATGGGACGCCGCCGGACCTGTCCGGCGGCGTTTTTTTGCGGGAGACACAGCATGCCGAACCTCGATGACCAGACTGGGCCCATCGTTTCCTCGGAGCATCTGGCGAGCGGTGCCCTTCCCGCGCTGTCCGAAATCGAATTCGGCCTGGTGATGCTGAACCACGCCTTCAGCCGCTGGATGGTGCGCTGCATGGCCGCCTCCGGCGTTCCGGATCTCTCCCCCGTCGACACGCTGGTGCTGCACAACATCAACAGCCGCGGCAAACCGAAGACGCTCGCCGATATCGCCCTCGTGCTCAATATCGAGGACACCCACGTCGTCACCTATTCGCTGAAAAAGCTCGAGCGGCTGAAATTGATCAAATCCGGCAAGCGTGGCAAGGAAAAGCTGGTGATGGTGACGGAGGCCGGCGCCGATGCCTGTCGCCGCTACAAGGCCATGCGCGAAACTTTGCTGGTGCGTTCGGTTCTGTCGACCGAGGTTTCCGCCGAGACGCTGTCCGAAATTGCCGCACGCCTTCGTGCGCTCTCCGGCCATTACGACCAGGCCGCCCGCGCTGCGGCCTCGCTTTGACGGCCACCCTGGCGGCGACACCGACGCAGCTTCCGGTCTCTTGCTCCGCTGAGCGAGACATGCGAAAGCCCTTGCCTTCCCGCGGATTCCCCCCATTCCTTTCGTGACCAAAGAGACGAAAATGCCCCAGAAGATCATTATCGATACCGATCCCGGCCAGGACGATGCGCTCGCCATTCTCCTTGCACTGGCAAGCCCGGAGATCGAGGTTCTGGGGATCACGGCTGCGGCCGGCAATGTGCCGGTGACGCTCACCTCGAAGAACATCCGCAAGGTCTGCGAACTCGCGGGCCGCACCGACGTGAAGGTGTTTGCCGGCTGCGAAGGGCCGATGGAAGGCAGTCTGTTCACCGCCGAATACGTGCATGGCGCAACCGGCATGGACGGCGCCGACCTGCCGGAGCCCACCATGCCGCTTGAGCCGCAGCACGGCGTCGATTTCATCATCGAGACGCTGATGGCGCATGAGCCCGGCACCGTGACGATCTGCACCCTCGGCCCGATGACCAATCTCGGCACGGCACTTGACCGCGAACCGGCGATTGCCGCGCGCATCCAGCAGATCGTGTTGATGGGCGGCGGCCTGTTCGAAGGCGGCAACGTGACACCGGCCGCCGAGTTCAACATCTTCGTCGATCCGAAAGCGGCCAAGATCTGCTTCGGCTGCGGCGCACCGATCGTGATGATGCCGCTCGATGTGACCCACCAGACGCTGACGACGGCGAAGCGCGTCGCCGCGATCAAGGCGCTCGGAACGCCGCTTGCGGAGGCTGTTGTAGGCTGGCTGGAGTTCTTCGAACGTTTCGACGAGCAGAAATACGGCACCGATGGCGGCCCGCTGCACGACCCGAACGTGATCGCCTATCTCCTGAAGCCGGAGCTTTACGAGGGGCGGTTGTGCAATGTGGAGATCGAAACGGACTCGGCACTCACCAAGGGCATGACGGTTGCCGACTGGTGGGGCGTGACGACACGGCCGAAGAACGCCACCTTCATGCGCCATGTCGATGCCGACGGGTTTTATGCGCTTTTGACCGAACGGCTGGCAAGGCTTCCGGTCTGATCATCGCTTCGGCGAAAGAGGGCACCGGCTGGACGCCGAAGCCCTCTTGCAAACGTCAAGCGCTCTTCTTCAGCGCCGCATAGGCAACCGCCATGCGGGCGGCAAGGGCAGCATTGTTCTTCACCAGCGCGATGTTCGCCTTCAGGCTTTCGCCCTTCGACAATTCGTTGATGCGGGCGAGCAGGAAGGGCGTGAGGTCCTTGCGGCCGATGCCCTTTTCCTCTGCCTCGCGGACCGCATCGGCGATCGTGCCGTCGATGAAGTCCGGCGTCAGCGCGAATTCTTCCGGAATGGGATTGGCGATCATCAGGCCGGTGCCTGTGCCGAGCCCGTGATGCAGGTGCATGGCCCCGGCAATCTGTTCCGGCGTATCGAGGCGATGGTCCGCCTTGTAGCCGCTCTTCCGGGTGAAGAAGGCCGGGAAATCCTCCGTGCCATAGGCAATCACCGGCACGCGCTGGGTTTCCAGATATTCCAGCGTCTTGGCGATATCGAGGATGGATTTGACGCCGGCGCAGACGACGGCGGTCTTCGTCCGGCCGAGTTCGGTGAGGTCGGCGGAGATATCGAAGGTCTGTTCGGCGCCGCGATGTACGCCGCCGACGCCGCCGGTCGCAAAAATATCGATCCCGGCGAGATCGGCAAGCAGCATGGTGGCAGAGACCGTCGTGCCGGCGGAGGCCTTGCGCACCATGGCAACGGCGAGATCGCGGCCGGAGGCCTTCACGACGCCCTTCGCCTGGGCGAGTGCCTCGAGCTCGTCATGTTCGAGACCCGCCCGCAACTCGCCGCCGATCACGGCAATCGTGGCCGGCACAGCACCGTTTTCGCGCACCACGGCTTCGACGGCGAGCGCCGTATCCAGATTGGCCGGATAGGGCATGCCATGGGTGATGATGGTCGATTCAAGCGCCACCACAGGGCCACCGGCCGCCAGCGCCTCGGCGACCTCGCGGCTCAGTTTCGGTTTCAGAAGGGTCATGGTCATCCTTTCTCTTCGGCAAGCCGATGAAGATTGGCCTCCAGGAAGCGCGGCGAAAGCTCCGCATGCACGCTGGAGGCTGTTTCCGTGGTGAGAGCGCCGAGCAGCGCGCCCATTCGTGCCGCCCGGGCGGTCTCGTCGCCGACCAGCAGGCGATGGAGCGTGGCGGCGATCATGGCGTCACCCGCGCCGGTCATGTCGACCGGCTCGGCCTTCACGGCCGGAACGTGGCACACTGCCTCGCCGGATGCCACCGCAACGCCGCGCGGCCCCATGGTGACGATCGCCTCCTTCACGCCGAGCCGGGTGAGCGCCTCTGCCGCCTGAAAGCTGTCGTCGGCCCGCGGCTTTCCATGCCGGGCGAGCAGCGCGTTCGCCTCGTCCAGATTCATGAACAGGAGATCGATGCCGGTCAGATCCTGCGGCAGGCGAACCACCTTCGGCGTCGAGACAGCATCGATCGCCAGCCGGAAGCGGGCGCCCTGGCGGCGGATGACGAGATGCTGCAGCGTTTCCGCCGGCAGGTTGCAATCTGCAAAGACGAGGCTTGCAGAGGCAAGATGCGACCAGGCGCGGTCGACATGGCCGGGCTGGAAGAGATCGAAGATCCCCATATCGGCAAGCCCCAGCACCAGATCGCCGGCTGGATCCAGCACGGCGGCATATTCGGCCGTCGGACGCTCGCGCACGGTGACGACCTGGCTCACATCCACGCCACGTTCCCTCAGATGTGCGAGCATCGCACTGCCGGTCTCATCCTCTCCGACAATGGAAATGAAGCTGACCGGCGTGCCGAGCAGCGCCAGATTCTCCGCCACATTGCGGGCGACACCGCCAAAGCTCCTGGCACCATCGACAGGATTGGAGGTTTCGGGAATGATCGTCTGGCGCGCGCGATACTTGCGATCGAAGACGGCACCGCCGATGCACACCATGCGCGACGGCTCCGGCAGGACATAGCCGCGCCCCAGGATATAGCCCTTGTTGACGAGCTGCACCACATGCGCCGCCACCGTGGACCGGGCAAGGCCCAGCTGGTCGGCAATCTCCTGCTGGCCGGCAAAGGGATTGTCCCTGATCATCGTCAGGACAGCATTTTCCTGGGCACTCAGTTCTTCCATCGAAGCCTCGATCTGTCGTGCTGCGACTTGTCACAACTTTTGTTTCCGATGTCAACTGATGTTTTTCCAATCGTCACACGGCCTGTCCGGGCGCATCGGAGCGATGGCGCCAACGACCGTGTGACGGACTGCTGGCGCAGCATTTGCAGCTCTCCTTCCTGTCGATGATGGAGCAGACGGAACGAAAATCCTCGCGCGGGGTTCTTCCGTCATCGATCTGAAGCGCGAGAGGAGAGACCTTATGCGTAAGTTTATACTAACATCAACCGCTGTTCTTGCAGCGACTTTTGCGACTGCTGCTGCAGCGCAGGATGGAACGACGACAGGTGCGGCCGGTGGTGCGATCACCGGCGCCATCGTCGGGGGACCGGTGGGCGCCGCAGTCGGCGGCATCGCTGGCGCCGCTCTTGGCACCGCCATCGATCCGCCGCCGCAGGAGGTTGTCACCTATGTGCGCGCGCAACCGGCACCCCGGCCGGTGATGCTGGAACGCGAGGTCGTTGTCGGCGAGGCCATTCCCGACACGGTGGTGCTGACCCCGGTGCCGGAGCATGGCAACTATGCCTATGCGGTGGTCAACGAGCAGCGGGTGATCGTCGATCCGCAGACCCATACGGTCGTGCAGATCCTCGACTGATCGCGACAGACAATGAGGCAGGCGGGTTCCGGACGGCACCCGCCTTGCATCTGCCTAGACGAGGACCGCCTGTTCGACGCGGTCTTCCTGGCCGAAGAAGCGCAGGTAACGCTGCACCTCCTCCGGACTGCCCGTCGCCTTGCGCGGATTGTCGGAGAGCTTCACCGCCGGTCTTCCATTGGCTTCGCTGACCTTGCAGACGATGGAAATCGGCTTCAGCCCGTCGATCTGGCTCGGCGCGCAGCCGGCAAAATCATTGGTGAGGTTGGTGCCCCAGCCAAAACCCATGCGCACCCGGCCTTCGAAATGCCGATAGGTATCGATGATCGCATCGACATCAAGGCCATCGGAGAAGATCAGCAGCTTCTGCTTCGGATCGCGCCCCATCTTCTGCCACCAGGCAATGATCTTCTCGCCGCCTTCGATCGGCGGGGCGCTGTCGGGGCGAAAACCGGTCCAGTCAGCCACCCATTCCGGCGCATTGCGCAGGAAGGCGGCGGTTCCGAAGGCATCGGGCAGCACGATCAGCAGGTTGCCGCCATAGAGGCGGTTCCAGTCCTTCAGAACCTTGTAGGGTGCCGCGCGCAGTTCCGCATCGCTATTGGCAAGGGCTGCCACCACCATCGGCAGTTCGTGCGCATTGGTGCCGACAGCCTCCAGATCGGAATCCATGGCCAGAAGCACGTTGCTGGTGCCGGTGAAGGCCGGACCGATGCCCTCCTTCAGCGCTTCCACGCACCAGCGCTGCCAGAGAAAACTGTGGCGGCGGCGGGTACCGAAATCGGAGATACGCAGGCCCGGAAGCGTTCTCAGCCGCTCCACCTTTTCCCACATCTTCGCCTTGGCGCGGGCGTACAGTACGTCGAGCGTGAAGGGCCCGAGCGACTTCATCGCGGCGCGGGAGCGCAGCTCGTTGATGATGGCCAGTGCCGGAATTTCCCACATGGTGGTATCCGTCCAGCGGCCGTGGAAGGTCAGTTCATACTGGCCGTCGCGCTTGGAAAGCTCGTATTCCGGCAGCTGATAATGGGCAAGCCAGGCCAGGAATTCCGGCTCGAAGATCTGCGAGCGACCGTAGAAGGTATTGCCGGCGAGCCAGATCAGTTCCTTCTTCGACAATCTGAGCGAGCGTGCATGATCGAGCTGGTTGCGCAGTTCCTGCTCATCGATCTCCTCGGCCAGCCTGACGCTTTTGGTGCGGTTGATCAGCGAGAAGGTGACATCCGTATCCGGATAGAGTTTCCAGATCATCTGGAGCATCAGCAGCTTGTAGAAATCGGTATCGATCAGGCTGCGGATGATCGGGTCGAGCTTCCACGTGTGGTTATACACGCGTCTGGCGATATCGGTCTTTGCTGCCATGGCTGCCTCTGCCCTCGCCTCGTCCGGAAAGGGCTCCTTCCCTCAACATCAGAGGCATCGGCCGACGACCTCCCCGCACGTTATCGAAAAAACAGGGCTCAAAGTCCAGTGACCCAATCATCAAATCGATTGATGTTGGCGGCGGCCGGAAGCACGGCCCCGGCACGGCTTACGGCGTCGAGGAGGGCTGGGCGTTGGGATTGCCGGGCGCGGTGTCTCCGGCCGGCGGCGTTGCTGTCTGCTCGGCCGGCGGCTCGGTCGTCTGCGCCCACCATTCCACGGCGCCCCAGGCGAGCATGGCCAGCAGGAGGCCGCCCGCCAGCACCGCAATGACCGGCGCGCCGCGCCGGCCCTGGCGGGCCTCGGTGGCGCTCATCGGCATCTCGTCGCGATGCCCCTCCGGCTGGGGACGCGGATCGCTTGCCCGCGACCCACGACCGGTTTCGATCTCGTTGCGATCACTCATTGCGGCTTTCCTCCATGACGCGCCGCACGAAATGGCGCGCGGCCTTTCGGGGCAACGGGCGGAAAAGCGCTTTTGTTCCCGAACGGCTCCCGGCTACTGGCTGACGCTACCGGCCTCGACCGCACGCAGGTTGAAGGCGGCATCCATAAGCGCGCGGGTGTATTCGCTTTTCGGCGCGGCGAAGATCTGCTGCGAGGCTCCCTCCTCCATCACCTTGCCGGCGCGCATGACGATGACGTGGTTCGCCAGCGCCCGCACCACCTTCAGGTCATGACTGATGAAGAGATAGGCGAGATCATGCTTCTTCTGCAGATCGCGCAGCAGATCGACCACCTGCGCCTGTACCGTCATGTCGAGCGCAGACGTCGGCTCGTCCAGCATCACGAAGCGCGGCTTCAGCACCATGGCCCGGGCAATCGCGATGCGCTGCCGCTGGCCACCGGAGAATTCATGCGGGTAGCGCCAGCGGGTGGCAGGGTCGAGGCCCACCTCCTCCAGGGCTGCGGCCACCGCGCGATCGCGCTCGCCGGCCGACAGTGCGGGCGCATGCACCCTGAGGCCTTCGGCAATGATCTCGCCCACCGACATGCGGGGACTGAGCGATCCATAGGGGTCCTGGAAAACCACCTGCAGCCGGTCGCGCAGCGGACGCATCTGCCGGAAGGAATAGCCGCCGATATCGCTGCCGATGAAGCTGACGCGCCCTTCGGAGGAGATCAGCCGGGCAAGCGCCAGGCCGAGCGTCGTCTTGCCCGATCCGGATTCGCCGACGACACCGACCGTCTCGCCGGCGCGAAGCGTCACGTCGATACCATCCACCGCCTTCACATGATCGACCACGCGCCGCAGGAAGCCCGCCTTGATCGGGAACCAGACCCGGATCTCGCGCCCCTCCATCACCACCGGCCGCGACGGGTCCGCCTCGGGCGGCTCGCCGCGCGGCTCGGAGGACAGGAGATGGCGCGTATACTCATGCTGCGGGTTCTCGAAAACCTGACCGACGGGGCCGCTTTCGACGATCTTCCCCCCGGTCATCACGCAGACGCGATCGGCAAAGCGGCGCACGATGCCGAGATCATGGGTGATGAACAGGATGGACATGCCATACTGGCGCTGCAGCTTCTTCAGAAGCTCCAGGATCTGCGCCTGCACCGTCACGTCGAGCGCGGTGGTCGGCTCGTCTGCGATCAGCAGTTTCGGCCGGTTGGCAAGCGCCATGGCAATCATCACGCGCTGGCGCTGGCCGCCGGACAGTTCGTGCGGATAGGCCTTCAGCCGCTTCTCCGGCTCGCGGATGCCGACCTGCTGCAGGAGTTCCAGCGTGCGGCTGCGCGCCGCCTGCGGCGTCATCGCCTGATGCAGTTCGAGGATCTCGCCCACCTGCTGCTCGATGGTATGCAGCGGATTGAGGGAGGTCATCGGCTCCTGGAAGATCATGGTGATGTCGTTGCCGCGCACGGCGCGCAGCTCGCGTTCCGGCACCTTCAGGAGATCGCGGCCGCCGAACAGGATTTCGCCGGACGGGTGGCTGGCCGAGGGATAAGGCAGCAGCTGCAGGACGGAATTGGCGGTGACCGACTTGCCCGAGCCGCTTTCGCCGACGAGCGCCAGCACTTCGCCCTCGCCGATCTCGAAGGAGACCCGATCGACAGCGAGAGTTTGGCTTCCTCCCTGATGGAAGGCGACGGACAGATCGCGGACGGAGAGGAGCGCGTTGGTCATGCGGTCAGACTTTCCAGAAGGGCAGTGAGGGTTGGCTCGTCGGGGCGCTGCACCGTCAAGGACGTGATCGGCAATTTGCCGCGCAACGGGTGAACGAGTTCGTCAATGTCCGATAGACCTGTATCAGCAGACAGGAAAACGCCACATCCCGCGACAATGGCGCTTGCGAGGTGAAAGGCGTCCGGAAGCTTCGTCTTGCGTGAACCGGCTCTGATGAGCGAAGCGATCAAAAGAACCTTCGAAGATATCGGAACGGTGTTCAGCCAGGAACCACGGCCCATCCAGCCTTCGTAAGTTTCGATCAGGTCGCGGTTGCCATTCGCCAGCGGTTTCACAAGCAGATGGCTGTAGGTCAGCATGCTTGTGAAGGGTATGTTGCCCAAACTGCGGCAGGCAGCCAGAAGGGCAGCGAGCCTTTCCTGCTCCGGACCTTGAATTTCTTTGAACAGAATGAGGATATTCGTATCGAGGTACAGACGGGCAGGTGACCTCATTCGTCATCCCACTCGTCGCGTAGCTCGCGAATGCGCTGCACCGCTTCAGCCATGGATGTGCCATGACGATAGCGTTCCGGATAATCCTCACGATGCTTCAGAAGCTTCATGAGGTTTTCACCAGGATCAACCTCCTCGTCCTTCAGGTCGAAGAACGACTTCAGAGGGTCGACCTCATCCGGCATGACCTCAACGGTCACACGCGCCGACTCGGCATCGGGTAGTCCGGTCCGCATCTCTTCCGGAAGTTTGGAAATCGGGTAATGCTCCAGAACGATCTTGTTCATCCAAGCGACCTCGGGCAGGCGTGACGCCTTCGCCAATATAGCCTCACAACGGGAATAACGCGACCCTTCCTCACCGGTAGGTCTTCCTCGGGTCGAAGGCATCGCGCACGGCTTCGCCGATGAAGATCAGAAGCGACAGCATGATCGACATGGCGAAGAAGGCGGTCAGCCCCAGCCAGGGCGCCTGCAGGTTGTTCTTGCCCTGGGCGATCATCTCGCCGAGCGAGGGGGAGCCGGGCGGCATGCCGAAGCCGAGGAAATCGAGCGAGGTCAGCGTCGCAATCGACCCGGAGAGAATGAAGGGCAGGAAGGTCAGGGTCGCGACCATGGCATTCGGCAGCAGGTGGCGGAACATGATCGTCCAGTCGCCGACGCCCAGTGCCCGGGCGGCCCGCACATATTCGAAATTGCGGGCGCGCAGGAATTCGGCGCGCACCACCCCGACGAAGCCGACCCACTGGAAGAGCAGCATGACCCCGAGCAGCACGAAGAAGCCGGGCGGCAGGATGGCGGCGATAATCAGCAGGATGTAGAGCGAGGGCATTGAGGACCAGATCTCGATGAAGCGCTGCATCAGAAGATCCGTCCAGCCGCCGAAAAAGCCCTGGATGGCGCCGGCCGTCACCCCGATCAGCGCCGACAGCACGGTCAGCGCCAAGCCGAACAGCACCGAGATGCGGAAGCCGTAGATCAGCCGGGCCAGCACGTCGCGCGCCTGGTCGTCGGTGCCGAGCCAGTTGAGATTGCCGAGCGTGCACTTCGGATCATCGACGCCCTTTGGATAGGCACTGCAGCGCTCCTCGGCGCCCATCAGCCAGAAGGGGGGGGTCGGTGCGGAATGGGGAATCTCCGAATTCACCGTCTGGTAGGAGTAGCGCACCGGCGGCCAGATCATCCAGCCATTGGCGTTGATCTCGCCCTGGATGAAGTCCGAGCGGTAATCGGTCGTCGCCAGGAAGCCGCCGAACTTTTCTTCCGGATAGTTGACGAAGACCGGCACCAGAAGCTCGCCCTTGTAGGAGACGAGGATCGGGCGGTCATTGGCAATCAGTTCGGCCGACAGCGAGAGGCCGAACAGCACCAGAAAGATCCAGAACGACCAGTAGCCGCGCCGGTTGGCCTTGAAATTCTGCCAGCGGCGCAGATTGGTGGGCGACAGCCGGCGCCGGACGGGCGCATCGGCGGGAAGGACATCGCGGGACACCGAGGAGGGGGCGGGCGTGCTCATCACACCTCCCTCTTTTCGAAGTCGATGCGCGGATCGATCCAGGTATAGATCAGGTCGGAGACGAGGCCGACGACGAGACCGAGCAGCGAGAAGATGTAGAGCGTGCCGAACACGATCGGATAGTCGCGATTGATGACGGCCAGATAGCCGAGGCGCCCGAGCCCATCCAGAGAGAAGATGTTCTCGATCAGAAGCGAACCGGTGAAGAAGGCCGAGATGAAGGAGGCCGGAAAGCCGGCGATCACGATCAGCATGGCGTTGCGGAACACATGGCCGTAGAGCACCCGCCGTTCCGGCAGTCCCTTGGCGCGTGCCGTCACCACATACTGCTTCTTGATCTCGTCGATGAAGGAATTCTTGGTCAGCAGCGTCGTGGTGGCAAAGGCCGAGAGCGACAGCGCGATCAGCGGCAGCGTCAGGTGCCAGAAATAGTCGAGGATCTTCTGCCACCAGGGCAGCTCGCTCCAGTTGTCGGAGACGAGGCCGCGCAGCGGAAACCAGTCGAGGAAGGAGCCGCCGGCAAACAGCACGATCAGCAGGATGCCAAACAGGAAGCTCGGCACGGCATAGCCGATGATGATGATGCCCGAGGTCCAGACATCGAAGCTGGAGCCGTCCTTCACCGCCTTGCGGATGCCGAGCGGAATGGAGATCGCATAGGAGGCGATCATGATCCAAACGCCGAGCGATATCGAGACCGGCAGCTTGTCGATGATGAGGTCGAGCACCGATGCGTTGCGAAAGAAGCTCTCGCCGAAATCGAAGCGGATATAGTTCCACATCATGTCGAGGAAGCGGGTGAGCGGCGGTTTGTCGAAGCCGAACTGCTTTTCCAGCCGTGCCACGAGTTCCGGATCAAGCCCCTGCGCGCCGCGATAGCGCGCCTCCTCGCCACCGCCGACCGGCTGCAGGTCGGAGGCGCCACCGGAAAGCCGGTCGCCGCTGTCGGACCCCTGAATCTGGGCGATCACCTGTTCCACCGGGCCGCCGGGCGCAAACTGCACCACCAGGAAGGAAATGCCCATGATCCCGACGATCGTCGGGATCATCAGGAGAAGGCGCCGCAGGATATAGGCTCCCATCAGGCGTCTCCCGCTCGGCGGCAGGCGCCGCAGATCTCGTTCGGCATCAAGGGGTCCGCATCCTTCGTCATGACAATGGCCAGAATCAGCATGGCCCTATGTGGCCCGCCCCGGCCCCGTCGCACAAGCATTTTGGCAGTTCATTGCGCATCCTTGGCCCACCAGAGCGCGGGAAAGCCGATGCCGTATTCCGGAAGCGGCTCCGGATGGGCGAGCTTTGTCCAGTAGGCGATCTTCGTTTCGCCGGAATAGAACATCGGGATGACGAAGTGATTGGCGAGCAGCACCCGGTCCAGCGCATGCACCGCCGCCACCTGATCTTCCCGCGTCGGCGCCTGGATGATGAGGCGGATCAGCGCATCCACGGCAGGATCGGCAATGCCGCCATAATTCATCGAACCCGGCTGGCTGGCGGCGGCCGATCCCCAGTAGACGAGCTGATCGTTGCCGGGGTCCATCGTCTGGGCCCAGACGCCGAAGATCATGTCGAAGTCGAAATTGCGCACCCGGTTGACATATTGCGAGGAATCCACCGTGCGGATGCTGGCGTCGATGCCGATCTTCTTGAGGCTCGCCACATAGGGCAGCACGGTGCGCTCCATCGACGGACTGCTCAGAAGGATCTCGAAACGCATCGGCTGGCCGGTCTTGACGTTGACCATGCGGTTGCCCTTGAGCTCCCAGCCCGCCTCCTTGAACAAGGCGATCGCCTTGCGCAGGTTGTCGCGCACCTTCTGCGGATCGCCGTTCACCGGATTCGCATAGGGTTCGGTGAAGACGCGGGCCGGCACCTTGTCCTTCAGTCCGTTCAGGATCTCCAGTTCCTTGCCCTGCGGCAGGCCGGAGGATGCAAGATCGGTGCCCCAGAAGAAACTGTCGACGCGCTTCAGCCCGCCATAGGCGAGGTTCTTGTTCAGGTCCTCGAAATCATAGGCATAGTTCAGCGCCTCGCGCACGCGCGCATCCTTGAACTGGTCCCGCCTGAGGTTCGGCACATAGGCCTGCATCACGCCGCGGGCGCGGAATTCGTTGCGCAGAGCCTCGCGCTTGATGCGACCATCCTTCACCGCATCGAAGTCGTAACGCGTTGCCCAGCGGCTCGAACTGGTCTCCTGCCGGTAGTCGATGTTGCCCGCCCTGAAGGCTTCGAATTCCACGTCGCTGTCAGCAAAATAGGTATAGCTGATCACTCGAAAATTGTTCTGGCCGACATTGATCGGCAGGTCCTTGCCCCAGTAATCGTCACGCAACTCGTAGCGGATGGTGGAGCCCGCCTGGAAGGAGGCGATCCGGTAGGGGCCGGAGCCCAGCGGCGGCTCGAGGCTGGCCTTGGAAATGTCGCGCGGCTTGCCCTCTGCATCCTTGGCCTCGTACCAGTGCTTCGGCAGGATGGGAAACTCGCCGACGATGGCCGGCAGCTCCTTGTTGTTCTTTTCATCGAAGCGGAAGGTCACCTCCCGCTCGCCGGTCTTCTCCGCCGCGGTGACGTGGCGGTAGTAATTGGCGAGCAGATTGCTGTTGGCCTTGGCGCTCTCGAAGCTGAACACCACGTCTTCCGGCGTCACGGGCGCGCCATCCGCCCATTTCGCTTGCGCGCGCAGGCGGAAGGTGACGGAGGAGCGGTCGTCCGGCCAGGTCATGGCCTCCGCCAGCAGGCCATAGCGCACGCCGATCTCGTCCTCGGAGGAGGTGAGCAGCGTATCGAAGATCAGGGTCGTGCCGGAGGCCGGATTGCCCTTGTCCACCAGCGGGTTGAAGTTGTCATAGGTGCCTTCGTCGGCAAGCCTGAGCTCGCCCTGCTTCGGCGCCTTGGCATTGACATAGGGAAGCTGCTGGAAATCCGGCGGCAGCCTGGGCGGCTCCAGTGTGCCGATCGCATGATGCCAGGTCTGCTCCTCGGCAGCGGCAGCCATGGGCACAAGCGCCGCCGCGGCACAGGCAAGAACAAGACATGTCTTCCGGATGCGCGCCAAGAGCATTCAAAGACCCCTTTCTTTTTCGTTGTTGGCAGGAAGCATAAGGCAAAGCTCGCGAGAGTACAGCCTGCCGGCCCTCACAAGCTTTTGACGAGCAGGCGGGGCGAACGCCATGTTCGCGCCACCGTCATCGGTTGAGGATTCACCATCGGCCCAAATCAGTCTAAAATCGGGCCAGAACCGGCGGACCGTCTCCGCTGCCGCGACAATGCCAGGACCCGATGCCGATTTTCTCCACCTCATTGCCCCGCATGGCCACCGCCACGCTCCTGGTTGCCTCGCTGGCGCTGCCCTCCGCCGCCTTTGCCGATCAGGAGGCCAAGAAGGCCTTCGGTGCGGTTTCCGCCCCGAGTGGCGGCACACCCACGCCGATCGGCTCCTATGCCAAGGGCTGCATTTCCGGGGCCGTGGCGCTCGGCGACGACGGGCCGCACTGGCAGGCCATGCGTCTGTCACGCAACCGCCACTGGGGCATGCCGCAGACTGTGGCCCTGCTGGAGCGGCTGTCGGAGGATGCGGCGCGCATCGGCTGGGGCAATGGCATCCTCGTCGGCGACATGTCGCAGCCGCGTGGCGGACCGATGGCCTTCGGGCACGCCTCGCACCAGATCGGGCTCGATGTGGATGTCTGGTTCACGCCGATGCCGGAACAGCGGCTGACACGCCAGCAGCGGGAAACGCTGCCCTTCACCTCGATGCTGGACAAGAGCCGGTTCCTGACCGTCGACAGCCGCAAGTTCACGCCGACCGCCGCGCGGCTCGTGATGACAGCGGCGAGCTATCCGCAGGTGGAGCGCATCTTCGTCAATCCGGCGATCAAGAAGAAGCTATGCGAAAGCTGGACAGGCGACCGCGCGCTGCTCGGCAAGGTGCGGCCGATGTATGGCCATGACGAGCATTTTCACATCCGCCTGACCTGCCCGCCCGGCCTTGCCAGTTGCAAGGCGCAGGCGCCGGTGGCGGCCGGCGATGGCTGCGACAAGTCGCTCGCCTGGTGGTTCACCGACGAACCGTGGGCCAAGCCCGACCCGAAGAAGAAGCCGCCGGCACCGCCGCGGCCTGTGATGGTCTCGGATCTGCCGCGTGCCTGCGCCGCGCTGCTGTCGGCACCGGCCGCAGCCGGGCTTGCCCCGAGAGCCGCCGTGGCGCCCGTACCGGGTGCGCCGGTGGCCGATGATGCGGACGGCCCCGCCCCGTCTGCCGACATTCCCATGCCGCGCGCAAGGCCACTGGAATAGCGCGTGGCACCGCCTTGCGGCAGAGGCGCGACAGCCATGGCTGATGCGGCCGATGATCGGCATATAAATCGTTTTAAACCCTTTTCTTGCGCCCCCTGTTCGGTATAGAAACCGGCCTTGAGAGGAACATCCAAGGATAGGCCCGTGGCGGACAGACCCTGCATCGCACTCATCGCGCATGACCAGAAGAAGGACGAGATGGCCGCCTTTGCCAAGCAGCACGAGGCAGCCCTGTCGGGGTTCCGCATCGTGGCGACCGGCACGACCGGCGGGCGCGTGCTGGAAGCGGCGCCGGGTCTCGACGTGACGCGGCTGAAGAGCGGTCCGCTTGGCGGCGACCAGCAGATCGGCGCGATGATCGCCACCGGCGAAGTGTCGATGCTCATTTTCTTCACCGATCCGCTGACGCCGCTGCCGCATGACGTGGACGTCAAGGCGCTGACGCGCCTCGCCACCGTCTACGACATTCCGATGGCCCTCAACCGCGCCACGGCGGAAAAGCTGATCGATTTCCAGTAAGACCACCGCTAAAACCGCGGGTGAAACCTTGGCGCGAGCGGGCCGATGAGCGGCCGCAACTACGGAACCTTTGTGATGGCAAGAACGCTGGACACTGACAAGCCCGCCTTTCCGATCCTGATCGGCGACATCGGCGGCACCAATGCGCGGTTCTGGATCCTGACGGACGCCTTCGCCGAGCCGCTGCAGTTTCCCAACATCCGCACCGCCGACTTCCCGACGATCGAGGACGCCATCCAGAAGGATGTGCTGGACAAGACGTCGATCCAGCCGCGCTCGGCGATCCTGGCCATTGCCGGGCCGATCGAGGGCGACGAAATTCCGCTCACCAATTGCGACTGGGTCGTCCGGCCGAAGATCCTGATCGGCGATCTCGGCTTCGGCGACGTGCTGGTGATCAACGATTTCGAGGCACAGGCGCTGGCGGTTGCCACGCTGCCGGAAGAGGCGCGCGAAACGGTCGGCACCGTCTCCTCCGCCCCGCTGGCTTCCCGCGTGGTGTTGGGACCAGGCACCGGGCTGGGCGTTGCCGGCCTGGTCCATGCCCGCGACATGTGGTTTCCGGTGCCCGGCGAAGGCGGCCATGTCGATCTCGGCCCACGGACGGCCCGTGACGAGCAGGTGTTCCCGCATGTGGAACGCATCGAGGGCCGCGTTTCGGCCGAGCAGATCCTCTGCGGCCGCGGCCTGGTGAACCTCTATCGCGCCGTCTGTGCCGCCGACGGGGTGGAGCCCGCCTTTTCCGTACCGGCAGACATTACCGCGCATGGATTGTCCGGCGAAAACGCCCAGGCGGCCGAAACGCTGGTGCTGTTCGTCACCTATCTCGGCCGCGTGGCCGGCGACATGGCGCTGGTGATGATGGCCAAGGGCGGCGTCTATCTGGCCGGCGGCATTTCGCAGAAGATCGTGCCGGCCCTCAAGCGCCCTGAATTCCGCGCCGCCTTCGAGGACAAGGCACCGCACACGGCCCTGATGCGGCATATCCCGACCTTCGTGGTGACCCATCCGCAGGCAGCACTGGCAGGCCTTGCCTCCTTTGCCCGCACCCCCGGCCATTTCGGCATCTCGACCGACGGGCGTCGCTGGCGCGGCTGAGCCAGACGGCACCCGCCAAGGCGCGAATGCAACAGGAACCCGGAATCGCGGGCGGGTGCTAGCCAAGCATGTCGCGACTGGTTAAGACCGCGTCGCGGACGAAAATATTGCCGCGTTCTATGATGGGACCATCCTGTTGGAAGCAGCCGAAGCAGCAAACAAGCGCAACGCACACCTCGATTCCAGCACGCTGACCAGCGTGCTGAAACGCATCATCGCCGAAAATGGCCGTGAACATGTGCGTGGCTACATCTTCGCCATCATCTGTCTCGTGGTCGTTGCGCTCTCCACCGCCTTTACCGCCTGGATCATGGAATCGGTGGTCAACGAGGCCTTCGCCAACAAGCGGGCCGATCTCGTCTGGGTCATCTGCGGCGCAATCTTCATCGCCTTCGTGCTGCGCGGTCTTGCCACCTATGGACAGGCGGTGACGCTGTCGAAGATTGGCAACAACATCGTCGCGCAGTACCAGAAGCGGCTCTACACCCATCTGATGAAACTGTCGGTCGGCTTCTACAGCGAATCGCGCTCGGCCCATCTCGCCGCCCAGATCAGCCAGAACGTCAACGGCATCCGCGACGTGCTGAACCTCACCGTCACCTCGACCGCGCGCGACTTCCTGACGCTGATCGCCCTCATCTTCGTGATGGTCAGCAAGGACCCGGTGCTGTCGCTGATCGTGTTCGGCGTCGCACCGCCGCTGCTCTATGCGCTACGCTATGTCTCGAAGCGCCTGCGCAGCGCCACCCGCGAGTCGGTGGAACTGAACAGCCACGTCGTCGGCGCCATGCAGGAAACCATCCAGGGCATCTCCATCGTCAAGGCCTTCACGATGGAAGAGGAGTTGAGCCGCAAGGTGAACGGCATCATCAACGCCTCGGAAAACCGGGCGAACCGCATCGCCCGCCTGACGGAGCGCACCTCGCCGCTGACCGAAACCTTTGCCGGCCTGTCCATCTCCAGCGTCGTCGGCTATGCCGCCTTCCGCTCCATTTATGACGGCGTGCCGCCCGGTGCCTTCTTCGCCTTCGTTGCCGCCCTGCTGATGGCCTATGATCCGGCCCGCCGCCTTGCCAAGCTGCAGGTGCAGATGGAGCGCGCGGTGGTGAATGCCCGCATGATCTACGCCCTTCTCGACCTGCAGCCGCAGCAGCGCGAGCGCCCCGGCGCGCCGGACCTCGCGGTGAGCGAGGCCAAGGTCGAACTGAAGGGCGTCACCTTCCGCTACGGCGAAGGCGATGCAATCCTGAAGCAGGTGGACATCGTGGCCGAAGGAGGACAGACGACGGCACTGGTCGGGCCTTCCGGCGCCGGCAAGTCGACCATCATTTCCCTCATTCCGCGCTTCTACGATCCGGCCGAGGGCGCCATTCTTATCGACGGCCAGGACATTGCGCAGGTGACGAAGGCGTCGCTGCGCCGCCACCTCGCCTATGTCTCGCAGCAGCCCTATCTGTTCGAGGGCACCATTCGCGACAACATCCGCTACGGGCGCCCGGAAGCCAGCGATGCCGAGGTCGAGGAGGCCGCGCGGCTGGCCCATGCCCATGATTTTATCATCGCCCAGCCGCAGGGCTACGACACCCCCGTCGGCGAAAACGGCGTGACGCTGTCCGGCGGCCAGCGCCAGCGGCTGTCGATCGCCCGCGCTCTGGTACGCCAGGCGCCGATCCTGCTGCTCGACGAGGCGACATCCGCGCTGGACAACGAATCGGAAGCGGCGGTGCAGAAGGCGCTGGAAACCGCGATGAAGGGCCGTACCGTCGTCGTCGTCGCCCATCGCCTCTCCACCATCGTCAAGGCCGACAAGATCGTGGTGATGGCCGAGGGCCGCGTGGTGGAAGAAGGCAACCACGAGAGCCTTGCGCGTCGCCCGGACGGGCTTTACGCTCGCCTCAACAATCTCCAGACCCCCGTCTGACGAGGGTCTTTCGCACGCCGTTCCGATCAGACATTTCGCAAGGACATGGAGCCGTAATTCCGCATGAGCGAGCATGACATGAAGCTGGTGGTCGTGGGCGCCGCCGGACGGATGGGCCAGACCATCATCCGCGTCATCAGGGAAACGCCGGGCGTCGTGTTGCATGCCGCCATCGAGCGGGAGGGCTCCGCCTTCATCGGCAGGGATGCCGGAGAGCTGGCAGGAGCAGGAACGCTGGGTGTGCCGGTGACGAGCGATCCGCTGCAGGCCTTCCTGCATGCCGATGGCGTGATCGACTTCACCTCGCCGGCCGGCACGGTGGAATTTGCCGGGCTCGCCGCCCAGGCCCGCATCGTGCATGTCATCGGCACCACGGGCTGCAGCGAGGCGGACGAGGCAAGCATTGCCGCCGCCGCCCGCCATGCGCGCATCGTCAAGTCCGGCAACATGAGTCTCGGGGTCAACCTGCTCGGCGTGCTGGTGGAACAGGCGGCGAAGGCCCTGCCTGCTGCCGGCTGGGATATCGAGATCCTCGAAATGCACCACAAGCACAAGGTGGATGCCCCCTCCGGCACGGCACTCCTGTTGGGCGAAGCCGCCGCCCTGGGTCGCGGCATCGATCTGAAATCGCAGTCGGTGCGCGTGCGCGACGGCCATACCGGTGCGCGTCCGACCGGATCGATCGGCTTTGCCACGCTGCGCGGCGGCTCCGTCGTCGGCGAGCATTCGGCGATCTTTGCCGGTGAGGGCGAACTTGTCACCCTTTCCCACTCCGCGCTCGACCGCTCGATCTTTGCCCGCGGCGCGGTGGCCGCCGCTCTCTGGGCGCGTCATCAGAAGCCCGGCCTGTTTTCCATGCTCGACGTGCTCGGGCTGTCCCATTGATCCCTTGATCCCTTACTGGAGGCATACATGAGCGGAACCCTCGTCCTCGTTCGCCACGGGCAGAGCGACTGGAACCTGAAGAACCTTTTCACCGGCTGGAAGGATCCGGAACTGACCGAGCTCGGCGTCAAGGAAGCCGAGACCGGCGGCCAGGCGCTGGCCGATTACGGCATCAAGTTCGACATCGCCTTCACCTCGGCGCTGAAGCGCGCGCAGGAAACCTGCCGCATCGTGCTGGAGAAGGTCGGTCAGCCCGATCTGGAAACCGTTCGCGACCAGGCCCTCAACGAGCGTGACTATGGCGACCTCTCCGGCCTCAACAAGGACGATGCACGCGAAAAGTGGGGCGAGGAGCAGGTGCATATCTGGCGCCGCTCCTATGACGTGCCGCCGCCCGGCGGGGAATCGCTGCGCGATACCGGCGCCCGCGTCTGGCCCTATTTCATGACGGAGATCCTGCCGCGCGTGCTCCGGGGCGAAACGGTTCTGGTGGCCGCCCACGGCAATTCGCTGCGCTCGCTGGTGATGGTGCTCGACCGGTTGTCGAAGGAAGAGATCCTGAAGCTCAACCTCGCGACCGGCGTGCCGATGGTCTACAAGCTGAACGCCGATTCGACCGTCGCGTCCAAGGACGTTCTGGGCGACATGTCCGGCGCCCACTGAGCGCCTTCGCCGCAATCCGCTTCAGGGCGCTGCCGGCCTCCGGCGGCGCCTTTTTCAATGGAGGATCAGGCAGCGTCAGCGCCCGTACCAGTAGGCGCTGATCAGGCCGCTGGCGGTGAGCACCGAGAGGAAGGTACCGATGAGGATGCCGGGTTCCATGCGAATTCTCCCGTGGTGTATCTTGTCTCGCGCCCTCAATGCATGAGCGGCACAAAGGGTTGCACGAAACCGTTCGGAGAATGTCGGCGCTTGACATCGTTGCGTCATGGCTTTCGGCTAGAGGGCTTCTTCTTGTCACCAGCCACGGGTGAGTCTCCCTCTCATGCGCCATGCCGTCTATTTCGCTCCGCCCCAGGATGATCCGCTGAACCGTGCCGCCGCCCTCTGGCTGGGCCGCGATGCCTTTTCGCAAGACGGCATCACGCCGCCCGCCGATGCCGGCCTTCCGCTTGAGGAATGGCAGGCGCTGACGGCGGAACCGCGCCGCTATGGCTTCCATGCCACGCTGAAGGCGCCCTTTTCGCTCAGGGCCGGCAAAACGGCGGACGAGTTGGCCGACGCCTTCGATGCCTTCTGCAGGACGACCCCGGCCGTGACGATCCCCAAGCTGTGCCTGGCGGAGATCGGTCCTTTCTTCGCGCTGGTGCCGGACGGAGATTCGCAGGCGGTCGACGACCTCTGCGCCGCGATCACCCGCGTCTTCGAACCGTTCCGCGCACCGCTTTCGCCGGAGGATATGGCCAGACGCCGGCCGGAGCGGCTGACGGAGCGCCAGCGGGCCCATCTTGATGCCTGGGGCTATCCTTACGTGTTCGAGGAATTCCGCTTTCACATGACGCTGACTGGCCCGGTGCCGGAAGAGGCGCGCCCGCGCCTGCGCGCACTGCTCGAAGCCCGTTTCTCCGCCTTCACCGAACGCCCGCTTGCCATTGCCCATCTCGGCCTCTTCGTGGAGCCGGAACGGGGCGCCCCCTTCCATATTGACCGACATGCCCCCCTTGGCGGCACGCCGAACGCCGAAAGGAACCTCGCATGAGCCAGGAACTTGTCCTGAAGAACGCCCGCATCGTCCTCGAAGACAGCATTGTCGAAGGCGCCGTCCAGATCGTTGGCGGACAGATCGCCGACATTTCGGAAGGGGTGCTGGCCATCGGCGAGGATCTCGACGGCGATTTCCTCATTCCCGGCCTTGTCGAACTGCACACCGACCATCTGGAACAGCATTATTCGCCGCGCCCCGGCGTGCGCTGGGATACGACCGCCGCCATCCAAGCACATGATGCGCAGATCGCCACCTCCGGCATCACCACGGTCTTCGACTGCCTGCGTCTCGGCTCCGACGAGGACAGCGGCTTTCCGCGCGGCGAGATGCGACGGCTTGCCGATGCGATCGAGGCGGCCGAGACGGCGGGCCGGCTGCGGGCCGAGCACCTGATCCACCTGCGCTGCGAGGTGCCCTGCGCCGACGTGATCGACCAGTTTTCCGATTTCGAGGGCGACCCGCGCGTGCGGCTCGCCTCGCTGATGGACCACGCTCCCGGGCAGCGCCAGTTTCAGTCGCTGGAGCAGTACATTTTCTTCTACAAGAAGAAGCGCGGCATGACGGACGAGGCCTTCGAGGCCTTCATGAAGCTGAGGATGGAGGCTTCCGACCGCTATTCGGCCCGCCATCGCGACCAGCTGGCGGCACGCTGCGCCGAGCTTGGCATCACCGTGGCAAGCCATGACGACGCAACGCTCGCACATGTGGAGGAAGCCAGGGGCCATGGCGTGCGGCTGGCGGAGTTTCCGACCAGCCTGGAGGCGGCGCGCGCCTCGCATGCGGCGGGCATGAGCGTGCTGATGGGTGCGCCGAACGTGGTGCGCGGCAAGTCGCATTCCGGCAACATCGCCGCCCGCGATCTCGCCGATCTCGGCGTGCTCGACGTTCTCTCCTCCGACTACGTACCGCTCAGCCTGCTGCATGCGCCCTTCATCCTGGCCGACAGCATCGAGAGCCTCTCTTTGCCCCAGGCCATTGCCATGGTGAGCGCGACCCCTGCCCGCACGGTCGGCCTTTCCGACCGCGGCCGTATCGCACCGGGCTTGCGCGCCGATCTGGTGCGGGTCCATCGCATGGAAGGCGTGCCCGTCAGCCGCTCGGTCTGGCGCGCAGGACGGCGGGTGGCGTGATGGACAGGACCCTGCAGCCGCCGGCTCCCGAAGCCCCTGCCAGTCCGGCCGAAGGCGGCACAATGGCCGTCGTGGTCGGGCCGAGCGGCGCCGGCAAGGACACGCTGATGGCCTTTGCCGCAGCCCATTTTCGCGGCGAGCCGCGCCTTCGCTTCGTGCGCCGCTGCATCACCCGCCCGGCCGATGCCGGCGGCGAGGATCACGAGGGGATGAGCCCCGAGGCCTTCGCGGCGATGGAGCAGGCCGGCGGCTTTGCCGTATCCTGGACGGCGCACGGGCTGCATTACGGCATTCCACGCCGCACGCAGGAGGAGCTTGCCGCCGGCATGGTGCTGGTCGCCAACGGGTCCCGCTCCGCGCTGCCGCACTTCCGCGCGGCCTACAGGAACCTGCTGGTGATCAACATCACCGCCCGCCCGGAGATCCTGGCCGAGCGTCTGGAGGCGCGCGGCAGAGAAACACGGGACGATATTCTGGCTAGATTGCAGCGCGCCGAACTGTCCGTCGTCGGTGATTACCGTGTCCTGACGATCGACAACAGTGACAGCATTGAGCGTGCCGGAAAGAAACTTGTCGATATTCTTGCGGAAATTCTGAAACTTCCATGAAATGACGGAGTAGCGCACCCTTCGCGGAACCGATAGACTTGGCGAGGAGAAACGGTTATTCGCCCTTGCATAGAGTACGGGCATGGAAGGAGACCAGATGCAGCAGGCCACGATCCGGGACATGGCGACAGATGATGCGATTGCGGTGCTGGAGGCACGCTTGGTCGTTCTGGAAATCGTCACCATGTCGGCGCTTGCCATGGTCATGGACACGTCCGATACGGCCGACCGGGCACAAGCCAACAGCCTGATGCAGCTGATCCTCGAGACGGTGGACCATCGGTGCGGCGAACTTGGCTTTTCCCCCAATTGCAAGAGATCGGCGCGCGATTATGCCATGGGCCTGGTCGGCACGGCGCTTGCCTCGCTCTATCCTTCGCGCCCGAACTGAGGCGGGCGCCATTGGCCGTCCCCTGACTTGCCCACTGCGGCTTGCGCCTGACGTGCCGGCGCCCGGGACGGGCCCCGCAGGCCGGCAGTCATCAATGCGCTTCGTCCCAGTTGTGGGCCGCGCGTGCATCCACCTTCAGCGGCACCCGCATGGCCAGCGCCGGCATGGCGGCATGTTCCATGGTGGAGACAATCACGGGCATGGCCGCCTCGATCGCCTCGTCCTCCACCTCGAAGATCAGCTCGTCATGCACCTGCAGCAGCATGCGCACCCGCTCGGCAAGCCCGGCACCGGCCAGCGCCGGCTCGACCTGCACCATGGCCCGGCGGATGATGTCGGCGGCCGAGCCCTGAATGGGTGCGTTGATCGCCGCGCGCTCGTTGAAGGCGCGTACAGACGGGTTCGACGACTTGATCTCCGGATAATGTGCGCGACGCCCGAAGATGGTCTCCACATAGCCATGCTCGCGGGCAAAGGCCTTGGTGCTTTCCATGTAGTCGCGAATGCCGGGGAAGCGTTCGAAATACTTCTTGATGTAATCGCCGGCTTCCGAGCGCTCGATGCCGAGCTGGTTGGCAAGACCGAAGGCGGAAATGCCGTAGATGATGCCGAAATTGATCGCCTTGGCGCGGCGGCGCACCTCCGAAGGCATACCTTCCACCGGCACGCCGAACATTTCCGAGGCGGTCATCGCATGAATGTCGATCCCATCCGCAAAAGCCTGACGCAGCTGCGGAATGTCGGCGACATGCGCGAGAACGCGAAGTTCGATCTGGCTGTAGTCGGCAGAAAGCAGCTTGTGGCCGGGCGTCGCGATGAAGGCGGTGCGGATCTTGCGGCCCTCGGCATTGCGCACCGGAATGTTCTGCAGGTTCGGTTCGGAGGAGGACAGCCGCCCCGTGCTGGTGGAGGCCAGCGAATAGCTGGTGTGCACGCGCTTGGTCTGAGGATGCACATAGGAGGGCAACGCATCCGTATAGGTGCTCTTCAGCTTGGTGAGCTGGCGCCAGTCGACGATCTTGCGTGGCAGTTCGATGCCTTGCGCCGCCAGATCCTCCAGCACCTGCGCGGAGGTGGACCATTGCCCGGTCTTCGTCTTCGAGCCGCCGGGCAGGCCCATCTTGCCGAACAGGATGTCGCCGAGCTGTTTCGGCGAGCCGATATTAAAACGCTCGCCGGCAAGCTGGTAGATCTCGTCCTCGAAGCTTGCGGCCTTCTGTGCCAGTTCGCCGGAGAGGCGGGAGAGGATCTGGCGGTCGATGGTGATGCCGCGCTCTTCCATATGCGCCAGAACCGGCACCAGCGGCCGCTCCAGCCGCTCATAGACGCGGGCGAGACCTTCCGCGACCAGCCGCGGCTTCAGCACCAGCCAGAGCCGCAGCGTCACATCGGCATCTTCCGCCGCATAGGCGGTCGCCCTGTCGATCTCCACCCGATCGAAGGTGACGGCGGATTTTCCGGAGCCTGCCACGTCCTTGTAGGCGATCGGCGTGTGGCCGAGCCAGCGCTCGGAGAGCGCATCCATGCCATGCGCGCCGACACCGGCCTCCAGCACGTAGGAGATCAGCATCGTATCGTCGAAGCCGGCCATGCGGATGCCGTGCCGCTTCATGACGAGATAATCATATTTCAGGTTCTGCGCGACCTTCAGGACGGACGGGTCTTCCAGCAGATCCTTGAGGAGTGCCAGCGCTTCGGCCATCGGCACCTGCCCCTCGACCAGCTTCACACCGTCGCTGAACAGGTCGTCGCCGCCCGCCTTGTGGCCAAGCGGCAGATAGGCGGCGCGGATGGAGGATGAGGCGGGAGAGGCCGCATTGTCCTGAACCGCCAGCGAAATGCCGACCAGATCCGCCTGCATCGGATCGAGCGAGGTGGTTTCCGAATCGAAGGCAACGAAGCCCGTCTCGCGCGCGGCGGCGATCCAGCTTTTCAGCGTGTCCAGATCACGGATCGTGACATAGGCGGCATGATCGATGGGCTTGCCGAGAAAGGCCTCGTGACGGGCGCTCGCAAGGTCTGCGGCACGCGCGCCCTCGGCCTTGTCCGGAACGCTCGTGCCGGCGGCGGCAGAGGCGGCCGGCACGGCGTCGGTCGCCGGCATGTCCGCAGCGCCCGGATCAAGATCCGGACCGCGCGCGGCCGCGCCCCATTCCACCGGCACCTCCGCCGGATCGATTGCGCCGGCATCGCAGTCGCAGGCTTCCGCCACGCGACGCGTCAGCGTTCCGAATTCCATCGCCTTCAGGAAGGCGACCAGCTTCGGCCCGTCCTGCTTTTCGAGCACCAGCGCATCGAGGCCAAGCTCGAGCGGCACATCGGTACGCAGCGCCACCAGCTGGCGCGACAGCCGCGCCAGTTCGGCATTGGCCAGGATGTTCTCGCGTCGCTTGACCTGCTTGATCTCGGAGGCGCGGGCAAGCAGCGTGTCGAGATCGCCGAATTCCTCCAGCAGCTGGGCCGCCGTCTTCGGCCCGATGCCGGGAATGCCCGGCACGTTGTCGACGGAATCGCCGACCATGGCCTGCAGGTCGATCATCTTTTCCGGCGGCACACCCCATTTCTCGATGACATCGGGAATGCCGATCTGCTTGTCCTTCATGCTGTCGTACATGTGGACGTTGGGGGTCACCAGCTGCATCAGATCCTTGTCGGAGGAAATGATGGTGACATCGGCGCCGATCGCCTCGGCCGCCCGCGCATAGGTGGCGATGATGTCATCGGCCTCGAAGCCGTCCGTCTCGATGCAGGGAAGGTTGAAGGCCCGCGTCGCCTGGCGGATCAGGCCGAACTGCGGCACCAGTTCCTCCGGCGGCGCCGAGCGGTTCGCCTTGTATTCCGGATAGAGATCCTTGCGGAAGGTCTTCGATGAATAATCGAAGATCACGGCGAAATGCGTCGGCGTGACGCCCACATGGGTGTCGCGCGCATTGGTGAGCAGCTTCCACAGCATGTTGCAGAAGCCGGACACGGCGCCGACCGGCAGGCCGTCGCTCTTGCGCGTCAGCGGGGGAAGGGCATGGAAGGCGCGGAAGATGAAGCCGGAACCGTCCACGAGGAAGAGATGATCGCCTTTTTTCATGGGCGATGGATAGCGCGATGCAGGCCAAAGGTCCATTGCGGGCAGGCTGCGGCCTCGATAAAAAAGGACCAGTCCCCGCGCCGGAACCCAAGCCCATGACGCCACGCGATATTGCCGCCGCCTATGCCACACCCGCCGCCCTTGCCCTCCTTGTCGGCCTGCTGTGCCGCTGGGAAGGCGATTCCGGAGCCATGACCTTTCACAAGATACTGATCGCCCTTCTCTTTCCCCTGGCGCTGAAGGGGCTTCGCAGCTGCTTTTCCGGCGATGACGACAAGGCGCGCAACTGGGTGAGCGAGGTGGAGTACCAGATCCTTTCCGCGATCCTGACGGGCGCCTTCTTCGTGCTGATCGTCACGCCGGAGGCCGCGGCCGACCCGCTGCGCCAGGTTCTGATGTTTGCCATCTTCATCCTGCTGGCGGCACCGCTGCAGATCCTGCTGACCTGGCGAAGCCGGCGCGGCTGACCGGGTTCTTTCTCTGACGCGCCCCTCACCGCAACGTGACCGGGCCGTCATGCCGGCTTCCCTTGAAAAGCCGCAATGTGACAGCCATCTCTCAGGCACGGCACTGATCACGCCGCCGTCTGATTGCAGGCTTGTCCCCCGCCGCGTCAGACCGGACAAAGGCCTTATCCCCCTCTCCGGGCCTTTGTCCTCCCATAATCCGCCACGGCCATCCCCCTCTGGCCGTGGCGGTTTGCGTTGGGGCCGGGCGTTTTCCTGGCGCAGCCCCTCTGTTGCCAAGCCCGCCGGCAAAGAATATCCTGCTATATACCCTGTATCTGCTGCAGATCCCGGTGCTTCCGGGGATGCCCTGCCCGCTCCCGTTCTCGCGCTCCGGCAGGGGTCCATCGGTCGCATCGGCAACAGCAGGGTGAAAGGCTGTCGGTTGCATGGGCTTCGAGCGCGCGGATTCGGCACTGTATCTGGCCAGCCAGCTGGCCAAGGGTCTGTCGCGTGCCCTGCAGAGGCGCGCTGCCAGTCTCGGTTTCTCGCCCGGTCAGTTTCCTGTGCTTCTGGCGCTGTGGCAGGAGGATGGGCTGACCCAGCGCCAGCTTCTCGACCGGCTGGACATCGAGCAGGCGACGCTTGCCAATACACTCGCCCGCATGGAGCGCGACGGACTGGTCGCACGAAGCCCCCATCCGGCCGACCGGCGCGCCCAGATCGTGCGGCTGACGCCGCACGGCCGCGCGCTGGAGGCGACGGCGACCGATGCTGCCGCCTGCGCCGATGACGAGATCTTTTCAGGCTTCCGCCGCTTCGAGCGCGAACTGCTGCTGGAATACATGCGCATGGCGATCGCCAATGCCCGGCGCATGGACCGGGCGCCGGATGACGGTCGGGACAAGGGCGTCGGCAGGCAGCCTGCGGAGACGGCACAGGCTGACAAAGCGGCCGCCGGTGGTTCCCTCGGGGCGGAATAACCGCTAACCTGACGGCCTTCGCATTTTCCTCCCCGCAAGGCAGTCTTCGCAATGACCGATCTCTCCTCCGTTCTCGCCCGGGCCGACAGCAACCTTCCCGCCAGCCTGGAGCGGCTGTTCGACCTGGTGCGCATTCCCTCCATCTCGACCGATCCCGCCTACAGGGCCGATTGCCGCAAGGCCGCCGAATGGCTTGTGGCTGCGCTGACCGAACTGGGCTTCGATGCCTCGGTGCGCGACACCCCCGGCCATCCGATGGTGGTGGCGCATCACGCGGCCGGCCGCGCCGATGCGCCGCATGTGCTGTTCTACGGCCATTACGACGTACAGCCCGTCGATCCGCTGGATCTGTGGGAAAGCGACCCCTTCGACCCGAAGATCAAGGACCTCGGCAACGGTCGCAAGGTGGTGACCGGCCGCGGCACCTCCGACGACAAGGGCCAGTTGCTGACCTTCGTGGAGGCCTGCCGCGCCTACAAGGACGTCAACGGCGCACTGCCGGTCAAGATCACCATCCTGTTCGAGGGCGAGGAGGAATCCGGCTCGCCCTCGCTGAAGCCCTTCCTGGAGGCCAACCGGGAAGAACTGAAGGCCGAATATGCACTGGTCTGCGACACCAGCATGTGGGACGGGGAAACGCCGGCAATCGCTGCGACCCTGCGCGGGCTGGTCGGCGAGGAACTGACGATCACCGCCGCCGACCGCGACCTGCATTCCGGCCTGTTCGGCGGGGCGGCCGCCAATCCGATCCACATCCTGGCCGATATCCTGGCGGGCCTGCGTGACGAGACCGGCCGCGTGACGCTGGAGGGCTTCTATGATGGCGTCGAGGAAACGCCGGAAAACATCAGGGCCAGCTGGGCGACGCTCGGACGCGACGCGAAGAGCTTCCTCGGCGAGGTGGGTCTGTCGGAACCCTCCGGCGAAAAGGGGCGCTCCGTGCTGGAACTGACCTGGGCACGCCCGACCTGCGAGGTGAACGGCATCTGGGGCGGCTATACCGGCGAAGGCTTCAAGACGGTGATTGCAGCCAAGGCGTCCGCCAAGGTCTCGTTCCGCCTTGTCGGCACGCAGGACCCGTCCAGGATCCGCGAGAGCTTCCGCGCCTATGTGCGCTCGAAGCTGCCGGCCGACTGCCGCGTCGACTTCCACGAGCACGGCGCCTCGCCCGCCATCCAGCTGGCCTATGATTCGCCCGTGCTGACCAAGGCAAAGACGGCGCTTTCCGATGAATGGCCGAAGCCTGCCGTCGTCGTCGGCATGGGTGGCTCGATCCCGATCGTCGGCGATTTCCAGACCTATCTCGGCATGGATTCGCTGCTGGTCGGCTACGGCCTGATCGACGACCGCATCCATTCGCCCAACGAGAAGTACGATCTCACCTCGTTCCACAAGGGCATCCGCTCCTGGATCCGCATCCTGGACGCCCTCTGATTCGCGGTAAAGCAAAAGGGCCTCCCGCTGCAATGCAGACGGGAGGCCCTGAAAAGCAAAAAGGCCGGGAGCAACCCGACCTTTCCTTCCCGTTCCAGTCCTGCCAGTACATCCGTGGTCAGCCACGAAACGGGGTGGCATGTCGATCGCGACGGTCTGAACCGCCGCTGATGTCTCATCGTCTCTCGCTTCGGTTAATATCCGGTAAAGATATTCGCCTCTGCTGATGGACGGTGCAGCCTGCTGCTGCCGACATCGATCATCACGCCGCTTGATCCTGAAATGGGAATGGCGCCCCGCGATTGCAAGGGCGCCATCCAGAATTCTCGCAAAAATGCCGATAAGGAGGCCTGATCAGGCAGCCTTGAGGTGGTCGGCAGAAACGCGGCCCGAACGCTTGTCGGTGACCAGTTCGTAGGCGATCTTCTGACCGTCCTTGAGGCCGGACATGCCAGCGCGCTCGACGGCGGAGATGTGCACGAAAACGTCCTGGGCGCCGTCATCCGGCTGGATGAAGCCAAAACCCTTGGTGGCGTTGAACCACTTTACAGTACCAGTAGCCATTACGAAGTCCTTTCGCTCGCAACGTTGACTTGCCCCTCGCGAGAACGCGAAGAGCGCGGAATGTCGAATTTGCAGGAAAGGTCTCTTGCGCCGTCAGCGCGTCGTGCCGCTCGTCAAACAAATATCGATGCGCCTCAGGTAACGTCGGCAGGGGTGCAGTGTCAAGACCGCAGGGCGCGACATGATTGCCGCCGCGGACGCAACGGACCCGCCCCGGCACGTCGAAAGGCCCGGAATTCCTGCTGTATGACGAATGCCTGAAATGAAAGAAGCCTGGCGCGGGAGGAGGAGCGCCAGGCTTCTGAAACTGACCGGCAACCGGGAGGAGGAGGTGTTGCCAGTCCCATCAAACGACGTTGGGAGGAGGAGGTCGCCGTTCGATGATTGGAGAATACTCCATCCCCGATTAAAAAACAGCCAACATATCGCAGTGCAGCATTGCATTTTTCGCATATCTTCGGCGGACCGCTTGCCCCGCTTTCGCCATACCGCTAGGCTGCGCGCATGAGCCTGCAATCCGTCAAAGACTTCTTCGCCACCCACGCTGCGGACATTTCCGTCATCGAGACCGAGCAAAGCTCCGCCACCGTGGCACTCGCCGCCGAGGCGCATGGCGTCGATCCGGACCAGATCGCCAAGACGATCTGCCTTCGTGCCGGCGACAGCGTCATCCTCATCGTGGCGTCCGGCACAAGCCGGCTGGACAATCGCAAGTTCCGCGACCGGTTCGGCACCAAGCCGCGCATGCTGGGTGCCGAGGAAGTGGTCGAGCAGACCAGCCACCCGGTGGGCGGCGTCTGCCCCTTCGGACTGCCGCAGCCGCTGCCGATCTACCTCGACGCATCGCTGCAGCGCCATGCGCAGGTGGTTCCCGCCGCCGGGGCCATCAATGCCGCAGTCCGCATCACGCCGGAACGCATGGCCGACCTGGTCGCGGGAACCTGGGTTGATGTCTGCCAGCCCCCCGCCGACGCGCCCGCTCAGTAATAGCGGCGATACCAGGCCTGCTTCTGCTCCAGTGACGTGGAAGCCACCAGATAGCCGATGGCGAAGCCGATCCCGCCGATCAGCGTCATCAGCGTGGTGGCCGTTGCCGGATGTTCGCGGATGGCGCCTGCGACCGAAGCGGTTTCCTCATGCACATAGGCTGCCGCGGTGCCGGCACGTTCGCGCATCACCTCATAGGTTTCCGCGCTGAATTCGGAGAGCTTGTCGCGGATGCTCGCCACTTCGGCCTGCAGGGCCGACAGTTCGGCGCGCACAGCCGCACTCGATTCATCACCTGCGCGCCCGGCGTGGGCCTGGGCCTGGTTCATGCCTTCGGAATCTGCCATGGAAATCTCCTTGCTTGCGACCGCTCCTGGAAACGGAGGGTGCTGATGGTCCGCAGACCAATCAACGGCAAAGAAGGCGTTCGGTTCCGCCGGCGCGACACCGGCGCTTCTGGCAGGGTCAGGATCGGGACATCACGCAACGGCAGGACGCGCGCCAGACAGACGCGCATCTAATGCCGAAAAACAGCCGGTCGCCGCCGGCCGGGAGAGACTCAGGCCGCGCGAAAAACGCATCCGCGACAGCGGCAGGCATCAGCGCGCCTGCGCCAGGGCTTCCGCCAGCGAGGCCAGGGCCTCCTTCTCGCTCATGCCCTTCTGCAGCGAATTGACGAGAATCAGCGCCAATGCCTCGCCATCCGGGCTTGCCTTGCTGATCTGGTGCTGCGCACAAGCGGCATCGAACACCTGCTGAAGCAAGGACAGCTGCTCTGGATTGACAGGACGCCGAACAACCTGTGCATGCATTGCAACCTCCATTCCGAACGGCCATCATGCCGTCCAACCCGAGACACCGCATCCTTTCGCGTGAAAACTTCGCCGCTCAACGCCGGACGGAAAGGTCGGTTCCGAGCCTCGCTCCCGAAACACCGATACCGTCGAAGCCTAAAACCCATCGGCTAAGTTACAGTCGGTGAAGTTGTATGACCTGCCGCTAAATTTGCAACTACCATTATTCACCCGTGAGTTAGTATATACTCATTTTGACATATTTTTGGCGCGGTTCAACGTCGCGGCGCGATGCGGCTGCGCAGACGGCTTCCCGTCATGGTAGCACTGCGCCACACCGGGGCAATGGGCCTGCATGACCGCAGCCGCAGCGGCGGGCGGGATGCTTAACTTCCCCTTAAATCGCCGTATTTACAGTGCAACGAGCCCTTGAGAGTGCAGGCAGGTCCAGCAGGTCGGTCCCGCAGGCACCTCCTCCATCCATCGATCCGCGCGGCCGGGCCGTGCCTGGAAGTCCGGCGCGCCGGCAGGTCTGAACGAGAGAGAACGGGAGCACGGCCACAGCACATGGCATTGGGCAAGAAACCCCGCAACCGCGTCGAGCCTTCCTTTGGCGACGAAGAGCCGCAGGACGGCCTCCGCCTCGAGGCAGAGGACCGGATCGTCGGCAACGGCCATCGCAGGAAGGCGAAGGCCGTCCCATCCGATACGGACGACGACGAGGACGAGGACAGACCGCCGCGCAAGGCGGCGCGGGCGCGACGCAGCCGGCGTGAACGGCGCGGCCTGTTCGGCACCATCCGCGCGCTGATCTACTGGTGTCTGGTGCTTGGTGTCTGGGGCGCGATCGGCGTTGGCGGCCTCGTCGCCTATTATGCATCGCAGATGCCGTCCGCCAGCACCTGGTCGATCCCCGACCGGCCGCCCAATGTCAAGATCACGGCGCTCGACGGCACGCTGATGGCCAATCGCGGCGTGACCGGCGGCGAGGCGCTGGCGCTGGAGGAGATGTCGCCCTTCCTGCCGCAGGCGGTGATCTCCATCGAGGACCGGCGCTTCTATTCGCATTTCGGCGTCGACCCCTTCGGCCTTGCCCGCGCCTTCGTCAACAACCTGACCGGCCAGAGCATCCAGGGCGGCTCGACCATCACCCAGCAGCTGGCCAAGAACCTGTTCCTGTCGCCCGACCGCACCTTCGAGCGCAAGATTCAGGAGGTGCTGCTGGCGCTGTGGCTGGAGCACAAGTTCACCAAGGACCAGATTCTCGCCATGTATCTGAACCGCATGTATTTCGGTTCGAATGCCTATGGCGTGGAGGCCGCCTCACAACGCTATTTCCACAAGTCGGCGCGCGATGTGAACCTGGCGGAGGCGGCAACGCTGGCGGGCCTTCTGAAGGCCCCGACCCGTCTTTCGCCGGCCCGCGACCCGAAGGCGGCCGAAGCCCGTGCCCAGGTCGTTCTCGCCACCATGCGCGAGGAAGGCTACATCACCGAGGACGAGGTGAAGACGGCAATGTCGCAGCCGCCGGCCAAGGCGCGCAGCTACTGGAGCGGCGCCGAGCACTATGCGGCCGACATGGTGATGGACGAGGTGAAGTCGCTGATCGGCGAGGTGAAAAGCGACATCACCGTCGAGACCACCATCGACCTGCGACTGGAAAAGGAAGCCGACAAGGCAATGAACGATGTGCTGAAGAAGGACGGCGCCAAGCTCAACGCCTCGCAGGTGGCGCTTGTCTCGGTGGATGCCACCGGGGCGGTCCGCGCCCTGGTCGGCGGGCGCGACTATGCGGAAAGCCAGTTCAACCGTGCCTTCAAGGCCAAGCGCCAGCCGGGCTCCGCCTTCAAGCCCTTCGTCTATGCCGCCGCCCTGGAAGCCGGCTACACGCCCGACACGGTGATGGTCGACGGACCGGTGAAGATCGGCAACTGGACGCCGGAGAACTACGAGCAGAAATACAGCGGCAATGTCACGCTGACGACGGCGCTCGCCCATTCGCTGAACACGATTGCCGCCCAGCTCGTCGTGCAGCTCGGGCCCGAAACGGTCATCCGCATGGCGCACCGGCTCGGCATCGAATCGGAGCTGCAGCCGAATGCCTCGATCGCGCTCGGCACCTCGGAAGTCTCGCTGCTGGAACTGACGGCGGCCTATGCGCCCTTCATGAATGGCGGCTACAAGGCAACGCCGCATACGGTCAGCCGCATTCTCGATGCCGATGGAAAGGTGCTCTACGAGGCCGATTATTCCAGCCCGCCCAAGGTGCTGAGCGATCAGGTCGTTGCCACCATGAACGGCATGCTGAGCCATGTGCTGACCGAAGGCACCGGAAAGGCCGCCAGGCTTGCCAACTGGGAAGCCGCAGGCAAGACCGGCACCACCCAGTCCTTCCGCGACGCTCTGTTCGTCGGTTATACCAGCACGCTGACCACCGGCGTCTGGTTCGGCAACGACGATGGCACCTCAATGAAGAAGGTGACGGGCGGCGGCCTGCCGGCAAAGGCGTGGAAGGAATACATGACGGCCGCGCTCAAGGGCTACAGCCCGACGCCGCTGTTCGGTGTCGGCATCCAGCCTGCCCTGCCGCAGACGGAGCAGCCGGCCTCCGGCAACCTGTCGCTCAGCGATCTCATCTCGGGGGTTCTGCCGGGCAATGCGAAGGATCTGTATCCGCCTGCACCACCGGCGCCGGATGCGGAAAACGCGCCCACTGTGACCTCCGCACCGGTTACGCCCGCAGAGACCGCGGCTCCCCAGGCAGGCCTTCCCCGGACCGATGTTGCTCCGGCAAACGCCCAGCCATCCCGGCAGTCCGCAGGCACGCCGCGACAGGAGGCGGTTGCGCCTGCGGCGGCTCCCGCTGCCGTGCGTCCCGGCGACATGCGTCGTCTGGCGCCGCAAACGCAGACGGAGCCGGTGCGCGATTACCGCGACTACCGTGGCCCCTTCGATGGCCCCGTGCCACCGGCCAATGTCGGTGGCGGCGGACCTGTTCCGCCCGCCGAGGTGGGCGCCGGCCGCAACGGCCAGCCCCCCCGTCACACAACGCTTTTCGACATCATCATGGGCCAGTGAGACAGCCGCACGAAGCCTCCGTCAAAGGCTTATTTTTGCTCGCCTGTCGGCTGCTTCTCGCCTTGCAGTCGGAAAATCCGGTCCTTATATACGCCGCATGAAAGCAGCGTCATGCTGCAAAACCATCCCAGTCGAGGAGCTGTCAGCGGAATGCCTTTGAGGGGGTTCCGACAGTTCGCTTAAAGGAGAGAGAAGAAATGGCAAAAGTAATTGGCATCGACCTTGGTACCACCAATTCCTGCGTCGCCATCATGGATGGCAAGGACGCAAAGGTCATCGAAAATGCCGAAGGTGCGCGCACCACGCCGTCGATGGTCGCCTTCACGGATGATGGCGAGCGCCTTGTCGGCCAGCCGGCAAAGCGCCAGGCCGTGACCAACCCGACCAACACGCTGTTCGCCGTCAAGCGCCTGATCGGCCGCCGCTTCGACGACCCGACCGTGGAAAAGGACAAGGGTCTGGTTCCTTACGAAATCTCCCGCGGCGACAATGGCGATGCCTGGGTGAAGGCAAACGGCAAGGGCTACTCCCCCTCGCAGATCTCCGCCATGATCCTGCAGAAGATGAAGGAAACGGCAGAAGCCTATCTCGGCGAAAAGGTCGAAAAGGCCGTCATCACCGTTCCGGCCTACTTCAACGACGCCCAGCGCCAGGCCACCAAGGATGCCGGCCGCATCGCGGGTCTTGAAGTTCTGCGCATCATCAACGAGCCGACCGCTGCCGCTCTCGCCTACGGCCTCGACAAGAAGGACGGCAAGACGATCGCCGTCTACGACCTGGGCGGCGGTACCTTCGATATTTCGGTTCTGGAAATCGGCGACGGCGTCTTCGAAGTGAAGTCGACCAATGGCGACACCTTCCTCGGCGGTGAAGACTTCGACATGCGCCTCGTCGAATATCTCGCCTCCGAGTTCAAGAAGGACCAGGGCATCGACCTGAAGGGCGACAAGCTCGCGCTGCAGCGCCTGAAGGAAGCCGCCGAAAAGGCCAAGATCGAGCTGTCGTCCTCGCAGCAGACCGAAATCAACCTGCCGTTCATCACGGCGGATGCCTCCGGTCCGAAGCACCTTACGATGAAGCTGACCCGCGCCAAGTTCGAAAGCCTGGTCGACGATCTCGTCCAGCGCACCATCGCGCCCTGCAAGGCAGCGCTGAAGGATGCCGGCGTCACCGCAGCCGAAATCGACGAAGTGGTTCTCGTCGGCGGCATGAGCCGCATGCCGAAGGTTCAGGAAGTCGTCAAGCAGCTGTTCGGCAAGGAGCCGCACAAGGGGGTCAACCCGGATGAAGTCGTCGCGCTTGGCGCGGCCATCCAGGGCGGCGTCCTGCAGGGCGACGTCAAGGACGTGCTGCTGCTCGATGTAACCCCGCTGTCGCTCGGCATCGAGACGCTCGGCGGCGTCTTCACCCGTCTGATCGATCGCAACACGACGATCCCGACCAAGAAGAGCCAGGTCTTCTCGACCGCCGAGGACAACCAGCAGGCCGTGACGATCCGCGTCTCGCAGGGCGAGCGCGAAATGGCCGCCGACAACAAGCTGCTCGGCCAGTTCGACCTCGTGGGTCTGCCGCCGGCACCGCGTGGCGTTCCGCAGATCGAAGTGACCTTCGATATCGACGCCAACGGCATCGTGCAGGTTTCGGCAAAGGACAAGGGTACCGGCAAGGAACAGCAGATCCGCATCCAGGCTTCCGGCGGTCTCTCCGACGCCGACATCGAGAAGATGGTGAAGGACGCCGAGGCGCATGCGGAAGAGGACAAGAAGCGTCGTGCGGCCGTGGAAGCCAAGAACCAGGCCGAAAGCCTTGTCCATTCCACGGAGAAGTCGCTGAAGGAATATGGCGACAAGGTTTCCGAGACCGACCGCAAGGCGATCGAGGATGCCATTGCCAGCCTCAAGACGGCCATCGAGGCCTCCGAGCCGAACGCCGACGACATCCAGGCCAAGACGCAGACGCTGATGGAAGTCTCCATGAAGCTCGGCCAGGCTATCTACGAGGCACAGCAGGCGGAAGCCGGTGCCGAGGGTGGCAAGGCGGAAGACGGCGTGGTGGATGCCGACTACGAGGAAATCAAGGACGACAAGAAGTCGGCCTGACGGTCCGACGGGTGTTTCAACTGTAATCGCGTGACTATCCGGCTGCCCCTGTGCAGCCGGAACCCTTTCGGGAGCCGTTACCTCCATGGCAAAAGCTGACTATTACGAAACGCTGGGTGTCGGCAGATCGGCTGACGAGAAGGAGCTGAAGAGCGCCTTCCGCAAGCTCGCGATGAAATATCACCCGGACAAGAATCCGGGCGATGCGGAAGCCGAGAAGAAGTTCAAGGAGATCAACGAGGCCTACGAGACCTTGAAGGATCCCCAGAAGCGGGCGGCCTATGACCGCTTCGGCCACGCTGCCTTCGAACAGGGCGGCATGGGCGGCGGCGGTTTCGGCGGCGGCCAGGGCGGCTTCGGCGGCGCCGGTGGCTTCTCCGACATCTTCGAAGACATTTTTGGCGAGATGATGGGTGGCGGCCGTGCCCGCCGCTCCTCCGGCGGTCGCGAACGCGGCGCCGATCTTCGCTACAACATGGAAATCTCGCTGGAAGAAGCCTACGCCGGCAAGACCGCGCAGATCCGCGTGCCGACGGCCGTGACCTGCGATGTCTGCTCCGGGTCGGGCGCCAAACCCGGCACGCAGCCGAAGACCTGCGGCACCTGCCAGGGCTCCGGCCGGGTTCGGGCAAGCCAGGGCTTTTTCTCGGTCGAGCGCACCTGTCCGACATGTCACGGCCGCGGCCAGATCATTCCCGATCCCTGCACGAAGTGCCACGGCCAGGGCCGCGTGACGGAAGAGCGCTCGCTCTCGGTCAACATTCCGTCGGGCATCGAGGACGGAACGCGCATCCGCCTGCAGGGCGAGGGCGAGGCCGGCGCACGCGGCGGCCCGTCGGGTGATCTCTACATCTTCCTGTCGGTGAAACCGCACCAGTTCTTCCAGCGCGACGGGGCGGATCTCTACTGCACCGTGCCGATCTCCATGACGACGGCAGCCCTCGGTGGCACCTTCGATGTGGCGACGCTCGATGGCACGAAATCGCGCGTGACGGTTCCGGAAGGCACGCAGCCCGGCAAGCAGTTCCGCCTGAAGGGCAAGGGCATGCCGGTTCTACGCTCTTCGCAGACGGGGGATCTTTACATCCAGATCCAGATCGAGACACCGCAGAAGCTGACCAAGCGCCAGCGCGAACTGCTGCAGGAATTCGAGGAGATCTCGTCGAAGGAGAACAATCCGGAATCCACCGGCTTCTTTGCCCGGATGAAGGAATTCTTCGAAGGCTGAGCTGCGCCGGCCCAGCCGGCACAGCGCTGCGGTGAAGCGATGTGAACAGCGAATGCCCCGGTCGAAGCACGCGGCTGGCGCCGACGGCCCGCAGCGCATCCCCGGCATCCGGGGGCGTATCGTGATCTCGCCGGTGCGGCTCTGAGAGCCGCCCGGCAAGATCCCAGCGCCCCGGCCCTCTCCTATCCCGAAAATCCGCCGTTATCGAGGAAGGCCTGCTCCTGCCCGGTCGTTTCGCGCAGCAGGATCCTGTTGCGATGCGGGAAGCGGCCGAACCGTTCGATGATGTCATGGTGCTCGAGGGCATGCTTCAGTATGGCCTCGCCAAGCGGCGCGCAGAGACGGCAGCAGAGCTGCTGGTCGGCAAGATCCTCGGAATGCATGAAGGGCAGATAGAAAAATACCCTCAACGCCGGATCGACACGGGCATCGAAGCCCGCATCGAGAGCGATCCGCGCGGCATGACGGGCCAGGGCGTCGGTCGCATACATGTGCGCCGTGCCCCGGAAGCAGTTGCGGGGAAACTGGTCGAGAAGCAGGATCAGCGCCAGGCTGCTGTCCGGCGCGGCAAGCCAGTCGTCCAGATCCCGCCGGGCAGCGGCGAAATGCAGGTCGCGGAACCGGTCGTGGAAGGCTGCATCGAACGATGCATCCTTGTCGAACCATTTGTCCGGGCCGGCATCCCGCCAGAAACGCAGCACATCCCCGGCCTCAGCATGCGGTGCCGTCATCGCGCCTCGCTCAGTAATGCGGTGGCCGGGTGATGGCAGGCGCCTCGAGCGAGGACTCTTCCAGCGAGAGGAAGCGTTCCGTCAGCCGGTCGAGCTTGAGACGCGTCTGTTCGGTCACCTTCCATTGCTCGGCAAGCTGTTCGGAAAGCTCGTCGATCGTCTTCGTCTGGTAGGCGACGATCTCTTCGAGCTTGGTGATGCGATCGAGGTCGGAAAGCGTGTTTTCGGTCATGCTCTCTCTCCTATCCGAGCGGTCATTGGCTGAAAAGATCTGTATTGCCCCGCCGCGATTTCAAGCGTGGCCACGAGGGTCGGACGTTGCGACCCTCAATCAACCACCTGCGATCAGCGCAGCTCCTTCTTGCGCTTGTAGGGCATCAACATGACAGCCGATGCAGTGACGGCGCCGGCAAAGGTGAAGGACAGCGGCGTCGCCAGGATGAAGAAGACCAGAAACGGATGGCGGGAGCGCGCGATCCGCGTGCCGAGATCGCCGAGATCGAAGGCGATCATGGCAATCGCGATGCAAAGGCCGAGCGCGAAGCCGAACAGCGCGTTTGCGGCCAGGAAGCGCAGCATGTGCCAGTGGTCGGCGCGTGCTTCTTCGGGTGTGAGTTCCTCGTGCATGCTCATGGACCGCCCTCCTCTCGGGTCGATGAACTTCAGGCAAGTCTAACATGATTTGCCGCCGCGCGTTCCATGGATTTTTTCAAGGCGGCGCACCGTCTTGTCCGGCACCGCAAAACACCGCGGATTTCGGTCGCGATGCTTGCCTTGACGGGCCTGAAGGTCTAGCTCCCTTCCTCGTGCAACACCGAAGGCATCATGGCTGAAAAGACCTTCCTGACACGACTGACGCTGACCGACTTCCGCAACTATGCGGAAGCCTCGCTCCGGCTCGACCAGCGGCATGTGGTGCTGACCGGCGACAACGGCTCCGGCAAGACCAATCTGCTGGAAGCGGTCTCCTTTCTGTCGCCCGGCCGCGGCCTGCGCCGTGCGGTGCTTTCCGATGTCACGCGCGTCGGCGCCAGCGGAGGTTTTTCCGTCTTTGCCGAAGTCTGCGGCCGCGAGGGCGAGGTATCGATCGGTACCGGCATCGAGGCGGGCGAGGAGGCGACCAGCCGGAGGCTGCGCCTTAACGGCACGTCTGCCCGCTCGGTGGAGGAACTGACCGATCACCTCAGCGTGCTGTGGCTGACCCCTTCGATGGACGGGCTGTTCACCGGGGCTTCCGCCGATCGCCGGCGCTTTCTCGACCGGCTGGTGCTGTCGCTCGATCCCGCTCACGGACGGCGCGCCGCAGATTACGAACGGGCCATGCGCAGCCGCAACCGGCTTCTTTCGGAAGGTCGCTTCGACCCCGCCTGGCTGTCCGGCATCGAGGTGCAGATGGCCGAGCTCGGCATTGCCATAGCCGCCGCCCGCAGCGAGATGCTGGGCCTGCTGGCCGCCCTGATCGCCCGCAGCAGCGCCACCCCTTTCCCCTCGCCCGAGCTTTCGCTGTCCGGCTTCATGGATGATGAGGCGGGCCGTCCCTTTGCCGAACTGGAGGAGGAATTCCTCACCGCCCTGCGCGACAGCCGCCACCGTGACGCTGCCGCCGGCCGCACGCTGACGGGCCCGCATCGCACCGATCTTCTCGTGCGCCACCGGGAAAAGGACATGGAGGCCGAGCGCTGCTCGACGGGCGAGCAGAAGGCACTGCTTGTCGGTCTGGTTCTGGCGCATGCCCGGTTGACCGCCGACATGACCGGCCATGCGCCGGTGCTGCTGCTGGACGAAATCGCCGCCCATCTGGACGAGGGACGCCGCGCCGCGCTGTTCGATCTGGTCGACGGACTTGGCGGCCAGGCCTTCATGACCGGTACCGACCGCGCCATGTTTGCAGCGCTCGGCGACCGGGCGCAGTTCTTCACCGTGCATCAGGGAGCGGTCCTGTCGTGACCGGCGCGTGGAAAAACCGGGTTTCCCTTTGCCCGGACTGGATCTAGGCTCGGCCCATGGAATCACTCGGTCCCGACGAAATCGAACGCTACAAGCGACATATCCTGCTTCCGGAAGTGGGCGGCGAAGGGCAGCAGAAGCTGAAGCGCGCCCGCGTGCTGGTGATCGGCGCCGGCGGGCTCGGCGCGCCCGTGCTGCAGTATCTGGCCGCAGCAGGAATCGGCACGCTTGGCATCGTCGACGACGATCGCGTCTCGCTCTCCAACCTGCAGCGACAGGTGATCCACGATTCGGGCACGCTCGGCGCCATGAAGACCAGGAGCGCGACGGAGGCGATCGCCCGGCTCAATCCGCATGTGCGCACCATCGCCTTCGAGGAGCGTTTCGGGCCGGATTTTGCCGCCCTGCATCTCGGCCGTTTCGATCTCGTCATCGACGGCTCCGACAATTTCGACACCCGCTACGCCGCTGCGGATGCAGCGGAGGCGGCAAAGATTGCGCTGGTGACCGGCGCCGTTGGCCGTTTCGACGGTACGCTCACGGTGCTGAAACCGTGGGAGACGGACGCAGAAGGGCGCCAGAACCCCACCTATCGCGATCTGTTTCCCGCCCGCCCGCCGGAGGGGCTCGTTCCGGCCTGCGCGGAAACCGGCGTGATCGGCGCGCTCACCGGGGTGATCGGCACGCTGATGGCCATGGAGGCGATCAAGCTGATTGTCGGCATCGGCGAACCGCTGGTCGGCCGGCTGCTGATCTATGACTCGCTGTCGGCGAACTTCAACACGATCCGTTACAAAAGACGCAAGCCCAGGACCGCATCATGATCACGACGACCCGCATTCCCGACGGTTTCAGCGACTGGACCGGTCTTCTCGCGCTGATCCGCACCGCTTTCGCCTACATGGACGACGTGATCGATCCACCTTCATCCGCCCATCGGCTGACGCCGGAGAGCCTTGCCGAAAAGGCGCGCGGAGAAATCTGCTACCTGGCGCTCGAGGACGGAGTGCCGGTCGGCTGCATCTTTCTGAAACCGGAGGCGCCCGATTGTCTCTATGTCGGCAAGCTTGCCGTGCTGCCGCGCCTGCAGGGCAAGGGCGTGGGCCGCCGGCTGCTGCAGACGGCGGAAGACGAGGCGCGCCGCCGCAACCTGTCGCGGCTTCGCCTGGAAACCCGCATCGAACTCATGGCAAACCATGCGACCTTCGCCGCCTGGGGCTTTGCGAAAACGGCGGACAGGTCGCATCCCGGCTTCGACCGGATCACCTTCATCGAGATGCAGAAGGTGCTCCCCACCGCCGCGGAGCAACGCCAGCCCGAGGCCGTCAGCGGCTGAAGATCACCGTGGTCCTTGCAACCGGCAGCAGATATTTCGTTACCCAGGCAGTGTTGACCAGTGTTCCGTCCGCCTCCAGTTCCATCGTGTCATAGAAACGGACCTTGTTGGGCTTGGCCTCGGTGCCGAGATTGACGAGGTAATTGAACTTCGCCACCTTGCCCTCGATCACCACGTCGGTGGTGCCGATCACATCCTCGCGGGTACCGGTATAGCGGCCGGGTCCGGTCTTGGTGAAGCGCCAGGTCTTGCGGTCCGTCTCGCCGTCCGAGAAGGTGAAGTCCTCGCGCAGCACCAGGGTCTTTCCGTCCCAGCGGCCCGTCAGATCCACCTTGAATTCGCGCTTTACACCGTTGATCGCGCTGAACGATCCGGTGGCGCGCGTCCTGCCCTCGAAATATTGTTCCAGCACCAGATCCGCTGCATCCGCCGCCTGCGTCAATGTCAGCATCGAAAGCCCCATCGTGACCGAGAGCAATCCCTTCTTCATAGGGTGTCTCCTTTCCGCCTTTGCGCAGGGGTCTACGCTGGGCGCGGCAAACTGGATTGATTCCAATCTGGCTTTTGCGATCAAGGGCGCGTGAGGGCGATACCCGCGCAGCGGCAGGGCATCCGGCGGGTCTTGCGGAACGATCAGAGGCGGCTTGGCAGCACGCGGTTCGGCGGGCGGTGGCCGTCGAAGAAGGTACGGATGTTGATGATCACCTTGTCGCCCATGTCGATGCGGCCCTCGATGGTGGCCGACCCCATGTGCGGCAGCAGCACCGCCTTGCCTTCCTGCGCCAGCTTCAGAAGCTTCGGATTGACGAGCGGCTCGTTGGAGAACACGTCGAGACCGGCGCCGGCGATCCGGCCATCCTTCAGGAGCTGGATGAGCGCCGCCTCGTCGATGATGTCGCCCCGCGCCGTGTTGACGATGATGCTCGTCGGCTGCATCAGCGCCAGCCGCCGGGCGGAGAGAAGATGGAAGGTGGCGGGCGTCGAGGGGCAATTGACCGAGACGATGTCGACACGCGCCAGCATCTGGTCGAGGCTGTCCCAGTAGGTTGCCTCAAGCTCTTCCTCGGTGGCGGGACTGACCCGCTTTCGGTTGTGGTAATGGATCGACAGCCCGAAGGCCTTGGCGCGACGGGCAACGGCGGTGCCGATGCGCCCCATGCCGACAATGCCGATGCGCTTGCCGCCGATGCGCCGGCCGAGCATCCAGGTGGGCGACCAGCCGGCCCAGCTGCCGGGATCCTCCGTCAGCACCCGCGATCCCTCGATCAGCCGGCGCAGAACCGCAAAGATCAGCACCATGGTCATGTCGGCGGTATCTTCCGTCAGCACGTTCGGCGTATTCGTCACCGTGATGCCGCGCCGGGCCGCCGCATCGACATCGATGTGATCGACCCCGTTGGAAAAGCTGGCAATCAGCTTCAGCTGCGGGCCGGCCGCCTCGAGCAGGGCCGAATCGATGCGGTCCGTCACCGTCGGCACCAGCACGTCGGCAGTCCTCACCGCGTCCAGCAGTTGCTCCGCGCTTCGCGGCACGTCATCGATGTTGAGTTCCGCCTCGAAAAGTTCACGCATCCGCGTCTCGACCGCATCGGGCAGCTTGCGGGTGATATAAACCTTGGGCTTTTTCCTGGGGGTCATGGTCGTCCTTCGGAAGCTTGTTCAGATCTCGTTAACCAAGATCGGCGACATTCGGCGGATCAGGCGTTTTCTACCAGACCCGTCGGCGAAGACAAACAAAACCTCGCGCGTGGCGTTTGCAGGTCAGCATCCGCCCCGCCAGGCCGGCGCGGCCGATGCGCATCGAGAGAAGGCATATGCGACGTTTCATCCTTATCTCCTGCCTTGCCGGCGCGCTCGCGCTTGTCGGGACGTCGCTCGGCGCGTTGCCGGAACACACGCCGGCCCAGGCGCAGACGGCCAAGGGCGCCAGCGGCCTGCCGCTGCCGCGCTTCGTCAGCCTCAAGTCGCGGCGCGTCAACATCCGCGTCGGCCCGAGCACGGATTATGCCGTGTCCTGGATGTACCTCAAGGAGGGGCTGCCGATGGAAATCATCCAGGAATACGAGAACTGGCGGCGGGTCCGCGATGCGGACGGAACGGAAGGCTGGGTCAACCAGGCACTGCTTTCCGGCGAGCGCACAGCCCTTGCCGCCCCGTGGATGCGCGACAAGGGGCAGCAGGTCTTCGTCAACATGCGCCGCGAGCCGCAAAGCGCCTCGCAGGTCCTGGCCAAGCTCGAGCCCGGCGTCATCATGCGGCTGAAGGAATGCACCGGCGACTGGTGCCTGGCCATTGCCGGCTCGGTCGAAGGCTGGGTCTCCCAGTCGGAAATCTGGGGTGCCTATCCGGGCGAAGCCTTCAAATAGACAGGGCAGCCCGGCTGCCTGTGCAGCCAAATCCTCATTCGACGAGGGCAAGGGCCGCGGCGCGTGCCACGGCCCGCGAAGAAGACACAGGTCAGAGAAGACCGGCTTCCACAGCGGCATCCTTGAGGGAAACCATGGGACGCGGCCCGAAATGCTGGATGACGATGCCGGCCGCAAGGCAGCCGAGCTTGCCGCAGACATCAAGCGGCTTGCCGGCCGTGTAGCCGGCGAGGAAACCTGCGGCAAACAGGTCGCCGGCGCCGGTCGTGTCCAGCACCTTCTCCACCGCAATGGCATCCACCTTGTAGCGTTCCTCGCCGCGAAGGATGATCGCACCCTGTTCGCTCAGCGTCACGGCGGCGAGCTTGCAGTCGGCCGCCAGCATCCGCAGCGCCTCATCGAAATCCTGCGTCTCGTAGAGCGACAGGGCCTCGTGGCGATTGGCAAAGACGATATCGACCGTGCCGGAGCGCATCAGATCGAGAAATTCGCCGCGATACCGGTCGACGCAGAACGAATCCGACAGCGTCATCGACGTTTCGCGGCCATGCGCATGGGCGATGCGCGCGCATTCGCGGATCGCTTCCTTGGCGCGCGGCGGATCCCACAGATAGCCTTCGAAATAGGTGACCTTCGCCTCGGCCACCACATCGGTCTCGACATGCTCCGGCCCGAGGTCGACGCAGGCGCCGAGATAGGTGTTCATCGAACGCTCGCCATCCGGCGTGACGAAGATCATCGAGCGGGCGGTCGGCGGAAAGGTGCCGTCCGGCCGGGTTTCATAATGCACGCCCTGGGCACGAATGTCGTGCTGGAAGATCTTGCCGAGTTCGTCCTCGGCAACCTTGCCGAAATAGGCAGCCTTGGCACCGAAGCTTGCGACACCGGCCGCCGTGTTGCCGGCGCTGCCGCCGGAGGCTTCGTGTGCCGGGCCCATCAACGAATAGAGAAGCTCGGCGCGCTCCGCGTCGATCAGGTTCATCGCGCCCTTGATGATGCCGTTCTCCTCAAGAAACCGGTCGTCGCATCGCGACAGGATGTCGACAATGGCGTTGCCGATGGTCAGGACGTCGAACTTGCTCATTCAGCCTCAATCTCCGCAAGGTGGTGCCTTCTGCTCCTCATATAGCTTTCAGAGTTGAAGGAAAGGAAAAAGCGCCCGCAAAAGTCTGCTCGTCATGCGCGCGTCATGATTGCTGCATAAGGTTGCAGCATCGGATCGCAACCGGCCACGGATGCACTGGCGGAAGCGATCTCGATACCCTCGAAGGGATCGAAGCGGGCGTGAGGCCCGCTTTCGTGTTTTTTGGCACCGGCGCCACGGACCGGTTTGTCCCCTGCCCCCGAATGCGCTAAACGGGATTCCCGTCCGTGAAAGCCATCCCTCCGTGTCAGCCGTCTTTACCAATGTCGCCCCCGTCTTCCTGCTGATCCTGATTGGCTGGGTGGTGGCCCGCACCGGCGTGATGCGCGAGGAAACCGGCGACGCGCTGGCCGAGTTCGTCTTCAAGATCGCCCTGCCGACCCTGATTTTCCGCACGCTGGCCGAGGCGCATTTCGAGGGCACCTCGCCCTTTCGCCTGTGGATCGCCTATTTCGGCGGCGTCGCCATCACCTGGACGGTCGGTCACCTGATCGCCCGGCACCTGTTCGGGCGCGACGAGAAGATCGGCGTCATCGCCGGCATGTCCTCGGCCTTTGCCAACAACGTGTTCATCGGGCTGCCGCTCGTCGGCCGTTCGGTGGGCAATGACGGCATCGTGGCGCTCTCCATCCTGCTGGCCATCCACCTGCCCGCCATGATGGTGATCGGCACCATCCTGATGGAACAGGCCAGCGCCAGGGTGGATGGCGGCGGCCGCCGCAGCGTGCTGGCCGTGCTGCGGCAGGTGGGCAGCAATCTCAGCCGCAACCCGCTGGTGATTGCGCTGGCCCTCGGCCTTGCCTTCAACCTGTCAGGCTTCGGCACCCTGCCGGTCGTGCTCAAGAGCGTGGTGGACCAGATCGCCGCGGTGACGGCCGCCGCCGCGCTGATCTCGCTCGGCATGACGCTGCGCAAATATCCCGTGCACGGCAACCTGTCGCTGGCAACCGTGATGGCGTTGTTGAAGCTTCTCCTGTTGCCGGCGGCCGTCTTCGGTCTCTCGCACCTGCTCGGCCTTTCACCGGCCTGGGCCGCCGCCATGGTGCTGACCTCGTCGGTACCGACCGGCATCAATGCCTGGATCATCGCCACCCGTTTCCGCTCCGGCCAGAGCCTGGCGGCGTCGGTGATCAGCATCACCACGATTTTCGGCGTGGTTTCGGTGAGCTTCTGGGCCTGGCTGCTGAACTGAGTCCTGTGAGACCGGACGCGGCATGCCGAGACAAGGTCGTGCCGATGCAAGGAGGCCCGGCAATGCCGGGCCTCGAGGACAATGGAACGCCAGAGGCTCAGCGCCTCAATTGGTCGCCGGGGCGGGTGCGGCCGGCTCCGGCAGCGGGGCCGGATTGTCGGAAAGCGAGCGCAGATAGGCGATCACATTGGCTCGCTCGTCATCCTTCTTCAGGCCGGCAAAGCCCATGGCCGTGCCGGCGATATAGGCCTTCGGAGCCGCCAGGAAGTGGTTGAGATGCTCATAATCCCAGACCACCGAACCGCCCTTGGAAAAGTCCTTCATGGCCGCCGAATAGCTGAAGCCTTCATGTCCTGCGATCGGCCGATTCACGATGTTCCAGAGGCCGGGGCCGACCTTGTTGGGACTGCTCGGATCGGCCGAATGACAGCTCGCACACTTCTTGAAGGAATTGGCACCGGCGGCAGGATCTGCCGAAGCCAGCAGCTGCGCGATCGGTACCTGAGCAGGCGCTGCAGCCGCCTCGCCTCCCCCGGCGGACGATGCTTCCTCGGCCACGATGGCAAAGCCCGGCGTTGCGGGCGCTGGCGAATGGAACAGACCCTCGGATGCGATCGACACCGACATCATCACGAAGACAGTACTGAGCAGGGCCCCCACAGCCATGTTCGTATAGGCGTTCATTCGAAAAAAGCTCCTTCCCACCTGCTGGAATCGCAGGCGTCCCACCTTGAAATCCCTTGAAAGCTATGTCTTTTGCGACACTGGTGCAACCTGAATCAGTGAAGCGACCCTGAGACCTTTTGCCATCCTCCGGGAGCTAGGAAAGACGTTGATGCGCAATCCGGATTTCGACAGAACGCTCGTGCTCATCCCGGCGCGCATGGCCTCGACCCGCCTGCCCGGCAAGCCGCTCGCCGATATTTGCGGTGCGCCGATGATCGTCCAGGTTGCTCGCCGCGCCCGCGAGGCGGATGTCGGCCGGGTGATCGTCGCCGTCGATGACCAGCGGGTCTTCGATGTCGTTCAGGCTGCCGGCTTCGAGGTGGTGATGACGCGGGAGGATCACCAGTCCGGCTCAGACCGCATCCATGAGGCGGTTCAGAGCGCCGATCCGGACGGCAAGGCCGAGTTCATCATCAATGTGCAGGGCGACCTGCCGACCATCGATCCGGAGGCGGTGATGGCGTCCCTGCGCCCGATGCAGGACAGGGCAGTCGACATTGCCACGCTGACCGTCGAGATCGACAATGAGGAAGACAAGGTGCTGCCGCACATCGTCAAGGTGGTCGGCTCACCGCTGACCCCGACCCGGATGCGGGCGCTCTACTTCACGCGCGCCACCGCGCCCTATGGCGATGGCCCGCTCTATCACCATATCGGCCTCTATACCTATCGCCGCCGCGCGCTGGAACGCTTCGTCTCGCTCGGCCCCTCCGTGCTGGAGCAGCGCGAGAAACTGGAGCAGCTGCGTGCGCTGGAGGCCGGCATGCGCATTGATGTGGAGATCGTTGACTCCGTGCCGCTTGGCGTCGATACTCCGGCCGACCTCGAAAAGGCGCGTGCGATCCTCGCCAGCCGTTCCCTCTGATGGACATTCCCATGGTTTCGAAAACCAATCGCATCGCCTTCCAGGGCGATTTCGGCGCCAATTCCGACATGGCCTGCCGGGACATGTTCCCGGACATGGAGCCGCTGCCCTGCCCGACCTTCGAGGATGCCTTTACCGCGCTTGAAAGCGGCGAAGCGGATCTGGCCATGATCCCGATCGAGAACACGCTCGCCGGTCGCGTGGCCGATATCCATCATCTTTTGCCTGAATCACGGCTGCATATCATCGGCGAATATTTCATGCCGATCCGCTTCCAGCTGATGGTTCTGCCGGGCGTTGCACGCGACGAGATCCGTACCGTTCACAGCCACATCCATGCGCTCGGCCAGTGCCGCAAGATCATCCGCTCGAACGGCTGGAAGGGCGTTGTCGCCGGCGATACGGCGGGTGCCGCCAAACTGGTTGCCGAACGCGGCGACCGCTCGATGGCAGCCCTTGCGCCCCGCCTCGCCGCCGGCCTCTACGGGCTGGAGATCATGCAGGAGAATGTCGAGGATTCGGAAAGCAACGTCACCCGCTTCGTCGTGCTGTCGCGCGACGAAAAATGGGCCAAGCGGGCGGACGACAAGGACCTGATCGTCACCACCTTCGTTTTCAACGTGCGCAACATCCCCGCCGCACTCTACAAGGCGCTTGGCGGCTTTGCCACCAACGGCATCAACATGACGAAGCTGGAAAGCTACCAGATCGGCGGCAAGTTCGTCGCGACGCAATTTTATGCGGATATCGAAGGCCATCCGGACGATGCACCGGTGCGCCGCGCCTTGGAGGAACTGCGGTTCTTCTCCGAGAAGGTGCGCATCCTCGGCACCTATCTCGGCCATCCGATGCGGCGTTCGCTGCACGACGCCTGACCAAACCTTCCGTTTCGCCGGGGGAGACCTCCCCCGGCACCTTCCGATCATGTTCGCCTGCGGTGATCAGCGCCCTCCCGCGTCATCCTGCAGCCGGCAAAGGAGTTCCAATGCTGCTCGGGATTCTCGCAGGCCTCACCACATGCGCCCTGTGGGGCCTCACCTTTGTCGCTGCGCGGCTGGTTCACCCCTTCACGCTGTTCGACATCACCATCGGCCGTTATGCCATCTTCGGCCTCACCTGCGCGCTGACCATGCTGCACCCGCGTTTTCGTCTGCAGGGCGTTGGTGGCCAGCGGATCTTCATCGGCATGATGCTCGGCGTGATCGGTTATGTCGGTTATTTCGTGCTGGCGTCGCAGGCGGTGCTTCTGGCGGGTGCCGTCGTTCCGCCGCTGATCATCGGCATCATGCCGGTCATCCTGCCGGCGATCGCCAATCTGATGGACCGGTCCGTCGACTGGCAGCGGCTCGCGCTGCCACTTTTGATGATCGCCGCCGGCATTGCCGTCGTGAACGTCGAACTCGTCGCAAAACTCGATCTCGACGGGCAGCGGATGATGCTGGCGGGTGCCGGCTGCGCGATTGCGGCCCTGCTGGTCTGGGTGCTCTATGGCATCATCAATGCCAGGATCATGCGCTCGCCGAACCCGCCCACCGCCATGGACTGGACGAACCTGCACGGGCTCGGTGCACTTGCCGGCTCGCTCGTCCTGATCCCGATGGCCTCCAACACCTATGCCACCGCCTCGACGGATCAACTGCTGCATTTTCTCGCCTGGGCGCTGGTGCTGGGCATGGCCGCCTCCTGGCTGGCCACCTGGTGCTGGAGCTTTGCCTCCAACCGCCTGCCGCTGACGCTGACGGCCCAGCTGATCGTGGCGGAAACCGTGTTCGGGCTGATCTTCGGGCTGATGCTCGACCACCGGTGGCCGACCGCTTCCGAAGCGATCGGCGCGACCCTGCAGATCGCCGGCGTCTCGCTCGCCGTCCATGCGTTTACCCGGAAGCCGAAAGCCGGATAACTACCGGCTCCACTCCACCCAGTCGCGCATGAGGCGATGGGCAATCGCGCCGCGCGGCGGTGCAAAGGGCCCCTCGCCGGTCGGATCGGCCTCCAGCATCGCGGCAACCTCGGCACGGCTGAACCAGCGGCAGTCGGCCAGTTCCTGCTCGTCGCGGCGGATCTCGTGCGACAGCGCCTCGGCATAGCAGCCGATCATCAGCGAGTGCGGCATCGGCCAGGGCTGGGAGGCATGATAGCGCACGCGTCCCGTCTCGATGCCGGATTCCTCCAGCGTTTCACGGCGCACGGCGTCCTCAATGGTTTCACCCGGCTCGACGAAGCCGGCGAGCGTCGAATACATGCCCGGCGCAAAGTGATGGCCGCGGCCCAGCAGCACGCGGTCGTTTGCCACATCCACCGTCAGCATGATGACGACCGGATCGGTGCGCGGAAACATCATGTGCCCGCAGGCGGGACAGCTGCGCTTGTAGCCGCCGAGCTGGCTCTCCGTCTTCGTGCCGCATTTGCCGCAGAAGCGGTTGGCGGCGTTCCAGTGGGTGAGGCTCAGCGCCTGTGCGACCTCACCCAGCGTCTCCTCGTCCAGCAGGCTATCGCGAAAGGCAGAGCGGGCGTCGGTGATCTTGAACTGGCTCTCCAGCTGCTCCAGCGGCATCGCAATGCTGACGGCAAGTCGCGGCTCGCCATTTTGCCGGTAACCGAGCAGGATCAGTGTCTCCATGTCCGGGTGCAGGCCGGCCAGTTCATTTTTGGCAAACAGCGCATCCAGCACCTGGTCGTCATGCTTGAGAACCAGTTTGCCGCCGGCAAGCACCAGAATATGGGCGCCGTCATGGGAAACCGCCTGTTCCAGGCAGTCCTCCGTGCGGTGTTCGGCACCGCGATCGAGGCGATTGCCGGAAAAGGCGGTCAGCCGGCTGGCTTCCGGATGCGGCGCATCCGTTTCGAAAAGAGAAATGCTCATGGGGACATCGCTTCGTTGAGCGCCTTGAGGAAGGCCTGTTTTGCCGGATCATCGTAAGGAACAGCCGTGCCGAACCCCCAGATCGGGCCGGGCCAGTTGGCATCGCCCTCGTTGCGCGCCACCACATGCACATGCAGCTGGGAAACGACATTGCCAAGCGCACCGATATTGATCTTCTTTGCGCCGGTGACCTTTTTCAGCGCTTCGGCGATCATGTTCGTCTCGAAGGTCAGCATGGCCTGGTCGAGCGGCGCCAGTTCGAAGATCTCGGTCTTGTCGGCCCGCTGCGGCACCAGCATCAGCCAGGGCCACCGGCTGTCCTTCAACAGCCGCAGCTGGCACAGACCCAGCGCAGTGACGAATTCGGAATCCCGTTCCAGCCGGGCATCCAGCTCAAATGCACTCAAGGTGTCCTCCGGAGTTTTTCCTCTTGCTAGCAGTTTTTTGACGGCTTGGCTTGCATTTGCTGCGCGAAACGACGATATGTCCCCTCGGGAGGTTGGTGGTGGACGAGCCACTCGCCAACCGGGTCAGGTCCGGAAGGAAGCAGCCCTAACGAGCCCGGCACGGGTCGCCGTGCCAGCCTCCCACCTTCTAACTCTTTCATGGTCAGCTTCCGGTCCGGCCGCAAGGCTGGTCAAAGGCTGGTATAGCCGATCGGGGCTGGCGGGACTTGATGAGCGACACCGGGCTGACAGTTTCGGGAACGACCGCAACGGGGAACGCCGGCTACCGCGTTCTGGCGCGAAAATATCGCCCCAAGGATTTTTCGGACCTGATGGTCGGCCAGGAGCCGATGGTCCGCACCCTCACCAACGCGTTTGAGACGGGCCGCATCGCCCAGGCCTACATGCTGACCGGCGTGCGCGGCGTGGGCAAGACGACGACCGCCCGCATCCTTGCCCGTGCGCTGAACTACAAGACCCCCGAGATCGACAAACCGACCATCGACCTGCGCATTCCCGGCGAACATTGCCAGGCCATCATGGAAGGCCGTCATGTCGACGTGATCGAGATGGACGCCGCCTCGCATACCGGCATCGATGATATCCGCGAGATCATCGAGCAGGTGCGCTACCGTCCGGTTTCGGCCCGCTACAAGGTCTATATCATCGACGAAGTGCACATGCTCTCGACGCAGGCCTTCAACGGTCTCCTGAAGACCTTGGAAGAGCCGCCGGAACATGTGAAGTTCATCTTCGCCACCACCGAAATCCGGAAAGTTCCGATCACGGTTCTGTCGCGCTGCCAGCGTTTCGACCTGCGCCGCATCAGCGCCGCCGATCTGGTCGGCCTGTTCTCCGCGATCCTCGGCAAGGAGGGCATCGGCTTCGAGCCGGAGGCGCTCTCGATGGTGGCGCGTGCGGCGGAAGGCTCTGCCCGCGACGGCCTGTCGCTGCTCGACCAGGCGATCGCCCATGGCGGCGGTGCCGTTCAGGTAGAAACCGTGCGCGGCATGCTGGGCCTTGCCGACCGCGCCCGTATCGTCGATCTGTTCGAACATGTCGTCAAAGGCGACGTGACGGCGGCGCTGCAGGAGTTTGCCGCGCAATACGAGGCCGGTGCCAACCCCGTCGTCGTGCTGACGGATCTTGCCGATTTCACCCACCTCGTCACTCGTATCAAATATATTCCCGAGGCCGGCGACGATCCGTCGCTGAGCGAGGTGGAGCGGGTGCGCGGCGCCGAATTTGCCGGCACTGTGGCGGTCACCACGCTGTCGCGCATGTGGCAGATGCTGCTGAAGGGCATTCCGGAAGCCGAGAATGCGGCACGCGCCGCCGGTGCCGCCGAAATGGTGCTGATCCGCCTCACCCATGCCGCCCATCTGCCCTCGCCGGAAGATGCCGCGCGTCGCGTCGCCGACCTCCTGAACGGCGGTGGCGAGGCGGGTTCTCCCGCATCCTCGGCCGGCAATGGCGGCGCCCGCGCCAGCCTTGGCGCAGCGCCGGTAATGGCACGCGGCACCGACAGCGCGCCCGCGCCGCGCATGGCCGCCGGCGGCGCTTCGGGCGGGCCGACGGCGATGCTTGCCGCGGTTCCCTCCACGCCGCAGCCGATGGCCGTTGGCCGCACGGAAGAGCGCCCTGCCCCGCAACCCGGCCCTGCGGCAGTCCCGGCCCCCAAGGTACCGATCACCTCGCTGTCCGACATCGCCGAACTGTGCGCCAGGAACCGCGATCCGAAGCTGAAGGCCTTGCTGCGCAGCTTCGTGCGGCTGGTTCGCATCGATCCCGGCCGGCTGGAAATCAACCTGCCGCCAGACGCGCCGAAAAGCATCGTCGGCGATCTGCAGCGGCGGCTGGAGGAATGGACCGAAACCCGCTGGATGGTGATTCTCAGCCGCGAGCAGGGATCGCCCACGCTGGCCGAGGTGGAAAGCCAGGCCCGCGAGGCCCGCCTCACCGACGCGCGCGCCGATCCGGATGTCGCCGCCATCCTCGCCCAGTTTCCGGGCGCACGCATTACCGACGTGCGCATCCGCGTCAGCGAGGAGAACGAGGCCGAGGAGATCAAGCCGCCTGCCACCATCGAGACGGAAGAGGGCGACATCCTGCCCGGCGACGATATCGAATTCTGACACCCCGACACGACGAGACAAAGGAGCGACCCGATGCGCGACATCATGGGCATGATGGGCAAGGTCAAGGAAATGCAGGCCAAGATGGAGAAGGCGCAGCAGGAAATTGCCGCGCTGGAAGTCGAAGGCAAGGCCGGCGGCGGCCTCGTGACCGTGATCCTCAGCGGCAAGGGCGAACTGCGCGGCCTGAAGATCGACCCCTCGCTCTTCAAGGAGGACGAGGTGGAAATCCTCGAGGACCTGATCGTCGCCGCCCACAAGGACGCCAAGGACAAGAGCGAAGCCCAGGCGCAGGAGAAGATGGCGGCCCTGACGGCCGGCCTTCCGCTGCCGCCCGGCATGAAGCTGCCGTTCTGAGTCAGAGACCGGCTTGACGCCCCCCTGACATCTCAGGCAAGCGCCGGCATCTGCCGGCGCTCGTGCATCCGGATGCGTCTTGCGAGAACGGAATCGCTCGAAACGCTCCATCTCCTGGCTTTCGCGCAATCGCGGACGTGAAACCGGTTCCCGCTTTCGCCGGAATTACCTTAACCGCCAATCAGCGCGCGCAGTCTCTCCCCGATCGGGAGAGAGAGATAGCGGCCCCTCTCTTCCTCGCGTAGGCGACCGGGGCGAAGCTGCAGCAGTTCCGGCATGGTGACGGACGGCCCGGCGAAAGGTTGAAAAGTCACCGCCTCGCCCGTCTGCAGAAGGCCCTGCCGCAGCACGCGGCAGTAGAAGCCGGGTCGCGCCACGGCGTTGAAGCGTCTGGCGAAATACGGGTCGCCCATGCGGGCGGCAAGCGTCGCACAGGGCGTGCGGGTCGCCGTCACCTCCAGAAGGACGTCCGCCGTCTCGAAACGGTCGCCCACGCGGACACTGCGGCTGTCCGCGCCCTCGATGACAAGGTTCTCGCCGAAGGTTCCAGGCGGCAGCGGCATGCCGAGCTCATCCTCCCAGGCCGAAAGATCGATCGTGCCCAGCCCGTAGACGGCCTGATCCCGACCGCCGTGATGTTTGCGGTTCAGCACCGAATCACCCAGCAATCCGGTCTCATCGACCATCACGGCACCGCTGACCGGAACCTTGTTGAGGCCGGTCTTGTAGGTCTTGCCCGGCACCTTCTCGGGCCGTCCGATGCAGATGGCGCTGACTTTCATGGGAGATGCCTCACTGTGCGATTCCGTTTCCAACGCTTATCGTCTAAAAGCGGCGCATGGCAAAACGCGTCACCGGTCCCGAAATCGAAAAACTCATCCAGCTGCTGGCCAAGGTTCCGGGGCTCGGCCCCCGTTCCGCACGGCGGGCGGCCCTGCATCTGATCAAGAAACGCGAGCAGTTGATGGGCCCGCTGTCGGTGGCGCTCGGCGAAGCCTATGACAAGGTCAAGGTGTGCTCGCGCTGCGGCAATGTCGATACCAGCGACCCCTGCACGGTCTGCACCGACGACCGGCGCGACCAGTCCGTCATCATCGTCGTGGAAGATGTTTCCGATCTCTGGGCGCTGGAGCGGGCCGGCGCGATGAACGCCGCCTACCACGTGCTGGGGGGAACGCTCTCGCCGCTCGATGGCGTCGGGCCGGACGACCTCAACATCAAGGGGCTCGTTGACCGGGCGAGCGAAGGCGGCATCCGGGAAATCATCCTCGCCGTCAACGCGACGGTGGAGGGCCAGGCAACGGCGCATTACATCACCGACCGGCTGGCCGAGCTGCCGGTCAAGATCACAAGGCTGGCGCATGGCGTGCCGGTGGGCGGCGAACTGGACTATCTGGACGAGGGAACACTGACGGCCGCACTTCGGGCGCGCACGGCGATTTGAGGGTGACGGGAGGAGGAGATACAGTGATCAGGCTTCTTCGGAACTTCCTCACCGGACGGCACGAAATTTCCAGGTCTTCGGTGGCTACGAACAGATCATCGAGACCTCACCTCTCCTTAAGCGGAACGACGACTGGATGGGTCACAAAGACCCCTCCCCAACCCCTCCCCACAAGGGGGAAGGGCTTAACCTGCCGCAGCCTCGTCGCCTTGATCCGGGCAGGCCGCAGCGGCAAGTCTTCTCCCCCCTTGTGGGGGAGATGGCCGGCAGGCCAGAGGGGGTCTGTTTGGGTTGGCAAACGTTGTCTCGTGGCGTTGACGCTCCTTGGCCTCAACACGGCCTCCCTCCCCGCCCACGCCGCACCCTCGAAATCCGAGGTGGAAGCCGCGTTCCGCACCTGGATCAGCCGCGATCTGGCACCGGAGGCGCGCAAGGCGGGCGTTTCGGAGAAGACGATCGAGCGTGCGTTCCAGGGAGTTACCCTCAACTGGTCGCTGCCGGATCTCGTGCCGCCCGGCACGACACCGCCGAAGGAGCAGGACCAGAGCCAGGCGGAATTTTCCTCGCCCGGCGCCTATTTCTCCGAACAGCGCCTGCAGGGGCTCGCCGCCACCGGCAGGATGCTGGCTCAGACCCATGCGGCGACGTTGCGCAAAATCGAAAAGACCTATGGCGTGCCGGGTGCCATCGTCATTGCCGTCTGGGGCCGCGAATCCGGTTATGGCCGGGCAAAACTGCCCTACTCTGCCATTGAAGTGCTGGCGACCAAGGCCTTCATGTCGACCCGCAAGGAGATGTTCCGCACCGAACTCATCGACGCGCTGCGCATTCTCGAACACGGCGACGTCGTGCCGGGGCGGATGATGGGCTCCTGGGCCGGCGCACTTGGCCAGCCGCAGTTCATGCCGTCGAGTTATGTCAGATACGCCGTCGATTTTGATGGGGATGGCCGCGCCGATATCTGGGATTCGGTGCCCGATACGCTGGGATCGATCGCGCATTACCTTGCGCTGAAAGGCTGGCAGCGCGGCCGCGACTGGGGCTTCGAGGTGAGCATCCCCAGGGACGTATCCTGCGCACAGGAAGGGCCGGACCTCGCGAAACCGATTTCCGCCTGGGCCGCGAGCGGCATTACCCGCGTCTCGGGCAAGGCCTTTCCCACCGACGAGGCGAAGTTGTCCGGCATGATGCTGGTTCCGGCCGGGCGGCACGGACCGGAATTCATCGTCACGCCGAATTTCTACGTGCTGAAGGAATACAACAATTCCGATCTCTACGCGCTCTTCATCGGCAATCTGGCCGATCGCATTGCGTACGGCGGTGGCGCCTTCCAGGGCCAATGGGGGGCCGTCGGCAAGATGCTGCGCTCGGATGTGCTGGCCATGCAGAAGACCCTGCAGGCGAAGGGCTATGATGTCGGCAAGGCGGATGGGCTCGCCGGTTTCAAGACCCGCCGTTCGCTCGGCGACTGGCAGGCGAAGAACGGTCTGACGCCCACCTGTTTTCCGGATGAAAGCCTGAAAGCGAAATTGCGCTAAAGGCTAAGCTTGAATCCTTCGTGGCTCGCCTCGAAGCCCAGCTGCTCATAGAAGCGCAATGCATCCTCGCGGCGCTTGTCTGAGGTGAGTTGCACGAGGCCGCAGCCGCGCTTGCGGCACTCCTCGATCGCCCAGAGCATCATCTCGCGCCCGAGACCGCTGCCGCGCTGGTCGCTTGAAATGCGCACGCTCTCGATCTGGCCGCGCCAGAGGCCGAGGCGCGAGAGACCGGGAATGAAGCTGATCTGCAGGCAGCCGATCACCCCGCCCGCCTCACTCAGCACCACCGCAAGCAACTGGTTGGGGTCCGTTTCGATGGCGGAAAAGGCCTCGACATAGCGCGCATCGACCGGGTCCGAGACCACCTCGCGCGAAAGACCGAGCTGGTCGTCTGCGAGCATCGCCACGATGGCGGCGAGATCCCGGCGCTCTGCTTTGCGGATTCGGACCATGCGCCTGCCCTCAATGATGAAGATCGATGGAGGTTTTCTGGAAAATATCGTCGCCGGCATCGTGCGGTGGAATGGCCTGGCGTTCGATCATCCGGTGGACGCGCGGCCCATCCGGCCCGGCATGCAGGGCGCGGATGCGTGTCCAGACTTCCGAATCCGCCTGGGTGCGGCGCTGGTTATGGCGCACGTAATCGGCCCAGGTGGCGGTATGGTAGGTTTCGGTCCAGATGTCCGGGTTTTCGAGATCGCGCATCAGCGCCCACTGGCGGGCACCGTCACGGATGCGGATGCGGCGGCGCTCCGACATCAGGGCGAGAAACTCCGGCACGTTCTCCTCGCGGATCGTATAATCGACAAGCAGGACGATCGGACCGCTGCGCGGCTGCAGATCGAGACGCAGCGACGGTTCCCGGAAGGTATTGGCCGGATCGAGATTGAGGGTCTCGAGCGAGGGAAGCGCAAATTTCCAACCCACCAGCGCGCCGAGCACCATCACGAGGCTCGCAATCATCAGCGAGGTGGCAACCCCATGCTCCTCCGCGATCGTGCCCCAGACCCAGCTGCCGACCGCGATACCGCCAAAGGCCGCCGTCTGGTAGAAGGAGAGCGCCCGGCCCACCACCCAGCGCGGCGTCGATAGCTGAACGGTCGTGTTGAACAGCGACAACGCCAGGACCCAGCAGGCCCCAGGCACGAGAAGGATGAGGCAGGTCAGCCAGGTGGAGGTGGAGAGTGCGGCCACCACGGCGCTGGCCGCAAAGCCGGTAAAGGACAGCCGCACGATCATTTCGCTGGAACAGAGTTCGCGCAGACGCGCGTTCAGCATGGCGCCGCCGACCGCCCCGACACCAAAAGCGCCCAGCATGAAGCCATAGGTCAGCGGGCCGCCCGCCACCAGATCCCGCGCCACCAGCGGCAGAAGCGCCAGGATGGCGCTGGCCGACAGGCCAAACAGCGCGGAGCGGAACAGCACATTGATCAGCTTCGGCGACATGGCCACATAACCGAAGCCGGCCGAGAGCGCCCGCCCCAGTGTTTCGCGCGGCAGCTTGCTGGACGGCAGTTCCGGGCGCCAGCGAAGCAGGGCGTAGATGAGCGCGAGATAGCTGACGGCATTGGTGGCAAAGGCCGCAGCGGCGCCGAAACCGGCCACGATGGCCCCGCCGATCGCCGGCCCGAGGCTTCGGGTGATGTTGAAGCCGACACTGTTCAGCGTCACTGCCGCCGGCAGGATGGCGCGCGGCACCATATCGCCGACCGAGGCCTGCCAGGAGGGATTGTTGAGTGCCGTGCCGCAGCCGATCAGGAAGGTGAAGGTCAAAAGCAGCCAGGGATTGAGCCAGCCGAAGAACGCGAACAGCGTGAGCAGCAGCGAGACCGCCAGCATGAAGCCCTGCGCCGCCAGCATGATGCTGCGGCGGTTGAAATTGTCGGCAAGCGCACCGGCCACCAGCGAAAACAGCATGATCGGCAGCGCCGTCGAGGACTGGACGAGCGCCACCATGTTCTCCGAGCTGGAGATGGCGGTCATCATCCAGGCGGCGCCGACCGCCTGAATCAACCCGCCGAAATTGGAGGCGATGCTGGCAATCCAGATGGTGCGGAATGTCTGGTGACCGAAAGGCGCCAGGGGAGAAACCCGCTCGGGCACGGTGGACCTCTCTGAGAATCATGCGTCACCGGTAAACTAGTCACCCAGCCCATGGCGGCAAGCACAAAAGAGGCCCCATCCGCAGCCTACCGCGCAAGGCCTTGCAATTGGCCGGTTTAGCGCGTATATGACCATTAAATTCTTGATCGGCAGATGAAGAGTGGGCCCGCGAAGGACCCGCTCTTTTTTGTTAGGCGGTCAGGCAAACGGAACATCATCGCCGGGACGGCGACCACGCCGAAAGACCACATGCAGGACAGCCAGAAGGAAGCGCGTCTCATCGTCGAGACGGGTCTCGACCTCAGGATTGCGGAAATCATCGAGCCGACACTGGAGGCGATGGATTTTCGCCTCGTCCGGGTGCGGCTTCTCAACCAGAACGGCCTGACGCTGCAGATCATGTGCGAGCGCAACGACGGCACGATGACCGTGGAGGACTGCGAGGCGGTCTCCATGGCGGTTTCGCCGGTTCTCGATGTGGAAGATCCGATCGATAAGGCGTATCATCTGGAAGTGTCCTCGCCCGGAATCGACCGGCCGATGGTGCGCAAGTCCGATTTCGTCCGCTGGAGCGGGCATCTGGTGAAGTGCGAGACCTCCGTTCTGCTCGACGGCCGCAAGCGTTTCCGCGGCAAGATCGCCGAGACGGACGAGAACGGCTTCACCCTGGAGCGCGATCAGGTGGCCTATGGCGAAGAGCCACGCGTGATCGTTCCCTATGCGGCGCTGGCGGAAGCCAAGCTGATCCTGACGGACGACCTGATCCGGGATGCGTTGCGCGCCGACAAGCTGGCCAAGGCGGAAGCCGCCAACCAGAACGACGAAGCCGACGAAGACTGAACCGAACCCATTTGGCCCGCCGCACCCCGGCAGGCAGCAGACATTCGATCTACGGAGACCGACGACAATGGCAGTGAGTGCGAACCGGCTAGAACTTCTGCAGATCGCAGATGCAGTGGCGCGCGAAAAGGTCATCGACCGCGAGATCGTTCTGGCCGCCATGGCCGACGCGATCCAGAAGGCGGCCCGCTCCCGCTACGGCACGGAAAGCAACATCCGCGCCGACATCAATTCCAAGACCGGTGAGATCCGCCTGCAGCGTCTGCTGGAAGTGGTCGAGCAGGCCGAAGACTACAGCACGCAGATCCCGCTGCTTCTGGCCCGCGACCGTAACCCGGACGCCAAGATCGGCGATTTCATTGCCGATCCGCTGCCGCCGATGGATTTCGGCCGCATCGCCGCCCAGTCGGCCAAGCAGGTGATCGTGCAGAAGGTGCGCGAGGCCGAGCGTGACCGCCAGTATGACGAGTTCAAGGACCGCGTCGGCGAAATCGTCAACGGCACCGTCAAGCGCGTCGAATATGGCAATGTCATCGTCGACCTCGGCCGTGGCGAAGGCATCATCCGCCGCGACGAGATGATCCCGCGCGAAAACATGCGCTATGGCGACCGCGTCCGTGCCTATGTCTACGACGTGCGCCGCGAGCAGCGTGGCCCGCAGATCTTCCTGTCGCGTACCCATCCGCAGTTCATGGTGAAGCTCTTCACCATGGAAGTGCCGGAAATCTACGACGGCATCATCCAGATCAAGTCGGTGGCCCGTGACCCGGGTTCGCGCGCCAAGATCGCCGTGATCTCGAACGACTCGTCCATCGATCCGGTCGGCGCCTGCGTCGGTATGCGCGGCTCCCGCGTCCAGGCGGTTGTCGGCGAACTGCAGGGCGAAAAGATCGACATCATCCCGTGGTCGGCCGATCCGGCCTCCTTCATCGTCAACGCACTGCAGCCGGCGGAAGTCGCCAAGGTCGTGCTCGACGAAGATGCGGAGCGCATCGAAGTGGTGGTTCCGGACGAGCAGCTGTCGCTCGCCATCGGCCGTCGCGGCCAGAACGTCCGTCTTGCCTCGCAGCTGACGGGCTGGGACATCGACATCATGACGGAGGCCGAGGAATCGGAACGCCGCCAGAAGGAATTCAACGAACGCACCAACCTGTTCATGGATGCGCTCGACGTGGACGAGATGGTCGGCCAGGTTCTCGCTTCCGAAGGCTTCGCCCAGGTGGAAGAACTTGCCTATGTCGATCTCGACGAGATCTCCTCGATCGACGGTTTCGATGACGACACCGCCAACGAGATCCAGACCCGTGCCCGCGAATATCTCGACCGCATCGAAGCGGAAATGGATGCCAAGCGCCGCGAACTCGGTGTGTCCGACGAACTGCGCCAGATCGAGGGCCTGACTGGCAAGATGCTGGTGGCGCTCGGCGAGGATGGCATCAAGACCGTGGAAGACTTTGCCGGCTGCGCCGCCGACGACCTGATCGGCTGGACCGAACGCAAGGACGGCGAGACGAAGAAGTACGAAGGCATCTTCTCGAAGTTCGACGTCTCCCGCGTCGAGGCAGAGAACATGATCGTCCAGGCGCGTCTGCTGGCCGGCTGGATCACCGAAGAGGATCTGGCCCGCGAACAGGTCGAAGAGACCGAGGAAGACGGCGCTGACGAGGAGGCGGACGCCGCTGCCGAACAATGATCGCGGCGCCCGAACATGACGCGGACGACGAGGAACTGGTCGTGAACGATCGCACCTGCATCGTCACGCGCGAGGCGACCGATCCGGCGGACCTCATCCGCTTCGTCGCGGGGCCGGATGGCCAGGTGGTGCCGGATCTGAAACGCCAGCTGCCGGGTCGCGGCTGCTGGATCCGGGCCGAGCGGGCCCTGGTCGAGCGGGCGATGCAGCGCAAGCTGTTCTCGCGGGCGCTGAAGACGGAGGCGAAGGCCTCCGTCGATCTCGCCGATCTGGTCGACCGCCTGCTGGTGGCCGACATGGTCGGCATGATGAACATGGCGCGCAAGGCGGGCCAGTTCGTCTCCGGCGCCATGAAGGTGGATGCCGCCGTTCGTGGCGGCGAGGCCGTGGGCGTGTTTCATGCGGCCGATGCCGCCGCCGACGGCGTGAGAAAGATTGACCAGGCCCGCAAGGCCTGGCGGCTCGGAACGGATGCCGAGGAGGACATACCCTCCTTCCGGCTTCTGACCGCGGCCGAAATGGACGAACTGATGGGCCAGAATGCTTTTATCCATGCCGCGGCGCTTGCCGGACAGGCGGGTGAGGGTGTAGTGAAGCGCGCAACCAAGCTCGAAACGTACCGCAATGGCGGTCACTCCGGAGCGAATGGCGGCGCTGGCCGGTCAAGGACATGACGCGGTTACCGGCAATTGCCGGCCGCCGCATTGGAAGACATGTATTGAACGACAGGTCCTGATGGTTTCCATCCGTTCCTGTCGGAAGGAACAGGAACGGATGACCGACAGTAAAGACGACAAGACAATCAGCGTTACGGGAAAGAAGACCCTCACCCTGAAGCCCTCAGGGATGGCCCAGGGTACCGTACGCCAGGATATGGGTCGCGGTCGCACCAAGGCGGTCGTGGTGGAGACGCGCAAGCGTCGCCCGCTCCGCCCGGAAGATGAAAAGCCGATTACACCGGTGGCAGCCCCTGCCCAGCCGCAGCAGCGCCCGGCCGAGGCAGCAGCGCCGGCTCCGCAGCCGCGCCCGGCCCAGCCCGCGCCGCCGCCGCGCATCCACCAGCCCAACCAGCAGCAGCGTCCGCAGCAGGGCCAGCGTCCGCAGGGCCACCAGAACCATCAGGGCCGCCCGCAGCAGCCGCAGCGCCAGCCGGACCGTCCGCGCGGCAATGTTCTGCATGACCTTTCGGCCAGCGAAATGGACGCCCGCCGCCGCGCACTTGCCGAGGCGCAGGCCCGCGACGTGATCGAGGCCAAGCAGCGCGCCGAAGAGGAAGCCCGCCGCAAGGCCGAGGAAGCCCGCCGTGCCGAAGAGGCCCGCGCCGAGGAAGCCCGTCTGGCCGAGGAAGCCAAGGCTGCTGCCGAAACCGCAAAGCACGAAGCCGCGGTAGCACCTCAGCCGGCAGCCCCAGCCGAGCGCCCGACAGCGCCGGCACCTGCCCAGCCGGCACCGCAGCCGGTCGCCGCACGCGCTCCGGAATCGCGGCCGCAGGCCCCCCGCCCCGCCGCTCCCGGCGCGACGCCGGCACCGACCGGTATCGCGCCGCGCAGCCGCAAGGCCTCCGACGACGAGGACGATGATCGCGGCCCCGCCCGCGGCCCGGCACGCGGCAAGGTTGCCGCACCGGCTCCCGCCAAGGTTCCCGCCCGTCCGAAGGAAGACGACCGCCGCCGCGGCAAGCTGACGGTGACCACGGCCGATGTCGACGAGGACGGTTCCGCACGCGGCCGCTCGCTGTCTGCCATGCGCCGCCGGCAGGAGAAGTTCCGCCGCAGCCAGATGCAGGAAACGCGCGAAAAGGTCATGCGCGAAGTCATCCTGCCGGAAACCATCACCATTCAGGAACTGTCGCAGCGCATGTCCGAACGCGCCGTCGACGTCATCAAGTACCTGATGAAGGAAGGCCAGATGATGAAGCCGGGCGACGTCATCGACGCCGACCTCGCAGAACTCATCGCGACCGAATTCGGCCATACGGTGAAGCGCGTTTCGGAATCCGACGTTGAGGAAGGTATCTTCAACGTGGCTGACGACGCGGGCGAGCTTCTGCCGCGTCCGCCGGTCGTTACCATCATGGGTCACGTCGACCACGGCAAGACCTCGCTGCTCGATGCGATCCGCAAGGCGAACGTCGTGGCCGGCGAAGCCGGTGGCATCACCCAGCACATCGGTGCCTATCAGGTCGAACAGAACGGCCAGAAGATCACCTTCATCGACACCCCCGGCCACGCGGCGTTTACCGCCATGCGTGCCCGTGGTGCGCAGGTGACCGACATCGCGATCCTGGTGGTGGCGGCCGACGACAGCGTGATGCCGCAGACGATCGAGTCCATCAACCATGCCAAGGCGGCAGGTGTTCCGATCATCGTGGCGATCAACAAGATCGACAAGCCGACGGCGGATCCGCAGCGCGTTCGCACTGCCCTGCTGCAGCACGAAGTGTTCGTGGAATCCATGGGCGGTGAAACGCTGGACGTCGAAGTCTCGGCCAAGAACGGCCTGAACCTCGACAAGCTGCTGGAAGCCATCCTGCTGCAGGCCGAAGTGCTGGACCTGAAGGCCAATCCGAACCGCACGGCAGAAGGTTCGGTCATCGAAGCCCAGCTCGACCGCGGTCGCGGTGCGGTTGCAACCGTTCTGATCCAGAAGGGCACGCTGAAGCCCGGCCAGATCATCGTGGCCGGCGACCAGTGGGGCCGCGTTCGCGCTCTCGTCAACGACAAGGGCGAGCACGTCAAGGAAGCGCTGCCGGCCATGCCGGTCGAGATCCTCGGCCTGTCTGGCACTCCGGCTGCCGGTGACAAGTTCGCCGTGGTCGAGAACGAAGCCCGCGCCCGCGAGATCTCCGAGTATCGCCAGCGTCTGGCCCGCGACAAGGCGGCTGCCCGCCAGTCCGGTTCGCGCGGTTCGCTGGAACAGATGATGAGCCAGCTGCAGACCTCCGGCATGAAGGAGTTCCCGCTGCTCATCAAGGGCGACGTGCAGGGCTCGATCGAAGCCATTGCCGGCGCGCTGGAAAAGCTCGGCACCGACGAAGTGCGTGCCCGCATCGTCCATTCGGGCGTCGGCGGCGTGACGGAATCGGATATTTCGCTGGCCGAAGCCTCGAATGCCGCCATCATCGGCTTCAACGTGCGTGCCAATGCCCAGGCCCGCACGCTGGCCGAGCGCACCGGCACCGAAATCCGCTACTACAACATCATCTACGATCTGGTGGATGACGTGAAGGCAGCAATGTCGGGCCTGCTCTCGCCGGAACGCCGCGAAACCTTCCTCGGCAATGCCGAGATCCTCGAGGTGTTCAACATCACAAAGGTCGGCAAGGTCGCCGGTTGCCGTGTCATCGAAGGCAAGGTGGAGCGCGGTGCAGGCGTGCGTCTGGTGCGCGACAACGTGGTCATCCACGAAGGCAAGCTCAAGACGCTCAAGCGCTTCAAGGACGAAGTCTCCGAAGTGCCGGTCGGTCAGGAATGCGGCATGGCCTTCGAGAACTACGAAGACATCCGCGCCGGCGACACGATCGAGTGCTTCCGCGTGGAACACGTCACCCGTACGCTCTGAGGCACGGGACAGACCGAACAGAACCATCCAGCGCCGGGCCTTCGTGCCCGGCGTTTTCGTGTGCGAGCACCGGTTTGTGCGGGCTGAGGCCGGGCGTGTTCAGCCGTGCCGGTCACGCCGGAAAGGCAATGCGTTCGCCCCAACTGCCGGCGCGCGCGACAATGCGACGCGGCCGAATCGGCAGACGCTCCGCCTTTTCGTGAAATTTCCGACACATTATTGTTGCCAACGGAAGTCAAGTTTACTATCGGGTAGGCCTTGAAGCACATGCGGCGACCTGGCCATGGATCGCAACGCGCCGCATTGTGAACCAGCCGGAAAGTGGCCTTGCGGCTGAGCGCCTGCCAGTGAAACCTCCGGAGTTTGCCCATGCCGATCCTCTTGCCTCTGACCGCCCAGCCGGGGACCATGCCGAAGGCCCGGAAAGCGAGACTCGGCGCGGCAGCACTTCTGGTCGGCGCGGTGCTGATCTGCCCGGTGACCCATGCCCAGACCGCAGCGCCCGCCGATACCCAGGCCGCACCGGCCGGCACGCAACCGCGCCTTGCCGCCCCAACCGCAACGACGGCACCCGACGCTGCAGCCACGACACCGGCGGCGGAGCCGACAGCGCCGGCCAATGTCCCGGCAGCAGCTCCGACGGAGACGAGTTCCCCGGCAACCGCAGCCGGACCGCAGGCGGCCGCGCCTCAGCCTGAAGCGACCGGCGCCGCCGCACAGCCAGCCGATGCAGCGCAACCCGTCGCAGGCGAACAGCCTGCAATCCAGGCGGCAGCGCCCGCGCCGCAGGCTGCCCCCGCCGATCCGGCACCGGCCGCCAGCGAGGCGGATCTCCTGACCCAGTTCATGCATCCGGCGCCGCGCACCGACATTCCGCACGATCTTTCGCCGGTCGGCATGTTCATGGCGGCGGACTGGGTGGTGAAGGGCGTCATGATGGGTCTTGCCCTCGCCTCGCTGATCACCTGGACGGTATGGCTGGCCAAGTCTCTGGAACTGGCCGGCGCCCGTCGCCGCGTCAACGCCGTGATCAAGGCCATCCGCAAGGCACGCACCCTGTCGGAGGCACTCGCCGCAACCGAGCGGCGCGGCGGCCCGGCAGCGCTGATGCTGCGGGAGGCGGCACAGGAATTGAAACTGTCGGAAGCGGCCCTCGACCATGCCGAAAATGCCGGCGTGAAGGAGCGCGTCTCCTCCTCGCTGTCGCGGATCGAGGCCTTTGCCGGGCGTCGGATGATGCGCGGCACCGGCGCCCTGGCGACCATCGGCTCCGTCGGCCCCTTCGTCGGCCTGTTCGGCACGGTCTGGGGCATCATGAATTCCTTCATCGGCATTTCGCAATCGCAGACGACCAATCTCGCCGTCGTCGCGCCCGGCATCGCCGAAGCGCTTCTGGCGACGGCCATCGGCCTCGTGGCGGCCATTCCGGCCGTGGTGATCTACAACATCTTCGCCCGCTCCATCACCGGCTATCGCCAGTTGCTGGCGGATGCCGCAGCCGGCGTCGAACGGCTGGTCAGCCGCGATCTCGACTTCCGCAAGGTTCCGCCGGGGTCGCGCAGCAAGTCGTCCGTATCGCTCGTCGCGGGAGAGTGAGCCATGGCTGGCGGCATTCGCGAAGGCGGCGGCGACGACCTGCCGGAAAACCACGAGATCAATGTCACGCCGTTCATCGACGTGATGCTCGTGCTGCTGATCATCTTCATGGTGGCCGCACCGCTGGCCACCGTGGATGTGAACGTGGACCTGCCGGCATCGACGGCCAAGCCCGCACAACGCCCCGACGAGCCGCTTTACCTGACGGTGAAGCAGGATCTGAGCCTCAATCTCGGCAACGATCCGGTGCTGCGCGAGCAGCTGGCGGCGACACTGGACCGCACCACCGCCGGCAACAAGGATACCCGCATCTTCCTGCGCGCCGACAAGTCCGTCGATTACGGGCAGTTCATGGAGGTCATGAACCTGCTGCGGGACGCTGGCTATCTGAAGATCGCGCTGGTGGGACTTGAGACCGTGCCCGGCGCGGCACCGCCGCTGGCCGCACCCGCTGCCGGCCAGGGCGGCACGAGCGGAGCCACGCCATGACCCTTTCCATGCATCGCAGCAAGGCCGGCAGACTGGGCGAGGCCGCCCTTTGGACCGGCGCCGCCACCTTCGTGCTTGCGGCCCATATCGCGGCGGCGGCCGTGGCGCTGCGCGAACAGCCGATTGAAGCCTCCGATGCCGCTCCGCCGGCCGCCATCATGATCGAGCTTGCGCCCGAACCGGTGGCCGCGGCCACCGACGAGACGGTGGTGTCCGACGAACTTCAGGATTCGCAGGAAGTGAAGAGCGAAACCGCCGAACCGGTGGAAGAACCGCCGCCGGAGCCGGTGGTGGAGCCGCTTCCCGACACGCCGCCGCCCGAAGAGGTGGTGGAGCAGAAGCCTCTGCCGCCGGAAGAGGTGGTCGAGGAGGCCGAGCCGCAGGAGCCGGTTCCCGAAGTCACCCAGACCATTCCGGAGGAACAGCCAGAGCAGCCGGAAGAGCCGGAGCCGGTGGATCCGGTGGTCGAGCAGCAGCTTGCCATGCTGGAAAATGTCGAGGTTCCGCTTCCCGTGGTCCGTCCGCCGGAACCGGAAGAGGTGAAGGAAGAGGCCCCGAAGCCGGAGCCGAAGAAGGTGGCACAGCGCGTGCCGCCGAAGCCGAAGCCACCTGCCGCCAAGGCCGCACAACAGGCCAAGGCGGAGGTGCAGCAGGCAGACCAGACCGCGGCGACCCGCACCTCCGAAAGCCTGGCCGGTTCCTCCGTCTCGCCGGCGCGCTGGCAGGCGCGGCTGGCAGCCCATCTGGCCCGCCAGCGCGGCAAGTGCCCGGCCACCGGGCGCGGCAGCACGGCCTATGTGACCTTCCGTATAGACAATGGCGGCAATCTATCCGGCGTTTCGCTGTCACGCTCCTCCGGCTATGCCGATTTCGACAGCTACATGGTCGATCTGGTGCGCCGCGCCTCTCCCGTTCCGCCGCCGCCGGCCGGTATCGGCGACAAGGTGACCGTGCCGCTGGGCTACAAGAACTGCTGAGACGGCTCGCTCCGCGCCGGACGGGGCACGCCACTGCCCGGTCTGCGGGTCTCATCCCGCCGCAAAGCACGCCCTCCGGCAAAGCCTGCGGCGGTCGGCGATTTCCGGCCCGGCCGGAGCGCCCCCTTCACGCCCGACAGGCGTCTTTCGGGCGAAAAGCGATTTCGCAATCGCGGACGATGCTGTAGAGGGAAAGCGATGCGGCCGACCGTTGCTGGGCAGCGGAAAGCCGTCCCGCCGCAGGATACCCGCCCCATGCACATCAGCCTTGCCGATCTCGAAGCCCGCATTGCCGCCGTCTTCGAAGCCAATGGCGTAACCGCCGTCACCGCCCTTTCCGTTGCCCGCGCCCTGGTGGCCGCAGAGGCCGCCGGCCAGTCCGGACACGGGCTGCGCCGCGTCCTCGCCTATGTTGCCCAGGTGCGCAGCGGCAAGGTGGACGGGCAGGCCGTGCCCCGGGCGAGACGCACGCGGCCGGGTATGCTCGCCATCGATGCCGCCTTCGGCTTTGCCTATCCGGCGCTCGATCTTTGCGTGACGGAGCTTGCCCCGCTGGCGCGGCAGCAGGGCATTGCCGCCGCCGCCATTCACCGCTCGCATCATGCCGGCGTGATGGCGCTGACCGTGGAGCGCTTTGCCGAACAGGGTCTGGTGGCGATGATGTTTGCCAATGCCCCGGCCTCGATGGCGCCCTGGGGCGGCAGGCGGCCGCTTTACGGCACCAATCCGATTGCCTTTGCCGTGCCGGTGGCGGGCGAAGAACCGATCGTCATCGATCTGGCACTTTCCAAGGTGGCGCGCGGCAAGGTGATGGCCGCGCAACAGAAGGGCGTCGCGATCCCCGACGACTGGGCGCTGGATATCGACGGCCGGCCGACCACCGATCCCGATGCAGCACTGAAGGGCACCATGGCGCCCGCCGGTGGCGCCAAGGGCGCCGCCCTTGCCTTCATGGTGGAGGCTCTGTCGGCAGCGCTGGCAGGCGCGTTGTTCTCCTACGAGGCAAGCTCCCTGTTCGACGACAAGGGGCCGCCGCCCGCGCTCGGCCAGTATCTCATCGCCATCGATCCGGATGCGGCAACGGGCGGCGGCACGGCCGAGCGGCTGGCAATGCTCGCTGCCGAAATGGGTCGGGAAGAGGGCGTGCGCCTGCCCGGCCGGCGTGGCCGCAGCCTCAGGCGGATGGCGGCCGAGGAGGGCCTGAGCGTCGAGGACAGGGTGATGGCGGACATCGACGCCCTCTGACCCGCAGCCTGGCAGGCGCCACCCGCGCCGGTCTCCGTTTCGGCTGCGCAGTTTTCAGCTGCGCAGGGCCTGCGCCGGCGACTGCCGATAGGCCATCAGCGCCGGAATGGCGGCAAACACCATGCCGGTGGCGAGCAGGATCAGCGCCATTGCGCCATCCCCGGCGGCAAATTCCACCGGCAGGATCACGCCGGTCTGGCGGGTAAAGGCATCGCCGATCAACCGGGCAGCGAGATAGCCGCCGCCAAAGCCGAGCGCAATGCCCATCAGCACCAGCACGAGCAGCTCGCTCCAGACGATGCCGAACACCGCCAGACGCGGGGCACCGAAGGCCCGCAGCGCGCCGATCTGCCGCCGCCGCTGTGTCACGTGAATCACGCTCACCAGCAGCAGGGCCGCCGCAACCAGCGCCTGCGATCCGGCCGCCACGGCCGAGAGCACCATCTTGGCATCGCCGAGCGTCCCGTAAAGCCGCGTCAGCACTTCGCCGGGAAACACCGCAAGCGTGCCGGCCGTGCGGTACTCCTGGCGCAGGCGGTAGGCATCGGCGATCGTCTTCGGTTTCACGAGAATGGCCGGCAGGCCGGGCGCCTCGTCGGTGAAGACCTCGTTGAGTGCCGCATCGGGATCGATATGGCCGTGGTGATGACCATCCTCGTCATGGTCATCCGCGCCATGCTCGCCCTCGCCATCATGATCGTGATCCGCCGGAACGGCTGACGGAGGAGCAGCATCGCTTGGCGCTCCAACATCGGAAACCTGCTGAACCGCCGGCACCGAGGCTCCCTCGTCTTCATGATGATCGTGGCCATGCGCTTCTGCAGCGTGATGATCCTCATCATGATGGCCCTCATGGTCCTCGTCATGATCTTCATCGTGATGATCGTGGCCAAGGCCGTGGATGTGCCAGACGGCCTGCACGGGCACCAGAATGGCGCGATCCCACGGTGTGCCGGTGGGTTTGACGCGACCGACGACCCGGTAGGTGATTTCCGTATGCGTTTCCCCGCCGGTTTCGGCCGTGCCATGCATCGGCTTGATCTCGGCCCCGAGCGGCAAATGGACCGCGGCCCCGACGATCGCTTCCCCTTCATGGGCAAACAAGCCGCCTTCGGCAAAGCCAGCCGTGGTTCCCTTTACTAGCGCTGTCGTGGTGCCGACGAGCGGATAGCCCATGAAGCTATCGCCGAAGCCGACCGGCGCGGCCCAGGCGACGCGCGGATCGGTGGCGAGCTTCGCCAGGACGCTGCCGGGCACCAAAGGCAATGGCGAGGGCTGCAGAAAGACGGAGGACAGAACGAGCTGCGTTTCGCTACCGGCTGCTCCCACCACCAGATCGAAGCGCTCGGCGGCGCGGGCGCTGCCGAGCCGCAGGGCGCGCTCCTGCAGGGTGACGGCCACGCCAAGCGCGGTTGCCAGCGCAACCAGCAAGACCAGAACAAAGGCGCCGAGCCAGAGCCGGCGCAGATCGGCCAGAACGAAGGAAATCATGCCGCCACCTCTGCTGCTGCGCTGTCGGTCACGATGCGACCGGCGGCCAGCGCCAGGCGCCGGTCGAGGCGCTCGATCAGCCGCGGGTCATGCGAGGCGACGATCAGCGTCGAGCCGGTCTCTGTCGCCACCTCCAGCAGAAGATCGCCGACCGCCGCACCGCTCTCGACGTCGAGGCTTGCGGTCGGCTCGTCCGCCACGATAACGCCCGGCTGGCGCAGCAGGGCACGCGCGATCGCCACCCGCTGCATTTCGCCGCGCGACATGGTCTCGACGCGCTGGCTTGGCCGCGCAAGCCCGACCCGCGCGAGAAGGTCCTGAGCGCGCGCGACGGTTGCCGCATCGGCAGCCCCGGCCAGACGGGCGGGCAACAGCACATTGGCCAGCGCGGTGAGCCCCGCAAACAGATGGAAATCCTGCATGACGAGCCCGACATTCTGCGCACGCCAGCGGTCGCGGCCGCTTTCGGAGAGCGGCGCGATGTCGGAACCGTTCCACAGCACACGGCCCTGGCGCACGCGTTCAAGACCGCTCACGATGTTGAGAAGCGTGCTCTTGCCGGAGCCGGAGCCGCCGGTCACGGCGAGATGCTGGCCGGAAGGGACGTCGAGCCGATCGATGACGAGCACCGGCTGCTGCAGGTCAGGCACGCGCACGACGAGATTTTCGATGGAGAGGCTCAGCATGTCACACCGCAGCATAACGAGCATCGCGCAACCGCAGCAGGCTCACGAATCCCGTCTCCGGGTCTGTCCATGAGCCGGTTTCGAGACGGCCGGTCACCTCGATCGTCTGGTTCGCCTGGGTGAAGGTCTGGCGGGCCGAGAGATAGACCACCACGATATTGTCCGGCCAGTCGGCATCCGACGAGCAGAAGGGGCAGAGGGACATGGGGATCTCGGTCAGCACGAAGAAGGCCGCTTCGGCCTTGAGCGGTGGCGCCATGAAGCCGCGCATGGAGACGGATTTACCCTCGAGCGCCTTTGTCTTTTCCGAAAACTGGAGGCCGAGCGGCGTGACCTTGCCATAGAGTTCGTCGAAGCCGAGCATGCTCGCGGCAGCTGCGACGGGACGGACAGTCAGCAGCGGGGGCGCTGCCATCGCCATGCCTGCCAGGAACAGGCGGCGCGAAACCGGATGCTGCAGGAGGGTCATCATGTCGGCATCTCCTTCCTTGAACGCTTCCACCCGCCGGGACGGCGGGTGGAATTTCGCCTGGTCGTCAAGGCCGGATCTTTCGACCCGGCCCGGGCATGGCGATGCTTACCTTGCGCCGAGCGCGAAGGTATCGACCAGCACCTTGTAGATGTCGCTTTCTTCCATGTAGCCCTTGAAGCCTTCCGAACCGGGGCCTGTGGCCTGCAGAACGACATCGTCGACAGCGTGGACTGCGGTGTCGGCAGAACGCGGCAGGTTGCCTTCGCGGAAGACGGCGCCCGGAACGTTCTTGTAGGCTTCGTTGGCGACGTACTGCTTCTTCTCGTTCTGAACGGACGGCTCGAACGGGCCGTCCATCTTCGGACGCCAGGTTTCGTAATAGTCCGGGAAGTTCGAGGAGAAGACGGCCAGGCGACGCGACACGTCAACCTTGTCCGGATAGCCGTCGCCATCCTTGTCTTCATAGTTCGGGAAGCCGGCATCGGCATAGGTGCCGACCTTTTCGCGCATCTCGGTGCCCGGCTTGTCGTCATCGATGGTGCCGATGATCGAGACGCCGTGGGTGTGGTCGCCGGTGACGACGATCAGCGTGTCCGGGTTGTTCTTCAGGAATTCAAGACCAAGGCCGATCGCCTGGTCGAATTCGATGGTTTCATACATGGCGCGGTCCCAGTCCATCGGGTGGGACATCTTGTCGATCGAAGCGCCTTCCACCATCAGGAAAAAGCCTTCCGGGTTCTTCGACAGCTTGTCGAGGGCGGCCTTGGTCATGTCGACGAGGCCCGGCTGGTTCGGGAACTTCTCGACCGTGCCCTTCTTCAGCTGCTGGCGGTCAAGCACGGTGTCCATGTTGCCGGTGTGGAAGAGACCGAGAACCTTGTCGCCGTCAGCCTTGGCCAGTTCGTCCTTGGTGGTGGCCAGCGTGTAGCCGGCGTCCTTGAACAGGGCGATGAAATCCTTGTCGTCCTTGCGCTTGGAACCGGCAACGGACTTGGGGAGGAAATAGGCGGAGCCGCCGCCGAGGATGACCTCCGGCTTTACGTCGTAGAACATGCCGGCGATTTCCGCCTTGTCGCCGCGGGCGCGGGTGTGGGAGACGACGGCAGCCGGCGTTGCGTCTTCGATTTCGGCATTGGAGACGACGCCGATCGACTTTTTCGTCGTGCGGCGCAGCGCTTCGGCAATGGTCTCGACCTTCGGATCGTCCAGCGTGTTCGGCGTGCGGTCGGCATAAACGCCAAGCGCGTTCACGGCCGTCTTGTGGCCTGTCATGTAGGCCGACATGGTGTTGGCGCTGTCGGTGGCGATCGCATTGGTGGAGGAGGTGCCGACGAAGGCCATCCGGTCCAGCACATCCATGTTGAGGTGGCCATTGGCCTTGCCCTCGGTCATGCCCTTGGACATGATGCGGGCGCCGGTGCGGTGCGCAACCGAGAGGCCGTCGCCGAGGAAGAAGATGATGTTCCTGGCCTTCGGGGTGGCCTGGGTGCCATAGACGTTCCAGGTGACGCTCTTCTTCTCGTCACCGGCGGAGACTTCCACCTTGTAGTCGCCGGCCTTGGCGATCTTGACGCCGCGCAGCAGAACGGCCGAGCCAAGAACCTTGTCTTCCTTGCCCTTTTCTTCGGCAATGAAGCTGGCTTCGGCGCCGAGAACGGCCTTGTAGTCCTGGCCGTTGACGGTGATCTTGACGTCTTCCGGCTTCACGACCGACTTGAACTCGACCTTGAAGTCGAAGGGCGACCCCGTGAGGATGGTGGCGCGATCAAGCGGATAGACGGTCGCGGCCTGGGCACCGGTAACGAGTGCCGTGGTTGCGACGAGGGCAGCAAGGAGAGTGCGCATGGTTGCCTCGAAACGTGTGTGTTGGTCACGTTCCGGCTATAATCACGCGCGATGACATTCGCGTGAAACAGAAATCCCTAAAACAACCCTTGATACGTTATACAGTTACGAATCCTGAAACGCAAAAAGCCTGCCGCGGGAGGAGGTGCGGCAGGCTTTTAAACTTGATCGGCAATTGGGAGGAGGAGGAGGTTGCCGATCTTTTCGTCGCGACGCTGGGAGGAGGAGGAGTGCGTCGCTTCGATGCTTGACATATAGGTGAGGCCGATGATTCCAACAAGGCCGCTGCTGCATTGCAGCAATGCGCATAATGCAAGGCTTGTGACCGCCAACGACCGGCGGCGCGCCAAATTAAGGCATATTCAGCGCCGGCCGTCTGGTTTATAGGGGGCGGACGAACAGAGAAGGCAGGACATGAGCACGATCCGCTATCACGAGGCAGACATTTCCGCCGAGGACGCCGCGCGCTATGACGGCGCCATCGCCATCGATACCGAAACGCTGGGCCTGGTGCCTCGCCGGGACCGGCTGTGCGTCGTGCAGCTGTCGCCGGGCGACGGCACGGCCGACGTGATCCGCATTGCCGCCGGGCAGAGACAGGCTCCCAATCTGGTAGCGCTTCTGGCCGATGCCAGCCGCCCGAAGATCTTCCACTATGGCCGCTTTGACATTGCCGTGCTCTATCACACCTTCGGCGTGACGACCGCATCCGTCTTCTGCACCAAGATCGCCTCGCGGCTGACGCGCACCTATACCGACCGGCACGGCCTGAAGGACAATCTCAAGGAACTGCTGGACATCGACGTGTCGAAGGCCCAGCAGCAATCGGACTGGGCGGCGGAGACCCTCTCCCAGGCGCAGCTCGAATATGCCGCCTCCGACGTGCTGCACCTGCATGCGCTGCGTGACAAGCTGACCCAGCGCCTGCTGCGCGACGGCCGCATGGAACTGGCGCAGGCCTGCTTCGACTTCCTGCCGAGCCGCGCCAAGCTGGACCTGCTCGGCTGGGAAGAGACGGACATCTTCGCCCATAGCTGAAAGAACTCGCAACCGCCGGTTAGCCTTCGCTTAACCGGCGCCCGCCACCCTTGAGGCGATTCGCAAGGACAGCCCGGGGGGACCGCAAGCCATGCTCATCGCTCAAGCGCCATCGACCGGTACGATCGCCACCGGCCTCCTGCAGTCGATGCTGGATGAAACGGAAGAAAGGCGTCGCGAGGAGGAGCGGCAAAAATCCGGTCAGAAGCCGGATCCGGTGACCGAAGCGCGGATTGCCGCAAGCGAGGAAGCCCGGCAGGCACGCGACAGGATCAGCGGCGCGCTGTTTTCGGCCACCAGGGTCGACCTCAACGAATTGAAGGCGCAGCTTTACCAGAAGCTTGGCGAGTCTGTCGGGGTGGAGCAGACGGATGACATGTCGTCCTATGCCTATGGCCGCGCCATCGAAACGGCGCTCGCCGAACTGTCGCCGCAGGCCACGATCGACCTGAAGGCGGAGCTCGGGCTGGATGAACTCGGCCTGTCCCTGTCGACGGTGATCGAGGCGATCAAGAACCCCTATGCGGACGCGGCGGTGACGCTCGAAACGGCGCTGGAAAAGCAGCACGGCAATGGCAGCATGACGCAAAGCGAGACTGCCAAGGTTCTGCAGAGGCTGGAGGACGTAGCCGATCCGAAGACGCTTGCCGAGCTGAAGCTCGGCGATCAGGGCTATGATCCGACCCGCGTGGCGGATGAGGAAACCGATACGGAGCGGCTCGAGGACATTGCCGCCCGGGAAGCCTCTGCCAAGCTCGATGACGTGCAGGAGATGCATCGGGCACTTGCCGAACGCAATGCGGCGGCCGCCGCGACCGGCAGCCTGGCGGCGCAGGCCGGCACGACGGACGACGCTGCCGATGCGCCGGAAGACCTTCTGGTCATCTTCGCCGCCGCGCTTGAAAGTGCCGGAACCGATGCCGCAAGCACGGACGAGACGGCGCAGTCCGTCGCCTCCTCCGCCGACGCCGGGCAGGAGGCAGACCTTGCCGGATCGCAACAGGAGGCACCGCTTTCCGAGGCTGCCCGCGCGGAACAGGCCGCCGAGCAGGCGGAAGCTGAAATGGGACTATCCGAACCGTTGGACGGGCTGATCGGGCTCTCGCTCGATGAACTCGGCCTCTATCGGCTGCTGAAGCCCACCCGGGAGCTGGTGGCCTGAACGGCCTGCCCCGGACGCGCAGGGAGGCACCCGATCCAGGGCACAGCATTCCCGAATGTTAAAATTTTAGCAAAATCTTAACATTTTCAGGTCATGCTTGGCCATTCATCGGCATGAAATGTCGCCATGAGGCGCCGCGGCCCACCAGGTCGCCCGTAGGTTCCGCGAAGCCGGTCTGTCCTGCCAACCGACAACAGCGTGGAGCAGACTCATGTTGCCCCCTGTCGCCGCCCTTTCGGACACATCCTTCGATCTCTCCGGCCAGCCCGGCCAGATGCCGGCCCTGCCGCGCATCGAACTGTCGCTCGGACGCGCGGACGCCGATCCGCAGAGCCCGGCAACTGCTGCCCCCGGCGCAAGCCGGTTCGGCCTTCTGTCGCTTTCCGGCCAGATGCAGCTGTCGCAGGGCCTCTCGGTGGTGGCCGAAACCATCGGCGCCCTGCTGAAGATCAACCGCAATGCCGGCGAATCGCTGGCCGACTACAGCGACCGCATCGCCGAAGCCATTTCCGCCCTGTCCGGGCCGGAGAAGCTGGCGCTCCAGCGGGCCCTGAACCAGCTGATGCAGGGGTTCACGCTGCGCCTTCTGACCGACATCCTGAAGAACCCGTTCGGCCCCGAGGCGACGCGCGTGGCCCTGCAGATCGAGGCAGCGGCCTATCACGAGCGCGATCCCGCAACGCGACGCGTCGTGACCTCCTACTGGCAGAATGCCGGAGCGGATGCCGCGCAGGGGCCGATCGGCCCGCAGGCCGCGGCAGCCGGCGATGCCCGCCGCCTGCCCGGCGAATGGCTGCGATCTGGCGCCACCGGCGAAGGAAGAGCCCTGACGAGCCCGCTGATGCAGGGACGGCCGGAAGGCGCCTCCGCTTTCCCGGTACGGCCGGAACACGACGAGCCGGCACCGCTGACAGAGGCCGGAAGGCATTCGGGCGACAACCGGGACCTAGCCTCCGGACCGGCAGCGCTCACCGGCACAGTCAGCCGGGGGGACATCGCTTCGGCGACGGGACTGCCGCCAGCGGCAACGACAGGCTTCACTGCCGCGCCGGCCGCGGATATTGCGCCGATGCGGGCCGCCACACCGCTCGCGATGGCCGGCAAGGCGTCGGAACCACCTGCCGCAGAGGCCTCCGCTGCTCCCTCGCTGCCGGCAACGCAGGAGACGGCAGCCTCCCTTGCCGGCGAGGATGCGACTTATGACGGGCCGGCCCTTGCACGCCGCATGACCGGGCCGGAAGAGGCCATGGACCATGCCGCAGCCCTGCCGCGCCCCGGCCTTCCCACCGCCGGCGATGTGCCGGTGCCCGTGGCCGCCGCCTGGCTTTCCGGCCTCTATGCCGATGAAGGAGGCACATCCTGGCCGCTCACCCATGTCCTTGCGGACGCAGCCGCCGATCCTCAACCGACCGCGACCGGCCCCGAGCCTGACAGCGCCCGGGATGCGGCAGCCGACCCGCGGACCGCCGATGCCGCGGGCGAAGCTTCGTCTTCCACGGCGACAGCCGGTGAGCGTGGTGCGCCGGCTGCCCCATCCTCACAGACGGGGGCAGCACCGGCACAGGCCACCCCGGGCCAGCCGCCATCCGCGCCCTCCCCGGCCGTCGGTGCGCCGCGCGATGCCGTTCTGCCGGCCTATGTGCCCTATGGGCCGCAGGGCATGCCGGAAGACGAGGAGATGCCGCTGGTGCGGGCCGTCGACGGAGATGACGAGGATCGCCAGCATGGCCGCCGCCGGGGCGGTCAGCCGCAGCGCGATACGGCAGAGGATGAAGTGCCGCGACAGGCAGAGGATGCGGGGGAAGATGGACCGGAGGCAAAGGTCGCAGAGCCCGGCCCGTTCGATGCAGAGGAGGCGTCGCTCCCTCCCGCGCCGGCCGAGGACAGTGCCCAGGGTTTCTACCAGAGACTGGCCGCCTGGTGAGCAATCACCACAACAAAAAACCCGCCGGATCGCTCCGGCGGGTTTCCTTATAGCCATGCCAACGAGGATTAGTCGTTGCTGCGGTTCTTGAGCGCTGCGCCCAGGATGTCGCCGAGCGATGCGCCCGAGTCGGACGAACCGAACTGAGCGACGGCTTCCTTCTCTTCGGCGATCTCGAGAGCCTTGATCGACAGCATGATCTTGCGATCCTTCTTGGAGAAGTTGACGACGCGGGCGTCGACAAGCTGACCAACCTGGAAACGCTCCGGACGCTGCTCGTCGCGGTCACGCGACAGATCGCCACGGCGGATGAACGAGGTGATGTCTTCGTGGTTGACGAGCTTCACTTCGATGCCGCCATCGTTGACGCCGATGACTTCGCACGACACGACGGCGTTCTTGCGCAGGTCGCCGGACTGGGCAGCTTCACCGACCGTGTCACGGCCGAGCTGCTTGATGCCGAGCGAGATGCGCTCCTTCTCGACGTCCACATCGAGAACAACAGCGCGAACGACGTCGCCCTTGTTGAATTCCTCGATGACCTGCTCGCCCGGACGGTTCCAGTCGAGGTCGGAGAGGTGAACCATGCCGTCCACATCGCCATCGAGGCCGATGAACAGGCCGAATTCGGTCTTGTTCTTGACTTCGCCTTCAACTTCCGTGCCAGCCGGATGGCTGAACGCAAAGGCCTGCCACGGGTTTTCGAGCGTCTGCTTCAGGCCGAGCGAAATGCGGCGCTTGGACGGATCGACTTCGAGAACGACCACGTCAACTTCCTGGCTGGTGGACAGGATCTTGCCGGGGTGAACGTTCTTCTTCGTCCAGGACATTTCGGAGATGTGGATGAGGCCTTCGATGCCCGGCTCCAGCTCAACGAATGCACCGTAGTCGGTGATGTTGGTGACGGTACCGGAGATCTTCTTGCCAACCGGGTACTTGGCGGAGATGCCATCCCACGGATCCGACTCGAGCTGCTTCATGCCGAGCGAGATGCGGTGGGTTTCCTGGTTGATGCGGATGATCTGAACCTTGACCGACTGGCCGATGTTCAGGATTTCCGACGGATGGTTGACGCGGCGCCATGCCATGTCGGTGACGTGCAGCAGGCCGTCGATGCCGCCGAGATCAACGAACGCACCGTAATCGGTGATGTTCTTGACGACGCCGTCAACAACCTGGCCTTCTTCGAGGTTCTGAACGATTTCCGAACGCTGTTCGGCACGCGACTCTTCGAGAACCGTGCGGCGCGAGACAACGATGTTGCCGCGGCGCTTGTCCATCTTGAGGATTTCGAAGGGCTGCGGGTTGTGCATGAGCGGCGTGACGTCGCGGATCGGACGGATGTCGACCTGCGAACGCGGCAGGAAGGCAACAGCGCCGTCGAGGTCGACCGTGAAGCCGCCCTTGACCTGGTTGAAGATGACGCCTTCGACGCGCTCGCCGGCTTCGAACTTGGCTTCCAGACGGATCCAGCTTTCTTCGCGGCGAGCCTTCTCGCGCGACAGAACGGCTTCGCCCAGAGCGTTTTCGATGCGCTCGACGTAAACTTCGACTTCGTCGCCGACCTTCAGCGAGCCGTCCTTGCCCTTGGCGCCGAATTCCTTCAGCGGAACGCGGCCTTCGACCTTGAGGCCGACGTCGATGACGGCAACGTCCTTCTCGATCGCCGTGACCGTGCCCTTGGCAACATAGCCTTCGGCCAGATCGTGGGATGCAAAGGATTCCTCGAGCAGGGCTGCGAAATCATCCCGCGTGGGGTTTGCTACTGACATGAAATCTCCTGATCGTGCCGCCATGGGCACGCAATGCGCCGGGGGTTCGTGTTGTTCATACCCAAAGATCAAGTCCGCCCTACACACTTCGAGGGCAATCCGGCGCGGGGACCAGGTCTTCAAGCGATGTGTTGTTTGCTGATGCGCCGGCCAGGCCGGCGGATCGTTCAGTTCCGGTTCAAGGCTGCGTCGATGATGGTCTTCGCCGCCTGAAATGCGGCCTCTATACTCATTTCCGAGGTATCAAGCAAGTGCGCATCGGCCGCCGGTTTCAGCGGACTGTCTGCCCGGCCCATGTCGCGCTCGTCGCGCTTTTTCACATCCGCAAGGATGGTCTCGTAATCGGCATTCCCGCCGCCGGCAAGCACCTCGTCATGACGCCGGCGTGCCCGCACCTGCGGCGAGGCGGTGACATAGAGCTTCACCGGCGCATCTGGGCAGACAACGGTGCCGATGTCGCGCCCGTCCAGCACCGTACCGGGCGCCCGCGCGGAAAAGCTCCGCTGCGCCTCCACCAGCGCCCGCCGTACGGCGGGCATCACCGCAATCTTCGACGCCGCCTCGCCGATATGGTGCTGTTCCAGCACCGAACGGTCGAGGCCCGCCAGATCCACCGCCCTGGCCACGCGTTCCGCCACCGCCTCGTCGTCGAGCGGCAGACCGGCCTCCAGCAGCGCACGGGCCGTGGCGCGATAGGTGAGGCCCGTATCGAGATGATGGAAGCCATAGGTTTCGGCGATCCGCCGCGCCAGCGTGCCCTTGCCCGCCGCAGCCGGCCCGTCGATGGCGATGATGAAGGTCATGACAGTCTCCCGGTTTGTGGCCCTCCTTAACCGAAGACCGGCCGGTGTGTCACCATGCGCCCGCAGTCATGCCGGCTGGTGCGCGCATTGCCGCCACCTGCGGGGCATGCGCCTAGCCGAGATCGATCCGCTGCGCGAAAAGCGGCACGCGACCCGCGATCCGCACCTCCCGACCGGCTTCGCAGCGGACCTGCGCGACCTCGGCACCGAACAGACGCAGGATCGCCGGAAAGACCTGCGCCTCCCCGCCCTCCGGTTCGCGCAGAACCGTGTCGCCGCAGCCCGCAAGCGCAGCCAGCATCAGGGCAGGTCTCAACCACGTTGCGCCTTCGCGCCCCTGCGGCCCTTCCGGCAGATCCCGAAGCAGCGGGCCTGCCAGCCGGGGGCCACGCACCCGCAGCAGGTCGGCATCGATCGCCTCCACCTGCATGCCCATCAGCGCCAGCGGCTGAAGCAGGGGCTGCATCTGCTGCGGCGCGCAGCGAAGCGCAAGCGGGAAATCGTAAAGCCCGGCAAGGCCAAGCAGCAGGGCGGCCAGTTCGGGATCGGCGCCGGCCTCGCAGATGCCCTGCGGCTCGAGCAGCGCGCCATTGCCGACGCCATTCACCAGCCATGCGGAGCCCGTGTGCCGCATGCCGATGCCGAAACGGGAAAGAAGCCCCGCCGCCTGAGCCAGCATGGGCATGTCCGGCAGCCCCTCGATCCGGCTCTCGCCGGCCGAAAGCCCTGCGACGAACAGGAGAAACAGGCGGGAAAGGCGGTCTGCGGGCAAGGGAAAGGCGACCGCCGGCCGAGCGCCGGACAGCGACCGATCCAGTGCACCCTCGTTCGACATTGACCGACCCTTTTTTATGGCTAGCATTGATGCGGGCGGCCGGCGAAAAGCCGGAGCGCGCCTGACGCGACGTGCGGCTCCCTATCACAAACTTTCCCCCGGGTCATGCGCGGCAGGACCGGAAAATCGCGCCGTTTGGCGGCCAAGTTTGTCTTTGACATGCCTGGGGACAATGAGTAAGGGGACCGGCTAGCATTTTAGCGCCGCCTTTGCGGCAACGCCGAGGAAATCGGCATTCTCACGGGGCTTTGACAGTGGCAAAAGCGGAACTTGGAACCAAGCGCATCGACCCGGATACGGGCAAGAAATTCTACGACCTCAACCGCGATCCGGTTGTCTCTCCCTATACCGGCAAGTCCTGGCCGCTCTCCTTCTTCGAGGAGACGACGGCACAGATGAAGATGGAACAGGACGAAGAGGAAGAGGTCGCGGAAGTCGATACCGAGAACCCCGATGTCGAACTGGTCTCGCTCGAAGAGGGTGATGACGCAGCGGCCGGCGACGACATTCCCGATATCGGCGACGACGACGTGGAAATCGACGGCGACGACGACGACACCTTCCTCGAAGCGGACGAAGACGACGACGATGACGACGTCTCCGGCATCATCGGCGTCGGCGGCGACGAAGACGAGGTCTGATTTTCCTTGAGAATTCAGGCCCGGATGAAAAAAATGCCGGGCCTGTCATTTTTTGGCTTGCACTCCGAAACGACCGGACGTATTAAGCCGCCACCCCGCCGGAAACGACGCTTCCACGGGGTTCCCGGAACCGGAAAATGCCCGGTACCCTGATGGGGCTATAGCTCAGCTGGGAGAGCGCTTGCATGGCATGCAAGAGGTCAGCGGTTCGATCCCGCTTAGCTCCACCAAACATTTTTTCTGTTTCCGTTTTCTCCAAGTTGCCATACGTTTTTATATGTTCTGAAAACAGCCGCGCGGGCTGGTACTCTATTGTCGTGCCGCCTCCCCACGTTGCCGACATACCGCACTGGGTTTAGCCATAGACCGATAGATCGAGGCAGAAACGGTGGCGTCTTGCCATGTTCGTAGTTGTTGCGTCCGATTGACTTGCCCGATAAGTACGCCCTCACTGTGCGTCGAGGTGCAGAATGTCAGATCGCAGTTTCCGCCATCATTCAACTGCACCGGAAGCTCACCGCATTACGCTTCCATTGGCGACGGCCGACAACGGCATTTCCATTTCAAACTGCGATAGCGGCCCCGACGTCGAGGAATTTCTCGGTGCCTATGACTGCGAGTTCGACCTGCGCATTGCCACGGATCAAGTCGCATTATTGGCGCTTCACCTCATCAAGGACGGATTTTTTCCTGAAGCGGATAGCGTCGACGCACTCGAACACTATTACGAGAGTATAGGCATGAGCGCGCTTCAATGGTCATGGTGCTCCTGACACCGTGAGAATACGCACCCCACCAGGTCGCGAACGCGGTTAACCCACCGCCAGAGAGAAACTACCCCTACCGCCGCGGCTCGCCGCCCGGCGCATAGACGCTTTTGCGCTCGAAGCGGAACTTGTGGCCGCACTGGCAGCGCAGCATGTATTTCCGCGGATCGCGGGCGGCAAATTCGGTGTAGAAACCCTTCGGCATCTCGTCCACCTGGAAGCCGGGGTCCTTGCGGCGCGGGTCGTCGTCTTCGGAAACCTCGGCAAAGCCGGAGTGTCCGCACTGGGGGCATTCGAGTTTTCGGGAATATCGGTCGCGTGCTGCCATGGCCGCAGAGGTAGAGGCTCGCGGGCGGGCTGGCAAGGGGCGGATGCCGCCTCGCTTTCATCCGTCCACCCCTTGCCGTGGCCGGCAGGGCGGGCGAGATAGGCAACATGACGCCCGAGACCACGCCCGCCGATCTTGCCGCCTTCTTCGACCGCAGCGCGGTGGAGGTGGCGCGTGACCTGATCGGCGCCACCTTCTGCGTCGATGGCGTCGGCGGCATTGTCGTCGAGACGGAGGCGTATCAGCCGGATGACCCGGCATCCCACAGCTTTCGCGGCGAGACCCCGCGCAACCGCGCCATGTTCGGCCCGCCGGCGCAGACCTATGTCTATCGCTCCTACGGCATTCACTGGTGCCTGAATTTCGTCTGCCGGCCGGGCAGCGCGGTGCTGATCCGCGCGCTGCAGCCGGTGGCGGGTATCGAGACCATGATTGTCAGACGCGACCTTGCCGATCCCCGCCTGCTCTGTGCCGGGCCGGGGCGGCTGTGCGAAGCGCTTGGCATCGATCTCTCGCATGACGGTCTGCCTTTGACGAACCCGCCCTTTGCGCTGCAATTGACGAGCCTGCCGCCGCCCGTCGTCTACGGGCCGCGCATCGGCATCAGTCGCGCGGTGGATCTTCCCTGGCGTTTCGGGCTTTCCGGATCGCGTTTCGTCAGCAGGAAATTCGGGCAGGGCTCGTGAGCCGTCAGAATCTGCGCCGCCATCACAGAATCTAGTTTAAACTTAAAACAATCTTGCTATTCTCGCCGCAGCAGCAGCCGGAGCTTTCGATCACGCCGGCGCCACCTGCAGGGGCCCTGCCCGATGGGACGGACATGATGACAGATTTCGAACAGACCCGCCGCCTCTTCCACATGCCGGAGGGGGTGATCTATCTGGATGGCAATTCGCTCGGCCCCCTGCCGCTTGCGGCACGGCAGCGGGTGGCGGCCATGATGAGCGACGAATGGGGCGAGATGCTGATCCGCGGCTGGAACGAGGCCGGCTGGATGGCGATGCCGCGACGGATCGGCGACCGCGTTGGCCGCCTGATCGGCGCGCCGCAGGGCAGCGTGGTGATGGGCGACACGCTCTCCATCAAGGTCTACCAGGCGCTGGCCTCGGCCCTCGACATCGCGGCCGAACGGCATCCGGAGCGCCGCATCATCCTCTCCGACAACGGCAATTTCCCCTCCGACCTCTATATGGCCGAAGGCCTGATCCAGACGCTGGACCGTGGCTATGAGCTGAAGGTGGTCGACCCCGAAGCCGTCGAGGCGGCAATCGACGAGACGGTTGCCGTCACCCTGCTGACGGAGGTGGATTACCGCACCGGCCGCCTGCACGACATGGCGGCGCTGACGGCAAAGGCACATGCCGCAGGCGCCCTTTGCGTCTGGGATCTCGCCCATTCGGCCGGCGCCATCCCGGTCGATCTGCTCGGCGCCGATGCGGACTTCGCGGTCGGCTGCACCTACAAGTATCTGAACGGCGGCCCGGGCGCCCCGGCCTTCATCTATGTCTCCCCGCGCCATGCGGACCGCGCCCGCCCGGCCCTCTCCGGCTGGCTCGGCCACGAGCGCCCCTTCGCCTTCGACCTGCATTATCGCCCCGGCGATGGCATCGACCGCATGCGGGTCGGCACGCCGCCGATCCTGGCGCTTGCGGCGCTCGATGCCGCGCTGGATGCCTGGGATGGTGTCGAGATGGCGGATGTGCGGAAAAAATCCATCGCGCTCTGCGATCTCTTCATCGCCGAGGTCGAGTCGCGCTGCCCTGAACTGGTGCTCGGCTCGCCGCGTGACGGCACGCAGCGCGGCAGCCAGGTCTCCTTCCTGCATCCGGAGGGCTATGCCATCATGCAGGCGCTGATCGCCCGCGGCGTGATCGGCGATTTCCGCGCGCCGAACGCCATCCGCTTCGGCTTCACGCCGCTCTATATCGGCGAGCGCGAAGTGATCGCCGCCGTCGACATTCTCTCGGACATCATGACCAACAGGCTGTGGGACCAGCCGCAGTTCAAGAAGAAGGCGCTCGTGACGTGACGGCCAAGACCTACGACCCCGCCCAGGAAGGGGCGCAGATGTCCTTCCGCGAGCGCATGTCCTATACGGACTACCTGCAGCTCGATCCGATCCTTTCGGCCCAGAAGCCGCTGTCATCGGCGCATGACGAACTGCTGTTCATCATCCAGCACCAGACCTCGGAGCTCTGGATGAAGCTGGCGATCCACGAGATCACCTCGGCGATTGCCGCGATCCGGCGCGACAATCCGCAGCCGGCCTTCAAGATGCTGACGCGGGTGGCGCGCATCTTCGAACAGCTGAACGGCGCCTGGGACGTGCTGCGCACCATGACGCCCAGCGAATATACCGAATTCCGCAACGCGCTCGGCCAGTCCTCGGGCTTCCAGTCCTATCAGTATCGGGCGATCGAATTCCTGGCCGGCAATCGCAACCTCGCAATGCTCGGACCGCACAGCCACCGGCCGGACCTGATGGAACATCTGGAAGGGATCCTGGCGCGCCCGAGCCTCTATGACGAGGCGATCCTGCTGCTGGCGCGCAACGGCTTCGACATCGGTGCGGATGCCGAACGCAGTTCCTGGCGCGACAAGCGCAGCGAGAACGACAAGGTGCTGGACGCCTGGCGCCAGGTCTATGCCGCCCCGGCCCGCTACTGGGATCTGTATGAACTGGCGGAAAAGCTGGTGGATTTCGAGGATTACTTCCGCCGCTGGCGGTTCAACCACGTGACCACCGTCGAGCGCGTCATCGGCTTCAAGCGCGGCACCGGCGGCACCTCCGGTACACAGTATCTGAAGAAGATGCTGGAGGTGGAACTCTTCCCCGAACTGTGGCGGGTGCGTACCGTGCTCTGACAGCCGCGACGAATCAGCCAGGAGACCCGCCATGCTTTTCCACCGCATCACCGACTGGGACGACGCCTATGCCAATGGCGGCAATATTCCGCGCGGTGACGCATGGCCGGGCGCCTGGGTGGAGCCGGCACGGGCCTATCGCGAGCGGCTTGCCGCCGAAGGCCGCGCGAAGATCGACCTTGCCTATGGCGAGGGCGCGCGCAACCGTTTCGACCTGTTTCTGCCGAAGGCAACGCCAAAGGGTCTCGTCGTCTTCGTCCACGGCGGCTACTGGCAGGCGCTCGACAAGTCCTACTGGTCACATCTGGCGGCCGGCAGCGTGGAAAACGGCTATGCGGTGGCGATGCCCGGCTACACGCTCTGCCCGGAGGCGCGCATCGGCGACATCGTGCAGGAAATCGCAGCCGCGATCAGTGATGCGGCTGGCGAGATCGACGGGCCGGTGCACCTGACGGGCCATTCCGCCGGTGGCCATCTCGTCACCCGCATGGTGGCGGAAGCCTCGCCGCTGCCAGAAGCCGTGCGGGCGCGGGTGCGCACCGTGGTGTCGATCTCAGGCGTGCATGATCTGCGCCCCCTGCTTGGCACCGGCCTCAACATCAAGCTGCGCCTGACGCCTGAGGAGGCTGCCGCCGAAAGCCCGGCGCTGATGCTGCCCGGCAAAGACACCCGCCTGTTCTGCTGGGTCGGCGGCAACGAGCGCGCCGAGTTCCTGCGCCAGAATGCGCTGATGGCCAGCCTCTGGCTCGGCCTTGGCGCCGAAACCGGCGCCCATGTCGAACCCGACCGGCATCACTTCAACGTGGTGGACGGGCTGGCCGATCCGCAGCATCCGCTGACCCTCACGCTGCTGTCGTGATGCGATGCAAAATGTGATGGTGCGCGGCGGTGCACGACCGTTCCACCGCCGCCACCTCTCCGGCTAGTCTGCGCCGAGGGCGATTCGTCGCCGGTCGCGCAGCGCGGCCGCAGGGCAGATCATGACACGGGCAAGACGACGCAACATCATTCGGGTGCAGCGGACCTGGACGGGGCTTGGCCTCGTCGGGGCGATTTCCTTCATCGCCGGCATGACCGATGCCATCGGCTTGCGCCTCTCCGGCGATTTCGTCTCCTTCATGACCGGCAACACGACGCGGGCAGCAATTGCCATGGCCGATGGCGACCTTCACCATGGCTTCGTGCTGCTCGCGGCCATCTTCACCTTCGTCGCCGGCAATGCGCTCGGCATTGTCGTGGCCCATCTCGTCCCGCGCCGCATCTTCGGCGTGCTGGCCTGTGTATCGCTGCTGCTTGCACTGGGCGCGATGATGCAGGCGCCGGCCCTGCATCTCGTCCGCTTCTATGTTGTGGTGCTGGCCATGGGCATGGTGAATGCCACGGTGGAGCACATCGAGGGACTGCCGATCGGGCTCACCTATGTCACCGGCGCATTGTCGCGGCTGGGGCGCGGCATCGGTCGCTTCCTCATGGGCGACAGGCAGCTCGACTGGAGCATCCAGCTGGTGCCCTGGCTCGGCATGGTGAGCGGCGCCATCATCGGCGCGCTGCTCGGCATCGCCATGCCGCAGACGGCACTCATCGTCGCGGCCCTGCTCGCCATGGGGGTGGCGCTGTTTTCGCTGCGCATCCGACGCGCCCTGCACAGGCGTTATAACCAGCGCGTGATCCGCCCGCAGGCGCCCCATCCGGCGCGTCCGCCCCTTCGCAAGTGAGCTGATGTTCTATCTGTCCAAGATCTTCTGGCTGCTGGTGCAGCCCCTGTCGCTGGCCTTCCTGCTGGTCCTTGCCGGGCTCGTGGCCGCAATCGCCGGCGCCCGCCGGTCTGGCCTTCTGCTGTCCGGCGGCGGGGCGCTCGTGCTCTTCGTCACCCTCTACACCACCACCGGTGCCCTGCTGCTGCAGGCGCTGGAGGCACGCGTGCCGAAACCGGCCACCGATCCGGCCTCGATCGCCTGCATGATCGTGCTGGGCGGCGCCATCGAGAATGATGTGGTCGCCTCGCGCGGCGGGGTGGAACTGAACGCGGCCGCCGACCGCTACACGCAGGCGCTGCGGCTGGCCCTGTCGCATCCGGAGGCAAGGATTCTCGTCTCCGGCGGCGATGGCTCGATCAGCGGACGCTTTCCGGGAGAGGCGGGCCTGTCGGAGCAGTTTTTTGCGGCGCTCGGCGTGCCGCCGCAGCGGCTGATCAAGGAAAACACCTCGCGCAACACCTGGGAAAACACGCTGAACACGAAGGCGCTGCTGGCCGAAAACGGCCTGACCGACTGCCTGCTGATCACCTCCGGCTTCCACATGCCGCGCGCGCTGGCGCTGTTCCGCAAGGCCGGCATTGCCGTCACACCCTATCCGGTGGATTTCCGCAGCCGCGGCAACGAGCGGCCGGGCTTCGATTTCACCCAGCCTTCGCTGAATGCCCAGAACACCGCAACGGCCGTGCGCGAATGGCTGGGCCTGCTCGGCTATTACCTCGCCGGCCGAATCGACTGGCCGTTCTGAGGCGGTTCATTTCCGGGAAATCGTCACCATGCGGGCGCCACGCACCCGCACGGTCATTTCGCAGGGCGTGGTGTCGGTGCGCTCGCAATAGCGCGGCGCCATGCTGAAGACGAAGACCATGTTGCCGAAGCGCTTGATGAAATCATAGCCATAGAGCTGCGCGGTCGCCATCATGAAGTAGCCGCCCTCCTTGACCTGGAGGTAGAAGTTGTAGGGGCAACCGTCGGCGTCGCAGCTGACGCCCTTCTCACCATCGCAGGTCACGGCGCCATGATTGGCGATCGCATCGATGATGCCGTCGTTGTTGATGTCCATGCGCGTCAGGAAATCCTCGCCGAACTCCACCGTCCGGCACTGCTGGCGAAAGAAATCCTTCTCGTAGATCTCCGGGTCGGACAGCAGCTTCTGCTGTGCCCCAGCCAGGGCCGGCAGCAAGGTCAGCGCCAGGACCTGCAGGACCGTGATGAAAACAAATCGCACGCGCCTCTTCCTCGTGTTCATTCGCCTGTAGACAACGCCCGGCCGCAATGGCCGCAGGGCAAAACCACCGCTATGCTTAGGGCCACGCACTTGCGCGACGCTGGTGCAGAGGGGACGAGGACGCGATGTCGCTGCTGATGGTGCTGGATTATGCAGGCGTGGCGCTGTTTGCTGCGACCGGCGCGCTTGCCGCCTCGCGCAAGCAGCTGGATCTCATTGGCTTCCTGTTCTTTGCCGCGGCAACCGGCGTCGGCGGCGGCACGCTGCGCGACCTCGTGCTGGGTCAGGCTCCGGTGTTCTGGGTGAAGGATCCGACCTATCTGGTGATCTGCGCCGGTGTCGGCATCTTCGTCTTCCTCACCGCCCATCGGGTGGAATGGCGCTACCGGATGCTGATCTGGCTCGACGCCGTCGGCCTCTCCGCCTACAGCGTGATGGGTGCTGCCAAGGGCTTTGCCGTGACCCAGTCGCCGACGATTGCCATCGTCACCGGCACGATGACCGCGACCTTCGGCGGCATCCTGCGCGACCTGATTGCCAACGAGCCCTCGATCCTGCTCAGGCCGGAGATCTATGTCACCGCGGCTCTTGCCGGGGCAAGCGCCTATACGGCCACGCATCTTCTCGGCCTGCCGCTGGCCTATAGTTCGGCAGCCGGCATCTTCGTCGCCTTTGCGCTGCGCGGCGGCGCGCTGCATCACGGCTGGACGCTGCCGCGCTATCGCCCGCGCGCAGGTCGCCCGCCGGACGAGGCCTTGCCGAGAAAGAAGGATTGAGAGGCGGTCAGCGCTGCTTTTCGCGCAGGCGGATGATCACGTCGACATGGGCGATTTCCATGCCCTCCGGCGGTTCCGGAATATTGTCGATCTGCAGATTGCTCACCGGAATGTCGAGCACCTCGTTGCGGCCTTCCACGAAGAAGTGATGGTGGTCGGAAACATTGGTGTCGAAATAGGTCCTGGCGCTTTCCACCGCCAGCACCCGGATGAGGCCGGCTTCGGTGAACTGGTGCAGCGTGTTGTACACCGTCGCAAGCGACACAGGAACGCCGGCCAGCGAGGCCTCCTCATGCAGTTCCTCGACCGTCAGGTGGCGATCTCCCTTGGCAAACAGAAGATCGGCCAGGGCAACGCGCTGACGCGTCGGGCGAAGCCCGCAATCGCGCAGTCTGGTCTCCACATTGGTCACGGCATCAGCCATCGGTGACGCAAGCTCCTGTCAAGCCGGTATATCTAGAGCGCAGGATATAACTTTAACTGCGTCCGCTTTCAATACCACAACCCCCTGCCGGGCCTGCAACGGCGGGGAAATGCGAAATTTTGGCCCGAAAGCCTCTGGTTTGCCGGTTCCGCTTCCTATATGCCGACCTGAATCAACTCGGATCGGTCTGCCTTGCGAAAACGCAGGGCCGATCCGCGCGCTTCAATTTCAGGCGGTCTTGCAGTAAAGACGCAGGGCATCGCGACGAGGGGGAACGGACAGGCCTCATGGACAGCAGACAATCGAGCTTCTCTTACGAAGAAATCCTAGCCTGTGCGCACGGCCAGATGTTTGGACCTGGCAATGCGCAGCTGCCGCTGCCCCCCATGCTGATGGTTCACCGCATCACGGAGATCTCTGAAACCGGCGGCGCCTTCGACAAGGGCTATATCCGCGCCGAATATGACGTGAAGCCAGATGACTGGTATTTCCCCTGCCACTTCGAGGGCAACCCCATCATGCCCGGCTGCCTCGGTCTTGACGGGATGTGGCAGCTGACCGGCTTCTTCCTCGGCTGGCTCGGCGAAGAGGGGCGCGGCATGGCGCTGTCCACCGGCGAAGTGAAGTTCAAGGGCATGGTTCGCCCGAACACCAAGCTTCTGCAATACGGCATAGACTTCAAGCGCGTGATGCGCGGACGTCTCGTGCTCGGCACTGCCGACGGCTGGCTGAAGGCCGACGGCGAAACCATCTACCAGGCCACCGATTTGCGCGTTGGCCTTTCGAAGGACAAGACGGCCTGATATCGCTCGGGCACGTTTTCAGGAAACAACAAGGGTTAGATCAGATGCGACGGGTAGTTGTCACAGGCCTTGGTGTGGTCTCCTCGATCGGCAACAATGCCGCGGAAGTCACCGCATCTCTGCGCGATGCCAGGTCCGGCATCTCCTTCTCGAACGATTTCGCCGAACACGGGTTCAAGTGCCAGGTCTGGGGCCGGCCGAACATCGACACGACCGATCTCGTCGACCGCCGTGCCATGCGCTTCCTCAGCCAGGGCGGCGCGTGGAACCACGTGGCCATGAAACAGGCGATCGCCGATTCGGGTCTCGAGGACAAGGATTACGCCGAGAACGAACGCGTCGGCATCATCATGGGCTCGGGCGGTCCTTCCACCCGCACCCTGATCGAGGCCGCCGAGATCACCATGAAGAACAACAGCCCGAAGCGCATCGGCCCCTTTGCCGTGCCGAAGGCAATGTCTTCGACGGCCTCTGCCACGCTTGCCACCTGGTTCAAGATCCACGGCGTCAACTACTCGATCTCGTCGGCCTGCTCGACCTCGGCGCATTGCATCGGCAATGCGGTGGAGATGATCCAGTGGGGCAAGCAGGACATGATGTTTGCCGGCGGCCACGAGGACCTCGACTGGACGATGTCGAACCTGTTCGACGCCATGGGTGCCATGTCCTCGAAGTACAACGACAGCCCGGCCACCGCTTCGCGCGCCTATGACCTGAACCGCGACGGCTTCGTGATCGCCGGCGGTGCGGGTGTGCTGGTTCTCGAGGAACTGGAGCATGCCAAGGCCCGCGGCGCCAAGATCTATGCGGAAGTCGTCGGCTACGGCGCCACCTCGGACGGCTACGACATGGTCGCCCCGTCCGGCGAAGGCGCCATCCGCTGCATGCGCCAGGCGCTGAAGACTGTCGATGGCCCGGTGGATTACGTCAATACGCACGGCACCTCGACACCGGTCGGTGATTCCAAGGAAATCGGCGCCATCCGCGAGGTCTTCGGCGAGAAGATGCCCCACATCCAGTCGACCAAGTCGCTCACCGGCCATTCGCTCGGTGCGGCCGGCGTGCAGGAATCGATCTACTCGCTCCTGATGATGCAGGCCGGCTTCATCGGCGAAAGCGCGCATATCCAGGAACTCGATCCCGAATTCGACGGCGTGCCGATCGTGCGCGAGCGCATCGACAATGCCAGGATCGATATCGCCCTTTCCAACTCGTTCGGGTTTGGCGGCACCAATGCCACGCTCGTCTTCCAGCGCTACAACGGATAAACCCATGAGCGGAATCATGCAGGGTAAACGCGGCCTCATCATGGGGGTCGCGAACAATCATTCGATCGCCTGGGGAATTTCCAAGGCGCTCGCGGCCCAGGGCGCCGAACTGGCCTTCACCTATCAGGGCGAGGCGCTCGGCCGCCGCGTCAAGCCGCTCGCCGCCGAGCTGAATTCCGACTTCATCATCCCGTGCGACGTGGAAGACATCGCCTCCGTCGATGCCGTCTTCGCGGCCATCGGCGAGCGCTGGGGCAAGCTTGATTTCGTCGTGCATGCCATCGGCTTCTCCGACAAGAACGAACTGAAGGGTCTTTACGCCGACACCACGCGGGAAAACTTCAGCCGCACCATGGTGATCTCCTGCTTCTCCTTCACCGAGATCGCCAAGCGGGCGGCCGCCCTGATGGACGAGAACGGCGCCATGCTGACGCTGACCTATGGCGGCTCGACGCGGGTGATCCCGAACTACAACGTGATGGGCGTCGCCAAGGCCGCGCTGGAGGCTTCGGTGCGCTATCTGGCTGCCGATTACGGCCCGAAGGGCATTCGCGTCAACGCGATCTCGGCCGGTCCGGTGCGCACGCTGGCCGGTGCGGGCATCTCGGATGCGCGGGCGATCTACTCCTGGAACCAGAAGAACTCGCCACTGCGGCGCACCGCGACGATCGAGGACCTCGGCGGCTCCGCCCTCTACCTGCTGTCCGACCTGTCGCGCGGCGTGACCGGCGAGATCCACTATGTGGATGCCGGCTACAACATCACCTCGCTGCCGACGCTGGAGCGTCTGCGCAACGCCGACGCCGAATAAGCAGCCATACCATCGCTTGCAGAATGGCCCCGGATGCGACGCATCCGGGGCCTTTGACATTCTGGGTCACAGAAAGCGGCGCAGCTTACTTGCGCGCGTGCAGCACCTTGAAGCGGGCATTGCGGCACACTTCGCCGCTGTCCTTGAATTCCGAAGCCAGCACCTGCTCATAGGGCAGGCCGCGATTGGCGACCATCAGCAGCTGGCCGCCGATGCGCAGGGCCGAGGCGGCGGCCTTGATAAAGGCCTGCCCGATCGCCGGATCGGCCGCATGGCCCTCATGGAAGGGCGGGTTCATAATGACGAGATCGTATTTCTCCTTGACCGGCTCGGATACGAGATCCTGCCAGAAGAAACGCGCGGCAAGATCCGGGCAGTTGGCCGCGAGATTCTTCCTGGCGAATTCCAGCGCCCGGTGATCGGCCTCAAACAGATCGATGCGGTTGGTGCGCGGTGAGGCTTCTGCCAGCATCACCGAGAGATAACCCCAGCCCGCGCCGAGATCGGCGGCATTGCCGTCGAAATCCGTCGGCAGGCGGCTGGCGAGCAGTTCCGAGCCCGCATCGACCCGATCATGCGAGAAGGTGCCCGGCACGGCTTTGAAGCGGTTCTCGATCAGCTGCGGCTGTTTGGAGAACCTGGCGACCGCTGCCGAAACATCCGCGGGGCGGGTGAACCAGGCAACGACGCCGTGATATTTCGGCATGTGCTCGATGGCAAAACCCAGATTGGCAATCTGCTTGCGCAGCGGCTGGATGCCGTCTTCCTTGGCGCCGGCCAGCACGATCAGGCCACCTTCGCGCACCCGCAGGAGCGCCTGGGCGACATTCTCCTCGTTTTCGCCCTTGTGCTTGCCGCAGAGGATCAGCGCGCCCTCATAGCCCTCGCCCTCCAGCTCCGGCACCACATGCGCGCCGTTGACGCTCAGCGGCCGAAACAGCGGCCGAAGCGGCTGCACGTTGACGATCTCGGCACCAAAGCCGTCCGGCAGGCGCGGCCCGACCTCGGCGGACAGGAAAAGGATACGACTGCCCTCGCCCGGCATCGGTAAAATGCCGGTGGTGAAGGGATGGAACAGGGTCTTGACGGCGTCGCGGATCATGGCGGTCTTCCGGGGCTTGGATAGCAAAGGGGCGCGGAAACCTCCCGCGCCCCAGGATCACTCGAGGATGAGAGGGTTTATTCGGCGGCAGCGTCGCCGTCAGCCTTCTTCTTCTCGCCAACGATTTCCTGGCCGGTGGCCTGGTCAACGACCTTCATCGACAGGCGCACCTTGCCGCGCTCATCGAAGCCCATCAGCTTGACCCAGACCTTGTCGCCTTCCTTGACGACGTCGGAGGTCTTGGCGACGCGCTCGGAGGCGAGCTGCGAGATGTGCACGAGGCCGTCGCGGGCGCCGAAGAAGTTGACGAAGGCTCCGAAATCGGCGGTCTTGACGACCGTGCCTTCGTAGATGGCACCGACTTCCGGCTCGGCGACGATGGAATGGATCCACTTGCGGGCCGCTTCGATCTCCTTGCCGGAGGCAGAGGCGATCTTCACGGTGCCATCGTCTTCGATGTTGATCTTGGCGCCGGTCTTCTCGACGATTTCGCGGATGACCTTGCCGCCCGAACCGATGACTTCACGGATCTTGTCGACCGGAATGTTCATCACTTCGATGCGCGGCGCAAATTCGCCGAGCTGGCCGCGGCTCTCGGTGATGGCCTTGGCCATTTCGCCGAGAATGTGCTTGCGGCCGCCCTGTGCCTGGTTGAGCGCGACCTTCATGATCTCTTCCGTGATACCGGCGATCTTGATGTCCATCTGCAGCGAGGTGATGCCGGCTTCGGTGCCGGCAACCTTGAAGTCCATGTCGCCGAGGTGGTCTTCGTCACCGAGGATGTCGGAGAGAACCGCGAAACGATCGCCTTCCAGGATGAGGCCCATGGCGATACCGGCAACCGGCTTTGCCAGCGGCACGCCGGCATCCATCAGCGCCAGCGAGGTGCCGCAGACGGTGGCCATCGAAGACGAGCCGTTCGACTCGGTGATTTCCGAGACGACGCGCAGCGTGTAGGGGAACTGTTCCGTCGTCGGCAGCATCGGATGGATGGCGCGCCAGGCAAGCTTGCCATGGCCGATTTCGCGGCGGCCCGGCGAACCCATGCGGCCGGTTTCACCAACCGAGTAGGGCGGGAAGTTGTAGTGGAGCATGAACTGCTCCTTGTACATGCCCGTCAGGCTGTCGACATACTGTTCGTCTTCGCCGGTGCCGAGCGTTGCAACAACGAGCGCCTGGGTTTCACCGCGGGTGAAGAGCGCCGAACCGTGCGTGCGCGGCAGGATGCCGACTTCGGCAACGATCGGGCGGACCGTTTCCAGGTCGCGGCCGTCGATGCGGCTCTTGGTGTCGAGGATGTTCCAGCGGACGATCTTCGCCTGCAGGTGCTTGAAGACGGCGCCAACGACTTCCGCCGTGTACTTGGCTTCGCCATCGGCCGGCAGGAAGTGCGCCTTCACCTTGGCCTTGACGGCGTCGACGGCAGCGTAACGATCAGCCTTCTGGGTGATCTTGTAGGCGTCGCGCAGTTCGGCTTCGGCAAGCTTCAGCATTTCGGCTTCGAGTTCGGAATGATCTTCCGGCTCGAATTCGCGCGGCTCCTTGGCTGCCACTTCGGCGAGCTTGATGATCGCGTCGATGACCGGCTGGAAACCCTTGTGGCCGAACATGACGGCGCCGAGCATGACGTCTTCGTTCAGTTCCTTGGCTTCGGATTCAACCATCAGGACGGCGTCCTGGGTGCCGGCAACAACGAGGTCGAGGCTCGACTCGTCCATCTCGTCGAGATGCGGGTTCAGAACGTATTCGCCGTTGATGTAACCGACGCGCGCACCGCCGACCGGGCCCATGAAGGGAACGCCGGAGAGCGTGAGCGCTGCCGAGGTGGCGACCATCGACAGGACGTCCGGGTTGTTTTCCAGATCATGCTGGATGACGGTGACGACGACCTGCGTGTCGTTCTTGTAGCCTTCCGGGAAGAGCGGGCGGATCGGGCGGTCGATCAGGCGGGAAACGAGCGTTTCGTTTTCCGACGGACGGCCTTCGCGCTTGAAATAGCCACCCGGGATCTTGCCGGCGGCGTAGGTCTTTTCCTGGTAGTTGACGGTGAGCGGGAAGAAATCCTGGCCCGGCTTCGGCTCCTTGGCGGAAACGACGGTGGCCAGAACAACGGTCTCGCCATAGGTGGCGATGACGGCGCCGTCAGCCTGGCGGGCAACCTTGCCCGTTTCCAGCTTCAGCGGGCGGCCTGCCCATTCGATTTCGACGGAATGCGTATTGAACATGATTCAAGTCCTTCTTGCGCGGCGGCGACGCCTCTTCCGGAGAAGATGCGGGCTCTGGCCTGCGCTTGTGGTGACACGATCACGGGCAAGACAACGGGAGGCTTTCATCGGTCCGAACGCCTGTTCGAACACGCAAAAGGATGACCGGAGGAAACCATCCTGATCATCGCGCGCCGCATCGTCATTGCGGCGAAAGCATCCGGCAATCCTGCCCCATGACAGGTCATCGGTTACGTTTGGCAGGTCCGGCCCATCCGGGCCCGCCAGGAAAATTCGCCCGTCTCGGGCAGCATGTGGTCCGGACTGTCTCGCCCGGATGGACAACCGGCGGACAATCGACTGATCGCCCGCCGGAACGTTTGTCTTAGCGACGGATACCGAGGCTCGCGATGAGCTTCGTGTAGCGAGCTTCGTCCTTCTTCTTCAGGTAATCGAGAAGCGAACGGCGGCTCGAAACCATCTTGAGGAGACCACGACGCGAGTGGTTGTCCTTCTTGTGGCCCTTGAAGTGTTCGGTGAGGTTGTTGATCCGCTCGGTCAGGACAGCAACCTGGACTTCCGGCGAACCGGTGTCGCCTTCGACGGTTGCGTATTCCTTGATGAGGGCAGCCTTACGCTCTGCAGTGATCGACATCGGACAATCCTTTCTGATGTGAGGAATTGAGGGACGCCGCAAGCCGGGATGTCGTCCAGCTTCGGCCATGAAAGCTACCTGCGGCCCGCATTGCAGGCCGCCTAGCTGGCGGTGCGTATAACGCATCCGCCAAGCGATGGGAAGGGGAATGTTCCGGGCCCCGCGAGAGGGCGGTCAGACAAACACCCGCTTCGGGCGGAACTCGCCCTGGCCGATTTCGCCGATCGCCACCAGCTTGCCGCCGGAAAGCGCCACGGCCTCCGGTTCGGCGACGGGGGCGTCGCGACCGCGCAGGATGATCGGATTGCCCATGCGCAGGCGGTGTGCCTGATCGTCGCTGATGCGGATCTGCGGCAGGGCCGAAAGCGCCTCGCTGGTATCGACGAGGAAGGCATCGAGGGCGGCAAGGCGCTCGTCGCGGTCTTCGATCGCCTCCAGCGCCACCAGATCGGCGAGCGGCACCATCGTCTCTTCGGCGAAGGGCGCGACAAAGGTGCGGCGCAGGCCGGAAATGTGGCCGTAGCAGCCGAGCTCGCGGCCGAAATCACGGGCAAGCGAGCGCACATAGGTGCCCTTGCCGCACTCCACCTCGAAGAAGGCGCGGTCGGTCTCGACCTTCAGCAGCGTCAGCCGGTGGATTTCCACCTCGCGCGAGGGAATCTCCACGGTCTCGCCGTCGCGCGCCAGATCATAGGCGCGTTCGCCGGCGATCTTGATTGCGGAGAACTGCGGCGGGATCTGGCTGATCGTGCCGGTATAGGCGGGCAGCAGCGCCCGGATCGCCGCCTCGTCCGGGCGCGTGTCGGAGGTGTGCGTCACCTCGCCTTCCAGATCGTCGGTCGAGCGCTCCTCGCCCCAGGTCACGGTGAACTCGTAGATCTTGCGACCGTCCATCACGTAAGGCACGGTCTTGGTGGCATCGCCGAGCGCGATCGGCAGCATGCCGGAGGCAAGCGGATCGAGCGTGCCGGCGTGTCCCGCCTTCTGGGCGTTGAACAGCCACTTGATCTTGCCGACGGCTTCGGTGGAGCCGAAATCGACCGGCTTGTCGAGAATCAGCCAGCCGGAAACCGGCCGGCCCTTGGGTTTGCGGGGTCTGGACATCGTGCTCTGTTCTTATTGGTCGGTGTCGTCGCCGGCGTCAGGTGCAAGATCCCGCTGGACCTCGGGCGAACGCAGCAACTCGTCGATCTTCTTGTAGTTGTCGAAGCTGGTATCGTCGCGGAAGCGCACTTCCGGCATGTATTTCATCTGGCGCAGCTGGCCGCCCAGCCGGCCGCGGATGAACTTCGCATTGCGGTTCAGCGCTTCGATCACCTTGGCATGGTCCGACACGCCGAGCGGCGTCACATAGGCCGTGGCGATCTTGAGGTCGGGCGACATGCGCACCTCGGACACGGAGATCACCGTCTTCTCGATGATGTCGTCGCGCACCTCGCCGCGCTGCAGAACCTGGGTAATGGCGGCGCGAACCTGTTCGCCGACACGCAGCATGCGCTGCGACGGCGCAGAAGATGTAGCTTTGCTCATTGTTGTTTTTCTTTCCTTCGGGCCAGTCTCAGGGCTTCAAGTCTAGCAGATTTCAAGCCGGATGGCGCGGGCAAGGGCGCTCCATGCCCTGCCTTGTCCGAAAGGTCAAGATTTGCCGGCCTTCCCGATGCGTTTCTTTGCCATCGCCCCGCCTTGCGGGCAGGCGATCAGGTTGCATCTTGACCTTTGGCCAGATTTTGCCATCTTCTCGGATGTCTCCCCGGACCGGACCGATCCCCGGGGATTGAACTTTGGTGCCGGGCCCCTCTGGCGAGAGTTTTTACGGCGCTCTCGCGATGTCGGTACCGCCTGCAAAACAGCCGGCGGATTGAACCTGCCATGATCTTGTCCATCATCCTGACCACGGGTGCGCCCCTTGGCGCGCAGTCCCGTTTCTCCTCCATCCCCACCCCTTGCCACCGGGAGGTCTGCGCATGAGCCAGTCCCCCTCGCAGACATCGACCCTCGGCTATTTCCGCTGGGCCTTCATTGTCACGATTCTCGGCCTCGTCCTCGGCGGCGTGCTGGGCTGGCAGTCCACCGGCACGCTCGGCGGCATGCTGACGGTCTTCTTCATCTGCACCGTGCTGGCGGTGCTGGAAATCTCGCTCTCCTTCGACAATGCCATCGTCAATGCCAACAAGCTGAAGGACATGACGCAGGTCTGGCAGCAGCGCTTCCTGACCTGGGGTATCCTCATTGCCGTCTTCGGCATGCGCATCGTCTTCCCGCTGCTGATCGTGGTGATCGCCGCCGGCATCGGCCCGATCGATGCCGTCATCCTCGCGGCGGCCCAGCCGGAGGAATATGCGCGCATCATGCACGAGGCGCATCTGCCGATCGCCGCCTTCGGCGGCACCTTCCTGATGATGGTTGGCCTCACCTTCTTCTTCAACCATGAGAAGGACGTGCACTGGATCGAGGTCATCGAAAGCCGGGTGGCGCGCTTTGCCACCATCAAGGGCGTGGAAATCGCCTTCGTGCTGCTGCTGATCATGGTCTTCTCGCAGTTCCTGCCGGAAGCGGAGGCCTCCACCTTCGTGCATGCGGCCGTCTATGGCCTGCTGACCTTCCTGCTGGTCGAGGTACTGGGCGGCGTGCTGGATGCTTCGCAGAAGGCGATGAGCGAAGCGGCGAAGGGCGGCCTTGGCGCCTTCATCTACCTCGAAGTGCTGGATGCCAGCTTCTCCTTCGACGGCGTGATCGGCGCCTTCGCCCTGACGCAGAACCTGTTCGTCATCGCCATCGGTCTCGGCATCGGCGCCATGTATGTGCGTTCCATGACCATCATGCTGGTGGAAAAGGGCACGCTGGCGGAATACCGCTACCTGGAGCACGGCGCCTTCTACGCCATCCTGATCCTGTCGGTGATCATGTATGTGCAGACCATGGTGCATATTCCGGAGGTGATCACCGGCCTCGGCGGCGCGGGCCTGATCGGCCTGTCGCTCTGGTCGTCGATCCGCCACAACCGGCAGGAACGCCGGCATGCGCAGGAACTGCACCAGGGCGTTTGATCGGGCGCACTTCGCATGCCATGAAACAGGATATGCGCGGGCCCTTCGGGGCCCGCCTGCTTTCGGGAGGAGAGACCATGAACGACACGCAAAAGGCCGGCGTCGAGAGCCGGCTTGCGCCGCTTGCGCGGGTAGAACGCTTCAGCCGCGCCGTTTTCCTGGCATCGGGTGCCGATGCGGCAACGGCGGATGCCGCCACCGCGGCCATGCTGCACGCCTCGCGGCTCGGCGTCGACAGCCACGGCATCCGCCTGCTCGACCATTATGTGGCGGCCATTGCCGGCGGGCGGGTCAATGGCCGGCCGACCCTCAGCTTCGAAGAAAATGGCGGTGCCATATCTCGGCTGAATGCCGATCACGCGCATGGCGCGCTGGCCACCTACCGCGCCATGGACCGGGCGATCGAACTCGCCGGCCGCTTCGGCATCGGCGCCGTGTCGATCCGCGACAGTTCGCATTTCGGTGCGGCCGGCGCCTATGCGCTGCAGGCGGCCCGCCGCGGCTTCATCGGCCTTGCAGTGTGCAATTCCGACAGTTTCGTACGCCTGCATGATGGCGCTTCCCGCTTTCACGGCACCAATCCGATCGCCTTCGGCGTGCCGGTGGGCGACGGCAATCCCTGGCTTCTCGACATGGCGACAAGCGCCATTCCCTATAACCGGGTGAAGCTCTACGAGAGCCTGGCACGGCCGCTGCCGGAGGGAACGGCCTCGGATGGGCAGGGCATCGATACCACGCTTCCTTCCGAGGCCGAGATGCTGGCGCCGCTTGGGACGGCCTTCGGCTTCAAGGGCGCGGGGCTCGCCGGCATGGTGGAAATCCTGAGCGCGGTGCTCTCCGGCATGACGCTGAGCTTCGACATCCTGCCGATGGGCGGTCCCGACATGGCGACACCTCGCCGTCTCGGCGCCTTCGTGCTGGCGATGAAGCCCGCCGCCTTCCTCAGCGAGGAGGTGTTCCTCGCCGGCATGGCACGCTATCTCGAGGGACTGCGCAACTCGCCCGCCCGCGCCGGCACCACGGTTCTGGCGCCCGGCGATCGCGAATGGCAGGTGGCGGCCCGCCGCGAGCAGGAGGGCATTCCGCTCGATCCGGCCACGGTACAGGCCTTCCAGCGCTTTGCAGAACGCCATGGTCTGCCGCTTCCCTTCGATGACTGAGCCGGCTGCGGCGCCAGGCGGCAAAGAAGCAGAAACAAAACATGACTTCCGCATGAAGGAATAAAGCGTTATCGAGAGGGCAAAGCCCTGTGCAGGACCGGCACCCGCTTGCGGTCCTGCCCCATCTCACAAGGATTGCGTCATGGATCAGCCCCCTGCCTACAATGCCGAGATGCCGCGCCAGCGCCCGCAGCTGCCGAGCTGGACGCTGACGGTTGTCGATGCCTTCGACCTCACGCCCGGCCTGCGCCGCGTGCTCTTCTCTACCGACAGGCTGGCCGATTTCGCGTACAAGCCCGGCCAGGACATCGTTTTCTTCCTGCCGCTGGAGAACGGCGAAACCGGCCGTCGCCACTACACGATCCGCAAGCTTGACCGGGCGGCGGGCACGATCGCCGTCGATTTCGTCATGCATGGCAGCACGCCGGGGCCGAACTTTGCCCGCCAGGCACGCGCAGGCGATACGGTGGAGGTGAAGGGGCCGCGCGGGCGCGTAGTCTTCAATCCGGATGCCGACTGGCATCTGCTGACGGGGGACGAGACCTGCATCCCGGGCATTCTGCACATTCTGGAGGAGATGCCGGCCGGTGCACGCGCCTTCGCCTTCATCGAGGTTCAGGATGCCGGCTGGCACCAGCCGGTGGAAACGCGGGCGGACGTGGCAATCGAATGGATTCACCGCGGCAATGGCCCGGCGGGTCCGAGCAGCGTCATGCTCGACCGTCTCAGCACCTTCGCCCTGCCGGAAGGCCGCGGGCAGGCGCTGATCATAGGCGAGACCAGCAATGTGCGCGCCCAGCGCCACCACCTGATCGGCCGCGGTTTCGCACGCGACCAGATCGCCTCGGAAGGCTACTGGCGCCCGGGCCGCAATGGCGGCCACGACCACGTGGACGATTGAGAGACAGGATCAGAACAGCGCCGCATCCAGATCGTCGTCGGAAAGCACCGTCAGCGGTGCTTCCTCCGGCGGTGCCGTGCCAAGCACGCTGGCATGCAGTTCCCGTTCGGATACCATGGTATAGACGCGGTTGATGCGCGGCCCGATCGTGGCGAGCGCCTCGTCGAGACCGTCGAAGGAAACGGCGACCGCCGGATCGAAGGCAATGTCATCGGCGCACTGGGCCAGCAGCGCGCCGAGTTCGGCATGGAAATCCAGCCGGGCAAGCGAGGCATTCATCTGGTTCACCCCGGTCTGGCCATCCGCCGCCATGGCCCTCAGATCGGCCTCCATGCTGTCGCGCACCGCGCGGATGCGTTCCAGCGCCCGCAGCAGCCGCGCATCGAGATCATCGTCCTCGCCGGTCGCTTCGTCGCATCCGGCCAGCAGAAGCCGGGCGGCGCTTTCCAGCGCATGCAGTTCGCCGAGGATCTTTTCCGCCGCCTCGTCCAGATGACCGGCAAAGATGCGCAGTTCCGCCGTCACGACATTGATCGCCTTGCCCTCCTCGCCGATCTTGCCGCAGCGCAGGTTGGTGTTGAGCGCCATGTAGTGGATATCGCCCCGTACCACCTGTACCAGGCCGATGCCGTCGAGCAGGTCGCGCACGGTCGCCACCGTCGTCTCGCTCATCCGGGCGGCGGCCCGGGCGAGATCCTCGATTTCGCTGACGGCCGCCCGCGCCTCGGCCACGCCTTCCTCCAGTTCCCGCAGCGCCGACTGGCCCTCGCCGCCACCGGTCATCGAGGTCTGGATCTCGTTGATATGGGCCAGATCGGACTTGAAGCTGGCGATCGTCGCGACGATCTTGGCGGTGTCGCGCTCGTAATCCATCCGCGTCGCCTCCAGTTGCAGGGCGACGAGACGCTTGATGACCTCCTGCAGCCGCCCGCGCTGTTCGCCGGTCAGGCCGGATGATTCGGGGGAGGCCAGGTATTCATCGAGAATCTGGAAACTCGACTGGCAGTGTTCCACGCGCTGGCGGGTGATGTCGCCCACCTGCAGGGCCGAAAGCGTCGAAGCGAGCTTGTTCTGGACGTCGCGGGCAATCGCCGAGACCTGCGCCGCCTTGTCCATCAGCAGGCGCCGCTGCTCGCCGATCTGGCCGGCGCCCAGCGACAGGCCGGACACGATCTTCGGCACGGTCTGGCGGAAGCGCTCCAGGATGGCATCCCCCTTCAGGATGACCGGCCCGAGGCCCGTTCCCAGTTCCTGAAGCTTGTCGGAGAAGCTGCTGACCTGCTGGGCGCCTTCCTGAATGCGCTGCAGGATTTCCTCGGCAAAGCCGGCGAAATCGGCAATGCCGGCGCCGGTGATCTTTGCGGTCACGGCAAAGGTGCGCAGATAGCGAAGCGTTTCCTGCATGCTCGCCACATGCGGCCTCAGAACGCGCTCGGTCATTGCGATTTCGCGGAAACGGGCCTGGCGTGCCGCTTCCGCTTCCGTCAGCACGGTGATCGCCGCCACCGTGGTGTTGAGCTCATCCACCGTCTGGCGGGCCGTCCCCTCGTCCAGCGATCCGGTGAGATTGTCGAGAGCGGCAATCATCTTGTTGAGGATGTCGAGGATGGACAAAAGCACGGCGCCGCCATCGAGGAAGCGCTGTTCGATGCGCGAGCGGGCATCCTCCATGCGCCGCAACGAGGCGGAAACTCCGTGCACCGCCGTTTCCTGTGCCACCCTCATTGCCAACGCCACGATGCCCGTCTCCATCCTGATTAAGTTCCGCCGCCACAGGCAGGTCATGCCGGAGACAGCAGGGCCGATTGCAACCGCTGGGTAGCGGAAGCGCGGCTTTGTCAGTCCCTTCTGACGGACTGGCGTTAATGGCCGAAAAACCAAGCTTCAGATTTGATTCCTCTGGTTAATTTTCCCTCTCTCCGCTGCCTGCAGAAATACATGGTGATTCTTTCCACCTCAGAACTAGTCCCGCCAAATTAGGCCTTCCTTAAGCGCCGCATCACAGAGTTGTGACGATGAGCGCATTTCTGGGGGTTTAGAGGCCACGATGCTTACCGACACGGCCGACAGTTGCCGCATACGACTTCCCGACACACTGACCATCCGCACCATCGCGCCGGTGCGGGACGATCTGCTTCACGCACTTCAAAACCAGGACAGCGTCATCATCGATATTGCCGATGATGCGGAAGGGGATCTCAGCCTCCTCCAGCTTCTGGAATCGGCCCGCATCTATGCCGGCACCGCAGGCAAGAGCATTACCCTTGCCCGCCCTGCCGGCGGACGGATCGCCGATCTCCTCGCCGCAAGCGGCTTCCGGGACGCCATGTCCGCGAACGACGCCAAGTTCTGGTTTCATCAAGGAGACTTTCAATGACCGCCAGCATCCTGACCGTGGATGATTCCGCCAGCATCCGTCTGACCACCCGCGTGGCCCTCTCCAATGCCGGCTACAAGGTGACCGAGGCCGTCGACGGCCTCGACGGCATTTCCAAGCTGAAGGGCGGCCAGTACGACCTGATCGTCACCGACCTCAACATGCCCGGCATGGACGGCCTGACGATGATCCGCGAGCTGCGCAAGCTGCCGGCGCATATGGGCGTCCCGGTGATCTTCCTCACCACCGAATCCGACGCCGGCATCAAGCAGGAAGCCAAGGCCGCCGGCGCCACCGGCTGGCTGACCAAGCCCTTCGACCCGGAAAGCCTGGTGAAGATCGTCAGAAAGGTGCTCGGCAAATGAGCTTTCCGGATCCGATTGCCGTCTTTCGTACAGAAGCTGCCGAACTGCTGGAACAGATCGAAGCCGGCCTTCTGGATCTGAACCACGACCTGGCCGACAAGGAACAGGTCGACGCCGTCTTTCGCGGGCTGCACACCTTGAAGGGCTCCGGAGCCATGTTCGGCTTCGAGGCCCTTGCTGCGTTCACCCATCATTGCGAAACCGCCTTCGACCAGGTGCGCAAGGGCATCGTGCCGGCCACGCACGATCTCGTCACCGCGGTCCTGAACGCCACCGACCACATGCGCGCCCTGATCGAGACGCCGGACGGCGATCACGGGGCGATGAGCGAGACACTGCTTGGGCGGCTTCGCACTGCGGTGGCCGCCGCCGGCCTTCCGGAGGCCCCCGCCCCGGCCGCCGCCGCCCCGGCAACGGCACAGGACGCACCGGTCGCGGCAAGCGGCCTTACGACCTACCGGATCCACTTTTCCCTTCCCGTCAATGCCATGGCCAATGGCACCAATCCGGTCGGCCTGCTGAACGAGCTGCGCGATCTCGGCGCCTGCACCATCAGGGCCGACCGTTCGCGGGTTCCGGCTCTTGACGATCTCGTTGCGACCGACCTGCATGTGTGCTGGGATATCGAGCTCGCGACCGAAGCGCCGCGCTCCGCCATCGAAGACGTCTTCATCTTTGTGATGGACGAGATGGAGCTTTCGGTCGAGCCGGTCGGCGCGCCCGAAGACGCAAGGGCCGCGCCCGCCGCTGCCGCGCCGCAAGCCCCGGCTCGCGAAGAGGCGATCATGCCTGCGCCGGTGGCAAGTGCCCCACCCGTGGCGGCGACCGCCGCCCCCCGCGCCGCGCCGGCGCCGCTGCCTGAAGCCAGGCAGGCGAAATCGGCCGAAAACGTGCGCGTTCCCGCCGAGCGCCTGGACGAGCTGATGGACCGCGTCGGCGAACTGGTCATTGCCCAGTCGCGCCTCAGCCAGCTTGCCAATGCGAGCGCCGACCTGCAGCTGCGCGCCGTCTCGGAGGACGTGGAACGCCTGTCGGGCGAACTGCGCGACACGATGATGGTGCTGCGCATGGTGCCGGTGGCGCAGCTGTTCAGCCGCTTCCGCCGCCTGGTGCACGATCTGGCCATCGAGACCGGCAAGAAGATCGAGCTGATCACCGAGGGCGAAACGACCGAGGTGGACAAGAGCGTGGTCGAACGCCTGGCCGATCCGCTGGTGCATCTGGTGCGCAATTCCTGCGACCACGGCCTGGAAACGCCGGAGGAGCGCCTGGCCCAGGGCAAGCCGGCCGCCGGCCGCATCTTCCTCTCCGCCCGTCAGCAGGCCGGCGAAGTCATCATCACCATCAAGGATGATGGTCGCGGCATCAGCCGCGACCACGTGCGCGCCAAGGCGGAAAGCTCCGGTCTGATTGCCCCGAATGCGGCGCTGTCCGATCAGGAACTGCTGCAGCTGATCTTCCAGCCGGGCTTCTCCACTGCCCAGCAGGTGACGAACCTCTCCGGCCGCGGCGTCGGCATGGATGTGGTCAAGCGCACAATCGATGCGCTGCGCGGCACGATCAATGTCGTCAGCCACACCGGCGAGGGCTCGGAAATCTCGCTCGCCATTCCGCTGACGCTTGCCATCATCGACGGGCTTCTGGTGCGCGTCGGCTCCGGTCGCTACGTCATACCGCTGTCGGCCGTCGAGGAGTGCCTGGAACTGTCCATCGAGGAAGACATGCGCTCGCGCGGCCGCAGCTTCATTTCGCTGCGCGACAGCCTGGTGCCGTTCATCCGCCTGCGCGATCTCTTCATGACCGGCACGAAGCCGGACCCGTTCCAGAAGGTGGTGGTGATCTCGACCGGCGCCGAACGGGTGGGCCTCGTCGTCGACCAGATCATCGGCGACCACCAGACCGTCATCAAGGGCATGTCCAAGCTGCATCATGACGTGGCGACCTTCTCGGGCGCGACGATCCTCGGCGATGGCGGCGTGGCGCTCATTCTCGATGTCGGCCATCTGGTCACCGCCGGCCAGCAACAGGAGGCGCAATTGCGCGCGGCAGGATGAGCGAAGCAATCAGAAAGATACCGGAAGATCTGTGGAGCGGCCGCGAGGAGCTGGAGGTGCTGACCTTCGACATCGCCGGCGAGATGTTCGCGCTGGAAGCGGTGAAGGTTCAGGAAATCCTCGACCTTCTGCCGGAGACCACGGTGCCGGGCGCCAAGCGCTTCGTCGGCAGCGTCATCAACTTCCGCGGCAAGGTTATTCCGCTGGCCGATATCCGCCTCGCCTTCGGCATGGAGGCAACGAAGACCACCATCGACAGCCGCATCATCGTGATCGAGCTGGAGATCGAGGAGGAGCCGACGCTGGTCGGCATCCGTACCGACAAGGTCAACGAGGTGACGACGCTGATGAAGGCGGCGGGCGAACCGCCGCCCAGCGTCGGCATGCGCTGGCGACCGGACTTCATCGACTGCCTCGTCCGTCGCGACGGAGAGTTCATCATCATTCCGAACCTGCATACGATTTTCTCGGCCCAGCACGAGCGGTCGCATCAACTGACGCAAGCCTGATCCGGCGAAGGGGAAATAGACAATGCGCGCCTCGATCAAACTGAAGCTGGCTTTGGCCTTCGGCTTCATCATCTCGATGCTTCTGGCCACCGCCACACTCGGCATCATGAGCCTGGGCGAGTTGAACACCCGTCTGGAAAACGTCGTGGAAGGGCCGGCGGCCCGCCTGGAACTGGCGCTCGATCTCGACGTCTACACGCTGCAGCAGATCCGCCAGCAGAAGAACATGCTGCTTGCCCCCTCGCCCGAGGCGGCCAAGCCCTACGCAGCCAAGATCGACGAGTATCGCCGCAAGTATGACGAGGCCTTCCAGCAGGTCCTCGGCCTTGCGACCGAGCAGGGCAAGGTGATCTGGAACAAGCTGCAGGTTCTGACCACGCAGTACCGCCAGCAGGACGACCAGATCCGCGCCCTGATGATGGCCGGCGATCAGCCCGGCGCCCTGCGCATATCCACCAACGAGAACCGCACGACCGTCAGCGAAATCGACACTCAGCTCGAGGAAATCGTCGCGCTCGAATCCTCCCGCCTGCAGGCCGCCAAGACCGATGCCCAGGCCGATTACGCACGGACCCGGCTGGTCATGCTGAGCGTTGCCGGCGGCGCCACGCTTGTTGCGCTTCTTGCGGCCATCTGGATCGCGCTCTCCATCAACAAGGGCCTGCGCAGTGCGGTTGGTGCCGTGCAGAACGTCGCCGAAGGTGACCTGACGAAGCTTGCCGCGGTCACCACGCGCGACGAGGTGGGCGATCTTCTCGGCTACGTCAACGCCATGATCGAGCGCCTGCGCGGCGTGGTGGGCGATGCGGTTGCGGCTGGCGAGAACGTCTCTTCCGGCAGCCAGGAACTGTCGGCGAGCGCAGAGCAGCTGTCGCAGGGCGCCACCGAACAGGCCGCCGCTGCCGAACAGGCTTCCGCCTCGATGGAGGAAATGGCCGCCAACATCAAGCAGAATGCCGACAATGCGGCCCAGACGGAAAAGATCGCCCGCCAGTCGTCGCGCGATGCCGAAAGCTCGGGCCAGGCCGTGTCCCGTGCCGTGGTGGCCATGCGCACGATTGCCGAAAAGATCTCCATCGTGCAGGAAATCGCCCGCCAGACCGACCTTCTGGCGCTGAATGCCGCCGTTGAGGCGGCACGCGCCGGCGAGCACGGCAAGGGCTTTGCGGTCGTCGCCTCCGAAGTGCGAAAGCTTGCCGAACGCAGCCAGGCAGCGGCTGCCGAAATCTCGGCGCTGTCCGGCGAGACCGTGCAGGTGGCGACCGAGGCCGGCGAGATGCTGAACCGGCTGGTGCCGGACATCCAGAAGACCGCCGAACTGGTCTCGGAAATCTCGGCCGCCTGCCGCGAGCAGGATATCGGCGCCAGCCAGATCAACGAGGCGATCCAGCAGCTCGACAAGGTGACGCAGCAGAATGCCGGCGCCTCGGAGGAAATGTCGGCGACCTCGGAAGAACTGGCCGCCCAGGCGGAAGAACTGCAGGCTTCCATCGCCTTCTTCAAGGTCGAACGCAGCGGCCAGAAGACCGGCCGCAGCGAAGCCGCGGCACCGTCCAAGACATCGCGCAACGGCAGCCGCGAATCCGCGCGTCAGCCGCAGCGCCAGAACAATTCGGTTGCAGCCCAGCAGGCCCGCGCCCGCGGCTTTGCCCTCGACATGTCGATGGGCGGCCCGGACGATGAGGATCATCATTTCCGTCAGAGCGCCTGAGGCCTCTGGCGCAAGGACACATCATCCAACGCGCAGGCCCCGAAGAGTGGCCGGGGCCCGCGCGCTGATCGTTTCACAAGGGAAACACCCATGCGCATAACCATCAAGACAAAGCTTTCTGCCACCTTCGCCCTGATTCTTGCGTTGATGCTGGCGACGGGGATCTACAGCCTTTATGCCGTCGATGACACCGGAGAGACGCTCCACAACGTGATTACCGGGCCGGTCGCCCGGCAGGCCAACGCGCTTGGCATGAAGATCGACCAGATGAAGATTGCCCGCACCCAACTTGCACTGACCGAGGCGGCAGGCGATGCAGAGATTGCCGGCCTGCTGGCTGAAAGCGACCAGAGCCGCAAGCAGCTGACGGAAGCCGCCGACTGGGCAGCCGGAGCCGCGGAAACCGAGGCCGGCAGGAAGGCCTATGGCGAGATCTCCTCCATGGCGCGGGACATTGCCCGGCTGGATGACCAGATCCGGGCGCTGGTGCGCGCCGGCGACAGGGAGGGCGCACGCCGCCTTGCCAAAGGAGAAAGCGCCGCCCTCATCCGCCAGATCGAAACCATGCTGAACGATCGCCTGGCCACCAACCGCAACCAGATGCAGGAGGCGGAAGCCCATTCCGACAGCACCCGGAAGATGACGAGCATCGTCATCGGTGTCGGTCTGGTCAGCGCGCTGCTCATTGGATCGATCGCCGCCTTCATCATCCTGCGCGGCATTCGCAACGGCCTGCGCCTCGTGCAGCAGGCCGCCGATGCGGTGGCGATCGGAGACCTCGACCAGAAGATCGAGGTGAAGACCAACGACGAGATCAAGGACGTCGTCGAGACCGTCAACGTGATGACCGCCAATCTGAGGCAGACGGCCGGCATTGCCGAAAGGATCGCGCTGGGCGACATAAAGGTGTCGGTCAAGCCGCTCTCGGAGAAGGACACGCTCGGCATCGCGATGCGCGACATGGTGGCCTATCTGCAGGAGACCGCCGGTCTCGCCCAGTCGATCGCCTCCGGCGACCTGACGCGCGATGCCCGCCGCAAGTCGGATGCGGATGCGCTGGGAAGCGCGCTGGAAACGATGATGCAGCGTCTGCGCGGCGTGGTGGGCGATGCGGTTGCGGCATCGGAAAACGTCTCCTCCGGCAGTCAGGAACTGTCGGCCGGCGCCGAGCAGCTATCGCAGGGCGCCACTGAACAGGCCGCCGCTGCCGAACAGGCGTCCGCCTCGATGGAGGAAATGGCCGCCAACATCAAGCAGAATGCCGACAATGCGGCCCAGACGGAAAAGATCGCCCGCCAGTCGTCGCGCGATGCAGAAAGCTCGGGCCAGGCCGTGTCCCGTGCCGTGGTGGCCATGCGCACGATTGCCGAAAAGATCTCCATCGTGCAGGAAATCGCCCGCCAGACCGACCTTCTGGCGCTGAATGCCGCCGTCGAGGCGGCGCGCGCCGGCGAGCACGGCAAGGGCTTTGCGGTCGTCGCCTCCGAAGTGCGCAAGCTCGCCGAACGCAGCCAGGCAGCCGCTGCCGAAATCTCGGCACTCTCCGGCAACACCGTGCAGGTGGCGACCGAGGCCGGCGAGATGCTGAACCGGCTGGTGCCGGACATCCGCAAGACAGCCGATCTGATTGCGGAAATCTCGGCCGCCTGCCGCGAGCAGGATATCGGCGCCAGCCAGATCAACGAGGCGATCCAGCAGCTCGACAAGGTCATCCAGCAGAATGCCGGCGCCTCGGAGGAAATGTCGGCAACCTCGGAAGAACTGGCCGCCCAGGCGGAGGAACTGCAGGCCTCCATCGCCTTCTTCAAGGTGGAAAGCACGAATGCGACGCCCCGCACCCGCGAGGGCCTGGAGCGCAAGGTGTCGCAACGGCAAGGCGGTCAGCCCAGGCAGTCTGTTCGTGCGCAGCAGGCGAGAGCCAAGGGCTTTGCCCTCGATATGTCGAACGGTGGCCCCGACGACGAGGACCAGGATTTTCGCCAGATGGCTTAACGCTTACTTTCGAAGTTCCTGATAAGGCTACAGAACAATATGCAGACCGATGCAGGGGCTGCACCATACCGGTCAACCGGTGCGCACAAGGGTGAATGTCATCGGTCTTGGTGCGGAAAGTTGAAGCGAGTTCTCTCTTTCCCATGGGGCATACAATGCGTTTCACCATCAAGCTAAAGCTGGCCCTGGCCTTCGGGCTGATGATACTCATGCTCATCGCTGTGGCTGTCTATGGCACGACCAGCCTGTCCACGCTCAATGACTCATCTTCGGCCATGATCGATGGGCCAGTCAAACGCCTGGAATATGCATTGAACATTTCGGGCACGATGTCAGAAGCCGTCCGCGCCCAGAAGAACGGCCTTTTGGAAAAGGATGATGCCAAGGCGTCCGAATACTTCAACAACTCTGATAAGCTCATTGCCGAACTTCTGAAGATTGCCGAAGCAGGAAGTCTGATTGCGACGGTCGAAGGAAAGCCCTACTGGGCAGCGGTGGCGGATAATGCCGCCAAATTCCAGAGCACCTCTGCCGCGCTGCCGGCGCTACGAGCAAACGGACAACTCGATCAGGCGATCGATCTCTCGAACGGATCGATCCGGCAGCTCGCCGCCAATGTCAATGATGCGATCATAAAGCTCAAGGACATCCAGAAGCAGGGGTTGGCCAAGGCTGACGCCAACAATGATGAGCTGTACACGACGACGCGGCTGACGCTGGTCTCGGTCGCAGCAGGCGTCACGATCATTGCCCTGATTGCCGCCCTCTGGATCGCGCTCGGCATAAGCTCTGGCCTGCGCAAGATCACGATGGTGGCCGATGCGGTGTCCATCGGTGATCTCGACCAGGATGTCGTGATCAAGTCCAATGACGAAATCCGCGATCTCGTCGAAAAGATCAATGTCATGACCACCAATCTGCGCGAGACGGCACGGCTGGCTGGCGATATTGCCAGCGGCGACCTGACCGTTTCCCCCAAGCCGCTGTCCGACAAGGACACGCTCGGAAAGGCGCTCGAAAACATGGTGCAGCGTCTGCGCGGTGTGGTGGGCGATGCGGTTGCGGCTGGCGACAACGTCTCCTCCGGCAGCCAGGAACTGTCGGCGAGCGCCGAGCAGTTGTCGCAGGGTTCCACCGAACAGGCTTCCGCCGCCGAACAGGCCTCTGCCGCCATGGAAGAGATGGCCGCCAACATCAAGCAGAACGCTGACAATGCGGCCCAGACGGAAAAGATCGCCCGCCAGTCGTCGCGCGATGCCGAAAGCTCGGGCCAGGCCGTGTCCCGCGCCGTCGGCGCCATGCGCACGATTGCCGAAAAGATCTCCATCGTGCAGGAAATCGCCCGCCAGACCGACCTTCTGGCGCTGAATGCCGCCGTTGAGGCGGCACGCGCCGGCGAGCACGGCAAGGGCTTTGCGGTCGTCGCCTCCGAAGTGCGAAAGCTCGCCGAACGCAGCCAGGCAGCGGCCGCCGAAATCTCGGCGCTGTCCGGCGAGACCGTGCAGGTGGCGACCGAGGCCGGCGAGATGCTGAACCGGCTGGTGCCGGATATCCAGAAGACCGCCGAACTGGTGTCGGAAATCTCGGCCGCCTGCCGCGAGCAGGATATTGGTGCCACCCAGATCAACGAGGCGATCCAGCAGCTCGACAAGGTGACGCAGCAGAATTCCAGCGCCTCCGAACAGATGTCGGCGACCTCCGAGGAACTGGCCGCCCAGGCGGAAGAACTGCAGGCCTCCATCGCCTTCTTCAAGGTTGAGCATGCCGCCGGCAACCGCCGTTCGGCCCCGCGCCCTGCCGTCACCTCGCGTCCTGCTGGCCGAGCGGCCTCGGCTGTCAGGCCGAAGCCGGCAGCCAAACCCGTCGCCGCCGCACCGTCGCACCAGGGCGTTGCAGCCCAGCAGGCCCGCGCCCGCGGCTTTGCCCTCGACATGTCGACCGGCGGCCCCGACGCCGACGACGCAGACTTCCGGGAGAGTGCTTGATCATGGCCATATCGTCAGAAGCCCAGTTCGTGACCTTCAGCCTCGGCGAGGAAATCTTCGCCGTGCCGGTCGAGGTGGTCCGGGAAATCCTGGACCACGAGGAAGCCTTCAAGATCCCGCACGGGCCTGACTATCTGCTCGGCCTGCGCGACGTGCGCGGCCAGGGGGTACCGGTGATCGATCTGCGCCTGCGGCTGGGCCTCAGCCGCACGGTCAAGACGCCGCATACCCGCATCCTGGTGCTCGACGTACCGCTCGAACAGCGCATGCTGGCGCTCGGTCTCGTGGCCGATCGCGTCTACGAGGTGGTGCCGTTCCAGCAAAGCCAGATCGAACCGGCGCCGGACATCGGCATCCGCTGGAAAAGCGATTACATCGCCGGCGTGGTGCGCCGGGATGGCGGCTTCGTGGTGATCGTCGATCTGGCGCGCCTGTTCTCCGATTCCGGCACTGCACTGGCAGGCGTCGTTGCCTCCCAGCGCGTCGCCTGACAGGAGCATCGATTTGTCCGCAGCACCGATTCAGAGGCAGCCGATCGATGACCGGCTGAGCCCGCGCAACTTCGACCGGTTGTCCAAGTACATTTATGATTACAGCGGCATCAAGATGCCGATCACCAAGATCACCATGCTGGAGGGCCGTCTGCGCCGGCGCCTGCGGGTGACGGGGATTGCGAGCTTCGACGACTATTGCGACTATCTGTTCAAGCAGGACGGCATGGCAAGCGAGCAGGTCTACCTGATCGACGCGGTGACCACCAACAAGACGGATTTCTTCCGCGAACCGAAGCATTTCGAATACATGGCCCAGAAGGCCGTGCCGGAACTGCTGGCGGATGGCGTCTCCAGCCTGAGGGTCTGGAGCGCTGCCTGCTCGACCGGCGCCGAGCCCTACACGATCGCCATGGTGCTCTCCGAATGCCTCGCCGATCGCCGCAATGCCGATTACCGGGTGATTGCGACCGATCTTTCGACCGAGGTTCTGCAGGTGGCCCGCAAGGCGATCTATCCGGCCGAGATGGTTTCGCCCGTGCCGGCCGACCTGCAGCGACGCTACGTGATGCAGGCACGCGACCCCGCCCGCGGCGAGGTGCGCATCGCGCCGTCGCTTCGCCAGAAGGTGGGGTTCGGGCGGCTGAACCTGATGGACGAGAGCTATGCCGTCTCCGAGCTGCAGCACATCATCTTCTGCCGCAACGTGCTGATCTATTTCGACAAGCCGACGCAGCTGCATGTGCTTGGCCGATTGTGCGACTGCCTGGCGCCCGGCGGCTATCTGTTCATCGGCCATTCGGAAACGGCAACGGGATTCAACCTGCCCATCCGGCAGGTTGCCAACACGGTCTTCAAACGGGTGTAGCCATGGGCACTAAGACGCGCGTTCTCATCGTCGACGATTCCGCCAGCATCCGCCAGGCGCTGACCATGCTTCTTTCGGCGGATCCGGAGATCGAGGTGATCGGCGTCGCACCGGACCCCTTCGTGGCGGCGCGCAAGATCCGCGAGGAGATTCCGGACGTCATCACGCTCGACGTGGAAATGCCGCAGATGGACGGCATCACCTTCCTGCGCAAGGTGATGTCGCAGCACCCGATCCCCGTGGTGATGTGTTCATCGCTGACGGAGGAAGGGTCCGAAACGCTGATGCAGGCGCTGGAAGCAGGCGCCGTCGACATCATCCAGAAACCGAAGATCGGCGCCGCCGATCATCTGGCCGAGAGTGCCGAGCGCGTGCGCAGCGTGGTCAAGGCCGCCGCCAAGGCCCGGCTCGGCAAGATGCGACGCTTCCGCCCGAAGGATTCGCCGCCCGCCAAGCTGACCGCCGATGCGGTTCTGCCGCCGCCCAAGGTGGGTGCCATGGCCAAGACGACGGAAATGGTCGTCTGCATCGGCGCCTCGACCGGCGGCACGGAGGCGCTGCGCGAGCTTCTCGAAACCCTGCCGGCCAATGCGCCGGGCATCGTCATCGTCCAGCACATGCCGGAAAAGTTCACCGCAGCCTTTGCCAAGCGGCTGAACGGCCTGTGCGAGGTGGAGGTGAAGGAAGCGGAGGACGGCGACCCCGTGCTGCGCGGCCACGTGCTGATCGCCCCCGGCGACCGGCACATGCTGCTGGAGCGGCGCGGCGCGCGCTATCACGTCTCGGTGCGCAGCGGGCCGCTGGTCAGCCGCCACCGCCCCTCGGTCGACGTGCTGTTCCGCTCGGCCGCCCGTTCGGCCGGCTCCAACGCCATGGGCGTGATCATGACCGGCATGGGCGATGACGGCGCGCGCGGCATGCTGGAAATGCACGAGGCCGGCGCCTTCACCGTGGCGCAGGACGAGGCCAGTTCCGTCGTCTTCGGCATGCCGAAGGAAGCGATCGCCCGCGGCGGCGTCGACCGCATCGTCTCGCTCGACCACATCGCCCTCGAGATCATGGGCGCCGACCGCCGTCGCTGACGGCCGGCGAGTTTCCACCCCTTGCGGTTGGCGCTTTGTTAACCATGTTTGGCGACACTGGCTGGGCACGATGACTGTGCCTCGACGAGCAATTCCGGCTCACGGAACCTTCTCCCCAGGATCGACGATGCCCGTCATTACCTTCGCCAACACCAAGGGCGGGGCCGGCAAGACCACGGCCGTGCTGCTGCTTGCCAGCGAACTCGCCCATATGGGTCACCGCGTCACCGTTCTCGACAGCGATCCGCAGCACTGGATGTCCCGCTGGTTCGACCTGTCGCCGCCCATGCCGGGCCTCACCGTCACGCCCTATGTGACGCAGGCCTCCCTCGACCGCCATGTGGAAGAGGCGCGCGTCGGCGCCGATTACGTGCTGATCGACCTGCCCGGCGTGCGCAGCCCCCTGCTCGCCAAGGCCATAGGCATGTCCGACCACGTGCTGATCCCGATCCAGGGTTGCGCCATGGATGCGCAGGGCGGCGCGCATGTGCTGGAACTGCTGCAGTATCTGGAAACCAAGCTCGGCCTGCGCGTGCCGCATTCGGTGGTGCTGACGCGCGTCAACTCCATGGTGACGACCCGCGCGCTGCTTGCCGTGAAGGGTCTGCTGGCGCAGCGCAATGTCGACGTGCTGAACACGCCGATCATCGAACGCTCCGCCTTCCGCGATGTCTTCGATTGCGGCGGCACGCTGCACATGCTCGATCCTGCCCGCATCAGCAATCTCGACAAGGCGCTGGACAATGTCCGGCTCTATGCCGAGGAGATCCTGCGCCGGGTACCGGCCACGCCATCGGCAGCGGGCCGCAGCGCAGCCTGAGCCTCACCCCGCCCGTCATGCACAACGCCCCGGCCGTCAGGCGCGGGGCGTTTCGTCGTCATCGAGAACGCGCCAGGCGGCACCGTCCAGATCCTCGTACTGCCCGTTGCGCAGCGACCAGAGGAAGGCGCCAAGCCCCAGCCCGCCAAGCAACAGCGCAACCGGAATGAGATAGATCAGCATGTTCATGCGAGCCGGGCCTCCCGTGTCACGGGACCGGTCGGCGCCTGCCCTTCGCGGCCGCTTGTCGCCGCCGGACGACGAAACCGGTTGAGACGCAGCGCATTGGCAATCACGATCAGCGAGGAGGTCGACATGGCGACCGAGGCCATCAGCGGCGTTGCATAGCCTGCGATGGCAAAGGGGACCGCGATCATGTTGTAGCCGATGGCAAGGCCGAAATTCTCGCGGATCAACCGGCCGGCGCGGCGCGAAATGGCCAGCGCCGTCGGCACCGCATCAAGCCCGTCATGCAGGAAGACGATGTCGGCGGCCTGCCGGCCGATATCGGCCGCCGTGGCCGGCGCCATCGAGACATGGGCTGCACTGAGCGCCGGAGCATCATTGATGCCGTCGCCGACCATCAGCGCGCGGTGGCCGGCGGCGGCAAGCCCGTTGCAGGCCTCGACCTTGCCCTGCGGCGAAAGCTCAGCCTGCCAGCCATCGAGATCAAGCTGCTCGGCCATGGCGGCAACCGTCGTCTGGCGATCGCCGGACAGCATCAGCGTGCCGAGACCTTCCGCCTTCAGCGCCGCGATCGCCTCCTCCGCGCCGGGACGCGGGGTATCCTCCAGCAGGAAGCGCGCCAATTCCTCGCCGTTCAGGGAAAGAACCACCTCGGAGGCGCCGCTATCGGCCTGTGCCGCCGTTTGCGGGCAGGCAAAGGCGCGGCTGCCAAGGCGATAGATCCCCTCCGGCATTTCGGCGAGAAGCCCCTGCCCCGGCAGTTCGCGCACCGTTTCGACCAGCGGCACCGGGCCGGCATGGGCGGCATGGATGGCGCGCGACAGCGGGTGGCGCGAATGGGCGGCGAGGGCAGCGGCCATGGCCCGTGACAGCGGTTTTCCGCGCGCTTCGATCAGGCGCGGACGACCGAGCGTCAGCGTGCCGGTCTTGTCGAAGATCACCGTGTCGATTTCGGCAAGCCGTTCCATGGCCGAGCCGTCGCGCACCATGATGCCGTGCTGGAACAGTCGCCCGGCGGCGACCACCTGCACCACCGGCACGGCAAGTCCGAGCGCGCAGGGGCAGGTGATGATGAGGACGGCGATCGCGATCAGCAGCGCCTGCTTCCAGTCGCCGCCGAAAAGACCCCAGCCAAGGAAGGTGAGGATGGCCAGCAGATGGACGGCTGGCGCATAAATGGAGGCAGCGCGATCGGCGATGCGGCGATACTGCGCCCGGCCGCCTTCGGCGGCTTCCATCAACGCGATGATTTCGGCAAGGAAGGACTGGCGTGCGGTGGCCGTCGCCGTGACGATGAGCGAGCCGGTGAGGCTGACGGTGCCGGCCTGAACCGCCACGCCCGGGCGCACCGCGACCGGCACGCTTTCGCCGGTGGCGATCGAGACATCGAGATCGCTTTCGCCGGACGACACGATGCCATCGACGGGGATGCGGTCGCCGGCGGCAATGGCGATGCGGTCGCCCGGCACCACCTCGGAAACCGGCCGATAGTCGCGGCTGCCATCCGGCTGCACCACCAGCGCGCCGCGCGGCGCAAGCCGGGCAAGGCCGGTGATGGCGGAACGGGCGCGGTCGCGCATCACGTGATCCAGCGTGCGGCCGATCAGCAGGAAAAACAGCAGTGAGGCCGTGGCGTCGAACCAGGCATGCGCGCCATGATGCAGGGTTTCCCACAGGGAGACGGCGTAGGAAAGCGTGATCGCCAGCGCGATCGGCACATCCATGTTGGTGCGCCCGCGCTTCAGCACCGACCAGGCGGAGCGGTAGAAGAAGCGTCCGCCATAGACCAGCGCCGGCGCGGCGATCATCGCCGAGATCCAGTGAAACAGGTCGCGCGTGGAGGCGTCCGCGCCCGACCAGACCGAGACGGACAGAAGCATGATGTTGGCAGCGGCAAAGCCGGTAACGGCCACGCCGCGGATGAGATCCGCGCGCAGCCGGTCGCTCGCCTCGATATCCTCGCCGAACAGGTGGGATTCGTAGCCCGTGGCCCGCCGGATGACCTCGGCGAAGCGCACCGGATCGGCACCGCGCCCGTCGCCTTCGGCGCGCCAGACGATCGAGACGCGCTTCGTCGACAGGTTGACGCGCGCCTTTTCAACGCCTTCGACGCCCCGCAGCGCCCGCTCGACGGCGGTGATGCAGGCGCCGCAATGGACACCCGGCACGCTCAGATCCGTCTGCCGCCGGCCATCACCCAGGTCGCGCGCCGACAGCAGCAGCTCCTCGCGGGAGGGAAGCGCATGCACCGCGCCATCGAGTTCCAGCGCGCCTTCCGTTCCGGGAGCGCAGCAGCTCATTGCACCTCTCCCAGCACCGCGATGCGACGCGCATGATGCAGGATGCGCCTGCCATCCCTGAAGGCGCTGACATCGGCGATCCAGTGGCCCGGCGCCACCGCATGGACCGCCTCGTAGCTCCCCTTGCCCGCATCGTTCAGCATCACCTCGAAATCCTGGTGATCGCCCACCGGCCGCTTGAAGCTGGCCGTGACCTTGTCGGCGAAGACCGGCTGCCCGGCCTCGTCAACGATCACGTAGCGGATCAGGCCATCGGTTGCAGTCAGCGTGCCGGAAATGCCGCTGGCATTCAGTGCCTTGGCCTCGGCGACCTTGCCGTTGAACTGCTGGCTGGCGACATAGGTGTTTTCCACCACAAGCCCGCTCCAGCTGTGCACCGCCTGATAGGCCATGTAGAAGTTGACGGAAATGATCGTGCCGAAGAACAGGCAGATCACACCCAGCATGTGCCAGCCGGTGAAGACGAATTCCTTGGCCTGACGGGTGTTCATCACTTGTCTCCCGGCGAGTTGAAGGTGGCGTTGTAGACATCGCGCTCATGGCTGGCACGGTCCTCGGCAATGAAGCGGAAGCCTTCGCGGGCATCGGCGACGGCATGCTTCGGCAGGGTGACGAAGACCTTCAGCGTGGTGGCCTTGTCCGGCTCGACCGGCACGGCGAAGACGCGGTCGGAATAGTCGCTGGACAGTTGCGGGATCTTCATTTCCGCCGCCGTCAGCCCCTGCATCGACAGAAGCACGGTGCGCCGCTCCGGAACCATGTTGAGCAGGCGGATCGTATAGCCATTGCGGATCGAGCCGTCCGATTCCAGCACATATTGCGGATTGCGGTCATGCAGGACATTGACCTCCAGGCGATCGCGACTGAGCAGCGCCACCAGAAGACCGATGCCGACGGCGCTCCAGACGCCCATATAGACGAGCGTGCGCGGCCGGAAGATGATCCGCCAGTTGAAGTGGCGCACCTGATCGGCGAAGGTCCCGTCCGGCTTGCGGACCCGGCCCGGATCGATGGCCGTGCGGCCATTGTCGGTGGCAAGCGCCATGTTGGATTCGTATTCGTTGAGCGTTGCATAGGCAATCAGCCCGCGTTCTCGGCCGAGCTTGTCCATCACCCCGTCACAGGCATCGATGCACAGCGCGCAGGTGATGCAGGCCAGCTGCTGCCCGTCGCGAATGTCGATGCCCATGGGACAGACGGCAACGCAGGCATTGCAGTCCACGCAGTCGCCGATCACCTGGTTGGCCGCGGCCGCCTTCTTGGCATGCTTGCCGCGCGGCTCGCCGCGCCAGTCGTTATAGGTCACGACGAGCGACTGCTCGTCCAGCATCGCCCCCTGGATGCGCGGCCAGGGACACATGTAGATGCAGACCTGCTCGCGCATCAGCCCGCCCAGCACATAGGTGGTGGCCGTCAGAATGGCGACCGTGGAATAGGCCACGTAATTCGCCTGGCCCGTGACGAAGTCGAAGGCAAGCGAGGGGGCATCGGCAAAGTAGAAGATCCAGGCACCGCCGGTCGCCACCGCGATCACCAGCCAGATTGCGTGCTTGGCCGTGCGCTTCCAGAGCTTTGATACGCTCCAGGGGGCCGAATCAAGCTTCATGCGGGCATTGCGGTCGCCCTCGATGAAGCGCTCCACCACCAGGAAAAGGTCCACCCAGACCGTCTGGGGACAGGTATAGCCGCACCAGGCGCGCCCCACGGCGGAGGTGATCAGGAACAATCCGAAGCCGGCCATGACCAGGAGCCCCGCCACGAAGAAGAATTCCTGCGGCCAGATCTCGATGAAGAAGAAATAGAAGCGCCGGCCTGCCAGATCGATCAGCACCGCCTGGTCCGGCGCGTAGGGACCGCGGTCCCAGCGGATCCAGGGCGTCAGGTAGTAGATGCCGAGCGTGACCAGCATCACCAGCCACTTGAAGCGCCGGAAGCGCCCTTCCGCCCGCTTCGGAAAGATCTTCTGCCGCGCGGCGTAAAGCGGTTCCGGCGCCGGCTGGCCGGAGCCGGTCGGTCCAGCCTCCTGGCGTCGAGTGGCCGGCTTGCCCGCCGGATGATCAGGTTGTGCGGTTTGAAAAGACATGGGCCCCATCCTTTGTCCGCAAGACCCTGCCGGCAAAGCGGCCCTCGTTCCTTGACCGAAATCAATATGCGGGGTGCGACCTTTGCGCCCAATGTGGCGAAGATCAGCAATTTTGCGTATACTCGGCAAAACAGGAGTTGGCCGATGGGCAAGCACAGACTGGAAATCGAACTGACGGATGACCTTCTGTCTCGCATCGACAGCGTCTCGGCCCGCACCAGCCATTCCCGGATGGATGTGGTGGTCGAAACACTGCGGGAGCACCTGCCGCAGGATCATGGCGTGGCAGATGTCGCTCCGGAGACCCTGCAGGCCTTGCGCGTTCTCGATGAGGCTTATCAGGAGGGATTGCGCCTCAAGATTAACCGATCGGATCGCGATATTCTGGAGAGCATCCGGACCTTTCGTGGCGACGAGTGATCGATGCCGCGCAGGGTCTACCTGGATGCAAACATCCTGATCTACCTCTTGGAAGGCAACAACGCGCGCCAGGATGAGGTGCGCACGATGCTGGCGGCGCACCTAGCGGATCGGGATGAGCTTCATTCCAGTGAATTTGTCGTGGGAGAGTGTCTTCGCGGCGCATGGCGCCAGGGGCCTGCTCTGGTGACGGCCTATCGCCGGATGTTTTCCAACCGCGCGTTCATCACGCTTGCCCCTGTCACGCTTCCTCTGATCGAACGCGCCGCCGAGCTTGGCGCTTCCCTCAACATGAAGCTTGTCGATTCTCTTCATGTCGCCACCGCCGAGGCCTGCGGCTGCCAACTCTTCATCACAAACGACCGGGGCATTCGCGCCCCGGCCGGTCTTGCCTTGCAGTCTCTGTCGGAAGCGTGACTTATTCGCCGCCGCCGAGAGAATGGATGTAGACGGCCAGTTCCTTGACGGTGGTATCGCCAAGACGCGCCTGCCAGCCGGGCATCACGCCATGCTTCGGCTGCCGGATCTGCTGGGCGATCTCCACCTCTCCATTGACCTTCAGCCAGATGGCATCGGCGAGATTGGGCGCGCCGAACTCCCGGTTGCCCTTGGCGTCCTCGCCATGGCAGGAGGCACAGTTGTCGGCAAACAGCTGCTTGCCCGGCTCGACCATGGCCGCATCGCGCGGCGTGCCGGTGAGGCTGACCACATAGGCGGCCACCTGCCGGATTTCCTCGGGCTTCAGGATGTCTGCAAAGGCCGGCATTTCGGAGATCCGGGTGTCGGCATCATCGGCATAGCGAATGCCATGCGCAATCGTCTGGTGAATGGCCTCGGCGCTGCCGCCCCACAGCCAGTCGTCGTCGTTGAGGTTGGGATAGCCGGCACCGCCGGCGGCGCCCGAACCATGGCACTGCACACAATTGACCTTGAACGCCGCAGCACCGGCCGCCGTGGCGAACTGGGTCATCTGCGGGTCGGCCAGGATCTCGTCCAGCGAAGCGGCGGCGATCTTCTCGCTGATCCCGCTTTGCGCGGCCTTGGCGCTGGCGATTTCCTGCGCCAGTTCGCCACGGCTGGAATAGCCGAGAACGCCCTTGGTCGCATCCGTCAGCAGCGGCCAGGCCGGATAGACGACGGTATAGGCGATGGCCCAGACGATGGTTGCGTAGAAGGTCCAGAGCCACCAGCGCGGCAGCGGATTGTTCAGTTCGCGGATGCCGTCCCACTCATGGCCGGTGGTTTCGACGCCGCTGATGTCATCAATATGTTTGTCCGCCATGATCAATCCTCCTTCAGAGGGATTTTTGCGGCCTCGCTGGCCGAGGCCTTCGCGCCGGGACGCAGGGTGGAGATCACCACGCCGACGAAGAAGAGAGCCATCACCAGGAGGCCCCAGCTATCGGCGAAGTGGCGCATTGCGGTATAGACTTCCATGGCCGCTCCTCCTCAGCGATAGCCGGTGGCATCGTCATAGGTCGAGAAATCGACCAGCGTGCCGAGCATCTGCAGATAGGCCACCAACGCGTCCATCTCGGTGAGCCTGGTCGGATCGCCGTCGAAATCGCCGACCTTGGCCTTCGGATAGCGCGCGAGCAGGCCGGACGTGTCGGCATTCGGATCCGCCTGGGCGACGAGATCGGCGCGGGCGCTGTCCAGCATGTCCGGCGAATAGGGCACGCCCACCAGCTGGTTTGCCTTGAGATCCATGGTGACGTCCGTCACCTTCAGCGGCGTTTCCTTCAGGAAGGCATAGCTCGGCATGATCGATTCCGGCACCACGTCGCGCGGACGCACGAGATGCTGCACGTGCCACTCGTTCGAGTAGCGGTCGCCGACACGGGCCAGATCCGGTCCGGTGCGCTTCGAGCCCCACTGGAAGGGGTGGTCATACATGCTTTCCGCCGCCAGGCTGTAATGGCCGTAGCGCTCCACTTCGTCGCGGAACGGACGGATCATCTGGCTGTGGCAGACATAGCAGCCTTCGCGGATGTAGATGTTGCGGCCGGCCAGTTCCAGCGGCGAATAAGGACGCATCCCCTCCACCTTCTCGATGGTGTTTTCGAGATAGAAGAGCGGGGCGATCTCGACGATGCCGCCGATCGAAACCACGAGCAGCGAGCCGACCAGAAGCAGCGTCGCGTTGCGCTCGATGAACTGGTGTTTCTCAATAAGGGACATGGGTTCCGCTCCTTATTCGGCAGGCTGGAGACCGGCAGGAACGGCGCCCGGAAGCGTTTCCTGTCTCTCGTGGCCGAGGATGGTCATGGTGATGTTGAAGGCCATGATGAGCGCACCCGCCAGGTACATGGCACCGCCCACGGCGCGCAGCACGTAATAGGGGAACATGGCGGCGACGGCTTCGGCGAAGGAATAGACCAGGAAGCCCTGATCGTCATATTCGCGCCACATCAGGCCCTGCTGGACACCGGCGACCCACATGACGGCGGCGTAGACGACGATGCCGAGGGTTGCCAGCCAGAAGTGCCAGTTGACCATGGCGAGGCTGTAGAGGCGGTTGCGGTTCCACAGCTTCGGAACGAGGAAGTAGACCGCGCCGAACGAGATCATGCCGACCCAGCCGAGCGCGCCCGAATGCACGTGGCCGATCGTCCAGTCCGTATAGTGGCTGAGCGAGTTGACCGCCTTGACCGACATCATCGGGCCCTCGAAGGTCGACATGCCGTAGAAGGCAATCGCAATCACCATCATGCGGATGATCGGGTCGGTGCGGATCTTGTCCCAGGCGCCCGACAGCGTCATCAGGCCGTTGATCATGCCGCCCCAGGAGGGCATCCAGAGCATGATGGAGAACACCATGCCGAGCGTCTGCGCCCAGTCCGGCAGGGCCGTATAGTGCAGGTGGTGCGGGCCGGCCCAGATATACATGAAGATCAGCGCCCAGAAGTGGATGATCGACAGGCGGTAGGAATAGACCGGGCGGCCGGCTTGCTTGGGCACGAAATAATACATCATGCCGAGGAAACCGGCGGTCAGGAAGAAGCCGACGGCGTTATGGCCATACCACCACTGCGTCAATGCGTCCTGCACGCCGGAAAAGGCCGAATAGCTCTTCACGCCGAGGAAGGAGACCGGAATCGCCAGGTTGTTGACCACATGCAGCATGGCGATCGTGACGATGAAGGCCAGGTAGAACCAGTTGGCCACATAGATATGCGGCTCCTTGCGCATCAGGATCGTGCCGAGGAAGGCGATCAGGTAGGCGACCCAGACGACGGTGAGCCACAGGTCGACATACCATTCGGGTTCGGCGTATTCGCGTCCCTGGGTAATGCCGAGCAGATAGCCGGTGGCGGCCATGACGATGAACAGCTGATAGCCCCAGAACACGAACCAGCCGAGCCCTTCTCCCCCGAACAGGCGCACGCGACAGGTGCGCTGCACCACATAGAACGAGGTGCAGATCAGCGCGTTGCCACCGAAGGCAAAGATGACGGCAGAGGTGTGCAGGGGACGCATGCGCCCGAAATTAAACCACGGCCCGAAATTCAGGTCCGGAAAGGCCAGTTGCAGGGCCACGACCACGCCGACGAGAAAGCCCACCACGCCCCAGAAGGTGGTGGCGATGGTGCCATACTTGACGACCTCGTCGAAATAGCCGGAACGATCCGCCCGGATGGCGGCCTGACCGGCAGGCGCAAACCTGACACGGCGCAGCATGACGATGATGCTGGCGGCGAGCGTGAAGAAGAGCACCCACATATGGGCGGCAAACAGATCATCATGGGCGAAACCGGCACCGAGAAGCGCCAGGAACGCCCCCGCGGTCAGCGCCACGATTGGTACGGTATTGTTCATCTTGAACATCCCCCAAAGGCGAACAACGAAAGGGGGGCGATCGCTCGACCGATCAGACACCCCGCCTGATGGGCACAACTCTCATTTTCGTGAACGGGGGGCCTTGATCTGAATCAACAGCCCGCTCCGCACGGCTCCGGGGCGAATGGACAGCGCGCGGCGATTGGATTAGGACGTATTTAAGCAATTGATCAAATGATCATCCGGCGGTTGTGCGCAGCGGGACACAGCCGGGGCATTGGGGCGAGGTAGCGCGGTTTCTTCGATGGCGATTTTCAATCACAGGGCGGTCTGGCAGGCATGCGTGCTGGCGCTGATCGGCATCGTTCTCATCTCCGTCGGCATCGAATTTGATGCGGCCGAAGCGATCGGCGACTGGATCCGGAGGCACGAGGCGCATGAGGTCGACGAGGTCATGTTCGCGCTCGACATCGTCGGCATTCTCAGCATCATCTATGGGGCGCTGCGGATCTTCGATCTCAAGCAGGAGCGCAAGCGGCGCGAACAGGCCGAGCGCCGGGCCGACTGGATGGCCGTGCATGACAGTCTGACAGGCCTGCACAACCGCCACAGCCTGGAAGAAAAGCTGAACCAGATGGGCAAACGGCATGGCGGCCGCTTCGCCATGCTGATCATCGACCTCGACGGCTTCAAGCGGATCAACGATCTGGTCGGCCATCAGGCGGGCGATGCGGTGCTGCAGGCGGTGGCGGACCGGCTGCGCGAGCACGTGGCGGCCGATTCGGTCTTCCGCCTCGGCGGCGACGAATTCGTCGTCTTCGTCGACCGCATTGCCGCGGCGCCGCAGCTGGCGCGCACCCTGCTTCAGGCCCTCAACCGTCCGGTGATCTTCCGCGATACCTCGCTCGATGTGGGGGCAAGCATCGGCATGGCAAGCTGCCCGGACAATGCGGCGGATGCACGCGAATGCCTGAGATGCGCCGATGCGGCGATGTATGTCGCCAAATCCACCGGCCGGGGCTCGCTCCGCGCCTTCGACAACAGCATGCGCGAGCAGATGCTGCTGCGCGACCGGGATGAGCGGGACCTGCGCGCGGCGATCCGTGCAGGGCGGATCAAGCCCTATTACCAGCCGATCATCGATCTCTCCGACAACCGGATCTGCGGTTTCGAGGCCCTGGCCCGCTGGGAGCGGGAGGATGGGGTGCTGGTTTCGCCCGGCGACTTCATTCCGCTGGCCGAGGAGACGGGCCTGATCCTCGACCTGACGGAAAGCCTGCTCGCCACCGCCTGCCGCGATGCCATGACATGGCCCTCCGACATCCTTCTGTCCTTCAACATCTCGCCGATCCAGTTGCAAGACCAGCTTCTGGGCATGCGCATTCTGAGAATCCTCTCGACGGCCGGCCTGCCGCCGAGCCGTCTGGAGATCGAGATCACCGAGACGGCGCTGATCCAGGACGTGCGCACCGCCGCCGCAATTCTCAGCGATCTGCGCACCGCCGGCATTTCGATCGCGCTCGATGATTTCGGCACCGGCTATTCAAGCCTTGCCCATCTCTCCAATCTCAGCTTCGACAAGATCAAGATCGATCGCAGCTTCGTGTCCTCCTTCCAGGATCAGGAGCGTCAGGAGAAGATCGTCAAGGCGATCGTCGGCCTCGGCATCGGGCTCGACGTGCCCACGACGGCGGAAGGCATCGAAACCGCCAACCAGCTTGCAAGCCTCACCGGCATGGGCTGCACCTACGGCCAGGGCTACCTGTTCGGCCGTGCCATGCCGGCGGCAGAGGCCGCACGCATGCTCTCCACCCCGCGCGGGCAGGAGGCCTCGGCCTAGCCCGAGGCAATAGCATCGATCCGGACAACCGCAACGGATGGCCGCATATCGGTGTTTTTCGAGGAAAAACGCTTTTCGGGAGAAGCTGAACTGGTCGGAGTGGAGTGATTCGAACACTCGACCCCCACGTCCCGAACGTGGTGCGCTACCAGACTGCGCTACACTCCGTGACCAGTGGCGCCTCTATAGACGAGGAGATTTTATTGCACAAGCACCCTTTTTCATTTTTTTGTCGCATGGCTTTCACGGCGCCGCAAACCGGCGCGACGACCGCGGCACGGGCGGAACGGATTTTTCTGCATTGCAAAAACTGAATACTTTTCATCTGCATGATAAGGAAATAAGCTTTGATCTCAAATGACGGTGGCATCATGCCATGCCAATTTCTGCCCCTATCGCAGCAACGGTCCTGCGCCGGTTGGGGCACGAACCATAACATTTCGAATGACGAGAACGATGATGCCCGAAAAGCTTGCCCAGGCCGCGAAAGAACTCTCCCGCTGGCTGCATGACGACGCCCTTCACCTGTGGCGTAGAGCAGGTTTTCATGGCAGCGCGGGCGGCTTTTGCGAAACCATCGGTCTTGACGGGGTGCCGACGGCGGTTCCCCGTCGTTCGCGCGTGCAGCCGCGGCAGGTCTATTGCTTCGCTGAAGCCGGTGCGCGCGGCTGGCAGGGCGACTGGCAGGCACCGGTCGGTGAGGGCCTTGCCTTTTTCGACCGCGTCTACCGGCTGGAGACCGGCTTTTATGGCGCGCTGGCCGATGCGCAGGGCAGCCTGCTCGACGCCAGCTTCGACCTCTACAATCAGGCTTTTGCCATTCTTTCCTTCGTCTACACGGCAAAGGTCTTTCCGGAGCGCCGGGCAGAGATGGCGCAGCGCGCTTCTGCCATGCTCTCGGCGCTGAAGGCCGGCTATGCGCATCCCGTGGCCGGCTTCGAGGAAGCCAACCCCTCGCGCCTGCCGCTCTGCTCCAACCCGCACATGCATCTCTTCGAGGCAAGCCTTGCCTGCGAGGCCGAGGACGGCTTCGACACCGCCGCCTGGACGGCGCTCTCCGACGAGATCGCGCAATTGTGCATGCGCTGCTTCATCGGCGGCGAGAATGGCGGCCTCCGCGAGTTCTTCAACCATGACTGGAGCCCCTTCGATGGCGCCAGGGGCCGCATCATGGAGCCGGGCCACCAGTTCGAATGGGCCTGGCTGCTGGCCCGCTGGAGCGAACGCCGCGGCAATGCGGAGGCGCTCGCCAAGGCCCGCCGCCTGTTCCGGATCGGCGAGGAGCACGGGATCTGCGCAACGCGCGGCGTGGCCGTGATGACCCTGCTCGACGATTTCTCGGTGGCCGATCCGCTGGCCCGACTCTGGCCGCAGACGGAATGGATCAAGAGCGCGGCGCGTCTGGCCGTGCTGTCGGATGGTGCCGAGCGGGCGCATTATCTCGAATCGGCCCTTGCCGCCTGTGCCGCCCTGTCGCTGTTTCTCGACACGCCGGTGGCCGGCCTGTGGCGGGACAAGATGACGGCGGACGGCAGCTTCGTGGACGAGGCGGCGCCGGCCAGTTCCTTCTATCACATCCTCTGCGCGATCTACGAGCTTGAGGACTGCCTTGCGGCGCTGGACGGCGCCTCCAGCGTGGCCGCCTGACCGGCCGGCCGCACTTCGACATCAACCCGCCTCACGATCCAAGGATGCATCCATGAAATTCGGCACCAGCGGCCTGCGCGGCCTTGTCACGGAACTCGAAGGCCACATGTCGGCGCTGTATGCGACCGCCTTCGCGCGCTACCTGCTGTCGAGCGGCAAGGCGAAGCCGGGCGACCGGATCTACGTGGCCGGAGACTTCCGCCCCTCCAGCCCCGATATCGCCGCCACCTGCATCGGGGCGCTGTCGCGCGCCGGTCTCATCCCCGTCGATTGCGGCGCCATCCCGACGCCGGCGCTCGCCCTTTACGCCATGGCGAGAGGGGCCGCCTCGCTGATGATCACCGGCTCGCACATTCCGGCCGACCGCAACGGTATCAAGTTCTACCGTCCCGACGGAGAGATCGACAAGCAGGACGAACTGGCGATCACTGCGCTGGCAGAAGAAATAGCCGACAGCCTTCTCGACCTGACGCCCGGTTCGGCACCGCGCGAGGAGAACGAGGCAGCCGCATTCTTTGCCGCACGCAATGCGGCCATCCTGCCGGAAAATGCGCTGGCCGGCCTGAAGATCGGCGTCTATCAGCACAGCACCGTGGCGCGCGATGCGCTGGTGGACGTGCTGTCCGGCTATGGCGCGGATGTCCTGCCGCTCGGCCGGTCGCAGACCTTCATTCCGGTCGATACCGAAGCGGTCTCCGAGCACTCGATCAGCCTTTTCCGCACCTGGACGCAGGAGCACGGTCTCGACGCGGCGGTCTCGGCGGATGGCGATGGCGACCGTCCGCTGGTGACGGACGAGACCGGCACGCCCCTGCGCGGCGACCTGCTTGGCCTCATCGTGGCGAATTTCCTCGGCGCACGGGTCGCCGTGACGCCGGTGACCTCCAATTCCGGGATCGAAGCCTCCGGAGATTTCCGCGTCGTGCGCACCAGGGTCGGTTCGCCCTTCGTGATCGAGGGGATGCTGGCGGCGCTGGCGGCCGGCGAAACGGCCGTGATGGGCTTCGAGGCGAATGGCGGCCTGCTGACCGCCTCGGATTTCACGCTGAACGGCAGAACGCTCACGGCCCTGCCGACCCGTGACAGTTTCCTGCCGGTGCTTGCCGCCCTGCATCTGGCCCGGCGGGAGGGCAAGGCGCTCTCGGCCATGGCGGCAGGTTTCCGCCTGCCGGTGGCCGCCGCCGACCGCCTGGAGAACTTTCCCGTTGCCACCAGTTCGGCGCTGATGGCGCATCTGCGCGCCGCGCCCGACAATCTGGCGTCCTTCCTGGCGCCGCTCGGCCCGGTCCGGTCCTCGACCGATGTCGACGGCCTGCGCACGACGCTTCAGGATGGCCGTATCATTCACCTGCGCCCGTCCGGCAATGCGCCGGAAATGCGCTGCTATGTGGAAGCAGCGACGGAAGAGGAAGCAGCCGCCCTCCTGCAGCAGGGTCTCGGCCTCATTCGCGACTGGGCCGAGCGTCACTGAACCGCAGGGCGACATGCCGGATCCGGACCGGATTCGGGCCGCGCGCCCGTTTCCGGCGGCATCGCGACAGGACGCGCATTTGCCGCAGCGGCGCGCAACCCCATTGACCTGCACGGTTTCCGCGAAAGATACTGCAGCTGAGACATCTTCCGATGCATCCCTGACGGGGTGGGGACGTGCCGGAGGAAACGAATGAGGGGCGGAACGGGACATGGGTCCACGGTCCCGGGGGCGGAACCAGGTGATTCATGGCAGCTGATGGCATGGCGGGCAGCGGACTTTCCTTTCCGACCGGTGGTGGTCAGCTGGGCGAGTTGATCCGCGCCTTCGACTGGGCCTCGACCAGTCTCGGGCCGATCGAACAATGGCCGCAGAGCCTGAAATCCGTCACCGGCATGCTGCTTCTCTCCCCGGTGCCGATCGTCCTGCTATGGGGCGAAGACGGGGTGATGATCTATAACGACGCCTATTCGGTGTTTGCCGGCAACCGGCATCCGCAGCTCCTCGGCTCCAAGGTGCGCGAGGGCTGGGCGGAGGTCGCCGATTTCAACGACAATGTCATGCGGGTCGGGCTGTCGGGCGGCACGCTCGCCTATCGCGATCAGGAACTGACGCTGATCCGCAACGGCCGGCCGGAACCGGTGTGGATGAATCTCGACTATTCCCCGGTGCTCGACGAGAACGGCAAGCCCGCCGGCGTCATCGCCATTGTCGTGGAGACCACGCAGAACGTGATTGCCGAGCGGCGGCTGCGCGAAAGCGAAAACCGCTTCCGGGCGTTGACGCTTGCCACCTCCGATGCGGTCTACCGGCTGAGCGCCGACTGGGTGGAGATGCGCCAGCTGGACGGGCGCGGTTTCCTCGCCAACCTCTATCGCCCCAGCGCCCGCTGGACCGAGGAATATCTGCTGCCGGAAGATCGGCCGGAGATCGGCGCGGCGATTGCCCGCGCCATTCGCACGCGCCGCCCGTTCCAGATGGAGCACCGCATCCGCAAGGCCGACGGCTCGGTCGGCTGGGTGCTGTCGCGCGCCGTGCCGGTGGCCGATGGCAATGGCGAGATCGTCGAATGGTTCGGCGCCGCCAGCGACGTGACGGAACGCCGGCGCGCCGATGCCCGGCGCGAGGCGCTGATCCGCCTGACACGCGAGATCCAGTCGCTGTGGGATGCCGAGGAAATCGCGCTGGCGGCCGCGCGCATCATCGGCGAAACGCTGGAGGCCAGCCGGGCGGGCTACGGAACGGTCGATGAAGCGCTGGCATCCTTCACCATCGTCAAGGCCTGGAATGCCGCGGGCATTACCGATGTGCGGGAAAAGCTGAACCTGCGCCTTTTGCCGGGATTAGTGCAGGATGTGCTGAACGACCGGATCGCCGTCGTCAACGACGTGCTGGAGGACCCGCGCGTTCAGCCGGCCATCGAGCATCTGCTGAGCCGCAGTGCGCGGGCGCTGGTCAATGTCGGCATCGTCGAGAAGGGCCGCATCGTCGCCGTCTTCTTCGTCAATTCGGCCACCGTGCGCCATTGGTCAGGCGAAGACACCGATTTCATCCGCGAAGTGGCCTCGCGCGCCCACACCGCCATCGAGCGCGTGCGGGCGGAACATGCGTTGCAGACGCTGGCAAGCTCGCTGGAAGCCGAGGTGGAGCAGCGCACGCGCGAACGCGACCGCATCTGGCGCAATACGCAGGATCTCAGCGTCGTTCTGGACCGGCAGGGCACCTTCCATTCGGTCAATCCCGCCGTGAAGACCTTGCTCGGCTGGTCGCAGGACGAGGTAATCGGCCGTCACATCTTCGATTTCATCATTCCCGAGGACCACGAAGCCACCCGCAAGACCTTCGCAGTCAATCTGACGGGACATTTCCCGCCCTTCGAGAACCGCTATCGGCACAAGGACGGCAGCCATCGCTGGATTTCGTGGGTCGCGGGGGCGGAAGGCGATCTGATCTATGGCAGCGGCCGCGACGTGACGGCGGAAAAGGAGGCGGCCACGGCCCTGGCGGCCTCGGAGGAGGCGCTTCGCCAGGCGCAGAAGATGGAAGCCGTCGGCCAGCTGACCGGCGGGCTGGCGCATGATTTCAACAATATTCTCGCCGGCATCAGCGGCAGCCTGGAACTGATCCTCCTGCGGCTGACACAGGGGCGCATCTCGGATGCGGAGAAATATGTGGGCGCCGCGCAGGGGGCGACCAAGCGTGCCGCCGCCCTCACGCACCGGCTGCTTGCCTTTTCCCGCCGCCAGACGCTCGACCCGCGCCCGACCGACCCCAATGCGCTGGTCAGCAGCATGGAGGAGCTGATCCGCCGCTCCGTCGGGCCGGAAATCTCCGTGGAAACGAGGCTGCAGGCGGATCTGTGGCACACGCTGGTCGATCCGGGACAGCTGGAAAACGCGCTGCTGAATCTCAGCATCAATGCGCGCGATGCGATGGTGGGCGGAGGCAGGCTGGTGATCCGCACCGCCAATCAGCAGCTTTCCGGACAGGCGGCCGCCGAGCGGAACCTGAAACCCGGTGACTATGTGGTCCTGTCGGTCAGCGACAACGGCACCGGCATGACCCCGGATGTAGCGAGCCGTGCCTTCGATCCCTTCTTCACCACCAAGCCGATCGGCCAGGGCACCGGGCTCGGCCTGTCGATGATCTACGGCTTTGCCCGCCAGTCGGGTGGCCATGCGCTGATCGTCACCCAGCCCGGTCAGGGCACCGAGGTCTTCATCTACCTGCCCCGCCACGGAACCAGCGCCCCTGCCGCGGATGCGCCGGCAGCCCCGGAAAAGGTTTCCTTCGCCAAGGGCGCCGGGGAAACCGTGCTGGTGGTGGATGACGAACCGCTGGTGCGCGTCCTCATCACGGAAGTGCTCGAGGAACTCGGCTACCGGGCGCTGGAGGCCGGCGAGGCCGCCGAGGCGCTGCCGCATCTGGAATCGGAGAAGCGCATCGACCTGATGGTGACGGATGTCGGCCTGCCGAACGGAATCAACGGCCGGCAGCTGGCCGATGCCGCCCGCACGCTGCGCCCCGGCCTGAAGATCCTGTTCATCACCGGCTATGCCGAAAACGCGATGCTCAACCAGAACAATCTGGAGCCCGGCATGCATGTGATGACCAAGCCCTTTGCGATGGATGCACTGGCCAACCGGATCCGCCAGCTGATCGGCGACTAACAGCCTGCACCGACGCTCGCCAGTCGGGCACGTCCCGGTCGTATACGGGTTCCTTGCCCTGTCCCTTATGCCTCGTCGCGCTCGGCAAAGGCGCCGCGCACGATGCCGTGGCGCTGCAGCTTGTCGTAAAAGGTCTTGCGGGGAATGCCGAGCGCCTCGATGCTGCGGCGCACATCGCCGCCATGTTCCCTCAGCGTCTGGCGGATGATTTCCGCCTCCAGCCTTGCCAGCCGATCCGGCAGGGTTCCGGCCTGCGGCATGGACGGAGCGGAGGGCAAGGGCGCTTCATCCTCATGAGCCGGCTCAAGACCCAGCACGAAGCGTTCGGCGAAATGGCCGAGTTCGCGCACATTGCCCGGCCAGTCATGCGTGGCCAGATGCCGGTTGACTGCGGCCGTCAGTTCGGGGACGGCGCGGCCGAAGCGACTGGCGGCGCGCTGGGCGAAATAGCGGAACAGGAGCGGCACATCCTCGCGCCGCTCGCGCAGCGGCGGAATGAACAGCGAGACGACATTCAGGCGATAGTAAAGGTCCTCGCGAAAATCCCGCCGCTCGGCCGGATCGCCGAGATCGACCTTGGCGGCAGCGACGACGCGAATGTCCACCGGACGCACCTCGTTGGTGCCGAGCGGCGTCACCTCACGCATTTCCAGCACGCGCAGCATCTGAACCTGCGTGCCGGACGGCATGCTTTCGATCTCATCGAGAAACAGCGTGCCGCCGCTCGAATGCTCGATGCGGCCGATGCGCCGCTTCTGTGCACCGGTGAAGGCGCCCTGCTCATGGCCGAACAGTTCGCTTTCCATGATCTGTTCCGGCAGCGCGCCGCAGTTCAACGCCACGAAATGGCCCCTGGCGCGGCGGCTCCAGCGATGCAGCAGGCTTGCCACCACCTCCTTGCCGGTACCGGTCTCGCCGGTCAGCAGCACGTCGACATCGGTATCGGCGATCTGGCGCAGCGTATGGCGCAGCCGCTGCATCACCGGCGCCTGGCCGATCAGTGGCAGGCCTTCCTCCTCGCTCGACTGCGCCTCGCGCAGCCGGCGATTATCGAGAACGAGGTTGCGTTTCTCGCCGGCGCGCGCCACGCACTGCACCAGCCTGTCGGCGGCGAAGGGCTTTGCGATGAAATCATAGGCCCCGTCCTGAATGGCGCCGACCGCCATCGGGATATCGCCATGGCCGGTGACGAGAATGACCGGCAGATCCGCATCGATGGCGCGGATTCGTGCCAGAAGCTCCAGCCCATCCAGCCGCGGCATGCGGATATCGGACACCACGACGCCCGGAAAATTCCGGTCGATGGTCTGCAGGGCCTCCAGCGGCGCGGCAAAGGGGCGAACGGCAAAGCCCGCCAGATCCAGCGTCTGCGCGGTCGCCTTCAGAAGGTCCCGGTCGTCGTCGATGAGGATGACGGGCACGGATGAGGTCATGGCCGGGCTCTCTTCAGTTCCACGGTAAAACGGGTGGCGCCGGGCACGCTGTCAACGCTGATCTGGCCGGCATAATCGCTGACAATGTCCCTGGCGATGACGAGGCCGAGGCCGAGGCCCGCCTCCTTGGAGCTGTTGAAGGGGGAGAACAGCTGATCGAGGATCTCCGGCGGAATGCCCGGACCATTGTCCTCCACGGTGATGCGCACCGTCTCCTCATCGGCGTTGGCAGCGACGCGCACCTGCCCGTCCGGCTGTTCGTCGATTGCCTCCAGTGCGTTCTGCAGCAGGTTGATCATCACCTGTTCCAGCCTTAGCCGGCTTCCCATCACCGCGATCTCCGGCGATGGCAGGGTGATTGCCAGCGCCTCCATCCGGCCGGCGAAACGGCTCTTCAGAAGCATCACGGCACCGCTGATCACCTCCTGCAGGGCAACCGGCGCCGCAGCGGCCCTGCCGCGCCGCGCCAGGGCCTTCAGATTGTCGGTGATCGCGCCGATCCGCTCGGTCAGCCCGGCAATCTCGCGCAGATTGTCCTCGGCGGCCCCGGTCTGGCTGCGGGCGAGAAAGATGCGGGCATTGTCGGCATAGGCGCGGATGGTGGCGACCGGCTGGTTGATCTCGTGCGCCACGCCGGCCGCCACCTGGCCGAGGATTGCCAGCCGGTTGGCCTGCACCAGTTGCTGCTGCACGCCCTGCAGGCGGGCTTCCGTCGTCTTGTGATCGGCGATTTCCGCCTGCAGCCGGTCGCGGGCCTGGGTGAGATCGAGCGTGCGCTCTGCCACCCGCCGCTCCAGTTCAAGCCGTGCTGACTGCTCTGCCGCGATGCGGGCCAGGGTGGTCTCACGGCGCCAGATCCACAGCGCGACCAGACCCAGAAGCGGAATGAAGGCAAGAAGCGCGGCAAATTCCGCCTGACGCAGGCCCGCCGCGAGCGCCGGCTCGACGGGCAGCAGATAATGCAGCTGCCAGTCGGTCGAGGGGACCGGAAGATCCATCTCGATGTAGCGGCCCTGCCCCTGTCCAGGCAGAATGGCATCCAGCAGGCGGGCGTCAGCTGCCAGTGTGCGTGCCATCGTGGTCGGCAGCGGCAGAAGCGGCGCCTCGCCAAACTGCAGGCTGGCGCGGATGCGATCGCGCAGCGGCAGCTGGAGCGGGCCGAGCGTCATGAACCGCCAGGAGGGGATGCTGGTGATCAGCACCACCTCGTTGCGATCGGTCACGAAGGTCGGCCTGCCGGCGCCCAGCCAGTCGCTTTCCAGCTGGTCGAATTCCGCCTTGACCACCACCACGCCGAGCGGATTGCCGGCCGGCCCGACGCGGTGGGAAATGTAAAGACCAGGCCGACGGCTGACATTGCCGAGCGCGAAATGTTCCGCCCGGCCTTCGGCCACCGCACGGGAGAAATAGGCGCGAAACCCGTAATCGCTGCCGACGAAACTGGTCGGATCGCGCCAGTTGCTGGAAGCGATGGCCACACCGGTGCGATCCAGCACGTAGAGAACGGAGGCATTGGTGCCGACCACCAGATCCTCCAGCTTGCGATTGAGCGCATCCAGGCGACCGGGCTCGGGATCACGCAGCGCTTCCGTCACGTCGCGGTCGCGCGCCAGGATCAGCGGAAGCGACCGGGGCCGCTCCATCACGGCACGCAGCAGCGCCACCTTCAGGCCGGCATCCACGCGCCCCTGCTGCGTCAGGTCTGCCAGAACGCTGCGGGTCGCATAGGCGCGCGCCACCACCAGCGACAGGCCGAGCAGCAGGCAGGCTCCCACGGCGAAGGCCAGCCAGGGGCTGCGCAGCCATCGGGCGGATCCCGAGCCCCGCCTCATCGTTTCCAGTGCGCTGTTCATGCCAAACCATGTGCGGATTTTCGCCCTGAATGCAACAAGGATCTGTGCGATAATTCGCACATTTTCATCGCACGAGGATGGGCGCACACAAAAAAAGTGTGACTTTTCAATCCTCCGAACCGCGTCCGGCGACTGGCACGCACCTTGCTAGATGCAGCCCATCGTCAAAAACCGCCCCGGGAGAGCCGTATGGTTGGGGCGCGATGGAGGATCCGTAGCATGGACATTCATATGGATGCCGCGACGCCGCGCGGCAAGATTCCCCTTTATCGGCAGCTTTACGTGCAGGTTCTTGTGGCGATTGCCGCCGGCATCCTGCTCGGTCACTTCTATCCGGACGTCGGCGCCTCGCTGAAGCCGCTCGGTGACGCCTTCATTCGCCTCGTCAAGATGATCATCGCCCCGGTGATCTTCCTGACGGTGGCCACCGGCATTGCCGGGATGTCGGACCTGAAGAAGGTCGGCCGCGTCGCCGGCAAGGCGATGATCTACTTCCTGACCTTCTCGACGCTGGCGCTGGCCGTCGGCATGCTGGTCGCCAATGTGGTGCAGCCGGGCTCCGGCATGCATATCGATCCGGCCTCGCTCGATGCCAAGGCCGTTTCGACCTATGCCACCAAGGCGCATGAGAGTTCGATCACCGGCTTCCTGATGAACATCATCCCGACGACCATCGTCGGCGCCTTCGCGGAAGGCGACATCCTGCAGGTGCTGTTCTTCTCGGTACTGTTCGGCATTTCGCTCGCCATGGTCGGCGATCGCGGCAAGCCGGTCACCGATTTCCTGAACGCCGTCACCGCCCCGATCTTCAAGCTGGTCGCCATCCTGATGAAGGCCGCTCCGATCGGCGCCTTCGGTGCCATGGCCTTTACCATCGGCAAATACGGCATCGGCTCGATCGCCAACCTCGCGATGCTGATCGGCACCTTCTACATCACCTCGCTGCTCTTCGTCTTCGTGGTGCTGGGAGCTGTCGCCCGCTACAACGGCTTCTCGATCATGGCGCTGATCCGCTACATCAAGGAGGAACTGCTGCTGGTTCTCGGCACCTCCTCCTCGGAAGCGGCCCTGCCCGGCCTGATGCAGAAAATGGAACGGGCCGGCTGCAAGCGCTCGGTCGTCGGCCTCGTCATTCCGACCGGCTATTCCTTCAATCTGGATGGCACCAACATCTACATGACGCTGGCCGCCCTGTTCATCGCCCAGGCAACCGACATCCAGCTGTCGCTCGGCGACCAGATCCTGCTGCTGCTGGTGGCCATGCTGAGTTCCAAGGGTGCCGCCGGCATCACCGGCGCGGGCTTCATCACGCTGGCTGCCACGCTTTCGGTCGTTCCCTCGGTTCCGGTTGCCGGCATGGCGCTGATCCTCGGCATCGACCGCTTCATGTCGGAGTGCCGCGCGCTGACCAATTTCGTCGGCAATGCAGTTGCCACTGTCGTCGTTGCCCGCTGGGAGAACGAACTGGACCAGGCAAAGCTTGCCGAAGCACTGGCCGGCCGCCTGCCGGCGGAACCCGCCGTCGCAGGCTCGCTGCAGCCGGCAGAATAGGTTTCCTCCCAGGGAAAGAGGCCGCGAGGTCTCATTCGAAAGGCCCGTCATCAGCCGATGGCGGGCCTTTCGCTTGCTTGCGGGACGTGCTGGTTTCCCGGATCGTCAGGGACCGTTGACCAGCGCCAGGATCAGCTGGTGCACATTGCCGCCGGGGCTGAGCTCCACCCGGTCGAATTCGACATTCTTCGCCCGCTCTGCCTTCGAAAGCGCGCCGAGCCTTGCCGTCAGCTGCTGGCGGATCTTCTGGCAGGCCGGATCGTTCTCCACCCGCAGACCAAGGCTGGCATCCTGGATCTGCTGGACAAGCTCCTTGATGAAACCGCCATGCACCCGCTCATGCGCCTCGACGCCGGCAATGAAACGCGACCAGCTGGCGGCGACCGCCGGCGAAAGCCGGTTGTCCGGCCGTGGCAGCGTATAGGTGATGATGACCTTGGGCCGCGCGACGGTAATGACGCAGGCACTGCCCTGAACCTCGTAGGTGCGCGTCCAGGTCAGCTTGAAGCCGGTATGGGCAATGGCAAGCCCACCGCCCGCCTTCGGCGCCCGCGCCCCGATCGATTCGTAAAGCTGGGCGCCGGTCTGGCCACTGATGGCATAGGTCTTCACCTGTTCCACCGGCTGCCAGTCTGCTGAAAACGACACTGCCGGATGCGCCAGGAACAGGACCGGTGCCAGAAACCCCGACCCGCGACGACATAGCCCTGCGACCAAACTAAAGCCTCCCCGATCCCGCCGACCCCGGTGGTCGGCGGCGCGCATCATAGGAAAGCAGGGCCGGCTGGCAAGGGCGCAGCCCGGCATCCCGATCGGGTCCTGACCCTCAGGGTTCAACCGATCGCCATCAGGCTGGCATTGCCACCGGCAGCCGCAGTGTTGATCGAGGTGGACACTTCCTCAAGCAGCCAGTGCAGGCAATAGGCATCCGGCCGGCCCATCGCCCCGGTGTCGGCAGCCTGGGCAAGCACCAGCGGCCCCGGCAGGGCGGCGATTCGCGCCATCGCCTGCCGCACCTGCCGGGCCTCTCCCTCGATCAAGGCTCCGGCAAAGGGCGCATCCGCGGCCCAGTCGGCGGTCAGGCTGATGCGCGCGGCGACGGCTGCGGGAAGCGAGGAAAGGTCCGCAAGGCCGCTGCCCGCCGCATCGATGACCGCGGCATTGCCGGTGGCGAGCACGCAGGCCAGCTGCGTCATCAGCCCCGCCTCGCTCTGCGGCACCAGCAGAATGCGACCGCGCGCGTGCAGGGCATAAAGGTTCTTCTCGCCGACCGGACCCGGCAGGACCCGTTCGAGGCCAAGCGCCGAGTGGCCGCCGATGGTGCGGGCAAGCTCGGCCTGCGACGTCTGCTGGCGATCCTCAAGCCAGCGGGCCAGGGCGGAAAGGGCCGGATCAAGATGCACCGAACTCGTCTGCGGCGGCTCCGGTGCCACCTCCACCAGCCGACCGAGATAAAGCGGCCCGCCCGCCTTCGGTCCGGTGCCCGACAGCCCGCGTCCGCCAAAGGGCTGGACCCCGACCACGGCGCCGATGACATTGCGGTTCACGTAGCGGTTGCCGGCTCTTACCCGGCTCATGACATGCACAATCGTTTCGTCGAGACGCGTGTGCAGGCCGAAGGTGAGGCCATAGCCGGTGGCGTTGATCTCCTCGATCAGCCGGTCGAGACCTGCACGACGATAGCGAATGACGTGCAGCACGGGGCCGAAGACCTCGCGCTGCAGCGCCTGCAGCGAGTCGATCTCGATGATGGTCGGGGCGACGAAGGTGCCGGCATCCGTCTCCCCGGAAAGCGCGGTGCGATGCACCGGATAGCCGAGCTGGCGCATCCGCGCGACATGCGCCTCAATGATATTCCTGGCTTCCGCGGTGATGACCGGGCCGATATCCGTGCTCAACCGGTCGGTGCGGCCGATCGACAGTTCCTGCAGCGCACCCTTCAGCATGGTCAGCACCCGGTCCGCCACCTCTTCCTGCAGGCAGAGAATGCGCAAGGCCGAGCAGCGCTGGCCCGCGCTGTCGAAGGCAGAGGCGATCACATCGCCGACCACCTGTTCGGCGAGCGCCGAGGAATCGACGATCATGGCGTTCTGGCCGCCCGTTTCGGCAATCAGCGGTACGGGCTTGCCCGATGGCAGCAGCCGTTCGGCAAGTCTGGCCTGAATGAGTCGGGCAACCTCGGTCGAACCGGTGAACATCACGGCGGAGGTCTGCGGTGCCGAAACCAGCGCCGCGCCGATCCGTCCGTCGCCGGGCAGCAGCTGGAGCGCAGCAACCGGCACGCCCGCCGCATGCAGGATGCGCACCGCCTCGGCGGCAATCAGCGGCGTCTCTTCGGCGGGCTTGGCCAGCACCGGATTGCCGGCGACAAGGGCAGCAGCCACCTGGCCGGTGAAGATCGCCAGCGGAAAATTCCACGGGCTGATGCAGGTGACGGGGCCGAGCGGCCGGTGCACCGGACCCAGCGTGCGGCGCGCCTGTTCGGCATAATAGCGCAGGAAATCGACCGCCTCGCGCACCTCGGCCACCGCATTGGCTGCGGATTTTCCCGCCTCGCGCATGATAAGCCCGAGAAGATGCGACATCCGGCCTTCCAGAAGATCCGCCGCCCGTTCGAGGCAGGCAGCACGCTCGGCAGGCGCCACGCCTCCCCAGGCCATGCCCTGCAAGGCGGCAGCCTGAACGGCCTGATGTGCCATCTCCTCGGTGGCCGGCGTCACGATGCCGACGCGATCGCCATGGTCAGCCGGATTGAGCACCGGCTGGCTGTCGCCAGCCGGACCGCCGGCGACCACCAGCGGAACCGCCTGCCAGTCAGTCGCAGCACTCGCCACCAGCGCCCTTGAGAGATCCGCAAGCACGGATTCGCTGGCAAGATCGAGGCCGGCCGAATTGCGACGTGCTGCACCAAACAGGTTCCTCGGAAGTTCGATGCGATCATGCGGCGCGCCGGGAAAGGCCATGGCCTCCACCACATCGACGGGATCGGCCACGAGATCCTCGACCGGAACGGTGGCATCGCCGATGCGGTTGACGAAGGAGGAATTCGCCCCGTTTTCCAGCAGGCGACGCACCAGATAGGCAAGCAGCGTCTCGTGCGTCCCGACCGGCGCATAGATTCGGCAGGGACGATTCAGTTTCGCACGCCCCACCACCTCTTCATAGAGCGGCTCTCCCATGCCGTGCAGGCACTGGAATTCGTAGGAGCCGAGTGTGAAATCCGGACCGGCCAGATAGTGAATGGTGGCCAGCGTCTGCGCATTGTGGGTGGCAAATTGCGGGAAGATCACATCGCGGGCGGCCAGCAGCTTGCGGGCACAGGCGATGTAGGACACATCCGTATGGACCTTGCGGGTGAAGACCGGAAAATCCTCGAGCCCTTCAAGCTGGGCCCGCTTGATTTCCGCATCCCAATAGGCCCCCTTCACAAGGCGCACCATCAGCCGATGGCCGGAGCGGCGGGCCAGATCGATGATGAAGTCGAGCACGAAGGGGCAGCGCTTGCCATAGGCCTGCACCACGAAGCCGATGCCGTTCCAGCCCGACAGCTGCGGATCAAGCGCGAGATGTTCGAGCAGATCGAGCGACAGTTCCAGCCGGTCGGCCTCTTCCGCATCGATGTTCAGGCCGATGTCATAGGATTTGGCGAGCAGCGCCAGCGCCGTGACGCGCGGCAGGAGTTCCGTCATCACCCGCGCTGCCTGCGCGCGGCTGTAACGCGGGTGAAGCGCCGAAAGCTTGATGGAAATGCCCGGCCCCGCATAGACGCCGCGACCGGCGGCGGCGCGGCCGATCGCATGGATCGCGGTTTCGTAATCACGGTGATAGCGTTCGGCATCCGCCATGGTGGTGGCTGCCTCACCCAGCATATCGTAGGAATAGCCAAAGCCCTTGTCCTCCATCGGCCGGGCCCGGCTCAGCGCCTCCTCGATGGTTTCGCCGGTCACGAACTGCTCGCCCATCATGCGCATCGCCATATCGACGCCACGGCGGATCACCGGCTCGCCGCAGCGGGCAATCAGCCGTGTCAGCGCCGTGGCGAGGCTGCGGTCATTGACGGTGGCCGTGAGGTGCCCGGTGACGACCAGCCCCCAGGTCGCCGCATTGACGAACAGCGAGCGACCGCCGCCAAGATGCGACTTCCAGTCGCCGGCGGCAATCTTGTCGCGGATCAGCGCATCGCGGGTCGCGGTATCGGGAATGCGCAGCAGCGCCTCGGCCAGGCACATCAGCGCGACACCTTCCTGGCTGGAGAGCGCATATTCATGCACCAGACCCTCGACACCACCGCCGCGCGGCTTCTGGCGAAGCGCCGTGACCAGCCGGCGCGCCGTTTCCCGCACCGCCGCCTTGTCGCCGTCCGCCAGTCGCGCCGCCGACAGCAGCGGTTGAAGGCATTGCGGCTCCGGCCGGCGGCAGGCGGCGGTGATGGCAGCACGCAACTGCGTGGCCGCGCCGACCGGCGGGGCAAAGCGCTCGAAGGGTGCCGATGCGGCGGGCGGAGCAACGGGGGACGGGGCGCTTGGCAGGGTCATCGCAGGGATCTCGTTCACGACGCGGGGAATGAGCGGATCATACGACAGAAGTCCGATTTCCCGTGTTCCAAATGCATGGCCAATATTGGGAAAATTCTCTATTATGAGACAGCAAGTACGGAGAAATGAACCATGGAATTCGATAGATTGGGGGATCTGGACGCCTTCGACCTGAAGATCCTCGATGCGGTGGCCGACAATGGCCGCATCTCGGTGACCGAGCTTGCCAGCCGGATCGGTCTGTCGAAGACACCCTGCAATGCGCGGCTGCGGCGGCTGATCGATGACGGCTACATCCTGGGCTTCCGGGCAGTCATCAACCCGCGCAAGCTCGGGCTGGATCACGTCGCCTTTGCCGAGGTGAAGCTGTCGGATACGCGCGAGCAGGCGCTGAGCGAGTTCAATGCCGCCGTGCGCAAGATCAAGGAGGTGGAGGAGTGCCACATGATCGCCGGGCGCTTCGACTATCTGCTGAAGGTGCGCACCCAGAACATCCGACGCTATCGGGAAGTGCTGGGAGAGAGGATTTCCAGCCTCCCGCACGTTGCCAGCACCTCAACCTCGGTCGCCATGCAATCGGTAAAGGAGCGATAGCCGCAGCGGCTCGACCTTGACATTCGTCAGCTGCAAGCAGAATCCGCGTCGCTTTGGACAAGATTATTGTCCTTTTTCCGACAGATCGTACCGTTTCCCGCCAAACTGCCCTCGCCGATTGCGCGCAAGTCTGGCTGAATACACAGGCTCGCTCCGGGAGGAGTCGAGTTTTCCCCCAGATTGCCCTGCCTCCGGCGGGGCTTTTTTGTTTCGGTAGCCGGATTGCGGAGAGACGGCCTCTGCCGGCCCGCGCCCGTTCGCGTCATCCGGCCGCGAGACGGGGAACCCGCAGCTCTCCCGGCGTGAAGCCCGGCCAGTTCCCCTGTCAGAGCACCACGCTGCCCGCCATGAAGGCCAGGACGAGGAAGATGAGAAAGACGACGATAGCGATGAAGAAGAGAACCCGCGCCACGGTCGCCGTCGCGGCAGAGACCCCGGAAAAGCCGAGGAAGCCGGAGATAAGCGAGATGACGAAAAAGATAAGAGCCCATTTCAGCATGATCTGTTCCTGATCGTTTCGGGATGATGCGTTCAACGTGGGCAGAAGGGGCAAGGTTCCATGCCGGCGGCCACAGGCGGTCGAAACCTGCTGGAGCTGCGACACACGCCTTGCCTCACCCACACTGCGGGACGGAAGCGGAAGCGCGGGGCGCGCGTGCATCGGCTCTAGCCGCGGGTCGATTTTCCATGCTAGTCAGGCCGCGGGCGCGCCGCATGCCTGCCGGCGATGGAACCGGCTGCCGCGCCCGCCCGTCCCTTCACCTGTCCCGTCCGCCCCGGCAGAGGAGCAAGGGGCCGACCAGATCCGGAGACCGCCATGACCTTGCGCATTGGCCCGCCTGCGGGCATCCGTGGACTGCTGCTCAGCGGCCCTGGCCTCATGCTGCTCGGCATGCTGATGTTTGCCCTGAACGATGCCATGGGCAAATGGCTGGTCGCCAGCTACGGCCTTGGCCAGGTGATCCTGCTGCGCAGCGTGGCGGCAGTGGTCATTCTTGTCCCGTTTCTCTGGAAGGACGGCTGGACCACGCTTCGCACGGTGGAGCGACCGCGGCTGCAGGCCGCACGCGTGTTCTTCTCGACGCTCGAAATCTTCTGCTTCTATTATGCCGTGATGTCCATGCCACTCGCGGACGTGATGACCTACTGGCTGGCAGCACCGATCTATGTCGCGGCACTGTCGCCGCTGCTGCTCGGCGAGAAGGTCGGCTGGCGGCGGTGGAGCGCCATTGCCGTCGGCTTCGTCGGTGTCGTCATCACACTCGAGCCCTCCAGCGCCATGTTCACCGCACCCGCCCTGATCTCGATCCTGGGCACCGGCGCCTTTGCCTTCATGCTGCTCTCCGGCCGAAGCCTGCGTAACACGCCGGACAAGGTGCTGGTCTTCTTCCAGATTTCCGGCGCAGGCCTGGTCGGCCTGGCGATGGCACCCTTCGACTGGGCTCCGCTTGGCAGTCCTGGCGCACTGGTGATGCTCTGCCTGCTCGGCATCGTCGCGATGGGCGCGCATATCCTCGTCAACCGCGCGCTGAAGACCTCGGACGCCGCGACCGTCGCGCCGTTGCAATATACGCTGCTGATCTGGGCTGTGGTGTTCGGCTTCCTGCTGTTCGACGAGGTGCCGCGCCTGACCATGGTGATCGGCGCGACACTGATTGTCGGCTCCGGCCTGTTCATCTTCTTCCGCGAGCAGCAGCTGAAGCGACGCGATCGCGTGCTGCCAGCCGTGCCGGAATAGGCCTCATCCGGCGAGAAGGCCGCGCCGCGCGAGATTCCGGATCAGGGCACCGGTGCCGAACTGCCATTCAGGGCAGGCATCGCTGCGGTCCACCCAGTTGATGAGGCGCCCGAGCGTCGGTGTGGCGATCTCCACCCGATCGCCCAGTTCATGGGTAAAGCCCTGGCCCGGGCCGCGCCGATCCTTGACCGGGGCGAACATGGTGCCGAGAAACAGCATGGCACCATCGGGATACTGGTGGTTCCTGTTGAGAAGCTGGCGGGCAAGGTCGGACGGCGAGCGGCTGATCGCCGCCATCGCGCTTTCGCCGGTCATCACGAAGCCATCGCGCCCCTCGACACGCAAGGAAACCGTCGCTGCCTCGAGGTCTGCCAGCCTGAATGTGGCATCGAACAGACGAATGAAAGGGCCGATGGCGGAGGAGGCATTGTTGTCCTTGGCCTTGCCGAGCAGCAGGGCCGAGCGCCCCTCGACATCACGCAGATTGACGTCATTGCCAAGTGCCGCGCCCACGATGGCGCCGTCGGAACGGATGGCCAGCACCACTTCCGGCTCCGGATTGTTCCACTCCGACATCGGATGGATGCCGACCCGCGCGCCGCAGCCGACCGATGACATCGGCTGTGCCTTGGTAAAGATCTCCGCATCGGGACCGATCCCCACTTCGAGATATTGCGACCAGAGGCCCATATCCTGCAGCAGCGCCTTCACCCTGGCAGCCTGCTCGGACCCGGCAACGACGCCGCGCAGGCTGTCGCCGATCACAGGAGCAAGCTTCGCGCGCACCGCCTCGGCCCGCGAGGCATCGCCGCGTGCCTGCTCCTCGATGACCCGCTCGAGCATGCTGTCGGCAAAGGTCACGCCCGCAGCCTTCACGGCCTGCAGGTCGCACGGCGCCAGAAGTTCGCCGGCCGAACCGTCGAGATAGGCTTCGAGCGGCCCGAGGTCGGCAAAGTCGGTCGACTGCAGCCGCCGGGCGAGATCCGGCAATTCCAGAAGCATCGAAACGGTCGGGGCGAGCACGCTCAGGTCCAGCAGTTGCCCCTTGCGCACAAGAACCACGCAAGGCCCATCCGCCTGCCGCGACCACACACGCCCGACCAGCAGGGCCTCCTCATCCGCCGGCAGAATATCCGACGCCCGCACGCGCATTTCCATGTACAACAAGACCTCCCCTGGGCACAATCTCACGCCCTCCACGGCGCAAGCCCTTCGGATCTAGGACAGATCGGCTCTGATTTCCATCGCGAAGTGCGCAGGAAGCGGCGGGATGCCCCACCCCGCGCCCACCTTCGGCCTTGAAGCGCATGTCGTGCCTTTCTTCCCGGGCGGCCAGCTTCGGCAAAAGATCGAGCGCGACGCGACGCGTCCGCAGATTGTTCGAACGGAGCCGGGTGTCGGCTATCGGCTGTGGGTGGATGGATGAGGTGCCGGGCAGGTTTCGCGGGCGTCCGGTGCGTCAGGATGAGCCTGCGTTTCTCTCCGGTCGAGATCAGGCTTAATGTTTTGGGAGGCAGGTGTCTGGTGGTGAGGGGATTGCCTTGCCCGACAGACCTGCCGTTGCGCACCGGAGGGCCGGCATGTGTTGCGCTGTGTTCGTGCATTATGAACACAAATACCCCGCGGCATTTCTGCGTGGCGGGTGCTTGCCGAGCGACTTATGTTTGAATTGGTTGCGGGGGCAGGATTTGAACCTGCGGCCTTCAGGTTATGAGCCTGACGAGCTACCGGGCTGCTCCACCCCGCGTTATTTTCGACCGGGTTAGTGCCCGGGAGCGATGTCAGGCGTAGCCTGAT
>NZ_JAHHZO010000009.1 GCF_018760785.1 Rhizobium sp. CSW-27
AACGCGGGCCGATCCTTATCCGATAAATCTTTCCCCCGAAGGGCACATTCGGTATTAATTCCAGTTTCCCGGAGCTATTCCGAAGATAAGGGTACGTTCCCACGCGTTACTCACCCGTCTGCCGCTCCCCTCCATCAAGAAAGCTTCTTAAGAAGCTTTTTTGATCTTCTCTTTCCAAGGAAAATTCCTTCAAGCTTGCTTGAAGGAGGGGCGCTCGACTTGCATGTGTTAAGCCTGCCGCCAGCGTTCGTTCTGAGCCAGGATCAAACTCTCAAGTTGAGAATTCAATCTAGACTATCACTTGTTCTGAATCGACGAGAACTCACTCGACCAACCAATGCATCACTGCACAATTGGCCTGGTGTTCTCATATCAAAACGTGACCGTCTCTAATCGTTTTCAATGAAGAGCTAAAAGCTCCCCGCGAAACCGCGCCGACCACGTTTCTCTTTCTCATCCATATTCAATTGTCAAAAAACAGACCGCCAAAGCAGTCAAATCCAAAGTCAAAAAATCACCCGAGCCAAAACCGAAACCTCGGCTCACATCAACCATTCAGCCAATGTCGTGATCTTCAAAACCAGGCAAAACAACCAAACCAATCAGCAAAAGCCAACCAATCCGACAATTTCACCAGAACGAGTAACTCCGTCGCCAGCAGCGCCGCCGCCCTCGTTGGTGAAACGGCTTATACGGATACCATCCTATATCGTCAACTCAATAAGTCGCAAAAACGTCAAGAAAATCGCAAGTAACTGAAAATAAACGGGAAATTGAGATGACTGACCCAGAGAGAGCCGAAGATCCTTCGGAGGCGGGCCGAAACCGGGGCAAAGCTGTAAAAACGGAAAAGGGCTGCCCGTGACGGCAGCCCCTTTCATCCTTGGTGGCAGCGCCGGCCCATCGGCCAGAGCCTGTCGGCGTTTCAGCCGGCTCAGGCCGCCAGCATGGTGGCGTCGCGCGGGATCTCGACATCGATCTCCAGGATCGAGACATGCTCGTCGCGATCGACCTTGATGCGAACCTTGTCGCTGTCGACCTGCACATGCCGGGCGATGACCGCCAGGATTTCCTCCCGCAGCACGGCGACAAGATCGGTTCCGGTCGACGCACGCTCGTGGGCCAGCAGCACCTGCAGCCGCTCCCGCGCCATCGGCGCGGACACCGGCTTGCGAAACAGCTTGAACAGACTCATGCGGCCCTCCGTGCGAAGATCTTGGACAGCAGGCCGCGCTTTTCGCCCGGAACGGAGACTGGCAGCGTTTCGCCGGCGAGACGGCGGGCTGCCTCGAAATAGGCCATGGCAGGCGCCGAGCGCGCATCGGCCAGCGTCACCGGCGCGCCGATGTTGGACGCACGCAGCACATCCGTGCTTTCCGGAATGATGCCGAGCAGCGGGATCGACAGGATTTCCAGCACATCCTCGACCTTCAGCATGTCGCCGCGCTCGGCGCGATTGACGTCGTAACGGGTCAGCAGCAGGTGCTTTTCCATCCGTTCGCCGCGCTCGGCCTTCAGCGTCTTGGAATCCAGCAGGCCGATGATGCGATCGGAATCGCGTACCGAGGAGACTTCCGGATTGGTGACCACGACGGCGACATCCGCATGACGCATGGCAAGCGTCGCGCCGCGTTCGATACCGGCCGGGCTGTCGCAGATCACCCAGTCGAAATAGCGCTTCAGTTCGTTGATGACCTGCTCGACGCCCTCCGGGGTGAGGTTGTCCTTGTCGCGGGTCTGGGAGGCCGGCAGCAGGAACAGGGTTTCCAGACGCTTGTCGCGGATGAGCGCCTGCGGCAGCTTGGCATCGCCTTGGATGACGTTGACGAGATCGTAGACGACGCGGCGTTCCGCCCCCATCACCAGATCGAGATTGCGCAGGCCGACGTCAAAATCGACGACGACGACCTTTTCGTTGCGCTGCGCAAGTGCTGCGCCGAGCGCGGCGGTGGAGGTTGTCTTGCCGACCCCGCCCTTGCCTGATGTAACGACGATGACCTTGCCCATCTTGCTCTCCTGTTCTCGCCGGTTCCGGCTCAAATTAGTTTCTCGGCCATGATCGCATCCCCTTCCAGCCACAGCTGGACCGGCTGTCCCAGCAGCGCGGGGGCGAGATCCTCGGCCATCTTGTAGACGCCATCGATCGCCACCAGCTCGGCTTCGAGCTTGCGGCAGAAAATGCGGGCGCCGGCATTGCCGACGGCCCCCGCCATGGCGCGCCCGCGCAGGGCGCCGTAGATGTGGACCGATCCGCCGGCGATCACCTCGGCGCCGGAGGCCACCGAACCGACCACGGTGACATCGCCTTCGGTGAAGACGATCGACTGGCCGGAGCGCACCGGCTCGCGGATGACCAGCGATTGCAGCGTCTGGCGTGGCGCTTCCGTAATGATCGGCTGTGCAGCGGCCGGTTGCGGCGCCTCGATCGTCGCTTCGCTTTCGGTCACCTCGACATCGGGGGCCGGACGACCGCCCTTCAGGGCCGGCGGCATGCCCGGACCGATCGCCGAGGGACGCGCGCCTTCGACGCCCATCACGCTGACATTGCGTTCGCCGAGCGCCGTGATGAGGTCCTTCAGCTGGGTCCGGTCGAGACCGAGATCCGTCACATCGAGAACGACGGGACGTCCCAGAAAGAAGCCGGCCGAACGCTTCGCCAGATCGTCAAGGCGGGCAAGCCAGTCATCCATGGGCAGATCCGGCGACAGAACCACCGCCAGAAACGAGCGGCCCTTGATCCGGATGGAGCGAGAATCTGTTAGCACTTCAGTCATCTACGTAAACAAATCGTTGACCATGCCTATCCCCGGCGTGGTTAACAGATGGTTAACACCGAAGCATGGGGGAAGCTTGCGCCACTGCTTAAACGGCCGCCATCTCTTGTTTTTTAGGGCTTTTGCAGGTTTGCCGGTGGCCTGGAATTTTGTGCGGGACGTTAACGAAATCTGCCAGCCAGGGGCAGTGCGAGGCCTGCAGGCACCCTGGCACAACCCGTGCGGGGCGAATCAGCTCGCCTGCACGGGAACCGACGGCGTTCGGACCGTCACGGCAAGCAAAAGGCCCGCGGATCATCCGGGCCGCGGGCCTTTCCCTGATATCATTGCCGCCAAGCCGCGGTCAGCTGCGCCAGATGGAAACCGCCTGCGGTTTCAGCACGGCATCGCCCTGAACGAGTTCGATGCCGGCCGGCAGCGCCCACGCCTCGGTACCATAGTTGAAAGCGAAGACGAGATCGCCGCGACGACGAATACGGATGAAGTCCGGCACGGGCAGCGTCTCGAGGCCGGCCTTGTCGGCGGCAAACGCCAGCACGGAGCCGAGAAGGGCCTCGTCGGCCCAGCAGGCGAGATAGAGCACGTTGCCCTTCTCGGTCAGAGCCGGGTTGCCATTGTCGAAGCAGGCCAGCACGTCTGCCGTCGTCTCCACATATTCGCGCCAGCGAATGCCGGCCCCGGAGACAGTGCCCGAGACGGCATCGGACAGGCCGGGCCGCAGGCTGGACACCTGCACCACGCGATTGCCGGTGAGATCGGCCAGCGGTCCCGGCGGCAGGTTGTGCGGAATGCGGAAATTGCGGTCGCGCGAGCCGGTGCGCGCACCGATGAGCACGGTCCCTTCCGCCTTTTCGAGCGCGGCGCGGGCCGCCTCGTCCACCTCCGTCATGCAGGGCACGACGACCAGCGGATAGCCCTCCAGCGAAGCGCCGGGTCGCACGAAATCCACATTGAGGCCAAGGCGGCGCAGACCTTCGTACCAGCGGAAGCACAGTTCCTCGTAACGGAAGTCCCGGCCCTGCGGCTGGATCATCGTCGTCCAGTAGCTCTGGTAATCGAAGAGGAGCGCCACGGGCGCCTTGTCAGTCTGCGGCAGGCCGCCGAGTTTCGCCAGTTCCTCTGCGACGGTGCGCGCTTCCAGCCCCCCCGGCGACCATTCGTCCAGTCCGGCAAGGTTGAGGCCGGCATGCATCTGCTCCTGGGCAAAGGGCGCCTGACGCCAGCGGAAATAGCTCACGACCTCGGCACCGTGCGCGAGCGCCTCCCAGGTCCACAGCCGCACCATGCCGGGCTTAGGCACGGGGTTCCACGGCGCCCAGTTCACCGGACCCGGCTGCTGCTCCATCACCCAGAACCGCCCCTTGCCAACGGCGCGGTAGAGATCGTGGTGATAGGAGGCGATGTCGGGATGCGAGGTCTCGGCCCAGCGGTTGCGCTCCGCCTCGGTGAAGGGAAATTTTTCGACAAAGCCGATGGGATAGCTGTCCCAGGAGGCGAGATCGAGATTGTCGGCCACCTGGAAGTGATCGAAATCGGAAACGAAGCCCATGAAGTTATGGGTGATCCAGCGGCCCGGCGAGTGCCTGCGAATGATCTCGCACTGCATCCTGTCATAGGCGGCGACCTGATCGGAATGGAAGCGCCAGAAATCGAGACGCGTCGCCGGATTGGGCTCGGTCACCGTCAGGTTCGGCAGCGCCACATCGTCGAAGCTCTGCAGTTCCATCGACCAGAACACCGAGCCCCAGGCCTCGTTCAGCTGGTCGGTGGACTGGTAGCGCAGCCGCAGCCAGCGCCTGAAGCTCTTCAGATCCTCCGGCCCCCAGGAGAGCGTCGTGTCATGGCAGCCATATTCATTGTCCGTCTGCCAGCCGACGATGCCGGGATGCTCCCCGTAGCGCTTTGCGACGATCTCGACGATGCGGGCGCTTTCCTTCCACCAGGTCTGCGAGGAAAAGGTGTAGTGCCGGCGCGAGCCGAAGCCGCGCGGGCGGCCCTGCTCGTCATAGGGAATAATGTCCGGGCATTCGTCCACCAGCCATTTCGGCGGCGTGGCGGTCGGCGTGCCGAGCACGATCTTCAGGCCGGCGGCGGCAAGCACGTCGATGGCACGGTCCAGCCAGTCGAAGGTGAAGGTGTCACGCTTCGGCTCCAGCCGCGACCAGGCGAATTCGCCGATGCGCACGAAGGAAATGCCGAGTTCGCGCATGCGGCGCGCATCGCTCTCCCAGCGGCTTTCGTCCCAATGTTCCGGGTAGTAGCAGACGCCCAGCATTATCGTGTCAGATCCCCATTGATGACGGCGAGCCCCTGTCCGTCGAACAGATGGCAGGCCTTTGCATTGATGCCGAGCGTCAGCGTTTCGCCCGGCTTTTGCGTTGCAAGGCCATCGGCCTTGACGGCGAGTTCGGATCCATCCGCCAGCGTGACGAAAAAGAGGGTCTCGGAGCCAAGATATTCGGCAAGCTTCACGGCGGCGGTGATCGTCACGTCGCCCTTTCCGTTGGCATCGATATGCTCCGGACGCAGGCCGAGCGTCATTTCGCCGGCCGGGACGGCGGCGCCATGCGCCGGAAGCGGAAGATCGGCGCCCGGCAGGGCGATGCGGACCGAACCGCCCTCGCCTGCCGTAACCTTCACCTTCAGGAAATTCATTTTCGGGGAGCCGATGAAGCCGGCGACGAACAGGTTGTTCGGGCGATGATAGAGTTCGAGCGGCGAGCCGACCTGCTCGATCTTGCCGGCCGACAGAACGACGATCTTGTCGGCCATGGTCATGGCCTCGACCTGGTCGTGGGTGACGTAGATCATCGTCGCCTTGAGGTCCTGGTGCAGCTTCGAAAGCTCGGTGCGCATCTGCACGCGCAGCGCCGCGTCGAGGTTCGACAGCGGCTCGTCGAACAGGAAGACCTCCGGATTGCGCACGATGGCGCGGCCGATCGCGACACGCTGGCGCTGGCCGCCGGAGAGCTGGCCCGGCTTGCGCTGCAAAAGCGCCTCGAGCTGCAGCATCTTCGCCGCTTTTTCGGTGCGCTCGGCAATCAGCTCCTTCGGATGGCCGGTCATCTTGAGACCGAAGCCGATGTTTTCGGCGACCGTCATGTGCGGATAGAGCGCATAGGACTGGAAGACCATGGCCACGCCGCGTTCGGAGGGGCCGACACTGGTCATGTCCTTGCCGCCGATGGCAAGCGCCCCGGAGGTGATCTCCTCGAGACCTGCGATCATGCGCAGAAGCGTGGACTTGCCGCAGCCGGAGGGGCCGACGAAGACACAGAACTCGCCATCCTTGACGTCGAGATCGACGCCCTTGATGACGCTGAGCGCGCCGAACTGCTTCTTGACGTTGCGAAGGCTGACATCAGCCATGGGATTTGCCTCCCTTGAAAGGTGTAAGTTCGAGGAGCATCGCGCTTTCCGGCTTCAGCATCGGCAGCGGCAGGCCGGCAAGGCCGGCGGCCGCGAGCGAGAAGGAAACCTGGCCCGCGAGCAGGCGCTTCTGCCCCTCGGAGATACGGATGAATTCGGGTTCCGCCGGCAGCACGCTTTGAATGGTCCAATCACCACCGAAACGCGTGACGCTGTCCGGCAGCCTCAGCGGCGCCGGCTGTTCGCCGACCATCTGCGGCCCCTGCGCGACGATCAGCACGATCTTCTCAGCGCTCGCCGCACCCCAGACATAGCGTCCGTCGACGGGGTCCATCTGGAAATTGGCCCCCGGTGCATGGAAGAGGCCGCGCAGCCGCTTGTAGGTCTCGATATAGAGTTTCAGGTCGCTGCGCTCGTCCTCGGACAGTTCCAGCGGGTTGAGCTCGACGCCGAGATGATAGGCGATCGCCACCAGTGCCCGGAAGGCGAGCGTATGGCGCCGGCCGGTCTGGTGGTTCGGCACGGCCGAGATATGGCTGCCGAGAATTTCCGGCGGCACGAAGCGGGAGGCGCCGCGCTGGATTTCCAGTCGCTCCAGCGCATCGGTGCAATCGGAGGTCCAGACACGATGGGTGCGCTTCAGCGCGCCGTAATCGATACGGCCGCCCCCGGAGGCGCAGCTTTCGATCTCGACCTGGGGATGGGCGGCGCGAACGCGGTCCATCAACGCATAGACGGAACGCGTCTGGGCAGCGATCTTGGCCTTGCCGTCGCGGCCGCCGGCATGGGTCAGGTCGCGGTTCATGTCCCACTTGACGTAGGAGACGGCGTGGTTGGACAGCACCGCATCGATCTTGGCGAAGAGGTAGTCGGACACCTCCGACCGCGTCAGGTCCAGCACCAGCTGGGTGCGCGATTCAAGGATCGGGCGGCCTTCGATGGTCAGCGCCCAGTCCGGATGCGCCCTGTAGAGTTCGGAGACGGGATTCACCATTTCCGGCTCGAACCAGATGCCGAACTGCATGCCGAGCCCGGTCACATGATCGACGAGCGGCTTCAGGCCGTCAGGATATTTGCGGGCATCGATATCCCAGTCGCCGAGGCTGGTGGTGTCGTCGTCCCGCTTGCCGAACCAACCGTCGTCCAGCACGAAACGCTCGATGCCGAGTTCGGCAGCGGCCGTCGCCTGTGCCTTCAGCGAATCCATCCGGTGGTCGAAGTAGTTTCCTTCCCAGGTGTTGAGCGTCACCGGGCGGGGCGACATGCGGCCACCCGGCCAGTCGAGCAGTTCGCCGCGCACGAAGGCGTGGAAGGCCGCCGTATCCGGGCCGGCATAGGCGACCGGGCTCCGATAGCTTTCGCCGGGGCCGAGAATCATCTCGCCCGGCTCGAAGAGTTCACCGAGATGGATCAGCCGCTGACCGTCATCGGTGCGGTCGATGACCATCTGGTGATTCCCGCTGAAACCGAGGGCTACGCCAAAGCGCAGGTCCGCCCCCTCGATGAACAGCATGGGAAAACGGTCGTGCGAGGTACGCCCGCGCCGGCTTTCCTGGCTCCAGATGCCGTTGCCAAGCGCCTCGCGCCGGGTCTGGAACTCGCGGCCCCAGATGCCGGTAAAGCTCGTGACCTCGACAGCACCTTGCGGCGCCAGGAAGGTGCCGGCCATGCAGCGGTCGAGCTGGTAATAGGCCTCGCCGCGATTGATAAGCCGTGTTGCCATCGAGAGAAGCCCGCTCGCATGGGCGGTGATCTCGATGGCAAGCTCCAGCTTCGCCACCGTATCGCTGCCGAGGAGCACGGTGCGCGCGCCCTCGCGGTTCACGCGCCAGGCGCCGAACTGCGCGACGAAATCGCGGCCCTGCCGGTGGCCTGCAATCGCCGGCCAACCGAAGAAGCCCATGCCGCCGGTCGGCAAAAGAACGGCGGAGGCAACGGCGATATCCATGCCGTTGACCCGGCTGGAGCGCTCGATGTCGAACAGCGGCTCGGCCAAAACGGCGGCTTTTCCAAAGCTTACGATTTCAGGCATGCCGAGAGCCGGCAGGCGCAGGCTGAGCGCAAAGGCGCCCGAGCCGATGATTACGATGTCACTCATCCCTTGGTGGCTCCAAGCGTCAGGCCGGCAATGAAATGCCGCTGCATCAGGAAGAACATGGCGACCGGCGGCAGCGCTGCGACGATCGAACCGGCGGAGACCAGATGCCAGGCGGCAACCCACTGGCCGTTCAGCGAATAGAGGCCGGCAGTCACCGGCATGGCGTGCTGGCCCTGCACCAGCACGGTTGCCCAGAAGTAGTCGTTCCAGACGAAGGTGAAGACGAGCACCGAAAGTGCTGCAATCGCCGGCCGCATCAGCGGCAGAACGATGTAGCGGAAGATCCGCCATTCGGAAACGCCCTCGACGCGGGCGGATTCGATCAGCGCAAACGGCAGGCCCTTGATGAAGTTGCGCATGAACAGCGTGCAGAATCCGGTCTGGAAGGCGACATGGAACAGCACGAGGCCGAGCGTGGTGTCATAGAGCCCGGCGCGCAGCGTCATGTCGCGCACCGGCACCATCAGGATCTGGAACGGAATGAAGTTGCCGGCGACGAAAAGGAAGAACAGGACGAGATTGCCCTTGAACCTGTAGACGGCAAGCGCAAAGCCGGTGAGACAGGACAGCGCCACCGCACCGATCACGGTCGGGATCGTTACCTTGAACGAGTTGAGGATGTAGAGACCGATCGGCGAGTCGCGGAACACGGCCGTATAGTTCTCGATGCCGGCGAAACCGGAGGGAATGCCGAAATAGTTGCCGGCCGCGAGATCGCTTGCCGGGCGCACCGAGGTCAGGGCCACGCCGATCAACGGCAGAAGCCACAGGACAAGCGCGATCGGCAGCACCACCTTGTAGGTCGTCTGGACGAAGGGCAAGGCCTTCTGGATGGGTGTGGGGAACATCAGGCGTTCCTTTCCTGGGCGATCATCCGCACGATGAACAGCGTGATGAAGACCATCATGATGAGGAAGAGCACCACCGCGATCGCCGCGCCATAGCCCATGCGGAAGCCGTATTCCGAGAGCGCCTGCTCGTACATGAAATAGGAGAGCACCTGGCTGGAGCCGTAGGGACCGCCGGCGGTCATGATCGACACAAGGTCGAAGGAGCGCAGCGAGCCGATGACGGTAACGACCATGGCAATGAAGGTGGCGGGTGCCAGCTGCGGCAGGATCACGTGCCACAGAAGCTTCAGCCCCTTGGCGCCATCCATGCGGGCGGCCTCGACCTGCTCCGGATTGATGTTGTTGAGGCCGGTCAGGTAGAGGATCATGCAATAGGCCGTCTGCGGCCAGAGGCCGGCGACGATGATGCCGTAGGTAACGAAGCGTTCGTCGGCGAGGATGGCGATCTGCTGGCCGGTGATCTCCTCGATCAGCTTGGAGAACAGGCCGAAATCCGGCGCGTAGAACCAGGTGAACATAAGGCCGACGACGACCTGGCTCAGCACAAAGGGAAAGAAGAACAGCGATTTGTAGAGGCGGATGCCGGGAACTGTCTGGTTGAGGAACAGCGCCACCGCCAGACCAGCGGGAATGGACAGCAGATACAGCACCAGCCAGATGATGTTGTTCTTCAGCGAGGTGTAGAAGTCGTCGTCCTGCAGCAGCTCGGCATAATTGCCGAGCCCGATCCAGACCTTCGCTCCCAGCCCGTCCCAGTCGTGAAAGCTGATCCAGATGGATTCGAAGATCGGCACCAGCACATAGATGATGAACATCAGGAACCCCGGCGCAAGGAACAGCCAGGGCGCGAGCTTCTGCTGGTTTTTCTTCCAGAAGCCCGGCTGCGGAGAGACGGCCTGTGTCACGGCAACACCTCGGGAAATTTTCGGAATGGGAAGCACCGGATGCCGGCTCCCCGCGAAGGGAGCCGGCATCCGGCGCCGGGAGGATGGCTTACTTGTAGACGCGCTGGCGGATCTTCTCGAGGCGGGCCAGGATGGCATCGGCCTTGTCCGGCTTCACCATGAATTCCTGGAAGCCTTCCATGCCGGCCTTGGCCATTTCGGCATTGGCGTCGCGGTCATAGAACTGCGCAAGCGCATGCGCCTTGGACAGCATCTCGAAGCCCTGCTCGAGGAACACGTCCTTCGGCTTCTCCGCCTTGTTGTTGACCGGCAGCTGGCCGAGCGTGGCATTCATCTTCGACTGGGCGGCCGGCGAGGCAACGTAGGCGAGGAACTTCTTCGCATCGTCCTTGTTCTTGGCGCCGGCCGGGATGTGGAAGGTATCGGTCGGCGCCTCTTCGGACACCGGCAGGCCGGGCGTGATTTCCGGGAACTGCAGGAAGCCGATCTGGTCTTCCTTGAGCCCGCCGTCCTTCATGGTGGCAACGGCGAAGTTGCCCATCAGATACATCGCAGCCTTGCCCTGCACCAGCTGCGGCACGGCGTCCTGCCAGTCGATGGCGGCGTGGTTGGCAATGAAATAGCCGGGCTTCACCAGTTCGGCCCACTTGTCGAACACGGCCTTGACGCGCGGATCGGTATAGGGAACCTTGCCGGAGGTCAGTTCCATGTGGAATTCATAACCGTTGACGCGCAGGTCGAGATAGTCGAACCAGCCGGCGGTCGGCCAGAGCGCCTTGGTGCCGATGGTAAACGGCGTGATGCCGGCAGCCTTCAGCTTCTCGCAGGCGGCCAGCAGTTCGGCCCAGGTCTTGGGCGGCGTGATGCCCTGCGCGGCAAAGATGTCCTTCCGGTAGTATATTCCCCACTGGTAGTAGGTATAGGGCACGCCCCACTTCTTGCCGTCGATGGTCATCGAGGTGGACGCGGACTTCAGCTGGTCGTCCAGGCCATTGGCGGTCCAGACGTCGGTCACGTCGGCAAACAGGTTGGCCTTGACGAAGGGCTCCATGCGGTTACCGGCATACCAGGCAACCACGTCCGGCGCATCGGCCGTCAGGAAGTTGCGGATCGCGGACTTGTAGCCCTCGTGGTCGAAATTGTTCCACTTCACCTTGATGTCAGGGTTCGCCTTCTGGAAATCGGCGATCAGCTCTTCCATCGCCTTCTTCGGCACGGGATCGGAGTGGTCGGAATTGATGGTGATCTCACCTGCGAACGCCGCCGAGGAGATGAAGGCGGCAGACAGCGCAAGCCCTTGCAGGCCTTGAATAAAGGTCATGATTTCCTCCCTATGACCGGTATGCAGTCGCTTGGACGATTGAGGGAGCCAAGTCACCCGCAGCCCCGACTGCCGGTGGACGATCTTGAACTCGGCTTGATCATCAAACCCAAATCCGTAATGTTCTACCGAATTTCAGGGGAAGTTTTCCGGAATCCTAAGACATGAACCTGCAGCCCCTTCACATTCAGGATGAATCCGTGCCCGTTCATCCCGATCATGACCCGCGTCATCCGCTGGTCATCTTCGGCGATCACCGCTTTTGCGCCGGTGCGCAACTGGAGGTGCAGAAGATGGCCGGACCACACATGCACAGCCAGATCGAGCTGAACTTCGTGCTGTCCGGCCGCATGACCTACTGGTTCGACGGCCGCGAGCTGACGGTGGGCGAGAACCGCCTCTGCCTGTTCTGGGGGATGATCCCGCACCAGGTGATCGACCGGGCGGAAGGCACCCGCTTCGTCTGTCTCTACGTGCCGATGTCGGTCTTTCTCGGCTTTGCCAGCCTCAGCCGCTTCCGCGACGCCGTCTTCCGCGGCGCGGTCATCGAGGCGCTCGACATCCGCAGCTGGGACCGGGACGTCTTCCTGCGCTGGCGCGACGAACTGTTGTCGGGCGATGCGGAGGTGATGGAGATCGTGCGGTCGGAACTGACGGCGCGCGTCATGCGCATCGAACGGGAAGGCTGGCGGGATCTGCGCGAACAGGCGGCGGCCATCCCGACCTCAGGCCAACGCGACGCGGACTGGGTGCTGCATGTGGAGAACATGCTGCGCTTCATCGGCGAAGGCGCGCTCAGCGACATTTCAGCCGAGGATGTCGGGCGCGCCGCCGGCCTGCATCCGAACTATGCGATGACGCTGTTTCGCAAGGCCGTCGGCATGACGATCAACCAGGCGATCATCCGCCACCGGCTGGACACGGCGCAATCGCTGCTGATCGCGACCGACTTGCCGATCACCGAAGTCGCCTACGAATCCGGGTTCGGCTCGCTCTCCACCTTCTACGAGGCCTTCCAGCGGCGCTTCAAGGAAAAACCGGTGCAATATCGCCGCCGCATGCGGCCGTCGCTTGCCGCGGCGGGCTGACCTTTCCATCAGCTTCGTGAATCGGTCGATAGGGATCGATTCAAAGGTCTCGTTGGACAGTGCGGACGTCGCAGCCGATTCTGCGAGGCATGGGCACGCACTTCTACCAGATCCACATCGAGCGCATCGATCCGCAGCGGAACATGGCCCGCTACTATCACCTCGCCATCGCGCCGACCCTGTTCGGCGACCTCTCCGTGATCCGCACCTGGGGGCGGATCGGCACACGCGGGCAGACACGCGTGCATGTCTTTGCGCGAGAACAGGAGGCTGTCGGTTTCTTCCTTAAGCTGCTGGCCTTCAAGAAAAGACGCGGGTACAAGCCCTCCACCCCCGAGAATCCAAGGGGGCTGCCAGTTTCGCAGAAGGCCGCGCCATATGCCGGCATGCCGTGCCCTGAACGACCGATGCCGGATGGCGTCTTCCTGGCCCGGGCACCTCTCCGGAACGACGGAACGTATAAGAAAAACGAATAACCAATCAGAATCTGCGGCCGAAAACGGGCGGGGACGCGCGTCATTTTTGCGCCACATTATATAACATCTTCAAATAATTAAGTCTTTTTTAACCATCCTGCACTTTATCTGTGAGCGTTTGGTAAAGCTTCATGATTCGAAGCGCCCGTAGATGGATTTCGGGGAAACGATGTGACGAAGGCGGTCTCTTCCAACTGCGCAAGCGCCGTGGCGCTGGCCGCGTGCGCTTTTCTGGCTGGCTGCCAGACGGGCGGAGAAATCACGACGCCGCGCGCGCCCGAACTCGTCACGCGGGAATCCGCGCTCATCATGCCGCCACCCGGCGCCTTTGCGATGGTCGGCGTGGTACAGCAGAATTACAGCAACGGACTGGAACAGACAGTCTGGCTGAAGACCTCTTCCTCGGTGGCAGGACAGAACTATCTGAAGATCCGCTATGTGGGCGGCAGCAGCAACGCAGCCCGTCCAAGCATCGATTACGCCCCCCTCACCCCGCAGACGCTGCGCCGGGAGCAGGCGACCGCCGTGCCCGGCGTTCGCCTTGCCGCCACCGGCAACTTCCTGCGCAATGCCTATGGACCGCTCGGCTATGCCAGCGGACGCAGCGGCAGTGGCGATGCCTGCCTGTTCGGCTGGCAGCAGATCCGCTCGCGGGCGGCCCCTTCCGGCATCGGTCGCGATTTCGGCATGATCCAGGTGCGCGCCCGCATCTGCGACCATGACGCAACGGAGCGCGAACTGCTGAACGTGATGTATGGCTACACGATCACCGGTACCTTTGCGGGCGAGATCTGGAACCCTTACGGCTCGGCGCAGCCCGTCTCGCCCCTGCTGGCCTATGCCGGACAGCAGATCCTGCCGCCGGAAAACCCGGTTCCGGCGACCTATTCCTTCGGTTACCGCGCCCCGGCCGAAACGCCCGCCGCCCGGCCGCAGGTGGCGGCGGTGACCACCCGACCGAGCGAACCGGTGCGTGTCGCACCATTGGCCGCTCCGGAGGCAAGAACGCAACCGCCACAGCCGGACATTCACATCCCTCTGCCGGACACGCTGACGGGAACCACCAGCCAGACACAAGGCCGGACTGACAAAAGAACGGGATTTGCGGAACCGCCCCCTTCCGCGAAACAGGATGCGGCGCCCGCGCCATCCATGCCCCTCGTGCCCATGCCGGACTGTCTGGCATCGGCGACGCACGGCGCTGGCTGCACCGCAAGACAGTGATCTGACATGCCGCTTTCGCGTATCTCGTTTCCAAGGGACAAATTGGACATGGCCCGCAATGTCGCCTTCTGGGCGCTCTCATCGGCTCTCGTGGTCTGCGTGCTCACCCTCCCGGTCAGCACGCAGACGCAGCTGATCCTCAGCTTTACCATCGTGGTTCTCATCACGGTGCTGAAGATCACGGCGCCGGAGGGCAAATGGCGCCTGATCACGCTCGCGCTCGGCACGTCCATCGTCATCCGCTATGTCTTCTGGCGCACGACGGAAACCATCCCGCCGGTCAGCCAGCTGGAGAACTTTATTCCCGGTATCCTCGTCTATCTGGCGGAAATGTACAGCGTGCTGATGCTCGGCCTCAGCCTGTTCATCGTGGCGCTGCCGTTGCCCACCCGCTCCGGCGGAACCGTCGAGCGCGACAGGCTGCCGAAGGTCGACGTCTTCGTGCCCACCTATAACGAGGAGTACGACCTGCTGGCCAATACGCTGGCGGCGGCAAAGGCGCTGGACTATCCGGAAGACAAGCTGCAGATCTGGCTTCTCGATGACGGCGGAACCCGGCAGAAGCAGCACTCCCACGATGTGCGCGAGGCGGAAACGGCCATCGCCCGGCACCATTCCCTGATGGAACTCTGCCGGGTGCTCGGGGTCAACTACCTGACGCGCGACCGCAACGAGCACGCCAAGGCGGGTAACCTCAATAATGGCCTTGCCCATTCAACCGGCGAGCTTGTGGCCGTCTTCGATGCGGACCACGCGCCGGCCCGCAACTTCCTGCTGGAAACGGTCGGGCACTTCCAGGACGATCCGAAGCTGTTCCTCGTCCAGACGCCGCACTTCTTCATCAATCCGGATCCTCTGGAGCGCAACCTGCAGACATTCGAGAGGATGCCGAGCGAGAACGAGATGTTCTACGGCATCATCCAGAAGGGCCTCGACCGCTGGAACGCCGCCTTCTTCTGCGGTTCGGCCGCTGTCCTCAGCCGCGCGGCCCTGCAGGAATCCAACGGCTTCAACGGCGTCAGCATCACCGAGGACTGCGAGACGGCAATCGTCCTGCACAGTGCCGGATGGAACAGCATATACGTGGACAAGCCGCTGATCGCCGGCCTGCAGCCGGCGACATTCGCAAGCTTCATTGCACAGCGCAGCCGCTGGGCCCAGGGCATGATGCAGATCCTGCGCTTCAAGGCGCCCATGTTTCGCAGCGGCCTCTCGCTGCCGCAAAGGCTCTGCTACACCTCCTCGACCCTGTTCTGGCTGTTCCCGTTCACCAGGGCGACCTTCCTGCTGGCGCCGCTTGCCTATCTGTTCTTCGGCCTGGAGATCTTCACCTCCTCCGGCGGCGAGTTCCTGGCCTATACCGGCGCCTACATGGTGGTGAACATGATGCTGCAGAACTATCTCTACGGCTCCTTCCGCTGGCCCTGGATCTCCGAGCTTTACGAGTATATCCAGACGGTTCACCTGCTGCCGGCCGTCATCTCCGTCATGCTCAATCCGAGGAAGCCGACCTTCAAGGTCACGGCAAAGGACGAGACCGTGTCGGACGACCACCTCTCGGAGCTCGGGCGCCCTTTTTTCATCATCTTCGGCATTCTGATCGTCGCACTGCTCGTCACCGCCTACCGCGTCTATACCGAACCCTACAATGCCGACGTCATCCTGGTGGTGGGAGGCTGGAACCTGCTGAACCTCATCATTGCCGGCTGCGCGCTGGGGGTCGTTTCGGAGCGCCGCGACCGCGCCTCTTCGCGCAGGTTCCGCGTGCGGCGTCGCTGCGAGCTGGGAGTCGATGGGCGCTGGTATCCCGCCTCCATCGAGGATGTGTCGGTCGGCGGCATGCGGCTGCAGGCCTATGGCAAGGATCTGAATGCGGTATCGGCCGATTCCCTGGTGGAAATCCGCTTCAAGCCGCATGGCAGCGAGGAGATGGCACGCCTGCCGCTTCTGGTGCGCAGCCTTCATGCCAGCGGCGAGATGGCCACGCTTGGATGCAAGTACATGCCGGCCGATGCCAGCGATCACCGCTGGATCGCCGACCTGATCTTCGCCAATTCCTCGCAGTGGGAGCAGTTCCAGCTCGGCCGCCGCAGGAATCCCGGCATGCTGCGCGGCAGCATCTGGTTCCTCGGTCTTGCGCTGTACCAGACGAGTCGCGGCCTCAGCTATTTCATCCGCGGCCTCCGGGGGAAACCGGCATGATCAGGCCTTGCAATCCCCTTCTTCCGCTGCTGGCAGGCGTGTTGGCGCTGGTGCCTGCCGCCCGCGCACAGGTCGCGCCCTTCGACATGTCGCCGGAGCGCTCCACCCTGACCGCCCCCGTGCCACAGGCACCGGTCCCGCCCGCGCCGCAGATCGTCCCGCGCCAGGCGCCGGCGCAGCCGATGCCGCCCCGCACCCCGCCCGCCGCGCCGGCGCCGACGCCGACGCCGGCAATACCTGCACCGTCCACCTCGGCGCGCCCGCCGGAACAGGCCGTGCCGGCAAAGCAGGCAGCTGCGACCTCCGCACAGACCCGCCGACGCTATCTCGTCCCGGCGCGCCGCATGGTCCTCGAAGGAGAGCGGGCGGAACGAAACTGGTCGATCTACCTGGAAGACGACGAGGCGTCCGGCGCCGCCGAACTGCAGGTGACCTTCCAGAATGCGGTGGTGGTGGCTCCGGAAGCTTCCGCTCTGAAGGTGTTCATCAACGGAAACCTGCTGGTCGACGAACCGATCGCTGCCGCCGACGCGCCACGCCCGGTGAGGGTGAAGGTGCCCGCGGGCCTGCTGCAGCCGGGCGGCAACCGCATCCGCATGCTGGCCGTTCAACGGCACCGCACCGACTGCGACATCCGCTCGACCTATGACCTGTGGACCGAAATCGATCCCTCGCAGACCTTCCTCCTTCTCGACGGACATCGCACGACACCGGATTCCATCCAGGAGAGCGTGCGGGCGATGGGCGTCGACGCAACAGGCGCCTCGCAGTTCCAGATATGGATGCCGGCGCTCGGCCAGACCAATGCGGCTGCGGCGGCCCTGCGGCTGTCGCAGGGGCTCGCCCTGATGGCGGCAATGCCGAACCTCTCCTTCCAGTTTTCGGCGACAGCCGTCCCCACGCCGGGACGCGGCCAGATCGGTGTCATCATCGGCACCTGGAGCGAACTTCAGCCGCTCTTCCCGGCGCTGCCGGAGACGGCACGCCAGGCGGCGATCGCCACCGTTCTGCCGGGACAGGGCGAAAGCGGCGAGACGCTGCTGGTCTCCGGCCCGACCTGGGACAGCATCCGTAGCGCCGTCGATACCATCATCGGCACCGTCGACCCGCAGGATGGCGCACGCCAGGACATCGTGGCGACCCAGCGCTGGTCGGCACCGGATGCCCCCCTGCTGCTCGGCGGGGAGAACATTCCACTTTCGCAGCTGGGGATCGAGACGGTGGAGTTCGGCGGCCGGCGCCTGCGCATGGCCTTCACCATCGCGGTTCCCTCCGATTTCTATGCCAATGCCTATGGCGAGGCGACGCTGCTGCTCGATGCCGCCTTTACCGACGAGGTGCGCCCCGGCAGCCATATCGACGTCTATGTGAACGGCAACATCGCATCGACCCTGCCGATCAAGGCGACACAGGGCGGCATCTTCAACCAGCTGCCGGTCAAGGTGCCGCTGCGCCATATCCAGCCGGGTCCCAACCGCATCTGGGTCGAGGTGGCGCTCGACACGGCGGCGGATGCCGTCTGTCTGCCGGGAACCCCTGCGGCCGACCGCCCGCGCTTTGCCGTCTTCGACAGTTCACGCTGGGTGATGCCGCGCTTTGCCCGCCTCGGACAGATCCCCAATCTTTCCGAACTGGCCGGCACGCTTCCCTCTGTCGAACCGCCAAGACCGCTGCTCCTGTCCATGGACCGGCTGGAGCCGGACACGCTTGGCGCAGCCGCCACTCTGCTTGGCAAACGCGCCATGGCCGACGGCGCGGCGTCCGGCATCGAACTCGGCAGCATGTCGCAGGCGCTTGGCAGCCGCGACGCCCTGTTCGTCGGCACCGCCGCGCAGATACCACCGAAGCTTCTGACCCTGTTCGGCATCGATCCCACCGCCCTCACCAGCTGGCACCCGCAGGTCGGCAGTGTGACGAGCGACCGGAACGACACGCCGGCCAGCATGAGCAAATGGCGCTCCCAGATCAGCGGCAGCCTCCTCGGCGACCGGCTCAGCGCGCTGGAGCAATGGATGAATCGCAGCTTCGACATCTCGATCGATTCGCTTGACATCATCCGGCGCCGGGACGGCCTCGTGGAGCCGAGCGTCAACGACACGGTGGTGCTCAGCCAGACCCTCAGCCCCGACGGCGGCAACCGGTGGACGGCTGCCATCGCATCGACCTCGACAGACCTGCGCGATGGCGTCATAGGCCTGACGGAACAGGAGAACTGGCGCCAGATCGCCGGGCGTCAGACCGCCTATCGCGCCCGGACGGGCGAGGTCATCGTCCGCTCGGCATCGGAGATCAACCTCGTCCAGACCGTGCCCTTCTCCCTCGCCAACTTCCGCCTGATTGCCACCAACTGGCTTTCTAGCAATATTCTAATATATGCTATCGTGGTCGTGGCGCTTTGCTCGATTCTGGGTATAGCAACAACCGTAATGCTTTCGAGAATGGGACGCCGTACGTGAAATCCTGGCTGTCTATGCTGTTCACCCTCCTCATGCTGCTGCCGGCATCCCTGGCGCATGCCGTCGAGCCGTCCATCCATGAGGACGAGTGGGCGCAGTACCGGAGCCGCTTCCTGGATCGCGGCGGCCGCATCATCGACAATGGCAATCGCGGCATCAGCCACAGTGAGGGCCAGGGCTACGGCATGCTGCTTGCCTTCCTGGCGGACAACCGGGCGGATTTCGAACTCATCTGGCGCTTCACCCGCAACGAACTGCTGCTGCGCGACGACGGTCTTGCGGCCTGGAAATGGGATCCGGCCGCCCAGCCGCATGTGACGGACGTCAACAGCGCAACGGACGGGGACCTGCTGATCGCCTATGCGCTGGCACTGGCCGGCAGCGGCTGGGACAACAGGGACTATGTCGCGGCCGCGACCCGGATCGCCAAATCCATTCTGCGCGAGACCGTCGTGCGGCATGCGGGCAAGACCATTCTGCTGCCGGGCGCCAGCGGCTTCTCCTCGCAGGACCGCGATGACGGGCCGGTGATCAACCCCTCCTACTGGATCTTCGAAGCCTTCCCCGTGATGAATGCGCTCGTACCCTCGGAAGCATGGGGCAGGCTTTCCACCGACGGGCTGCAACTCATGACGCAGTTGCAGTTCGGCCCGGCCCAGCTACCGGCCGAATGGGTGAGCCTGCGCAGCGCCCCCCGCCCGGCCGCCGGCTTCGAACGGATCTTCGGGTACAATTCCGTGCGCATCCCGCTCTACATGGCCCGCGCGAGGGTCGGCGATACGGCCGCGCTTGCCCGCCTGCGTGCTGCGCTTGCCGCCGAAGGCAGGCCGATGGCGACAGTGGATCTTTCGACCGGCAGGCCGCTGCAGCCCCTGACGGACAGGGGCTACATGATCATCCTCAGCCTGCTCGACTGCATCACGGACGGCACCAGGGTGCCGGAGACGATGCAGGACTTCCAGCCGGATCTGTATTTTCCCGCGACCCTGCAACTGCTGGCGCTGTCCTTCCTGCGCGAGGAGCATGCGGCATGTCTCTGATGCGCAACCTCACGGCCCTCGCCGCCGCCTCGCTGCTGATCGGCACCGTCGCCATCGCTCCGGTGCGATCCCAGCCGGCGGACGACAGCGCGGCATCGGCGGCGGCCGTTCCGCTCGAGCGGCAGGGGCGTCTTCGGCCGGTCGAGGAGACTGCAGGCGGCGCCGGCCGTTCCGGCACGCAGGGCACAGCGGAGCGCAGCCCTTTGGGCGGACGCACGAGCCAGTTGCGCATGGTTCAGGATGCCGTCAGCGCCCAGGCACAACCGCCCCGGCCCAGCGGCGAGCCCGATCTCAGCGCACTCCGCTATTTCGCGAGCCGAGGCGACACCGCAAGGCTGCAGGCGGAAATCGCCAGATTGCGCAGCCTCTATCCCGACTGGACGCCGCCCGCCGATCCGCTCGCCGTACCGCAGAATGTCGACCGCCAGCTTGAGCAATTGTGGCAGCTCTACGCGGAAGGTCGCTATGCCGAGGTGCGCGCCGCCATCACCGAACGCCAGACGTCGGAACCCGGCTGGACGCCGCCCGCCGACCTGCTGAGCCGTCTGGCGCTCGGCGAGGCCCGGACGCGGCTCATCAATGCCTCGGACCAGAAACAGTATGCCACCGTCATCGAGCTTGGCGCGGCCAATCCGAACCTGCTCAACTGCAGCGATGTCGATGTGCTGTGGCGCATCGCCGAGGCCTTCGTCAGGACTGATCGCAGGCAGCGCGGCGTCGATGCCTACCGCTACATCCTCCAGCACTGCGACAATCCGCAGGAACGGCTGGCAACGGCCCAGAAGGCACTTGCCCTTCTGCCGCTTGCCGATGCGCGGCCGCTTCTGGCACTGGAGCGTCCGCTTGCCGATGGGCAGCCGGAATTTGCCACGTTGCGTGACGGACTGGCGCGCCGCGCCGTTGCAGAAGCCAACGAGGCCAACCGGACCGACGTCGACCCGGCTGACGTGGAGCGGCTGGAAGCGCTGGCCGGCAGCGAAGGCCAGGCCTCCGACATGCTGCTTCTGGGATGGCTGCACCGGGCAAAGGGCGAGCTCGACGCGGCAGAGACCTGGTTCCGCAGGGCCAATCAGAAGGAGGCCTCGGCCTCCGCGGCGCAGGGGCTGGCGCTGGTGCTGGTGGCACGCGGCAAGCCCGGCGAGGCCGAAGCGATCATGTTCGGCTGGCGCGACGCGTCCGACGAAGCCAGGGCAACCTATCTGGCAGCCGCCACCAATTATCTGGCCGTCGAGCCCGCCCCCGTCATTGCACCGGAGGTGCTGACGCGCATGGCAACCGAGATACTGACGTCCCGCCACACGCCCGGCGCCCAGCAGCTCGGCTGGTATGCGCAATCCTTCAACCAGCCCCAGGTGGCGGCGCGCTGGTTCGAAACGGCGCTGCAATGGGCCCCCCAGGACGAGCCTTCCGCCTACGGACTTCTGGTTGCGCGAGATGCCCTCAACGATCGTCCCGGCGTAGCCGAAATCCAGCGGAACTGGGCAAGCCGCTCGCCGCGCATCGCGGCCTTTTTCGAACGGCTTGCCACAGCAACCGTACCTTCGGTGCGAACGGCCGCGGCAGTCGCGGCACCGAAAGCAGAGCCGGCGCGCCCGCCGGTGCTGCCCCGGCAAGGACCGGAGCCGGTTCGCCCGGCGGCGGAAACGCGCGGTATCTCCCGTCAGTCCGCCTGCCAGGCTGCATCAAGCGGGGGCCCGGCCGCCTCTGCGCAGCAGATGCTGATGCAGGGCTGGTGCCTGATGGATCTGCAACGTCCGCTCGAGGCAGTCGAATCCTTCGAGGCCGCCCTGAAAAGCCCCTCGGCGCCCATCCGGGAAGATGCCGCCTATGGCCAGTCGCTGGCCTATCTCAGGCTGGGCCTGACGGACAATGCCGCCGTTGCCGCGACCAAGTCACCGCTGCGGCCAGCCCGCGCAGCGGAGCTGCAGGTCGCCATCCTGGCCAACCGGGCACTGGCCGCCTTCTCGGCGCAGCGCTATCGCGAGACATTGATCTATCTGGACCAGCGTGCGGCACTGAAGGCGGAGACGACCGACCTGATGATCCTGCGGGCCAACGCGTATCGCGCGCTGGGCGACACGGCAAGCGCGCTGCAGATCTTCAGCGTTCTGGCCGAGATCGGAAACGGCGACGGAATGAAAGGCGTCGAGGAAATCCGCTCGCTCGACGATCACAACGGCTGACGCGCTGCCCGATCGGCAAGGCCGCCTGACTGGCTGGAAGCGGCGCGCCGTGCAGCCCCGCTGCGCCATTCATGCCTCATACGATCCCGTCGCATCTCCTGCGGCGGGATCTGGCTACACGGTGCGTCCGACGAAGCCGGAATGGCCCGGAGGGCTCCTCTTTCCGTTCTGACACGGTTTCAGGCACAAGACCGCGGCGCATGCCCGCTGAAGCTGCTCTAGAGAATGGCACCGGAAACCAGAAAATATATCAGGAATACGCCTGCAACCGTGAGGAGACCAATCTTCTCGTAATTCGGTGACGCGTTCATTGACTCTCACAGTTCCGATACTGCCATAAGCGATTTATATTCCAATACGCTTTTATAGACAGTTTCTTTAATAGTAAGTTATCAGATCTTTAATCCCCAGACTAAATTTCTGGGACTGAATGCGAAACGCACAGGAACCCGATTGGTTCACCCGGAATTCGAAAAAAATGGTAAGTCATTCGAGAGACGTGCTTTTTAAGACCGCTCGAAAGACATCAGCCACAGGTTCGCCTTCACAGCACTGTGTATAGTGATAAGTGCTTATATTATCAAACCATTAAAAATACTATATTGCAGATGTGCCGAATGAGCCGTATTCTAACCGCAGCGAGCGGCAACCTTGTGCCAAGGCGCAGATTGTCGAGGAGGCAGGGGCAAGAGCCGGAAGGCAGAGAGATTGCTCTGCTCAAGCGGCCAGATTGCAGGTTGATCAGGGTTTCGTCTCCGCTACTCGGCGGAAACCATCATGCGTGCAGCAAGGTAATCTGACAGTCCCTGAACCTGCTCGCGCGTCAGGAAGAGGCCCTGCTTGGTGCGGCGCCACAGAATGTCCTCGGCAGTGACGGCCCATTCCTTTTCGATCAGCCAGGAGACCTCGGCCTCGTAGAGCGTGCCGCCGAAGTGACGACCGAGATCATCGGCCTTGCACACCCGGCCGAGAACGGCGCGGGCATCACTGCCATAGCAGCGGATCAGTCGCTCCGCATGCCGCCGGTCGAGGAAGGGCGCCCAAGCAACGAGGCTGTCAACCATCTCCTTCACCTCGGTGACGGCAAAATCGCCGCCGGGCAGGTGGCTGCCGGCCGTCCAGGGCTGCCCCTTGGTGCCGATTGCCTCGCCGATCTTTTCCAGCGCATGCTCGGCCAGACGGCGATAGGTGGTGAGCTTGCCGCCGAACACGTTGAGAAGCGGGGCTGCGCCATCCGGCGCTTCCACCTTCAGCACATAGTCGCGCGTTGCTTCCTGCGCCTTGGAAGCGCCGTCGTCGAACAGCGGGCGAACCGCCGAGTAGCTCCAGACAATATCCTCCGGCCGCACCGGCTCCTTGAAGTATTCGCTGGCCGCATTGCAGAGATAGTCTGTCTCCTGCTGCGTGATGCGCACATCCTTGGGGTCTTCCTTGAAATCCCGGTCTGTCGTCCCGATCAGCGTGAAATCGCCTTCATAGGGAATGGCGAAGATGATGCGGTTGTCCGGGTTCTGGAAGAAATAGGCTCTCGGATGGTTGAACTTCCTGCGCACGATGATGTGGCTGCCCTGCACCAGGCGGACATTGTGGGCGTTGTTGCGGCCCATGGCGCCGGCCAGCACCTGATCGACCCAGGGACCGGCGGCGTTCACCACCATGCGGGCGCGATGTGTTTCCAGCCGGCCATCGTGCTGCGTGCGGGTGGTGATCTCCCATACGCCGCCTTCGCGCTTGGCGGATACCACCTTGCGGCGGTTGAGAATGGTCGCGCCACGCTGCTCGGCGTCGCGGGCATTCAGCACCACCATGCGCGCATCATCGACCCATCCGTCCGAATATTCGAAGGCCTTGCGAAATTCCGGCTTCAGCGGCTGGCCGGCCTCGTCGCGGCTCAGATTCAGCGTCTTTGTCGCCGGCAGCAGCTTGCGGCCACCCAGATTGTCGTAGAGGAACAGGCCAAGCCGCACCAGCCAGGCCGGGCGGATGCCACCCTTCTGGACCGGCAATACGAAGCGCATCGGCCAGATGACATGCGGCGCCATGGCCCACAGCACCTCGCGTTCCATCAGAGCCTCGCGCACCAGCCGAAATTCATAATGCTCCAGATAGCGCAAGCCGCCATGGATCAGCTTGGTGGCGCCGGACGAGGTGCCGGAGGCGAAATCGTTCATCTCCGCCAGCGCGACCCGATAGCCGCGCCCCGCCGCATCGCGGGCGATCCCGCAACCATTGATGCCGCCACCGATGACGAACAGATCAAAAACAGGGGCGTCGGACATCGATCTCTCCAGGGCGCAGCCTTGATGCGCATCACATGCGAGGCGGTTACGAAAGTGCCTTGGTTTTAAATGAAAGCAAAACGAATGTCAAACGAAGTCAGACTTCGGCAGAAGGCTGCGCGCCCGGCACGGGCGCGGTTTCCAGAAGGCGCACGTCCCGTTCCTGGCAGATGGTTCGCAGCCGGGTGAGAGGGCAGTGATCGGTGATGAAGGTGTGGACCTGCGAGATATGACCGATCCGCACCGGCGCGGTGCGTTCGAACTTGGAGGAGTCGGAGACGAGGATCACATGGCGGGCATTGGCGATGATGGCCTGTGCCACTTTCACCTCGCGAAAATCGAAATCCAGCAGGGCGCCGTCCTCATCGATGGCGGAGGCGCCAATGACTGCGAAATCCACCTTGAACTGGCGGATGAAATCGACGGCCGCCTCGCCGACAATGCCGCCATCGGCACCGCGGACCACGCCACCGGCAATCACCACCTCGATCGAGGGGAAGATGCGCAAGCGGTTGGCAACATTGATGTTGTTGGTGATCACCATCAGTTCGTGATGGTCGGTCAGCGCCTCGCCGACGGCCTCCGTCGTGGTGCCGATATTGATGAAGAGCGAGGCATTGTCGGGAATCAGTCGCGCGGCCGCGCGGCCGATCGCCTGCTTTTCGGCCGCCGCCATGGAGCGGCGCGCCTCGTATTTGACGTTTTCCTTGCCGGCGGGCAGCACGGCACCGCCATGGATACGGTTCAGCACGCGCGCGTCGCAGAGATCGTTGAGATCCTTGCGGATCGTCTGCGGCGTGACGGAAAAGCGCTGCGCCAGTTCATCCACCAGCACCCGCCCCTGTTCCTTGGCAATCGCAACAATCTCGACCTGACGTGACGACAGCAGCATGCGCCCCTCCTTTTCGCTTTTTCTTCACTTTAGAAGAAAACGAAATCGGAGCAAGGGCAGCCATGCCTGCCGGGGCCATGGCGCGGCATGGTCCCGGTGCAGTCCTGTCGGCCGGATCAGATCCGGATGCCTCGGGCCTTCAGCATCGATGGAATATGCACGAGCGATCCGCTCTCGATCGACGCATTGGCGGCGATGCCCGTCAGGATCGACCAGGCGCCCGCTACATGGTCGGAAGCGCGGCCATAGCGATCCGGCTCCATGCCCTCGGGGTTGAAGATATAGCCGAGCATCACCGGATCGGCACCGCCATGGCTCCCTTCGGCCTTCGGCACCTCCAGCCGGCGCGGTGCTTCGCCAGCCAGATGCAGTTCGGTGGTGATCGCATCCTCGTCCGCATGGGCGCGCACGCCGCCGAACACGCCATGCACCTCCACATGCCGGTGGGTGATCTCGCCCTTCGTGCCCTGGAACTTGATCTCCAGCCCCTCCCAGGGAGAGTAGGCCGTCAGGGTGTAGTTGGCGGTGGCACCGGAGGCATAGCGGATATGCGCCTGCATCGTATCCTCGATGCCGATCTCCTCGTCAAAGACGCAGAGATCGCGGTAATAGCCATCCTCATGCTCGGCCTCGAGATAAAGCGCCCGCAGCTTCTCGTCCGCGGCCAGATCCAGCCGGAAGGAGCAGGCCCCGGCAACGGGACAGTGGGCGCAGCGCGGGCCGCGCTGTTCGAGCCCCATCTCCACCGCCGTTTCCGGCCGGTAGAAGACGCGGCGGCCGGAGGCCAGCACCTCGGTCGGCACCGAGCCGAGCCACCAGTTGAGCAGGTCGAAATGGTGGGTGGACTTGTGCACCAGAAGGCCACCCGAATTCTCCTTCTGGCGATGCCAGCGGCGGAAATAGTCCGCGCCGTGCACCCGGTCGAGATGCCAGCGGAAATCGACGGCTGTGATGGTGCCGATCGTGCCGGCGGCCAGCAGTTCCTTGATCTGCGTGCGCGCAGGCGAATAGCGGTAGTTGAAGGTGACCTTCACCTGGCGGCCCGTGCGGGCCTGCGCATCGACGATCATCTTCAGCCGCGAAAGATCGATGGTCAGCGGCTTCTCGCAGATGACATCGCAGCCCGCCTCGAAGGCGCGCACAATGTAGTCCGCATGCAGGAAATCCGGTGTCGCAACCACCACCGTATCCGGCTTCTGCTCGGCGATCAGGCGGTCGAAATCCGAGGCGAGATAGGTCGCGACCCCGTTCGTGCCCGGCTTGGAAACCACCCGCGCCGCTTCGCCGAGGCGATGCGGATTGCTGTCGCACAGCGCGACGATCTCATGCCGGTCGGCATCATCCTCGATGACCGCGTCCCGAAACATCTGGTGGCGCGACCCACATCCAACAATGGCTATCTTCACAGTTCATGCACCTCATAAGGGGCGCCCCGCCCGGGAGTGAGGCGGGATCGCCCTGGCTGGCTTCAGAAATCAGGCAGAGCCCGAGACGGCTTGCGCCGGCACGGGCGCGGGCATCTCCGGCTCGAGACGCTGGCCGCTGGCATCGAAATAATGCAGGTCGGCGAGATCGAAGCCGACCGGGACGGTCTGGCCGGCACGATAGGAGGCCTGGCCGTAAATGCTGGCAAGCAGCACCTGGCCGGAGGCGAGCGCGACATGCAGCAGGGTTTCATTGCCGAGATACTCGACGAGGCGGATGGTTCCCTCGCTCGCGACCTCGCCCCCGCCGACATGCAGGGCACCGGGCCGCACGCAGAGCGTCAGGCGGCTGTCGCGCGTTGCCAGCCCCGGCAGGGCGAAATCGGCAAAGCCCGCTACCCGCGCCAGCGACCGTTCGCCATCCGCCCGGACCTCTGCTGCCAGCATGTTGATCTTCGGGGAACCGATGAAGCCTGCGACGAACAGATTCTGCGGCCGCGTGTAAAGTTCCTGCGGCGTGCCGACCTGCTCGATCTTGCCTGCACGCAGCACGACGATGCGGCTTGCCATGGTCATGGCCTCCACCTGGTCATGCGTCACATAGATCATGGTGGTGCCGAGGCGGGCATAGAGCGAGGCAAGCTCGGCGCGCATCTGCACGCGCAGTTCCGCGTCGAGGTTGGAGAGCGGTTCGTCGAACAGGAACAGCTTCGGCTCGCGCACGATGGCGCGACCGATCGCCACGCGCTGCTTCTGGCCGCCGGAGAGCTGGCGCGGCTTGCGGTCCATCAGCGGCTCGATCTGCAGGATGCGGGCGGCTTCGGCCACGCGCCGTTCCACCTCGGACCTCGGCATGCGGAAATTCTGCAGGCCGAAGGCGAGGTTCTTGGCCACCGTCATGTGCGGATAGAGCGCGTAGCTCTGGAACACCATCGACAGTTCGCGCCGGGAGGCCGGAAGGTCGTTGACCACCTTGCCGCCGATGGCGATCGTGCCGTCCGTGATGTCTTCCAGCCCGGCGATCATGCGCAGAAGCGTGGACTTGCCGCAGCCGGAGGGGCCGACGAGCACCAGGAACTCGCCGTCATGGATGTCGAGATTGAGGCCCTGCATGATCTGCAGCGCACCGTAGCTCTTGCCGACATTGCGGAGTGTCAAACCAGCCATTTTGCTTTCCTTACTTCATGCCGGACGTCGCGATGCCGCGCACGATGAGCTTCTGGAACAGGACGAAGAAGATGACGACAGGCACCAGCGACAGGACCGACATGGCAAACATCTGCCCATAGGCGGACTGGCCCTCCTGGTCGAGGAAGAGCCTCAGGGCCAGCGGCACCGTGTAGCTCTTGATGTCGTTCAGATAGATGAGGGGGGCGAGAAAATCCTCCCAGACCCAGATGAAGGAGAAGATGGCGGCCGTGCCCATGGCCGGCAGCGACAGCGGCAGGATGATCGCCCAGTAGATCTTGAAGGGCGAGCAGCCGTCGATCATCGCCGCCTCGTCCAGCTCGCGCGGAAGCTGGCGGAAGAACTGCACCATCAGGAAGATGAAAAAGGTGTCGGACGCCAGGAAGCGCGGCACGACCAGCGGCAGATAGGTATCGACCCAGCCAAGCTGCAGGAACTGCACATATTGCGGGATGAGGACCACGTGATAGGGAATCATCAGCGTCATCATCATCAGCGCGAAGAAGAAGTTGCGGCCGGTGAAGCGCAGCCGGGCAAAGGCATAGGCTGCGAAGGAGCAGGAAAGCAGATTGCCGATGACCGACAGCACCGTAACGATGGTGGAGTTCACGTAGAAGATGGTGAAGGATTCCGGCAGGGCATGCCAGCCCTTCGTATAGTTCTGGAACTGGAAGGCCGACGGCCACAGCTCGATATTGCCGAAGATCTCGTTTTCGGGCTTCAGCGAGGCCGACAGCAGCCACAAAAGCGGATAGAGCATGATGCAGGACACGCCGATCAGGAAGGCGTGTTTCATCAGCCGCCCGTTGCGCTCCCGCCTCAGGCGGCGCAGCTTCAGGTCATGTGCGAGCCGTGTCGCATCGTCGAGGCTCATGCCGGTCCCGGGATCAATCGCGCTCGTTCTCATAATGCACCCAGTATTTCGAGGTCAGGAAGGCAGCGGCCGTGAAGATCGCGATGATGATGAGCAGCACCCAGGCGAGTGCCGAGGCATAGCCCATGCGGAAGAACTTGAAGGCCTCGTTGAACAGGTAGACCGTGTAGAACAGCATGCTGTCTGCCGGCGCGCCCGTGCCGTTGGAGATGATGAAGGCGCTGGAGAAGGTCTTGAAGGCATCAATGGTCTGCAGCACCAGGTTGAAGAAGATCACCGGCGCCAGCAGGGGAAGCGTGATGCGGGTGAACTGGCGCCAGCGCGGCGTGCCGTCGATCTCGGCCGCCTCGTAGAGATCGCGCGGGATGCCGCGCAGACCGGCGAGGAAGATCAGCATGGGCGATCCGAACTGCCACATGGCCAGCACCACCAGCGTGTAGAGCGAGGTGTCCGGGTTCGTCAGCCATTCGGGCCCCTGGATGCCGAGCGAGGCCAGCGCCTGATTGACGACGCCATTGGCATCGAAAAGCTGCCGCCACAGGATGGCGATGGCGATCGAGGCCCCGAGCAGCGAGGGCAGGTAGAAGATCGCGCGATAAAGCCCGATGCTGCGCAGGCCCTTGTCCAGAAGCATCGCCACCGCCAGCGCCATGACCAGACGGGCCGGCACCGCCAGCACCACATAGTGGAAGGTCACCTCCAGCGCCTTCCAGAAGCGGCGGTCGCGCATGAACATGTATTCGTAGTTGCCAAGCCCGATCCAGCGCGGCGCATTGACCATGTCGTAGCGCGTGAAGGACAGGTACAGCGAGGCGAGGATCGGCCCGAGCGCCAGCAGGAAGAAGCCTAGGAACCACGGCAGCAGGAAGATGTAACCTGGCGCGTTGCGGGCAATGAAGCGTTTCATGACACGGCCTTTGCGAACAGTCATTCCTTGGACCCGGCGGAAGCCTTCGCCCCGCCGGGCATGAGCGCGAACCGGACCTTCAGAGCGCCCGCTCGAGAATGGAGCCGGCCTCGTCGATGAACATGTCGGCCGCCTGCCTCGGCGAGGTCCGGTCGAGGACGACCTCCGTGCCGATCCGGGTAAAGGCCTCGCGCACCTCGCCCGCCCCCTTCGGCGGCGGTGGCGGCAGCGGCGCAACCTTGTCCTGGATGGCCTGGAAGAAGTCGATGGACAGCGCCTCGACCGGCTTCAGCGAGGGTTTCAGCGCCGCGCGCACCTGTGGCGAACAGGGAATGCCGCGCTCCATGCCCAGGATGGCCGTCAGCTTCGGATCGGTGACCCAGCCATTGAGAAGCAGCATCGCCGCCTCGACATCCTTCGCATCGCGCGACAGCGAGAGGAACTGCGAGGGCTTGATGAACTGACCGGGCTTGCCGTTCTGCATGAAGGGCACCATGGCGGCACCGATCGGGTCCTTCATCAGGGCCTGAATGCCGACCAGCTGGTTCGACCAGTGCTGGCCGATGGCCGCCTCCCCGGTGACGATACCGGTTTCAGACAAAGGCGGGCTGACCAGCACCGTCTTGTTCTTGTCGCGCACCACGCCCGCCTTGCGCAGACCGGCCCAGTACTGCCAGAAGGTCGCGGCATCCTCGACGGTTGCGGCCACCTTGCCGTCGGCATCGTAGAATTCGCGGCCGTTCTGCCTGATCCAGGCCTCCAGCATGTCGATGTTGAGCGACAGGTCGTCCGAGCCCTTCATCCGCCCGCCGGACTTGGCGGTGACCGCCTCGCAGACACGGGCATAGTCGTCATAGGTCCAGGCATAGATGTCGGGCTTGACCCCGGCCGCCTCGAAGGCCTTCGCGTTATAGACCATCACCTGGCTGTTGGAGCCGATGTTGAGCGCATAGAGCTTGCCGTCGACGCGCCCGCCATCCACGGCCGCCTTGTCGAAGGTACCGATCATCAGGCTCTTGCCGATATGATCGTCGAGCGGCTTCAGGGCGCCGCGACGCACATATTCGAACAGGTAGCGGTAATCCATCTGCACCAGGTCCGGCATGTTGCGGCCGGCCGTCTGGGTGGCCATCTTCGTCCAGTAGTCGCTCCAGCCGATCGTTTCGCCGGAAACCTGGATGCCCGGATGGCTCTCCTGAAAGCTCCGGATCACCTCGAACGTGCGCTTGTCGCGGTCGGGATTGCCCCACCAGAACAGCCGGATGGCGCGATCCGCTGCCCGGGCGGGAACCGCATGCGCCAGCGAAAGGGCCGCGGCCGCCGCACCGGCGGTCCGCAACAGGTCGCGTCTCGTGAAATCTGCCATGACATCCTCCTCCTTCAGCCTGGCATACTGCCGCGCACGCAAGGGCCTCCTTTCCCTTTCGGCGCGGGCGCATCTTGCCGGTGCGCAACGGCCTGCGGCACGGCAGGTGCACGGGAGCCTCCAGTCTCACCCGCCGCCTGCCGGCATTTCTCGGCAAGGCGACACGCGATCGCATCGCCAGCCTCCCCTCGCAACCCGAAACCGGCACGCGCCGGACGGACCTGACAAGGACACGGAACCCGTGCCGGTATTGTTATAGTCGTAATATGACTTCCGCAAGCCTGCCAGACGGGTTTTTCGGCGGTTCGCCGCGACCGCTGGTCAGGCGGGATCACGCGGCCGCAGAGACAGGGCGAGCCTGCGATACCGGTCCTGCGCGCCCTCGAGATGGCTGCGCATCGCCGCGCGCGCCGCATCCGGATCATGGGCGGAAATCGCCTCGGCGATGCGGCCATGTTCCTCCACCACCTGGGCGAGATAGGTCTCGCTGCGCGAGAAGGCGAGATGGGGCAGATTGGCACGCGGGATGGCATGCAGGCCGAAACGCAGCAGGGCGCTGACATAAAAGCCGTTATTCGTGGCCCGCGCGATGGAAAGATGGAATTCGAAATCCGCCTGCGAAGCAGAGGCCTTGCCCGCCACCAGATCCGCCATCCTGTCATGGGCGGCGCGGATCTCGAATTCCTGGGCCGAGGAGCGGCGGATCGCCGCGAGGGCGGCTGCTTCGGTTTCGATCCCCACCCGCAATTCCAGCATCTCCAGGGTCTTCGGAATGGATGCCTGATCCTCGACGGCCGGCAAAGGGTCGACCGCGGGCAGAGCCTCGCAGACGAACACGCCCCGCCCATGCTCCGCCTTTACCAGACCCGCCGCGCGCAGTTCAGCAAGCGCCTCACGGATCACCGTGCGGCTCACGCCGAAGCGCTCGACAAGCCCCGGCTCTGTCGGAAGCCGGGCACCGGCAGGCAGGCGCCCTGCCGCGATGTCGGACCGCAATTGCGCGATCACCGCTGCCGCCAGCCTCGGCTTTCGCGTCCCCTCCCCCGAAGCCGGCATTCTCACCATTTCACTCTCCCCATGCGGCAGCCTTGCCGCACAGATACACCATTGCCGCAGCCAAGGCAAAACTCCTAATATGACTTTCAGATCCCCCCGTCCGGATTGCTGCGGATGGTGAACTGCACCCGGTCGGCCGGAAAGCGGGTGACGGCATACTGGATCGGCACTCCGGCCGGATCGGTGTTCAGCGCCTTGGTGACGAGAACGATGGCGCCCGGCGCCAGCCCGAGATCGGCCACATCATCCGGATCGGCGTGAATGGCGGAAATCTCCGTCACGTCGCGCAGATAATCGGCGACGCCGAGGATCGCCAGCGCCCGCGTGATCGACTGCGTCCGGCGAAAGGCATCATCGATGCCGGCAAAGCGGTCTGCCGGAAACCAGGCGGTGGAACGCGACAGCGCCCGCCCATCCGCCGTGCGCAAGGCATCCAGCCGCAGCACGCGGGCGCCGGCGGGAAGCTTCAGGCGCCCGGCCAGATCCGCCGTCACCACCTCCTCCCGCGACGAGAGCAGCACACCCTTCAGATCGCGGGCCTGCTCACCGATGCCTTCGGTGAAGCGGGTGCGGCGACCGATCGGAAAGTCGAAGCGGTCGCGCCGCTCGATCAGCGTGCCGCTTCCCTGCACGGCGCGCACGATACCCTCCTGCGCCAGAGCCGCCAGAGCCGCCCGCACCGTATGGCGGTTGACCGAAAATTCCTCGGCCAGAGCGGTCTCGGCCGGCACGCGCCCCGTCGCATCATAGGCACCGGCGGCGATCTGCGCGCGGATGCGGTCGGCGATCTGCCGCCACACGGCGACACCCTTCTGGCGCTGAATCATCGGTCCTCCTGTCACAAGCTCGTCATGCTTTGCCTCTATCCATAATGCAAATTGTATGGTTGTCTATATCAATAGACAATATGAGGTGCAGGATGAACACAGCTTTTGCAGATCCGGATCATGCCGGTCCGCCGGATGCAGGAGAGGAAAAGGCCCGCCGCAAGCGCGACCTCGACCTTCTGGCCCGCGCCAGCCGCGCCGAACTGGAAGACCTCTGGAACGGGCTTGACGACAAGCCGGCGCATCAGCGGTTGCGCGGCCCGGAAACCGGGCTGGTGATGGTGCGCGGCCGCATCGGCGGCGGCGGCTCTCCCTTCAATCTCGGAGAGGCAACCGTCAGCCGCGCCAGCGTCCGCCTCGCCGACGGTGCGGTCGGCCATGCCTATCGCCTCGGCACCGACCGCCGGGCGGCGGAGCTGGCAGCCCTCATCGATGCCCTGGCGCAGGATGCCGGTCGCCGCGCGGTGATCGCGGACCGTCTTCTTGCGCCGCTGGCCGAGCGGCTCGCCGCAGAAGCCGCGGCACGTGCGGCGGAAACCGCGGCAACGAAGGTGGATTTCTTCACCATGGTACGGGGAGAAGACTGATGCCGGACCGCACGGAAACCTTTGCCGGCGGTTTCGCCAATGCCGTCTTCGACAGCCAGGCCGTGTTTCGCACCCTGATGGACTGCATGGCGCGCCCGGGCCAGACGGGCGAGGTGACGCTGTCCCTCGCACCGCCGGCACCGCTCGGCATTGCCGCCGGCGCCGTGATGCTGACGCTGTGCGACCACGACACGCCAGTCTGGCTGAGCCCGAAGCTCTCGCAATCGCCCGTGCCCGGCTGGCTCGCCTTTCATGGCGGCGCACCTCTGACGACCGAGCGGCACGAAGCCCGCTTCGCCTTCTTCGAAGGCAGGGCTCCCCTCCCCTCGCTCGGCGCATTTGCGCTCGGAAGCCAGGAATATCCCGACCGCTCCACCACGCTGATCATCGAGGTGGCCAGCCTGGACAACGGGCAGCCGCTCACCCTCAGCGGCCCCGGCATCCGTGACACGGCCGGGATCGCGCCCAACGGACTGCCGGCCGATTTCCTGCGCCAGTGGAGCGGGAACGGCGCGCTTTTTCCGCGCGGCGTCGACGTGGTTCTGACGGCGGGCCGTCGGCTCGTCGCCCTGCCGCGCACCTGCAAGATCACGGCGAAAACACTGACAGAGTCAGTGGCCGAGACACCGGCATCGGAGGGCTGATCCATGTATGTTGCCGTCAAGGGTGGCGAAAAGGCCATCGCCAACGCCCATCGCCTGCTTGCCGACCGTCGCCGCGGCGACCGGTCGCTGCCGGGCCTCACCATCGCGCAGCTGATCGGCCAGCTCGGCCTGGCCGTCGACCGGGTGATGGCCGAAGCCTCGCTCTATGACCAGTCACTCGCCGCACTTGCCCTGAAACAGGCGCGCGGCGACATGATCGAGGCGATCTTCCTGCTGCGCGCCTACCGCACCACCCTGCCGCGCTTCGGCGCCTCCGTTCCGCTCGAAACCGGCCGCATGCAGGTGGAGCGACGCGTCTCGGCCACCTACAAGGACCTGCCGGGCGGCCAGTTGCTGGGGCCGACCTTCGACTATACCCACCGCCTGCTTGATCCGGACCTCCTCAACGAAACGGCAGAAGTCGAGGAACCCGCCCGCCGCGACGGCGAGGCGGAAGCGGTCATGCGCGTCTCCGACATCCTCGATCGCGAGGGCCTGATCGAGCCGGACGGCGAGATGCCGGAGGACCATGTGCCCGGCGACCTGACGCGCGAGCCGATGGAGTTTCCGATGCCGCGCGACCTGCGCCTGCAGGCGCTGGCCCGCGGCGACGAGGGCTTTCTGCTGGCGCTTGGCTATTCCACCCAGCGCGGCTATGGCCGCACGCACCCCTTCGTCGGCGAAATCCGCATGGGCCTCGTCGAGGTGGAATTCGAGGTGCCGGAACTGGGGCTGACCCTGTCGCTCGGAGAGATCCGCATCACCGAATGCCAGATGGTCAATCAGTTCAAGGGCTCGGCCAAGGCGCCGCCGCAATTCACCCGTGGCTACGGCCTGGTGTTCGGCCAGAGCGAACGCAAGGCCATGTCGATGTCGCTGGTCGACCGGGCGCTTCGCACCGGCGAATTCGGCGAGGATGTGGTCGCCCCCGCCCAGGACGAGGAATTCGTCATTTCCCATTGCGACAACGTGCAGGCGACCGGCTTCGTCGAGCACCTGAAGCTGCCCCACTACGTGGACTTCCAGGCCGAACTCGACCTGGTGCGGCGCATGCGCGCCCGCCACAAGCCCGCCGAAGAGACGACCGAACACGAGGAGGCCGCAGAATGAGCGCGCCGCACACCGAACCCGTCACCGCACCGGAGAGCGCGGGCGAGGCCGAACTTGCCGCTTACAACTTCGCCTATCTGGACGAGCAGACCAAGCGGATGATCCGCCGTGCCATCCTGAAGGCGATCGCCATTCCCGGCTATCAGGTGCCGTTTGCCAGCCGCGAAATGCCGATGCCCTATGGCTGGGGCACCGGCGGCGTGCAGGTGACGGCGGCCATCATCGGCCCCGAGGACGTTCTGAAGGTCATCGACCAGGGCGCCGACGACACCACCAATGCCGTCTCGATCCGCGCCTTCTTCCAGAAGGTCGCGGCGGTCAGGGCCACCACGCACACCGCCGACGCCACCATCATCCAGACGCGTCACCGCATTCCGGAACACACGCTGAAGGAAGGCCAGGTTCTGGTCTATCAGGTGCCGATCCCGGAACCCTTGCGCTTCCTGGAACCGCGCGAAACCGAAACCCGCAAGATGCACGCGCTGGAAGAATACGGCCTGATGCATGTAAAGCTCTACGAGGACATCGCCCGCCACGGCCGCATCGCCACGACCTATGCCTATCCCGTCAAGGTGCATGGCCGCTACGTGATGGACCCCTCGCCGACGCCGAAGTTCGACAATCCGAAAATGCACCGCTCAGAGGCGCTGCAGCTGTTCGGCGCCGGCCGCGAGAAGCGGATCTATGCCGTGCCGCCGCACACCGACGTGGTGAGCCTGGACTTCGAGGACCATCCCTTCGAGGTGCAGCAGTTCGACAGGCCCTGCGCGCTGTGCGGGGCAACCCATGTCTATCTCGACGAGGTCGTTCTGGACGACCGGGGAGGCCGCATGTTCGTCTGCTCCGATACCGATTACTGCGAAACGCGCCAGGCCGAGGGCCATGTGGGCGAAATGCTGGCGACGAGCGAGCGGGAGGCTGCGGAATGAGCGACATGCCTCTCCTCAAGGTTCGCAGCCTGTCGAAGTTCTACGGCAACCGCATCGGCTGCCACGATGTCGGCTTCGATCTGTGGCCTGGCGAAGTGCTTGCCATCGTCGGGGAATCCGGCTCCGGAAAGACGACGCTTCTCAACTGCCTGTCGACGCGGCTGATGCCCTCGACCGGCGACGTGCAATACCGGATGCGCGACGGCGACTACCGCGATCTCTACCGGATGAGCGAAGCCGAACGGCGCGTGCTGATGCGCACCGACTGGGGCTTCGTGCACCAGAACCCGGCGGACGGCCTGCGCATGACGGTTTCGGCCGGCGCCAATGTCGGCGAGCGGCTGATGGCTGTCGGCAACCGGCATTACGGCCGCATCCGCGCCACTGCCTCCGAATGGCTGTCGCGCGTCGAGATCGAGACAGACCGGATCGACGACCAGCCCCGCGCCTTTTCCGGCGGCATGCGCCAGCGCCTGCAGATCGCCCGCAATCTCGTCACCTCGCCGCGGCTGGTGTTCATGGACGAGCCGACCGGCGGCCTCGACGTGTCCGTGCAGGCCCGCCTGCTCGACCTGGTGCGCGGCCTCGTCAGCGACCTCGGACTCTCCGCCATCGTGGTGACGCATGACCTCGCCGTCGCCCGGCTGCTGTCGCACCGGATGATGGTGATGAAGGGCGGCCACGTGATCGAGCACGGGCTGACCGACCGGGTTCTGGACGACCCGCGCGAGCCCTACACCCAGCTGCTCGTCTCTTCCATCCTGCAGGTCTGACGGAGAACACCATGGCCACCCCCCTCGTCGTCTCCGATGTCGCGAAGAGCTTTACCATGCATCTGCGCGGCGGGCTCGTCCTGCCGGTCGTCGCCAATGTCTCCTTTGCCGTTGCGAGCGGTGAATGCGTGGTGCTCGGCGGCCCCTCCGGCATCGGCAAGAGCTCCATCCTGAAGATGCTCTACGGCAACTATGCCGTGGATGCCGGCCAGATCCTCGTCAGCCATGCCGGCCGCACCGTGGATGTGGCGAGCGCCGATCCCCGCACCGTGCTGGAGATTCGCCGCACCGCACTCGGCTATGTCAGCCAGTTCCTGCGCACCGTGCCGCGCGTCGCTGCCCTTGATGTCGTGGCCGAACCGCTCGTCTCGCGCGGCACCGCGCCGGAGGAGGCGCGCGAACGCGCCGCCGAACTTCTCGCCCGCCTCAACCTGCCGCGCGACCTCTGGCAACTGCCGCCCGCCACCTTCTCCGGCGGCGAGCAGCAGCGTGTCAACATTGCCCGCGGCTTCATCACCGATCACGCCGTCCTGCTGCTCGACGAGCCGACCGCCTCGCTGGATGCCACCAATCGCCGCGTGGTGATCGACATGATCGAGGCCAAGAAGACGGCCGGCGTCGCGCTGCTCGGCATCTTCCACGACGAGGAAGTGCGCGAAGCCGTCGCCGACCGCATCCTGGATGTCACCGCCTTTTCGCCGCGAAGGAGCGCCGCATGAGCCGCAAGCTGGGGATCGAACCCTTCATCCACGAGACCGCCAGCGTGGTCGACTGCACGCTCGGACGCTACACGGAAGTCTCCGAGCGCTGCCGGCTGAACGAGGCCGAGATGGGCGATTATTCCTACATCATGCAGGATGGCTCCATCTGGTGCGCCACGATCGGCAAGTTCGCCAATATTGCCGCGGCCGTTCGCATCAACGCGCCGAACCACCCGACGTGGCGGGCGACGCTGCATCACTTCACCTATCGTGCCGCCGATTATTTCGAGGGCGCCGAGAATGATGCGGATTTCTTCGCCTGGCGGCGCGACAACCGGGTTACCATCGGCCATGACGTGTGGATCGGCCATGGTGCGACGGTGCTGCCCGGCGTCACCATCGGCAACGGTGCGGTGATCGGCGCCGGCGCCGTCGTGTCGAAGGATGTCGCAGCCTATACGATTGTCGGCGGCATTCCGGCAAAACTCATCCGCGAACGCTTCCCGGCCGAGACGGCCGAAAGGATGGCGCGGCTTGCCTGGTGGGATTGGGACCATGATCGGCTGTTTGCCGCCCTTGACGATTTCCGGGCGCTGACGGCTGACGCATTTCTGCAGAAATACGCCTGAAAATCCATGCTTTTCAAAGCCATGTATCGTTTCACATAAACTGCACAAAACCGACATGCCCGTTTAACAAAGCCCCGGTAGCGATGAGGCAACGGCATGATGACGATGAAGGTAGGACCATGGACTTCAGGTTGGTAGGGCTCACGCGGCGCTTCGGCAGCAATACGGCCGTCGATTCCGTGACGCTCGACATTCCCGCCGGCCAGATGGTCGGCGTGATCGGTCGTTCGGGTGCCGGCAAGTCGACGCTGCTGCGCATGATCAACCGCCTGGCGGACCCCACTTCCGGCAGCATCCTGTTCGGCGATGTGGATGTGTCGAAGCTGCATGGCAAGGCTTTGCGCAACTGGCAGCGCGACTGCGCCATGATCTTCCAGCAGTTCAATCTGGTGCCGCGCCTCGACGTGCTGACCAATGTGCTGCTCGGTCGCCTGAACCACCGTTCGACGGCACTCAGCCTGCTCAACATCTTCACCCGCGAGGAGCGGCTGATGGCAATTGCCGCCCTCGAGCGTCTCGGCATCGAGCAGACCGCGCTGCAGGCGGCCGGCACGCTTTCGGGCGGCCAGCAGCAGCGCGTGGCGATTGCCCGCGCCCTGATGCAGTCGCCGAAGATGGTTCTGGCAGACGAGCCGATCGCCTCGCTCGATCCGCTGAACGCCAAGATCGTCATGGATGCGCTGCGCAGCATCAACGAGAACGACGGCATCACCGTCATCACCAACCTGCACACGCTCGATACGGCGCGCAACTATTGCGAACGCATCATCGGCATGGCGCGCGGGCGCGTCGTCTTCGACGGCAGGCCGGACGAACTGACCGCGACCGCCGTTCAGGAGATCTACGGTTCGGACCGGGACGGCGCCGGCATCGACGAGACCATGACCTCGACCAGCATCACCCTTTCACCTGCAGCCGATCTGGCTGCCCCGGCATCCGCAGACTTCCGCCCCGCGGTTCCGGCCAAGGCCTGACGTCGGCGGAGATCGACAGCCCGCGTCAAGGGCACAACGTTGACCACCATTCATGCACCCGCTCTGACAGGAGATGATCCCATGTTGAAGAAGACCCTGCTTGCCGCCGTAGCGCTTCTGTCGCTCGCCGGCGCTGCTGCTGCCGAAGACCTCAAGGAATTCCGCATCGGCATCCTCGGTGGCGAAAACGAAGCCGACCGCCTGCGCAACTTCCAGTGCCTGGCCGATCACCTGAAGACCGAACTCGGCGTTCAGAAGGTATCGCTCTTCCCGGCCGCCGATTATGACGGCGTCATCCAGGGCCTGCTCGGCGGCACGCTCGACTACGCCGAACTCGGCGCTTCCGGCTATGCCAAGGCCTATCTGGCCAATCCGAAGGCCGTCGAACCGATCCTGACGACCGTTCAGACCGACGGTTCCATGGGCTACCACTCGATCATGGTCGCCCGCAAGGATTCCGGCATCAAGACGCTGGCCGACATGAAGGGCAAGAAGCTCGGCTTTGCCGATCCGGATTCCACCTCCGGCTACCTGATCCCGACGGTCACCCTGCCGGAAGCCATCGGCAGCGCCCCGGTCAAGGAATATTTCGGCTCCACCGGCTTTGGCGGCGGCCACGAGAACCTGGTTCTCGAAGTGCTGAAGGGCACCTTCGATGCCGGCACGACCTGGGGCTCGGGCGTCGGCAACTTCAAGGACGGCTACACGTCCGGCAACCTGCGCAAGATGGTCGACAAGGGCATCCTCAACATGGACGACCTGGTCGAACTGTGGAAGTCGCCGCTCATCCCGAACGGCCCGATCGTCGTCCGCACCTCGATGAACGATGACATGAAGACCAAGTTCAAGACCTTCATGATGAACCTGCCGAAGACCGACGCTGCCTGCTTCTCGGCCATCGAAGGCGGCGACTTCAAGGGCTTCGCCGAAGTCAACGTCGACTTCTACAAGCCGATCATCGACGCCCGCAAGGCCACCATCGGCGGCTGATATCGCCCGCAAGGCAATGTAAACCGGCCGCCGGATGCCTTCATCCGGCGGTCTCGCCCGTGGCGCGATGGTGCGCCCCATCCGGAAGATCTGATGACTGGCAAGCGCTCCCCCCTCCCCCTTTCTCCGCTCGGCGAACGTGGTGCCCAGATCGAGGCACACTGGCAGGATCTTGCCCGCAGCCGCCGCTTCTACACCTTTCTGAGCCTTGCCATCCTGCTGGTTGCGCTGTCCGGATCGCTCTGGTTTGCCAATGACAGCAATTCCGGCAAGTTCTTCGACCGCCTGCCACATCTGTTCGACTTTGTCGGCGATCTGATGCCGCGCGACCCGATCGAGGTCTGGCGCGCCCTCTTCGACCTGCCCTCGCCCTATTTCGACGGCAGCCTGAAGTTCGATTATCCCGAGGGTCGCTACTACATCACCGACGGCTTCTACATCCCCGAATACTTCTACAAGATGGCCGAAACGCTCAACATCGCGCTGATGTCGACGATCATCGGCTTCTTCTTCGGGTCGATCCTGTCCTTCTTCGCCGCGCGCAACATGGTGCGCAATCCCTGGCTGCGCGGTTCGGTTCGCCGCTTCATGGAACTTCTTCGCGCCTTTCCGGAAATCGTCCTGGCCGGCTTCTTCCTCGCCATCCTGTCGCTCGGCCCGATCCCGGCCATGATCGCCGTGTCGATCCATACGATCGGCGCACTCGGCAAGCTGTTCTTCGAGGTGATCGAGAACGCCGACATGAAGCCGGACGAGGGGCTGAAGGCGGTTGGCGCCAGCTGGGTCGAACGGGTCTGGTTCGCCATGGTGCCGCAGGTGATGCCGAATTTCGTCAGCTATTTCCTGCTGCGGTTCGAAATCAACGTGCGCGCCTCCACCATCATCGGCGCCGTTGGCGGCGGCGGCATCGGCGAGCAGTTGCGCCTGTCGATCAGCCGCGGTCACGAAGCCAAGACGCTGGCCATCGTACTTCTTCTTTTCATCACCATCATCGCGGTGGACCAGCTCTCCGCCTGGCTGCGCCGCAAGCTGGTCGGTGACCAGGCCTTCCAGGCCGTCGTGTGAGGACCAGACCATGCACAGCCTGACTGCCGCCGAACTCGAAGCTGTCGCAGCCCGCCATCCGCACCTGCTGACGCCGCCCTTCTGGAGCCGTTTCCGCGTTCCCGTGATCGCCACGGCCACCATTCTCTATCTGATGTTCTGCTGGTGGTTCTTTGCCATCGGCCACGTGCTGGGCAGCGCCAGCTGGAACATTGCCGGCAACTATCTGGCCGACTGGATCTCCTACGAGGAGAGGCCTGACATTACCATCCACAAGGATGGAACGATGCAGATCGAGTTCTCGCGCTTCGATCCGATCGGCCCGAACCCCAATCCGGACTGGATTACGGCCAGACGCGAAGTGGTGACACGGACCATCACCGCACCGGCGGCGGCGGCACCAAGTTCCACCCAGCCCAAATCCTCCTTCTCCTTCATGGCACCCTCGGCCAGCGGCACCGCTGCCGCTGGCAGCGCAGCGCAGACGGAAACGCGCACCGAGGAAGTCGTCACGCATGCCGTCGTCCGGATGAACGCATCCGACACGATCGAGATCGGCCCACCGGCGGTCACGGTGACGCGTAACGGGCAGCCGCTTTCGATCTCCATCGGTACCGATGGCGTCACCCCCCGCGGCAGTCTGCCGTCCTGGGCCACCCAGCGCGCACCGGGCGAAAAGGTCGTCGTGTCCTTCGGCTTTTCCGGCTGGGCGGAAATCCGCGACGATGCGGTGCGGGTGCACAAGCGCTATCTCGGCTGGGAAGGCTTCTTCTTCGACATAGACTCGCCCTTCTTCGGCAAGTCCTTCGGCGAGGTGATGCGTCTGATCTGGTCGGGCGACCGCCTCGACCCCAGCCGCAGCAACCTCTCGCTTGCCATCGACAACATTCTCTACAATCCGTCCTGGCAGCATCTCGACGTGTGGACGAAGCTGCTGCAGACGATCGTCATGGCCTTTGTCGGCACGCTGTTTGCCTCGCTCATTGCCTTTCCGCTGTCTTTCGTTGCCGCGCGCAACATCACGCGCAACCGGCCCGTGAACCAGGTGACCAAGCGTTTCTTCGATTTCCAGCGGTCGGTCGACATGTTCATCTGGGCGCTGTTCTTCACGCGCGCCTTCGGGCCTGGACCGCTGGCCGGCATTTCGGCGATCTTCTTCACCGACACCGGCACGCTCGGAAAGCTCTATGCCGAGGCGCTGGAGAACATCGACGACAAGCAGCGCGAGGGCGTGAAGTCGGTGGGTGCCTCGCCGCTTGCCGTACAGCGCTTTGGCGTCCTGCCACAGGTGCTGCCGGTGTTTGCCTCGCAGGCGCTCTATTTCTGGGAAAGCAATACCCGCTCGGCCACCATCATCGGCGCGGTCGGCGCCGGCGGCATCGGCCTGAAGCTTTGGGAGGCGATGCGTACCAATTCCGACTGGGAAAACGTCGCCTACATGGTGGTGCTGATCCTGATCGTCGTCTTTATCTTCGATACCATCTCGAACGCCCTGCGCTCGCGCCTGATCGGCAAGCGCCATCACTGAGGCGGGCGGCAGCCCCCTCCCTTCAGGCCGGCCTCTTGCCGGCCCTTGCCATGTCATGACGGAAACACCCATGCCCGAGACCATTTTCGCCAATGCCCGCATCGTTCTGGAAGACCGGATCGTCGAGGGATCGATCCAGATCATCGACGGCCGGATTGCCGATATTTCCGAGGGTCGCAGCGCGACGGGAGAGGATTTCGGCGGCGATTACCTCATCCCCGGCCTCGTGGAACTGCACACCGACCATCTGGAAAGCCATTATTCGCCCCGCCCCGGCGTACGCTGGAACATGATCTCGGCCATCCAGGCGCATGATGCGCAGGTGGTGACCTCCGGCATCACCACCGTCTTCGACTGCCTGCGCATGGGCTCCGACGAGGACGGCGGCTTCAAGCCCGGCGAAATGCGCGAGATGGCAGACGCCATCCAGCTGGCGGAGAAGGAGGAGCGGCTGCGGGCCGACCACCTGCTGCATCTGCGCTGCGAAGTGTCGGCACCGGACATGCTGCAGCATGTGGCTGATTTCGAGGAAGACCCGGCCGTGCGGCTGATTTCCCTGATGGACCACGCGCCCGGCCAGCGGCAGTTCCAGACGATGGAACACTACACGCTCTACTACAAGACCAAGCGCGGCCTTTCCGACGAAGCCTTCCGCATCTTCGTCGAGCGCCGGCAGGAAGCTTCGGCCCGCTATGCCGCCCCGCATCGCGAGCATCTGGCGGCGCTGTGCCGGCGCCGGGATATCACGGTGGCCAGCCATGACGATGCAACGCTGGAGCATGTCGAGGAAGCGGTCGGCCACGGGGTGAGGCTTGCGGAATTCCCGACCAGTGTCGAAGCGGCCATTGCCTCGCACAAAGCCGGCATGAGCGTGCTGATGGGCGCTCCCAATGTGGTGCGCGGCAAATCCCATTCCGGCAATATCGCCGCGCGCGATCTGGCCGCCAAGGGCGTTCTCGACGTGATGTCCTCCGACTATGTGCCGCTCAGCCTCCTGCATGCCCCCTTCGTTCTCGCCGACGAACTGGAGGGAATTTCGCTGCCGCAGGCATTGGCCATGGTCACATCAACGCCCGCCCGGACCGTTGGCCTTGATGACCGGGGCCGCATTGCACCGGGTCTGCGGGCCGATCTGGTCCGCGTGCGCCGCCAGGCCGGCGTGCCGGTTGTCCGTGCCGTCTGGCGTGCCGGCGAGCGCGTCGCCTGAGGTGCGGCCGTGCGCCGTGATCAGCGGCCCTCGCGGTGAACATTCCGATACGCGCCGGCGCTGCGCAAGGCCGGCCACGGCAACGACCTCTGCGGCCCGTCATCGTGCCGGGGCGGCCAGCGCCTGCGCAGCGCCGGGCCCGGTCGGAGGACCGAACGCCTGAGGGCAAGCATCTTTTCCTTGCAAACTCGGTCTGAAACTATTCCGTTTTTCTCCTGCCGTTTGTCCGGGCGAGGCGCTAAGACTGGCCAGGACCCGGGGCCCAACCCCTTGGGGCACGAGAACCCGGCACGGATTGCTTTGCCATGACAGATACCCCTCCCGCACGCCTGCGCGACCTCGGCATCACCATCGGCCGTTTCGAGACCGGGGCGCTGAACGCAATCACCGACGTGGACGGCGTGGCGGTCGGGCATGTCACGCTGAATGAGGGGGACCGCACCCGCACCGGCGCGACCGCCATCCTGCCGCATCCCGGCAACCTGTTTCAGGACAAGGTGCCGGCCGGGCTTGCGGTACTGAACGGCTTCGGCAAGTTCGCCGGCGCCACCCAGATCGCGGAACTCGGCGAGATCGAGACGCCGATCCTGCTGACGAATACGCTCGCCGTCGGGCGTGCCATCGAAGCGATCAACCGCTTCACGCTCGCCCGGCCCGGCAATGAACGGGTTGTCTCGCTGAATGCCGTTGTCGGCGAGACCAATGATTCCCGCCTCAACGACATCCGCGCCGCCCGCCCCTCCGCCGAGGAGATGCTGGCGGCGCTGGAGCTGGCCACGGGCGGTGCGGTGGCGGAAGGATGCGTCGGTGCCGGCACGGGAACCGTGGCTTTCGGCCTGAAGGGTGGCATCGGCACAAGTTCGCGCCTCGTGCCCGTCGGCGGCGAAACCTATCGGCTGGGCATCCTCGTGCAGTCCAATTACGGCGGGCGCCTGACCATCGCCGGGCGCGCCTATGACGGACTCCTGGAACATGACCGCGACGGCTCGATCGTCATCATCGCCGCAACGGATGCGCCGCTCTGTTCGCGCAATCTGACGCGGCTGGCGGAACGCTGCTTCGGCGGGCTGGCCCGCACCGGGGCTGCCCTCAGCAACGGTTCGGGCGATTATGCGCTGGCCTTCTCGACAGCCGAGGCGGTGCGGCGCACGCCGGCCCGGCGCGCAGCGCTTGCCGCAACACCAGCCTTTCCCAACGACCTCGTCTCTCCCCTCTTCGAAGCGGCCATCGAGGCGACCGAGGAAGCCATCCTCAATTCGCTCACCATGGCCACCACGATGACCGGCTTCAATGCCGCAAGCGGCAGGCCCGCAACGATCCGCGCCATCTCCCGCGCGGCGCTTTCGGGCCGCTGATCCCTCCCCTTCCTTCCTGTCCGGAGTACCCATGTCGAACCAGACGATCCGCACCGTCTATCTGAACGGCGCCTTCCTGCCTGAAAACGAGGCGCATCTTTCCATCTTCGACCGTGGTTTCCTGTTCGGCGACGGCATCTACGAGGTGACCGCCGTGCTGGACGGCAAGCTGATCGACAGTGCCCTGCATATGGCGAGGCTGGAACGCAGTGTCGGCGAGATCGGCGGCAGGCTGCCTATCTCGACCGATGAGATCGTCGCCATCGAGAAGCGCCTGATCACCGAGAACAATCTCAACGAGGGCCTCATCTATCTGCAGTTCACCCGCGGCGTCGAAGATCGCAATTTCCTTTATTCGGACGATCTTGCCCCGACGCTGCTGATGTTCACCCAGGCAAAGACGCTGGAGCATGTGGCGGCAGTGGAGCGCGGCGTGAAGGTGAAGATCGTGCCAGACCAGCGCTGGGCGCGGCGCGACATCAAGAGCGTCTGCCTGCTGCCGCAGGTGCTCGCCAAGCGGTCTGCCAAGGCAGACGGCTTCGACGAGGCCTGGATGGAGGAAGACGGCCTGATCACCGAGGGCGCCTCCTCCACCGCCTATATCGTCACGCAGGAAGGACGCATCGTCACCCGCGGCGCCTCGCGGGCAACGCTGCCCGGCTGCACGCGGCTTGCCATCCTGCAGCTTGCAGAGGAAACCGGCCTGCCGTTCGAGGAGCGCGCCTTCAGCGTCGAGGAAGCACGCTGCGCCCGCGAGGCCTGCCTGACCAGCGCCACCAATTTCATCGTGCCGATCACCAATATCGACGGCCGGCCGGTCGGCGACGGAACGCCGGGACCGATCTTCCGGCGCCTGCGCGCGCTCTACATGGAGCATGCCCGCAGGACGGCAATCTGAGGCGAGGAGACCCAGCCTGGGCGGCTTGCCTCCTCAGGCCTCGCTCAGCGCCGCCCAGATGGTGCGCACCACCGGGCGGCGGTTTTCCCGCGAGCGATAAAGGCGGATCTCGACGGCAATATCCCATTCCGCATTGCCGGCGCGCACCAGCTGCCCGGCGGAAAGTTCCGCAGCCACCAGACTTTCCGGCACCCAGGCAATGCCCCAGCCGGCCTGGGCCATGGCCTTCAGGCCAACCGACATGCTACCGACATGCACCCGGTTTTCCGCCGGCAGGCGATCGGCAATCGCGCCGGCGATCAGCTGGCCGAAGAACGAGCTCTTCTGATAGCTGACATGGGCAAAGCCCGGCTCGATGCGGTGGCGTGGCAGCCCATCGGCATCGGGCGCGCTGACCGGCACGATGTTCTCGACGCCCAGACGATGATGTTCGAACTGCACGTCGAGCAGCATCGGCACATGCACATGCTGATAGGTCAGCAGGAAATCGGAATGGCCATCCACCAGCGAGTTCAGGTTTTCCTCCATGCTGCCGGAATCCGGCCGCAGGTGCGAGACGATCGGCCCCACCCGTCGGCTGATGGCCTTCAGCCAGTCGGGAAAGAAGGTGAAGGACAGCGTGTGCAGCGCCGTCAGCGTCACGCGCCGGGCATCGGTCCCGTCCTCGTGCTGGAGATTGCGCCGCGCCTGATAGAGCGCCTGCAGCGTCTGTTCGGCAACCGGCACGAAGCGTTCCCCCGCCTCGGTGAGGCGCGAGGGATAGGTGGCCCGGTCGATCAGCGTTGCACCCACCCAGCCTTCCAGCTGCTTGATGCGCCGGCTGAAGGCGGATTGCGTGACATGCCGCTCGTCCGCCGCCTTGGAAAAGTTCAGCGTCGCCGCAAGCGCCAGAAAATCCTCAAGCCATTTGACTTCCAATTCCCGCTCCCTCGGCCAGGACCGGCAACGGATGCCGTTCCTCCCGTGTAGTGCGTGAGGGCGACCAAGAAAACCCCGTTCAGCGTCGGCGGCGATATTCGATCATGCGGGCGCGGCTGAGCACCAGTTCCACATGACCGTCGCCCAGGCGGTGCAGGCAGACGCGCTTGGTCCAGGGGCCGTCGCGCAGGGTGAACAGGAAGCGCCCCTGCCCGAGTGGGCGAAGCGGCATGCGCTGACGCACCGGCCCGATGCCCATGATCACCGCGCCCTCCTCGATGTCGAAGCAGGCCCCCTCCTCGTTTTCCCAGCGGCCGGAAAGATCGCTGGCGGAGGCGGTCGCATCGGCCGGCAGGAAACGCCGGGGCACATGGCCCACCTCGCCGACAATCGCGGCGCCCTCCATCCGCAGCCGCATCGGCGAGGATGCGGAGCGCGAACTCGCCCAGCCATCGGCATCCTCGTAGACGCTCTCGTCCGCATCGAGCCAGGTGACGGTGCTGCCCTTCACCTCGATCCACCAGGGTTCCCGTTCGGTCACGTAAAGCCCGTCGGCCAGCGCCGTCGAGGCGACCGGCAGCGGAAGCCCGTTCAGCCCCGCCATGGCCTCCAGCGCAATCTTGTAGCCGTTGGTATCCTCGCGGTTCGAGACGATGACGAAGCCGGTGCCTTCCTCGGGATCGAGCAGGAAATAGGTCTTGTAGCCGGGGTGCGAGCCGCCATGGCCGATGAGGCTGCGATCGCCCAGCCAGGTCTGGCGCAGGCCGAGGCCATAGCCGGTGATGCGTCCATCGGCGAGCCGGCGCGGCTGCGAGAGCCGTTCGAGCAGGCCGGCAAACCGGCCCTGCCCGGTCATCAGCGCCCGCAGCCAGTTCATCAGGCTTTCGGCGCTGCCGGTCATGCTGCCGGAGGCGGAAATATGCAGGCCGGCGGCCGAAAGCTGCCAGCTTGTACCGTCATGCCAATAGCCCGGCATCAGACCGTCGACCGGATCGTTCCAGCCCTCCGGTGCGTCGAGAATGGCGCTTGCCTGCCAGCCGGCTTCGCGGATGAAGGGGCGGAAGAACAGCCCCTTGCGGGCGAGCGCCGCCTCCACCAGCCGGTAGCCGGTGTTGGAGTAGGATATCTCCGTGCCGGCGGGATAGTTCAGGCGGGTCTGGCGGCACAGATAGTCGAAAAGCGCCGGCGCCCGGGTTTCGGTAAACACCGAGAGACCGAGAAGCGTCAGGCACTCACGGGTGTCGGGAAGGCCGCCGCTCATGTCGAGCGCCTGCCCCACCGTCACGGAGGCAAGCGGTTCCAGCAGTTCCGGCAGGTGGCGGCCAAGCGGATCGTCGAGACCGATCTCATCCGGATGGGACAGCACCATTGCCGAGAAGGCGTGCTTGGTGACAGAGGCATAGCGGACCACGCTGCGACAGGTGAAGGGCGTCCGGGTGGCGAGGTTTTCCAAGCCGCCGGCCTGCGCGAAGCGAATGCCGTTCACATCGAAGCCGATGACGGCGCCGCCCGGCGCCTCAGCCTGCCAGGTATCGGTGAACGCCTTGACGGCGCGGGCCGCCGCGCTCCAGTCCAGTGACTTCGCCATTCGTGATCCTCGCAATCATGCCATGTGCCGATCCATCAGACCGGCTCTTCCAGTTCCACGCTGAGGCTGCGCAGCTCCAGCGTATGCGGGTGGTGGACGCGGCCGAGACGCAGATCCTCGGCGCTCACCTGTTCGACCATCTCGCCATTGATCATCACGCCGACCCGGCCGCACAGATGGGCGATGACGCTCAGATTGTGGCTGACCATCACATAGGTCAGCCTGCGCTCGGCTCTGAGATCGGAGAGCAGGTTGAGGATTTCCGCCTGCACCGAGACATCCAGCGCGCTGGTCGGCTCGTCGAGCAGCAGCACCTGCGGATTGGCGATCAGGGCGCGGGCGATGGCCACGCGCTGGCGCTGCCCGCCGGAAAGCTGGTGCGGATAGCGGAAGCGCGCGCTCTGCGGCAAGGCCACGTCCGACAGCACTTTGGCAATGCGACGGTCGATGCCGTCCATGCCGTGAACGAGCGGCAGTTCGCTGAGGATGCGGTCGATCGTCTGGCGCGGATGCAGCGAGCCATAGGGGTCCTGGAACACCATCTGCACCGTGCGGAAGAAGGCGGGCTCCCGTCGTCCCTCCACCATCCTGCCAGAAAAGGCGATGCGGCCGTCCCACTGCTGGTTCAGGCCGGCCATGGCGCGCAGCACGGTGGACTTGCCGGAACCGCTTTCGCCGACGATGCCGAAGCTTTCGCCGCCCTCGACCCGGAAGGACACACCCTTCACCACCTCGCGCGTTCCGAAACGGATACGCAGATTGTCGACCTCGATCGTCATGCCAGCCACTCCGGATCACGCGTGAGAACAGGCAGCCGCGCCCGTGGATGCGACAGCGAGGGCATGCAGTCGATCAGGCCCTTCGTGTAGGGATGGCGGGCCGAAAGTAGTTCGGAAGCCTTCAGTTCCTCCATCACCCGCCCCGCATACATCACCGCCACCCGGTCGCAGAAATGCGAGACGAGCGGCAGGTCGTGGCTGATCAGCAGAAGCCCCATGCCGCGCTCGGACACCAGTTCCTCGATGAGGCGCAGGATTTCCGCCTGCACGGTGGCATCGAGCGCGCTGGTCGGCTCATCGGCGATCAGGAGTTCCGGATCGGGCGCCAGCATCATGGCGATCATGACGCGCTGGCCCATGCCGCCGGACACTTCATGCGGATAGGATGTTGCCACTGCGCGCGGGTCGCGGATCTTCACCTGCTCCAGCAGCGCGATCGCCGCCTCCATGGCCTCGCGCCGGCTGCCGCCCTTGTGGGTGCGCCAGGCTTCCGCCACCTGCGAACCGATGGTCTTGACCGGATTCAGCGAATATTTGGGATCCTGCAGGATGAAGCCGGCACGCCTGCCGCGGATCTGGCGCATGCGACGCTCGTCCGCCGTCAGGATGTCGATGCCGTCGAAGGCGAGCGTATCGGCGGCAATGCGGGCCTGCTTCGGCAGAAGCTTCATCAGCGCGCGCGCCGTCAGGCTCTTGCCGGATCCGCTTTCGCCGACGATGCCGAGCTTTTCCGTGCCGAGCGTGAGGGAGACGCCCCGCACCGCCTCGGTCAGACCGGTGCGGCTCTCGAAGCCGATCCTCAGGTTCTTGATCTCCACCAGCATGGTTCAGGCCCCCTTCGGATCGAGGACGTCGCGCAGCGCATCGCCCAGGAAGTTGAAGGCAAGCGAGACGAGGAAGATCGCGATGCCGGGAATGGTCGCCACCCACCACTGTTCGAAGATGAAGCGCTTGGCCGTGGCGATCATCGCTCCCCATTCCGGGGAAGGCGGCTGTGCCCCCATGCCGAGGAAGCCGAGGCTCGCCGCCGTGATGATGATCGAGCTCATGTCGAGCGTCACGCGTACGATGAGGCTCGGCGTGCAGAGCGGCGCCACATGCCGGAAGATGATGCGCCAGGATGAGGCGCCGGTCAGCCGGTAGGCGGCGATGAAATCGCTGCCGCGCACCGTCAGCGTCTCGGCCCGGGCCAGTCGCGCATAGGGCGGCCAGGCGGTGAGCGCGATCGCCAGGATCGCGCTTTCGACGCCGGGCTTCAGCGCCGCCACGAAGGCAAGCGCCAGGACGAGGCGCGGAAAGGCGAGGAAGATGTCGGTGAGCCGCATCAGGGCGGTGTCGACGATGCCGCCGAAATAGCCGGCAATACAGCCGATGGCGAGGCCGATCGGCGCAATCAGGACGACGACGGCGATCACCATGCCGAGCGTCACGCGCCCGCCGAACAGGATGCGCGAATAGATGTCGCGGCCAAGCTCATCGGTTCCCAGCCAGTGGGCGGCACTCGGACGCGCCAGCCGGTTGGCCAGATCCTGTGCTGCCGGATCATGGGTGGCCAGCAGCGGCGCAAGGATGGCGAGGGCCACGAAGGCGAGGATGATCGAAAGGCCGATCATGCCAAGCGCGTTGGAGAGCAGCGAAAGCCAGATCCGGTAGCGATTGCCCCAGGCGGCCTGTCGGCGGGACGAAGGGTTTTCGTCGAGCGCCCAGTGTCGGAATGTTGCAAGCATCATTGTACCCGGGGGTCCAGCAGGCGATAGAGAAGATCGGCGACGAGGTTCAGGCCGACATAGATGATCCCGATCAGCAGTGTTGCGCCGATCACCGGATTCATGTCGGCATTCATCAACGAGGCGGTGAGATACTGCCCGATGCCCGGCCAGGAGAAGACGGTTTCGGTTACCACGGCCCCTTCCAGAAGCCCGGCATAGGTCAGCGCAAGCACGGTGACCAGCTGCACGGCAACTGTCGGGAAAGCATGGCCCCAGATGACGGTGGACAGCGACAGACCCTTGGCGCGCGCAGTGATGACGAACTCGCCCTTCAGCGCATCGATCATGAAGGCGCGCGTCATGCGGGCGATATAGGCCATGCTGAAATAGGCAAGGATTACCACCGGCTGCGCCATGTGCGCCAGCGCATCGCGAAAGGCGTCGAGATCGCCTGCCAGCAGCGTGTCGATGGTCAGGATGCCCGTGACCGGATCGATCATGCCGTCATAGATGATGTCCTGCCGACCGGGGCCCGGCGCGATGCCGAGCGCGGAATAGAAGACCAGCAGCGAGATCAGCGCCAGCATGAAGACCGGCACGGAATGGCCGGCGAGGCAGACGACGCGGATCGCCTGGTCCGTCAGCGAGCCCTGGCGGACGGCCGCCCAGACGCCGAGCGGGATGCCGATCAGCGCCGCCAGCAGCAGTGCGGCGGTTGCCAGCTCGAAGGTTGCCGGGAAGACCCGGGCAATATCCTGGGTGACCGGATTCTTGGTCAGCACCGACATGCCGAGATCGCCATGCGCCAGCTGGCCGAGATAATGGAGGAACTGCACGGGCAGCGGCTGGTCGAGCCCCATTTCCGCGCGCACCCGCACGATGACATCCTCCGGTGCATTGTCGCCCACGGCGGCAATGACCGGATCGACCGGCATGACGCGGCCGATCAGGAAGGTGATGACCGTCAGGCCGAGCAGCGTGAGGATCACGCTGCCCAGCATGGCGGAAAAGGATTTGATCCGCCGGGTCAAGCCTTTGTCGTCTCCTGGTAGGAATTGGCCTCGGAGAGCACGCCGAGACGGAAACCCTGGACGGCGGTGCGGCAGGCTGCGGTGCGCACCGTCTGGAACATGAACACGAAGGGGCTGTTGTTCATGTGCTCACGCTGCAGGGCCTCGTAGAGCGCGATGCGCTTGGCCGGATCCTTCTCGTCACGGGCCGCTTCCGCCTTGGCGGCGAAATCGTCGTTCTTGAAGTTGGAGCGCCACAGGAAGGGTTTGGACTTGGCGTCGTCGGAATTGTCCTTGTTGATGTTGAACACTTCCGCATTGGAGTTCGGATCGAAGTAATCCGTGCCCCAGGCCGACAGCGCCATCTCGTGCTGGCGGGCACGCATCTTGGTGAGAACCTGGCGGTTTTCGGCCGATTGCAGCTTCACCCGGATGCCGATCTCGCCGAGATTGGCCTGGATGGTCTGGGCAAGGTCCGGATAGGGCTGTGCCGCATAGTGATCGAGCGTGATGTCGAAGCCATCGGCAAGCCCAGCTTCCGCCATCAGCGCCTTGGCCTTGGCGACGTCCTTCTGGAAGGGCGTGTCGTCGATCGCGCCGGGGAAGCCGGCCGGCTCGAAGCTCTGGTGGATGGTGTGCGTCAGCGGCACGATGTTTTCCTGCATGCCCTTGTAGTCCAGCGCCCACTTGACCGCCTGCCAGACCTGCGGCTTGGCGAGGTTGGCATTGCTCTGGTTGAGCGACATCAGCACAAGCGAAGCGATCTGCTTGCGCACCAGGGTGATCGTCGGGTCGCCCTGCAGCGTCTTCAGCTGCTCGGAGGTCAGGTCACGCGCGATATCGACATCGCCCTTCTGAAGCATCAGCAACTGCGCCGACGGATCGGTGACGTGGCGCAGGATGACGCGCTTCAGATTGCCCTTGTAGGGACCATGCGGATTGACGGTCAGCGCAATGCTTTCGCTTGCCTTCCAGGACTGCAGGACGAAGCTGCCGGAACCGGCGCTGTTCTTCTGCAGCCATGCATTGCCGCGATCGCCATTCACCTCGTTGGCCAGCACGACCTTCTTCTCGACGACAGCGCCGATATTGGCGGAGAGGCAGTAGAGCAGGAAGGCGATGGCCGTCGGCTTCTCGGTGGTCAGGACCAGCGTCGTGTCGTCGCTGGCAACGATGCGGCTCTCGACATTGTCGGCCGTGAAGCCGAACTGGTTGATGATGAAGGCCGCACCCTTGTTCATCTTGATGGCGCGCTGCAGGGAGAAGGCGGCATCCTCGGCCGTCACCGGCGCGCCGCTGGAGAAGGTGGCCCTGGCAAGCTTGAAGGTGAAGACCTTGCCCTCGGCATCGGCTTCCCAGGAAGCGGCCAGAACCGGATCGACCTTGGAGGGGTCTTCCGCATTGGCACGCACCAGCTTCTGATACATGTTGCTGATGACTTCGCCGCCCACCGCCTCGAAGCTTTCGTGCGGATCAAGGCTCGTCATGTTGTCGAGCTGCTGCGCCACGACGAGAATATCCTTCGGCGTATCGGCAAAGGCAGTCGTTGCGAGATCGAGATAGGACAAAAACGGCACTGCTGCGCCGCCGATCAGAAACTGGCGTCTTGAAACCATGGAATTCATTCCCCTTTTTGCGCTGGTTGCGGCGTGCCGGAAACCCGCTTGGGCCGGGCCCCGGCACGGTTTCGCCGCAATCCTGTTGTCGCGATCCGTCTTACCAGCGCGATTCGGCCGCGACCAATTCCGTTTTTCGAAAGGGTTATGCGCGGTTTGCAATTGCGCCTTCCGCCCGCCTTGCCTACCTCTTCGACAGTCCCTCCTCTGACTTCACGGATGCTCCCATGACACAGGCTGCCCCCCTCCCCGTCTTCGACGGTCACAACGACGTTCTGCTGCGGATGCGCCGCGCACAGACCGGCGATCCGATCCAGGGCTTTCTGGAGGGCGAGACGGGCGGCCATATCGACCTGCCGCGGGCACGCGCCGGCGGGCTGGCCGGCGGCCTCTGCGCCATCTTCATCCCCTCCCCCAGTGGCCGCCCGGATGCCAGTGGCGATTTCGTCGCCCCGGCCCAGGCGGATGCGCTGAACGAGACACTGGCCATGGCACGCCTGCTGTTTGATCTGGAGACCCGTGCCGGCGGCGCGCTGAAGGTCTGCCGCAGCGTCGGCGAGATCCGCAGCGCCATGGCCGAGAACCGCTTTGCCGCCGTTTTCCACATCGAGGGCATCGAGGCCGCCGGCGCCGATCTCGACGCACTCTACGTGCTGCATCAGGCAGGACTGCGCAGCCTGGGACCGGTGTGGAGCCGCCCGAACATCTTCGCGCACGGCGTGCCGTTCCGCTTCCCCTCCTCGCCGGATATCGGCCCGGGCCTGACGGAGGCCGGCAAGGATCTCATCCGCGCCTGCAACCGCCTGAAGATCATGGTCGATCTCTCGCACATGAACGAGCAGGGCTTCTGGGACATCGCGAAGCTTTCCGATGCACCGCTCGTCGCCTCGCATTCGAACGCGCATGCGCTCTCCCCCCACAGCCGCAACCTGACGGACCGCCAGCTCGACGCCATCCGCGACACCGGCGGCCTGGTCGGCATCAATTTCGGCGTGCTTTTCCTGCGCGAGGACGGCATGAAGAACCCCGACACTCCGCTGGAGCGCATCGCCGACCATGTGATCTACATCGCCGACCGCATCGGCATCGATCATGTCGCGCTCGGCTCGGATTTCGACGGCACCACGGTTCCCGAGGCGCTGAAGGATGCGGCCGGCCTTCCCCTGCTGATGAACGCCCTGCAGGCGCGCGGCTTTGATCGGGAAGCGCTTCAGAAGGTCGCCCACGGCAACTGGCTTTCGGTGCTGGAGCGCACGCTCGGCGCCTGACAGCAGCGCCCGAAACAGCCTGCCGCGGCCGGCCGCCAGTCTTGCGGCGATGCCTCCGGCGGTCGGGCGATACAGCCCGAGGCGGCGACATGCAGGGGCCTCGGCAACGGTTTTCGCCGATGCGGAAAGCCGGAACAATTCTTCCCGTGCGGCGGTTCTTTCGACAATAACCCGCCCCAACACAGGAAGATGCCATGCTCCACGGCCCCGCACGCACCACTTCCCCGACCGTGCCGGTGATGCTCACCATCAACGGGAAACGCCACGACCTCAACCTGGCGCCCTTCGTCACCCTGCTCGACCTGCTGCGCGGACCGCTGACGCTGACCGGCACCAAGAAGGGATGCGACCACGGCCAGTGCGGCGCCTGCACGGTGCTGATCGACGGGCAGCGGATCAATTCCTGCCTGAAGCTCGCCGTCAGCCTGAACGGGGCGCAGATCACCACCATCGAGGGGCTTGGCACCCCGGAAAACCTGCATCCGCTGCAAAAGGCCTTTGTCGAACATGATGCCTATCAATGCGGTTATTGCACGCCGGGGCAGATCTGTTCCGCCGCCGGCCTTCTGGCGGAGGGCCACGCCCGGTCGCGCGAGGAGATCCGCGAGCTGATGAGCGGCAATCTCTGTCGCTGCGGCGCCTATACCAACATCGCCGATGCGATCGAGGACGTGATGGCCGCAACCTCCCGCTCCAACCAGCCGGAGGCCGCCGAATGAGACCCTTCAGCTATCTCCGCCCCACCGCGGTGTCCGATGCGGTTTCCGCGCTGATGGCCGAGCCCGGCGCACAGGTGCTGGCCGGTGGCACCAATCTGGTCGACCTGATGAAGTATGACGTGACGCATCCGACTGCGGTCATCGACATCAACGATCTTCCCCTGAGAATGATAGAGACCGGCGAAAACGGCGAGATGCGGCTCGGCGCACTGACCACCAACGCCGAGGTCGCCCATGATCCGGCGGTGACGGACATGCTGCCACTCCTGTCTTCCGCGATCCTGGCCGGCGCTTCGCCGCAATTGCGCAATGCCGCCACCACGGGCGGCAATCTGCTGCAGCGGACCCGCTGCTACTACTTCTACGACCCGGCCACGCCCTGCAACAAGCGGGAACCCGGTACGGGCTGTTCGGCCATCGGCGGCGTGAACCGCATCCACGCCATTCTCGGCGCCTCGGAGACCTGCATTGCCACCCATCCCTCCGACATGTGCGTGGCGCTCGCGGCCCTCGATACCACGGTCGAGGTCGCTGGGCCCGAAGGATCGCGCGAGATCCCCTTCCTCGCCTTCCATCGCCTGCCGGGGGCGCATCCGGAGCGTGACAACACGCTGCAGCCGGGCGAGATCGTCGTGGCGGTGCGCGTGGCGGGCGGGCGCTTTGCGCGGCATCACAGCTATCTGAAACTGCGCGATCGCCTCTCCTATGCCTTCGCGCTGGTCTCCGCGGCCGCCGCCCTCGATATCGAGGAGGGCCGAATCCTTGATGTGCGGGTTGCCCTTGGCGGGGTGGCCCACAAGCCCTGGCGCGATCCCCTGGCGGAGGCGGAGGTGGCAGGCCAGCCCGCCACGCGGCAAACCTTCGAGGCGCTCGCCGACCGGCTCCTTGCCGGTGCGAAGGGCCAGGGCGGCAATGATTTCAAGATCCCGATGGCCCGCAAGGCGATTGTGCGCGCACTCGCCCAGGCCGCGGCCGGCACGTCGCAGATCCAGGCCGAAAAGCGCGTTCGCTGAGGAGGCGACAATGGCACAGACCACGCCAGATACCGGCCGCCTGATCGGCTTTCCGCTGGCCCGTATCGACGGTCCGAAAAAGGTGACGGGAACGGCACCCTATGCGGCGGAACATCATCCGCAAGGCTGTCTTCACGGCTTCGTCACCACCGCCACGATCGGCCGTGGCCGCATCACAAGGCTCGATCTTGCCGATGCCGCGGCCGTGCCGGGCGTCGTGAAGATCTATACCCATGAAAACCGTCCGCGTACTGCATGGTGGGATCGTTCCTGGAAGGACGAGGTGGCTCTGCCGGGTCATCCGTTCCGTCCGCTGGAGAACGATCGCATCCTGTTCGATGGCCAGCCGGTGGCGCTCGTGATCGCCGAGACCTTCGAGGCGGCCCGCGACGCGGCGGCGCTGATCCGCGTCTCCTACGCCGCCGAAGAGCCGACAACGGATCTTTCGGCCGCGCGCCAGGATGCCTATGTGCCGAAGCAGAAACGCAACGGTATCGCGCCGCCCCCGCCACCGCGTGGCGAGCCACAGGCCGCCTATGACCGTGCGCCGCACCGGATTTCGGCGGAATACTGGCTGGAAGGCGAACACCACAATCCCATGGAACTGTTCGGCTCGACCGTCATCTACGAGGGCGAAGGCCGCCTGACTGTCCATGACAAGACGCAAGGTTCGCAGAATGTGCAGGGCTATCTCTGCGGGATCTTTGAACTTCAGCCGGAAAACGTCCGCGTTTACAATTACTTCGTCGGCGGCGCCTTCGGCTCCGGCCTGCGCCCCGGCCACCAGGTTTTCCTCGCCACGCTTGCCGCACTCGACCTCAGGCGGTCGGTCAAGCTCGAGCTGTCGCGCCAGGAGATGTTCTACATGCGCTGGCGCCCGGCCACGGTGCAGAGCGTGAAGATGGCGGCCGATGCCGAAGGACATCTGGTGGCCATCCTGCACGATGCCATCGCGGCCACGTCGGTTCACGAGGATTACCAGGAAACCGTCGTGAACTGGTCGGGCCTCGCCTACAGATGCGACAATGTGCAACTGAGCTACGAACTGGCGGCGATGAATGTCTCGACGCCGGGCGACATGCGTGCGCCCGGGGCTGCGACCGGCTTTGTCGCCCTCGAATGCGCAATCGACGAACTCTCCTATGCAGTCGGCCTCGATCCCTTGGAGATGCGGGTGCTGAATTTCGTTCATGTCGACCAGAACGAGGACCTGCAACTGACCTCCAAGGCGCTGCATGCCTGCTACCGGGAGGGTGCCGCCCGCTTCGGCTGGGCGCAGCGGTCACCCAAGCCTCGCTCGATGCGGGACGGGCAGGACCTGATCGGCTGGGGCATGGCGACCGGTATCTGGGAGGCGACACTGACGCAGGCCACGGCGCGCGCCCGGCTTTCCAAGGGGGGCAAGGTCGCCGTGTCCGCTGCAGCCTCCGACATCGGAACCGGCACATGGACGGTCCTTGCCCAGGTGGGCGCGGATGCATTCGGCGTGCTGCCGCAACAGGTGACGGTGGAGATCGGCGATTCGTCGTTGCCGAAGACATCGGTCGAGGGCGGCTCGTGGACCGCAGCGTCCACCGGTTCGGCCGTGCAGGCGGCTGCAAGGGCCGTGCAGGCCACGCTGCTCCGCCATGCCCGCACGATGCCCGGCTCGCCGCTGGCTGAACTGAGCGTCGAACAGACCGCGATCCGCGGCGGACGTCTGGTGATGGAGATCAACGACCAGGCGGGCGTTGCGCTGGACGACATCCTCGACGCGGCCGGTCTCTCCTTCATCGAAGAGGAGGCCGAGGTGGCGCCCGATGCGGCGCAGGCAAAGACATTCGTCAGCTACACCCATTCCGGCATTTTCGTCGAGGTTCGCATCGATGACGAAGTGGGGGTGATCCGCGTCAGCCGCGTCGTCATCGCCGTGGCCGCCGGCCGCATCCTCAATCCGAAAACGGCGCGCAGCCAGATCCTCGGCGGCGTGGTGATGGGGATCGGCATGGCCCTTCACGAGGAAGGCATGACGGACCACCGCCTCGGCCGCATCATGAACCACAATCTCGCGGAATATCATATCCCCGCCCATGCCGACATTGCCGATATCGACGTGATCTTCGTGGAGGAACACGACGCCATGGCAAGCCCTCTCGGGGTCAAGGGGCTTGGCGAGATCGGCATCGTCGGCGTCGCCGCAGCCGTCGCCAACGCGATCTATCACGCGACCGGCACGCGGGTCCGCCATTTCCCGATCACCATCGACAAGGTGCTTTTCGCCAAGGAGGCTGCAGAATGACGAGGCTGCCCGCAAACCCGATCCGCTATCACCAGGGCGTCGAGGACATTCATCCCGACGAGCCGCAGCTTGCGAAGGCGCTCAGCGACACGATGCTGTCGATCGCCCACAGGACCTATGCCGACAGCGCGCATGCGATCCGCTGCGTGCATGCCAAGAGCCATGCGCTGCTCGGCGCCGAGGTCGAAGTGCATGACAACCTGCCGCCGGAGCTGGCACAGGGCCTGTTTGCCCGCCCCGCCACCTATGATGCAGTCATCCGGATCTCCACGACGCCTGGCGACATCCTGCACGACAGCGTGTCCGCACCGCGCGGCATGGCCCTGAAGATCCTCGATGTGCCCGGCGAACGGCTTGCCGGTGCGCAGCAATCCACCTCCCAGGATTTCGTGATGGTGAACGGCAAGGTGTTCAACTCGCCGAGCGGCGAGGCCTTTCTTGCCAATCTGAAGCTCCTCGCCGCCACCACCGACCGAGTGGAAGGCGCCAAGAAGATCCTGTCGAAGATCCTGCGCGGCGTGGAAGGCGCGGCAGAAAAGGTCGGCAAGGAACTGACCCCGTTGAAGGTGATGGGCGGACAGCCGATGACGCACATTCTGGGCGAGAGCTTCTTCACCCAGGTTCCCCTGCGCTACGGCGCCTTCATCGCCAAGCTCGGCGTGGTCCCGGCCTCGGCAAACCTCAAGGATCTTGTCGACCGCCCGGTGCGGGTCACGGATGACCCGGACGCCCATCGCCATCTCATCGAGGAGTTCTTCGAGACGCAAACCGCGGTGTGGCACCTGAAGGCCCAGCTCTGCACCGATCTTGAGACGATGCCGGTGGAAGATCCGATGGCGCCGTGGGACGAGGACAGGAGTCCCTATTTCACCGTGGCGACCATTACTGCCGGTCCGCAGACCGCCTGGAGCAGGGAACGCGCCGAACGGGTGGATGACGGGATGAAGTTTTCCCCCTGGAACGGCATCGCCGCGCACCAGCCGCTCGGCCAGATCATGCGGCTGCGCAGGCTCGCCTATGAACGCTCCGCTGCCTTTCGCTCCGAGCGCAATCCGACGCCGGTGAGTGAACCTGCGCGCTGTCCCTTCGATCAGGCGGGAGGCCGCAACGCTTCGTACATGCCAGGCGGGGCATCGCGACCGCAGCCTTGATCGCCCTCCCCCGGTTCACGGCGTCTCACGATGCCGGTTCGGCGATCCCGGCGGGACAGCCGAGAGCCTCCGAGACGGCCTTACCACAATCGGTCAGCAGGCGGACATAGTCAGCTTTGCGCGCCTCGTCGAAGCGCAGCAGCGGAAAGGAGATCGAAATCGCGGCAATCGGCCGTCGCAGGTGGTCGAATACGGGCACCGCCATGCAGCGCACCCCCGCCTCGCTTTCCTCCACCTCCTCCGCATAGCCGCGCGAGCGAACCTGTCGGAGCGCCTCGACCAGCACTGCGGGATCGGTGATGGTGCGCGGCGCACGACGCTCCAGAACCATGCCGGCAACCCGTTCCTGCACATCCTCCTCGTCACGAAAGGCAAGCAGCGCCTTGCCGAGCGCCGTGCTGTGCAGGGGATTGCGCAGGCCAAGCGTCGAGGTCATCGAAAGACTGAAGGCCGCGTCATATTTGTGAATGTACACGACCTTCTGCTCGCGGCTGTCCAGCACGCCGAGATTGATGGATTCGCCGGTGGCACGCGAGAGCTTGCCCATGGGGCCGTCGGCCGCCCTCAGCAGGTCGTCACGTTCGTGCAACGAACGGGCCGCGAGGCTGAACAGCCGCAGCGTCAGCCCGTATTTCTCCGTCTCGCCATCCTGTTCCACATAGCCGAGATCGACCATGGTCTGCAGCAGACGGTGCGCCGTGGTCTTCGAGGTCGCCGCCGTCTCCGCAAGCTCGGCGAGGCTGGAACGGCGCCCGCCGGCCAGCGCTTCCAGCACCGCAAAGACCTTGATGACGGCGGCCGCCTGCTCCGGCCGCGAGGGCGTTTCCGACATGAATCCATTCTTCTCATTTTTTCGGAACTGCATTCTGAAATTCCGCCCATCGCCTGTCAAGCAACCCTTGCCTGGCCAGCCAAAGCGGAAAGGGCGCGAGAATCCTCGTTGAAAAGCGTGGCGGAGTGTGATCTGCTGCTTTTTGGAACATCGTTCCGAAAATTTTTCAACTGGGGAGGAGTTGAAAGCATGCATCCGCTTCTGCGGCAGAGGTCGACCTTCATCGGCCGTGACGACGTCTGCGCCCTGATCGATCGCCTCGCCGACAATCTCATCCATATCGAGGACAAGACGGGCGAATTTCTCCTCAGGCTTGAGGATGGGCGCGTCATTGATACCAAGGGTTGGGCCGGCTGGGAATGGACCCATGGCATCGCGCTCTACGGCCTGCTGAAATACTGGCAGCAGACCGGCAATCAGACGGCGATGACCATCATCCGGGACTGGTTCGAGGCGCGTCTTGCCGAAGGCACACCGACCAAGAACGTCAACACCGTCGCCCCGTTCCTGACGCTTGCCCATCTCTACGAGATGAGCCCGGATCCGCGTTTCCTGCCCTATCTGGAAACCTGGGCCGAATGGGTAATGCACGAGATGCCGCGCACCCGCGAAGGCGGCCTTCAGCACATCGTCTACAACAGCGTGAACGACCAGCAGCTCTGGGACGACACGCTGATGATGAGCGTGATGCCGCTTGCCAAGATCGGCCTTTTGCTGAAGCGGCCGGAATTCGTCGCCGAAGCCAAGTACCAGTTCCTGGTGCACGCGCAATATCTGCTGGATACCCAGACCGGGCTGTGGTTCCACGGCTGGACCTTCGACGGCAATCACAACTTCGCCCGGGCCCGCTGGGCGCGCGGCAACAGCTGGATTACCATCGCCATCCCGGAATTCATCGAGCTTGTCGATCTGCCGGAGGGCGATCCGCTGCGCCGCCATCTGCTGTCGCTGTTCGGCCGTCAGGCCAGCGCGCTGCGCGAGCACCAGGACGGATCCGGCCTGTGGCACACGCTGATCGACGATCCGGGAAGCTATCTCGAAGCCTCGGCCACGGCAGGCTTTGCCTACGGCCTGATGAAGGGCGTGCGCAAACGTTACCTCGGCCCCGAATACCGGGAAACGGCAGAGCGGGCGATGAAGGGCGTCGTGGACAATATCAGCGCGGAGGGCGAACTGCTGCAGGTGTCGTTCGGGACGGCCATGGGCAGCGATCTCGATTTCTACCGGCAGATCCGGCGCACATCCATGCCCTACGGGCAGGCCATGGCCATGCTTTGCCTGACGGAATTGCTGCACAGCTACATCTAGCCTGCAGCAGACCACCGCCTAGGGGACCGGGAGGAGCCGTCTACCCCAGCCGCGGTGGCAGGAACATCAACGGGAGACGATCGGCTGCCGCAGGCAGGCCGGCTTTTCGAAGGAGGAGGACATCATGACCGACATCACAAGACGCGGGCTTCTGGGCACGATCGGCGCGGGGCTGGCCGCCGGAACCCTCAGCGCCCTGCCCGCCCGCGCCGCCACCCGCATCCGCCATTACTGGTGGGGCAATCCGGAGCGCGACAAGCGCACCTTCGCGGTGATCGACCTGTTCCAGAAGAAGCATCCCGGCATCGAGGTTTCCGGCGAAACCATCGGCTGGGGCGATTACTGGACGAAGATGGCCACCCAGACGGCCGGCCGCAACATGGCCGATCTGGTGCAGATGGATTATCGCTTCCTGTTCGAATATGTGCGCCGCGGCGCGATTCTGCCGCTCGATCCCTATATCGACAAGACGCTGATGATCGGTTCCTTCGACCAGGGTCCGCTGGCCGGCGGCAAGGTTGATGGCAAGCTCTATGCGCTCAACATCGGCTCAAACAGCCAGGTGATGGTCTACAACACCCGCGTCTTCAAGGAAGCCGGTGTCGATGCAGACATGATCAACTGGACCTGGGACGACTTCGCCAAGGCCTGCCAGACGATCACCGCCAAATCCGGCGGCAAGGTGAAAGGCTCCGACGACCTTTCGCTGATGATCGAGACCTTCGAATCCTGGGCGCGCCAGAACGGCCGCGAATTCTACGACAAGGATGGCAAGGTGGCCGCAACTGCCGAGGACGTCGCCAGCTACTGGCAGTTCTGGGCGGATCTGCGCAAGGCCGACGTTGTGCGCGGCAAGGACAAGACGGTCATTCTCGATGCACCGATTGCCGAATCCGGCATTGCGGTGGGCGATACGGCCATGTCGCATTTCTGGTCGAACCAGCTTGTCGGCATCCAGGCGGTCTCCAAGGATCAGATCGGCGCGGCCATGGTGCCGCACAAGAAGGGCGGGGCGCCCGGCCAGTTCATCAAGCCGTCAATGTTCATGTCGCTCTCGCGCGATGCGAAGGACCCCGCCGCCGCCATCACCTACATGAACGACTGGGTGAATGATCCGGAGATTACCCAGATCCTCGGCCTGGAACGCGGCATTCCCGCCTCCCCGAAAGTGCGCGAGGCGCTGGCGCCCAAGCTGACCCCCGTCGAGAAGCTGTCGGTCGACTATTTCAATGCGATCCAGAGCAAGGTCGGCCCGCTGCCCTTGCCAGCCCCCAAGGGTGCCGGCGAGGTGCGCGATGCCTTCATGCGCACCGGAACGGAAGTTGTGCTCGCCCGCATGGACGCCAAGGCGGCTGCCAAGAGCTTCATCGAGGATGCGCAGGCGATCATCGAACGCGCGCAGTAAGGGCGAAAGCCTTCGCTGCTGGCCGGCCACGGCCAGCAGCCCACATGTCCAGTCATCGACGTGATCGCCATGCCCTGCCCCGCCGTGCCTTCGTCCATCCCGCCGTCTCGTCGGTCGAAGGCTGCCTTCCGCTCATCAGAGACCGGAATTGCCTCCGCAGCACCCGCCCGGCTCGCCTGGCCTGCCGGCCGCACAAGGCCAGGCCGCCACGCCGATTGCCGCCCATTTTCCGCAACGTACAGCTTCCCCACGCAAGAAGGATATTTGGATGACGATTCCCCTTCGGATCGGCGTCATCGGCGTCGATCATAATCATATCTATGGCATGGTGAACGGGCTTCTCGCCGCAGGCGCAACGCTTGCCGGCTGGGCAACCGGCCCGGAAACGCCGGAGAAGACGATCCAGGTCTTTGCGGATTCCTATCCGCAGGCGCCGCGTCTCTCCGCCGAACAGATCCTCGAGGACGAGAGCATCGCAATGGTGCTGACGGCAGCCATCAACAGCGATCGCGCCGGCATCGCCATCCTTGCCATGCAGCACGGCAAGGATGTTCTGGTCGACAAGCCCGGCTGCACGACGCTGGAGCAACTTGCCGCCATCCGCCGCACGGTGGAAGAGACCGGGCGCCACTGGACCGTCTGCTTCTCCGAGCGTCTGACGGTCGAGAGCGTTACGCTGGCAGACCGTCTGGTCTCGCAAGGCCGCATCGGCAAGGTGGTCCAGACGGTGGGACTGGGGCCGCACCGGCGCAATACGGCGCTGCGCCCTGCCTGGTTCTGGGACCGTGCCCGGTTCGGCGGCATCCTGACGGATATCTGCGCGCATCAGTTCGACCAGTTCCTGCATTTCACCGGCTCGACCGAGGCCCGCGTCGTAACCGCCCATGTCGGCAATGTCGCCAATCCGGACCGGCCCGGTTTCCAGGATTTCGGCGAGGTTGTGCTCGAAGGCGATGGCGGGCGCGGCTATGCCCGCGTCGACTGGTTGACGCCCGACGGCCTTCCCACCTGGGGCGACGGACGCATGACGCTGCTCGGCACGGAAGGCTATATCGAGCTGCGCAAATATGTCGATATCGCCGGTCGCCCCGGCCAGGACCACGTCTTTCTCGTCGACGGCAAGGGGGTCGAGCACTTCCAGGCCGCAGGCGCCGGAACGCCCTTCTTCGCCCGCCTGATCGAGGATGTCGAAAACCGCAGCGAGACCGCCATGCCACAGGCCCACGCCTTTCTTGCCACCGAACTTGCCCTCACTGCCCAGATGATTGCCGAAAAGGATCTCCGCCCATGACCAGACGCATCCGAGTTGCCATCGCCGGGGCCGGCATCGGCAAGGCTCATATCACCGGCTATGCGCAACTGCCTGACCTCTATGATGTGCGCTATGTCTGCGATCTCAATCCGCAGCGTGCGCAAGAGGGAGCCCGCGAAGCGCCCGGCAGCCAGCCGATCGGCGATCTCGACGCCGTACTTGCCGACCCCGAGGTGGAACTGGTCGACCTGTGCCTGCCGCCCCTCCTCCATGCGCCGATGACGCTGAAGGCGCTGGCCGCCGGCAAGCATGTCGTCTGCGAAAAGCCGCTCGCCGGCTCAGTTGCCGATGTTCGCCGGGTGATCGCCGCCGCCAAAGCCGCGGGCCGCTCGGTCTTTCCGGTCTACCAGTATCGTTATGGTCCCGGCTATCGCGCCGCCCATGAACTGAAATCGCGCGGTCTGCTCGGCAAGCCCTATGCCCTGGCGCTCGAAACCCACTGGGACCGCGACTCGGTCTACTATGCCGAACGCTGGCGCGGCACCTGGAAGGGTGAACTCGGCGGGGCAATCGTCAGCCACGCCATCCATGCCCACAATCTGGTGACGCATTTGGCAGGCTCGATCACCGAGGTCGCCGCCTTCCTCGATACGCGCGTCAATCCGATCGAAACGGAGGACTGCGCAGCAATTGCAATGCGCACAGATCAGGGTGCGCTGGTCAGTTCCTCGATCACGCTTGGTGCTGCTGGCAGCACCTCGCGCTTCCGGGCCGTCTTCGAGCACGTCACCATGACATCCGGAACCGAGCCCTACCATGTGGGGGCTGGCCCCTGGACCTTCCAGGCCCGCGATCCCGCCCGCCAGTCGGACATCGACGCCGTGGTCAACGCCCTTGCGGAGGAAAGCTGGCGCTTTGCCGGACAGTTTGCCGATATCCACGCCCGGCTGACCGGCAGCAGTGAACGCTATCTGCCCTCCCCGGACGAAGCCCTGCATTCGATCGAACTGATCACGGCCATGTACCAGTCGGCCCGAGACGGAACGATCGTCCGCCTGCCGCTTCCTGCGGATCATTCGCTTATCGAAGGCTGGATCCCGGCCTGATCATCCGCCGCGGCAGTCGCTGTGCTGTCGCGGTCTATCCTGCCCTGCGGCCTTCACCGTCCCCTTGCGCGCGCAGAAGCGCCATCACCATCGGTGCAAGCGAGAATTCTCCCCGCCTTGCCCGCTGTGTCAGATTGCGCAGGTAACCGCCGGCCGAATTGATCTGCCCGGCCCGCTCCAGAATGCAGGCCATCACGATAGCCGCCGTCTCCGGTCCCAGCACCTCGCAGGCTTCCTGATAGGCCGAGGGACTGACGCCCAGCATCGAGCGTGTCACGACAGCAGCCGCCATCAGGTCGCGCCAGCCGAGAATCTCGCCCCCAGGCCCGTAGCAGAGGATTTGCGGGCAGGCCCGCAGCACCATGGGCAAGGGCAGGGGTTTGACACCACCGCCTGCGGCATTGCCCCCGCCGGCCGGTCGGCCCTGCCCGAGTTCGCGCACTGCCCGGACAGTCCCTTCAACCTCACCGGTTCCTGCCGGAGGTTCGGCCACTCGCGTCCCGCTACCTGCGGTACCGCCTTCGTCTGTGACGTCTGCCCTCCCGCCCTGCTTTTTTTCATAAGCAGGTTCAAGTTCATGGAAAGATTCGGTATTTGAATTCTGTATGTGGTAGCCACCTTGGACGGCATTGCTGTCTGTTTTTGCGAAATCTGCATGAATTTCCAGTCGGTTGATCACTTCCTCACGCAGCAGTTCGAATTCGTCGAGAAGATCCGGCAGTGTTTCGACCTCTGCCTTGCGCGGAAGACGGGCAACAAGCGCCACATACTGGCTTTCGACAAAGCTCCAGTCTCCCGGCAGGCCTTCCTCCATCGCCGCCGAAATCAGCTTGCGGATATCGCGACGGCAGATCGTCAGCCGTTCACGCATCTCGATGAGAGCCTTGCGCTCGGCTGCCACCGTTTGCGCCAAATGCGCGATTTCCTCCATGCGGGCGAGAAGGGGGGCAAGGTTGAAGCCGAAAGCCTGCTCGATCGCACCGCCCGCTTCCCGGCGCGCGTAGCGCTTGCCATTCGGGCTGTCTTTGCGATGGATCAGGCCGGCCTCCACCAGGGCTGCGAGATGACGACGCAACGTCGTTCCCGCAATGCCATGGGCACGCAGGCTGAGCTGTTCGTTGGAGGGAAAGACGATCAGTCCCTTGTCTTCGGAGAGTTCCGTCTCCGGATAGAAGCTGAGAAGCGCGTGCAGAACCGCAAGGCTGCGATCCTGCAGGCCAAGCTTTACGCGTGCTTCCGAGATATCGCGAAACACCTTCCATTTGTCCGCCACCTTGCCGGTGCGGATCTCCGCGGTCTGCATCTGCCCTTTCACCAGAGCAAGCGAAACCGCTCGCCGCCCGAAGGGCGTCGTGATTGCATGCGTCTCCATGTTCCTTCACCTCAAAAAGGCAAAAGAAAGCTGCCCGCCAAACAGACGGCGAAGACTTGACAGGGATTCGGGGAAATGCGATTCTCTAGTTGCTACACACGAGAAGGGCTTCCACGACCTCGGTCGCTTGGGGGCCTTTTTCTTTTACCGCTTCCGTCTCCTTACTGGCTCTCGCGCTCCTTGAACTCCTGGTACAGGCGCTCAAGGTTCTCCGAGAGATAACGTCCAAATTTCCCGGCATCCTTTGCCTTCAGCGAAAGCGAGAAGGATTTGCCGGTATTCTTGTATTCGGCGGTCAGCGCCTTGTCGTCCGCCTGCCAGGTGGAGGCCGAGACCGTGCCGGTCCGGCGCGGCGGCACCTTCGGCTTCTTCAGCTGCGACAGAACCCGCTCGAATCGCTGCTCCGAGGGCAGGGCGGAAAAACCTTCTTCCGCGATCATGGCCGTCGCACGCGCCACATTGTCCGGATGCTCGATGAGTTGCGCCAGTTCCAGCCAGCGATCGCGGCCGATGGCCTTGGCGGTGCCGATGGCGGCAACGACCCGTGACGGTACCCGGCCTGTAACCGACAGCATGCGCGTCAGCATCGGCGCATCGACAGACAGCGCCAGCTGGATGGTGCGGCGCTCATAGCCGAGATCCAGCAGTTGCTGGCCAAAAGTTGCCCGCTCGATGAAAGACAGGTTTTCGCGCGCGGAGTTTTCCTGCCCCTGCGCGATGACGTGATCGACATCGACGACGGGCTTCACCACGGCGCGAACCGGACGGGCGAGAAGGGCAGCCGCCCGCAGGCGACGATGACCGAAGACGACCTGATAGCGGCCCTCGGCTGCGGGATGAGGACGCACCAGGATCGGCGTGTCCTGCCCGCGCTCGCGGATCGCATCGACCAGTTCGGCAAAGGCCGCCTCGTCATCCTCCATGCGGTCGGAAACGAAGGAGGCGTCGACCAGCGCCGGATCGAGGTCGACCACGGCCTCACCCTGCAGGATCTGCTCGGCCTTGGCAGCCTTCTCGGCCAGTTCGCCAAGCGAATTGATCATCGAGCGCGAAGCGCCACGGGTGGCATAGCCGGGGGTAGCCTTGCGCTCCGGCCGCGGGCTTTCCGCACTGTTGATGTTGGCGAACACATCCTTACGCGCCATGACATCTCATCCACTTCATCTGCAAATCGTTGATCGACAACGATAAATTTCTCATTTGTACGGCTGACAACGTCACGCGCCGCGCCGTCCCCAGGCCTGCAGCATCAGATCCACCACCTCGGCATTGACGAGATCCATCGCCTCGCGCGCCCGGTCATAGGTGGCCGGCGTGAACAGCGAACGCTCTACCTCGTACAGCGTCTGCTTGGTCAGACCGGCATCGGACACGGCGGTTGACTTCAGCATGTGGTTCTTCATCATCTGCGGCGCGAACATGGACTGCATGAAGCCCACCATCTGCTGCTGCGGAATGTCCATCGGCTCGTAGCGCGTGATGAGGTAGCGGAACCAGTCGAGCGTGACGGTCACGCCGGCGCTCTCCACGCTCTTCAGGATATCTCCCAGCATCAGGAGGAACTGCGACATCGACATGATGTCGAGCATCTGCGGATGCACGGTGATCAGCACGGAGGTTGCCGCCGTCAGTGCCGTCAGCGTCAGATAGCCGAGCTGCGGAGGGCAATCGACGACGACGACGTCATAATCCTCCTCCACCTCGGCAAGGGCGGCGCCGATGCGCGTGTAGAACAGCTTGCCTTCGCTGGAATCCTTGCGCTGCATCGCCAGCGGCGTCTCGTATTCATATTCCTGCAATTCGAGATTGGCCGGCACGATGTCGAGGTTCGGGAAATTCGTGGGCTGAATGATTTCCTGCAGCGAGCGTCGCTGCTGGTCATAGCGCAGCGCCTCGTAGAAGGAGGGCTTCTCGTCCAGTTCCGGCTGAATGCCGTAGAGGGCGGTCATCGAGGCCTGCGGGTCGAGATCCACCGCAAGCGTGCGGAAGCCGCGCAGTGCCAGATACTGGGCAAGGTGGGCCGAGGTGGTCGTCTTGCCCGAACCGCCCTTGAAGTTGACGACGGCAATCACCTGCAGCTTCTCGCCCGGGCGACGATGGGGAACCCGGTCGAGCAGGGCGCGCAACTCGTTCATCTGGCCGGCAGTATAATAGCGCCGGCCGGTGGAGGTCACCGCCGGCTCGACACCCTTGCCTTGCAGATGCAGTTTTTTCAGATAGCTTTGCGAGACACCGACGAAATCGGCCACCTCCGCCAGCGAGAACTGGCGAAGCGTCTTTTGGGCATTTGGCGGAAACTTCTCGATGCGCAGCATGTCCAGCTTGGTCGAGATTTCGCTCCCCTGATCGAGGATCGTGTCGGCAAAACTGAGGACAGGCTCGCGCATCGGCTTAGTCACGTTCATTTTCCTGCTCGCCTCAAGTCACGATATTATGGCGATAAGCCACGAATTATCGTCACTCTGAGCCGATTCCATTTCTGACGCAAGACGAAGGCCCGCGGAATCGGGGGCAGCAGGCGGACTCGCACAGGAATCGGAGCCGGAATCAGGCCATTTCGCACTGATAGGCCCCGATGACGCTCCGCCAGACCGGCCGGCGACTGCGAATCGCTGCCTGATTCGGCAGAATCAGTTACAGCCGATTCGGCTTTCGGACACCAGCAGGGCCAGCAGCCACCATTGCGGCCCGAAGCATCTTTCACGCCGGAGGGCGAGGGGGAGACCCGTTGCCGACGCGATGCGTGCCGATCGATCACCCGACCCTGAAAGAGCTGCCTCTCGGGGACGGAACGGAATGAGTGCATGATAATTATGCATGCCTTCTTCTTGAGCTTGAAATTGCGATTGCCCCCGCTAAGATTGCGCCGCCGAGGGCAAGACAGCAACCGCGAGCCTTTTGGCTGACTCCCCCTTAGAAGGACACACGCACATGAGTGAAAAGACCCGCCTGCGCGCCTCGGCCCTGGCGTTCGGCGTCGCGCTGGCTGCCGCGACCTCTAGCATGGCTGAAGCCAAGACACTGACCATTTCCTGGTGGGGCTATAATGGCGACAAGCTGAACGCCAACATCATCGAACCCTTCAAGAAGATCTGCGGCTGCGACATCGTCTTCGAGACCGGCAACAATGCCGACCGCCTGAACAAGCTGAAGCTGCGCGGCGGCAAGGGCGTCGATGTCATCTATCTCACCGACAGCTATTCCCAGATCGGCATTGCCGAGGGCCTGTTCCAGAAGGTCGACGCGGCCAAGCTGACGAACCTTGCCGATCTCTATGACCTCGCCAAGGATCCGCAGGGCGGTTATGGCCCGGCCTACACCATCGGCCGTGTCGGCATCGTCTATGACTCCGCAAAGGTCAATCCGCCGATCAGCTCCTGGAACGATCTGTGGCGGGCAGACCTGACATCGGCGATCAGCCTGCCGGGCATCACCACAACGGCCGGCCCGATGGTCGTGCTGCAATCGGCCAAGCATGCCGGCGCGGATGCCTTCACCGATACCGACAAGGCGTTCGAAGCCATCGAGGCCCTGAAGCCGAACGTCGCCAAGAACTACAATACCGGTTCCGAGCTGGTGAACCTCATCTCCACCGGCGAGGCCAGGATCGCGATTGCGCAGGATTTCACCCTCGCCTCAATGAAGGCCGCGGTGCCGACCATGACCTGGGCCGCTCTCTCCGACGGCGACATCGCAACGCTGAACACGGTCAATATTCCGAAGGGATCGGAAAATGTCGACCTCGCCCATCAGTTCATCAATTTCATCCTGTCGAAGGATGTGCAGCAGCTGGAAGCGGAGCAGGGCGTTGATGCACCGGTCTCCACCAAGGTCGTTCTGACGCCGGAACAGGCAAAGCTGTGGACCTATGGCCCGGATATGATCGGCAAGCTGAACCGTCTCGACTACCAGAAGCTCAACGACGCCAAGACCGACTGGATCGACCGCTGGAACGAAGTGTTCAGCCGCTGATCCAGAAACGGAACCGCAAAACGCTGATGGCCGGCCCGGCAAAAGCCGGGCTGCCTGCTTGAATGACACGGGCAATTGCGCCATTGTGTCGCCACGGGCAGCCGGAACGCGCCCGCCACAGTTCATTCCACATTCCAATCAAGGCTGCATCCCTCCCAATCCGGTCCCGGATGAGCCGTCTGAGCAAGCGATGGTGAAACGTTTAACCCCCTGGATTCTCGCCGGACCGGCAAGCCTTCTGGTTCTTCTCCTGTTGATCCTGCCGGTCGGCGCGACGCTGCTGGCAACCTTTGCCGACGCGAAGGGCTGGGCAGCTCCCTATCTCGCCTTCTTCAACAGCGGCTTTCGTCGCACCGTGCTGTGGCGCACGGTGGAAATCTCGCTGATCACCACCGTGATCTCGGTCATTCTCGGCTTCATTGCCGCCTACGTGGTGGCGCAGATGCCGGGCCGGCTGAAAAGCATCATGATCATTGCCGCGGTGTTTCCGCTGCTGACCGGTGTTGTGGTGCGCTCTTTCGCCTGGCTGATCCTGCTTGGCAAGAACGGCATCCTCAACAGCGCGCTTCTGTCCCTGGGGCTGATCACGGAGCCGATCTCCATGCTCTACACCGAAGGCGCGGTGATCGCGGCCATGGTCTATCTCTTCGTGCCGCTGATGATCCTCACGCTTTCCGGCGTTCTCGAGGGCATTCCGAAGGATGTGCTGGAGGCAGCAAGCTCGCTCGGCGCCGCGCCCTTCGCGGTGTTTCGTCAGGTCATCCTGCCGCTTGCGATGCCCGGCCTGATCGTCGGCGCCGTGCTGGTCTTCACCGGCAGCTTCACCTCCTATGCAACGCCGCAGCTGCTCGGCGGCGAGCGGCAGATGATGATGGGAACCCTGCTTTACCAGCGCGCCATGGTGACCTTCGACTGGACCGGCGCCTCCACCGTTGCCGCGATCATGGTGGTGGTCACCATCGCGATCGTTCTCGTCATGACGCGGCTTGCACGCCGCCTGAACCCGATGGCGGCCTGACCCCATGCGCACCAGCCTGCATCCTGCCCTTACCATCACCGCCAGCCTGATCTTCGCGATCCTCGTGGCGCCGCTCTTCATCATCCTGGGCGCTTCCGTCAGCGATACCAGCTATCTCACCTTTCCGCCGCAGGGCATCACCCTGCGCTGGTTCACCAACATCTTCGAGATCAGCGCCTTCCGCACCACGGCAATCACCAGCCTGCAGATCGCCCTGCTCGGCACCGCGCTCGCCCTTCTGATCGGCATTCCCGCCGCCTATGCGCTGAACCGTTTCCGCATCCGCCTGCCGTCCTGGCTTGCCAATGTCTTCGTGCTGCCGATCCTGGTGCCGGAGATCGTGCTCGGCTTCTCGCTGCTGAAATCCGTCACCATCAGCCTCGGGCTTCCGGTGTTCATCGTGCTGCTGCTCGGCCATGCGCTGCTGGTGCTGCCCTATGCGGTGCGGGTGGTGGGGGCGAGCCTTGCGTCCTTCGATTTCTCGATCGAGGAGGCCGCCATCAGCCTGGGCTGCCCGCCGCTGAAAACCTTCTTCACCGTGGTGCTGCCCAATATCAGCGCCGGCGTGATTGCCGCCTTCATCCTCGCCTTCATCACCTCGATGAATGACGTCTCCGTCTCGCTGTTCCTGACAGGCCCCGGCATCTCCACGCTGCCGATCCAGATCCTTGCCCACATGGAACAGTTCTTCGATCCGACCATCGCTTCCGTGTCCGTGCTCCTGATGATTCTGACGGTCGGCGTGATGGCCATCGTCGAAGCCACCCTCGGCCTGACCTTCCTGACAAAGTGACCTGCCCGTGACCGTATCGCTGACCCTCGATTCCGTAACCGCCCATTATGGCTCCACCCAGGTCCTGAAGGATCTGTCGCTTGCCGTCGAGGCGGGCGAACTCGTCTCGCTGCTCGGCTCCTCCGGCTGCGGCAAGACCACGACGCTCCGGCTCGTTGCCGGCTTTCTCGAGCCCACCAGCGGCAGCATCCGGCTGGGCGAGCGGGACCTGACCCGCCTTCCCGCGCACCAGCGCAATATCGGCCTCGTCTTCCAGAACTATGCCCTCTTCCCGCATCTGTCCGTGCGCGACAACGTGGCCTTCGGCCTCAAGCAGCGCGGCCTTAGCGCAACCGAGCGCCTGAAGAAGGCGGACGCCATGCTGGAGCGGGTGGGGCTGGCAAGCTTTGCCGAGCGCATGCCGTCCGCCCTGTCCGGCGGGCAGAAACAGCGCGTGGCGCTCGCGCGCGCCCTCGTCATCGAACCGCCGCTCCTGATGTTCGACGAGCCGCTCTCCAACCTTGATGCCAAGCTGCGCATCGACATGCGCGTCGAGATCCGCCGGCTGCAGCGGGCAAACGGCACCACCTCCCTCTATGTGACGCACGACCAGGAGGAGGCCTTCTCGATTTCCGATCGGGTGGCAATCATGAATGCCGGCCGCATCATGCAGCTCGACCGGCCGGAAGTGCTCTATCAGCGCCCGGCCAACAGCTTCGTTGCCCGTTTCGTCGGCTTCGAGAACCTGATCCCGATGCAGGTGAGCGCACGCGACGGCGCCAACGTGACGGCCCGCACCGAAGCCGGTGCCGCACTGGCACTGTCGCAGGATGCCTTCGGCGCAATCCCGGATCGCTTCGTGCTCGCAGCCCGGCCCGACGGTCTGGCGGTCACGCGGGCAGGGGAGGGGACGCCGGCCGGCATTCCCGTCACGCTCGGCATCCGCACCTATCTCGGCCGCGCCTATCAGTACCAGTGCAGCACGCCGGGCGGCGATTATCTCGGCAACGGTCCGCTGAGCGAACCGCTGGAACCGGGCAGCGCGGCAGTCCTGGCGCCCGTGCCGGAACAATGCTGCATCCTGCCGCCGGAAGGCTGACACCGGGCCGTCGAACGCCCGTCCTTTTCATGATCGACAGGCCGTGCGCTTTTGCTCTCGATAGGAGCCCAAAGCGTACGGCCTCTTTTTCGCTTGTCAGAACACCACCGGCTGGACGGCACCGGTCTGCACGTTGACGAGACCCTGCGGCGCATAGTCGGATGGCGCCACCAGCACCCAGCGCCAGGGCGCGCAAGTCAGCGTGGCAAAGGCCAGCCTCTCGGGAAAGCCGGGGAACCAGCGCGGGCTGAAGGTCGGCTCGTACATCCAGTCGATCCTGTCGCCCTCGGCATAGAGCGCCTGCATTTCCTCATGCAGGGCTTGCGGATCGCGGCAGGTCATCAAGCCGGCCACCTCGTAGCGCACGGTGGCGACCACCTTGCCATCGCGCACCAATGCCCAGCCGCCATCGTTGTCGGCAATCGCATTGACGGCAAGCGCCATCGCCGCATCGGAGGAACCGACGCACCAGATATTGTGCTTGTCATGCGCCATGGAACAGGCAAGCGCGGTGTCGGGCGTGCGCGGACCGCAGCCGACCCAGAACATTTTCGAGACGGCAGCCTTGCCGGAAAAGCGATCGACCACCGAAAATTTGGTGATGTTGCGGCTGGCGTCCCGCTGCACCTGCCCCTCTTCCACCGGCAGTTCGTAAACGAGAAAATCATCCGCCCAGTGGAAGGGCCGCAGCACGGCGGCCTGCATCGTGGTCCGGCCAGGCTCGGCGGGAATGGCAAAGTCGGCGGCAACAAGCGGCCGGCCGATGTTCACCGTTTTCGTCGCCCAGTCCGGCCAGTCGATGCGCGGCACATCCGGCAGATAGCGCTTGCCCTCGGAGACCTGGCGGCCGTCGGCCCAAACCCTGGCGATCTCGAAACGCTCGACATTCGACAGAAGCACGATGTCGGCATAGCGGCCGGGCGCGATCGAGCCGACCCAGGGGGTGAGGCGCATGTGGCGCGCGGGGTTGATCGTTGCGCACTGGATGGCGATTTCGGGCGCAAGCCCTGCCTCGATGGCGAGCCGCACGTTGTAATCGGTGGCGCCGAGCTTCAGTGTATCGGAGGCGCTGCGGTCGTCGGTGGTAAAGGCGATCTGCGACCAGTCGGCCAATCCGCGTTCCAGCAATGCCTTGATCACCTCCGGCAGGCTGTGCGGCCGCAGCTCCATGAACAGGCCATGCGAGAGCTTGTCCCAGAACTCCTCGACGGTCCACGCCTCGTGATCGGAGGCGAGGCCGGCGGCGGCAAAGGCATTGATGGTCGGCAGGTCGCGAATGCCGGCCGCATGCCCCTCAACCACGCCGCGTTGCTCGAAGGTGGCGCGGATCATGCCCCAGAGACGCTCATAGGAGGGATTGTCGCGGTTCCACACCGCCGGCCAATCCATCACCTCGTCGAGGCCCGCCACCATCAGGCTCTGTTTCAGGAAGGCCTTCTGTTCGTCATAGCCGAGATATCCGCCGCCATGCTCATAGCCCGTGGGCGGCACGGCCGAGCCGGGCAGAGGGAAGATCTTCAGCGGCGAGCCCGCCTCGCGGGCCTTCAGCCAGAATTCCAGCGTCTTGCCGCCGTTGACATTGGAAAACTCGTGGCTTGCCTCGCAGGTCCAGGTATTGCCGCGCGGCAGCACCAGCGCCGCCTCCCATTCCGGCGTCAGATGCGAGCTTTCGATATGCTTGTGCACCTCGCCAAGTCCCGGCACCGCCGAAAGATCCGGCTCATGCACCCGAAGCTGCACCTCGCCCGGATAGCTGCCGGCCGGGCCGACATAGGCGATGCGCCGGTCCTTGATGACGATCTCCTGATCCTCGGCCCAGCAACGGGTCGCAACGTCCAGCAGCCGCCCGACGCGCAGCGCCACATCCGCCGGTTCCTTGCCGAGTGCAACAAGGGTGAGGTGCTGGCGAATGGAGATTTCGGTGGCGGCGTCGGGATTGATATCGACATTGACGGCGACAGGGCGCATGGCGACCTCTTCTTGCAGGGGAGGGAACAGGAAAACCGGGAGGAACGACGCGGATCATGCCGCCGGGGCCTTTGCTTCGGCATAGCCCCAGCCGTCCCGCGCTGCAACCGGCTTCCTGCATCCTGATGCGCGGCCCGGTCCGCAATGCGCCTTCCGGGGCCCGCGTCCCGCGCCAGGGGACGGTTTTAACCGCAAAAAGGCGTGCAAGACTGCGCCGAACTTGCCATGGTCCGGGCGAGGCACGGCGGCGGGAAGGCGAGACCGCCGGGCCTGCATCGAGGGAGGTCCTGTCATTCATGTCGCTGACCCTGCGCCAGATCGAAGTCATCCGTGCCATCATGGTGGCAGGCACCATTGCCGGTGCCGCGCGCCTCATGAATGTCGCCCAGCCCGGTGTCAGCCGCACCGTCAAGCACATCGAGGCCTCGCTCGGCATCAAGCTGTTCGTCAAGAAGGGCGGGCGCTACGTGCCCACCACCGAGGCGCGCGATGTCTTCGTCCAGATCGAGGAGGTGCACCGCAAGATCGACCAGCTGCAGTTTTCCATCGCGCAGCTGGAGCGCGGGCGCGACGTGGAACTGTCGCTCGGCTCGGTGCCAAGCATTGCCAATGTGATGGTGCCGCGCGCCGTGGCGCGGCTCTTCCGGCATTACCCGCAGATCAAGCTGAACTTCGAAATCCTCAAGATCGAGGAGGCGATCGACTATCTTCTGCTCGGCAAGGGGGAGGTGGTCGTGATGAGCTACAGGCTCGACCATCCTTCCCTGGTGTTCGAACCTCTGGCGCATGGCCGCCTCGTCTGCATCGCCTCAAGTGCCCACCCCGTCGCGGCGCTGAAAAGCATATCCGCCCGCGAGATCATCCGCCATCCGCTGATCGGCATCGATCCGAAGGATCCCTATGGGGCCATCATGGCGGATATCTTTGCCCGCCAGGGCCTGAACTATGAGATCGCCATCCGCGCCCGCTTCGGCACCACCGTCTGTCGCCTGGTCGAACATAATCTGGGGATTGCGGTGCTGGATGCCTTCACGGTGGCCGATATCGCCGATGACAGGCTTGCGATCATCCCGATCGAGGAGGAAACGACATTCCAGACCTACGTCGCCTATCGGGCGGATGCGGCTCTCTCCAGTTATGCGGAGCGTTTCGTCCGGCTGCTCAGAGGGGTGATGGAGGATCACATGCTGACACAGACGCCGACACATAACATTTCGGCATGAACCACGCTCAAAATGGTATTTGCGTTATGTCAAGATTTTGCAAATCATGCGTCGACCTGCAGAAGCAGGTGACATTCCCCCGCGGAGGAGGATCCGCGGCAAGACACACCATCATAGCCCGGGGGTACGGGAGGAGGACACAATGCTGAAGAAGCTCGTGGGGGCAGTCGCCCTCAGCATGATCGCGTCGTTTGCCATGGCGGATGATTTCCCGAAGCAGGATCTGCAGGGCATCATCCAGTGGGGCGCTGGCGGCAGCACCGATCTGGTGATGCGCTCGGTCGCACCGCATGTCGAGAAGGAACTCGGCCGCAGCATCGTCATGACCAACAAGACGGGCGGCGTCGGCGTCATTGCCACGCAGTTCGTCTCGACCCAGCCGTCGGACGGCTACACGCTGCTGATGAGCGCGGAAAATCCGCAGCTCTACAAGATCATGGGCCTGTCCAATCTGGACTATGCCAACTTCTACCCGGTCAACGTGCTGGCACGCGGCGTTCCCGTGCTCGTTGCCAACAAGGATGCCCCGTTCAATTCGGTGAAGGAACTGGTCGATTACGTGACGGCCAATCCGGGCAAGGTCCGCATGGGCTCCACCGGTCCCGGCGGCCTGCCGTCGGTGGTGGGCGCCATGCTCTCCAGCAAGCTCGCCAACTTCAAGGTGACGGCCGTTCCCTTCGATGGCGACGGTCCGGCGCTGACGGCCATGCAGGGCGGTGCCGTGGACTTCATGCCCGCCGTACTCGGCGCTGCCGTCGAGCATGTGAAGGCTGGCCGCATCAAGATCCTCGGCATCTTCGACGAGCAGGCGAGCCCGGTTCTGCCGGATGCCCGCCCGATCACAGCCGATTATCCGCAGTTCGAGAGCCTGCTGCCGTGGGGGCCCTTCTTCGGCGTCTTCGTCAAGGCCGACACGCCGGATGACGTCAAGGCCAAGCTGGTTTCCGCCTTCAAGAAGGGCGCCGAGAGCGAGGCCTTCCAGAAGCTCCTCTCCGACCGTGGCTATGTCTCGATGAACATTGCCGGTGACGAGGCCAATGCCTTCCTCAAGAAGTGGCAGTCGACAACGTCCTGGGTTGTCTACGATGCCGGCATGGGCAAGAAATCGCCGGACGAGTTCGGCATTCCGAAGCCCTGATGCGATTGAGACGTGCGGCCGGTTCGAACCCGGCCGCCGCCGCCTCGATCAGGAGGCCATACATCCTTGATCAGCGATACCGGGCAAGACGGATGCTCTGCCCGGGCTCTGCGGGAGCCTTTCACAATGCAAGACCAGCATACCGTGCGCCGCCCAGGCGAACTTGTCTTTACGCTTATCCTCCTTGCCGGCAGCCTTTTCCTGCTGTGGCAGGCCTACGGCATTTCCGGCTTCTCCTCGATGAGTTCGGCGGGCGCCTTTCCGATGGCCATGTCCGCCGCCATGGTGGCGACCGCTGCGGTGGTATTCATCCGCCTTCTGCGCCTTCCCGGCCCGAGCCAGGCTCTGCTGCGCCTGCGCACCGAGATCCTGCCGCCGGCCGTCGTCGTCTTCTCGCTGCTGATCCTCGCCTATTGCGTGGTGCTGGAAACGCTCGGCTTCCTGCTGTCGTCCTTCCTCTTCCTGCTCTCGGCCATCACCTTCCTGCAGGGCGGACGGTTCGCAAGGGCGCTGCTGCTTTCCGTCATCGCCATCGTCTGCGTCTATATCGTCTTCCGCCTGATCTTCCAGGTCGTGCTGCCGGAGGGACTGGTTCCCGAACGCGCCATCATGGCCTGGCTGCATGATCTCTTTGCCGCGAGGAACTGACCGGCCATGGATGCACTTACCTATCTCTTTTCGTCCTGGCTGCAGCCCGAATTGCTGGCGCTGACCGCCATCGGCACCTTTGCCGGGATCTATATCGGGGCAATCCCAGGTCTTTCCGTCACCATGGCGGTGTCGATCCTGATTTCGTTCACCTTCAGCTGGGAGGTGAACCCGGCTCTGGCGCTGATGAACGGCATCTTCATGGGCGGCGTCTATGGCGGTTCGCGCACCGCAATTCTGCTGAACATCCCGGGCGCGCCGGCCGCCATCGCCACCGCGCTCGACGGCTATCCGCTGGCGCAGAAGGGCGAAGCCGGTCAGGCGATCGGCCTTTCCACGGTCATGTCCTTCATCGGCGGCATGGTCGGCATCATCGTGCTGGCGCTTGCCGCCCCGGCCGTCAGCGAATTCGCCATCAAGTTCCAGCCGCGCGACTACATGCTGATCGGCATCATGGGCATCCTGCTGGTGGGAGCGCTTTCCGGCGAAAGCCTCGCCAAGGGCATCTTTGCCGGGGCATTCGGCATCCTGCTCGGCACGGTCGGCCTCGATCCGATGACGGCGGAGCAGCGCTTCACCTTCGGCACCGTGTCGCTGATGAACGGGATCTCGCCGATCGCCCTGATGATCGGCATGTTCGGCGTATCGGAAGCCTTGCTGCAGCTGCACCACCTTCAGAAGGAGGCGGTGAAGCAGAAGATCGACCGCATCATTCCGGTCTGGCGCGACATCAAGCGCTATCTTTCGCTCAGCCTGCAGTCCTCGGGCATCGGCGTCATCATCGGCGCGCTGCCCGGCACCGGCGGCGACATTGCCGCGCTGATGGCCTACGACCACGCCAAGCGCGTGACCAAGAACCCGGAGGTTCCCTTCGGCCAGGGCGCCAAGGAAGGGCTGATCGCGCCCGAGAGTGCCAACAATGCCGCCGTCGGCGGCGCCTATATCCCGATGCTGACCCTTGGCATTCCGGGCGATGCGGTCACCGCCGTCATCATCGGTGCGCTGTTCATCCACGGCCTGAACCCCGGCCCGCTGCTTCTGATGGAAAAGCCGGACATGTTCTGGTTTACCGTCGGCAATCTGGTGCTGGCCAATATCTTCATGCTAGCCTTCGGTCTCACCGGCATTCGCATCTTCACCAAGATCATCGAATGCCCGAAGGCTGTGCTCTTCCCGCTGATCCTGCTGCTCAGCGTGGTCGGGGCCTATTCGATCAACAATTCCGTCACGGATGTCTGGTGGATGCTCGGCTTCGGCGTGTTCGGCTACTTCATGAAGCTCTACGGCTATCAGGTGGCGCCGGTCATTCTCGGCATCATCCTCAGCCGCCTGATGGACGACAACTGGCGTCGCGCCATCATTTCCGAGCGTGACAGCCTTGGCGATTTCGCGCTCGGCATCCTCACCAGCCCGCTGTCGGCGACACTGCTTGCCATCATCGTCTTCGTGCTTTTCACGCAGACCCGCTGGTGGAAGGCCCGCTTCGGCGCCCGCACCGAGGCCCCGGTTGCCGACAACACCGGCGCCAGCGCCAGACAGGGATGACCGCAGATGCAAGACACGCGCATTCGCCTCGGCCTGATCGGCGACAACATCGCCAGTTCCCAATCCCCGCGCCTGCATGAAATCGCCGGCCGGCTTTCGGGACTGAAGGTGACCTATGAACGGCTGGTGCCGCCCAGGCGCGGCCAGACCTTCGATGAGGTTTTCGATGCCTGCATTGCCGACGGCTTCACGGGCATCAACGTGACCTATCCCTATAAGGAGCGGGTGGTCGCGCGTCTGACGGTTCCCGATCCGGCGATTGCCGCCGTCGGGGCCTGCAACACCGTGCTGTTTGCGAGCGATCCGCCCCGCGGCTTCAACACGGATTTCACCGGCTTCGTGGCCGCCTTCCGCAACAGCTTCGGTGCAGGCACGCAGCCGGGCCGGGTCGCCATGATCGGCGCGGGCGGGGTCGGCAAGGCGGTGGCCTTCGGTCTTGCGCAGCTGGGCTGCCGCCAGATCCGCCTGTTCGACCGTGATCAGGCGCGCGCCGAAGGGCTGGCGCAATCGGTGCGCAAGGCCGCCGAGGGGCTGACGGTGGATGTCTGCGCTTCGGCCGAAGAGGCAACGGATGCGGCCGACGGCCTGATCAACTGCACCCCGGTCGGCATGGTGGGCTATCCCGGCTCTGCCGTGCCCGACGGCGCGCTGAAGACTGCGCGCTGGGCCTTCGATGCGGTCTACACGCCCGTCGACACGCAGTTCCTCGTGGCGGCGCGCAGCGCCGGGCTCGCCATCATGAGCGGTTATGAACTCTTCTTCTACCAGGGCGTCGATGCCTTCCGGCTGTTCACCGGCGAGGAGGTTGACCAGCAGGCCCTGCGGCGACAACTCAAGGACAGCGAAGGAGCGCCCTGACCATGAAGACCTCGATCGCCACCGTTTCCATCAGCGGCGACCTTCCCGAAAAACTCCAGGCCATCGCCAAGGCCGGCTTTACCGGCGTGGAGATTTTCGAGAACGACCTGCTGGTGCATGACGCCTCGCCGAAAGAGGTGGGGCGGATGGTGCGCGATCACGGCTTGGAGATCTCGCTCTTCCAGCCGTTCCGCGACTTCGAGGGCATGCCGGAGCCCTATCGCAGCCGCGGTTTCGACAGGGCGGAACGCAAGTTCGACATCATGGGGGAACTCGGCACCGACCTGATGCTCGTCTGCTCGAATGTGTCGCCCGTTTCTCTCGGCGGTGTCGACCGCGCGGCCGACGATTTTCGCGCGCTGGGCGAGCGGGCGGCCAGGCGCGGGCTGAAGGTCGGCTACGAGGCGCTTGCCTGGGGTCGCCACATCCACGACCATCGCGACGCCTGGGAGATCGTCCGGCGCGCCGATCATCCCCAGATCGGTCTCATTCTCGACAGTTTCCACACGCTGTCCCGCCGCATCGATGTCGGCAGCATTCGCGCCATTCCGGGCGACAAGATCTTCTTCGTACAGCTTGCCGACGCGCCGAAGATCGACATGGACCTGCTCTACTGGAGCCGCCACTTCCGCAACATGCCGGGGGAGGGGGATCTGCCGCTGGTGGACTTCATGTCGGCCATTGCCGCCACCGGCTACCAGGGGCCCCTTTCGCTGGAGATCTTCAACGACCAGTTCCGCAGCGGCTCGGCCCGGCTGATTGCCGAAGACGGTCACCGCTCGCTGCTCAACCTGATGGATCAGGTGCGGCGCAGCGAACCCGATCTGCGCATCGCCGTTCCCGCCGCGCCGGCGCGCACGACCGTCAAGGGCGTGGAATTCGTGGAGTTCACCGCGTCGGAGGAAGAGGCGGCCGACCTGGTTGCCCTTCTGTCGACACTCGGTTTTGCCCGCACGGCACAGCATCGCAACCGCAAGGTGGCCCTCTACCAGCAGGGCGATATCCGCATCGTCATCAACACCGAAGGCGAGGGGCTCGCCGGTTCCTCCTACTCGATCCATGGCGTCAACGCCTATGCCTTCGGGTTGAGGGTGCCGGATGCCGCCCGCGCCGTGGAACGGGCAACCGCGATGGGCGCCGAAGCCTTTGCCGAACCGCGGCGCCCGGGCGAGGTTGCGGTGCCTGCCATCGTCGCGACGGGGGGCGAGATCATCTATTTCATCGACGGCAGCGAAGCCCTTGACCGCATCTGGCCGACCGAGTTCGAGCCGGTGGCGGCCGGCAACGCCGCCGCCGGCCTCACCCATATCGATCATCTCGCCCAGACGACGCGCTATGATGAGATGCCGAGCCTGCTGCTCTTCTATACCTCGATCTTCGATCTCGACCGGTCCGGCATGGTGGATGTTGCCGATCCCGCCGGCCTGGTGCGCAGCCAGGCAGTGCAGAACCCCTCGGGCGGGCTGCGCATCACCATCAACGGCGCCGACAATCGCAAGACCTTCGCCGGCCATTTCCTGACGGAAGGCTTTGGCGCCGGCATCCAGCATATAGCCTTCTCGACCGACGACATCTTCGCTACCGTCACGGCCCTGAAGACCTGCGGCCTGGAACCGCTGCCGATTTCCCGCAACTACTATGATGATCTGGAGGCAAGGCTTGGCCTGCTGCCGGACTTTGTCGAAAGGCTGCGGGAGAACAGTCTGCTCTATGACCGGGACGGAGAGGGGGAGTATTTCCAGCTCTACAGCCGCACCTTCGGCGAGGGCTTCTTCTTCGAGATCGTCGAGCGCCGCAACGGCTATCAGGGCTATGGCGCCACCAACGCGATGTTCCGGATCGCGGCCCAGAAGCGCCTGGCAACCCCGGCGGGCCTGCCAAGACAGTAGACCCCGGCGCCTGCCGCATCCAGCGCGAGAGGCGGACGGCACCATCGCGGAGATTTCGCGCACGTCATGGCCGACCGGCTCCGGCAGCCTGCGTCGGCAGCGCAAAGGTCAGCCTGAACGACGCGCCCCCGCCAGCGCCTTGCGCCCGCGTTTCGCCGCGACAGCCTCTTGACCCACCAGAATGTTATCGATAACAATTCTTCAGGTGAATGGAGTCACCGACCCGCAGCAGGGCGTTGCGGGTGGAGGAAATCGAGGAGGAGTGTGCCATGGGCCGACTTGTGTCGCTGCTCTGGACGTGGATCGATGTCGCGATGGCGGCCCTGATGAGCGCGATGATCGCGCTGGTTTTCACCAATGTGGTGATGCGTTACGGCTTTTCGTCGGGATTGCGGGTATCGGTGGAGTTGTCGCGTCTCGGCTTCGTCTGGGTCGTGATGCTGGGTGCGGTCGTCGTGCTGCGCCGGGGCGAGCATCTCGCGGTCACCGAGTTTTCCGAGGCCTTTCTGCCGAAGGCGGTGCCGGCGCTCAGACGGCTTGCCTGGCTGATCATCCTCGTCTGCGCGGTGATGCTGTTCTGGGGCGCGCAGAAGCAGACAATCGCCAACTGGCAGAACATATCACCGCTTACCGGCCTGCCGACCGGTCTCATGTATCTCTCGGGTGTCCTTTCAGGCCTGATGATGGTCTTTGTTGCGCTGGTGCGCATCTTCGGTTCGCCCGATTACGTCCAGTCCCTCGAGGAGGAACGCCGGTGACCCTCGTTCTGTTTCTCGGCGTCCTGATCGTCAGCATTCTCCTCGGTCTGCCGGTCGCCTTCGCCCTGCTGCTCTCCTCGATCGCGCTCATGTTGCACATGGACCTGTTCAGCGCCGACATCCTGGCACAGTCGCTGATCAACGGCGTCGACAGCTTTCCGCTGCTGGCGGTGCCCTTCTTCCTGGTGGCGGGCGAGGTCATGGCCAATGGCGGCCTGTCGCGCCGCATCGTCCGGCTCGCCTCGACACTGGTCGGGCATCGCAAGGGCGGTCTCGGCTACGTGGCGATCATCACCTCCGTGCTGCTGGCCGGCCTTTCCGGCTCGGCCGTGGCCGATGCGGCCGCACTGGTCTCGATCCTTTATCCGATGATGCGCAAGTCCGGCTATCCGGAGGGGCCGTCAATCGGTCTTCTGGCATCGGGCGGCATCATTGCCCCTGTCATTCCACCGTCGCTGCCGCTGATCATCGTCGGCGTGGCCGGAAACATCTCGATTGCCAAGCTGTTTCTCGGCGGCATTGCCCCCGGTCTGATGATGGGCGCGGCCCTGATGCTGGTCTGGTGGCTGCTCATGCGCCGGCAGACGGTGGACACCACGCCGAAGGCAACCGGTGCCGAGCGTCTGGCGGCCCTGAAAGACGGGGTGTGGGCGCTGCTGCTGCCACTCATCATCATCGGCGGCATCCGCTTCGGCATCTTCACGCCCACGGAAGCGGCGGTCGTTGCCGCCGTCTACGCCATCACCGTCTCGGCCATCATCTACCGTGAGCTGACGCTGAAGGGCTTCTACCACATTCTGATCGGCGCCGGTCGTGCGACAGCCATGGTGATGTTCCTGGTCGGCGCAGCCATGGTGGCGGCCTGGCTGATCACGGTTGCGCAACTGCCGCAGCAACTTGCCCAGATCCTCGGCCCGCTGGTGGAGCATCCGCGCGTGCTGATGGCGGTCATCATGCTCATCGTGCTTCTGGTCGGCATGGTGATGGACCTGAGTCCGACGATCCTGATCCTGGTGCCGCTCTTCATGCCCATCGTGAAGCTGGCGGGCATCGACCCGGTCTATTTCGGGCTGATGTTCGTCATCAACACCTCGATCGGCCTGATCACGCCGCCGGTCGGCACCGTTCTGAACGTGGTGTGCGGCGTCGGGAAGGCACAGATGAGCACGGCGGTTCGCGGGGCGCTGCCCTTCATCGCCGCCTATGTGGCCCTGCTCGTTCTGTTCGTGATTTTCCCATCGCTCATCATCGTGCCCATGAAGTTTTTCGCAGGCTAACCAGGGAGGAATGCCATGAAGAAACTGATCCACACCCTCGGCGTCACCGCCGCTCTACTGCTCGGCAGCGTTTTTGCCGCCTCTGCCGAAACGCAGCTCAAGCTTGCACATGCCGCGCCGGAGACCGATCTCCAGCAGACCATGTCGCTGTATTTCAAGGAGCAGGTCGAAGCCCGCTCCAAGGGCGCGATCAAGGTCACGATCTTCCCGCAGGGGCAACTCGGCAATGATGCGCAGATGATCGATGGGGCACGCTCCGGCATCATCGACATCGTCATTTCCGGCCTCAACAACTTCACCGGCCTCGTGCCGCAGGCCGGCGTCTTCGAACTGCCGTTCATGTTCCCCAACCGCAACGTGGCCTACAAGGTGCTGGACGGCGAGATCGGCAAGGGGATTTCCGCCCAGTTCGAACAGTATGGCCTGAAGGTGCTCGGCTATCCCGAAAACGGCTATCGCAACATCACCAACAATCGCGGCCCCATCCACAAGCCGGAGGATCTGAAGGGCCTGCAGATGCGCGTCAACAATTCGCGCGCCTTGAACGACATGTTCGCCCTGCTCGGCGCCAATCCGCAGCAGATCCCGGTCGCGGAACTATATACCGCGCTGGAAACCGGCGTTGTCGACGCTCAGGATCATCCGGTCGGCATCGTCGTGTCCTTCAAGTTCAACGAGGTGCAGAAATATCTGTCGCTCACCCAGCACGCCTATTCGCCGCTGGCCATGGTGATGAACGACAGGAAGCTGAAGAGCCTGAAGCCGGAAGAACAGGCAATCCTTGTCGAGGTCGCGAAGGACGCCATCGCCAGGCAGCGCGAGATGAATGTGGCCAAGGAAGAAAAGATGATCGCCCAGCTGGAAGGCGAGGGCATGAAGGTGAACCGCGACGTGGATTCGGCTGCCTTCCAGAAAGCCGTCCGCCCGGTATGGGAAGGCTTCATCAAGGCCAATGGCGATACGCTGGTCAACCAGATCGTCGACGCGGCCAAATAACGCAGGCACCGTCCCACCCGGAACGAAGGCGCGGGAAGTTTTTCTCCCGCGCCTTTTTTTGTCGTCAGCGGCTGCTTTCGCGCCCAATCAGCACGGGCGTGAAGCGGATCGTCTGCGGCAGGCCGGGTTCGAAGCGGCCTTCCAGAACATCGCCGATGAGTTCGGCGGTCTTTGCCCCGATGTCGCCGGCGAAGGCATTGATCGTGGTCAGCGTCGGCACGCAGATTGCGCCGATATCGTAATTGCCGAAGCCGCCGAGCGCCATGTCCTGCGGCACCCTGATGCCGCGCCGCTGACATTCGGTCAGCGCGCCGAAGGCGGAGAGGTCGGAGACGCAGATTGCCGCCTCCGTATCCGGAAGGCTCTGCAGCAGATGTGCCATGGCAACGGCACCTTCCCGCATGCCGATTGGCGGAGCACCGCAGGCAATAAGCCGCGACGCATCCAGCCCGGCCGCCTGCATGGCTGCCACGAAGCCGGCGCGACGTTCGGTGCCGCGGGTGTCGTTGTCGGCATCACCGCCGATGAAGGCAATCCGCCGATAGCCGGCATCGGCAAAATGGCGAACCATCTCGCCGATGGCGAGCGTGTTGGAGAAGCCGACGACATGGCCGATCGGCTGTTCGGGCAGATCCCAGGTTTCCACCACCGGAATGCCGGCATTCGACAGAAGCTTGCGTGCACGGGGCGTATGGCGCCCGCCGGTCACCACAATGGCCTGCGGCTTGCGGCGCAACAGCTGCTCGACGAGCCGCTCCTCCTCCAGAATGTCGTAATTGGTGTAGCCGAGGAGGATCTGCAGGCCGCGCCGCGACAGTCCATCCGACAACTGCCGGACGGTTTCGGCAAAATTGGCATTGTTGATGGAAGGAATGGTGACGGCGACGAAATCCGTCTTCTGTGAGCGCAGGTTGGCGGCGGTGCTGTCGAAGACATAACCCAGATCTTCGGCTGCGCGCAGAATGGCTTCGCGCGTCTCCTGGCTCACCGAGCTGTCGCTCTTGAAGGCACGGGAAACGGTCATCGGGGAAACCCCTATGGCCTTGGCGATATCGGCCATGGTGGGTGGCTTGCGGCTCATCGGACAATCATCATGTTATCGTTACCAGCCCCACTACACGCTGAAAGCGAGTGGATGGCAAGCCGTGCCGGCTGTGTCTTTGCGGCCGCCAACAGAAAAGGCGGCACCTGTCGATGCCGCCCGCCGGACAATGGCGTCGTTCAGAGCGCGTATTCGTTGGCAAGGGTCACATGGTGGTGAATGCGCCCGTCGAAGAATTCTGCCAGCACCGCTTCCGTCGCGGCGCGGGCCTCGGCCCGCACCGGGCTTGCGAGCGCCTCGTCCACAGCAGCAAGGCTCGGATAGTTGATGGCAAGAATCATCGGCAGTTCAGGCGCCCCGTCGTCGCGCGCCTCGGCAAAGGAAATGCGCACGTCGGTCGCATGCGGGAAGGCCTTCCATTTCGGCAGGATGCGTTCGATGACCGCCTGGCGGAAGGCTTCGGTCTGCCCCTCCTTTACCTTGCCTTCGAACAGCGCATAACGGGTGATCATTCGAAATTCTCCCTCTTCGGTCCCCGGAAATATTCCATCAAGGCTGCCTGATCCTCGCCGCCCAGTCCGGCAGCGGTCAGCATGCGGTGCACTTCGGCACAGGTGGCCGTCAGTGGCATGGCGGTATTGGTTCGCCGCGCCAGATCCTGCGCGCCGTTCAGATCCTTGACCATATTGTCGATGCGGCCCGTGCGGCGGTAATCCTTCGCAACGAAGCGCGGCATGTATTCCTGCAGGACGGCGCTGTCGGCGCGACCGCCCTTGAGTGCCTGCGGGATCTTGGCCGCATCCACGCCCGCATCAAGAGCCAGCTGCGTGGCTTCGGCGACCGCCAGAAAATTCAGCCCGCACAGAACCTGGTTGATGAGCTTGGTGGTCTGGCCTGCGCCGACAGGCCCCATATGGGTGAAGTTGCTGGCCACATGCTGCAGGACCGCACGGGCATCGGCCACGTCTTGCTCGGTTCCGCCCGCCATCAGCGTCAACTGGCCGATCAGCGCCTTTGGCGCGCCGCCGGAGAGCGGGCTATCCACCCAGCGCAGGCCCCTGGCTGCGGCATCCGCCGCAAGCTGGCGGGTGGCTTCCGGATCGATCGACGACATGTCGATGATCAGCGTGCCCGGTCGCGCGCCCTCTGCCACACCCGTCTCGCCGAACACCGCCCGGCGCACGATGCCGGGCGAGTTGAGGCTGAGAATGACGCAATCGCTCTGCGCCGCCGCCTCGGCCGCAGACGGCGCAGCGATCGCACCCTTGTCGACAAGCGCCTGAACCTTTTCCGCATCCAGGTCGAAAACGACGAGGCGGTTGCCGGTTTCGGCAAGCCGCGTGCCGATGGCACCGCCCATGGCTCCAGCGCCGATCAGCGCCACCTTGTTTGTCATGGCTTCAGATCCTTCAACTGGCGCAGAATGTCTTCCACCACATCCTCGAGCGGCTGGTCGATGTCGACGGTGACCGCCTGCTCGTCGGCTTGCGGCGGCTCGAGGGCGGCAAACTGGCTGTCGAGCAGGCTGGTCGGCATGAAGTGGCCGGTACGGGCGCCCATGCGCCCGGCAATGACCTCACGCGCGCCGGACAGATGCACGAAGATCACCGGCCCGCCCGCCGTCTGGCGAATGTGATCGCGATAGATGCGCTTCAGAGCCGAGCAGCCGATCACCAGCGGCGTCTCGACCTTTCCCAGCGCCTCGCCCACCCGCGTCAGCCAGGGCCAGCGGTCCGCATCGGTCAACGGCTCGCCGCGGCTCATCTTCTCGATGTTGGCCGGCGGATGCAGGTCGTCGCCGTCAAAGTACCGGGCGCCGGTGCGGGCGGACAGCGCCTCGCCCACCGTGGACTTGCCGGAACCGGCAACACCCATCAGCACCATGCGTCTTGGAAAGTCAGAGAGAAGCTGTGATTCCGCCATCGACATAAAGCACGTGTCCATTCACAAAGGAGGAGGCATCCGAGGCTAGGAATATGCAGGCGCCGACCAGTTCTTCAACCTTGCCCCAGCGACCGGCGGGAGTGCGCTTCTCCAGCCAGGCGGAAAAGGCAGGATCGGACACCAGCGCGGCATTCAGCGGCGTATCGAAATAGCCGGGCGCAATCGCATTGCATTGCAGGCCGTGGCGCGCCCAGTCGGTTGCCATGCCCTTGGTCAGGTTGGCGACCGCGCCCTTGGTGGCGGTGTAGGGCGCAATGCCCGGCCGCGCCAGCGCGGTCTGCACGCTGGCGATGTTGATGATCTTGCCGCGTCCGCGGCCGATCATGTGCCGCGCGACGGCCTGCCCCACGTTGAAGACGGTGGAGACATTGGTGCGCATCAGTCTCTCGAAGGCGTCCACCGGAAAATCCTCAAGCGGCGTGCGATGCTGCATCCCGGCATTGTTGACCAGGATGTCGATCGCACCGGTCTCCGCTTCGAAGGCATCCACCGCCGCCTTGACGGCCGCATGGTCCGTGGCATCGAAGGCGAGACGGTGGACCGTCCCCACATCCTCGGCGGCGGCCTTCAGCTTTGCCTCGTCGCGGCCGTTCAGCACCACCTCGGCGCCGGCGGCCTTCAGCCCGCGCGCCAGGGCAAGTCCGATGCCCTGCGAGGAGCCGGTCACCAGGGCACGCTTGCCCGTCAGATCGAACAGTTGAACGCTCATTTTTCCTCCCGAACAGCATCTCGACAAGTCGAGCTGCCCTGTTTATGTTATCGATAACATATGATGTCAAGGGACGGAGACACCGAAATGACCAAGCCCCATATCCTGCAGGTCGGACCTTATCCGGACTGGGACGAAAAGCCACTCAACGAGGCCTTCGTCGTCCACCGCTATTTCGAGGCGGCAGACAAGGAGCGGTTCCTGCAGGACGTCGGGCCGCACATTCGCGGCATCGCCACACGCGGAGAACTTGGTGCAGGGCGCGCCATGATCCAGTCCTGCCCGAACCTGGAAATCATTTCCGTCTACGGCGTGGGCTATGATGCAGTGGATCTGGACGCTGCCCGCGCCGCGGGCATCCGCGTCACCAACACGCCGGACGTGCTGACCAGCGACGTCGCCGATCTGGGCGTTGCCATGATGCTGAACCTGTCGCGCGGCATGATCGGCGCCGAACGATGGGTGAGGGACGGCAGCTGGGCAACGCGCGGTCTCTATCCGCTGCAGCGGCGCGTGTGGGGTCGCCGGGCCGGCATCCTGGGTCTTGGCCGCATCGGCTTCGAGGTCGCCAAGCGCCTGAAGGGCTTTGACATGCAGCTTTCCTACTCGGACGTGGCCGCGAAGGATTACGCATCCGACATGCAGTTCGTCGCCGATCCCGTCGCGCTGGCGGCCGGCTGCGACTTTCTGTTCGTGACGCTCGCCGCCTCCGCGGCGACCCGTCATATCGTCGGCAGACAGGTGATCGAGGCGCTGGGGCCGGAGGGCATGCTGATCAACATTTCGCGCGCCTCCAACATTGATGAAGAGGCCCTGCTCTCGGCCCTTGAAGAGGGACGGCTCGGTTCGGCAGCGCTCGACGTCTTCGAGGGCGAGCCGAAGCTCAACCCCCGTTTCCTCGCGCTCGACAACGTGCTGCTGCAGCCGCACCATGCATCGGGCACCATCGAGACGCGGCAGGCCATGGGAAAGCTGGTGCGCGACAACCTGTCGGCGCACTTTGCCGGACAGCCGCTGCTGACGCCGGTGATCTGAAAGGGAGGACGACACATGAGAGCAATCGTCGCGCATGGCGCAAGAGACCTGCGGATCGAGGAACGGCCGGATGAGCGGCCGGGCCCGGGAGAGGTGCGCCTGCGGCTTGCCACCGGCGGGGTCTGCGGCAGCGACCTGCATTATTACAACCACGGCGGCTTCGGCACGGTGCGTCTCAAGGAGCCGATGATCCTCGGCCATGAGGTATCCGCCTATGTCGAGGAACTGGGACCGGAGACGAGCGGGCTTTCTGTCGGCCAGCTGGTGGCCGTTTCGCCATCGCGGCCCTGCCGCAGCTGCCGCTATTGCCAGCAGGGTCTGCACAACCAGTGCCTCAACATGCGCTTTTACGGCAGCGCCATGCCCTTTCCGCACATTCAGGGCGCGTTCCGCGAAAGCCTGGTGGCAGACGTGCTGCAATGCGTGCCGGCCGACGGCCTGAGCCCCGGCGAAGCGGCTATGGCCGAACCGCTGGCCGTGGTGCTGCATGCCACCCGCCGCGCCGGCGAGATGCTGGGCAAGCGCGTGCTTGTCACCGGCTGCGGACCGATCGGCGTACTGGCGATCCTCGCGGCCCGGCGCGCCGGTGCCGCCGAGATTGTCGCAACCGACCTCTCCGACTTCACGTTGGCACTTGCGGCACGGGCCGGTGCGGACCGCACCATCAACAGCCGGATGGAGCCGGATGCGCTGTCCGCCTATGGCGCCGACAAGGGCACGTTCGACGTGCTCTACGAGTGCTCCGGCGCGGCTCCGGCGCTTGCCGCCGGCATTGCAGCACTTCGCCCGCGCGGCGTCATCGTGCAGCTCGGCCTGGGCGGCGACATGAGCCTGCCGATGATGGCGATCACCGCCAAGGAACTGGATCTGCGCGGCTCCTTCCGCTTCCACGAGGAATTCGCCACCGGCGTGGCGCTGATGCAGAAGGGGCTGATCGACGTGAAACCGCTCATCACCCATACGGTCGGGCTGGACGAGGCGATTTCGGCCTTCGAAATCGCCTCGGATCGCAGCCAGGCCATGAAGGCGCAGATCGCCTTTTCCTGAGCCCTGGACCTCTTCCTGTCATCGCGGCGGGAAGAGGCACACTTGCCAAACCCGGCTCAGGCTTCGTCGATAACCGCCTCGGCCTCGATTTCCACCTCATAGTCGCCGATCAGATTGCCGGCTTCGATCAGCGTGTTGGCCGGCAGGACAGCGCCGAATACCCGGCCATGAGCGCGCGACACGGGCTCCCATCTGGACGCATCCTTCAGATAGATGCGGGTGCGCACCACATCCTCCATCCTCGCCCCCAGCGGATTAAGGGAGGCCGCGATCTTGTCGAGAATGTAGGTCGCCTGCGCGCCGGCATCGCCGGGCGCCACGCACCGGTCCGTGCCATGCGTCGCCGTGGTGCCGGAGACGAGTACGCGATTGCCGATCCTGACCGCGCGGCTGTAGCCGGCGATCGGCTCCCAGATACTGCCGGAGGACACGCGCATCCGGCCCGGGCGACCGGGGACCGGCTCGGCCTGATAGACGGACGGGATGGCGTCGAGGTGATGGCTGAGATCGCCCGAGGCCGTCAGGAAGGGAGGCTTGCGGTATTCGTCGCCGCAATCGCCGGGAATGGGCTTCGTCTCAGCGAAAGCTGCATCCAGCAGGGCGTGATCCTCTGCATCCAGCGCGAAACGGAAGACGTTGAGGTTGTCGTCGCGGTGCTCGCTTTCGCCCAGCCGAGCGCCGATGATGGTGGCCGCCACCGCCTCATGCTCCAGCACCCAGCGGCTCGCGACATTCGACAGCGACACGCCGTGCTTTCTCGCAATCTCGGAGGCGGCCCGCAGAATGGCCTGATAGGGCTCCCAGCCGCCCGCCGTATCGATGAAACGCTTGTACTTCGAGCGGCTCCAGTCGGGAATGGAGGCGGGCTCCGGCTGGCCGAGCCACTTTTCCGAAAGAAAGCCGCCGCAGAGCGTGCCATAGGCGAGCAGCCTCACGCCGCTTGTGGCGCAGAGATCCGACAGGGCACCGGCGGCGCGGCGGTCGACCAGCGAGAAGGAGACCTGGTTGCTGGCGATCTCGATACCGTCCGCCAGTGCGAGCGCCAGGTGCGCTGCATCGACATTGGTGAGGCCAAGCGCGCCGATCAGGCCTTCCTGCTTCATCGCCTGCATCTCGTGCAGCGCATCCAGCCAGGCCGGATGCTCGAAGGTCCACCAGTGGAACTGCAAGAGATCGATCCTGTCGACGCCGAGGCGCTGGAGCCGTTCCTCCACACCACGACGAACAATGTCGCGCGTCATTGGACCCGGTTCCGGGCACCATTTGGTGAAGGCCCGCGGTCTGGAGCCGACTGCCGGAAACCGTCTCAGCAGATGTCCGGTGATGATTTCGGCCGAGCCGTAATGATCGGCCATGTCGAAGGTGTCGAAACCGGCGCGGGCATAGGCCTCCAGCGCATCGGCGCCCTGTTCGGGATCGATGATCGTGCCATCCTTCTCGATATCGGCCACCTGCCAGAGGCCGCAGACGAGGCGGCTGATCTCCAGACCGGGGGCAAGAAGGGTGCGTTCGGGATGGGCTTGCATGGCAATCATTCCTTGGATGGGGCGGCGCGCAACGATTTCAGGCGGGTCAGCGGGCTGACCTCGCCGAACAGGCCGCGCGGGCGCCAGAGAAGCATGAGGCAGAGGCCGACGCCGATGGCGACGATCTGCAGCGAGGCGGCACGCGCCTGCTGTTCTGCCGGAACGAAGGTGGAGACGGCGGCGGCAGACAGCGCCCAAAGCCCCCAGATGAGAATGGCGCCGGCAATTGCGCCGCGATTGTTGCCGGAGCCGCCGACGATCAGCATGGCCCAGACCTGGAAGGTGAGGATCGGCATGTAATTGTCAGGCGCGATGAAGCCGATGAAATGCGCCTGTGCGGCACCGGCAAGTCCCATGATGGCGCCGCCGAGCGTAAAGGCCTGAAGCCGAAAGCGGATCGGCCCTTTGCCGAGCGCCTGCGCCGCCATTTCATCCTCGCGGATGGCACGCAGCACGCGGCCCCATGGGCTTTTCGCAAGATGTTCGAGCGCCAGATAGAGAGCAAGCACCACCACCGCCATGACGGCGAAATTGGCGAGGCTGAACAGCAGCGCATTCTCCTGTAAAACGGCGAACGGCCGCGGAATGAAGCCGATGCCGAAGGCGCCGCCGGTAATCGGCTGCAGGTTCAGCATGCAAAGCTGTACCGTGACGGCGATGCCGAAGGTTGCGATTGCCAGGTAATCGGACCGCAGCCGGATGGTCAGCGCCCCGACCGCCCAGGACAGCAGACCGGAGGTGATCGCCGCACCCAGCCAGCCGACGAAGATCGGCAACTCGAAACCGCCAAAGCGATCCGGGCTTGGCGGGGTGGTGAGAAGCGCCGAGGTATAGGCCCCGACGGCGACGAAGGCGGCAATGCCGACATTGAACAGGCCGGTCATCCCCCATTGCACATTGAGGCCGAGGCAGATGATCGCATAGGTCAGCGCCATCGACAGGAAGAAGGCGGCATAGGCAAGGATATCGAGGGTCATGACGCTTTCCCGAACAGGCCGCGCGGACGCACGAGGAGGACGGCGATGAGGATGACAAAGGAGACGGCGGCGCGCCACTCCGCCCCCACCGCCTGCACGGCGAGCGCCTCGCAGAGACCGATGATGAGGCCCGCCAGCATGGCGCCCGGCACCGAGCCGATGCCGCCGAGGATGGCTGCGGCAAACAGCGGCAACAGCAGATCATGGCCGAGATAGGGACGGATCTGGATCAGGAGCCCGCTCATGATGCCGGCGACGCAAGCGAGAGCAGCACCGAGGAACCAGACGGTGCGGATCACGCGGCGCACATCAATGCCGGCAATGCTGGCCAGCGCCGGGTTTTCGCTGACCGCCCGCATGGCGCGGCCGATATCGGTGCGCGTCATCAAAAGATGCACGATGATGACCGCCACCAGCGCCACGCCCAGCATCAGTAACTGATCGGGCGTGGCGCGCAAGCCGCCGCCCAGCTTCATGGCAATCTGCAACGCCTTGGTGAAATAGGCGGGCCGGGAGGTGAACAGGAATTCGAGAAGGCTGCGCAGCGCCAGCGACGCCCCGAAACTTGCCATCACCATGATGATGATCGCGCTGCCACGCCGCCGGAAGCTGGAAAAGAGGAGCGCATCCACCGCCAGCGCCAGAAGCCCGGTGAGGCCGATGGCGATGACCGTCGAGATCGGCAGCGCCCAGCCGAAGGAGAAGGGTGCGATGGGCTTTGTCAGCCCCGCCGACAGGAAGCCGAGCGCACCGGCGACGGCGAGCGCCAGGTAGGCGCCCCACGACAGAAGTTCGCCATGGGCGAAATTGGAAAAGCGCAGGATCGAATAGGTGAGCGTGACGCCGACCGCGCCAAGGCCGATGATCGCACCGGCAATCAGACCGTCCATGATGAATTGCGGGTTCATGCGGGCGCCCCCTGATGGCCATGCGCGGTTCCGAGGTAGATTTTTCCGACCAGCGGATCGCTGGCGAGCTCTTCCGGCAGGCCTTCATGGGCAATGCGCCCCTCGGCGAGGATGACGGCGCGGCTGGCAATGGCGAGCGCCGCCTTCACATTCTGCTCCACCAGCAGCACGGTCACGCCGCTTGCATTGATCGCCCTCAGCATCTCGAAGACCTCGCTGACGATTTTCGGCGAAAGGCCGGCCGAGGGTTCGTCGAGAATGATGACCGGCGGATCGAGCGCCAGCGCGCGCGCCACCGCCAGCATCTGCCGCTGCCCGCCGGAGAGCGCACCGGCAAGACGCGAGGGGCGGGCGGCCAGATCCGGGAAGCGGGTAAACAGCGCCTCGATGGCGGCGCCACGTTTTGCCTTCGGCAGATGGGCAACCGCGATCTGCAGGTTTTCCAGAATGCTCATGGTGGCAAAGACGTTTTCCGTCTGCGGCACGAAGGCGAGGCCCTCCGCCACCTTGCGGTGCGGGGCAACACGGGTGATGTCGCGCCCGTTCAGCATCATCGTGCCGGCATGGATCGGCACCAGCCCGGCGATGGCCTTGACGAAGGTGGATTTGCCCGCGCCGTTCGGACCGAGCAGCACCACCAGTTCGCCGCTTGAAACGGAAAAATCGATGCCGCGCACGATCGGCAGGTCCGGCTCATAGCCGGCGACCAATCCACTGGTCGAAAGAATGGGGCCCGTCATGCGCCGCCTCCGAGATAGGCTTCGATCACCGCCGGGCTGGAGGCCACCTCCGCAGGCGTGCCTTCCGCCAGAAGCTTGCCGAGCGCCATGGCGACCACGCGCGAGCAGAGCCGCGAGACCATATCCATGTTGTGCTCGATCAGGAGGATCGACTTTCCCTGCTTGTTGAGCGCGATGACGCGCTCGATAATGATTTCCAGCAGCGCCGGATTGACGCCCGCTGCCGGCTCATCGAGCAGGATCACGTCCGGATCGGCCATCAGCACGCGGGCGAGTTCCAGAAGCTTGCGCTGGCCGCCGGACAGGACCCGTGCCGGCTGATGTTCGAGATGGGAGAGGGTGACGAAGTCAAGAAGGCCGCGTGCCTTTTCGATCAGCGCCTTTTCCTCAGCACGCACCGCAGCCGGCTTCAGGAAGTTGGCGATCAGGCCTTCGCCCTGCTGGCGCTGCCCACCGACCAGCAGGTTTTCCAGCACGCTCATTTCGGCAAACGGTTTCGGGATCTGGAAGGTGCGGGCAAGACCATGGCCGATGCGTCTTTCCGGCGCCTCGCGCGAGACTTCGTGCCCGGAAATCCACAGCTCGCCCGAGGTCGGCTGCAGGCTTCCGGCAATCAGGCTGAACATCGTCGTCTTGCCGGCCCCGTTCGGCCCGATCAGCCCCACCATCTCCTGACGCCCCACCGTCAATGACATGCTGTCCACCGCCGTCATGCCGGCAAAACGCTTCGTCAGCCGCCGGGCATCGATGACCGGGGGAGGCTGTGCGGGACTTCTGGAAATTGCGCTTGCGGTCATCATGAAAATTGGGTCTTGATTTGATGTATGATGTTTGATCAAACTTTAAGCCTAAAAGAAAATCAACCGGAAAATTCGAACGGCTGATGCATGAGGCAGGGATGACGGAAACACAGATGAACAGCGTCGAGGCGCTGACGCCGGTTGGGCGGGAAACCGTGCAGGACCGCGTCTATGGCCAGTTGCGCCAGACCCTGATCAATGGCGGCTTTGCCGCCGGCGACCCCTTGCGGATCGTCGATCTCGCCGAACGGCTGCAGACCAGCACCATGCCGGTGCGCGAGGCCTTGGGCCGTCTCGTCTCCGAGCAGGCGCTGGAAGCCATGCCGAACCGCACCGTGCGCGTGCCGCTGATCACCCGCCAGCGGCTGGACGATCTGGAGCGCGCCCGCGTGCTGATCGAGGGACGCCTCGTCCAGCTGGCGCTACCGAATCTGAGCGCCGAAGACATCGCGTTCCTGAAGCAGGTCAACCACGATTGCGATCAGGCCTTCGAGGAGCACGGGCAGGACATCGGTCCCGTCACCTCGCAGTTCAACCAGCGCTTCCACTTCCACATCTACCGCGCCGCCGGCTCGCAGGTGCTGATTCCGATCGTGGAAAGCCTGTGGCTGCAATCCGGCCCGGTGGTCCGCGCCGCCGCGCAGATCCATGACGAACAGGGCGGCCTTGCCGCCACCGACCATCACTGGGCGATGATCGCGGCAATCGAGACAGGTGATGCGGAGGCCGCCATGCAGGCGCTTGCCAACGATATCGGCCGTTCCTTCGATCTCGTCCGCGCCCGGATCGATGCCGGCGAACAGGCAGCGTGAGGAGAGCCCGATGAGCAAGGATGACAGCTTTGACCTCTTCGACCTGCGCGTGGAGGTCGTGGTGCCGGAAGACGGCCCCGTCTATTGCGGCGCCAGGCCCGGCGACTACTTCGAGCTGAAGGGCGAGATGCTGCATCTGCCGCCTGGGCAGGGCATCTCGATCTATTCGCTCGCCTCCGTGCTGCCGCTGCTCGCCGCCAAGCAGCGCCCCACGCATCCACATGACTGGATGACGACGGATGCGGACATTGCCTGCCCCGATCCGAACTGCGCGACGCGGCTGCGCATCCGCCGCACCGGGCTTCGCCGCTTCAGCCATGCCGAAACCACTGCCGTCCCCCTGAAAGAAGACTGATACCATGCAACGCATCGCGCTCGCCCCCGGCTACGAAATCTCCCGCATCATCCGCGGCGGCTGGCAACTGGCCGGCGGGCACGGCGCCGTCGATCCGGCCCTGGCCGTCGACGACATGGTGGCTTTTGCCGATGCCGGCATCACCACCTTCGACTGCGCCGATATCTATACCGGCGTCGAGGAGCTCATCGGCCGGTTCCGCCTGGCCTATCGCAACTTGCGCGGCGAAGAAGCACTCAGCCGCATTCGCGTGCACACCAAATTCGTGCCGGATCTCGCCGTGCTGCCCACCATCAGCAAGGCTTACGTGGAAGGCGTCATCGACACCTCGCTGAAGCGGCTGAACCTCGATCGGCTGGATCTCGTGCAGTTCCACTGGTGGGCCTATGACATCGACGGCTGGCTGGAGACGGCCGGCTGGCTGAAGGAACTCCAGCAGGCCGGCAAGATCGACAAGGTCAGCGGCACCAATTTCGACAGCGACCATATCGACGCGCTCATTGCCGCCGGCATTCCGCTTGCCTCGTTGCAGCTGCAATATTCGCTGCTCGACCGGCGGCCGGAAAAGCGCATGGTGTCGCTCGCCGCCCAGCATGATTTTGCGCTGTTTTGCTACGGCACGGTGGCCGGCGGCTTTCTCAGCGACAAATGGCTGGGCATCGCCGAGCCGCAGCACCCGCTCGAAAACCGCTCGCTCACCAAATACAAGCTGATCATCGACGATATCGGCGGCTGGGACCTGTTCCAGGCGCTGCTCGCAACACTGCGGCGCATCGCCGACCGCCACCACACCGATATCGCCACCATCGCCAGCGCCGCCATGCTGCGGCGTCCGGGCGTTGCCGCCGTCATCGTCGGCGCGCGCAACCGCGATCATCTGGCATCAAATCTCGCCATTTCCGACATCACCCTGTCGGACAAGGATCTCTCCGATATCGAAGCCGTGATGGCCGAGGCGAAGGAGTTGGAGGGTGACGTCTACACGCTCGAACGCGACCGCAACGGACGTCACGGCAGCATCATGAAATACAATCTGAACAAAGGGGAATGACATGAAAAAACTGGTTCTTGCATCCACCATGCTGGCAGGGCTTGCCGTATCGGCCCTTCCGGCCTTCTCCGCCGATTGCGACATCACGGTCGGGGTCGTGATGGAACTCACCGGTCCGGCCGGCGAATATGGCAAGGCGGGCGCAAAATCCGTCGAAATGGCCTTCAGGGATTTCAACGAGGCCGGTGGCGTCGGCGGCTGCAAGCTGGTGATGGACACCCGCGATAGCCAGAGCCAGGGCACGGTGGCTGTCGATCAGGCCACCCAGCTCGTCAACATCAAGAAGGTGCCGGTCATCATCGGCGGGATCATTTCGTCGGTGTCGATCCCGATCCTGACCTCCGTCACGGCACCGGCCGGCGTCGTGCAGGTGTCGCCCGCCTCCTCTTCGCCGACCCTGACGGCACTTGGCCGCGACGGCAAGACGAACGGCGTGTTCTTCCGCACCATCACGTCGGATGCACTGCAGGGCACGGCGGCGGCGAAATACGCCCTCGACCAGGGCCTGAAGAAGATCGCCATCATCCATGTCAACAACGATTTCGGCGTCAACATGGTGAAGGAGTTCTCCGCCGCCTATGCCAAGCTCGGGGGTACGATCACCTCCACGACGCCCTATAACGAGAAGCAGGCGAGCTATTCGTCCGAAGCGAGTGCTGCGATGAAGGGCGATCCGGATGCGCTCTACCTCGTCAGCACGCCGGTGGACGGCGCAACGATCGCGCGCGCCTGGCTCTCCGGCGGTGGCGCCGCGAAATTCCTGCTGAATGACGGCATGAATTCCAAGGACTTCATCGAAAGCGTCGGCGCACAGTATCTGAACGACGCCTATGGCACCTCGTCCGGCACCTCACCGACGGCCTCGACCGAATATTTCAACGCCAATTACGAAAAGTTCTCGGGCGGCATCTCGCCGGGTGCTCCTGCCGCCGACCGCTCCTATGATGCCGGTGCTATCGTGGCGCTCGCCATCGCCAAGGCAGGCAAGGCGGACAGGGCGGCCATCAAGACCGCCATTTCCGAGGTAGTGGCCGAAGGCGGAACGCCGATCCATGCCGGCAAGGCGGAATTCGAAAAGGCACTGAAACTGATCAAGGAGGGCAAGCCGATCAAGTACGAAGGTGTGATAGGCCCGGTTTCCTTCGACAAATATGGCGATATCACCGGTCCGTTCCGCCTGTGGAAGATCAAGGACGGCGCGGTCACCACCATCGGCGAAATGAGCGCCGAGGAGGTCACGAAGATCAAGGCGCAGCTCGCCAACTGAGGCAGGCCAAGCCAGAAACCATCGACCGGGGCCTTGCGGCCCCCGTTTTCTTTGCCCTGCCCTGGCGCCCCGACCCGAGAGCGCATCCGCCCGGAACCGGCATGACTGCAGGCGCCCCCATAGGCGACACCTGTGAGCAACGGGGATGCGCCGTTTTATCCTTTCACGCCGGACGAGATCATGATCGCCTCCGTCACGCGGCGCTGGAAGATGATATAGGTGACGATGACGGGCAGCGCCGCGAGCATGGCAACGGCCATCAGCCGCGCATAGGCAACGCCGAAGGCATCGTTGACCTGCGTGATGCCGACGGGAATGGTCATCATGTCTTCCGATGTCACCACCAGGAAGGGCCAGAAGAACGCATTCCAGACGCCGATGAAGGTGACGATTGACATGGCGGTGGTAATCCCCCAGTTGAGCGGCAGGAACACCTTGAACAGGATGGTGTACTCGCCGCCGCCGTCCAGCACCACGGCCTCGCGCATCTCCTTCGGGACGCTGTCGAAGAACTGCTTGTAGACGATGATGACGACCGGCGCGATGAGCTGCGGCAGGATGATGCCCGCCCAGCTGTTGATGAGGTTGAGGTCGTTCATCAGGACGAACTGGGTGACGACCAGCGTCTGCGCCGGCACCATGAAACTGCCAAGCACGATGCCATAGAGAAGTCGCCGGCCGGGAAAGCGGATCTGCGACAGCGCATAGGCGCACAGCATCGAGATCAGCACGACGAGGACGGTCACGATCACCGCCGTGCCGATCGAGTTGACATACCACACCGTCAGCTTGGTGTTGAATATGGCATCCAGATAGGCCTTCAACTGGAACTCGTCCGGCAGGATCGAGGTGTTGCCGGCCACGTTTTCGTCGGAGCGGATCGAGGTGACGAAGGTCCAGTAGAGCGGAAAGATCCACACCAGCGCCGCCAGCAGTGTCAGCACGGTCAGAACGGTGTTTTCGATGCGCTTCATCGGGCTCATGCATTTCTCCGGATGCGAAGAAGCTGGAATTGCAGGACGGAAATCACCACGATCAGGACAAAGAGCACTGTTGCCACCGCCGAGGCATAGCCGCCATTGTTCGACTGGAAGGCCTCGCGATAGACCTTCAGCAGCAGCACATAGGACGAATTGAACGGGCCGCCGCCACTCAGGAGATAGATCTGGTCGAAGATCTTCAGCTGCAGGATGAGCTGCAGCGTCAGCACCAGCGCGGTGACCGGCCAGAGCAGCGGCCAGGTGACGCGCGAAAACTTCTGCCAGGTGGTGGCGCCATCCAGCGCGGCCGCCTCGTAAAGCTCGGCCGGAATGTTGCGCAGGCCGGCGATGAACAGCAGCACGTTGAAGCCGTTGGTCCACCAGATCGTCACCACCGCCACCATCGGCATCACCCAGTAGGGATTCTTGAACACGGCCACCGGCTTGCCGGCGATCAGCGAGATGACCGGCTGCAGGATGCCGAACTGCAGGTCGAGCATCCAGGCCCAGATCTCGGTGACCACCGAAACCGGCAGAACGTAAGGCAGGAAGAAGAGGCTCATCACCACCGTCTGCCGGACACCGGAAAGCCGGCTGATGGCAAGCGCGATCAGCAGGGCGATCGCTGTCGTCGGGATCACCGTCAGAGCCACGAAATAGGCGTTGTTCTTCAGCGAGATCGTAAACAGCCTGTCGCTGAACAGCTTCAGGTAATTGTCGAGCCCCACCCACTTTCCGCCACCGATCAGCGGCGCGTCGGTGAAGCTCATGCGCACCATTTCCAGCATGGGATAAAGAAAGAAGACGGAAAAGGTCACCACGAAGGGTGTGACCATGGTCAGGGCAATCAGCGACTTCCTGCGCCGGTTTTCGATCATTGCCATGGTTTCGACCTCCAGCATGTCTCGGCAGATGGAAAACGCCCTCCGGCGAAGGGAACCGGAGGGCGACGGCAGATCACTTGAGCTTGCCCTGCAGCTCATCCTTGATCTGCTGGACGGCATCGGCACCGCTCATATAGCCCTGAATGGCGGGGGCGATGATGTTGAGGGCGGCGTCATAGGCCGGCGAGGCAACGCCGGTGATCGTGGTCTGCGGATCGAAGGCGGCCGCCTCGGCGAGCGAGGCATAGGTCGCGTTCGGCTGCATGCCCTTGTACTCGGCACTTTCCGTCACCGGCCGATAGGCGGGAATATGACCCGCATCGGCCCAGCCGATCGCATGCTTTTCCATCCAGCCGATCACCTTCATGACGGCGGCGCGCTTTTCGCCGGAAATCGTCTTGTCGCCCTCGTTGGGAATGGCGAAGGCATGCGAATCCGCCCAGGTGGCGCGCTTGCCCATGAAGGGCGGCACTTCCACGGCACTCCACGTGAAGCCCAGCTTGCCGCTCTTTTCCAGATCCTTGTAGGTGGGAACCTCCCACACGCCGTTCAGCTGGAACGCCGACTTTCCGGCGGAAAACAGCGCGACGGAGGCTTCATATTCGGCCTGTTCCGGCGCCCAGCCCTTTTCGCGCCAGTTGGACATGATGTCGATGACTTTTGCGGCCTTCTCGGCATTGTCGCCGGCCAGTACTTCGCCATTGGTGACAAATTCGCCGCCCTGCTGTGCGAGCAGCGTGTAGAACACACGCCAGACGCCGGCATCGCCCCCGGACTGGTAGGTGAGGGGGGTCGGAACACCCTTGTTCTTCAGCCAGGCCAGCGCCGCCTCGAAATCCGCCATGCTCTTGATACCGGTCAGCTTGCCGGCCGAATCCAGATAGGGTGAGCCCTTCAGCATGTCGGCATTGTAATAGAGAACCAGCGCGTGAATATCGAAGGGCACGGCATAGAGCTTGCCGTCATGGGTCGCGGCCTTGATCGGCGCCTCGAAGAAATCGCCGGTCTTGAGGCCGGCCTCCTCGAGATCCTTCGGGGTGATCTCGCTCAGCACCTTCTCCTCAAGGCCGAGCGGCGCGCGCGACAGATGGTAGGTCATCACGTCCGGCCCCTCACCGACGGCCGCCGCGGTGCGCACCTTGGTGTAGAAGGGCACGCCCCATTCGAGCGTGGTGCCCTTGATCTGGATGTCGGGATGTTCCTGGTTGAAGGCATTGATGAGCGCCTTCATGCGCACGCCATCGCCGCCCGACAGGAAGTCCCACCAGATGACGTCCTGCCTGGCAAGTGCCGGCAGCGCGGCAAGGCTGAGCGCCGTGCCCAGCAGTATGGTCTTGATCAGTCGCATCGTTTCTCCTCCCGTTTTTCCCAAATACGACGCCGCCCGGTCCGATCCGGGCAGTCATCCCTGTTCACCGGACGCCTCCCTGCGTCTAGCGAAGCCTGGCACCTCCGGCATCGAAGACCAGCACGTTGCGCGGCGTGGCCGAAAGCTGCACGGTCTGGCCATCCAGCCGGTCGCGCGAACCCTGGCGCTGCACCACGATTTCCCGCCCGGTTGCCGTGCGGGCATAGAGATAGGACACGTCGCCAAGCTCCTCGGCGACCTCCACCTGCACCGGCAGACCGTTGTCGGCGATCTGCAGGTGCTCGGGCCTGACCCCGATCTCGACCGGCTGGCCGAGAGCGGCATCGCCTGCAAGCTGCGTCTCGAACCGATGGTCGCCGCCCTCCAGCCGGAGCGTCACCCGCTCGCCCTCACGGGCCTCGATGACAGCCGGCAGGAAGTTCATGGCCGGCGAGCCGATAAAGCCCGCCACGAACCGGTTGTCCGGATCGTCGTAGAGCGTCAGCGGCGCCCCGGCCTGCTGCACGACGCCGCCCTTCAGCACGAAGATCCGGTCCGCCAGCGTCATGGCTTCCACCTGATCATGGGTGACATAGATCATCGTGGCGCCGAGCTTGCGGTGCAGCCTGGTCAGTTCCAGGCGCATCTGTACCCGCAGCTCCGCATCGAGGTTGGACAGCGGTTCGTCGAACAGAAACACCTTGGGCTGGCGCACGATGGCCCGGCCGATGGCGACACGCTGGCGCTGGCCGCCCGAAAGCTGCGAGGGCTTCTTCGGAAGATGATCCTCCAGCTGCAGGATGCGCGCCGCCTCCTGCACCCGCCGGTTCACCTCCTCCTTCGGCCGGCGCGCGAGCCGCAGGCTGAAGGCCATGTTCTCGAACACGGAGAGATGCGGATAGAGCGCGTAGTTCTGGAATACCATCGCCACCTGGCGGTCGGCGGGTTCCACCGCCGTGACATCCCGATCGTCGATGGCGATCTGGCCGCCGCTCGTCTCCTCCAGTCCCGCGATCATGCGCAGGAGCGTGGACTTGCCGCAGCCGGAGGGTCCGACGAACACGGCAAAGCTGCCCGTCGGAATCTCCATCGAAACATCCTTAAGCGCCTGGAAGCTGCCGAAGGACTTGGCGACATTTGTGAGGCGGACACCCATGGCCGCCTCACTGAACCTTCACGCGCAGCACATGATAGGAAAGCGGCGCAAGCCGGCCCTTCAGCGCACCATCCTCCACGGCAACGCCGTTGCCCGTCACGGGAACGACGCGGTCGGGTGCATCCGGACCGTTGCCGATGCGCAGATCATGGCCTTCCATGACAAGATGCAGGGAAAGCTCCGGCCTGGCGTAGCCGATCAGGCTGACATCCAGCTCGGCTGTCTCCGTGAGATGACGGTTCAGCACGAACAGCGTCACCACGCCTTCGTCCGCATTGTAGACGCCGGCCACGTCAAGATACTTCACGTCATCGGCCGTGCTGCAATCATAGGTCGGGCAATCGACGGCGACGTTCAGCGCATCGCCGCGGCCATAGAGCGAGGCGAACTGGTAGGGATAGTAGATCGTCTGGCGCCAGGCGGGACCATTCTTTTCGGCGCGGATGGGCGCAATCACGTTAACGAGCTGGGCGATGCAGGCGATGCGGACACGATCGGACCGGCGGATGAACTCGTTCAGCAGACCGGCAACGAAGAGCGCATCCTCGAAATTGTAGGTTTCCTCAAGCAGGGCAGGGGCTTCCGGCCAGTCCCAGCTCTTGATGCGCTGCCCGTCTTCCTCGCGGATATGATACCAGACGTTCCATTCGTCGAAGCAGATGCCGACATCATTCTTGGCACGCTTCTTCGCCTTCACATAATCGATCACGCCGCCGATGGTCTGGATGTAGCGGCCGGTTTCCTCGATCTTGCCGAAATAGTTCAGCGTGTCTCGGCTGTTGTTGCCGAAATATTTGTGCAGCGAGATGTGGTCGACATTCTCGTAGCACTCCTCCAGAACCTCGCGCTCCCATTCAGGATAGGTCGGCATGCGGTCGTTCGAGCTGCCGCAGACGATGGCCTCCATGGTCGGGTCGAAGCCCTTGAAGGCCTTGGCGGTCTCGTTGGCGAGGCGGCCATATTCCACCGCCGTTTTGTGGCCGATCTGCCAGGGGCCGTCCATCTCGTTGCCGAGGCACCACATCTTCACGCCATGCGGTTCGTTGGCGCCATGGCTGCGGCGCAGGTCGCTCAACGTCGTGCCGCCCGGGAAATTCACATATTCGAGGAAGTTGCGTGCATCATCCAGCCCGCGCGAGCCGAGGTTGACGGCAAGCATCATCTCGATGCCGGCCATGCCGGCCCACTCGGCAAACTCGTTGATGCCGATCTGGTTGGTTTCCTTGGAGCGCCAGGCAAGATCGAGACGGATCGGGCGCTGGTCGCGCGGGCCGATCCCGTCTTCCCAGCGATAGGCGGAGACGAAGTTGCCGCCGGGATAGCGAATCGCCGGGATCTTCAGGTCCTGGACAAATTTCAGCACGTCCTTGCGGAAGCCGTTCGCATCGGCTTCCGGATGGCCCGGCTCATAGATGCCGCCATAGATGGCGCGGCCCATGTGCTCGATGAAGGCAGAATACAGACGATCGTCAATGCGCCCAATCCGGAAATCCCGGTGGACGGAAACACGCGCTTTCATAAGGTCTCCTCCCATGCAAATCTGTATCGAATATTTTGGTACAGACTTTATTTTGTGATATTGTTATCGGAGGTCGGCCTGATGTCAACGACTAAAATCATACTTTTGATGGATTGTCGGATTTCACGCGGCGGTGCGCAGCCGCAGCAGGATCTCCTGGTCGTAATTGCCGAAACCGCGCCCGAAGATGTTGAGGCCGCCCGGATGGCGGGCATCCTGCTTGACCTCGATGCGCAGGCGGATGGAGCGATGCGCCGACAGATCGAGATGCCTCAGAGAGACATCGGAGATGCGTTTGCCATCGACAAAGGCGCCGTCATTGGTGATCCGCCAGGTCTTCAGCATGCCGTATTGCGAGCCGGAGAGCTTCCACCAGTCGGGCGTGTAGGTCCCGCGCTTGTCGCCGAAATCGCCGGGCGAGGTCCAGACGCCCAGTTCGACACCATTGACCGATAGCGTGATATCCGAGGGCCAGTTGCTGTGCGTGCCCGGCACTTCGGAACTCACCTCCATGGAAAACTCCATCTCCTCGATGGTGCGGCCCTGGATCTTGGCATTGTTGGGAAACTGGTACTCCACATATCCGGAGGTGAACCAGAGCAGCGCCGCCTTCATCCGGTCGGGGTCCATGAAGGTATCTGGCACGTCGAGAAGGCCTATGATGCCGTCGGGCGAGCAGATGCCGCAGGGCGCGGTGACGGAACTCTGGGTATAGAGGCCGAGCGGCATGGACACGCTGATCAGATTGGCATCCGCCGCCTTTTCCGGTTTGTGGAACGAGATGATCAGTTCGTCGCAGGTGGCAAAGCAGATCTTCTGGCTGCCCTTGCGGGCCTTACGCGTTTCGGTGCGCACCAGTCCGGCCGCCTCCAGCACCGCCACGCTGGCGGAAATCGAAGATTGCGGCTGCTGCAGCCGCTCGGCGATCTCGTTGACATTGAGGCCGTTGGATTCATGCAGCACCTTGAGGATCTGGACGCGCACCAGCGAGGCGGCGGCCTTCAGGACATCGAATTCCTTCTCGGCATCGATCAGCAGAAAATTGGGGGTCATGCGTTGTTATCCGGCCCAGACAGATGTGTATCGAACTATCTGATTTAATGGATCGGATGGCCGCTGTCGATCAGCTGTGCACGGGGCAATCGCTTTTTTCGCTGCCGGCGGAGAAGGCCCGCAGCGCGCCCGGCCGATGATCGCCGGCGGACAGGATCCGTCCGCCGGCAGGGGGCTCAGCTGGTCTCGTCCCTGTAGATGCCGGTCTCCACGGCAACGCGCCGGTAGGCCGCCCCCGCGGTGAAGCCGCCATCAATGACGAAGTCCTCGCCGGTGATGAAGCGGGAAGCGTCCGAAGCAAGGAACAGCACCAGTTCGGCGATTTCTTCCGGCCTGCCGCTGCGCTTCATCGGCGTCATCCCGATCATCGGCTTCAGATGCGGGCTGCCGGCGTTCAACCCGGTCACCACGAGACCGGGGCAGATCGCATTGACGCGAATGCCCTTCGTGGCAAACTCCATGGCGGCACTGCGGGTCAGGCCGCGCAGGCCCCATTTGCTCGCCGTATAGGCCGGATCGTAATGGCCGGAAAAGCCGCTGTTCGACGAGATGTTGATGATCGAGCCGCCACCGCTCTCCACCATCAGTGGGGCCACCGCCTGAATGCCGAGGAAGGCGCCGGTGAGGTTCACCTTCAGCACCCGCTCCCAGGCCTCCAGCACCGTCGTCTCCACCAGCGTGCGATTGATGATGCCGGCATTGTTGACGAGGATGTCGATGCGACCCTTCCAGTCGCGTGCCGCCTCGACGACAGACGCCCAGCTTTTCGGTTCGGAAACGTCGAGCGGCAGGAAACGCACCTCCCGGCCCGCCGCCTGAAGTTCGGCCGCCAGCGCCTCGCCTTCGGCGATCAGCACGTCCGCCACCAGCACGGCCGCACCCTTCGCCGACAGGAGCCGGGCCTCTGCCTCGCCCTGTCCGCGCGCGCCGCCGGTCACGATGGCGAGTTTGCCTGCAAGATCGGCCATGGTCAGTCCCTCGCTTCGATGGTCGTCTGACGCTGGCTGCCCAGACCTTCGATGCCGAGCGTGATGACCTGGCCGGGCTTCAGGAAGACCGGCTCGGGGCGGATGCCCATGCCGACGCCGGGCGGCGTGCCGGTGGCGATGATGTCGCCGGGCTCCAGCGTCATGAACTGGCTGATATAGCTGACGAGATGAGCAACCCCGAAGATCATCGTGGCGGTGGAGCCCGTCTGCCGGCGCAGACCGTCCACGTCGAGCCAGAGCGCGAGGTTCTGCGGGTCCGCCACCTCGTCGCGCGTCACCAGCCAGGGGCCGGTCGGGCCGAACGTGTCATGGCTCTTGCCTTTGGTCCACTGGCCGCCGCGCTCCGACTGGAAGGCGCGTTCGGACACGTCGTTGACCACGCAGTAGCCTGCCACATGTTCGAGCGCCTTGTCCTCGGAGACATATTTGGCGCGCGTGCCGATCACGACGCCGAGTTCCACCTCCCAGTCCGTTTTCTGCGAACCGTGCGGAATCTCGATATCGTCATTCGGACCGACCACGGCAGAGGTGGCCTTCATGAACAGGATCGGTTCCTCCGGTGGCGCCTTGCCGGTTTCCTTCGCGTGGTCGGCATAGTTCAGGCCGACGCAGATGAACTTGCCGGGCCGGGCGACGCAGGCGCCGATGCGCTCGGGCTTTACCTCGGGCAGGCTCGCCGGATCGATGGCGCGCAGCCGCGCGAGCCCCTCGTCGGATAGCGTTTCGCCGGCGATATCCGCGACGACCCCGGAGAGATCGCGGATCTTGCCGTCCGTGTCGAGAAGGGCGGGCCTTTCGGCGCCCGCCGGACCATGACGGAGGAGTTTCATCAGGCGCGCCTGTAGCCAACGAGGATCGAGTCATCGACGTCGGGCAGGTTGACGACGATATTGTCCGGCGTGCGGGTGGTCAGCCAGACCAGTTCTTCCGTGGTCGACATGTTGACCTCGATATGCGGCCAGTTCGGCGGCACGAAGATGAAGTCGCCTTCTTCCATGTCGAGATACTCCTGCCAGTTCTCGCCGAAATAGATGCGCCCCTTGCCCTTCAGCACATAGCCGCCGGTTTCGGCCTCGCCATGGTGATGCGGATAGGAGCGGTAGCCTGGCTCGTTGGACACCTTGCCGAACCAGATCTTCGTGGCCGGCGTGTGCTGCGGACCGACGCCGGAAACGCGCACGCAGCCACCGGACTGGCCGGTTCCCTTGTCCTCCTGACCCTTGCGGGTCACGACGGGCATAACCTTGGTATTCATGTCTTCCTCCTCTGGTTGATGGGTATCGGCGCTCAGTCCGGCACGACGGCGAGCGCCTGGATCTCGACCTTGGCGCGGTCTTCCATCAGCGCCACCACCTGCACGGCGGCCATCGGCGGGAAATGCCGGCCGATGATGGCGCGGTAGACCTCGCCGACCTCGCGCATGCGCGAGCGATAGGCGTCGCGATCGGTAAAGTACCAAGTCATCTGGATCAGATGTTCCGGCTTCGCGTCCGCAGCCGCCAGCACGGTGACGATATTGGTCAGCGTCTGGCGCACCTGATCGACGAAGTCGTCGGAATGGAACCGGCACTGTTCATCCCAGCCGATCTGCCCGCCCACCTGCACGATGCGGCCCCGGGCGCTGATCCCGTTGGAATAGCCGATGGGCTTTGCCCAGCCCTCGGGCTGGATGATTTCATGCATCATGATGGGGCTCCAGATAGCGCGTCAGGCCGGCACGCACATCGTCCGGCCACGGATGGGATTTGTGGGTGTCGAGCGAGGTCATCACGATGCGCTGACGCACCGTCCAGATGGTCTCGCCTTCGACGGTCACCACGGTTTCGAGGTCCAGCGAAGCGCGGCCGATTGCGCGCACATGCACGCTAAAATCCAGCACGTCGCCATAGACGGCAGGCTTCATGAACTGCAGGTTCAGGGTCACCGTCGGCAGCCCGAGACGGCGCTCGAACATCAGTTCCTTCCAGGTGATGCCGAAGGAGGCGAACATCGCCTCGTTCACATCGACCAGCATGGACAGATAGGCCGGGTGATAGGCGATCCCGGTCAGGTCGCAATCGCCGAACCGCATCGGCTTGGACATGGTGAAGGGCATGGGGTTTCTTCCGCTTTTCCTGTTATCCGGCCATGATCTCGCCGCCGGCGATCGCGATCGCCTGCCCGGTCACGGCAGAGGCGCCCGGCGAGGCGAGCCAGGCCACGCTGTCGGCCACTTCCTCGGGCGCGACAAGGCGTCCCTGCGGATTGGCGCGGGTGAATTCGGCGAGCGCCTCCTCGGCGCTGCGCCCCGTCTTCTGCATGATCGTCTCGATGGATCTGGCAATGATCGGTGTATCGGTGAAGCCGGGGCAGACCGCGTTGACCGTGATGCCGCTGCGGGCAAGCTCCAGCGCCAGCGCCCGTGTCAGGCCGATAACCCCATGCTTGGCGGCGCAATAGGCCGAGACATAGGCATAGCCCGTCAGCCCCGCCGTCGAGGCGATGGAGATGATGCGAGCACCCAGTCCATGCGCCTTCAGATCCGGCAGAACCGCCTGCGTTACCTGAAAGACGCCGGTCAGATCGACCGCCAGCACCTTCGACCAGAGATCGAGGCTCGTCTTCTCAAAGGATGCGCTCGGCGCCTCGCCGGCATTGTTGACGAGGATCGAGACGGCGCCGAACCTTGCCCGCGCCCTCTCCAGCCCCGTAGCAATCGCCTCGGGAGCCGTAACGTCGAAGCCGGAAACGGCAATGGCGCATGCCACACCGAGTTCGGCCGCCAGGGCCTCCAACGGCTCAGCGCGCCGCCCGGCCAGCGTCAGCAGCGCCCCATCCTGCGCCAGCCGGTGCGCAATGGCAGCGCCGATGCCCGACCCTGCACCCGTGACAAGAACATGCCTGTCCTGAAGCGGTTTTCCCACGGTCGCCTCACTTTGCCGGTGCAGCCGCACGGGCAAGATTCGCCTCGTACTGATACTTGCCGGACATGTACTGCTTCGGCCACGCAACGCTCTTCAGGCCGATCTTCGCCGCCTCGTGCAGCGCCCAGGCGGGATCCGCCAGATGCGGGCGGGCAACCGCGCAGAGATCGGCGCGGCCAGCCGCGATGATCGAATTGGCGTGGTCTGCTTCGGAAATGGCACCGACCGCGATGGTCGCAATACCGATCTCGTTGCGGATCTTGTCGGAGAAGGGTGTCTGGAACAGGCGGCCATAGACCGGCTGCTCCTCTTTCCACACCTGACCCGACGAGCAGTCGATCAGATCGGCACCGGCCTCCTTGAACATCTGCGCAAAGATCGCCGCATCCTCCGGCGTGTTGCCGCCTTCAAACCAGTCATGGCAGGAGAGGCGCACCGAGATCGGCCGGTCGGCCGGCCAGGCTTCGCGCACGGCCTTGAAGACCTCGAGCGGATAGCGCGCCCGGTTCTCGTGGCTGCCGCCATACTCGTCCTCGCGCCGGTTGGTGAGCGGCGACAGGAAGGATGACATCAGATAACCGTGGGCGGCGTGGAACTCCAGCCAGTCGGCACCGGCCTCGGCCGCGCGCCGGGTGGCGGCGACGAAATCGGCCTTGACCCGGTCCATGTCGGCGCGATCCATCGCCTTCGGCACCTGGCTGTGCTTGAGATAGGGCAGCGCGGAGGCGGACAGAAGCGGCCAGCCGCCATCCTCCAGCGGCTGATCGATGCCCTCCCAGGCGAGCTTGGTTGCGCCCTTGCGCCCGGCATGGCCGAGTTGGATGCCGACCTTGGCCGCGCTGTTGGCGTGGACGAAATCGACGAGGCGTTTCCAGCCGGCCGCCTGCTCGTCATTCCACAGGCCAAGGCAGCCGGGCGTGATGCGGGCATCGGGCGAGACGCAGGTCATTTCCGCAAACACGAGGCCGGCGCCACCCATCGCGCGACTGCCGAGATGGACCATATGGAAGTCGTCGATGAGGCCGTCTTTCGCCGAGTACATGGCCATGGGGGAGACGACGATGCGGTTCGGCAATGTCAGGTCACGCACCTTGTAGGGCGTGAACATCGGCGGCAGGCAGCGTTCGCCGTCCTTCACGTTGAGCCCCTGCCGGGCGGCGAACCAGCGCTCATAGCCTTCCAGCCAGACCTTGTCGCGCAGGCGCAGGTTCTCGTGGCTGATGCGCTGCGAGCGCGTCAGCATGGAATACATGAACTGTTCCGGCTCCAGCGTGTCGGCATAGCGATGTCCGACGACCTCGAACCATTCCATGGCGTTGCGCGCCGCATTCTGGATGCGCGCAACGTCGACGCGGCGGATTTCCTCGTAAGTCGAGAGAACGGCCGGAATGGCCTCCTTGCCATGGCCGGCAATATTGAACTGGTTGGCAAGCTCGATGGCGTCATCGATGGCAAGCTTGGTGCCCGAGCCGATGGCGAAATGGGCGGTATGGGCCGCATCGCCCATCAGCACGACATGCGAATTGCCGTTGAAATGGCTCCACTTGCCGCAGATGAGACGGCTGAAATTCAACCAGGCCGAGCCGCGCAGATGGCGCGCATTGGTCATCAGCGACGAACCTTCCAGCGTCTCGGCAAACAGGCCCTCGCCGAACCTGATCGACTCCTCCTGCGACATCTCGCCGAGCTTATGGGCCTGATAGGCCTCCTCCGTGGTTTCCACGATGAAGGTCGAGGTGTTCTCGTCGAACTTGTAGATATGCGCCTGGAACCAGCCGTGGTCGGTCTTGCGGAAATCGAAGGTGAAGGCATCGAACAGCTTGTTGGTGCCAAGCCAGATATAGCGGTTCGGACGCACCACCAGATCGGGCTCGAACACCTCTGCATATCTGTTGCGGATCCTGGAATTCAGTCCGTCCGATGCGATGATCAGATCCGCATCGGGGAAATCGAGGTCGCTATCGACATCCGTCTCGAATGTCAGCGTCACGCCGAGCGCCTCGCAACGCGCCTGCAGGATGTTGAGCAGCTTCCTGCGCCCGATGCCGACGAAGCCGTGACCTGTCGTGCGCTGGCGCGTGCCCTTGAAGAGAAGCTCGATATCGTCCCAGTGATTGAAGGCCTGCTGGATTTCCGCCGCGCTTTCCGGATCCCAGGCGCGCATCGAAACCATGGTGGCATCGGAAAACACCACGCCCCAGCCGAAGGTATCATAGGGACGGTTGCGCTCCACCACCGTGATCTCATGCTCGGGATGCAGCTTCTTCATCAGAAGCGCGAAATAGAGCCCGGCCGGCCCGCCGCCGATGCAGACGATACGCATGACACCCTCCGTGGTCATACCCCTCGATCACGGAGGGGCCTTATTTATTTTAAGGTTAAAGTATCTGCGAACCGTGAGCCTGTCAACTGCCCTGCAGCCGGTCCGACCCTCCGGCGCCCGACCATCAAGGCCTTTGCCAGTGGCCGCGTTAAATTCCTTAAAGGCAACTTTTATTCTTCCTGATTGATTTTGTTGCGGCGCACTGCTACGCCTTGGGGGACGGTTTCAGGGAGAGCGCGGATGTGCGGCATTGTGGGATTGTTCCTCAAGGACAGAAGCCTCGAACCCCGGCTGGGGGAGCTTCTTTCGGACATGCTGATCACCATGACGGACCGCGGGCCGGATTCTGCGGGGATCGCGATCTATGGTGCCCCGGCAACGGGCCTTGCCAAGGTCACGGCACAATCGCCGAACCCGACCGCGGATTTTGCCAATCTGGCCACCGATCTTTCCGGAGCGGGGCTGCCGGCACGCGTGACGGAAAAGAACACGCATGCGGTGATCGAGATCGCCGCGGATCGTCAGGGCGAGATTCGCGCACTGCTCACCCGTTTGCGGCCGTCGGTCCGCATCATGGGCGCCGGCGAGAGCGTCGAGATCTTCAAGGAAGTAGGTCTGCCGGGCGACGTCATCTCCCGCTTCGGCGTGCGGGCCATGGGCGGCACGCATGGCATCGGCCACACGCGCATGGCGACCGAAAGCGCCGTCACGACGCTCGGCGCCCATCCCTTTTCCACCGGTCCGGACCAGTGCCTGGTGCACAATGGCTCGCTCTCCAATCACAACAATCTGCGCCGTGCGCTGCTGCGCGGCGGCATGACCTTCGAGACGGACAATGATTCCGAAGTGGCAGCCGCCTATCTCACCGCCGAAATGGCATCCGGCAAGGATCTGGGCGAGGCGCTGACCGGCGCGCTCGATGACCTCGACGGCTTCTTCACCTTCGTCGTCGGCACCCGGACCGGCTTCGGCGTGCTGCGCGACCCGATTGCCTGCAAGCCGGCGGTGATGGCCGAAACCGAACGTTACGTCGCCTTCGGCTCGGAATACCGGGCGCTCGCCAACCTGCCCGGCATAGAGACGGCGCGCGTCTGGGAGCCGGAGCCTGCCACCGTCTATTTCTGGGATCACGAGAAGGCCGCCTGACATGCCCGTTTTCGATCTCTCCACGACCCCGCTCCGGGAGCTGAACAGTGCCTTGCACGGGCTGGAGCCGGGCACGAACGACACCCGCTTCGAGGTGGTGAACCCGCGCGGGCATCATGCGGTCGCGGTGGGCATCGACAGTCCGGTTTCGGTCGAGGTGCATGGGTCGGTCGGCTATTACTGTGCCGGCATGAATGACGGCGGAACCGTCACCGTTCACGGTTCGGCAGGGCCGGGGGTGGCGGAAAACATGATGTCCGGCACCGTCATCGTCGAGGGAGATGCCTCGCAATATGCGGGCGCCACCGGGCGCGGCGGCCTGCTGGTCATAAAGGGCAATGCCGCCTCGCGCTGCGGCATCTCGATGAAAGGCATCGACATCGTCGTGCACGGCTCGATCGGCCACATGTCGGCCTTCATGGGCCAGTCCGGCCATCTCGTCGTCTGTGGCGATGCCGGCGAAGCGCTGGGCGATTCCCTTTATGAGGCGAAGCTCTTCGTACGCGGCTCGGTGAAGAGCCTCGGCGCCGATTGCATCGAAAAGCGGATGAAGCCGAAGCATCTGGAAAAGCTGGCTGAGCTTCTGGAAAAAGCGGGTGTCACCGGCGTGAAGCCGGAAGAGTTCCGGCGCTATGGCTCCGCCCGCAAGCTCTACAATTTCCACATCGACAATGCCGACGCATACTGAGGCGAGGGGTTTTCATGAGCTATCACAATCCGCTGACCCCGCCGCGCAAGTCCGCCACCTTCGATGATCACACGCTGGCGGAAATCCGCCGGGCGGCGGCGACCGGCATCTACGATATCCGCGGCGGCGGTACCAAGCGCAAGGTGCCGCATTTCGATGACCTGCTGTTCCTCGGCGCCTCGATTTCCCGTTACCCGCTGGAAGGCTACCGCGAGAAGTGCGAGACCTCGGTGGTGCTCGGCACCCGCTTCGCCAGGAAGCCGATCGAACTGAAGATCCCGATCACCATTGCCGGCATGAGTTTCGGCGCGCTGTCCGGCAATGCCAAGGAGGCGCTGGGGCGCGGCGCGACGCTGGCCGGCACCTCCACAACGACCGGCGACGGTGGCATGACCGACGAGGAACGCGGCCATTCCGAGCTGCTGGTCTACCAGTATCTTCCCTCCCGCTACGGCATGAATCCGCGCGACCTGCGCCGGGCCGACGCCATCGAGATCGTCGTAGGGCAGGGGGCGAAGCCCGGCGGCGGCGGCATGCTGCTGGGGCAGAAGATTTCCGACCGGGTGGCGGAGATGCGCACCCTGCCGAAAGGCATCGACCAGCGCTCCGCCTGCCGGCATCCGGACTGGACCGGGCCGGACGATCTGGAAATCAAGATCCTTGAACTGCGCGAGATCACCGACTGGCAAAAGCCCATTTACGTGAAAGTCGGCGGCGCGCGTCCCTATTACGACACGGCGCTTGCCGTGAAGGCCGGCGCCGATGTGGTGGTGCTGGACGGCATGCAGGGCGGCACGGCCGCAACCCAGGACGTCTTCATCGAGCATGTCGGCATGCCGACGCTCGCCTGCATCCGCCCCGCGGTGCAGGCGCTGCAGGATCTCGGCCTGCACCGCAAGGTGCAGCTGATCGTCTCCGGCGGCATCCGCTCCGGCGCCGATGTGGCAAAAGCCTTGGCGCTCGGTGCCGATGCGGTCTCGATCGGAACCGCCGCCCTCGTTGCCATCGGCGACAACGACCCGAAATGGGAGGAGGAGTACCGCGCACTCGGCACCACCGCCGGCGCCTATGACGACTGGCACGAAGGCAGGGACCCGGCGGGCATTACCACGCAGGACCCCGAGCTTGCCGCCCGGCTCGATCCGGTCACGGCCGGTCGGCGTCTCGCCAACTATCTCAAGGTCATGACGCTCGAGGCACAGACGATCGCCCGCGCCTGCGGCAAGAACCGGTTGCACAATCTGGAACCGGAAGATCTCTGCGCGCTGACGATGGAGGCCGCCGCCATGGCGAAGGTGCCGCTGGCCGGCACCGACTGGTATCCGGGCAAGGGAGGTTTCTGACCACTGCCGGCCGCCTTTCCCTCGGGAAGGCGGCCTTTTTCATCGCTGATTGTGTCTCAATCCATAAAAACAGGGGAACGACGTGACACAGCATCTTGCAGATTTCGCCGCCGAGCGCGGCATTCGCTATTTCATGATCAGCTATACCGACCTGTTCGGTGCCCAGCGCGCCAAACTGGTGCCGAGCGCGGCCATCGCCGGCATGCAGCGGGACGGCGCGGGTTTTGCGGGCTTCGCCACATGGCTCGACATGACGCCGGCGCATCCGGATCTCTTCGCGATGCCAGACCCGGCCTGCGTCATCCAGCTGCCGTGGAAGCGCGATGTTGCCTGGGTCCCCGCCGATTGCGTGATGGACGACAGGTCTGTGGAACAGGCGCCGCGCGTGGTGCTGAAGCGGCAGGTGGAGAAGGCGGCCCGGCTCGGCCTCAGCGTCAAGACCGGCGTCGAGGCCGAGTTCTTCCTGATCGCCGCAGATGGCGAGCGGATTTCCGACGGCTTCGACCGGGCGGAAAAACCCTGCTATGACCAGCAGGCGCTGATGCGCCGCTATGACGTAATCGCCGAAATATGCGACTACATGCTCGAACTCGGCTGGAAGCCCTATCAGAACGACCACGAGGACGCCAACGGCCAGTTCGAGATGAACTGGGAATTCGACGATGCGCTGACGACGGCCGACAGGCACTCCTTCTTCAAGTTCATGGTGAAATCGGTCGCGGAAAAGCACGGGCTGCGCGCCACCTTCATGCCCAAGCCCTTCGAGGGGCTGACCGGCAATGGCTGCCATTGCCATGTATCGGTCTGGGATGCGCAGGGCCGGGAAAATGCCTTTGCCGATCCCGCCATGCCGTTCGGCCTGTCGGCCAGGGGCAAGACCTTCCTCGGCGGCATCATGCGCCATGCCGCCGCCATGGCCGCCATCACCAATCCCACCGTCAACTCCTACAAGCGCATCAATGCACCGCGCACGCTTTCGGGCGCCACATGGTCGCCCAACACGGTGACCTGGACCGGCAACAACCGCACGCACATGGTGCGCGTGCCAGGCCCCGGCCGCTTCGAACTGCGCCTGCCGGATGGCGCGGTCAATCCCTATCTCCTGCAGGCGGTCATCATCGCGGCCGGTCTCGGCGGCCTGGAGACGGGCGCGGACCCCGGCCCGCACCACGACATCGACATGTATCGTGACGGCCATCTGGTGAAGGATGCGCCGCGCCTGCCGCTCAACCTTCTCGACGCGCTGAGGGCGCTGGAGGCGGATACTGCGCTGCAATCAGCCCTCGGGATGGAGCTCTGCAGCGCCTATCTCACCCTCAAGCACGGGGAATGGAGCCGCTACTGCGCCCATTTCAGCCGCTGGGAGCATGACAACACGCTGGATGTATGAGGTCTGGGCGGACAGGACGGGCGGCGCGCGGCGGGATGAGGGCTTGCGCTCTGCACGTGCAGCGTGCTTAAGCAGGGCTCCTTGCAGGACAACCGGGCCGCTCGGCCTGGCCCGACGGATGCACGCACAAGGGGAGGAACCCGATGGCCAAGCGCACCACCGAGCGCAGCCGCGCCGCGACAGCCGCGCTGGCGCAGGATCCGCATGCCGTGCGCGAGCCGCGCGTCAACACGCTGGAAATGGCCATCGGCCATGAGGTGCGCACCTATCGCAAGACGCTGGGCATTACCGTCTCCGACCTGGCGGCGGCGACCGGCATGTCGGCCGGCATGCTGTCCAAGATCGAGAACGGCAATATCTCGCCGTCGCTGACCACGCTGCAAGCCCTCTCCCGCGCGCTCGGCGTGCCGATGACCGCCTTCTTCCGCGGCTTCGAGGAGCCGAAGAGCGCAAGCTTCGTCAAGGCGGGGGAGGGCGTGCATCTGGAACGGCGCGGCACACGCGCCGGCCACCATTACAGCCTGCTCGGCTATGTGGAGAACAACACCGCCGGCGTGACGGTGGAACCCTACCTCATCACGCTGAATGCCGAGTCCGACATCTTCCCCACCTTCCAGCACACCGGCATGGAATTCCTCTACATGCTGGAGGGCGAGGTGGTGTATCGCCATGGCGACAGCCTCTATCGGATGGAGCCCGGCGACAGCCTGTTCTTCGATGCCGATGCCCCGCATGGGCCTGAGGTTCTGGTGAAGCTTCCCGCGCGCTATCTCTCGATCATTTCCTATCCGCAACAGGGCTGACTCCGTTTCCAGCCGGGCCGGGCGGAGACTTTGCCGCATCGCGGTGCAGATCGGCACAGGAACATCCCAAGGATTGCACTTCACGCATGGGTGACATGAGGCATCGTGTCTGTTTTAGGCACAGGAAACGCTTATATTCGGGACATCAAACGACGCCGGAACCAAACGGGTTGCTGACGTCAAGCGAACCTCAGGAAAGGGGATCATCATGAACGTAGCACGCACCTTGAACAACTGGCGCAAGTATCGTCAGACCGTGACCGAACTCGGCCGCATGTCGAACCGCGAACTCAACGATCTCGGCATTGCCCGCAGCGACATCCACCGGATCGCTCGCGCTTCGGTCGCTCTCTGATTGGCGCGCCCATCTCCCAGAAACTCCGCCGGACGCCCGCACGCCATGTGCGGGCGTTTTGCGTCTGTACCAACCTTCTGCAGGCAGCACTCGTCCCGCTTCGGGACAGCACCGCAAAGGTTTGCGTTTTCCGCATAGCTGCACTGCAGCATTGCGCCTAGGAAAGCAGCGCGATCGGGGGTATCTCTCATTTCAACGAAGCGCGACACTCCTCCTCCCGAAGCGCTTCGGGTCCGGGCAACCCACTCCTCCTCCTCCCATGGGGCGCCCGGGGAACAGCGACACTCCTCCTCCCAGTCGCTGTTCGGTTCTTTTCGGAAAGCCTGCCGCACCTCCTCCCGCGGCAGGCTTTTTCGTTTCGGGATATGCGTCAGGAATGAACAGCGCCCGTCAGGCACTCTGGATGTGCCGGCTTTCCAGAAGCTTCGGGCTCGGCCGGCCAAACAGATAGCCCTGCAGGTACTCGATCCCCATCTCTTCCAGTTGCCGGGCCTGCAGCGGCGTTTCCACCCCTTCGGCAATGATGTGGATGCCCAGCTTGCGGGCGATCAGCGCCGTTCCCTCGATGATCGCCGTGCCGTGCGTATCGAGCGCATGGACGAAGGAGCGATCGATCTTCAGCGCGTGAATGGGCAGTTCGTGCAGGCGCGAGAGCGAGGAATAGCCGGTGCCGAAATCGTCGATGTGAATCTCGACGCCATAGGAGTTCAGCTGATGCAGCACGAAGCTGATGATCGGCTGCTGGCGGGTGTCGAAAATCGTTTCCGTCACCTCCAGAATGAGATCGGCCGGGCGCACCGCGTGCCGGTCGAGGCTCAAGCGCACCGCCTCCAGGAAGCCGGGCGCAATCAGCTGGCGCAGCGAAACATTGACCGCCATCTTCAGCGGATTGGCATGGTAGCCGCTGCGCACCAGCTGGCCGAGTGCGGCATCGAGCACGAAATTGCCGAGCGGCACGATATCGCCGGTATCCTCGGCCATCGGAATGAACTCATCGGGACTGATCGGCCCATACTCGCGGCTGTTCCAGCGCAACAGCGCCTCATAGGCAACCACCGCCCGTGACGGTGCCGCCACCACGGGCTGGAACAGCACGGAAAGTTCGTTCTGGGCAATGGCGGTCTTCAGCGCCTGGCAGATTGCGAGATTCCGCTCCTGCTCGGCGAGCAGCTTCTCCTTGTAGACCTGCGTCAGCCCGCGTCCCTTGCGCTTGGCATCCCCGGCCGCCAGATCGGCATAATGAATGGCATCGCCGATGCTGGTGCGCTCCCCGGCCGTTACCGCCACGCCGGCACTGAAGCCGATCAGCAGCTGGCGGCCTGCCACATGGATCGGCTCTTCCACGGCATAGCGCATCCGGCTTGCCAGCTCGCTGGCCCAGTCCAGCGGATGACCCGGCGGGGCCGTGACGATCGCTACGAATTCGTCGCCGCCCCAGCGGCCAAGTGCGCCATGATCACCCAGCGACACCCGCAATCGCCTCGCCACTTCCACCAGCACCCGGTCGCCGATCGTATGCCCGAGCCCATCATTGATCTGCTTGAAGCGGTCGAGGTCGATGAAGATCGCCACGAGGTCCGGCGCACCCCGCTCCCGTGCCGCCACATCGGCCTCCTCGCACCACCGCATCAGGCCGTTGCGGTTCAGCACGCCGGTAAGCGGATCCTGCTCGGCCAGCGCCTTGAGCTCGGCGGTGCGGTCGCGCACCCGCGTCTCCAGCGTCGCATTCAGCTCTTCCAGCAGGTTGCGCTCGGTCTTGAGGCGCGCCACAAGCTCGTTGTTGCGATACTGCAGTTCGAAACTCTGGCGCAGAACCTGATGGTTGTTGCGGTGGGAAATGAGCATCACCACCGTGAAGATCGCCCCGAGCGCGGCCAGCAGATAATGAGGCTGGTCCGAGAACATCAGCGCTGCGGATCCCTGCAGCAGCATCGCGGCAATATAAATGCGCCCGACCACCAGTTGCGGCGCCAGAATGCCCGTGGCGCCCGCCGCAAGGGCGGAAATGATCACCAGCACGGCGTAGCGGATCTCGGTCATGTTGCTGCTGATCGCAACGCCCGTCATCGCCCCCCACAGGCAGACGGCCATCAGGAGACCGGCGGCATAGCCGGCCAGATAGCTCCTCTGCTGCGAACCGAAGAGAAACGGCTCCTCCCGAAGACGCCGTGTCACCCAGATGGAGTGGGCATAGCGCGACAGCGACAGCACCAGGATCGAGGCGAGCCACACGGCACCGAAGCCGGTTGCCCGCCCGGAGGAGGCCGGAACGACGAGAAACATGCCGATGGCGGCTGCAAGATTGACGCTGATATTGGCGAAGTTGTTGCGAAACGCCAGCCGAAGAAGATGTGCATCCACCCATTCATCAATGGAAGTGGTGATAACGCCGTTCGTGTGGTTGTTCTGCGTCGTCAAACCTTGCGCAGTCCTTCTGAGCCTGTCCCCTCATCCGCGCCAGACGCGGTTTTACCTTATACCACAGACGCGCGGTTGGCGTTACAGACAACAGATGCGCCAATACAGTTCTGACCAATCGGCGCCGCTCCCGCAACATGTCTTCAGCGGCATGGCCGTTTATTCCAGAACATTCTAAATTTTGGATGGACAAGGCTCGCCACTCCACAAGGAGATGCTAGCGGATGCGCTGTCCCTCGCCATCGAACAGGAGAAGGTCACGTGCATGGAAGCCAAGGCGAACCTGCTCCCGCCCGACCCATGCCTCATTACCGCCGGCCTTGGCGGTAACGATGTCGCCGGCCGCAGTGGCGCGGCCGTGCACCAGCGTCTCGCCGCCCAGATATTCGACCATCTCGACGGCAAGTGTCATGACGCTGTCGCCATCGGCGCGAAAGGCCTCCGGACGAAGGCCGACGACAAGCCGCCTGCCGACCGCAAGGGCAGTCCGCAGTTCAGGCAGGGGAAGCGGTGCATCGACGCCTTCCAGGCCCAGCATCATGCTGTCGCCACCGCCGGCAACGATTTCGCCGGGCAGAAAATTCATCCGTGGCGAACCGATGAAGCCGGCAACGAACTGGTTGTCCGGGTCGGCGTAAAGCGCGCGCGGGGTTCCCGCCTGCTCCACGATGCCCGCCCGCATCACCACGATCTTGTCGGCCAGCGTCATGGCCTCCACCTGATCGTGGGTGACATAGATCATCGTGGTGCCAAGCTTCTTGTGCAGCTTGGCGATCTCGAAACGCATATGCACGCGCAGTTCCGCATCCAGATTGGAAAGCGGCTCATCGAACAAAAACACTTTCGGATGCCGCACGATAGCGCGCCCGATCGCGACGCGCTGGCGCTGACCGCCGGAAAGCTGGCCCGGTTTGCGATCCAGCAGCGGCTCCAGTTCCAGAATACGGGCAGCCTCCATGACCTGCCGCTCGATTTCCGCCCTGGCAACACCCGCAAACCGCAAGGCAAAGCCCATGTTCTGCCGCACGGTGAGGTGCGGATAGAGCGCGTAGGACTGAAACACCATGGCGATGCCGCGCCTGGAAGGATCGACGTCGTTCATCCGCGCGCCGCCGATGGTCAGCTCGCCGGCGGAAATATCCTCCAGACCGGCGATCATGCGCAAAAGCGTGGACTTGCCGCAGCCGGACGGGCCGACGAAGACGGTGAATTCCCCCGGCTCTATGGCAAGATCGACCCCCTTGATGACTTCGAGCGACCCGTAGCTCTTGCGAATGCCCCTGAGGGAAAGCGCCTCCATGGTGTCTCCCTTCCTCAGACCGCCGTCACGCGGATCGTCTGCGAGGCAAAGCGCGGCGAAGAAACGGTCACCTCGACAGGGCCGGTCCCGCCGGTCGATTCCAGCCAGAAGCCGGAAGAGCCGCCGGAAAGAACCAGAGTCGCGGGGCCGAGGATCCTTGCCGGGCCGTTCACGTGCACGCTGACCGGCTCATCGAGGAAAGGCAGCAGATTGCCCATCTGGTCGAGCGCCCGCACCACAATGCGAAGCTGATCCTTGGTGGCAGCGGGAAGTGTCTCCTCGTCCGCCGCAACCTCGAGCCGTGTCGGCACCGCGCCGCCCGCAAACGTCACGGATGCCACCGGCTTGCCGTCGATATAGCCGATGATTTCGCCATCCTCCCAGGCCATGCCCCAGCTGCCCAGTTCCTGCGCCGAGAAATGGCGGCGGTCGATGACGACCGGCGGATGCGGCAGATGCGGATAGGTTTCCCGATCCGGCCCGACCCGCTTGCGAAGATGCGGGCCGTAGACGAACTCCACCTCGTCGCAATTGGTCAGCACGATCAAGGGCATGATGCCACCGATATTGCGCTCGCCGCGCGCCCAGAAGGTGACCGGCTTCAGGATCACGCCATCGTCCGGCTCGCACTGGCTGGCATAGGCGAAGGCTGCGAATTTCGGCTCGCGGAACATGTCCATCACGCCATGATGGCAGATGCGGTCGCCGGAGCCGAAATCCTTGTGCGTATTGTAGTCGAAGGCGCACCAGCCGATGGCGCCCGAAATGGAGCGGTCGCCATACATGGCATTCAGCACCTGCAAGTGACGGGTTACATGTTCGGCCTGCCGCTGCTCCTGGTCATGCCGCTTGGTGGGGTACATGTGGCCGTTGAACTCGGTCACCATATAGGGAACCTTGGTCGGCAGGCCGGTGCAGACCTGCTGGTCCCGCAGGGGCGTGCGGGAGTGGTTGGCGCCCGGCATCTCCTCGCTGCCGAGATAGAAGTCGTTCATCGTATAGACGTCTTCCAGGAATTCGCTCTCGGTGATGAAACGAACCCCGCCGGTCTGGCGGGTGGGGTCAGTCTCACGCGCTACACGATTGGTTTCCGCGTAGAAGTCGTGGGAATCCTGCGATTCGTTGATGCGCACCCCCCACAGAATAATCGAGGGATGGTTCCAGTCGCGGGTAATCATGCGCTCCACATTGCGCACGGATTCCGCCTTCCATTCATCGCCGCCAATATGCTGCCATCCCGGAATTTCCTCAAACACAAGAAGACCGATGCGGTCGCAATGATCGAGGAACCAGGGCGATTGCGGATAGTGCGAGGTGCGTACGAGATTGCATTTGAGGTCGTTTTTCAGAATTTCCGCATCCCGCTCCTGCGCGCGCCTACCCATGGCATAGCCGGAATAGGGCCAGGCCTGGTGCCGGTTGAGGCCGCGGATCTTCAGAAGCTTGCCGTTCAGCTTGAAGCCTTCAACGGTGAATTCAGCCGTACGGAAGCCGAACGTGGCGCTCAGTTCATCAGTGCCTGCTTCCGTTTCCAGCCGGATTTCGGCTGTATAAAGCTGCGGATTTTCCGGCTCCCAGAGCGAAAGGCCCGTCAGGCCAGAGAAGGCGAATGTCTGCCGCACCGCGCTGACGGGCTGCGACGTACTGGCAATGACTTTCTCGCCATCCTTCAGCGTCACATGCAGCGTGCCGGACAAGGTCCGTTCGGCAGGATTGCAAAGATCGACGCGCACCGTCACGCCCTTGGCGGCGCTCAACGTATCCTGTGTTTCGATCTTCGCGTGGCGAATGGAAACCGGCGTCGTGATCTTCAGCCAGGCGTCGCGATAGATGCCCGCATAGGTGAGATAATCAATGCGACCGCCGAAGGGCGGGATTTCCGGATTTTCACTGCCATCGATCTTGACCGTCAGCAGGTTGTCGCCCTGTTTCAGCCGCCCGGTCAGGCGCGCCTCGAAGGGCGTATAGCCATCCTTATGGGCAATGACCGGCTCGCCATTCAGAAAAACCTCCGCATCGGCCATGGCGCCATCGAAAACGACGGAGACTTCCCGGCCTTCGAATTCCGGCTGCCAGGTGATGACCTTCTGGTAGGTGAAGGCGCGCTGATAGCATTTTTCGTCGAAATAGTTGAACGGCAGGTCCACTGCATTGTGCGGCAGGCGCACGGCTTCGCCAGCGCGCATGGCGGTCAGGGCATCGTTGCCAAAGCCTTCGCTGAAAATCCAGTTGTCGTTGAAGAGGGTCGTTGTACGCATGGTGTATTCCTATTTCACCGAGCCAAGCATGCCTTGAACGAACTGGCGCTGCATGGCGAAGAAGACAAAGAGGGTGGGCAGCGTGGCGAGGATCGTGCCGATCATCACCGTGCCGTAATCGGGGTAGTAGGCGGAGGAAAGCGAGGCGATGGCGAGCGTGATCGTCTTGGTCTCGTTGGATTGCAGCACGATCAGCGGCCAGAGATAGTTGTTCCAGTTCATCATGAACACGATGACGAAGGCGGCTGCGTAAGTGGAGCGCATCACCGGGACATAGATGAACAGGAAGATCTGCCATTCCTTCAGCCCGTCGATCTTGGCTGCATCGTGCAGTTCGCGCGGGAAAGCCTTCGAGGCCTGCCGGAAATAGAAGATGATGAAGGCAGACGCGATGGTCGGCAGGATGATGGCAATATGCGTGTTGATAAGGCCGGAGCTTGCCATCAGCATGAACAGCGGGATCATGATCGCCGCAAACGGCACCATCAGCGTCAGCAGCACCACCGTGTAGATGCGCTCGCGCAGCTTCGAGCGGAACATCTCGAAACCGTAACCGGCCAGTGACGAAACAAGCATGGTCAGCGCCGTACCGAAGATGGCGATCTTGGTGGAATTCCAGAGGATCAGCGGCACATCGACGGCGGTGAAGAAGCCGTTCACGTTATCCCAAAGGGCGGAACCGAGTGATACTTTGCCCTTGTTGATGTCGGCTGTGGTGTTGGTTGCGCCAATCACCATCCAGAAGAAGGGGAAGACGGAGAGAAAGGCGGCGAAGGAAAGCAGAAGGTAACGCAGTGCGCTGGCGGTTCTGCGGGCAAGAAGCGGGCTCATTTGCGTTCCCTCACGGCATAGAACTGGAGGAAGGAGAGAAGCGCCACCAGCACCACGATGACGTAGGACACCGTGGCCGCATAGCCGAAATTCGGCATGAAGCGGAAAGTGAGGTTGTAGATATAGAGCGAAAGCGTCAGCGTTTCGTTGGAAGGGCCGCCCGTTCCTTCGGTCAGGCTGTAGACTTCATCGAACAGCTGAAGCGTGCCTATGGTGGAAGTGATGGTGGTAAACAGGATCACCGACTTCAGCATAGGGATGGTGAGAAACAGGAAACGGCCCCAGGAGGGCACGCCATCGATGCGCGCTGCCTCATCCACCGAGCGGTCGAGGTTCTGAAGTGCTGCCAGATAAAAGATCATGTTATACCCCGTCCAGCGCCAGGTGATCGCGATGATCACCAGAACCTTCGCCCAGAACGGATCGGTCAGCCAGCTGATCGGCTGTTCCATAAGGCCGAGCGCCATGAAGGTGCGGTTCACCACGCCATCCACTGCAAACATGCTCTTGAACAGGATCGAATAGGCGACCAGCGAGGAGACGCAGGGCAGGAAGATCGCGGTGCGAAACAGGCCGGAAAAGCGCAGGCGCGGATTGTTGAGCGCATTGGCGATCAACAGCGCCAGCACGATCATGATCGGCACCTGGATGATGAAGAAGACGATGGTGTTGGAAAGCGCCTTCCAGAAGATCGGATCGTTGTAGAGGCGCACGAGGTTGCCGAAACCGGCAAAGCGCATCATCATGCCGCGCCCGGAATAGGCGGACAGCATCAGCGAGTTGAGGATCGGATAGATCATGAAGAGCCCGATCAGCGCCAGCGCAGGCGCGACGAACAGCCAGCCGTTCACATTGTAATAGCGCTTCAGACCGCCGGATTTTGCCATTGCCATCGCAGTTCCTGGTGGGGCGTCAGCCTTGGGACAAAGGCTTCCGGGCAGGCGGCACGTGCACCGCCATGCCCGGGGAGGAGCCGATGCGAAGCCGCAGCGGATCTCACTGAATTTGCAGCTTGGCCTGCTCGTCGATGGCCTTGATCACGTCATCCACCGCTTTGCCGCCGGTCAGATCCGCCATGTTGGCAGTCACCGCATTGTCCAGTTCGTTGGTGAAGATGCCGTAGTTGACCGCCGGCACCTTGCCCAGCCAGTCGGAAAACTGCTGCCAGACCTTTTCACCGCCGAAGAAGGGATCCGCCTTCTGATAGGCATCGCCGGTGCGGGCCGCCATCAGCGAGCCGACAGCGCCGCGCTCGGTCAGGATCTTCTGGTAGAAGTCCAGATCCTTGGCATAGATCGCATTGAGGAAATCGATCGCCGCATCCTTCTGCTTGGACTTCGCCAGCACGTACCAGCTGGAGCCGCCGAGATTGGAGGCGCTGACAGCCCCCGGGATGTCCAGTTTCGGAATGGGCGCCACGCCCCATTTGCCCGACTGATCGGTCTGGGCCTTGATCGTTCCCGTGATCCACACGCCGGTGACGACGGAGGCCACATCGCCGGAGGTGAAGGCCTTCACGTAATCGTTCCAGCCGGTCGCGGGCTTGACGATCCCGGCCTTCACCATCTTGGCCTGCGCCTCCAGCGCACCCTTCAGCGCCGCATTGCCTTCCACGGCCAGTTCGCCGTCCTTGTCGAAATACCAGGCATTGCCGGACTGCATGATGATGCGGGTCATGCCGCCATTGTTCAGGTCCTGCGTCGTCATCTTCTTGCCGGTCTTGGCCTCCACGGCCTTGCCGATCTCGATGTAGCGGTCCCAGGTAATGTTCTGCAGGTCCTGCGGCTTGAAGCCGGCCTGTTCCAGATAGTCGCGGCGATAGAACAGGCCCGTCACACCGGAATCGAAGGGCATGCCATAGACCTTGCCGTCGACGGTCATCACCTCGACCTTATAGGGCGCGAAGCCGGAATAATCGACCTTGTCGCTCATCGGCGCAAAGGCGCCGGGGAAGGACTGCAGATATTTCTGTGCGCCGTAATCCTCGATCAGCACGATATCGGGAAGCGCGCTGGCGGTGCCGGAAGCAAGCGCGGTCTGCAGCTTCTGCTCCACATCGGCCTTGGCGAAATCCACGATATTGAATGTCACATCCGGATGCGTCTTCGTATAGCGCTCGCCCGCCTCGCGCATGATGGCGACATTGAAATTCGGATCCCAGCACCAGATGGTGATCTCCGCAGCAAAGGCGGGTGCCGCCGCCATCAGACCCACACCCGCAAGGGCTGCGCGCAGGCCATGGCTGCGCCAAGTCACGTAATCCATGTTTCCCTCCCAGAAAACCGACAGTGACGGAACTCCTCCCCGTCAGCCGCGAGCTAAGCGGAAAAACTGAGCAGACGCAAGAAAACTTTTACTAAATATTTTTTGCAGTCGCGAAGGCCGCTGCGGCAGCGCAGCCAGAGCCTTTGTCGCCCCTTTCCGCTGCGAGAGGCATCTGCGCCTCAGCAGACGGCCTCGGGCCGCCGGCAGCTTTCCCGCCAGACCATTTCGGTCGGAATGACCACATGCTTGGGGTAGCAACGCCCCTGGATCCGCTCGATCAGCAGGTCCACGGCCGTTTCGCCGATCGGCTCGCTGAGGATGCGCATGGTGGACAGCGGCGGATTGAGGAATTGCGCGACCGGAATATCGTTGTAGGAGGCGACCGCAATATCCGCCGGGACCGACAGCCCGGCCTCCTGGATGGCCCGGTAGGCGCCAATCGCCATGTTGTCGTTGGCAGTGATCAGGGCATCCGGCCGCTCGGGTTGCGACAGCACCACCTTCGCCTGTTCATATCCCACCTCCAGCCGCAGATTCTGGCCATGGTCGCCATGATCGGCCAGCGCCATCAGCCGCGCGTCGAAAAGTCCGCGCTCCCGCTGCCAGTTGATATAGGCGCTGCAGCGCCGCTCGCCGAACCTTCGGCCATCGGCGCTGACAGGATCATGCGCCCCGATGAAGGCGATCCGGCGGTATCCGGCCGTAAACAGTCCGTCGAGGATCTTTCGGGTGGCAAGGCCGAGATCGCAGCAGACGTGATCGATCGTCTCGCGGCGCGGCACGAAATCGGCAAAAACCAGATGCTGGCAGTGCTGCGACAGCCAGTCGATCTCGGCGCTCGAATGCCGTCCGACCGCGATCACTCCCGACACGCTCTCCAGCAGCGCGTCGGCCGCCAGCGTCTGCGAATGGAACACCTTCACCGGCTCGATGCGCATTTCCCGGCAGCGGTTCTCGATGCCGAGCCTAACGCCGATATAATAGGGATCGGCCAGTTCCTCGGCCGGTTCGAGAAAATGCACGATCGCGATGCGCGGAATGGACAGCACCCGGCTCGGCAATTGCAACGGTCCGGCCAGCGCACGGTTGCGATTGCGCGGCGTGTCGTAGTTCAGCGCTTCCGCCGTCTCGATCACCGCCTGCCGCTTGGCTGGCGAGATGGAGAGCGAGGGATCATAGTTCAGCACGCGCGACACCGTGGCAGGAGAAACCCCCGCGGCCTTCGCAATCTCCTTGATCGTCACCATTGTCTTGTCCGGCAGGTTGCGGACCGCACCGCACCGCATTTAGTAAATTTTTCCCATCCTGTCCTTAGCGCAAGTCAGCCGCATGTCGAAAGCCCCGGCGAACGGCAGCGGCAAAAATTCCGGTCTCTCCCAGACCGACAGGCTCAGACCGCCCCCAGACCGGCACGCCGCAAGCGGCGTCCCCGGCGGCAGAACCTTCCGTCCCTCAGTCATGGCGGCATCCTTCATTCTCACCGGGCCGCGGCTGGCGCGATGTTTTTGCTGCACTGCCGAAGAGTGCGAAATTTTATTTCTCCGGCGTCACCATTCTTTTCGGGTATGGAAAGTACCCAAAAAAATAGTACTATTGACCCGCTGTGATGGCTGATGCCGTCTTTACAAGCCCGGCCTAATGGTATGAGAAAAGCCTGTCAGCGAACGGGGGACCCGGCATTCCGGCCGGAATCGTCCGCTGGCATGGCTAAACAGAAGTCAATTGGTGAGCCAGCGCCCAAGGAAAATATAAGAACGTACAAGCTGCGCCATATCCATATCCACATAAACGGCAAGGGCGCGAATCCGCCTTCCGGCCGATGGGAGACAACTTCATGAAATACAAATTCGGTTTCGCTGCCGCGCTGCTGGCAGCATCCTTCCTGTCCACCGCCGCGAGCGCCAAGACCTTCGTCTTCTGCTCCGAGGGCTCGCCGGAAGGCTTCGACCCGGGCCTCTACACCGCCGGCACCACCTTCGATGCCTCGGCGCACCCGGTCTACAACCGCCTCCTCGAGTTCGAACCGGGCACGACCAAGCCCGTTGCGGCGCTTGCCGAAAGCTGGACCGTCTCGCCGGACGGCAAGGAATATGTCTTCAAGCTGCGCAAGGGCGTGAAGTTCCAGACCACCGACTTCTTCAAGCCGACCCGCACGCTGACGGCCGACGACGTCGTCTTCTCGATCGATCGCCAGATCAACAAGAACAATCCGTGGAACCAGTACGTGCCCGGCACCTCCTGGGAATATGCCGCCGGCATGGGCTTCCCGGAGCTGATCAAGTCGGTGGAAAAGGTCGATGACCTGACGGTGAAGTTCGTGCTGAACCGTCCGGAAGCGCCCTTCCTCGCCAACCTCGCAATGCCGTTCGCTTCGATCATGTCGAAGGAATATGCCGACAGCCTCGACAAGGCCGGCAAGAAGGAACAGCTGAACCAGATGCCGGTCGGCACCGGTCCGTTCACCTTCATCGGCTATCAGCAGGATGCAGTCATCCGCTACCAGAAGAACGCCGACTACTGGGGCAAGGCACCGAAGATCGACGACCTCGTCTTCGCCATCACCACGGATGCCGCCGTTCGCTACCAGAAGCTGAAGGCCGGCGAATGCCACCTGATGCCGTATCCGAACGCTGCCGACGTCAAGTCGATGAAGTCGGATTCGAACCTGAAGGTGATGGAGCAGGAAGGCCTGAACGTCGCCTACCTCGCCTACAACACCACCCAGGCGCCGTTCGACAAGCCGGAAGTGCGCAAGGCGCTGAACAAGGCCATCAACAAGAAGGCCATCGTTGACGCCGTGTTCCAAGGCATGGCGACGCCCGCCAAGAACCCGATCCCGCCGACCATGTGGTCCTACAACGACAAGGTCGAAGACGATACCTACGACCTCGACGCTGCCAAGAAGATGCTGGCCGATGCCGGCGTCAAGGACCTGTCGATGAAGGTATGGGCGATGCCGGTTTCGCGTCCCTACATGCTGAACGCCCGTCGCGCCGCCGAAATCATCCAGGATGATTTCGCCAAGATCGGCGTGAAGGTCGAGATCGTCTCCTACGAATGGGCCGAATACCTGCAGCGTTCGAAGGCAAAGGACCGTGACGGTGCCGCCATGCTCGGCTGGACCGGCGACAACGGCGATCCGGACAACTTCCTCGACACGCTGCTCGGCTGCGATGCCGTCGGCGGCAACAACCGCGCCCAGTGGTGCAACAAGGAGTTCGACGAACTGGTGAAGAAGGCCAAGGTCACCTCCGACCAGGCCGAGCGCACCAAGCTCTACGAACAGGCACAGGTCGTCTTCAAGCGCGAAGCCCCCTGGGCCACGCTCGACCACTCGCTGTCGATCGTTCCGATGCGCAAGGAAGTCACCGGTTTCGTCCAGAGCCCGCTTGGCGACTTCACCTTCGAAAACGTCGACATCACCGAGTAATCCGCTTCACCGGACAAAGACAGGCCGCGGAATGGCGACATTCCGCGGCTTTTCCTCAAGGATCGGCGCTCAGGGAAAGGCGCACGATCCGGGGCTGGACGAGGACCCGGCGAATGGCGGGCCGACCAGACCCAGCTCTCAGAAAAAAGAACAGGTCCATCCATGTTTGGCTTCCTTTTGCGGCGCCTCGCCGTGCTGATCCCGACCTTCATCGGGGTGTCGATCATCGCCTTCGCCTTCATCCGGCTGCTGCCCGGCGATCCGGTGGCACTGCTGTCCGGCGAGCGGGTCATGTCTCCGGAGCGTCACGCGCAGATCAGCGCCCAGCTTGGCCTCGACCGGCCGATGATTGTCCAGTATCTCGATTATCTGGGCGGCGTGCTGCAGGGCGATTTCGGCTCCTCCATCGTCTCCAAGACACCGATCCTCACCCAGTTCATGGCGCTCTTTCCCGCCACCGTGGAACTGTCCTTCTGCGCCATCCTGATTGCCGTGGTGATCGGCATTCCCGCCGGCGTGATCGCCGCCATCAAGCGCGGCTCGGCCATCGACCAGTCGATGATGGGCATTGCCCTTGTCGGCTATTCGATGCCGATCTTCTGGTGGGGCCTGCTGCTGATCATCCTGTTTTCCGGCATCCTGCAATGGACCCCGGTCTCCGGCCGCATTTCGCTGATGTATTTCTTCAAGCCGGTGACCGGCTTCATGCTGATCGACGCGCTGCTCTCCGGCCAGAAGGGTGCGTTCTCCTCGGCCGTCAGCCACCTGATCCTGCCCTCGATCGTACTGGCCACGATCCCGCTTGCGGTCATCGCGCGGCAGACGCGCTCGGCCATGCTGGAAGTGCTGTCGGAAGATTACATCCGCACGGCGCGCGCCAAGGGGCTTTCGCCGTTTCGCGTCGTCAGCCTGCATGCGCTGCGCAATGCCATGATCCCGGTCATCACCACGATCGGCCTGCAGATCGGCGTGATGCTCGCCGGCGCCATCCTGACCGAAACCATCTTCTCCTGGCCGGGCATCGGCAAGTGGATGGTGGATAGCGTGTTCCGCCGCGATTACCCCGTCATCCAGGGCGGCCTGCTCCTGATTGCCGGCATCATCATGGTGGTGAACCTGATCGTGGACGTGCTCTACGGCCTCATCAATCCACGCATCCGCCACTAAGAAGGAAGAAATCCCATGGCAGACACAACTAAGGCCCAGCCGGTAAGCAGCGCGGCGCTTCGACGCCAGATGCTCGCCGAATTCTGGTTCTACTTTTCCGAAAACCGCGGCGCGGTCATCGGCCTCTTCGTCTTCGTCGCACTTATCTTCGTCGCGGTCTTCGCCTCCGTGATTGCGCCGCATTCGCCCTTCGAACAGTATCGCGATGCCGTTCTCGTGCCGCCGGCCTGGCTGGAAGGTGGCAGTGCCACCTACCTGCTCGGCACCGATGCGGTCGGCCGCGACATCCTCTCGCGCCTGATCTATGGCGCGCAATATTCGCTGTTCATCGGCCTCTTCGTCACCACGCTGTCGCTCACCGGCGGAATCCTGGTCGGCCTGATCGCCGGTTATTACCGCGGCTGGGTCGATACGGTGATCATGCGCCTGATGGACATCATCCTCGCCTTCCCGTCGCTGCTTTTGGCGCTCGTGCTCGTCGCGATCCTCGGACCCAGCCTGACGAACGGCATGATCGCGATCGCCTTGACGCTGCAGCCGCATTTCGTGCGCCTGACCCGTGCGGCGGTGATGGCGGAATTGACGCGGGACTACGTGACCGCCGCCCGCATTTCCGGCGCCGGTCCGTTCCGCCTGATGTTCCGCACCATTTTGCCGAACTGCACGGCGCCGCTGATTGTCCAGGCGACGCTCTCGTTTTCGAACGCCATTCTCGATGCGGCAGCGCTTGGCTTCCTTGGCATGGGCGCCCAGCCGCCGGCGCCCGAATGGGGCACGATGCTGGCGGAAGCCCGCGAGTTCATCCTGCGGGCCTGGTGGGTCGTCACCTTCCCCGGGCTTGCCATCCTCATCACCGTTCTTGCCATCAACCTGATGGGCGACGGCCTGCGCGATGCGCTCGATCCGAAAATGAAGAGGTCCTGATCATGGCGCTTCTCGACATTCAAAACCTCACCGTCGAATTCGAAACCGCCACCGGCTGGTTCAAGGCCGTGGACGGCGTATCGCTCTCGGTCGACGAGGGCGAAGTGCTGGCCATCGTCGGCGAAAGCGGCTCCGGCAAGTCGGTCTCGATGCTCGCCGTCATGGGCCTTCTGCCTTGGACCGCGAAGATCACCGCCGACCGCATGCTCTTCCAGGGGCGCGATATCCGCGCGCTCTCCGATGGCGAACGACGCAAGCTGATCGGCAAGGACATGGCGATGATCTTCCAGGAGCCGATCGCCAGCCTCAATCCCTGCTTCACCGTCGGTTTCCAGATCGAGGAAGTGCTGCGCATCCACATGGGGATGGGCAAAAAGGAACGCCGTGCCCGGGCGATCGAGCTCTTCACCCAGGTCGGCCTTCCGAACCCGGCGGAACGCCTCAACCACTTCCCGCACCAGATGTCGGGCGGCCAGTGCCAGCGCGTGATGATCGCAATCGCCATTGCCTGCAATCCGAAACTCCTGATCGCCGACGAACCGACGACGGCGCTCGACGTGACGATCCAGAAACAGATCCTTGATCTTCTGATGTCGCTGCAGGCCGAACACGGCATGGGCCTGATCATGATCACCCACGACATGGGCGTGGTGGCAGAAACCGCCGACCGGGTGATCGTGCAGTACAAGGGCCGCAAGATGGAAGAGGCCGACGTGCTCTCGCTCTTCGAGGCGCCTAAGAACGCCTATACCCGCGCACTGCTCTCCGCCCTGCCGGAAAATGCCACCGGCGAGCGCCTGAGCACGGTTTCGGATTTCATGACGGCGGACGAACTGGCCGGAGGCACACGATGACGGCGACGGAAAACAACGCGGTTCCCATGCTGGAAATCCGCAACATCAAGCAGGACTACCACGTGCCGCAGGGCCTCTTCAAACCGGAGAAGGTCGTGCATGCGGTGAAGGGCGTTTCCTTCAAGCTCGACGCCGGCAAGACGCTCGCCATCGTCGGTGAAAGCGGTTGCGGCAAGTCGACACTGGCGCGCATCCTCACCTTCATCGACCAGCCGACGGCCGGCGAACTGCTGATCGAGGGCAAGCCGGTCGATACCCGCCCCGGGCATCTCTCGGCCGAGATGCGCCGCAAGGTGCAGATCGTCTTCCAGAACCCCTATGGCTCGCTGAACCCGCGCCAGAAGATCGGCGATGTTCTGGGGGAACCGCTCGCCATCAACACCAAGATGTCGGCAGCGGAGCGCCGCGAGCGGGCGACCGAAATGCTGGTCAAGGTCGGCCTCGGCCCGGAGCATTACAACCGCTATCCGCACATGTTCTCCGGTGGCCAGCGCCAGCGCATCGCGATTGCCCGCGCGCTGATGCTGAACCCGAAGCTTCTTGTGCTGGACGAGCCGGTCTCGGCACTCGATCTTTCGGTGCAGGCACAGGTGCTGAACCTGCTTGCCGACCTGCAGGAAGAGTTCGGCCTGACCTATGTCTTCATCAGTCACGACCTCTCGGTGGTGAAGTACATCGCCGACGAGGTGATGGTGATGTATTACGGCGAGGCGGTGGAATACGGCAGCCGCGAGGCGGTGTTCGAGGCACCGAGCCACGCCTATACGCGCACCCTGTTTGCCGCAACGCCACGGGCGGACGTCGAGTCGATCCGCGCCCGCATCGCACGCAAGAAGGCGAACGCCTGATCGACGCCTTTCGGAAGCCGGCGGCCTCCGTCGCCGGCTTCTACCTCACTCAGGTGAGATCGTGCAGATCCTTGCCCGATGGCTCGGTCACCGTGAAATCGGAAAACAGAACTTCGAGCCCCTGCCGTTCCGGCGTGCAGCACATCGGACCGACCCGATAGGTTTCGGCAACCGGGAAGGGCGAGAGACGCATCAGCGGCCAGTGCCGGCCATCGGCGGAATATTGCAGCCTCAGCCAGCCCGCATCGACCGTCACCCGTAAATGGAGGTCGGACGGATCGCCGGCATAGGGTCCGGTCGCCCAGTCGGACTGGCCGAGCGTCAGCACGCTGCCGAGGCAGGCCACGCCGTCGGAAAATTCGATGCCGGCCTTCAGCCAGTGGTTCTCGTCGATGCGCACCATCAGGCCGGCCTGATCGTAGAGCTGGTCATAACGCGCCCGGATCCGCATCTGGGCCGCGAAGCCGCCGGTGCGGGCAAGGCCGAAGAAATGTCCGCTGTCGCGCGCAAAGCCGTAATAGGTCGTCTGCCAGAAATCGCTCTTCGCATCGGTCGTGACGTGCAGGCCCTTTTCCGTTAGGGACCAGTTCTGCGGCACGTTCAGCCATTCGCAGGCCTCGAACATGTCTTTCCTCCCTCGCCGTTTGCTGATGTACATAAACACTGACTCGTGACGAAAGCGAAGCCATGCCCCGACACCAGACAGAGACCGACCGCCTTTTCGAGACCGATGGCCTGCGGCATCCGCTCGCAGTGCTGCGCGAAGTCTATGGCTATACGGCCTTTCGCGGGCGGCAGGCGGAGGTGGTCGCCGCGGTCACCGCAGGACGCGATGCCGTGGTGCTGTTTCCGACAGGGGCGGGCAAATCGCTGTGTTTCCAGATCCCGGCGCTCTGCCGGGAGGGCGTCGGCATCGTCGTCTCGCCGCTGATTGCCCTGATGCGCGATCAGGTGGAAGCGCTGAAGCAGCTCGGCGTGCGGGCTGCGGCGCTGAACTCGTCTCTGACCCGGGAGGACTACGTCGCGGTGCGGCGCGCGCTCGACCGCCGGGAACTCGACCTGCTCTACGTGACACCGGAGCGCACGGTGACGCCGGGCTTCCGCGAGATGCTCGACCAGACGAAGATTGCCCTGTTTGCCATCGACGAGGCGCATTGCGTTTCGCAATGGGGCCATGATTTCCGGCCGGAATATCGTGAACTCGGCCAGCTGGCGAGGCTTTATCCCGGCGTGCCACGCGTGGCGCTGACGGCCACCGCCGATCCGCATACCCGCGAGGATATCATCGAACGGCTGGCGCTGCAGGGCGCGCAGGTGTTTACCACCTCCTTCGATCGGCCGAACATTACCTACGAGATCGTCGAACGCGACCAGCCACGCCAGCAATTGCTGCGCTTCCTGTCGCGCCACAAGGGATCGAGCGGCATCGTCTACTGCCTGTCGCGCGCCAAGGTGGAAGACACAGCCGACTGGCTGAACGCGCAGGGCATCCGGGCACTGCCCTATCATGCCGGCATGGAGCGGGAGAAGCGCGACGCGCATCAGGATGCCTTTCTGAAGGAAGAAGATCTCTGCCTCGTGGCAACCGTCGCGTTCGGCATGGGCATCGACAAGCCGAACGTTCGCTATGTCGCCCATCTCGACCTGCCGGGCTCGGTGGAGGCCTATTACCAGGAAACCGGCCGCGCCGGCCGCGACGGATTGCCCTCGGAAGTCTGGATGGCCTACGGCATGGCCGATGTCATCCAGCGCGGACGCATGATCGACGAGGGCGGATCGAGCGACGACATCAAGCGGGTGGAACGCGCCAAGCTGAACGCGCTGCTTGCCATCTGCGAGACACCGGGCTGCCGCCGGCAGGCGATCCTCGCGCATTTCGGCGAGGCGCATGCCGGCCGCTGCGGCAATTGCGATACCTGCCTGAAACCGGTCGAAACCTGGGATGGCACGGACGCCGCGATCAAGGCGCTCGCCGCCATCTATCGCACCGGCGAACGCTTCGGCACCGGACACCTGATCGACGTGCTGCTCGGCACCGTCAACGAGAAGACAACTCGCTTCGGCCATGTGGACATGCCGGTTTTCGGCGCCGGCAAGGATCTCGCGGCCAAGACCTGGCAATCGGTATTCCGCCAGCTGCTGGCGACGGGGCTGATCAGCGTCGACCATGCGGCCTTCGGCGCGTTGAAGCTGGAGGAATCCGCCCGCGCCGTCTTCAAGCGGGAACGGGAGGTGCGTTTCCGCGTCGACCGCCCGACCAAGGGCAAGGCTGCCCGCAATGCTTCGGCGAGTTCAGCCAATGCCCGCTCGGCGCTCGAGGGCGACGACATGGCGCTGTTCGAAACGCTGCGCGCCGCCCGCATGGAGCTGGCGCGCGAGCTTGCCGTACCGCCCTACCTGATCTTTCCGGACACCACGCTGGTCGCCTTCTCCAAGGAACGCCCGATGACGCCGGACGACATGCTCAGCATTTCCGGCGTCGGCCCTTCCAAGCTCGAACGCTATGGCGAGACTTTTCTTGACCTCATCCGGGAGCATGGCGGCGCCTGACAAGGCAGCGCCGCGACCTGATCGTTCTGCGGTCAGATCCTCGTCAGCGCTTCCGCCACACGCTCCCGCCAGGCGGCATTCTGAACCAGCGCTTCCGGAAACAGGCCGGGCAGGGCGAAAAAGGCATCCGGCGAGCCGGTCTCGGCCGAGCGGCGACCGGCGGCGCGAAGCTCGTCCGCCCGCGGGTCCTCCAGAAGGTCGGTGGTGCGGATGTAGTCGATCCAGAACGCGGTTGCCTCGGCAAATTCCACCGCTTGATCACCATGCGCCAGCGCATCGACGGTGGCGGCAAAGATGCGCTGCGGCATCTTCTGGCTTCCATCCATGGCGATCTGCTTGGTCTTGTGGGCAATCGTCGGATTGCTGAAGCGGGCGATCAGTTCCGCCTGATAGGCATCGAGATCGATGCCCGGCACCGGATCCAGCGTGCGGGCCGAGGCTGCCATGTGGCGGCGAACGCGCGCCGCATGTTCCGGCACCGCCATCACGTCGCGCACAAAGGCAAGACCCTTCAACTGGCCGAGATAGGCGAGCATGGAGTGGGCGCCGTTGAGAAGCCGGAGCTTCATCTTCTCATAGGGCTCGACCGTCTCCACAAACAGGGCACCGGCCTTTTCCCAGGCCGGGCGGTCGCTGGCGAAGCGATCCTCGATCACCCATTGCAGGAAGGGCTCGGTATCGAGCGCCAGCCGATCCTCGGCGCCCAGCAGTTCGGCCGCCCGCGACAGCGTTTCCGCGGTGGCGGCCGGCACGATGCGGTCGACCATGGTGCAGGGGAATGCGCCCTCGGCGGCAATCCAGTCCGCGAGGAGGGGGTCGCGCCGGGTCGCCATGTCCAGCACCAGCCGGCGCACGACGCGACCATTGGTCGGCAGGTTGTCGCAGCAGAGAACGGTGAAGGGCGCGGTGCCCGCCCGCCGCCGCCGCGCCAGCCCCTCGACCAGAAAGCCGATCGCTCCGGTTGGAGCCTCCGGATCGGCGAGATCGGCTGCGATGGCGGGATGGGCAAGGTCGAGCCCGCCGGTGACGGGATCGAGGCCATAGGCCTTTTCCGTCACCGTCAGCGTCACGATCCGCGTGTCGGGGCTTTCGAGGCGGGCGAGCAGGTTCTCGCGCTCATCGGCTGCCGAGATGCCGCCGATGACCGAACCAACAAGGCGCATCTGTGGACCGCTCGCATCGCGCGCCGTCACGGTGAACAGATGGTCCTGCCGGCGCAGATCCTCCACCGCCTGACGCGAGCGCAGGCTGACCCCGATGATGCCCCAGTCGCCAAACTCCTCGGCGAGCGCGAGGTCGGTATAGACCGCCTGATGGGCACGGTGAAAGGCGCCGAAACCGAGATGCACGATGCCGGGCTTCAGCCGCTGCCGGTCGAAGCCCGGGGACAGAACGCCGGCGGGCAGGGGTGTGGCGGAGGTGAGGGGCTGCATGCTCATGACAATCCTGATGCGGTTTGGCCGGTGGCGGCGAGGCCGAAGGCCCGGTGGGAGAGGGCGCGTTCGATGCCGCGCAGTTCGGCAAGTCCCTTGAGGCGGCCGATGGCGGGATAGCCAGGCTGCGCGCTGCGCGTGAGATCGTCGAGAATTTCCTGCCCATGGTCCGGGCGCATGGGGATCTGGTGATCAGTGCGACCTTCCGCCTTGCGCCGAGCCTCCTCGGCCAGGAGTTCGGCGATCACCGCCACCATGTCCGTATCGCCTTCCAGGTGCTCGTCCTCGAAGAAGGAGCAGGGAGTGCGCTCTTCCTCGCGGCGCACATTGCGCAGATGGACGAAGTGGATGCGCGAGGCGAAACGGCGCGCCATCGCCGGCAGGTCGTTATCGGCGCGCGCGCCGAGCGAACCGGTGCAGAAGGTCATGCCATTGGCGGGATGATCCACGGCCGCCAGCATCTCGGCATAATCCTCTGCGGTCGAGAGAATCCGTGGCAGGCCGAGCAGCGCCCATGGCGGATCATCCGGGTGCGCGCAGATGTTGATGCCCGCCTGCTCGGCAACGGGGACCACTTCGGCCAGGAAATCGAAGAGATTCCGCTTGAGGCGCTGCCGGTCGATACCGGCATAGGTTTCGAGCAGGCCGAGCAGTTGCGGCAGGCTGTAGCCATCGGCAGAGCCGGGCAGGCCGGCGCCGATATTGCGCGACAGGGCAGTGCGGCGTGCCTCGTCCATCGCGCCGAAGCGATCCGCTGCCTCGGCGCGCGTGTCTGCGTCGTAATCGCCTTCGGCGCCGGGGCGCTGCAGCAGGTGCAGGTCGAAGGCCGCGAAGTCTATGCGGTCGAAACGCATGGCTCTCGCACCGTGGCGGGCGCTCCAGCGCAGCTCCGTGCGCGTCCAGTCGAGGATCGGCATGAAATTATAGCAGACCGTGCGGATGCCGGCCGCCCCCAGCCGGCGCAGGGTTTCCTGCCAGTTGGCGACATGCAGGCGCCACTCGCCGGTCTGCGTCTTGATACTTTCCGATACCGGCACGCTTTCCACCACGTCCCAGACGAGCCCGCCCGCGACAATCTCCGCCTGACGGCGGGCGATCTCCTCGACGGGCCAGACCTCGCCGGTCGGAATGTGATGCAGGGCGCTGACGATGCCGACAGCACCCGCCTGCGCCGCATCCGTCACGCTCACCCGGTCGATCGGGCCAAACCAGCGCCAGGTATGTCTCATCAGAAAACCTCAGGAGAGAAAATGCAGTTGAACCTTGCAGGCCACCGTGCGGTCGCCCGCCTGCCGGAAGGCGGCATCGGCCTCTTCCAGCGCAAAGCTGTGGGAGAGAATGGGCCGCACGTCGATGCGGCGTGCGGCGATGTGGCCAACGGCCTCGGCAAACTCGCTGTCGAAGCGCTGCGAGCCGATCATGGTGATCTCCTTGCCGACCAGGGCATTGAGCGGCAGCCTGATATCGCCCGTCACGCCCACCTGCACGATGGTGCCACGCGGGCGCACGGTAGCGATCGCGGCCCGCAACGCCGGTTCGGCGGCAGAGCATTCGAAGACCACGTCGAATTGTCCCTTGTCGGCCTCGTAGGCAGAGAGCAGGTCCGGCCGCTCGGCTACGTTGATGATGCCGGTCGCGCCCATGGCCAGCGCGCGCTGAAGTGCGGCATCGGCCAGATCGGTGGCGATCACCTCCCCGGCGCCCGCATGCCGGGCCGCCGCCACCACCAGCGCGCCGATGGGGCCGGAGCCGGTCACGAGCACCCGCTTTCCGGAAAGATCGCCGGCGCGCGACACCGCATGCAGGCAGACTGCAAGCGGCTCGGCGCAGGCCGCTTCCTGCGGGCTGACCAGTGCGCCGGCCGGCAGGCACTGGCGGGCCGGCACGACCATCCAGTCCCGAAACAGCCCCTGCGCATGCGGCAGCCGCATGGCGCTGCCCATGAACTGCATGTCGAGGCAATGAATGGGAAGATCTTCCGCGCAGAACCGGCAGTGACCGCAGGGCTGGCTCGGATTGATGGCGACCAGGTCTCCCGGCGCCAGATGCGAGACGCCATCCCCCCGCGCCGCCACATGGCCGGCGGCCTCGTGGCCCGGAATGATCGGCTCGCGCACGCGGATCGGCCCAAAGCCGCCGTCCTGGTAGTAATGCAGGTCGGAGCCGCAGATGCCGGCGGCCGCCATCTTCAGAAGCACCTCCCCCGGGCCGGGGGAGGCAAGCGCCATGGTTTCCACCCGGATGTCGCGGGTGTCGTGAAGCCGCGCAACGCGGGTCTGTCGTGCCCTGTCCTCCATCAGCGGATCAGCCCCAGTTCCTTCGGCAGCCACAGGGTGATGGACGGCACGAAGGTGATCAGCAGCAGCGCGACGAAGAGCGGCACCAGCCAGGGCAGGATCGCCATCGTCGTGCGTTCCACCGAGAGCTTTGCCACGCGCGACAGCACGAACAGCACCATGCCAAGCGGCGGATGCAGGAGTCCGATCATCAGGTTCAGCGTCATGATCAGGCCGAAATGCACCGGATCGATGCCGAACTTGGCCACCAGCGGCAGCAGGATCGGCACCAGGATGCTGATCGCGGCAATGGTATCGAGGAAGCAGCCGATGAACAGCATCAGCAGGTTCACCAGAAGCAGGAAGACCCACTTGTTGGTAGTAATGCTGAGAATGGCATCCGAGAGCAGCTGCGCTGCCTGGCTGACGGTCAGGAGCCAGGCGAAGATCGAGGCGGCGGTGACGATGAACAGCACCGAGGCCGTCGTCTCGATGGTGTCGAAGGTGGAGCGGGCAAGGCTGGCAAAGGTCATGGTCCGGTAGCGGACGAGGCCAAGGAAGAGCGACCAGAGAACGGCCGCCACCGCCGCTTCCGTCGGCGTGAACCAGCCCATGGTCATGCCGCCGATCAGGATGACCGGCGTCATCAGCGCCATGACGGCGGAAAAGTCGAAGTACCAGTCGAGCGCAAGCAGCACGACGAGGGCGAGCCCCACGGCGAGGTTCATCGACAGCCCGGCCGCCATCAACAGATAGACGGCAACGGGGAAGGACAGCACGATCACCACCTCCAGCGAGGCGGAGAGCAGGCGGCGGATCTCGAAGGGCGAATCCGACCCCCAGCCGCGACGATAGGCAAACAGCGCGACCGTCAGCATCATCAGGACCGTCATCACCACGCCCGGCACGATGCCTGCCATGAACAAGGCACCGATCGAGACATTGGCCATCATGCCATAGATGACGAAGGGCAGGCTCGGCGGGAAGATCGGTCCGAGCGTCGCCGAGGCAGCCGTGACGCCGACGGCGGCCTCCACGGGATAGCCATGATCCTTCATGGCCTTGATCTCGATGGTGCCGATGCCGGCCGCATCGGCAAGCGCGGTGCCGGACATGCCGGAAAAGATCACAGAGCCGATGATGTTGACCTGCGCGAGGCCGCCCTTCATCCAGCCGACCAGCGCCACGGCAAAGGCATAGATGCGGCCGGTGACGCCCGCCGTGTTCATCAGGTTGCCGGCCAGGATGAAGAAGGGCACCGCCAGCAGGGGGAAGCTCTCGACGCCCGCAATCATGCGCTGGGCGGCGATGATATCCGGCGCGACGCCGTAGAAGATGAGGTAGAGCACCGACGCCACCGCCATGGCAATGGCCACCGGCACGCCGACCAGCATGAAGCCGATGAAGGACCCGACAAGCAGAAGCATGGTCTCAGTCCTCCTGCGGCAGGAAGGCGTCAGGCCGCTCCAGCACCGAGTAGCCGCGGCGCTGGTTCTCGACGAAGACCTGGATCGAACGCAGCAGCATGAGCACGAAACCGGCCATGACGCTGTAGAAGACGATGCTGCGCGGCAGATCGACGGTCACCATGCGCTCGTCGGCGACGATGGAGACATAGCGCCACATCAGCCAGCAGGCATAGGCGAAGAAGGCGATGCGCACGAGATCGACCATCACCGCCAGCCCGCGCGCCAGCGCCTGCGGCAGATAGTGGTAGAGCACGTCCACCTGGATGTGGCGCGAGACGCGCACGCACATCACCGAGCCGATGAAGACGACGCCGATCAGGCAGTTGATGGCGATCTCCTCCGTCCAGGCATAGGAATTGTTCAGCACGTAGCGGGTGAAGAACTGCAGGAAGACGCAGGCCGTCATCACCCAGAAAATCGCCAGCGCCGCCCAGTCCTCGAAGGCATAGCCCGAAATATCGGCAACCGGCGCGGCCTCCTCGAAGGAATGCGCCAGCTCCTCCGCCGTGACCGGCGTGTGAACCTCATTGGTCATGATCAATATCCGGCAAAATGGTGAAGGGAAGTGCCGGCGGCATCGGCCGCCGGCACGCACGGCTCACTTGATCGCGCGGATCGCGTCCCAGTCTTCCTGCTTGTAGCCGAAGTCCTTCAGCGCAACCTTCTGGCGGACATTGGCTTCGAAGTCGGCCTTGTCGATCTCGGTCACCGAGATGCCCTTTTCCTTGAAGGTGGCAACCAGCCCCTTCTCGCGCTCCTCGATGATCTTGGTGCTGCGCTCGGCGGCCTCCTGTGTCACCTCGGTGAAGATCTTCTTGTCCTCGTCCGAGAGTTTGGCCCAGAGCGACTTGGACACCAGCGTGTTGAGATGGTCGACGATGTGGCCGGTGAGCACGATGTGCTTCTGCACCTCGTAGAACTTCTTGGCCTCGATGGTGGTCAGCGGGTTTTCCTGGGCTTCCACCGTGCCGTTCTGCAGGGCCAGGTAGACTTCGGCAAAGGCGATCGGCGTGGTGTTGGCACCGCAGGCGCGCGGCATGGCGAGATAGGCCGGCACATCCGGCACGCGCATCTTCAGCCCGGCCATGTCGGCGCATTTGCTGATCGGCCGGTTGGAGGTCGTGTGCCGCGTGCCGTAATAGGTGACGGCGGTGATGTGGTTGCCGGAGGCCTTTTCGTAACCGGCCGCCAGCCGCTTGAAGACATCGCTCTTGGTGTAGGCGATCAGATGCTCGGGGCTGCGGAAGGTATAGGGATAATAGGTCACGCCGATCGGCGCATATTCGCGGGCGGCGAAGCTGGAGCCCGAGATGATCAGGTCCACGGTGCCGAGCTTCAGGCCCTGGTTGAGGTCAGCTTCCTTGCCGAGCTGCGAGGCGGGAAACACGTCGATCTTGTAGCGGCCATTGGTACGCTTCTCGATCTCCTTGGCCGCCCAGACCGATTCGGTGTGGAACGGCTCCGAGGTTTCGTAGACATGCGCCCATTTCAACGCCGTCTGGGCCTGCGCGGCCAGAGCGGACGCCAGGATGGCGGCGGTTGCTCCCAAAAATGCGGTCAGTCTGAACTTCATCACTCTCTCCTCCCATGTTGAAGTCGGCGGGCGGGCTAGCCGCCCCCGGCACGCCTCCACGCGGCCGGTATCGAATTGTCGAAGGCATCCTCCTCGAAGCTCTTCGACAGGCGAATCTGCGATTGGTCGAGATGCGCGCGCATCGCTGCCCGTGCAGCGACGGGATCGCGTTCGGCAATCGCGTCGCGAATGGCCCGGTGCTCCTCCATCGCCGCGCGCCATGTCTCCCGGTTCTCGAAATAGCTGGCGAGCTTTTCGAAATAGGGGGTCATGCGCATGTCGTGGATGTCACCGATGAAGCGGTTGAGCGTGGCATTGGCGATGATGCCGGAGACGATCACATGAAAACCGCGATCGAGCGCCAGCGCTTCACGACGATCATCCAGTGCCGCCTCCATGCCTGCCAGATTGGCATCGAGTTCCGCCACATGCTGGGGCTGGGCAAGCCGTGCCGCCTCTTCGGCCACGGCGCATTCCACCACGGCGCGGGCGCGCAGCAGTTCGAACGGCCCCTCGAAATCATCCGGCGGCACGTCGAAACCGCTGCGCTTGCGCGGATTGACATAGATTCCGGAGCCCATGCGGATGTCGATGAAGCCTTCCACCTCGAGCACGATCAGTGCCTCGCGCACCGTCGGCCGCGACACGCCCAGCATCTGCGCCAGTTCCCGCTCGGCCGGCAGGCGCGATCCCTCGGCAAGCTCGCCGCTTTCGATCAGGCCTCGCATCTGGTCGGCAACCTGACGATACAGGCGGCGCGATTCCACGGCAGAGAAGATCATCGTCCCATCGATCCCGTGACAGCCGGCAGTAAGCCGGCAGGTGGCCAAGTGGTCATACCAATATCCACGTTGTAGACCCCCGATCACGTTTCTGTCAAGCGGCGGCACGGTGACACCATTTGCCTGTGACACCGACACGCTTCAATCGAAAAGGCGATGCGAGAGACCGCGGTCGCGCGGGAGATCGTCAGCCCTCTTCCGCCCGCTCATCGGCCCAGACCAGGGCCAGCAACCGGCGCAGTTCCGCCCGCTCTGCAAGTGAGAGGCGCGAGAGAATGCGGTTCTCATGCTCCTGCACCAGGTGCAGCCACTGGCGCGCCGCAGCGACCCCCTCCGGCGTCGGGTAAAGGCGCTGCAGTCGCTGGTCGGCCGGGTCGTCGCGGCGGGTGAACAGGCCGCGCGCCTCCAGCGCCTGCAGCAGCCCCACGATGTTGGCGCGCTTGATCGCCAGCATCCGGCAGATATCGGCAGAGGTGCGACCCGGCTGCTCGACGATCGAGGTCAGGACGCTCATGGTGATCGGGCGCGCGTCCACCGGCTCCAGCGCCGCCACCGCGCCGTTCATGTCATAGACGGAGGCACGCCGCAGGTGATAGCCGACCAGCTGGCTCAGCGTCTGCCGGATATCCTTGAGGGCGGCGGCGGTTTCCGGCTCCGGCATGGCGTCCGGCCGCGAAGTTGTCTCGTCCATCGTTTCTCCTCTTGACGCCGCTTCCTCATCTCGACAATATTGTTATGCAGCATAGCAGTCAATCGAGGCCTCGACCGGTATCCGGTCCGCTTCGGGTGACCCGAGCCTGGGGAGGAGCGGCACGCGCACATCGAGACCTATGTCTCACGGGATGGAACATATTTTCAAGGATCGCCAGGCGGTGTTCCGCAGCGTCGACTGCGGCGCGGGCGCGGGTTGCGATCCCGTCAGCAAGGCCGGGCGCTTGCGTCACCGGCCGGGCGTCGGCAGCCGGATGGCCCGATGCCTCTCAACCGAACAGATGAACAAGGACAAAGACAATGGCCAATGATGTCGATACCGTAGCCTTCGAAGTGCGCGACAATATCGCCTGGGTGCGCTTCAATCGTCCGGACAAGCGCAATGCCATGAGCCCGACGCTGAACCGCACCATGATGGAGGTTCTGGACGAACTGGAGTTCCGCGAGGATGTGGGCGTGCTGGTGCTGACCGGCGAAGGAAGCGCCTGGACCGCCGGCATGGATCTCAAGGAATATTTCCGCGAGAGCGAAGGCGAGGGGCTGAAGGGCGTGCGCCGCTCGCAGCGCGAAAGCTACGGCTGGTGGCGCCGGCTGCGCTGGTACCAGAAGCCGACGATCGCCATGGTCAACGGCTGGTGCTTCGGCGGCGGCTACGGCCCGCTGTTCGCCTGCGATCTCGCCTTTGCGGCGGACGAAGCCAAGTTCGGCCTCTCCGAAATCAACTGGGGCATCCTGCCGGGCGGCGGGGCAACCAAGGTGGCGGTCGAGCTTCTGCCGTTCCGCAAGGCCATGTATCACGCCCTCATCGGCGAACCGATCGACGGCAAGACGGCCGCCGAATGGGGTCTCGTCAACGAAAGCCTGCCGCTGTCCGAGCTTGAGGCACGGGTGACGGAAATTGCCCGCAAGCTTCTCGAAAAGAATCCGGTGGCCCTGAAGGCGACCAAGGATGCCGTGCGTCGCGTCGGGGTGATGACCTATGACGAGGCCGAGGACTATCTGGTGCGCGCCCAGGAGGCGGCCAATTCCTACGACCCGCAGGGCCGCAAGGAGGGCATCCGCCAGTTCATCGACGAGAAGAGCTACAAGCCGGGCCTCGGCGCCTACGACAAGTCGCGCGGCTAAGGCCGCCGCCCGGTCCGCCCGGCAACCACGACTGCCATCGAGCCGACCAACCGTCGCAGCCGGGGATCCCTCCGGCGGCGACAGGCGTTCCAACAAGGCGCCGAACACCGCGCCACTGGCGCGCGCCCGTCCAACCTCCGCGCAATCTCTGCGCAACCCCCAATGCGATCCCGGTTCGGCGCTCGTACCGGGTCTTCATCCCCGCACCGCGCGCCTCCGAAAAATTCAACAGTTGCATTGAAACCTTATTGACGATGGCACGTTATGAGGCGCTGAACCGGTTCGTCTTGGGGGCTGGAAAGATGGACGGCTTTGGCGGACCTCGACAGTCGCCGATCGCCACCACCCTTCCCTTTCTGGAATCGGTCGTTCGACCCAATAAGCTAGACCGGAATCGGCATGAGGTTCGGGGGAGTTTGCGTGCAGGAACCCGAAGAGGGACAGCCAATCGGCGCGGGCGGCGGAACGCTCGCACGCCGCATCAGCATGGCAGATGGATTGCGGATGGTGGGCATCAGCAAGCTGGTGCTGCATGCCTGGGAGCGACGATATGAGCGGCACCTGGCCGACCGCACCGAAACCGGCCGCCGCTACTTCACGCCGCGACAGGTGGAGCACCTGAAACTTCTCAAGCAGTGCACCGATGCCGGGCATCGCATCGGCTCGATCATCGACCTTCCGCCGGAGGAACTGCGTGCACTGGTCCGCGGCCATGCGAAACTGGTTGCTCTCACCCCGCTGCTGGAGGCAATCCAGCAGATGGACCTGCCGCGAATGCGACGCCTTCTGGCCGAGCACCTGCAGGAAGAGGGGCCGGCGGATTTCGCCAAGAACACGATTGCCCCGCTGATGCGCGAAGTCGGCCGTCAGTGGAGCGACGGCGCGCTGTCGATTGCCGCCGAACACATGGCGTCGGCCGAGGTGCGCGGCATGCTTTCCGGGTGTCTGGCTGCCCTGCCGGCCGAACCGATGGCGGTGCGGGCCGTCGTGACCACCATGGAGGGTGATCAGCATGAAATCGGCTCCATGCTGATCACCCTTCTGGCCCGGCAGGTGGGACTTGGCGCACTCTATCTGGGTCCGGATCTTCCCGCGAGCGAAATTGCCCAGGCGGCAAGGACATGGAATGCCCGTATCGTCTGTCTGAGCAGCCTCTATGGGCGGCTGCGTGTGCTGGAGCCGAGGCTCGCCGATCTTCGCGACCGGCTTGCCGACACCACGGAACTCTGGGTGGGCGGCCCCGGCTTCGCGGAGCTGAAGCAGATGAAAGGCATACGGTATTTCGCCGATGTCGCAAGCTTCGAGGAGGCAGCACGCGATCTCGTTGCCCGCTACACCGCCTCGACCGCTGACGGCTGAGCCAACCGATCTTCCGACATCAAGGCGCCATTTCCTGCACTCCGGGCGGCCCGGCCGCCCACGATCATCCGTGCTGCGGCAACCCGGCGCTGGCGCCGGGACAGGGAGAGAGGCAGGGGCATGCACGGCGACATCGAAATACGTCCGGCGTGGTCGGCAAGATCGTGGCGCCCGAAAAACATCGCAGCCTATGCAGTTTCCAGTTGGCCCCGCCCAGCAAGCATCGATTACGATGGATTGTCCTGCGGTCCTCACGCAGGCCGGCTGCGCTCCCCGCAGCGGCGCAGGATCGCCCGTAACCCGCCGACCGCGCGGACGCAGTGATCAATCCGGCATCGCCGGCACGGTCGGTGCCGCCAGCGAGAGGCGGGCGACCGACAGCACATGCCGGCTCAGCGCCTCCAGCGGCGTGGCGGCCAGTCGGCTCACCTGCCAGAACAGCGGCACGTCCACCGGAGTATCGGGCACGAGTTCAACCAGCCGGCCGGCGGCCAGATGATCGGCCACCAGCCGCTCCGGGTTCATGCCCCAGCCCATGCCGGACAGGCAGGCGTCGACAAATCCCTGCGTGGACGGCAGCCAGTGGGTGGGAGGCAGCGTATCGAACTCGACATTCTCGCGCAGCCAGCGGGTCTGCAGCCCGTCCTTGCGATTGAAGGTGAGCGCCGGGGCAAGGGCAAGCCCCTCAGCCGTCACGCCCCGGGGAAAATGCCGGGAAACAAAGGCAGGCGCCGCCGTTGCCCGGTAGCGCAGGATACCGAGCGGGCTCTGGCGGCATCCCGGCACCGGCCGGGCAAGACCGGTGACGGCGGCCAGCACCTCGCCCCGTTCCAGCCAGGCGGCCGTATGGTCCTGATCATCGACGGCAATGTCCACCAGATAGCCGGTCTCGCGGGTAAAACGGGACACGGCCTCCAGAAACCACGTGCCCAGACTGTCGGCATTGGTCGCGATCCGCACCGTCACCGGCCCCGTCCCGGCCGTGCCGCCGTCGAGCGCCGGCAGTTTTTCCAGAAGATCGCTCTCCAGAATGGCCACCTGGTCCATGTGCCGGCAGAGCCAGGCGCCCCTTTCCGTGGCGGTGCAGGGCACGCCGCGTACCACCAGCACGGTCCCGAGCCGGTCCTCCAGATGCCTGACCCGCTGCGACACCGCCGATGGCGTGACATTCAGGAGCCGTGCCGCACGCTCGAAACTGCCGGTGCGGATGACGGCGGCGACTGCGCGCAGCGAGGGATAATCCAGCATCAGACATTAGCTCCGCTTCATCATGGTTAGGAGGATTAAGTAGCTCGAAAGTGCGCCGGGCGCTATGGCAGGTTGCGTCAACGGAGGACCTCGGATCGATGATAACTGCCGCAGCAACCGGCTTCAGCACCGGCCTCAGCCTGATCCTTGCCATCGGCGCCCAGAATGCCTTCGTGCTGCGCCAGGGCCTGTTGAGACAGCATGTGCTGGCCGTCTGCCTTGCCTGCGCGGTCTCGGATGCGCTGCTCATCACGCTGGGCGTGACGAGTTTCCGGCAGATCGCCGCGCTTCTGCCCTGGCTGGATCCGGCGATGCGGATGGGTGGTGCAGCCTTCCTTCTGGTCTACGGCGCCCGCAGCCTGTGGTCGGCCTGGCACTCCACCGCAGCATTGCGGGCCGATGGTGCCGCCAGCGGAGGGCTTTGGCCGACGCTTGCCACCTGCCTCGCGCTCACCTGGCTCAATCCGCATGTCTATCTGGATACGGTGGTACTGCTCGGCACGATTTCCACGCGCTTTGCCGGGGAGGAGGCCGCCTTCGCCGCTGGCGCGACGCTTGCCTCCTTCATCTTCTTCCTTGCGCTCGGCTTCGGTGCGGGCCGGTTGCGTCCTGTATTCCAGAAGCCGGCAAGCTGGCGGGTGCTGGAGACCGTGATCGGGCTTGTGATGTGGCTGATCGCGTTGAAGCTGGTTTTCGGCGCGTGAGCCTTCTTGCGGCGCGGGCATGGCGGCGGTGACAGGCCCGCTGCCGGATGATCGCGCCATCTCGTCGTGCCGGTCACGATCCGGCCTGAAGCACCAGATCCGCCGCCTTCTCGCCAATCATCACCGTCGGCGCCTGGGTGTTGCCGCTGACAAGCGTCGGCATGATCGAGGCGTCGGCCACCCGAAGCCCGGCAATGCCGCGCACCCGCAGTTGCGGATCAACGACGGAGGCCGGATCGGCGCCCATCCGGCAGGTGCCGACCGGATGATAGATCGTATCGGCCCGGGCGCGGATCATCGCCCGCAGTGCCTCCTCGTCCGCCACATCCACCGGATGGAGGATCCGGCCATGATGGCGCGCCAGCGGTTCGGCAGCAAGGATGCGATGCACCATCCGGACACCGGCAACGAGAAGATCGAGATCGGCGGGAGCGGACAGGAAACGCGGATCGATCTCCACCGGTCGCCTGGGATCGGCCGCAGCAAGCCGGACCCTGCCACGGCTCTGCGGCCTCAGCACGCAGACATGCAGCGCGATACCCGTTGCCGCGTGGAACCGGCGGCCGTGATCGTCCACCAGCCCGGTGCAGAAATGCAGTTGCAGGTCCGGCCGGTCGGCCATCGGGCTGCTGCGGATGAAACCGCCGGCTTCCGCCACGTTGCTGGACAGAATGCCGGTCCCGTGCCGCAGATAGGGCAGGGCACCGCGGAGGATCTCGCCAAGCACTGCCGGCGTGTAGCCGAGCAGCCCCTGGCCGCGCATCGCCGCGTTCAGGGTATAATCAAGGTGGTCCTGCAGGTTTTCACCAACCGCCGGCAGATCGCGGATCACCGGAATGCCAAGGCCGGCGAGATGCGCCGCTGGTCCGATGCCGGACAGCATCAGAAGCTGCGGAGAAGCGATCGCGCCGCCGCAGAGGATCACTTCGCGCCGCGCCTTGAGCGCGCGCTGGCCGGCAGGCCCTTCCACGATGACCCCGGTGGCGCGTCCGTCGGCGAGGACGATGCGCGACGCTCTCGTCTCCGTCAGCACCTGCAGATGCGCGGGGTAGGGCGGATCGCCCAGATAGGCTCGGGCCGCATCAAGCCTTCGGCCATCTTTCTGCAGCACCTGATAGAAGCCGACGCCTTCCTGGTCAGGCCCGTTGAAATCCGCGTTCTCGCGAAGGCCGCAAGCCCGCGCTGCGCGGATGAAATCACGCGAGACCGGGCTTGGCGAGGCAGGATCGGCAACGGCGAGCGGTCCTTCCGCCCCGTGCCAGGCATCGCTGCCGCGCCGATTGGCCTCCGCACGGCGGAACAGCGGCAGCACCTCCGCAAAGCTCCAGCCCGTGCAGCCGAGGCTTGCCCAGTGATCGTAGTCCTCCGGCTGGCCCCGCACATAGATCATCGCATTGATCAGGCTGGAACCGCCGAGACCGCGGCCGCGCGGCACATAGCCGCGTCGCCCGTTCAGGCCCGGCTGGGGCAGCGTCTGCAGCGCGTAATTCTCGCGATTGCGCAACGGCACTCTCAGCGCGATGCCTGCCGGTATCCGCGACAGAAGCGAGGGGCGCCTGCCGCCCGCCTCCACCAGGATGATCTTCGGGGCCACCGCGGCCGCCGCGAGGCGGGCAGCCAGCGCGGCACCCGCCGGTCCACCACCGATGATGATGTAATCCGCCTCGTCCATGTCCTTGCATCCTCCCACCTGGATGGAAGGTTAGCAAAAATGACGGATGCGTCAATTTTATTTTTGATCGGCCCAGCTGCCGATGCCGCGCACGATGAGGCGGGTGATGAAGCGGCTGGTGCCCGCGACGTCGAGCGGCTGGCCGTTGCGCGACTGCAACAGCACCTCCAGCGCATTGGCAACGATCAGACAGGCCACCTGCGTGCGTTCGCTGGGCGAGAACGTGGCCTGCGGCATCACCCGCAGGAGGTCGCCCTCGATATCCCCCAGAAGCCCGCCGGTGCCGGTCAGGGTAAACAGCCGTGCGCGGATGTGATGCTGGTTGAGGGCGCAGAAATCGAGCGCTCCCTCCAGACCGAGAATGAAATCGAGGAAGCAGCGATAGCTGTGCGCCAGCATCGGCTCGATCTCGCTTTCACGGCTGCGGGCCTCGCCGCTCAGGTGCCGGATCTGCTCGGCCAGATTGTCGAGGATCTCGTGAAACACCGCCTCGCGGGTTCCGTAGTAATTGTAGAAGGTTCCGATGGAGACGCCGCTCGCCGCAACGATATCGCGCACGGTGGAGGCATCGAGCCCCTTGGTGGCAAAAACGGTCCATGCCGCGGCCTTGATGGCATCGCGGTTGCGCTGTCGGTTCTCCTCGCGCCTGCTGCCGGACCTGTGTTCCATCTCGATGCCGACCTCGCTGCTTGCCGGGTTGCGCGCTCTCGCCGCGCTTCCTCGTCCATTATAAGCAAAGGCAATATTTGGCAAAGGGCCGGCCAGTCACAGTCGCGCGCGCGTGCTGCGCGGCGTCGCCAGCAGAAGATTGGTCTCGCTGGCCGTAATTCCGGGAACCAGGCGGATGCGCCGCAGCACGGCGTCGAATTCCGCAAGGCTTGCCGCACCGAGTTCCACGATCAGGTCCCAGCGGCCATTGGTGGTGTGGATCTCGGAGACTTCGGGAAAGCCGCCCAGGGCATTGATGACGCGGTCCGTCACGCGGCCCTCGATCTCGATCATCATGATGCCGCGCACCGGTAGGTCCACCGTGTCGGCCCGCAGGATGACGGTATAGCCGAGGATGCGGCCGCTGGCTTCCAGACGTTCCATCCGCGCCCGCACGGTCGCACGCGATACACCCAGCGCAATCGCCAGATCGGAGACGCTGCGGCGGGCATCATGCCGCAGCAGTGTGATCAGCCGGGTGTCCAGATCGTCCAAGGCAACCTCCGATTTGGCTGGAATAACCGCCATATTGGTAAAGTATCCTGCTGAAATTGACAAATCACCGGCTTCGAACTGCCACCCCACCGTGTTTTTCTGTTCATGAAGGAGACAGGCCATGCATTGCAAACTGATCGGCGTTCCACTGCAGGACGGCGCCTCGCAACTGGGCTGCGAGATGGGACCGAGCGCGCTTCGCACCGCCGGCATCGTCGGGGCGCTGACTGAGCTCGGCCACCGGGTATCCGACCTCGGCAATCTCGTGCCGCGTCCGCTGGAAACGGTTGCGCATCCGAATCCCGCCGTGCGCAACCTTGCCGTCATCCGCGGCTGGATCGAGGCAATCGCCGAAACGGCCTATCGGGAAAGCACCGATGGCATGCCGATCTTCCTCGGAGGCGACCACGCGCTCTCGGCCGGTTCCGTCAGCGGCATTGCACGCCGGGCGGCGGCGGAGGGGCGCCCGCTCTTCGTCCTGTGGCTCGATGCCCATACGGATTTCCATACGCTCGACAGCACGCAAAGCGGCAACCTGCATGGTGTGCCGGTCGCCTATTTCACCGGACAGCCGGATTTTTCGCCCTATCTTCCGGATCTCGCTGCCGTCGTGCCGGCCGCCCATGTCTGCATGCTCGGCATCCGCAGCGTCGATCCCGCCGAACGGGCAGCCCTTGCCCGAACAGATGTGACGGTACACGACATGCGCGCCATTGATGAACACGGGGTGGCGGCCCTGTTGCGCGGGTTCCTGGAAGAGGTGCGGGCCGCCAACGGCCTGCTGCATGTCAGCCTCGATGTCGACTTTCTCGATCCCGCCGTCGGGCCGGCGGTCGGAACCACCGTGCCGGGCGGGGCGACCTTCCGCGAGGCTCATCTGGTGATGGAGATGCTGCATGACAGCGGTCTCGTGACAAGCCTCGATCTCGTGGAACTCAACCCTTTCCTCGACGAGCGCGGCCGCACCGCCATCCTGCTGGTCGATCTTACCGCAAGCCTCATGGGCCGCAAGGTCATGGATCGTCCCACCCGAAGCTACTAGAACCCGCAGCCCCTGGGAGACATCATGCCGCAGAACCTGAACCTCGTTCCCTTCGTCAGCGTCGAAGCCATGATGGACCTCGTGCTGTCCATCGGCACCGAACGGTTCCTGCGGGAACTGGCCGGCTATATCGAGGCCGATTTCCGCCGGTGGGAAAGCTTCGACAAGACGCCGCGCGTCGCCTCCCATTCGCGCGACGGCGTGATCGAGCTGATGCCCACCAGCGATGGCCGGCTCTACGGCTTCAAATATGTCAACGGCCACCCGAAGAACACCAGAAGCGGCCGCCAGACGGTGACCGCCTTCGGGGTCCTTTCCGATGTGGACAGCGGCTATCCGATCCTTCTGACGGAGATGACCATCCTGACGGCGCTGCGCACGGCGGCCACCTCGGCGGTCGCGGCGCGGCATCTCGCCCGCAGCGATGCTCGCTGCATGGCGCTGATCGGCAACGGGGCGCAAAGCGAATTCCAGGCGCTCGCCTTCAAGGCGTTGCTGGGCATCGACCGGCTGCGCCTCCACGACATCGATCCGGCCGCCAGCCGGCGCTGCCGCGACAATCTCTCCGGCCTTGGCTTCACCATCGAGATCTGCGCCTCGGCAGAACAGGCCGTGGAAGGGGCGGACATCGTCACCACCGCCACCGCCGACAAGCAGAATGCCACCATTCTGACCGACAACATGATCGGCGCCGGCCTGCACATCAATGCGGTCGGTGGCGACTGCCCCGGCAAGACGGAACTGCACCGGGACATTCTGCTGCGCTCCGACATCTTCGTGGAATTTCCGCCACAGACCCGGATCGAGGGAGAAATCCAGCAACTTGCGCCCGACCACCCGGTGACCGAACTCTGGCAGGTGATTGCGGGCAACGCCACCGGCCGCGCGCGCGGCGACCAGATCACTCTGTTCGACAGCGTCGGCTTCGCGACCGAGGATTTCTCGGCACTGCGCTATGTCCGCGACAAGCTCAACGAAACCGGGCGCTTCGACACGCTCGATCTGCTCGCCGATCCCGACGAGCCGCGCGATCTGTTCGGCATGCTGCTCCGACGGCAGCCGCTGACCGCCTCCCGCCGCGAGCCCCCGGCTCAGTAGGAGCTGGCGCTTGCAACCGGCGGCGCCTCGCCCCTGGCACGGGCCTCCTGAATGGTGCGGTATTCCGCCATTGCGGCAAAACCGGCTTCCCGCAGCAGCGCCACGTCATAGGGGCCGGGAATGAAGCGGTAGCCGCGTTCCAGCAACTCGTGCACATTGGCGCCGGCATTCGGGACGGTACCCATCACCTTGCCGGCTGAGAGAATCTCGCGCTCGGCCCGGCGCGCCAGCGCCTGCACTTCCGGATGGCCGGTCTGGCCAAGCCGCCCGATGGAACCGGCAAGATCGTTGATACCGATGAAGATCACGTCCGCGCCCTCGATGGCGGCAATCCCGGCCGCATTTTCCACGGCAGTGTAGGATTCGAGCTGCAGGATGACCATCATATTGGCATTGGCCTGTTCCACATAGCCAGGCTCGGTGCCATAGCCGGAGGCGCGCACCACGCTTGCCGCATAGCCGCGAATGCCCTGCGGCGGATAAAGGCAGGCCCTGACGGCCTCACGCCCGGCCTCGGGCGTATCGACGGAAGGGATCATCACCGACTGCGCGCCCGCATCAATGACGCGCTTCAGGAACACATGATCGTTCCACGGCACCCGCACCACGGCAGGCGTCGGCGTGGTCTCGATCGCCCGGAGCGCCTCGGTGATTTCCCGGGTTTCGCCCGCGCCGTGCTCGTGGTCGGACAGCAGGAAATCGAAGCCGAGATGGCCAAGGATCTCGGCATTGGTCGGCGTGCCGCCACCAACCCAGCAGCCATAGGCGGTTTCGCCGGCCAGCAACCGGGCTTTCAGGTGATTGGGCTTGAACATCGCGCACTCCAGCAGACAGAGGTCCGGCCGCACGGCCGGGCAACGGATGGGGGAACCATAGCCGCGCAAGCGGCGCCCGCCTATCCCCCTTTCTACTTGCCGAAGCCCAGCGTGCACCGCACGGCCGAATCCCAGCCCGTCAACAGATCCGCGCGCTCGTTCGCCGCCATGGCGGGCACGAACTGCCGCTCCAGATGCCATTCCGCGGCAAAGCCTTTCTGATCCGGCCAGATGCCCGCGCCGTGGCCGGCAAGCCAGGCAGCGCCCAGAGCGGTTACTTCCGTCGAGGCGGAGCGATCGACTGCAACGCCCAGAATGTCGGCCAGCCGCTGCATGGTCCAGTCATTCGCCGACATGCCGCCATCGACACGCAGCAGCGTGTCGGCATTGCCCGGCCAGTCCTTGCGCATCGCCCCCAGCAGGTCACGGGTCTGGAAGCAGACCGATTCGAGCGCCGCACGGGCAAATTCCGCCGGCCCAGTGTTGCGCGTCATGCCGAACATGGCGCCCCGCGCCTCCGCGTCCCACCAGGGCGCCCCAAGACCGGTGAAGGCGGGCACCAGATAAACGCGCTGGCCGGGATCGGCCTTGGCGGCAAGCACGGCCGTCTCGGAGGCCTTGCCGATCATCTTCAGCCCGTCGCGCAGCCACTGAACAGCCGCACCCGCGATGAAGATCGACCCTTCCAGCGCATAGTGGATCTCACCGTTCAGGCGATAGGCGATGGTGGTGAGCAGGCGGTTATTCGAGGCCACCCGGTCTGTGCCGGTGTTCAGCAGGGCAAAGCAGCCGGTGCCATAGGTGGATTTCATCATGCCTGGCGTGAAGCAGGCCTGGCCGATCACCGCCGCCTGCTGGTCGCCGGCAACGCCGCGGATGGCGATTGCGCCGCCGAAGATTTCGGGATCCGTCTCGCCGAAACCGTCGATATTGCTGAGGATCTCCGGCAGCATGCTGCGCGGAATGTTGAAGAGCTTCAGCAGATCCTCGTCCCATTCGGCGGTGCCGATGTTGCACAGCATGGTGCGCGACGCGTTGGTCACGTCGATCACGTGCCGGCGCCCGCCGGTCAGCCTGTAGATCAGCCAGCTGTCGACCGTGCCGAAGGCGAGATGCCCCTGTTCGGCGGCATCCCGCGCGCCGGGAACGTTGTCCAGCAGCCACGCCACCTTCGTGGCGGAGAAATAGGGATCGATCAGGAGGCCGCTTCGCTCGGCGACCAGTTGCGAATGCCCCTCGGCACGCAGTTCCGCGCAACGCTCGGAGGTGCGACGATCCTGCCAGACGATCGCCCTGTGGATCGCCTTGCCGGTGCGGCGGTCCCAGACGAGCGCCGTTTCGCGCTGGTTGGTGATGCCGATTGCGGCGATCTGCGCTGCGGTCACGCCGGCGGCTGCCATTGCCTGCCGGGCCGTCTCGACTGTCGTCGTCCACAGGTCTTCCGCCTCATGCTCCACCCAGCCGGACCGCGGGAAATGCTGCGTGAATTCCAGCTGGCCTGCGCCGCGGCTCTTGTAGGTGCGGTCGAAGATGATCGAGCGGGTGGAGGTCGTCCCCTGGTCGATGGCGAGAATGAAGTCCTTCATGCGGCAGATCCCGTTTCCGTCATGGCATTCAGATCATGAGTGCCGGCCGTCGTTCCGGCCGACCTGCGAGAACAGGGCAGGGGTGAGCGAGGCGAACCGCTGCGCGCCGCGCCGGCATTCTGCCGCGCTAGCCCCGCTTCGGCCTTCGGTCGCATCGTCCTCCCGATCTATTGCCCCTTGGTATCACAGTTGTTCTTCGTTCGAAGCCCCTTTTGCAGCCGCCCCGGCGGTACTCACACCGGCCCCGCCGTCAGCTTCAGGATGGCGGGAACGGCCAGCGACAGACCGGAGAGGAACAGCAGCAGAAAGGCAACGCGGCGCATGGCAAGCGGTGACAGCGGCGGCGGATAGCGTCGCGCCGCCCAGGTCGCCAGCACGACCACCGGAACGGCCAGCAATCCCCACCAGAAGCCGGCGGAAGGCCATTGCCCCGCACCGGCCACCATCACGAGCCGGATCGCCGCGTTGATGGCGAAGATCGCCACCAGCGTTTCGCGCACCGATGCCGGCCTCAGCGGCTGGCGATAGAAGTGATAGATCAGTGGCGGCCCGGCCGTGGAAAACAGCCCGCCCATCACGCCCGCCACGGCGCCGAAGCCGGCGAAAGAGGCAGGCCCCGACATGGTTTCGAGCGGCGCCGGCTTCAGCGACAGCTGGATGCTGGAAAGGACGATCACTACGCCCAGCACCACCTTCAGCCAGTCGAGCGAAGCAGCCGCCATCAGGTTCAGCAGGCCGTAGCCAAGCCCGAGGAACAGCAGACTGGCGGCCAGCGCCGGCACGAACTGGCGAAAGGCAATGTCCCGCCAGCCCCTGGCCAGCACCTGCACCGCATTGACGATGACAAGGATGCTGACCAGCACCGCGGCATCGGTCAGCGGGATGACGCCGCTCAAGCCGACGCCACCCATCATGATGAGGCCGAGTGCGAAACCGGTCAGCGTCTGGGTATAGGCGGCGAAGGCTGCGATGAGCAGAAGGACGGCGAGACTGCTTGTCGCCATGGTCATAGCGTCCGCAACCCGTCAAACAGGGCAGCCTGCGCCGCGCCCTTTCGGGCAAAGACCGCCGGCTGGCCAAGGGGAGCCGGCACCGTCACCGTCTGGCCGCCGTCGAAAACCTCGCCCGACCAGACATGGACCCACGTCTCGCCCTTCGGCAGATAGACCATGCGCTCGCTCTGGGCGGCCTGCCAGACCGGCGCCACGAGAAGGTCGCGGCCATAGAGATAGACATCCTGCACCGCGTAGGTTTCCGGGTCGTCCTCGTGATGGAGAAACAGCGGGCGCTGCACCGGCAGGCCGGTCTGCGCCGCCTCGGCGGAGAGCGCCTTCAGATAGGGGGCCAGATGCACGTAGATCGCCGTCATGCGGGCGAAGTGCGAAAGCACTTCTGCATCCTGATCGATCTGGATGTTGTCACGCGGTCGGTTGCCCTCATGGCTGCGCATGACGGCGGTGAAGGCTGCCATTTCCGCCCAGCGCATGATGAGTTCCGGCGTGCGTACATTGCCGAACAGGCTCGTATAGCCGCCGATATCGGAATGATGATAGGCATTGCCGAGCAGGCCGGAGGAGAGCGCACCGCAGATGACGGTGACCAGCCCGTCATGGCGCGAGAAATCGACCGACTGGTCTCCACCCCACAAAAGCGGGCAATGCGCCTGCACGCCGGTAAAGCCGGCGCGCATGAAGAACAGGGCGTCACCGGTCTTGCCGCGGCTTTCCACCGCCCTTGCATTCACCTCGGCCCAGAGCGTCGGCCAGGCATTGTGCATCAATTTCGCATCAATGCCGTTGGCGAGCTTCACATCGATCGGCAGATATTCGCCAAAATCGGCCATCCAGCCGGAGAGACCGTAATCCAGCATGTTCTTGCCGATCACCTCTTCCGCAAACCAGGCAGCGGCTGCCGGATTGGTGAAGTCGACGACACCGCAATCGAACTCGCCGAAATCGACGAGCGCCGTGCGACCGTCCTCGCCCTTGGCAAAATATCCCTTCTCGTCGGCGACCGGATAGAGCGGGCCATCGACGCAGAGATAGGGGTTCACGTAGCCGAGGAAGCGGATGCCGTCCCTGTTCAGTTCGGCGATCTTTTCGCGCAATCTGGGATAGCGCGTCTCGTTTGCCTGCCAGTCCCAGAACAGGCGCGCGCCGAAGGAGGTGTGGCGAAGGCCGACCCAGTCCTCGCACCAGAGGCCGGAGACCTTGACGCCAGCTGCCCGCATTTTCTCCATGCGGGCAAAGGAATTCTCACCGTCCTTCAGGCCGAGGATCGCGCCGCCATAAACCCATTCTGGAAGCTCAGGCTGACGTCCGAAGCGCAGCGACAGCTGGCCGACGAGATCGACGAAGGTCGGCGCGGCGAAGAATTCCAGCCGCTGCGGCACCGCCCAGACTTCGATCTCGTGAAAACCGTCGCGGCGGAAGTCGAAGACGGAATAGGCGTTCGTTTCCACATGCAGCGCATATCGGCGCGACGACACATAGGTCGGCTGTGGATAGTTGGTGTTGTAGTAGTCGCCGCCCGCCTTGCCGGTCACGTCCGATTTGAAGGTGATCTCGGTCGTCTTGTCGCGCCCGACGCCCGGTTCGGAGGTCCAGAGCGGAAAGCGGCGGCCGCGCATGTCGAAGTAGGACATCTGTTCGCCGCCACCCCAGACATGTTCGTCCGCCTCCGCCTGGATGCGGATCCAGACGCGGTTGATGCAGCCATCGAGCGCCTCGGTCAGCAGCTGGTTTCCATCGACGGTCAACGCAAAGCGGGGCGCCTGGCCCCTTGCTGCGGCAAACTCCACGCGATTGCCGCCAACCTCGACATGGCCAAGCGCGGTGCGCTCCACGACATAGTCCTCGATCTCGAAGTTGCCGCGATACATATCCATCCGCTCTTCGCCCCGTCCAACGAAGAGGGCCGGAGCTGCCTCCGTATGACGCAGGATTTCGCGGCCTTCGAGCGAGAGAGTGAAGCCGCCGGGGATGAGATCGAGTTGCATGAAGAAGACTTTCAGTTCTGGGTCAGACCGGCATCGACGACAAAATTGGCACCCGTGCAGCCATTGCTTTCGTCAGAGCCGAGGAACAGCGCAAGGCGCGCCACATGGCTGGCGTCGAGGCGGAATTTCAGCGCCTGCAGGTCGATGAACTGCTGGTTCTGCTCCGGTGTGGTCCAGAGCTTCAGCTGCCGTTCGGTGACGATGGCGCCCGGTACGATGCAGTTGACGCGAATGCCCGAGGGGCCAAGCTCGCGGGCGAGCGTCTTCGTCAGGCCGTTGATGGCTGCCTTCGAGGTGGTGTAGCCCACCATGCCGGGGCGTCCACGCATCCAGGAGATCGAACTGAACATAATGATCGAGCCGCCGCCGGTCGCGGCCATCGCCTTGGCGACGGCCTGCGTGGCGAAGAACTGGTGGTCGAGGTTGAGTGCCAGGGCCCGCCGCCAGTAGTCCGGCTCGACCTCATCCATGGCGTGGCGGTCGTCCTTGCCGGCATTGTTGACGAGCACCTGGATCGCGCCATTTTCCGTTTCGAATGCTGCAATGGCCTCGCGAAGCGCTGCGATATCGGTGACGTCGCAGGGCTTGAAAATCGCACCCGTCGCCTCCGCCGTCGCGCGCCCGGCCTCTTCGTTGATGTCGACGAAGGAGACCCGCGCACCCTGCGCGCGGTAGGCTTTCACCATTTCCTCGCCGATGCCGGATGCACCGCCGGTGATCAGGACATGGCGGTCGGAAAGTGACTGGTATCGGACGCTATCGTAGAAGGCGGACATTCTGCTTCGTCTCAGATTTCGGGATTAAAGAGGGGTTTGGGAAGGCCGGGGATTTCCGTGCGCATGGCAAACAGCGCGCCGGCGAGCGGGTATTCGGCGCGTTCTGCATCCGGCCGGCCAATGCTGGCGCTGGTGCAGTAGAGGGTGCGCATGTCCGGCCCGCCGAAGGTCACCATGGTCGGGCATTTTGCCGGCACCGGGTATTCGGCGAGAAGCCGACCGTCCGACGCATAACGCTGCACGCGACCGCCTTCGAAGAGTGCGGTCCAGTAGCAGCCGTCAGCATCGACAGCGCCGCCATCCGGGCGGCCCTTGTCTGTCTCGGAGCCGAAACTGGCAAAGAGCTGGCGATTGGTCGCCGCGCCGGTCTCGACATCATAATCGTAGGTGTAGAGCGAATAACGCAGCGTATCGGAATGGTAGAGCCGTTTGCCATCTGGCGAGAACGCCACGCCATTCGACGTGAAGAGCTCTCCGGCAATCTTATGTAGGCCGTGGATGTCGTAGCGATAGAGGCTGGCAATACCCCGCTCGCGCGTCTCATCCACGGTGCCGGCGATGAAGCGGCCGGCCGGATCGACCATGCCGTCATTGAAGCGGCTCACCGCCTGGTCTTCCGGATTGTCCGCCAGCTTGCGCAGCAGTTGACCGGTCGACGAGATCAGCCAGATGCCGGAGCGTAAGCCGGCCACGAAACCGCCGTCCTTTGCCAGGCCGATACAGCCCACCTCTTCCGGCAGATCAATGGTGCCGAGCGAACCGTCAGCCGGATCGAAACGGTGAATGCGCTTATGCTTGATGTCGACGAAATAGAGCACCTGTTCGGCGACCGACCAGAGCGGGCATTCGCCAAGCGCACATTTCGCATCGAGAACGAGATCGAAGCCGGTTGCCACCTAGATCTCCTCAATACGCTGCGCTTGGGGCAGCGGCGGCCGGCTTTGCTTCGCCCTTCATCTGGCCCAGCCAGTCATTGGCGCGGCCAGTCATCATGGCGATGTCGGAGGCAATTGCCGCGTAGTCGTACCCGTAACCGATGAAGCGCTTCACCATGTCCGGGTTCGGGCCGACAATGCCGATCGGCTTTCCGGCCGCATGGGCGTCCTTCGCTGCTTTTTCGATCAGCGCCTGGACCTCGGGATGCGCGATGTTGCCGATATGGCCCATGGCGGCCGACAGATCGCCCGGACCGACAAAGAGCGCGTCGATGCCATCCACGGCGGCGATTTCCGGCAGGCGCTCGATCGCCTCCGGCGTTTCCAGCTGCACGATGGTGCAGACATCGTCATTGGCGTTCTTCAGGTAATTCGGGATCGTGCCGAATTTCGAGCCGCGATGAACGGCAGCAACGCCGCGAATGCCATGGGGCGGATAACGGGTATAAGAGGCGGCGGCTTTTGCTTCTTCGGCCGTCTGCACGAAGGGCAGCATCACGGTGCGGGCGCCTGCATCCATGCAGCGCTTGACGAGGACCTGATCGTTCCAGGCCAGGCGAACGACGGCATCGGCCGGCGTGCAGCCGATGGCACGCAGGATATGGGCAAGATCGGAGACTTCGATCGGCACATGTTCCATGTCCACGACCAGGAAATCGAAGCCGGCGTACCCGAGCGCTTCGGCACTGGCGGGCGCCGCCGCCATCAGCCAGGTGCCGAGCGGCGTCGCGCGAGTCTTGTCGGAGAGCCAGGATTTGAAGGGGTTCAGCGTACTCATGGGCTCGTCCTTTAGAAAATGACCGGGTCCGGCACTTTCGCCGGGCCACTCAGGAAATCGAAATCGCAGCCCTGGTCAGCCTGGCTGACGTGGCTCTGGTAGAGTGCCGCAAAGGACCGCTCGTAGATGCGCGCCGTTGGTTTCCATTCGGCACGGCGTGCCGCCAGTTCCTCGTCGCTAACCTTCATGTTGATGGTGCCGGCGGCGACATCCAGTTCGATGAGATCGCCGGTTTTCACCAGAGCCAGCGGGCCACCGACAGCGGCTTCCGGCGAGACATGCAGGATGCAGGTGCCGTAATGCGTGCCGCTCATGCGCGCATCCGAGATGCGCACCATGTCGCGCACGCCCTGTTTCAGAAGCTTCTTCGGGATCGGCAGGTTGCCCCATTCCGGCATGCCGGGTGCGCCGACGGGCCCGGCATTGCGCAGAATGATGACGGTGTCTTCCGTCACGTCCACGTCCGGCTTGTCGAGCGTCTTGTTCATCGTTGCCGGATCATCGAAGACGATCGCCGGACCCACATGCTTGAGGAATTTCGGGTTGGCGGCGGAGGATTTCATCACCGCGCCGTTTGGTGCCAGATTGCCGCGCAGCACTTCCAGCGTCTTGCCCTTCGACAGAGGTACCACCGGATTGCTCTCATCGCGGATCACTTCGTCATTCCAGCATTCGGCATCGGCGATGTTCTCGCCGATCGTCCTGCCGTTGACGGTCGGCCGCGAAAGATCGAGATGATGCGAGAACTTCTTCAGCAGCGCGTTGAGGCCGCCGGCAAAATAGAAATCCTCCATCAGGTATTCGCCCGAGGGGAAGACATTGGCGGCCACCGGAACCTTCGCGGCCATCGCCGACATGTCGTCGAGCGTCAGCGCGACACCCGCCCGGTTCGCCATGGCAATCAGATGCACCGCGGCATTGGTGGAACCGCCCATGGCCATATAGGCGACAAGGCCGTTCTCGAAGCTTGCCTTGTTGAGGATATCGGAGGGTTTGAGATCCTCCCAGACCATCTCGACAATGCGCACGCCGCAGGCGGACGCCATGCGCGGATGGCCGGAATCGACGGCGGGAATGGAGGATGCGCCGGGCAGCGTCATGCCCATCGCATCGGCAATCGAGGTCATCGTCGAGGCCGTGCCGATGGTGTTGCAGGTGCCGGCGGAGCGGGTCATCCGGCTTTCCAGATCCACCCAGTCATCCTTGGTGATATTGCCGGCGCGAAGTTCGTCCCAGTATTTCTTGGTATGCGTGCCGGCGCCGGTCTTGATGCCGCGCCACTGGCCGTTCGCCATCGGGCCTGCCGGGCAATAGATCACCGGGATATCCATCGAGAAGGCGCCCATCAGCAGGCCGGGCGTGGACTTGTCGCAACCGCCGAGCAGGACGGCCCCGTCGATCGGGTGCGAGCGCAGCAGTTCCTCGCATTCCATGGCAAGGAAGTTGCGGTAGAGCATGGTGGTGGGTTTCACCATCACCTCGCCCACGGAAAGCGCCGGCATTTCCACCGGATAACCGCCCGCCTGCCACACGCCGCGCTTCACCGCTTCCGCGCGGTCGCGCAGGTGCGCATGGCACGGGCTCATCTCGCTCCAGGTGTTGATGATGCCGATCACGGGCCGGCCCATGAACTCCTCGCGTCGCATGCCCATCTGCTGGGTGCGCTGGCGATGCGCGAAACCGCGCATGTCATCGGAGGCAAACCAGCGCTGGCTGCGCAATTCGGACAGTTCTTTTCTGCGTGTCATGCGCGTTATCCCTTGATGCCGCCTGCGGTGAGGCCGGAGACGACGCGCTCCTGGAAGATCACGATAAGGATCGCGACCGGCACGATGCCGACGACGAGGGCTGCGGAAATCACCGGCCAGGGGAAGGCGAATTCGCCCTGATAAAGCTGGATGCCGACCGGCAGGGTTCTGAGCGCCGGATTGGAGTTGAAGGACAGCGCCAGCAGGAACTCGTCCCAGGCATTGACGAAGGCGAGAATGCCCGCCGTGAAGACACCCGGCGCGCAGAGCGGCACGACGACCTTGAAAAGCGCGCCAAGCCGCGTGCAGCCATCGATCATCGCGGCATTTTCGAGGTCGCGCGGAATGCCTTCGAAGAAGGAGACGAGCATCAGCGTACAGACCGGCAGCGAGAGCACCGTGTAGGGCAGGATCAGCGCGATCCAGGTATTGAGCAGGTTCAGCGCCCGCATGATCTCGAAGAGCGGCACCAGCAAGGTCACCAGCGGGAACGTGGAGACCGCAATGATGGCCGACAGAATGAGGCCCCGGTATTTGAGGTTCAGCCGGGCCAGCGCATAGGCCGCCAATACGGAGACCAGCAGTGTCGTGCAGGTGGACAACAACGCCACCATGAAGCTGTTGAACAGGAAGATGTGCAACGGCTGGTCGGAAAAGGCCTGCATGTAGTTGGCAACCGTCGGGGCATGCGGAAACCAGGTGATCGGCTTTACCGTCAGCTCCGCTTCGGTCTTCAGCGAGGTGAAGAGGATCCACAGCGCCGGGAACATGCCGTTGACCAGGAGGATGGTGGCCGCAATGAAGCGCAGCGGCTTGCCGGAGAAGAAGGATGCGGGGCCTTCAGCAGTAACGTGGCTCATGGCTTACTCCTTGGTCCGGATGATGCGCAGGTAGACGACGGTGACGCACATGGAGAGCAGGAACATCACGACCGCCAGCGCCGAGCCGTAGCCGAGGTCGAGGAAGGAGACGGTGTTCTGGTGGATGTACATGGCGAGCGTCGCCGTGGAGGTGCCGGGGCCGCCGCCGGTCATCATGTAGGGAATGTCGAAGGTCTGCAGTGCGGTGATGGTGCGGAAGATCAGCGCAACGACGATCGCCGGTTTCAGGAGCGGCAACGTGATCTCGAAGAACTGGCGCAGGCGCCCGGCGCCATCCACGTCCGCAGCTTCGTAGAGCGAGCGCGGAATGGTCTGCAGGCCGGCGAGGATGATCAGCGCCATGAAGGACGAGGTCTTCCAGATGATCGTCAGACAGATCGCGGCAAAGGCGAGGTCCGGAGAGTTGAACCAGATCACGCCTTCGATGCCGAAGCGGTTCAACACATCGTTGACCACGCCATATTCGGAATGGAAGAACCAGGCGAAGATCAGGCCCGCAAACGAGAGCGGCAGCGCCCAGGGGATGAGCAGCGAAAGACGCACCGGCCATTGCGTGCGGAAGGGCAGGTTGGCAAGCAGGGCCAGCCCCATGCCGACCACCAGCGCGCCGGGCACGGTGATCAGCGTGATCAGCACCGTGTTCCAGGTGGTTTCCCAGAAGACCGGATCCTCGATCATCAGCTGGTAGTTCTCGAGGCCGACGAATTCGGCAGGCAGACCGGAGGTCAGCGACAGGGAAAAGAAGCTGGTATAGGCCAGCCGCGCCACGGGATAGACGATGATCAGCGACAGCAGGATCGCGGCCGGCGCCAGAAGCAGAACGGCCAGCGCCCGGTCGCTCAGGTCCAGCATCCTGGTCCAGGCGGGCGGCTCTTTTTCGATCCTTTGGGTGGTGGTGAGGGTGGAGGTGGTCACCGTCGCAACTCCGGCGCTAGGGTCATCAGTCAACGGACATCCGTCGGCGCAGCGGAAATGGCCGCGCCGTTCAATGTCCAGGAGGGAAGGGGCGGAAAAACCGCGCCCCTTCCGGTCATGTTTGAGGGCGCAGCCTTCAGCGCAGGATGCGCTTCAGACGGCTCTCGATCTGGGTCGCACCATCTTCCGGGGTCATGACGCCGGCCAGCACGGCGTTCACCGTGGTGCGGATCGTTTCGCTGACCTCGTTGTAGCGCGGCGTGACCGGACGCGGCTTGGCGGTTTCGACAACCTGCTTGGCATCGGCAAACCACGGCGCGGCCTTCACAACCTCGGCATCCTGATAGAGCGAGGGATAGGTCGGCAGCAGCGAACCGTTGATTGCCATGAACTTGGAGCTTTCCGGGCTGGAGAGATATTCCACCAGCTTCTTGGCCTCTTCCTGATGCTTGGAATAGGCGGAAACGCCCCATTCCCAGCCACCGAGGCAGGTGGCCTGGTCGCCGCCGGCCATGGCCGGGAGACGCGTCACGCCGACCTTGCCGACCACGGCGGAATCCTTGCCCTGCGACTGTGCCCAGGCGTACGACCAGTTGACGGCGAAGACGACGTTGCCGGCCTGGAATTCCTTGCGGGTATCGTCGGTCGCCACCTCCGCGATGTTCTTCTTGGAAATGCCTTCATCAACGAAGCTCTTCCACAGCTTCAGCGACTTGACGGCGGCATCCTTGTCGAAGGTCAGCTTGCCGTTCTGGACAAGCGACTTGCCCTGGCTCCAGTAGGGCAGCAGGAAGGTGCAGACCGCGCCTTCGATCGCCTTGCCCTGGAAGGAGAGGCCCTGCAGGTCGGCATTGTTTTCGCCGCCATTGATCTTCTTGACGGCCGCCTTCAGCTCGTCCCAGGTTTTGGGGGGCTCAATGCCGTATTTTTCCAGGAGATCCTTGCGGTAGTAGAGAAACATCGAATCGGCGAAGGCAGGCAGCGCCACGACCTTGCCGTCCACCGTATTGGCTTCGGCATAGGCCGGCAGGTAAACCGACATGTCCTTGCCCTCGAACGGGCTCGTCCAGCCGGCCGCGGCGAACTGCGCCGGGCGGATGACGTCGAGGATCAGCACGTCGAGCGAGGAGTCCTTGGCCGACATGATGGTGTTGAGGTACTGGGCCTGCGCTTCCGACGTGTTGCCGCCGGTCTCGATCGTCACTTTCGTGCCGGGATTGGCTGCCTCGAACTTGTCGAGCACCTGGCGCCAGACCTGCGGCTGGTGCTGGCTGGAAATATAGACCTTCAGCTCTTCGGCAAACGCCGGAGCCGACAGGGCAAGCATGCTGGCGGAAAACAGCAGGCCGGTGAGCAATGTCTTTTTCATGGAACCTCCCAGAGTGACAGCCTTTGCGCGGGCTCCAACTCCCCCGCGTGCGGAGCATTGACGACTTGCGGCGAAGGCCGGGCCCCTGGCGCGGCCTGCGCGATCTCAGTGAATGGCACGCTCCGTTGCGGCATCGAACAGATGAACCTTCGACGGATCGAGGCCGAGATGCAGCTCCGCGCCCGGCTCCGGACGGATTTCCGGCGGCAGGCGCGCCGTCAGCATGTCCGAACCGATCAGGAAATGCACAAGCGTATCGGAGCCGAGCGGCTCGACGACCTGAACCCTCGCGGTCAGCGTCATGGCCGGATCGGCCACGGTGACGAAATGCTCCGGACGGATGCCGACGATCAGATCGCGACCGGCCATGGCGCCCTGCCGGCCACGCGCCAGCTGCGCCAAGGGCAGGCGATCGCCACTGGCGAAGGAAAGAGCATCGCCATCGACCTTCGCCCGGGCGAAGTTCATTGCCGGCGAACCGACGAAGCCGCCGACAAACACGCTCTGCGGCTGGTTGTAGACCTCGTCCGGCGTGCCGACCTGCTCGATATCGCCGCCGCGCAGGATGACGATGCGATCGGCCAGCGTCATGGCCTCGACCTGGTCATGCGTGACATAGATGATGGTGGTGCCGATCTGCTGGTGCAGGCGCTTGATTTCCGTGCGCACCTGGCCACGCAGCTTGGCATCGAGGTTGGACAGCGGCTCATCGAACAGGAAGACCTGCGGGCGGCGCACGATGGCGCGACCCATGGCGACGCGCTGGCGCTGGCCACCGGAAAGCTGGCCGGGACGACGGTCAAGCAGATGCGCGATGCCGAGCATCTCGGCCGCCTCGTTGATGCGACCCTCGGCATCCTTCATGGACACGCCGCGCACCTTCAGGCTGAATCCCATGTTCTCGCGCACGGTCTTGTGCGGATAAAGCGCGTAATCCTGAAACACCATGGCGATGTCTCGCTCGCGCGGCGCAAGCTTGTTGACGACGCGCTCGCCGATGCGGATCTCGCCGCCGCTGATCGATTCGAGGCCCGCGACCATGCGCAGCGTCGTGGACTTGCCGCAGCCCGAAGGGCCGACGAAGACGACGAACTCGCCGTCCTGAATGTCCAGGTCGATACCCTTGACGATTTTGAGCGAGCCGTAGCTCTTTTCAAGTTTGCGAAGGCTGACAGACGCCATTCGTTCCTCCCCTACACAAGGGGCGATCCTCCCCCTGCCGCATTCCAATGGCGCGGATCATAGCGCTACGATTGATAAATGCAATGCCCTATCTGTTTTTCGAGAAACGAAGTGCAGAATGGCATGCCTATCGCGGAAATTAGCGTTATTTTACATCAAGTACGTGACATATTGTGGAAAATCCGATTGCTGTCACACGGGGAAAAGAGTAGATTTTCCCATCGTAGCGCTACGTGGGGGAGACATGGCAGACCAGATCAGGCCGGAACACGAGCGTCCGGTGCGACGCCGTCGCAAGATGCAGAGCATCACCATGGCCGACGTGGCGGAACTGGCCAAGGTTTCGCCTTCGACCGTTTCGCTCTACCTGCGTCGGCCGGAGGCGGTATCTGCAAGCGCCGGCAGTGCGATTGCACGGGCCATCGACAAACTCAATTACGTGCCGAACCTTGTGGCAGGCGGACTTGCCGCGGCATCGTCGCGCGCCGTCTCCATCATCGTGCCGTCGGTGCGCAACGCCTTCTTCGCCGAAACGGTGTCTGCCATGCAGGCGGCGCTGCGCAGGGAGCGTCTGCAGGTGATCCTCGGCCATACCGAATATGACGAGCGCGAGGAGGAGGATCTGGTGCGCACGGCGCTGTCCTGGGCGCCGGCGGCCATCGTGCTGACCGGCCTCTCGCACAGCGATGCCACCCGGCGCATGCTGAGCAAGACCACCGTGCCGGTGATCGAGATCTGGGAACTCGGCGGGCCGCAGATCGACACGGCCATCGGCTTTCATCACCAGCAGGTGGGAGCGGCCTCCGCGCGCCATCTGATCCAGCAGGGCCGGCGGCATCTCGCCTATCTCGGGGCGCGCATGCACGAGGACCGTCGTGCGCGGCTGCGCTGCGACGGCTTCATTGCGGCGGCGCAGGAGGCCGGTGTCTGCGTGGATGTCATCCAGCATCCGGCACCCGCTTCGGCGGAGGTCGGCGCCATGCTGATTGCCGAGGCACTGCAGCAGCACCCCTCCACCGACGGGGTGACCTGCTCGAACGACCATGTGGCGCTGGGCGTGCTGTTCGAATGCGAGCGGCTCGGCCTTGCCGTGCCGGACAGGCTGGCGGTGGTGGGCTTCGGCGATCTCAGCTTCAGCGCCGCCTGCAATCCGCCCCTTACCACCATCCGCCCCTCCGGCGACCTGATCGGCAAGGAAGCGGCGCGGCTGATCATCGAGCATCTGGCCGGCCATGAGACACCGGCCCATGCGACGATCGATACCCGCTTCACGCTGCTGCATCGCCGCAGTAGCTGAGGCGGGCAGGGGCCGCGCCGAGATCGACAGGACCTCGACCGGATGTCAGAGCGAACCGGCGCGATCCTCGATGGTGACCAGCAGGATACCGCCGCAACCATCGAAAGACACGGCAGGATCGTCGGACGGCACCAGCACGCAGTCCCAGGTTGCCAGCTCGGTCCGCGCCGTACCGTCCGACAGCCACACCCGCCCCGTGGTGCAGAACACCGCCCTCAGCACGGGTGCAGGCGCCAGATCGAGCGGCAGCGAGGCGCGCTCGACGCGGTGGCATGCGACACCGCGCCGGGTCATCACGTTGAGATCGATCACGCTGCCATCCAGCAGCACCGCAAAACTGTCACGGTCTGCCGCAAAGGCATGCGGCGGGGCCATGCGATTGAGGGCAATGGCCGCCTCACCCTCGGTTTCCAGCAGAATGCCGCCGCCGGAGAGAATGGTCAGCGTGCGATCAACGCCGGGGAAGGCCGAGAAGGAGCCGTCCGTGGCGACCGTCGCCATGCTGATACGCCAGTCGAAATTGTCGAGCCCGGCGCCCGGCGGAAAGATAGCGATTTCCGCCGTCTCGCCGCCGCCGTTCTTCCAGGGCATGCGCCTGTAATCCTGAGCCTTGAGGATCTGCATCATCAGTTGCCGAGGATGCCGGGCAGGCGCAGGCACTTCTCCGTCGCGCAGTCGAGCGCGATCTCGTAGCCCGCATCCGCGTGGCGCATGACGCCGGTTGCCGGATCGTTCCACAACACACGCTCCAGCCGGCGGGCCGCATCATCGGTTCCGTCCGCGCAGATGACCATGCCGGAATGCTGGGAAAAGCCCATGCCGACGCCACCGCCGTGGTGCAGCGAGACCCAGGTGGCGCCCGAGGCGCAGTTCAGGAGCGCATTCAGAAGCGGCCAGTCTGACACGGCATCCGAGCCATCCTTCATCGCTTCGGTCTCGCGGTTGGGAGAGGCGACAGACCCCGAATCGAGGTGGTCGCGACCAATCACCACCGGCGCCTTCAGTTCGCCGTTGCGCACCATCTCGTTGAAGGCAAGACCGAGCTTGTGGCGATCGCCAAGGCCCACCCAGCAGATGCGGGCCGGCAGGCCCTGGAAGGCAATGCGCTCGCGCGCCATGTCCAGCCAGTTGTGCAGGTGCTTGTTATCGGGCAGCAGCTCCTTCACCTTGGCGTCGGTCTTGTAGATGTCTTCCGGATCGCCGGAGAGTGCCGCCCAGCGGAAGGGGCCGATGCCGCGGCAAAACAGCGGTCGGATATAGGCCGGCACGAAACCGGGAAAGGCAAAGGCGTTTTCGAAACCTTCTTCCTTGGCGACCTGGCGGATATTGTTGCCGTAATCGAGCGTCGGAATGCCCATGTTCCAGAAATCGACCATGGCTTGCACATGGGTTTTCATCGAGGCGCGGGCGGCGGTTTCCACCGCCTTTGGATCGCTCTCCTGCTTCGCGCGCCATTCGGCGACGCTCCAGCCGGACGGCAGATAACCGTGGACCGGGTCATGCGCAGAGGTCTGGTCGGTGACGATATCGGGCTTCACACCACGTCGGACAAGTTCCGGAAAAATATCGGCGGCATTGCCAAGAAGACCGACCGATTTTGCCTCGCCGGCCTTCGTCCACTGGTCGATCAGGGCGAGCGCTTCATCGAGCGTATGCGCCTTTGCATCGACATAACGCGTGCGCAGACGGAAATCGATGCGGGTCTCGTCGCATTCGACGGCAAGGCAGCAGGCGCCGGCCATGACGGCGGCGAGCGGCTGTGCTCCGCCCATGCCGCCGAGACCGCCGGTCAGGATCCACTTACCCTTCAGGTTGCCGCCATAATGCTGGCGGCCCGCTTCCACGAAGGTCTCGTAGGTGCCCTGCACGATGCCCTGCGTGCCGATATAGATCCACGAGCCGGCCGTCATCTGGCCGTACATGGCAAGCCCCTTTTTATCCAGCTCGTTGAAGTGGTCCCAGGTCGCCCAATGCGGCACCAGATTGGAATTGGCGATCAATACCCGCGGCGCATCCTTATGGGTGCGGAACACGCCGACCGGTTTGCCGGACTGGACGATCAGCGTTTCCTCTTCGCTCAGCGTTTTCAGCGTCTCGACGATCTTGTCGAAATCGTCCCAGGTGCGGGCCGCCCGGCCGATGCCGCCATACACCACCAGTTCATGCGGGCGTTCGGCGACATCCGGATCGAGATTGTTCATCAGCATCCGGAGCGGCGCTTCCGTCATCCAGCTCTTGGCGGAGAGTTCTGTCCCGGTTGCGGCGCGGACCTCGCGGATATTGTGGCGCGGGTTGGTCATGGTTATTCCCCCTTTTGTTTCAGTTGAAACGCGACCTTTTCGATGCGCTCCAGAATGGCTTTCAGATATTCCCGCAGCCGCCCGGCCTTCGCTTCGTCATAGGCGAAGGGCGGCGCTTCGGTCGAGAGATGGCTGATCTGCGCAAGCTCCATCTGGATCGCATGTACGTGCTTGTCCGGCTTGCCATAATGACGCGTCGTCCAGCCGCCCTTGAAACGACCGTTGACGATGCTTGTGTAACCGTCAGCTTCCGCGGCAATATCGGCAACTGCCGCCTCGATGGCCGGATCACAGGTGCGCCCCATGTCGGTACCGATGTTGAAATCCGGCAGCCGGCCTTCAAACAGGAAGGGGATCAGCGAGCGGATGGAATGGCAGTCATAAAGAACGGCGACACCATGCAGCGCCTTCACCCGTTCGATTTCTACGGCAAGCGCTGCGTGATAAGGCGCGTGGAAGCCTCCGAGCCGTTCGGCAATATCCGCCTCCGTCGGCTGCTCTCCATCCTTCCAGATCGGCTTGCCATCGAAATCGGTTTCCGGAATGAGGCCGGTGGTGTTCTGCCCAGGATAGAGGCTCGTTCCCGACGGATCGCGATTGGCGTCGATCACGTAGCGATGGAAGCTGGCCCGCACTGTCGTGGCATCCGGCAGCAGGCCGGCATAAAGCTCATGGATGTGCCAGTCCGTATCGGCCAGCAGCTTTCCATTGTCGTTCAGCCGATCCCAGATCGCGGGCGGAACCTCGGTGCCGGTATGCGGGAAGGCGAGGATGACGGGCGAGGTGCCGCGGGTGACGGTGAAGGGGGCGGTCATGTTCTTACACATCCAGTCCAGGCAGGAGATCCGTCGAGACGCTGGCCACCAGCGACCCGTCGGCGACGAGCGTGGAGGCCGCAGCCAGATCCGGCGCCATGTAGCGGTCTTCCTCCAATGTCGGCACGGCACTGCGCAGGGTGTCGATCGCCTTCTGCAGCTCCGGGCTCGTTGTCAGCGGTGAACGGAATTCCACGCCTTGTGCGGCCGTCAGCGCCTCAATGCCGATGATCGAGAAGAGATTGTCGGTCATCTGGAGGAGGCGCCGCGCGCCGTGGCAGGCCATGGAGACATGGTCTTCCTGATTGGCAGACGTGGGCGTCGAATCAACCGAAGCCGGGTGCGCCATCTGCTTGTTCTCGCTCATCAGCGCCGCAGAGGTGACTTCGGCAATCATCAGGCCGGAATTCAGACCCGGCTTCTTGGCGAGGAAGGCCGGCAGGCCATAGGAGAGGGCGGGATCGACCAGGAGGGCGATACGGCGCTGGGCAATCGCCCCGATTTCACAGACGGCAATGGCGATCTGGTCGGCGGCGAAGGCCACCGGTTCTGCGTGGAAGTTGCCGCCGGACACGACGCTCATATCCGACAGCACCAGAGGGTTGTCGGTGACCGCATTGGCTTCGATTTCCAGCGTGCGGCCGGCCATGCGCAAAAGATCCAGGCAGGCGCCATCCACCTGCGGCTGGCAGCGGATGCAATAGGGGTCCTGCACCCGCTCGTCGCCTTCCAGATGGCTCTGGCGGATCACCGAACCCTCCAGCAGGCCGCGCAATGCTGCGGCCGTATCGATCTGGCCCTTGTGGCCACGCAGCGTATGGATGTCTTCGGTGAAGGGGGCAGAGGAGCCCATGGCCGCATCGGTCGATAGCGCGCCGGTGATTAATGCGGCTTGAGCCGCGCGATGAGCACGAAACAGGCCGGCAAGTGCCAGCGCAGTGGAAGCCTGCGTGCCGTTGATCAGCGCGAGACCTTCCTTGGCGGCCAGCACCACCGGTTTAAGGCCGGCTCGGGCGAGGGCTTCCGCGCCGGACAGACGCTCGCCCTGATAAAAGGCCTCCGCCTCGCCCATCATCACGGCGGCCATATGGGCAAGCGGCGCCAAATCACCCGAAGCGCCGACCGATCCCTTTTCCGGGATCAGCGGCGTGACACCCTTTTCCAGCATGCCTTCGATCAGGCGTACGAGATCGAGCCGCACGCCGGACGCACCGCGCCCGAGCGAGATCAGCTTCAGCGCCATGATCAGTCGAACGATTGTTTCCGGCAGCGGCTGGCCGACCCCGCAGCAATGCGAGAGAATGAGGTTGCGCTGCAGTGTCGCCGTGTCTGCCGCATCGATCTTGATCGAGGCGAGTTTCCCGAAGCCGGTATTGATGCCGTAGACCGGTTCGTTGCCGGCAGCGATCTGGGCGATACGCGCCGCGGCCTTTTCGATGCCGGCATCAAAGCTGCGGTCCAGCACGGCGGCTTCGCCGGTCCAGTAGATCTGCGCAAGCTCGGCGAGCGTCACGCGGCCGGGGTGAAGGGTAATGGTCATGCGGAGGCTCCTGCAGAGGCAGAGGTGATGCGGCCGTTCCAGACCCGCTGGACGAGCGGGTTAAAGCCGATGCGGTAGACAAGTTCGGCGGGACGCTCGATGTCCCAGAGCGTGAAGTCGGCAGCCTTGCCGGCCTCCAGCGTGCCGGTTTCGGAGAGAAGGCCAAGCGCGCGGGCCGCTTCGCGCGTCACACCTGCCAGGCATTCCTCCACCGTCAGCCCAAACAGGGTGGCGCCCATGTTCATGGTCATCAGCAGCGAGGTGAGCGGTGAGGTGCCGGGATTGCTGTCGGTCGCAAGCGCGATCGAGGCGCCCGCCTGCCGCAGCGCCTTGATCGGCGGCAATTGTTTTTCGCGCAGCGTGTAGAAGGCGCCCGGCAGGAGAACGGCGACGGTGCCGGCCGCAGCCAGCACGGCTGCATCTTCGTCTGCCAGATATTCCAGATGATCGGCAGACAGCGCACCATAGGAAGCGGCAAGTGTCGCGCCCTTCAGATCGGACAGTTGTTCGGCATGCAGCTTGACCGGCAATCCCAGCGCTTTGGCCTCATCGAAGACACGGGCGATCTCCGCCGGCGAAAAGGCAATGCCCTCGCAAAAACCATCGACCGCATCGACAAGGCCTTCGGCATGGGCGGCACGCAGGCCCGGGATGACGATATCGGTGATGTAATCGCCGTTGCGGCCCTTGTAGGCCGGCGGCGTGGCATGGGCCGCAAGCCAGGAGGTGACGATGCGCACGGGGCGGATCTTTTCCAGCTGGCGGGCGGCGCGCAGCATGTTGATCTCGCCTTCGATGGTGAGCGCATAACCGGACTTGATCTCGACAGTCGAGACACCCTCCGCGATCAGCGTATCAAGCCGGGGCAGGGCGGCTTCCACCAGTTGATCGACACCCAGTGCATTGGTGGCTGTGACCGAGGAGACGATGCCGCCACCGGCGCGGGCGATTTCCTCATAGGTCGCACCTGCCAGCCGCATCTCGAATTCCATCGCCCGGTTGCCGCCATAGATCAGATGCGTGTGGCAATCGATGAAGGAGGGCAGCAGCCAGCGGCCCTTGCAATCCACGGCGGCCACCCCTGCGCAAAGCACCTCCGGAAGCTCGGACAAGGGGCCGGCATAGGCTATGCGTCCATCGCGCACCAGCACCGCGCCGTCCTCGACGAGACCCAGCCCATCCCCTGCTTTCAGCGTCGCAAGACGCGCATTGCGCCACAGCGCAAGCCTCGGCGCATCCTGTGATTTCGGTGAAAAATCGTCCCCTGCCATCGGTCTTTCGCCTTCTCTTGTGATGAAAACATGTATATACATTATAGCCATCTCGCAAGGGGAATTTTGAAGCGAAACGGGGAAGGGACAGGCGGAATGCAGGCCATCCATGCAAAAAGCGCTTTATTGCCAGAGGGTTGGCGAAACGATGTACGGCTGACAATCGAGGACGGTCGGATTGCTGCCATCGAAGCCGGCATACCGGCCGAGGCGGGCGACGAGCGTCATGGCGTGCTGGTGCCGACGATGCCCAACCTGCACAGTCACGCCTTCCAGCGCGCCATGGCCGGCCTTGCGGAGGTGCGCGGGCCGGGCGCCGACAGTTTCTGGAGCTGGCGCACGCTGATGTACCGCTTTGCCCTGTCCATGACCCCGGACCAGATGGAAGCGGTCGCCGCGCAGCTCTACATGGAGATGCTGGAAGCCGGCTTCGGCAGGGTAGGGGAATTCCACTACCTGCATCACGACAAGGATGGCGGGCTCTATGCCAATATTGCCGAAATGGCCGAGCGCATCGCCGCCGCCAGCCAGGAGACCGGCATCAGCCTGACGCTGCTGCCGGTCTTCTACGCGCATTCCGGTTTCGGCGGGGCCGCCCCCGGCGAAGGGCAGCGTCGCTTCATCCATTCGCTGGACGCTTTTTCCCGCCAGATGGAGGCCTGCCGCAGCCTGACGGCCCGCATCTCCGGCGCGTGTCTCGGCATCGCGCCCCATAGCCTGCGCGCCGTCACCGCCACGGAACTGTCGACAATCCTGCCACTGGCCGGCGAGGGGCCGGTGCATATCCACGTCGCCGAGCAGGTGAAGGAGGTCGAGGATTGCCTGGCGGCTACCGGTCGCCGTCCGGTCGAATGGCTGTTGGACGAGGCGCCGGTCGACCAACGCTGGTGCCTGATCCACGCCACCCACATGACGAAAACGGAAACGGCCCGCATGGCGGCAACCGGTGCCGTGGCGGGCCTCTGCCCGATCACCGAGGCCAATCTGGGCGATGGCATCTTCACCGGCGCGGCCTATCTCGATGCCGGCGGGGCGCTCGGCATCGGTTCGGATTCGAACATCCGCATTTCAGTGGCCGAGGAACTGCGCCAGCTGGAATATTCGCAGCGCCTCGGGCTGAAGGCCCGCAACGTGGTTGCCGATGCCAATGGCTCCACCGGGCGCAAGCTGTTCGACCGGGCGTTGGCCGGTGGCGCACGGGCCCTCGGCGCGACAGCCGGCATCGTGGCCGGCGCCAGCGCCGACCTCGTTGCGCTCGATGTCTCCGAGGTACCCTATCTCGGCGGGAACCAGATTCTCGACCACTGGATCTTCGCTGGCGGTGTCGGCGTGGACAGCACCTGGATTTCAGGCAGAAAGCTGGTGGAAAAGGGTCGCCACAGGAAGCGCGACGCGATAAGCCGCCGCTTCGAAACGGTGATGCGGGAACTGCTGGCCCAATGAACATGGAAAAAGAGAAGACGCTGCACAGCCGCATCCTGGGCGATCTGGAGCGGCGCATTCTCTCCGGCGAGTGGCCGCCCGGTTACCGCCTGCCTTTCGAGGTGGATCTCGCCGCCCAGTATGGCTGCTCGCGCATGACGGCCAACAAGGTGCTGACACAGTTGGCACGTGGCGGCCTGATCGAGCGACGCAAGAAGTCCGGCAGTTTCGTCGCACAGCCGGTGGCACAGTCGGCCGTGCTCGATATCCACGACATCGAGACGGAGGTGCGCTCCCTCAACCTGCCTTATGGCTACCGTCTGGACGCCTGTACGCGCCGCAGCGCCACGAGGCAGGATTGCGCGCTGATGGAACTGACGGGAGGCGGCGCAGTGCTGGAATGCCTGGCCGTGCATCTGGCCGGCGGGCGCCCCTTCTGCCTGGAGCATCGGCTGATCAACCTTGCCACTGTTCCGGAGGCGGAAGGCGAGGATTTCGGCCGGACGCCGCCCGGCGCCTTCCTGATCAGCCGCGTCCCGTGGAACGCCGCCGAGCACCGCATCCAGGCCGTCACCGCCTCGCCGGAGGTCGCTGCGAAGCTGGAAATTGCCCGCAACGCCGCCTGCCTCGTCATCGAACGCCGCACCTGGGGCGCGGATGGCCCCGTCACCTTCGTCCGCTTCACCTATCCGGGCGACCGCCATGCGCTGGTGGCACGCTTCCAGCCCGGCGGTTGATCCGGACTGTTCCATAAGATGCCTTATGCTGCAAAGGCCGCACGAACCGTGAACAAATGTAAATCCTGCACCCTTAACGCGAGTTGCGTTTTCGGAGCTTTGAGCATCTCTCAGCCCCACCATTTGCGTGAACTGATTTGCGGTTTTTTGCAACAGCCGCAAATCAGTTTCAGCGCTTTATTTTGCACCATGGGATGAATGCACGGCTGCCGCCTGATCCGCGATTAGACGACGGCCTTTCTTTACACGTGGGGTTTTCGCGCACCTTTTCCGGTGAACTCTTTTTATCGTGCTCATGAACCACCCCCGTTTTCGTGTTTGGCCGCGTCCGGCTCAAAGAGCCGTAATCGCTGACACGGACCTGATTAGGCCGTGCCTTTTGTTCCATGGGTGCAGACGCCTTGCGGTGCGCGTCGTCGTGCAGCGCCCTGCCCTTGCGGGTGAGCTCCCGCGTCAACTCATCTGCAATTTGAGCCAGACGGGCGTGCCGCTCGCGGATGGCGTCTTGCCGGTTGTCCACCGACCGAGAGACGCCGACGAGCGGCTTATCCAGAACACCCAGCGCCGCGCGAGGTACTCGACCCATTGCGATTGGGTCCGCGCCGCGCAGCGGTCTGGTTTCGGTTGATATCTTGGCTTCTCTTGCCACACGTTGCCTGTGTGTTTGCTTCGCCATGCGTTTGTTCCCTTTTCATCTGGACAGTACCAAATAGGCCCCATAGGCGTCCGAATCGTCGGACCAAGGGGCAAACCAAGTGGCGTTGCCGTCCACTCGATATCTTTGTCGGCATAACCCGCAGGAGGCGCGAACGGCCAACGCATGGCGGGCCGAACGCGGCGCTCCAATTCGTCCGCTTCGCGGTCCCAATATTCACGGGTTAGCCTGTCTTCATACTCTTGGACATATTCGCTTTCGGGGTAGTGCCACCCCCTTGGAAGCGACGGCGGCCCCTCGTACCCAATCCGAGGGAACCCCCGCCATTTGCGTATGAAGTTTTCGCAGAACAAATCGGAGGACTTGTCAGCCAGCCGGAATTTCACCGGCTTTCCGTCTGATCTGCGTTTAGCTTCGTTTGGGAACGTATAAATTCCGTCTTGTGGGGCTAAGCCCTCATCTACGAAGCGTTGCGCTCTTTGTTCGAAATACAGCGCGCCGATTGGCGGATTTTTCGACATGCAGAGCTTTGATTGGGCGCTTTCGTCATCAACGTCTTTGTTGATGTATTTGCATGCGTACCGCACACCGCCCTTTGTATGGCCCGCGTGGAGCGGGTCCCATTGGCTAAAGCCATGCGGCCAACAGGGCTCATTAAAGCGCCTGTTCCAGACGAGAGGGACCCACGCACGTTGTTCGCGTTTCTCGCGGTGCCACGAGTTGCCCCCGTAGTCCCAAAACCCATCTGGAAGCTTTTCTTGAAAGAAAATTACGATGTGCCAGTGAGTGCGGCCCTTTTTTTTGCCGATCTCACCAACAACGAGATACCGGAATTTGAGTTTCCGGTTCCGCAGTTGCTTGAAATAATTTTGCACATCGGAGTAAGTCAAGATAGCCGATCTAGCATGGCTTTCGTTCCCGTTTTCGTCCCTTCCATAGGTCAGGGTGATGAAAACAGATGTAACGCTTGTCTTACTTTCGGCAATGCATCGACCAACCCAGTTATCTACTCTGTGTTCGAGACATTGCCAGCATTTTCGACATGCGGCTGTTTGGCCATCGTTCAACAGCGTTGGTGATATACACATGATTTCTCTCCGGAAGCAGCCGCAGTCAGTAAATGCACATTTAGACAAGGGAGGATGCGGGCGCGCGCCTACACACACGCGAGGAGATGTGTAGGCGCGCAGGATCGACCGCCCCGGAAGCCGGGACGCTCGCTTTGCTTATGAGGCGGGAGTGGACGTTTAGGCGCGCTTCACCGTTGCCGGTTAAGCAGCGCTTCCACTCCCTGAAATGTTGCTGAAGAGGCTACGGCCTCCGGCCTTTGGCTCGCTAGCGCTCCACGGTCCCGGAGGCACCGTGCGGAGACCAATACTTGTCGCCTGAAATGGCAATCTGTCGCCAGTTCGAAAGCTCGAAGTGAGCAGGATCGTAAAGCCGGTTATCCATGGTGTCGCCGTCACCGTCCCAATCACCGCCCCATGTGATTTTGATATCCATGGAGCGGGCGACTTCGTGGCCCAGGTGGCCGATCACATCCCATGCATGGGGAATGTTCGGTTGATCCATCCAGCCTAAGGTGCCGTGGATGATATCCACAGCAGCACACCGATGCGGCCAAAGACCATCGTCGGGATGGTCTTTCGAATGCCCGAGAACAAAGGCCGCCGCCTGTTCGTCAAACGTGCGCACAATGCAATGAGCGAAAAGAGGGATGCCGAGCGCAGCCCCCCTTTTGACGAGCTTGTCTGAAAACTCCAGAATATGCGGATGGGCGCCGACGCGATTAGCTCGCGTCTGCTGTTCCTGATACCTGGGAGACTTGAGAAAACCCGGATTGCGCATGGCTTGGAGTGCACGAGGATAGACCGTCGCCGGATCGATGTTGCGATAATCAGGCGTCGGCATTGGGTTCCCCCTCATCTCCTCCCGAAGCCGCTGCATCGATTGCCGGATCGCCTGCACCGTCGCCGGTGGAGCCTTGCGGGCCAGCGCCTGCCGTTCCGAGATTTCCAGAAGCTGAAGACGCAGAGACATTCGGGGTCACCTTTTCAGCGAGTTGCGCCATTTGCGCGGCAAAGGCCGCACGATCTTCCGCCATCTGGCGAAGCAACATTTCCTGATTGTGCCGTGCAGCACGTTCGATTTCGAGAATGCGCGGATCGCGCTCCTCCCGCTCCCAGAGGCGGGCATAGCTGGAGTAATCCGACGCCTCGACGCTGAAGGCCGTATTGTCGGAGGTATCCAGCCAGATCGAACCGCCGAGCGCCGCGAGGCAGAACGACCCCCGGTAAAAGAATTCGATCTGATCGAAACCCGCCGCGACGTGCGCAAGGAAGATCGACCCGGCTTCATCATGCGACGTGACTTCGCCGGTTTCTTCATCGATCTGGACGGGCGTAATGTAGAGATTGACCGCCTGAGGCGCATTGACGCGCATCTTGATCAAGCGGGCCTGTTCGGCCTGCCCTTGCGGGTGCTGGAATGTCGCGTCAGTGCCCTCCGGCAGTTCCGCGAATGCCTGAATCATGTTGAGCTTCTGCATCTGATTTTTCCGTGAAAAGAGGACGGCCAGAAGGAGGATTAAACCCCCTTCGTCAGCCTCGATTGATCGACCTGGGAGAGGACTTCGGCATACGCGTTATCGTTTTCGAGCAGACGCGTTCCGAATTGCGTGTTGCCTTCGATGATCGCCGTTCCCTGCAGCTGCACTTCACCGATATCCTGATTGGTGACGACGAAAGGCAGCGTGTTGAACGTCTCGGAAATCATGAAATCCGAGTTGTAAGCAGGGTTTGCCACCTCCACCGTCCAGAAGTGTTGCCGTTCTTCGTTGAACGTGTTGTCGGGCGCCGACTTGAACCACTTCCCGCCGATGCGGGTATTCGACATCTGCCATTTCCAGTTAAGGGGACGGTATCCGAACAGCCCGTTCGGGTCCGCATGGCTTGTGTCGATTTCGCCCTTGGACATGCGTTCGACCTTCTGAGGGTCCAGATCATCCCGCATCGCATTGGGAAGCGTTGCCGGATCGGCAGTGAACAACAGCGGATCGCGCCCGCGCTCGAAAAGCTGTTCCGGCAGGATTTCGGCAACGATCATGACGATACCGCCCGTAGGCGTGCGCGGCAGCACCATATCGAGATCGCAGAAGGCCGAGCCGTTGACAACGGCATCGGTCAGGTTCGCGCCATCGGTCGCCCACCGCTTTTCGACGCCAGCAATCTCCGTCTTGTCGGCAATCAGAATTGGCTGTTTCCACATCTGATCAGGCACCGAAACGCCCTGCATCAACAGGTCGATGATAAAGTTATCGGGGATGCCTTCGAATTGCGCCTTCAGGTTCGCATACCACTGTGTACGCTTGGCAAGCTCAATATTCGCGAGCGAAATCTTGACGCCAGCATTTGCCATACTGACAAAGATATCCGGCACGCTCACACCGCCCACGGTCTTAGACTTCGCCGCGAAAAACTCATTCGCATTCGCCGCGTTGAACGGCGCTCCCGGAGCATACGTGACAGCCGCACCAGTGCTATCACGCCCGGACACCGACGCCGTACCGAACGTTGTGTTCATTTTCAAAATACCTTGAACAGGGATATTTGCACTGGTGAAGCTCAGATCAACTGAACCCTCCATCGCGACATCATCCCAATCAGGGACAACATACTTGAACTGTTCATGCTGCCAGAAGGCGGGCGCAAGCGCCGTCGCGGTCATTGCCCGCTTCTTCGCCTGATACAGCGTTTCCGAGCGATTCCGCGCCCGGAAATTCCAGATCAGGTTATAGGCCTCGATATAGGCCGTATTGATCACGTCGGTCGGCGCGGCATGAAAGCCAAGATACTTGTGAATTGCGATGGAGCCGACCGGCCCCGCCGTCATCGTGTTGAAGAACGGCGTGACGGTGGAGCCGTCAGCGATATTCTGTTTCATGTAAGCACGGTTGAATTCATCCATGCCGCCGTTGAAACGCTCGAAGGCGAGGAACGGCACGAAATAGGCCATGAACCGAACCTGAATGCCGTTCTTGATAACCTCGGCCGTTTCCATCAAATCCACCTTGCAATGGATCATGGAATTCCGCAGCTGATCTTCACGCAGCAGCGGAAACGCCGCAACCGGAACCATCTTGCCGGCAGGCATGGACGTTGCAACGATCTGATTGATCTGTCGCACCGAGCGCGCGATGGAAATCGGTGTGGTATTCGTGCGCGCAATGTCGCGAATTTCGTTTGCACTCAGTCTCATTTGCGCTTGCCCTTCTTCAGGGTCTGGACCTTGCGCCAGACCTTCATTGATGCTTCTTTGAGTTTTTGCGCGCGCCGCTCACAACCAGAGCAGCGAACGCTTTTTTTGACGTCTGAGGACATGGGGAACCTATGGTTACGATCTATCGAATCGGCTTTTTCTTCATCGTGATTGCGATCTTAGGGGGGGTTTTCATCGCCTAAGGACGCTGATACCGCCCCCACCTGCCCTGCCCTGCAGGAACACCCGCAGGGCGCTCCTTAGGTCCGGGAAAGGTCCAACTGTCCCACCAACTCGGAGCACGGGTAACGGCTTGCGCCCCTTCAGACCTGACAATGCCGATAGTCGGCACAATCATCTGATCGAGATCAGGAAGCTCAGGATTGACCATCCGATGACGCTTGCCGTTATCATCGATAACGGTCACGTACATCGGCATAGGCTTATCAAGCTTCAGGTGCTCAGGCATGGGAGGCCCGATGAACGCCCCATCATCCTTTTTTCCGAAGGATGAAACTTTGACGCCAGTCGTCTGAGATGCCGGGTACAACTGCCCCGGCATCGCTTTCGGCCCCTCTCTGAGTTGCCGAAGCTGATAGTCAACGAGCGCCGTATCCAACTGGCGTTTTTTTTGCTCCAGCGGATCAGTCTTCTTTTCGAAGGCTTCACCGAGCGCGCCGCCGAGAGAGGCAAGCGCGCCAGGTATCTGCGAAGCAGTCGGGCTTGTGGTGGTGGTGGTGGAAAAACCGGCAGAGCCACCATTGCGAAGAGCGGTCAGGGGATTGAAGCCAGCAGCGCTAGCATCCCGAACCATCCTATCATAGTCAACATAGCTTGTGCTTGTCGTCGTGGTCTTCTTACTGCCGAAGAGACCACCGACAAGACTACCAATCGCCGAAAAGATGCTCATCGAGCCGACCCCGTCGGAGCGAGATCGTTGATAACCCGCATGGCAGCGCGGGTTTCCGCCTTGCGGCGGTCGATCAGTTCCCAGCAGACATTGAAAGCAATGACGCCAGCGCCGCCGATCAAATCGGCAAACTGGCCGACAAGTTCTGCCGGAACTCCCTTCGCCGTCAGGTAACCTACAAGAGCAGACGAAGCAGCCCTTGCGAGAGGAGAGAGGATCACAAGCAAAAGCTTGCGATCGATATTCCATTTCAATTTCATGCGAACCCCCTAATATTGGGATTTCGCGTTTAGGTTGCTGAAATCATCTTTTGTTCACGATCCAGATGATGCCTTACGCCACACACCTGTGTAGCGGCTATTTAGTAATGCGACAGTTGGGCCAGTTAGAGATGCGACAGCCTCGCCTCTTGATGTACTGGTCAATGCCAACGTCGGGTTCAATGCTGCCGCCCCTGTCTTTCATTCTCCTCCTTCTTTTCGTCGCGGCCAAGGTGATGTTCGAAGCGACGCAGCAACCAGAGAACCAGCAGGGCGAAGACTGTCGAAAGGCCCGCCAGCTGCCAGAAACCAAGCCCAGCCGCCAGACCGATCGTTCCGGCCAGCCACATGCCGGCACCGGTTGTCAGCCCGCGCACCTCGCCTCGTGAAAAGACGATGGTGCCGGCGGCCAGAAAAGCAACACCGCTGGTCAGGCTTTCGATCAGGCGCAGGGGATCGATACGGGTCCGGTCGGAACTGAAGGTCTGCAGATGCGTCATCTCGACGGCGGCTATGGCCAGTGTTGCGGCGGAAAGGCAGATGAGAATATGGGTGCGGAAGCCGGCCGCGCGCTGGTGCCATTCACGCTCCAGCCCCACAATGGCACCGCAGATCAGGGCAAGGCCAAGGCGCAGGCCCATCACGCCAAGCGGAAGGTATGTGTCGCGGGATAATTCGTCGGCAATGGTTTCCATGCGGGGAAAACATGGCCAGCGTATGCCTTGTTCCCTCCGCGCGGTACGGCTGGTGCCGGGTGACGTGCGATGTCATCGACCAGCCCCAACGGGGGCTCCACCCCCTGCCAGCGGTTCGCGCATTCCCTGAAACGGGCTTGCGCCCCTGGCCTGCTGCGCGGCCGAGCCGCAGCGTCGCGCCCAGTCTCTGCCGCGAGGGAGGTCTGGCCCGATCCCCTCCCCGCTCCCGGCGATGAAGGACCACGTCCCCACCGGCCCGGTCGGCATCTGTGTCGCTAACACATTGCGTCCGCGCGAGTTCCAGCGATCCGGCAAAACTTGGAAGGCTGCAGGCGAGGCGGCGTCAGGCCTCTTGCGGGCGCTCACCGGCGGCCGTTTCGGCGTCCGGCGCACCTTCGGGCCTGTTCTGCGCGGCAAGCATGTCGAGAATGATCCGGGCCGTGGTCGCCGCCCCGTCAAGGGAAAGCGAAACCGGCGGCACCGTGCCGGCCGGCTGCGCGGAGGCTATGGCTTTCGCCAGCGTCTCGCCGGACAGCGCCTTCTCCGGCACCACGCGGGCAAGCCCCAGGGCTTCGAGCTTCTCGGCCCGAACCGTCTGCTCCGTTTCGCCACCGGAGGCAAACGGCACCAGAACGCTGGCGCAGCGGGCCCGCAAGAGATCGCAGACCGTGTTGTAGCCGGCCTGGGATATAGACAGCTCGGCATTCATCAGCAGGCTCGGAAAATCCTTGCGGAAGCGCACCAAAACCGCTCCCTCGCCGGCACGCGCCGACAGTCGGTCGAAATGGTCGGCCGGCATGTTCGGGCCGGCAATCAGGCACCAGCTGCGCCGGTCGCCAAGCTGCTCGCGCGCATCGACGGCCGCTTCGATCAGGGCAGCGCCGACGGCACCGCCACCGGCAGAGACAACCACCTCGAAACGGTCCGCTGCAGGCTCTGGTGCATCGGGTGCCACGAGCCCGGTATAATGCACCTTGTCGGCAATCGCGGCGGCAAGCGGAAAGGTATCCTCCAGCCGTACGAACCGCTCGTCGCCATGCATCAGCACCCCGTCGAAATGCTGCATGACCAGTTCGGCCGTTTCCTGGTCGCGGCCCGGCTTGCGGTTCTGCTGCAGGATGTCGCGCACCGAGCTGAACAGCAGCGGCTTCGGCTGCCGCGCGCGGATCGCCTCCAGCAGCGGCAGCAGTTCGAAGCGCATCTGCCGGCGACCGAAGGGAAAGGCCTCGATCAGAACCGCATCCGGTGCTGCGGCGTGGAAAGCCTCCAGCAGCAGCGCGGTGCGCTTTGCTTCCAGCCTCTCGTCGACCTTGCGGCCATGCTCGTCCACCAGGCCGGAAAAGCCGGTGGTGGAGGACAGCACGGCCGGCAGCTGGACATGATGCACATTCGGTCCGGGAAACCCCTCGATGGCATTGCCGCCGGTCACCAGCGTCACCTCAAGCCCCGCGGCGTGCAGGGCGGCGGCAATGCGGCTTGCACGCACCAGATGACCGATGCCGAGCAGGTGCTGGACATAGAAGAAGACGCGCTTGCGGACCTGCTGGCCGGAGAGGATGATGTCGGACACGCTCAGTTTTCCCTGTTCCAGCTGGCGGTGAAGAGCCGTTCGAGATCGGCAATGCTGTTCTTGTGGTCGAATTCGGTGCGCACCTTGTGTTCGGCGCGCGCGGCAAGCTGCCGGCGCAGGTCCGGATCGCGGATCATCCGGGCGAGTGCTGCCGCCAGGGCATCCGGGTTTTCCGGCGCCACCAGCAGGCTGTTGTCGCCATCGGCAAACAGCTCGATAATACCGGAGACCGTGGTGGACACCACCGGCAGACCCTGGCTTGCCGCCTCCACCATCACGTTCGGCAGACCGTCGCGGTCCCCGTCGCCGGTGATGCGGCAGGCAAGCGTGAAGAGATCGCTGTCGCGGTAGTGCTGCAGCACATCGCGCTGGTCGAGCGCCCCTTTCCAGGTGATGCGCGCGCCAATGCCCAGCCGCTCCGCCTGCTCCTTCAACCGCGAAAGCTCGTCGCCGCCGCCGATATGCACGAAGTGCCAGGCCAGATCGGCGGGCAGGCGGGCCAGCGCCTCCAGCAGCACGTCATAGCCCTTCTTGGGCACCGCACGGCCGACGCTGAGAAGCCGGGCAGGATCGGCAGGATCGGAGCCGTCCCGCGGGCTGCGTGTGCCGGTGCAGGGCGGGAAGCGTTCCAGATCGAGACCGTGATAGCTCAGATGCACGTTGCGGCGCGCTCCGGACAGCCGCATCAGCTGATCATAGCCGACGCGGGTGCAGGTCACCGCCCAGTCGGCATCGGCAAGCTTTTGCCTAAGCTCCCAGTCCGGCGAGGTCCAGATGTCCTTGGCATGGGCGGACACCGTCCAGGCAATGCCGTTCATCATGCTGGCATAGCGGGCAACCGAGGCTGGAGTATGGATGAAATGCACATGCAGCCAGCCCGCATCCTGCGGCCATTCGGCCGCCAGCACGGCCGCCTGGCCGAAGCGGCGGAACCGGTTGCGCGACACATCGCGCGGCAGATCCCTGAGGAAGGCCTTCAATGCCCGCCCAAAACCCGGAAGACGGCGAACCTTCGTCAGCGCCCGCAGCACCCGCAGCGGCTCCTCATGCAGGTATTCCGGCAGATACCAGACCGATGCGCGGATCTCGTCATGCACCGGGTGGCGCTTCCTGTCGGTGGGGCGGCGCATCGCCACCAGTTCCAGCGTGAAACCGGCCCGCTCCAGACCCAGCAGTTCCTGGGCAATGAAGGTCTCCGACAGGCGGGGATATCCCTTGAGAAGGACCAGGATCTTTCTCATGCCCCTCAGCCCTGAGCCAGCGACAGATGGCTGTCGCCCTTGCGCTGGAACCAGTCGGCCACGATGCGCGAAATGTTCGGCAGACCCTCCAGCTGCATGCCCGGCGCACTGATCGACGGCGGATCGCGCTTCAGCAGATCCTTGATCGCGCCGGCAAAGCGCAGGCTGTCGGCCGATTCATCGCCGGAGATCATGCTGACGAGACCGAGTTCGCTCGCCCGCGTGGCGCGGATCAGCTGTTCCTCGCGCGGCTGGGTGCGCGGCACGATGAGCGCCGGCTTGTCGAAGGACAGGATCTCGCAATAGGTGTTGTAGCCGCCCATGGCGATGACGGCCCGCGCGTTTGCGATGCGGTCTTCCATGCGATTGTCGAATTCCAGGATCTCCAGATGCGGATGCCCCTCGCACGCCTCGCGGAAGTTGCCGCGCTGCTCCGCCGGCATGTAGGGCCCGAGCACGATCACCGCCTTGTGGGTGAGCGTCGGATCGGCGTTGTAGGCACCGATGACGTCGCGCACCAGATCGGCGCCATCGCCGCCGCCGCCGGTCGTGACCAGCAGGTAATCCTCCTTGCCGACCTGGCTGCTTCCGGCATCGAGGGAGGCCTTGCGCTGCAGGAAGCCGACGAAATTCATCTTGGAGCGCACGGAAGCCGGCACGTCGATGCCGGTCAGCGGATCGTAGAAATCGGGCGGGCCGTAGATCCAGACGTCGTCATAGAGATTGCCGATCTTGCGCAGCACGTCGTTGCGCTTCCACTCGGCTTCCAGCAGGTGCGGCGCATCCATCACGTCGCGCAGGCCGAGAATGAGCGTGGTACCGCGTGTCTTCAGATAGGCGAGCGTGTCTTCCACCTCGTTGCGCAGGCCGAGCGGCTCCTTGTCGATGATGAAGATATCCGGCTCGAAGCTCTCCGCCGTATGGCGGATGATCGACTGGCGCATCTTCATGGTTTCCTGCAGGTCGATGTGCCGGTCCATGGAGGTGTATTCGCCGTTGCGCAGCTTGATGACGCTCGGGATCTTCACGAAATCGACGCGGGCGCGATAGTCGAAGGCGCCGGCAATCGTCGCGCCGGAGACGATCAGGACATTGAGCCCGCGATAATCCTCAACCAGCGAATGGGCGATGGTGCGACAGCGCCTGAGGTGGCCGAGCCCGAAGGTGTCGTGGCTGTACATCAGGATACGGGCGTTTCCCAGACGTCTCGGCATACTCTGTCTTCTCCGTAGAATTCATGTGCCGGACAACGCCTCCCCGCGCGATCCGAAGTCTCTCACTTATATGGGTCGGCTGCATCTCTAAGCCCATCGCCAAGGAAATTGAAGGCGAGGATGACGAAAATGACCGGAACGACCGGAAACAGAAGCCAGGGATAGAGCGCCAGTACACTCACCGTTCGCGCTTCCGTGAGCAGCACGCCCCAGCTCGTGATCGGCGGGCGCAGGCCAAGCCCGAGGAAGCTGAGTGCCGTCTCGCCAAGAATCATGCCGGGAATGGTCAGCGTCGCGCTGGCGATCAGGTGCGACATGAAGCCGGGAATGAGGTGGCGACCGATGACGCGCGCGCTGCCGGCGCCCATCATCTGCGCGGCCAGCACGTAATCCTCCTCGCGCAGCGCCAGCAGCTTGGAACGCACCGCCCGCGCAAGACCCGTCCAGTCAAGCAGGCCGAGAATGACGGTAATGCCGAGATAGACGAGCAGCGGGCTCCAGTCCACCGGCAGGATCGCCGCCAGCGCGAGCCACAGCGGAATGCTCGGGATCGACTGCAGCACCTCGATGACGCGCTGCACGACGAGATCGAACCAGCCGCCCCAGTAGCCGGCAAGACCGCCGATCACGATGCCGAGAATGAAGCTGGTCATCACCCCGAACAGGCCGATGGTCAGCGAAATGCGCGCGCCGTAGAGGACGCGTGAAAAGATGTCGCGCCCCAGCCGGTCGGTGCCGAGCAGGAAGAACTGGCCACCCTCGGCCGGGCAGACGAAGTGCCGGTCGGTTTCCACGAGGCCCCAGAAACGGTAGGGCTCGCCCCGGCAGAAGAAGCGCAGCGGCTGCACGTCATTGCGGTCGTCGGTATAGACGCGGCGCAGGTTGCGCATGTCGAGCGTCATGTCCTGCCCGTAGACGAACGGTCCGACAAAACGGCCTTCATGGAACAGATGCACGCCCTGCGGCGGCGCAAAGATGAAATCGACATTGCGCGTGTGCACCTTGTAGGGCGCCAGAAACTCCACGAACACGATCATCACATAGGCGATCAGGAGCGCGATGCCGGAAATCAGCGCCAGCCTGTGGCGGCGGAAACGCCACCACATCAGGCGAAGCTGGGACGCCTGTGCCGCAACGCCGCCGGCATCCGCCTTGTCGTCGGCATAGGGGTCGAAGGGCGCGGTGCTGACGAAATGCGGCAATTCGTCCGTTTGGGCGTGGGTCGTGGCGCTCATTTGGTGCTTCCTCCGCGCAGACGGATCCGGGGATCGAGAAGGGCGAGCGCGATATCGGAGACCAGAACACCGATCACGGTCAGGAAGGCGAGGAACATCAGGAAGGACCCCGCCAGATACATGTCCTGGCTCTGCAGGGCGCGGATCAGCATCGGCCCCGTCGTTTCCAGCGACAGCACGACGGCGGTGATCTCGGCGCCCGAAATGATCGCCGGCAGCACCGAGCCGATGTCCGAGATGAAGAAATTCAGCGACATGCGCAGCGGATACTTCACCAGCACCCTGAAGGGATGCAGCCCCTTGGCGCGCGCCGTCATCACATACTGCTTGTGCAGCTCATCGAGCAGGTTGGCGCGCACGCGCCGCACCATGGCCGCCGTTCCCGCCGTGCCGATGATGATGACCGGGATCCAGATATGCTCGAGGATCGACCGGAATTTCGCCCAGCTCATCGGCTCGGCGAGATATTTCTGATCCATCAGATGGCCGATCGACGTGCCGAACCAGATATTGGCGAGATACATCAGAACCAGCGCCAGCACGAAATTGGGCACGGCCAGACCGATGAGACCAAGCAGCGTCAACCCGTAATCGCCCCAGCTGTACTGATGCGTGGCCGAGTAGATGCCGATGGGAAAGGCGATGATCCAGGTCAGCACGATCGTCACCGTCGACACGAGGATCGTCAGCCACAGCCGGTCGCCCACCACGTCGGAAACCGGCAGGCGATATTCGAAGGAATAGCCGAAATCGCCGTGCAGCATGCCGCCGACCCAGTGCAGATACTGCACCGGCAGCGGCTTGTCGAAGCCATAGCGGGCGCGCAGTTCCTCGATCTGCTGCATGTCGGCCTTCTCGCCGATCGCCTTCAGTTCCTCCACGTAGCTTTCGAAATAATCGCCGGGCGGCAGCTGGATGATGGTGAAGATCAGCATGGAGATCAGCACCAGCGTCGGGATCATGACGAGCATGCGCCAGAGGATGTAGCGGATCATCTCACGCATCTTTGTCATACCAGAATGTGTCGGGCCTGTAGACGCCGAGATAGGACATTGGATCGTAGCCGTAGAGCCCGTCCTGCGGCACGTTGCGCAGGTTGCGGGCGCGTACCACCGGCTGCAGCGTCGCGTTCACGGTGCCGATGGTGAAGACCTGATCGGTGTAGAGCTCAAGCATGTGATGCCAGATGACCTCGCGTTCGGCGGCGCTTTCCGACAGGCGCCATTCATCGAGCAGCGCCGAGAGCCGGATTGCCTCGGGCATGTCGGCCGGCTTGCCGTCACTGCCGCCGGAATAGGCGTGCAGGCCCCAGAGCGGCCATTGCATCTGGTCGTCGCTCGTCGGCGCCAGTTCCTCCGGCGACATGTCGGCTGTCGGCACGCCGTTGTCGAGGCCGTGGAACACGGTCATGATCGTCTCGCCGCCCTTGACGCGCCGGCGCAGCAGTTCGCGCTGCGAGGTGCGCACGAAGATCTTGATGCCCACCTCCAGCCAGTGATCGTGGATCAGTTCGAGAATGTCCGTCTCGATGCTGTTTTCGCCGGTGATCTCGATGATGATGCGCGCGTGGCGGCCGTCCGGCAGAAGGCGGATGTCGCCTGCCCCGCGCTTGTCGAGACCGGCTTCATCGAGAAGGCGGTTGGCTTCGGCGGGATCGTATTGTGCCCAGGCATTGCGGTAGTGCAGTCGAAACAGCGGGCTCTGCGGCAGGATGGTATTGGCGCTTTCCGCCGCAAGGCCGAAGAAGACCGCCATGTTGATTTCGCGGCGGTTGACCGCCAGCGACAGGGCGCGCCGCACCCTGACATCCCGCCACAGCCTGTTCCAGACGGGGTCCTTGCAGTTGAGGTTCGGATAGAGCGCCATGCGCGAGCCCTGGATCCGCTTCCACAGGTCCACCTTGATCGGATAGCGATCCTCGGCATTCTTGAGAAAGGTGTAGTCGGCGAAATCGAGATTGGTGAACTGCAGGTCGCTTTCGCCCGTGCCGGTCTTGGCGGCGATGAGATCGGAAGAGCTGACGTCGAAATAGACGCGGTCGATATAGGGCAGCTGGCGCCCCTCCTCGTCCACCCGGTGATAATAGGGATTGCGCTCGAAGACGAAGCGGCCGGAGGGCGGCGGCGTCGTGTTGCGCCAGGCATCGAGCGTCGGAAGGTCCGGATTTTCCGGCCTGACGGTACGTGACTGCTTCTGATGCAGCGCGATCCAGTCCTCGACGCGGGCCTTGGCGATCAGTTCCTTCAGCGCTTCCGGGTTCTGGTACTTCGGGTGAAACTGCTTGAGATAGGCAGCCGGCATCATCAGCCTGAGCGGGGATGGCGAGGCGATGTCGGTGAGGAAGTCCGGATTGGGCACCTCCCAGCTGTAACGCACCGTGCGCTCGTCCAGCACCTCGAAATGCGGTGCCGTGCCGTTGATGATGAGGCTCGACGGAATGCCGCCGCGATAGAGTTCCTTGTTGAGGAACATGTCTTCCCAGACATAGCGGAAATCCTCCGCCGTAAACGGCGAACCGTCCGACCAGCGGTGGCCTTCGCGCAGATGGAAGGTGAAGATGCGGTCCGCCTCAACCTCGAAGCGCTCGACCAGATCCGGCTCCATCTCCAGCTTCTCGTTGTAGCCGACAAGGCGGGCATAGGAAATGATCGGCATGTAGCGGATGTCGCGCTGGCCGCCGATCAGGATGCGCAGGGTTCCGCCATGCCGGCCGATCAGTTTGCCCTCTTCCCCGGCCAGATGCACGACGCGCGGATTGCGCGGCAGGCGCTCGGAGAGCGGCGGCAGCGTGCCGGCAATCCCGCTCTCGGACAGGTAGGTCGAATCGAGAGAGGCGCCGAGGGCGGCCTTCGGCAGCATGGTTCCGGCCAGCAGCGCCAGCGCCTGTCTGCGGGTAATCATGGCCGCAACTCCCGCCAGTCGATGTTGCGGCGTGCCAGCACCAGATGACCGTTGCCGAGATCGACATGCGCCAGATCGTCGTCGCTGCCGCCCTCGTCGGCCTTGAACTGGCGCGCCCACAGCTTGCGGGCTGCGGCACTCGGCTGGCCGATTGCCTCGAAATCCAGCGGCCGGTCGAGGTTCGGCACCGGCACGGCGGCCAGCAGCTTCTTCGTATAGGGGTGGACGGGCTGGCGCATGATGACCTCGCAGGGCGCAATCTCCACGATGCGGCCCGCATACATGACGGCCACGCGGTCGGCCATGTAGTTGACCACCGCGAGGTTGTGGGAAATGAAGAGATAAGTGAGCCCCAGATCCGACTTGAGATCCTTCATCAGGTTGAGGATCTGCGCCTGGATCGACACGTCGAGCGCCGAGACCGGCTCGTCGCAGATCAGCAGATCCGGCCCGAGCGCCAACGCGCGCGCAATGCCGATGCGCTGGCGCTGACCACCGGAAAAGCTGTGCGGATAGCGGTTGATGGCGTTGTCCGGCAGGCCGATGGCCGACAGCAGACGGCGTGTCGCCTCCAGCCGCGCCTGCGGGTTGCCGCGCCGGTGGATCTCCAGCGGCTCGCTGATGATGTTGCGCACGGTCATGCGCGGGGAAAGCGAGGAAACCGGATCCTGGAACACCATCTGGATACGGGTGCGCAACCGGTCGAGCTGCGCGCCGCGCGCGCCCAGGACATCGATCGGCGCGCCTTCTCCATGGAAGGTAACGCGGCCCTCATCGGGCGTCACGCCGCGCATCAGTATCTTGCTGAGCGTGGTCTTGCCGCAGCCGCTTTCGCCGACCAGGCCGAGCGTTTCGCCCCGCCGGATCTCGAAGCTGACATCGTTGACCGCAAGCGTTGCCGGCGGCGGCTTGAGGCCGAAGCCGCCGACCCGCTTGGTCTGGAAGGTCTTCGACACGCCCTCGACCCGCAGCAGCACATCCGGCATGCAGGCCGTGCTGCGCGCCTTGTCGATCAGGCCGGCGGTTTCCACCCGGATCTCCCTCAGCGGCTTCAGCCGGGCATCCCGCGGGCTGTCGAAATCCGGCACCGCGGCCATCAGGCCCCGGGTGTAGGCATGGCTCGGCTGCCGGAAGATCGCCTCGACGGAGCCGGCCTCCATCACCTCGCCGCGATAGACCACCACCACCTCGTCGGCCATGCTGGCGACGACGCCGAGATCGTGGGTGATCAGCAGCATGGCCATGCCGAGCCTCGACTGCAGGTCACGCAGGAGCTTCAGGATCTGTGCCTGGATGGTGACGTCGAGCGCTGTCGTCGGTTCGTCGGCAATCAGCAGCGAGGGGCGACAGACCAGCGCCATCGCGATCATGGCGCGCTGGCGCATGCCGCCGGACAGTTCGAAGGGATACATATCGAAGGCGCGTGCCGGTTCGGCAAAGCCGACGAGCCCCAGCATCTCCAGGCACCGGTCGCGCCGTTCGGCCGGCGAAAGAACGGTGTGGATCTTCAGCACTTCCTCGATCTGGTTTCCGACGGTGTGCATCGGCGAAAACGAGGTCATCGGCTCCTGGAAGATCATGCCGATGCGATTGCCGCGAATGGCGCGGATCTGCCGCCCGTCATGCGGCAGGGACAGAAGGTCAATGCTTTCGCCGGTCGCCGGATCGTTGAAGATCACCCGGCCGCCGATGCGGGCAATGCTGGCCTCGATGCCCATGATCGAGCGCCCGAGCACGGACTTGCCCGAGCCCGATTCCCCGACCAGCGCCGTGACCTTGCCCGGACGGATGCGCATGCTGATGGCCTTGATGGCATCGATGCTGCCGGACATCATGGGGAAGGATACGGATAATCCCTCCACACGCAGCAGATCCGTCCTGTCGTTCATGCAATCCCAACCCCGAAGGCTCCTGCACGCAGGCCGGAGCCAGTTCCCTTGTCTTTTGCGCCGACCGTATCGCAGCCCATTGTTTGTGTCTATCCGGAAGACCTGTAACAACACCTGCTGCTGACAAGCAGTGCATTTGCCTGATAAATCATTGCCGAAGAATGACAGTCCCTCATGAAATACCGGTTGGCTTGTATGTTTCTCCTGAAAAGCGAATTTGCTGCCGAAGCGGCACATCCCCTGTCTGCCGGAGGTGCGCCATGACGACGCGTCCCGGCCCCGAGACGCCGCGCCAGCGGCTGAAGCGAATTCGCGACATGATCGAGACAGGCCTCCTCAGCGAACCGAGAGCGGGGCTCGAAGCGATGAGCCGCGATCCCTCGCTGCGATCGGACCCTTCGCTCGGCACGCCGACGCTGCTCGGCTATCCGCGCAAGCTGCATTCGGCCTGGCTGAAGCTCGCCAAGGCGGAGGGAAATCTCGTCGACCGGATCGGCCTGCAGCATGCGCTGGTGCCGCCGCCGGCACTGCTGGCGCCGCTTGCCGTTCTCGACGGGACGACGCGGCGCGCGATGAACGAAGTCAACCGCCATCCTGTGCCGCGCATCCTGCACCAGATCTGGCTCGGAGAACTGCCGCTGCCGCCGGCAAGCGAGGCCTGGCGACGCCATGCGCAGGCGAACGGTCTCGAATACCGTCTGTGGCGCGAGGCCGATCTGGAGGAACTGGGAGTTCCACTTCACGCCGCCTATCTGCAGATGCTCGAAGCCGGCGACTATCCGGGTGCGGTAGACATCGCCCGCTATTTCGTGCTGCACGCGGTCGGCGGCATCTACCTGGACTGCGACTGGTATCCGGCCCGCGACGATGTGAGCTTTGCCGATTTCCTGCCGCTCATCGGGCTTGCGGCGCTGGCGGAGAACACGCCGCGCGAAACCGGTGCCGGCAGCCTGCTCCTGACCAATTCCTTCATCGCCACGCCGGCGGGCCACCCCGTGTTTGCCCGCCTCCTCGACATTCTGCCAGAGGCGGTCCGGCTTCTGCCGGAAGGGCCGGCCTGGTGGTCGACCGGCCCGCTGGTGATGTCGCTGCTGCTGCGCCAGACGACGGTTCAGGTGCCGGATGCCGAAATCGTTGCGGCCCGCCTGGCGCGCGGCGCGGCGCCGGAAGCCGTCGAGGAGGCCCGCCGCATGGCGCTGGCCCGCGATGCGGGTCTGCTGATCGACTGGAAGTCCTGGTAACCGCCTAGTAGTCTGATTTTTGCATTTGCTACCGTTCGCGGCGCCCTTGAGAGCAAATGTCAAATTCATTCCACTAGATGGCCAGTCCCGGCACCAGATCGCGGGCACGCCGCCAGCGGCAGGCCGGGTGGCGGGCGGTAAGCGCCAGCAGTTCCTCCAGAAAGGCCCAGGCCGTCGCGTCATGCACGAGATGGTGCGTCAGCACCCCGATGGCCGCAAGCCGGGGTTCGGCGCGAAGGTGTTCGAGCAGTTCGGCATGCAGGCTGTCTGCAGGGCGCCCGCCATGGATACCGTGCCAGTCCATGATGTCGAGATGGGTGTTGAGGAGCGGCAGTGCGGCCGGCGTCTCGCGACCGAAAACCGACAGCAACCGGAAGCCAAGGCCCGGCAGCGCCGCGACGATCTGTGGCGCGATCCGGTTCCATGGCGGCACCAGCATCGGCACGAAGCCCGCGCCATGCAGGGCGTGCAGCTTGCGGAAGCCGGCGCTCAACTCATCGAGAACCACGTCGAGCGGACGATCGCGGCCAAGCTCCTGCTTCTTGGCCGGGGGCGTGGAATAGCTGCGATGCGACCAGCCATGCACCGCGACATCCACGCGGCGTTCCGCCGTCAGGCGCTCGGCAAGATCCTCTCCCGTCTCCTCCGGTATCACGGCAAGGGTCAGCGGCACCTCGTGCCGGGCGGCAAGCCCCAGCAGTTGCTCGAGAGCCGGCGTGGGACGCACGGCATCATCGTCGCGCAGCCACAGATCGACGTGCCGCCCCTGTTCTGCCAGGTGATCGAGATGCTGTTGAAGGGCGGCCCGGCTCATGACGCAGTCTCCAGGGTGTGGCGCAGGATCGTGTCGAGGCGCTTTGCCGCGGCGTCGATCGAGCGGGTTTCGGCAACGAAGCGGCGCGCGCCCGCCGCGAGCCGGTCCCGCTCCGCCGGGTTCGACAGCAGGCGCGCCACGGCATCGGCATAGGCCTCGACGTCGCCGGGCGGCGTCAGCACGCCGGTCGTGCCGTGTTCCACCACCTCCGGCACGCCGGCCACCTTCTCCGCCACCACCGGCAGGCCGGCGGCCTGTGCCTCCAGATAGGCAAGACCATAGGCTTCGCCATGGCCGGGCCAGAGATAGAGGGCGCCAGAGGACAGAAGATCGGCCACCTCCTGCGTCCCCCCCTGCCCCAGCCAGCGGACACGGTCGGGAGGCAGGGCGGAAAAGGCCGCCTCCACCTCGGTCCGCGCCGGCCCGTCGCCGAGGATGCTGAGCCGCCAGTCGAGGTCGCAGACCTTGGCGAGCGCTGCCGCGAGCGCGCGGTAGCTGCTCAGCTTGTCACCCGGTCGCATCATCGCGACGGTGACCAGATGGCCGGGCCGGGGTGCGGGCGGGCGCATCAGAAAGGCAGAGGCATCAATGAACGGCGGCAGATGCTCCACGCGCGCCTGCGGTTCGGCCTGCAGAAGCCCGGTCCGGTCCCGCACCGTCAGGCAGATGTTCACCGCGGCCTGCCGGATGCCGGCCAGGACCTTGTCCTGCGACAACGCCCAGCCGCCGATGTTGCGTCGCCCGGAATAGGAACATTCGGCCGTGACATAGGGAAGGGAGAACTGCCGGCAAAGATCCGGGCCCAGCAGGTCCGGCGCCTTGTAATAGGGGTGGTAGCAGAACCAGAGGTCGGGGACCCCCTGCTCTCGCCACAGCGCGGCGATGCGCTGCCGCTCGGCGGTTGCAAGGCCTTCCTGCTCCGGTGGCACGTCCGGGGTCGGGGAGAAGGCGCGGAAGCCGGACACCAGCTCCACGGCATGCCCCGCCATCTGCAGGGCCGCAAACAGCTGCCGCGCCATCAGGCGGTCGCCGGAAGGCACCGGATGATCCGGGGATTTGAGCGGAGCATGGAACGCGATCTTCATGCCTTCCAGATGGCGCAGGCCGCCCCTGCTTTGCAAGCAGCGCCGGTCATTTTTCTGGCATTCCACATGCAGGATCTCACGCCCGCCGCGCGGCCTCTTGTCCCGCCGTGAGCCGCCGTGATCTTGACACCGGCCACCCGGCGCCGCACTTGAGCAGCCTGAACAGATAGATGATGTGGAGATGCCAGGGTGAGTGCGACGCAGGATCATGGCGAAAAGCTTCTTTCGGCCATTCGCGACAGGAGCGCCAGGGCAGGCGTGATCGGGCTGGGCTATGTCGGCCTGCCGCTCGCCATCAGCATGTCCCGTGGCGGCTTTTCCGTGCTCGGCTTCGACATCGATCCGGACAAGATCACCCGCATCGACGCGCATCGCAGTTACATTGATGCGGTGCCCGATGCGGTTCTGGCCGAGGAACATCGGGCGGGACGCTTTGCCGCAACCTCCGACTTCGAACGGCTGGCCGAATGCGACGTTATCGCCATCTGCGTGCCCACCCCCTTGACGCGCTATCGCGACCCGGACCTTTCCTTCGTCGAGAACACCTGCCGCGACATCGCCAGACGCCTGCGCCCCGGCCAGCTGATCGTGCTCGAATCCACCACCTATCCCGGCACGACGGAGGAGGTGATGAAGCCGATCCTCGAGGCGGGCGGCCTCGTCTGCGGCGTCGATTTCTTCCTCGGCTATTCGCCTGAGCGCGAGGATCCCGGCAATCGCGACTTCCAGACCTCGACCATTCCGAAGGTGGTGGCCGGTGACGGGCCGCTGGCGGCCGAGATGATGCAGGCCTTTTATGGCGCCGTCGTCACAACCGTGGTGCCGGTCGCGACGCTGCGCACGGCAGAGGCCGTCAAGCTGACGGAAAACATCTTCCGCGCCGTCAACATCGCCCTCGTCAACGAATTGAAGATCGTCTACGAGGCCATGGGCATTGACGTCTGGGACGTGATCGACGCGGCCAAGACCAAGCCGTTCGGCTACATGCCCTTCTATCCGGGTCCCGGCCTTGGCGGCCATTGCATCCCGATCGACCCCTTCTACCTGACCTGGAAATCCCGAGAGGTGGAGCAGCCGACCCGCTTCATCGAACTGGCCGGCGAGATCAACACCGCCATGCCGCGCCATGTGGTGGAACGGCTCGCGGAGGCGCTCGACCGCCGGCTCGGCCGCGCGCTCAGCCGCTCGCGCATACTGATCCTCGGCCTTGCCTACAAGAAGAACGTGCCGGACATTCGCGAGAGCCCCTCGCTGAAGCTGATGGAACTGATGATCGAGCGTGGTGCGGAGGTCTGCTACCACGATCCCTTCATCGCAGAGGTGCCGCGCACCCGCGAATACAGCCATCTGAAGGGGCGCCGCTCGGTCGAGCTGTCGCCGGACAGCGTGGCCGGTTTCGATGCGGTGGTGGTCGCGACAGACCATGATGCGGTCGATTATCCGATGATCGCGCAGTCCGCGCCGCTGATCGTCGACACCCGCAACGTGTTTGCCCGCAAGGGGGTCGCGGCGGGCACGATCGTCAAGGCCTGACCACACCGGCAAGGACCGGACGTTGACATAACCATGCCAAGGGCGCCGCAGACGGTGCCGAGACCGGAAAGACCATGAGCAGGCTCGACAGCTTCATCAATCGCATGAGCGCCCAGCGCGACATTCTGAACCACGTGCGCGACCGCTATCCGCTGCCGCCGGAAGGTCCGATCTTCGAGGTCGGGCTTGGCAACGGACGCACCTACAGCCACCTGAAGCAGTGTTTTCCCGACCGGCGCATCATCGCCTTCGACCGAAAGCTTGCGGCGCATGCCTCGTCCGCGCCGGCACCGGAGGATTTCGTCGAAGGCGAGATCCGCGAGACGGGACAGAGCCACATGGACCGCACCGCAGCGCTGGTTCACGCCGATATCGGCACCGGCTATGACGACAAGGATGCAATCACGCTCACCTGGCTGCCGGACATGGTGGCCGGCATGCTGGCTGCGGGCGGCATCGCGGTGAGCGGCCTGCCGCTCGATCATCCCGCCCTGGAGCCGCTGCCGCGGCTGGAGACGATCCAGGAAGGTCGCTATTTCCACTACCGGCGCCGATAGGCCCGCACCGGCATTCGCTTCACGAGAGCCGTTGCGGCACCCTTGCCAGCTGGCGGGCAAGGCTCGCGGCCTTGTCGCGAATGGCTTCTGCCAGCGCCCGGCTGACTTCGGCGCTCATGCGCGGATTGTCGGCGACCAGGCGCAGGAAGCTGTCGCGCGGAATGCGCAGGAGTTCGAGAGCGGTGAGCGCGCGCACGGTCGACAGGCGCGGTGCATCGCTGACCAGACAGAGCTCGCCGAACATCGTGCCGGCCGTCGCTTCGCCGAGGCTGGTCTCCCCGCCCGGCGCCATCGCAACGATCTCGGCGGTGCCGCGCAGAACGACATAGGCCGCGTCGCTTGCATCGCCCTGGTGGAACACGATCTGGCCGCCTTCATAGCAGGCGCGGCTGGAGGTGAAGGCCAAAAGCTTCAGCTTGAAGGCGTCGATCCTGCCAAAATAGGGGATCTGCCGCAGGAGCTTCACTTCGTCGTTCAGCGAGATCATCTCATTTCACCCCGTCGTGGAAGGCACGCCAGGTTACGCCACCAGCGATTTGAAAATGCCACTTTCCTTGTCGAGGGCCTCGAACGTATCGTCCTCGACCACCGTGCCGCGGTCGAATACGATGACTCTGTGAAACAGACGTGACAGCGAGGTGTTGGAAAGCACCCAGATGACCGAGGGATTGTTGTCCTGCTCCCGCAGAAAGTCGATGACGTTGCGGACGATCTCCTCCTGGATGCGCCGGTCGAGCCCCGGCAGCGCCCGGTTGAAGATATAATAATCGGAGCGCCGGACGAGCGCCCGCGCCAGGCTGAGCTTGTGGCGCTGCGTCACCGTCAGACGACGTCCGCCACTTCCCACGTCGAATTCCAGGCCAAGCCCCATCAGGCTGTCGCGCATGCCCATCTCGTCCATGATGCGGCCCGCGATGCGGCGGATATTGGCGGCGGCATCCGGCACCCGGTGCGACAGCTTGCCGAACAGCACGTTTTCGCGCAGCGTCGCGGCCGCCATGTAGCGGTGCGGATCGTAGCGCTCGATGCGATCGCGCAGATCCGCAGGCAGGTTCTCGTAGAAGAGATCGCGCGCGGCCACCACCTGATCCATGATCTGCGCGGTCAGCACGCCGAAACGGTAGCGCGGCTCGATGTAATGGAGGCTCAGGCGCACGATGCCGCGGCGCTCCTCCTCCGTCACCGTCTGCCCTGCCCTTGTCTTCCGCTTCTGCAGGAACTGCTGGTAGCCGGCAATGTCCTCGGCGCTCAGCCGCTCCAGCTGCTGGAAGAAGGGATGCTCCGGCGGCAGGTCGGCAAAGATTTCCACCAGGTTCTCGGCGATCGTCAGGCCCATGTCGAACAGGAGATCTGAAAGACCGGCCCGTTGCAGCACCTCATGCACATAGGGCGTATCGGCCACATCGGTTTCATGCGCCGCCCCCTTCCGCGTGGCGGCGAACAGCAGGTTTTCGGCCACTGTCGCCTCCGGATTGTAGGCGGTCGGATCGAAATGGGCGACGATGTGGCCGAGCCCCTCCCTCTGCAGGGCCTCGCGCAGTGCATGGCGCATCTTCACGGCACGCTCGGCAATCACCGGATTTTCCTCCGGATCGACATGCGAATGCAGCGCCAGTTCCATCACGTCGGAGGTCAGCTGCACCGCATCGAGTGCCCGCAGCACCGATTGCTTCAGGTCGTCGCTGAAGCCGCGCATGATCGAGGTGGAGCGGCGGTCGATCCAGTCGGCATTGAGATCGAAGCTGGCATTGCCGGCCAGTTGCGCCTCCTGGATTTCCCAGCGGCGGGTGGCTGCCTCGCGACCGCTGTAGCTGACGGTGCTGGTCGGCGCGTGCTTCAGTCCGTAAAGCAGGTTGTCCTTGACGCTGCCGTGGAAGAAGTAGCTGCTGACCGACACATAGGTGATTGCCCGGCCCGTTACCGATTCCGGCAGTTCCAGAAGGTCCGCATCGCCGAGCGTCACCTTGCCGGCCAGCGGCCAGACCAGTCTGCCGAAAGCTTCCGCCAGCGCTTCGCCGCCGCTGCCGGTATTGTCGATCACCGCCACCGTCTCGCCGCGCTCGATCTTGACCGATACGCCCTCGATAACCTTCGCCCCGGCGCCATCCGTCACGGTGATGTTGGCGGCGACAAGCGGGCCGAGACCGAAGGCCGGGGTTGCCGCCGACAGCGCATGGCGGTCCGCCTCGATCAGATGCGGCAGCTCGAACTGCTCCAGCACCTGCTCGTATTTCACCTGGACGTCCTGGCGCGCCTGATCCCAGTCGATCAGTTCCTTCAGCGGACCGGGAAGGTCCTTGTAGGCATTGATGACAGCCACCAGCTGCCCGACATCGAGGCTGCCGCGCAGGGCGAAGTAGCCGCCGATCGAATAGAACAGGAAGGGCGTCAGCTGCGACAGGAAGTTGTTGAAGAACTTGACGATGAACTTCCACTGGTAAAGCTCGAAGCGGATGCGGTAGATCTGCCCCAGCCGGTGGGCGATGTCGGCACGCTCGAAATTGGTCGTGTCATAGGCATGGATCGTGTCGATCCCCTCGACGATCTCGCCGACCTTGCCGGCCAGATGACGCGCGGTGATCTGGCGCTGGCGTCCGAGATCGATCAGGCGGCGGCGCATCTTCGGAATGATGCCCACCTGGATCGCCACCATCACGGCGGCGATCAGGCCGAGCCAGACATTCTGCAGGAAGATGAAGAACAGCGCCGCGGACGCCTGCCCGCCGAGCAGCGCCGGCTGCACGAAGGCATCGCCGGTGAAGCCGCCGAACGGCTCCACCTCGTCCTTCACCATGGTGGAGACTTCCGCCCCGTTGACCTGCTTCATCGCGCTTGGCGGAAAGCGCAGCACGCGATCGACCAGCTCATAGCGGATGCGGCGCAGCAGGCGCTCGCCGAGCCGGCCCTTGTAGGTGTTGATGTAGAACTTGAAGAGGCCGTTGACGATCACGAGCAGCAGGAAGACGGCGCTGAGCGCCATCAGCATCGACATGCGGTCGAGTTCGATGCCGTCAAAGGACATGTTCCAGCCGGTCAGCGGAATCGAAAAGTCGAAGGCCATGAAGAGCGCGCGGGCATCGGGCGATTCGAAGCCCTGCCCCTGGATCGGCCCGTTGATGATCTGCTTCGGCAGGTCGAAGGCCGCGAAATAGGGGATCATCGAGACAAGCACGATGGCCAGAATCCAGATCTGCTGCGAGCGCGTATGCCGCCAGATATAGCGTAATAGGTTCTTGTCCATCCGGTGCTTGTCTTCGGCATGTCGCGCATGGCCGGCCGGTCATGCGGATCTTCAAAGGAACAGGTATATATTGTCGCCCACGGTGCTTCGCAAATGCAGCACCCATCTTGGCGCGACATTCTTGCCAAAAGCTTCACCCTGCGGCGGCGCGGCCACGTCAATCAGGAAATTCGGGTCGGATTGCGGCGGAGGCCGGTTGCGCGGCAGGCGGGCGGAACCCGGCTCAGGCGGTCTGCTCTGTCGGGCGGGAACCGTCCAGAAGGCTCGCCATGCCCTCCACCTGCACCTGGTGAAGCCGGCGATAGAGGCCGCTGTTGAGGGCCACCAGTTCCGCATGGCTTCCCTGTTCGACGATACGGCCCTGATCGACGACGAAAATCCGGTCGGCGCGGGTGATCGTTGCCAGGCGATGGGCGATGACGAGCGTGGTGCGGCCGACCGATAGCTCGGCCAGCGAGGCCTGGATGGCCCGCTCGGTCTCGGTATCGAGGGCCGAGGTCGCCTCGTCGAGAATGAGGATCGGCGGATTCTTCAGGAAGATGCGAGCAATGGCTAGGCGCTGTTTCTGACCGCCGGAGAGTTTTACGCCCCGCTCCCCGATCACCGTATCGAGCCCCTGCGGCATGGCCTCGATGACATCCGCCAGCCTTGCCCGCCGGGCAGCCTCGCGGATCTCCGCCTCCGTTGCATCGAGCCTGCCATAGGCGATGTTCTCGCGGATCGTGCCGGCAAACAGGAAGACATCCTGCTGCACGATGCCGATATTGCCGCGCAGCGATTTCAGCGTCATGTCGCGAACATCGACGCCGCCGATGGAAATGGCGCCCAAGGTGACATCGTAGAAGCGCGGCAGCAGCGAGCAGAGCGTCGTCTTGCCGGCGCCGGAAGGCCCGACAAAGGCGGCCATTTCCCCGGCGCGGATGGTGAAGTCCAGCCTGTCCAGCACCGGGCGGCCGCTCCCGTAGCGGAAGCCCACCTGCCGGTAGACGATATCGCCATCCAGCCGGCCGATCGGCCTTGCCGTCGGACGATCGACGATCTCCGGCTTCTGGTCGAGGAAGTTCAGATAGCGCTGGAAGCCGGCAATGCCCTTCGGATAGGTCTCGATGACCGAATTGATCTTCTCGATCGGCCGCAGGAAGACATTGACCAGCAGCAGGAAGCCGACGAAACCGCCGGCGCTGAGCGAGCCCTGCGTGACGAACCAGGCACCCGCCAGCATGATGATCACCTGCACGAAGCGCATCGACAGATAGGTGAGCGACATTGAGGCGGCCATGTAGCGATAGGCCTGCAGCTTCGTCGTGCGGTACTGGCTGTTGTCGCGGGCAAACAGGCGGCGCTCGTGATCCTCGTTGGCGAAGGCCTGCACCACGCGGATGCCACCGACATTGGCCTCGATGCGCGTGTTGAAATCCGCAACCCGGCCGTAGAGTGCCTGCCAGGTCTGCGTCATCTTCTGCCCGTAATGGGTGGTGAGGAAGGCCGTCAGCGGCACGATGATCGCCGCCATCAGCGCCAGCGGCATGTGCACCCACAGCATGATGCAGAAGGCGCCGATCAGCGTCATCACGGCGATGAACAGGTCTTCCGGCCCGTGATGGGCCACCTCGCCGATCTCCTCGAGATCCTTCGTCAGCCGCGCCACCAGCCGGCCGGTGCGCTCATTGTCAAAGTAGCCGAAGGAGAGTGTCTGCAGGTGGTCGAAGGCCTTGCGCCGCATCTCCGTCTCGATGTTGATACCGAGCATGTGGCCCCAATAGGTGACGATCACCTGCAGGCCCGCATTCATGAGGTAGATCACCAGAAGGCCGGCCGCGGCAAGGGCGATCAGGCCGAACTGCCCGGTCGGCAGCAGGCGGTCGATGAACAATGTCACCGCCAGCGGGAAGGCAAGCTCCAGCAGACCCGATGCCACCGCGCAGCCGAAATCCAGCAGGAACAGACGCGTATGCGGACGGTAATAGGCGGCAAAGCGCCGGAGGATCTGGGACATGGCGGATTTCCGGAGATGCGGCTTAATCTTGAGGCATGGACACCGGAATAGACCGGTCGGCCGTCATTTGCAAACCCGCGATGGCCGAAACCGATACAGGATCAGTCTGCCGACAAATTATGCATGCAAAAAAATTATACAATCCGATTGACACAGGCTGCGCGTCTGGCTCTATTTGTATAGTCAAAAGAAGCCGGAACACCGGCAACCTGTGGGGAACAGCACGCAGTCCGGAACTGGAACGGGAGTCATCATGATGCAGAAGAGATTTTTCCTCAAGGCGGTGGTCGGTGCCGCCATGTTGCTTGGCACCTCGCTTGCCGCCCATGCGGAAGACGTGCTGGCCAAGGTCAAGGCCGCCGGCGTGCTGAAGGTCGGCACGGAAACCGCCTTCGCCCCCTTCGATTTCATCGATGCGGGCGCGCATGTCGGCCTCAATGTCGACCTGTTCGATGAAGTGGGCAAGGAGCTCGGCGTGAAGATCGAATGGGTCACGCTGCCGTGGGAAGGCGTGCTGCCGGGCCTTGAGGCCGGCAAGTTCGACGTCGTCGCCGGTCCGGCCACCATCACCAAGGCCCGCATGGAGCGCTACCGCTTCACCGCGCCGATCGCCGAGGCGACGGTTGCCATCCTCAAGAAGGCCGGCGCTCCGATCAGCAAGCCGGAAGACATTGCCGGCAAGGCCGTCGGCGTCGGCAAGGCCACCGCGCAGCTGGCCCAGCTGACGGAATTCTCGGCGACGCTGCCGGCCAAGGTGGACATTCGCGAATATCCGGCCTTCAACGACGCCTATGCCGACATGGCGGCCGGCCGTATCGTTGCCGTCGCCAATTCGTTGCCGAACATCGCCTTCGTCGCCAAACAGCGCGCCGGCATGTTCGAAGTGGTGCAGCCGCCCTTCGGCAAGAAGACCTATTTCGGCTTCGTCGGCCGCAAGGATGCCGATTACGCCTCGCTGATGGATGCGATCGATGCCGCCCTCATCAAGATGAAGGGTGACGGCCGGATGGCCAAGCTGCAGGAAAAGTGGTTCGGCACCAAGTTCGACACGCCGGACGCCGTCAAGGAACCGGCGATCTGATCCGCCTGACGCGTTGACCGCCTGCCCTTCGAGGCGGGCGGCACGCGAACCGGCTTCATCCCCTGCCCGGCCGGGCTCCCTGTCCGGCCTCCTTTCGCCGCGGCGGACAAGACCATGTCGTTCAAGCTGTTTTCCCTGCTGGTCCAGGCCTCCGTCTGGACGATCGGCATCAGTGCCATTTCCATCGGGCTCGGCTTCCTGATTGCGCTTGGCTTGTCGGCAGCGCTGCTGTCCGGCAAGGCGCTCTACCGCAGGCCGGCGGAATTTTTCATCAGCTTCTTCCGCGGCGTGCCGCTGCTCGTGCAACTGCTGCTGATCTACAATCTCCTGCCCTTCATCGGCCTCAACGTGCCGAGCATCGTCGCGGCCATCGTCGGCATGTCGCTCTGCACCGCCGCCTACCAGGCGGAAAACCTGCGTGGCGGCTTCGAAAGCGTGCCGAAGGGGCTGATCGAGGCCGCCGACATGGTGGGCTTTTCGCCGAGACAGGTCTTTTTGCGCATCAAGGTGCCGATCGCGCTTCGCCTCACCTTTCCGGCGCTCGTCAACGAGGCGATCATGATCCTGAAATCCTCGTCGCTTGTCTCGGTGGTGGGCATCGTCGAGATTACCCGCATGGCGCAGGATCTCGCCTCCTCGACCTATATGCCGATCGAGATCTTCTCCTCGGCGGCGCTCATCTATCTCGTCATCTGCTGGGCCGTGGCGCTGGCCGGCCGGTATGGCGAACGTTCCCTGCCGGGAGCCGCCAAATGATCTTCGATCCGAATGTCATCCTCAAACACCTGCCGGAGATCATCAGCGGCACCGGCGTCACGCTCGCACTGTGGATTGCCGGCATGCTGCTCGGCATCCTCATCGGCTTCGTCGTCGCGACGTTGCGACGCTATGGCGGGCGCCTGCTCGACGTGCCGCTCGGCCTTGCCGTGGAGGTGCTGCGCGGCACGCCCTTCCTGATCCAGATTTTTCTCGTCTATTACGGCGGCCCCTTCATCGGCATCTCCCTTGATCCGATCCCCTGCGGCCTTCTCGGCCTCAGCATCTATGCGGCGGCCTATTATTCGGAAATCTTCCGCGCCGGTTACGCCTCCGTTCCGCACGGCCATGTGGAGGCGGGCGAGTGCCTCGGCCTCACGCGCTTCCAGATCATCCGCCGCATCCTTTTGCCGGAAATGGCGCTGATCGTGCTGCCGCCCTCGGTCAACCTCGCGGTGATCCTCCTGAAGGAATCCGCCGTGCTGTCGATCATCACCGTGCCGGAACTGACAACGACGGTCAGCGCCATCGGATCGCAGGAATATGCCTTCCTGGAAGCGATCTTCCTGCTTGCCATCATCTACTGGGTGATCGTCGAGGCTGCCGCCCGTCTGGGACGCCTCGCCGAAACCCGTCTCTCCACCTTCAGGTTTGCCGCATCATGACGCTTCCCGCTATTTCCGTCCGCAGCCTCGTCAAGCGTTTCGGCACCACCACCGTGCTGCAGGAGATCGATCTCGACGTGCCGGAAGGCAAGGTTTCCTGCCTGATCGGCCCCTCCGGCTCCGGCAAGAGCACGCTTCTGCGCTGCCTCGCCTTCCTGGAAGAGGCAAGCGAGGGCATGATCACCGTCAATGGTGAGGCACTTGGCTTCTTCGAGAATGCAAAGGGCGAACGCGAACGGCTGCCGGCCGGCCAGATCCGCGCTGTGCGCGCGCAGATCGGCATGGTGTTCCAGCAGTTCAATCTCTGGCCGCACATGACGGCGCTCGGCAATGTCTCCGAAGCGCTGAAGACCGTGCACAAGGTGCCGAAGGCAGAAGCCGAAGAGCGTGCAATGGTGCAGCTCGCCAAGGTCGGCCTTGCCAACCGCGCCGGCCATTACCCCTCGCAGCTGTCCGGCGGCCAGCAGCAGCGCGTGGCGATTGCCCGAGCGCTGGCACTGTCGCCAAAAATCATGCTGTTCGACGAGCCGACCTCGGCGCTCGATCCGGAGCTGACCGGCGAAGTGCTGAACGTCATGCGCGAACTTGCCGCCGAGGGCATGACCATGGTCGTCGTCAGTCACGAGATCGGCTTTGCTGCGACCGTCGGCCACCAGATCAGCTTCCTCGACCAGGGGCGCCTGCTCTTCACCGGGCCGCCGTCGGAAATTTTTGCCAAGCCGCGCCATCTGCGTCTCGAACAGTTCCTCGATACCTATCTGGATCGAGGCGCCTCCATGCTGGCCTGAAGGCATGGACAGCACGCCGCAGATCCCGGTCCCCCGTCATTCCGACAGCGGTTCGGCCGCGCCGGTGTCGCTGCATCGGCGCATCCTGCAGGATATCGAAGGCAACATTCTTTCCGGGCGCTGGCCGGCCGGCCACCGCATTCCCTCCGAACAGGCGCTGACCGAAACCTATGGCTGCTCGCGCATGACGGTCAACAAGGTGCTGACGGAGCTTGCGCGCGCGGGCCTGCTGCTGCGCCGGCGCAAGACCGGCAGCGTGGTGATGCCGCAGGACGGGCAGAGCGCCATTCTGGAGATCTACGATATCGGCGAGGAGGTGCGTGCCCTCAACCTTGCCTATCGTCACAGGGTTCTGTCGCGCACGGTGCGCCGACCGACAAAGACCGAGCAGGCGCTCTCCACACTGCCGGCACGCGCCAGGGTGCTGGCCATCTCCGTCCTGCATCTTGCCGGTGAGGCGCCGTTCTGCCTCGAAGAGCGCATCATCAACCTTTCCATCGCGTCGGAGGCCGAGACGGAGGCCTTCGAGACGCTGGCGCCCGGCCAGTGGCTGCTGAAGCATGTACCGTGGAGTGCGGCGGAACACCGGATCTCGGCCGAAGCCGCCTCCGCCGGCGCTGCCGCCGCGCTTTGCCTTCCCCGCTCCGCGCCGGTCCTCGTTGTCGAGCGGCAGACCTGGCGGCTGGAGGAGACGGTGACGCGGGTGCGGCTGACCTATCCCGGCAGCCAGCACGCTCTCACTGCCCGTTTCACCCCCCTGCACGGCAGACAGTCCAAGACCAATCCCTCCTGAAAGGAAGCCGCCATGGCACGCCCCGACAAGCTCAAGCTTGGCACCTTCGTCTATACCTTTGGTTTCAACCCGGCCGCCTGGCGCCATCCGGATGCGGACGTTCACGGCGCCAACAGGATCGACCACCTGCTGAACGTGGCGAAGATCTCCGAGGCGGCGAAATTCGACTTCATGTTCCTGGCGGATTCGCCCGCCGCCGCCATTGGCGATCCCGAAGCGCTATCGCGTTCTCCAACCAAGATGAACCGTTTCGAGCCGCTATCGCTGATCTCGGCGCTCTCCGTGCTGACCGAGAAGATCGGCTTCGTCGCCACCGCCTCGACCAGCTTCTACGAGCCGTTCAACATCGCCCGCATCTTTGCCTCCATCGATCACCTGAGCGGCGGCCGCGCCTGCTGGAACGTGGTGACCTCGGATCATGACGAAACGGGCTACAACTACAATTTTGATGGGCTGCCGCCGCACAGCTGGCGTTACGAGCGCGGCGCGGAATTTGTCGATGTCGTCTTCGGCCTCTGGGACAGTTTCGAACCGGATGCACTGGTGCTCGATAAGGCATCCGGCCTCTATTACGACAAGGACAAGCTGCACATCCTGAACCACAAGGGCAAACATTTCCAGGTACGCGGGCCGCTGAACGTCGCCGCCTCGCCGCAGGGGCGCCCGGTGATTGCCCAGGCCGGCGGCTCGGAGCCGGGCATGGAATTGGCAGCCCGCACCGCCGAAATCGTCTTCAGCCTTGCCTCCAATCTGGAGCGCAACAAGGCCTTTGCCGAAAACGTCAAGGGCCGCATGGCGAAATATGGCCGGCAGACGAGCGACCTGAAGATGATGCCGGGCGTCGTCATCAATGTCGGCGCAACGAAAGCGGAGGCCCAGGCGAAGGTCGATTTCCTCATCGACAACCTGCATCCGGATGTCGGTCGCTGGATGCTCGGTGAATTCCTCGAAACGGACCTTTCCGGCGCAGCACTCGACGAACCCTTCCCGATGGAGCGGCTTCCTGCAGAGCCCAAGGGCTCCAAGGCGCTCTTCGAAGAACTGACCGATTACATCCGCAAGGGCCACACGCTCGGCCACCTGATCCGCCACTATGCGGAAAAGAGCACCGGCAACGGCATCACCGGCACGCCGACGGAAATCGCCGATTTCATGGAGGAATGGTTCGAGGCCGGTGCCGCCGACGGCTTCATCCTGATGTGCCCGACGCTGCCGGCAAGCCTCACCGATTTCGTCACGCTTGTCCTGCCGGAACTGCGCCGCCGCGGCCTGGTCCGCGACGAATACGAAGGCTCGACCCTGCGCGAGAATCTTGGCCTCTCGCTGCCGGTCAACCGTTACGTGGCAGCCCGGCAGCAGGGGTGACGATCACTCGTCACCCTGGCCGCCGTTGCCCTTGCCCGAGATGATCTCGCGCTTGCCGACATGGTTGGCGGGGCCGACAAGGCCTTCCTGCTCCATCCGTTCCACCAGCGAGGCGGCGCGGTTGTAGCCGATCGAGAGCCGGCGCTGGATGTAGGAGGTCGAGCACTTTCGATCCTTCATCACCACCTTGACGGCCTTTTCGTAGAGGTCGTCGCTGTCGTCGGCAGCGCCCATCGGGGTGCGGTCGAAGACGGCGGCATCGCCTTCCGCCTCGTCCTCGGCATCGCTCTCGTCCTCGGTCACGGTGCCGAGGTAATCCGGGCGCCCTTGCGCCTTCAGGTGCGTGACGACATGTTCCACCTCGGCATCCGAGACGAAGGGACCATGCACGCGCATGATGCGGCCGCCGCCCGCCATGTGCAGCATGTCGCCCTGGCCGAGCAGGTGTTCGGCGCCCTGTTCGCCAAGAATGGTGCGGCTGTCGATCTTCGAGGTCACCTGGAAGGAGATGCGCGTCGGGAAGTTCGCCTTGATCGTGCCGGTGATGACATCGACGGACGGACGCTGCGTTGCCATGATCAGGTGGATGCCGGCGGCACGCGCCATTTGCGCCAGACGCTGGATCGCGCCTTCGATCTCCTTGCCGGCCACCATCATCAGGTCGGCCATCTCGTCGACGACGACGACGATATAGGGCATCGGAGAGAGATCGAGTTCCTGATCCTCGTAGACGATCTCGCCGGTATTGCGGTCAAAACCGGTCTGAACGCTGACGGTGATCGTCTCGCCCTTTTCGCGTGCCTGGGCGGCGCGGGCATTGTAGCCGTCGATATTGCGCACGCTGAGCCGCGACATCTTGCGATAGCGGTCTTCCATCTCGCGCACGGCCCATTTCAGCGCCAGAACCGCCTTTTTCGGATCCGTCACGACGGGGGTGAGCAGATGCGGAATGCCGTCATAAACGGAGAGTTCCAGCATCTTCGGATCGATCATGATCAGGCGGCATTCTTCCGGGCGCAGCCGGTAGAGAAGCGACAGGATCATGGTGTTGATGGCGACCGACTTGCCGGAACCGGTGGTGCCGGCGACCAAGAGATGCGGCATCTTCGCAAGTTCGGCGATCACCGGTTCGCCGCCGATCGTCTTGCCGAGGCAGAGCGGCAGGCGGTGCTTGGTTTCCCAATAATCCTCGCATTCGATGAGTTCGCGGAAGAACACCATTTCGCGCACCGCATTCGGCAGTTCGATGCCGATGACATTGCGTCCGGGCACGACGGCAACGCGAGCCGAGAGCGCCGACATGGAACGGGCGATATCGTCGGCGAGACCGATGACGCGCGAGGATTTGACCCCCGGTGCCGGCTCGAATTCGTAGAGCGTGACGACCGGGCCGGGGCGCACGTCGATGATCTCGCCCTTGACGCCGAAATCTTCCAGAATGCTTTCGAGAAGGCCCGCGCTCTGCTGCAGCATGTCCGGCTGCATGGCCTCCGCCTGCTGGCCATAGGGTTCCTGCAGCAGGGAAATCGGCGGGAATTCATAGGCGTCGTCGCTGTCGCGCACGCTCATGGCGCCGGAGAGACCCGGAAGACCTTCCGGACGACGGCGCGACATCGGCACGATGGTGCGCGCGGATGGCGCCGGAGCCGCGGGAGTAACGGTTTCGGCGGCCGGAGCGGCTGGCAGCGGCTGGGCTGCCATGACGGGTCCCTCGACGGGCACCGCCGGTTCGGAGATCGCCGATGCCATCATCGGGGCGACCGGCGGGACAACGGATGCCATCGCGTCCGGCGCAGCCACGGGCAGCGGCATGGCGGCAATGGCCGTCGCTGCAGCCGCCGGCGCGGACGCTTCGACTGGTGCCGGAGTGTCTGCAGCAACAATTGCCGTCGGCTGCATGGCCTGCATCGCCATCTTCGGCGTCAGGGCGGCGGCGACGGAACGCGGATAGCGGGTGCCCGGACGCACCTCGCGATAAAGCGCCGTCACGCTGTCCGGCACCAGCGGATGCTGCAGGCGCACGACCTCTGCGGGACGGCGCGGCAGTGCCGCCTGCTGAAGGATCACGGCCGCTTCAGGCTTGCGGCCGGCAGCGGCCGGCGACTGCGAGATCTCGCCGGCAAAACCCGCTTCGAAGAAGGCGAAATCGGACAGCCAGAGTTTTGGAGAGACAGGCGTGGAGGCTGCTGCAGGGACGGGTGCTGCGACCGGCGTTTCCGGCCCCGGCATGGCAGGTGCGGCGGCAACAGCCGGCGCTGCGGCCGCAAGCGGTGCCACGACCGGAGCAGCCGCCACGGTGGCCGCAAGCGGCACGGAAACGGCGGCGATGAGAGATGCGGCTTCGGCAGTCGCCGGAGCCACGCCGGCGACCGGCAGCACGGGGCTTGCGGTTGCCGCGCCCTCCATGCCTGCGGTTGCGGGGGACGGTGCCTCGACGCAGGCCACCGGGGCATCGGTGTTCGCGGCAGCCTGCACGTCAGCCTGTGCCGCGGGCGCCTCCGGCGTTTCCGGTGCGGGCTCCGGCTTCTTCGGCCGCTTGAAGATCAGGGCACGCGGCGAGGGTTCCGGCTTCACCTTCGGCACCGGCGGGATTGCCGGTTGCTGCATGGCGGAAGCCACACCCTGCAGGGCATTGACCAGCAGTTCCGGCGCCAGCGTCTCCTCGCCTGTCCGGGCGCCGCCGGCCATCTCGACCGGCTCCATCAGCCGGCCATTGGCGGCAGGCATCCGTTCTTCGGGGGCAACGGGTGCGATCTGGTCACGCGTCCTCGGCCGCGCGATCACCGCTTCCGGCGTGCGGGTGAAGCGAACATTCGGGGCAAGACGGAAGGCAGCCTGCCAGGGCGCCTGCTCTTCCACGACCTGGGTCGGATCAACCGCCGGCATCCTGCGGTCCTGGGCAGCGCCCGCCGGGTCATAGGACCCGTCGTCGGACTGCGTGGCCTCGGAGGATTTGGGGAAGTTCGTTCTGTAAAAATGCATGACACCGACCGCGTACTAGATGGCAGTGTATGAATAGAAAATAAAGGTTAATGGCTCCTTTCGCCCGCAGCGATCAGAGGCCGGATCACCGGCCTGCAAGCCCCTTTCCAGGGCGGTCATCCAGCCCATAACAAATTGAATAAAAAGGGATAACAGCAAGAATCCGCGGCGGGTTCCAGATGTTGAAGATGTGTCTCAACCGAAGGGTTGGCCGGAGAGGATCTCGTCGGCCTCCTCACGCGCCATGGCAACGATCCGGGCGCCGATCTCGTAGCCGAAACCCTGCCGGGCAAAGGCCGAGAGCTCCTTCGCCTTCTGCTTCTCGTCCAGGTCTGCCCGGCGGAAGGGGCCGAAGGCACGACGGCGGGCATAGGCGACGCCTGCCGCCAGATCGTCCGTTGCCTGCACGGCCTCTTCGACGATTTCCCGGTCGACACCCTTCTGAACCAGGGTCTGGGTGATCGCCCGCCGCGACTTGCCGGCCCTGCCGGCGGAACGGGTGCGGATCTCGGCATAGGCCTGATCGTCCAGCGCCTTCACGTCGCGGCCAAAGGCAACGGCGCTCTCCGAAAGGGCCTGCAGCTGTTCCTCGCTGATGCCCTCGAATTTTTCCCGCGCCTTGCGGCGGATCGCATCCGCCAGCTGCCGCTCCGTCATCATCCGCTTCGACAGCCGGTAGGCGGCCGAATTGCGTGCCCAGCTCAGCATGCGGGCTGTCGGGGAAGCGGAATCGGGCCTGTCGGTGTCGTCGGTCTCATCGGTCATCGCCGATGTCCTAGCCCGAAAGCGCCCTGCCCGCCAGAGGTCCAGCCTTTTGCGGAACGACCAACGGGCGAGCCCCGCATGCGCTGGTCAGGCGTCGCGAATGGTCTCGATGCGCGCCATGCCGCCGACCTGCGACGCCACATCCTGCCAGACGGTGCGGGCGCCGGCCTGCCAGGCCTCAAGCGCCTCGGGCGTCAGAACCTGACCGTCATGCGCGCGGGCCGTCTCCATCGAGCGCGCCTCGTCCTCGGCAATCAGCCGGTTGAAGGTCTCCGCACCCGCTTCGGCGGCCTGGCGCAGCACGGCGCGTTCCGCATCGGGCAGCCCCTGCCAGAAGGACGCGGCAAAGAAGACGACGCCGGAGGCGCGGATATGGCCGGTCTCGGTCAGGAAGGGCACGACTTCGTAGAGCTTGAAGCCGGCATAGGCCGACTTGGTGAGATCCATCGCATCGACGACGCCGGTGGCGAGCGCGTTGTAGGTCTCGGTGATCGGAATGCCGACCGGGGCCGCGCCATAGGCGCTCCACAGCCTGGTGTGCAGCGGGCTCTGGATCACCCGGATGCGTTTGCCGGCCAGTTGGTCGGGGCGCGTCACCGGTTCTTTCGTCAGCAGATGCCGGGCGCCGTAATCGATGAAGCTGCAGGCGATGAAATTCTGCGCGGCAAGCTTGGCCGTCAGGTCCGCACCGACCGCTCCCGTCACGACACGCCGCACGTGGTCGGCGTCACGATACAGAAACGGAAGATCAAGCACCTGCAGATCCGGCACCCAACCGGTCAGCGCCGAGACCGTGGAAAGGCTGGCCTGGACGGAGCCGAGCCTCGTGGCCTCCGCCACCTCCTTTTCGCCGCCCAGCGCGCCATTGGCGACGATGTTGAAGCGGAAGCGGCCGGGCAGTGCCTGTTCCACCTGCTCGGCGATGCGGCGCCAGATCAGGGTTTCCGGCTTGTCCTCGCCAAGCAGCGAGGCGACCGTGATGGTGGTGGTGCGGGCCTCTGCCGGCCGCCACAGGGCGGGCGCTGCCAGAATGGCCGAGGCGGCAAGCAGGGAGCGGCGGGAGAGAAGCACCATCGGAAACCTCGTCAGAACATCAGGGTTGCAAGGGAGAGAATGAGAAGCGCCACCAGGAGCGCGAAAAGATAGGGCAGGACGGCCCGGAACAGCTGGGCCGCCTGAACGCCGGTGACGCCCGAGACGACGAAGACCAGCATGCCGAGCGGCGGCGTCAGCCCGTGGATCATCAGATTGACCACCAGGATCACCCCGAAATGGATCGGGTCGATGCCCGCCGCCGTCGCAACAGGCAACAGGATGGGGCCGAGCAGCAGAATGGCCGCGCCGATATCCAGCACCAGTCCTGCCAAAAGCAGCACCAGATTGGCCATCAGCAGCACGAGCCAAGGGCTGCTTCCGAAGGAATGCACCGCCCCGGCAATCAGGTTGCCGACATCGTCCACCGCCAGCAGGAAGGCGAAGGGTCCGGCCGAGCCGATCAAGAGGCCGATTGCGCCGGCCTCTGTCGCGGCCTGCCGGAAGCCTGCCAGCAGGTGCCTGCGGTCGAGCCGTGCGGCAAGCGCCAGGCACAGCGTGTAGCCGGCGGCGAGCGCCGCCGCCTCCGTGGTGGTTACCACGCCGAAGCGGATGCCGACGACGACGATGATCCCCAGACCGAAGGCAGGCAGGGCCGAAAGGGCCGCCCTTCCCCGCTCCGCCGGCGTGGCGGGACGTCCTTCCGGGCGCGCCCGCACCGAAAGGTGGATGGCGACGGCAAGGCAGACCGCCATCAATCCGCCCGCAAGGAAGCCGCCGGAAAGCAGCGAGCCGACGGACAGATTGGTGGCGGCGGCCAGCAGCAGGAAGGCGATCGAGGGCGGAATGACATTGTCGAGCACGGAGGCCGCGGCGATGATCGCGCCGGCCTGTGCCGGGGGATAGCCGTTGCGCACCAGCTGCGGCTGGAAGGTGGAGGCGCCGAAGGCGGCATTGGCGACCGATGAGCCGGACGCGCCGGAAAAGATCACGCTCGTCAGCAGCACCGTCTGGGCAAGACCGGCGCGCCGGTGGCCCACAAGAGTTGCGGCAAAGCGCACCAGCCGTTCGGCGGCACCGGAGGCGGTCAGCAGGCCGCCGGCCAGCAGGAAAAAGGGAATGGCAAGCAACAGGAATTTCGACATGCCGTTGACCGAAGCCGCCACCAGCGCCGGTTCCGGCAGGCTGCTGCCGAACAGGCGTGCCAGCGAGGCGGCAGCAAGGAAGGCATGCGCCAGCGGCGCAGCCGAGATGAGGCCGAGACCGGCCATCAGCGCCAGCCACAGGCTGGGCGGCCAGTCGCCACCAAAGTCGAAACGGCTGGCCGCGACATGGAGTGCAGAGCCGATTGCCAGCGCCGCCACAAGACCCATAGCCTTGTCATCGGCGAGACGCCGGAGGCCGAGCATCAGCAGCAACAGCAGGCCGCCTGTGGCGACGAAGGCATAACGCACCCATTCCGGCAGGCCGAGCGTCGGCGAGGTGCCGCCGAGCATGCCCATGGTGGCCACAGCCCCGCTGACCAGTGCCAGCGCCGCCACGACGCTGACGGCATCGGCCAGCGTATCGACCACCGCACCGATGCGAGACCCGAACAGCCGGCGGCCAACATCGAACCGCATCGACAGCGGCCCGGTGAGCGACAGTGGCGCGGCAACCGAGATCAGCGCCAGATTGAGCCAGATGCCCAGGTCCTCCGCACCGATGAAGCCCGCCTGGAAAACGTAGCGCAGCATGACATTGACCAGTACCAGCACCAGCAGGACAAGCAGCAGCAGGGCGGCCAGCGCCCCGAGAACCGCCTCCACTGTGCCGAGCCAGCGCTTCATCACGCCGTCCACCAGGCATGAAAATGATGCACCGGTCCCCTGCCCTGCCCGATGCTGAGACCACGGCCGGCCTCGAGCGCGGCATGCAGATAGGTCTTTGCCGCGCGGCAGGCCTCGGCAAGCGCCAGCCCCTTCGCCAGATGCGCGGTGACGGCGGCGGCCAGCGTGCAGCCGGTGCCGTGGTCGTTGCGCGTGTCGATGCGCGGTGCGGCAAGCGCGGTGACTGCCTCATGCGTCACCAGAAGGTCGGTGCTCGTCTCGCTCGTTCCATGGCCGCCCTTGATCAGCACGGCCTTCGCGCCGAAGCCAAGGATGATGCGGGCCTGGCCGATCATCTCCTCTGGCCCCGCCGCGATGGGATGGCGGGTCAGGAGGGCTGCCTCCGCAAGGTTCGGCGTGACCACATGGGCGAGTGGCAGAAGCTCACCCACCAGTGCCGCCATCGCATCCTCGCGTAGCAGACGGTCACCGGAGGTCGCGACCATCACCGGATCGACGACAATGGGGCCGGCGAAGGACGACAGCCGGCCGGCGATCACGCCGATGGTTTCGGCGCGCGACACCATGCCGATCTTCACCGCATCGACGGCGAGATCGCCGAGCACCGCATCGATCTGCGCGGCGATGACGGAGGGCGACATGTCCTCGACCGCCGTCACGCCGCGGGTGTTCTGGGCCGTCACGGCCGTCAGCACGCTTGCGGCATAGGCGCCGAGCGCTGAAAAGGTCTTGATGTCGGCCTGGATTCCGGCGCCGCCGCCGCTGTCGGATCCGGCAATGGTCAGTGCAATCGCGGTCATGCCTGTCTCTCCTTCAGTCCGTGGTCGATGGTGGTGCGGAAGCCGCGGATGGCGGCCTCGATGTCGTCGGCGCGAAACAGCGCGGAGATTGCCGCCACCCCATCGACCCCGGCGGCGATCACATCGGGAATGCGGGTCAGCGTGATGCCGGCAATCGCGCCAACAGGAAGCGCGGGGTTGAGATCGCGGATCTGCCGGCGCAGCGCCTTCAGCCCGGCGAGACCGACCGGCGGGTCCGGGTTGAGCTTGGACAGCGTCTCGAACACGCCGCCGATGCAGGCATAATCGACCGGCGCCGTGCCGGCGCGGGCCGCATCCTCCGGGGTCTTCACCGTAAGGCCGATGATCGCGCGCGGACCGAGAAGCGCACGCGCCTGTTCGGCCTCCATGTCCTCGGCGCCGAGATGCACGCCGCCGGCGCCGGCCGCCAGTGCCACATCCACCCGGTCATTGACGACAAAGGCTATGCCGGTGTCGGCGAGCGCTGCCCGGATCGCGCTGGCGCGTTCGATCATCAGGCGTGTCGAGGCGGTCTTGTCGCGGTATTGGATAAGGGTTGCGCCGGCGCGGGCCGCGCGGGCCGCCAATTCCGGCAGCGGCGCCACATCGGAGAGCGCAGCATCGACAATGGCGTTCAGACGGTAATCAAGCGGTCGCATGGCGAATCCTTGCGTGTTTCAGGAGGTCATCGGCGCTCAGCGAGGCAAGCGTATCAAGGAAGGCGATGCCGAAGCTGCCGGGGCCGCGCGCCTCGGGCGCGGCAAGCTCCGCCGCAACACCGGTCGTCGCAAGCGCCGCCGCCGCGGCCTTCAGCGCATTGCCCTCGACCGCCAGAAACGCCGCAATGACGCCGCCCGACAGGCAGCCGGTGCCGGTGACACCGGCCATCCAGGCATGGCCGTTCTCGACGGTGACCTGCACCGCTCCGTCGCACAGGCGGTCGACCGGTCCGGTCTCGATGGCGAGACTGGCGCGGACCTCGCCGATCAGCGCCATTTCCGCCCGGTTGCCGCGCACCACGGTCGGTCCGAGCCCGATCAGTTCCTGCGCGAAAGCGAGACGGCCCGGCGAATAGTCGCAATGCACCGGATCGAGGATCCAGGGCTTGCCGCCAGCATTGGCCATGTCGACGGCAAGCCGGATGACGTGGCGCCGCTCCGCATCCAGCGTGCCGAGATTGACGGTGAGCACGTCGGCGCGCGCCACGAAATCGGCGACCTCGTCCAGCGAAGCGGTCATCGACGGGATGGCGCCAACGGCGGTAATGCCATCGGCTGTGAATTTCTGCACGACGGAATTCATCAGGCAGTGCACGCGCGGGCGCCGCGCCCGCACCCGTGCCAGAAGCTCGGCCGCATCCGCAGCGGTCGGGCGGGAAAGGCTCTCGTTCATTTCAGTTCCACCGCAATGTCATCGACGACGGGAGCCGAGGGAATGAGCTTGCTCTCGGCCATGAAGGCGCCGAAGCGTTCGTAGCGACCGCGATCAAGTGCGGCCGGGCGCTTGGCAAAGCGGGGCAGCGTATCGGTGAAGGCCGTGCGGTTCAGTTCGTCGTCGAGGTTCGGATAGGCCTTCACGAACAGGTCCCAGCCCTCCTTCGGATGGTTGGTGATGAAGACGGCGGCCTTTTCGACCGCGCGCAGGAAACGCGGCAGGCGGCTGTCCTTCAGGAGATCCGGGCGGGTGACGAAGATCAGCTCGTCATAGACGGGAACGCCATGCTCCTCGGGAAAGAAGGCGAGCCCCGGATGCCCTTCGAGCTTCATCTGCGTCAGCTCGAAATTGCGGAAACCGCCGACGGTTGCATCCACCTTGCCGCCGATCAGCGAGGGAGACAGCGAGAAATTGACGTTGATCAGTTCGGCATCGGTCAGTTCCACGCCTTCGGAGGCCAGCATGCGCTTCAGCATCGCCTCCTCGAAGCCGGCGACGGAAAAGCCGATCTTCTTGCCCTTCAGGTCCTTCAGGCTCTTGATCGGGCCGTCGGCCAGCACGGTCACGGTGTTGAGGGGCGTTTCGACCAGGGTGCCGAAGCGCACCAGCGGCAGGCCGGCGGCATGATCGAGATAGAGATTGGGCTGGTAGTGAATGCCGATATCGGCCTGTCGCGTGGAGACGAGGCGCGGCACCGCCGAGGGATCGGAGGGCGCGATCAGCTGCACATCGAGGCCTTCCTCGGCGAAGTAACCTTTCTCGGCAGCAATCACCATCGGAGCATGATCCGGATTGACGAACCATTCCAGGAGAACGCTGAGCTTGTCGGCGGCCTGCGAGGAGGCCGGGGCGAGCGCGAGCAGAAGCGCCGTTGTGAGCGCGCGGATCGATCGTTTCATCCGTTGGTTTTCCTTCTGAGGGAGAGGTGAGGGGAAGAGATTTCGTTCTTCTCCGGCGCCCAGGGAACGAGGCCCGCCGTCAGCCGATCGACGGCGAGCCGCAGGAGAAGGGTGAAGAGGGCAAGCACCGCCACGGCGGCAAACAGGATGTCGGTCTGCAGGCGGGCGTTCGCCTGGATCATGATGAAGCCGAGCCCGGCGGCCGCTCCCACCCATTCGCCGACGACGGCACCGAGCGGCGCAAGGGGTGCGGCCACCCGCAGCCCGGAAATCAGGGCCGGCAGCGCCAGCGGCATGCGCAGCATCACCAGCACCTGAAGGTGGCTTGCCGGCGTCAGCGCCGCCGCATCGAGCAGAACGGGGTCGGTGCGCTTCAGCCCGTCGGCAAAGGCCGAGGCGACGGGAAAAAAGATGATGATCACCGTCATCGCCACCTTCGAGGCCAGCCCGAAGCCGAGCCACAGGACGAGGACCGGCGCCAGCACGAAAACCGGCAACGCCTGCAGGATCAGCACCAGCGGCCAGACGAGCCCGCCGACTTTCGGCCAGGCGGCAAGCGCAAGCGCGGTGGCCGCCCCCAGAAGGCTGCCGAGGACAAGGCCGACGACAATTTCACCGGCGGTCACCAACGTGTGGTGCAGCAGGAAGCCCGGCTGGCGCAGGAACACCTGCAGCACGGCCTGTGGCGCTGGCAACAGATAGCGGGGCGGCTCGAACAGCGTGACGACGCCCTGCCACACCAGCAGCAGGACGAGGAGCGCCGAGCCCGTGCGGGCCATCGACATGCGGTATCAGCCGGTCGGCAGACCGGACCTGATGCGGAGGATGGGGTGACCCCTCAAGGGGTGTAGCAGGAATGACATCGCGATCTCCAGAGCCAGACAGCAGGGAGACCCAGGTGAAGCGGAGAAGAGAAATGGCGAGACTGGCCGCAGACCGCGGGCTTTCGCGTTTCCGTTCCTACGCCGGCATGACCCGGATCAGGTTCAAGGGTCCGGCTCACCGCCATCTCAGCATCGTACGATGCCCCCCTCGGAATGCGGTGACCTTTGTGGAAATCGCCGCCAATGTCAATTGCCTGTGCGGGATGTTTTGCGAAAGGCCGGCCAAGCGTTGCCAGCCGCGCGCCGGAGCGCTAGACCATGGGCATGGCTTTCAGGTTCGTTCACACTGCCGATCTTCACCTCGATTCCCCGCTTCGCTCGCTGTCGCTGCGCAATCCGGAGCTTGCGGCCCTGGTGGGCGACGCCACCCGCCAAGCGCTGGTGCGCATCGTCGATCTCTGCCTCGAGGAGCAGGTGGATGCGCTGATGATCGCCGGCGATCTTTATGACGGGGACCAGACCTCGATGAAGACCGCCCGGTTTCTCGCCACGCAGATGCAGCGGCTGCATGCGGCCGGCATCGCCGTCTTCAAGATCCGCGGCAATCACGACGCCCTGTCGAAAATCACCCAGGAACTGGTGCTGCCGCCGTCGGTGAAGGTGTTCGGCGGCCGGGCGGAGGCGGTGGAACTGAAGCGCGGCGGGCTTGCCATCGCCATTCACGGCATCAGCTTCTCGAGGCCGCAGGCGCCGGAAAGCCTGCTGCCGAAATACAAGCCGCCGATCGGCGGCGCGGTGAATATCGGCCTGATGCACACCAGCCTTGCCGGCGCGCCGGGACATGACCCCTACGCGCCCTGCTCTGCAGCCGATCTGCATGCGCATGGCTTCCACTACTGGGGGCTTGGCCACATCCACCAGCGCACCCACCACGCCGGCGAGCGCATGGTGATCATGCCCGGCATGCCGCAGGGGCGCGACATCAACGAGGCCGGCGAAAAGACGGTGTCCCTCGTGACAATCGCCGATGATGGAACCGTGTCCGTGGAGGAGCGGCTGACCAGCCTTGCCCAGTTCGCCCGCGTGACGGTGGATGTGTCGACGGCGACCGACTGGCGCGGCCTGATGGATCTGATCGGTGAGGCGCTGGAGACCGAACGGACCCGCACCCGCTCCGACCATCTGGTGGCGCGCCTGCGGCTTACGGGCGAAAGCGCGCTTGCCTTTCGTCTCCGCCGTGATCTCGACCTGCTGATCGCCGAGGCCGAGCAGAGGGCGGAGCGCGCGGGGCGGACCTGGGTGGAGAAGCTGGAACTGGCCGTCGCCGCCCCCTCGCTGCCCGGCCGGACGGTCTCCGGCGATCCGGTGCTGGAACTGGGCACCCTGATGCGCGACGAGGTTCTGCCCGCCCACAGTTTCCGTCAGGAGGTGCGCGATCTGGTACAGGGCCTGCTGGACGACCTGCCGCCCGAAGCGCGCAGGCTGGCCGGCAATGACCCGGCCGCCTTCGATGTCTTCGTGGAAACGGTCATCCGCGAGGGCAGCGAGGATCTCGTTGCCCGTCTCGTTGCAGCCTCCGGGGAGGAGCGCTGATGCGCCTCAGGCGTCTCGACCTTACCCGCTACGGCAAATTCACCGACCAGGCGATCGATTTCGGGCCGGCGACACCCGGCGCGCCGGATCTGCACATCGTCTACGGTCTCAACGAGGCCGGCAAGTCCACCGCCTTTTCCGCCTATCTCGACCTGTTGTTCGGCATACCGGAGCGCAGCGGCTACAATTTCCTGCATGCCTACAGCGCCATGCAGGTGGGCGCCGTGCTGGAATTCGACGGCGCAGAGCACATGCTGGTGCGGCTGAAGCAGCGCAGCCAGGCGCTGGTCGATCCGCGGGGGCAGCCGGTCAACGAGGCGCTGCTCTCGTCCGCACTCGGCGGCATCAGCCGCGAATCCTATCGCACCATGTTCTCTCTGGACGACCGCTCGCTGCGCGATGGCGGTGCCGCAATCCTGGAAAGCAAGGGCGATCTGGGCGAGATGCTGTTTTCAGCAAGCTCGGGCCTTGCCGATATCAGCCGGGTTCTTGCCGCAGCCAGTGAGGAGGCGCACCAGTTTCACCGCAAGCGGGCGCGCAATACCGAGCTTGCCGAACTGAAACAGCAGCTTGCGGCGCTGAAGGCCGAACGCGAGGCGATCGATACCTATGCCTCGACCTATGCAGGGCTGGTGGCCACGCAGGCGCAGGCGGACAAGGCCTATGCGGAAGTGCTGGCCGAGCTTTCCGCTGCGCGCACCCGGCAGGCGCATCTTGCCTCCCTGCAGCGGGCCCTGCCGCTGTCGCGCGAACTGGCGCGGCTCGCAGCCGAGGCGGAAGCCCATGCCGACCTGCCGCGCCCGCCGCGCGAATGGGCAGACCTTCTGCCGGAACTGATGCGCGACGAAACCCGGCTGCAGACACGAAGCGAGGGTCTCGATGCCGCGATCCTGCGGCTGGAGCAGGAACTGGCCGACATCGTGCCGGATGCCGCCCTGCTGTCGCTGTCGGCCCGCATTGCCGGTCTGGATGACGGCCGCGCCCGCTATCAGACGGCGGAAAACGACCTGCCCAAGCGCCGCCTGTCGCTCGCCGAGCAGCAGGCCGCCCTTGGACGGGCACTGGCTGCGCTGGGCCAGCCGGCAGAAGCCGATGCCGCCGCGCTCGTGCTGCCCGCCGCGCTTGCAGGTACGCTGCGCGACCTGATCGAGACCCGTTCCGGCATAGCGGCAACGCGCGCAAACGCGGCGCGCGAGGTGGAGCGGGCGCGTTTGGCCCTTGACGACCTGGAAGGACGGCTGGAGCAGGACGGCGTCGGCACGCTGCCGTCTGCCGCGCTGCTGCGCCGGCTGGAAACTGCCGTCGCAGCGCTGCAGAAGGGCGAATTGCAGACAAGGCTGCGGGCCGAAAGCCGCAGCAGCCGCGAGGTTGCGGAAAACCTTCAGCGCGCGCTGGACAGGCTGCACCCCTGGCAGGGCGATGTCGAAGAGCTTTCCCGGCAGGATGGGGCCGATGTCCGGCAGATCGAAAGCTGGCGCCAGCGCGCCACCGACATCGAGCGGCGCCTTGAGCGCAGCCGCGACCGGCAGCGCGAACTGACGTCGCGGCTGGCCGAGGTGACGGCCCGGCTGCAGGCGCTGCAGGGCGCCGGACCGACCATCGACGATGCCGCCGCCATCGCTGCCCGCGCGGCCCGCGAAGCGGCCTGGCAGGCGCATCGGGCAAACCTCGATGCCGAGACGGCACGGCAGTTCGAAGACCGGCTCAGACAGGACGACCAACTGGCCGAGGCCCGCCTTGCCCGCGCCAGCGATCTGGCGGAACTCAGGCAGTTGCAGCAGGAGGCGCAGGTCTGCCGCGCCAGCCTGGCGCAGGAGGAGGCGCTCGCGGACGAAGCATCGGCGGAGATGGATGCGTTGCGCCATGCCGTGGAGGCCGGCTGCCCATTTCCCGTCTCCGCGAGCCAGGAGATGGCGAGCCTGCTGTCCCGGCTGGACGAATGGCGCCTGCGGCGCAGCGAAGCCCTCGCGCTTGCAGAGACGCTGCGGCAGGCCGAGGCACGCAGAAGCGCCTGCAAGGATGAACTGGACGAGGCGCTCGGACGGTTGCAGGAGGTGCTGGAGGCGCTTGGCTGGCCGGTCGAGGACGGTGCCGATCCACGCCTGCTGATCGACGGTGCCGCCGACCGGCTGGCCGATCTGCAGTCCGCGCTCGCCGAGCGCCGCGGGCTGGACAGCCGGCTGGAAGATCTTCGCCGCGACCTGTCGGAACGGCAGCGGGATCTCGTCGAAGCAGAAGCGGCCGAGGGTCGCTGGACGGCCGACTGGAGCTCTGCCCTTGACCGCACCTGGTTTGGTCACGAGACCGATCCGGCGGCCGTGCGCGCCATTCTCGACGCCCTCGCCGAGCTGCCGGCGATCCTGCGCGAGCGCGAACAGCTTTTCCAGCGCATCCAGCTGATGGAGCGCGACATGCAGGCCTTTGCCATCGAGGTGGATGCCTTGCGCGAGGCGCTGCAATGGCCGGCGGACGGACTTTCGCCACGCGATCTCGCAGGCCTGCTTGCCGCTCGCAGGGCAGAGGCGGAGCGCGCACGCGACCGCCAGACCGCCAAGGCTGCGGACCTGCAGCGGGCGCGCGCCGAGCGCGCCGACCTGCAGCGGGCAATCGACGCCCATCAGGCCCGCCGGCAGGAGTTGCTCGGCTTCTTTGGCGTGGAGACCCTGGCCGAGGCAAGCATGCAGTTGCAGCGGGCCGCCGAGCGCGACCAGCTGGAGCGGCGACGCAGCGATCTGAGGGCGGATCTTCTCGGCGAACTGAAGGTCGCAAGCCTTTCCGAGGCAGAAGCCCTGCTTGCCGATGCGGATGCGCAGGCCGTGGCGCGCGAGGCGGAGGAACTTGCCGAGCGGATCGACAACCTCGCCGAGCGCAGCCGCATGCTGTTTGCCGAACTGGCCCGGGCCCGTGACCGGGTCGAGGCCGTGGGGGGCGACGATGCGGTGGCCAAGCTGGAGGCACGCCGCTCCACCCTCCTCCTCGATATCGAGGAGCGGGCGCTTGCCTATCTGAAGCTCCGGGCCGGCACGCTGGCGGCGGAAAACGCCCTGTCGCTTTATCGCGAGCGGCACCGCAGCTCGATGATGAAACGCGCCTCCGAAGCCTTCCGCCAGATCACCCGCGGCGACTATTCCGGACTTGCCGCCCAGCCGGACAAGGATCGCGAAGTGCTGATCGGGGTTGCGCGCGATGGCGCCTCCAGGCTCTCCGAGGTGATGTCGACCGGCACGCGCTACCAGCTCTATCTGGCGCTCCGCCTTGCCGGCTATGAGGAACTGGCCGCCGTGCGCCCGCCGGTGCCCTTCATCGCCGACGATATCATGGAAACCTTCGACGAATTGCGCTCGGAAGAAGTATTCCGCCTGTTCGGCCAGATGGCACGGCTCGGCCAGGTGATCTACCTGACGCATCATCGCCATCTCTGCGAGATCGCCCAAGCCGTGGTGCCGGAGGTGCGCATCCACACCCTGTGACGGGGCGGCCGCTCAGAAATCCCAGGGATTGACGATGTCGAGGCCGCAGGTGAGGAAATCGCCGGTGTTGCGGGTGGCAAGCCGCCCGCCATGCAGGCGCGCAATGGCGGCGATCATGCCGTCGGGCGCAGACATCACCCGGCCCTGCCGCGCCGCCTCGCCCATCAGCATGCCATAGGCCAGCGCCGCCTCTTCGGTGAAGGCAAAGATGCGGTCGGCAAAACGCCGGCGCCAGTCGCTGAGCCCCTGCTCCAGCCGGTCGGCGCGCTGGTCCGGCCGGATCTTGGCAATGCCATAGGCGATCTCGCCGATGACCACCGAAGACAGCGCGATTTCCGCATCATGGCGGACCAGCCAGGCGATCACGGCCTCCGACGGCGCCTTCTTCAGCGTTTCGGAAACGACATTGGTATCGAGAAAGATCAAAGATCGATCCCCGCATGCGGCATGCGTCCGGCGCGGATGATCTCGTCCAGATCGATATCGGTACCGGACTGGTCGGTCAGGCGCGCATAGAAGGCGGTCGCGGGCTCGCGGCCCGCCTCGCGGATCTCGTAGGATTCGAGCGCCCGTTCGACAATGTCGGCGATCGACCGGTTCTCGCGGCGGGCGAGCCGGTGGGCAAGGTCACGCGCCTTCGCGCTGCGGACGGAAAGTTGCGGTTCGGCCATCGGATTTCTCCTTCTGGCCTTCACTATAGGCGGACAAGCATCTGCCATCAAGATGGCAGGTGCCGGCAAGCCTGCCAGTCAGGCCACGGCTTCGCTGCGTTCCATCGCGGCGCGGCGCGCCATCTCCCCTTCCGCATGTGCCATCATCAGCGGCCCGACGCCCTTGATGTCGTCATCGCGCAGCGTTTCGGACAGGTAGTAGGCCGGCGTTCCGTCGCGATAATTTCCGTCGAAGCCGCCGAGGCCGGCGACGCAGCAGACCTTCTGCAGAACCGTGCGGCCCGATGCATCCGGTCCCATTGCATGCCGCACGAGGCTGATGACCGCCTCCGCACCGATCCGTCCGGCCGCTCCTTCGATACCCAGACGCCCGGCCTTCAGGAACGCATAGGCAAACATGGCCGTGGCGGAGCTTTCCGCGTAATTGCCGGCAAGCTCCGGCTGGTCGATGACCTGCAGCCAGCGGCCGTCGGTGGTGCGCAGGCCGGCGAGCGCCTTCAGAAGCGCGGACAGGCGATCGGCCAAAGCAGCACGCCCCGGCCCCGCCGGCAGCGCCTGCGCCACGTCGACCATGGCCATGGCGAGCCAGCCGATGGACCGGCCCCAATGCGCGGGCGACAGGCCGGTCTGCGGGTCCGCCCAGGCCTGCAGTCGCTCCTCGTCATAGCCGTGGCGATAAAGACCGCTTGCTGCATCGAAGGTAAGATCGAGCGCTGTCAGCATCTCGCTCAGCGCCTGCTCGGCAAGGTCCGGCTGGCCCGCGAGGTCGGCATATTCCACCTTGAACGGCAGGGCCATGTAGAGCCCGTCGAGCCAGACCTGGTGCGGATAGCGCAGCTTGTGCCAGTAGGGCCCTGCCCCGATGCGTGGATGCGTCAGCAACTGCCTGGCCAGCAGGTCTGCCGCCGTGCGATACCGCGCCTGTCCGGTCTTCTGCGCAAGATAGACCAGCGCCCGCCCCGGCAGCACGTTGTCGATATTGTACTCGGTGATCGCATAGCCTGCGAGCGAACCTGCCGCGTCCACCTGTCCGTCCACCAGCCGCGTCAGGTGATCGAACCAGCGCTGCTCACCGGTTGCCTCGTGGAGCGCGATCAGGCCACGATAGAGGCAGCCGTCCTCGTAGCACCAGCTGCCGGACTTGTAATAGGCATAGTCACGGGCATAGGCGTCGAAATAATCGGTCAGGCTGAAGGTCATACGGCAATACTCTGTGTCGGACGGGAGATGTGGAGGCCGGCAGGGCGGGCGAGGCTCGCATTCTCGGTGACGACCTCGGCATGGCGCATCGGCTCGAAGCCGCAGGCCATGTCCGGCACATCCGGCGTGGCATCCGGATCGAAGCCGACCCGGTAATTCTCGATGGTGATGCCGGTAATCGGCGCTTCCGGCAGTCCGTAGAAGGCAGCGGCGGCAATCGCGACATTCTCCGCCACCACGTCGCGGATGATGATATCGGCAATCGTCGGCGTCGCATCGGTTACCGGCAGCGGCTGGCGCGACTGCACATAATCGGAGCGACCGTCGGCGTCGCAGAAATAGAAGCTGTTGATCACCAGCGGCATGGCAACCCGGTCCATCGTGCAGCCTTCCAGCGTGATGCGCTCGACGCTGCCGCCCCGCCCTCGCCGCGTCTTGACGCGCAAGCCGCGATCGGTATCGCGCAATTCGCAGCGGCGCACGGTGATGTCGCGCACAGAGCCGCTCATCTCGCTGCCGATCACGATGCCGCCATGGCCCCGCTCCATGCGGCAGTTCTCCACCACGATACGCTCCGAGGACTGCTCCAGCCCGCCCTTCGGGTCCCGCTTGCCGGCCTTGATGGCGATGCAGTCATCGCCAACGGAAAAGAAAAGCCCCGTGAGCGTGACATCCCGGCTGCATTCCGGGTTGAGTCCGTCGGTATTGGGCGAAAGCGGATCGTTCTCGATGACGAGATCGGCCGCCAGCAGATCGCGGCAGAAAACGGGATGGATGGTCCAGGCCGGAGAATTGCGCACGGTCAGGCCCGTCAGGCGAATGCCCTCCCCATGCGACAGAAACAGGGTGCGCGGCCGGCGCGCGCCATCGCGCGTCTCCTTCGGCCAGCTCCACCAGTCGCCGCGGTCGCCGCCGCCATCAATTGTGCCGGCGCCGGTGATCGTCAGGTTCGTGCAGTCGAGCGCCGTCACCAGGCTGGCAAAGCAGGGTTCCGCCACCCCTTCCCAGGTGCCGAGCACGCGTCCGTCGGCGTGACGGGCGGCGAGAACAGGATAGCGAGCGCGGTCCGGATGGCCGGAAAGCACGGCCCCCTCTTCTAGCAGCAGCACCATGTCGCTCTTCAGGAACAGCGGCCCGCTCTGGAAACGGCCACGCGGGATCTTCAGCGTGCCCTGCGGCGGAAGCCGGTCGATGGCCGCCTGGATGAACGCGGCATTGTCATCATGGTCCGCCGAGGCACCGCAGTCGGTAATATCGATGAGCGCGCTTTCGGCTGCGGTGGTGAAGCTGAGACCGGCCTCCTCCACCGAAAGCCGGTAGGTGCGGCCCGGAAGAAGGCCATGCAGCGTCATCACCACCCTTGTCGCCTGCCCGGCGGCAACCGGCCGCCCCGCCGCATCGGTCAGGCTCCATCTGCGGGCAGCGTCAAGCGCGTAAAGGTTCTGCTCCGCATCAAGGCTGAAGCTGGCCGTGCGCGTGGACACCGCCAGAAGCGCGAGGGTGGACATTCCGGTCATTCCTTGTCTTTGTCGGGAGGAAGGCCCCCGGCATGCCGGGAGCCTTCCGGATCATCAGAACTTGGCAAGCACGTCGTTGACGCCTTCAATGATCTGTTCGGCCGCTTCCTTGGAATCGATCTGCTCGTAGGCATATTCCTCCAGCGTATCGAGGAAGACGGCGCGGATTTCCGGGTGCTCGTTGAGCGGCGAGACCGTGGGGCCGGTGGCCTTCATGATGATGTCATGGGCAGCCACGATCTGCGGCTCGATCTTGCCGGCATCCGTCAGCATCTTGGCTGCAACCTTGCTGGCCGGCAGGCCGCGCGAGGTGCCGAGTGCCGTGATGCCTTCCGGCTCGTTCAGCAGGCAGTTGACGATCTGCGCCGCCGCCTTCGGGTTCTTCGAATGCTTGGAGATGGAGAAGACCATCGACGGCTTGCGATAGACGCCTTCCGTCTTGGCATCGGCATTCTTCAGGATGCCGACCGGCTCCAGCACCTGGCCCTTCAGCGGATCGGCATATTTCGAGAAGGTCGAATCCCATTCATAGGAGCCGGAAATGCGGCCATCCGCCCATTTCGGGCTTTCGAACAGGTTGAGATTGCCTTCCGCCGCATTGTCCTTCTGCGACACGACGACGCCTTCCTTCACCATCTTGCCGTAGAAATCGATGGCCTTGGCCAGTTCATCCTCGGTCCAGGCCACCTTCTTCTTGGCCGGATCGACCAGATCCTTGCCGGTGTTCTGCGTCGCATAGAGCGAGATCAGCAGAACCGCCGTCTCCTTGACGGCATTCATCGGATAGGCGTCCGGCCCCGCCTTTTCCTTCAGCTGCTTGGCGGCGGCAAACAGTTCGTCCCAGGTCTTCGGAATGGCGACGCCCGCCTTTTCGAAGGCCGTCTTGTTGAACATGAAGACGCGCCCCGTGGTGGAGACGGAGAGCCCGTTCAGCTTGCCGTTCATGGAGCCGGCCGCCAGTTCCTCCGGCGACCACTGGCTGAGATCGATCACATCCTTGTACTGGTTCAGATCGGCAAAGCCGTCGCCATTGATCGAGAAGAGCGGCAGCCAGGGCCAGTTGATCTGCATGATGTCGGCTTCGGTGCCGCCGGCAATCTGCGTCGTCACCTTTTCCAGATGCCCGTCCCAGCCGGTGAACTCGGCCGCGATGGTGTGGCCGTACTTGTCGCCGCAGGCCTTCAGCGCCGCCTGGGTTGCCTTGTGGCGGCTGTCGCCGCCCCACCACGACATGCGCAGATCGGCAGCACCCGCCACCTGGGCAAGGCTGGTGGCGGCCAACGCCGTCGCCAGGAAAAGCTTGGTCAGTTTCATGTCATTCCTCCCGGACATGTTTAGTGAAGATCGGCCAGGGAGACATTCTCCCCGGTCTTGCGGTCGAACAGGTGCACCGTCTCCTGGCTCGGCGCCAGGCGAACGAGATCACCATTGATCTTGCTGCGGTCGTAATGCGCGGCGGACACCACCACGATCATCTGCTGGCCCTCGACATTGACGTAGAGGTAGACCTCGTGGCCCATGAACTCGACATGCGAGACACGACCGGCGAGCGCATTGGCCGCTTCGGAGCCGACAATTGCGAAATGCTGCGGGCGCACCCCGAAGGTAAGGGCAGCCCCGGCCTTGGGGCTCAGGCGGTTCATCATTGCCGGCTCCAGCGCAAGGCTCTGCGAACCGATCGCAAGCTGGTTGCCGGAAAGGTCGGCATCGACGAGGTTCATTTCGGGACTGCCGATGAAACCGGCAACGAAGGCATTGGCCGGCCGGTTGTAGAGCGTCACCGGATCGGCCACCTGCATGATGCGGCCCTCCTTCATCACGCAGATCCGGTCGCCCATCGTCATGGCTTCCGTCTGGTCATGAGTGACGTAGACGACGGTGGACTGCAGGCCATCCGCCTTCAGCTGCTTGTGCAGATCCGTGATGCGCACGCGCATGGAGGCGCGCAGCTTGGCATCGAGGTTCGACAGCGGCTCGTCGAACAGGAAGACCTGCGGCTTCTTGATCAGCGCGCGGCCAACGGCAACACGCTGCGCCTGGCCCCCCGAAAGCTGCTTCGGCAGGCGCTCCAGATAATCGCCGATCTCGAGGATATTGGAGACGTCGCGGGTCGCCTGCTCGATTTCTTCCGCGGGACGACGCTTGAGGCGAAGACCGAAGGAGAGGTTCTTGCGCACCTTCATGTGCGGATAGAGCGCATAGTTCTGGAAGACCATGGCGATGCCGCGTTCGCCCGGCGCCTTGTCGTTGACGAGGCTGTCGCCGATGCGGATCTCGCCGCCGGTGACGCGTTCCAGGCCGGCGATCATGCGCAGCGTCGTGGATTTGGCGCAACCGGAGGGGCCGACCAGCACCATGAACTCGCCATCGGCCACGTCCAGGTTGATCCCGTGCACGGCTTTGAAGCCGCCATAGTCTTTTTCGAGGTTTCTGAGCTGCAGACGAGCCATGACTTATCCTTTCACGCCACCGGCGGAGATGCCTTCGATGAAATATTTCTGGGCCAGGAAGAACACGATCAGCGCCGGCATGATGGTGAGCACCGACATGGCGAGGATCCGGTTCCACTCGAAGGCTTCGGTGGTATCGATCGAGAGTTTGAGCGCCAGCGACACGGGGAACTTGTCGACCGACGAAATGTAGATGAGCGGACCGAGGAAGTCGTTCATCGTCCACATGAACTGGAAGAGGCAGACCGAGATCAGCGCCGGTGTGAGAAGCGGCACGACGATGAACAGCAGCACCTGCCAGGTATTGGCGCCATCGACGCGGGCTGCCTCCTCCATGTCACGCGGAATGGCGCGCAGGAACTGCACCAGCATGAAGACGAAGAACGCATCGCCCGCAAAGGCGGACGGCACCCAGAGCGGAAGATAGCTGTCCAGCCAGCCGAGATCGCGGAACAGCAGGTATTGCGGAATGCGGGTCACCACGTTCGGCAGAAGCAGGGTGGCGATCAGCGAGGCAAACAGGATCTTCTTGCCCGGAAAGTCGAAGCGGGCAAAGCCATAGGCAACGGCCGTGCAGGAAATCGCCGTGCCGATGATCTTCGGCATCACGATCAGGAAGGTGTTCCAGAAGAAATGCCCGAACGTGTAGGGCGTCGACGTCTTCCAGCCGTTGACATAGCCCGAGGCGGTCGGCTCGTGCGGAATGAAGCCGGCGCCTGCGAAGATTTCCGAATTGGTCTTGAACGACGCCCCGACCAGCCAGATCAGCGGGTAGAGCATGAACAGCCCGACCAGGGTGAGCACGCCGTAGCGAAACGTGGCGCTGACGATCTGCCGGCGACGCTGCGCCTTCAGGATGCGGTCAGCCTCCCGGTCGACGGCAAGATTGGGGGAAAGAACGTGATCGGCCATGGGATTAGCTCCTCTTGTCGCCGGCGTAATAGACCCAGTGGCGCGAAGACCAGAAGGCAATGACGGTGAGCACCATGATGATGACGAAGAGGACCCAGGCAATCGCCGAGGCATAGCCCATGTCGAAGCGCTTGAAGGCCTCTTCGTAGATGTAGAGCGGCAGAAGATAGGTCGATTTCAGAGGCCCGCCCTGGGTGATGATGTAGGGGCCGTTGAACTCCTGGAAGGCCTGGACCATCTGCATGATGAGGTTGAAGAAGATGACCGGCGTGATCAGCGGCATTGTGATGTGCCAGAAGGTGGAGAACTTGCCCGCGCCATCGATCGAGGCTGCCTCGTAGAGCGACTTGTCGATGCTTTGCAGCGCCGCGAGGAAGATCACCATGGCCGAGCCGAACTGCCACAGGCGCAGAAGCGTGATGGTGAAGAGCGCATTCGTCGGATCGCCGAACCAGTTGACCGGCTCCAGCCCGACCCCCTGCAGCGCCATGTTGACGATGCCGACATCGGCAAAGAGATAACGCCACATCACGGCAATCGCGATCGAACCGCCGAGGATCGAGGGCACGTAGAAGGCGGTGCGGAAGAAATTGATGAATTTCAGCTTGTAGTTCAGGATGACCGCGATGAAGAGCGCGAAGGCGAGCTTCAGCGGCACGGTGGTGAACACATAAACCAGCGTGACCCACAGCGACTTGCGGAAGGTGCGGTCGCCGGTGAACAGCTTCCAGTAATTGTCGAGGCCGGTAAACACCGGCGCGCTCATCAGGTTGTAATCGGTAAAGCTCAGGTAGAAGGACGCGGCAAACGGCAGCGCCGTGAACACCATGAGCCCGATGATATAGGGCGACAGATAGACGAGCCCGAGGAAGCGGTTGTCTCCGCTCATGCGGCAACTCCTAAAGATGCGTGCGACCGGCGGGCCGACGCTGCGACGCGGCCAGCACCCGCCACTGTTCGGGCACGGCTGGCCGCGTTCATGTCATACAGGTTTTCAGGCAGGGATCGTGTCGCGCATGCCGCAGCAGCACCGTTGTATTGCGGGCGCGGCGTCGGGCCGTCAGGCGCGACAGGGTTCCAGTTCAGGCTTTCCGAATTCTGCATCTCGAAATCGGGGCTTGATGCGAAAGCTCGCGCGAATGCATCGCCGAACCTCCCGATCCTCCCCCGCTCCTCCCATTGAACAGGTGGTGGAACTGGTCTTTTCCACCGTTAGCCGCTACTATCTTCTTCGGCCCGTCAGAAGAGAATAGAGGCTTCCGGACAAAAAGATGGACAAAAACGAACACGGCCCCCTGGCCGCCATTCCGGTGCAGGCGCTCAGCCTCAACCTCACCCGCTCCGCCATCAAGATGCTGCATTCCCCCAGCTGGCGGATCGACAAGACCAATGCGGTGCACGACCTTGTCATATGTCTTACAGGCAGAGCGGTCTATGAAATCGGTGGCGAGCAGGTGGTGATGGAGCCGGGTTCGGCCATGCTGATCGAGGCGAATACCCGCTTCATCGGCCGCACCGTCTCAAGCGACCTCTACACGGGGGTGGCGCAGCATTTCACGCTGGACGTGTTCGGCCGCATGGACCTGATCTCGCAGATGGAGATCCGCCGGGCCGTGCGCCTGCCGCGCTGGGAGATGCTCGCGCCGCTGGTGCGGCACTACCGGGAAACCGTGCCTTTGTCGTCGATCACACTGCCCCAGCACCACATGTTCATGGTGTTCCTGACGCAGTTCATCGAAGCCGCCTTTCTCGGCTGGCGCGAGCAGCAGGAGGCATCGGTCGACAATCCGGATGCGCTGTCGCTGGCCGTGATGGTCGCCGCAAGCCGCATCGCCGCCGATCCGCTGAACGACGGTATCGTCGAGACCGTGCTTGCCTCCATCCCCTACAATCTGGATTATTTCCGCCGCACCTTCCGCCGGCAGGTGGGCCTGACGCCCACCAAGTACCAGGAGTTCAAGCGGATGGAGCGGGCCATGGGGCTCCTCGCGGGCGGGCGCTCGGTGAAGCAGACGGCGGCCTTCGTGGGCTACAGCGACAGCTATTACTTCTCACGCATGTTCAAGCACTATATCGGCGTCAGCCCCGCCGGCTACAAGGCCGCCGAACGCCGCCACCGCGACGGCCAGTTTCCCCGCGGCCAGGAAGACGGCCTTGTCGTCTACCCGCTGATTGCCCGCAATCGAGAGAAGCAGGGATGATCGCGGGGCGACCCGCGGCAAGAGCGCAGCGGGCCGTCCCGGATTTCCACCCGAAGGACCGGCATTGCCACCAGACCCCCCAGAAGCACACGCTAGAGCGGTTCCCTGACTGAATGAATCTTCGGGTCTTTGCAAATCAGCGATGTTCTGATTCAAACTATCTGCCGATGGAGGTCGGCAGATATGTCAAAAGCTCTCTCTGTTGATCTGCGAGTTCG
>NZ_JAHHZO010000010.1 GCF_018760785.1 Rhizobium sp. CSW-27
CCCATCACCCGCACCTGGTTCGCCCTCTGCAACCCCGGCCAGCGCCGGGCGATCCAGGTGCTGATCGTCAACATGGGGGTCAACATTGGACGCCGATATGGGGTCAACTTTCCGCGCCGATTGACACGTCTGCATCTGCCAAGCCATGCGAAGGTGCGCTCCACGACCCAGCGACGCGGCAGAACCTCGAAGCTCTTGGCCTTGTCGTTTCGCTTGACAATCTGGACCGTGAACCAATCCGCGGCTGTTCCGTCGCAAGTCTCAGCAGACTGGCGCCGACCCGGCTGATCCCAACCCCATGTCTCGCATCGCGGCGCAAGGCCGTCAGGCAATCCACGTGTAGCGCCCTCGACAATCGCGGCGCCGAAACGGAACTAGGCGCCCGGCATTGCTGCCAGGCGCCACGTCATCAATGCAGCGGGAATTCGTCTTCAGTCGGCCTTGCCGACGGCGTGATAGGTGAAGCCGTGGGCCTCCACTTCCGGCGCGCGGTAGACATTGCGCAGATCGACAAAGACAGGCGAGACCATCGTCGACTTCAGCCTCGACAGATCAAGCGCGCGGAACTCGTTCCATTCCGTCACCAGCACCAGGGCCGCGGCACGCTCTGCGACCTGGTAGGGACCGCTGGCAAAATCGATGTCCATCATCTGACGGGCATTGTCCATGCCTTCCGGATCGTAGCCACTGACGACTGCGCCGGCATCCTTCAGCGTCTGGACGATGGCAATGGCCGGGCTGTCGCGCATGTCATCCGTGTTCGGCTTGAAGGTGAGGCCCAGCAGACCGATCTTCTTGCCCCGCACGTCGCCGCCAAGGGCGGCAATGACGCGACGACCCATGGCCCGCTTGCGATTGTCGTTGATGGCAATCGTGGTTTCGATCAGGCGAACCGGGCTGTCATGGTCCTGCGCCGTCTTGACCAGCGCCAGCGTGTCCTTCGGGAAGCAGGAGCCGCCATAGCCCGGGCCCGCATGCAGGAACTTGGCGCCGATGCGGCCATCCAGGCCAATACCGCGCGACACGTCCTGCACATCGGCGCCGACGCGTTCGCACAGGTCGGCGATCTCGTTGATGAAGGTGATCTTCATTGCCAGGAAGGCATTGGCCGCATACTTGATCAGTTCGGAAGTGCGCCGGCCGGTGAAGACCAGCGGCGACTGGTTGAGATAAAGCGGACGATAGACTTCGGTCATCACACCGCGGGCCCGGTCATCCGTCACGCCGACCACGATGCGGTCCGGCCGCTTGAAATCGTCGATGGCAGCGCCTTCCCGCAGGAATTCCGGGTTTGACACGACCGCGAAATCGGCGTCCGGATTGGTTTCGCGGATGATCCGTTCCACCTCGTCGCCAGTGCCGACCGGAACCGTCGACTTTGTAACGACCACGGTGAAGCCCTTGATCGCCCGGGCGATCTCCTCAGCCGCAGCGTAGACGTAGCTCAGATCCGCATGCCCGTCGCCGCGTCGCGACGGCGTTCCCACGGCGATGAAGACCACATCGGCAGCCGCGACCGCCGGGCCGAGATCGGTGGTGAAGGACAGACGCCCCGCCGATCGGTTCGAGGCGACCAGCGCGTCCAGACCGGGCTCGTAGATCGGCATGATGCCGTTGTTGAGCGCCTCGATTTTCTCAGCCGCCTTGTCGACACACACGACGTCGTGGCCAAAGTCGGCGAAGCAGGCGCCCGAAACAAGTCCGACATAGCCGGAGCCAACCATGACTATTCGCATTCACAATTCCTCATCGAGAGTGTTTCAAGATCTTTCGCCGAAGCGGAACGACATCACTTTATTGCATCGCAATATTGCAGCATCAAATCAACCGGCCGTCTGCAGCACAAGCGGATTTGGCAGCATGGCAGCAGCGTTCAAGCCTTCTCCCGGCCATAATCATCCTCAAGCCGAATGATATCGTCCTGCCCCAGATAGGCGCCCGTCTGCACCTCGACCATTTCCAGGAGGATCTTGCCCGGATTGTGCAGGCGGTGCACTTCACCCTGCGGAATGAAGATCGACTCGTTTTCCCGAACCAGGCGGACGCTGTCGCCGATCGTCACTTCTGCAACACCCTTCACGCAGATCCAGTGCTCGGCCCGATGATGGTGTCGCTGCAGGGACAACCGCTTTCCCGGCAGGACGAACAGGCGGTTCACCTGGAAGCGGTCGCCATCGAGCAGCGAGGTAAAGCCGCCCCAGGGTCGATAGGAAGTCGGGTGGCTTTCCGTCAGCCGCGCCGTCGATGCTTCGGCCGCCAGCCGCTTCACCAGCTTGCCAACCTCCTGGCTGTCTTCCAGCCGGCCGACATAGACCGCATCCTCACTGGCAATCACCGCCATGTCGCGCACGCCCTGCACGGCCAGATGATGCCCGGCCCGCGACACCACCAGGGAGTTTTCGGCATTGATGAGCGTCGCATTGCCCAGCACCACATTGCCGGCTTCGTCCTTGGCTCCCAGCTTCCATACGGCATCCCAGCTGCCGAGGTCCGACCAGGCAAACGCGGAAGGCACGACCGCTGCATTCTCCGTCTTTTCCATCACGGCATAGTCGATGGAGATGTCCGGGCTCCCGCCGAAGCTTTCCGGATCGAGGCGCACGAAATCGAGATCGCGATGAGCTTTCTCGACGGCGGCAACGGCCGCATCCAGAACGGCCGGCGCAAAGCGCTTCAACTCGCTGACCAGAAGGCCCACCCGGCACATGAAGATGCCGGAGTTCCACGAGAAGCCACCCGCCGCCAGCATGGCCTCGGCTTTTTCAAGCGGCGGCTTTTCCACGAAGCGTCTGAGAGCACGGGCCCCGGTCGGCAGCAGGTCGCCCAGCTCGATATAGCCATAGCCGGTTGCCGGTTCCGTCGGCGCAATCCCGAAGGTTACGATGCGGTCGGCAAGCGCCGTATCCCGTGCGATGCGGATCGCTTCCATATAGGCATCGCCGGCATCGATCTCGTGGTCGGATGCCAGAAGCTGCAGCAGCGCATCATCGCCGAAACGCTCGCCCAGATAGGCGCAGGCCGCTGCAACGGCCGGCGCCGTATTGCGGGCAACCGGCTCCAGAAGAATGCCGGACAGCGACATGCCGATATCGCGAGCCTGTTCCGCCACGAGGAAACGGAAATCCTGGTTGGTGATGACGACGGGTGCCTCATAGACCGTACGATCCGCCACGCGCAGCAGCGTGGCCTGAAACAGAGTGCGGTCACCGGCCACCTGGATGAACTGCTTGGGGGCGCTGGAGCGCGACAGTGGCCAGAGGCGCGTCCCCTTTCCACCTGCCATGATGACGGGGATGATCTTCTGGCTCATATCCAACTCCGGTACTGTTCAGACTGACAAATTCGCGCCAAACCGCGCCAGCAAGCCAAGCACAGCGACGGCAGTTGTTCAATCACACACTGCCGCCTCGTGGCAATGGAGACGCAGGACACGAAAAAATCCAGGGAAAGACCGCCGGAACAGGACATGTCGGGCCGGCGAAACCGTAATCGACGACCTCAGAAGCCCTGGCCCGACGTCAGCTCTGAACGAATGGTGCCGAGAATGATCTTGAGGTCGAGCCAGACGGAAAAATTGTCGACATAGTGAAGGTCGCAGGCAATGCGGGCACGCGCCTTCGAGGGACGATCGGTCGGGCCACGCAGCCCGCGCATCTGAGCCAGACCGGTGATGCCCGGCTTCATCAGGTGCCGACGATGATAGTCCTGAACCAGATCCTCGTAGGGAACGCCGGCAGCCAGCATGCCGATCGCATGACAACGCGGCCCGACCAGAGACATCTCGCCCTTGAGCACGTTGAGCAGCTGCGGCAGTTCATCGATATTGGTGCGCCGAATGATGCGGCCAATCCGGGTGATGCGCGGATCATCCTTGACTGTCTGATTGACGCCCGTCGGATCGCAGCGCTCGACATACATGGAACGGAACTTGTAGACACGGATGGGCTTGCATCCACGCCCCCAGCGCGTCTGCCTGAAGAACACGGGGCCACGGCTTTCCAGCCGGATCATAAGCGCCACGGTCAGCAGCAAGGGCGCAAGAACAATCAGCGCCGCCAGCGATACAGCCACGTCCAGCACCCGCTTGGCGCAAAGATGAAAGGCCTGGGATAACGGCGAACGCGCCGCAAATCCAACGACAGCCTCATCGGCGTCGTGATAATCCCAGAGCAAATGACCACCACTCAAAGACACAACAGATTGTTCTTTGTGCATATCGGTTGCCGCCACTGAAACCACCCACGGAATATTAAAAATATGATCACCCGCCAAGAACAAACCGTTCATATTCCGGAACGGAATCAGAGTCACCAATTAATTTAACCAGACGTAAAACATCTTGCGCGCGGACTTCAGGATGTGACCCAATCATCACACAACGAGTTCACCAGCTGCAAGTAATGCATCCGGCCTCAAAAGATTAGAGCGGCAGAACATGTCGTTGAACAAATAATGGAATCCCGTCGCAACCGGTGCGGACCAGAGCCCTCCGGCTTGACGACAAGCCGCACTCAGAGCTTCAGCCCGGTCATGGACGCCAACTTTGCCAGCTTCGCCTCGCGCGTCGGCAGATCCCGGATGGCGCGATCAAATTCCAGCACCTTTGCCCCGACCAGGAAGCGATACCAGAACCCCTGCAGGAAGTGATAGCAAAGCCCTTCCAGGCCATCCAGAAAGCCCAGCTGGACAAGATAACGATAGATGAAATAACCGAATGAGGAGATCGGAAACGGAATACGATTGTAGATCTTCTCCTTGACGAACCGCTTCACGGAAGCCTGCATGGACGAGGCATCCTTGGTGAGCACGGCATCGCTGGCAAACAGCGCATAACGCTTGTTCAACACATCCACCGCTTCACGACTGGCATATTTGTTATGCTTGTCGGTGAAGAATGTCAGGTCGTTCAGATTGTGATCGGAAAAGGGATTGTCGAACAATACGGTGCGGCCGCCCCACACCATGATATGCTCATCCATCCAGCGATCTTCGATACGCCCCTGCCCCCTGCGCCAGATGCGCGTGAGGATCAGCGGATAGCGACCGCCGTGGCGGATCCAGCGATCCAGGAAGATGTGCTTGCGCTTCAGGTTGACCGCCGCCACGTCCGCCCCGAGCGTCGGGAGTTTTTCGACGATCTCCGCCGCAAGCGCCGGCTCGATCACCTCGTCGGCATCGAGACGCATAATCCAGTCGGCCGTGATGGGCGCGTTGTCGAGGCCCCACTGAAATTGCTTGGACTGATTGATGAACGGATTCTGCAGCACTGTCGCGCCCAGTCGTTGGGCAAGTTCAACAGTGTCATCATTTGAAAAAGAGTCGATAACGACAATTTGGCTGGCAAAGGATTGAATGTGCCGGATGGCACGTTCAATGTGAATTGCTTCGTTGTAGGTGAGTATAATTACGCATATGCTCGTCATACCGCTTTTTCCCGACCAGCAACTTCCCTGTAAACAGAAAGATGCCTGGATGCTACAGTCGCAGGAGACGCCTGATCTTTCCAGTAATCATAAAACCTTCTGCCCTCTTCCCGGACCGAGGAGGGATCAGCCAACCAGAACAAAACCGCGGTCGCGATGTCGTCGGCCGAATGCGGATCAACCCTGTTCGGCAGTCTCGCACCGGGAGGGACGCAATCGCGGGCTCCTGGGGCATCCGACACGAGAGTGGCTTTCCCGCGCCCTGCAGCCTCAAGAACGACAATGGGCTGCCCTTCCACAAAGCTCGGAAGAATCATGAACATCGATTTGTCGATGAACAGCGGGACTTCTCTTGTGAAGCCCAGAAATTTGACGTTCTCCTCGACGCTCAACCTTCGCGAAAGCTCTACGAGTTCATCACGCAACGCACCTTCTCCGATAAGGAGAAGTTCCGCATCAGGCTTTTTTGCAACCACTCGCTTCCAGGCCTGCAACAGCGTTGCATGATTCTTGACTGGTTCAAGACGAGCGACGCAAATCACCGACGAACCTCCAAAGCTTGGTAGATGCTCTGGTTCTGCAAAAGGTGTCGCGTTGGAAATGTCGTAGATGGTCTTGCACCGTTCATACTGCTCAATATCTCTCCTGACAGAAGACGAGATTGCGATGGCTGCATCGACAAACAGGAGACTGGGCACGGTGCGCTTACCATAGGCAAGGTGGCCGGTGTAAACGACCGGAACCCCCAGAACTCGGCATAGGGCTCCCACAATCATAGCCAGACGGCGATGATGGACATGTACGACATCTATCTTCCGGGCCAGGATAAATGACCGGAATTGAATGATCGCCTTAAGCAGTCGCGGTGGCGACTTCGCCATGAGAGAGCACGTAACGACCGGGCTTTCTCCATCGCGAAGCCAGTCGAGGTCACTCTGCTGGGCGTCATCACCATAGTGACAATCCACAAAGTGCCAGCGTGCATTCAGGCCGTCGGCGCCTTCGTAAAGTCGCTTCAATGCGATCGTAACGCCGCTGCTTCGATAGTAATTGGGATTGACGACACAAATGTTCATCAGGAATATCTCTGCTTGATCTTGACAGCTGGGTTGCCCACGTAAACCCCGCATTCGTCAAGGTCGCGGAATGCCACTGCTCGTGCGCCAAGCACTGCGCCGGCCCCAATGGTAACCCCAGGCCCGACGAAGGCTTCCGCTGCAACCCAACAATCGTCCCCGATCACAATCGGCTTCACAATCAGTTGGAAATCGGGATCCTTGATATCATGAGAGCCTGCGCAGAGATGCGCCCCCTGCGAGACCACAGATCCCTTGCCGATCACGATCGGAGCCATGTTGTAGCAGTTGACCCGACCAGCAAGAATAGATCCCGGCTTCATCGTGAGGTTGGGCGGATACCACACCCGAGCGCTTCCCCGGACGTCGCACTTCCCCTCGATTCTGGCTCCGAACAGTCGCAGGAGAAAGCATCTCCAGCGATGCAGGAATGGCGGCGTCCAGGACGCCAGAAGCATCCAGACGACTCCCCAGCAGAGCCGCATCACCCTGTGCGCCAGCGAAAAACTCGCCCCCCCTTCCCGCGGCTTCGCGGTTTTGGCATCCAGCATCATTTTGAACGTCCCTGGGATGCGTTTCGGAGAACTGCCAGCAGCGCATCGGCCGCAACCTTCGGCCTGAAGTATGTATTGAAGCAGGCTTTCGCCGCGTCAGACACCTCTGCCCGATCAGCCGACGTCATCATCAGAAACTTCTCAAGCATCCGGCTGATGCCATCCTGATCGTCCTCATCCACAAGGCCAGCACCCGTCGCAACGACTTCTCGCCAGATGTTTACCTTGTTGGTCACGAGAACGGGGGTACCACAAGCCATTGCCTCCGCCACGACAATGCCGAAATTCTCCTGATGAGACGGCAGGATGAAGGCATCTGCGCTCCGGAATGCTCCCCACTTCGCGTCTCCGCCCAGCATGCCGGGCCAGTGAATGCGATGAGACAGGCCAACAGCCGCGGCCTTAGCAACCAGTTCGGCCTTCATGCCAACCTGGTCGGGACCAGCCACGACAAGATCAATGTCCGTATGATTACCTGCCAACGCAAGAAATGCGTCGATCAGCAGATCGCATCCCTTCTTGGGATGGATACGGCTGAGAAACAGCAGATAGCGCCGCCCGTTCAGCTCCGGAACCATCTGTTGAAACGCCGCGCGCTGCTGCTGTTCATTCTCCGCCGGCGCGCCGGCAGCATAAGCCACCACCCTTTCGCTGTAGGAGTGCCCGAAAAACACGCCGCGCGCCGCAAGGCGCTCTTCCTCGGAGGTAAACAGCACCTGATCTGCATCTCTGAGGACCTTGCCCTGCGCAAAGGTCCAGAAGGCCTGCTTCAACATATGTTTCAACGGGTAAGCCTGTCGGAACCAGGGATCAAGCATGCCGTGGGTGAAGACCACGTAAGGCAACCCGGCCTTTCGCAGTCCCTGCCAACCGCCGATCGACGCATGGTTCCAAAGGCCATGCACAACTGCTGCGTCGAATCTGTGCGCATTGTCGCCGATCCAACGGGCAAGCGCCGGCGTGTAGCCGTATATTTTCGTACCCGGTCCACAGGCGTGCACAGGAAAGGGAAAATCCGTCACGAAGGATGCCGATGGATTGTCCAGCGTCGCGACCTCCGTCTCGTGCCCGTCCTCGCGCATGGCCGTTGCGCTCAGTTTCAAGCCTTCGATAGGGCCGCCCGTGCGGGGGTCGACACTCGCGATGACACGCAAAACTCTCACGACAGCTCCCCGAGAAGATGTTCAAGATTGGATCGGAAATGCGTATTCAGATAGCGCGACAGCAGTTTCTGCTTGCCGGCCTCGCCCATGGCGGCGCTTTTCTGCGGGTCAGTCAGCAGAGTCTCCAAGGCCGCAGCAAGGCCGGCAATATCGGACGGATCGATGACAAAGCCGTCCACCTGGTCCGTCACGACTTCCCGAGAGGCACCCTGGTTGCTGCATATGACCGGCAGACCGTATTTCCATGCCTCGAGATAGACAATGCCAAAGCCCTCCTTCGACGACGGCAAGACGAAGCAGCATGCCCGGCGATAGCACTCGTCGAGAACCGCATCGCTGACGCGCCCATGAAAGGTGACAGCGGACGCAATATCCAGGCTATCGGCGAGCGCCACCAGTTCCGGCTTCAAAACGCCATCCCCGACGATTTCCAGTCGAGCCGCAGGCCGTCGCTCAAGGACCAGTTTGAAGGCATGAAGCAGCTTGTCGACATTCTTGCCGTGGTCATGCAAGGCCATGCGCGTCACGCAGAGCACAACCGGTTCGGGGTCGCGCGCGACATCGTCCTCTCCGACGGGCGCGTCAACGGCATTCGGAAAGAGACGAAACTTCGCCGGATCTACCGAAAATTCACGCGACATGATTTCAGCAGTATAGCGACTGACGGAGGCAACCATGCTTACCGCCTTCAGCAGCATGGGCTCGTACCATCGCTTGGCGCGATAGACCGGATCGTTCCAGACCTCAACGCCGTGAACGAACAGGCAGATCTTCAGGCGTGGATTAATCAACTTGGCCAGAAAGCCGACCGGAAGCAGATTGATCTGCCCCAGAAACAGAATGTCCGATCGCCTGGCTGCCGCCAGGGCGTCGCGCATGAAGGACAGTCTGCGGGGGCCGAAGCCGCGCACGGCAACCTGCCGGACCGGAGGGATGTCACGATCGACATCGCGCATGATCATCACCCGGCAATCCCTGATCATAGTCTTGCCGGCGATGTCGGAAAGGCACGAAATGACACGCTGGTTGAACCGCTGCAGTCCACCTGTACGCGAATAGGTGTCGAGGGCAAGGAAGAGAATCCGAGGTACATTCATGCCAGCCGCGTCCCCCGCCCCACCATCTGCGCTACCGACGCCAGTCCGTCGGCTGCGGATTGCGTACTGTAGTCGGTCATGAAACCTTGGGCCCAGCCATACTCGCGCTTGAACCCGCAAAGTTTCTGCAACAACACAGCCAGAGCGGCCACATCCCCGATCGGAAACACGCCGCAACGCTCTCGATGACCGAATTCGGCTGCAGCACCCACGGCTTCCGACATGGCCAGTGCGCAGCCGGCCTGCAGCGCCTCATTGCAGACAAGCCCCCAGACCTCACCCTCCCGTCGCGAGGCCAGCACGACGACGTCAGATGCAAGATAGTAATCCCCGATCTCTTCTTGATTGATGAAGCCCGTAAACACCAACCGGATCCCCGGACGATCTCGATATCTGTCGCGCAGTTCTGCCTCCAGGGCACCGCTGCCAACCAGAAGGCAGGTGATATTGCCCTTCGTTGAAGCGGCAAGCTCGATACACGCCTTGATAACGGTTTCCGGATCCTTTTTCGGAATGAGCTTGCCGAAGGCCGCGACAACCATGCTGTCCTTTTCGATGCCCAGCCTCTCCCTCAGAGCCTCGCAGCGAGCGCGCTTCTGTGCCTCGGAAAGGCCTGCCGCCTTGTCCACGGTCGAAAATCGCGTCATCACGAGTTGCGAAGGCCTGAACCCGTGGGCGACAAGATGCTTTCGATTCAGCTCTCCGAAGCAAAAGGCGCCATTGAACAGCGAGTAGATAAGCCGGTATCCGAAGCTCCGGACGAACTGCTTGAGCCGACTGCGCCGGACGAAAGCCTCATCCTGCGTTTCCACGCGCAACCAGCACGCAATGCCGCGAGCACGTGCGGCAAGCGCAAAGCGAATCCCCACCCAGTGATTGACGGAGTGAACGATCACCAGATCCGGCTTATGCTGGGAGAGAACCTTGCCGACGACGATCCCCCTGAAGCCCCAGAAGGTATCACGCGTATCCTCACGCCCCGGCAGCAACACCTGATAGGTGTAGCCGCTCAACAAGGGGATATTCCATTTCACCTCCTGCTGGAACTCGACATCCAGATAACCGCGCACCGAAGCGTCATTGTAATACGCCACGGTGAGCGACAGATCGTCATAGCCGGCCAACTGCTGATAGATGGGCGCTCGGTATTGGACGGGATGGGTGTCAACGATGAGAACACGCGTCATCGCCGCCTCCCGATCTCCAGTGCCCTCTCCACGATGTCCTGCATCAGGAATTCGTTATAGGTACGATTGCGGACAGACCGTTCTTTGGCTTTCCGCGCCATGCGCGCGCGAAATTCGTCGTCGGCAAGCAACCTCCGGCACTGGGCAATACATTCCTGGGCATCATCGAAGAGCAGGATTTCTTCGCCCTCATCGTACATATCGCGGTGATGGCTTGTTCTGGGCGCACACATTGCCGTGCCGATCGCCGGGATTTCCGCTGAGCGCGTTGTGTGCAGATCGAAGTTCCGATCATTGAGCATCACGAGCGCTACCTTCGCAGCGGAAATCGCCTTGGCGTAGTCCCGGTCCTTCAGAAATTTGAACTGAACGGCGGACTTGATCCGGTGAAAGTTCGGCGAGCGATCCCAACGGTTTCCATAGATGCGGATATCCAGGCCGGCTTCGACCAGTTCCGCCATGAACGCATCGCGGCCAGGCATCCAGGCACCCGCGAAAATCACATCACAGGCCCATTCGTCCTTTTCACCGTCCTCGAATGCATATGGCTGATGCTCGATCTCATCGGCACATTGCCAGATGAGCATAGGATGACGAATACCGAGCGCTCGCATTTGCTCGTCCAATTTATCCCGCTTCACGGCGACCACCAGATCATGAAGCTTCGCGGCACGCCGATGCATCGACCATCGGCGTCGCTCCGGCGGCGGATCATGATACGGGTTGTCGGCATTGTAATTGCAGGAGACCCGAGCAACCGAACGGATAAAGGACAGCGCGCGCGGCCCGATGACGTCACCGGAATCGACAACTGCCAAGTCAAATTCGCCGTCTGGAATCTGTCTCTTCAGGGACCGTGTCACTAGCCAATCCAGGCCAATTCCGCCTGTCCGGTACAACCACAAGCTCCACCGGCGCGGCAAGTCAACATAAGGGGAGATATGTGTAACCGTATAACCACTACGTCGCAGCGCGTCCGCTCTGTGTTTGCTTGTACCCGAGTTCGAACCAACAAACAGAATTTTAATCTTACGCATCCTACCGCTCAACTTCTCAACGTCATGTCGAAAGCGCGCTCGAACTGTTTCAGAACTGCTGTCTGGCTATAGATTTTGGTAAACAATTCAACGCCTCGCCTCGCCATCTGCAAACGTAACGAATGGCTTTCGCATAGTTGCATAAGTCTGTGCGCGATATCATCCGGCGACGAAGCCACAAGGCAACCGACATCACCGTCCTGGAGCATCATTCTCTGTTGCGGCTTGTCTGGAGCGATAGGAACTGCACCGGCAGCCAAAGCCTCAATGTAAACGATGCCGTAACTTTCCTCTCGACTCGGCATTGCAAAGACATGTGCACCCCGCATCAAACTTTGTACCTCCTGAGGCGGGAGAGCAGGCAACAACTCAATGGCAGGATCACTCGGCAATGGAACAGGTCCGTCCTGCATCTCTGAGACAATCGTAAGCGTAGCTTCAACTCCTCGCTGGCGTATCGACTGAAACGCCGCGACTAGCAAATCCAGTCCCTTGCGCCGCGCTGCTCGCCCCACGAAGAGGATCTTCATTGGGCTGGAGGTATGCTTGGCGGTTAGCAATTCGTCATCAATCGGATGCGTAAAGGGCAGAACGAACGGCAGAACATCGACACGTGACGGCTCAACCTCGAACTGATTGCAAAATAACATCTTCGAGTACTCGCTGGACATGGCCAGCCGTGTGGCAGTTTGCGAAATATCTCTTTTTGCACGCAGGCATTGATCGACCTCTGAGACCGACAGACCACGGCGCATCAGAATATCCACGTCCGTCGGCCCATCGTGCCAAAGTATTTTTGCATCTTTCGGCACGTCCCGAGGAAACGTACCGTATGAATAGAAGAAATCGTAGTGGCGAAGATCGCCGGGATAGCGTTCATAAGGGGTAAAAGCGGCAGACCGACCAACCGTCCTCGCTAAGACATATTTTCGCAGGTATGCGTAACTCGCCCGAGCAATTGATACCGGATTCCTATCCAGTTCCAGAGCGTACTTCTTGCTGTTACCCGTAATAAGGTCCGCAGTATACCTCGTGTGAAGCCAATCCGTATTTTTGGGACGAATGAACCAACGCGGGCTCAGACACAGACCACGAGGAAGTTCACGGATAGCAGGCAACACACTCACATCGTCATCCATAACCACTGCCTAAGCGTCACCAGTAAATTTTCCGACTACACAAACAAAACTTCTATGCCATATTCTTGCTGTGCTTTCTGGAAATTACAATTGTCACCAAAACCATCAATACATTCAGCATCAACGTGACAGCAGCGGCAGCAGGAAGCCCAAATCGCTCGATCACAAGCCACAGAACACCAATAGAAAGCACCGAAATAATTAGAAGCCAAAGTGCGAAATAGCTATGTCTATTCGTGGAAACGAAAGGCGTCTGCAGCGTATACCACACGATCTCGAACACAACCGCAAGAATCATCATATGAAATACTAGCGCTTGATTAACAACAGTTCCTCGCGTCCACCACGATAAAAACGCCTCGCCCAGCCACCACATGCCGATAGCATAGACGAAAGTTCCAACACTTGCCGCATATATAAGATAGGTGAATGCCTTCTTTTCTTTAGAAGTTTCCCCTGAGCCGGCCAATTGTGCAAATATTGGCTCGAGAGAACTAATCACGATCGAGGCTGCCGTCCGTCCCAGCCTTGTCAGGGTCCGGATGGCATTAATCACCACAACGGCCACCGGCCCTAGAAATGCTCCCACCAATAGACTTACACCTTGTATGTTCAAAGCATAACTTGCTGTATAGGACATATAGGAAACAGATGGCACCACCATGCGACGCAACAATACCAAGTCGGCCAAGTGTACTCCCGGTCGAAATGCTGGGTATTTCCGATAGAATTGGATGCAGGCCAACAAGAAGATTACCAAGCGGTTGACCAGAAGCAGCAGAGCCGTCGAAAGAAACCCGGCGCCAAAGAACGCACATCCGGCCAGCAGCACAGCTTCTGTCAAGCGAGATGTGGCATTGATGCTGACCACCGCCCACAACAGCCCAACGGAGCGCATCGCCGCGCCGACAACACCAAAGATGATCGATGTCAAAGTCAGAAGTCCCAGAACGAAGGTCGCAACCCTCAAGTCACTCGAACTCTCGGTCTTCAAACCAAACATCTGGTCCAGCGGCACGAACGACACGAAGAGGCCGAATGCGACGATCAGGATCAGGGTAACACACAGATTAAATAGCCAGGCAGTCTGATTCACAACCAGAGCGCCCTGGGTGTCCCCCCGCGCCATCCTCATAGTCATGTCGTTTGCAGAGATCTGCGCGAAGCCCAGGTCCGCCATGGACAGGTAGGAGGGCAGCGCGGAAATGATCAGCCAACTCCCGTATTTTTCAGCGCCCCAGAATGTCACCATCAGAGGAAGGACCAGCAACTGTGCGCCGATCGTTACGGCCTGAGAATAGCCCTGAGAGAAAAGCCCCCAGGTAAACTGCGACTTCAAGCTGGCGAGCTTCACGCGAATTTCCTCTTCCGTAGAGGCCCCTCACTTTTAACAAAACTATTGTAGAGAAAATAAATCAACGAAATCATGATCACGAATTGCAATGGGCCTCTCGTCGAAATGAGGGTTACGCTGAGAAGCGTCGTCGACAGAAACCCGTTCACGAAAAGCTGCGACGTAACAAGAATTCCGGAAACACGGGACCCCATGAGTCTGGTCATAACGCCGTACATGTAACTCATAATATAATACAGAGCAAACGTAACAATAAATACGCACGCATATCCGCCAATCGCGAATAGTTCTCCTTGGATAGTGATCATCGGCCGTCCGATTGTCGACCAGTCCCGCAAACCGAGTTCCCATACCACTTGATCGCTGAAGTACAGATCTTTCTCCTGCCCAAAAATATTCGGCAGAACATTCCAAAATAGGTTACCCCACAAGTCGTCCCAACGAACCTGCTCAATCGCCCACAGCTTGGAGACGACGATGTCCATTTGCGGTAGCAATGTCAGTCTGTTCAACAGACTATCAGAGCTTGCACTGTAAAATGCCGAATAAAACCCGCCCGTATCAGCGGGCGCAGACATCAATTCAACCTTGGAGCTGTTAATATAAAATGGATTCAATATCGAGATTACCGTTTCAAGCGAAAAGAACTTCTCTGCAAACAGAAGGGGAAGCGACAGAGACGTGTCTCGCGCCCAACGAATAGACAGGATAATAGCGGAAAATATGCTCAAAGTTCGCGCGGTGAGATATGCCACGATCAATGTGCCTGGGGTTATGATTTTTTCCTTCAGCATCATCATCGCAAATCCGAGCATCAGGAGAAGCGACATCAGCGCTGTCCTGCCGTTGCCGGCAGCAGATACGAATATCATGGTACCGAGTATGAGCCAAAGGACGGGATCTCGAACAGCTTTCGCAGACGAAAGCCTTACCGAAATCGTTATAAATAACAAACCTGAAATTGTACTTGAATACACAGCCGGAACCAAGCCGAATCTATCAACAACAACACCAACAAAACCGGCAAAAAGAAATACGTATTGAAGCTGAACAAGAATAAACCGCCTACGTACAGATAAATTCTGATTCGATTTCTGCATTACGTTCTTGTTTGGCGTCATCAGATACGCAAAATACAATCCGAACTGGCTGCAAAGGGCAACAAGAGCGCTTCGTTCCGCGTTTCCGAGACCATGCGAAGCAGTCTGACCGTAGAGGGCCGCGTATGCATATGTCGCAAAGGAAAACATCCAATAGACGTTCGTAAAAATGATGGTCCGAATGCCGTCCTTGCTTCGACTACCAATGATCCATGCCATGGCGGCCATCAGCAAGTGCGCGAGGGCAGCCACGGCTTGCTGGTCAAGAGCAAGATTCAGCACTATCCCGGCAACATGCAGCGGAACTGCAAACCGGACGAAGCTGCGAACCCGCTGGTCGAAGCGTCCTGCCAACATGGCATCACGCTCAAGTTCCGACTGCCCAGCAATAGACGACATCGCGACTTACCTTGCTCTTGGAACGGCGTCGAACAACCCGCCGATCTGCGGAAGCACGTCATGCGCGGAAAGCCCGCGCACAAGGATCAGTTGATCGATCGGCATGGATCGGCGCGCCTTGCCCGCAACCTCTCCGATTGAAAGTGCCATCTCCCCCGCATCGCCCGGCGGCACCACGATTGCCGCCCCCCTTACAAACTCCGCCAGTTCCGTACCCTCGTCCGCCGTCACCAGCACCGGCTTGCCGCTTGCCAGCATGCCGCCGAGCTTTGAGGGAAGCACCAGGTCGGCGGCGCCCTTGTCCTGTGGAAGGGCGTGCAGGTCGGCCATGTTGAGGAATTCGTTGAGGCGGGCATAGGGCTGGAAGGGCAGAAAGCGCAGATTGGGCAGATGCCCATAGCGCGCCTGCAGATCGGCCTTGACCGGACCTTCGCCGGCAATGACGAAATGGATCTTCGTCTCGTCCTTCAACTGTTCGGCCGCATCCAGAAGCACGTTGAGCCCCTGCTTGGCGCCGATATTGCCGGAATAGAGAACGACGAAATCATCCTTGGCAAAGCCGAGTTCAGCGCGGTAGGGACTCTCGTCTTCCATCGGATAGATATGGGTGAGATCCACCCAATTGCGCACCAGCGCCATGTTCTCCGGCGCCACGCCCTTGGCCACCAGCTTTTCGGCCATGCGATTGGAAATGGTGATCACCTTGTCGAAACGCTTCAGCGTGAAACGCTCGAAGGCGAAACCGAGTTTTTTCAGGAAACCGTAGGCGCCGAGATGGCCGACAGCAAAGGCGGCGTCCACCTCAAGATCCTGCACGTGCAGAACGGTGCGCGCACCGATCAGGGCGGCGGCCAGTTGCGCAACCGGCGAGGCAAACAGGGTGGGCTCGACGCAGAACACGGTGTCCGGACGGCGCCGCAGGATCTGCCAGAATGCAACCGGTGCCGAGGTGAGGGCAAAGCTCAGCGGCGCCAGCATGCGCCAGATGCCGCTCATCCTGCGGCGCAGCAACAGGGGAGCGCGCAGAACCCTCACCCCGTTTTCCACCGTACTGCCGTAGGCATTACGGTAACCGCTCTGCACGGCCCAGCCCGGATAATGCGGCGGCGTTGTCACCACCGTCACATCCGTCCCCTCTTTCGCGAGGTATTCGGCAATCTCGCCGGTATATTTGCCGACACCCGCCAGTTCCGGGGCATAGTTCATGCCATAGATCAGAACCCGGGCCGGGTGGGCGCGCTTGTCCTCGGCCTTCGGCATCGTCCCGTCGGCAGACAGATCGTCGAGCGCTGCCGAGGTCATGCCGCATTCCCCTGCTTGCGCTCGGCATATTCGCCGGCCAGGAACGCATTATAGGCGCTGCGAATGCCCTCTTCGAGCCCGATCTTCGGCACCCAGCCCGCCTCTCTCAGCCTGTCGGCGCTCATCAGCTTGCGCGGCGTGCCATCCGGCTTGGAGAGATCGTTGACGATCGCACCCTCATATCCAACCACCTTGCAGACAAGCTTCGTCAATTCGAGGATCGTCACGTCATCGCCGAAGCCGACATTCACATGGCTCTCGCCGGAATAGGTCTTCATCAGGTGAACGCAGGCATCCGCGCAGTCATCCACATGCAGAAATTCGCGCCGCGGCGTGCCCGTGCCCCAGACGACGATCTCGGACTTGCCATTGACCTTCGCCTCATGCGCCTTGCGGATCAGGGCCGGCATCACGTGGCTCGAATTGAGGTCGAAATTATCGCCGGGACCATAAAGATTGGTCGGCATGGCGGAGATGAAGTCGTGACCATGTTGCTTGCGATAGGCCTGGCACAGCTTGATGCCGGCGATCTTGGCGATCGCATACCACTCGTTCGTCGGCTCCAGTGCGCCGGTCAAAAGCGCATCCTCGGTGATCGGCTGCGGCGCAAACTTCGGATAGATGCAGGAAGAGCCGAGAAACAGCAACTTCTCCACCCCGACACGATGCGCGGCATGAATGATGTTCGCCTCCAGCACCAGGTTGTCATAGAGAAAGTCGGCCGGATAGGTGTCATTGGCCAGAATGCCGCCAACCTTGGCAGCCGCGAGAAAGATCGCATCCGGACGATGAGCGTCCATCCACGCCTCGACCTGATCCTGCCGGGTCAAATCCAGTTCGGCGCGCGTCGCAACCACAACCTCGCACCCCTCGGAGGCCAGACGGCGGACGATCGCCGACCCGACCATTCCGCGATGCCCGGCAACATAGACCTTCTTGCCAGCCAGATCGTATTGCACCTCAGCCATCCCGTACTCCACCAAACCCGCAACCTTCAGGCAAAATCCGATAGCCGAAAGCAGCCTGAAAGATCAAACAAACAGAGGTCGCACCTCAAGAAAACACATCCGGAGAGCGCAATTTACTTCACAGCACTCCAATCCGCCGCCAGATAGACTGCAGAATGCGGCGAGCAACCAGCCACCCCGCAAAACACGTGCGCAAACACTTGCCGCCCTGAGTACACCAGCCCAACAGGCGAGGCAATCGCCAATATAATCAATTCGTATGGCTCGACTATTTTTTAAGCATTGATGCAGAAACGCACCATTCTCCACATTTGACGTCGACAAAGGCAGGCAGATCGGGAAAATTCGGTTATATTTCCTTGCGATCCGGCCGGTCTTCTTGCAAAAGACCCCCAAAGAAACAGACAACGCGCTTTACGAGACCCCGGATCGGGGTGCAAACGAGGAATGATGCGAAGGCATACACCGACAACCGTCCCAATTTCGGGATTCCGTTATGTCACAAGCGCATAGCTAAAAGTATCGTATCAAGGCAGGATTGACCCTGAAACCGGATTGTTGTGCAAAGCTTCGGCCGTCAATCCTTGCAGTGAAACGCGAAAACAAAATATCAGGACATTCATCAGGTGGAATACAGCGCGGGAATGTTTACTTCGGATGAAGATCATCGGCAGGAACGCAAATGCATCTCGGCCGGATTTCTTTTGGAGTTGACGCGCCGTCGTTCCACAACATGCATATCTTGATGAAATATCGGCCTTTGGACACAGGGAATTGGTAAACATGGCAGATGGACGCAAAGTCGCTTTGATCACCGGCATCACCGGTCAGGATGGTTCCTATCTGGCGGAACTCTTGCTGAAGAAGGGGTATGAAGTGCACGGCATCAAGCGCCGCGCCTCGCTCTTCAACACGGACCGCATCGATCATCTCTATCAGGATCCGCATGAGAAGGATCGCCGCCTGATCCTGCATTACGGCGACATGACGGATTCCTCCAGCCTGATCCGCATCATTCAGCAGGTACAGCCGGACGAGATCTACAATCTTGCCGCCCAGTCGCACGTCGCCGTGTCATTCGAGGAGCCGGAATATACGGCAAACTCCGACGCGCTTGGCGCGCTGCGCATTCTGGAAGCCATCCGCATTCTTGGACTGGAGAAGAAGTCGCGCTTCTACCAGGCCTCCACCTCGGAACTCTATGGCCTCGTGCAGGAAATTCCGCAGCGTGAAACCACGCCCTTCTATCCGCGCTCGCCCTACGCAGTCGCCAAGCTCTATGCCTACTGGATCACGGTCAACTACCGCGAAGCCTATGGCATCTATGCCTGCAACGGCATTCTGTTCAATCATGAGAGCCCGGTGCGCGGCGAAACCTTCGTGACGCGCAAGATCACCCGTGCACTGGCCCGCATCAAGCTCGGCCTGCAGGATTGCCTCTATCTCGGCAACCTCGATGCCAAGCGCGACTGGGGTCACGCCAAGGACTATGTCGAGATGCAGTGGATGATGCTGCAGCAGGAACAGCCGGAAGACTTCGTCATCGCGACCGGCGTGCAGTACAGCGTGCGCGAATTCGTCGATGCCGGTGCCAAGGAAATCGGCCTCTCCATCACCTGGAAGGGTGAAGGCGTGGACGAGAAGGGCTATGACGCCAACGGCAAGTGCATCGTCGCCGTCGATCCGCGCTATTTCCGTCCGACCGAAGTGGAAACCCTGCTCGGCGATCCGGCCAAGGCCAAGGAAAAGCTCGGCTGGGTGCCGAAGATCACCTTCCAGGAACTGGTCGCCGAAATGATGCGCGAAGACCTGAAGGCTGCCGAGCGCGACGAACTCGTCAAGCGCCACGGCTTTGCGGCCTACGATTATCACGAATAAGCCGCAGGCTCCGTTCGGTGATATTTTTGAGGGGCGGTGGAGACACCGCCCCTTTGCATGTCACGCGCCTGCCAGGCAGTGGGGCAAATCGGGCCGGACGGGCCTGCCCCTGCCGTTCACCACAGATCGACGTGGCGGTTGACATCCTTGTAGAGCAGATAACGGAACCGGCCGGGGCCGCCGGCATAGCAGGCCTGCGGGCAGAAGGCGCGCAGCCACATGAAATCGCCGGCTTCCACCTCCACCCAGTCGGCATTCAGGCGATAGACGGCCTTGCCTTCCAGGACGTAAAGCCCGTGCTCCATCACATGCGTTTCCATGAAGGGAATGGTGCCGCCCGGCTCGAAGGTGACGATGTTGAGGTGCATGTCGTAGCGCAGGTCGGCGGGGTCGATGAAGCGGGTCGTTCCCCAGGCGCCGTTGGTATCGGGCATGTGGGAAATCGCGTGCTCGTCTTCATGGGTGAAGATCGCAGGCGGCAGTTCCAGCCCCTCCACCATCTGGAAGCGCTTGCGCACCCAATGGAATTTCACCGCAACCATCCCGTCGTTCTTCAGCGTCCACGCGGCTCCTGCCGGCAGATAGGCGAAGGAACCGGCGCGCAGACGGTGTGCAGCGCCCTCCAGCGTGATGGTCATCTCGCCCTCGACCACGAAGATGGCGCCCTGCGCCTCGCGGTTCGGCTCCGGCCGAAGGCTGCCGCCGCCCGGTGCCACTTCCATCAGATATTGTGCAAAGGTTTCGGAAAAGCCGGTCATCGGCCGGGCGATGATCCAGGCGCGCGTCTTGTCCCAGTGCGGCAGCAGGCTGGTGACGATGTCGGACATCACCGTGCGCGGTATCACGGCATAGGCCGTGGTGAACACCGCCTTGCTGGAGAGAAGTTCCGTCTGGCCCGGCAGGCCACCCATGTTGGCGTAATATCGCGCTTTTTCCATTCTTCCATTCCACGCTCTGGTCACGGCCGATCGTTGGCCTTGCCTTCTCATAAACCGAAGGACGGGCAAGATAAATGGCGCTGAGATCGGGCCGTGCCGGATCGAGTGCGACCGTGAGCATCAGGCATCAGGTCCGTCCGAGGATCCAGCCCTCCCACGTGGTCACCGGTGTCTCAGGGGGAGCCCCCTCCCCCCGGACGCCGAAAACCACGTCGATCATGGACAGCAGCCCGACGGCGCAATCGAAGCGGTCTTCACCGGAGGCATCCGCGCCGAAGCCATCGGCAAGGCATGGCAACAGGGCGGCGGCGTCCACCGATGTGCGGCTCTCGACCCAGCGCTGCAGAAAGCCGCAGACGCTGCGGCGCCCCTCCTGCCTGCGCTTGCTCCACACCGGCGCGCGCGGAATACCGATCTGGCCATAGCCATCGCCCGGATAGGTTTCCGCAATCACGGTCTTGTTTTCGGCCAGAACCTTGAACAGCGGGCCATCGAAAGGCCAGAGACCGACACGATACCGGTTGGGCTGGATGATCTCGCGCCAACCGGTGATTGCCGCCTTGCCAACCTGGTTGCCGCCAAGCGTCCAGAACAGCATGGCGGGCGTCGCGCGGCCCGGCGCCGGCCGCTCGCATTCGCGCAACAGATCGGCCGCCTGCAGTCCCAGCCCTTCGAACAGATGGCTGCGCAGCGTGCCGCCGGGTCGGGCGGGATAGAAGGGGCGCGTAACGGTAATCTCCCGCGGGATCGTGGCGACGCGAAACCAGTCCGCCCATTTCCCCTCGCCCGCCACATCCAGAAACTGGCGGAACGAAGCAAGGCCAGTGCGTGCGCCATAGGCGGCCGGCAGCCCGATCGGGAAATCAAAGCCCAGCAGCAGCGGACCGGCCGCGACGGCACGTGTCCGCAGACGGTCGATCAGATCGGCCGTGCTGGCAACCGGCTCAGGCGCGGTAACGTGATAGCGCTCGCCGCGTCGCAGAGCGACCGCCATCCAGCGCTTCCGCGCCTCAATGCTCCAGTCGCAATGGACGATGACTGCCGGCTGCATGGCCTCTGGTTCTCCGGATACTTCACCATGACACAAGGCGGATCAATTGAGATCCTTCAGCAGGCGCCGGTGCTTGCGGGTTTCGCGCAGCACCTCGCCGAAACGGTGAATGCCCCGCGCCGCCAGCATGTCCTTCAGCTTGAGGAAGACCTCTGCCGTCGCCATCGCATCGCCGATTGCGGTGTGGCGGTCGCTGCGGGCAATGGAAAGGCCCAGGCGTTCGGCCAGGGCATCCAGCGTATGCGTTTCGGCCTGGCCGAAGACGGCGGCCGACAGCAGCACCGTATCGAGGATCGGGTTGTCGAAGCGTCCGCCGAGTTCCCGCTCGCGCCGTCGCAGGAATTCCATGTCGAAGGGCGCATTGTGGGCCACCAGAATTGCTCCCTGTGCAAAGAGCCGGAAACGCTTGGCGATCATATGCGCCACTAAGATCGAGTTGCAACTCGCTTTTCCCAATGGTTTTGGACTGCAGGTCCTGCAACAGCGAGAAATCGCCGCCGGCCGGCAGCAGATCGAACATGACGTTCGAAAGCATCTGTACCATCGGGTCCGACCGCTCCTTCCAGCCACGCAATAGCGCCGCAAGGTGCTGACCGGCGGCGGGCACCATTGCGGATTGGTGGCCACCATGCCGCCGGGCAGACGATTTATCCACACTCATTACTCCGCGTGCTGACAAAGCAGGCAAGCTCCGTGAAATAGGCCATCTCTTTGGAAGTCACGCGATTATTGATAAAGGTGCAATTGTTCTGGTCGGATACGCCCGTATGTTCCTGGCGCGCCTGGATGCCGCAGGCAAGCCAGAGATCCGGCGCCGGCGGCGGGCTGCACCTCACATCGGGCAGAGGATCAGTCCGGCGCCCTGCCGGCGTTGAGTTTCCCGCACAGCCCACAGTTAGACCAAAGTCGTTCTGATCGGCAAATTTCCGTTGTGCTAGATTTCGATCTGTCGCTTTTGCTGGCTGCTGTCTGATCGACACCGGAGCGAAGGCCGTGCCCGGCACCAGCGGGCGAGGCAATGGGGAGGCGGACCGCGCAAGCGGACATTGCAGTCCGGACGGGTTGAGAGGGCCGCGTCTGGGCCGCAAACGACACGGAAGTGGCGTTTGCGGGACAATGTGATCAGCGACATTGGCCGGCTGGAAAGTCGGAAAACCAGGAGGAGGTATAAATGGCCGCAATTGAAATGAACGCCAGGGACCGATCGCGTCCCATGACGAGTGAGGAGAAGAAAGTCATCATGGCTTCTTCTGCCGGTACCATTTTCGAATGGTACGACTTTTATCTGTATGGTTCACTCGCCGCCATCATCGGCGCCCAGTTCTTCACGGCATTTCCGGAAGCCACGCGAAACGTCTTCGCGCTTCTCGCCTTTGCCGCGGGCTTCATCGTGCGTCCCTTCGGCGCTCTTGTCTTCGGTGCGCTGGGCGACCTTGTCGGCCGTAAGTACACCTTCCTGATGACCATTCTCATCATGGGCCTGTCGACCTTCCTCGTCGGCCTGCTGCCGACCTATAACAGCTGGGGAGCGGCGGCACCGATCATCCTGATCATCCTGCGCATGCTGCAGGGTCTGGCGCTTGGCGGTGAGTATGGCGGGGCGGCGGTCTATGTGGCCGAACATGCGCCCTCCAACCAGCGCGGCTATTTCACCTCGTTCATCCAGACGACGGCGACGCTCGGGCTGCTGCTGTCGCTGATCGTGATCCTGTCGGTGCAGAGCTACGTGAATGCCAACTGGGCGCCAACCGCCGTTCTCGATGCCGCCGGTGCGGCCGTGATGAACCCGGATGGCACGCCGCGCATGATCAAGGCCTTCGACCTGTGGGGCTGGCGCATCCCGTTCCTCGGCTCGATCGTGCTTCTGCTGATCTCGCTCTACATCCGCATGCAGATGAACGAATCCCCCGCCTTCAAGAAGATGAAGGAAGAGGGTGCTGCCTCCAAGGCGCCACTGCGTGAAGCCTTCGGCACGTGGAAGAACGGCAAGTTCGCCCTCATCGCGCTCTTCGGCCTCGTCGCAGGCCAGGCCGTCGTCTGGTATTCCGGCCAGTTCTACGCCCTGTTCTTCCTGCAGAACGTCATCAAGGTCGACAGCTTCACGGCCAACGTCATGGTGGCCTGGTCGCTGATCCTCGGCACGGGCGGCTTCCTGTTCTTCGGTTCGCTGTCGGACAAGATCGGCCGCAAGCCGATCATTCTTGCCGGCTGCCTGATTGCCGCACTGACCTATAAATTCGTCTTCCCACTGCTGACGGAAACGGCCAATCCGGCACTTTATGCAGCGCAGCAGACGAAGGTCACCGTCACCGCAGCCCCCAATGATTGCTCGTTCCAGTTCAACCCGGTTGGTACGGCAAAATTCACCTCGTCGTGCGATATCGCCAAATCGACCCTCGCACGTTCGTCGGTGAACTATGAAACCATTGAGGACGCGGCCGCAACCACGGCCCAGATCAAGATCGGCGAAACGGCGATCCCGGCCTATGACGCGAGCAAGCTTTCGGGCGACGCCGCCAAGACCACGCCGGCCGCCTTCACGAAGTCGGTCAACGAGGCCCTGACAGCTGCCGGTTACCCGCTCTCGGCCGACAAGAACACGACGATCATCCGTTCCGCGCATTTCTTCGACATCTTCAGCGGCCAGAAGATCGCCGTCGTTCTGATCCTGACCTACCTCATCATCCTGGTGACGATGGTTTATGCGCCGATCGCGGCGATGCTGGTGGAACTGTTCCCCACCCGTATCCGCTACTCGGGCCTGTCCCTGCCGTATCACATCGGCAATGGCTGGTTCGGCGGCCTGATGCCGGCAACGGCCTTCGCGATCTCCGCCCAGACGGGTAACGTCTATGGCGGCCTGTGGTACCCGATCATTATCGCGGCTGCGACGGTCGTGATCGGTGCGCTCTTCGTCCCGGGCAACACCCATAAGAAGGATATCTTTGCCGACGACGCGAAGTAATCCTCAAGCCCTTCGAGTTGCGCGACAGGCTGGCCTCACCGCCAGCCTGTTTCGCTTTGCAGACAGCTCAACGCTTCTGTTTTTCCCAGACGAGCCAGCCGAGCAGGAAGATGCCGAGAAGGACAGCATTGGCGAGGATGCCGAGACCAATGGTGGCAATCCGGCTGGCATCAGTTCCGGCGGCTGTCGTGAGCGGCAGGAGGATCGCAACGAACACCACACCCATGGCCAGGGGCACCGTCATGCCCATGGTGTGCCGTGTCCGGAGCGCCGTCACCAGAAGGAAGAACATCAACCCGATCCGGAACGGGTCCGTGAGCTGCGAAACCAGAAGATCCACCATCATTCAAACTCCCCCACAATTCACGGGCAGGCTTTCATAAAGCGCACCAGGGAGCAAGTCATTTCAATGTGTTATCGAAAATCGAAGTGGCAGCTGCCGGACACGAAAAAGGCCGGCGAAGAAACCTCGCCGGCCGGTCAAGTTGCTGGTCGTCGGATATCTCAGGCGAGCGTATAAGCGGTCTTCACCACGGTGAAGAATTCGGCGGCATACTTGCCCTGTTCGCGCGGACCGAAGGAGGAGGCCTTGCGGCCGCCGAACGGCACGTGGAAATCGACGCCGGCTGTCGGCAGGTTGACCATCACCATGCCGGCTTCCGAATTGCGCTTGAAGTGCGTGGCATGCTTCAGGCTCGTCGTGGCGATGCCGGCGGAGAGGCCGAAGGGCGTGTCGTTGGCAACCGCAAGCGCTTCCTCGTAGTTCTTGACGCGGATGACGGCGGCCACCGGCCCGAAAATCTCCTCGCGGCTGATGCGCATGTCGTTGGTTGCTTCGGTAAACAGCGTCGGCTGCAGGTAGAAACCGGGCGTTTCGCGCTCGATCCGCTCGCCGCCGAAGGCGAGCCTGGCACCTTCCTGCTTCCCGATCTCGATATAATCGCAATCCTGCTTCAGCTGCTTTTCATCGACAACCGGGCCGATATGCGTGCCGTCCTTCAGCGCGTGATCGACAGTGAGCTTGCTGAGACGCTCGGTGAGGGCCGCGACGAACTTGTCGTGGATGCCTTCGGTCACGATGATGCGCGAGGAGGCCGTGCAGCGCTGGCCGGTGGAGAAGAAGCCGGAATTGGCAGCAGCTTCGACGGCGACGGACAGATCCGCATCGTCCAGCACCACCATCGGGTTCTTGCCGCCCATTTCCAGCTGGAACTTGCGGTTATGCTCGATGGAGGCGAGTGCCACGCGCTTGCCGGTGCCGGTCGAACCGGTGAAGGTGATGCCGGCGAGATCCGGGCTGTCGAGCATCGCCTGGCCAACGACGGAACCGCGGCCCATCACGAGGTTCAGCACGCCCTTCGGCAGGCCGGCACGGTGCAGGATATCGACGATCGCCCAGGAGCAGCCGGGCACGAGATCGGCCGGCTTGAAGACGACCGTATTGCCGTAAGCGAGCGCCGGCGCGATCTTCCAGGCCGGAATGGCGATCGGGAAGTTCCAGGGCGTGATGATGCCGATCGGGCCGAGCGGCTCGCGGGTGATCTCGACGCCGATGTTCGGGCGGGCGGAGGGCAGAACCTCGCCGGCCAGACGCAGGGTTTCACCGGCGAAGAAATCGAAGATCTGCGCCGCACGGATCGTCTCGCCGATGCCTTCCGGCAGTGTCTTGCCCTCTTCCTGCGACAGAAGGCGGCCGAGTTCCTCCTTGCGGGCGAGGATTTCGTCCGCCGTCTTCTTCAGGATCGCGTGGCGCTCCAGAATGCCGGAGCGCGACCAGGCCGGAAACGCCGCCTTGGCCGCAGCAATGGCGGTTCTGGCATCTTCGGCGCTGGCCTGGGCATAGAGACCGACAACATCCTTGGTGTCGGACGGATTGATGTTCTCGGATGCCGAACCGCCGACCCACTCGCCGGCAATCAGGTTCTGGTGGATGGTCATGGAGCCTCCCTCTGGCGTTCAAGCGCCGTTTTGAAAATCACAAAGAAAATAGGCAAGGCGCACGCAATGTCACCCCTTCACTGCCGACATGCAACCAAACCCGCCGCCTGCACGCCACCATACTTATATTACGTATTCTCGCAATACATATGACAGGTTAGGCGACCTCGCGCCGCACGCTCCACAGCGCGCGCGAACGCCACGCAGAAAGGCAAAAAATTTGCGGATTTTCCCATGTTAACAGCGGGATAACACGAAAGTTTCCTAGCGTAACGGGACACCGGCGAAATTTTATTTTACAAAACCTCTTGCTCATTTGCCAAAAGCGCGTAAATTGCACTCATCGAACTTGGTTGTGACTTTGTCCACGAGCGGCGACGCTCTGTCAGATTTCCCTTCAAATATCGATCCTCGGCCGGGGTCCGGTCAGGAAACCTCAAGCGATTTGAAAAGGAGATCGTTATGAACAGTGGCACCGTAAAGTGGTTCAACAGCACCAAGGGTTTTGGTTTCATTCAGCCGGATAACGGCGGCCAGGACGTTTTCGTTCACATCTCGGCCGTTGAGCGCGCCGGACTTCGTGGCCTGACCGATGGTCAGAAGATCAGCTACGACATCGTCCAGGACAAGCGCTCGGGCAAGAGCTCGGCCGATAACCTGATCGCTGCGTGATTGTCATTCACCGGCACCGACCACGGATGTACTGGCGGTTGATCGGAACAATGACGTGAGAGAGGTCGGGGTAACGCCCGGCCTTTTTGTTTTGCGCACGCCGGGAGGCCACGCATGCCAGGTTCACGTTATGCCGTGGGGGACCGTGTGGTCCTGAAGGCCGCACCGGCCACGAGCGGATCGCCGACCACCGGCTGCATTTCCGCCGTGCTGCCCTCCGCGAACGGGCAGGCGCAATACCGAATTCGGTTCGAGAACGAAGCGTTCGAGCGCCGGATCATCGAGGCGGACATCGATCCTGAACGGTCGGATCGCCCGATGCTGGAAGACAAGGCCGTCCTGCCCGCCAAGGGGACCTCGTGGTTGAACCCCGCGCGGATCAAGATCGGCAAGTGACCAACCCCAACATTGCACATCAGCCGTCATTGGCGTGCAAAAAGGAGATGTTTTGCAGGTTCTAGTCCGAGACAACAATGTCGATCAGGCCCTCCGGGTCCTGAAGAAGAAGATGCAGCGCGAAGGCGTTTTCCGCGAAATGAAGGCGCGCAGTTCCTACGAGAAGCCCTCCGAGCGTCGCGCCCGCGAAAAGGCCGAAGCCATTCGCCGTCAGCGCAAGCTGGCGCGCAAGAAGATGCAGCGCGAAGGCCTTCTGCCGGCGCCGAAGAAGGCAGCCGTGCGCGGTCGCCGTTGATCGTGCGTCCAGAGCGTTTCCGCCCGATATGGCCGGAAACGCCCTCTTCCGTTGCAAGCCACGGCGCCAGACTGGCGCTTCACCGGTGCCGCAGCGCCTTCTCTCACGAACCGCAGGGCCAAAACCATGCCGGATGATGCCAAGCAAAGCCGCAGCAGACCTTCTGCCCGGGATCGCGCCGAAGCCACCGACCATACGGCCCGCGCGATCATAACGGCAGAGGCGGAAGCCCGCCTGAAGAAGACCGAAAAGCTGAAGGCTCTTCGGATGGAACGCGAGGCGGACACGCCGCCTGTGGAAAAGCAGCCGGCCGGCCGCCGCAAGCGCCCCGCCTGACCGCGCCGACGGCGCACCATTCGTCTCCTGACACCTAGCCGCCCTGTCGCGGCATCTGCTGGTCTCGCGGCAATTCGTGCGGCCTGATGACAGGCGTATCGCCAACCGGCGGCGCCGGCTCCACCATCTCGGGATCCCCAACCGCCGGCGGCTTCAACACGCCGTTGCAATCGGACAGTTGTGCCGAGGCGGAGGGGCTTGCGCCGTTTTCCCGGGGTCTTTCTGCGTTCTGCTGCTGTTCGGGCACCACACAATCCTGCCGGCCGCCATCAGCAGCACCGTCCTGCGCGCTGGCCGGGCCCTGGCCCATGGCGAGCAGCAGTACGGCTGCCGCCAGCGGCAGACGGATTGCGGAACAGACGTGCCCGCGCAAACGGATGCGGGGGTAAGCTTGGCTGCGATGTCGGGACATGGGTTTTCTCCTTTTGCGGAGTCAACCCGCGCCGCGGCAAGCCGTTCCCGCCGGGGCGAAGTCTTGCCGTCGCGGGCGGTTGAAGCGGCAGGCGCTCTCCGGCTCCTGCCCGGCATGCCAGGGATCAGTCCAGCGGCGTGAAGCTGTCGCGCACCACGATTTCCGGCACCACCCGCTCGCGCCCCGGCTCGCCATCCGGATCGGCGATACGCCGCTCCAGCAGGTCGACCGCGCGCTGCGCCATCACGACCGGGTCCTGGCGGAAGGTGGTCAGCCCGTAATTCAGCCAGGCGGCCTGCGGCACGTCATCGAAGCCGATGACGGCGATATCCCCGGGAATGTGAAGATTACCCTCGCGGCGCAGCACGTCCATCACCCCGAAGGCGATCAGGTCGTTGGCGCAGAAGACCGCATCCGGTCGTTCGCTTTCGGCGAGCAGCGCGCGGCCGGCCATCACGCCGCTTTCGTAGTCGGAATCCGGCCCGTGGGCGATCGCAACGCTGAGCCCGTGATATTCCACCTCCGCCACGAAGGCGATCTGCCGCTCCAGGATCGAGGGGGTTGCCGAATGCGAACCGGCAAAGGCCAGCCGCCGCCGTCCGGCGCGGATCAGAAGACGCGCCGCCTCGATGGAGGCTTCCGAATTTCCGGCATGCACGTGATCGGCATCCGGCTCCGAGCGGCCGATCATCACCACCGGCTGGCCGTTGCGCTTGGCAAGCTCGAAGAAGCTGGCCGGCGGCGAGCCGGACAGGATGATGGTGGCTTCCGCCCGGTGGCCGATCAGCGTCTTCTGGGCGGCCAGAAGCTCCTCTTCCGTCTGCCCGGTATTGATGAGGATCGGCACGCTGCCGCGGCGGATCAGTGCCTTGGAGAGGGCCGCCGTGAGGTAGGCGCGAAAGCCCACTTCCGGCTTGGTCGCCACGATACCCACCAGCCGGCTCTGGTTGTTGAGAACGCCGCGCGCCAGGTCGTTTACGTGATAGCCGAGCTCTTCCGCCGCCCTGAGCACCTTTTCACGGGTGGCGGGGGCAACGCTGGCCCCCGGCGTGAAGGTGCGCGATACGGCCGAGCGCGACACGCCCGCCCGCCGCGCCACCTGCTCGGCGCTGACAAAGCGCATCCGGTTTGAAGGGGTCTTTCCGTCTTTCATCGCAAGCCTCACCGTCCGACGCGAGAGAGAACGTCGGCCTTCAGGAAGCGCTCGACGATCAGCATGAAGATCAGGGATGGCACCAGAAGCAGCAGTGCCGTGATGGATGCAACCTGATAGTTGCCGCCGGACCCCGCCGTGTAAAGCAGCAGCGGCAGCATGTTCACATCCGGGGCACCGACGAAATAGCTGCCGGTGAATTCATCCAGGGATTCCAGGAAAACAAAGATCGCGCTGGCCATCAGGCCGGGTGCGGCCAGCGGCAGCGTGATGTCGCGAAAGGTGCGCATGGCACCCGCGCCGAGGCTGCGGGCGGCCTGTTCCAGTTCCACGTCGATGGCCGAGAAGGCGGCGGCGGCAATCCATACCGCATAGACCAGCCCGTGCGAGACATGCACCAGAACCACGCCGGCAATCGTGCCGTTGAGGCCGATCTCGTAGAAGAGGCGCGCCACGTTGACGTAGACGGTGAGGTTCGGAAATGCCTGCGGGATCAGGAAGGCAAGCAGGATGAGGCTGCGCAGCGGCAGCTTCAGCCGGGCCAGCGCATAGCCGGCGGGAATGGCGAAGGCGAGCGAGACGATCACCGTCAGCACCGCCACGACGAGCGAATTGCCGAGCGATTCCAGAGCCCCTCCCCGCGGCGCAAACACGCGCGTCCAGGCGGAAAATCCGTATTCCAGCGGCAGCGCATGCGGAAAGTACCATTTCTCCGTCACGGTCCACAGCAACATGTTGAACAGCGGGCCGAAGATGAAGAAGGCCATCAGGCCGAAGATCAGGCCGCGTGGCAGCCACCAGAGCACGGAGAGGTTCAAACGCAGGCCCGTCATCACGCGCGCTCCCTGAGGCTGATCTTGAGGTAGATCCAGGCGACCGACGAGGCGAGCACCAGCGAGATGAGGCCGAGCGCGTTCGCCACGCCGTAATCGCCATAGGCATTGACCCGGAAGGCGATATCGGCGGTCAGCATGGTCGGCGACTGGGCGTTGATCATCAGCGGCACCGACAGGACCGACATCATGGTGACGAAGGACAGGATGAGACCGACGGCAAGCGTCGCCGTGACCTGCGGGACGATGATCTCGATCAGCACGCGCAGCCGCGACGCGCCGAGATTGACAGCCGCCTCGATGCCCTCGCGGTTGACCGAGGCCATGGCGCCCGCCACCAGAAGGGCGACGAAGGGCGTCTGCTTCCAGACGAAGGCGATCACGATGCCGCGCCAGTCGAGAAAGCTCATCGCATCGATGGGCCCCATCAGGCCGAGGCTGACCGCCGTATTGTTCATCATGCCGTTCTTGGCCAGGAAGGTGCGCAGGATCTGGCCGACGACGATGAAGGGAATGAACATCGGCCAACGGTAGAGCCAGCGCAGGATGGTGACGGCAACGGGATGGGCTCCGAGCGTCAGATAGCCGCCGATCGCCACCGCGCCGAGCCCGATCAGCACCGTGGAGAGGCTGACAATGCCGACGCTGAACAGAATGTCCTTCAGGTAGAGATCAAAGGCCTTGGCAAAATTTCCCAGTCCCAGCCCGCCGTCCAGCTGAAAGGCGCCGACAGCCGACATGACGAGCGGCAGGATGAACAGCAGCGCGATGACCGCCAGAGCGGGCAGGACAAGCAGGAGACCGAGGAGACGTCTTGGCATCAAGGGAACCAGTCACAGCAGATGGATGAGGTATTCCGATCACGGGGGCAATGCACCGCCGCTCCTCCCCCTCTGGCCTGCCGGCCATCTCCCCCGCGAGGGGGAGACCGAACCGGCAATGCCGCCCTCCCTCTCATACGCCGTGACGGATGAGAGGCTCACCGCTCTGCGTTCTCCCCCTTGTGGGGGAGATGGCGGCAGCCAGAGGGGGTCTTTGCGGAACCGGAAAACTTACTTCACCGACTTCTCATAGGCTTCGAGGATTGCGGTGTTGTAGGGCGCGATCGGGAACGGCTTGCCCTTGGAGGCCAGGTCTTCCGGCGAAATGTCGACGAACAGCTTGTTCCAGGTGGCGTCGTCCAGCTCGGCCTTGACGTGCTGGGCGTCGATGCCCGGATACCAGTTGAAGCGCTTCACGATGCCTTCGGCCTGAACCTTCGGGCTGGTGGCGAGTGCCACGAACTTCTCGGCCAGATCCTTGTGGGCGGTCTTTTCCGGGATCACGTAGTGCATCGGCTGGCCCGGCATGCCCGGTGCCGGCAGAACGAGCTTCATGTCCGGCGGCAGACGGCCGTCGGCCTTCCAGCTGTAGAACATGTCGACCCAGACCGGACCCATGGCAATTTCGCCGCGCGACAGGAGATCGAGCGTGCCGGCATTGCCCGGCGTCAGCGTCGCATTGGTGGTGAAGTCGGCAAGGCTCTTCAGTGCCTTGTCCCACTTCTTGGTTTCCTCTTCCTTGAACGGGCCGTTCATCAGCGTCTTGGCATCGCCCTCGCCGAAGGCATAGATCCAGCCCATGACGAAGCTGACGCCGGAGGCGCCACCCTTGATGCCGTTATAGCCGAACTGCTTCGGATGGGCCTTCGCCCATTCGACGATCTCGGCATAGCTCTTCGGCGGGTTGGCGACGAGGGCCGGATTGTAGGCGATGGCCGTCTGGCTGTTGAACATCGGCATGACATAGCCATCGACATTGGTGCCAAGCGCCAACTTGGCATTGTCGCGGGTCACCAGCTTGCCGGTGTCGATATCGCCGCGATACTTGGCGAGATAGCCCTTGGTGACCATCGGGCCGACGAACTTCTCGTGGACCACGGCAACGTCCGTATCCCACTTCTCGGCCTTGGCGCCGGCCTGGGCGTCGAAGCGCTCGAGGATCTTCTGCGAACCGGCATCGCCGGGGCCGGTGCCGACGGCGCGCACCGTGTTGCCCGGATAGGTCTTCTCGAACAGCGGGCCGAGATACTGGTTGATGTAGTCGACCATGTTCTGGTCGCCGGCGGTGGCAACCGTCAGTTCCTCGGCATGCACGGGCATGGCCGCAAAGGCAGCGGCGAAGGCGACGTAGGACAATTTCTTCATGGATCTTCTCCGGTTGGGTCGGGAAAGGATGTCAGGCTTCGGTTTTCGCGCCCGAGGGGCGGGAAAGGGATGCGGCGGCGGGCTGCGCCGTATTGAACAGGAAGAGGGCATCGGCCCCCACATGGACGCTGACGCGCTCGCCCGGCTGGCAGGCACGCGGCGCATCCGCCAGGATCTCGTGGGCGCCGGCGCGCACCACATGGCGCCAGTGGCCGCCGGGATAGGTGACCGCCAGAACCTCGCCCTGAAAGGTCAGCCCCTCTTCGGGCGCGGCGGCATCGGCGTCGGAAAGAATGCGTGCCGCCTCCGGCCGGAACCGGGCCTCGACGGCGCCGGACGCGAGCGAGCGTCCGTCAAGCGACACGCTGCCGGTGGCCCGGATGGCGCCGGGCGCCAGCACGAAACGGTCGCCGGATACAAGACCTTCGAGCGCCAGCAGGTTCTCCGCCCCCATGAAGGCGGCGACGAAGGGCGTGGCCGGCCGATTGTAGACCTCTTCCGGCCGGCCCTGCTGGGCGATGCGCCCGGCATCCAGGATCACGATCCGGTCCGCCATCACCATGGCCTCCTCGCGGTCATGCGTGACATGGATTGCCGTGATGCCGAGGCGCTGCTGGAGCGCACGCAGTTCGTGCCGCACCGTCAGGCGGATGCGTGCATCGAGATTGGACAGGGGCTCGTCGAGAAGCAGAATCTCCGGGTCGATGACCAGCGCGCGGCCGAGCGCCACGCGTTGCCGCTGGCCGCCGGACAACGCCTGCGGCTTGCGCCCGCCCAACCCGTCAAGACCGAGCAGCGAACGCATGGCGGACACTTTCGCAGCGATTTGCGTGCGCGGCACGCCCTTCAGCTTCAGGCCATAGGCAATGTTCTCGTCCACCGTCATGTGCGGCCAGAGCGCATAGGACTGGAAGACCAGCGCCATGCCGCGCTTGTCCGGCGGCAGATGGGTGATGTCGCGTGCACCGATGTGCACGCTGCCAGACGAGGGAGCGACGAAGCCTGCCAGCGTGCGCAGGAGCGTGGTCTTGCCACAGCCGGAAGAGCCCAGCAGCGCGACGAATTCGCCGGCGCGGATGGACAGATCGATATCCTTGAGCACCTGCGTTGCGCCATAGCGGGACGCAATGCCGTTCAGCTCCAGATAACCCGATCCATTCATCTTCGCACTCTCCTTGCACAGCTGTGCAGCTACCGGAGAGTGTCTTAGGGCCTGTTTCTAACAGGCAGATGACAGGCGGGAACCTTGCCGAATTTTTAGCAGCAAGGGAAGAGGTCAGGCGAGGAAGGAGAAGCCTTCCGCGAGAGCGGGCGCGCAAGCCAAGATGCCGCCTCCCTGTGCCAGCAGCGTCTCAACGGGCGCCATCGCCACATGGGCACCGGCCTCGCGGGCGATCAGCGCACCGGCCAGCATGTCCCAGCTGTTCAGGTGCCGTTCGTAATAGAGATCGGCCGCGCCTTCGGCGACGCGCACCAGGCCAATGGCTGCAGCCCCCATGCGCCGGTAATCGACTCCGAGGTCGTGCAGCCGCCGGGAGACGGAAAGATAATCCTCGAAGCGCGTGCGGCGGCTGTGGCCGAGCATGGCGATCGCCAAGGCCGGATCCCGCGTTGCCGCCGCCCGGATCGGCGCCGCGTCACGAAAGGCCCCCTCGCCGGCAATCGCATGGAAAACGCAGTCCTGCGCCGCATCATAGATGACGCCGAGACGGATCTCCCTGTCCTCGACATAGGCAATCGACACGCCCCAGTGACGGAAACCGCGGATATAGTTGGTGGTGCCGTCGATGGGATCGACTACCCAGACGCCACGGCTGCCGGCGAGATTACCACCCTCCTCGCCCAGAAAGCCGTCGCCGGCGAAATCGGCCAGCAGCCGGCTGCGGATCTCGGCCTCGGCGCGTCGATCCACCTCCGTGACGAAATCCTGCGGCCCCTTGTTTTCGACCGACAGCGACAGGGGATCGTTCTCGGCCCGATGACGCGCCGCCCAGCGCCCGACCTGGCGGGCGATATCGATGGCGGCGGCGGCACGTGCCTCGACCGGGGTTCGATGCGGCAGGCTGTCGGTCATGAGATGGTGTTCTTTCCGGCGATTCGCGATCATGGGTGTCCGGGGTTATCACCTCATCGCTTCCGCCGGCGCAAGCCTTGGAACCCGCCGCAGAGGACGGCCCCATGGAGACATGGGGCGAATGTCACTTTTCCTGCACAGCAGGGAACCAAATGCGTGCAGGGCTGTTGTCCTGCACGTTGGAAGGAAGGTGACGACATGACGACTGATCACGCAAGCGATCGCGTCCGCGCGGAAATGATCGAACTCATTCCAGCCCTGCGATCCTTCGCCCGGCGACTGGATCGCAGCCCCAGCAATGTCGACGATCTTGTCCAGGAGACCCTGACGCGGGCCCTTGCCAATCTCGACAAGTTCCAGGAGGGCACCAGCCTCAAATCCTGGCTCTTCACCATCCTGCGCAATACCTTCTGTACCAAGTTCGGCCTTGCCAAGCGCGAAACGGTGGGGCTGGAAGATTGCGCCTCCGCCCGCCCGGCCGTCAACGCGCCGCAGGAATGGTCGGTCCGCGCCCAGGAATTCCACCGCGCCTTTCTCGGCCTGCCACCGCATTATCGCGACGCAGTCGATATCATCCTGATCCAAGGCCAGAGTTACGAGGTGGCGGCAGAGCGCTGCGGATGCCCGGTCGGCACGATCAAGAGCCGCGTCAACCGCGCCCGGGCCCAGCTGGCAACGCAGCTGGGCTGAGCCCGCCCCAGGCCGGCGCCGATTCCGGCAAGGGAACGGGCTTGCCCCCCCCCCCCGCAAGCGCGAACCGCCGTGCAGGCGCGAAATCCGTTGGCTCGCTTTTCCCTTCGAACGCGCCTTTGCCTGCCGCCACGGCAGGCCGGGTGTCGGCGTGCCCAGGCGACAGTCCACCTCAATCTTATTGCGTGATGGCGTGCGGGCTGGGCTGGCCCGGCTCGTTCTCGGTGGTTTCCTGGAAGGGCCGCGACCCGAACACCACGACGAGCAGCAGCAGCACGAGCGCTGCAATGATGATCCAGCTGTTTCTCTTCATGAGACAATCCTTGCCGGCTGGACGCCGGCCTTCTGCGCGGGTGGGAAACCGGCGGAACATCCGCCGGTTTCCGCGCGAATTACATCTGTTCGGCCTGGGCGCCGCTCTTCGGCTTGGCGGTGCCGAGATCGGGCTTTTCGCCGAGCGGCTTCATCGGCATGGAGGAGAAGCGGCCCTTGCCGTCAATCGATTCCCCTTCCGACCAGCGGCCGGCAATCGCATCCACTCCATCCTCCTGGAAGCCGAGGAAGGCATAGGAGAAGTCCTGCTTCTCCTTTTCCTGCGGGAAGCTGTTGGGAATCGGGAAGACGCCGTGATGGCCGCCCAGTTCCTCCAGTGCCGCCAGCCACTGGTTCTGGTGCATGGTGTCGCGGGCGATGAGATAGGACAGCATGTCTTTCATGCCGGCATCGTTCGTCATGTTGTAGAGACGCACCGCCAGCGTCCGGCCGGTGGATTCCGCCGCGATGTTGGCCGTCATGTCGGCAGCGATATTGCCGCTGGCATAGATATGCGACATGTCGAAGGGCACGCCGTCGCTGTCCACCGGCATGGCCGAAAGGCCGGACGAGAGGATGTTCTTCATGTTGATGCCGCCCAGCACCATGCTGGAGACGGGGTCCTTGGCAACCTCTTCCTTTTCGGAAAGCGGCGCGCCTTCGAGGTTGAGCGCCACGGCGGTCGCCAGCATCTCGATATGTCCCAGCTCTTCCGTTGCCGTGTTCATCAGCATGTCGCGGAACTTGTTGTTGCCGCGCGCGCCGCAGGCCTGGAAGAAATATTGCATGGCGACGCGGATCTCGCCCTCGATGCCGCCGATCGCCTGCTGCAGGGCCCGCGCGAAAAGCGGGTCCGCCTTCTCGACACGCACCGGATATTGAAGCTTGCCATCCGTGTAAAACATTCGTCTCTCCTTCAGGTTGGACCGGCAGCCCAACCGTGCGGGGTGAGAGAAGTTCCCTTTTGATGACGGGCGACAGGCCGGCGACCGGTCGTCACCGGGCTTGATACGCAAGCCGGATGCCGCTCAGGCGGCGCGCTCCGCCCCGATCAGGCGCGGCGAGACCTCCATTTCGAAGCTCTTGAGCGCCGCGCCGATGGCCTGGTGCATGTCGAGATAGCGATAGGTGCCGAGGCGACCGCCGAAGATGACACCCTTCTCCTCTTCCGCCAGTTTGCGATAGGCGAGATAGGTGCGCCGATCCTCCAGCGTATCGACCGGATAATAGGGCTCGTCGGCGCGGGTGGCGAAACGCGAATATTCGCGCACGATCACCGTGCGGTCGGCGGGATAATCGCGCTCCGGGTTGAAATGGCGGAATTCGAGGATGCGCGTATAGGGCACTTCCTCGTCGGCATAGTTCATCACTGCCGTGCCCTGGAAATCGCCGACCGGCAGCACCTCTTCCTGGAAATCGATGGTACGCCACTTCAGTTCGCCGGCGCGATAGTCGAAATAGCGGTCGATCGGGCCGGTATAGACCACCGTCCTGTCCGCCGGGATTGCCTGGCGCACGGCAAAGTAATCGGTACCGAGCTGCACGTCGATCAACGGGTTGTCGAGCATCCGCTGAAAGATCGCCGTATAGCCGTCGACCGGCAGACCCTCATAGGCATCGTTGAAATAGCGGTTGTCGAAATTATAGCGCACCGGCAGGCGGGTGATGATCGTTTCCGGCAGGTCGCGCGGATCGGTCTGCCACTGCTTGGCGGTATAGCCGCGAATGAAGGCCTCGTAGAGCGGCCGGCCGATCAGGGAGATCGCCTTTTCCTCCAGATTGCGCGGGGCACGCCCCTCCAGTTCGGCCGCCTGCGCCGCGACCAGCGCCCTTGCCTCGTCCGGCGTGAAGCGGCGGCCGAAGAACTGGCAGATCGTGCCGAGATTGATCGGCATCGCATAGACCTGGTTGCGATAGCTGGTGAAGACGCGGTGGCGGTAGTCGGTGAAGCGGGTGAAGCGGCAAAGATAGTCCCAGACCGCCTTGTTCGGCGTGTGGAACAGATGGGCGCCGTATTTGTGCACCTCGATGCCCGTCTGGCGGTCGTTCTCGCTATAGGCATTGCCGCCGATATGGTGGCGGCGGTCGATGATCAGCACGCGCTTGCCGAGCGCATTGGCGGCCCGCTCCGCCACCGTCGCCCCGAAGAAGCCGGCGCCGACGATGATAAGGTCGTAATCCTGGAAGCTCATGGCGTATCCCTCTTCCTGAAAGGCAAACCGGTGGCGAGGCCTTCGCGCAGCAAAGCCCTCATCGAACGGGCTTAGCCGCCCAGCCTTGAGCCGCCCTTGCGTGAGCGTGCGCCCGTGCAGTTTTCGTTTGCGCCGCGCCGGACCAGGGGGCATGTTCAGGCAAAAATCAACGAGATGAGGGGCAAGACAGGGATCATGACGGCAGATGCGATTGTTCTCGGTGCGGGCATTATCGGGGTCTCCACGGCCGTGCATCTGGCACGCCGGGGCAAGAGCGTGGTGCTGGTGGACCGGCGCGGCCCTGGCGAGGAAACCTCCTTCGGCAATGCCGGCCTTATCCAGCGCGAGGGCGTGGTGCCCTACGGCTTTCCGCAGGACCTTTCCCTGCTGATGCGCTATGCGCTCAACAACCGTATCGATGCCCATTACCATGCTGGCGCGCTGTCCCGGGTGGGCCGCTTCCTCGCCAGCTACTGGTGGAATTCGCATCCGGCCCGCCATGCCAGGATCACTCGGGCCTATGCGCCACTGATCGAGCATTCGATCCGCGAACATGACGTTTTGATCCGCGAGGCCGATGCCGGACATCTGATCCGCAAGCAGGGCTGGACGCAGGCCTTTCGCACGGCAGCCAGGCGCGATGGCGAGATCGCAGCGGCGGAGCGGCTGAAGCGCGATCATGGTCTCGGCTTCGAGGCACTCGATGCCACAGCACTTGCGGCCAAAGAACCGCATCTGAGCAGCGATTTCGTCGGCGCCCTGACCTGGACCGATCCCTGGTCGGTGACCGACCCGCATGCCCTGACGCTCGCCTATGCCGGGCTCCTGGAAAAGCATGGCGGCCGTATCGTGCGCGGCGATGCGACGACGCTTGCCGCCACCGGCACCGGCTGGCGCGTCACGACGGCCGACGGCGCCGTCGAGGGCCGCGACGTGGTGGTCGCACTCGGTCCATGGTCGGATACCGTCACGGCACCGCTCGGCTACCGTTTCCTGCTCGGCGTCAAGCGCGGCTATCACATGCATTACGGCATCAGCGACAACAAGCTTCTGAACGGCTGGACCATGGATACCGAGCGCGGCTATTTCCTCGCGCCGATGGACCGGGGCATCCGCCTGACCACCGGCGCCGAATTCGCGCTGCGCGACGCGCCGAAGACACCGGTGCAGTTGCAGCGTGCGGAAGCTGTGGCGCGCTCGATCTTTCCGCTCGGCGAGCGGCTGGACGCCGAACCGTGGATGGGAGCCCGCCCGTGCACGCCGGACATGATGCCGGTGATCGGCAGGGCGCCGCGCCACCGGGGCCTCTGGTTCGCCTTCGGCCATGCGCATCACGGTCTCACGCTCGGCCCCGTTACCGGTCGCCTGATCGCCGAGCAGATCTGCGGCGAGACGCCATTCCTCGATGCCCGGGCCTGGCGACCCGAGCGGTTCGCGATCTGACGGAGGCCTGATGCCCATGCAGAACAGCAATCCCGGCCACACCGCCTCCTGGTATGCCGCCTCTGCGAACGACAGGCGCGTGCGCCCTGCGCTCGAAGGCGAGGTGGAAGCCGATGTCTGCATCATCGGCGCCGGCTTCACCGGCATTTCCGCGGCACTGGAACTGTGCGAGCGGGGCTATTCGGTCGTGGTGCTGGAGGCCGAGCGCATCGGCTTCGGCGCATCCGGCCGCAATGGCGGCCAGATCGTCAATGGCTACAGCCGCGATCTCGCCACCATCGCCGGCCGCTACGGCACCGGGAAGGCGGCGGCACTCGGGCGCATGTCGCTCGAAGGCGCGGCCATCATCCGCGAGCGTGTCAGCCGCTACCATATCGCCTGCGATCTGATGGACGGCGGCTTCTTCGCCGCCTTCACCGACAAGCAGATGCGCGACATGGAGGCCCACAAGCGTGACTGGGAAAAGCATGGCCATCCCGGCCTGGAGATGATCGCGCGCCACGAAGTCGGCACCTATGTCCGCACCGATCGCTATGCCGGCGGGATGATCGACCGGCTGGGCGGCCATATCCATCCACTCAACCTGGTGCTGGGCGAGGCGGCCGCCGTGGAAGGGCTCGGCGGGCGGATCTTCGAAGGCTCCCGCGCCATTTCCCTGGAGGAGGGAACAACCAGCACGGTGCGCACAGAAAGGGGCGCGGTGCGGGCCCGCTACGTGCTGATCTGCGGCAATGCCTATCTGGCGCCGCAGTTTCCGGCGATCAGCCGGCGCATGATGCCCGTCTCCAGCCAGGTACTGACGACCGAACCGCTGACGGCGGAACTGGCAGAAACGCTTCTGCCGGCCAATTACTGCGTCGAGGATGCCAACTACATTCTGGATTACTACCGGCGCACCGCCGACAACCGCATCCTCTATGGCGGCGGCATCGGTTATGGCGGACGCGACCCGAAGGACATCGTTGCGGTGATCCGGCCGAACATGCTGAAGACGTTCCCGGCGCTCGCCAGGGTGAAGATCGACTTTGCCTGGAGCGGCAATTTTGCCCTGACGCTGACGCGCATCCCGCATATGGGGCGCCTCGGTCCGACCGTCTACTTCTCGCATGGCGACAGCGGCCATGGGGTGACGACGACGCATCTTCTGGGAAAGATCCTGGGCGAAGCGGTGGCCGGCCATGCGGAGCGCTTCGATGTGTGGAGTTCTCTGCCGAACCTGCCCTTCCCCGGCGGCATGCACCTGCGGGTGCCGCTGACGGTTCTCGGGGCCTGGTGGTACGGTTTGCGCGACCGGCTGGGGTTGTAGCCGGTCGCGCTCACCTTGACGGTCGTCCGCCACAGCGACCGTCAAGCCGTTGATGTCAGTGAGCCGGGCGCGGGCTGCTTTCGAGGAAGATGCGCACCTGATCGCGCGTCGAACGCTTGAAGTCCTCGAGGATCTTCTTGGCTTCATCCGCAGGCGTCTTCAGCGTCAGCCGCACGATGCTCACCGTCAGGTGGCACATCATGAAGGTGGTGCGGTAATACTGGTCGCGCAGGCTCTCGTCGATGAACTGCTCGGTGGCCATGGCAAACATGCCTGCCAGGCGCCGCGTCTCGATCAGGTCCATGTCGGCCAGCATCTTGTCGGCCTGGATGGCGTTGATCAGATCCTGGATCTGCGGATTGCTGTGAACAAAGAAGCAGTAGAGATCGATCAGCGCATCGGTGGCGCGATAAAGATCGTCGGCCACGCGAACATCGGAAAGGCCCTGCTGCATGAACTGCGTTACATTGGTAATGTAACGCTCGTAGAGCATGGCGATGATAGCGGACTTGTTGGGGAAATACTGGTAGACGGACGCAATCGGCCCGCCGGACAGCGCCGCGATTTCCTTCATCGTCACCGCGTCGATCCCCTTCTGGCCGATGAGATCCATCGCGACCTTCAGGATTTCGTCGATGCGTTCACGGCTGCGCTCCTGCTTCGGTATGCGTCGCAGCACCGGCCGGGCGGCGCCCTTGTTGGCATCTGGCATTTCGAACCTCAACCCATCCATCGTATTTCCCCCTTCCGGTGCGTGTCCCTTCCCTGGGACACTGGCGCTCGCTGCGCCTTCTTCTGTTCAGGCTGAAGGTGGCTCCGCCACCTTGCCTCTCCTGGCAAGACCGGGCAACCCCGCGCTGCCCTGTCGCCTGCCTCGGCCCTGGGGGGCCGCATCTCCCGCACCTCCTCCGGTGCGGGCCGGTTCTCACCTGTGACCTGGATGCAGGAGGCCCGAGAACCTCCTGCATCCCGGCCACTGGATGACCGCCCGTTTCCGCAGCATGTCGCCTCAAAATGCGACACATCACGAAGCCGCACACATCTTGAAACGCCCGCCCGGCGCCCCAAAATCCTGATTAATTGCCACACCTTTAGTAAAAGTATGACTGTTTGTAGCCATGGTCGAAACCAGACATTCCGGTTTCGACTTTAGACTGACCAGCATAGACGTTAAAAACGTCCTGCACCAGTCTTGCAGACTGTCTAATACCCTTCTCAACTCCGGGCATAATTCTTAATACTTCATGAGCTACATTAGTTCAATGGAAATTACGGCAGGATATCGGCTTCAGCCGCCCGTATTGTGACGGGTGAAAATTTATAGTGATCTGAATTTGGACAGAACGAAGGGCATCAGCACCGAGAGGAACAGCAGCCTGAGAATGTGGTGCGTACCAACATAGGTCGGGTCCGCATGCATGATCACTGCCATGGCCGCCATGGTTTCCAGGCCGCCTGGCGCAAAGGCGATCAGCGCCGCACCCAGCGGCACACCCAGCAGATGGGCGATCCCGACAGCGATGATCGCCGAGATCAGCCCGACCACCACCGTCACCGATGCGCCGGCTGCAAAGGCGTTGCGCAGATCCTTCAGATTGACGCCGGAAAAGCGGGTGCCGATCATGCCACCCAGCACGATATAGACGGGGATCTGCAGCCAGAGCGGGACGCTTCCGTGCACGATGCCGCTCAGATGTGCGGCAATCGACACCGCCATTCCGCCGACCAGCAGACCGGCCGGAACCCTGGCCTTCATGAAGGCATAGCCGAGCACGGCCGCGATGCCCCCCAGGGCGACGAGAGGCGCCGGTTCCATCGCGACCGGCACCACGACGGCGCCGGCGCCCGTGGTGCCCGAAAGCTCCACGATCATCGGCACGAACAGCGTCAGGGCCAGCACGCGCACGCTCTGGATGATGCTGATGCTGGCCAGATCGCCGCGCGTATCGGCGGCAAGGCTGAGCACGTAGCTCAAATGCCCCGGACAGGCAGCCAGCAACGCCGTCAGCCGGTCATAGCGGAAGACGCGCTGCAACAGCAGCCAGGCCGTCCACAGCAGCACAACCGAGGTGACAAGCACCATCAGGAAACTTGCCGGCCAGGCCCGCGCAGCCGTCAGCACATCCGGCGTGACGCTGGAGCCCATCGAGAGGCCAACGACGAGGAAGCAGAGATTGCGCACCGAAACCGGCACCGCAACGCGAAGGCCGGCAAGACTGCCGAGCGTGACGAACAGCGCTGGTCCGATGAGGAACGGCGCCGGAACCGACAGATAGCTCATCACGAGCGCAACGAGCGCGCCGAGGGTAATGGTCAGGCCAAAGGGAAAAAGAAGACTTAAATACATGGAGAAGGAAAGGAAGGAGCACAAGAAAACCGCGCCGGTTCACCAGCGCGGCATTTGGCGGGACGCATGGGCCTCGGCAATCCGGAGGCCCCGGCGCACCCGTCACGCTTCAGCCGCACCGCATCCCGCAGGAGATGCGGCGAGCAGCGCGGCCAGCCTCAGGCCGCAGGCACCGCGACCGGATTGGGTTCGAGTTCCAGCCCGAGCAGGAAATTGATCTGCGGACGCGCCTTCACCAGATCATCGATGGTGTATTCCGCCAGCACATCGAAGAAGGCGTTGAGAGCCTTGCGCAGGGCCGAATTGAGGCCGCAGCTGTCGACCAGCGGACACTCGACGGCGCCGTCCTCGAAGCACTCGGCCATGGCGAAACTGTCTTCGGTGACCCGCACCACATCGAACAGGGTGATCTTGTCGGCCGCCCGGCCAAGGCGGATGCCGCCATTGCGGCCCCGCAGGGTTTCCACCAGGCCGGCCCTGGTCAGCGGCTGGAGGATCTTGAACAGGAACAGTTCAGACACCCCGTAGGCCTTGGCGATCTCGGGAATCCGGCTCAGGTGACCGTCATTTGCCGCGCAATACATCAGCATGCGCACCGCGTAATTGGTCTGTTTCGTCAAACGCATGCCATTCTCCCTGCTTCAAGCCTGACCGGTATATAAGCCCTTTGCCACTTTTGAACAATTCCAAATATGCAGATTTTTGTCAGCTTATCGTCTTTTCACATCGCTGTGAATTGACCATAGAAGATAAATCATGATTTCGCTCTTCAAGATAATCCTAAAATTGGGAGGTTTTCCGGATGACACATTATCTCGCCAGGTCGGCTGCCACGTTGACCCTGCTGATGGCCGGCTTTTCCAGCGCATTTGCCGCCGGTGAGGTCAATATCTATTCCTATCGCCAGCCTGAACTGATCCAGCCGCTGCTGGACGCCTTCACCAAGCAAACCGGCATCGAGGCCAATGTGCTCTTCCTCGATCGCGGTCTTGTCGAGCGAATCAAGGCGGAGGGTGCCAATTCCCCGGCCGACGTGATCCTGACGGTGGACATCGCCCGCCTGATGGAGGCCAAGGAAGGTGGCGTCGTGCAGCCGGTCACCGACAATGCGACGATCAACAAGGACATTCCCGCCTCGTTCCGCGATCCGGACGGCGACTGGTTCGGCCTGACCACCCGCGGACGCGTGGTCTATGCCTCCAGGGAGCGCGTGGGCCAGAACGACATCACCTATGAGGAACTGGCCGATCCCAAGTGGAAGGGCAAGATCTGCATCCGCGACGGCCAGCACGCCTATAACGTGGCGCTGTTTGCCTCCATGGTGGCGCATCACGGTGCCGAATATACGGAAAAGTGGCTGACGGGCCTGAAGAACAATCTCGCCCGCAAGCCGGACGGCAATGATCGCAGCCAGGCCAAGTCGATCATGGCCGGCGAATGCGACATCGCACTCGGCAATACCTATTATGTCGGCCTGATGATGACCAATGACCGGGCGCCGGAAGAAAAGGAATGGGCGAAGGCCATCAAGGTGCTGTTCCCCAACGCAGCGGATCGCGGCACGCATGTCAACATTTCCGGCATGGCGCTGGCCAAGAATGCGCCCAACAAGCAGAACGCGCTGAAGCTGATGGAATTCCTGGCTTCCGGCGATGCGCAGAAGATCTATGCCGAGCAGGTCTTCGAATATCCGGTGATGCCGGGTGCCGAGCCTTCCGACATCGTGAAATCCTTTGGCCAGATCAAGCCGGACACGCTGCCGCTGATCGATATCGCGAAGAACCGCAAGATCGCTTCGGAACTGGTAGACAAGGTGGGCTTCAACGAAGGCCCGTCGATGTAAACCGCGGCGTCAGCGACAAGAGACAATATGGAAAGGCCGGGCACATGACCCGGCCTTTCGCATCATGTCGATATGTCGGTGCTTACTTCATCGTCGGCATGACGAATTCGGCACCGTCCTTGATGCCGGAAGGCCAGCGGCTCGTCACCGTCTTGGTGCGGGTCCAGAACTTGATGGAATCCGTGCCGTGCTGGTTGAGGTCGCCGAAGGAGGAGGCCTTCCAGCCGCCGAAGGAGTGATAGGCGAGCGGAACCGGGATCGGAACATTGACGCCGACCATGCCGATATTGATGCGGCTGGCGAAATCGCGGGCGGCATCGCCGTCACGGGTGTAGATCGCAACGCCATTGCCGTATTCGTGCTTCATCGGCAGCGAGAGGGCTTCCTCATAGTTCTTGGCGCGCACGACGGAGAGGACCGGGCCGAAGATTTCCGTCTTGTAGATGTCCATGTCCGGCGTGACATTGTCGAACAGGCAGCCGCCGACGAAATAGCCGTTCTCATAGCCCTGCAGCTTGAAATCGCGGCCGTCGACCACGAGCTTGGCGCCGGCCTCGACGCCGCTGTCGATCAGGCCGAGGATGCGATCACGGGCTTCCTTCGTGACGACCGGGCCCATGTCGGCCTTCTCGTCGGTATAGGGGCCGATGCGCAGGCTTTCCACCATCGGCGTCAGCTTCTCGATCAGGCGGTTGGCGGTCTCTTCGCCGACCGGGACCGCAACGGAGATCGCCATGCAGCGCTCTCCGGCCGAGCCGTAGCCGGCGCCCATCAGCGCATTGGCAGCCTGGTCGAGATCGGCATCCGGCATGATGATCATATGGTTCTTGGCGCCACCGAAGCACTGGGCGCGCTTGCCGTTCATGGCGGCCGTGCCATAGACGTAGCGGGCGATCGGGGTCGAGCCGACGAAGGAGATCGCACCGATATCCTGATGCGTCAGCAGGCCGTCGACGGCCGACTTGTCGCCGTTGACGACGTTGAGGATGCCGGCCGGCAGGCCGGCTTCGATCATCAGTTCGGCGAGACGGATCGGCACGGACGGATCGCGCTCGGACGGCTTCAGGATGAAGGCATTGCCGCAGGCGATCGCCGGAGCAAACATCCACATCGGGATCATGGCCGGGAAGTTGAAGGGCGTGATGCCTGCGCCGATGCCGACCGGCTGGCGGATCGAATACATGTCGATGTTGGGGCCGGCGCCTTCGGTGAACTCGCTCTTCGACAGGTGCGGGATACCGATGACGAATTCGCAGACTTCAAGGCCGCGCACGATGTCGCCCTTGGCGTCTTCGATGGTCTTGCCATGCTCGCGCGAGAGCATCTCGGCCAGCGAATCCATGTTCTCGTTCAGCAGTGCCACGAACTTCATGAACACGCGAGCGCGGCGCTGCGGGTTGGTGGCCGCCCACTTCGGCTGGGCCGCCTTGGCGCTTTCGACGGCGGCATTCAGTTCCGCGGCGCTTGCCAGCGCGACCTCGCCCTGCACTTCGCCGGTGGCAGGGTTGAAGATGGACTGGCTGCGGCCGGACGTGCCGGGCACGTGCTTGCCGTCGATGAAATGACCGATCTGGTACATGGGTGTCCTCCAGGTTTTCTCTGGCGGCAGTATGCGCTTTAATTTGCACAAGACAACGCGATGATTTACGCATCCGTTGTGCATGAATTGATGTGCAGGACCAGGCTTTGAACGCTCTTGATCAGGAATGCCCCCTCTGCCCTGCCAGGCATCTCCCCTTCAAGGGCAGACCGGAGGGGGATGCCGCCGGTCCGCCACATGCGAGGACATTCTGATGGACTGGGACAATGTGCGCATCTTTCTGGCCGTGGCGCGCGAGGGGCAGTTGCTGGCCGCCTCGCGGCGCCTGGGGTTGAACCACGCCACGCTCGGCCGGCGGATCAATGCGCTGGAAGATGCGCTGCGGACCCGGCTTCTGATCCGCAAGCCGAATGGCTGCGAGCTGACGGCGGAGGGCCATGCCTTCCTGCAGTCCGCCGAACGGATCGAGGCGGAAATGCTGGCGGCGCAGGCGCGCACCGGCCAGGTGGATGCACCGATCGAAGGCACCGTCCGGATCGGCGCGCCGGACGGTTTTGGCGTGTCCTTCCTGGCGCCCCGGCTCGGCCAGCTGACGCAGCGGCATCCCAACCTGCGCATCCAGCTGGTGCCGGTGCCCCGCGCCTTTTCTCTTTCGCAGCGGGAGGCCGATATTGCCATCACCGTGGAACGGCCCGCGCAGGGGCGCCTCGTTTCCTCCAAGCTCACCGATTACACGCTCGGCCTCTATGCCTCGCGGGATTATCTCGCCCGCAACGGCGAGCCCGCAACCCTGGAGCAGCTGAGGCTGCATCCGCGCATCGGCTATGTGGAGGATCTGATCTTCTCGCCGCAGCTGAACTTCACCGGCGAGGTGATGCGCGACTGGGATGCAGGCTTCGAGATTTCCAGCGCCATCGGCCAGACGGAAGCGGTGCGCACCGGCGCCGGCATCGGCATCCTGCATGATTACATCGCCCGTCGCGTGCCGGAACTGGCCCGCGTGCTGCCGGATATCACCATCCGCCGCGCCTACTGGACGAGCTATCACGAGAGCCTGCGCGACCTGATGCGCATCCGCGCCGTCGTCTCCTTCCTGCAGGAGGCGGTCGGCGAGGCACGGTCGATCTTCACCTGAAAAGGCAGGAGGCCGTGCATGATGCAGCCGGAAGGCTCACCCCTTCAGCGCTGCCTCGACGATGGCGTCAACCGGATCATCCGCTCTGAGATGCCGCCAGTCGGCGACCTGCGGCAGCCGATCGAGCTGGCGGGCCAGGACGTCGACGGTGGCATCCGATGGGCCGGGCGCCCGATCGCGCACCCGCCGATGCAGGGTCGCAGCATCGGCCTGCAGCCAGATGCCGGTAAAGCGCGCCGGCGCGGCATGCGCGGCCTCGGCCATGCGCGCCCGGTGTTCCGGCTTGTCGAACACGGCATCGGCCACGACGCAGGCGCCAGCCGACAACAATACGCCGGCCCGCAAGGCAAGCTCCCGATAGACCTCCTGCGACACGTCCGGCGCATAGGCCGCCTGAGGCAGGCGGGTTTCCGCCGGCACATCGAACAGCGACTTGCGGATGCGGTCGCTTTCCAGCAGGCGCGCCCCGGGCGGGGCGCCGAGCCGGGGCGCCAGCCGGTCGGCCACCGTCGTCTTGCCGGAGCCGCTCAACCCGCCGATTGCCACCAGCCGCGGCGGCTCGCCGCCAAGCAGCGCATCCGCGAGCGAGAAATAGGAGCGCGCCTCCCGCACCAGCGCTTCGGACGGCCCCCAGCTTTCCGCCACCTGCGTGGCCGTCACATGCGCCCGCACCGCCGCACGGATCGCCATCAGCAAGGGCAGGAGCACGAAGCCGTCATCCTCCTCCGCATCGTCGAGGTAGCGGTTCATCGTCAGGTTGGCGAGATCGGCAAAGCCCCGATGCCACAGATCCATCAGCAGGAAGGCGAGATCATAGAGAACATCCGTCGTCGCAAGCTCGGCATTGAACTCGATGCAATCGAACAGCCGCGGCTTGCCGTCGAGAAGGCAGATGTTGCGCAGGTGCAGATCGCCATGACAGCGTCGCACCTTGCCGGCCGCCGCGCGCCGGTCGAGAAGGCCCGCATGGCGGGAAAGCTCTGCACGAAACCGGGCCGAAAGCCGCTCCACCTCGTCGGCGGAGAAGACGCTGCTTGTGGCAAAGCCCGACTCGTTGATCGACAGCACATCGCCGATCCGCCGCGCGCCGCCCGCATCCGCCGAGACGGGGGCGGTTCGATGCACACGCGCGATCATCCGCGCCGTCTCGGTCATCAGGGCGGGCGTCAGCCGGCCGGCAGACGCCATGCGGTCGAACAGCAGATCCTGGTCGAAGCGGGCCATCTCGATCAGCGCATCCACCAGCCTTCCCTTACCGCCGAGCGTCAGATGACCGGCCGCGTCGCGGGTGATGCGGTGCACGCCCCGATAGAGACCGGGCGCCGTGAGGCTGTTCAGCGCTACCTCCGCCTCGCAGGCCGCAAGTCGAAGATCCGGCGTGGAGAAGTCGAGATAGGGCAGCTTCACCGCCCGCTTCAGCTTGAAGGCGCTGTCTCCGGCAAGGGCGATCAGCGAAATGTGCGTCTCGATCAACGTGACGGGCTCCGCCGCCTCGAAGGGGGCCCCATCGGCGAGGAAAGCCCGGATATCCTGCTGGTCATCCACGATCATGCTGGCTGGCCTCCTTGTTGGCGTGGTCGATCTGTCGTCGGTCAGGGCTGGCCGGGCAGCCGCGGCGGCCCGGCCTCCTTCGCCCCGGACATGGTATTGTGCCGTTCGCTGCGGCGCAGGATCCACTTGTCGAGCTCCATCACCACCAGCACCGAAGAGCCGAGCAGCAGCAGCATCAGCCATTCGCCGAGCGTCACCGGCTGCACCTGAAGCGTATCCCTCAGCCAGGGAACGTAGAAGGCGGAGATATGCAGGGCCTGGGCGGCGACCACCACGAGCAGCAGCAGCGGATTGCCGAACAGCGGCATGGCAAATACCGAGCGTCGCTCCGAGCGGCAGGCGAGTGTCTGGAAATTCTCGAAGAAGACGAGAAGCAGCAGCAGAAGGTTGCGTGCCTCGGCCAGCGGATAGCCGGCGCCAAGCAGCGCATGAAACAGCGCAAAGCCGCCAAGCCCCATGACGAGCGTGGAAAGCAGCACGCGCCGCAGCATCAACGCATCGAAGATCGGCTCGCCCGGCCGGCGTGGCGGGCGGGCCAGTTCGTCGCCCTCGGCCCTTTCACCGGCCAGCGCCACGTCCTGGATGCCGTTGGTGACGAGGTTCAGCCACAGCAGTTGCACGGCAATCAGCGGCATGGGCTGACCAAGCGGGATGGCCAGCAGGAAGAGCAGCATTTCGGCCGCTCCGGTCGCCACCAGCATCAGGATGACCTTGCGGATATTGGCATAGGCGACACGGCCCTCGCGGATGCCGGCGACGATGGAGGCGAAATTGTCGTCGGTGATGACGATGTCGGCGCTCTCCTTGGCGACATCGGTTCCCTTGCGTCCCATGGCGACACCGACATGCGCATGCTTCAGCGCCGGCGCATCATTGACGCCATCACCGGTGACCGCCACGAAATGGCCGTTGCGCGACAGGGAGAGAACGATCGCCAGCTTCTGGGCCGGCACCACGCGGGCATAGATGCGCGCCTTGCGGGTGAGCGCATCAAGCGCCGCCTCGCCCGCCTCTTCGGCCCGTCGCACCGCTTCGCCGGTGACGATCTCGTCTTCGGCAAATACCAGCCCCGCCTTGCGGGCAATGGCGGCGGCCGTGCGCGGATCGTCGCCGGTCACCATGGCCACCTCGACGCCGGCGGCATGGCAGGCACGGATTGCGGCTGGAACTTCGGCGCGAATGGGATCCTGCATGCCGACAAGCCCGAGAAAGACAAGATCAACCAGATGATGCGCGCCGTAGCCGCCGCTCTCTTCGGCAATCTCGCCTTCGGCAAAGGCAAGCACCCTCAGGCCATCCTGCGCCATGGCCTGCATCTGGGAGAGCAGGGCGTCGCGATCGATGGGGACGATGCCGTCTCCCGCATCCATGCGGTCAGCCATGGCAATCACCGTCTCCGGCGCGCCCTTGACGAACAGGCGAATGTCGCCGCTCTCCTGCGGCTTGCGATGGAAGGAGGCGGCATATTTGAGATCCGGTTCATAGGGGATGCGGGCGACGAGCGGCATCGCCGACCTCACGCTGTCTTCCTCCAGCCCTGCCTTGCGACCGGCCGCCAGAAGCGCGACATCGACCGTGTCGCCAATCCCCTGCCATTCGTCTTCCTGCCGCAACAGCCGCGCCTCGTTGGGCAGCAGCGCCGCCCTCATCAGCGGCGCCACCCGCGCGCGTGCCCTCTCCTCATCGCAGCCCTCACCGAGAATGGTGCAGCTTTCGGGATCGGTGCCTGCCTGCACCTCCAGCGCGGTGCCGTCCGGCAGGCGAATGTCGGTGACGGTCAGCTGGTTCCGCGTCAGTGTGCCGGTCTTGTCGGTGGCAATCATCGTGCAGGAGCCGAGCGTCTCGACCGCCGGCATGCGGCGCACGATGACATTGTGGCGGGCCATGCGGCTCATGGCGATCGCCAGCGCAACCGAGATCGCCACCGGCAGGCCCTCCGGAATGGCGCTGACGGCCAGTCCCACCGACATCATGAACATGTCTTCGAGCGACAGGCCGCGCACGATACCGACCAGTGCAATGAGCGCGATCGCCCCGCAGACGGCGATGCCGATCAGGCGGGAGAAATGATCGAGGCGCGCCAGCAGCGGCGGACGCGACATCGATGGACGGCCGACCTCCAGCGCGATGCGGCCGATTTCCGTCGTCGTGCCGGTCGCGCTGACAGTGCCGCGGGCGCGGCCGCGTGTGACGAGCGCGCCGGCAAACGCCATGAGGCGAACCGGATCGCCAGCCACCGGATCGGCCGGAGCCAGGCGCTTGTGCACCTCGGCGGATTCGCCCGTCAGCAGCGATTCATCGCAGAGCAGACCGTCGGCCTCAGCAAGGCAGATATCCGCCGGAACCCGCATGCCGGCCTCGAGCAACACCAGATCGCCCGGCACCAGATCCGCTGCGGCGATCTCCTGCCGCTCGCCATCGCGGATCACCACCGCATGCGGCTGTTCGAGCTTGCGCAGCGCCGCTGCCGCCCGCCCCGCGGAATGTTCCTGCACACCGCCGACCAGCCCGTTCAGAATCAGCACGATGCCGATGAACAGCGCATCCTCCAGATCGCCCATCAGCATCGAAATGCCCGCAGCGACCAGCAGGATATAGATCAGCGGGCTCTTGAAATGGTTGAGAAAGGTGACGAGGAACGGCACCGGCCGCCCCTGCGGAATGACATTCGGCCCCAGTTGCTCGAGACGCCGCGCCGCCTCGGCCGCAGTCAGACCGCCATCCGGCGCCCTTCCCTGCACGGCACGGTCCGGAAAAGATGTATTTGCGGCTTCCACGGCATTGTTCCCGTTGTCTCGGATGACCCGCAAGGGGCCATGCGTTCACAGAATGCACGAAGGCTACAGATACCGCGCAGGCGACGAATTGACATGCCTCAAGCGCACGCAAAAGGCGAGGCTGCAAGACGGACATGATCAAGGGAGGAAAGATGAAAAGTGGTACGGTTGAGTGGAGTTGAACCACTGACCTCAGGTGCCACAAACCTGCGCTCTAACCAACTGAGCTACAACCGCACGCCGCGCCGCCGGCATCGGCCGGCTGCGTCTGGGGCGTGACATAAAAGCATTGCCTGCGTTTTGCAAGCCCCGAATTGCGCCGCTGCCGCAAAAAAAGCGGAGACGAAAAAGCCGGGCGCTTTGGCCCGGCCTGGCATTCTCGTCTGTCAGCGGACAGGCGCCTTGATCAGGCGGCCTTGAACTGCGACATGACCTTTTCGGCAGCTTCCTTGCCCGGCTTGGAAACCTCTTCCGCCAGCTTGCGGGCGGCTTCCTGCATGGCCTTGGCCTGCTCGACGGTCAGTTCGGCCTGCTTGCGGAAGAAGCCGGTCTGCAGCTCGACCAGTTCGGCAACGGACTTGACGCCGAGCAGGGCTTCCATGTGGGAAAGCGACAGGTCGGCATTGCTGCGCAGCGCCTCGATGGCCTTGAGGCCAAGCTCGACGGAGCCGGCCTGCGCCGTCTGCATGGTGGATTCCACGGTCTTGGTGGCTTCCTCGGCGGCGCTCTTCATCTTGCCGAAGGCTTCGCGGGACTGGGCGGCACCCTTTTCGGCCATTTCGCGGAAACCTTCCGTGAAGCGGCTGGGGTCAAAGGCGGTGAAGGAAAATACGTCTTCGGTCTTGTAAGCCATGTTCATCGATCCTTGTTCGAACCTGGCCTCCGGTGCGGCGGCCTCATGCACACCTATATAGCGCAGAGATTGCTGCGTTGCAATAACATTGTGCACTGCAACATGCAGATTTCCTGATTAACCCTGTTGAGCAATTCCCGCGGCGCGCGTGTGGACCGGACGGGGCTGGGAAGTTACTAACAATGTGTTAACCTAGTGCCGGAATGAGATCGGCACCGAGTGCAAGGCCTGCCATGTCCGCTGTGCAATATCCCTTCATCGACATCGCCGTGCATCCGCGGGTGCGTGATCACTTTGCGGCAGGCAAGGCAGTGGTTCTGTTCTCGCAGGATCTCGGCGAGGTGCTCTGGACCAACGGGCTCGGTGCCCGTCTGTTCGGCAAGGCGGCGATCTATGACCTGATCGACCAGGGTCCGCCGCGTCTCGATCTCATCCTGCGCCAGGCGCGCACCACGGCGCGGCAACTGCACACCATTGGCGACAACCGCACCTTCCTCATCCGCATTACCGCGGGATTCGAGCGGGTGGCGGTGCAGGCGCTGTGTGAACTGATCGGCCTGCCCGATGGCGAAAAGGCCGTGCTGCTGGCCGTACCGGCCGCCGACCGGCCGCCGCTGGCCGCCGAGGCCGCCCGGCAGATGATGGACGGTTTTGACGATCCCGGCATGCATGTGGCAGTGCTCGATGGAGAGGGCCATGTAGTGTCCTCCTCCCCGGAATTCGACCGCCTGAACCTGACCCCGCACACGGCACGCATGCTGGTGACGCTCGCCGCCAACGACCGCGACCGGCTGGTCAAGCGGCCGGTGCCGACTGCAGCGGGCTATCTGCCGGCCGCCATCGCCCGCCTTTCCGATGACCCTGCCCTGAATCTTCTCTTCCTCGTGCAGGCCGATCCGGCAGACCGCGATCCGGCACTGGCGACAGAAGACAGACGGCCGGAGCCGATTGTTGCCGCCTTGCCGGTGCAGGCACCGGATTTCGACGAGGCGCTGACCGCCGTCTCCGGCATCGTCGAGATGGAGGACGAGGAAGAAGTCGCCGAGACGGATCCTGCCGTCGCAACGGAAGCGGCCGGGCCGGCTGCGTCTTCCGCGCCAGAGCCGGAGCAGGCCGTTTCCTGCGAGGAGCCGGTGGCCGAGGCTGCGCCGCGGGCCCCCGCTTTGCCGGACGAGGCGCAGCAGCAGGTCACCTCCGACGGCCCGACCGCGTCGGACGTTGCCGCCGCGCCGTCCGAACAGGCTTCGGCACCGCGCTTCGAATTCCGTGGGGAAACCCGCGCCACCCGTTTCGTCTGGAAAATCGACGCGGACGGCTGCTTCTGCGCGGTTTCGCCGGAGCTTGCCGCTGCCGTCGGCCCGCATGCGGCCGAAGTGATCGGTCTCGGCTTTGCCGATGTGGCGGCCCTGTTCAATCTCGATCCCGAAGGCAAGATCACCGAACTCTTGACCCGGCGCGACACCTGGTCGGGCAAGACGATCTACTGGCCGGTGGAAGGCACCAGCCTGCGCGTGCCGATCGATCTCGCTGCCCTGCCTACCTATACCCGCAACCGCGATTTCGACGGTTTCCGCGGTTTCGGCATCGTGCGGATCGCCGATGTGCAGGAAGATCCGATGGCAATCGGCCTGACGCTGGTGCCGGGGCCGGCAGACGCCCCTGCCGAGGAAGGCTGGGCGCCGGAAGGGCCGGAACAGGCCTGGGTGGAACAGGGCTGGGCCGCTAACGAGAGGGCCATCACCTTCGAGGAGAGCGCCGACGCAGCGCAGGAGAGCGAAGCCACTGTCACCACCGACAACGACATCGAACCCCTCCAGCCCTCCGAGGCCGGCGAGGCAGTGGCCGCACGGCCGGTGACACCGGAAGAGACCACCGCTTCCGTGCATCCCTTTCCCGGCGCGGAAAAGCCGGTGCTGCGCATCGTGCAGCCGGCCCCGCCGGGCAGCCCGGAAAAGGTGGTGCGCATCGAGGACCGCCGCCCGTCCGGGCGCGACAGCCTGACGCCCGTCGAACAGGCCGCCTTCCGCGAGATTGCCCGCCGCCTCGACGCCTTCCGCCGCCCGGATGCACCGGCCGTCGACACGCCGACGGCTGCGGCAGACGATCCGGCCACCGCCGTGCCGGACCATGCGGGCGAACCGGCCGACACGGTTGCCGAGAACCGGAGCATCGGCGGGCCGGCATCCGAACCGACACAAGCCTTGGGCATCACAGAGCCGGTTGGCGGGGACGACGGCATGCCCCTCACCGCCGACGAGGACGACGCCCCCGCCGAAACGGAGCAGGCCGAAGGCTCCCCTGAGGCCCCCTCCGCCGTCGTCGCGGATGAGGCCATCACCACCGAAACCGCAGATGATGCGGCAGACGCCCTGCCAGCCGCAGGCAATCCGGCAGAGGATGCGCCGGCAGAAGACGTTGAGGATGCCACGGTAGAGGAGCCGCAGACGGCCCACGACACCGGAGCCGGTGACGCCGGCGACGAGGACGCCGGCATCACGGATGTCATCGTGGATGATGCCGAAGCGTCCGAGCCGGAAGATGCCGAGCACGACCGCATCACGATGGCGGAAGCCTATGCGCAGGCGATCAAGCCCCGCCAGCGTCCCGATCTTTCGGCGGACATCATCGACCAGATGCCGGTGGCGCTGCTGGTGCATGCCGGCGACCGGCTGATCCATGCCAACCCGGAATTCCTGCGCCTGACCGGCTATGACTCGCTCGATGCATTGGAGGCGGTCGGCGGGCTCGATGCGCTGCTGCAGCGGCAGGATCTCGAGGACAAGACCTCGGAGGCCGGCGGCATGGTGGTGGTGCGCGCCGATGACAGCATCGTTCCGGTCACCGCACGGCTGCAGACCGTGCGCTGGGAACAGTCCACCGCCTTGATCCTCGCCCTGATGCCGGTGATGGACGCCGCAGAAAAGCCGACGACGGAAGACCCGGCGCGGCAGGCCGACCGGGTGTCGCGCATGGCCGTCGAAGTGGACGAGCTGCGCGCCATTCTCGACACCGCCACCGATGGCGTCGTCATCATCGGCAGCGAGGGCGAGATCCGCTCGATGAACCGGGCGGCGAGCGCGCTCTTCAACTATGACAATGACGAGACGGCCGGCAAACCCTTCGTGATGCTGTTTGCCCATGAGAGCCAGAAATCGGTGATGGACTACCTGGCGGGACTCGCCGGCCATGGCGTCGCCAGCCTGCTGAACGACGGGCGCGAGGTGATCGGCCGCGAGGCATCCGGCGGCTTCCTGCCGCTGTTCATGACCATCGGCCATCTCACCTCGTCCAACGGCTATTGCGCCGTCATCCGCGACATCACGCAATGGAAGCGCACCGAAGAGGAGCTGCGCAACGCCAAGCGGGCCGCGGAAACCGCCAATGCCCACAAGAGCGATTTCCTCGCCCATGTAAGTCATGAGATCCGCACGCCGCTCAACGCCATCATCGGCTTTGCCGACATGATGGCAACCGAACGGCTGGGCCCGCTCGGTCATCCGCGTTACGTGGAATATGCCAATGACATCGGCCGCTCCGGCCGCCACGTGCTGGATATCGTCAACGACCTCCTCGACATCTCCAAGATCGAGGCGGGCGAGATGGATCTCGACTTCTCCGCCGTCGGCCTCAACGAGACGGTGGCCGAAGCGGTCTCCCTGGTGCAGCCGCAGGCGAACGGCCAGCGGGTGATCATCCGCACCGCGCTGTCCCAGTCGGTGCCGCCGGTGGTGGCCGATCTGCGCTCGATCAAGCAGATCATCCTCAACATCCTGTCGAATGCCATCCGGTTCACGCCCTCCGGCGGCCAGATCGTCGTCTCCACCGCCTATGAAGCGAACGGCAGCGTCGTCCTGCGCATCCGCGACACCGGCATCGGCATGACCCGTTCGGAGCTGGAACTGGCCATGAAGCCCTTCCGGCAGGTGGCGGGCGGCACCCGCAAGCGCGGCGACGGCACCGGCCTCGGCCTGCCGCTGACCAAGGCGATGGTGGACGCCAACCGCGCCGCCTTCGCCATCCACTCGGCGCCGAACGAAGGCACGCTGGTGGAAGTGACCTTCCCTTCGCCCCGCGTGCTCGCCACCTGAGCAGCGGATGCGCGCCCATGCCGGCAGCAGCCCCGCCGCCGCAAAAGGCATTTGTCTTTTGCGGCGGATGCTGTAGGCCATCAGCACCGACATCTTGAGGCATCGCAGAAGAAGGAACCGGCCTTGCAGCTTGCTCGCCAGAGGCAGATGCGCGTGGCGCGACAGGATACCCGCTCCTTCTCCGTGCTGTCGCTGCTGGTGGCTGCCCTTGCCGTGATGCCGGTGGTGGCCGTGGTGTGGATCGCCGCCTCCGGCGGCTCCGACAGCCTGCAGCATGTTCTGGTGAACGTCTTGCCGCGCGCCACCGGCCGCACGCTGCTGCTGGTGGCTCTTACCGCTCTCGTCACCAGCCTGTTCGGCATCCTGACGGCCTGGCTCGTCACCACCTTCGATTTTCCGCTGCGGCGGCTGCTTTCGGTGGCGCTGGTACTGCCGCTCGCCATTCCCTCCTATATCGCGGCCTATACCTTTTCCGAGTTCCTCGATTTCACCGGACCGCTGCAGACCGGCTACCGCGCGCTGTTCGGCTTCCGGTCGGCCCGCGACTACTGGTTTCCGGATATCCGCTCGCTCGGCGGCGCGGTGCTGATCATGTCCTCGGTACTCTATCCTTATGTCTATCTCGCCTGCTGCTCCAACTTCCTGATGCAGGGGCGCGCGGCAGCCGATGTGGCCCGCACGCTGGGGGCCGGCCCCCTGCGCACCATCCTGCGCATACAGCTGCCCATGGCGCGACCGGCGCTGATGATCGGCCTGACGCTGGTCAGCATGGAAACGCTGAACGATATCGGTGCGGTGGAATATCTCGGCGTCAACACGCTGACCTTCTCCATCTACGACACATGGCTGAACCGGGGCAGCCTCGGCGGTGCCGCCCAGCTGGCGGTGGTGCTGCTCTTCGTCGTGGCGGGGCTGATCGCCGTGGAGCGGCTGGCGCGGCGGCGCCAGCGCTTCGTGGCGAACCGCACCACCGCGAGCGTCAACGAACAGATCCGCCCCCCGCTCGGGCGCGGGCGGCGCTGGCTTGCCGTTCTCGCCTGCCTTGTGCCGGTTGCCAGCGGCTTCGTGCTGCCCGTCGCCATGCTGCTGACCTATGCCTTCAAGCGTCTGGACCTGCTGCAGGACCCGCGGCTCCTCAAGGCCCTGTGGCACAGCGTCACCGTGTCGGGCGCCACCGCGCTTGCCACCGTACTGATCGGCTTCCTGCTGGCCTATACCGTGCGCAGCCGCGGCGGGGCGGTGAGCGGCCTTGCCGGACGGCTTGCCTCGCTCGGCTACGGCATGCCGGGCACAGTGCTGGCGATCGGCGTACTGGTGCCGCTGGCCGCCTTCGACAATGGGCTCGATGCCCTGCTGCGCAGCCATTTCGGCATCTCGACCGGGCTTCTGTTGTCCGGCACCGGCTTTGCCATCTTCTATGCCTGCACGGTGCGCTTTCTCACCATGGCGGAAGGCACGGTGGATTCCGGTTTCCAGAAACTCTCGCCGCATCTGGACATGGCGGCCCGCACGCTGGGGCGCAACCGCCTGAAGACGTTGACCGGCGTGCTGTTGCCCAACATGCGCCCGGCGCTCCTGACGGCCGCCCTCTTCGTCTTCGTGGAATCGACGAAGGAATTGTCGGCCACCATTCTGCTGCGCCCGTTCAACTTCAACACGCTGGCAACGCTGGTCTATGAGGATGCCTCGCGCGCCCAGATCGAGAATGCCTCGATCGCCTCGCTGATCATCGTTCTGGTCGGGCTCATTCCGGTGCTGCTGGTATCGCGCTCCATGGAACGGTAAGCCTCTTTGTCAGGCAGGCGGCGCCAAAAGAGAGGGCAGCCGAAGCTGCCCTGAAGTGGTGCAATGGAAACCCGCCGGGCGAACGGGTGCGGCCTGTCGCCGCCTCGTGACCGCCCTGCCGCACGCTCCGCCACCGATCTGCAGTTGCAGGCGTTAAGGCGTGGTTAAGATGTGACGGTTTGATGTCAGGCAGCCGGCAAGGGTTAACAGCCAGTCAATGCAGGCAGGGCGTCGGAACAGCGCAGACGGCTTCAACTGACGGCCCTGTTTGCAAGACGCCCGCAATTCCGATAACGAAGCGCCACGGCTGCAGCGCCGATCCACCCATTTTCCCGTCATCCAGCAAAGAGATGGCCAAAGACGCATGATCGACTTGTCACCGCGCAACCGGACCTCCCGCACAGCGCTTCTCGTCGTTGCAGGCATCCTGGTGCTCGCGGTCCTGTTCCGGGTCCTGTCGCCGGTGCTGGTCTCCTCGGCGCTGGTGCGCGATCGGGTCGAGACCGCGGTCGAGGCATGGCTCGGCCATGACGTGACGATCGACAGCGTGCCGCAGCTGGAATTCTGGCCGCGGCCGATGGTGACGCTTCGCGGCATCGTCATCCGGCAGGAGGACAGGCCAGGTTCCCCCGTGCTCGGCCACATCGACGAGCTGTCGGCCAATTTCAGCCTGCTGAAGGCTCTGACCGGCAATCCGGTGTTCCAGAACTTCACCCTTGTCGGCCCCGACATCACCGTCAGAACGAAAGCTGGCGGCCGGTTGAACTGGTCGAACCAGGGTCTGCTGGGAGCGGCAGTGCGCCATGCCGTCAGCACCGACCCGGCCGAGACCGCACGCCCGCTGCCGGAGGCGGAAATCGGCGACGTGACGATCTCCGGCGGGCGCCTGACGGTTGAGACGGCCGACGGGCGCAGCCTCGTCTTCGAGCGGATCAACGGTGCGCTCGACTGGGACGACCTCACCGCACCGGCACGCCTGCGCGCCCGCGCCGAGGTGCGTGGCGTGCTGCTCGACATCGACCTGTCCACCGCGCAGCCGCTGCAGTTGCTCGGCGGGGCAAGCGCGAGCCTCGATCTGGCGCTCAGTTCCAGCCTGATGACCGCCCGCTTCTCGGGCCGGGCCGATCTTGCCCGCACGGCCTTCCTTTCGGGCGACCTGCAGATGACCGTTCCGAAGATCGCCGATGTGGTGCAATGGGCGAACCTGCCCGTTCACACCGCCGATGCGCTGCACGATGTGACCCTGTCGGCCCGGCTGGTGACGCTTGACCGCGTCATGCGCTTCGACCAGCTGACCATCTCCGCCAATGGCAGCAGCGGCACCGGCGTGATGGACCTTTCCATGGCGACCGACACGCAGCCGCCGCGCGTGACCGGAACGCTTGCCTTCGATCGCATGGACCTGCGCGCCCTGGTGATGGCGATCTCCGACGATCAGCAGGAAATGGGCCCGCTGGATCCCGCACGGGAACCGCCCTTCGAACGGCAACTGGGCTTCGATGCGCGCTTTTCGGTGAAGACGGCAAGCTATGGAACGGTTTCGTTGACCAATGCCGCCGTCAGCCTGCTGTCGGATGCAAGGCGGGCCGAAGTCGAGATCCTCGACAGCGAGATGCTGGGCGGCAGCATGAGCGGCCAGATCAGCATGCGGCTGATGCCGAAGCCGGCAACGAAGATCCGGCTTGCGGCGAGGAATGTCGACTTCGAAGCTCTGGCCAAGCAGTTGTCGCTTCCCGGTCCGCTGTTCTCCGCCCCGGCCTCCATCGATCTCAATCTCGATCTCGCCAAGCCCCTCTCGCTTGCCAAAGCCGAGGATGTCACCGGGAGCCTGCATCTTTCGGCAGCATCCGGATCGATTCCACGCCTCGATCTCGACGCCTTCCGCAGGCTCGCCTCCGGGTCCGGCTATTTTTCCCTCGAAAAGGCAAGGGAAGGCCGCACGGATTTCAACAGCCTCGACCTGAAGGCCGAGTTCGCCGCCGGCAGCGCCCGGATCACCGACGCGACGATAGACGGCGAGACCTATGTCATGCATCTGTCCGGTGTTGTGCCCTACCAGACACGCAGTCTGTCGCTGATCGCCAGAGTGGACAGCAAGACGGGCGGCGCTTCGCACCGCGCCTTCATCGGCGGTGCATGGCCGAACCCGGTCATCTGGCCCGCACCGGATGGTTTGCGCCCCTGAGGACGCACTCCGCGTCCGGCCTGCAGCCACCGGGACGCGAACCTCCTCGCCATCAATCAACCAAGTGCGGAACAATGCATCCAGGCGTCAGTTGGAAGGCTGTCCAACTGCTCGAAAGGATTCGGAAATGCGCGCCCTTAACATCATTACCCTTCTGCTGGTCATCGTCGGCGGCCTGAACTGGCTTCTCGTCGGCATCGCGGATTTTGACCTCGTCGCCGCCATCTTCGGCGGTCAGGACAGTGCTCTGGCCACCATCGTCTACGTGCTGGTCGGCCTCTCGGCCCTCTGGCAGCTCATCCCGCTGACCCGCTCCATGTCGGTCGGCGAAACCGCTGCCCAGGCCAATGTGGGCCATCACTGACCAAGAAGACCCGGCAACCGACGCCGTCTGCCACAAAGGAAGGGCCGGCCTCCCCCGCGGAGCGCCGGCTTTTCTGCGCGCGGATGGAGCGCCGGAGGGCTCAATGCCGAGGATCAGCCGGCGCCGCGAATGGCGGCGTGTTCGTCGCGGATGCGGCGCGCCTCGTTGCGCTTGGTGGTGATCGAGGCAATGATCACGCCGATGGTGACGAGCCCGATCAGGATGGTGCAGACCGCATTGATTTCCGGTGTCACGCCGAGCCGCACCTGCGAGTAGATCTTGATCGGCAGGGTGGTGGCGCCAGGCCCGGTGGTGAAGCTTGCGATCACCAGATCGTCAAGCGACAGCGTGAAGGCCAGCATCCAGCCGGACACGATGGCCGGCAGGATCAGCGGCAGCGTGATACGGAAGAAGGTTTTCACCGGCGGGCAGCCCAGATCGAGCGCCGCCTCTTCCAGGCTGCGATCGAAGGTCAGAAGGCGCGACTGCACGATGATTGCCACATAGCACATGGTGAAGGTGGTATGGGCGATGGTCACCGTCCAGAAGCCACGATCGACATTCATCGCCACGAACAGGAGCAGCAGGGACAGGCCGGTAATGACCTCCGGCATGACCAGCGGCGCATAGATCATGCCGGTAAAGGCCATGCGGCCGGGAAAGCGCGGAAAGCGGTTGAGCGCCAGCGCCGCGAGTGTGCCCAGCACGGTGCCGAGCGTGGCACTGAGCACGCCGACCCGCGCCGTTACCCAGGCGGCATCCATAAGCCCCTCGTTCGACCACATGACGCGATACCATTCCAGCGAGAAGCCACCCCAGACGGTGACCAGCTTGGAGGCGTTGAAGGAGTAGATCACCAGGATGATGATCGGGATGTAGAGGAAGGCGAAGCACAGGGTCAGAACGGTGCTGTCGAAGCGCGATGGTTTCATCTCAGCCCGCCTTCTGCTGCTGGTTCTGGAAGATGACGATCGGCACCACGAGCGCAAGCAGCAGCAGGATGGCCACGGCGGACGCGAGCGGCCAGTCACGGTTGCCGAAGAACTCCGTCCACAGCGTCTTGCCGATCATCAGCGTTTCCGCCCCCCCGAGCAGGTCCGGGATCACGAATTCGCCGGTGATCGGGATGAAGCAGATCATCGAGCCTGCAATGACGCCCGGCAGCGACAGCGGAAAGGTGATCTTCCAGAAGGCCTTCCAGGGCGGACAGCCGAGATCGCTTGCTGCCTCCAGCAGCGTGCCGTCCATCTTTTCCAGCGCCGCATAGAGCGGCAGCACCATGAAGGGCAGGTAGGAATAGACGATGCCGATGAAGACGGCATAATCGGTGCGGAAGATCTGTACCTGGTCGTCAGGCCCCAGAAGCCCGATGGTCTGCAGCAGCAGCGTCAGGAGCCCCTCCGGCTTCAGGATACCGATCCAGGCATAGACGCGGATCAGAAACGAGGTCCAGAACGGCAGGATCACCATCATCATCAGCGTCGGGCGGATGGTGCTCGACGCCCGGGCCATGGCAAGCGCCATAGGATAGCCGATCAGCAGCAGGAGCAGCGTGGAGATCGCCGCGATCCGCAGCGATGACAGGTAGGCGTTGAAATAGAGCGGGTCCTCGGTGAGGAACTGGTAATTGTCGAAATCCAGTTGCGACAGGAAATCGCCAAGCGCGCCGAACCCTTCGAACGTCGGCGTATAGGGCGGCATGGCGATTGCCGTATCCGACAGCGAGATCTTCAGGATGATGAGGAAGGGCGCCGCAAAGAAGACGATCAGCCAGAGATAGGGAACCGCGACCACCAGCCAGCGGAACGGATTGGTCTGCGAGGATGCACCGATCTCAGCCATGCCCCGCCTCCCTCAGCGCGTCAGAACCAGGCCCGCATCGAGCGGCCAGGTCAGCCAGACCATATCCCCGAAGGTGATGGGGCGATCGACGAGGCGCGAGACATTGGCCTGCGCGGCCCTCAGCACGCGCCCATCCTCCAGCTTCACCAGGAAGACGGAGAAATCGCCGAGATAGCCGATATCCCAGACCTCGCCATGGGCGGTATTGGTCTCGGCGGCGGCCGGCGGATCGAGCGAGATGCGCACCTTTTCCGGACGGATGGCGAAGGCCACGCGGTCGCCGACCGCGGCCGGGCACTCCTGCTCGACCGCGATGGAAAGCCCGTCGCTTTCAAGGCGCACGACCGGCGGATGCCCCTCGTGAAGACAGACGCCCGCATTTTCCGTCAGCGCGCATTCGAGAATGTTGATGTCACCGATGAACTCGGCCACGTAGCGGCTGTTCGGCCCCTCGTAGATTTCGGCGGGCGTCGCCACCTGCACCACGATGCCCTTGTCCATCACCGCGATGCGGTCCGACACGGTCATCGCCTCTTCCTGGTCATGGGTGACGATGAGGAAGGTCAGACCCAGCGTATGCTGGATATCCATCAGTTCGAACTGGGTTTCCTCGCGCAGCTTGCGGTCGAGCGCGCCGAGCGGTTCGTCGAGCAGCAGCACCTTCGGCCGCTTGGCGAGCGAACGGGCCAGCGCCACGCGCTGCCGCTGGCCGCCGGAAAGCTGCGCCGGCTTGCGCCGCGCAAAGGCCTCCAGCTTCACCAGTTTCAGCATTTCCTCGACACGGGCCCTGATCTCCGGCTTCGGCAGGCCATCCTGCTCCAGGCCGAAGGCGATGTTCTTTTCCACCGTCATGTGCGGAAACAGCGCATAGCTCTGGAACATCATGTTGGTCGGCCGCTTGTAAGGCGGCGTGCCGGACAGGTCCCTGCCCTGAAGCAGGATGCGACCGGATGTCGGCTCCTCGAAGCCGGCCAGCATGCGCATCAGCGTGGTCTTGCCGCACCCCGAAGGACCGAGCAGCGAGAAGAACTCGCGCTCGTAGATATCAAGCGTCAGGTTGTCGACGGCAATGAAATCGCCGTAGCGCTTGGTGATATTCTCGAAGCGGATGAAGGGGGTGGCCGAGGGATCGGTCCAGGGTGAGAACTTGCGCTTGACCGGTCCCAGAGATTTTGCCATGCCCGCCCCTTGTTGTCTGCCCAGGTTCCGTTTGAACGACCGGCACCGCGATGCGATACCGGCCGGACTGCATGCACGAACGCGATCTTACTGACCGGTCTTGATCGCCGTCCATTCGCGGTTGATGACGCGCTGGGCCTTGGGATCGTAGGGCGAGATGGTGAACAGCTTGGCGAGCGTTGCCTCGTCCGGATAGACCGACGGGTTCTTCACCACGGCCTCGTCCATGAACTTCTGGGCTTCGAGATTGCCGTTGGCATACTGCACGTAGTTGGAGGCCTTGGCGATCACCTCCGGCTTCATCAGGTAGTTGATGAAGGCATGAGCTTCCTCGACATGCTTGGCATCCGCGGGGATCGCCAGGTTGTCGAACCACATGTAGGTGCCTTCCTTCGGGATGACATAGTCCACCTTCACCCCGTTGCCGGCCTCTTCCGCACGGGACTTGGCCTGCAGAATGTCACCGGACCAGCCGATGGTGATGCAGGTATCGCCATTGGCCAGTTCATCGATATAGGCGGAGGAGTTGAAGCTCTTCACGTAAGGGCGGATCTTCTTGTAGACATCGCCGCCGGCCTGCAGGTCCGGGGTCTTCTTGCTGTCCGGGTCCTTGCCGATATAGTTCATGCCGATGGCGAAGGTTTCGTCCGAAGCATCGAGGATGTTGATGCCGCAGGACTTCAGCTTGGCGGCGTTTTCCGGCTTGAACAGCACGTCCCAGCTGTCGATCTTCACGTCGCCGAGCGCCGCCTTGACCTTGTCGACATTGTAGCCGATGCCGGTGGTGCCCCACATGTAGTTGACGGCATACTGGTTGCCGGGGTCATACTTGGCGAGGCGCTCCGTCACCACCGGCCACATGTTCTTGAGGTTCGGCAGCTTGGACTTGTCGAGCTTCTGGAAGACGCCAGCCTGGATCTGACGGGCCAGGAACGGCCCGGTCGGCACGACCACGTCATAGCCGGAACCGCCGGCCAGAAGCTTCGTCTCGACCAGATCGTTGCTGTCGAACACGTCGTAGACGACCTTGATGCCGGTTTCCTTGGAGAAGTCTTCCAGGATCGATGGATCGATATAGTCGGACCAGTTGTAGACATGCACCTCGCGCTCCTGGGCGGCGGCGGCGGTTGCGGCCAGGGCCGAAGCGGCAAGGGCCAGCATGCGGAGCATGGGTGATTTCATGGTCTTCTCCAGTTCCCGTTCTATCGCTTCCCCCGGCAGGAGATGCAGATTGGTTGTCGTCTTTTCCCGCAGAGTAAAAAGGAAATGAACCGCTCACAAGCGGAAATGTGCGGCACCGCACAAGACTTGGGCAAAGACCCGCCAGCCCCCCCCGCATTACTGGAAGTCGAAGGCACTGAGCCCCGTCACCATCTCGTCAAGCCCGAGCGGACGGGTGAGCGGCGGCTCGGCACGCGCAAGACAGCCCTGCCGCTCGCAGAGCCGGCAGGCGGTGCCGGCGAGAATGCGCGCCGCCGGCAGTTCGGCAGCCGCCCCGTAAACCGTCTCGCCGGCCGCCGCCGCATCGCAGCCGACGAGGATCGCCGTGCGGCGCAGGCGCTCGCCGAAGGCGGCGCGCGGCCCCTCCAGCGTGCGACTGAGCGTCAGGAAGGCCGCCCCGTCCGGCATCTCCACCCGCTCGACCAGCATCTGGCCGGGCTGGGCAAAGGCCTGGTGCAGGCCGAGCTTCGGACAGAGCCCGCCGAAACGGGCCTGCGGAAAGCCCTGGGAGCCGGCCTTGCGCAACACGTTTCCGGCATGATCGACCTCCATCAGGAAAAAGGCAGGCACGCCGACACCGGCCCGGTGCAGCGAGACCAGCCGGTGGGCGGCCTGCTCGAAGGAGACATCGAAGCGGGCGGAGAGCTGGTCCAGATCGAAGCGGGCCCGCTGCGCCGCCGTCAGGAAGGCGCCGAAGGGCATCATCAGTGCGTGAGCCGCATAGCGGGCCAGTTCGAAGCGGCCGATGCGCAGTGCCTCGCCGCTCGAAAGCGACAGGCCGGCAAGCTCCGCCGCGATCTCCTGGCCCAGCGAAAGCAGCGCCACCTCCTGGGCAATCTCGCGGGTCCGCTCCGCCACCGACAGGCGCTCGGAGAGAAAGAGGCGCATGGAATGCCGGTCGTAGCGCCGGCGCAGCGTCGGCATGGCATGTACCGGCAGCTGTCGCACCACAATGCCATGCGCCGAACGCAGCCAGCCCTTCAGGGCACCCGTCAGATCGTCGCCGGGATTGAGCGTCGCGATGAAGGCTTCCGCCGCCTCGTCCAGCCGCGCAAACGCCATGGGACGCCTTTCCAGCGTCTCGCGCACCTCGTCCATCGGCAGGCGGGCGCGGCCGAGCGAGGTCTCGTGCCCCTCGCGTGCCAGCAGATCGGCGAGATCGGAAAGGCGGGCGGCCTGCTCGCGATAGGCGCGGTAGAGTTTGAGGATGCCGACCGCCGCATTGGGCGCGCCCTCCGCCACCTCGATCAGCTCCTGATCGCCAGGGATTTCGCCGGCCAGCAGCGGATCGGCAAACACCTCGCGCAGCTGCTGCGCCGCACCGCCCCCCTCACCCTGCAGCTGGTCGATATCGACCTTGTAGACCGAGGCGAGCCTCAGCAGCAGCTGCACGGTGAGCGGTCTCTGATTGCGCTCGATGAGGTTCAGGTAGGAGGGCGAGATGCCGAGCCCCTCGGCCATCGCCGTCTGGGTCAGATCGAGACCGAGCCGCAGCCGCCGCACCCTGGGTCCTGCAAAGATCTTCCGCTCCGCCATGTCACACCTTTTACAGAAGTCGCCCATTCAGAGTTTTTACATAATTTACAAATTTACACGATGAAACGTCAAAGGCAAGACAACCTAACCTCTTTCAGATCTCTGTTTTCGTTTATTTGCTGGCGACACGCTGCGCTGCACTGTAAATTCAGTCTCAGACATTCGGAGACGACATCATCGGACACAGGATGTGTCCTCGCCTCCAAAGCAGACGGGAGAGAGCATCATGACAGAGTTTTACAACCTTGTTCCCACCGCACCCGAAGGTCGTTTCGACGGCATCGAGCGCCCGTACACGGCAGAGGACGTGAAGCGGCTGCGCGGCTCGGTCGAGATCAAGTATTCGCTGGCGGAGATGGGGGCGAACCGCCTCTGGAAGCTGATCAACGAAGAGGATTTCGTCAACGCACTCGGTGCCCTCTCCGGCAATCAGGCCATGCAGATGGTTCGCGCCGGCCTGAAGGCGATCTACCTGTCCGGCTGGCAGGTTGCAGCAGAAGCCAACACCGCCTCTGCCATGTATCCTGATCAGTCGCTTTACCCGGCCAATGCCGCGCCGGAGCTCGCCAAGCGCATCAACCGCACCCTGCAGCGCGCCGACCAGATCGAGACGCAGGAAGGCAAGGGCCTGTCGGTCGAGACCTGGTTCGCGCCCATCGTTGCCGATGCAGAGGCCGGCTTCGGCGGACCGTTGAATGCCTTCGAGATCATGAAGGCCTTCATCGAAGCCGGCGCTGCAGGCGTTCACTTCGAGGATCAGCTGGCATCGGAAAAGAAGTGCGGCCATCTGGGCGGCAAGGTTCTGATCCCGACGGCCGCCCATATCCGCAACCTGAACGCCGCCCGACTTGCCGCCGACGTCATGGGCGTTCCGACTCTGCTCGTCGCCCGCACCGATGCGGAGGCCGCCAAGCTGCTCACCTCCGATATCGACGAACGCGACCAGCCCTTCGTCGATTACGACAAGGGCCGCACGGCGGAAGGCTTCTACCAGGTGAAAAACGGCATCGACCCGTGCATCGCACGCGCGATCGCCTATGCACCGCATTGCGACCTGATCTGGATGGAAACCGGCAAACCGGACCTCGAACAGGCCCGCAGGTTCGCCGAAGCCGTGCACAAGGTGCATCCTGGCAAGAAACTCGCCTACAACTGCTCGCCCTCGTTCAACTGGAAGAAGAACCTGGACGATGCGACGATCGCAAAGTTCCAGCGCGAGCTGGGGGCGATGGGCTACAAGTTCCAGTTCATCACGCTCGCCGGCTTCCACCAGCTGAACTACGGCATGTTCGAACTGGCCCGCGGCTACAAGGACCGCCAGATGGCGGCCTATTCGGAGCTGCAGGAGGCGGAATTCGCAGCCGAAATCAACGGCTACACCGCGACGAAACACCAGCGCGAAGTCGGCACCGGTTATTTCGATGCCGTGTCGCTGGCCATCACCGGCGGTCAGTCGTCGACCACGGCGATGAAGGAATCCACCGAGCACGAACAGTTCCGCCCGGCGGCTGAGTAAAAGCCAAGGCCCCTCCCCACAAGGGGGAGGGGTAACCCGCAGAACCGCCTTGCCCATTCGCAGCCGACAGCTTGCTGACGGTTTGAAGGGGCAGTCCGGTGCCACAGGCCACGCCCCTCCGCCTTGTGGGGAGGGGTCTGAGCATCCCCTTCAACAACCCCTGCACAACAAGAGGAGAAATGCCATGAATGTCCAGACCCGCGTCAAGGAACGCGCCGAAGAACAGTCCACCGCGATGAGCGCCGAACAGCAGTCGGCCATCCGCGTTCTCGCCAACGAACTGCACCGCCTGAACCATGCCGTCATGCGCGCCGTCGATGCCGGCGTCTCGGTCGAACTGGTGCGCTCCGCCCGCCACCATGGAGGCGAGGGCAACTGGGGCGACCTGATGATCCCGGTCATCGTGACACAGCCGCGCTGACCCCAGGGACAGCATGCATGAGGCGGGGAAGCGCAACGCTTCCCCGCCTCATGCATGCGGGCGCTCGCCCGCGAAAAGCGCGGCCTCATTCCGCACAAGATGCGTCATCCGGTCGATGACGGTGCGGATCTCGCGCCGGCCCCGGTCCTCGTTGTTCATCACGATCCACTGGCTGTGACGCAGTTCGGCGATCTCGCCATCCTGCCGGACGAGCTCCGGCAGCTGGTCGCCGACGAAACAGGGCAGAACCGCGGTGCCGGCGCCGGCAAGCACAAGATCGAGCAGGGAACGCGGCCGATTGACGCCGACCACAACCCGCTCGGCATGGCGTTCGCGCATAGCGCAGATAGGCGGAAATCGCGGCCTCCTCCCCAACGGCCAGCCAGCGTCCGGCCTCGGCGCCGGACAGGCTGCGGGCCCGATAGGCCGCGTAGGCAACCTCGCCGAGACGCGTGGCGGCAAGATTTGCCTCCGCCGGCTCGAAGGCCCGGATGCCGATATCGCTTTCCCGATGCGCCAGAGCCGCACGCTGCTCGCCGACGAAGATATCCAGCCGGAACCGGTCGTCCGGCCGGCAGAGTTCCGGCCACTGCCGCATCAGGTGCCAGGCCATCCAGGTGCCGCAGGCAATGCGCACAAGCGGTGCATGCAAGCCGCTGGCGTTCCAGCTTTCGATGCGGCGCGCCGCCGCCTCCATCTCCAGACATTGGGCAAACAGTGCCTCGCCATCGGCTGTCAGGCGATAACCCGTGCAGCTGCGCAGGAACAGCGGGCGACCGATTTCCGCCTCCAGATCCAGCATGCGCCGGCCGAGCGAGGCGGGGCTGAGGCCCGTGGCCTGCACCGCGCCCGACAGGCCGCCGCGGCGCGCGACCTCAAGGAAGGCTGCATAGATATCCCAGCTCACGTTTTTCATCGATGAAAAACATAGCCGGTTTTTCCCGGTTCTTGAAGCGCATTTCCCTGACTATTGAAAAGGATCACCGCAAACAGGCCCGCAAGCAGGCCATTGTCAGGAAAGGATGATCCCATGCAGGACTTGATCACTGCCCAGATTTTCGACGCCTACCTGCGGCAGCGGCAGAGCAGGCAGAGCGAGGATGATTTCTATCGCCTGCATGCCGAACCTCTGCCACGTTGGCTGCGATGGTTTCGGCTGCCCCGTCTCCGGCTCAACGCGACAAGGGGCGATCCGCAGACCGCCCCTTCTCATCCGATGCCGGAAACCGGCTGCAGCTTCACGCCGCGTGGCGACCGCCCGTTGCCTGCCCCGTCTCGGTGCGGAACTGTTCGACGAGTTGCATGAGCCGGCCTGCCTCGCCGGCAAGCCGGGCGCTGGCCTGGCTGGTTTCGGTGGCCATGGCGCCATTCTGCTGGGTCAGCTGGTCCATCTTGTTGACGGTGCCGTTGATCTCCTTCAGCGCCGAGGACTGGTCCTGGCTGGCAGTGGCAATCGATTCCACGTGGCGGCTGGCGCCGGCGATCTGTTCGCTGATCGCCGCCAGCACCTGGCCGGCCTGCTGTACCAGTTCGGAGCCGTTGCGCACCTCATTGCTGGACTGGTTGATCAGGTCCTTGATCTCGTGCGCGGCACTGGCGGAGCGCTGCGCCAGTTCGCGCACTTCCTGCGCGACGACGGCAAAGCCCTTGCCGGCCTCGCCGGCGCGGGCCGCCTCGATGCCGGCATTGAGCGCCAGGAGATTGGTCTGGAAGGCGATGTCGTCGATCACCTCGATGATCAGCTCGATCTTCTTCGACGCCTCCTCGATGCGGCCCATGGCTTCGACGGCACTGCTGACCACCGTGGAGGAACTGTCGGCCGTGCGGCGCGTGCGGGAAACCGCCTCGTTCGCCTCGCGGGCACGGCTGGCCGAATTGGTGACTGTGACCGTGATCTGGTCGACGGCCGCCGCGGTCTCTTCCAGCGAGGCGGCCTGGCTCTCGGTGCGCCGCGCCAGTTCGTCGGACGAGGCGTTGAGATCCGTGGTGCCCTGCCGGATCGTCAGGGCGGTATGGCGGATATGGCCCATGGTATCGCGCAGATGGGTGATCGAGCCGTTGAAATCCTGCCGCAACTGCTCCAGCCTGCCGGCAAAGCGGGTCTCGATGGTACGGGTGAGATCGCCTTGGGAGAGCCGCGCCAGCGCCGCGCCCAGTTCGCTGACGGCCTGGTCGATCTGCCGGTCCGTCTCCTGCTTTTCCGCATCGCGACGGCGCCGCTCGGCTTCGGCCTCGGCCCGTTCCTCGTCCGAGCGCGCCTCCACAAGCTGCTTCTCCTCGGCATTGCGGCGGAACACTTCCAGCGCGCGGGCAATGTCGCCGAATTCGTTGCGGCTTTGCGTGAAGGGCACATCCACGGAGCGGCCGGAGGAGATGCTGATGACGGTGTCCGTCAGCACGGTCAGCGGTCGCACGAGCCTGCGGATCATCACCAGGCCGACGAGGCCCACGCAGAGGATGGCGACAAGCCCCGTCACCACCATGATCCAGGCGGAGGAGGAGATCTGTGCGAAGTAGACCTCGAGCGGAATGCCGATGAACAGCACGCCGGTCACGGCACCGCTGTCGTTCTTGATCGGAAAATAGCCGGTGACGAAGCTGCGGCCGAACAGGGTGGCCGGGCCGTAATAGGCCTCGCCCCGCGCCAGGAAAGCCTGGGCCGGATGATCGGCGGCAAGCTTGGTGCCCGTGGCACGGTCGCCATTCTCCTTCTTCACATTGGTGGAGATGCGCACGTAATCGGCGCCCTGCTTCTGGAAGATGGTCGCGACGCCGGAAATCGACTGCGCCGTGCGATCGACCAGCGCATGGTCTGCCAGCGCCACCGGCGCCTCCTGCCGCACCGCGCTGACGATGCCATCGGCAAGGCGGATGTCCGAACCCGGCACCGATGCGCCGTAGAGAATGGCCATGGCCCGCATCGCACTGCGTGCATCGTCATCCGTCCGCTCCATGATGCTGGAGCGCAGGTAGCCGTAGGTCATGCCGCCGACGGCGGCTACGGCGGCCACCACCAGCAGAAGACAGAGCAGAAGAATGCGCGATGCGACCGAAGCCGGAATGATCCTGGACATGATGCCCCCGTCGAAAGTCAGAGCGAAGTTCAATCCAGGGACTCTAGGCCATCAGGGTAAAGGGAACCTGACTTGCGTTCTATCAATTCTGAGGGGTAAGGATGTCGGCCGCAGGACCCTCCCCCTTGGCAAGGGCCGGGCGCCACGACAGAGCCGCAGCGGCAGGCGGTCAGAAGAACAGACCGGGCAGAGCGATCAGGGCAGCGGTGGCCGACACGGCGAGAACAAGGAAACGAAGCTTCAGCGAAGCCTGCGTCCGGGCTTCGGCAATGGCAATGGCACGCGCGCGATGTCTCTGCATGGTACGATCCCCAAAACGATCTGGTTGGCCTGCCGCGGAACGACAGACTGCGCGACACTTCCTTGAAGCCGGAAAATGTGGACGCATTGCGACAGCATGCGGCGAGGGAACTTAAGAAGTCTTGAATGAAGGCGCTGATTTCTTAGCGCCGGCCAATGCCGGGCCGGAATGGTCCGGGAATGGTAAAGGGCCCTTCAACGGCGAGGATGAAAGGCCCTTGCTGTCTCCCAGGACGGCGCCGCATCAGGCGGCGCGGGCGCCCCGGTATCCGTCGCTCCGCTCGACGCGGAACTGTTCCAGCAGCATCACCAGCTGATCGGCCTCCTCCGCCAGCTGGCGGCTTGCCGCGCTGGTTTCCTCCACCATCGCCGCATTCTGCTGGGTCAACTGGTCCATCTGGCTGACGGCGCCGTTGACCTCCTGCAGGGCGGACGACTGGTCGCGCGAGGCCGACGCAATGCCCTCCACATGGGCGCTGAGGCTGGAGATCTGCCGGCCGATGGCGGCCAGCGCGTCGCCGGTGCGCTGCACGAGATGCGATCCGCTGCTGACCTCCTCCGTGGAGGCATTGATCAGGCCCTTGATCTCCTTGGCCGCGCTGGCCGAGCGCTGGGCAAGCTCGCGCACTTCCTGCGCCACGACGGCAAAGCCCTTGCCCGCCTCGCCGGCCCGCGCCGCCTCGACGCCGGCATTCAGCGCCAGGAGATTCGTCTGGAAGGCGATCGCATCGATGACCTCGGTGATCTGGGCGATCTTCTGCGAGGCAACCTCGATCCGCTGCATGGCCGAGACGGCCTCGCCCACCACGACAAGCGAGTCGTCGGCGCTACGCCGGGTTTCGCCGACCACGACATTGGCCTCGCGGGCCTTGTCGGCCGCGGCGCGAACATTGGCGGTCACCTCGTTGACGGCCGCGGCCGTCTCCTCCAGCGACGCGGCCTGGGTTTCGGTGCGGCGCGAAAGATCGTCGGTCGACTGCGACATCTGCCGGACATTGCCCTGAATGGCCACGACATTGCTCTTGATCATCGCGATCGTGTCCTGCAGGCGGGTGAGCGAGCGGTTGAAATCGCTGCGCAGCTGTTCCAGACGTCCGACAAAGGGCGTGTCGATGGTGGCAGACACATCGCCTTCCGCCAGCCGCTCCAGGCCCATTGCCAGCGCGGTGACGGCAAACTCGATCTGCCGGTCGATCTCCTGCTTCTCGGCCTCGTTGCGACGGCGCTCCGCCTCGGCTTGTGCGCGCTCCTGCTCGCTCATCGCCTCGACGCGCAGCTTCGCCTCGGCATTTTCCTTGAAGATGCCAAGCGCCCGGGCCATGTCGCCCAGTTCGTCGCGGCGGGCCGCCCCTTCGATCGCGGTGCTGAGATCGCCGGCGGCAAGCCGCCGCATGGTGGCGGCAATCTGCAGGATCGGTCCCTTGAAGGTGAAGATCAGGCCGATCCCGGCAAAGATGGCCACCAGGATGCCAAGCAGCATGGCGCTGACGGAAATCTGGTTGGCCTTGTCGCGCTCGATGCCGGCGGCGTCGCGCTGGTGGGAGGCGAACTGGGTCAGGCTGCCCCAGATGGCATTGATTTCGCGTTCCGCCGAGCGGAAGGCATCGATCCGCTTGCGCGAGAGATCGAGCAGCGCCTCGGCCTTGTCCTCCATGCCGACGATCCGCGGCAGGATGGCGTCCGCCCGCTTGCGGATCTCTTCCGGCACGGTCTGGTCGGCCTGCATGGCGCCGGTCGACACGTCGAGCGACATCAGCGCGCCCAGCAGGTCGTCCAGCAGGGTCGCATCGGGCGCCACGGTGTAGCGGGCGACCTTCAGTTCGACGGTGCGCACGGCATCGCTGATCTGGCGCGTGACAGTGACGAAGCGGGTGGCCGCGGCAATCGGCGCATCGAGCTGGCCGAAGGCTTCGGTGGCCTGGCGGGCCTTCAGGGTGGCGGCGCCCTGCAGACGGATCGCGGCGGGGCGCATCAGGTTGACGGCCCGCTCGACGGCACCGATGGTCGCATCATTGACGACGTTGATTTCCGCCTGTTTGGTAATCTGGCCGAGGCTGTCCGCCAGCTGATCCGCCACGACCTTCTGGTCTGCCGGCAGCGCGGCATTGACCTCGGCCATCGTCGTCTTAAGCTGGCCGAGTTGCGGCGTCACGACATCCATCTTCTGCTGCGCGGTCGCCTGGCCGTTGAAATCCGCCACCAGCCTGGAGATCAGGTTGGCGCCGCGGGTCAGCCGTTCGGCATCGCGCAACAGTTCCTTTGCCTTGCCTTCGTCGGCGCTCAGGTTCTCGCGCTTGACCGTCGCATAATTGAGCAGGTCGGCCTGCTGCTTGACGATGATGCCCAGATCCTCGTCGATGCCATTGCGCAGGGCGACCTCGTCCTTGTAGAGCGCCCAGAGCGCGTCGATCTGACCACCGATCGTTTCGGCCCCCTGAATGGCGGCTCCGATCTCGGCACGGCCATCAGCGTCATCGGCCGCAGCCGCCACCTGCTTCAGAAGCGCCGACTGTTCGCCGAGCTGGCGCACGAGAACGCTGCGCGTTTCCTCGCTGGTATGCTGCAGGAACTCCGTCATGCCGGCATAGACCTGCTTGAAGCCGCTCAGCGACTGCAGCACGGAATTGGACATGTCCATACGCACCTGCAGGAGGCGCGAGGCATAGAGACCGGAGAGCCCGACGGCCGATATGCTGAGAACGAACGGAACGATGAAGGCGATGACCTTCGTCTGGATCTTGAAGCGCGCGAGCAGGCGATCGACGAGCATTTGCAACCTCTGAAATGAAAGGCCGCCCGGACTGGCAGACGGGCAGATATGCCCCTTGAAATTCAAGGCGGCCATATCGTTCTCCCACTCGCCGCTAAAGAAATGCTGAAGATTCAGCCTAGAATGGTACAAATGAAATTGCGAATATACTGATATGAGAATAATGCGTGCAGAAACTGCACAGGTTCGCCTCTCTCCGGCAGCGCGGGCGGGTCAATGGTGAGGCGACGACACTGTCAACGCCTCGCCGCAGACATGGCCGGAGGCCCAGGCCCACTGGAAATTGTAGCCGCCAAGCCAGCCGGTGACATCGACGCATTCGCCGATGAAATAGAGGCCCTGCACCGACTTTGCCTGCATGCTGCGCGAATCGAGTGCATCGACATCGACACCGCCGAGCGTGACTTCCGCCGTACGGTAACCTTCCGAGCCCGCAGGCTTGAGGCTCCAGGATTGAACCGCCGTCGCGACCGCCTGCAGCACGCGGTCGCTCTGATCGGCGAGCGGCGCCGACAGGCCGAGATCTTCCGCAAAGAACTGCGCCAGCCGGCGCGGCAGGATCTCCGCCAGCGCCGTCTGCACCGCCTGGCGACCGTTGTCCCGGCGCGCCTGTTTCAGGCGGGCGAGCAGGTCGATATCCGGCTCAAGCGACAGCGTGATGGCATCGCCCTCGCGCCAGTAGGAGGAGATCTGCAGGATGGACGGCCCGCTGAGACCGCGATGGGTGAAGAGCAGCGCCTCACGGAAACCCGTCTTGCCGTGGCGCACCTCGGCCTCCACCGAAATGCCGGAGAGGACGGAAAGCTTCTCGAGCATGGCCGGTTCCAGCGTCAGCGGCACCAGCGCCGGTCGCGTCTCGGTGACCGGCAGGCCGAACTGTTCGGCGATGCGATAGGCAAGGCCGGTGGCGCCCATCTTCGGAATGGACTTGCCGCCCGTCGCCACCACCAGCGCGCGCGACTCGACGATGCCGCTGTCGAGGGAAAGGCGGAAACCCTCCTCGGATTTTTCGACCGCGCCGACCGGCTGCTGCAGACGAAGCTCGACATCGCCGGCCTGCATTTCGGCAAGCAGCATGCGGATGATGTCCTTGGCGCTGTCATCGCAGAACAGCTGGCCGAGCGTCTTTTCGTGCCAGGCGATGCGATGCTTCTCGACCAGCGCCAGAAAATCCCTCGGCGTGTAGCGCGCGAGCGCCGACTTGGCGAAATGGCGGTTGCCGGAAATGTAGTTGGCCGGGGCGGCATGAAGATTGGTGAAGTTGCAGCGCCCGCCGCCGGAAATACGGATCTTTTCGCCGGGCGCCCGGGCATGATCGAGCACCAGGACGCGCTGGCCGCGCTGGCCCGCCCTCAGCGCGCACATCATGCCGGCGGCCCCGGCGCCCAGCACCACAACATCGTATCGGCGCGTCACGTCACTCTCATCCTGTCTTGCCCGTCCGCTCCTTCCTGTTCGCGATCAACCGTACAAAGTCAATGATCCCCCTCGCCAATTGCCGTGTTCCGACTATGATGCGGGCAACGTCAACAACGTCCGGTGCCTCATGCCGCCCAAGAAAAAGCCGACCGCCCGTGCCACTGGAAGCGTCCTGAAGGCCGCCACGGCACAACCGCCTCTCACCTCGCTTCGGGGCGTGGCGAACTGGCGGGACGCCGCCGCCTGGCTGAAGGCCCGCGGCATCGAGGATGTGGAATGCATCACCCCGGATCTGGCCGGCGTGCCGCGTGGCAAGATGATGCCGACGTCGAAATTCACCTCCAACACCTCGCTGGCGCTGCCGTCTGCGCTCTATCGCCACACGATCTCCGGCGACTATCCGGACGAGACGGCCAATTTCCGCTACGAGCCGCGCGACAGCGACCTGAAGCTGGTGCCGGACCTGTCGACCCTCTCCGTGGTTCCCTGGGAAAGCGACCCGACGGCGCAGGTGATCTGCGACGTGGTGGGCACCACCGGCGAACAGGTGCCCTATACGCCGCGCAACGTGCTGAAGAATGTCATGCGGCTTTACGACGATCAGGGCTGGAAGCCGGTCGTGGCGCCGGAAATCGAGTTCTATCTCGTCGCGATCAACGAGGATCCGGATTACCCGCTGCATCCGCCGAAGGGCCGCTCCGGCCGTTCCATCGTCGGCGGCCAGGGCTATTCGATCGCCGGCATCAACGAATTCGACGAACTGATCGACGACATCTATCACTTCTCCGAGAAGCAGGGGCTGGAGATCGATACGCTGATCCATGAGGAAGGCCCTGCGCAGCTGGAAATCAACCTGCGCCACGGCGACCCGATCCAGCTCGCCGACCAGGTGTTCCTGTTCAAGCGCACCATCCGCGAGGCGGCCCTGAAGCACGGCATCTATGCCACCTTCATGGCCAAGCCGATGCAGGGCCAGCCGGGATCTGCCATGCACATCCACCAGTCGGTGGTGGATGCCAAGACCGGCAAGAACATCTTTTCCAATCCGGACGGCTCCCCGTCGCGCGCCTTCTTCCACTTCATCGGCGGCATGCAGAAATACGTGCCGAGTTCGCTCGTGATGCTGGCGCCCTACGTCAACTCCTACCGGCGGCTTACGCCGGACATGGCCTGCCCGGTCAACAATGCCTGGGGTTACGACAACCGCACCACGGCGTTTCGCGTGCCGATCTCGGAGCCCGCGGCGCGGCGCGTCGAAAACCGCCTGCCGAGCTCGGACGCGAACCCCTATCTGGCGCTGGCGGCCTCGCTCGCCTGCGGCTGGCTCGGCATCATGAAGGAGATCGAACCGACGGAGCCGACCTATGACACGGCCAACGAGGGTTCCATCGATCTTCCGCGCGGGCTGCTCGAAGCCGTTGCCCTTCTCGAGGGCGAACCGGCCTTCGAAGAGGTGTTCGGCAAGGAATTCATCGGTCTTTACGCGGGGGTCAAGCGGGGCGAGTTCGAGACCTTCATGCAGGTGATCAGCCCGTGGGAGCGTGAATTCCTGCTGCTGAACGTGTAAGGTGACCCCATGACATGGCAAAGCCCCATTGCACCGGGCCTGTCCTGGTATCAGGACAGCGTTGCGGATCGGCCGACCTACGCAGCACTCGACGGCTCGGTCACGGTCGATGTCGCCATCATCGGCGGCGGCTTCACCGGGCTGCAGGCGGCCTGCAATCTTGCCCAGCGTGGCGTCTCGGTGGTGCTGATCGAGGCAAGCCGGCTCGGCGACGGGGCATCCGGCCGCAATGGCGGCCAGCTGGGCTCCGGCCAGCGCGCCTGGCCGGACGAACTGGAGCCGGAACTCGGCTACGAGCGTTCCCGCGCCCTGTTCGACATGGCTGAAAACGCCAAGCGCTACCTGCTCGATTTCGCCGAAACGCACGGCATCGACATGGACTACATGCCGGGGCAGATGAATGTGTCGCACAAGCCGGGGCATGCCGACGACTACCGGCGCGTCGCCGATCTTCTGGCGACGCGTTACGACTATCCGCATGTTTCGTTCATGGACAAGGCCGAGACGACCGCGCGACTGGGCTCTTCCCATTACCATCACGGCGTGCGCGATGCCGGCACCGGCCATATCCACCCGCTGAAACTTCTGATCGGCCTTGGCCGGGTGGCGGCTGAAGCCGGTGCGAGGATCTGCGAGATGACGCCGGCCAACGGCATGACGCAGGCGGACGGCAGGACGCGGATCGAGACGCCGCGCGGCACGATCACCGCCGAGCGGGTTCTGCTCGCGACCAATGCCTATATCGGCAAGCTGGAACGGGAAACGGCGGCACATGTGATGCCGATCCGTTCCTTCATCGGCGCGACCGTGCCGCTCGACCGCTTCCCCGACATCCTGCCGGGCGCCGAGGCCGTGGCGGATTCGCGCTTCGTGGTGCGCTATTTCCGCAAAAGCCGCGACGGACGCCTGCTGTTCGGCGGGCGCGAAGCCTATACCGCCGACAGCCCGCGCGACATTTCCCGCCACATCCGCAAGCAGATCGCCGAAATCTATCCGGCGCTGAAGGATGTCGCGATCACCCATGCCTGGGGCGGTTCGGTGGGCATCACCCTGCCGCGCAAGCCTTTCGTGCGCGAAGTGATGCCGGGCGTCACCTCGATTGCCGGCTATTCCGGCCATGGCGTCATGCTGTCAAACTACGCAGGCAAGATGTATGCCGACGCGGTTGCCGGAAACGCCAGCGAGCTTAACCTGTTCCAGGATCTGAAAATCCCGCCCTTTCCCGGCGGAGCGCGGTTCAGAAGCCCGCTGCTGTTCCTGGCGCTGACCTGGTACGCCCTGCGCGACCGGTTCTGATTGCCGTGTGACGCTTTGCCCCATCAGGGGGCTGGCTTTTTTAAATCGATTAGATTATGTAGACATCAACCCTCAGACTTCGAAAGAGCTAGGCATGAGCAGTCAGATCATCCCCGTGGAACCCTTCGACTATGTCGTCTTCGGCGGCAATGGCGACCTTGCCGAACGCAAGCTGCTTCCCGCCCTCTACCACCGGCAGATCGAAGGCCAGTTCACCGAACCGACCCGCGTGATCGGCGCCGCCCGCACCCCGATGAGCCACGAGGAGTTTCGCAAATTTGCCGACGAGGCGCTGAAAAAGCACCTCAAGGAGGGCGAATACGACACGGCGGAAGTGGCCAAGTTCCTCGCCCGCCTGTTCTACGTCTCCGTCGATGCCAAGACCGATGCCGGCTGGGACCAGCTGAAGAAGCTTTTGGACGAGGGCAAGGAGCGCGTGCGGGCCTTCTATCTCGCGGTATCGCCGGCGATCTTCGGCGCCATCTCGGAAAAGATCCGCGACCACAAACTGATCACCAAATCCACCCGCATCGTGGTGGAAAAGCCGATCGGCCGCGACCTCTCCTCCGCGCTCGACCTGAACGACACGATCGGCAAGGTGTTCAAGGAAGAGCAGATCTTCCGCATAGACCACTATCTCGGCAAGGAGACGGTGCAGAACCTGATGGCGCTGCGCTTTGCCAATGCGCTCTATGAGCCGCTGTGGAACGCCCAGTACATCGATCACGTGCAGATTTCGGTTGCCGAATCCGTCGGCCTCGAAGGCCGCGCCGGCTATTACGACACGGCCGGCGCGCTGCGGGACATGGTGCAGAACCACATTCTGCAGCTTCTTTGCCTTGTCGCCATGGAAGTGCCCTCCTCCATGGATTCCGAAGCCGTGCGCGACGAGAAGCTGAAGGTGCTGCGCGCCCTGAGGCCGATCACGGAAGCCAATGTCGAGCAGATGACGGTGCGCGGCCAGTATCGCGCCGGCGCCTCTGCGGGTGGCCCCGTGAAGGGTTACCTGGAAGAACTCGAAGGCGGCGTGTCCAACACCGAAACCTTCGTCGCCATCAAGGCCGAGATCAACAACTGGCGCTGGGCGGGCGTTCCCTTCTACATCCGCACCGGCAAGCGGCTGGCCAGCCGCATGTCGGAGATCGTCATCACCTTCAAGCCGATCCCGCACAACATCTTCGAGCCGGCCGCAGGCCGTATCTCCGCCAACCAGCTGATCATCCGCCTGCAGCCGGATGAGGGCGTCAAGCAGTCGCTGATGATCAAGGACCCCGGTCCGGGCGGCATGCGCCTGCGCAACGTCTCGCTCGACATGAGCTTTGCCGCCGCCTTCAACGTGCGCAATCCGGATGCCTACGAGCGGCTGCTGATGGACGTGATCCGCTCCAACCAGACGCTGTTCATGCGCCGCGACGAAGTGGAAGCGGCGTGGAAGTGGGTCGATCCGATCCTGAAGGGCTGGGAACTGACCGGCCAGCCGGCGCAGGGCTATACGGCCGGCACCTGGGGTCCGAGCCAGGCGATTGCGCTGATCGAGCGCGACGGTCGCACCTGGCACGAGGGCTGAGCCGATGGCATCGACCCTGCACAGCTTCGCCAATGCCACCGAACTGGCCGAACTGCTCGCCAGCGACGTGGCGACCCATCTTGAGAAGGCAATTGCCGAACGCGGTTCGGCCTCGATCGCCGTCTCCGGCGGTTCCACGCCAAAGCGCTTCTTCGAGGCGCTTTCGACGCGTGACATCGCCTGGGACAAGGTGACGATCACGCTGGTGGACGAGCGTTTCGTGCCGGCCGACAATCCGCGCTCCAACCATCTGCTGGTGGAAACCCACCTTTTGCAGAACAATGCTGCGAGCGCCATCTTCGTGCCGCTCTATCACGATGTCGCTTCCGCGCTGCAGGCAGCGGCGATTGCGACGGAAAAGACGGAAGACATCGGCAATCCGTTCGACGTTGCGATCCTCGGCATGGGAACGGACGGCCATACGGCCTCGTTCTTTCCGGGGGGCAATCATCTGGCACGCGCCATCGATCCCGATGCGCCGCGCGGCGTGATGACGATGATGGCGGATGGCGCCGGCGAGGAACGGCTGACCTTCACCTATCCGAGCCTGGCCGATGCCCGCTTCCTGGTGCTGCATATCGAGGGCGAGGCAAAGATGGCGGTGCTTGAAAAGGCGATGGCCGGCACCGACGAGATGGAAATGCCGGTGCGTGCTCTTCTGAACCGTGCCCCGTCACCGGTCGAGATCTACTGGGCGCCCTGACGCCAAGGCGCCCGTCACGCGCTTCCCTGCGCGGCAAACGAAAGCAAGAGAACATCAGGCGCGGCGGCCTCCCAACCGCCGCTGGCCTTGCCCATGGAGGATGATATGGCTGCCCATTCGAGCATTGAAGCGATCACCCGGCGCATCGTGGAACGGTCGAAACCGCATCGCGAGGCCTATCTCGACCGAGTTCAGCGGGCTGTCGCCAAGGGCGTGCACCGTTCGACGCTGTCCTGCGGCAACCTTGCGCATGGCTTTGCCGTCTGTTCCCCCGCCGAGAAGGCCGCGCTCGCCGGAGACGTCGTGCCCAATCTCGGCATCATCACCGCCTATAACGACATGCTTTCGGCGCACCAGCCGTACGAAACCTTCCCGCCGATCATTCGTGATGCGGCGCGTGAGGCCGGCGGCGTCGCCCAGGTAGCGGGCGGCGTGCCCGCCATGTGCGATGGCGTGACGCAGGGGCAGCCGGGCATGGAGCTTTCGCTCTTCTCGCGTGATGCGATTGCCATGGCCGCCGGCATCGGCCTCTCCCACAACATGTTCGATGCCGCCGTCTATCTCGGCATCTGCGACAAGATCGTGCCGGGCCTCGTGATCGCGGCTCTCACCTTCGGCCATCTGCCGGCCGTCTTCATTCCCGCCGGCCCTATGACCTCCGGCCTGCCGAATGACGAGAAGTCGCGCATCCGCCAGCTCTATGCGGAAGGCAAGGTTGGCCGTGCCGAACTTCTGGAAGCCGAATCCAAATCCTATCACGGCCCCGGCACCTGCACCTTCTACGGCACAGCCAACTCCAACCAGATGCTGATGGAGATCATGGGCTTCCATATGCCGGGCGCCTCCTTCGTCAATCCCGGCACGCCGTTGCGCGAGGCACTGACCAGGGAAGCCGCCAAGCGCGCGCTCGCGATCACGGCGCTCGGCAACGAGTTCACGCCCGCCGGCGAGATGATCGACGAACGCTCGGTCGTAAACGGCGTCGTCGGTCTGCATGCGACCGGCGGTTCCACCAATCACACGATGCACCTCGTCGCCATGGCGCGCGCGGCCGGCATCGTCCTGACCTGGCAGGACATTTCGGAACTCTCCGACACCGTGCCGCTGCTTGCCCGCGTCTATCCCAACGGTCTTGCCGACGTGAACCATTTCCATGCGGCCGGCGGCATGGGTTTCCTCATCAAGCAGCTCCTGAAGACCGGCCTCGTGCATGATGACGTGCGCACCGTCTTCGGCCAGGGCCTTGCCGCCTATACGGTCGAGGCACGGCTCGACGAAAACGGCATGGTGGTGCGCGAGGAAAGCCCGGAGGAGAGCGGCGATCCGAAGGTGCTGACCCGCATCGAAAGCCCCTTCCAGGCCAATGGCGGCCTGAAGATGCTGCACGGCAATCTCGGCAAGGGCGTCATCAAGATTTCCGCCGTCAAGCCGGAGCGCCACGTGATCGAGGCACCGGCAATCGTCTTCCACGACCAGCAGGAACTGCAGGACGCCTTCAAGAAGGGCGAGCTCAACAAGGATTTCGTCGCTGTGGTGCGCTTCCAGGGCCCGAAGGCGAACGGCATGCCGGAACTGCATCGCCTCACCCCGCCGCTCGGCGTGCTGCAGGACCGCGGTTTCAAGGTGGCGCTCGTCACCGATGGCCGCATGTCGGGCGCCTCCGGCAAGGTGCCAGCGGCGATCCATGTGACGCCGGAAGCCTCGGATGGCGGCCCGATCGCCAAAATCCAGAACGGCGACATGATCCGCCTCGATGCCGTCAACGGCACGCTGGAAGTGCTGGTGGATGCGGCTGAGTTTGCCTCGCGCCCCTTGGCCGAGGCCAATCTGGACGTCAACGAATTCGGCATGGGCCGCGAACTCTTCGCCCCCTTCCGCCGCAATGTCGGCCCGGCGGACCAGGGCGCGAGCGTGTTCTTCGCGTAACCTTTCCGGATGAAGCAGTGCCGGGGCGATTGTCTGTCGCCCTGGCGCCATTCGCGTCACAGCCGTGTCGTACAGCATTGTTAGGGCGGGGCATTTCCGAAAAAGGGATTGTCCAGATGCTGCTCAACCGCCGCGCCGTCCTCGGCCTGTTTTCCTCCGCCGCCCTCCTGCCTCTGGCTGGCCTTGCCGCCCGTGCCGCCGAGCCGGGCGTCGATCTGATCATCTTGTCGGACCTGCATTCGGCCTATGAGCGGATGGCCGAGTTGCTGCAGGCGGTGCAGGCGCGTGTGGCGGCTGCCAGCCGGCCGCAGGTCATTCTCTTCAATGGCGATCTGTTCGAGGTCGGCAATGTCGCGGCCGCCCGCTCCGGCGGCGAGGCCGACTGGGCCTTCCTCGGCGCTCTGGCCAAGCTCGCACCGACCGTCTTCAACATCGGCAATCACGAGCCGGATTTCGACAATGATCTCGCCCATTTCGTCGAGAAGGCCCGCTCGCTCGGCGTGACCGTGCTCAGCAACATCACCGACAAGCGGTCGGACAAGCCCTATACGGAGGCTTCCGCCACGCTCTCCGCCGGCGGCCTGACGCTCAGCATCGCCGCCCTCGGCACCAACGCAATCAACACCTATCCCAAGGCGACGCGCGAGATGATCGCCGTGCCGCAGCCGGTGGAATGGGCCAAGGCCAACCTGCCGTCGATGCTGAAGGGCAATAGCGTCAACATCGTGCTGAGCCATGCCGGTGTCATCGCCGATCGCGACATCCTGCCGATGCTGCCGGATGGCACGCTGATGATCGGCGGCCACGACCACCTGACGCTGGTGCATGAACAGGGCAAGACCCGCTATGTGCATACCGGGTCCTGGGCCTCGCTGATGACGGTGGCGACGATTGCAGCCCCGGGTGCAGCCGCCAGCCTGGAGCGGGTGGCGATCGAACGCGGCGGTCCGGCCGCGCCGGACCTCAAAAGCGCCATCGCCACCGTGCTGGAAAAACACCTGACGGCGGAAGACCGCAGCGTCGTCGCCCGCACCAAGGCGCCGCTGACGCTGGGTGAAACGGCCCGTTTTGCCGCCGCCGCCATTGCCGCCAAGGCCGGCGCCGATATCGGCTTCATCGGCCACACCTCCTTCGGCACCGGCCTGCCCAAAGGGGAGGTGAGCCGTTTCGACTACAATGCGGCGCTACGCTTCGAAGGCAAGATCATGAAGGCCGAGGTGGATGCGGCGACGCTTGCCGCGATCCTCGCACGCTCCAACCAGGATGGCGACGTGCCGCTTGCGGCGCGCACCGGCGACTTCCTCTATTCGGCACCGGCGCTTGCCCCCGGCAAACAAAGCTACATCATAGCCTGCAACGACTGGTCGGCGATCAACCGCAAGGCCTATTTCGGCCGCGAGGACCTGGCCTTTGCCGAAGTGCCGGAGCTGAAGCTGAAGGCGCTGGTGATCGAGGCGCTCAACAAGGCCTGATCCGGGAGCGGCCTTGCGCAACGGCAGACGGCATTAGCGGTCTGCCGTCGCAAGCTTGATGCCGAGGCCGACAAAGGCTGCGGCAAAGCCCCGCCGCAGGCCTGTCATCACCGCCGGGCGTGAGAGGATGCGGTCCCGAACGCTTGCCGCACACAGGCTGTAGAGAACGAACACGGCAAAGGTGATGGCCATGAACACCAGCGAAAGCTCGGCCATGTGGAGGACGGCGCCCTCCGCATCCGCAGCGATGAACTGCGGCATGAAGGCCAGAAAGAAAATCGACAGTTTCGGATTCAGGAGATTGACCATGATCGCCGATACGATGGTCTGCCGATCCGAGCGGGGAGCGGTGGCGGTATCGACTGCGAGTGCACCGTCCTCGCGGGCAATCATCACCGCCATATAAAGCAGATAGGCGACGCCGGCATAGCGGATCGCTTCATAGGCGAGCGCACTGGCATGCAGCAGCGCGGCGAGCCCTGTCATGGCCGCCAGCATGTGCGGCACGATGCCGAGCGTGCAGCCGAGTGCCGCAACGACGGAGGCCCGGCGACCGTGGGCAAGTGCCGCAGCCAGCGTGACGATGACACCGGTGCCGGGCGTCGCCACCACGATCAGCGAGGTGAGCAGAAACTGCCAGCTCATGCGCGCCCCTCCCCGCCGTTCGGCGCAAGAGGGTTCCAGGCGGCGGCACGCGGCCTTGCATTCATCATCGGACAACCTTCCCTGTTGAGAACAGCCGGATCATGCCCTCGCCCTGGCGGGCGGTCTTGGATGAAATTGCAGCCTTGCGATCTCAACTGCGGACAGCCGCCTGGGCATAGGCACCGGGTGTCAGCCCGAAGCTCCTTGCGAAAATGCGGTGCATGTGGCTCTGATCGGCAAAGCCCGCTTCGGCCGAGGCTTGCGACAGCGGCATGCCGCGGCGGATCAGCCGGCGCGCAAGCTGCACCCGCCGCTGCAGCAGATAGGCATGCGGTGTCAGGCCCGTGTACTGCCTGAAGGCGCGCAGCAGCTGAAAACGGCTGAGGCCGGCAAGCGTGGCCAGTTCCTGCAGAGTGACCGGCACGGCAGGGTCATCGTCCATGCGATGGAGCGCGCACTGCACGGGCGGCGGCGGTTCGCGGCGCAGCGCCGCCCGCTCGCAAAGCCGCGCCAGAACGGAAAGGAGAAGTTCTTCGCCGCGCAAGGCAGTATCCGGCTCGGCGCGGCCGGTGACGAGGCCGAAAAGTTCCGACAGGTCCCGTGCGAGCAAAGGCTGGCGCGCCACCGGCAGGGTCAGTTCGAACGATGCCGGCCGCCCCTCCGTGATGGCAAGCCCCGCCTGCGCGACGATGGCCGGATCGAGATACAGCATGCGCCAGGCACGGCCGCCATCGCCGATCGGCCGCCCGTCATGCACCTCGCCCGGATTGACCGTGATCACGTCCCCCGCCCTGGCTTCCACAGGACCACGGCCGCTCGCGGAATGCTGGGCGCCACGGCAAAGCAGGCCGATGCCGAACTGGTCATGGGTGTGGCGTCCGAAGCTTCGGGCGCTGTCGGCCTTGACGGCATCAAAGCCGTCAAGGCAACTGGCAAGGGCAATGAACTGGCTGGACATGGCACGGGCTCCCCGGGGTCACCCCTCGTCCGGCCGCAAGCCGGATTTACCAGCTTCTCACGTCCAGCTTCTTGTCCTTGTGCGCCGGGTGGGTGCTGAAGATGAAGATGCGGTCGAGTTCCTTCTGCGTCAACATCCTGAGGAACCGCACGTCGATGGTGTTGTTGGCATTCACCCGCATCAGGATGCAGCCGATCTTCATGATGCGCGCGTCGGGAATGTCGAGCACGAATTCCTTGGGAAGATTGTACTGGGTGAGCAGCGCCAGAACCGCGCCGCTCATCGAAATGCGGATCACATCGCAGCGGCGCTGGGCCATGTGCATGACATGCTTTTCGGTATATTCGATCCGGCCGGCATTCATCGTGTCTTCCAGGCGGAACCGCGTCTCGCGGTCATACATGAAAGACTCTTCCTTCTTCAGATAGTGTCTCGGTTGTCCGGACATGGCGGCCTCGGGTATTACGCAACTGAACCTGTCGCGATCCTAGGTCCGGAACCTTAACAGAGGGTATGAATGGCACCCACGGATCGGGGTGCCATGCAGGAAAGCGGAAAGGATTGCGCCTCAGCGGCGATAGGTCTGACCACCGGCATCGAAGAGATGCATCTTGGCCTGCTCGGCGGCAAAGCGCAGTGTGGCGCCCTTCTCCACCTTGAAGATGCCGGGCAGCTTGGCGATGATCGGCTCCTCGTCGGAGAGGCCCTCGATGTAGAGCAGCGTCACTTCGCCGAGTGCCTCGACGATGGCGACCTTGCCTTCGAACAGGTAATCTTCGCCGGTCGTGACGGTCAGATCCTCCGGCCGAATGCCGAAGCTCGCGGCCTTGCCCTTTTCCGAGGCGGCCGTTGCGACGGGCACCGAAATCAGCTTGCCGCCCTTCAGCGCGATCCGGGTGGTCTCACCCGTCTCGGTCACGGTCGAGGGAATGATGTTCATGGCCGGCGAGCCGATGAATTTCGCGACGAACAGGTTCTGCGGCCGCTCGTAAAGTTCGAGCGGCGCACCCACCTGCTCGATGCGGCCGGCCGACAGCACCACGATCCGGTCGGCAAGCGTCATCGCCTCCACCTGGTCGTGGGTAACGTAGATCATCGTGGTATCCGGCATGCTCTCGTTGAGCTTGGCGATCTCGATTCGGGTTGCCACGCGCAGGGCCGCATCGAGGTTGGAGAGCGGCTCATCGAACAGGAACACTTTCGGATCGCGGCAGATGGCGCGGCCGATTGCGACACGCTGGCGCTGGCCGCCGGAGAGCGCCTTCGGCAGGCGCTCCAGATATTGCGTCAGCTGGAGAATATCGGCGGCGGAACGGACGCGGCGGTCGATCTCCTCCTTGCTCTCCCCGGCGATGCGCATGCCAAACGCCATGTTGTCATAGACCGTCATGTGCGGATAAAGCGCATAGGACTGGAAGACCATGGCAATGCCGCGCTTCGACGGCGGCACCTCGTTGACACGGTTGCCATCGATGAACATGTCGCCGCTGGAAATCTCCTCCAGCCCCGCGATCATGCGCAAAAGCGTGGACTTGCCGCAGCCGGACGGCCCGACGAAGACGACGAACTCGCCCTGCCGGATGTCGAGGTCGATGCCGTGCAGCACCTTCACCTGGCCATAAGCCTTGCGGATATCCTTCAGCACCAAGCCAGCCATGTCTCTCCCCTTCTGAAGCCTCTCGACCCGTTTTCCATGTCCCGGGCAAGGTTTTCGTGTGTTCCGGAGGTCCGGGAGGAGCTGCCCACCCGGACCCGATCGTGAAAAATCTCAGGCCAGCCGCGCGAAGAAGGCGCCCCAGGCCGGCAGCGTCACCGAGCGGCCGTCAAGCACCGCCTCGAAGCCATGGCCGGACAGCACCTCCCACTCACCGGGCGGCAGTTCGCTGACCGCTTCGTCCGCGCTCATGTTGAACAGGCACAGCAGCGTCTCGTTGCCGAGGCTGCGGGTATAGGCGAGCACGCCGTCGGTCGGTGCGAGGAAGGCGATGTCACCCTTGGCAAAGGCCTGATGCTCGCGGCGGAAGGCGAGGAAACGGCGGTAATGCTCCATCACCGAAGTCTCGACGCCCTGCTGCACGTTGACCGCCCTCAGCTGATGCTCGACCGGGATCGGCAGCCAGGTCTTTTCCGCGGTGGAGAAGCCGGCCTGCACCGCATGGTCATCCCAGACCATCGGCGTGCGGCAGCCATCGCGGCCCTTGAACTCCGGCCAGAACTGGATGCCGTAGGGATCCTGCAGGTCGGCATAGGCAATATCCGCTTCCGTCAGGCCGAGCTCCTCGCCCTGATAGATGCAGACCGAGCCGCGCTGCGTCAGCAGAATGGCAGAGAGCAGCTTGGCATAGGCCTCGCGGTCCATCACGTCGGCGCCCCAGCGCGACACATGGCGCACCACGTCATGGTTGGAGAAGGCCCAGCAGGCCCAGCCTTCCGGTGCTGCCGCGGCAAAATCCTTCTGCACTTCGGCGACGCGCGCCGGCGTCAGCGGGTCGGGCGCCAGGAATTCGAAGGCATAGCACATCTGCATCTTGTCACCGCCGGAGGTATATTCTCCGACGATTTCAAGGCCGCGCTGGCTGTCGCCAACTTCACCCACGGCGGCAATCGCCGGGAACTCGTTCAGGACCGCACGGAAGCGCTTGAGGAATTCGAGATTTTCCGGGCGGTTCTTGTCGTAGATGTGTTCCTGGAAATTGTACGGATTGACCGCCGGCGCCGTGGAGGCATTGCGGCGCTCGGGCGCCAGCGACGGATTGTCCCGCAATTCCCTGTCGTGGAAATAGAAGTTGATGGTGTCGAGACGGAAGCCGTCGACGCCGCGCTTCAGCCAGAAGCGCACCACGTCGAGCAGCGCATCCTGAACCTCGGGATTGTGCAGGTTCATGTCCGGCTGGGAGGTCAGGAAGTTATGCAGGTAATACTGCATGCGCGTCGGATCCCAGGCCCAGGCCGAGCCGCCGAAGATCGACAGCCAGTTGTTGGGCGGCGTGCCATCCGGCTTGGGATCGGCCCAGACATACCAGTCCGCCTTCGGGTTGAAGCGGCTCGAGCGGCTTTCGATGAACCAGGCATGCTGGTCCGAACTATGCGAGATGACGAGATCGATCATCACCTTGATCTTCAGGCGATGCGCCTCGGCGATCAGCGCGTCGAAATCCGACAGCGTGCCGAACATCGGATCGACATCCGTGTAGTTCGACACGTCATAACCGAAATCCTTCATCGGCGACGGGAAGAAGGGCGAGATCCAGATGGCATCGGCGCCGAGCGCTGCGATATGCGGCAGGCGGGCGGTGATGCCCTTCAGGTCGCCGACACCATCGCCGTTCGAATCCTGATAGGAGCGAGGATAGATCTGGTAGATGACCGCGCCGCGCCACCAGTCGGCATCCGGCGCTTCGATCGTCTGGGAGGAAGCAATCATTGACGTCAAACCTTGAAAAGAAAAATGCTCAGCCGCCCTTGACCGAACCGGCAAGGAGGCCGCGCACCAGATAGCGTTGTAGCCCGAAGAACACCAACAGCGGCACGATGATCGTGACGAAGGCGGAGGCCGTCAGGATTTCCCAATTGCCGCCGCGCGAGCCGAGCAGCGCATTCAGCGCCCCCGTCAGCACAAGCTGATCGCGGCCGGTGCCGAGGAAGACGATGGCCACCAGGAGATCGTTCCAGACCCAGAGGAACTGGAAGATGGCAAAGGAGGCCAAGGCCGGGAAGGACAGCGGCAGGACGATCTTCAGGAAGATCTCGAAATCGGAGGCGCCGTCGACGCGGGCGCTTTCGATGATTTCCTTGGGAAGTCCGGCAATGTAGTTGCGCAGCAGATAGATGGCGAGCGGCATGCCGAAGGCGGTATGCGCCAGCCAGATGCCGGCATAGGTTTTCGACGAGGTGCCGAAGAAATTGCCCACCTCGTTATAGAGCCTCAGAAGCGGGATCAGCGACATCTGCAGCGGCACGACGATGAGGCCGACGACCATCGCGATGATCAGAGCGCGACCCGGAAAGCTCATCCAGGAGAGCGCATAGGCGGCAAAGGCGGCAATCAGGATCGGGATGATGGTGGCGGGGATCGTCACCGTCAGCGAATTGATGAAGGCCTGGCCGATGCCCTCGCCCTGCAGCACGGTCTGATAGTTCGTCAGCGTGAATTCCGGCGGGGTTGCGACCGTCAGATAGATACGCTTGCCGCGCGAACCCTCGAACGGGCCGTTCTTGGTGTAGACGTAACTGCCGTCGCTCTCGATGGTCAGCGTCTCGCCTTCGCCGAGATCAGCCGGTTCGCCGGCCGGAAAGGCCGCCGGCTCCTGAACGCGCACGCCGAAGGAGCGGACGGTTCCGCCCTGGCCCTGTTCGAAGACCGAGCCGGTGATCACGTAGCTGGCACCCTCCTGCCTTGCGGTGGAGGGATCGCCCAGGCGGCCGGCGCTGGTCTGGGTGGAACTGCTGAACGAGGTCCACCAGCCGGAGGTGGTGATCTGGTCCTTGTCGCGGATCGAGGTGACGAGAATGCCGAGCGTCGGGATCAGCCACAGGATGGCGATGGCGAGAACCGACAGGTGAACGATCAGCCGCGGCAGGCCGACGCGCTTGAGGCGAAGGGAAAGGCTTGCCATCTCAGTGTCCTCCGGCGTCGCGATTAGCCTGGCGGATGTTCCAGATCATGATCGGCGTGACGGCCGCCATGATGACGAGCGCGATCACTGCGCTGCGGCCGCTGTCGCCGCCGCCGCGGAACATCCAGTCGAACATCAGATTGGCGAGCACCATCGTGTCCCACTGGCCGTTGGTCATGGTCAGAACGATGTCGAAGACCTTCAGGACGAGAATGGTGATCGTCGTCCAGACGACGGCAATGGTGCCCCAGATCTGCGGCACCATGATCTTCCAGAAGATCTGCCAGCCATTGGCGCCATCGATGACGGCCGCCTCGATGGTTTCCTCCGGAATGCCGCGCAGGGCGGCGGAGAGGATCACCATCGCAAAACCGGTCTGGATCCAGATGAGGATGACCATCAGGAAGAAGTTGTTCCAGAACGGCAGGGCGATCCACACCTGCGGATTACCGCCGAGCATGGTGACAAGCGCGTTCAGCAGGCCGATCTGCGTATCGCCGGCACCGCGATACTCATAGATGAACTTCCAGATGACCGAGGCGCCGACAAACGAGATCGCCATCGGCATGAAGACGATGCTTTTGGCGATATTGCCCCACCAGATGCGGTCGGTCAGCACGGCGATCACCAGGCCAAAGAAGGTGCAGGCGGCCGGCACCACGGCAAGCCAGAGAATGTTGTTGAAGATCGATTGCCGGAAGCCGGCATCGAAGAAGGCCCAGCGGTAATTGGCAAGGCCGACGAAGGTCTGGCCACCACGATCATAGAAGGACAGGATGAGGGTCGCGACCACCGGGTAGACGAGATAGATCCCGAGCAGCAGCAGTGCCGGCCCGAGAAACAGCCAGGGCCGGATGACCGCGCGACGGTTGAGATTGCGCGACGCCTGCGTCACATCGCCATCGCGCACCGGAAGCGCCAGGTTCAGAACCTTGTCGGACAGCCAGTAGTAAAGAGCGCAGACGAAAACGCCGACGATCATCACGCCGACGGCCGAGACGATCTGCGATACCATTTCCCCTCCTCATGGTCCTGCCTGGACCCGTTTATACCGGTGATCATGCCGGCTGTTTGTGAAGGCAGAAAGGGGGCGCCGCCGACCCGTCAGGCCTGCGGCGCGCCCCGGTTTGCGCCCGTTACTTCAGACCGTCCCAGGCCTTCTGGATTTCGTCGCCCACCTGCTGAGCGGACTTGCCGCCGACGAAATCGACCATGCCCGTCCAGAAGGCACCGGCGCCGATCTTGCCCGGCATCAGGTCGGAACCGTCGAAGCGGAAGGTCGTTGCCGTCGTCAGGATCTCGCCCTGCTTCTTCAGCGCGTCATTGGCATAGGCTTCGGTCTTGACGCCCTTGTACGGCGTCAGGAACCCGGACTGCGCCATCCAGACCTCATGTGCGATCGGCGTCTTCAGGAAGTCGATGAAGGCCTGCGCCGCCGGCGAATCCTTGGTGATCGTCACCAGCGTACCGGCGCCGAGCACCGGCGTGCCGAGTTCCGGCTTGGAGGCGAAGGTCGGCATGTAGAAGAAGTCCGCATCCGTGCCGAGCTTGGTGCCTTCCGGGAAGAAGGTCGGGATGAAGGAGGCCTGGTGATGCAGGTAGCACTTCGGCGGAATGTCGAAGAGACCCTTCGGGCTGTCGCGGAAATCGGTCGAGGCAACGGCCGCCACGCCACCCGAGACATACTTCTCGTTCTTGGCGAACTTGCCGAATTCGTCGATGACGCCGACGACCTTCGGATCGTTGAACTTCACCGTGTTGTTGACCCAGCCGTCATAGGTTTCCGGCGTGTTCATGCGCAGCATCAGGTCTTCGACCCAGTCGGTGGCCGGCCAGCCGGTCGCACCGCCCGAACCGAGACCGATGCACCAGGGCGTGCCGCCATCCTTGACGATCTGGTCGGAGAGCGCGATCAGCTCTTCCATCGTCTTCGGGACCTTGTAGCCGGCTTCCTCGAAGTTTTCCGGCACGTACCAGACGAGCGACTTCAGGTCGGCCTTGTACGGGAAGGCGAAGAAGGCATCCTTGCCGTCCTTGCCCTTGTAGGTGCCGAGCCCGACCCAGCTTTCACCCGCGCCGTAATTGGTCTTCACCCAGTCGGCGGTGCCTTCCTTGAGGGGAACCAGAAAGCCCTTTGAGGCCAGATCCTGCAAAAGACCCGGCTGCGGCAGGATCGCGATGTTCGGGGGAGAACCCGCTTGCGTATCGATGACGATCTGCTGCTCGTAGTTTTCGGAGGACGAATACTGGACGTTGGCGCCCGTCGCATCGTTGAAATAGGCGAGCACGCTGCGGAACAGTTTCTCGTCATCGCCGCGCCAGGGGCCGAAAATCGTCAGCGTCTGGCCCTTGATGTCGCCATGCGCCTTCTTGAAATCCTCGTAGCTCTTCCAGTTGAACTTGGAATCCTGACCCGGCGCAAACTTCAGATCCGCAGCATTGGCGCCAGTAATTCCCAGGCACAGGGCAGCAACGCCCGCAAGCAAAAGATGTTTCATGCAAAACCTCCCCTTCAGAGATGTAAATCTTCCTACCCACATCGCATCGAAAGCATTCAAAGCGCTTTGAGGCGAAGTAGCCACGCCACAGGCATCGGAGTCAAGTCTCTTTTCGAATGAAGCCCGACGTATGCAACCTTGACATGAATTAGGGCAGAGGTCAGCCGTGTCCACTTTTCAATTTTCGCGACATTTTTGCGCTGATAAGGTATCGAAGCGCTTTGAATGCCGGCTGGGACAATCCGCCGCTTCGGCATGTGGGGGAACGGACACGGTGAATCTCAAGCAATTGTCGGAGCTTCTGGGGCTTTCCCAGACGACGATCAGCCGTGCGCTGAACGGCTATCCGGAGGTCAACGAGGAAACCCGCCAGCGCGTCCTCAAGGCGGCGCAGGAAACGGGCTATCGGCCGAACCGCGCGGCCCGCCGGCTTGCCACCGGCAAGGCGGGTTCGCTTGGCCTGGTAATGCCGATTTCCGACGGCCAGTCGGCGGACATCCATTTTGCCGAGTTCCAGAGCGGGCTGGCCGACGAATGCCTGCGCCACGAATTCCATTTCGTCATCATGCCGGCCCATCCCCAGCAGGAGGAGCAGGCCATTCGCGAATTGGTCAACAGCGGCAGCGTGGATGCCTATTATCTCGCCTACATGCGCGCCCGCGACCCGCGGCTGAAGATGGCGAAATCGCTGGCGCTGCCCTTCATCGTGCACGGGCGTTCGCTGGGCGTTGCGGAGGACTATCCCTATCTCGATGTCGACAATGAGGGTGCCTTTGGCCAGGCGGCGCGCTATCTGCTCGACCTCGGCCATCGGCGCTTCGCGCTGATCAACGGCCTGGCGGACCTCGATTTCGCAGCCCGCCGGCGCATGGGCGTCGAACGGGCGCTGGGGCAGGCAGGGCTTCGGCTGGAGGAGGATTGCGTCAGCAGCACGCTGATGACCGATGCGAACGGCTATCGCCACATGGCGCGCCTGCTGCAAAGGCCGGAACCGCCGACGGCTGTGCTCTGTGCCAGCACGGTGCTGGCGCTGGGCGCCGTGCGCGCCATCCGCGAGGCCGGCCTGCAGCTGGGCAGCGACATCTCGCTGATTGCCCATGACGACGACCTGATGCTGCTGAAGCCCGAGCACTTTTCGACGCCTCTCAGCACCACCAGTTCGTCGCTGCGGGAGGCGGGCCGGCGCGTGGCCGAGCGGCTGATCGCCGCGGTGACGGAGCCGGAGGCGGACATGCCAACCGCCGAATTGTGGAGCGCGGAACTGACGATCCGCGCCTCGACCGGGCCGGCGCCGTGCTGAGACGGGCCTCTCGGCCTCAGAAGCTTGGAATCGGCCGACCGACGGACCGATAGGCTGCGACCACCGTGTTGGCCATCAGCATGGCGATCGTCATCGGACCGACGCCGCCCGGAACCGGCGTGATGGCACCGGCCACCTCCGCGCATTCGTCGAAGGCGACATCGCCCACGAGGCGGGTCTTGCCCTCACCCTTTTCCGGCGCGTCGATGCGGTTGATGCCGACATCGATGATCGTCGCGCCCGGCTTCACCCAGTCCTGCCGGACCATGAAGGGCCGGCCGACGGCGGCGACGAGAATATCGGCCTGCCGGCAGATCGCCGCCAGATCCTTCGTGCGCGAATGGGCCATGGTCACGGTGGCGTTGCCGGCCAGCAGCAGCAGCGCCATCGGCTTGCCGAACAGGTTGGAGCGGCCGATGACCACGGCATTGAGGCCCGACAGGTCGGAACCGTGGATGTTGCGTACCAGGATCATCGCGCCTGCCGGCGTGCAGGATACGAGACCGCTGGCGAGATCGCCGCTCGCCACCTTGCCGGCATTGACGACATTGAGACCATCCACGTCCTTTTCCGGACGGATCGACTGGATCACCGGCTCGGAATCGAGATGCCGGGGCAGCGGCAGCTGCACGAGGATGCCATGCACCGCCGGATCGGCGTTCAGCTTGGCGACCAGCGATTCCAGTTCATCCTGCGTCGTCTCTTCGGCCAGCGAATACTGCATGGAGTTGAAGCCACACTGCTTGGCCATGCGGCTCTTGGCATTGACATAGGCATGGCTTGCCGGGTCATTGCCGACGATGACCACCGCGAGGCCCGGCTTGACGCCCGCCTCCCGCTCCAGCGTCGCCGCTGCCTCGGCCACGGTGTCGGTGACCGTTGCTGCCGTCTGCTTTCCATCAATGATCCTGGCCACGCGCCTGCCTCCTCGGGATGGACGAACAATCGCGGTCCGATGCCTGAGGCATCAAGCGTCAGCGCAGGCGGACCGTTGCCAACGCCCTAGGCCTTCGGGAAGGGCAATGCAAGGGGTTCGGCGCCCGCCTTGCCGCGAAGCGCCGCGCACCGGTTCAGCCGCGGCGGCGCAGGCGGCCCGCCTGCCCCTCATCCAGCACCGCCTGCAGCGCGGCCACCTCGGCGCGAAGACGGCCAAGCTCGGCGCGCAGCTGCAGCAGGTCGTCGTTCGAGGCCTGCGGCTGATGACGATGCGTCACCTCCGCCTCGCCGCTCATGATCGCCGCAAGCAGCGAGGGGAGCGGATGGGCATCCGGCGGCTGGCTGTGGGAGACGAGCAGATCCGCCAGTTCGTTGCCTCCGTCCGCGCCTCGATCCGTCGACACGCGCGAGCCGGTCGTCTCCCGCCGGTGCGACTTGGGGACAGTTGGTGGGGCAAGCGATGGTATTGCGACGGACGGCAAGGCGCCCTGCGGCGGCGTCAGGTGCCGGTCCGCATTGCCGGCCATCGCCGGCGGATGCGCGAAGCGAAGGGGCGGCAGGGCTTCAGCGCCTGGGAGGGCCGCGGGGCCGGCCGGATCGGCGCCGGCTTGCGTCGGTCGCAGAGGGATCGCCGCCGCCGGCTGGGCGGCAGGCGGCGGCGCGCGCATGTCGCTGACCGGCCGCCTGCCTGCCGGTCGAATTGCCTGTCCGGCAGCCTGTCCACCGGACTGCACATCTGCCCGCCCACCGACCGGCGGGGAAGATTGGGCGCGCACGGGAAATGCCGCCCAGGCAAGACAGAAGGCGGCAAGGCCTCCCATCAGCGAGGCAAGCCAGAACGGCAGGCCGGTGGCCGTCGCATCCGCGGCGCGGGCCGGCACGGCAAGTTCGGCGAGGAAATGAGGTGCCTCAGGGGTCCTGCCCGCGGCGGCCTGCGCCTCGGCAAGCGCCTTGCGGGCCGCGGCAACCGCCGCCTCCTTCTGCACATAGTCCTGCTCCGCGGGCGATACCGTGCGGCTTTCCAGCCGGCGCCGCTCCGCCTCCAGCCGGGCAATCTCGTCTGCAAGGCGGGCTTCTTCCTGCTGCCAGTGGGCGCGTTCACGCTCGATTGCCCGTGCAATCGCAGCCCGCGCCTCCTCGACGGCGGCCCGTGCAGCAATCAGCTTCGGATGACGGGGACCGAGATCCGCCGCCAGGCGATCGGCCTGCAGGCGGGCTTCGAGAAACTGCCGGCGCAGCGGAACAATCGCATCCGGATCAAGCGCTGCAGGCAAGGCCGCCTCCGTCGCGCCGGCGGCGGTCAGCCCCTTGACGGCTTCCAGCGACCGGCGGGCCTGATCGAGATCGCCGCGATGCTGACGCAACTGCCCGTCGATCTCCGGCCCGCGCGCCGCAAACGCACGCCATGCCGCGAGATCGGCATCGGTGACGGCTTCTGCTGCAAGGTCCGCCTGCGCCCGCTGCAGGGCCTGTTGCGCAGCGACCACGCGCGGCCCGGCCTCGTCGGCATCGCGCTGCACAAGGCGCGCGGCGAGCACGGCGGCGGCAGCATTGGCAAGACGCGCAGCCTCCAGCGCGTCGCGACCGCGCGCCTGAACCAGCATCTGCCCCGGCAGACCGGCCGCAAGGCTGACAGCGCCGGCGAGTTCGCGGTGAGCGGGAAGGATATGCTGCAGCAGTGAAAGCGCGGGCGCATCGGTCGCTGCCGCATCCGTGCCAGCCTCTTCCGCAAGCCTGTTGCGGATGGCATCGCGCATGCGCGGCTCGGCAAGGGCGCGATGCAGCGGCAGGAGCAGAGCCTGTACCGCCGGCTGCCCTACCCCGGGCGCCTCCACCTGCAGCACCGCCGTCGCCTCGAAATGGCGGGTGATATCGACCGGGAGCATCATCGGCATCAGCGCGCCGGCAAGGGCGGCAAAGATCAGAATCACACGCCCCCAGCGGCGATCCGCCCGGGCATCCGGCGCAAGCCTGTCGCCGGCCAGGCCGGCAAGGCTCTCAATGTCCTTCGAAGCATGCATGGCAGACCGTTCCCGGCGCAACCGGAGGCGCCTTTTCTGTGTTCGCTGCGGAAGCCGGCCTGAAGGGAGCATGACAGCGCAGCCGCCTCTCCCGCCGCGGCGAACGGCGAGACAGATGGCGAGGCCACGCGCCCTGAAACCAGAATACGCCCGTCATGGCGCTGGAAGGAAGAAGGTAAAGGATCTGCCGGGCAAGGCCCCGCTTCGGCTCGCCGTCGCATCATGCGCCGGCCGAACCGTCATCCGTCGAAGCAGGCCGCCGGGAACGGCGCAGGGGCTCCCGCCAGGTCGGCTTCCGCATTGCGAAAGGCTAAAGTTTTCTGGCAAACAAACGGTTAACGCCGGCGATCAGCCGCACCCCGCCGCGTGCAGATCCGGCACCGGCGGCAAATGCGGGCTGCGCCAGCAGCACCAGCCCGTCATGCCGGTAGGAAAGATAGGTCTGCAGCCGGATCTCGGTTTCCGGGTCGCCGGCATCGGCGATCACCACATCCGCCCCCAGCCGCTCGATCGCGCCGTCCATGGCCGAGCGGGCGCGCCCGCAAACGGTGGTCTCCAGCACGATCACCGAAAAGACGTGCCACGGCGCATGGGCACGAAACCTGTCGCGGGCCGCCTCCAGACGGGCGGAATCGGGGCCGATCAGCAGGATATGGCGGCTGTGTTCCATGAAGGTGAGCAGTGACGGCACGAAACGGTGCGGCACGAGGCTTGCCACCGGCTGCCCCGGCCGGACCAGCCCGAGCAGCGCAGCGGCAAGGCGCCCTGCCGGCAGGAGGATCTGCCCGGCAAGCCAGGTCCGGTAGACAGGATCGAGCGCGGCGCGCAACACCCTGGGCAGGTCGAGGAAAATGACCGCGCGGCAGCCAATGCGGTTCTCGGCACAGGCCGAAAGCCTGGCAAGGCTCTCCCCCCAGCCGGATGGCGGCGACGGCGCGTCGAGCGCCCGCCGTGACAGGGGCTCGAAGGCCGTCGCCGGACCGTTCATGCCCCTGCTCTGCCGATCCTGGCCTGCCGGATGAAGCGGCACGCCCGCGGATCGCGCCGGATGGCCGGGATCAGGATGGCGGGATCGTGCGGCATGGGACACTCTCAGGAAAACCTCGCAAGACAGTCAGGCGGAAGCCTTTCATCTATCAGGCCGCGGTGAAACCCGGCCTAATCCCGCCGGTCAAATCCGAGCCTGCCGATTCCGCGATCGTTAACGATGCTGTCGGTCAATGGCCGCTCTTGGCCGCCGCATCGACCTTCACGCCCTCGACGATCTTGGTCGGCATCACCTGCTTGCCCTGCGGGCGCTCGCTATTGGCGCGAATGTCGTCCTTGGAAAGATAGTCGATCTGCTCCACCAGGGGCTCGATGACATAATCGTCGCCAAACTTCTTGTTGAGGTTCTCCTTGACGCGCGTCTTGAATGCCTCGAGATCGAAGGACTTCACGTCGGACAGGTCGACCATGCGATCGCCGACGAGCAGGGTGAACAACTCGTCGGTCATCAGTTCGGTCAGCGGCAGGTGCAGGCCCTTCACCTTTTCCTTGTCCATGAGGAAGGAGACACGGGTGATGAAATAGCCCTGCACGGCGCCGTTGGCGAGGACAGGGACGTTGATCGCCTCGCCCTTCACCAGTTCGCTCTTGTCCTTCAGCAGCTGCGATTCGTCCACCGGCGGGGGCGGTGCCGCCATCTGCACGGAGAAATACACCGCGCCCAATGTCACGGCACAGACCCAGAGTCCGGTGAGGAGCAGCTTAACCATCAGGATTCGCTATAGTAGAATTGCTCTTGGGTGTAGGTGCCGTCGCCATCGGCATCGCGCACCGCGTTCTTCAGGAGATCCGCCACGGTGCGCACCGCGTTGAGATGGGCCTCGACGCGCCGCGCATTGAGCGCGAGCTTGGTCTTCAGCGCATGCATCTGCTCGATGTGATTGCTGGCGAATTCCTGCGGGCTGGTGCTGCGGAACAGCATGGTCAGCTCGTAGAGGCAGCGGCTCTTGTGCGCGTTCGACACCTTCAGGTCGAACTGCGGATCCTTGCCGATCCGCTCGTTCTCGTTGTCGATGATCATCTCCAGCCGGCCAAGGACTGTCTTGATGCGATAATCATTCGAGATAACTTCCATATGTTCGGTCCCGCCGTGCTGCGTTGTCATGCCTTGCTCCCGTCTGCCGGGGCGAGGTCGAATACCTTGCGTTCAAAATCGTCGATCATGGACAGGGCGCGGCTGCGCTCGTTCTCGTCCGTGCGGGCATTCAGTTCGCCGCCATTGCGCATCTTCTGCAGGGACTGCGAATAGACCTGCTCGGCAATGCCGACGCCGCCGCTTTCGCTGATCTGGTTGGCGATCTGTTCCGACATCATGCTCTTCCAGAATTCACCGGCCGAGCCCTTGCCGTAAACTTCCTCGCTGTCGCTGGGGAGGATGGAATTGACGAAGGTCTGCAGGACAGACGCCTCGAACTTGCGATATTCCTCCGGCATCTTGTCGGCCTTGGCCGCGCTGGCCGGCAGGTGCAGGCCGGCCTTGGTGCCGGTCTCATCCAGCCGGTCCACGGCCACGGAAAATCCCTTGTCTGTCGAGGCGAGCGAGGTTGCGGCAAAGGCCGCGCGATTTGCCTTGAGCTTCGCCTGGGCCGCCTGCACGTCGCTCGGGTCTGCTGCCCGCAGCACATCCATCACGAGATCGGTGGGAGGAGAGATCGCCACTTGAACGTCCTTTCGTCTGTGTGGCGAGACTATGCGCGGTGAAGCTTGCTTTAGGCTGGCGTGACGGCCGCGTGACGCAGAAAGTGCGGCGACTTCCGTTTCAAGCTGCTAATATTGCTTGCTTTTTCCCGATGCCAGGGTGATTTCCAGAAGATCGTAGACGGCGTTGTCGTCGCGTTCGCGGTCTTCCAGGCTCAAGGCATCCTTCATGTGATCCTCAAGACGGTCGCCCTTGGTGCGCTCGCGCAGCACGCGCGCCTCCAGCACCTGCTGCACGCCGGCAAGCTGGCTGTCCTTGACCATAAGCCGACCGAAGCGCTCCGAGTAATGACGAGAGAACTGCATGTGCAGTGGCGTCATGGAGCCGATGGCACCGATGACCAGATCCATCTGCTCGCCCACTTCGGCGCGCTGGCGGGTGGCGCCGGCCAGTTCCCCCTCCGCCATCTTCTCGAGGTGACGCTGCACGGCGACGAGCCGCTTCAGCTTGCTGGATCGGGTCTGGCCGCTGTCTGCCATGATCGCCTCAGAAGGAGTTGAACACCGGCCCGAACCCCTGCGCGAACTGCCGCACCATGGCGGCAATCGCAAGGTAGAGCATGAAGATGCCGCCGGTGACGAGATAGGGGGTGGAAATGAAGTAGACCGGGATCTGCGGCGCAAGCTTGTTGACGAGGCCGATGGCCACGTTGAACAGCAGGCCGAAGATCAGGAACGGGCTCGCCAGCCGCAGCATGATATAGGTGGAGGCCCGCAGCGTGTCCGTCATGGTGATCAGCATCTTCTGCGGCTCGATCAGCGCGCCGACCGGCGTCGCGGCATAGGAATCGAGAAGGGCGCGGAACACGATGTGGTGGAAATCCATGATGAACAGCAGCATCAGCCCGCAGAAGACGATCAGGCTGGTCACGGAGGTTTCCGAGGTGTCTTCGAGGATGTCATGGCCGCCCGGCGCCGTGAAGCCGATCGCCATGGTGAGGATGGCGCCGGCAAACTGCAGGCCGAGCACGTAGATACGGGCGATCATGCCATAGACCACGCCGATCAGGCTTTCCGAAAAGATCAGGCCGACATAGGTCGCCCCGGGCGAGGCTGCGGCCGGATAGACGCTGTCCCAGATCAGCGGCAGGATCGCCATCGAGACCGCCACCGCCAGGAACAGGCGGACATTGCCCGAAAGGCGGGCACTGGAGAAACCCGGCAGGGTCATGATGCAGCCTCCCATGCGGCAAAAGGCCAGGAAGAGCGCCAGCATGGTCCCCTGCGGGTCTGTAATCATGAAATCGAGCCCAGAATCTTGATGTCTAGCCCCTTGGCGAGTTCCACATGCGAAAGAACTGGAAGCGTCGCGAACAGGCGTTCAACGATCATTCTGACATAGGAGCGCGTCTCAGGCGAGGTCACCAGCACGAAAGGCAGGCCGCGATCCATGAATTCGCGGATCACCCGGCTCGCCTGCTCGCTGAATTCCTCCAGCGCCCGCGGGTCGATGTCGAACTCGACCACTTCGCCCTTGGGATCGCGCTTCAGCGCCTGGTGGAACAGCAGGTCCCACTTGCTGCCGAGGCGCAGAACGCGCAGCACGCCGTTGTCGGCCAGATCGCCGCACAGTTGCTGGGCCATGCGTACGCGCACATGCTCGACGATCTGCTCGGTCTTGCGCACATGCGGTGCAAGCTCGGCCACGGCCTCGAGGATGAGGTGCAGGTTGCGGATCGACACCCGCTCCGCCAGCAGGAGCTTCAGCACCGCCTGCAGGCCGGAATAGGACATGTGCGAGGAGCAGATCTCGTCGGCCAGCTTCTTGTATTCGGGATCGAGCCGGTCGATCAGGATCTTCACGTCCTTGTAGGAGAGAAGCTGCGGCAGGTTGTTGCGGATCACCTCGGAGAGATGCGTCAGCACCACCGAGACATTGTCGATGGGGTGGAAACCCTCGCGCTTCAGGTCGTCGGCAAAGGCTTCGAGGATCGAGACCGCCGGCATGCCGAAAGCCGGCTCGCGGATCTCGTCGCCGGGGATCGAGGGCTTGCGGCCCGAGCCGGTCACCACCAGCACATCGCCGACACGCAGCGTGTTGGAGGCGATCGTCGTGCCATGGATGCGGATCTGGTAGGACTTCTCCGGAATCGAGATGTCGTCGGTGACCTTGATTTCCGGCACCACGAAACCGTACTGCGTGGCGAACTTCTTGCGCATCTTGCCGACCCGGAAGGCCAGTTCCTGGTGCGCGCCGAGCAGCCGGGTGGAGACCTGCTTGCCGAGCGCCAGCTCGATCTCGGAGGTACGCAGCATGGACTTGACCGAATCCTTCTCGGTCTCCTTGGTCAGATTGACCTTCTTCTCCTCGGTCTCGCGGCGCAGCTTGTTTTCGGCCTCCAGACGGCGCGGCACGATCCAGGCGCCGAAAGCCATGACGCCGCCGAGCGCGACGAAGGGAATGAAGGGCAGGCCCGGCACCAGCGCCAGAACGCCCATCAGCGCGGCAGCCAGCGAAAGCGCGCGCGGATAACCGCCGAGCTGGTCGAGCACCGCCTTGTCGGCGGTGCCGGGCGTTCCGCCGCGCGACACGAGCAGGCCCGCCGCCAGCGAGACGACGAGGGCCGGAACCTGCGAGACGATGCCATCACCCACCGACAGCTTGACGAAGACGTCCGCCGCCTCGCCGATCTGCATGCCGTGGCGGAAATAGCCGATGATGATGCCGCCGAAAATGTTGATGGCGGTGATGATCAGGCCGGCCACAGCATCGCCGCGCACGAATTTCGAGGCGCCGTCCATGGCGCCGAAGAACATGCTCTCCTCTTCCAGCTCGCGACGGCGGCGCTGCGCCTCCTTCTCGTCGATGATACCGGCCGAAAGGTCGGCATCGATCGACATCTGCTTGCCGGGAATGGCATCGAGGGTGAAGCGGGCGCCGACTTCCGCGATACGCGTGGCGCCCTTGGTGATGACGATGAAGTTGACCGTCACCAGAATCATGAAGACGATCACACCGATCAGGAAGTCGCCGGACATCACCAGCGAGGCAAAGCCGGCGATCACGCCGCCGGCCGCATCATGGCCCTCGTGCCCGTGGGTGAGGATGGTGCGCGTCGTCGCGATGTTGAGCGACAGACGGATCATCGTGGAGATCAGCAGAATGGTCGGAAATGACGAGAAGTCGAGCGGCCGCTGGATCCACAGGGCCACCATCAGGATCAGCACCGAAAAGGCGATGGAGAAGGCCAGGCCCATATCGATCAGAAAGGTCGGAATGGGCAGGAAAAGGATGCAGAGAATGGCGATGATGCCAAGTGCGAAGCCAATGTCCCGGCCGCTGGGACTGACCTTGGGAATGGTGAGTGCAGGTGGTTGCGCCATGGAATTCCGTCTCTTCATGAGAAGGCGGCGCAACGCCTGTTACGCCGGTTCATCTGAAGCCTAGACGGCGAAGCTTGCGCGAGGCAGGCGCAGGCCTCGCGCAGCGTCAGAAGCCGGACTGGACGCGGGAGAAGACAAGCTCGGCGAAGAGATAGATCTGGCTGCCGATGAAGGGAGCCGTAAGCCCGACCGCCAGCAGAATGGCGACGATCTTCGGCACGAAGGTCAGCGTCATTTCCTGCACCTGGGTGAGTGCCTGCAGGAAGGCGACGCCGACGCCGACGACCATGGCCGCCAGAATCGCAGGTCCGGACGCGATCAGGACCGTGCGCATGGCGGCCTGCATGATTTCCAGTGCATCGGCTTCGTTCATCCAAGCCACTCCCTGCCGCCCTCATGGCAGCGATTCGATGGATCCCGTTCTACCGGGATCCGGTTGTCGCGTCGAGGCATCAGGAGCTGCTGTCGCTGCTCTCGCTGTCGGACGACGAGGTGGATTCGATGGCCTGGTCGGAGACGACGACGCCTGCCTGCAGCAGCACCTTGTCGCCGGCTTCGGTCACGGCGATCACGCCGTCCGAATAGACCTGCACTTCCTTGACCTTGCCCATCACCGTGTCGTCGGCGCTCATGACGTACTTGCCGACCAGGTCACCGGCGCGCGTCAGGGCTTCCGCCTGCAGCATGCTCTTCAGGTGGGTGTTGGTCTGGATCGTCTGTTCCACCTGCGAGAAGGAGGCCAGCTGAGAGATCTGCTCGGACGCATCCATGGGATCGGTCGGATCCTGGTTCTTCATCTGCGCGATCAGCAGCTGAAGAAAGCTGTCATAGTTCAGGCTCGCATTGTTGGCATCCGTGCTGGAGGCTGCCGCATTGGCCCAGGGGTTGGAACTGGACGTGCTGCTGCTGACCGAATCTACCGCCATGGAGCGATCTCCCGGCGGATCTGCTCGACCGTTGCCGGCGTCATCTCATGGCTGTTGAGGATGCGGTCCTCGATCGGGTAGAGCCCGCGGATCGCCTTCAGCGCGTCAAAGGCGCGGCCGCTGACGACCATGGCGTCGATGCGCTTCAGCTCCGCCAGAACCTCGTCGTTCTGGAAGCAGGAGAGCAGCATGGTGATCGACTTGCGGAACATGGAGAGCGACTGCTCCTTGCCTTCCGGGTTGATCAGCATCATCTGGGCGATGAAGTAGAGTTGGCGCAGCGGCGTCGTGGCGTCTTCCAGCTGCAGGACGTGGTTTTCCAGCAGGAAGGTCACGTCGTTGAGGAATTCGAGCGCAACCTTGCGATCGACCCGCAAGACGGCCCCGTTGATGAAGATTCGTTCGCCCGATTTCAGCGAGATGCGCAGAGTGCTTTTCATTTAAGTCCATCCCTGATGATGGTTGTCACGTCGATGAGGCCCTGGAAGTTGTCGGACTGGCGCCGCCGGATCTTTTCGCACTCCTTGAGTATCCACAGGGCAATGGAAATCAGATTGGCGCGAAGTTCGACATTCAGTTCGTTTTCCGGCTGGCGCAGGTCCTCGATGAACCTGATCCAAACGCGCCGGGTGTAAAAAAGAGCTTCGATCGCAGCGCGCGAATAATCCGACGCGTCGCGCGCGGCCTTGAGCAGCTCTATGGATCGATCAAGGGCCTGCCGCTCACGGGACTTGGCGTCAGCGACGTCGTCCTCCATGATCTCGGCATATGAAAACTGGTACATTCATGTATCCTTCATTTTCACCACTTCCCTTTGCCATCAAAGGAAGTTCACAAGGCTCAGCTGTTGAATTCGGGATGTGAGAGTGTAGGCCGCTTCGAGAAGCGCCTGCAGCGAGGTCACGCGGGTCGAGGCCTCGTAGGCATCGACACCCTGGAGATCGTTGAGATGCGTCTCGATGATCGTCTTCTGCGCCTCGAGCGAGTCATTGGCCTGGGAGACGCGCTGCGACGACAGGCCGATGGCCGAACGCTGGTCGTTGATGCCGGAGATCGCCTTGCCGATGGCCGTGGTGGCCTTGGCGGAGACGACGCTGCGAACGTTTTCCGGCATCTCGTCCGTCAGGAACTCGCTGCCGACCACGGCGGCGAACACAAAACTCCGGAAGCCCTGCTCGTTGGCATTGGTGGAGGTGCTGACCACTTCCGTCGAACTGATGCGCGTCGTCATGTCGGTCGAGGAGGCATCCGAGACGAAGGTGGACCAGAAGTCCTGGCCGCCGAGCCCGGTATGGGGCGGATCGGTCAGTGTCGTCGTGCCGTTGAACTTGGACTCCAGGTCGCTCAGGAAGGCATCCATCTGCGCCGGCGTCATATCCTCCTTCGAGGCGATGCCGTTGCTGGACAGATAGTAGTTCAGTTCCGTATCGACGGCAGCGTTGAAGGGCGAACCGGCATCCGAATAGGAGGTCAGCGGCTTGACGTCGGTATTGGTGCCGGCAAACAGGTATTCCCCCGTGACCGACGTGTTGGCGATGTCCGTGAAGGAATCGAGCGCGCTGGACATCGTGGCGCGCGCATCGCCGAGCGTCGAGGTGCTGCTGGTGAGAGCCGCCAGCGAATCGAGTACCTTCTGGCCGAGATCCGCGAGCTGGCTCAGCGCCTCCTCCGAGGAATCGAGCCGCTGATCGGCGATCGAATTGGTGGTCAGCTGCGCCTCGATACGCGAGACATCGCGGGTCAGGTCGATGCTGCGGGAGGTGGCGCCGCCCAGCGCCACGCCCATGTCGGCATGCACGCCGGTGGTGACTTCCTCGTTCGCCTTCACCAGGTCGTTCTGCGCCTTGGCCATTGCCTGGCGCAGACTGGTCTGAACGGAGATCGTCGATGTGAATGAGGTCTTCATGATCCTTATCCTGCCACGTCGATGAGGGCCTTCAGCATCTCGTCGATGGTGCTGACCAGTTTCGTTGCCGCCTTGTAGGACTGCTCGATGTCCAGCAGCAGGGACAGTTCCTCGTCGAGGCTGACGCCCGTTTCGCTGGAATGGGCTTCCACCGCCCGCGACTGGGCGGCCGTCTTGGTCTCGTCCGCTGACGTTGCCGTGCTGCGCAGATTCTCCAGCCAGCCGGCCGAGTCGGAGGCAAACGAGATCACGTCGAGATTGCCGTCGATGCCGGTGGAGGCATCGAAACTCTGTTTGGTCTGGAGCGCCTGCGAATAGCTGTCCAGCAGCGTGGAGAAGCCGGCCGAGGCATCGGTGTTGACCACATAGGCCGTGCCGTTGATGCCGCCATCGCGCACCAGCTGCGGATTGGCCGTGACGGCGGCATTGATCGAGATCTGGCCTGCAAGGCCGGGAACGACGGTGCCGGCGGTTGCAACGCTCGAATCGACGCCATTGGTGAACAGGCCGGCCTGCGGCGTCAGCGCGCCGGAGGGGCCGGTTTCGGCAAAGGCGACGATCAGTCCGCGCGCCACCTCGTCCAGCTGCGACTGGAAGGTCGGGGCAATGTCGTCGCGGATCTGCAGGAGCGCCTGCAGCGAGCCCTCGGCATCGGTGTCGGCGCCGGTACCGGCCTTCATCGCCACGCCGTCGACATAGATGGCATTGCCGGTGACGCTGGCCGTGTAGGTGGAGGTCGGCTGGAAGGAGACCGTGCGCGGGATTGTCTCGAACAGGGTGGTGCCGTCCGAGGTGTAGATCGCCACGTCATTGCCCGGACGGGTGACGGTGGATATGCCGACGATCTCCGAGATCTGCTTCAGCAGCGCGTCACGCGTGTCGAGCGCGTTGTTGGCATCCTTGCCGGTGATCGTGGCACGGATCACGTCGTTGTTGGCCGTCTCGAACTTGGCAAGAAGCGTGTTGAGCTTGTCGACCTGCGTCTTGATCTCTGCATCGGCGCGGGTGCGGATCGCCTGCACCTCGTCCGATGCCGTGTTGAGCGTGTCGACGACGTCCTGGGCCGAGGAAACCACCGTGGAGGCGAGCGTCGCCTCGTTGGGCTTGGCGGCATAGGCGTCGAGATCGCTGACCAGCTGGGAGAGCCGCGCGCTCGGCGAGGCATCGTAATCGTTGTTGCCGAGCAGGCTGCGCAGCTCCTCCAGGCCGGAAAGCAGCGTCTCCTGCCCGCTGGCCAGCGAGGTGCTGGTGATGGTCTGCCGGAAAAGCGTGGTGTTCTGCGCGCGTTCCGTGGTGGCGACGAGCGCGCCATTGCCCGCCGTGACCAGGACGGCAGTGCGCCGCGAATAGTCGGCGTTCTGCGCGTTGGAAATGTTCGTCGACGTGACCGACGTCTGGGTGCCGGTGTTGTTGAAGATCGACTGAGCCGTGGACAGTGCTGTGGAAAGCGACATTGTACTGAGCCTTTACGGAACGTGCGGCGGTTACCTCTTGAGGTTGACCAGCGTTTCCAGGAGTTCGGAGCCGGTCTGGAAGACCTTCGAGTTTGCCGTGTAGTTGCGCTGCGACTCGATCATCGAGGTCAGCTCTTCGCCGATGTCGACATTGGAATCTTCGAGCGCGCCGGACAGGATTTCGCCATAGCCGCTGCTGCCGGCATAACCCATGACGATGACGCCGGAATCGTTGCTCTGCGAGTAGACATTGCCGGCCAGCGGATTAAGGTTGTTCGGGCTCTGCACCGTCGCCATCGCAATGCGGTAGGTCGGGATCGACTGGCCGTTCTCGTAGAGAATGGAGACGATGCCATCCTTGCTGATTTCCACCTTGTCGACCGAGCTTGCGCCCTGGCCGTCGATGTCGCCCTCTGCGGAGTAGTCGCTGCCGAGCTGCAACAGGTCACTGATGTCGATGTCGATGCCACTGAGCGTGGCCCCGGCAATCGTCTGGCTGGTGGTGCTGATGCTGGTCGGCGAGGACAGCTTGCCGAGACCGTCAAAGGTCAGCTCGTAACCGGTGCCGTTGCCGTCCGTCGATGCGGAAACCGAGGAAACGGCCGTGCTCTGGCTCAGGCCGGACAGATCGACGGTGAGCGCGCCGAGCGTGCCGTTTGCGGTGGTGGTGAACGAGGCCGAGCTGGTCAGGTTGCCGGAGGCATCGAAGGTGAGCGAGGACGTGCCGATCGAGGTGGTGCCGTCCAGCACTTCCAGATCCCAGCCCGAGGCCGTCTTGGTGTAGTTGTAGCTCAGCGTGTGGGCGGAGCCGTCGCTGCCATAGGCAATGGCCTTGGTGGAATAGGTATCGCCGGTGGCCGCCGCAGAGTTCAGCGTGCCCGACAGGGCACTCGTTGCGGAGGCAGCCGCCGTCTGGCCGGTGATAGACACGCCGTTATACTGGATGTCGAGCGACCAGGTGTTGTTGGCCGTCTTCGTGTAGACCAGGTTCAGCAGACGGGAATTGCCCTGCGAATCATAGGCAACCAGCGAGGAGGATTTGGAATAGCCGACCGCCTCGTTGGCCGGAAGGTTGCCGGACAGGGAGCCCTCCTCCGAAGGCGTCGCCTGCAGGCCACCGGCCGAGACGTTGATCTCGCTCAGGCCCTCGAAGCCGTTGATGACGATGGTCGGGTCCTCGGTCGAGGAATAGGGATAGCCCATCAGCGTGAAACCGGCCGCATTTTGCAGCGTGCCGTCGTCCTGCACCTCGAAATTGCCGGCGCGGGTCAGATATTCGACGCCGTCGGCGCCCTGGACGATGAAGAAGCCGTCGCCGTTGATGGCGAGATCCGTGGTCGAGGTGGTGTAGCTGAAGGAACCCTGGTCATTGATCGAGTAGCGGATCGTGGAATTGACGCCGCCGGAATTGTAGCTGCCGTTGGAGGACGGCAGGATCATCGACGAAAACTGCGCGGACGACTTCTTGTAGCCGACAGTGCTCGAGTTGGCGATGTTGTCCGCCACCGTGCTGAGACGGTTTGCCTGAGCATTCATACCGGACACACCGGTGCGCATCGTTCCATAAAGGCTCATATCAAATCCCCGTTTTGCCTATGCTGGCGACACTAGATCACGGGCCTTGCGTGAAGCTGTCTGTCTCGACCTCACTCCTCGTCTTGCGCCTTGCCGTCAGCCCGGCGGGTACGCGCCGTTCTTTCGACGAAGCCTAAAATACAACCCCGGAAACCGACGTCGATTTCCGGGGTTGTACATGTTTAACGCTTGCTGAAGGGGGGCTTTCGGAGCCGCCGGCCTGTGTCAGTTCCAGTCGATGCAGTAGCCGAGGAACCGCTTGGAATCGATCGGATCGAAACCGAGCTTCTTGCGCAGCTTCTTGCGCAGCTTGCTGATATGGCTTTCGACGACGTTTTCCTCGACCTCGTCGTCGAAGATGCCGTAGATCGCGTTGAAGATCTGGGTCTTCGAGACGCGACGGCCGCGATTGGCGACCAGATATTCGAGGATGCGGCGCTCACGCCGCGGCAGCGGGAAGATCTCGCCCTGGATCTCCGGGTCGCGACCATCGGAGAACACCCGGATCGGACCGATGTCGGTGTAGTTGGCAATCGCCTTCAGGCGCCGGCGGATCGCCGCCGCACGTGCAAGGATCTCGCGGGGGTGGACCGGCTTGCGCACAACGTCATCGACGCCGCTGTCGAACAGCGCAAGCGTGGCTTCCAGCGAGTGATGATCGCTGACTGCGATCACCGGGGCCTGGGTGCGGTCGCGGATGGCCCGCGGCAGCTCCAGGGAGCGCTCGGTCTGACCGATGAGGAAAGCCTCCACCGCGTCGATATCCGTATCGGCCGCCGTGTTGACCCATTCCCCGAATTCCTTCGGATCAAACCCTGTCGAGGGAACTCCCTCGCGCCCAAACAGTGAAGTGTAACCTTCCTTAACGAGCTCACGCTCATCAACCACTACGATCATTCGTCCGCCTCCGAATCAGTGTGGTGCCTCGATGCAGTATGCGTACGAATCGAGGGATTCACGGACAACTACACAAAGTTAACCATAGAATTTAAGAGTTGATTAACCATTGTGTCGCGATTTGGCCCATATTTAGTGGCTTAGGGCCCGAAACGGCACAAGCGCACCGCAAAAAAGTTAATTTTTTATGACACAGCCTTCGACCTGCCACGTTTTGGGCCAACACGTGACAAAGGTGCGGCGAAGCACCCGATGCCTATGGTCAATCAACTCAGGATTGTTATCAACGACAAAATTCGGAGGCGCCCGGCGTCCATTTTCCGTAGCCGGTGGCGACCAGATTGGCGAGAACGCGACAGACATATCGCTTCTGGGCGGGGTCGTTATTGGGTCCCGCATGGTAACGCGCTACCGCCATGGTCCAGGTCTCATGCCGGTCATGAAGGTTGCGCAGGAACTTCGCCGCATATTCCACGTTGCGTTTCGGATCGAACATCTCGTCCGCCGAGCGAAAATTCTCGCCATGGAAATGATGGTTGATCTGCATGCAGCCGATGTCGATGAGCTTGCGCCCCTCCCGCTCCGCCGCGCGAAAGACCTCCAGCGCGTCCGCCCGGCTGTCCGGGAAATAGGCCTTGCCCTCGATGTTGAGCGCCCAGGGATAGAGGCTGCCCTTGCGGCCGGTCTCGGTGAGACCGACCGAATAGAGGATGCCTTCGGGAATGCCGTATTTGGCGGCCGCCGACTGGATCTGCGTTTCACAGGCACCGGGCGCGACGGCAAGGGCCTCAGACGTAGAGATGGTCAGGGCGAGCGCCGCCAGTGCCGGCAGCGCCATGATCCGTCGCAGCTTCATTCTCGAACATTCCCGCAGTCGATCCGCCTCCCGGCTGGGAGGATTGTTGTTCACGCCCCGGCTGGCCGCCCTGTCCCTGGCCGGAGCCGGCCGCCGTCTGCTGCCCCGGCCCGTCCTGCTGCGCCGCCTGCGTCACGGAGGACGAGGGGGCGATGGAAACCGTCACCTGGTCCACGGAGAAGCCCTGGGCGCGCAGCGCATCGAGGATGCCGCTGCTGTCCTGCGTCAGTTGCTTGTGGGCCGCGCGGGTCTCCACGGTGAGCTGCACGTTCAATTCGTCGCCGACCAGCCGCAGCGTGGCGGTGACGGTGCCGAGATCGATCGGCGTCATCTGCAGCTTCAGCGTATTGACCACGTTGCCGGTGCTGCTCTGGGCCGCCGCGTTGGACAGCGAGGCGCCCGGCTGCATGGCGCCAGCCCATTCCGGATCGCCGGACATGGCCGCCGTCAGCGCCGCGCCGTTGACCGACTGGCCGAAGCCGAGGAAGCGGCGGGAATCCAGCACCGCGATGGTCTCGGCCTGGCCGGTCGTGGCGCTGCGTGTCTCCACGCTTGCCAGCCCGTCCCTGCCGGTGCCGATGATCATCTCCATGCTCGCGCCCTTGCCGCGCGACGAGGAGAAGCGGAAGGTCCGCTCATCCGTCGAAAGTGTCTGGCCGCTCGGCAAATCCAGGCTCTGCGGCTCGCCGGACAGTGCCGCGAGTTCCGCCTCCGCCGCCGAGGCAACCGCCTGGCTGCGGTCCGCTTGCTTGTCTTCGCCGGCCTGACGGCCACTGGCGCGCGTCGCTGCCCCCGCCTGCCGGCCTGCCAGCGTCGCGTCGGCCTGGCTGGCGCCGGCGAGCATGGACAGAACGCTCGTCAATCCATCGGGCGCCGTACTGGCCTGGACGGTCTCCGCCGCCTCGCCCTTGCCGCCGTCTGCAGCCTCGGCACTCGCCGTCTCGCCATCGCCCGTGGAGCCTCGCCTTGATACGTCCGTTGCGGCCGCGGTCTTGCCGATCCTGCTGCGCAGGCCTTCCCGGTCGGCGGCCTTGTCCAGCCCGGCCTCGCTTGCCACGCCACCTGCCGCCTTGCCGGTCTTTGCCTCGGATGACAGGCCTGCCTGCATGGCGGCCAGCGCCCGCGACCGTGCCAGTGTCGCGGCACTCAGTTCGACCCGTGGTGTGGACCCTGTTTCGTCCGTGTCCGATACGCCGGTGCCGGCATCGGAATCCGCCTGCGTCTCGCGCCCGGCGCGGTCATCGGCCGCGCGGCGGCTGCCCTGCTCCAGGCTCTCGAGGGCACTGCCGAAGCCTCCCTCGCCACCCTCCGACCGTGCGCCCGAGGAAATTCTGGACGCGGATGTGGGATCGCCGGCCGCAGCCCGCGTCGGTACATCAACAGCAACCATGAAATCAGTTCTCCTCCTTCAACAGATCGTCGATGGCATTCAGCGTCGAACGGCCCCTATCGACATAGGTCTGGAAGTCTGGATCGAGCTTCTGAGCGCCTGCCCTGGCCGAAGACCCCGGGGCAGCGGCTTGTCCGGCCTTGTCATCGCCGGAGACGGCGGAGACGGTTTCTCCGCTGATGTCATTCTTCACGGTGCCTGAGTCGTCTTGCCCGAAGCTTTCGGCAACGGGGGGCCGCAGCACCTCCTCCACGACACGCTGGGCCGCAGCCCTCAGCGCCCGGTCCTCCGGGGTGAGTGCGGCATCCGGAATCTGGGACAGGATGCGGGCCGCATCCTGCGCCTTTCCGTCCGGCAGCTTGGCGACGCCGCCAAACAGCCGCGCCAGCGTCTCGTCACGGGCCGGCAGGTCCTTGCCCCGTTCCGCCGCCCGCTGCGCGGCATGGCGAGCCAGTTCGTTCTTGCCTGCAATCGTCGCCTCGCGCGCGATGCGCAGATAGATCTCGCGGCTGCGGTCGTCGTTCATCACCTCCAGCGTCCCGTCGATATCCTCCACATGGATCGTGCCGAAATGGGCAACCACCAGCCGCACGAAAAGATCGGCGAACTGGCTGGCATAAGGGGAAAAGACGAAGCGCCGTGCATACTGGCGCGCGTAGAAAAGCGCCTTCTCGGGCAGGTCCGCTTCCACGGCAATCGCCACGGACCGCCGCAGCGCCGCCTCCTCGACGATCGTGCCCGGTGCCGTCAGCCGTGCCCAGTCGTAAAAGGACAGGGCCTCGGTCGGGCTCTTGGTCACCGTGACATTGCCGGCGACGAGCGCGAGATAGGGGCCGATCCGCTGGTTGCGATATTCCGGCACCATCTTCGAGAGGCTGTTGGCGGCCAGCATGCCCTTGCCGGCCAGATACTTGCGCAGCGCATCGGCAACGCGCGTATCGAAATTGCCGGAGACATCCTTCGCAACCAAGAATTCGAGCGTCGCCGGATTGCCGCCGCTCATCGCATAGATCAGCGCGGCATCGACATTGCGCGGATCGTCGAAGGCCGACGGATTGATCGTGCGCAGCCGCTTGTCGAGCGCCGAAAGCATGAAGCGCTGCATCTCGGCGGCGGAGTGATCGCCCATCACCACCGTATCCTGCACGAACTGCAGCGAGCGCAGCATCTGATAGGGCTCAAGGCCTTCCGCCTGCTGCTGCTGTGCCAGACCGGACTGCACCCAGAACGCGGCAAGCGCGCCAGCAAGCAGGAAGGTCGATGTCCTCTTTCGCCGCATCGTCAGGCCTTGCCATCCTCGAGCAGAATTTCGATGCGCCGGTTCCGGTCGGCAAGCGGATCATCGGGAACCTGCAGGCGACGATCGGCAAAACCGGAAATCTGCTTCACCCGCGTCTCCTCGAGCCCGCCCTTCACCAGCATGAAATAGGCACTGTGCGCCCTCGCCGCCGAGAGGCGCCAGTTGTCGTTGCCGGTATCGCGGAACTGACGGCCATCGGTATGGCCGCGGATGACGACATCGCCCTGGCGCTGCTTCAGCAGCGCGCCGATCTTTTCCATCGCCAGCACCATCTCCCGCCGCGGTACCGCCGATCCGATGTTGAACATCGGCGTTTCGCTCTGGTCGGAAAGGGTGATCAGCACGCCGCCCTCGGCCGGCGTGACGATGAGGCCCTCGGCAAGCTTGCCGGACACACCGGCGATCTGGTTCTCGATCGCCTGGCGCAGTTCGTCGGCCTCCTTCTGGCGATCCGCAAGCGTCGGAGGCGCGCTGCCGTCCGGCTGCGGATCGATGTCGGCCGGATCGGGGCGTGGCCGGGGAATGGCAAGCGCAAGCTGCGCCGGGGTCGGCTTGGCCGGATCGCCGGCCGGAGCGGCGGGCGCCGCGTCGGAAGGCGCATCCGCCGGGGCGTCGGCGGGCGCGCCAGCCCGGTTTGGCGGCTGCGCCGGCGAAGCCGCCGCGGGCTGGACGGCCGCCATCTGTTCGGGCGGCGTCGGCGGCAGCATTTCGGCCACAGAATCCTGGGCCGCCTGCTCTGCGGGCGCGGCCGGCGAAGGGGCCGCATCCGCCCGCTCCTTGCCGTCGGACCGCTTCGTTTCGATCTGCTGGGTCCAGAAATCCGGGTCGAACGGATCGCGGAAGGCCTCGCCCCCCTCGGCGCCGGTGGCCGGACCCGAATTGTTGGCGCCGCCGTCGCCCTTGGCACTGACATTTGCCTGCTGCCCGACCTCCTGGGCTATCTCGGCAAGCACCGAATAGGGGTTCTGGAAAAAGTCCGCTTCCGAGTAATTGGTCTCGTCGCCGGAACTGGACGTCTGGTCCTCGCCGGTCGCGGCCGCGGAGCCGACCTTGTCCGCGTCCGCCTTTACCTGGGAGCGCTCGCGCTTTTCCTGCCCGTCGGAGGATTCCACCGGTTTCTGCAGGCCCTTCTTGGCCGGCGTCTCGTCGGAAAGCTTGATCGGGTTGAAGTAGCTGGCCACCGAGGCCTTGGTTTCCTCGTTGGAAGCATTGACCAGCCACATCACGAGGAAGAAGGCCATCATCGCCGTCATGAAGTCGGCATAGGCGATCTTCCAGGCGCCGCCATGCGCACCACCGTGGCCGCCGCCATGCTTCTTGACGATGATGATTTCATTCTTGCCGTGATGATGGTTCTGCTCGCTCATGCCAGCACCTTCTTCAGGCTGGCCGCCCAGGCGGACAGACGCGTGACGAGCACGCTGTCATCGAGATCGACGGCGATGTCGAGATCGGCCGCCGGCTGGTGGCGAAGCGCCGGAGCATCCTCTCCAAGCGCCAGCTTCAGCCGCTCGAAAAGATCGGCGGGACCATGCACCGCAAGCTCCGCCGCATGGCCGGCACCGAGCGACTGGCGAATGACCTCGGCAAGATCGGCAACCGCCTTGGCCGCCAGTGCCTCGGTGATCACCGGCGCGAGCACCTCGGCCACCTGGTTGGACAGCGAGACGCCGAGGCTTTCCGCCATCCTGCGGTATCCCTCCGCCACCCGCAGCGCGGCAGCCTCTTCGAGCTGGCGACGCAGGGCGGCGAGTTCCTCGGCATGACGGGCCTCCATCTCGGCCCGGTCGGCCTCGCGAAGAGCCTGGATCTCCTGCCGGCCGGCCTCCTCCCCTTCCGCCCGTGCCGCGGCGCGCTCGGCATCGATGTCGATCTCCGGCTCCGGCGGAAAGGCATCGAAGGAGAACGAGGGCGCGGCCGCATCCTCCATCAGGCTTTCGGACAGGATCGGCGGCGCGGGCGGCTGCACCGCGCCGAAATCCTTCAGGTAGCGTGCAAGCATCGCGCTCATCGGCCGGTTCCTTCCTGGGAAGAGGCGTTGCGGGCTGTCGGGCAGGTTCCGGCGCACCGGCCGCCGCTGAAGGATGCAAATTTCGCCAACGCAATCATGACACTGTCCCGTTTGGAATACCGGCGCACTCAGCCAGTTTTTAGACAAAGAGCGTGAATATATTGGAACCTTAGGCAGCCAAACTTGCGCGAAAATGAAGATGCCGGACCGCGACCGGGCAAGTCGCGATCCGGCATTGCCGCGCCGATGACCAGCGGCGCGACCGGGATGGGGCCAGAAGCTTACTGCTGGAAGAGCTGGAGGATGTTCTGGGCGTTGGTATTGGCGATGGAAAGCGCCTGGATACCCAGCTGCTGCTGCGTCTGCAGCGCCTTGAGGCGTGTCGATTCCTCGTTCATGTCGGCATCGACGAGGCGGCCGACACCCTTGTCGATCACGTCCATCAGCGTGGAGACGAACTCGTCCTGCATGTCGATGCGGCTGGTAATGGCGCCGAGCGTCGACGCAGAATCGGTCAGCGACTGCAGCATCGCTTCGACCGCGCTCAGCATGCCGGACAGCTGGTCGGTGGTGGTGGTGTTGTCGATCGAGATCTCGGCGCCCGTCCCCATCAGGGTCGAACTGGCATCCAGCAGATAGTAATAGGCGGTGGTGGTGCCGGCCGTGCCGTTCGGCTGCGTCACCGCCCAGTCCTTCGTCAGAAGACCGCGGCCGGCGCTGTAGGTATCGATCATCACCGACCCGGCCGCATCATATTCCAGCGTCGTCAGCGAGACGGCGCCATCGGCCGAGCGGTTGAAGGAGGCGACGATATTCTTGGTGGTCGCGGCGGCTGTCGCGGAATTGTAGAGCCAGTTCTCGCCGGAGAACGATGCCGATTCGGCAATCGAGGCGAGCTGGTTCTTGAGCTCGGTCAGTTCCTTGTTGATCTTGGTCTTGTCGACGCCCGGCTCGGAAGCCGCCACGATCTTGCTCTTGATGTCGTCGACCACCGAAATCGCCGATTCCAGACCGGTATAGGCTGTGTCCGTCTTGGCGGCGCCGAGACCGAGGGCGTCCTGAACGGTGGACAGCGCCTTGTTGTCGGACCGCATGGTGGTGGCAATCGACCAGTAGGCCGCGTTGTCCGCCGCGGTTTCGACACGGTAGCCGGAGGAGATCCGGTTCTGGACCGTTTCCATGTCCTGGTTGATGGCGCGCAAGGTCTGGAGCGCGGCAAGCGCTCCGGTATTGGTGATAATGCTGGTCATTGAGGACTGCCCCTGACAATTGACGGGACATACCGGAGGCTCGACCGGTAACGCACGGGCGCATCATGCTCGCTGACCGGAGATCATTGCCCTGTTGGTCAGCTCGGCGTTCTTAAGCGGTGATTCATGCGTATATGGTTAACAACATATGAACACAAGAACCAATCGTTAAGACATAGTAAAAACGCCGAAGCCTGCGCCAGGCTGGATTGAAGCCTTCCCCACAACGGAAAAGGCCGCGCGGGGCGCGGCCTTGGTGATCGAGGCAAGAAGAATATCTGCTGCGTCAGTCTTACTGGAAGAGCTGGAGGATGTTCTGCGTGCTGGAATTGGCGATCGAGAGCGCCTGGATGCCGAGCTGCTGCTGGGTCTGCAGCGCCTTGAGGCGGGTCGACTCTTCGTTCATGTCGGCGTCCACCAGCTTGCCGACGCCCGTGTCGATCGAGTCGATCAGGTCGGCGACGAAGGTGTTCTGCATGTCGATGCGGCTGTTGATCGCGCCGACGTCCGCAGCGGCGTCCGTCATGTCCTGCAGAACCTTGTCCACGGCCTTGAGGGCTTCGGTCAGGTCGTTGGTGGTAACGTCCAGCGTCAGGACCGAGAAGGAGGTCGTGGCGGTGGAGCCGGCATCGGTGGTGTATTCGATGTTCGAGGACAGCAGGCCACGGCCGACGGAGGTGACGTAGTTGCTGGAGGAGTCAACTTCGATCAGCGAGGAGTTGCTGGTGTCGTAGGTCAGCGTGGTCAGGCTGACATTGCCGGATGCATCGCGGTTGAACGAGCCGACGATGGCCTGCGTGCCGGCACCGGCGGACGCCGTGTGATAGACCCAGTTTTCGCCCGAGAAGGAGGCCGACTTGGAGATCGACACCAGCTGATCCTGGAGCTGGTCGATTTCCTTCTGGATCTTGGCCTTGTCGACGCCCGGTTCGGAAGCGGCAGTGATCTTGGACTTGATCTCGTCGACGACGTTGATCGAGTTTTCGAGAGCGGTGTAGGCGACGTCCGTGGTGGCGGCACCGAGACCAAGCGCGTCCTGTACGGTCGACAGGGCCTTGTTGTCCGAACGCATCGTGGTGGCGATGGACCAGTAGGCGGCGTTGTCAGAGGCAGTCTCGATCTTGTAACCCGACGAAATGCGGCTCTGCGTGGTCGCCATGTCGCTGTTGATCGAACGAAGGGTGGAGAGAGCTGCGATCGCAGCGGTGTTGGTCAGAATGCTCGTCATAGAAAGTGCCCCTTATTGCGGACGAATGGTTCAGGGACATTCCGGTTTCTCTCCGGCAAGAGGTGGTGTGCTTCATGCCCGTCTCAGCTGAAACCAGCAGCGAGACGCACCGCTTGAGTGAGATCAGTTAACCCTAACGTAGTTAACGAAGGGTAAAGCTGGAGCACGATTTCTTTAACATTGCCGCAAAGGCGCAGAGCGGGACAAGGCTGGCGGCGGGGCGGAGACGACGACGGTCTGCGATGCACCTTGGCAGACCCTTCAAAACGAAAAGATCGCGCCCCTTGCGGGGCGCGATCCATGATCGGATTTCCGGTTGGCGCTGTGCGACGATTAACGGAAGAGCGACAGAACGTTCTGCGAGTCGCTGTTGGCGATCGAGAGCGCCTGGATGCCGAGCTGCTGCTGGGTCTGCAGCGCCTTGAGGCGGGTCGACTCTTCGTTCATGTCGGCGTCCACCAGCTTGCCGACGCCCGTGTCGATCGAGTCCATCAGGTCGGACACGAATTCGTCCTGCATGTCGATGCGGCTGTTGAGGGCACCGACGTCCGCAGCGGCGTCCGTCATGTCCTGCAGAACCTTGTCGACGGCCTTGAGGGCTACGGTCAGGTCGTTGGTGGTAACGTCCAGCGTCAGGACCGAGAAGGAGGTCGTGGCGGTGGAGCCGGCATCGGTGGTGTATTCGATGTTCGAGGACAGCAGACCCTTACCGACGGAGGTGACGTAGTTGCTGGAGGAGTCAACTTCGATCAGCGAGGAGTTGTTGGTGTCGTAGGTCAGCGTGGTCAGGCTGACATTGCCGTCGCCGTCACGGTTGAACGAGCCGACGATGGCCTGCGTGCCGGCACCGGCGGACGCCGTGTGATAGACCCAGTTTTCGCCCGAGAAGGAAGCCGACTTGGCGATCGACACCAGCTGGTCCTGGAGCTGGTCGATTTCCTTCTGGATCTTTTCCTTGTCGACGCCCGGTTCGGAAGCGGCGGTGATCTTGGACTTGATTTCATCGACAACGCTGATGGAGCTTTCCAGAGCGGTGTAGGCGACGTCCGTGGTGGCGGCACCGAGACCAAGCGCGTCCTGAACGGTCGACAGGGCCTTGTTGTCCGAACGCATCGTGGTGGCGATGGACCAGTAGGCAGCGTTGTCGGCAGCGGTTTCGACCTTGTAACCCGACGAGATGCGGTTCTGCGTCGTTTCCATGTCGCTGCTGATCGAACGCAGGGTGGAGAGAGCTGCGATCGCAGCAGTGTTGGTCAGAATGCTGGTCATTGTGAATTTAGTCCCTTGTTAGACGGATTACTTTTGGGGGACATACCGGGCTATGAATACCGGTGATGACGTCTGGCCTCATGCCCACTCGGTTCCGGATCTTCTGGGAAACCAAACCCGTCATGTGAGGATGACACTCGCAGACATTCATTGCGGATTCCTTAAGTCGCTATGGACAATTGCAGTGAAAACGGCATTGATTCGTCAAGCCTGTGAAAGCACCGGTTTCGGGCAAGGTCTGCCGTCTAGCATGGCTAATCGAACGTGGATGAGCGCGTCCGCGAACCATGATCGGCAACCCCTTTCCCGGAGCCTGGATGTTGAGCCCGCAGACCTTGTTTTCCGATGCCTCGAAGAGCTTTCATCGCGGCCACTACACCGAGGCCCTGGCGTCTCTCAACAAGCTTCTTGACCATGCCAGGGACGCCAAGACCTATACGCTTCTGGCGCGCACACTGCTGGCGCTCGGCTTTCGCGAGGATGCCGCCCGCACCTATGTGCTGGCGGCGGAACTGGGCGGCTCTCGGGCGGAGGATCATTATGCGGAGGCCATGAAGCTCTACTTCGAGCTCGGCCAGGAGGACATGGCGCTCAGCCTCGGCCGGCCGCTGCTGCAGCGGGCGCAGAAGGACCCGGACCTCGCCTTCATCATCGCCTCGTTGTTCATGAAGCGCGGCGAGAAGGACATGGTGCGCGTCTTCCTGCCGGCCCTGTCGATGAGCCAGAACTCCCAGCACAACAGCCTGGCCTTCCTGCTTCTGACCGGCACACCGGAAAACGATCGCGACCGCGAATCCGTCGCCAACCTGCTCAACCGGATGCCGAACAGCCTGATCCTGATCATGGCCCATCTGGTGGCACAGCGCGAAGTCAACAACTACCAGGAAATGGAACGCCTGCAGCCACGGCTCGACCGCCTCGTCGCCAGCGGCGACCACCGCATTCTCGGCGTGGAGACCCCCTTCTACAATCTGCACTGGCTGACGGACGAGGCCCTGAACAAGCTGGTCGGGCACAAGGCGGACGCTTTTCCGGCAACCCATCCGGCCGAGCGACGCACCATGCCGCACCGCTGGGGACGCAAGCTGCGCATCGGCTATCTCTCCTCCGACTTCTGGTCGCATCATGCCACGATGAAGCTGTTCCGCGCCGTGCTGACCGCGCATGATCCCGAGCGTTTCGACGTGACGCTGTTCTGCTACACCGATCCCAAGCATCTGGAGCACGAGACCGGACGCGACAACTGGGGCCGCATCGTCAATGTGCGCGACCTCAGCTATCCGGCAACGGCGCAGGTGATCCGCGAGCACGAGATCGACATTCTGGTGGAGATGAAGGGGCACACGCGCGGCGGACGGCCCGGCATTCTCAACTTCAAGGCAGCTCCCGTGCAGGTGGCCTGGCTCGGCTTTCCCGGCACCACCGTCAACACCGATCTCGATTACATCATCGGCGACCATCACGTGCTGCCGGATGCCGCCAAGCCGCATTACTGGGAAAAGTTCTGCCGACTGCCGGACACCTACCAGCCGAACGATCCCCACCAGCGCCCGCGCCGCGACCTGTTCAGGCGCGCCGATGCGGGCCTGCCGGAGGATGCCTTCGTGTTCGGCTCGTTCAATGCAACGCGCAAGATCTCGATCGCCAACATGAATCTCTGGATCCGCATCCTCAAGGCGACGCCGAAGAGCGTACTGTGGATCATGTGCAAGAGCAGCGAGGCGCACGACAACATCCTGCGCAAGCTGACCTCGGCCGGCATCGAGAGCCGCCGCATCATCTTCACCAAGGTGGTGCCCTACGAGGAGCACCTGGCGCGTCTGTCGCTTGCCGATGTCGGCCTCGACACCTATCCCTACAACGGCCACACCACCACGTCCGAGCAGCTGTGGGCCGGCCTGCCGGTGCTGACCATGAAGGGCCAGCATTTCGCCTCGCGCGTCTCGGAAAGCCTGCTGAACGCCATCGGCCTGCCGGAACTGATCGCCCGCGACGAGGCGGATTATCTCGCCATGGCTGTGGATCTCTACCAGAACCCCGAGCGGGTGAAGGCTTTCAGGCAGCGGCTGGACGAGAACCGGCTGGTGAAGCCGCTGTTCGACGCAGAGCGCTTCTGCCGCCACCTGGAAACCGCCTATGAGATGATGGCGGAGCGCGCGCGGCAGGGCCTGGAGCCGGACCACATCGACGTGCCGGCGCTTGCGCCGCGCACCACGCCCTTCCTCATCGAAGCAGACTGAGCAACGCCCCGCTCCGGCGGCCGCGCGTCCCCTCCCCGGTCGCCGTCCAGCGCTCCCCGGTCCTCCGGGGAGCGCTTTCTGTTTGCCGTCGCCCCGCCGGGCAGACCGCACGAAAAAAGGGCACCGCCTGCCTGAGGCGATGCCCGTCAGGGACGAGAAACGGGGAGACCGGGACTGCCGAAGCGGTGCGCCGCGGCGCCCGGCGGCCTGCCGGTCAGGAGAACTGTGCCATATAGTTGCGCAGCTGAAAGACGCCATCGCCGGGTGGCACGCGGGCGGCAAAATCCGGATGCATCACCAGCCAGGAGCGCGGCCCCGCATGGTCCGGCGGCAACTGGCGCACCACGCTTGCCTTGAGATTGTCGGGCAGAAGCTGCAGCGCCTCGTCGGTGATCAGCGGATCGACCATCACCGGCCCGCCGCTATAGCCGGAAGCCTCCGTCAGCGCCGTGACGATGGCGGCCAGCGTGCAGACCTGATCGAAGGCCTCCTTTGTGGCCGGCGCGGCATGATAGGCCGCCATGCGATGATAAAGAATGTAGGCCTCCGGCCAGTAGCGGAAGGCCATCAGCAGGCGCAGCGCCACCGACTTGCGCACCAGCATGAACTGCACGAAGCGCTCATGGAAGTGCATGCGTTCGGCATTGCCGAGCCGGCTTGCGATCTGCGCATGCGAGGCGAGATATTCCAGGCCGCCGAGATAGGTATCCCACTGGAACATGCATTCCTTCTTGCCCTGCTGCACGTCGCCATCGGCGGGAACGCCGGTCACGCGGGCAAAGGGGGCCGGCAGGAACAGCACGTCGCCCTTGCCGAGCGCCCGGGTGGTGAACAGAAAGGCCCAGAAGATGAAGGGACCAAGGCTGGAAATGGTCTGGTCGAGGATCTCGCGCCGGATGATCAGGAATTCCGGGAAGACGTGGTGGGTAAGGATGAAGTCCAGCATCTGCTGGTACTCGCCCTTCTGGAAGCGGGAGGGGCCGGGAATATGATAGAAGGGCTGCATGTCGGCGCCGCCCATGCGCTCGTTGACCAGCATCCACGGCGCCTGGATCATGCCAAGCGCCGGATCGTTTTCCAGCATGCGCAGATATTCCGACACCTTTTCCGGGATCAGCAGGTCGTCATCGCCGAGGAACAGCGCATACTTGCCGCGGGCGCGCTGCATGGCAAAGGCATAGTTGCTGAGGAAACCCGAGTTCTTGACCCGGCGGTGATGGGAGATCTCCGGCACGCCGGACAGCGATTCGAGATATTCATGCGTGCCGTCCGTGGAGCGGTCATCGACGATGACCATCTCGAAAGGAATGCCGAGCCGCCGGAAGGCATCCAGATGGAAACGGACATTGCGCTCCAGCATCGGTCTGCGGTTGTAGGTTGGAACGCAGATCGACAACATCGGTATTGTGGCCGGCATGGGGCTCTCCCTGTGCAACATCATGAGCCCTTCGCGCGTGAGGGCCGCTTAGACTGTCGCAATACCTTTCCTTGCTTTCGCGAGGCTGTCGTCACACGCCGGCCCGATCATGCCACAACGCCAGCGCGTCAGCCCTGCACAAGCTATCGCGCCTAGTCTCCTCTTCCAGGGTCATCCGAGGCCTCCTTGCGGCAAGGGTGACAGGGTGTTTCGCGCGCCCGGGCCCCAGCCACGCTTTGCTGCACGTCCGCGCCGACTTGGAGATCATTCGTGAACAAGATCGTTCTCGCACGCTATCTGGAACCGATCGACTGGGTCGTCGAGATTCCGCAGGACTTCGAAGTCCATATCTATAACAAGGGCGACGCGATCACCTCACCGGCCGTAAGGCGGCGGGCGCACCGGATTGTCGAGCGCCCCAATGCCGGGCGAGAATCGGAAACCTATCTCTTTCACATGATGACGGAGACCGAGGACAACGACGACTTCACCGTCTACGCGCAGGCCGACCCCTTCACCCACAGTCCCGACTTCCTGCAACTGCTTCGCGCCTGGCGCCAGTGGGACGATCTGCAGCCGCTCTCCTGGCAGTGGAAGGGCGACCACGAGGTGCCTCCGTCCACCGTCCTCAGACATTACGAGCAGCAGCTGGCCGGACGGCTGCGCGTCCGTCCGGAGCGCTTTTCGCTCTACACCTGGGCGCCGATCGAATTCTTCGACGTTGGCGCCATGAACACCGGGCGCACCTATCGCCATGTGCATGGCCAGCTGCCGGAAGGCATCAACATTGCGGCCCACTTTCTCAGGATGGCACAGCTGCCGGAACTGGCCGAAGAGGCGGAGGCCCATTCGCTCGGCATCTTCACCTATGGCGCGCTGTTTGCGGCCCGCAACCATGTGACCAAGCAATTGCCGCTGGAGGCGGCGAAGCGGCTCTACCAGGCATCCCTGGCCCATCCCTGCTACGGCTACGTTCTGGAGCGCATGTGGCTTCACTTCTTCGGCGCCGAATTTGAACTGCCGCAATCGGCCCCGGCCCGCTCCACGTCCGCCGCATCGACGTCGGTGCAGTCCACACAGGTCGCGGCTCAGTCGGCTTTGTCTCCTTCGGCTCCGACCGCATCGATGAAGCCAGCAGCAGGACAGTCCGCTCCGCCAGAGCCCGCCCAGCAGGTTGCTCGGGCGGAGGCGAGGAAGGGCGCCTGGGAACACCCGCTTGGCTGCGGTCCCGCCTCCGGGCAGACAGCGCCGGCATGGCCGGACCTTCAGCAAACCCAGTACCGGGAGGGCCACGCGGGATGAGGTATCCCTTCACCGAACAGGCGGACGCGGCAACCTCAGCCAGACCGGCATCCTGGACCTCTGTCGCCTTCGTCGACGACGTCTTCCGCCATGCCTTCTGGCCCGCCAAGGAATTCTTCTACGAACTGCTGGCAGCGCCGCTGCAGGCCGTGCTCGGCCGGCCGATGCCACAAAGCATCCGTCGCCAGATGTGGCAGAACGGCACGCTCGGAAACAGCACCGCCACGCCACTGCCCCGGGGGCCGGAAACGCAATGGCTTGCCGAGTTTCGTCAGCTGACGGCGGAAAGCCGCCGGCTGCTCGAGCCCTACATCGATCCGGCAGCCCTTCATATCTGTTACGAGCCGTCTCCCGGACTCCTCGGCTTCCTCGACGAAATCGGCGCAACGTATATCGACATTCGCCTGTCGCCGATCCGCTTCCTCCCGGACGTCGTGCTGGCCCTGAGCAGCAATTCGCCCATCATCCGCGCAGCACTGTCGCGCATTGGGCTGCCGCGTTATGAGATCGGCGCCGAAGCCACCAAGCTTGCCGCCGCCTTCCGGCACCGGGATCGTTACACGCCCCAGGCTAATATTCCACGGCGGGCAGGCGCGCAGGTGGTCGTGGTCGGCCAGACGGCGTCCGATGCCAGCATCATCGCCGGCGACCGTTTCTTCCATTTCCGCGATGCATCCGACATCCTACAGCAGACGCTGCAGGGCAAGCATGTACTTTATCTGCGCCATCCCAGTGCCTCGGATGCGCATATCCGCAGCGAGACGGACCTGCTCCGCAGCTTCTATCCTGCGCTCGAGGTCACGACGGCCAACAGCTACGACCTGCTGTGCTGCGACCAGCACCTGGAATTTCTCGGCATTTCCTCCGGCCTGCTGCAGGAGGCCGCCTTTTTCGGCAGACAGGCCACCTCGCTGCTGCCGCCGATCTGCCCGCTGGCCTTCGATGACGACGTCTACGACACCAAGGGCTATACGCAGGTGACCTTCGACACGTTCATGGACCCGCAGTTCTGGCGCTGCCTTTTCGGCCAGGCCGACGTCACGGCCCGCGACAGCCTGCGCGGCATGACACCAAACCAGCTGCGCGAATTGCACAATGTCTGGTGGGGCTATCCGGCGCACAAGATCAAGCCGAACGATTTCACCCGCACCCTGACCGGCGACATGCGGCCCGAACTCGAGCGGGTCTACGGGGCGACCCGCTTCGTGCTCGACATCATCTCGGGACAGCAGCCAAGCCTCGTCAGCGACGACATCACCAATCGCGGCTGGCAGTGGCCCAGCGGCGGCGTGGTGCGCCTGCAGGCCGACGGCATCATCACACGGAACGATCGCCGCGCCGGTACCTGGCGCCGGCTGGCGCTGGCGGAACCCGCCTATTTCCTCCTCTGGGACGAAGGCTTCTGGATCGATTTCGTCCGCTACGGCGGCAACGGGCGTCTGGTGTGCCATAACAATATCGGCGGCCAGTTCTCCGTCAACGAGGCCTAGTCCCGCGACCGGGGGCCGCGATGGCGGGGCAAGAGGCCCGCATCGCACCAAGGCCCTTTTCGGGACACGTGCCACCCACGAGACCCTAACCCGCTTCAGGGCGCCGAGCGCAGCGCCTCGCAAGGCGGTTCCAAACAAGGAGACTGACATGCATCACCCGGACGCCGCCTCCTTGCAGGCGCATGACGACAACGGCGCCTCGCCGACGGGCCAGAGGGGCGAAATCGAACGATGCGACGCCGCGATCGACTTTCTGCGCGCGCAGATCGCAAACCTGACCACCCAGCTTGCCGAGAATGAAAGACGCCGTCATGAGGCCGCAAGCCGGCTCGCAGCGCCGGCGCCGACGACCGGCTCCGGCCTCGAGGAGACTGCCGTCCGGAAGATCACCGGCGCGCTACACGCCAGCAGCCAGCAGACCTTCGTGATGCAGACGGTTTTGTCCGAAGTGGCTCGCGGCTCATTTGCCCGCTATGCGACCCTGCTGATGGAACTTCGCAAGGTTCCGGGTCTCGAATCGCTCATCGACCAGCATATTCTGCGGACCGGCTATGCGACGGGCCTAGACCGGTCGGCTGCCGTACGCAACATTTCGGCGACCGATTATCAGCGCCTGCACGAGGAGGACGTGGCCTATAAGACCAATAACTGGTTGGTGGAACACCTGCCGTTCATCCTCGCCATGAAGCCCACAAGCCTTGTGGACGTCGGCTGCGGCAACGGGCGCTTCCTCAACGTGGTGGCTCACCATGTGGAGAAGGTGACCGGCCTTGACTGGGCACGCTCGCCGCTTTTGACGACGCTGCCGCAAAACGCCACCTTCCAGCAGACCAATGTGCTGACTGATGCCATTCCGCCGGCCGATGTTTGTTGCTCGGCGGACGTGCTGGAACATTTCGAACCGTCAGCGCTGCCGGCTCTCATCCGAAAGCTGCACAAGTCCGCCCGCATCAACTACCACGTAATCGCCTGCTATGACGATGGACACAGCCATTGCGCCGTTTTCAATCCTGGCCAGTGGCTGGCGCTCTTCCAGACCATCGACCCGGCATACCACCTCACTATGATCAGTCCGCGCCGGCAGCGGCCGGACCAGCTCCTTTGCGTCGTCACCAACTTCGCCCCTGCAGCAAATCCCGGCGCCCATCTCGGTCCGATCGCCGGGAACTGGCTGACAGGCAGCGGCAAGGACGTCCGCTTCGACCATGACATGGGCGTCAAACTTTCGGGCGTTCCGGTGGCAACCTGGGTGCCCTCTCAGGATCGGGAAAGCGCATCGGTGCGCTGGATCGAGAGCGGCATGACCGATCTCGTCTGCCTGTCGAAGGACAGGCGCACGCTCACCATCGACAACCTGAACGGCCAGCAATTCCAGGTAACCCGCGCATGACCGCTGCTGTCTTGCCTCCTTCTGCGCCTTCGACCCAACAGGATCATCTATGAACATGTTTATTCACGACACCGCGGCACCCGCCGCCTCCGAGTGGGGCGTTGCTCCCGCCGTGACCACTGCCGACCTCACCGGCAGCTTCTGGCAGTTGAGCAGCCTCGATGCCGGCCTTCTCTCGCCGTTCCTGGTACTCGCACCGGAGGGCCGTATCGGCAACGCCTTCGATCCCTCCCTGCAGTATTGGCATGCGTTCCAGGACCGCCTCTGCCTGGTGAACGCCAGAGGCGAGCTGTCGGTCATCTTCAACACTGCACAGACGGAGAACGGTGCGATCACGGGCCTTGCCGGGCGGGGCAACATCGGCGGCATCAGCGGCGTCTTCATGCTGGGCCGCACGCAGCATCCGGCCCATCCGATCCACCCGACCCCGGCCGACGTCGAACGCAAAGCCACTTTTCTCGTGCAGCCAGAACGCCCGCTGCGTCCCAATCTGGTGGTGGTCCCGGCCAATGCACAGACCCTGCACGGACACTGGCTGGAAAACCTGCCGGACACCAAGCGCAGCTGGGATCTGTGCGTCGGATATTACGGTACCGAGCGCCCCTTCCTGCCGGCCCCGGCGGAATATCTCGCCCACCTGCCGCAGAAGCGCAAGTTCATGCTGCTGGCCGATCTCTTCCACGCCGAAAGCCCGTTGTGGGACTACGAGCGCATCTGGCTGCCCGATGACGACCTGATGGTGACGGGTGAAGAGATCAACCTGATGTTCCATTTGTCCCGCATGCATGGCCTGGATCTCTGCCAGCCGGCCATTACCGATGCGCCAGGCAGCCATCCCAACCACCCGATCACCATCAAGCGGGCCGCGGGCGGTGTGCGTCACGAACCCTTCGTCGAGATCATGTGTCCGCTGTTCTCCCGGCGGGCGCTGAAGATCTGCATCGGCAGCTTCAAGGATTCGGTGTCAGGCTATGGCCTAGACCATCTGTGGCCGAGCTTCCTTGGCAAGCCGCATGGCCGCATGGCCATCCTCGACGATATCGGCGTTGCCCATACTCGGCCGATCGGTGCGACCTACAACATCGCTGCGGCGATCGGCGAGCAGAACGCCACCTTCCGCGGTTATGGCTTCCGCTACGAACCGATCCCCGGCGTGCGGTGACCAAACGCCGGCTCCCGACCACGAAAACCCGGCGGTTGCAGCAACCGCCGGGTTTTCGTGCCGGACAAGGGGGAGCGGGACGCGCGACGCCGGTTCCGCGAGAGGCCTCAGTTGAACGAGCGAACCAGACTGCCGACCAGCAGGTTCCAGCCGTCGATCAGCACGAAGAACAGGATCTTGAAGGGCAGAGAGATCGAGGTGGGCGGCAGCATCATCATGCCCATGGCCATGGTGATGGCAGCCACGATCATGTCGATCACCAGGAAGGGCAGCACGATCAGGAAGCCGATCTCGAAGCCGCGGCGGATTTCCGACAGCATGAAGGCCGGGATCAGCACGCGATAATCGATCGCCTCGGGCGTGCCGACCGATTGGCCGCGTTCTCGGGCGAGGTCGACGAACAGCGACAGGTCCTTGTCGCGCGTATTGGCGCTCATGAAGGTGCGGAAGGGCTCGGCAATGCGCTGCACCGCCTCCGCCTCGTTGATCTCGTTGCGCAGCAGCGGCTGGACGCCGTCGTTCCAGGCCCGGTCGAAGGTGGGCGACATGACGTAGAAGGTCATGAACAGCGCCATGGAAATCAGTACCAGGTTGGACGGCGCCGTGGCGAGCCCCATGCCGGTGCGCAGGATCGAGAAGGCAATGATAAAGCGCGGAAAGCTGGTGACCATCACCAGGATGCCCGGCGCGATCGACAGCACCGTCAGAAGGCCGAAGGTGCGGATGATCCAGGCAGCGGCCGAGCCGTCGATCGGCAGGTTCAGGAGGTCGGTCGGCGATTGCTGGGCAAGCGCGACACCCGGTATCGCCAGAAGCGCGATCAGCAGAGAAAGCAGTCGAATCATTCGATCACGAAGGTCCTGAACATCACCTTGGATACTTTGCCTTGCGAACGCAGGTCAACTCGTTCCTGAATGTCGTCCCGAAGATATTGGAAGCCGCGCGCGCCTTCGATCTGCTGCAGCGAAACGGTGCGCATGTAGGCGAGGATGTCCTGGTGGATCTCCTCGGCCAGCGCCAGTTCCGGCGGCCCGTTGAAGGCCAGCGCCACCTCCAGCCGGACCCAGCTTTCGGACGGATAGGCCAGATTGGTGGTGATCGGCTCGAGCTGCACCACGCCCGCCGCTTCGGTGGCGATGTGCGGCAGCCCCTCCTCCTTCTTCTCGCCGTGCCCGCCGGCGGCCGGCGCGGCGGCGGCCGCCTTTGCCTCGGCCGCGGCCTGTTCGGCTGCCGGGTTCTTCGGCGCGATCATGCCGCCGACCACCCAGCCGCCACCGGCCCCGGCCAGCGTGACGATGGCAATGCCGGCGATGGTGGGCACAAGTGCGCCCTTCTTCTTTTCCGTCTGGCCTTCGCCTGCCTCTTCCATTCGGCTGTCCCTTCCCCGTCCTGTGCCGCGATCAGAAGGGCGAGAACAGGTCGACGACCTGCTGGCCGACCGGCGGCTGCTGCACCTCCATCAGACGGCCACGGCCGCCGTAGGAAATGCGGGCCTCGGCGATCTTGTCATAGGAGATCATGTTCTTCGAATCGACATCCTGCGGGCGCACGATACCGGCCACGTTGAGGATGCGGATCTCGTGGTTGACGCGCACCTCCTGGGAGCCGCTGATCAGCAGGTTGCCGTTTTCCAGCACGCCGGTCACCACGGCAGCCACCAGCAGCGTCAGCTTTTCGGAACGCTTGGTCGAGCCCTTGCCCTTGGTCGAGGTGTCGGAATCGGTGCCCATGTCGCCGTCGCTCTTGGGGCTGAGACCCAGAATGCTGGCTGCCACGTTCCAGGTGAGGCTGGTGGAATTGGTGCGGCTGCGGTCGGTCTCGTTGTCGAAGTCCGCCTTGTCATTGATCTGGATGTCGACCGTCAGGATGTCGCCGATATTGAGGGCGCGGGCATCCTTGAACAGCGCTGCCTGGCTGTCGCTCCACAGCGAATAGCCGCTGGCCATCTGACGCGGCTGCTTCGGGTAAAGCCCCATCTGCGGCGTCTGGGCATATTGCAGGCCACTGCCGATCGGGCTCATGGCCGGCGCATTGCCGATTTCCTTGAGGGTCTGGCTCTGGCAGCCGGCAAGCAGGAAAACGGCCAGAAGGGCGGGTGCGCGCTTCGTCATGAACGGTCCTTCGAAGTATTGGGATTGGCCGCGCTGGAAATGATCATCGAAATGACGCCGGCCTTCTGCGGGTCCATTTCGCTGAGGATCAGACCCGACTGGCGCGCCGGCAGTTTCATGATGATCGCCGCGGCGATCTCCACGTTCATTTCCTGAAGCTGCGGTGCGGCCGCATCGGCCTTCATGGTCTTGTAGATGTCGACGAGGCCGGCCTGGGCGCGCTCGAGAAAGTCGTTGCGCCGCTTCAGCCAGTCCTCGTATTCGGCCTTGCGGGCCTCGAGCACCTCGATGCGGGAATCCACGTCGCTGCGCAGCTTCTCAAGCTCCTGCTTCTGCAACAGGTAGCGCTGGTCGCGTGCCGGATCGGCAATGTTGGTGCAGAACTTCTGGATGTCTTCGGAGGTGGTGGTGGGCAGGCGCGGATCCTGCTGCGCATTAACCTGCGGCACCAGCAGAAGGACGAGGCCGGCGGCCAGAAGCTTCAGCAGCAGGCCGGGACGCCGCGGCTGCGCGGCTGTGTGGCGAGACATCTCCGTCATGGCAGTGTCCTTGCTCTCGTTTGCCGTCATTGGATCACCAGCTCCGCCTGCAGCGCGCCGGCCGATTTGATGCCCTGCAGGATGGCGATGATGCCGTCGGGCTTCACGCCGATGCTGTTGAGGCCGGCGACAAGGCTGCGCAGGTCTGGACCGTTCAGGATCGCGACATTGCTGCCTTCCTTCATCACGCTGATGTCGGTCTGCGGCTGCACGGCGGTCACGCCGTTGGAAAAGGGCTCCGGCTGCACGATCTGCGGGGTTTCCGTCACCTGCACGGTCAGCGTTCCATAGCTGACGGCCACGCGCGAAACCTTGACGTCGGCGCCGATGACAATCGTGCCGGTGCGCTCGTTGACCACCACCTTGGCCGGCGTGTCCGTCTCGACCACGAGGTTCTCGATCTCGGCCATCAGGCGCGCCAGATCGGCCATCTTCGGCTTCTGGACGATCACCTCCTGCGAATCGCGCGGCTCGGCAATCGGCCCGCCATAGCGCTGGCCGGCGAAGTTGTTGACGATGTCGGCAATGCGCACGGCCGTCGAAAAGTCCGGATTGCGCAGCTGCAGCACCAGGTTCACCGCATCCTTGAACTTCGAGGGCAGCTCCCGCTCGATGATGGCGCCGTTCGGCACGCGGCCGGTGGTCGTGACGCCTTCGGTGACGGAGGCCGCCTGGCCCTGTGCCGAGAAGCCGGAAACGACGACCGACCCCTGCGCCACCGCATAGATCTGGCCATCGGCGCCGGTGAGCGAGGTCATGATCAGCGTTCCACCACGCAGCGAGGTGGAATCGCCAAGCGAGCTGACGGTCACGTCGAGCCGGCTGCCGGGGCTGGCGAAGGGCGGCAGGCTGGCCGTTACCATCACCGCCGCGGTGTTCTTCGAACTGGACTGACCGCCCTGCGTGGAAATGCCGAGATTCTGCAGCATGGCGCGCATGGACTGTTCGGTAAACGGCGAGGAGCGCAGGCTGTCACCCGTGCCCTGCAGGCCGACGATGAGGCCGTAGCCGATCAGTTGGTTGTCTCGCCCGGCCTGCAGCGAGGCGATGTCCTTGATGCGCGCCGCATCGGCGCGGGCAACGCCCGCCAGCGGCAGGGCGGCGAGAAGTGAAAGGCCGGCGGCCAACAGGAACTGCTTGATCATTTTGCCATCACCTGCACGGAGCCATCGCCCATCACGGTGCCCGATACGGTCACCCCGGAATCAAGATTGCGCACCCGGATCACATCGCCGACCGAGGCATTCTCGAGCGGCGTTCCGGAGGCGGAGATCACAAGGCTGCCCACGGCGAAGGTCAGGCGCACGGTGGTGCCGCGCTTGACGGCGAAGGGCTGGCGCAGCGCGCTGACCTGGATGGTCCGGCCGGGCAGCAGGGTCCTCTGGCTGATCATGCCGGCAACCTCGTCGATGCGCGTGGCATAGCCGCCGGCCAGATTGGGATTCGTCACCTCGACTTCCTTCAGGGCGGCAGGCGAGATTTCCTGGCCGGGATAGATGATCTGCGTGGGCACGACGGCAACACCCATGTCGGCCCATGCGCTGCCGGCCACCAGTCCGGCAGCCAGCAGGAGGCAGGCCGCCAGTGCGCCCCTGCCCTTGCTGTGTGTCCGGCGAAACATCATGTCTGCCACCCCTTTCCGCTTACTTGAGGTTCTTGCTGACGATCGAGGCCATCTCGTCTGCGGTGGTGATCACCTTGGAGTTCATCTCATAGGCGCGCTGGGCGGAGATGAGGTCGGTGATCTCCTTGACGGCATCGACGTTGGAGGCTTCCAGATAACCCTGCTTCAGATAGCCGAAGCCCGGATCTTCCGGTGCGGCGACAATTGCCTCGCCGGAGGCCGCCGTCTGCTGGAACAGGTTGTCGCCGAGCGGCTTCAGGCCGGCCTCGTTGACGAAGTTGGCGATGGTCAGCTGGCCGATCTCGGTGAAATCGGTATCTGTGCCGATGCGCACGCTCACCTGGCCGGTCCGGCTGATCACGGTTTCGGTGACATTGGCGGGGAAGGTGATGTTGGGCACGACGGCATAGCCGTCGATCGTGACCAGCTGGCCATCGGCATTGGTGTTGAAGGCCCCGGCGCGGCTGTAGAGCGTGGTGCCGTCCGGCGACTGGACCTGGAACCAGCCGCGGCCGACCACCGCGACGTCCAGATCGTTTTCGGTCTGGGTCAGCTGGCCCTGGGTGTGGATGTTGCGCACCGCGGAGGTCTGCACGCCGAGACCGATATTGGCGCCTTCCGGCACGATTGCCTGGTTGGCACGGTTGGGCACGCCCTGCGCCCGCTCGGTCTGGTAGAGCAGATCGGCAAACTCGGCGCGGGCCCGCTTGTAGCCGGTGGTGTTGATGTTGGCGATGTTGTTCGCGATGACCTCAAGATTGGTCTGCTGGGCATCCATGCCCGTCGCGGCGACGGAAAGCGCTCTCATGTCTTCGTCCTCAAGCCGTTAAATCTGCATTTTCGTGATTTCGAGATAGGCGTTGACGATCTTGTCGCGGAACGCGATGGCGGTCTGCAGCGACTGTTCCGCCTGCATCACGGCATCGACCACCTCGCGGGTATTGGCCTTGCCCTGAATGCCCTCGAACGACTTGACTTCCGCCTGCTTCAGGCTGTTGGCGGCATCGGAGGCCATGTTGCCCATGACGCTGGCAAAGCTCATCGCCTGGCTGGCGGCTTCGGAGGCCTGACCCATCAGGGGCGAGCCCGAGACGAGGTCGGTGGCGGCGGAGCCGATTCCGCGGGTCAGCGAAAGGGCACTGGCGGACTGGACATTCTCAATCATTGGGAAGCCTTCAGGAGATCGATCGTCGCGGAAACGAGTTCGCGCGTCTGCTTGATGGTCTGGAGATTGGCGTCGTAGGTGCGGTTTGCTTCCCGTAGGTCCGCCATCTCGATGAGCATGTTGACGTTCGGCATCTTGACCATGCCGCGCTCGTCGGCGGCCGGGTTGCCGGGGTCGTATTCCTCGACGAACTTCGTCTGGTCGGTGCCGAGCTTCTTGACGCTGACGACTTCAGCGCCGGAGGCCTTGTCCAGTTCGGCACCGAAGGTGATCGTCTTGCGGCGATAGGGATCGGCGCCCGGCGTATCTCCGGTGGAGCGCGCATTGGCGATGTTTTCCGAAACGATGCGCAGGCGCGTTGCCTGCGCCTCCAGGCCGGAACTTGCAATTTTCGAAGCGGCTGAAAGCGGATCCATGTCGGGACTACCTCTTCACTGTCATCAACATCATGCGATGGAAGGACTTCACCAGATTGGTGCTCAACTCGTACTGGCGCTTGATTTCGCCGGTCTTGGAGAGTTCCTGGGAGAGCGAGACCGTGTTGCCGGATTCCTGCACGCCAATCTCGTTGTTGAGCTCCTCCTCCTCAACGTTCACGTCGATGCGGCTGCTGACGGTGTTGCCGGACAGGTGGCCGGGCTGGGTGCGGGCCATGGTCAGGCCGGAGGCGTTGAGGACGGCGGCGAAGGGCGTCACGTCCTTCGCCTTGTAGTGCGGCGTACTGGCATTGGCGATGTTGCCGGCAACGACTTCCTGGCGCACCGACAGCCATTCGGCTTGGCGCGATGCCAGATCGAACAATTGGATGGGTTGCATGGCTTCTCTCCATTTTCTGAGCAAAGCCTAGACCCGTAATCTTGCGTCAGACTTACGGACCGTCCTCAGCGGCCAGATGTCGCCGCTTCGTCGTAGACGGCCCCGGTCGAGGTGACGATCACCCAACTGCCGTCGCGCTGCTCGATGCTGGCAAGGCGGCTGTTGTCGGGCAGGATCGAGCCGACGCGGACCATGTACATGCCGGCCTGGTCCTGGATGAGGGCGCGGCCGTTGGCGACATGCATCAGCCGGAAGCTGCCTGCGCCCGGAAAGGGCTGCTCCTCGCGCTGCAGGCGCTCGCTGCCGCTTTCGCGGCCGGTGGAGGAAACGGTCGCCGTCGTCAGGCTGTCGATCGGGTCGATCGGCACCTGCGGCGGCGTGGTGGTCGTGTCGTTGTCGACCATGGCGAGAGGCGAAACGCTGAAGACCGGGCGTGGCGGGCCTTCCGGCAGATCCCGCGTCCAGCCGATCGGCGAGGTGCGAATGCCGAACTTGTCCTCGTTGAAGAAGACGTACCAGGGAAAGGCGGCCGAGGCGACCGCCAGCAGGATGCCGGTTCCGGCAAGAAGCCGGTCGCCGAGCGAGGTGGTTCTTGGCGGTTCCGGATGGTGCGGGGTGGATTCGTCCTCGAAATCCTGCATGGGACTAGCCTTTCTGTCGCATGCCGCCGGCCGGCTGGGCGGCGCCCGCCCTCAGCGCCGTTGCGAGATCCGCATAGGCGTCGGCCGCCGGCTTTTCGCCGGGTGTCTGCTTCAGCACGTCATAGATGATCGGAACCTGCTTGATGGCCATGTCGAGATCCGGATCGCTGCCGGTTCGATAACCGCCGATCAGGCGCAGGTCGCGGGTTTCCTCGAAGCGGTGGATCAGGGCCTTCAGTCGCGAAACCAGCTTTTCCTGGTCGCCCGTCCAGGCCTTGCGGGCAAGGCGCGAGATCGACGACAGCGGATTGACCGGCGGATAGCGCCCCTCCTCCGCCAGGCTGCGCTCCAGCACGATATGGCCGTCGAGGATACCGCGGGCGGAATCGGCGATCGGATCGTTGTGATTGTCGCCGTCGACCAGAATGGAAATGATCGCGGTGATCGTGCCCGTGCCCTCCGCGCCCGGACCGCAACGTTCCAGAAGACGCGGCAGCTCCGTGAAGACGGAGGCGGGATAGCCGCGTGCGACCGGCGGCTCGCCGGAGGCAACCGCCACCTCGCGGATGGCATGCGCAAAGCGGGTCACGCTGTCGGCGATGAAAAGGACGTTTTCCCCCCTGTCTCGGAAATGCTCGGCAATGGTGATGCCGACGAGCGGCGCCATCTTGCGCAGCATCGGGCTTTCGTCGCTGGTCGCCACCACGGCGATGGATTTCGCCATGTTGTCGCCGAGCGTGTCCTCGATGAATTCGCGCACTTCGCGGCCGCGTTCGCCGACAAGCGAGATGACCACCTTGTCGAAGGCGTCCGCGCGCGCCAGCATCGACAGAAGCGTCGACTTGCCGACGCCCGAACCGGCGAAGATGCCCAGGCGCTGGCCGAGGCACAGCGGAGCGAAGATATCGATGGCGCGCACACCGGTGCGAAAACCGGTCTCGACGCGCCGGCGCGTCATGGATGGCGGCGCGGTATTTGCAATCGACCGTTTCGCGGGGCCGTTGCGCAAGGGGCCCTTGCCGTCGATCGGCTCGCCGAGCGCGTTGATCGTGCGGCCACACCAGCTGTCGTCGGGGGCAACCCGGAAGGCCCCCTTGCGGATCACCACGTCGCCGATGCCGATCGGCTCGCCCGGCTCGATCGGGCAGACATAGACCAGATCCGGCTCGACGCGCACCACCTCGCCGAGATGGATGCCGGTCGGGCTGCGATGGGCGACGAACTCGCCGAGGCGCACATGCCGGGAGAGGCCGGACACCGTATAGTGACCGGCCGCGATGGTGCGCACCCGTCCGCCGGGCGCGATGGCGATCGCCGGATCGGCAAAGCGCCGCACCAGATCCGCCATGTGGGACAGCTTGCTGCCGGCTGCCGGCTCGGCCGGATTGATTTCCATGTCCTATCCTTCAGCCGGTCAGCGCGAGCCGCCGAGGGTCTTGATCGCCTCGCCGAAACTCTGCTCGGTATCGCGCATCAGCGCCGAGATGCCTTCGAAGGCGCGGTTGACCTGAATGAGCTGCGTCATCTGGCCGATGCCGTTGACATTGGACTGTTCGAGATAGCCCTGGGCCACGCCGACATCGAAGCTGTCGACCACCGGCTGCGGCTGATCGACCGGGATCACGCCGGAATTCTCGTAGCGCAGATAGCCCTTGGAGATATCGGCGGTGAACATGCCGAGCGTGGCGACCGGGTTGCCGTCCTGCAGGATGCGCCCGTCGGCCCCCACCTGCGGCGGGCCGCCGGCACGATTGAGCTGGATCGGCGCGCCGCCGGCATCCAGCACCGGATAGCCCTGCAGCGAGACGAGTTCGCCGGTCTCCTTCATGGTGAAGCGTCCGTCGCGGGTCAGCACCTGGCCGGCCGGCGTGTCGATCGCGAACCAGGCGTCACCCTTGACGGCGAAATCCAGCGGATTGCCGGTCTGCTCCAGCGCACCGCTGCGGGTGGACAGATAGTCGTTGCCCTGCGACACGAAGGCCACCTTGGCGTTCAGTTCGTTGCGAGTGTTGCTCAACACCTCGTCGAACTTGACTTCGGTCGCGCGAAAGCCGACCGTGTTCATGTTGGCCATGTTGTCGGCAATCGTGTTCAGCCGCCGCTCGAGCGCGATCTGCGACGAGATGCCCACATACAATCCGGACTGCATGTCATCTGCCTCCGTGTCACTTAACCAGTCGATGCGAAGGCATGGCCCATGATGGGCACCCCTCCGCCAGGATGAAGAGGGGACGATGCATCCCCCATGACCAGACCCTTAGGACGGCAGACTTGCGCGAAGCTGTTTGGCGCGGGCGCTCCCTTCAGGAGTGCCAAGCCCAGCCTCACGCAAGCCACGCCCTCTATTCCGACACCTGTTACAACGACGGCACAGGCACGCGATGACCATCATTATCGGATTCGTAATCACACTTGGCTGCGTGCTCGGCGGCTACATGGCGATGGGCGGCCACCTGGACGTTCTCGTGCAGCCGTTCGAGCTCGTGATCATCGGCGGCGCCGGCATCGGCGCCTTCGTCATGGCCAATCCCATGAAGACGGTGAAGGATGCCGGCAAGGCGCTGGGCGAGGCCTTCAAGTATGCCGTCCCCAAGGAACGCAACTATCTCGACGTGCTCGGCGTGCTCTATTCGCTGATGCGCGACCTGCGCACCAAGTCGCGCAACGAGATCGAGGCGCATATCGACAATCCCGAGGAATCGACCATCTTCCAGCAGGCGCCGACCGTGCTGAAGAACAAGGAGCTGACCTCCTTCATCTGTGACTATGTCCGCCTCATCATCATCGGCAATGCCCGCAGCCACGAGATCGAGGCGCTGATGGACGAGGAAATCGAGACCATCCTGCACGACAAGATGAAATCCTACGACGCCATGGTGACCATGGGCGACTCCTTCCCCGCCATCGGCATCGTCGCGGCCGTTCTCGGCGTCATCAAGGCCATGGGCAAGATCAACGAATCGCCGGAAGTGCTGGGCGGCCTGATCGGCGCGGCCCTCGTCGGCACCATGCTCGGCATCTTCCTGTCCTATTGCGTGGTCAGCCCGCTCTGCTCGCAGATCAAGATCGTCCGCCACAAGCAGCACCGGCTCTACATCGTCGTGAAGCAGACGCTGATCGCCTACATGAACGGTTCGGTGCCGCAGGTGGCGCTGGAGTACGGCCGCAAGACCATTTCCGGCTACGAGCGTCCGTCGATCGACGCGGTCGAGCAGGAGATGATGAATCCCGGCGGCGGCGGCGAAAGCAAGGCGGCCTGATCCATGAGCGACAAAGAGAACAGTATCCCGCGCATCGATCACGCGCTTCTTGCCAAGCTGACCAACGGGCTCGGCGACCACAAGACGGTCGAGAAGATCTGCAGCGATTTCGGCCAGCTCTACTCGGTCTTCCTGCCGGACGTCTTCCACAGCGAGACCGGTATCGGCATCGAGGTTTCCTATGTCGGCTTCCAGTCCGGACTGATGCGCGACCTGATCGCCGAACTCGGCGACACGGTTTCCTTCAGCGACGGCCAGCTGCGCAACTGGTGTCCGAATTTCGTGCTGGCCTGCGGCAACGGCTTCGTCATCGCGATGATGGAGCGCATGCTGGGAGCGGAAGAGAACATGGTGGAGCAGCCGCCGGAGCGTCCGCTTTCCGACATAGAGCTTGACCTGGCCACCATGGTCTTCGAGCGCGTGGCCAGTGTGCTGCGTTCAGGCGTCAATGCGGCGGGCGGCTTCGAAGCGCTTCTGGAGCGTCCCCACAATGCCGGCGACCGGCCGGCGCCGGATCCGGAAGCACCGCTGGAATATGGCGCGACGATCCGGCTGGCGGTCGATCTCGGCAAGGTCACCTCGGAAATCGCCCTGATCATTCCCCAGCGCGCGCTACTGAAGACCAAGGTCGTCGTGCCGAAGCCGAAGGGTCAGGTGGCCAAGAACCGGCAGGAGTGGCACGACAAGCTGGTCGAGCAGGTCCACCGTTCCCAGGTGACGCTGGAGGCCCGCATCCGCCTGCAGAGCCTGGCGCTGCAGACCATTTCGCGCCTGGCCGTCGGCGACGTCATTCCCTTCGAGGACAAGGGCGACGTGAAGGTGCAGGTACGGGCCAACGGCAAGGACATGTACAACTGCGAATTCGGTCGCTCGGGAGAGCGATACACGGTGCGGGTGAAGGACAATGTCAGCACCGAGGACGAGCTTCTGCGACATCTGATCGGCTAATTCACGACCGCCCGTTCTGCAGCGCACAAATGGGCAGCCTGACGCAAGTTTCAACAGGAATAATGTTTCCATGGCTACGAAGAAGACACCCGCTACCGAAGAGGATGCTTTCCCGCCCGTCGGCAACGAGGCGGAGCTCGACCAGGCAATCGACGACCTGCGTGGCGTGCTGAAGGCGGATTCGAATGGAGCAGCGAGCGATTTCGGCGCGGAATTCGGTTCCGAGTTCAGCGCCGGCGACACGGCGAGCCCCGCCTCCGATTTTGGCGGCGGCCTCGACATGGGCTCCGATTTCGGAGGCCCGGACCTTGGCGCCTCCCCCTTCGGCGGCGGCGACCTCGGCAATGACTTCGGCGGCGGCGATTTCGGCGGCGCAGGCTTCGGCAGCGGTGCCACGGCCGGAACGCAGGAGCCGGGCAGCGCGCTGAATGCCAATCTCGACCTGATCATGGATATTCCGATCACGGTCGAGATCGTACTCGGCACGAGCCGCATGCAGGTTTCCGGCCTGATGGGTCTCGAGGAAGGCGCGATCATCGCGCTCGACAAGAAGATCGGCGAGCCGGTGGAAATCACGGTGAACGGACGGCGTATCGCCAAGGGCGAGATCACCGTTCTGGAAAATGACGATACGCGCTTCGGCGTGAAGCTGACGGAAGTCTTGAGCACAAAGAAAGTCTGATCCCGGATGGGACAGTGAGGGAAGACCATGATGGACTTTGACGATTTCGGAAGCGCCGTCTCCACGAAACCGTTATCCCAAGCTGAGAAAGCCGCTGCCGTCCTTCTTGCGATGGGCAAGGGGGTGGCCGGAAAGCTGTTGAAATATTTCACCCAGGGCGAGTTGCAGACGATCATTGCGGCCGCCCAGACGCTGCGTGAAATCCCCCCGGACGAACTCCTGCAGCTCGTCAACGAGTTCGAGGACCTGTTCACCGAGGGTGCCGGCCTGATGGACAATGCCAAGGCCATCGAGAGCATTCTCGAGGAAGGCCTGACGCCGGAGGAGGTCGATGGCCTGCTCGGCCGCCGCACCGCCTTCCAGGCCTACGAGACCTCGATCTGGGACCGCCTGCAGGATGCCGATCCGGAATTCGTCGGCAGGTTCCTGCAGCGCGAGCATCCGCAGACCATCGCCTACATCCTCTCCATGCTGCCCTCCGCCTTCGGTGCGAAGCTGCTGCTGCAGCTGCCCGACAGCCGCCGCGCCGACATCATGAACCGTACGGTCAACATGAAGGATGTCAGCCCCAAGGCGGCGCAGATCATCGAGAACCGGGTGATGGAACTCATCCAGCTGATCGAGGCCGAGCGCAATTCGAACGGCTCCAACAAGGTTGCCGAACTGATGAACGAGCTGGAAAAGCCGCAGGTCGATACCCTGCTCAGCTCGCTGGAGACGATCAGCAAGGAATCGGTCAACAAGGTTCGTCCGAAGATCTTCCTGTTCGAGGATCTTCTGGCCATGCCGCAGCGCAGCCGCGTGCTGCTGCTGAACGACATCGCCGCCGACATCCTGACCATGGCGCTGCGCGGCGCCCCGGCCGACATCAAGGAAGCCGTCCTGTCGGCGATCAGCCCGCGCCAGCGCCGCATGATCGAATCGGATCTGGGCGCCACCAACGTCGCCATCAATCCGCGCGAGGTGGCGATTGCCCGCCGCGCCGTGGCACAGGAAGCCATCCGTCTGGCCAATGCCGGCCAGATACAGCTGAAGGAAGCCGCAGCCGAGGGCGACAAGCCCGCCGAAGCCGCTGCCTGACGACGACCGGGGGCCCGCAGGGCCCCCGGCAGGCCGGACCATGAAGGGACGGCGCGACCGCAACGATCCGACGCGGCAACAGCCGCCTGACGCAGGGATGATGCCTTGTCCGAGGATAAAGACAGTAAGACAGAAAGCCCGACTCACAAGAAACTGCGGGACGCCGCGGACAAGGGCAATGTGGCATTCTCCAAGGAGGCGACGCTGTTTGCGTCGTCTCTTGCGTTTTACTTCTACGTCATCTTCTTCCTGCCGGAAGGGACCGCCTCGCTCGGGGAGACGCTGAAGGACCTGTTCGAGAAGCCCGAGCAGTGGCAGCTGGAAACCTCCACCGACGTCGTCTCGATCGGCCTGCACATCGCCTGGGCCTCGGCCGGCTTCCTGGCGCCGGCCTTTCTGCTGTTCTGCCTGTTCGGCATTGCCTCTTCCGTGCTGCAGAACATGCCCTCGCCCGTGCTGGAACGGGTGCGGCCGCAGATGTCGCGCGTGTCGCTGGCCAAGGGCTTCAGCCGCATCTTCTCCATTCCCGGCATGGTGGAATTCGGCAAGTCGCTGTTCAAGATCATCCTGGTCGGCATCGTGATGTATGTCGCCATGCGCAGCGATTTCCTGCACGCGATCGACGCGATGTTCTCCGACCCGCTGGCCATCCCGACCATGCTCTATGCATCGCTGAAGAAGATGATGGTCATCATCCTGCTGGCGACCGCCACGCTGGCGGTGATCGACTTCTTCTGGACAAGGCACCACTGGTACAGCGAACTGAAGATGACCAAGCAGGAGGTCAAGGACGAGAACAAGCAGGCGCAGGGCGACCCGGTGGTCAAGTCGCGCCAGCGTTCGCTGATGCGCAGCCGCGCCCGCAACCGCATGATGAAGAACGTGCCGCGCGCCACCCTCGTCATCGCCAACCCCACCCATTATGCGGTTGCGCTGCGCTATGTGCGCGAGGAAAGCGACGCGCCGGTGGTGCTGGCCAAGGGAACCGACCTCGTGGCGCTGAAAATCCGCGAACTGGCCGAGGAGGCCGGCATTCCCGTGTTCGAAGATCCCCCGCTTGCCCGCTCCATGTTTGCGCAAGTCTCGGTCGATAGTGTCATTCCACCGGTCTTTTACAAGGCCGTGGCAGAACTGATCCACCGGGTTTACGCCTCGCGGTCGCCCAAGCAACGGATGCACTAGAGCACATGAGAAAATGCAACCACTCGTTAGAAAGAGAAAAGATCCTGGCGCATGCGATCAATCCGGTGGCGACGGAATTACGGCTCCTCGATGCGGGGGACCTGATTTCGCTCCTGCGGCTCGAGCGCTATGGCAGCATCGCGGATCTGGTATCCTCGGCCGCTGAACTCTATTTTCATCCGGGCACCGTCAACTTCGGTGCGGGCGGCGAATACCGCCTCGAATGGAACGGGCCGCCGCAGATCGTCCTCGACCTGGAAATCAAGCCGCGCGGTGTTTCCGTCTACGCCCGCCTGACCCTGACCGACCAGACGGCCGGCATCGAGATCGATCACATCAGCTTCCAGACGCCCTCCGACGACCCGCAGGAAAACACCGCCTTCCTGTCGCGCAGCCTGCATGACGCACGCTTCGTCCGCCAGCCCGACACGCTCGCCGGCTGACATCCAAGCTCATCGAAAGACAGACGAAGATTACTGGATATACCCCAGGCGGATCGCCTTGGCGATCGCCTGGATCCGGTTGACCGAATCGAGCTTGATCGTCGCCGAGCCGAGATAGGCATTGACGGTGTGCACCGAAAGCCCCAGTTTTTCGGCGATTTCTTCACTGATCTGGCCGTCGCCGGCCAGTTGCAGGCAGGCGATTTCGCGCTCGCTCAGGGTTTCGGAGGGCACGGCCCGGCGCTCGTCCAGCGCCAGCAGGTCCATCATGATCTGGCAGCTGCGCACATGCTGGTCGATCACCGTATCGCTGGACAGATCGAGCGCGGCACCGCTGAAGGCGACATAGCCGTTGCCCACGGCTCCGAGCCTGACGGGAAAGGCAATGCCCGCATAGGGCATGCTGTGCAGGTTGACGTGGCGGATCAGCGGCGACGGTTCCTCGGCGACGGTATCGGTCCTGCGCGGCTCGTCCGGCCCAGGCCAGCTCATCGGCAGCAGCGACATGTCGATATGATGGATCAGCGTCTCGCCGAAGGCCTCGATCAGGGCATTGGTGTTCTCGGCGGCGGCCGCGCCCCAGTTGTCCAGTTCGCAGACGAGCTTGCGCTTGTTGGGCAGCCCGGCACCTGCGATGCGGAACACGGCGAAATGGCTCGCCCGCATGCTTTTCAGCATTCCCACGAGCTTTGGGAAGATATCCGAGCGGCTGGCTGCGCGCTGAACGCGAAGATACTGCATTCCCGCCTCCGGCTCTCCTCCCGTTGTTCGCGAGTAGCCCATTCAGCCTTCCCTAGACAAGGTTGTTGCGTACGGCATAGGCAATCGCCTCCGAGCGCGTCTTGGTCGCGGTCTTGCGCATGACGCTGGTGATATAGTTGTTGATGGTGTTGCGCGAGATGCCGAGGATGACGGCGATCTCGTCGCTGGTCTTGCCCTCGGCGATCCAGAACAGGCATTCCAGTTCGCGGTCGGTCAGTTCGAAATCACGCTCGATGCGGGCATTCTGCGTGTCGCCGAGGCTGAGGGCATAGCCTGCCAGCAGCCCGACCTCGCGCAGCCGGTCCTGCGACAGGATGATGCCCTCCAGAAACAGAAGCATCACCGAAAAGCGCGTGCGGCCGGCACAGAAGGTCAGCGCGCAGTACTGGCGGCTGATATCGTCCGAGAGGCTCGGATCGTCGGGCAGCAGCGCAAATTGCGGCGTCAGCAGCGACAGACACTTCTCCACCTCGGTGGAGCGGGAATAGCCGCGCGCCAGTTCCGCGCCGAGGCGCCGCACCAGATCGAAGGGCCAGTTGGAGGCCACCACGAAATCGAGCCCCTGCTCCTGGATCAGGTCGTAGCGGGCGAGCAGGTAATGCGAGGCGCCGACATAATCGGACAGGATGCGCATGGCGGCCTGGATATTGCCGGAGGCTCCGGCAAGGGCGAGGCGCCTGAGGACCTGCTCTCGCAGCAACGTTCTTGGCGGACTGGCCTCAACGAAATGCCGTCCTTCCAATGTAGTCTCTGCGCTCCGCAACTCCATTCCGCATCAACTCCCTTCGAGGGAAAAACTCGCTACGCGCATGTCACATCTGCACGACAACGTCATTCACGCCCATCGATCCGATTCCGTTGTTCGCATGTTTTCAAAGGCCCACCCGAATCATGGCCATTTTAGGAACCTGCCACGGAATTGCCATAACGCGTTTCGGTTTTCCTAAGAAGCTTGGTAACATGTGCACCTTCACATGCAATCATACGTTACGGGATAAGTCTAATATAAGCAAAAGGCCGGCAATGCCGGCCCCTGTCATCACGAAAACGTGATCGTCGATCCTGTTCAGGCCGCCCGGTCCACAGCCCACTTGCGCAGGATCTTGGCGGCGCGTTCCTCGCTGATTTCCACCATGCGGGCCAGCCGCTTCTCCGGGCCTTCCTTCACGCGGCGGTTGAAACCGCCATTCGGATCGTCCTCGGCGCCGAACAGGTCGGACGAGCCGTCGAAGCCGAAATCCGAGCCGAAGCCGTCCATGAGGGCCGGGCTTGCGCCGCCTGGCGAGAAGTCCGGCAGTTCGAGGCCGGCACTCTCGGTGGCCGTCTCGCCGGCGACCGGGGCAGCCCCGCCGACGCTGCGCACCACCGGACGGATGCCGAGCCAGACGACCAGGAAGGCAACCGCGACGAAGGCGAGCGAATTGATGATGCCGCCCATGTTGCGCATCAGGATCTCTGAGAAGCCGGGGCCTGCGGCCGCCTCATCGAGAAGCTGGGTTTCCAGGAAGTCCATCGCCGTGACGGTGACCACGTCGCCGCGCGCCGGATCAATGCCTGCGGCCGTTGCCACGATCTTCTGCATCTCGGCGAGATAGGCGTCGATCTTGGCCTGGTCGGCCGGCTCGCCGACCATCTTGGCGATGCGCCCGCGATTGACCACGACGGCGACCGACAGTTTCTCGATCTTGTAGCCGTTGCGGGTGGTGGCGGTGGTCTTCTGGTTGATCTCGTAGTTGGTCTGCTCTTCCTTCTTGTCCGACTGGTCGGAGGATTCCGGTCCGTTGGCACCACCGGGCTGGGGGGCTGCCTGCGGAATGTTCTGCTCCACCGTTGCGGCCGAATCCGACTGGCGCTGCTGCGATTTCTGCACCTCCTTCGTCACTTTCACCGAACGTTCCACGCGCGATTCCGGATCGTAGACGACCTCCTGCACCTGCTGGGTGTCGAGGTTGAGCAGAGCCGTGGCACTGGCGCGGAAATTGTCCATGCCGAGGAAGGGAGCGAGCGCCTTGTCGATATTGCTTTCGAGTTCCTGCTGGACGGACTGCACGACATTCAGCGAGCGGCTGGCGGAACTGTTGCCCGCCTCGTCGCCGGCGGCGAGCAGCTGCCCGGTCGAATCGAGAATCGTCACATCGTCCACCTCGAGGCCCGGCACGGCGGCGGCCACCAGATGGCGGATGGAGGTGGCGGCCTTGCGGCCGGTGTCGTTGCCGGCGCGGATCATCACCGAGGCCGTCGGCTTCTGGCCGGCGCGCCGGAAATTGCCGACATCCGGCATCACGATATGGACGCGGGCGGCCGATACGCCGCTGATCTGCTGGATGGAGCGGGAAATCTCGCCTTCCAGGGCGCGCACGCGCGTCACTTCCTGCATGAAGGAGGTCAGGCCGAGCGAGCCGACATTGTCGAAGAGTTCATAGCCGGCATTGCTGCTGCTCGGCAGGCCGCGCTCGGCAAGCAGCAGCCTGGCCTTGCTGGTCATCCCGACCGGCACCTGAATGCTCGACCCGTCCTGCCCGACTTCGAAATTGATGCCCGCTTCGGCAAGCGCCACGCTGACCTGGTTCAGATCCGAGGGCTCCAGCCCCACATACAGCGCTTCATAGGATGGCTTGTTGACGAACAGTGCCGCCGCGATCACGATCGCCATGGACAAGACACTGACACCGGCCAGCGTCAGCAGCTTGGTCTGCCCCAGCGATCCCAAATTCTTAAAGATTTGTGTGAATTGAGCTAACAGATTCATTCTGTTCCCGCACCGTCAAAAAGGATTAAAGAGCCCTTTGCCCAGCCGCAACATAAGGAGCGAAGCTTGTGCGAGCATTTCGCTGCGGCGGTTTGACGGTGTTTGCCCGAAGCCGGTGACCGGCGTCAGAACAGATCGAAGTCCCCGGCGGTCTTGCTGAGCGGCTGCGAATGGCCGTGGCGCAGCCCCTGGCTCAGCGCCTTGTGCATGTCGGCCAGCTTGACGAGGCTGAGGGCCGTCGACACATCGACGGTCCATTCGTCGGGGATCGTGCTGGTGATCGTGTCAATGTATTCGGCCAGACCGCGCGTCTTCTGCACGGCCAGGTCGATCCCCTGCAGCACCTTCATGCTGTCGGGCGACTGCAGCACCGCCGCGCCGCCGACCTCCAGAAGTTGCGGCTCCACCCGTTCGATCAGATAGGCCACGTCGTGCAGTTCCGAGACGATCCGCATCAGCACGTCGGGGAGCTTTTCGTCGAGCAAGCCGGGTGGCTTCGAATAGATATCGGTCATTGCTTCCTCGATCAGAAAAACTCGATTGAACTCTCGACGGGCTTTGCCGGACGCGCGGGACGCTGTTCCAGCGCCACCGTCTTCTGCGTTTCGGCGCCGGTCAGGGGATAGGTGCGCGCCCGTCCGCTTGCCGGCCAGTATTCCAGCTTCCGACCGAATTCCCCGCCCACGGAGGAACCGACGATCTTGATGCCTTCGTCGCGCAGGAACTGCGTGGCGAAGGCCGAGTTCTGCTCGCCCACATTGGAGAAGCTCGCAATGGTCTTCGCGCCTCCGAAGATCTTGGCTTCCAGACGCTCGCGCCGCCCGCCTCGCTTCAGGATGCCGTTGATCAGAAGTTCCATCAGGTGGACGCCGTACCGGGACATGTCCCCGCCCGACATTCCTCCGGGACCGGTTCCCGGCAGGAGGAAGTGGTTCATCCCACCCACTCCGGCCACCGGATCCCTCAGGCACGCAGCCACGCAGGAGCCCAGGATCGTCGTGATGACGGCATTGGGTTCATCCGTTACCTTATATTCGCCCTGGATAATATTTATCCGCTTGGCTGCGGCCATTTCATTCATTTAAGCGCTCCGAACACTGCCTCGATGGCAGCTTTCATCTTTTCGATCGTGAATGGCTTTGCGAGCACGTTGTTCGCGCCCAGTTGCGCCGCCTTCTGCACCAGCGCACGGTCGCCCTGGGCGGTGAGGATGATGAAGGCGGCCTTTTTGGTGGCCGGGTTGGTGCGCACCGCCTGAAGAAGGCCCAGTCCGTCCATCTTCGGCATGTTGAAGTCGGAGATCACCAGATGATGCGGCTGCTCGGCCATGATCTTCATGCCCTGCTCGCCATCGCCTGCGGCCGTGATCTGCTTGAACCCGAGCTGCGTCAGGGCGTCGCTGAGCAGCAACCGGCTCGTCACCTGATCATCCACGATCAGAACTTTGATTTTTTCAGCGAGAGACATTTATTCGGTACCTTCTTTTCGGGCAGCGGTTAATTTCAAGATTTCTTCTCCGATCGCACCGAGCGGCAACTGCTGCTCGACGGCTCCTATGTCATGCGCGACCCGGGGCATGCCGTAGACGACGCATGTCTTTTCGTTCTGCCCAATGGTGCGCGCGCCCGCATTGCGCATCTTGAGCAGGCCCGAGGCGCCGTCCCGGCCCATGCCGGTCAGGATCACCCCGACAGCATTCCGACCGGCCAGGTCCGCCACCGATTCGAACAGGACGTCCACCGAAGGTCGGTGCCCGTTGACGGGATCGCGTTCGACGAGCCGGCAGCTTGGCGCGGAGGGATTGACGATCTGAAGGTGCCGTTCGCCACCGGGTGCCAGGTAGATCTTGCCGATCTCCAGCCTTGCACCATCGGTCGCTTCCTGCACCACAGGAGCGCAGATACGATTAAGCCTTTCTGCGAAACTTTTCGTAAACGTGGGCGGCATGTGCTGCGTAATGACAGTCGGTGGGCAGTTTCTGGGGAATTTCTGCAACACCGCGATCAGCGCCTCCACGCCGCCCGTGGAAGAACCGATCGCCACGACCTTGCGGCCGACGCGATACTCCGCCGTCGGGGCAAGCGCCGGCTGCGGAGCCGTGACCATGCGGCCGCGCTTGGAGCGGGCCGCGGCCTTGACCTTTTCGGCAAGATCGAAGAACGGGCGGGCATCGCCCGGCACCGGCTTGCTGACGCAATCGAAGGCACCGATTTCGAGCGCGGCCAGCGTCGCATTTGCGCCCTGATGCGTCATGGTCGAGACCATGATCACCGGCATGGGCCGCAGGCGCATGATCTTTTCCAGAAATTCCAGCCCGTTCATGTTGGGCATCTCGATGTCGAGCGTCACCACATCCGGGTTCAGCTGCTTGATCGCGGCACGGGCCTCGTGCGCATCGCCGGCCTGGCCGACGACGCTGACTTCCGGATCCGAATTGAGAACGGCGGTGATCAGCCCGCGCATGGTGGGCGAATCATCGACAACGAGCACTCTTGCCGGCATGGTCATGCAGTCCTCCCCGCGCTTTTGCCAGTATAGCGGTAGGTGGTTATCCCTATGTTGTCGAAGAGGTTCTTTGCCTCTCCCGTGACCCGTTCGGAATGGCCGATGTAGAGATGGCCCCCGACGGGAAAGAGCTGCGCGAAGCGCGACCAGATCTTCGTCTGTGTCGGCTCGTCGAAATAGATCACCACGTTGCGGCAGAAGATCACGTCGAAATTGCCCTTGAACGGCCACTGGGCCATCAGGTTCAGCTCGTTGTAGGTGATCAGCTTCTTGACGCGGTCATCGATCTGGAACTTGCGCCGGCCGCCGGCATCCACCTCGCGGAAATACTGCTTGCGCATGGCCGGCGTCACCGTTTCCAGCGCATTCTCGTCATAGATGCCGGCCCTTGCCTGCGCCAGGATCTTGGGATCGATATCGGTGGCGAGGATGCGGAAATCGTAATCGACGGCATTCGGCAGCAGCGACATGACGGTCAGTGCGATCGAATAGGGCTCCTGCCCGTCCGAACAGGCCGCCGACCAGATGCGCACGCGCCCGCCCGCCTTTGCCCGGGCGATCAGCCCCGGCAGGACCTCGTCGCGCAGGTGATCGAAGTGATGGTTCTCCCGAAAGAAACGGGTGAAGTTCGTCGTCAGGTGCGACAGCATCTCGCGCCGTGCCTGCGCCCCTTCCGGGGAGGAAACCAGCGCACAATATTCGCGAAAGCCCCTCAGGCCCAGATTGCGGATATGCTTCGACAGGCGCGAATAGACCAGCGACGCCTTGGTGTCGTTCAGATAGATGCCCGCATCGGAATAGATCATGGCCGCGATCTCCGTCAGATCGCGCCGGGTCAGCGGATATTCGCCGCTGGCAAGGACCTCATCCGGAGACTGTCTGCTATCGAGAACGCCGGTGGCCTTCATGCTACTTCGCTTTCGGTATCGGGGAAGAGCGCATCCAGCTCGATCAGGCAGATCATCCGCTTGTCGATCGCAAGGATGCCACGGGCATACTGCTTCTCCAGGTCGGACGACACTTCCGGAACAGGTTGAATGTTTTCGTCGGTGACGGTGAGGATGTCGGATACCGCTTCCACGAGAAGCCCTACGACACGGTTCTTGACCTGCGCCACGATGATGACGTGGCGCGGGGTCGGTTCGGCACGGCGCATTCCAAGGCGGGCAGACAGGTCGATGATCGGCAGTACGGCGCCGCGGAGGTTGATCACCCCCATCACATAGGACGGTGAATGGGGAAGCCCGGTGGCTTTCGTCCAACCGCGGATTTCCCTGACCGACATGATGTTGACGCAAAATTCCTGGTCTCCGATCCGGAAGGCAATGAGCTCCCGGCTTCCCTGAGCAAGATTTTTCACGGCGTACGACATACTCTACAACCCGTCACTTAACCCGTTGCTGCCAAAGACATGTCCGATTTCATTCCCGTGTCCTGCCGGAGCGACTGACCGCGGGAGGCTGCAACGACGGCGTCCACGTCGAGAATGAGCGCGACGCGGCCATCGCCCAGAATGGTGGCGGCGGCGATGCCCGGAACATGCGTGTAGTTCGCCTCGAGCGACTTGATCACCACCTGCCGCTGGCCCTGGATCGCATCGACCATCAGCGCACGCTGGCCGCCGCCTTCCGATTCCACCAGCAGCGCGACGCCTTCGACCGGATTCGCCTGGCTGGAGCGGAAGTTCAGGATGCGGCCCACATCGACAAGCGGGCAGAAGGAATTGCGGATGGAGATAAGCCGCTGGTTGGCGCCGAAGGAATGGATGGCGGAGGCTTCGGGCTGCAGCGTCTCGACGATTGCCGTCAGCGGCACGACCAGCGTCTGACCGGCCACCGTGACCACCATGCCGTCGAGGACGGCAAGCGTCAGCGGCAGGCTCATGGTGAAGGTCGAGCCGTTGCCCGGGCGCGAGCTGATGGAGATGCGGCCGCCGAGCGCCTGGATCGAGCGCTTCACGACGTCCATGCCCACACCGCGGCCGGAAATGTCGGAGATCTTGTCGGCGGTCGAGAAGCCCGGCATGAAGATCAGGTTGTCGATTTCCTCGTCCGTCAGGTTGGAGTCCGCCGGGATCAGATCCTTGTCGATGGCCTTCTGCTTGACCTTCTCGCGGTTGATGCCGGCGCCGTCATCCGACAATTCGATGACGATGCGGCCGGAGCGATGCTTGGCGGTCAGCTTGACCGTGCCTTCCGGGTTCTTGCCGGCGGCCTCGCGCCGTTCCGGGCTTTCGATGCCGTGGTCGACGGCATTGCGGATCATGTGGGTCAGCGGCTCGGCCAGCTTGTCGATGACCGTCTTGTCCACTTCGGTGTTTTCACCTTCCGTGACGAGGCGGATCGACTTGCCGACCATGTCGGCCACTTCGCGGACGATACGCGACATGCGCTGGAAGACGGGCTTCACCGGCTGGGCGCGGATGGCCATCACCGAGTCCTGGATCTCGCGGGTGAGCTGCTGCAGTTCCTCGAGGCCCATGTTGATCGACGAGGTGCCGGTCGTGTCGTTCTCGATGACGCTCTGCGAGAGCATCGCCTGGTTGATGACAAGCTCGCCGACGAGGTTGATCAGGCGATCGACGCGGTCGAGATCGACGCGGATTGTCTGGCCGGCGCTGTTGGCGGCATTGGCCGCATTGGCGGCATTGGCGGCGGCAGCCGCAGCAGCGGCGGCGGCCTGGCTTTCCTTCTTCTCGACCCTGGCCGCAGCGGCGGCCATCTTGGTCACGTTGCTGGCCGTCTCGGCAGCGGCAATCGCCTGGGCTGCGGCTTCGGCTGCCCCGGCGTCATCGCCGTCCTCATCGGAGGCTCCGTCGTCGAGGATCGACAGGTCGAAGGGAACCGGCACCATCGGCAGTTCCTCGGCGGAGCTTTCGGCCAGTTTCACGTCGAGGTCGCAATCCCATTCGGCAAATTCGAAAACGGTGCGGATGTCCTGCTCGGCCTTGGCGGTCTTCACCTGGATCGTCCAGGTGAAATAGGCCTCTTCCGGATCCATCTTGTCGAAGGCCGGCAGCTGGTCCATGTCGCAGTTGATGCTCATCTCGCCGACGCGCGACAGGTCGCGCAGCAAGAGCGCCGCCTCGTTGCCCTTGGCATAGAGTTCACGGCGCGGCTTGAACGTCACTTCGAAGGTGGAAAGATCCTCGGCCGGCTCGTCGGCGCCGAAGCCCTCGAAGGTGAAGGGAATGGGCTGGAAGCCGCTCTCGTCGGTCGGGGCCGGTGCGGCGGCGGCGGCAGGTGCCGGCGCGGCAGCCTTGGCCGGAGCCGGCTTCGGCGTTTCGACGGCTGCGCCGCCGGACGGCATCTCGCCGCGGGCGAGCGCTTCGAGTTCCTTGAGCAGGCCGCGGGTGCGCGATTCCTCGACGCTGCCGCCATCCCGGGAGGCACTCACCAGGTCGGCCAGAACGTCGGCCGACCTCAACATCACTTTCAGGACATCCTGCGTGGGTTCGAGCTTGTTGGAGCGAACGCAATCGAGCGTCGTCTCGAACACGTGGGCGAACGAAACCAGGTCATCAAGCCCGAATGCGCCGGCACCGCCCTTGATCGAATGGACGGCGCGGAAGACGGCATTCACCGTTTCCGGGTCACGGTCGCCATCATTGAGCTTGAGAAGACCAGATTCCAGTTCCGCGAGCTGCTCCTCGCACTCCTGGAAGAAGATCTCTTTGATTTCGTTCATATCCATCGCAGGAATTCCCGGTTCAGGCGGTTACACGCTCGATCGCATCAATCAGTTTTGCCGGATCGAAGGGCTTGACGATCCAGCCCGTGGCCCCGGCCTGGCGCGCACGGTTCTTCTTTTCCGCATCGCTTTCGGTGGTCAAAACGAGGATCGGCACCGCGCGATAACGCTCGTTGCGGCGCACGCCCTCGATGAAGCCGAAGCCATCGAGACGCGGCATGTTGATGTCGGTCACGATGACATCGGGGTTGCACTCTTCCAGAACCTCGAGGCCCTCGACGCCGTCTTCGGCCTGGATGGTCTCGAAGCCGGCATTGTTCAAGGTGACCAGAAGCATGTTCCGGATCGTCCTTGAATCGTCGACGGTAAGTACTTTCTTTTTCACTGCTGAATCTCCTTAGCGAGCAGATGATCTATATTGATGCCGATAAGCTGCATGGTCTTGCGGAAGGCGTCCGAGACTTTCTCGAACACGAATTGTTTCTTGTCCTCCTCCCAGGCGTTGGCTGCCGCCATCAGCACCTGCACGCACTGCACACCGACGCGGTCGACGCCTGACGCGTCGATCGACAGATCGTTGCCCCGCATGCTGCTCAACTGGCCGTGCAATACGGAGGCCTCGTTGAGATCCAGGACTGAGACCAGCTTCAGGCTTCCCGTCTCTGCTTTCCCGCTCGCCATCGCTTCATTCCTCATCGTTGTCGCCACACCCCCGGGGCATCCCGAGGCTGGTATTGTCATTTCCGGCCGTGCCCCTGCGGGAGCGCTACCGGGCAAGGCCCGCAAACTGCGGGGTCAGAAACAGTCCACCGGGCGCGGTCAAGCCGTCGCCCGTCTCTCCCGGATCCAGCGCTGCGGTCGCCGCGCCCTCCTGCACCTTCGGCTGCCAGACGCGCTGACCGCTGTCGCTTTCGCGTGCGATGCGGAACTCGCGGACCGTGCGGCCAAGTTCTATGATGACGGTGCGCAGCTCGTCGCTGCCTTCGGCGGTGCGCTCTGCCTGCCCGGCTGCAGACGACAGGCGGCCGTCGAGCGCCGCCACGTCGCCGGCCACGCGCTTCAGGCAGGTCGCCTGGTCGTCGGTCGCCCGGGCAATGCCGGCGATCGCCGCATTGATGCCGGCCACCTGCGCGACGATGCCGCCGATGGCATCCTGCGTGCGGTGCACCATCTTCACGCCCGCATCCACCTGTGCCTTGGTGCCGGTGACCAGCTGCTTGATTTCGCGGGCGGCCTCGGCGGAACGCTGGGCCAGCACACGCACTTCCTGCGCGACAACGGCAAAGCCCCGCCCGGAATCGCCCGCACGCGCCGCCTCGATGCCGGCATTCAGCGCCAGCAGATTGGTCTGGAAGGCAATCTCGTCGATCACCCCGATGATCTGGCCGATCTTTTCCGCTGACTGCTCGATGTCCGCCATGGCCGAAATCGCAAGACCGACCACCTCGCCGCTCTCCTCGGCGGAGCGGCGGGTCGCAAGGGCTGCCTGCTCGGCACTGGCACTTTCGTCGGCGCTCTGGCGCAACCGCTCGGCAAGCGCGGCCACCTCGGCCGCCGCCGCCGTCAGGTCCTCGGCATTGCGCCGGGCCATGGCCGCCGCCTCGCGGCCGTTTCGGCCCACCTGCTCGGCCAGCGCCTCTGCGCCGAGAACCCGCTCGGAGGCCGTGGCAATCGAGGCCGACATGGCCTCCAGCGCCTGGTTCAGCAAGGTGGCAAGCTCGCCATAGACATCGGGCCGCTCGTCGGCAATGCGGGCCGTCAGGTCGCGGTCGGCCAGACGTGCAACAACCGGCCCGAACAGGTCGTTGGCCTCGGCCTGATCACGGACACGCTGGGCGGCCAGCGTCTTCTGGTGCTTCTGGCGAATTTCGTTGATGCGCAGCGAAACCGCGATCTCCACGTCGACGAGGACGAGGCGGATGACCGCCCGCACCGCGTCGGCGATCTCGCGCTCACGCTTGCGCGCCGCCGGCAGCAGCAATTTCGAGGCCATCTGGTCGAGAAGACAGGAAACGAGGTTTTCCAGCATCACCGCATGGCCGGCGATGTGCCAGCGCGGATCGAGACCCATGCGGCCCTCCGCGTCGGAGAGAACCTTGACGCGCTCGGCATAGAGCGCATCGAAGCGCGCATCGGTCAGAACGCTCCAGTGCGAGGCCTGCAGATCGTGCAGCCGCTCCAGCTGATTGTCGCTATCGAAATGACGCATCGCGTCCGGCGAGGATTGCAGGCGGTGAAAGAAATCGCGCAATCCGTCCTTCAGGCAGGTTTCGAGCGCGGGTCGGAAACGACGCAGAAGCTCGCACGCCTCCGCATCCAGCCCTGCGAATGCAAGCCGGTCCCGCAGGCTGCCGGCCTGGGCCCTTCGCGCTTGATCCGATGGCATGTCCTGAGCCAAGGCCCGTCCCCAATTCCTGCCGCTGCCCGCAGGCAGCATCAAACCCCTCGTCGGCGGCTGCAGGCACCGTGCCGTCAGCCACCCATGCGAAAGCCACAGACGAAAAGCCGGCCGGAAACGGCCGTGCGTCATCGCCCTGAGGCAACCAGGGAACCTTGCTCGTGCGGATCGCAGGCACCGCGACCCTCTTCGGGGCCGACACGGCATGCGCTCCCGTCCACGACCGGACGTCTTCCTGGATAGAATGTGGAAAGTGATACCGGATCGGAACCGGTACGGCGGGGCGGCGTCATGCCTGAAAGGGAGATGTCGGGATCGTCCCATTTCGCCGTGTCAGAGTATTTGTATGGTTAATTCCTTGCCTGAAGGTTAATGGTGCAGCCCCTGCAACCGATTTCCTGCGGCAGGTTTTTCGGGAGGCCCCGCCAAGTGGAGACGCAAGCCACGGGCAAGTCCAGTCATAGAATATCCGCGCAGCTGAAACATGATGTCTTCGGAGTTGCGCGATGATTGTTCTCCATGTGAGCGCCCTGCTGATTGCGGTGATCATTTTCTTCACCATGCTGATGATCGCCGGCATCGATCCCCACCGCCGCGCGGTTGCCACGCGCGTCCTGTGAAAACCGCCAGCGCATGACCGCCAGCCGGCTCCGGGCAGACGGGCGAACGGGCAGTCGCGGCCGGTTTACCCCTGCCGGAGCCTGTTTCCGCCCCGCCAGAAAATCTTCTGGGCCTCGGCGCACGGATCGCGCTGTTCCGGAACGGTGCAGCAGCCGCACCGCCGAAGCTTGACGATCACGCGGAGTTTTTCCCTTTGCCGCATTCACGGCGACAAGTCCGTGTACAAACACTGCATTGCCTCCGGATCGGCCGCATTTTTGTCGAAGTCCGCGTCAGAGGACTAGCGCGCCGGTGCATCCACGAATAACCGTCATGCATCAGAGCTAGAAAATAGCCGTCACCGCAGGTTATCGATGAAAAGCCCGGAAAACATGAACGAACCGGAAGAACTCGGCATTCCCACCGAACCGGCCCGCAGCGCCATTGTCATGCTGCTGGCACGGTTCCGCATCTATCTCACCTCGATTGCCATGCTGGTGGTCGCAGTCATGATGGCCGTCGCCATCTACCGCCTGACCAGCGAAGTCCGCTATGACGAGGTCGTGACCGCGCTGAAGGATACGAGCTGGCGGGCGATCGGCCTTGCCGTTCTCTTTACAGCCCTCAGCTTCGCCGCGCTGATCTATTACGACATGAACGCGCTGGACTATATCGGTCGCAGACTGCCGGCCGTACCAGTGGCCGTCACCGCCTTCAGTGCCTATGCCATCGGCAATACCGCGGGCTTCGGTGCACTGAGCGGCGGCGCGATCCGCTTCCGGGCCTATAGCCGCCTCGGCCTGTCGCCGGAGGATATCGCCCGCGTCATCGCCTTCGTCACCTTTGCCTTCGGCCTTGGCCTGCTGGCCGTCAGCGCCATGGCGGCGCTGGTGACGGCCCCGCGGCTGGCCGCGATCACCGGCATGGAGCCGGACTGGCTGCGTGCAGGCGCCGTCGTGGTGCTGGCGGCGCTGGCCCTGCTGCTGTTCGTCGGCCGCAACGGCCGGCGCGTGGAAATCGCCGGCATTCGCCTGAGGCTGCCCGACACGCTCACCTCCTCGCGGCAGTTCCTGATCACCGCCTTCGACCTGGCGGTTTCGGCCACGACGCTTTACGTCCTGCTGCCGGAAACCAATATCGGCTGGCCCTCCTTCTTCGCGATCTATGCCGCGGCCATCGGGCTCGGGGTTCTCTCGCACGTGCCGGCCGGGCTCGGCGTGTTCGAGGCGGTCATTCTCGGCGCGCTCGGCGGCTCCGTCAGCGTCGATGCGCTGCTGGGCAGCATCGTGCTCTACCGCATGATCTATCACGTGCTGCCGCTGACCATTGCCATCGTCAGCATCGTGTTTTCCGAAGCGCGTGCGCTGGCCAGGCATCCGATGGCGGGCGAGATCGCCACCGTCGCAACCCGCATTTCGCCGCCACTGCTCTCCGCCTTCGCGCTGATGCTCGGCACCATGCTGATCTTTTCGAGCGTTACCCCGACGCCGGACGGCGATCTCGACATCGTGTCGCAGTTCCTGCCGCTGCCGATCGTCGAAGGCGCCCACTTCCTGTCCAGCCTGCTCGGCCTTGCGCTGGTCATCGCCTCGCGCGGACTTGCCCAGCGGCTGGACGGAGCGTGGTGGGTGGCACTGGTCTCCGCCAGCCTTGCCTTCGCCTTTTCCTTCATGCGTGCGCTGGCGCTGGGCGAGGCAACCTTTCTCGGCCTGTTCGTCGTCGCGCTGGCCGCAAACGGTCGCCGCTTCAGGCGGCCCGCCTCGCTGTTCAACCAGGTGCTGAGCCTGCCGTGGATCATGGCCATGCTGGTCATCCTCGCCGGCGCCGCCACGATCCTGTTCCTCGTCTATCGAGACGTGGATTACAGCCACCAGCTCTGGTGGCAGTTCGAATTCTTCGGGGAAGCCCCGCGTGGTCTGCGTGCCCTGCTCGGCGTCACCATCCTGTCGCTGGCGGTGGCGATCTTCAGCCTGCTGCGACCGGCCTTCCATCATCCCGAACCGCTTGACGCCGCGGATCTGGAAAAGGCAATCGCCATCCTGGACCAGAGCGACAATGCCGATGCCAATCTGGTGCGCATGGGCGACAAGCGGGTGATGTTCTCCGACAGTGGCAAGAGCTTCATCATGTTCGCCATTCAGGGCCGCTCCTGGATCGCGCTCGGCGATCCCGTCGGCGATCCGTCGGAGCGGGCCGAAATGATCTGGCGCTTCGTGGAACGCTCGCGCGGCGCCGGTGGCAGGGCGGTGTTCTATCAGGTCTCGCCGGCGCTTCTCTCCTTCTGTGCCGATGCCGGCCTCAGGGCCTTCAAGCTCGGCGAGATGGCCATAGTCGACCTCGTCCATTTCGATCTGAAGGGCGGGCGCCTTGCCGGACTGCGCCAGGCGCTGAACAAGGGCCGCCGCGACGGCATGGAGTTCGAGATCATCGAAACGGAAGAGGTCATGCGCGTCATGCCGGACCTCAGGCGCGTCTCCGATGGCTGGCTTGCCCATCACAACACGCGCGAAAAGGGCTTCTCGCTCGGCGTCTTCGAGGAAGGCTATGTTGCCTCCCTGCCCGTGGCTGTGCTGCGCAAGGAAGGCCAGATCGTTGCCTTCGCCACCATCTTCAGAACGGCAACCCTGAAGGAAGGCAGCGTGGACCTGATGCGCTTTTCCCCGGACGCGCCGCGCGGAGCGATGGACTTCCTGTTCGTCAGCCTGCTGGAATACCTGAAAAATGCCGGATATAGCACGTTCAATCTCGGCATGGCGCCGCTTTCGGGCATGTCGAAGCGGGAGGTTGCGCCCGTCTGGGACCGCATCGGAGGCACCTTGTTCGAACACGGCGAACGCTTTTACAATTTCAAGGGGCTCAGGGCCTTCAAGTCGAAGTTCCATCCGCACTGGCAGCCGCGCTACATGGCGGTGTCGGGCGGCACGGGCGTCGTACTGGCACTGATGGATGTGACGCTGCTGATCAGTGGCGGCGTGCGCGGAGTGGTTGGGAAATGAAGCATTACAGGAGTGGCCTTGTTGCGATGGCCCTGGCCGCGATCGCATCGCTTGCGCAGGCACAGACGCCGCCGCAGCAGGGCTTCGATACGGGCATGATCCCCTCGCCGCACATCATCAAGCCGAAGGGCGCGATGAAGGCGAACATCTTCCTGCTGTCGGACGGCGACGGCTGGAACGCGCTGGAGGAGAAGCAGGCCCAGGCACTTGCCGCCAAGGGCGCGCTCGTCATCGGCATCGACCTGCCGAGCTATCTTGCCTCGCTCGGCAAGGATGAGGACGATTGCATCTACATGATCTCCGACGTGGAATCACTGGCCCAGCAGGTACAGCGCTCGCTCGGCAACGGCAGCTATCGCTCGCCGATCATTGCCGGCATCGGCGCCGGCGGCGCAGTCGTGCTCGGCATGGTGGCGCAGAGCCCGCCGGCCACCATCGGCGAGGCGATTGCCGTCGACCCGGAAGCGGCGATCCGGCTGCCGAAGGTGTTGTGCACGCCGGCGGACAAGCGCACCGAAGGCGATGCCACCGTCTATGGCCTGACCGACGGCGATCTGCCGATGCCGGTCAGCATCTTCCTGTCGAAGGCTGCCGATGCCGCCGGGCGGGCACATGCCAAGGAATTGCAGGCCGCCCATGACGACATCGACATTCAGGGAACCGACAACGCCGCCACCGATGCGCTGATGCAGGCACTGTCCGACAGCATCGACGCGGCAAACAGCGACGACGAGCCGCTTGGCCTGCCGCTCACCATCCTCGATACCAAGCCGAAATACGACACGATGGCGATCATCTATTCCGGCGACGGCGGCTGGCGCGACATCGACAGCGATGTGGGCGCCGCCCTGCAGGCGGACGGGGTGCCGGTGGTCGGCGTGGATGCGCTGCGCTATTTCTGGTCGGAAAAGACGCCGGAGCAGACCGCAGCGGATCTCAGCCGCATCATCCGCGCCTATCGCAAGCAGTGGAACGTCTCGCGCGTGCTGCTGATCGGTTACTCCTTCGGCGCCGACGTGCTGCCTGCAACCTTCAACAAGCTGCCCGATACGGACCGGAGCAAGGTGGTGATGATGAGCCTGCTGGCGCTGTCGCACCTGGCGAACTTCGAGATCTCCGTCTCCGGCTGGCTCGGCGGACAGGGCACCGGCACCGGCGGCGATCCGACCGAGCATCTGAAGAGCATCGATCCCAAGCTGGTGCAATGCATCTACGGAACGGATGACGATGACGATGCCTGCAAGCCGCTGGCCGCACGCGGCATCGAGACGCTCGGCATCGATGGCGGACACCATTTCGACGAGGATTACGAGAAGCTGGCCCAGCACATCCTGGCCGCGCTGAAGACCCGCCTCGGCAAGTGAATTGCCGACGGCCAACCGAACAGGGGGAGACGCGAGCGCAGGTTCCGTCTCCCCTTTCCTTTGCGCCGCACACTTTCCGCTTGCCAAGCCGGCTGAAATATTCTGTAGCCAATCACGGAGAGTTGAGACTGCCGGCCGGCGCGGTCGGACAAAGGGAATCGTTTCATCATGGAAATCCTCACTGCGGCGGGCCTTGCGGCGCTTTTTCAGGTTATCGCCATCGATCTGGTGCTGGCGGGCGACAATGCCATCGTGATCGGCCTCGCTGCGGCGGGTCTTCCCGACCATCAGCGCCGCCAGGCGATCCTGGTCGGCATCGTGGCGGCCACCGTGCTGCGCATCGCCTTTGCCACGGTGACGGCCTATCTGCTCGGCATTGTCGGCCTGCAGCTTCTGGGCGGCCTTCTGCTTGGCTGGGTCTGCTGGAAGATGTGGGTGGAGCTGCGCGCGGCGGAAGCCGAGGCTGCCGATGCGCTGAGTGAAGCCGACCGGGAAATGACCAAGGTCAACAAGACCTTCCTGCAGGCCGCGACGCAGATCGTCATTGCCGACGTCTCCATGTCGCTGGACAATGTTCTGGCGGTCGCAGGTGCCGCCCAGGAGCACACCAGCGTTCTGGTGATCGGCCTCGTCATCTCCATTGCCCTGATGGGGCTTGCGGCCAATCTGGTTGCCCGCCTGCTGCACCGTCACCGCTGGATCGCCTATCTCGGCCTTGCCGTGATCGTCTACGTGACGCTCAACATGCTGTATCATGGCACGGTGGAAGTTCTTCCCTATCTGGGGAACCTGATCGGCTGAGAAACGGGAAACCGGGCAAGACTGCTCACTCCATGGCACAAGATGCGGTCGCGATCGTTGGAGGCGGACCCGCCGGCCTGATGGCGGCGGAGGTTCTGGCCGCGGCCGGCCGCCGGGTCAGCGTCTTCGAGGCCATGCCGACCTTCGGGCGGAAATTCCTGCTGGCCGGCAAGTCCGGCCTCAACATCACCCATTCGGAAGATTACGGCCGTTTCCGCACCCGTTTCGGCGCGTCGAACGGCCGGCTGGCCGCGGCCCTTGATGGCTTCACCCCGGCCGATATCCGCGCCTGGGCCGAAGGGCTCGGCACGCAAACCTTCGTCGGCTCCTCCGGCCGGGTGTTTCCCACGGTAATGAAGGCCTCGCCGCTGCTGCGCGCCTGGCTGAAGCGCCTGGCCGAGATGGGGGTCACGCTGCTGCCCCGCCACCGGCTGCTCAGTCTCACGCCCGGCGGCGGCCTCTTCGAGACGCCGGACGGCGAGCGCGAGATCCGCGCGGATGCCATGTTGCTGGCGCTCGGTGGCGCCAGCTGGCCGCGGCTCGGCTCGGACGCCGCCTGGGTGGCCGGGCTTCGGCATCAGGGCATCGCCATTGCCGATTTCCGCCCGGCCAATTGCGGCTTCGACGTGAACTGGAGCGACGCCTTCCGCAGCCGCTTTGCCGGCGAGCCGGTCAAGGCGGTACGGCTCACCTCCGAGGCGGGTGTGACACAGGGGGAATTCGTCATCAGCCGCCACGGCGTCGAAGGAAGCCTGATCTATGGCCACGCCGCTGCGTTGCGCGACCGGCTGGACCGCGACGGGGTGGCGGCGCTGCAACTGGATCTGGCGCCCGGCCGCAGCCTGGAAAGGGTCGCGGCAGCGCTCGAGCGCCTGCCGGCGCGCACCAGCCTGTCGAACCGGCTGCGCAGGGCGGCCGGCCTCGAGGGGGTCAAGGCGGCGCTGGTGCGCGAATGCGCGCCCGCGATTGCCGAGGCGGATCCGGCCGAACAGGCCGCCGCGATCAAGGCCCTGCCGGTGCCGCTGCTTCGCCCCCGCCCGATCGAGGAGGCGATCTCGTCGGCTGGCGGCATCGCCTGGGCGGGCATCGATGCAGGCTACATGCTGACGGCGCGCCCCGGCACCTTCGTGGCCGGCGAGATGATCGACTGGGAGGCGCCGACCGGCGGCTATCTGCTGACCGCCTGCCTTGCCACCGGCCGCGCCGCGGCCCGCGGCATCGACCGCTGGCTGGATGAAGGCTCGGGCGTCAGGTGAACAGAAAGACGATGTGCACGACGGCCACCAGCGTGATGCCGGCCACCGCCGTGTAGGAACCATAATAGAGGCATTCGTATTTCTGCGCGCAGATCTTGCTCATGTGATACTGTGCCTTCAGCCTCTCGCGGAAGATATCGCCATCCGAGCAGGCCTCCACCGCCTCGATATAGTCCTCCGGGCTGTCGTAATTGGCGACATTGCTGAAATAGACGATGCCCTTGGCCTTTGCCGTGCGCGAGCGCGGCCGGATGGCATTGAACGCAAAGAAGCAGGAGACCAGCAGCAGCACAAGCGGCAGCAGGATGAGCGCCGCATTCCACGAGAACGGCTCGCCCTTCAGGAAGCTTGCATAACGGTCGTTGGAGACGATCCACAACGAGATGGTGGACGAGGCGGCAAACAGCCAGGAGGACTTGGTATCGGCTTGCTGGATATACTGCCGCAGATAGGCATCGTGATAAGCCGTGAAATTTTTCTTGCTGTCTTCCATCGACGCAACCTGAACAAGACACCTGTCTGACTGAAACGAGCGGGCAGGACCGACAATACCATCCGCAGCAGACCCCATCAGGGTCCGCCGGACTTCAGCATCGCGCGAGAAAACTTGCACAGTCAAGCATCCGGGCACAGGATCTGCCCGCTGTCTCATCTTTGCCGCTGTGGGAATTTGGTGAAAACTGGTGCTGCCGAGTGGGATTGAACCACCGACCTCTCCCTTACCAAGGGAGTGCTCTACCACTGAGCTACGGCAGCAGTTTTGCGTCAGAGCGTGTCTGCGCTGCGGTGAGCGGGCTATTGCCATAGCTGATCCGGGAGTGCAAGCCGCAAATTTCACTTCTTTGCGGAAAGCGGTGAATTCATCCGCCCTCTTTGGCTTTTGATCGCTTTTCCGCTATGGAGACACCATGAGCGCCACAGACGAATCGAACCTGCAGAATCAGGAGCCAACGCGGCACCAGCCCACCGAAGCCGAGCTTCGCAAGGCCCGCGCCGCCCAGAAGCTGCGCGAGAACCTGATGCGTCGCAAGCAACAGGCCCGCGCAAGGCGATCCGGCCAGGCTGACATGACGGAGGGCCTGCCAGCCGCCAGGGCGGACGAATCATCCGCCTGAGGCGACAGCCCCGATTCGTCCGTCGGCGCATCCGAATTGAAGCGCCGGGGGAATTCGGCTAAGGACCCCATCTTTCGCGCATTATCAGGAAAGGCGGGCGCTTGCCCGTTGCAGTCATATGGATCGCATCAGAATTACCGGCGGCAACGCCCTGCATGGCATCATCCCGATTTCCGGTGCCAAGAATGCCGCCCTGCCGCTGATGATCGCCTCGCTGCTGACGAGCGACACACTGACACTGGAAAACGTGCCGCATCTGGCCGATGTCGAGGGCCTGATGCGCATCCTCGGCAATCATGGTGTCGACATTGCCGTCAATGGCCGGCGCGAACGCCAGGAAGAAGGCTATTCGCGCACCATCCATTTCACCTGCCGCACGATCGTCGATACGACCGCACCCTATGAACTGGTGTCGAAGATGCGGGCCAGCTTCTGGGTTATCGGTCCGCTTCTGGCCCGCGAGGGCCGCGCCCGCGTCTCGCTGCCCGGCGGCTGCGCCATCGGCACCCGTCCGGTCGACCTGTTTCTCGAAGGCCTTGCCGCGCTGGGCGCCGAGATCGAGATCGACGGCGGCTATGTCAACGCGACGGCGCCGAAGGGCGGGCTGGTCGGCAACCGTTACCGCTTCCCGAAGGTTTCCGTCGGCGCCACCCATGTGATGATGATGGCGGCCACGCTCGCCCGCGGCACGACGGTCATCGAGAATGCGGCGCGCGAGCCGGAAATCGTCGATCTCGCCAATTGCCTCAACGCCATGGGTGCGAGGATTTCCGGCGCCGGCAGCAAGACGATTACGGTCGAGGGCGTCACCGCCCTGTCCGGCGCGCGCCACCGCGTGCTGCCGGATCGTATCGAGACCGGCACCTATGCCATGGCTGTTGCCATGACGGGCGGCGACGTCGTGCTGGAAGGCACCAATGCGGCCCTGCTCGATAACGCGCTCGACATCCTGCGACAGACGGGCGCGGAGATCACCGCGACCGAGACCGGTCTGCGCATCGTGCGCAATGGCCACGGCATCCATCCGGTCGACGTGGTGACGGAGCCCTTCCCCGGCTTCCCCACCGACCTGCAGGCCCAGTTCATGGCCCTGATGACGCGCGCCTCCGGCGTGTCGCATATCACCGAGACCATCTTCGAAAACCGCTTCATGCACGTGCAGGAGCTGGCCCGCCTTGGCGCCCGCATCTCGCTTTCGGGCCAGATGGCGCGCGTCGAGGGCGTTTCCCGCCTCAAGGGCGCACCGGTGATGGCAACCGACCTGCGCGCCTCCGTCTCGCTGGTGATTGCCGGCCTTGCCGCGGAAGGCGAGACGGTGGTCAACCGCGTCTACCATCTCGATCGCGGTTTCGAGCGACTGGAGGAAAAGCTGACCCGTTGCGGCGCAATCGTCGAGCGCGTCAGCGAATAGGCCTCGGCTGTTGCGTCCGGCCGTCCGCCATCCTATCTCCATGTCCTGACGCAGAAAGCCGCCAAACCCTTGCGGCGCGACGAGGACATCATGGACACGATGACGGATCTGAAGCTTTTGGCACTGGACGAGGAAGACCTGAAGATCGTATCCGCCCACATGCAGGACAGCGTCTTCAAGCCGCATGATATTGACTGGAGCCCGAAGCGCAGGCAGTTCTCGCTGGTGGTCAACCGTTTCGTCTGGGAAGCGGCCGATCGCGGCGACAAGGGCTATGAACGTCGCCGCGCCGTGCTCAGCTTCAAGCGGGTGGAGGCCGTGCGCGCTCTGGGCGTCGATCGCGATAGCAGGAACGACGTCCACTCGCTTCTTGCCATCCGCTTCACGCAGAGCGGCGAGGGACCGGATGGTGTGATCGAGCTGACGCTGGCGGGAGGGGCCGCGATCAGCCTGGATGTGGAATGTATCGAGGCGCAGCTGGCCGATACCGGCGGTGCCTGGGGAACCGCGAACCTGCCGAAGCACGACTGACGTGCGAGGCGGAACGGCTTGCCCGAACGGGCGGCCCGTGGTTTTCAGTGTGAGGGGACGAGTGAAGTGGCAATCTGGCTTGAGCAGGCGTCGGCAGATTTCGAGGTGCAGTTTTCCGCCTTCCTGACGACGAAGCGGGAAGTTTCCGAAGATGTGAATGCGGTGGTGCGCGCCATCATCGAGGATGTGCGCGCCCGCGGCGATGCGGCGCTGCATGCGTATTCGCTGCGCTTCGACAAGGTCGATCTCGCCGCCGTCGGCATGCAGGTGACGGAAGCGGAGATCGAGGCGGCCTTCGACGCTGTCGAGCCGACCGTGGTCGACGCGTTGCGGCTGGCAGCTGAACGTATCGAGCGCCACCATGCCCGCCAGATGCCGAAGGACGACATCTACGAGGATGCGATCGGCGTCGGCCTCGGCTCGCGCTGGACGGCGGTCGAGGCCGTCGGGCTCTATGTACCGGGCGGCACGGCAAGCTATCCGAGCTCGGTGCTGATGAATGCCGTTCCTGCCCGCGTGGCCGGTGTGGAACGGCTCGTCATGGTCTGCCCGGCCTCCGGCGGCGCAATCAATCCGGCCGTGCTGGTCGCGGCGAAGATCGCCGGCGTTAGCGAGATCTACCGGATCGGCGGCGCGCAGGCGGTGGCAGCGCTTGCCTATGGCACCGAGACCATACGGCCCGTCTATAAGATCGTCGGCCCCGGCAATGCCTATGTCGCCGCCGCCAAGCGGCAGGTGTTCGGCACCGTCGGCATCGACATGATCGCAGGCCCTTCGGAAGTGCTGGTCATCGCCGATGCGGAAAACGACCCGGACTGGCTGGCCGCCGACCTGCTGGCCCAGGCAGAGCACGATGCCGGCGCGCAATCGATCCTGATCACCACCGACCGATCCCTCGGCGAAGCGGTGGAACAGGCCGTGGAGCGCCAGCTGAAGACGCTGTCGCGCGCCGAAACCGCCGCCGCCAGCTGGCGCGATTTCGGGGCGATCATTCTGGTGGAAAGCCTTGAGGCCGCACTGCCGCTTGCCAACCGGATTGCCGCCGAGCATCTGGAACTGGCGGTCGCCGATCCGGATGCGCTGCTGCCCGGCATCCGCAATGCGGGTGCGATCTTCATCGGCCGCCATACGCCGGAAGTGATCGGCGATTATGTCGGCGGCTCGAACCACGTGCTGCCGACAGCCCGTTCCGCGCGCTTCTCCTCCGGCCTGTCGGTCCTCGATTTCGTCAAGCGCACCTCGATCCTCCGGCTCGGCCCGGATCAGCTGAACGCGCTGGGACCGGCGGCCGTCACGCTTGCCCATTCCGAGGGACTCGACGCGCATGCGCGGTCCGTCTCCATCCGTCTGAACCGAGGGCGATGATTGATGGCCAAGGGCGATTTCCGGCTGTGCGACGTGGTGCTGGACGACAGCATCGGCCGTTCCACGCCGGATGTCGAGCATGAGCGGGCCGTCGCCATCTTCGATCTGATCGAGGAAAACCGCTTCGAGCCCGTGGGCCATGATGGTGGGCCCTACCGGCTGAACATTTCGCTGGTGGAACAGAAGCTGGTCTTCACCATCACCACCGATGGCGGCGAGCCGGTTGCCACCCATATCCTTTCGCTCACCCCCTTCCGGCGGATCATCAAGGACTATTTTATGATCTGCGAGAGCTATTACGAGGCGATCCGCTCCTCGACGCCCTCGCAGATCGAGGCGATCGACATGGGCCGCCGCGGCATTCACAACGAGGGGTCGGAAACGCTGCAGGAGCGGCTGAAGGGCAAGATCGCCCTCGACTTCGATACGGCACGGCGCCTGTTCACGCTGGTCTGTGTGCTCTATTGGCGGGGGTGAGCGTGCAGGAAGCGCCGGCCGCCGATACGAAGCTTGCGAAGCCCGGTGCCATTCTCTTCATGTGCGGCATGAACGCCATTCGCTCACCCATGGCCGAGGTCATTGCAAAACGGCTGCTGCCACACGATATCTATGTGCAGTCGGCCGGCGTTCGCGCCGGCGATTCCGATCCCTTCGTCGAGGTGGTGCTGTCCGAAATCGGCCTGTCCATGCCGAAGAAGCATCAGCCGCGCACGCTGGAGGACCTGGAAGACGACTATTTCGACGTGATCGTCACGCTCTCGCCGGAAGCGCATCACCAGGCGCTGGAACTGACCCGTTCCAGTGCGGTGGAGGTCATCTACTGGCCGACGCTCGACCCTTCGGTGGAAACCGGCACCCGGGACCAGGTGCTGGAGGCCTATCGCAGGGTGCGCGATGAACTGTGGCGGCGGATCGAGGCGCGATTCGTCCGGCCCGGCGTGCAGGAGGAGCAGCGGATCTGACGCCGCAACACAGGCGTTGACGGCGCCGCCAGATTCGCGCAGATGCAAGGTTCACAAACGGGCGGGGAACGTGTAGTTTCCGCGCAATTTTCAAGCTGCGGCCACTTTGCGGCCACATCCCTATCAACGACAGGAAGACAAGCTCTAGATGGCGAAAGAAGAAGTCCTCGAATTCCCGGGCATCGTAACGGAACTGCTGCCCAATGCAACATTCCGCGTGAAGCTCGAAAACGAACACGAGATCATTGCCCACACGGCCGGCCGCATGCGCAAGAACCGCATCCGCGTTCTGGCTGGCGACAAGGTTCTCGTCGAAATGACGCCCTACGACCTGACCAAGGGTCGCATCACCTACCGCTTCAAGTAAGCGGACCTTCCGCATCCGGGCGCGCTGCCTGCAGGAAACCCCATGTCTCTGGATCAAAAGCTCATCCTGGCCTCCGGCTCGCCGCGTCGCCTCGACCTGCTCAACCAGGTGGGGATCAAGCCCGCGCGCCTGATGCCGATGGATATCGACGAGACGCCGAAGAAATCGGAACATCCGCGCTCACTGGCGCGGCGCCTGTCCTGCGAAAAGGCCGAGGCAGCACTTGCCGCGATTCAGGGCGATGCCGCCTGGCGCAACAGCTATGTCCTCTCGGCCGACACGGTGGTCGCCGTCGGACGGCGCATCCTCTCCAAGACCGAATACATGGACGAGGCCTCGGCTGCGCTGCACCTGCTTTCCGGTCGTGGCCACTGGGTCTATACCGGCGTGTGCCTGATCACCCCCGGCGGGCAGTTCCGTCAGAAGGTGGTGGAAACCAAGGTGCGCTTCAAGCGGCTCTCCGAACGGGAGATCGAGGCCTATCTCGCCTCCGACCAATGGCGCGGCAAGGCCGGCGCCTATGCAATCCAGGGCATCGCGGCAAGCTTCGTGCAGAAACTGGTGGGTTCCTACACCAATGTGGTGGGCCTGCCGCTTTATGAAACGACGCTGCTGCTCAATGGCGAAGGCTTCACGGTATCCCGCCACTGGGCAGACGGCTGAGGACAGGCCATGACATCGAACGAGAACAGTCCTTCCGGCGCCAGAGTGGCGCCGCTGCGCAAGGCGCGCCCCTGCCCCGAATGCGGCAAGCCCTCCGTGCGCGATCACTATCCCTTCTGCTCCGATCGCTGCCGCACGCTCGACCTGTCGCGCTGGCTGAATGGCTCCTACGCCATCCCCGTTGCCGAGGACGAAACCCGGGCCGAGCCCGGAGACGACTAGGACGCAACACGGAAAACGCGCTAAACGGCGCGTTTTTCCTTTGCAGTTTCAGAGGCTTGGCAAGTTTTTCACAGAGCCGTCAAAAAAGTGCGCCAACGTGCTTGCCTTGGCCGAACAAGATGTTATAACCCCGCTCGCTCCCGGGGGAAACGCCCCCGGCGGTTTCGAGAGAAGCCGGAAGGTCTGACCAAAGGCCAAGATGCCCGGATAGCTCAGTTGGTAGAGCAGCGGATTGAAAATCCGCGTGTCGGTGGTTCAAATCCGCCTCCGGGCACCATTACAATTCCTGAAGACGTGCGAATGACAACTGAATAGCCGAAGCAGCGCGCTCGGTCCTGCCTGTGACCTGACGTCGTTCACACCGGACGAGATTTGCTCGATAACGGCGAAGGCTGCCGCCCGGCCATTGCAACATGCGAAGCCCTGTTCGGCATATGTTCATGCCAGATCACCGCCTGTATCCTGCGTCTCCTCCCAAGAGATTGAAAAACCTTCACAACAGCTGCCGATATCCGCGGGTTGAGACATGGCGGCAGGCCATTTTTTGCTGTAAATGCTTTCCTGATCGAAAAACAATAGACGCTTATTCAAGAGAATATTTCAGGATGGCCAGTATCGTATGGGGAGGAGCAGCGTGAACTCCTTGAGGAAGCAGGTCGGCATCGGTCGCGAGCGGTACTGGATCCTTGCGGACCCCGGCTATGGGCAGCATCTGGGAGATCGCTTCGAGCCTCATACCTTTGCCCTGCTGGAAACGCTGTGCACTCCCGATTCGCACGCACTCGATATTGGCGCCAATATCGGCATCACAGCGATCGCCATGGCCCAGCTTGCGCCCAAAGGGCGTGTCGATGCAATCGAGCCTGTTCCTGCCGCCTACCGATATCTGGAGGAAAATGTCGGGAATTCCGGATTTTCGAACATCGTGACGCATAATTTCGCCCTCGGACGCCGCGATGGCGAGGTGGCGATGCAAGGCAACCCCGGCAACCTTTCCGGCTCCTTTGTCGCGGATAAACATAGAATCGACGATGGGATCCATTTCCGCGAGATCGTCAGACAGCACAGGCTCGACGACGTCTTTTCCGGCCTGGGCCTCGAGCGGATAGACTTCGTCAAGATGGATGTCGAAGGTTACGAGCTTGATGTTCTGGAGGGCATGCGGGACCTGCTCTGCCAACACCAGCCGACCATCCTCCTGGAGATGAACTATCTGACGCTCAATCTCTGGCGCGGACTGTCGCTCACGGACTTTCGCGACCAGATCCTGGATATCTTTCCTGCCGTCTACGCGGTTCATGACGGCGAGTATGTGGATTTTCGCGATGAAGCGGCGAGCCACTCCGTCCTGTACAGGCATCTCACCAGTTGGGCCTTCATGGACATCGTCGCCGGCTTCGATCGCGACTTCATCACAGACAGGCTTCGCCGCCTTCCGGACATTCGCGCCCGTCAGGCGTCTATCGAACTGGAAAACAATGCGCTCGTTTCTGCAAACCAGCGCATTGCCCAGCTCGAGGCGGAGTTGAGCGCGTCCAGCCGGCGTGTTGCCGACCTTGAATCATCCCGCAGCTGGCGGATTACCGCTCCACTTCGTGCATTGAAGCGTGCCGCCTCTCGCCGGACATGACCGGACTTCCATCGCAAACACTGTCAAGATCATCGGTGATATTCGACCACAAGCGGTCGGCGCATTCCTTCCAGCTCAGCGGCCTGATGTTGCGGCTGTCGGGCCGGGCCTGTTGGGGCAAGGCAAACCACGCCTTGATGGACCGGACAATCTCGGACGGTCCGCCCGCCTGAAAATAATGGGCATGGGTGCCCGCCACCTCCCGAAAGACGGGGATGTCCCTGACAATGAGGGGGGCCGCGTGTTTGGCCGCTTCGACGATGGGCAGTCCAAATCCTTCACCGTAGGAGGGAACGATGACGCAGGTGGCGGCCGCATAGACCTTTCCGAGATACTCGTCGCTCACCCCGGAAAGCCAGAAAAGGCGATGGTTGCGCTGGGGGTGCGCATTTATCCGTTCAATCAGGTGATCGACCATCCAGCCCTGCTTGCCCACCAGCACGAGATTGCCGTCAAAACCCTCGTCCCATAGCGCTTCAAAGGCATCCAGCAATTCGGCATGTGCCTTTCGCGGTTCGAGCGTGGCGACGCAGACAAAGCTTTGCTCAGCAGTGAACCTTTCGATTTGCCGCGCTTCCTCGCCGGTGATGCGCCTATCGTTGTCGCGGACCTCGATGTCGGATCCCAGGGGAAAATGGAGGAGCTTCAGGGTTTCCAGCCTGGCGGGGTCATGGACAGCAATCCAGTCAGAAAGCTCCTGTTGAACAGACCGGGAAATGCAGATCAGCCGGCAGCCGAACCGGACGATCGCCCTCAGCCAGTCGGAATGGAGGACTTCGGCCGCCGGCGGAAAGCAGCCGGGAAGCCGAACAGGCAGGAGATCGTAGACGACGAACATGATCTCACCGCCCCTGCTCTTGATCTCCTCGAAGAAGGGCTGGGTCCTGTCGAAAAACCTGTGATTGAGATCGAGGCCGACAAATATGTCCCCCTTCCCGACATGCACAGGGGCGTCTGCAGGCATCCAGTCGTGCAGGCCGAGAAACTCCTTCATGAAGGAGCGCGCATAGCGGTATCCTTCGCCCTCCTCCGGCTTGAAAACCGGCTCCACGTTGAAGATCGTATCGGTCCGGCGCGCAAACTCCGAAAGGATGTTTCGGACAACCCTCTGGATGCCGGTCTTCGCGTCCCGTTTCGCCAGCTCCGTGACGTCCAGAAAGATCTTGCGCTTGTGCATGGGGGGCTCGAATGCACCGGCTAGGCAACGGGAGGCGGCGGCGAGATCTGCGCGTGATCGCTCAGTTGGAAGCGCCGCGATAGCCTTGACGGCTTCAAAGCGATGGCAGGATTGGCTGCCGGCATGAAACCCTTCGATGGCCTCGCTATAGGAGGCGGCGACAGTCTCCGGATCGAGCTTGTCGGCGACATGGCGACGCGCGCGCGCGCCAAGAACGCTGCAGCGCCCCCGGTCCCTGACCAGGGCCATCAGCACGCCGGCAAGTTCCTCTGCTTCAAACCGGTCCGGCAGCTTGATGACCACGTCATCGGGGAGTTCGGCGAGAGACCCGTTGCCATTGACGATGGTGGGCAATCCTGCGGCCATGCAGTCGTTGACGGCAGCGGAGGTCTCCCCGCGGGAATTGCTCCTGAGCTGGACGGCCACATCGGCAGCCGCCAGATAGTCGCGATAGGTCTCCATGCTGACATGTCCGGTGATGCGGATCCTGTCCTTCAGCCCCACCCGCTCCAGAACCTCGCGGATGACCTGACGGAATTCCCCACTTGCCTCCGCCCCCACGAAGACGAGGTGAGCTGCACCATCCGCATGCAGACCGGCCTGCAACCAAGCCGTCACCAGTTTGTCATTCAACTTCAGCTTTCCCATCACGCCGAACGAGCACACCAGAATGTCTTCGGGCTTCAGGCCGAGTTTCATTCTGGCAGCATCGCGTGACGGCAGAACCGGGATCTGCCTCAACAGGGGAAGCACCGACCAGCTGCCGTTGACCTGCGAACCGTAGCATTGCTGTGCGAGAGATCTGGCATATTGGCTGTGCACGATCACGCCATGCGCCGTCTCAAGCGCCATGAAGTTCGCCGGGTAATTGTAGATAAGCGGTGTGATGTCCCTGTTTTCTTCATTGTCGAGAAGAGCCGGATACCCATGTGTGCGGTAGAGGCTTTCGGACCAGAGGCCAGACTTTCCCTCATGAACGGCCAGGTGTGCAATGATGCCGCTCAGGTAGAAATCGTGGAGGACAACGACGCCCGGTGCATAGCGTATCATGTCGAACATATGGCTGTGATACGTCGAATTCCCGAAGTGATAGAGAATCCTGTCGTATCTCGAATATTCCTTCTGGAAACGCTCGACGCTCACAATCGGCAGGCCCAAGGTTTCATGGGACTCCATGCCCTTATCCCGGTCGATGACGAGGTCTATGTCGTAGAAGGTCGTGAGCGGCGGGATCAGTTCCGCGCTATAGTCGGCAATGCCGCTCCTGTCGGGTGGCAGAGGCGATACATAGGCTAGCCTGGGGCGAGCACGGGCAAGGGGATTTGCCCTGCCTTCGGCCTGAAACCGCTGACGGGCATGGATCTCCTCGAAGGCTTCCCAGGATTTCTTCGCCGTTGCATCCCACGAAAACCGACCGCTTTGCTCACGAGCGTGTACCGCCATCACATTGCGAAAATCGACGTCGGTCAAAGAGCGCAACAGCACCCGGCAGATGTCATCGACATTGCGCGGGTCAAACAGCGCATCCTTACGGCCGACGACCTCGGGCAGGCTTGAGGTACTGGAGGCAATCGTGACCGCACCACATTGCAACGCTTCCAGCACCGGAAGACCAAACCCTTCGTGCAGGGAGGGAAAGCAGAATGTGGTGCACAGATTGTAGAGCTTGATCAGATCGTCCTCACTGACGTGCCCGGTCATCACAAGATCATTGTCACCCAGGCCGTGTCGCCTGGCGACGGATTTAAGCAGGGCAATGTCATCGTTTCTGGCAGAGCAGACGATCACGAGTTGATAGTCCGTCCTGATGTCGTTCGGCAGCGCTGCGAAGGCCGCTATCAGCGCATCGATGTTCTTGCGCGGATCAATACCTCCGGTGTACATGATGAATTTCCGGGAGATGGCGTATTTTGTCAGAACCGCCCGTGCGGACGATGCATCAATGGGAATTTGCATGAAATGCGGATCCGCCGCGGTCGAAATCGCAACGACCCTGTCCGGCGAAAGACCGAGGAACTCGACGGCCTCGCGCCGGGAATGCTCGGAAATCGCCAGCAACAGGTCAAGACTTTTCAACCGCTCGATCTTGCTCAGATACCAGGCCCTGAAGTCCGGGCGAGCAAGATAGATATCGGGATAGACGTAGGGAATGATATCATAAAGCGTCGCGGCCGTTGTCGTGGCTGATCCGGCCCCCCCCTCAGCGGTCACGGCGTCGTCCCAGAAGCCTTCGAACATGCTGCTGACATGTATGATATCCGGACGCAGGCTTTCGCAGAACATGCGCTTGATGATAGCATTGGCGTCGTATCGCCATTTGTTTTCGCGGTTCAGATGAGCGGAAGACGAAATCGTGTCGAGGAAATGCAGCCGCTCCGCGCCGAACAGCCCTGCCATTCGCCGCGCAACGTCATCTGCGCCGTCAACCAGCGTCCGGGACAGAACCATGTCAACGTCATGCGCCCCGGATGTGCGCAGAAGCGCTTCCATCCATGACAGGGTATAGCGTCCGATTCCCCGACCGCGGCTGCTGACGCTCTGCGCACCGATGAGATCTACGAGCAACTTCACTTTTTCGCCAATCCTGACAGATATTTCACCGATTGTTCAGCCTTCACGATCTGTTCGATCAGGATGTGTTCCGTCTCCGTCAGAGCGTCCGGGTCAGAGCCAGCCCCGGCCGACTGCATCGTGACCACGACCGAGGGCGTCAGCAGAGCCTTGCGAATGAAGCGCTCGACACCTGGAAAGCGGCTGACCAGACGGCGCGCCCGCAGTTGCAGGTCCGGCGAGCGTCTCACCTTTCTGTACAGTCCGTGCAGGATGAAAACAGCTATCCTGTGCGGACGCGAATTGGGCTTGAAGGTGAGCCAGGCCACTGACCCGTTTTTCAGAAACCGCAATGGGAAGAGGACGGCGAAACGAATGCGACTCGTATGGACACCGAAGCGGACAAAGATCGGCCGCATCGCCCGCTTGATCGACGCACTGACCATGCGATAGGGGGAAGTGATCCTCCAACTGAAGCTGGAGCGCAGATCCATGACCTGCTGATGCAGCAGGTCGCTCCGGTGCGTCCAGTCGGCAACGTCCAACAGGAGCCCCTGAATATTCTTCTCCGTCGCTTCGACATATCGTGCATGGCGGTCTTCAAAGGCTTGCAGTTCGCGCGCCAGATCGTTTCGCCGCGCCTCGGCTTCGGACAAGCCGCCTTGAACCGTCCGCAGTTGCTCCTCTGTCTGGCTAAGCTTTTGCCTCAGCTCGATCTCGCGTTCGAGGTCCGTCATTCGCGCCTTGGCGAGCCTGACGATGTCTGCAGTCAACTCGCGCACCTGTGCGGAACGCCCCGAGTGATCGCACCGGACGCTGTCTGGTTCATCACGAACCACCGGAAGCTCCCTGTTGAACCGGGACACAAGGCTTGAACTCGAGGTTCCGGACAGGACGAAGCCATCGAAGACATTGGGAGGAACACCGAAGGCGTCTGCATCCAGCTCGGCATTTTCGTGGATGTAAAAGCAGTTGAGCCCATCGAAGTACCGGGCCTGGTATCCACGGCTTTCAAGCAGATGCGCCCATCCATGATCGGTTCTATCTCTGCTGGAGGGTGCGGTCGCCTCGATCACCACGACGAAAGGCCTGACCTCGCTTTTTCCCCAGCTGCTGAGGACGTCCTTCTCCATACCCTCCACATCGATCTTCAACCAGCATATGGTCCGGTCTGCGAACATCTCAAGAATGCTCTCCAGCGAGAGGCAGTCGACATGCACCTCCTCCCACGCCAGACCGGATTGCCTGTGCCGCTCAGCAATGCCACGATCTGCCGTGCTCAATCCGGTTTCGGGAAAACAGTAGAAGGCAATCGGGCCGGGACCGGTTCCGACCGCAGCCTCGATGACCACCTCGTCCGGACGGGCATCTCGCATCTTCTCAGCATAGGCGTGGACCGGCTCGATGCTGACACCGCGCCAGCCTCTTTCGTAGAAGCCGCAGCTGACGGAATCGGTGACCGGGTCCTGCGCGCCGATATCGATATAGAAGCCGTTATCGATATGGCTGAACGCGCGCCAGAGGATCACGTCTTCGAAGTTCTGGGCGTAGGATGTAAACATTGTCTCTCGTTTGCCATCGGGAGTCGCGCCTTGCGGCGAATCCTGCATGTATTTTCTCGGTTTCCGAGTATTTCGGCGCCAAGTCCGGGCGGCTCTCCCCGCATCTTGAACCCATATGCCCGACAGGTCCTTGGCTGCTGCACCAGGCGCTGCAGGAAAAGGACGGCTGCATGGATCGGCGGAGTGCGTGAGTTCTCCGGCAGCGGGAAGAGACGGCGAAACGGGATCATCGGCTCCCTCAGCTTTCCGATCTGCTTGCGCTGACACGTTGACGCCAGTCGGCAAGGACGGCGGCTATCGTCTCTTCGACCGGGAAGCGCGGTGTCCAGCCGAACACCTGGAAAGCGCGCTCGGCATTGCCGCGTGCGAGCGGGATATCGACCGGCCGCAACCGTTCCTGCGACACAGCGACCTCGATCCGTCGGCCAGACAGACGGATCAGGATATCGAGGATCGTTCCGATCTGCACCGCCCTGCCCGATGACAGGTTGAAAACCTGCCCTTCCACCCCTGTGACCTTGCCAAGCGCGGCAAGTGCATAAGCGCGCACCACATCACGCACGTCGAGAAAATCCCGATAGGCGCTCAAATTGCCAACCTCGATGACAGGCTCCGAGAGGCCCTGCTCGATCCGGGCAATCTGGCTGGCAAAGGCGGGCAGGACATAGGCAGCCGTCTGGCCCGGTCCCGCGTGGTTGAAGGGGCGAAAGCGGATGGAACGCAGCCCGTCGCGATACATCCGCCCCAGAGCGATGTCGGCAGCAGCCTTTGTTGCTCCATAGACCGTGAGGGGGCGTAATGCCGCGCCTTCAGTCACGGCCTCTCCTTTTGTCTCTGCAAATGTCTGGCCATAGGTCTCCGAGCTTCCCGCATAGATAAACCGGCAGTCAGGCACTTCGCTCAATGTCGCCCGGGCGAGATTGACGGTTGCCGTGAAGTTGACGTTCCATGCCGTCACCGGATCACGTCTGGCCTCCTGCGGATCGGCAATGGCAGCGAGATGGATGATGGCCGTAGGATGCAACTCGCGCAGGACCCGAACAACCGTCGCCTCATCCCGGATATCCAGAGCGATATCGCAGCCCGGACCGCGGCCACAACCGTAAAGCTCAAGGGGTTCGTCCCCGGCGGCATCCTGCAGGGCCGGCATGAGCCAACGCCCCACAAATCCGTTTGCCCCGGTCACGAGGATCCGATGTTGCGGCATCATCGGCATCGTCCTCAAGTGAATACCAATGTGGCCAAACATGTCGGACTGGTCGCGACCATCTCAGGAACCGTTCAGGAGAACATGGCCACCGGGGCCGCGCCAGAGGCCAGCCGCATCCGAGTCTATGGCGATGCGCTGGCGGTGCATCGCGGCCAGCATCAGGCTCGCAAGCGCGGCGTCACGCTCCGGCCCGTCGGAAATGATGCCGATAAGAGGCTTCCCATCACGATCCATGATCGCGGCAGCCGGATCGGCGAGCGTCATAAAGAGAGATGCACCATCCCGCCGCCAAACTTGACGAAGATCACTCACAACGCCTCTCGATACTTAACTTCGAGACGGTGCCAGCCATCCATTCGGTGACACCGGCATAGGTTTCGCCGCTGTCGAATATCCAAGCAACCATGGCCTGTTTTCCGCATAAATATCTTCGCTTGAAGCCCATTCTGTGAGTGACGATCCGCATCTTGTCAATATTCAATGCATGCTTCTGGGACATTCGAAGGAATGAGATGGGACATCAGGAAATTTCTTTCCCGGTCGACATTGTTATTTACGACACAGAGATATCCAATATATTATTGATGGAGCAAAATCTGGAAAATTCTCCCTTTGGTTGTCCTGTCCGACCATGCCAGGAAATTTTTGTATCATACGAAATGTCGTATACTCCATTTCCCGTCTCCCGATTACATTTCCGAGAGACCTCCTTTATACCCGGCTGTGCCAATCGGCCTGCCTGGACAATCCGTCTCCTTGGTCACTCCTGATTTCGTCCCGACACGTTTGGGCTGTACACTCACTGTCTCATTGGGGGAGCCTTCGGTTATTCCCCTGAAATTTCAGGGAAGTTCACAAGGTTGTCGCACAAATCGGGGAGGCTGCGGCGTTCCATGAAGCCTTGCCGGCGGTTGATCTGCCGGACCTGATGAAGACAGTCCCGATGCCCTCCCCCGATATTTCCCCCCGCCTTCCCCAGCATGCCTCGAACCGTCTGCTGCTGATGTCCGCTGCCGCGCTGGAAGCCGGCGAACTGGCGCGTCGCTCGCTGAAGCGGCGCTATGCCGACCAGATGGTGGCCAAGGCGCCGCGTGATTACCAGACCGAGATCGACGTGGCGGTGGAGGAGATCATCGTGCGGCGCATGCGCGAGCATTTTCCCGACCACGCCATCACCGGCGAGGAGGCTGTCGCCAATCATGAGGCGGCGGAGGGTGCGCCGCGCATCTATATCGATCCCATCGACGGCACCACGAACTATGCCTGGGGCATTCCGCACTTCGGCATGACGATCGCCATCGTCGAACAGGGCGAGGTCACCTGCGGCGTGGTCTATGACAGCATGCAGGACGAATTGTTCGTCGCCGAGAAGGGCAAGGGCGCGTTTGTCAACGGCGAACGGCTCGTCTGCCGGCCGGTGGACAGCGTCGAGGACGTGCTGATCGGCGCCGGCCTGCCGATTCCCGGACAGGTGAAGAGCACCAGCGAGGACACCTATTTCGCGGCGCTGCGCCGCCTGATGGCCAACACATCCGGCGTCCGCCGCCTGGGCTCCGCCTCGCTCTCGCTCGCCTATGTCGCCTGCGGCCGGCTCGACGGCTTCTTCGAGGACGGCCTGTCACTGCACGACTATGGCGCCTCCATGCTGCTGATCCGCGAGGCAGGCGGCCGCGTCACCGGCTTTTCCGGCGGCCCGATCGGCCCGCACGGTGACATTCTCGCCTCAAATGGCGCGCTGCATCCCTGGCTGCTTGAGGGTTTTGCCGGCCGCTGAGCGGCAGCAGGTCAACCGAACGACGAAAACGGCGGGCACCAGACCCGCCGTTTTGCTGTCGTTCACGCAGTGAAAAGACGGCTCAGACCGTTACCCGCACCACGTCGAGGCTCGCCGCCGTCGTCGCACGCCCCTCCACCCGGCCGGAGTCGACCAGCCGGTTGTCGCGGTAAAGCGCATAGGCTGCGGGAACCAGCCGCGCGCGGGCGCCCCTTTCCCAGCGGATGGACGGGCTGGTCATCGCCTTCAGGCGCGTGCCGTCAGCGAGTTCCACGTCCACCATGATATGGCTGCCGAAATCGGTCGAGCGCAACACGGTTGCCCCCGCCTCCCCGTCGGTCGCGGCAAGGCCGAGCGCTTCGGGGCGCACGGCCAGCACCGCCGGCCCATCCTGCACACCGACGGCGATCGACACATGCGGATGACGGAAAGTGCCGCCTTCGACATTGGCCGCGATGAAGTTCATCTGGCCGATGAAGCCGGCCACGAACTGGGTCTGCGGGTTGCGGTAGATGATGTCCGGGGCATCGGCCTGTTCACACTGTCCGTTGCGCAGCACCACGATCCGGTCAGCCATGGCGAGCGCTTCGTCCTGGCCGTGGGTCACGAAGAGCGTGGTGATGCCGAGCCGCTGCTGGATGTCGCGCACCTCCTCGCGCAGCCGCTCGCGCAGATGCTGGTCAAGGCTGGCGAAGGGTTCGTCCAGCAGCAGGATCTTCGGCTCCAGCACCAGCGAACGGGCGAGCGCCACGCGCTGCTGCTGCCCGCCGGACAGCTGGAAGGTCTGGCGATGGCCGTAGCCGCCAAGCCCGACAAGCTCCAGCGCCTCCTCCACCTTGCGGCGGATTTCGGAGCGCGGCAGCCGGCGCAGCTTGAGGCCGAAGGCGATATTGTTGAACACGTTCATGTGGCTCCACAACGCATGGCTCTGGAACACCATGCCGGTCGGGCGCCGGTCGGGCGGCAGGCGGCTGACATCCTGCCCGTCGATGCGGATCGCACCCGAGGTCGGCTGCTCGAAGCCGCCGATCATGCGCAGGATGGTCGACTTGCCGGAGCCGGATGGCCCCAGCAGGCAGACGAGTTCGCCATCTGCCACATCCAGCGAAAAATCATCGACCGCCACGGTGCTGGCGAAGGACTTGCGCAGGCTCTCGATCGTCAATCTGGCCATGGTCTACTCTTTCATGATTGCACGGCGCCTCAGGCGCCAAATCCCTTGGCGAAGGCCCCGGTGCCGATGACGCGGCGGGCAAACATCAGGGCGATGAAGGACGGAACCCACAGGATCACGGAGAGCACCGCGCCGTACTGGATCACGACCTGATTGTTGATGAAGTTGATCATCAGCACCGGCATGGTGCGGATCTGCGGCGCGCCGATCAGCCAGGCGCCTTCGGTCTCGTAGAAGGTGGAGACGAAGGTGAGCAGCACGGCCGCAAAGATCGTCGGGCCGGCCTGTGGCAGGGTGATCGACCAGAAAACGCGCAAGGGTCCGGCGCCAACATCGCGCGCTGCCTCTTCCATGCGCCGGTCCACCGCCTGGAAGGCCGCGACCGGGATCCAGATCATCAGCATCAGCGTGCCGACCAGCTGGATCAGCACCACGCCCCAGAAGGTGGCGATCAGGTTCAGCTGCAGGAAGATCGCCGCGATTGCCACCAGCAGGCCGAATTTCGGAAAGGCATGCGAGGCAAGGAAGGACAGGAAGAACAGGTCGCGGCCCGGAAACTTCATCCGCGCGAAGGCGTAAGCCGCCGGAAGGCAGATCAGTGCGGAGAGCGCCGTCACTGTCGCCGACAACCTGAGGCTGATCGACAGCGCCTCCCATACATCGGCGCGCGACAGCGTCTGGTCCCAGAAGCGCAGGCCGAATTTCTGCGGGATCACCGAAGGATAGCGCCACACCTCGGTAAAGGCCCAGGTGAAGACGACGAGAAGCGGCACGGCGATGACGATCGCCAGCAGGATCGTGAAGGCCAACCCTGTCCAGTCGAAGCGGCCGGAGGTGGAGGAATACGTCCGGATCATCTGCTCTGGCTCCTCTGGTTGCGGGCGATCGACCAGACATAGAAGATGCCGAAGAACAGGCAGAAGACGAAGGAGATGACGGCCTGCGTCTTGGCGTTCAGCGGATCGTAGAGATCGTTGAAGGTGCGCAGCATGAAGGGACCCATCATTTCCGGCGAGGCCGGGCCCAGCACGTAAGGCAGCGTGAAGGAGGAAAAGATGCCGAGCACGGTGAAGGAGATCGTCACCAGGATGGAATTGCCCATGCGCGGCAGGATGATGTGCCAGAAGACGCGGATCGGACCGGCACCGACATCACGCGCCGCCTCGACGGCGCTGTTGGAAATGCCGGCGAGACCGGCCGTCAGCATCAGCACGGTCAGCGGCAGGTTGTCCCAGACAAGCCCGATCACCGGACCCCAGGGGGTGAGATAGGGGCTTGGGATCTTGGGCAGGCCGACGGCATTCAGCAGGATGTCAACCGTGCCGTTCGGTCCGATGGTGCGGATCAGCGCATAGGACAGGATGATCGACGGAACGAACATCGGGAAGATCGCGAGGCTCTGCACCAGATCGGCGAAGCGGCTGGTGGAAAAGCGCAGGTAGAGCGCAATCGGCAGGCCGACGAGGAGCAGCAGCACGGCGCAGACGCCGGTGGTCCACAGCGTCAGCGCCAGATTGGCGCGGCTATAGGGGTCGGAGAAAAAGAACCGGTACGAAGCCGTGCTGAACTGCACGCCGTCCGTTGCCTCGACGAAGAGGGTCGAGACGATGGCGGCGATGATCGGGTAGATGATCAGCCACCCGACGAGAAACACCGGAAGGGCAACAAGGAGGAGGCCTTTCAGCCCCCTCCCGATTGCCGGCTCGGATCCACCGGTGGCGGACGCAGTTGCCGTGTCTGCCATGATCAGCCGCGTGCGAGACCGGTCGCCACGTTGCGGTACCAGCCGTCATTGATGGCTGCATTCCAGTCGCCGCCCGGGAAGGTCGGGATGGAATTCGGCACGACGTCCTTGTACTTCTCGCGCAGGTCGGCTGCGACGTTGTCCCAGGTCACGCCCGGGAAACCGCCGATCTGGGTGATGACGGCCGACTGCATCTCGCTCGTCAGCAGGAAGTCGGCAAGCTTGAGGGCCGCATCCTTGTTGGCGCCGTTGGAGAAGACCGTCAGTCGGGAGAAGCCGCCGCAGAGCGCGAGGTCGGTCAACTGAACGAGGCCGGTCGTTTCCGGCAGAACGCCCTGCGACATGGCCTGCAGCACCTGGTCCGACCAGACCGGAACCATGGTGACGACGCCCTGCGAAAGGAGCTGGATCGACTGGGTGTTGCCGGAGGTATAGGCGCCCTTCTCATACAGGAAAGGAGCCATGTCCTTCAGCACGGCCCAGGCCGGCGTCAGCGACTTTTCGGCATAATCGGCCGAGAAATTGGCGATGGTGAATTTCGACGGATCGCGACCGTTCACCTCGTGGATGGCGCGACGAACGAAATTGCCGCCGGAGCCGCCCTTGTCCGGACGGTTGTAGATGAACTGGCCGGGGTTCTTCTTGACCCAGGCAACCAGCTGTTCCCAGGTCTTCGGCGCGTCCTTCGGGTCGAGCTTGGTCTTGTCGTAGGCGAGCAGGACCTGCGAGCCGCGATAAGGCAGCTGCTGCGGCATGTCGATTGCGGCGCGGTTGATCTTGCCGTAGCTCGGCACATTCTCGGCCGAGAAGGTGACCCAGAGGCCGGCCTCGACGCCGCCGGCCGGCAGGCGCGCATCGAAGTTCTCGAAGACGTCGGCCTGCGGATCGGCCTTGCTCTTCAGTGCGGCCAGCGCACGGTCGGCAATGGCGCGAAGGCCGTTGTCATCGCCGGCATCGACCAGCTTCACCTTCATGCCGGGATTGGCCTTCTGGAAGGCCGGAATGATGGTGTTGTTCCAGAAATCGATGATGTTGTTGTCCGAGCCGCTGTAGACCTGGATCGTCTTGTCGTCGGCGAGAGCGAGGGAAGGAAGGGCGCTGGCTGCTGCAACGGCAGAGCCTGCCGCCAGGAATTCGCGTCTGTTCATGGGTCTGTCTCCGGATGTGGGACGGCCTGGCCCGCTTGTCCGGGCCGGCGATAACGCGGCGACCCTAGGCAGGCTGAATGACAGCTGGATGATCGTTCGATGACAGTTCCTTGTAATTTGCACAGCTGTGCGAACTTTTTGGAGCGGCGACGATGCATGCGCGGGCCGGGCGGAATGTCAGCCGGGCCCCAGGAATTGCGTGCGGCAATAAGACTTCATTAGCAAAAACGAAATATCTTGGATCAACCATGCAATTGATGGCGTCGAACAGACTGTCGACGGCATGATGCCGTATCCAAGCAAAGCGCCTGCATTTTCGCGCGGCACATCCGGCCGACCGCGTCTCAAGCCCGGCGCAGGATCGAACGGCTATTCTGGCGGACAATCGATTGGCTTGACCTGCAACCGAAGTTCGGAGACTTCCGCCCATGAGCGTGCCCCAGACCACCACCGGCGACGAACTGCTGGAGATCATCGCCTTCCGGCTGCATTCCCAGGAATTCTGCGTGCGCACGACCTCCATCCGCGAAATCCGCGGCTGGGCGCCGGTGACGCCGCTGCCGCATGCGCCCTATGACGTGATCGGCGTGATGAACCTGCGCGGCACCGTCATCCCGATCGTCGATCTCGCCGTGAAGCTCGGCATGCCCAACACGGAGGTCAACGAGCGCAGTGCAATCGTGGTGACCGACATCAAGGGCATGACCGTCGGCCTGCTGGTGGATCGCGTATCCGATATCATGACCATCCCGTCGAGCCGCCTGCAGCCCGTACCAATGGCGGCGGGCTCCAGTTCCGCCTTTTCCGACGGGATCATCGCCCATGACAGCGGCATGATCTGCTTCCTCAACCTGGAACGGATGTTTGCGCTCGATGACGCCGACGACTGGGGCATGGTGGCCTGAGGCCGCCCCGACCCTTACCGGACGCCACCGGTGAACGGGCGCCCCGCGGCGCCCGTTGTCGTTTGCGCCGGTATCAGAAGCTTGCGGCGAGACGGCGGTGAATGGCCGTCAGTCCGCCGAACTTGCGTTCGTTGAGCTGGCGCTCCCAGCGCAGGGCAGTCGCGACGATGTGGTCGAGATCATCATGGCGCGGCGTCCAGCCGAACAGGCGGCGGGCGCGGGTGGCGTCGGCCACGACCGACGCGGTATCGCCGGCGCGGCGCGGCGCATAGCGCACCTCAAACGGCCGCCGCTCCACCCGCATTACCGCATTGAGCACGTCCAGCACCGAGTAGCCGCGGCCATAGCCGCAATTGGCGACCTGTGGCTGGCCACCGCGCCGGAGGTAGGCGAGCGCCTTCAGATGCGCCTCCACCAGATCGCTGACATGGATGTAGTCGCGAATGCCGGTGCCGTCGGGTGTCGGATAATCGGTGCCATAGACATCGACCCCGCTGCGCAGACCAAGGGCCGCCTCGCAGGCGATCTTGATGAGATGCGTGGCGCCTTCGGTGGAAAGGCCCGCCCTGCCGGCGGGATCGGCACCGGCGACATTGAAATAGCGCAGCGCCACATAGCGGAAATCATGGGCGGCGCTCGCGTCGCGCAGCATCTGCTCGGCCATCAGCTTTGACTGGCCATAGGGGTTGTTCGGCAGCGTCACGGCGCTTTCGGTCACCGGAACGCCATCCGGCACCTCGCCATAGACGGCAGCCGTCGAGGAGAACACGAAATGCCGGATGCCAGCCTGAATGGCGGCCGCCGCCAGTTGCCCGGTCTTGGCGCTGTTGTTGTCGTAATAGTCGAGCGGATGCAGCACCGATTGCGGCACCACGATGGAACCGGCAAGATGCAGCACGGCATCCACGGCATTTTCCGCGAAGATGCGAGCCAGCAGATCCCGGTCGCCCACATCGCCGAGATAGAAGCGCGCCGGATCGGGCACCGCCCAGCGAAAGCCGGTGGACAGCCTGTCCAGCACCACCACCTCCTCGCCCGCGTCGAGCAGGGCCCAGACCATATGGCTGCCGATATAGCCGGCGCCCCCGGTCACAAGAACTGCCATGGTTCGATGCTCCTGCCTGATGTTTCGGCGCATCGAACCATGCGGGACCTTCACCGCGCCTTACCGGCAAAGCCTCATGCGGAGCATTGTTTGCGCAAGGGAAAACGGAGGATTTCCGCAATCGCTCGCATTTGACGGATCAAGGCGTGGCGGGCGCCCGCCCTACAGTTTGGCGATATAATCCGCCAGCCGGCCGGCGGCTTCCTCGATCTGTTTCGGATCACGCAGGAAGCAGGCGCGCAGGAAGGCACCGCCACCCGGACCGAAGGCGGTGCCAGGTGCCAGCCCGACCAGCGTCTTGTCGACGATATCGAAGGCGCCGGCGCGCGGATCATCGATGCCGTCCACCTTCAGGAAGGCGTAGATCGCGCCGTCCGGCTTGCGGGTCTGCACGCGATTGGTGGCGATCAGCGCGTCGCAGAGGAGATCGCGCGAGATGCGGGCCCGCTCGATATTGGAGCGCAGGAAATCGTCGCCCTGGTCAAGGGCCGCGATCGCGCCGCGCTGCATGAAGGGCGTCAGCCCGGAGCTGGAATACTGGATGAGGTTTTCCAGCACCTGGCCGATCGACGGCGGCGCCACGATCCAGCCGACACGCCAGCCGGTCATCGACCAGTTCTTGGAGAAGGAATTGGCGTAGAGAATGCGGTCGTCGGGCGTCGAGATGTCGAGGAAGGACGCGGCGCGATCGCCCTTGTAATAATAGAGGGCATAGATCTCGTCGGCGATGATCCACAGCCCGTGCTGGCGGGCAAGCGCCAGGATGGCTTCCAGATCCTCGCGCGTCGCCGTCCAGCCGGTCGGGTTGGAGGGGGTGTTGATGAACAGCGCACGGGTGCGCGGCGTGATCGCCGCCGCAATCTTCCCGACATCGAGCGACCAGCCGCCATCAACGAAATCCACCGCGACCGGCACGGCACCGGCGCCGGCAATGCCGATGGCCGCCACAATGTTCGGCCAGCTCGGCGTCAGATAGATGATCTCGTCGCCCGGCGCCGTCAGCGCCTGGACGCAGAGATTGATGGCATGCATGCCGGAGCTGGTGGCGAAGAAATGCTCCATCGGCAGCGAGACGGAAAAATGCCGCTCGTAGTAGCGCGACAGGGCCTGACGCAGTTCGGGAAGACCGCGCTGCCAGGTGTAGAAGGTCTCTCCCGCGTCGAGCGAATCCTTGGTCGCCTGATTGATGAAGGCGGGGCTCGGCAGGTCGCCTTCGCCGGCCCAGAGGGGTATAAGCCCCTGGCGCCCGCGGGCATAGTTGACCAGTTCGACGATCCCGCTCTGCGGGGCGGCAAGCGCACGCGCGCTCAGGCTTTCCAGAAGTGTCATAAAATGGGTCTCCAGCTCACCGCCCTCATAGCGCAGGGCGGTGGCAAAATCCCATGAGTTTCGGTGAGCGGCAGATCGAAATCCGTGATGTTTGCCGAAGAACGATCCTCAGCGCGATTTCAGCAGGTCGCGAATCTCGGTGAGAAGCTGCACATCGGCCGGCGGCGGGGCGGCGGGCGCGGCCTCGGCCGACTTCTTGTCATCCATGGCCCGGATGCGGTTCACGGCCTTGACCATCAGGAAGATGATCCAGGCCAGGATCAGGAAGTTAAGGACCACCGTCAGGAACTTGCCATAGGCGAAAACGGCTCCTTGCGCCTTGGCTGCCTCCAGCGTCGCCGCCGTGACCCGGTCGTTCAGCGGAATGAAATAGTTCGAGAAATCGAAGCCGCCGATAATGACGCCGACCACCGGCATCACCACGTCGTTGACCAGCGAATTGACGATGCCCGTAAACGCGCCGCCAATGATGATACCGACCGCAAGGTCGATCACATTGCCTCGGGCAATAAAGGAGCGGAATTCGGAGATCATCGACATGGGGGCCTCTCGGTGTCGGGTGGCAGATGCCGCGAATATATATCCTGGGCCGCAGCGGGGAAGATGCTGATGGTGAAGAAGCCGGCATTGGACTTTTTGGCGAGGTCCGCCTTCATTTCCAAAGGACGCGGTTTGGCCTAAGATCGGCGCGGAGAGGAAGCCGGTCGCGGAGGTGCCATGCTGCCTGGCTGGGTGATATTTCTGGCGGCCTGCGCCTATATCCTGCTGCTGTTTGCCGTGGCAAGCTATGGCGACCGCAGAAGCAGGCGCTTCGGCGTGCCGAAAAAGGGCCGGCCGATGGTCTACGCCCTCAGCCTTGCCGTCTACTGCACCTCCTGGACCTATTTCGGCGGCGTGGGGCTTGCCTCCGAGCGGGGGCTGGAATTCACCGGCATCTATATCGGCCCGATCCTCGCCTTCACGCTCGGGCTGCCGCTGGTGCGCCGCATCATCGAGCTGGCCAAGGCGGAAAAGCTCACCTCGCCGGCCGATTTCATTGCCGCCCGCTATGGCAAGAACTCCTCCGTGGCGCTGATCGTCGCCATCATCTCGCTGGTGGGGGCCATTCCGTATATCGCGCTGCAGCTGAAGGCCGTCTCCAGCTCGGTGGCGGCCATGGTCGATCCCTCGGCCTATGGCATCGGCAGCGGCAACCTGCATTTCATCGATCTCGCGCTGATCGTCACGCTGATGATGGCCTGTTTCGCGGTAATGTTCGGCACGCGCCATACGGATGCGACGGAACACCAGGACGGGCTGATCCTGGCGGTAGCGATGGAATCGGTCGTCAAGCTGCTGGCCTTCGTGACCATCGGCCTGTCGGTTCTGTATCTGATGTTCGACGGGCCGGCGGACCTGTGGCGGCAGGCGGCACAGAACCCGCTGGTGGAACAGGCGCTCGGCTATCAGACGCCGCTTCCTCGCTGGCTGCTGCTGATCGGGCTCTCCGCCTTCGCCATCATCATGCTGCCGCGCCAGTTCCATGTCACCGTGGTGGAAAACCGCACCCAGGCGGAGCTGAAGATGGCGAGCTGGCTGCTGCCGCTCTATCTCGTCGCCATCAACATCTTCGTGCTGCCGGTGGCGCTGGCGGGGCTCATCCGCTTCGGCGGCACCGGCAATGCGGATCTTTACGTGCTGCAGCTGCCGCTGTCGCACCAGATGGACGTGGTAACGCTGATCGCCTTCATCGGGGGCTTCTCGGCGGCAACCGCGATGGTGATCGTCGCCTCCGTTGCACTCTCGATCATGATCTCCAACGACATCGTGATGCCGATCTTCCTGCGTCGCAAGCTGATGACCTCCAGCGGCCAGCGGGCGGATTTCGCCCGGCCGCTGCTGCGCATCCGCCGCACGGCCATCTTTGTCGTGCTGATGCTGGGCTATGCCTATTATCGGGCAGCAGATTCCTCCTCCGGCCTTGCCTCCATCGGCCTTCTGTCCTTTGCAGCGGTGGCGCAGATTGCACCACCGCTCTTCGGCGGCCTGTGGTGGCGCCGGGCCAATGCCCGCGGCGCGGTCGCCGGCATGTGTCTCGGCTTCTTTGCCTGGGCCTACCTGCTGTTCCTGCCGAGCCTCGGCGGGCAGGACAATTCCGCGATTGCGGCGGCGGTGCTCGATTTTCTCGTTCCGGGCACCGGCCTGTTTTCCGGCCCCGGCGCCGATCCGCTGGTCAATGCCGTCCTGCTCAGCCTGATCGTCAACAGCCTCGCCTTCGTCGTCGGCTCGCTGTCACGCAATCCGCGACCGGTGGAGCGCATCCAGGCCGGCATTTTCGTCAAGCGCCATCTGCGCTCCCAGTTTGCCACCCGCGGCTGGAAGACGCGCGTCTCCGTCGGCGACCTGAAGGCAGCGATTGCCCGCTACCTCGGCGAAGAGCGCATGCGCCGCTCCTTCGCCAATTACGAACGCACCGCCGGCCGCAAGATCGGCGATCGCGAAGCCGCCGACATGGCCTTCATCCATTTCTCCGAGCAGCTGCTGGGCAGCGCCATCGGCTCCTCCTCGGCGCGGCTGGTGCTGTCGCTGATCCTGCAGAAGGCGGAGGATACCAATTCCGACACGGCCTGGCTGCTGGACCAGGCGAGCGAGGCCCTGCAATACAACCAGGACATCCTGCAGACGGCGCTGTCGCAGATGGACCAGGGGGTCGCGGTGTTCGACAGCCAGGAACGGCTGGCGATATGGAACCGTCGCTTCCGCACGCTGCTCGGCCTGCCGGAACAGGTGGGCCAGGTGGGCTATCCGCTGAGCGACATCGTCGGCATCCTGACCGATCGCGGCGACATTCCCGAAGAGGATGCCCAGGCCGTCATCGATCGGATCAAGACGCTCGACACGCCCTTCCCCCTGGTGCTGAACGGCGGCGCCCGCATCATCGAAGTGCGCTCCAACACCATGCCCGACGAGGGCATCGTCGCCACCTTCACCGACATGACGGAGCGCGTGGCAGCCGCCCAGGCGCTCAGGCAGGCAAACGAGACGCTGGAACAGCGGGTGGAGGAACGCACCGCCGAACTGACACGGGTGAACCGCGAACTCGCCGAGGCGCGCGCCGCCGCCGACGAGGCCAATCTCGGCAAGACGCGCTTCTTTGCCGCCGCCGGCCACGACATTCTCCAGCCGCTCAATGCGGCGCGGCTCTATTCCTCGACGCTGGTGGAACGGCTCGGCCAGTCGGAGAACAGCGCGCTGGTACGCAACATCGATTCCGCGCTGGAATCCGTCGAGAGCATCCTCGGCGCCGTTCTCGACATTTCCCGTCTCGATACGGGCGCGATGAAGCCACGTGTCACCTCCGTACCGCTCGATGATCTTCTGCGTCGCATAGAGACGGATTTCGCGCCCGTGGCGCGGGAGAAGAACCTGAAATTCAGGGTGATGCCGTCCTCGCTCAGCGTCAAGACCGATCCCAACCTGCTGCGCCGGCTGGTGCAGAACCTCGTGTCGAACGCCATCAAGTACACGATCAGCGGCAAGGTGCTGGTCGGCGCACGCCGGCGGGGGCGCGAGGTGGTGATCGAGGTGCTCGATTCCGGCATCGGCATCCCCTCCTCGAAGTTCAAGACGGTGTTTCGCGAATTTGCCCGCCTGGACGAAGGTGCACGCACCGCCGCGGGCCTCGGCCTCGGTCTTTCCATCGTCGACCGCATTTCCCGCGTGCTGTCGCATCCGGTGGAACTTGCCTCGACGCCAGGGCGCGGCACGATCTTTCGCGTGCGCATGCCGCGCGACATGGGCCGAACGCGCTCATCCACACCGGAAAAGCCCAGTCCTGCCCTGCCCCAGCCCCTCTCCGGCCTCGGCGTGCTGTGCATCGACAACGAGCCGAAGATCCTGGAGGGGATGGAGCTCCTGCTCTCCGGCTGGGGCTGCCGCGTCACCTCGGCCCGTTCGCTGCAGGAGGCCGAGCAGAAGCTTGCCGGCATGGACGTGCAGCCGGCGATCCTGATTGCCGATTACCATCTCGATGAGGGCACCGGCATCGAGGCGATCGTTCGTCTGCGCACGCTGATCGGCGAGCCCGTGGCGGGCCTGCTGCTGACCGCCGATCGCAGCCAGGAAGTGCGCGCCGAGGCCGAACGGCACGGCCTCGGCCTGCAGCACAAGCCGGTGAAGCCCGCGGCGCTGCGTGCCTATGTGACCCAGGCCGCCGGCATTCGCCGCGCCGCCGCGGAATAGACCCGGTCGCCTCACGCACCGGCGTTAACGATCTGTTCATGACGCCAATGTGAAGAGGCGCACCCCCAAACACAATCCGAATCACGGGAACCCGCCTCGCTTACGCCGCGTTACTGGGGAAATTTCCTGCCCGCAGAGGCACCACGGACCGACCGGCGCGAGCCTTCGGCGCCCGCAAGACGGAGACTCGACCGATGAAACGCTATGACCTGATTGACGGGATGCGGGGCTATTTCCTCGTCTTCATGCTGATCAACCATCTGGTTTTTGCCGGCGGTTACTGGCTCGTGAAGATCAACCACAACCAGCTGGCCTTCGTGGAGGATGCGCAAGGCTTCGTCTTCCTGTCCGGCCTGCTGATCGGCATGGTCTATGTCCGCAAGATGGCCAAGAACGGCTATGAGGCCGGCCGCAATGCCATCTATTCGCGCGCCTTCGAACTCTACCGCTATGCCATGGGGATCGTGCTGTGCGTGCTGGCCGCGCAGATGCTGCTGCCGGGCGCCTATTACATCTGGTACAACTGGCTGGGCTACACGAACTTCGACGATCCGCTGCGGCTTGCCGCCATCGCCAGCTTCGTCTTCCAGCCGACCTTCATGGACATCCTGCCGCAATACATCATCTACATGCTGTTTGCCCCGATGCTGGTGAAGCTCGTCATCGACGGCAAGTGGGCGCATGTGATGGCCGGCTCGCTGATCCTGTGGATGGCCGGCCAACTGGGCCTGCAGAAGGTCGTCACCGACCCGCTGAACCAGTTCTTCATGCGGCCGGACGACCAGGGCATGCGTGCTTCCTTCAACCTGCTCGGCTGGCAGATCGTCTTCTATTCCGGCCTTGTGCTGGGTGCGATGACCTCGCTCAACAAGATCGAGTGGGGCCGCATCTTCTCGCCGGAAAACAGCTACATCCCGACGATCAGCGGCCTGATCTGCGCCTTCTTCCTGCCGCTGCGCATCATGACGGCCAACGGTCTCATGCCGGCGGACCTGGCGGCGAAGTTCGCGACCATGGAAATCCGCGCCGATTTCGGCCCGGTCTACCTCGTCAACTTCGCCGCCGCCGCCACGCTCATGACCTGGATGATCATCGCCGGGCCGAAGCACAAGGCCGCCTGGGTGCGGCGGATCGCCGGCGCCATCAACTGGGTCCTGTCGCTGAAATTCCTGCAGCTTCTGGGACGCCACTCGCTCTATGTGTATGTGTTCCATGTCGGGATCGTCTATGCGGTCTACTACTTCGACGGCCGCACGCCGGAACTGTCGGAACTGACGAAGACCGCGATCGCGGTGTCGTGCATCGCCCTGCTGGCGATTCCTGCCCTGTGGCGCGAACGGGACAAGTGGCTGCCTGCCCTGACCGGCAGCGAACCGGCCCCGCAGCCGGCCAAGCTGGCGGCGGCCCCGGCGCGACGCTCGCCCGCCAAGCCTCAGCCCCGCCCGACGACCGCCTGATTACCTGTTCCGTTCGAACAGACAGTGCAGGGCGGCCTGATGATGCGGCCGCCCTCAGCCGTTGCGGCGCCTGGCTCGCGTACCGGGCGGGGTCACACGGCCGAAGCGCGCTAAGCCAGCACGCTTGCCGCGCGCATGGAAAAATGGACCACGAGACCGGAGGGTTCGTAGGAGAAGGTGCATTCTCCGCCGAGCCCGGCCGACATGCGGCGCACCAGATCGGTGCCGAAACCCTGGCTGCCCGGCTCCGAAACGGTAGGACCATTGCGCTCGCGCCAGATGAGATCGATATGCTCTCCCGTCTGTTCCGTCTCCTGGCCTTCGGGCTGGTAGCGGCGCCAGGAAACGACGATCTGCCCGGCATCCTGCGACAGCGCGCCGTATTTCAGGGCATTGGTGCCGAGTTCATGGATGATGAGGCTGAGCGCGATGATCGTTGCGCCGTTCAGGTTCAGGCGCGGCCCGTCGAAGACCAGCCGCTCGCCCTCCGACAGGCCGAGCGGCGACAGCGTTGCCAGCAGTGCCTCGCGCATGTCGGCGCTTCCGCCGTGCAGGGAACCGCGCAGCAGGGTGATGGAATGCCCCATGGCCTGGATGCGCTGGCGCAATTGGCTGCCGAGCTGGGCGGGCGTCGTCGCATGGCGTTGCGACAATGCGATGAGGCCGCTGGTGGTGGCCAGCAGGTTCTTCATCCGGTGATCCACCTCTTCGGAAACCAGTTGCTGGAGCTGCAGATTGTAGGCCAGATCATCCCGCGCCCTCACCTGCGACGCATAGGCCGCCAGCAAAAGCTGCAGCAGACCGAGATCGATGGCGATCACGAAGAAGAAGAAGGCAAGGGCCGTGATGGAAGGCACCGTCAGCGCGAAGCTCTCCGTCGGCGCGATGAACCAGTACCAGGCCACCAGCGCCGAGAGCATGGTGTTCATCAGCGCCGGATACATGCCGAAGCAGAAGCCGGTAAGGATGACGGCGGGAAAGAAGGTCAGGTAGGGAAAGCCGGGCGGCAGATAGTCATCGACCAGGAAACGCATGGCCACCGCCACCACCTCGATGACCAGCGACATGGCAAAGGCAAACAGCCGCTCCCGCACCGTCATGCTCTGCGTCGTGGAGCGGAAGGCAGGCAGGCGCGACAGAAGCTGCACGAGGCGATTGTCCCGCGCCGCCAGGCGGCTGAGGGCGGCGGCGGATCTGGCGGCAGCGCTGGCCGTGCCCGGCTGGCCTTCGCGTGTGTTCGACATACTCAAATCCCCGAAGGCCGGAAGAAGCCCTGCCTGAGCCGTGGCGAACCCAGGTTGCTGTTTCCAATGCAAAAATGCGGTATGGCCACTATCGCAGCCGCTCGAAAAACCGCAACAGGAAAACGCGACGGGACCTTTCGATCGCCGTGCGGCAGCAGCCCGACCTTCTACCCTGGCAACTGGCTGCGCCGGCTGGCGCACGCAAGAGATGAATGCGCCGGACAGAACCGTTCGTGCCCTCACCGGTCGTGACCTCGCCTTGCTCCTTGTCTAGTCTTGGTGCCCTCACAGCCCGGAGGCCATCATGTTACGCGGTATCGCGGCCCTGCTTTTCTTCCAACTCATCGGCGAAAGCCTCGTCTTCCTGACCAAACTGCCGGTGCCCGGCCCCGTGGTGGCGCTGGTGCTGCTCTTCTGCGCCCTGCAGCTGGGCCGCAGCATGGGGCGCGGCCCCTTCCCCCGCATCGAGGGTGTCGCGGAGGCGTTGCTCGCCAATCTCGGCCTGCTCTTCGTGCCGGCCGGCGTCGGCATCGTCTCGCTCTGGGGCGTGATGCGCAGCGAGGCCGGCCCGATCGCGCTGGTGCTGGTGGCCTCGGCCATCATCACGCTTGCCGCGACGGTGTGGACGTTCATCGCCGCTCGCCGCTATTTCGACCGGAAGGGCTGAACGATGCGCAGTCCTGTCGACCTGTGGGTCTACCTCTCCACCTCGCCGCTGATCTGGCTGACCCTGACCCTCTGCACCTGGATTGCCGCCAGCGCGCTTTCGGTGCGGCTGAAACGCCATCCGCTGGTCAATCCGGTGCTGACCTCCATTGTCGTTCTGTCGGTGCTGATGACGGTGTTCGACATTCCCTACGAGAAGTTCTTCGCCGGCGCACAGTTCGTGCATTTCCTGCTGGGACCGGCGACCGTCGCCATCGCCGTGCCGCTCTACCGGCAATGGGACGAGGTGAAGACGGTGCTGGCGCCGATCGGCGTCGCGCTGCTGGCCGGATCGCTGGTTGCGGTTGCCTCGGTGATGATACTGGGCTGGCTCGTCGGCCTGCCGCGCGAGATGCTGATTTCCTTCCTGCCGAAATCGGCAACCGCAGGCGTCGCCATGGCCATTTCCTCCTCGCTCGGCGGCAATCCATCCCTGACGGCGGTTCTGGTCATCCTGACCGGCATTACCGGGGCTCTCATCGTCACCCCGATGATGAACCGCATGGGTATTCGCGATTATGCCGCCCGTGGCTTTGCCGCCGGGCTGACATCGCATGGCATCGGCACCGCCCGCGCCTACGAGGTGGATGCGACCGCCGGCCTGTTTGCCGGGATTGCCATGGCGCTGAACGCGATCGCCACCTCCATCATCGTGCCGCTCGTCGCAAGGCTGCTGCTCGGCGCCTGACAAAGTGGAAACAGGCCCCGAAGGGCCTGTTTCCGGCGTTTCGACGCTGAAGCGGCGGTTCACGCAGCCCCAGATCACGCAGCCTTGGTCACGGCAGCATAGGGGTTGAACCGCTCATAGAAGGTCTCGCCCTTGGCGGCCATGTCGAGGAGCAGCGGCGTCGGCTTGAAGTGATCGCCATACTGGGCAGCCAGCGTTTCGCACAACGCCACGAAGGTTTTGACCCCCATGCCGTCGATGTAAGACAGCGTGCCGCCGGTGTAGGGCGCGAAACCGAAGCCGAGGATGGAGCCGACATCGGCCTCGCGCGGATCGGTGACAATGCCCTCTTCCATGGTGCGGGCGGCTTCCAGCGCGATGGTTACGAGAAGGCGCTGTTTCAGCACGTTCACATCCACGTCCGCTGCCGGTTTCTGCGGGTAGAGGTCTTTCAGGCCCGGCCACAGGAACTTCTTGGCGGGTTTGGCCGGATATTCGTAAAAACCCCTGCCGTTCTTGCGGCCGCGGCGATCCAGATCGTTCACGAGCTTGTCGACCAGCGCCATATGCTCCGGCTTGACCGAGGTTTCGCCGAGATCGGCAATCGAGGCCTTCATGATCTTCTGGGACAGATCGACGGCCACTTCGTCGTTGAGCGACAGCGGGCCGACCGGCATGCCGGCCATCTTGGCGGCATTTTCGATCATCACCGCCGGCACGCCTTCGATCAGCATGTCATAGGCTTCGTTGATGTAGCGGAAGACGCAGCGGTTGACATAGAAGCCGCGCGTATCGTTGACGACGATCGGCGTCTTCTTGATCTGGGCGACGTAATCGAGTGCCACGGCAAGCGCCTCGTCGCCGGTCTCCTCGCCGAGGATCACCTCCGTCAGCATCATCTTCTCGACCGGCGAGAAGAAATGCACGCCGATGAACTGCTTCGGACGCTTCGAGTTCTTAGCAAGGCCGGTGATGGGGAGCGTCGAGGTATTGGAGGCGAAGATCGCGCCTTCCGGCAGCACGGCCTCGACCTTCTCGATGACATCCTTCTTGACCTGGCGGTCTTCGAACACGGCTTCGACGACGAGCGAGACATCGGACAGTGTCGAATAATCGGCGGTGGGGGTGATGAGGGAGAGCAGCTTTTCGCCCTCCTCCTTGGTCATCCGTCCCTTGCCGATGCTGTCGGCAACCAGCTTTTCGGAGACGGCCTTGCCCTTGGCGGCGGCTTCCTCGTCGCGGTCGATCAGCGAGACGGCAATGCCGGCGGCGGCCGAGACATAGGCAATGGAGGCGCCCATGAAACCGGCACCGACGACGCCGATCTTCGTCAGCTTCTTCTTCTCCACGCCGGCCGGACGACGGGCGCCCTTGCCGAGTTCCTGCATGGAGATGAACAGCGAGCGGATCATCGAGAAGGCTTCGGTAGAGCGCAGCACCTGCGTGAAATAGCGCTGCTCGATCTTGAGGCCGGTGTCGAAGGGAACCTGCAGGCCTTCGTAGACGCATTTGAGGATCGCAAGCGCACCCGGATAATTGCCGGCGGTTTCACGGCGGAGGATAGCAGGAGCGGCCGGCCAGAGCTGGGCGGAAGCCGGGGTCCAGATGCCGCCGCCGGGAACCTTGAAGCCCTTTTCATCCCAGGGCGCGACGGGCTTCAACCCGTCCTTGATCATCTGTTTGGCGGCTGTCACAAGCTGATCCGGCTCGACCACCTGATGCACGAGGTTCATCGCCTTGGCGCGTTGCGGCGTCAGGGTCTGGCCCGTCGTCATCATCTGCAGGGCGTCCTGCGTATTGGCAAGGCGCGCCACACGCTGCGTGCCGCCGGCGCCGGGGAAGATGCCGACCTTGACTTCCGGCAGCGCGAGCTTGACGGATTTCGCGTTAGAGACAACGCGGCCATGGCAGGCGAGCGACAGTTCCAGCGCACCGCCCATGCACACGCCATTGATGGCCGAGACCCAGGGCTTGCCGTTGGTCTCGATCTTGCGCCACAGCCAGGTCATGCGGCCGGCGACATCGAACAGCTTCTGCATGGCCGTGTCCGGATTGTTGGCCTGCTCCTCCTGCAACAGGGTGAACATGCCGCGGATCATGGTGAGATCCGCGCCGCCGGAGAAGGAATTCTTGCCGGAGGTGAACACGACGCCCTTGACGGCCGCATCGGCAACCGTCTGGTCAACGATAGCGTCGATCTCGTCCATCACCTCTTCGGTGAAAACGTTCATGCTCTTCTCCGGCATGTCCCAGGTCACAAGGGCAATGCCGTCTGCGTCGGTCTCGACGGTGAAATTCTTGTAGGTGCTCATGGTGGGATTCCTCTTCCCTGAAATTGTGTGCCGATATCGCCGCCGCTCCGAAATAGGTGCGATCTGGCGCGGGTTAAGCCCCTCCCCCTTTTGGGGAGGGGTTGGGGAGGGGAATTGGCCGTAAAGACCCCTCCCGCCTGCCGGCCACCCTCCCCACAAGGGGGAGGGTTAGAACCCCATCAAACCCGCTCGATCACGGTTGCCGTGCCCATGCCGGCGCCGATGCAGAGGGTGACCAGCGCGGTGTTCAGATCGCGCCGCTCCAGCTCATCCAGCACCGTGCCGAGGATCATGGCGCCGGTGGCGCCGAGCGGATGGCCCATGGCGATCGCGCCGCCATTGACGTTCATCTTGGCGTGGTCGATGTCGAACGCCTGCATGTAGCGCAGCACGACGGCGGCGAAAGCTTCGTTGAGTTCGAAAAGATCGATGTCCTTCAGCGACATGCCGGTCTTCTTCAGAAGCTTTTCCGTGACGTCCACCGGGCCTGTGAGCATGAGGGCCGGATCGGAACCGATATTGGCAAAAGCCTTGATGCGGGCGCGGGGCTTCAGGCCCATGGTCTGACCGCCGGCCTTGGAGCCGACGAGGACGGCGGCGGCGCCATCGACGATGCCGGAGGAATTGCCGGCATGGTGGACGTAAGCGATACGCTCGACCTCCGGATGCGCCTGCAGGCCGACCGCTTCGAAGCCGCCCATTTCACCCGGCATCTGGAAGGACGGGTTGAGCGAGGCGAGCGACTGCATGTTCGTCTCGGGCCGCATGTGCTCGTCGCGGTCGAGGATGGTGAGCCCGTTCTGGTCCTTCACCGGAATGACGGATTTGGAGAAATAGCCGTTCGCCCAGGCATGGGCTGCGCGCTTCTGGCTTTCCACCGCATAGGCATCCACGTCATCGCGGGTAAAGCCGTACTTGGTGGCGATGAGGTCGGCCGAAACACCCTGCGGCATGAAATAGCCGGGGAAGTTGACAGATGGGTCCATGTACCAGGCGCCGCCGGACATGCCCATGCCGACGCGCGACATGCTTTCGACACCACCCGCAATGACGATGTCATCGGATCCGGCCACGACTTTGCCGGCGGCGAAGTTGACGGCGTCGAGGCCCGAGGCGCAGAAGCGCGAGATCTGCATGCCGGGCGCCCTGGTGGAATAGCCCGCCTCGAAGGCGGCGGCCTTGGGGATCACGGCGCCGGCATCCATGACCGGATCGACGCAGCCCATGATGATGTCATCCACCTGGGCGGTGTCGAGCCCGTTGCGGTCGCGGATGGCTTCCAGCGTTTTCGCAGCGAGGCGGACGGAGGGAACCTCGTGCAGGGAACCATCCTTCTTGCCGCGCCCGCGCGGCGTGCGCACGTGGTCGTAGATATAGACTTCGGTCATTGTCTCTCTCCCTTGGGCACACGGGGCGCCCTCTTTCACTCGTTCGCTACTCGAAGAATGTACTGACCCGCGCCAGAACTTCGTCGAGAATGAAATCGGGTACCTTCTCTACAAAACGCGCACCGCGCGCCTTGAGGTCGAGGGACCGTAGCTGGTTGCACAGGATGACGCCGGAGCTTCGTGTGCCAGCACCCGACAACGAAACAGCAAAACCCTGAAAACGGGCAAATTGCCCGCCAGTCGTGACCGGCACGATGATGGGCGTGCCGAGATCGTTGAAGGCCTTCTGCGTTACAATCAGTACGTAGCGCGATCCGGCCTGTTCACGGCCCTTGATCGGTTCGAGATCGACATGCCAGATCTCGCCCCGCTCCATCAGATGATCTCCCGGCCAACGGGCGGATCATTCATCCATTCAAGCTCCTCGTCGGACAGAGGCGCATTGGGATCACACTGCGCCAGAAGCTCATCCAGCGTGTATTTCGGCCGCGCACGCGGCACGGCAATCAGCCGCCCCGCTTCCGCAGACACCTCGACTTTGGTATTTGCCGAAAGGCCCAGTTCTTCGAGCACGGCCTTGGGGATGGTCATCATCACGGACCCTCCGACATTGCGCAAAGTTGACGTTGCCATTTCCACCTCCGAAAAAGTTATACATACATATAACTTTTATCGATCAATGCCGCAATCAAAACGCCTCGGCGGCCAGTTCCATCAGCGTGTCGCTGCCCGCTTCGATGCGGGTCTTGCGCAGCGCGGTCTCCGGCATAATCTTGTCCATGTAGAAGCGCGCCGTGACAAGCTTGGTGTTCAAGAAATCGGCGCGCTCGTCACCGGCGGCGATCAGGTCCTGCGCGGATTTTGCCATCTTGGCCCACATGTAACCCAGCATGACGAGGCCGAAGAGGTGCATGTAATCGGTCGAGCCGGCGCCGGCATTGTCGGGTTTGGCCATGGCATTCTGCATGAACCACATGGTGGAGGCCTGCAGATCGTTCAAGCCCTTCTTCAGCGCCTTGGTATAGGGCGCCATCTGTTCGTTGGAGCGGTTCTCCTCGCAGAAATCGCCGATTTCCTTGAAGGCGGCCATGACGGCGCGGCCGCCGTTCAGCGCCAGCTTGCGGCCGACGAGATCAAGCGCCTGAATGCCGTTGGCGCCTTCGTAGATCATCGCGATGCGGGCATCGCGGACATACTGGCTCATGCCCCATTCTTCGATGTAACCGTGGCCGCCATAGACCTGCTGGGCCATGACCGCATGGTCAAACCCCTTGTCGGTCATCACGCCTTTAAGGATCGGCGTGGCGAGACCGAGCAGATCGTCCGCCGACTGGCGTTCGGCTGCGTCCGACGAACGGTGGGCGATATCGGACTTCAGCGCCGTCCACAGCATGAAAGCGCGGCCGGCCTCGTTGAATGCCTTGATCGTCATCAGGGTGCGGCGGATATCCGGGTGCACGATGATCGGGTCGGCAGCCTTTTCCGGCGCCTTGGGACCGGAGAGCGAGCGGCCCTGGATGCGGTCCCTGGCGTAGGCGACGGCGTTCTGGTAGGCCACTTCGGCAATGGCGAGACCCTGCAGGCCGACGCCGAGGCGCGCCTCGTTCATCATGACGAACATGGCGTTGAGGCCCTTGTTCTCCGCGCCGATCAGGTAACCGGTCGCCTCGTCATAATTCATCACGCAAGTGGCATTGCCGTGAATGCCCATCTTGTGCTCGATGGCACCGCAGACGACCGTATTGCGCGCGCCGACCGAGCCGTCCTCGTTCACCAGGAATTTCGGCACGATGAACAGCGAGATGCCCTTGGTGCCGGCCGGCGCGCCTTCGATGCGGGCAAGCACCAGATGGACGATGTTGTCCGTCATGTCGTGTTCGCCGGCGGAGATGAAGATCTTCTGACCGGAGATCTTGTAGGTGCCATCGCCGTTCGGCACGGCCTTGGTGCGCAGGAGGCCGAGATCGGTGCCGCAATGCGGCTCCGTCAGGTTCATCGTGCCGGACCATTTGCCTTCGACCATCTTCGGCAGATAGGTCTGCTTCTGTTCCTGGCTGCCATGCACGAGGATCGCGGCAATCGCGCCCTGGGTAAGGCCCGGATACATCATCAGCGACATGTTGGCGGCGGAGGTATATTCACCGACGGCGGCATGCAGTGTGTAGGGAAGGCCCTGACCGCCGAACTCCTCCGGCACGGCAAGGCCGATCCAGCCACCCTCACAATAGGCGTCATAGGCTTCCTTGAAACCCTTGGGCGTCTTGACGGAGCCATCGTCGGCCCGCACGCAGCCTTCCTGATCGCCGGAATAGTTGACGGGGAAGAGAACTTCCTCGGACAGGCGCGCGGCTTCGGAGGCGATCGCCTCGATCATTTCCGGCGTGGCATCGGAAAAGCCGGGGAGATTGTTGTAGCGCTCGATGCCGAGCACATCCTTGAGGATAAACAGCGTATCGGCAACGGGGGCCTTGTAGACAGGCATTCGCGAACTCCTCCAAATCAGCGGCCGGATGAGCCGGCATCCATAGTCCTACAAAATATTGACGTGCGCGTAAACGTCAATTGGTCAAATCGCACATTCTTGTGCGTGACGCCGGCCTCTCCCGAACAGGGAGCCTGCGGGGCTGGACCAGCGCGGGTGGGCCAGCGCGGGCGGATCGGCACAGATGACCGGCCGGACATCGAACGACGGACGGACGTGACTGCACGCCGGCCGCGCCACCGGCAGAAAGCCTCAACCTTCGTTAAAACTTCGCCCACCATTAACACGGTATTAACCACGTCCGGCGAAATGATGGGCCACGCCGTTGCATGCGTGCTTCGGCCACTGGGCAGAGGGATTGCCGGGCCATGGGAACGGGTGCGCGCTCTGCAGGGCCGCGCAGCACATTCCTTACCCTGGACCGTTTCCTCAAGCAGGCTGGTGGCCATGCCCGATCACGCAAGCCCGGACGTGCGCAGTCGAAGCGAGTAGAAGATGAACGGATCACGCCTCAATCCCAATGCCCGCGGAGAACGCTCCTCGCTCGATGCGCTGAACCGCACCATCGAGGGACTGGAAGCGCGCATCGAAGACCTGCTGAAGGTGTCCTCCACGCGCGATCCGCGCTTGACCGAACAGCGCCAGCGCCCGGAACGACTGCCGCCGGAACCACGCGCGCCGGAACGTCGCCTGCAGGTGGAGCAGGATACGCTGCAGGAAATCCGCCAGCGCCAGCGCATGCTGGAGGCGGCGCGCGAACGCCGTCCCCTGACGGACATGGCCGAGCGACCGCTGCGCGCCGAACCGGAGTGGGCAGCAATGCCCGCAGAGCCGCGCCCCCTGCGGGACAGCCGCCGCGCCAGCGACGCCCGCCCGCCCTATGCCGATCCCGTCGAACGCCCCGTTGCGCGCACGCCGTCACGGTCGGATTTCAGCGCACAGACGGTGGCCGAAGCCCTGAACGATCTGCGGCGGGAATTGCGCCAGGATATCAGCGAGAACATTGCCCGCGAAATGCGGGCCCTGCGCGAGGACGTTCAGTCCATGCAGGGGCTGACGAGCGGCCAGAACCTCAGCGAGGATGTGCGCGACGAGCTGGCCCGGCTGGCGGATGGCGTCGACGCCTTGAGCCAGCGCACGCCGGGGGCGGCAGCCGATCTGCGCGCCGAACTGGAGGACCTGCGCCTGCTGATCGACGGCATGGCCGGCCGCGACAGTTTCGAGCGCAATGAGAGCCGCTGGAGCCAGCTGGAAGAGCGCCTGGACGAATTCGACACCACCGGCATCCAGAAGGAACTGATCGCCCTTGCCTACCGCATCGACGGCGTGAAGGCGGAGCTCGGCCTGATGGCCGACAGCCCCGCGATCCGCGCGCTGGAGGACAAGGTGCTGATGCTGGCGACGGCGGTGGAGGCGCTCTCCGCGCGGCCGCAGGACAGCGAGCGTATCGCCGACCAGTTCACCCATATCGACACGCGCCTCGACGAGATCACCCGCGCCGTGGCGTTCAACACCAACCGGTCGCGCAACGAGGCTGCCGAACATGCCGCCCTGCGCAGCCTGGAAGAGCGGCTGATCGACCTCAACGACAAGATCGACGGCCTGTCACGCATGCAGGACGCCTACCGGCTGGAAGAGCGGCTGGAAGAACTGGCGGAAACCTTTGCCCGTCAGCCGCAGCAGGAACTGACCGGCACGCTGTCCGATCTCGCCCGCAAGATCGACGCCCTCGCGCACGAGCGGCAGGGCGACGGCCTGGCGCAGCGGCTGGAACAGCTGACGCGCCGCATCGACGAGCTGGCGAACACTCCCGCTGCCGCCGAACCCGGTCTGGAACGGCTGGAAAGCCGGCTGGATGCGATTGCCGCTCGGCTGGACGAGGCATCCCGCGCGCCGCGCGACGACAGCCACTCGCTTCGCAATCTCGAGGCGCAGATCACCCATCTGTCCGGCCTGTTGAATGCGCCGCGCCAGGAGGCGGGCCTTTCCGAAGAACTCGATCAGCGCATGGCCGCGATCGAAAGCTACATGACGACCAGCGACGAATATGTGCTGGAAGCGGCCCGCCAGGCGGCAGAATCGGTCATCGAGGCCTATTCCCGCAGCGGCAGCGGCACGAAAGGCGGTGAAGCCTCCGCGGATCATGCCGCATTGCTGGCGCTGGCTGACGACCTGAAGCAGCTGGAAGAGCTGACGCGCGGCTCGGAAGAGCGCGCGCAGGAAACCTTCGGCAGCCTGCATCGCACCCTCGTGCAGATCGCCGAGCGGCTGGACACGATGGAAAGCCGGCTTTCGGAGCGCCCGCTGTTCGGTGCCGGGTCCGCCGCGCGCGACCGGCAGGAGGCCGCTCCGCTTCGTCCGCCCATGGCAGCCGCCGATCCCGCCGAGACGGACGATGCGCCGCGCGGCCTGCTGGCGCGCGCCGCCGAACAATTGCGCTCGGAGACGGCCACGGGTGGCGAAATCGCCCTGGCGGACATCGGCACCGCGGCTGTCGGGAGGACGGAAGAACCGGCCCGCACGGGGCTGCTGGCCAGCCTCTCCCGCCGCTTCCGCCCCGCCCAGCGGGACACGGCCCGGCATTCGCAGGGCGGCCCGAATCGCACGGTCATCGACCCCGCCCCCTCCATCGATCCGGTGGACAGCGTGAATGACGGTCCGGAAACCGAATTGCTGGAACCTGGCTCCGGCGTGCCGGATGTTCGCAAGATCCTGGAGCGCGTGCGCGCCAGCCAGGCGGCGGCGGGCTTCCCCCAACCCGAAGCGCCCGCCGGCAATGGCGAACGCATGGACTACATCGCCGCCGCGCGCCGGGCTGCCCGGGCTGCCGTGCAGGAAATCGGTCCCGAGGCCACGGAGAAGGCGCCGCGAGCCGCGATGACGGAGGCGGGCGCCCCGAAGCGTGGCCTGAAGGCCGTCTTCCAGCGGCACCGTCGGCCAATCCTGATGGCAGTAGGTGCCGTGCTGCTGGCCCTGATGGCCATGCCGCTTGCCAATACGCTGATGCGCAGCGAGCGGGCGCCGCAACCCGGCCCGCTGACGACCGGCGCCGCAAGCCCTGCAAGATCCGCTCCGGCAACGGCGACGGCAGAGCCGGCAAAGGCCGCCCAGGCACGCCCGTCCGCACCGGCAGGCAGCACGGCATCGGCAAGCCTCGTTGCAGCCCCCGTCGCGCCGGTAGAGGCCGGCGCACCGGAACCCGCCAACCGGCCCGCCGCGGGCGCGGCCGGCCCGATCGACCAGCAACAGGCCTCGGCCAACGCCGCGCCGACGGCAGCGCCAGCAATCGCGGTCCCCGCCGGTATCGGCCCGCAACCGCTCGCGGAGGCCGCAGCCAGCGGCAATCCGCAGGCTCTGTTCGAAATCGGCACGCGCTTTACCGAAGGCCACGGTGTGGCCGCCGATCAGCAGGAAGCCGCCCGCTGGTATCGCATGGCCGCCGAGCGCGGCTATCCGCCGGCGCAGTACCGGCTGGGCAGTCTCTACGAAAAGGGCGACGGGGTGGCGCGCGATCTCGCCGAGGCCCGAAAGCTTTACGAGGCGGCAGCCCGCGCCGGCCATGCCGGCGCGATGCACAATCTTGCCGTCCTGCATGCCTCCGGCGCGACCGGCAGCGTCGATTATGCCACGGCCGTCCACTGGTTCGCCGAGGCGGCCGAACACGGCGTGGCCGACAGCCAGTTCAACCTTGCCATCCTCTATGCACGCGGCAACGGCACGGCGCAGAACCTGCCGGAATCCTACAAGTGGTTTGCGATTGCCGCCGCAGGCGGAGACAGCGACGCCGCCGCCAAGCGCGACGAGGTGGCCCGCGCCCTGAAACCCGCCGAACTGGAAAGCGCCCGCCAGAAGGCGGCAGCCTGGCAGCAGCAGCCGCTCGATCCCCGCGCCAACGGCACCAACATGCCGCAGGACTGGGTGGAAAAGGGCAATGGCTCCGCCTCGATCGACATGGACAAGGCGATCCGCAGCATCCAGGCCATCCTCAACCGCAACGGGTTCGACGCCGGCCAGCCGGACGGGCTGATGGGGCGCAAGACACTCGCCGCCATCAAGGCCTTCCAGCGGCAGAACGGTCTGCCGGAGGACGGCAACATCACCGAAGCGCTGGTGCGAAAGCTTCTGGCGCAGACCGAGGCGCGCGGCGCGTGACACATTTCACGCCCGACGCCGAAAAAGCCGGCGCCTGAAGGGCTTGTCAATTGACTCCCATGCCTGCCCGTCGCATGACGGTAGCCTGTGTTCGTGCGGGCCGATGCCCGGCGCGAGCGGGAACGACATGAACGCCGCAACGGGCGGACCCTGATCGCGATGCCGCCCGCGACGGCTTTGCTTTTGCTGCTCGAGAGGCGCCCGTGACTGTCTATCTGCCGATTGCAGAGCTGTCGGTGAACATCTTCATCATTCTCGGCATGGGCGCGGCCGTCGGTTTTCTGTCCGGCATGTTCGGCGTGGGGGGCGGCTTTCTCATCACGCCGCTCCTGATCTTCTACAACATCCCGCCGGTCGTTGCGGTCGCCACCGGCGCAAATCAGGTCGTCGCCTCCTCGGTCTCCGGCGCCATCAGCCATTTCCGGCGCGGCACGCTGGACATGAAGCTCGGCACGGTGCTGCTGGTGGGCGGTCTTGCGGGCGCCTCGGCCGGCATCTGGATCTTCTCGTGGCTGCGCAAGGTCGGCCAGCTCGACCTGATCATCTCCCTGCTCTATGTCGTCTTCCTCGGCACGATCGGCAGCCTGATGCTGGCGGAAAGCCTGCGCGCCATGCGCCGCGCCGCCCGCAACGAGCCGATGCCGCTGCGCCGGCCGGGCCAGCACAACTGGGTGCACCGCCTGCCGCTGAAGATGCGCTTCAAGAAATCCAAACTCTATCTTTCGGCCATTCCCGTGGTGGCCCTCGGCTTCGGCATCGGCATCCTCACCTCGGTCATGGGTGTCGGCGGCGGCTTCATCATGGTGCCGGCGATGATCTATCTGCTGCGCATCCCGACCAGCGTCGTGGTCGGAACCTCGCTGTTCCAGATCATCTTCGTCACCGCCTACACCACCATCGTTCAGGCGGCGACCAACTATTCGGTCGATATCGTGCTTGCCACGATCCTGATGGTCGCCGGCGTCATCGGCGCGCAATATGGCGTGCGGGTGGGGCAGAAGCTGCGCGGCGAGCAGCTGCGCGCGCTTCTCGGCCTGCTGGTACTGGCCGTCGGCCTCAGGCTTGCCGTCGATCTGGTGATCACACCGGCCGATCTCTACTCGCTGTCCGTCGGAGGCTTTGCCAGCCGATGATGACGATCCGCCTCATCCCCTGCCTCGCCGCCCTGCTGCTTGCCATCCTGGGCTGGGCCGAGCCCGCCGCCGCCCAGGTGCCGATCGGCCCCGGCCCCTCCCCCGTCCGCGAGGGGCTGGAGATCGGCACCTCCACCAGCGAGATCGCCATTACCTCCGATTTTCGCGGCGCGGACCTGACGGTATTCGGCGCGCTGACCAATGCGGACGAGCTGTTTCTGGCGATCGGCCAGTATGACGTGGTGGTGACGCTGGAAGGGCCGCGCGACGCCGCAACGGTGCGGCGCAAGGAGCGCGTCTTCGGCATCTGGATGAACACCCAGTCAGTGACCTTCGAGCAGGTGCCGGAATCCTATTCCATGGCGAGCACCCGCCCGGTGGAGGATATCCAGGGCCCAACCTCGCTGACGCGGATGGGCGTCGGTCTCGATCATCTGGCCCTCTCCCCCATCGGTTATGTCGGCAATGCGCTGGCCGTCGCCGATTTCCGCGAGGCCTATCGGCGACTGAAGCTGTCCAGCGGGCTCTACCAGCGTGACAGCGCCGGCGTCCGCTTCGTCAGCCCCAGCCTGTTTCGCGCGACGCTGCGCCTGCCGGCCAACGTGCCGGACGGGGTGCATGTGGCGCATGCCTATCTGTTCAAGAGCGGCGAACTGATTCTGCAGCGCGAACTGCCGCTGCGCGTGGTCAAGACCGGCCTGGAACAGACGATCACCGATGCCGCGCACCAGCAGCCGCTGGCCTACGGTCTTGTCTGCGTGCTGGTTGCACTGGTAACCGGGTGGGGCGCAAGCGTGCTGTTCCGCAAGGACTAGGGCAATTCCAGCGAAAGCGGGAACCCGTTTCGCGTCCGACACCGTGCGCGAACAGGGAGATGGAGCGCTTCCGGCGCATCCCTCTTTGCCGGGACACTCCAGGAGGCGCAGAAGGCACGTTTTCGCCGCAAATCTGTCGTCTGCCTGCAATCGAGCGCCATTAAATGCCTGCGGGCGGAGACGCCCACTTCGCCGGCAGGAGCCAGCTCCACCTCGGACCTGCCGTATCCCTGCTGCGCCGCGGAGTCCCCATGCTGCCCAAGTTCCTCGCCCTTGCAGGCCTGATCCTGCTTCACGCCATCCCCGCCGAAGCGACGAGCCTGACCGTGGACAAGCATGTCTCGATCATGCGTCATGGCGTGCGCCCGCAGACAAGCAGCAAGAAGCTCGACATCTATCCGCAGAAGGACTGGCCGCACTGGGACGTGGCCGACGGCATGCTGACCGCACATGGTGCAGCTGCCACGCAGCGCCTCGGCCAGTGGGAGGTTGCGATGCTGCGAAACAAGGGGCTGATTGCCCCTTCCGGTTGCCCGGCACCGGGCAGCGTGTTCGGCTGGGCCAATGGTGCCGTACAGCGTACCATTGAGACCGGCGACGTGCTGCTCGAAAGCATGTTTCCCGGCTGTGGCCTGCATGTCGGCTACAATCATGTGCAGGATGTCGATCCGCTCTATGCCGCTTCCGATGCCGCACTCGGTGCCGTCGATCCGGAGCGGGCAAAGGCGGCAATCCTGGCTGCGGCCGGCGGTAGCCTCGATGTTCCGCGGGCAAGGGCGGAGCCTCTGATGCGCGAACTGGATGCGATCATGGGATGCGAGGCGGCCGACAGCCCCTGCTCCATGACCCGCCGCCCCTGGAAGATCAAGGTGGACGCCGCAGACGGCGACCAGCCGGCAGGCGTCTCCGTCAAGGGGCCGATTGCCGATGCTGGAACGCTGGTGGAACTCTTCCTGTTGCAATATGCCAACGGCTTTCCGATGCAGCAGGTGGCCTTCGGCAGGCTGAAAGGCCCCGAGGACATCATCCGCCTGTCAGCGCTGCGCCAGATGAAATACGATGTCGGCAACCGCGTGCCCTATCTCGCCGCCCGTGATGCCTCGAATTTCCTCAACCAGATCCTGCTTGCGCTCACCGGAGATCCGGATGGACCGCCCGATGCACGCTTCGTCCTGTTCATGGCCAGCGATACGCAACAGGCGGAAGTGGCGGCCATGCTCGGCCTGCACTGGCAGCTTGCGCCCTATGTTAACGACGAGACGCCGCCGACCGGCGCCCTGACATTCGAACGGCTGCACGATGAGACGGGCAGAGCCTATGTCCGGCTGGGCTTCATTGCACCGACGCTGGACCAGATCCGCGCCGCCTCGGTGATCGATGACGGGCACCCGCCACTGCAGACAGCAATTGCCCTTCCCGGCTGCGAGGCAGAGACCATCGAGGGGGCCTGCCCGCTGGACCGCTTCCTGCAGATTTCCCGCGCGACGCTCGACACAAGCGCGGTCGGCGCGCAGCATTATCGCTGAGCCAGGCCTCGTGCCGGGGATCCTGGTTGTCAGCCGATCAGGCCGGAAAACCGCACCGAATAGATGCGGTCCCGACCGAGCAGATGGGCCGTCAGCGCGCTGCGATCAAACAGTCCGTGCATGGCCTTGTGCCTGAGATCGAGCCCGCCGCTCAAAACACCGAAGGCCGGCATCACCAGACGCTGACCATCCGTGGCAAAACAGGCGCGCCGCACATATCTTCCGCGCCGGCTGACGGTGGCGGAAGGGTGCAGATGGCCCGCCACCTCGCCCCGGCCAGAAATCAGGCTGGGCTCGTGGCGGAAGACAAGGCCGGAAAGCACCAGTTCGTCCGCCGAGCGGCCCGGCAGGTCGAACACGCCATCCGGATCATGGTTGCCGTTGATCCAGATTATCTCGCGCCCCGAAGCGAGCGTGCGGATCATCGCGCGGAACTCCTCCGGCATCAGCTGCGAGCCGCGCCTGTCGTGAAAATTGTCGCCGAGCGAGATGACGATCTTCGGATCGTAGCGGGCAATGACCGCCGACAGCAGGTTCAGCGTGGCAAGCGTATCGTAGGGCGGCAGCATCATGCCGCGCCGGGCAAAGGCGGCGCCCTTTTCCAGATGCAGATCGGAGACGACAAGGCACTCGTCCGCCGGCAGATAAAGCGCGCCAAGCGGATCGCAGAGGGCCGCAACGCCGTTCACAAGGATTTCGGCGCCGGAAACCGGATTCATCATGTCTGCGGCGGCAAGCGCCAGTCTGTGGTTCATCTTCGTCTTTTACGTCTTGGCTATCGCAATCTGGCTCGGCAGATGGCCGGTAGGTGCACTCGTCGTCCTCTCATCCCGCCTCCGCTTTGCTGGACGGACCTCTCCCCGAGACGAGAGGGGAACCGCGAAGGCTGCGGCATTTCCCCTTCTCCCCGACGGGGAGTGGGCCCGAAGGGCGGATGAGGGGAATGCCGAACGAAGGCAGGCCTTCTTCACCCCATCGCCTCCGCAATCAGTTCCTCCGCCGCCTCCTCCAGCACGAAATCTCCCTCGCCCGCAACCGGCTCGCGGCCGATTTCCAGCATCACGGGCACGGCCAGCGGCGAAACGCGGTCGAGCGGGCGGTGAATCACATGCCCCTTGATTCGGGCCAGCATAGCGCCAAGCCGGCCGATATCCAAAAGCCCGGATGCCGCATCGCGGCGTGTCGCCTCAAGCAGGATGTGGTCCGGCTCATGGCTGCGCAGCACGTCATAGATCAGGTCGGTGGACACCGTCACCTGCCGTCCGGTCTTCTCCTTGCCCGGATGCCGCCGTTCGATCAGGCCGGAAATCACCGCGCAAGAACGGAACGAGCGTTTCAGCATGTAGGATTCGGCAAGCCAGGCCTCGAGATCGTCGCCCAGCATGTCCTCGTCGAACAGGTCGGCGAGCGACAGGCGACCGCTGTCGATCATCTCGCCCATGTCGTTCAGCGACCAGATGGCGAGCGCGTAGTCATTGGCCACGAAGCCGAGCGGGCGGGCGCCAGCCCGTTCCAGCCGCCGGGTCAGCAGCATGCCGAGCGTCTGGTGCGCCAGCCGCCCCTCGAAACAATAGGCGACCAGGAAGAAGCGGTTGCCGCGCGGAAAGGTCTCGATCAGGAGCTCGTCGCGCCTGGGCAGCATCGACTTCTCCGTCTGGAGCGCCAGCCAGTCGCGCACCTGATCGGGCAGGACATGCCAGCGGGACGGATCGGCCAGCATGGCGCGCACCTGATCGGCGAGATAGGTGGAGAGCGGAAACCTGCCGCCGGCATAGGCGGGAATCTTGGGGTCCATCGAAAAGGCATTGGTGACGAGGCACTCGTTTTCCCGGATGCCCTCGAAGCGCAGCACCTTGCCGGAAAACAGGAAGGTATCGCCCTGCACCAGCTGTTCGAGGAAATATTCCTCGACCTTGCCGAGCGAGAGGCCGCCGCGCCCCAGCGATCCCAGCTGGTTGCGCTTCACCAGCCGCACATTCAGCTCAGTGTCCTCGACGATGGTGCCGAGGTTCATGCGGTATTGCTGGGCAACCTGCGGGTTGGACACCCGCCAGCGGCCGTCCTTGGTCCTGCGGATCCTGGCGTAGCGTTCATAGGTGCGCAGCGCATAGCCGCCGGTCGCGACGAAATCGACGATGCGCTCGAACATCTCCCAGGAAAGGCCGGCATAGGGCGAGGCGCTTCTCACCTCCTCGTAAAGGGCAAGCGCATCGAAGGGCTCGGCACAGGCCATGCCGAGCACATGCTGGGCCAGCACATCAAGCGCCCCCTCGCCGACCGGCGGCGTATCCTGCGCGCCGAGATAATTGGCATCGAGCGCCGCCTGGCATTCCATCACCTCGAAACGATTGGCCGGCACCAGGATCGCCTTGGACGGTTCGTCCATGCGGTGGTTGGAACGGCCGATGCGCTGGGCAAGCCGCGAGGCGCCCTTCGGCGCGCCGACATGCACGACGAGATCCACATCGCCCCAGTCCAGCCCCATGTCGAGGGTCGAGGTGGCGACGACGGCGCGCAGCCGGTTGGCGCTCATCGCCGCCTCCACCTTGCGGCGCTGGCTGACATCGAGCGAGCCGTGATGCAGCGCGATCGGCAGACTGTCCTCATTGATCGTCCAGAGTTCCTGGAAGAGAAGCTCCGCCTGGAAGCGCGTATTGACGAAGATCAGCGTCGTCTTGTGCTTCTTGATCTCCTCATAGACGGCGGGAATGGCATAGGTCGCCACATGGCCGGACCAGGGAATGCGCTCCTCGGTCGTCATGATCGAGATGTCGGGCGCTGCTCCGCCGGTCACATGCACAAGGCCGGCCGGAGGGGCGGGGCTGTCACCCTGCGGCACCAGCCAGCGCTGCAGGTCCTGGGGGTCGGAGACGGTGGCGGAAAGCCCGATGCTGCGCAGGGCGGGCGCGTGCCTTCGCAGCCGGGCAAGCCCCAGCGACAACAGATGGCCCCGCTTGGAGGTGACGAGCGAATGCAGTTCGTCCAGCACCACGTAGCGCAGATCGCGGAAGAAGCGGTCCGCCTCGCCGTTGGCCAGAAGCAGCGCCAGCTGCTCCGGCGTGGTCAGCAGAATGTCCGGCGGGCTCAGCCTCTGGCGCTGCCGCTTGGATTGCGGCGTGTCGCCGGTGCGATTTTCGATCGAGACAGGCAGGCCCATCTCGGAGACGGGCTTCATCAGGTTGCGTTCGATATCGACCGCCAGCGCCTTCAGGGGCGAGATGTAGAGCGTGTGAACCCCGACGAAGGCAGAGCCGGGCGGAACCTTGCCGCGGCGGGTGAGATCCGTCAGCGAGGGCAGGAAGCCGGCCAGCGTCTTGCCGGCCCCGGTCGGGGCAATCAGCAGCATGTTCTCGCCGGCCGTGGCGCGGGCGAGCAGTTCCATCTGATGCGCACGCGGCACCCATCCCTTTTCCGCGAACCACTTCTGAAAGGGTCGCGGCAGGAGATCGGGCAGGCTGTTCGGGGTCTCGGCAAGATTCGTATCCACGCGCCTCAAGGTAATGGGTGGCGCGCGAATGAGAAGAGGCTTGACGACGGGATATTTTGTCCAGGCGATCTGTGGTTGATCAGAGCCGCCCATCGCCTGAACACGCGAAGCGGACCGTATGGCCCCCTCACTTCAGAACATCGACCTTCACCACAGTGTCCGTGATGCGGCCGTCCTCGGCCGACAGCCGGAACTTCGCCTCGTCCGGTCCGACATAGCCGGGGTTTGATGTGTAATAGCCGACCAGCATGTCCACCTTGGTATCGCGGCATTTTTCATAGGGCCCCCTGGCCATGGCCGGGAACCGCTTCTCGGTAACGAAGGCCAGTTTGCCATGCTTCGGCGGCTCCAGCACATAGGCCTGCGGAATGCCGTCCGCCGTGCAATCCCGCTTCAGCTTCCAGGCATTGCCGACCCATGTCTTTTCGCCCGCCACCACTTTCCTGGACGTGACGTGGGTCTCCACATCGTCAGGCCCTGTCGTCGCACATCCCGCCAGACTTCCGCACACCAGTATGACCGCAGCAACATATTGCGTCTTCATTGCTCCTCCAGAGGATCCGATTGGACACCGCGGAAAGTCAGGGCCGACCTCATGCCGAACCATGGCTTCCGCCGCCATCAGGAGAAAGTGGCGGGCCATCTTCAAGGCACAAGAGCGTGATAATACGATATATTATTACATCGACGGGAATTTGCCGGTGCAGCACCCCTCCGCCTCGCGCCGAACACCAGCCTGCCGTGCTGAAGCCGTTGCTGAGACCCTTGCTGCGTGCATTCGCCAACTGGCTGTGGTCAGTGCCGGGAAAAGGCTCCGGCGCTAGCGCACGATGTAGCGGTCGGTGCGGTGGTTGATGGCGAGTGTCAGGTTCAGCGTCACAGCCGCCAGGATGGAGCAGAGAATGACGAAGGGGGTGGCGACAAAGAAGGAGATCGTCAGCACGACACCATCGAGCGCCAGCTGCACCAGGCCGGCGCGCCAGCCGAACTTGTCCTGCAGGTAGAGCGCCAGGATGCCGAAGCCGCCGAGGCTTGCCCGGTGCCGGAAGAGGGCGAGCATGCCGGTGCCGATCAGCAACCCGCCGAAAAGGGCGGCGACCAGCGGGTTGATCTCGCCGATGGAAACGAGATCCGGCAGGATTTCCGTGAGAACCGAGGTGAGCGCCACCGCCGCAAAGGTCTTCAGCGTGAAGGCCAGTCCCAGTCGCCTGTAGGCCAGCCAGTAGAACGGCAGGTTGAGCAGGAAGAAGACCACGCCGAAACTCAGGCCCGTCGAATAGCGCAGCAGGAAGCCGAGACCGGCCGTGCCGCCGATCAGGAGATGGGCTGAGGAAAGCAATGTGACGCCGAGCGCCGCCAGCATGGAACCGGCCACCACGCCCTGGATATCCTCCAGGATCGAATGGCGGTCGGAACTTGAAGCCCAGAAGCCGACCGGCGTCTTTTGCTGGCTTGCATTGGCCATCAGCGCACCACGATGTAACGGTCCGAGCGATGGTTGATCGCCAGGAACAGGTTGAGGATCACCGCGCCGAGGATCGACCAGACGACGACCTGCCAGTCGAGCACCAGGAAGGCGCAGGCCATGACGCCGGTATCGAAGGCAAGCTGGATCAGGCCCGCCTGGATGCCGAAGCGCTCCTGGATGTATATCGCCAGAATGCCCACACCGCCAAGGCTCGCCCGGTGCCGGTAGAGTGCCAGCAGACCATAGCCCAGCAACAGTCCGCCCATCAGCGCGCCCCAGAAGGGATGCAGGTAATCGATCAGCAGGAAGCGCTTTTCCGCCTCGGTGATCAGCGAGACGAGACCGATGGCAACGAATGTCTTGGCCGAAAAGGCAAGCCCGAGCCGCTTGAAGGAGAGATAGTAGAAAGGCAGGTTGACGAGGAAGAACAGCAGGCCGAACGAGATCTTGAACGTGTAGTGCACCAGGAAGGCGACGCCCGCCGTGCCGCCGGTCAGCAGGCCGACGCGATTGAGGAAATAGAAGCCGAGCGCCGAAACCAGTGCCCCGGTCAGAAGGCCCTGGCTGTCCTCCAGCAGCGTGTGCTGCGAGGGATCGGCGCTGTAGAAACCGAGCGTCTTCTTCTGTGACAAGGCCATGTTCCCCGTTGTGTTTTGCCGCGATTGTGCACTGCAGAACAGACGGCTTCAAGATGGGGCAGCATCCCTGACCGAAAAGGCAAGAAAGCGCGCGTTCACGCCGTCAGCCGGGCAAGAAACAGAATGCCGAAGACGGGTTTGCCGGCATCCATGCGAATATCGGTCTTCATCAGGTCGAGCAGCGTGAAGCCGCACTCGGCCAGCAGTGCCTGCACATAGGCTTCGGCATGGGCATAGCGCAGCGAAGGCTGCAGGCTGAAGCCCTCGGCCGTATCGCCGCCATCCTCCACCGAAAAGGCAAAGAGGCCGCCGGGTCGCAGCAGCGCGCGCACCAGCCCGAAGGTGGTGCCGAGACTGCCGAGATACATCAGCACATCGGCAGCGGAGACAAGATCGGCACGCTGACGCGGCAGTTCAGCGGCAAACAGGCTGTCGACAGCCGATGCATCGGAAAGGTCCGCCTGCCCGAGATGATGGTAGAGCCCCTTTTCCTGCGCCTTGGCCAGCATGTTGGCCGAAAGATCGAAGCCTTCCAGCCGCTGCGTGACAGCCGCCACCTCGACGCCGAACAGGCCCGTGCCGCAGCCGAGGTCCACAACGCGCGCGAACGGCGCATGCGGCGCGACCATGGAAAACAGCTTCTGCGGCACGCTGTAGTTCAGCTTCTCCACCAGCGCCGTCTCGAAGCGGTCGGCATAGTCATCGAACAGCCCTTCCACATAGGCGGATGGCGGTGTCTCCGGCGTCGGGGCGGCACCGAGCAGGGCAAGTTTCAGTTCGGCGCCGAACAGGCCCGTATCATCCTGCTCGGCTACGCGGGAAAACGCCTCGATCGCCTTTGCCGGCAGTGCAGCCTTCTCGCAATAGTCGCCAAGCAGGAACCAGCCGGCCGTCCAGCCGGGCACGATCTCGAGCGCCTGTTCGATGAGTTCGGCGGCGGCGGCATGGTCGCCCGCCTCCGCCAGCATGCGGGCATAATCGGCGCGGCGATCGGCGATCACGTCGCCGGACGAGAACTGGATGGGTGTCATGGATTTCGATGTTCCGAGGATCGCGCGCTTCTGGACGAAGCCACAAAAAAACACAAGTTCTATCGCATGCGGCAATGCAGAATGCTTGCGGGCCCGGGATGCGGAACCTATGTCTTGCAGCGCAACGAACCGAGGACAAACGGCATGGCCGAGCAGGTGAACAGGTTTCTGGGCGACAGCCCCGGGCGAACGATCGTCAAGCTGATCGTGGTGTCGCTGATCGTCGGCTTCGTCATGACGGTCTTCGACGTTCGGCCATGGGATGTGTTCCACGGCATCCGCGACTTCGTTCTCGACCTGTGGCATCGCGGCTTCAAGGCGCTCGGCGCCGTGGGTGACTACCTGCTGGTGGGCGCAACCATCGTCATTCCTGCCTTCGTGATCCTGCGCATTCTGAGCTATCGACGCTGATGACCCCTCTTCTTCATTCCCGCCGCGGCCTTGTTCTGTTTTCGGGCGCGGCTCTGGCCACCCTTGCCGGCTGCTCCATCACGCCGCGAATCCTGCCCGTCGATGGCGCAACGGACGATACCCGCGGTGCTCTGCCGCTCGTCAACGCGCTGAGGGCGAAACATGGGCTCTCGCCGGTCTCCGCAAGCAGCCCCACGGCGCGCGCGGCGGCGGAACAGGCGGTGCGCATGGCCCGCGCCAACCAGATGAGCCATCTGATCGGCTTTGGCGACGATTTCGGTGCGCGCATGAAACGCAACGGCGTGCCGCTGCCGGCGGCAGAAAACATCGCCAGCGGCCAGGCCGACGTGACGGCCGCTGTCGAAGCCTGGATCAATTCGCCGAAGCATCTGGAGAACATGCTGGGCAATTACCGCATGATGGGCGTTGCCATGGCGCGCTCGCCATCCACCGCGCGTCCCTATTGGGCAATGGTTCTGTCGGCCTGATGCAGAACCGCGTGCCGGCGCCCGGTTCGGGACACCGCACCCGCAATGGCCATGCGGCGCAGCCATTTACGCTGTAGGTCCGGCAGGATCACTCAGAACCGGGTGAACCCCTCAAGGTCCACGACCAGCCAGATCATAATGCGAAGCAGGACCACGAAAGCAGCCAGCACGATCAATATAAATGATGGACGACTAATTAATGTCTTCATCAAAAGACAGCGCCGATCTCTGTTTACTTGCCGATACCCCTAAGATCCGGGAGTGTCAAAGTCAAGCAACACATCTTTCATCGCACAGAAACTGTCCATCTATACGAATTTCATCATAATCTCTCGGCCGCCCACCTTTCCATTGCCGTCGATTTGACGTCCAGGATCGAGGACAGACCCAGGCGCGTTGCCGCATTACCGAGGCCACGGACGATCTCGCCCGCCAGACCCGGCCCGCGATAGACCATGCAGGAATAAAGCTGCACCAGATCCGCGCCGGCACGGATCTTCTCGAGCGCCGTCTCCGCAGACGACACGCCGCCAACGCCGATGATCGGCAGGTCCGGCCCCAGGCGCTTGCGCATGCGGGCGAGAACGGCCGTCGAGCGATGGAAGACGGGCTTGCCGGAAAGGCCGCCCGTTTCGCCCGCCTGCCGCACATCCTTCAGCCCGTCGCGCGACAGCGTGGTGTTGGAAACGATCAGGCCATCCAGCGAATGCGAGAGAACCTCGGCGGCAACATCGTCCATGCCCTCCTCCGTCAGGTCCGGTGCGATCTTGAGGAAAACGGGAACAGGGCGACCGCGCCGGACCGCCTCCGCATCGCGCGCGGCAAGCACGGCGGAAAGCAGGGCCGCCAGGCTTTCACGCGCCTGCAGGTCGCGCAGGCCGGGCGTGTTGGGCGAGGAAATATTGACGGTGAAATAACGGGCGACGCCGGCAAAGCGATGAATGCCCGCCACGTAATCGGCAATGCGATCCTCGCTGTCCTTGTTGGCGCCGATATTGACCCCGACAATGCCGCGGGTCTTCAGCGCCGAAAGGCGTCTGAGCGCCGCCTCGTGCCCCTCGTTGTTGAAGCCCAGCCGGTTGATCACCCCCTCATCCGCCACCAGACGGAAGATGCGCGGACGCGGATTGCCCGCCTGCGGCTTCGGCGTCAGCGTGCCGACCTCGGTGAAGCCGAAGCCCAGCCGCAGCATCGCCTCCGGCACCTCGGCATTCTTGTCATAGCCGGCGGCAAGTCCGACGGGATTCGGAAAATCGAGACCCGCCAGGCGCACCCGCAACCGCGCATCCTCCGGCACCGCGCAGGCCGGCACGAGGCCGGATTTCAGCGCGGCAATCGAAAGCCCATGCGCCGTTTCCGGGTCTAGCGTGAAGAGGGGCGCGCGCAGAAAATCGAAGACGGACATCAGGAAAGCTCCGGAAACTGGTGGGTGCCATCGGGCGAAAGCGGCAACGGCCTTTCCCACAGAACCGCATCCAGCGGCAAGGCCGCATAAAGATGTGGAAAGAGAGCGCCGCCGCGAGAGGGTTCGAAGACGAGGCTTTCGCCCAGCAGCGCGCCATCGACGGCCACGAGCAGAAGATCGTCCTGACCGGCAAAATGACGCCGTGCCGTCTCGGCGACCTGTTCTGCCGTCGAAAAATGGATAAAGCCATCCGCATGGTCGACCGCAGCGCCCGTAAAAATGCCGGTGCTTCGCGCCGATTGCCACAAATCGTGCGGAACGATCTTATATACGATGCTGCTCATGCGCGTCTCTCCTTCGGCAAAGGACGCAGAGGCTTTGCCGCAAACGGCGGCCATTGTCCATGCCGGCCGCCACGAAGGAAGAGGCCCGGAGCACCGGGGCGAACGGCCCCGGCAACGGCAAGGGAGTGGCAGGATGCGAACAGGAATATATGCCTTGATGCTGATCATTGGCCCGGCTGAGACGATGGCGCAGGCCCAGACCTCGCCGCCCGGCCCCGAGGCTTTACCCCGCTACCGGCTTGAGCGCACCGAACACGGTTTCATCAGGCTGGACCAGCAGACCGGCGCGGTGAGTTCCTGCCGCGAGGAGACGACCGGGCTCGTCTGCCGGCTGGCAGCCGACGAGCGGGCCGCCTGGGAACAGGAACTCGACATGCTCGCAAGGCGCGTGGCCGCCCTGGAGGCGCGGGCGGGTCGCCCGGAGGATCAAGCCCCCGCGGAGGCGGATATCGAGCGCTCGCTATCGATCATGGAACGTTTCATGCGCCGCTTCATGAACCTCATCGAGGAATTTCGCGGCCATGAGACGCCGCAACCGGATCGCACCTGATCCTTCGGATGAGGCGCCTGCCCGGCCCACAATTTGCCCCCTGAAACTTAGACTTGTTTCGCGGTTAATGCAGGACTAAGAATATAATCGGGCAGGAAGCAGACTGTGCTCTTGGGAGGGGGCGTGGACATGCAGGAATTGACGATCATCATCGCCGACGATCACCCCTTGTTCCGCGGCGCACTGTGTCAGGCATTGGGCGATATTGCCGAACGCCCCTGCGTGATCGAGGCCGGCACGTTCGAAGCCGCCCGGACGGCGGCACAGACCCATCCGGACGCGGATCTGATGCTGCTAGACCTCGCCATGCCAGGGGTCAGCGGCTTTTCCGGCCTGATGTCCCTGCGTGCCGAGGTTCAGAGCCTGCCGATTATCATTGTCTCGGCCAGCGACGACGCCGCCACGATCAGGCGCGCGATCGAACTGGGCGCATCCGGCTTCATTTCCAAGTCTTCCGGGCTGGACGATATACGCTGCGCGATCCGCACCGTGCTGGATGGCGGCGTGTGGACACCGAAGGATTACGCCGCCTGCCCGGACGAGGACCCGGCACTGGCCGATCTGATGGAGCGGCTGAAGACACTGACGCCACAGCAGAGCCGGGTGCTCTCCATGCTGGCCGAAGGACTGCTCAACAAGCAGATTGCCTATGAACTCGGCGTGTCCGAGGCCACCATCAAGGCGCATGTCTCCGCCATCCTCCTGAAGCTGAATGTCGACAGCCGCACCCAGGCCGTCATCAAGCTCGGCAAGATCAACGTGGCAATGGTGGCCTGACGGGCACACAAAAGGATTTTATTCCTTTTTCACTTTACTCTGAAATAGGCTTTGACTAGAACTGGGAGTGTCGGACATCCCGGTGTTCTGGTCTTTTGCCTACGGCCTCGACAATGGTTCCGGTTGAGGACATGGCGGCATCGACGGCGGCAGGCCCCGACGCGATCGGGGCGACGGCAAACATGACAGACGCGGGCGCGCGCCGGCGAAACCGAGGCCCCGGGCCGGCCTGTCGCAATGAATGTCCGGGCTGGTTTGCCGAATGAAGGGCACTGGGCAAGGGCTGGGAGCACGAACGGCAATGTTGTCGCACGAAACGATCTGGAAGGCGCTCGATACGCTGGCGGAACGTCATGAGATGACCGCCTCCGGCCTCGCGCGCCGTGCCGGGCTCGACCCCACCTCCTTCAACAAGTCCAAGCGTCACGGCCCGGACGGCAGGCTGCGCTGGCCCTCGACGGAATCAATCGCCAAGGTGCTCGAGGCCACCGGGGTCTCGCTCGACCAGTTCATGAGCTACATGCCGCAGACCACCCGCCAGGGCGGCCTGCCGGAGGGCGCGTTTCCACCGCAGGCCAGTGCCATTCCTCTGTTGGGCTTTGCCCAGGCCGGCGCCGGCGGCTTCTTCGATGATGGCGGCTTTCCCGCCGGCCAGGGTTGGGACGTGGTGGATTTTCCGACCGATCCCGGTCGCAAGGCTGGCGTCTATGCCCTCGAAGTGCAGGGCGATTCCATGCTGCCGCTCTACCGGGACGGCGACCGGCTGATCGTGGAACCCGGCGCGCAGATCCGCCGCGGCGACCGAATCGTCGTCAAGACGCGTGAGGGCGAGGTAATGGCCAAGGTTCTGTTGCGTCAGAGCGCCCGCACGATCGAACTCGGCTCACTCAACCCAACCCATCCCAACCGCAGCTTCGACATGGCGGATGTCGAATGGATCGCCCGGATCATCTGGGCAAGCCAGTAGGGTTTTCCGATCGGTGCCGCAGCAGCTTTTCCCGCAGCCACCGGCGGACACCGCGCAATCCCGCCGCCGCCCGGTTCGACCGGCGATCGGGACCGTCCGCGTCAATAAAAGCCGTTCGGGAAATAGCGCAGATAGATATCCTGCAGCTTTCCCTTGCGGACAAGCTGCGTCAGCGCATAGTCGAAGGCCTGCGCCAGTTGCGGCGTGTTCCTGCGCGTCATCAGCACCATGCCTTCTCCCAGGAAACGCTCCGAAAGATAGGGCCCGTCATAGAGGGTGCAGCAGCCCTGCGCGCCCTCTCCCGCCACCCAGAAGGGAAGACGCAGGCCATCGGAAAAGACCGCGTCCACCTCCTTCCGCTTCAGGGCGTCCAGCATGCCGGCCTGGTCCTCGAAGGCAACCTGTTTCAGCCTTGGAAAGAAGCTGGCGAGCATTGCCTGATGCACCGTTCCCCTGACCACGCCAACCGGCCGACCGGCCAGCGCTTCGGCAGCCTTTCCCTCGAGCCCCACCTCGCGGTTGCGGGCGAACCGCGCCGGGATGCTGATATAGGGTCTGGAGAAGGCGAAGCGCTGGCGAAGGGCGGGCGTGACCGCAATGCCGGCGGCGATGGCCTCGCCCTCGCCCGCCTCGAGCGCCGCCTCCAGATCCGCAAAGGGCATGGCCTGCACCTGGCACTTCGCCTCGATCGCCAGCTCGCGGCAGATTTCCCGGACCAGATCCAGGTGAAAGCCCGCCAGACGCCCCGTCTGGTCCACGAAACTGAAGGGCGGAAAGTCCACCGTCGTCAGCACGCGAAGACGCGGCAGCGTCGATAGATCCGGCCGCGCCAGACGTTCGTCGGCATCGAACAGAACCGGCATCTCGGATGTCTGCGCCCGCGCGGAAGGCGCCCCGAGAAGGATGACGGCCGCAAGAATCAGCAGAATTTTTTGCATCTTTTGCGAGAATCCCTCAGTTTTGCCAGGTGAAACTATTGCGTGTCCGTCTATGATCATCTCGGGGACATGGGGCGCAACTCTTGCGGTATGGTGTATCAGCTTGAGTGAGACGGGGGAATATCCGCCCACGATGGCGGATTTGCGCAAGCGCGTCCTGGCGCATCGAGGATGGCTTCACATTCTGGAGGCGGGCCAGGGCGAAGATACGGAAGCGTCCGTTCTGGTGACGCTCGGATTTTCCGCATCGCGCATCGCGGCGCTGGCGGCCGAGGCGGCGAGCAACGGCACGACCATCGAGACGGAGCTTCTGCATTCCGGCGCGACGACCGAGGACGCCTATTATCGGGCGGTTGCCCGGTTCTTCCGCCTTCCCTTCATGGAGCGGATCGATCCGCAGACCGTGGTTGACCTCGACGGACTGGATACGCAGCTTGTCCAGCCCCTGCAGGTTCGCCTGACCTATCCGAACCGGGCACCGCAGATCGCCATGGTGCCGCGGGCGGAGAAACTGCCGGAATTCGCCGCCTTTCTGGCCAGGAAGCCGGCCCTGCGCGATGGCCTCGTGATCACCACGCCATCCGCCTTGCGTGCAGCCGTCTGGGAGGCGGGATCGGCCCGCCGGGTGCGCCGGGCCGCGACCGATCTCTTCGACATGCAGCCGCATCTTTCGGCCCGCATCATCACCACCGGAACGCAGGGGCTGGTTGCCGGCAGCATGCTGACGGCACTGGCGGCCATCTGCATCGCCATGCCCGCCATCCTGCTGCCGCTGCTGCACATCACCATCACGCTTCTCTACTTTGCCTGTCTTGCGCTACGCATGGTGGCCCTTGTCGAACAGCGGCGGCAGCGACGGCGGGCACCGGCCCTGCCTCAGCCGGTGGAAGAGCCGCTGCCCGTCTATTCGGTGATGGTGGCAATCTACCGCGAGGCGGATATGGTGCCGCAACTGGTGGCGAGCCTTCAGCGGCTGGAATGGCCGCGCTCCCGCCTCGACATCAAGATCGTCTGCGAAAGGGATGACGCAGAGACGCTGGCCGCTCTCGATGCACAGAAACTGCCGCCGCATTTCGAGGTGGTGAAGGTGCCGCCTTATCACCCGCGTACCAAGCCGAAGGCGCTGGCCTATGCCCTCGCTGCGGCCCGTGGCGAATTTCTCGCCATTTACGACGCGGAAGATCGGCCGCATCCCGGCCAGTTGATGGAGGCCTATCGGCGCTTCCGGTCGAGCGGTCCGGAGCTTGCCTGCCTGCAGGCGCCGCTGATCATCTCCAATGTCGACGAGAACCACATCAGCGCCCTGTTCGCCATGGAATATGCCGCCCTGTTCCGCGGCCTGCTGCCGATGCTGTCGCGCTATCGCATGCCGCTACCGCTCGGCGGCACCTCCAACCATTTCCGCACGGCGGTGCTGCGCCGGGTGGGCGGCTGGGACCCGTTCAACGTCACAGAGGATGCCGATCTCGGCCTCAGGCTCTACCGGCTCGGCTATCGCTCGGAAACACTGCGCTGCCAGACGCTGGAAGAGGCTCCGGTCAGCCGCGCCGTCTGGATCGGTCAGCGGACCCGCTGGTTCAAGGGCTGGCTGCAGACCTGGCTGGTGATGACCAGAAACCCGCTGCTGACGGCGCGGCAGATGGGATGGCGCGCCATGCTGGTCTTCCACCTGCTGATCGGCGGCATGCTGTTTTCAGCCCTGCTGCATCCGCTGATCCTCGTGCTGTTCATCAAGGCACTGCTGCTGCTCGCCCACACGCCGCTTGCTGAGATGGGTATGCTGACGCTCGGCCTGATGCTGATGGACGGCCTCAACGTCATCGCAAGCTATCTCGTGTTTCTCGGGCTCGGCATGGGCTCGATGATCGGCCTGGAAAAGCTGAAGGTCGGCCGGCGCTGGATCGCCGTGCCGATGCACTGGATGATGAGTTCCTACGCCGCCTGGCGCGCCGTCAATGAGCTGCGCACCAATCCCTTTTTCTGGAAGAAGACGCCGCACCGGCCGGCCCGGACGGCCCGCGCCGGCGAAGCGTCCGCCGCGCCGGGCGAATGGATGCGGTCTACCTCGGTTCAGCGGCTGCGCAAAGCCTTGCGCCAGGCCTTGCGCTTCATGTTGAGCTTGCTGAACCAGGAGCGCTGGCGCGGGGCGTTGCGGCGCACATAAACGGGCGCATAGCCATACCGGGTGCGGCGGCGGGCAGCTTCCGGCTCCTGATGCAGGATGTGATTGATAAAATCGGCAAGCTCCTGCCGGCGGAACGAGGGATCATTGCCATCGGCAAAGACGGGCTCGTTCAGCATGGCGACCATGCGCTGCGGATCGGCCGCCAGCTGCATCACATGCGCGATGCAGCTTTCGTCGTCGGGAAAATCGTGGCGGTTGACGAAGGCTCGCGGATTGAAGTCCAGATCGACCAGCGGATTGCCCCAGTAGATCGGAATGCAGCGCGCGGCAAAGGCGTGGAAGATCTTTTCCGTCGTGTAGCCCGGCGTTCCGGAATTTTCAAACGCGATGGCGAAGTTGAAACCGCCCATGACCTTCAGCTTGGCCGGCACCGGCTTCAGGCCGGTCATCCGGGAAAAGCTGTCGTCATTGCGCAGATGACGGCCGAGCGAATTGACCGGCCGATGCGCAGAAAGGTGATGGAAGAAGGCGTCGCGAACCGGATCGGCGCGGCCATTGGAGTAGATGAAGGTGCAGAAGCCGCGATCTTCGACAAGGCGCGCATCAATTGGCGCCCGATCCCTCACCTGCTCGGCCAGCGCAAGATCCTCCAGATAGAAGGGATGGCGCAGATAGCGGTCGCCGAAGGTCATATGATCGAAGCCGATGCCGTAATCGCAGACATTGAAATCCGGCCGCACATTTTCGCCCGTATAGAAGACGCGCACGCAGTCGTCATAGGTGCGGTGCATCGTGTCGAAGCAGGAATAGAACAGCACCTGCGGCTGCCTGGGATCGAGCACGACCCTGATATCGTCCGACAGGCCTTCCAGCAGGAAAAGATCCTCCGGATTGAAACCCGGCCAGAAATCCGTGTACCAGACCCGCACTGTCTTCATCGCCGCACCCGTCCTTTGCGCCCTTCCGCCTCGCTCTTAGTGGCTTCGCTGGGCTTTACAAGAGGAGGCAGATCCCCGACCGGCAAAAGGCGACAAGAACCGCGCCGCGCAGTGGGCAAGGGACAGGGGCGCGCCTTGATGCGTTCCGAACAAAGGATGGGGAGAATGGAGCGGGTGAAGGGAATCGAACCCTCGTATTCAGCTTGGGAAGCTGCTGCTCTACCATTGAGCTACACCCGCGACGCGAAGCAGACCTAGCATCTGGCCCCGGTTCCTTCAAGAGCAAAGCACCGTCAGGAGGCCGCAGGTCCGGAAGACGAAGGGGCGCTCACCCCCTGAAATGCTTCGAGAGCTTCAGGCCCTGCGCCTGATAGTTGGAACCGAGGCCGGAACCGTAGAGTGCCTCTGGCCGCTCCTGCATGTGTTCATAGACGAGGCGGCCGACGATCTGGCCATGTTCGAGAATGAAGGGAACCTCGTGGCTTCTCACCTCCAGCACCGCCCGCGCGCCGGACCCGCCGACGGCGGCATGCCCGAAGCCCGGATCGAAAAACCCGGCATAATGAACGCGGAACTCGCCGACCAGCGGGTCATAGGGCGTCATCTCGGCCGCATAGAGCGGCGGCACGTGCACGGCCTCGCGGGAGACGAGGATATAGAACTCGTCGGGATCGAGGATCAGTTCGTCGCGGCCACGGCTGAAAAGCGGCTCCCAGAAGTCGAGCACGTCGTGATCTGCCTTGCGATCCACATCGATGACGGAGGTATGGTGCTTGCCGCGGTAGCCGATCAGGCCGTCGGGACCCGTGCCCTTGAGGTCGATCGACAGCGCGATGCCGCCGCCGGACACGTTCGGCCGCTCGCTCGCCACCAGCGTTTCCGCCTCGTGCAGGGCAAGAACCTCGGCCTCGGTCAGCAGGGCGTGGCCGGTGCGGAAGCGGATCTGCGACAGGCGCGAGCCGCGACGCACGATGACCGGAAAGGTGCGCGGCGAGATTTCGAGATAGAGCGGGCCGCGATAGCCGGCCGGAATCTTGTCGAATTCCTGGGCGCGATCGACCATAACACGCGTGAAGATGTCGAGGCGGCCGGTGGAACTCTTGGGGTTGGTCGAGGCGGATAGATCGTCCGGCAGATCGAGGCTTTCCATCAGCGGCACGATGTAGACGCAGCCGGTTTCCAGCACCGCGCCGTTCTCCAGATCGATCTCGTGCAGCGTCAGCCGCTCCAGCTTGTCGGCCACGCTGTGGTTGGGGCCGGGCATGAAGCTGGCACGCACGCGCAGCGCCTTGGAGCCCAGCCTCAGATCCAGGCTCGCCGGCTGGATCTGGTCGGCATCGAGCGCCGCCTCGGATTTCAGCCTGCCGTCTGCGAAAAGAGCGCCGATGGCGCGATCTGCCAGAATGCCCGCGTTGCGTTTCATTGACCCTATCCTTCAATCGCGCGACAAAAGCAAAAGCAGGCAATTGACGCAAGCGCTTCGCAGGCGTATGCGAACTTATCCCGTGGTGATTTGGCCGGTCGGCTTGCAGCCACGTTAAACAAGTGGCTAAAAGGACCGGGTGCGAAACCGGTCTGCTTTGCGACCGGTTTTTTTGTTATGAAGTGGTGACACGCATGAGCAAGACCTGGCGCCCCGCAACCCAACTCGTCCATGGCGGCACGCTGCGCTCGCAGTATGGCGAAACCTCCGAAGCGATCTACCTGACGCAGGGCTTCGTCTATGAAAATTCCGCCGCGGCCGAAGCCCGCTTCAAGGGCGAGACGGACGGCTTCATCTATGCCCGCTACGGCAGCCCGACCAACGACATGTTCGAAAAGCGGATGATCGCGCTGGAAGGCGCCGAAGACGCCCGTGCCACCGCATCGGGCATGGCCGCCGTGTCTGCTGCCATTCTCTGCCAGGTCAAGGCCGGCGACCACATCGTTGCCGCACGCGCCCTGTTCGGCTCCTGCCGCTACGTCGTCGAGACGCTGGCGCCGAAATACGGCGTCGAGTGCACGCTGGTGGATGGCCGTGACCTCGCCAATTGGGAAGCCGCGATACGCCCCAACACCAAGGTCTTCTTCCTGGAAAGCCCGACCAACCCGACGCTGGAAGTGGTCGATATCGCGGGCGTGGCGAAGCTCGCCAACCAGGTGGGCGCCAAGCTGGTGGTCGACAACGTGTTTGCAACGCCGCTCTTCCAGAAGCCGCTGGAACTCGGCGCGCATGTGGTCGTCTATTCCGCGACGAAGCATATCGATGGCCAGGGCCGCTGCCTCGGCGGCGTCATCCTCTCCGACAAGCAGTGGATCGACGAAAACCTGCATGACTACTTCCGCCATACCGGCCCCGCCATGTCACCCTTCAATGCCTGGACGCTGCTGAAGGGCATCGAGACCCTGCCTCTGCGCGTGAAGCAGCAGACGGAAAGCGCCGGAAGGATCGCCGATTTTCTTGCCGACCAGGGCAAGGTCGCCCGCGTCATCTATCCGGGTCGCAAGGACCATCCGCAGGCCGACATCATTGCCCGCCAGATGACCGGCGGCTCGACGCTCGTCTGCTTCGAGCTGAAGGGCGGCAAGGATGCGGCCTTTGCGCTGCAGGATGCGCTGGAGGTGATCAAGATCTCCAACAATCTGGGCGACGCCAAGAGCCTGATCACGCATCCGGCCACGACGACGCACAAGAACCTGACGGATGAGGCACGCGCGGAGCTTGGCATTTCCGGCGGCACGCTGCGTCTTTCCTGCGGTATCGAAGATACCGACGACCTGCTCGACGATCTGGTCCAGGCGCTTTCCAAGGTCTCCGCCTGAGCTTTTTCTGCGACGATGCCGGTCGCAGGGCCGGCAAAACTTGTCGATCACCACATTCAATATGGGCGGATTTCTTGACCTTCCGCCCATACTGTACGATATCCCTAACGATACGCAGTGAAGGTGTCGCGCATGTATCGTGCCCGGACAAGGGATATCGAGGTCGAAGTCGAGCCCTATTATCTGGAGGAGCAGTCCGATCCGGAGGACAGCCGCTATGTCTGGGGCTATCGTATCGTCATATCCAACCATTCGGATCTGACGGTGCGGCTGGTTCACCGCTACTGGCACATCACCGACCAGAACGGCATCGTGGACGAAGTGGAAGGCCCCGGCGTTGTGGGAGAGCAGCCTCGCCTGCAGCCCGGCGACACCTTCGAATATTCCTCCGGCTGCCCGCTCGACACCCCATCCGGCATGATGTTCGGCCACTATCAGATGGAAACAGATGAAGGGGAAACCTTCATCGTCACCATTCCCGCCTTTTCACTGGATTCCCCGGGCCTGATGCGCGTGCTGAACTGAACCTGCGCCCGAACCCGGGTTCCGCTTTTCGCATGACGGCAAGCACAGGCCGGACGGGCCTTCACGACGGAGGTCGCGGAAACTTTCCGGGGCGCCGCCTGTTTCGCCTTCCTGACAATGGAGGCATCATGCAACGGGAAAAGCAGTTGATGGCCCTGTTCGGGGCTCTCGCCATCGCGCTCGCGGCAGGCGCGCTCTTCTTCTTCTTGTATGTGCAGGATCAGGAAACGGTTCCCGCAAACCGGGTGGAGGTTCCCTATCAGCGGACCGAGGACCTGCCACCCAGCGCGGTGGTGGACGAGACGAGCCACCCGGCCCTTGCCGGGGGTCAGAATACGGCAAACGGTACCGACATCCCGCCGCGCGACAAGCATCTGCCGCCGCGCAGCAGCGAGTAGAAGAGGTCCGCCGCCCGCCTTCGCCGGCCTCTCACGCGGCTTCGAATTCGGCGACGTCGTAGCGATAGGTGGTGGAGCAGAATTCGCAGGTGACCGCGATGTGGCCGTCTTCCTGGCTCGCCTCGATTTCCTCGGCGGTAAAGCCCTCCAGCACACCCTTGATCTTGTCGCGCGAGCAGCTGCAGCGATCGATGACCGCCTGCGGCTCATAGATGCGCACGCCGCGCTCGTGAAACAGACGATAGAGCAGCCGCTCTATCGCCACCTGCGGATCCGTCAGTTCGTCCGTGTCGACGGTTTCCACCAGCATGCGCGCTTCCGCCCAGGCATCGTCACCCGTCAGATCATGGGTGCGGTCGTCGCCGTCGCCGCCATGCAGGTCCGGCTGGCGCATGCGTTCCGGCGCCTGCGGCAGGAACTGGGCAAGAACGCCGCCAGCGCGCCAGTTGTGGCGCGGCTTGCCATCGTCATCGCGGTCCAGCAGTTCGGCAACGCCGAGCCGCACCTTGGTCGGGATCTGCTCCGACTGCCGGAAATAGACCCCGGCAATCTCCTCCAGCGACGAGCCGTCGAGCGGCACGATGCCCTGATAGGGCTGCATGCCATGGCCCTGATCGATGGTGAAGGCAAGCACGCCCTCGCCCAGAAGATCCGGCGGCGCCGTTCTGCCGGCGGCAACGGCGGTGGCCAGCGCCTCCTCGTCGAAACGGGCATAGGCACGCATGCTTTCCGGGCTGGTGAAATCCGCCACCAGCAGATCGACCGGACCGTCGCCCTTGGTCTGCACGGTGAACCGGCCCTCGAACTTCAGAGAAGTGCCGATCAGCGCGGTCAGCACGATCGCTTCCGCCAGAAGGCGTGCGACCGGGGCGGGATACTCATGACGGCCAAGGATGGCGTTCAGGAGCGGGCCAAGCTGCACCGCGCGGCCACGCACATCGAGGCCCTCCACCTGGAAAGGCACCACGCGGTCATCGCCCGCCAGATTGAGTTCGCTGAATTCCACAGTGGCCTCTGCCATGTCTTGCTCCTTCGCGCCGGAGCCACCCGTTTCGCACATATGGCGGGCAAGCGGAACCGCTCAACCACAGGAAAGAGGCCGACGCTGTCGTGTTGAGGCACCCGGACCGACGGCGCGGGCGCAATTGGGAAAGCCGACAGATGGGGGCATGCCCGAAATAAATCAAGGCATGCCCGGCGTCGTCCCGGAAACCGGCCGCTTCCGCGTCAGATGACGCCAAAGCACCAGGCCAGAACGGCCTTTTGCGCGTGCAGTCGGTTTTCCGCCTCGTCGAACACCACCGACTGCGGACCGTCGATCACCGCATCGGTCACTTCCTCGCCGCGATGGGCGGGCAGGCAGTGCATGAACAACGCGTCGTCCTTCGCCCTCTTCATCAGCTGCTCATTCACCTGGAAGGGCTGGAAGATGTTGTGGCCGCGCGCCTTGTGCTCCTGGTTCATCGACACCCAGGTATCCGTCACCACCATGTCGACACCGTCGACGGCACGATCGGCATCATGGCAGAGCATGATCTCGCCGCCATTGTTGCGCGACCAGTTGAGGTACTTGTCCAGCGGCTCGGAGCCCAGCGGCACGGCCATGTTCATCTTGTAGCCGAAGCGGGCAGAGCCTTCGATGAAGGAGTGCAGCACGTTGTTGCCGTCGCCGGTCCAGGCAAAGGTCTTGCCGGCAACAGGGCCGCGATGCTCCTCGAAGGTCAGAAGGTCGGCCATGATCTGGCAGGGATGCGTTTCGTCGGTCAGGCCGTTGATCACCGGGACGGTGGCGTGCTCGGCCATTTCCATCAGGCGGCGATGGTCCGTGGTGCGGATCATGATTGCATCGACATAGCGCGACAGCACCTTGGCGGTGTCGCCGATCGTTTCGGCGCGGCCGAGCTGCATTTCGGTGCCCGAGAGGAACAGCGTCTCGCCGCCCAGCTGACGCATGCCGACATCAAACGAGACGCGCGTGCGGGTCGAGGGCTTTTCAAAGATCATGGCCAGCATCTTGCCGGCCAGCGGCTTGTCCGCCGTGCCCGCCTTGGTGGCCTTCTTGCGCGTCAGCGCATCATCGAGAATGGTACGCAGCTCCCCTGACGAAACTGCCGAGAGGTCGAGAAAATGCTTGGGTGATGCCATGGTCCAATCCATCCGGGGCGCCATCCGGCGGCGCGCTCATCCTGGGGGGCCGTCAGGCCGATTTCTTCAACTGTTCACTCTGGAGCTTTTCAGCGGCGCGCTCGATACGGGCGATGCCCTCGCGCGCCTCATCCGCCGTCACCACCAGGGGCGGCAGCAGCCGGATCACGTTGTCACCGGCCGGAACGCCGAGAATATGCTCGTCGCGCATCGCAAGGGCGAGTTCGCCGGCCGGCACGCGGGCCTTGATGCCAAGCATCAGGCCTTCACCGCGGATTTCCTCGATCACGCCCGGGAAACGGTCCTTCAACGCCGCAAGCCCCTGGCGGAAGACAAGCGCCACATCGTTGACATTCTGCAGGAAGCCATCGGCCAGCACGACGTCGAGAACCGCATTGCCAACCGCCATCGCCAGCGGATTGCCACCATAGGTCGTGCCATGCACGCCGGGTTTCATGCCGGAGGCCGCCTCGGCGGTGGCAAGGCACGCGCCGAAGGGGAAGCCGCCGCCAATACCCTTGGCGACCGCCATGATGTCCGGCGTGACGCCGGTCCATTCATGGGCAAAGAACTTTCCGGTGCGGCCGACGCCGGTCTGCACCTCGTCGAACATCAGCAGCAGGCCATGTTCGTCACACAGCGCGCGCAACTCACGCAGGAATTCCCTGGACACGACGCGGATGCCGCCCTCGCCCTGGATCGGTTCGATCAGCAGGGCAGCGGTGTTCTCCGTGATCGCTGCCTTCAGCGCGTCCATGTCGCCGAACGGCACCTGGTCGAAACCCTGCGCCTTGGGGCCGAAGCCTTCGAGGTATTTTTCCTGGCCGCCGGCCGCGATCGTCGCGATCGTGCGGCCGTGGAAGGCCCCTTCGAAGGTGATGATGTGGAATTTTTCCGGATGCCCCTTGGCATAGTGGTAGCGCCGCGCCGTCTTGATCGCGCATTCCAGCGCCTCGGCGCCGGAATTGGTGAAGAACACCTTGTCGGCAAAGGTCGCCTCCACCAGACGCCGGGCCAGACGCTCCTGCTCGGGGATCTCGTAGAGGTTGGAGAGATGCCAGACCTTGTCGGCCTGATCCTTCAGCGCCGCAACGAGGTGCGGGTTGGAATGGCCGCAGGAGGTGACGGCAACGCCCGCGCCGAAATCGAGATATCGCTCGCCCGTTTCCGTCACGAGCCACACGCCCTCACCGCGTACGAAACGCAGAGGGGCCCTTGCAAACGTGTCGAAAAGCGCGGCTTCAGCCATGGCGACATCTCCCTGGGCACTAGGAACAAAGACGGCGACCCTCGCCGCCGGAAAATTAAAAATGCCGCCTCAAAGGGCGGCGCCGGCACTATCGGCATTTCGCGATGGGATGTCAACAAATCCCGTGGTTTTCCGGGCTTTTCCGTGGCTTGCCACGAAACTTGCGCCAGGCTTGCAGGCTGTGACAAAAATGACTCGCCGCGACAGCAAGTTGGGGAAAACCCCAAAATCGATTCGCGACGATTCCGGCGACTCTTGTCAGCGAGTCCACCGCCCATTAGGTTAAAGATCAATTACTAGACTGCATGCGGCGGAACTAGTCACCAAAAGTATAGATGTAGTATGCTCGGCGGAATTTCTTTCGCCGGAGGGTGAGTGATTCTGTCTCGCAAAATGCTCTAAGGCGGAGAGACAGCATGAACTGGACAGACGAGCGTGTCGAGAAGTTGAAAAGGCTATGGGCCGAGGGTCTGAGCGCGAGCCAGATCGCGGCGCAGCTGGGCGGCGTCAGCCGCAATGCCGTGATCGGCAAGGTGCACCGCCTCAACCTGCCGGGTCGCGCAAAGGCCGGCGGCACCCCGCAGGCGGCAAGCCGCCCGCAGGCGCGCAACACCTCGGCGCCGCGCGCTCCGAATTTTGCGGCCCGCGCCACGAACACCACCACGCGCACGGTTGCGCGTCCGGTCGGCGCAACGGTCGTCAAGGAAGAGATCGAGATCGAAGTCACCCAGCAGCCGGCTTACGAGGCGCCGGTCAATGTGGTGGTGCCGATGTCGCGCCGCCTGGCCCTGACGGACCTCACCGAGCGCACCTGCAAGTGGCCGATGGGCGACCCGCTGAAGGACGATTTCCACTTCTGTGGCGCAGAATCCGGCGAAAGCTCGCCCTATTGCAAATATCATGCGCGGCTGGCCTATCAGCCGGTCAACGAACGGCGCAAGGCCGCCAACGTCGCCGGCGCTCGCGGCTGAAGCAAGCCGATACCGCAGAGATCGAAAGAACGGGCCCTGCGCCCGTTTTTTTTGTGTTCACTGTCCCCGGCGCCCCCCCGCAACGCGCTCACCCCGCTCGACGCGAAGGGTGCAGACGAAAACACCCGGCTGCAGGGCAACCGGGTGTTTTGTGATCGGATCATGTGCCGGAAAGCTGTCAGGCTTCCATGGAGTATCCCGCGCCGCGGACGGTTCGGATGACATCCTGCATGTTGGAGAAGTTGAGCGCCTTGCGCAGGCGCCCGACATGCACGTCGACGGTGCGCTCGTCCACGTAGATGTCGTGGCCCCAGACGCCGTCGAGCAGCTGCGAGCGGGAGAAGACGCGGCCGGGCGAGGCCATCAGGAATTCCAGCAGCCGGAACTCCGTCGGGCCGAGCCGCACTTCGCGGC
>NZ_JAHHZO010000011.1 GCF_018760785.1 Rhizobium sp. CSW-27
CGAGGATCACGTCATCCGAGATGATCTTCTGCGCCAGCGCCGCATCCGAATTCACCAGGGCCCGAACGGCGTTGCCGCACATCTCCTCGGCAAGGCCGCCCATCTCGGAAATCCGGCGGTTCAGGTATTTCAGGTCTTCGTCGAAGGCCGACAGAATATGGGTGGAGGGCATGGTGTTTCATCCTCGGATAAAGGGTTGTCAGCAGAAGGCAGAACGGCCCGGCATCAGCCGAAGCGGCCCATGATGTAGTCCTGCGTGCGCTGATCATCCGGGTTGGTGAACATCTTGTCGGTGTCGTTCTCTTCGACGAGCAGGCCGAGATGGAACATGGCCGTGCGCTGCGAAACGCGGGCTGCCTGCTGCATGGAGTGCGTCACGATGACGATGGTGAAATTCGTCCGCAGTTCGTGGATGAGTTCCTCGACCTTGGCCGTCGCGATCGGGTCGAGCGCCGAGCAGGGCTCGTCCATCAGGATGATTTCCGGCGAAACGGCCACTGCGCGGGCAATGCAGAGGCGCTGCTGCTGGCCGCCGGACAGGCCCGTGCCGGACTCGTTCAGGCGGTCCTTCACTTCGTTCCAGAGACCGGCCTTCTGCAGCGAGGAGGCAACGATATCGTCAAGCTCGGACTTCTTGCGGGCAAGGCCGTGAATGCGCGGGCCATAGGCGACGTTCTCGTAGATCGACTTCGGGAACGGGTTCGGCTTCTGGAACACCATGCCGACCTTGGCGCGCAGCTGCACCGGATCGACCTTGGGGTCATAGATGTTCTCGCCGTCGATCAGGATGCTGCCCTCGACCCGGCAGCTGTCGATCGTGTCGTTCATGCGGTTGAGGCAGCGCAGGAAGGTCGACTTGCCGCAGCCGGACGGACCGATGAAGGCCGTGACGGAGCGCGGCCGGATCTCGATGCTGACATCGCGAAGCGCATGCTTCTCGCCGTAATAGACCTGCACGCTGCGGGCGGAGATTTTCGTTTCGGTCATGGGGGAGGCCTTCGTGGTCGTCGTCGTCGTGTTCATGGAAGAGATGCTATTCATGGTCAGACCTCCTACCAGCGGCGCTCATAGCGTCGGCGCAAGATGATTGCGGACAAGTTCATCAGGATGAGGAACACCAGCAGAACGATGATGGCGCCGGACGCACGCTCGATGAAGGCCGGGTCGCCACGCTGCGTCCAGTTGTAGACCTGGACCGGCAGGGCGGACGCCGGATCAAAGAAGCCTTCCGGCGGACCGGCGGGATAATCGCGCACGAAGGCGACCATGCCGATCAGAAGCAGCGGCGCGGTTTCGCCGAGCGCACGCGCAAGGCCGATGATCGTGCCGGTCAGGATGCCCGGCATGGCCAGCGGCAACACGTGGTGGAAGATCGCCTGCATCTTGGAGGCACCGACGCCGAGTGCCGCATCGCGGATCGACGGCGGAACCGATTTCAGCGCGGCGCGCGTTGCGATTATGATCGTCGGCAACGTCATCAGCGTCAGCACCAGACCGCCCACCACCGGAGCCGATTGCGGCAGGCCGGCAAAGTTGATGAAGGCGGCAAGGCCGAGGATGCCGAACACGACGGAGGGAACGGCCGCCAGATTGGCGATGTTGACCTCGATCAGGTCCGTCAGGCGGTTCTGCGGCGCGAATTCCTCCAGATAGATGGAGGAGGCAACGCCGAGCGGCAGCGACAGCACCAGCACGATGATCATCATGTAGGCGGAGCCGAGGATCGCCACACCGAGGCCGGAGGCTTCCGGACGGGTGTCCGAGGCATCGGGCGCGGTGAAGAAGCCCCAGTTGAAATGCGTGCCGAGAATGCCGGCCGCCTTCAGCTTGTCTGCGAGCTGCAGCTGTGCCGGCGAGATGTTGCGGTCAAGCTCGGCGCTTTCCATCGTCACGCGGCCCTTGTAGTAGCCGTCGATGCGACCGGACGCCAGGAGATCGAAGTTCACCTTGGTGCCGATCGCCTGCGGATGGGCCAGCACGTAGCGGCGCAGGTCCGCCGGCGCTTCCTTGGAGATCAGCTCGGCGGCAGCCTTGACGCTGACACCATCGCCGGAAACGCCCTTGGCCGCCATGGCATCGGCCAGCGCCTTCTCGATAAGCGGTGCATAGCTGAAGGTGGTGATCTTGGCGAGTTCCGCCGGATCGCGCGTGCCGGCCTTGTCGAGCCGCGCAGGGTCAAGGAAGATATCCAGCGAGATATAGGTCTGCCGGAAGGATGACAGGCCGTTCGACAGGATCGACCCGAGCAGGAAGACCAGCGCGAAGACGCCGATCAGCACGGCCAGGAAGCCGATCATGCGGAAACGGGCTTCCGATGCGTTGCGGCGGCGGGTGCGCTCATCGAGCTGGAGAAGGGACTTGGTCCGGGGCATGGCGACAGATGCGCCTGAAACGGTCATGTCGGTCATTCGTACTGCTCCCGATATTTGCGCACGATGTAGAGGGCGAGCACGTTCAGCCCGAGCGTGAAGGTGAAGAGGGTCAGGCCGAGCGCAAAGGCGACCAGGGTTTCCGGGCTGGAGAACTCGGAGTCACCGGTCAGCTGGCTGACGATCTTGACGGTCACGGTCGTCATGGCCTCGAACGGGTTGAGCGACAGCTTGGCGGCGGCACCGGCCCCCAGCACCACGATCATGGTTTCGCCGATCGCGCGGCTGGCCGCCAGCAGGACGGCGCCGACGATGCCCGGCAGGGCAGCCGGCATTACCACCTTCTTGATGGTTTCCGACCGCGTTGCACCAAGGCCGTAGGAGCCATCGCGCAGGGCCTGCGGCACGGCATTGATGATATCGTCCGACAGCGAGCTGACGAAGGGAATGATCATGATCCCCATCACGAGACCCGCCGTCAGCACGGAGGAGGACGAGGAGCCGAGACCGAGCGGGGCCGCGAAATAATCACGCAGGAACGGGCCGATGGTGACCAGCGCAAAGAGGCCGTAGACGATGGTGGGAATGCCCGCCAGCATCTCGATCGCCGGCTTGGCGAAGCTGCGCATCGAACGGCCGGCATATTCCGACAGGTAGATGGCGATCATCAGGCCGATCGGGACCGCGACCAGCAGCGCGATGAAGGACACATACAGCGTTCCCCACAGCAGCGGCAGGATGCCGAGTTCGGAGCCACCGCGGAACTGCGGGTTCCAGACGGTAGAGAAGAAGAATTCCGACGCCGGATAGAGCTTGAAGAAGGTAATGGTTTCGAACACCAGCGAGAAGACGATGCCGATGGTGGTCAGGATGGCGATCAGCGAGGAGGCGATCAGCAACGATTTGACGAAGGTTTCGCTGATGTTGCGCGCCCGCATCTGCGGATCGATGCGCCGATAGGCAAGGAAACCCAGCAGCAGGGACAGGCCGAACACGGCAAAGGTCATCGCAAGCGCGCCGGTCTTGGCGCTCTGGCGATAGCTGCGGGCTGCCTCGAAGACCACCGGCGGCACTTCACCGGCAAGCGCAATGCCGACTTCGGCCAGGCGGGCGCGAACGTTCTGGGTATCGGCGGCAATGCTGTCCAGCGCCTCCTCACCCAGACCGCCACGCACCAGGACGGAATCGAGGCCATCGGCAATGCGGCGCACGTCCGACATGACCAGGCTGCGGGCGGCCGGCTCGGATGCAAGGCTTTCAGGAATCATGCCGCTGATGCGGTTTTCGACGACGACCGGCTGCACCAGCAGCCACACAATCATCAGGAGAAAGGCAGGAACGGCCGCAAAAAGCGCAACGGTCTGGCCATAATAGCCGGACAGGGAGTGCAGCTTCATTCCGCTTCCCGCCGAAAGCGCCAGGGCCTGTCGCTTGCCGGCAATATAACCGGCGGCCGCAAACGCCAACACAACAAGAATAATGATGCCAACATTCATCTTGGCCGCATCCTTCAAACACGGGGAAATCCGGCGGCGCGATCATCGCGCCGCCGGGCGGTCATTTTGGATTACTTCAGCGGAGCCATCGGCTTGCGGGCCTTGACGGCTTCCTGGGTCTTCTTCAGTTCCGGATCGGAAACCAGACCGTAGGCAGCCAGCGGACCATTCGGGCCGGCCATTTCATCCGACACGAAGAACTCGACATATTCCTGCATGCCCGGGATGACGTCGAGGTGGGCGTTCTTCACGTAGAAGTACAGCGGACGCGAGACCGGGTACTTGCCGGCAGCAATGGTTTCCACGGACGGCTCGATGCCGGCCATCGTGGCAACCTGCAGCTTGTCGGTGTTGTTCTGGTAGAAGGACAGACCGAAGACGCCGATGCCGTTCTTGTTAGCGTCGACGCGAGCCAGCGTCTCGGTGTAGTCGCCGTCGATGTCAACGGCAACGCCGTCGGTGCGGATTGCACCGCAAGCCTTGGAGGCAGCAGACTTGTCGTTGTTGTTGGCAGCCAGCAGCGCATCGTAGGTGCCGTCTTCCTTGCAGCCGTCGATGATGACCTTCTCATCAAAGACTTCGCGGGTGCCGTGCTTGGTGCCCGGGATGAAGGCGAGGATCGGCTGGTTCGGCAGGTCGGCGCGAACGTCCTTCCAGGTCTTGTTCGGGTTATCGACCAGCTTGCCATCCTTCAGGATCTTGGCAGCCAGCGCCTTGTGCCAGTCAGCCTGGGTGAAGGCGAACTTCGGGCCCTTGATGTCGGAGGCAAACACGATGCCGTCGTAGCCGATGCGGACTTCCTGGATCTCGGTCACGCCATTCTTGGCGCAGAGTTCGATGTCGGCCTTGGAGATACGCGACGAGGAGTTGGCGATGTCGATGGTGTTTTCGCCCACGCCTTCGCAGAGCTTCTTGCGGCCGGCGCCCGAGCCGCCCGATTCAACGACCGGGGTCGGATGCTTGGTGTTTTCACCGAAAGCCTCGGCAACGATCGAAGCATAGGGAAGAACGGTCGAGGAACCGGCAATCTGGATCTGGTCGCGCGCAGCAGCAGCGCCGGAAAACGCGACAGAGGCCACGAGGGCAGCCGCGGAAAGTTTCAGGATGTTCATTGTGATCTCCCGTCATGGGCTTGTGTGATGTCAGTCTCAACCGGCGCTCGCTCTCGCCGATGAGTAGGCAACCATGTCTTAGCCGCCCCAACGCCACCCTTTTATGTCAGTTCGATGAAACATTTGTGACAGATCATCCCACTGATTTCAAAAGAAAAATCATGACGGTGAAAATTTCGGCCGCCTCTCTTTGTCAGAAACGGACCGTAAAGTCGGTGCCCTTGCCCAGCTCGGACGTGATGATCAGCCGTGCACGATGGCGCGTCAGGATGTGCTTGACGATTGCAAGCCCCAGTCCGGTGCCCTTCTTGGAGCGGCTGTCGGCCACGCTGACGCGGTAGAAGCGCTCGGTCAGGCGCGGCACATGCTCGGCCGGAATGCCGGGGCCGCGATCGACCACGCTGAGTTCCACCGGCTGCGAGGGTTCGTTGCGCAGGTAGACATCGACGAACTTGCCTTCCTGGCCATACTTGCAGGCGTTTTCAATGAGGTTCTCGATCACCTGCACCAGTTCGTCGCGATCGCCCGTGACCTCCACCCGGCCCTCCGGCAGATGCATGCGGATCTCGATGCCGAGTTCCTGGGCAAGCGGCAGCAGGCTGTCGCGCACATGGCCGATCAGCGGCACCAGATCGACCCGCTGGCTGGGGGCGATATGCGCCTTCAGTTCCAGCCTCGACAGCGACAAAAGGTCATCCACCAGCCGGCTCATGCGGTTCGCCTGGTCCAGCATGATGCCGAGGAAGCGCTCATGCGCACCGGGATCGCCCTTGGCAGGCCCCTGCAGCGTCTCGATGAAGCCGCGCAGGGAGGCGAGCGGCGTGCGCAGCTCGTGGCTGGCATTGGCAACGAAATCAGACCGCATGCGGTCGATGCGGCGCAACTCCGAAATGTCGCGGAAGGACAGCGCGTAATAGGGCGCCTCCGCCTGCCCCTCGGCCTCCGCCATGATCGGCGCAATGCGCAGCAGGAAGACACGTTCGGAGGGATGCCGCTCGGAATATTCGATCTGGTTCGGCTGGCCGGTCGCGATCGTCTCGCGCACCATGTCGAGAATGCCGGGCGCGCGCAGGCGCACCGACAGGTGGGAATCGGTGGCGATCTCCCCGAAGGCCCGCTGTGCCGCATCGTTCTGGAACTGCACGTTGACATCGGCGCCCAGCACCATGACCGGCATGTCGAGCGCGGCATAGGCCCGACAGACATCGCCGAGCGGATCGGGAGGCGGCAACGGGGCCGGCGGCGTGTCCGGCTCTGGCGGCTCGATGATCGGCAGCGATGGCGACAGAAGCAGGGACAGCAGGATCAGCACCCAACCGGCCGCAACGAACAGCGGACTGATTTCCGCGCCCAGCGCCAGCGCCGCCAGCAGGCTTGCCGACGCAACCACAAGCCAGCCCCGACGCAATTGCTCGCCGCGCCCTGCCCTTACCTTCGCCAACGCCATACCTGCCTCTCTGACCCCACCGGATGCGGTGAGTGCACCAACTTGACCGGCGGTGATAGCCGGTTCGCATGACAGATATACATCGGCTGGAGAATGCAACCGGCAAAATCCGTCTTTCAACGCATCCGTGACCGGCATTGCCTCGCCTTGCGCTGGAACAAGAACAGCGTGCGGAAACTTGATAGGCAGAGATTTTCGACGCAGCATGACAGACGGAAACGGACGGAAACAGCCAATGACCGACACGACAGGACAGCGGATTGTCACACTCGAAATCGGTGGCGAGCGGCGGAGCTTCGACATCGACGATCCGCATCTGCCGGACTGGATTTCCGACAGGGCCCTGTCATCCGACGGCTATCCCTATGATCGCAAGCTGGACAACGACCGTTACGAGACGGAGCTTCGTCAGCTGCAGATCGAACTGGTGAAGGTGCAGTCCTGGATGCAGAAAAGCGGCGAGCGCGTCATCGCCCTCTTCGAGGGTCGCGATGCCGCCGGCAAGGGTGGTTCGATCTTTGCCGTGCGCGCCTATCTCAATCCCCGCTCGGCACGGGTGGTGGCCCTGCCCAAGCCGACGGAGACCGAGGCGGGCCAGTGGTATTTCCAGCGCTATGTGCAGCACTTCCCCACCCGCGGCGAAATCGTGCTGTTCGATCGCTCCTGGTACAACCGCGCCGTGGTGGAGCCGGTCATGGGCTTCTGCACGCCGAAGCAGCACCGCCATTTCCTGAACGCTGCCCCCGTCTTCGAGAAACTGATCGTCGAGGACGGCATCCACTTCTTCAAGTTCTGGCTGAACATCGGCCGCGAGATGCAGTTGAAGCGCTTCCACGACCGGAGGCACGATCCGCTGAAGATCTGGAAGCTCTCGCCGATGGATATCGCCTCGCTCGACCGCTGGGAGGATTATGGCGAAAAGCGCGACCTGATGCTGAAGGAAACGCACACGCCGCACGCGCCCTGGACCGTGGTGCGTGCCAATGACAAACGGCGGGCGCGGCTGAACATCATCCGCCACCTGCTGCAGAGCCTGGACTACGAGGGCAAGGATGCGGCGTCGATCGGCGAGATCGACCGGCGTATCCTTGATTTCGGCCCGAAGGCCTTCCGCTGAGCGGCCGGAACATGACGGCAGCAGGCGCCATCACTGCCCGGGCAGCACGCGCAGCGAATAGACGAGGACGCCTGATCCGCCGTTCAGGATATCGCTGTTGAGATAGATGCGTCCGGGCAGGTTCGGCACGAGATTGCCGGCGAAGGATACGCGGAACAGCGTGTCGGAGCGCTCCTGCGTGGCCATGACCCGGTGGCGCGAGCAATCACCAAGGCCGGGGAAATCGCAGCGGACTGCCAGTTGTACCGACATGTCGCCCGCCGATTGCAGGGTCAGCGCAATAGTTGAAGTCTTGCCGGCCAGGTCGCGCAGGATGGCGGCCGGCACCTCTATTGCCACCTCGCCATTGGCATTCGGCACTGCCGAAGTGATCTTCAGCGCGGGTCCGTCGGCCATGGCGACCGTCTCTGCGGTGGCGGCGGAGCCCGGCGTCACGACCGGCTTGCGATCCGGCCCGAACACTTCCAGCCAGTCGGCGGAGAAGCCGCGCTGCGGATCGAAATGCGCGGGGGCGCCGGCAAAATCCTCTTCCTCCACCCGGGCCGGCGGATTGGGCACGCTGGTATCGCGCTGCTCGGGCGTCAGAAGCAGGCCGGAGGTGACCACCCACCAGCCACCCATGCCGATGAAGACGAGGAAGGTGAACCAGACGAACAGGCGCGACAGGATGCCACGGCGGCGGCGACGGCGCTTCTCGCCGGGAATGGCAGGCGCCGCCTCCTGGCGTGCCGCAGCCCTGGCGGCGGCCTTGGCCTTGCGGCCACGCGGCGGCCTGGCTGCCTGCACCTTGCCCCGCGAATCGGCGGCAAGCCGGTCCGCGCCGCGCTCGGCGCGCATGCCACCCAGATCGCCGATGCTGCCGGGGCTGCCGGCATCGGCCGGATCAGGACGCGGATCCTTCGAGGGCGGGGAAACCGACCCAACCTCAAGGCTCGCCTCCGGCGGCAAGGCCGATGACGGCACCGCCTCGCGCCTTGCCGGCGCAACCGCAGGCGCCGGCTCGCTCCTCGTCCGGCGCTCTCCGGGATCGGGCGACACCACGACGGGCGTGACCGCCTCCGGCGTTTCGGCCTCGGGCCGCGCGCGCTCCTCGGCCTCGATCTCGCCGATCTTCGCCTCAAGCCGCCGGCGTTCGGCGGCAATCACCTCGGGATCGCTGATCTCCTGCTTGCGCAGGCCCGCCTCCAGCGCCTGCCGGGCCGACTGGTAGATGCGGGCGCGGATATCGGCGTCGCCGCGGTCGCTCCGCGCCAGCGCATTCCTGATTGCCGTTTCCAAACCGCTCACTGCCTGCCCTTTGCTTCCATGCGAACCCGTATCGATCTTCGGTAAACGCTCGCCCGACGATCCGCAAGCACCACCGCAAAGCCCCTGCTTGTAAGGGCATAGAAGGCAGGCTGATGGCAATTCTTGCCGCGCGATGGAAAAGAAGCGAAAATCCACACTTGAAATCTCTCCGCTTTGCCTGTATCAGCCGCCCCACACCGCCCGTCCACCTCTGGACAGAGGCGCGGGGGCCGCTTTAGCTCAGTCGGTAGAGCACATCATTCGTAATGATGGGGTCACGTGTTCGAGTCACGTAAGCGGCACCATAAAATTCAAGCACTTAGCAAGAAGTTGAAAAATACGGTTTCGAGCTGGAAAGCGGCTTTCGGAAAGAGCGGGACGCTGACTTTGGCGAATCGAAGTGGCGCGGCTACGGCCTGGCGGAAACGATCGAACTGACGCGCGGGAAAGCGCCCCTGTCGGGCTTTGCCGCAACGAAGGCGAACCCGAAGCTCGCCTGGCGATGATCAGCGAGCCTACTGCATCTGGAGAACACCGCTGAAGGACGCGAAACATCCGTCAGGGCGGGCTGGCAAGGCACGTCCGATCCATCGGGAGAGGCGCGACCGACCTATGCCATTCCGGTTGTCCACCCGTGTCATTCGCAGGCGCAAGGGCAGCGGGCTGCGCATCCGGGTTCCGAGCGGATCGGAACCCGGCCATGGCGACAGGTGATGGCGGCGCGTTCCATCCGCACCAGCGCCGTCCTTCGGGCATTCCGCTTTTCCGTTCTGCCCGGCCATCACCTGCACGTGGCATGCAGCGGGCAGAGCGGTCGCCACGGGCAACTGGCCGCGATCATTGCCGCTCGGGCTCAAGGATCGTGGCACAGAAGCGAGGTCGGTTGCCGGCGCGGCAACCGGTCAGAATTTCCGGCTGATCGAGACCTTGAAGTTCCTGCCGGGCATCGCGGCGATCCCATCCGAGAGATAGGGTTCGTAGTACTTGTCAAACAGGTTGTCGATCGCTGCATGCACCTCGATCCCCGCAAGACTGCCCTCCTTGGGCGTCCAGTCGACGGAAATACCGTGCACCGCATAGCCTTTGCTTTCCGGACGCGCGTAGAAATAGCCGGTTCCCTGATTGTAGGGCGTGCGGTTTTGCGCCGAAACGAACAGACCGGTCCAGCTGATCGCGAGATCCCAATCCGCAAACTTGTAGCCCAGCTGCACATTTCCGGTGAAGGGCGCGAGATCCTGGAAGTAGGTGTCGGGGCCGCGCACGTCGTTAATCGCGCCGTTGCGGGAACCGTTCATCCAGGAGAGGCCGAGAGTGGAGAATATGGTCTCTGAATCGTAGTTCACGGAAAGATCCGCGCCGTAGATCTTGTAGCTCGGCGTGTTCCAGTAGAAGGGGACAGGACCCGTGACATTGGCAAGATTGGCGCTTCCGAAACGGCGTGTCACCGGATTGGTCACATGGTTGTAGAAGAGGGCCAGGGAGGTTTTTACCGTGTCCTCCTCAGCCAGAAGTCCGTCGAACTGGTGCGAAATGCCGATATTGAAGTTGTTGTCTCGTTCGACCTCCAGATTGCGGGAGGTGCCGGATGCGGTGGTTGAGGCACTCTGGCTGGAATAAAGCTCGTCGATGACAGGCACGCGCATCGCATAGGCCCAGTCGGCAAACAGCGTGGTCTCGGGCGTTGCCTCCCAGCGAAGGCTGAGCGCCGGCGTTGCTCCGCTGTGCGAAACCGCGGAATAGTCATGGCCGGCCGCCGGGTTGTTGTAGCGCGGCGCGGCATTGGGCACGCCCTGCGAGCGAACATAATCGAAGCGAAGCCCGGGCGTGACCTTGAAATCCGCAGTGAGGGCAATCTCGTCGCGGATGAAGGCGGCCAGCGTATCCTGCTTGCCTTGCGGCATGATCCAGGATGTATAGCGTCCATAATTATATTGGGCGCTGTTCCTGTTGGCGATGTCGTACATCCACGTGTCGCGATCATGGTGCATGTACTGAACGCCGTAATTGGCGACATGCGAGAAGCCGCCGAGATCGAAATTCGACGTATTCTCCAGCTCGAACTTCACATCCGTGTACTTGGCATCATCCTCCTGACCGCCAAGGCTGGCGCTCGGCGTAAAACCTGCGATCGTCGGGCGGGTCATGTGCAGATCCGTGGAGGATACGCTCAGCATCGCCTTGACGTTCACCAGATCGCTGTCGCCGGTGTAGCCATATTTCAGCGAGGAGGAGAAATCTTCCATCTCACGCAGGGCCAGCGCCCGCAGCCTGGCCAGTTCGTATCCGTAGCGGCTGATGCTATAGGCCGTGAGGTCCAGATCGCCGCGATTGGCGGCCGGAGGACCGTAATCGGAGGAGCGGCCATAGATCACGGAGGCACGCAGCTCGTGCCCATCGACCTCCAGACCACCATTTGCGGAAAAGGAGGTCAGCCGATCGCTGGAGGCTTCGTAAACCTGGCCGCCGCCCACGCGCATATTGCCGCTCTTGCGCCAGATGACCGAGGCCAGTCCATCATAGGTCACCGGCCCGCCGAAATCGGACTTGCCATAGATGGCGGCGGAGCCGAGGCGCTGGTGGTTGGCGGTCTGATAGCCGGTCTTCACCCAGGCGCCAAAACTTCTCCCCTCCAGCAGCATGTCCTCAGCAGTCTTGCTTTCCATGATGACGGTACCGCCGAAACCACCATTGCCATAGCGGACCGAGGTAGCTCCCTTCTGGATTTCCACCCGCTTCAACAGTTCGGGATCCACGAACACGGTGCCCTGGTCATAGCGCTCGAAATTCTTCGGCGCGCCATCCAGCAGAATCCGCACATCCGATTGCCGGGTGAAGCCGCGGATGGACAGGCTTTGCCCCTGCAGCCTCACCCCGCCGGTCGCGCTGACCCCCGGCGTCTTCTGCAGAAGCTGCGGCAGGGAGTTCGACTGGGCAGCCTCGATCTGCGCTGCGCCGATTTCGGCAACGCTGGGCGCGCCACTGTTGAACACACCGCCTGCCTCGACCGTCACGCGTGACAAAAGCGTTTCATCATCCGTGCCGGATGCCGGCGCGTCGGCAGAGACCTTTTCCAGCTTGACCGTTCGTTCTCCGACGAACCGGTAGGTAAGCCCGGTTCCGGCCAGCAGTTTCTGCAGGGCCTCCCCAACCGTCATTGAACCGGAAACCCTGCCGCTCGACTTGCCGCTGGCAAGGGATGCATCGAAAACGACCTGAAGGCCGGACTGGCTGGCAAAGCGGCTGAGACTTGCAGCAAAGCTGCCGGCCGGCAGGTCGATCGAGATCGTGTCGGCCTGTTGTGCCCATGCGCCCTCCGGAAGGGAGGCGAGAACCACGCTGCCGAGCAACAGGGAAAGCAGGGGCGATCTCATCCAGCGGCGTGCGGGCCGGGTCTTGCGTGTCATCTTGAACAGGCTCCTTGGAAGGGCAAATGGGGTGTCTGCCTTCCGTACGAATGAGCCTTGCGTTTAAGGACAGGCTCGCCTGAAATTTCTTCAATAAAGAATCGTCAGGTAGGCACCGACATGCGCCACGCGGATGTCGAAGGCCCTTGCCAGATCATCGAGTGCCGCCTGCGGCCTTGCCAGATCGAGGCTGCCGCTCAATCTCTTCTGCCGCAGAGGCCTGCTGGCGACGAGAACGTGGCCGGGCAGATAGCGCTGGATGCCGGTGACAACATCGCCTAGCGGCAGGTCCTCGAAGACCAGTCTTCCCTTTCGCCAGGCAGCAATGGTGGAGGGGTCGACCGCCTGCGGGGCGCCGATCACGCCGTCGTCCTGATAGACGACTGACTGGTTCTCCTGCACGATGGCCGGCGCCAGGCTGGGACCGACATCCACTGCGACGCTGTGCTCCTGCACCACCACCCGGGTGGTGGTGCCCCTCAGATCCACATCAAAGGCAGTGCCGAGCGCAGTCGTCCGCCCACCCCCGGCTTCCACGCAGAAGGGGCGCGATGGATCGGGATGGACTTCTACGAAGATCTCGCCACGCAGGAGAAGGATGCACCGTTCCCGCGCCGTGAACCGGATTGCGATTGCACTGTCGGCATTGAGCGTCACCATCGATCCGTCCGCCGTCCGGACGACGTCACTGCGGCCGCTGGCGGACATGTGGTCGGCGCGAAAACGCAGCGGGATGTCGAGGTGAAGTCCTGCCAGCAGACAGAGGCCCGCAACGGCGGCAGCCGCCGCGCCCTTCAGCTTTCGCGACGCAGGCTTGCGGCTCGCCTTCGACAGAAAGCCTTCATCTTCGGCAAGCAGCCGCGATGTGTCGCCAATCAGACGCCGAACCTGATCGAAGGCGGCGGGATGGCGTGGATCGGCCTTTGCCCAGGCATCGAAGGCTGCCCTGACCGCCTTGTCATCGGGTTTTTCCCGAAGCTGGAGGAGCCAGTCGATAGCCTCCTCGCGAATGTCGCGCACGCGGCGTGCCCCGGCCATCACAGCGTGTCCTCGAGGCATTCGAGGCAATGCAGATAGGCCTTGCGGATATGACGATCGACCATATTGCGACTGATTCCGCAACGCGCGGCAATCTCGTCGGCCGTCAGGTTGCCGATGCAGCTGGCGAGAAAGACCTGCCGTCGCTGGTAGGACATGGTCATGATCGCACCACGCAGGCGTTTCAGCCGGTATTGCCTGTCGGCAAGGCCGTCCGCATCGCGAGAGGGCTGCGGAACACTCAACGCCTCTTCCGTCATGCCCGAAAACAGCCGGCGCTCCAGTCTCTCGCGCCGCAGGCGATCAATGCCGAGATTGGCGCAGACGCGAATGAGAAACGCCTTCAGGAACGGCCTGTTCTCCACCAGCGTCGGCCTGGCTGCGAGGCGCAGATAGACCTCATGCACGATTTCCTGCGAGGTTGCCGCGGCATGCCCACGGCGTTTCATGGCGCGGCAAAGCTCCTGGTAGTGAGCCTCCATGGCGTCATCAACGATTGCGCGTGCGGCAGATTGGCTCCCCATGGGCAGCAGCTTCCGGTGAATGGTGCGATCGTGATGGCTTACGGTAAAAAAACCGGACAGGCAATAAACATGATTAATTAAATCATGTTTATTGCCTGTCTTTCGGCACGAAGGATACGTGGCATCCCCCCGAACCGTCCGCATGCTCCTGATGCGCGAAACCCCGCCTCTGCCGGCAGAGACGGGGTTGCCCCATGCTCTTCATGGATCGGGGACGGGGCCTTACATCCAGTAGGGCGGCACGCCGTAGTAGTCGTAGATCGTGCGGTCGTTGTTGCGGTAAAGAGTGTCGTCGTCGAGGTTGCGGTAGCGGGGCGCGCCGGTGATCTGGTCCTTGGTCAGGTCGATCCGGTAGCCGTCGAGCTGTTCGTCATAGTGCAGCTTTTCCCAGGGCAGCGGATAATAGTCGTCGCCGATGCCGAGAAAGCCGCCGAAACTGAGCACCGCATAGGCCACCTTGCCGCCGCGTTTTTCGAGCAGCACCCGCTCGATCGTGCCGATGCGCTTGCCGTCTGCGCCGTAGACGCTGGTGCCCTCCACCTTGTCGCTGGCAATCAGCTGATAATTGTCCTTCACATAGGGGTCCTGTCCGGCCTTCGGTTCCTGATGCAACATGGCGTGTCTCCTCGCTGTTGTTCGGATGTGAAGCCAACGCAGAGCCCTCGATCCTTGTTCCGGCGCAAGGCCGGCCGGGTGACGGGAGGCTGCCGGAGCATGGCGTCAGACGCTGGCGACAGACCCGGTGCCGAATGCTTGGGCTGTGGATTCGCCATTATTGACGTTTACGTCAAAGTTATTTAGCTTTCCGGAACAACTGGTGTAGGATCGCCCGCACGGTTATCAATGGGTCGCATGTCCGGAGTGGAGGCCGGGCATGCGACTTGCAAACGGAGGAGAAAAGGCCGCCATGACCCACATGTCCCATGCCCCGACCCACCAGGCGGTGGACCGCATCTGGCTTTCTTCCTACCCTCCCACCGTTCCGGCAGATCTGCCGCCGCTCGCGCATCGCTCGCTCGGCCAGCTGTTCGAGGAAAGCTGCCTGCGCTATGCGGAGCGGGTGGCCTTTTCCAGCATGGGCCGCGAGATGACCTTCCGCGAGCTGGAGGAAGAAAGTCGCCGGGTCGCTGCCTGGCTGCAGGGTATCGGCCTTTCGAAGGGCGACCGGGTGGCGGTGATGATGCCGAACATCCTGCAGAACCCGGTCACCGTCTATGGCATCCTGCGTGCCGGTCTGGTGGTGGTGAACGTCAACCCGCTCTATACGCCGCGCGAACTGGAGCATCAGTTGAACGATTCCGACGCCCGGGCGATCTTCGTGCTGGAAAATTTCGCCCATACGGTACAGCAGGTGGTGGCGCGCACCTCCGTGCGCCATGTCGTCGTCACCAGCATGGGCGACATGCTGGGGCTGAAGGGCCATATCGTCAATTTCGTGGTTCGCCGTGTCAAGAAACTGGTGCCGGCCTGGTCCATTCCTGCCGCCCTTTCCTTCAACAAGGTTCTGTCCGGCGGCGCGCGCGGCACGCTGACGCCGGCGGAGATGGGCCTCGATGACCTTGCCTTCCTGCAATATACCGGCGGCACGACCGGCGTTTCCAAGGGCGCGATGCTGACGCATCGCAACCTTCTCTCCAACAAGGACCAGATGAGCTACTGGCTGGACAGCGCCTTCCTCAGCCAGAAGCGCCCGGAGGTCCTGAACTTCCTGTGCGCGCTGCCGCTCTATCACATCTTTGCGCTGACGGTGAATTCGCTGATGGGGATTGCCACCGGCAGCCATAACGTGCTGATCGCCAATCCGCGCGATCTGCCGGCGCTGGTCAAGGAGATCGAGAAGCACCGCATCCACATCTTCCCCGGTCTCAACACGCTGTTCAACGCCCTGATGAACAACGAGCAGTTCCGCAAGCTCGACCATTCCTCGCTGATGCTGGTGTTCGGCGGCGGCATGGCGGTGCAGCGGCCGGTGGCCGAGCGCTGGTACGAGATGACCGGCTGCCCGATCACCGAGGGCTACGGCCTGTCGGAAACCTCGCCGGTTGCCACCGCCAACCGGGTGGACCGGAGTGATTTCACCGGCACCATCGGCCTGCCCGTCTCCTCCACCGAAGTGACGATCCGCGACGAGGACGGCGCGATCCTGACGCACGGCGAAGTCGGCGAGATCTGCATTCGCGGCCCGCAGGTGATGACCGGCTACTGGAACCGGCCGGACGAGACCGCGAAGGCCATGACCGCGGACGGCTATTTCCGCTCCGGCGACATGGGCTTCATGGACCAGCGCGGCTACATCAAGATCGTCGATCGCAAGAAGGACATGATCCTGGTGTCCGGCTTCAATGTCTATCCGAACGAAGTGGAGGAAGTGGCCGCCATGCATCCGGGGGTGCTCGAATGCGCGGCGATCGGCATTCCGGACGACAATTCCGGCGAGGCGGTGAAGCTCTTCGTGGTGAAGAAGGATCCGGCGCTGACGGAGGCGGCACTCAAGGCCCATTGCGCCGAGAACCTGACCAACTACAAGCGGCCGAAGCATATCGAGTTCCGCACCGAGCTGCCGAAATCGCCTGTCGGCAAGATCCTGCGCCGTGAGTTGCGGCCCAAATGATGCCAAAGTGACGAAGCCGGGCAAACGTCACGAAACGTGATGGCGGCCGGATGGACGGATCCGGTCGCGCGCCCTAGAAAGGATTGCGATTGTCTGGCCCTGCCGGACGCCCCGTCAACAGCCCCGGTGTCCGCCTTGTCCAATCGCCCTCCCCTTCCGTTTCTCGCGCTTCTTGTCATGCTGGCGCTCGTTTCAAGCTGTGCCAGCCGCGCGGAAGGCGTGCTGATCCCGATCTCGGTCGACAATCCCGCCACCTCCAAGGTCAATGTGCTGGTCGCCACCACCCGCAAGGAATCCGAGGTGCCGGGCATGCTCTATTCGGGCGAGCGCGGCCAGAAGGCGGAGATGACGGCGATCACCGTGTCCATCCCGCCGGACAGGAGCCGCAAGATCGGCCAGGTGCAGTGGCCGCGGCGGCTGCCGCCCGACCCGGCCACGGAATTCGCCACGACCAGGGTGGAGCCGTTCAACCGTGGCGAGGCAAGGGCCTGGCTGCGGAGCCACCTGCCGCCCAGCGGCCGCGTGCTGGTCTTCGTGCATGGCTTCAACAACCAGTACGAGGATGCCGTCTACCGTTTTGCGCAGATCGTGCATGACAGCGGCGCGGATGTGGCGCCGGTGCTGTTCACCTGGCCCTCGCGCGGCAGCATCTTTGCCTATAATTACGACAAGGAAAGCACAAACTATTCCCGTCATGCGCTGGAGGAACTGTTGCGCGATCTCTCCAGGGACGGGCGCGTGCGGGAAATCACCGTGATGGCGCATTCCATGGGCTCCTGGCTGACGGTGGAGGCGCTGCGGCAGATGGCGATCCGCGACGGACGCGTTGCCCCCAAGATCCGCAATGTCATCCTTGCCTCGCCCGATCTCGACGTCGATGTGTTCGGCCAGCAGATGGCGGAAATCGGCCGGCCGCGACCGGATTTCACCCTGTTCGTCTCGCAGGATGATCGTGCGCTCAACCTGTCGCGCCGCATTTCCGGCAATGTGGATCGCCTGGGCCAGGTGGACCCGCGGATCGAGCCCTACCGCTCCGAATTCGAGAAGGCGGGTATCACGGTGCTGGACCTGACGGCCTTGCAGGGCGGTGACCCGCTCAACCACGGAAAATTCGCCGAAAGCCCCTATGTGGTGCGCCTGCTCGGCAACCGGCTGATTGCCGGCCAGACGGTGACGGATTCGCCGGTCGGGCTTGGCGAAAGCATCGGCGCGCTGGCCGTCGGCACGGCCCAGACGGTGGGCAGCGCGGCAAGCGTTGCCGTCAGCGCCCCCATCGCCGTCTTCGATCCGCGCACGCGGCGCACCTATACCGAACAGGTGGATCGCTTCGGCCAGGCGCTCGGCGGCACCATTCAGACGGCCGTCGGACAGTAGAGCGAACCGTCTGCGCCCTGACCGTGCTTGATTTGACACGGAAAGCGAATAGGTTCCTCTCACCCACTGATGACCCTTGAGGAGTGCCATGCAGGCGATCGTCGAACAGCTGAAATCCACCGCCGCCGCCACCCATGCGACGGATATCCGCGCCGCCTTTGCCGCCGACAGTGGCCGTTTCGACAAATTCAGCGCCCGGTTTGACGACCTGCTGATGGACTATTCGAAATGCGCCGTGAACGATGAGATCATGGCCCTGCTCGAAAGCCTGTTCGTCGAGGGCGGCGTCGCGGAAAAGCGCGAAGAAATGTTCTCCGGCAAGGCGATCAACTTTACGGAAAACCGCGCCGTGCTGCACACCGCGCTGCGCAACCGTTCCAATGTGCCGGTGCTGGTGGACGGCAAGGATGTGATGCCGGATGTGAATGCGGTGCTTTCAGCCATGGGCGCCTTTGCCGAGGGCATCCGCTCCGGCGCGCTGAAGGGCGCCACCGGCAAGGCGATCACCGATGTCGTCAATATCGGCATCGGCGGTTCGGATCTCGGCCCGGTCATGGCAACGCTGGCGCTTTCCCCCTTCCATGACGGCCCGCGCGCGCATTTCGTCTCGAATGTCGATGGCGCCCATATTGCCGATACGCTGAAGCTCTTGAACGCCGAAACGACGCTGTTCATCGTCGCATCCAAGACCTTCACCACGATCGAGACGATGACGAATGCAGCCTCCGCCCGCGCCTTCATCGCCGATGCACTCGGCGAAAGCGCCGTGAAGCATCATTTCGCGGCCGTATCCACCGCGCTCGACAAGGTTGCCGCCTTCGGCATCGACAGCGAACGGATTTTTGGCTTCTGGGACTGGGTCGGTGGCCGTTACTCCATCTGGTCGGCCATCGGCCTGCCACTGATGCTGGCAATCGGCCCAAAGAATTTCGAGGATTTCCTCGCCGGCGCCCATGCCATGGACACGCATTTCCGCGAGGCCCCGGTGCGCCAGAACCTGCCGGCGCTGCTCGGCCTTCTCGGCTATTATCACCGCAACGTGCTGAACTATCCCTCGCGCGCCATCCTGCCCTATGACCAGCGCCTGTCGCGCTTCCCGGCCTATCTGCAGCAGCTGGACATGGAATCGAACGGCAAGGGTGTCACCATTGACGGCACGCCGGTCGAGGGACAGTCGGGCCCGGTCGTCTGGGGCGAGCCTGGCACCAATGGTCAGCACGCCTTCTACCAGCTGATCCACCAGGGCACGAGCATCATCCCGGCCGAATTCATGGTGGCCGCCAGAGGCTTCGAACCGCATCTGCGCCACCAGCACGAACTGCTGATCGCCAATTGCCTTGCCCAGTCGGCAGCCCTGATGAAGGGCCGCACGCTGGAGGAAGCCAAGGCACAGCTTCTGAAATCGGGCATGGACGAGAAGAAGGCCGATCACATTGCCCCACACCGCGTCTTCACCGGCAACCGCCCGTCGCTGACCTTCGTCTACGACCAGCTGACGCCGTTTGCGCTGGGACGCCTGATCGCGCTCTACGAGCACCGCGTCTTCGTCGAAGGCGTGCTCTTCCGCATCAACTCCTTCGACCAGTGGGGCGTGGAGCTGGGCAAGGAACTGGCGACCGGCCTTCTGCCGGTGGTGCAGGGCAAAACCGGAACCGACGGCCAGGATGCCTCGACCGCAGGGCTGGTCAAGGCGCTGATCGGCTGAGACCGGACGATGGCCCTCACCGGTCCCAGCAAGACGGCACGGGGAGCCGCCGGCTATCGTGCCGCGCACCAGACGGTCGACGGAGCAACCGTGTTCCGCGACCCCTTCGCTCGTCTCATTCTGGAGCCGGATGCACTGGCGGAAGCGGATCAACGGGCGCGCGATCCCGCATCGCGCGGCATGCGGTTGTTCATGGCCGCACGAAGCCGCTTCGCCGAGGACTGCCTTGCCGCAGCCGTTGCGGAGGGCCTGCGGCAGGTGGTGGTGCTGGGTGCCGGTCTGGACACCTTCGGCCTGCGCAATCCCTATCGCGAAGTTGGCCTCAGGGTCTTTGAGGTGGATCAGCCATCGACCCAGGACTGGAAGCGAGCGCGGCTGTCTGCGGCAAGATTGCGCGAACCGGTGGAACTGGTGTGGGTGCCAGTCGATTTCGAGCGGGACGATTTCTCAAAAAGACTGCAGGACAGCGGCTTCCTCCCGGATCGTCCCGCCTTCTACATCTGGCTCGGCGTCACGCCCTACCTGCAGCGTGAAACGGTTTTCGCGCTGCTGCGGCAGGTGGCGCGTGCGCCGCAATCGAGCATCGTCTTCGATTATTCGGAGCCGATCGACAATTATCCGGCGGAACGGCGGCAGGCGATGGCTGCGATGGCGGACCGCGTGGCTCTGGCGGGCGAGCCCTGGATCACGCTGCTCGATCCGTACGAGATCCACGCAGCCCTCACCGCGATGGGTTACGCCACCATCGAGGATTTGGGACCGGGCGATATCGCCGCCCGATATTATGGTCCCGAGCATGCGCAAAACCGCGGCGGCACCGGCCCGCATCTCGTTCATGCACGCATCAGGGCCGTTTAGCGCTTCATTCGGCCGGCGCGGCGATGACAACCTTGCGCTCCACGCTTCCCGCGGAGATTGACGGGGTTCGCCGCGCTTCGCTCCGCCATCTTTTCCCTCGCCGGGCGTTCACGACACTGTGTGCAGCGCAAGAATGCGCTGCTCTCTTTTTTTGCACCTGCACCATTTCCGGATGCTTGACGGAGCCATCAGACAGGCGCAAGAGCAGCAACGAAAGGCCGCTTTTCGGATGAAGCCGGACGGCCTTTCAAACAAGGGAGCTGGCGTATCGTTCCGGAAATGGTTTCCGCCACGGCCGTCGGCAGATGAAAGCTTATGGACAGTTCCAGTCGATCTAGAACCTCTGTCATTCGGCCCGCGACCGGCTGAGCTTTCCGCTCATCCGCCGGTCTTTGGTGACCGGGAAAGGATGAGCCGCAATGCATGCTCTCAATCTGAAACTATTGCCTGTTTTTCCATCCAATGCGCGTGCCACCGCCACGTTGCAGGCGATGCGTCCGCGATCGCAGTCCCCGCGCACAAACCCACCTTTGCCTTACGTCCGGGCCAGTATTGCGGCCACGTGACGATCTGAGTTCACGCCAGGCCCAGGGCTAGAACCTCACCCTTTTTTATCATTTCCGATTTTCGGAGCGTTCCCATGCTCTTTCCGAAACACGCACCCCTTGCGCTGCGCCGCTCTGTCCTGCCGACCCTTTGGGATGTCGTCGCACTGCTTCTGGTGATCGGCCTCATCGTGGCCATTGCCTATGGGGCAGAAGCCACAAACGAGCCGCTTTCCGCACTCGATGCCGCCCCCCTGTCGCTCGATCCGTCTCACCTGCCGCTTTATGCGCTGCGCACCATGCTGCGCATGCTGGCGGCCATCGTCTTTTCGCTGATCTTCACCTTCATTTACGCAACCCTTGCCGCGCGCAGCCGCCGGGCGGAAATGGTGCTGGTCCCCGTTCTGGACATTCTCCAATCAGTACCGATCCTCGGCTTCCTGACCTTTACCGTCACCTTCTTCATGAACCTGTTTCCAGGCAGGGTCCTGGGCGCGGAACTGGCCAGTGTCTTTGCCATCTTCACCAGTCAGGCCTGGAACATGACCTTCAGCATGTACCAGTCGATGCGCAACCAGCCCAAGGATCTGGAAGAGGCCAGCGCCAGTTTTCACCTGAGCGACTGGCAGCGCTTCTGGCGTCTGGACGTGCCCTTTGCCATGCCGGGTCTGGTGTGGAATGCCATGATGTCAATGTCCGGCGGCTGGTTCTTCGTCGTGGCCTCCGAAGCCATTACGGTGGGCGATACGACGGTGACGCTGCCGGGCGTCGGTTCCTATGTGGCGCTCGCCATCAAGGAGCAGAACATCGCGGCCATTGGCTATGCCATCACCGCCATGCTGGCCGTGATTATCCTTTACGACCAGTTGCTGTTCCGCCCCCTGGTCGCCTGGGCCGACAAATTCCGTTTCGAGACCACCGCCTCCACCGAGCAGCCGACCTCGTGGATGCTGGACCTGATGCGCCGTTCGCGGATCATCGCCATGCTGACTGCGCCGCTGGCCTGGCTTGGGCGGCAGGTCTGGTCGCTTCGCCTGCCTGAATTTCGCCCGAAGGCGCAAAAGGCCGTCACCCGTGCGGTGCAGTCGCGGCTTTTCGACTGGCTCTGGCTGGCGATGATCCTGGCTGCCGGCCTCTATGCGGCCATTCAGAGCATCGGCTATCTGCGGGATACGATCGGCTGGGGGGATGTAACGACCGCCGTGCTATACGGCTTCATCACCCTTGCCCGCGTGGTGGTGCTGATGGCGATTGCGACGGCCGTCTGGGTGCCGGTCGGTGTGTGGATCGGGCTTCGCCCGGCCATTGCCGAAAAGGTACAGCCGCTGGCGCAGTTTCTGGCAGCCTTTCCGGCCAATCTCGCCTTTCCGGTCTTCGTCGTGGTCATCGTCCGCTACGATCTCAACGAGCATATCTGGCTGAGCCCGCTGATGATCCTCGGCACGCAGTGGTACATTCTCTTCAACGTCATCGCAGGCGCATCCGCCTATCCGAGCGAGTTGAAGGAAGCTGCCCGCAGCTTCGGCATCAAGGGCTGGCGCTGGTGGGCGAAGGTCATCCTGCCCGGCATTTTTCCCTACTACGTCACCGGCGCGATTACGGCGTCCGGCGGCTCGTGGAATGCCAGCATCGTGGCCGAAGTGGCCAGTTGGGGCAATGAGCAGCTCTCCACCCCCGGCCTCGGCTCCTACATCGCCGATGCGACCACGAAGGGCGATTTCCAGCGCGTCGTGCTCGGCATCATCGTCATGTGCGCCTTCGTCACGCTCTTCAACCGGCTGGTCTGGCGACCTCTCTACACGCTCGGCGAAAGACGCCTGAGACTGTAACCGCCGACCGGCACGTCCATCCATTTGCCGCTTTATTTCTGACCGGAGGGTCATTCCATGCTCGATATCACCAACAAGGCTCCGCTCATCGACATTCAACAGGCCTGCCGGTCCTTTCCCAAGGGCAGCGGCCATGATGTGATGGTGCTGGAAAATGTCGATCTCACCATTCGCGAAGGCGAGATCGTCGGCCTGCTCGGCCGCTCAGGCTCCGGCAAGTCCACGCTGCTGCGCATTATCGCAGGTTTGATCGCGCCCTCTTCCGGCAGGGCGTTGTGCCGGGGCGAAGCCATTGACGGGCCGCCGCAGGGCGTTGCCATGGTATTCCAGTCCTTCGCCCTCTTTCCCTGGCTGACGGTTCTGCAAAATGTGGAACTGGGCCTCGAAGCCCAGGGCGTAGAGCGCGGGGAGCGCCGCAAGCGGGCTGAAGCGGCCATCGACCTGATCGGCCTCGGCGGTTTCGAAAGCGCCTATCCGAAGGAGCTTTCCGGCGGCATGCGCCAGCGTGTCGGCTTTGCCCGCGCGCTTGTCGTCCATCCGGACCTGATGCTGATGGACGAGCCCTTTTCCGCGCTCGACGTTCTGACGGCGGAAACGCTGCGCACCGACATGATCGACCTGTGGATGGAAGGTCGGCTGCCGATCAAATCCGTGTTGATCGTCACCCACAACATCGAGGAAGCGGTGCTGATGTGCGACCGCATCCTGGTGTTTTCCTCCAATCCGGGCCGCGTGGCCTCGGAAATCAAGGTGGACCTGCCACATCCGCGCAACCGTCTCGATCCCATGTTCCGCCAGCTCGTCGACAGCATTTATGCCCGCATGACCGAGCGCCCGGAACCGAGAGTGCCGAGTGTCGAAGGTATTCCGGGCACGGGGGTCGGCATGATCCTGGAGCCGGTTTCTACCAATGTCATGGCCGGTCTGCTGGAGGCTCTGGCGCGCGAGCCCTATCACGGCCGCGCCGACTTGCCGGTGCTGGCGGGGGTCCTGCAGCTGGAGGCGGACGAATTGTTCCATCTGGCCGAAGCCCTGCAATTGCTGCGCTTTGCCCAGTTGAGCGAAGGCGATGTGGTGCTGACGGACGAGGGACGGCGCTTTGCCGATCTGGACACGGAAAGCCGCAAGCAGCTGTTTGCCAGCCATCTCATGGCCTATGTGCCGCTGGTGGCCCTTATGCGCCGCGTCCTGGAGGAACGCCCGTCCCACACGGCGCCGGCAGCGCGCTTCCTGACCGAGCTTGAGGACCATATGTCGGAAAACTATGCGGAGGACACGCTGAAGACCGTCATTTCCTGGGGACGCTATGCCGAGCTGTTCGCCTATGACGAGCATGCCGAAATGTTCAGCCTGGAATAGAGACCAAAGGAAAGGGGCCGGACCGGCCCCTTTCCTATAAATGCCTGTTGCCTCGTTGAGCCGAAGAGGCTGCAACGTCACTCGGCCGGCGCGGCCACCGGATCGAGCGCGTCGATGCCTTCCTGACGGTCATAGGCCGTCTGGTCGAGTATCCCCTGGCGCTTGGCGACCAGCGTCGGCACGAGTGCCTGGCCGGCGACGTTGACGGCGGTGCGGCCCATGTCGAGGATCGGATCGACGGCGAGCAGCAGGCCGACGCCCTGAAGCGGCAGGCCGAGGGTGGAGAGCGTGAGCGTCAGCATCACGGTGGCACCCGTCAGACCCGCCGTTGCCGCCGAACCGATGACAGAGACGAAGACGATCAGGAAATATTCCTGGATACCGAGCGGCACGCCGTAGAACTGCGCGACGAAAATCGCCGAGATCGCCGGATAGATGGCAGCACAGCCATCCATCTTGGTGGTGGCACCGAGCGGCACGGCAAAGGCGGCATATTCGCGCGGCACGCCGAGATTGCGCTCCGTCACCTGCTCGGTCACCGGCAGCGTGCCGATCGAGGAGCGCGAGACGAAGGCAAGCTGGATGGCCGGCCATGCGGAGGCGAAGAAGCGGGCCGGATTCAACCCGTGTGCCAGAAGCAGCAGCGGGTAGACGACGAAAAGCACGATGGCGAGGCCGATATAGATCGCGCCGGAGAACCAGCCGAGCGAAGCAAGCGCTTCCCAGCCATAAACGGCAACCGCATTGCCGAGCAGTCCGATGGTGCCGATCGGCGTCAGGCGGATGACCCACCAGAGGATCTTGCGGGTGATGGCAAGCAGCGAGCGGTTGAAGGCGAGGAAGGGTTCCGCCTTCTCGCCCACCTGCAGCGCGGCAATACCGACCGCGATGGAGACCACCAGGATCTGCAACACGTTGAAGTTCAGGGCGGTGGTTGCGCCGGTTGCCGTCACCTTCGTCGAGGCCTGCAGGCCGAGCAGGTTGACCGGCACGAGACCCTTCAGGAAATCGAGCCAGGAGCCGGTGCTGGACGGGGCTGCGGCTGCCGTCTCGGCAAGGCCGGTGTTGAGGCCCGGCTGGATGAGAAGGCCGAGCGTGATGCCGATCGAAACCGCAATCAGCGCCGTGATGGCGAACCAGAGCAGCGTCTGCCAGACGAGGCGGGCGGCATTGTTGAGTTCGCGCAGATTGGCGATGCTGGCGACGATCGCGGTGAAGATCAAAAGCGGCACCAGCGCGCGCAGCAACTGCACGAAGATCGAGCCGACGGTCGACAACGTCTGGACGAGCCAGTTCGGTCCTGCACCGGTCGGCCCGATCTGGCGGGCGACGTAACCGAGCACGAGGCCGATCACCATGGCGGCCAGAACCTGGAAACCGAACGAAGCGAAAACGGGCTTTTCAGCCCTGGCGGGAGAGGAAGACATGATGATGTGTCCTTAGGAAGGGCGAGAGGAAGGCGACGGATCGCGCTCTCTTGAGACTGATGAAATTATGGGCTTCCTGCCCGAATTATCAACGGCAACCATTCCACCACAGGCACGGGGAGAGGAAATTTATTGCGGCGCCGGGTCGGCAAATACAGAAATGCCGGAGCAGACACCGCCACGGCATGATGCAATCCTTGGCAATCCAGCGAAACGAGAATGCCGGACTGCGAAACACGGCCGATGGTTGATGGAGAAGCAGGTATGATATACTTTATCCTGTACGTATATCGTCGGAGAGCGCCATGCAGATCGCAAAATGGGGCAACAGCCTTGCGGTTCGCCTTCCAGCAAGCGTGGTCGAAGCGCTTAACCTGAAGGAAGGTGATCATGTCGAACTTCGCGCCGCCGACTGGCGCGAGCTCGATGTTGCGCGCAAGCCCACTCCCCAAGATCTTCTTGAGCGTCTACGGTCCTTCCGCGGTCGATTGCCCCCCGATTTCAAGTTCGACCGGGATGAGGCAAATGGGCGGTAGGTTCGTCGATACGAACGTGCTGCTTTATCTAGCCTCCGGCGATGCGCGGAAAGCCGATCTGGCAGAGGCCATAGTTGCCCAAGGCGGCACGATCAGCGTTCAGATCCTCAACGAAATCGCCAATGTCCTTCGCCGGAAGATGCAGATGTCATGGTCCGACACGCGTCTGTTTCTCGACATGATCCAGGCATTGCTGACAGTCGAGCCGGTGACGGCGGCGACCCACGCGAAGGGCTTGGCCGTGTCCGAGCGTTACGGGCTGTCCATCTATGATGCGATGGTCGTCGCAGCAGCCCTTATCGCTGACTGCGACACCTTGGTATCCGAAGACATACGCGATGGCCTCGTCATTGATGATCGCCTGCGCATCGTCAATCCCTTCGGTCAATCATGAAACGCAGCGGGGAGAGGCAAGGCGAGACCGCCTCCTTTCTCCCCGACTTCCTCAGAGCCCGATCTCGTGCGCAAACGGCGGATTGGCGCCGGCGCGCGAGACGGTGACGGCAGCCGCCTTTGCACCCAGCGCAAGCGCATCCTTGACCGCCTGTTCGGAAAGGTCTGCAACCTTCTGCTTGGTCAGCAGGTTCTGACGCTTCAGCGAGGCGAGAATGCCCGCATCAAACGTGTCGCCGGCGCCGACCGTATCCACCACGGTGACGCGCTCGGCAGGCACCACGGCCTTGAAGCCGGCCGTGTAGCCGACAGCGCCTTCGGCGCCGCGGGTGATGACGACGAGCTTTGCCCCCTGCCCCAGCCAGTATTTCGCCAGCGTGTCATGGTCGCCGTCCATACCGAACCATTCCAGGTCCTCGTCCGAGAACTTGATGATGTCGGACATGGCGGCCATGCGGGCGACGCGGCCGTGATGCTTTTCGCGGTCCTTGATGAAGCCCGGGCGGATGTTCGGATCGAAGGAAATGACGCGGCTTCGATATTCGCGCGCCATCAGCGTCTCGTAGGTTTCGCCGCAGGGTTCGGGAATGAGGCTGATCGCACCGAAATGCATGGCCTCGATTTCCGGCCCAAGCTCCGGAAGATCCTCGCGCGACAGCATGCGACCGGCCGTGCCCTCGTCATAGAAGGCATAGCTCGCCTGGCCGTTGACCAGCTTGACGAAGGCGATCGTTGTGGGCCGCGAGGAGGTGGCGCAGAAGCGGTAGTCGACATGGCTCTCTTTCAACGTCTGGCGCAGAATGTCGCCCATCATGTCGTCGGAGAGGCCGGTGAAGAAGCCGGTCGGCTGGCCGAGGCGGCCGAGCGCGATCGCCGTGTTGAAGATGGCACCGCCGGCATAGGGCGCAAAGCCGTTTTCCCCGCGCGTGGTTTCACGCGGCAGCATGTCGATGAGGGCCTCTCCACAGCACAAGATCATTGTCGTCCTCCAAAAGCCGAGCCGGTGTTCAATCGATTAAATCAGCCTGATGAAAAAGGCCAGCCTCAGCTGGCCGGCAATTCGCTGACGCCGCCATGACGGGCAGACCAGGCGAGTGGCGCATCGAGAAAACTCTCGACTTCCGCAAGCGTTGCCTCGTCGAACAGCTTGTCCGCCTTGGCGACCGCCAGAACCTCGCGCCAGGTGGCGATGTAATGCAGCTTGACCTTGCCATTGGCGAAGCGCGCTTCGGCTTCCGGGAAAAAGCCATAGTAGAAGAGTGCGATGGCGTGATCGACGACGCCGCCGGCGGCGCGCACCGCATCGATGAAGGTGAACATGCTGCCGCCCACCGTCGTCAGGTCCTCGATCACCAGAACGCGCGAGCCTTCCGGCATGTGGCCCTCGATCTGGGCGGCGCGGCCATGGCCCTTCGGCTTCTTGCGCACATAGATCATCGGCAGGGCCAGACGATCTGCCAGCAGCGCTGCAAAGGGAATGCCCGCCGTCTCGCCGCCGGCCACGCAATCGAATTTTTCGAAGCCGGCCTCACGTGTCACGACCGAGGCGGCAAAATCCATGAGGGCGGAGCGGATGCGCGGGAAGGAGAGGAGCTTGCGGCAATCGATATAGACCGGGCTCGCCATGCCGGAGGCAAGCTTGTAGGGCTCTTGCGGCCGGAAGTGCACCGCGCCGATTTCCCACAGCATCCGTGCCATCAGTTCCGCCATCACGGGGCGTTCGGGATAAGTCAGAGTGACCATGCGCGTCTCCTTCCAGTCGTCTGCCTGCGGCAATAGCAGCAACATCTGCGCGAGACCAGAAGGACGAGACGGAATGACCGGGCTGAGGCTGCATTTTTCGCGGGGGGGCGCCGCCATGGACGTGCGCTCAGGCGGTGGTGCGCGTGGCCACCGTGGCCGGCGCTTCGGGACCGGCCACCAGGATGCGGTTGCGGCCATTGCGCTTGGCCTCGTAGAGGGCGCTGTCGGCGATGCTCAGTATGCCGTCGAAATTGCGGCCCGCCGGCAGGCCGTAGGCGATGCCGGCGCTGACGGTGACCCGGAAGGAAAGGCCCGCCGCCTGCATGTCACGCTCGGCAAAATTGCGGCGGATACGCTCGGCAAGCCATTCGGCATAGCCGGGCGCCGCCGTCATCAAGACGGCGGCAAATTCCTCGCCGCCCAGCCGGGCCGCGGTGCTGACACCGACCGCATCCTTCAGCTCGTCGGCCAGCGCGCAGATCACCCGGTCTCCTGCCGCGTGGCCATACTGGTCGTTCACGGCCTTGAAGCGATCGATATCGAAGACGATCACCGCCATTTCATGCGAAAAGGTGTCGCGCTCGTGCCGCTCGAACAGGGCGCGGCGATTGTAGAGGCCGGTCAGCGCATCGGTCATCGCTTCGCGGCGATGACGCGCGGTAATGCGCCCCTGATGCACCATCAGCGACAGCGCGCCCACACCCGTCATGCCGGCAATGCTGAGCCCGGTATTGAGGTCTTCGGCCCAGTTGGTCGGTGCATGGCCGATCACCCACTGGCCGTTGACGGCAAGAACGAGGGCACAGAGCACGAAGGACACGCCGGTCAGTCCGTAGAGAAGCCCCATGCCGGTCAGCGCGCCGGGCGATTCCCGCCGCGCCTTGTAATATTCACCGGCCGTGCCGAACAGCATGAGCGCGGAAAAGATGTTGAGGGCGATAAAGCCAATTCCGTCATAGGTCGTCAGCATCAACGGCACGGTCAGCAGCAAAGAGGGAGCGGCAGCCCACATCGCATGCGACACCGGCGACTGACCGGTGCGAAACTGGTAGGCGGCGCTGTAGATGATGGCAAAGCCGATCAGCACCAGCGCGAAACAGAGCGCCCCCACCCCGGCGGAGGGGCTTTCGGTATAATAGCTGTAGGCGAAGATGCCGGGCACCAGAAAGCCCATGCCGACCACCCAGGTCAGCAGGAAACCGTCACCACGCCTGGCGAACCATGTGCCGAACAGGGTCAGCAGCAGACAAAGCGCCGATACGCCCAGCGATATGACCAGCGTCCTATAATCAAGCATCATGCCCGCCCAGACCTAACGTCCCAGCCAACACCTCTTATAGACGAAGTGTAAAGACTTCTTCCACTCTTCGGTTCCGGGAGCTTGCCGTCAAGCCGTAAATTCGGCTAGCGAACCTGCCAGAAAAGCGGGAACATCGGGTCAAATACGGTGATCGGACCGGCATCCGTGTCGCGCTTGGCCGGATAGGAAACGGGCTCCGCCTGCCGCTCCAGCACCATGATCTCCTCACTGGCGGCCAGTCCGTACCAGGCCGGGCCGTTCAGGGAGGCAAAGGCTTCCAGTCTCTCCAGCGCATTCTCTTCTTCGAATACGTGGGCAAGGCAGCTCATGGTGTTGATCGATGTATAGATGCCGGCGCAACCGCAGGCGCATTCCTTCAGCGGGTCCACATGCGGAGCGGAATCCGTGCCGAGGAAGAAGCGCGGATCGCCGGAGGTTGCGGCCTTGCGCAGCGCCTGGCGGTGATGCTCGCGCTTGGCGACCGGCAGGCAGTAGTAATGCGGCCGGATGCCCCCGACGAGAATGGCGTTGCGGTTGATGATCAGGTGATGGGTGGTGATGGTGCCGGCGAGATTGCGGTCGGCGGCCAGGATGTAATCCACCCCGTCCTTGGTGGTCACATGCTCCATGGTCACCTTCAGCTCCGGCAAGCGGCGGCGGATCACCTCGAGCTTCTCCTCGATGAACACGGCCTCGCGGTCGAAGATATCCACCTCTGGGGTCGTCACCTCGCCATGCACGCAGAGCGGCAGGCCGATCTTCGCCATGCGCTCCAGCACCGGCATGGCCTTGTCGAGATCGCGCACGCCGCCATGCGAATTGGTGGTGGCTCCGGCCGGATAGAGCTTCACGGCGGCAATGAGGCCGCTCTTCCTGCCCTCTTCCACATCGTCCGGATCGGTATGTTCCGTGAGGTAGAGCGTCATCAGCGGCTCGAAACGGTCGCCCTGCGGAACGGCTGCAAGGATCCGGTCGCGATAGGCACGGGCATCATCGGTCGTCACCACCGGCGGCACGAGGTTCGGCATGATGATGGCACGACCGAAGTGCCGGCTGGTATCGCCGATCACGGCCTGCAGCACCGCGCCGTCGCGCAGGTGCAGGTGCCAGTCATCCGGGCGGCGGAGGCTGAGGGTCTTCATGGGCGCTGTTCCGATGTTTCGTTGTTGGGTTACGCCATAGCACCGCAGGGCAAAGATCGACAACCGAGCAGGCCTCTCTTTTTCGCCGGCTCTGCCGCCGCGCCGCATGGTTTGCCCGATCATCTCGTCGTGAACGTCGCGCCCCTGCGGAACCGGTTGGGCAATGCCGCGTTCGTTAAGCAATCATTAAGATCAGGACCGGAGACAACAATGAAAAGCCGCGCTTCCAGGATCAGCAGCATGTCTCGCCTCTGCGCCGGCACCGCGCTCGTGCTGGGGGTTCTCACCGTGGCGCCGGATGCGCGCGAACGGGCAAAGCATGTCGTGGCCAACACCATGCAGGAGGCCTGCGATCGAATGGCCGGCAGCCCTTACGACCAGAACCGCAACCTCGCCTATGCGCCGGTCGGCCTGGAGGACATTGCTCCGGACGCCGTCAGCGCCTGCACGCTTGCCTTCGAAGCAAGCGGCAATCCCCGCTTCGCCTTCCAGCTTGGCCGCGCCCTGAACCGCACCGATGCGGCGGACCAGGCCATGGCGGCCTATGAAACCGCCGCGAAGGCCGATTACGCCGCCGCCAAGGTCAATCTGGGCATGCTGCTCGGCCGCATCGGCGACAGCGATCGGGAATTCGAGATGTATCGCCAGGCAGCACTCGCCGGCAATGTGCTGGCCTCCTACAATCTCGGCGTCGCCTATCGCGACGGCATCGGTACCGGGCGCGACGGCGCACAGGCCATGCACTGGTTCGAGACGGCAGCACTCGCCGGCGACAGCACGGCCGCCTTCAACATCGGCGCGATGTATGACGAGGGCGAACTGGTCGCCGAGGATAACCAGATGGCCATTGCCTGGTACGATCTCGCCGCCAAGCGCGGCAATGCCGATGCCATGATCAATCTCGGCCTGATGTATGAGGCAGGCGAAGGCATCCGCCCCAACCGGGAAGCCGCCGCCGAACTCTACGCGCAGGCTGCAGCCGAAGGCGACACCTTCGGCGCGCTGAAGCTGCAGGAAATGCAGCAGGCAGGCGTCAGGCTGCCGGACGAACATCCGGCACCGGAAGTGGCCACCAGCGGCGGCCTCGACATGCTGGTGCTGCAGCCGGATGACATCCAGCTGCCTTCCGGCCTGATCGAGATCTGATCGCTCAGCCGGGAATCTCGCCGGCCGACGGCCCCCAGACATCGGTCATGGCAAAACCGGAGCCCAGCGGATCGAAGGGATCGAGCGCCACCGTCTGCTGGCCGAAGGTGAAGCCGCGCCCGCTGATGGTCGGGATCACCGCCGCGCGCCCGGCGATCTCGGTAAGCCCTGACAAACCTACCCGGAATTCCGAACCGATGATGGAGCGCGAGGTGAAGACATCGCCTTCCTTCACCTTGCCACGCGCAAACAGCGTGGCGAGATTGGCGGAATTGCCGGTTCCGCAGGGCGAGCGGTCGGCCCGGCCCGGCCACATGGTGGTGCAGGTGCGTACAGCGCCGTCCGGATCGACATCGCGGAACATGACATAGGCCACACCGGAGACGGCCGGAATGGTGGGATGCACCACCGGATAGGCGGCATTCACCTGCGCCTTCAGCTCCATGCCAGCCGCCACGAGAGCGGCTGCATTGTGCTTCTCGATGGTAAGCCCAATCTGACGAACGTCGACAAGCGCATAGAACACACCACCATAGGCGAGATCGAGGGTCAGGCTGCCCCAGCGTGTGTCCAGCACCACGTCGAGCTGCTCGACGAAGGAGGGCACCATGGTGAGTTCCACCCGCTCGCAGCGGCCCTCACGGCAGGTCGCGCGTGCCTTCACCAGACCCGCCGCCGTCTCCAGCGTCACGATGGTCTCCGGCTCGCGCATCTCCACCATGCCGGATTCGAGGAGTGCCGTCGTCACGCAGATGGAGTTTGATCCTGAGCTTGCATGCGCCTGATCCGGCTGCAGGATGACGAAGGCCGCATCGGCCTCCGGATGGGTCGGCGGCAGGAGAAGATTGACGGAGCCGATCGGATTGCCGCGCGGTTCGAGGCACAGGAAGCGGCGCAGGTCCTGCCCCTTCGGATCGCTGTTCAGCCAGGCAAGGCGTTCCGCGGTCGAGGCGCCGGGGATCTTCGGTACGCCGCCAATCGCCACCTTGCCGATTTCCCCCTCGGCATGCACGTCCAGCAACTGCATCGTCCGTTTCCAGCGCATGACTTTTCCTTCCCTGCCCTTCAGCCGCAGATGGTGCGACGGCGCCCATATTGCGCCGCATGGCTTCGCCCGCAAGCCGGTGCATTTGCTTTTTCCGTCCCGATACCGCATCAGGGAAGCGGAATAAGGGACATGCCATGCTGACGATTTTCGAAGAAGCGGCCCATGCGGCCGGACGCGTCATCCTTGAGGTCTATGCCCGCGGCTGCGCGGTGGAGACCAAGCCGGATGCGACCCCGGTGACGGAAGCCGATATTCGCGCCGAGGAGACAATCCTCGCCCTGCTCGCCCGCCATCTGCCCGACATTCCGGTGGTTGCGGAGGAAGAAGTGGCGGCGGGCCGTGTGCCGGATGTCTCCGGCGGGCGCTTCCTCTTGATCGATCCGCTCGACGGCACGCGCGAGTTCATCAGCCGCAACGGCGAATTCACCGTCAACATCGCGCTCATCGAAAACGGCGTGCCGGTGGCCGGCGTGGTGCATGCCCCCGTGCTGGGGATCACCTATCTCGGCGGCGCCGACGGCGCGGAGAAACTGACGCTGGACGAGGCGCTGCAAACCATCGACCGCCGGCCGATTGCCGTCCGCGCGGTCGCAACGCCACCCGTCGCGCTGGCCAGCCGCTCGCATCAGGACCCGGAAACGGCAGCCTGCCTGCAGCAGCTTGGCGTGCGGGAGTGCCGCAATATCGGCTCGTCCCTGAAATTCGGGCTGCTGGCCGAGGGCTTGGCGGATGTCTATCCACGCTTCGGCCGCACCATGGAATGGGATACGGCGGCGGGCGATGCCGTATTGCGGGCAGCGGGCGGCGTCACGCTTCAAATCGACGCAACGCCGCTGATCTATGGCAAGCGCCAGCGGCCGGACATGGCGGATTTCGCCAATCCGGCCTTCATGGCCTGGGGTCGCCGCGAAGTCTGAGGCGGAAGCCCGCCTCAGACAGCCACGGAATGCCGCGCGGTGCCGCGACCGAAATATTCGTCGAAGCGGGAGGCGATAGTGCGCACGAACATCTGGCCTTGCGGCAGCACCTGGAAACGGTCCCCGTCGAAGAGGATAAAGCCGTCGGTGTCCTGCTGGTGAATGCGGGCGGCTTCAGCCTGGACATGTTCGGCCACCGGTCCGTGGCGCTGCTTTAAATCATGCACCGAAAAGCCGTAAGAGCACATCAGCGCCTCGATGGCATCGCCCACGACGCGGTCGATATCGCTGAGGCCAAAGCCACGGGCCACCGGCAGGCGCCCCTCATGCACATGACGCATGTATTCGCTGGTCGCGACGATGTTCTGCACATAACCGGCATCCACCCGCCCGATGGCCGAGGCGCCGAAGCCGATCAGCGCCGGTGCGCGGTCGGTGGTATAGCCCTGGAAGTTGCGCTTGACCGCCCCCTGTTCCTGCGCGCGGGCAAGACTGTCGCCAGGACGCGCGAAATGATCGATGCCGACGGCGAGATAGCCGGCCGCCTGCAGCCTGTCGCCGATCAGGCCCACCATTGCAAAACGCTCTTCGATGCCGGCCAGTGCCTTTTCATCGATCAGCGTCTGATGCTTCTTCATCCACGGCACATGGGCATAGCCGAAGATGGCGAAACGGTCGGGCTGCATGGAAAGCGCCATGTCGAGCGTCTTTGCAAGGCTGTCGCGCGTCTGGTGCGGCAGGCCGTAGACCACGTCGAGATTGATGCCGCCGATGCCGAGTTCCCTGAGCAGGCTGACCACCCGTTCGGTCTGGCGGAAGCTTTGCGGACGGTTGATCGCCGTCTGCACGGCAGTATCGAAATCCTGCACGCCGACGCTCGCCCGCGTCATGCCGAAATCGCGCCAGGCGGCCAGCTTGATGGCATCGACATAACCCGGATCGATCTCCACGCTGACCTCCAGCGTGCTCTCCAGATCGAAATGCCGCTCCAGCACCTGACGCAGCCGGGCCAGATCCGCGGTGGACAGGATCGTCGGAGAGCCGCCGCCGAAATGGATGGCACTGACCGTGCGGCGACGCGGCAGGCAGTGGGCAACCAGCGCAATCTCGGCAATCAGCGCGTCCACATAGGTCGCCACCGGATCATAGCGGCGCACCTGCTTGGTGTGACAGCCGCAATACCAGCACAGACGATCGCAGAAGGGAATGTGGAGATAGAGCGACAGCGGCGTGTCGTCCTCCTCCCCCGAGAGCCATCCGGCATAGGTTTCGGCATCGACGCCATCATGAAAATGCGGCGCGGTGGGATAGCTCGTATAACGGGGCACGGGGGCCGAATAACGACGGAGAAGTTCTGGCTGCATGATCCCTTCCTTTCAAAGCCAAACTAGGAAGGGAATTTCGACCCGACCTTGATCAAGATCAATTTTGCCCCGGCGGAAGTCCGGCACACAGACACTCAGGAAGGTGAGACGCCATGGACATCAGCCGCCACGACATTCACAGCTGCGAAATTCCGAGCCTCTGCAAGGCCTGCGAGGTGCGCCACAAAGGCATGTGCGGCGCCCTGAACCCCGACGAGCTGACTCTGCTGTCGCGTCACACGCGCCAGATCGAACATCCCTCGGGCGAGGAACTGGTCGGCGAAAGCACGCATGTGGAAGCCTATGACAACATCATGCGCGGCGTGGTGAAGCTGTCGAAGACGCTGGAGGATGGACGCCAGCAGATCGTCGGCCTGCAGTTCGCGCCGGATCTCGTCGGCCGGCTCTATGCCAGCGAAAGCCCGATGACGGCGGAGGCCGCCTCCGATGTCGAAGTCTGCCGCGTGCCGCGTGCCACGCTGGAACGGCTGATCGACCGCAACCCGGCACTGCGCAAGCGGCTGATGGAACAGGCGCTGCGCGAACTGGACGAGGCGCGCGACTGGATGGTGACGCTCGGCCGCAAGACGGCGGCGGAAAAGGTAGCAAGCCTCTTGCTGCTGATCGCAACCCATCTCGATCCGGATGCCACCGGCGAGCGGCGGATCTTCGACCTGCCGATGTCGCGGCTCGACATTGCCGATTATCTCGGCCTGACCATCGAGACCGTCTCGCGCCAGTTCTCCCGCCTGAAGAAGGACGGCATCATCGCCATCACCGCCAACCGGCACATCGAGGTGCTGAGCCTTGCCAAGCTGCAGGCCCGCTGCGGCTGACACCGGCCGGCAGGCGCAGGATGACGCTTAATTTTTCACCCCACCCTGACGAAGATCAAAAAAGCGCCAGCCTGTCGCTTACGGCGCGAGCAGGACGCCCAAATTTTATTGATCATCCGGTAAATTTTTGACCTTTTGATAAATTTTTCCGAGGCCGATTTTGCAAGCCCTTGATTGAATTGACATTTATCAAGCTGGCACGCCGATTGCTTTTCTTCTGACAGAACGGGGCCTCGCCGCCCCACCTCAGAGGGAGCAACACAATGGAAATTGGCGTCTTCATTCCGATCGGCAACAATGGGTGGCTGCTGTCGGAAAATGCCCCGCAATACAAGCCGAGCTTCGAGCTCAACAAGGCGATCACGCTGAAGGCGGAGCAATACGGCTTCGACTTCGCACTGTCGATGATCAAGCTGCGCGGCTTCGGCGGCAAGACGGAGTTCTGGGACTACAACCTGGAAAGTTTTACGCTGATGGCCGGCCTTGCCGCCGTCACCTCGAAGATCAAGCTGTTCGGCACGGCTGCAACGCTCGTGATGCCGCCGGCGATCGTTGCCCGCATGGCAACCACGATCGATTCCATCTCCGGCGGGCGTTTCGGCGTCAACCTCGTCACCGGCTGGCAGCGTCCGGAATACAGCCAGATGGGTCTGTGGCCCGGCGACGACTATTTTGCCGACCGCTACGAATATCTCACCGAGTATACGACCGTTCTGAAGGAGTTACTGACCACCGGCCAGTCGGACCTGAAGGGCAAGTATTTCCAGATGGACGATTGCCGCATGAAGCCGGTGCCGCAGGGCGATGTGAAGCTGATCTGCGCCGGCTCTTCCAATTCCGGCATGGCGTTTTCCGCTCAGTTTGCCGATTACAGCTTCTGCTTCGGCGTTGGCGTCAATACGCCGAAGGCCTTTGCGCCGACCAATGAACGCCTGCTGGCGGCCACGGAAAAGACCGGTCGCGACGTACGTTCCTTCGTGCTGACGATGGTGATCGCCGAAGAAACGACCGAAGCCGCTTTTGCCAAATGGGAGCACTACAAGGCGGGCGCCGACGAGGAAGCGATCAAGTGGCTCGGCCTGCAGAGTGCTGCCGATACCAAGTCCGGTTCCGACACCAATGTGCGCCACATGTCGAACCCGGTTTCGGCCGTCAACATCAACATGGGCACCCTGATCGGCTCCTATGCCGAAGTGGCGGCCATGCTGGACGAGATGAGCGAAGTGCCCGGCACCGGCGGCGTGATGCTGACCTTCGACGACTTCCTGGAAGGTATCGAGAAGTTCGGCAAATATGTGCAGCCGCTGATGAAGAGCCGCGCCCATGTCAACCAGATGCTGGAGGCCGCCGAATGAGCGAGGCCGTTGTTGCCGGCTACCAGCCGCGTCCGGAGCTGACGAAAAGCGTCACGCTTCCGGCACGCCCAGAGCCGATCACCCTGAAACCGTCGGAAACGGCCGTCGTCGTGGTCGACATGCAGAATGCCTATTCGACCGAAGGCGGCTATGTCGATCTCGCCGGCTTCGACATTTCGGGCGCCAAAGGCACGATTGCCAACATCAAGAAGACGCTGGACGCGGCACGCGCCGCCGGCGTGCTGGTGGTCTATTTCCAGAACGGCTGGGACAAGGACTATGTCGAGGCGGGCGGCCCCGGCTCGCCCAACTGGCACAAGTCGAATGCGCTGAAGACCATGCGCAAGCGCCCCGAACTGCAGGGCCAGCTTCTCGCCAAGGGCACCTGGGACTATGCCATCGTCGACGAACTGCAGCCCAAGCCCGGCGACATCCTGGTGCCGAAGACACGCTATTCCGGTTTCTTCAACACCAATATGGACAGCGTGTTGCGCGCCCGCGGCATCCGCAACCTCGTCTTCGTCGGCATTGCCACCAATGTCTGCGTCGAAAGCTCGCTGCGCGATGCCTTCCACCTCGAATATTTCGGGGTGATGCTGGAGGATGCAACGCATCACCTCGGCCCCGACTTCATCCAGCAGGCGACCGTCTACAACGTGGAAAAATTCTTCGGCTGGGTATCCACCGTCAACGATTTCTGCGGCGCGATCAGCCAGGCAGCTCCTGCCGACGCCGCCGAATGAACAGCAACCATCAACAACGGAGAGAGTGAGAATGCCGAAGACCATCGTTGTTCCGGAAGGCACGCAGAAGCCGATCGCCCCCTATTCGCCCGGCACCCTTGCCGATGGCGTGCTCTACGTGTCCGGGACCCTTCCCTTCGACAAGAACAATGACGTGGTGCATGTGGGCGACGCCGCCGCCCAGACCCGCCACGTGCTGGAAACCATCAAGTCGGTCATCGAAACCGCCGGTGGCACCATGGAGGACGTGACCATGAACCACATCTTCCTGACCGACTGGTCCAACTACCAGGCGATCAACAAGGTCTACGCCGAATATTTCCCCGGCGACAAACCCGCCCGCTACTGCGTGCAGTGCGGTCTGGTGAAGCCGGATGCGCTGGTGGAGATCGCAACCGTGGCGCATATCGGGAAGAAGTGAGCGACTGAACGAGAACGCCCCCCCCTCTGGCCCGCCGGCCATCTCCCCCACAAGGGGGGGAGATCAGCAGGAAGCACCGCCTCGATACTCCTTTGTCCTCTGTGTAGACCGTACTCACTGTTCAGCATGGATAAGAGGGCAAGCGGGCAATTGTTTGGCTGATCTCCCCCCCTTGTGGGGGAGATGGCCGGCAGGCCAGAGGGGGGTGCCACCCTGAACCGCTGAGAGCAAGCACCCCATGCATTACGACATCCACGGACTGACCGCGCCCGACGCGCCCACCATCCTGCTCTCCTCCGGGCTCGGCGGATCCGGTGCCTACTGGACCCCGCAGATCGCAGCGCTGGCGGAGCGCTTCCGCGTCATCACCTATGATCACCGCGGCTGCGGCCGCACGGGTGGAACGGTTCCGGAAGAAGGTGGCATTGCCGCCATGGCGGATGACGTGCTTGAGATCGTCGCGGCGCTGAAGCTCGAAAAATTCCATTTCATGGGCCATGCGCTGGGTGGCCTGATCGGCCTCGATCTGGCGCTGCGCCGACCGGACCTGATTGACAGGCTTATCCTCGTCAATGCCTGGAGCAAGGCCGACCCGCATTCCGGGCGCTGCTTCGACGTGCGGCTCGAACTGCTGAACCGCTCCGGCGTGGAAGCCTTCGTGAAGGCACAGCCGCTGTTTCTCTATCCCGGCTGGTGGATGAGCGAAAATGCCGAGCGTCTGGCGGCGGACGATGCGCATGGCCTCGCGCATTTCCAGGGCAGGGAAAATGTCAGCCGGCGCATCGCGGCATTGCGCGCCTTCGACGTGGATGCGCGGTTGGCGGAGATTGGGGCCGAGACTCTGGTGGTGGCCAGCAGGGACGACCTTCTGGTGCCCTATACGCGCTCGCTGCGGCTGGCGGAGGGACTGCCGAGGGCCACGCTATCGCTGACGGACAGCGGTGCGCATGCCGTCAACATCGTCTATCCGCAGCCGTTCAACCGGAACATCCTTGATTTTCTGGCTCCGGCCGGCTGATCAGGCTAAGTCGATCCGCCCGCGATACCGGCGGGCCGTTGCCGGCAGGCACAGGAATTGCGATGCCTGCTGAACCGGCCCGCTCCGAAACCGTAGAAACATTCACCCGGCGCATGTCCGGCACCATCGCAACCGCCTGAAATGCCCCGTCTCTTCGTTTGATCGCAATTCCGGAGGCAAAATGCTCCGCGCATCTGCTGGAATTGCTCTATCCCATCTGGAGTTTTTGCATGTCCGCTGCCCCCGCCCCCCTGACCAGCACTGATGAGGACCGCCGGCTTGCCTATCGCAATGCCATGGCGCGCATGGCTGCGGCCGTGACGATCGTCACCACCGACGGACCGGGCGGCCGGGCCGGCTTCGCCGCCACTGCCGTCTGCAGCGTTTCCGACGATCCGCCGACCCTCATCGTCTGCCTCAACCGCGGTTCTTCCGCCTATCGGCCGGTCGCGGCCAATCAGGCGGTCTGCGTCAACGTGCTGTCGGCCGATCATGTCGAGGTGAGTCGGCTGTTCGGTGGCAAGACGCCGGTGGAGGAACGCTTTGCCGCAGCCTCATGGTCGGTCGGCGAAACCGGCTGCCCCCGCCTCGACGACGCCCTCGCCTCCTTCGACTGCCGCATCCGCTCGGTGGCGGATGGCAGCACGCATGACGTTCTGTTCTGCGAGGTCGAAACGATCCGCAGCCGCGCCGACGGTGATGCACTGGTCTACTTCGACCGCGGCTACCGCACGGTCTGATCGGGCGACACTGTCATTCAAGGAAAGGAGCCGCAACGCGACGCGTTGCGGCTTTTTATCGTTGTTGCTGCAGCGCAGCAAACAATTGCAAGAAGCTAAATACCTGCTCTCGCGCCAACTCGTCGTCACAATGTCAGGGAAAGTAAAGTGGCGCACCCGAAGAGATTCGAACTCCTGACCCCCAGATTCGTAGTCTGGTGCTCTATCCAGCTGAGCTACGGGTGCTTGCCTCACCGACTGTCCGTCGGCGATGGCGATCCTCTAAAGCGGTTCGATTTGGATTGCAAGCGATTTTGCCGGCCGGCCTGTCATTTTATTGCAATAAGTTTCCAACGAACTGATTTTAAACACTAATTTTCAGGCGCGCACGCGATACTCCTCGATCGCCACCGGCCTGTCGGGAATTTCGATGCGAAATTGCGTGCCCGGACCGGGCTTTTCGACCAGCGCAATCGTGCCGCCATGTGCCAGCACAAGCTCGCGGGCAATGGCAAGTCCGAGGCCGGTTCCGCCCGAGCGGGCGGAGCCGCGAAAGGCGGTGAACAGGTTCTCGCGCGCCTTCTGTGGCATGCCTGGGCCGTTGTCATCGACGGTGATGCTCACGACACTGCCGATGCGCTGGGCGCTGAGGAGGATGCGGCGCGGCTGGTCCTCCGCAGTCCTGCCGGCCTGCACCAGCGCCTGCATTGCATTGCGGCACAGATTATGGATGACCCGGAACAGTTGCTCGCTGTCGGCATCCACCTCAAGTTCCGGCGCGATCTGCTCGATGAATTCGATTCCCGCCTCCGGATCGATGGCCAGAATGTCGCGCACATCCTGGCAGAGATCGGTCAGCCGCAGCAGGCGACGCTTCGGCGCCGCCTCGGAGGCCTGGCCATAGGCCAGCACCTCGCTGGTATAGCCGACGGCCCGGTCGATCGTGCGCAGCAGCTTCGGCGCGAAGCTGCGCACCATGGGATCTTCCACATCCACCAGACGGTCGGACATCAGTTGCGCAGAAGCGAGGATGTTGCGCATGTCGTGATTGATCTTGGAGACGGCAAGCCCGAGATCGGCGAGGTTCTTCTGCTGCCGGAGCGTGCGCTGCAGCTGACGCTGCATGGCCGCAAGGTGTCGCCCCGCGACGTCCAGCTCTCCCTTGGCGCGCGCCGGACGGAAAATCCGCTCGGGATCCTCGGGCCGCTCGGAAAACACCTGCATGCCATGCGTCAGGCGACGGATCGGCCCGATCATCATGCGGTTGATCGCCAGATAGATCAGTACGGCCGTTACCAGCGAGATCAGCAGGGAAATGCCGAACATCAGCTTGGAAAAGGAAATCATCGCCTTGCGCAGCGCCGTGTCGGTCATCACCAGTTCGATGATCATGTCCGTCTCACCGATCGGGCCATAGACGCGCATCACCTTGTCGCCACCGAACAGCAGCGTGTCCAGCGCATGCTGCATGGCCTCCGGCATGGTCTCGCTGGCAAGATCATACTGCTCGTCCACCTGCGGCGGCACGTCGATGGCGGCCAGCAGCCGGGAGGTGCCGTCCTTGCGCAGCGCCAGAACCTTGGTACCGGTCGCCAGCAGCGTATCGTCCTGCACCTCACGCGGCAGTTCGGCCGGCTGCAGCCCATCGATGACGATGCCGGCGGCAGCGGCGGTGTCGAGCCGGTCGCGCAGCCAGGTGGTCCGCATGATCGAGATGGAGGGCACGAAGATCAGCACCTCGGCGAACATGACGAAGATCACGGTCAGCCACAACAGGCGGCCGGAGAGACCGTGAAAACGCCTCGGCATCGGCTGAAGGGGCAGATCCGCCTCGTCCTCCGGGCGCGATCCCAGCGGGGCGGAAGCCTCCGCCTGTTTCATCATGCGGATCTCCGTTCCTGTTGCACGCCAGCGCCCCCACGCAGCTGCACGACGCGTTCATCTGCCTGCATAATAATGATGCCCGGGAACTTTTTCCAGTCCTCGGGCATCAGGGTCTTTCAGCACTGTCCAAGCCGCACGGGCGCTGCGGGTCACGCTCAGAACTCTTCCCAGTTCTCCCCGGACGGGGCGACGGCAACGGCAGCCGTGGCGGCGGGCGCCGAGAAGGTGCGGGCAAGCGTGCCCATCATGCGCCGGGCAGGCGAAGCCTTGGGCGCCGCGCGCTCGTCGGCGACCCGCGGCACGGAAGCGCGCGGCTGTCCCGGCCCGGCGGAGGCATGCATCGGACGCTCGACCGCTTCCGTTCCGATGTTGAAGCGGGAGATCAGCGTGAAGAGCCCATTGGCCTGCTGCGACAGCCGGTGGGTTGCCGCGGACGTTTCCTCCACCATTGCCGCATTGCGCTGCGTGACCTGATCCATCTGGTTGACGGCGGTATTGACCTCCTGCAGGCCCGTCGCCTGCTCGCGGGCGGCCGTCGCGATGGAATGAATGTGGTCGTTGATCCCGAGCACACGCCGTTCGATCTCGTTCAGCGCCTGGCCGGTTTTCTGAACCAGCTTCACGCCGCCGGCAACCTCGTCGCCGGACTTGGTGATGAGCGCCTTGATGTCCTTGGCGGCATTGGCCGAGCGCTGGGCCAGTTCACGCACTTCCTGCGCGACAACCGCAAAGCCCTTGCCCGCCTCGCCGGCGCGTGCCGCCTCGACGCCGGCATTGAGTGCCAGAAGGTTGGTCTGGAAGGCAATCTCGTCGATGACGTTGATGATCTGGCTGATCTCGTGCGAGGCCTGCTCGATGCGCTCCATCGCCGAGATCGCGTCGCGGACGACCACGGCAGACTGGGCGGCACTCTGCTTGGCCTCGGTCACCATGCTGCTTGCCTCCTGCGCCCGTTCGGTGGAGGACTTCACGACTGCAGTGATCTCGTCGAGCGCCGCCGAGGTCTCCTCGAGCGCTGCCGCCTGCTGCTCGGTGCGCTTGGACAGGTCATCGGCGGCCGCGCGCAGTTCCTCGCTATTGCCGTTCATGTCGCCCGCGGTCGCACGGATTTCGGTGAGCGTGCGGCGAAGATTCGCGATCGCGTCATTCACGTTGAGCTGCAGCCGGGCGAAGGCGCCGCGGAAATCGCCGTTCATGCTCTGCGTCAGATCGCCGCCGGCCAGCCGCTGCAGCACCTCGCCCGTCTGCCGCAGGCCGGTATCGACCGACGACAGGAGCTGGTCGACATTGGTGGCGAAGCGATCGAGCGAGGGATCGCCGAAATGCTTGTCGATGCGGCGGGTGAAATCGCCTTCGGCGGCAGCGGCAACGACCTCGGCCATCCGGGCCTGCAGGTCGTCGTTCTGAACCCGCATGTCGCGCTCCTGCGCATTCATCCGGTTAACCTCGATGCCGTTCTGCTTGAAGATCTGCACGGCTGCGGCCATGTCGCCGATTTCGTCCGCACGGCCGAGGGAGGGAATATCGGTGCCGTAATTGCCGCCGGCCAGTTTCCGCATCGATTCCGTCAGCGCCAGGATCGGATCGCTCAGCGAACGGCGGGCCATGATGAGGCCGAAGGCGGCGCCGATGGCGACACCGGCAAGCGTGAAGGAACCGATCGCGTAAAACAGCAGCCTGCCGAACTGATGAAGCCCGGCCTGCACCGTTTCCAGCTCGGCCTTGTCCTGGGCGACGACGGCATCGATCTCGGCCTGGAAGTCCTTGCGGTTCTTGCGGTTGCCCTCGTTGTTGCCCTGCTCGTTGGCGGCTTCGGGACCGACCTCCTTGCCGAGGCGCACAGTCTCCGAACGGAAGGCGCGGAACTCCTTGGCGCGCTTGACGACGGCCTCGAAGGCAGGCTTCTGCTGCTCGGGGATCATCGGCTGCCATTCGGCCAGCAGCTTGTCCATCTGGTCGAGGCTCTTCATCAGGCCCGGACCGAACTTCTCGGTCTCGGCCGCCGTCTTCGAGGCATAGATGCCGCGCGCATCCATCACCACCGCCGTCACGATCCGGTTCAGGCTCTCACCCAGATGGGCGCGCTCTGCCGCAGACTGATAGGTGGCGATGCGCCGGCTGTATTCCGAGATGGCAAACAGTGATGTGCCGCCGACAATCAACGCGACCAGCCCCATCACACCGACCAGGAGGTTGATCTTGCCCCGAATTCTCATGTGGTTTCCTTCCAAAACACGTCCGACGGAAGAGGCAGACCGGCACTCCATTCCGACCTGCTTAATTTCGCAGCATCTGATTAAGAAATGTTTGCACGATCATTCGTGATCGGTTCGTGATGAGGCGCCGGCAACGAGCGACCCCGCGCCGATTGACTTTTGCGGCGGAGTCCTCTTATAAGCCGCCCACGTCCGGCTTTTCAGGCGCGCGCGAGCGCTTTCCTGTGCCGCAACGTCTCCATCAACGCTGTTGTCCCACAAGGGACAAACCCAAGAAGGGCCGCACACCGCGGTGTAAAATAAATGAAGCGTACCTATCAACCGTCCAAGCTTGTTCGCAAGCGTCGTCACGGCTTCCGCGCCCGCATGGCAACCAAGGGTGGCCGCAAGGTTCTGTCCGCCCGTCGCGCCCGCGGCCGCAAGAGCCTGTCGGCCTAAGGCCGGCCTGCCCGGAACGCGCGGGCGATGTCGTCTTCCGACGATGAAAACAAGACTGTCGGGCGGCTGAAGAGCCGGCCGCAGTTTCTTGCTGTCCGGGAGGGACAGAAGCGGCGTGGCCCGCTTTTCCTTCTGGAAGTGCTCGACCGCAAGGAGCCGGACAGCGCGCCCCGCGTCGGCTTTACGGTCACCAAGAAGCAGGGCAACGCCGTCGAGCGGAACCGCATGCGCCGGCGTCTGCGCGAGGCAGTCCGGCACTCGGCCCGGTTTGCAATGAAAGACGGTCATGACTATGTCATTGTCGCCCGACGCGAGGTGCTGACAGCTTCCTTCGCCGACATCACGGCGGCGCTTTCCGAACGCCTGGAGAGCCGACCGAAACCCAAGCGGTCCGAGGAGACCCGTTCCAGGAAAGCATGATGGAAAAGAACCGTAACTATTACATCGCGATTGCGCTTTCGGTGCTGATCGTCCTGGCCTGGCAGTTCCTCTATATGAACCCGAGGATCGAGGCACAGCGCGCCGAAGAGGCCGCGCGCGCCCAGCAGGTGCAGACACAGCAGGCGCAGAGCGCCTCGCCCGCGGCCGGTGAGGCATCGACCGCCGCCGGCACCGTGACCGGCAACCTGCCGGGCTCCACCCAGGCCGCCCCTGCAGCAACCCGCGAGCAGGCGCTGGCCAAGACGCCGCGCGTCGCCATCGACACGCCGGCCCTGAGCGGCTCCATCAACCTGACGGGCGCCCGCCTGGACGACCTGCATCTTAACGAATATCGCGAGACGGTCGATCCGAAGAGCCCGACGATCACGCTTTTGTCGCCGGCCGACACGCGCGACGGTTATTTCACCGAGATCGGCTATATTCCCGGCGAGAATGCCGGCAGCGTTCCCGGCCCAAACACCGTATGGACGCTGGCAAGCGGCAACAAGCTGACGCCGCAGACCCCGGTGACGCTGACCTACACCAATGACAAGGGCATCGTCTTCACCCGCACCATCGGCGTCGACGATCATTACATGCTGACCCTGACGGACAAGGTCGAGAACCCGACCGGCGCGCCCGTCTCGCTGTCCACCTATGGCCGCGTGACCCGCTACAACAAGCCGGAGCATCCGGCCGTCTACGTCATCCACGAAGGCTTCCTCGGCGTCATCGGCGCCACGAGCGGCCTGATGGAAGAAAGCTACAAGAACGTCGAGAAGGAAGCCTACAACAATCCGAAGGCGACCGGCGGCTGGCTCGGCATCACCGACAAGTACTGGGCGACGACACTTATCCCGCCGCAGTCGGTGCCTTACGAATCCCGCTTCATGCACTTCACAGACGGTCAGCCGCGCTATCAGGCCGACTACAAGACCGATGCGATCACCATCCAGCCCGGCCAGTCGACCGAGTTGAAGAACATGGTGTTTGCCGGCGCCAAGGAAGTGCCGCTGGTGGACGGCTACGAGCAGTCGCTCTCGATCCCGCGCTTCGACCTGCTGATCGACTGGGGATGGTTCTATTTCATCACCAAGCCGATGTTCAAGCTGATGGACTTCTTCTTCCGCTTCTTCGGCAATTTCGGCGTGGCGATCCTGTGCACCACCATCGTCGTGAAGGCGCTGTTCTTCCCGCTCGCCAGCAAGCAGTATGCCTCGATGGCCGGCATGAAGCGCGTGCAGCCGAAGATGGAGGAACTGAAGGCCAAGCACGGCGACGACCGCGTGGCGCTGCAGCAGGCGATGATGCAGCTCTACAAGGAAGAGAAGATCAACCCGATCGCCGGCTGCTGGCCGGTGCTCCTGCAGATCCCGATCTTCTTCTCGCTGTACAAGGTCATCTACGTCACCATCGAGATGCGCCATGCACCGTTCTTCGGCTGGATCCAGGACCTTTCCGCGCCCGACCCGACCTCGCTGTTCAACCTGTTCGGCCTGCTGCCCTACGACGTGCCGCATGCGCTTCTGATCGGCGTGTGGCCGATCATCATGGGCATCACCATGTTCCTGCAGATGCGCATGAACCCGACGCCGCCGGACCCGACCCAGGCGATGATCTTCACCTGGATGCCGCTGGTCTTCACCTTCATGCTGGCCTCCTTCCCGGCCGGTCTGGTGATCTACTGGGCCTGGAACAACACGCTGTCGATCATCCAGCAGTCGCTGATCATGAAGCGGCACGGCGTCAAGATCGAGCTGTTCGACAATCTCAAGGGCCTGTTCAAGCGAAAACAGGCCACCAGCAAGTAACAAGAGCCTTGGGGACCCCGGCATCGACCGGGGTCTTCTCTTTCCGGCCGGCCGCATGTGCCGCCGCGCCTTGACATGGCGGCCGAAAACCCGGAAGCCGGACGACAACCTGACCCGAGACAAAGACAGGCAGTACGGACATGGACGCAGCACAAGAGGAAAGGCCGCTTTTCGGCCGGCCGTGGATCTTCATCCGGGGCGTTCCCTCCATGAATTTCCTGCCGCCGCAGGGACCGCTGGAGGTGGCCTTTGCCGGGCGCTCCAATGTGGGCAAGTCCTCGCTGATCAATGCGCTGGTCGGCCAGAAAGGGCTGGCGCGCACCTCCAACACGCCCGGCCGCACGCAGGAACTCAACTTCTTCGTTCCGGAAGGCTATTCCGGTGAAGGCGACGACCTGCCGCCGATGGCGCTGGTCGACATGCCGGGCTATGGCTATGCCCAGGCGCCGAAGGATCAGGTCGATGCCTGGACCAAGCTCGTCTTCGACTACCTGCGCGGTCGCGCCACGCTGAAGCGCGTCTATGTGCTGATCGACAGTCGGCACGGCATCAAGAAGAATGACGAGGACGTGCTGACGCTGCTGGACAAGGCAGCCGTCTCCTATCAGATCGTGCTGACCAAGACCGACAAGATCAAGCCGCCGGCCGTGCCCCGCCTGATCGGCGAGACGACGGAAAAGATCCGCAAGCGCCCTGCCGCCTATCCGCAGGTGCTCGCCACCTCCTCGGAAAAGGTCGAGGGACTGGACGACCTGCGCCAGGCGATCGCCGAAACGGTCGGCTACCGGGCCTGATGCCACGCACGGCACCGGCGTGCCGCTGCCCCGCTCCACCGCGGCAACGCGATCCCGTCAGGGCGCGCCGACGACGCCTTCGGCGATGAAGCTGCCCGTAGGCTTGCCGCTCAGGGAGCCGCCATAGGCCTCGCGGCTGACGGCCAGCCTCACACCCGGCTTGAGGTGGGCGCGCAGTTCGTCCGGCACTTGCAGCTCTCCATCTCCCGCCTGCGGCAAGACGCCAAGCGAGACAGCCGGCGCGTTGCCATCAATCGCCCAGACTTCCAGCGACTGCTGCTCGGCGGCCACGGTGGCGATCGGGGCAAGGCTCAGGCGGCCTTCGCCGGTATCGTAGCGCGCGGCGAGACTGACCGGATTGTCCTGCCCCTTCAACTCCGCCAGCGGCCGCAGCGGGACAGGCGCCGTGCCGGTTGCCGGCGGATGCTGGCTGAAGAACAGCATGCCGACGAACAGGAAACCGAAGGCAAGACTGAGAGTCCGCCACAGCCCGATCGAGCCCCACAGCGAACCGAAGCGCGTAGGCCGGGCAAACGACTTCTGGCGGGCCGCGATCATCCGCCGTTCCACCATGGGCACGATAAAGTCCGGCGGAGCGAGCGCCTCATATTCGTCGTCGATCGGGGCGAGGTTCTGCTCCCAGCGCGCCACGATGGCGGCGAAGGCACGGTCACGGCGCATGCGGGCCTCCACGCATGCACGCCCCTCCGGCGACAGCACGCCCAGCACATATTCGCCGGCCAGCACTTCATCCCTGGCGCGATCGCCCTCGCTCTGGTTCGGACTGCTCATCGGTCCCTGCACTCTCTCGCCATGTTCACCCAATTCCCGACCTGCCGCGCAGCACCTGCGCCGCAACCGCCAGCGCCTGCCCCCTCACCCGGCCGAGATCCTCCTTCGCGCAGGCACTCCTCACACAGCCCGCAAAGGCGAAGGATCCAACGCGGCGCAGCGGCTGTCAATGCGTCATGCACGTCACGGCCCGGCATCTTTTCTGCCGGAGGATCGCAGTGCCCCCGGTTACGCCGATTTGTTGCGCGCGGATTATTTCCTCCGTCAAGAACATGGGTTACAAGGCCGGACCGCACGTTCCAGAGGTACATCATGTCCACGTCCGAAAGCGAGATGCAGGCCCAGCTGCTGGCGCAGGCTCTGCCCTACATGCAGCGTTACGAGAACAAGACCATCGTGGTGAAATATGGCGGCCACGCCATGGGCGACACCACGCTCGGCAAGGCCTTCGCGGAAGATATCGCGCTTTTGAAACAGTCGGGCGTCAACCCGATCGTCGTGCATGGCGGCGGGCCGCAGATCGGCGCGATGCTGGCCAAGATGGGCATCGAGAGCAAGTTCGAGGGCGGCCTGCGCGTCACCGACCAAAAGACGGTCGAGATCGTCGAAATGGTGCTGGCCGGCTCGATCAACAAGGAAATCGTCGCCCTCATCAACCAGACCGGCGAATGGGCGATCGGCCTGTGCGGCAAGGACGGCAACATGGTCTTCGCCGAAAAGGCGCGCAAGACCGTGATGGACCCGGATTCCAACATCGAGCGGGTGCTGGATCTCGGCTTCGTCGGCGATGTGGTGGAAGTCGACCGCACGCTTCTCGACCTCTTGGCCAAGTCGGAGATGATCCCTGTGATCGCGCCCGTGGCGCCCGGCCGCGACGGCGCCACCTACAACATCAATGCCGATACCTTTGCGGGTGCGATTGCCGGCGCGCTTCGCGCCGACCGCCTGCTGTTCCTCACCGATGTGCCCGGCGTTCTCGACAAGGACAAGAACCTGATCAAGGAGCTTTCCGTCGCGGAAGCCCAGGCGCTGATCAAGGACGGCACGATTTCCGGCGGCATGATCCCGAAGGTCGAGACCTGCATCGATGCGATCCGTGCCGGCGTGCAGGGCGTCGTCATCCTGAACGGCAAGACCTCGCATTCCGTGCTGCTCGAAATCTTCACCGAAGGCGGCGCGGGGACGCTGATCGTCCCCTGATTGCGGCCTGATCTCCGCGTTCAGAAGAACAGAAGACCGAGGATGCCTGCAACGATCAGCAGGCATCCCGCCAGTTCCAGCCGGTTGATCCGCTCCTTGAACAGGAAGACCGAGGCCATGAAGGTGAAGACCAGCTCGATCTGGCCGAGAGCCCTGACATAGGCCACCTGCTGCAGCGTCATGGCCGTGAACCAGCCGGCCGAACCCACCACGCCCGCGAGCCCGACCAGGGACGATGTCCGCCACGAGCGCACCACCTTGACGATCTCGCCGCGATCGGTGAGCAGCATCCAGCCCAGCATGAACAGCGTCTGGAAGCCCGTCACGCAGGCAAGCGTCACGGCCGCCTGCATCACCGCATTCGGGCCATCGAGCGACAGCGAGGCGCTGCGATAAGCCACCGCCGAAATGCCGAAGACCCCGCCCGAGGCAATGCCGATCAGTGCCGTCCGGCTGGTGAGCGAGCGGATGAGACTGGAGGCCGTCAGCGGCGAGCGGGCGACCGAAATGGTCATCACGCCAAGGACGCCGATCAGGATGGCGATCACGGTGCCAAGGCTCAGGCGCTCGCCGAGGATCAGAAGGCCGAACAGCGCCGCCTGCATCGGCTCCGTCTTGGAATAGGCCGTGCCGACCGTAAAGTTGCGCAGCGAAAAGAGATGCACCAGCATCATTGTCGCATAGATCTGTGCCAGACCGCCGATCACCGCCCAGATGGCGAAGCCGGGCGTCGGCACCGGCAACCGATAGCCGGCCAGAGCATGCAGGGCGATCACGTAGAGAACAGCCACGGGAAAGCCGTAGCCGAAGCGCACGAAGCTTGCCCCCCGCGTGCCAAGCGAGCCCTGCAGATGCTTCTGCAAGGCGGAGCGCAGGTTCTGCAGGAAGGCGGCGGCAATGGTGATGGGGATCCAGGGTTCCATGCACGTGCGCTAGCACGGGGTCCCGACAGCGCCAAGGCCGCCGCGACGGCAATCGGTTCGCCTGGCGGCCAGCACGCTTGCCGCCCGCCGCTTTGCCGCTTCCCTTTGCCGGCGCCCCGGTGCATAAAGCGGCCATGCCACAGCTCAACGCCATGCCGAACCCCGCCGATTTTGCCCATGTCCGCGACTGGGTGTTCGATCTCGACAACACGCTCTATCCGCATCACGTCAATCTGTTTTCGCAGATCGACCGCAACATGACGGCATTCGTGGCGGAACTGCTGCAGATGGAGAGGGATGAGGCTCGCGCCCTGCAGAAGCGCTACTATCACGAGCACGGCACCACGCTGAAGGGTCTGATGGTGCATCACGGCATCGATCCCAACGCCTTTCTCGAACGGGCGCATGCCATCGACTATTCGGCGCTGCTGCCGCACCCGGAACTCGGCGAGGCGATCAAGGCGCTGCCGGGCCGCAAGTTCATCTTCACAAACGGCACCGTCTCGCATGCGCAGGCAGCCGCGCGCGCGCTCGGCATTCTCGACCATTTCGACGACATCTTCGACATCGTCGCGGCCGATTACGTGCCGAAGCCGGCGGGGGCGACCTATGACAAGTTCGCCAGTCTCAACCGCGTCGACACCCGGCATGCGGCGATGTTCGAGGACCTGCCGCGCAATCTGGAAGCGCCGCGCGCGCTCGGCATGAAGACGATCCTTCTCGTGCCGCGCAATCTCGGCGACTTCGTCATCGAGCGCTGGGAACAGGCCTCCGCGGAAGATCCGAACGTCGACTACATGACCGACGACCTGACGGGTTTCCTGCAGGCACTGAACGCGGCCTGAGCCGCCAACCTTACCAAAGTTTCATCGAGATTACCGATGTTTAAGTGGTGAATGCCGACGGCGCGCCCTACCTTTTTCCTGAAACAGGAACCCAAGGAAAGGAAGCATGCCGATGAAGGCCCGCCAATTCGCCCTCGCAGCCCTCGGAGCCACCGTTCTGGCCGGCGCTGCAGCCTCAATCACCTTTGCCGCTCCCGGCGGACCGGATCGCGGTCCCGGCCATGGTCCCGCACGCGGCATGATGCAGGACATGATGTTCGTCCGCCTGCTGAAGAATGCCGATACCAACAAGGACGGCAAGATCTCCAAGGACGAGGTGCTCGCCTGGGGTGACAAGCTGTTCACCGAAATCGACACCAACAATGACGGCGTGGTGACGCCTGGCGAGCTGCGCAAGTTTCACGAAGCCCGCATGGAGGCATGGCGCGATGAGCGCCGTGCCGAGCGTCAGGCAGAGGGTCGCGGCCCGAAGGGCCCGGACGTTGCCGAAGGCGACAACCCGCCGCCGCCCGCCGACGGTGCGCCGGGTCCGCATGGCAAGGGTGGTCCCCGTGAGATGGCCGACAATGACGGCCCGCGCGGTCCCCATCACGGCCCTGGCGATGACATGCGCCGCGGGATGGGACCGCGCGGCATGATGCCCGGCGTTGCGCTGGTGCGGATGATCGATACGGATGAGAATGGCCAGATCAGCAAGGCCGAGGCGACCGAAGCGATGAACAAGATGTTCGAGCGCATGGATCGCAACAAGGATGGTTTGATCACCGTCGACGACCTGCCGGACCGCCCCCTGTAAGGTCCGCCGCCGACGTCCGGCCCGCCCCTTTCGCTCAGGGGCGGGCCTTTTTATGTCCGGATCAGCCGGCGTCGAGCTCGTAGAAGTCGGAAATCACCTGCCATGCCTCTTCTGCCGTCTCCACGAAGCTGATCAGCTCCATGTCTTCCGGCGCGATGGTGCCGAACTCCGCCAGCGCTTCGAAGTTGATGATCCTGCGCCAGAAGGCTTCGGCAAACAGGATCAGCGGAATCCGCTCCATGCGCCGCGTCTGGATCAGCGTCAGCGCTTCGAACAGTTCGTCCAGCGTGCCGAAGCCGCCGGGGAAGACGGCAATCGCCCGTGCCCGCATCAGGAAATGCATCTTGCGGATGGCAAAGTAGTGGAAGTTGAAGCTGAGCGCCGGCGTCACATACTGGTTGGGCGCCTGCTCGTGCGGCAACAGGATGTTGAGGCCCATGCTCGGCGCGCCGGCTTCGGCCGCACCGCGATTGCCCGCCTCCATCACGCCCGGCCCGCCGCCGGTGACGACGACGAATTCCTGATGCGCATGCCGGGCCGATTCCTCGGCACAGAAGACCGCGAACTTGCGTGCCTCCTCGTAATAGATGGATGCCTGCTGCAGGCTCCTGCGCTGCACCTCGTTGCGCGCGGCCCAGGGTTCCTCGCCGGGGGCCGGAATGCGCGCACCGCCGAACAGGACGACGGTCGACTTGATCCCCATTTCAGTCAGGATCATCTCCGGCTTCAGCAACTCGAGCTGCAGACGCACCGGCCGCAACTCATCCCGACACAGAAAGTCCTCGTCGGCATAGGCCAGCCGGTAGGAGGGCGACACCGATTGCGGTGTCTGAGGGATCGCGCGGGCACGCAGCTTGTCGACCGAGCTGTCCTTCAGCGGATCGAACACGCCGCCCTTGCGCCTCAGCCTTTCGCTCTTGCCCGCTGCCATGGGGTAATCCTCCACCTTATGCTCACAAAAAACAGGTTCTAACCCGCAATGGATTACGAATCCGTAGGTTCCCGCCGAAATGCCGGCGGCAGACGCAATCGCGCCCGCTCGTGCCTCGACGCCGCGCGACGCCAAACCACGTTGACGCCCGAGAGGCGGTCGCTTAGATCAATCCTCAAGAATTTGCCAGCCGGCAGAAAGCTTCCCCTCATCACGTTCCGTTTGACAGCCAAGGACTTCCGATGACCAGCCCCGCGAACCAGGACTTCGCCACCCTCGAAGCAACGATCGAAAACGCCTTCGAGAACCGCGACAGCGTGACCATCAGCACGAAGGGCGAGATCCGCGATGCGGTCGACGAGGCTCTGACGCTGCTGGACAGCGGCACGCTGCGCGTCGCTTCCCGCGGTGCTGACGGCACCTGGACGGTGCACCAGTGGCTGAAGAAGGCCGTGCTCCTGTCGTTCCGCCTGAACGACATGGAGGTCGTCAAGGGCGGCCCCGGCACCTCCACCTGGTGGGACAAGGTGCCTTCCAAGTTCGAAGGCTGGGGCGAGAACCAGTTCCGCGCCGCCGGCTTCCGCGCCGTGCCGAATGCCGTCGTGCGCCGCTCGGCCTATGTCTCGAAGGGCGTGGTGCTGATGCCTTCCTTCGTCAACCTCGGCGCCTATGTCGGCGAAAACACCATGGTCGATACCTGGGCGACCGTCGGCTCCTGCGCCCAGATCGGCGCCAACGTGCACCTGTCGGGTGGCGTGGGCATCGGCGGCGTTCTGGAACCGCTGCAGGCCGGCCCGACCATCATCGAGGACAACTGCTTCATCGGCGCGCGCTCCGAAGTGGTCGAGGGCTGCATCATCCGCGAAGGCTCCGTGCTCGGCATGGGCGTCTATATCGGCAAGTCCACCAAGATCGTCGACCGCGCCACGGGCGAGGTGATGTATGGCGAAGTACCGCCCTATTCCGTCGTCGTCGCCGGCTCCATGCCCTCCGCCAATGCCACGATGGCCAATGGCCAGCCGGCACCGCATCTCTATTGCGCCGTCATCGTCAAGCGCGTCGACGAGAAGACCCGCTCCAAGACCGGCATCAACGAGCTGCTGCGCGACTGATCGAAGGCATGATCCCGATGTCCGTGACGAACCCGGCCGACAACCTCGCCACCCTGATCCGTTGCCCCTCCGTGACGCCCTCGGAAGGCGGGGCGCTTGCCGCACTTGAGGCGATGCTGGCGCCGCTCGGTTTCAACGTCGAGCGCGTCACCGCCCGCGAGGCGGGGACTCCGGACATCGAGAACCTCTATGCACGCCTCGGGACGGATGGCCCGCATCTGATGTTTGCCGGGCATACGGATGTCGTGCCGGTGGGCGACGAGGCGGCCTGGACGCATCCGCCCTTTGCGGCCGAGATTGCCGGCGGAGAGATGTTCGGCCGTGGCGCCGTCGACATGAAGGGCGGCATTGCCTGCTTCGTGGCAGCGCTTGCCCGCCACATTAACAAGCACGGGGCCCCAAAGGGCTCGGTCTCCTTCCTCATCACCGGCGACGAGGAAGGCCCGGCGATCAACGGCACCGTCAAGCTGCTGGAATGGGCGGCAGAGAGGGGCGAGCGCTGGGACGCCTGCCTTGTCGGCGAACCGACCAATCCGGACCAGCTGGGCGACATGATCAAGATCGGTCGTCGCGGTTCGATCTCCGGCTTCGTCACCGTTCATGGCGTGCAGGGGCATGTGGCCTATCCGCATCTGGCGGACAATCCGCTGCGGGCCGTCACCACCATGGCCGCCGCGCTGATGCATCCGCCGCTCGACACCGGCACCGAGAACTTTCCGCCGACCAATCTGGAAGTCACCACCATCGACACCGGCAACCGCGCGACGAATGTCATTCCCTCGCGTGCGCGCTTCGATTTCAACGTGCGTTTCAACGACCTGTGGACCGCCGAAAGCCTGCAGGCCGAACTGCTGCGCCGGCTGGACGCGGCAGCGGCAGACCAGACGCTGCGTCCGGACCGTGCGCCGATCCGCTACGAGATCACCTGGTCGGAGCGGCCGAGCCATGTGTTCCTCACGCGCAACGATGCGCTGATTTCCTCCCTGTCCGGCGCCGTCGAGGCCGTGACCGGCAAGGTGCCGGTACTTTCCACCACCGGCGGCACCTCGGATGCGCGCTTCATCAAGGATTATTGCCCGGTGGTGGAATTCGGCCTGGTCGGCCAGACCATGCACATGGTGGACGAGCGGGTGGCGCTGGCGGATCTGGAGACGCTGACGACCATCTACGAGACCTTCATCGACCGCTGGTTCGCGCATGCGGCCAGCTGAGGAGATCCGCCATCACCTCGGCGGGCTGCTTCTGCTGGCACGCGGCGATGCCCGCGGCCTCTCTCATTTCGATATTTCCGACGAGGGCGTGATCGGCTCGTTCCGCGCTCTTCTCTATTGCCTGCCGGCCTTCCTCTTCTCGGCCGTGCTGTGGCGCATCGCCTTCCTGCAGGTGCTGCCCGATGCCGGACGCTGGCACATCGTCTTCGTCTATCAGGTTCTGGTGCTGAATGTCGCCACCTGGGGCGCGGTGCTGCTGTCGGCTTCGCTGGCCTGCCTTGCGCTTGGCCTTCGGCCGCTGGCGCGACCGCTGATCGTGATGCTGAACTGGGGCGGCGTCGCACTCGTTCATGGCGGCTACCTGCTGCTCCTGCCACTGTTTCTGCTGCTCGGCGGCAGCACGCTGTGGCTCTGGCTTGTGCGCCTTGCGGTGCTGGCATCGGCGCTTGCCGGGCTGCTGGCGATCGTCTGGCCGGTTGCTCATACCGTCATCGGCGGGCCGCGCTGGCGGCGGATCATGATCGTCGCCACCACTCTGCTTCTGCCCTGGTGGGTAAGCCGGACCCTTGAAATGTCGATGGGGCTGAATATTCCCTATGGCTGAACCAATCACCCCTCCCGGAGCCTTGTCGCTTGCCATCCTTCTCTGAAGTCAAACTCTACCTTTTCGGCCTGTGGCTGCTGGTCAAGGGCGACCGCGCGGGCTTCCACTATCTCGACCTGTCCGACCGCGGCATGATGCGGTCCTTCTGGGCAATTGCCTGGTGTATGCCGGCCATCGCCTTCTCCTGGGTCTGGTGGCGCTTCGCCTATATGCAGGGCCTGCCGCCAAGCCAGTCGCTGGGGGCCGTGTTCTTTATGCGCATGGCGATGCTGGAAGCGGCCAACTGGCTGCTGCCCCTGATCCTGGCCGGCGTGCTGGCATTGCTGCTCGATATCGGCCGCCATTTCCCGGCCATCGTGCTGGTCACCAACTGGCTGTCGCTGCCGTTTTCCTATCTCTACGGCGTGCTGAGCCTCGTGCTGGTGGTTCTGCCGGGGGTGACGGGCCTTGTCGCGCTCATCTGGCTTGCCGCCATCGTTGCGCTGATCGTGGCGATGTCGCGCATCTTCCGGATGGTGCTCGGCGAGCAGCGCCTGATGATCGCGACGATCACCATGGTGCTGATCGTGCCCTCACTCCTCATCTCCGATGTCCTGGAGCGTTTCCTGGACGTCTATCCGGGCTAACATCCCGGCATCCGGATAGTCCACCTGCATGAAATAGAGGCCCTCCGGCGGTGCGACCGGGCCGCAGGCCGCGCGATCGCGTGCATCGAGCGCATCGCGCACATCCTGCGGCGTCATCCTCCCCTCCCCCGCCAGCTTCAGCGTTCCGGCAAAGGAGCGGATCTGGTTGTGCAGGAAGCTCTGCGCGGAGGCGCGGATCTCGATCAGATCGCCGTGACGGGTGACATCCAGGCGGTCCAGCGTGCGCACCGGGCTTTTCGCCTGGCAATGGGCGGAACGGAAGGTGGTGAAGTCGTGATGGCCGACCAGCCTCTGGGCTGCCGCATGCATGGCCTCGTGGTCCAGTTCCTTCGCCACCCACCAGGCCCGCTTCGCCTCGATGGCAAGCGGCGATTTGCGCGAGATGATGCGATAGAGATAATGCCGCCTGAGCGCCGAAAACCGGGCATCGAAGACATCCGGCACGGCCTCGACGGAAATGATCGACACCTTTTCGCCGGCAAGCGCCAGATGGGCGTTCAGCGCATTGCGCAGCTTGTAGGGCGCCCAGTCGCGGGAAAGATCCGCATGCACGACCTGGCCCAGCGCGTGCACGCCGGAATCGGTGCGCCCCGCCGCGCGGATGCTGACCGTCTCCCGCGTCAAGGACAGGATCGCCCCTTCGATTGCGGACTGGACCGAATGACCGTTGTCCTGCCGCTGCCAGCCGACATAGGGCGTGCCGTCATATTCGACGGTCATCTTGAAACGCGGCATCAGGCGAGCCTCGTGCCCGATGCGAGCGGCGTGCCACGCAGGAACTCTTCGGCCGCCAGCGGCTTGCCGCCGGCCTTCTGCAGGCGCGTCAGCCGGATCGCACCCTCGCCGCAGGCGACCGTCAGGCGGTCATCGAGGATCGTGCCGGCAGTCCCCTGTCCTTCGGCCAGCGTGCTTTCGAGCACCTTGATGCGCTCCGGCTTGCCGTTGATCCCGGCCTCGAACCAGGCACCGGGGAAGGGCGACAGGCCACGGATATGATCATGCACCGCCTTGGCCGGCCGGGCAAAATCGATCCGCGTCTCACCCTTTTCGATCTTGGCGGCATAGAGCACGCCCTCCTCCGGCTGAGGCGTCAGCGGCAGGTCTCCCCGTTCCAGCCGCGCCATGGCTTCGACCATGGCCGTCGCGCCGACCTGCATCAGGGTGTCGTGCAGCGCGCCCGCCGTGGTGTCGGGGCCGATCGGCACTTCGGCGGTCAGCGCCACCGGGCCGGTATCCAGCCCCTTTTCCATCTGCATCACCATCATGCCGGTCTTCTCGTCACCGGCCATGATCGCCCGCTGGATGGGAGCGGCCCCGCGCCAGCGCGGCAGAAGCGATGCGTGACCATTGTAGCAGCCGAGCCGCGTCGCCCCGAGCACCTCGACCGGCAGCAGCAGGCCATAGGCCACCACCACGGCCACGTCGGCGCCCAGGGCACGCACATGGGCGCGCTCCTCGGCCTGCCTGAAGTTCACCGGCGTGAAGACGGGAAGCCCGAGCGCCTCGGCGGCCTGATGCACCGGGGACTTCTGCAGATCGAGCCCGCGGCGCCCGCCCGGACGCGGCGGCTGGGTATAGACCGCAACGATCTCGTGGCCGGCCTCCTTCAGTGCCTTCAGCGTCGGCACGGAAAATTCCGGTGTTCCCATGAAGATGATGCGCAGCGCCATGAAGTCCGTCCTGTTGTCGTCAGCCGACTTCAAACGGGTTTACGAGCCGAAGATCAAGCCCTTCGAAGTCTTTTGTGTTGCGGGTGGCAAGGCTTGCGCCATGGCCAGGGCAGATGGCGGCGATCATCGCATCCTGCACGCCCATCGGCCGGCCGATGGCATCGCGGCGGGCGCGCAATTCGCCTGCCCGGTGTGCATCCGGATGTCGCAGGTTGCAGATCTTCCCCTCAAACAGGGCAAGAGTCGCCGCGAGATTCTGGTGATAGCGGCGGGAACCGGTCTTGCGAAAGAAGCGCTCGGCCCCATAGGACAATTCCATGACCACGATATCGCAAAGATAAACCTCGGCCACAGACGTGCCGTGCATCCATGCGGCAACCCGGCTATCCACCCGCATCTTGCCGAGTTCCGGGACGATGTTCGTATCGAGAAGGATCATTCGAAATCTTCGAATGGCCGGCCCAAATCCGATTTCCGCTTGGCCTCGATCTCATCCATGATCGCGGCATAGAGGGCGGCTTCTTCCTCGCTTTCCGGCTTCATGATTTCGCGAATGGCTTCAAAAGCGGAAAGCGCCTTTGCCTCGGTCTTCGGCACCGGCTGCTGCAGTGCGTCACCAAGGATCACCGTCACCTCTTCCGAGAGCGTTCGGCCGGCGCGCTCTGCACGTTCCGAAAGCCCCTGCGCGATGGCTTCCGGAATTCCCTTGATCAACAGGTCACCCATGGGCCACCCTCCGTGATGTCTCCACCATCATAGGAAGGCAACGAAGAGGCTTCAAGCGGTCAGATGGCCTTGGGTTTCGACTTGGCGGCCTTGGTGAAGCGCTTGATCACCATGTCGCGCTTCAGGCGGGAAATGTGGTCGATGAACAGCACGCCGTTCAGGTGGTCGATTTCGTGCTGCAGGCAAGTGGCGAGAAGCCCGTCGGCCTCTAGCAGGTGTTCCTTGCCATCGCGGCCGATGTGGCGGACGGTGACCGCCGCCGGACGCTCCACTTCCGCATAGTATTCCGGAATCGACAGGCAGCCTTCCTCGTAGACCGAACGCTCGTCGGAAGAGGCGACGATCTCCGGATTGATGATCACCAGCGGCTGCTTCTCCTCGCCCTCGCGCGAGACGTCCACCACCAGAATGCGACGCGGCACACCGATCTGGATGCCGGCAAGACCGATGCCCGGCGCATCATACATGGTTTCCAGCATGTCGTCTGCCAGCTGCAGCACGTCGGCATTCACCTGCTCGATCGGCTGGGACACCTGACGCAGGAGGGGATCGGGAAGAATGATAAGGGGCTTGATCGTCATGCGCCTCCCATACTCCATCTTTTCGGAGGAGGAAACTGGCCGAAAGGCGGGTTTTGCTGGGCAAAACACATTTGTTCCCGTTTTGATCTTTCGTCCCCGCCCAAACTCCGCTACCGTTTCGCCATGCAGAACGACAGCCTTCGCCTCTTTGATCAGATCCTCGCACTCCTTGCCGGCCCGGCCGGCCTGTTTCTCCTCGGCGGCCTGGCCATCGGGCTGGTCCTGTCGCTGCTGTTGCGACGCGGGCGCGACGAGGCGAGCACCGGGCTGGAACTTCGGCTGGCCGAACTGATGCAGGCCCAGATGGAAATGCAGGGCCGCGTCGCGGCCATGACGGAGGCGCTCGGCAGCCGGCAGTCGGAACTCAACCGCGCCATCAACCAGCGGCTCGACGGCATGTCGCACCGTCTGGGCTCGACGATTGCCGAGCAGACACGCAGCACGCACGACAATCTGCGCAAGCTGCAGGAACGGCTGGCCGTCATCGACGCCGCCCAGAGCAATATCCAGACGCTGGCCCGCGACGTTGTCGGCCTGCAGGCGATCCTCTCCAACAAGCAGACGCGCGGCGCCTTCGGCCAGGGCCGCATGGAAGCCATCGTGGCGGATGCCCTGCCGCAGGGCGCCTACAGCTTTCAGGCAACGCTTTCCAACGGGCTGAGACCCGACTGCCTCGTCCACATGCCAAACGGCGCCCCGCCGCTGGTGATCGATGCGAAGTTTCCGCTGGAAGCCTGGCACGCCTTTCGCGATGCCACCCAGCCGGAGGCGCGCAAGGCCGCCGGCCAGCAGTTTCGCCGGGATCTCGAAACCCATATCCGCGACATTGCCGACAAGTATCTGATTGCCGGCGAAACGCAGGATACCGCCTTCCTCTTCGTGCCCTCCGAATCGATCTTCGCGGAAATCCACGAGCATTTCGAGGGGGCGGTGCAGAAGGCGCAGCGCGCCCGCATCGTCATCGTCTCCCCCTCCCTGCTGATGCTGTCGATCCAGGTCATCCAGGCCGTGCTGAAGGACCAGCGCATGCGCGAACAGGCGCACCTGATCCAGGGCGAGGTGGCTCTGCTGATGGAAGACCTGCTGCGACTCGACGAGCGCACCCGCAAGCTGCAGGCGCATTTCCAGGCGGTGACGCGCGATGTGGAGCAGATTCTCACCTCCTCCGACAAGCTCTCCCGCCGCGGTGCCCGCATCGGCGCGCTCGAACTGGAGCAGCCGGCGGCAAAGCCATCCACACCGCACGAGCCGCCGGCGGAGCGTGCCGTCGAAAGCCGGACCGGGCTTCTGAAGCTGAGGGTGGTTGACGAGGATTGACCGGCTCGGGCAGTGTCCGCCGCACAGGAAACACCAGCACGCAGGGCCTCAAACCTCATGATCACTGTCTTCGGTTCCGTCAACATGGACCTCATCGCCACCACCGAGCGCCTGCCGGCGCCGGGTGAAACGGTGGCGGGCGACAGCTTTTCCACCGCCGCCGGCGGCAAGGGCGCCAATCAGGCGCTTGCTGCCCAGCGCGCAGGCAGTTCCGTGCGCATGGTGGCTGCCGTCGGCAGCGATGCCTTTGCCACGCCGGCGCTCGCGCTGCTGGAAGCGGCCGGCGCCGATCTCTCCGCCGTGCGTCGCGTCAGCGAGCCCACCGGCACGGCGCTGATTCTGGTCGGCGGCGATGGCGAGAACATGATCGCCGTCGTGCCTGGCGCAAACGGCACCTTTTCCGCGGAAGACGGTGCCGCCGCCCTCTCCGGAATGGCGGATGGCGACACGCTGATGCTGCAGATGGAAGTGCCGGCCGCCGCCGTCGAGGCGGCCATGCAGGCCGCAAAGGCCCGTGGCATCCGCACACTGTTCAATACCGCTCCCCTGACGGCAGACGCCATCCGGCTTGCCGGCCTCGCCTCCATCCTCGTGGCAAACGAGACCGAGTTCGAGCTTCTTATCGGCAAGCATGGCCTCGACGATGCCGCGCGTCTTGCCGAGATGCAGGCGCTGCATGCAAAGACGGGCCAGACTCTGGTGGTGACGCTCGGCGGCGATGGCGTCGTGGCGCTTCATGCGGGTGAGGTGCTCCGGGCCAAGGGGCTCGTCATCGAACCGGTCGATACCGTCGGCGCGGGCGACACCTTCTGCGGCTATCTGGCGGCAAGCCTCGACCAGGGGCTGGATTTTGCCGCAGCCCTGCGCCGGGCGGCGGTGGCCGGCTCGCTCGCCTGCCTGAAGCCCGGCGCCCAGCCGGCCATTCCGACGGCAGCCGAGGTCGCGGCACGGCTCTGAACGCGTCGTCCCGGGCGAACGTGACTTCAGGAACGGTCGGGGTCAAAACTTGCACTGGCCGTTCCGGCACACCATATTGCTCACCGTAAAGCGCATGCCACACGGGTGCGCCAGCCAGAAAGTCGCTTGCTATCAAGGACTGCGAGATGAGCCGCATGACTCCCTTCACCAGCCCTCTGCTGCTGGGCTTCGATACCATGGAAAAGACCCTCGAACGCCTGGCCAAGGCAAATGATGGCTATCCGCCCTACAACATCGAGAGGATGCGGCCGGAAGCCGCGGGCGAGCCGGAAAGGCTTCGCATCACGCTGGCAGTCGCCGGTTTTTCCGAAGACGATCTCGACGTGAGCGTCGAGGAGAACCAGTTGACGATTCGCGGGCGGCAGGCGGAAACGGGAGAAAAGGACTATCTCTACCGCGGCATTGCCGCACGCCAGTTCCAGCGGGTTTTCGTGCTGGCCGATGGCATGCAGGTCTCGGGTGCGAGACTGACGAACGGGCTTCTGTCGGTCGATCTCATTCGTCCCGAGCCAGAACGCATGGTGCGAAAAATTAACATTTCGGTTTCAAAGTAAGAGGCCTGGCAGAAATGCCCGTACCCCTCATACGGAGGCTGGAATGCTCCTCAAGAACGCCACCGCGCGGCTGACGCAATCGGAACTCGCCCATCTCGGCTCCGGCGAGGTCGGCTATATCCGCAAGATGCGCTCCGAAGATGTGACCCGCTGCTTCCCCGAGGCGCCGCAGATCGATCCGGCCCTGGATCTCTGGGCGCTGTTCGGTGCCGACGGCACGCCGATTCTTCTCACCGACAACCGCTCCAGCACCTTCTTCAAGGCCGCCGAAGACGACCTCAAGACCGTCAGCCTGCACTGACGGTCCCGCCCTGGCGGCCCAGGCAGAACGCCTGCCGCCTTACACCCTCACAAATGTCAGATAGGCAGAGGAACGGCCTTCGCGCCTGGCCTTCGCCTCATAACGCGTTCCGGGCCAGGTCGAAAACGGCGTCAGCCAGTCCGCAGGCTCCTTCGCCGTCCAGTGGAAGCCGCCATGGGCGGCGCAGTGCTGCAGCGTCCAGTTCACATAGGTATCGATGTCGGAGGCGAAACAGAACAGACCGCCCGGCTTCAGCACGCGGTGAAAGCGCTGGAGATTGACCTGCGAGACGAAGCGCCGCTTCCAGTGCTTCTTCTTCGGCCACGGATCGGGATAGAGCAGGTCAATCTGATCGATCGAGCCTTCCGGCAGCCAGTCGAGCAGCACGGTGGCATCATCATCATAGACGCGGATATTCTTGAGATCGAGTTCCTCGACCCGGGCGAGCAGCTTCGCCATGGAATTGACGAAGGGCTCGACGCCGATGAAGCCGGTCCCGGGCGTCTCGCCGGCGCGGTGCACCAGATGTTCGCCGCCGCCAAACCCGATTTCCAGCCGGATCGAGCTGACCGGAACCGGATAAAGCGAAGCAAGGTCATCCGGCCGCGCTCCGGCCGGATCGATGCGCAGTGACGGAAGAAATGCCGTCATCAGGTCCGACTGGCGGTCCCTCAGCGGTTTTCCCTTGCGCCGGCCAAAGAATGCCTCGGTGGCTCGCGACCGGCGCTCGGTATCCATTTCGGTTCGTCCTTCAGTTCTTCAGGGCTTCCTTCAGCGGCTTCACGAGATCCAGCTTCTCCCAGGAGAAGGAACCGTCGCGGCCCGCCTTGCGGCCGAAATGGCCGTAGGAAGACGTCTTGGCATAGATCGGCTTGTTGAGATCGAGGTGACGGCGGATGCCGCTCGGAGAGAGGTCCATCACCTGGCGGATCGCGGCCTCGACCTGGTCCTCGGTTACCTTGCCGGTGCCATGCAGGTCAACATAGATCGACAGCGGCTGGGCAATGCCGATCGCGTAGGAGATCTGGATCGTGCATTTTTCCGCAAGGCCAGCGGCTACGACGTTCTTGGCCAGGTAGCGCGCGGCATAGGCGGCGGAGCGGTCGACCTTGGTGGTGTCCTTGCCGGAGAAGGCGCCGCCGCCATGCGGAGCAGCCCCGCCATAGGTGTCCACGATGATCTTGCGGCCGGTGAGGCCGGCATCGCCATCCGGTCCGCCGATCACGAACTTGCCGGTCGGGTTGATGTACCAGGCGCAATCCCCGGCGATCTTCAGGTCGGCCAGCGCTTCGCGGATATAGGGCTCGACGACCTCGCGCACCTTCTTCGAATCCCAGCTTTCGTCGAGATGCTGGGTGGAGAGAACGATGGAGGTGACTTCCGACGGCTTGCCGTCGACATAGCGCACGGTCACCTGGCTCTTGGCATCGGGACCAAGCTTGCCGACATCGCCCTCGCCCTTCTTGCGGGCGGCCGACAGCAGCTGGAGGATGCGGTGCGAGTAATAGATCGGCGCCGGCATCAGGTCCGGCGTCTCGTTGCAGGCGTAACCGAACATGATGCCCTGGTCGCCGGCGCCTTCATTGCCCTGCTGGTCGGCGGCGTTGTCGACGCCCTGGGCGATATGGGCCGACTGGGAATGCAAGAGCACGTCGATCTTGGCCGTCTTCCAGTGGAAGCCGTCCTGCTCGTAGCCGATGTCCTTGATCGCCCGGCGGGCTGCCGTCTTGAACTTGGCGGGGTTGATCACCTCGTTGCCGTTCTTGTCGGTCTTCATCAGGCTCGGCGGCAGGCGCACCTCGCCGGCAATCACCACACGGTTGGTGGTGGCGAGCGTCTCGCAGGCGATGCGAACCGTCCACGGGTCGACGCCGGTCTTCGCGGCCTCCCGGTAAACCAGATCGACGATCTCATCGGAAATGCGATCGCACACCTTGTCAGGATGACCTTCGGCGACGGATTCGCTGGTGAACAGGTAGTTGGCGCGCATGCTGGGATTCCCCTCAAGAACAAACCGCTGTCTGTGGTAGTGAGTTCGTCGCTCAAAAACAAGGACAGAACCACATAAATATATCTTTATACGACAACGGAAGGTTTACGCGGGGCTGGAGGGTGACATTTTTGCCAAAAAAAAGCGGCCGCTGGGGCCGCTTTCTCGGGGAAGTCTGTCGAACGGGCTCAGTCGACGTCGGCTTCGGCGGCCAGTGCCTTGACGAGGTCGACCAGCTTGCGACGCACCTTCGGGTCGGTGATCTTCACGAAGGCGCGGTTAAGCTGCAGGCCTTCGGAGGAGGACAGGAAGTCGACGACGTAATTGGAGCTGGAGGCTTCCGCAAGGCCGGCACCGTTGGCCGACTGTTCGCCGGGCGCATCTTCGAAGAAGAACGAGACCGGCACGTTGAGGATGCTGGAAATGTTCTGCAGGCGGCTGGCCCCAACGCGGTTGGTGCCCTTTTCGTATTTCTGGATCTGCTGGAAGGTGATCCCCAGGCTTTCGCCCAGTTTCTCCTGGCTCATGCCGAGCATGGTGCGCCGAAGCCGGATGCGGCTCCCGACATGGATGTCGATCGGGTTCGGCTTCTTCTTGTTCTCAGTCATCGTAAACGTCCTAGGTTGCTCTTCAGTCCCCATAACTCGCAATACGTGTACACTTATACTTCCGCACATTTGCGTGCTGCCCAGGCACCGCATGAAAGCATAGGTTCCAACGAACGCGGCAGCACTATGCAATTTTAGGGTTTTCCGGTCAATTGAGGCGCATTTTTAAACCCATGCGCGAAATGCCTGCAATCAAGAACATCATAATGATCAACAACCAGAAGTGTGTTTCCCGCGTGTATATGTCCCATGACGGGACGAAGGCACCACTCAAGGTCGAGTCGATCACGCCTTTTTGATCGAAGTCAAGGCCTTCTTTTATTTGGCCGTAACCGTCCACGCTGGCCGAGATGCCGCTGTTTGCGCCGCGAATCAGTGGAAGCCCGGTTTCCACGGCCCGGATGCGGGCCTGCTGGAAGTGCTGGTAGGGGCCGGGCGTCCTGCCGAACCAGGCATCGTTGGTGATGTTGAGAAGGGCCGCCGCGCGGCTCACATCGGACGTCAACTCATTGGGAAAGATCGCTTCGTAGCAGATCAGCGGATAGAAGGACTGGCCGGAGGGAAGGGTTATGAGCGCGTGGCGCGCTCCGGCGGTGAAGCCGCCGGGCATGTCGACGATGTTGCTGATGCCGAGCCGGTTCCAGAAGCGTTCGAATGGTAAATATTCGCCGAACGGCGTCAGGTGCACTTTGTCGGTTGCGGCAATGATCTGCCCCTGGCTGTCGATCGCATAGATTGAGTTATAGTAGCGCGGCTCCTGCCCCGCGGCGCCGGCCTCCATGCGCACGACGCCGGCGATCAGGATCTGCCCGTCCTGCAGCACGTCGGCAATCCGGGCAAGGGCGCCAGGCGTCTCGGTCAGGATGAAGGGAACCGAGGTTTCCGGCCAGACGATGACATCGGGCCGCCGCACGCCGGGCTTCGGCGGCAGGGCCGTCAGCGCAAGATGCTCCTCGAAGACCGCAAGCCTGTCTTCGCCATTGTCCATCTTGCGGGCCTGATCGATGACCGGCTGCACGATGCGGATGGCGAGCGGCGGATCGAAGCGGCCAGGCGCCGCCTGTTCGTGCAGGCGGTAGGCGCCGTAGCCGAAATGGGCCGCGACCATCAGCAAGGCCAGCGTCAGGCCGACGGGGGCGCCCTTGCGGGTGGCAATCAGCGCCGGCGCGGACAGCACGAAGACCGCCAGCGTCGTCACCCCGAAGATGCCGATTGCCGCCGCCGACTGCATCATGATCGGGATCGGCATGACGCCGTAGCCGATGGCATTCCAGGGAAAGCCCGTGAAAAGCAGGCCCCGCAGCCACTCGATGAGACCGAAGCTTGCCGCGAGCGCCGCAAGCCGGCCGAATCCATCCGACCACAACAACCCGGCAAGCCAGGTGGCAAGGCCATAATAGAGGGCAAGAAAGGCCGGAAGGCCGAAAATGGCCAGCGGCAGCGCCCAGGCGAACTCGTCCGCCTCCACCAGAAGCGCATTGCCCAGCCACCAGAGGCCGGCAACGAAATAGCCGAACCCGAACAGCCAGCCGATTAGGAAGGTGGAGCGCCAGCGCGCCAGGCGCCCGCTCTGTGGCGCCGATGCGGTCCCGTCCATCAGCCAGACCAGCAGCGTGAAGGAGACAAACAGCGCCGCCACGAAGGAAAAGGGCGGCAGCGCCAGCGCGCCGAGCGCACCGGCCAGAATGGCGAGGCCCGCGCGCCTGACGCCCCACAGAAGCATCACCCGGTTTGCCAGTCTGTCCATCGCCACCCCTTCGCCTCGGCCCGCTCGTCATCGTCCTTCGGCACGATACCGAGGGTCTCTGGCGTAACGCCCAGGCCTTTCCCGTTGCTGCCCAAACCGAGGCCCGAAAATCGAGCCGATTTTCGGGCCTCTAATCAGCGTCGCGGTATCGGGCCGGACGGACCGGCCCATCGATATCAGGGTCCGTCAGGAGCCCTGTGTTTCGGAGCGGGCATCCGGCCCCTGCCCCTCGACAGGCGGCACGGCAAGTTCCGGCTGCGCGCTCTCGCCCTTGATCTGCCGGCGGCGCGCGACCGTCTGCCGCTTGCGCATGATGCGGACCCGCTTGATACGGCGCGGATCGGCGTCGAGAATCTGGAACTCGAAGCCCGGCACGGCCTGCACCAGTTCACCGCGCACCGGAATGCGGCCCAGCGCCGAGAAGATCAGGCCACCCAGCGTATCGACATCTTCCAGCCGGTCGCGAATATCGAAATCCGGGCCGATCGCCTCGGCGATCTCCTCCAGTTCGATGCGGGCATCGGCAATGAACACGTCTTCGCTGGTGCGGGAGAACATGACCTCGTCATCGTCATGCTCGTCCTCCACATCGCCGATGACCATTTCCACGATGTCCTCGTGGCTGACCAGACCGTCTGTGCCGCCATATTCGTCGATGACCAGCGCCATCTGCGTGCGGGCCGCCTGCATGCTCTGCAGAAGGTCGGACGCCAGCATCGAGGGCGGCACGAACAGGATCTTGCGGATCAGGCCGGCATCGGCGACCGTCTTGGTCAGATCGACGCGGCCGAGGTCGAAGGCCGCGCGCGGCGAGCGCACCGCCTTTTCCTTCAGCACCGCGCCTGCTGCCGCATCAACGGCCACCGGCTTCGGCACCGAACTGCTGCGGCGCTTGTTGCGCGCCTGCTTGGCGAGATAGGACAGCAGATCGCGGATGTGCACGAAACCGCGCGGATCATCCAGCGTGTCGCAATAGACGGGCATGCGCGACCGGCCGGTCTCCTCGAAATGAATCAGCAGGTCGCCGAGCGTCATGGTCATGTCGACCGCCTCGATGTCGGCGCGCGGCACCATGATGTCCTCGACGCGAACCTCGCGGAAGCGCAGGATATTGTGCAGCATGGCCCGCTCTTCGGGCGAAAAGGCGCTGCTGACGGCGGTATCGGCAAGCAGGGCATCGGCGAGATCCTCGCGCAGGCGCTCTCCCTGCGACGGCCGCAGCAGCCGGATGGCCCGTGTCCAGAAGGAGTTCGGCGAGCGTGCCTGTGTGTCCCGCCGTAAAGGACTGCCACCCTCTTCCGAGGATGACTGTTCCGATGCGTTGCCGTCGCGGACGGCGTTTGTCGAAATCTCGTTCATCGTTCCAGTGTCAAGCCAGCGGGTCTTGTCCCGCATAGGGATCAGATAGGCCAAGCGTGGCCAAAATACGAGTCTCCAGAGCTTCCATTTTCTCTGCCTCGTCCGTTTCGATGTGATCATACCCGAAAAGATGCAGGAAGCCGTGCACCATAAGATGAGTCAGATGATCATCGAAGGATTTTTCCAGGTCGAGCGCCTCGCGCTCGACCGTCTCGCGGGCAATCACGATATCGCCCAGCATCGGCCCAGGCATCCTGCCGGGGGTGACTGGAAAGGCCGGGAAGGACAGCACATTAGTCGGCTTGTCCTTGCCCCGCCATTCGGCATTGATCTCGCGGATCGCCGCATCGTCGGTGAAAACCAGCGAGACCTCGCAGGGTTGCGTCGGAAAGGGCTGTTTTTCCGCACCAGAAAGAAAGGTTGCGGCCGCACCCAGCACGCGCTCGCAAAGCGGGGCCAGTTGCGCCTCGTCCGGCCAGCGCTCATCTTCGACGCTGATCTGTATGTCCAAGTCAGGCATGGGATTTCGAACCGTTCAGCGGTCCGCTTCCTCGCTTTCCTCATGTACGGCATATTGCGCGTCATAGGCCTGCACGATGCGGCCGACCAGCGGATGACGCACCACGTCGGTATCCTTGAAGCGGACGACGGAGATGCCCTCGACGCCCTTCAGCACCTGCAGCGCCTCGACAAGGCCGGATTTCACCCCGCGCGGCAGGTCCACCTGGCTGGGGTCGCCGGTGATGATCATCCGCGCATTCTCGCCGAGACGCGTCAGGAACATCTTCATCTGCATGGACGTGGTGTTCTGCGCCTCGTCCAGGATGACGGCGGCATTGGCGAGCGTTCGGCCACGCATGAAGGCGAGCGGCGCGATCTCGATGACGCCGGCGGTGATCGCCCGCTCCACCTTGTCGCCGGGGATCATGTCGTAGAGCGCGTCATAGAGCGGACGCAGGTACGGATCGACCTTTTCCTTCATGTCGCCCGGCAGGAAGCCGAGCCGCTCGCCCGCTTCGACGGCCGGACGCGACAGGATGATGCGATCGACCGCGCCGCGCTCCAGAAGCTGGGCGGCATGGGCAACGGCCAGATAGGTCTTGCCGGTGCCGGCCGGGCCGACGCCGAACACCAGTTCCGAGCGCTCGAGCGCCCGCATATAGGCGTCCTGGGTCGGCGTGCGGGCCTGAATGGTCTTCTTGCGGGTGGAAATCTGCGCCATGGAAAGCTTGGCCTTCCGTTCGAGCGTCGGCAAAGTCAGCTGATCATCGGCAGCCACGGCCATACGGATTGCCCCTTCCACGTCCGAGGCTTCCACCGAGCCGCCCTTCTGCAGGCGCTCGTAGAGAAAATCGAGCGCTCGGCGCGCCTGGTTGGTGGCGAGGACATCGCCGGAAATGCTGACGGAATTGCCCCTGGCGCGCGCATCGATGTGCAGGCGCTCCTCCAGAAGCTTCAGGTTCTGGTCGAACTGTCCGAAGAGTTCGCTGGCCAGCCGATTGTTCTCGAACGTCAAGACGAAGTGATTGGCGTCAATCGCGGTGGATCTGGGGTGGCGCGAGGATGAAGAGACCAATTCACGACCGTTCAAGCAGGCAGGCTCCTATAGGGTTGCTCGGGCCATTTAACGCTCGATCCTCTCGGCAAACAAGCTGTTCGGTCCCGTGCCAATGATTCGTACAGAGATAATGTCACCGATTTGCGATGATTTTGCATCAACATTCACAGACTGCAGCCAGGGAGACCGGCCGATCAGCTGGCCCGCATTGCGACCCGGCTTTTCCAGGAGAATGTCGATCACCTTACCGACGCATCCTTCCGCAAATTCATGCTGCTGCTTCAGAAGCAGGGCCTGCAGCCGCTCCAGGCGCTCGGCCTTCACCTCTTCGGCGACCTGTGAACCAAGCTCGGCACCCGGAGTTCCGGGGCGCGTCGAATATTTGAAGGAGAAGGCCTGCGCATAACGCACCGTCTCCACCAGCCGCAGCGTATCCTCGAACTCGGCCTCGGTTTCGCCGGGAAAGCCGACGATAAAGTCGCCCGACAGCGCAATATCCGGCCGCGCCGCGCGGATGCGCTCGATGAGGCGGATATATTCCTGCGCGGTGTGGCGGCGGTTCATCGCCTTCAGCACCCGGTCGGACCCGGCCTGAACCGGCAGATGCAGGTACGGCATCAGCGTGCGCAGATGGCGATGCGCTTCGATCAGGCGGTCGTCCATGTCGCGCGGATGGCTGGTTGTGTAGCGCAGCCGCGCAAGCCCCGGGATCTCGGAGAGGCGATAGAGCAGATCGCCAAGCCCCCAGGCCTCGCCCTTCGGTCCCTCGCCATGCCAGGCATTGACGTTCTGGCCGAGCAGCGTGATCTCGCGAACGCCGGCTTCGACCAGCCGCTTCGCCTCGTCAAGGATCTGCGACAGGGGCCGCGACACTTCCGAGCCGCGCGTATAGGGCACCACGCAGAAGGTGCAGAACTTGTCGCAGCCCTCCTGCACCGTCAGGAAGGAGGTGACGCCGCGCGAACGGATCACCGCCTTTTCGGTCTTCGGCAGGTGTTCGAACTTGTCCTCGACGGCATAGTCCGTCTCGATGACCCGCTCGCCCTGGCGGGCGCGCTTCAGCGCCTCCGGCAGGCGATGATAGGTCTGCGGGCCGATGACCACGTCGACCGCCGGCGCACGGCGAAGAATTTCCTCGCCTTCGGCCTGGGCCACGCAGCCGGCCACGCCGATCATCATCTCGCGGCCGTTGGCGGCACGCTCCTTCTTCATCTCGCGCAGGCGGCCAAGCGCCGAATAGACCTTTTCGGCGGCCTTTTCGCGGATGTGACAGGTGTTGAGGAGAACGAGATCGGCCTCCTCCATCGCCTCGGTCGTCACATAGCCTTCGCTCGCCAGCGCATCCCCCATACGCACGGAATCATAAACGTTCATCTGGCACCCATAGGTCTTGATGAACACTTTTCGCGTGTTGGGATTGGTGCCGGGCACGGGCGCTGCCGCCTCTGCGGTCGCCGGAAGGGGAATGATCTGGTCGCTCATGGCGGGTTCTTTACTGCAAGATGCCCGCAAATAGAAGGGATCTTTCAGCCGGCACGCGGATAGAGCCGTTCTCGCAGCTGGGTACGCAGGCGCTCCACCACCGTGGCGCCCGCCACCTTACGGTTGGTCTCGGCGCGAAATTCCACGGCCTCGCCGAAATCCACGTCCACCTCCAGCGCCCCGGTCCTCAGGATGCCCATCAGATGCGGCACCAGTTCCACATCCCCCGGCCAGGCGGCGATCGGCCTGTGGTAGCGCCCCATCGGCATGCCGTAGATGCCGGTATAGGCAATCGAGACCGGCTGCACATAGACGACGCCTTCCGGTGAGGCGGGCACGGCCGCCGAGGCGGCGCCGAACAGCGAGGTCTTCACGTCAAGCAACCGGTTGCCGTCCGATGTCGTGCCTTCGGGAAACAGCACGATGATCTCGCGCGCCGCCAGGCGTTCGGCCACCTCGTTCACCTGCTCGCCGGTGCGGCGCTTCTGCTCGCGCACCACGAAGACGGATTTCTGCCACTTGGCAAGCAGGCCGAAGATCGGCCAGTCCGCCACCTCTGCCTTGGCAATGAAGGCGACATCGGCGACGGCGCCGAGAACCAGGATATCCTTCCAGGAGGCATGGTTGGCGGCCAGCATCAGCGGGCGACGGCTTTCCAGCCTGCCGTGAAGACGGATGCGGATGCCGAGCACATAACAGGCGATCCGGTGCCACCAGCGCGGCAGGCGACGCCTGAGCGGCCAGTCATAGCGCAGCGCCAGAAGCTGGAACGGCAGGAGAACGAGCGTCACCACCGTCAGGATGGCAAAGATGAGCCCGATCCGGATCCAGGTGATCACGCGTCGTCCTTGTCCAGCGGAATGCCGTAGAGTTCCAGACGATGGCCGACGAGGCGGAAGCCATGCTCGCGGGCGATCCGCTCCTGCAGCGCCTCGATCTCGGCGGAGTGGAACTCGATCACTTCACCCGTCTTCACGTCGATCATGTGATCGTGATGTTCTTCGGGCACGGTCTCGTAACGGGAGCGCCCATCGCGAAAATCATGCTTCTCGATGATGCCGGCGTCCTCGAACAGCTTCACGGTGCGGTAGACGGTCGAGATCGAGATGCGGGCATCAACCCTCGTGGAGCGGCGATACAGCTCCTCCACATCCGGATGATCGTCGGAATCCTGCAGAATCCGGGCAATGACCCGGCGCTGCTCGGTCATGCGCATGCCCCGCTCGGCGCACAGCTCCTCCAGGGATTTGGAAAGGTCTGTCATGTCGTCCCGGCCTTGCATTGCAGTCTATGAAGAGAACCGACTAGCGAAGATCGCGCCGCATGACAAGCGCCGCGGTTCGGGTTCCATCCGCCGCTGCGTAATAGGCCGGACGCCGAGCCACCTGCTGGAAGCCGAGCCGCCGGTAAAGGCCGACGGCCGGCGCATTCATCTCGTCCACCTCGAGAAACATCGATTCGGCGCCGCGATCCTGCGCCTCGCGCAGCGCCGCCTGCATCAGCCGCCAGCCGAGCCCCGCGCGGGCGACCTTTTCGGCAACCGCAATGGTGAGGATCTCCGCCTCGCCGGCCGCCTCGCGCGACAGCACGAAGCCGCCGAGCGGCCGGCTGAAGAAGGCATTGGACTGGAGGGCGGAAAAACCGAACACGCCGTTCTGGTGCAGCAGACTGGAGACTTCCTCGGCGCTCCACTGGCGCGAGAAGCGCTGGCCGTGCAGTTCGGAGGCCGGCGGGCAGTCTCCATCCTGCATCGGCACGATGTCGAAGAAGGGCTTCCAGGTCAGGTAATCGTCGAACATTCCGAATCGTCAGGCGCGTGCGAGGGCAAAACCGTCCTGCGGTTTAGCATCCGGACCGCGCAGGTAAAGCGGTTTCGGGCGCGACATTTCAGCTTTCGCTTTTGCACCTAGGCGCGCCACCGTAGCGATATCAAAGCAGTCCGGCTCGCCGCAGGACGGCAGTCCATCAACCAGTGCCGCCGCCGTGCCGGTCACCGCGGCACCGTGGCGGGTCGCCAGGTCCTTCAGCCCGTCGAGCGACAGGATGATCGGCTCGCCCAGCGGCTGCGCCCCTGCGTCGAAGGCCTGCGCATAGATCTCCTCGCGCTTGGCATCCATGGCGGCGATTACCGGTTGTCCCGGATGCACGGCAAGATGCGAAAGCGCCAGCACCTGAAGCGTGGTGACGCCGACCGAGGGAATGCCGAGCGCCAGCGCCAGGCCGCGCGCCGCCGCCACGCCGACGCGGATGCCGGTAAAGGAGCCGGGGCCGATCGTGACGGCCACCCGATCGAGATCGGGCAGGTGAAGGCCGCTTTTTGCCAGAACCTCGTCGATCATCGCCATCAGCCGCTCCGCATGGCCCTTGCCGATGCGCTCGGTGACGCTGGCGAGCAGCATGTCTGCGGAAGCGTCAAGCACCGCGGCGGAGCAATCCACCCCGGCCGTATCGATGGCGAGGATCTTCATCGTGAAATCAGAGCGCCTCGACGGCCTGCACTTCCGGCACGAAATGGCGCAGCAGGTTCTGCACGCCATGCTTCAGCGTCGCCGTGGAGGATGGGCAGCCGGAGCAGGCCCCCTTCATGTTGAGATAGACGGTGCCGTCGCGGAACCCCTTGAAGGTGATGTCGCCGCCATCCTGGGCGACGGCCGGGCGCACGCGGGTCTCCAGCAGTTCCTTGATGGTGGCCACGATCGTCTCGTCGCCGTCCTCGAAGAACTCGCCTTCCTCGTCAGTCATCTCGGCCAGGCTTGCAGCACCGCCCATCACCGGCTGGCCGGACATGAAATGCTCCATGATCGAACCGAGAATCGCCGGCTTCAGGTGCTGCCACTCCTGAGCTTCCTTGGTCACGGTGACGAAATCATAGCCGAAATAGACGGCCGTGACGCCGGGGATCGAAAACAGGCGGGCGGCAAGCGGGGAGGCCTGCGCCTCGTCGGCGCTGCGGAAATCGGCCGTCCCCTTGTCCATCACCACCTTGCCGGGCAGGAACTTCAGGGTTGCCGGGTTTGGCGTGGCTTCTGTCTGAATGAACATCGTCGGGCTCCTGGGCGGCCATGATGGCGCCACTTTAGAATTCTTCCAAAGAAGATAGTCCGGATCAGGTTTGCATTCAAGTGCGCTCTTGGACATTCAAGGTCAAGAGCAGCTCAGCAGAGCGCGTCGATTTCGTCATTGGTCAGCACATCCGGCAACACCGTGACGGGAATGGGAAAGGTACTGCCGCGCCCGGCCAGCGAGGTGACGAGCGGCCCCGGCCCTTCCTTGGTATTGCCGGCGGCAAGCACCAGGATCGCGATGTCGCGGTCTTCCTCGATGGCCGCATTGATCTCGTCGGTGGCGTTGCCTTCGCGAATGACCACTTCCGGATCGATACCGATCGTCTCGCGCACCTTCTGGGCAGCCTTTGCCATCACGGCCTCCGCCTCCTCGCGGGCTTCGGCGCGCATGATCTGCTCCACTCCCAGCCATTGCTGGAAATCGCCCTCGGGGATCACATAGAGCAGCACAAGGCCGCCATTCGAATTCTGGGCGCGGCGACCGGCATAATGCACGGCCTTTTCGCATTCCGGCGTGCCGTCGATGACGGCCATGAACTTGCGCCGGTGTCCCTCCAGCCGTGAAAGCCGTTTTGAAACCATGATCGCTCCCCTGTCTCAAACGCCTTCGCGCGAACTTATACGAAAGCCGGAAAATGAAAACCCGCCGATCCTTGCGGGGACCGGCGGGCAAAGATGCGTGGGGCGCTACAATCAGCGCAGGAAACCGACGATATCGTAAACGTCGTTCATCACGGCTTCAGCACGGGCGCGGGCGCGCTCCCCGCCATCCTTCAGGATCGCGTCGATATGACTGGTATCGCCCAGCAGACGCTGCATCTCGGTGCTGATCGGAGCCAGAACCTCGACGGCGAGATCGGCGAGCGCCGGCTTGAAGACCGAGAACTGCTGGCCGCCGAATTCGGCAAGCACCTGTTCCTTCGTCTTGTCGGCAAGCGCCGCATAGATCCCGACGAGATTGTCGGCTTCCGGACGCCCCTTCAGGCCCTCGACTTCGGACGGCAGGCCATCCGGATCGGTCTTGGCCTTGCGGATCTTCTTCAGGATCTCGTCGGCATCGTCCATCAGGTTGATGCGCGACAGATCCGACGGGTCCGACTTAGACATCTTCTTCGTGCCGTCGCGCAGGCTCATCACGCGCGGGGCCGGACCATCGATCAGCGGTTCCACCAGCGGGAAATAGCCGTGGATCGGCTCTTCGCCCACCACCATGTCGACGCCCTGGCCGGTCGCGCGGATCTTGTCCTGGAAGTCGATGTTGAACTTCTGGGCAATGTCGCGGGCCAGTTCCAGATGCTGCTTCTGGTCGTCGCCGACCGGAACATGCGTGGCGCGGTAGACCAGGATGTCGGCGGCCATCAGGCTCGGATAGGCAAGCAGGCCGAGCGAGGCATTTTCGCGATCCTTGCCGGCCTTGTCCTTGAACTGCGTCATGCGGTTCATCCAGCCGATGCGGGCGACGCAGTTGAAGATCCAGGCAAGTTCCGCATGCTGCGGCACGGCCGACTGGTTGAAGACGATATGTTTGACCGGATCGATACCGGACGCGATGAAGGCCGCCGCGATCGAGCGGATCTGACCCTTCAGGTCGTCATGCACGAGCTGGGCGGTGATGGCATGCAGATCGACCACGCAATAGATGCAGTCGTTGTTTTCCTGCAGCGCCACGAATTTGCGGATCGCGCCGAGATAATTGCCGAGATGGAGATTGCCGGTCGGCTGAACGCCGGAAAAGACAAGCGGCTTGAAGCTGTTCATATCGTCCTCGAAAAGGCTGGTGGAGGGCCACAGGCTTTCGGGAAAACGGGCCATCGGAGAGGGTGAAGATCTCTCCGCGTCCCGCCCCTAAGGGCCAGGGTTTTTACGCCGCGCATCAAGCATAGCAGCGGGCGTTCGATCAAGGGGCTTCAGGACAACAGGGCGGGTTTAATGCTGCGACGTATGGATCGGGCGTGCCCAGAGAGCCCCTCACCCTAAAGACGGTACCACTATCGCAGCTAAGGCCCCCCTCTGGCCTGCCGGCCATCTCCCCCACAAGGGGGGAGACCCCGCGCGGCTCCGTTCTGCCTCGTCACGACGTGCGATGGGGCACGACAAGCCCCTCCCCCTTGTGGGGAGGGGTTGGGGAGGGGTCTTGTTTCAACTGCAATAGCCCCCATCTCCTGTCATGCAAAACGCCCGGCGGGGCCGGGCGTTTGTATCGGGTTTGCGATCAGTGCGTAAAGGCGGCGGCGATCAGGGCCTTGGTATAATCCTGCGCCGGGCTTTCGAAGATGTCCTCCGTCGGCCCCTCCTCCACGATCCTGCCGTTCTTCATGACGATCACGTGGTCCGAGATCGCCCGCACCACCGAAAGGTCGTGGCTGATGAAGACATAGGAGAGATCGTGCTTCTGCTGCAGGTCGCGCAGGAGTTCGATCACCTGCCGCTGCACCGAGCGGTCGAGCGCCGAGGTGGGTTCATCGAGGATCACCACCTTCGGCTTCAGGATCATCGAGCGGGCAATCGCAATGCGCTGGCGCTGGCCGCCGGAAAATTCGTGCGGATAACGGTTGCGGGCCGCCGGGTCGAGCCCGACCTCCTTCAGCGCCTCGATCGCCCGCTTGTCACGATCGGCCTTGGTGAGGTTCGGCTCGTGCACGTAAAGCCCCTCGGTGATGATTTCGCCCACCGTCTGGCGGGGCGACAGCGAACCGTAGGGATCCTGGAAGACGAGCTGCATCTGGCGGCGGAAGGGCCGCATGGCCTTGCGGTCGAGCAACGAGATATCGTTCGTCTCGAAACGGTAACGCCCATCCGATTCCAGAAGACGCAGCAGCGCCCGGCCGAGCGTCGATTTGCCGGAACCGGATTCGCCGACGATGCCGATCGTCTGGCCCTGGCGGAGCGTCACGTTGACCGTATCGACCGCGCGGAACTTGCGGCTTGTCTTGAACAGGAAGCCGGAACCGATCTCGAAATCGACGGTCACGTTGCGGCCTTCGAGGATCACCGGCGCATTGGCCGGCGGCGGCGCCTTCGTGCCGCTCGGTTCGGAGGCCAGCAGCATCTTCGTGTAGTCATGCTGCGCATGCTCGAAGATCTCGTCACGCGTACCCTGTTCCACGATCTCGCCGCGGCGCATCACCACCACGCGGTCAGCCACGTGCTTGACGACGCCGAGATCATGGGTGATCAGCACGATCGCCATGCCGAAGCGCTTTTGCAGATCGGCGAGAAGATCGAGGATCTGCGCCTGGATCGTCACGTCGAGCGCGGTCGTCGGTTCGTCGGCGATCAAAAGGTCCGGCTCGTTGGCGAGCGCCATGGCGATCATCACGCGCTGGCGCTGGCCGCCCGACATTTCGTGCGGATAGCTGTCGATGCGCCGCTCCGGTTCCGGAATGCCGACGAGCTTCAGGAGTTCCAGCACGCGGGCGCGCGCTTCGCTTTTGCCCATGCCCCGGTGATGGATCAGCGGCTCGGCGATCTGCTTGCCGATCGTGTAGAGCGGATCGAGCGAGGTCATCGGCTCCTGGAAGATCATGGTGATCTTGGAGCCGCGCACGGCGTTCAACCGGCCAAGATCGGCACCGATCATTTCCGTGTCGCCATAGCGGGCCGAGCCGGACACCCGGCCATTGGCGGCCAGCAGGCCCATGATGGCCATCATGGTCTGGCTCTTGCCCGAACCGGATTCACCGACGATGGCCAGCGTCTCGCCCCTCTTCACCGAGAAGCTGGTGCCCTTGACGGCCTGAACCTCGCCATCCGGCGTCGTGAAGTTGACCCTGAGGTCCTTGACCGTCAGCACGGTGCTGTTTGCGTCGTTCATGTCTGCCATTGTCAGCGATCCTTCGGGTCAAGCGCGTCACGCAGGCCATCGCCAACGAAATTCAGCGAAAACAGCGTGATGACGAAGAAGGTCGCGGGGAAGATGAGAAGCCAGGGCGCGTTCTGCATGTTGGCGGCCCCTTCGGAAATCAGCGTGCCCCAGCTGGCAAGCGGCGCCTGGACGCCGAGGCCGAGGAAGGACAGGAAGCTTTCCGTCAGGATCACATGCGGCACCACGACGGTCACGAACACGATGACCGGGCCGATGGTGTTCGGGATGATGTGGCGGCGGATGATCTGCCAGTCGGTCAGACCCAGCGCCTGGGCCGCGCCCACGAACTCGCGCCGTTTCAAGGACAGCGTCTGTCCGCGCACGATGCGGGCCATTTCCAGCCATTGCACCGCCCCGATGACGACGAAGATCAGCACGATGGAGCGGCCGAAGAAGACCACCATCACCACGACCAGGAAGACGAAGGGCAGCGAGTAGAGGATCTCCACCAGACGCATCATGATGTTGTCAACACGCCCGCCGAGATAACCCGAGGTCGCGCCGTAGACGACGCCGATGCCGAGCGAGACGAGCGAGGCTGCGAGACCGACCGCAATCGAGATCTGCCCGCCCAGCATGACACGGACCAGAAGGTCGCGACCGTTGCTGTCGGTGCCGAAGGGAAAATAGTCCTGTGCGACGCGGCCGGTCAGCACCATGGAGAGCTGGTCGGGCGCGGTCTCCTGGACCTTCGTCTCCTTGAACTCGTTGACGCGGTCGAAATAGCGCACGGAACGCGGATCTATCGGGCTCGAGGAGGAAACCTTTGCCGTGAAGGTGCCATTCCCGGTTTCGAAGCTTTCCAGGGTCAGCCGTGCCCGCTTGGCGGTGGCTTCTGCCACACCCTGCAGGGTTTCCGTTTCCGGAAAGGGTTTCAGGCTCGGCGGCACGGAAACATAGGACGGGAACACCTCGTCATAGCGATGCGAGACGACGAAGGGACCGCCGAAGGAGAACAGCGCGATCAGCAGCAGCATGAAGGCGCTGCCCATCGCCGCCCTGTTGCGGCGGAAGCGGAGCCAGGCGAGCTGGCCCAGGCTGCGCCCTTCGACCGTCGGATTGGAGGTGGAGGTATCAGTCATGGCGGACCCTCGGATCGAGCAGACCATAGGCGATGTCGACCAGCAGGTTGAAGACGATCACGAACACCGCAACGATAACGACGGTGGCCATGACCAGAGGATAATCACGGTTGAGCGCGCCGAGAACGAAGAAGCGGCCAATGCCCGGAATGGTGAAGATGCTTTCCACGACGGCCGAGCCGGTGAGCAGGGCCGCGGCAGCCGGCGCCAGATAGGAGACGACCGGCAGAAGGGCACCGCGCAGCGCATGCGTGATGACGACGACGCGCGACGGCAGGCCATAGGCCTTGGCCGTGCGGATATGATCGGTGTGCAGCGCCTCGATCATCGAGCCGCGCGTCAGGCGCGCGATGATGGCGATCTGCGGCAGCGCCAGAACTGTGATCGGCAGCGCCAGCTGTCGGAAGGAACCGTCACCCCAGCCGCCGGCCGGAAGCCAGCCCAGCATCAGCGCGAAGACGAGCGTCAGCACGGGACCGACGACGAAGGTCGGCACGGTGATCCCGACGGTCGAGACCGACATCAGCACGATGTCGATGATGCCGTTCTGGCGCAACGCCGCGATGGTGCCGAGAATGACGCCGCCAAACAGCGCAATCAGCAGCGCCGTCGAGCCGATCTGCACCGAATAGGGCAGCGCCTGCACGATCAACTGTGCAACCGTGTTGTCCTTGTAGATGAAGCTCGGTCCGAAATCACCCCGCACGGCGTTGCCGAGATAGTGGATGTACTGAAGCCACAGCGGCTGGTCGAGCTGGTAGGTCTTCATGATGTTCGCCATGGTTTCCGGCGGCAGCGGGCGTTCGAGGTCGAACGGGCCGCCCGGTGCGAAGCGCATCAGGAAGAAGGAGATCGTGATGACGAGGAACACCGTGGGGATGGCACTCGCCAATCGTCGCAGAACGAAGTTGATCATGGTCAAATAACAGACGCGCGCCGAACATTTCCGTTCGACGCGCGTCACTCTCCAGAGAACGTTAGTTGGAAACGCTGAGGAACTTGGACAGGTGGTTGTTCGTCGCGTTGTCGACCCAGCCCTTGACGCGGTTGGAAACCAGCCACAGGTCGGCGGAAACCATCAGCGGCGCGAGCGGCTGATCGTTGACGAGCAGGGTCTCTGCCTTGCGCATCAGTTCCATGCGCTTGGCCGGGTCCCGCTCGTCATAGGACTGCGCGATCAGCTTGTCGTAATCCGGGTTGTTGTAGTGCGGATAGTTGAAGGTCTTGTTGGTGCTGATGTTCAGCGCCAGGAAGTTTTCCGGGTCGGCATAGTCGGCAGCCCAGCCGGCACGCGCCACGTTGAACTTGCCGCCTTCCTTCAGGTAGGAATAGTGCGAGGCCACATCGAGATTGACCAGCGACACATTGGCACCAAGCGCCGTCTTCCACATGTCGGCAACAGCGGTGGCGACACGCTCGTGGTTGGTGTTGGTGTTGTAGCGGATCTCGATGTCGAGCGGCTTGCCGCCCTTGCCGTAGCCGGCTTCCTTCAGAAGCGCGACGGCCTTGTCCTCACGATCGATCTGCGAGAGGGACGCGAAGTCGGGCTGCGGCGGCGTGCCGTAACCTTCCATGTTCGGCGGCACCAGCGAATAGGTGGGCAGCTGCGCACCGTTGTAGATCTCGTTGGAGAGGAAGTCGCGATCGATGGCCATGGACAGCGCACGGCGAACACGGATGTCGTCGAACGGCGGCTGGCGCATGTCGAAAGCATAGTAATAGGTTGCAAGCGCCGGCGACACATGTACCTGGTCGCCATAAAGGCCCCTCAGACGCTTGATCTGGTCAGCCGAGAAATTGTAGGTGACGTCGAGTTCCTTGGCCTCGAAGCGGCGCACGGCAGCCGCCGCATCCTCGATCGGGTAGAAGATCACCTTGTCGATCTTGACGTTCTTGGCGTCCCAGTAGTTCTCGTTCTTGACGACCGTCAGCGTGTCGTTCGGCACGTGGCTCTGCAGCTTGAAGGCGCCGTTGGAAACCATGTTGCCCGGCTTGACGAACTGGTCGCCGAACTTTTCATAGTTGGCCTTGCTGATCGGCAGCGCCGTATAGTGCGACAGAAGCTGCAGGAAGTAGGGGGTCGGGCGCTCGAGCGTGATTTCCAGCGTCTTGGCGTCGATGGCCTTCACGCCGAGCTCTTCAACCGGTGCCTTGCCCAGGTTGACGGCTTCGGCATTCTTGATCGGATAGAGAAGGTTGGCATATTCGGCCGCCGTCTTCGGGTTTTCGATGCGGCGCATCGAGAACTGGAAATCCTCGGCCGTTACCGGCGTGCCGTCAGACCACTTGGCGTCGTCGCGAATCTTGAAGGTGTAGACCTTGCCGTCCTCGGAGATCTTCCAGCTTTCAGCAGCGCCCGGGACAATCTTGCCGGCCGCATCATGGATCGTCAGACCTTCGAACAGGTCGTAGATCACGAAGCCTTCGATGTTGATCGAGATATGCGCATAGTCGAGCGACTTCGGTTCGCCGGCGTTGCCCCGGTGCAGCACCACTTCGGCCAGAGCCTGGCTGGAGCCAAGCAGCAGTGAACCGAGCAGGATCGTCGTTGCCAATTTCGTCTTCATGAGAACCATTTTTCTTTTATCCTTCCCCCAGTCGATGGGTACGGAGACCGCACAAACGCCAAAAGCGCCCGCAAGACAATAGGAGCGTAAACGGTTTCGACAATATGCTGGCATTTTTGCGGCAGCAACCGGACCAATTCCGACACGCCTGCGAAGGCCGGCCCTGCAGGGCCGCGGCACCGTCCGCCTTTTACGCCGAGACGCCGCGGCGTCCATGCCCGTTCAGGCCAATGGTTAACGGGAATTAGCCATAAAGGCACGCAGATCCCAATATTGAGCAAATTTGTCCTTATTGACGTCACCTTCTGAAACGAAATGCTCCATCACCTTCAATATTAGCCCATCCTGATGGGCTACAGACGAATGGAGCATGACATGCGCACAGTGTTCTGCGTTGCGCTGGCAGGTGCCCTGGCAGCCACCTCCGCCCTGGCCGGCGAGGTGACGAATGTGAAAAAACGTCGCGGCAACCTGTTCAAACACGATTACAGCGCCGCCTACACGGTACAGAGGGTCAGCGTGAAGACCGAGTGCTTCCCGGAAAAGCTGGAGGCGATCCTGGCCCATATCGCCGACAGGACCGGCCGCAAGCCGATCGTCACCTCGGGCCACCGGCCCCGTTCCGGCACCTCGCAGCACAGCCATTGTCTGGCAGCCGACATTCGGGTGCCCGGCGTCTCCGACAAGGCGGTGGTGGCTGCCGCCTCCACAGCCCCCGGCATCGGCGGCATCGGTCGCTATTGCAACGGCATCATCCACGTGGATGTGGGACCGAAGCGCCGCTGGGTCTATTGCTGAGGCCGGATCAGCCGGCCTTTCGCGGCTTGCGCTTCAGGTTGCGGCGGATCATGCCGAGATCGGCGCCGCCGATCAGGAAGGCGGTGGCGAAGTAGACGACCATCGCAATGCCGATCAGCGCAAACAGCGCCGTCACCTGATGCAGCAGGCCCGTTCCGGGCGCAAGCCACGGACCGGCATGGCCGAGTGCATAGGTGAGCGCCGCGCACATCACGCCGGTGGCGACCAGCAGGAGCACCGTGCGCCGGGCAAGCGCCCATTCCCATACCAGATCGCCCCGGCGCAGCAGCGTGGTGAAGAGCAGCACCGTGTTGATCCAGCCCGCACAGGCTTCCGCCGTCGCAATGCCGCGTTCGGCAATCAGCGGGAAGAGCGTGATCGCCAGCCCGGAATTGATGACGACCGAGATCATGGTAAAGCGCATCGGGGTCCTGGTATCCTCGCGTGCATAAAAACCGGGCTGCAGCGCCTTGATCATCACGAAGCCCGGCAGGCCCAGTCCGTAAATGGCAAGGATCGAGGCTACCACCACGGTGTTTTCCGGACTGAAGGCGCCTCGCTCATAGAGCACGCGGATAATGGCATCCGACAGGATCCACAAGCCGCCGGCCGCCGGCAGCGTCAGGAACAGCACGAATTCCAGCGAGCGGTTCTGGATGCTCGCCGCCTCCTTCATGTGGCCGGATTTCAGCGCGCGCGCGAGTTCCGGCAGGAGCACCACGCCCACCGCCACGCCGACGACGCCGAGTGGCAGCTGATAGATGCGGTCGGCATATTGCAGGGCCGCGATCGCTCCTTCCTTGGAGGAGGCGATCGCCTGGCCGATGATCTGGTTGATCTGGGTGACGCCGCCGGTCATGGCGGCGGGCACGGCCAGCACCAGCAGGCGCTTCACGTTGGGCGTCATGCGCGGCATGCGGAAACGGATGCTGATGCCGGCCCTCAGAACCCCGACATAGACCACGGCAAGCTGCAGGATGCCCGCGACGAGAACGCTCCAGGCCAGATACCAGGCGGTCGTCAGCGGATCGGTGCCGATCCAGAGCGCATAGGCGAGTGCGCTGATCATCACCAGGTTGAGGAAGACCGGCGCAATGGCGGCGGCAAAGAAATGATGCAGCGAGTTCAGCATGCCGCTCATCATGGCCGTCAGCGACATGCACATGAGATAGGGAAACATCACCGCGGCGAGCCGGACGGTCAGCGAGGTCTTGTCGGCATCATCGGCAAAGCCCGGCGCGATGATGAAGCGCACCAGAAGCGGCATGGAGAGTTCCATGACGATGGTGATGACGAGCAGCGCCGAGAACAGGACGCCGAACACTTCTTCGGAGAAGCGCTTGGCGCCATCGACACCGTTGGCCTCGATCTCCTTGGAAAACAGCGGCACGAAGGCGGCGTTGAAGGCGCCTTCGGCAAACAGGCGGCGGAAGAGGTTGGGAAAGCGGAAGGCGGCGTAGAACACGTCGGCCATCGGCCCGGTGCCGAGTGCAGCCGCCATCAGGGTTTCGCGCGCAAAGCCGAAGACGCGGCTTCCGAGCGTGGCACCGCCCACGGTGGCAAACTTCTTGACGAGGCTCATGCTTCGGCTCGCGACTTCTTCGACTGAGGACGGGAGACGGCGGCGGGATCCGGGGCGATGATGCCGGAGGGCATGCCGCGCCTCAGTTCATCTTCCTGGTCGGAAATGACCGTCTTCAGCCGCTGCACGATGGTGCCCTGACGGTTTTCGTTGGTCACCTTCTGCCCGACGAGATCGGTGACATAGAAGGTATCGATCACCTTTTCGCCGAAGGTGGTGATGCGCGCCGAATGGATATCGAGCGACAGATCGGCCAGCACCACGGTCATGTCGGCCAGCAGGCCGGTGCGGTCCAGCCCCTCCACCTCGATGACGGTGAACTTGTTGGAAAGCGTGTTGGATATGGTGACCGAGGGGTGCACGGTAAAGGTCTTGTTCTTCTTCTTGGCGCGCGCCCGGGTGGCGATCACCTCCGGCAGGCGCTTCTTGCCGGCCAGAACGTCCTCGATCATCCGGCAGACGGTGCCGGCGCGCCGCAACTCGTCCTCGTCATCCTGGAATTCGCGGCTGATCAGGATGGTGTCAAGCGCCCGGCCATCGGTCGTCGTGTAGATCTGCGCATCGGCGATGTTGGCACCGGCCGCCGCACAGGCGCCGGCGATGATCGACAGGAGGCGCGGATGGTCCGGCGCCAGCACGGTGATCTCGGTGATCGCGCGGAAACTGTCGGTGCGCACCATGGTGGCAAGCGCGTGGCCCGCCTTGTCCGCCTCGCGGATGAAGCCCGCATGGCGGACCTGATCATCGAGAACGACCGAGAGCAGATAGGGCTGGTAGTGCAGGCGCGAATAGGTCTTGCGGTCCTTCTGGCTCCAGTCGGAGAGCGCCAGCGCCAGCGCCTCCTCCGCCGCCTTGGCGCGCTCCTTGCGCGAGACCTCGGAGAAGCCGCCGGAGAGCAAAAGCTCCGTCTCGTAATAGAGCGTGCGCAGCAGTTGCCCCTTCCAGCCGTTCCACACGCCGGGCCCGACGGCGCGGATGTCGCAGATGGTCAGGATCAGCAGCAGCTTCAGCCGGTCGAGCGACTGCACCTTTTCGGCAAAGTCGGTAATGGTCTTGCGGTCATGCAGGTCTCGCGTCTGGGCGACCATGGACATCAGCAGGTGCTGGTCGATCAGCCAGGCGACAAGTTCGGTCTGCTTGGGCTTCAGGCCGAAACGCGGGCACAGCTTTCGGGCGACGCGGGCGCCGGCAATCGAGTGATCCTCCTGCCGGCCCTTGGCGATGTCGTGCAGCAGGACCGCGACATAGAGCGCCTCGCGCTCCTCGACATTCGGCATCAGCTTGTTGGCAAGCGGATGCTCCTCGGCGCAACGCCCCTTGTCGACCTCCGACAGGGCCTCGACGGCGCGGATCAGATGCTCGTCCACCGTATAGTGGTGGTACATGCTGAACTGCATCATCGCGACGATCTTGCCGAATTCGGGAATGAAGCGGCCGAGCACGCCGGCCTCGTTCATGCGCCGCAGCGTCAGCGCCGGCTCCAGCCTTGATGTCAGGATCGACAGGAACAGCCGGTTCGCCTCGGCATTCTCGCGCAGCTCGTCATTGATGAGGGTGAGGCTGCGGGTCACCGCCTTCAGCGCATCGGGGTGATATTCCAGCCCATGCAGGTCGGCCACATGGAAGAGGCGGATGATGCTGACCGGATCGCGGCGGAACACGTCGGGATCGGCGAGCGCGATGCGGCCCTGGTCCTCGACGAATTCCGCGCTGCCGGGAATCTTGCGCACCCGCTTGCGGAAACGGGTGATGACGCCGGTCAGCCCCGGCGCGGGCTTGGCCTGTTCCTCTTCCAGCGCTGCGCAGAGAATGCGGGTCAGGTCGCCCACATCCTTGGTCACCAGGAAATAGTGCTTCATGAAGCGCTCGACCGCCGAAAGGTTCGGCCGGTTGTGATAGCCGAGGCTTTCGGCGATTTCGCGCTGGATGTCGAAGGACAGACGCTCTTCGGCCTTGCCGGTCAGGAAATGCATCTGGCAGCGCACCGCCCAGAGAAAATCCTCTGCCTTCTGGAACAGCCGCCATTCCTGCCGGGACAGCACGCCGAGCTTGACCAGCTGGGCCGCGTCGCGCACGTGGTAATGATATTTGGCAATCCAGAACAGGGTCTGGATGTCGCGCAAGCCGCCCTTGCCTTCCTTGACGTTCGGCTCGACCAGATAGCGCGTGTCGCCCGCCTTCTGGTGACGCTGGTCGCGTTCGGCAAGCTTGGCGGCGATGAAATCGGGGCCACTGTTGTGCACCACCTCCGACTCGAAGCGGGTCTGCAGCTCGTTCGCCAGCGCCGCCTCGCCGCAGATCAGGCGCATTTCGAGGATCGCCGTGCGGATTGTCATGTCCTGCTTGGACAGCGTGATGCACTCGTCCACCGAGCGGGTGGCGTGGCCGACCTTGAAGCCCAGGTCCCAGAGCACGTAGAGCAGGAATTCCACCGCCTTGCGCACATCCTCGGCATTGCGCGGCGGCATCAGGAACAGAAGATCGATGTCGGAGCCGGGCGCAAGCGTGCCGCGGCCATAGCCGCCGACTGCGGTCACCGCCATGCGCGAACCGGCCTTCGGATAGAGATGGCGCACGACGAGCCGGTGGATCACGCCGATCAGCTGGTCCTGCACCCAGGAAATCCGTTCGGCGCAATTGAGGCCGCTTCCCTCGTCGGCCAGGCGGAGACGGGCCTTTTCACGGGCGTCCGCATTGGCCCGCTTGAGGATCGGCAAAAGTGCGGCGCGCACCTCCAGAAGCCGGGCAGCGCCGCCGGCGGCAATCGCCTCGCATTCGCGGCCGAGCGCCTCCACGTCCAGAAGTTCGGAAAAATCGATCTCGTGTCTTGCCATGTCGTCCTGCCGCTCGCCCGCCGAGGGGGCTATAGCCTGTTCTCAACAATCTTGCCCAATCAAATCCGCCGGATGGCTGAAATCGGCAAGAGTGCCGCCAATCCCTTTACAGGCCCTTTCGATCCGCCTGCCAAGCCCCTTTCCGGCACACCAGCCTCGCTTTTCTGCAGGCGGCGGCCACCCTGCCGCACCGGATCACGCCTTTCTGTGCGCCACCCGCCACTGCGAGGGACTGTTGCCGGTGACACGGCGAAACTCGCGATTGAAATTCGACTTTGTGGCAAAGCCGCAGTCGAACATCACGGTGGTCAGTGGCTTCTCGGTTTCCTCCAGCAGGCGGCAGGCCTCGGCGATGCGACGGTTGTTGACATATTGCGAGACGTTGAGGCCCGTGACCCGGTTGATGACGGCGGAAACCTCGCGGGCGGGCATGCCGGCCTTTCGCGCCAGTCGTGCAAGGCTCAGATTTTCCTGCGCATAGAGCCCGTCCGCCTCCAGCGCCTCGCCGATCCGCCGCAGGGCCGCCTCGTCCTCGGGTGCCGTCCGGCGATCGTCCTCCACCGGCGCTTCGGCGGAGGGGACCTCTCGTTCCGGCCAGAGATAGTAAACGCCGGTGATGACGATGGCGCCGATATTCATTCCCGTGACCGCCATCGGCACATAGGCATTGCCATAGACGAGGGTGAAGGCGGCAAGAAGCGCATCCGTCAACGCGAAAAAGGCCAGAAGCAGCGCCGTCACCCGGGCCGCGCGCATGACAGCCGCGGTCTTCTGCAGCGCCGGCTCGGTGATGTCCTCCCGCCGGGTCAGCTGCCAGATCGCCAGGCCATAGCCGAGAAAGGTCAGAAGCAGCAGCGGATCGACGAACCACGGCGCGAAGGCCACGCCCAGTGCCAGCAGCAGCGGCGGCAGCGCATGCGGCCAGGGCCGTGCGACCGGCGTCGATGACAGCGCCCGGAAGGTGAGATAGGCGAGCGGCGGCATGATCGCTGCCGTCACCGGCTGCACCAGCATCAGGGGCGCCACGCCATAACCGAAACGAAGGCCGATGATCATGCCCTGCAGGGCATAAAGGCAGAGGAAGGCCATGAGGTAACGCCGCGACCCCGGCGCTTCCACACCCTTGAGGTTGCGGTAGAGGATCAGCGCGACGACGAGACCGACGATGAATGGCAGGGGAACAGAAAGCAAATGCGGCGCCTCGCATGGTCTTCGACGTTATCAAGGCGATAGCATGATCTTTTCCGCAATGCATGGCTGAAAGGAATATGCGGCTCTAGCACATCAGGCGTTCGAACCAGTCATCCAGATCGGCTTCAACGACAGGGAAATCCGGCCAGGCGTTCAAGCCATCGTTGGCAAATCGCGGAAGAAAATGAAAATGCAGATGGTCCACGGACTGACCGGCAGATTGACCATTCGCATTGAGCAAGTTGAAGCCGGTTGCCCCGAAACGGTCGCGATACCGCCGAAACAAGGCTTGGGCTACCTCGAACAGACCCGCCCCCAGTTCAGGCGGGCAATCGATGATATTGGGAAAGTGCTTCCGGCTGACGATCAGGACATGGCCGAAACAGTCGGGCTTGATGGGAAAGAAGCAGAGGAAATCTTGCGTCTCCTCAACAATGTAAGCAGAGGAACGTCTGTCTGCGATCCGGCAAAAGACGCACCCCTCCATCGCACCTACCCCAATTGCTTCTTCAGCGCATAGAGCGCATCGAGTGCCTCGCGCGGGGTCATGTCATCGGGATTGATCGCCTTCAGCGCCTCCTCCACCTTGGAAGGACCGCGCTTTTCCTGCTCCTTGCGCACCGCCACCTGGAACAACGGCAGGTCGTCGATCAGCTGGCTGGCCGGGTTCTTGCGGTCGGCGTCTTCCAGCTTGTTCAAAACGTCGCGCGCGCGCGAAACGACGGCCTCCGGCAGGCCGGCAAGTTTCGCCACCTGAATACCGTAGGAACGATCTGCCGCCCCCGGCCCCACCTCGTGCAGGAAGATGACGTCGCCATCCCATTCCTTGACCCGCATCGTCGCGTTCGAAAGCCGGTTCAGCTTTTCCGACAGCGCCGTCAGTTCATGGAAATGGGTGGCGAAGAGGCCGCGGCAGCGGTTTGCTTCGTGCAGATGTTCCACCGCCGCCCAGGCAATGGACAAGCCATCAAATGTGGCAGTGCCCCGGCCGATCTCGTCGAGGATCACCAGCGAGCGGTCCGTCGCCTGATTGAGGATCGCCGCCGTCTCGACCATTTCCACCATAAAAGTCGAACGGCCACGCGCCAGATCGTCGGAGGCACCGACGCGGGAGAACAGACGGTCCACCACGCCGATCTGCGCGCGGCTTGCCGGAACGAAGGAGCCCATCTGCGCCAGGATGGCGATCAGCGCATTCTGGCGAAGGAAGGTCGACTTACCGCCCATGTTCGGGCCGGTCAGCAGCCACAGCGCGCCGAACCCGCCATCAACCTTCGGCGAGAGATCGCAGTCATTGGCGATGAAGGTGCCGGAGGACTGGCGGCGCAGCGCCTGTTCCACCACCGGATGCCGCCCGCCCTCAATCGAGAACTGGCGGGAACCGTCCACATCCGGCCGGCAGTAGTTCCACTCCTCGGCGAGAAGGGCAAGGCCCGCCGCGACATCGACGACAGCAAGCGCCCGGGCGCCGGCCTTGACCGCATCGGCAGCGGCCAGCACGGCATGCGTCATCTTGTCGAAGGCATCGAGTTCGATCGTCAGCGCCTGGTCGGCGGCATTGGCAATGCGGCTTTCGAGGTCTGCCAGCTCCGTCGTGGTAAAGCGCATGGCATTCGCCATGGTCTGGCGATGGATGAAGCGTGCCTTGGCTTCCGGCGTATCGGTCATCGGCCCGGCATTGCCGGCGGTCACCTCGATGAAATAACCCAGCACGTTGTTGTGCTTGATCTTCAGCGACTTGATGCCCGTCTCGTCGGCATATTGCAGCTGCAAGCCGGCAATCACCCGCCGTGACTGGTCGCGCAGCGCCCGCACCTCATCGAGTTCCGGGAAGGCGCCGTCGCGCACAAACCCACCGTCGCGCTTCAGAAGCGGCATCTCGTCCGACAGTGTTTCGGCCAGTAACTGCTCCACCGAGAGCGGCAGTGCCCGAAGATCGGTCAGCGCCGCCGCCAGTTCCTCCGGCAGCAGCGCCGGCGCCAGAAGGTCCGAGACCCGTCGGGCGGCAGACAACCCCTGGCGGATGCAATCGAGATCCCGCGGCCCGCCGCGGTCGAGCGCCAGGCGAGACAGAGCCCGCGGCATGTCGGGCACATGTTTCAGGGCTGCACGCAGGTCTCCGCACAGCGAAGGCTCGTCGATCAGGAAGGCGACGCTGTCGAGACGACGGTTGATGTTGTCGGGATCGGTCAGCGGCGACATCAGCCGCTCGGACAGCAGGCGAGCGCCACCGCCGGTGACGGTGCGGTCGATCGCCTTCAGCAGCGAACCGTCACGATCCCCCGACAGCGTGCGGGTGAGCTCCAGATTGGCGCGTGTCGCCGGATCGATGAAGAGGGTGGAAGCACCGCTTTCACGCTCCGGGGCGCTGAGCGGCGGGCGCTCGGCGATCTGCGTCTTTTCCACATAGGCGACGGCGGCCGCCGCGGCCGCAAGTTCCGCCCGGGAAAACGTGCCGAAGCCATCGAGCGTTCCGACACCGAAATAGCGGGTGATCCGGCTTTCGGCTGTCGCACTGTCAAACAGCACGCCCGGCTGCGGCACGGCGATACGGCCGAGAATGTCGAAGGTCGCCTTCAGGTCTGGATCGTGAAAAACGGTGTCCGGCACGATCAGTTCGCGCGGTTCGATGCGCAGGATATCGGCCAGGAGACGCAGCGGCGTCGTTTCCGCCAGCCGGAAGACGCCGGTGGAAATGTCGATCCAGGCGAGCGCCATCTGCGCCTCGGCCCCGCCGCGAATGCGGGCGAGCGCCATGAGATAGTTGGATTCCGACGGCGACAGAAGCTTCTCTTCCGTCAGCGTGCCGGGTGTCACCAGCCGCACGACATCGCGCTTGACGACGGATTTCGAACCGCGCTTCTTCGCCTCCGCCGGATCTTCCACCTGCTCGCAGACCGCAACCCGGTAGCCGAGCGAGATCAATTTCTGCAGATAGTCATCCGCCGCATGGATCGGCACGCCGCACATGGGGATATCGAAGCCCATATGCTGGCCGCGCTTGGTGAGCGTGATGCCGAGCGCGCGGGCAGCTTCCACGGCATCTTCGAAGAACAGCTCGTAGAAATCGCCCATGCGATAAAAGAGCAGCGAATCCGGATTGTTCGCCTTGATCTCGATATACTGCTCCATCATCGGGGTCGCCGTCGCGCGGCTCTCCGGCGAGATGAGTTCTGCCGTATTCAAGGCTTCTGATGTAAGGCGTTCCAAGAGCGTTCCGGCCATTTTCTGTTGCACGGTCAGGTCGGCGACTCTATCGATTATTCCCCCGACAATACAACAGAGCGTGTCCGCCCTTGGCCGGATGCCCACAACATGCTGGAGGAGACATGGTGAAGGACAGCCGCAGCCCCGAGGGGGCAACGCGCAAACGTGCATCGGTGACGGAGCAGGAGGCGCTTGATTTCCACAGCACCGGCCGCCCCGGCAAACTCGAAATCATGCCGACGAAACCGATGGCGACGCAGCGCGACCTGTCGCTCGCCTATTCGCCGGGCGTGGCCGTGCCGGTCAAGGCGATCGCCGCCGATCCGGCGACAGCCTATGACTACACGACGCGCGGCAACATGGTGGCGGTGATTTCGAACGGCACCGCCATTCTCGGCCTCGGCAATTTGGGCGCGCTGGCTTCCAAGCCGGTGATGGAGGGCAAGTCGGTCCTCTTCAAGCGCTTCGCCGATGTCGATTCCATCGATCTCGAGGTCGACACGGAAAATGTCGACGAGTTCATCAACTGCGTGCGCTATCTCGGCCCCTCCTTCGGCGGCATCAACCTGGAGGACATCAAGGCGCCGGAATGCTTCATCATCGAAAGCCGCCTGCGCGAGCTGATGGACATCCCGGTCTTTCATGACGACCAGCACGGCACCGCGATCATCGCCGCCGCAGGCCTCATCAACGCGCTGGAACTCACGGGTCGCGACCTGAAGACGACGAAGCTCGTCTGCAACGGCGCGGGTGCCGCCGCCATTGCCTGTATCGAGCTCATCAAGGCCATGGGTTTCAACCCGGAGAACATCATTCTCTGCGATACCAAGGGCGTGATCTATCAGGGCCGCACCGAAGGCATGAACCAGTGGAAGAGCGCGCATGCGGTGAAGACCGACCGCCGCACGCTGGAAGAGGCGATGAAGGGTGCCGACGTGGTGTTCGGCCTGTCGCAGAAGGGAGCCTTCTCCGAAGAGATGATCCGCTCCATGGCGGACCGCCCGATCATTTTCGCCATGGCCAATCCGGATCCGGAAATCACGCCGGAGGAAGTGGCGCGCATCCGCGACGACGCGATCATGGCGACCGGCCGGTCGGACTATCCGAACCAGGTCAACAACGTCCTCGGCTTTCCCTACATCTTCCGCGGCGCGCTCGACGTGCGGGCGCGGCAGATCAATGATGCGATGAAGATTGCCGCCGCCGAGGCGCTGGCACATCTTGCGCGCGAGGATGTGCCGGACGACGTAGCGGCCGCCTATCAGGGCGTTCGCCCGCGCTTCGGGCCGCAATACATCATTCCCGTGCCTTTTGATCCGCGTCTCATCTCGGCCATTCCGGTGGCCGTGGCGCGGGCCGCCATCGAAAGCGGCGTTGCGCGCCGGGTGATCGAGGATCTGGGCGCCTATGGTCGCGAGCTGTCCGCCCGCCGCGATCCGATCGCCGCCACCACGCAAGGGATCTACGAGCAGGTGCGCCGCCGGCCGAAGCGGGTGGTGTTCGCCGAAGCGGAAGAAGAGCAGGTGATGCGCGCCGCCGTTTCCTTCATCGGCCAGGGCCTCGGCACCGCCATCCTGCTCGGCCGCGACGACGTGATCCGCTCCACGGCCGAACGGGCGGGCATCGAACTGGATCGCCCCGGCATCGAGATCGTCAATGCCCGTCTATCGAACCGCGTCGAAGCCTATATCGACTATCTTTACGCCCGCCTGCAGCGGGAAGGTTACCTGCAGCGCGACGTGCAGCGCCTGATCCACAACGACCGCAACCACTTTGCAGCCTGCATGGTGGCGCTTGGCGATGCGGACGCCATGGTGACGGGCACGACCCGCAATTATGCAACGGCGCTATCGGATGTGCGCCGCTGCATTGATGCCAAGCCCGGACATAAGGTGATCGGGGTGTCGATCATCGTCTCGCGGGCCCGCACGGTTTTCGTGGCGGATACGGCCGTGCATGACATGCCGAGCGCTGAGGAACTGGCCGACATCGCCTGCGAGGCGGCGCGTCTTGCGCGCCGCATGGGTTACGAGCCGCGCGTGGCCATGCTTGCCTATTCCACCTTCGGCCAGCCGCGCGGCGAACGCTCGGAGCGGGTGCGCGAGGCGGTCAAGATCCTCGACCAGCGCCGCGTGGACTTCGAATATGACGGAGAAATGGGCGCCGATATCGCGTTGAACGCCACGCGGATGGAGCAGTATCCCTTCTGCCGCCTGTCCGGAACCGCCAATGTGCTGGTGATGCCGGCGATCCATTCGGCGGCAATTTCCACGCGCATGCTGGAGGAACTCGGTGGCTCGACGCTGATCGGTCCGCTGCTGGTCGGTCTCGACAAGTCGGTGCAGATCACCTCCATGGGCGCCAAGGATACCGACATCGTCAACATGGCCGCGATCGCCGCCTACAACGCCGGCACGTGATCCTTCTTGCCGGCTTTTTCCGGGTGGGCTAAACTTTGCGCAAAGCCCATCCGGGAGCCTCCATGAAGGAGATCAGCCTGCAGGAAGCCCGTTCGCAACTGTCACGACTCTTGCACGAGGCAGCGAACGGCGACGGCTTTGTCATTGCGAAAGACGGCAAGCCGCTGGTGAAGGTGGTTGCCGTCGAAGATGCCCCGAAGCCGAAGCGACGTGTTGGCTTCCTCAAGGGCCAGATCTCCTTGCCGGCCGATTTCGACAGCATGCATGCCAAGGACATTGAAGAGATGTTCTACGGCAACGGCAAATGAGAGTTCTGGCTGACACGCACATCCTGGCCTGGTTTGCCAATGATGCGCCGGAATTGACCGCGGAGATGTGCGCGATCATCGAGAATGAAGCAAACGTGGTGTTTTTCAGTGCCGCGAGTGTCTGGGAACTTTCGATCAAGAAAGCCCTGAACAAGATCGGATTTCGCCTGCAACCCCGCGCCCTGCATCAGGCTCTTCTCGCCAACGGCTTTGAGGAACTCCCGGTCACGTCGCTCCACGCCTTGCGCGTGGAAACACTTCCACCCATCCACAAGGATCCGTTCGACCGGATCCTGATTGCCCAGAGCATGCAGGAGGACATGGTGCTTCCGACGACAGACCGTATGGTCGCGCAGTATGGCGCGCCGGTGCGGCTCGTCCGAGGTTCGCTCGAATCAGCTGGCGAAGCGGCCGGCGTCTGCGCCATAGTAATTGATGTAGCGACCGGAGATCGATTGGGTCGGAAGCACCACGAGCACATCGGTAGTGTTGAAAGCCTGGTCCACCACGGCGCCGTTGCCGATCATGGCGCCGAGGCGCAGATACCCCTTGATCAGCGGCGGCATCGCCATCAGCGCCCGCTTCGGGTTGACGGCCTCCGGCGGCATCAGATCCATTTCACGGTAGAGATCGGGACGGGCACTCGCCGCCCAGTCGCCCTTGGCGAGCACCGTGTGGTGCAGGAAGGAGAGAGCCAGTGCGTGCTGTTCCGGGCTGACGCCGGGGAAGGAGGCACAGCCGATCATGGCATGAATGCCATGACGCAGGGCATAGGCCCAGTTGCCCTGCCACAGCAGTTCCACCGTCCGTTTGGTGCGGTAGTGCGGCAGCACGCAGGAGCGGCCGAGTTCCATGAATCGCTTGTCCGAATGGCGGGCAAGCAGTGGTTCGATGTCGAATTCGCAGGCGGTATAGAAGCCCCCATGCGCCATCGCCACGTCCTGGCGCAGAAGGCGATAGGTGCCGACGATCTGATCTTCCGGATCGCCGTCGAGCGCGGTATCGACCACCAGAAGATGGTCGCAGATGTCGTCGAAGGCATCGGCGTCACGCTGGCGGCGCATGGCGTCCGGCGGCAGCTGTGCGTGCATTTCCTCAACGAAGACGCGGTATCGCAGGGCCTGGGCAGCATCCACTTCGCGCGCATTGCGGGCGAGCCGCGTCTCCAGTGTGCCGATCCGACCAAGCACGTCACCGCGCAAGGAGGCCGGCAGGGCAGGTTGTTCGACGCTCAGCGACACTTCGCGTTCCAGCAGTTCAACGGTCATCAGATCTCATCCGTCGCAGGAGGTTGATCCCATAGATCATCAAACTGCAACAGGAAAGTGACAAAAGAAGAGCAGGATCCGCAAAGCCATGCGGAACGGGCATCAGGTGTGAAAGATGATCACGCGGTCAGGCAGCGCGTCACCGCGGCTTCCATCTCGCGCAGCAGAACCTGCGGGTCGACGGGCTTCTGCAGCACGCAGCAGGCGCCGCGCCGCAGCATGTCCTGCTGCAGGTCCTCGTTCATTTCACCGCTCAGCACCAGCACGGGCGCGCGGCCCTGACCGTTGCTGCGTCTCTCCCCCAGGCTGGTCAGCACCTGCCCGAGATCGCCGCCCGGCATGTGAATGTCGGAGATGATGACATCCGGATGACGCTCCGCCAGAGCCGCCTCCCGGAGTGCAACGAGATCGCCGACATGCTGCACGGCATGTCCGGCCTTGCGCAGTGCCGCCCCCACCATCATCGCGCTGACCGGATCGTCCTCGGCCAACAGCACGGAGAGGCGCCGCTGAGGCGCCGGCGCTTGCGGTCGCATCTCGACGCGCATGTCCTGTGGCAGACGGCCGGCAACGCCACCCAGCCGACCGCGCAGCACATCCACCAGCGACTGTTCGCGCAGCGGGCGGATCAGCCAGGCGTCGAAGCTGTCCCAGGGCTGCGCCGCCCGTTCTTCCGGACTGACCAGCAGGATCCGACGCATGGACTGCATCGTCGAGGGCGGCGGCAGGATGCCGCCAACCCGGTGGTCGACGATGACATCCGTGAAGGCCATGCCCTGCCGGGCAAGCTGGGCAATGGTGAATTCGGCCTCGTTGAGCGAACGCACATGCCGGCAGCGCCCCCCCAGCGTCTCGATGGTGGCAATGGTCGCGCCTGCCGCCGGTCCCGATGGTGCGATCAGCAGCACGCGCGAGGAGCGCAGCAGCAGCATGCGGTCATTGCCTTCCTTGCCGGCATCCACGAAGCTGGCCGGGAAGCGGATGGTGAAGGTGGTGCCGCGACCCTTTTCGCTGGCAACGGACAGAGAGCCGCCGAACTCCCGCAGGATGCGGGTGGCAATCGACAGGCCAAGGCCCGTGCCGCCGCTGCGCTCGGCTGCGGTTCCCGCCTGCTCGAATTCGACAAAGATCCGCTGCTGTTCCTCCCGGGTCATGCCCGGACCGGTATCGGCAACCGTGATGACCACGTCACCGCCATCCATCGCGACGCGGGCCAGAACCCCGCCCGACGTGGTGAATTTCACCGCATTGCCGATCACGTTGAAAAGCACCTGGCGCAGCCGTGCCGGGTCGAAGTCCATCAGCGTCGGCACGTCGAAGGCCACCGTCGCGCCGATCTCGATCGATTTCTCGTGCGCGCGCGGTGCCAGCATTTCGACCACGCTTTCCAGCAGCTGGCGCAGGTTCTCCGCGCGGCTGTTCAGGCGGAAGCGGCCGGCCTGCAGCGTGGCATAATCCAGCAGGTCATCGACCAACTGGGCCATGGCCAGCCCCGCCTGATGAATGCCGTTGATGTAGTTCTTCTGTTCGAGCGTCAGGCTGGTCTGCTCCAGCAGATGGCTCATGCCGAGAATGCCGGTCAGCGGCGTGCGCAGTTCATGCACCACGGTCGCCATGTGCCGTGTCTTGGCATGGCTTTCCTCTTCGGCATGCAGGCGCGCCTCCTCGCGCCGATGGCCCGCATCGCGCTCGGCCGTCACGTCACGGGCGAGGCTGAATACCTGTGCCTGGCGTGAGGCCTCGTCTTCCACCACCCGATCCTGCCACCACAGAACCAGCAGGCCCTGCGGCGTCAGCACCTCGATATCCTTCGGCTGTGCCAGCGGCTCATGCGGCAGGCCGATGCCCACCTCTTCCGGCATGCGGCCTTCGGCCCGCGCCGGGGCGATCATCCGCGCCAGCGTGCGGTTCACGCAAACGATGCGCCCGTCGAGCCCGCGCACAAGGCCCGGGGCGGCAAACAGGTCCTGGCTGTCGAGAAAGGAGCGGGCCAACGCCTCCAATGCACTGGAAGGCGGCCCGGCACAAGACGGCTGGTCCGCCTCCGGGATCGCTTCGCCGCCTGTCACGAGATCTTCCATGGCCCCCCAAGGCTCCGCAATGCTTGCCCAGACATTCGATGATCCGCCTCAGCCGCGTCAGGCCTCGTCGGCTTGACCTTTGCCGTCCCCGCCCAGGCCCGGCTCCGGTCGACGGCGGAACGAAGAAGATCTTCCCGGCTCGTCAAGATCGGCGTAGTCCCACACGCGCCTGCTTAGCACGTGTTTCCTTCCCAATGCTTTACACCTCAAGGGTAAAAGTTACGCCTGCTTGCGTCTAGACCCTAGAATTTCGTCGAGTATCACGCAACCGGCACCAACGGTAATGAAGGAATCGGCCAGGTTGAAGACCGCGAACGACCAGCTCTGCGTGTAGAAGAGAAGGTAATCGATGACATGACCGTAGATGAACCGGTCGAGAATGTTTCCGAGCGCACCGGCGATGATGAACGCAAAGCCGGTATGCGCAAAGGCGCGGTCCTTCGGCGTGCGCTGCCAGAGCCAGAGCACGAAGGCGACGATGACGAGCCGCATCGTCACGATGAACCAGCCCTCCATGTCGGACAGCATCGAGAAGGCGACGCCGAGATTGTAGGTGCGGTAGAGCGCGAAGAAGGGCAGCACATGCACGGCCTGCTGCAGCGGCAGCAGGGTCTCCACCGCGATCTTGATCCCCTGGTCGAGCAGCACGGCAAAGAGCACGAACACAAGGATCGGCAGCGGGCGCGACAGAAGCGTCGGCTGGGTCTGAACGGGGTCCGGCATCAGGCCTCCAGGCTCAGCAGATGGCGACGCGCCTCGAACAGCATGACGGCCGTTGCGACTGCAAGATTGAGCGAATCCGCCCGGCCCTGCTGCGGAATGCGCGCCAGGCGGTCGGCGGCGCCTGCCAGCTGGTCCGGCAGGCCGGATTGCTCGTTGCCCATCAGGAGAATGGTGGGCTTGGCCTTGTAGTCGATGGTGCGATAGTCAACGGCGCCCGCCAGATGCGTTGCCACCACCTGCGCGCCGGATTGACGGCTGAAGGCAAGGAATTCTGCCACGGACGCGCGGTAGAGCGGCATGGCGAAGATGGAGCCCATGGTGGCCCGCACCGTTTCCAGCGAGAACGGATCGGTGCATTCCCCCACCAGGATGACACCCGAGGCGCCAGCGGCATCGGCCGTGCGGATGATCGTGCCGAGATTGCCCGGATCGCGCACCCGGTCAAGCGCCACGAAGGTCTGGTTTCTTTCCGGCGCCAGATGATCGAGCCGCTGCCATTGCTGTTCGAAGATGCCGACCACCATCTGCGGATTGTCGCGCCGGGTGACGGAGGACAGCACCTTTTCGCTGACTTCGAGCACCAGCCCGCCGCGCGCCACCGTCCTTGCCGCCACCTGTTCCACCAGCGGCTTGCCCTTGGCGGCCTTGGCATAAACCAGCGTGCGGATGCTCCAGCCGAGCTCCAGCGCATCGATGACGAGCTTCAGCCCTTCCGCCATGAAGGTGCCGCTTTCCTCGCGGTCCTTCTTGTTGGTCAGCGCCTTGATATCCTTGATGATCGGATTGGAAAGGCTGGTGACCTCCTTCACCTGCCCCACGCGTCCGGCCCCGGGGCGGGCACCCGTCTTGAAATCGTCGTCTCTCATGCGCGCACCCATCGGCTGAAAAGGGAAGTGGAGAGTGCCCGGCCATGGCCCCTGCCATCAAGCCCTGCCTCACGAATCACCAGCTCGCCGGATTCGACCGCACCGCCGGCGCCGCGCATCGTCTCGCGCATCAGTTCGTGGATCGAATAGAAGCTTGCCCGGATCGAATAGGCGGTCAGCACCAGGCCGATCGCGTTCGGCGACAGGATCTCGCGGCAGACATCGAGCATCAGCGGCAGCTGCTCGAACAGATGGAACACCTCGCCGTTCGGACCGCGACCGAATTTCGGCGGATCGGCCAGGATGATGTCGTAGCGGCTGCCGCGACGCTCCTCGCGCAGGATGAACTTCATCGCATCCTCGCAGATCCAGCGGATCGGCGCGCGCTCCAGCCGCGACAGGGCCTGGTTCTCGCGCGCCCAGCCGATCGCCTTCTTGGAGGCATCCACATGCGTCACTTCGGCACCGGCGGCCGCTGCCACCAGCGAGGCAACGCCCGTATAGCCGAACAGGTTGAGAACCCGGATCGGCCGGCCGGCGCGTTCCGCCTGGGCCTTGACCCAGGACCAGTGGACGATCTGCTCGGGAAACACCCCGACATGGCGAAAGGCGGTAAACCGGCCGAGGAAATCGATGTCGAGCAGCGACAGCGGCCAGGTTTCGCCAAGGGCGGCCTTCGGAAAGCGCCAGCGTCCCATGCCATCCTCGTCCGTGTCGCCGGTGAAGACGGCATCCGCGCCCTCCCAGACCTGCGGGGCAAGCGACGGCTGCCACAGCGCCTGCGCCTCCGGCCGCACGATGCGATAGGGGCCGTACTGTTCGAGCTTCAGGCCCTGCCCGCTGTCTATCAGGTGGAAATCGCCTGCGCCCTGCGATTCGAGGATGACCGGCACGCGCTCGGCCGGCAGTTCGCCGCTGCGCCGGATCAGCGGGCGCATTTCGGCAGCCGGCGCCGTCGCGGCGTCCGGCCGGGCGGCCTTGGCCGGCTTCTCGATCCGGGCCGGCTTCTCGGGCAGGCGTTCGTCACGGCGCTCGCGGCGCGGCCCGTCGCCCTTGGTCTTCTGGGAGCGCGGCTCTCGCCGCTCAAATGTCTTCTTCAACGCGTCTTGTCCGCTGCTGGCAGGTCGTGCCGAGCAAATAGCACTGGTCTGCCCCTTGGCAAAGCGCTTTCCCCTCTGCGATACAGGGAGTTGAAGGGTCTTGATGGGAGCAGACCCCGGGAGGACATGATGGATATCAGTGGAGAAGAGCGCATCGCCGCGCCAAGATCGGTCGTCTGGGCAGCCCTCAACGACCCGGACATCCTGCGCCAGTGCATCCCCGGCTGTCAGACGCTGGAGCAGCGTTCACCGACCGAGCTGGCTGCAACGGTAAAGGTGAAAATCGGCCCCGTCTCGGCAAGCTTCAGCGGCGAGGTCACCCTGTCGGAGATCACCCCGCCGGAAAGCTACCGCATTTCCGGCGAAGGCAAGGGCGGCATTGCCGGCTTCGCCAAGGGCTTTGCCGATGTGGTGCTGACGGAGGACGGGGATGAGACGATCCTGCGCTACAGCGCCGAGGCCCAGGTGGGCGGCAAGCTGGCTCAGCTCGGATCGCGACTGATCGGCTCGACCTCGCAGAAGCTCGCGCAACAGTTCTTCGCCAATTTCAATGCCGCTGTCGGCGCCCCAGCCGCCGACGGTATGGAGCAGGCCTGACCGGTCCGGCCAGCCTTAGCCCTTGGAGGCCGGCAGCAGCGAGCTGCCTGCCGGCGCCTGCGGCTTAGGCTGGGCGGCGGCATCCTGGCGCTTCAGGGCCGCACGGGCCTCCTGCCGGGCCAGACGCCGATGTTTGCCTTGGGCGATCCAGGTCACGACAGACCCCAGCAGCATGCCGAACAGGACCGCCACGAACAGGAAGAGGAAGAAGGGCGCGCTGAGCGACAGCACCGCGTCATCCGGTTGAAACGGATTGAGCGCCAGCGTCACCGTCTGGCGGTTGGCCACGCACAGCACGATCAGCACGATGGCGATCGGCACGAGAACCACCAGACTGACGATTTTCTTCACCCGGTTCATCGACGGCTCCCGGCTCTTGGCTCAGCAAAAGCGCCGCATCGGCGGCGCGCGTTTCTCAGGCGATGATAGGGCCTGTCGCGGCGCTTTCAAGGCAGGCGCGGCAGGAGGGGGCGGCAGGAGGGGATGGTGCTCAGTCGGCATCCTCGTCGCTGTCGTCATCGGCAAGATCGGGGTTCAGCCGCTCGCGCAGCTCCTTGCCGGTCTTGAAGAAGGGCACCCACTTTTCCTCCACGAACACGGTTTCGCCGGTGCGCGGATTACGGCCCGAACGGGAAGGACGGTTCTTCACGGAAAAGGCGCCGAAACCGCGCAGCTCGACGCGGTTGCCGGCCGCCAGTGCATCGGTGATTTCGTCCAGAACGGCGTTCACGATGTTTTCCACGTCGCGATGATAAAGGTGCGGGTTGCGCGCCGCGACGATCTGCACCAGTTCCGACTTGATCACGACTTCCCCCTGAAAGGATTAGATTTTCACTCGCCGCCAACCTGCCAAACCGAGACCAGACCGTCAAGGAACAACTTGGAGGCACCGAAGGCATCGAGCGTCTCCTGCGCCGCGCCGGGATTGAATCCCATCAGCCGGACAAGGTGCATCGCCGCCGGCAGCGCAAAGAAGCCGCTGTCGTCCTTGCGCTTCCATTCCACCACCGGCAATGTCTCGGGCACGCCGCGGCCGGCCAGATAGTTGCGGATCTGCGGAAGGCCGCCGAGTTCATCCACCAGCTTGAGCTTCAGGGCCTGCCGCCCTGTATAGATGCGCCCGTCGGCGAGCTTCAGCACCTCCTCGCGGGAAAGCTTGCGCCGGTCGGCGACCAGATCGACGAACCAGTCGTAACTGTCCATCACCATGGCTCGGATCACGGCCTTCGCCTCTTCACTGGCCGGATGGAAGGGGGACGGCTCCGCTTTCAGCGGCGCCGACTTGATCTCCTCCAGCGAGACGCCGAGCTTTTCCAGAAGCGGCTGGATCTGCGGATACTGGAAAATGACGCCGATCGAGCCGGTGATCGAGCTTTCGCCGGCCACGATGGTATCGCCGGCCGAGGCGATCATGTAGCCGGCGGAGGCGGCAAGGGTACGGATGTCGGAAACGACCGGTTTCTTTTCCGCGACTGCGCGCAGCGCCTTGAAGATGCGCTCGCCACCGTAGGTCGTGCCGCCGGGCGAGGAGATCGACACGATCAGTGCCTTGGCCTGCCTGCTCTTGGCGATCTTGTCGAGCCGGGCGATCAGCTCGTCGTCATCGGTGATCATGCCGGAAATCTCGATGCGCGCCACATGCGGCACGCCGGCGCTGTCGGCGGGCGCCACGTAGCGATACAGCGAAAAGCCGATGGCAACGATCAGCAGCACGGCCGCCACGCGCCAGAAGGTCAATTTGCGCCGCAGCTGGCGCCGATCGGCAATGGCTTGGGAATCCATCGGTTTCTCCCCTTGTTCCCCCTGCGGGGTCTCGATTCGCACGCAACGATCCTGACACGTCAGACCGGGGGGTTTACACGAAATTGTGTCGCTCGTTATTGTTTCTTGATGGATTAAAGCCATATTGGAGTTGGAGGCAATCCATCAAGGCCTCTCACCCCGGGCCGTACGGATGAGCCGTACAAGGGTTCAAAAGGTTTCAATGCTACAGACGACGACATCCACGCAGGACCTTGCGGTAACCGAAAGGCGCGCCACCGCCTACCGGTCGGCGCTTGCCCATTCGCGCCGCGTACACCGCCTGCGGGTGCTGCTGCCGGTTTCCGCGGCGGTGATTTCGGCGATCTTCATCGGCGTCTCCTTCGTGCGCACCTATATGCCGGAGAACCTGACGATCCAGAGCGCCACCATCGAGGACGGCAAGATCGTCATGGAAAGCCCGGCCATGGCCGGGCGCAATGCCAAGGGCATCAGCTATTCGCTGACGGCCACCCGCGCGCTGCAGGATGTTGCCAAGCCGGACATGATCGAGCTTGAGGACGTCAAGGCGGCCGTGCCGCTCAACACCGACGTAATCGCCCGCGTCGTGGCAAAGGCCGGCGTGTTCGACCGGTCTGCCGACCGGCTGAACATGACGCATCCCTTCACCGTCAACCTCAGCAACGGCATCAGCGCCGAGTTCCAGTCGGCCTATATCGACGTGCCGCAGAGCATGATGGAATCGAACGCCCCGGTGCGCATTACAACCGACAAGGCGTCCATTGTTGCACAGTCGATGAAGATGTCGGATAAGGGGCATACCATTACCTTCGCGGGTCAGGTCCAGGTCAATCTGGCGGGCGCCGCGCTTCGCAACCAAGGCAAACAGAGCCCGGCACCATGACCCTTCGCCGCCCCACCGCAATCTCCTCCGCAACCGGGCTTCTGGCCGGTCTCGCCCTTGTCTGTCTTGCCCAGGGCGCGGCCGCGCAGAGCACGACGAAAACCATGGAAGGCATGAAGCTTTCCAACGACCAGCCGATCCAGATCCAGAGCGACCAGCTGCAGATCAAGGACGAGGAAAAGAAGGCCTATTTCACCGGCAACGTGCAGGTGGTGCAGGGCGCAACGACCATGCGCTCCGGCTCCATGACGGTGCTTTACAAGGGTGAAGGCACCACCGTTTCCAGCGGCCAGACCGACATCGACAAGATCTTCATCGATGACAAGGTGGTCCTGACCTCCGGCACGCAGCAGGCCAGCGCCGACAATGGCGTGTTCGACATGGCAAGCCAGACCTTCGTGCTGACCGGCAAGCAGGTGGTTCTCTCCGACGGCCCGAACGTGTTCAAGGGCTGCAAGCTGACCGTGCACATGGAAACGGGCGAAGCCAAGCTGGATGCCTGCGGCGGCCGCGTCGAGATCATGCTCGACCCGAAGTCGCGCCCTCAGCAGCCGAAGCCCTAGAAACGAGACCGAACGGCACGATGTCCCTGTTCTCACGGCGTCCCAGGAAGGACGCATCCGATGTCTTCGACCCGAGCGACAAGTCGCGCTACGAAGGCACGCTGATCGCCCACAACCTGTCGAAGACCTATGACACGCGCCGCGTCGTCAACGGCGTGTCGATGATCGTGCGCCGCGGCGAAGCCGTCGGCCTGCTCGGCCCCAACGGCGCCGGCAAGACCACCTGCTTCTACATGATCACCGGCCTTGTGGGCGTCGACGAAGGCATGATCGCCATCGACGGCAATGACGTGACGCGCATGCCGATGTATCGCCGCGCCCGCCTCGGCGTCGGCTACCTGCCGCAGGAAGCCTCGATCTTCCGCGGCCTGACGGTCGAGGAAAACATCCGCGCCGTGCTGGAAGTGCATGAACGCGATGCCACCCGGCGCGCCCGCAAGCTCGACGAACTGCTGGAGGAATTCCACATCGGCCGGTTGCGCAAGTCGCCGGCCGTGGCGCTGTCGGGCGGTGAACGCCGCCGCCTCGAGATCGCCCGCGCGCTCGCCACCGATCCGGCCTTCATGCTGCTCGATGAACCCTTTGCCGGCGTCGATCCGATTTCGGTCTCCGACATTCAAAACCTCGTGCGCCACTTGACGGCACGCGGCATCGGCGTTCTGATCACCGATCATAACGTGCGCGAGACCCTCGGCCTGATCGACCGCGCCTATATCATCCATGCGGGCGAGGTGCTGACGCATGGCCGCGCCGACGATATCGTCAACAATGCCGATGTCCGCCGCCTGTATCTCGGAGACAAGTTCAGTCTCTGACACAAACCTGACAAGAAATTTTCCTGCAGGCCCGCGGGGCGCTTGACCAAAACTTCTAAAAAAGCAATTTTTGGGCCAAGTGCTCCACGCGGCACCCGTTCCCGGCAAAAGAAGGGTGCGCGACGGAGGATCTGTAGGGAGTTCAGCGTCCATCATGGCATTGTCAGCCAGCCTTGTCCTGCGCCAAAGCCAGTCTCTCGTGATGACGCCGCAGCTGATGCAGTCCATCCAGCTGCTGCAGATGACGCATCTTGAACTCAACACCTTCATCGCCCAGGAAGTCGAGAAGAACCCGCTGCTGGAATTCGCGTCAAATGACGGCGAAACAGGCAGCGAGGCGCCGGATGCCGGCGATCTCTATGGCGAGGGACCGGCAGGCGCGGAGGCCCAGGAACCGGCATCCGACAGCGGCGACTGGTTCGATAACGGCTCGGCCAAGCCGGAACAGCTCACGGAGCGGCTCGGGGCCGATTTCGAGAACGTCTTCCAGGACGACGGCGCGGAGCGCCGGCCCGATGCGCCCGAGCTGATGAGTCAGTGGAAATCCATGCCGGGCGGCGAGGCCGGCGAAAGCTTCGACCTCGACGACTTCGTCGCCGGCGAGGTGACGCTGAAGGAACATCTGACGCGCCAGGCGCCCTTCGTGCTGACCGGGCCGGTCGAGCATCTGGTCGGCCAGCACCTGATCGACCAGCTGGACGAGAACGGCTATCTGCAGGGCGATCTCGACGAGACGGCCGAGCGGCTGGGAACCGACCGCACCCTGGTGGAGGCGACGCTGTCGCTGCTGCAGACTCTCGATCCGCCGGGCGTGTTTGCCCGTTCGCTCAGCGAATGCCTCGCGATCCAGCTGGCGCAGAAGGACCGGCTGGACCCTGCCATGCAGGCCCTGCTGTCCCACCTCGAACTGCTGGCCAAGCGCGATTTTGCCAGCCTGCGCAAGATCTGCGGCGTCGACGACGAGGACCTGCTCGACATGATGGGCGAGATCCGCGCGCTCAATCCGCGCCCGGGCAGCGGCTTCCAGACCGGCGTTTCGGAAGCGATCCTGCCGGACATCGTGGTGCGCGAAGGCAGCGACGGCGGCTGGCTTGTCGAGCTCAATCCGGACACGCTGCCGCGCGTGCTGGTGAACCAGACCTATTTCCAGGCGGTCTCGAAAGCGGCGCCGCGCGGCAGCGAGGACCAGGCCTTTCTCTCCGAATGTCTGCAGACGGCCAACTGGCTGACGCGCAGCCTCGACCAGCGGGCCCGCACCATCCTCAAGGTGGCAACCGAGATCGTGCGCCAGCAGGATGCCTTCCTGCGTCACGGCGTCGATCACCTGCGTCCCCTCAACCTGAAGACGGTGGCCGATGCGATCAAGATGCACGAATCAACCGTCAGCCGCGTCACCTCCAACAAGTACATGCTGACCCCGCGCGGTCTGTTCGAGCTGAAATATTTCTTCACGGTCTCGATCAGCTCGGCCGAGGGCGGCGACAGCCATTCGGCAGAAGCGGTGCGCCATCGCATCCGCATGCTGATCGAAAGGGAATCGCCCGACGCGGTGCTCTCCGACGACGACATCGTGCTCAGCCTGAAGAATGGCGGAGTGGAGCTCGCCCGCCGCACCGTCGCCAAGTATCGGGAAGCGATGAACATTCCCTCCTCCGTCCAGCGCCGGCGGGAAAAGCGGGCGCTCGCCAGGCTTGCCGCCTGCTGAAGCGGCCGCGAATCACCTCATCACCTGCCGCCTCGCAGCCGCATGTGTCGCGCCGCCGACAGGCTGCAGATGCTCCACAACGATCACGTTCTTTAGGGATGGCCCCTTCATCGTTGACTTTGACAGTCCCTGCCGTTAGAAGCGCGCCGCACCGGCAATCAGGAAGGGCCACCGACGGTAACGCCCGGTAAAGGGCATTCGAAATTCAATTCGGCTAAGCCTCGCGAGAGACGCTTGGATGAGTGGGCCGCTTGACGTAGACTGACACCCGTAAGTCACGACAAGAAGGAAAAAATTCCATGAGTGTGCGTGTATCCGGAAAACATATGGAAATCGGCGATGCGTTCAGAACGCGCATCGAGGACCATATCAGGGAGGCGGTTACAAAGTACTTTGACGGGGGTTATGCGGGGCAGGTGATCGTTGAGAAGGCAGGTTCCCGTTTCACGACGGATTGCCGACTGCATCTCGACACCGGCGTCGTGCTGCATGCCACGGGCGAGGCAACCGACCCGCAGCTGAGCTATGATGCGGCCGCCGAGCGGATCGAAAAGCGCCTGCGCCGCTATAAGCGCAAGCTGCGCGATCACCATGCTGGCGCAACCCAGAACGGCTATGCGGAGATCGCCTACACGGTGGTGGACAGCGTACCGGATGAGGCAGACGAGGTGCCGGACGATTTCGCGCCGACGATCGTGGCGGAAAGCTCCAAGCCCCTCAGGACCATGACGGTCGCAAGCGCCGTGATGGCGCTCGACATGACTGATGAACCGGTATTGTTCTTCCGCAATCCGGGCCAGCAGTTGAACATCGTTTATCGCCGCAATGACGGCAATATTGGCTGGATCGACGCCGCCAGTATCAAGGGATGAGAGCCTGACGGGGGTGCCTGCGGGCACTCCCATACCCCCTCTGGAGGGGGCAGAAGGATGGAAAGAATGGCGTTGGCAGATCTGCTGCAGCAAGATGCGATAATCCCCGCCCTGAAGGTGAACTCCAAGAAGCAGTTGCTGCAGGAACTGGCAGCCCGGGCCTCCAAGCTGACGGGCGTGCCGGAGCGGGAAATCTTCGATGTCATTCTCCAGCGCGAACGGCTGGGTTCCACCGGTGTCGGCCATGGCATCGCCATTCCGCATGGCAAGCTCGGCAGCATCGGCCAGATCCAGGGCCTGTTTGCAAGGCTGGAAACGCCGGTGGATTTCGAGGCGCTGGACGACGAGCCGGTGGATCTCGTCTTCCTGCTGCTCGCCCCGGAAGGCGCCGGCGCCGACCACCTGAAGGCGCTGTCGCGCATTGCCCGCGTGCTGCGCGATCAGGATCTGGTCGCAAAGCTGCGGGCCACCGACTCCGCCTCGGCCATCTATGCCTTCCTGACGGAAGAGCAGGCTTCGAACGCCGCCTGAGCGGACGGTCTCAACATTCATGACGCCAGAAGGCCCGCCTCCAGTCCGGGGGCGGGCCTTCTGCTGTGGATGAGGTTTTTCCGGGCAATCAGGCCTTGTCGGCTTCGGCACCCGCCTCGGCGGCCGGCGCTGCGGCATCGGCCTTCGGGCCACCCTTGGAAACGCCGACCATGGCCGGGCGCAGCACGCGCTCACCGATCACATAGCCGGCCTGCACCACCTGCAGCACCGTGTTGTTCGGCACCGTGGTGTTGGGAATCTCGAACATCGCCTGGTGGAAATTCGGGTCGAACTTCTGGCCTTCCGGCTCCAGCTTGCGCACACCGTGCCGCTCAAGGGCGGAGAGCATCGCCCGCTCGGTCATGTCGACGCCTTCGATCAGCGCCGTCAGGCCCGCATCTCCGCTTTCCTTGGCCTCGGCCGGAATGGACTCCAGCGCACGACGCAGATTGTCGGACACCGCCAGCATGTCGCGGGCAAAGGCGGTGACGGCATAGGACTTGGCATCCTTCACATCGCGCTCGGTGCGGCGGCGCAGATTGTCCATCTCGGCGGCGAGCCTCAGGAAGCGGTCGCGCAGTTCCATGTTCTCCGCCTTCAGCGCCTCGAGCGGATCGGGAGCCGGCGCCTCCGCAGCGTCTGCCGCCTGCTCATCCTGGGCAAGGGATACGGCCTCGGCCGCCATATCCTTTTCTGACGCGTCAGGTCCGTTCTTGTTGGTTTCGTCGGTCATGACGTTCTCCGGTAGAGGGTTGGATTTCGTGCCCGATATCGAGGTTTGCACCCGAAAAATCAAGGCTGAAGCCGATCAAAGCCGCAGGCCTCAAAGCGGGCGGGCGGGTTTCGCTAAAGCGGCTTGCGGGTGAGACGCGCCAGAAGCTGGGCGGTGTAATCCACCATCGGCACGATGCGCGCATAGTTGAGCCGCGTCGGTCCGATGACGCCGACGGCACCGACGATCCGGTCTTCCTCGTCGCGATAGGGTGCCACGATCAGCGAGGAGCCCGACAGCGAAAAGAGCTTGTTCTCGGAGCCGATGAAGATGCGCACGCCCGGCCCGGTTTCGGCGAGATCGAGGATCTCGATCAGGCTGTCTTTCTTCTCCAGATCGTCAAACAGCAGGCGCAGCCGGTCGATGTCCTGCGCGTCCGCCACCCCTTCCAGCAGGTTGGCTCGGCCGCGCACGATGAGGCGGGCGGGCTTGCCCTCCTCGCTGTCGCCGGCCCATACGGCCAGCCCGCGTTCCACCAGATCGCGTGACAGCGTATCGAGTTCGGACTGCACCTGATGCTTCAGATTCTGCAGCTGGCTGCGCAGTTCGGGAAGCGTCTGGCCGGCCAGATGCGCGTTGAGGAAGTTTGCCGCCTCCGTCAGTTGCGAGGAGGTGACGCCGGCCGGCAGGTCGATGATGCGGTTTTCCACCTGGTTGTGATCGCCGACCAGAATGGCGAGCGCCTTGGTCGGTTCCAGCCGGATGAACTCCACGTGCTTCAGCACCGTGTCGCTCTTGGCGGTGATCACGATGCCAGCACCGCGCGAGACGCCGGAGAGCATGCGGCTCGCTTCCGTCATCAGGCTTTCCATCGGCTGCGCACGGTCGAGCGGGCGGATCTGCCGCTCGATGCTTTCCTGCTCCGCAACCGAGAGATCGCCCACCTGCATGAAGGCATCGACAAAGAAGCGCAGACCGCTCTGGGTCGGCAGCCGGCCGGCGCTCACATGCGGGGAGTAGATGAGGCCCAGCTCCTCCAGATCGCTCATCACATTGCGCACGGAGGCGGGCGACAGCGACATGGGAAGCAGTCGTGACAAATTGCGCGAGCCGAGCGGCTCTCCGGTTTCCAGATAGCTCTCGACGATGCGGCGGAAGATCTCGCGCGAGCGCTCATCGAGCATGGAAGTACCGTCCCTTCCTCCCGATGCATGAAGACCCATCTGACGCATTTCACCTTATCTTTGTCTCGGATGCCATGAATATAGTGTGTCTTGCCGCGATGGCAAAAGGGAAATCGAAGGCAAGGCCGGCATGACTGGCTGCTGCCCGGTTTTTCTTTGCAAAAGCGCCCCCATCGCCTTAAGACGCCATCACGGAACCGTCAGGAGAACGAGATGCGACCCTCAGGCAGAAAAACCGACCAGATGCGCAAAGTCAGCTTCGAACGCAATGTTTCGAAGCATGCCGAGGGCTCCTGTCTGGTGAAGTTCGGCGACACCCATGTGCTGGTGACCGCAAGCCTTGAGGACAAGACCCCGCCATGGCTGCGCAATTCCGGCAAGGGCTGGGTGACGGCTGAATACGGCATGCTGCCGCGCGCCACCGGCGAGCGCATGAAGCGCGAGGCCGCCGCCGGCAAGCAGGGCGGCCGCACGCAGGAAATCCAGCGCCTGATCGGCCGTTCGCTGCGCGCCGTCGTCGATCTGGAAGCTCTTGGCGAGCGCCAGATCACCGTGGATTGCGACGTCATCCAGGCCGATGGCGGCACCCGTACTGCCTCCATCACCGGCGCCTGGATTGCGCTCCATGACTGCCTGAAGTGGATGGAGGCCCGCAACATGGTAAAGGTGGAACGCGTGCTGAAGGATCACATCGCGGCCATTTCCTGCGGCATCTTCGCCGGCCAGCCGGTGATCGACCTGGACTACCTTGAGGATTCGGCGGCAGAAACGGACGCCAACTTCGTCATGACCGGTGCTGGCGGCATCGTGGAAGTGCAGGGCACGGCCGAAGGCAAGCCCTTTTCGCGCGACGAGCTTCTGACCCTGCTCGACCTCGCCGCGGCCGGTACGGCGCAGCTTGTCGAGATGCAGAAGCAGGCAATTGCCTGACGGAGGCGAGCATGATCGAAGGCGTGCTGGAAACCGCCCTTTATGCCGATGACCTCGACAAGGCCGAAGCCTTTTATGGCGGCGTGCTGGGGCTTGAGATCATCCGGCGCGGCGGCAACCGGCACATCTTCTATCGCTGCGGTTCGGGCGTCCTGCTGATCTTCAACCCGGACGAAACGGAAAAGCCGATCGAGAACGACCCCTTCCCCGTGCCGCCGCACGGCGCGCGCGGGCCGGGCCATGCCTGTTTCGTGGTGAGCCGCGACGATGTCGATGCCTTTGCCGCGAAACTGTCCGCCTCCGGCATCGCCATCGAACAGCAGGTCACCTGGCGCTCCGGCACCCGCTCGATCTACTTCCGCGATCCGGCCGGCAACAGCCTGGAAATCGCACCCCGAAATCTCTGGAATCCGTGACACGGCGCCCGAAGCGGGCTCAACAATGGAAAGACCGATGCGCAAGCTCGATACCCGCACCATCGTCGTTGCCAGCCACAATGCCGGCAAGATCCGCGAAATTGCCGACCTGATCGGCCCCTTCGGCTTTTCGGCAAAGTCCGCCGCCGAGCTGAACTTCGTGGAACCCGACGAGACCGGAACCACCTTCGAAGAGAACGCCGCGATCAAGGCGCTCGCCTCGGCGAAAGCCGCCGGCCTTCCGGCGCTCTCGGATGATTCCGGCCTGGTGATCGACGCGCTGGACGGAGCACCCGGTGTCTACACCGCAAACTGGGCCGAGACGGCGGACGGCACGCGCGATTTTGTCATGGCCATGGCCAGGGTGGAGCAGGCGCTGGCCGAAAAGGGCGCGCTGACACCCGAGGCGCGCACCGCCCGCTTCGTCAGCGTGCTCTGCCTTGCCTGGCCGGATGGCCACACCGAAATGTTCCGCGGCGAGGTGGAAGGTTTCATCGCCCCTGCCCCGCGCGGCACGGCGGGTTTCGGCTATGATCCGATCTTCCAGCCGAAAGGCTACGACACCACCTTCGGCGAAATGAGCGCCGAGGAAAAGCATGGCTGGAAGCCCGGCGATGCAGAGGCACTGTCGCACCGCGCCCGCGCTTTCAAGATCTTTGTCGAAACCTGCCTGGAAGGCTGACCCTTGCTGACCGACGCCCCTCTCCTGCCCGATACCGGCGAACCGGGCTTCGGTCTTTACGTGCACTGGCCGTTCTGCGCGGCCAAGTGTCCCTATTGCGACTTCAACAGCCATGTGCGCCACCAGCCGGTCGATCAGGACCGTTTCGCCGCAGCCTTTCTCACGGAAATGGATGCGATGCGGGCCCTTTCCGGTCCGCGCACCGTCACCAGCATCTTCATGGGCGGCGGTACGCCCTCGTTGATGGAGCCGGCGACCGTGGAAGCGATCCTCGATGGCATTGCCGCGCGCTGGCACGTACCGGCCGGCATCGAGGTGACCATGGAGGCCAATCCCTCCAGCGTCGAGGCCGAGCGCTTTCGGGGCTACCGCGCCGCCGGCGTCAACCGTGTCTCGCTCGGCGTGCAGGCGCTGAACGACCGTGACCTGAAATTCCTCGGCCGCCTGCATGACGTCGCAGATGCACTGAAGGCGATCCGTCTTGCGCGCGAAATCTTTCCGCGCATGAGCTTCGACCTGATCTATGCCCGGCCGGGCCAGACGGTGGAGGCCTGGGAAGCGGAGCTTCGGGAGGCGGTGTCCTATGCCGTCGATCATCTCTCGCTCTACCAGCTGACCATCGAGGAGGGCACGCCCTTCTTCGGCCTGCACAAGGCCGGCAAGCTGGTGGTGCCGGATGGCGATCAGTCGGCGGCGCTCTATGAGGCGACGCAGGAGATCACCGCAGGCTTCGGCATGCCCGCCTACGAGGTCTCCAACCACGCAAAGCCCGGTGCCGAAAGCCGGCACAACCTGACCTACTGGCGCTACGGCGATTATGCCGGCATCGGCCCCGGGGCGCATGGCCGCCTGACGCGCGGCGGCATGAAGCTTGCGACAGCGACCGAACGCAAACCCGAGGCCTGGCTGGAACAGGTGGAAGCGACCGGCCACGGCATGGTCGACGAGGAGATGCTCGACCGCAGCGAACAGGCCGACGAGTTGCTGCTGATGGGGCTTCGCCTGCGCGAGGGCGTCGACCTGGTGCGCTGGCGGGAACTCTCCGGCCGCGATCTCGATCCGGCCCGTGAAGCCTTTTTACTGGAACACGGCTTTCTCGAACGGCTTGGCAATGCCAGAATTCGCTGCACGCCCTCAGGCATGCTGATCCTCGATGCCGTGGTGGCGGATCTCGCCAGCTGAAACCGGTCGGAGGCGCTCGCAAGGGAGGTTCGAAATGCCCGTGGATGATGCCTTTGCCCGCCACGACATGGCGATCCTCTATGACGCCTTCAACGCGCATGGTGAGGATGGCCCCTTCTACCTGTCGCTGGCGCAGGAACCCTGTCGCATCCTTGATGTCGGCTGCGGCACCGGCCTGATCACGCTGCCTCTTGCCGCGCGCGGCCATCGCATCACCGGCGTCGAGCCGGGAGCCGGCATGCTGGCCGTCGCAAAAGCCAAGCCGGGAGCCGAACGGGTCGACTGGATTGCCGCCACGGCCGCAGAGTTCAGGAGCGACGAACGCTTCGAGCTTGCCATCATGACCGCGCATGTGTTCCAGGTGTTTGCCGGTGACCAGGCAACGCTTGCCGCGCTGGCCAACATCCACCGGCACCTCGCCCCCGGCGGCCGGCTGGTGTTCGAAAGCCGCAATCCCCTCAGGCGGGCCTGGGAAAACTGGACGGCGGAGAAGACCCGCCAGACGGCGGCCATCGATGGCATCGGCTGCGTCGAGGTCTTTTACCAGTGGCGAAAGATCGATGGTGACCGCGTCATCTTCGATGCGGTCTTTACCCTGCAGGACACCGGCGAGCAGCGGAAAAGCGAAAGCACGCTGCGCTTTCCGCCACGCGAGACCATCGAGAGACTGGTGCGGCAGGCAGGCTTTTCCGGGGTCGACTGCTGCGGCTGGTGGGACGGCTCCCCTTATCGCGACGACAGCCCGGAAATCATCGTCACGGCCTGTGCCTGAAAGGTTCAGGAGGCGGCGCGGGGCGCCAGCAGCCGCCGCCACAGCCTTCCATCGATGGCCGCAAGGCCGATCCCGATCAGCACGAGGCCGACGAGATGGCGCAGCGCCAGCTGTTCGCCCAGCACCAGCGCGCTCAGCAGGATGGCGCTCGGCGGAATGAGAATGGTCACCAGCATCAGATTGGTGGCGCCGGCGGTCGCCAGGATGCGGAAGAACAGGATATAGGCCACCGCCGTGGAAAGCAGGGCCAGCGCAAGGAGAGCCGCCCATGTCTCGACACCGCCCACCGGCAGCGTCCACGGCCGCTCAACCACCAGCGTCACCGGCAGCAGCAGGATGGCCGAAGCGGTGACCTGCCCGGCCGCCGGCAGGATGGGCGCCAGACCCATGCGGCGGAAGCGCCGCCCGAAGATGCCGGCAAAGGCATAGGAGACGGCCGCCGCCAGGGCGGCGAGCTCCCCCCACAACGCCCCGCCCACATGGCCGAACACCGAGGGGCCGATCATCCAGACGACTCCGGCAATGCCGATCACCACGCCGGCCAGCCGGTTGACCGTCAGCTTTTCATCCGTCGTCAGAAAATGCGCGACGATGACGCCGAACAGCGGCGTCGTGGCGTTCAGAATGGCGGCCAGGCCGCTCGCAATATGGGTCTGGCCCCAGACGATCAGGGTGAAGGGCAGCACGTTGTTCAAAAGTCCCATGCCGAAGAAGGCGAGCCAGACATCGCGCCGACGCGGAACGGCAATGCCGGAGAAACGCACGAAGAGCCAGAGCGCCGCGGCGGCCAGCATCACCCGAGCCGTCACGATCGTTAGCGGCGGCCAGGTCTGCACCAGAATGCCGTTGAACAGGAAGGAGCCGCCCCACAAGAGCGACAAGCCCCCCAACATGCCCCACTCGGCAAGTCCCATTTCCTTGGTCGCCATCACGTTCTCCCCTTAGACTGCCGCCATGATGCAAGGTCGCCCGCCATCATGCCACCCGTTTCCTGCGCAATCCATGATCGAATAAAATTCGGCCTTCAGGCTCTCGCCATGCACCTTGACGGGCGTCCCGAATGGCCTGTTACATGGTCTTAATTCGGCCTTTCAGCCGGATCAAACGAGCAAATTTCGGTACATGATCGAGTTTTTCTAAAGCATGGCAGAACCGCTTCCCTCCCTCTCCTCCCTGCGGGCCTTCGAGGCGGCCGCGCGCCACCTCAGCATGACGCGGGCAGGCGAGGAACTGCATGTGACGGCAGGCGCCATCAGTCTGCAGGTGCGCGAGCTGGAAGCCAATCTGGGCCTTGCGCTCTTCGAGCGCCATCCGCGCCGCCTGGAACTGACGGCCGCCGGGCAGGACTATGCGACCTTGCTGCGCGCGGCCTTCCGCCTGATCCGCCAGGCCACGGATAGCGTGCGGGCTCATGCCCGTCCCGACATCGTGACGCTGAGCTGCACCACGGGCTTTGCGGTCCACTGGCTGATGCCGCGGCTGGAGGCCTTTCAGGCCGCGCATCCGGCCGTCGACCTTCGCTTCGGCACGACGGCGCGTCTCGTCGATTTCCGCACGGATGGCGTGGCGCTTGCCGTTCGCCATGGGCTCGGCGCCTATCCGGGCCTGATCTCGGAAAAGCTCGTCAAGGACGATCTCGTGGTGGTGGCAAGCCCTGAGCGGGCAGCACGCCTCGGCCCCGAGCCCGCGGCGCGACAACTCTCGGCAGAGACGCTGATCCATGATGCCGGCCGCAACGACTGGCGCCTCTGGCTGGAGGCGGAAGGCGCGCTGGACGTGGACTGGCGGCGCGGGCCGGTGATTGCCCCGGACAGCAATGGCGCGATCGAAACGGCTCGGGCAGGCCTCGGCTTCGCGCTGGTGCGGGAAAGCTTCGCGGCGGCCGATCTCGCCACGGGGCGGCTGGTGGCACCTTTCCGGCGCGGCATCGCCAGCCGCTTTGCCTATTACCTCGTCTATCCGCCGGACGCGCTGGACCGGTCCTCGGTGCGCATTGTCCGCGACTGGCTGCGCGCGGAAGCAGACCTCGCCTGATGCGAGAACGTAACGGTACCGGGACGAATGTTCGGGAAAGGGGGATTACGGCCGCCCGCGTTCAGGCAGCGGCGAAAACATGCAGCCAGGCTGTGGGCACGCCATCGTAACCGGAGCCTTCCGCCGCCTCGATCGCAAGGCTCTTCCAGCCCGCCCCGTAGGCCGCCCGCAAAAAGGCTTCGTCCGGATAGTTGAAATAGCGCCCGAAGCGGTCGATGCCTTCGGCCTGACCCGCCTTGTAGCTGGCGTAGAAAAGTCCGCCGGGCCTCATCGCCCGCCGGATGCGCGCGAGAATGCCGGGAAGGTCCGCCCGCGGCACATGCAGCAGGCAGGCATTGGCCCAGACACCCTCATAGGCCGCCACGGCCTCGATGGCATCGAAGGGCAGGACGGAGACGGGAATGCCGAGCCGCGCCGAGGCTTCCGCCGCCATTTCGGCAATGCCGTCCGTTGGATGGACGTCGAGCCCCTGCGAAAGCATCCAGGCGCTCTCTCGTCCGCTGCCGCAGCCGAGTTCCAGCACGCGCCCGCCGGCCGGAAGACGATCGGCGAAGCGTTGCAGGTTGGGTGAGGCCGGATAGACGCCGGTATCGGCGGCATAGGTTGCCGCCTGGTCGGCATAGAAGGTGGCAGTCGTCCCGGTTGTCTCGGTCATTCCGCCCCCTTCCCGCGATCCCTTAGCCCCGATCAGGCGTTGTTTTCGTTGATCAGGCGCTTCAGCAGCTCAATCTCGTGGCTGAGCTTGGTATCTCCCGAGATCAGTTCCTCGATCTTGCGCACGGCATGCAGCACCGTCGTATGGTCACGACCGCCGAACCGACGGCCGATTTCCGGGAAGGACCGTGGCGTCAGCGTCTTCGACAGATACATGGCGATCTGCCGCGGCTTGACGATGACGCGCGTGCGGCGGTTCGACACCAGTTCCTGGCGCGACACGTTGTAGTGACGGGCGACGATGCGCTGGATGTCCTCGATGCGCACCCGCTTGGCTTCGCCGGCACCGACCAGATGGGCCAGAAGCTCGTCGACACGCTCCAGCGACAGTTCCGGCTCGAAGGAGCGACGGAAGATCAGCTGGTTGAAGGCGCCTTCCAGCTCGCGGCCGGAATTGGCAACATTGCGCGCCACATGGCTCAGGATCTCGTCCGGAATGTCGAGCGCCGGGTCGTCCTGACGGGCGATCTCCAGGCGGCGCTTCAGCATTTCGAAACGCATTTCGTAATCCGGCACTTCCATTTCGATGGCAACGCCGCCCTGCAGGCGCGAACGCACGCGCGGATCGAGCGATTCCAGTTCCCAGGGGGCGCGGTCGGCGGCAACGACCACCTGCTTGGCGCTGTCCAGCAGCATGTTGAGCAGATGGCAGAACTCGTTCTGGATCATCTTGCCCTGCAGGAACTGCATGTCGTCGATGATCAGGAGATCGATGTTGCGCAGCGATTCCTTCAGCGTCAGCGCGTCATTGTCGCGGATGGCGGTGGCAAAACGCCACATGAAATACTCGGCCGTCAGATAGACGACGCGCGGCATGCGCGACGAGCCGACGGCGGCATTGGCAATGGCCTGCAACAGGTGCGTCTTGCCAAGGCCGACACCCGAATGGATGAACAGCGGATTGAAGCGCACGGCGCTCGCGCCGGCTTCGGCAATCGTCTTGGCGGCGGCCAGCGCCACGCGGTTGGACGGGCCTTCCACATAGGTGTCAAAGGTATAGCGGCTGTCGAGCGGCGAACCGAACAGCGGCCCGGCGGCAACGTTGCGCGGAGCCGACGACGGCTGGGCCGGCTGCGGCGCGCTCGGGAAGGCGGCAATCTGGCCGATCTCGCGCGGCTGGCTGGTGCGGCGGGGCGCCTGGGCGGGGGCTGTCTCTGCCACCGGCGCAGCACGCTCTTCCGTCACGGGACGGGCAGCGGCGCGGCTTGCGGTGCGAACGAGGATCTCCACCTTGAGGATCTCGGCATCTTCCGCCTGGAAGATGGTCGTGATGAGGTCCAGGTAACGGTTGTTGATCCAGGACTTGAGGAACGTCGTGGGAACGCTGAGGCGCACCACGCTCTTGGAGACGGAATGAAGCTTGAGGCGACCAAACCAGCTGGCATAGACCTCCGGACCTACTTGAGCCTTCAGACGTGCACTGAACCGCTCAAATAGAGCATCCTGCTTCATTTCGGATTTTTCCCCTGCCGTCTGGGAGCAAACTGAACCGAAAGTCTCAGACGCCTGGGTCCCACTCTCCAGCGCCCGGGCCGATACCGTATTCATCTGCATTCTTTGCCGCCTTCTCATGTTTCGTCCAACGGTCGGCCACGGGCCGTCCGCCAGGTAATTTTTTTCTCTTCTGTGCAGCCGATACGGTTCTCCTCGTCAGAACCGGGCACGGCTGCTTTTGTTTCTCCTCCCGCCTCCATGCGGGACTGCCGAACCGGACAGGCCGATCCGTCAGGTGGCGCTTCCCCATGCGCCTCTCAGGTTCGCCCCCTGTCAGGCGGCAGAACCTGCATTCACCCATCGCTCCTTTTCCGCCACGGCGCCCCCGCAAGCGGCACAAAGAGACTGGCCCGGAATCGCCACGATTACCGGCACACAACCTCAAGTTACGTGAAAGAACGGGAAGTCACCTTGACCCGTCGCAGGTGCTGGAAGGCGGATGAACCCGGTTTACGGTCTGTCATCTGCGGCTTCCTGGGAGTGTCCCGCGCCCCTTGCTGACGTTCATTAAGGCAGGATCGGGGGGTGAGATCAACGATGAATTTTACGCAAAATTAATGGCCGAGCGTTGACTCTGATGGCCCGATTTGACTCAAAAAGGGCCTCTGGAGAAGAATCTCAATCGAATCAAAGAGATTCAAAAATGCCACAGTCGAGCATGCTCTATGAAGGGGCGAAAATAAAAATTCGCTTGACTCGCAAGGCAGGGTGACCGGGCCGTCACAATCGGATGCCCCTCGGAACATCCTCCGCCAAACCCTTGAAAAACAATGGTTTTTTCTGTCACGCCAATGTCATTGGACGGTCAAAATACCCCGACCCCAAGTTATGACGGATGAGAATCACGAAAAGCCCGGTCATGGACCGGGCTTCAAATGTGACAGTCAATTGTGACGGGTTTTAGGCCGAAAGGGCCTTAACGCGCTGCGCGAGGCGGGACACCTTGCGGGACGCGGTGTTGCGGTGCAGAACGCCCTTGGTGGCGGCACGCTGGATTTCCGGCTGGGCGGCGCGGAGTGCTTCCGCAGCCTGTGCCACATCGCCGGATGCGATGGCTTCTTCGACCTTGCGGATGAAGGTGCGAACGCGCGAACGGCGCGCCTTGTTGATGTCGGTGCGGCGTGCGATCTTGCGGGTCGCCTTTTTCGCCGAAGTTGTATTGGCCATTTCTGCCTCTCTTCGAATTCGAACAAAAACTCCGCCGTCGCCGCGCCGGGTCCCTTGCGACCTGTCATCCAGCAATTCGGGAGCAATGGAGGAAGCCGTTCAATGGCTTTCCCAACTGTGGGCGGCGATATAGCTGGAATGCCGGTTCCAGTCAACGCGCATTTTGCAGCCTTTTGAGCCCGGCCTTGCCGCAAGACGCTGATTTGCGATTCATTTCTGGCAACTGGCGCAGTGGAAGGTGGAGCGGCCGGCCTGCGTGACGCGCGAGACCACGCCGCCACAGCCCGGCCGCGTGCAGGCCGCCCCCTCGCGGTCATAGACGGCGAAGGTGTGCTGGAAATAGCCGAGCGAGCCGTCCGTCTGGATATGGTCGCGCAGCGACGAACCGCCGGCCAGGATCGCATCGGCGATCACGGCGCGGATTGCCCCGGTGAGCGCCACCAGTTCTGCCGTCGGCCCGCCAGTGGCGGTAACGAGCGTTCCCGCCTTGCGCAACGGCGAAAGGCCGGCGCGCCACAGCGCCTCGCAGACATAGATGTTGCCGAGCCCGGCGATCACCGTCTGGTCGAGCAGCATGGTCTTCAGCGGCTGCACGCGATCGCGAAAGCGCCGCGCCAGATAATCGGCATCGAGACTGTTGCCGGTCGGCTCCGGCCCGAGCCCGGCAAAGGCCGGATAGAGATCGAGTTCGGCCCGCATCCACAGATGCATGAAGCCGAAACGGCGGGGGTCGTTGTAGACGACGCTGAGCCGCTCGCCGTCCCGCTCCAGATGGAAGAGCACATGGTCGTGCCTGTCGTCCTTCGAGCGCGGATGATGGAAGTCGCCCGGCATCTGCGCCTCGTCTGCCTGCAGGATGCGAAAGGAACCGGACATGCCGAGATGGGATATGACGCTCATGCCGTCATCGAGATCGATCAGCAGGTATTTTGCCCGGCGTCCGAGGCCGACGATGCGACGGCCGGAGACCCGTGCCGCAAAATCGTCCGGAAACGGAAAGCGAAGGTCAGCCCGCCGTGTCTCCAGCCGCGCGATCCGTGCATTCTCCATGGACGGCGCAAGGCCGCGCCGCACCGTTTCCACCTCTGGCAATTCCGGCATGAGTTCCTAAGTTCCTGTTTCCAACGGCCTGCACAGTCTCTATAGACCAGCGCCATAGTGCCGCAAGCGCGACAAGAGATAGTATCGCCCGATGGCTTTCGCTATGGTCGCGCCGCGCCAGGAACGAAACGAAGGATGACACGCCATGGCTGACAGCCGGACCTCTGCTGAAGGTGGAATGGAAACCTCCTACGGCTTTCGCGAGGTGGGCGAAGGCGAAAAGCAGGGCCTCGTCAACGAGGTCTTCCACAAGGTGGCCAAGCGCTACGACATCATGAACGACGTGATGTCGGCCGGCCTTCACCGGCTGTGGAAGGATGCGATGGTGGCCGCCCTCAACCCGCGCAAGGACCCCTCCTACAAGGTTCTGGACGTGGCCGGCGGCACCGGCGACATCGCGTTCCGCATCGTGGAGGCATCCGGCCGGCAGGCACATGCCACGGTTCTCGACATCAACGGCTCGATGCTTGGTGTCGGCGCCGAACGCGCCGCCAAGCGCAAGCTTTCCGACAACCTCACCTTCGTGGAGGCCAATGCCGAGGAACTGCCCTTCGAGGCCGGCAGCTTCGATGCCTATACGATCGCCTTCGGCATCCGCAACGTGCCGCGCATCGATGTGGCGCTGAAGGAAGCCTACCGCGTGCTGAAGCGCGGCGGCCGGCTGCTGGTGCTGGAATTCTCCGAGGTGGAAATGCCGCTCCTCGACCGCATCTATGACGAATGGTCCTTCAAGGCCATTCCGCAGTTTGGCAAGATGATCACCGGCGATGCTGAACCCTACCAGTATCTGGTGGAATCGATCCGCAAGTTCCCCAATCAGGAGGATTTCGCCCGGATGATCCGCGCGGCCGGTTTCTCGCGCGTGACCTATACGAATTATACCGGCGGCATCGCGGCGCTGCATTCGGGCTGGAAGCTCTGACACCGGCCATGGACGTGGCCGCGCACGGGGCAGAAGAGAAAGGCTGACGCCAGGATGAGGTTTTTCGCATGAGCACGATCGGTGCCTATTTCCGGCTGGCCCGCGTGGGCTGGGTGCTTGTGCGCGAGGGCGTCGTGGCTGCATTGCCGACGCAGGGGCTGCCGCCCGTCGTCGGCCTCGTCAAGTCGCTCGCCCAGATCTTCACCCGCCCCGCCTCGATCCAGGAGAGCCGCAGCGTCCGTCTGACCAATGCGGTGGACCGTCTCGGCCCCTCCTATGTGAAGATCGGCCAGTTCCTCGCGACACGACCGGATGTGGTCGGTGTGGACTGGGCGCTCGATCTCTCCATGCTGCAGGACCGCATGGCCTTCTTCCCGACGGATACGGCAAAGGCGGCGATCGAACTGTCGCTCGGCCGGTCCATCAGCGATCTCTATACCCGCTTCGACGAGCCGCTGGCGGCCGCCTCGATTGCCCAGGTGCATCCGGCCGCCGTTGCCCATGCCGATGGCGAGCGCAAGGTGGCGGTCAAGGTGGTGCGCCCGGGTGTGCGCCAGCGCTTCGCCCATGACATCGAGAGCATGTATCTGATGTCGCGCATGCAGGAGCGCCTGCTGCCCTCCACGCGGCGCCTGAGGCCGGTCGAAGTCACCCGCACGCTGGAGCAGACCACCAAGCTGGAAATGGACCTGCGCCTTGAGGCAGCGGCGCTCTCCGAGATCGGCGAGAACACCAAGAACGACCCCGGCTTCCGGGTGCCCCAGGTGGACTGGGAGCGCACCGGCCGCGATGTGATCACCATGGAGTGGATCGACGGCATCAAGATGTCGAACATCGAGGGCCTGCGCGCGGCCGGCTACGATCTCGAAAAGCTCGCGGAAACACTGATCCAGTCCTTCCTGCGCCATACGCTGCGCGACGGGTTTTTCCATGCCGACATGCATCCCGGCAACCTGTTCGTCGATCCGGACGGCATCATCGTCGCCGTCGACATGGGCATTGTCGGCCGGCTCGGCAAGAAGGAACGCCGCTTCCTCGCCGAAATCCTCTACGGCTTCATCACCCGCGATTATCGCCGGGTGGCGGAGGTGCATTTCGAGGCCGGCTACGTGCCCTCCCACCACGATGTGGCCAGCTTTGCCCAGGCGATCCGCGCCATCGGCGAGCCGATCCATGGCCAGCCGGCGGAAACCATTTCCATGGCCCGCCTGCTGGCGCTGCTTTTCGAGGTGACGGACCTCTTCGAAATGCAGACACGGCCGGAACTGATCCTCCTGCAGAAGACCATGGTGGTGGTCGAGGGCGTTGCCCGCATGCTCGATCCGCGCTTCAACATGTGGCGCGCGGCAGAGCCGGTCGTCAGCGGCTGGATCCGCGACAATCTCGGCCCCAAACGCATTGTAACGGATCTGCGCGACGGCCTGAAGGCGGCCGTGAAACTTGCGGAAGCTGCCCCGGAAATCGCCGCCAAGACGGAAAAATTCCACCAGCAGCTGCTGCACATGACCGAACACGGCGTGCGCTTCGACGGCGAGACGGCCGAAGCCATCGGCAAGGCGGAGGCAAAACACAGCCGCTGGGGCCGTGCGGCACTCTGGGTGATTGCTGCCACCCTGATCTACATCGCCGTTCAGGTGAGCTGATCGGCAGGCACAAACCCTGCCAGGAAAGCGCCGATGCTCGCGCGATCCGGCAGCCGCTGCTTGTGGCCCGTAAAACCATCGTAGAGATCCAGATAGGCCTGATAGCAGCTGGAACCTCCGCGGGTCCGATAGGTCGCAACCCACTCCAGCAGCTCGGCAAAGGATTCCTCCCTTGCGCCGCCCTGGTTGCCGCGGGTCCGGATATTGGCGAGGCATTCTTCCTCCGGCACGTCCAGCCAGACCAGGAGGTCGGTACGCGGCAGGAGGACTTTCGCCAGCCAGCCATAGACGCCTTCCATCAGCCAGTGGTCGGCTTCCGAAAGCCGCCTCGTATCCTCGATCACGGTCGCATTGTCCCGCGCGACGCCGTATTGCCCCGGCTGCCAGCGGATGTCGTCCAGGTGGGTGACCGGAAGGCCAAGCCTCTCGCCCATCGCCTGCGACAGCCAGGTCTTGCCCGCGCCGCCATTGCCGATGATGAGGATGCGTTGCAATCGCTGTTCGGAAGCCATGTGATCTCCGTCTGTTATCGCGCGCATTTACCGTGTTCAGCGATAGATTTGCCAGAGAGGTCTGAGAGCCTTCATTCCGCCCCCATTTTTATGATTTGTTAAATATGACTTCATGAGGAGAGTGTGAATGGCGCTGGGCGCTTCGCATCGGCTGCACGACGGGGTAGCCGCCGTCGAAACCATGACGCGCTTTGCGCTGGCCGTTCTGGCGCTCGCCTCCGGCGTCTACACGTATCTGGGGGTGCGCAGCATCCTCGACGGCTCGCCGACTGCCGTCTTCTTTGCCGCCATCATCTATTCCGGTTCCGTCTCGGTCGCGATCTACGCCTTTTGGTCCTACATGGCGCGGTTTTTCCCGCATGTGACGGGTCCGTCCGCCCGCGGCGCGATGATCGGCGTCATGGCGCTCGGCTGCGCCATGATCATTGCCATGTCGAGCTGGTTGAACGCGGCAGCGCTTGCCGGCTCGGCGGCGCTTGAACAGCATCTGGCCGAAACCGTGGAAGGCTACACCGCCGATCTCGACCAGGCGCACCAGAATGCGCTCGCCGCGCAGAGCCTGCTTCCCGATATCCAGCGCGCCTCCGAGCGGTTTGCGCAGCTGGCGGACGCAGAGCGCCAGTCCGGCGCGTTGACGGGCACCACGGGTGCCGGCAGCGTCGTGCAGCTGCTCAGCCAGATGTCTGCCCAGCTGAAGGAGCTCGAGGCCGGCATCGTCGCCTCGCGTGAGCAGGTGGCGACCCTGTTCGGCCAGGGGCAGAAGCGGCTGGAAACCATGCGCACGCTCGTCTCGGCGCCAGGCGCCGTTGCCCCACGCGCCGACCAGTTCTCCTCCGAAGTGGTGGCGCTGACCGGCGTGATCACCTCGCTCAATCAGACCTCGATTGCGCCGTCCATCCGCCGTGCTGCAGATGATCTGTCGCTCGGTTTCATTGCACCGGTTGCCGATGGCCGGCAGGCGGACCTTGCTAATCGCCAGGACCAGGTGATGGAGACGATCCGCACCTCGGTCGCCGCCCAGTCGAAGGTGCTGGCCCAGGCCGCCGACGATATCCTCAACCGTCCGCCGGTCGCGGAACGCCGTTTCGTGCCGCTCTCCTCGGCCGAAGCCGTGCTGCGTTACGCCAGCGATTTCATTCCTGCCTGGGCAGGCGCCATTTCCATCGACCTTTTGCCCGCCGTGCTCGTCTTCATCCTGGCGACCGTACATGGCGCGATCCGCCGGCAGGAAAGCCGCATGCCCTTTGCAGAACGGATTACCGCCGCCGAGCTTCTGGAGGCGCTCGAGGTGCAGCGGGCGCTGAGCGCGCGGGGCGTCGATCTGCACGAGGCCGTTCGCCAGGTGGAGGAACGACAGGCCGAGCCAGCCGGGAGGCCGGAGCATATCGCGCCCGAGAGCGAGGACGAAGGCAAGGTGACCAGCCTTGAGATCGGCAAACTGCCGCGCAAGGGGCCGGGCGCATGAACCCTGCCGCAGCCGCCTCGAAAGCCTGGCAGGCCTTTGCCCGCGCCGATGACAGCGTCATCATGCGCGGCGCCTTTTATGGCCTGTTGGCAACGGCTGCCCTGTTCGTCGTGATCGACATTCGGGAATTGTCCATGGAGGCGGCCTTGCCGGGCCATGATCCGCTGCAGACGGACCAGCCGGTGCTGCCGCCGGCGCTGACCGATGGCAAGCCGCACGCGCCCCCCGTCGAGCCGACGACACCCGCCGAACGCCTGCGCCAGCCGATCCGCTTCGAGCTACAACCGGGCGGGATCCTTCTGGCGGAAGGCGCTATCGATCCCGGTGCGGCGGAACGCTTCCGGCAGGAAATCGAGGCCCGCGGCGAATATGTGAAAACGGTTTCGCTGAACTCGCCGGGCGGCGCGGTGGATGACGCGATCACGATCTCTTCCCTCATCCGCGAGAAGAAGCTGACAACCCGCGTAGCGACTGGGGCGCTCTGTGCCTCGTCCTGTCCGATCGTCATGGCGGGCGGGGTGACACGCGAGACGGAGAAGGACGCCGTCATCGGCGTCCACCAGGTTTTCAACGGCAACCGGGAGAGGCCTTCGCCGGAAGAGGCCATGTCGAGCGCCCAGGCGACGACGGCGCGTGTTGCCCGCCACCTGCAGGAGATGGGGATCGGCGCGGGCCTCTGGTTCCACGCGCTGGAAACGCCGCCCGACCGGCTCTATTACCTGACGGAGGCGGAGTTGAAGGAGTTCAAACTCGTCAGCCCCGTGACCCCGCCGCAGCCGGTGGCCCGCAAGAAATAGGCCTTACCCCTTGATCTCACGTTCGCAGAAGACGATGCGGTTACTGAACGGGTCCGTCACCGTCATGTCCAACCCCCATGGCATCTGCTGAAGTGCCGGCCGCGTGAAACGGCAGCCTCTTTCCGCCAGTTCGCGGTGGAAAGCCTGCACTCCGGACACCGGCACGAAAACCTTGGCGCCCGGCGAGGCATCGCCTGCATGTTCGCTGAGATGCAGCATCATGCCGCTGCGCGACACCTGCATATAGACCGGAAAATCCGGCCCGTGGCGGTATTCCCAGTCCAGGCGGAACCCCAAAAAGTCGCGGTAGAATTCCAGTGCCATGTCGACGGCAAAGATGCGGATGACGGGAATGCCGGGCTGCAGCAGCACAGGCTCCGGTTTGGTCTCTGCCACCTCGGCGATTTTGGCAGACAGGACATTCCAGTCGTCGTAACCGAACTGGCCCGCCACCAGTTCAAGCGCCCGCGAATGGCTGATGGAAAGGCCCTGCTCCTCAAGCCCGGCCCGCAGGGCCTTGGCCATGGTCTTGGCGTCACGAAAGTCGCGCATGCCGTTTTCTCCCCGGACGAACGCCGTCATCAGTGCCCGTATTGCTGATCCGTTCGTCGCTCGGAAGACGCATGCTCGATGCGTGAGGCGAAGGTTTCGTGGACGCGTTCACCAAACACTCGGAAGAGTGCCACGGGCGGCAGGCCGCGTCCGGCCCGGGCCAGACTGTAGCCTCGCGAGGCCCTTAATGCAACGCGATGGCAAAGGTCGGTTTCTTGCACGCGGCCCGTTAAACACCGCTTGCAGTTTCTGCCCTTTTCGGTTCAACTGCGCAGCATCAGGAAAAATTTGAGGCTTCAACAAAGAAGCCCGGGAACAGCTGAACCGAACAACGGAGCCAGTGATACCATGCGCCTTTCTCGTCATTTCATCAGCCTTGCCTTTGCCGCAACCGCCGCCATCCTCTCCAGTTCCGCCGCGCTCGCCGAGACCACCCTCAACATGGCCAACTGGCTGCCGCCGACCCATCCGCTCGTCACCGACGTGATGAAGCCCTATGCGGAGGCGGTGAAGAAGGCGACCGAAGGCCGCGTGACGATCAACATCATGCAGGCGCCGCTCGGGCCGCCGGCCGCGCATTTCGACTTCGCGGTCAATGGTGTGGCTGATATCACCTATGGCGTTCAGGGCTACAATCCGGGCCGCTTCAAGACCACGAACATCGCAGAAATCCCCTTCCTCGGCGATACGGCGGAATCGGTCTCGGTCGGTTACTGGCGTGTCTTCGACAAGGACCTGCGCAAGGCCGGCGAATATGACAAGGTGCATGTTCTGGGCGTCTTCACCCACGGCCCCGGCCAGATCTTCATGAAGGGCCGCGATGTCACCGGCGCCGAACCGGTGAAGGGCGCCAAGCTGCGCGTTGGCGGCGGCATCGTGGCCGATCTCGTCAAGGCGATGGGCGGCGTGCCGGTGGAAGGCCCTTCCTCCAAGACCTATGAAATCCTCTCGAGCGGCGTCGCGGACGGCATCACCTTCCCGTTCGAATCCGTCGCCTTCTTCAAGCTGATCCCGATGCTGGATACCGCGCTCGTGGTGCCGGGCGGCCTCTACAACACCTCCTTCTACGTGGTGATGAACGAGGCGAAGTGGAAAGCGCTGTCCGACGCCGACAAAAAGGCGATCGACAGTGTGTCCGGCGAAGCCCTGGCACGGCTTGCCGGAAAGGCCTGGGACAAGGCCGACGGCGCCGGCAAGGCGGCGATGGACGGCAAGATCAAGCTGGTCTCCGCAACGCCGGACCAGGTGAAGGCGATCGAGACCGCCCTGAAGCCGATCGTTGATGCCAAGCTGGCCGAGACCGCCTCGACGGGCGTCGACGTACAGGCCGCGCTCTCCTTCATGAAGGGCGAGATCGCCAAGGCAGCCAAGGGCCAATGAGCGGTGCGGCAAAGCCCTCCGGGCAACCGGCGGGAGGCGACGCTTCACCGGTGGGTTACAGGCTAACCCACCGTTTGCTCTCGCTGATCTGCGGGCTGATGCTGTTTGCCATGATGTTCGTGACGCTCATCGACGTGGTGGGGCGTTACCTGTTCAACAGCCCACTGCAGGGGGCGACCGAACTGACGGCGCTGCTGCTGGTCTCGACCATCTTCATTGGTCTGCCGGCTGTCTGTCTGGACGAGGATCACGTGACGGTCGATCTCGTCACGGATCATCTGCCGGCCGTCCTCCAGCCCATCCGTCGCGCCGTCATCCGCCTCCTGTCAGCGATCGTGCTCGCCCTCGTTGCCTGGCGGCTCTTCGCCTATGGCCACGATCTGGCAAGTTATGGCGAAACGACCGTCAGCCTCAGGCTTCCCGTCGCGCCCTTTGCCTATCTCTGCTCCGCAACCACGCTGGTTGCGGGTCTGATCACGCTTCGGCACGTCTTTTCCCGTTCCTGATCCGAAAGTTGACGCATGAGCTGGCCGATCGGATGCCTTCTCTTCCTGGCCCTGATGTTTTCCGGCATGCCGATCGCCTTTGCCATGGCGCTGGTCGGTGTGATCGGCACCATGTCGATCATCGGCATGGCTCCGGCCTTTGCGCTACTCGGCCAGACCTTCTTCGACAACGGGCGGGAATATTCGCTCTCAGTGCTGCCGCTGTTCCTGATGATGGGCAATTTCGTCGTGCAATCCGGCGTGGCGGATGACCTCTACAAGGCCGCGCATGCCTGGCTGCGGCACCGCAAGGGGGGGCTTGCGATTGCCACCATCCTCGCCTGCGGCGGCTTTTCCTCCGTCTGCGGCTCGTCGCTGGCAACAGCCGCGACGATGGCGAAGATCGCGCTGCCTTCGATGCGCCGTTATCGCTATCCGGACAGTCTCTCGACTGCCTCGATTGCCGCCGGCGGCACGCTCGGTATCCTCATCCCGCCCTCCGTCATCCTGGTCTTCTACGGCATCATCGCGCAGCAGGATATTGGCAAGCTGTTCCTCGCGGGCATCATTCCCGGCATCATCGGCATTGCCGGTTATGCGGCTGCCGTCGTTATTTCGGTCAGGCTGCGCGGGCTCGACCTGCCGACCGAGGAAAAACTGCCGCTGAAGGAGCGGCTGAAGGCGACCCGCGGGGTGAGCGGCGCTTTGCTCCTCTTCACCTTCGTGATGGGCGGCATCTATCTCGGCGTCTTCACCGCCACCGAATCCGCCGGCATGGGGGCTGCCGGCGCCATGCTCCTCACCATCCTCAAGGGCCGCTTCAAGCTGGAAGAGACCTTCCGTACCCTCTACGAAACGGCGAAGAACACGGCGATGATGTTCTTCATCCTGTTCGGCGCGCTGACCTTCACCAATTACGTCAACCTCTCCGGCATGGCCGCCGACCTGCAGGGCGCGCTCTCGGGCTTTGACAGCCCCTGGGCGATCATCTTCGTCATTCTCGCCATCTATCTCGTGCTCGGCTGCCTGTTCGAGAGCCTGTCGATGATCACGCTGACCGTGCCGATCTTCTATCCGGTGGTGGCGGGCGCCGGCTTCGACCTCATCTGGTTCGGCATCTTCGTGGTGGTCGTCACCGAGATCAGCTACATCACCCCGCCCGTCGGCATGAATGCCTTCGTGCTGCGTTCGGTGGTCAAGGATGTGCGGCTGGCCACCATCTTCTCCGGCCTCGTGCCCTTCGTGGCGGTCGATTTCCTGCGAATCCTGCTCCTCATCTTCGTGCCCATGCTGGCGCTCTTCATTCCCTCGCAGATGTGAGTGCCATCCGGCGATTGCATGTTGTGCGTCAGGCGCTTAGGGTCCGGGGCACGATATGGGGCAAGGTTCTAGGCGACCGCTGAAGTCCCCTCATCCGCCCTTCGGGCACCTTCTCCCCGCGGGGAGAAGGGGAGGCTGCGGCGTCGCGGTTCCCCTCTCCCCTTGGGGAGAGGTCCGCCGAGCGAAGCGGAGGCGGGGTGAGGGGATCGACGGTCACCGTCTTGCCCGACACCACAGGGAGAGGCCCATGGAGCTTCAGGGCAAGCGTATTCTGCTGATCATCTCGGGGGGCATTGCCGCCTACAAGAGCCTTGATCTCATCCGCCGCCTGCGCGAGCGGGGCGCAACCGTCAGGCCGGTGATGAGCCGCGCGGCGCAGGAATTCGTGACACCGTTGGCCGTCGGCGCGCTGTCGGCCTCCCATGTCTACACCGATCTCTTTTCCCGCGAGGACGAGCAGGATGTCGGCCATATCCGCCTGGCGCGCGAGTGCGATCTCGTCCTTGTCGCGCCGGCGACCGCCGACCTGATGGCCAAGATGGCGCATGGACTGGCGGACGACCTGCCGAGCGCCGTGCTGCTGGCCACCGACCGGCCGGTTCTCATCGCACCCGCCATGAACCCGGTCATGTGGAACGCCGCGCCCACGCGGCGCAATGTCGAAACCCTCAAGGCCGATAGCATTTCGATGATCGGGCCGATGAAGGGCGAAATGGCCGAAAGCGGCGAGGCCGGCACCGGCCGCATGGCAGAACCGCTGGAGATCGTCGCCGCCGTGCTGGATCTCCTGTCGCCGCAGGACAAACCGCTGGCCGGCAAACGCGCGATTGTCACCTCAGGTCCGACACATGAGCCGATCGATCCGGTCCGCTACATCGCCAACCGCTCCTCGGGCAAACAGGGCCATGCAATTGCCGCGGCCCTTGCGCGTCTGGGAGCCGATGTGACGCTCGTCTCCGGGCCGGTGACCATCCCCGATCCGGCGGGTGTCGCGGTGAACCATGTGGAGACGGCGGATCAGATGCTGTCTGCCGTGCTCTCAGGCCTGCCGGCCGATATCGCCGTGATGGTGGCGGCCGTGGCCGACTGGCGGGTCGTTTCCTCGGCGGGGCAGAAGATCAAGAAACAGCCGGGCGAACCGCCGGCCCCGCTTCAGCTTGCGGAGAACCCCGACATCCTGAAAACCATCGGCCACCATGCGAACCGCCCCGGTCTCGTTATCGGTTTTGCCGCGGAAACCCAGGATGTCGAGACGAACGGCCGCCGGAAGCTGGAAGCCAAAGGAGCCGACATCATCGTTGCCAATGATGTGTCGCCTGCCACCGGCATCATGGGCGGCGACCGCAACCGGGTGAAGGTGATCTCAAGAAGCGGCATTGAGCAATGGCCGGATCTTAGCAAGGACGAGGTGGCGGCCCGCCTCGCCGCGCTGATTGCCGAGCGCCTGTCCTCGACCGCCTGAGCGTCAGACGAAGCTGACGGCCAGCCCGCCGACTGCACCGAGCGCCAGCAGGGCGACCGGATGGGCGCGGGTGAAAACGGAAAGCGCTGCCGTCACACCCGTCAGAACGGCCAGCCAGAGGCTTGTCACCGAGGCGAGCGTGATGACGACCGCGCTGGAGGCGACCAGCCCCGCCGTCACCGGCAACAGCCCGGCCTGCACCGCCGCCCGCCAGGGGCGATCGCGAAAACGTTCCCAGACGGAGACGGCGAGGCAGGTGATCAGCGAGGACGGCAGGAATTTTGCGAGCGAACTCACCAAGAGGCCCGGCAGTCCGGCCACATGCCAGCCGATCAGCGGCACGATCATCATGTTCGGACCGGGTGCGGCCTGCGCCAGCGCAAACAGCGCGCTGAACTCCGCCGGTGTGACCCACTGCTGCACCTCCACCACGCGCCGCTGGATTTCCGGCAGGACGGCATAACCGCCACCAAAGGCCATGAGCGAGAGTTCGGTAAAGATCAGCGCCAGCGCGATCAGGGTTGCGGTCATCGTCCGCTCCTCCAGGAGAGAAGCACGGAGAATGGCGCCAGCACCAGCATGACGAGGATCAGCGGCAGGCGGAAAACGGCGATTGCCGCAAACAGCAGAACGACAACCAGAAGCGCGGCAGGCTTCTTCAGAAGCGGCTTCAGCATCTTCCACGCCATGCCGATCAGCAGGCCGGCGGCGGCGGCGGCCAGCCCGGCAAACACATGCTGCACATGCGGATCGCCACTGTAACGATCGTAGAGAACACCGAGCACGATCACGAAGGCCGTCGGCACCGCAGTAAGCCCAAGGATGCCGGCAAGCGCCCCGCGCCAGCCGCGGAACTTCATGCCGACCGCCACACTCATGTTGATGACATTGCCGCCAGGCAGGAACTGACAGAGACCGAGCAGATCGGAAAATTCCTGCGGGCTCAGCCAGTGTCTGTCCTCCACCAGCATCCGCCGCGCGAGCGGCAGCACGCCGCCGAACCCCATGAGGCCGATACCGAGGAAGCCGGCGAAGATCTGTCGTGTGGAGGGTATCGGGGCGAGATCCTGCTCTCCCGTATCGGCAATGGAGGTCATGGCGGCAGTCCTTCAATCACTGGATTGACGCAGTAGCCCCGCCGCCAGCATAAGTCCAATATATGCTTTTTGTTCTTTCCATATGCAGGAGATATGACGATGATCGAGATGCGGCACCTGCGTTATGCCGTGGCCATTGCCGATGAAGGCCATGTGACGCGTGCGGCCGAAAAGCTCGGCATCCAGCAGCCACCGCTCAGCCAGCAGATCCGGGCGCTGGAGAGGATGGTGGGAACGCCGCTGTTTCACCGCCTGCCCCGCGGGGTGGTCGCCACCGATGCCGGACAGGTCTTCGTTGCCCGGGCGCGGCAGATCCTCTCGGACCTGAAGGACGCCGTGGAGGAGACGCAACGCGCGGCACGCGGCGAAACCGGAACGCTTTCCATCGGCTTCACCAGTTCGGCCGCCTTTCATCCGCTGGTCTCGTCGGCGGTACGGGCCCTGCGGCTGTCGCTTCCCGATCTTCTGCTGCGGCTTGAGGAAGGCGCCACGGAGGAACTGACGGCCGACCTGATTGCCGGGCGGCTGGACGTCGCCTTCCTGCGAGGCGTCACCACGCAAGCGGCGCAGCTCAGCGTCGAGCAGGTTCACCAGGAAGACATGCTGCTGGCGGTGCCGGACGACCATCCGCTTGCCCATCCCCCGGGCACTGACCGGCCGGAACCGGTCGACCTGCGGGATCTGGCGGGTGAGACCTTCATTCTCTATCGACGCCAGAGCGGCCAGGGGCTCTATGATCGCATCATCGCGGCCTGCCAGCGGGCAGGCTTCAGCCCCAAGGTGGCGCAGGAGGCCCCGAAACTCGCCTCCACGCTCAGCCTTGTGGCCGCCGGGCTCGGCATCTCGATCATTCCGGAATCCATGGCGCGGCTGGAAACCTCGGGCATCGCCTATCGGCGCTTTCGCGAGAGCGCAGGGCTTCTCGCACCGCTCTATCTGGCCTGGCGGCAGGAGCCGGGGCGCGCGGTTCTGGAGCATCTGGTGCGCGAGGTGAAGGCGCGCGCCGCACTGCACGCCGCGCCCCCGGCCCGGTGACGGCTCAGGCCACGGCGGCCAGTCCTGCCGGCGAAAAGGCAGCCATCGTCATGCCGGCATCGGTCACCATCACGGCACTGCCGTCTGGAACCTCCGTCCAGGCATCCACATCGTCATTCAGCGGCTCCGACACCAGGCAGTAGCCGCCGCCCATCGGCGCGGCGTAGAGCGTCGGCGGCCGGTGGTCCGTCGCATAGCGGATGGCATAGAGCGCATTGCCATCGGAGAAGGCGGCGGTAAAGCGCACCAGCGTGCTCACCTCATGCTCGGCCGCCAGTTGCTCGATCACGCCGATGGCGCGCGAGACGGCGCCGACCGGGTCCTGCGCCATGCCGAATTCCTGGGCCAGCAGGAACAGCATTTCCGAATCCGTCGTGCCCGTGCGGGCGTGGAAGAGGTCGTCGGAGAGATAGGTTTCCATCTTCCGGCGGATCCTGTCGAAACCGGCAATCTGCCCATTGTGCATGAAGGACCAGCTGCCATGCACGAAGGGGTGACAGTTGTCGCGCCGTGTACTGCCATTGGTGGCGGCGCGCACATGCGCCAGAAACAGCGGCGAACGGATCTGGCGGGCAAGGCTGCGCAGATTGCAATCCGACCAGGCGGGCAGGATATCGCGGTATCGCCCCGGCTCCGGATGATCACCGTACCAGGCGATGCCGAAACCGTCGCCATTGGTCGCTGTCTTCGCACGGCTGGCACAATGGCTCTGTTCGATGAGCGAGTGGGCGGGCGAGGAGACAAGTTCCTCGAGATAAAGCGGATTGCCGCGATAGGCGGCCCAGCGACACATGGTTTTCCAGCTCCAAATCGCGCCGCGCAAGGCGGCGAATACCTGAAAGGATCGGCTCAAAATCTTAAGCGAGGGTTAGCACGCAAACGCCTGCATTCAAGGGCGATCCGGCAGCAAGATGTCGATTTCATGACGGCATTGCCATCCGGAACGGAGGCCTCCGCCCTTGTCATCAGTCGCTGGCGGCCTACATCTTGCCCCATGTTACCGACCGACACATCACGTGAAGCCGAAGCGGACGCTTCGCAACCGGATGGCCAGGCGCTCGACCTTTTGCGCACAGACCCGCACGGCCATGCGCTTTTTCTCGACATTGACGGGACACTGATCGATCTCGCCGAGACGCCGGAGGGCATCGTCGTGCCGCCGGATCTTGCCGATCACCTGCGCGCCGTGTCGCAACGGCTGGAGGGAGCGCTGGCGCTCGTCACCGGTCGCGCCCTTGTCTATGCGGACCAGCTGTTTCAGCCGCTGACCCTGCCGATTGCCGGCCTGCACGGGGCAGAACGGCGACGTGCGAATGGCTCCGTCGACAGCGTTTCGGCCGATCCGGCCTTCGGCGCGCTGAAGCGCTCGCTCGAACGCGTCACCGCCGACTGGAAGGGGATCCTGATCGAGGACAAGGGCGCCGCCGTTGCCGCCCATTACCGGCAGGCGCCGGAATGGCAGGCCGCGCTGGAAGCGGTGATGCATTCGGCGCTGGAGGAGGCCGGGCCGGATTATGCCCTGCAGCGCGGCAAGATGGTGATCGAAATCCGCCCGGCACGCGCCAGCAAGGGAGCGGCCGTCCGGGCCTTTCTGTCGGAACCACCGTTTGCCGGCCGCAAGCCGATCGCCATCGGCGACGACCTGACCGACGAGGCCATGTTCAAGGTGGCAAACGAACTCGGCGGCCGCTCGATCCGCATCGGCGAGCCGGCCGACGAGACCGCCGCAAAGACAATCATTCCATCCGCCGGCGCCCTGCGCGCCATGCTGAAGAGCCTCGCCGGGCCATGACCCGCCGATCCCACCAGAAGGAGCACCATCCTTGAGCCGACTTGTCGTGATATCCAACCGCGTTCCGATGCCGGAAAAGAACGGCACGGCGCCCGCCGGCGGCCTGGCCGTGGCGCTGCAGGCCGCGCTGGAAGAGCGCGGCGGCGTGTGGATGGGCTGGTCCGGCAAATCGAGCGGCACCAAAGATCCGGCGCCGCTGGAACTGACGGAGCGCGGCAACATCACCTACGCGCTGACCGATCTGACGAAGACGGACGTGGAGGAATATTACCACGGTTTTGCCAACCGCGTGCTCTGGCCGATCTGCCACTACCGGCTGGACCTTGCCGAATATGCCCGCAAGGAAATGGCCGGCTATTTCCGCGTCAACCGCTTCTTCGCCCATCGCCTGGCGCCGCTGCTGAAGCCGGACGACACGATCTGGGTGCATGACTATCACCTGATCCCGCTGGCCGCCGAACTGCGCCAGATGGGCATCAAGAACCGCATCGGCTTCTTCCTGCACATTCCCTGGCCGCCGGCCGACGTGCTGTTTGCCATGCCGGTGCATGAGGAGATCATGCGGGGTCTCACCCATTACGATCTCGTCGGCTTCCAGACCGACCACGATCTGGAAAACTTCCGCGGCTGCCTGGTGCGCGAGGGGTTTGGCAATGCCATCGGCGACGGCCTCTTCCAGTCGCACGGCCGCACCTTCAAGGGCGGCTTCTACTCGATCGGCATCGAAACCGCCGCCTTTGCCGATTTCGCCCGGAAGGCCGCCGGCAGCGTGATGGTGCGCAAGGCCCGGCAGAGCCTCGAAGGTCGCGATCTGATCATCGGCGTCGACCGGCTGGATTACTCCAAGGGCATCACCCAGCGCATCGATGCCTATGAAAGCTTCGTCTCGCGCAATCCCGGCCACCAGGGCAAGGTCAGCTATCTGCAGATCACCCCGAAATCGCGCTCGGAAGTGCCGGAATACGAGGCGATGCAGCGCACCGTCGCCGAACAGGCGGGCCGGGTGAACGGCGCGCTCGGCACCGTGGACTGGGTGCCGATCCGCTATATCAACCGCTCGATCGGCCGCCCGGTGCTGGCCGGTCTCTACCGGCTGGCGAAAGTCGGGCTCGTGACACCCCTGCGCGACGGCATGAACCTGGTGGCCAAGGAATTCGTCGCGGCGCAGGATCCGGAGGATCCGGGCGTGCTGGTTCTCTCCCGCTTTGCCGGGGCGGCCCGCGAACTGCGAGGATCGCTGCTCGTCAATCCCTATGACATCGAGGGTACGGCCAACGCGATCGCGCGGGCCCTCACCATGAGCCGCGACGAGCGCATCAACCGTTGGCGGGGGATGATGGACCACCTGCTGGAGCATGACGTGAAGCGGTGGTGCGACGACTTCCTCATCGACCTGACATCCGAGGTGGAAGATTATGCCGCCGCAAATGCCACGCTCAGCCACGCGCAGAGCTGATCCGTTCCCTCGTTCGGGTGGGAGGGCGGCAAAAGCCAGTATCCGCGGTCGGCAGCGCCAAGTTCAGGCCCCGTGACCACCAGCATGCCGCTGTCGATCAGCTGGTCGACAAGCCCCAGCCAGCCGATCGCCAGGCCCTGGTCGGCGAGCGCCGCCTGGATGACGAGGGCATAGGTGTTGAAGCAGAATTCGCCCTCATCCGGCGACAGATCATGGCGGGTGCCGAGCTCCCGCAGATAGCTCGCCCAGTCATACCACGGCGCCGATCCCAGCGTATCGAGATGCAGCAGCCGTGCACCGGCAATCTCGGCGGGGGTCGCAAGCGGTCCGTGGCCTGCGAGAAAGCGGGGCGTGCAGACCGGCGCAACCCGTTCCGGCAGAAGCAGGCTGCCGCTTGTGCCAAACTCCTCCCGCGTGCCGAACACCACGGCCACCTCTCCCTCCTCCACCACGAGGCCCGCATCCCGATGCGTCGCCACGATCTGGATATCGGCACCCGGATGCCGGCTGCGGAAGGCATGCACCCGCGGCATCAGCCAGAGCGTGGAAAAGGCGTAATCGGTGCGCAGCCGCAGGGCCGGACGGCTGGGGCGCTGCCGCAGGCTCTTCACCAGAACGTCAACCTCGTCGACGCTTTTCGACAGGATATCGAACAGGCGCCGCCCATCGGCGGTCAGCGCCACGCCGCGATGCTGCCGTTCGAACAGCGACACGCGCAACTGCTCCTCGATCCGGCGGATCTGATAGCTGACAGCCGGCTGGCTGAGGCCGAGCCTCTCGGCCGCCAGCGTCAGGTTTCCGGTTCGTCCGACCTCGCAGAACATCCTGATCCAGCCGAGATCCAGCGGTCGCTCACCCATAGAAATTCCTTTTGGCTGCGATTGAAAAACACCGCCTTCACAGGCCGCTTGCGGCCGATGTTCAATAAACTGCTCGAATAAATGGGGAACTGCAATGAAAACCACTTCGCGCATTTTCCGGCTTCTCGCCGGCATCAGCCTTTCCTTTGCCGCAGCGACCGGCGCCTTTGCCTCAGACGAGGCATCCTGCAAGACCATCCGGCTCTCCGATCCCGGCTGGACGGATATCACCGCCACCAATGCCACGGCTGCCGTGGTTCTCTCCGCGCTCGGTTACCAGCCCGATGTCAAGACGCTCTCCGTTCCGATCGGCTACCAGTCGATGAAGAACGGCGAGATCGACGTCTTCCTCGGCAACTGGATGCCGGCGCAGAAGGCCTTCATCGATGATCTCACGGCCGCGAAGGCAATCGAGGTGCTGGCCAAGAACCTGGAAGGCGCCAAGTTCACGCTCGCCGTGCCCTCCTATGTGGCGGACAAGGGGGTCAGGGATTTCTCCGATCTTGCCAAGCAGGCGGATGGTTTTGGCAGGAAGATCTACGGCATCGAGCCCGGCGCGCCGGCCAATGCCAATATCCAGAAGATGATCGACGCCAATGATTTCGGCCTGAAGGGCTGGGAACTGGTCGAATCCGGCGAGCAGGCCATGCTGGCGCAGGTGGAACGCGCCGGGCGCGACAAGGGCGACATCGTGTTTCTGGCCTGGGCGCCGCACCCGATGAACACGAAATTCAAGCTCACCTATCTTTCCGGCGGCGATGCCTATTTCGGTGCCAATTACGGCGGGGCGGAGGTCTATACGCTGGCGCGCACCGGCTGGCCGGCCAAATGCCAGAATGCCGCGGCGCTGTTCAGGAACATGCGCTTCGAGATCGGCATGGAGAACGAGTTGATGGGCGCGATCCTCGGCGGCGAAGACCCGAAGGCTGCGGCCACCGCCTGGCTGAAGGCAAACCCGAAGACGGTCGAACCCTGGCTCTCGGGCGTCACGACGCTGGATGGCAAACCCGCGCTTCCCGCGATCAAGACGGCGTTGGGTCTGTGATCACACCATGACGCAGCCCAATATCCTGATCCTGATGGTGGACCAGCTGAACGGCACGCTGTTTCCCGATGGTCCCGCCGAGTTTCTGCATGCACCGCACCTGAAAGAACTGGCGAAGCGCTCCGTGCGCTTCGCCAATACCTATACCGCAAGCCCGCTCTGCGCGCCGGCGCGGGCAAGCTTCATGTCCGGCCAGCTGCCGAGCCGCACCCGCGTCTATGACAATGCAGCCGAATTCGCCTCGGATATCCCGACCTATGCGCACCACCTGCGCTCGGCCGGCTATTACACGGCGCTCTCCGGCAAGATGCATTTCGTCGGGCCGGATCAGTTGCACGGTTTCGAGAAGCGGCTGACCACCGACATCTATCCCGCCGATTTCGGCTGGACACCGGACTATACCAAGCCCGGAGAACGCATCGACTGGTGGTACCACAATCTCGGTTCCGTCACCGGCGCGGGGATCGCCGAAATCACCAACCAGATGGAATATGATGACGAGGTGGCCTACCATGCCACCGCAAGGCTCTACGATCTGTCCCGCCGCAAGGACGCGCGCCCCTGGTGCCTGACCGTGAGCTTTACCCATCCGCACGATCCCTATGTGGCGCGCCGCAGATACTGGGACCTTTACGAGGACTGCCCGGAGCTTGACCCGCCCGGCCCGATCCCCGCCTTCGAGGCGCTCGACCCGCATTCCAGGCGCCTGCTGGAGGCCTGTGATTTCCGCGCCTTCGACATCACGCCGGACCAGGTGCGGCGCGCACGGCGCGGTTACTTTGCCAACATCTCCTATGTCGACGACAAGATCGGCGAGATCCTCGACGTGCTCGAGCGCACGCGCATGGCGGACAACACCATCATCCTCTTCGTCTCCGACCATGGCGACATGCTGGGCGAGAAGGGCTTGTGGTTCAAGATGTGCTTCTTCGAAGGCTCCGCCCGCGTGCCGCTGATGATCGCGGCGCCCGGCTGGCAGCCGGCCTGTATCCCCCAGCCTGTGTCGACGCTGGACGTCACACCGACCCTCGCCGGTCTTGCCGGGCTGGACCTCTCCCGCATCCGGCGCTGGACAGACGGCGAGGATCTTGCCCCGCTTGCCGAGGGCCGCGGCAGCCGCGGTGCCGTGCCGATGGAATATGCGGCCGAAGGGTCCATCGCGCCGCTGATCGGCCTGCGCGACGGCCGCTACAAGCTGACGCTCTGCGACGCCGATCCGCCGCTGCTGTTTGATCTGGACACCGACCCGCACGAGCGCGACAACCTGGCGGAACGGCCGGAACATGCCGGAACCATGATCCGAATGACCGGTGCCATGCTGGCGCGCTGGGATCTGCGCCGCTATGACGAGGCGGTGCGCGAAAGCCAGGCGCGGCGCTGGGTGGTCTACCGGGCGCTGCGCAACGGCGCCTATTTCCCCTGGGACTACCAGCCGCTGCAAAAGGCGTCCGAGCGCTACATGCGCAACCACATGGATCTCAACGTGCTGGAGGAGAACCAGCGTTTTCCGCGGGGGGAGTGACGCGCTCTTGCCTCTCTGGCTGGCATCCTCGCACAAGGCGGCAGGGCTCTCGCATATGGGAAAACCCCCTCTGTCCTGCCGGACATCTCCCCCACAAGGAGGAAGACCCTTTGCGGCGCCCGCCGGCGCTTCGATCTGCTTGGGCGGGTCGGCTGAGTTAAAGCCCTCCCCCTTGTGGGGAGGGTTGGGAGGGGAAGCCCCTCACGCCGCCTTGGCGACGTGATATTCCTTGATCGCCACCATCTTGATCGCCGGATAGCGTTCCGACTCGTAGCGCAGCGAGAACGAATCCTGCGCCAGGAACACCGGATCGCCGTCGAGATCGCGGGCAATGTCGCCGCGCTTGACGGTGAGGAATTTGTCCATCTCCGCCTTGTTGTCCGACGAAATCCAGCGGCAGACGGAAAAGCGCGACATTTCGAAGGAAACCGGCAGGCTGTATTCCGCAGAGAGCCGTTCCTTCAGCACGTCGAGCTGCAGGGCGCCGACCACGCCGACGATGGCGGGCGAGCCGTCTTCCGGCGAAAACAGCTGCACGACGCCCTCTTCCGCCATCTGCTGCAGGGCTTCCTTCAGCTTCTTGGCCTTCATGGCATCTTCGAGCCGCACGCGGCGCAGGATTTCCGGCGAAAAGTTCGGCACGCCCTGGAAGACGAGGTTCTCGCCTTCCGTCAGCGTATCGCCGATGCGCAGCGTGCCGTGGTTCGGAATGCCCACCACGTCCCCCGCATAGGCCGTATCGGCCAGCTGGCGCTGCGAGGCGAAGAAGAATTGCGGCGCCGTCAGCCCCATCTGCTTGCCGGTGCGGGCCAGACGCGCCTTCATGCCGCGTTCCAGCTTGCCGGAGCAGATGCGGGCAAAGGCGATACGGTCGCGGTGGTTGGGGTCCATGTTGGCCTGGATCTTGAAGACGAAGGCCGTCATCTTGTCTTCCGCCGCATGCACGGTGCGCACATCCGCCACCTGGTCGCGCGGCGGCGGCGCGAACGCGCCGAGCGCGTTGATGAGGTCGCGCACGCCGAAATTGCGCAGCGCCGAGCCGAAGAAGACCGGTGTCATGTGGCCTTCGAGGAAAGCCTGCTTGTCGAAGGGACGGCAGGCCTCGCGCGCCAGTTCCAGCTCGTCGATGAAGGCATCGCGTTCGTTTTCCGGCAGGTTTTCCGCCACGCTTTGCGGACCGTTGACCGGCATCGGCTCCACCTGCGTGTCGGAGCTGCGATAGGTGTTGTTGGCGAGGTTGTAGGAGCCGCAGAAATTCTTCGAGCGGCCGACCGGCCAGGTGATCGGCGCCGTATCGAGCGCCAGCTTCTCCTCCACCTCGTCGAGGATCTCGAAGGTATCGCGCGCTTCGCGGTCCATCTTGTTGACGAAGGTGATGATCGGAATGTCGCGCATGCGGCAGACTTCGAACAGCTTCAGCGTGCGCGGCTCGATGCCCTTGGCGCCGTCGATCACCATCACCGCGGCATCCACCGCCGTCAGCGTGCGATAGGTGTCGTCGGCAAAGTCCTCGTGGCCGGGCGTATCGAGAATGTTGAAGATATTGCCTTCATATTCGAAGGTCATCACCGAGGTGACGACCGAGATGCCGCGCTCGCGTTCGATCTTCATCCAGTCCGAGCGGGTCTGGATGCGGTCCTTCTTCGCCTTCACTTCACCAGCGAGCTGGATGGCGCCGCCGAACAGCAGCAGCTTTTCCGTCAGTGTCGTCTTGCCCGCGTCCGGGTGCGCGATGATCGCGAAGGTTCGGCGGCGGGAAACCGCCTCGGCAATGCTTTCGGCCATGTCGTGCAAATCCTTTGAGTTGCCGCGTATCTAGCGATTTTGGGCGCTTTATGCAATTGACCGGCAAACACAGGAAGGAAACCGTCCCATGCGCGATATCATCGGCCCCGCCATCAAGCTCATCCGCCTGCCGCATGGCGAGGGGATCGACCTGCCGGCCTACGAGACACGCGGCGCCGCCGGCATGGATGTGCGCGCCGCCCTGACCGAGCCGATGACGCTCGTACCGGGACAAAGGGCACTGGTGCCGACAGGCTTCGTCTTCGAAATTCCGGAAGGCTTCGAGGTGCAGGTGCGCCCGCGCTCCGGCCTAGCCTTCAAGAACGGCATCACCTGCCTGAACACGCCCGGCACCATCGACAGCGATTATCGCGGCGAGGTGAAGGTGCTGCTCGTCAATCTCGGCGACCGGGATTTTATCATCGAGCGCGGCATGCGCATCGCGCAGCTGGTTGTTTCCCCGGTGGTGCAGGCGCAGGTGCAGGAAGCCGACGGCTTCAGCGAGACCGCGCGCGGTGCCGGCGGCTTCGGGTCGACAGGGGTCTGACGAAGCGCCGGCCGGGCTTTGGCCGACGGCCAGAGCCCTACTTCGCTCCGGCCTTGTCCGCCCAGGATGGCGGCGCGCCCACCGCGCTTGCCACGAAACCGCCGACGCCCGGCGCCCGGCCGAAGGCGTCGCAGGCCGCATATTTCGGCGCCCCGCCCAGTTGCGATTTCAGCCGCTGGCCGGAGGGCAGGTCGAGATCGATTCCCGCCGGTCTTTCACCCTTCACCAGCATGCGCGAAAATTCGCCGGCAAAGGTGCCGGCAAGGCCGTAGGCATCGCCGATCTCGGAAACGCGCGGGCTGTTGGTGATGGAATTGGCACCGCGCGACCAGACGATGGCGGCCCGCTGCTGGCCGGCCGCATCGACCGCCTCCGCCTCCACGGCAAGGCCACCCAGCCCGATCGGCAGGCGCGGCACGCCCACGGGCAGAACCGCCGAGGAGCCGAGCGTCGCAACCTTCGATACGCCGGCGGCGACCTTGCCGGTCGGCACGATATCGGTGATCGTCGCCCTGACGGTCAGATCCGCCGTCTCGCCCGGCGGCACCACCCGGTACCGATCGCTGAGGCCGATGCAGAGCGCGCGGTCCAGCGCATTGGCGACCAGTCTGTCCTGGGCGGGCTCATTGACCTCGGCGGCGGCACCGGGCGCAATCCTCGCCGGCTCTATCGACACGGATCTTGCCGCGAGAAGCGCTGGCGTATCCGCGAAGCTGCGCGATTTCGTAACGCGCCCCTCCACCGGGCCGAGGCGACTGTAGGAGGTCAGCGATCCAGCCTCCTTGAGGGGGACCGAACTGCAGCCCGCCACGCCGAAACCGAGCATCAGCAGAGCCGGTGCCAGCGTGCCGCGTCGCAGCCCCGCCCCTTTCGGCGATTGCGGCACGGATGCAACGGAACGGACATGGTGCCCCAACGGGTTCGTGCGGCAGCGTCCCGGCATCCGGGCTCGTGACAGGCAGGTCAAGATCGTGTCTGGCAAGATGTTCTCCGTCGCCCGCAGGCTCGTTCCATTCAGTACCGTTTGGTACCTTAAATCGAATGCCGCTTGGACGGCAGCATTTGGCTTTTTTTGGGGCAATGCGCGGGCTTTCCTGCCGCCCGGCAATCTGGCGGATTTGCCATTGCCGATCGGCCCGCAATGCGGCATGAGAGCCGCAGGGAGATCCATCATGACGCTGACCACGCTCTTCACCTATGCACTCGCCCTGTTCATCGCCGCCGCCATTCCGGGGCCGGGCATGACAGCGATCGTGGCACGGGCGCTCGGCTCCGGCTTCCGCCCCACCTTCTTCATGGGCCTTGGCCTCATCCTCGGCGATCTGGTCTATCTCACCGCGGTGGTGCTGGGGCTTGCCATCGTGGCGCAGAACTTCACCACGCCCTTTCTGATCATCAAGTATCTCGGCGTGCTCTATCTCTGCTACATCGCCTGGAAGCTCTGGACGGCCGGCCTGCTGCGGCAGGATATCGAGGCAACGCGCGGGGCAACCGGTGGCATGGCCTTTCTCTCCGGCCTGCTGGTGACGCTCGGCAATCCGAAGACCATGCTGTTCTACGTGGCGCTGGTGCCGACCCTGCTGCCGCTGGAGAAGATCGGACCCGGCGATTATGCCGCCCTGGTGGCGACCACCTTCATCGTGCTGATGGCGGTGCTTCTGCCCTATATCCTGCTCGCCTCCAAGGCACGCGACCTTCTGAAGAAGCCGAAGGCGCTGCAGGCGCTCAACCGCTCCGCCGCCGGGATCCTGGCCGGGACCGCGGCCTATATCGCCGCTCGCTGAGCCCTCGCGCATCTTCCGGAAGGCTGCAGCGACGCATTTGCGCCGCGAAGGCGGCGAACAGGCGTATCGGAATGCGCCGGCACAACCGGATGACGGGCAAAGATTTTTCCGCAAGCGGGGCGATTGCGCAAAGACAGCCCCTCGCCGTCCTGGCGGTTCGGCCCTAATGTCGTCTGCAATGACAGTCTCTGGGAGAAACACCATGTCCGACACCGCCAAGCCCGGCCGCGGCAAGATCTATGCCTCCATCATCGACACCATCGGCAATACGCCGATCGTGCGTCTCGACAAGCTGGCCAGGGAAAAGGGCGTGAAGGCCAATCTTCTGGCCAAGCTGGAATTCTTCAACCCGATCGCCTCCGTGAAGGACCGCATCGGGGTTGCCATGATCGAAAGCCTGGAAGCGCAAGGGCGGATCGCGCCCGGCCGCACGACGCTGATCGAACCGACCTCCGGCAATACCGGCATTGCGCTCGCCTTCGCCGCCGCCGCCAAGGGCTACCGGCTGATCCTCACCATGCCGGAAACCATGTCTGTCGAGCGTCGCAAGATGCTGGCGCTGCTTGGCGCCGAACTGGTGCTGACCGAAGGTCCGAAGGGAATGAAGGGCGCCATTGCCAAGGCCGAGGAACTGGCCGCCAGCCTGCCGGACGCCATCATTCCCCAACAGTTCGAAAACCCGGCCAATCCGGAAATCCACCGCCAGACGACGGCCGAGGAAATCTGGAACGACACCGACGGCAAGATCGATCTCTTCGTCGCCGGCATCGGCACCGGCGGCACCATCACCGGCGTCGGCCAGGTGTTGAAGGCCCGCAAGCCGGACCTCAAGGTGTTTGCCGTCGAACCGGCCGAATCCCCGGTGCTCTCGGGCGGCGAACCCGGCCCGCACAAGATCCAGGGCATCGGTGCCGGCTTTGCTCCGAAAATCCTCGACACCTCGATCTATGACGAGGTGGTGACGGTTGCCAGCGCCGACGCCATCGAGATGGCCCGCCATGTCGCCCGCCTCGAAGGCGTTCCCGTCGGCATTTCCTCCGGCGCCGCGCTGACCGCCGCCATCCGCATCGGCCAGCGTCCGGAAAACGAGGGCAAGAACCTCGTCGTCATCATTCCCTCCTTTGCCGAGCGCTATCTTTCGACGGCGCTGTTCGAAGGGCTGGGTGGATGATCGAGCGAATAGCGAATAGCGAATAGCGAATAGCGAATAGCGAATAGCGAATAGCGAATAGCGAATAGAAAAATCCCCATCGGCGATGTTTCGGCAAGACGGGTTCGGCCGCCGATGGGATGGAATATCTGAACAGTGGTTCCTTGCCTGAAGCGACGATGCAAGCCGCGCCGTGCCGCCGCCTCAGGTCATCATCAGGGCTGGAAAGCGCAAGATGCCCTCCGGCAGGGCGTCACCACGCCAGAACATGTAGGCCTCAGGCCAGGGAACCCGGTTCAAACGCTTCACCATCGCGCCTTCGCGGGGCACGAAACCCAGCTCAATCCGCCCGCCAAGCGGGGCCGCAACCGACAGCAGCAGGTCCGGGTCGGGCAGTCCGTCCTGCGAAAGCCAGTCGCAGAGCATAACCCCCTCGTCTGCCGCATCAACGAAAGCCAGCCCCCGTCCCTCTGGCAGAACATGGGCGGCAACATCCGTGTTCAAGAGATGCCAGAGCAGGATGGAGGCATCTGGCCGCGCCGAAAGCACGCCTCCATGCGCCCCAGCCCTCTCACACCAGCTGATCAGCAGGGCCCGGTCCTCCGGCCTCTCCGGATCGAGGCGTCGCCCGGGAGAATTCGTGGTTTCGCCGCCCGGCGGAAGATCGAGAAACAGGCGATCCGGTATCAGGCGCCGAAAGCCGAAGCGTGGATAGAAATCGGCCACTGAGGGATTGCCAAACAGCAGAACAGGAGCGCCTTCACGATCCGCCTCCGCAAGCACATGGTCCAATAGCCGGCGCGCGAGCCCCCGCCGGCGATCCTGCAGGCGGGTTGCAACGGCTCCCAGCTGGCGCACCGGCACGGGTCCGCCCTCGCCCGACCGTCCGTCCAGCACGGTCACGCCGATGGTGGCACAGATATCCTCCCCCTCGGACAGGGCAAAGACTTCATAGCGGTCGCCCCAGCCACCGCATCTTGCCCAGCCGGCAAAATTCCTGATGTCGAAAACAGATTCCAGATGAGCAAAAAAGCGGTCATGCCATTCAAGAGCGTGCCTGTCGATGCGCCGCAGTTCCAAGCCCTGTCCTCACCTTTTGACGACGAAGTCGTGGCTCCTCACGCCGCTGCAGTCAAGCGTTCTCCCGCGATCCGGTAGGAGATCGCCTCGGCGAGATGAATGCGGCCGACCTTGTCCTCGCCGTCCAGATCGGCGAGCGTGCGGGAGACCTTCAGGATGCGGTGATAGCCGCGGGCGGAGAATTTCAGCTTTTCCGCCGCGTCGCGCAGCAACTGCATGCCGGCCGCGTCGGGGGCGGCGAAATCCTCGATGAGCGCCGTCGAGCAGCGGGCATTGGTGGAAATCTCAGGCAGGCCGGCGTCGGCGAAACGCTGCAGCTGTCGCTCGCGGGCGCGGGCGACCCGCGCCGCCACCGTGGCGCTGCTTTCGGCCGGGCGCGGGCGGATGAGGTCGGCAGCCGAGACCGCCGGCACGTCGATGCGGATGTCAATACGGTCCATCAGCGGTCCCGAGATGCGGCTTTGATAATCGCTGACGCAGCGCGGGCCGCGTGCGCAGCTATGGCCCGGTTCGCCCGCCATGCCGCAGCGGCAGGGATTCATCGCCGCCACCAGCTGGATGCTGGCCGGATAGGACACCCGGTGATTGGCCCTGGCAATCACGCATTCCCCCGTCTCCAGCGGCTGGCGAAGCGCATCCAGCACCTGCGGCGCAAATTCCGGAAATTCGTCGAGGAACAGCACGCCGTGATGGGAAAGCGATGCCTCCCCCGGTTTCGCCCGCAACCCTCCGCCCACCAGCGCCGCCATGGTGGCGGAATGGTGCGGCGTGCGGAACGGCCGGCGGTCGGACAGCTTGCCGCCCGACAGCTGCCCGGCGATGGAATGGATCATCGACACTTCCAGGAGTTCGGCGGCAGAAAGCGGCGGCAGGATCGAGGGCAGCCGTGCCGCGAGCATGGACTTGCCCGAGCCGGGCGGGCCGACCATCAGCAGATTGTGCCCGCCGGCCGCCGCCACTTCCAGCGCCCGCTTGGCGCTTTCCTGCCCCTTGATGTCGGCGAGATCCGGCAGATTGGCGGCCGGCGCACGGATGGCCGGCTGCGGACGCGCAAGAACCTGCGTACCGCGGAAATGATTGGCGAGCGCAATCAGACTGCGCGGCGCGAGAATGTCGATATCGGACCCGGCCCAGGCAGCCTCGGCGCCGCTGTCGGCCGGGCAGATCAGTCCCTTGCCGAGCGCATTGGCGCCGATCGCCGCCGGCAACGCACCCGCCACGGCCGCCAGCGTTCCATCGAGGTTCAACTCGCCGAGCACCACATAGCTCGACAGCGCCTCGGCGGGAATGGCGCCGAGCACCGCCATCAGGCCGAGCGCGATCGGCAGGTCGAAATGCGAGCCCTCCTTGGGAAGATCGGCGGGCGCGAGGTTGACCGTCACCTTCTTTGGCGGCAGCGCCAGCCCTGAGGCATGCAGGGCCGCCTGCACCCGTTCGCGGCTTTCGGCCACCGCCTTGTCCGGCAGGCCGACGATCTGCATGCCGAGCTTGCCCGGCCCCACCATGACCTGAACATCGACGGGCACCCCCTCGATGCCCTGGAATGCAACCGTGCTGACGCGCGCCACCATGCCCCACCTGCCCCCTGGCGGGCGCCTGCGTTCCACAGATATCGGTTGTCTGGGCGCCCTTTCTGCAATCAAGCACAGTTGCAGGTCTAAAACAAGAACATTCGCGGAACGATTTCGCGCCCCAAATGTATTAGAATTTTCTTTAGTTGCACTCGAGGAACAAAAAAGCGCCAGAACGGAAACGCCCCGGCGCATGGCAACAAGTTGAATTTCAATCAGCTTCTTTTGACTTCGATGGCATCCCACAACAGGGCCGCGACATCGGCACCGCCGAATTTCTTCACTTCCCGAATGCCGGTCGGCGAGGTCACGTTGATCTCGGTCATGAAGTCGCCGATCACGTCGATGCCGACGAAGAGGAAGCCGCGTTCGCGAAGGGCAGGCCCGATGCGTTCGCAGATCTCCTTTTCGCGCGCCGTCAGTTCGGTCGCTTCGGCGCGGCCGCCGACATGCATGTTGGAGCGGGCGTCATGCTCGGCCGGCACGCGGTTGATGGCGCCCACCGCCTCGCCATTGACGAGCAGGATGCGCTTGTCGCCCTTGCGCACCGCCGGCAGATATCCTTGTGCAATGAAGGGTTCGCGATACATCTGGCCGAACATTTCGAGCAGCGAGGAGAAATTGCGGTCGTCGCGTGCCGAGTGGAACACGCCTGCGCCGCCATTGCCGTAGAGCGGCTTCAGGATGATGTCGCCCAGTTCCTCGCGGAAGCGGGCAATCTCGCCGATGTCGCGGGTGATCAGCGTCGGCGGCATCAGATCGGCAAATTCGGTGACGAAGATCTTCTCCGGCGAATTGCGCACCCAGGCCGGATCGTTCACCACCAGCGTCTTCGGATGCAGGCGCTCCAGCAGATGGGTGGAGGTGATGTAGGCCATGTCGAAGGGCGGGTCCTGCCGCAGATGGATGACATCCATGCTGGACAGATCGACACGCTCACGCTCGCCAAGCGTGAAGTGACTGCCCTTCTCGTCGCGCACCGTCATCGGCTCCACGGCGGCAAAGATGCGGCCGTCGCGCATGGTCAGCCGGTCGGGCGTGTAGTGATATAGTTCGTAGCCTCGCGCCTGCGCCTCCAGCGCCATGGCGAAAGTGGAATCGCCGGCGATGTTGATGCCGGACACATGGTCCATCTGGAACGCGACTTTGCGGATCTTGGCCATACCCTGTCCCTCTTGAATTGCCCGTCAGATGTAGGACGCCGGGCGGGCAATGGCAACGGCCCGGCAGAGCGGGTCACACGGGTTGCGCCACCGGGGCGGATGCATGAGCCGGCACGGAACCCTCGCCGATCCGCCGGCCGCCATCCACGGCGAAGAAGTGCAGGCGGGCCGGATCGATGGCAAGCGAAAGCTGCTCGCCGATGGCGATCGCCGGCGACAGCGCCACCGTCAGCATCTGGTCGCCCACCTGGCCATGCACGAGACGCTGGGCCCCCAGCTCCTCGACATAATCCACGTTCAGCGGCAGCGCGGCCTCGCCGTCGCGGGCAAGCCGCAGGTCCTCGGCACGAATGCCGACGGTCACCGGGCCGGAGGCCGGTGCCTGGGCGCCGAGTTCGATCACCGCCGGGCCGATCGCCAGGCGATTGCCGTGCAGTTCGCCGGAGACGAGGTTCATGGCCGGCGAGCCGATGAAGCTTGCGACGAAGGTGGAGGCCGGGGCGTGATAGACTTCGAGCGGCGAGCCGATCTGCTCGATGCGGCCGCCGTTCAGCACCACCAGCCGGTCAGCCAGCGTCATGGCTTCCAGCTGATCGTGTGTGACATAGATCGAGGTGGTGCCGAGGCGCCGCTGCAGGCGCTTGATCTCGCCGCGCATCGAGACGCGCAGCTTTGCATCAAGGTTGGACAGCGGCTCGTCGAACAGGAAGGCCGCCGGCTTGCGCACGATGGCGCGGCCCATGGCCACACGCTGGCGCTGGCCGCCGGACAGCGCGCGCGGCTTGCGTTCCAGATACTGGGTGATTTCCAGCATGCGGGCAGCTTCCGCCACGCGGGCATCGATTTCCGCCTTCGGCGTGCCGCGGTTCCTCAGGCCATAGGCGAGGTTCTGATAGACCGTCATGTGCGGATAAAGCGCATAGTTCTGGAACACCATGGCGATATCGCGCTCGGCCGGCTCCATGCGGTTGACCACCCTGCCGCCGATCGACACCTCGCCGTCGGAAATGCCTTCCAGCCCGGCGATCATGCGCAGCAGCGTGGACTTGCCGCAGCCGGAGGGACCGACCAGCACGATGAACTCGCCATCCGCGATGTCGATGGAGACGGAATTGACCGCCTTCACGCCGCCGGCATAGATCTTCGACACACCGGCTATCTTGATGCCAGCCATCTTACTTCTCCGTTTCTGTCAGGCCGCGGATGAACAGCCGTTGCATGAAAATGACGATCAGAATGGGGGGCAGCATGGCAAGCACGGAGCCTGCCATCACCAGCTGCCACTGGATGACGCCGTCCTGCACGGTCACCATGCGCTTCATGCCCATCATCAGCGTGTAATAGCCGGGATCGGTGGTCACCAGCAGCGGCCACAGATACTGCACCCAGCCGTAGATGAAGAGGATGACGCAGAGCGCGCCGATATTGGTCCGCGACAGCGGCAGCAGGATGTCGCGGAAGAACTTCATCGGTCCTGCGCCATCGACGCGCGCCGCCTCCAGCATCTCGTCCGGCACTGTCATGAAGAACTGGCGGAACAGGAAGGTGGCGGTTGCCGAGGCGATCAGGGGAATGGTCAGCCCCGCCCAGGAATTCAGCATGCCGAGGTCTGCGACGATCTTGTAGGTCGGCATGATGCGCACCTCGACCGGCAGCATCAGCGTCACGAAGATGATCCAGAAGGCGAGCTGCCGGAAGGGAAAGCGGAAATAGACGATCGCGAAGGCCGAGAGGATCGAGATCGAGATCTTTCCGACGGTGATCGCCACCGCCATGATCAGCGAGTTCAGCGCCATGTGCGAATAGTTCGGCAGCCCGTTGGCGGCCGAGGCGCTGGTCAGGATCATGCTGTAGTTTTCGATGAGATGCGAGCCCGGCAACAGCGGCACCGGCCCGCTCATCAGCGTGGCGATGTCATGGGTGGAGGCAATGATTGCCACATAGACCGGCAGGGCCACCACCGCGAAGCCGAGGATCAGGAAGGCGTGGGTCAGGAAGGTCAGGAAGGGACGGTTTTCAACCATGGTCTTCACCTCAATACTGCACGCGGCGTTCGACATAGCGGAACTGCACGAAGGTCAGCACCATGACGATCATCATCAGAAGCACGGACTGCGCCGAGGACGAGCCGAGATTCAGTCCCAGGTAGCCGTCCTGGTAGACCTTGTAGACGAGCGTCGTCGTGGCCTGCGCCGGACCGCCCACCGTCGTTGCATCCACGATCGGGAAGGTGTCGAACATCGTGTAGTTCACGTTGATGATGAACAGGAAGAAGGTGGTGGGCGACAGCAGCGGCAGCGAGATGGTGAAGAAGCGCTTCACCGGGCCGGAACCGTCGATGGCAGCCGCTTCCATCAGCGACTGCGGCACCGATTGCAGGCCGGCGAGGAAGAACAGGAAGTTGTAGGACACCTGCTTCCAGGCGGCGGCAATGATGATCAGGATCATCGCCTGCGTGCCGTTCAGATCATGGTCCCAGTGGATGCCGACCTTTTCCAGGAAGAAGGGCATCAGGCCGGTCGTGCTGTTGAACAGGAACCACCAGAGCACGCCGGCAACGACCGGGGCCACCGCATAGGGCCAGACCAGAAGCGTCGTATAGACCCGGCCGGTGCGCACCAGCCGGTCGACGGCGGCGGCAAAGGCAAGACCCAGCACCATGGACAGCGCCGTGACGGAGACGGCGAAGACGGCGGTGCGCAACAGCGCATCGATGTAGTTGGGATCCTCGAACAGGCGCTGGTAATGCAGCAGCCCGACAAAGGCCGTCGACAGGCCGAAAGGGTCTTCGCGCTCGAAGGAGGATTTCACCGCCTGAGCCGCCGGCCAGATGAAGAAGACCAGCGTGATGAACAACTGAGGCGCCAGCAGCAGGTAGGGCAGCAGCCGGCTGTCGAAGGTGGTTTTCTTTGTTTCCATGAGGCGCCCCGGAGTTTGCCGGACAAACGAAAGGAGGACCGGCACGAGCCGGCCCTCCCGCAAGGGTCATATGCGATCAGTTGGCCGCTTCGAATTCGCGCAGCAGCTTGTTGCCACGCTCGACGGCGCTGTCGAGAGCCTGCTTGGCGTCCTTCTTGCCGGCCAGCAGCGACTGGAACTCTTCGTCCACGATCGTGCGAACCTGGGTGAAGTTGCCAAAGCGCAGACCCTTCGAGTTGGCGCTCGGCGTGCCGCGGGTGATCTGCTCGATGGCGATGTCCGAACCCGGGTTCTTGGCATAATAGCCCTGGCTCTTGCCGAGATCATAGGCGGCATTGGTGATCGGCAGATAGCCGGTGAACTGGTGCCAGTCGGCCTGGACTTCCGGCTTGGAGAGGTAGGTGAAGAACTTGGCAACGCCCTTGTAGACAGCCTTGTCCTTGCCGTTCAGCACCCAGAGCGTCGCGCCGCCGATGATGGAGTTCTTCGGCTGCTTGATGACGTCGTCATAGTAGGGCAGCGGCGCAAAGCCGGGCGTGAAGTCCTTGGCATTGTTGATGACGCCTGCACGACCGGCCGACGAGTTCATCGTCATGGCGCATTCCTGGGCATAGAACATGGTGGCCGCATTGTCGCCGCCAACCGGGCCGCCATACTTGAAGAGGCCCTCGTCCTGCCACTTCTTCAGATTGGCCCAGTGCTTGACCTGAACCGGACCGTTGAAGGTGAACTGCGTCTTCAGGCCGCCAAAGCCGTTTTCCAGCGTGCCGAAGGGCTGGTCGTGCAGGGCGGACAGGTTTTCCGTCTGAACCCAGGTGATCCAGGCCGAGGTGAAGCCGCACTTGGCAGCGCCGGAGGACACGATCTTCTTGGAGAAGTCTTCGACTTCCTTCCAGGTCTTCGGCGCGACTTCCGGATCAAGGCCAGCCTTCTTGAAGACGTCCTTGTTGTAGTAGAGGATCGGGGTGGAGGAGTTGAAGGGCAGCGACAGGATGTTGCCCTGCGTGTCCGAATAGTAACCGACGACCGGAGCGAGGTAGGACTTCGGATCGAAGCTTTCGCCTTCGTCCTTCATCAGCTTGTAGACCGGATAGACGGCGCCCTTGGCGGCCATCATGGTGCCGGTGCCGACTTCGAAGACCTGTACGATGGCCGGCTGCTGGTTGGCGCGGAACGCGGCAATCGCGGCCGTCAGCGTTTCCGGATAGGAGCCCTTGTAGACGGGCACGACCTTGTAATCGCTCTGGCTCGCGTTGAACTTGGTGGCGATTTCCTCAAGCTTCTTGCCGAGTTCGCCGCCCATGGCGTGCCACCAGGTGATCTCGGTTGCCGCAAGCGACGTCGTAGCCGACAGCGCCAGCGCCGCTGCGGCCAAAGTAAGCTTCTTGAACATGTTCACTCCCTCATCGTTTGGTCGAGTCCGGGTGGCTTAGCTGCCTATTGTGACAGTTCCTTAAAGTTTTTATGTCCGGACCGTTACAGGAATGACCTAAATTGCACAGCTTTGCAATTTTTTCAGAAAGCATCCACAAAGTGGCGCGGAAGCTTCCATTTTTGCACTGCAACGATATCGTAGCGCAGGGACAGGAGATGGGCGTCCTTCTGCCTTGCCAGCCAGCAGTCTCCGGCGGAACGTATGCGATGCTGCGCTGCGGGACCGACGGCATCGAGCGCATCGCGCACATCACGCCTCGCCTTCACCTCGACGAAGGCGACGAGGTCCCTCCTGCGGGCGATGATGTCGATTTCTCCGACCGGCGTACGGTAGCGCAGGGCAAGGATTCGATAGCCTCTAAGGCTGAGATACAGGGCCGCGACAATCTCGGCGAAGCGCCCGCGACGCTCCGCGCTGCGGCGTCTGCTGCGTCCAGCCTCAGCCGCCATCGTCGCCCTTCAGTTCGATGAGCCGCTGATAGAGGTCCTTGCGGGAAAGGCCGGTCAGGCGCGCCGCCTCGGCGGCCGCCTTGGTGGCCGGCATGCCGGCGGCCAGTTCGCGCAGCATCACATCCACGTCGATGGCGGCCGGCACATCGTCATGGGCCGGCGGTCCGACAACGAGCACGATCTCGCCCTTCACCGTTGCGCCGGCAATCTCCCCGGCCAGCTGTCCGAGCGGGCCGCGGCGGAATTCCTCGAAGGTCTTGGTCAGCTCGCGACACATGCAGGCCGCACGCTCGGGCCCCAGCACGTCGGCGGCAATCGCCAGCGTGTCGGCGATGCGGTGCGGCGATTCAAAGAAGATCAGTGTCGCGGGGATCCTGGCGAGTTCCGCCAGCCGGTCGCGCCGCCCCTTTTCCTTCACCGGCAGGAAACCGGCAAACAGGAAGGCATCGGAGGGAAGCCCGGAGCCGACAAGCGCCGCCAGCGGCGCGGAGGGACCGGGGATCGGCACCACCCTGTGGCCGGCCGCCAGCGCCAGCTGACCCAGCCGATAGCCCGGATCGGAAACGAGCGGCGTGCCGGCATCGGAGACCAGCGCCACCGAGCGCCCGCCGTCCAGCGCCGCGATCAGCCGCGGCCCCGCCTCGTTGGCATTGTGCTCGTGATAGGCGAGCGGACGGGCGGCAATGCCGTAGCGATCGAGCAGCACGCGGGTCACGCGCGTATCCTCGCAGGCCAGCACATCGGCGCCCGCCAGCGTTTCCAGCGCCCGCAGCGTGATGTCGCCGAGATTGCCGATCGGCGTGGCGACCAGATAGAGCGCCGGCTCCAGCGGCCGCGCCGGTATCGCCACATTGCCCACCCGGTAGGTGCGCTGCCCACTGCCTTCGTCTTGCGTCACTGTATCCCGGACCCTTCTCTTGCCTGCCGCCTTTATGGGCGAGGCCGGCATTTTCAGCAAGCACGGCCACTGCGGCATGTGGAAACCTGTGCGAAGTGTCAGGTGCGCTGCGGAAATCCTGCGGCGACCGGACGGCACCCCTTGCCTTTTCGTTAAAAACTCTGCCATTTTGCCCGTCCACATCGTCCGACCAGCTCTGACGGACAAGCATAACATCCGGTCCCTGCGGACCGGCACGGTCGAAAGCGGTAGCGTCATGCGTATTACTCTTGAGCGGTCCAACCTCCTGAAATCGCTGAACCACGTCCACAGGGTCGTGGAGCGCCGCAACACGATCCCGATCCTGTCGAACGTGCTGCTGCGCGCCGCGGGCAATGATCTGGCACTGAAGGCGACGGACCTCGATCTGGAAATCACCGAGGAAGTGCCGGCCATGGTCGAACAGGCCGGCGCCACCACGGTTCCCGCCCACCTTCTCTATGAAATCGTGCGCAAGCTGCCGGATGGCGCGGAAGTGCGGCTTGCCACCAATCCGGATGGCGGCAGCATGGTCGTGCAGTCGGGCCGTTCCAAGTTCTCGCTGCAGTGCCTGCCGGAATCCGACTTCCCGGACCTGACCGCCGGCACCTTCAGCCACAGCTTCAAGATCAAGGCGACCGATCTGAAGATGCTGATCGACCGCACCCAGTTCGCCATCTCGACCGAAGAGACCCGCTACTACCTGAACGGCATCTTCTTCCACACGATCGAGGCCGGCGGCGAGCTGAAGCTGCGCGCCGTCGCCACCGACGGCCATCGCCTGGCCCGCGCCGACATCATCGCCCCCTCGGGTTCGGAAGGCATGCCGGGCATCATCATTCCGCGCAAGACGGTCGGCGAGTTGCAGAAGCTGGTCGACGATCCGGAAGCCATGGTCACCGTCGAGGTGTCGGATGCGAAGATCCGCCTGACGATCGGCGCGATCGTGATGACCTCCAAGCTGATCGACGGCACCTTTCCCGATTACCAGCGCGTCATCCCGACCGGCAACGACAAGGAAATGCGCGTCGATTGCCAGAGCTTCACCCGCGCCGTGGACCGCGTCTCGACCATTTCGTCGGAGCGCGGCCGTGCGGTGAAGCTGGCGCTCAGCGACGGCCAGCTGCTGCTCACCGTCAACAACCCGGATTCAGGCAGCGCGACGGAAGAAGTGGCCGTCGGCTACGAGAGCGATCCGATGGAGATCGGCTTCAACGCCAAGTATCTTCTCGATATCACCGCCCAGCTTTCCGGCGAGGACGCCATCTTCCTTCTGGCCGATGCCGGATCCCCCACATTGGTGAAGGATACGGCCGGCGATGACGCACTTTACGTGCTGATGCCGATGCGGGTCTGAAAATCAAAAGGGATCGGTTCGCCGGTCCCTTTTTTTGCCGTATTTTTCATTGCGACATTTTCTCTTGTTTTTGCGCCATGAAGCGCCACCTGAAAACCAAGAGGGGCGTACCGGGAGACCATGATGGAATTGCGTTTGAAGCAGCGGCTTGGCCGCAAGTTCGATGAGGAAATCCGCTTCTTCAAGGGATGGATGGACGGACCGAAGCGCGTCGGCGCCATCCTGCCCACCTCCGGCATCACCGCCCGTCGCATGGCAAGCGTCATCAATCCGCAATCCGGTCTGCCGGTGCTCGAACTCGGTCCCGGCACCGGCATCATCACCAAGGCCATCCTGCAACGCGGCATCGCGCCGGAGAAACTGGTCTCCATCGAATTCTCCACCGACTTCTACCAGCACCTGACCCGCAACTTCCCGGGCGTGCATTTCATCAATGGCGACGCCTTCGATCTCGGTCGCACGCTCGGCGAGCGCAATGGCGAAATGTTCGATGCGGTCATTTCGGCGATCCCCATGCTGAGCTTTCCGATGGAGCGGCGCATCGCGCTTCTGGAAGACCTGCTGGACCGCATGCCGCGCGGGCGTCCGGTGATCCAGATCACCTATGGCGCAGTCTCGCCGATCGTCGCCCGGCCTGAGCGCTACCAGATCCGCCACTTCGATTTCGTCGTGCGCAACATTCCCCCGGCACAGCTCTGGCTCTATACCCGTCCCTGACGACCGGTCTTCAAGGAGAGCTGGCCCATGTTCGGCCTCTACATTACGCATCCGCAGGTGAAGATCGATCCGGCGGTGCCGGTGCCGGACTGGGGTCTTTCGGAGACGGGAATTGCCCGCACGAGGCAGGCGGCAACCCTGCCCTGGGTCCGGCAGCTGTCGCGCATCGTCTCCAGCCAGGAGCGCAAGGCGGTCGAGACGGCGGCGATCCTTGCCGAGGCGGCCGGCGTACTGCCGCAAGGCGATGCCGCCATGCACGAGAACGACCGCTCTGCCACCGGCTTTCCGCCACCGCCGGCCTTCGAGGCGGCGGCCGACTGGTTCTTTGCGCATCCGACCGAAAGCTATCGGGGCTGGGAACGCGCCGTGGACGCCCAGTCGCGCATCGTCGAGGCGATTGCCCGTGCGCTCACGGGTCACGATCCGGCCCGGCCGATCGCCTTTGTCGGCCATGGTGGCGTCGGCACGCTGCTGAAATGCCATCTGGCGGGCCGGCCGATTGCCCGCGATGGCGACCAGCCGGGCGGCGGCGGCAATCTTTTCGCCTTCCTCCTTGGCCCCTCTCTTGCCGATTGCCGCCTTGCATGCGACTGGACGCCGATGGAATTCTGGCAAGGAGACATGTGATGACCGCAGGCATGACCGCACGCGACCGCTTGATCGTCGGACTCGACCTTCCCACAGTGAGCGAAGCGGAATGCGTGGTTCGCACGCTCGGCGACGAGGTCTCCTTCTACAAGATCGGCTACCAGCTGGCCTTTGCCGGCGGGCTGGAATTTGCCCGCGACCTGATTGACGACGGCAAGCAGGTCTTTCTCGACATGAAGCTGCTCGATATCGACAACACGGTGGCGAAGGGCGTCGAGAACATCGTGAAGATGGGCGTGACCATGCTGACCCTGCATGCCTATCCGAAGGCGATGCGGGCCGCCGTCGAAGCCGCGAAGGGCTCCAGCCTCTGCCTGCTCGGCGTCACCGTGCTGACCTCGATGGACGATGCCGACCTGCGCGACGCGGGCTATGAATATGATCCGCACACGCTGGTGCTGACCAGGGCCGAACAGGCGCGCGCGGCCGGCATGGGCGGCATCGTCTGTTCGGCGGAAGAATCGGCGGCCGTACGCAAGATCATCGGGCCGGACATGGCGCTCGTCACCCCCGGCATCCGTCCCAAGGGAGCCGATGCCGGCGACCAGAAGCGGGTGGTGACCCCCTTCGACGCGATCAAGGCGGGCTCCAGCCATCTGGTGGTCGCCCGGCCGATCGTCAAGGCGCAGGATCCGCTGGCCGCAGCCCAGGCAATCCTCGCCGAGATGAAATCCGCCCTCTGAGGCGCCGGATACGCGCAAGACAGCACAAAGGGAGAGAAGCATGCCGAAGGGATACTGGATTGCCCGCGTCGATGTGCGCGATGCGGAGCGCTACAAGGATTATGTCGCGGCCGCCCGGCCGGCCTTCGAGAAATATGGCGCGACCTTTCTGGCCCGTGGCGGCGCCGTGACCACGCTCGAGGGCGTGTCGCGTGCGCGAAATGTGGTGATCGAGTTCCCCTCGGTGCAGCACGCCGTCGACTGCTACCATTCGCCGGAATATCAGGCCGCCGCGAAGATCCGCCAGGAAGTGGCGGATGCGGAAATGCTGGTGGTGGAAGGCATCTGACGGCACCGTGCGGGTGCAGTGTCAAAGGCTCAACCCTTTTTGCCGCAGGGCAGGTGCGAGGCTGCGCTTGACACTTCACCTCGTGCACGCTTTGGGCTAGAGAAAACCTATTGATCCCTTTGGCTTTCGGAGCAGTCCCATGACCATGTCCAATCTTCCGCCGCTCGTCACCGTCTTCGGGGGCTCGGGTTTTGTCGGCAGGCATGTGGTTCGCGCGCTCGCCAAGCGCGGCTACCGGATTCGCGTCGCCGTGCGCCGCCCCGATCTCGCCGGCTTCCTGCGCCCGCTCGGTTATGTCGGCCAGATCCAGCTGGTGCAGGCCAACCTGCGTTATCGCGCCTCCATCGATCAGGCCGTCGCCGGTGCCGACCATGTGGTGAACTGTGTCGGCATCCTCTTCGAAAGCGGCAAGAACAATTTCGACGCCGTGCAGGAAGCCGGTGCCAAGGCCGTGGCCGAAGCCGCCCGCGCCGCTGGCGCCACGCTGACCCATATCTCCGCCATTGGCGCCGATGCACAGTCTGCCTCCGCCTATGCCCGCTCCAAGGGTCGCGCCGAACAGGCCATTCTCCAGACGCTGCCGGGCGCGGTCATCCTGCGTCCCTCGATCGTGTTCGGCCAGGAAGACAACTTCTTCAACAAGTTTGCCGACATGGCCCGTACCATGCCCTTCCTGCCGCTGATCGGCGGCGGCCACACCAAGTTCCAGCCGGTCTTCGTGGAAGACGTGGCGGAAGTCGTGGCCCGTTCGGTGGATGGCAAGCTTGCCGCCGGCACGATCTATGAACTGGGCGGCGCCGAAGTGCTGACCTTCAAGCAGTGTCTCGAGGAGGTGCTGCGCGTCACCTATCGCAAGCGCGGTTTCGTCTCCATTCCCTTCGGCCTTGCCTCGCTGATGGGCAGCATTGCCTCGGCCGTGCCGCTGATCGCCCCGCCGCTGACGGCCGATCAGGTGACGCTGCTGAAGAAGGACAATGTGGTCTCCGCCGAGGCCGAGCGCGAGGGCCGCACGCTGCAGGGCCTCGGCATCGCGCCGACGCTGCTGTCCAGCATCCTGCCGAGCTATCTGGTGCGCTTCCGCGTTCACGGCCAGTACACCAATGCCGGCAAGGCGGCCTGAGCCGTCGCCCTGGCAACCGATGCCGTTCCGATAGGCAGGCCGTTCGCCTGCCTATTTTTCGTTTCGCTGATGTGACACAAAAGCCGCAGGCGAAAACAGGCTGTCGTTAACCCCCAATTCATCAAGATGTTCTATTGAAATACGGGGTTCTGACTCGTAAATCCCGCTCTCCCTTTGCTGAAACGACTCGTATGGCCGTGACACCGATCTCCTCCTCCGAAAGGCAATCCTCCATGGGCAAGTCCATCGCACTGTTTTTTGCGTGTGCGGCACTCGTCATCCTCGCCGGCTCTTTCCTGTCGCCCGGCACCGTCGCGGCAAACAAGAGCACCTGCGCACCGGCCTATGGCGTCGACCCCTGCAGCAGCACGAGCTCGATCCGCCGCTGATGTGGCAAGGCTTGCGCCGCAAGACAGACATGCAAAAAGCCGGGCCGCTGCCGCGACCCGGCTTTTTCATTGGTCGGCCTTCCAGGTGCCTCAGGCCATCAGGCCCATCGAGGCAAGGCCCAGCAGGAAGACGCCGAGGATGATGCGGTAGACCGCAAACACCGTGAAGCGGTTGGTCTGGATGTAGGACAGCAGCCACTTGACCGCGATGAAGGCGACGATCGTCGAGGTGACGAAGGCGACGCCGAGCGAGGTCCAGTCTTCGCCGGCCACGCCCTGATCCTTCAGCGTCTTCAGAAGCTGGTAGCCGCTGGCGGCATACATGGTGGGAATGCCGACGAGGAAGGCGAATTCGGTGGCGGCGGCGCGATTGCCGGTGCCGGCCAGCATCGCGATGAAGATCGTCGCCCCGGAGCGGGAGGTTCCCGGGAATACGCCGGCCACCACCTGGGCAATACCGACGAGCACGGCCACCAGCCAGGTGATCTTCGTGCTTTGCGGACGCTTGGCAGCCGCCCATTCGGCAAAGATCATCCAGATACCGCCGATGATGAGCGCCCAGGCAATAGGGCTTGCATCCTCCGGCAGTTCGAAGCCCAACTTCTTCACGATCAGGCCGAGAACGGCGGTGATCAGGAAGGCGACGATGAGCTTCAGGGCATAGTCGCGGTTTTCGGGTTCACGCCAGCCAAGCACGAGGTTGAGGAGACGACGCCAGTAAATGATGGTGACGGCAATGATCGCGCCGGCCTGGATCACGATGTTGAAGGTGTCGGAGCGGGCGCCCAGCCACTGCTCGGCGATGATCAGGTGGCCGGTGCTGGAAATCGGCAAAAATTCGGTGATCCCTTCGATCACCCCAAGAATGAACGCGCTGAGGATGCTCTGGTCCGCCATTCTTAATCCTTTATTGAGTAGATGACGACAGTTTGAGGGAGTTGGGTCGGCATTGCTTGTGCTGGGCTTATCAAACCCATATAGCTGCCATACGTCAGGCCGGCACAAGATGCGAGCCATTCTCCCTGTCGAATTAGCATAAAGTTCACGTGTCCATGCCCACCCTCTATCATCACCCGATGTCTTCGGCCTCGCGTTTCGTGCGTCTTATCCTGGCGGAATATGGCTTTCAGACGGATCTGGTCGAGGAGCAGCCCTGGGAAAAGCGCCGGGAATTCCTTGCCCTCAACCCCGCAGGCAGCCTGCCGGTCTATGTGGATGACAGCATGCGCGTGCTGTGCGGACCGACCGTGCTGCTGGAGTTCCTCGATGAGACGCACGGCGTCCTGAAGCGGGACAGGCGCCTTCTGGCCGAGGATCCGTTCCAGCGGGCCGAGATCCGCCGGCTGACCGAGTGGTTCCTGCAGAAGATGGAGCAGGACGTGACGAGGCCGCTGACCCGCGAGCGGGTCTACAAGCTGCAGATGACCCCGGCACAGGGCGGCGGCGCACCGGATTCCAAGGTGCTGCGCACCGCCCGCACCAACATCCGTCAGCACATGAAATATCTCTCCTGGCTTGCCGGCTCGCGCACCTGGCTGGCGGGCGAGCGCCTGAGCTATGCCGATCTGGCCGCGGCCGCCTCCATCTCCGTCCTCGATTATCTGGGCGAGATCGATTGGCAGGAGACACCGATTGCCAAGGAATGGTATCAAAGGCTGAAATCGCGGCCTTCCTTCCGCCCCATGCTGGCGGAACGCATCCGCGGCATCACGCCGGTATCTCATTATGCGGACCTCGACTTCTGATCAGGACAGGCCGTCCGCTGCCGAAGGGCAGAAGGCGGCGGAACGCCGGCGCAAGCTGACCGGCTTCCTGCGTCGCGAGGCCGAGGCCCTGGGCTTCGATCTCTGTCGCATCACCCTGCCCGACGCCATTCCGGACGCGAAGGCGAGGCTCGATGCCTTTCTCGCCGCGGGACGCCACGGCACCATGGCCTGGATGGAGGAAACGCGCGAACGGCGTGCCGATCCGAGGGTGCTGTGGGGCGAGGTGCGCTCCATCGTGATGTTCGGGCTGAACTATGGCCCGGACGAGGACCCGCGCGGCATTCTCGAAAAGCCGGACCGTGCCGCCATTTCGGTCTATGCCCGCAACCGCGATTATCACGACGTCATCAAGGGCCGGCTGAAGGAGATCGCCACCCGCTTTGCCGCCCGCGCCGGCGAGGATGTGAAGGTGTTCGTCGACACCGCCCCGGTGATGGAAAAGCCGCTGGCCGCCGCCGCCGGCCTCGGCTGGCAGGGCAAGCACACCAATCTCGTCTCGCGCAGCCACGGTTCCTGGCTGTTTCTCGGCAGCCTGTTCACCACGGCGGATCTGGAGATCGACGCGGCAGAGCGCGATCATTGCGGCTCCTGCCGGGCCTGTCTCGATGCCTGTCCGACCGCAGCCTTTCCCGCACCCTACCAGATCGATGCGCGCCGCTGCATTTCCTATCTGACGATCGAGCACAAGGGGCCGATCGATCCTTGCCTGCGCCCCCTGATCGGCAACCGCATCTATGGCTGCGACGACTGTCTGGCCGCGTGCCCGTGGAACAAGTTTGCGGCAAGCGCCTCGGAGATGAAGCTTCAGGCGCGCGAGGACCTGAAGGAGCCGGAAATCGCGGCGCTGCTGAGGCTCGACGACGCGGGCTTCCGCACCCTGTTCAGCGGCTCGCCGGTCAAACGCATCGGGCGCGACCGCTTCGTGCGCAATGTGCTGATCGCCGCCGGAAATTCCGGCCGCGCTGATCTGATCGCACCCTGCCTGCGTCTTCTTACCGACGGCTCGGACGTCGTGCGGGCGATGGCCGTATGGGCGCTGTCGCGCCTGATGCCGGCAGACGCCTTCGAGGCGTTGAAGGCTGCGCAGCGCAGCGAGACGAGCCCGGAGGTCGAAACGGAATGGCGGAATGCGGGAGTACAGGCATGCGGATGATGATTTTCGGGGCCGGCTATTCGGGCCAGGCGATTGCAGGCGAGGCAATGACCGCCGGCATGCAGGTCTCCGGCACCAGCCGCAGCACGGAAAAATGCGCCGCGCTCTCGGCTCTTGGCATCGAACCGTTCCTGTTTGACGGCGCGACACTCTCCGAGCCGCTGCGGGTCGCCATGGCGCAGACGACCCATCTCGTCCAGTCGATTGCGCCGGGCGCCGCCGGCGATCCGCTGCTGATGCTGACCCAGGGCGATCTCATGCGTCACTTGCCGCGCCTGCAATGGGTCGCCTATCTCTCCACCGTCGGCGTCTACGGCGATCACGGCGGCGCCTGGGTGACGGAGGAGACCGAATGCCGTCCCGTTTCGCAGCGCTCGGTGGAGCGCGTCGCCGCCGAACAGGGCTGGCTGGGCGCCGGTGCGCGCGCCGGCGTGCCGGTGGCGGTGCTGCGGCTCTCCGGCATCTATGGTCCCGGCCGCAACGGCTTCGTCAATCTGGCCAGTGGAACGGCACGCCGGCTGGTGAAGCCCGGCCAGGTGTTCAACCGCATCCGGGTGGAAGATATCGGCCGCGCGACGCTGTTTCTGGCCGGCCGCAGCCTCGGCGGCCTGTTCAACGTCACCGATGACGAGCCCGCCCCGCCACAGGACGTGGTGACGGAAGCAGCCCGCCTGATGGGCATCGAACCGCCACCGGAACAGGCCTTCGAGACGGCGGCGCTCAGCCCCATGGCGCGCTCCTTCTATGGCGAGAACAAGCGGGTCTCCAATGCCCGGCTCCGCAACCTTGGATTTTCCTTCCGCTTCCCGGATTACCGGACCTCGCTCGCCGATCTGTGGACGCGCGACATCTGGAAGCCCTGATCTGCAAGGGCCGGAATCCCGGAATGGCACAAGGTTCAAAAAGGTGAAATTTCCTACCCTGGCCACCTTTCTGGTCATTCTTTCTTAACTTAGACGGCAGCCCGCCTCAAAATTTGCCCAAATGAGGCAAAGAACACCCATCTTCGATAAAAAAATTTCGCGACATTTCGTGAGCGTCAAGCGGGCGCCGACCAGGGTGGAACGCTTTTCCGTTTTCCAGCTGAATCTTCACTCTTTTTTCCAGATCTATCGCAAACGATCTTTAGCCGGCTTGCATTCACGAATGTTACATTCGTTAACACTGCGTGATATCAAACCCCACGTTTTCGCCTTTTTTGCCCCTGCCTAAGCCTGCCCCACGCAAATTTCAGCACTCTTTGCAGGGGATATTCCGGTTTGAGACTGACAAAACGCACGAGCTTCGCCGCGATTGCCATGGCATCCATTTCGCTTCTGGCTTCCGCCCATGCCCATGCAGCAACAGGTTGTGGTCACGCATCCTGGTACGCTCTCAACTCCAAGACCGCCTCGGGCGAACGCATGAATCCGACCAACCTGACGGCGGCGCACAAGTCGCTGGGTTTCGGCACCAGGCTGAAGGTCACCAACAAGCGCAACGGCAAGAGCGTGATTGTGCGCGTCAATGATCGCGGCCCCTTCATCAAGGGGCGCGTCCTCGATCTTTCGAAGGCCGCCGCGCAGAACATCGGCATGGTGGCCGCCGGAACGGCGCAGGTCTGTTACGAGGTGGTCGGCTGACCGCGGCGCCCCTCCGGCCCGGCCCGCAGACGAAGCCCCAGACTTGCCCTCGTGGCGGATCGCGGCTACACGCCCTCAGACACAAGGAGAGCGATCATGCGACTGGGCGGGCGAATGGCGGCGGCCATCGAGGTTTTGGCCGATATCGAGGCGCGCAAGCGTCCCGTGGCCGATGCGCTCAAGGATTGGGGTCTGGCGCATCGTTTCGCCGGCTCCGGTGACCGTTCCGCGATCGGCAACCTCGTCTATGACGCGCTGCGCATGCGCCTCTCGCATGCCTATCTGATGCAGGATGACGGCGAGGTGGCGCTGGTCTATGCGGTTCTCCTGCGCCAGTGGGGTTTTACGCCCGACAGTCTGGCGGCCGAGCTGGCGGATGACAGGTTTGCCCCCGCCGCGCCGGATCTCTCCGGTCTTGCAACGCGGAATCTGGCCGAGGCCGAGCCGCATGTGCAGGGCGATGTTCCCGACTGGCTGGTGCCCTCCTTCCAGGCCGCCTTCGGCGACGAATGGCTCGCCGAGGCCCGCGCCATGGCCGAGCGCCCGACACTCGATCTGCGCGCCAACACGCTGAAGGCCAGCCGCGACAAGGTGGTCAAGGCGCTGGAGCGGGCCGGCGCCACCCCCACCCGCATCGCCCGCCACGGCATCCGCATCCCCGCCGGCGATGGCGCGGCACGGCTGCCCAACGTCACGGCGGAACTCTCTTTCCAGAAGGGCTGGTTCGAGGTGCAGGACGAGGGCTCGCAGATCGTCGCCGATCTGGTGCTGCCGCAGGAGGGCCAGCAGGTGCTGGATTACTGCGCCGGCGGCGGCGGCAAGACGCTGGCGCTCGCGGCTGCGATGAACAACAAGGGCCAGGTGCATGCCTATGATGCGGACCGCAAGCGGCTCGCCCCGATCATCGAGCGCCTGCGCCGCGCCGGCACCCGCAATGTGCAGGTGCATGACGACGTGCGCGACCTGAAGGCGCTGGAGGGCCGGCTGGACACGGTGCTGGTGGATGCCCCCTGCACCGGCACCGGCACCTGGCGGCGCCGGCCCGACACCAAGTGGAAGCTTACCCCGCGCAATATAGAGGAACGGCTGGAGCAGCAGCGCGACGCGCTGACCTCCGCCGCGGCCTATGTGCGCCCGGGCGGTACGCTGGTCTATGTGACCTGTTCCGTGCTGCCGGAGGAAAACGACCGGCAGATCGCCCGTTTCACCGCGGAGCACCCGGAATTTTCCGCCATTGCCTCGCTGCCGGCCTGGGACAACCTGTTTGGCGCGGCACAGAAGCCCCACAGCGCCGATGGCACGGGCCTGACGCTGACGCCCGCCCGCACCGGAACCGACGGCTTCTTCTTCTGCCGGCTGCAACGCCGGGCCTGAAAAAGCCGTCCGGACTTGCGAAACGTCAGGTCGGGGGCAGGAACGGCGCGACTTCTAATCTAGATTGTTTGACACCGGTTTTCATTTGCGCGATGACACGAACCTGTGATCAGCCGATGCAGGAGGGACCATGATCCGCACAACGATCCTCAGAGCAAGCTTCGGCTTGCTGGCGGCATCCGCCGCCTTTGTCGTCACCCCGGCGGGCGCTGCAGAACCGGCCGCGGTTCTTGCCCACTACGCCGATCTCGCCCATGCCAAATACGAGGATTCGCTGACCACGGCGAAGGCGCTCGACAAGGCCATCGATGCGCTGATCGCCAAGCCCTCCGATGAGACGCTGAAGGCGGCCCGTCAGGCCTGGATTGCGGCCCGCGTGCCCTACCAGCAGTCGGAAGTCTATCGCTTCGGCAACCCGATCGTCGATGAATGGGAAGGCAAGGTCAATTCCTGGCCGCTCGACGAGGGCCTGATTGATTACGTCGACGCCTCCTACGGCACCGAGAGCGATTCCAACGCCTATTACACCGCCAATGTCATCGCCCATCCGAAGCTGACGGTGAACGGCGAGGAGATCGACGCGACGAAGATCACGCCGGAACTCCTGGAAAGCCTGCACGAGGCGGGTGAGGTGGAGGCCAATGTCGCCACCGGCTACCACGCCATCGAATTCCTGCTCTGGGGCCAGGACCTGCACGGCACCGGGCCGGGCGCCGGCGAGCGTCCCGCGACCGATTACGACAAGGCCAATTGCACCCATGGCAATTGCGACCGCCGCGCCGATTACCTGAAGGCCGCCTCCACCCTTCTGGTGAAGGACCTGCAGGAGATGGTGACCGCCTGGGCACCGGATGGCGAGGCCACGCAGAACGTGACCGCCGATCCGAAGGCCGGCCTCACGGCCATCCTCACCGGCATGGGCTCGCTCTCCTATGGCGAACTGGCCGGCGAACGCATGAAGCTCGGCCTTCTGCTGCACGATCCGGAAGAGGAGCATGACTGCTTCTCCGACAACACCTACAATTCGCATCTCAACGATGCGATCGGCATCGCCTCGGCCTATAACGGCACCTATACCCGCGTCGACGGCACCAAGATGACCGGTCCGTCGCTCTCGGAACTGGTGAAGGCCAAGGACCCGGCACTCGATGCGGAAATGACCGCCAAGCTCGACAAGACGCTTGCCGCCATGAACGCCATGGCCGAGCGCGGCCGCACCGTGGAAGCCTATGACCAGATGATCGGCGAGGGCAACACGCAGGGCAATGCCGTGGTTCAGGCCGCCATCGACGGGCTGATCGACCAGACCAAGACGGTCGAACGCGTCATCACCGCGCTTGATCTCGGCACCGTCAAGCTCGAAGGCTCCGACAGCCTCGACAACCCGAACGCCGTCTTCAAGTAAGCCAGACGGGAGCAGGCCGCCCGCCTTCGCGCCGGGCGGCCTGGAGATGCCATGTCCATGCGCCGGTTCCTGATCGTTCCGCTGTCGGCCGCTGCCGGCGCCCTTTTCCTCCTGCCGGCCCTCGGGCTTGGCGGGAGCGGCCTGCCCTTCGCAGTGTCGCAGCACCGCCAGGATCTCGATGCGCGCGACGCCGCGCGCGTTGCAGATGTCACGCGTCCGGCAAGCGGTTTCCTGCGCGCCGAGGCGTTCGAGGCGATGTCCGGCGGGGCCGCGACATCGCTGGCGCGGGCCGATGCCGATGCCTTTTCGCATTTTTCGCCCAATATCAGCTTTGCCGAGCAGGAACGGTTCAAGCTTGGCAATGCGCTGTTCTCCAAGTTGTGGGTGGCCGCTCCCTCGTCCACCCAGGCCTCCGACGGGCTGGGGCCGCTCTACAATGCGCGCGCCTGTCTCAGCTGCCATGTGCGGGACGGCCGCGGTCATCCGCCGGAGGGCGGCACGGATCGCACGTCGATGTTCCTGCGGCTGGCACGGCCGGCACGAACGGCCGAGGAGGAGGCGCGGATTGCCCGGCACGAGATCCTCAACCTGCCGGACCCGACCTATGGCGAACAGCTGCAGGATCTGGCCGTGCCCGGCCTTGCCGCCGAGGGAGAGATGGAGATCGTCTATGACGAAGTACCCGTCACCCTCGCCGATGGCACGGCGGTCTCGCTGCGCAGGCCGCATTACACCGTCTCCGGCCTCGCCTACGGACCGCTCGATCCGGCCACCACCCTTTCGCCGCGCATCGCACCGCCGATGATCGGCATGGGTCTGATCGAGGCCATTCCCGCCGAGGACATCCTGGCCCATGCCGATCCGGAGGATCGCGACGGCGACGGCATTTCCGGCAAGGCGGCGATCACCCGCGATCACCGCACCGGGGCACTCGCGCTCGGCCGCTTCGGCTGGAAGGCGCAGAATGCCAGCGTGCGCGACCAGTCTGCCGCCGCCTTTGCCGGCGACATGGGGCTTTCGACGCCCGACCGGCCGGACGCCCACGGCGATTGCACAATGCTCGAAAGCGCCTGCCGCGCGCTGCCGACGGGCGAGCAGGCCCGGCTCGGCGCCACCGAGGCACCGGATCCGGTGCTCGACCTCGTCACCTTCTATTCGAAGAACCTCGCCGTGCCGATGCGCCGCAACGTCGACCAGCCGGATGTGCTTGCCGGCAAGCAGTTGTTCTACCGCATCGGCTGCGCCAGCTGCCACGTGCCCAAGTTCGTCACCCGGCGCGATGCCGACCACCCCGCCCAGTCCTTCCAGCTGATCTGGCCCTATTCCGATTTCCTGCTGCACGACATGGGCGAGGATCTGGCCGATGGCCAGCCGGTCGGCGTGGCAAGCGGCCGGGAGTGGCGCACGCCACCGCTCTGGGGTATAGGCCTGACGGGGACCGTCAACGGCCCCGGCTTCTTCCTGCATGACGGGCGCGCCCGCACTCTCGCCGAAGCCATACTCTGGCACGGGGGTGAAGGGACGAGCGCCCGCAATGCCTTTGCCGCCCTGACCCGGCAGGACCGGGATCGTCTGATCGCCTTTCTGGAGTCGCTGTGATGTCGAGATGGATTGCCGCCCTTGCCCTTGCCCTGCTGTCGGCAACGCCCGGCCTTGCGCAGGATGCCAATCCTTCCCCACCGCCGGTACTCACGCAGGAAGATGCCCGCCAGCTGATGGGCCGCGTGGTCGATGGCTTCATTCGCCCCGGCTATCGCGCCTTTGCCGCCCGAAGCGCCGAGCTGACCAATGCCATGGCCAGCCTCTGCACCACCCCTTCGACGCAAACGCAGGCCAGCGCGCGCCAGGCCTTTGCCGCGGCCGTCACCGCCTGGGGTACGATCGAGATCGTCCGCGTCGGCCCCGTCATCGAAAAGAACCGCTTCGAGCGCATCCTCTTCTATCCCGACCGCAAGGGCACCGGCCTGCGCCAGGTACAGACCCTGCTGGCCCAGCCGGATGAAAGCGCCACCACGCCGGATGGCCTGCTGGAGAAGAGCGTGGCCATGCAGGGTCTCGGCGCCCTGGAATTCGTGCTGTACGGCACCGGTGCGGAGCAGCTGGCCAGCGAGCGCAACAGCTTCCGCTGCCGCTACGGCCTTGCGGTCGCCGGCAGCGTGCAGCGCGTGGCAAACGAACTGGCCGCGCTGTGGGACGATCCCGCCGGCGTGCAGAATGACTGGAAGAACCCCGGACCGGACAGCGCCAGCTTCCGCACCGGCAACGAGGCCATCACCGAGGCGCTCGGCATCCTGGTGCATTCCGCGGAAGCGGTGCGCGACCAGCGCATCGAAAGCTTCTACAAGGGCGAGGCCAACAACACCTTCCCGAAGCAGGCACTGTTCTGGCGCTCCGGCCTGACCTTCCCGATGCTGGTTGCCAATCTGCAGGGCATTCACAGCCTGCTGGATACGTCCGGCTTCCGCGACCTGCTGAACGAGGACCAGCGCTCCATCGTCAGCTCTATCGATTTCGTGCTGAAGCAGCTGGTGCGCGTTGGCAGCGACCTCAATGGGGATGTCGAAGTCGCCGTGACCGATCCCAAGGAACGCCAGAAGCTGGATTTCCTGCTGCTCAACAGCCGTGACCTGATCCTGCGTCTCAACGACAGTCTCGGCGGCGGGCTGGGGCTTGGCGCCGGCTTCTCCTTCTCGGATGGCGACTGAGATGCGCATGGGCGAAATCGACAGGCGCCAGTTCATGCGCGCCGCCGGGATCGGCTTTCTGGCGGCTCTCGCACCGCAGAAGCTCTACGCACTGTCCCGAAGCGAGGCCGTCTATGCCTCCGGCTTTCGCGCCCCCGACGGCACCTATGGCATCGCGACCGCCAGCATTCGCGGCGAAGTGATCGACCGCATCCTGTTGCCGGCCCGCGCCCATGGTCTTGCCTATTGCCCCGTCAGCGGCCGCGGCGTCGCCTTTGCCCGCCGCCCGGGCACCTTTGCCATGATCTTCGATCCGGCGGGCCGTCAGGAACCCGTCGTCATCCACACGCCGGAGGGACGCCACTATTATGGCCACGGCCATTTCTCGCCGGACGGACGTCTTCTCTATGCCAGCGAGAACGATTTCGACGGCAATCGCGGCATGATCGGTCTCTACGACGCCACGGACGGTTTCCGCCGTATCGGCGAATTCGAAGCCCAGGGCATCGGCACGCATGACATGACCGTCTCCGATGACGGACGTTTCCTGGTGATCGCCAACGGCGGCATCGAGACCCATCCCGATTTCGGCCGCACCAAGCTCAATCTCGATCACATGCAGCCCTCGCTGGTCATCCTGGATGCCAAGACGGGCGATGTGGTGCAGCGTCACACCCTGCCGGAGCCGCTTCGCCAGCTCTCCACCCGCCATCTCGACATCGATGGCGATGGCCGAATCTGGTTTGCCTGCCAGTATGAGGGGCCGCGCAACGAGCTGCCGCCGCTCGCCGGCAGTTTCGCCCCCGGCGAGGATCTGCGCTTTCTCTCGCTGCCGGACGAGACCACGCAGCGGCTTGCCAATTATGTCGGCGCGATCGCCATCAACCGGCGCGACCGGCTGGTGGGGCTCACCTCGCCGAAGGGCGGCACGGCCGTTATCCTCAACGCCGATACCGGCGCCGTGCTGGCCGAGGAGACGGTGCCGGATGCCGCCGGCGTCTGCGCCGCACCGGAAGGCGTTGCCGTCACCTCCTATGACGGGACACTGGCCGGCACCCGCTCGTCTCTTGCCTGGGACCAGCATCTGGTCCGCCTCGCCTGAGGCTGCAGCGCCGGAAAAACGGGGCGCGCCGCACCGTCACGCAAGGGCGTGCCCATCAGACGGGTTTCGGTCGGCCAGTCAATGCTGTAGCCTCGCAGTCATGAAAAAGCTTCTCATCCATCTGCTCTTCATCCTTCTGGTCGTCGGCCTCGGCGCCCTGATCGGCGTCTCCAACGTGCCCGGCACCTGGTACCAGTCTCTGGCAAAGCCGCCCTTCAACCCGCCCAACTGGATCTTCGGCCCGGTCTGGACAGCACTTTACGTGCTGATCGGCATTGCCGGCGCGCGCGCCTGGCTGACTGCGCCGGCCTCCGCCCGCACGCAGCTCTGGTTCGGACAGATGGCGCTCAACTTTCTCTGGACGCCGGCCTTCTTCGGCGCCGAGAGCACGCTGCTCGGCCTCGTCGTGATCCTGCCCCTGCTTGTTGCCATCCTTGCCTTCATCCGCATCAGCTGGACAACGGACCGCATCGGCGCGCTGCTCTTCGTGCCCTATGCGCTATGGGTGGGCTTTGCGACGCTGCTGAACCTGTCGCTCTTCCTGCTGAATTAACCGCAAGCGACGCCGGCGGCTTGCGAGGCCGCCCCGACCATGCCAGTTTCGCAGCTGCGAAAGGATGTGGCGATGAACGAGGGCGAAGCAGCGGATTTCCGGGAGCGGGTGCGGCAGAGTTTCGCGCGGCAGCAGGCCATGCACACGCTGGGTGCGGAACTGACCCGCGTCGAGCAGGCCATGGTCGAGATCGAGATGCCCTTCGACGTGAAGCTGACCCAGCAGCACGGCATCCTGCATGCGGGCGTCATCGCAGCCGGGCTCGATACGGCCTGCGGCTATGCGGCCTATACGGTGATCGAACCGCAGGCCTCCATCCTCACCATTGAATTCAAGATCAACCTCATGTCGCCGGGGCGGGGGGAGCGCTTCCTGTTCCGCGGCGAAATCACCAAGCCGGGCTCCACCATCATCGTCGCGGACGGGCGCGCCTATGCGCTGAGCAACGGCCCCGCCAAGCTGATCGCCTCGATGAGCGGCAGCATGATGGTGATCCGCGGCAGACAGGACATTACCGGATGACGTTCGCACTGAAGCCCGTTGCGGGCAAGACGCTGCTTTTCGTGATGGCGGTGGATGCCGAATATGGCCCGCATCTGAAAGCCCGTTTCACACCGCTGATGACCGGCGTCGGCCCGGTGGAGGCCGCGATTTCCCTGACGAGGGCGCTCTCGCATCTCGCCATCGACGGCGCGCTGCCCGATCTCGTCGTCTGCCTCGGCTCGGCCGGCTCGCGAACGCTCGAACAGACTGAGGTCTACCAGATCGCCTCCGTCTCCTACCGCGACATGGATGCCTCCCCGCTTGGTTTCGAGAAGGGGCGCACGCCCTTCCTCGATCATCCGGCCGTCATCGCGCTGCCGCACCGGATTCCGGGCCTACCCTCCGCCACGCTCTCGACGGGCGGCAACATCGTCTCGGGTGATGCCTATGATGGCATTGATGCCGACCTGGTGGAGATGGAAACCTTTGCGGCGCTGCGCGCCTGCCAGAGCTTTGGCGTGCCGCTGATCGGCCTTCGTGGAATCTCGGACGGCAAGGCAGAACTTCGCCAAGTCTCCGACTGGACCGAATATCTGCACGTCATCGACGAGAAGCTCGCCCAAGCCGTCGATCGCTTGACGCAGGCCCTGCAATCCGGCGATTTGCGGATCTGACGCAGTTGCCAAAACGAGCATTCTTCATTAAAGGCTCGCCATGACCCAGACACCCCATCACGACCGCCTCCTCATCATCGATTTCGGCTCCCAGGTCACGCAGCTGATTGCGCGCCGCCTGCGCGAACTGAACGTCTATTGTGAAATCCATCCCTACCAGAACGTCACGGACGACTTCCTCGCCGCCTTCAAACCGAAGGCCGTGATCTTCTCCGGCGGTCCGGATTCGGTGACGCGCGAAGGCTCTCCCCGCCCGCCGCAGACGGTCTATACGCTCGGCATTCCGGTGCTCGGCATCTGCTATGGGCAGCAGGTCATGATGCAGGATCTCGGCGGCCAGGTCGAAGGCGGCAAGATTTCCGGCGGTGGCGGCACGGCAGAATTCGGCCGCGCCTATGTAACGCCTGCCGACAAGAGTGATCCCTTCCTCGAAGGCTGGTTTGCCGATGGCCGCGAGCAGGTCTGGATGAGCCATGGCGATCATGTGAGCCGCATCGCACCCGGCTTTGAGGTCTATGGCACCTCGCCGAATGCGCCGTTTGCGATCACCGCCGATCCGGCCCGGCATTTTTATGCCGTACAGTTCCATCCGGAAGTGCACCACACGCCGAACGGCAAGACGCTGTACGAGAACTTCGTCAAGCTTGCGGGCTTCAAGGGCGACTGGACGATGGGCGCCTACCGCGCCGAGGCGATCGCCAAGATCCGCGCCCAGGTGGGCCACAAGAAGGTGATCTGCGGCCTCTCCGGCGGTGTCGACAGCTCGGTGGCCGCCGTCCTCATCCACGAGGCGATCGGCGAGCAGCTGACCTGCGTCTTCGTCGACCACGGCCTTCTGCGCCAGGGTGAGGCTGAAGAGGTCGTCACCATGTTCCGCGACCACTACAACATCCCGCTGATCCATGCCGACGAGCAGGAACTCTTCCTCGGTGCGCTCGACGGCGTGACCGACCCGGAAGTCAAGCGCAAGACGATCGGCAAGCTCTTCATCGACGTGTTCCAGAAGCACGCCAACACCATCGACGGTGCTGAATTCCTGGCGCAGGGCACGCTTTACCCGGACGTCATCGAAAGCGTCTCCTTCTCGGGCGGTCCCTCCGTCACCATCAAGAGCCACCACAATGTCGGTGGCCTGCCGGAAAAGATGGGCCTGAAGCTCGTCGAACCGCTGCGCGAGCTCTTCAAGGACGAAGTGCGCGCGCTTGGCCGCGAACTCGGCCTGCCGGACAAGTTCATCGGCCGCCACCCCTTCCCCGGCCCCGGCCTTGCGATCCGCTGCCCCGGCGAGATCACCCGCGCCAAGCTCGAGATCCTGCGCAAGGCCGATGCGGTCTATATCGACCAGATCCGCAAGCACGGTCTCTACGACGAGATCTGGCAGGCCTTCGTCGCGATCCTGCCCGTGCGCACCGTCGGCGTGATGGGCGACGGCCGCACCTATGATTACGCCTGTGCGCTGCGCGCCGTCACCTCCGTCGATGGCATGACCGCGGATTATTATCCCTTCACCCACGAATTCCTGGGCGAAACGGCAACCCGCATCATCAACGAGGTCGAAGGCATCAACCGCGTGACCTACGACATCACCTCGAAACCGCCCGGCACGATCGAGTGGGAGTAAACGGGCTACGGGAAGAACCCGTGGCACCGTGATCAAACACAAGCGTGGGGCGTCATCATGTGCCCCACATCAGGAGCGGACCGCCATGCGAAGTTCGACGCGGCAATGGGTCAGGGTCAAGGACCTCAAGGCCGAGGAAAAGGCGGAGATCGGCGCGGCCTGCCAGCAGCTGATCGACACGTTTCTCAAGCCGCACTTCCTGCCGGTCATCCGCCCGACATCCTTCAACTATCCCGTTGATATCTTCGGGAAGTGGCGGGGAACGCGATACAGCTTCATTACCCGCTACCGCTCCGGCTTTCCGGAAAACCTCGGCGAGGAATTCGACGCGGCCTTCACCCGTCTGGACTTTCAGGAGGGGAAGAGCACCGGGCCGATTTTTGACGTGATGTGGCATCGCCACACCGGGCAATGGCTTGCTCTTCATCGCGGCGTCACGCTTCAAGAAGCCCTGGATCTGGTGAGGACCGACGGCCTGCTGCAGCCGGCGCTATGACGAACGACAAGCCGGAAGCCCGGCGGGTGCAGTCCTGACGAAGCAAAGCCCAATGGAGATCACGGGCAGGTCATGACCGGAACGCGCCTTCCGTGTCACCGGCTTGCATGATGGCCGCCGCACGGCTGGTACAGCCAGGCGACGCGCGCTCCGACCGGCTACCTGCCCGGCGCAGCCGATCGCGCAATACCTTCCACCCACACTTCGATCGGACCGAGCAGGCAGCCCATTTCCATGGCGTCGATCAGTTCCGCCGGACCGCACAGATCAAGCGCAATCCGGGTGCCATCGGCATGGCGAACAATCTGCGACAGACCCAGCTTCCGCGCATGGCGCTCTATCCAGGGCAGGAAGGTTTCGCCTTCGAGCCTGCCCTCGATGATCATCCGCTCGCAATGTTCCACCTGCATCACCCTGACGCCTTCATGCGCTCTTTCGCGTCACCGCCTGCACCTGGCATGTCCGCGTTTGCAACAGGACCATGCCTTGCGACGGAAAGCCGGCAGGCACGGACAGGTTCACTGTTACGTCCGCACGCCGCAAGGTCAAGCCGGATCGACCGCTGTTCGACGGTCGGGCACGATCAGGATGCGTAAGCTTGAACTATCGGTCCGACCTTGCGCCGCAGGCCGACGAGCAATTGCCGAAGCCATTTCTGGGCCAGGGAATGGTCGGTCCGCTCATGCCAGAGCATGGACAATGGAACGCGCGGATAGGGCAAGGGGCATGCGACGACGGCAAGCGGCAGGATACCTGCGTGGTAGGCGGCAAAGCTGCGGCTGGCGGTCAACACCAGATCGGTGCCGACAAGCAGATGGGGTGCCATCAGATAGTCGCAGACCACGCGCGTCTCGTCACGGGCTGTACGATAGACGCCGGCCTGCATCTCGACGGCTGCCGGAAGCCAGCCGCCATTGCCCGGCGGCACTACAAGACGGGCTGCGCCGAAATCGGCTATCGTCGGCGGCGCATCAGCGAAGGCATGGCGCCGGTCGACCAGACACACCAGATCCTCCTCGATGATGACGGCCCGCCTCAGGGCGTGAGGCGGATGCAGCCAGTGCCCCACGGCAAGATCGAGTCCTCCGGTGGCCAAGGCGCCATCCACATCGAAATCCGGCGCCAGACGGCGCAGCACCAAGCGCACGGACGGTGCGGCCTGCTCCGCCTCGCCGGCCAGGCCCGCGGCAAGCGCAGGCGACACCGTGTCGGACAATCCGATGGTGAATGTCTGGTCCAGGCTGTGCGGCTCGAATTCCTCGGGATGCAGGATCAGTTCGTTGAGGTCGGACAGGATGGTCTGGGCGGCGCGATAGAGCGAATGCGCGTGCTCCGTCGGCACCATACGACCTCCGCTTCGCACCAGCAGTTCATCGCGGAAGATTTCACGCAACTGCTTCAGAATAAGGCTGGTCGCCGGCTGGGACAGGTTCAGTCTGCGCGCGGCATGCGTGACATTCCCCTCCTCGATCAGCGTGCACAAGACCCTCAGATTGAACGCCGTCAGCGGATTGTCCAATACGCGCAACCTCTAGCCCCCTTTGGTCGCCTGCCATTTCGCCGAGCCAGCCAGTGATGCACCCCAAGCATCGCCGGCCTGACGCGCCGTCTTGTGTTCCCTCATGATGAGCGAGCTTCGAATGCGCTTCACACGAAGTGTAATACACTTTTAATACACAAAATGAAAAAGTCGATACGCATATGACGATGGAAATACTATTTACCCTCTAGATAAAACCGAACAATCTAATTCATTAGTATGAAATTATATATTAATATAATATTGGGAAATTTTATTACCTGAAAAATTCTGATATTATTCCGGAATATAAAAATGCGAAATAAACATTTTACGAAAATAAAAATCAACAAATTACAATAAAATAACTAACTCCTCTCACCAATGCGCTACCGCATCCCGCGCGAATCATCAGAAATTTGCGTCCCCAAAGCAGAGACACCTCATACGGCACAGCAATGCCGTCCGCGATTCCGCGTCGCACAGCGCTCGCCGCAGGGTGAAAACACCCTGCCCACCATGGATGCAGCCGTCTGCTGACAACCGGGGCGGCATACAGCCTGTGGCTTCGGTGCGGAGGATCACAGACGGGATGCGCGCTCCGCTCTTGCCGTTCGATCGGCATTGTCCGCCCCCGTCTGGCTTCCCTGGCGAAACCTCGGCTGCAAGGTGCCGGCGCACGTCTGCCACGGCATTGCTGCGACACCGTCATAGAAAAAGCCCCGGGCATCGAGATGCCCGGGCAAACGGTAAGCGCGCGCTGAGCGTTCAGAAGTTCGTTGTCAGCGTGAACAGGAAACGCGGATCGTCGATATCGAGATTGTCATTCATCGACGGATCGATGGCCCATGCCACCGAAAGATCGCCGCTCAGGTGATTGCCGATCTCGAAATCCAGGCCGAAGCCGGCATCACCGTAAGTCGCCCGCGATCGACCCTTGACATAGTCGTTGAAGGCGACACCGGCATCGAGAAAAATGCGCACACCTGTGGAGAAAGGCACGCCCAATGCCTGCTGCATCCTGCTGTTGTAGTAGTCTGAGGCGTAGCGCAGTTGACTGGTCCAATAGAGACCACTGTCGCTGGATATGGACGACATTTCATAGGCAGGCAGCGTATTGACACCGCCTAGATACCAGAGTTCTCCCGAAGGCAGTTGCTTGTCCGGGGTGTATTGGCCTCCTGACCGCGCCAACAGACTGAAGCCATTGCCGAGTGATTGGTAGAGAGTGGCGCTGCCAACGATGCGGGTGACAGCGTCACGATCCTCACCGCTGAGCCCTTTCGTGTTGATGAAGGAGCGAATCACGCGAAATTCGGTTTCAGCATAGGTGCCACTGCCGGGAAACGACGCCTGGCCCTTCAGACCGCCAAAAACACGGAACGAGAAGGCATCGGTGTCAACGACGCCAACTCGGCTATGGGTATCGCTCCATTGACCGCCGCTGACGATCGCAAAATTCAAGGTCGGTGTTGTATAGAAGGGTTGCGTGTAGGTGACACTGACCAGGTCGCCGCGTCCCAGGATGCCAAGCGATGCAAAACTCCCCTCCAGCACTTTGGAATCCGAGTGGGAGTACAGCACGCGCAAGCCGCCATTGCCCACAGGCATCGGCAGGTCCGCATCAAGAAAGTAGGAACCCACGTCGAAATCCTTCAACATGGTGCTGAAATCGGTTACAGACGTGGTCAGGCCGACCGAAAAGGTCTCGTCATAACCGAACGGAGAGTAGAGGCTGGCCGTCGCACCGAGCGAATAACGCCCGCTGTCGCGCGTACCCTGATTGTTGAGATAAACGGTTCCGCTGAACGGCTTGGGTTCACTTGCCACCTGCAACTGCAGATCGGTCGTACCGGTTTCCTTCCCAGGTTTCAGTCCCGCCGTCACCTGGAACTTGCGGTTCTGGTTCACGGCCGCAAGCCTCTGCTCAAGCAGACGCACGGTAGGAATGCTGCCCTGGAGAACATTCACACGGCTGATCACGACATCGGATCGAACCCGCATGTTGCCCGAAACCTCCACGGCACCGATGGTGCCTTCCACGAGGTTGATGCTGACGCGTCCGTCGGCGATCTTCTGCGGCACGAGCACGGCCTGCGCCGTCACATAGCCACGTTCGCGGTAGGTCGCATTGATGTGAGCCGCCAGGCGAAACAGGTCCGCTACCGAGATCTTGCGGTTGAGATAAGGCGCAACAAATCCATCAAGGTCGGCCTCGCTGAACACGCGACTCTCGCCGAACACGATCTCCTTGAGAACGAAGGTGGCATTTGCCGCTCCCTTGGGAACAGAAAGATCCTCCTGTTCCGGAACGCTGGGCGCGGCGGGCTGGGTTTCCGTGGCGCGCTCCAGAAGGCGTTGACGCTCACGTTGTTCGAAGTCGCTGAACGCACGCGGGTTGTTGATGTCTGCCTCTGTCGCAGGCGGCAGCGTCTGTGCCACGGCGCCGCACGTCATCAGCGGGCTGGAGAAAAGGATGGCCGCAAGGCCAGCGGCAAGCGCAAGCACGCCGCGGCACTTCACGTCCACAGCTACAAGTTCCTGGCCCTTGCTGCCCCTTCTGTCTTCGCCCCGTGTCACATTTCGAACCAACCGCACCCTATGCCCCCGGAAATTCCCGGGGAGACCAGTGGCCTCCCCTGTACTGCTTGCAGCGAGACAGGCGGCATGGCTGCCGCCGCTCGTGGGATCAGCCCTTCGATTGCGCGCTCATCCGCGTATTTTCCTTGACCATTTCATCATAGGCCTTGGAGAACCCGGCCGCCGAGAAGCCGATGCCGACCTTCTGGCCGGTACGCGATACGATCACCACGCGGCCACCATCCTTGGCCCCCTGCAACGCCTTGATGAAGGCGTCATCGGTTGTACCCTCGACGAAGCAGCCCTGAACGGAGCAACGATTGACGCCGGCGGTGCTCTGATAGCTGCCGACCTCGATCGACACGCCCGGCGTCAGCAAGAAATCCAGCGGCAACACGTACTGGATGACATTGCTCTTGGCTTTCGGATCGAAGGCAATGCTCATCACCAGGATGTTACGGTCCGTATCCTTCTGCGCAATCCGCTGCTTAATTTGGCAGTTCACGTTGTTGATAGCCGGATCGTAGCATTCGAGCAGCCAGTCACCGTGCTGCTGCACGGTCACCTTCGGTCCGCTCTGCACCGTTTCCGGCACCGCCCCATCCTTGCCCTTCTGGGACACATCGGCAGGCTGGGCCGGCGTGACAGTCGGCGCTGTCGTCTGGGCTGCGGCGGCCGGCTGTGCGGCATCAGGCGCCTTCGGTTTGTCGCCCGTGCCGGCAGCATGCGCCATCAGCGGCATAGCAACACCAAGCGCCAGGGAGGCAGCGAAGGCAGTGGTCGGGAAATTCAAACGGAATGCATTCTTGGACACGACATCCTCACTTCTTGGAATCAACTTCATATTGGCTGTGGCACAAAGGCCGATTCTGTGAAAGGGCAACGTTCCGGCTTCAGAGAACATTGCCCTTCCCTCGATCTTCAGTTCTGGAGGCCCAGAATGATTGCCCCGCCGTCAATGCGTTCGATTGCGATCGCATTCCTGCCGTACGTCGAGTTGACGACCGCTTCCTGATTATTTCTGAGGGCAAGAAGCGCCTCCAGATACAGGCTGGCATCCGGCACATCCGGAACGGAAGAACTGGTACTACCGGTATTGCGCATGCCGGCTTCAAGCATGCTGCGATTGCCATCGCCACCATCATCGATCGTGGTGCCGGCCGTCGCAATGATCCGCAGCGGTGACGGGTTCTGCGATCGGACCTTGCGCAACGTCACGCTGCGCCCGCCATGAATGCGCACTTGGCCGAGTCCGCTGTCGATCCATCCACCCATCATCTGGGTAACACTTCCATCAAAGCTGTAGATAATGACATCCCCGATGCCGGCCGCCGTGATATCCGATGTCGCCGCAATGGAGATATCGCGCTGCGCCAGGATGCTGATGTCGCCGTCAGCCGTATCGAGATCATCCTCAAGGAAAATGTTGCCACTTCGGCTGAAGATGCCGAGATCGCCATCACCACCCGTCTTCACCTGACCGATCGTCGCATCCGTACCCGCCGACAGCATCACGTTACCCGTGCCGCCATCGATCAGCGAACCCGATGCCTGCGTCAGATTACCGGTCGTTACCGTCAGCGATACGCCGCCCGCACCCGTGGCGGTCACGCTGGCGCCGGAGGCCAGCGCAAGCGCCGTCTCAGCCGTCACCCCGATCGAGCCGTTGGCCACCTCGATCGCATCGTTCAGGTCAACCCGGCCGGCAACAGCCGTGATGCCGATCGTGCCCGCACCCGCGGTCTTGACCTGGCCGATCGTGGCATCCGTACCCGCCGACAGCATCACGTCACCCGTGCCGCCATCAATGAGAGAGCCAGATGCCTGCGTCAGCC
>NZ_JAHHZO010000012.1 GCF_018760785.1 Rhizobium sp. CSW-27
ATGATGACAGCCGCCCCGCAAGGGGCGGGAATGCCGCTATCAAAACAGTTCAAAGATCACCGCCGAAAGCGGCGGTAGGCTCAGACTGGACCGTCAACGGAGAAAATCGGGGTAAATCGAGGCGTCCGGCTGGAAAAACCCGCTTGCCCGCCTCATCCGCGTGGAATTGGACGAGACCGGCGCCTATGCCGGCCACCGCCGCATCTGCTGCCTGCGCTACGCCATCCGGAGCATCGGCGGCTGCGGCGCAATCTGCCCGGTAAAGGAGGGGCGCTGCGGGGGGTGAGGCTTTTTTTGGGGGGTGCTAGACGCACAAAAGCGAGGCAACCTAAGAGTTGAAACCGAAGCGGCGCAGTTGTTCACTTGAGCATGGCTTGATAGGGTCAAGGGAGCTTCCAACGGCATTGTAACCGAGGGCGCCCCGTGCACTTGGTCCATCGCAAAGAAAATGCTTACCGCCAGGTAGCGCACATACCGAATTGCTCTTGCGTACCAACGTGAGCCCACCGCTCTCCATGCCACGCCAACTCAAGCAACCAGGTATTCTGTTCGCTAACTCTCGCGGCAGTTCTGAGCGGATGCCAACAAGAGCTTGGTTGTCGCAAATTGTCAGAGAATCAGCGCCATTGGTAAGTTCGACATTATCCATCTGACGTTTGGCTATATCAGCAATATTTCCCTGTGCGCAGCCTTGGACATCATTGAAATCAATTGTTAAATTTTGATGATTTGAAAATATACTCAGAGCCCAAGAAAACATAGAACTCCCAAAATCACCTAGAGGGCCTGAAAAATTGCCGTCATCACAAAAAATAAAAGACCTTTATTATTGCAGATAGTTTTAAGCATTGGGTGAAATCATAAAAACAAAATTTATATTTCTAATGCGAAACGCCATGCGAAGCCAGCCTGTATGCACCCCCACATTGCACGAAAATGCATCTTGATTAATTGCTTGAAAAATTCCTTTATTCTCTCTGTTCTCCAAAAAATTTCGAACACACGCGACCGTCAATTTGTCAGACATCTTGATGAGAGAAGGAAGCTCTGCAATCGCTTGACCGAGATTCTGGTTGCCTTCTGTGGCAACACCGCCGGAAATAGCCTCCTCTGCTTGCTGCTGCAAAAACGCGGTCATCCCCCTCGGATCGCTTTGAAGAAGCACAAGCTGGCTGATAATCGTCTGCTTCCGGTTCTAGCCCTCGATTGCTTGAACCGTGATATCGCACCACTGACGATCGCGGTCCTCAGTTGACCAGCATGCTGTCGCATTCCTTACAGACGCACCGTTGTTGAGCACGCTTTCCCTTGCAAGATCACAAGTGCACTTTTCCAGTGTGGGATTGGCCGCTTTGGAGGGAAACGGCGCCAAAGCAACAGCGATGGAAAACATCGTGAGCGCCATGGATTTGATCATGACTTACACCCTCCAGAGCCAGAAAAACACTATAATGCAACCCCCGAGGCAAAGGCCACGGCAATGTGCGCCAGACAGAACTGAAGGGCAAGCTTCTGTTTTGGAGCCTTGAGTTGTAGCGGCCAGATCGGTCTTAAGTAATCGGCATGAAGCTGGCGAATTGCCAGCGCTTGCGACAACTATGCCGGTCAATCCTCACCGCCGCCGCATCAGCACGATCAGGAAGGGTGCGCCGATGAGGGCGGAGACGAGGCCGGCGGGGATTTCGTAGGGGTAGACGGCGCTGCGGCCGATCCAGTCGGCGGCGACCATCAGCATGCCGCCGAACAGGCAGGCGGCGAGGAGCTGGGGGGCGGCGCGGGTGAGGCCGAGCTGGCGGGCAAGGTGCGGCGCCATCAGCCCGACGAAGCTCAGCGGCCCGACGCTCATGGTGGCGGCGGCGCTCAAAAGTCCGGCCAGCGCCATCAGGCAAAGCCTTGCCGGGCGCAGCGGCACGCCGATGGCACCGGCTGCGGCAGCCCCCAGCGGCAGCAGATCCAGCCAGCGGCGGCAAAGCCCGGTCAGGAAAAGCAGCACCAGCGCGGCAATCAGCGCCAGCGCGGCCCCCTCCATCGTCACGCCATAGGTCGAGCCGCTCATCCAGCGCAGCAGGAAGACCAGCCGCGGATCGCCGGCCGCGCCGATCGCGCCGATCACCGCATCGGCCATGGCGCTCAACGCAATGCCGGCCAGCAGCACCCGTTCCGGCTGCAGGCCGGAGCGGGCCGAGACGAGAAAGATCGCCGCCAGCACCGCAAAGGCGCCGAGCGCCGAAAAGCCCAGCTGCAGCACGAGGCCGGGCGCGGCAATCAGGAACAATGCTGCGGCAACGCCCAGCGTCGCGCCGGCGCTGATGCCCAGCACTTCCGGGCTCGCCATCTCGTTGCCGGTCAGCCGTTGCAGGATGGTGCCGGCCGCCGCCAGCATCATGCCCGCCGCGAAGGCGGCAAGGATGCGCGGCAGGCGCAGCGACAGCAGATCGCCCGCCAGATCGGCCGGCATGAGGCGAAGGCCGAGATCGGGGCTGCGGCCGATCACCAGCGCCAGGAGCAGCACCAGGAGCGCTGCCGGCAGCAGGAGGCGCAGCAGGCGCGCGCTGTCGAGACGCCGGCCGGCAGCGCCCGCCTTTCCAGGCGCCGGTGCCTGCATCACCCGGTGACGCGTCTTCAGTCGCGGCAGCAGCAGAAGCAGCAGTGGCGAGCCGAACACCGCCGTCACCGCCCCGGTCGGCAGGAAATCGGCAAAGCGGCCGGCAATCGTCATCAGCACGGTATCGGTAAGAAACAGCAGGGCAGCGCCGATCAGCGTCGACCACAGCAGCTGGGCGCCCGGCCGCCGCGCGCCGCAGAGCCTCGCAATGGTCGGCGCCACAAGGCCGATGAAGCCGATCACGCCCACGGCGCTGGTCACGAAGGCGGCCAGCGCCACCGCAACGGCAATCGCCGCCAGACGAAGCTCGGCGGTGCGCAGGCCAAGCGCTCTTGCCCCCGCCTCCCCCAGTTCGTTGAGCACCAGCGGTCTCAGCAGCAGCCCGACAAGGACGAGGGCCAGCGCAAGCTTCGGCGCCAGCGACAGCGGAATGGTCCAGCTCTGCTGCGACAGCGAGCCGGCGCCCCAGATGAACAGGCCGAGCAGATAGCGGTCGTTCAGCAGCGTCAGCACGGCCGCCAGCGCCCCGCACCACAGGCTGACGACAAGGCCGGACATCACCAGCGAAAAGGGCGAGAACTGGTGGCGCGCCCCCATCAGAAACACAAGGCCCGCCGCCACCAGGCTGCCGGCCAGCGCCACCAGATCCCGCCCGAAGCCGAGCAGGCCGGGCACGAACAGCGTGGCCGCCACCAGCGCCAGATTGGCGCCGGCCGAAATGCCGAGCGTGGTGGGCGAGGCGAGCGGGTTGCGCAGCACCATCTGGAACAGTGCGCCGGACAGCGCGAGGCACGCACCGGCCAGAAGGGCCGTCGCCATGCGCGGCAGGGTGGAGAAGAAGAACAGCGTCGAGGCCATGGCGGTCACCGCATCCGGTGCGGGCCTTGCCGCGGCCAGAACCGGGGCCGCCTGCTGCCAGGCCAGAATGAGCCCGAGCGCCATCAGCACGCCCGCCACCAGCGCCGGCACCAGATGCGCCCGTGCCGCAGCATCGGGCGCCTGTGCCGCCGTCTCCGCCTGCCGCCGGCCCGCGGCCCTCGATGCATCCCTCATGCCGTCTGCTCCAGATGGTCGGTGAGGATGCGGGCAAAGCGCACCGCATCGTTCAGCATGCCGAACATCAGCGATGCGGGCAGCACGGAAAGATGGCCGGGCCGCGCAAAGGGCAGCGCCTGCCAGAGCGGGCTTTCGGCAAGCTTCGGAAGCACATCGGCCGGCACCGGCTCCAGGACGATCAGCCGGGCGGCCGGATCGGCGATTTCCGCCAGCCGCTCAATGCCGATGGTCTCGAAGCCCCAGAAACTGCCGGCCGGCGTCCAGGCATTGGTGAGCCCGATGCGCTCGACAACGTTGTGAAACAGGCCGGGCGCGGTGTAGATGCGGGCATGGCGGGCATCGAGGAAGCTCAGCATGGCCAGCGGCGGCGGCGCAAGGCGCGCCAGCCGGGCCCGGCACTGGTCGAAGAAGGCCTCGGTGCGGGTGATGAAGGCTTCGCCCTCGACCACGCGGCCCACCGCCTGCGCCAGGCCGCGCGTCGCCGCCACCGCCTTCGGCAGCACGTCGCCGCCTTCCGCCGTGTAGACGCCGAAGGTCTGCGTCGGCGCGATCGCCTCCAGCCGCGGGGTCAGCGCCGCATTATAGGGCGTCGTCAGGATCAGGTCCGGCCGCAGGCTGGTCAGCACCTCGAAATTGATTTCCCAGGAGGAACCGAGATCGGCAACGCCAGGCGGCAGCGGCGGCTCAACCACCCACTTGTCCCAGTCCTCGCCGGAAGCGACGGCCACCGGCGAGAGCCCGAGCGACAGAAGCGTGGAGGCAAGCCCGTAATCGAGGCTGACGATCCGCTGCGGCGCCGCAGCCTTCGCCGCACCGATCAGGGCGGGGCAGGCAAGTCCGCCGGCGGCAAGCCGCAGCGCGCCGCGCCGGGTGACGGCACGCCTCATGCCCCGCTCAGCAGACATAGGCCAGCGGAATGTCGAGGCCCGGATGGCGGGTCACGTTCATGGCGATGCCATAGATGCGCTGCAGGTTTTCCGGGGTCATCATCTCGGCCGGGCGGCCCTCGGCAATCAGTTCGCCCGCCTTCAGCGCATAGAGCCGGTCGCAGAAGCGGCCGGCCATGTTGATGTCATGCAGCACGATCACGACGCTGAGGCCCCTGTCATGCGACAGGCGGCGCACCAGCGCCAGCACGTCCATCTGGTGGGCGATGTCGAGCGCCGAGGTCGGCTCGTCGAGCAGCAGGCATTCGGTGTCCTGCGCCATCAGCATGGCGATCCAGGCGCGCTGGCGCTCGCCGCCCGACAGCGTGTCGACCAGCCGCTCGGCCATCGGTTCCAGATGGGTCAGCGCCAGCGCCTCCTCGACCTTCTGCCGGTCGAGCGGCGAAAAGCGGCCAAGCGCGCCGTGCCAGGGATAGCGCCCGCAGGCTACCAGTTCGCGCACCGTCATGGCATTGGCGGCCGTCACGTCCTGCGGCAGGTAGGCGATCTTGCGGGCAAATTCCTGCGCGCCGAGCGCTGCGGCGGGCCGCTCGCCGTAATGCACCACGCCGCGGCTCGGCATCTGCTGGCGGGCAAGCAGCTTCAGCAGCGTCGACTTGCCGGAGCCATTGTGGCCGACAAGCCCGGCCATCTCGCCGGGGCGGAAGCGGATCGTCACATCCTTGAGAAGATCGCGACCCTCCACGGAGAAGAAAAGGCCCTCGGCGCTCAGCGCCGGCCGCTGCCGGCCCTCGCCGGAAGGATCTGCCGCCGGCAGGCCGGCGGCGTGGCCGTGGTGCCGGCCCTGCATGGCTTGCGCGTTCTCTACGGTGTTCATCGGTCTCTCCCGCAGCGCCGGACGGCCCTGTCTGCATCAGCCTGTGCGACGGGACTACAAAATATGATTAGTTGTTTCAAGTATGAATGCGGAACCGGCGCGAAACGCCCGGTTTTCCGGCGATTTTGCCGGCCAAAGCCAGCGGCGGCGGCCGAAACACGCCTTTTTTATGGCAGCGAAAGGTTGTCAGGCGGCGCCTGCGGCATAGTTAGGCCCGATGGGACGCCCGCGCCCGACACGCCAAATCGAAAGGATTTCCCCGATGAAGAGGCTGTTTCGCAGCATCGTTGCCGTTGCCGCCCTTGCCCTTGTCGCTCCCGTTGTCGCTCCCGCGGCACTGGCCCAGACGCCGCCGGGCGTGCTGATCGTGGGGCAGATCGCCGAGCCGCAGTCGCTCGACCCGCACACGGTGACCGCCACCAATGATTTCCGCATCCTCGTCAATGTCTATGACGGCCTTGTGCGCTACAGGCCCGGCACGCTGGAGGTGGAACCCGCCCTTGCCGAAAGCTGGGAGGTCTCGCCCGATGGCCTCACCTATACGTTCAAGCTGCGCAGCGGCGTAAAGTTCCATGACGGATCGGATTTCGATGCCGAGGCGGTGAAGTTCAACTTCGAGCGCATGCTGGACGAGAACCATCCGTTCTACGACACCGGCCCCTTCCCGCTCTCCTTCAATTTCTCCGCCATCGACACGGTGACGGTGAAGGATCCGCTGACGGTGGAATTCCGCCTGAAGGAGCCGTTTGCGCCCTTCCTGTCCAACCTCGCCTATCCGACCGGCCTCATCGTTTCGCCGGCGGCCGTCAGGCAATATGGCAAGGATTTCGGCCGCCATCCCTCCGGCACCGGGCCGTTCCGCTTCGTCGAATGGCAGTCGAACCAGCGGGTCGTGGTGGAGCGCAATCCCGATTACTGGGACGGCGCGCCGGCGCTCGATGCCGTCGTCTTCCGGCCGATCACCGATGCCAATACGCGCGTTGCCGAGATGATGGCGGGCGGGCTGGACGTGATGGTGGAAGTGCCGCCGGACAATCTCGCCGGCTTCCGCAACGATGCCAGTTTCCGCGTCGCCGAGCAGGCCGGTCCGCATGTGTGGTTTGCCATCCTCAACACGAAGGAAGGCCCTTTTGCCGACAAGCGGGTGCGCCAGGCGGCCAATTATGCCGTCAACAAGCAGAGCCTCGTCGACAACGTGCTGCAGGGCACGGCAACCGTCTCCGCCGGCCCGGTTCCGCCGGCCTTCAACTGGGTGACCTCGAAGGTTGCGCCCTATCCCCATGATCCCGAGCGCGCCAGGAGCCTGCTCGCCGAGGCCGGTGTCGGAAATCCGGAACTTACCTTCTACGTCACCGAAGGCGGCTCCGGCATGCTGGACCCGATCACCATGGGCGCCGCCATCCAGGCGGATCTGCAGGCGGTCGGCTTCAAGGTGAAGATCGAGACCTATGAGTGGAACAGCTTCCTGTCGCGGGTGAATGCCGGGCTGGAAGGCAAGGCCGACATGGCGGAAATGGCCTGGATGACCAATGATCCGGACACGCTGCCCTATCTGACGCTGCGCAGTGGCGCACTCCCCTCCGAAGGCGGCTTCAATTCCGGCTACTACCAGAACCCGGAGCTGGACCGCATTCTCGACGAGGCCCGCCGCACGACCGACCAGTCGCAGCGCGCCGCCCTTTATGCGAAGGTGCAGGAGATCGTGCATGACGATGCGCCCTGGCTGTTCGTCGCCAACTGGAAGCAGAATGCGGTGACGCGGGCGCAGGTCGAAGGCTTCCGGCTGGAGCCGTCCTTCCTGCTGAACCTTCGGGGCGTGAGCAAGTAATGGCGCGCCGATGACCGCCTATATCGCAAAACGCCTGCTGGCCATGGTGCCGGTGCTGTTCGGCCTGTCGATCATCGTCTTCCTGGTGATGGCGCTGATCCCCGGCGACACGGCCACCGCCATCCTGGGCGCCTATGCCACGCCGGAAAACGTGGCGCGCATCAACCGCGACCTCGGCCTCGACAAGCCGCTGGTGCAGCAATACCTGATCTGGATCGGCAACGTGCTGCAGGGCGATTTCGGGCGTTCCGTCACGCTGAACCGGCCGGTGCTGGCGGAGGTGACGGATCGCTTCGGCGCCACCCTGATCCTGGCCGGCACGGCGCTGGTGCTGGCCTCGCTGATCGGGCTTCTGGCCGGCATCGTTTCGGCGGTGCGTCAGTTCGGCTGGGCCGACCGCATCATCACCTTCATCGTACTGGCGGGCATTTCCATGCCCTCCTTCTGGCTGGGCCTGCTGCTGATCCTGCTGTTTGCCGTGGAGTGGCGGCTGCTGCCGGCGAGCGGCATGACGGCGGTCTATGGCGGCGGCGGCCCGGCGGACGTCGCGCGCCACCTTATCCTGCCGGCGGCAACGCTTTCGATGGTGGCTGCCGGCGTGATCGCCCGCCTGTCGCGCTCGGCCATGCTGGAGGTGCTGCGGCAGGATTTCATCCGCACCGCCCGCGCCAAGGGGCTTTCGGAGCGCCGGGTGATCTATGGCCATGCACTGCGCGCCGCCATCGTCTCGGTCATTCCGGTCATCGGCATCCAGGCCGGCTTCGTGCTTGGGGGGGCCGTCTATATCGAAACCGTGTTCCAGTGGCCCGGCATCGGCGCCATGATGGTGAAGGCCATCTCCACCCGCGACATCCTGCTGGTGCAGGGCGGCGTGCTGGTGGTGGCGGCAAGCTACGTGCTGTTCAACCTCGTCGCCGACGTGGTACAGACCCTTCTCGACCCAAGGATCCGCACATGAGCGAGATCGCCTCGTCCTCCTCCGCAGCCGGCGGCGGCGCCCGGCCGCCGCGTCGGCTTTCCGCCTTCGCGCTGCTGATGAACAGCCGGCTGGCGGCAGCAGGCCTCATCCTGCTCGTGCTGCTGTGTCTTCTGATGCTGGCGGCCCCCATCCTGCCCCTGCCGGATCCGGACGCCACGGCGCCCGCCGACCGGCTGCTGCGCCCCCTCAGCGAGGGGCATCTGCTTGGAACCGACCAGCTGGGCCGCGATCTGCTCTCGCGGCTCGTCTGGGGTGCGCGGGTGTCGGTGGCGGTCGGCCTGGCGGCAACGCTGGTGGCGGCCGTCATCGGTTCGGCGATCGGCCTCGTCTCCGGCTATGCCGGCGGGCGCGCCGACAACCTGATGATGCGCGGCATCGACATGCTGATGGCCTTTCCCTACATCCTGCTGGCGCTTGCCATCGTGGCGGCGCTCGGGCCGGGGCTGATGAATGCCCTTTATGCGATTGCCATCGTCAACATCCCCTTCTTCGCCCGCAATGTGCGCGGCGTGACGCTGGCGCTTGCGCATCGGGAATTCGTCGATGCGGCACGGCTGTCCGGCAAGGGTCATGTCTCGATCCTGTTGAGCGAAGTCCTGCCGAACGTGGCGCCGGTCATCGTCATCACCATGTCAACCACGGCGGGCTGGATGATCCTCGAAACGGCGGGCCTCAGCTTTCTGGGCCTTGGCGCGCAGCCGCCGCAGGCCGATCTCGGCTCGATGCTGGGCGAGGGGCGCGCGCAGCTCTTCACCGCGCCGCATGTCGCCATCGTGCCGGGGGTGATGATCTTCGTCATCGTCATCAGCCTCAATCTGCTCGGCGACGGCTTGCGCGATGCGCTCGATCCGCGGCTGAGGTCCGGCGCGCTGTCGCGGCCGGGACCGGTGACGGCGATAGCGCGCCAGGGGCCCGTGCCGGAAAACAGCCAGCCGGAGGCGGCGCTTTCGGTGGAACGGCTGGAAACCGGCTTTTCTGCCGGCGCCGGCCGGTACCAGCCGGCGGTGCGGGGGGTGTCGCTGCATCTTCATGCCGGCGAATGCCTGGGGCTGATCGGCGAAAGCGGCTCGGGCAAGAGCGTCACGGCGCTGTCGGTCATGGGCCTCGTCGCCTCGCCGCCCGGCCTCATCCGCGGCGGCGCCATCTATCTCGGCCGGCGCGAGGTGCTGTCCATGCCGCAGACACAGCTGATCGCCTGCCGCGGCGCGCGTGTCGCCTACATCTTCCAGGACCCGCTGACGACGCTGCACCCGACCTATACCATCGGCCGGCAGGTGATGGAGGCAGTCGCCGCGCACCAGCCGCTCGGCCGGCAGGAGCTGAAGGCGCGCGCCATCGCGCTTTTGCGGCAGGTGAAGATCCCGGACGCGGAGCGGCGGGCGGAGCACTATCCGCACCAGCTGTCCGGCGGCCAGCGCCAGCGCGTCGGCATTGCCATGGCGCTCGCCAACGATCCCGACATCATGATCGCCGACGAGCCGACAACGGCGCTCGACGTCACGGTACAGGCGGAGATCCTCAACCTTCTCAGGCAGCTGCAGAAGGAGCGGCAAATGGCGCTCCTGTTCATCACCCATGATTTCGGCGTGGTGGCGGACATCTGCGACCGGGTGGCGGTGATGAAGGATGGCGAGATCGTCGAGACCGGCCGCACCCGCGAGCTTCTCGCCCGCCCGCGCCATCCCTATACCCGGCGGCTGATCGCCTGCGTGCCGGAAATCGGCGAGGGCGAGAATTTCCTGCCGCGCGTGGCGCGCCTGATGGCGCGGGAAGCCCGGGAGATTTCCGCATGAGCCAGGACCCCGCCATCCGCATCCGCGACCTGACCAAGACGTTTGGCGGCGAAAGACGGCTGTTCGGCCGGCGCAGCCATGCCGTCGAGGCGCTGCGCGCCGTCAGCCTCGATCTTCGCCGGGGCGAGACGCTGGCGGTGGTCGGCGAAAGCGGATCGGGCAAGAGCACGCTGGCGCGCATTCTCGTCGGGCTGGAAACGCCGGGAGGCGGCGCGGTGGAGATCGCCGGCGAGGATGCCGCCCGGCTGCGCCGCAAGGGTCCGCGCGCCTTCGGCAAGACGGTGCAATACGTGTTCCAGGACCCCGTCGCCTCGCTCAACCCGCGCAAGACGATCGGCGAGATCCTGTCGGCGCCGCTCAGGCTTTTGTGCGGCTATGACCGGGCGCGGCGCGAGACCCGGCTGCGCGAACTGATGCAGGCCGTCGACATGCCGGAGGCCACGCTTTCGCGCTATCCGCACGAGCTTTCCGGCGGACAGGCGCAGCGCATGGCCATTGCCCGCGCGCTTGCCGCCGAGGCCGACATTCTGGTGCTGGACGAACCGGTCAGTGCGCTCGATGTTTCGGTGCAGGCGCAGGTGCTTCTGCTGCTGCAGCGGCTGAAGCGCGAGCTGAACCTCAGCTATCTGTTCATCAGCCACGACCTTGCCGTGGTCGAAGCCATCGCCGACCGTGTGGCGGTGATGCATTTCGGCGAGGTGGTGGAGCTGGAGGAGACCCGCACCCTGTTTGCCACACCGGTGCATCCCTATACCGAAGGGCTGCTGGCCAGCGCCCCACGGCTGAAGCGGGCGTGAGGGCCGGTGGGACATTTGACGGCGCGAAGCAGCCCGGATGATTACCGCCCCTTGCAAGACCGAATAGGGCCGAATGTCGCACAGGACGGGAATGTCTGAGCACCGGGCAAGGCGGCCGCCAAACGCTGCCCTTGCGACAGATCCCAGCGAAGGACGTGTCTGTGGCGAGATGGCGCCGCCCGTCGGCCCGAGCCATCAGGATGTCCGCTCCAGATCCCTGACCATCAGTATCCATTCGCCCTCATCCGACCCCGGAAAGGGGCAGAACTGGCGTCTGGCCCACTCGGTGAAACCGCATCTTTGATACAGTCGATGGGCTCCGGGGTTGAAGCTTCCAACCATCAGCGTCATTCGAGCCTTGCCGGCCGATCTCGCCATGCTTTCGCCTTCCGCCAGCAGGCGCGCGCCAAAGCCCCTGCCCTGGTGTTCGGGATAGATGGCAGCGGCGGAAATATACCATGTTCCCGCCGCCATGTTTTTCAGCTCGTTCAATGGCTTGACAACCTCGGGAACCACAGGGGCCATGTCAGACGGCTCCGGAATGACATATCCGTTCAGTGCCCCGACCACCTCTCCCTCATGCTCGGCCACACGCCAGTTGGCAAAATGCGTGAAATGGCCTTCCGCATGACGGATTACATTGCGACCGATCTCGAAAACCGATTGCCCCGGAGCCGCCATCTGTCCCCACAGAAACGAGGTCAGGCGACGTGTCGCCATGTCGGCGAAAAGAACGAGATGTGCGCAGTCCGCCGGGGTGGCGGACCGCAAGACAATAGGCGGCAGCGCAGGATGCGAGGGCATGTTTTCTCCAAGGTTCGGCAATGCAGACAAAAAAACCCGCCGACCGAGAGGTGGGCAGGTTGCGACGCTTCCAGGATGGCAGGGATGACTATCCCTTCGACAACTCACGCCATCGCAGCATCAGCGCACCACGCCGCACAAACGTGCAGCGTCGGCGTCGGAGAATACTTGCGGAGCCGGAGTCGATGTTCATGGCTGCGAGAATGTTCGAGATCGAAAACCGGGTCAATAGCCTCTTATCGCCTCCCACGCTTTCGCATGGCTGGGTGATTGGGCCGAAGACCGGCTTTCCCGTCCTTCGCGAGGTCGAAGAACAGCAAGGTCTGTGGTGGCCGGAACGCGCCTCATGCAAGCACACCCGGCCCCACATGTCCCGCCTCATGCGGCGGAGCGGGCGGTCCAATCTGCGCGCAGCACGTGCTTCAGGGGCTTGCCGCCGGCATTGCGCGGGATGGCGTCCACGAAGATCACATGCGTCGGGCGCTTGTAGGCGGCCAGCCGCTCGCCGCAATGGGCCTTGATCGCATCCGCATCCAGCGCGGCATCCGGGCGGCGCACGATGAAGGCGGCGCCCACCTCGCCCCAGCGGGCATCGGTCACCCCGACGACGGCCACTTCGGCCACCTCCGGATGGCTGAGGATCGCGGCTTCCACTTCGGCGGGGTAGACGTTCTCGCCGCCGGAAATATACATGTCCTTCAGCCGGTCGGCGATCACGTGGAAGCCGTCCTCGTCGCAGCGCACCATGTCACCGGTGCGGAACCAGCCATCGACGAAGGCGGCGGCGGTCTGTTCCGGCTTCTGCCAGTAGCCCGGCGAGACGGAGGGGCCGCGGATCCACAGCTCGCCGACGGCGCCGGTCTCGCAGTCGCGGCCGGCCTCGTCGCAGATGCGCACCTCGATCAGCGGCGCGGGAAAGCCGACGCTGCCGTGGCGGCGGGCGATCTCGGTCTCGTCGAGCGGCATGTGCATCACGGTGCCCGCCTCGCTCATGCCGTAGCCGTTGACCAGCGCCACGCCATCCTTGAGATAGGCATCGACCAGCGGCGGCGGCAGCGGCGCGCCACCGATGAAGATCGCCTTCAGCCGGGCCATGCGCTCCGGCGAATAGCCCGGCTGGTCGCGCAGGATGGTCGCCATCTGCGGCACGGCGAAGTAATGCGTCACACCGATCGCATCGTCATTGAGGCAGGCAATGGTGCGCTCCGGCAGGAAGCGGTCGGAAATCACCAGCGTGCCGCCCATCATCAGCGTTGTGCGGGCAATCGCCACAAGGCCGATGGTGTGGAAGAAGGGCAGGTCGCAGAAGGTCACGGAGCCCGGCACCACCTCGCCCACGAAGGAGAAGTTCACCGCCGAGTAGAAGAGGTTGCGGCGCGTCAGGATGACGCCCTTCGGCGTGCCCGTGGTGCCGGAGGTATAGAGAAGGATCGCCGGCTTGTCCGGATCTCCCTTCAGGCGCTGCATCGGCGCCGTTTCGGCAATCGCCGCGTCAAGGCTTGCCGGATCCCCGGCATAGGGAATGATCGAAAGCCCGGGGCGGCCCTCCCGCAGCGTCTCGGCGGCGGCCTGGAATTCCGTCTCGTAAACCACCAGTTCCGGTGCGCAATCGGCCACGATGCCGGCAAGCTCGGCAACGCCGAGGCGCCAGTTCAGCGGCACGAAGATGGCGCGGATGCGCTGGCAGGCAAAGGCCAGCACCAGCAGGTCGACGCTGTTGCGCCCCAGCCCCGCCACGCGAAAGCCCTCCCCGCGCCCGGAAAGGCGCTGGTAGAGGAAGGCCGCGCAGCGGGCGATGCGGTCATCCAGCTGGCCATAGGTCAGCGTCGTGCCATCGCTGAGCAGGCGGGTGGCAAGGCGCGCGGGCGCCACGCGGGCCCGGTATCCCACCGGATCCTCGGCCACCAGCGTAAAGGAATTGCCGAGCGCAAAGCCGGCCATATCCACTTCGGTCGTATGCATGTCTGGGTTCCTCCGGCTGATCGCCTCCAACGATCAATTAGTATGCAATGCATACGATTTTACCTGTCCTTTGGCAAGAGCGTCACCCGTGTTAAGCACATCGGCAGCCACTTTCCCGCCGGCCTTGCCATCGGCACCGTCCGCATGCCTGATAGACGCGGAAATTGATCAGGAACGAATCGATGAATGGCAAGCGACTGCCCCCGGACGCGGCATCGCAGGGCGACGGGCTGGAGCGCACCTGGCTGAAGAAGCTGGTGGGCTATCACCTGCGCATGGCGCATCTGGCGCTCTACCGCGATTTCGTCGCGGCCGTCGGCGATTTCGAGCTGACGCAGAAGCAGCTCGCCGCGCTGGAACTGATTGCCACCAATCCCGGCGCATCGCAGGTGGAGATTGCCAATGCGCTCTCCATGGACCGCGCCACCATGATGGGCATGGTCAAGCGGCTGCTCGGACGCGGGCTGATCGAACGCCGCGCCTCCGAGATCGACCGCCGCCGTCAGGAAATCCGCCTCTCCGCCATGGGCGAGAAAACGCTTGCCGAGGTGCACGGCATCATCGACCGGCACGAGGAGCGTTTTCTCTCGGTGATCTCGCAGGACGAGCGCGAGGACCTGATCCGCCTGCTGCGCCGGCTCTACGAGCGCCCCACCGGGGGCTAGCAGAGCGCGGGCGGCCGGTTCGGGTTGAGCCGATAGTATCCCCGGAAAACCTCAGATCGCCGAGGCCAGACGATCCTCGATATAGATATCCAAGAGGCGCCTGGAGACCTGCCCCGGCCGGCCCTCTCCGACAGGCCGGCCATCGATCGAGACCACCGGCATCACGAAGGCGGAAGCCGAGGTGATGAAGGCCTCGGCGGCATCCTGCGCCTCCTGCACCGAAAAGGCGCGCTCCTCGACCGGCACCCCGGCACGTGCCGCCAGATCCAGCACGGAACCGCGGGTGATGCCGTGCAGCAGCGCGTTCGACAGCGGCCGCGTCACCAGCACGCCCTCCTTCGTCACGATATGCGCATTGGCGGAGCTTGCCTCCGTCACCAGCCCGTCCTCCACCAGGAACACGTCGTCGGCGCCCGCCTTCTTCGCCTCCATCTTGGCAAGCGAGGAATAGAGGAGCTGCACCGTCTTGACCTGCCGGTTGACCCAGCGCCCCTCCGGCCAGGTGATGACGGAAATGCCGGTCTGCCATTTCGGATTGCCGAGCACGGCCTTGGCCTGGGTGAACATCACCAGCGTCGGCGCAAGATCGCCGGAAAACACGAAGTCGCGATCTTCCGCACCGCGCGAGACCTGCAGGTAGATCAGGCCCTCGGCAAGGCCGTTGCGCGCCACGATCTCGCGATGCAGCGCCAGAAGCGCCTCGTCGGAAACGGGCTGCGGAATGCCAAGGGCCGAAAGCGACCGCTTCAGCCGCGCCGCATGGCCGGCATATTCGATCAGCTTGCCGCCGATCACCGCCGTCACCTCATAGATGGCGTCGGCAAACAGGAAACCGCGATCGAAGACGGAGACCTTCGCTTCGGTTTCCTCCAGCCAGGCGCCGTTCAGATAGACAATGCGGGACATTCAGGCCTCCATTCGAATCCGCTGCGTGCTCCCCGGGTTATGGTCCCGCCGGCGCCGTCCGTCAAACGGGTATGCGGCCGGCAAAGACCCGCGCTTCGGACTTGACGCTGGCGGGACCCGGACGCACAAGGCGGACACGCCCTCATCCGGAGATTCTGGCCATGCTGCCGCCGATTGCCTTCGTCACCCGCCTTTCAACCGAGGAGGAACAGAACTGGCTGGAGGTGCTGCGGCGGGCAATGCCGGAGGAGCGCATCCTGCCCTTCCGCGAGCTGATGCCGGAGGAACGGCGGCTGGCGGAGATCGCCATCGTCGCCAATCCCGATCCGGCCGATGTCGCGGCCCTGCCCGGCCTCTCCTTCATCCACAGCCTGTGGGCCGGCGTCGAGCGGCTGGTGATGGAACTCGGCGTCACCGCGCCGCCCATCGTGCGCCTCGTCGATCCGGAGCTGTCGCGGGTGATGGCGGAAGCGGTGCTGGCCTGGACATTCTACCTGCAGCGCGACATGCCGGCCTACCGGGCGGCGCAGGGCGACCGCCGCTGGGCGCCGCGCGACTATCGCCATCCCGCCGAAGTCAGCGTCGGCCTTCTCGGGCTCGGCGCGCTCGGCAGCCGCAGTGCCGCGCGGCTGACCGAGGCAGGCTTCCGCGTCGAGGGCTGGAGCCGCACGCCGAAGGACATGCCGGAGATCGCCACCCATCATGGCGAGGCCGGACTCGACACGCTGCTTTCCGCCAGCGACATCGTGGTCTGCCTGCTGCCGCTGACGGCCGAGACGCGCGGCCTCCTCAACGCCGAACGGCTGGCGCGCATGCCGCAGGGCGCCGCGCTCATCAATTTCGCGCGCGGCGCGGTGGTGGTGGCGCACGACCTGATCGCCGCGCTCGACCGCGGCCATCTGGACCATGCGGTGCTCGACGTATTCGAGGTGGAGCCGCTGCCGGAGGCGTCTCCCTTCTGGTCGCATCCCAAGGTCACCGTGCTGCCGCACATTTCCGCCCCGACCACGCCGGCCACGGCGGCGCGGATCGTGGCCGGCAACATCGCCACCTGGCGGCGCAACGGTGCGCTGCCGGCCACCGTGGATCGCAGCCGCGGCTATTGAGGCCGCAACGCGCCGCCGCGGCCAAAACCCGCCGTTGCCAAGCGCGCGGCTTGTAAGGCATGATCCGGCCGGATGGCGATCACGTCCGGCACTTGCGGCCGCCCGTGCCTTGCCGCGATCATGGCCGGGCGCACGCCCCTGGAACCCAAGTAGATGACGCCATTGCGTTTTTCCCTCGCCCTCTGCCGCCTGACGGTGACGCTTTTCCTTGCCTGCCTGCTGTTCGAAACCGCCACCGGCCGAATGGCGCGGGCCGAGGAGGCGCAGGTGATCATCCGCGTGCTGCCGGGCCAGAGCGAGGCGGATATCGAGGCGGCGGTGAAGGCCGCCGGCAACCGGCCGGTGCAGCTGGAATTTGCCGCACCGGCCGGCGTCGAGGCAATGCCGGCCGCCGCGCAGCACCCGGCGAGCACAGCCGCAACGGCACCGGCCGCCACCCCCGCTGCATCCCCCGCCCCCGCGGCGGCGCCAGCTGCGGCGGGCGCGAAAAATGCTGCGGCGCCGCCTGCCGGCGCGCCGGCAGCCGCAGCGGCTGCGGCAACGGATGCGCGCGGCGCACCGGTCGTGGCGATGAACGACATGTGGATGGTGGCCGATGTCTGGGATGCGCTTGCCCAGGGCACGCAGCGCTCCATCGACGGGCTGGCCGGCCTGCCGGCCGCCTTCCGCTCCAGCTGGCAGACCCTGCAGGGCGATGATCACGGCCCCGTCGATGCGGTGGTCTCGGCGCTGATTGCCGCAGGGATCGGGCTTGCGCTTGCCTTCGTGCTGCACCGGGCGCTCGCCATGCTGGTGCTGCCGCATGTGGCCGCAAAGCCGGCCTGGCGGGGCATCACCTGGCTGCTGTTCGATGCGGTCGGCGTCATCGTCTATCTGTCCGTCGCCCATGCGGTGCTGCGCCAGCTTCTTACGCGCGGCATGTTCTCCCATCAGGTGGCCATGGCGCTGGTCTCCTCGGTTGCCGGCGTGATGATCTACATGGCGATCGGCCGGCTGGCCTTCCGCCCGCCCTTTCCCGGCCACCGGCCGCTGATCCCGATTGCCCGGCCGAATTGGCATTTCGCCATGCTGGCCATCTACGGCGCGCTCAACGCCTTCATCGGCAACAGCGTGCGGCTGGCCGACATCCGCATGCTGGAGCCGGCCGCGGCCGACAGCTGGCTGTTCCTCTCCAGCACGGTGCTGACCATCTTCAAGCTGTGGTGGTTCATCGCCGGCCGGCAGGATATCGCCCGCGTCTTCGCCGGGCAGGATGCCGGCCAGTTCCGCCGCGCCGTCGGCACGGCGCTAGCCGATTTCTACATCGTCTCGGCGGTGATCATCTGGCTGGCCGGGCTGCTGGTGGCCGGCACGGCGCAGAACACGGTCTGGGCGCGCGCCGCCGGCATCACCCAGTTCCTGATCGTCATGATCCCGATCCTCGATCTTGCCATCGTCTCGCTGCTCGGCCATTTCGCCCGCAAGCGCGAGGCGGCAAGCGGGCCCGGGCTTCCCTCGGTGATCCTTTGGAGCCTGCGGACGCCGTTTGCCGGTGCCGTCTGGCTGACCGGCCTGCATCTCATCGTCGACATGTGGCAGCCGCTGATGATGGGGGCCTCCACCCTCGTCACCGGATGGCTGCTGTGGCTGGAACGGATCAGCCTTGCCCTCATCGTCAGCTGGAGCCTGTGCAGCTTCCTGATGCGCTATTTCGAGGCGATCGCTCCAAGCGCTGCCGTCATCATGCCCGGCATGGAGGACGAGGGACACAAGCGCGAGACGAGCCGGCTGACGACCGTGCTGCCGGTGGTGCGCAACCTCATCCTCGGCGCGGTGATCGCCATTGCCGGCCTGGTGGTGGTCTCGTCCGCCGGCATCGATGTCGCGCCGCTGCTCGCCGGCTTCGGCGTGCTGGGCCTGGCGCTGTCCTTCGGCTCGCAGACGCTGGTGAAGGACGTGGTGTCCGGCATCTTCTTCCTCGCCGAGGATGCCTTCCGCATCGGCGAGTACATCGATACCGGCAAGCTGATGGGCACCGTGGAGCAGATCTCGTTGCGTTCGCTCCGGCTTCGCCACCACAACGGCCCGATCCACACCATTCCCTTCGGCCAGATCAGTTCCGTCACCAATTACAGCCGCGACTGGGGCACCACCAAGTTCAACCTGCGCTTCGACCGCGATGCCGATGTGGAGGTGATCCGCAAGACCGCCAAGAAGGTGGGCCAGTCGCTGCTGGAGCATCCGGAATTCGGCGAGGACTTCCTGGTGCCGGTCAAGATGCAGGGCATCTTCGACGTCAACGAGACCTCGATGGTGATCCGCTTCAAGTTCACCGCAAGGCCGGGCAAGCCGAGCCTGATCAAGCGCGAGGCGATGAAGCGCCTGCTCGCCGCCTTCAAGGATGCCGGCGTGCCGCTGGCCTCCAATGCGGTGGTGGTGCGCTCCGGCAGCGGCGGCCTTCAGGATGGCGGGGCGGCCGCGACCGTGGTGCCGCTTGCAGCACATCAGGGGTGAGCAAGCCGGCAATCGGCCGAAAAAGGGCTTTCGCCCGGTCAGGCGGGCGGTCTATCGTGGCGGTTCCCGCATAATCTCGACCGGATACCCCCATGCTGCACGACAACGCCTATGCCCGCCTCTCCGATTTCGAGGAGACGCATGCCGAATTCACGGCGATCCGCCGCCACCTGCACCAGCATCCCGAACTGTCGCACGAGGAGGCCGAGACGGCGCGCTTCGTGGCCGAGAAGCTCGAAGGCTGGGGTTACGAGGTGACGCGCGGCATCGGCGGCCATGGCGTCGTCGGCCGCCTCACCGTCGGCACGGGCAGGAAATCCATCGGCATCCGCGCCGACATGGATGCGCTGCCGATCACCGAGGAGACCGGCCTTGCCCATGCGAGCAAGGTGCCGGGTATCATGCATGCCTGCGGCCATGACGGCCATACCACCGTGCTGCTGGCGGCGGCCGAATATCTCGCCCGCACCCGCCGCTTTTCCGGCACGCTGACGCTGATTTTCCAGCCGGCGGAAGAGGCGAGCGGCAAAAGCGGTGCCCAGCGCATGATCGCCGACGGACTTTTCCAACGCTTTCCCTGCGATGCCGTGTTCGGCCTGCACAACCATCCGGGCCTGGAAGAGGGCCGCGTGATGCTGCGTTCCGGGCCGATCATGGCTGCCTCCGACACCGCGCGCCTCACCATCACCGGCAAGGGCGGCCATGCCTCGCGCCCGCATCTCGCCGTCGATCCGGTCTATGTCGCCTGCATGCTGGTGGTGGCGCTGCAATCGGTCGTCTCGCGCAGCATCGATCCGACCGAGACGGCGGTGGTGACGGTCGGCGCCATCCATGCGGGCGAGGCGGCGAACGTCATCCCCGAGACCGCGACGATGGCGCTCAGCATCCGCTCCTTCAATGCCGGCGTGCGCGATCGCCTTGAGGCGCGCATCACCGCGCTTGCCAACAGCGTGGCGGAAGGCCATGGCGCCAGCGTCGAGATCGATTACGGACGCGGCACGCCGGTGGTGGTGAATTCCGAGGCGGAAACGGCCTTCCTGAAGACCATTGCCGAGGAACTGCTGGGGCCGGACAAGGTCAGCCTCTGCCCGCTGATCCCCGGCAGCGAGGATTTCGCCTATATGCTGGAGGAACGGCCGGGCTCGTTCCTGAGGCTTGGCAACGGCCTTGCCTCGGCCTTCCTGCACAATCCGCGCTACGATTTCAACGATGACGGCATTCCCGTGGGCGCCGCCCTCTGGGCACGGCTGGCGGAGCGCTTCCTGTCGGAGTGACGGGAGGTTTCCCCTGTCCGGGGCCAGAAATCCCTGCCTGAACCCCGGGTGAAAAGCCCCCTCCCCCTTTGTGGGCGGGGGCCGGTCCGGCGGCCGCCAAATCCCCGCCAAATCCCCGCGCGCGCGGAACCTTGTCCCTCCCTTCCCTGTTGGCGGTGGATCAGTCACCAGAGCAGGGAGAAGCGCCATGGCCGACCACGACACCGTGAAATATGACGGACCGGCGGGGGGCTGGGGGTCGCTCCGCGGCATCACCCGCATCTTCGGCAAGGAATGGTCGACGCCGGGGGCGCTGGAAACGCTGGCCCGCCAGAACAAGCCGGGCGGTTTCATGTGCGTCTCCTGCGCCTGGACCAAGCCCGCCGACTATCACGCCTTCGAATTCTGCGAGAACGGCGCCAAGGCAACGCTGTGGGAACTGACCACGCGCCGCTGCACGCCGGATTTCTTCGCCCGCCACACCGTCAGCGAATTGCGGAAGTGGAACGATTACGACCTCGAGCAGCAGGGCCGGCTGACGCATCCGATGCGGCTCGACCGGGCCGAGGACCGCTATGTGCCCTGCTCCTGGGAGGAGGCGTTTGCCGCCATCGGCGCGGAGCTGAAGGGGCTCGATCCGAAATCGGTGGTCTTTTACACCTCCGGCCGCGCCAGCCTGGAAACCGCCTATCTCTATGCGCTATTTGCCCGCCTCTACGGCACCAATAACCTGCCGGACAGCTCCAACATGTGCCACGAGACGACCTCGGTGGGGCTGAAGAAGGTGATCGGCGCCTCGGTCGGTACCTCGGTCTTCGAGGATTTCTCCACATGCGACGCGATCTTCTTCTTCGGCCAGAATACCGGCTCCAACAGCCCGCGCTTCCTGCATCCGCTGCAGGAGGCGGTCAAACGCGGCTGTCGCATCGTCACCTTCAACCCGGTGCGGGAAAAGGGGCTGGTCTCCATGATCAACCCGCAGAGCCCGACGGAAATGCTGACCGGCGACGAGACGCCGATCTCCTGCCAGTACCTGCAGGTGAAGGCCGGCGGCGACATCGCGGCGATCCTGGGCATGTGCAAGCATGTGCTGGCGAAGGAGGACGAGGCGCAGGCGCGCGGCGACAGCGTTCTCGACCATGATTTCATCAATAGCCACACCCATGATTTCGAGGCCTTTTCCGAAAAGGTCCGCAACACCTCCTGGGAGGAGATCGAGGAGAATTCCGGCCTGACCCGCGAGGCGCTGCAGGCGGCCGGCCAGGTCTATGTGGAGGCCGACAAGGTGATCGGCATCTACGGCATGGGCCTGACGCAGCAGGTGCACGGCTTCGAGAATATCGCCATGCTGGTCAACCTTTTGCTGATGAAGGGCAATATCGGCCGCGACGGAACCGGAATCTCGCCGGTGCGCGGCCATTCCAACGTGCAGGGCCAGCGCACCGTCGGCATTTCGGAAAAGCCGAAGCTGGTGCCGATGGAAAAGCTCGCCCGCCTCTACGGCTTCGAGCCGCCGATGGAAAAGGGCCTCAACACGGTGGAGGCCTGCGAGGCCATCCTGTCCGGCGAGGTGAAGGGCTTTGTCAGCCTCGGCGGCAATTTCATCCGCGCCATTCCGGAGCGCGGCGCCATGGAGGAGGCCTGGCAGCGCATGCGCCTGACGGTGCAGATCGCCACCAAGCTCAACCACAGCCATCTCGTCAATGGCGAGGTCGCCTATCTCCTGCCCTGCCTCGGCCGCACGGAAGAGGACATGCAGGCAAGTGGTCCGCAGACCGTGACGATGGAGGATTCGTTCAGCTGCATCCACGGCTCGATCGGCCGGCGAAAGCCCGCCAGCGAACACCTGCTTTCCGAACTCGCCATCGTCGCCGGCATCGCCAAGGCAACCGTCGCCGCCAATCCGCGCGTGCCCTGGGACGAATGGGTCGGCGATTACGGCAAGGTGCGCGACCTGATCGAGGCCACCTATCCGGAGGATTTCCGCGACTTCAACAAGCGCATGTTCACGCCGGGCGGCTTCTATCGCGGCAACAGCGCCCGCGAGCGGATCTGGAAGACCGAAAGCGGCAAGGCGGAATTCACCGTGCCGAAGCAATTGTCGGCCACCGGCTTCGAGGACCGGCCGGGACGCTACCGGCTGATCACGTTGCGCAGCAACGACCAGTTCAACACCACGATCTATGGCTACAGCGACCGCCTGCGCGGCATCGAGGGCACGCGGGACGTGCTGCTGATCAATCCGCGCGAGATGCAGCGCGCCGGCCTTGCGGAGGGCGAGGTGGTGGGGCTCGCCTGCGATGCCGATGATGGGCGCGAGCGGGCCGTGACCGGGTTGAAGGTGCTGCCCTTCGACCTGCCGGATGGCTGTGTCGGCGGCTATTATCCGGAGCTCAACTGGCTGATCCCGCTGTCGCACCACGACATCCAGTCGAAGACGCCGGCGGCGAAATCGGTTCCGGTGCGCATCATCCCCGCAGGATGACGCTGAGCGAGCCGTCGCTTTCGAGGATCACCGCCGCGACATCCTCGATCTGCCGTCCGCCATTGGCGCGGACGGCCCCCAGCACCTCGTCCTCGGTCAGCCGCTGCCGCCGCAGTGCGCCACTGCAGAAGCGGCCATCGCGGGCGACCAGGCTCGGTTCGGAGCGCACCAGCCGGGCAAAGGCCGGGGCGCGCACCGACAGGAAGGCCACGAGATATTGCAGGCCGATCAGCAGGCCCAGCGCCACGCCCCCCTCGGTCAGGGCGATGCTTTCCTGCAGCAGCACCGCCGACAGCGTCGAGCCGAGCGCCACCGTGACCACCAGATCGAAGGCATTCAGCTTGGCGGGCGTCCGCTTGCCGGAGATGCGCAGGAACAGCACCAGCACCCCATAGGCCAGCGCGCCGACCACCAGCGTGCGCACGATGCCCTGCCAGTCCTGAAAAAACATGTCCGCCCAGTGCATGTGCCGCTCTCCCTGCCTGTCCGCCGGTCCATCTGCCCGCCAGTCGGTCTGCCAATCGGATTGCCAGTCGGTCTGCGCGTCTGGCGGGAACGGATGGAACCGGGGCCGGGGCCGGAAAGTTCCTGAAGTCCCGCCCGCCGCCATGCCTTTGCCCCTGCCCCCGCCCCTGCCGGAGATGCCATGCTCTCGCCCCTCGAACTGATATCCGTCCTGCTTGCGCTGACCGCCCTGTTCGGCTGGCTGAACGAGCGCTTCCTGAAACTGCCGGAAACCATCGGCGTGCTGGTCATGGGGCTTGCCGCCTCGCTTCTGCTGCTCGGGGCCGAATACGTATTTCATCAGGTCGCGCTGTTCGGGAACGTGGCGCAAATCGTGCGGCAGATCGATTTCCGCGAGGCGGTGCTGGACGGCATGCTGGCCTTCCTGCTGTTTGCCGGTGCGCTGCATGTGGATTTCAGTGCGCTGCGCGACCGGGCCTGGGTGGTGGCCGCCATGGCCAGCATCGGCGTGGTGCTTTCGACCCTCCTCGTCGGCACCGGCTTCTGGCTGCTCGGCCAGTGGCTCGGCACGCCGCTTCCCTTCGTCTGGGCGCTGGTCTTCGGCGCCCTGATCAGCCCGACCGATCCGGTGGCGGTGCTTGCCACGCTGAAATCCGTTCAGGTGCCGGCCTCGCTGGAGGCGGACATGAGCGGGGAATCGCTGTTCAACGACGGCATCGGCGTTGTGGTCTTCACCATCGTGCTGACCATTGCGACGGGCGAAGGCCACGGCGCGGCGGGCTTCAGCGGGGCTGCCCATCTTCTGGCGCTGGAGGCGTTCGGCGGCGGTGCCATCGGCCTTGCCGGCGGCTATCTCGCCTTTCTCGCCATGCGAAGCATCGACAACTATTCGCTGGAGGTGCTGATCTCGCTGGCGCTGGTGGCCGGGCTCTATGCGCTTGCCTCGCGGCTCGGCATGAGCGGGCCGATCGCCGTGGTGGTGGCCGGCCTCTTCGTCGGCAATCGCGGGCCGCAGCGCGCCATGAGCGATCTGACCCAGCGCTATCTGTTCGGCTTCTGGACGCTGACAGACGAAATCCTCAATGCGGTGCTCTTTCTGCTGATCGGGCTGGAAGTGCTGGTGCTGAGGCTCGATCCCTCGCTCGGCTTCCTGCCCTTCCTGGCCATTCCGGTGGTGCTTCTGGCGCGGTTCGTGTCGGTGGCAACCCCGCTTGCGCTGCTGTCGCGCTGGTACGGCTTCGTGCGGGGAACGCTGGCGACGCTGACCTGGGGCGGGCTGAAGGGCGGCATCTCGGTGGCGCTGGCGCTGTCCATTCCCGAAGGCGAGCACAAGTCGATGATCCTGGCCGCCACCTATACGGTGGTGGTCTTCACCATCATCGTGCAGGGGCTGACCCTCAGGCGGCTGGTCCAGCGGGTCGTTCTCTAGCATTTGCCGGGCCGCGCTCCAGCACGTCGCGCACGTAAAGCTCGCGCACCAGCACGATGGCAAGCGCCGTCAGCGGCGTGGCGAGCGCCAGCCCCAGGATGCCGAACAGCACGCCGAGCGCCACCTGCACCGACAGCACCAGCGCCGGCGGCAGATGCGTCTCGTGTCGCTGGATCATCGGGGTCAGCACATAGCTTTCCGCCGTCTGCACCGTCACATAGACCACCACCACCCAGACCAGCATCACCGGCTCGTCCGTCAATGCCAGCGACAGCGCCGGCAGACAGGCAATGATCGGACCGAGATTGGGAATGAAGGCAAGCAGCGCCGCGATCAGCCCGAGCAGCATCGGCAGCGGCAGGTCGATCAGCCACAGCCCGAGCGCCGTCAACACGCCGACCGCCAGCATCGAGAAGAACTGCGCCCTCAGCCAGTGGCCGAGCCGCGAGATGGCGCGGTCGATCACCTCCTCGCCGCGGCCGCGCTGCCCGGGCGGCAGCAGCATCAGCAGGCCCTTGCGGTAGACGGCCGGCTCCAGCGCGCCGTAAAGCCCGATGAACAGGATGATGACGATATTGCCGAGCCCGCCGAAGGTGGTGGAAACCGCCGAGGTGGCGGTGGAGCGGAAGCTGCCGGTCATCAGCGTTTCCGGCGAGATCCGCGCCAACAGCTCCTGGCCCCAGCGATATTCGCCGAGCCATTCCTCCAGCCGCTTGACGGCATCGGGAATGGCGCGCGACAGCTGGTCCACCTGCTCGGCGACCGAGGGCGTGAACCACAGGCCGAGCAGCACCAGCGACACGGTGATCGCCAGCGCGAACAGCATCACGCCTACCCGGTCGCCAAGGCGGGTCAGCCGTCCGATCCGCGCGCCGCCCGCATGCAGCATGATGGCAAACAGCAGGCCGGCAAACACCAGGAACACGACGGTCGGCGCAACGATCAGCGCCAGCAGGGCGACAAGGCAGAGAACGAGAACGGACAGGCGGGTGCGCGACATGCAGGGCTCCGGGTGGGTCCCCGGTCGAACGTGCCGGACCCGGTCAGGTTCCATGCGCATGGAGCGGCGCAAGGCCATCCGGGCGCCACCAAGGCGTGCGGCGGACGACTGGCGGGGGCCGTCGGGGAGGCATCAGGGCGGGCGGTGCGGGAACCGCAGGCCGTGTGGCCAGTTGAACAGGCCACGGCCCGAGCCGCCGGGAAGCGGCGGCTGTCACCGCCCCCTTGCAGCCAGAAGGCCCTCATGACCGCCCACGACGCCCATCCCGCCTTTAGCCGACGGTCCCGGATCCCTGCTGCCGGCCATCGGCTGGCAAGGCTGCTGCGGACGGTCGACACGGTGGCGCTGCGCGTTGCACTGCAGGCGGCAGCCGCCGCCGTTCTTGCCTATCTCGCCGCCAGCCTTTCGGGCCTGCCGCAGCCAAGCTGGGCGGTGTTCTCCGCCCTCTTTACCGTGCAGTCCAGCCTGGACGGCACGATCGGCAGCGCGATCTTCCGCATTGCCGGCGGGGCGCTCGGCCTTGTCGTCGGCCTTGCCGCCATCGGGCTTGTCGGCACCGGCGGCTGGCTGACGGTGGCAACCCTTGTGATCGGCATCCTGCCGATGGCGCTGCTTGCCGGCCTGAGGCCGAACCTCAGCTACGGGCTGGTGACGGTGACCATGCTGATCCTCGCGCCGGGGCTTGAAGTGCTGGCAAACGCGCTGCTGAAGGCCACCGAGATCGGGCTCGGGGCGCTGTGCGGGGCCGTTGCCGCCACTCTTCTCCTGCCGCGCAGCGCCCGCCATGCGGAGGACCGGCATCTGGCGGTGGCGCTGCGCCAGCTGGGCGCGCTGATGGAAAGGGCGCTGCTCGACATGGCGCGCGGCAGGCGCCACGACGCATCGCCGCGCCACAAGGCGATCGGCGAGGCCCTGCAGGCGGCTCGCGACACCGCATCCGCCGGCCCGCATTTCCTGCCCGGCGGCCGCACCCGGCGCGCGCGCGACAGGCTGGTCGGCTGCATCGAACGGCTGTGGTACACGCTTTCCATCCTCGACCGGCTGCAGCAGGCCTTTGCCCCGGCACCGCTGCCGCGCGAGGCGGCGCGGCCGATCGCGCGGCTGGCGCAGGATTGCGGGCGGCTGATGCGCCAGCTGGCCGGCAGCGTCGAGCGGGCAAACCGCCCGGCTCCGCGGCGCCTCGACCTGCCGCGCCACGACGACCTCGACTGGATGGAGCTGCATATCAGCCGCTCCCGCAGCGAGGCGCAGAAGCTGGACATCCTGCAGTTTGCCGGCCATCAGCTGCTGGAGGATATCGAGGCCATGGTCAAATCGGCCGCCGCGGTATACCCCTTGCCGGACAGAGAGACCGCAGGCGAAGGCGCGCCAGGCGCGCCGGACCACCGATGAGGAAGGCAGCAGCGCATGGACATGCTCGTCAAGCTTTACGACCTGAAGCCCGATCCGCAGATCGACCGGCGCATGGCCGAACAGGGGGTGACGATCCGCCGGGCGCTGCCGCCGGAACTTTCGGCCATCGGAGAATGGATCGCGCCGCGCTTCGGCAAGGGCTGGGTCAGCGAGATGACGGTGGCGCTGACGCGCAGCCCCGTCTCCTGCCTGATCGCCTCGCAGCAGGGCCGGCTGATGGGCTTTGCCTGCTACGACGCCACCATGCGCGGCTTCTTCGGCCCGACCGGCGTGGACGAGGCCGCACGCGGCAAGGGCATCGGCCAGGCGCTGCTGCTGAAGACGCTGCTGTGCATGGCCGAGGCCGGCTATGCCTATGCGGTGATCGGCGGAGCCGGACCGCAGAGCTTCTACAAGCGCAGCGTCGGCGCCACCCCGATCGAAGGCTCCGAGCCCGGCATCTATCGCGGCATGCTGAAATCCTCGAAGCCGGATGGCGTTTCCAGCTGAGGCTTCAACGCTTTCTTGGCAAAGCCGGGCGTAGAACAGGGGGAACCGCAGCAGGGCCGCCGGCGTTTCCGGTCCCGGCTGGCGATAGCGTCACGCCGTTTGCGATCGAGCCTTCATGACAGAGCCATTTCCGGCGCCCCCTCAGATCCCCTCCAGGGCCTCCCCTCAGGTCTCCCCGGAAGCGCCCTTGCCGGCCACGCCGGCGCGGGTGCTGCAGCTTGTCACGCATGACAAGCTCGGCGGCGTGCGCGTGCTGGTCGCAATGGTCAGCGAGGGGCTTGGCGAGCACGGCTATCTGGTGGAAGAGCGCGCCCTGCAGGTGCCGGGGCGACTTGCGACGCTGGCCAACATGGCCGCCCTTGCCCGCGATATCCTTGCCGGCCGCTATCACGTCATCTTCACCTATCAGGCGGCGGCCTCGATCTTCGGCAATGGCTTCGGTTTCCTGCGCAAGGTGCCGGTCCGGGCTGCACATCACACCGCATCGCCGGAAGGCATTCGGCCGCACTGGCGCCTTCTCGACCGCGCCTTCGGCACGCTCGGCCTCTACACGCACCTGATCATCAACTCGCAGGCCACCCGCGCCGCCTTTGCCGCATGGCCGGAGCGCTACCGTGCCCGCTTCGTCGACATTCCGCATGGCGTCGATCCGCTGCCGCCGGCGGCACATCGCATCGACTGGCGCAGGCGCCTTGCCATTCCCGCCGGCCAGCCGCTGCTGGTGGCGACCGGCCGGCTGGTGGACCAGAAGGATCATGCAACGGCCGTGAGGGCGCTGACGCAGCTGCCCGAGGTGCATCTGGCCATTGCCGGCGACGGGCCGCAGGACAAGGCACTGAAAACGCTTGCCGTCTCGCTTGGCGTGCAGCACCGCCTGCATCTGGCCGGGCCGCTGAAGCGCGCCGACCTCGGCGATCTGTTCGAGGCGGCCACGCTCTATCTGTTCCCCTCGCGCTGGGAAACCTTCGGGCTGGCGGGCGTGGAGGCGGCCATGGCCGGCCTGCCGGTGGTGGCCGCGGATCTGCCGGTGCTGCGCGAGGTGCTTTCAAAGAGCGAGGTGGCGACGAATGCCGCCATGACCCGTTTCCACGCCGTCGGCGACGATGCGGGGCTGGCCTCGGCGGTGCTGGACCTGCTGCGCCACCGCCCTTCGGCCGAGATGCGCCACCGCTTCGCGGCCGATCACCGTCGCCACCACAGCCGGCAACGCATGCTGGCGCTCTATGCCGATTTCCTAGAGGCCGCGCTTCGGCAGAAGGCCAAGCAGCGGTGAGGCGAGCTTCTGCGCCATGGCGCTGAGGTTGAAGATGTTCCAGCGCATCGCAAGAACAAGGCTCGCCACGCCGATGGCGAACACGCAGAAAACCGTGCCCACGGCCGGGCCGAACAGCGCCTGCGCCTCCAGCCCCCCGGCAAGGATCGCCCCGCCGACGCCGAGCAGAAGCCCGCCGCGCAGCCAGTCCACCGGCATGCGCAGCGCCTTCGGCGCGCCGACGACATAGACGAGGAGTGCGGCTGCCTGGCCGATGGCGAAGGCGAGCGCGGCGCCATGCGCCCCCATGGCATCGATCAGCAGCAGGGCGGCTCCGGCCGCGGCGGCGATCATCACCAGGGAGGCGACGAGTTCGATCAGCGAGGAGGCACCGAGATAGATCACCTGCCCGAAATAATGGGCGCGCAGCACCAGAAGCGCATTGCCGACGAGAAGCGCCGGCAGCACGTCGAGCGCCATGTCGAGATAGGCCGGCGCCAAGACGACGCTGAACACCAGCCTTCCGAGCAGGATGAAGGCCACCGTGCCGAAGACGACGACGAAGGCCTGCGAGACGAAATCGCGCTTCAGCACGGCGCGCGCCGCCTGCGTCTCGCCGCGCATCATGTGGATGCGGGCATGGGCGACATAGCCGGCGCTGATGGCTTCCGCCAGCACGAGGAAGGTCTGCTTCATCAGGTCCATCACCGCGCCATAGGGGGCAACCGTTGCCGCATCCGTATGGTGCTCGAGCAGGATGCGGTCGATGTTCATGGCCGCGGCCGAGGCGCCGAAGGCAATCGCCAGGGGCCAGCCATAGCGCAGCATGGCGGCGATTTCGGCGCCGAGCGGCTGGCGCAGTCCCCCCTGCCGCAGCGAGCGGGCAAAATGCACATAGACCGGCACCGCGCCCAGCGCATAGCCCAGCCCGACCGCCACCAGCAGGGCGGCCGGTTCGTGGAACAGGATGAGGCTCGCACTGCCGAGCAGCAGCGACAGCACGCTGCGCGAAATTGTTGCGATCGCCACCAGCCCCGGCTTCAGATGCGAGCGGCTGACCTCGGTTCCGGCAAAATGCAGCGCGAGGCAGAGGGCAAGCACGGCGCTGCCCCAGGCGATGTGGCCTTCGAGAATGCCAAGCCCCGCCAGCGCCCCGATGGAAAGCAGCGCCGGCGCGAGCGCGAGTGCGGAAATGACGACAAGCGACAGCGCGAAACGATCCGCCGCCTCCTGCCGGAAGGTGCCGAAATGGGCATAGACCGCCCATTGCACCGTGAGGCTGTAGACGATGAAGCAGATGGAAAAGCCGATCAGATACTGGCCGTAGAGATCCGGGCTGGACAGCCGCGTGAACAGTGCCACCGACAAGACATTGACGATGGCCGCGACCGCCCGGCACGCCAGGTAGATCGAGACGTCGCGTTCGCCGGATTGCGCGCTGTTTACCGTGTCCGCCATTCGCCTAAAATTAGTGTTTTCCGTCTAGCTCTTGCGTCCGGGCCACCCGTCCGCTTCCGGTCGTGCGCCCTCATCTATCAGGAAGCGCTTAACATCCTGTCGCGGAGGAAGGATACCGAATTTGTCCGGCATGGCTAACGCGGCGCGCGGCCGCCTTGCCTTCCTGGTGCGGGGGCTCGATGGCGGAGGGGCGCAGAAGGATGCGATCCTGATGGCCAATGCGCTGTCCGCCCTCGGCATCGCCACCGCCATCGTGACGCTTCAGGCAAGCGGGCCGCTGCGCGCGCTGATTGCCGATGCGGTTGCGCTGATCGATCTCGGCGCCGGCCGCAAGCTGCGGCTGGCGCTGGCGGGCCCGGCGCTGCGCCGCCTGATGCGCGAGAGCCCGCCGCGGGCGCTGATCGCTTCCGAGGCAGGCGCCAATGCGCTGGTCTCGCTGGTTGCCTCCACCATCCCGCGCCGGCGGCGCCCCTTCATCCTGCTGCGCGAGGTGGCGACACCCTCTGCCGCACTGACGAACGATCCCTACTGGCAGAACCGGCTGGGTTATCGCCTGGCCCCCTTCACCTATCCGCGCGCCGATCTGGTGACCACCTTCACCGAGGGCGCCAGGGGGGATCTGATCACCCGCTTCCACGTGCCGGCCTCCCGTATCGTCAATCTCGGCACCAATACCGTGGTGACGGCCGACATGCGCCGGCAGATCGCGGCGATCCCGCGCCGGGTGCGGCCGGGCGCCATCGTTTCCGTGGGACGGCTTTCGCCGGAAAAGGGCTTTTCCACGCTGCTTGCCGCCTTTGCGCGGCTCGCCCCCCTCCACCCGGAGGCGACGCTGACCATTCTCGGCGAGGGGACGGAGCGGCTGGCGCTGGAGGCCGAGATCGCAAGGCTCGGCATCGGCGATCGCGCCCGGCTCGCCGGTCATGATCCGAACCCGGTGGCGCGGCTGCGCGAAGCGGCACTCTTCGTCTGCGCCTCCACGCATGAAGGCCTCGGCAATGCCATCGTCGAGGCGCTGGCCTGCGGCGTGCCGGTGGTGGCAACCGATGCGCCCTATGGCCCGCGCGACATCCTGGCCGGCGGCCGCTTCGGCGCTCTGGTGCCGGTGGGCGATGCCGCCGCACTTTCCGCGGCCATGGCCGCCACGCTCGAAAACCCGCCGGACAGCGCCCTTCTGATGCACCGCGCCGGCGACTTTGCCGTCGAGGCCGCCGCCCTTCGCTTCCGCACCGTGCTGGAAGCCGCGGGCCTTGCGCTCGACACCAACCCCGCAACAGCCATGGAGAGCGAGGCAGACACGCGCCGGAGCTGACGGCCGCCTGCAGATCGAGGATGGAAGCATGAGAATGATGAAGGACGAGACCGGGCGCGGCATGCGCGATGCATCCCTGAAGGAAATCCTGCATGGGGTTTCCCGCAAGATCGGCCGGCACATTCCCTTCCGCCCGCACTGGCTGAACCTGCCGGAAGCCACCATTGCCTTCACCTTCGACGATTTTCCCGTCTCCGCCTATGAGACCGCGGCCCCCGTGCTGGAAGCGGCCGGCATGCGCGGCACCTTCTATCTGGCAACCGGCCTGATGGGCCGCACCGAAAACGGCCAGCCGATCGCAACCGCGGCCATGGCTGCCGATCTTGCCGCGCGCGGCCACGAGATCGGCGGGCACACCCATGGCCACATCAACGTGCAGCGCACGCCGCGCGCCGCCCTTCTTGCCGATGTGGCCGAAAACGAGCGGGAGATCCGCCGCATCACCCGCACCGCTGCCCAACCCTTCGCGCCCCCTGTCGCCCCCGCCCTCGCCGGCCCTCTTGCCGCGCCCGGGCGCCCCTTCTCCTTCGCCTATCCGTTCGGCATGGTCTCGACGCGCTCGAAGCTTGCGCTGATGGGCCGCTATCCGGGTCTGCGCGGCATCGGCATCGGCATCAATCACGGCCTGGTCGACCTTGCGCACCTCAAGGCGCAGGAGCTTTACGACACCGCGCAGGACCGCCGTTCGCTCGGCGCCCTGCTGGACGAGGCAAGAGCCCGCCGCGGCTGGCTGATCTTCTACACCCATGACGTGCGCGAAAACCCGACCGCCATCGGCTGCTCGCCCGCCCTCTTCCGCGCGGCCGTGGAGGAGGTCGCAGGACGCGGCATGCGGGTGGAAACCGTCGCCGAGACGCTGGCGCGGATCGGCGCAAGGCAAGGGGGGTGACGCCGCCCGGCGCCTTCAGCGAAAACTAAAGTTTGACTTTCCGGCCCGGCCGGCCTATCTGAGAGCTATCGATATTTTCTTGCCGAGATTTGTTTGCTGCGCGATTGGCACCGCGTGTTGATCGACCCTCTCTTTAAAGCATCGTTATCACCATCCGCGGCGCGCTTTCGCGTTGCGGTCCCCACTATTGCTATGAAAGGGTTTATCATGACCACTGGCACCGTAAAATGGTTCAATTCCACCAAGGGCTTCGGCTTCATCCAGCCTGACAATGGCGGCGCAGACGCCTTCGTTCACATTTCGGCCGTCGAACGCGCCGGCATGCGCGAGATCGTCGAAGGCCAGAAGCTCTCCTACGACCTCGAGCAGGACAGGAAGTCCGGCAAGATGTCGGCCTGCAACCTGCAGGCTGCCTGAGATCGGCCTCTGCTTTCCTTTGACCACGGATGAACTGGCACTGCCGAAAGCAGAGAGCATGGTCCGGCCCGACGGATGCGTCGGGTCGGGATCGGCTCGGCACCATGAGGTCAGGCCTACGCGCCTGGCCTTTTTTCTTTCTGCATGTTGCAGCAAACCGGAAAGTCACCATGAACGAAAAGCACAGCAAGGCGCGGCAGACCGCGGAGAAGGCATTCAGCAGGACCCGCGTCGAGACCGCCAGCCGCGAGCGTGCCTTCCAGGAGGTCGATACCATCGATCTCGCCCGCCAGGTGAAGACGTCGCGCCTCAGGGCCGCCCGTCTGGCCAGGGAAGCGCTGGAAACCGCGCGCGCCGAAGGCGAAGGCTCGGTCAGGGGTGCGCAAGGCTGCAAAACCCTGTAACATACGCACCAACAGGAACCTCAAGACCATGAACACCCATGTGCCCACCGTCATTCCCGATATCGAGCTGACCCCGACGCAACTGCGGGGGCTGAAGCTCGCCAAGGATGGCGACCTCCATCCGCAGGAAGGCAATCGCTGGACGCATCGCGATGCGACCGTGACCTATGCCCGCACCGACCGTTTCAAGGAACGGCCGATCAAGGTGAAGTTCACCACCACGGCGATCGTCACCCTGCTGCGCGATGCCGGGCTGATCCGCGAACTCGAAGGGGAAGCCTCCGAGGCCGGCCGCCCGCACGGCATCACCATGGCCGGCAAGATGTGGCTTCTGAAGCATAAATGAGCCGGACGACCGCGGCGACAGAGCGGGAAACGCCGTCTCCCGCCGATGCCTGTCCGGATGCCGGGGCCGCCGACGCGCTGCCCCCTGCCTCCACCCGTCTCGCCGCCCATCTGGCCACCCGGCTGCCCGACCACTGGGCCGCCCACATGGCCACCCACTGGACCGCCGACTGGGCCCCCGATCGGGCCCCCGAATGGACCGAGCCCACGGCGACCGGCGAAGCGGACGACGCGGCAGAACCCCGGCCGGACTGGAACTGCCAGACCTGCGGCGCCTGCTGTTCCTATTCCGCCGAATGGCCGCGCTTCACGCTCGAAACCGATGAGGCGCTGGCGCTGATCCCGCCGCAATTCGTCGCCGCCGACGAGCGCGGCATGCACTGCGAGGACAATCGCTGCTCGGCCCTTGCCGGCAAGGTCGGCGAACATACCGCCTGCCAGGTCTATGCCGTGCGCCCCGAGGTCTGCCGCGACTGCCTGCCCGGCGACCATGCCTGCCGCACCGCGCGCGCCGCACACGGGATAAGGTAGGCGGAGTGCCTTCGGGCCGGTCTTGCAGGGTTCTGCCCCGCACCAGCGCCGGCAGGCGGCATCAGGCGCCTCCGTCGGAAGATTCACGCCTATCCAGCCGCCGGCGCAGGCCCGTATTCTCGGCTTCAAGCCTTTGCAAGCGCTCGCGAAGCGGAGCCACGGCCTGTTCGACCTGCTGCTCGGTATACCGCGGGGTGATGTGCTGCGGGCAGTTCCAGTCGAACGCCTCCAGCCGAAGCCTGATGATCCGTTCCGCCCTTCCCCTGTAGGTCGCGTCCGAAACCATATCCGCGAGGTGCGGGTCGGCGTCGAGCGTCAGTCGCTCCACATGCGCATAGATCTTCAGCCTCGCCCGTCGCACATAATCCATCAGGAACAGGCAGGTCCGGTCGTTGGCCGCGAAATTACCGGCGCTGATATACTGCCGATTGCCGCGATAGTCCGCGAACGCCAGCGTCTGGGGATCGACGATCTTGAGGAAGCCGGGCTTTCCGCCGCGATGCTGAACATATGGCCAGCCCGTTTCGGAGACTGACGCCATGTAGAAGCTGTCACGCGCGGCGATGAAGGCGATCTCGGCCTCCGTGAAGCTGTCGGAGGGGCGGTCGTGCGCGCCCATCCATATTTCCTCCACCCCCATATCCGCCTGAGCGGCACGGACACTTGGCGTCACGGCGACCTCGAGGAAATGATAGGGCATGTCCGATCTCCCTGCACCGGCAGACCCGCATCATCGGTTGTCGATGCGGGGCCGGTCCGTCATTGGCAAGCCGAGCCGCAGCCCGGCACATTCTATCCTTCAGCCCGTCGCGCGGCTCTCAATCCTGCAGGGCCCAGTCTGCCACGTCCCAGCGCATCCCGCCACGTTCGGCGACGATACGACCGAGCCCGGGGAAAGGCATGTGCGTGGCAGCGATGAGCGCGCCCTCCGACGCCGCACGCGGAAAGAAGCGATCGCGCATGGCTTTCGCAGCAGCCCGATCCTGCTCGAACAGGAAAAACACATCGGTCGCGGCCGGATGCACCACCGGAAAGACCATGTCCGAGACCATGATCAGGCTCTTGCCGCCATCTTCGATCCGCACGCCGATATGGCCGGGTGTATGGCCGGTGAGATCGACGATCGACACGCCACGCACGATCTCGCGCTCCCCGTCGATTGCCTGCAGCCTCGGATAGAGCCGGACAATCTCCTCGGCCATCCTGAAACTGGTCTGCAGATAATCCGGTGCGCCGCTGCGCTTGGCGGGATCGGTCCAGTGGCTGACATCGCGACGATCGATGTAGAGTTCGGCCCTGGGATAATTGTTCTTTCCGCCCAGAACCAGCCCGCCCATGTGGTCCTGGTGCATGTGCGTCACGATGATCGCATCGATATGGTCCGGCGTCAGGCCGAGCGTCGCCAGCGCCTTGGGTAATCGGCCTGTCTGGCCGATGGAGCCGGCCGCGCCGGCATCGATGAGGATGCGGTGTTCACCGTCCTCGACCAGATACTGATTGAAGAGAAACCGCACGCCGCTCTGGCGGGCGGTAGACTGCGCAACGGCCGCCTTCTCCACGTCTGCCGGGCTGCGCCCCGGAAAATAATCATAAGGCATGTCGGCATAGCCGTCGGTCAGGGCTGTTACCGTGAAACGGCCGATGCAAATCTGCGCGAGCGGCGTCACGCCGACAGGCGTACTTGCGGCCGCCTGCGTCGCGGCAAGGGCAGAGACCGGTTCTGCCGTTAGTCCCCCCAAAAGGCTGCCGCCGAGAAGGCCGAGCGGAAGCGCTGTTGCAAAGGCGCGGCGGGAAAGCTGAGGCATGACGTATTCCTCCTGATCATCCGAGGCGGGGAGCAGGGCTGCGCCCCTTTAAGGAAGAAAGCGTATGACATCCACAACCGGCAGGATATGATACTCATTCGGGAAGTTTATTCCCGTTTTCTGGAAGGATGACATGGACCGGTTTGACGCGATGTCCGTGCTGCTGGCAGTGGTTGATGCCGGCAGTCTCTCAGCCGGAGCGCGGCGGCTGAATGCGCCGCTCGCCACGGTCAGCCGCAAGGTCTCCGACCTCGAAAAACATCTCGGCGCGCGGCTGGTGCTGCGCACGCGCCGGGGCCTGACCCTCACGGAAGAAGGGCGCGCCTTCGTCATCGCATCGCGTCGTATCCTGGACGAGCTGGACGCAGCCGAACGACAGGCGAGCGGCGATTACGGCGCGCTGCGTGGCGGCCTGCACGTGACCGCCCCGATTGTGTTCGGCGAGCGCTTTCTCATGCCCATCCTGCCGGAATTCCTCAAGGAACAGCCGGACATCAGCCTTCGTCTCAACCTCGTCGACCGTCAGCTCAGCCTCGCGGATGAGCATATCGACGTTGCCGTGCGGATCGGACACCTGACCGACAGCGCGCTTGTCGCGACGCGGGTGGGGGCGGTGCGCCGCGTCCTCTGCGCAAGCCCCGACTATCTCGCCCGCCATGGTGTACCGCGCAAGCCAGACGACCTCGCCCGTCACGACGGCATCAGTTTTCAGGGATTTGCGACGGCGCCCGAATGGCGCTATCGGCGGGATGGTGCAGCCTTTGCCGTCGAGCCACGCCCCAAGCTTTCGGTCAATACGACAGAGGCTGCCATTCAGGCTGGTCTGGCGGGCATCGGCATTATCCGCGTGCTGTCCTATCAGGTCGCCGAATATCTGGGTTCTGGCGCTCTCACGGAACTGTTGCCGCAATTCGCGCTGGAGCCGCTGCCGGTCAATGTTGTGCATGGGCCGGCCGATCCGCTGCCGGCCAAGGTGCGCTGCTTTCTGGACTGGGTTGCGCCGCGCCTGCGCACGCAGATGGCATCGTGACAGTGCCACCGGCCCAGAGTTGCAAGGTGCCGACGGAAGGCCTTTGCACTTTTTAAACCATAAGCTGTTTCACTGATCGCGACGGAGCCTGCCGGGCGGGTGGGCCGAGGCGGAGCCGGGTTCCGCCACCGCCCATCTTGCCCTTGCCCCACCGGAGCCGTTCGCCGTGCCGACATCCCTTCCGCCGCTGCCGGACAGAGCCGAGGCGGATTCAAATGGTGGTGCGAAACTGCTGTTTGCCCTTGTCGGCCTGTTCTACTGGATCACGCTGACCCCCTTTCCCGATCTCCGCATCGATCCGGTTCTCGTCAAACCCGCCGGCTGGTCGCAGATGCTGGCGGCAATCCTGTTCCTGGTCCTGATCGCCCATGCGCTGCGGCCGCAGATCCGCGCCATGGTGGTGCGGCCGTGTGCCTTCCTCTGCCTTCTCTTCGGCTGGTTCGTCTTTTCCGCCGCCGTCTCGCCGGACATGGCAAGCGCGCTGAAGCGCATCATGATTGCAATGACCGTTACCGTCAGCGCCAGCATCTTCCTGATGCTGCCGCGTGATGAGCGGCAGTTTGCCCGGCTTGCGGGCGCAGGCGTGATGCTGGTCCTCGGGCTCTGCTATCTCGGCGTTTTCGCCTTCCCAACCCGCGCCATCCACCAGGCCACCGATTTCCTCGAGCCGCAGCATGCCGGCCACTGGCGCGGGCTCTACATGCAGAAGAACGAGGCGGGCGTGGCAATGGTGCTGATCACCTTCGTCGGGCTTTATCTCGCCAGCGCCTGGTCGAAGCGCATCGGCTATGGCATCGCTCTTGCCGCCGTCGTCTTCCTGCTGCACACCGGCGCCAAGACCTCAATGGCCATGCTGCCGGCCATGCTCGTGCTCTCCACCCTGGTGGAACGCTTTCCCCGCACCCGCCTGCCGATCGTCTTCGGCGGCGTGGCGCTCCTCAATCTTCTCACCGTCGGCGTGGTGGCGATCCGGCCGATTCGCGATTTCGTGCAGTCGCTCGGCATCGATGCCACCTATACGGCACGCGCCGACATCTGGCTGCTGGGACTGGACGCCATCGCGCAGCGTCCGATCACCGGCTATGGCTTCGACGGTTTCTGGCAGACACCGGCGCTGGAGAACAGCACGCTGTCCATCGCCACCTGGGCGGTGAAGGCGGTGGATGCGCACAATGCCTATCTCGATGCCGCCATCAATGCCGGCCTGCCGGGTCTCGCGCTGATGCTGGTCTGGGTTCTTCATCTTCCGTTGCGCCACATCGCCAAAGCGCAGGAAAGGAACAATTTTAACGCTCTGGCACGCCTGTTCTTAAGGGTATGGTTATATTCGATTTTCCTCGCGGGTCTGGAAAGCGTCTTCCTGACGCGGTCCGGCCCGGTCTGGTTTTCCCTGTGCGTGGCCCTGTTCGGCCTGGGCTATCAGGCCCGCTGCCACGCCGCCGGGGCAAGGAGGAACGAACATGCCGACCATCAAGCGTTTGCCAAGCGCCCTGCCGGAGTCCACCCGCTGTGAGAAGGAAGCGGGCGCGACGCTGTTCGGCATCCACTTCAGCAGGCTCGATATGGAAGCGCTTGTCGACCGCCTTCGCGACCAGGCGGTTCCGCGCGGCACCGGTCTGCGGCTGCTCGTCACGGCCAATGTCGATCACATCGTCAACCTGCGCCAGAATGCGCGCTTTCGCGAGGCCTATCGCTTTGCCTGGAAGGCGGTGGTCGACGGTACGCCGGTCTTTCTCTATGCGCGGCTGCGCGGCCTTGCCCTGCCCGGCAAGGTGACGGGTTCGGACCTTTTTCCGCGGCTTATCGAAAACCTCGTGCCCGGCACGCATCGCCTGCTGCTCGTCTCGCCGCAGGAGGAAACCAGCCGGCGGCTCTACCAGCGTCTGCAGAATCTCGGCTTCACCGATCACATCGTCATGACCGCACCGCCCGATTTCGAGGAGGACAGGCGGTTCAGCCACTGGCTGATCGCCGCCGCACGCCGCCAGCAGACCACGCATCTGATCCTCGGGCTCGGCGCGCCGAAATCGGAGATCTGGCTGCACGAGCACGCCCGCCAATTGCCGGATTGCTACGGCATGGCGCTGGGGGCGGCGCTTGAATTCTATGCCGGCACCAAGCAGCGCGCGCCGCTCTTCCTCCGCCGCGCCGGCATCGAGTTCCTGTGGCGGGTGATCTGCGAGCCCCGGCGGCTGGCACGCCGCTATTTCGTCTCCTCCTGGTCCTTCTTCCGCGCCATCGCGGAGGATCGCAAGGCCAGCCGGGCGAGAAAGCCGTGAGGCTCTTCGCGAGGAGTTGATCGGCCCTTCGCCGCATTGGCCGATCCAGACCGGCCGGGATGGCGTACACTCCCCCGCCAAGAGGGAGAGGAACATGCATCAATTCCGGGAGGAAACCCGCTACCCGGCCCGTCTGCGCGCCCTGCACTGGCTGGTGGCCATGCTGGTGCTCGGCGTCTGGCCGCTCGGCTATCTCATCCGCTTCACCCGCGACGAGGTGAAGCTCGATTTCTACCTGCTGCATGAAAGCCTGGGCTTTCTGGTGCTGTGGCTGATGCTGCTGCGCATCGGCGCGCGGCTGACGGCGCCTGCCGTACCGAAGGCGGCGCCGGGGCTGGAAGGTGTTGCCGCGCGCGCCGTGCATGGCCTGCTCTACCTGCTTCTGGTGGTGATGCCGGTCAGCGGTTTCCTGGCCACCAATGCCCACGGTTTTCCGCTGTCCTGGTTCGGCCTCCTGCCCGTCTGGAGCCCGATCGGCAAGGCGCCCGAGATCGCGCCGATCTTTTCCGCCATCCACGCCTGGAGCGCATGGATCCTGCTTGCGACTTTCGCGTTACATCTCGCGGGCGTGTTCTATCATCACCTCATCCGCCGCGATGCCACGCTGTTTCGCATCCTGTGAGGCGAAGGCGGCAACGCGCACGATCCCAGACTGCAACAGGACGACCGGAAAGACGCCATCATGCGCACCATCAAGATGACCGAGACGATCTGGGCGAGCCTGCTTGCCATGCGCGCGCGATCGCCGGCACCGAAGGCCGCCAACCCGGCGCTGGAACTCTACGGCCCGATTGCCGCTGCCGAAGGTCCCTTCGTGCTGGGCCAGGTCGGCCAGTCGCTGGATGGCCGCGTGGCGACGCCGGCCGGCGATGCGCGCGATATTTCCGGTCCCGACGGGCTTGCCCATCTGCATCGCTGCCGGGCGCTGGTCGATGCCGTCATCGTCGGCATCGGCACGGTGAAGGCCGACAATCCGCGTCTTTCGGTGCGCGAGGTGAAGGGACCCGATCCGGTGCGGGTGGTGATCGATTGCCATGGCGAGCTGACCGGCGAGGAAGGCCTGTTCCATGATTGCGGCGCGCCGGTGATCCTCATCCAGTCGCGCGAGGCCAGGACAAGGGTGCGCGGTGCCGAAGTGATCCGCCTGCCGCTCGGCTCCTCCGGCCTCTGTCCGCAGGCCATTCTCGATGCCCTTGCGGAATGCGGGCTCTCCCGCATCCTGGTGGAAGGCGGCGCGCGCACGCTGTCCCGCTTCATCGATCAGGGCCTGGTCGACCGCCTGCATGTGGCAATCGCCCCGCTGATCATCGGCTCCGGCCCGACGGGCATTTCGCTGCCGCCGATCGAGGCGCTTGCCGAAGCGCAGCGCCCGGCCGCCAAGGTGTTCAACCTCGGCAGCGACATCCTGTTCGACTGCGCACTGAAAGCCCCGGTGGCGGCGGGCCTTGCCGCCGGTTCAGCCCGGCGGCAGGGCCAGAAGGTCGAGATGCCCCACCTCGCACCCGCCGCGCTCGCCCCGGACATAGGCTAGGCGGAAGGCCATCCATTCGCCGATCACCTCGGCCGGCAGCGTCCCCACCTCCAGCACCGGATCGACCATGCCGCGCAGGAAGGCGATGTGCAGGTCGGCCTCGGCCGCGCCGATCCGCCACGGCGTCTGCGCGGTTTCCACCCGGTAGCCATTCGCCAGCAGTGCGGCGGAGAGATGCGGCACCGCTTCCGGACCCAAGGCCGGGCCAAGCCCCTTGTCGCTCAACTGGTGGCGGTTGAAATCGCCGAGCAGGCGGGAATCGAGCGGGTGCGGCCGCGCCCAGCTGACCTTGCCGTCGTAATTCAGCACCGCATAAAGCCCGATGCGCCGCTCCGCCAGCCGCGCCACGAAGCGATCCACGAAGGCCGCCGAAGCAAGGTCGAAGAAGGCCGACGCCGTGACCATCGACACGCCCTCATCCGGCAGGCTTTCCACGCCATTGAGGTCGCGGGCGAGGAATTCGACGTTCCCGCCGGCCAGCCGGCGCTCGGCCTCGGCAAGCAGCGCCGGATCGTGATCGAGCAGCCGCCAGCGGCTTTGCGCCGGCAGATGCCGGTTGAGGCTGCGATAGGTGGACCCCGTGCCGCAGCCGATATCGAGCAGCGTCACCGGCCCTTCGGCAGCCGCCCGCGCGGAGAGGAAAGCGATTGCCTTGTCCAGAAGAACCGGGCTGCGCGCCGCCTGATCGGCCGGTTCGCGCAGGGTCAGCCATTTGGCGTCGAAGCCGCTCATGAAATGCCTTTCGGAATGCCGGCCGCAAGGCCGGTGAGGAGACGGGACACGATTGCGGCGGTATCCTGCCAGGCAGGCAAATTTAAGCCCGCGACGCGCGCAGCCTCGGCAAATTTGCGGCGCTCCTGCGGCGAAGAGAGAAGCCGGCGAAGGGCCGCGGCAAAGGCTGTCGGATCATCCGGGGCAACGAGCAGCCCTGCCCCCTGCGGCACCACCTCCGGCACAGCGCCCGCATGGCAGGCGACCACCGGCAGCCCCTGCGACAGCGCCTCGGCAAACACCATGCCATAGCCTTCATAGCGGCTGGCAAGTGCAAAGAGATCGCCGGTCGCCATCAGCGCGCGCGCATCCGGCCGGTCGCCGAGAAAGGTGACGCGGCCGGAGAGGCCGAGTTCGTTGCACAGGGCGTAAAGTGCCTGCGCCGTTTGCGGATCGAGGTCGCGGCTGCCGGCAATCGAGGCGCGCCAGTCGAGATCGGTGATCCGGGAAAGCGCCTGCAGCAGCGTGTCGTGGCCCTTGCGGCGGGTCAGCGTGCCGACCGAGACGATGTGCGGCGGCTCGTTTCCGCCCGGCGCCAGTGGACCGGGTTCGGTTCCCGGCAGGGCAACGGTGATCCTGTCGTCCGGCACGTCGTAGTTTGCGACAAGTTCGCGCGCCGTCATCGGCGAGGTGACGATGACATGGCGGGCAAGCGAGAGCGCGCGGATTTCCGAGGCGCGAAGCGTGGCCTGCGCGTCCCCGGAAAGCCCGGTTTCCAGCGCCAGCGGATGGTGGACGAGGGCAAGGATCGCAAGCCGCCCCGCCTCGCGTGCGGCCCAATCCGGCAGTACGCCATAGGCCAGCCCGTCGATCACCACCAGCCGCCCGTCCGGCAGGGCGGACAGGCGCTCTTCGGCGCCACGCAGTTGCTCGGCATCGGGCGCAGGAAAGCCTTCGCCGAGCGAGAGCGGCTCCACCGCCCAGCCGAGCGCCGACAGGCCGACGATCAGCTGGCGGTCATAGGCATAGCCGCCGGTGTTGAGATCGAGGCGGCCAGGAAAGGCGAAGGTAAGCGGCGTCCTCACAGATCGGCCTCATACCAGCCCCGCGCCGCATGGCTTTCGTTAAGCAGCACGCGCAGGCGGCAGATGCGGCCGCTGCCCGGCCCGAGGCTTCCCTCCGACACGGCCTGCCTCAGTTGGTCGAAAATGTGCTTTGCCAGCACCTCCGTGGTGGTGATCTTCCCCTTGAATACCGCAAGCTCGTCGAGGTTCTGGTAGTTGAGCGGCTTCAGCACGGAGGAGAGAACCTGCGTCGCAAGGCCGATGTCGACGGCGAGCCCGTCCTCGTCCAGCTCGCGGGTGAAGAAGGCGGCATCCACCACGAAGGTTGCCCCATGCATGCCCTGCGCCGGGCCGAAGACGGGCCGCGGCAGGCTGTGGGCAATCATGATGTGGTCACGGACTTCGACAGCAAACATGCGTTCTTTTCTTCCTTTAACGATCGCAGGGATAGGTGATGCGGTGGCAGAGCGTGGCGGCCTGTTCCACGATACGGGGGTAATCCGCTGCCAGATCAGCAAAGCGGCTTTCGCCGGAAATCAGCGCGTCGAGACGCGGATCGGACAGCAGCTGCAGGGCCTTGTCGAGGCGGCGACGGAAGCTCCAGCGGGCGCGGCGATGGGCGGGAATGCTGCCGACCTGCGAGGAGACGATTGCGAGCCGGCGCGAATGAAAGGCGCCGCCGAGCGGCAGCGTTGCGCTGCGCGCGCCATACCAGCTCGCCTCCACCAGCCGCGCTTCCGGCCCGGCGAGATCGATCGCCCGCGACAGCGCCGCCCCGGAGCCGGAGGCATTCACCACCACGTCGAACTCGCCTTCCACATGGTCGGCCAGCGAAAAATCAAGGCCGAGCGCCGCGGCAAGGCTCGCCCGCTCCAGGTCGCGGTCGATCAGCAGCACCTCGGTGCCGGCGATCGAGGCGGCAAGCCGCGCCGTCAGCGCGCCGACCACGCCGGCGCCGAACACCGCGACGCGATCCCCCGGCTGGATCAGCGCATCCCAGACGATGTTGAGTGCGGTTTCCATGTTGGCCGCCAGCACCGCCCGTTCCGGCGGCAGATCCGGCGGCAGCGGCACCACGGCCTCCGCCGGCACCGAAAACAGATCCTGATGCGGGTGCAGCACGAAGACGGGCCGGCCGAGAAGTGGTGCCGGCCCCTCCTCCACCCGGCCCACCATGGCGTAGCCGTATTTCACCGGAAATGGAAAGGCGCCGCCCATGTGCGGCCCGCGCATGCGCTCGTGCTCGCTGTCGGGCACCAGGCCATGAAAAACGGTGGCTTCCGTGCCGCGGCTGATGCCGCTGTAAAGCGCGCGCACCAGAACGGGGCCTCTCATGCAGTCTGCCTCGCCGCCCGCAGGCCGGTCGAAGGTCAGCGGTTCCTGGCGCAGCACCGCCTTGCCCGGCGCCTCGAACCAGAGGGCGCGGGCGATGCGGGCATCGGTGCGGGGCAGGCGGTCCGGCGGGTTGTCCATCGGTCTCCTCGGCTTTTCGGCGGTGGTCCGGTCGGCAGGATGTAGGGCATGCGGATCAAAAGGCGTCGGTGTCCCGCATCAAATTTAATTTATATCTCCCTGCGATCCGTTGCCTTCGGCGGGGCGTAGCGCCACCTAACAAGACAAGGAGGCCAGCATGACAGCCAAGAGCCCATTTTCGCTTGAATTTTCCGATCCCGCCATGGAGGTGGAGCGTGCCGTTTCCGAGCTGCGCTACGGTCGCCCCGTGCTGTTCGGCAACGACACGCGCCAGCTTGCGGTGCTGGCGCTCGATGCCGTGTCTCCCCAGGTCTTCGGCCAGTTTGCCGAAGCGGTGGGCGACAGCCATGAACTTCTGATCACCCGCCAGCGTGCCACGCGGCTCGGCCTGCGGACCAATGGCGACGTGGCGGTGCCGCTTGCCGGCATGAGCTTCGACGAGGCCTCGCGGCTTTCCTATGCGCTGGAGGCGAAGATGCCGGCGCGCGTGCGCCCGGCCGAGGCGCTGCTGTCGTCTTCGGCGGAGCTTGCCCGCACGGCGCTTCTGCTGCCGGCCATGGTGGCGGCCGATGTCACCGACCTTGAGGATCGCTTCAGCGCCTGCTGCCGCCTGCATGCCGACCGGCTGATGCGGCTCTCGCCGGCACGGGAAAACTTCCAGAAGGTGGTCGAGACGCGCGTGCCGCTGAAGGATTACGGCAATGCCCAGTTCGTCGTGTTCCGCGGCGGCCTTGCCCAGAAGGACCAGGTGGCGATCGTGGTCGGCAAGCCGGACCTAAACAGGCCGGTGCCGATCCGAATCCATTCCTCCTGCATCACCGGCGATCTCTGCGGCTCGCTGAAATGCGATTGCGGCGACCAGCTGCGCAACGGGCTGGAGCTTCTCGAACAGGCCGGCGGCGGCGTGCTGCTCTATCTCGACCAGGAGGGCCGCGGCACCGGCATCGGCGCCAAGATGCGCGCCTATGGCTACCAGCATCGCGGCCTCGACACCATCGATGCCGATGCGGAGCTTGGCTTTGCCGAGGATCATCGTCGCTACGAGATGGCGGTTGCCATGCTGCGGCTGCTCGGCATCGGTGAAGTGGTCGTCTATACCAACAACCCGACCAAGATCGCGGCACTCAAGGCCGGTGGCATCGGCGTGCATGCCCGCACCCCGGTTCTCGGCCGTGTCACGGCGGAAAACGAGAACTACCTGCGCACCAAGACGCTGCGGGCCGGCCACATGCTGGACATCGAGACGCTGGTCGCGGCGGAGTAAGGGTGACGGGTGGGAGAAAACTCTCATCCGCTCGCAAGGCCACTCCAGCCTCAAAAGACCCCTCCACAAAAGAGGGAGGGGCCAACCCGGCGGAAACGCTGTTTCCCATTGAACCAGGTCTGCATGCCAACGGAACGAACAAGCCCGTTTGTTCGGTTGGTTCTGATACCGGGCGGGGCGGCCCCACACGGGGTCTTCCCCCTTGTGGGGGAGATGGCGGCAGCCAGAGGCGTTCTTGAGGGCGGCAGGCGGACAGGATCCGGAAATGACACTCCGCTCGTTGCCGACAAGCCGAGGAGAGGCGGAGGTCAGTCAAACGGGATTGTTCACCATCCGCATGAAGGCCAGTCGCCGAAGCAATATCTTGATTCCATAACCGGCCCCAGAGGCCCTGAAAACCATCGTCAATCACATCCGCCGGAGAGGACGCCGCTCGGGAGGCAGGCGCCGCAGGCGGGAGGAGAACCGTTCCATGTCCATCAAGAGTCGCCTCACCGGTGCTCGCTGGGCACCACGGCATGTTGAATCCGCGCTCGGCACCGATCCGCTGCTGGCCGATACGCTGAAGGTGCTCGGCCTCGTCTATGTCGCCTCGGTGTTCAGCTGGGGCATGGCGGCGCTGCACCTGCCGCTGGAGATGCATGTGCCGATCATTGCCGGCGGGTTGCTGGCCGGCATCTTCGGCCTCGTGCTGCTCGGCCTTTCGGCCCACCGCCATCCGCGCTTCGGCTTTGCCAATCTCGTCACCTCGCTGCGCGCCGGCATCGTCAGCCTGGTCGGCGCCACCGTGCTCTTCTCGCACAGTTTCGGCCAGGCGCATTTCGACAGCCTGATCTGGTGGACGGTGGCGGCCGTGCTGTTTGCGCTGGCTCTGGATGGCGTCGATGGCTATCTGGCGCGACGTTATCGCCAGCAGTCGGAACTCGGCGCCCGCTTCGACATGGAGGTGGATGCGCTGCTGATCCTCATTCTCTCGATCGGCGCCACCGTTCTGAACAAGGCCGGGGCCTGGGTGGTGCTGATCGGCCTGATGCGCTACGCCTTCGTGGCCGCCCAGTGGTTCGTGCCGAAGCTGCGCGCCGAACTTCTGCCCTCGGTGAGGCGCAAGGCGGTCTGCGTCGTGCAGGTGGCGGTGCTCTGCCTGGTGCTGGTGCCGCAGGTGGTGCCGCCGGTCTCCACCCTTCTGGCCGCGACAGCCCTTGCCGCACTGATCTATTCCTTCGGCGTCGACGTGGCTGCACTCATGCGGCGGCGCGCGCCGTGAGTCAGGCTGCGCCGCTGACGGTTGACGGCAAGGACGACGAGCCCCGGCAGCGCGCCGGCCAGCGCCAGCGCACCGTAGAGCAGGCTTGCCGAAATCCCCTCGGCGCTCGCAAGACCTGCCAGCGGCCACAGCGCGGCCGCGGCAGCCTCCCGCGTGCCCCAGCCGCCGAGCCCGGTGGGGATCAGCATCGCGGCAAGCGTCAGCGGCACGATGGTCAGCGCGCCCTCTGGCGGCAGCGGCGCACCGACGGCATCCGCGCAGAGCAGGAACAGCGCCACATAGGCTCCGACCACCACGAGGCTGAGACCGCCCTGAACCAGCCCTGCCCCGCCTTGCAGGAAGACCCGCGCCAGTTCGGCGCGCAGCCCGGCAAAGCGGCGCAGCAGCAGCGCAGCGGCAAGCGCCAGCGCGACGGCCAGCCCCGCCGCCAGCAGCAGATGGCTTTCGACCGCAAGCCCGTGGGCCGGCAGCAGCGGCCACAGCGGCAGGCCGGCAAGACAAAGCGCCAGAAAGGCGATCTGCCCCGACAGGCGCTCATAGACCACAGCCCGCGCCGCCCGCCGGAAGCCGCCCGCATCCATCTCCGCCACCCGCCAGGCCCGCAGCACATCGCCCGCCATGCCGCCCGGCACAAGCTGGTTGACGGCGCTTGCCACGTAATATTCGCCGATTGCCGCACCGCGGCTCATGGGCTGGCCCAGCCGCGCCGCCGTGAAGCGCCAGCGCAGCGCCGACAGGATGATCTGTGCCTGCACCAGCGCAAGGCCCGCCACCACATGCAGGGCCGAGACATGCGACAGCGCGGCCAGAATGGCGGCGGGATCGACCCACAGCACCAGAAGGACAAGAGCCGCCCCGGCAATCAGGCTGGTGACGAGGCGAAGAGGGGCTTTCAGGGACAAGGTTTCACGCTTTCGGCCGTCTTCACGGCATTTAACGACCGGCGCCTGCAGGCTGCACCGGCCTTTTTCCGTCATTGCTTGTCCATCCTACGCAGGCAGGCAGGAGGCAGACCATGGGCCTGATCCGCAAATCGCACCATGCCGACCAGGCCGTCCGCCGCCGGCACCTGCCTCAGGCAGCGGCCTGGCTGCTGTTCGTCGTCGTGACCGGCACGCTTCTCAACCTGCCGGATCACCCGGACGCCCTGAAGGCCGAGTTCTTCCTGCGCCTGCCGCTGGAAGTGCCGGCGCTGGCGGTGCTGTTGCTGCTTGTCGGCCGGCGCTGGCAGCCGCTGGCCGCCGGGCTCGTCACGCTGCTCGCCGCCCTCATCCTGTTCCTCAAGCTCGCCGATATCGGCACGCAGGCCGCTTTCCAGCGGCCGTTCAACCCCTATCTCGACGGCAAGATGCTGGTGGACGGCTGGAACATCGCCGCCGGCAATCTGGGCCAGGTGACGGCATTCCTGATCGTGGCGGCCGCGCTCGTGCTGTTCTTCGCCCTTATGATGCTCTACCGGATGGCGCTCGGCACGATCGGCCGCACCCGCGGCATCGCCCGGCACCGGATGCTGTCGGCAGGCCTTGTCGTGCTCGTTGCGGCGGGCGCCCTGAAGGCATTTTCCGGTCTGCCGGGCCCTCCGGTGACAGCGGAGGCGCCGCGTTATCTCGCCGCCCGCCTGCAGCTGGTTGCCGACGCCGTGCGCGATCTGCGCGCCTTCGACCGGGAACTGGCGCAGGCCGCCGGGCCGGCAAGCGGCAAGGGCCTGTTTTCCGCCGTCAAAGGCCGCGACGTCGTTCTCGTCTTCGTCGAATCCTATGGCCGAAGCGCCATCGAGGATCCGCGCTATGCGCCGGAAATCCGCCCGCGCCTTGCCGGCATTGAAGAGGATCTGGCGGGCAAGGGCTTTGCCAGCGCCAGCGGCTGGGTCACCTCGCCCACCGTCGGGGGCCTGAGCTGGCTTGCGCATGGCACCCTGCTTTCGGGGCTGTGGACCGACAGCCAGGCGCGCTATGACCGGCTGATGATCAGCAGCCGCCCCAGCCTCAACCGGCTGTTTGCCGAGGCCGGCTGGGAAAGCGTCGCGGTGATGCCGGCGATCACCATGGACTGGCCGCAATCGGCCTATTTCGGCTATGACCGGGTGCTGGCGGCCGCCGATCTCGGCTATCGCGGCAAACCCTTCAACTGGATCACCATGCCGGACCAGTACACGCTCTCGGCCTTCCAGCGGCTGGTGCGCGACCGGCCGGGCCGCCGGCCGGTGATGGCGCAGGTGGTGCTGATCTCCTCGCATGCGCCCTGGACGCCGGTAGCGCATCTGGTCGACTGGGACGCGATCGGCGACGGACGGATCTTCGACCGGCAGGCGGAGGGCGACGAGCCGCCGGCCGTGGTCTGGGCCGACCCGGACAACATACGCCGCCATTATGTCGACACCGTCGACTACAGCCTTGCGGCGCTCGGCAGCTATATCGCCCGCGATGGCGGCGACGCCCTGTTCCTGATCATCGGCGACCACCAGCCGGCCGCGGTCGTCACCGGGCCCGATGCCTCGCGCGCCGTTCCCCTGCATGTGGTCAGCCGCGACAGGGCGCTCGTTGCCCGCTTCGAGGCGGACGGCCTCGCGCCCGGCCTGCTGCCGCCGCCGAGCCTGCCCGAACGGCGGATGGACGGGCTGCGCGACCGCCTGATCCGCCTGCTCGGGCAACAGGCGCGCTGACGCTCCTCAGGCGGCAGCGAGCCGCCGGGCGGAAAACTGGCGCAGCAGCACCGGCACCATCAGCGCCAGCCCCGCCAGCGAGGAGGTCAGCTCCGGCACGACCAGCAGCACGGCGGAGAGGATCATCAGCAGCCGTTCCCAGGCCTTGGTGCGCGTCAGCAGATAGCCGGACAGCGCGGCGCCGAGGAACGTGATGCCGAGCACGCAGCCGATGAAGGCGATGAAGAAGTTCGTCCAGGTGAAGTTCGCCGTGACCAAAAGCAGCGAGGGCGAGAAGACGAAGACGAAGGGCACCAGCACCTTGCCGAGGCCGAGCCGGAAGGCGGTATTGCCGGTCTTGAACGGATCGGCCCCCGCCATGCCCGCCGCCGCATAGGCCGCCAGCGCCACCGGCGGGGTGATGTCGGCCAGCACGCCGTAATAGAAGACGAAGAAATGCGCGACGATCGGCTCGACGCCGAGCATGCCGAGCGTCGGCGCGGCAATCGTTGCCATGATGATGTAGTTGGCGGTGGTGGGAATGCCGCAGCCCATCAGGATGCAGACCACGCCGGTCATGATCAGGGTGAAGAGCAGCGTCAGCGTCTGCGGCGCAAACAGGCCGGCAGGCAGCAGCGTGCCGACCCAGGTCGCGATCTGCGCGGCGGTGGAGGTGACGATGTAGGAGATCTTGAAGCCGACGCCCGTCAGCGTCACCACGCCGACGATGATGCCGACCGTGGCTGCCGCGGCCCCCACGGCCAGCGCATATTTCGCACCGTCGCGCAGACCGTCGAAGACTTCGCCGAAGCTCATGCGCCGGCGCGGATTGAGAAGCCCGACGGCAACGCAGAGCGTGATGCCCCAGAAGGCGGCGAGATAGGGTGTGTAGCCGGACATCAGCACGGCAATCAGCACCACCAGCGGAATGACGGTCGGCCAGTCGCGACGGAAGGCCGCCTTCAGATCCGGCAGTTCCTCCTTCGTCATGCCGCGCAACCCGTTGCGCTTGGCCTCGAAATGCACCTGGATCAGCACGCCGAAGAAATGCATGAAAGCCGGTACCACGGCGGCGAGGATGATCGTCGTATAGGGCAGGTTGAGGAATTCGATCATCAGGAAGGCAGCGGCCCCCATGATCGGCGGGGTGATCTGCCCGCCGGTCGAGGAGGCGGATTCGACGGCGGCGGCGAAGGTGCGCTTGTAGCCGAGGCGCACCATGGCCGGGATGGTGAGCGAGCCGACCGTGACCGTGTTGGCAACCGACGAGCCGGAAATCATGCCGAACAGCGCCGAACCGAAGATCGATACCTTGGCCGGCCCGCCCGCATAGCGGCCGGCCACCCAGGCGGCGCAATCGAGGAACAGCTGGCCGAGGCCGATGCGGGTGGCAAACACGCCGAACAGCACGAAATGGAAGACATAGGTGGCCACCACGCCGAGTGCGATGCCGTAAATGCCCTGGCTCGTCAGGTAGAGGTGGTTGATGAGCTGCGAGAAGGTGGCGCCCGGATGCACCAGAATGCCCGGCATCGACGGCCCGTAGATCGCATAGAGCATGAACAGGATGGCAATGACCGGCAGCGGCCAGCCCACCGAACGCCGCGTCGCCTCCAGCAGCACCAGCACCAGGAAGCCACCGAGCACCACGTCGAGCAGGGTCGGGTTGCCGACCCGGAAGGCGAGATCATCGAGCGGGATCAGCGGCACGTGCATGACGGCGACGACGGCGCCGAGCGCGAAGACCCAGTCGATCAGCGAAATGCCGAGCGGCCGCAGCAGCGTGGAATCGGTCGGCTCGGTATAGCCGCGACGGGAAAAGGGAAAGACCAGGAAGATCAGGCCCAGCACGAAGGAGAGGTGAATGCCGCGATGCAGGGTTTCCGACAGCAGGCCGAAGCCGGCGGTATAATAATGAAACAGCGAGAGGATCACCAGCAGCAGGCCGACGATGCGCGCGGCGAGCGGCGCCAGCGGCCTGAAGCGGATTTCCGCATCGAACTGTTCCTCCAGCTCGCGCGCCTTCGCCTCGTCGAGTTCCATGCGCCCGATTCTGTTGTCGTCTTCCGCCATGATGTCTGCCCCGGTGGTTCCCTCTTGCAATAGCCAGGGCGGCGGCCCGGATTGCGGACCGCCGCCCTGCGGATGGTTCGGCCCTCGGGCCCTTATTTCAGCACGCCGGCTTCACGATAGAAGCGCTCGGCGCCCGGATGCAGCGGAATGCCGAGATTGGTGACCGCGTTCTGCAGCGTGATCATCTTGCCCTTGGCATGGCCGGCATCCAGCGCCTTGCGCGTGGCATCGTTCCACATCACCTTGGTGATGTTGTAGACGAGATCGTCCGACTGCTTGGCGCTGGTCACCCACTGGGCGGCGACCGAAATGGTCGGAGTTTCGCCCACGCCCTGATAGGCGCCGGCCGGCACCGTATCCTTGGAGAAGAAGCTGTACTGCTTCAGAAGCTTGTCCACTTCCGGGCCGGTGATCGGCACCAGCGCGATACCGGTGGAGGTGGCAAGTTCGGAGATCGCGCCGGCCGGATAACCGCCAACGAAGAAATAGGCGTCGAGGCCGCCATCGCGCAGGCGCTCGCCGGCCGGGCCCGGCTTCATGTGCTCGGCCTTGATGTCGCTTTCACTGAGGCCGAAGGCCGACAGCACGATGCGGGCATCGACGATGGTGCCGGAGCCCGGCTCGTCGATCGAGACGCGCTTGCCCTTAAGGTCGGCGACGGACTTGATGCCGGCATCCTTGCGGGCCACGAGGTGCAGCGTTTCCGGATAAAGGGTGGCGATCAGGCGCAGGTCCTCGACCTTGCCCTTGCCCTTGCCTTCATAAAGGCCGGTGCCGGTATGGGCCCAGTAGGCCACGTCCGACTGCGAGAAGCCCGATTCCATCGCGCCGCTCTGCACCGCATTGATGTTGGCGACAGAGCCGTTCGAGGAAACGGCGGTGGCGACCAGACCGGGCACGCCCTTGTCGCCGGCGCCGGAGATGGCATTGGCGATCAGGCCGCCGATCGGATAATAGGTGCCGGCCGTGCCGCCCGTTCCGATGCGGAAGAAGGACGGCGCCTGGGCGACCGCCAGACCGGCGCCCGCCGCCAGAAGGCCGACAGCCGCGCCGATCGCCACGATTCTCTTCCTGAAGCTCATTGTTGTTCCCTTTCTCTCTCTTGCTTGCGCTACCATGGGCAAAGCGAGGCAAAACTGTCAACGGGCCGCGCCCGCAACCTCCCCGCCATCCCCTGTTTAGGACTGCCCCCATACCGCACGCGGTGCCGGGGCGGTGCCATCCTCCCATCACGCGTCTGAATCGGTGCCGCGCAATCGATTCAAAACTGTCGTTGGACGGCAGAAAGTCCATCCGCCAGTCTGCATGGCATGAAAAATACCACGGAAAACGACGCCTTTCCCATGTTTCTCGCGCATCGCATCGAGCCCGAGCGCAACATGGCGCGCTTCTACCTGATGGCCATCGAAACCAACCTGTTCGGCGAAACCTGCCTGCGCCGCAACTGGGGCCGCATCGGCACGCGCGGCCGCTGCCTGGAGGAAATATTTGCCGATACCGCCAGCGCCGAGCAGGCAATGACCGCCCTTGCGAAGGCCAAGCGCCGGCGGGGCTACCGGGTGGCGGGGGAGGTTTTGTGAGGGGGCCGGCCAGCTTGCCCCCCACCCTTGCGGCAAGGGGTGGAGGGGTGGAGGGGGTCTTTTTCGGGCAGCTGACTGTCCACGCCATCTTGCCCTGTCGCATGCCCGACATGCTGGGCGGCTAATCAGCCACTCCCATGAGGATGAAGCGATGACGACATTGCAGGAAGTGGCAGAGCGGGCGGGCTGTTCGCTCGCAACGGCCAGCCGGGCGCTGAATGCCTCCGGCTCGGTCAGCCAGACGGCCATGCGGCGCGTGCGCAAGGCGGCGGCCGATCTCGGCTACCGCGTGCCGCCGCCCGCGACCCGGCGCGCCGCAGGTCGCCCCGTCGTCGGCGTGCTGATCCCCAGCATCACCAATCCGGTGTTTGCCGCATCCCTCTCCTCAATCCAGAACCGCATGCTGGTTGCCGGCCACGGCGTGCTGATCGCCCAGTCGAATTACGACCCGGTGCAGGAGGCCGATGCTGTGGCGGCCCTGCTCACCGAACGGCCGACGGGCCTGATCCTCACCCTCTGCAATGCCGAGACCAGCCGGGTGCTGAAGCAGCCGCTGCCGCCCACCGTGCTTTTGAACAACCGCCCGACGACGGGCTTTCCGGCGGCGGTCACGGTGGACAATCGCGAGGCCGGGCGACTGATCACCCGCCATCTCGTTTCGCTCGGCCACCGGCGCATCCTGTTCATCTCCGGGGATTTTCGCGCCTCCGACCGGGCGAGGCTGCGCTATGACGGACATCTGGAAGTGCTGCGGCAGGAGGGCCTGCCGGACTTTGCGGCGCTGCAGATCCCCTTCATCGGCGCGGCCGACCAGCTCGACCTGTCGCCCGCGCTGGCGGAGACCGCACCGACGGCGATCATCGCCTCCAACGACCTGCTCGCCTGCGGCGTGATCGGCGCGCTGCGCCGCCTCGGCCTCTCGGTGCCCGGCGACATCTCGGTCGCCGGCTTCGACGGCATCGCCATCGGCCAGCTGATGGATCCGGCGCTCACCACCATCGAGATGCCGGATGCCAGCATGGGCGCGGTGGCCGCCTCGCTGCTGCTCGACATCGCCGACAACGGCGCCGCCCCCCGCCATCTGGAGGTGGGTTTCTCGCTGAAGACCGGCGGCACGGCACGGCGGATCTGATTGCCACTTCGGCTGACTCGAGAATTTCACTTGAAATCAAAAACTCTCTCCAAGTAAAAATGATATTATATGCCGCATTTCTTGGGGACGATACATGGCAACCAGTGTTCAAATGATTCATCCGGCGACCGGTATTCGTAAAAACGGATACTTCGGATTTAGCTGGACAAGCTTTTTCTTTGGAGGCTTCCCCGCCCTGTTCAGGGGCGATGTCGGCGTCGGGCTAGGAATGATCGTCGTGGGCTTCGTCGCAGGCGCCTTGGGCGTCGGCCTCGGCTGGTTCATTGTTGGCCTGATCTGGGCCTTCATCTACAATGGCATCTATACCAAAAAACTGATCGAAACCGGTTACCGCTTTGCCGATACGGAGCATCGCAACCGCGAGGCAATGATGGCCCTCGGGGTGGGCGATCAGGCCCTCTTCACAAAGCCGGCCTGAGGCCGCCACAGCCAACAGAAAACCCGCCGTGCGTTACACGGCGGGCTGTGTCGTGATCGGCCTGAAACGCGCGGCTTACGTGCGCGGCAACAGACGCTTCACTTCCTTGGCGGCATCGTCCAGAGCCTGCTGCGGGGTGGCGGACTGGTCGACGACGCGGGAGATGTTGTCCACGATGGTCTGCGTGACACGCACGCCGTTCGAACCGGGGAAGGCATACCAGGGGATCATGCGCGGCATCTGGTTGAGGCCGGCGAGGAAGAGCGGGTTTTCCTTGTAGAAGTTGCCGAGATAATCCGGCGACTTGGCGGCCAGCTCGTTGTTCGGCACGTAGCCGGTGCCGGGAACGACGACGGAGGCGCCATAGGGGCCGGCGGCGAACTTGGCGAACTTCCAGGCGGCGGCCTGCTTGTCGGCATCATGGGTCAGGATCACGACCGCATTGCCGCCCGTCGGCAGCTTGCCGTTGACCGGGTCGATCAGGGGGATTGCGGCGGTGCGCAGGTCGAACTTGCCGCCGACATTCTTGATGGTGTTGCGCAGTGCGCCGGTGGTCTGGAAGGCAAAGCCCACCTTGCCGGCCACGAAGGCCTGTTCGCCGGCCGCCTTGGTGAAGACCGGCATGCCGGCTTCCTTGACCATGCGGTCGATGACGGTCATGGCCTTCAGGCCTTCCGGACCGTTGAAGGCCACCTGGCCCTCGTCCTTGGAGAGCATGGTGCCGCCGGCGCCGAACAGCAGCGCGGAGAACATCCAGTCATCGCCCTGCCAGCGGAAGTCGATGGAATCGACGCCATTGCCGAGCGCCTTGATCTTCTTGCCGAGTTCGATGACCTCATCCCAGGTCTTCGGCGGCTGGTCCGGGTTGCCGCCGGCAGCCTTCACCAGATCGGCATTGTAGTACATGATCGGGTTGGAGGTGGCGAAGGCGAGGCCCACCTGCTTGCCGTTGACCTGGGCGAGCTTCAGGATGGTGTCGGAGAAGCCCTGCTCCGCCATGCTCTGCTTGTCCTTGGCGATCATCGGGCCGAGATCGACCGGGATGTCGCGCTCGTTGACCATGCGCAGGCGGTTGAGGCCGATGAAGGTCACATCCGGCATTTCGGCCGTGCCGGCCTGACGCATGATGGTCTGGATGCCTTCCTCGTAGGTGGCCGAGGGATTGGCGAACTGGATCTTGATGTCCGGGTTCTCTTCCATGAACTTCTTCGAGATCGTGTCCATCACGTCCTTGAAGAAACCCGGCATCGGGTAATGCACGGTCAGCACCGTGTCTGCCTTTGCCGGCAGGGCAAAGGCCATGGTGACGGCGGCGGCCGCCAGGATTTTCTTGAAATGCTGCATGGCAGGTCTCCAGTGGGATTGATGCGGAACCGGTCAGCCCTTCAGACCGGTCATGGTGATGCCCTCGACGAAGCGTTTCTGGGCCAGCAGGAAAGCGGCGACGAGGGGAAGCGTGATGATGAGGGTGGCGGCCATCAGGGCGCCGTAATCGTCTCCGGCCTCGGCGGCGCGGAAATAGAGAAGGCCGAGCGGCGGCGTGGCATAGGCCTGGTTCGACACCACGATCAGCGGCCAGTAGAGGTCGTTCCAGTGCGCCACCACCGAGAAGATGGCAAAGGCGGTGACCGCCGGCCAGGCATTCGGCACGATGACGCGCGCCACGATGCCAAGCTCCGACATGCCGTCGAGCCGCGCCGCGTGGATCAGGTCGTCCGGCATGGCCCGGAAGAACTGCAGGAACAGGAAGATGCCGAACACCGAGATCGAGAAGGGGGCCACCAGCGCGACATAGCTGTTGAGAACCGAAAGCCTGTCGAAGGCGACATAGAGCGGCAGGGCGGTGGCATGGATCGGCACCAGCAGACCCAGCATCACGAGCGCCATCATCAGCTTCGCGGCGGGAAACTTCAGCTTGGCCAGCGCATAGGCGCAAGGAACTGCGATCACCACCTGGAAGACGAGGATCAGCGCGCAGACGACGACGCCATTCCACAGAAGCTGCGGCATCGAGACGCGCGAAAAGGCCTTGGCGAAATTCTCGACGAAATAGAACCGGTCCGGGATCAGCGACAGCGAGGAAGTGAAGATCTCGCTCTGCGCCTTGCCGGAGGTCGAGACCATGAAGATGTAGGGTGCGAGAAACACCAGCGCACCGAGGATGAGAAGGCCGAGACGGAAGGCGCGGCCGAGCGTGAAGGGAGCAGCGGTCATGCGTAATGCACCTCCCGGTCGAGCAGGCGATATTGCAGCACCATCAGCACCACCAGCACGGCGAGGAAAACGACCGTCATGGCCGAGGCATAGCCGACGCGCAGATAGACGAAGCCTTCCTGGTAGATGGTGAAGAGCAGCACTTCGGAAGCCTTGTTCGGGCCGCCTTCGGTCAGCGTCTTCACCGTTTCGAACACTTTGACCGCATTGATGATGCTGATGGTGATGACGAAGAGCGTGGTCGGCCCCAGCATCGGCCAGGTGACGAGAAGGAAGCGGTCGAGCGCGGATTTCGCGCCGTCCACTTCGGCTGCCGCATAGAGGTCGCGCGGAATGGCGGTGAGGCCGGCGAGAAACAGCACCATGTTGAAGCCGGCGCTCTGCCAGATGCCGATGATGGCGAGGCTGTAGAGCACCATGTCGGAGGCGCCGAGCCAGTTCGGCCCGGCAAGCCCGATCATGCGCAGCCCCGCATTGATCGGCCCGATGGAGGGGTGGAACAGGTACTGCCAGACGGTAGCCATGGCCACCAGCAGCGAGGCGACCGGCAGGAAATAGGCGGTGCGGAAGAAGGAGCGGCCGATCTTCTCGCTTTCGATCAGAAGCGCCAGTCCGAGCCCGAGCAGCAGCGAGACGGGGGCGACGATCGCCGTATAGAGCGCCGTGTTCGACAGCGATTTCAGAAAGGTGCGGTCGGAAAACAGTTCCGCATAGTTCTCGAAACCGACGAAGCGGAAGCTGCCATAGCCGAGTTCGAAATCGGTGAAGCCGAGGAAGACGACGGCGGCAAGCGGCGCGACGATGAAGGCGAGGATCAGGATCACCGCCGGTGCGACGAGCAGCCAGGCGGTGCGCGACTGGCGGCGTGCCTGTACGTCGATCATCGGGGCCGGAGCGGACAGCGAGGCTGTCGCGGCAAGACTAGCCATGGACGCTCTCCCGCACGGTCTCGGACGCCAGTTCCGCCTCCAGCCGTTCGCCGGTCGCGGCAAATACCAGCATGCGCTCCGGCTCGGGCAGCACGGCGACCGGCATGCCGGTCGAGATGCGCTGCGCTTCGGCGGGCGAAAGCTTGGCGAGCATCCCCTCGCCCATGCCGTCGAGCCGCACCGAGACGATGACTTCCGAGCCCAAGAATTCCAGCCGTTCCGCCTGTCCCGGCAGACCCATAGCCGGTCCGGAGGCTGCGCGCGGCACCACGCCCACATGCTCCGGGCGGATGGCGAGCGTGACCGTAGAGCCGGGCGCGAGCGCCTCTCGCGGCTGGAGCGTGACGGGACCGAAGGCGATCCGGCCATCGGCGCCCACCCGGCTTTCAACGCTGTTGATGCGCGGCTGGCCGAGGAACCGCGCCACCTCGATATGGCGCGGATCCTCGTAGATGGCCTCGGGCGAAGCGAGCTGAAGAAGGTTGCCGCCGATCATCACGGCAACCCGGTCCGCCATCGACAGCGCTTCGGCCTGGTCATGCGTCACGTAAAGGGTGGGAACGCCGGCGCGGCGATGCAGATCGACAATCTCGCCGCGGGCATGGACGCGCAGGTTGGCGTCGAGGTTGGAGAGCGGCTCGTCCATCAGGAACAGGCTCGGACGGCGCACCATGGCGCGGGCGAGCGCCACGCGCTGCCGCTGGCCGCCGGACATCTGGCCGGGCTTGCGGTCGAGCAGGTGCTCGATCTTGAGCGCACGGGCCATCTCGGCCACCTGGCCCTGGATGGTCTTGCGGATCTCCTTCTGGCCCGGCGCCAGCGCGCCGAGAAGCGGCGTGCGTCCAAGCCGCGACAACTGGCGCATGGCCAGCGGCACCGCGATATTCTGCCCCGCCGTCAGATGCGGATAAAGCGCATAGGACTGGAAGACCATCGCCACATTGCGCTCGGCGGCAGGCAGCACGGTCAGTTCGCGTCCGCCCGCCTTCACCGAACCGGTGGTCGCCTGTTCGAGACCGGCGACGATGCGGAGCAGCGTGCTCTTGCCGCAGCCGGAGGGGCCGACCAGCGCGATGAATTCGCCGGCTTCCGCCTGAAGCGTGATGCCCTTCAGGATGGCGTTGTCGCCAAAGGATTTCGTGATGTTTTCCAGATGCAGCGCGCTCATTCGGCCGCCTCCCCCGATGTTCCAGCGTCAGGCACCGCCGGCTTGGGATAGACCTCGTCGATCACGTCGTCGATGACATGCGCCACCATGCCCGGCACGGCGACGATCTCGCTCGACACGCTGGCGGCATCGAAGGTGTGGATGACGGCGCCGATCAGCCGCTCGCCCGGCATTTCGCGCTCCAGCGTATCGATGATGAAGGCGGCGGAGGGACCCCAGACGAAGCGGGTATTGTTCCACTCGCCCGCCCAGGCCCAGTGCAGATGGCCGGAACCGACGAGGCCGACATCGTGGCGGCTCATCAGGTCGTAAAGGCGGGCACGGGGTGCAGGCCGCACGCTCCAGTAACCGGTATCGCCCTCATGCGGCTCATCGACGAACAGCGGCTTGTGCGTGAAAAGCGCGATCCGGCGTGCGCCGGCCTCCGCCATGGCCTCGGCCAGCCAGTCGAGCTGCGCCTCCTCCGTCGCATCGCCCATGCCGAGCAGCAGCGAATTGAAGCCGATCAGCCGCCAGCCCTCGATATCGTGGATGAAGCGATCGGCGCCGACGAGGCCGTTCCAGCGGTCCAGCCGCTCGCGATTGACCGGCTGGTGCGAGCCCGGCAGATGGCCGACATCGTGATTGCCGGGCACGATCAGCATCGGCGCGGAGGCCTGGCGCATCAGGTCGAGGCAAAAGGCGATATCGTCCGCTTTGTCGGCACCGTCGACGGTCAGGTCGCCGGTGTGGATGATGAGGTCCGGCTTTTCGGCCTCCAGCCAGTCCAGCAGGGGCGCCCAGTTGCCGTTGAAATGCGTCTTCGACGGGCTGAAATGGGTATCGGTAATCTGGATGACCTTCACGTGCACAACTCCGATGCGGGGGCGCCGGGCTTACCGCCCGGCTCTTCATCGGCAGAGGTCATAGTGGCCGCTGTTGTCAGCCGCGTAACAGGCCTTTCCGTCCTGTTTCCATTTTTGTCATCTGGGCGTCATGGTTTGCCACCGGAGCGCGAGGCTCCGGTGGCCCCTCGATTTTCAGGGGGAAATACCGGCAGTCGCAAAACGCATGCCGAGCCGCTGCATCAGGTCCGCATCGCGGGCCCGTTCCGGATTGCCCGTGGTCAGCAGCACATCGCCGGTAAAGATCGAATTGGCGCCGGCAAGGAAGGCAAGCGCCTGCAGTTCGTCGCTCATCGCGTGGCGGCCGGCCGAAAGCCGCACGACGCTCGCCGGCATCAGGATCCGGGCAAGCGCCACCAGCCGCACGAAGGCGATCGGCTCGACGGGTTTCGCCTTGTCCATCACCGGCGTGCCGGCAATCTCGTTCCACATGTTGAGCGGCACGCTTTCCGGATGCGGATCAAGCCCGGCAAGGATCACCAGCATGGCGATGCGATCCTCCACCGTCTCGCCCATGCCGACAATTCCGCCGGTGCAGAGCTTGATGCCGCCGCGCCGAACCTCTGCCAGCGTCTCCAGCCGATCGTCCATCGTGCGGGTGGTGACGATCTGCGAATAGAAGTCGCGCGAAGTATCGATATTATGGTTGTAGTAGTCGAGGCCCGCCTCCCCCAGCCGCGCCACCTGCCCGGGGCTCAGCATGCCGAGCGTGACGCAGGTTTCGAGGCCGAGATCGCGCACGCCCTCGATCATGGCGCAGACGCTGTCGAGATCGCGATCCTTCGGCGAGCGCCAGGCAGCGCCCATGCAGAAGCGGGTGGCGCCGGCCGCCTTGGCGCGGCGGGCCTCCTCAAGAACCCGCTGCACCGCCATCAGCTTCGTCGCCTTCACGCCCGTCTTGTGATGCGCGCTCTGCGAACAGTAGCCGCAATCCTCCGGGCAGCCGCCGGTCTTGATGGAGAGCAGCGTGGCGGTTTCGATCACCGTCGGGTCGAAATGGGCGCGATGGATGGTCTGGGCGCGAAACAGCAGCTCCGGAAACGGCAGGTCATAAAGGGCGCGGGCCTCCGCCTCGCTCCAGTCGAAGCGCAGGCCGTGCTGTGGGGCGTGCTGCCGATCACAGGGCGCAGCGGTGCCGGATGCGGCCCCGGCCGCCGCGTGGGCCGACATCGGGGCGGCGGCGGTCGCAGCCTCCGTCCCGGCCAGCGGCGGGGTGGTCCGGCGAAGCGCCGGACCGGTTGCCATGGACGCCGCGCTCATCGGCTCGCCGTCCCGCCGAGCCGATGCCAGGGCAGCGTCGCCCCTGCCGCCACCAGCGCCACCTTCACCAGATCGGCCGGCAGGAAGGGGAAGAGACCGGCGGACAGCACCTGACCGGCGGGCACGAACTGCGCCAGCCAGGCAAGGCCGAGCGCATAGATGACGGCAAGGCCGGAGAGCATCGCGCCGATGCGGCCGAGCGTGCCACGCCCTTGCGCCAGCCAGGCGGTCAAGCCGGCGCCGAGCAGATAGCCGGCCAGATAGCCGCCCGTCGGCCCCATCATGTAGGCGATGCCGATGCCGCGCTCCGGCGTGCCGGAAAACACCGGCAATCCCGCCGCCCCGGCCGCCAGATAGGCGGCAAGCGTCGCCATTGCCAGCCGTGGCCCGGCGGCCACCGCAATCGCCATCACCGCCAGCGTGTGGAGCGTCATCGGCACCGGCCAGAACGGAATCTGCAGCTTGGCCGCCAGCGTGATCAGCGCGGCACCGGCCACGGCAAGCGCGGCCTGACGAGACAGGGTGCGCCAGTACGGCGCGGGAGTGGATTGCAACATGGGTCACCTCGTAAATTATAGATAATTCTGCAGTGCAGGGCGAGGATTCCAGATGTGAGGGAGAGTCGCAAGGACATTTTATAGATAATTTCAGAAATCAGACAAAGTACGGGAAGACGGCGGCGGGAGGCAGGCCTGCGCACGTGCCGGGCGGATGTGCGGCGAGCAGGAAATTTGGGTGAGAGATGATGGCGGCGGCGGGAGAGCGCGCTGGAAAGGATAACGGCCCGCTCGGTGGGTGCATCCCCCTCATCCGCCCTTCGGGCACCTTCTCCCCGAGGGGAGAAGGGAGGGAGGATACCGCTCGCTACATTCCCTTAAGCGCTTCTTTTTCAACAGTATTGTATGGTGACAGCCATTCGAACCGCTGTGACTCCAGGGTGGCAAGGCCGCCACACATCCCTTCTCCCCTACGGGGAGAAGGTGCCGGCAGGCGGATGAGGGGGCGGCACCCGAAACCGATCAGGACTGCCGGAGCCAAACCTGCAGGCAGCACGACCAAGGCTCACCTCTACCAAATCCAAAATTATCTATAAAATCTCAGCCGATGATCGCAAAGGCATCCCGCGTCGCGCCGCCGGCGGTGGCAACCGGGCGGCGGCCGATCCACTGGACGTGGCGGGAAAGGATGGTGCAGGCCGTCTCGACCTGGCCCTGGCGCAGCGCGGAGAGGATCGCCTGATGGTCGTGATCGGTCTGGGCTTCCCAGTTGGAACGCCAGGCGGCGAACAGGAAGCGGGCGCTTGCCTGATGCAGGTCGTCGATGGAAGCCAGCAGACGCGGCATGCCGCAGGGGGTGATGATCAGCCGGTGGAAGCGGCGGTTCGCCTCCTCCCAGCTGCGCACGTCGCGCGAGGCATCGCCGGCGCGGGTCGCCTCCTCGGCGGCATCGAGAATGGCGGGCGTCAGGTGGGGTGCGGCGTGCTTCAGCGCCAGCACTTCCAGCGCGGCGCGCATTTCCGCCACTTCCTTGACCTCGGAGAGCTGGAAGGAGGCAACGCGCACGCCGCGGCGCGGCTCGCTGACGGCAAGTCCCTGCGCCTCCAGGCGGCGAAAAGCCTCGCGCACCGGCACGTGGCTCGCCCCGAATTCCTCGGCGATGTGATCCTGCCGCAGGCGCGTGCCGGGCGCGATCACGCCCGCGACGATCCGGTCGGCGAGTGTGCGGCTGATGCGAACCGCCAGCGTCTCTTCTTTCTTTGCAGCGCTCATGGCGCCTTGATAGGCCGCGCGCGGCCGCTTGTCGATTGGGCAAACCACCTCATTCGGCAGGCCCGGCGCGGCGGCGCAGCAGTGCCGGCCCCGCCACCAGCGCCACACAGAGCACGGAGACAAGGAAGATCGCCCCGGACATGGCATAGATCGTCGGCGAGGCCCCGGCATTCATCTTGCCGAACAGCACCACCGGCAGCGTGTTCTGCCGCCCGGCCAGATAGAAGGCGCGGGTAAACTCGTTGAGCGACAGCAGGAAGGCGAAGATGAAGGCGCTGACGAGGCCGGGGCGGATCAGCGGCAGGGTGATGTCGAGGAACTGGCGCAGCCGCCCGGCGCCGAGATCGGCCGCCGCCATCAGATAGCTGCGCTTGACCACCGACAGGCTGGTCAGGATGACGATGAAGGCAAAGGGCAACGCCCAGAGCAGGTGCCCGCCGATCACCGTCAGCATCGAGGCCTTGATGCCGGCGCGCTGGAACACCGCCGAGAGCGCCAGACCCTGGATGACGCCCGGCACGAACATCGGCAGAAGCACGGTGAGGAACCAGGCCGTGCGGCGCTGGTGCAGTTCCATATGCGCGAGCGCGGCGAAAAGCGCGAGCAGCGTCGCCAGAATGGCCGTCACCAGCGCAATCAGCAGCGACTGTTCGAGCGCTGCAACGAGTTGCGTCTCGCCCGACAGCGCCAGATACCATTTGACGGTGAGATCGGCGAGATGCGGCAGGCCGGGCTGCAGCGCCGGATTGAAGGAAACGCCGAGCAGATAGAGCGGCGGCGCGTAGATGACGATCAGGCCGAGCGCCGTGATCGTCCAGATCGCCAGCCGCGACAGGGTACCTTCCGCCTGCATCATGCGCCGCCCTCCCCGAACAGGCGGGCAAGGCCGAAGCGCGCATTGCCGGCCAGCACCAGCCCGAAGATGACGACGAGCACCACGGTGGAAATGGCAAAGGCCAGCGGATAATTGGCAACCCGCATCACGTCGTTGATCATCACGGTCACGATGCTGGCGCCGGCGCCGCCCAGCATCTGCACCTCGGTGGAAGAACCGGCCACCATCACGAAAACGAAAAGGAAACCGGCAAACAGGCCGGGAAAGGTCAGCGGCACAAGCACGGTGCGCAGCATGGTCCAGAAACCGGCGCCGAGATCGCGCGCCGCCTGCATCGTCACCGGATCGACGCGGCGCATCGAAAGAATGAGCGGAAAGGTGGCAAACGGCAGATAGGAGGCGACAAGGCCGATGACCACGGCGAAATCGGAAAACAGCAGCCAGTCGAGCGGTTTGGCGATCAGCCCCGCCTCGATCAGCAGCGTGTTGATGACGCCCGTGCGCCCCAGCACCAGCCGCCAGGAAAAGGAGCGGATCAGATAGGAGGTGAAGAAGGGGATGGTCATCAGCGCCAGCAGCACCAGCGACAGCCGCCGCCCGGCGAGAAAATGCACCGCATAGGCCGTCGGCCAGCCGATCAGCAGGCAGAGAAGCGCGGTGACAAGGGCTTTCGCAAGCGTGGACAGGATCACCGTCCAGCGCCCGGCATCAAGGATCGCCACATAGGCGGCAAGGCTCATGTCCGGCCGTATCCAGTAGGTCACCGGATCCCAGGACCAGAAGCTCCACACCACCACCACCATCAGCGGCACGAAACCAAGCGCCAGAATCGCCAGAAGCGGCAGGGCGGCAAGGCCGAGCGCGGGAAGGAGGCTTCGGTTCATGGGCGGCAAACCTTGCGGGCTGGAGGCGGATCGGGGCGGTTCATGGCGTGGCTTCCGGAGAGCGCTCTTGGCGCGAGGGGCTTTGGCGGGCAAGGGCTGGCGCGACGACGAAACCGGGCACGACTAGACGTCGCTTCGCGACGAACCTCCTCCGCCCTGCCGGATAGGTTTCCCCCTCTCGCACACCCCCACCGGTCGTCATCCTCGGGCTTGACCCGAGGATCCAGGGCCGCCACCATCGGGTCATTGCAGTGGCATCCGACGACACGGACAGTAATTCATCATCTCTGCTCGTGGGCTTGACGGTGGATCCTCGGGTCAAGCCCGAGGATGACGACGGAGAGGTTCTGACCGCAAAACAAGAGCCGCCACGCACCGGGAAGCCGTGAGGAAGCGCTGCCGCCTGCCGATCTCCCCCTTGTGGCCGGGCTTGAAGGAAGGGCAGAGACGCGCGGCTCTGCCCGGCAATCCGGCAGGACAGAGGAGGTGCCACGCGGCAGAACCCCTCGTCCATGATCACCCGTGCAAGGCGGCATCGGGAGGTTCTCCGCCCCTTGGCGAAGGCCCCGCAACCCCTCACGCGTTGCGCAGCTTCTGCCACCATTCCTCATACATCTGGAAATTGTCCGGCCGGCAATTCTGCCAGTAGACCTTGCCGCCGAACTTGGCCTTCACGTGGTTGCCGAGCGCCTCGACCGCCTCCGGCTTGTAGGCCGAGGGATTCTTGCGGGCATAGGCCACGTTGTTGTCGGTCGGCACCAGATAGCCGCGCAGCTGGCCGAGTTCGCAGCCGTAGAAGCCGGCCAGCAGGCCGTTGACAAAGGCATGCGCTGCATCGGTCACGCCGCGCTCGCCGGCACCCTTCAGAAGCACGGTGTTGTTGCCCCAGCCCTCGTAACCTTCGACGGGAGCGGCATATTCCACCTGCAGACCGCGCTTGCGGCCCTCGTAGACGATCGGCTCCCAGCCGGTCATGGCGTCGACTTCCTCGTTCGCCACCAGCTGCACGCCCTGTTCCCAGCCGTTCCAGAAGGTGCGGAACTGGCCGTCCTTCTTGTGCTTGATGAGGAATTCCATCACGAGGCCGAGTTCGGATTCGGAGAGGTTGCCCGGATCCTTGATCGGCTGGTTTTCCGATTCCTTCAGATACATGGCGGTGAAGATCGCGCTGTTGATCCAGGCGTCTTCCATGGCGACGCGGCCCTTCAGCTTCTTGTCGAAGATCACGCCGTAGCTGTCGACCTTGCCGAGCTTGTCGGGGCGGTAGATGATCGAGTCGGCATTGACGACGGTCGGAATGCCGTATTGCTTGCCCTCGTGGCGCAGATACGGAATGTCCTTGGCCCACTGCCACACGCTCTCGTAATTCGGGATCTTCGACAGGTCCCAGGGAATGATGGCGCCCTGGCGGGCCAGTTCCTTCTCGGCGCCGCCCTGGAAGCCGCCGACATCGAAGAGATCATTGGCATTGCCGGCCACGAGGCGGGCAATGACCGGGCCGACATCGTTGCCGTTGTCGGTGAATTCCGGCATCACGCCCGTCTGCTTTGCAAATTCCTGCCATTTGTCGGCAATGTCGAGCGTTGCAGTGGCCCAGAAGGCGACGCTGCCGGTGCCGGCCGCGCGTGCCGCGGGCGCTGCGAGGCCGGAAAGCGTCGCAGCGGCCGTGCCGGCCCCCATCAGCTTCAGGAGATCGCGCCGCCCCAGATTGCTGACCAGCGCCGAAGAGGGTGTTTTCAAAATGTCTCTCATGTCATTCCCCTTTTTTATCAACCAAGGATCAGGGGCATGGCGCCCCCGGCAATGAAAGGTCACGCGGCGGCAGGAAGCCCCGCATTGGAAATCAGCATGGCGCCACCCGGCTTCAGCCCCACCGAAACGAGATCGCCCGGAGCCGGAACCGGCTGGTCAGCCTCCAGCGACACGACCACCCGCTGCCCGTCGGCAAAGGCAAGCGTCACATCGTGATGGAGACCGCGATAGCGGGTTTCCACCACCTTGAGGCGCAAGGCAAGCGCATTTTTCAACTCGATTTCAGAATGTGGGTGAAGAAGCAGCCGGTCCGGTCGCAGGGCAACGACGCTCTCCGCCGGCTCCGCGGGTCCGCCGATCCGGACCGGCACTTTCTCACCCGCAATCAGGGCATGGGTTGCATCGCCCTCGCGGATAACACCCTGATGCGTCAGCAGCGTGTCGATGCCGACGAAGCGCGCCACGAAGGCATTGGCCGGCGCCTCGAAGAAGCGCGCCGGGGCGTCGATCTGCTCCAGCCGGCCGCGATGCATCACGGCCATGCGGTCGGAAAGGCTGAGTGCCTCGTCCTGGTTATGCGTCACCAGAATGAAGGTGGCGCCGGTGCGCTTGTGCAGCCGGCCGAATTCGTCGCGCATCTGCTGGCGAAGCCGCTCGTCAAGGCCGGTCAGCGGCTCGTCGAGCAGCAGGATGCCGGGCTCCATGACGAGCGCGCGGGCAAGCGCGACGCGCTGCCGCTGGCCGCCGGAAAGAAGGTTCACGTCCCGCGGCCCGAACCCGCCCAGTTCCACCATTTCGAGGGCGGAATCAATGCGGGCGGAAAGGGCTGCACCGCGCAGGCCCTTCAGCCGCAGCCCGTAGCCCACGTTTTCCGCCACCGTCATGTGCGGAAAGAGGCCGAGGCTCTGGAACACGGTGTTGACCGGACGGCGATTGGCCGGAATGCCCGCCATGTCGCGCCCGTCAAAGGCAATGCGCCCGCCGGTCGGCGCATCGAAGCCGCCGATCAGCTTGAGCAGCGTGCTCTTGCCGCAGCCGGACGAGCCGAGAAGGGTGAAGAACTCGCCGGCCCGGATCTCCAGCGAGACGTCGTCCACGGCCCGGACGGGGCCGAAAGCGCGCGTGACGGTCTCGATCTGGATCGATATGGCCATGGATCAGTGTTCTCCACCCTGTGCGTCGCCGGTCTCGCGGATGATCATGATGCCCTCCGGCGTCAGATCGAGTTGCTGGCCCCTCAGCACCAGAGTTGTGGCGGTAGATTCCTCCACAATCAATGGGCCATTGAGTGTCATCCCCTGCGTCAGTCGGCCGCGCTCCCAGACCGGGCAGGAGACCCAGCCATCCAGCCCGCCAAAATAGACGTTCCTGTGGCTGGCGGGGCGTGCATCGGCGGCATCCGGCGCCGGCTTCTGCTTCGGCACGGCAATCACCGGCCCGCTCAGCACCGCTTCCAGATGCAGCATGGTAATCTCGATCGCCGAATGCGGCAGGCGGAAGGAATAGGCCTTCTCATGCGCGGCGTGGAAGCGCTCGGCAAAGGCTTCCATGCTTTCGCCCTTCTCGTGCAGGGTGAAGACGCCATGCTCCTGGCCCCGGTAGCGCGCCTCGATGCGGTGGGTGAAGCGGATCTCGGCCTGGTCGCCCTTGGCGAAATAATCGATGGCCTCGCGCTCCAGCCCGGCAAGGCGGCTGTCGGCACCGGAGAGCGCCCCGGCATCGAGGGCGGAAAACCAGCTGGCGCGGAAATCGGCGCGCGGTTCGGCCGCCAGCATGCCCCAGGCGGAAAAGATGCCGGGATGCAGCGGCACCACGGTGGATTTCACCTTCAGTTCGCGCCCCAGGCTTGCGGCAAGCGCCGGGCCCGCGCCGCCGCTGATCACGAAGGCCGCATCGCGCGGATCGTGGCCGCGCTGCACGGTGACGAGCTTCAGCGCATTGATCATGTTGGCATGGGCGATCTCGATGATCGACAACGCCGCATCCTCGATGCTCACCCCGAGCGGCTCGGCAACCGTGGCGATCGCCGCACGCGCCTTCTCCACGTCAAGCGTCATGGTGCCGCCGGCAAAGGTGGCGGGATCGAAGACACCGATCGTCACCAGCGCATCCGACATGGTCGGCTTTTCGCCGCCGCGACCGTAGCAGGCGGGGCCGGGCATGGAGCCCGCGCTTTCCGGGCCGACGGTCAGCGCACCGCGCTCGTCGATGCGGGCGATCGAACCGCCGCCGGAGCCGATCTCGACAATGTCCACCACCGGCACCTGCACGGCATAGCCGGGATTGATGCGGCTGCGCTCCAGCCGGTATTCGGCATCCAGCGTCGGGCGGCTGTCATGGATCAGCGAGCATTTGGCGGTGGTTCCGCCGACATCGAGCGACAGCACCTCGGTTTCACCGATCAGTGCGCCGATGCGGGCTGCCCCCGCCACGCCGCCGGCGGGCCCGGATTCCACAAGCGTCAGCGGGCTCTTCACCACCTGGTCGAAGGTGGCAATCCCGCCATTCGACTGCATGGCGTAATAGGGACAGGTCAGTTCCTGGTCGGCCAGCGATTCTTCCAGCCTCTCGAAGTAATACTGGATGATCGGCTGCACATAGGCATTCATGACAACGGTATTGGAGCGCTCGTATTCGCGCCACTGGCGCGACACTTCGTGGCTGGCGCAGATGGTGGCAAAGGGCAGCGCATCGGCAAGAATGTCGGCGCAGAGCGCCTCATGCTCCGGATTGGCATAGCTGTGCAGGAAGAGGATGGCGACCGCATCCACCTCCTCCTTCATGCAGGCGGCGATGATCGGCTTCAGGTCGTCGAGTTCCATCGGCGCCACCACCCGGCCCCTGGCATCGATGCGCTCGCGCACCTCGAAGCGCAGGTTGCGCGGCACGAAGGGTTCCGGGCTGTGGAACTGCAGATTGTAGAGATCCGGGCGATTGCCGCGGCCGATCTCCAGCACGTCGCGGAAGCCGGCGGTGGTGACGAGCGCGGTGCGCACGCCCTTGCGCTCGGTGATTGCGTTGATGACGGTCGTGCCGCCATGGGCGAAAAAGGTCACGTCGCGGCGGCGCAGGCCATCCTTGCGTTCGGCCATGGCAATGGCATCGAGCACGCCGAGCGACTGGTCATCGACCGTCGTCAGGCTTTTGGCCGTAAACACCTCGCCGGTGCGTTCATCATAGCCGACGAGATCGGTAAAGGTTCCGCCGACATCGGTTGCAAGCCTGATCATGGGGTCTCTCCCTGATAGCCGTAGATGTGCCGTGCCGCCGCCTCGGTCAGCAGGCCATGGGTGATATCGCGTTTCACAAGATCGGTTTCGCGCTCGGCCGGCGGTCCCCAGCCGCCGCCGCCGCCGGTGACGATGCGCACCACGTCGCCCTGCGTCAGCGGAATATGCGGCTCGCGGGCGAGATGGCGCGGGTCGGAGCCATTGGCGGGCAGGATCTCCAGCCGGTTCGGCGATCCGTCGGCGCCGCCATCGATGCCCCAGGGCGCGGTCTCGGTGCGGCCGAAGCTGCAATAGGCCGACGCGGTTTCGCCCAGAATCTCGTATTCGCGGATGATGCCGAAGCCGCCGCGCCGGCGCCCCGCGCCGACCCCGCCCTCGACGTTCAGCGCATAGCGGCGCACCCGCACCGGAAAGCGCGCCTCGATGGCTTCCACCGAATAGTTGTAGGTGTCGCCATCGGTCAGCGCGATCAGCGCATTGGCGCCGTCGCGCGCCTGGCTTGCGCCCCAGCCGCCATGCTGCGGCTCGATATGGATGAAGGGCTGGCCGGCCTCGTCCGTGCCGGAGATATAGACGACACAGAGGCTGGAATAGGAGCCGGCGGAAAACCGCGACGGCATCAGCGGCGCCAGCGCCTTCCACACCAGTTCGGAGGCATGCACCGAGCCTTCGTAATACCAGCCGGTCGGCGCCGGCTTTTCGGCGGTAAACAGCGTGCCGGGCGGCGCAATTACCGTCAGCGGCCGGAACCAGCCCTCATTGGAGGGCGCCTGCGGGCCAACCAGCGCCTTGACAATGGTGCGCACCGCCGATTGAAGCGCGCCGCGCGCGCAGTTGATCGGCCCGGCCACCGAAGGCGGGCAGCCGGTGAAATCGGCGGTAATGCTGTCGCCGGCAATCGTTACCGAAACCCGGACCGGGATCGGGTCTGCGCTCACGCCATCGCCGTCGATCACGTCCTCGGCGCTGTAGGTGCCATCCGGCAGGGCGGCGATTGCCGCGCGGCTCAGCCTCTCGCTGGCGGCCAGCAGGTTTTCGAAGGCATTGCCAAGCGTTTCCGCCCCGTATTTGCCGGCGATCTCGCCGATGCGGCGCGCCGCCACCCGCACGGTCGCCATCTGCGCGGTGAGGTCGCCGAGCGCAATCTCCGGCAGGCGAACGTTTTCGCGGATGATCGCCAGAATATCGTCGCAGAAGCGGTCGCCACGGGCAATCCGGACACCCGGCAGGCGCAACCCCTCCTGGAAGACGGAGGTGGCATTCGGCGCGAGACTTCCCGGCACGGAGCCGCCGACATCGAGATAATGCGCCACGTTGATGGCATGGGCGAGAAGCCGCCCCTCGTAAAAGATCGGCTTGACCACGGCAAAGTCGCAGGCATGCGTGCCGCCGGCGTAAGGGTCATTGGTGAGCAGCACGTCGCCCTCGGCAAGATCGGCGCCGAAGCGGGCGAGAAGGCCCTTCACCTGCGTGCCGAAGGTGCCGGTAAACAGCGTGATGCCGTTCATCTGCGCCACCAGCTCGCCCTCGGCGGTCAGCACCCCGCAGGCAAAGTCCAGCACCTCGTAGATCACCGGGCTCATGCTGGTGCGGGCCATGACGATGCCCATCTCGTCCACGGTCGCGAGCAGCTTGCCCTCGATGATCTCCTGCGTCACGGGATCGACATAACCGCCGGTTGCCAGCATGCTTCGCCTGCCCTTTGCCTTTTCTGCACGGCAGGGATGCTAAGGCGCAATGGCATGGCGTGAACAGCCTGCCAAAAGGGTAGGCCATCCCTCCACCCGCCCCACCCGTTCGGGTGGGTTGCATCAGCGGCGCAGCACACCTTTTTCCCGCGCCGTGGTGACGGCGGCGGTGCGGGTGCTGACATTCAGCTTGGTGAAGATGTTGCGCAGGTGGAACTTGATCGTATTGTCGCTGAGATCGAGTCTGCGGCCGATTTCCTTGTTGCTGAGGCCGGCGGAAAGCAGTTCCAGCACGCCACGCTCGCGATCGGTCAGCGCCCCGCCGGGAATGGCGATTTCCGACAGGGTCGCATCGAGCGGCCGGCGCGGCGCCGCGCAGTGCCTCAGGCACTGGTCCAGCCTCTGACGGGCAATCATCGGGAAGGCGGCATCGGCAGACAGCGCGCGCAGAAGATCCAGGAAGGCCTCGCCCTCCACGCTGAGCACGGCCGGATAATCGGCAAGCGGCGCCGTCATCATCAGATCGCAAAGCGCCGTCGCCGCCTCCGCCTGCCGCCCCTCGGCGGCGAGAAGGCGGATGCCGACCAGCGACAGTTCCACGCCGCGCAGCAGATGCGGCTTCTGCTGCTGGTGGGTCTGCAGCCAGTCCAGACATTCGCGGGCTCGCTGAGGCTGGCCCTGCGCCAGATAGAGCCGTGTCCACAAAAGCGCTGGCGTGGTGCCGCGCAGGTGGATCGGCAGGGCGTTCAACCGCTCCGACTGGATGAAGACGCGGCCAAAACCGGTGCCTTCGGCGGTGCGGGCCGCCTGTTCCACATCGCCGGTGCATAGAAGCAGCATGCAGCGCTCGCCATCCACCAGCCGGATCAGCCGCTCGAAGCCGCGCCGCTTGGCGGCCGCCCGCACGCGGTCGATGGAGGCATGCGCGCCCACCGCATCGCGGCTGAGCCGCAGCACGCGCTGCTGGGCCATGAAGCCGGCGGCCAGCAGGTCGAACCAGGTATCGTGCCGCTCCAGATGCGGCAGCGCCCAGGCCAGCCGCTCGGCCGCCGCCGCGAGATCGCCACGCATCGAGACCAGTTCGGCCTTCAGCACCTGGCCGACGGCATCGAGATCGCTGCCGGCGCCGATATTGCTCTGCGCCTCCTCGATCAGCCGGTCATAGGCCTCTTCCGCCTCGGCCGCATCGCCGCCGAAGAAGGCCGCCTGCCCGACATGGGTGTAGAGATGCATGGCGCCGAAATCCGCGCCGCCATCGCGGAAGGTGCGGATGGCCAGCTGGCCGTAATGGCGCGCCCGCTCCAGATCGCTGCGGATCAGGAAATTGTAGGAGAGCATGTTGAGCGCCAGCGCCCGGTGGATCAGCTCCAGCCCCTCCTGGCGCATCAGATCGTCTTCCAGCGCCGCAAGATCGGCGGCGCTGGCGAAATGGTCGAAATAGAGCGACAGCAGCACCTTCACCACGCGCAGATCCGCGGCATAGGCGGGCGAACTGCCGACCGCGCGCTCGGCAATCGCCAGATAATGGTTGGCCGCCTCCAGCTGCCCCGCCTTCGCGCTGACGACAGAAAGACCGAGGGTCGTCAGCGGAAAGCGCTCCAGATCGATCTCGCAGGCGTGGGCGCTGATGTTCTGGAACAGCATGGTGCCGCCACGCGTGGTGGCATAGACGCGCCGCCAGCCGCCGGCCGTTTCGACGATGCGGGCGGCAAGATCGGCGCTGCCGGCCCACAGCGCATGCCGCACCGCCTGGTCGCAATCGCCCTGCCGCTCGTACCAGCGCGCCGCGCGGCGCAGCGGCGAAAGCGTGTCATAGCCGCGCCGCTCGGCCATCTGCTTCAGGAAGGTGTTGAACACCGGGTGGGAGCGCATGAAGCCCCCCTGCCCGGCCAGATGCGTGATCGGCAGCGCATGCTGGCCCAGCCGTTCCATCACCGCCGCCACATCCGGCTCGTCAATGATAGCGGTAACCAGCTCCCGGCTGCAAGCCGGCAGCGCGGCCGTCTGCAGCAGGAAGTGCTGGATATCGCCGGGCAGCTGCTGGAACACCTGCTCGGAGAGATAATTGCCCATCTCGACATTGCTGCCGTCGAAGGAGGACAGCACCGCTTCCGCCTGCGGCTGTTCGCTGACCAGCAGGCGCACCATCTGCAGCGCCACCGCCCAGCCTTCGGTGCGCCGGTTCAGCTCCTCCACCTGGGCGGGCGTCAGGCCCAGGCTGCGTTCGGCAAAGAATTCCTGGGCCTCGTCGCTGGAAAAGCCTAGATCGGCCACCGTGATCTGCTTCAGCTCGCCATGCAGGCGCAGTTGCGACAGCGGAAAGCGCGGCGGGCTGCGCGAGATCAGCACCAGCTTCAGGTGATCAAGGCTGCGATCGGCGAGGATCTTGGCCATCAGCGCCTCGGTGGCGTCGTTCTGCGCCAGATGATAATCGTCCAGGAACAGCACCAGCGGCCGGGTGATGCGCTTGAGGCGTGTCGCGAGAATGGCAAGCATCGAGGCGACCGGCAGGCTGCTGGCATCGAGCCCGCGGCTATCCTCCGGCAGCACCTGTTCCAGCGCCTCCAGCAGGGTCAGCAGGAACTGCTGCTGGTCGGCATGCTCCTGGTCGAGCGCCACCCAGAGGCAGGCAATCCCCTTGGCCGAGAGCGCCTCATACCACTGCTGGCCAAGCGAGGTCTTGCCATAGCCGGCCGAGGCCACCACGGTCGTCAGACGGCGCGGGCCGGACCGCTGCAACATCTGCAGCAGACCGCGCCGCCGGATTGGCCTGTGGCCGCTGATCGGTGGTGCGAAACGGTTTTCATCGCTCATGGCGACAGCTTGCGGCGTGCGATGGCAAATGGCAAGTTGGCCAGACGCGCGAAATGCAGGTAACACCATGCAAACCCTGAAGAACTCATGGGTTTTCGCGACCGAAATCCACGATTGTTTCGCACGATCGTGATGCCTTCCACAGCATCGGCTGCGGCAAGCACCGCCTGCGACCGGTAATTGCCGGCAAAATTACCGGAAAAATACCGGAAATTTCACCCGGACGCCAAACCGATCCGACAGCACAGGCAGGGCAGAAGCCCCCCCAACCTGACGCAGGCGCGAGGCCGGCCATGGCTGCCTGACGGATGCAATATGGCCCCCCCGAGCATGGCGGCGATCCGGACGCCCCCGCGTCAGACGAACGCGGCAACGGCGCACTCGCCCGGGCGGCAATGTTCAGCGGCGGCGCGGAAGCGGTCGCTGCACGTGGCGGCCTGCGCCCTGCGCGTCGGATTTCTGGGTCTGGGCGCAATAGACGGCAAGGCCGCCAAGGGCAGCGGCGCCCGAAATCGCCCCGGCCGTTGCGATATCGCCGGCCATGGCGAAACCGAAGGCGGCGCCGATGACGGTGGCTGCCGCGACGGTGGCAAACAGCATCTGCAGGAACAGCGGCGGCAAGGCGCCGCTGCGCCGCACGACCGGTGCGGCATGTACGCCATAACGGGCATAGCGGCCCGCCACATGCTCGCGATATCGGTCCTGATCGGTCTCGCGGCGTGTGGCAAACAGATCACGCCCGACAAAGGCAAACACCGCCCAGAGGACGAGGCTGCCGCACACGATGGTTTCCAGCGCCAGCTGATACTGACCGGTGACCACGGCGGCAACGAATGCGACCTCGAAGACGGCCGCGACAAGAAGAAGCACGGCCGCTGGGCTTTTCATCGGGCGGCCCCTGCCCGGGCCAGAACCCGTCGGGGTTCCATGCGCGGCTCAAGCGGCGGCAGGCGCCGTTCCAGCGGCGCGGCATTGATATGCGGCCGGCCGAACAGGAAACCCTGCACCCATTCGGCGCCGGCAGCCCTGGCACCCGCCAGGTCGACATCGCATTCCACCGCGCCGACCACCACCTGGTCAGCCACATGGCGGGCGAGCGAAATCAGATGGCCGAGCAGCTGCGGCGCATCGGAACCGCGGGTGCGGATGCGGCCGGCATCGATCTTGATGATGTTGAAACGCGTATGGCGCGCATAGCCGATCGAGCTGAAGCCCGTGCCGAAATCATCAAGCGCCACGCGGCAGCCGGCCTGCTGCACATGCCCGACGAAATCGATGACCGTCTCGAAGCTGTAGGGGCGGCCCGTTTCGGAAATTTCGATCACCAGCCGGTGGCCGATACCCGCATCGCTGAGGATGCGCGGGAAGGTGACGCGCCACCACAGATCGACGGAGGCGGACAGGACCGACATGTTGCAGCCGAGCACGGCATCCGGACGGCGGCGCAGCTCCTCGATCACCGCTTCGGCGATCTTGCGATCGAAGACGCGGGTGAGGCCGAGACGCTCCAGCGCCGGACCATAGACGGCAGGCATCACAACGCGGCCGTCCTCGTCGCTGAGGCGCACGACGCATTCGCTGTAGAGAACATCGCTCTCGTCGCCGGCGCGGCAGACGGGCTGCTCCACCAGCGCGAAGCGGGCATTGAACAGCGCATCATAGGCAAGCGCGGCGGCGCTCATGTCGATGCGGTAATCCTGCGCGCTGTTCTGCGAGGCGGTGCGGCGCTCGGCGGCAAGGTCCGGAAGGGTGGTGGCATGGCTGAGCGCCACGACGATGCGGTTGTTGCCCACCGCGATCGGCAGGCTCGCGACGCTGCAGATCGCTTCGTCGACGCGCGACCAGATGGGCATGCCATCGGCGAAATCGAAGGGCGAGGCGGCAAGGCCCCAGGGTTCGACGGCGAAAGGCACGTGCAGCGCACGCTCCATCCGGCGCGACACCTCGGCCAGCACGCGGGCGGCAACACCTTCACCGAAATGCGAGGAGATGTCGTCGAGATTGTCAATGACAATGAAAACAGAACCGGACGCGTTCATGAAGAGCGGCTCCAGCTGATCATGTAGACGCTGCCGGACACGCCACCGGCATAGCAAACAGCGCCGTTTACTTCATTGGCGAACGGTCTGAAGACGCCGTTCAACGTACCAGAGAAGTTGACCGCTTTCCGGTCCGAGTAGGGCTTGTGCCGAAACATTGCACTTTCACCATACCCCGGATCACAGCCATCATAGCTGATCTCACCCTGCATCAAGGGATCCTTTTCCGTCGGTGATTTCAATCAGGAAACTGTTAGATTTCCAATCCTTTTTGCGTCAGCAGATCAATCAAAAAACCTGACTATTTTGTACAAGACCGCGTCGTTTATTGTCAATGGTCGCAACTATATTCGCAAGGCAGTATCTGAACAAAAAATCGACGTTGAACACTCCATGGGCAATGCAAAGGCAAGTCCAAATCCTGCCGACAAAGCAGAAACTCCGCCCCGTTCGGCAAGAACCGGCCTGTCGCGCACCGGTTCCTCGGACTTTTCTATACCGTAACTCCTTCAGGAATCGTTAACAGATCCTTTGCAGGCCTATCGCGCACTAATTTAGAATTATTCAATAGGGTCAATGCGTTCGCAACGACACACTTATTCGGAACTGGCGGCGGTCTACAGCATCGGAATCCGATTGAAAAGCCATTTTTGCGGCGATTGGCGAGGGCCGGGACGGGAAGGACCATATGGATCGCTCCGATGCGCGCGCAGGACGTGGCCTATACCTTGGCGCGGCGACTCTGTCCTCGACGCGCCCTGCCCGAAACAGAGTCTCGCCGGAGAATTACTTGGCGGCGATATCAGTAAACGCAAAGTAAATCCACGCAGCCGCTGCCGACACAGCGAATGAAGGCAGGAATGGCAGCCTCTCCTGACTCTGGCGAAGCGGGCACAAGACAATAGAAAGCGGTCTTCGGACCAAAATGAGACGCTAATGCGGCGAGAGTTGAATCGGGATGGGACGTTTCGTCAGCCGGGGGCAGCGGGCCTGCGACAGGCTGCGGGTAGTCTGTCCATTTTGGCACGATGAATAGCCTGCTATCCGAGCCGAACCGGTGCGACATGCAGGGCGCCGGACAGAGGTGGCGAAAGGCCGCAATACACGTTGCAGTGGTTGTCACGACAACGAGGCCGGATCTGCCTCCGCGATGCATCCGACGCCTGCGGACATTAAAAATTCGCGCTTTGCGCGATTTTCCGCAGGGTAATGCAGGCACTGCGGGCATTTTGCGCAAAGGGAATTGCGGTGATTCGTCCGCCTCGAATCACCGCCGTCCTCGTGGACTGGGCGAATCATGGCAGGCGAAGCTTGCACGAAGCTGTCATGCGCGTGCCGGCGGCCCGGAAACCGGGGCGGCCATGGCATGTGCCGACGCGACGGCGCGGCCGTCAGCCGGAGCGGCCATTGCCCACCCAGCGATGCCATTCCTCCTCCGACCCGCGGAACACGTTGAGGTCGATCTTGCCGTCGACACCCTGCGACAGGCCGGAGCCGGAATATTGCCAGAACAGCCAGTTGCGGCCCGGATAGACCTTGGAGGGATGCGCCGCCACCGAGCGCAGCCAGAAGTGATGGTTCGGGAAGGCGCCGCGCAGATGGTCCTCGTAGAAGTCCGGGGCGGTGTAGATGATCGGCCGCTTGCCGTAATGGCGCTCCAGCCGGTCCATGAACACCTGCATCTTTTCGCGCACCAGCGCGGTGCTGAGCCGGCGCTTGCAGGCGGAGTCGCCATTATATTCGACATCGATCACCGGCGGCAGCGCGGACGGATCGCGCGGCACGTTGCGGATGAACCATTCCGCCTGCTCGCTTGCCACGCGGCACCAGTAGAAGAAGTGATAGGCGCCGCGCTTGATGCCGGCCGCATGCGCGCCGCGCCAGTTGTCGCGGAACATCGGATCCAGGTGATCGCCGCCATCGGTCGCCTTGATGTAGGCAAAGTTGGCGCCCTGGGTGCGCAGCGTCGGCCAGTCGATCTCGCCCTGCCAGCGCGAAACGTCCACGCCGTGCACGGCATGATTGCGGGGCGAGGCGCGACCGAAATTGATCGGCTTGGCATCCTTGAAGCGGTGGCGATAGATCCTTTCGCGCACGATGGCCGGCTGGGCCGGAACCGAGGGCACGGCAAAGGCGACCGGCCGTTCCAGAGGCACCGGCATGCCTGTGGCCGGCACCCCGCCCTGGAATGCGCGCGGCTGCGGCACGGCACCCGCCCAGGCCAGCGCATCCGGATGCTGCGAGGCATCCGCCACCTCCACCGGCCGGGCCGGCCGGTTCATGTCGCCGGCGGGTCCGGTCAGCTCGCCTTCAACCTGTGCAAAGCCCGGCGTGGAGATTGCCTGCGGAAGTCGCCCCTTCTTTGCCTGTGCCATCTGTGCGGCGGCCTGCGGCATCGCCGCCGGCGGCAGCGGCGCGGCCACCGAAGGCCCCTCCCCCACCGAAGCGACGGGGGCCGGCGGCGTCATCGCGGCAATGGCGCCGGTCGTCTCGTCGGAGGGACCGATCGACAGCACGTCTTCGGTGCCGCTGGCGCGGCATCCGCCGATCACGAGGCAGGCGAGCAGGATGGACGAAAGGGCAGAAAGACGCATGGGACCCAGAACTCTTTACGCGCGTGTCTCGCCGCGACGCGATCCCGCATGGATCGCCCGCGGCAAATGCTAACAGAGTTTTACCGTAAAATGCTGAATGCAATCTTTACACCGCGGCGACGCGGCCACCTGCCGCAGCCCTTTACGGCGGGGAACAGAGGGGCCCCTCCCCTGCCGCGGCGACGGCGCGGTGGCAGCGCACCACAGAAGAGGCCCCTTCCCTCTTCCCGCGCCCGGGAGCCGCCGCCCCACCTTTATCCGCTCCCGTCCCGTCGTCCGGGCGGCGCCTCAGCGCTGCCCGTCGGCAAGCACCGCCTCGATGGCAAGGCCCGCGGCAAGGATGGCGCGGTCCTGCATCGGCAGGCCCGCCACCATCAGGCCGACCGGAGCTTCGCCCGGCGCTTGGCAGGGCAGCGACAGGCCGCAGCCATCAAGGAAGTTGATGAGGGTCGAATTGCGCAGAACCAGACCGTTGGCGGCGAAGAAGGCGGCATCATCGGCGAGTAGCGGCGCGATTTCCGGCGCAATCACCGGCACGGTCGGCAGGATCACCGCATCGTATCCGCCAAGGCGGCGCATCACCCGCGCCTGCCAGTCGGCGCGCGCGGCAAGCGCCTCCAGGTAATCGGCGGCCGAAAGTTCGCGCCCGCGCAGGATGCGCGCCCTGACCCGCGGATCATAGGTATCGCCAGCCTTTTCCAGCAGTTCTCGGTGCCAGAAATAGGCCTCCGGCGCGACCAGACCGCCGCGGCCATAGATGCCGGCCACTTCGGAAAATTCCGGCACCTCGATCTCGGCGAGGATGGCGCCGGCCGCAGCAAGGCGCGACAGCGTGCGGGCAAAGACGGCACTGACCGTCGCGTCCATGGCGTCCAGCACGACGGTCTGCGGCACGGCAAGACGGAGCCCGCGGATCGGCAGCGGTGCCGGCACCCCCTGCCCTTCGCCGGAAATCACCGCGTCGATCAGCGCGCAGCAGGCGACGCTGCGCGCCAGCGGCCCGATCGAATCGAGCGAGGTGGAGAGCGGCACCACGCCCGCCGTCGAGACGCGCCGCGCCGTCGGCTTGAAGCCCGTCAGGCCGCACAGCGCAGACGGAATGCGGATCGAACCACCCGTATCGGTGCCGATCGCGGCAATCGCCATGCCATCCGTCACGGAGACGGCGGCACCCGAGGAAGAGCCGCCCGGCACGCGGCCGGTGGCACGGTCGAAGGGGTTCTTCGGCGTGCCGTAATGCGGATTGATGCCGATGCCGGAAAAGGCGAACTCACTCATATTGGTGGTGCCGGTGATGACCGCGCCCGCCGCGATCAGCCGCTGCACGACCGGCGCATCGGCAGCAGCCGGCGGATGGTCTTTCAGCGCCACGGACCCCGCCAGCGTCGTTTCGCCGGCCAGATCGAACAGATCCTTCACCGAGATCGGCAGGCCCTCCAGCGCTGACCGCACATGGCCGCCCGCGCGGATGGCATCGGAGGCCTCCGCCAGTTTCCGGGCACGCTGATCGTTGCGCCGGACATGGACCCGCGCGCCCTCCCCTTCCGGATCGTTGATCCGCGCCAGCGCCGCCTCCGTCAGCTGCCGGGCCGTGACAAGCCCCTCCTTCAGCGCCGCGGCGGCGGATTCGACGGTGGCGGAATGATCGGAAAAGGCGGGTGAGGACGATGTCATGAGCGGCAACCGGATTGCGGGATGAAGGGGCCGCCATCCTTGAATGTTTCGGCGCGGCGCGCAAGGTGGCAGAGCGTGGCAGCGGTCATGGATCCTCGGGTCAAGCCCGAGGATCCATGACCTCACCCGAAAGCGGCGAGGCACGACGGGCAAACGCCCGGCGTCTGCCCAGCCTCGATGGGGAGAAAGCGAACCCAGGAGCAACAAGGAGAGCCCGTTGACCCTCCATCACCCCGCCGGTGCACCCGTCAACGAATCAGTTGACAGCTGTCAACAGACAGAGTCCTGCCGTGAGTCGCCTCATCCCTGCCTGAGCAGCGGGCGCAGTTGCCGGGCGGCGGCCTGAAGGGCGGGGAGGTACTGTTCGGCCATGCGCGCGGCGGGCACCTGGGCAGCCGGCGCGCCGATGTTGAGAGCGGCCACCACCCTGCCTCGCGCATCGGCAAGCGGCACGGCGATGGAACAGAGGCCGAGTTCCAGCTCCTGATCGATCACTGCATAACCCGCCGCCCGCACCCGCGCCAGCTCTGCCATCACCGCTTCGGGGTCGGTTCGGGTATGCGGCGTATAGGCCTTCAGCGGGCCGGGGCCGATCAGCGCGCGCGCCTCGGCCTCGGGGAGCGCCGCCAGCAGCACGCGGCCCATGGAGGCGCAGGCCGCGGGCAGGCGGCTGCCGGGCATCAGGTTGATCGACATCACCCGGCGCTGCGAGGCACGCGCCACATAGACGATCTCCGCCCCGTCCAGCACACTGACCGAGGCACTCTGGCCGACCGCCTCCGACACCTGGTCCAGAAACGGCTGCACGATGTGTGGCAAGGGCGTGGCGGAGAGATAGGCATGGCCAAGCCGCAGGATGCGGGGCGTCAGCGTGAAGAATTTCCCGTCGTAATCGGCATAGCCGAGTTCGGCGAGCGTCAGCAGGCAGCGGCGGGCGGTGGCGCGATCAAGCCCCGTCAGCTTTGCCACATCGGAAATGGAGAGCCGCGGCTCCGCCTCGCCGAAGGCCTCGATGACGCGCAGCCCCTTGGCCAGGCCGCCGATGAAATCCGTCTCGCGCATGGCTGCCGCTCCCTGCCTCCGCCGTCTGGCCGGAACTTTGTGCGATATATGAACAAAAGTCAAATAACGCACAAAAAAGTTGACGGCTGGCAACTCGAAGGCGCTAACTGCCGCCACCTCGAATGTCCCTGGGAGAGAGACAGAATGGACAAGACCATTGCCAGCGTGGCAGAGGCCGTCTCCGCCATCCATGACGGCGCAACCGTCATGATCGGCGGCTTCGGCGGCTCCGGCGCACCCATCGAACTCATCCACGCGCTGATCGACCGGTTCCTTGCCACCGGCAGCCCGAAGAACCTCACCGTCATCAACAACAATGCCGGCAACGGGCGCATCGGCATCGCCGCCATGATCGATGCCGGCATGGTCAGGAAGATGGTATGCTCCTTCCCGCGCTCGTCCGATCCGCGCGCCTTCACCGACAAATATCTGGCCGGCGAAATCGAGCTGGAACTGGTGCCGCAGGGCACGCTTGCCGAGCGGATCCGCGCCGGCGGCGCCGGCATCCCCGCCTTCTACACGCCGACCGGCTATGGCACGGAACTGGCCGAGGGCAAGGTGATCGCCGAATTCGATGGCCGCGCCTATGTGCAGGAGCGCTGGCTGAAGGCCGATTTCGCCATCGTCAAGGGACAGCTCGGCGACACTTACGGCAACCTGACTTACAACAAGGCCGGCCGCAACTTCAATCCGCTGATGTGCATGGCGGCTGCCACCACCATTGCCCAGGTGTCGAAGATCGTCCCGGCCGGCGGCATCGATCCGGAACAGGTCATCACCCCCGGCATCTTCGTCAATGGCGTCGTCGAAGTCGAAAACCCGCAACAGGAAGAAGTGCTCATCCGAGCCGGAGTGGCCCACGTATGACCGACACGACGATCAACACCCGCGAGGACATCAAGCTCTCCAACGCCCAGATCGCCTGGCGCGCCGCGCAGGACATCGAGGACGGCGCCTATGTGAACCTCGGCATCGGCTTTCCGGAAATGGTGGCCCGCTTCCAGCCGCCCGGCCGACAGGCGATCTTCCACACCGAAAACGGCATCCTGAATTTCGGCGAGGCGCCGCCCGCCGGCGAGGAGGACTGGGACCTGATCAATGCCGGCAAGAAGGCGGTGACGCTGAAGCCGGGCGCCGCCTTCTTCCACCATGCCGACAGTTTTGCCATGGTGCGTGGCGGCCATCTCGATGTGGCGATCCTCGGCGCCTATCAGGTGGCGGAAAACGGCGACCTCGCCAACTGGCGCGTCGGCTCCAAGGGCGTTCCGGCCGTCGGTGGCGCGATGGATCTGGTGCATGGCGCCAAGCAGGTCTTCGTCATCACCGAACATGTCACCAAGGATGGCAAGCCGAAGCTGGTGGAGAAATGCACATTCCCGCTGACCGGCGTCGGCTGCATCACCCGCGTCTATACCAGCCATGCGGTCATCGATATCCGCGAGCGCCGTTTCGTGGTGCGTGAAAAGCTAGCCGCCATGAGCATGGACGAATTGCAGGCGATGACCGGCGCTCCCCTTCACACCGATGGACCGGTGGCCGATCTCACCGTGCCGGCCGTCTGAGGAACAGATCATGACAGAAGCCTTTATCTGCGATTACATCCGCACGCCCATCGGCCGCTTCGGCGGCTCGCTGTCCTCCGTCCGCGCCGATGATCTCGGCGCCGTGCCGCTGAAGGCGCTGATTGCCCGCCATGCCGGGCTCGACTGGGAGGCCGTGGAAGACGTGATCTTCGGCTGCGCCAACCAGGCGGGCGAAGACAACCGCAACGTGGCGCGCATGTCGGCGCTGCTTGCCGGCCTGCCGGTTTCCGTCACCGGCACCACCATCAACCGGCTGTGCGGCTCCGGCATGGATGCCGTCGTCACCGCAGCCCGTGCCATCCGGGCAGGGGAGGCGGAGCTGATGATTGCCGGCGGCGTGGAAAGCATGAGCCGCGCCCCCTTCGTGCTGCCGAAGGCCGAGACCGCCTTTTCACGCAATGCGGAAATCTACGACACCACCATCGGCTGGCGTTTCGTCAACCCGCTGATGAAGAAGCAGTATGGCGTCGATTCGATGCCGGAGACCGGCGACAACGTGGCGATCGATTTCAACATCAGCCGCGAGGATCAGGATGCCTTTGCCGTGCGCAGCCAGGCCAAGGCTGCGGAGGCCCAGGCCAATGGCCGGCTGGCCTCCGAAATCACCCCGGTCAGCGTTGCCCAGCGCAAGGGCGATCCGCTGATCGTCGATCGCGACGAGCATCCGCGCGCCACCTCGCTGGAGGCGCTTGCCAAGCTGAAGCCGGTCAACCGCATGGACGGCGCCACCGTCACCGCCGGCAATGCCTCCGGCGTCAATGATGGCGCGGCCGCCCTGATCATCGCCTCGGAAGCGGCGGCGAAGAAGCACGGCCTCACGCCGATTGCCCGCATTCTCGGCGGCGCGACGGCCGGTGTTCCGCCGCGCATCATGGGTTTTGGCCCGGCACCGGCTTCGAAGAAGCTGCTCGCCCGCCTGGGTCTGACGGTCGACCAGCTGGACGTGATCGAGCTGAACGAGGCTTTCGCCAGCCAGGGCATCGCAACGCTGCGCGATCTCGGCATCGCCGATGACGATGCCCGCGTCAACCGCAATGGCGGCGCCATCGCGCTCGGCCATCCGCTCGGCATGTCCGGCGCCCGCATCGCCGGCACCGCCGCGCTGGAACTCAAGGCCACCGGCGGCCGCTACGCGCTGTCCACCATGTGCATCGGCGTGGGGCAGGGCATCGCCGTGGCGCTGGAACGGGTATAAGGATACCGCACAGAGACGCATGGTGCTGCCCTTGTCCGGCGGCGCCATGCCGCCCATCCATGCGTTTCCTTTGGCCCTGCCTGCGCTTCCGCTCGGGTATCCCTCGCCACGCCGCTCCGTCTCCACGGCACTTCCCTTCGCCTTCCCGCCCCCCCCCGCCGTCGTCATCTTCGGCCCCCTCCGTCGCCATCCTCGCACTCCCCTGCGTCATCCTCGGGCTTGACCCGAGGATCCAGTCCTGCGCGAACCGCAGCCGCGAGATGCCACGGAGCGTGGCGCCATGGATCCTCGGGTCAAGCCCGAGGATGACGGCGGAAGGCGAGGATGACGCGGGAGGGGAGGGCGCAGAAAGAAGGGCGACGCAGGAGGGGAGGCCAGCGATCCTCGCCACACGAAGGGAAGGTCGAGCCTGCGCGCCGCTCACCCGTATTGTCACCCCTGCCTTACCGATAAAACGCCTGCGCATCCTGAAAAATCTGCCGGCGGTCGTCGTCGCGGGTGTAGAACATGTGGCCGCCGCGATAGAGGTTGAGCTGCGTGCGCCCCTCGCCAAGCGTCGGCGGCAGGTGGTTCAGCACGTAGCGGCTGGCGCCGAACGGCGTCAGGATGTCGGAATAGCCATGCGCCACCATCAGCCGGAAGGAGGGGATGGTGGAGAGAAGGTCACGCAGGTCGGTGGCGATGCTGGCGGTCACCCGGCTGTCGCCGCCGCGCCCGCCGTTCCATTCCCAGCGCCGGTTCACCTCCTCGTTCAGCAGCGTGTAGGTCATCTCGGTGCGGAAGCCGAGGCTGTCGCGGGCATAGGCCGAAAACGCCGCAGCATAGGCGCGGGTATAACCTTCCAGCACCGGATCGTCATTGCGCACGAAGACCGATTCCGGATAGGCATCGACATGGGTTTCGCCGGCATCGTAGGGGCTGAGAATACGGCCGGGCCCGCCGGCCTGCTTCGCATAGAGATCGCCGACAAAGCCGCGGGTCGGCGCAATGGCCTGTTCCGAAAGCCCCGTCCAGCCGGCAATTGTCCGGTAGAAGGCAGCCGCCGCCTCGCCCTGCGGCCAGGGTCCGGCCAGCGTGGCGAGATAGTCCGTCATGGCAAAACGTTCGGCCTCGCCGACCTTTTCCCGGTCGAACCGGCCCTGCCGTTCCAGTTCTGCGGCGGCAAGGGCGGGAAACTGCAGCGCCGCCGCCAGCGGATCATTGTCATTGCCGAACACGAAGCGGCCTTCCATCAGCGGCGAAATCATCACGATACCGGACGGAATCAGGCCCTGGCTGTTCTTCATCGCCAGCGCCACCTTGGCGGCGCGAAAGCCGCCATAGCTTTCGCCGAGCAGATATTTGGGGGCGGGCAAGAGATCGGCATTGTCGCGCACGTAAAGCGCAATCGCCTTGGCAAGGCTCTCGGCATCCTGCCGCACGGAATAGAAACGGCCGGCCGCCTCGTCGCTCAAGGCGCGGCTCCAGCCCGTGCCGACCGGATCGATCAGCACCAGATCGGAAAAGGCCAGCCAGCTCTCCGGGTTGTCGCGCAGTACCGGCCGGCTTCCATCGGCATTATCGCCGGAAAACGGCAGGATTTTCGGGCCGACCAGCCCGAGATGCAGATAGGCGGAGGCGGCACCCGGCCCGCCATTGAAGGCGAAGGTGACGGGGCGCCCCGGCGTGCGATCCTTTGCGCGGTAGGCGGTATAGAAGATCTTCGCCGTCACCTTGCCGTCCTGGCCGCGCAGCGCAAGCGTTCCGGCGGTGGCCGAATAGGGGAGGGGGCCGGTCGGCGTTTCCAGCACATGCGCGCTCACCGCATCGGCCGGCAGGAGATCGAGCAGGCCACCGCTGCGCTCCGACCCGCCACTGCGCTGCGGATGGTCGGGACCGCCCGCATGCTCGTCACCACCGGCACCCCCGCCGCCGGCCTGCTGGGCAAGAGCGGGCGGGGCAAAAAGGCAGGGAGCCGCCACCGGCACCGCCACGAGGCAGGCACCCAGAAGGGCAAGGGAAGGGGCAAGGCGCATGTCGTCATCTCCTGCTGCGGCGCGGGGCCGCTGTGTTCAGTCCGGGCGAGGGGGCTGGCTCCGAAGACACCGCGGCGAATTCCGCCCCCCAAGTCAGTCCGTGCCGCCGCAAACCGCCCTCAATGTAGGGCGGTGCGACAATAGGGAAACTCAACTTGGCTTGAACCGCTGCCACAAGCCGGTAAAGAAGATGTCAGCCCACGCGGGATGCAGACATGTGACCGCAGCGGGCAGGGTATGCGTTCGCGGGGGCGGACGCCAGAAGGCGACCGATCTTTCGGTCACCCAGACGAGGGACGACGCCACAGCCATGCGGGTGATGCGGCAGATCATGCGGGACAGGATGCTGGCCGGCGCGCTTGCGCTGGTGCTCGGCTATCTGTTGCTGCTGCAGGCCGCCGTCGGCGATTACAGCCGCAGCATGATGGCGGCCGCCCTGCTGACCGATCAGGGCACGCTCTGTACCACCCTCGGCCCCGCCATGCCGCCGGCCGCCACATCGCATGGCGCCCATGCGGGGCAGGATGACGGCACCGGCCACACCGACCACGGTAGGCTGCTGCCGGATTGCTGCGGCCCGCTCTGTCGGCTGGCAGCCGGCCTTGCGGTCGCCATGCTGGCGCCGCCCGATGCCGACGGCCTGACATTTGCCGCGGCGCCGCAGCGCCGGATCTTTGCCATTCCGGCCAATGCCCGCCCGCAGGTGCTGCTGCGCGGCCTGAGCGGCGCCGCCCGCGCCCCGCCCTTCCTTTCCTGAAGCGCATTCCCTTGAACCGCCGGCCGCACGAGCTGCGCCGGCCCGCCTTGCCCATTTCTTCAGGATGACACCATGTCCGACATCACCTTCGGGCGAAGCGCCGCGTCGAGCCAGACGCGCGCCGCCGATCTCTACCGCGCCGTCTGGCGCTGGCATTTCTATGCGGGGCTGCTGGTCCTGCCCTTCATGATCACGCTGGCGCTGACCGGCGCCCTCTATCTTTTCCGTGACGAACTCGACAACCTCATCCACCGCGATCTCAAGCAAGTGGTGGTGGAGGAGACGCGCGCGACACCTTCCGCGCAGGTCACGGCGGCACTCGCCGCCTTTCCCGGCAAGGCGGTGAAATTCACCACGCCCGCCACGCCGACCGCCTCCACCGAGGTGACGGTGGTGACAGAGACCGCCCGCCTTGCCGTCTACGTCAATCCCTATACGGCGGACGTGCTGGGCGCGCTGCCGGATCGCGGCACGGTGATGTGGACGATCCGCTATCTGCACAGCCTCAAATACTTCGGCACCTCTGCACGGTATCTGATCGAGATCGCCGCCGGCTGGTCGATCCTGCTGGTCGGCACCGGCATCTATCTGTGGTGGCCGCGCCAGCAGCGGGGCGGCGTGCTGTCCGTGCGCGGCACGCCGGTGCGGCGCGTCTTCTGGCGCGACCTGCATGCGGTGACCGGCCTTTTCGTCGGCGCCGTGATCGTCTTCCTCGCCGTCACCGGCATGCCCTGGTCGGGCGTCTGGGGCGCCAAGGTGAACGAATGGGCGAACGGCAGCAATTTCGGCTATCCGGCCGGCGTGCGGGTGGCCGTTCCGATGTCCGGCGAGCATCTGGATCACGTGGCGAAAACCACCTGGTCGCTGGAACAGGCGAAGGTGCCGTTGTCACCACAAGCTGCACCGGGGGCCGGGCAGGGGATGCAGCCGATCGGCCTCGACCGCGCCATTGCCACCTTCGACGCGCTGGGGCTCACGCACGGCTATTCCGTGGCGCTGCCGCAGAAGGCAAGCGGCGTCTATAGCGGTTCGGTCTATCCGGATGACCTGTCGAAACAGCGCGTCGTGCATCTCGACCAGTATAGCGGCAAGCCGCTCGTCGACATGAGCTATGCCGATTACGGCCCGCTCGGCCGCGCGCTGGAATGGGGCATCAACGTGCATCTCGGCCAGGAATTCGGGCTGGCGAACCAGATCGTGCTGACGATCGCCTGCATGGCCATTATCCTGCTGGCCGTCTCGGCCGGCGTCATGTGGTGGAAGCGGCGCCCGCAAGGCGCGCTCGGCGTGCCGCCGATGCCATCCGATCCGCGGGTGTTTCGCGGCCTTCTCGCCATCCTCGTCATCGGCGGCCTGATCTTCCCGCTGGTGGGCGCCTCGCTGGTGCTGCTGCTGGCGCTCGACACGCTCTTCCTGCGGCTGGCCAGACACCGCCGGGCGCGCGCCTGAGACGGCGGGCAAAAAGGGAAGGGGGAAGGGGGAAGGGGGCAGGCCCGGCACTGCCCCTTTCAGGATCCCGTCACTTGCGCGCGATCACCCAGACGGCATGGATGATGCCGGGCAGGTAGCCGCAGAGGGTGAGCAGGATGTTCAGCCAGAAATGCAGGCCGATGCCGACCTGGAGAAAGACGCCGACCGGCGGCAGCAGGATGGCGAAGAGAAGACGGATGATGTCCACGGAAGGCCCCTTGTGAATGCATCGAGGAGGATGGCTGCGGTGCGGCGGCGCCGAGCCGGTTCAGGGGCATGAACGCGGGGCGACGCCTTTGGTTCAATGCGCCTGAACCGGCACGCGCAGCATGACGAGGGCAGGGATGGCCGCGTGCGCGTGTATGGCGGGCGGTCAGACAGACGGGCCCCGGCGCAGAAAGCGCTGAACGGAGGGGCGCCGGCGCATGCGCGCAAAGTGCCGGCCGGAGATAGCCTAGCCGTTCTCTCCCTTGCGTTTGGCGATATGGTCCATCACCTTTTCCGGCCGCACCTCGCGCTTCAGTTCCTCGAGGTCCTGATCGATGTCGATCTGCACGTCGAGCCGATGGGCAAGTTCCAGCACCAGCGCGATCAGCCGCGTCGTCTCGTGCTCGTGCAGCAGCGAGATCTGCAGGTTGAGGTCGGCGCGCTTGTCATCGGCGGCGGCCATGCGGTTCTGGCTGATCAGCACGAAGGTGGAGAGGAAGATCGCCTCCACCGACGCCGCCATGGCCAGCACCACCAGCGAGGGATCGAAGGGCGCCACCAGCGGCAGCACGCCGGTATTGATCAGGATCCAGCCGCCGAACAGCACGAGATGCAGAAGGACGAACCCCATGCTGCCGGCAAAGCCGGTCACACGGTCGGAGATGCGGTCCGCCAGGCTGTCGGTGGCGGCATCGCTGCGGGTGCGCTCGACGAGGGTGGAGATGTTGCGGTCCAGCGTGCGGCTGAGCGCATCCTTGCCGCGTTCCACACGGCGAGAGGTCGGCGAACCGGCGGGGGGAGGGGAGGCTGTCATGGAACGGTTTCTCGCGGGGGATCCTATTGCCCCCCAAACCGTCGCGCACCGGCTTCGGTTCCACCGCCCGTCCCACCCCCCGCCTGGCAGGGGGAGGGGAGGCGGCGAAGACGCATCCGCCCGGCGCTCGCCTCAGCCCGCCGGCGCCAGCGATTTCTCGATGCGGCCGCGGCCGATCTCGATGACGTGGCGCATGGCCGCCACCGCCCGTTCCGGGTCGCGGGAGGCTATCGCATGGGCGATCCGCAGGTGATTCGCCGCCACCTCGTCGAGCATCTCCGGCGAGGCGGCCGGCGAGGAAAGGCGGAAGGCAATCGCCAGCGCCGCCTCGATCAGCGCGCTTGCCGAGCGCATGAAGGGATTGCCGGACATGCGGGCAATGGCGAGATGGAATTCGAGATCCACCTTGGCAATGCTTTCGGGCGTGTGCGACAGGTCGTCGAACTTGGCGGCGATCGCATAGAGCGCCACGATGTCGTCGCTGGTTGCCCGTTCCGCCGCCGCCGCCGCCGCCGCCGGCTCCAGCGCCATGCGCATCTCGGCGAGATATTCGATGAAATCCAGATCGACCCCCGCGTCGCAGCGCCAGCCAAGCACGTCCGGATCGAAGAAATTCCAGCTGGAACGCGGCAGAACGCGGGTGCCCACCTTGGCCTTCGGCTCGATCAGCCGCTTGGCGGCCAGCGTCTTCATCGCCTCGCGCAGCACCGTGCGCGACACGCCGAATCGCTGCGACAGGTCCGCATCGCCCGGCAGGATCGCCCCTTCGGCAATGGCGCCGGAGACGATGGCACTGCCAAGCTCCGCCACCACATGCGCATGGCTGCTGCCGCGCTTCCTGCCGGCGATGGTCGTTTCAAGCAGCCCCACGAAACTCTCCTTCAGATCGACCCGTCGTCCACAGCGGCTGCGGGCCGCAGCCCGGTCCAGCCAGTTGTGCCGCCCATGGTTTCAGATTGGTGTATGTCCTGCCGGTGGGCTCTGGCAAGGCCGCCATCGGGGCCTGCGCGTCGCCCCGCAAGCGAAAATCCCCAGTATTTTCAGGGCCGCAGCCGGCGGGCACGCCGCCGCCTTGCCTGCCCCTTCGCATCCGTCGCATCGTGTCCTCCCCCGGATGATGACAGATCTCCGGGCAATAAGGATCATATAATATGACTTTTGAAAACGGAGTTTTTGACGGTTTTGCGAAGAAACCGGCACAGAATCGGCTTAAATCGTTACAATTTGAGGCGTCTGCCGGCATTTTCCCCAGTGCCTGCCTGTTGTGCATGCAGAAGAAACGGTGCTAGGTTGCTTGACAACAGGGCTTTGGGGCAAATAGTCATATTATTGACAAGACCGCGTCCCACGGCGCGGGGAGGAGGGCATGGCCGGATACGGGCGCCATGCCGAATCGTGAGACGGGTGCAATAAAATCATGTTGAGACTTCTGCAGGTTGCGGTCGATGGCCAGGTGCGCGTTGTTGCCTGGGATGGCGAGGGCGAGGCACGGGTTGTCGAGGGCGTTTCCTCCACCTACGAGCTGGCGAGCAAGGCGATTGCCGCCGGCCAGGGCTTTGCCGATTATATTGCAACCCTTCCGGCCGGCGCCGTGGTGGATCTTGCCGCAGCCGAGGCCGAAGGCCGCCTGCTGCTGCCGGTCACCCATGCCGACCCCGCCCATTTCATCGTCGCCGGCACGGGTCTCACCCATCTCGGTTCCGCCGATGGTCGCGACAAGATGCACAAGGCCGCGCAGTCGGAAGAGAAGCCGACCGATTCGATGCGCATGTTCCTGATGGGCGTCGAAGGCGGCAAGCCGAAGGCCGGCGAAACGGGCGTGCAGCCGGAATGGTTCTACAAGGGCGACGGCTCGCAGCTGAAGGCCACCGGCGAGGATCTCGTCTCGCCCGCCTTCGCGCTGGATGGCGGCGAGGAGCCGGAGCTGGCGGCGATCTACCTGATCGGCGAAGACGGCACGCCCTATCGTCTCGGCTTCTGCCTTGCCAACGAATTCTCCGACCACGTCACGGAAAAGGGCAACTATCTGTGGCTCGCCCATTCCAAGCTGCGCCAGGCCTCGCTCGGCCCGGAACTTCTGGTCGGCGAACTGCCTGAGCATGTGGAAGGCACCTCGCTGATCCGTCGCGGCGACGAAGTCATCTTCGAAAAGCCCTTCCTGTCCGGCGAAGCGAACATGTCGCACACCATCGCCAACCTCGAGCATCATAATTTCAAGTACGAGCTGTTCCGCCGCCCGGGCGACCTGCACGTGCACTTCTTCGGCACGGCGACGCTGTCCTTCACGGCCGGCGTGAAGACCGAGGCCGGCGACCGGTTCGAGATTTCCGCCGCCCCGTTCAAGTTGACGCTTGTCAACCGCCTGGCCGTCGCCGAGGACGCGCCGGTCGCAATCCGTCCGCTCTGAGAGGTCTCGCGTCAATCATGTCCTCCATTCGTCTCGCCATCGTCGGTCTCGGCAAGATCGCCCGCGACCAGCATCTCCAGGCGATCGCCGCCACCGACGGCATCGAGCTGGTGGCTGTCGCCAGCCGCAATGCGAAGCTGGACGGCGTCCACTGTTTCACCGACATCGATGCGCTTCTCGCCTCCGGCGTGGAGATCGACGCGGTGTCGCTGTGCACGCCGCCGCAGGGCCGTTTCGAGCAGGCGCGCGCCGCCCTTCTCGCCGGCAAGCATGTGATGCTGGAAAAGCCGCCGGGCGCCACCATTGCGGAAGTCTTCGCGCTCGACCGGCTTGCCGGCCAGCAGGGCCGCAGCCTCTACGCCACCTGGCATTCGCGCGAAGCGGCCGCCGTGGAGCCGGCCCGCAAGCTTCTTTCCGAACGCAAGGTGAAATCCGTGCATGTGGAATGGAAGGAAGACGTGCGCCACTGGCATCCGGGCCAGGACTGGATCTGGGAGCCGGGCGGCCTTGGCGTGTTCGATCCGGGCATCAATGCGCTGTCCATCGTCACCCGCATCATGCCGGAAAGCTTCCATCTGGTCGCCTCGGATCTGTCTTTCCCGGCCAACCGCGCAGCGCCGATTGCCGCGGACCTCGAATTCCGCAGCGCCGGCGGCCTGACGCTGACCGCCGCCTTCGACTGGCGCCAGACCGGGCCGCAGACCTGGGATATCCGCGTCGAGACGGAAGAGGGACCGGTCGTGCTGACACATGGCGGCAGCCGCCTCTTCGTTGACGGTGCAGCACAGATCGTCGAGGAAGACCGCGAATACCGCAATCTCTACAAACATTTCGTGTCTCTGGTGAATGCCGGTCAGTCGGATACGGATTTCTCGCCGCTGGTGCATGTGGCCGATGCCTTCATGCTGGGCCGGCGCCACGTGGTCGAAACCTTCGAGGACTGATCCGGAGCCGGCCATCCCGTTCACGCTTTTGCAGAAGAAGACAAGCTCATGAGCAACGACACACTGCCCACCACCACCGGACCGAACGGCAAGCTGCGCTCGCGCGCCTGGTTCGACAATCCGGCCAATGCCGACATGACCGCGCTCTACCTGGAGCGCTACATGAACTTCGGCCTCAGCCAGGCGGAACTGCAGTCCGACCGCCCGATCATCGGCATTGCCCAGACCGGCTCGGACCTGTCGCCCTGCAACCGCCACCATCTGGAACTGGCGAACCGCCTTCGTGACGGCATTCGCGAGGCCGGCGGCATCGCCATCGAATTCCCGGTCCATCCGATCCAGGAAACCGGCAAGCGCCCGACGGCCGGCCTCGACCGCAACCTTGCCTATCTCGGCCTCGTGGAGGTGCTCTACGGCTATCCGCTCGACGGCGTGATCCTGACCATCGGCTGCGACAAGACGACGCCGGCCTGTCTGATGGCCGCGGCCACCGTCAACATTCCGTCGATCGCCTTTTCGGTCGGCCCGATGCTGAACGGCTGGTTCCGCGGCGAGCGCACCGGCTCGGGCACCATCGTCTGGAAGGCACGCGAACTGCTGGCCAAGGGCGAGATCGATTATGCCGGCTTCGTGAAGCTCGTTGCCTCCTCGGCGCCGTCGACCGGCTATTGCAACACCATGGGCACGGCCACCACGATGAACTCGCTGGCCGAAGCGCTCGGCATGCAGCTGCCCGGTTCGGCCGCCATCCCGGCGCCCTATCGCGATCGCCAGGAAATGGCCTATCTGACCGGCCTTCGCATCGTCGAGATGGTCAAGGAAGACCTGAAGCCGTCCGACATCATGACGAAGGACGCCTTCATCAACGCCATCCGCGTCAACTCGGCCATCGGCGGTTCCACCAATGCGCCGATCCATCTCAACGGCCTTGCCCGCCATCTCGGCGTCGAGCTGACGGTCGACGACTGGCAGACCTATGGCGAGGAGATTCCGCTGCTCGTCAACCTGCAGCCGGCCGGCGAATATCTGGGCGAGGACTACTATCATGCCGGCGGTGTTCCGGCGGTCGTCAACCAGCTGATGCAGAAGGGCCTCATCAAGGAAGATGCGCTCACCGTCAACGGCAAGACCATCGGCGAAAACTGCCGTGGCGCCGTGATCGAGGACGAGAAGGTCATCCGTCCCTATGACCAGCCGCTGAAGGAGCGGGCCGGCTTCCGCGTGCTGCGCGGCAACCTGTTCTCCTCGGCCATCATGAAGACGAGCGTGATCTCCAAGGAGTTCCGCGACCGCTACCTGTCCAACCCGGATGATCCGGAAGCCTTCGAAGGCAAGGCCGTCGTGTTCGACGGTCCGGAGGACTACCATCACCGCATCGACGATCCGTCGCTCGGCATCGATGCCAACACGGTTCTCTTCATGCGCGGCGCCGGCCCCATCGGTTATCCGGGTGCGGCCGAAGTCGTCAACATGCGCGCGCCGAGCTATCTGCTGAAGCAGGGCGTCACCTCGCTGCCGTGCATCGGTGACGGCCGCCAGTCCGGCACGTCCGGCAGCCCGTCGATCCTGAATGCCTCGCCGGAAGCAGCTGCCGGCGGCGGCCTTGCGATCCTGAAGACCGGCGACCGCGTGCGCATCGATGTGGGTCGCGGCAAGGCCGACATCCTGATCTCCGAGGAAGAGATCGCCGCCCGCTATGCCGAGCTTGAGGCAAAGGGCGGATACCAGTATCCGAAGCACCAGACGCCGTGGCAGGAAATCCAGCGCGGCATCGTGGGGCAGATGGAAACCGGCGCGGTTCTGGAACCGGCCGTGAAGTATCAGCGGATCGCGCAAACCCAGGGTGTTCCGCGCGACAACCACTGAGAGGGGGCGCCAGATCCGGCGCAGGGCCGTGCGGCCCGGGTCCGGGAGGTGCCTTCAGGCTCAAGAGAACATGTGGGCGACGGTTTCGCCGCCCACGGGGGATTTTACGGGCGGGTTCGAAGGGAGCCTCGCCACTCAGGAGGAGTAAACATGAAATTTCTGAAGTCTCTCACCACGGCTGCCGTCTTCGCAGCCATGGCCTTTGCCGCACCGGCCGGCGCCGCTGACAAGGGCCTCGTCGGCGTTGCCATGCCGACCAAGTCGTCCGCCCGCTGGATCGCCGACGGCGACAACATGGTGAAGGTTCTGAAGGAGCGCGGCTATGACGTCGACCTGCAGTATGCGGAAGACGACATTCCGAACCAGCTTTCGCAGATCGAGAACATGGTCACCAAGGGCGCCAAGGTCCTCGTGATCGCCTCCATCGACGGCACCACGCTGTCGGACGTTCTGCAGCAGGCTGCCGGCCAGGGCATCAAGGTCATCGCCTATGACCGCCTGATCCGCGACACGCCGAACGTCGACTACTACGCCACCTTCGACAACTTCCAGGTCGGCGTCCTGCAGGCCACCACGCTCGTCAAGGCTCTCAAGGCCGACACCGAGAAGGGCCCGTTCTACATCGAACTGTTCGGCGGCTCTCCGGACGACAACAACGCCTTCTTCTTCTACAACGGCGCCATGAGCGTGCTGCAGCCGCTGATCGACAAGGGCGTGCTGAAGGTCGGTTCCGGCCAGGTCGGCATGGACAAGGTTTCCACGCTGCGTTGGGACGGTGCAACCGCCCAGGCCCGCATGGACGCCATCCTCTCGGCCTACTATGCCGACAAGAAGCTGAATGCCGTTCTGTCGCCCTATGACGGCATCTCCATCGGCATCCTGTCGTCGCTGAAGGGCGTCGGCTACGGTTCCGGCGACATGCCGATGCCGTTCGTATCCGGTCAGGACGCTGAAGTTCCCTCGGTCAAGTCGATCATTGCCGGCGAACAGTATTCGACGATCTTCAAGGACACCCGCGAACTGGCCAAGGTCACCGTCGACATGGTTGACGCCGTCATGAGCGGCAAGGAACCGACCGTCAACGACACCAAGACCTACGACAACGGCAAGAAGGTCGTTCCGTCCTACCTGCTGAAGCCGGTTGCCGTCGACAAGAGCAACTGGAAGGAAGTTCTGGTCGGCTCTGGCTACTACAAGGAAGACCAGCTGAAGTAAGTTCAACCGGTGCGGCGGCGGCAACGCCGCCGCACGTTCCAGAATCCCCATCGGAGAAGATGGCATGCTCGCACCCGTCACTGCGGCCGAACGCCCGCCGATCCTGGAAATGCGCGGCATTTCCAAGTCGTTCGGCGCGGTCAAGGCTCTGTCCGAGGTCAGTTTCACCGTGCGCGAAGGGGAAATCCACGCGCTGGTCGGCGAAAACGGCGCCGGCAAATCGACCCTCATGAAAGTTCTGTCCGGCGTCTATCCGCACGGATCCTACGAAGGCTCCATCCTGTTTGCGGGCGAGGAGCGGCATTTCCGCGACATCAACGATACCGAAGCCCTCGGCATCATCATCATTCACCAGGAACTGGCGCTGATCCCTCTGATGTCCATTGCCGAGAACATCTTTCTCGCCAATGCACCCTCCCGCTTCGGCGTGATCGACCGTTCCGCCGTACACGAGCGCACCAAGGCGCTGCTCGCCAAGGTGGGCCTGAGCGAACAGCCCGACACGCTGATCACCAATCTCGGCGTCGGCAAGCAGCAGCTGGTGGAAATCGCCAAGGCGCTGTCGAAGGACGTGCGCCTGCTGATCCTCGACGAGCCGACCGCATCGCTGAACGAGAAGGACAGCGCCGCCCTGCTGGAACTGCTCAAGGAATTCCGCAACCAGGGCATCACCTCGATCCTGATCAGCCACAAGCTGAACGAAATTTCCGAAGTGGCCGACCGCATCACCGTGCTGCGCGACGGCCGCGCCGTCGACACCATGGACTGTCATGCCGGCGAGGTGCCGGAAGACGAGATCATCCGCAAGATGGTCGACCGCGACATGGAAAGCCGCTACCCGAAGCGCACGCCGAAGATCGGCGAGGTGATCTTCGAGGTCGAGGACTGGTCGGTCTACCATCCGCAGCACACGCATCGCCAGGTGGTGAAGAACCTGTCTCTGAAGGTTCGCGCCGGCGAAGTGGTGGGCATTTCCGGCCTGATGGGTGCCGGGCGCACCGAATTCGCCATGAGCATGTTCGGCCGCTCCTGGGGCCGCAACATCACCGGCACGGTGAAGATGCACGGCAAGCCGGTCGACGTGTCGACCGTCACCAAGGCGATCGGCGCCGGCCTTGCCTATGTCACGGAAGACCGCAAGCAGCTCGGCCTCATCCTGGCGGAGGACATCCGCAAGAACATCTCGCTCGCCAACCTGCCGGGCGTGTCGCGCAGCAATGTCATCGACGACATTTCGGAGATGAAGGTCGCGCAGGAATTCAGGGCGCGCATGCGCATCCGCAGCCACAATGTCTATCAGGAAACCGGCAAGCTGTCCGGCGGCAACCAGCAGAAGGTGGTGCTGTCGAAATGGCTGTTCACCAATCCGGACCTGCTGATCCTCGACGAGCCGACCCGCGGCATCGACGTGGGTGCGAAGTATGAAATCTATTCCATCATCAACGAACTCGCGGATGCCGGAAAGGCAGTCGTGGTGATTTCCTCGGAAATGCCGGAGCTGATCGGGATCTGCGATCGCATCCTGGTCATGCATGAGGGCGAATTCGTCGGCGAAGTGGCCGGCGCGGACGCCACCCAGGAGAACATCATGCGCGCCATCATGCGCCGCAAGGGGAGAGAAGAATGACCACGACCGAAACCTCCGCGCCCGCGCCCCAGTCGGCGACGGCGTTCCTCAAGGATAATCTGCGCGAATACGGGATGCTGATGTCGCTCGTCGTCATCGTCATCTTCTTCCAGCTCGCCACCGGCGGCATCCTCCTGAAGCCGCTGAACCTGACCAACATCATCCTGCAGAACAGCTATATCGTCATCATGGCGCTCGGCATGCTGATGATCATCGTCACCGGCCATATCGACCTGTCGGTCGGCTCGGTCGCCGGCTTCATCGGCGCCGTCGCGGCGATGATGATGGTGCAGTATAATTTCGACTTCGTCACGGCGAGCATCATCTGCCTCGTCCTCGGCGGCCTGATCGGCGCCGTGCAGGGCTATTTCGTCGCCTATTTCAAGATCCCGTCCTTCATCGTGACGCTGGCCGGCATGCTGGTGTTCCGCGGCTTCATGATCGCGGTGCTGAGCGGCCGCTCCATCGGCCCGTTCGACGTAACGTTCCAGAAGCTGTCGTCCGGCTTCATCCCGGAATTCATCTCGTCCGAAGGCGGCGTCTACTTCACCTCGCTGATCCTCGGCGTGGCGCTTGCCGCCTTCCTGGTCTGGCAGAATGTCAGAAGCCGGGCACGCCGCATGTCGCATGGCGTCGAGACGGAGCCGTTCGGCTTCTTCATCGGCAAGAACATCGTCGTTCTGGCCGCCGTCAGCTACATTGCCTATCTGATTGCCTCGCATCGCGGCATGCCGAACGTGCTGATCATCATGGCGGTGCTGATCGCCGCCTATGGCTTCTTCACCAACCGCACCATCATCGGCCGGCAGATCTATGCGGTCGGCGGCAATGCCCGCGCGGCGGAACTGTCCGGCATCAAGACGCAGCGCCTGGTGTTCTGGACCTTTGCCAACATGGGCGTTCTGGCGGCACTCGGCGGCCTGGTGGTGGCCGCGCGCCTCAACAGCGCCACCCCGAAGGCCGGCTCCGGTTTCGAGCTGGACGTGATCGCGGCCTGCTTCATCGGCGGCGCCTCGGCCTATGGCGGCGTCGGCAAGGTGACGGGCGCCGTCATCGGCGCCTTCCTGATGGGCGTGATGAACAACGGCATGTCCATTCTCGGCATCGGCATCGACTACCAGCAGGTCATCAAGGGCCTCGTGCTGCTCGGCGCCGTCTGCGTGGACGTCTACAACCAGCGTCGTTGAGCATCCTCCCAAGCGTTCCGACCTGACGAAAGGCCGCGAGACCGCAAGGTTTCGCGGCCTTTCCTTTGGCATCCGCTGCGGCCCGCGACGGGCAGCAGCGCACCAGGCACGGCCAAGCGTTCCATAATACAGATTACCTACCAAGATTTTGTAGCCGGGTGGGTTCAAGGATGAAGTGCGACCTGCCAATGATACCAATGGGTTATCATATGCATGGAGACTGCATCGCGCTCCGTGTCTGCCAGGGAAACATGCCAAGATATCGCGCCACCGAGACGGAGCGCGAGCGCGCGTCCGCCCCCGGACATAGCCTCAAAGCAGAGACGGCGACAGCCCGGCCTCGGCGCGGAAGGCCTTGAAGCCGCCGAGGGCGCGCAGCGAGCGGCCGTCGTCGATGGCGGCAAGGTCGAGGATGACGGCATTGGCAATCGTCATCGGCACGACCAGCGACTGCGATTCTCCGGCGCTGCCGCGCGAGATCGCGATCTGATGATGCGGCGCCGGGTCCATGCGGGCGGCGTTGAGATCGGTCAGGGCCAGAACCCGGGTGCCGCGCTCGGCCGCGATCTGGCGCACTTCGGACAACAGCGGCGAGGGCCGGCGGAAGGCGAATAGCCACAGCACGTCCTCGGCGCCGAGGCGCCACAGCGCCTCCGGCAGCTGGTGCATCTGGCTGCCGAGATCGACCGCCTCATAGCCGGAGCGCGTCAGCCTCAGCGTCGTCAGTGCCGAGAGGCTGCCGGAATGGCCGCGGCCGAACACGAAGATACGCCGGCAGTCCCTGAGCGTGGTGGAAAAGGCGCGGATATCGGCATCGGAGACGCTGGTGCGCACATTGTTGAGCGCGGCGATCTCGCTGTCCAGCATGGAGGCGAGCAAGCCCCCCTCCTCCGCCCGCACCAGACGGGCGGCCATGCGGGCGGCGGGGCTTTCGAAATCGCCGGCGCCCTCGATCAGGCTGGCCTGCAGGAAGCTGCGAAATTCCGGATAGCCCTTGAAGCCGAGGCGGCGCGCCAGCCGCACGGCAGAGGCCGGATGCACGCCGGCACGGAAGGAGACATCCTTGCCGTTTTCCATGGCGCCGCGGATCGGATCCTGAATCAGAACGTCGAGAAGCCGCGTGTCGGCATCGGTGAGCCGGCCGGAATGACGGCTGATCAGATCGCCCAATGCCTGCGGTATCGCGTCCTGCCTGTCCATCGGTCCTCGATCTTCCGTCTTCGGTTGCCTGCGCTCAGCGCGTGAGCTCTACCCGCTCTCCGTTCTGGTTATCGAAAAACAGTGCCCGGTCAAGATCGTAGGATATCCACAGGCTCTCTGTCCCGCCCTGCAGGTCGCGACGCGGGGCGATTGCCGTCAGGCGACCGGCCGGACTGTCACAATGCAGCAACAGATCCGAGCCCGTCATCTCCGACATCACCAGGCGCACCGGCAGCGATGGGCCCTTCGGCGCCTGCGCATGCACGGTCAGGATATCCGGACGCAGGCCCGCCGTCAGCCCCTGCATGCCCTGCCAGCCCGGCAGCTTGTCTGCGGCGACGAAATTGATCGGCGGCACGCCGAGAAAGCCGGCGACAAAGCGGTTGGCGGGGCGGTCGTAGATCACCTCCGGCCGGTCGAACTGCTGCAGGTGGCCATCCTTCATGACAGCCACCCGGTCGGCCAGCGACAGGGCCTCCGTCTGGTCATGCGTGACATAGACGATGGTGGCGCCGAGCTGGCGGTGCAGATCCTTGATCTCGGTGCGCATCGCCACCCTGAGCGCGTTGTCGAGGTTCGACAGCGGCTCGTCCATCAGGAAGGTGGAGGTGTTGCGGGCCATGGCACGGCCCATGGCGACGCGCTGGCGCTGGCCGCCGGACAGCGCGCCAGGCTTGCGCTCCAGATAGGGTTCCAGCTGCAGCATGCGCGCCACTTCCTCGGCCCGCCGGTTGCGTTCGGCCTTCGGCATGCCGCGCAGTTCCAGCCCGAAGGCGATGTTTTCGCGCACGCTCATATGGGGATAGAGCGCATAGTTCTGGAAGATCATCGCGATGTCGCGATCCTGCGGCGCCAGATCATTGGCGCGAATGCCGGCAATCTCGATCTCGCCCGCATCGGCACGCTCCAGCCCGGCGATCAGCCGCAGCAGCGTGGACTTGCCGCAGCCGGAGGGGCCGACAATGACGATGAACTCGCCGGGATGGAACTCCATCGACACATCGTGCAGCACAGTCGGCCCGCCCGGATAGGCCTTGCGAATGTTGCGAAGGGCAATGCCGCTCATGCCGCTGCCTCCTTCTGGCGAAAGGCATCGCGGCGCGCAATCGCCAGCGTCGGCCGGTCGGTGGTGAACACCTTGACGCCGAGCGCCAGCGCCCTGTCGATCTGCGCCGGCGTGTGGGCGGCCCAGCAGCCGAAATCGAGCCCGGCAGTCCACACCGCAGCGGCGACCTCTGCATCGGCGGTGTCGACATGCACGCCGATTTCCGGCACGCCATGCGCCTTGCACAGTTCGATCACGCCTTGGACGCCAACCTGCTTCAGCACCGGCGGGCTGACCAGCCAGAGCCGCGGCCGGTCCGTCGCTGCCGCAAGCTCGTCCAGCGAGGCCAGCAGGAAGGAGGAAAAGGTGGTGCGCGCCAGCATGGCGTGGCGGGCCAACAGGTCGATCACCTTCGGCACGAAATCCGCATACGGCCGGCCATCGGCGCCCGGCTTGATTTCGCAGCGGAAATCGACACCGGAGGGGGCATAGAGGCTGCAGAGTTCCTCAAGCGTCAGCGGATGGCCGCCTGCGCTGTAATGGATGGTGGCGGCCTTCACCTCGGCCAGCGTGAGGCCCGCAATCGCGCCGCAGCAATCGGTCGTCCCTTCGAGCGTCGGATCGTGGTGGACGACGATCGCGCCGTCGGCTGTCGGGTGGACGTCGAATTCCACTTCCTCCAGCGGCATGGCAGCGGTGGCGGCAAAGCCGCGCGGCGTGCTGTCGCCATATTCGAGCGTGCCGCCGCGATGGGATGCGATGCGTGTCATCAGTCTGGTCTTCCCCGTTTCGTCTTTTGAGAGGTTCATTTCACGGCACCCATGGTGATGCCGCGCACGAGATGGCGCTCCACAGCCAGGAAACCGACGAGCACCGGCAGGATGGTGATGGTGGAGGCGGCCATGACAAGCGGCCAGTCAATCAGCCCCTCGCCCGGATTGATGCGGTAGAGCCGCGCAAGGCCGATCTGCAGGGTGTACAGATCCTGCTTGCCTACCGCGACGAGCGGCCAGATGTAGTTGTTCCACTCGGTGATGAAGATGTAGAGCGCCATGGAGGAGATCGCCGGCTTGGAGAGCGGCACGATGATGCGCCACAGCACCTGCAGATGCGTTGCGCCATCCATATAGGCCGCCTCGTCCAGCGCCTTCGGGATGCCGCGAATATATTGCCGCAGGAAGAAGGCCGCGAAACCGTTGGAAATCGCCGGCAGGATCAGCCCCGCATAGGTGTCGAGCAGGCCTGCCTTCGCAAGAGTCAGATAATTCGGGATGAGGCTGATATGGCTCGGGATCATGAGCGTCGCAACGGTCGCGCCGAACATCAGGTCGCCGCCGGGAAACCGGAAGCGGGCAAAGGCGAAGGCGGCAAGCGTTGCCACCGTGATGCCGAGAACGGTGACGAGGCCGGAGACGATCAGGCTGTTGATCAGGTAGCGGGCGAAACTGAACTGGGTGATGGCACGCTCGTAATTGTCCAGCGTGAAGCTGACACGGCCGGCATAGAAGGCATCGGCCGTCTGGAACGACATCCAGACCGAGTAGAGAACCGGCGCGAGGAACAGCAGGCCGGCCGCCAGCGAGAGCATCGTCAGGATGGGGTTTTCAGGCTTCATAATGCACCTTGCGGCCGATGATGCGCGATTTGAGAATGGCAAGCGCCACGAGCAGAACGAAGAGGATGACGGCAAGCGCCGAGCCGCGGCCGATGTCGAACAGTTCGAAACCGATCTCGTAGAGCAGGTTGACCAGCATGTCGGTGGCGCCGGCCGGACCGCCCCGCGTCATCACGTTGACGATGGTGAAGACCTGGAAGGCCTCGATCACCGAGATGACCAGCAGGAAATAGGTGGTGGGCATCACCAGCGGCATCGTCACGCGGCGAAAGACGTGGAAGCGCCTCCCGCCATCGACGGCCGCGGCATCGTAAAGCTCCTGCGGGATCGCCTGCAGGCCGGCAATATAGATGACGATGTCATAGCCGATCTGCTTCCAGGTGTTGACGAGGATCAGCACCCAGAGCGCCAGATGCGGATCCTGCAGCCATTGCGGTCGGCCGAGCCCCAGTGTCGCGAGAACCGCGTTCACCATGCCGTAATCGGTGGAAAACACCCAGGAAAACACCACCGCGATCGAAACGGTCGATGTGACGGAGGGCAGAAACAGCGCGCCGCGCAGCAGGCGGGCGGGCAGCGTTTCGCGCACCAGCCAGCTGGCGATGGCAAGGGCCGCCCCCAGCCTCAGCGGCACGGAAAAAACGGCAAACAGGGTGGTCACCCACAGCGAATTCCAGAAGTCTGCCGAGGCGAACAGTTCCTCGTAATTGCGAAGCCCGACGAAGGGCATGTCGGGGGTGAGGAAATTCCACTGGCGCAGGCTGAGGTTCAGGCTCGTCAGGATCGGAACATAGGTGAACACCGCGATGAAGATCATCAGCGGCGCAACGAAGAAGTAGGGCGTCAGCTTGCGGAGCATTGTTTGTCTGCACCGGTCGGACCTTTGCCCGACCGGCGCCCCTGAAGGTTGAAGCGATCAGTTTCCGGCGCGCTGGCTTTCCTTGCGCGTCTGTTCGGCAAAGTCCTTCAGCGCCTCGTCGGCCTTGCGCTGACCCAGCGCAATCGACTGCCACACCTTGTATTCATTGGTGCGCATCCAGGTGACGAAGGTGGAACGGGCGCGGCCATGGGCATATGGCAGCGAATTGATCGCCACATCGATGCCCGGCTGGCTTTCCAGCGCCTTGACGGCGACAGGAAGGGCAGCACTCTTCTTGTTGATAGGCAGATAGCCGGTTGCGGCAAACCAGGCGGCGTTTGCTTCGGGCGAGGCGGCGTAGCTTACGAACTTGTAGGCCGCATCCTGCACCTCCTTCGGGGAAGACGCCATGATGCCAATGCCGGCGCCGCCGATCGGAACCGAGCAGACCTTGTTGCAGGGCATGGGCCGCACGACGAGATTGTCGCCCAGCGCCTTCCTGCGGCCGCCATAGCTGCCGGTCGAATCCATGTCCATGCCGACCTTGCCGGCCATGAAGGCGGCATTGCCCTTGTCCTCGTCGGTCACGCCATCGGGCGAGGCGACCTTGTACTCGTTAACCAGCGAGCCCATCCACTGATAGGCCTCGATGGTGTTCGGTTTGTCGAGCAGGATCTCGTTGGTCTTCGGATTAATCAGCTCGCTGTCATTGGCCATGACCAGGCCCCAGCGGGCGAACTGGCCGGGCGCGCCTATTCCGGAAATGCCCTCTGCGCCCAGCTTTTCCTGGATCGTCTTGGCCGCCTTGAGGATGTCGTCATAGGTCTTCAGCGGCGTATCGACGGAAAGACCGGCGCGGGCAAAGATATCCTTGTTGAGATAAAGGACCGGCGTCGAGGAGTTGAACGGCACGACATAGTTCTTGCCGTTGATGACGCCGATTTCGCGGGCGAAGTCGTAAAGATCATCCTTCAGCGGATCGGCATCGACGTAGGGCGTCAGATCGGTCAGGATGTTGTTGTTGGCAAACAGCCCGTAGCGGGTGATCTCGAGGATCACGGCATCCGGTGCGCGACGGGCCGGAATGGCCGCCTGAAGCTTGGCAACCAGATCATTGTAATTGCCGACAAATTCCGGCTCGACATCGATATCGGGATGGGCGGCCTCGAAACTTGCGATGATCTTGTTCAGCGCCTCCCCATTGGTCTTGCTGAACGTGTGCCAGAACTTGACGGTGGTGGCGGCCTCGGCCGTGCCGACGGTCGCAAACAGGGCGAAAACGCTGGCTGCAATCACGGAATGCAATTTGCGTGTCATCTCTCTCCTCTGCAAGTTAAATTGCATAATGCCGATGTAAGGCCGCTGCAAGACAGTTTGTTGACCCCTATGCAAAGGTTTTGTGAAGCTTACACAAGCCTTCCTCCCACGGAAGCGTGGATGTCCCGCGCCGCCGCATCCGCAAAACAAAGGCGCCGGATCGTTTCTTGCGATCCGGCGCCTTCGTTCATCCGTCGCCCAAGCGGGCCTGCGCCGCCTCAGGGAGGTGCGTTGGCGATGGCGGAGATGGCGCGCACCGGTGCAAGCGTCGCGCGGCCGATCAGCGTGCGGCCGATGGCAGGCGCTGTCTCCAGGTTCTGCTCGGAAAGCCGTGCCGTCAGCGATTGCAGCATCTCGGAGGATTCGGCAAAGGCATTGTGGCCGAGCGGGTCGAGCTGCTTGGCATCCGTCGCATCGATGAAGGAGATGCCATGCTCGGCCATGATCGTCTCGTAGGGCCTGAGATCCGCGCCGCCCAGCCGCTCCACATCGCCGGCAATGAAGGTGGAGATCTTCAAGGCCTTGTCCTTGCGCGAGGAATAGATGGTGATGTGCGGATGCTTGTCGCCCAGTTCCAGCACCTGCCGGCGGAACACGTCGATATCGATGTCCGGCGAGGCCAGCACGACGTTGTGGATCTTCGGCGACACGCGGCCGTGGCGGATCGCCAGTTCGCGCAGCGCCTCCATGGTGAGCCAGGAGCCCATCGAATGGGCGAGGATGGTCACGTCGGCGACATCCGGCGAGGCGGTGATCTTCTCCAGCCCCTCGACCAGGCCGAAGCGCGAATAGATCGTGCTTTCCCGGTCATAGACATAGTCCAGCGCATTGGCGCGCGAGGGCCAGGTGAACAGCACCGGCGCGGCATCCACCCGGATGTCATGGGCGATCTGCGCAAAGCGGAACACCGCTTCCGTATAGTTGTTGTTGAAGCCGTGCACGAAAACCAGCACGCGGCGCGAGCGGTTGCCGGTGCGCTTGAACCAGGCCTGCGCGCCGGGGCCATCGACCGTCTGCACCCGCGTCACCACGAAGGATTTCTGCGGATCGGGCTTGCCCCTTTCGGGCGGCAGTTCGATGGCGCCCACCTCGCGCCCGTGCACCGGCGGGATGGAGACGACCACATTGTCGAGCCGCAAGCTCTCGCCGCGCTCGCCGCTGTAGCGCACGGCCGGATCGTCGGACGGTGCACGCGTGGTCGCCACCAGCATGTCCACCCGTTTTTCCGGTGGCGGATCGAAGGCGACCGGCACCATCGCATCCGGGCGATGGCCGCAGGCGCCAAGCGCCAGAGCAACCACCACCATCATTGTCATTGTTATGCGCCATGACCCGCGCCTTTCGGCAGCCGACATCCCCCCGGAGGCCGGCGCACCGCTGTTGTCGAAACCCATGTCGCCCTGCAAGGCGGCTCCCTTCTCGTCGGGCCGCACCCTGCGGCCCGTTCAAACCCGTCTGCCCTGCGCCATAGCATCCCGCCTGCCCCTTGAGTCAATCGCGGAGGCGCCAGACGCAGCAGAGAGAGACAGCCATGCGAGAATTGCGGCAGGCTTGCGGCATCGGCGCCGCATCGCCGCCGGACGGCCGGAGGAAGGGTCAGAAGCGACGCCTGAGGCCGAGATTGACCGACTGCGAGCTGTAGCTGCCCTCCACCGCAACCCCGCCCGAATTGACGCTCGACTGGTCGGCCGACCAGACATGGCGATAATCGGCAAAGGCATCCCAGCGCTCGTCGATCTTCATCAGGACGCCGGCAATCGCCTGGCCGGCAAGCATGGTGTCGTCGTCATGCACCGTATCGCCCGCCACCCGCTGCACGAGATCATGGCTGACATGGGCAACGCCGATGCCCCCGCCGAGATAGGGCGTGAAGCGGCTGCTGTTGTCGAAATCGTAGATCACGTTGATGAAGGCGGTCTCGGCGCGCGTCTTGCCGCCATCGGCTTCGGCGATCGAGGTGTCGATATTGGAAATGTCGTTGCGGCGCGTGCCGACCTCCAGCTCGGTGCGCAGGCCGCTCTCGAAGCGGTAACCGGCAAAGCCCGAGAAACCGGCACCGAGGTCGTATTCCGCCTGGTCGGTGCCGCCGGCATGCGAAAAATCCGTGCGGGCACCGGTCAGCGCGCCGGATGCGCCGAGATAGAAGCCGCTGTCGCCGGCGCCGGCGGTTGTCGTGGCGAACAGCAGAACAAGGGTGGCCAGGACAAAGGGCCGGCTGGAAGCAAATGCCATGCGAAAACTCCTCGTTGAAGGGAAAGGGGATCATCAGCGCTCGATGATGCGGCTGTGGCTGTTGCCGCGCGGGCCGGTGCGGGTCAGCGAGCAGGAGCGGTCCGGCCGGCTGCAGGTTCTTTCGCGGCTCGCCTGCCGGCCGGCGGGGCCGGTCACCACCCGTTCGGTCGTGCAGGCCCCGTCGGCGCAGCGCTGCGTGCGCTCGATGCTGGTGCCCGGCGGCAGCGGCGGATGTCCCGGCGGGTGATGCGGCGGATAGGGAGGCCGGCCATAGGGCGGGCGATAGGGCCAGGGCGCATACCAGGGATAGCGCACATAGTGACGCTCCCAATAGGTCCGGTCATAGGCCACGACCACGATGCCGAGGCTCGGCGCCAGCGCCGGCGTCAGCACCACCGGCACCCCGGCATGGACCACCTGCACATAGCTGGCCGAGACCCAGCCGCGATGGACGCCGAAGGCGACATCGCACCAGCTGTAGCCGGCATGACAGCCATGGAGGCTGATCGCCACGCCCGCCGGGATGACGGTGACGACCGGATAGACGGTCGAGGGGCCGGCCCTCAGGTTGACGCTCGCCAGCGAAACCGCTCGCAGGGTCGTCGCTGCCGCAGCCGGCTGGGCCGCGGCCGGTAGGGCCGCAAGCATCACAGCAAAAAGCATCCGGTCCATCATCCTCATGGCGGCCTCCTATCGCTGCATCAGGCTTGAGAGCGCGGTGTCGCAGGCCGTCGAGACCTTGTCGCGGTTGTCGCGCAGGCAGGCGGCGATGCGCCCCTCGCCGGGCTCGACACGGGCGCACAGCGTCTCGATATCCGTGCGGCAATCGCGGGCGATGGTCTTTGCCTTGGCGCGCATGGCGGGCGTCATCTGCATCTGGGCGGCTGCCTCGCCGGCCAGTCCGCCCGCAAGTCCGCTGATCAGTCCGCCGGCCAGCAGGCCGGCCGTGAGAAGGCGATATCCGTGCATCGGTCGCTTGCCTTTCCTCAATAGCGCTGAAGGCTGCCGCTGCGGGTGACGGAATGGCCGCGCGGGCCGGTGGTGGTGCGGCTGCCGGTGCAATGGCCATCCGCGCAGCTTGCCGTGCCGCTGCGCGACAGGGTGGCACCGTCCGGCCCGGTGCGGGTGATGGAGCGGGCGCAGGTGCCGGCGCTGCAGCCTCCCTCGGCATGCAGGCTGGCGGTGCCATGCGGGCCGGAAACGCTGCCCTGCCGGCTGAAGGCCTGGGCCTGGCCGCCGGCGGCAAGCGCCAGAAGGGCGGCGAAGGCGCCGGCGGAAACGGTCTTGAACATGGGGATAATCCTTGTGCATCTGAGGTTGCACGCCGCAGACGGGGGTGAGGCTCCGGCGCAGGACGAAGAATGCCGCCCGCATGTCGCCGGGCTTTGTCGCGCATGTCGCGAAGTGCAGGGATTTGTCGCCGGTCTGTAGCAATTTGTATCGGCGCGCCGCGGGCGCTTGATTTCGCGGGCCGGCTTGTCCATCGTCCGCGCATGGAGCGCACCTCGCAGACCATTCTTGTCGTCGATGACGATGCCGAGATCCGGCAGCTCGTGGGCGACCTGCTGCGGCGCGAGGGTTACGCGGTCGAGACCGCCGAGGACGCCGCCGCCATGGATCTGCTCATGGCCCGCCACCTGCCGGATCTCGTCATCCTCGACCTGATGATGCCGGGCGAGGACGGCCTGTCCGTGTGCCGGCGCCTCAGCGCCAGCCAGCCGGCCCTGCCGCTGCTGATGCTGACGGCCAAGAGCGACGAGACGGACCGCGTCGTCGGCCTGGAACTGGGGGCGGACGACTATCTCGTCAAGCCGTTCGGCCCGCGCGAGCTTCTGGCAAGGGTGCGGGCGCTGCTGCGCCGCGCCTCGCTGCGCACGCAGCGCCCGCCGAGCCGCCGCTATGCCTTCGACCGTTTCGTCGTCGATCTCGATGCGCGGCAGGTGGAGGTGGAGGGCGCCGGCCTGCTGGGGCTGACCAGCGGCGAGTTCGATCTCCTCTCCTGCTTCGTGCTGCGTCCGCGCCGCGTGCTCTCGCGCGACCAGATCCTCGACTGGACGCATGGCCGCAGCGCCGATCCCTTCGACAGGACCGTGGATCTGCTGGTCTCGCGGCTGCGTCGCAAGCTGGAAACGGCAAGCCCGGACAGCCATCTGATCAGCACCGTGCGCAATGGCGGCTATCTGCTGACGGCGCCGGTGCGGCCGGTGACGTGATGGCCTCGCTCGGTCTGTCCCGCCGGCTGCTGGCCATTGGCGGCGCCAGCCTGCTGGCCCTGTGGCTGTGCCTGCTCGGCTTCTACTATCTCGCCAACGGCTACAGCCGCGCCAGCGTCGATCCGGCGCCGGGGCAGATCCTGTCGATCGCCATGCTGTTCCGCCAGCAGGCGGAGGAGGACTGGCCGCTTCTGATCGATGCGCTGGCCACGCCCTATCTTACACTGCGCGTGACCCCGGAAGGGCCGCCGCCGCGGAACACAACCGACCTGGAAGGGCTCGACGACTATGGCGCCTATCGCCGGATGCTGGGCGAGCAGCTTCTGTCCGTGCGCCTGCTCGCGCCCGATCGCGGCCGGCGCTGGCTGAGGCCCTATATGGGGGCGCGCAACCCGGTGCAGTTCCGCCTGCAGCTGCAGCCCGGCCGGGTGCTGGTGATCGAGACGCGCTCGCCCGTCATCTTCAACGGCCTCGGCCTGCCGGCAGGCTTCGGCGCCGGCCTGCTCGGCACGCTGTTCGGCGTGGTGGCGCTGGTGCTTCTGCATCGCGAGGTGCGCCCGCTGATCCGGCTGGCGGAGGCGGTCGACCGCATCGACCCGACCGGAGCGCCGGTGCCGCTGCCGGTCCTCAAGGGGGCGGCGCCGGAAACCCGGGCGCTGGTCACGGCCTTCGAGCGGCTGCAGGGCCGGCTTCATGCCATCCTGAGGGCAAGGCTTGCGCTGATCGGCGGCATCCAGCACGATGTGCGCACCTTCGCCACGCGGCTGCGGCTGCGGCTCGAGCACATTCCCGACGAGGCGGTGCGGGAGAAGGCGGTGGCCGACATCACCGACATGATCGAGCTTCTCGACAATGCGCTTCTGTCCGGCCGCGCCGGCGTCGGCGCGCTCGACGAGGAACTGCTCGATCTTGCCGAGCTTCTCGAACAGGAGGTGGCCGACCGCCATGGCGCAGGCGCGCCCGTTTCGTTTTCCCGCGCCTACGGCGACCCCGCCCCGGCACCGCCGCCGGCCGGCGGCGATCAGGCCGCGCCAGTGATCGGTGACCGCCTGGCGCTCAGACGCATCTTCGCCAATCTTATCGACAATGCGCTTTGCTACGGAAAAACGGCGCATGTGACCCTGACCCGCGATACCGACCACCTGACCGTCACCATCGATGACGAAGGACCCGGCATTGCGCCAGACCAGCGCGAACTGTTGCTGGAACCCTTCGTGCGGCTGGAAACCTCAAGGGCGCGCAAGACCGGCGGCGCCGGGCTTGGCCTGGCGGTGGCGCGCACGCTGGCGGAAGCGCATGGCGGCAGCCTGCGATTGCTCGATGCCCCCGGCGGCGGGGCGCGCGCCGAAATCCGCCTGCCCTGCTTTCGTGACGCTCCGGCGTCCTGAGCCGACGCACCGTGCCTTCTGAAACCGGTCGCGATTGCGGCACCGCTTTCGGCGTTCCGCCGCCTGGCCGCTCCGCGTCCGCCTCCCCTGACGATCAGCTGGCCCTCCCTGGCCCTCCCCTTGGCCCTCGCCTTGCCCCTCCCCTGGCCCTTCCCGCTCCGCGCCTCCGGCCGTCCTTATCGCAGGGACTGCGTACCGCCCGGCCCACAGCGGCCTTGACAAGATCCGATCTCCGAATCCATACTTCGTCAAGTTGCCGAACAAATTAGGCGCAGGTTCCGCCGGACGAGGACGAGAGCGTGGAGAGAGGCATGGAGAGGCCGACAGAGGCACGCGCGCAGAAGGCTTTGCGACAGCCTGCCGCCGCCTGCCCGGCCGTCCCGCGCGTCCTCGCCGCAGCGCTTGCTGCGCCGCCGGCCCCTGGCCCTTGCGGCACCCCCGTTTCCCGGGCCGCTGGCGCCCGATGGAAAACGCCTGCACTCCTCCCAGGACAGGCCGCGAACGACAAGAAATGCCAACTCCAGAGAAGGAAGACCGAAATGAAAAGGTTTGTGTACGGCTCGCTCATCGCAGCCGGCCTGCTCGCCGGCGCGCCCGCGCATGCCGCCGAGCTGAAGATCATGTGGTATCTCGGCACGGATGCCGAGGAGCAGGCGATCAAGGATGTGCTCGCCGCCTATACCAAGCTGCACCCGGAAACGACCTTCAACCTGCAGATCGTTCCCTATGACGACATCGACAACCGCTTCGCCCAGCTTGCCGCCGCAGGCACGCTGCCGGATCTGTCGAAGACCTCCTCGATGCGCCCGTTCATCCGCCCGTACCTGACGGATTTCGCGCCGGTCTTCGGCAAGGACTACCTGAACGACTTCGTGCCCGGCTGGGCTGCCGGCGCCAAGCTCGGCGACCAGATCATCGCAGCGCCCCTGCAGGTGACGGCGACCGGCATGCTGATCAACAAGTCCGCCTTCGAAAAGGCCGGCATTGCCATTCCCGACATCAAGACTTCCTGGACCTGGGACGAGTTCCTGGCCAAGACCAAGGAAGTGGCGGAAAAGGCCGGCGTGCGCTATCCGCTTGTCTGGGACGTGTCCCAGAGCCGCTGGCTGACCATGGAATTCCAGTACGGCAACCACATCTACTCGGAAGAAGAGCCCTACAAGGTCGTCTTCGACCATGACAAGGCCACCGCCGTCCTCGACAAGTTCATCGGCATGACCAAGACGCACATGCCGCCGGGCCTGTGGTCCGGTTCCAGCTCCGACAATCCGAAGCAGCTGTTCACCAGCGGCCAGGCGGTTGCCTGGATGTCCGGCAACTGGCAGGCCGGCGGTCTTGCACAGAATGCGAGCTTCGACTGGCAGGCAGGCCCCACCCCCTATGGCACCGTCAAGTCCAGCATGGTCGGCGGCGATTACGTGATCGGCTTCAACACCAGCGAGCATGTCGATGAGGCCAATGCCTTCATCAAGTGGCTGACCACCGATCCGAAGGCGCAGGAGCTTTACACCAAGCCGCTGATGTACATTCCGGCCAACCTGAAGGTGCCGCCGATCGACTACGGCAACGCCAAGGCATCCGCCGCGCTGCAGGCCTTCAAGGAAGAGCTGGCCGCCAGCCCCAACTACGCCGCCACCGACCAGGCGAACCCGGCCATGCAGTATGTCTGGGGTCCGATGCGCCAGACGCTGTTCCAGGCCACCACCGGCCAGATCACCAGCAGCCAGGCGATCGACCAGATCATCAAGACGGCACAGGACTCCTTGACGGAAGCGGGACAGTGAGCAGCATCCAATCCACCATCGAGGCGACGCCGGGAGCAATCCCGGCGTCCACCGGCAAGGCTGCCGGCAACACGCCCTGGACGAAGCGGCTGTTTCCCTATCTGCTGCTGACGCCGACGGTCGGCCTGCTGGCGATCTTCACGCTCTATCCGCTGGTCCAGGGCCTGTGGATGTCCTTCTTCAAGCGCGGCATCGTCGTCGTGGAGCGGGCGCCGGCCACCTGGCCGAAATTCGTCGGCATCGACAACTATATCCGCCTGTTCAACGATCCCGAATTCTTCAACACGCTGGCAAAGACCGTCGGCTTCGTGGTGATCGCGGTTCCGGCCGTCACCGCCGTGTCGCTCGGGCTTGCCATCCTTCTGAAGAACCGCTTCTTCGGCGTCGGCGCCGTGCGCGCCATCGTCTTCTTCCCCTCGATGATCAGCCTGCTGATTACCGGCGTGGTGTGGAAATGGCTGTTCGGCCTCAATTCCGGCCTGATGAACTATCTGCTCTCGCTGATCGACGTGGCACCGGTTCCGTGGCTCGACAACGGCACCATGGCGCAGATCGCCGTCGTCATCGTCTGGGTCTGGGCCAGCGCCGGCTTCTACATGATGATCTTCATTGCCGGTCTGACCACCATTTCCGAGGATCTCTACGAGGCTGCCCGCGTCGATGCCGCCAGCACCTGGCGCATCTTCACCCGCATCACGCTGCCGCTTCTGAAGCCCAGCATCTCGCTGGTCGTCATCCTCTCCTCCGTCGAGGCCTTCAAGGTCTATGAACTCGTCGTGTCGCTGACCGGCGGCGGCCCAGGCCGCTCCACGGTCTACCTGATCCAGACGATCTACGAGACCGCCTTCACCAAGGCGAACCAGGCCGGTGTCGCCGCCGCGCAATCGGCCGTCCTGTTCCTGATCCTGCTGGTGCTGACCGCCATCCAGCTTCGCATCAGCAAGGAGAAAGCATGACCACCGCCCTCCTCTCCAGCCGCGCCGCCCGCGACTGGGCCTTTCGCGGCCCGCTGATCGCGCTGGTGCTCATCCTCTTCCTGCTGCCGCCGCTCTGGCTGCTGGCGAGCGCCCTGAAGGCCCCGAACGACATCTTCGCCTGGCCGCCGACGCTTCTGCCGTCACCGGCCACGCTCGTGAACTTCGCCACCGCCTTCGATCAGTCCGGCTTCGGCCTGTTCTTCCAGAACTCGCTGTTCGTCTCCACCATCTCGGCGACGATCTCGGTGCTGATCAGCCTGATGGCGGGCTATGCGCTGGCAAAGTTCCGCTTCAAGGGCGAGACCTTCTTCTTCATGCTGATCATGTCGGCGCTGATGATCCCGCTGCAGATCATCCTGATCCCGATCTTCATCGTGCTGAAGGACCTCGGCCTGCTCAACTCGCTGTGGGGCGTGATCCTCGCGCCGGCGGCCACCCCGTCCGGCGTGTTCATCATGCGCCAGTATATCCGCAGCATTCCCGACAGCCTGCTGGAGGCCGCCCGCATCGACGGCACGCCGGAATGGCGCATCCTGTTCCGCATCATCCTGCCGCTGTCGATCCCGGCCATTGCCGCGCTGGCCGCATTCAACTTCGTGTGGCGCTGGAACGACTATCTCTGGCCGTACCTGATCATCACCGACCAGTCGAAATGGACGGTACAGCTGGCGCTCGCCAACAATGTCGGCCAGTGGGACATCAACTGGCCGCGACTGCTTGCCATGTCGGTGCTGTCGGTCATTCCGACGCTGGTGCTGTTCGTGAGCCTGCAACGCTATTTCATGAACGGCCTGCTTTCGGGCGCGACCAAGGAATAGCGCTGACGAACATCTGCCAGCGGGCGGCGCCGGATCCCAACCATCCGGCGCCGCTCCCTTTCTCTTTCCGGCCCTTTCCTGCCCCAGATGGATGTGTGACATGCTTGGCGTCTGCTATTACCCCGAACACTGGCCGGAAGAGATCTGGGCCGAAGACGCCGCCCGCATGGCCGGGACCGGCATAGACGTGGTGCGGATTGCCGAATTCGCCTGGGCGCGGCTGGAACAGGCGCCGGGCGTGTTCGACTGGGCCTGGCTCGACCGCGCCATCGAGACCCTTGCCGCGCAGGGCCTGAAGCTGGTGCTGGGCACCCCGACCGCCGCGCCGCCCCGCTGGCTGGTGGATCTCCATTCCGAAATCCTGCCGGTCGATCGCAACGGGCTGCCGCGCCTGTTCGGTTCGCGCCGCCACTATACGCCGGCAAGCCCGGCCTTCATCGAAGCGACACGCCGGATCGTCACCGCCATGGTGGAACGCTACGGCAACCATCCCTCCGTCATCGGCTGGCAGGTGGACAACGAATTCGGCTGCGATGACACGATCTTTTCCTGGGGGTCGCTCGACCGTGCGCATTTCCAGAACTGGCTGAAGGCACGCTACAAGACCGTGGACGCCCTCAATGCGGCCTGGGGCAATGATTTCTGGTCGATGGCCGTCAGCGATTTTTCCGAGGTGGAACTGCCCGCCCGCCAGGTCTGCGACATCAACCCGTCGGTGCAGCTCGACTTCATGCGCTGCCGCTCCGATCTCTTCGTGGACTATTTTTCCCTGCAGGCAGAGATCATTCGCGCCCATGCGCCGGGCCGCTTCGTCACCCACAACTTCATGGGCTTCTCCCATACCTTCGACCATTTCGAGATGGGCCGGCAGATGGACGTGGCAAGCTGGGATTCCTATCCGCTCGGCCGGATCGAAAGCCTGCCGCTGACGGAAGACGAACGCAATCGCTGGGCACGCACCGGCCATCCGGATGTTTCGGCCCTGCAGCACGATCTCTACCGCGCCGTCGGCAATGGCCGCTTCTGGATCATGGAACAGCAGCCCGGCCCGGTGAACTGGGCGAACTGGAACGCCGTGCCCGAGCGCGGCATGGTGCGGCTTTGGACCTGGGAAGCGCTGGCGCATGGCGCCGAAGCCGTCGTCTATTTCCGCTGGCGGCAGTATCGCAAGGCGCAGGAGCAGATGCATGCCGGCCTGCTGCGCCCGGACCATGCGCCGTCGCCGGGCGGCATCGAAGCGAGCCACGTCGCCGCGGAACTCTCCCGTCTGGGCGATCTGCCGGCCACCACGCAGGCGCCCGTGGCGCTTGTCTTCGATTACAAGGCGGCCTGGGTCACGCAGTTCCAGCCGCAGGGCAAGGATTTCGATTACCGCATCCTGAAATTGCGCTGGTACGAGGCCTTCCGCCGGCTGGGGATCGATGTCGACGTGGTGGAGCCCGGCGCCCCGCTTGCCGGCTACAGGATCGTGCTGGTGCCGACGCTGCCGATCCTCTCCGAAGCGGCGCTGAAGGCCTTCGAGGAGACCGACGCGCTGATCCTGTTCGGGCCGCGCACCGGCTCGAAGGACGAGACTTTCGCCATTCCGGAAAGCCTGCCGCCCGGCCCGCTGCTGCAAAGGCTCCTGCCGCTGAAGGTGGCGGAGGTGGAGAGCGTGCGGCCCGGCCTTGCCGCCGCCATCTCCGGCACCGTGTCCGGCACCGTCACCCGCTGGCGGGAAGTGCTCGAAACCGATCTCGACGCGCTTGCCCGCTTCGCCGACGGTTCTCCCGCCCTCGTCGCTGCCGGCCGCCTCCACTATCTCGCCGGCTGGCCGGAGGCGGACCTGCTGGAATCCATCGCGCGCCATCTGCTGGAAAGCGCGGGCCTGACGGTTCTCGACCTGCCGGAGCACGTCCGCCTGCGCCGCCGCGGCCCCCTCACCTTCGCCTTCAACTACGGTCCCGACAGTTTTGCACTGCCGGTTGCCGCCGACCGGCTGTTGATCGGCGAGCCGGTGCTGAAGGCCCATGACGTGGCCTGCTGGCGGACGTGAGGATGAAGGCCAGCCTCCGCCTCTTCCGGAGAATGGGCGAAGGACGTTGGGATACCATCCGATTGCCATCGTGACTTGACGAGAGAAGGCAGGCGCCAGCACCTGATGGCGCGAATACCCTTGCTCAATCCCTGGCCTGCGGCAGGCGCATTTCGCTCGGCAGTTCCTGCGGTGAAAACAGCGCGTTGTGCAGCTGGTTGAGTGCGATTGCGATGGCGCCGATCAGGGTGGCGCGGGGGCCGAGCGCGCTCGGCTCCAGACCGATCGTGCGGCGGGTCAGCCTTGGCAGTTCGGTGCGGATCAGCGACAGAAGCAGCGGATGGCGGCCGACATTGCCGCCGAGCACGATCTTTTCCGGATCGATCATCGCATCGACCGAGACGATGAGAAGGGCGGCCAGCCGCGCCGTCTCCCGGATGACCGACAGCGCCGGCTCCTCGCCGGCTTCGGCTGCCTCCAGAATCTGCCGGGTATCGGCCTCTCCGCCGCCGGCGGCGCGGTAGCGGGCGACGATGCCCTGCGCGCCGATGGCGCTTTCCAGCGCGCCGCGCTCCAGACTGTCCTCGCGATAGGGATCGGCGCCGAAGGGCAGGTAGGAGATTTCGCCGGCCGCCCCGCGCGCGCCCTTCACCAGCTTGCCATTGACCAGCATGCCAAGACCGATGCCGGTGCCGAGCGCGATGAAGGCGGCGGTTTCGAGCCCGGCGGCGCAGCCCTTCCAGGATTCGCCAAGCACTGCGGCATTCACGTCGTTTTCGATCACCACTTCGCAGCCCAGCGCCTCGCCGAGCCTTCGCACCACATCGAGGCTGCCCGTCTCGGCCATGTTGGGCGCAAGCGCCAGATGCCCGGAGGCCGGATCGACCACGCCGGGTGTGGCCACCGCGCCGAGCAGCACCTTTTCGAAGGCGATGCCGGCCCGGTGCAGGGACTTTTCCACGAGATCATGCATGTGGCCGATCAGCGCCTCGCCGGCGCGCCCGCCCGTCGGATGTTCGCTTTCATGCACGATGCTGCCGGAAATCGACACGACGGCAATGCGGATCGTCGTTGCGCCGAGATCGACGCCGACCGCATAGCCGCTGTCTTCCGCCACCTCATAGGTGACGGCGCTGCGCCCCACCTTGCCGCTGACAATGCCGTTGACGCGCACCCAGCCGGATTCCTCCAGCGCGCGGATCACCTCCGACATGGTCTGCTTGGAAAGGCCGGTCTTCTTGGCCAGCGTCGCCCGCGAGGTCGGGCCTTCCTGCAGCAGCACGTCCATGGCGGCGCGGACGGAGATCTGGCGAAGAACGGGCGGCGGGCTCTGGCGTAGGGTCATCAATGCGCTCGAAGGGTGAATCGGTTGCAGGCTTCCACCCCGTCGTTCCTACACAAAGCCGCGCGCCCTGCATAGGGTTCGGGCAGGTGACGAACTATTGCGCTGCAACATCCGCCGGCGTAAAACGGCAGTACGCCAGCAGAGGCCTTCGCGGCGGCGGCGGAAATTATGTTCGGCACCTTGACGAACTATGGCAAAAGCCGCAAAGTGCCCGCGCTCCGCCCGCATGAGGAAAAGGTGCGGCGGTGCGCTGAGAAGGACAGGTACAAGGGGTTCGCAATGGCAGGTCTCACACTGAACGGCGTGGTGAAGCGCTACGGCACGCATCCGGTCATCCATGGCGTCGATCTTGCCGTGAAGGATGGCGAGTTCGTCGTGCTGGTCGGCCCGTCCGGCTGCGGCAAGTCCACCATGCTGCGCATCATTGCCGGCCTCGAGGAGACCACCGCCGGCAGCGTGATGATCGGCGAGGAGGATGTGACCGCCCTTCCCCCCGGCGATCGCGGCATTGCCATGGTCTTCCAGTCCTACGCGCTTTATCCGCACATGACGGTGCGGCAGAACCTGTCCTTCGGGCTTGAAAACCTGAAGATGGGCAAGGCGGAAATCGACCGCCGCATCACGGAAGCTGCCCGCATGCTGGCCATCGAGCCGCTGCTTGAGCGTCGCCCGAAGCAACTTTCCGGCGGCCAGCGCCAGCGTGTCGCCATCGGCCGCGCCATCGTGCGCGATCCCAGGGTCTTCCTGTTCGACGAGCCGCTGTCGAACCTCGATGCGGCGCTGCGCGTGCAGACCCGTGGCGAGATCAGCCGCCTGCACAAGCGCCTCGGCGCCACCATGATCTATGTGACGCATGACCAGATCGAGGCCATGACCATGGCCGACCGCATCGCGGTGCTGAATGCCGGCGTGCTGGAACAGTTCGGCGCGCCGCTCGATCTCTTCGAATTCCCCGTCAACAAGTTCGTCGCCGGCTTCATCGGCTCGCCGCAGATGAATTTCTACGACGGCACGCTCGCCGCCGTCGGCGCAGAACAGGTCTGCGTCGAGGTACCGGGCTTCGGCCGCGTGGAGGCTCCCGTGGATGGCTCGGCCGCCAAGATCGGCGACAAGGTGATCCTCGGCGTGCGCCCCAACCACTTCCACATGCTGAAGGGCCAGCCGGGCAGTTATCATCGCGTCCGCTTCCAGGTCACCTATACCGAAAGCGTCGGCACCGAGACCTACATGTTCGGCAAGGTGGAGGGCAACGAGACCGACACCGTGCTGCACCTGCCGGATCACGTGCCGGCCGCCGAAGGCGACGTGCTGGACTTCGGCATCCAGCCGGACCGTTTCCATGTCTTCGATGCGAAGACGGAAAATTCCTTCCCCAAGCGCCGTGCCGATGGCAGCCGCATCGCCAACGCTGCCTGATCTGCCGGCCTCACCGGCCTGCCCGCGCCGGATCGGCAGCGGGCGGGCAGTCGCGCCCCACGTCCCTGTTCCGGAAATCCGCCATGACGCCCCTGATCCTTGCCAATGCGAAGGAGGCGGCCGATGCCGTCGCCGAGCGCATCATCACGCTTCTGCAGGAAAAGCCCGCGGCCGTGCTGGGCCTTGCCACCGGCGCCACCATGGAGCCGGTCTACCAGGCGCTGATTGCCGCGCACCGCGCCGGCCGCGTCAGCTTTGCCCGCGCCGCGAGCTTCAATCTCGATGAATATGCGGGGCTTTCCCCCGATCATCCCGGCAGCTACCGCTCCACCATGAACCGGCTGCTGTTCGACCATGTCGATATCGACATCTCCCGCACCCACGTGCCGGACGGCATGGCGAGCGATCCCGGCAAGGCGGCCGCAGATTACGAGCGGCAGATTGCGGATGCCGGCGGCATCGACCTGCAACTGCTCGGCATCGGCCGCAACGGCCATATCGGCTTCAACGAGCCGGGATCGCGCCTCGACAGCCGCACCCGCCAGGTGCAGCTGCATGCCGAAACGCTGGCCGCCAACAGAACCTTCTTTGCCGATGCCCGCGTGCCGGAAACGGCCATCACCATGGGGATCGCCACCATCCTGTCGGCCCGTTCCATCGTGGTTCTTGCCACCGGCGCGGCCAAGCAGGCGGCCGTCGCAGAGGCGCTTGCCGGCCGCTTCGATCCCGCCTGCCCGGCCTCCGCGCTATCGATCCATGGCGACGTGACCTGGATCCTCGACCCCGCCGCCGCACCGGGCGCGAGAGCCGCCTGAGGCGGACGAGGCACCGTCGCCCCGCCCGTCAGGCCGCCGCGAACGCGGCGAATTTCTGGCGGTATTCCCCGGGCGACAGACCGAGAATGCGGTTGAAGACGCGGCGGAACGAGGCTGCGTCCTCATAGCCCACCTCCCAGGCGATCTGGTCCACCGAACGGCGGGTGAATTCCAGCAGTTCGCGGGCCTTGCCGATGCGCAGATGCTGGACATATTCGATCGGCTTCATGCCGGTTGCCGCCTTGAACCGGCGCAGGAAGGTGCGCTCCTCCAGCCGCGCCTGGCTTGCAATCTCGCGAATGCTGATGGCGCGCACGGCGCGTTCCTGCAGCCAGTGCTGCACCTTCAGGATCGCTTCGTCGCCATGGGTCAGCCGCGGCACGAAGGAAGCGTAATGGCGCTGCTCGCGTCCCGTCGGGTCGATCAGCAGGAATTTTCCGGTTTCCAGCATCACGGACGGGCCGAGCAGGCGGTCCACGATGCGCATGCCGAGATCGGTCCAGGCCATCAGCCCGCCGGCCGTCACGATGTCGCCATCGTCGATCACCATGCGGTCGGGCTCCATCTGCACCTCGGGAAACCGGCAGCGGAAATCCTCGGCAAACTGCCAGTGCGTGGTGGCCGCGCGCCCGGCCAGCAGGCCCGTCGCCGCCAGGATGAAGGTGCCCCCGCAGGTGGCGGCAAGCGTCACGCCCTGCCCGTGACGATCGAGCAGCCAACGGGCATAGGGTGCCGCCTCCTCAAGGCCCGCAGGTCCCGTCAGACGCCCCGGCACGATCAGCATGCGGGGCTGGCCGGGCCGTCCGGGATCGGTGTCGTAGACGCGGGAAAAACTGCCATCCTCGTTCAGGCACCAGTGGCTGACGCGCAGCGACGGTCCGCCATGCTGCCGCGAAAAATAGGTGGCCACGGCGAAGAGATCGGTAATCCCGTGCACCATGGCCGTCTGGCAGTCCCGGTAGAGGACGAGGCCGACCTCCGGTGCCTCTGCTGTCCCTTCAGCCATTTCCGCGCCTCCAACACTTTGTCAGTTTAGGTCCGGCTTCTGTCCGAAATGCCCATCCGCCCCCGGCACACGCAAGAGTATCTCTATTCCCACGGGACGCAAGCAAGCGTCCGGAAAGAGGAGAGAGAGAAATGGCAAGCATCGTGACGCAGGATGCGACGCAGATCTACTACAAGGACTGGGGGCCGAAGGACGGCCAGCCGATCATCTTCTCGCATGGCTGGCCGTTGAGCGCCGATGCCTGGGATGCGCAGCTGGTCTATTTCGCCGATCGGGGTTTCCGCACCATCGCCCACGACCGCCGCAGCCACGGCCGTTCCGATCAGGTGTGGCAGAACAATACCATGGACCGGTATGCCGACGACCTGGCGGACCTGATCGCCAAGCTCGATCTGCGCAACATCGTCCTGGTCGGCCATTCCACGGGCGGCGGCGAGGTCACCCGCTATGTCGGCCGCCACGGCACGGAGCGTGTCGCGAGAATCGCTCTGATCGGCGCGGTTCCGCCGCTGATGCTGAAGACCGAGACCAATCCCGGCGGCCTGCCGATCGATGCCTTCGACGCCATCCGCAAGGGCACCTATGACAACCGCAGCCAGTTCTTCAAGGACCTGACCATTCCCTTCTACGGCTACAACCGGCCGGGCGCTGCGATCTCCGAAGGCCTTCGCGAGGAATTCTGGCGGCAGGGCATGATGGGCGGGCTGAAGGGCCAGCTCGACAGCATCCGCGCCTTTTCGGAAAGCGATTTCCATCAGGATCTGCAGGCCTTCGACAAGCCCACCCTCGTGCTGCACGGCGATGACGACCAGATCGTGCCGATCGGCGCCGCCGCACTCTCCACCGTCCGGATTGTCAGACATGCGGTCCTCAAGATCTACGAGGGTGCCGACCACGGCCTCACGCAGACGCAGCAGGATCGCTTCAACGCCGATCTTCTGGATTTCATCCTCGCCTGAACCTTCATCGAACACGGGTGCCGTCGCCACCGCGCGCGGCCCTTTCCCATCGGGAGTTGGACACATGAACACGCATCTCTTTCTGATCACCGGCGCTTCCGATGGGATCGGCGCCGTCTATGCGGAGCGGCTGGCCCGTCGCGGCCACGATCTGATCCTCGTTGCAAGGCGGGCCGACCGGCTGGCGGCCTTGGCGAAGCGCCTGCAGCAGGATCACGGCGTTTCGGTCGAAATCATCGCCGCCGATCTTTCCCGCGCCGAGGATCTGGCCAGGATCGAAACGCGGCTGCGCGAGGATGCGCGCATCACCGGCCTCGTCAACAATGCCGGCATTGCCGGCGACGGCCCGATCGTGACCCTCGACGCGCATCACGCGACGGGCATGATCAACCTCAACGTGCTTGCCGTCACCCGGCTTTCGGCGGCGATTGCGCCGCGGCTTGCCGCACAGGGCCGGGGTACGATCATCAACCTCTCGTCGGTCACCGCCCTGATGCCGGAGGTCTTCACCGCCGTCTATCCCGCCACCAAGGCCTTCGTGCTGGCCTTTACGGAGGCGCTTGCCGCGCAGCTGGCACCTGCCGGCGTCCGCGTTCAGGCCGTCCTGCCGGGTATTACGCGCACCGCGATCTGGGACGAGGAAAAGCTGGAAACGATACCCTCGGCCATGGTGATGGATGTCGGCGAGATGGTCGATGCGGCGCTGGCCGGGCTCGATCTCGGCGAGATCCTGACCATTCCGTCCCTGCCCGACACCGGCGATCTGGATGCCTATCTCTCCGCCCGCGCCGCCCTGCGGCCGAACCTGTCGCTCGCCCATGCCGCCGCCCGCTACGACGGGCTGGCAAAAACGCATTGAGGAGGCTGCCATGATCATTGGATTGACCATTTCGCAGTTCACGGCGCTGCATGTCGTGATCAGCTTCATCGGCATCATCAGCGGCCTGATCGCCCTGCCGGCCTATGCCGCCGGGCGCTGGATGCCCGGCATGACCGCGCTCTTCATGGCCACCACCGCCGCCACGACGCTGACCGGCTTCCTGTTTCCGATCACCGTGCTGACTCCGGCGCTGGTCTTCGGCATCCTCTCCACGCTGGTGCTGGCGGTGGCATTCGCCGCCCTCTACGGATTTGGGCTCAAGGGGCGCGCGCGCCCGATCTATGCGGTGGCGGCGACGGTCGCGCTCTATCTGAACCTGTTCGTCCTGGTCGTGCAGGCCTTCCTGAAGGTGGACAGCCTGAACGCCCTGGCTCCCAATGGCAACGAACCGCCCTTCCTCGTGGCGCAGGGCATCCTCCTGATCGCCATGGTGTTTCTCGGCTGGAAGGCCGTCCGGGCCTGTCCGGGCATGCCAGCACCGACCGTCAACCGGGCACTGTAGGCAGCCGTTGTGCGCGGTCATGAAAAAGGCGCCGCTCCATCGAGAACGGCGCCTTTGCCTTCATGAGGGGCAGGACATTCAGTCGGCCACACGCCCCGCCGCGATCGCCGCCTCGATGGTGGCGCGATGTTCGAGGATGGCGGCCGCGTGCATGCCGGTCCAGCCCTGCAGCAGCGAGCCGCGCGCAAAGGGCGGCGAGAAGTATTCGACCGAGCCGATCCAGCCGTTTTCGAGGCTCGTTCTCCACCAGCGGGTCAGCGGATAATCCCAGCCGTCGAGGCCGAATTTCAGGCGCTGTTCCGCGTAGAGGCCGGAGAGATAGGGCCAGTCCGCGCCGTTGTGATAGCGATAGGCGAAGGCGGATTTGGCGCGGGTATCGGCCGGGCGCCTGAAGGGCGGCCAGGCGCACATCACGCCCCAGTCGCCATAGGGCTGGCGATCATTGTTGCGGGTTTCGAGCAGCCGCTCGGCATGGCCGAGCACGGTGCGGGCGCGCTCGGAGGACACTGCATCGAAGCGCAGCAGCGTCAGGCTGTCGAGCGTCAGATGGTCCTCGACGAACTCGCCCTTCAGCCCGTAATCCTGATACCAGCCGTCTGGTGTCAGCATTGCTTCATCGAGATTGGCGCGCGCCTTTTCGGCAAGCGCCCTGGCTTCCCCGGCAAGGGCGGCATCCAGCGCAGCGCCCTGCGTGGCGATCACGTCGAGTGCGCCGATCCAGAGCCCCACGTCATAGGCGACATAGCCGTGGCGATAGACATTGTCGGCCCAGTCGCGATCGTGGCGCGGCTTGACGGCGAGCCCGGTGCTGTAGAGGTCGAAGCCCTGATAGCGGCGGAAGATCGCTTCCACCGTCTTCCAGTGGTCGGACAGCGCCGTCACATCGCCGGTGACGCGGACATAGTCGCCGATGGTCAGGATGAAGAACAGCGGGCTGTCGAAGTGGTCGCTCCACCAGTCGGTGGAGCGCAGGTGCTCCATCTTGTATTCGGCAGAATTGACGCGGAACCTTTCCCATTCCTCGCCCTGCTTCGGCCCGGTGAGGATGACGCCGCTCGGCGCCTCGCCATCCGGCTGGATGCCGGTCGCCAGCAGATCGATCTGGTCGCGCACCACCTGCGGCTCCAGGAAGAGCAGCGCCTGCAGCGTCCAGTAGCCGTCACGGTAATAGGTGCGGGTCGGGGCCGAATAGGCCTGACCGGCCGCAAGCCCCAGGAAGCGGCCATCCTCGGCGCGGCGGATCGAAGACAGCGAGGCGTGCGCGCTCTGCACGGCCATGGAGCGCATCAGCGGTCCGGCCGAGGGCAGGATATCGCAGCGCGCCACATGCGCCGCGCATTCGGCGATGATCTCCGCGGCGGAAAGCGCAAGGCCGCGCTCGGCCTCTGCACGGCTGGCACCGGCTGCAATCACGATGTCGCCATCGGCACGCGTTTCCACGATGGTGACGCCCCAGGGCGTGGTGGCCATGCGGCGCGCCCCTTCGCGGCGCACCTTTTCCGGCGTGGTCAGCCTACCCCACCAGGCGCAGCGACGGGCGGGACGCACCGCCTTCAGCCGCGCGCCGCGCAAAAGAAGCACCGGCGCCGTCTGCGCCACATGCACGGCGCATGCCCCGGCCACCAGCCGGTTCGGCGCATGCACGAAGGGACCGTCCCAGGCCTCGACGAAGATGTTGGCCATCTGGCCGCAGCCCCAGAGCGACAGCTTCAGCCGCCCCTCATCGGGATAGAAATCGCCCTGCAGGCGCGGCGCCATGAAGGCCATCTGCACCGGATGGGCGGTCTCGACCAGCCCGTCGGGCCGCGCAAAGGCAAGAGTGGTCTCGGTCATCGGGGTCTCCTCAGAGAGCAAGGGCGGCAGGGGCGGAGCGGCTGGCGGCGAGATGCGCGGCCAGCATGACGGCGCCGATGAGGCCGGCGCGAGCGCCGAAGCGGCTCGGTTCGACGGGGCAGTCAAAGGGCAGAAGCGGGACGAGATGATGGCGCAACCGCGCGAGAAACATCGCCTGCGAACCGATGCCGCCGCCGACCACGATACGGGCGGGATCGATCAGCGCCTGCACGGCGGCAAGGCCGAGCGAGGCATCGCGCGCCAGCGTGTCGATGGCCGCGACCGCCGGCGCATCGCCGGCGGCGGCGCGGCCAAACAGATCGGCCACGCTGTCGCTGCCGAGATCGAAGCGCTGGCGGATGCCGGCCGTGCCGACCAGATCCTCGAACAGTCCGTTTTCGGAGGCCTGTGCTGCCGCATGCGGCTGAGGCCCGACCGGCAGATAGGCAATCTCGCCGGCCCGGCCGAAGGCGCCGCGCACCAGCGCGCCGTTGATGACCAGTCCCATGCCGACACCGGTGCCGAACGAGACGAACACCAGCGAACCGGCCGCGTCGAGAAGGCCGGAAGCCTCGCCATAGGCGGCAAGGTTCACGTCGTTTTCCACCGCCACCGGACAGGGCAGCCGCGCGCCGACCAGGTCTGCAAGCGGCCGGTCGGCCGGCAGCGCCAGATTCGGCGAGAGCGAGGCAAGCCCGGTCTGCGGCGAGACCGCGCTCGGCACGCCGATCACCAGCTGGGCGATCTCTTCGGCGGCAAGGCCCGCCTCGCCCGCCAGGGCCCGCGCCATCTCGGCAATCTGGTCAAGCACCGGCGCATCCGGCCCGTGGCGGGTCGGCGCCTCGCGCGACAAGAGAAGCGTGCCATCGGCATCGGCAAGGCCGGCCAGAAGCTTGGTGCCGCCGAGATCCACGCCGATCACCGGCGCACGGCCTGCCACGAGCCTGACCTCTCCCGGCGCACCCGCCTGCCTTTCGCCCGGCGACCGCACGGTCCCGGCAGCGGTCGAGACGACGGGCGCGGTCGCAATATCCACTGACACGAATGGCATTCCTTCTATTTGTTCGGCACGTTGACGAATTTATTAAGCGGTGCCGCCGCCGGGTGTCAAGCTGGTCATTGGTCGGAGCGGGAGGCCTCGTCGCGGGCGCGCCGGGCAATCACCCGCTCCCGATGCCAGATGTAGAGGCCGGAGCCGATCAGGATCAGCGCGCCGGCAAAGGTCCAGAGCGTCGGAATGTCGCCGAAGAAGACGAAACCGAGGATGAGGACCGCGAGGAACTGGAAATATTGCAGCGGCGCCAGAAAGCTTGCCGGGGCAAAACGATGCGCCTGGATGTAGAAATAATGGCTGATGGCGCCGAAGAAGCCGGCGCAAAACAGCGCGATCCAGGTCTGCGGGTGGCTCGGCCAGACGAAGACGAAGGGCATTACCGGCGTCAGGATCGCGGCCGGCAACGCTGCCATGATCAGCAGCATGCTGCCCGGCGATTCGGTGCCGGCAAGCCGGCGCGTCATGATCGAATAGCTGGCGCCGATGATGACCGACAGCAGGATGATGCCGAAGGCCGGCTCGAAACTGCCGGGCGCCGGCCGCGTGATGACCAGCACGCCGATGAAGCTGAGGCCGATCGCCGTCCAGCGATAGCGCCCCACCTTTTCGCCCAGCCAGAAGATCGACAGAAGGGTGATGAAGGCGGGACCGGTGAACTGGATCGAAAGGGTCTGGGCGATCTGCAGCTGGCTGAGCGCCAGGAAGTTTAGGCCGGTGCAGACGATCTGGATCAGCGCCCGCAGGGTCTGCAGGCGCGGCTGCCCGGTGCGCCAGGCCTCCGGCGCCCGCCAGGGATTGAGCACGAGGGCCACCAGCACGAAATGAATGGCGAAGCGGAACCACACCGCCTCGATGGCCGGCAGCTCACGGCTGGCGATCTTGGCCGAACTGTCAAGGCAGGCAAACAGCGAAACCGCCACAAGCATCATCACTGCCGCCCGGCCCTTGTTGATGCCCTGCCCCTCTCCGGAGGCAAGCGGCACCGGCTTTGCGGCAGAGGGGGAAGAGGCGGTGAGGGCGGCCATGGCAGAAACCTTGATTGACGATACGCACCTCCCGACCGCTTCCATAGCACGGATTTTTATTTAGTCACCCAGCCGAACCAATTAAGCCGGCGCTTTGCGCCTCAAATTTCGAGAGACGGATTGCAGGCCACAGGCTGTGGGTGCAGGGAGAGCAGGGTTTCCAACCCGCAATTGGCCAGGACGAGGTCTTCGAGGGTAACACGGTCCATCTCCCGGTAGAAGGCATTGACGGCGCCGACGAGGAAGCCGCGCAGGCGGCAGTGCGGCGCAAGCGGGCAGGTATTGCTGTCGGGATCGAAGCATTCGGCAAGCGGCACGCCGTTTTCGAACAGGCGCAGCACGCGGCCGATCAGGATCTCGCGGCTTGGCCGGGCAAGGCGCAGGCCGCCGCTTCGGCCGCGCAGCGTCTCGATCAGCCCATGCGCCTGCAGCACGCTGACCACATGCAGGAGGTGGTTCAGCGAGGCATTGCACTTTTGCGCAATGTCGGCGGTACGCACGGTCATGTCCTCGTTGACCGCGCAGACCATCAGAATGCGCATGGCAAGATTGGTGCGGATCGTCAGGCGCATCGGCTCTCCACGAAGGGTTGTGTCCCTCCCTCTATGAACCGTGCAATCTCACGCGTATGTGATCTGGATCAGTTTGCCTCGGGATTTTACGGTTTAAGTCGCATGCCGCATGCGAGTTTTTGAGGATCGAATCGTGACGACGGAAACGGCAGACAGGGCAACCGGAGATACGGCTGCCGCAGACGGGCGCATCGCAGACGGGCGCATCGCAGACGGGCGCACCGCCCCAAGGCCCATCGCCGCAAAGCCCACCCCAAAACCCGCCGCGGAACGGGGCGCAGCGCGGGCAAGGCTTGCACGCCTGATGCAGACCGGGCGGGCGGATGTGGAGCGGGCGCGCCTCACCTGCGGCGCGCTGTCGGTGCTCGCAGCGCTTGTCTGGCCGCTGCAGGCAGCTCTCGTCGCCCATGCACTGGCAGCCCTTCTCACCGGAAGGCCCGTCTCCGCCGCCGGCATCGCGGCGGGCTTTGCCGGGCTCGGCCTTGCGCGCGCCCTGCTGTCGCGCGCAGCCGAAGCGGCCGGCCAGAAGGCCGCCGATGCGGTGATGCGGCAGCTGCGCGAAGAGATCGTGGCCCGGGAGGCGGCCCGCGCCGCAGACAGCCCCTTCGGCGGCGCCGGTGCCATTGCCGCGCTGGCTGCCGAAAAGATCGACCTCGTCGGCCCCTATATCACCCGCTATCTGCCGGCGCAGATGCGGGTCGGCGTGCTGCCGCCGGTCATTCTGGCGCTGGCCTTCTGGCAATCCTGGGCGGTCGGCCTCGTGCTTCTGGTCAGCGGCCCGCTGATTCCGCTGTTCATGGCCCTCGTCGGCATGGCGGCAAAGGAGGCGAGCGCACGGCAGATGGCCGAGATCGGCGGCATCAACGACGTGCTGGTGGAGCGGCTCTCCGGGCTTGTCGATATCCGCCTGCTCGGCGCCGGGGGCCGCGTGCATGCCCGCTTTGCCGCGCGCGCCGCCGAACTGCGCCGCCGCACCATGGCGGTGCTGGCGATCGCCTTCCTCTCCTCCACCGTGCTCGAACTGTTTGCCGCCATCGGCGTGGCCATGGTCGCCGTCTATGTCGGCTTCTCGCTGCTCGGAACCCTCCATTTCGGCAGCTGGGGCACGCCGCTCTCCCCTCAGGCGGGCATTTTCCTGCTGCTGCTGGCGCCGGATTTCTACCAGCCGCTGCGCGATCTCGCCGCCGCCTGGCACGACAAGGCCTCGGCGAGTGCCGTGGCGGACGAACTCGCCGGTTGGGAGGCGAGCGAAACGCCGGTGCTTGCCGGCCGCGGCGGACGGGCGCAACCGCTGCCGGGCCCGGCCGGCGTCAGCCTCACCGGCTGTCTCGCCCCGAACGGCCGCCCCCTGCCCGACATCCATGTGGCGCCCGGCGAAAGCGTGGCGCTTGTCGGGCCGAGCGGGGCGGGCAAGACCTCGGCGCTCCGGCTGATGGCCGGGCTGTCGCTGCCGGCGACCGGTCGGGTCGAGGTCGCAGGGGTGACACTCGACGATGACAATGCGGACCGCTGGCGCGCAAGGCTCGGCTGGATGCCGCAGGCGCCGCATTTTCTCAACACCAGCCTGCGCCGCAACATCACGCTGGGGCGTCCAGGCAGCCCGGACGAGGCGCTGAAATCCGCCGGCGTCGAAGCGGTTGCCGCGGCCCTGCCCCGCGGCCTTGCCAGCCGTCTCGGCGAAACGGGCGCCGGACTTTCCGGCGGCGAGGCGCGACGGCTCACCCTGGCGCGCGCCATCCATGGCCGGCCGGACATCATCCTTGCCGACGAACCGACCGCCGATCTCGATGCCGAAACGGCAGGCATCGTCACGGAAGGGTTGCTGGCGCAGGCGGCGCGCGGCGCCACCCTCGTCATTGCCACCCATGATGCGGCGCTGACCGCGCGCATGGACCGGATCATCCGCATCGGAGGCGAGGCATGAGCGCCCTTCTTCACATCTTCCGCCTGATCGTTGCCGACCAGAAGGCGGCGCTGGCGCGCGGCGCCCTGCTCGGCATCCTGGTTCTGGCCATGGGGGCAGCACTTCTCGGCCTGTCCGGCTGGTTCATCACGGCGGCGGCCGCCGCCGGCCTTGCCGGTCTCGGAACCGTCTTCGATGTCTTCCGCCCCTCCGCCATGGTGCGGATGCTGGCGCTGGGGCGGGCGGCGGCGCGCTATGGCGAGCGGCTGCTGACCCATGAGGCGACGCTTCGGGCGCTGGAAAGCCTGCGGCTCAGGCTGCTGTCCGGCTATCTCGCCGCCAGCTACCAGCGGATGCTTGCCGTGCGCGGGCCGCAGGCGCTGAACCGGCTGATGGCCGATATCGACGCGCTGGATGGCGTGCCGCTGCGCCTTGTGCTGCCGGTCGCCTCGGCCCTTGCGGTGCAGGCGCTGGCCGGCCTCCTCCTCTGGTGGCTGGTGACGCCGGGGATTGCGCTGTGGATCACGCTTGGCTGGCTTTGCGGCGCCGCACTGGTTCTGGTGCCGGTTCTGATGCGCGCCGCTCCGCAGGCGCGCCGGCGCGAGGCCGCCGCACAGGCCTTCCGCGCCCGTTTCATCGACCTGATCCGCGCCCGCCGCGACCTTGCCATTCATGGCGAACTGCAGGCGCAGGCGGCACGCATTGCCGCGGCGGACGACCGGCGCTTTGCCGTCGATCTCGACCGCATCGAGCGCGGCGCCGGCTTTTCCCTGTCGCTGGTCGGCACGCTGGTCGCGGCCGGCACGCTCTATGCCGGCATCAGCGCCGTTCAGGCCGGCCGGCTGGAGCCGGCCTTCGCGGCGCTCGCCTTCCTTGCCGCCGTCGCGCTGGGCGAAACGGTGGCGCCGCTGCGCCGCGCCGCCGCCGATCTCGGCCGCATGGCCGAGGCGGCCCGCCGCGTCCGGCGCGATCTGGCCGCAGCCCCGCAGGCCGGGCCCGATCCCGCGCCCCTCCCCGCCCCGGCGATCCGCCCCGACGTGCCGGACGATGCGACGACGGCCAGGCTCACGGTCGAAGGCCTGTCGCTTGCCCGGCCGGGCCGCAGCGAGCCGCTGATCGAGAGCCTGACGCTTTCTGTCGCACCCGGCGAGACGGTGGCGCTGACGGGACCGAGCGGCTGCGGCAAATCGACCGTGCTTCTGGCGGCGAGCGGCCTGCTGCCGGCAAAGGCGGGCGAGATCCGCCTCCTCGGGCACGAGCTTGCGCTGTGGCCGGAGCCGGAGCTTCGCCGCACGCTTGCCCTTCTGCCGCAGCGCAGCGCCCTGATGGCCGGAACGCTGGCCGAAGCGCTTCGCCTGGCCGCGCCGGACGTGGATGAGGCGCGCCTGTGGCAGGTGCTGGAAGCCGTTGAGTTACAGGCACTTGTGCGGGAACGTGGCGGGCTTTCGGCACGGCTTGGGCCACGCGGCGAGGGCTTTTCCGGCGGTGAGGGCCGGCGGCTGGCGCTGGCGCGCGTGCTGCTGCGGCAGCCGAAAATGCTTCTGCTGGACGAGCCGACGGAGGGGCTGGACCAGCCCACGGCCGAGGCGGTTCTTGCCGGCATCCGCGCCGTCCTGCCGCAGGCCGCCATCCTGATGGCCTCGCACCGGGCGGCCGAACGCGCCTTTGCCGACCGTCTCGTCGCGCTGCCTTAACTCGTATCCCCGATACGACTTATTGATCCTGATCAAGGTTCGCGGGAACCCGCGGCCCTACACCGATAGCCAGACTTGACCTGTACGGCCGGCACCGAACCGCCGTCTCTGGAGTAAGCGCTATGGATATCGGAATCGTCGAGCTGTCGCGGCTGCAATTTGCCATGACGGCCATGTATCATTTTCTCTTCGTGCCTCTGACCCTTGGCCTGTCCATCCTCGTCGCCATCATGGAGACGGTCTATGTGATGACCAACCGCCCCATCTGGCGGCAGATGACCAAGTTCTGGGGCACGCTGTTCGGCATCAACTTCGTGCTGGGTGTCGCCACCGGCATCACCATGGAGTTTCAGTTCGGCATGAACTGGAGCTATTACAGCCATTATGTCGGCGACATCTTCGGGGCGCCGCTGGCAATCGAGGGCCTGATGGCCTTCTTCCTCGAAGCCACCTTCGTCGGCCTGTTCTTCTTCGGCTGGGACAAGCTCAGCCGCGTGCAGCATCTCACCGTCGCATGGCTGGTGGCGCTCGGCTCCAACCTCTCGGCGCTGTGGATCCTGATTGCCAATGGCTGGATGCAGAACCCGGTCGGGGCGCAGTTCAATCCCATGACCATGCGCATGGAGATGACCGACTTCTACGAGGTGCTGTTCAACGAGGTGGCGCAGGCGAAATTCGTGCACACCGTCAGCGCCGGCTATGTCACCGCCTCGGTCTTCGTGATCGGCGTCTCGGCCTGGTATCTCCTGAAGGGCCGGCATGTGGCACTCGCCCGCCGCTCCATCACGGTCGGCGCCGCCTTCGGCCTTGCCTCGGCCTTCTCGGTCGTGCTGCTCGGTGACGAATCCGGCTATTCGGCCACGCACAGCCAGAAGATGAAGCTCGCCGCCATCGAGGCCATGTGGAACACGGAAGAGGCTCCGGCCCCCTTCACCGCCTTCGGCTTTCCCGATCAGGAGGCTCGCGAGACGCATTACGCCGTCCACATTCCCTATCTGATGGGCCTGATCGGCACCCGCTCGCTGACCACCGACATTCCCGGCATCAACCAGCTGGTGAACCAGGCGGAGGGACGCATCCGCTCCGGCCTCATCGCCTACGAGGCGCTGATGACGGTACGCGAACAGCGTGACGCCACGCCGCCGGAGGTGATGAAGACCTTCGAGGCCCATTCGCGCGATCTCGGCTTCGCCTTCCTGCTGAAGAAGTACATCGACAACCCGCTGCAGGCCTCGCAGGAGCAGATCCGCATGGCCGCCAATGACACCGTGCCGGAAGTCTGGCCGCTGTTCTGGGCCTTCCGCATCATGGCGGCACTTGGCTTCGGCTTCATCGCCACCATGGCCTATTTCTTCTACCGCGCCTCCTTCCGCGGCATGCGCTATCCGCGCTGGGCGCTGTGGGTGGCCGTGGTGATGATCCCGGCCCCGTGGATTGCCGCCGAAATGGGCTGGTTCGTCGCCGAATTCGGCCGGCAGCCCTGGACGGTGGACGGCATCCTGCCCACCGCCATGTCGGCGAGCGCGCTGTCGGTGACCGAACTGGCGCTGACGCTGTTCGGCTTCGTCGCCTTCTACACGGTGCTCTTCATCATCGAGATGGGCCTGATGCTGAAATACATCCGCAAGGGCCCCTACATGGACGTGGCCGAGACCGATGAATGGGTCCGCGCCCGCCAGGAGGTTCTGGCGCCCACCGCCCGTCCCGTCCCCACTGCCATTCCCGCGGAGTAAGGACCATGATCCTGCACGAACTTCTAAGCTATGAACTGCTGCGCGTCATCTGGTGGCTGCTGCTCGGCGTGCTGCTGATCGGCTTTGCCGTCACCGACGGCTTCGACATGGGCGTCGGGGCGCTGATCCCCTTCGTCGGCAAGAGCGACGTGGAACGCCGCATCGCCATCAACACCGTCGGTCCCGTCTGGGAAGGCAACCAGGTGTGGTTCATCCTCGGCGGCGGCGCCATCTTCGCCGCCTGGCCGCCGCTCTATGCGGTCAGCTTCTCGGGCTTCTACCTCGCCATGTTCGTGGTGCTCGCCTCGTTCATCGTGCGCCCCGTCGCCTTCAAGTATCGCTCCAAGCGCGACGATGCCACCTGGCGCAATGCCTGGGACTGGGCGCTGTTTGCGAGCGGCGCGGTGCCGGCCCTTCTGTTCGGCGTTGCCGTCGGCAATGTCATCCAGGGCGTGCCCTTCCACTTCACGGCGGATCTGCACAGCATCTATGAAGGCGCCTGGTACACCAAGTTCTTCGGCCTGCTGAACCCCTTTGCGCTGCTCTGCGGCGTCGTCTCGCTGACCATGCTGATCATGCACGGCGCCGTGTGGCTGACCGTGAAGGCCGAAGGTGCGGTGCAGGCCCGCGCCCGCGCCATCGGCTCGGTTGCCGCCCTCGTCGCCGTCATCGCCTATGCGCTGGCCGGCGTCTGGCTGGCCTATGGCATCGAAGGCTTCCGCATCGCCGGCAGCTATGTGACCGACGGCCCGTCGAACCCGCTCTACTTCCAGGTAGAGCGCACGGCAAGCTGGCTGACCGCCTATGCCGACCGCCCGTGGATCGCCATTGCGCCGGCACTCGGGATCGGCTGCGGCCTGCTGACCTTCCTCGGCCTGCGCGCCGGGCGCGAGGTCTCGACGCTGATCCTCTCGAAGCTGTCGGTCCTCGGCGTCATCTCGTCGGTGGGGCTGACGATGTTCCCCTTCATCATGCCCTCCTCCAGCGATCCGAAATCGTCGCTGACGGTGTGGAACAGCTCGTCCTCGCACCTCACCCTGTTCATCATGCTGGTCTGCACGGTCATCTTCATGCCGATCATCCTTGCCTATACCACCTGGGTCTACAAGGTGCTCTGGGGCAAGGTGACCGAACGCGACGTGACCGAACACAGCCATTCGGTCTACTGACCGACGCTTCCCAGAAGGAGACTGCCATGTGGTATTTTGCCTGGATCCTCGGCCTTCCGCTCGCCGCCATCTTCGCCGTGATGAACGCGATGTGGCTGGAAATGAAGGAAGACGAAAAGACCATCGCCGACAATCAGCGCTGAGCAAGCGCGCCGGTTTCATCCCCCCGAAGGCCCGCCCGCGCGGGCCTTTTTCCGTTCTACCCGCCGGAAGCCTCTGCGCATCTGCGAGATGGCAACAGTGCGTTTGCGAAAAGGGATCGCAAAATCGCTTGCATTTTGCCGGATCCTCTTCCTATCTTACGGATGTTCTCAGGGCGGGGTGCAATTCCCCACCGGCGGTATCGGGCTTTTGCCCGGAGCCCGCGAGCGCCCGACCGGGAAACCGGCCGGGGTCAGCAGATCCGGTGAGAGGCCGGAGCCGACGGTATAGTCCGGATGGAAGAGAGCAGCAGGAGACACCCTTGTCGCAACGAGGGGGTGATCTCATGCCTGTTCGCCCAAGGGCAGTTTACGGTGCAGCGCTTGTGCTGCGCATGAACATGGCCGGTTTTCCGGCCAGAACCCTTGAAAGGCAAAGTGCATGCAGTTTTCCACGATAGAAACGGCGATCGCAGCGATCGGACGGGGCGAGATGATCGTCGTCGTCGACGATCACGACCGCGAAAACGAGGGCGACATCATCGTGGCGGCCGATTCGGTGACGCCGCAGCAGATCGCCTTCATGATGAAGGAAGCCCGCGGCCTGATCTGCATCGCCATGGAAGGCGAGCGGCTGGACGCGCTCGACCTGCCGCTGATGGTTCCCGACAATACCGAACTGCACAAGACGGCCTTCACCGTCTCCGTCGACTACCTGCCCGGCACGACGACCGGCATTTCCGCCGCAGACCGGGCGGCAACCGTGCAGGCGCTCGTGAGCCCGGCCTCCCGGCCGCAGGATTTCGCCCGTCCCGGCCACATGTTCCCGCTGCGCGCCAAGCAGGGCGGCGTTCGCGCCCGCCCCGGCCACACGGAAGCCGCCGTCGATCTCGCCCGGCTCGCCGGTCGCTATCCGGCCGGCGTGATCTGCGAGGTCGCCAAGGACGACGGCACCATGGCCCGCCTGCCCGATCTCATGCAGTTCTGTGAAACCCACAAGCTGCCGCTGATCGCCATTGAGGACCTGATCGCCTATCTCGACGCCCGCGACGCCAAGGCCAAGGTCCGCGCTTTCGAAGCGGCCTGAGGCCATTCCGACAGGGCGACAGCTTTGTGAAAATGCCTTCGGCCCGCGCTGGCCGGAGGCATTTTTGTATCCGGCCGGGCGCCATTGATCGGCAGCGCCTGATGGTGCAACCTGTGCAATTGTCCGGCAGGCGTCGCACACGTCCGTTACAGTCCCGCCTGCGCTGTGGTCGCGAATGTTCAGTTGTCCTCCATAGAGAACATGCTGTATGCTGATTGCCGTCAAGACCGATGAATTCAGCCTATGGCTCAAGGGCCTCAGCGATGTTCGCGCACGCTCACGCATTGCCATTCGGATCGACCGTCTCATCGCCGGAAACCCCGGTGATGTCGAGCCGGTGGGCGAAGGTGTGAGCGAGATGCGGATCAATTACGGCCCGGGCTATCGTGTCTATTACATGCGGCGCGGCGCCATGCTCGTCATCCTCCTGTGTGGCGGAGACAAAAGCACGCAGAAAAAGGATATCGCGCTGGCAAAGCGGCTTGCGCGTGACTGGAAGGAATGAGCATGCCTGCAAAGACGACCGCTTACGACAGCGCCGAATTTCTCGACAGTGACGAGGCCATCGAGGAATATATGATCGCGGCCTTCGAAACCGAAGATCCGGCCTTCATCGCGCAATGCCTTGGGACTGTTGCCAGAGCGCGCAACATGAGCCAGTTATCCCGCCAGATCGGCATGAGCAGGTCGGCTCTCTACAAGGCCCTGAGCGGCGAAGGCAATCCGGAGTTCGGCACGATCATGAAGGTCATGCAGGCGCTCGGCATCAAGCTTCACCCCCGGTTCGAGGATCTTCCGCGCGCCTCCTGAACCGGTGCGACAACGGCACGTCAACCGTTGCCCGGCGCAGGCGTTGAGGGGCGAAGCGCCTCCGCGCAACGCCGTACCACCTCGGCAATCCCGGACAATTGCGGCGCGATCGGGCTCGTCTTGCGCCAGATCATGCCGATGGTGCGGGTGGGTTGCGGGTCCTCGAAGCGGGCGATGGAGACCGGCGCCGAGCGGGTTTCCACCGAAACGGCGATTTCCGGGATCAGCGTGATGCCGATGCCGGCGCCGACCATCTGCACCAGCGTCGTCAGCGAACTGCCATCCAGCAGCTCGCGCGGACGGGCGGCGCCCATGCCGATATTGCAGAAGGACAGCGCCTGCTCGCGGAAACAATGGCCCTCTTCCAGCAGCAGAAGGCGCATTTCGCGCAGCGTCTCGCGGCTCGGCACCGGCTTGCCGGCATCCTCGGCCGGGCGCACCAGAAGAAAGCTTTCCTCGAACAGCGCCACCTCGGTCAGTTGCGGTTCGGAGACCGGCAGGGCGACGATGGCCGTATCCAGCCGCCCGTCCAGCAGTTCCTCGATCAGCTTCGGCGTCACCGTTTCGCGCAGGTGAATGTCGAGCGCGTCATTGTCGCGCGTCAGCCCCGCCACCATGGCCGGCAGCAGGTAGGGCGCGATGGTGGGAATGATGCCGATGCGAAGCCGCCCCACCAGCTGCCGGCGCGAGGCGCGCGCCAGATCGCCCAGTTCATCGACCTGGCGCAGGATCTCGCGCACCCGAACCACGAATTCCTCGCCGAAGCCGGTCAGCCGCACCTGCCGCGAACTGCGCTCCAGAAGCTCCACGCCCAGCATGTCCTCCAGTTCCTTCACCTGCACGGAGAGCGCCGGCTGCGACACCGAGCAGGATTCCGCCGCACGGCCGAAATGACCGTGACGCGCCAGCGCCTCGAAATAGCGCAACTGCCGCAGGGTGGGACTGATCATAACCTTATCCTATCAAACCAATCATCAAATACTAATTACACTAATGGAACCGTTTTGATAGGGTTGTTCAAGATGAAGATCCGCGGACGGGTTTTCCTCACGGGCGGCGCGCCATTCGTACAGGCGTCGTATTTGCGGCCGACCATGGCCGCCTCGGAACAGCAACTCTTGGAGGGTTAAAATGGACGTAACCAAGGCAGCAGGCACGGGCGGCAAATGTCCCGTAGCCCACGGCGCAACCAGCCTCAGCATGCGCGGCAACCGCGACTGGTGGCCGAACCAGCTGAACCTGCGCATCCTGCACCAGAACACGGCGCTTTCCAGCCCGATGGATCCGGCCTTCAGCTATGCCAAGGCCTTCAAGGGGCTCGATCTGGCCGCCGTCAAGCAGGATCTCTACGCCCTGATGACCGAGAGCCAGGACTGGTGGCCGGCCGATTACGGCCATTACGGCCCCTTCTTCATCCGCATGGCCTGGCACAGCGCCGGCACCTATCGCACCGCAGACGGTCGCGGCGGCGCCACTTCCGGCACGCAGCGCTTTGCGCCGCTGAACAGCTGGCCGGACAACGGCAACCTCGACAAGGCCCGCCGCCTGCTCTGGCCGATCAAGCAGAAATACGGCAATGCGCTCTCCTGGGCCGACCTGATGATTCTCGCCGGCAACTGCGCGCTGGAATCCATGGGCTTCAAGACCTTCGGCTTCGGCGGCGGCCGCGCCGACGTATGGGAGCCGGAAGAGGACATCTACTGGGGTTCGGAAAGCGAGTGGCTTGCCACCAGCGACAAGGAAGGCAGCCGCTACACGGGCGACCGCGAACTGGAAAACCCGCTGGCAGCCGTGCAGATGGGCCTCATCTACGTCAACCCGGAAGGCCCGGACGGCAAGCCGGACCCGATCGCATCGGGCCGTGACGTGCGCGAAACCTTCGCCCGCATGGCGATGAACGACGAGGAAACCGTGGCGCTGGTGGCCGGTGGCCATACCTTCGGCAAGATGCACGGCGCGGGCGACGCCGCCCATGTCGGCCCCGAGCCGGAAGCGGCCGGCATTGCCGCGCAGGGCCTCGGCTGGCTCAGCACCCACAAGAGCGGCAAGGGCTCCGACACCATCACCAGCGGCTTGGAAGGCGCCTGGACGCCGAACCCGACCCAGTGGGACATGGGCTATTTCGACGTTCTGTTCGGCTATGAATGGGAACTGGTGAAGAGCCCGGCCGGCGCCTGGCAGTGGCATGCGAAGGATCTGGCCGAGAAGGACCATGCACCGGATGCCGAAAACCCGGCAAAGAAGGTGCCGATCGTCATGAACACCGCCGACATGGCGATGCGCATGGACCCGGCTTACGAGAAGATCTCCCGCCATTTCCACCAGAACCCGGAGGCCTTTGCCGACGCCTTTGCCCGCGCCTGGTTCAAGCTGACCCATCGCGACATGGGGCCGAAGGTTCTCTATCTCGGTCCGGAAGTGCCGCAGGAAGAGCTGATCTGGCAGGATCCGGTGCCGCCGGTCGACCATGTACTGGTGGACGCCGCCGACATTGCCGCGCTGAAGCAGAAGCTGCTCGCCTCCGGCCTCACCGCGCAGGAACTGATCCAGACGGCCTGGGCCTCTGCCTCCACCTTCCGCGGCTCCGACAAGCGCGGCGGCGCCAATGGTGCGCGCATCCGCCTCGCCCCGCAGAACGGCTGGGACGTGAACCAGCCGGAACAGCTCGCCAGGGTGCTGGCGGTTCTGGAAGGCATCAAGGCCGAGTTCGACGCCAGCCAGACGGAGAAGAAGATCTCGCTTGCCGATCTCATCGTGCTCGGCGGTTCGGCTGCGGTTGAAGCGGCCGCCAAGGCTGCCGGCGTTGCGATCGAGGTGCCGTTCGCGCCCGGCCGCACCGATGCCACCGCCGAACAGACGGATGCGGACTCCTTCTCGGTTCTGGAGCCGGTCGCCGATGGCTTCCGCAACTACCAGAAGACGGAGTTCACGATTTCGGCGGAAGAACTGCTGCTCGACCGGGCCCAGCTTCTGACGCTGACCGCGCCGGAAATGACGGTCCTCGTCGGCGGCCTGCGCGTACTCGGCGCCAATTACGGCGGCGCAGCGCATGGTGTCTTCACCGACCGCGTCGGCACGCTGACGAACGACTTCTTCGTCAACCTGGTCGACATGGCCTATAGCTGGAACCCGGTAACGCCGGCGGAAAACCTGTTCGAGATCCGCGACCGCAAGACCGGCGCCGTGAAGTGGACCGCCACCCGCGTCGACCTCGTCTTCGGCTCCAACTCGCAGCTGCGCGCCCTTGCCGAAGTCTATGCCCAGTCCGACAACGCGGAAAAATTCGTCCGCGACTTCGTGGCCGCCTGGGTGAAGGTGATGAACGCCGACCGTTTTGACCTTAAGGCCTGAGGGCCGGTCCTGTCCTGACCAAAGAGCCCCCGGTGCAAGCCGGGGGCGTTTTTGCATGACGCTGCTTAATTCTCATCAGGGTGAAGAACGGAAACCCTTTACGCCGCCCCATGAAAATCTTTCCGGCGAAAATGGAATTCCTCGAAACGCTCTGTCTCTTTGTGTTCACACCATTGCGGACGCGAAACCGTTGCCCGTTTTTGCTGGAATTGCCCTGGCGCCCGGCTAGAGCGTTTCCCTTTCATGCTGGATCGTAACCACATGATGTGAAGAAGTTGCGAGCCTCTTGTGGCTCGACGAGGTCAATCAGTTTCCCGATCCTGTCCCAGAGGCCAGTTACGGTGCGCTCTGCTGCCTTGCGCAGCAGCGCTTTCAGTTTTGAGAATGCCTTCTCTATGGGATTGAAGTCTGGGCTGTAGGGCGGGAGGAACAGCATGCGCGCACCGGCCGCTTCGA
>NZ_JAHHZO010000013.1 GCF_018760785.1 Rhizobium sp. CSW-27
TGTTCAACCGCCTCAAGCAGTTCCGTCGCGTTGCGACACGATACGACAAGACCCGAAAATCCTTCTCAGCATTCCTCGCCCTGGCTGCCGCAAAAATATGGCTACCACACTTTGTCAACAGAACCTAGGAAAAGACGAGGCCCGCAGTGCAGCCTCGCAATCTCGTGCTGCCTCAAGCGAAACACCTCACGGTTCACCAGGAAACAAGATGGTGTACCTGCCCAGATCGATACGCCGGGCAGACTTCCCGATATCGCATAAGGCAGCGTTGTTCCGGCCTTGCCCGTATCGCATCAGATCTGCCCACCCGGAAGGCGCAAAGTCCTGCTGAGGCGCACAAGACAAGGTCTTGACAAGGATTGCCTTGACCTTGCTTTGCTCGAGATAGAGACGGAGACCTTCTGCGTAGCTCCCATGCGATGACATGCTCATGCTCTTTCGCCACGGCGACACCATTCCCGGCTGGTCCATCAACAAGATACGGACGTGCAACGTTTCAACGAGGAAACGCGCTTCGGCAATGTCTACAAGCATGACCGCATCTTCGGATCCGATCGCCGATGCGATAAGATTGCTTACGGCACGCAGCGCAAGCGCATCCTCCGTCGCAAGGTTGTACTGGAGCAGACGCCGCTCTGCGACATTATTGCCGGCTATGCGCGCGGTCACCAACAGCACGACGAGGCAGCAGAAAAGGGCCAGCGGTGCCACATGTGCAACCCGGCTCCCTCGTAGAAATGGCCAGCTTTCGACCGCTTCTCCGATAACGATGAGACTTGCGACGATCATCGAAAAGGAAACGGGTGTGATATAGCGTCCGGACGCAAGACCGGAGGTCGCGATCACCACAGCTGCAGCAAAGATTACAAAGGCAATAGCAACAGCAAGAAAAGCCAGGAAAACCCGGTGGTTACCACGTACAGCCACCAGGCCTGCCATCGTGCAGACCAATGCGATGACGGTGGGGACATCGCGGAATGCCACCCTAACGACATTGGCCAGGTGCTGTGAGAGCGGCATGGAACCGGCAATGGAGATGCCTTCGGCGGTGATGTGCGTGCCACGTCCAAGGAGTGGGTATAGCCAAGTCCCTCCGATCTGGTGATAGAGAAAGAGAGATCCGCCAAACAGAGCCGCCACGGGAAGCGCCACAATCGACAGTCTTGCTGCATCGGCCGGATTGCGTGTCACGACCCATGCACACATACCCGCAGCAAGCAATCCGTTGAACGGGGCTGTCGTTGGACGAAACACGAGGGCGGCCAGAGGCAATATCAAAATCGCGACGAGATCAAGCCACGTTGGTCGAGCCCTCTGCGCCAGTCCTAGCGCTAGCAGGATCAGCAGCAGTGACAGCGAGCCGATGACAAACGTGCTCGCCGTGTTCGCAAGAGCGGCACTACCGAGCAAGGGCATCAGTGAAATGATTATCACCGTGAGCATTGCGACCGAGACCGGGAGAGCACGACGGGTCACAACCGCCAGAATGAAAAGCAGGATGCCGAAAGCCGGTTCGACAACAGACAGGTAACGAACGCCAAGCCAGTGGATTACCGGCGCCTGAAATGCGTAAATGCCTCCGACGGAAAACAGGCGTCGCTCGCTGAGCGGCTGCACGGTTGCCTGAATGTCCTGATAAAAACCCGTGGCAAAGAGCAGATAGGCACCATTGTCATCGCCACCGTTGATAGCGGCGGGAAAAGCGAAAATCCAGAAAATACACGCGAAAACAACGGCCAGACAAAGCCAGACGCTGCGTCTCGCTGCGTAAAACAGGCACAGGAAAACGGCTCCAAGGCCCAACAACATTCCACACGACGTCAACAGAGCCCCGCGTAAAAACCCAGGAATGGGCATGAGGGAAACGAAGGTAAAAGACGACAAGGCGATGAAATATGCCAGAACGAGAAGAGATGGCCCTACCGACGAGATATGTCCGTCAAGCCGGGCGGAATTGTAATCAATTCCGGTGGTCCTACCCAAAAGCATCGGAAACCTCTCTTTCAGAACCGAGTCTTAATCATAAAATAGGCTGGCAGCAAAATGGATTAGACGTCTGTTATCCTTCCTATGGCACATGAAGGAATTTAGGAAAACCGAAACATCCGAATGCAAAACTGTAACAGCGCCAAAATAGGAAGGCGGCACTCCGCGCAACGGAGGCAGGGTAGGAAAACCGAAAGATGCTGTGAAATTCTGCGATCGCGGGTTGACCGATCACGGACTCGCGAATATGTTCCGCGCACTTTCGACGGGCGCCGTAAGCTCCGTTTCTGAGAGCGTAGCTCAGCCGGTAGAGCAACTGACTTTTAATCAGTAGGTCCTGGGTTCGAATCCCAGCGTTCTCACCATTTTATTCGCCGTGGCGTTCTTTCAATTCCCGATAATCATCGGCATGGCCCTGTGGCATATATGGCGTATAGCGCGCCTTCCGAGGTGGACGGGCTTCATTGCAACCACCGCGCCTATACCTTACCGTTATTTCATTTGGATCAACACGTTGAACATGTCATTTCCCATGCGGTAACCGCAGCGCGAATCCGGCAGGCAGGTCGCGTTTCGCAAAGGTTGCCGCGATATGGCGGGGGATGGGACAGCTTGAACGACAAGACCGGCATGCAAACGACACAGGCGGGCAAGGCATCGCCGGATCTGGTGGAGATTCTTTCGGCCTCGCGGGGCAGGAAGCGCCGATCGCGCTGGCTTGTCTGGCCTCTCCTTCTTCTCCTGCTGGGTGGCGCCGGTGCCGGCGGCTATCTCTACCTGAACGATGACGGCCCGGCCTTTGCCTATACCACGCAGCCTCTGAAGCGCGGCGACCTGTCGGTGATCGTCACCGCCACGGGCTCGCTGCAGCCGACCGATCAGGTCGACATTTCCAGCGAGCTTTCCGGCACGGTGCGCAAGGTCAATGTCACCTATAACAGCCCGGTCCGTGCCGGCGACGTGCTGGCGGAACTCGATACCAACAAGCTGCAGGCGGATGCCCAGAGTGCCCGGGCCAAGCTCTCTTCCGCCAGGGCCAATGTGGTGAAGGCCGATGCGGAGCTGAACTCCGCCCGCACCCAGCTCGATCGGCTGCGCGCGCTCGTCAACAAGAGCATTTCCAGCCAGCAGGAGCTCGACACGGCGCAATATGCCCATGATTCGGCGCTTGCCACCAAGGAGATCAATGAAAGCGCCGTTCTCTCCGCCGAAGCGGACCTCAGGCTTGCGGAGGTGAACCTGGCCAAGGCCCGCATCCTGTCCCCGATCGACGGGGTGGTGCTGACGCGCGATGTCGATCCCGGCCAGACGGTCGCCTCCTCGCTGTCGGCGCCGGTTCTCTTCACCATTGCCGGCGATCTCAAGCGGATGGAGCTGCAGGTCTCGGTGGATGAAGCGGATGTCGGGCAGGTGCGCGAAGGGCAGCCGGCGGTGTTCACCGTCGATGCCTATCCGGAGCGCTCCTTTCCGGCGCGCATCGAAACCGTGCGCTTTGCATCGGAAACCGTCTCCAATGTTGTCACATACAAGGCTGTGCTGTCGGTCGACAATGCCGATCTCCTGTTGCGGCCGGGCATGACCGCGACGGCGGATATCACCGTTCAATCGGTCAAGGACGCGCTGCTGGTGCCGAATGCGGCGCTGCGCTTTTCCCCACCCATGGCCGGCCCGCCGCCTGGCGGAAATATCCTCAGCCGCCTGTTCCGCGCGCCAAGGCCGCCGGGCGCGCCCCGTTCGCGCAACGCTGCGCCGGACACCCAGGCCGGCATGCCGACGCGGCCCCTCTGGGTTCTGAGGGACGGACGCCCGCAGCGGGTGATGGTCGAGACCGGCCCGACGGACGGCCAGTTCACGCTGGTCCGCTCTGCCGCACTGGCCGAGGGCGATCTGCTGGTCACCGCCGCCAGCCCCCGATCCAACTGAGAGGGCGGCTTATGACCGTTCGCCCCCTCATCGAGTTTCGCGGGGTCTGCCGCCATTATGGCCGAGGCGAAGCAACCATCCGCGCTCTGGACCGGGTGGACCTGTCCATCGCCGCCGGCCAGTTCGTTTCGATCATGGGCCCCTCCGGCTCGGGAAAATCGACTGCGATGAACATTCTCGGCTGTCTCGATGTGCCGTCGGCCGGCGAGTATCTGTTCCAGGGCGTATCCACGGCCGGGTTCGACCGCCAGCAGCTGACCCTCCTTCGCAGGCACATGCTGGGCTTCGTCTTCCAGGGCTTCAACCTTCTGGCGCGCACCTCGGCGGTGGAAAATGTTGAACTGCCACTCGTCTATCGCGGCATGGAGGGACGGGAACGTCGCCGGCTGGCACTGGCAGCGCTCGAACAGGTCGGGCTGAAGGGACGCGAGAGCCATACCACGCAGGAACTGTCCGGCGGGCAGCAGCAGCGCGTGGCCATTGCGCGTGCCATTGTCACCAGTCCCGCCGTGCTGCTGGCCGACGAGCCGACCGGAAACCTGGATACCCGCACCAGCGGTGAGATCATGGACCTGATCAGCAGCCTCAACCGCGACAAGGGCATTACCGTGATCATGGTCACGCATGAGGAGGATATCGCGGCCTATGCCGAGCGCCAGCTGCGCTTCGTCGACGGGCGCCTTGCCTGGGACAGCGCGACCGCCGGCGCCGCAGCCCCGGAGGCCGGCCATGCTGTTTGAGACGACACGGCTTGCCTGGCGCGCCATCAGCCGCAACCTGCTGCGTTCCTTTCTCACCGTGCTCGGCATTGTCATCGGCGTGGCTGCGGTCATCGCCATGGTTACCGTCGGCAACGGCACGACGGCCCAGGTGCGCCAGGAGCTGTCGCGGCTTGGCACCAACACGCTGTTCGTGCGCCCCGGCCAGTGGGGGCCGGGCCGGGCCGGTAGCGAGGCGAAGCGTTTTGTGGATGCCGATGTCATTGCCATCAAGGAACAGATTGCCGGCCTGCGCGCGGTGGCGCCGATCAATCGCAGCACGGCCACCGTCATTTCCGGCGGACAGAACCGCTCGACCAGCATTCTCGGCACCACCAATGACTATCTGGTGGCGCAGGACTGGGACCTGACGCTCGGCCGCGAATTCCTGCCTTCGGAAGAGCGCGGCACCGCCGCCTGCATCATCGGCCAGACGGTGCGTCGTGAACTTTTCGGCGACGCCGATCCGGTGGGGCTTTCGATCCGCGTCGGGAATGTTGCCTGTTCGGTGATCGGCGTGCTGGCATCGAAGGGGCAATCGGGCATGGGCGATGATCAGGACGACGCGGTGCTGATGCCGCTCAAGCTGCACCAGCGGCGCCTTGGCGGCACCACCACCATCGCCGCGCTCATGCTTTCAGCCGAGGATGGCGTTTCCACCGCCAGGGTTCAGGCGGATGTCGAAAGCCTTTTGCGCGAAAGGCGGCGCATCGCCATCGGCAAGGAGGACGATTTCACCGTCAACGACATGACGCAGATCGCCTCGGCCATGACCGGCACGACGACGCTGCTCACCGGCCTGCTCGGCGCCGTGGCGGCCGTCAGCCTGCTGGTCGGCGGCATCGGCATCATGAACATCATGCTGGTCTCCGTGACGGAGCGCACCCGCGAGATCGGCATCCGCCTGGCGATTGGCGCGCTGGAGCGGCAGGTCCTCACGCAGTTTCTCGTGGAAGCGGTGATGCTCTCGGTGTTCGGCGGCGTTACCGGCATTCTCTCCGGTCTCGGCCTTGCCTATGGCGTTGTCGGGCTGCTGAAGGTGCCCTTCGTCGTCAGCCCGACGATCATTGCCATCGCCTTTGCCTTCTCCGCCCTGATCGGGGTCGTCTTTGGCTATTTCCCGGCGCGGCGCGCGGCACAGCTGAACCCGATAGAAGCCCTGCGTCACGAATAGCAAGGCTGAAACCACCGCACCTCCACCACGACCGGCTGGCGCGATGCGCCAGTGGCGCCACACTCCATCAAGCTGATATATCAGATTACTCGCCAGAGTTGCCTTTGGATCCCAGTCTGATATATCAGCTTCATGGACTCGAATGACGACCCACAGGATCCGGATTCCCTCGCCCGCCAGGCCTACAGGGTTCTCGAACAGAGGATCGTGACGCTTGCGCTGGCGCCGGGCGCGGTCGTCACCGAAAAGCAGTTGATCGACATGGCCGGTCACGGCCGCACGCCGGTGCGTGAGGCCATCCAGAAGCTGGAATGGCAGGGATTGCTGGTCGTCAAGCCGCGCAGTGGCCTGCAGATCAGCCCGATCAGGGCATCGGACCGACGGGAGATCATGGAGGTGCGACGCCGGCTGGAGCCGGCGGTCGCCGCGCTTGCAGCACGCCATGCCGACATCGACCAGCGCAAGGCCTTCATCGACTGCGCCCGGGACATGAGCGCTGCCGCCGCCCTGGCGGATGTTCAGGGTTTTCTTGCCGCTGACCGGCGGTTCGATGACATCATGGAACGTGTCTGTCCCAACCGCTTTCTCACAGCACCGCTTGCGACGCTGCAAACGCATGCGCGCCGGCTATGGTTTGCCACCGCAACGGCCGAATCGATGGATCGTGCCGTCGGCCTGCATGTGGCGATCATTCGTGCCGTTCAGAAGCAGGACGCGGCGGAGGCTGCTGCCGCAACGGAGCGCTTGCTCGACCACATGGCGGAACTGGGCTGAACGGCCTCAGACGGGGCTGGCTTCGCCTGCCCGCTCGCGCGCCAGCGCCGCGAGGTCCGCCGGCTTCAGTTCGACCGATTCGCCGCAGCCGCAGGCGGACGTCTGGTTCGGATTGATGAAGGTGAAGCCCGAGCGCATCTTCGACACCTCGAAATCCATCTGCGTGCCGAGGAGATAGAGCACGGCGGAGGGCTCGATCCAGACCTTGGCACCCGCATGTTCGATCAGGTCGTCCTTGGCATTCGGTTCGCTCACCAGATCGACCGTATATTCCATGCCGGCGCATCCGCCCTTCTTGATGCCGACGCGAATGCCCTTCGCATCGGGGCCGGATTTTTCAACGATCGCCTTCACGCGGTTCGCGGCGGCATCGGTCATGGTCATCACTGCAAAGCCCATGGGCTCATTCTCCTTCACGCCATCCGGGTTCAAGGCCCGGCGGTTTCTCTTGTCAATGTAGGCGCAAGGCGGCTCTCGATCAATAACCCCGCGTCAGCGCCCCCTGGAGGCAATGTGACGCTCAAACTCCACCTCGATGCGACGACACGTTTTCGATCAGTTCGAGACGAAAGGGATGCGCGCGCCATGATGCGGATTCCGCGTGCATGCGGAAAACACGAACGCATCGGCCGGTTCAATACCAGCCGACGGCCACCTGCGCCTCTTCCGACATGCGCTCCGGCGTCCACGGCGGATCGAAGGTCATCTCGACCTCGACGCCGGACACGCCTTCGACGGCACCGACAGCATTTTCCACCCAGCCCGGCATTTCGCCGGCGACCGGGCAGCCGGGGGCCGTCAGCGTCATGACGATCTTCACCATGCGGTCGTCCTCGATGTCGATCTTGTAGACGAGACCGAGTTCGAAAATATCCGCCGGGATTTCCGGATCATAGACGGTCTTCAACGCCGCGACGATGTCATCGGACAGGCGGGCGAGTTCGTCCGCCGGGATCGGCGAGTTGATGATGCCTTCGCGGGCATCCCACTTCGGAATGGTTTCTTCGGTCGACATGATTTCGTCCTCAGGCAAAGAAGTTTCGCGCATAGTCCAGCGCATCGGCCAGCGCGTCTACCTCGGAGCGGGTGTTGTACATCGCAAAGGATGCCCGGCAAGTGGAGGTCACACCGAACCGTTTCAAGAGCGGCATGGCACAATGGGTCCCGGCGCGCACGGCCACGCCCTTGCGGTCGATCACCATCGACACGTCATGGGCATGGATACCGGCGAGTTCGAAGGAGAAGATTGCCCCCTTGCCCGGCGCATTGCCGATGATGCGCAGCGAGTTGATCGCCGTCAGCCGTTCGGTCGCATAGGCCGTCAGATCCGCCTCGTGCGCGGCGATCGCGTCGCGTCCGATCTTCTCCATGTAGTCCAGTGCATAACCCAGGCCGATCGCCTGCACGATCGGTGGCGTGCCGGCCTCGAACCGGTGCGGCGGATCATTATAGGTGACGAACTCCTGGTCGACGTCGATGATCATCTCGCCGCCGCCCTGGAATGGCCGCATCTCGTAGAGCCGCTCCTTCTTGCCGTAAAGCACGCCGATGCCGGAGGGGCCGTAAAGCTTGTGGCCGGTCATCACGTACCAGTCGCAGCCGAGATCCTGCACGTCGACCGGCATGTGCACGGCGCCCTGGCTGCCGTCGACCAGCACCGGGATGCCGCGGTCATGGGCGATGCGGCAGACGTCCTTGATCGGCACGACCGTTCCGAGCGCATTCGACATATGCGTCATGGCGATCAGCCGTGTCTTTTCCGTCAGGCATTTTTCAAAATCTTCGAGATGGAAGGCGCCCTCGTCATCCACCGGCACCCAGACCAGCTTGACGCCTTGTCGTTCGCGCAAAAAGTGCCAGGGCACGATGTTGGAATGGTGCTCCATGATCGTCAGAACGATCTCGTCACCGTCCTTCAGATGCGGCATGGCCCAGCCATAAGCGACCGTGTTGATCGCCTCGGTCGAATTTTTGGTGAAGACGATATCGTCGATAGACGGCGCATTCAGAAAGCGACGCACCTTTTCGCGCGCGCCCTCATAGGCCTCCGTCGCGGCATTCGACAGGTAATGCAGACCCCGATGCACATTGGCATATTCATGCGAATAGGCATGCGAAATCGCGTCGATCACGCTCTGCGGCTTCTGCGCGGAGGCGCCATTGTCCAGGTAGACGAGCGGCTTGCCGTGCACCATCGTGGTGAGGATCGGAAAGTCGCGACGGATCGCTTCGACATCATAGGTCATGGATGGCCATCCCGTAAATTCGGCGGCACGCTCTGCCTGCCGGGAGAATGCCGGCGGCGACGACACGTCCCGCCGGCATCGTATCAGGCATGTCTTTCCAGCCAGCGGCTGACGATCGCTTCGAGTGCCTCGACGAGCGCCTCGTCCTCCAGCTCCTCGACGATCTCCGCCACGAAGGCGTTGACCAGCATGGCACGCGCCTTGTTGCGCGGAATGCCGCGGGCCATCAGGTAATAAAGATGGTTGTCGTCGATATCGGCGACCGTCGCACCGTGACCGCACTGCACGTCGTCGGCAAAGATCTCGAGCTCCGGCTTGGCGGAGAACTCGGCATCGTCCGACATCAGAAGCGTGTTGCAGGCCATACGCGCATCGGTCTTCTGGGCGTCGAGGGCAACCTTGATCATGCCCTGGAACACGCCGCGGGCGCGATCGAACACCACGTTGCGGAAGATTTCCGTCGAAGTGGTGTTCGGCACATTGTGGCCCAGCACCAGCGTCACGTCGGTATGCGTATCGCCGCCGAGCAGATTGACGCCTCGCAACTGCAGGTCGGAGCCCTCGCCCGCCACGTCGATGCGCAGTTCCTGACGCACCAGCTTGCCGCCGGCATTGATGACGAAGAGGCGCAGCTTGGCATCTGCACCGACCCGAATGCGCACCTGGCCGAGATGGGTATCGGAGGCACCCTGCTCCTGCAGCACGATCCAGGTCACCTCGGCGCCGTCCTCCAGCGAGATGTCGCTGACGGAGGAGACGAAAGCCTGGTCCCCGGTCGTTGCCGCATGCCGCTCGATTACGGTTGCCCTGGCACCCTTGCCGAAGCTGACCGGAAAGCGGGTGTGAATCTGGCCGCCACCGTGCAGCGCCTGGATCTCGATCGGCTGCTCGATCTCGACACCTTCCGGAAATTCCAGCACATAGCCGTCCCGCACGAAGCTGCCATTGATCTTGCCGATCGTGTCGTCGCGGTCGATAACGGAAAGGCCCGGCGCGGCGGTCCCTTCGCGCAACATCGTGTCGAAGCTGCCGAGAAGCACTCCGCCGACGGAGGCCTTGGCTTCGGAAAGCCCGTCCTGCGTCACGATCACCGTTGCACTGTCCACCAGCGGCGCGGGGGCCGCCGCCACGCCGGCGGGCCCGGCCGCGGGAAGCCCCCGCAGCAGCGTCTTCAGGTCCGTATAATGCCAGGCTTCCACCCGGCGGGTCGGAAGACCATTGGTCTTCAGATCTTCCAGCAACCGGTCGCGTGCACTGATGACGGCACCATTGCCCGGCAGGTCGCCGACCTGCTGGTTATAGGCCTCGATCAGCGCAGATTCCGCGGCAGTCAGCCGGCTTGTCGTCTGCATGTTCATGCCAATAATCCTTTCGCCACTGCCCTCAGGCCGCTTCGCCGATGATGTCGGCGTAGCCATTGGCTTCCAGTTCGAGCGCAAGAGTCTTGTCGCCCGTGCGGATGATCTGGCCCTTGTAGAGAACGTGAACCGTATCCGGCACGATATAGTCGAGCAGGCGCTGGTAGTGGGTGATGACGATCACGGCGCGATCCGGCGATTTCAGCGCATTCACCCCATCGGCGACGATCTTGAGCGCGTCGATGTCGAGGCCGGAATCGGTTTCATCGAGAACGCACAGCTTGGGCTCGAGCAGTGCCATCTGCAGGATCTCGGCGCGCTTCTTCTCGCCACCGGAGAAGCCGACGTTCAACGGCCGCTTCAGCATGTCCGGGTTGATCTTCAACTCGCCAGCAGCTTCCTTGACGCGGCGCATGAAGTCCGGCGTCGTCAGTTCCGCCTCGCCGCGCGCCTTGCGCTGCTCGTTCATGGCCACCTTCAGGAACTGCATGGTGGCAACGCCCGGAATTTCGACCGGATACTGGAAGGCGAGGAAAATGCCCTTGGCGGCACGCTCGGCCGGATCGAGTTCCAGGATGTTCTCGCCATTGTAAAGGATCTCGCCCTCGGTGACCTCGTAGTCCTCGCGGCCGGAGAGAATGTAGGAGAGCGTCGACTTGCCGGAGCCGTTCGGACCCATGATGGCCGCCACTTCGCCAGCCTTCACGGTCAGGTTCAGACCGCGGATGATCTCGGTGCCGTCTTCGGCGATGCGGGCGTGCAGGTTCTTGATTTCAAGCATCTTGATGTTCCTGTTCATAGGGCGGTTCAAAGCCGCCTGTCTTCGTCTGCGCCATCCCGGCGCCCTATTCGTCATCCTCGGGCTGGTCCCGAGGATCCATAAATTCGCGTTCTCTGCGCAAGCCTCAAGCCGTGGATCCTCGGGCCAAGCCCGAGGATGACAGCACCTGACGGTCAGCCAACCGATCCTTCCAGCGAAATGCCGATCAGTTTCTGCGCTTCGACGGCAAATTCCATCGGCAGTTCCTGAATGACTTCCTTGACGAAGCCGTTGACGATCAGTGCGATCGCCGCCTCTTCCGGAATACCGCGCTGCAGGCAATAGAACAGCTGGTCTTCGGAGATCTTCGAGGTGGTCGCCTCATGCTCGAACTGTGCGGAGGAATTCTTCGCCTCGATATAGGGCACCGTGTGCGCGCCGCAGCGGTCGCCGATGAGGAGCGAATCGCACTGCGTGAAGTTGCGGGCATTGGTGGCCTTGCGATGCGCAGACACCTGGCCGCGATAGGTGTTCTGCGACACACCGGCGGCAATGCCCTTGGAGATGATGCGGCTCGACGTGTTCTTGCCGAGATGGATCATCTTGGTGCCCGAGTCGATCTGCTGGTGACCGTTCGATACGGCGATCGAGTAGAACTCGCCGCGGCTGTCATCGCCGCGCAGGATGCAGCTCGGATATTTCCAGGTGATCGCCGAGCCGGTTTCCACCTGCGTCCAGGAAATCTTCGAACGGGCGCCGCGGCAATCGCCACGCTTGGTGACGAAGTTGTAGATGCCGCCCTTGCCCTGCTTGTCGCCGGGATACCAGTTCTGCACGGTCGAATACTTGATCTCGGCATCGTCCAAGGCGACGAGTTCGACGACGGCCGCATGCAGCTGGTTTTCGTCGCGCTGCGGTGCCGTGCAGCCTTCGAGATAGGACACATAGGCGCCTTCGTCTGCGATGATCAGCGTGCGCTCGAACTGGCCGGTGTTCTTCTCGTTGATGCGGAAATAGGTCGACAGTTCCATCGGGCAACGAACGCCCTTCGGCACATAGACGAAGGAACCGTCGGTGAAGACGGCAGAGTTCAGCGTGGCATAGTAGTTGTCGGTGGTCGGAACGACGGAACCGAGATACTTCCTGACCAGTTCGGGATGCTCGCGCACGGCTTCCGAGATCGACATGAAGATCACGCCGGCCTTGGCCAGTTCCTTCTTGAAGGTCGTGACGACCGAGACACTGTCGAACACGGCATCGACGGCAACGCGCGGCTTGTCGACGCCGGCCAGGATTTCCTGTTCCTTCAGCGGAATACCGAGCTTCTCATAGACCTTCAGCAGCTCCGGATCGACTTCCTCCAGCGACTTCGGGCCGGACGTCGTCTTCGGCGCCGCATAGTAGTAGATGTCGTTGAAGTCGATCTTCGGGTAATCGACGCGGGCCCAGGTCGGCTCTTCCATGGTCAGCCAGCGGCGATAGGCGTCGAGCCGCCATTCCAGCATCCACTCCGGCTCCTGCTTCTTGGCCGAAATGAAGCGGATGATCTCTTCGGACAGGCCCTTCGGGGCCTTTTCGACTTCGATTTCGGTCTCGAAGCCGTATTTGTACTGGTCCACATCGATGAGGCGGACCTGATCGATGGTTTCCTGCACGGCAGCCATGGTCATACTCCAATCTTGCCGGAATCAAGGGTCCGGCAGCTTGTCATTTCTTGGCGGAAGTCCGCCCTCATGTAGGCGCCAGAAGGCGATTTTCCCACCTTTTGGCAAGCAGATTTTTGCGTTTCCGCAAATTAGAACGCACTCATGCGGCGCGTCCGGCATTGGCCCGCCGTCCGGCAATCCTGGCAAAGGCCGCCAGCGCCCGGTCGATCTCCGCCTCGGTCGTGGACGGCCCCAGCGACAGGCGCAGTGCCCCCATCTGCGGATCGCAGCCCATGGCGGCCAGCACGTGGCTCTGTCCCACCTTGCCGGAGGAACAGGCAGACCCCGCCGACAGCGCCACCCCTTCCAGATCGAAGGCGATCTGGCCCGTCTCGGATTTCAGGCCCGGCAGGGTGAAGAAGGTGGTATTGGCGACACGCGGCTGGCCGGCACCGTGAATGACCACGTCGGCGGCTGCAGCGCGCATGCCCTCCTCCAGACGCTCCCGCAGGGCGGCAATCGCCGCATTGCGCGCTTCCAGATCCGCAAGCGCCGCTTCGCAGGCTGCGCCGAATCCGACGATGCCCGGAAAATTCTCCGTGCCGGAACGGTGGCCTTTCTCCTGCCCGCCGCCGCGGACGAGCGGCTGCGGCATCATGACCTCGCCACGCGAAACAAGCGCCCCGACACCCTTCGGGCCGGCAAGCTTGTGCGAGGAGAGAATGAGAAAATCCGCATCGAGCGCGGCGATATCGACCGGAATGCGGCCGACCGCCTGCACGGCATCCACCACCATCAGGCCGCCCTTCGCATGCACCAGCGATGCCGCTTCGTAGACCGGCTGGATGATGCCCGTCTCGTTGTTGACCAGCATGACGGCCACCATCGGCAGGCCGCCTGCGGCATCATGGGCATCGAGCGCGGCTGCGAGCGCGGCAAGATCAAGCACGCCGTCTTTGGTGACGGCCACTTCGCTCAACCGCCCGGCGCCAAAACGGCCACCTTCGCGCAGCGCCGGATGCTCGATGGCCGACACATAGAGATGGCCGAGCGAGAGCGGTGCGCGCCCCATGCGAAAGTCCGGCGTCAGCACGAAATTTGCCGCTTCCGTTGCGCCACTGGTAAAGGTCACGTGCTGCGGATCGGCACCGACAAGCGCCGCCACCTGGCGGCGGGCGCGATCAATGCTGGCGCGGGCCGCACGCCCCTCGCCATGCACGGAAGAGGCGTTGCCCGGCAGATCATAGGCTTCCAGCATGGCACGCCTTGCCGCTTCGCCAAGCGGCGCCGTCGCGTTCCAATCCAGATATGCGCGTGTCTTGGACATTGCAGCCTGCGGTTCCCGGTCCAGATCCGGCACGACGACGCATTTCCCTTGAAATTTTCGCCACGCATGCCGTAAGAGACGACCACCTGGGCGGCACAGCCGACCCAAATTTCGAATGGTTCTAAACTGTTTCTAGAAAAGATGACCGCGCTCGTCAAGTCAAAGCGGTTGTGAAACGGTTGGAAACATCAAAAAAGCTGACCGGAGTAACGATGCCCGAAGTGATTTTCAACGGCCCTGCCGGCCGCCTCGAAGGACGCTACCAGCCCTCGAAGGAGAAAAACGCCCCGATCGCGATCATCCTGCACCCGCACCCGCAGTTCGGCGGCACGATGAACAACCAGATCGTCTACCAGTTGTTCTACATGTTCCAGAAGCGGGGCTTCACGACGCTGCGCTTCAACTTCCGGGGCATCGGCCGCAGCCAGGGCGAATTCGACCATGGCGCGGGCGAACTTTCCGATGCCGCCGCCGCCCTCGACTGGGTGCAGGCCCTGCATCCCGATTCGAAAAGCTGCTGGGTGGCCGGCTATTCGTTCGGCGCCTGGATCGGCATGCAGCTTCTGATGCGCCGGCCGGAGATCGAAGGTTTTCTCTCCATCGCGCCGCAGCCGAACATCTACGACTTCTCGTTCCTGGCACCCTGCCCCTCCTCCGGCCTGATCATCAACGGCGATTCCGACAAGGTCGCACCGGAAAAGGACGTGAATGCGCTGGTGGAGAAGCTGAAGACGCAGAAGGGCATCCTGATCACCCACCGCACCGTCGAAGGCGCCAACCACTTCTTCAACGGACGGGTGGAAGCACTGATGGCCGATTGCGAGGATTACCTTGATCGCCGCCTCAACGGCGAACTGGTGCCGGAACCGGCTGCCAAGCGCATCCGCTGAGCCCCACCCCTTGCCGATCCTTCGAAAAACGGTCCTGCAGGGCCGTTTTTTTATTCGGGATCGCGGCCCCCTTCCTCAGGTGCAGCTGGAACTCGAATTCGGCACCACGGAAAAGGCCGGCGCGGCGCGGTACTGGCGCACGCAGTTGCGGCCGGCGGCCTTGGCATCGTAGAGCGCCTTGTCGGCATGGCGCATCACCATGCTGAGTTCATGGGCATGCTGGAAGGCTGCCAGACCGAAGCTTGCCGTGATGTGAAAACCGGTCGGCAGCCCCTGCACCGTCTGCATTGCCACCGAACCGCGCAGCGCCTGGGCAAACATCACCGCCGCATCGAGCGGTACGCCCGGCAGCAGGATGCAGAACTCCTCGCCGCCGATCCGGCCGACCACCGCATCATCGGGAACGCTCGCCCGCAGCAGGCCGCCGAAATGGCGGATGACCGAATCGCCGCTGAAATGCCCGTAGGTGTCGTTGACCTTCTTGAAGTGATCGAGATCGCAGAGGATCAGCGAATGCGGCCCGCTTGACCGCCGGCGCAGCGCCAGATCGCAATGGGTGTCGAAACCGCGCCGGTTGTAGACGCCGGAAAGCGAATCGACCTCCGAATTGGTCCGCTCGTCCGCCATGATCTCCAGCACGAAGACCGACAGCAGCATCAGCCCGATGATCACCACGAACACGCCCGTCGTGCTCTGCGATACGAGTGCGTAGTAGGAATGCACGTAATCCTTGGCGGTCTGCCCGGCACCCACCAGAACCGCCAGCACGCCCTTGGCCATGAACTGCAGGCCGGCGAGGATCAGGAGGACCAGCATCACCCGGTCGATCAGCATGCGCCGCGAGGAACGCACGATGGCGACGGCGCTGTGCACCATGATCAGCGCGAAGGGCACCTGATAGCTGACCGAATGCATGAAGGTGCCGCGCGGCAGGTCGTAGATCACCAGATCAAGAAAGACCGAGGCCAGGAAGAAGATGCCGAGAAACCAGGGATTGGCCGGCACGCCATAAAGTTTTCCAATGCCGATGCGGATCAGCACCATGCCGCCCAGCACCGTGGAAAAGGCCATCAGCGCAAAGAACATCGGCCAGTCGGTATAGGCGACCAGCAGCTCGGCAACGGTCGACAGCGAGGCTATGGCATAGGCGGAGGCAATCCAGCGTGCCGCGGACGCTGAACGGCTGCGGGTGGACACGATGAGGAACACCACGCAGAACGACAGGCCGATCAGCAGGTTCATCACCAGGAAAAAATTTGCTCCATTCATAGAGCGTCACGAAGCCCCAGGCCCCGCCCTCCGTTCTGCGCTTCGCAGCCATCACGGACAAGAAAAGAGTTAAACATTAATTTCATCTTAAACGACAATACGAAATACGAAATACGACATAAACTAGGGTTGCGGTGGCAGCAAGGACGCCGGGCCGCACTTTTGGAGTGATTCCGTCGGAAAACAGTGTTAGAGGCGCGCTACACATCAAAAGCAACCTCTTGCCAGAGATCGATCATGTCCAGGTTCAAGTCCGATTTCCTCCGCACGCTCGACGAACGCGGCTTCATCCACCAGGTTTCCGATGAAAAGGGGCTGGATGACCTGCTGACCAAGGAAACCGTGACGGCCTATATCGGCTATGACCCGACCGCCTCCAGCCTGCATGTCGGGCATCTGACGCAGATCATGATGCTTCACTGGTTCCAGGCCACCGGTCACCGGCCGATTTCGCTGATGGGCGGCGGCACCGGCATGGTGGGCGATCCCTCCTTCAAGGAAGAGGCCCGCAAGCTGATGACCGTCGAGATGATCGAGGAGAACATCGCCTCGATCAAACGGGTCTTCGCCAACTATCTCGATTACGACCGCGCCGGCAACACCGCGCTGATGATCAACAATGCCGAATGGCTGCGCCCGCTGAACTATCTCGAGTTCCTGCGCGATGTCGGCCGGCATTTCTCGGTCAACCGCATGCTGTCCTTCGACAGCGTCAAGACCCGACTCGACCGTGAGCAGTCGCTCTCCTTCCTGGAATTCAACTACATGATCCTCCAGGCCTACGACTTCGTCGAACTGTCGCGCCGCTATGGCTGCCGGCTGCAGATGGGCGGTTCCGACCAGTGGGGCAACATCGTCAACGGCATCGATCTCGGCCACCGAATGGGCACCGAGCAGCTCTATGCGCTGACCTCGCCGCTACTGACCACCGCGTCGGGCGCCAAGATGGGCAAGTCGGCCTCGGGCGCCGTCTGGCTGAACGCCGAACTGATGCCGGTCTATGATTTCTGGCAGTACTGGCGCAACACCGAGGATGCCGATGTCGAGCGCTTCCTGAAGCTGTTCACCACGCTGCCGATGGACGAGATCGCGCGTCTGGCAGCGCTGGGCGGCTCCGAGATCAACGAGGCGAAGAAGATCCTCGCAACGGAAGTGACGGCGATCCTGCACGGCCGCATGGCTGCGGAGGAGGCCGCCGAGACCGCCCGCAAGACCTTCGAGGAAGGCGCGCTGTCGGAAAACCTGCCCTCCGTCGAGGTTCCGGCGTCGGAACTGTCTGCCGGCATCGGCCTTCTGGCGCTGATGGTGCGGGCAGGCCTTGCCGCCTCCAACGGCGAAGCCCGTCGCCATGTGCAGGGTGGCGCAGTGCGCATCAATGACGAGGCGGTCTCCGACGAGCGCCTGGCGATCGGCAGCGCCAACATCACGGCGGATGGCATTGTCAAGCTGTCGCTCGGCAAGAAGAAGCACATTCTGGTGCGCCCGGTCTGACCGGCATTGCCCCCGGACAACGGATGATGAAACCCGGCCACCGCGCCGGGTTTTTCATTGGAATTCGAAGATCTGCCGGAAGACGCCGGGCGCGATGATCGACAGCGGGTTGACCACCAGTTTCGGCTGGGCGAACGGGCCCGTCAGCTTGAAGGTGATGCCGAGAAGGCCGCGGTCACGGCCATTGCCGAGAATGGCGCCGACGATCGGCAGTTCGGCGAACAGACGGTTGAGGCCATAGGCCGGCATGAAGGTGCCGGTCATGTCCATGCGTCCGCGCGCATCGCGCAGCATGCCCTGGAAGGTGGCGCCGATCTGCTCGCCGCGCACCACGCCGTTTTCCACGGCAAGCGCACCATCCCGATAGATCACCCGGGCAAAGCCGCGCTGGAATTTCTGCGAACTGACATCGATATCGCGCCGGACGGCGGAATTCAGGCTGCGGCCGTCCTCCCCCACCGGCGTCGAGACCATCGACTGAAGGCGGCTTTCGTTGACGAGCGAGAAGCTGCGGATGTCGACGGAGCCGCTCCAGTTGCCATCCGGGCCGTTGTCGACGCGGATGTTCAGAAGTCCGCCCCGCATGTGGTCATAGAGATTGGTGAAACGCGCAATGGCGCCCGCATCGCCGCTGGTCAGCGTGATCGTTTCGCCGCGGTCCCCCTTGGTCGTCTTGCCGACCACGGCCTGGCCGCTGCCGGTCACCGCGGCCAGATCCAGTTCCCGCAGATGGCTGTTGTTGACGAACAGCGACAGATTGGCGTTGCCAAGTTTTTCGTCATTGAAGCCGACCAGCCGGTCGACCTTGCCGCGCACCCGCGCCCCGCCTTCGCTGCTGCTGGTATCCTCGTCGCTTGCATTGCCGTCGGTCCGCAGCTTTGCCAGCACCGGCCGCAGATCGGCGGAAGTACCCGAGATCGACACGTCGTAGATGTGCCCCTTGCCACGCTTCAGCGACAGCACGAAGTCGTCGTCCGGCGACAGCTGCATCTGGCTGAAGTCCGCCGTGGCCAGCCCGGCCTCGTCCATGCGCAGGTCACCGCGAATGCCGAAGCCATCGCCGGCAAGCTGCAGCTTGTGGACATCCGCACCCTTGTCTTTCTCGATCAGTTCGAAACTGGCCGTTGCGGCAATGCCGGCCCCCTTGGTCCAGCCGATCACCGGCAGGGAAAGGTTTGCCCTGGTCAGGTCCAGCTTGATTCCCTGCCGCTCGCCGTCGAGCCGCGTCACTTCGGCAACGACTGGACCATCCACCACGTCCGAAAGGCCCGGCGCGAGCTTTTCACGCTGCTCGTTGGAGAGCGTCGCCTTGACGACCAGTTGCCGGCTTGCCGCATCTGCCTTGTTGAAGGGCTCCACCAGGGTAATATTGGCGGGCACGGTGTCGATCGTTCCATCCGCCTGCAGCCGCGCCGCAACGCCGTCCACATCGAGGCGTCCCTTCAGGTCGGCCACGGTGCGGCCTGCCAGCGGCTTTGCAATGCTGACGCCGTTCAGGTTGATGCTCGCCGAGAATTCCGGCGGCGGCGGCTCGTGCGCCTTGATCAGGCCGAAGCGGGCCTGCACCTGCGCCTCGGCCTCGCCGCGAAAATCGCCGGGCGAGAACTCCGTTTCCTTCAGGGCGTTGATCGGCTTGAAGGAAGCGAGTTCGGCCAGCGCATCGGCAGACCCCGTCACCTTGAGGGAGAGATCGGCCATCAGCGGCTTGGCATAGGTGGAGGCGATGGCAAAGGTGCCGCCGGCCGCACTGACGCTGCGTCCCGAGGGAAAATAGGAAATGCCCTCCTTCACCGCGACATTCAGCTGCTCACCCTTCAGATCGAAGTGACCGGCAAGATTGCGCACCGGCGGCATGTCGCCGGTGAGGCTCAGCCGCGTGTCGGCAATGTCGAAGGCAATGCGCAGTTCATTGGCATCGAGATCCATCGGCACGCCCGGCCCTCGCATGCGCCCTGCCGGAATGAAGACGGCGATGGTGCCGTTCGTCACCTGACCGCCGAACAGGTTGGACACTGCCCAGTCGCGCGCCTTGCGCGCCATCCAGAACGGCCAGAGCTGTTTGACCGCGGCCACGTCCATGCGCGGAAGCTGCGCGCCGAAGCTGATTTCCGGCGAGACCTTGCCCGGAAAATGGATCTTCAGCGAACCGGCCATCTGGCCGGAGGGACTGGAGACCTGCATGGAATCGAATTCGAGCTCGCGTGCCGCCGTCAGATAGCGGCCGCTGGCCTGCAGGTCGAACAGCGTGGGCTGTTCGCCGCCATTGGCCGCCTGTGCGTGCCCGCCGCTGACAAGAAGATCAAGTCCGTAGCCCGGCCGCCGGTCGGCAGGATTGAGCCGGTCGAGATCTATCACCGCCCCGGTGAACGGCACCACCGTCGGCCCGAAGCGGAACTGCGACGGCAGGATCTCGATGGAATTCCTGGTGAAATCATAGGCAACCCGGACTTCAGCCCCCGAAAGCTCCTGGCCCACGCCGTCGAAATAGAAGGTACCCGGCGCGTTGTGGATCGTCGCCGTGAGCGAGGGATCGCCTTCGGTCGTGTCGCGCGTCGCCGAAAGGTCGATGTCGATCGCCCCCTGCAGCCCCTCGCGCGGCTCGCCGTTCTCCTCGCGCTGCAACAGGAAGGGAGTAAGGTCCAGGCCGGAAAAATGTGCGTTCAGCGCCCGCGTCACCCCATGCACGGCGGTCGACTGCACGTTCAGGTTCGCGCGGCGACCGTCGAGTTCCATCGCCCCGGTCAGCGCCACCTGCCCCTGCTCCGTGCGCGTCAGGCGCAGGTCGTCAATGATAAGCCGCGACACATGGCCGGTCGGATCGGGAGGGAACTGGATGTCGATGCCGGACAGGCGCACCTCGCCGGTGCCGGTCCGCTCCACCAGGCCGCGCGCCTCGTCCAGTCGCTGGAAGGCCTGCTCCAGTGCTCCGGGCAGGCTGTCCACCCGCGTCTTCGACAGATCCATGGGGTCACTGGCCGGCAGAAGCGCCGTATCGAGCGAAATATCATGAACGGAGATCCGGCGAATGGAGACGCGGCCGCTGGCCAGCGCCAGCGGATCGATTGCCAGGCGCACGGCCCCGGTGCGCGTCAGGTGCGCGCCGGTGGCAACCTCGATCACGTTGACGTCCCGCGCCTCGAGCGCCAGACGGAAATCGCTGGAAAAACGCAGTACCGTGGAGCCGACGGTTGCCCTGTAGCGGGGGCCGATGGCGTCGTTGAGGGCGGATTGAGCCCGCGTGTTCAGCGTGCTGTCGATGGTGCCGCTCTCGATCGCGAAGAAGGCGCTGCCCGCCGCCAGGCCGCAGAACAGCAGGAAGACGAGGCAGATCCGCAGAATGGTCGCCGCGCGCGAGGACGGCGCCGGGCAATGCACGATCAGCGGATCATGCGCCTTGGCCGACGGCAGCTCGTGCAGCGCCACCAGATCCTTCTGGCGGAACGTCACCTTTTCCCCTCTGATTTCCGCCATGGCCTCCAAATCTCGGCAGGACACCCGATTCGGGTGATCTGGACCAATTCCGCGCCAGTATATACGCAATGCGGCGACATTTTCCCAACATGCAGGCGAAAGAAAGGAAAACCATGTCCGAGCTCGAAAGCGGCATGCCCGCCCCCGATTTTACCCTCCCGCGCGATGGCGGCGGCACGATCACCCTCTCCGATCTCAAGGGCAAGCCCGTGGTCGTCTATTTCTATCCCAAGGATGACACCAGCGGCTGCACCACAGAGGCACTGCAGTTCACGGCCCTTGCCGGCGAATTCGAAACGGCCGGCACGACCGTCATCGGCATCTCGCCCGATTCGGCCGCCAAGCACGACAAGTTCATCAAGAAGCACAACCTGTCCGTCGTCCTTGCCGCCGACGAGGAGCAGTTGGCTGCCAACGCCTATGGCGTGTGGAAGGAAAAGAGCATGTACGGCAAGAAGTATATGGGCATCGAGCGTTCCACCTTCCTGATTGCCGCCGACGGCACGATCGCCCGCGTCTGGCCGAAGGTGAAGGTCGACGGCCATGCAGAGGAAGTGCTTGCAGCGGCCAAGGCCCTGTGACAAAGGACGGGGCCATGACCGAGGCCCCCTTCACCGCCCTTCCTTCCATTGCATCGCTGCGTGGCGGTGCGATCCTTGCAATCTCCTCGCCGGATCTTTCCCTCAAAACGGCCCTGGCACAGGAAGCGGCGACCCGCTGGTTCCAGCGCCGCCTGTCGCTGCGCTCTCCGCTTGATCCGCCCCTGCCGGAGCGTCCCGGCCGACCGGACAAGCCCGAACTGGTTCCGCCCAAGCTGGTGGAGAAACGCTCCCTGCACACGGTCAAGGGACGCATCGCGATCCTGCATGCCATCGCCCATATCGAGCTCAATGCCGTGGATCTTGCTCTCGACATCGTGGCGCGCTACGCCACCGAGCCGGTGCCGAATTCCTTCTTCGATGGCTGGATGCAGGTCGCCTTCGAAGAGGCCAAGCATTTTCGCATGGTACGCCAGCGCCTCAACGATCTCGGCGCCGATTACGGCGACATGCCGGCGCATGACGGCCTGTGGCAGGCGGCGCATGCCACCCGCAACGACCTGACGGCCCGCCTCGCCGTCGTGCCGCTGATTCTGGAGGCCCGCGGCCTCGACGTCACCCCCTCGCTGCAGGCGAAGATGCGCGAGACGGGCGATGAGGAGACCGCCGCCGTGCTCGACGTGATCTACAATGACGAAAAGGGCCATGTGGCGATCGGCGCCAAGTGGTTCCGCTTCCTGTGCGCCCGCGAGCGCAAGGATCCGGCCGCCGCCTTCAAGGAACTGGTGCGGGCCAATTTCCGCGGCGCCCTGAAGCCGCCCTTCAACGATCTGGCCCGCGCCGAGGCGGGGCTGACGCCCTCCTTCTATCGCTCGCTGACCGCGACCAGCAATGCCTGACGCGGCACGCGATGCAGTGCCGGCCGACCGGGATCGCTGCGTTAGCGCCGGTACATCAGCAGCGCCTGAATTAACCCGACATTAACCTTAACGGTTTCTACTCCGGCAACGGATGAGGCAGCAGCGGGCCTTTGCGGGAGATGAGAGTGGCCAAGCCGGGGAAAAATCGCATCCTGTCAGCCGGACGGCCGCGCCCCGTGCTGATTCTCGCCTCCGGCGAGCGCATTCGACACATGACCATCCGCCCCTGGATGACTGCCGCCGCCGCCGGTCTCGCCGCCCTTCTCACGTTTGGCTATTGCGGCTCGACCGCCTATCTCCTGTGGCGTGACGACCTGATCGGCGCGGCGAACCAGCGCCAGGAGCGGCTGCAGCAGCAATACGAGGACCGGATCGCCGCGCTTCGTGCGCAGATCGACCGGATCACATCGCGACAGATGATCGAGCAGCGGACGGTGCAGGTGCAGCTTGACCAGTTGCTGGAACAGCAGAATGCCCTGTTTTCCCGCCGTGACCGGATCGAGAGGCTGGTACAGCGGGCGGAAGCCTCCGGCCTCACGGTCCCGTCCGAGGGAGCGGGCATACCCGCAGCCCTGCCCTCCGCCAGCGCAGCCGCCTATGCGCCTTCCCTTGACGGAGGTGCTGCCGCGCACGCCGGTTCGGCAAGCCAGGGCCTCAAGGCCATCGACAGGCTGCTGAAGCCCGCACTGCGGCTTGGAGACCATGCCCCCGCCGCGGCGGTGACCGCGCCCGAGGCGCCCAAGGAAGGCACGGACCTCACCCTGTCGCGCGTATCGCATTCGCTGCAGGCGCTGGAACAGGAACAGAAGGCGCGGGTCACCGGCCTGACGGATGAGGCGGAGCGGACCGCAAGTGCCATTTCCGCCATCCTGCGCCGCACCGGCGTCTCGGTCGGATCCGACCGCTCCGAGGGCAAGGCGCCGAAAAAGGGCCTGGGCGGCCCGTTCGTGCCGCCCGCCACCGGCTACGGCTTCGATGCCTCGCTCGAAGCACTGGATGTGGCACTCACACGGCTTGAAACGGTGCGCCAGGCGGCAAGCACCCTGCCTTATGGCAATCCGGCCCCCGGCCACGAGATCACCAGTGGCTTCGGCAACCGCATCGATCCCTTCCTCGGTCGTCTCGCCCTGCATGCGGGCGTCGATTTCCAGGCCGAAACCGGACAGCGCGTGCGCAGCACCGGTGCCGGCCGTGTCGTTGCGGCAGGCGACAGCGGCGGCTACGGCAACATGGTGGACATCGACCACGGCCACGGCCTGCTCACCCGCTACGGACACCTTTCGCGCATTCTCGTGCGGGAGGGCGATACGGTGGCGGCGGGCGATGTCATCGGGCTGGCCGGTTCCACCGGCCGTTCCACCGCCCCGCACGTGCATTACGAGGTGCGCCAGGACGGCGAAGCCATCGACCCCACCGCCTTCCTCAATGCCGGTTTGAAGCTGAAACGCTACCTGCAGTAACCGGATATTGACCCAGTGCGGCGCTTTACTGCGGCGAATGCGCCAAATTGGCCGGCAAAGGCGCTGTTTTCTTGACTTTGCGGAACGCAGCGCTTATGTCGCGGCCATCGTCGGACGCGTATGCGGTTCCGACTCACAGCGTTCTTTACGAACCGGAACGGAAATAGTTTTCTCATTGACGACGTTTGCTGATCTTGGCCTGAGCCAGAAAGTCCTTTCCGCAGTGACCGACGCGGGCTACACCACGCCCACGCCGATCCAGGCTGGCGCCATTCCGCCCGCCCTCCAGCGCCGCGACATCTGCGGCATTGCCCAGACCGGCACCGGCAAGACCGCTTCCTTCGTGCTGCCGATGCTGACGCTTCTCGAAAAGGGACGCGCCCGGGCGCGCATGCCGCGCACCCTCATTCTGGAGCCAACCCGCGAGCTGGCAGCGCAGGTTGCGGAAAACTTCGAGAAATACGGCAAGAATCACAAGCTGAACGTCGCGCTTCTGATTGGCGGCGTCTCCTTCGACGAACAGGACCGCAAGCTGGAGCGCGGCGCCGACGTGCTGATCTGCACGCCCGGCCGCCTGCTCGACCACTGCGAGCGCGGCAAGCTCTTGATGACCGGTGTCGAGATCCTTGTCATCGACGAAGCCGACCGCATGCTCGACATGGGCTTCATCCCGGACATCGAACGCATCGCCAAGATGATCCCGTTCACCCGCCAGACGCTGTTCTTCTCGGCCACCATGCCGCCGGAAATCCAGAAGCTGGCCGATGCCTTCCTGCAGAACCCGGAACGCATCGAGGTGGCGCCGCCCTCCTCCACCGCCAAGACCGTGACGCAGCGGCTGGTGGCCTGCCACAACAAGGACTACGAGAAGCGCGCCGCGCTTCGCGATCTCATCCGCGCCCAGGACGATCTCAAGAACGCGATCATCTTCTGCAACCGGAAGAAGGACGTCGCAGACCTGTTCCGCTCGCTCGACCGCCACGGCTTTTCCGTCGGCGCGCTGCATGGCGACATGGACCAGCGCTCGCGCACGACGATGCTCGCCAACTTCAAGAGCAACAACATCACGCTGCTCGTTGCGTCCGACGTGGCAGCCCGCGGCCTCGACATTCCCGATGTCAGCCACGTCTTCAATTTCGACGTTCCGATCCATGCGGAAGACTATGTCCACCGCATCGGCCGCACCGGCCGCGCCGGACGTTCGGGTGCCGCCTTCACACTGGTGACACGCAGCGATACCAAATTCCTCGATGCCATCGAAAAGCTGATCACCCAGAAGATCGAGTGGCTGAACGGCGACCTCTCCGCACTGCCGGAACCCATGGAAAGCCACGAGAACGGTCGTGGCCGTGGCGGCAAGGGCCGCGAGCGGGATCGCGACCGGGGCCGTGACAAGCGCGGCCGCAAGCCTGATACCCGCGCGGCCGAGCCGGTTGCGGATGTCGAAGAAAAGATCATCGAAACGAGGACGGAAAGCGTGGCAGCAGAACACCAGAAGGCGGATCATCGCAAGCAGCAGCACGGTGGCCGCAACCATGGTCGCCCCAATCCGGCCAATGACGATCACCGCGAGCGCCGCCGCCGCCGTGACGACGACGACGGCCCGACGCCGGTCGGCTTCGGCGACGATATTCCGGCTTTCATGCTGATCGTTGCCAACGCCAAGGGCTGATTGACGCCCATGTCCGCAAGGCCGGGTATCGATTTTCCGGGTGTCGGCTGCGGTCTCGTCATCGAGCGTGCCGATGGACATATTCTGCTGTACCGGCGCATGAAGGCGCCGGAAGCCGGCTACTGGAACATCGTCGGCGGCAAGGTCGATCATATGGAACACTCTGCCGCGGCCGCGCGCCGCGAGGCGGAGGAGGAAACAGGCCTTTCCATCGGCGCGATCGATTTTCTCTGCGTTTCCGAGCACATGATCGAGGCCGACGGCCAGCACTGGGTCTCTGTTCTCTACCGCACCCGCGACTTTTCAGGCACGCCGAGCCTGACTGAGCCGGACAAGCTTTCCGATTTCGGCTGGTTTTCACCGGATGCTCTGCCAGAGCCGCTCTCTCGCTTCACCCGTGATGCGCTGGCGCATATTGCCAACACCTGACACGCGTCACTTCGTCGACGTGCGCACCCCGGCCTCATAGGCGAGCCTCGCCCATTTGCCCATCAGATCCGGATCATCGAGAGCCTCGTCGGGAACGCTCCAGTAGGGCATCAGCACCGGCTTGCCGCTCCTGCCCTCGTAGGACCATTGCCGGGCGCCGGCCTGCGCAAACAGTGGCGCCGTTTCGCCATCGGCCTTCAGCATAAGTTCGTCCCGGAGTTCGAGCGCGAAGATCACGCCGTGATGGTAGATGCCCTTGCCACCGAACATGCGGCGGATGGTGACCCGCCCCAGCGGCTCGAACAGTTCTTCGATCGCCTCATTGTCCATGTCGTCTATCCCCGCAATACCCCGCCGGCGGCGGCCACCGCATCCGGCGTATCGACGTCGAGCTGCGCGGCCACCCCCAGTTCCACGTCGACGATCGGCAGACCGCAGGTCTCGATCACATGACGGGCGCCCACATCGCCTTCCAGGCGCATCAGCGCATCGAAGGTGGCACGCGGCAGGATGACGGGATTGCCGCGCTTGCCCCCACTCACCGCCCGCACGATGGCGCCTCCCTCTGCGCTGCGAAAGGCCGTGCACAGGCGGGAAAGATCCTCTTGCGTCAGCCCCGGCATGTCCGCCAGCAGCACCATCACGCCCGCGACATCGGCCAGGGCCGGGGCGCAAAGGCCGGCACGGATGGAACTTGCCATGCCGCTGGCATGATCGGGATTATCGGCGAGCACCACCGGCAGGCCGGCGAGCGCCTCGCGGATCTCCGCGCTCCGATGGCCGGTCACCGCCACCACGGGGCCGCCAAGCGCCGAGAGCGCGCGCGACGCCACCCGCCGCACCAGCGGCAATCCGTCGAATTCCGCCAGAAGCTTGTGGCCTGCCTCGCCCATGCGGCTTGCCCGCCCGGCCGCCAGCAGCAGGCCGCCGATGACGAGCGGTGCCCCGGGGCGCACAAGCCGCTCGCGCGGCTGCGGTCGCGTCGGAATTTCCATGAGAAGGCCTCCAACGCCAAGCCCCGAAAGGTCATGGGCCACCGGCTGCTCGCCGGCCAGCAGGCGCTGCAGCACCCAGTCAAAACCGTTTTCCTTCGGCGAACGCGCGCAACCCGGCGCGCCGACGAGCGGCACTGCTCCGTGATAACCGAGCACCAGGAGATTGCCGGGATCGACCGGCAGTCCGACCTGCTCCACCCGGCCGCCGGAGAGCCGCATCGCCTGTGGCAGGACATCGCCGGCATCGACCACCGCAGAGGCTCCGAACAGCACGACGAGCCGCGGCAGGCCGGTGTCCGGTCCGCGCAGTGCAGCGCCAATCGCTCCGGCCACCGCATCCGCCCGGTGCGGCACCCGATGTTCCGCCACGAGCCGACTGCCCGATGCGCCAAGCCGCCGGCGCAGAAGATCCGCCGTCTTGTCCAGCACCGAGGATTTCAGCACCGGCAGTTCGGTCTGGATCAGCGTCACGGCAAACGGACGATAGGCCTTCACCACGATTGCCTCGCCCTCGGCCAGCACGGCGCGCGCCCGCTCCACGGCGGCTCCCGGCACGGCGAGCGGAATGATCTTGACGGTCGCCACCATGGCGCCGGCCGAAACATCGGTGCGATCGTTGAGGCAGGCGAGCGTGATGGCGGGGTCGATGCGGTTGAAGCGGTCGATGAGGTCGCGGTCGGCGCGAAAGAGCCCGTTTTCGGTGGCGTGAAGGTTGACGCGGCCGGTCGCGGCGGGCGACAGGCGCAGCCCCGGCCCGTGCAGCGCCGTTGCCAGAAGTTCGGCCGCCGCATCCTCGGTCAGATCGCCGGCATCGAGAACGGCAGCGGCAACTTCCGTCAGGCCGGCATCCGCCAGCCGCGCCACATCCCCGGCCGACAGGATGGTGCCCTTGGCGATACGCCCGCCCGCCACACTGACGCCATGCGCCAGGATCGCGCCTTCGGCCCTCTCCAGCGGCACCGGCTGGAAGATCATGCGGTGGCTCCGGCAAGGTTGCGATGCCGGAAGGATTCGACGATCTCGGCCAGGATGGCGAGCGCGATTTCCTGCGGACTTGCCGCGCCGATATCGATCCCGATCGGCGCGCGGATGCGGGCAATCTCCTCTGCCGCAAGCCCCATGGCGGCAAGACGCTCCACCCGCTTCGCATGCGTCTTGCGACTGCCAAGCGCACCCACATAAAAACAGCCGCGCCGCAGCGCTTCGGCCAGCGCGAAATCATCGATCTTCGGATCATGTGTCACGGCCGCAAGCGCGGTATAGGCATCAAGCGGCCGGGCCGGGAGCACGTCCTCCGGCCAGTCAGCCACCAGATCGACACCTTCAAAGCGTTCGGCCGTCGCAAAGGCGGTGCGCGGGTCGATCACGGTCAGGTCGAAGCCGACAATGCCGGCAAGCCGCGCCAGCGCCTGGGTGATATGCACCGCGCCGATCGCGACGATACGCGGCGGTGGCAGGTGCACGTTGAGAAACAGCTGGCCTGCCTCCGTCTCCACGAGACCGGACCTGCCGGAGAGAAAGGCCGCCCTCACCGCATCCGCCAGATGCGGCGGCGCGGTGTCGCCCTCCTCCAGCACTTCGCTGCGACCGCCGGCAAGCTCGGTTACCAGAACAGCGGCACGCCGGGCGGCACGGGCGGCATTCAGCCGGCTGAGTGAAGCGAGATCCATCAGCCGAGCCTTTCCACATAGACGCGGATGCGGCCGCCGCAGGAAAGCCCGACACGCCAGGCGGTTTCGTCGGCCACGCCGAACTCCAGCATTCGCGCCGCGCCACTGCCGATCACGTCAAGCGCCTCGGTGATCACAGCGCCCTCGACACAGCCGCCAGAGACCGATCCTTCGAAGTTGCCCTCGCCGTCGATCACCAGATGGCTGCCCACCGGGCGCGGCGCAGATCCCCAGGTTTCCATGACCGTGGCAATCGCCACCTTGCGGCCCTGCCGGGCCCAGTCTTCCGCCGTCAACAGCGGATCGAGACCATCGCTCATGCGGCACTCCTTTGCAGAAATCGGCGCGGATCGGCGGCGCGGCTTGCCTCACCGCCAAGAGCCGCGGCCAGCGCCTCCAGGGAGTGGAGATTGTGCACCGGCCGGAATTCGTCCACATGCGGCAGCATGGCCCGCACGCCGCGCGCCCGCGCGGCAAAGCCATCGAAGCGCAGCAGCGGATTGAGCCAGATCAGCCGGCGGCAGCTGCGATGCAGGCGGTCGATCTCGGTTTCCAGAAGATCCACCCCGTCGCGTTCCAATCCGTCGGTGATCAGCAGAACCACGGCACCGCCGCCCAGTACGCGACGCCCCCACAGCCGGTTGAATTCCTTCAGCGTCTCGCCGATCCGCGTGCCGCCCGACCAGTCGCGAACCGAGGCCGTGCACGCGTCCAGCGCCGCATCCGGATCGCGCTGGCGCAGCGCGCGGGTGACATTGCTCAGCCGTGTGCCGAACAGGAAGACATGCGTGCGGCGGCGCCTCTCCATCAGCGCATGGGCGAAATGCAGAAAAATACGGCTGTACTGGCTCATCGAGCCGGAAATATCGGCGAGCACCACCAGCGGCGGCTCGCGCCGGCTGACGCTGCGAAACTTCGGCAGCATCAGCGCCCCGCCGCTGCGCATCGCCTGGCGCAGCGTGGCGCGCGGATCGATCCGCACCGGCCGCGTCGAAGGCTGGTAGCGGCGGGTCGCGACCTCATCGAGCGGCAGCACCAGCCGCGAGATCGCCCGGCGCGCCTCGGAAAGTTCCGCCGCCGTCATCTGGGCAAAATCCGTCTGCCGCAGCACTTCGGAGCCTGAGGCGGTGAAGCGGGCATCCGTCTCCACCTGCGGCGGCGCCTCGCGCTTCGGTGTCCGCTGGTGGTTGCCGACGAGCGAATCGCTGACGCGCGCAGCAGCCGGCTTCGGCTTTTCCCGTTCGCGGCTGTCGGCCACCCGTGGCGACATCATCTGGATCATCTTTTCCACGAGGTCGCGCTTTCGCCAGAACAGGCGAAAGGCCTCGTCGAACACGGCCATGTCCTCGCGCCGCTTGACGAAGACGGCGGCAAGCGCGGCATGAAATTCCTCCCTGGCACCGATCCCCACCGCCTCCACGGCCGCCACCGCGTCCAGCGTTGCCTGCGGCGAGGTTTTCAGCCCGGCGCGGCGCAGCACCCGCGAGAAGTGGAGAATGTTCTCGGCAAGCTTTCCCTCGCCCGCACCAACGGGCGGGAGGAGAGCGCCATCGGCTTGGTTAGGCCCGGCCATGGCTCAGCCCGCCGCCAGAAGTTCGGCGCGGATCTCGGAAAGAATCGCCTCGCCCTCGCCGCCACGGATGCGGGCAATGTCCTCCTGATATTTCAGGAGCGTGCCAAGCGTATCGGAAATCGTCTCCGGGTCGAGGGCCAGCCGGTCAAGCTCCGTCAGCGCGGTTGCCCAGTCGATGGTTTCTGCGACACCCGGATTCTTGAACAGGTCGATGGTGCGCAGACGCTGCACATAGGCCACCACCTGCCGCGACAGCGCCTCGGAAGCACCCGGCACCTTCCGCCTCAGGATCGCCAGTTCCTGGGCGGCATCGGGATAATCCACCCAGTGGTAAAGGCATCGGCGCTTCAGCGCGTCGTGAATTTCACGCGTGCGATTGGTGGTGATGATGACGATCGGCGGCTCGGCCGCGCGGATCGTGCCCAGTTCGGGGATCGTCACCTGAAAATCCGAGAGAACCTCCAGCAGGAAGGCCTCGAAGGCTTCGTCGGTGCGATCGAGTTCGTCGATCAGGAACACGGGCGCCGCCTCGCCGGCGGCACCCAATGCCTGCAGCACCGGACGGCGGATCAGATGACGTTCACAATAGAGGCTGGTCTCCAACCGGTCGCGATCGGCAAGACCGGAGGCCTCAGCAAGCCTTATGTCCAGCATCTGCGCCGGGAAATTCCATTCGTAGACTGCAGAGGCGACGTCGAGCCCCTCGTAACACTGCAGGCGGATCAGCGGACGGTTGAGCCCGCGCGACAGCGCCTTGGCGATCTCCGTCTTGCCGACACCGGCCTCGCCTTCCAGAAACAGCGGGCGCTTCATGCGCAGCGCCAGAAAGATGACGGTCGCAAGCCCGCGGCCGGCCAGATAATCCTGCTCCTCCAGCAGCGCCTGGGTGTCATCGATGGAGGCCGGCAGTCTGCGCGCGATGTCTGATGACATGATCTCTTCTCCCGTCACCCACAGCCTACAGCGCGTGAAATGCGCGGTCCAGATAGACGAGCGCCTGATCGTCCGGCCCGAAATGCAAGTCCACCACCTGTCCGAACAGGACGATATGGGTGGACATGCGGCGAATGTCGATCAGCCGGCAATCGAAGGCGACAAGGGCATCGGCGAGGATCGGCGCGCCGGTGGCAAGCGTCGTCCACTCGGCCAGTGCGAAACGATCCTCCACCGGCAGGCGGTCGAAGCCGGCCAGCGCACGGGCCAGCGCCTGGTGATGTGCCGCAAGCGTGTTGAGCGCGAAGCGGCCGCTTGTCTCGAAGATCGCATTGGCTTCATTGCTGGCGTTGAGGCAGGCAAGAACGGTGGCCGGATCGTCGGAGACCGAGCAGGCGGCCGTCACCGTCACGCCGCGCCGGATGCCCTCCCACTCCGTCGTCAGCGCCTGCACATGGCCGGCATAGCGCGCCATGCCGTTGCGATAGAGGGCGGGATCGACGAGCCTCGGCTCCGGCTTTTCGGAAATCGTCACGTTCGGCATCCTCCCCACCGCCTGTTCCGGTCAATCCGGCGCTGAAGTCGCCGCTTGCCCTTGCAAAGCATATGGTGAACAAGGGGCGGCTTGTCCACGCCGCATCCGGATTCGACGGTCCCGATCGCCGAGGAAGCGGATTTTCCTTTGACGCCCGCCGCCGCAGGGATAAATGTGAGCCATGCGCCGATTGATGAACCGATTGCCGCCAAATTCCGGTCCGGCCGCCCTGCTGGCAGCCGGTCTTCTGGCGTTTCAGCCCGCGACGGCCGCCACGATCGGCGTCGTCGCTCCGCAGGATGGCCCCTATGCCCTGCTCGGCCAGCAGATTCTGCGGGGCGCGCAGGCGGCCGTGGCGGCAGGCGACAGCATCGTTCCGGTGGCTGAAAGTTGCGATCAGGGCGGCGGAAAGGCCGTGGCGGACAAGCTGCGCCAGGCGGGCGCCACGGTTGCCATCGGCTTTCTCTGCGTCGAAACCCTGTCGGATGCGCTGCCGCTTCTGAAGACTGCAGCCATTGCGGCCATCACGGTGTCTGTGCGCTCGCGCATCCTGATGGAGGATGCCGCACGCTACGGCTGGCCGCTGTTCCGACTGGGGCCGGTCGATGGCGAGGAGGCGGACAAGCTCGCCGAGACCATCCTGACCCGCTACCAGAACCGGCCGATCGCACTGGTGGATGATGGTACCATCTACGGCCGCGAACTGACCAGCGCCGTGCGCCAGAAACTGGAGGCAGGCGGCATAAAGCCCGTCTTCACCGATACATTTCGGCCCGGCCAGGAACAGCAGCTGGCGCTGGTGCGTCGCCTGGTGAAGGCCGGTGCCACGCATGTGCTGGTGGGCGGCGACCGCGGCGATGTGTCGATCATGGCCCGCGATGCCGCGGCCGAAGGCGCAGGCCTCTATTTCATCGGTGGCGACGTGATGCGCGCTGCCGACCGGCCGGTTGCGTTGCGCGAAGGCGTGCTGGCGGTTGCCCTGCCCGATTACGCGACGCTGCCGGAGGCGCAAGCCGCCGCAGCCGGCCTGCGCACCGCTGGTTTCGAGCCGGACGGCTATACCCTGCCCGCCTATGCGGCCCTGCAGGTGGCAAGCGCCGCAGCCCGCGCTGCCGAAGCGAGGAAGGGCACGATCGCCGAGGCGCTTGCCGGCCTTTCCGTCGATACCGTCATCGGTCCCGTGCGGTTTCGCGCCGATCACGAACTCGCCCGCAATCCCTTCCTGCTGCAGCAATGGAGCGGCAGCGGCTTCGAGGTGCTGGGCCCGGCGACGGAATAAGGCCGGAAGCCGGATTGTGCCGGCCACCACACGGTGTTAAGCGGACCGGCCATCATCCATCTGCCTGCCGGAGGAACCCGCCATGCCCTTGCCCATCCGCATTGCCCCGTCCATTCTCGCCGCCGATTTTTCGAAGCTCGGCCAGGAGGTGCGCGATGTCGTGGAGGCCGGCGCGGACTGGGTGCATCTCGACGTGATGGACGGGCATTTCGTACCGAACATCTCCTTCGGCCCCGACGTGATCAAGGCGCTGCGCCCGCACACCACCGCCTTCTTCGACTGCCACCTGATGATCGCCCCGGCCGATCCCTATCTGGAAGCCTTCGCGCGCGCCGGCTGCGACAGCATCACCGTGCATGCCGAGGCCGGGCCGCACCTGCACCGCTCGCTGCAGACCATCCGCGCGCTCGGCAAGAAGGTGGGCGTGACGCTGAACCCGGCCGCGCCGCTATCCGTGCTGGAAAACGTACTCGACGATGTCGACCTCATCCTGATCATGAGCGTCAATCCGGGCTTCGGCGGGCAGAAATTCATTCCCGCCATGATCGAGAAGATCCGCGCTGCGAAGGCCATGATCGGCGAACGGCCGATCGAGCTGCAGGTGGATGGCGGCATCACCGTCGAAACGATCGGTGCGGCCGCGGCTGCCGGCGCCAATGTCTTCGTCGCGGGCTCGGCCATCTACAAGGGCAACGGCCTCGACGACTACAGGACGGCAGTCACCGCCCTGCGCGGCGCCGCCGAGACGGCCCGCGCCTGAGACACGGGAAAGGCCGCGAGCGGCCGATCCCAACGCCCCCGCCGCCCTGTCGCGCCGCCCAAGTTGAGCTTGGCGGCGCTTCTTGCTAAAGCGGGCGCAATTCCTGAAAACCGCCAAGGAAAACGTCGATGATCCCCCGCTACTCCCGTCCGGAAATGGTCGCCATCTGGTCGCCCGAAACGAAGTTCCGCATCTGGTTCGAGATCGAAGCCCATGCCTGCGACGCGCTTGCCGAACTCGGCGTGATCCCGAAGGATGCGGCCAGGACCATCTGGGAAAAGGGCGGCGCGGCCGAGTTCGACGTGGCCCGCATCGACGAGATCGAAGCCGTCACCAAGCATGACGTCATCGCCTTCCTAACTCACCTCGCCGAATTCGTAGGCCCCGATTCCCGCTTCGTGCACCAGGGAATGACCTCGTCCGACGTGCTCGACACCACGCTCAACATCCAGCTGGTGCGCGCCGCAGACATCCTGATTGCCGACATGGACCGCGTGCTGGCGGCGCTGAAGAGCCGCGCCTTCGAGCACAAGGACACGATCCGCATCGGCCGCAGCCACGGCATCCATGCCGAGCCGACCACCATGGGCCTGACCTTTGCCCGTTTCCATGCCGAAATGGCGCGCAACCGCAGCCGTCTGGTCAATGCCCGCGCCGAGATAGCCACCGGCGCGATTTCCGGCGCCGTCGGCACCTTCGCCAACATCGATCCGCGCGTCGAGGAACATGTCTGCGCAAAGCTCGGCCTCGTGCCGGAACCGGTCTCGACCCAGGTCATCCCGCGCGACCGCCACGCAATGTTCTTCGCCACCCTCGGCGTGATCGCCTCCTCGATCGAGAACGTCGCGATCGAGATCCGCCACATGCAGCGCACCGAAGTGCTGGAAGCGGAGGAATTCTTCTCGCCGGGCCAGAAGGGCTCCTCGGCCATGCCGCACAAGCGCAATCCGGTGCTCACCGAAAACCTGACCGGCCTTGCCCGACTGGTGCGCATGGCTGTGGTGCCGGCGCTCGAAAACGTGGCGCTCTGGCACGAGCGCGACATCTCGCACTCCTCCGTCGAGCGCGGCATCGGCCCGGATGCGACGATCACGCTCGACTTCGCGCTGAACCGGCTGGCCGGCGTCATCGAGAAGCTGGTGATCTATCCCGACAACATGATGAAGAATCTCAACAAGTTCCGCGGACTTGTTCACTCGCAGCGCGTGCTTCTGGCGCTCACCCAGGCTGGTGTATCGCGGGAGGATGCCTATCGCCTCGTACAGCGCAACGCCATGAAGGTCTGGGAAGAAGGCAAGGATTTCCTCGAGGAACTGCTGGCCGATGCGGAGGTGCGCGCCGCCCTGTCAGAAGAGGCGCTGCGCGAAAAATTCGACCTTGGCTACCACACCAAGCATGTCGACACGATCTTCAAGCGCGTGTTCGGTTAAGCATCTGATCCTGAATCAAAAAATCAGCCGGGACGTCCAAACGCCCCGGCTGATTTGCATTTCAGCCTTCCATAACGGATCGCGTAAGCTTACCGGCAGGCAAAGCGGCTCTCGTCCTCGGCGGCAGCGCCGGTGAAACGAGCCACCAGCGGATAGGGGCAATAGAGATAACGCTTGCCCTGCAGGCCGGCGGCCTCCTTGTTGCCGGGGGTGATGCCGGCTGCAACGGCACCGGGCTCCTTGCCCTGTTCCACCCAGGCCACCAGCGGGGAGAAGAAATCGAAATCGTCATAGGACGGACCGCCCGCGCCATGCGGCATGCCCGGGATGCGGTAGAGCCTGACGAAATCTGCCGCCTTGCCGCCATTGTTGGCATCGAGCTTGCGGTACCAGTTGACCGTGTCGACCACCGAAAACACCGGATCGGCATTGCCGTGGAAGACGATCATCTTGTGGCCTGCAGCGTGGTATGCCTTGAGATCCGGATTGTCGCTGCCCGGCGGAATCATGAAGTCGGCGGCTGATTCGGTGAAGGTCGCATCCCTGGCGGATACCTTCGGCGCGTCGCGGTCGAAATCGAAGCCGAGCAGGAAGGCCTGCAGCGCATCCGGCGTACCGCCCACGGCCGTTGGCGGAGTGGTGAAGACCTGCGCCAGCGAGCCGGCTCCCATCACGCCGATGATCGGTCTCTTGCCCCAGGCATCGACCGCACTTTCCAGCTTCCAGCCGCGCCAGTTGGAGGAGGCCATGCCGGGATCCCAGTCCCACCTGCTGTAGAGCTGCTCGCCCTTGCTGTTCAGCGGGCCCGCCTGGCTGGTCTTCAGCGCCGCAATCTGCGCGGCGGAGAGGCAGCCGTCGCCGCCCGCGCCGCTGCATTGCAGCGCCTCCGGCCTGAACGCCGTCTGGCAGGCCTCAGCATCGCCGACCACGCCATCGGCCAGTCCGTCGAGGCTGTCGCAGGCCTTCAGGATGCCCCTGGCCAGAACCGCCATGTCGTCGCGGCTGAAAGCCTTCGAAATATCCGGATTGACCTTCGTCCAGGCCTGCACGTCGAGCGCATGCTGGATGGCGGCCTTCGGCAGGTTGAAGCCGGGATAACCGGCGAGAAGCCCGTCGAACTGATCGGCCAGACGGCTGGCCGCCATCAGGGCATGGCGCCCGCCATTCGAACTGCCGATGCCATAGGTGAAGGCGATCGTCCGGCCATAATGGGTCTCGACCAGTTGCCTTGCCAGCGGGTTCAGCGTGGCGACGGCGGCATAGCCATAGTCGCGCCGGGCCTGAGGATCGAAGCCGAAGGCCGCGCCGCCGGCAAGCCCCCGCTCCGGATTGGCCTTGCCATCATGGCCGGCATCGCTTGAGACGACGGCATAGCCGCGCGACAGCGCGGTATCCTTCTTGTTGCCGCCGAGCAGCGGGCCGAGTGCCGGCACCACGGCACCGTCATTGCCGCCATTGAACTGGTGGACGAAACGGCCGTTCCAGTCCTGCGGCAGACGCAGTTCGAAGCGGATCGCATAGGTCTCGCCGTCGATCCCCGTCCGGTCAGGCGTCTTGCCGCGCACCAGGCAATGGGCAACCGGCAGTTCGTCGGTGGCGGGTGTCTCCACCGCCTCGGTCAGTTGCACGCCGGCCGGATGCCGTCCGTCCTTCAGCAGGTCGGCGCAATCGGATGCTGCCATGGCAAACTGCGGAAGCAGCGCGACGGCAAGCGCCGTCCCGCCGAGAAAAAGGGCTTTTCGCATAAATTCCTCCCAGGCTATCGGGCTGCCGCAACTCCCCTTGGGCAACCGACCCTAAGAATAGCAGCGGGATCCGTTGCGAGATAGTATGTGTTGCATATTATTTTTTGCACCGGACCGCGAAACGACGCTCTTGACGCGAGGCGGCCGGCTCAGCAGATAGGGGGCCATGAAGGCATCAGACGCAGATATTCTCATCATTCCCGGCTACACCAATTCCGGCCCGGCCCACTGGCAGACGCGCTGGCAGTCGAAGCTGCAGACGGCGCGCCGGGTGGAGCAGGCCGAATGGTCGAAGCCGGTGCGGGAGGACTGGGTGGCGCGCGTCGCGGAGGAAGTGAATGCCTCCACGCGGCCGGTGGTGCTGGTCGCCCATTCGCTCGGCGTTCCAACGGCCATCCATGCCATTCCGCATTTCCGCAACAAGGTGGCCGGTGCCTTTTTCGTCGCACCGCCGGATGTCGCCAATCCGGCCATCCGGCCGAAGCACCTGATGACCTTCGGCCCCTATCCGCGCGATCCCTTGCCCTTCCCCTCGATGACCATCGCCAGCCGCAACGATCCATTCGGCACCTACGAACATGCCGATGACGTGGCGAGTGCCTGGGGCTCGCATCTGATCGATGCCGGCGAGTCGGGCCATATCAATGCGGAATCGGGCCACGGCCCATGGCCGGAAGGCACCATGGTATTCGCGCGCTTCCTGGCCGGACTTAAGCCTTGACCTGTCCGAGGAAATCATTCCTTCTTCGGTAAATAATTTAACTTCGGTTAAAGGAAGCAGGCTAATGTCGCGCATCAGGTGATGCCAGAGTGGGGGAACGTCGCTGGTGCGGTCGGATTGCCACATCCCTTTTCAGCACATGCATGACGTGGCGGCCCATGCCGCCACTCTGGATGCCCTTCCCTTTGCCACGGCGGTGGTGGAACCGGTCAGCGGCCGCCTCGTCCATTCCAACCGTCGGTTCGAGCATGACTGGCGCCGCCAGGCCCGCCTGCCGCTCTGCGATCATCTGCCCGCCCTCATTCATCCCGATGACCGCCGCCTGCTCGATGATCTTCTGCACTGTGCGGCACACGAGCACAGCCAACCCGTCAGCCTTCGCGTGCCGCTTGCAGCAGGTGGCGAGAAATGGGCCCTGGTCGATCATTCGCACTGGTCTGCGCATCTCACCGGAGGGCTGCCGCTCCTCCTCGTGCAACTTGCCGACATCACGGCGCAGAAGCAGCGCGAAGCCGAGGTTTCCACCCGCGAGATTCGCTGGAACAGCGCGCTGATCAGTTCGGTCTCCGGCGTCTGGGACCATCACTATGCGATCGGCGTCAAGTATTACTCGCCCACCTGGCGCCTGCTGCGAGGCCTGACGGAAGACGATCCGCTGCCGGCCAGCAAGGAGGAATGGCTGAAGCGCCTGCATCCCGACGACGTGGACTACACCCTGCACGCCATGGAGCGGCAGGAGGCGGGCGATCCGGCCTACCAGATGTTCCTCTACCGCGAGCGGCACGCCGACGGCCACTGGGTCTGGATCGAATGCCGCGGCGCCTGCGTCGAGCGCGCGCCGGATGGCCGGCCCCTGCGCGTCATCGGCACGGATACCGATGTCACCGACCGCATCGAGGCCGAGCACGGCCGCGCGCAGATGGCACGGCGGCTGGAAATCGCGCTGACGCTGTCCGGCGTCGGCGTGTTCGAGGCCGACCTCGTCACCGGCAAGGTCTATTGGGACGACCGCGTCTACGAGATGTACGGCCTTTCGCCCGGAGAGGAGATCCGGGTTGGGGAGACCTGGGAAAGTTTCCTGCATCCGGAAGACCGGCCGCGCATCCTTGCCGCCGTCACGGCGGACCGGGACGCCGACCGTCGCTTCTCCGACGAATATCGCATCGTGCTGCGCGATGGCAGCGAGCGCGTCATCCGCAGCTGCACCGTGACCTATACCGATCAGGACGGCCATCAGAAGATGGTCGGCGCCAACTGGGACATCACGCGCGACGTGATGCTGCAGCGCGAGCTGGACCGGGCCCGCCGCATGGCCGAAGCCCGCAATGAGGAGCTTGAGGCCGCCCGCTCCAGCATCGAATACAATGCGATGCACGACTACCTGACCGATCTTCCCAATCGCCGCTATCTGGATGCGATGATGGCGCGGGAGGCGGCACATTGCGCCCGCGAAGGCAGCGCGCTCGGGGTGCTGCATATCGACCTCGACCGCTTCAAGCAGATCAACGATACGCTGGGTCACGGTGCCGGCGATGCGATCCTGAAACATGCCGCCTCGGTTCTGCGCCGCCTCGCCCGCGCGGAGCAGTTCGTGGCGCGCATCGGCGGCGACGAATTCGTGCTGCTCGCCCCCTTCACCGGCTCGCCGCGCAAGCTTTCCGCGCTTGCCGACCGGCTGGTGCGCGCGCTCAGCGAACCGGTGCTGCACGAGGGGCGCGAATGCCGCGTCGGCGCCAGCATCGGCATTGCCTGGATGACGGGCGGCGAAATCGACGCACGCCAGCTGCTGCTGAATGCCGACATGGCTCTCTATCGGGCCAAGAAGGGCGGGCGCAACCGCTACGAATTCTATTCGGCCGCCACGCATGAGGAACTCGTGCTGGCCAAGCGAACCGCCGACGACATCCTGCAAGGCATCGAAACGCGGCAGTTCTTTCCGGTCTACCAGCTGCAGTTCGACGCCGGCAGCCTCGACATCTGCGGCGCCGAGACGCTCGCCCGCTGGCAGCATCCCCGCCAGGGCCTGCTGATGCCGGATGCCTTCCTGTCGATTGCCGAGGACATCGGCGCCCTGTCGATCATCGATGACCTGATTCTCGAAAAGGCACTGGAAGACCATGCCCGCCTGACTGAACTCGGGCTTGTCCTGCCCAAGCTCTCGGCCAATGTGTCCTATCGCCGCCTGCTCGATCCCGGCCTGATCCGCAAGCTGCGCAAGCAGTCCGTTGCACCCGGCCTGCTCTCCTTCGAACTTTTGGAATCCACCTTCCTCGACAATTGCGACGATCAGGTGATGCGCAACCTCACCCAGTTGAAGCGGCTTGGCATCGACATCGAGATCGACGACTTCGGCACCGGTCACGCCTCCATCGTCAGCCTGCTGCAGCTGTCGCCCAACACGCTGAAGATCGACCGTCAGCTCATCCGCCTGCTGCCGCAATCGGCCGAACAGCGGCGCCTCGTCGGCTCTATCATCGAGATCGGCAAATCGCTCAATATCCGGGTCGCGGCGGAAGGCGTGGAAACCATGGAGCATGCCCGCATCCTGCGCGAACTCGGCTGCGACGTTCTGCAGGGCTTTGCGCTGGCCAGACCCCTGCCCTTCAACGAACTCGTCACCTTCATGCGCTCCGGTGGCTGGCGCGAGACCTGCTGCTGAGGCAGAGGGTCGCTCAAGGCGCGTCTGCGCCCGGCGACCCCTTGCGCCGAACGGCCGCTGGCCGCGCCGCTATTCCTGCTGCACCTGCGCTGCGGCCTGTGCCGCAAGCTCCAGCAGCTTGACTCGGATCTCCGCGGCCCCGATGCCAAGCCCGGCCGCCTCGAAATCGGCCACAAGCCTGCGCACCAGATCCTCGTCGCCGGCCTCGGCCAGATCCGCCTCGACCAGTTCGGCCGCATAGGCATCGAGATCCTCTCGCCCGATCAATCCGCCCGCCCAGGCGGCAGCCAGCCGGTTGCGTCGCGCCCAGGCGCGGAACCGCTGTTCTTCATCAAGGGCGAACTTGTTTTCGAAGGCCTTTTCACGCTCGTTGAAGTTCGTCATCTTTCTCTCCATCCCTGACGGCAGAGAAAATGTATGAACGCCTTCCACCGGCTGCAATGCGGCAGATCAATGGACTTAGGGCGCGCGCATGTCCGCCAGCGTCTCCAGCAGCATCTGCTGCATCCGCGTCGCCAGATCCTGCTCGTCGAGCACGAGGGCGGCGGCGGCGAACTCGCCACGAAGGCGCGCCGTCAGTTCGTTGTCTTCGCGATGCTCGACGGCCCAGGCGGCGAATTCTTCCGCATAGGCAATCGGATTGGGCTTGCCGAGCAGTTGCCCCGCCCACAGCCCGATCAGCTTGTTGCGCCGCGCAGCGGCACGAAACTGCGCGGCTTCCTCATGGGCAAACCTGTCCTCGAGCGCGCGCGCCCGGTCTTGCAAAGTGATCATCGTGGTCCCCGCTGCGATAGGCGCCCCCTGGCGCGTCGAACAGACTTCAGGAAACTGACGCAGAAGATTTGCCAAACCGTGTAGGCCAAGGGTGAACGAATCCTTCCCCGCTGTGTCGTCCTCCACCACATGCTCCGCCAACGCGCATTGTGAATTGCACGGATTTCCGTTATGGGACCGCACAAACACCCTTCACGGCGCCGCAACCGGCGCCCAACAACAAGAGACAGAAACTCATGAACCGTCGCCGCCGTATCTACGAAGGCAAGGCCAAGATCCTTTACGAAGGCCCCGAACCCGGCACGCTGATCCAGTTCTTCAAGGACGATGCAACGGCCTTCAACAAGAAGAAGCACGACATCATCGACGGCAAGGGCGTGCTGAACAACCGCATCAGCGAATATATCTTCACGCACCTGAACAAGATCGGCATCCCCACGCACTTCATCCGCCGGCTGAACATGCGCGAGCAGCTGATCAAGGAAGTGGAGATGATCCCGCTCGAGATCGTCGTGCGCAATGTGGCCGCCGGTTCGCTCTCCACGCGGCTTGGCATCGAGGAAGGCGTGGTTCTGCCGCGCTCGATCATCGAATTCTACTATAAGTCCGACCAGCTCGGCGATCCGATGGTCTCCGAGGAGCACATCACCGCCTTCGGCTGGGCCAATCCGGCCGAGCTCGACGACATCATGGCGCTCGCCATTCGCGTCAACGACTTCCTCTCCGGCCTCTTCCTCGGCGTCGGCATCCAGCTCGTCGATTTCAAGATCGAATGCGGCCGCCTGTTCGAGGGCGACATGATGCGCATCATCCTGGCCGACGAGATTTCGCCGGACAGCTGCCGCCTGTGGGACATCGAGACCAAGGAAAAGATGGACAAGGACCGCTTCCGTCGCGACCTCGGCGGCCTGCTGGAAGCCTATTCCGAAGTTGCCCGTCGTCTCGGCATCATCAACGAAAACGAACCGATCCGCGGCACCGGCCCGGTTCTGGTCCAGTAAGCTTCGAGGAGCACCCAGTGATCAAGGCACGCGTCACCGTCACGTTGAAGAACGGCGTTCTGGACCCGCAGGGCAAGGCCATCGAAGGCGCGCTCGGCAGCCTCGGCTTCGAGGGCGTCCACCAGGTTCGCCAGGGCAAGGTCTTCGATCTCGAACTCGACACCGCCGACCGGGCCAAGGCCGAGGAAGAGCTGAAGGCCATGTGCGAAAAGCTGCTGGCCAATACCGTCATCGAGAACTATTCTATCGCTCTCATCTGACGGTTGCCGAGCGTGTCATGGCCGACGAGCGCAGCAGGGAACTCGCCGAATCATTCGATGAACTCGTCCGGTTCATGAAGGTGATGAATCGGGAGCTTGCCGAAGGCCGGGCAAAGACCGACGCCTTGAAGAAGACGTTGTTCGGCGATCGCTTCTCTGCTGAGGAAGCGCGCTTTGGTTGACGTATCGCAGGACCTCACCAATGAACTGTTGCGCCGGCTTCATCACCGCGCCGACAAGACGGATCTCGTTGTGAGGGAATTGCGAAACGAACTCGGCTCGGTGCGTCTGGTTATCCATGCGCACCAAAATGACATCAACAACCTCTATGGGGCGCTTCACCAGATTGATGCGCGCATGGAGCGCATCGAAAATCCTCTCGAACTCCGAGAACTGTCAGAAGCACAAGCAAGGTTTGAGCCCCACCCATGAAGTCCGCCGTTCTCCAGCTTCCCGGCCTCAACCGCGACCGGGACATGATTGCCGCCCTCACGCGCATTTCCGGGCAGGCTCCGGTCACCGTCTGGCAGACGGAGACGGAGATCCCGGATGTCGACCTGATCGTCATCCCCGGCGGTTTCTCCTATGGTGACTATCTGCGCTGCGGCGCCATTGCCGCGCGCATGCCGGTGATGCAGGCCGTGCGCGAGAAGGCCGAGAAGGGCGTGAAGGTCCTCGGCGTCTGCAACGGGTTTCAGATCCTGGTCGAAGCCGGCATGCTGCCGGGCGCTCTGATGCGCAATGCCTCCCTGAAATTCGTCTGCAAGGAAGTGAAGCTCGAGGTCGTCAACGCCGACACCGACTTCACCCGCGCCTATGCCGAGGGTCAGATCATCCGCTGCCCGGTTGCCCATCACGATGGCAACTATTTCGTCGAGGACGAGACGCTGAAGGCGATGCAGGACAAGGGCCAGGTGGTGTTCCGTTATGCGCAAGGCACCAATCCGAACGGCTCGATGCTCGACATCGCGGGTGTGGTCAACGAAGCCGGCAACGTGCTCGGCATGATGCCGCATCCGGAAAACCTGATCGAGGCGGCGCACGGCGGTACCGATGGCCGCGGCATTTTCGCCTCCGCCCTTGATGTGATCGCGGCCTGAGCCACAGGCTCGCCGCAATCCTCCGCCAGCCATTCGACTGACGAGGCTCCGTGGCAACGCGGAGCCCGTTTCCCTCCTGAGCGACGCCCGGATCGGACCCCATGACCTTCAAGATCGCCCTCGCCTGCCTTGCCGTCGCCGTCCTCAGCCTGCAGGGATGCAAGAGCGAGCGCCCGTCTGCGGTCGCACCCGATCGCGCCGCACTTGCGACGATGGAGCGCATCGCGCTCGCCGCCAACAGCTGCTGGTTCAAGTCCGGCGACGCCGCCTTTGCAGCCTACCGGCTGGCGCCGGAACTCAATTCCTTCTCCGGTCGGCCGCGCATCCTCGCCGTGCCGCGCCACAGCCCGGAATCGCGCCCGCTGCTCGTCGTGCAGGCGGAAGGCAATCCCGCACGGCTCGATGCCTTCGGGCCGATGATGGAAGGCAGCCAGGCCGAGCGCATCCGCAAGGATGTCACCCGCTGGGCGTCGGGCGGCCGCGGCTGCTGATCCGGTCCCGGCGGCCTGCTGAAAGGCCGATGATTCGGCACCGGAAGATCGCAGTCCATCGCCTGCCGGGCCGCGAGGCTTGCGCCGGGCTTGACGCTGCCGCGCCCGAGCGGGCTCATCCTGCAACAACAGCATCATCATCGTTCTCTTTCTTGCCACAAAGGCCGGCAGCAGCCTTGCATTGAGGCAAGGGCCCGGCATAACCTCCGCCTCGCTGCTTCGGTCCCGAAGCGCTTCCTGTCCATCGGAGTTGACCTGAACGATGTCCCGAACTGCATTCAATACGCTGGCGGCGTCGCTGTTTGCCGCTGCCGGCTCCCTGTGTGCCATGGCAGGCCCGAGCCTGGCGCAGGATTCCGTTTTCGACGAAGCGCGCTTCGGTTCGGTTTTGGGCGTCGACAAGGACAACCCTGAAAAGGGCGCCTTCGTCACCGGCATGGTCTTCTTCGATCCGTGGGATCATGAACAGGCAACCGGCTGGAGCAAGTTCACCCGTCCCCGCATCCATGTCGGCGCCGATGTCAGCACCTCGGACGCGGCAAACCAGATCTATGCCGGCTTTTCCTGGACGGCCAATCTCAACGAGCGTTTCTTCCTGGAAGCCGGTTTCGGCGGCAGCCTGAACGACGGCAACCTGCACCCCGACGGCACCAGCGGCCCGGCACTCGGCTGCCATGCCCTCTTCCACGAATATCTCGCCGCCGGCGTCAATCTCGACAAGAACTGGCGCCTGATCGGCATGGCCGAACATTCCTCGCATGCCGGGCTCTGCGGCGACGACAATAGCGGCCTGACGCGGGCCGGCCTGCTGGTCGGCTACAAGTTCTGAGCCGGAACGGCTGCACAGGCGAAATTCATCTGGGCGCGACGGGAAATTTCCTGTCGCGCCCTTCTGCCATCTAGGCTAAAGAGACGCCAGTCTGGACCGCCCACTAGAGAAGACGATGACCATTTCCAACACGATCGCGATCACGCCCGACCTCATTGCCGCCCACGGGCTGAAGCCCGATGAATATCAGCGGATTCTCGATCTGATCGGCCGCGAGCCGAGCTTCACGGAACTCGGCATCTTCTCGGCCATGTGGAACGAGCACTGCTCCTACAAGTCGTCGAAGAAGTGGCTGCGCACCCTGCCGACCAAGGGGCCGCGCGTCATCCAGGGACCGGGCGAGAATGCCGGTGTCGTGGACATCGACGATGGAGACTGCGTCGTCTTCAAGATGGAGAGCCACAACCACCCCTCCTATATCGAGCCCTATCAGGGGGCGGCGACCGGCGTCGGCGGCATCCTGCGTGACGTCTTCACCATGGGTGCCCGCCCGGTGGCTGCCATGAACGCACTGCGCTTCGGCGCCCCCGATCATCCGAAGACGAAGCATCTCGTCTCCGGCGTCGTGGCTGGCGTCGGCGGATACGGCAATTCCTTCGGCGTTCCGACGGTCGGCGGCGAAGTGGAATTCGATGCCCGCTACAACGGCAACATCCTCGTCAACGCCTTTGCCGCCGGTCTCGCCAAGACGGACGCCATCTTCTACTCCAAGGCCGAAGGCGTCGGCCTTCCGGTCGTCTATCTCGGCGCCAAGACCGGCCGTGACGGCGTCGGCGGCGCCACCATGGCCTCCGCCGAATTCGACGAATCGATCGAGGAAAAGCGCCCGACCGTTCAGGTCGGCGACCCCTTCACCGAAAAATGCCTGCTGGAAGCCTGCCTTGAGCTGATGGCAACCGGCGCGGTCATCGCGATCCAGGACATGGGCGCTGCCGGCCTCACCTGCTCGGCGGTCGAAATGGGCGCCAAGGGCGACCTCGGCATCGAGCTCGACCTCGACAAGGTGCCGGTGCGCGAAGAGCGCATGACCGCCTATGAGATGATGCTCTCGGAAAGCCAGGAGCGCATGCTCATGGTTCTGCGCCCGGAAAAGGAAGAGGAAGCCAAGGCGATCTTCGTCAAGTGGGGCCTCGACTTTGCCATCGTCGGCAAGACAACGGACGACCTGCGCTTCCGCATCCTGCATCAGGGCGAGGAAGTCGCGAACCTGCCGATCAAGGATCTCGGCGACCAGGCCCCCGAGTATGACCGCCCCTGGCAGGCCTCCAACGGCCGCCCGCCGTTGCCGGCCGAACAGGTCGCTGCTCCTTCCGATTACAACGAGGCGCTCCTGAAGCTCGTGGGGTCAGCCAACCAGTCGAGCCGCCGCTGGGTCTATGAGCAGTATGACACGCTGATCCAGGGCAATTCGCTGCAGCTTCCGGGCGGCGATGCCGGTGTCGTGCGCGTCGAGGGTCATCCGACCAAGGCGCTCGCCTTTTCCTCCGACGTCACGCCGCGTTATGTCGAGGCTGATCCGGTCGAAGGTGGCAAGCAGGCGGTCGCCGAATGCTGGCGCAACATCACCGCGACCGGTGCCGAACCGCTCGCTGCAACCGACAACCTGAATTTCGGCAACCCGGAAAAGCCGGAGATCATGGGCCAGTTCGTCGGCGCCATCCAGGGCATCGGCGAAGCCTGCCGTGCGCTGGATTTTCCCATCGTCTCGGGCAATGTCTCGCTCTACAACGAGACGAACGGCGTGGCGATCCTGCCGACCCCGACGATTGCCGGCGTCGGCCTGCTGCCCGACTGGTCGAAGATGGCGCGTATCGGCTCCGCAAAGGCGGGCGACGTGCTGATCATGATCGGCATCGACGGCAGCCATCTCGGTTCCTCGGTCTATCTGCGTGACATTCTGGGCTCCACGGAAGGCCCGGCGCCGGTCGTGGATCTTGCCGCCGAACGCCGCCATGGCGATTTCGTCCGCGCGATCATCCGCAATGGCCAGGTGACCGCCTGCCACGACATCTCCTCTGGCGGCCTTGCCATTGCGCTGGCCGAAATGTGCATGGGCGCCGGTGAGGGTGCGACACTCTCGCTTGCGGAAGGCCGCGGCCTGCCGCATGCCCAGCTGTTCGGCGAAGACCAGGCCCGTTACGTGGTGGCCGTTCCTGCCGATCTCGCCAACTTCGTGCGCGCCAGCGCCGAATCGGCCGGAGTGCCCTTCCGCACGCTCGGCACGCTCGGCGGCGAACGCCTCGTCATCGACGCGATCATCGACATTGCCGTTGCCGATCTCGCTGCAGCACATGAAGGCTGGTTCCCCAGCTTTATGGCGTGACCATATAAGGAAGCGCTTTGACAATGGCGCGCTTTTTGGCACTCTTGCTGAAAAGCGCGTTGCGACTGACTTGAAAGGAATGACCCATGCCCATGCGCCCCGGTGACATCGAAGACATGATCAAGGCGGGGATCCCAGGTGCCAAGGTCAAGATCCGCGACCTCGCCGGCGATGGCGACCATTACGCGGCGGAAGTGGTCGCGGAAGCCTTCCGCGGCAAGACGCGCGTGCAGCAGCACCAGATGGTCTATGAGGCGCTGAAGGGCAATATGGGCGGCGTGCTGCATGCGCTGGCGCTGCAGACATCCGCACCGGATTGACACACCCCGCCAACAAGCCGCAACGGTTCACGCGATTTGATGGTTTCCAGCACCCGCAATGGCTGGAATTTGTCAAATCCCGTGTTATTTAAGGCTCAACAGCGCCCGGACCTTGACCCCGGGCAGGAAAGGAATGGAGCCATGAGCGGAATTCACGCATTGATTGACAGCGAAGTGAAGGGCAACGACGTCGTTCTCTTCATGAAGGGCACGCCGCAGTTCCCGCAGTGCGGGTTCTCGGGCCAGGTGGTGCAGATCCTCGATTACCTCGGCGTCGACTACAAGGGCATCAACGTGCTCGCCGACCAGGAAATCCGCCAGGGCATCAAGGATTATTCGAACTGGCCGACCATTCCGCAGCTCTACATCAAGGGCGAATTCGTCGGCGGATGTGACATCGTCCGTGAAATGTTCCAGTCCGGCGAACTGCAGTCTCATTTCCAGGAACAGGGCATCGCCGTTCGCGGCGCTGCCTAAGGGGCCTCTTGCCGGCGCACCCGGCAGTCATCGATTTCAGATCGAGGCGCCGCCATCCCGCGGCGCCTTTGCATTTTCAGGATAATTGATCGTGACATCCGTAACCAACGTGGCGCCAGCCCGGCTGAAAGGCATGGGCAAGGCGGAATTCATTGCGATGATGGCCATGCTGATGGCGCTCAATGCGCTGGCCATCGACATCATGCTGCCCGCCTTGCAGCAGATCGGCGAAGCATTGCAGGTGGCGGACGTGAACGAGCGTCAGTTCATCGTCTCCTCCTATCTGTTCGGCTTCGGCTTTGCGCAGCTGCTCTACGGGCCGATCTCCGACCGGTTCGGCCGCCGCATGCCGATGATCTTCGGCCTGGCGCTTTATATCATCTGTGCGCTCGCAATCGTTGCCATTCCCTCCTTTGGCGGCCTGCTGGCGCTGCGCTTCATCCAGGGGGCAGGTGCCGCCTCCACCCGCGTCATTACCGTGTCGATCGTGCGTGACGTCTTCGGTGGTCGCGCCATGGCGGAAGTCATGTCGCTGATCATGATGGTCTTCATGATCGTGCCGATCATCGCGCCGGGAACCGGGCAGCTGATCATGCTCGGCGGCGACTGGCACCTGATCTTCCTGTTCATCGCGGTAATGGGCATGGCCATCCTCGCCTGGATGATGATCCGGCTGCCCGAGACATTGTCACCGGCCGATGTGCGGCCGCTGACATTCTCCTCGATCGCTGGCGGCTTTCGCATCGTCCTCACCAACCGTATCGCGCTGTGCTACACGATCGCCGCGACCTTCATCTTCGGCGCCCTGTTCGGTTTCATCAATTCGGCCCAACAGATCTATGTCGGCATCTATGGCCTCGGCCCCTGGTTCCCGGTCGCCTTCGCAGCGGTCGCCGCCTTCATGTCGCTTGCCTCGTTCATCAACGCGAAGCTCGTAGGTCGCTTCGGCATGCGTCGCCTCTCGCATGCCTCGCTGCTCGCCTTCATCGTCATCAACGCGCTCTGGCTGGTCGTCCAGCTCGTCGGGCCGCAACCGATGCCCTTCCTGCTGTTCATCAGCTTCTTCGGGCTTGCCATGTTCATGTTCGGCTGGATCGGTGCGAACTTCAATTCGCTGGCCATGGAGCCGCTTGGCCACGTGGCCGGCACGGCCTCGTCCGTCCTCGGTTTCATGAGCACGGTCGGCGGTGCGGCGATCGGCGCCGTGATCGGCCAGGCCTTCAACGGCACGGCACTGCCCATGGTGGCGGGTTTCTGTTCCGTCTCCTTCATCGGCCTGCTGTTCGTGCTGATCGCCGAAAAGGGCAAGCTTTTCCAGGCGCATAATCCGCGGGTCTGATCGATCCGCCCTCAGCATCAGAAAGCCCTGGCATCAGACCGATGCCAGGGCTTTTTGCCATTCAGCAATTGGCCGAGAAACGACCCTCAGCCGATGATCTCATCACGCAGAATACGCCAGCTCTCCGGATTGCTCGCCACCAGCAGGCCGCCGTCGAGATCGGTCGGGCGATAGGGGCTGCCGTCGAAGCGTGCCGCGTGGCCACCCGCTTCCTGCGCAATCAGCGTGCCGGCCAGATGATCCCAGGGCATCAGCTTGTTGTACATGACAAAATCGACATGACCGCCGACCAGCGTGCGATATTCATGCGCCGCACAGCGATAGCAGGCGAACATCCTGACCTTTGCGAGGTTGCTGAGAATCTTCTCGCGCTGTTCGCCGAAGAAATAACCGGCGGATGCCATGCCGATCATCGCTTCCAGCGGTTTTGCGTCGGCAACCGACAAACGCATGGCATCGCCATCCGGCCGGCGCAGATAGGCGCCGCTGCCCTTTTCCGCCATCACCCAGTCGTCGCCCATCGGATCATAGATCAGGCCGGCAATCGTCTCGTTGCGGTAAACCACCGAAGCCATCACGCCGAAGGCCGGGATGCCGGAGGCAAAGTTGAAGGTGCCATCCACCGGATCCACGATGATCGCCAGTTCCGCATCCTTCAGCTTCGCCAAAAGCGCCGGATCGGCTGCCACCGATTCCTCGCCGATGAACAGCGCCTGCGGTGCAAGTTGCTGCAGTTCCGCCCGGATCATCCGCTCGGCATTCACATCCGCCTCGGTCACCAGATCGGTCGCCTCGCTCTTGGCGCGCACGTCGCCGTCGGACAGCCGGCGAAAACGCGGCAGGATCTCGGCCTTGGCAGCACGTCTCAAAACGTCCGCCAGTGCCATCACATCAATGCTCATGGAATACCTCAGTCTTTCGGGGAAGCGGAAAGGGATGCGAAATCGAACAGCTTGGGATCGAGCAGATGCGAGGGGTTCACATGCGACAGCGCCCGCAGCATGCGGTCCTTGCGACCCGGCATCTGCGTTTCCATCGTCGAGAGCATCTGCTTCATCGCATTGCGCTGCAGCCCATCCTGCGAGCCGCAGAGGTCGCAGGGGATGATCGGAAACTGCATGGCCGCGGCAAATTTCGCCAGATCCTCTTCCGCGCAATAGGCCAGAGGACGCAGCACGAAGAGGTCTCCCTCGTCGTTCAAGAGCTTCGCCGGCATGCCGGCCAGCCGCCCGCCGTGGAAGAGGTTCATGAAGAAGGTTTCGAGAATGTCATCGCGGTGATGCCCCAGCACCAGTGCGTCGCAGCCCTCCTCGCGCGCCACGCGGTAGAGATTGCCGCGCCTCAGGCGCGAACAGAGCGAGCAATAGGTGGCGCCTTCCGGCACCTTTTCCTTCACCACCGAATAGGTGTCGCGATATTCGATGCGGTGTTTCACGCCGATACCGGCAAGATACTCCGGCAGGATGTGTTTGGGAAAATTCGGCTGGCCCTGATCGAGATTGCAGGCCACCAGTTCCACCGGTAACAGCCCGCGCCACTGGAGATCCATCAACAGCGCCAGCAGGGAATAGCTGTCCTTGCCGCCGGAGAGGCCAATCAGCCAGCGGCGCTGGTCCTTCAGCATGCCGAAATCATCGATCGCCTGGCGCACCTGCCGCAGCAGGCGCTTGCGAAGCTTGTTGAAGGCGGTCGTCTGTGGCGCATGGGCAAACAGTCCGCTGAGAAAGCCATCGCCCTCCACCGGCATGTCGTCCGTCTCGTCGATCGCCACCGCCAGCGTCACGCCAGTCTCCTTCTCCGCTCAGCACCCACCCGGGAAAGGCCAAGCCACGCCCCCGGGTTGACCCGACGTGCACCTGGCCTAAGGGCCGCGCCAACACCCGTCCCCGTTCTGCCGTTCACATCAGCCGGCGATTGCCGCAGCCACCGCCTCAATCGCCTCATCGGCCCTGGCACCATCCGGACCGCCGGCCTGCGCCATGTCGGGACGGCCACCACCGCCCTTGCCGCCAAGCGCCACAGAGGCCACCCGCACCAGATCGACAGCACTGAGGCGCTCGGTCAGATCGGCGGTGACGCCGACAACCGCGCTCGCCTTGCCATCCTCGCTGACGGCGATCAGCAGCACTACGCCGGAGCCGAGACCGGTCTTGGCCTCGTCCACCAGGCCCTTGAGGTCCTTGGCATCCACACCGCTGACGGCCTTGCCGAGATACTTGACGCCGGCCACTTCGCGCACCTCGGCAGCCGCACCGCCCTGGGCACCGCCCATGGCCAGCTTGCGGCGGGCATCCGCCAGTTCCTTTTCAAGCTTCTTGCGCTCGTCCATCAGTGCCTCGACGCGCGGCAGCAGTTCGCCCGGCTGCACCTTCAGCACGGCGGCCAGCGCCTTCACGCGCTCGTCCTGCTCCGCCAGATAGGCACGGGCGCCCTCGCCCGTCACGGCCTCGATGCGGCGCACGCCCGAGCCGACGGCGCTTTCACCGAGCACGCGCACCAGACCGATTTCGCCGGTGGAAGCCACATGCGTGCCACCGCACAGTTCGATCGAGTAGGGCTTGCCCGCCTTGGCGCCTTCGATGCCGGTGCCCATCGCAACGACACGCACTTCTTCACCGTATTTTTCGCCGAACAGCGCCATGGCGCCCTCGGCAATCGCGTCGTCGACGCTCATCAGGCGCGTCGTCACCGGCGCATTCTGCAGGATGATGGCATTCGCCATGTCTTCGACGCGGGCAAGCTCCTCGGCCGACATCGGCTTCGGATGGGAAATGTCGAAGCGCAGGCGCTCCGGCGCCACCAGCGATCCCTTCTGGGCGACATGCGTGCCGAGCACTTCGCGCAATGCCTCGTGCAGCAGGTGGGTGGCGGAGTGATTGGCGCGCAGACGCGAACGGCGCGCGTGGTCGACCGTCAGCACCACCGCATCACCGGTCTTCAGCACGCCTTCTGCAACCACCGCCGCATGCACGAACAGGCCCTCGCCCTTCTTCTGCGTATCGGTCACCGAAAGCTTCGCGCCGTCTGTGGAGATCACGCCGGTATCGCCCATCTGGCCGCCCGATTCACCGTAGAACGGTGTCTGGTTGACGACGATCTGCACCGTCTCGCCAGCCTTGGCCTCGTTCACCACGACGCCATCGCGCACGATTGCCTGCACCACACCCTCGGCCGATTCGGTATCGTAGCCGAGGAATTCGGTCGCGCCGAACTTCTCCTTGAGTTCAAACCAGACGCCTTCGGTCGCCTTCTCGCCGGACCCCGCCCAGCTGGCGCGGGCTTCGGCCTTCTGGCGCTGCATGGCATCGTTGAAGCCGGTCAGGTCCACGCCGATGCCGCGGGCGCGCAGCGCATCCTGCGTGAGATCGAGCGGGAAGCCATAGGTGTCGTAGAGCTTGAAGGCGGTTTCGCCGTCAAGCGAATCACCCTTGCCGAGCGTTTCCGTGGCATCCGAGAGAAGCGAGAGGCCACGCGCCAGCGTCGTTCGGAACTTGCCTTCCTCGAGCTTCAGCGTTTCGGAAATCAGCGATTCCGCGCGCCCAAGCTCCGGATAGGCGCGACCCATTTCGCCGACAAGCGCCGGCAGCAGACGGTACATCAAAGGTTCGCGGGCGCCGAGCAACTGCATGTGGCGCATGGCGCGGCGCATGATGCGGCGCAGAACATAACCGCGGCCTTCGTTCGACGGCAGAACGCCATCGGCAATCAGGAAGGCGGATGAGCGCAGATGGTCGGCAATCACGCGGAAGCTTGCGGCCTGATCGCCTTCGGCCTTGACGCCGACGACATCCTCGGTTGCGGCAATCAGCGCCTTGAACAGATCGGTGTCGAAGACGCTCGAAACGCCCTGCAGGATGCAGGCCATACGCTCCAGGCCCATGCCTGTGTCGATCGAGGGACGCGGCAGCGGCGTACGCTCGCCCGGCGCCGACTGGTCGAACTGCATGAAGACGAGGTTCCAGAATTCGAGGAAGCGGTCGCCATCCTCTTCGGGAGAGCCGGGCGGGCCACCCCAGACATGCTCGCCCTGGTCGATGAAGATTTCCGAGCAGGGACCGCAGGGGCCGGTATCGCCCATCTGCCAGAAATTGTCCGAGGTCGGGATACGGATGATCTTGTCGTCCGAAAGCCCGGCGATCTTCTTCCAGAGGCTCGCCGCTTCGTCATCCTCGGCATAGACCGTGACGAGCAGGCGTTCCTTCGGCAGGTCGAAGCCCTTGGTGACGAGGTTCCAGGCAAGCTCGATGGCGCGGTCCTTGAAATAGTCGCCGAAGGAGAAGTTGCCGAGCATTTCGAAGAAGGTCAGGTGTCGCGCGGTATAGCCGACATTGTCCAGGTCGTTGTGCTTGCCGCCGGCGCGCACGACCTTCTGCGAGGTGGTCGCCGTGGAATAGGGCCGGGTTTCAAGACCGGTGAAGACGTTCTTGAACTGCACCATGCCGGCATTGGTGAACATCAGCGTCGGGTCGTTGCGCGGCACGAGCGGACTGGAAGAAACGATCTCGTGACCGTTCTTGCGGAAATAGTCGAGGAAGGTCGACCGGATCTCATTCACGCCACTCATGCAACAGCCCTTATACCCCCGCCCCTGGCGGTCCCTACATCCAAAAACCACTGGCTTTTAACGTTCCAGCCGGACCCTGTCCAGCAGGACGAAAAACCGGCCGCACAACATCTCTGGTCGCGCGGCCGGCTCAAAAAATGTCCGGAAGAAAAGGACGCCGATCACGCGTCCGGATCAGCCTCGCCGTCATTGGCCTCCGGCCCGCCATTCTGCAGGAAGCGGTCGGCGATCAGGCCGGCATTCTGGCGCAGCGCCATCTCGATCTCGCGCGCCACTTCCGGATTGTCGCGCAGGAAGATCTTCGCGTTTTCACGTCCCTGCCCCAGCCGCTGACTGTTGTAGGAGAACCAGGCGCCCGACTTTTCGACAATGCCGGCCTTGACGCCGAGATCGACCAGCTCGCCGGTCTTGGACACGCCCTCGCCATACATGATGTCGAATTCGACCTGCTTGAAGGGCGGCGCCATCTTGTTCTTGACCACCTTGACGCGGGTCTGGTTGCCGACAACCTCCTCGCGCTCCTTGACGGCGCCGATGCGGCGGATATCGAGGCGCACGGAGGCGTAGAACTTCAGCGCGTTGCCGCCCGTGGTGGTTTCCGGCGAGCCGAACATCACGCCGATCTTCATGCGGATCTGGTTGATGAAGATCACCATGCAGTTCGAGCGGGAGATGGAAGCCGTCAGCTTGCGCAGCGCCTGGCTCATCAGGCGTGCCTGCAGGCCCGGCAGGTTGTCGCCCATCTCGCCTTCGATTTCGGCGCGCGGCGTCAGTGCCGCGACCGAATCGACGACCAGCACGTCGACAGCACCGGAGCGCACCAGCGTATCGGTGATTTCCAGCGCCTGCTCGCCAGTGTCCGGCTGCGAGATCAGAAGGTTCTGCAGATCGACCCCCAGCTTGCGGGCATAGACCGGATCCAGCGCATGCTCGGCATCCACGAAGGCGCAGATGCCGCCCTTCTTCTGGGCTTCCGCAATGGTCTGCAGCGCCAGCGTCGTCTTGCCCGAGCTTTCCGGTCCGTAGATCTCGACGATGCGCCCCTTGGGCAGGCCGCCGATGCCGAGTGCGATGTCCAGGCTGAGCGATCCGGTCGACACGGTCTCGATCTCGACCACGCTCTCGTTCGCCCCGAGCTTCATGATCGAACCCTTGCCGAAGGAGCGTTCGATCTGGGAGAGTGCCGCCTCCAGCGCCTTGCTTTTGTCCACTGTCTTTTCCTCTACGAGCCGCAATGAATTCTGTGCCATCCTATCCACCTTTAGGTTATTGCAGCCGCGCGGGCAACAAGCATCCGATGGGCAAGATGTACTCTTTTTGTTCTCTTTTTGCAAGGGGCAACCAAACCCCTGAATCGCAAAATTAAATCGACCTGCGTTCTCTGGACGTTCCGCCACCGGCCGCCGCTGCGGATGCGCCCTGCGGTCCCCTGCCGGCGCCCCGCCTTGCCATCAGTCCTTGCGGTCGAGCATTTCGCGCACCGCAACTGCCAGCTGCTTCAGCGAGAAGGGCTTCGGCAGGAAACCGAACTTCGCATCGGCCGGCAGGTTGCGGGCGAAGGCATCCTCGGCATAGCCGGAGACGAAAATGAACTTCAGGTCCGGATAGGTCTTGCGCAGTTCGCGCAGCAGCGAAGGTCCGTCCATTTCCGGCATCACCACGTCGGAAACGACGATGTCCACCTTGCCGTCCAGTTCCTGCATGATGTCGAGCGCCTCGGTGCCGGAGCCCGCTTCGTGCACGGTATAGCCGCGCGTTTCCAGCATGCGCTTGCCGCCGCGGCGCACCGCCTCCTCGTCCTCGACCAGCAGCACCACGGCGGAATTGCCGGTCAGGTCGATGTCCTGCTGCGGCGCGGCCGTATCGGCCGCCGCCGCCTGCGGCAGGCTGTGGCTTGCCGCCTGCTGGTCTGCCGGCGCCTGTTCGGCCACCGGCTTCACGTCCGGCACATGGCGCGGCAGGAAGACGCGGAACGTTGTACCCCTGCCGACCTCCGATTCGGGATAGATGTAGCCGCCGGACTGTTTCACGATGCCATAGACCATCGACAGCCCGAGACCGGTGCCCTTGCCCACCTCCTTGGTGGTGAAGAAGGGCTCGAAGATCTTGTCCATGATGTCGGGGGCAATGCCGGTGCCGGTATCGGCCACCTCGACCATCACGAAATCCTCCGCCGGCAGCCGGGCGCTCGGGAAGGTCACGGCCTCGTCGGCCGTCACGTTGCGGGTGCGGATGCGGATCTCGCCACCGCCCGGCATGGCATCGCGCGCATTGACGCACAGGTTGATCAGCACCTGCTCGAACTGCGAAAGGTCGGTGCGCACCGGCCACAGGTCGCGGCCATAGTCCACCTCCAGCTTCACATTGGTGCCGGAAATCAGCCGGTCGACCAGCATGCGCAGATCGCCCACCACGTCGGTCAGGTTCAGCACCACCGGGCGCATGGTCTGCTTGCGCGAGAAGGCAAGCAGCTGACGCACCAGAACCGCAGCGCGGTTGGCATTGCGCTTGATCTCCATCAGGTCGGCAAAGCTCGCATCGGAGGGACGCGCCTGCAGCAGCAGATGATCGGAGGACAGCAGGATGGCGGTCAGCACATTATTGAAATCATGCGCGATGCCGCCCGCCAGCGTGCCCACCGCGTTCATCTTCTGCGTCTGGGCCATCTGGGTTTCCAGCGCCTTCTGCTCGGTGGTCTCGACCGCATAGACGATCGCCACCTCTTCCGGCGCCTCGTCGCTCTCGTCGATCACGGCATTGACGTAGAAGCGCACATGCCGGCTGTCATCGCCGGGATGCCGGCAATCGATGGGCGCGATATCACCCTGGCGGTCCTTGGCGGCCATCAGCGCCCGTTCCAGATCTGCACGCGCGCTCTCGTGCACGATCACATCGAGCGAAACGCCGGAATCGACGTCGTCACGCGACACGACGCCGGAAAACAGCCGCAGGAACGGCGCGTTGATGCGCAGGATCTTGCCATCGCCACCAATCGAGGCAATCGCCATCGGCGTGTTGTTGAAGAAGCGGGTGAAGCGCATGGCGGATGCCGACTGGTCCCCGCCTTCGGCGCGTGAGCGCGCCAGCACCACGGTGCGGCTTTCGCCCGGCGCCCCGTCGCGCATCGAGGAGACGGAATGCACCAGCCGCACCGGCAGGCTCTGGCCGTTGCTGCGGCGCAGGTCGAGATCCAGCGTCTCCGTGCGCTTCTGGCCCGGGCCGGCCTGCACGGACTGGATCAGCGCCATGCCCTCGCCTGCCACCATGTCGGACATGGTCATCGAGCCCGGCACGAACTTGGTGAGGTCAAGCCCCAGCCATTCGGCAAGCGTCGCGTTCAGATAGAACACCTCGCCCTTCTTGCCGGCGGAGAAGAAGCCGACGGGTGCGTGGTCCAGATAGTCGATGGCGTTCTGCAGTTCGCGGAAAAAGCGCTCCTGCTCCTCCCGCTCGGAGGTGATGTCGGCGATCTGCCACACATCGAGCGGCGCCGGCAGAAGCGGCGAGACCAGAATGCGCGCCTTCAGCCGATACCAGTGGGCGCCGGCGCCATTGGCGGAACCGCGGCCGAGCGGCTTCAGCAGGCGGAATTCCTCGTGGCCGCCGCGCCCGTCGCGCAGGGCGGTCGTCAGCCGGTAGAGCGCTTCCGTCGCCTCGCTGTTCTTGGAAAGCAGCGCCTCCAGCGATTGCGCATTGCTGGCCTTGGTGGCACCGGTCAGTCGACCATAGGCGGCATTGGCATAGAGAATGCGGCCGCGCCGGTCAGTCACCAGAATGCCGTCCGGATGGCCGGCGAGATAGCTGGCGGCGAAATCGTCGGAGCGCGATTGCGGCATCACCTCGACGAAACCGATCATCGAGGAAACGATGAAGAAGATGCCGACCATGGCAAGAACGCCGAGAACGCCCAGCACGATCTCGTTGTCCATCACGTCCTTGAACAGCACGAAGGCGATCGACACGCCAACCAGCACCAGCGCCAGCAAAAGCAGGCGCAGCACGGTGCCGCCGCGCGTTCCCCGGTCAACCAGGGGCGCGTCATAGCCGCCGATCGGTTGCGATTTCGTCATCACACCTCGCATTTCGACCGGTTACTGAACATCTCGGCCACGGAATCGGTCCATTGCTCTTCCATAGCAATTTGCGGACCTGCCAAAAAGCGCCGAGGATCAGAAACCCGTTGAAGACATTCACAATCCTATTGCCGAGGGCATGTTTGCATCCATATCTGGGCAGCACGGCACGGCCGTCCTGCCGGGTCGGCACCCGCTTCTATGCGGCCTCTGGCTTGCGGCGGACTTGCGACTTGCCTAACCTTCGTCCGAACCGGGCGGCCCATGCCGCACCCTGGAGCCGGACGGCGGCGGGCAGGGAACCGGCGTCCGGCAGCGACATGATGTGCTGCCGCCAATCAGACAGGGAGATGCATGCATGGTCGATGATCTGATGGGAGCCTATGGCAGCCGCCTTGTCATTGCCGTGGCCGGCGTGGCGCTGGCGCTCCTGGCGCTCGTCCTCGTTCTGTGGCTGGTCAGGCGTCGCAGCGGCCCCTCGCCCTTTCTGCGTGGCGGCAAGAATCGCCAGCCGCGCCTGCAGGTTCTGGATGCCGCCGCCGTCGATGCACGCCGGCGTATCGTGCTGGTGCGACGCGACGACGTGGAACATCTCGTCATGATCGGCGGCCCGACCGACATCGTCATCGAAAGCGGCATCCGCACCTCCGAGAACGGCACCCTGTCGGCCATGCCGCCGGGCCTGCCCTCCCGCCGCGAGGACGCGCGCCTCGCACCGCAGGCCGAGCCCGCCGCGCTGAACGCGCCGCCGCGCCGATTGGAAGCCCCGGACGAACCGGTTGTCGCGCCGACCGGCGCCGCTGTGGCGATGCAGCGCCTGGATGCCGCCCCGGCGCGACCGCGCCCGCGTGCAGAACCGGCCGCCCCCGCTGTCGCCGCTCAGACGGCCCCCACAGCTCCCGTGCAGGCGGCTGGCGAGGCGGAAGCCCCGCGCGTGCGCCGCATAGAGCCGGCCGAGGCTCAACCGGCCCGCCCGGATGCAGGGCGGGAAGCCTCCAGGGATACCTTCCGGGAAGCGCGTACCGCAACCGAACAGACACCCGCACCGCCGCCGGCCGACCCGGCGCAGCCCGCCGTGACGGTGTCCCAGGCGCCGACGGATCTTGGAGCGGCCAGCGATGTGCTGGAAGCCGCCCGCCGCCGCGTGTTCCAGTCCGGCCAGTCACCCCAGCCGGAAGCCGACCGGGAGAGCCGTCGCGACAGCCAGCCCGCCTCGCCTGCCACTGCCACGGCCCCTGCACTGGCTCCGATCTCCGCCACGCCGGTGCCGGCGCGCACGCTGGGCAGCGATTTCGACCGTATTCTCGAGGAGGAAATGGCGAGCAACCTCGCCGCCGACCGACGCGACAGACCGGCAGTGACGGCCACGCCCTCGACGCCACGCCGCGATCCGGCCGCCCCGCGCATCACCGGCGCTGCACCGGAACCCTCGCTGCAGGCGGAAGTGGCACGCATCTTCGGCGAAATGTCCGTGACGCGCGATGACCGCTGAGCGCCATCGGCCCGGACCGGCCGGGCGGGGCTCGGTCGGCGGGGCACTGCTCAAAAAATGCGCAATAAAAAAGGCACGCGAGCGAGCGTGCCTGGAATTTTCTGAGACCGGATTGCGGACAGAGCGCGATTATTCGTCGCGATAGACCTTTTCCCGGCGCTCGTGGCGCTCCTGCGCCTCGATGGAAAGCGTCGCGATCGGCCGTGCATCCAGGCGCTTCAGCCCGATCGGCTCGCCGGTTTCCTCGCAATAACCATAGGTGCCGTCCTCGATCCGCTGCAGGGCAGCGTCGATCTTGGAGATCAGTTTTCTCTGACGGTCACGGGCACGAAGTTCGATGGCCCTGTCGGTTTCGGAGGAGGCCCGGTCGGCGAGATCGGGATGGTTGGCGCTTTCTTCAGCGAGGTGGTCGAGCGTTTCGCGCGCTTCTCTCAGGATATCATTTTTCCAGGCTATGAGCTTGGCTCGGAAGTATGCCCTCTGGTTGGCATTCATGAACTCTTCATCTTCCGAGAGGACGTAGCTGCTAAGGTCGATCTTCTCACTCAACGCGATTCTCCTGAAGAACAGCTCTCACGCGGCGTCCTATACTCCATTCCGACATGCTGATTCAAGCCTTTAGGGCGGCATTAGGGCATTTTTAAAACTGACACAAAAATCAGCTAACTGGCTATTCCTTATGCGTTTTTGCGAACAGGCGGGCAAACCGTGCCGCAGACGTGATGGCGCCGCAAGCCCGGGGCGTGCCTCTCCGGGACAGTTGACGGAAGGACCGCCGGCAGGCTACTCGAAGGCGTCGATCAGCCGCGCGGACCCCTCCATGATCAGCATCGAACCACCGCCTTCCCGCATCTATCTCCTCCGCCATGCCCGTTCCGGATGGCCGCAGCCCGGCGGCCGCGATTTCGACCGCGCCCTCGATGATCACGGTTACGCGGAGGCGGAAGTCGTCGCCACGCTTGCCGCTGACCGCCGCTATCAGCCCGAACTCGTCCTGTGTTCCACCGCGCTGCGCTGCCGGCAGACAGCCGATGCCATTCACCGCGCCTTCGGCGAGGAGATCGAACTGAGCTTCATCGACGAGCTCTACAACGGTACGCTCGAAACCTATCTCGCGGTTCTCGATGCGCAGGATGCCGCCCGCGCCGTCATGCTGATCGGTCACAACCCCACCATGGAGGAACTGCTGGAAGCGATGATCGGGCAGGACCGCATGGCCGCCCTCATTCCGAGCGGTTACCCGACGGCCGGCCTGACCGTGCTCGACCATGGGGGCCCGCTGATGGCGGCCGCCGGCACCTGGCAGGTGAAGGATTTCATCACGGCGTAGGGCGGACCGAACCTGAACTGCCGCATCCGACCTTTCGAGGTTCCTCGCAGGCTGTTGCATCGTCAGCTACCATCCGCCTTGAGGCTGCATCCAGTTTCGATGGCTGTTATGCCACGCGCCGCGCGGCCTGCGTACGACCGCCATAGCCCCAGGCCTCCGCATCGATGTCCTGGATCACTACATAGGTCGCCTCCGACAGTCTGCCATCACAGAAATGCGCGATGAGCGCATGGGCTTCGGCAATGAAGGCAGCCTTTTCCGCCTCGCTGTTGGTACCGCGTGTGACGAAGACATCGAGATGCGCGGCCACCGGCACCGTATCGCCCCCAATCGACCAGAAGGCGGTCTCGCTGACCTCCACGAGGACTGCGGTCAGGTCGGCGCGTTTGTTCAGCACCTTTTCCATCAGACGTGTGATCGCCTGCTGCAACGCGCGGATCTCCTCAGCCCGGGCGTTGATCCCGGCCAGTCTTGCATGAACGAAGGGCATGGCCCGTTTCCTCTTCCGTGATTGACGGCGCCATCCTACGCAGGCACAGTCATTTTGAAAATTTCAAACTTTGGAAGTGTCCATTTGGAAAAACAGAACAATTGGCGACGTCAGACATTCGAACTGGATGTGCTACGGACCTTCGTCACTGGCGTAGAGCTCAACAGTTTCATCCGCGCCGGCGACCGGCTCGGACGCTCGGCGTCGGCCATCAGCCTGCAGATGCGCAAGCTGGAGGAGCAGGTGGGACAGCCCCTCCTGCGCCGCCAGGGACGCGGCCTCGTGCCGACCGAGGCGGGAGAGCTGCTGCTCGGCTATGCGCGACGGTTGCTGCAGTTGAACGACGAGACCTTTGCGGCTCTTTCTCAGTCGGCGACACTGGACGGACATGTGCGGCTCGGCATTCCCGAGGATCTTGCGGAAACATGGCTAGCGCCGCTTCTCGCGCGCTTTGCCGAGATCCATCCGCGTGTCCGCCTGGAGGCACGGGTCGACAGCAGCAGGAGCCTGCAGTCCGATTTCGAGAGTGGTCGGCTGGACCTTGCCCTGACATGGGCAAGCGCGGGCGGCATGCAGGGCCGCGTGGTTGCCGAAATGGACATGGTCTGGATTGGTCATCCGGAATGGCGTCATGATCACGAAACGCCCGTGCCGCTGGTGCTGTTCGATCCGCCCTGTGCCTTTCGCGAGCGTGCCACGGCATCCCTGGACAGAGCCGGAATCGCGTGGTGGCCGGCCTTCACCAGCCGCAGTCTGACCGGGCTGCACGCGGCTGTCCGCGCTGGCCTTGGGCTGACGGCGCGCATCAAGGAGAACGTCCCCGCAGGACTTTCCACGCAAGGAGCAGGTCTGCCGAAGCTAGGTGCCATCACTCTTGCCCTGCATGCCGATGCCGAAGCGACACCCGCCGTGAGGGCGCTGCAGCGCGAGATCCTGGAGCGGTTACCGGCAAAGCCATGACGCTCACCTTTTTCCCGTCCCGATGATCTCTATATAGGGAAGAGCAACATCATCGGGTTCCACACTTGCCGCCATCCCTTACCTCGCTCAAAGACGATACGCTGATTGCGCTCGATACGCTGGCCGACCGCGCCTCCGGCCTCGTCCATCCCACCCTCCGGCTCGGCGTCACCGGCCTGTCGCGGGCCGGCAAGACGGTGTTCATCTCCTCGCTCGTGCACAATCTGCTGCATGGCGGCCGCCTGCCCCTGCTGGAGGCGGTGCGGTCGGGCCGCGTCTCCGCCGCCCGGCTGGAGCCGCAGCCGGACGATGCCATCGCCCGCTTCCAGTACGAGGATCACATCCAGGCGCTGGTGCGCGAACGGGTCTGGCCGGCCTCCACCCGGGCGATTTCCGAACTGCGCCTGACGCTCGACTACCAGAGCGCCAGCGGCTGGGGCCGTTTCTTCTCGCCCGGCCGGCTCTCCATCGATATCGTCGATTATCCGGGCGAATGGCTGCTGGACCTGCCGTTGCTGGCCCAGGACTATCGCGGCTTCAGCCGTGCCACGGTGGAACTGGCCGGCACGGGCATCCGCCGCGACCTCGCGCGCGACTGGCTCGGCCTTGCCGGCACCCTGTCCGCCACGGCGCCGGCCGACGAGATGACGGCGCGCCGGCTGGCGGAAAGCTTTGCCGCCTATCTGAAGGCCTGCAAGGCGGACGAGCGCTCGCTCTCGACGCTGCCACCCGGCCGTTTCCTGATGCCCGGCGATCTCGACGGCTCGCCGGCGCTGACCTTCGCGCCGCTGCCCGCCCTGCCGGAGGGCCGCTTCGAGAAAGGCAGCCTGGCTGCCATGATGGAACGCCGTTTCGAGGCCTACAAGACAGTGGTGGTAAAACCCTTCTTCCGCGAACATTTTGCCCGGCTCGACCGGCAGATCGTGCTGATCGATGCGCTGCAGGCTCTGAACCGGGGGCCCGAGGCCGTGCAGGATCTGGAACGGGCACTGTCGGATGTGCTCGCCTGCTTCCGCCCCGGCACCAATTCGCTGCTGTCTTCCCTGCTCGGCCGCCGCATCGACCGCGTGCTGGTCGCCGCGACCAAGGCGGATCATCTGCACCACGAAAGCCATGACCGGCTGGAGGCACTGACCCGCAGGCTGGTCGATCGCGCCATCGAACGCATCGGCATGGCGGGTGCGGGCATCGAGGTGATGGCAATCGCCTCGGTCCGGGCCACGCGCGAGGCGACGGTCCGGCAGAATGGCGAATTGCTGCCGGTCATCACCGGCACGCCGATGGCCGGCGAAACGATCAATGGCGAAATCTTCGACGGCAATCGCAAAACCGCGATCTTTCCCGGGGACTTGCCGGAAAAACCGGATTCACTTTTTCAGGCGGTTGAATCGCTTTCTGAAGCCGGGCCGCTGCCGCATTTGAACATCGTCCGCTTCCGCCCGCCGGCGGTGGAGGAAAATGCCGGCGGCATCCGGCTTTCGGTGCCGCATATCCGTCTCGACCGCGCCCTGCAGTTCCTGATCGGCGACAGGCTGGCCTGACATGCCGGCGCCGAAGAGAACCGACAGCACACCGCCAGCCGAAGGCCGCCCCCCAAGGGGCCGAACGGCAAGGAGCCGAAGATGAGTGACGAGACCCCGCGCCGCCGCCCCGGCGCCTTCGATCTGCCCGAGAACGAGCGCAAGCCGACCGCGCCGCTGCGCCTGCCGCGCAGTTTCGACGACGGCTTCACCGTGACCCCCGATGCCGAGGATCCCTTCGTGACGCCGCCGGAACTCGCCGCTGCCGAAGCCGCGGTGGCGACACCCCGCAAACATGGCTTCTCCTGGGGCAAACTTGCCCTTGGCGCACTCGGCACCTTCCTGTCGCTCGCCTTCTGGCTGTGGGCAGACCAGGTGGTGCGCGACCTGTTCTCCCGCGCCGACTGGCTGGGCTATACGGCGGTCGGCGTTCTGGCGCTCGGCGTGCTGGCGCTTGCCGTCGTCGTCGGGCGCGAGGTGGCGGGTCTGCTGCGCCTTGATGCCGTGCAGGCCATCAAGGCGGAGGCGCAGAGTGCACGCCGAAACGCAAGCCAGAAGCCGGCCCGCGCGCTGGTCGCACGGCTCGACACGCTGCTTGCCCACCGCGCCGAAACGGCACGCGGCCGCGCCACGCTCAACGCCACCCGGGACGACATCATCGACGGGCCACATCTGATAGAACTGGCGGAACGGGAACTGCTGGCGCCGCTCGACCGGCAGGCGCGCGCCCTCATCCTGGCCAGTTCCCGCCGCACCTCGGTCGTCACGGCGGTCAGCCCGCGGGCCGTCGTCGATCTCGCCTATGTGCTGTTCGAGGTGACGCGACTCGTGCGGGCCATGGCGGAGCTTTACGGCGGCCGGCCCGGCACGCTTGGTCTTCTGCGCCTGCTGCGCGACGTGATCGCCCATCTCGCCGTCACCGGTTCGATTGCTGTCGGCGATGGGCTTGCCCAGCAGGTGCTGGGACACGGGCTGGCGGCAAAGCTGTCGGCCCGGCTGGGCGAAGGCGTGATCAACGGCCTGCTGACGGCGCGAATCGGTATCGCCGCCATGGATCTGTGCCGCCCGCTTCCCTTCACCGCGCTGAAACGGCCGGGCATCGGCGATTTCCTCGGCGACCTGACAACCCTGTCCGGCGCCAGAAACGGCGAACGGACGGAGTGAGAACGGGCCGCAAAAGGCCAATCTAAACCCTCCATTAACCATCCCTCGGCTAGTGTGACGATCGATCAGGACGTCGCTCGCCCAAGGAAAGTTTCATGGTTTCGCGCATCTTTTCCCGAAATGGCGGGCTCTTTGCCGCCGTATCGATGGCACTCGCCGTCACCCTTCAGCCGGCCGTTGCCGCCGAGGCCGACCAGGCCTTCTTCGCATCCGCCGCCGGCACCTGGAAAGGTCCCGGCGAAATCGTCGCCGGCAAGTACAAGGGCACGAAGTTCACCTGCGACCTGACCGGCGAGGCGAGCGCCGACGGCGATGCCGGCATCAAGCTCGACGGAACCTGCCGCGTCGGCGTGTTCAAGCAGCCGATGTCGGCCGTCATCACCCAGGCAGGCGTCAGCTACAAGGGCAAGTTCCTCGATGGCGCGGAGGGCAAGGGCCTCGACATCGTCTCCGGCATGGTGGATGGCGACCGCATGGTCGTCGGCCTCAACCGGGCCAAGCTGGATGGCGCCATGGTGGCGCGCATGCAGGACCGCAATGCGATGAACGTCACGATTTCCGTGAAGGTCGAAGACCAGATGGTGCCGGTGATCGGCCTGTCGCTGACCCGCGAGACGGACCCGATCGCCGTGGGCTCGATCAAGCCCTGATCCGTCAGCCACGCCACCAGTCGGTGGCTTCGTCCGCCACCACGATGCCTACCGTGTCGGCCTGGTCCAGCCAGGCCGAAACCGTCTTGCCAAGCACCATCAGCTCCGGCGCGATGTCGGCAAGCGGCATCAGCACGAAGCCGCGCTCCACCATGCGCGGATGCGGCACGTCCAGCCCTTCCTCATGCACCTGACAGTCGCCATAGGTCAGCAGGTCGATATCGATCGTGCGCGGTCCCCAGCGTTCCAGCCGCACCCGTTTCATGCCGCGCTCGATCGAGAGGCACAGATCCAGCAGATCCTTGGGCGACAGCCGCGTCTCGATCAGCGCGCAGCTGTTGAAGAAATCCGCCTGATCGATCTTGCCCCAGGGCGGCGTGCGGTAAAGCCGCGACACCGCGCGCACGCGACAGTCGTCGCGGCCATCCAGCGCCTGCAGTGCCGCAGCCATGGCCGTGCGCGGATCGCCGATATTGCCACCAAGCCCGAGCGTTGCCCGCTGCCAGTCCGCAAGGGCCGCGCCTGTTTCAGGGACGGTATTCAACACGCACCTCGACATGATCCAGGATTCCGGGGATCGGCACACTCGGCTTGCGCACGGTGATCGCCGCGCGGACGATCTGCGGGAAACGGGCACAGAGCGCAAGCGCCACGTCATGGGCCAGCGCCTCGATCAGCGCACGGCGCGTGGAGGTCACCACCTCCTCGATCACCGCAAAGGCATGGCCATAATGCATGGTGCTGTTCAGATCGTCCTCGGTCAGCGCGGCACCTGCCGGCACGTCGAGTTCCGCATCGATGAAGAATCGCTGCCCGAGAACCGATTCCTCCTTCAGCACGCCGTGGCGCGCATAGAAGGCGCAGTTCTTCAGGGTAATCGTGTAGACACTCACGCCTGTCTCTCCTTGTGCGCGGCCTCGTGCCGGGCGCCGTCCGTGCGCGCGGCAAGCACCGCATCGGCCATCAGCAGCGCATCGCGATTCGTTGCCACATTGTGGACGCGGAAGATCGATGCACCGCAGAGCCGCAACAGTGCAGTGGTGGCCGCCGTTCCCACATCGCGGTCGCCCGCCTGGTCCCGCCCGGTCACCGCCCCGATGAACCGCTTGCGCGAAGTGCCGACCAGCCAGGGAAGGCCGATGTCCTGCAGCTCGTGGAAGCGCGCCATCAGCTGAAAATCCTCGTCGCGGTTCTTGGCAAAGCCGAAGCCCGGATCGAGCACGATCGCCTCGCGGCGGACGCCGGCCTCGTCGGCCAGTGCCAGCTGCCGCTCGAAGAAGATCCGCTGATCGGCCACCACGTCGGCCACCTTGTCCGCCTCGCGGCCGCGGCCCGTATGCATCATCACCAGCCCTGCCCCGGTCTCCGCCACCACCTGAGCCATGTCCGGATCGTGGCGCAGGCCGAAGACATCGTTGACCACATGCGCGCCGGCCGCAATGGCAAGGCGCGCCGTATCGGCACGATAGGTATCCACCGAAATCAGCGCCTCGGTACGGCCGGCAAGTGCCGCGATGACCGGCAGGATGCGGGCCTGCTCCTCGGCGGGAGAAACCGGCTCGGCACCCGGTCGCGTCGATTCGCCACCGATATCGAGAATGGTCGCGCCCTCCTCGACACAGGCCATGGCGTGCTTGACCGCCGCCTCGACGGATAGATGCATACCGCCATCGGAAAAGGAATCCGGCGTCACGTTGATGATCGCCATCAGGTGGCCGGCCGCGCCCAGCGAAAGACTGCGCCCGCCGCCGACCTGCCAGATGCTGTTGCCGGGAAATGTCACGTCGGCTGCGATCCTCATCTCTCACCAGGAAATTTGCAAACGTCTGTTGCGGTGGTAAGCGCTATGCCCCAAGCTTCGGCCAAACTCAATCACACAGGCACCAGAATGTCCGCAGCGCTCGCTCGCAGTCTTGTTCTCCCGGCGTTGCTGTTCCTGCTGATGTCATCCGGCCCGTCGCATGCCGATCCGGCCATCACCAAGACCTATTCCTATTTCAGCATTTCGGGACGTACTGCCGAGGATCTGGATTCCGAACTGGCCCGCCGCGGCCCGCAGACCGGCAGTGCCGGCTTTCGCCATCCGGGCGCGACCGAGATCAAGTTCGGCGGCGACATCACCTATCACGAAAGCGAGGGCAGCTGCGCCGTCGGCGATGTCAACGTCACGCTGAAGACGAAAATCATCCTGCCCCGCTGGAAGAACCGCCGCCGGGCCGAAAACGGCCTTGCCCTGATCTGGGACACGCTGGCGGCCGACATCAAGCGGCACGAGGAACGCCACGCGGAGATCGCCCGCCAGCATGCACGCGATCTGGAAAAGGCGTTGCTGGCCCTGCCGCCGGCGCGCAACTGCGCCATTCTCGAAAGGGAAGTCGGGATGGTCAGCCGGCGCATCATCGACGAGCACGACCGCGACCAGCTGCGCTTCGACATGGTGGAAGCACGCAACTTCGAGGAGCGCATGATGCGCCTGCTGAAGTATCGCAGTCGTGCCTCCCAGTAATATCCGTCCTGCGCGCTTCCGCCCAGGAGACAAGGCAAGGCCCTGCCGCGCATCCGCCCAAAAACTGCGCGTATCGCAAGGTTGCGTGAAACTTGCGCAACCTATGGTGAATGACTGGTTATTTCTTCCAATTGGCTAAATTCGCCGACACTCATATAGTAGCAATCACTGAAGGGGCACGGCAGACAGCAAGGCGCCCCGGATGTTCGGCCCCGTTGTCGCATGTGAGGCGGCGCATGCGACAACGGCCCCCATCACCGGCAGGCGACAATGCCGCCGGCCTGCACCCGAACCGGTGCGGCATCATGCAGAATTCGCGTTCCCCATGTTCTCCTGGCGTATCCCAAGGCTGCGGATGTTCCTCCCTCGTCCGACAGCGATACGCCCGCCTTCGCCTCGTCCGGCGCAAGCCCGGCGAGGCGATTTTTTTTGGGCGTGGCGGGTGCAGCGATTGCGCCGCGTTCAGCCCTGGCGTTCCGGAACGCTGACCACGAGCCCGTCCAGCTCGGCCGTGATCTTGATCTGACAGCTCAGTCTCGAATTGGGACGCACGTCGACGGCAAAATCCAGCATGTCCTCTTCCATCGGCGCCGGGCCGCCGACGGCGGTCATCCAGGCCTCATCGACATAGACATGACAGGTGGCACAGGCGCAGGCCCCGCCACATTCGGCGTCGATGCCCGGAACGGAGTGGCGAACCGCATTCTCCATCACCGTGGAGCCCTGCTCCGCGTCAATGTCAAAGCGTGTCCCGTCGAAGGCGACGATGGTGAGTTGCGTCATGGCGGATCCCTGCGAACTGAAGTCAAAACCGCGTTGTCTTCCGACAAATCGCCGCCCCAGTCAACGTTGCCGCACGGCATCATGACCCCGCACCCGCGAAAGGCGCCGGGCGGTCAGGGGGCCGAGGCTCTGCTCAGCCGGGCCGGCATCCCTGACGGAGCATGCTCAGCGCAGCAGTTTCAGGATGAAATTCTCGGCATCCAGCACCGTTGCCGCCACGGCAGCCCGTGCGGCGGCGCTGTCCGGCTGGCTTTCCAGCGCTTCCGTCGCCTTCACCACGGCAAAGGCGCCGACGGCGTTTGCGGCGCTGCGCAGACGATGCGCTGCGGCCACCACCGCCTCGGCCGGCCGGTCGCCGATCTCGTTCAGCGCCGCCCGCGCCTGGCGGGTAAAGAGCGCCAGCACCTCCGCCTCCAGCGCCTTGTCGCCCATGGTCTGAACCGCCAGATGATCGAGATCGATCGGGCGAGAGGTCGAGGTCGCCGCGCCGCGCCCATTGTCGGGCGCCTCAAATGCAATGTTCACCGAAGCCATGAACAGGTTCATCCCTTTGTTGCCTCCCGGTCAGGTTCGAACCATCGACAACCTGCCGTGGCTCACCGCATCCCGTTCGGACATGCCGGGCGGAGCGGTTCCAGGACAGGACCAATGCGCACCCTTGCCCGAACGTCCCGGGTCAGCCTCGCTATCCCGTTAAATTCCGGCGCAAAAGCGGCAGGTTTTTTGAGAGTATGGTTAATTTCCCGTAACGCGCCCGAAATCAAGGGAAATCCGCTCGGGAAGCGGTTTAAAATCTGTTAACAACGAGTTCGCGCAGAATGTGCAACCAGAGCCAGAATTGTGTCTGGATGCCGAATGTGCCACTACAGTACGATGAAAACTGGTGCGGGCATGACGCCTGTGCCAGCCTGGGTGCCCCGCTCAGCCTTTCTTATGACGTCTTTGACGGGAAAGGCTTCCGGCGGGTTTGAAATGGACCGGACATCCGAGGCCCCGACGGCTGCGGCAGTCCGGCCCGGCAGACGGCCTGTTGCGCCTCTCGCGGCCGGCGCAGCCCCCGTCGGCCGGATGAGTATGGTAACGAGGCGTAACCGCATGGCTAAGAATCCGAACAGCGAGTCGATCGACGAGACGGCCTTCCAGGCGCTGGAAGACGCACTGAAGATCGACTTCAACGACGATCCGCCGGCAACGCCGAAGACGAGGCCCGCTCCCCCTTCGCCGGAGGCATCCGCCGTGCAGGACACCCCAAAGCAGCGCCCCGCCCCGCAAGCCGCCCCCCAAGCCGCCGCCCGCCCGCGCGCGCCGGAAGCGCCGCGGGCCACCGCCCCGGCCGAACCCAAATCTCCCGCGCTCGAACCCGCCAATGACAGCGGCCGGCGCAGCACGTCGAGCATCATGCGCTCGCTGGAAAGCGGCTCCATGCGCTCCTCGCTGCGCAATGCCGGCATCGTGTCGCTGCTGTGGGCCGTGGGCGGCATCGGTCTCGCGCAACTGCTCTATGGCGGCCAGATCTGGCAGACGGGCTCGGTTGCCGATCTCGTGGCCATGCCCGGCCTCGTCGCGGTGATCATTGGCATCATCGTGCCGGTCATGCTGTTCTTTGCCTTTGCCATCATGATGGCGCGCGCGCAGGACCTGCGCAACGCCGCCCGTTCGATGGCCGAGGTGGCGCTGCGCCTTGCCGAACCGGAAACCATCGCCTCCGAGCGCATCATGTCGGTCGGCCAGGCCGTGCGCCGCGAAGTCTCGGCGATGAACGAGGGCATCGAGCGCACCATCGCGCGCGCCACGGAGCTGGAAACGCTCGTGCATTCGGAAGTGAATGCGCTGGAGCGCAGCTATGCCGACAACGAGATGCGCGTGCGCGGCCTCGTGCATGAACTGGGCTCCGAGCGCGATGCGATCGTCAACCACGCGGAGCGCATCCGCACCTCCATCGTCGGCGCGCATGAGCAGATGAAGGAAGAGCTGTCGCTGGCGACCGAAGAGATCGCCGTGCGGCTTGCCACCTCCGGCGAGGCCTTCGCCTCGATGATCGATACCCGCGCCGCCCTCCTGATGGAGAAGTCGAACGCGGCCGGCGAGGCGCTCGGCTCGCTGCTCGCCGCCAAGACGGAGGGCGTCATCGCCGCGCTGAACACCTCCGGCTCGACGCTCGCCGCCGAATTCGATTCCCGCCTGTCGCATCTCGGCTCCACCCTGGCGGAGCGCGGCAACGAGATCCTCAGCCAGTTCGAGACGCGCGCCTCAACGCTGGATGCCAGCACCGACCGGCTGAATGCGGCGCTCAACGAGCGCACCCGCCTGCTCAACGAGACGCTGCTTGCCCGCACCCGCGAGATCAACGAGACGCTGACCGATGGCGAACGCACCATCACCGGCACGCTCGGAACGGTGCTGACCTCGCTGAACCGCTCGCTGGATGAAAAGGGCGCAAGCTTCCGCCAGAACCTGCAGACGGCAGCCGACGATGCCATCATGGATCTCGACCTGCGCACCGGTCTCTTCGAGGAGCGCCTGCAGGGCACGATCGGCCAGCTGAGCGCCACCTTCGATACCGGCCTGGAAGAATTCACCAGTGCCTTCGACCAGCGGTCCGGTTCGCTCGGCACCAAGCTCACCGAAAGCCTTGCCAGCATCCGCGACACGCTGAACGGCGGCACCGATTCGCTTGAGGGCCTGCTGACCAGCAGCGTCGAGCGCATCAGCTCCACCTTCACCGACCATTCACTGGCCATCGCCACCACGCTCGGCACCAGCCAGGAACTGATCGAATCCACGCTGGAAAGCGGCGGCAGTCAGCTGTCGGAGGCGCTCGACAACCGCGCCCGCCGCCTGACCGCCGATCTGGAAGAGCGCAACCGCCTGCTCAACGAAGGCCTGGAAACGCGCAGCCGCAGCCTGATCGAGGATCTCGACAGCCGCAGCCGCTCGCTTGACGACACGCTCGGCCAGCACACGCGTGGCCTCTCCGACAGCCTGGACGAACGCCACCGGCGCTTCTCGGACACGCTGGACGAGCGCACCCGTCAGCTGACCGAAGGCTTCGATGCGCGTGCCCGCGTGTTCGGCGAAAGCCTCGACAATCGCAGCCGCATTCTGGTCGATGATCTCGACCAGCGCACCCAGTCGCTCGACAGCAGCCTGGAGGCCCGCAGCCGCGCCATCACCGAGGGTATCGACAGCCGCAGCCGCAGCCTTGTCGAGGATCTCGACCAGCGCGCCCAGTTGCTGGACAGCAGCCTGGAGGCGCGCAGCCGCCAGATCGCCGACGGACTGGACAACCGCAGCCGCGCGCTGATCGGCGACCTTGACAGCCGCACGCAGGATCTCGACAGCCGCCTCGACGCCCGCGCCAGAGCTTTGACCGACAGCATCGACCAGACCGGCCGGACCCTTGCCGACACTCTCGACGAGCGTTCGCGCGATCTGCTGGAGGGTATCGACAGCCGCGGCAACCGCATCACCGGCGCGCTTGCGGCGCGCACCGCGGAACTGACCGACAGCATCGGCAATGCCCATGAGCGCATCGACGCCGTGCTGGCCGACCGCAGCCAGTCGCTCGCCGGCGCCCTCTCCGATAGTCAGGCCCGTTTCGAGGAGCGCCTGTCCGAACGCTCCGCAAGCCTGATCCAGTCGGTGGAAAGCGGTCACCAGCGCTTTGCTGAGACCTTCGGCACCCGAGCAGACGCCCTTGAAAACACCGTTTCCGGCGCACCGGAGCGCATGGCCGGGCTGCTAGACGCCCGCATTGATGCCATGTCGCGCACGCTGGCCGACGGTCATGGCCGCATCGAATCCGATCTCGGCCGCCGCGTGGATGAATTCGGCCAGATGGTTGCCTCCGGAACGGAGCGCATCGGCGATGCGCTGGACGATCGCACCATGGCACTCAGCGCCACGATCGCCCTCAGCGAGGATCGCCTGACGAGCGTCGTCGAGGAAAAGACCGCCGCGCTGATGGCGACCGTCGAACAGGCCGATTCCCGCATCGGCGACAGCTTCGCACACCGCACGGACGCCCTGCGGTCCGCCTATTCCGACAACCAGCAGCGCCTCGACCAGGCACTCGAAGCCCGCGCCGCCGACCTGTCGCGCACGCTCACCGACGGTCGCGAACGCATCGAGGCCGATCTCGGCCGCCGTGTCGATGAATTCGGCCGGATGCTGACGACGGGCACCGAACGCCTGGGCGATGCGCTGGACGACCGCACCATGGCACTCAGCGCCACGATTGCCCTCAGCGAGGATCGCCTGACGAACGTCGTCGAGGAGAAGACCGCCGCGCTGATGTCGACCGTCGAACAGGCCGATTCCCGCATTGCAGACAGCTTTGCCAGCCGCACCGAGATACTCGGCGCGACCTATGCCGAAAACCAGCAGCGGCTCGACCAGTCGCTTGCCGCCCGCACCGCGGAACTCGGCCGCACGCTCGCGGACGGTCGCGAGCGCATCGAGACCGATCTCGGCCGCCACGTCGACACGTTCGGCCGCATGGTTGCGTCCGGAACCGAGCGTCTCGGCGAAACCCTGGACGACCGCACCATGGCGCTCGGCGCCGCCATCGCCGTCAGCGAAGACCGCCTGGCGGGGATGATGGAGGAAAAGACCGCCGCGCTGATGTCGACGGTCGAACAGGCCGACGGCCGCATCGAGCAGAGCTTCGCCAGCCGTACCGAGATATTGCGGTCCGCCTATGCGGAAAACCAGCAGCGTCTCGACCAGTCCCTGGAAGGCCGCGCGACCGAACTGGCCCGCACCCTGATTGCCGGCCACGACGTGATCGACCGCACGCTCGGCGCTGCGGCGAACCGCATCGAAACCACGCTTACCGACAATGCCGGCCGCTTCGAAACCAGTCTCGACCAGGGCATCGGCCGTGTCGAGACGGCGCTTGGCAGTGGTCACGAGCGCATTTCCGGCGTGGTCGACGGCGCGACCCGCACGCTTACCGAGACCTTCGACAGCGGCCATGAGCGCCTGCGCTCGACGCTCGATGCCGGACACCAGACCTTCTCGACCACGCTCAACGAGGCGCAGGCCAATCTCAGCGATCTGCTGCTGGATCAGGCGACCTCGATCGGCACGACGATCGCCACCAGCACCGGCATGCTCGAAATGTCCCTGGAGAGCCAGCAGGATGCGTTGCGCACGGTCATCGACGGCGCCGGCATGGAACTGGAGGACCGTCTGCGCAATACCGCTGGCGAAATCGCCGGCCGGCTGGGCGATGCCGCCCGCGAGATCACGGCATCGGCCGACCAGTTCTCCAGCCGCGTCGAAGGCACCGTCGGCGGTGTCGCCTCGACGCTGGACGAAACCGGCCGTCGTATCGAAACCACGTTCGGTGGCCTCGAAACCCGTATCCGCAGCCAGATCGGCGACGTTTCCTCGATGGTGGAAGGCGTCGGCCAGCAATTGACGCAGACGCTTGCCGAGCGCACCGAGGCACTGGAACGCGCCAATGCCGCGAGCCTTGAACGCCTGGAAGGCACGCTGAGCCGCGGCACGGAAGAATTCCAGCGCATCAGCAGCGAGGCAACCGACAAGATCAGCGGCTCCTTCGAGGCAGGCACGGCCCGCGTCGACGAGCGCCTGTCGACCATGGACCGGGCAATCTCCATCGGCCTCGACAATGTCAGCCGCACCATCGAGGGCAAGGCCTCGGCGCTGGCCGGTTCGCTGCGCGATGCCGTTTCCACCGCTGCGCGCGAATTCGACAGCGAGGCCATGCGCTCCGCCGAGACGCTGTCGCAGGCCGGTGCGAAGTTTGCCGACGACCTCGGCCAGCGCAATTCCGAATTTGCCCGCGCTCTGGAGGAACGCTCCAACGAGATTACCGGCCGCATCGGCGAGACCCAGAACCGGCTCGCCGGTCAGGCCGCCGCCGTGGCACAGGCCTTCTCGGATGCCGGCAATTCGATCATGAACAAGGTGTCGGAGGCCGAAAGCCTCGTGCAGCGCCAGGTGGGCAGCATCACCGGCGCGCTCGACGAGGCAGGCCGCACGCTCGATGCGCGCGGCTCGGCCATCCGCACCGCGCTTTCCGAAACCGCCGGCGAAATCGGTGCGACGCTTGCGAGCGTCGACAGCACGATTGCCACCCGTGGAGAGAGCATCCGCACTGCGCTCAGCGAGACGACCAGCGAGGTGAATGCCGCGCTTGAGGCCGTTGACCGTGCGCTCGAAGCCCGTGGCGAGGCCATCCGCGCCAGCCTCGACAATCGCTCGCGCGATCTCAACTCGATGCTGTCGGCGAGGTCGGCGGAACTCTCCCGCCTCATCGAGGAAAAGGCACGTCCGCTGGTCGAACAATATGCCGAAACCGGCCGCAGCGCGGCCGAGCGGCTGGCTGCCGCCGCGGACGAGAGCGCCGAGCGCCTCGTTGCCGCCGCCCAGCTCAACGCCCAGCGCCTGCGCAACGAAAACGGATCGCTGGTCGAGGCGATCTCCGCACGCACCAACGAGACCCTGGCCGCCATCAGCGACCGCACCCAGCAGGCCGCCGGCACGATCCGCAGCGTCGAGCACAGCCTCGCCAACAGCGTCAACGATCTCATCACACGGCTGGAAAACAGCAATAGCGGCATCGCCTCCCTGGTGGAGCATGCGGCGCGCGAGATCGGCATGACGGTGGAGCAGGCTGCCGACCGGCTGGCGGATGCCGACCAGAAGCTCGGTCACACGGCCGCCCGCTTCACCGATGTCAGCACCCGCGCCGCCGACATGGTGTCGAGCTCCAGCCGCCTGCTGGAAAACAATGTCGATCGCCTCGGCCAGATTTCCGGCCAGACGCTGTCGCAGGTTGGCGGTATCGTCGGCCGCTTCGAGGAATACAGCACGATGCTCGACCAGGCCTCGTCGCTGCTCGGCGCTGCCCAGTCCAACCTCGCCTCCACGCTCAGCGAACGGCAGGAAGCCCTGCGCACCCTCTCGGTCGGTCTCGTCAAGCGCTCGGAGGAAATCGAGGCCAGCATGCGGGCACTTTCCGGCGTCGTCGACGGCGCCTTCGACCGGGCGGAAGCCCGCTCGGCGGAAGTTGGCGCGTTGCTGCGCCAGAACCTGCAGGGCTCCTTCAGCGACATCAACCGGTCGCTGGGCGAGGCCGAGCAGCGGGCGCAGCAGACGGCGGACGGCATGCGCGCCGCCCTCACCCATGCCAGCGAGGAGGCGCAGCGCGCCATCGAAGGCACGCTGACCGAGGCCGAGAAGCGCTCCCGCCAGCTTGCCGAGCGCATGCGCGGCGGCATTGCCGGCTCGCTTTCCGATGTCGACCGCCTGATGGCGGAGGCCGCCGGCAAGTCCGACGTGGCGGCGGAGCATCTGCGCGAGGCGCTGCGCCAGTCGGTCGAAGAGGCGATGTCCCGCTTTGCCGGTGCAACGGACGAGATTCGCCGCTCCGCCAGCGAAATTCGCCGCGAACTCGACGATACCCGCGCCGAACTGAAGCGCGGCGCCTTCGACCTGCCGGAAGAGGCCAAGGAAAGCGCGGCCGCCATGCGTCGCGCGGTGGCCGAGCAGATCAGGGCCCTGCAGGATATTTCGGCCATTGTCGGCAAGTCCGCCCAGACGCTGGAAGTCTCGCAGCCGGCCGCAGCCGCGCCGCGCCAGCCGGCAGCACCGCAGCCCGGCCATGCGCCGAACCCGGCGCCGGCTGCCCCTGCCCGGCCGCAGCAGAGCGTTTCCTATGGAAACCGTCCGCCGATGGCACCCGCGGCACAGCCGGCACCCCGCCAGGAGCCGACTGCCGGCGGCCTGCGCGGCAGCCTGCCGGTCGACCGAAGCCCGGCCGTTCCGCCACGCCAGCCTGATGCCCCGGCCGCCCGCAGCGAAGGCGGCGGATGGATCAGCGACCTGCTGCGCGGCGCCTCCCGCGAGGAAGCGCCCCAGCCGGCACCCCGCCAGCCGGCCCAGCGTGCCGCCGAACCGCAGGCCCGTGCCGCCGACGGCCGCAACCCGCGCCACATGGTCGAGTCCCTCAACTCGCTGTCGGTCGATATCGCCCGCGCCATCGATCACGACGCGTCGGTGGAGCTGTGGCGGCGCTACCAGCGCGGCGAACGCGACGTGTTCACCCGCCGGCTCTATACGCTGAAGGGCCAGCAGACCTTTGACGAGATCAAGCGCAAGTATGACCGCGAGCCGGAATTCCGCACCGCTGTCGACCGCTACATCGCCGATTTCGAGAAGCTGCTGAACGACGTTGCCCGCACCGACCGCGACCGCAGCGTCACCCAGAGCTACCTGACCTCCGATACCGGCAAGGTGTACACCATGCTCGCTCACGCCGCCGGCCGCTTCAACTGAGCGGCAGGCAATGCGGCTGCCATACGCCACGGGCTTCTGTCTGACGATGGAAGCCCGTGTTTTTTTGGCCATGGTCGCTGTCGATGATCCAACGGATCAGTCACGGGCAGAGGGTGGCAACGTTCTCGACAAGCGCTTGTCTTGCCTCGCATCATGTCAAAGCCGGACGACACGCCCGGCCCAACAGGGACTTATCCATGTTTGCCGATCAGTCGTTCAGCATTCCCGTCGATCAGATCGAATGCGGCTGCCGAGGCCGGTTCGAACTCCGGCAGGATGTAGAACAGCGCCGGCAGCAGGGATGGGCGGCGCACCTTGCCAGACATGCCGCCATCTTCGACGGAAGCCTGCTTCGGTCTGGACGCTTGCCGCATCAACGGTGCGCGATTGGTCATGGAGGGAAGCCGCACCAGCTATTCCGCCTATGTCGCCACGCGGCATCCGGACTTTGCGGTGGAGCATGCGGGCACCCAGAGAGCCGATCCGCTCGGATTGACCGCGCTCGTGTTGACTGCCGACGAGCAGGTGATCGTGACCCGTCGAAGCCTCACGGCGGAGCAGAACCCGGGGGCGCTTTATCTGATTGGCGGCTATGCGCTTCCTCCGCAAGAGGATGGTGAGCTTGATCACTTGCAGGAGATCGCCCGCGAAGTCGAGGAGGAAATTGCGGTCACCGATCTGGTAGCGTCCCGATCCTTCGCCATCGGTCTGGCCTATGACCGGATCTTCTGCCACCCGGAACTGTTCTTCCTGACGGTCAGCCGGTCCGACGCTGAAGCCATCATGACAGGGGCAGAGCATGCGCCAGATCGCAACGAAGCCTCACAGCTGCTTGCCTGCCCGCTCGCCGCGTTTCTTGCCGGCCATACCTCTTTGGGCGACGTGCCGCAAACATGGAGCTTCGTCACCGCGCGCATGCTTCTGGCCCGGCACATGCTGACAACGGAAAATGCGGCGTTCTGACGTCACGCAGGACCGGCCGGGGCTAACCCCGCGGCCACGCTCACCTTCCCGGCCTTGATCACCTGGCGAGATCGCCCAGGCCAGCGCGCTTTACAACGAGCGCAACGTCCAGTCGACGATCTCGCTGCCCACCTTGGCAAAGGCGCGGTTGATGGCGGCGACAAACTGGTCGTTCGCCTCGCCCGATACCGGCACGCTGGCGCGGAACACGTTCTGCGCCTTGATGGTGCCATTGCGGTCGTTGAGCAGCTTCGCCGAGATTTCCACCGTCGCCATCCGTGGTCCGGACGTGCTCACCTCGAAGGCGCGGATGTCGGTCACGACCTGGTAGTCAATCGCCAGCCCCTGCCCCGGAATCCCGACACCGGCCAGCTTGCGGCTGTTTTCGAAGGCCTCCACCAGCTTGGACTGCACCATGCGCGGCAGGCGGTCGCCCCAGCGGGAATTGGCGAGATACTGGATCTCGGAGGGCGACACGCGCACCACCACCTGATCGCTGTCGAGCAGCTTCAGGGCGGTCGGCTCCGGCACCAGGATCTGCCGGCTGCGGGCGGGCGGGCCGTCGGCCACCGGCGTCAGCGCCAGGTCGAAGGTGTCGTTGCTGGTCTGCGTGCCGCAGCCGGCCAGCAGCAGCGCCATCAGCGGCAGCGCGAGGAAGGAGCGGGCTTTCACCGGTCCCTTGATGGTGTGGGTTTCCGTCATGCTCGTCTCACTCTTCCACTCAACGCCGCGTCCTGCCGTCATATTCCTTCACCGTGTCGCCACCGAAAATCAACCGTTGCGGGTTCTGGTCGAAGTTGGTGATGGTCTGATTGAGGTTATCCACAGCCCGGCGCGTATCGCTGACCAGGGACTGCACGTCGCGCAGCCCAGTGCCGGAGAAGCGCGTCAGGTTGTCGGCAATCGGGCCGATGCGCGCATTCAGGTTGTCGGCGGTGGCGCGGATCGATTCCAGCGTCTTCTGCGCCTCGGCAAACAGGCCCTGCGAATCCGATCCGCTCACCATGCCGTCCACCTTGGCGAGAATGCCGTCGACGCGGCTCGATGCCTGATTCAGTTTCTGAGCCAGTTGCGTGAAATCCTCGATCGCCTTGTTGATTTCGTCGCGACGATCCGCAACGCCATCCACCACCTCGCGGGCAGACGCAATGGCGCTGCGGGCATCGGCGCTGGCGTCCGTGATGTTGCTTACGGCATGGTTCACCTTGTCGGCATCGACGGCGGCCAGCAGCGTGTCGGCACGCTTCAGCACCGATTGCGCCTCGACGCCCGCCTGGTTGAAGCCGGTGGCAGCCTCGCGCACCTGCGACATGATCGTGTCGAGCTGCCCGGTCGACTGGGCAATGTCACCGGTCACCTTCTCCGCATTCGAGACGATGTTGTTGATTTTGTTGGCATCGATGGCACGGACCAGCCCGTCGACGGCCTCCAGCGTCGAATCCAGCCGGTCGGAGACGCGGTTGAACGTGCCGGCCAGCGTCGACAGGCTCTTCAGGAAGTCGTCGATCGCGTCGGAATTGGCACTGAGGGCACCGGTAAAGGCCTCCGCATGCTCGATGGTGCGTGTCAGCGGACCGCGCGCATCCGTGACGAAGCCCTGGATCTGACCGATCGCGTCATCGGCGCGCTGCAGGATCTTGTCGGCGGTGGCCAGCAGGTTGGTAACGCTCGACTGGTCGGCGATCAGCACGGCCGGACGTCCCGTCTCCTCCGCCTTCTTCAACAGGTTGTCCTCGCCGGTGCGCCCGCCGGACAGTTCGATATAGGCCGCGCCCGTCAGGCCCTGCACTTCCAGCACCGCCTTGGTGGAGGGATAGATCGGCGAGGATGTCTGCACCTCGGTGAAGGCAATCGAATAGCGCGGATCTTCCGGATCGATCGACAGGCTGCGCACGGAGCCGACCTGAATACCGTTGAAGCGCACCGCGGAGCCGACCGACAGGCCGTTGGCCGAGCCCGGAATGCGGATCGCCAGCTCCGACATGGGACCACCGCGGCCATACTGCGCCATCCAGTAGACGAAGCCGAAGGCGGCCGCGACAACCAGCAGCGTGAAGAAACCGACGATGGCGTAATTGGCTTTCGTTTCCATGTTCCTATGACTTTCCTGGCACTTGGCCGGCATTCTGGCCGTCGGTAACGATGCTGCGGGCGCGCTTGCCACGGAAATAGGACTGCACCCACGCATCGTCGCAGGCGAGCATATCATCCAGCGTGCCCTCCACCAGCACCCGCTTCTTGCCCAGCACCGCAATGCGGTCGCAGACGGAAAAGAGGCTGTCGAGGTCGTGCGTGACCATGTAGACCGTCAGGCCCAGCGTATCGCGCAATCGTGCAATCAGCATGTCGAACTCCGCCGCCCCGATGGGATCGAGACCGGAGGTCGGTTCGTCGAGGAAGACCAGCGCCGGATCGAGCGCCAGTGCGCGCGCCAGCGCCGCCCGCTTGATCATGCCACCCGACAGTTCCGACGGGTACTTGTCGGCGGCATCAAGCGCGAGCCCCACCATGTCGATCTTCAGATAGGCCAGTTCGTCCATCAGCGATTGCGGCAGGTCGAGATATTCGCGCATCGGCAGCTGGATGTTCTCCTTGACCGTCAGCGAGGAAAACAGCGCGCCTTGCTGGAACAGCACGCCGAGCTGCATGTCGAGCGCCATGCGCTGCCGCTGGTCGGCCTTTTCGTAATCGACGCCGAGGATATGGATCGAGCCGGAGCGATGCGGCAGAAGCCGGAGCACGGTGCGCATCAAAACCGACTTGCCGGTGCCGGAGGCCCCGACGAAGCCGAGGATCTCGCCGCGATAGACGTCGAGGTCGAGATGTTCCAGAACGGTCTTCTGGCCGAAGCCGACCGTCAGGTCGCGCACCGAGAGGATCACCCGCTCGTCCTGCGGGCGCTCCGTCGCCTCGATTGCCTGGTCCTGAACTGCCATGCGCATCCCTGGTTCAGATCTCACGTCACTGCGGAAACGGCACTCTGCCCGCTTCCCGCATCCATATCCGTCACATTGTCGTCCCGCCGCATGCCGTCCCCCATCCTAGAAGTCGATGGCGGAATAGAAGATGGCAAACAGCGCATCCATCAGGATCACCACGAAGATCGATTTCACCACCGAGGCCGTAACGTGCTGTCCGAGCGATTCGGCGCTGCCGCCGACCTTCAGTCCCTCGACGGCGGAAACGATGCCGATCGCCAGCGCCATGAAGGGAGCCTTGATCATGCCGGCGGCCACCGAGGAATAGTCCACCGCCTCGTGCAGGCGACCGAGAAAGGTTTCGAAGGTGATGCCCGAATAGAGCCAGGTGACGATCGAGGCACCGTAGAGAGCCGCGAAATTGGCGATGATCGTCAGAAGCGGCAGCGCGATCGTCAGCGCCACCAGACGGGGAAACACCAGCACGCCGACCGGATTGAGGCCGATCACCGTCAGCGCGTCGATCTCCTCGCGCATCTTCATCGAGCCGATCTCGGCCGTGATGGCGCTGCCGGAACGGCCGGCGATCATGATCGCGGTCAACAGCACGCCGATCTCGCGCAGCTGCAGGATGCCGACCAGATCGACCACGAAGAGCTCCGCGCCGAAATAGCGCAGCTGGAAGGCGCCCTGCTGGGCAATGATCGCGCCGATCAGGAAGGACATCAGCACGATGATCGGCACCGCGCGCACACCCATGCGGTCGATATGGGTGACGACCGAGGCCGGCGTCACGCCGGTATTGCGCCCCAGCTTCATCTGGGCGCCGGCCACCGCCGAGCCCAGGATGTTCATGCCCGCCACCGTGTCGCGGTAGAGTTCGACCACCGTCATCCCGACCGGCGAGAACAGCCGGTCGAACAGCCGGGCACGCGGTCCATCGCCTGCAGGCGGAACCGGTGTCTTGTCCGGCAGCACCTCCAGCAGGTCCTTCAGCGCCTGGCTGGCGCCAAGCAGCACCACGTCCGCGCCCGCCTGCTGCCGGCTCGTCACCAGCCGGCGGATCAGCCAGCCGCCGGCGGTATCGACATGCTCGATGCCGGAAACGTCGAGTTCCAGGCGCCCCGCTCCGCCCCGCTTCCCGATGGACAGGATCTGGCCGGCCACGGCGGAAATTCCACGGCTGCGCCAGTCGCCGGACAGCACCAGACGCTGCTCCGCTCCCGCCGAATCGTCCTGTTCGATGATGGCTTGCGGACCGTTGGCCCGCTTGGGCTTCATATGCATATATCGCTGCTCGGGCGCACGGTTGTTCCCACCGATGAGAGGCGCAATATAGCCACCGGTTGGGGAATTGCCATGCAGGCATGGCGCAAAAGGCGGCTGCGTCACCACAAAGCCACAACGAATTGAAGGAAAAGGCGCTTTTCGGCGCGCAACGGCAGCAGCGCCGGCCGGGCATTCACCGCTGGGTGGCAGCGGCGGTCGAGGCCCTGCGCCCGGCCAGCAGCACGAGAAGCAGGCCACAGGCCGCCGTCAGCGCCATGGCATAATAACCCTCCTGGCCGAACTGCCGGTAGATCACGCCAGACAGGAAGGTGGAGGCGGCAAGAAACGCGCCGGTATAGAAGAAATAGGCCCCCTGCACCGTCGATTCCTGACTCTCGTGCACGGTCTCGACAATCTTCTGCTGCATGCCGAAATGCAGGAAGGCGAAGCTGAAGGCATGGCTGCATTGCAAAAGCAGCGCGGCGGCAAAGCCGATCGGCTGAACGAACAGCACCCAGCGCAGGATCGCCACCACAGAGCCGAACAGCATCAGCCGGATCGGCGAGACGCGGCGCGCGATGCGGCTGGAGAGGAAGAAGAAAAGGATCTCGGCCATCACGCCCGCCGACCACAGAAGGCCGATCTGGGAGCCGGAAAAGCCGATGCTTTCCCAGTGAATGGCGGAAAAGGCGTAGTACATTCCATGCGTGGACTGCACCACGGTGCAGCCGATCATCAGCAGGTGCAGCGACGGCGCCGGCACGGCTGCGCCCGTTCGCGCCTGTACCTGTGCCGGCGGCCGGGCGGCTGCACGTCCAAGCCTCGGCACGGCAAGCGCGGCCACCAGCGTCACCGAAAAGGCCAGCGTCACGGCCAGCGGCACCACGGCGGCGGAAAAGTGCGAAAGCGCCTGCCCGGCCAGCAGCGTCATCACCACGAAGCCGATCGAGCCCCACACCCGGATCGTGCCGTAGCGGAAGCCCCAGCGGCGCACGCCCATCACCGTGATCGATTCGAGAACCGGGGTGAAGGGCGCAAAAGCCGCCCCCTGAATGCAGAAGATCACCAGGACCAGCCAGAAACCCTGCGCCACCATCAGCGCCAGCGCGGCGGCAATCGACAGAAGCGAGGAGAAGAGCAGGATTCGCGCCCGTTCCGACAGCCGGTCCGCCAGGAGGCCGGCCAGCGGCGCGCTGATGATGCGCAGCACGATGGGCAGCGACAGGATGAGACCGATCTCCACGTCGTTCAATGCCAGCGAACGCAGCCAGACGGGGAAATAGGGCAGCAGGATGCCGTTCACGCCGAGGGCGGCCGCGTAGCCGAAGGCACAGCGACCGGCAAACAGGGGCGGAACGGCGGTCTTGGACGCGGAGGCTGAAGATACGGGAACTTGGGCCACGGGGGCTCCGGTATGGCATCGGGCGGGATGCCACAGCCTCTAGCATGCGCGATGCGCGCTGCCTATCCGCCAATTGCACGGCAGAGTGCATGCGGCGGAGCTGCGCTTGCTCAGGCGGCCTGCATGTCACCGGCAGGCGACACCATCGCCGGTGGGATCGCAACCGGTTCCATCGCGTCGCTCCGGCCCTGGCCGAGGCCTGCCCGCTGCCAGTTGATCAGCTCGAAGGTGCCGTCCATGTGTTCGGCAATCGCCGTGCAGCTTTCCACCCAGTCGCCGGTGTTGATGTAGCGGATGCCCTCGATATCCTCCATCACCGCATGGTGGATATGGCCACAGATGACGCCATCCACCTGATGGCGGCGGGCCTCCTCGGCTACCACCTTCTGGAATTCGCCGATGAAGTTCACCGCCTGCTTCACCTGCAGCTTGGCCCAGGCCGAAAACGACCAGTAAGGCAGGTTCAGGCGCCGCCGGACCGCAGCCAGCACCACGTTGATGGCAATGGCGGCGTCATAGGCCCAGTCGCCCAGATAGGCGAGAAGCCGGATGTTGCGCACCACCACGTCGAACTCGTCGCCATGCAGCACGAGATATTTCTTGCCGTCGGCCGCCTCGTGCACCGTGCGCTCCACCACCTCGATGCCGCCGAAGTGAATGCCCGGAAAGTCGCGCAGGAATTCGTCGTGATTGCCGGGAATATAGACGATGCGGGCACCCTTGCGGCCCTTGCGCAACAGCTTCTGGATCACGTCGTTGCAACCCTGCGGCCAGTACCAGTTGCGCTTCAGGCGCCAGCCGTCGACGATATCGCCGACCAGGTAAATGGTGTCAGCCTCGTGATGACGCAGGAAATCCAGCAGGAAATCGGTCCGCGCGGCCTTCGATCCCAGGTGAACATCGGAAATGAACAGAGTCCGGAAATGACGTGTCTCGGCTGCCTCGGTCACGAAATTCACCCTTTCTTCACGCACCGCCCTCAACCGTTCAAAACCAGACTCGTTTATCAGGAACATGACAACCGGGGCGGATAAGGGCCGCCGCGCCTTCGCGAGTGCGAAAATCGGCGGTTGCGCCACATTTTTCGCCGGTGATCACCGATATTTCAGTGCTGTTCCTCCACGCTGTTTGATGTAAGAGACCCCTTAGACGAAAGACTGACAAAGGAGATGGCGATGGAGCAGCAGCAGAAGGGGATGTCGGAAACCACCCCGGCCAAGGCGGACCTGGACGAACAGGCGCTTTTCTTCCACCGCTATCCGCGCCCCGGCAAGCTGGAGATCGTCGCCACCAAGCCCCTCGGCAACCAGCGCGACCTGGCACTTGCCTATTCGCCGGGCGTCGCCGCCCCCTGCATCGCCATCCGCGACAACCCGGAAACCGCGGCCGACTATACCGCACGCGCCAACCTGGTCGCGGTGATCTCCAACGGCACGGCCGTGCTCGGCCTCGGCAATATCGGACCGCTCGCCTCCAAGCCGGTGATGGAGGGCAAGGCCGTCCTCTTCAAGAAGTTCGCCGCGATCGACGTGTTTGACATCGAAATCGCCGCCGACACCGTCGACCAGATGGTCTCGACCATTTCGGCACTGGAGCCCACCTTCGGCGGCATCAATCTCGAGGATATCAAGGCTCCGGAATGTTTCGAGGTCGAGCGCCAGCTGCGCGAGAAGATGAACATCCCGGTCTTCCACGACGACCAGCACGGCACGGCGATCATCGTCGCCGCCGCCATCCTCAACGGGCTGGAACTGGCCGGCAAAAAGATCGAGGACGTCAAGATCGTCACCTCGGGCGCCGGCGCTGCGGCGCTCGCCTGCCTCAACCTTCTCGTTTCGCTCGGCGCCCGGCGCGAAAACATCTGGGTGCATGACATCGAAGGCCTCGTCTACGACGGCCGCAACGTGCTGATGGACCCGTGGAAGGAAATCTACGCGCAGAAGAGCGACAAGCGCATGCTTGCCGAATCGATCGGCGGCGCCGACGTCTTCCTCGGTCTCTCGGCCGCCGGCGTTCTGAAGCCGGAACTGCTCGAACAGATGGCGGAAAAGCCGCTGATCATGGCGCTCGCCAACCCGACGCCGGAAATCATGCCGGAACTGGCGCGTGCGGCGCGTCCCGATGCGATGATCTGCACCGGCCGGTCGGACTTCCCGAACCAGGTCAACAACGTCCTCTGCTTCCCCTATATCTTCCGTGGCGCGCTCGATTGCGGCGCGACCACCATCAACGAAGAAATGAAGATGGCGGCGGTCAAGGCGATTGCCGGCCTTGCCCGCGAGGAAATCTCAGACGTTGCCGCCCGCGCCTATGCGGATGAAACACCGGTCTTCGGACCGAACTACCTCATCCCCTCGCCGTTCGATCCGCGCCTCATCCTGCGCATTGCCCCGGCCGTGGCGAAGGCAGCCGCCGAGACCGGCGTTGCAGCCCGTCCGATCACCGATTTCGACCAATATCTCGACCAGCTGAACCGTTTCGTCTGGCGTTCGGGCTTCGTCATGAAGCCGATCTTCACCAGCGCCAAGCAGGCGGAGAAGAAGCGGGTCGTCTTCGCCGAAGGCGAGGACGAGCGCGTGCTGCGCGCCGCCCAGGTGCTGCTCGAGGAAAAGACCGGCATCCCGATCCTCATCGGCCGCCCCTCGGTTATCGAGGCGCGCCTGAAGCGGTTCGGGATCCGCATTCGCCCGAATGTCGATTTCGCCGTGGTAAACCCGGAAGACGATCCGCGCTACCGCGATTACGTGGATGACTATTTCGCGCTCGTCGGCCGCGCCGGCATCAATCCGGAAGCGGCCCGCACCATCGTGCGCACCAACAACACGGTGATCGGCGCGCTGTCCGTCAAGCGCGGCGAGGCGGATGCGCTGATCTGCGGCGTCGAAGGCCGTTTCGACCGGCACCTCAAGGATGTCGGCCAGATCATCGGCAAGCGTCCGGGCGTCAAGGCCTTCTCCAGCTTGAGCCTGCTGATCACCCAGAAGGGTCCGGTCTTCTTCACCGATACCTTCGTCAACTACAATCCGACGCATGAGGAGATCGCCGAGATCACCGTGCTCGCCGCGCAGGAAATCCGCCGCTTCGGCATCACGCCCAAGGCAGCGCTGATCTGCCATTCGAACTTCGGCTCGCGCAATTCCGAAAGCGCCCGAAAGATGCGCGATGCGCTGGAACTGGTGCGCGAACGGGCGCCGGATCTGGAAGTGGATGGCGAAATGCAGGCCGGCTCGGCACTCTCGGAAACGCTGCGCAAGCGCGCCATGCCAAACAGTGCGCTCTCCGGCGAGGCCAATCTTCTCGTCTTCCCGAATCTCGATGCGGCCAACATCTCGCTCGGCATTGCCCGCAGCATGATGGACGCGCTGCATGTCGGGCCGATCCTGTTGGGCGCGGCCCAGCCGGCGCATATCCTGTCGACCTCGGTCACCTCGCGCGGCGTGGTCAACATGGCGGCGCTTGCCGTGGTCGAGGCTTCGCACGCCGATTTCGCCACCACTGGCTAAAAGGCCCTGACGCCCTAGGTTTCCTGCGTGCCTTTATCAGATTGTCAATGTCGGGGCGGCATTCTGCCGTCCCGACAGACACATGATTGCCGGGAGCCTTTGATGCGGGTGACTTCGCTCCTTTCCATCCTGCTGGCCTTGCTGCCGGCCTCTGCCATGGCAGCCGAAAATGCGGCGCGCTGCCTGTCGCTCGGCAAGCAGATTGCAGCAACCCCGAGGGTGATCGGCAACACGCAGGAGGTGCGCGATTTCGCCCAGGCGCTGACCGAACAGAACCGGGAAATCCGCCAGGTACGGCTTGAGATGCAGGAGCTTGGCTGCCGCATTGGCCAGCCGGACAGCAGCATCCTCACCTATCATGACGGCTATCGCGATCCCTGCCACGACCTCTCCACGACGCTGACCGCGATGGAAAGCAACCGGAGGGCCATCATCGCCCGACGCCAGGGTCCGCAGCAGGTCGTCCGCTCGCTCGGCCGCAGCGAAGCCGATATCCGTAAGGAGATGCGGGCATTGCGCTGTGGCGAGATCGATTTTTCCGCTCTGGAGCAGGAACGGCTGCAGCCGCGACCGGCCGAACTGCCGAAGCCGCCCGCGCCGCCGGCGCCATCGGCCGTATCGGCACCGACGCCGCTGCGCAGCAAGATCGAACCACAGCAGCCGGTGCGCCGCGGCGGCCCGCCGGATCGTCCGTGGGATCCGAGCAAGCCTGTGCGCATGGTCGGCCCGGCCTTCTTCCCGGATGACGACAGGATCGATTTGGCCCATCCGGCCGGTCCCGGCGTGCAGCCGACGCAATAGGCCGGCACGAGGCCGCAGCGGACTATCGCCCCGGCTCGCCCCAGCGCTCGCAGAACACCAGTTCATCAAGGTCAAGGCGCTGGCGCCAGCCCTTCAGCGCCAGTTCCGGCGCCTGGTAGAGTTCCTCCACATAGCCGAGGCAGAGCCAGGCAACGATCTCGACGCGCTCCGGTATGCCGAGCAGCGCGCGCACGTCCTCGTCGCGGAAGATGCTGACCCAGCCGACGCCCACCCCTTCGGCACGCGCCGCCAGCCACAGGTTCTGCACGGCGCAGACGGTGGAGTAGACATCCATGCGGGGATTGTGCGTGCGCCCCAGCACCACAGGCCCGGCCCGATCCGGGTCCGAGGTGACGACGATGGAGAGCGGCGCCTTGCGGATGCCTTCCAGCTTCAGGCTGCGGTAAAGCGCCTGTTTCTCGTCGGCAAACAGCGAGGCCGCCTCCTCGTTGGCCCTGGAAAAGGCCTCCCAGGCCCGCTGGCGCATTGCAGCCTCGCGGATCAGGATAAAGCTCCAGGGCTGCATGAAGCCAACGGAGGGAGCCGCATGCGCTGCCTCAAGCAGGCGACGCAGCAGATCCTCCGGCAAGGGATCCGGCAGGAACTGGTCGCGAACGTCGCGCCTGGTGTGGATGGCGTGGTAAATTGCCGTGCGCTCCGCCTCCGGAAAGGGGCCGGCCGGGGCAAGCCCTGCGCCATTGCAGGGCGTCTCATGCTCGCTCATGACCAGTCACTCCACGGGAAAGTAGCGGACATAGGCAAAGGCGGAACTGTCCGGCGCCCAGTTGGGCGAGTTCATGGTGCCCTGGCCGCCAAACAGCTCGAACAGCGTCTCCACGCCGCTGCCATCCGGGTTCATAAGCCGCACCCGCACATCCAGATCGCGCGGATGATCGAAGACGTCGCCATCATAGGACAGAAACACCACCTTGCGGCCATCCGGCGAGGGATGCGGAAACCAGTCGCCGAACGGGCTGTCGGTCATCCGCTCCGCTTCACCGCCGGTGGCCGGCACGCGCCAGATCTGCATGCGGCCGCTGCGGCTGGAATTGAAATAGATCCAGCGGCCATCCGCCGAGTAGTCCGGTCCGTCATTGCGCCCTTCGCCATGGGTCAGACGGCGCTCGTCGCTGCCGTCCATGGCAATGGTATAGATGTCGAACACGTCGTTGCGGATGCCGCAATAGGTGAAGCGGGCGCCATCCGGCGACCAGCCGTGCCAGTAGCTTGGCAGGTTCCGGGTCACCAGCGTCGGCGCGCCCCCCTCGGCCGGCAGCACGTAGATCGCGGTCTTGCCGAACTCGCACTTGTCGGAAATCGCGATATGGCGGCCATCGGGAGCGATGCCGTGATCGTTGTTGCAGCGGATGGCAAAGCCGGTATCGACCGGCTCTGGATGCGTCGCGCCGGACAAGGGCAGCCGGTAGAGGCGCCCCTCGCTGTTCAGCAACAGGAAACGACCATCCGGCGACCAGTTCGGTGCCTCGAACAGCTCATTCGTCTGCCAAACCACCCGGGACGAGCGACTCGCCAGGTCATAGATTTCGACGGAACTGCGCACGTATGTCCTCCCGATCCTCGGACTCGCCTTGCAGGCGGGCGTCCGTCGGCACCTCCTTAGACCCGTTGGCGGTCCGGCATCAAGGCGTCGCCACGCCGCCGCGCCTCGTTTTGGCGCGGCGGGCGGGCCGCCTTACTCGATCGACAGCAGGAAGGTGCAGGGCGTTCCCTTGAGGCGTGCAGCGCGCGTCTGGAACAGGGAAATGCGGAATGTCTCGCCGGCATCCGCCTCCTCGACCCGCGTCGTCGGGAAGTGGCGGAATTCCGGCATGAAACCGAGTTCGGCATCGGTGCGCAGTTCGGCGCCGCAGGTCTCGTTGTCCGCCTCGATGTGGAAGGTCACCTTGCGGCTGCCCGATGTCTTGACGGTATAGGACTTCGACACACCGACGGTGGAGACGCCGCTGAACTGCTGGACCTGTGGCTGATCCGTCAGGGTAACCACCGTCGGCCGCTCCACGGCATGCGCTGCGCCGCCGGCCAGCGCCAGAAAAATGAAGGTGGAGATCGTCAGGCGCATGAGCGGTTCCTTAAAAACCCATCCTGCGCACACGGCGTTCCTGATTACCAGTCAATTCGACCGGCCGCAGCGACAGTACCGCACCGGGTGTTGCCCTGAAGGCGCACCCGCTCCTGTCGGCGCACACGGTCCGCCGCGGCTGTCAGCCGCGGTCGCGGAACCGGTTGGTGATCGGATAGCGCCGGTCGCGACCGAAATTCTTCTTGGTGATCTTCACGCCCGGCGCCGACTGGCGGCGCTTGTATTCGGCGAGATAGAGCAGATGCTCGACGCGGTGCACGGTTGCCACGTCATGGCCGCGTGCCACGATCTCCTCCGTGCCCATCTCGCCCTCGACCAGGCATTCGAGGATATCGTCCAGCACCGGATAGGGCGGCAGCGAATCCTGGTCGGTCTGGTTCGGCCGCAACTCCGCCGAGGGTGCCTTGGCGATGATGTTGTGCGGGATCACCTCGCCACCCGGCCCCAGCGCGCCGGTCGGCACATGCCGGTTGCGCCATTCGGCCAGCGCATAGACCTGCATCTTGTAAAGGTCCTTGATCGGGTTGAAGCCGCCATTCATGTCACCGTAGAGCGTGGCATAGCCCACCGACATTTCCGACTTGTTGCCGGTCGTTACCACCATGGCACCGAACTTGTTGGAGATCGCCATCAGGATGGTGCCGCGCGTGCGGCTCTGCAGGTTTTCCTCGGTGATGCCCTCTTCGGTGCCTTCGAAAGTGTCGGACAGCGCCGAGAGAAAGCCCTCGACCGGCTCGGAAATCGGCACGATGTCATAGCGGCAGCCAAGCGCCTTCGCGCAATCGGCTGCATCCTTGAAGCTGTCTTCGGAGGTATAGCGATAGGGCAGCATCACGGTGCGCACCCGCTCGGCACCCAGCGCATCGACCGCGATCGCCGCGCAGACGGCCGAATCGATGCCACCGGAGAGACCGAGCACCACGCTCTTGAAGCCGTTCTTGTTCACATAGTCACGGAAGCCGAGCAGGCAGGCGCGGTAATCGGCCTCCTCCCGTTCGGGGATCGCCACCACCGGCCCATGCGTGCAGCGCCAGGTCTCGCCATCGCTGTGCCAGTCGGTCACCGCGATCGCCGTCTCGAACTCGCTCATCTGGAAGGCCAGCGTCCTGTCGGCATTGAAGCCAAAGCTTGCGCCATCGAACACCAGTTCGTCCTGGCCGCCCAGCTGGTTGACGAAGATCAGCGGCAGGCCGCTTTCGATCACCTGCCGCAGCGCCACCTGATGGCGCACATCCACCTTGCCGCGATAATAGGGCGAGCCGTTCGGGACGATCAGAAGTTCGGCGCCGCTTTCGGCCAGCGTCTCGCAGACGCCGAGATCGTTCCAGATCTCCTCGCAGATCGGCACGCCGATGCGCACGCCGCGAAAATTCACCGGCCCCGGCATCTCGCCTTCGTCGAAGACGCGCTTCTCGTCGAATTCCCCGTAATTCGGCAGGTCGATCTTGTCGCGCAGCGCAAGGATCGCGCCCTGATCGACGATCGCCACCGAATTGTGCCGCCCCTTCGGGCCCTGCCGCGGCAGGCCGATCACGATGCCGGGGCCGCCATCCCTGGTCTCCTCCACCAGCGCTTCCAGCGCCTTCCAGCAGGCCTTCAGGAAGGAGGGCTTCAGCACCAGGTCTTCCGGCGGATAGCCGGAGAGAAAAAGCTCCGTGAAGACAATGAGGTCCGCCCCCTGCCGTGCCGCGTCGCGGCGCGCCTCGCGCGCCAGCGCCAGATTGCCGGTCACGTCACCGACGGTCGGGTTGAGTTGGGCAAGAGCGATGCGGAGGGTCTTGGCGTGTGCTTGGGTCATGGGCCTGATTTAGCGTGCGCCCTGCGGCGGAGCAACGCTGCCGCCGGTGAATTTTTTGCAACCGCCACGACAAGACCGCCGCCTGCTCTGCCGCACGCACCCGGCGCGCCCGTCAACTGGCGGGCGGATAGGTGTCGTATTGCGGCAGGCCGTCGTTGATCCGGTAGAAATCCGCCTTGTCGAGGCAATAGATGTGGTGGTCCATCGCAAGTCCGCTCGGCTGGTCGAAGGCCCCCGCCATCACCGCGATGCGATCCGCCCCGTCCGCCCGCCAGAACAGTGCCGATCCGCACCGGCCACAGAAACCGCGCGCTGCCTTGTCGCTTGCGCGGTACCATGAGACGGAAGCCTCCCCCTCGATGCGGATCGCATCAAGCGCCACATCGGTGGTGGCATAGTAAAGCCCCGTCTGCCGCCGACACTGCGAGCAGTGGCAGGCGATCACCGGCCCAGGTCGGCCCGTGGTCCTGAACCGCACGCTGCCGCACAGGCATCCGCCTTCGTGCATAGTCTCGTCCATACGCTGCTTCTCCCTTGCGCGAGAGGCCAGTCTCGGCGCCCGGCACCAAAAGGTCAAATCGGTTCGGATGAAGCAAGGCATCAGGAATATTGAACATCCCCTGAAACGGAAAGGCCGGCGCGAGAGGCGCCGGCCCTTGATCATTCACCCTGTTCCCGGTGCGGCTCAGCCGTTGGCAACAGCGAGGCGCTTCTCGTCGCGGCCGCTCTTCATCCGCTCGGCCAGCAGGAAGGCAAGTTCCAGGGCCTGGTCGGCATTGAGGCGCGGGTCGCAATGGGTGTGGTAGCGGTCCTGCAGGTCGCCGGCGGAAACGGCGCGGGCACCGCCCGTGCATTCCGTCACGTCCTTGCCGGTCATTTCCACGTGGATGCCGCCCGGATGCGAGCCTTCGGCGCGGTGGATCTGGAAGAAGCTTTCCACTTCCGACAGGATCCGCTCGAAGGGACGCGTCTTGTAGTTGTTGAGCGTGATCGTGTTGCCATGCATCGGATCGCAGGACCAGACCACCTTGCGGCCTTCGCGCTCCACGGCGCGGATCAGCTTCGGCAGGTGATCGGCCACCTTGTCATGGCCGAAGCGGCAGATCAGCGTCAGACGGCCGGCCTCGTTGCCCGGGTTCAGGATGTCGATCAGGCGCAGGAGATCGTCCGGCTGCAGCGAGGGGCCGCACTTCAGGCCGATCGGGTTCTTGATGCCGCGGCAGAACTCCACATGCGCATGGTCGGCCTGGCGAGTGCGGTCGCCGATCCAGATCATGTGGCCGGAGGTCGCGTACCAGTCGCCCGAGGTGGAATCGACGCGCGTCAGCGCCTCTTCATAGCCCAGAAGCAGCGCCTCGTGGCTGGTGAAGAAATCGGTTTCGCGCAGGCTCGGATTGTTGTCCGAGGTGATGCCGATCGCCTTCATGAAGTCCATGGTCTCGGAGATGCGCGCAGCCAGCTTGCGGTAGCGCTCGCCCTGGGGTGAATCCTTGACGAAGCCCAGCATCCACTGGTGCACGTTTTCGAGGTTGGCATAGCCACCCATGGCGAAGGCACGCAGCAGGTTCAGCGTGGCGGCCGACTGGCGGTAGGCCATCAGCTGGCGCTCCGGGTTCGGCACGCGGGCGTCCGGCGTGAATTCGATGCCGTTGATGATGTCGCCGCGGTAGGACGGCAGTTCCACATCGCCCTGCTTCTCGATGTTGGAGGAGCGCGGCTTGGCGAACTGGCCGGCAATGCGGCCAACCTTGACCACCGGCTGCTGGGCACCGAACGTCAGCACCACGGCCATCTGCAGGAAGGCGCGGAAGAAGTCGCGGATGGTGTCTGCGCCATGCTCCATGAAGCTTTCGGCGCAATCGCCGCCCTGCAACAGGAAGCCGTTACCCTCTGCCACCTGGGCAAGGCTCTTCTTCAGACGACGGGCCTCACCGGCAAAGACGAGCGGCGGAAAGGTGGCGAGCTGGGCTTCGGTCGCCTTCAGCGCCTCCATGTCCGGATAGTCCGGAACCTGCTGGATCGGTTTGTGCCGCCACGAGGTCGGGGTCCAGTTCTGTGCCATCGTCGTCATCCGTTCCTTGCTGCGGCTCCTGCGCAGCGGTGTCACAAGTCGGCGGCTTATAAACCTTTGCAGCTCGCTTGCCTAGGGTGAAAACCGGCCGCTCCATCGGCCCCGGCAAGGGCTCGTTCACCCTGTTTGTTGGCGCTTCTCCAACGAAAACCCTTTAGGCTTGACAGGAGACGGGGGCAATGAAGCCCTCTTGCGCAGCATGATGCCGCATTCACCGTTCATTTTGCGTTTGATGGCGTTTCTACATGCAGCTTATCGATTTCGTCCGCGGATTTCTCCGCGATCGGGCCGGCAATTTCGGCACGATGACCGCCCTCCTCGCCACGCCGCTGATCGGCGTCGCGGGCATGGCGATCGATGTCGGCTACACGCTCGACCAGCGCACGGCGCTGATGGCTGCGGCGGATGCGGCAGCGCTCGGCGCATTGTCGGAGAAATCGGCAAGCGTTGCCGCCGCGCTTGCCATGGGCGGCGACGGCACGGTTGCCGTCGGTACGCAGGATGCGCTGCATCTCTTCAACGCCCAGCTCGGCCCGAATGTCGCGGCAAAGGTCACCCGGGTCGATATCGACGTCAGCCGCAGCGGCGGCGACCTCTATTCCTCCCTCACCTTCAGCGCCGAGGTGCCGACCGCCTTCATGTCGATCTTCGGCTATGACAGCATGCAGGTCAGCGGCACGGCAACCGCCACCTACCAGACCAATGCCTTCGTCGACTTCTACATGCTGCTCGACAACACGCCCTCGATGGGGCTCGGCGCCACCGCCGCCGACATTGCCACCATGCAGCGGAACACGTCGGACAGCTGCGCCTTTGCCTGCCACGAAACGCAGAACCCTGACAATTACTACCTTCTTGCCAAGTCGCTCGGCGTCAAGATGCGCATCGACGTGGTGCGCGAGGCGACACAGGAACTGACGCAGGACGCCGTCAAATATGCCCAGACCGCCAACCAGTACCGCATGGCCGTCTACAGCTTCGGTGCAACCGCCGAAACGGCCGGGCTGACGGAAGTGGCGGCGATGAGCGCCGACATGGCAAAGGTACGCGCCGCCACCGATGCGCTCGACCTGATGACCACGCCGAAGAACAACTACAAGAGCAATCAGCTGACGGATTTCGATGCGGCGCTGACCAGCCTGAAGACCATCATCGGCACCGGCGGCAACGGCACCACCAGCAGCAACCGGCAGAAGGTGCTGTTCTTCGTCTCGGACGGCGTGGCGGATGCCGACAAGCCAGACTGCACGGAAGAGCTGAAGGGCACCCGCTGCCAGGAACCGATCGATACCAGCTTCTGCACGCCCCTGAAGCAGAACGGCGTCAAGATCGCCGTGCTCTATACAACCTATCTGCCGCTGCCGAACGACAGCTGGTGGAAACGCTGGATCAAGCCCTTCGATGCCAGGATCTCGCCGCACATGCAGGCCTGCGCCTCCCCCGGCTATTTCTTCGCCGTCGCTCCGAACGAGGGCATTGTCGAAGCCATGCAGTCGCTGTTCCGCAAGGTGATCAGCGCGCCGCGCCTCAGCGGCTGACGGAACGGAACACAAAACATCTCCGGCGAGCGCAAGAACCCGCCGGAGAGGTAAAGGCAAGCAAAGGTTGCGATGGCACCGGGCAGGGCGATCAGCCGTCGATGCGCTCGCCGCCCTTCACGCGGTAGCTCGGCTTGTACATCGTCACCAGTTCTTCGGCCGCCGTCGGATGCACGGCCATGGTGCGGTCGAAATCGTCCTTCGTCACCCCGGCCTTCAGCGAAATGCCGAGAAGCTGCGCCATCTCGCCGGCATCGTGACCAAGCACATGCGCGCCCACCACCTTGCGGTCTGCGGCATTGACGACAAGCTTCATGATCATCTTTTCGGCGCGGCCGGAAAGCGTCGCCTTCATCGGCCGGAATTCGGCGCGGTAGACCTCGATCTCGTCGAACTTCTTCGCCGCCTCTTCCTCCGACAGGCCGACGGTGCCGATCTCCGGCTGCGAGAAGACGGCGGTCGCAATCAGGTCGTGGTCCGGGGCGGTCGGGTTGTTGCGATAGACGGTCTCGATGAAGCACATCGCCTCGTGGATCGCGACCGGCGTCAGCTGCACGCGGTCGGTCACGTCGCCGAGGGCAAAGATGTGCGGCACATTGGTTCGCGAATAGGCATCGACGATCACGGCGCCGCGCTCGTCGACGGCAACGCCCGCCTTGTCCAGACCGAGCCCGTGGGTATTGGGATCACGGCCGAGCGCCAGCATCACCTGCTCGGCGGCAATCGTCGCGCCCGCCTTGGTTCGGGCGGAGAGCCCGCCGGCCGGCGAGGTCGTCACCTCCTCGATCACGTCGGTCAGCACGATGCGGATGCCCTTGGCCTCCATCGCCTTGTGCAGGCCCTGGCGCATGTCGTGGTCGAAGCGCGACAGAATTTCCTTGCCGCGATAGATGAGGGTCGTGTCGACGCCGAGCCCGTGGAAGATGTTGGCGAATTCCACCGCGATATAGCCGCCGCCGGCAATCAGGATCGATTTCGGCAGCGCCTCCAGGTGGAAGGCCTCGTTGGAGGTGATGCACAGTTCATGGCCGGGCAGCGCCGCATGCGGATTGGCCGTGCCGCCGGTGGCGATGATGATGGTTTCGGCGGTCACGACGCGGTCGGTCGCCAGCAGGCGGATCTCGTGCGGGCCGACCAGTTCAGCGCGCGTGTCGAGAAGCACCGCGCCGGCATTTTCCAGCCCGCGGCGGTACAGACCTTCGAGCCGGGTGATCTCCTTGTCCTTGGCCGCCACCAGCGCCTTCCAGTCGAAACGGCTTTCGCCCACCGTCCAGCCATAGCCTTCGGCATCCTCGAAATGCTCGTGATATTGCGAGGCATAGACGAAGAGCTTCTTCGGCACGCAGCCGCGGATCACGCAGGTGCCGCCGAAACGGTATTCCTCGGCGATCGCCACCTTCTTGCCGAGGCCGGCCGCCAGCCTTGCCGAGCGCACGCCGCCGGACCCGCCGCCAATCACAAAAAGATCGTAATCAAATGTGGCCATCGAAAAAACTCCTGTCGATGTTTCGGAAATGGCGCGGGATGAGGCGGCGCCGGTTGGCCCTGATATAATGTCGCAGCGCGCAAAAGGAAAAGCCCGGATCGCTCCGGGCTCCTGATGGTCGTTTCTGCTGCAGCCGCTCAGGGCTTGGCGGCCGGTGCATCCACCTGGGCGGCCGGGGCCTTGACGGCCGAGGCGTCGATGACGCTGCGCAGCTTGTCCGAGCTGTTGGTCGTCAGGTCGCGGGAAATGCCGTTGGCCCAGATCTGCGCGGCACGCACCGATTCGCGCTGGATGAGCGGCAGCGTCTTCAGATATTTCTGGCCGAGATCGGAGGAATAGAAGGCGGCGATCTTCTTCAGCTCGTCCTCGGTGAAGGAGCGGGCGAAGATGGTGGCGACTTCCTTTTCCAGATCCGCACGGCGCGGCGCCAGAGCAAGGGCTTCCGCATCCACGGTCTTGGCGATCTGCGCCTGGTAGTTCGGCGAGGTCAGCGTGTACTCGTTCTTCAGCCGCTCAGCGAGGCTCGGCAGGATGTCATCGTAGCGTTCGGTGGCGTTCAGCGCCGAGATCACCTCGCGCGCCGCCTTCAGATGCGCATCGGTGAGTTCCTGCGCCTGGGCAGATGCACCGAAGACGGCGCCGGAGAAGAGAAGTGCAAGCGCCGCTGCGCGGCCGAGAACCGCTTGTCTGATCATTGGTTTCAATGCTCCTGTCTTTAATTCGCCTTCAGCGTCCGCGCACCCGACGGGCCGGCAATGATCGCAAAGGACGCCAAGTTGATGAACAGCCCGTGCTCCACGACACCGGGTATGGAATTCAGCTGGGTTGAAAGTGCCTCTGCATCAGGAATACGGCCAAAAGATGCGTCGAGAATGAAGTGGCCGCCATCCGTGGTGAACACCGACTCGCCCGCCCGTCGCAGCCGGATTTCGCCTGCAAGCCCAAGGCGTTCGGCGCATTTCTCGATGGCGATGCGGGTGGCTGCCAGTCCGAACGGATTGACCTCGATCGGCAGCGGGAAACGGCCGAGGGTCTCGACCAGCTTCGTCTCGTCGGCGATCACGATCATGCGGGCGGAGGCCGCCGCCACGATCTTCTCGCGCAGCAGCGCGCCGCCGCCGCCCTTGATCAGGGTCAGGGCCGCGTCCATCTCGTCGGCACCGTCGATGGTTAGGTCGAGTTCCGGCAGCTCGTCCAGCGACTTCAGCGGAACACCGAGTTCGAGGCACAGCCGCGCCGTGCGCTCGGAGGTCGGCACCCCCTCCACCTTCAGGCCCTCGGCCACCTTTTCCGCCAGCAGGCGGACGAATTCCTCCGCGGTGGAACCGGTGCCGATGCCAAGCCGCATACCGTCTTCAACGTGCTGAAGCGCGGCCTCTGCCGCCTTCACCTTCATTTCGCGGGCGTCCATGCGCCACAAGCTCCCGTCAGTTTCGCCGATCGCTGTTTACACGGCCCGCCGGCCAAACAAAAGGCCCCGGTGGTGGCAAACCATCGTGCATCGCGAAGATTAGCAGTCGCGCGAAATTGCCAAAGCGGGCCCGAAGCCTTAAGCGGATGGCCATACATGCCACAAGACTCGCCCGCAGACAGTCCCGCTTGGAAAGGCACGCCCGTGACGAACACCCTCGTCGTCTTCGATCTCGACGGCACGATGATCGATACCGCCCCGGATCTGATCGACAGCCTCAACCACACCATCGCCGCCCGCGACCTCGCCCCCGTCACCTTCGAGGATCTGACGCATCTCGTCGGCCAGGGCGCGCGCGTGATGATCCGCCGGGCCTTCGCGCTGCGCGAGGCACCGCTGGACGAAAGCGAGGTTGAGCCTCTGCTTGCCCGCTTCCTCGATCACTACAGCCAGCACATGCCGGGCAAGAGCCGGCTCTATGACGGACTGACCGACTGCTTCGACCGGCTGGAGGCGGCCGGCATGCGCCTTGCGGTCTGCACCAACAAGCTGGAACAGCTTGCCCTGCCGCTTCTCGACAAGATGCATCTGACGAAGCGCTTCGCCGCGATCACCGGTGGCGATACCTTCCCCGTGCGCAAGCCTGACGCCCGCCATCTGCTCGGCACCATCGAGCGCGCCGGCGGCGAGCCTGCCCGCAGCATCCTGATCGGCGACAGCATCAACGACATCATGGCCGCGAAGAACGCCGGCATCGGCTCGATCGGCGTCACCTTCGGCTATTCCGACGTTCCGGTCGCCGAACTTGCCCCCACCCGCATCATCGGCCATTTCGGGGAACTGACGGCAGAACTCGTCCGGACGGTGATTGCGCAGGCCTCAACCGCCGCCCGCTAGCGCTTCTGCAAGCCGCCGTCCGGCAAGAGGCGCCAGAATGACGCCGGGATGTCCCACCGCCAGATGCAGCCCATCCACGCCAGGGACCGGTCCGAGATGCGGCATTCCGTTCGAGAGCATGGGTCGATAGCCGACGCGGGCCGATTGCAGGCGAAGCGTTCCAAGCTGCGGAAAATGCGCTTCGATGATTGCTCCGACACGCTGGCCATAACGGGCCGGCGCATTTTCAGGCCGATCATCGATGTAACCCTCTGCGGCAATCACCATCCCCGAGGCGTTCTGCCTGACCTCGATGTCCGGCCCGCACACGATATGCGCAACAGCTTGGCGCTGCGCCGCGAACTCGAAAAGAATGGTCGGGGAGACGAAAAGCCCGAGCTCCGGCAGAAATTCGTGAACGAGGGCACCCGTCCCTTCCCCGCCCGCAATCACCACGGCATCGGCACCGTGCATGCCATCGGCGGTTCTCACGCCGACGATCCTGCCCGCATGGGTCTGCAGCAGAACGACCGCCTGACCATAATGGACGGATGCGCCGCGACCCGCGGCATCGGCCAGCATGTTTGCGGCGAGCACGGCCGGGCTCAGGGCGATATCGTCCGGCACATAGGCCGCCACCTCCGGCACCAGCGCAAGATGCGGTTCGAGCCGAGCGACGCTGCGCGCATTGACAAGGTCAACCAGCGTGCCCGCGCCCTTCTGCCGGCTTGCCATCGCCTCTGTCGCGTCGGACGTCTTCTTCCAGATCAACGAACCGCGCCGTACAGGACCGTAAAGAGCGGGCTCGTCCCGCAACAGGCGGAGGTGGTCCTCGAAGGCTGCCTGCCTCAGTTGGTAGGACGCGTGATCATCCGGGTCGGAATAGATCAGATTGACCCAGCCAAATGCCAGACCGGTGACACCAGCCGCCGGCGCTGCGCCCCTTTCCATCACCGTCACCGCAAGACCGGGAATCCGTGACAGGTGAAAGGCGACAGCCGCGCCCAGGATGCCGGCCCCCACCACGATGACCTTCATGACCAGCCTCCGCCTGTTACAAGGCTGAGGCCTTTACACAGCCTCCATGTCAGGTAGATGTCTCGCCCCACAAAGTCCGCCCGCAACGCAAAACGCCCGCGGCTCGTCACCGCGGGCGTTTTGTCGCAAACTTCCCGGAAAATCAGGCGCCGCGCGCCTTGGTGGTGGCGGCAAAGGCCTTTTCGACGGCGCTGTCGCGGCCATAGACATCGTCGAAATATTCCACCTTGCCGTCCTTGTTCGGCCAGGCGGTGAAATAGGAGACGTAGACCGGGATCTTTGCCGTTACCGGCACGGCGACATTCTTGCCCTGGGCGATGCGCGCGCCGACGTCCTGCTCGCTGATGCCGAGCACGGCAGCCGCCATCTTGCGCGGCTCGGCAAGGCGCACGCAGCCGTGGCTGAGCGCGCGCATGTCGCGCTGGAAGAAGCTCTTCTGCGGCGTGTCGTGCATGTAGATCGCATGTGCGTTCGGGAACAGGATCTTCAGTTCCCCGAGTGCATTGTCGCTGGAGGGCGGCTGGCGCACGGAGACCGACTGGGTCGAGGCGAACCAGTTGACCGCCGTCGAGGACACCGCCTTGCCGCCGACCTCCACCTGGTAGCCCATGCGATCGAGATAGGTCGGGTCCTGGCGCAGCTTCGGCAGCATTTCGTTGATGATGATCGACTGCGGCACGCCCCAGTAGGGGTTCAGCTCGACGGTCTTGATTTCGTCATGGAAGAAGAAGGTCTGGTGGCTCGGCGAGCCGACCACCACGCGCATGGAGAACTGCTCGCGGCCCTGGTCATGGTAATAGACGCGGAAGGCCGGCTGGTTGATGAAGACGTAGCGATCGCCCAGGTCCTCCGGCAGCCAGCGGGACTGCTCCATGGCGACGATCACCTTCTCGATCTTGTCGTCAGTCGTGTGACCGGCAATGGCGCGCACGGTGGCGGGACCCACCACGCCGTCGGGCTTGAGACCGGCTTCCTTCTGGAAGCCCTTCACCAGTTCCACGAGGTCCGGACCGTATTCCGGCGTATCCTGATAGGCGGCCAGCGTCGCGGCATGGGTCGCCTTCAGCGTATCGGAAGCGCGGTGCTCGATAGCCGCCACCAGATTGGCGAGATCGGCGCTGCTGTTGCCGGGCTTCAGCAGCAGGTTCTCCGGCAGGCGCACGCTCTGCCGGGCCGCACCGCTTTCGGCGCGAAGCCGCGTCAGCTCCGCCTTCAGCGCCTGATATTCGGGACTGGTCGGCTCAAGGCTCTGCAGGTAGGCGACGGCATCCGGCGCATTCCTGACGAAGGGCAGCACCAGATCGAGCTTCACGTCGCGGCGCTTCAGGTCGTGATATTCGGAAATGCGGTTCGGATCGATGCGGCCGCGCACCATGTCCTCGGCAAACATCACCACCTTGGCCGACATCGCCAGTTCGAACTGCATCAGGTCGCGGTCATGCTGGTCGGCCGCCGGGGCGACGGGCGCTGTCTCCGAAAGCCCGGCTGCATCGGCAGAGACCGGCACCACGCTTGCGGAGGCGTCCGCAACGCTCGCCGTCGTCATCGCCGGCACCGGCAGGCGGTAGTCGGCGGGGTCGAAGCCGTAATCGGCCGCCTTGTCGAACAGCGCCAGAACCGTACGGGCGCGCTCGGTCAGATCTCCCTTTTCGACCCAGAGCGGCGCACCGCCCTTGGCGTAATAGGCTTCCACGGCTGCCGCGACGTCGGCGGGCGCAAGCACCCGCGCCTCGGCCAGGAAACGCGTCGCATCGCTCGCCTGCGCCGCGGGGAAGCTCTGCGCCTTGATCTGGCGCATGGCATCGGCTCGATAGGTGAAGTATTTCGGCGCGGAAACCTTCGGCAGCGGCTCGGGATCGCTCATGTCGATCTCGCGCTGGGTCGGGGCGGTCGCGCGCGTCTGGCTCTCCACCTGTTCCTGCACGCTCTGGCGGGTCTTGCCGCGCAGCATGTCCATGAGCGTCAGCGCATGAGCGTCGATCGCTCCCATGCATGCGAAGGAAATGCCCGAAAGGAGGGCAAGTACGAGCCTAGTCTTTTTCTGGGAGTGCGACAATGTTGTCCCCGTCACCTTGTAAGCCGTGAATCAGTGAGCGTTTAAGCCTGTTGCGCAAGTCTCTAATGCATGCGCCGCGCCGTGAAAAGCAAACGAATGGCAAGGCATCGCCTGCCGGAGAAGCCGAGGCTTCGCCATATCGTTTCCAGAAGATTAAGAAACCATTCGTTAAATTTTTACTGACGCGGCAAAATCGGCTGTTCACGCTGGCGTGACAGGCCGCCACGCTGCCTGCACTTTCCGCAGGGGCGTTGCAGCAAGGGCACGCGAATCGACCCTGCCCTTTCCATAGGACCGCCGCACAGTGCCGGCCGCCATGCGTCGGCACCGTCACATCCGCCCTTCGCAGTGCTTGCAGTCGCCCCCCATTCGTATAGTAATTCGCCGCGAGCTTGCACGGGGGCGGCCGCCCTGCGACCGGATCCGTGCCACCTTTCAGTCACACAGAGGCTTGACGATGACCACGCGCACCGAAACCGATACCTTTGGCCCGATCGAGGTCGCCAGCGACCGCTACTGGGGCGCCCAGGCGCAACGCTCCCTTGGCAATTTCAAGATCGGCTGGGAAAAGCAGCCGCTCTCCGTCGTGCGCGCGCTCGGCATCGTCAAGCAGGCGGCGGCCCGCGCCAACATGGCGCTCGGCGGCCTCGACGCCAAGATCGGCGAAACGATCATCGCAGCCGCCCAGGAAGTCATCGACGGCAAGCTGAACGACCATTTCCCGCTCGTCGTCTGGCAGACCGGCTCCGGCACCCAGTCGAACATGAATGCCAACGAAGTGATCTCCAACCGCGCCATCGAGATGCTGGGCGGCGTGATGGGCTCGAAGAAGCCGGTTCACCCGAACGACCACGTCAACATGAGCCAGTCGTCGAACGACACCTATCCGACGGCCATGCACATCGCCTGCGCCGAGCAGATCGTCCGTCACCTGATCCCGAGCCTGAAGCACCTGCATGCCGCGCTCGATGCCAAGTCGAAGGCCTTCGCGCACATCATCAAGATCGGCCGCACGCATACGCAGGACGCCACGCCCCTAACGCTCGGCCAGGAATTCGGCGGCTATACCGCCCAGGTCGCCTCCGCCATCAAGCGTCTCGAAATCTCGCTTTCCGGCCTTTATGAACTGGCCCAGGGCGGCACCGCCGTCGGTACCGGTCTCAACGCGCCGGTCGGCTTTGCCGAAAAGGTCGCCGAAGAGATCGCCAGGATCACCGGCCTGCCGTTCGTCACCGCGCCGAACAAGTTCGAGGCGCTCGCCGCCCACGATGCGATGGTCTTTGCGCATGGTGCGATCAATGCCGCTGCCGCAGCCCTGTTCAAGATCGCCAACGACATCCGTTTCCTCGGCTCCGGCCCGCGCGCCGGTCTCGGCGAACTGGCCCTGCCGGAAAACGAGCCGGGTTCCTCGATCATGCCGGGCAAGGTCAACCCGACGCAGTCGGAAGCCATGACCCAGGTCTGCGCCCACATCTTCGGCAACCATGCCGCCATCACCTTTGCCGGCAGCCAGGGCCATTTCGAGCTCAACGTCTACAATCCGATGATGGCCTACAACTTCCTGCAGTCGGTGCAGCTGCTCGGCGATGCCGCCGTCTCCTTCACCGACAATTGCGTGGTCGGCATCGAGGCGCGCGAGGACAACATCAAGCGCGGCGTCGAGAATTCGCTGATGCTGGTCACCGCGCTGAACTCCAAGCTCGGCTATGATGCCTGCGCCAAGATCGCCAAGACCGCCCACAAGAACGGCACGACGCTGCGCGAGGAGGCTGTCGGCGGCGGCTACCTGACGAACGAGGAGTTCGACCAGTATGTCCGCCCGGAAAACATGATCGGCCCGAAGTAAGCCGTTTGCTGCCGGGCGGGCCTGTTCTCGCCCGGCAGCCCCACGCGGCATCGTCCGGATGCCACGCGGTTGAGGCGAGACCTCAACCCCAGCTGGCAAACCTCTGAAACCAAACGAATTCCAAAAGGCGATGGCCGCGCATCGCCGCGTCGTTATATTCGGGTTTAATGGTTTTCCAATCAATTGACCCTAATCATCGTGCCTGAACAAGCCAGACAGTTCCGGAGTGGCAGGATGACGACGGCCGTTGCGCACAAGGCGCAAGCCTCTGATATCGCGACGCAGATCATGCAGGCCATGCGCGGCATGGGCGTGTCTCCCATTCCGCGCAACTACCAGCTCTTCTACGAGGCCTATATCGGCACCAATCCGGCGCTCGCCCGCGAGCTTTCGCAGTACTCGCTGCGCGCGCCGCGCCAGGAGGAACTGGATGCGCTGGCAGCCGCCCATCTCGGCCATAACGGCGTCTCGGCGGTGGAGCGCGCCCACAGCCGCCTGCAGGGCGAGCTGGATGGCCTGCTGAAGCTGCTGCGCGACGAACAGGCCTCGCTGGAAACCTATAACCGCCTGCTCGGCGAGACCGCCAGCCGCATCAGCACCAAGAGCACGCTGTCGGTCGATCTCATCCGCAATGTCATCGAGATCCTCGCGGAGGCGACCGACGAGACGCTGGCCAATGGCGAAAGAACGGCCGAGGGCATGGCCCACCACTCCCAGGAGATGGAGGAGGTGCGCCGCGAGCTCGACGAATACAAGCGCATCGCCAACACGGATTCGCTGACGCGGCTCGCCAATCGCCGCGCCTTCGACGAGCGGCTGGCGGCCATCTACGACGATCCCATGCAGTTGCCGGTCACCGCTCTGGTGCTGGCCGACATCGACAACTTCAAGCGCATCAACGATACCCATGGCCACCCGGTGGGCGACAAGATCCTCGCCTCCGTCGGCGCCATCATCCGCTCCAGCCTGCGCAAGGATGTGTTCGTCGCCCGCACCGGCGGCGAGGAATTCGCCATCATCCTGGAACACAAGACCCTGGACGAGGTGATGGAGATCTGCGAGCGCATTCGCCGCGCGCTGGAAGCCCGGCCCTTCCGCAATTCCCGCACGGGGGTCGATTACGGGCCGGTCACCATCTCGATCGGCTTTGCCATGGGCTCGCAGGCCGCGGATCCTGGCGAACTCTATGTCCGCTCGGACACGGCGCTTTATTGCGCCAAGCACGGCGGGCGAAACCGCACCGTGCTGTTCGAGGAGGGCATGCGCAAGGAATATTCCGGCAAGGGCTGGCTGATCTACCGGCAGTGACGGCTTACCACATGGTCGCCGCAGCGCGCGCGGCCCATTCGCGGTCGTAGGTTTCCTTGTCGAAATCGGCCTTGGCCGCCTTCAGCATGGCTCCGGGTGTCGGCAGCGCCTGCGGATCAAGGAAATGCGCAGGGTTCCACAGTTCGGCGCGCATGACCGCCCGTGCGCATTGGAAGTAGACCTCGTCGATCGTGGTGACGATCACCGTGCGCGGATGCTTGCCCTCCATCTCGAAGCTGTCGAGCAGCGCCGGTTCGATCGAGATGACCGCGCGGCCGTTGATGCGCATCACGCTGCTGGACCCCGGAATGAGGAACATCAGTGCCACGCGCGGATCGCGCACGATGTTCATCAGCGAATCGACGCGGTTGTTGCCGCGCCAGTCGGGCAGAAGCACCGTGCGGTCGTCAGCGATGCGCACCACGCCGCCCAGATCGCCGCGCGGCGAGCAGTCCAGCCCCTCCGGTCCCACGGTGGCCAGCGCCACGAAGGGCGAAGCCTCGATCATCAGGCGGTATTCGGCCGTCAGGCGCGGCGTCACCTTGGCAAGCGATGCCTCCGAACAGCCGCTGTAGATCTCGCGCAATTGTTCCGGGCTCGTGATGATCGACATGGCTGTCCTCCTGTGCTGGCCGGCGCACGCTAGCCATGTTCCCGGCAAGCCTCAAGCCCTCTCATTCTCCTTCCAGTTCGCCCACCTCGCCGGAGGCATGCGGCGTGCGCTGCAGGCCGCGATACTCCCAGCTGGCGACCAGCAGCAGCGCGGCAAGGCCCGCCAGTCCCGTCCAGTGCGTCGAAACGAAGAAGGCGGGCGGAAAGGCAACCAGCGCCAGCGCGAGGCCGGCCAGATGCGATCGCGGCAGCCGGCCGGTGCTCATCCGCTTCAGCAGCAGGTTGCCGCCGAGAAAAAGGATCGGCCCGCCCAGGATGACGGCGGCGCGCGCCGCATCCCCCGCCTCGGCCGGATGCGCCAGCAGATGCTCTGCCGACACGGCGACCAGGATGATGCCGGCCACCACCGGCATATGGGCATAGGTGAAGACATGCAGGGCCACCTCCCCCGGCGCGTCGGTCTCCTCGATTTCATGGCGGACCTTCGCCTGGCCGAAATGGAAATAGATCCACCACATGGTCACGCTGGCCAGGAAGGCGCCGACGAAGGTCGCCACCACCAGCAGCGTCAGATCCTCCTCCGCAAAGCTGCGGCCGATCGCCAGAATGCTCTCGCCCAGGCAGATCATCACGAACAGAGCACAGCGTTCGGACATGTGTTCGCCGGAAATGTCCCAGTCGCTGGCATGCGAGCGGCCAAGCCCCGGAACGAAGAAGCGCAGTTCCGGTGCGGCATATTCGATGCCGAGTGCCACGAGCCAGGCAATCACGCGGGTTTCCTCGCCGCTGAAGGCACCCCACAGCCAGAACAGCGACGAAAGGCAGAACCACAGGGACACCCGGACGAAATTGCGCCGTACCGCGGGAAGCACGTTCCGGAAGGCATAGATCGCAAACAGCGATCGCCCCAGCTGCATGGCGATATAGGCGCCGGCAAACATCGGCGCCGTATCGCCGAAGGCCTCCGGAATGGCAGAGGACATCAGCAGGCCGAAGAACATCAGGCCGAACAGCATGGCGCGGATCGGCATCCGGGCGGGATCCAGCCAGTTGGTGACCCAGGCGGTGTGGTTCCACACCCACCACAGCGCAAGCGCCACGATGCCGCCCTCCAGCAGCCGGTTGAAGGAAAAATCCTCGACGATGAAGTGCGACAGCTGGATCAGAGCAAAGACGAAGATCAGATCGAAGAACAGCTCCGGAAAACCGACCTGCTTGTCCTGCTGTCCTTCCTCGCGCAGCCAGTGCAGGCTGCTGTCCCGCCCCTGCGCCATGGGCCGCTAGCGCGCCATGGCCGGCGTGTCGCGGTTCAGGCCCTTGGCGGCCAGTTCCGCCTCATAATCGCCGAACAGGCGCGCGCCGTCCTCGCCGAGTTCGCGCAGATAGCGCCAGGTGAAGATGCCGCTGTCGTGCCCGTCATCGAAGGCGATTCGCACTGCATAATTGCCGGCCGCCACCATGTTGCGGATCGCCACCTGCCGCTTGCCGGGCACCGTCACCTTCTGGCCGGGGCCATGGCCCTGCACCTCGGCGGACGGCGACAGAACCCTGAGCATTTCCGCCGGCAGCGCAAAGCGCGCGCCGTCGTCGAAGGCAACCGTCAACGTGCGCCGATCCTGCGATACGCGCAGTTCCGTGGGCCAGGCCGTGTCGAAGCTCTCGGTCATCTCATCCATCCGTTGTCGAAAGAGAAACATGGAGCACGCCGCGCCGGCTGCAAGAGCGGGGTGCGAACCTCCGTCATCCCTATCCGCCTTGACGCGACCGACTGCAAGACCCATTTTGTCTGCACGGAGGACATGCCTTGAACAGCCTGGTCAACACGCCCATCGCCCCCGCCCCGCTGCTTGCCGACAGCCGCCCGATGATCGATCCCTTCGGTCGCGCGGTCACCTATCTGCGCGTCTCGGTGACGGATCGCTGCGATTTCCGCTGCACCTATTGCATGGCGGAAAACATGACCTTCCTGCCGAAGAAGGATCTTCTGACGCTTGAAGAACTCGACCGGCTCTGTTCCGCCTTCATCGCCAAGGGCGTGCGCAAGCTCCGGCTGACCGGCGGCGAACCGCTGGTGCGCAAGAACATCATGTTTCTCGTACGCGCGCTCGGCCGCCATATCGAGGCCGGCCATCTCGATGAGCTGACGCTGACCACCAATGGCTCGCAGCTCGCCCGCCATGCCGCAGAGCTTTACGATTGCGGCGTGCGCCGCATCAACGTCTCGCTCGACACGCTCGATGCGGACAAGTTCCGCGCCATCACCCGCTGGGGCGATCTCTCCAGGGTGATGGAGGGCATTGAGGCCGCACAGAAAGCCGGGCTGAAGATCAAGCTCAACGCCGTGGCACTGAAGGGCTTCAACGATCATGAGATTGCGAACATGCTGCGCTTTGCCCACGGGCGCGGCATGGATCTGACGGTGATCGAGACCATGCCGATGGGCGAGATCGACGAGGACCGCACCGACCAGTACATGCCGCTGTCCGAACTGCGCGCGCGGCTGGAACAGGAGTTCTCGCTGGAGGACATCGCCTACAAGACCGGCGGTCCGGCCCGTTACGTCACCGTGAAGGAAACTGGCGGCCGCCTCGGCTTCATTACCCCGATGACGCACAATTTCTGCGAAAGCTGCAACCGGGTGCGCCTCACCTGCACCGGCACGCTCTACATGTGCCTCGGCCAGAACGATGCCGCCGACCTGCGAACCGCGCTGCGCGCCTCCGACGACGACGCCTATCTGTCGGCCGCCATTGATGAGGCGATCACCCGCAAGCCGAAGGGCCACGATTTCATCATCGACCGCAACAACCGCCCGGCCGTTGCCCGCCACATGAGCGTCACCGGCGGCTGACATCTTTCGGTCGCCGGCCCCCTTCGCCACACTTTCCCAATAATCACACTTTTGGACCGATTTTCGCCGCCTTTCGGTCGCAGACCGGTCATGGCTGGCGATGCCATTGCAGCCGTTACGCGGTTCCCGCTCCTTTGCGGCGCCCTGTGCCGCTGTTTCGGCATCGTCAGCAGCCAAGAACCAGAAGCCCCCTTCCGCCCCATGCGGCTCTCCAGCCGGTTTCCCCAACCGGACGCCTCATCGGCATTCCTCATTGCAAGGAGAACGGTCGTGAGTGAAACACGCACCGAAACGATCAAGACCGTGCTGCGCGTCACGAGCGGCAACTTTCTCGAAATGTTCGATTTCTTCCTGTTCGGTATCTATGCCGCGCATATCGCCGCCACCTTCTTCCCGAACGAAAACCCGTTCGTCTCGCTGATGGCAACCTTCCTCAGCTTTGCCGCGGGCTTCATCATGCGCCCGATCGGCGCGCTGACGCTCGGCCCCTATATCGACCGCATCGGCCGCCGCAAGGGCCTCATCGTCACGCTCGTCATCATGGCCATGGGCACCATCCTGATCGCCTTCGTGCCGGGTTACGCGACGATCGGCATCGCCGCGCCGCTGCTCGTGCTGATCGGCCGGCTGCTGCAGGGTTTTTCAGCCGGCGTGGAGCTTGGCGGCGTCTCGGTCTACCTGTCGGAAATGGCGACGCCGGGCAACAAGGGCTTCTATGTCAGCTGGCAGTCGGCCAGCCAGCAGGTGGCGATCATCGTCGCGGCCCTGCTCGGCTATCTCATCAACCACCTGCTGATGTCACAGCAGATCTCCGACTGGGGATGGCGCATTCCCTTCTTCATCGGCAGCATGATCATCCCCTTCATCTTCGTCATCCGCCGCTCGCTGCAGGAAACCAGGGAATTCTCCGAGCGCCGGCACCAGCCGACCACGCGGGAAATCTTTCGCACCCTGTTCGGAAACTGGCCCGTGGTGCTGGGCGGCGTCGGCATGGTGATGATGACCACCGTCTCCTTCTACCTCATCACCGTCTATACGCCCTCCTTCGGGCGGACGGTACTGCACCTGACGGAATCGCAGGCGCTGCTCGTCACCATGGCGGTCGGCCTGTCGAATTTCATCTGGCTGCCGATTGCCGGCGCCGTCTCCGACCGTATTGGCCGCAGGGCGATCCTGCTTACCTTCACGCTGCTGGCGATCCTCACCGTCTATCCGGCGCTCTCCTGGCTGGTGGCCAACATCACCTTCGGCCACATGTTGCTGGTCGAGCTCTGGCTGTCCTTCATCTACGCCTGGTATAACGGTGCGATGGTCGTGGCGCTGACCGAGGTCGTGCCCGTCACGGTGCGCACCGCCGGCTTCTCGCTGGCCTACAGCCTTGCCACCACGCTCGGCGGTTCGTCGCTCGCCATCTCCACCTTCGCCATCGAGGTGACCGGCGACAAGGCCGCCCCCGGCTACTGGATGAGCTTTGCGGCGATCTGTGGTCTTGCGGCGACGCTCTTCCTCTATCGCCGCAAGGGCGCCGCCGCACCGGAAACCACGTCTGCCGCTGCTCCGCGCAGCTGACCGACCGGGCGCATCACTGCATGCGCCCCGGACCGCTGTTGCCCATGACAGCGTCAAGGGGGAAGCGGCCTGCAACCGCTCCCCCTTGCGCCTGTCAGATCGGCCGGACAGTGCACGCAGCACTGGCGCGCCCGGTCCCGGCATGGCGCTGACTGGCTGCAAGGGCTACGATCCTGTATGGGCTGGGACATGACCGACGCGCCTCCTACCGACCACACCCGGCTTTCCGCCCCTGCGCCGCTGGCGGACCGCAGCTGCGGCACCTGCACGCTCTGCTGCGACCTGCCGGAGATCGAGGCACTGCAGAAGCCGGCAAACCGGCTCTGTCGCCACGCCATCCCCCACAAGGGCTGCAGCATCTATGAAAGCCGCCCTCCGCTTTGCCGCGACTTCCTCTGTCTCTGGCGCACCAGCGAGACGCTCGGCCCCGAATGGCAGCCGGACAGGGCCGGGCTGATGATCTACCGACAGGGGCCGCAGACGACCGTCCTCGTCCATCCCGACCATCCGGGTGCCGCCAGCCGCGAGCCCTATGCCAGCGGGCTCCAGACGCTTGCCCGGCAGGCGGAGGCCGCTGGCGGCTATCTCATCGTCTTTGTCGGAGAGAAAGTGACGCGGCTATACCCGAGCGCATGAATCGGCAGGCGCCTCACGCACAGCCGCTATGCCGCATACTCGTCGCCCGGCGAAAGCTGGTAGAGCCTCACCAGCGCCGCCCAGAACGCATAGTCCACGGCGGGAGCACCATCAGGCTCGGCGAAGCCCGGAAAATGATCCCCCAGCCCCAGCGCATGGCCGAACTCGTGAACCACCTGGTCGAAGGTCGCCTGGTGACCGGCAGACGAATCGATGCGAACGCATAGCGGCCTCTGGAAATGCCCCTGCTCGTCGACCGTGTCCTCATCCCAACCGGTTTCATCCGTAAGACCGCTGACATTGCCGATACAGATCTCATGCGGTCGTTTGGAACTTCCCGCCGCGGTTCCGAGGCTGACAACGAGGCCAGCCCGTGGCGCGACAGCACGCCCCAGACCTGGGACTGCGTAAAAGACAGAACGTTCAAGAACCTTATTGATGAGCGCCACAGCCGCCCCGGCTCGCGCATCATTGGCGAGAAAGACGGGGATCGGTCCCTCGTCAAGCGCCCAGCGTTTCACCCTGCCCGGCAGGAAATCTCTCAGATTCGATTGATTCGGAGAGCCATTGCTTCGCGACAGGATGGCGTCGATATCGTCAGGAAAGCGCTTTTCGTTCAGCCATCGTTCGGCCGACCGGAACGCGACGGAGGTCCTGAAATCGCTCACGCCGCCCATCCCTTGCGCATCGGACCCGCACCCGGCTCACCGGTGCGAAAATGCTCGATCTTCTCCGACAGCGCCTCGACGCGGCCGCGCAGGCCGTGGATCTCGGCGGTGTTTTCCTCGACCATTGCGGCGTTGCGCTGGGTGATCATCTCCACCTCGCCAAGCGCCTGCGACACCTCGCCGATACCGACCGACTGTTCGCCGGTCGCGGCCGAAATGTCGGAGACCAGCGTCTGCACCGTGGCAATGTGCGAGATGATCTCGGTCAGCGCGCTGCCGGTCTGCTCCACCAGATGCACGCCGTTTTCCACCTGCTCGGCACTCGCCGAAATGAGCCCCTTGATCTCTCTTGCGGCATTGGCGCAGCGCTGCGCCAGCTCGCGCACCTCCTGTGCCACCACGGCAAAGCCTCGCCCCGCCTCGCCGGCGCGTGCCGCCTCTACGCCGGCATTGAGCGCCAGCAGATTGGTCTGGAAAGCGATCTCGTCGATGACGCCGATGATGGTGGAGATCTTTTCCGAGGAGCGGCTGATCTCGCCCATCGCCGCGATCGCATTCGTCACCACCTGGCCGGATTGCGTGGCGAAGGCCTCGGTCTGGTTGACCGACCGGGCGGTGCGCTGCGCGCTGCCGGCGGTGGACTTGACGAGCTCGCTCAGCTGCCGCAGCGCCCGCGTCGATTGCTCCAGCGCCGCCGCCTGCTGCTCGGTGCGCCGAGCCAGATCGTCGGCGGAGGCGGCGAGATTGCCGGTGCCGCTGTTGATGTCGTCGGCGACGGCCCGCACATCGGCAAGCGTCGCCCGCAGCGTGCGCACGGCCTGGTTATAGGTGCGCGCCATGTCGACGAAATCCTCCGGCAGGCTCTCGCTCATCTCCTGCTCCAGGTCGCCGCCGGCCAGTCGTTGCAGAACCTCGGAGAGGGCCGACAGCGCCTGACGCTGCTCGTTGCTGATACGGGCGCGTTCGGCCGCCCGCCGCTCGGCCTCCTGGCTGGAGGCTTCGCGCGCGGCCGATGCCTCCTGCTCCAGCCGGATGTTTTCGAGCGCCGCATCGCGGAACACGCTGACGGACCGCACCATGTCGCCGATCTCGTCGCCGCGTTCCCGCCCGTCGATCTTCACCTCCAGATCGCCATTGGCCAGCCGCGTCATGATCTCCGTCACCCGGCGCAGCGGCCCGCGCAGCGTTTCCACCAGCATCAGGGCGCCGATGATCGCCAGAACGGTGCCGATCACGGTTGCCGCCAGAGACAGGTTGGCAGACATCGCGCTGTCCTGCTTGCCGGCCTCCTGCGCCTCCGCCACGAAGGTCTTGAGGCCCTGCATGCCGGCCGTCAGCGTCTCTTCTGTCGCGGCGCGCGCGCTCTTCCACTGGCTGGCGAGATCGAGCAGCTGCTGCGCGCTGCCGGTCAGCCGGTCGAGGATCGGCAGCATCTGCGGCGCGAAATCCTTCATCGCCTGTTTTTTCTGGCCGAGTTCGGAGACACGGGCGCTCGCCGCCTTCAGGGCCTCGATATCGTCCAGCACGTCCTTGCGCGCCTCCTCGCTCGGCTGCACCCGCAGGCGCTCCACATGCAGCTGCAGCAGGTCGTTGAGGCGCAGAGCCTCGCTCAGTTCCGTCACCAGCGCGCGGTTGATCTGCAGGTCGCCTTCCAGGTTGGCGAAGCGGTCGGCGGCATTGGAGGTGCTCTTTTCCATCTCGCTGCGATAGACATCGCGCACCGGCAGCAGCGCGGCCACCGCCTGGCGGATTGCGGCGGCCTTTTCCGCCGGCGGCTGGTCGGCCCTGATCAGCCGGTCCAGATCCAGCGCCTGCGCCTTCAGTGGCTCCAGCATGCGCTCCACCTTGGAGGTTCCCCTGCCGGCCACCTTGTCGAATTCCTTGATCAGCACGCCGAGATAGGTGCCGGCAGCGCGCGGCAGGGTGGCATCGTCATCGACGCTGCGGATCGAATCGGCGAGGTTGTCGATGCGCGCCGCCATGCTCTTCAGCACGAAGGCATCGAACAGGGCACCCTTGGCGAATTTCTCCTTGGCCTCGCCCTCCTTGCGCACGCCCTCGAACTGGGCGCTGACGCCCGCCGCCAGCCCGCGGATCTCGTTGACGCTGTCTGCCATGGCCTGCTCGGTCTGCGTCATGCGGCGCTCGATCGCCCAGAGGCCCGCCGTCTTGTCGCGAAGCGCCGGCGCCGTCTGCTGCACCGCCGCAAGGCGCGCGCGGTCGGCTTCGTTCGCCACCAGGCCTTCCAGCGCCGTGATACCGCTATCTTGCCGCTCGATCGCATCCTGCAGCCCCTTCAGCGTCGCGGCATCGGGCGTGGCGAGAAAGCCGAGCAGCGCGCCCTGCAGCCGTTCGAAATCACCGATGTTCTCGATGGTGGCGCGGGTCACGGTCATGTGGCCGTTCAGCATGCGCGCGGTGTAGAAGCCGGCCAGGCCGACGCCGGCAATGAGAAGCACAAGCGGCACGACGAAGAGCAGGACCTTGGTGACGATCCGGCGGCTCTGGAGAAGACGATCCAGGAATGACATTGCACCTCCCCGTGCGTGGCGAACCGGCGACCGATCATCGGCGCCGAACGCGAGTCATCCCTCATCATGCGGGCATGGGCGAAAAAATGGCCCCCAAAGCTTGCACATCGGTTAACGCCTGACGCATCTGTCCCGGATCCGGCAAAAAGACGAGTTGCGATCGCAATTGCGCGCACCGCAAGGGTGGCAGGACCGGCCTTTGTGCTTTAAGCCTTCGCTAAAGCAGTCTAGGGAATCGGAAATGCCATTGTCGCAGAACGCGCGAGGCGCCGTGATGATGACGCTCGCCATGGGTGTCTTCACCACCAATGATGCCTTCGTGAAACTCGTCACGCCGGAGATGAATGTCGGGCAGATCATGTTCATCCGCGGCATGATGACGACCGCGATGCTGCTGCTGCTGGCCCGCCACCTGGGCGTTCTGGCCGAAATCCGGCAGATGCTGCATCCGAAGGTGATCCTGCGTTCCGCCTTCGAGATCGGCGCGGCGATCACCTATATCTCGGCGCTCGCCCATATCGATCTGGCGGTCGCCGCCACCATCCTTCTGTCGCTGCCGCTGGCGGTGACCTTCGGCGCATGGCTGTTCTTCAAGGAGCCGGTCGGCTGGCGGCGCTGGTCGGCGATCCTGGTCGGCTTCGCCGGCGTGCTGGTGGTGCTTCGGCCAAGCCCGGAGGATTTCGTGCCAGCCTCGCTGCTGGCCGTGGTGGCCGTCTTCTTCACCGCCGGGCGCGATCTGACCACGCGGCGGCTGCCGGCCGCGCTGCCCACCCTGCTCGTCTCGCTGTTCGCGGCGCTGACGAACACGCTGTTCGGAGCGGCCCTGATCGTGCCGTTCGGCGGCTGGAGCCCGGTGAGCGGTGCAGCCCTCATGCATCTCGCGGTCGCGGCCGTGTTGCTGCTGGCGGGCTATCAGACCATCGTCATCGCCATGCGTTCCGGCGAGATTTCGGTGGTTGCCCCCTTCCGCTATACGAGCCTGATCTTTTCGCTGAGCCTCGGCTTCTATTTCTTCGGCGAGAGACCGGATGCCTATATGGCAATCGGCGCGAGCCTCATCGTCGCATCCGGTCTCTACGCCTTCTATCGCGAAAAGCGGCGCGCCAGCCCGCTCGCCTCGGCAACCGAACCGCGCATGCCGCATTGAAGGCGATGCGGCCACGGCAAGGTGGCGCGAAAGCCAGGGAGATCGCGACGATGAACGGTGACCAGCTCCTCAACCCTCCGGGCGTGATCCTGGCCGGCGGACGCTCGCGCCGCATGGGACAGGACAAGGCGACGGTGCTGCTCGGCAGCCGGACGCTTCTGGAACATGTGGTCGCCCGCATCCGCCCGCAGGTCTGCGCGCTGGCCCTCAATGTCCCGCAGGGCAGCGCGGCGGGCAACAGTGCGGCGGCCCTGCCGCGGGTGCCGGATACGCTGCCCGGCCGGCGCGGGCCGCTGGCCGGCATTCTCGCCGCCATGCGCCACACGGCCGCGCATCATCCGCATGTCACCCATGTTCTGACGGTACCGATCGACAGTCCCTTCCTGCCGAAGGACCTGATGGCCCGGCTGGCAGAGCATGCCGCCTCCAGCGAGGCGATCGCGATTGCATCCTCCGACGGTCATCTGCATCCGGTCTGCGGCCTCTGGCCCGTCTCGCTGGCCGGGAGGCTGCAGGCCTTTCTCGATGGGCCGGAGGAGCCAAGGGTCAGGAGCTTTCTCGAGGGGCAGAAGACCTCCGTCGTCGAGTTCGACTTGGCTGTGACCGCCCTCGGCCCCCTCGACCCCTTCCTCAATCTCAACACGCCGGAGGATCTGGAGATCGCCCGGCGGTTTCTGGAAACACATCCATGAGCGACAGCAGGCCAAAGGTGTTCGGCATTGCCGGCTGGAAGAATTCCGGCAAGACCGGCCTTGCCGTGCGGCTGGTGAGCGAACTCACCGCCCGCGGCTTCACGGTCTCCACCATCAAGCATGCCCACCACGATTTCGACATCGACAGGGTGGGCGCCGACAGCTACCGCCACCGGCAGGCCGGCGCGCATGAGGTGGCGCTGGTCTCCGGTACGCGCTTTGCCATCATGCACGAGTTGCGCGGCGCCCCGGAACCGAGTTTCGAGGAGATCCTGTCGCGCCTCGCCCCTTGCGACCTCGTGCTGATCGAGGGCTACAAGCGCGAACCGGTGCCGAAGATCGAGGCGCGGCGGCTGGAGTCGGCAAGGCGCGAGCCACTTGCCCCGACCGACCCGCACATCGCCGCAATTGCCGCCGACCATCCGGTGGACGAGACCCACCTGCCCGTCTTCGATCTCAACGACACCGGCGCCATTGCCGATTTCGTGCTGACGGTGACGGGGTTGCGATAGGGCCAACGGGTCTGCACGGGGAAAGCCTCGATGTGGATGACAGCATCGCAGGCCCGATGAGCGGCGTCTTCGGGTCGCGGACAGTCGTGCAGGCGCACCGAAAGGGCGGCCAAGCTCGTTTCGAGGCCAAGGCCGCCGCCAGCCGCGCCAATGGCGCCACGGGCGGGCGGCCCCGAAATTCCCCCCACCGATCTGTTGCTGAAACCCAAGCAGAACGGCCGCCGGATCGCTCCGGCGGCCGTTTCAATCGCTGTGTCTATCGACCCTTTAACGGCTCTGCGCCACCGGCTTTACCAGCGGCGTAATGCGGCGGATGGTGACGCGGCGGTTTTCCTGCGAGGGGCCGTCGGTCAGCACCTTCAGATAACGCTCGCCGTAGCCCTGGGTCGCGAGGTTTTCCGGCGGAATGCCGTAGACATCCGTCAGCAGGTTCGCGACCGATTCGGCGCGACGGTCGGACAGCACGAGATTGCTCTCGTCCGAACCCACCGCATCCGTGTGGCCTTCGATCAGGAAGGTCTCGCTCGGATCACGCTGCAGGATCTCCTGGATCGCATCCGCCACCCGCCTGAGCGTCTTGGCCTGGCTCATCGGAATGTCGGCGCTGCCGGTGCCAAAGGTGATCGTATCGAGGTCGATACGCCGCACCTTGTCGCGGATACGGGCCGAATAGCGCACCTCGTCCAGCGAATAGACGCGCTCGACGCGTTCCACCGGCGGCTGTTCGAGGAAGCGGTAGTAATCGCGGTCCGGCTCGGTGGAGGTATCGATGATGTACTGGTCCACCGGCACGGTCAGCCGCATCGGCGGCAGGTCGCGGCCCGGATCATACCAGCCGTCATTGCCGGGACGGTCCTCCGGCAGGTCCGGTGCGTAGTAGAGCACGTATTCCCGGCCGTTGCGGTCGATGCGCGACCGCTGCAGGATGTTGCCGTACCGGTCGCGGATCGTCACGATCTGCGTACCGCCATCCCGCTCGATCACCTCGCGCACCCGTCCGCCGCGCAGCCGCTCGTAGCGGGGCTCGTAACCCTGCTCATAAAACCGCTCGCTGTCGTCGTGGCGGACAAAGGTCCGGTTGTCGATCTCGAAGATGATGCGGCCATCCTCTGCCGCGCGGCGCTCCCCGAAGCCGCGCGGCGTATCGTAGCGCGGAGCCTCGCGCAGACGCTCGCCCCGCTCGGCAGTGACCGGCTCGATGCGCACGGGTGCAGACGGCCTTCCCGGCGTCACGGCCTGGGCCTCCGCATCGGATTTCGGCGGCGGCGGTGGCGGTGCATCGGGCGCGCCGACCGGGCGCGGACGCTCGCCGGGACCGCGTCGGTCCGGCCGCTGCGGATCGCCGGGCGGCAGCGGTGCCGGGGCCTCCTTGGCGCTGTCGAGCACGGCCGCCCCGTTCTCGACCGGCAGAACGACGGTCTGGTCGCTGGCGGCGGGATTCTCGGCAATGCGGCGGGCCCGTTCGATTTCCTCGGGCGTCACGGGCGGTGCGACGGGCGGCCTCTGGCGTGCCTCTCCGTCTGCCGGCGCCCCCGGCTGACCGGCCTGGTTGGGCGGCAGCGGCACGGGTGCGCTGGCCGGTGCCTCCGGAGTCCCCGGCGCGGCCTGCGGAACCGGCGGATTCGCAGGCACGCCCGGCTGCGACTGTTCGGCCGGCCGTGCGCCGGGCTGCGGGGCTGGCGTCGGCACGGGCGCAGAATCTTGCGGCTTCGGTGCAGCCTCACCGGCGGCCGGCGCGGGCGGACGGGGCCTGACCGGGGCGGCCGGTTCGGGCGGTTGCGGGCGTGCGGCATCGCTCGGCGCGCCAGCCGGGCGCGGCTTCGGTGCATCTGCAGGCGCGCGCGGCTTGCCTTCGGCGGGCGCCTCTGCT
>NZ_JAHHZO010000014.1 GCF_018760785.1 Rhizobium sp. CSW-27
TGATGACAGCCGCCCCGCAAGGGGCGGGAATGCCGCTATCAAAACAGTTCAAAGATCACCGCCGAAAGCGGCGGTAGGCTCAGACTGGACCGTCAACGGAGAAAATCGGGGTAAATCGAGGCGTCCAGTTGTTCAACGCAAATCCATCTCAGCCGGTCGAATTGGGTTGGCAACCTGTCCTCGATTACCATGTCACGGTTTTTGGTGCACACGGACTACCGGAAATAGCCGAGATGCCAATGAAAAACCCCGCCGAATTTCACCTGCGGGGTCGGCATTTCCCTCAATGCTCAAGCGCTGACCCGGGCTCTCAGAACTCCTCGACCCCATCGCAGTCCTCGTTCTGAACGTGCGTAGGGCGTCGCTCTTGCCGCGCCATCTCCACCACATCCTCTACCCCGACAACGCGCCCGATCTTGCCATCCAGATAGCGGAGGGTGACCCGTGCGTGTTCGTCATCATAGGAGCCGATGCATTCCCTCGGCAGCAGAACGCGGTAGTCGCGTTGATAGGCGTCGATGGCGGCGGTTCGGATGCAGGCGTGGGTGTTGATGCCGCAGAGCACGAGATGATCGATGTTCTGCTCTTGCAGGTGTTGATCCAGCGTGGTGCCGAAGAAGGCGCTGTAGCGCTTCTTGATGAAGGTCACGTCGCTTTCAGAGACTTCGAGGTCTGGATGGATCTGCGCGCCCTCTGTTCCCTCGATCACGCCGGAAATGTTTTTGTCGCGCATTTCCAGAAAGGCATCGCTCAGGTCGGCGCGGAATTCCTGCCGTATCCAGACGATGGGCAGTGTCTTTGCGCGAAAGGTGCGGACGAGGCGGTTCGTATTGGCGACCAGGGAGGTGACGACGCTGGTTTCAAGCGACGCGAGGAAGTCGTTCTGCAGGTCGATGATCAAAAGGCAAGGTTTCATGTCGCTGATCGTTATGGGCTTGGCACGACAGACATGTGACGGAGTGGGTTGCCAAGTCTGAGGTCGTCATGTTCGGCCTTGTGCCGAGCATCTGCCGTGGCATCCGCGCTCTCGACCCCGCAACCTGCCGCCAGCGGCAGTAGATCCTCGGGACTTCGCCCGAAGATGACGGCGGTGGGACTTGTGCGCCAACGAAAAAACCCGCCAGATCGCTCCGGCGGGGTCCTGATTCCCTCAATCCTCAAGCGCTATCCGCGCTCTCAGAACTCCACAGCCCGATCGCCGTCCTCGTCCTGAATGCGCGTCGGCAGGCCGATCTTGTTCAGGAGGTTGATGAAGGGCTTCGGCGGCAGTTCTTCGACGTTGGCCATCTTCTTCACATCCCATTCGCCGGTGGCGACCAGCATGGCCGCAGCAACCGGCGGGACACCCGCCGTGTAGGAGATGCCCTGGCTGCCCACTTCCTCATAGGCTTCCTTGTGGTCGGCGACGTTGTAGAGGAAGACGGTCTTTTCCTTGCCGTCCTTGAAACCCTTCACATAGTCGCCGATGCAGGTCTTGCCTTCGTAGTTGGGGGCGAGCGAGGCCGGGTCGGGGAGGCAGGCCTTGACGACCTTGAGCGGCACGACTTCGGAACCGTCGGCGAGCTTGACCGGCTGTTCGGAGAGGAGGCCGATCGACTTCAACACGGTGAAGACGTTGATGTAGTGATCGCCAAAGCCCATCCAGAAGCGCACGTCGGCGCCGTCCATGTTTTTCGCCAGCGAATGCACTTCGTCATGGCCGCAGAGATAGGCGCGGCGGGTGCCGACGACCGGCAGGTCGTAGTCCTTGCCGATCTCGAACATCTTGTTGACCTTCCATTCGCCGCCCTGCCAGGAATAGACGACGCCGGTGAACTCGCGGAAGTTGATTTCCGGGTCGAAATTCGTGGCGAAGTATTTTCCGTGGCTGCCGGCATTGATATCGACGATGTCGACATCGGTCACCTTGTCGAGATATTCGTCCTTGGCGAGACGCGCATAGGCGTTGACCACGCCCGGATCGAAGCCGGCGCCGAGGATGGCGGTGATGCCCTTTTCCTCGCATTCTTCCGCACGCTTCCACTCGTAGTTTCCATACCACGGCGGGGTTTCGCAGATCTTGTTCGGCTCTTCATGGATCGCGGTGTCGATATAGGCCACACCGGTGTCCATGCAGGCGCGCAGCACCGACATGTTGAGGAAGGCGGTGCCGACATTGATGACGATCTCGGTGCCGAGCTTCTTGATCAGGGCCTTGGTGGCCTCGATGTCGAGGGCGTCGAGCGCATGCGCTTCCAGAACGCCCGGCTGCTTCATTGCCTTCTTTTCGTGAACCGAGGCAATGATGGCGTCGCACTTGGCCTTGGTGCGCGAGGCAATGTGGATATCGCCCAGCACGTCGTTGTTCTGCGCACATTTGTGCGCCACGACCTGTGCGACGCCGCCGGCGCCGATGATGAGCACGTTCTTTCTCATGATGGGGACCAACTCCTTGTCCAATCGTCAGAAACCTTCGCCTGAGGAATTTCAGGAAAGGCTTTGTTCGTAGTCCGTGTATGAAAATTCACGGACCGTCCTGAGGCTGCCATCCAGTTCGCGGATGGCGATTGCCGGCATTTTCACGCCGTTAAACCAGTTTTTCTTGACCATCGTGTAACCTGCGGCGTCCTGGATGGAGATCCGGTCGCCCACATTCAGCTCGCTCGGAAAATCGAACTCGCCGAAAATGTCGCCGGCCAGGCAGGACTTGCCGCAGACCATGTAACGATGTGGTCCCTGGTTGGGGGAAACCTTCGCGCTTTCACGGTAGATCAGAAGATCCAGCATGTGCGCTTCGATGGATGAATCCACCACGACAAGGTCCTTGCCGTTGTAGAGCTTGTCGAGCACGGTGACTTCCAGCGTCGTTGATCTGGTGATCGAGGCTTCGCCGGGCTCGAGATAGACCTGCACGTTAAATTCGCCGGCAAACCGCTTCAGCCGTTCGGCGAATTTTTCGAGCGGATAGTTCTCGCCGGTGAAATGGATACCGCCGCCGAGGCTGACCCATTCCGCCCTCTTCAGAAGCGGCGCGAATTTCTCCTCGATCTGGCCGAGCATGGTGTCGAACAGGTCGAAATTGCCGTTTTCGCAATTGTTGTGGATCATGAAGCCGGAGATCAGTTCCATCACCGGTTCGACCTGTCTGACGTCCCATTCGCCGAGCCGCGAGAAGGGGCGGGCGGGGTCTGCCAGATCGAAGCTGGAGGAGGAGATGCCGGGGTTGAGCCGCAGGCCGCGAATGATGCCGGCGGATTGCTTTTCAAAGCGTTGCAGCTGGCCGATCGAGTTGAAGATGATCTTGTCGGCGTGCGACACCACCTCGTCGATCTCGTAATCGGCATAGGCCACCGAATAGGCATGGGTTTCCTTGCCGAAACGCTGATGGCCGAGGCGCACTTCGTTGAGCGAGGACGAGGTCGTGCCGTCCATGTAGTCGCGCATGAAATCGAACACGCCCCAGGTGGCGAAACATTTCAACGCCAGAAGCGCCTTGGCGCCGGAGCGTTCGCGCAGGGTCGCGATCTTCTCCATGTTGGCAAGGAGCTTCGACTTGTCGATGAGGTAATAGGGAGTCTGGATCAAGGCTTTATCCTTCGTGAACCCAGCCGTTTCCGGCGGAAGTGAACGGGACGCCCCGAATGCGTCGGAGGGGGTCCTATGCAAAAGGGGGGAGGAAGGCAAGAGGCAAAGCGGCGCCTTGGCGCTTGAACAGCTGTTCACACCCGATCTGCCGGGCGTTTCCCCAGGGGGCGCGCGGATTTTGCCGGCTTTCAGGCTTGTTCGTCCGGCCGGTTTCTGGTCTCACTTCGCGCCATTGTTCAATTCGCCATGCGGGTCACCTTCATGCTGAAAGATTTCTCCGTTCAGGCCATGGTCATGGGCCTGCTTGCGGCCTTTGTCGGCTTCGTCAGTTCCTTTGCCGTCATCATGCAGGGGTTGAGCGCGATGGGGGCGGGCGCGGAGCAGGTGGCCTCGGCGCTTCTGGTGCTGTCGGTGCTGATGGGCGTGCTCGGCATTCTGCTGCCGCTGTGGCATCGCATGCCGATCAGCATTGCCTGGTCGACGCCGGGAGCGGCGCTGCTCACCAGCGTCGGGCTGATCGAGGGCGGCTTTCCGGCCGCCGTCGGCGCCTTCATTCTCTGCGCCGGGCTGATCGTGTTTTCGGGCCTGTTTTCGCCGCTCGGCCGGGCGATCCGCATGATCCCGGCACCGCTTGCCAATGCCATGCTCGCCGGCATTCTCGTCAATCTCTGTCTGGCGCCGGTCAAGGCGGTGGCCTTCGATCCGTGGCTCGGCCTGCCGATCGTCGCCACATGGATGCTGGTGGTGATCTGGAAACGGCTCTGGGCAGTGCCGGCCGCGCTGGGTGCCTTTGCGCTGGTGCTGGTCTTCGGCGTGGACCTGCCGCCGGATGTGCTCGCAAGGCTCGGCCAGTCCGTTCATCCGCAGTTCCTGCTGGTGGCGCCGGTGTTCACCCTGCATGGCTTCATCTCGGTCGCCGTGCCGCTCTTCATCGTTACCATGGCCTCGCAGAACATTCCGGGTATCGCCATCCTGAAGGTCAATGGTTACGAACCGGCGCCGAATCCGCTGTTTGTCGCCTCCGGCCTGTTCTCCGGCATGGCCGCGGGCTTTGGCGCGGTGCCCGTCAACCTGGCGGCGATCACGGCGGCGATGTGCGCCAGCGAGGAGGCGCATCACGATCCGCAGCGCCGCTACTGGTCGGCGATCGTCGCCGGTATCGCCTATATCCTGTTCGGCCTGCTGGCCTCCGGCATCATCGCCTTTGTCGCGCTGTCGCCGCCGATCCTGTTGCAGGCGGTGGCGGGGCTCGCCCTGGTCGGCGCCTTTTCCAACGCCGCCCAGGCCGCCTTCCGCGACGCCGAGACACGCGAGGCGGCCGCGATCACCTTCCTCGTCACCGCCTCCGGCTCTGCCTTCGCCGGCATCTCCGGCGCCTTCTGGGGGCTGTTGGCCGGGGCTGCGATGCTGGGGCTGAAGCGGGTAGCGACGAAGGGTTGAGGTTCTCGATTTCGCCGCATGGTTGTGATTTGATGCAGGTATGGAATTCGAGTTCGATCCGGCAAAGAGCGCTGCAAACAAGGAAAAGCATGGGATCGATTTTGTCGAAGCCCAGGCTTTGTGGTACGATGATTTTCGCGTTGATGCCGATGCAAGCCATGATCTTGAGTTGAGACGGATCACCATTGGCCGTATTGGCGAGAAATTTTGGACCGGTGTCTATACGATGCGCGGGGATGTCGTCCGGATCATATCGGTGAGGCGCGCCAGATTGGCGGAAAGGCTTCTTTATGCAGAAAATAACCGCTGAGGAATTTGACCGTAAGTTCGACGATGGCGAGGATATCAGCGCCTATGTGGATTGGAGCAAGGCCACCCGACCCAATCTGGAACCGGTGGAGATGACCGTTGTCGTGAAGCGCGGAACACAGCTGCGGCTGGACAGGCGTGCCAAGGAGCTTGGGCTTTCGCGCGACGCTCTTTTGGAGATCTGGCTGACGGAAAAGCTGGAAGACCAGCGGAAGGATGCCGCCGAATAACCCGCTTGCACTCCCTTCAGTGCCGCGCTATCACATCTTCATGACGATCAACGGCACATCCATTGATGCGACTGAAATGACGGCGCGCCCTGCGGCGGGCTTTGTCGCGTCGGTGCTAAACTCGCTTCTTCTCCTCGGCCTTATCCGCGGTTGCCGGGTCCGTTGAGGAGCGCCCGGCGGCCGATCGAGCCTGCCGGCATCAGCTCCTCGCACAAATCCCCATTTGAAGACCAAAAGCCTCATCCGAGGCCTTGATCCACCGTCACGGCGCTGTAACAGCCTTGGGCCACAAGCGCCGACGCTGGACGCGAAGGAGAAGAGATTATGGACGCCAAGATTTCCGCAGCCGCCAACACTGCTTCCGGCAAGAAGGGCATGCCCGATGCCGCCCGCAAGTATCGTCCTTACCCCACCATCAACATTCCGGACCGCACCTGGCCGTCGAAGGTGATCGACAAGGCGCCGATCTGGTGTTCGGTCGATCTGCGCGATGGCAACCAGTCGCTGGTCAACCCGATGGGCCATGACCGCAAGGCGCGCATGTTCAAGCTGTTGCTCGACATGGGCTTCAAGGAAATCGAGATCGGTTTTCCGTCTGCCTCGCAGACCGATTTCGACTTTGCCCGCTGGTGCGTGGAAGAGGGCGGCGTGCCGGAGGATGTTTCCCTGCAGGTGCTGGTGCAGTGCCGTCCCGAGCTGATCACCCGCACGTTTGAATCGCTGGAAGGCGCGCACAAGCCGATCATCCACTTCTACAATTCGACCTCCGAACTGCAGCGCCGCGTGGTCTTTGCGAAAGACGTACCCGGCATCAAGCAGATCGCCGTCGATGCGGCGAAGATGATCATGGATATGTCGGCCAAGGCCGGCGGCGGCTACCGCTTCGAATATTCGCCGGAAAGCTTTACCGGCACGGAGCTGGAGGTGGCGCTGGAGATCTGCAATGCGGTGATTGCGGAAGTGAAGCCGACCGCCGACAACAAGCTGATCCTCAATTTGCCGTCGACCGTCGAAATGGCGACGCCCAACATCTATGCGGACCAGATCGAGTGGATGTGCCGCAACATCGACAACCGCGAAAACGTCATCATCTCTCTGCACCCGCATAATGACCGGGGCACCGGCATTGCCGCGACCGAACTCGGCCTGATGGCCGGTGCCGACCGCGTCGAAGGCACGCTGTTCGGCAATGGCGAGCGCACCGGCAATGTCGATGTCGTCACGCTGGCCCTCAACATGTTCACGCAAGGGGTCGATCCCGAGCTGGACTGCACCGATATCGAGCGCATCAAGGCCGTCTATGAATATTCCAACGAGATGACGATCCCCGAGCGGCACCCTTATGTTGGCGAACTGGTCTATACCGCATTCTCCGGCTCGCATCAGGATGCCATCAACAAGGGCATGAAGGCGATCAAATCGGCCAATTCGCCGCTCTGGGAAGTGCCGTATCTGCCGATCGATCCGCAGGATGTGGGCCGCACCTACGAGGCGATCATCCGCATCAATTCGCAGTCCGGCAAGGGGGGCATCGCCTATATTCTGCAGCAGGACTATGGCATCAACCTGCCGCGCAACCTGCAGGTGGAGTTCCGCGAGGATATCCAGCGCATCACCGACGAGGAAGGCAAGGAACTGCCCTCGAAGCGCATCTACGAGCGCTTCATCGAGCGTTACGTCGAGCAGCCGGAAGGCCGGATCAAGTTCGTCGATCACCACACCTATCCGGCCGGCATCGACCAGAAGGGCATTCGCATTGTCGCCGCCGAGATCACCGATAACGGCGAGACGAAGCGCATCGAAGGCAAGGGAACCGGCCCGATCGACGGTTTCATCAATGCGCTGTCGATCTATCTCGGTGTCGATCTCTCGGTTGCCGATTATTCCGAGCACTCACTGCAGCACGGCTCCAACGCCGCAGCCATCGCCTATGTGGAAGTGGAGCATGCGGGCGGCAAATTGTTCGGTGCCGGCATCAACAAGAACATCGTGACGGCTTCGCTCGAGGCCATCGTGTCGGCGGCCAACCGGGTGCTGTCCGGCAAGTGAACGGATTGTCGGGGCGGCCTTCGGGTCGCCCTTTCTCGTTCGTGGAACAGGATTGCGATCGCGTCAGATGATGCCGGCGACGGTGCGTGCCAGCGTATCGAGATAGGCTTCCGACGAGGGGCCGGTCAGCACGTAATTCGCCTGCAGGCCCTGCCAGGTGACGAGGCCGATATCGTCGCGGATGATCTGGCGCATCTGTGCGTCGGGGTCCTGTGGCGCGATCAGCTTGGTGAAGGCGATTGCGATCACCTCTCCCTCGGCATTGCGATAGAGAAGCTGACCGACGGGACGGCCACCGGCCGAAAACAGCCGTGCGCCCATGAATTCCAGGTTCTGCGCCGTCAGGTCCGGAATGCGGAAGGAAACGCCGGTCGTTGCCATCAGCCATTCGACGATATGCGCCGACTCGTTGGCGGGAATCTCCACCAGATGCCGCGACTGCCGGGAATAGAGGCGATAATAGGAGGCGACATCGTCCAGCCAGGCCTTGGTCGGATCGCCGGCCATGTCCGCATAGGTCGTCATCTTCGGCCGCTCGGCCGCCATGTAGCCTGCGCCGGCGCCAAGCCCGAACATCAGCAGCGAGGTGACCATGGCCACGCCGAAGCTCGGCTGCGGACGCCAGGGCACCCGCGCCGGTTCCGGAAGGCTGATGGCGCGGCGCGGCGGCGCGGCGGTCTTGATCGAGCGGACGAGATCCAGAGAGACCGGTGCCTTCAGCATGGCCTCGAAGGCATCGCGGCCCAGCCGGTCCGCAGCCTGCAGGCTGTCGCGCAGCGCGCGGGCGGTCATGTCCGTGGCCAGAAGCGCCTCCACTTCCTGCCGTTCCGTCTCGCTCAGCTCGTTGTCGATAAAGGCGGAAAGCCGCATGTCGAGAGGGGCGTTGCGCAGGCTGTCCATCGGCTCAGGCTCTCCGCTCGGTGCTCTGGCTGCCCTGGGTGGCGAGTTCGCGCCGCGCCAGCAGCATGCGCACCGCCACTGCATCCTGTGTGATGCCCATCACGCTCGCGGCCTCGGCGTAGGTCAGGCCCTCGACGCCACAGAGCAGGAAGACCGGGGCGCTGGTGCGCGACAAGCCCTCCAGCGCCGGCTGTCCCGGCAGGACGCGGCCCTGCTCCGCCCGGCGGCCACTGTCATCGCGCTCCGCCTGGTTCTTGCGGCGGCGGGTCTCTTCCGTCCACAGTGCGCGCATCAGGGTGAACGCCCAGTGCAGCAGGGACTGGCCGGGCTTCAGCTGTCCCAGCTTTTCGACCGCTGCCTCGCAGGTTCGAACCACCAGCGGGTCAACGCGGGTCGTATCGCGCGCCAGAACGGTGGCAAAGCGGCGGAGCTGGGGCAGAAGCCCCACGAGTTCGCGTCGGATATCGGTCTGCGCAGGCATTTCGTTCATGAGAACAGTGCAACGTCCCTGGTGGTGATTCTTGGCGCGAATCAATCAGATCCGCAAATACATCAGGTGGGGCTTTCCTCAGGCTGGCTCAGAATTGTGCCGCAATTGAGGGACGTTGCGCAAGTCCCGCTTCCGATCCGTATAATAACCGCCTTTGTTCGAGCGCAATGGCATCGGCCTCAGCCGTCAGGCCGTAGCGTTCGCACATCAGGTTCCAGGCGCCGGGCTCGCCGGAGAGCGAAAACAGGTTGTAGGCGGCAGGCGGCTTGTGGCCGCCGGGCCCCTGCGAGGCGGAGGCAATGCCCACCACCGGCACGTCGCCGTGATGCGTCCTCAGCTGATAGAGCGTGTTGAGATGGGTGTGGCCGTGCAGCACGAGTTCGGCACCGCCCAGCGACAGAGCCGCTGTGAAGCGGCGGATGCCGATCATCCGCTTGTGCGAGGGGGCGGCACCCCGGATTGGCGGATGGTGGATCAGCACGACCCGAAACAGGCCCTCGTCCTTCGCCCGTTTGAGCAGGTTGGCCGTTTCGCGGGCCTGCCGGGCGCTGAAATAGCCGCCGGCGGAAAAGGGTGGCGTGGCGTTGGAGGTGGAGCAGCCGATGATGGCGACCGGTCCGCGCCGGCGATAGGTGGGGAAGACGTGCTCCTCGTCCGGCCAGTCCTCCGGGCTCTCGTCGCCGGCAATGAACGGATACCACTGGCGCACCGAACGGTCGTGCGCGCCGGGCACATAGGCATCGTGGTTGCCGGGCACCAGCGTCGTTTCGCGAGGGTCGCCGACGCTGTCCAGCCATTCGCCCGCCAGCCTGATTTCGATGGAGGTCGCAAGATTGACCAGATCGCCGGTGATCATCAGGTGGTCGGGCTGGCGCTGGCGCATGTCGCTCAGCAGAAGATCCAGCGTGTTGACCAGAAGATGCTTGCGGCGGTTGCGATGCCAGTTCACAAAGCCGGTGATGCGCTTCGAAGCCAGTTCGCGCAGCGTGAGGCGGGGAAGCGGCCCCAGATGGATGTCGGAAATATGCGCAAACGTGAACATGCTTCGAGACATAGAGCCAAGATGCCCCGCGGGCAAGGCGGATTGCCGGAGGCTGGCCGATGATGGGCGGAAACCGCGCGGCAAGACCTGCCGGCGAGGACAGGGGCATTCCCGAAATCGCCGGTTTTCCCACCCGCGCCATCGTGTTTCTCATGCACAAGGTGTTCGCCGTCACCCGCGGCATGACGCTTGGCGTGCGGGCGGCCTGCTTTGACGAGGAGGGTCGCATCTTCCTGGTGCGCCATTCCTATGTGCCCGGCTGGTACATGCCGGGCGGCGGCGTGGAGCGTGGCGAAACCGTGCCGGCAGCGCTTGTCAAGGAACTGCGGGAGGAGGGCAACCTGGAAATCGTCGGCGAGCCGGAACTCTTCCACGTCTACCGCAACCTCAATGCCAGCCCGCGCGACCATGTGGTGTTCTACCGCGCCACCGTGCGCCAGACGGCGCCCCGCCTGCCGGACCGGGAGATCGTCGAAAGCGGCTTCTTCGCGCTCGACGCCCTGCCGGAGGCGGTCACGACCGCGACGCTCAGGCGTCTGGCCGAACTTTCCGGCGAAGCGGAGAAGCCGGCCAACTGGTGAACGTACCGATTACCCGGTGATGCCCGGCTGGTCGCGTCCATGCGGGGCCGCAAGGTCGAGCTCCGGCCCCAGCGGCACGATGCCGGTCGGATTGATGGTCTTGTGGCTGCGGTAGTAGTGTTCCTTGATGTGCCGCAGGTTCACCGTCTCCGCCACGCCCGGCACCTGATAGAGATCGCGCAGATAGGCCGAGAGGTTCGGGTAGTCGGCGATGCGACGAATGTTGCACTTGAAGTGGCCGACATAGACCGCATCGAAGCGTATAAGCGTGGTGAACAGGCGCCAGTCCGCCTCGGTCAGGCGGTTGCCGGCGAGATAGCGCTGCCGGCCGAGGCGCTCTTCCAACTCGTCCAGCATGCCAAACAGCCGCGTGACGCTTTCGCCATAGGCTGCCTGCGTGGTGGCAAAGCCCGCCTTGTAGACGCCGTTGTTCACCGTGTCATAGACCCGCTCGTTGATCCGGTCGATCTCGGCGATGAGGTCCGGCGGGCAGAAGTCGTCGGTGGAGCCGGTCAGGGCGTCGAAGGCGCCGTTGAACATGCGGATGATGTCTGCCGACTCGTTGGAGACGATGGTATTCTCGCGTTTGTCCCAGAGGACCGGCACCGTGACGCGACCGCTATAGTGCGGATCCGCCTTCACATAGACCTGCCAGAGCGTCGAGGCGCCGAACAGGTGATCCGGCGTCGCATCTTGATCATCCTGGGGCCGGAACTCCCAGCCGTTTTCCGCCATCAGCGGATGGACGATCGAGAGGCCGATCAGGTGCTCGAGCCTCTTCAGCTTGCGGAAGATCAGCGTGCGATGCGCCCACGGACAGGCGAGCGAGACATAGAGATGATAGCGCCCGGCCTCGGCCCTGAAGCCCGCGCGTCCGCCCGGTCCGGCCGAGCCATCGGCCGTCACCCAGTTGCGGAACTGCGATTCGGACCGCTTGAAATGGCCGCCTGTCGATTTCGTGTCGTACCAGACGTCCTGCCAGACGCCATCCACCAGCCTGCCCATGGCATTTCCTTCCAGGTTTTTCTCTGCTTGCCGGCTAATCTGGCAGTCCCGACGGAGAATTTCGACCCCTTGCGCGGTAGACAGTGTGTTTTCGATGGACGAGGCCGGGTTTTGTTGCTAGTGGCAAAATCAATTGAGGAACAGCAAGACATGATCGAAACCCGGACCCTTCGACGACGCTGATCGAGCCTGACACGGTGCCCGAACCTATGGTGGGTGCCGCGCCGAACCGTTGTCCTGTCCGCTTATCTGGTTTCAGCTCCTCATGCACAGCCACGAACTCGTCTATCTTACCGAGGATGCGTCGCACGACGCCATCATCGAGATCATCAATGCCGAGGCCTTCGGTCCCGGCCGGTTTGTCAAGTCATCCGCCCGCATTCGCGAGCAGGGGCCGCATGACCGTTCGCTGTCCTTCATCTGTGCCGATCGCGGCGAAACCATTGCATCTGTGCGCATGACGCCCGTGCGGGCCGGTCATGTGGACGGCCATCTGCTGGGGCCGCTGGCCGTTCGACCGAGCCACAAGAACCGGGGCATCGGCCGCGAACTGGTGCGGATTGCCATCGAGGCGGCGCGGCGGAAGGGATCCGAGGCCGTCATTCTGGTGGGGGACCCGCCCTATTACATGCCGCTCGGCTTCGAGAAGGTGGCCTATGGCGCGCTGATCTTCCCCGGCCCGGTCGATCCCGGCCGCGTGCTGGTGGTGCCGCTCGCTGAAGGCGTGCATGCGCGGCTGAAGGGTGTGATCGGCTGGCAGGACTGGCAGCCGCAGGCACTGGCTGCCGCCGCCGAATAGGGCGCCTCAGTCCTTCGTCCATTCCATCAGATGCGCATAAGGTACGCGGTTATAGGCCGCGCGCGCTTCCGCCGGGCCGCCGATCGCCGGCGGCTCGTCAAAGCGCCGGAGCCTCAGACCGCAGGCGAGAAGCAGCGTCATGTAGCGGCTCAATGGCCTGTGGTGGTTGAGGATGCGGATGCCGCGCCAGGCCTGCCAGTCGGCATGCTCCTCCAGATAGGTATCGACCTGAACGAAGCGCTTGGCACCGGTCTCGTCCTTCACCCAGGCGGTGCCGCCCGATGCGGTGATGAACGGGTTGAGATTGGCGATCAGCAGCGTGCCGCCCGGTGCCGTCACGCGGGCCATTTCCGCAATGGCGCGTTCGATGTCGGGAATGTCGATCAGCGTCAGATAGCTGACGGTCAGATCGAAGCGGCCATCCGCGAAGGGCAGGTCTTCCGCCGAGGCGACGCGGTAGCTGCCGGCCGGGTCTTTTGCGCGGGCTGCGGCAATCAGCGGTTCGGTCGGGTCGATGCCCGTGATGTCGGCAATGCCGTGGCGCTGTCTGAGGCGCCGGCAGAACCGGCCTTCGCCGCAGCCGACATCGAGCGCCGATCTGAAGGGGCGTTCCGCAAGCCAGGCATCGATCACCGGGTCCAGCACGAACTGCCGCGTGAAGTCGCCGTTCTCTCCCTGTGACTCGATCCAGGCAGGGGCGGAGGTGTTCCAGCCATTGTCAGCGTTCATCATCTTCTCCTTGCGTCTCGAAGCACTTGCTGAGCCAGGTGATCGACATGCCGCCATGGAGCGGTCCATGCTCACCGATCACCGAATAGCCGCAGCCGAGATAGGTCTGTCGCGCCTTGGGGTTCATCGTGTCGAGATAGGCGCCGATGCAGCCGCGACGACGTGCCTCCTGTTCGGCAAGCGCCAGCAGTTGCGGGCCAAGGCCTTCGCCGCGGGCGCTTTCGGGAACGAACAGCAGCCGCACGTAGAGCCAGCCGCGTGCCGTATAGCCGACCAGCCCGCCCTCGACCTTGCCCTCGGCATCGCGCAGCAGGATCGAAAGATCGCGCTTGTCGCTCTTGCCGAAGGTTTCGATGTTATAGGCGACGAGCGGTGCCTCGACGGCCTTTTCGTCCTCGGGAGAGATGGTGTCGGTCACGGTCAGTTCGTAGCGCATGCCTGCCTCCTGTGCTCCGTCACGGCCTCTATCAGAGGAGGCCGCGATTGGCGAGCAGGGTGGGGCAGCGGCTACGGGACGCGTAAAGCCCACCGCGGGGCGGAGCGGTTCTCACCCGCAGTGCTTCAGCGTCCCTCGCGCCACCACATGGCCGAAATGGCGGCAAGAAGGGCAGCAAGCCCCGCGAAGCCGGCAAACAGCGGCAGGGTATCGATGCCCTTCAGCACCGTTTCGTCCGTCATGCGGATGACCATGCGGCTGGAGTCGTTGATGCGCACCTCGCCGCGCACCGGCAGAAGATCCGGCAGACGGATGGCATTGCCGCTTTCCACGCGGGCAACCAGCCCCCGGGTCCTGGCCGCATAGGGGGCAAGCGTGGCGGTGGTGGAAATCATCGCCTTGAACTCCGGCGCATCCACCGCCCCGATGTGCACCAGCGTCGAAAACTGGCCGTTGCGCACCTCGAAAAGGCCGGTTTCGTCCATCCGCTGTTCGATGCGGTAGAGGCCGGGGCCGGCAGCGGTGAAGGGCACCTGTTCGGTGCGGCCGGAGGGATAGCGGATGGTGGCGGGGCCGGGGTCGTCGCCGATGGTCTGGCGTGTCGCCTCGAGTGTGCGGCCGACGGCGCGCGCCGTCAGCGCCTCTTCCTCCAGTTCGGGCTCCTTCATCAGCCAGTGGGCGATGCGGCGATAGAGCGCCACATGCGGGCCGCCGCCTTCGAAGCCACGCGCCCAGAGCCAGCCCTGGTCGGAGAGGAACATGGCGACGCGGCCCTGACCCTGCCGGTTGAGGATCAGCAGCGGCCGCCCGCCATCGCCCTGCATCACGGTTTCGCCGCGGGCGGGGCCGACATCGATGGTGCGGAACCAGCGGCCCCAGGCCGGCGGTTCGTTGCCCGAACCGTCGAGACCGCGGGTGACGGGGTGCTTCCTGCCGAGTTCGGAGAGGCGAGGGAAGAAGCCGGCCTGATGCACGTCGCCCGTGGGGGCGGCCGGCAGCACGGTGGAGAGCGGCGTCGAGGCAATGGAATCGGGCCCGGCATGCTCGGGGCCGGCTGCAATCAGCAGCGCACCGCCATTTTCAACATACTGCGCGATATAGTCGTAATAGAGAATCGGCAGCACGCCGCGATGCTGGTAACGGTCGAAGATGATCAGGTCGAAATCGTTGATCTTCTCGACGAACAGTTCGCGGGTGGGAAAGGCGATCAGCGACAATTCGTTGATCGGCGTGCCGTCCTGCTTTTCCGGCGGGCGCAGAATGGTGAAGTGGACGAGATCCACCGAGGCATCGGATTTGAGAAGATTGCGCCAGGCGCGCTCGCCCGCATGCGGTTCGCCCGACACCAGCAGCACGCGCAGGTTCTGGCGGATGCCGTCGATGATGTGAACGGCGCGGTTGTTGGCGGTCGTGACTTCGCCCGGCAGTTCCGCCACCGAAAATTCCATGATGTTGTTGCCGCCGCGCGGCACGGTGAAGCGGAAGGGCGTCGGCGCGCCGGGTGTCGCCTGCAGGGTGGCGATCACTTCCCCATTCATGCGCACCGTCACGGTTGCAGCGCCGCCCGGGGCGCGGCCATCGTCGAACACGCGCAGCGTCATGTCCTGTTCCTCGCCGACGATGCCGAAGCGGGGCGCTCGCACCACCTCCACCCGCCGGTCGAATTCATCGGCGCGCCCGGTGATCAGGCCATGGATCGGCGCGTTGAAGCCAAGCTCGTGGTTGATGCCCGGCAGGTCGTGGATCTGGCCGTCGGTGATGAAGATGGCCGCGCCGATACGGCTCGGCGGCACGTCGGAAATCGCCGAGGTGAGGGCGGAAAACAGCCGCGTCGCCGGCGTGTCCGAAACGGGATCGTTCTCCACCTCGACGATGCGCGGTTCGATGCGCGGAAACCGGCCGAGGCGTTCGCGCAGGTCGGCGAGTGCCGCGTCGGTCTGGGCCCGTCGTTCGGCCGTATCCTGGCTCTGCGAGCGATCGACGATCACCGGAACGATGGTGGCAAGCGGTTCGCGCTCTTCCTGCGTCAGCGTGGGGTTGGAAAGTGCCAGCAGCAGGGCGGCAAGCGCCAGCGCCCGAAGCGTGGCGCCGCGCAAGCCCCGCCAAAGGGAAAGGGCCACCAGCAGCACGGCCACGAGACCAAGCGCCGCCAGCAGCGGCCAGGGCAGGAAGGGAGCGAACTGGATATCCATCGGCCGCGCTCCTACTGTCCAAGCCGTTCAAGAAGGGCCGGCACATGCACCTGATCGGTCTTGTAGTTACCGGTCAGCATATACATCATGATGTTGACGCCGGCCCGATACGCATATTCGCGCTGCATTTCGTCCGGCGGAACGGTGGGCAACACCGGCGCGCCATTGGCATCGATCGCCCAGGCGCCTGCAAAATCATTGCCGGTGATCAGGATCGGTGTCACGCCATCGCCCGTGGAGGAGAGGTCGCTGCCGGAATTGCGCGAATCCTGACGCGCCTCCACCCAGAGCGGACTGCCGGCATAGCGGCCGGGAAAGCTGGAAAGCAGGTAGAATGTGCGCGTCAGCACATGGTTTTCCGGCGTCGGCTCCAGCGGCGGAATGTCGATATTGGCAAGGATTTCCTGCAGGCGCCGGCTGTTGGCGCTGGTGCCGCCGCCGGCATCGATTGCCGTGTACTGGTCGCGCGTGTCGAACAGCACGGTGCCGCCATTGCGCATGTAGGCATCGATGCGGGAGATCGCCGCCTGGGTCGGCATCGGCGCCGTAGCCGAGATCGGCCAGTAGATGATCGGATAGAAGGACAGTTCGTCCCTGGAAATATCGAGGCCGACCGGCGCGCCGGGCTCCAGCGTGGTGCGATAGGTGAGGAACTGGCTGAGCCCCTCCAGGCCCTGTTCGGACAGCCGGTCGACATCCGCTTCGCCGGTTACGACATAGGCGAGATGCGTCGTGTCCAGCCGCTCCAGCGCCTGCTCGTCGCCGGGCCGGGCATCCTGCCCCGGCGCCTGGGCGCGGCTTTCGCCCGGAAAGAGCCCGAGCGGCAGCAGGGCGACGAGGAGCAGGGCGGCGGTGGAGCGTGCGGCGCGCGGCAGGCGCGAGAAGCCGCCGTTCATCACCAGCACGATCAGGCTGTCGAGCAGAAGCAGAAGGAAGGCCAGCGTGAACAGGGCAGGGCGCAGCGACCAGGCTTCGCGACCGATCAGGCTGGCCCGCGAGACCGACAGCGTGTCGGCGGCCGAAAGATCGATCGGGTTCAACTGCGTGCCGGGCGACAGCAGGTTGACGGCGGTGAAGCCGTCCTCGCTGCCGTAGAGGCCGGGCGGATGATCGAGGCTTGCAATCACCGGCTGGCCGGGGTCGATGGTGATCGGCTTTGCTGTGCCGGTTTCGGTGGTCAGCACGCCATCGGCATTCAGCAGGCGAAACGGCGGCAGCACGGCCTCGCCCTGTGCGCCTTCGGTCGCGGTCGCAGCTCCGCCGGCCCGCGACATCTGCACCAGGCGGCGCAGCATCTCGACGAAGGTGCCGGAGATCGGCAGGTTCGACCAGGTGGCCTCGGCACTCACATGGAAGAGGACGATGCGGCCGTTATTGACCTGCCGCGTGGTGACGAGCGGCGTGCCATCGGCCAGGCTCGCCCAGGTCCGTTCCGCCAGATCCGGCGTCGGTTCGGCAAGAACCTGCCGGTTGACGCGCACGTCCTCTGCAGGCGGCATGCCGGCAAACGGGCCGAAATTCGGGAAATCCGCCAGCGGCTGCGGTTCGGCCCAGGAAAGCGCGCCGCCGAGCGTCCGCTCGCCGCGCCGCAGGATGACCGGCACCAGCGGGTCGTCGGTCGGTGCGGCGGCAAGGCGCGGCCCGGCAAAGCGGATCAGCGTGCCGCCGCGGGCAATCCACTGCTGCAGCGGTTCATAGGTTTCCGCCGGCAGGCGGCCGATATCGGCCATGATGATGGCGGAAGGGTTCTGCTGCAGGATCTCCGGCAGCGAGGCGGAGAGATCGGCGCCGCGCGGCTCGATCAGGTCGGCATAGGGCTGCAGGGCACGGCTGATATAGTAGAGCGGCAGCAGCAGCGGCTGCAGGTCGTTGCCGCTGTCGCCGGCCAGAAGCGCGACGCGCCGTCGCTTGAAGCCGTCATCCAGGAGGTGGGCCGCCCCGGCCGTCGCCTTGCCGTCGATGGCAATGCGGGCGAAATCGTTGCGCAGTTCGAAGGGCGCCTGGATGTCGGCGCGCGCCGTCGCCGCGCCGGCGGCAAAGTTCAACTGCGCCGAGGCCAGCGAGCGGCCCTGCTGGTCAAGCGCGTCGAGCGTATAGCTTGCGGGCAGGTCGCGCGCCAGGCGGGCGGCCGTCACGCTCATCGAGCCGGCATTGTTGGCGGCCTCCGTCACGGCGACGGCACCGGCGCCATCGCCCGTGATCACGCGCAGTTCGGCGGGCGAAAGGCTGGAGATTTCCGACATCATGGCTCCATCGTCCGGCGTCGAGACACCGTCCGACACAAATGCGACGGTACCGGGGCGCACGCCGTTCAGAGCCTCGCCCACTGCCTCGCCGGCCAGCGCCCGCTGCGGAACGAGCGGTTTCGGGCGGGCGGCGCGCAGCTTTTCCCTGGCGGCCGTGGCGGTGCCCGGCACGGCATCATGGGTCGGGTCGGCGGTGAAGACGATGGAGACCGGCAGGTCAGCCTGTTCGGCATCGCCGATCAGCATGTCGGTGGTTTCCACCCGCCGTTCCCAGTCGGGCGCGGCCGACCAGCTGTTGTCCATGATCACCACCAGCGGTCCGCCGGCAGACAGCGAACTGTTGCGCGGATTGACCACCGGATCGGCGATCGCGAAAATCACCGCTGCCGCGAGCAGCATGCGCAGCAGCGTCAGCCACCAGGGGCTCTTTGCCGGCGTTTCCTGCCGCTTCAGCACCGTGGCCAGAATGGCCAGCGGCGGAAACACCTCCGCCTTCGGGCGTGGCGGTGTGAGGCGCAGCAGCCACCAGATGGCCGGAAGCGCAATGAGTGCGAACAGGATGGCGGGACTGGCAAAGGCAAGCAAACCCATCAGCGCGCCCCCGAAAGCTGCGGCGGATTGCCGGACAGATGCCCATGCAGGGCGGCAAGCGCCTCGGAGGCCAGATGGTCGGTCCGATGGAAGACGAAGCTCCAGCCCATGCGCCGCAGCGACTGGCCGAGATGATCGCGCCGCGCCAGATAGGCGCGCTGGTAATCCTCGCGCAGCGTCTCGGCGCGTCCGGAGACCAGCTTTTCGCCGGTTTCGGGGTCGGTGAATTCGGTCCGGCCGCTATAGGGGAAAATTTCCTCCGCCGGATCGGCAATCTCCACCACATGGCCGCGCAGGTTGCGGCGGGCCAGCGGCGCTATGCGTTCCATGATCCGGTCTGCATCGTCGAGGAAGTCGCCGATCAGCACGATGTCGCTGGCGCCACGGATCATCTGCGTGTCCGGCATGCCCTCCTGCAGCGGCGAGAGGATGATGGCGCTGGCCAGCCGCTCGGCGGCATTGCGAGCCGCCACCGGCTCCATGACGCCGGGGCAGCCGATGCGCTCGCCCGAACGTGCCAGGATTTCCGCCAGCGCCAGCATCAGCACCAGCGCGCGGCTTTCCTTCGACACGCTGCCGAGGGTGGATTTGTACATCATGGAAGGCGACATGTCGGCCCACAGCCACACGGTATGCGCCGCCTCCCATTCGCGGTCGCGGACATAGGTATGGTCGTCGCGCGCGGAGCGGCGCCAGTCGATGCGCGACAGGCTTTCGCCTTCGCTATAGGGGCGGAACTGCCAGAAATTCTCGCCGATGCCGCGCTTGCGGCGTCCGTGCCAGCCGGCAATCACCGTATTGGCGATGCGGCGCGCCTCGACCATGCAATCGGGCACGAGGATGGCACGCTGTCTTGCGCGTGCCAGAACTTCGCTGCCGGGTGTCTGCGGAACGATCTGGCCGATGGATGCCACGCGATCACTCTTGCTCCTGTTGCCTCACGTCAGGCCCGGCCGGTCAGCCGCGCGCCTGCTTCACCAGACCCGCGATCACGTCGCGAACGGTCATGCCTTCCGCGCGGGCGGAGAAGGTCAGCGCCATGCGGTGCTGCAGCACCGGTTCGGCCAGTGCATGCACGTCGTCCAGCGAGGGCGCCAGCCGTCCCTCGTAAAGCGCACGCGCACGGGCGCACAGCATCAGCGCCTGGCCGGCGCGCGGGCCGGGGCCCCAGGCCACATGCCGGTCTGTCATCGTGTTGCCCTGGCCGGGGCGGGCGGAGCGCACCAGCGCGAGGATCGCATCCACCACCGTGTCGCTGACCGGCATCTGGCGGATCAGCGCCTGGATGTCCTGCAGGCGCGCCGCATCGATCACGCCCTTCGCCTTTGCTTCAGAAAGGCCTGTGGTTTCGAGCAGGATCCGTCGCTCTGCCTCCAGTTCCGGGTAGAGCACATCCACCTGCAGCAGGAAGCGGTCGAGCTGCGCTTCCGGCAGCGGATAGGTGCCTTCCTGTTCCAGTGGGTTCTGGGTGGCGAGCACGTGGAAGGGGGCCGGCAGGTCATAGCGCTGGCCGGCAACCGTGATGTGATATTCCTGCATGGACTGCAGCAGCGCCGACTGCGTGCGCGGCGAGGCGCGGTTGATCTCGTCTGCCATCAGAAGCTGGGCAAAGACCGGACCCTTGACGAAACGGAACGAGCGGCGGCCGGTCTCGTCCTGGTCCATCACCTCGGTGCCGAGAATATCCGACGGCATCAGGTCCGGCGTGAACTGGATGCGGCTCGCATCGAGGCCGAGCACGGTGCCGAGCGTCGAGACCAGCTTGGTCTTGGCAAGACCCGGAACGCCGACCAGCAGCGCATGACCGCCGGACAGGACCGCGATCAGCGTGTTTTCCACCACGTTCTCCTGGCCGAAGATCACCTTGGAAACCTCGGAGCGGATGCCGGCAATGTCGGAGAGCGCCTGTTCGGCGGCGGCCACGATCGCCTTCTCGTCGAGGGGAGTATCGGTGGAAGTCATCAGGCCCATGCTGCTCTCCATCAGGCTCTCATGCCCGCAAGCGCCGGGCCGGGGAATCATCGCGGTTGCACGATCTGTCCATACTAACCAACTTATTCGCGCGGTGGCGGCTGACAAGAACGTTATGAATGACTATCTCGTGAGAGAGGACGCATAAACCGGAAGCGTGACTGAAATTATGGCAGGCGAGACATTTCATGCGGCCGGCGATGCCGCGGGCCTTGCGGCGATGATTGCCCGCGCCGCCGAGCAGACCGGCGGCAAGGCGCGCGGCCTGCCCCCGGTGGAACGCTGGAATCCGCCCTTCTGCGGCGATCTGGACATGGAAATCCGCGCTGACGGCACCTGGTTCTATCTCGGCACGCCGATCGGCCGGCCGGCGCTGGTGCGGCTGTTTTCCACCGTTCTGCGCAAGGATGAGGACGGGCGCACCTATCTCGTCACGCCTGTGGAAAAAGTCGGCATCCGGGTCGAGGACGCGCCGTTCCTTGCTGTGGAGATGACGGTCTCCCGGCGCGATGCCGCTCCGGTGTTGACGTTTCGCACCAATGTCGGCGATCTCGTGGAGGCCGGGCCGGACCATCCGCTGCGTTTCGTGACGCAAGGCGAGGAGGGGCGGCTGAAGCCCTATCTCCTGGTGCGCGGCCGGCTGGAAGCGCTCGTCTCGCGCGCCGTTATGTATGATCTCATCGCCGAGGGCGAGATCGTTGCGGTCGACGGGCGGGCGATGTTTGCCCTGCGCTCGGGCGGCGCGATCTTTCCCGTCATGCCCGCCGATGAACTGGACCGTCTGTCGCAATGACCGAGCTTCTCCTCAATCCGGCCTTCTATTCCGCCGAAGAGTTTCGCCGCCGCGCCGGCCACCAGAACGGCGGGCCGATCGAGCTTGCCTCCGGGGAACATGGCGATCACCTGCTGAACCCCGGCATCCTCACCCATGTGCAGGGGTTGACGCTGAAGGATGCGGCGGTGCTGGTGCCGGTGGTCGACGACGCGGACGGCGCCAAGGTGATCCTCACCCAGCGTACCGCCTCGCTGCGCAAGCATTCCGGCCAGATCGCCTTTCCGGGCGGTGGCGTCGATCCGGAGGATGGCAGCGTCGAGATGGCAGCGCTGCGGGAGGCGGAGGAGGAGATCGGTCTCGCGCGCCACTTCGTCGAACCTGTCGGACGCCTGCCGGATTATTACGCCGCGACCGGCTTCCGCATCACGCCGGTTCTGTCGGTGGTGCAGCGCGGGTTCGAACTGAAGCCCAATCCCGGCGAGGTGGCGCATGTCTTCGAGGTGCCGCTCGCCTTTCTGATGGACCCGGCCAACCATGAGACCGGCAGCCGCGAATGGAACGGCACGTTGCGCCATTTCTACCGCATGCCCTATGGCGACTGGAACATCTGGGGCATTACCGCAGGCATTCTGCGCACGCTATATGAAAGGTTGTATGCATGACGAGCCTTGCCGGCCAGCACTGGCTGACCGATCCGGCCACGCAGCGGGTCTTCTCGCTTCTTAATGCGGATGGCGGCGAAGGCCGCGTCGTGGGCGGCGCGGTTCGCAATGCGTTGATGGGACACCCGATCAGCGACGTGGATTTCGCCACCACCAACCTGCCGCAGGTGGTGATGGACAGGGCAAGGGCCGCCGGCATCAAGGCGGTGCCGACCGGCATCGACCATGGCACGGTGACGCTGGTGGTGGATGGTCGCCCCTTCGAGGTGACGACGCTGCGCCGCGACGTGGAAACCGATGGACGCCGTGCCGCCGTTGCCTTCGGCTCCGACTGGCAGGTGGATGCCGAGCGGCGGGATTTCACCATCAATGCGCTCTATGCGACGGCGGATGGCGCGGTGATCGATCTGGTCGGCGGTCTTGCGGACATTGAAAGCAGGACGCTGCGGTTCATCGGCGATGCCGCCGCCCGCATTGCCGAGGATTATCTGCGCGTGCTGCGCTTCTTCCGCTTCTTTGCCTGGTATGGCGCCGGCCGGCCTGATGCCGAGGGGCTGAAGGCCTCGGCGCGCGCCAGGGACAAGCTCTCCACGCTGTCGGCGGAGCGCATCTGGACGGAAATGAAGAAGATGCTTTCCGCTCCGGACCCGTCGCGCGCGCTTTTGTGGATGCGTACCTCCGGCGTGCTGGGCGCGGTGCTGCCGGAAAGCGAAAAATGGGGCATCGATGCCATTCACGGACTCGTCGCCACGGAGCAGGCGCTTGGCTGGACGCCCGATCCGCTGCTCAGGCTTGCCGCGATCGTGCCGCCGGATGTGGAACGGCTGGCGGGGCTGGCGCGTCGCTGGCGCCTGTCGAATGCCGCAGCTGAACGGCTGGCGCATTGGGCTGGCGCCCCGGAACCGGCGGCGGACCTTGCCCATACGACGCTCGACCGGATGCTTTATCGGAAGGGCAAGGCAGGTCTTCTGATGCGGCTGAAGCTTGCACTTGCGGGTGCGCGGCGGGCGGCCGAGGGCAGCAGCGAGGCGATGGCGAAAGCGGCGAAGCTCGCGGCGCTTCTGGCTCGCGCCGAAGCGTTCTCCAAACCCGTCTTCCCGCTGAATGGCGCCGATGTGATGGCGCTCGGCATCAGCCCGGGCCCCCGCATCGGAGAACTGCTGCAGGAACTCGAGGACCTGTGGATCGAACGCAACTTCGCGCTGGACCGGACAGCTCTCGCCGCCCGGCTGAAGGAGAAGGTCGAGGGCGGATCGCCCTGACGGCAGCGGTTGATCGCGCCGGATGAACCGCGCCGGTGAGCCGTTCCGGAGCGGGGCGGCGATTGACCGCCCGCCACGCCGGTCCCGCCATGGCGGCACGACGCCTGCCGGCGGACACCCCGCTCAGGCGGAGAGCCTGGCCGGGTTTTCGTTGCGGATGCGCGCCTTGATGTTTTCGATCATGTTCTCGCGGATCACCGTCTCGCCGTGCACGGTGCGCATGTGTTCCACTGCGCGGCGGACCACTTCGGCGTCTTCCTCGGCGCGGGTATGCCATTCGCATCCCGGAACCAGCGTGCCGCATTCGAAAAGTCTCATGGCTTCCTCCATTGGACGTGACTGCCGGGCGGGAAGCCCGCCACGGCCTGGCGTCAAAACGGAAAGCGGCGCCTCACGTTCCATCACTTCGGGTGATTGTCGCCGTCCACGGCATCAGGCGGCCCGTTGAAGACCGCCTGTACAGACTGCCGGAACGGCGGGAGCGTAAGCGAGGCTAGCCGGAACATGCAGATGAAAGCCGCATGTTCCGGTCCATTCCCGCGCCATGCGCGTGGCGAAGCGCCTGCGGCCCTGCCTATTCGGAAAGCGCCCAGGCATGGAAGACCGACGGATGGGCTTCGCCCGCCCGCTTCTTCCAGGGTGTCGTTTCCGGCGCGGGGGCTGCAGCGCTTGTCCTGCGTCCGGCGAGCTGCCCACGAACCTGCGCCACATAGAATGAATGCGGCAGATCCGTGTCGCTGCGGGCGCGAAGCTCGGCGGCCATGCGGTCGATCATTTCGGCAGTGTCGAGATTGCGGGCGTCTTCGGCCTTCTGGGGTACTGCTACGCTCTTTGATGTGATCATGACGATCCTCCTCCGATGCAGTCCTGCCACGTCTGGCAGAAACAGCATGAAGGGACTGTCGTATTTGTCAATTCCCGAATGTACGGGCAACGCAGGTTTGATGTGTTTTGTCGCAGGTGCAACCGGCGGCAGGCCCCTAATAGGCGGCTCGCCCTCCCGATTGCCGCTGCCGGACGGCGGCCCTCAGGGCCAGCGCACCATCGGCGGCAGCGAAGAGAGGATGGATTCCACATTGCCGCCCGTCTTCAGCCCGAAGATGGTGCCGCGGTCGTAGAGCAGGTTGAACTCCACATAGCGACCGCGCCGCACCAGTTGTTCCTCGCGGTCGGCCTCGGTCCAGGGCGTGTTGAAATTGGCGCGCACGAGTTGCGGATAGATGGCGCGGAAGGCTCGGCCGACCTCCTGCACGAAGGCAAAGTTGGCCTCCCAGCCGCCTTTTTCCGCCTGCGGATAGAGCCAGTCGAAGAAGATTCCGCCGATGCCGCGCGCTTCGTTGCGGTGCTTGAGGAAGAAATAATCGTCGCACCACGCCTTGTAGCGGTCATAGTCGGCGACCCCGGCATGGCTGCGACAGCACGCTTCCATCGCCCGATGAAAGGCCTGCGTATCGGGATCGTCCTGCGTGCGGCGGCGCTCCAGCACCGGCGTCAGGTCGGCGCCGCCGCCGAACCACTGGCTGGAGGTCACCACCATGCGGGTGTTCATGTGCACGGCCGGCACATTGGGATTGACGGGATGAGCGATCAGCGAAATGCCGGAAGCCCAGAAACGCGGGTCATCGGAGGCGCCCGGCATCTGCCTGCGGAATTCCTCGGAAAACTCGCCATGCACGGTGGAGGTATGGACGCCGACCTTCTCGAACACGCGGCCGTTCATCATCGACATGCGGCCGCCGCCGCCACGGCCGTCCTCGCGCAGCCAGTCCTTCGGCTGGAAGCGCCCGGGTGCGCGGTCCGACAGAGGGCCGGTCAACGCGTCCTCCAGCGCCTCGAAATCGGCACAGATGCCGTCGCGCAGGGTCTCGAACCAGAGGCGCGCCTGCTCTTTCTTCTCCTCGATGCCGTCCGGCAGGCCGGCGGGAATCTGCGGTCTTTCCATGGCGGTCTTGCCTCCCTTGGTCACGGCGGCGCGCGGCTTTCCGCCTGCATCCTGTCATCCTGCGACTTACCCGCCCGTGTGGCCGGAGGCAACCCGTGCAAATGCCGCGGCAGGGGGAGCGTTGGCAGCCCTTGCGTCCGCATCGAGCCTGGCCGCTGCGATCCGCCGCAAGAATCGACTCGCAATATGCAGCCTGTCAGCTTAACCTCGGCACGAGAGGGGGAGCGCATGGCGAAATTCACATCCCCGCCGCTCGACGGCTTGAAGCGCAGGATCAACCGGCATCGCGAGCAGGTCTCCGCCCGGCGTGACCAGCAGGGCCATTTCATCCGTGAAACCTATTGTCTCACCCGCGAGGAGGCACGCCAGAAGGCACGCGAATGGTTCGATGCCTTTCCCAAGGCTGCCTACTGGACCGAGGTGGAAAGCTGGCGCCCGCTGGAGGGTGACCGCATCGAGTTCACCATGCGTCGTCTGCCCACCGCCGACTAGGAGCGGATATTTGCTATTTTGCGTATGCTAAAATTCTAAGTTTCCGTTAAACGCGACTGCAAGACCTCTTGCCTTATCCGTAGCAGGCATCGGGAACCAGCAGGGTTCCGGGATGACGAACGGATAGCGGAGATCTGATGTTTTCCACCTCTCTCAACCCCACAGCATCGTCGGCGCTGTCGTTGCTCGGCGGCACGAGCCGGGCCGTGAACGAAACAGCGACGCGCGTCGCATCCGGTCGCGAGGTGCAGAAGGCCGCCGACAACGCCGCCTACTGGTCCATCGCCACCACGATGAAGTCCAGCAACCTGTCGCTGTCGAGCGCGGAGGATGCGCAGGCCTTTTCCGCCGCCATCGCCGACACGGCCTCCGTCGGCATGCAGGCAGCTACCGACATCATGGCGGAAATCCAGTCCAAGCTGATCCTGGCGAAAAGCCCCGGCGTCGACAAGGATGTGGTCAACAAGGAGATCAGCCAGCTGAAGGAGCAGTTGACGACGGTGGTCGACAGCAGTTCCTTCAACGGTCAGAACTGGCTGAAGACGGGCGCCGGCGAGACGCCGACGGTGCAGTCCATGGTCGGCTCCGTCACCAGCAACCAGGGTGGCGATGTCGAGATCAACATGATCGATTTCGACAAGGGCAAGTCGACCCTCGTTGCAGAGGGCGATGCGGCAGACGGCGTGCTGACCCGCTCCTATTCCGGCACATCTCAGGCTGGCAGTTCCTACGATTACTATCTGCTCGATGCAGGCTCCGCCACGCCGAACGGGGCGGGGGCACGCGAAATCGCCGTGTCCTCGACGACGACCAACGACGAGATCGACGGCATGCTCTCCGCGCTCAACAGCATGATGTCGCAGATGGTCGACGGCGGCGCGGAGATCGGCTCCACCAGCAGCCGCATCGCCTCCAATACCGATTTCCTGCAGACGCTGCAGGATGTCACCAGCATCGGCATCGGTCGCCTGGTGGATGCCGACATGGAGGAGGAGGCGGTGCGCCTGTCCTCGCAAGCGGCGCAGCAGCAGTTGCAGACGATCAGCCTCAACATCGCCAATGCGTCGATGAGCCGTTCGCTGATGCTGTTTGCCTGAGGTCCGGCGCGGTCGGCCGTTGCGCCGGCCGGGTGGGGGATGAGCGGAGGTGGTGGGCCGGCTGCGTTCGGCACTGGACCGGAACCGCGCCGCGCCGTCCGCCCTGTCCAGACAAGCACTTCAGGACGATGACGTGCGGAACTGTCCCCTTGTCGGTGCCGCGCCGTCCGTCCGAAGGAAAGTGCCGATGGCTTCCGCCGCCATCGGCACTTTTACGTTTTTAGGTGCTGGAACGACGCCTTGCGGTGCCGGAACCTGCACAAATGCAGGCCCCGCCCGCGACGCCCTTCCGGTTCCACGTCCCGCGCTTCAGGTCTTGCGGCCGCGGCCGTTCTTGCGCGGGGCGGCGCGACCGGCCGGCTTGGCGGCGCTCGGTGCGGCGGGGGCAGGGCTTTCCTCTGCCGGTTCCGCCAGCATCTCCGCCACCGGGGCGGGTGCTTCAGCAATGGCAGTTTCTTCTGCCTCTGCCTCTGCCTCGACCGGTTCCGGGTTGGCAACGGGGGCCGCGTCGAGGGCCGGCGTCTCCGTCAGCGTTTCGGCCGCGGGCGCTGCTTCGGCTTCCGGTTCGAGCTCTGCTGGCGCCGCGGAGGGGGCATCTGCCCCGGTTTCATCGAGCGGCGCGGCGGCAGAAGCCTCCTCCAACGCCTCGACCTGGGCGACCGCCTGCTCTTGCGTCGCCACATCGGCTTCGAGGCTGCTCAGCGCCGGCTCTTCCGAAGCTGTCATCGCAGTCATCTCGACCGGCGCCTCGTCCACCGGTTCCGGTGCGAGCGCCGGCTCGTCTGCTGCCGCAGGCTGGTCAAGCGTCACCATCACCGGTTCTGCCGGCGCTGCGAGCGTCAATGGTATCGGTGCGACGCTGGCCTCGATCTGCGGTCTTGCTTCAACCGGCGTCTGACCGGCGATCCTGCGGATCACCTGCGTCACCGGCAGATGGTTCGGCAGTTCGGTATTGGTGTGATGCCCCGCCTGCGGCACGATCTCGTCGGTGTCGATGCTGTGGCGGGAATTGATCTCGCCGAACCAGTCCCATTCGCCCATCACGTCGATGATGTTGCGGAACGGGCGCGGCATGGCGATGCGGGCGCTGAGCGTGATGATCCGCAGGGTCTTTGCCAGGGCCTGGGCCGTTGTCATGTCGGAATGGGCGATCGCGTAGAGCGCCTCCGAGATCACCAGATTGCCCTTGGAATGGCCGACGACCAGGTTGAAGGACAGGCGCGGATCGGTGAGCAGGGCCTTGACCGTCTGCATGTCCAGGCTCGCCTCCAGCAGCTTTTCCGTGCTGAGCTTGGGCGCCACGCCGAATTGCGGGCGGCCGAAGAATTCGTCCAGCCGCTCGAAGGTGTGGCGGAAACCGTTGAGATAGCCGAACAGGAAATGACCGCCCAGGGCCTCCGTCACCACGTCCGCCAGGCCATAACCGGAAACGACCACGGCCACCGGCTTGTCGAGCGCGTCGGCAATGTTGCGGGCGAGTGCTGCCGAGCCGAGGGCGGAGCTGCCGACACCGGCCACCGCGAGCGTATCGACCCTGACGCCGCCGCCGAAGACGAAGTCGTCGATCGTATCGCAGAGGGTCAGCGGCTGGCCGCCGGTCGGATGCACGATCAGGATCGCTCCCTCGGCTGCCAGACAACTGCTGATATAGAAGGCCTCCTCGGTGGAAATCGACTTCACGTCGTAGAAGAGCGAATCCAGCGTCGTGTTGCGCTGCCGAAAGCCCTCAAGGGTGAGGTTGCGCAGCGGGGAGTGCTGCACCCGCTCCGGAAGGCTCAGAGTCCTGGCAAACTGGGTGATGCTGTGGGTGAATGCGGTCGGGAACATGCGTGTCTCTCCAAGGCTGGCGACTGTTCATTATGAGCATTCTCTGTAACAGCCTCTCACAATCCGGCCCCGTCGCCAATACCACTACGAGATGTGGTTCCCGCTCCAGGCAATTTGCCGCATGGCTTCTCCGGCAATCATGGCGGCCGAGACGGCGACATTGATCGACCGCTGCCCTTCCATCATCGGAATGATGATCCGATGATCGGCCGTTTCGTGCACCGGATCGGGAACGCCGGCGCTTTCCCGGCCAAACAGCAGAATGTCGCCCGCCGCAAAGCGGAAATCCGTGTAGCGCTCTGCAGCCTTTGTGGAGGCAAGCACGAGGCGGCGGCCTTGCGTCCGTCGCCAGGCATCGAATTCTTGCCAGTTGACGTGGCGTGTCATGGTGACGCTTGCCAGATAATCCATGCCGGCACGCCGCAGGTTCTTGTCCGACAGGACGAAGCCTGCCGGCTCGATGATGTCCACCGCCATGCCGAGGCAGGCGGCGAGCCTCAGAATGGTGCCGGTATTGCCGGGAATGTCCGGCTGGTAAAGGGCGATGCGCAGTTGGGTCATGGTCTTCCGCTTGGGGGGGATTGCGGGCCTCGTCCACAGGCCGTGTCACGCAGGTGTCACAGCCTCCGGAACATCCGAGGCCGTCACGGATTCCGGCTTTTCAAGCCCGGACTTTGCTGCTACAGGCATTTCATCTTCAACGCCAGCCAAAGGAGGCAGACATGGACATGACCGTGATGATTCGCCTCCCGAGCCGTTTCCGTCGAGTTCCGGCCTGAGGCGTAGCGGTTTCCGCAAGTCTTCTCCCCCATCTCAGCCTTCGCGGCCGTAAAGCGGCCTCGCCCTTTGAATTTCGTCGTGGCTCGACCATTTGATCATGCGCCAGCGGTGCGCGGGGTCGCGACCCATCCGATTGACGGAGCCAATTCATGTTTGCCTGGTTCGAATCCCGTGTGAACCCCTATCCCGCCGGCGAGCCGCAATTGCCGCCCAAGGGGCTCGTGCCCTTCTGCTGGTACTATACCAAGCCCGTCTGGCCGTGGCTTCTGGTGCTCGGCCTTTGCTCCATGGGCATCGCGGTCATCGAGGTCTTCCTCTACCAGTTCCTCGGCAACATCGTCGACTGGCTGAGCCATGCCGACCCGGCCACCTTCCTGCAGCAGGAAGGCGGCCGCCTGATCGGCATGGCGGCGCTGCTGCTCGTCGGCCTGCCGCTGTTCGGGCTGTTCCATACGCTGACCATGCACCAGGTGCTGGCCGGCAGCTTCCCGATGATCGCCCGCTGGCAGATGCACCGCTTCCTGCTGCGTCACTCGATGAGTTTCTTCGCCAACGAGTTTGCCGGCCGCGTCTCCACCAAGGTGATGCAGACGGCGCTTGCGGTGCGCGATGCGGCAATGAAGATCATCGACGTCTTCGTCTATGCGGTCAGCTTCTTCATCTCCATGCTGGCGCTGGTCGCGGCCATCGACTGGCGGCTCGGCATTCCGCTGCTGGTCTGGCTGATCATCTATCTACTGATCCTGCGGCATTTCATTCCCAAGCTGCGCACGCTCTCCAGCGAGCAGGCCGATGCCCGTTCGCTGATGACCGGCCGCATCGTCGACAGCTACACCAACATCGCGACGGTCAAGCTCTTCTCGCATGCGGGCCGGGAGGAAAGCTATGCCAAGGACGGCATGGACCAGTTCCTCGGCACGGTGCACCGGCAGATGCGCCAGATCACGCTGCTCAACATTGCCGTCGACTTCAACAATGTGCTGGTGCAGTTTGCGGTTGCGGCTCTCGGCATCTGGTTCTGGCTGGGCGGCAGCGTCAGCATCGGCGCGCTGGCGGTGGCGATCGGCCTGTCCATGCGTGTCAACGGCATGTCCAACTGGATCATGTGGGAGGTTGCCGCCCTCTTCGAAAGCATTGGCACGGTCTATGACGGCATGGGAATGATGACCAAGCCGCACGACATCACCGACAGGCCGGCCGCCCGGGCGCTTGCCGCGCCGAAGGGCGAGATCGTCTATGACGATGTGCGCTTCCACTACGGCAAGCAGAAGGGTGTCATCGACGATTTCTCGCTGACCATCAAGGCCGGCGAAAAGGTCGGACTCGTCGGCCGCTCGGGCGCCGGCAAGACAACGCTGATGAACCTGCTTCTGCGTTTCTACGACGTGGAAAAGGGCCGCATCCTGATCGACGGCCAGGACATTTCGGAGGTCTCGCAGGACAGCCTGCGCGCGCTGGTCGGCGTGGTGACGCAGGATACCTCGCTGCTGCACCGCTCGATCCGCGACAACATCGCCTATGGCCGTCCGGAGGCGAGCGATGCGGAGGTGATCGAGGCGGCCAAGCGCGCGAATGCCTGGGACTTCATCCAGGGGTTGGCAGACCAGCAGGGCCGTGTCGGGCTTGATGCGCATGTGGGTGAGCGCGGCGTGAAACTGTCGGGCGGCCAGCGGCAGCGCATCGCGATTGCCCGCGTCTTCCTGAAGGACGCACCGATCCTGATCCTGGACGAGGCGACTTCCGCGCTCGATTCCGAAGTCGAAGCGGCGATCCAGGAAAGCCTGTTCAAGCTGATCGAGAACAAGACGGTGATCGCGATCGCCCACCGTCTCTCGACGCTGACGCAGATGGACCGGCTGATCGTGCTCGACAAGGGACGCATCGTCGAACAGGGTACGCACAGCCAACTGGTCGGCCATGGCGGCATCTATGCCGATCTGTGGAACCGCCAGTCCGGCGGCTTCCTGGCCGACCAGGCGACACAGGAGGCGGAAGAGGCGGCGGAGTAACCGTCGCCTTCGATTTTTCGACGAAACGATCAAAGACGCACCGGCGGTCGCATTTTAGCGAATGCCTTCAATCTCCCGGAACGGTTTTCAGCGTAGTCTGCTGCATGCTGGTCTGGGAGACTGCCGCAATGCCGATGATCCCGCAGATGCCGCCAGAGGCGCCAGACACCGGCCATCAGGCCGTGACACTGCTGACGCGCCTTGGCCTTGACCTCACGCCTGCCAATTTCGAACTGATGACGCTGCTGCTGGATGGGCAGAACGGCGACCTGCGTCAGGCTTTCGCCGGTCTGAAGCGTCCGATCCTGGCCGAGGAATGGGACGCGCTGGCCCGCCGGTTCCTGCCGCAGCATTTCGTGCCACACGCCGACCTCGTGACGGGGCTCGCCCTGCTGCAGGCGCTGGGCAACGTTCGGGCGGCTCTCGTCACGACCGAAACGGGACTGGCCGAGCAGGGGCGCGCCATCGAGAAGGGCAGGGCGCTGCTGGCCGCCAGCGCCGATATGTCCGGCGCCCAGCTTGCCCATGTGGCGGCACGGATCGCACAGGCGAATGCCCGTGCCTGCGACCTCACGAAAGAGCTTCTCGCCGTGCTCGCCGATTGGAAGGAGACACACCCGCTCGGCCAGCCTGAGAAGGGGCATGATGCACGCGCCTTTCCTCCCGCAGGCGAGGCCACAGCGCGGGAGCCGTCGCCCGTGGCATCCGCCTCGCCGGCGCCGGTCGTGCTGCATGGCCTTGCCGAACGCGCCGTGCTGATGGGGCGCCTGCAGGACCTGCATACCGGCGGGCAGAAGCTGGACGGCTCCAGCCTGATGCTGTGCCATCTGAAGGGCCTCGACGGCTATCGCGGGCCGGACATGCTGAAGGCGCGCGATTTCGTGCTCGATACACTCGGCCAGCAGACGCAGCGGCTGATGGGCGAGGGCGATCTGGCCTGCTGGATGTCTCCGGAGGAACTGGGCCTGCTGCTGGATGCCAACAACGACCTGATGCTGACCGACATCAGCCAGAAGCTGCGGCGTATCGTGGCGGGATCGGTGAACCATGCCCGCCGGAATGTTCCCAACCTGCCGGAGCTTCGCTGTCACATCGGCTGCGCCAGTGCCTTCGGTCCCGTCTCGCCCGGCCAGCTCTACAGCAGTGCCAAACTGGCTCTGCAGCGGGCCGAGTTTGCCGGCGACGACCGGCTGGTCATCAACGACCTGTCCGGGCCGTTGAAGGTCGACCGGCGCTATGACGCGCTCTATGGACGGCGGATGCAGTAGCAGCGGGCTTCGTGTGTGGCGGTCGGGCGCCTGCGGGCGCAACCCGGGCCGGCATTCCCGCCAAGTGTCAACCGTTCGCTGAAGATTGCCAAGATTTAACGCGGAGCCAGCCTTGTTGCGCCCGCGAAAGAGCCTATACCCAAGGGCATGATCGACGCCCTGTTCCGCTTCTTCGAAACCCGTATCGACCCGTTTGCTTCCCGGCAGGATCTGCGCCCGCCGAACGGCACGATCGCCTTCATCTGGTTCTACGTGCGCCAGGCGAAGGCCCCCTTCTTCGCCATGCTGGTGCTGGGCGGCCTGACGGCAGCCATCGAGGCGGCGCTCTTCTGGTTCGTCGGCCGGCTCGTCGATATCCTTGCCTCGGTCGACCGGGCGGCCGGCTGGTCCGGCCTGCTGGCCGCGCATGGCTGGGAACTTGCCGGCATGCTGGTGCTGATCGGCCTCGTCCGCTTTCTCGTCACCATGGCGACCGCCCTCATCGACCAGCAGGTGATCACGCCGGGCTTCTACAATCTGGTACGCTGGCAGTCCTACCAGCACGTGGCGCGCCAGTCGATTTCCTTCTTCCAAAACGATTTTGCCGGCCGAATCGTCACCAAGGTCTGGTCCGGCGGCCAGGCGGCCGGCGATCTGGTGACCTCGCTGATGGAAAGTGTCTGGTTCGTCGCGATCTACTCCATCTCCATGCTGGCGCTGATCGGCGGGCTGGACTGGCGCCTCGCCCTCGTCGTCCTCGTCTGGGTCGTCATCTTCTCCTTCCTCGCCCGCTTCTTCGTGCCGCGCATCCGCTACCATTCGCGCGAGACGGCGGAGGCAGCCTCGATGCTGAGTGGCCGCATGGTGGATGCCTACAGCAACATCCAGACGCTGCGGCTCTTCGGCCGCGACGATGTCAACGACCGCTACATGCGGGAAGGGTTCGACATCTTCCAGTCGGCCACCATGATGTTCACTCGCTTCATCACCGGGGTCAGGGCCTCGCTGGCCCTCTTGTCCGGCGTGATGATCACCACCATGGCGGCGCTCTGCATCCATCTGTGGCTGTCCGGACGCATCAGCGCAGGCGCCGTGGCCTTCACGCTCGCGCTGGTGCTGCGGCTGAACTTCCTGCTCGGCCGGCTGATGACGCAGTTCAACGGCATCATGCGCAATTACGGCACCGTGCAGAACGCGGCCGAACTGATCTCGCAGCCTATTGGCCTGACGGACAGGCCGAATGCACCGGCGCTGACCATCCGCGTGCCGGAAATCCGTTTCGAGGATGTCAGCTTTCACTACGGCCGCGACAAGGGCGTCATCGATCATCTGTCGCTCACCATCCGGCCCGGCGAAAAGGTGGGCATCGTCGGACGTTCGGGTGCCGGCAAGTCAACGCTCGTCAATCTATTGCTGCGCTTCCACGATGTGGAAGGCGGCCATATCCTCATCGATGGCCAGGATATCGCCGCCGTCACGCAGGAATCGCTGCGCGCCCAGATCGGCATGGTCACGCAGGACACCTCGCTGCTGCATCGCTCGATCCGCGACAACATCCTGTTCGGCCGTCAGGATGCCACCGATGCGCAACTGCTGCTGGCCGCGCAGCGGGCCGAGGCGGATGGCTTCATCAACACGCTGGAAGACCAGCGCGGTCGCAAGGGATTCGACGCGCATGTGGGCGAACGCGGCGTGAAACTTTCCGGTGGGCAACGCCAGCGCATAGCGATCGCCCGGGTGATGCTGAAGGATGCACCGATCCTGGTGCTCGACGAGGCGACATCGGCCCTCGATTCGGAGGTGGAGGCGGCGATCCAGTCCAACCTCGACGCGTTGATGCAGGGCAAGACGGTGCTCGCCATCGCCCACCGCCTCTCCACCATCGCGGCTCTCGACCGGCTGATCGTGATGGACCGGGGCCGCATCGTGGAACAGGGCACCCATACCGAACTGGTCGCCTCCGGCGGGCTTTATTCGGAGCTCTGGTCGCGCCAGTCCCGCGGCTTCATCGCGGTGGAGGAGACTGCCTGACCCCTATTGCGCCGGCGGCAGGATGAGGTCGCCGATCAGGCCGTAATGGTTCGATCCATGCGCGTCGGCGATGCGTGTCACGCTTCGGATGGCAATCGGTGCCTTCACGTAGATATGGTCGATCGGCACGCCCCAGTCGCCCGCGCCGACCGGCCATGTGCCGGGCTGGAAGGCTGAATGTCGAAGCCCCGTGTTGCGCAGGAAATCCTGCATGTCCGGACCGATGCTGGAGGCGTTGAAGTCACCCGAGAGGATATAGGGACCCTGAATGCCGGCGAGCGCACGGGCAGCGTTGTCCAGATCCTCTTCGTGATAGCTGTCGAAATAAGGTTTCGTCGTGTGAATGGCCACTATGGTTGCGGGAACCGACGGAAGGGCGGCCTTGGCGACGATGATGCGTTGCTGCGACATCTGCCCCATGTTGCCGATGCCCCCTTCCAGCGGAAATTTCGACACCATCAGCAGGTCGCAGGCCTTGGTTTTTTCACCGCAGCCGATTCGGTAGGGATAGGTGGCGTAGAGGCGCGGAAGGTCCGGGATGATACCCCGGGCCTCCATGATATTGGCCACGTCGGCGCCCGAGGCGAGGATTTCGTCCACGATGGCGGCGGAATTGAAAACGTTCGTTCCAAGTACATTGAAGGAGAGCAGACGGAAGGGATGCCCCTGCTGCGGCGCGGAATCCTGCGCGAAGCGCTCCGACAGCACGAAGCCGTGCACGAACAGTGCAAGCGCCAGGCTCAGCACCAGCATGCCGAAAATGTTGAAGCGAATGATCAGTGCAAGCGCAGCAACGCCGATGGCAATCGCCGCCAGATGGAGCTGCAGATTGTGAAAGATCGCGAAGAGAAAGCTGTCGGTGAAGAAACGGCTGGCAATCAGCGCCAGAACCACTGCCGTCAGCAGGGAAAGACCGAAGGAAAGAAACGGACGCATGGGATCCTGGACTGCGCGGCGGGAGCCGTTGCTGTATCATGCGCCGTTGTGCGTCGCAACAAAGGCGGGCGTGCAGACCATGACGAGGGGTGCAATCAGCCGGCTGCGGACACTTCATCGGCCGGCGTCGTCATCGAGGCGGATCTGGCTGTGGAGACAAGGCAATCTTCTTGTCGGATGTCATGCCCGCGACAATCTGCCCGTATCCAGTGTGCCACTCTGGACTTATCCTGCGATCATGACTAGAAATTTGCGTGGGGGAAGTAGAGTCCAATTGTGTCCGAATTGGAACTCGGAGGGGTGAGGGGGCATGCATTATCATCACATTTCTGTGCAGAGGGTGGCTAGACCGTGAGCGAGCACGACACGACGAGCGGAACCGTGGGCGAGCCTACGCGCCGCGATTTCCTATACCTGACGACGGGCATGGCGGGCGCTGTCGGCGCTGTTGCCGTTGCATGGCCCTTCATTGACCAGATGCGGCCGGATGCCTCCACGCTGGCGCTTGCCTCGATCGAGGTGGACGTCTCCGGCCTTGAGCCGGGCATGTCGCTGACGGTGAAGTGGCGCGGCAAGCCGGTCTTCATCCGCAACCGCACGGCAAAGGAAATTGAGGAGGCCAAGGCCGTCCAGCTTGCCGAACTGAAGGATCCCGTCGCCCGCAATGCCAACATCGCGGCCGATGCGCAGGCGACCGACATCGATCGTTCGGCCGGCGAGGGCAAGGAGAACTGGATCGTCATGATCGGTTCCTGCACCCATCTCGGCTGTGTTCCGCTTGGCCAGTCCGGCGATTTCGGCGGATGGTTCTGTCCCTGCCATGGCTCGCACTACGATACGGCGGGCCGCATTCGCAAAGGTCCGGCGCCGCAGAACCTGGCCATCCCGACATTTACATTTACGACCGATACCGTGATCCGGATCGGGTGAGGGGACATCAAGAATGAGTGGGCATTCCAGCTATCAGCCTTCCACGGGCCTTGAGAAGTGGATCGACGCACGGCTTCCCCTGCCGCGTCTGATGTATGACAGCTTCGTCGCCTATCCGGTGCCGCGCAATCTCAACTACGCCTACACCTTCGGCGGCATGCTTTCGATCATGCTGCTGGTCCAGATCCTGACCGGTGTCGTGCTGGCCATGCATTACGCAGCGGAAACGACGGTGGCGTTCAACTCCGTCGAAAAGATCATGCGCGATGTCAATCACGGCTGGCTGCTGCGCTACATGCATGCCAACGGTGCGTCCTTCTTCTTCATCGCGGTCTACCTGCATATCGCCCGCGGCCTCTATTACGGCTCCTACAAGGCGCCGCGCGAAATCCTCTGGATCCTCGGCGTGGTGATCTTCCTGCTGATGATGGCCGCCGCCTTCATGGGCTATGTCCTGCCCTGGGGCCAGATGTCCTTCTGGGGCGCCACCGTCATCACCGGCTTCTTCTCGGCCTTTCCGCTGGTCGGCGAATGGATCCAGCAGTTCCTGCTCGGCGGCTTTGCTGTCGACCAGCCGACGCTGAATCGCTTCTTCTCGCTGCATTACCTGCTGCCCTTCATGATCGCCGGCGTCGTCATCCTGCATGTCTGGGCGCTGCATGTGACCGGCCAGACCAATCCGACCGGCATCGAGGTTAAGACCAAGACCGATACCGTTCCCTTCACGCCCTATGCGACGCTGAAGGATGCGCTCGGGCTTTCGGTCTTCCTGCTGGTCTATGCCTGGTTCGTGTTCTACATGCCGAACTACCTCGGTCATCCGGACAACTACATCATGGCCGATCCGCTGAAGACCCCGGCGCATATCGTGCCGGAATGGTACTTCCTGCCCTTCTACGCCATGCTGCGCGCCATCACCTTCAATGTCGGCCCGATCGATTCCAAGCTCGGCGGCGTGCTGGTGATGTTCGGTGCCATCATCGTGCTGTTCTTCCTGCCGTGGCTCGACACGTCGAAGGTGCGCTCGGCCGTCTATCGGCCGTGGTACAAGCTGTTCTTCTGGATCTTCGTTGCCAACTCCATCATGCTGGGCTGGCTCGGTGCCATGCCGGCGGAAGGCATCTATGTCATCCTGTCTCAGATGGGCACCCTGTACTATTTCGCCTTCTTCCTGGCGATCATGCCGTTGCTTGGCCTCTTCGAGACGCCAAGGCGCATGCCGAATTCCATCACGGAAGCCGTTCTTGCCAAGAATGGCAATGTGACGGCCGACATGCGCGCCTGATGTGCCAGACAGAGAGGACGAAACAATGAAGATGCTGGTCAAGAGCCTCCTGTCCCTCGCCTTGCTCGCCGGTCTCGCGACCGGCGCTCAGGCTGCGGAAGAAGCGGAGCATGCCACCCCGCATTATCCGATCCACCACCCCAAGCACGTGGACTGGAGTTTTGCCGGGCCTTTCGGCCATTACGACAAGGGGCAGTTGCAGCGTGGCCTGAAGGTCTATGCCGAAGTCTGTTCCGCCTGCCATTCGATGAACCTCGTTGCCTTCCGCACGCTGGAGGGGCTTGGCTATTCGGATGCGCAGGTGAAGGCCTTTGCCGCCAATTACGAAGTGCAGGACGGTCCGAACGACGAGGGTGAGATGTTCACCCGCAAGGCGGTTCCCTCGGATCATTTTCCGTCGCCCTTCCCGAACACCCAGGCCGCCGCTGCAGCCAATAACGGGGCGGCCCCTCCGGATTTCTCGCTGATCGCCAAGGCGCGCGGCGTGACGCGCGGTTTCCCGCAATTTGTCTTCGACATCTTCACCCAGTATCAGGAAGGCGGGCCGGACTATATCTACTCGCTTCTCACCGGCTACCAGGAGCCGCCGGCGGGTGTGGAAGTGCCGGCCGGGACCCACTACAACCCGTATTTTGCCGCGGCTGCGTCGCTGGCCATGGCTCCGCCGCTCTCGGACGGTCAGGTTACCTATGATGACGGTGCGCCGCAGACACTCGACCAGTATGCCAAGGACGTTTCCGCCTTTCTGATGTGGGCCGCAGAGCCGCATCTGGAGGAGCGCAAGCGCACCGGCTTCATGGTCATGGTGTTCCTGGCGATCTTCACGATCCTGATCTATCTGACGAAGAAGTCCGTCTACGCCAACAAGGAGCATTGAGCCCGGCGTGCGGTGCGGTTAAGAAGGCGGCTTTCGGGCCGCCTTTTTCATGTGGTGAAAGCGATGCGGCCCCCAACCTGACCAGCCAGCGGAAGATCCCATGTCCGACAATGCAAATTCGCTCGCCGCCTCGATCCGTGCCATTCACGATTATCCGAAGCCGGGCATCATCTTTCGCGATATCACCACGCTGCTCGGCGATGCGAAGGCCTTCCGCCAGGCGGTGGACGAACTGGTGCGTCCCTACCAGTCGCTCTCGGTCGATCAGGTGGCAGGCATCGAGGCACGCGGCTTCATCCTCGGCGGCGCCATGGCCCACCAGCTGTCCTCCGGCTTCGTGCCGATCCGCAAGAAGGGCAAGCTGCCGCACACCACCGTCAGCGTGGCCTACAGCCTCGAATACGGCGTGGATGAAATGGAAATGCATGTGGATGCGGTAAAGCCCGGCGAGAAGGTCATCCTGTGCGACGATCTGATCGCCACCGGCGGCACCGCCGAAGGGGCGGTGAAGCTGCTGCGCCAGATCGGCGCCGAAGTGGTATCGGCCTGCTTCGTCATCGACCTGCCGGAACTAGGCGGCCGCAGCAAGCTGGAGGCGCTTGGTGTCGAGGTGCGCACGCTGGTCTCCTTCGACGGCCACTGATAACACGCAAGCCACTGATCAGAGGGCGCTGGCTTGGGCTGCGGCTGAGAGACTTGCCGGAAGGCTGCGTCAGGCGTAGCCTCGTTCCCAACAAGATCAGGGGAACGATCATGGACATCTCAACGCTGGTCGCCTTCGGCGCGACATTCTTCGTGTTTGCCGCCAGTCCCGGACCGGACAACATGACCATCCTGGCCCGCACCGTCCATGGTGGTGCGGCCTCCGGGTTTGCCTACGGGCTCGGCACCGTCACCGGCATCCTCGTCTTCCTCACGCTGGCCTGCTTCGGCCTGTCGGCGGTGGCAGCCGAGATGGGCGCCGGCATGGTGTTTCTGCGTTATGCGGGTGCGGCCTATCTCGTGTGGATGGGCATCCGCATGTGGATGGCGCCAGCCGTCGTGCCGGAAGCGCGCGCAACGATTGATGCGGGGGATCTGCGGCGCGGTTTTCTCACCGGTGTCCTGCTCAATCTCGGCAATCCCAAGATGCCGCTGTTCTACGTGGCGCTGCTGCCCAATGTCGTCGGGCCGAACCTGACGCTCAGCGATCTTCTGAGCCTTGCTCTTGTCATTCTCCTGGTGGAGGCCGTGGTGATTGGCGGTCATGTGCTGCTGGCCAGCCGGGCGCGCGGTCTGTTGCGCAGCCCGCGCGTGGTGCGCCGCGTCAACCGCGGCGCCGCAGCGCTGATGGTCGGGGCGGGGGCGGCGGTGATCGCCACCCGCTAGTCCGGCAGGACCGCCCGTCGGGCGGGCGGTTCAGGCAAATTCCAGCACATTGCTTTCGAAGCGGATGACGACATCGCCATGCTGGTTGATGCCTTCGTTCAGCGTCGTGTTGATCCAGGTGCCGGGCCGTGACGCCAGTTCGCGGCTGGCCTGCAGCGTTGCAAAATAGGTGATGCGGTCACCGGCATAGACCGGCCGCAGCCATTGCAGTTTGCGGAAGCCGGGGGAGGGGCCGAGTTTCGGCGGGGCGACGCCTTGGCGGCGCAGACGTTCGCTCTCTGTGGCCCAGTAGACAAGGAACATCTTCATCCAGCCGGCGCAGGTATGCCAGCCGGAGGCACACAATCCGCCAAAGACGAAGGCCTTGGCCGCCTCCGGATCGAGGTGGAAGGGCTGCGGATCGAACTTTTCGGCAAAGCGGATGATGTCTTCGGCGGAAAATTCCAGCGTTCCCGCTTCGATGCGGGTGCCGATGGTCATCAGTTCGGCAAATCTCATGCCTTGCTCTCCCCGTTTTCGCGCATGCGGAACATGATCGACTGTTCGGCCACGCACACGGTCTCGCCGCGCTGGTTGCCGAGTTCGGTGCGCATGCGCACGATGCCGATGCCCGGGCGCGATTTCAGCGCCCGCGCCTCCAGCACCACGCCCTGGCCCTCGATCGTGTCGCCCGCCAGCACCGGCTTTTTCCAGTCCATCTGTTCGACGCCTGGTGCCCCCTGGCAGGTAGAGCGGCCGATGAAGCTGTCGACGATCATCCGCATCATCATGGCTGAGGTATGCCAGCCGGAGGCGGAGAGTCCGCCGAGAATGCTGGCCTTGCCGGCCTCCTCGGAAAGATGCATCGGCTGTGGGTCGAATTCTGTCGCGAATTCAATGATTTCCGCTGCGGAAACCGTTTTCGGGCCAAGCGGGAACTGCCGCCCGGGTGTAAAATCTTCAAAATGGAGCCTGTCTGCCTGCATCCGCTGTTCATTCCTTCTCAGAATATGCAGAATGGGTCTTATGCCCCCAAATCGAGAGAGGGTCCATGAGTCATTGGCTGGATGAGGCGGGTTTCCTTGCGGCGCTTGATGCGGATGGACGGCGGGAACTGCAGGGACTCAGGCCCGTGCATGTGCCGGCGCGCACCACGCTGTTTCGCCCCGGTGATGCAGCCCAGAGCTTCGTCGTGCTGCTGTCCGGCCGGATCGGCGTCTATCTGACCGGCCGCAACGGCCGGGAACTGCTGCTCTACGCGGTGACGCCGGGAGAGACCTGCGTGCAGACCACGCTCGGCGTGCTGGGTGGAGCTCCCTATACCGGCGAGGCGATTGCCGAAACCGATCTGGTCGCCGTGATGGTGCCGCCTGCCGTCTTCGAACGTCTGATGGCGGGGTCGGCTCCCTTCCGGCAGTTCGTCTTTCATGCTTTTGCCGCGCGTCTGGGCGATCTGATGTTCGTTCTGGAACAGGTGGCCTTCGTCAGGGTGGAACAGCGACTGGCGCGGGCACTGATCGAACGCGCCGATGCCGCGGGCGAGGTCCTGGCCACCCATCAGGATCTGGCGGTGGCGATCGGCACCGCCCGGGAAGTGGTGTCGCGCCGGCTGGAGGCGATGGCCTCGAAAGGGTGGATCGCCAGCGAACGCGGTTCGGTGCGTCTCCTCGACCGGGCGGCGCTGGCAAAAATGGCCTTGCAGGACTGACATTGTGCCGGATCCGGTGACTTAGTCACCGAACGCCGGCATGGTGCGCGGTAGCGTGACCCTCATCCGCTGAAACCCAAAGGGAGAAGGTCATGTTTGCCAAGAATATCGGGTCCATCGATCGCATGCTGCGCATCGTCGCAGGTCTGGTTCTGCTGTCGCTGTTCTTCATCTTCCCGGACGCTTCCTGGCGCTATGTCACGCTGATCGGCGTGGTGCCGCTGCTGACGGGCCTGCTATCGTCCTGCCCGCTCTACAGCCTGTTCGGCATTTCCACCTGCCCGGTCCACAAGGCCTGAGGCGCCAGCGGGGGCCGGCTGACACCCCCGGCCGGCCCTTGCGCATGTCTTTGACGGGATGGATAATCCATGACCACGCTTGATCACCCACAGCCTCCGCTCGTCGCATCCGGGCGGGGCAGCCTGCAGCATCTGCCGCTTCCGCTGTTTGCCGTGCCGATGGGGCTTGGCGGGCTTGCGCTGGCCTGGCGGGAGGCCGCAGCCACCATTGGCGCACCCGCACTGGTTGGCGAAGGGCTGATGGTGCTCGCGGCCATCGCCTGGCTCGTCATTCTGCTCGCGCATGCGCTGCGGGCGACGCGCCACCCCGCCGCCCTGGCGGCGGATCTCGTTCATCCGATCCGCAGTGCTTTTGCCGGCGCCGTCTCCATCGGCCTTCTGATCCTCTCCGGCGGAGCCATGGCCTATTCCACGCAGCTTGCCGCTGCCGTCTGGCTGGCTGGCGTATCGCTGCATCTGGTGGTGGGCGTGTGGATCGTGCGTAGCCTGCTTTTGAAGCCGCGCGACGCGGCCACGCTGACACCGCCGCTGCTCATCCCGCTGGTAGGCAATGTGCTGGCGCCGATCTTTGGCGCGAAGCTCGGTTTCGTGACGATGTCCTGGATGCTGTTCGGTCTCGGTGCGGCCCTTTGGCTCCTGGTGCAGCCGCTGATCCTGCTGCGCCTCGCCACGGGGCCGCAGCTTCCGGCGAGGATGCGGCCGACGCTTGCGATCCTGCTCGCACCGCCGGCGGTCGGCAGCATCGCCCTTGCCGCACTGACCGGCGGCTTTGGGCCCGGGCCGCTTGCGATCTATGCGCTGGCCGCCCTTATCGCCGTGGTGCTGTTGACCCTTGTGCCGGTGTTCCGCACGGCCCCCTTCGCGATGTCCTGGTGGGGCTATACCTTTCCGGCGGCCGCCTTTGCCATCGCGTCGCTGAAGGCAGCGCATCACGCACCGATGGACTGGCATGCGCCGGCTCTCTGGCTGCTGCTTCTCCTCGTCAGCGCCGTCATCGCCGGTGTCTGCCTGGTCACGCTGAAGGCCGCGTGGAGCGGTCACCTGCTGCAGCCTGAATGATGCCTGCGCGCCTGCATGGCCGGGACGCGACAAATGCCGGTTGTGTGAAGTCCGGCCTGCCCATAATGTCCTGCCAACCATGAGAGAGCCAGGGCTGGCGGAAGAGGGAGCGACATGACGGGTCTGCGCGGTGCATTGGAAGGAGCGGTCACCAGGGGGCTTGTCGAGCCGGCCAAGCTCGGTGCGCTGGAGGCGCATCTTGTGACGGTGCTGCCGGCTTTGCGGCAGATATCGGTGGAGCTTGCCGACGATGCCTCGCCGCCGGCTGTGTTCGAGACCGAGACCCCCCGCTTCATCCGCGGCTTTCACGATGTGCTCATCACGCTGGGCCTCGCCGCTCTTCTGGTCGGCGTCGGCGGGGTCGGCAGCATCATGGCGCTTCTGCCTGTGGTCATCGTCATGGCGGAAATTCTGGTGCGACGGCAGCGGCTGGCGCTCCCCGCCGTCGCGCTGACGATTGCCATGGCGGTCTGGGCCGTCTTCGTCTGCAGCCTGAACGTGCAGGCGAGCGGTTTTCCCCCGTCTGGCGGTCTGGTGCCGCTGGCCCTGGCTTTCCTGCCGTTCCCGCTGATGATGCTGGCCTTCTACTGGCGCTATCGCATCCCCGTCGCCCTGGCGCTCGTCATCCTCTCCTTCCTTTCGGTGCTGCTTGTCCTGCTGGTCGGCCTTCTGGAGATCGGACTCGGATCGACCAGCATCATCGGCGATTATCCGCGGCTTGTCCTGTGCATGGGCATCCTTGCCGCGCTCGGCCTGTTTGCGGTGGCGATGACCTACGACCTGTCGGACCCGCTCCGCCTCAGCCGCCGCTCCGATATCGCCTTCTGGCTGCATCTGGCGGCGGCGCCGGCGCTGCTCTATGCCGGACTGGCGACGCTGTTCCTGGCCTTCTTCGGCACGTTCTCGAACCTTGGCCGGCAGATCGGCTCGGTGCCGACCCCTGCCGTCATGGTGCTCATCGCCATGCTGATGCTGATCGGCGTCGTCATCGATCGCCGCGCCTTTGTGACCTCCGGGCTTATCACACTCGTCATCACCGTCACGACGCTGCTGCGCGGCAGCGAGATCAATATGGACAAGGTGATCTTCCTGTCGCTGATCACGGTCGGCGTCATCGTCCTGACGGTCGGTATCCTGTGGCCGATGCTGCGGCGGGTCGTCGTCGGCCGGCTTCCTCCGGTGCTGAAGACGAGACTGCCGCCCCTCCAGTGAGGAGGGACGGCAGTGATGATGCGCAAGCTTGAGCGCCGGGGCGATCAGGTGTTGAAGCGGAAGTGGATCACGTCGCCGTCCTGGACGACATATTCCTTGCCTTCGTCACGGCCCTTGCCGGCTTCCTTGGCGCCCACTTCGCCCTTGTAGGCGACGTAGTCATCATAGGAGATGGTGAAGGCGCGGATGAAGCCGCGTTCGAAATCGGTATGGATCACGCCGGCCGCCTGCGGCGCCTTGGTGCCGCGCACGATCGTCCAGGCGCGGCATTCCTTCGGGCCTACGGTGAAATAGGTGATGAGGTCGAGCAGGTGGTAGCCGGCACGGATCAGGCGGTCGAGGCCGGCCTCTTCCAGACCGAGAGCCGAGAGGAATTCGCGGGCTTCCTCTTCCGGAAGCTGGGCGACTTCGGCCTCGATGGCAGCGGAGATGATCACGCATTCCGCCCCTTGCGCCCTGGCCATCGCGGCCACGGCTTCGGTGTGCTTGTTGCCGGTCGAGGCATCGCCTTCCGCCACGTTGCACACGTAGAGCACCGGATGCGAGGTCAGAAGGTTCAGGCCCTTCAGGATCTCGATCTCGTCGGCGCCGAGCGTCTGCAGCAGCAGACGCGCCGGCTTGCCCTCGTTCAGAAGCTTGACGACGGCTTCCATGACCGGCAGCTGCGCCATGGAATCCTTGTCCTTGCCGGTTGCCCGCTTGCGGGTCTGCTCGACACGGCGCTCGAGGCTTTCCAGATCGGCGAGCATCAGCTCGGTCTCGATCGTCTCGGCATCGCCCACCGGGTTGATGCGGCCCTCGACATGCGTGATGTCGTCATCTTCGAAGCAGCGCAGCACATGCACCACGGCATCCACTTCGCGGATGTTGGCGAGGAATTTGTTGCCGAGACCTTCGCCCTTGGAAGCACCACGCACCAGGCCGGCAATATCCACGAAGGAAATGCGGGTCGGGATGATTTCCTTCGAGCCGGCAATGCCCGCCAGCGTTTTCATGCGCGGGTCCGGCACCGCCACTTCGCCGGTGTTCGGCTCGATGGTGCAGAAGGGATAGTTGGCTGCCTGCGCTGCGGCCGTCTTGGTCAGCGCGTTGAAGAGGGTCGACTTGCCGACATTCGGCAGGCCGACGATACCGCATTTGAAGCCCATAAGGGTTCACCCGTCTCAAGTGTTCGATCTTGCTGTGGCTATGGGGGAAAGCAGCCAGACGGTCAAGGGTCGGCGCCGCTTTCCGATGCCGGCCATTGGCGCAGTGCCGCTTTCGCACTATCTTTCACGCCATTGGCACAGGAATCTGGCATGGCCTGCGGCATCAACCGCAGACGGGCGGCAGGTGCTTCCTGTGGCCCCTCGACAGTGACAGGGATCATGTGAGTTCATGGCAAATCAGGTCGATCTTTCGCCAAAGACCGTGACGAAGCCGAAGGTCGAACGTCCGCGGCTCTACAAGGTGCTGCTGCACAATGACGATTACACGCCCCGCGAATTCGTCGTGCTGGTGCTGAAGGTGGTGTTCCGCATGGGCGCCGATGCCAGCCACCGTGTCATGATGACGGCCCACCGCATGGGCTCCTGCGTGGTGGTGGTCTGCCCCAAGGACGTGGCCGAGACCAAGGTGAAGGAGGCGATGGATCTCGCCAAGGAAGCCGAGTTTCCGCTGATGTTCACGGCAGAGCCGGAGGAATAGGCTCAGTCGTTGCGGATCTGGAAGCCCGTCTTGTTCTGCACGAGGCCGCAGCGCTCGTAGAACCGATGCACCGCTCCGTCCTGTCTGCCGGTCAGCAACATGATCTTGTAACAGTCGGCCGCAAAACCTTCCGCGATGGCATGACGCACCACGGCCTCTCCAAACCCCTGGCCGCGCCGGGAGGCGCGCGTCACCACATTTTCAATGAGGCCATAGGGGCGAGCGCCGCGCGTCAGGTTGGGGATGATGATCAGCGTCGCGGTGGCCACGACTTTCCCGTCATCTTCAGCCACGAAGATGGTGAGTCCGGGCTGCGCCAGCATCGTTTCGAAAGCGCATCTGGCCGCTTCGTCGCCGAGTGGTGGATCGGCGGGGTTCAGGTCGCGGTAGAGAAGCAGCAGGTCATCGAGGTCATCGGCCATGGCCGGGCGAAGCATCACATCCGGCCGCATGGCGCTCACTCCTCGCCCTTCCTGGAAAACATCCGTTTCAGCATGTCCGCCATCGGGCCGCTGTCTGGCAGTTTCTTTGGCTGGGTGACATTCCGGGCCTGACGGATATGCGACTGGCCGGCGGGTTTGGGGTCTTTCGGTGCCTTGGCGGGTTGGGCCGGCTCGTCCTCCGGCTTGCCGCCCACGGCGAGCGCCAGCTTGTTCATCAACTGGCTGTCCTCGTTCCTCGCCAGCATGTCGGCATGGTCGGCCAGCGCGTCGAGAAGCGGCTGCAGCCACGCCGCATCCGCCTTGGCGAAATCACCGAGCACATGATTATGCACCAGTTCCTTGGCGCCTGGATGGCCGATGCCAAGGCGCAGGCGGCGATAGTCCTTGCCGCAATGGGCGTCCAGCGATTTCACGCCGTTATGGCCGCCATGCCCGCCGCCCACCTTGATCCGCGCCTTGCCCGGCGGCAGATCAAGCTCGTCATAGATCGCCACGATGTTCTGCGGACCCAGCTTGTAGAAGCGCATGGCCTCGCCCACCGCCTCGCCGGACAGGTTCATGAAGGTCTGCGGCTTCATCAGCAGCACCTTTTCCCCCGCCAGTTCGCCTTCGGAAATCTCTGCCTTGAACTTCTTCGACCACGGGGAAAAGCCCGGCCTGCGCTGGATGGCATCAAGCGCCATGAAGCCGATATTGTGGCGGTTGCCCGCATATTTGGAGCCTGGATTGCCAAGGCCGGCGATGATCAGCATCTGAATGGTTCCCGTAATGGCGCGGCTGCTTCCCAACGCGAAACCAGGGGGAAGTCAAGCGGTTTCCGACACCGGGCGGCTGTCAGGGAGACTGGGTGACGCCGTAGGAACGGGCAATCGCCTGCATCGCGCCATTGGCGATCATGCGGTCGAGCGCGGCCTGCAGGCGCGCGACGAGAGGGGCGGGAACGGCCTTGTTGCAGGCAATGCCGAGCGTCTGTTCCGCCAGCAGCACCACCGGCTCCACCGGTTTTCCCTCGTCCCGCAGGCCGCTGATCACCGCCTCGGACATCGGCATCAGATCGATCCGGCCGCTGAGCAGCTTGCCCAGCGTGAAGTCGTAGCTGGCGCTGAGGTCGAGATGGCGGAACCCCTTCTGGCGCAGCAGCAGTTCCGTGTAGTCGTCGCGCTGGGTGCCGATGATGTAATTGCGCACATCCTCCAGCGTCTTGCCGCGGATCGGGCTGTCCTTGCGTCGAACCAGGAAGTTGCGGGTCACGGCAAGCGGCGTTACCCAATGGAAGCGGGCCTCCCGCTCGGGCGTTCGCGCCGTCAGGAACACGCAGTGGTCCGACTGCGTCTCCGCCAGCGCCAGCGCCCGCGCCCAGGGCAGAACCTCGATGGTGTAGCGGATATCGGCGCCGCTGGAGCGGATGATTTCACGCACCTGCTCGACGCTCATGCCCAGCACCTCCCCATGCAGGGAGCGATAGCTGTAGGGCGGATAGGATTCGGTGGTGAAGACCAGATTGGTCGCAAGGGCGCAATGTGCGCTCATCATGGCAATTGCGGTCATGACGAGACGTCTCATTCTCCCCTCCCATGAGCTCCTTATACTTTAGTATGAACTCATCCGGTTAAACTTTCCAGAGCCGATGTCGAGGAGCGCAGATCCGCCATCAGATCGTCGATGCCGCGCGGCGTGGAGAAGAGATAACCCTGGGCGCAATCCACGCCGATCTGCTTCAGAAGCGCGTGTTGCTGCCGGGTTTCCACCCCCTCGGCGATGACCGTGCAGTTCATCTTGTGGGAAATGGCGCTGATGCCTTCCACCAGCATGCGGCTCTTCTGCTGCACTTCCGACTGGCCGCTGCCAATGGAGCGGATGAAGGACTGATCGATCTTGACGATATCGACCGGGAAGCGGCTCATGTAGGAGAGCGAGGAATAGCCGGTGCCGAAATCGTCCAGCGCGATGCGGCAGCCGAAGGCCTGGATCTCGTCGAGGATCTTGCGCACCTTCGGATCGTCGTGCATCAGCACCGCCTCGGTGATTTCCACCACCAGACGCTGCGGATGGATGCCGTGGCGCGCCACCAGTGCCGCCAGCCGGGCCGGCAGGCTTGGCTCGAACTGCAGCGGCGAAAAATTCACCGCCACATAGGTGTGGCCCATGCCCGGCAGGCTGCTGATCCGCTGCAGGTTGGCGAGAGATTCCTCCAGCATGATCGCGCCGATCTGGTTGATCGACCCGGTTTCCTCCGCGACCTCGATGATGCGGGCGGGGGAGAGCAGGCCCTTGTTCGGGTGCCGCAGGCGCATCAGCGCCTCGAAACCCTCTATGCCGCCGGTCTGCACGTTGACGATCGGCTGGAAATGCGACTCGAACCAGCGCGAGGCCACCGCGATTTCGATGTCCCTTTCGATCTCCGCCCGCTCGCGGGCCCGGTCGAGGATCGATTCGTCGTAGATCTTGGCGCCGTTCTTGCCGTCGCGCTTTCGCACATACATGGCCATGTCGGATTTCTGCAGCAGCTCGGCGGCACTTTTCGCATGGCGCGGATAGAAGGCAAGGCCGATGCTGGCGCTGAGGCGCACGGTGGAACTGCCGGCGCGGAAGGGCGTGTCGAACATGTCGACGATCTGGCTGCAGATGGCGTTGGCGCGTGTCTCCGCCGTGGACCCGGTGATAAGCAGCGCGAACTCGTCTCCGCCGAGCCGGGCGGCCACATCGCCTTCCTCGATCAGCGGCGTTATGCGGGTGACGAACTGGCACAGCACGCTGTCACCGGAGGCGTGGCCGAGCGTATCGTTGATCGACTTGAAGCGGTCGAGATCGATAAACAGACAGGCCACGTCGGATCCGTTTCTGTCCGCCTGGGCGATCTTCTCGTCGAGCACGGCTTCGAAGCCCTGGCGGTTCAGGAGCCCGGTCAGGTGGTCGGTGATCGCCTGGCGGTGATTGCGCAGTTCCGACTGCTTGAGCTCCGTCACGTCGGTCATCACGCTGAGGGAGGTCGGGGATTCCGAGCCGGTGGCTGCCAGTTCGGTCTCCAGGATCAGCACGTCCATCACGTGCCCGTCGGCACAGAGAAAGCCGACGGTGACCTCGCAGGTTCGCGATTTCCGGTCGGACGGCGCAACCGTCGACTGGTCGCGGTAGCCGAGCGCCTTGCGGGTCAGGTAACGCATGCGGTCGGCCGGCGTGATGAGATCGACGAAGGGGCGCCCCAGCACATCCTTGCGCGCATAGCCGGTGGCAAGCAGCCAGTAATCGCTGACGGCCCAGATCAGATCCCGCTCGTTCAGCGAAAACAGCATGGCCGGCGTCAGGTTGTAGGTTTCCGTCGTCTGCTGGTGGGCAAGCTTCAGTTCCCGCTCCTCGCGCTCCAGCTGGATCTGCATCTCGTTGAAGCTCTTGGCAAGGCGGCCCATCTCGTCCGTCGAGCGCCAGTCGACATGGTGGCGCGAGCCGAGCCGGCGCGTTGCCTCGATGGCGGCGGTCAGCCGCATCAGCGGCCGGATGATCATCGTCCGGTTGCCGAGGATGGCGGCGCCGACCACCGTCAGGATCGCCACGATAAAGATCGAGATGAAGGCGAGTTCCCGGTTGTCCAGCGATGAAAAGAGCCCGACGCGGGAGAAATAGATGCTGATCGTTCCGACCTCCTGCTCCCCCTCAGGGGCGCGATAGGTGATCGCGCGGGTCATGTGATCGAGCCTTTCGCCGGTCTCGCGCAGATTGCTTTCGGTCACGTCCAGCTTGCCGAGCGTATCGGTTACCTTGACGACACGAATGCCGGCTTCGCTGCTCAGCGTGCTGGTAATCTGGCGGATGCTGTCGACGTCAAGATCCCAGAGCGGCTTGCTCAGCGCCTGCGCATTGGCGGTCAGGCGGATTTCCAGCCGTTCGCGCAGGGTTTGCGCGGCCTGTTGCGAGGACAGAGCAAGAAACAGCGTAAAGAGCGGCGCCACAATGATCAGCAGCGCCCCGCAGATGATCGCGATGAACCGGCTCTCGACGGAATGAGTCATCGAAACGGACTTCGTCTCCCTGTCGTCTTGTTCACGCACAGGGTAATCCCGGCGTCGCGCGGCATGGTTTCATCCAGTGATTAAGCATTACTGAAGCGAGACTAACAGATATATCCGTGCGCTAGCGAGTCTCTCCGGCCGAATTGTGATCGCTTCGCGACGATCTTCTGTGGGCATTTGCCTGACGGCAAAGAAAAACCCGCCAGGCGGCGCCGGGCGGGTTTCGATGTTTGCCTGTCTGGCAAGCAGGTCTGGCAGCGAGTTACTCGGCTGCGCCGTCTTCCGACGTGCCGCCGGCCGGAGCAACGATCGTGGCGATCGTGAAGTCGCGGTCGGTGATGGTCGGGGCAACGCCCGCCGGGAGCTTCACATGCGAGATGTGGATGCTGTCGCCGATCTTGAAGCCTTCGAGGTCGACGGTGATGAATTCCGGAATGTCGTTGGCCGGGCAGGTCATTTCGACTTCGTGGCGAACGATGTTCAACACGCCGCCAATCTTGATGCCGGACTTCTCTTCGTTGACGAAGTGAACCGGAATATCAACGGTAACCTGGCTGTTGGCCGAAACGCGCAGGAAATCGACGTGCATGACGAAGTCACGCACCGGATCCAGCTGGTAGTCCTTCGGCAGAACGGAGATCTTCTCGCCGTTGTAGTCGATGGTCGCAACCGTGGTCATGAAACCGCCGGCATGGATGCGCTTCGTCACCTCGTTGGTGTTGAGGGCGATCGAAATGGGGGCCTGCTTGTCACCATAGATGACAGAGGGAATGAAACCGTTGCGGCGAAGTTCACGGGAGGACCCCTTACCAACCCGTTCGCGCGCCTCGGCCTTGAGCTCGTAAGTTGCGTGGCTCATGGCATATCCTTTCGAGGTTATTTGGAGAAACTCGACGGCGGCCGATCAGCCGTGCGGCGAATTTTGAAGGGCATCGTCCGATGCGCTTCATCCGCGTTGCCTCCAAGGGTGTCTGCGCGGACGAGGGGCCTATAGACCAAGTGGGTGTTTGTTGCAAGTTCGCGACAGCCAAAAGCGCTGCTTTGCCGCGGCACGCATGCCTGAAAAGCAGATCGCCCCGCCTGCGGCGCAGGCGGGGCGATCGGGAAAGGGGAGGTGAGGCGCGTGCTCAGTCGAACAGGCTGGAGACCGACTGTTCGAGCGCCGTGCGGTTGATCGCCTCGCCAAGCAGTGCGGCGGTCGATACCACGCGGATATTCGGAGCGGACTGCACGGCCGTTGTCGGCTGGATCGAGTCGGTGATGACCAGTTCGCGAAGCTTGGACGAGCTGACGCGGGCCACCGCCCCGCCGGAGAGAACGCCGTGGGTGATATAGGCTGTGACGCTGGTCGCGCCGCTCTTCAAGAGCGCCTCGGCCGCATTGCAGAGCGTGCCGCCGGAATCGACGATGTCGTCGATCAGGATGCAGTCCTTGCCGGTCACGTCGCCGATGATGTTCATGACTTCCGACTCGCCGGCCCGCTCGCGGCGCTTGTCGACGATGGCGAGCTGACAGTCCAGACGCTTTGCCAGCGCACGGGCACGCACCACACCGCCGACGTCCGGCGATACGACCATGACGTTCTGCAGCTCGTAGTGGTCCTTCACGTCGCGGGCGAGGATCGGGGCCGCCATCAGGTTGTCGGTCGGGATGTCGAAGAAGCCCTGGATCTGGCCTGCATGCAGGTCGAGCGTCATGACGCGATCGGCGCCGGCCTCGGTGATCAGGTTGGCAACGAGCTTGGCCGAGATCGGCGTGCGGCCGGAGGCCCGACGGTCCTGACGCGCATAGCCGAAATAGGGAAGCACTGCCGTGATGCGCTTTGCCGAGGAACGGCGGAAGGCATCGATCATGATCAGCAGTTCCATCAGATGATCGTTGGTGGGGAAGGACGTGGACTGCACCACGAAGACATCTTCACCGCGCACGTTTTCCTGGATCTCTACGAAGATTTCCTGGTCTGCAAACCGTCTGACGCTCGCTTTTCCGACTGGAACATTAAGATAGGAACAGATCGCGTCGGCCAAATGCCGGTTCGAATTCCCTGCGAAAACCTTCATTGGGGTCCGCCTGTTTTGCCGCTGGATGGGCGCCTTTTACCGCTGCCGTGCCCGAATGCAATACCGAACCGGCGCCATCAAGCACTTTTTGTGAAAGCAGCATGAAACATGGTAAGCGGCCCGGCGGAACCGGCAGGCATCCGGTTCAACCCTGCAGCCCCTCGCGCCAGTCCATGTAGGACGCGATCGTCTTCTGTGCGATGGCCCGCATCGTCTCCGGCGGGACTGCCGCCCACGGATCGCCGCCGGAATAGGCGACACGCTCCTGGCCCTGGATGCGGTTCAGCCGGTTGCCGCGGCTGTCCAGCACGTCCCAGACATAGTTGACGGTGAGCTGGCCATCCTCCGCCACTGCGGACAGATAGCCCTTCAGGATGTGTTCGCTGCTGGTATCGGTGGAGGCCCTGATGGTGAGACCGCTGGCTCGGGCCGAGACACCGAGCTGCCGCGAAAGAGGCGTGACAGCCTCCACAGGTGCGCCGATGATCGGCAGGAAGCGGATCGAGCCGACGGTGGTGCCGGCGGGCGGCAGGGCAGCGTTCTCCTCTGCCTGCCGCTGCAGCGGCTGGGGCGAGGCGCTCGGCGAAAGCTGGCGCGCCCGCGCGGCCTGGTCGGACGGCGCAGCGGCTGCCTGCTGCGCAGATGCTGCCGTCTGCTGCGGGGCGCGGGGTCTCGTCGCCGGCGCCGTTGCCTTGAGTGCCGGGGATCGCTCGGCCTGCCGGCGCGGCGGCGCGGCCGGCGTGCTGCGGGCAAGCGGTGCCGAGGCAACGGGCGAGCGGCCGCCGCGATCGACCACGCGAGCCTGAGCTTCAAGCGTGCCGGGTGGCGGCGCGCTGTAGGTGCTCTGCTGCGAATAGGCGGGTGCCGGCTGGACCGGCGGCAGCGGCGCGCTCTGATAGCTGCCGTAGCCGTTGTTTGCCGGATAGGTCGGATTTGCCGGATAGGCGGGCGACGGTGCGTAATAGCTGTTTCCGTCATAGGCCTGCTGCGGATAGGCACTCTGCGGTTGCGCATAGGCAGGGGCCGGAGGGTAGCTGCCCGCATCCGCATAGACAGGCGGATCGCGCTGATAATCGCCATAGTCAGCATAGCTGTCGGATGGCGCGCTGTAGCTGGATACCGGCATGTCGGCATAGGGGTCACGATAATCCGGCACGCCGTTGGACGTACGCCGCGTGGCATAGGCCGGGGAGCGGACCGGGCGCGTCGCGGCGATGCGGGAACTGCCGCCATCCGGAAGGCGGTAGAGCAGCTGGTCTCCCGGTGCCGGCGTGCTGTAGCGCGCCATCGGGCGACCGTAACCCGACCCGACATTGGCCGGTGGAACGAGGTCATCCGCCGAACTGCAGGATCCGAGCACAAATAGAACGGCGACCAAGGCAAGCCACGGCCTCCACCAGTCCAAGCCGAACATACGCAATACCCCTCACCGTCCCACTAGGAGACAAGTTTACGGCGCATGTTTACTTGGAGTCAACCATTCCAAGCTTCACGAATTCTGTTCTAAAGGTTAATCATTTCCAGATTATGCCGGGAAAGCGCCTTGGGGGCCTCCTCGGTCGTCAGGTAGGTGTGGCCGAGCGTCATGGCTGTTCCGCTGTCGGAATCCATGATGATCATGTGCACGAACAATGACATGTCGGGCAGGATCTCCTGGGGATTGCCGAGGTGGAACATCTGGTGCTCCATCCAGGAGGGGGAGAAGCGGGCGCCGAGCGAGTAGCCGCAGGCATTGAGCCTATGCCGGGTCAGGCCGCGCGCATCGATGATGCGGGCATGCGTATCGAACACGTCGCCGAAGGTGTGGCCGGGCCGCAGCACAGCTTCGATCGCCTCGATGGTTTCGCGGCAGGCATTGTAGAGCTCGCGATGGCGGCTGTTCGGCTCGCCGATCACCACTGTCCTCATCATGGCGGCGTGATAGTGGGCGCTGACGCCGGCCCATTCCAGCGTCAGCTGGTCCCGCGCATCGAGCCGGCGCCGGCCGGCCTTGTAGCGGCAGAGCAGGGCGTCCGGTCCCGAGCCGATGATGAATTCGTTCGCCGGATAATCACCCCCTCCGGCAAAGACGGCACCCTGCATCGCGGCGAGGATGTGCGCCTCGTCGCCGCCCGCGCGGATCAGCGGCAGGGCGGCATCGAGCGCATCGTCGGCCAGGACGGCCGCCCGCTCGACATGTGCGATCTCGGCCGCGCTCTTCACCAGCCTCAGGCGGCTGACCACGTGCGAGGCATCGACGATCTCGCCGAAGGTGGCCAGCTGGTTGTCGAGCAGGCGTGCGACGCGGCCGGTCATGCCATGCGTGTCATATTCCACGCCGATGGTGCTGCCGAGCAGGTCGAGTTCGGACAGAAGGTTCTTCAGGTCCACCGTCGGATCGGCATTCACCCGGTCCACCCAGATGCTGATATTGTCGATGATCGAGGTGTGGCGCGCCTGCCGCAGGTCCGCCGAGCGGGTGATGAGGGCCATGGAGCCGTCCGCCTTCACCACCAGGCACTGGAAGAAGCAGTAGCCGAAGGTGTCGTAGCCGGTCAGCCAGTACATGCTTTCCTGCGCAAACAGCAGCATGGCATCCAGCTTTTCCGCCTGCATGGCGGCCGTCAGGCGCGCCAGCCGCGCCGCATATTCGGTATGCTCGAAATGCAGTCCCATGTCAGTCCTCCAGGATCGCGATGGCGGAAATCTGCCGTCCGTAATCGGGTTCGCCCGCATGCGTGGTGCGGCGATAGGAAAAGAATCGGGTGGTGTCCGGATAGGTGTCGAGGTCGAGATTTTCCGCCTGCACGCCCGCCCGCTGCAGCCGCATCATGGTCAGCCCCGGCAGGTCGAACAGCGAATGCCCGGCCTTGGTCGAAGGGCGGAAGAAGCGCGCGAAGCCTGTATCGACAGCAAGGAAGCGCTCGACGAATTCCGGCCCGACCTCGTAGCTCGGCTGGGCAATCGACGGTCCGAGGCAGACGGTGATGTTTTCCCGGCGGGCGCCGAGCGCGATCATCGCCTCGATGGTGTTTTCCGCCACGCCGCCGAGCGCGCCCTTCCAGCCGGCATGGGCCGCGCCGATCACCCGGTTCCTCGCATCGGCGAACAGAAGCGGCCCGCAATCGGCCGCCAGCACGCCCAGCACGAGGCCGGGCGTGGCAGTCACCATGGCATCGGCGCTCGGTCGTTCGCCGGCATAGGAGGCATCGACGGTGACGACATCCGGTGAATGTACCTGATTGACGGTCGCCAGCCGCTCAAGCGGCTGGTCGAACCAGGCGGCGACGCGGCGGCGGTTTTCCAGCACGTCTTCGCGCCGGTCGCTGGAGCCGAGCCCAACATTGAGGCTGCCGTAAAAGCCGCCGGACACACCGCCCTGACGGGTGAAGAAGCCATGGCGGATTGTGCTTGCGCCGATCCGGGCGCTCAGCAGGGGGCTTGTGATCGGCGAGAGATCCTGCATGGGCTCGATCTGTCCGTTTTCTGAAGGATGGTGACGGGTCGGGGCGCCGCGAAGGCGCGGCCGCAGGCGCATGGCTGCTTCGTTCTGGCCTGACTGTGGCCCGAGCCCCGGCGTCCTGTCAACCGCCGGGGAGGTGGCTCAGTCCCGCGCCGGGCGGAACGGAGCAAGCGTCACTGTGGGGCTGGAAACGGCCAGAACCTTGAACAGTTCGCCCATCTTGCCTTCGCCGGCGCCGGCCAGCCGGTCGGACGAAACGGCAATCGCCCGCTGTTCCGGCTCGCTCTTGCCGCTGGCAAGGGCGGCGGCCCGCTCGGCAAGGCCAAGGCCGTAGAGGAAGTCGCCCTGGCGCAGGCAGCCGTTGATCTGGATGCCGGAGGCGCGCGCGATGCGGGCGAGATCCTCGAAGTCCACATGGCTGGTCAGGTCCGCCTCGCCGGGATGGGCAAGCGGCGGATCGTAATCATGCCTCAGCACCGCCTGCAGCGTGTCGCCGAAGCCGGTGACCATGTGGCCGTAGTCGATGATGAGCGCCGTGCCGCCATGCCGCTTCAGCCGCTCGCAGAGCGCGCTCATCACCGCCTGGCGGGCAGGGGCCACCTCGAAGATGGTGCCGTCGCGTTCCCTGGCATGCGAGGGGGGCAGGAGGGCCGGATCGATGGTGGCGATGCCGACGCCGAAGGCCAGCCTGTCGCTCGCATCAAGCCCCACCATCCGCTCGCGAAAGCCGGTCGGCGTCTTGACGAACTGGCGGATCGGGATGGCGTCGAACAGTTCGTTGGCGGCAATGAGCGTGAAGCCGCCGGGCACATCCTCGAAGGCGGCATGCCAGGTTATCTTGGAGGAATAGGCCTCCAGCGTCACCCGCTGCACGCCGCGCAGCCGGTCGCTGGTTTCGACCATGTGCACGTCGAGTTCTTCGTAAAGTGCAGGTGCCAGCCGGCGGATCACCCGCAGCATGTCCTGCATCATGGTGCCGCGACCGGGCCCGACCTCGACGAGGTTGACCGGTGTCGGGCTGCCGTGCTGCTGCCAGGCATGCACCATGAAGATGCCGAGCATCTCGCCGAACAGCTGGCTGATTTCCGGGGCCGTGACGAAATCGCCGTTTCGGCCGAACGGATCGCGCGTGCGGTAGTATCCGTGCTCCGGATCGGCCAGGCACAGGGCGAAATAATCGGTCACGCTGATCGGGCCATTGGCCCGGATGAGGTTCCTGATCTTGTCTGCAAGCGGCGTGGTCATGGATGACTCGTCCTCGCGTCAATTGGCGGCAGCGGCGCGACGGCCGCGCCAGATGGCCCACAGTCCGATCAGCAGCATCGGCAGTGACAGGACCATGCCCATGGTCAGCCAGCCGAAGGCCAGATAGCCAAGCTGCGCATCCGGCTCGCGGAAGAATTCCACGAAGATGCGCGACAGGGCGTAGCCGCACACGAAGATACCCGACACCACGCCGGGCTTGTGCAGCGACCTGAAGCCATGGGTTGCAACCCTCAGCGCGATCCATAGCACGATTCCCTCCAGAGCCGCTTCATAAAGCTGGCTCGGATGACGGGCAAACGGGCCGCCGGTGGGAAACACGATCGCCCAGGGCACATCGGTGATGCGGCCCCAGAGTTCGCCATTGATGAAATTGGCAATGCGGCCGAAGAACAGGCCGAACGGCGCGACGGCCGCCACGAGGTCGAACAGGCTCCAGACGCGGATGTTGTTGCGGCGGGCAAACAGGATCATCGTGATGGTCGTGCCCGTCAGGCCGCCGTGAAAGGACATGCCGCCGTTCCAGATCTCTATGGCGCGGACAGGATTCTCAAGCACTGCCGCCAGATCATAGAACAGCACATAGCCGATGCGTCCGCCGAGCACGATGCCGGCTGCGGCCCAGACGAGGAAATCGTCCAGCTTCTCGCGGCTCGTCGGCGGCGTGCCGCCGGGCCACAGGTTCGGACGGGCAAGCAGGCTGCGGGCATAGAGCCAGCCGAGCATGATGCCCGCAACATAGGCGAGCCCATACCAGTGGATCGCCAGAGGCCCGATGGAAAGGGCGATTGGATCAATGTTGGGAAATGGCAGAATGGCGAGGAATGATGCTGGTGAATACAAGTGTGACGTACCCTGGCCACGTGCCGCGTTTGGGCGGGAACATGGCTTCAGCCCATGTCCGGGTCAAGACCCATCTCCCGTGTTTCATGATGATCCTCAAGGAATTGGCGGGATTTTGGGCCGGATCGGCGATTCTCCTTGCAACGGCCCGCATCAGACCCTACCTCCACGCAGGCAATGAGACCGACCGCCGCCTTGCCGGCGCAGCCAACGGGAGATGAGGGTCATGTCGACCGGACCGAACCGCATGATGGATGAATTCGCGCGCCTGATGACGGATGCCGCCGGTGCGGCCCAGGGCATGCGTCGCGAGGTTGAAACCGCCTTTCAGGCCCAGGCCGAGCGTTTCCTCAACAGCATGGATCTCGTGCGCCGCGAGGAATTCGAGGTCGTTCGCGAGATGGCGATCAAGGCGCGCGATGAAAACGATGCGCTGAAGGCACGCCTTGAAGCGCTCGAAGCAAAGCTTGCCGGTGGCGCCGAGTAACGCGCCCGGCCTGCCACCTGATCATCTTGAACATCTTGCTGCGGTCTCTGGATAACGGGGGCCGCTCTTTTTTTGTCTTGACGCAAGTTTCCGCGGTTGTTTGCCCAACAAAATCGCAGCCTGTGGACACAGTCGAAAAACGCTTCAGACAGAGTCGGTTAATCGCTGCGGCTGAGGCCGCGGGCGAAGCGCAAACCTGAGTCGTCCCCGCAAAAACGAGGGGCAGGGGCTGGTGCTGGGACTCCGGGCCTATACACTGATTTTAAATGATGATTCGAAACGGCCGCCGGACAGGTTCACACAGGATGAGCGTGCTGGACTGGGCGTCGCAGGGAATCATCGAGGGGTTGGATATCCGGTGAGTACGCGTGCGTTGGTGTGTTTTTCGTTAACACGAATGTCGCTTCCATTCCGGTTTAGAGGGTGCCGCATGAGCCTCATGGAAATACAGATGGAACGCCAGTCGAATCCGGTCGACATGATCGAATTCGTCGCTGCGTCCAATGACTGGACCTTCGAGCGGTCCGGAGAGGATGAGATCGCCATGACCGTCGCCGGTCACTGGGCGGATTATCACGTCTCCTTCTCCTGGATGGAGGAGTTCGAGGCGCTGCATCTGGCCTGCGCCTTCGACATCAAGGTGCCCGAACCGCGCGTCAACGAGGTCATCCGCCTCTTGTCCCATGTCAATGGCCAGGTGCTGATGGGCCATTTCGACCTGTGGCGCCAGGAGGATGTGGTGATCTTCCGCCAGTCGCTGCTGCTGGCCGGCGGGGCCGAGCCGACCAACCAGCAGGTGGAGGTGCTGCTGTCGAGCGCGCTTGAAGCCTGCGAGACCTATTATCAGGCCTTCCAGTTCGTCGTATGGTCCGGCATGGAGGCGAAGGCCGCCATGGATGCGGTTCTGTTCGAGACCGTTGGAGAGTGCTGATGTCTGCGACTGCTTCTGGACCGGTGGTGCTTGTCGGCGCCGGCAACATGGGCGGCGCCATGCTGTCCGGCTGGCTGAAAAGCGGCTTGCCGGGCTCATCCATTCTGGTGGTCGATCCGTCGCCGTCCGAGGCAATGCAGGAAATGCTGGCCGCTGCGGGCGCACGCCACGAGACCGCGGCTCCTGCCGGTGTTGAGGCCGCGATCCTGTTTCTCGCCGTCAAGCCGCAGGTGATGGAGGCCGTTCTGCCGCCGCTGAAGCCTCTCGTCGGGTCTGGAACGGTGGTGGTCTCGGTTGCCGCCGGCAAGACGCTCGGCTTCCTTGAAAACCATCTGGGCAAGGCCGCCATGGTGCGCGCCATGCCGAATACACCGGCAATGATCGGCCGCGGCGTCACCGGTGCCCATGCCAACGGATTGGTCAGCGACGCGCAGCGGGCTGCGGTGCACGATCTCCTGAAGGTCAGCGGCCCGGTCGAATGGGTGGCCGCCGAAAGCGATATCGATGCCGTCACCGCGCTGTCCGGCAGCGGCCCGGCCTACGTGTTCTATCTGGTGGAATGCATGGCGGAAGCGGGGCGCAAGCTCGGACTTCCGGCCGATCTTGCCATGCGGCTGGCGCGCGAGACCGTAGCCGGTGCCGGCGAGCTTCTCTTCCGGTCCGGCGACGAGGCCTCACGCCTTCGCCAGAACGTCACGTCCCCCGGCGGCACGACGGCGGCAGCCCTTTCGGTGCTGATGGCCGATGACGGCATGCAGCCGCTGTTCGACGCAGCACTTGCCGCCGCCCGCAAGCGGGCCGAAGAACTGGGACGCTGAAGACAGGACGCCGTCAGGGAGCAGGGCCTATGGCCGACGAGATCAGCTGGAACGATTTCGAGAAGGTCGACATCCGCGTCGGCACCATCATTGAGGCCGAGCCCTTCCCGGAGGCGCGAAAGCCGGCCTACAAGCTGCGCATAGACTTCGGTCCGGAGATCGGCGTGAAGCGTTCGTCCGCGCAGATCACCGTGCACTACACGCCGGAAACGCTCATCGGGCGCCAGGTGCTCGGCGTCGTCAATTTTCCGCCCCGTCAGATCGGACCCGTGCGGTCGGAAGTCCTCACGCTCGGCTTTGCCGATGAGAATGGTGCCATTGTGCTGGCCGGCGTCGAACGACCGGTTCCCAACGGCATGAAGATGATGTGAGGCAAGGCGCCCGGCCGGGCTTTCTCAGGCCGGCACGCGCACGGTTGCCCTGAGGCCGCCCATCGGGCTGTCGCCCAGCGTGACGTTGCCGCCATGCGCGCGGGCGATGTCGCGGGCGATGGCGAGGCCAAGGCCGGTGCCGGAGGCATCGAGATTGCGCGCTTCGTCCAGCCGGTAGAAGGGCTTGAATACATCCTCGCGCGAGACCTCCGGAATGCCTGGCCCGTCGTCGTCGAACACCAGCGTCAGCCATTTGGCGTTATGGCGCGCCTCGACATGCAGGCTGTTTGCATAGCGGCGGCTGTTGGAGGCGAGATTGCCGACCAGTCGCTGGAAGGCGCCGGGGCGCACCGCGATCCGGTCCTCGCCGTCGATGCGGTAGGTCATGTTCTTGCCGTGCAGTGAAAAATCCGCCTTCATCTTCTCCAGCAGGTCGCTGAGGCGCATTTCGCCGAAATCCTCGGCCGCTTCGCTGCGGGCAAAGGCGAGATAGCCCTCGAGCATGCTCTGCATGTCGTCGACATCGGTGCCCATGCCGGCGAGATCGGGATTGTCGCCGGCGAGCGCCAGCTGCAGCTTGAAGCGGGTGAGAATGGTGCGCAGGTCGTGGCTGATGCCGGTGAGCATTGCCGTGCGCTGTTCCATCTGCCGCTCGATGCGCTCGCGCATCTGGATGAAGGCGATGCCGGCGCGGCGGATCTCGTCGGCGCCGCGCGGCACGAAGGGGGCCGGCATCTTCTGGCCCTTGCCGAAGCTTTCCGCCGCATCGGCAAGCGCCAGGATCGGCCGGATCTGTCCGCGCAGGAACAGGATGGAAATGCCGATCAGCAGCAGCGAGGTGCCGACCATCCAGACAAGGAAGATATGGGTGTTCGATGCATAGGTCTGGTTGCGCACTGTGAAGACGCGCAGCACCTTGTCGCCCAGCTGGATGCGGATTTCCACCAGCCGGCTGTCGCCCACCGTGTCGATCCAGAAGGGCAGGCGGATCTGCTGGTTGATCTGGTCGGCGAGAATGTCGTCCAGGATCGAGAAGAACGGCTTTGGCCGCGGCGGCGGCAGCTGCGCATCCGGATCGATGGAAATGTTGAGCGACAGCTGGTCGCGGGCGATCCGCGTGATCGCGCTATAATCGTCGGTGGGATCGGGATAGGTGCGGATAAGCTCGATGATCGCGGCGATGTCACGCGTCACGGCCTGCGACAGCCGCTCGGTGACGAGGCGCCAGTGCCGTTCCATGAACACGGCCGCCACCACGCTCTGCAGCAGCAGCATCGGAATGATGACGATCAGCACCGAGCGCATGTAGAGGCCGCTCGGCATGCGGCGTTTCAGCCAGCGGCCGAGGGCGGCCCAACCCGGCGGCTGCAGCCGCACCGGCTGACGGCGCAGCACCGCCAGCGCCTGCTGCAGCCGGTCGCGGATGGTGTCCGCCTGCGCTCTGGCCTTGTCTGCCACGCCCTTCATGCCCGTCCTTCCGGCTCGAAGCGTGCCGCCAACCGCCCGGTTCGCCTTGCACGCTTGATCTCCCTGTTTCCTGCGCGCGTCCTGCCCGCAGCACCGCTGCACGGTGTTGCGCAAAACGCCTTCGTCCGCCGGCCCGTCAGGCAGCTGCCTCAATCTATGCTGAGACGATAGCCGACGCCACGCACCGTCTGCAGGTAGACAGGGTTGGCCGGGTCGTCCTCGATCTTGCGGCGCAGGCGGTTGATCTGCACGTCGATGGTGCGCTCGCCCACCTCGGCATCGTCGCCGATAAGCTCATGGCGGGGAATGGTATCGCCGGCCCGCAGCGCAAACAGCAGCATGATGTCCTGCTCGCGGTCGGTCAGCCGGATGGTTTCGGCGGCCCGGCGCAGCTCCTTTCGCGCGATGGAGAAGGTGAAGGGGCCGAACATGATCTGGTCGATCTTCGGCGTGTCCGGATTTGCATTTCGGCGCAGGATGTTGTTGATGCGCAGCACCAGTTCGCGCGGATCGAATGGCTTCGGCAGATAGTCGTCCGCGCCTGCCTCCAGCCCCTCGATGCGCGCATCGGCTTCCGCCCGGGCGGTCAGCAGGATGATCGGGATGCGGCGCTTGTCGCGCAGCGATTGCGTCAGCGAGATGCCTGTCTCGCCCGGCATCATCACGTCGAGGATGATCAGGTCGAAGTCCAATCCCTCCAGCTTGCGCCGCGCCTCGGCCGCATCGCCGGCAATGGTGACGCGGAAACCCTGCTCGCTGAGGTAGCGGCGCAAAAGGGCGCGAATGCGCGTATCGTCGTCCACCACCAGGAGATGCGCGGCATCATCGGAAAGCGAAACAGGATTGGTCCCCATGTCAGTCCACCTCGTTTTCGGGGGCCTCCAGCCCCTCGGCCCGTCCACGCATGGCCCGCAGGAAGGCGATCACCCCGTCGCGCTGGTCCTGCGTCAGCTCCTGCATTGCCCTGGATATGCGGTCCGATTGCGGCTCGGAAAGGGCAAGCGCCAGTTCGCGGCCTGCCAGTGTCGGGTAAAGGCGGCGCTGGCGGCGATCCTTGGCGCCGGCCATCTGGCGAACATAGCCGCTGTCGATCAGCTGCTTGAGCACCCGCGCCAGGCTCTGCTTGGTGATCTGCAGCGTGTCCAGAAGGTCGGTCACCATCATGCCCGGATGGCGGCAGACGAAATAGACGACGCGGTGATGCGCGCGTCCCATGCCGATCTTGGCAAGAATGGCATCCGGATCGGAAATGAAGTCGCGATAGGCGAAGAAGAAGAGTTCGATCGTCTCGAAGTCGATCTTGCCTTCATCCACGGCAGGCATCGGCGGAAGCGTCTTCTTGACGGCTTTGGCGGTCGATCCCGAGGGCACCAGTCATTCCTTTCGAGCCTTCGCGCTGCCCGGTGGCCGTTCGGCCGGTCCGGGCGCGCCGTTCGGCCGGCTTTGGGTCCGAACGACAGATTTCACGAAGTCACTGATAAAGCGTGAAGCGTGTCAACAATCAACCGGATTGTGCCGCAAGCCGGTTCGTCGTCCCCTGCCAAACCATGCGCTGCGAAGCTTGCCGGGCGATGGAGGCGCGGGCGCGGAACGGGCGAGTTTCCCGGCCGCTGCCCTGTTCATTCCCCGCCTTGCGCGTGTCGGAACCTTTTGCCGGTCAAACCCGTTGCGAGGTCAGTCAAACAGGAGAGATAACATGAGCCTGGCAACGTCCGGCGAACTGGCGCCGGCGCAGCAACGCCTGCACGCTGCCTGCCCCGCACACCCCTTGCGACCGGTGCTGGTCACGGTCCTTGCCGTGAAGCTTGCGGTGGCGGCCGTGCTTCTCGCCTGTGCCTCCATGGCACCAACCGTTGCCGCAGAGGGGCGTTACTTTGTCTCCGACTGATTTTTGCTGCGACCGAGCGGCAGGGGCGTTATAGGGGGATCGTTTCTGTCATCACGCGAGGCATCATGGGTCAGCTCCAAGCGGGTATCATTCCGGTCACGCTCTTCCAGCAGAACTGCACGCTGCTTTTCGACAGCGAGACGAAGGAGGGCGTCATCGTCGATCCGGGCGGTGATGTGGATCGCATCGTCGAGGCCGTTGGCGGGCAGGGCGTGACGGTGAAGGAAATCTGGATCACGCATGGCCATATCGACCATGCCGGCGGCGCGGACGAGTTGCGCGAGCGCCTCGGCGCACCGGTGATTGGCCCGCACGAGGCCGACAAGCCGCTGCTCGACATTCTCGACACACGCGCCGCTGCCCTCGGCTTCGATCTGCCGGCCCGCAAGCTGACCCCGGACCGCTGGCTGCAGGAGGGAGATGTCGTCTCCTTCGGCACGCACCGTTTCGAGGTGTTGCATTGCCCGGGCCATGCGCCGGGTCATGTGATCTTCTTCAACCGCGAGATGCGCTTCGTGATCATGGGCGACGTGCTGTTCAATCGCTCGATCGGCCGCACGGATCTGCCGGGCGGCAACCACCAGCAACTGCTCGACAGCATTCGCGACAAGGTTCTGCCGCTGGGCGACGATGTGGGCTTTCTCTGCGGCCACGGCCCCGGCAGCCGGATCGGCGACGAGCGGCGGGAAAATCCGTTTCTGCGGGGCCTGTGAGACCGCAAAAGCCATCCGTCCAGCGACCCCGACCCCGCCCACCCGGGCGGTGTCGCGAGAAGGTTGCAGGCACAAAAAAACCCGGCATGACTGCCGGGCTTCAACTCGAAATGAAAGCGGTGATCAGGCTCAGCCGGCGATCTGCAGATTGACTGCCTTGGGGCCCTTGCCGCGACGATCCGGTTCCGTGTCGAAGCTTACTTTCTGGTTTTCCGTCAGGCCGGACAGGCCGGAAGCCTGGACGGCGGAGATGTGAACGAAGATATCAGCTCCGCCCTTGTCGGGCTTGATAAAGCCGAAGCCTTTGTCCGTGTTGAAGAATTTTACAGTGCCAGTTTCGGCCATGCATCAGGTCCTTTTTCCTCTGTCCGTGTTCAGCGGCGGACAGCATCACGATATTGCCCACAAGGGGCAGGCGGCAGGCATTTCGGAAATGGAGGAAAGGGGCCCGTCTTACCGCAGGAAAAGAGATCAGGACTTGATGTCATCCTTACCGCATCCCCCGCCCGGAAGTGTTGGCGCTTCCGGATCGCTTCATTATAGCTCTTCCCATGCTCGCAAATTGCCCGAACAGCCACAGAGTGCTGTGTTTATCGTAAATTGGCAAGAAAAAGTTTTCTGACGCGAATAGGCAACACCAATCGACGCTTGCATTCCCCCTGAAAGCCAGGGTTTTTGCAAGCGGTTTGACGGACGTGGCGTTTTCTTGTGCAGTCGAAGGCGGGATGAAAGGCAAGGAAACGCCTTTTCTGCCTCCACGTCAATCCGCCGGACGCAGTTCGCCGCGTCGCTTCAACAGTTCCGGCACGAGTTCCACCACCAGCATGGCGGCAAAAATCAGCGCGCAGCCGGCATAACCGACCGCGGGAAGTGTCTCGCCGAGCAGCAATGCACCGAAAAAGGCGCCGAACAGAGCTTCCGAGGAGAGGAAGATGGCAGCCTGCGGCGCGGTCGTATAGCGCTGGCCGATGACCTGCAGCACGAAGGCGAGCCCGGAGGAGATGAGGCCGACATAGAGGATCTCCGCCATCGAATCGAAGACGGCGGCCAGCGAGAAGGGTTCCAGCACCAGACCGAGCGCCATGGCGAGAACCGCGCAGGTGGCAAACTGCGTGGCCGAGAGGGCCAGGGGGCGCCCGGAGCTGCCGACGAACTGGCCGGCCAGCACAATCTGCAGCCCCCAGAAGGCGGCGCACAGGATGCTCCACAGGTCGCCGGTGGAGATCTGCTGCAGGTTGCCGCCACTGAGCAGGAAGATGCCGCCAAGCGCCATCACCGCGACCGGCCAGATGATCCAGTGCGGAAAGCGCCGGAACAGCAGGATCGAGATCACCGGTACGAAGACGACATAGAGCCCGGTGAGGAAGCTGGAATTGGTGACCGTGGTGGTAACGAGGCCGATCTGCTGGGTAATCGCGCCGCCGAACAGGGCGGTGCCGACGAGAACGAAGCCTGCCATCTGCCGCGACGTCGGGCGCGAGCCGATGCGCTTTTCTTCCCGCAGGGCGAAGGGAAGCACCGCAAGGGCGGCAATGGCAAAGCGAAGGCCGACGAACCAGAAGGGGCCGATCTTGTCCATGGCGACCGACTGGGCGACGAAGCCGCCACCCCAGATGGCGGCGGCCAGAAGAAGAACGAGATTCGCCTGCATGCGTGTCATGGATCGGTCCTGAAGGGGAGGGTGGCGCGTCGGCCTGCCCGGGCTCCCTATCAGGGGGCGGCTGCCGCATCAAGAGCACGGCATCCGCGGGTCATGCGAAGCGGGCGACCGTCGAGCCGGTGGTCGCCTGCCGCGCGAGGTGCCGGATCAGAACCGGTGGATCTGCCCGTCCTCGTTGCGGTCGCGAACCTTCGGCGGCAGGTCGCGAAAGCTGAGCCGCCACAGGCCGGCGGCAGCCAGGGTGAAGACAAGGGTCAGCGCGCCGAACAGGATGCGCTGGTCACCGGCGGGGCCGGGGCTGAAGAGAAGCTGCGGCACGACGACTTCCGAAAGCGTCGGCAGTTCGCCCGCCTGCGCCGTTTCCACCAGCGCCAGCATCATCACCACGCAGGCCGCCAGGGCCGCAGCGGCGATCCAGATGCTGCTGCTCAATCTGCGGATCCGAAGCCGTGTGGTGGCTTCCTCGTCATCCAGAAACATGGTGCAATTCCTCTCGTGCTCGATCAATGACCATGAGAAGAGCCTGCGAAAGCGACTGGACAAGGACCGGATTGGGGCAGTCGCTGACATTTGTTGTGGCAGAATCAAGGCGTTAACATTCCATGCTGTGCCGGGAGGCCAAACGGCGGATTGCGCGGCGTTTTTTCCGGCGCGCAATCTGGACAAGAATCAGCGGCGCGACCGGCTTTTCGGCCTTGAATCAGGCGGCTTTCTTCGACATAGAACCCTTCGGTAGTGCCGAACGGACCTGCCGTTTTCAACAGCTTCAGGATCTCAACATCATGGCCTTTCTTGCCGATGCACTTTCCCGCGTAAAGCCGTCCGCCACCATTGCCGTTTCGCAGAAAGCCCGCGAACTGAAAGCCAAGGGCCGTGACGTGATCGGGCTGGGTGCCGGCGAGCCGGATTTCGACACGCCGGACAATGTGAAACAGGCAGCCATCGATGCGATCAATCGCGGCGAGACGAAGTACACGCCGGTCTCCGGCATTCCGCAGCTGCGCGAGGCGATTGCCAAGAAGTTCAAGCGCGAGAACGGTCTCGACTATACGCCGGCCCAGACGATCGTCGGCACCGGCGGCAAGCAGATCCTGTTCAACGCCTTCATGGCGACGCTGAACGCCGGCGATGAAGTGATCATTCCGGCCCCTTACTGGGTGTCCTATCCGGAAATGGTATCGCTGTGCGGCGGCACGCCGGTTTTCGTCGCGACCACGCAGGAGAACAACTTCAAGCTCCAGCCGGCCGACCTCGAAAAGGCAATCACCCCGAAGACGAAGTGGTTCGTGTTCAACTCGCCCTCCAACCCGTCGGGTGCGGCCTACAGCCATGACGAACTGAAGGCGCTGACCGATGTTCTCGTCAAGTATCCGCATGTCTGGGTGCTGACGGACGACATGTACGAGCACCTGACCTTCGGCGACTTCAAGTTCGCAACGCCGGTGGAAGTCGAGCCGAAGCTCTATGACCGCACGCTGACGATGAACGGCGTCTCCAAGGCCTATGCGATGACCGGCTGGCGTATCGGTTATGCGGCAGGTCCCCTGGAGCTGATCAAGGCCATGGACATGATCCAGGGCCAGCAGACCTCCGGCGCCTCTTCGATCGCCCAGTGGGCGGCCGTCGAAGCACTGAACGGCCCGCAGGATTTCGTGGCGAAGAACAAGAAGATCTTCGAAGGCCGCCGCGATCTCGTCGTTTCCATGCTGAACCAGGCAAAGGGTATTTCGTGCCCGAACCCGGAAGGCGCCTTCTACGTCTACCCGTCCTGCAAGGGGCTGATCGGCAAGACCGCGCCGTCGGGCAAGGTCATCGAAACCGATGAGGATTTCGTCACCGAGCTTCTGGAGACGGAAGGTGTGGCCGTGGTGCATGGCTCGGCCTTCGGCCTCGGTCCGAACTTCCGCATCTCCTACGCGACCTCGGAAGACCAGCTGGAAGAGGCCTGCCGCCGCATCCAGCGCTTCTGCAATAATTGCCAGTAAGCAATCGGTCTGTCCTCTGTGTGAAGGGGCTCGCCAGCGATGGCGGGCCCTTTTGCCGTCCTGCCTGCCATTGTTGACGGTCTCACGGCGCGGGCGTAGACTTTCATTCATGAAGACCGTGTCCATCGCCGAAGCTCAGGATCGTTTTGACGAACTCGCGCAGGATGTCGAGAACGGCGAGACCGTGACCGTGACGCGAGACGGAAAACCGGTGTTCGACATCGTGCCGCACATGAAGAAACCGGGCATAGACTGGGAGGCCGCAGAAGCCTATCTGCGTTCTAAAGGCATCGTGCGTAACGATGGTTTCGTCTCCGACGATTTTGACGAGCCTCTTCCCGAGGATTTTTTGCTGAGGCCGCTTCCCTGATGGTGAAGCTGCTCCTTGACACGCATTTTGTGCTGGCCGGAGCTGATGGGGATATGGCCGTCAAATATCCGAGAGCAGAACGCTATATCTCCCGCTTTGCAGATGCCTGTTTCATCAGCGTGGCGAGCTTTTGGGAAATCGCAATCAAGTCACGACTGGGAAAGCTCAGTCCAAAGCTTCCACTACGTGAAATCCCCTCCTTCCTAAATGTTGCCGGTTTTCGCACGTTGCGCATCGACATCGAACACGTCCTGACCGCCGCCGAGCCCGAGCCGCCGACGCGCGATCCCTTCGACCGGCTTCTGCTTGCGCAGTGCCAGGTGGAGGGCTTGCAGCTCGTCACGATTGACCGGGCATTGGTCGGCCATCCCCTGGCATTGCGGTTCTGACCCGTCGCGGGACCAGAACCGGAGCTTTTCATTATGCCTTGCTCAGCCGGATGATAGTTGAACCTCCGCCGCCGCGCTGTTCGGTGACGGCGTAGACGGCGCCATCCGGCCCGACCTTCACGTCACGGATGCGGGCGTCGAGCGGCACGCGCTCCTCGAACTTCACGCGGTCGCCCTCCATGTGCAGCACGACGATGCCCTGGCTGACGAGGCCGCCGACGAGGAAGGCGCCTTTCCATTCCGGAATGGCGTTGCCGTCGTAATAGGCCATGCCGGAGGGCGCGATCACCGGATCCCAGTAATAGACCGGCTGTTCGGTGTTTGCCATGCGGGTAATGCCCTGGCCGACCGGGGCGCCGCTGTATTCGACGCCGTAGGTCACCTCCGGCCAGCCATAGTTCTTGCCGGCCTCGGGGCGATTCAACTCGTCGCCGCCGCGCGGGCCGTGTTCCACTGTCCACAGCCGCCCCTCGCCATCGATGGTCGCGGATTGCAGATTGCGGTGGCCAAGCGACCATATCTCCGGCTGCGCATTGTTCTGGCCAATGAAGGGATTGCCCTTGAAGGGTTCGCCCTGCTGGGTGATGCGGAAGATCTTGCCGAGCCCGCTGTCAAGATCCTGTGCCTGCACGCGCGGTTCGCGGTCGGATCGCTCGCCGACGGTCACATAAAGCGCGCCATCCGGCCCGAAGGCGAGGCGCGAGCCGAAATGCTTGTTGCCGTCATAACTCGGCATCTGTCGGAAGATTACCTGGACGTTTTCCAGCCGGCCGCCGCCGCGATCATCCGGCACCAGGCGGGCGGATGCGACGGAGGTGCCGTTTCCGTCCCCGCGTTGTTCGGAGAAGGAAAAGAAGATGCGTCCCGATTGCGGATAATCCGGTGCCAGCGCCACGTCCAGCAGGCCGCCCTGGCCGATTGCCAGCACGTTCGGCACGCCGGCAAGGGCAGGGCCTGGTTTGCCGTCGCGGGACAGGATGTGCATGGCGCCCTGCTTGGCCGTTACCAGCATGCGGCCGTCCGGCAGAAATTCCATCGCCCAGAGATGCGGCAGGCGCTCGGCCACGGTTTCCGTCCGGATCTTCGGCATCTGCGGCGGTTGCGGTGCGCGGGTCTGGCCGGCAAAGGCCGGCTGCTGGTCGGGGGCATTCGGCGGCTTGCGTTCGACTGGCGGTCCGGCCTGCTGGGCAAGGGCCGGCACGGCAAGGGTCGCGGCAAGCAGCGAACTGGCAAGGGCAAGGGGCAGGCGCGTCATGATCTTCTCCCGGTCATTGGCGAACTCGTCCCGGAGTTCGGTTGGCATGGCGCGCGACCGCCAAGGACGGAGCACGCAGGCATGTGTTCATGGATGTAGGGCCGCGCTGTCCCACCTGCCGCATGGACAGCGTTCAAGTTTGCTTTATCGGGCGGTGATCGCGCCGCTGCCCGCCGCATTAGAGCCCGATGACGGTCAGCATCAGGAAGGTGGCAAACAGCACGAAATGCGTCATGCCCTCGATGGCATTGGTTTCGCCGTCATTGAGGTTGATGGCGGCGGCGATCAGGGTGATCGTCACCATCACCGTCTGCACCGGTGTCATCGCCATGATGAAGGGCTGGCCGGTATAGAGCGCGATCGCCTCCATCACCGGCACCGTCAGGATGACGGTCGAGAGCGAGGCGCCCATGGCGATGTTGACGACCGACTGCATGCGGTTGCGCAGTGCTGCCCGCAGCGCCGTCAGGATCTCCGGCGCTGCCGAGATCGCCGCGACGATCACCGCCATCAGTGCCGGCGGAGCGCCGCTGCCCTCAAGTCCGGTATTGATGAAGCCCGACATGAATTCGGCCAGCAGACCGATCAGCACCACGCCGGCCAGGATGATGGCGATGGAGGCGGTGGCGGAGCCCTCCTGCGGTGTGCTGCCGGCCGGTGCCGTCTGTGCCTCCGCAGGGGCCCGCACTTTCTGCCGTGGATAGCTGTAGGAAAAGAAGTAGCTGTGCGGTCCCACCTGCATGCGCAGGAACAGGCCGTAAAGGGCGATCATCGCGGCAATGGTGAAGGCGGAATAATAATGCCAGCGATCCTTCGGCACGAACTCCGGCACCACCATGGAAATGCCCATGGCAGTGAGGATCATCACGCCATAGGTCTTGCCGGAATTGTCGTTGTAGGGCTGCTCGCCGTGGCGCAAACCGCCGAGCAGGGCGGCAAGGCCGAGGATGCCGTTGATGTCCAGCATCACCGCCGCATAGATCGTGTCGCGCACCAGCGTCGGAGAACTGCTGCTGTTCATCAGGATGGCGAGGATCAGCACCTCGACTGCTACGGCCGACAGCGTCAGGATCATGGTGCCGTAGGGATCGCCCACCTTGTGCGCCAGCACTTCCGCATGATGGGCCACGCGCGTCGAGGTGAGCACGATGACGAGGATCAGCAGGATGGCGGCGCCGAGCGCCGCAAGCTTGCCGGCGTCCAGGATCGCGTGCTCCGTGAAGGCCGCAAGCCCTGCCACAAGCAGCGCGATCAGAAGAAACTTTTCTCGGCGGACGAGTGATGGCATGCTTGGAAGATGCTCCTGCTGTGTGGGAGCAATCTATGGCGATGCCCGAAGCGATCAAGCCGGCATTCGGCCTGTTCCTGCGTTGTGCCGCTGCCGCCGACCGTCTTCGTTGCCTCTGCCGATAGCCCTGCCGACGGAACCGAACTCCGTGGTTTGGAATTCCGTCAGCGGGCCGGGTCGTACACCAAAAGACAGACAGGAGGAAATCATGACCAAGGTGATCTACAAGGTGGTGCAGCATGATGGCGGCTGGGCCTACAGGCTGGGCGATGTCTATTCCGAAACCTTTCCGAGCCATGGCGACGCGCTGGCGGCGGCACGCATTGCCGCTGCAGAGCAGCAGGTGGGTGGCGACCCGGAAGAAATCAGCTGGCAGGATGCCGACGGCAACTGGCACATCGAATACAGCGATGGCGGCGACCGTCCCGAGGCAGAAGTGGACGATGCGGATTATGCCGCCCGTGCCGCAGGACGCTGAGGAACGGCAACGCCACGAGATGATGCGCGCGTCGGTTCGTTGCGGTTCCGTGCCGTTGCCTCACGGCGAGGGGGCGGCCTCGTCGATGGCGACGGCCGGCTGCTCGACCGCCGGGGAGGAGGCCGGCTTCGGCGCCTTTCCGAGGATCTGGCGGGCGCCCTTGCGTGAGAAGGGTTGAATCAACTGGCCGAGGAAATGCGGCGAGACGCGCCCGGTAATGCCGATATCGGTCGAAGGGTCGCGGGGCGGATTGAAATAGGTACCGAAGATCTGGTCCCACAGGACGAGGTTCTCGCCATAATTGGTATTGCCCTCGGCGATAATCTTGGAATGGTGCCAGCGATGCAGGCGCGGCGTGCTGAAGATGTAATCCAGAACGCCCGTCTTCACCGCGATGTTGCAGTGGGTGAGCAGGCCGACAAAGGCCGTGACCGCGCCGATCCACAGGAAGACGGAAAGCGGTGCGCCCAGCAGATAGAGCGGGATCTGGCTGAGCGCGATCTTGAAGCCGGAATCGATGAAATGGAAGCGGCCGGCATTGACCACCCACAGCCGGCTGACGCTGTGATGCAGCGCATGGAAGCGCCAGAGGAACAGGTTTTCGTGCGCAATGCGGTGGGCGGCATAGAGACCGAATTCCGCGATCACCAGCCCGAGCACCACCTGCAGGGCGAGCGGCGCATGGTCGGGCCACAGACCGACATGCGGCGCGGTGAGCGGCTGCAGCACGCTGGCAATGCCCATCGGCAGCGAAGCGCCGATTGCAGCGAAGAGCTGTACCGCGCCCTTGCTCAGCAGGGTATGCGCCACGTTGTTGAAGGTCTCGCCATCCGGCTGCAGCCAGTCGTTCTCGTAGGGCATCAGGCGCTCGGCCAGCGCAATCAGCGCCACCACGCAGAGATAGACCACGTTGAACCAGAGCAGCGGGGTGGAGGACTGAAAGGCAAAATGGGTGCCGACAAGACCGCCGACCAGAAAGGCCGGCCACAGGGCACGGGCAGCGAAAGCATGAATCACGAGACGCCTCGATCCGGCTGTTGCCAATGCTGACTGTATAGCCACGTCAGACGACCGCCGTCTACCGGCCTCCGGTGCCGCCGCCGATGTAATCCTGCAATCCTTCGACGAGTGCATCGAATGTGGCGCGGCAGCGCGGCGATGACTTGAGGTCCTCATGCATGGCGACCCAGGTGGGCAGCGGGTAGCGCAGGTCCGGCAGCACCCGTTGCAGGCGGGGTTGCCGTTCGGCGAGGCGTGTCTGGCAGAAGCCGATCCCGGCGCCGGCGCGGATGGCGGCAAGCTGGGCGAGGTTGTTGTCGGTGCGATAATGCCAGCCGATCTGCTCCACGGTGGAAAAGCCCGGATTGAGGCGCCGCATCTCGGCGGTTGCCATGCGCACGAAGGCCGTCTGCCGGTCGAAGCCGATCATGCGATGACGGGCAAGATCGGCGAATGTTTCAGGCGTTCCCGCCCGCGTCAGGTAATCCGGATGCGCATGGAGGCCAAGCTCGATCTCGCCGACGGCGCGGATCACCAGCGCATCCTGCACGGGCCGCGTCATGCGCACCGCGACATCCGCTTCCCGATGCAGCAGATCCTCCACCAGATCGGAAAGCGACAGTTCCACCACCAGGCCCGGATGCGCCGCCTGCAACTGCGCCAGGATCGGCGGCAGCACCTCGATGCCGATGACATCGCTGGCCGTGATCCGGACGATCCCTTCCACACGCTCCAGGCCGCCGGAGACCTGCCGCAGAAGGGCGGCGGCGGTGGTGGCAAGGCTTTCCGCATAGGGGCGGATCTCGACGGCCGCATCCGTCGGCATCAGTCCCTGCGGCGAGCGGGTGAAGAGGGTGCGGCGAAGCAGCCGTTCCAGTTCGTCCACATGGCGGCCGACCGTCGGCTGGGTGAGGCCGAGATCCCGCGCCGCAGCCGACAGCGAACCGGTGCGGCAGACGGCGAGAAAGGTGCGGTAGAGGCTCCAGTCGGGGTCATTCATTTTTGAATGATTGCTCCACATGTTTCGGCAATTTTGTATAGCTCCGTTTGCGCGGATACTCCAGCCAGCGAAACACAAGGCACAATAGAAGGAGTTGCCGTCATGCAGAGCGAGACTTCATTCCCACAGATCGAGCGGCCGCTGGCCCTCGTCCTGGGCGCCACCGGCGGCATCGGCGGCTCGGTTGCCCGCCGCCTCTTGCAGGCCGGCTGGCGTATCCGCGCCCTCAATCGCAACGCCGCAGAGGCGGCCGGCAAGGCGCCGTCCTTCGACTGGGTGCAGGGCGACGCGATGGACGCGCAGGCCGTTCGCACTGCGGCGCAAGGCGCGCGCCTCATCGTCCATGCGGTCAACCCGCCGGGCTATCGCGACTGGGACAGGCTGGTGATGCCGATGCTCGACAACACGATTGCGGCTGCTCGCGACAATGGCGCGCGTATTCTGCTGCCCGGCACCGTCTACAATTACGGACCGGACAGCTTTCCGCTGATTGCGGAAACGGGGCCGCAAAATCCCCGCACGCGCAAGGGCGCCATCCGCGTGCAGATGGAGCAGCGGCTGCAGGCCGCCGCCGCCGAAGGCGTTCCCGTCCTCATCGTGCGGGCCGGCGATTTCTTCGGGCCGGGAGCCGCCAACAACTGGTTTGCGCAGGGTCTTGTGACGCCCGGCAGACCGCTCCGGTCGGTCAGCTTCATTGCCCGGCCCAGGATCGGCCATCAGTGGGCCTATCTGCCCGATGTCGCCGAAACCATGGTGCGTCTGATCGAGATGTCGGACCGCCTCGGCACCTTCGAAACCTTTCACATGGACGGGGTGTGGGACCATGACGGTCTGCAGATGATCGAAGCGATCGAGCGCATTGCCGGCCGTCCGCTCTCGCGTCGGCGCTTTCCCTGGTGGGCGGTGATGCTCGCCAGCCCGGTCGTACCCTTGTTCCGGGAACTGCGGGAAATGCGCTATCTCTGGCAATGCCCGGTGCGCCTCTCCAATGGCAAGCTGCGTGCCATGCTCGGCGCCGAACCGCGCACGCCGCTGGAGGATGCTGTCCGCACCACGCTGCTTGCGCTCGGCTGCCTGCCCGACACCGCAGGCGGGACGCAGCAGGTAGGGCAGGCAGCGGCGGTCAAGGCCGGGCCACATCCGGCCTGACTTCGACCGTTGCGCCGGGGTCGGCTGGCCGAACTCCCGAAATGCAAGAGGCCCGCAGGTGGCGGGCCTCTGTCGGAGGAATGTGACGGCGGTTATTCCGCAGCCTCCAGCGCCGGATAGTCCGTATAGCCTTCCGCACCGCCGCCATAGAGGGTCTGCGGGTTGATGCTGTTCCAGGCGGCGCCATCCCTGATGCGGCGCACGAGGTCCGGATTGGCGATGAACGGCTTGCCGAAGGATACCAGGTCCGCCTTGCCGCTGGCCACGGCTTCGGCAGCGCTTTCTGCCGTATAGCCGTTGTTGACCATCCAGGCGCCCTTGCCGCCTGCGGCGAGATAGGCCTGCTTGAAGGCGGCATAGTCGAAGCTGGTGCCTTCATACTGGTGGTCGCGCGGACCGCCGGTGGCACCCTCGATGACGTGGATGAAGGCGAGGTTGCGGGAGGCGAGCGCTTCCGCCACGGCGTTGAACACGGACTGCGGATTGCTGTCGCTGATATCGTTGGCCGGCGTGGTGGGCGACAGGCGGATGCCCGTCTTGCCGGCGCCGATTTCCCGGACGATGGCATCGACCACTTCGAGCGTCAGGCGGATGCGGTTCTCGATCGAGCCGCCATAGGCATCCTCGCGCTTGTTGGCGCCATCCTTCATGAACTGGTCGAGCAGATAGCCGTTGGCGGCGTGGATCTCGACGCCGTCAAAGCCGGCATCCACGGCACCGCGGGCCGCCTTGCGAAAATCCTCGACGATGCCGGGCAGTTCGGCCAGTTCCAGCGCCCGCGGCGTGGAGGTTTCGGCAAAGCCGCCGGTGCCGTCCTCGTTGAGGATATAGGTCTTGGAGCGGGCGGCAATCGCGGACGGAGCCACCGGCGCCTGGCCGTCCGGCTGCAGCGAGACATGCGAGACGCGGCCGACATGCCAGAGCTGGGCGACGATCCTGCCGCCGCGAGCATGCACCGCATCGGTAATCTTCTTCCAGCCGGCCAGCGCTTCCGGCAGGTAAAGGCCCGGCACATCGGCATAGCCCTGGCCCTGCTGCGTGATGGCCGTGCCTTCCGAGACGATCAGTCCGGCCGTGGCGCGCTGTTCGTAATAGACGACGTTGAGGTCGTTCGGGATCGCCTTCGGCGAGCGGTTGCGGGTGAGCGGGGCCATGACCACGCGGTTTTTCAGCGACAGATCGCCAAACGTGACCTCATCGAACAATGTCGGCATGGGATATCCTCTTGGTTGGTATCTTGGGAGGGGGGGAGGCGATGCCGCGGCGGATATCCGCGCTCAGAGCGTCTCCCCGAGATGGGACAGGAAACGGCGGATCGTCTCTTCGTCGCGCTGGTAGAAGGTCCACTGGCCAACTCTGGTGGTCGTCACCAGGCCCGCCTTCTCCAGCGTCGACAGATGAGCCGAGACGGTCGACTGGGAGAGGCCGCAGCGCTTCTCGAACTGGTTGGCGCAGATTCCCATGTCCAGCGGATGGGCCTGCGACGAAAAATGCGCCTGCGGCTGCCGCATCCATTCGAGAAACTCGACGCGCACCGGATGCGAGAGCGCTTTCAGAATTTCGGTCTTGTCCATGCGGCGGTCCCTCGTAGATCGATAGTTAAATCGATCATGGCCGATATGTGGATCGTAATTTTCCGATTTAAAGACCCCGCCATGCTGCAGGGCAAAAAAAAGGCCCCGGAACGCCCGAGGCCTGAAGTGTGAAGGTTGAAAAACCTCCAGAGGGGAACAGCCGGCGCAGAGCAACGAGGGGATGTTGCCAGGAGACGCCAGCTACCGACAATATGGGTGGCGCGGCGCTGACAGACAAGAGGTCCGGGCCGTTTCACCAGCGGATTTTAGGAGTTACGGGCAATGGCCGGTTAAAAAAAGAGGGCCACCGGATTGCTCCAGGGCCCTTATAAGTGTGAAGGTCAAATAACCTCCAGAGGGGAACAGCTGCTGCGGTGGAACTGGGAGGAAAAGCCACCATGTGCATCAGCTGTGTGCGATATGGTGCTTTCTTGTGCACTGAACAATCCGTTTTTGTGCAACACAGCTATGCGAGATGCGCAATGCTATGCGCAATAACCTTCCATCTGCGCTTGCGTTCCCTCGCAAGCGATTGATTTACTTACAGAAACCGATTTTCCGCATGATGTGCGGGCGGCGTCAGAAATTCCAGTTGCGGGCCTTGGCCACAATGAAATCACGGAAAACCTTCAGCTTCGCCGCATTCTTCATCTCGTCCGGATAGCAGAAATAGGTGTCGAAGGACGGAATGTCGGCATTGATGGCCAGCTGAATCAGGCCCGGGTCGCGCCCCACGATGTAATCCGGCAGCACGGCGATCCCGATTCCCAGCAGGCAGGCGCGCTTGATCGAGGTCTGGCTGTTGATCTGCAGATGCGGCAGGCGCGGATTGTCCGAGTTGCGGCCGGCATATTCCAGCCAGTTGACGTCTAGCAGGTAGTTAGGCGCCGGTTCGCCGAAGGTGATGATGCGGTGCTGGTCGAGATCCTCGATCGTCTGAGGCTCGCCGAAGCGGTTGATATAGGAGGGCGCCGCATACACGTGCATGTGCACGGTGAACAGCTTGCGCTGGATGAGATCCGATTGCTGCGGCTGGCGCAGGCGGATGGCGCAATCGGCATGGCGCATGTTCACGTCCAGCTCCTCGTTGTCGAGGATGAGCTGGATCGACATTTCCGGATAAAGCTGCAGGAATTCCTGCACCTTGTCTGTCAGCCAGCCCTGGCCGAGCCCGACGGTGGTGGTGACGCGCAGCTTGCCGCTCGGCTTCTCCGTCGTCTCCGTCAGCTGCACCTTCACGCTTTCGAGCTTCAGCAGCACGTCATGCGCGGTGCGATAGAGCAGTTCGCCCTGTTCCGTCAGGATCAGGCCGCGCGCATGACGGTGGAAGAGCTTGACGCCCACATCCTGCTCCAGCGCGCTGACCTGACGGCTGATCGCCGACTGGGACAGGTGGAGCTTGTCGGCTGCGTGGGTGAACGAGCCTGCCTCCGCCGCCGCGTGAAAAATGCGCAATTTGTCCCAGTCGAGAGGCACAACCATTGTTACTCCGCAGCTTCTGCCACGGGCTGGATGCCCGCGAGATAGCGTTCCGCTTCCAGCGCTGCCATGCAGCCCATGCCGGCGGCGGTGATGGCCTGGCGGAATGTGTCGTCGGTCACGTCGCCGGCGGCAAACACGCCGGGAACGTCCGTTGCCGTCGAATCCGGCGCCGTCCACATGTAGCCATTGTCCTTCAGCTTCACCTGGCCCTTGAACAGTTCGGTGGCCGGCGCATGACCAATGGCGACGAAGACGCCGTGGGTGGCGCGTTCGGTGATTTCGCCGGTCAGGGTGTTGCGCAGCTTCACGCCGCTGACCGAAGGCGGCATCGGCGGCCTGGCCGGTTCGCCGGTGATCTCGGCCACTTCGCTGTTCCAGATTACCTCGACATTCGGGCGCTGGAACAGGCGTTCCTGCAGGATCTTTTCCGAACGGAAGCTGTCACGGCGATGCACGACGGTGACCGACTTGGCGATATTGGAGAGATAGAGCGCTTCCTCGACGGCGGAATTGCCGCCGCCGACCACGATCACGTCACGATTGCGATAGAAGAAGCCGTCGCAGGTGGCGCAGGCCGAGACGCCAAAGCCCTGGAAGTGCTGTTCGCTCTCGATGCCGAGCCATTTCGCCTTCGCGCCGGTGGCGATGATCAGCGTATCGGCGGTCCAGACCTGGCCGGAATCGGTGCGGATCACGAAGGGACGCTGCGACAGCTTCACCTCGGTGACGAGATCGTTGACGATTTCGGCGCCGACATGGGTCGCCTGCTTCAGCATCTGTTCCATCAGCCAGGGGCCCTGGATCGGATCGGCAAAGCCCGGATAGTTTTCGACATCGGTGGTGATCATCAGCTGGCCACCCTGTTCCATGCCGGCGATGAGGACCGGCTTGAGCATGGCGCGCGCGGCATAGATGGCGGCCGTGTAACCGGCCGGGCCGGAGCCGATGATGAGGACGTGGGCATGGCGGGCAGACATTGCAGAGTTCCTTTCAGCTGGCGTCGGCGCGCCTGCAACTTTCCGTGCAGGCGCAAGCGTCGGACGCCTTTCCCGCTCATTTATGAACGTTCCATGCGCCAATTCAAGGTCAGCACTGCGCCGACGGCATGGCAGGCGGAGTTACGCACAATAATGGTACGCTGTCGCGACATAATCTTGCGCGCAATCCTTGCGTTCAGGATTCCTTTGGCTAATAGCATGGCAAAAACCGACATGAGGTTTCCCGTGCTCAGAGCCGAACTCGACGCCATCGACATCAAGATCCTGCGCGAATTGCAGCGGGATGGACGCATGACGAACGTGGAGCTGGCCGAGCGGGTCGGCATTTCCGCGCCGCCCTGCCTGCGCCGCGTGCGCAAGCTGGAAGAGGCAGGCGTGATCGAGGGCTATGCCGCAATCCTCAACGGCCCCAGGCTCGGCTTCGATCTCGTCGCCTTCTGCCTCGTTGGCCTCAAGCACCAGTCGGAAGCCAATCTGAAGGCCTTCGCCGCGCTCGCCCAGAGCTGGCCGATCGTGCGCGAGGCCTGGATGGTCTCCGGCGACAGCGATTTCCTGCTCCGCTGCACGGCAGAAAACCTCACCGCCTTCCAGGACTTTGTGATCGAGGTCCTGGCCGCCAACGAGCATGTCGATACCGTGCGGACGATGCTGACCATCCGCCAGGTGAAGAAACTGGGGCTGGTGGAGGTGTGAGGAAAGCAGCACCGCTGTCCGGTAGCTCCAGAGCCTCATGACGCACGGCGCTGAACAGCATTGACATATCCCGGCTGAACTTGTTCGTCTGGGAGGGGATTAAGCCAACTGTTACTACCTAAGGATGATCCACTGGGAAGGCTTGCGACACTAGAGAAACTGCTTGGACCATTCGGGTTCGGCGTCTACCGCACTCGCCGGAACTACGCGGAACAAAATTTCCTTGAGGCGGCATTACGTTACAAGAAGCTTTTGGTCTCCGATATGCTGAGGCAAGTCGAATGCAGCGTTGTGCGCGGACCTTTCTCAGGCTTGAGACTTCCGGAACTGGGAGCGTGGAGTGACTACGACATTGTGGCCAAGATCCTTGGCTCCTACGAGCGAGAGATATTCGAAGCTATCGAGAGCGAGATCGCAAGGCGACCTGATGTCATCGTCAACATCGGAGCATCGGAGGGATATTACGCAATTGGTCTGAAGCGGCGCCTGCCGGATGCGGAAGTTTACACGTACGACATTGATGAACGGTCGTTTCCGGTGCTTGATCGGTGCATGTCTCAAAACGGCGTTAAGGTCGTCAGGCTGGACAAGTTCGATTATGGCCATCCGCTTGATGGCGTCATCAGCCTGAGCGGCAAGACGGCGTTGTTTGTTCTAGACTGTGAAGGCTACGAAAACCACGTGGTCGACATGCCGCGCAGCGTAGTGGCGAATTCCTCGTTCATCATTGAACTCCACGATCTGTTTATGCCGGGCACACGGGAAAGACTGCTGGAGTTTCTTTCCCCCAGTCACTCGATAACGATCATCAATCAGCAAATCCGGCAGCCAAGCGATTTCCCCGAACTTGCGGAGCTTCGTCGTCCCGTTGCCCAACTGTTGCTGGATGAATTCCGTCACGACGCGATGCAGTGGCTCTATGCGGTGCCGAAGTGACGACGCCATTTGCATTCTACTTCGTCGTCGATTCCTCGCTGGTCGGAGTGACATCGGCATTGGCGAGGTCTCTCGCTGCTCAGTGGCGGCAGGATGTCCATATCTTCATAGAAGGGATGCCGTCGGGGGGGAGGGCGTCAGTCTCCTCCGAATCTCATATATTCTATCACTACAACGAACTGGATAGCCTGCTGCCCGATGGTCTGCCTGGCGATGATCGTTGGCCACGTATTGTGTATGCTCGAATATTTGCGCCCGAACGTCTTCGGTCCTACACCAGACTCATCTACCTTGATGCCGACATTCTTCCTCTCGGTATCGATCAGAGCATCTGGGCAGTAAGTCTGAGCGGAGGAGTTGGTGCCATCCGTGATTTCGCGACGATTGCCTCGTCAGCTGTGCCGGGACGTTCAAAGCGCGACTGGCTCGATTCCGTCGGCATCCGAGGAGGTCGCTATTTCAATTCCGGTGTGCTGGTCATTGACGTGGAACGATGGCTGACGATCGATTTCAGGCAGCTTCTTCCTGCGTATGTTGCAGCCTTTGCCAAAAACATGACATTCTTTGATCAGGATTTTCTGAACTACGCCCTGCAGGACATCTGGAGTGAGCTAAGTCCCCGCTGGAATTTTCAGGCGAGCCTGTTCAACTGGGGGGTAGACATGCTGTGCCGCCCGCTTTTCGTGCACTTCAGTAAGTACGAGAAACCGTGGTTCGGTCAGTTTGACCCAGAAATCTGCGATATCGACAAGCTAGGACACGAATATCTGGTTGCACTCTGTTCTGCGGATGGCATCGATCTTTCGGGTCTCCGGCGTCCCAAGAAGGTCGACGTGCTCTCGCGCTGCAAGTTCTTCCTGCGTCGTCACATGTCATCCGCAGGGATGCCAAGCGCAAAGGAAAAGCGTCTGCGCAACATGGCGGACCGGTTGCGGTCTGATTTCCTTGAGTATGTCCGGTGCTTTTCTGAGGAAGGACGGTTTGCAGATGGCTGGCGGCCTGAGGCCCCTGCGGAAAACCGGGTAGCAGTCTTTGACGGAAAGGTTCTCAGATTGCCCGCATCGGCAATGATGCGGAATATCTTGCAGAATCCATCGTCTCAGCCGAAGGCCGCTGCCGGATCACACGCTGCAGTCACTCCTCCGGTTCCGGATAGCGAACCTTCACGTTCAGGCGGTCGGACAGCGGATTGAGGCGCGAACCCTTCACCGCAAAGTCTGCCTGTTCAATCAGTCGTCGCAGCTCCCTGCGGATCTTCTGGGAAGTCGAAACCTTCCGCTTCTTTTTCTCCAATGCCCAGGCGCGCTCGATCTCGCCGCCGAGCCCCAGCTTCTGGTGGCCGATGAACTGGTCCTGGATACAGAGCGCCGGGATGGTCTGGTAAATGACCAGTTGCGCAAAAATCGGAGCGACGGGATCAAAGATTTCGTGATCCACCGCACGGTCGATCCTCTGGATGACATCAAGCAGTCGTCTTGCGGCAGCCGGCGTCACGATATAGCCCGCAGACCCCAGATGGGCGGTGCGCAACCTTGCCAGCATAATGCCGGGTGCAACGGCATACTGCTGACGCGAGACCGCGATCTTGCGGCCGGTGGTCTCAAACTTGACGATATCGGCGTCTGCCGGAAGCCACGCGAGGTCCCTCAGCAATTCTTCTGCGCCAGCGGCAAGATGAATGTCATCCTCGAAGACGATGCCGGGCACACCATCCGCCGCGATGCGCGACCAGGCTTCCCGCTGGCTGAGCAGGATGCCGACTTCGCCGGGCGACAGGATCAGGCTGCCATCCGCATGCCGGCCGGACCATTCGGCCAGCGTCTCCTGCGGCAGAGCCCGCCCGTCTACGGCAGCCAGCCGCTGAAAGGCTAGGCCGCGTCCCTCCAGCATTGCCTGCATGCGGGCCATGCGTTCGGTGGCGCGGTCGAGATTGATCACGTAGATGGTCACGATGGCCTCATCCGTGGCTCAGCAATTCCGCATACACCTCACCGATCGCTGCCGCTTCGCGCTCGATGGAAAAACTGGCACGCATGTGGGCGAGAGCATTCTCGCCGTGTTGCGTGCAGAGAGCGGGGTCGGCGAGATAGGGGGCAATGCCCGCGGCAAAGCTGTCGAGCGATCCGCGCTCCACCATGGTGCCCGTCTGGCCGTCGACGATCAGTTCGGCAAAGGCGCCGACATCGGCGGCCACCACCGGCACGGCGGTTGCCATGGCTTCCAGCGGGGTCAGCCCAAAACCTTCCCAGCGCTGCGGGGCGACGAAGAGATCGAGCGCGCGATACCAGGCGTTGATGTTGGTATGTTCGCCGACGAAGAGGATGCGGTCGCCAAGGCCGGCGGCCTTCACCTTCGCCTTCAACGCGTCCTCGAAGGCGACATGCTTGGCGGTGGCGCGACCGGCCACCACCGCGACCCAGTCCGGGTGATCGGGAAGCAGCCGGATCATCGCGTCGATGAAGAGATCGGTGCCCTTCTGGTGGCGCACGCGGCCGAAGCAGCCGACATGGCGACGGGCCGGATCGAGGCCGAGCGCCTGTTTGGCGGCAGCCTTGTCCGGTGCGGGCGAGAAGCGTTCCAGATCGATACCATGTAGGATCACGGTGCTTTCCCGCTCCAGATAGGCGGCGGTTTTCCGGCAGACCGCGATCACCCGGTCCATCTTCGAGATCAGCCATTTCGTCCAGCCGCTATGCTTGCGCTGCGAGGCCGAGGTGAAGACGAGCTTCAGCGGCATGCGCAGCACGTCACGCAGCAGGATACCGGGCAGCATCTCGATATTGCGACGCGCATGCCAGACCCGGTGCCGGCGGCCGACGGGCGGGCGCCACAGGCGGAAAAGGTCGGCTGCGGACATCGACGGCAGATGCGAGGGCAGGCCCGGCCCGAAGGTTGCAACCTTCTGGCCAAGGCGGTTCTGCACCGGCACCAGCTGGATCACGGTGGAGGTCACGCCCGACAGCCTTCGCTTGAAGTGCGGAGCAATGACCTCGACTTGGGCGAGATCGCTTGTCACGAGGGCAGGAGCTCTCAGCCCCAGCTGACGGACAGCACTTCGTAGGCCTTGGAGCCGCCGGGTGCGTTCACTTCGATGCTGTCGCCCACTTCCTTGCCGATCAGCGCGCGCGCGATGGGGGAGGAGATGGAGATGCGGCCTTCCTTCACATCGGCTTCCTGGTCGCCGACGATCTGGTAGACCTTTTCCTCATCGGTGTCCTCGTCCACGAGCTTCACCCGTGCGCCAAACTTGATCTTGGAGCCCGACATCTTGGTCAGGTCGATCACTTCCGCGCGTGCCGTCAGGTCTTCCAGCTCGGTGATGCGGCCTTCGTTGTGGCTCTGCGCTTCCTTGGCGGCATGGTACTCGGCATTTTCCGAAAGGTCGCCATGGGCGCGGGCTTCGGCAATGGCCTCGATGATGCGGGGACGTTCCTCCTGCTGGCGCCAGCGCAGCTCTTCCTGCAGCTTGGCGAATCCGGACGGCGTCATCGGTACCTTATCAACCATTTCTCTTTTCCTCAGTCTCATGGCCGCAACGGGCGGCCACAAAAAGAAACAGGTCCCGGAGGGATGCCCCGGAACCATGTGAAAACCTGAACTTCGCGAATCATAGCAGAATCGTGACGCGAATTTCCAGAAAATTCGAAATAGGGCACCAGCCGCATCCAGCAAGATGGTCCGAGGCGGGAGCACCGGCGTATTGACTGTTCATCCACGAACATATAGTGAACAAACTAATGAAGAAGTCGCTGAAGGAACGCCTCGCCATCCTCTCCGATGCCGCCAAATATGATGCCTCCTGCGCATCGAGCGGCACGACCAAACGCCATGCCGCCGGCTCCGGCGGGCTTGGGTCGACGGAAGGATCGGGCATCTGCCATGCCTATGCGCCGGACGGACGCTGCATCTCTCTTTTGAAGATCCTGCTCACCAATTTCTGCATCTATGACTGCGCCTATTGCATCAACCGATCCTCGTCCAATGTGGAGCGGGCGCGGTTTGCGCCGGAAGAGGTGATCTGGCTGACGCTGGAATTCTACCGGCGCAACTATATCGAAGGGCTGTTTTTGTCCTCCGGCATCATCCGCTCCTCCGATCACACGATGGAGGAGATGGTGCGGATCGCCCGTGAACTGCGCACCACCCATAATTTTCGCGGCTACATCCACCTGAAATCCATTCCGGAAGCCTCGGCCGCGCTGATCGAGGAGGCGGGGCTTTATGCCGATCGCCTGTCGATCAACATCGAACTGCCGACCGACAGCGGCCTTGGCCGGTTCGCGCCCGAGAAGAAGCCGGAAGGCATCCGTCGCGCGATGGGCGAGTTGCGGCGGAAGATCGAGGACGCGGCCGAGCCGACGCTTCGCACGAAGAAGCGGCGCCATTTCGTGCCGGCCGGGCAGAGCACGCAGATGATCGTCGGTGCGGATGGGGCAAGCGACGCCACCATTCTCGGCACGAGCGCCAGGCTCTATGGCAGCTATGGCCTGAAGCGCGTCTATTATTCCGCCTTCAGTCCCATTCCCGATGCGTCCGCCAGGCTGCCGCTGGTCAAGCCGCCGCTGATGCGCGAGCACCGGCTTTATCAGGCAGACTGGCTCTACCGTTTCTATGGCTTCGAGATCGGCGAGATTACGGCGGTGACGGCCGATGGCAATCTCGATCTTGATCTCGATCCGAAGCTCGCCTGGGCGCTCGCCCATCGCGAGCGCTTTCCGGTCGATATAAACCGGGCGGGCAAGGAACTGCTGCTGCGCGTGCCGGGCTTCGGCACGAAGACGGTCAATGCCATTCTGTCCTCGCGCCGCTTCCGCCGTGTCCGGCTGGAGGATCTCGGACGGCTCGGGGTGTCGCTGCGCAAGGTGCAGCCCTTCATCGTGGCGGAAGGCTGGACGCCGAACCGGCTGCTCGACCGCGCCGATCTGAGGGCGCTGTTTGCCCCGAAACCGGAACAACTGGCGCTGTTCTGATGCAGACGATCTTTCTCAAGGGGCGCGGCGATTTCGAGGAATGGCGCGCCGCCGCCCGCCTGCTGCTTCTGAACGACATTGCTCCGGGCGAGATTGCCTGGCGGATTGCCGGGAAGGGCGATGCGCTGGCCGGTTTCGCCGAGCCGCAGCAACTGTCATTGCCGGCGGAGAAACGGGTGGTCACGGTGCCGCCGGCCTTCGTGGATCTGGCGGAAACGGCGGTCTGCCATTCGGATCCTCAGCGCTTCGATCTTCTCTATCGGCTGCTCTGGCGCATCCGCGGCGATCGGCATCTGATGCAGGTGGTCTCCGATCCGGATGTGATGGCGGCGCGCAGGTTGGAAAAATCCGTGCGGCGCGACAGCCACAAGATGAAGGCCTTCGTCCGCTTCAAGGAGGTCGCGTCCGGCGATCCGACCGGGCGCCGCCGCTCCTTTCTTGCCTGGTTCGAGCCGGATCATTTCATCGTTGCGCGACTGGCGCCCTTCTTTCGCCGCCGCTTCTTCGACATGGACTGGGTGATTGCGACCCCGAAGGGATCGGCGGCCTGGGATGGCGAGCAGCTGACGATCAATGACGAACCGGCCGCAAAGCCGGATATTCGCGACGATGCCGATGATCTGTGGCGCATCTATTATGCCAATATCTTCAATCCGGCGCGGTTGAAGGTGAAGGCGATGACATCGGAAATGCCGCGGAAATACTGGAAGAACCTGCCGGAGGCCGATCTCATTCCGGACCTCATCGCCAATGCCGAGGCCAAGGTACGGCAGATGGCGGAAAAGGCCGCCTCGCAGCCGCCGGCCTTTCATGCGCGCCTGCGGGCGCGGCACGGGCAGGCCGAAACCCTCGAAGCGCCGCCGTCAGGCTCCTGGGAGGCGCTCCGCGAGGAGGCGCGCCGCTGCACGCGCTGTCCGCTTCATTGCCATGCCACGCAGACCGTGTTTGGCGAGGGCCCGCAGGATGCCCGCGTGATGCTGGTCGGCGAGCAGCCCGGCGATCAGGAGGATCTCTCCGGCCGGCCCTTCGTCGGCCCGGCAGGGAAACTCTTCGACGGTGTTCTCTCCGACATCGGCGTGGAGCGCGCCGGGCTCTATGTGACCAACGCCGTCAAGCACTTCAAATACGAGCCGCGCGGCAAGCGGCGCATCCACCGGAAACCGAACGAAGCGGAGATCGCCCAATGCCGCTGGTGGCTGAAGCAGGAGGTGGATCTCATCTGCCCGAGCCTGATCGTCGCCATGGGCGCGACCGCTTATTTCTCCCTGACCGGAGAGCGGCGCCGTCTGTCGGAGGTGCGTGGTCAGGTGCTCAACATGACCGAAGGGCGCCGGCTGCTGGTGACGGTGCATCCATCTTATCTGTTGCGTCTGCCGGATCCGGTGGCGCAGCAAAGGGAGAGGGAGTTGTTTCGCGATGATCTAACCGCGATTATACAATAATTAGTATAATTTTGACGCCATATGCTTCTGTTGTGAAGTCTATTTTGCCGATTTGATCGAAATTTTACTTTGGTGATCACGAAATCCATAAAATCTTATGGTTGCATATTTTAGCGATTGGCGCATGATGAATGCGTCCGAAGGTTGATTTAGAGGAAATCAATATTCTGGATTGCACGCCATAGAAAAGGGAGGAAGTTTCATGGCCATCGAAGGTGTTCAGAAAACCGGGCTGTTCTTTTTGCCGCTGCGCACGGAAGGCGCACTGGGTGCTCCGGTCAACACGCTCAGCCTGACGGTCTACACGCCGAAGAGCATCGTCACGGGGCATTCGGAAGTCACGCAGGCCGTCAATCCGCCGCTCAACGTGTCTTCGCATGTGACCGGGACGCTTATCTATGAAACCGTCATGGGGCCGGGCTCCAAGGTTCGCATCGATCTGACGGGTTGGCCGGAAATCAACTGGCCGGCCGGCGCAGGTGTCGGTCCGGTCATTCCGGAAAACTACTCGGCGATCATCGTTCTCGAGCCGGATTTCTCGAGCGGCGAGATCATCTACCAGTATCGGACCGGGCTGACCGGCGAGTGGCACCAGGTGCGCCAGAAGATCGTCCGCAACGAGGCCGGCCAGGAATCGCTGAGCAAGGCAGCCTGAAGAGTGCTGCGCTCGTCGGAGCGATGAGGACGAGCACGGACGCGATGTCTCCCGCACATCCCGACTGTCCTTGATGCCGGTTGGTGTCGTTCAAGGCGGCAGAGCCGGCCAACGACGGCCGACGCGGGCCGGTGTGTCGGACCATCCCCAAAAATGCAGAAGGGCGGCCTCAAGCCGCCCTTCTGTCGTATCGTGTTGTCTCCGCCGTCAGACGGGCAGACGCCGTCAGAAGTAGCTCTGCAGCGGCTGAACCTCCAACTGGCCCTTGCGCAGGGCCTCGATGGCTTCGGCGGCAGCCATGGCGCCGGCCATGGTGGTGTAATAGGGCACCTTCTGCATCAGGGTGGCGCGGCGAAGCGACTTGGAGTCCGAAATCGCCTTGTTGCTGTCCGTGGTGTTGAAGACCAGCTGGACCTGGCGATTGCGGATCGCGTCCTCGATATGCGGGCGGCCTTCCAGAACCTTGTTGATCTTGGTGGCCTCGATGCCCTTTTCGCCGAGGAAGCGGGCGGTGCCGCCGGTGGCGAGCACCTTGAAGCCGTTTTCGACCAGAAGCCTGATGGCCGGCAGCACGCGCTCCTTGTCCTCGTCGCGCACGGAGACGAAGACGGTGCCTTCGCGCGGCAGTTCGACGCCGGCGCCGAGCTGGCTCTTGGCGAAGGCAAGCGCAAAGCTGGTGTCGAGGCCGATGACTTCGCCGGTCGAGCGCATTTCCGGGCCGAGCAGCGTGTCGACGCCGGGGAAGCGGGCAAACGGGAAGACGGCTTCCTTCACGGCGATGTGCTTCAGGTTGCGCGGATCGGGCTTTTCGCCATAGGCGGCAATCGCGTCGTCGAGCTTTTCGCCGGCCATGACACGGGCGGCAATCTTGGCAATCGGCGCGCCGATGGTCTTCGCCACGAAGGGAACGGTACGCGAGGCGCGCGGGTTGACTTCGAGAACGTAGATGACGCCGTCCTTGATGGCATACTGCACGTTCATCAGGCCGCCGACATGCAGCGCCTTGGCGAGCGCCGTCGTCTGGCGTTCCAGTTCGTCGACGATCTCCTTCGACAGCGAGCGGACCGGCAGCGAGCAGGCCGAGTCGCCCGAATGGATGCCGGCTTCCTCGATATGCTCCATGATGCCGGAGACGAAGACGCTTTCCCCGTCGCACAGCGCATCGACATCCACCTCGACGGCATTGGTCAGGTAGCTGTCGAACAGCAGCGGGTTCTTGCCGAGCAGAGTGTTGATCTGGCCGGTCTTGTCGTTCGGATAGCGCTGCTTGATGTCTTCCGGCACCAGGCCCGGCACCGTATCCAGCAGGTAGCTCTGCAGCTGGCCTTCCGAATGGATGATCTGCATGGCGCGGCCGCCCAGAACATAAGACGGGCGCACGACGAGCGGGAAGCCGATTTCGGAGGCGACGAGGCGGGCCTGTTCGACCGAATAGGCGATGCCGTTGTTCGGCTGCGTCAGGTCGAGCTTCATCAGCAGCTTCTGGAAGCGGTCGCGGTCTTCGGCGAGATCGATCATGTCGGGCGCCGTGCCTAGGATCGGGATGCCGTTCTTTTCCAGCGCTTCGGCAAGCTTCAGCGGGGTCTGGCCGCCGAACTGCACGATGACGCCGACCACTTCACCCTTTTCCTGCTCGGCGCGCAGGATCTCGATCACGTCTTCCGCCGTCAGTGGCTCGAAGTAGAGCCGGTCGGAGGTGTCGTAGTCGGTCGAGACGGTTTCGGGGTTGCAGTTGACCATGATCGCCTCGAAGCCCGCATCCTTCAGCGCGAAGGCGGCATGGCAGCAGCAATAGTCGAACTCGATGCCCTGGCCGATACGGTTCGGGCCGCCGCCGAGGATGACGACCTTCTTGCGATCCGACACCAGGGCTTCGGAGCGGGCGAGGCCGACGAAGGGCGTCTCATAGGTCGAATACATGTAGGCCGTCGGCGAGGCGAATTCGGCAGCGCAGGTATCGATGCGCTTGAAGACCGGGCGCACGCCAAGACCGTTGCGCAGTTCGGCCACTTCCTTCGGGCGCTTGCCGGTGAGGCTGGCGAGACGCGCATCGGAAAAGCCCATGGCCTTCAGCATGCGCAGGTTCTCCGCATCTGTCGGCAGGCCATGCTCGCGGATGCGGGCTTCCATGTCGACGATCGCCTTGAACTGGGCGATGAACCATGGATCGATCTTGCAGCCTTCATGCACTTCGGCTTCCGACATGCCGAGACGCAGGGCCTGGGCCACCATGCGCAGGCGGTCCGGCGTCGGCGTGCCGATGGCGGCGCGGATCGCATTCTTCGACCCCTCGCCGGCTTCCATGCCGGGGATCTCGATCTCGTCGAGGCCGGTCAGGCCGGTTTCGAGACCACGCAGCGCCTTCTGCAGCGATTCGGCAAAGGTGCGGCCGATCGCCATCACTTCACCGACCGACTTCATGGCGGTGGTCAGTGTCGGCTCTGCGCCCGGGAACTTTTCGAAGGCAAAGCGCGGGATCTTGGTGACGACGTAGTCGATGGACGGCTCGAAGGAGGCCGGCGTCGCGCCGCCCGTGATGTCGTTTTCCAGCTCGTCCAGGGTGTAGCCGATGGCAAGCTTTGCCGCGACCTTGGCAATCGGGAAGCCGGTCGCCTTGGAGGCGAGCGCGGAGGAGCGCGACACGCGCGGGTTCATTTCGATGACGACGAGGCGGCCATCGGCCGGGTTGACGGCGAACTGCACGTTCGAGCCGCCGGTTTCGACGCCGATCTCGCGCAGCACCGCGATCGAGGCGTTGCGCATGATCTGGTATTCCTTGTCCGTCAGCGTCAGCGCCGGGGCAACGGTAATGGAATCGCCGGTGTGAACGCCCATCGGATCGATGTTCTCGATCGAGCAGATGATGATACAGTTGTCCGCCTTGTCGCGGACGACCTCCATTTCATATTCCTTCCATCCGAGCACCGATTCCTCGATCAGCACTTCGGTGGTCGGCGAAGCGTCGAGACCGCCATTGACGATGTCGAAGAATTCCGAGCGGTTATAGGCAATGCCGCCGCCGGTGCCGCCGAGCGTGAAGGAGGGGCGGATGATGGCCGGCAGGCCGACATGGTCCAGCGCCTGGGCGGCAATCGCCATGGCATGCGCCATGTAGCGCTGCTTGCGGTCGGTCTCGCCGAGGTTCCACTGGTTTTCCAGCGCATCGAGCGCCTTGTCGAGGGCGTCGCCCGACAGGGTTTCGCGCAGCTTGGCGCGTTCCGCCTCATGCTTCTTGCGGTCGGCATCCTTGATTTCGGTGGCATTCGCCAGCATGGAGCGCGGCGTTTCCAGCCCGATCCTGGCCATGGCCTCGCGGAACAGGGCGCGGTCCTCGGCCTTGTCGATGGCTTCGGGCTTGGCGCCGATCATCTCCACATTGTAGCGGTCGAGCACGCCCATGCGCTTGAGCGACAGAGCCGTGTTCAGCGCCGTCTGGCCGCCCATCGTCGGCAGAAGCGCGTCCGGACGTTCCTTGGCGATGATCTTCGCCACCACTTCCGGGGTGATCGGCTCGACATAGGTGGCGTCCGCCAGGCCCGGATCGGTCATGATCGTTGCCGGGTTGGAATTGACCAGGATGACCCGGTAGCCCTCTTCCTTCAGCGCCTTGCAGGCCTGGGTGCCCGAATAGTCGAATTCGCAGGCCTGGCCGATGACGATCGGCCCCGCGCCAATGATGAGGATGGATTTGATATCTTGGCGCTTCGGCATCTCGTCTTTCCGCTTCTTCTTCCCTGCGCAAAAAGCCGGCCGGATGCAGAGGCATCGGTCGGGCACAGAGGTGTTCTTTTTCAGGCTAGAAGCGGCTTATAGGCAAATGTCCGCGCGGAAGGAACCCCCGATCTTGCCTGTTGCGCAGAAAAACGCCGGCCTGTGGATGCCGGAGGAGAGGCAGGGCGGGATGTCTCGGCGGCTCGGCCGGAACGGGCAGCCGGAGGCGGCTGTTGGAGTGGGCAATTGCAGGGGCGGGCGTCGCCGCGTGGTGCCGCCCTAGGCAACCCGTTCCGGCCGAGCCGGGCTTGCAAAGCAGCGGCGCACCTCCGCCTCGTAGGGCCGGCTGACAGGCAGTTGCGCTCCGTCGCCGGTCACAAGGAAGAGCTTGCCCTTGTCGCGCTTCAGCGCCTCGACATGGGCATCGGCCACCCAGTGCGAGCGGTGGATGCGTCGCCCGGGCGTGTCGCCGGTCTCGTTCAGTGCATCGGCAAAGCGCAGCAGGATGAGTTCGCGCCCGCGGGAGGTGACGACCTCCGTATAATGATCCTGCACCGAAAGCCGCAGCAGGTGTCCGCGATTGTCCGGCTTCAGGCGCGCCAGAATGGCAGGCGGTGCTGTGGAGGGCCGGGTGACCGTCTCTTCGCCCGCTGCGGCAGCCTGAGGGGGCTGGGCCGCAAGGACGGCGGGCTGTGCCGGCCTGCCCGTCGTCAGAAAGGTGAGCAGGCAGAAGATCATGCAGAGCGGCACGGAAACGGTGACCTGTTCGGCGAATTCGCCGAGCGTGACCGGATCGTTGACGAAGCCTGCCTGCAGCACCACGATCCACGCCGCAATCGGCAGCGCGGCGAGCGCCGAGCCGATCATCATGCGCAGCAGCCGCGAGGGCAGCAACGGCGCCAGCAGAAGGTTGCCGGCCACCGCAAACACCACGGCCACGCAGAAGGCAACGCCCTGCAGCAGCAGCCAGAAGGCCAGGCGCGGCAACAGCGGCATGGCCTTCAGCGTGCCGAAGGGGCCGCTGATGGTAAAGACCGCCACGACGACGCCGACCGTCAGCCAGTAGCGTGGCGACAGCAGGAAGCCTTCCAATTCACGAAGCGCGGATTGCCGTTTCCCCTCATTCACGAAGCAGTTCCCCCGATTGGCGCAGACAGGCTTTTGCCAAGCCCCGTTTTGCCGAAGATCGGCACCGAATTCAATCGAGGCTTTGTTCCATGACGCTCGACCCTCTTCTTGAAGCGCCGCTGGCCGTGCAGATCCATGTGGCAACCATGCTGCCCGCCGCTGTCGTCGGCGCCTTCCTGCTGATCTGGCGCGGCCGTGGAACGCCGGTGCATCGCCTGCTCGGCAGGATATGGATCGGCGTGATGCTGATCTCGTGCCTGTCCACCGCCTTCATCCACGAATTGCGGGTGTGGGGCGACTTCAACCCGATCCATCTGCTTTCCGTGCTTGTCTTTGTCGGCTGTCTGCGCGCCGTCTGGCTGGTGCGGCATGGACGGGTTGCGGCCCATCGCCGGCTGGTGACGCAGATGTATGTCGGCGGCATCCTGATTGCCGGCGGCTTCACGCTGCTGCCCTACCGGATCATGAACCGGGTGGTCTTCGAAGGCAGCAGCCTGCCGCAGCTGCTGGCACTGCTGGCTGCTTTCGTGCTGCCCTGGTTGCTTTTGTTTCTCGTTCAGCACAACGTGGGCTGGCGTGACGGCACGCGTTCCAAGACGTTCTCCTGATTGCGGATAGCCATGATTACCGTTCACTATCTCAACAATTCCCGCGCCCACCGCATTCTTTGGTTGCTGGAGGAGCTGGGGCTGCCCTACGAGGTGAAAACCTACCAGCGCGGACCGGACATGCGCGCCCCCGGCAGCCTGAAGGCTGTCCACCCGCTCGGCAAGTCGCCGGTCATCGAGGATGAGGGACGCATCATCGCCGAGAGCGGGGCGATCATCGAATATCTGGTCGATACCTATTGCGCGGGGCAATCCCTGCGGCCGCTGCCCGGCACCGACGAGGCGCTGCGCTATCGCTACTGGCTGCATTACGCTGAAGGTTCGGCCATGCCGCTTCTGCTGCTGAAGCTGCTGTTCCTGCGGCTGCCCGGGCAGCTGCCTGTCTTCCTGCGTCCCTTCGGCAAGATGATCGCGAGCGGGGTGCAGGCCAAGCTGGTCGATCCGCAGCTGGCCGATCACCTGGCCTTCTGGAACGCGGAACTGGCGCGCGACGGCTGGTTTGCCGGCGGCGATTTTTCCGCCGCCGACATTGCCATGAGCTTCCCGGTGGAAGCCGGCATGACGCGCATGAGCGCCATGGGCGAGGTGCAGGCCGTTCGCCGTTACCTGGAGGCGATCCGTGCGCGTCCGGCCTATCAGCGGGCGCTCGTGCGCGGCGGCCAGTATGACTATGCCACGAGCTGAGGCGAGGTCGTCCCGCCGGTGGCTTGCTCAGCGCTCGCTGTCGAGATGCGCCATCTGCATTTCGGCATAGCGGGTGCCGGCGGCGGCCCCCTTGGGTATTGCCTGTTCGATTGCGGCGATATCCTGCGCCGTCGGCGTCACGTCGAGTGCGGCGAGCGATTCGGCAAGGCGGTCGCGGCGTCTTGCGCCGATCAGCGGCACGATATCCTCGCCCTGCGCCGCCACCCAGGCGATCGCGACCTGGGCCACCGTGACCTGCCGCGCCTCGGCAATCTTGCGCAGCGCCTCCACCAAAGCCAGGTTACGGTCCAGATTGCCCTCCTGGAAACGCGGGCTCATGGCGCGGAAATCACTCCTGCCGGTGTCGCGGTCCTTCTGCCAGTGACCGCTGATCAGGCCGCGCGAGAGCACGCCATAGGCGGTGATCCCGATGCCGAGCTCGCGGCAGGCCGGGAGAATGGCGTCCTCGATGCCGCGCGAGATCAGCGAATATTCGATCTGCAGGTCGCTGATCGGATGAACGCTTGCAGCCCGGCGGATGGTGTCGGCGCCCATTTCCGACAGGCCGATATGGCGCACATACCCGGCCTCGACCATCTCGGCGATTGCGCCGATGGTCTCCTCGATCGGCACGGCCGGATCGAGGCGGGAGGGGCGGTAGATGTCGATGTGATCGACACCCAGTCGCTTCAGCGTATAGGCCAGCGCCGTCTTGACCGCCTGCGGGCGGGCATCATAGCCCAGCCAGCCTCCGTCGGGTCCGCGCAGGGCGCCGAATTTCACGCTGATCGCCACCTTGTCGCGCAGGCCGCCCTTCAGCGCCTCGCCGATCAGCATCTCGTTGTGACCCATGCCGTAGAAATCGCCGGTATCGACGAGCGTCATGCCTGCGTCGATTGCTGCATGGATGGTGGCGATGCTCTCGGTGCGGTCGCTCGGCCCGTACATGTCCGACATGCCCATGCAGCCAAGGCCAAGGGCGGAAACCTGCGGGCCTGTCTGTCCCAGTCGACGTGTTTTCATGGTCGGTATCCTTTCGCGTGATGTCCGGTCTGTCCGGCTGGCTCTCTTCTAGCTTCGGCTGGTCTGTGCGATAATCCGGCGCATGACGCACGACCTGTTCGGATATTCGTACAATGACTGATCTTCCACTGGCGGACCTCGATGTCTTCGCCGCCGTTGCCCAGCACCGAAGCTTTCGGGCGGCGGCAAAGTTGCGCAATGTCTCGGCCTCCTCGCTTTCCGATTCGGTGCGGCGGCTGGAGGCGCGGCTTGGCGTGCGCCTGCTGAACCGCACCACCCGCAGCGTGACGCCGACCGATGCGGGGGAGCGTCTGCTGCAGCGCCTGCGCCCCGGCCTCGCGGACATTGCAGCCGCGCTCGACGGCGTGAACGACTTCAGGGACCGGCCCGTCGGGCGTCTTCGACTCAATGTGCCGGGCATTGTCGCCCGCACCATCCTGCCGGATATCGCCGCGCGCTTTCTGGCCCTTCATCCCGGCATCACGCTGGAGGTTTCCACCAATGACGCGCTTATCGATGTGATCGGCGAAGGCTTCGATGCCGGTGTGCGTTATGAGGAATCCCTGCAACCGGACATGATTGCGGTGCCCATCGGGCCGCGCCTCCAGCATTACGTAGCCGCGGCCGCCCCCGGCTATCTGGCCGCCCATGGCGTGCCGGCCCATCCGCAGGACCTGCTGCAACACCGTTGCATTCTGCATCGCTTTTCCAGTGGCCGCATGCTTGCCTGGGTCTTCGAGGAGAAGGGCGGGCGGGAATTGTCCATCCTGCCGCCGGCGCGCATCATTGCCGAGACCTCCGACCTTGAGGTGGAACTGGCCTGCCGCGGGCTTGGCATTGTGTTTTCCTTCGAGGATTTCCTGCGGCCGGCCCTTGCCCGTGGTGATCTGGTGTCGGTGCTGCAGGACTGGTCGCCGAGCTTCTCCGGGCCTTTCCTCTACTATAACAGCCGGCACCACATGCCTTCGCCACTCCGGGCCTTCGTGGAATTCCTGCGCGCGGAACACAAGCGGGCAGAAGCGGTTTGACCCGTGTCGGCCCGATCCATCACGCGTGCTGAAGCATCCCGCAATTCTTTTGCTGGATCCTCAGCCCGGCTTGCCTGTTGGATGAGCATTCGCTAGAGAAAACCAAGGCCGTTTGCCCGAAATCGGGGCAACGGCTTTTTTCGTTCTGGAGTTTTGTACATGGCGACCCATCCTGCTGCCGTGGCCGGGCAGGCCGGTGACAATTCCTGGTCGGCGCATGCGCGCGCGACCATCGGGCTCGGCGTACCCTTCGTCGGGGCGCAACTGGCCCAGATGGCGATCAACACGACGGACGTGGTGATGATCGGCTGGCTGGGAACGACACAGCTTGCGGCGGCGGTCCTTGCCACGCAGATCTTCTTCGTCGTCTTCATTTTCGGCACCGGCTTTTCCAGCGCCGTCGTGCCGCTGGTGGCGCAGGCCGTCGGGCGAGGGGATGCGGTGCAGGCGCGCCGCTCGGTCCGCATGGGCATGTGGCTGGTGATTGCCTATGGTATCGTCACTGCACCGCTCCTGTGGTTTTCCGAGAGCCTGCTTCTGGCGCTCGGGCAGGAGGCGGATATCGCGGCCCTGGCGCAGGGCTATCTGCGCATTCTGCAGTGGGGCATCTTCCCGGCGCTGCTGCTGATGGTTCTGCGCTCCTTCGCCAGCGCGCTGGAGCGCGGCGGCATCGTGCTCTATGTCACCCTCGGCATGTTCAGCCTGAACGCGGTCCTGGATTACGGCCTGATCTTCGGCCATTTCGGGCTTCCGCAATGGGGGCTGCAGGGCGCCGCGATCGCCTCCCTTGGCGCCAACACACTCGGCTTCCTGCTGATGGTTGCCTATATAGAGAGCCGACCGGAGATGCGCGCCTACGAACTCTTCGTGCGCTTCTGGCGGCCGGACTGGGTCGCCTTCCGGGAAATATTCGGGCTTGGCCTGCCGATCAGCTTCACCATCCTGGCCGAGGCCGGCCTGTTTGCGGCGGCCTCGCTGCTGATGGGGCTTCTGGGCAAGCAGCAGCTTGCCGCCCACGGCATCGCACTGCAGCTCGCCTCCATCGCCTTCATGATTCCGCTGGGGCTTTCCCAGGTCGCAACGGTGCGGGTGGGGCTCGCGCATGGCCGCCAGGATCCGCTCGGCGTGCGCCGCGCCGCGCTCGTGGTTCTTCTGGTGGGGCTTGTCATCTCGATGATCGGCAGCGGCTTGTTCGCCCTGCTTCCGGCACAGCTGGGCGCCCTCTTCCTCGATACCCGCCAGTCCGATGCGCAAGCGGTGCTGACGCTTGCCGTGCCGCTGATCATTGCCGCCGGCGCCTTCCAGATGTTCGACGGGCTGCAGGCGGTGGCTGCCGGCCTGCTGCGCGGCCTGAAGGATACCAAGGTGCCGATGGTGCTGGCGCTCGTCGCCTACTGGCCGGTCGGCTTCTTCTGCGCCTGGCTGTTCGGCTTCGTCCTCCACCTGGGCGGCCCCGGCATCTGGATCGGCTTTGTCACCGGGCTGATGGCGGCTGCCATCATGCTGAGCCTGCGCTTCTGGCTTCTGGTGCGGCGCACATAAAGAAAAGGCCCGCTGCAAAAGCGGGCCATCTATTTCGGTCGTGTCTCGCCGGACAGCGGGCTCAGCGTTCGGCGAGTGCCGGCTCACCCTTCTTCTCGCGCACCATGTTGATGAAGCGGCGGAAGAGGTAGTGGCTGTCCTGCGGGCCGGGGGAGGCCTCCGGGTGATGCTGTACGGAGAAGACCGGCTTGCCGGCAAGCCGCAGGCCGCAATTGGTGCCGTCAAACAGGGAAATGTGGGTTTCCTCGACGCCTTCCGGCAGCGATTTGGAATCCACCGCAAAGCCGTGGTTCATCGAGACGATCTCCACCTTGCCCGTTGTGTGATCCTTGACCGGGTGGTTGCCGCCGTGATGGCCCTGATGCATCTTTTCGGTACGGGCGCCAAGCGCGAGGCCCAGCATCTGGTGGCCGAGGCAGATGCCGAAGGTCGGCGTTCCCGTCTTGATGACCTCCTGGATCACCGGCACGGCATAGTCGCCGGTGGCGGCCGGGTCGCCCGGACCGTTGGAGAGGAAGACGCCATCCGGCCGGAGCGCCATGATGTCTTCTGCCGAGGTCTTGGCCGGAACCACCGTGACCTTGCAGTCAAGGCCGGCAAACAGGCGCAGGATGTTGCGCTTCACGCCGTAATCGACGCAGACGATGTGATATTTGGCGTCCTCGGGCGAGAGCGAACCATAGCCTTCGTTCCACACCCAGGGCGTTTCCGTCCACTGCGAGGACTGACCGGACGTGGCTTCCTTGGCGAGATCGAGGCCGACCAGGCCGCCCCAGGCTCGGGCTTCCGCCTGCAGCGCCTCGATGTCGAACACGCCGTTCGGGTCATGGGCGATCACGGCATTCGGTGCGCCGTTCTCGCGGATCCAGGCGGTCAGCGCGCGGGTGTCGATGCCGGACAGGCCGATGATGCCGCGCGAGGACAGCCAGTCGTTGAGGTGACGGCCGGCGCGGTAGTTCGACGGTTCGGTGATGTCGGCCTTGAAGATGACGCCGACCGCGCCGCGGCGGGCGGCCGGCGTCAGGTCCTCGATGTCTTCCTCATTGGTGCCGATATTGCCGATATGGGGGAAGGTGAAGGTCACGATCTGACCCAGATAGGAGGGATCGGTCAGGATCTCCTCGTAGCCGGTAAGCGCCGTGTTGAAGCAGACTTCTGCCGTTACCTTGCCCGTGGCGCCGATCCCGTGGCCTTCGATGACCGTTCCGTCGGCGAGGACAAGAACGGCGGTCGGCTTGCGGGTGGTCCAGGGTGCTGTCTCAGTCATGTCGGTTCGTCTCCGCCCGTTGCCCGTCCGCTTGAAGCGGCGGGATGCCGGGGCCATGTATGGTCGCAGAAAAGGAGGCGGCGAGATCGATCCCGCGCCTGTGTCCTGGTTAATTCTCGTGCAGGTGCCGGAAAATAACGGAAGCGGGCGGGTCGGTCAATTGCACCCCCTTGCGCGAGGGGAATTATCCCGGTCTGATGGTCAAGGCCCGATGCCGCCGATTGATCCGCCCTGCCGGCTGGTCTAAGAGGGCGGCGCCAGAACAAGGAAACGCGGTGGCCCTTCAGCCGGCCTTCCCGTGCCTTTCCCAAGGAGAACAACAAAGATGATGCGCGACAAGCTTGCCAATGCGATGAAGGAAGCCCTCAAGGCCAAGGAGGCCCGCCGGCTGTCCACCGTCCGTCTGATCCAGACGGCGATCAAGGATCGCGACATCGCCAATCGCGGCGTCGGCAAGGACCCGGTCAGCGATGATGACATCCTGCAGATCCTGCAGAAGATGATCAAGCAGCGCGAGGAATCGGCCAAGATATATGACGAAGGCGGCCGCGGCGAACTGGCGGATCAGGAACGCGAGGAAATCACCATCATCCGTGACTTCATGCCCGAGCAGATGAGCGACGAGCAGGTGGTCGAAGCCTGCAAGGCGGTGATCGCCGAGATCGGCGCACAGGGCCTGCGCGACATGGGCAAGTGCATCAGCCTGCTCAAGGAACGCTATGCCGGCCAGATGGACTTCGCCCGCGCCTCCGCAATCGTCAAGGATCTGCTGAAATAGGCGTCATTCCCCTCGAAAAGACCCGGGGCGGCTGGCGCGGATCGCGTTTCAGCCGCTTTTGCGTTTCTGTTCGCTGACGCAGGTATATTGCCGCAAGGAACTTCGTCCCGGTCAGGCCATGTGCGCGGTCCATGAAAGCAAGCGAGGCAGGACTGGGGGAAGTCCTGCCTCTGACGCCTGGACATTGCACGGCATCCGGGGGAAGGATGCCAGTGCTAGGGATGCGTTATGGGGGGACACATCCCTGTGCGTTGCGCTTCCTGCTAGAGAGAGTGGGACGTCAGGAAGCGACGATGAAGACATACGCCCCGGACGATGCCGCTTTCAAATTACAAAGACTTAATTTTTCGGGGCGTTGGACTGCCTTAGTTTTGACGCAACGCAGCATGCATTTTCGCCGGTTAAATCCGCGGTCGGGCCTGTGAATTGCGGGTGTCGCCCGGCGCCTGCGATGGTGTTTGCCGGGCAAGGTGCCTATATGGACTGTGGTCCGTGAGGTGATGATGCGCTTTTCCAATACATTTCTCGATGAGATTCGCGATCGCGTGCCGATTTCGGCCGTCATCGGCCGTCGGGTGACGTGGGATCGCAAGAAGACCAATGTCTCGCGTGGCGATTACTGGGCCTGCTGCCCGTTCCATGGCGAAAAGAGCCCGAGCTTCCATTGCGAGGACCGCAAGGGCCGCTATCACTGCTTCGGCTGCGGCGTGTCCGGCGATCATTTCCGCTTCATGCAGGAAATCGAGGGGCTGAGCTTTCCGGAAGCGGTGCAGCAGCTGGCCGACATGGCCGGCATTGCCATGCCCCAGCCGGATGTGCAGGCCGAGCGGCGCGAGAAGGAGCGTGCCACGCTGCTCGACGTCATGGAGATGGCGACGCAGTTCTTTCAGGATCAGCTGCAGAGCGCGGCCGGTGCCAGGGCGCGTGCCTATCTGCGCGATCGTGGCCTGAGCGGCCGCACCATCGAGACCTTCCGGCTCGGCTATGCGCCGGAAAGCCGCAATGCGCTGAAGGAACATCTGGCATCGAAGGGGGTGCTGAAGGAGCAGATGGAGGCCTGCGGGCTGGTGGTGCACGAGAATGTGCCGGTCTCCTATGACCGCTTTCGCGATCGCATCATGTTTCCGATTCTCTCCTCGCGCGACAAGGTGATTGCCTTTGGCGGGCGTGCCATGTCGCCCGATGCCATGGCGAAGTACCTCAATTCCAACGAGACCGAGCTCTTCCACAAGGGCAATGTGCTCTACAATTTCTCCCGTGCACGCCGCGCGGTGCAGGCCCAGGCCAAGGGCCGCGACGGCGAGGATGCGACGGTGATTGCCGTCGAAGGCTACATGGATGTGATCGCCCTCCATCAGGCCGGCGTCGAGAATGCGGTGGCGCCGCTCGGCACGGCGCTCACGGAAAACCAGCTGGAACTGCTGTGGCGCATGTCGCCGCAGCCGGTGCTGTGCTTCGATGGCGACGGGGCAGGCCTTCGCGCCGCCAATCGCGCCGCCGATCTGGCGCTGCCGCACATCAAGCCCGGCCGCTCCGTCAGTTTCGCGCTTCTGCCGGACGGCAAGGATCCGGATGATCTGGTGCGCCAGGAGGGCCGGGCGCCCTTCGACAAGGTGATGGCCCAGGCGCGCCCGCTGGCCGAGATGATCTGGATGCGCGAGGCGGCCAATGGCACCTTCGATACGCCGGAAAAGCGGGCCGAACTGGAGGCACGCCTGAAGCAGATGGTCTCGGTGATTGCCGACGAGAATGTGCGCCGCCATTACCAGCAGGACATGCGCGAGCGCCTGAACGGCTTCTTTTCCCCGCAGCGCGGCGGGCGTGACGGGCGCACCGCCTTTTCCGGTCCCGGCCGCGGGCAGGGCGGCATGAATGGTCGCGGCCGTGGCGGCGGGCAGGGGCCGGGCTTTGCCGGCAATTCCGCCCGGGGGCTCGGGGTCTCGGACCGGCTGGCCCGGTCCGGGCTGGTGCGCGGGCATCAGGACCTGCCGGCGCTGCGCGAGGTGGTGCTTGCCATCACCATCGTCAACCATCCGCAACTGCTGCTGGAGGATTACGACGAGATCGCCGCCATCGATTTCGAGAATCGCGATCTGCAGCGGCTGTGGTCGGCCGTGCTGCCGGCTGCGGCAACCGCCGGGGCGAATCTCTCGCGCGAATACCTGGTGGGGCGGCTGTTTGCGGAAGGCTTCGAGCCTCTGGTCACCGCGCTTGACCAGCAGGTGCGCAATGCCCGCCTGTGGACTGCGACGGAGCAGGCCGCCGCCGAGGATGCCCGCGAAGGCTATCGGCAGGCGCTGTCGCTGCACAAGCGCACCAAGGCGCTGCGCATCCAGAGAATGGAGCTGGAGCGCGAAATTGCCGCCGTGATCGAGGCCGGCGACGAGGAGACGATCCAGCCCCTGCTGCGGGCGCTGTCGGAAGTTCAGGAGGAAATCGTGCGCATGGAAAACCAGGAGGCGATCATCGATGGTTTCGGCGTCATGTCCGGCCGGGTGAAGGGCATTGCCGCAAGCCACGGCAGCTGATCACCTGCCGGTTGCCGCAGACGGTTGCGGCAGCGGTTGAGGTGCCGCGGCGGGCGGTGGCGAGGCGGCGTCTTTCTGGCGGTTGCCGCTCTTGTCATGGCGCCCCGGCTTCCTAAATAACAGGCAGCTGACGCGACCAGGGCGTGGTGAGCCCACGATAGTCCTCTTTTTCCACGTTATATCTGCTGTTTGCCTCTGGAAAGGCTTGACGGGGAGTAAAATTGTGGGAATCACCGTTCCAGGCGGAACAGGGCGACGTGGGGCGTTGCGGCTGCGTGGGTGAGATCTCACGGGCCAAGGGCGAAACGATGCTTGCAGGGCCGGAACACTTTCTTGGTTAAGCGAGATTTAATGTCCAGCCGGTACGTGATTGAGTGCGATTCTGATCGCGTCCGCTCTTTGCGTTGCGGATGCCGATGAGTAGAACGCCGCGGATGACGTCCAAGGAAAGACGAATAGATGGCAACAAAAGTCAAAGAAAACGAAGAAGCTGAAAACGAACGCGACGGCGCTACGGACGGTCCGCTTCTCGATCTTTCCGACGACGCGGTCAAGAAGATGATCAAGCTCGCCAAGAAGCGTGGCTATGTCACGATGGACGAGCTGAATGCGGTGCTGCCTTCCGAAGAAGTGACCTCCGAGCAGATCGAGGACACGATGGCCATGTTGTCCGACATGGGCATCAATGTCGTCGAGGACGAGGAAGTCGAGGAGCAGGCCGGCGAAGAAGAGGCGGATGACGACGGCGAGAGCGAGGGTGGCGAGCTGGCGCCCACCACCGGCACCGCCGTGGCAACCGCCAAGAAGAAAGAGCCGACCGACCGCACGGACGACCCGGTGCGCATGTATCTGCGCGAAATGGGCTCCGTCGAGCTTCTGTCGCGCGAGGGCGAAATCGCCATCGCCAAGCGTATCGAGGCCGGTCGCGAGACGATGATCGCCGGTCTCTGTGAGAGCCCGCTGACCTTCCAGGCGCTGATCATCTGGCGCGACGAACTGAACGAAGGCACGACGCTGCTGCGCGAGATCATCGATCTCGAAACGACCTATTCCGGTCCCGAGGCCAAGGCTGCCCCGCAGTTCCAGAGCCCGGAAAAGATCGAGGCCGACCGCAAGGCAGCCGAGGAAAAGGAAAAGTCGCGCAAGCCGCGGGCATCGGCCGGCGAGGACGACATCACCAATGTCGGTGGCGATCTGCCGCCCATGGAAGAGGAAGAGGAGGACGATGACGAATCGAGCCTGTCTCTCGCTGCCATGGAGGCGGAACTGCGCCCGCAGGTGATGGAGACCCTCGACACGATCGCCGACACCTACAAGAAGCTGCGCAAGCTGCAGGACCAGCAGGTGGAGGCGCGCCTTTCCTGCACCGGCACGCTGTCGTCCGGCCAGGAACGCCGCTACAAGGAACTGAAGGATCAACTGATCACGGCTGTGAAGTCGCTGTCGCTCAACCAGAACCGCATCGACAGCCTTGTCGAACAGCTCTACGATATCAACAAGCGCCTTGTGCAGAACGAAGGCCGCCTGCTGCGTCTGGCTGAATCCTACGGCGTCAAGCGCGACAGCTTCCTGGAACAGTATCAGGGCGCCGAGCTTGATCCGCATTGGATGAAGTCGATCTCGAACCTGTCCGCCCGCGGCTGGAAGGAATTTGCCCGCGCCGAAAACCAGACGATCCGCGACATCCGCCAGGAGATCCAGAATCTCGCAACGGAAACCGGGATCTCTGTCACCGAGTTCCGCCGCATCGTGCATATGGTGCAGAAGGGCGAGCGCGAGGCGCGTATCGCCAAGAAGGAGATGGTCGAGGCGAACCTGCGTCTCGTCATTTCCATCGCGAAGAAATATACGAACCGCGGCCTGCAGTTCCTCGATCTCATCCAGGAAGGCAATATCGGCCTGATGAAGGCGGTCGACAAGTTCGAGTATCGCCGCGGCTACAAGTTCTCGACCTATGCGACCTGGTGGATCCGGCAGGCGATCACCCGTTCGATCGCCGACCAGGCCCGCACGATCCGCATTCCGGTGCACATGATCGAGACGATCAACAAGATCGTGCGCACCTCGCGCCAGATGCTGCACGAAATCGGCCGCGAGCCGACGCCGGAAGAACTGGCCGAAAAGCTCGCCATGCCGCTCGAAAAGGTCCGCAAGGTCCTGAAGATCGCCAAGGAGCCGATCTCGCTCGAAACCCCGGTGGGTGACGAAGAGGATTCGCATCTCGGTGATTTCATCGAGGACAAGAACGCGCTCTTGCCGATCGACGCCGCCATCCAGGCGAACCTGCGCGAAACGACGACCCGTGTTCTCGCTTCGCTCACGCCGCGTGAAGAGCGTGTGCTGCGCATGCGCTTCGGCATCGGCATGAACACCGACCATACGCTGGAAGAAGTCGGCCAGCAGTTCTCGGTCACCCGCGAACGTATCCGCCAGATCGAGGCCAAGGCGCTCAGAAAGCTGAAGCATCCGAGCCGCAGCCGCAAGCTGCGCAGCTTCCTCGACAGCTGAGGCGGTCAGGCATCGAAGACAATCAGGACCCGGCGGGAGCAGTTCCGCCGGGTTTTTCTGTTGGCGGTGGAGGTTGCCGTTGCAGCCTGTCGGATCGTTCCGAAGGCGGGATAATTCGTTTGCTGACAATCGTTGTGGCTTGCCTGCCGCAACGCGGTTGTGCAGTCTGAGAGAAGGCAGTCGCGATGGTGGTGTTTCGCCTGCAGCGTGCTGGGGCAGGTTTTTTGGGGGAATGATGGCGGACGCGATGCCGGACATTGCGGCGATCAGGGATAGTACGTCGCTGGAAGCTTATCTGCGCACCCGTTCCATTGACGAGGCGCGGGTGCTGGCGCTGAGATCCGCCGTGCGCGTCATGCCGCTGCTTACAAAAAACAGCTCTTTTCATCTGGATGACAGCAAGCATTGGATACTGGCAGACTTTCGTGCCGTCTTCTTCTCCTGGGCGGCGTATAATTATACCGACTACGTCAGGAAACTTGCCCCCGCTGCCTCTGCCGCTTACGCTGCTGCGGCTTCTGCAGCTGTTGCCGCCGGGGAAGCCGACGTCCGCGCTGTCGTGGGAGCGGCGTCCTACGCCGCCCGTACTGCCGGTATCGTTGATGCCGAGACCATCAGCTTCGCGACCGTAGCTACCGCCCGCGCCGCCCGGGTGGGCACACATGACGCTTGGGAGGGAATCCGCAGGGAACTCACCAGCATGCAGGAGATCTCCGCCACCGTGTGTCTTGCCGCGCCGCTCTGGCCGCAGGGACGGGCGCCAAGCGAGCTGATCGACACCGAGGTGGTTTTTAGAGCCGCGTTGGAAGCGTTTAACCCCGACTGGCACCTAGTCTATACTTTCTATCAGGCGCTGCGCGATGGGCATCCACCGTTCGCAGGGCTGGGCAGCGACTTGGGTGCAATTGCGTTGGCTATGGCCGACGAGCGAGAGGATTTCTGGAGGCGTGAGCCCGACGAGGTGATGCGTGACCTGGCCGAGCGGTTGGGGGGAGGTGAAACGCCCCGGAAGCCTGAAGCGATGTCGGACGCGGCATCCGAAAAGGTCGATTTTTTCATCAGCTACTCCACCAAAAACGAAGCGGAAGCGCGGGAAATCAACGGCTACCTGGAGGATGCCGGTTACTCCACGATCGTCCAATTCAAGGATTTCCCGGTTGGCTCAAACTTCGTCATCGAAATGCAGGATGGATTGGAGCGCGGTGCGCGCGCCATTGCCCTGCTGTCGCCAGACTATGTAGCATCAGATCATTGCAGGGCCGAATGGGCGGCTGTTTATAACATGGATCCGCTCGGCAAGGGCAGAAAGCTGGTTCCGCTGCTGTTAAAACCGGCCAACCTCAACACACTGGCCCGCCAGATCGTCTACAAGTCTTTGGTCGGCCTGAACGGGGAGGAACGCCGCGCGGCAGTGCTGGAAGCAATCGGTCCGGGGCCGGATGCACTTGCGCCCGACATGCTGAAGCGGCGGCTTGCGGAAACCGCCAGCCCGGATGTTGCGCCGACGCCGGATGGCAAGCTCGATGTCGTTCCCAATGCCATCTATGACCTCCCGGTCGTTGACGCCGATCTGCCGGATTTGCCGCAGATGTTGCGGACACTCTGCACGGTGATCCAGGCCTCTCTTCCGGAGAACAGTCCGAAAACAATTGCGCCATCGCTGCAAGCCTATGGCGACCATCTCGCAGAGCGTGGCGCCCGCCCCATCCTCGGTTTGCTGTGCATGCTGGCCGATGCCTTGAATCGGGACGTTCGGTCCGTGGAGTTTCACGTCTGGGGTGATGGGCTGGCAACCCACTTCGACAACTTCTTTTCCTGCCATTCGAAATACGTCACGCACTTCCCGAAGTCGCAGGAGCGCGAGGAAACGCTTGCGTCTAATGAGATCGACGAGGATCGTGCCAGCGGCAAGGAATTCCTAGAGCCGGTGAAGAAAGTTGCCGAGGCTCTTGCTGAACTGCACCAAATCGGTGGAACAACGGCTGAATTTGAGCGGGTGGTTCAGGATAGCGTTCAAAGGGCAAAGGATATCGATTCCCTGCCCATTCCTCCCGATGCCGGCCAGGGCACGGATATTACCCCGAAGCGCCGCTTCGTTTTTTCGCAAATCGGTTTCTGGGAGCGTATTCTGTCCGCGCTTGGCAGCATGACGACGCTGGCGACAACCGAGCAAGGCAGGGCGGCGATTGCGACCCTCGCCGAAGCCATCCGCAAATTCCTCTCCTTTCTGTCATCCAGTTGACGGACCAGGAACGTCGGAGGCGATGGCAACGAGGTTGAAACCGCACGTTGCCCTTTCTCCACGATGCCCGACGCCGCAAACCCTCGACAAACCTGAACGCCCGGCAGGACCTCTCCCGCCGGGCCTCTGTTGCCGAGCCGCCCTCACGCCCGCTCGACGAGCGAAAGCACGATGCGCCGTGCCAGTGGCAGGGCGCACAGCAGGGTGGGGAAGGCGATCAGCCAGGAGAGGCTCCAGGCGGACATCCATTTGCCGAGGAAGCCGGGGGCGGGACCCATGGTTGTCATCGTCGCGACGGCCGAGACGACGAAGGTCATCAGGATGGACAGGATGAGCGGCAGGAGAACGCCCGCGGCGCGCGCGGGAAGTCGCTTGATCTTCATATTTTTTCTCTTTGGGAGAAGGAGCGGCACGGAAGACATCATGGGCACCTCGCAACCTTGTGCGTGACACCTTCGCCCCGTGACGGTCCGAAGGGTGGTGCGTTGCTTCTCGTGAGGCGCTTACGGCCGATCAAAGATCGACGGCACGGTGGATAGCGCGGAAAGCGCCATGTGGCAAGATCGCCCGGCCGGTGCTTCGGCGGGCGGTGACAGGTTTCAGACGAGCGCAGGCATTCGGGCAAGACGGCGTTTTTTCCGGTCTGTGGCCGATCGCCTCTCGATCCCGCCGCCATTCCCGCCTACATCGGAACCATGCAGGATGACGCCGCAATGCAGGAGATGAAGAGCGAGGAGCCGCTGGCGAAGCCGGCGCGCCTGTCCCGTCGCGGCTCTGTCATCGTGGCCTCCGTCCTTCTGCATCTGATGGTGATTCTGCCGTTCTTCATTCACCTGCCTTCCCGCCCGCCCGAGGTTCAGCCGGAAGAGAGCGTTTCGGTCGAAATCGTGCCGCCGCCGGAACCGCAAAAACCGGAGCCGCCACCGGAGCCTCCGCAGCCCGAGCCCCCGCCGCCAGAGCCGCCGGCGCCCGAACCGCCCGCGCCCGAGCCGCCCGCGCCCGAGCCGCCGCCGCAAGCGCCGGAGCCGCAGCAACAGGCCGCGCCGCCGCCGGTTCCGACGCTGCGTCCCGTCTTCCGCTTCGGCGAGCAGTCGTCCGGGCCGGAGCAATCGGCCGAGGGCAACAGCGCGGATGGCGAGAAGGCCGCGGCCGAGGAGGCGCCGAAGCCGGAAGCGCAGCCCGAGACGGAGCCTGCGCCCCAGCCCGCCGAGCCGCAACCCGAACCGCCGGCGCCTGAGGAGACGGCGCCCACGGAGCCTGAGCCCACGGAGCAGAAGTCAACGGAGGCTGCCCCCGGGGAAACTGCCGCGGAAGAGCCCGCCGCGGAGGCCGCGCCGCCGGTGCTTTCGGCCGAAGCCGATGCGGCGTCCGAGGCGGTCCCGCAGATCACCCTGCCGTCGAAGGTGGCGGTGCCGCAGCCGCGTCCGGAGCCGCCGGCCAATCGCGCCCAGCCGGAACCGAAGCCGGTCAAGCGGCTCTATTCCACCGCCAGAACCGGCAATGCCAAGGCCGCCACCGCCATGGCCGGCATTCCGCGGGCAGAGCGGGCCGGCCAGTTGTGCGCCTCCGAACTGCAGGCGCAACTGCTGCACGGTTCGCCTTCCTATCTGCCGGAATTGCTGCCGGCCTATCGCCTGCCGTCCGGCACCGATGTGCTGAACGTGCCGCGCGGCGCCTTTCGCGCAGAGGGTGTCTGGTACAATATCAGCTTCCTTTGCACCCTGAATGCCGATGCCACCGAGGTGGAAGCCTTCTCCTATGCGGTGGGGGCGCGGGTTCCGCGGGCAGAGTGGCGCGAGCGGGGCTTTCCCAGTTTCTGACGATCCGTTTTCCGTCCGCAAGGAGCCGGCCATGCCACAGATCCAGCTTTCCCTCTCCACCCGCGGCCAGGGGCTTTACGAATTCACCGCGCCGGTGGCCGCCTTCGTGCGCGCCGCCGGGCAGGAGCAGGGGCTTCTCACCCTCTTCGTGCGGCACACCTCCTGTTCGCTGCTGATTCAGGAAAATGCCGATCCGGACGTGCAGCGCGATCTGCAGGAATTCTTCCGCCGGCTGGTGCCGCCGAGCGACGATGCCGCCATGCGCTGGATGGTGCACACCACCGAAGGGCCCGATGACATGCCGGCGCATGTGAAGGCGGCGCTGACGGCGACCTCCATCGGTATTCCCGTCGTCGCAGGGCGGCTGGCACTCGGCACCTGGCAGGGGATCTACCTGTTCGAACATCGCGACCGTCCGCATCGCCGCGAGGTGGTGCTGCATCTTTCCCCCTGATGCGACGGCGACAGCCTGAACCATGGCTGAACGAAAGGTTCGGCTAACATTCAGATCTGCGACATTAGGTTTGCCTTCAACGCCCGCAAGGGTGGAACGAACATTCGGGAAGGAAAACCATGACGCAGCTTCTTGCAAAGGCCGGACTGGCCGTCCTGATCGCCGCAACCGGCCTGGTTGCGCCGCTTGCCGGCGCCGCCGCCGCCGATGGCCGCCTCGTTGAGGTGCAGTGGCGTGATGATCCGCGCGGCGGGCATGGTCCGCGCCATCACCCGCCGCGAAGGGAGCATTGCGCGCCCTGGCTTGCCGAGGACAAGGCGGCCCGCATGGGGCTGCGTCGCGCCCGCGTGGTGGATGTGAACCGCCGCGTGGTGGTGGTGGCGGGCTTTGATCGTCACGGTCGCGACCGCATGGTCTTTGCCAATGTGCGCGGCTGCCCGCTGTTGCGCCGCTGACGCCTGCCATTCTGCGCAAGGCGACCATTCGCCTGCCATCAGGAGACCGGCCGGAACGTGCCGAACGCGCGCTCCGGCCGGCCTGCGGCCGCCGTGCCGCACATTTTCGCATCAGCGGGCGGGACCGGCCGGCATCCGGCAACTCTCTGCCCGTGGTGTTCCGCTCCATCGCCCAATGGACGGAAGAGGCCGTCGCTCACGCCCCCCTAGCTTGTGAGCGGCGGCTTTTGCATTGGTCGCAGAGGGGCAAGCCGAAGGCTGCCGTCCGCCGCAGCCGGCACGCCGCCGCGCGCGGCCTGCGGCTCCCGAAGCATTTGCGGCGAGCATGGGATCGCTCGCGCGGAATCGGCGGATGGGCTTTGCCCTCCTGCTTTCCTCAGCATGCCGGGATGAAAGACCGCGACGGCACCATGGCTCGATACTCGGGCTGGCGCGCCAGGTCATCTCGGGGAAGCAGCGCCCCTCCGGCATGTTCCGGTCTGTCCATCCGGGGCGCCCGATGCGGGTATCCGGAGAGGGCGGCTCCGGTCATTGCCGCCCGCCCCTGACGGACAGTATCAGGAAGGCGCGCAACCAGAATCTGTCAGGTGCAATCCAGACCAGTCAGATTCCGGCTTCCTCCACGTTCGCTTGCCTCTTCTGGGAAGCCAGTTTCCATTTTTCCAGACAAAGCCTAGCGGGCGATCTCGAAGCGCATGTTGACGGAGATGGCATAGGTGTTTTCGCCGCTGGCAATCGGCACGGCATCGGCTTCCTTTGCCATGGCCATCCGCATCATCGGCATCGGGGCGGGCGGCATGTTCGGGCTTTCCTCTATCGACAGCACCGGGCCGAGCCTGGCGCCGGCGGCCTCCACCAGCGTGCGGGCCTTGTCCATCGCATCCTGCACGGCCCGGCGGCGGGCTTCCGCCAGCGCCGCTTTCGGGTCGTCATTGCCAAAACTGATCTCTCCACCCTGGTTGACGCCGAGCTTGACCGATCGATCCAGCAGGGAGCCGAGTTTCTTCAGGTCGCGCACCCGCACCGTCAGCCCGTTTGCCACCTGATAGCCGACAATCTTCGGCGGTGTCTCGTCGGTATTGCCGTTGCGATCCGGCTGGCTGTAGCGCGGATAGATCGAAAAATCGCTGGTCTGCATGTCGCGCTCGGCAATGCCTTCCTCCTTCAGGGCGGCAAGCACATCGCGCATCGCGGCATTGCTGGCCGCAAGCGCGGCATCCGCCGTGTCCGCCATGCGCGTCACCACCAGCGAAACAACCGCCATGTCCGGCGCCACGGTGGCCTTGCCTTCGCCCATGACGCTCACCGCCGGAGGCTGCGCGGGGGGAGGCGGCGGCATCTGCGCCAGTGCCGCCACCGGCGCTGCAAGGCTTGCTGCAACAAGAATGGCCAATGCCACACCCTTCGGCCGCTGCAGGTTCTTCATCATGAATTTCCTCCGCATCTGTCGCCCCGCACCTCATCGTGCTGCAGGATCTTCTGGTTGCACCCCATTGCTGCCTGCAGAATATGAAGCGAATGCGGCAACGGCTTGTGGCCCGGCAGATTTTGAGTTAGAGCCGAACCCCAGACGGGCGAATGAACCATTGCATTCCCCGCACCTTCCACAAGGGAAGGCCGGGCCTGTAGCTCAATGGTTAGAGCCGGCGGCTCATAACCGCTTGGTTGGGGGTTCGAGTCCCTCCGGGCCCACCACCTCAATCTTCTGACTGTAGCTGTTGTAGCTTTGTAGCTTGACGCGGATTTCCGGAATTTTGACACTTGAATCCGGAATTTTGAAAAAATCGGCAATCGGCTTAAAATCCCCGTCAAAGACCTTTCAAAGATAATTTGAATGCGCCTCGGTGGCGAAGGAGATGGAGCCACCGAGGCGCGTTGGCTACCGCCAACATGCGCCATTTCACCTGCAAGCAAAATGGCGAATTTGCCCCCAGTTCATCCGTGGTGAGCAATCCCGAGAAATGATCAAGAGTTCAGCGCCGCAGCAAGACTTCAGAGACGCGGTCAAGCTGACCGTCCTCCAGAGCGTCAGCGAATACGTATTCCGGCAAATCGGCACCCTCAAGGATAGCCGCGCCGTTGGCATTCACGCTAGTCACTGTAGTAGCGCCCGCCTTGAGAGCGATCAGGCCCGTAGCTTTAACCGCGCGGCCCTGCGCATCCACGATGAGGCTATCACCCTTGCTGAATGCGCCTCCGCAGCGAACGATTGTGGTTCCGGCGGCGTCGGCGTCACTGTACGAGCCAGCAAGGACGTCACGCCCTGATACGCCTAGCACTTTTTGACCCCTCACACTTGCTTGAGCGCCGTCAAATCCAACGGCTCTGTAGGCCTCAACCGCACCGGACGCCTTGAAGGTCAACGTGAGTATTGCAATCTTCTGCACACTGTCTCTCCTACTTGCGCAGTTGCTTTTCCACGAGCCGAACAGCGCCCCAGTAGCTCCCGCCGTTCTGGCGCATATGGTGGTTTGCCAATCGATCGATTTCGAGTTTCTGACTGTCAGCGCTGTAGCCACTTGGGGCGTCAAACTGGCCTTCTTCGAAGTCCAGTGGCCCGGTGGCCAGATCCCCGGTCACGACGGGCACGGGGATCTTTGACAGAAACTCCAGAAACCATTCCTGAGTAGCGACCTGAGAATTTTCCCCTTCTTCGGAAAAATCGAAAGTTGCACGCGGATCGAGCGCTTCCGCAAACGCCAGAGCCTGCTGGTACAAGCCAATCGGGAGGCGACCTTCATCAAGTGCCTTTTTGACGCCAACCCTCGCATTCTCGCGCTGGAGGGCACGTTCGCGCTCCGATAGCGAATGTTCGCGCAAATCGAAAACGTCAATGTCGGAAAAGAGCAACTCGCCACCGTCCGAAAACTCGACACCGGTCAATCCCTTAACTGCTGGAGCTGCGCCGCCGAGAAATCCGATATGCCGGAGGTACCAGGAGCCAGGTGTAGGGTTATTCGGGTGGTTCTTCGGATAAAAGGACGCAGAGACCTTCTTGTAGGTGCCACTTTTTACAAGCTCCCGAAATTCGAGGTTGACCTGTGTCGGAATGGCATGAAGGCCATCAGCAGCATGTTTGACCGACTCAACCCATCCAAACGCGGGCGCACTATCACTGGGATGCCCGACGACAATCGGAGCTTCGTGAAGTTCCGGCCGGTAGCTGTTGGCGATTTCGCGCAGATCCGCTTCGGCGAAGGTCACTTCCGCGCCTGACGCGGAGGTGTGTTTTCCTGCCTTGAAGAAATGAATGTTGAACACTGTCATTCCTCGCCAGCCGGATTGATGATGAGAAAACCAGCCTCCATGCCTGACAATACGGGCCGCCGCTCGTAGGTCACACCATAGATCCAGCTTTTGGTGTTGGCCTCCCAGTAAGGCATCTCGACAAATGGGTTTCCCTTGTAAGTATAGGTGTAGCCGTAGCTCGGCTCTTCCACGCCGTTGGGTTCGCGCGGGGCATATCCCAGCACGGCATAGTTCCCCCAGACGTCATGGAATGTTCCGGTCTGGTCGGCCATCATGGCGGTCCCTTCGACAACCTGTTCAACGTCGAAAAGCTTCCCGAGCATTTCAGCGGTAACAATATCGGCGTTGCGGAAGCGATCGCTGATGTAAGCGTTGTTCTTCAGTGCAGAGAAGGGTTTCGGTCCGAGGATCAGCGTGTTCGGATAAAGGCCGCATCTGTTGCGGATTGCGTGCCTTGCGTGTTCGATGATCTTCGTGGGGTTACTGCCAGGATCAGTCCATTGATCCGATGCCGCCAGCGTTTCCTTGCTGTACTCGTCATATCTGGCATCTGCCGTTGCTAACTCGGCCTGTTCATATTCGAGCGCCAGCGTGAGAGCGTTCATTACTTTTGTTGTCGCTCGGGCTCCCAAATCCGTTTCAGGTTCCTCTCCCTCAGTCGAGTATTCACGCGGAAGCTTGCTTTCTAGGCTGTCCTGAACCAACAAGTAGGGTTTGCCTTCGTATCCGAACTCAACGCGCTTCGTGGCGCTACCGGCGGAACGGCGCGCGTTATAGAGCATGAAGTCTTCCTTCCCGAACTCAATGACTTGTCCGGATCGGTGCTTAGAGCGTTTCCCTTTCATGCTGGATCGTAACCACATGATGTGAAGAAGTTGCGAGCCTCTTGTGGCTCGACGAGGTCAATCAGTTTCCCGATCCTGTCCCAAAGGCCAGTTACGGTGCGCTCTGC
>NZ_JAHHZO010000015.1 GCF_018760785.1 Rhizobium sp. CSW-27
CGGTCGTCACCACCGTTGGCGGCCGCTTCTTCCATATCACGCTGATCTTGGAGACCTTGTGCGATGTTAGTCTCCAGCTTTCCCCAGATCGACGGTTTCAGAGCGTCGGGTTTCGGTTTGCGGGACGATTTGCGTTCGATGATGAACGGCTTGGTCTGCTGACGCATTGATCCTCCAGGCTACGATTCGCGAGCGCAACGATATCGCGCAGGGCATGGCAGGCAAGCCGGACCACGGCTGGACGTGACCTACTCCCCAATCGAAGCAGGCTCCGACGATGGGACAAGCGGAGCATGATCCAGGTTGCCATTCTTCCCACGGGCAAATGCGGTGAGCGCCATTGCCATATCCCTTCACGACAGAGTTTCCGGCAACCCATCTGCGGGCTCGATGGGGCATGTCTGACCGGAGACCGGCTGCGCCTCGATCGTCTTCCCGCAACGACAAGGCTTAAGATTTCTTACCCCGGATCCCTCACGGGCTCCTCCTCTCCCACTAACAAATCTGCGACTTGTCGCCCTCCATTGCATTGCGGCCCAATCGCCACCCCAACGCGCAGGCGCGCTGGGGACCCCGGCTGGGTGCGGTCCGATCGTCCCCGGTCTTTGCGACTGCCATCGAGGCCGCGATGGGCGCGGCCCGAACACGAGAAAAGGAATACGACAATGGCGACTATCGGCACCTTCACTTCCGAAAAGAACGGCTTCACCGGCTCCATCCGCACGCTTGCCCTGAACGTCAAGGCACGCATCGCCCGGGTCGAGAACCCTTCCGACAAGGGCCCGCAGTTCCGCGTCTACGCCGGAAGCGTTGAACTCGGCGCCGCCTGGCAGAAGACCTCCGGTGAGGGCCGCGACTACCTCTCGGTCAAGCTCGACGATCCCAGCTTCCCTGCCCCGATCTACGCAACGCTCGCCGAGGTCGAAGGCGAGGAAGGCCTCCAGCTCATCTGGTCCCGCCCAAACCGCGACTGATCAGGATCACGAGGCTCCGCCACCGGCGGGGCCTTCTCTCCTGTCGAGAGATCAAAGCCGGATCTGGCATCGAGCCAGGCCCGGCTTTTTTGGTGGCATACGGTAAGCGGGGGAAGCTGCTCAGAATGCAGGATTGTGCCAAGCGGCAATGCCGGCCTCAAGGATGAGCGGTTCCCCCAATTTGCTCTGCCTGCCCTCAAGGGCAGCTTCCGCAAATCGGCTCCCCCACTCCCCGGCTCTGCCGGTCGTGCGCGATCCCTGACCCCGCCATCACCTCTCGGACCCACCGGTCATCGTTCACAGACGTCAGGGAGACGAAGATGACCTACGAACTCGAAATCCAGATCGAAGAACTGCGGGCCGAGTTGCGCAACGCTGTCGATGGCGTCGAGCGCCGCCAGATCGCGGCCGAACTCGACATCGCCCAGGCGGAGCTGATCGTCGCGGCTGCCGACCTGGACGGCCTTGCTGAAAGCGAACCGCCTTTTTGAGGCGGTTTCCATCGTCCGTCGTCTTCGAAGTCGAGCTGCCGCGATTCTCCTGTCGATCCCATTTCATCGACATTGGGAATGATGCGGATCGTGCGTCCCGCCGCAACCTGATGCCGGCAGAATTTTCCCCGCCTGCGGCTCCTCGCGGCACAAAATTCAGCCGTCATCAGGTCCTCCGCTCACGCTCCGGCCGTCACCGGTGCAGCACTCCTTCCCGATTCGCATTTCATCCCCGCGACGAAATGCAATCAGCAGGAGAAACCAAATGCAACAGCTCGCCAAGTTCCTCAAAGTCACCGGCCGCCGCCTTCGCAACCTCGCCAAGGTGATCTGTCACTTCTTCCGCAAGGGCAAGCTCGGCATGAAGATCGCGATCAAAATCCCGTTCCTCGTCGAAGTCGAGGTCAACTTCGAGACCGACTGGAACCGGCGGACCTAACCGCCATATGGCCCGGTTCGCCGGGCCGATCTCCAAGCCTCAGCACCATGGCTCTCGTCGGCCGCTCCAGGTCCAGGCGAGACCTTCCGAGACCAGAATATCGCCCAGGCTTCTACCGTCGCGGATCAGCACACGAAGCTTGCGACCATATCGGTCGGCATCGCGGCCAGGCCAAGCTTTGAGTTCAAACGGACCCTCGTTGATCAGCTCGAGCATTCTGGCCGTGGCGCGGTTGCCGAGGGCGAGTTCCGACGAGCACTTCGGTTCACTCACCTCCGGTGTGTCGATATCGGCGATACGGATCTTCTGGCCACGAAGCCAGATCGTGTCCCCGTCAACGACGCATGCCTTACGCGAGCCGGTGGCACACATTTCAAATGGCAGGCTCACTTTAGATCCGGCATCGCTCGCGTAGCTTTGTTGCCGATCAAGGCTTGGGCAGCTGGAGCAATGACGAAGATCGCCACCTGGATCATTCTGATGAAGCGCCACACCTGCCGACGAGCGACATCTTCTGATCTACTGTTCATGCGTAGTCCTTGAATTGGGCGTCGCTATCAGCTGTCGATGCGCAAATGTCGAATGACCGCTGCGTAACCGCGCCGCTTCTTCTGTCGGAGGAGATCGAGAAAGAGGACCACAGCCTCTTGCTCCGTTTCGAAATGGTGGCTCATTATCTGGCCGGTGGTTCCGATACGTCCCCAAGACCGTGTCAGGCAAGCCTCTCCAAACAGATTGGGCTGGATGGACATCGCATAGAAGCGGGCCATGTTTTTCGTGGCGTCCGATCTTTCGATATAGAGATGGTAGGGCTGGGTGATCATGCCGGCATGATGATGCTTCCCGAAACTGCCGTCCAACGAGAGTTTTGAATCGCTCGGGTGTGACCGATTCATTTTTGTGATGGTGAGATACTATTGGGTTCGGGCGGTCCGCCTTCGGCGTACGGCTCTATTCGCGGGAGCGAACGAAGCCCGCAGGCGGTCTTCGCCCATTCGGGTCACGATCCTCCCGCAAGGTGCAGGCTTCGCCGCTTTGCGCCATTAGCGGACGGAAAGCGTGTGAAAGTGACCGTTTGAGAACGCCTCTGAAGGAAACAAATGGGGTTCGCGGGCGAACTGGATAGACGTCGCTATGATCGCGGTAGCCTCACAATCGGCGGCTCGCGTGATGCCGTGGTGATACTGAGGATTCCCCTTGAGAGGATCTCGCGGCATTTCTCGATCAACGAGGAGGCGAGCGATGACGCGAGAGAGCGGTGAAGCTGTGCAAACTCAAAAGCCTATGAAGTTAAGCATATCCGGTTTCCCCGGGAATCTGGTCCTCGCGTTGACGCATCAGGGAAGAAATCTCGATCGTCAATGTTTCGAAGTCTATCGAATAGGGTGAACTGCGGCGCCAAAGTGCGAAGATTTTCCTGCCGATCGGCATATGCTTAATCGGCACCAGCGCCAGCTTACCTCCTGAGGTTAGTTCGCCGGAGGTAAGGGAAGGTACAAGGCATACATAGCCGTGTGCCAACACGAGGCGTACACGGGTCTCTATGCTCAGACCGTATGATCGGAAAATTGAGGTGTCGGAGCCATGGGTGCCTTTTGAAGCCCGGCCTGACTTGTCCATAGGAAAATCGTCCTCGCTCAGGGGAAGAAGGTTGAGCGTCAGCAGTTGTTCCTGCTCAATCTGCTCGAAGGCCACGATCGGATCGTCCGCACGTGTGAGAAGGTGGAAGGACTCCTTCAGTAGCTCCAGTTGGTTGAACGCTTCGTCGGCCATTGGGCAGGCGGTGATCACGAGATCAATTTCACCATCCTTTAGCCGGCGGCTTAGGCCTTCGTGCTTTCCTTCCATGAGAGCCAGTTCGAGGTACGGGTGCCGGTCCCGCAAGAAGGAGACGACGCGCGGGATAAGGAATGGGCCGACCGTCGAGATCACGCCGATGCGCAGGCGCCCGCCGAACGCGCCGCTGCGCCGGTCCGCTTCTCGTCCTATCTCCTCTATATGCTGAAGAAGAGCGCCGATGCGTCCGAGCATGACGATGCCAGCGTCAGTCGGCGTGACGTTGCGGCTTCCGCGTTCGAAAATGGTGACGCCGAGCACGGCCTCTACTTTGCGCACCTGATGCGACAGGCCTGAGGCGCTGATACCCATTTCCTCTGCCGCCGAGCGAAAGCCACCGCAACGGTCTACGGCCGCGACGAGCATCAGATCGCGAATGGAGAGGGAGGCCAACCTGTTCGAAATTTCTTCTCGCATTGTCCGATTTGTTCGACTTGATGTAACGCCACTCTCTCTATAGCAAAAACATGACTTTGATACTCATAAATGTACAGGAGAGCCGATGATGTTGAACCTCCGCCTGCCTACCGCTATTCTCCTTCTCGCCTTCGCCCCCACACCGCTTTTTGCCGACCCTGTTACCTTCAAAGATGTGACGGGCGCGGAGGTCACGTTGCCGGGGCCCGCGAAGCGGATCGTGACGCTGCCGCAACCAGCAGCCGCCACCGTCATCGCCGTCGATGGCACATCGGAGCACGTGGTCGGCATGAACCCGGGTTCTCGGAAGGCTTTCGAGACGGGCTTGCTCAAGAAGATGTTCCCTGATGCCTCGTCGATCGAGAGCGGCATCGTCGCGGAGGGCGGTAACGGATGGATGCCGAATGTCGAGGCGATTGCCGCGCTAAAGCCGGATCTCGTTATCCAGTGGGGTGGACGCGGCGACGAGCTCGTCGCGCCGCTGCGCAATGCTGGCATTCCCGTCGCACTGATGGTCGGTGGCGGTAATGGCGGCACGGAGGAGCTAGCGCGGGAAAACATCCGCCTCGTTGCCAGCATCCTCGGCAAGCAGGACAGGGCCGACGCGCTGTTCAAGTGGCGCGACGAAGTGATCGACGAGATCAAGGCGACGCTCGCCACCCATCCCGGGGCTGCAAAGCCGAAGATTCTGCATCTGCGCTCCTCCAAGGGCAAGTTCACGGCGACCGGCGAAAAAAGCTACCAGAACTTCTTTATCACTCTGGTGGGCGGCGAAAACGTTGGCGCGGGGCTCGGCGTCCAGGCCGAGGTTAATGCCGAGCAGATCGCGGCCTGGAATCCCGACCTCATCATGCTGACGGCGCACGAGGCCGATGCCGGCCGCGAGACGATCCTCGATGACGCGATCCTTTCGCAGACCGCCGCGGCGAAGGCCGGCCGCGTCTACAAGACGCCGAACGGCGGCTATGTCTGGGACAGCGCCAGCCACGAGAGCCCCTTCACCTGGATGTGGCTCGCCAATCTCGCTCATCCCGACCTCTTCCATTTCGATCTGCGCGCCGAAGTGAAGAGCGGCTTCGAACGGCTCTATAACTACGCGCCGACGCAAGAGGAGATCGACACCGTGCTCAAGCTCGACCTCAATGCCTCCGCTGCCAACTACGCGCAGTTCGCGCGCAAATGATGTCCGCTCCGGCCCAAGCCCGGCTTTTGTCCGGGCAGGCGGCTGGCGCCGCCTTTCACTGGCTGGCGCTTGTCCTGCTCCTTGCGGCGGCGGCGTTCGCCTCCGCCTCCGTCGGCCGGTTTCACATACCGTTCGGCGAGATCGCGGACATCCTCCGGCGCGGGCTGCTCGGGGGCCTTTCGCCCGAGACGATGGAGGAGCGCATCCTAGTCAACGTGCGCCTGCCGCGCATCCTGCTGGCGGCGATCGTCGGCGCGGGGCTCGCGCTCTGCGGGGCAGCCCTGCAGGCGCTCTTCCGCAACCCGCTTGTCTCGCCGCGCGTGCTCGGCCTCTCCTCGGGTGCGGCTTTCGGCGGGGCGATTACCTTGCTCGTCGGGGGAAGCGCCGCGGTGCTGTTTGCGGCTACCTTCGCCTCGGCGTTTACAGCGCTGGTGCTTGTGGCGGTGATCTCGCATGTCGCGGGGCGCTCGATTCTGTCCATCGTGCTGGCCGGCATCGTCATTGATGCGCTGTTTTCCGCGATGATCTCGCTCACGCAATATGTCGCCGACCCGGAGACCTCGCTTCCCGCCATCGTCTTCTGGCTGATGGGCAGCTTCTCCTCTTCGAGCTGGCAGAAGGTCGGCGAGCACGGGCCGGTTATCCTCGTCGCCATCGCCCTTCTCTATCGGCTGCGGTTCCGCATTGCGGTGCTATCGATGGGAGAGGAGGAGGCGCGCTCCTTCGGCGTCAATGTCGGGGCCTCGCGCTGGCTGGTCTTCGCGACCGTCTCGGTCATCATCGGCGGTTGCGTCGCGGTCTCTGGCGTCATCGGCTGGGTCGGGCTCGTCATTCCCCATGCTGCGCGCCTCCTGGTCGGCGAAGGCCACCGGCGTTTCCACGGCACGGCGGCGCTGCTCGGGGCCAGCTTCATGGTGGCGGTCGATACGCTCGCACGCACGGTGACCAGCGCCGAACTGCCGCTCGGCATCCTGACGGCGGTCATCGGCGCACCGGTCTTCATCTACCTCCTGTGCACGCGGCAGGCGCGGGGAGGCTTGGCCCGATGATTGTGCTCGAAAATGCCGGCCTTCGAAGGGGTGAGCGCTGGATCTTCCGCCATGTCAGCTTCAAGCTGCCGGAGGGGGAGGTTCTTGCGATCCTCGGCTGCAACGGGCGGGGCAAGACGACGCTGTTGCGCACCCTGCTTGGTTCGCTGGCGCTCACCGAGGGCGAGCGCACCATGCCGGCGGTCGTCGGCTACGTACCGCAGTCGCAGAGTGGGGGCGAGCAGCACCGCTGCCTCGACATCGTGACGATGGGACGCGCCGGGCGGCTCGGGCTTTTCGGCCTGCCGGGCAAGGCGGACGAGGCGGCGGCGCTCTCGGCACTTGCGACCGTGGGCGCCGAGCGTTTCGCCGAGCGACCCTTCGGCCAGCTTTCTGGCGGCGAGCGGCAGATCGTGCTGCTCGCCCGGGCGCTGGCGACGGAGGCCAAAGTGCTGGTGCTGGACGAGCCGGCTGCCTCGCTCGACCTTGCCAACCAGGATCTCCTGCTCGGTGTCCTCATGCGCCTCCGGCAGGCGCGGGGCCACACGATCGTCTTCACGACCCACCATCCGCAGCATGGCCTCTTCCTCGCCGACCGGGCGCTGATGATGCATGCCGGGGACGAGGTCCGCTATGGCCGGGCCTCGGAGATGATGACGGACGCGGAGCTCGCCCGTCTCTACGGCGTGCCGTTTTCCCGCCATGCCGCCGGCCCCGGCCGAACCGACATCGTTTCCCCGATCTTCGGGGCGGCGCCCCTTTCTCCATAACCGACAGGAGTCTCCCTTGGACACGATCACATATCTCGAAAACGGCGAAACCTTCACCGTCAACTTTGCCGAACTTCTGAAGTATCACGGTACCGGCTTCCCGGGCGGCGTGGCGCACGGATTGAAGGTAATGCAGCGCGCCTTCCCATTACTGGACGAGGGCCGACCGGTGGAGCGTCGCGAGGTGCGTATCGATACTGCCTTCCCTGGCCCCGGTGGACGCGACGCCATCGAATTCGTCACCCGCGCCCTGACGGATGGCCGCTACACAGTTGACCGATCGCTCGGCTGGGAGGGCATCGAGGAAAGCCCGAAGGGGAAGTACTATTTCCGCTTCACCTATCGTGGCACGGTAGTCGAGGTGACAATTCGGCCGGGTCATGTGCGCGGCGAATTCATCACGCTCGCCCGGAAGGAAGATCGCACTGCCGAAGATGAGGTTCGTCTTGCCGCGCTGAAGCGGGAAATGGGTGACCGTCTCGTACCGCTCGCCCCCGAGGATGTCTATGACGCCAAGGTCAGCCGTGCCTGAATCCGCTCCCATAGAGGCCGAACGCAAAGAGTGGATGGGCGTGCTCGCCCGCGCACCCATCGACCTGCTGCGGGCGGCCTTCGACGGCTGTCGAGAGCGCGAAAGGGCACGCTGGCTCGTCGAGCCGGAGATCGGTCTCCTCCAGTTACGTGCGAAAGCGCCCGTAACTGGAACGCCCTTCCATCTCGGCGAGGCGACCATAACGCGCTGCGTCGTCGATGTCGACGGCCGGCGCGGCTATGCGGTCGTGCTTGGTCGCGACCCGGAGCGGGCGGAAATAGCCGCTGTCTTCGATGCGCTTCTCCAGGAACCGCAACTTAGAGCCTGCCTCGCACAGGAATTGCTGCAACCGGCCAAGGTGGCCATCGGCGAACGACGACGCAGCAAGGCTGATGCAGCACAGGCGACGGCCGCGCATTTCTTCACAGCGGCGCGGGAGGGAGGAGCACCGTGAAGATCGAGATCGACCGGAGCGGCGTGAACCGTGTCCACGAGGATCAGCGTGCATTCCGCCAGCTTCTGGAGGCTTTTTCCTATCCCGGCACAATCGTCACCCTGGCGGAACGGCAGGCGGCGCACGCTGTCGTTCTTACAACGCTTGCCGACACCACCACGCCCCTCTGGATCGACGAAAGCTTTGCGGAGGTCCGGGATCGCGCGGTGGCCGCGCGGTGGCCGATGGTGGATAAAAAGACATGCGCCTTCGCGCTCTGTCGTAGCGAGATGCTGGACCGTCTCGACGTCTTCTCCACGGGAACCCCGGCTGATCCGCATCTTTCCGCCACCATCATAGCGGAGGTCGCAGATCTTTCCGGCGGCCTGCCGCTCAGGTTGGCGGGGCCGGGTGTCGGGCCCGGGGGCCGTACCTTCGCGCCGCTCGGCCTGCCGGCGGCGTTCCTTGCGCAATGGGCGCGTAACAATGCGGCATATCCGCTCGGCGTTGACGTCATCCTGACGGCAGGCGATCGCTGCGTCTGCCTTCCCCGCAGCGTAAGGTTGGAGGCATCCGATGTATGTTCCCGTTAAGGGCGGCGAGACCGCCATTGCGGAAAGCCTCAAGGCATTGGCGCGTAACCGGCGGGGTGATCCGTCCGTGCCTGAACTGTCGGTCACGCAGATCCGCGAGCAGATGCGCGGCGCGGTGGACCGGGTGATGACAGAAGGCGCGCTCTACGACCGCGACCTCGCCGCCCTTGCGCTGAAGCAGGCCCAGGGCGATGTGGCGGAGGCGACGTTCCTCCTGCGGGCCCATCGCGCTACACTGCGGCGCATGGGGCATTGTGAGCCCATCGATTTTTTGGCCATGCGCCATGACCGGCATATATCCGCAACCGCAAAGGAACTGCCGGGCGGTCAGATCCTCGGCGCGACCTATGACTACACCCATCGGCTGCTCGATTTCTCGCTAATGGAAGGGGCGGCTCTCCTTAGCCCCTCGAGAGCGGCAGGACCAGACGATCTGGGGGCAGCGGAGCCTGCCATGGTTCCCGCGCCATTTCCACACTACGATCATTTGCCTGCGGAGAAGAACGGCCAGGGGGCATCGTCCGGACAAGAGCCCACCGATATCACTCGGGTGCCGCTGCGTCCCCCTTACGGCGGGTCTGAAACGCTTGGCCATCTGGTTCGTGGTGAGGAGGGGTTCTTGACGGGGCTCGCCTATACACGCCTTCGCACAGCCGGTGCGTCCCATCCCTATGTCGAGGATCTTTCGGTGGGCGAGGTGGAAGTCTTCGTCGAGCTGGAGGATATCGGTTTCACGGTCTCTATCGGCGACGTCGAGGTGACGGCCTGCCGTATGGTGGCTCCGGTGCTCGACGGGGTGCAATCGGATCTTTCGCCGGGCTTCGGCGTCGCCTTCGGTGCCAACGAACGCAAGGCCGTGGCGATGGCCGCCGTCGATCAGGCGATTAAATCCGGACTTGACGCGGAATTGGTGCTTGCGCATGGCGACGGGGTGGAAGCGAGCGGCTATGTCTCGCATCTCAAGCTGCCACATTACTCCGATTTCCAAGCTGATCTCGAAACAATCCGGCGGGCGAGGGGCGGGCATGACTGAGACCTTCGCCTACCTCGACGAGGACAGCAAACGATGCGTGCGGCGTACGATCCTGAAGGCGTTGGCCATTCCCGGCTACCAGGTGCCCTTCATCGCGCCGGAAATGCCGATCGCCTATGGCTGGGGCGTCGGCGGCATGGTGGTTACGGCGAGCCTCCTCGGCAGGGACGACCGTCTGAAGATCACCGATCACGGCTCCGACGAGACGGTGAATGCCGTAAATATCCGCACCTTCTTTACCCGCACGGCCTTCGTCGCCACCACGACGCTGACCCGCGAGGCGACGCTGATCCAGGTGCGCCAGCGCGTGCCGGAGGCAACCCTTTCTGAAGGGCAGGTCGTGATCTACCAGGTACCGCGGCCGGATCCCCTGCGCGCCTTCGTCAATTCCGCGGGTGAGGCAGCCCGCATGCACGCCGAGGCCGATTACGGCAGGGTCTATACGCGGCTTTTCGAGGAGAGGACGGGAAGCCGCAGCGTCATTCAGCCCGGCTACGACTATCCCGTCATGGTCGAAGGCCGCTACCTGATGTCTCCTTCGCCGATCCCAAGGCGCGACAATGCCCGCCTCGACAATTCACCCGCCATCCAGATTTTCGGCGCGGCGCGTGAGCGCCGGCTCTATGCGCTGCCACCCTATACGCGGGTCGAAAGCGTCGCCTTCGAGGATGTACCCTTCGACCCCGGCCTTCCGGAGGACGGGCGGCGATGCGTCATCTGCGGTTGCGCGACCAGCCATCTCGACCACCTCCTTCTCAGCGACGACGGAACGAGTGAATGGGTTTGTTCTGATACGGAATGCTGTTCGCAGCGATCTGAGGAGAATGCCGGTGCTTGATCTGCCCTCTCCGATCTTGACGCTCGACCGCATCTCCTTCGATGGCCGGTTCGTCTCGGACGTAGCGCTTGCGCTCTATCCAGGCGAAGTCCTCTGTCTCGTGGGCAAGTCCGGCGCGGGCAAGTCGACGCTGCTGCGCATCGCCGCAGGGCGGCTGCGCCCTACTGAGGGTCGGGTGCTGCTCGCCTACGGCGGCGAGGCTCCGACATCGCTGTACGACATTCCTGAGCAGGCCCTTGTTACTCTCCGTCGCCGGCATTTCGGCTTCGTCGCGCAGAACGCACGTGACACGCTCGACATGGCGCGGAGCGCGGCCGCCAACATCGTCCAGCCGCTATTCGACAATGGCGAGCGCCATTTCGGCAAGGCGCTAGCGGCTGCGCAGCGCTGGTTTGCTGCGCTCGATCTCGATGCGGCGCGGACCGGTGACCTTCCGGGCACCTTTTCCGGCGGCATGCAGCAGCGACTGCAGATTGCCCGCGCGCTGGTGCACCGCCCACGCATCCTCTTTCTCGACGAGCCGACGACGGGCCTCGATACAACTGCTCAGGCATTGCTTCTAGCCCTGCTCTCCGAGCTACTGCGCCGTTCGGGCATAGCGGCGCTGCTCGTAACTCATGACCTCAGGATTGCCCGCCTGATCGCCCACCGTGTGATCGTGCTCGATGGCGGAAGAATGGTGGAGGAGGCTCCGCCCGACCGGTTGATCGCCGATCCCCGCCATTCGGTGGCGCGTGATCTCGTCTCAGCGATGATTTGAGGGTGGAAATGGCAATTCTACGCGTGGAAAACCTCGAAAAGCGGTATGGAGAACGCATTGTCGGTCCGGTGAGCTTTACGCTGACAGCAGGGGAGGTGGGACTGGTAGTCGGTGGCTCCGGCTCGGGAAAATCAACCCTGCTCGACCTGATCTACGGCACTCGTACGGCGACGGCGGGCACGGCGATCCTGGAAATCGACGAGTGGCGGCGCGATCTGCTTGGCCTTTCTGTACCGGAACTCGTCGTGGTGCGTCGAGCCGCCATCGGCTATTGCACGCAGTTTCTGCCAGCGATTCCCGGCAAGTCGGGCATGGAGCTTGGTTGCGAGGTGGCGCTCCCCTCCTACGTGACGCAGGTGTTTGAGCGCCTGGCGCTGCCGCCGCAGATCTGGAACTTGCCCGCCTCGACCTGGTCCGGTGGGGAGAGGCAGCGCCTCAACATCGCGCTAGCTGCGTTGCGAAAACCAGCGCTTGTTCTCCTCGACGAGCCCTTCGCATCGCTCGATCCAAGTCTGCATTCCGCAATTTGGGAATTCCTTTCGGATCTAGCGGATGCCGGTTCATCGTTGATTGTGGGCGTGCACCGATCCCAGGGAGATTTGGCTCCGGTAAGGACGTTAACCTTGCTTAGCCAACCGACAGCAACACGGTCGGTCGCATGAGCCTGTTTGGCGCGGTTCGGCTGAGGCTGACTTTCGATGACGAGAACCGCGCTCAAAGTGTAGGGCGGAGTCGCTCACGCAACACACCGCCAAGGCTGTAAACGACATGGCGCTTGTCAGCAGAGCCTGTAGTTACGACGTTAACCGCCGAGCCAAGGCGTCACATGCCGCTACAAAAGGCGGTTTTGTCCGCAGTACCGAAGCGCTGGCTCACTTTGTTCATGCCGGACTTCTGCGCCTCGGCAAACGCCGCCTGGCTCGAGGAGGGAGGTGTGGCATCTTCGATAGGTAGTCAATCGGCGATACCAACTGCCTGTCTACTCGCGAGCCTGCTTGGCAACCGACCGATATCAAATGCGACAATTCTTGCTAGCCCGCAGGAGCCGAGGTCCGAAAGCGGATGCCCGTCCTTGGTGACGAGCAACACCATCGGGTCCAACATCTGCACTCGTGATAGGTGAAGTGTCAGTAAGAGGGAGACAGCGAACTAACGAAGGGAGGCGCAGATGGAAGAAGCTGTCCAGATCGATAACCGTGAGGACTTCGGCCTTTGGGCGATCGAGTTGGCCAAGCAGATTGGCGTAGATCAGGGTTACGAGCTTGCGCGTGCTGCTAGCGATGGCTCCGTAGATGACGTCCGCGCTGCTGGCAACGCTCTCGACCAAGCCATCACCACTGCGATGATGGAGGTTTTCGACGGACTGACCGATGGAGTTCCCGAGCGATAGATGGCTGTCAAAAGCGGAATGCCTCGGTCGGGTGCAGTCGGTCCCGGCTTCCGCTGACGCGGCGCTATGCTGAGCCTCCTGCGGCTGCCCGCTCTCCGAACCGAAGCATGACGAGAATTCCCGAAATCACGCCCTGGCGGCCGTCGCTATGCTGATTTCTCCGATGCTCTTCATTGCTCATGGGCGGGCGCTTCGCGACGCGAGAACCTGCTCTGCTCAACGCAGGCTTTCATGTCGTTTCGCCGGAACCAGATGGCGCGACCGCACCTCAGCGGCGGGTTGCCTGCCGTGAAGACGATCTGCTCGTCAGCTCTCATGCGCAGCACTTCATGCGGCTGGATGAGCGGACGGGCCGCGAGCTGCTTCGATCTGGTTCTCGACGAGCCCCGCGACTGGAAGCTACGGCTGACCTGGTCGATCTCGACTGTGGTCGTACCGCAGCGTCGAGAAATGTAGTCGGCGGTCTCCGGATCATTGATCGCTGCGAAGGATATCCAGCTCGCGCTCTCAAACCATTTGCTCGACGCATCGCGTCCGCCATAGGTTTCGCGCAACTGGCCTATCGACTGATAGATCATAGCCAGCGTGATGCCGTATTTGCGGCCGGCGTCTCGCGCGGTCTCCAGAATGCGCATGTAGCCGAGACGGGCCACCTCATCGAGCAGGAAGAGCGCTCGCCCATCCATCGCGCCATCGCGATTGTAGATCGCGTTCAGGAACGAGCCGATCACGACGCGCGCCAATCCGCTATGGGTCTCCATCGTCTTCAGATCGATGTTGATGAACACATCCGTCTTACCAGATGCTATGTCCTCGGTGCGGAATGTCGAACCGGAGACTAGCGCCGCATAGTTTTGGTACGAAAGCCAGTGTGTCTCCTTGATGGCATTGGCATAGACACCGGAGAAGGTTTCCGGCGTCATGTTCACGAAGGCGGCGACGTTTTCCTTCACGAAGTCGGATTCCGAGTTGTCGTAGATATCCTGCAGACGCTGTCGAAGTTTCGGCTCAGGCTCTGACAGATTGCTGCGCACCTGGCGCAGTGTCTGCTGCTCCTTCGGCGTATGACCGGAGAGGCAGACATCGGCGATGATCGCCGTCAGGAGTTGAAGGCCTGAGGCACGGAAGAAGTCGTCACGGACACCGCTCGCGCGACCGCTGTCGCTCATGATCCATGATGCGACCGAGGCGATGTCCTCCTCCTTTGTGCCGCCATACTGGCCGACCCAGTCGAGTGCGTTGAAGCCGGTTGCGGGTTTACTCGGATCGAGGATCCGCGCACGCCGCCCCGCCTCTTCCCGATGCCTCGAGACCATGGGCGCGACCTCGTTCGAGGGGTCGAGCACGATGAGCGAACCTCCCCACTTCAGCGCCGTGGGGATCGTGACGGAGGTCGTCTTATAGCCACCCGATCCGGCAAAGACGATGCCGTGGGAAGAGCCGAACGAGCCATCGAAGCACAGCAGCGGTGACTTTCCGCCAGCACCCCACGTCTCGGTGGTGTCGGCACGGAACGAAACACCAGCGACACTGTCGCGGTCGACGCGATACCGCTCGCCCACCACGATGCCGCCAGTCGCCGGGAACAGTCTGTCGGCTTCAGGGAGCGTCATCCAATCAGCCTCGCCATGCAGGGCGCGTTTGCCAGTGATGCGTTTGGGCGCAGCCCGGGCGAAGGCGGCGTTGCCGATTATCGCCACGCGCATCGCGAAGCAGCCAGATATTAGTGCCGCAGCAGCGCCGATCATGGTCGATGGATCCAGATAAGACAGCGCGGATTTGCCCGCCGGCACCTGAGAGGAAAACGCCGCAAGCCGCACACCTTCCCGGGCACAAACTGTCAGGATAACTGCGGCGTTTCCGATTACAGCACCAAGCCCCGCGGCACGGATGCTGGCCGATCCGGCTGTCGCGAACAGGAAAATCAGACCAAGGGCCGCAGACGCCACGTATGGCGCCGCGACCCCTATCCGTCCAAGAGCAAGCCTTGCAGCCTCCGTCTTTCCGAACCCGGCAAGCCATGTCTCGATGCCGGTGAGCGCGAACACGGTCGCCGCGATCATGGCCGCAGGCAGAATGACGAGAACGATCCTATTCGCATTCATTGCCGAACGCCTCCGCCCCGATCGCTGTCAATCGCGTTCGCTCATTGTCGTCGGACTTCAGCCGACGCTGCAGATCCATCAGTGCGCCGAGCAGAAGCGCCCGCTTCTCGTAGCGGAGACCGGCTTTGACGATCAGGCCGCCAAGCTCGATCTTGTCGCGCGTGTCCTTCTTCCGGGCATCGGAAGTCGCGTTCCTGCTCATCCGCTCAAGCCTCACCAGCGATGCCCGAAGTCGAGCCAGAGCCGACCGTCTCGGTCTGCCCGCTGCCCGTGCTGCTGTCGCTGGCCCCTTTCCTTCCGACCGAACCGGGTTTGCCTCCGCGAAAGCGTTTCGCCAATTCCTCGAACGCCGCCTGAAGCTCCGTCTCCTCGATTTCGATCTCTCCAAGCCCTGCCCGCAGCGCGATGCGTCCGATGCGCTCGGCCTCTCTCGTTTCCGCGTGCTTGAGCTGTTCCTGGAGTTTGGCGATTTCTTCGCGGATCTTGGAGGAGGGCTTCTTCATCTCTGGATTGTCCTCTGTTGCTGCATGACGTGGTTCACGCAGCCAGAGTCGTTCAGATCGGCGTGCCGATCTACTAACAGAAATGCGAGTAGGCGGAGCCTACGCTTTTGAGCATCATCCCGTCCGTTCGAAGGACGGATCCGAAGGGCGCAATTATACGTCGCTGATGCGACGCGTTGCTTGTGGGCCCTGGCGGGGCCACCCGATCCTTACGAACACGTTGATTTTGTTCGATCGCAGGAGCGTTTTCTGGAATGGCCGTCCCGCATTTCTCCGTCAGCATTATCGCCCGCGGCTCAGGCCGCAGCGCCGTGCTGTCGGCGGCCTACCGGCATTGCGCCAGGATGGACTATGAGCGGGAAGCCCGCACGATCGATTACACCCGCAAGCAGGGCCTCCTTCATGAGGAGTTCGTCATTCCGCCCGATGCGCCTGAATGGCTGCAATCGATGATTGCCGATCGGTCTGTATCTGGTGCGTCGGAAGCGTTCTGGAACAAGGTCGAAGAGTTTGAGAAGCGGTCTGATGCGCAGCTCGCAAAGGACATCACCATCGCCCTGCCGTTAGAGCTGTCGGCCGAACAAAACATCGAGCTCGTCAGGGACTTTGTGGCGCGCCACATCACAGCTCAGGGCATGGTTGCCGACTGGGTGTTTCACGACGCACCGGGCAATCCGCACATCCACCTGATGACGACGTTGCGACCGCTGACCGAGGACGGGTTCGGACCGAAGAAGGTAGCGGTCACCGGACCAGATAGCCAACCGCTTCGCAACGACAGCGGCAAGATCGTCTACGAACTCTGGGCCGGTGGGCTCGAAAACTTCAATGGGTTTCGCGACGGCTGGTTCGACTGCCTGAACCGGCATCTCGCGCTTGCGGGCCTCGATATCCGGGTCGATGGCCGGTCCTTCGAGAAGCAGGGCATCGAGCTTACGCCGACCATCCATCTCGGCGTCGGCACGAAGGCGATCGAGAGGAAAGCAGAGGGGGTTGAGGAGAAAGCCGCGCTTGAGCGGCTGGAACTGCAGGAGGGGCGGCGTGCTGAAAATGCCCGCCGGATCCAGCGCAATCCAGAGATCGTGCTTGATCTGATCACGCGGGAAAAAAGCGTCTTCGACGAGCGCGATGTCGCCAAAATCCTCCATCGCTATATCGATGATGCCGGCCTTTTCCAAAGCTTGATGGCGCGCATCCTGCAGAGCCCGGAGACGCTGCGGCTTGATCGCGAGCGAGTGAACTTTGCGAGTGGTGCCCGGACATCGGTAAAGTACACGACGCGCGAGCTGATCCGGTTGGAAGCGGAGATGGCCAATCGTGCGATCTGGCTCTCGCAGCGGTCCTCGCACGGTGTTCGCAAGGCTGTGCTCGATACCACGTTTGCTCGGCACGATCGTCTGTCCGACGAGCAGAAGACGGCGATCGAACATGTCGCTGGCGACGCGGGGATTGCCGCTGTCATCGGCCGTGCCGGCGCCGGGAAAACCACGATGATGAAGGCCGCGCGTGAGGTATGGGAGGCCGCTGGCTATCGGGTCGTCGGTGGGGCGCTGGCCGGCAAGGCGGCAGAAGGCTTGGAGAAGGAAGCCGGCATCGTCTCGCGCACGCTTTCGTCCTGGGAGTTGCGTTGGAAGAAGGAGCGGGATCACCTCGACGAAAAGACCATCTTCGTCATCGACGAGGCGGGCATGGTCTCTTCTCGTCAGCTCGCACTGTTCGTGGAAGCGGTGACGAAGGCCGGCGCCAAGCTGGTCCTGATCGGTGATCCCGATCAGTTGCAGCCAATCGAGGCCGGCGCCGCATTCCGGGCCATCACGGATCGCGTCGGCTATGCGGAGCTGGACACCATCTACCGCCAGAAAGATCTGTGGATGCGGGATGCTTCACTCGATCTGGCGCGTGGAAACGTGGCGAGAGCACTGAACGCCTATGAGCAGGCCGGGTTGGTGCAAACGGGCTGGACGAGGAAGGACGCGATTGGAGGACTGATCGAGAGCTGGAACCGGGATTTCGATCCCGACAAGACTACGCTCATCCTTGCACATCGTCGTCGTGACGTGCGCGAACTGAACGAGCTGGCGCGTGGCAGGCTCGTCGAGCGCGGCATTGTCGGCGAAGGTTTTGCGTTCAACACCGAGGACGGCCCCCGTCGTTTTGCCGCTGGCGACCAGATCGTCTTCCTGAAGAACGAGGGCAGCCTCGGCGTCAAGAATGGCATGCTGGCCAAGGTTTTGGATGCAGCACCCGGTCGCATCGTGGCCGAGATCGGCGACGGGGAGAGCCGCACGCAGGTTATCGTCGAACAGCGGTTCTACGCCAATGTCGATCATGGCTACGCGACCACGATCCACAAGTCCCAGGGAGCAACCGTCGACCGTGTCAAAGTCCTCGCGTCCAGCACGCTCGACCGTCACCTGACCTATGTCGCGATGACGCGCCATCGAGAGGCAGCCGAGCTCCATGTCAGCATGGAAGAGTTCACCAACCGCCGCGGCGGAATGCTCGTCGAGCATGGTGTCGCGCCCTATGAACACAAGCCCGGAAACCGCGACAGCTATTACGTAACGCTCGAAGATAGTGACGGACAGCAACGCACGATCTGGGGTGTCGACCTCAAGCGGGCCATCGAGGAGGCTCGGCCTAATATCGGTGTTCGCATCGGTCTCAAGCACGATGGATCTGAGACGGTCACATTGCCGGATGGCACGACGGCCGAGCGGAATACCTGGAAAGTCATCCACGTTGCGGAACTAGCGACAGAGCGGCTCAAGGAGCGGCTTGCCAGCGATGGATCGAAGGAAACGACCCTCGACTATGAGAGCGCATTGTCCTATCGCGCCGCGCTGCGCTTTGCAGAGGCGCGTGGCCTGCATCTGATGAATGTCGCCCGCACAATCTCGAGGGATCGGCTCGCCTGGACCGTACGCCAGAAGCAGCGGCTTATCGATCTTGCGGCAAAACTCTCAGCCCTCGGCGCAAGGTTCGGCCTGACCCGTGGCAGCGGCAATATCTCGATCCCGAACACAGCCAAGGAGGAAAAGCCGATGGTATCAGGCATCACGACCTTCCCCAAAACAATCGACCAGGCCGTCGAAGACAGGATCGCCGCCGACCCTGCCTTGAAGAAGCAGTGGGAGGAAGTGTCCATGCGCTTCCATCACGTTTACGCGCAGCCCGAAGCAGCGTTCAAGGCGGTGGATGTCGACGCGATGTTGAGCGATCCGGCAACTGCGGCGAAGACGCTTTCACGGATCACTGCAGAGCCTGAAACCTTCGGCGCTCTCAAGGGCAAAACCGGTCTGCTCGCCAGCCGCGCCGACAAACTGGACAGAGATCGAGCGCTGAAGAATGCCGCGCCGCTGGCCGACAGCATCGGTGATTACCTGCGCCAGCGTGGCGAGGCCGAACGTCGCAACCACGCACAGGAGCTCGCTGTCCGTAGACAGGTCGCCCTGGAGATCCCTGCCCTCTCTGCCAATGCGAAGAGCGTGCTCGAACGGGTACGTGACGCGATCGACAGGAATGATCTGCCCTCGGGTCTCGAATATGCGCTCGCCGACAAGATGGTGAAGGCTGAACTGGAGGGTTTTGCCAAGGCGGTCACGGAACGTTTTGGAGAAAGGACCCTGCTTCCGCTTGCGGCGAAGGACACAGATGGCGAGGCATTCCAGCGCGTGACTTCAGGCATGAATGCTGCCCAGAAGAGCGAGGTGCAACAGGCCTGGAACACGATGCGGACCGTTCAGCAGTTGTCGGCCCACGAGCGCAGCGTGACGGCACTCAAGCAGGCTGAGACGCTGCGGCAGACGAAGTCCCAGGGGCTGGCCCTCAAGTGAAGATGCGTCATCGACACAGAGTGCTACGGCGCATGAAACGGCTTGTCTGGTTCTATCGGATCTCCAGCGTCAGTCTGTTCACTCTCGGTTTCATTGTGCTGATCGGAGGTCAGGGCTTCAGGGTCAATCTCACACCAAGCGAGCCGCTGGGCTTGTGGCGGATCGTCAAGCCCGATCGCGCGATCCTGGCTGGCGATCGCGTCTTCATTTGCCCACCCGACACCGACAAAATGCATAAAGCCCGCGCGCGTGGATATCTGCGCTTCGGCCTCTGCAGAGGCTGGGTCGCGCCACTCATCAAGACCGTTGTGGCGACATCCGGACAGATGATCGAGATCGATGATGATGTCCGCGTCGATGGTCACTCGTTGCCACACTCGCGCGTTGCACCCGTGGACGGCCAGGGACGTGAGATGGTGCAATACGATGGGGGTGTCGTCCCGCCAGGGATGGTCTTTCTGCATTCTGAGTTTCCGGGATCGTTCGATAGCCGATATTTTGGTCCTCTGCCGATGGATGGCATACTCGGACTGGCGCAGGAGGTCTGGACCTATGCGCCATAACCTCTTCCGGACGGTTGTCCTCGTCGTACTATCGACGAGCGCTGGATGGATCGGTTGGAGCGGTCATGTCCTTCTACTTCCGCTCGCAGCGAGCTTCCCCATGCTCTGGTCTCTGGCGCGGACGCGCCTGCAGGCAATGGCAGCCTCCGCGGCCTACTTCCTCGCCGCATCGCGGGGATTGCCGCAGGGTGTATCGAACTTCTATTCATCGGATATCTGGCCCGGTCTTCTGCTATGGCTGGTCGCTTCCTCCGCTTTCGTAGGAGTGCATTCCCTGCTCTGGACGGATCGCAAGGGATGGCAAAAACCACTCCGCTATCTGGCTGCTTGCGTCGCAATGGCGATCCCACCCTTCGGCATTCTTGGATGGGCGCATCCGATCACCGCCGCAGGCGTTCTGTTTCCGGGCTGGGGATGGTTGGGTCTGGGTGCGATGGCAGCCGGCCTGATCGTCATGACGACGCAATATCGGCCGGCTGCAGCCTTGGCCATGACGGGCCTCTGGCTCTGGTCCGCCGCTGAGTGGACACCGCCGGTTCTACCTGCGTCGTGGATAGGTGTCGACCTCGAAATGGGCGCATCTCTTGGTCGCGAAGCTGGCCTCAAGCGGCAACAGGAGCTGATCGACCTCGTGCGCCTTCAGCCGCCAGGCACAACGGTCGTGCTGCCGGAAAGCACTCTCGGCTTCTGGACGCCGACGGTTGGCCGCTTCTGGCAGCGATCTCTCACGGATAAGGGCATCACTGTCATCGCGGGAGCGGTCGTCATCGACAGCCAAGGCTATGACAATGTGCTTGTGAAAGTGTCGGCTGATGGGAGCGACATTCTCTATCGGGAGAGGATGCCTGTGCCCGGATCGATGTGGCAGCCATGGCGAGCCTGGGTTGGCGAACAAGGCGGCGCCCGGGCACATATCTTCGCCGATGCTGTCGTGGATGTTGGCGACCAGACCGTGGCGCCGCTGATCTGCTACGAGCAGCTTCTTGTCTGGCCGGTCCTGCAATCGGCGTTCAACCGACCCGACGCCATCGTCGCAGTCGGGAACGGCTGGTGGACCGCAGGGACATCTATCATCGAAATCCAGCGGGCGGGCAGTGAGGCCTGGGCTCGCCTGTTCGGCCTGCCTCTCGTCATCTCGTTCAACACTTAAGCTTTAGGAGCTCGCATGCTGGATGCTGCGTTGATCAAGGAATGTGCCGACCCATCGCTGAAGCCGGCAATCGTCGAACAGTTCGTGCAGGCCGTTGGGTCGGAGGATCCGCTGGCCATCACAGTGAGGTCCGGCGGCCGCCTGATCCTCGTTCCCAAGCCGAAAACGCCCGAGGAAGCGATCGAGATCGTTCGCGAGAACATCGGTGGTTCTGTCGTGCGGGTCGGCCTCACCCAGATCCCGGCGGGCATTGGCCTGAAGGATGTTTCCGAACTGAAGGTCAATCTGGTCGAGCCCTGCGCCAATCTGCGGATGGGCACGACGATGTTTGCCAAGATCCTCCGCATCGTCGCCAAATGGTATGGCAACCCGACGAGTGAAGAGGTCTTCCCGCAGCTCTTCGACGATGCTGTGCATGCGTGGCAGACTGGGAAGTTCGAGGGCGAGAGCGTGTTCCAGGCGGAGGACCCCGGTGGCGCTGTCGTTCAAAAATCAGTGGTGGAGGTCGACGATGCTGGAGAGAATCCGGACGCCGACGCCACGCCGCAGGTGAAAGAAGAGCGATCGGAGCCTGACGATGCCAGCATCCGGATCGATCTGACGAGGATCGGCGGCCCAAAATAGAGCTTGGTCCCAAGGCTGGCCTGGAGCCTGTCAGCGTTTACTTCACGTCGTCGGGAGCGAGTAGCGCGTGAGTACCGCTTCGTCATCCTCGATGCTGATCTCGATCACTTCATTGAGGAGTTCGTCGCCGCCGGCGATCTCCTGCAAAATGAGTTCGAACAGGTCTCGCTGTAGCGCTGGAACGACCTGAGGCACAATGATGATCAGACCGGCATGGACGTCTTCCATGCCGTAGAGCTTTCGAAAATCACGCGCATTGTTCGTGACGAAGGTGTAATCCTCCGCGACGATGCGTGGCATCAGATCCCAATCCTTTTCGCCGCTCAGGCCAAGCCAGTTTACGTGGAAGCCGTCGTGGCCGTTATCGTTGGCAACGGCCACGAGCGAGGTGTGCAGGCATTCATCAATCAGGAACTTCACGGTATCAGCTACCGGCCGGCCTGTCGGCAGCCTTCGAAAGGGAGAGCCGCTTTGACGACTTCACGGTCGCGCCAAGGTCGGAAAGCTTGCGAGGCCGACCCCGAGCCGGGTGAGCAGCCGTCCAGATCTCCGCGAGTTCGACCATACGCATGGTGAGCGAAGGATATCCTTCGACAATCTCCTCGGTGGTCGCGCCCTGGGCCTTCATGGCGGCAATCGCTCTGACTGGAATGCGGGTCTTGTTAAAGACCGGCTCGCCGCCAAGGACACCCTTCACAGATCCGATTACCCGCTCCGCTTCCCGAAGCGCCTCCGCTCGCGCAGCAAGCTGCTCTCGGGCGCGCGCAACATCGACGATCAGGTAATCGTCCGCTCGTATGGTATCGGCGTCCGGATTTTGGTCAATTGTGTCGAAGAGCCGCTGGCGGCGCTCGGCGGACAGGATCGAGCCGACTCCATACCAGAGCTTGAGGCGCAGCAGGTCGTCGTCGGACAGTGCCCGCCCTTCGTCTTCCGAAAGCCGACGCGCGATGATCCGTTTGTCGATAGCGTTGTGCACCGATTTCACGGCGATTTCGCTGACGGCGGCCGCTTCCGCAGGCGTATAGGCACGCGACATCTGAACCATAATCATTCTCCTTGTGGAGAATATATAGCGATTTCGCTGCGCGTTGTGAAGTGGGACGTCGGTCCTCGGTAGGTTCAGAGAGAATTCCAGTCATACTGACCGGTAGAGAGTTTCGACTACTCAGTCTGACTGCTCTGGCGTGACCAGCTCTACATGGCTGACGCCGAGGGCCTGGGCGATCTCGTATAGGGTGACGACGGAGGGGTTTCGCTTCCCTCTTTCGAGTCCGCTTAGATACTGTTGGCTGAAGCCGGAGCGTGCTTCCACATCCTCCTGTGTCAGGCCTTTTTCCCGACGGAGGCGGGCAAAATTCCGGCCGACCAGCTTGCGCATATCCATGCGCTGAAGATCGACGTTTACATACTTTAAGTTTATCAACTATAGTATGTAATTGAGATTTAAACCGATTTGCCTCCGTGGATACCTCGGTTCGAAGAAGGTTTACATCGGTGGTATATGGACGGTAATTGGACCGATAATGTTCAAAGCAAGTGCAGACGGGCCTGTGTCTGATACCAAACTCATATTGCGCCCACTTATCGGATTGATGAGTGATCAGCCGCCCGAAGAGATCGAGCGCCACGTCGTGCGCGAGATCGAAAAGCACCGTCGCCTGCGCGACAACGCGGTGATGCTTGAGGCAAAGCTCGACGGTGCGTCTGAGCCGAAATCAGCTCGGGAGGCTAGCCAAGACTACATCGCTGCCATGATCGCCGTCCACGCGCAACAGACGGTCGTGTCAACGCTTCTCGACATTTTGGGCTATATCCCCGACATGCCGAAATCTAAGGGGCACTGACCTAGATCAGGCCGAATTCCTTGGCCATTGCGGTCGCCTGGGGCAAGCTTGTCGCGCCCAGCGCCGATTTGGCGTTGCGGAGGAAGAATGCCACATTGGCGTATGTCGTGTTCTCAATGATGGCGATGGCCTTCATGGACTTGCCTTCCGCAGACCAGCGCAGGCAGGTCAGTTCATCAGATTTCATGCGGATTGGAGTGTGATGGGTCGGCTTGGCGCCAAGACCTTCGAGCCTTGAGTGTAATTGCGCCACCGCGGAAGCCGCGAGCACAGGGCTCAGCGCCTGCCCGATCGCGAAATCGGCCTCTTCCGAAGCAAGCGTAAGCATTGCCATCCGCCCAAATCCAGTCTTGATCGGGATTGTGATACCGGAGCGTATTCCGAACTCACGGGCCTCGCCGTAGAAATTCCGGCGCTCCTTGCTCATTCTGAGCGACGCTTCGTTGGACCACGCGAAGGCTTCCAGCTGATCACGCGCGTTTCGCACGACAGGATCGATCAAAGCGTAGGATTTCTCGAAATATCGCTGCTGCCATTCCACGTCATAGTTTGAGATCGCCGTTTGCGTCTCCGCCTGCAGATTGAGGTAGGCATACGCGCCAAAACCCGCTTCCCGGCTTAACTTCTCCAGGGTCGCCTTCACCGCGGCTTCGTCATGCGCCAAGGCGACCTGTTCGGTCAAACGCTCAAACCATTGGTTCAATTCATGGCCTCCTTTGAATGAGGGTATGAACGCAACGAGGTTGCAGTCATAACTGGCAGTGCCCTTTGTCGAGGGCTCGGTCGCTCCGAAACGGAGGTGAAGCACATGATTGCGCTCGCCTAAAGTGGACTATTAAGAGAAAGAATTTATCCACGCAAGATTGTATTATGTCGCCGCGATTCAATTACATAAACGACGACCGAATTGCGCCGCGGTCTGTTCTATTGCCGATATGAACTCGGAAAAATTATGTCTTGATCGACGAGCACGTTGAACTTGTAGCCCGGCCGGATCCTGATGGTCGGCTGAACATTCAGATTTTTTGAGATCGTTTGCTCCGCCACACGGCCGAACGATTCGGCAAAATTCCGCCGCGCTGCATCTGAAGCCGTATCCTGCGTGGCCAGCGTCGAACTCTCCGGCATCGACATATCGATCCCAGTGCCGATGATAGCGACAAGTGCCGCAGAACCGAATGTTCGCCAGAGATGGCGATCAACCTTGTCCTTGAAGCCGCCATACCCCTCGGCATCCGTTCCGGCCATGCCGCCGATCTGAAGTGTCGAGCCGTTGGGGAAGATAAGGTCGGTCCAAACGACAAGCACGCGCTTCTGTCCGAACGTCACCTTGGAATCATAGCGACCAAATAGCTTCGCCCCTTGGGGAATGAGCAGCCGGTAACCAGTGGCGCTGTCGTAAACGTTCTGACTGACCTGCGCTGAGATTCTGCCTGGAAGGTCAGAGTTCAAGCCCGTGATCATGGTCGCAGGGATGACAGACCCGCGCTTCAACTCATAGGGCGAGAACTGCGGGACCATCTGGTTTGGGAGATAGCCGAGATCCTTGATGTCCTGATTGAAAAAATCCTCCTTCGATGTCTGACCGTTTTGATCGACGTTCTGTCCGAGCAAACCGGACTTCATCGCGGCGCTGTAGAGATCAGACGCACTGTTCGTCGTGGCATTGAGCGATTGGTGGGCGCCGGCCCTGGTTTCGGAAGCGCTCTTCTGGACCTCGGAAACATCGACCTTGAGCGGAGAATCGAGCGCTGTTGCCCGTGCCTGGAGGCTTGCCATCCTCTGACGCTGCGCTTCGCGGAGGATTTGCTCGTCCTGTTCGCGCTTCAGCCGCGCCTTCCACTCGGCTTCCGGCTCGAGTTGTGAGCGCCGTTCCGTCCGGACCTCATTCTGCCGCTCCACGACGGCCTCTCTCACCGGCTCGCGTTCGACAACGACGGGCGTCGGCTGAAACACTTCTCGTTGCTCCGGTTCGCCTATGATCCCGTCCGTCACGCCTCGTTTCAGTTGATCGCCAAATGTAGTCGCCGGTGACGAAGAGGTGGTGTCGAGTTCATTTCCACGGTTGAAGGTGAGACCGCGCCACGACAGGCCGACGATCACGACGCCGAAGAACAGAACGATGATGACGATCGCGACGATGATCGGCAGGCGATTGAGGCGCCGCATGCTTTGTTGATCGTCAGCATTACCCGCCGTGCCGAGCTGGAGCGATTGAACCATGGTCTCGCCTTCCCTCAGTTTCGCTGCATGACCGAAAGCGGACTGGCGGGTGTCGCGCCTGATGACTTCGCCGTATAGGCCCGACCAAGCGCAAGGGCTGGTGTGCTGACTTGCGCCAGTACTTGACCGTCGAAACTGTCGATTGACCACGCGAACTCGACAGGCTTCTGATCCTTACTGACTTTCTCATCGGTTACGACCGTGTACCCCCATCCCTTTAGCGCGGCCTCAAGAGCGGCGGCGTATTCGGAGGTGTCTTTTTCCATTTTGAGCGTCGTGGTGCCGGCAGGTCCAACCTGTTCAGCAAGCCGGCTTGCTATGTCGCCGGCGATTGCGCTTGCGGTGGCCCCTGTGACAGAAATCGGAGTGGAACCTGTGGCCAGCGTTTCATCCGCAGTCTGGCAACCGGAAAGAACGGCGGTAATGATGATGGCGGCGATGGTCTTGTTCATCGGTCAGCCTCCCCGCCGGATCGTGATCTTCTGCTGGCGCCAGCCGACCCCGGAGACGAGCACGGCCTTGTCGACGGCGTAGTCGACGATCATCATGTCGTTCTTCATGCGGTAATTGACGATGCGGTTCTGGCCGCCGCTGACGACGAACAGCACCGGAGCGTCCTGCCCCGAAATCGACCGGGGGAACTGGATGTAGGTTTTGGTGCCGTCGGAATAGACGCGCTTCGGCCTCCATGAGGCGCCGCCACTGACCGAATAGGAGAAGTTCAGCTTGTCCGGAGCGGCTCCCGGAATACCGCCGGTCTCAAGCCGGGCATTGATGTCAGCCAATTTGGTCGAAACATCCTCCGGGTATTCGAAGCCGATCCGGGCCATGTACTGGCTGGGGTGGGATTTGAGCTGGATATGATAAGTCCGCCGAGAGGTCGTGACGACCATCGATGTGACGAGGTCGGCCTCCGACGGCTTGACGATCAGATGTATTGCCTGGCCGCCGGTCGCCCCCGATGTCGCCGGCTCGACCTTCCAGCGGACCGTGTCGCCGACCAGCACATCGCGGACGATCTCGCCGCCCTGCAGCTCGATATCGCAAACCTGAAGCGGCGAGCACACTACAGAGGGCTGGGTCTCGCCGAACAGAAAGATCACCTTCCCGTCTGGACCGGTCGTCACCAGACCTGGTGTCCCCCGCCATTTCCGCGAGATGTTGGTCCCCTTCACCTCGTTCGACGTCATGCTCTGTGCGACTGCGCAATCCGCGAGGACGAGTCCTGCCATGCAGCCGACGGCCGCGATCAATCCTGTTCTGTGCATGTGAATTCCCCTGCCCTTAAAGCTGTGCGGTCCAGTCGAAGTCCTGGACATAAAGACCGATCGGGTTGAGGCGAATGATCGCCTCGTCCTGTGGCGCGGTGAGCGCGACCGTCGCGATCCCGCGGAACCGGCGCGTGCCGGTTTCCTTGCCTTTTCGGTCGCGTTCGTACTCGGTCCAGTCAATCTGGTAGGTCTGGTTGGAGAGCGCCACGATGTTGTTGACCTCGATGGCGACCGTTGACGTCTTCGCCTTCTCGAACGGCGAGTTGCCGCGGAACCAGGCATTGACCTTCTGGGTCGAGGGATCGGACGTCCTGAGAAGCGCATAGGTCCGGTCGATATATTGCTTCTGCACCACCGCATCCGGCGTGATCGACTTCAGGCTCGTGATGAAGTTGCCGAGTGTCGCGCGAACGACGCGGGCATCTGCATATTCGATCTGCTGGGGGAAGCCGGCCGTTACCGAGGTGCCGAGCTTGTCGACCTCGACGATGTAGGGCACCAACTTGACCTGCGTGCTGAGATACATCGCATAGGTGAAGCCGATCACGGCCATCGATAGTCCAAGAATGCCGACGATCCGCCATGCGCGCGCGGCCTGAACATAAGATCCATATCGTTCTGTCCATTCCTGCCGCGCGGCAAGGTAAGGACTGTCGGGTGGCCGGTTTGCTGCCATCGCGTTCTGCCTTTCTGATGATTACTTGTCGTTGCGTTCGGGCGGCGTTCTGGGGCCGCTTTGTCCCGTGCGGCTCTGGTCAAGCTTGGCGTTGGCAAGTCCCATGATCGAGCCGGCATAAGCACCAGGCGAACCGATCGCCTTTTCCTTGGCGGCCGAGCCTGCTGCTTTTCCGGCCGAACCGATCCCGGCACCCATGCCGCGAAGTGCCGCTCCCGCGACAGAGGACCCAGCCGCGCGTGCCGACTGAGCTGCAGCGGCACCGGCCCCGACAGCGCCGGCCGCGAGTGACGTTGCGCCAAGTGCAAATGAAGCGCCCTGCCCCCCATGGCGGATGGTCTCCATCCCGCCGGTGACCGATGCCCCTTGAACGACGCCTTGGATAATCGTGGGCACGTACATGGAGATGATGAACACGACCACCGATATGCCGGCGATCGCCAGTGTCGTGATGAACTGATCGGATTCAGCTGTTGGTGCTTGCGCCAGGCCGAGAAGGACCTCGGATCCGATTTTCGCGATCATGACCAGTGCCATGAGCTTCATGCCGACGCCGAAGGCATAGACAAGGTAGCGGACTGCAAAATCCTTGGTGAAGGACGAGCCGCCAAGCCCGAGCATGATCATGCCGGCCAGAAGTCCGACATACATCTCAACCATCACCGCGACGAAGATTGCCGCGACCAAGGAGAAGCAAATGACGACGACGCCCATCGCCAGGACGGCGGCGATTGCAAGCGCATTGTCCTCGAACACCCCGAACCTTGCCTGCTCGGACATCTGCGATGCCACCCGGATACCGGCGTCGAACACCTCGGCTGGTGAGGCCGATCCGCCGCCCGCGCCGATCTGGTAGAGACTGTTGACGACGTCCCGCGCAAGCGTTGGCCCCTGGGTGAGAACGAACGCGAAGAAGCCGATGAACATGATCCGCCGGACGAGTTCGGCGAACCAGCTTTCAAGGGATGCGGCCTGTATAGCGAGCCACACGGCAGCGATGCCGACCTCGATCCCCGCAAGGATCCAGAACAGTGACCTTGCCGCGTCCATGATGGTGGTCTCCCATCCCTTGGCGGCAGTAGAAACCTGGTTCTCGAGTTCTGTCAGAACCTGTCCTTGCTGCGCGAGCGCGGGAGTGGCGAGGACCAGGCAGGCTATGCCCGCAAGAACGAAGGTCTGTTCAAGATTGCGCTTCACCATCTCGGCCGCATCTCCTGACCTTTTTCGATCGGGGGCAGCTCTTTGGCTGTGCCGAAGAATTTCTCACGGGTGATGCGTTGCTCTTTGCTCATTTCGGGTGATGCCGGGGTCTTCACCTGGACGAAATAGAAAGTGGCGCCAGAAGCCGCCGCAGCGACCATAGCCAGCACCATGACGATCAGGACCGTGCGGTTCACCAGCGTGGCTCCATCTTCTGGCCACTCGGGATCGTGGTAACGTCGGCATTGAAGAATTTCTCTCGCCTGGCCTGCGCGAGGTCCTTGTCCGTTTGCTCGGTCTGCAGCCACGTCCCCATCATCGTCATCTGCTGGGAAACCAGGCCGCGCAGCTTCTGCATCTGGGAAACCTGCTGGGCGGCGATCTGATGTCCGACCTGGAGGGCCTTCATCTGGCCGTCGGCTGACTCAGACATCGATCGAAGCGAACTCATCGTCCCCTCTTCGGTGTCGAACTGATCTGCAGTCAGGCTCGCTGCCTTCAACGTGCTGCCGATCGTGTCCCGGTTCGTGTCCGACCAGGATTGATAGGTGTTCGAGAAGGATTCGGCATTGGGCAGGTTGGTTTTCAGGTCGGCATAGCTCTTGAACCGCTGCTGAAGGACATCGTCTGCATTGCCCATCGAAAACGAAATGCTTTGCCCCTGATCGACAATGCTGCGCAGTCGGTTGAGATCGCTCTCGACCTGACCCCAGATGTGATCAGGGAGCTGCGCCGTGTTCTGCAACATGTTCTCGTAGATCTTCAGCTGGTTCTGAATCTGCTCCGCCAGTTGCGTGATCTGGGTCAGCTGGTTATCGACCTGAAGGCCGGAGCTTTTCAGGAGGTCGATGAGCTGAGCGTTGTTGGCAAGCTGCGTCCATTCGGTGGCAGCGCCCGTTGCAGATCCCGCATAGGCGGGAGCAATCGCCGACAGCGCGATTGCCGCGGTCATCGTTGCGACGATCCAGTTACTGGACGTTGAGGTGCGACGTGGCATTGTGAACTCCTCTCGATTCAAGCCAATGGGTAGGCCATTCCTGGCCGTGTTCCGCCTTCAGCGCGCGAATCCGCTTCAGATCTTCTTTTCCGGATGCGCCAACGAAGCTTAGGGCTACCGGCCCGAGCGACATGTCGAAGAGCCGCCGTCCGTCGGGCGTGGCGACGTAATATTCGCGCTTGGGGATGGCGCCCGAGACGATCTCGATCTGGCGTTCGTTAAACCCGATCCGCTCATAGAATTCGCGCGTTCCTGGCTCGCGCGCAGCGCCATTCGGCAAGCAAATCTTGGTCGGGCACGATTCTTTCAGCACATCGATGATGCCGGAGCGCTCGGCGTCGGAGATCGATTGGGTCGCCAGAACAACGGCGCAATTGGCCTTGCGGAGAACCTTCAGCCATTCCCTGATCTTGTCGCGAAACACCGGATGCCCAAGCATCAGCCAGGCTTCATCCAGCAGGATCAGGCTTGGAGACCCGTCGAGCCGCTTCTCAATTCGATGGAAGAGGTAGGTGAGAACGGGCACGAGATTGCGCTCGCCCATATTCATCAACTGCTCGATCTCGAAGCACTGGAACGCTCGAAGCGTCAGGCCGTCCTCTTCCGCATCGAGAAGCTGACCCATAGGGCCATCGACGGTATAGTGATGGAGTGCATCCTTGATCTCGCGCATCTGCACGCCGCTGACGAAGTCCGACAGCGACTTTCCGGGCGCCGTCGCCATCAGCCCTATCTGGCGTGAGATTGCATTGCGATGGTCGGGCGTGATGGTGACGCCCTGCAGGGCGACGAGCATTTCGATCCATTCAGTCGCCCAGGCCCGATCGCCATCTGTCGAAAGATCGAATAGCGGGCAAAATGCCAACGCCCTCCCCTCCCCGCTCTGGTCGTTGCCGATCTCATAGTGATCGCCACCGGCAGCAAGCGTCAGGGGAAGGAGCGAATTACCTTTGTCGAAGGCAAAGATCTGCGCGAACTCATAGCGCCGGAATTGCGCCGCGATCAGCGCGAGGAGGGTCGACTTGCCCGAACCAGTCGGTCCGAAGATCAGGGTATGGCCGACATCGTCGACATGCAGGTTCAGGCGAAACGGCGTCGATCCAGAGGCAACCTGCATCAGTGGGGGTGAGTTAGGCGGATAAAAGGGGCACGGCGCCACCGGATTGCCAGACCATACCGAGTTCAACGGAACGAGGTCCGCCAGATTGCTCGTATTGATCAGAGGCTCACGGATATTGGCGTACCAGTTTCCGGGGAGGCTGCCGAGAAACGCGTCTGTTGCGTTTAAGGTCTCGATACGCGCTCCGAAGCCCTCCGCCTGGACCAGCCGTCTGATGGCTTCCGCCTTCTCCTGCAGGGCGTCGCGGTCTCCATCGAACAGAATCACGACAGGGGTGTAGTAGCCATAGGCGACAAGCTGCGACGACGCCTGGGCGATGGCATCTTCGGTCTCGGCGACCATGGTCATGGCATCCTGATCGACTGATCTGCTTTGCGTCTGGAAAAGCTGGTCGAAGAAGGGGCGAACCTTCTGCTGCCATTTCTTCCGGGTTCGTTCGAGCTTCTGGCGCGCCTCTTCCGCATCGAGGAAGATGAAGCGCGAAGACCAGCGGTAAGTCAGCGGCATCAGGTCGAGATTGTTGAGAATGCCGGGCCAGCTCTCGGCCGGTAGGCCATCGATGGCGACCACCGCGAGGAACCGGTTCTCGACCTTTGGCGTCAGACCATGCTCCAACTCTGCCGTCGCCAGCCAGTCGAGATACATCGGAACCTCCGGCAAGCGAACCGGATGGCTCTCACCGGTAATGCAAAATCGAACGAACTGCAGGAGATCGTCATAGCGTGCGACCCGCTCCCCTCCCCTCTCGCGGACCTCGCGGGTCTGCATGCGGGCGATCGACAGGGTATTGGCGAGATACTGTTCGATTTCCCGGATCGCGTTGCGGAACACGAACAGGACCGTGTCTGCATAGGATTTTCTGCGGCTCTCCTCGTCGGAGTAGATGTATTTGCTGAGCGCCGTCTTCTTCGACTCGAGTGGCCGGTAGGTCAGAATGATTCCGTGCTTGCTCTCGAAATGCCCCTGCTCCCGCCCGAAATGCGTTCTCCGCTCGGCATCAATCGCGCGGGAGACAGGATCAGGGAAGTGGCACTGGCCTGGCGCGGGATAGTCGACCGTCGGCACCCGAATGGCTTCGACCTGGATCATCCACCCCGTCCCCAGTCGTGACAGAATGGAATTGATCTGTCGGGACAGCTCATTGCGTTCGAGGTCGGTCGCGCTTTCGGAGTCCGGACCCGCGAAATACCAACCTGCCATCAAGCTCCCGTCCTTCAGGAGCAGAACACCGTTATCGACCAGGCCGGCGTAGGGAACGAGATCTGCGAACGAGGGACCGGTCGCGCGGAAACGTTTGAGGGCTGCCATCGGGACTCCTCTAGTATTTGCGCCACGGCGCGGCCGTTGGCCGGTAGTGGGGTTTATATGAAATGTGACGGGCATAGACCTTCCGCATCAGCGGATCGGATTTGGCCATCATGCGGAGTAAACCGACGATGACGATCCAGACGGCCACGCCGAAGAGCGCCGAGTAGACCGTCAGCACCACGAAGATCAGGATCACGGCCGCAAGCCCGGTGATCAGCACCAGCTCACGGTCGGCACCCATCAGGAGGTTCGGCCGTGACAATGCGCGATGAATGCGATTGCGGTGGAGGCTCACGATGCCTCCTCCCCTGCCCGACGCGAATGGAACAGCGCGACCTGCTCCGATGGCAGGTCGATCGAGGCCCCGGTTGCGCCGAACAAGCCGACGATCGTCGTCGCACCGAGCAGAATGCCGGCGACCAGCACGACGTACATAAGCCTGCGGGCGAAATCGTTGAGCTCGCCACCGAAGATGAGCATCCCCCCGGCTATCGCGACGGCTGCCAGTGCGATGTAGCCCGCGACAGGGCCCGTGATGGATTCCTGGATCTGCTCGAGCGGACCTTCCCACGGAAGACTTCCACCGGAACTGGCGAAGGCGGGCGACGCAGCAGCGATTGCAACAAAAGCCAACACGGCAAGTGTCAGGAAGGATCTGTTATGCTGCATCTCGGCTCTCCTCTGCATAGGGTTCCGTCTGGTACTGGCCGCCCGCAAAGCGGGTGACGTGAAGGATTTCGCTGATGCGCCTGCCCTTTGCGGTTCGCTCGATCGAGATGATCAGGTCGACAGCGTCACCGATGACGGCCTGCATCGGCTGATGGCTGGCTTCAGCGGTCAGTTGCTCGAGCCGCTGAAGCGCGGATCGTGCGCTGTTCGAATGGATGGTTGCCACGCCTCCGGGGTGTCCCGTGTTCCAGGCCTTGAGCATCGTGAGCGCTGCACCGTCTCGGACCTCTCCGACGATGATCCGATCCGGCCGAAGCCGCATCGTGCTTTTCAGGAGACGCGACATGTCGACCGCGTCGCTGGTGTGCAGGCTGACTGCATTGTCTGCAGCGCATTGGATTTCGGCGGTGTCTTCCAGAATGACCAGGCGATCGTCGGGAGAGCTCGCTACGATCTCCGCAAGGATCGCGTTAGTAAGGGTGGTCTTGCCAGAGCCCGTGCCACCGGCAACGAGAATGTTGAGCTTCGAGGCAATTGCGCTGCGAATGACCTCAGCGTGCTTTGCCGTCATCACCTTGTTCGATACGTAGTCATCCAGAGGGATAAGGCGAGACGCGCGACGGCGGATCGTGAACGACGGACCCGAGACCACCGGCGGCAGTAAGCCTTCGAAGCGATGCCCGCCGATCGGTAGTTCTCCCGACACGATCGGCCTGTCATCGTCGACCTCCGAGTTCAGAACGTGGGCGACGCTTCCGATGACGGTTTCCGCCGCAGACCGAGTCATCTCGCCAGCTGCAGCCATGCCGTGACCGAGCCTTTCGATGAACAGACGACCGTCTGGGTTGAGCATGATCTCGACCACGCTCGGGTCTTCGAGCGCGACGCACAGATGATCTCCCAAAGCGTTCTGCAGCTTGCTGACGAGACGGGGGAGTGAGCGGTTTTGGGTGCTGAGCATGATCAGGCCGCTTCCTTTTGATGAAGTGGGAAACTTGACGAATAGGCGCTGGGGCGAAGGCAATCGAAGCTCACCCAGTCTGCGGGGAGCAGGCCCGCGACGCTCTTCGTTTCGTTGATCTGGGCAGGCGGGCCGAGTCGGCGGAGGGGCCAACCGGCCCGGCGAAGGATGCGCTCTAGTCTGACGTCCGTGGCTGTCACGATCTCCCGATAACCATTCAGGATGCTCCACTCGACGATACCGGCGAACATGGCAAGTGTCGCCGAATGGAGCCCCGCCCGCTCCCGCTCGGCAGCAGCGTTTGTATCCACGCAAAATCGAGAACTTTCGATCATCCGATTGTGCGTAGGGAGCTGCCCGGTCTCCAGGAGTTGAGGAAATACCTTCTCAAGCATCGTGCCGCCGGTCGCCGGCAAGAGCCGAGCGCATCCGATCACAGTATCGGAACGGTCAATGCAAAGGATGTATGTTGGACTTAGCTTGTCGAAGCCGTCCATCTCGAGGCCGGACGCGTAACGAACGGTCCATGCCAGGTGACCGCAAAAAATGCGGGCGCGGAGCCGGTGCATTTCGTGGACAAGACGGTGCTCAACCTCGCTTTTCGGGTTCTTGATGGCGATGATGCGCATCGGGCAAATCTCCCCTGCGTTGGTGGTGCGAGGAGCTTTGCCGGGGCATCCAGCTTCGATCTACTGCCAAAAGTGTCAGCTGCTGATTCTAGCTCAGTCAGGTGCGAGTCTAACGTTTCGGGTTCGGCGGGATGCCTCAGTGACTAACAAAAGTGTTAGTAAGACGCTTTGACCGCGAAGTCGCAAAATCCGCTAAGCCATTGGTCGCAATGCGTAATGGCCGACCCTAACGATAGACGTGTGAGCTCCTTCCTGAGCTGTTAAGGTTTTGTTAACCCTATTTCTCTTGCAGACCAACGGGAATCGTGACTTATCCTTGAGACGGAAATAGCGCGTCTGACGCTAAAAAACCGTCTGAGGATAGAGGCAAAAGTGAACGTGATCCATCGCAACATCGGAAAACCATCAACTTCAGCCAACATTACTCAGCGCGCTGAAGCGCTTTCAGCGAGGCTCCGAGCCGTAGGAGAGCGTGCATTCCCACCAACGGCACAGAAGTCCCTGCGATCATTTACCTCCGGGGAAGTCGCAGAGATTGTTGGCGTGTCTGACGGCTATCTTCGACAGCTCTCGATTGACGGATTGGGGCCAACACCGGATTTGGGTAACAGCGGGCGCCGATCTTACACTCTGGAACAGATCAATGAACTCAGGCGATATCTAGCGACCGTCAGGCCGAAGGAAGCTGCAAGATTCTTCCCGCAGCGGCGCAGCGGTGAAAAGTTGCAGGTGATCACGGTCGCAAACTTCAAGGGAGGGTCGGCCAAAACGACCACTTCTGTCTACCTCGCGCAGGGGCTCGCTCTGCAAGGCTACCGGGTTCTTGCGATCGACTTGGATCCGCAGGCCTCCCTCTCAGCGATGTTTGGTTATCAGCCGGAGTTCGACGTCGCCGAGAACACCACATTGTACGGCGCCATCCGGTACGATGAAGAACGAGTACTGATGAAAGACGTGGTCCGACCGACCTATTTCACAGGGATCAGCATTGTGCCCGGGAACCTGGAGCTCATGGAATTCGAGCATCAGACTCCAAGATTCATGCTGCAAAATAGGGGTAAAGCGGAGGATCTCTTCTTCCGTCGCGTGGCAGGGGCGATCGCTCAGGTGGAGGACGAATTTGACGTTGTTGTCGTCGATTGCCCACCACAATTGGGTTTCCTTACCATGGGGGCCTTGAATGCCGCCACTGGCATGATCGTCACCGTGCATCCCCAGATGGTCGATGTCGCTTCCATGAGTCAGTTCTTGTTGATGACCTCCGACCTGGTCTCCGTGATCGAGGAAGCCGGCGGTCGCCTAGATTACGACTTCCTTCGTTTCCTGGTCACGCGTCATGATCCTCGCGATGTTCCGGAGCAAGAAATTGTTGGACTTATGCGAGACGTATTTGGTGCCGACGTGATGTCTGCGACCGCATGGAAGTCGACTGCCATTGCCAATGCTGGGCTTACAAAGCAGTCGCTCTATGAGTTGACCAGAGGTGCAGTTGGCCGGTCCACTTATGATCGAGCTATGGAGTCAATCAACGCAGTAAACGAAGAAGTCGTTGGGCTTCTGAACCAGGTATGGCAGCGGTGAACTTAGTTTGAGTCATTATTTTTCAATGGCTTAAGCTGTTGTCAGCTGACTACAGATGACGGCGTTCTGGTTTGATGGCCCCGAGAGGATAAGATGAGTAAACGCACACAATCGATCCGATCTCTTTTCGCAGCAGAATCCGGCTCTGCGTCCGTAGAGGGTGTCAGGCCTCCGGTTGAACGGGTCGCATCCGGAGCGGTTCGCTCATTGAAGGATACATTCTCCGAGGTCGAAAGGGACTACGAAGAGCTGAAGCGGCAGGTTTCAAGCGGCGCGGTTCCTGTCGAGCTTGATACCGAATTGCTCGACCCCTCCCCTTTTGCAGACAGATTTGCTGACCAGGATCTAGCAGCTGTCGAGGCGCTGAAAACGTCTTTTCAGGAGCATGGTCAGGAAATCCCGATACTTGTTCGAGTTCATCCAACCTCTCCCGGTCGTTATCAAATTGCCTATGGCCATCGGCGAGTAAAAGCGGCCTCGGATCTTGGTCTCAAAGTTAAAGCTTACGTCCGGGAGCTGGACGATGATCGGCTCATCGTTGCACAAGGCGTCGAGAATTCAGCCCGTGAAGATCTGACATTCATCGAACGTGCAACGTTTGCATTGAGGCTTGAAGACGGAGGTTTCCAACGGGCTCTAATTCAAACAGCACTCTCTGTGGACCGCCAGGAAGCATCGAAGCTTGTAACGGTGGCCCGGGCCGTTCCTCAGTGGATAGTCACTGCGATCGGTCGAGCTCCAAAGATTGGTCGTCCAAGATGGCAGGAGCTGGCCGAACTATTGAAGGAAACAGGTGCGGAAACAAAAATCCGGAAAGCAACCGAGCACGCCACTTTTCGGCATAAGGACAGCGATGAGCGATTCGCGGTCGTCCTTCGTGCTGCGAAGGCAAAGAATGAGGCCAGCCCGGCATCGCCAAATCTCGCATTGGTCGCGAAACTGTCCGATGGCACTGAAATCGCAAGATTGGCCGTTTCTGGCAAATCTTGCAAAATTCAGATTGATCGAACTCGTGATGAGGACTTCGCATCATTCGTGATGCAGCAGCTTCCGGAACTCTATTCGAGTTTCAAAAATCAAGCTCAATCTCCGAGCAAAGAGACTGAAGGGAGATAGCAAAAGAAAAAGGCCCCCAAACGTTGCCGTCATGGAAGCCTCTCTCATTGGTCTAAGCAGCCTGAGAATCGCATTTTCATGAATCGCAGTCAAGAGTCATTGGCATCGTTTTGGTGAGCGGACTTCTTTTGCCTGAAGAAAGGTGAAGGAATATGCAGACTGGAAATGTGACGACGCCCTTTGGGCGGCGGCCGGCTGTGCTTGCTCTTGTAAAGAGGCAGCTCCAGACGTCCGAGACAAAACCAAACCGCCCGGTTGAAAAATGGAAGGTGTTTCGCGACGCCTGTGAGGCCCGTGAACGCCTCGGCCTCCAGGACAGGGCGCTGACTGTGCTGGACGCACTGCTGACGTTTTATCCGGAAAGCGAGCTCAACTGCGATAGCGGATTGGTGGTCTTCCCTTCGAACGCTCAGCTTTCTGTCAGAGCGCACGGCATCACTGGAACGACCTTGCGGCGCCATTTGGCTGCCCTGGTCGAAGCCGGGCTCATCCAGCGCAAGGATAGTCCGAACGGCAAGCGCTACGCTCACCGAGGCAAGGGTGGCGATATCGAGCAAGCCTTTGGGTTCGATCTTTCTCCACTTTTGGCTCGTGCTGCGGAACTTGCAATTCTGGCACAGGAAGTCGCTGCCGAGCGCCTGCAGTTCAGACGGGCCAAAGAGGCGCTGACTATCTGCCGGCGTGATGTACGCAAGCTAATTTCCGCCGCAATGGAGGAGGGGGCCGACGGCGACTGGGAGGCCATCGAAGACATGTATGTCGGCATTGTCAGCCGACTTCCCCGCAATCCTGACCGTCACCAGGTGGAGGCAATCTTTGACGAGATTCAGCTCTTGCGCACCGAAATCCTCAACCTTCTGAAAAATCAGTTAGATTCTCAAAATATGGACGGCAATGCTGTCCAAAATGGCTGTCACATACAGAATTCAAAACCCGAATCCATCTATGAACTTGAACCTGGCTCTAGAAAAGAGCAGGGCGGAGCCGTCGAGCTGGAAGTAGCACCCAATGCGGTTGCTCAGCCGTTGGCAAAGCCGGAACAGATGAAGGCGTTCCCGCTGTCGATGGTCCTGAAAGCCTGCCCGCAGATTTTGGATTACGGGCCCGGCGGCACGATCTCCCATTGGAGCGAGCTGATGGGGGCCGCGGTGGTTGTTCGATCGATGCTTGGCGTCAGCCCGTCGGCTTACCAGGAAGCTTGCGAGGTGATGGGTCCCGAGAACGCCGCGGTTGCCATGGCTGCAATCTTGGAGAGGGCAGGGCATATCAACTCGGCAGGTGGATATCTCCGCGATCTCACGCGCCGAGCGCGGGCAGGGGAGTTCGGGCTTGGACCGATGCTAATGTCACTGATGCGTGCCAATGCGAACGGCGATCGGAAAACGGGGTGATGGGTTGTACGACGTACAAGGTAGAGGCATGATCGTACGGCAGTGGCGCCGCATTTCATACAGCACTCGTTCCACGGTTTATAGCTGGCGCGCCCTCCCATGAGAGAGCATCACCGAACTAGAGCAGCCTGGCTGCTCTGCCACTCCGTCTCGTTGCGCTATTGTAGTATTCGGATGCTTGCTGAACCGATCGATGCCGGGATTGCTCCATGGCTTCTGGAAGCGGGATGCCGCGATTGGCTGCCTCGGTCAGGTAGCCGGAGCGCAGGCCATGGGCGGAAAACTCCGCAGGGTTCAGCCCGGCCATGGCGGCACGCTGCTTGACGATATCGTTGATGGCCTTCGGATCCAACGCACGGTGTGAGAGATTGCCCCAGCGATCAATGGCGCGAAACACACTGCCGCTGTCGATCCTGGCAAGCTCCAGCCAGGCATTCAGCGCATCGACGGGCCGGCCAGTGAGATAGACGACCTCTTCGTTGTCGGCGCCACTGGTCTTGGTGCGGCCGAGATGGATGGACAGAGATGGCAGAGGAGCTGATCCTTCAACCGGGATCGGTGCTTCCATGACCAACTGCTCCTTACGCAGCCCCGCCACTTCGCTGCGGCGCCTCCCACCGGAGGCAAAGGCAACCATCAGGATCGCCTTGTCCCTGACATCGCGCAGGCTGCCGGCCCGGCAGGTGCCAATCAGCTTCGACAGGACATCGCCTGTCACGGCCTTGACGCTCTTGCGCCGCTTCGGGCGTGGCGTTGCACGCACCGCCAGCCGGATGGCCGACTTGAGGGCAGGGGAGGTGAAGGCACCTTGCAGTCCGCGCCATTTGGTCAGCGTCGACCAGGTTGCCAGACGTCGGCGCACGGTGTCGGGTGCATGGGGGCCTGAAGAACGGAGAAACCCTTGGAGGCGAAGCTTGTCCTCGACCTCGGCCGGCATGCCATGATCCGGATCCGTCAGACGCTTTTCCGGATCCCAGAGGTGATGAGCGACAAACTTCAGCAGCAGCGCTTCCGGCGCGGGCCAGGCGAGTGATCGTCCTGATGCCGCCAGCGACCAGGCCTGCAGGTAGGCGAGATCGGAGGTGAGCGCGCGCAGTGTATTTGCGCCCATGCCTTCGTTGACGAGATGACGGAGCGTCTCGACATCCTGGTCCGTCAGGAGCTCAGCCAATTCGTCACGGCGTTCCATTGGGAGTACGGCAGCGATGGTATCGAGTTCTTCCACACGTCGCGTAACCACATCGTCGGTCGATTTGGATGTTAGTGGCTTTCGCGTCATTGCATTCCGTCACGTTCAGTAGCATGTTTGCAAAAGTTCCGGAAAGCCCGTATATTCCGGAACAAAGGAGATTTGCCATGACGTCGACTGTGACAGCAGCTGCGGTATCGAAGAATTTTGGCGCCTACCAGGATGCCGCTGTGCGAGAGCCGGTCATCATCACCAAGAACGGCCGGCCGCGTACAGTGCTCATGGCCTATGAAGATTATCTGCGTCTCGCCAAGCGCGATCGGCGGGTCGATCTGACGGCTGCGATCACTGACGACGAGCTTGCCGCGATCGAGGCTTCGACGATGGAGCCGGGCCTGGATCATCTCAATGCCGAACTGCTGATGGACAAGAATGCTGCCGATTGAACCGAAGGTCGGCTGGGTCTTTCGCTATTCCTATCTTTGGCACTGGCAGCATCTGGACGGACGAGAGGAGGGGGACAAGGACCGCCCCGCTCTGGTGCTGGCCATTGTTGCGACGCTTGAGGACGGGACGCCTGCAGTACGTGTCCTGCCGATCACCCATTCCCCACCATCCGATCCCCGAGATGCGATCGAAATCCCGCCGGCCACCAAACGCCGCCTGGGTCTCGATGACGAGCGATCCTGGATCGTGCTGACCGAAAGCAATCGTTTCGTCTGGCCGGGGCCAGATGTTCGCCCTGTTGACAGCGAGAGCGGATATCACGGCCCGCTGCCTCCGGCTTTGTTCGAAGAGGTGAGGTGCCGTTTCGTTGACCTCGCCAGAAGCCAGCGTCATAAGGCCACCGTTCGTAGCGACTGAGTTGTTCTTCATCCTTTTGTTCGTCATCAAGATCTACGAATTCCGCTGTGATGTTCGCCGTGATTTGCCACGACGTTAAGCCTTCAGAGCCGTCAAATCAATCACCACCGATAAGGGTTACTTATCGGCGGTGAGCCACCGCGGGCACATTTATGAGAAGTACGGAACCGTAATCGTGTTATAGCTTTCTCTTAACGAATGATTTACCATAATTTCAATGTCTTACGATCTCGCCAAATTGCCCATCCAGAGCCTGCTGCGGTCGATCTCCGAGGCAGGGGTCGCGCTTGCTCGTCTCGACGAGCGCATTGGCCGCTCCCCCGTCGGTGAGGGCTTTCTCGAGCGCGCGCATTTCCTCGAGGCGCATGCCTCGCTCTGGGTCGACGGTGAACTCGTTCATCTCGAAGACCTCGTCCTGCATGACGCGCTTCGCGACATCCGCGCACCCACGCACGAACTCACCATCGCCCGCGACATCCTGAAAACCCGTCGCCGTATCGCCGCCCATCCACCCGCCTGGGCGCTCTCTGCTCAAGGCCTCGCTTCGCTGCGCGGGCGGGCGTGGCTCGCGGCATCATCGGGAGGAGACGAGGAGGGGGTGCCGGATGGCAATGTTGAGGTGGGCGGCACTGGGGCTGGGGTAGGGGAGGCCGAACATCCTGATGCCGACGGTCTTAGTGATGCGTTTGCCGCGATCGATGCGGTGCTTGCCCGATCCGAGGCGGCGATCGAAGAGGTGAAGAAGCCGGGCCGTGTCAAAGACGCTCCGCAAAAGGATCCCTTCGTCTACGACCTCGACTGGGATGAGGACGAGCGGCTGGCGGAGTGGCAGGCTGTGCTGGCGCGGGCCCGGGATCTGCCGCCGGTCCTGCAGGCCATCGTGGCACTCGATGCCTGGAACGAGATCGCCGTGCTCCAGCATGCGCCTTGGCTCGGTCGGCTATTGGCCGCCTCGATCCTGCGTGAGGGTGGCGTGACCACCGGTGGGCATCTCGCGGCGATCAATCTCGGGCTGAAAGCGATCCCCGTCGATCGGCGCCGGCATCGTGATCGCGAGACACGGTTGCTGGCGATAGCAAGGGCGCTAACAATCTCCGCCGAGACGGGGCTGAAAGAACATGACCGGTTGGTGCTGGCGCGGCAGATGATGATGCGCAAACTCGAAGGACGGCGAACGTCATCCAGGCTGCCGGAGCTCGTCGAGCTTGTCATGTCGCGGCCGCTGATCTCGGCCGGCATGGTGGCGAAGACGCTTGAGGTCACGCCGCAAGGCGCGCGGCGGATCGTTCAGGAGCTGGGTTTGAGGGAGATGACCGGGAGAGGGAGGTTTCGGGCATGGGGTGTCTTGTGACGAGGTGATTGCCTCGGACGAGATCGGCGGAGAGGGGTTCTAGCCGGTATGAAACCATTCATATTTGGCTTCACGGCTGGTTCCGGCGCGCGATTCGACCTGCGCCATCCCGGCCCGGAGCTGCATGAGACACTATCGTGAATCAGCCGATAACATCGACCAGGTCGGCGGTGTCGAAGCTAAGAAGAAATTGCGCGTACGATGCGGTGAATAGGTCCGCTATATAATCGGCGATCTCGATTTCTTCCAGCGCCTCTGGCTCCTTTCCGCGTCTAACAGAATATTTCCGGGACATTGTCGTCGCAAACAAGAACAGCGTGTGGAAATAAACGGTGCTGACATAGCGCCGCTCGGCAAGCTCGACCGCGTCCGGCGACCGGCTTCCGCTTTTGAAATCTCGAAGTACGCTGCTGTCCAGGTTGATGTAAATGCGCGAGAGCTTGTCCTCATCGACAAAGGGATAAACGACGACGTCGAAGCTCATTTCAACGCCCGCAGCCTGAATATCGTGCCAAGACTTCGTGTTGTTGACCCCATCGCGCGAACATAGGATGAGGTCGGGAATACCAAGTGGAGGTGTAGGCTCCGGCTTCGGTTCGACGACTTTGCGTTCTGGCTCGGTGAGCTGCACCAGGACGGTCTCGACCAATTCACCCGATGGACTGGAGAGGCTGGCGCGGACCTCTACGGTGTCTCCAACCTTCATTTCGCCAGACGCCTTCAGGCCGATTTTGATCGTTCCGTCCGAGGGATTGGAGCGTCGCAGATCAAGTAGATCGCCTTTCTGAGATGGCGGCGAGAGAGGTCCACCCGTCCGGTGGCTCGTTCCCTGCTGGAGGACCGCTAGACGCAGGCTGCCCGGATCGTCACTGCGGTCAAAATATTCGTTCTCGACATCAGTGGCGAAGGAAATCGTACGCGACCCGCCCATCGGCAGCTTGAACAGCTTGATGTCGTTCTGCTTGCCATCTCCTCCTTTGACCTGAAAGGTGGATGGATAGCGTTTTGGATCGAAGGGTATGGTCTCGCGTGGCTCGCGCTTCGGGCGGTCTTCGTTGTCCCGATCTTTTCTTGGAGCTTCGCCGGGTCGTTGCGTCGAAAGCTGGAACGTCTGCTGTAGAATTCTAGTCAGTGCGTCGTTCATTGGCAGATTGCGGGTCATGTCACGCAGCATCTGGCCTGCGTCTTCGCTGTCGACGGTCAACGATGCCTTGCGGCGTTTTGCGATGTCCTTGAGCTCGCCGGTCGAGAGAATTTCGCGCAGATGTTTGCGCAGCGCCTCAGCGGTGTCGCTCGCCTTCAATCGATCGCGGGAAGCCATAAAAAGCTCGTTGCGAACCTCTAGATGCAGGTCGGTGCAATCGACATGAACAAGCAGATAATCCTTGAGAAGCGGCATTTTCAGTCCGCGCGTGACGAACTCGGACGAATATGAGCCTTGCACCTGGCCGTTGAGAGAAAACAGCACGGTCATATTGTTCTTGAAATACTCGCGTTGGATGTATTGCTTCGTCTCCTTGACGGTTTCGCGCGATAACGCTTTGAACACATAGGTGGTAATCGTGATCTGGCCGAATTCAGCTGTAGTCGACGTCTCGGAAAAACGTGCCTCGATAGAGTCTTTATCGACTTCTAGGCGGCGCTTCAGACCATAAACGGCGGTCACCGGCGCCCGATTGTCGGGGTAGCGGTCGTTGTTGTCGACCGTGAGGAACGGCAGCGCCGGTTCAAAAAGATATTCGTTGAGGCTGACGTTCAGGTCTCGGGAAATGATCGATCGTGCACCTTCTGGCAAACGGTAAGAATAAAGCTTGAGCAGCGAACCCGTGCTGAACCGGCGTCCGTCCAGACCGATGTCCATTTCGTCGATGTCGAGACTGGCAACTTTGCCATCGAAGACAAGGTATTCGTACCAGGTATTTTTCCGGTTGGCGGCCGCGGCAAGCTTCGGCGGATGGCGGCGAAGCAGTGTGAAGCCCAGCGGGCGTGAACCGTCAAACCGTTTGCTCGCCACCAGTTGGTAGCGCAGGTCGCCGCAGAACGCGATCGCGCCGGCGCCGCCCATGTTGTATTTGCCCTGTACGAAGTGAACGTCGTTCTTGTTGCCACGCAGGAGCGAGAGAAAGGTGTTTGGAAAGTCTTCCGGCGCCTGTCCGACACCATTATCGTAGATCAGCAGTGAGGTATCGCGGCGGGGCCCCGAGGCAACAATCTGCAGGTCCCTCGCTTGCTGGCGGCGTGCATCGCCGATATCCCAGTTTTTATGATTGGGAAAGTAACGGTCGAGCGCTTCCTGCACACTGCTGGGGGCGTGCTCCGAGCGAATGTCGATGCCGTGTTCGACGACCTTCTTTTCAAGGATCGCGTCGATACCGTTCATAACCTTCTCGACAAGGGCCGGGACCGGATGGGCTTGCTGGTTTTCAACGACACCATAGAAGGCTTCGTTATCTCCGTAGGGGCGCCACCTGTCATTGTCGCCTGAAAGTCCTTGAGCGTCCAAGATCGCCTGAACCTCGTTCTCCGTACCCGCCGCAAGAAGTTGTTCGAAAAGTTTTCGCATTTCCGTCCCCACCAAGAGTCCGACGGTGGCCGATTCGCAGAAATACTGTCAAACGAAAAGGTAATCGTAAGTTGAATTGCGTGCTCTTGTCTCGTTGCTCGCACCGACTGCGCTAGAGCCTTGTGACGCCGCCGCTAAAGAGCGTTTTCTTCGAGCCTTGCGACTAAGTCGACCGCGGCGAGACGCCTGGTCGGGGTGCGAGTCCTGCGTGGATGCAGGGCAAAGCAAAACATCGTCGGAGGCGGCGGCCCGTCGGAGATTTTGCCGCAATTGCTGTTAGCAATTGCGGCAGAGAGGTGCTTTCGCGACAGCAGGAGATCTGTGCTGACGCAGGGACGTGTCTCCGGCTTAAGGCAATCTTTAGACGCTCATTCGGCCGCGACTCCCGCAGCTGGGGTGTGAGGAGCGTGACGCCGATCTTTCACTCGACGCCGATAGCTGGTGAACTCCGGTGCGGATCTATTCGGCAATCGAGCTCGAGGTCGAAAGCTTAGATATTTTCCGGCTTGCTCTGCACCATCGATCAATGCTGGCACGGTTACTCCTTTGGCGGCGTTACGCACCTAGTCGATAGCAAAAACTGATATCACGATAATCTCGTTATTCCCCGGTTTTTGCACATCCGTTGGCGCGACGGTTTCTTCCCTGACGACCAGCTTTGGCTGAGCAGGGTTGGGGGTTTTGTTGCTCGTAGGGAAGGGCCGGAGAAGTGGCTCCAGGTTGGCGAGATCGTCAACCAGTGCCAAGCCCGCATGATCCTCCGGGGCGTTCGCTTTGACGGCCGCGCGCAGGTCCCACAGGAAGGTCTCGGAAAACACCCATTCCCTTCCGGCGCCGGTCTTCTTTTTGTGGAGGTCCCAAGCATAGGGGCGTTGCGACACGCCAACCGTGCTGAGGATCGGCGTCTTCCTGCCGGCAATCCTCACCTGGACATCGAGGGGACGTGTGAACGGGGGCGCAATCGGGACGCCGACACGCGCAAGATCTGCGGCCATGGACTGGGCGATTTCGGCAGCGTAGAGCTCACGCAGCCGCGTCACGCGAATATAATCCGTTCCCAACACGCCTTCACCATCGAAGGCGGAGTGCGGATAAGCCAGCGGCCATTTCGGATCCCACTTGATCAGGAATTCGACGCCCTGATCTGGAAGACCGCCCGGCCGGTCATAGACCAGTAGATGGTTCGAAGCCTCTTTGGCCTTGCCGAGCTCGGTCAGCTCGCCGCCAACGAGCATGACCGTTCGCGCTTTTTCGCGGCCGGGCACAAGATCGCAAACCGGGGTGACCGCGGCAACGACGTCGGGTAGTTCCGGCTCCTGCTGTTCTTTCGGTGCTGGTGAAGCATCCGCTGCTGCGCCGGCTTCTCCTGTCTGTATGCCCTCGACGGCCGCCGCGAGGTCCCGGGCCGGAGCGGGAGGGGCAGCGGGGACAGCGACTGAGGCGTCAAGATCCTGGTCGTCGGCTGGTGCCGTCGCTTCCGGTAAAGCATATTTTCCAAGGACCGCCTTGCGCACAAATAGGTCGCCTGTCCAGATTTTGGGCGCCGGACTATCCCCGAAATCGCTGACCTTGGTGGTCGTGATACGCGAATAGATGCGGGGGATTTCCGACATGGGCCGCAACACGGCCGACGGTTTCGTATACTCGGCGAGTGGCTTGGTGGTGTCGGCGTCTGTTTTGGCCAGACGCTCCTCGACAAAGCTGCCCAGGTAGCCGTTGTAGAGCCAGGTCAGATAGTTCAGCAACGATATCTTTTCGTCGGTCAGTCGATAAGTCTGCAAATAGGCATAGTCGGCTAGATCCAGCCGTCGGACCGACTTCATCATGTCGTCAAGCGCATGACGGATCGATCCTTCCCAGTCCGCAGTCAGCTTCTCGACTGCGTCACCGGCCGCGCGCTGACTCACAAGACTTCTGAGCACGAAGTCTCTGCGGGCGGGATCCTTTTCGATGTCTGTCTTAGACAGGAAGCGGAATTTTGAGGCAAGCAGTTCGGCACTGTCGCGAAACTGCGGGACGTCGTCGTTGGTCGCAAGACTGCTAATCACCACGAAAAGCGGCGTGGCGTTCGGTTTTGCCGCGATCGAAACCTCTCTCACCAGCCGACAGGCATTCTCCTGCGCCAGGGACAGTTTCTCATTGAGACGCTCGTCTGCGGGGTCGGTCTCGTCGCCTAGAAAGAAATCCATAAAAATGAGATCGAAACTCTTAAGCGCCGCTGCGTTTGCCGTGGAAGGGAAGCATTCCGGCTCCTTACCCGTCGCTTCGCGTGCGGCACGTTCGACGTGCCGGAGCTGCGCCCTCTTTTGAATGCGCTGGCCGCTGAACGACTGGAAGACGGATTTCAGCGCCTTCGCGACGGTATCGGTCTTGAGGCACTCTGGGTCACCGATTTCGAGATCGACGAGATAGTCCCAAAGCTTGCGGACCTCGTCATTCCTCAGGCTGCCATAAGTCGGCAATTCACCGACATCAGCGAGGATTTTCGCATGACGTCCGAGTTTCCCGTTCAGATCGTCGACGGCAACCGTAAAGCCAATCCAGCGCTGCTCGTTGATAATAGTCGTGTCGGGCGGGTCATAACCATCGTCGACGATGGCGATCGACAGGACGTTGTTCTTCTCAAAAGTCGCGACAAGGGCTTCTGCAGCGTGTGGCATCATCAAGCTTTCGGTTTACGGCCGGCGGAAAGATCCAAAACAAAGGTGTTATAGCGGTCGGGACGAACCGTGCTCTGCGGCAGCATCTTTAGCTGCCAGTCATGGTAGGCCGCGATCTCACGAGAAATGTAGAGGCCGAGGCCCTTCCCGTCGCGCGCGGGGCGGTGGCTGACGAAGGCCTCGAAAATGCGCTCGCTGTGGCTTGGATCGACGCCCGTGCCATTGTCAGTCACCGCGACGGTTTTCTCATCGGGGTCGATTTCGATCGAGATGGTTAGTTGAAGCCGAGGTTCGATGTCTTTTTGAACGCCGAGCCAATAGACGGCGTTGGAGATGAGGTTTTCGATGATCTGGATGAACATGCCCCTGACGCCGTTGATCATCAGTTCGCCCGAACCCTTGAAGTTCCCCTCCCATTGGATGTGATGCCGCTCCGCTTGAGCTGAGCGGGACTCGACGATCTGCCGAAGGACCTGGAAGACGTCAAAATCTTCCCGCTGCTGGCGGCGTGATGTGCTGAGCGGGTCAAGCGTGTCGACGCGCTTGACGATCGTTTCCAGCTGGTCGCTCAAGGTATCGAAGGCGGCCGGCAATGCGGCGGGCAGGGTCGAACGCGGCGTTTGTGCCTCGATCGAACGAAGCGTGTCAAGCGTATGAGCGGTTGCTCGTCCAAGTTCGTGAAGGATAAACTCGACCATCAGCCCGATGCCCGCGAGGTAGACGAACTTGGCGCGATCGGACTCATACTCTTCGGCCAGTGTCCGCGCCTGACCGATGTATTCCTGGAGGCGTTCAACCAGATGTTCGATCTCCTCGAGCGCTTTGCGCTCCTGTGGTACCCTGGCGATGATCCCGCGCAGACGGCTGGAGATCTCATCCTCCGTCGCTTCGATCTTCTCCTCCAGATCCTCAAGCGTCGTCAGTTCCTGAATTCGGACGTCGCGGTCGCACTTGTCGAGGAAGTTCTTGAACTCGTTGAACAGGACGTGCTGCAGGAGGTCGATGAAAACCTCCTTTTCAGGCGTGTCGGTCAGTCCCTCACGATTGGTCTGTTCGACCAACCCCGAATTCGCCGCGCTGATGACCACACGGCCGATGACCTGCTGCCTGTTCAGCTTAAAACCGCGGGCCGAAAATGCCTTCTTGTCGAGCGACAGCCAGTCATCTTCCGGCCCGCCGTATGGGTTGATACGGTAATGGCCTTTAAACAGCATCAGGCCGCCGGACCAGCGCCGGATCAATGCTTTGATTTCCGCCGCGTTGGTCACGCCGTTGGCCTTGGTGAAGAGCTGGCGGTTGAACCACCAGAACTCGACCTCGAAGGGGCCTAGCTTTTCCACAGCGCTGAAGGGGCGTCCCTTTGTCGTGCCTCGCAGATCAGGTTCCGTTAACGCGAACGAGTACTCCTTCCCGCGCAGGCGATAATTGACGAAGCCCCTCAGCGACGGCCGTCCCTCGTCATCATAGTCGAATTTGGCGGAGCAGAGAGCATGAGCGCGGTTGAAAAGAAGCTGATCGATTTCGGGCAGATAGTGCGGATGGCCGTTGTAAAACAGGCGCAGGAGCCGGTTTCCACGCTTCGGCTCGAAGGGGTCGATAAGCCTGGAGAACTCTTGGACGACGGCCTGCTCGAATTTGTCTGCCGACCAATCGGAGCGCAGATGCCGGATGATCACGGTCGTCCCCTGAATCTCCGGATCGTCCTTGGGTTTGCTCAAGCGCGGTTTGACGCGCACATCTTCGAGCCTTGCATCGGAATCATGGGTGAAGCGGTCCCAGTCAATGACCAGCCGATTCCATCGCTGTTCGCCAGTCTTGGTCGTTACGACATCGAGTTGGTCGCCCAGGCGCATCGTCGAAAGACGACCGACACCCTTCTCACCGAGAAACGATTTTCCGCCGTCCTTTTGCGCTTGCGTGTTCGCTGCTCGCCTGGATCGCGTTCCGATCGTCAGGTAGATCTCCTTGAGATCCTGGAGGGTCATGCCCTCGCCCTGGTCCTCGACAATGATTGTGTTATGGCGGTCGTAGAAACGTTCAAATGCAATGCGGAGCTGTACCAGGTTTGCCGCCGTCGCCATAAATCGCTTGAGCTCGGCCTTCTGGACGTCGGTCGAATCATGGGCCATCGCACCAGCGATCTCTCTTTTGAGAACGGCCAACATCTCGCTCTCGGACGGAGGGGCATCATCCTCTGTAAGCGTGATCAATCTGATCCTCGCACGATCTATTGCGTCCGCCAACTCGAGAAACTTCGAGTGTTTGAGGCAGACATTGACTGAGATTTTGACGCGGGGCGCGCCAGCGTCCACCGAGTTTTTAATGAGCTCGTAAAGGGCAACCCCATCCGAGCTGATCAACTCGGCGCCGAGTTCCAGGATCATGCGAGCGTTGATGCGGAAGCTGGGTTTTTGTTCGGGCTCGGTCATTGTTTGAACTGTTTGGGAACCAGTGGCGGGGGTGCCAGATGTATATTGCCACAGGCCGACTACAAAGGGTTTAATTGCTGAATTTATTCGATAGTCAGATCGAGCACACGAGACAACCATCACGTAAGTGGCTGTCGTCTTCCACTTCAAGACCACCAAGCGTTTCAACAAGAGAGAGGGATTTGCGATTGGCTCTTTTCTTGGCCTGTGCCTTGTCCCAATCCGATTTGATCCTTGCCACCCGCTCGGGTTTGGCAAGTTCGCGCAAGGGTTCGTTTTGGCACCAGAAGAACTGCTCCCCGAACTGAACAGCCCGCTCCTCATATTCCATAGCTAGATCGAAGTAGGTCGGATGCGTCTCTAGCAAACGGACCCATTCGATTTTCTGCTGATAGAAGCAGAAGTAGCAACCGGACCGCGATCGTCCCCAGTCCATATAGGGAGGAAGACCAAGGCCTGAATCTTCTAGTATCCCAATGATGTCCGCCCGCACGAGCCCATCGTCCTGAAATGGATAGACGGCTAAGATGTTTGGCTTGGTGCTAATGTACCCGGTTCGATTCTCGTCCGCACGAAGGCCAACGTAGTTTATGACAGGTCCATCGCCGACATACGTCTCAAATGGTTTCAACTTCAACATTTTCGTGCACCACCGACGGTGGTTCGACGGCAGCATTCCGCGATAAACCGTCAGCCAGTGGTCAAAACTATCGGTCGGGGTCGTACGGACAATCGGTTTGCCAAGGATCGCCTCAAGACGACCGATATAATCGTATGTCTCCGGAAGCTCCTTGTCCGTATCGTGGAAAATGTACTCGATGTCCGGGACGCGATCACGCAGATAAATAGCTAGTGCTGCGCTATCCTTACCGCCAGAAAGGCTCAAGATATGTCGTGGTCGGTCTGGTCCAAATGACGAGATGATTTGAGAAGCGTAATCAGTTGTCATTCTTCATTCTCACAGGTGTCGGAACGGCGGAGTCCGTGTCTTCCGCGGAAGGTTCTTTCGTACGGGACAGCTCTTGCCATAGGAGGCTTGCAAGGATCTGAATCCGTTGGGCATCGCCCTGTGGAAGCCAATCCGTGAAGGTTTCCATCTTTTTTTGATCCGCGGCGTCCAGATCGATTGGGTGAAGGACCCGCACAAGATCTCTCCCGTCACCACGGGTTATGTTCAGGCGGATCGCTTCGGCGTCAGGTCGATCCTCGGATGTCGAGAATGCCGTGCTCTCGACCTTTGCGAACAACTCGGCGAGCGCTGCAATCTCCTCGGTAAATCGCGCTTCATCTCCTGGCATCCAGCGAGCAGGGGGCTTGGCCACCACGAAACTTGCCAAAGATTCCGCCCAAGCTTCGTCATGCAAAGCGGGATCTCGCAGCCGAAGAGCAAATGCGCGCAAGCGCGGCTCGCGCGCAGCGAGAGAGACGCGGGCACCGCGAGACGCCAGAGCGATCCGGTCGAACTTCTCCGGATCTTGACCGGCTGCCTCGCTCGTCCTCTTGATAATGCGTGCAATCAGATCCGCATAAGTGTTCTGAAGCTCCTGCACCGCATCTGTAAATCGACTGATAAACTCTTCAACCGAACTTTCATCCGCCTCATCGATCCGGAAAATCGGCAGACCACACGCGTTGGGTAAGTCGGCGAAAAGCAGTGTTGCCGGTTCGCGAGCCGATAGAAGGGCGTCACGCACCGCGAGCGTTGTCGGAGACAAGCCTTTCGCTTTCCTCGTATACTCTGGGAGCTTTGCGGCGAATTGGCAAAGCTCGGTAACAACGTCCAATAGGACGGGCTGACGACCCTCTATTCCCGCGGCGAACAGGGTAGCAAGACGTGTAAACACGCTTGAGCGCACACCCTCGACGCTGCAATGCTGGATTTCGAAAGCCTGCGGCGCTTTGATAAGGCGCAGGAACTCCATGGCACCGAATCTCGGAAGGAATGTCCCGTTTTCATAAATAGCCAGTTCGTGGCTATGAACCCTCACCACAACCGCCAGAAGGATAGGCGCCAGTCCATCGCGCACGCCGTAAGGGCGGCTCGAGAGCCGAGCGAGGATATCTGTGACCGTAACCCTACAACCCTTTCCTGCCTTAATCATATTGACGATTTCGGCGAGGCTGGGCTCCAGATGTAGCGGATCATTCGAAGCTTGGGGAATCTGCAACGTAAAGCTCTCGCCATCCGCGACATGGAGCGCGCCCTTCTGAAGTACCGAAAGATACATCGATTTTTCAGGCGGAGCTTTTCGCTGATCGATCCCCAAAAGCGGCATCTCGGGTGCTTTGAACAGACCCTCGATCAGACGCATTCGCGCCGAAGCTGCGGCGCTGCTCAAGACGTTACGATTGATCAACTCGTTGGTGACTCGAGGGCTCAGCGGATAAAGCTCGTTGCAAAGCTGAGAGACAATCTTTGGCAGGTTGCCGGTCGCTTCAAAGGTTCTGCCAGCATAGATCCATTCCATTCCAGACTTGCCGTCGATCTTCGTTAACTCGGCAAATTGGGCAAGCAGCGCTTGGTGTGTCCTTGCGATCTGACGTTTGACCTCAGCTGAGGCGAAATCATCGCTCGACAGATCCGGCGTATTGGCTTCAACCCAGCGCCAGACCATGACGTCTCGGAGATAGGAGGCAAGCTGCCAGACTGGACCGGGCACGGCAACCAAGATCGCGGGATTGTCGGAAATGGGCGAGGCGGCTGAGATTTCGCGCGCAATCTGCTGCTGATCTTTTTGGTCGGCAAGCGCCACGATGATCAGACCGTCAGCGTTTGTCACCTTATTAGCTGCCTTGGCAACATCTTCAGCCGTCGCGTAGCGCAGCTCGAAATACCGCATTGTGCCTGTTTCGAGATAATGACGGCGCGCAAGCACCATCTCACTGTCCAGTATCTCGGTAAGTGCCGGTGCGACAGCTTCGATCTCACCAACGGCTCGCTTCGCAGCATTAAACGAAGCTGTGAGATTTATGCTGGAGCTTGGCCAAAGGCGAAAAGCTCCCGAGCCGCCGCGCTCAAACAACAGGCCCTCGCGGACAAGACCGTTGATTGCGGCATCGACGTCGCCTGCGCCCGAAAAGCAGGCGGCTAGCGAGCGGTAAGTCGGAAGCAAGTCATCAGAATCCAGCAGATTGAGGAGCCCGACAGCCTTTAGAATTTTGAGTTTGAACGGATCGATGTCCACACAGCTATCGATTGTTGCGACGATCCGAAGCCATTGGCTCTGGTAGTTTCCGGCCGAAACGCGATGTCCAAAGGAAGCGCGGACGTAATCGTAGAACCGCGCTGCGTCGAACCAGTCTTCACCCACCGGTGTGGTGGCGGCAAATGCCTGTAACGCCATCGGCTCGCTCGATAAGAGAAAGCCAAAGAGGGACCGTTCGCTCTGTCCGAAGCGCGAGAAGAACCGCACCATGATCGGAAGAAGGGTCGGGTGTAGTGGGTAGAAGCGAGCGGGTTCGATCGCGAAGCCGCGTCCACCAAGCCACCCGACCTGCCGGGCCAACTCAAGCGCCGCATTCGCTTGCGTCCGAACCGTTATCGGAAGGGCGGCATCATCAACACCCAGCGCCCCGGCAACAAGGGCGGCGGAATGGACCAGCGGCTGATCGAAGACGATTTCCTCAAATCGGCCAGCCACCTTGTCCCATTCGTGGCGCAGTGCAAGCGGGAGCCGTTCTGCGTAGGCCTGGAAGCCCTGATGCAGGACGCCGACCAACAAGAGGGGGCTGGTGTTGCTGCGAGCCGCCAACTCTGCAAGCCGTTGCAGCGCAAAGACATCTTCGTGGTCGGGGTTCAGGGCCGCATGCTCAAGAAGCTTACCCAGCTCATCGATGATCAGTAGCAGTCCGAGGTTCCGCTCTGCCGCGCGCTTGATCATCGCAGAAACAAGCTGCTCCAGCGATCGGACCGAGCCGGTCGTTTCACAAGCTTCCAACGCCGCTTCCATGCGGGAATTCAGAAAATCCTTTAAGCCTGGATCAGCTATGCTTTCGCGCACTGCGCGAGCCACGGCCGTCGGGATACTTTCTCGACTTCCCGTTACCAAAACAGGAACGAACCGTTGAACGGTGTCGGAGGGATGCCAGCCGATACTGTTCGCGACCTGTTGAGCATCCTTTGCTGTCGGATCCGACAGCAGGCGAGCCAACACCAACGCCATCGACGACTTCCCGACACCGTAGTCGCCGGTGATACGCCATGCACGTCGCTTAGAACCGTCACGGACACTCGCCAATATCTGAAGCAAGGCGTCTGCCATGGGTGGCGTGACGATATAATTCTCCAGCGCAGATGCGTCCAAGAAGTCCTTCTCGATTTGGACAGATCGAAGGAAGCGGCCGGGGATGGAGAAAATCTCAGAGATGGTTACAGTGCTCGGCTCAAGCATCGACGGCTGCCTCATTCGTGTAAATGGCTCGAGCGTCTGCCCTGACCGGGCCTTCGCGGGTCAACAGCCCTTGAATGGCCGAAGGACGGTAGGTGAAGCCGTATCGTGGATCGAGAGAAAGGCGTTCAAGCCGTGCGCGAATGTCGTCCTCGGGGAGCTTGAACGATTGCCCAGGCGCGCCCGCTGCTGAAAGAATCTGCCGGATCGGTATCGTCCTCTCGCCAGGCGCCGTCCGCTCCCAGTAATCCAGAACTGCGTAAGCAAAAAGTTCGTCGGGAATGCTATCCTTGGGCTCGTTCCGAAACGCATAGACGGCCTCCCAGCGACCGCCTTCGCTTCGGCGCTCTCCGGTCTGCTGGAGGAGCCGCAACTCGACCAGGGGGCCATCCAGAGAATCTTCAATGCCCGACCTTGAGCCGCGCGCTGAAAGATACGTATGCAGAAAGACGTCCAGGTGCTGGCTCAATGTGATTTCTGAGTGGCTATGCCCCAGCCGTTGCGAAAGTCGGGCAAATGCTGCCAATGCTTCAGACCGCGAAAACTCGGCGTAAGGCCAGGCACCGAGCAAATAGTGCCAAGCAAAGAGCGCCGGCGTGGCGACCGAGGAAAGGTTCCAGTGAAGCAGCCAGAGTGTTCTTGCATCTTCGAGATACGGATCGCAGCCGTCGCTTCCAAATACGGTGTGGCCCAGGTCCGTGATTTCGTGTCTGCGCTCGGGAGTCGGGCGGGCAATGCCCATTGCATCGACCCAGAAACGCAATGCCCGAACCATGTTTTTACCGATTCCGAGCTCGACCATCGCAGCATCTTCATCGTAGAAAATCGTGGCATCTGCAGTGATGGCTCGATACGCCTTAGGCAGCCAAGCGTACCGGCATGCAAAGGTTTCATGGCCGGAAAATCGATAATTGAGTTGGCCTTCGGCAGTGGAAATATCAAACATCGATGTCCTCGGAAAAAGCGGTACGAACGTCGTGGATAGCCTGAGCTATTTGGACAGCTGCGAGTTCAATGTCGCTGGCCGTCGTGGTGCGGCCTAATCCCATCCGCAAGCAGCTATCGATACGGGAATGCGGCAATCGCATGGCCCTCAACACATGCGAGGGTTCCTGCGCGCCCGTATTGCAGGCCGAACCGGTTGAGATCGACACCTTGCCTCTCAGGTGGCTCAAAACGACGTCATTGAGCGCCCCGGGTGCGGAAACGTGCAGGTTGTGAGGCAGGCGGGCCGCTTCGTCGCCATTCACGACCAAGCCGGGAACCAAGTGGAGGAGGCGCTGCTGGAGCAAATCTCGCAGCTGCGAGAGCCGACGGCTCTCCGCCTCGCCCTCAAGCTCCATCAGCTCACAGGCGGAGCCCAAAGCCGCGATGCCGCTGACATTGGGCGTCGGATGGTGAGCACCCTGGAGACCGAATACTGACGCGCGCTCGAAAACCGGAGAAACGAGCGCACCAATACCCTTCGGGCTGTAGATCTTATGGCCGCTCAAAACGACGTAAGCGGCGTTCAACTCCTCCAGATCGATAGGCATCCGACCAACAGCCTGGGTAGCGTCGATAAGGACATTCGCGCCGTGTTCGTGTGCCTCTCGAACGATTTCATCGACAGGATAGATCGTACCGACCTCGTTATTTGCGGCCATCACGCACACCAAGTCGATGCCAGTTTGGAGCACGCGCTTATATCCAGATCGATCGAGCCGAGCTTTTTCATCGACTTCAATCCACGTTACTGCGGCCAAACCCAAGCGTTCCGCACGCAATGCGGTATCGATGACGGCCTTGTGCTCAACCCGGCTTACCGCAATTTTGAGTGGAGAATGATGGGTCGCGATCGAATGGGAAATCGCGAGCTGAATTGCCTCGGTGGAACCAGAGGTGAAATATACGTCATCGGGTTCGGCTCGCAAAAGGCGAGCGACTTTGTCTCTTGCCTCCGCCACCGCAGACGCCGCATGCTCACCATGGATGTTCTCCACGCCGTTCGCGTTCCCGAATTCCTCGACCATCATTCGAATTGCAACCTCGGCAACTCTCGGATCAACGGGAGTGGTTGCATGATGATCGAGGTACACCGCAGTCCGCTGCGCCACAGGGGCCTGTTTGGTGGGTAGGCTGTAATTATTCATGAAAGGATGCCCTTATCGAGCCAGAACATCCCTGCGGCGAATTGCGAATACTGATATCGACCTCGCAGCCCAGTTGCACCAACCAGCGGAGAAGTTGATCGGCGCTCACGCTCTCGGTTCGACCAGATAATATTTTGGAAAGTGTAGGCTGATCGGTCGAGCAAAGCTTTGCAGTCCGGGTCTGGCTCAACCCGGAATCTGCGACAACACGAGCGAGGATACCGCGCAGATCCGCGCGAAGGACATGTGCCGCCTCTGCAGACGAGGGAACGAACAAGGCTTCCGAAGCAGCATTTTTCATTCCCTGTAGTCCCCACTTGATTCGTTTGTGATTATGGGAAATTTTCCATAGGGACAGCAAGCAGAGATTGGTAGTAATGTCCTTCTCTCCACAACTGTTGTGACACTTTGTCAGAAGACCGGGCCGCGGCAACAGAGGAGCATACCGACTATCAATGAGCGATGATCGATTTGCTTCTTACCGCGAGCTTGCAGCGGTATATATGCCAGGTGACCACTTCGATGTGTCAGTCAGGACTGGTGCTACCAAACCGTCCGTGCTGATCATGGCGCCGCACGGGGGTAAAATCGAGATCCGCACTGCCGAGATCGCGTGCGCAACGGCAGCGCACGAATACTCGTGTTATCTGTTCCAGGCAAAGCTCCCGGCAAACAATCGAGTAGAAATGCATATCGCGTCCGAGGTCTATGACGTGCCGGAGGCCCTGAATGCGGTCAAGACAGCCGATCTGGTGATCGCACTGCACGGCCGACGAGACGGTGATGACGCCAAAAGGACATGGATGGGTGGATTAGACCGGGACCTATCCAAACACATCGGTGACATGCTCCAAGAAAGGGGATTTCCTGTTCTATTCGCCCCCCCAAAATTCAAGGGCATACACCCCAACAACATTTGCAACCGGGGGACCAAGAAGGCTGGTGTTCAGCTAGAAATCCCGTTGTCACTCCGCGAGGAATTCCGAAGAAGCCCCGAGCGCGAGGGCACGTTCGTCGCTTGCCTGAGAGAGGCCATCGCCTCGTACCTCGGATGAAGCAACTCACGTCCGGCCGACCCTTTTACGGTCATCAGCGATTTGTGTTCGAGATCTTATTCCGCTTGCCGAGAGGCTATGGGGGCTTGCTTGAGCCGTCTTCTTGAATTTCCACCGGACATGTATGAGCTCCACGAGGACGAGCCGCGCCTCTTCGGTCACAACGAGGACTTAAAGCGCTATGTCGAGCACCTAAAATCAGCCATGGGTCAAGTGGAATGGCGTGTTCGGAGAGACGCCACTGCAAAGCGGTTTTACCAATCGCTTGTCGGCGAGAACCCAGAGCCTGCAGGAATGGGGAGATATTTTGACAATAGGGATTTGTTCGCCTGGTATCTTTTTCTTGGTGAAGCGTTCAACGATCATCCTCAAAACTACGAAGTCGTTTACGGATGCAGAGTAATTCCGGTACTGTCAGCATTAGGGCGAAATCTGGACAACTTGGAGCGCGTGACTGGATACAGCGATCGGCTCAATCGATTAATATTCAAAGAACGATCTCAGCCCAACGGGGGCCTGTTCGAGTTCTTGGTGGCGGCAAAATATGTCAGCGAAGGATACGAGGTTGCTTTTCACCCCGAAAAGCCAGGACGCCGGCGCACGCACGATCTCGACGTTAAGCGCGGCGGGGATTGTTTTGCCATCGAATGCAAGCGAATGGAGGCAGGTCAGTACCATGAGAAAGAACGAGCTGCGATGCGGGGCCTTTGGAAGCCAGCGTCTCAAGCTCTTGTTCGTACGGGTGACTCCTATTGCTTTGACCTGACATTCAAAACAGAGGTTGAAACTATTCCCGTCGACTACCTGCGGAGGGTTGCGCTTAGGTTCATCGAACGTGATGCCGACAATGAGATAATTTACGACGATGTCTCTTACGGAACCTTGAGAAAACTGGACCTTGGTCCCTTACAGTCGGCGCTCGCGGACTCTTCGTGGATGCACCCTGGGCCGAAATACAACAATCTTCTTCTCGGCTCCTACCGCCGATATGAAAGCCTCCTTCTAGCCCACAAAGTGAGATTTAGCCCGAACCCCCATTTTATCGATGCGATTGATCAGGCGGTCGCGCTGAGGTGGGCCTGCGCTTCGGAAGCGGCAATCGATAAAAGGGCGCGTGACGTCATTGGCAAACTAGTTGAAGCGAATGATCAGCTTCCTGAAGGTGTCTCCGGTATCGTTCATATCGGGTTCGAAGCTCTCGGCGGTGATGCTGTTGAGCAGCGTCGCTTCGAGATAATTAAGGCGAGTGTGTCGGCCTTCGATACCCGAGGAAAGCCACTAGACTACGTGTTCTGCCACTACTTTTCTCCCGAAGCGTCTATTGATGAAGCATGGGCAATTGACGAGACCACCCATTATCATAAGAAGCGGCCGGGGCCCTTGCCACTTACGCACCTTTCATTGGTAACGCCGCAAGATGTGCCTTTCGATGCTGGCGTTCACTGGCGCCGTTCTTGAGGTTTTGGCTAAGGTCCACCTTGTGACGATCGAACGTCCACCCTGTGGAATGATGGACAGGTCATCAGTCGCATCCGGTTGCGGTCCCCGCACTTCTTGAAGCGCGGATTACCAAATCAACGCACGATGACTAACCCTCTGAAAAAAATCATTTCTCTGAAAGAACTAACGAGGCGCCGGTTCGAGTCCTTTCAAGGCGAAGACGCCCGAATGGTATTTTCTCGAGCCATATGCGGCTCGTGCGTCACGACCGCTTCGCGCCTCCATATCGGTCGTTCCCGTCGTCGTTTGTCGTTCCTGAAAGCGGCCATAGTCCGCAGCGACAACTCGTCGCCTTCGCGCCAACACCGGTCATTGCGTCGGCTCAGAAAGTCTCTAGTGTTTGAAAACACCCCCGACTAAGGAACGTCTCGGATGCCGTCGCTTGAAGTCTTGCTCGCATTTGCCGCCACTACGGCCGTATTCGCATTCATTCCGGGACCGGCGATGCTCTATGCCGCAGCACGTACCATGGCAGGCGGCCGACGCGCGGGGTTGTGGGCAGTGCTAGGCATTCACCTGGGCGCTTATGTACACGTCGTCGCTGCGGCAGCAGGGTTATCCGCGCTTTTCCATGCGGTCCCTGTGGCTTACACGACCGTCAAACTGGCGGGCGCTCTCTATCTGATCTGGCTTGGCATCTCGATGTTCCGAGCACCACCGCCATCTGATGGCGTGCCAGATGTGCCACCCACGTCCGCAAAGAAAGCATTCCTCCAAAGCATCGCCGTTGAAGTGCTGAACCCAAAGACGGCGATCTTCTTCATGGCGTTTCTCCCTCAATTTGTGGATGGCGATGGAGGCCTGCCACTTTGGGCGCAGCTCGCCATACTTGGAGCCACAGTCAACGCCACCTTCACCTTCGCAGATGTCGTTTGCGTCTTTCTCGCTGGGCTCATCATGACGAGGCTGAAGGGCTCCGGTGCGGTGCAGAAGCTGCTTCAACGCGCTGGTGGAACTGTGCTGGTAGGGCTGGGTTTGCAGGTCGCGATGCAGCGCACGTAATGACATGAAGTCTAGTGGGCCGGTCACGGCCTTGTATACCTCCCGCAGCGAGGCACGACAGTTTCATCCTGACTTGGTCCCGTTAACTCCAAGGCGGCTGAGCGTGCAGATCAGCGTTCTGGCCACGCCCAGGCTGGAGGTTCGACGTTCGCAACAACTGTTTCGCCGTTGTCCTTCTCCAGTGCCAGCATCTGAGCGCCATGCTTGGAAAGAGCTTCGACGAGTGTTTGAGCGTGGCTGACTACGATGACCTGACTACGCTCGCTGGCCGCTGCGATCATGCGTGCGAGTGGCTCAAGCAAACTGGGATGGAGGCTGCCTTCTGGCTCATTAAGCACCATCAGTTCGGGCGGGCGCGGTGTGTGAAGTGCGGTGGCGAGCGCAATGTATCGCAACGTCCCGTCCGAAAGTTCGGATGCCCCAAGAGGTCGGTGAAGCCCGTTTTGTCGCATCGACAAACGAAACAATCCGTCTGCTGCATCGATCTCGATCGATGAATCAGGGAAGGCATCCTCAATCGCTCTGTCGAAAGCGGGCCCGTTACCGATTTCCCGCACTGTCTGAACAGCGGGGGCCAAATCTGAACCGTCGGAAGCAAGGGCGACTGTACGCGTACCAATTCGGGGAATACGTGCTGGAGCGTCGCGATCGATCCGGAAGTGATCGTAAAAGCGCCATGCTCGCATACGTTCACGAAGAAGAAGCAGTTCGACCGCGTTCGTCGGGTCGGCCGCCCGCATCATCATAGTCTCGAAAGGGGCGAGGTCGGTCACGACGGGCCGCAGGCGACCGCTTGCATCCTGCACGAGCACCGATGCGTTACCCCGTCGAGCGATGGCATTGTGGCGCGATAGTCTCTCTCCGGCCCAGACGGCTTCCGCCTTCACGACCGGATCATCCCCGAATAGAGAAGCTTCCTCCCGGCTTGCGCCGGGGCCTGGAATGGGCAGCCCAAGATCGATGGCATAGCCGTAATCTTCGGATGCAAAGCCAAGGCGAAGCGAGACAGGACCGCGCCCAATGTTTCCCTGGATCGGCGATCGTCCCGAGCGCATGGCGGTTGAATAGCCTGAGCCACCCGCCCACATCGTCGACCGCAAGCCACCCTCCGCAGCAAGCGAACCAATCGCTTGCCCCTGAGCGACATCAGCCAAGAGGCGCAAAGAGCGGTAAAGGCTCGATTTTCCGCTGCCATTCGCACCCGTAACAACATTCAACCGTTCAAGCGGAAGAACGAGACTGCGAAGAGAACGGTATCCGGAAACAGCAAGGGTAATGAGTGCCATAAACAGGATGTAGCACGTGGAAGGTTCAGGTGCACGGGAGACCGCGGGCGTTCCCTTGGTCATGCAAATGGCCGCTCGGGCCTCGTGATGACGAAACGTGCTATAACTTGGCTGCCTGACGGAGGCGACGCGGTGGGAGGTGTGGCGGAGGCTTTGGCATGGACACCGCCGTACTGCGTAATCGATATCCATGGAACAAAGGTATTCTGGTAGGGCAGAAGCGCCCACTTCAGCCAAAGAATGTGTGGTCGATCCGCGTTCGACTGGAGATGAGCGGCGCGGTCCGGGAACTGGCGCTCTTCAACCTCGCCATCGACAGCAAGCTGCGTGCTTGCGACCTCGTCAAGCTGAAGGTTGAGGATTTATGGTCCGGTAGTTCGATCCGCGATCGGGCCACCATCATCCAGAAGAAGACGAAGCGACCCGTACAATTCGAGGTCACCGAACAGACCAAGATGGCGCTCGCCGCGTGGCTCCCGTTTGTTCGAAGGAATGGCAGCAATTATCTGTTTCCAAGCAGCCGTAAGGGCTCGCAGCATTTGTCGACACGGCAATATGCTCGGATCGTTCACCGATGGGTGGCGTCCATCGGGCTCGACGCCAGCGCATATGGCACCCATTCCATGAGGAGAACAAAGGCTGCTCAGATTTATAAAAAGACAGGCAATCTTCGGGCGGTCCAAATTCTGCTCGGTCACACGAAACTCGAAAGCACCGTCCGATACCTGGGCGTCGAGATCGACGATGCGCTGAGAATCGCGGAGCAAATTGAGCTTTAGGGTCTTGACCATCGGCGACAGCCGGTGGTCTCTCTCGCGCAAATAGGAGACATTGAGAAGGTCAAATGTCTGGGAGGCCGTTAGATTCAGCCTTGCGGTCGAGAATACCTGCTATGGCTGACGAAGCCCCTTATGGTTTCGGGCTCAAACGTACGACTTGATCGCCTGATTGGATAGAGGACATCCGGTGGGTCACCGCAATGATTGTCAGGTCCTGCGTCAAATCTCGCAACCCATCCATGATCTGCCGTTCAGTATCATCGTCGAGTGCCGAACTTGCTTCATCCAGAACGAGGATGTCGGGCTTTCCATAGAGAGCCCTGGCGATAGCGATGCGCTGCCGTTCCCCGCCGGAGAGTTTCAAGCCTCGCTCGCCGACTACCGTATCAAAACCGTCCGGCATGACTTCGATGCGGGCCAAAATGGAAGCCTGGGCGGCGACCTTGCGCAGCCGGTCTAAATTGAACGGTCGACCGAGCACAATATTCGCCGACAATGTATCATTTAGCAGAGCCACATCCTGGGGGACGACCCCAACATGAGCGAACCAGTCTCCGCTCGTAATTCGTGCGAGTTCAATGTTGTCGGCGAGGATGCGACCACTCGTTGGCTCCAGACCTTTCAGCAACAGACGCAGGACCGTCGATTTGCCAGAGCCGGTCTCCCCGACCAGGAAAGTTGGCGTCCCGCGATGGACGGCAAACGAGAGATCCGAAATGCCGCGCCCGTTCGGATACCGGAATGTCACATTCTGGAAGGAAATTGAACCTTGGGTGGGTCGATAGGGGAGAGGGTCAGAGGGCTCCACAGTTTCTGGCGCTGACCACATCACGGCAAGTGGACGGAAACGAGCAACTGCCTCAACGGTTTCTTTGATCGCCATGCCGACAAGATGAAAAGGTTCATTAAGCTGAATCAGAAGGGTGTTGAAAAGCACGATATCGCCGATCGACAGGAGCCCAGCCTGATATCGTGGCACCAAGATCAGGAAAGTTACGGCGAGCTGTATGGCAGCCACGACGCCTAGGATGCCGGAAAACGTGCTGCTTGCCAGTGCGTAGCGCCGCCAGTTGTTGAAGGCATCGCCAGCACCTGCTGCAAACCGCTTCGCCATCCAGGTTTCACCGCGCGTCTGACGAATTGTGTCGATAATCGCCACGGCGTTGCCAACCAGGCTGGCATTCTCCTGGCTGCGTTCCATCGCGGTATCGAGAAAGGGCTTCACCCGACCAACCCTGATATAGTCGAGACCGATCACAACAGATCCGTACACCAAAACGATCGCCGCAATTTCCCAACTCACCAGATTCCAGAGAAGGACAGCACTCAAAAGGATTTGGATAAGACCCGGCAATAGGCCGCCGATGGTCAGTTGGGTGATGATATTGAGTGTCTGTTCGCCCTCTTGACGCGCCGTACCGATCTCTGCGGGATTGTGATCAAGGAAGAAGGCCTGCGTCTTGCGCAGAAGCCGTGCAACAAAGGCCAGATTGGCGATGAAGCACAGTCGTTCAGCGCATAAGAAGATGAGAAAGCGGGAGGCTTGACTGAACGCCGTCGCCAATCCGAACAGGAGCGCGTAGTACATCAAGGTACGCACCGCACCACCGTCGGCTTGTCCTACGTTCGCAAGATCGTCTATGGCTCGCGAGAAAAGATAGGGCGCAGAGATAGAGGCCATCGATCCAACCAGTGTCGCAGCCATGACGAGGAGAGTGGTCCCCCGAGCGTCCCGCCAGTAATCGATCAGCAGTGAGCGTATAATCGTAAGAACTGCAGGCCGTGTTTCACTCATAGATGCTCCGGAAAGTCGATTTGGTGAATCGCTGCCACTTCGATAGACGAATGACAGGGTCAATTTTTGGCCAGTGCAGTTTTTTAGGATCGCACAATCAATTCTTTGGCGGCAGGTTGCCGCCTAGGGCAGCGAGGCTGCAGCAGCTTCGCGCCAGAAGCTGACATTGTGCCTGCCGGAAAACTCCCTATTCTGCGACGTCGCCTAAGTCAGCAAAACAAGTTTCGCCTTAATTGGGATTTTTGCGAACCAGATGCAGATTACTTTTCGGCCCCTTGCGAGCGACGATCTCCCCGAATTGCACACATGGTTTAAGGATGCGGAGTTATCGCGCCGGCTATCATTCCCAACCGATGATTGGTTCGCCTATGTGACGGCTGGGGCGGATGCCCGTTGCTGGGTGGCGTCGGACGCCGGTGAACTCATAGCCATGATTCAGGTTGACCGCGAGGATTCTGAACGAGGCTATCTGGACCTAGCCGTACGCCCCCAGCTCAGAGGCCAAGGGATCGGAACGGCGGTCCTAAAGGCGTTTCTGTCGGGGCCTGGAGGTATCTATGGGATCTTGGAAGGACGAATCGAGCCGGATAATGCAGCAAGCCTCGCTTGCTGCCGACGATGCGGATTCGAGATTCTGCCGGAGCTTGATGCTGATGGTTTGCAGCCAGCCATTTATCGTTTTTTGCGAAATTCCTAACATTTGCGACGGATCGAGCGCATTTGGATCTCAGGGGAAGTCTCTGTCGCTTAACTCAGGTGAAGAAATAAGAGTTTCGCTACCTACTTATGCGACGGCCAATGACCGCTTCGGCCGTCAGACGTCTTCCGCCTCGCGCCAGAAGCGGTCATCCGGATAGCGCGGCTTATCAAGCCTCCGTTGTTGCCGGAACGACCGGAGTTGCGTAGCGCGCAAGAAAGGTTTTGACGGCTTCGTCGATTATCTCTTCGCGGGAAACATTGCCTGTCGTCGATCCGGTAGCCATAACAAATGGCCAGAAACTAATCTCCTGAACCATTCCGAAAAACTGATGCGCTGCTATCTCCGGCCGAGAGCAGCGGAGGATCCCGTTTTGTGTAAGACTTTCGAGTTCATGAGCCAGGGCAAGCAACAGCGGCTTTTTTCCGACCTCGTAGAATTCCTGGCCAATCCAGGGTGCGCGACGGGATTCTGCAATGATCAGCCTGGTGAACTCGACCTGATCAACCTCATCGACGAAGCGCAGCATCCGGATGGCGAAATCCCGCAGGAAACCTTCAGCGGTATAACCTTGTTCAGCTTTGCTGCCGCTGAACGGGGAGCAGCCTGATAAGCTCGCCCAATGATCGTTCAGGACTGCCTTGAAGATCGCCTCCTTGCTCGCAAAGTTGTTGTAGAGGGTCTGGCGAGCACGCCCTGCCTGTTTGGCGACGGCCTCAAGATTGACGCCGTCATACCCCCTTTCCAGAAACAGGGCACGGGCAGCCTTAGTAATCTCCTTGGCGGAGTCTTTTTGCATACTCGTCGCTTCCTTCAACATCCGCAACTCCCGTCTGCAAACCGGTCTAACATTAATTAGACTGGACAGTACAGTCCAACTGCCGCATAAGGTTGTTTTTGATGGCGCCGTCATGAGGGCAGCAGACGGAGAAGGACTGCGCATGCAGGAAAGAATTCGCTACCAGATGGGCAAGACGCTGATCAGCCGCATCGACGAGCTTCAACTGATGAGCTTTTCCCCGTCGAAGCTGTTCCCCGCACTGGCCGCAGAGGTAGAGGACGAGCGGATTTTTCCGCGCGACCTGCTGAGCGAGGACGGCAATATCATTTTGAGTTGCCATAGCTGGCTGTTGCAGGACGGGACGCGGACAATCCTCGTCGATACAGGTGCAGGCGCGGGCAAGTCACGGCCATTCGCCCCGTATTTCGAGAATCTTTCGCCACCATTTCTGGAAAACCTCGCCGACCATGGCGTAAAGCCCGAAGATGTCGATCTTGTTCTGCTCACTCATCTGCATGTCGATCACGTGGGCTGGAATACACGGCGCGACGGAGATGAATTCGTCCCGACATTTCCAAATGCGAAATACGTGTTCTGCGCCGATGAATATGCTTTCTTTTCCAATCCGGAAAACTTGATTGACAGACATCGAACCAGCTTCATGGCGCGTGAGGATAGCGTCGACCCTGTCGTACGGTTCGGGCAGGCATTGATGATCGAAGCGAATGGCGCCGAAGTTCTGTCGGGTATCCGGTTCATCCCGACGCCGGGCCACAGTCCCTTCCATACCTCGATTGCGCTTGCGACGGATGATGGTGAAGCACTCTTCGCCGGTGATACGCTGCATCATCAGAGCCAGGTAGTATACCCGGATGTCAATTCGGTGTTTGATGCCGACCCAGAGCGGGCGCGCGCGTCGCGAAAACTGGTACTGGAGCGTGCGGCCCGGCCGGGCACCATTATGTTTGGCGCTCATCTGGCAGGCACTTCAGCGATCCAGGTTTCCAAAGGCGAGCTTGGCTATCGATGGCTCGCTGCCCCTAGACATGGCTCAACTGACCCTTGAGGCCGGCTCTGTCTCGTGGCAGCGTGATGCCTGCTTCCGACATGTCCGCTTAGGGCCGAACGCGGACCACATTACCACATACGTGGATGTCCGGTTTTCGTCGTTCGGCACCCCATCATTGGACAGTCCGCTTGCGGCCCCGTTGCGGACACGCTAGACACGCTAGATGATCGAAGTGCCTGATCTGCCCAGTCTATCTGCCAGCCTGCATTTGAACTGACAGGGCAGTGACCCTGACTGCCTTGAGGCGGGGCAGAAATCGCGAAAGATAGGCGATGACAAGGATCGCCATGGTTCCGTAGATCGAGACGCCCACCAGCGCGCGGGAAGCCTAGGCGACGCCGCGATCCTTATCGCGACACTTGGATTTAGGTACGCAATCTTGTCCAGCGCCAGCCCTTTGAAACCCCTATTGCTAGTTGAAATTCTGATCATTTGCTGAAAGTTTGTGCTTTCAACCGATCGGGAATATTCAATTGCAGTTTTTACGTTCATTTGGGCCCGCAGTGACTGGCACGGCTCCAAAGGAGGCTCTGCGCGCGGGCCTTGGAGCTTTCATCGGGCTTTGGCTCTCCGGCTATTTCTTGCTGTCTCCCGGCGTCGATCTTGAAAATGGCCTCTACCTCGTCGCACCGCTGGGCGCGACTGCGGTTCTCCTGTTTGCCGTTCCCAACAGTCCGCTTGCTCAGCCATGGTCTGCTGTCATCGGCAATACTGTCGCGGCTCTTGTTGGCGTTGCAATCTCGCTGTTCATCCACGAGCCGACGTTACGGATCGCCCTTGCTGTCTCGATTGCGATTCTTATGACAATCATGCTGCGGGCAATTCATCCGCCGGCAGGAGCAGTGGCCATGACGGCTGCCATGAGCCCGGAAGCTGTGGAGCACCTTGGCTTCTGGTTCGCGCTTGCGCCGATTGCGACGGGCACTGCAAGCCTCGTCCTGATTGCGATCGCCTATGCCAGGCTCACAGGGCGTCGCTATCCATTTCGTCAATTCGACCAGCAGAACAGGCATGGCACCGCTGATCGGATCGCGGTTGAACGGCTGGGCCTTTCCGAGGCTGAGCTAAGCGACATCCTTCAACGCTATCGACAGTCATTCAATCTCGGCGTTGAAGATCTGGCACGCCTTATCGGTGCAGCAGAGCTCCAGGCGGCCGCGCACCAGACCGGCACTCCAACTGCGGGCGCCATCATGTCCTCGAACCTGATCACGGTGAAGGCAAACACGGATTTGGGCACAGTCGCGGATCTCTTCCGGCGTCATCGTTTTACATCGCTACCCGTGGTCGACGATAGACAGCGGTTTCTAGGCATTATCTTCCAGATGCACCTCATCAGCCGCGCAAGAGAAGACGCACTTCGTCTTGATCGAGGTCTCATCCCCGCTCTGCGAAGACTGATCGACCCCGAAAGGGATAAACCAGTCCTGGCAATCGACATCATGAGTGTCACGGTCCCTCGGGCTATTGCGAACACGCCGCTCGGAGCCTTGTTGCCTTTGATGGGCGATACAGATGTCGATGCAGTACCCATTCTGGAATACGGCAAACTCATCGGTATCGTCACCAGAACCGACCTCATCGCCGCGATGGCCCGCGGGATCGCTCGAGCAGAAGTTTGATGGCATCTGCAAGATGGAGCCCGCGCGGGGAACTACGAACGCCATGAATGTCGGCTGCGCACCGCCGTGTCGTCCATCCCTCCATCGACTCAGGCCCTCATCCTTCCTGGCACGATGTTGCCGTCGGAAGGTGAGGTCAAACGGAAGCCAAGAAGCAGGCTCTGAAGAGTGGCGCTTTCGCTGGCTAAGGCTGCGCCAGCAGCGTTCATCTCTTCCACCATGGCCGCGTTCTGTTGTGTCGATTGATCCAGATGGTTCACCGCCACATTGACCTGCGAAAGGCCGACCGCCTGTTCCTGGGCTGCAATGGCGATGGCATCCACATGGCTTGCTGCTTCCTGCACCAGCTCGTCAATCTCGGCCAGTCCGGTACCGGTCTCGGAGACCAGCTCGACCCCCTGGCGAACAGCCAGTTCAGAATTACCGATCAGTCCCGAGATTTCGCGGGCCGCCTGTGCCGAACGTTGTGCCAGCTCCCGGACTTCCTGCGCAACCACGGCAAACCCCTTGCCGGCCTCGCCGGCGCGGGCTGCCTCGACGCCCGCGTTGAGAGCGAGCAGGTTTGTCTGGAAGGCAATCTGGTCGATCACATCGATAATTTGGCTGATCTGGCTCGATGCCTGTTCTATCTTGTCCATCGCCGCCACGGCGTTTCGTACCACTTCACCTGATCGATTTGCCCTTTCGCGTGCGCGCTTCGTCACGCTGCGGGCCAAATCTGAGCGTCTGGACGTGGCTGTCACATTTGCTGTGATCTGTTCCAGTGCAGCGGCCGTCTCTTCAAGCGAGGCGGCCTGCTGCTCGGTGCGCTTCGACAGGTCATCCGATGCTGAAGAAACTTCGGATGCTCCACCGGTGACGGTCGTGACCGATTGGCCAACACCAACCAGCGCTTGCCGCAACTGCACCACCGAGCGATTGAAGTCATGGCGAAGGTCTTCGAACTGCGGCGCGAAAGCCTGGGTCACCTCGCAAAGAAGGTCGCCAGCAGCAAGTTTCCTCAAGGCCTGGGCAAGCGTGCCCGTCGCCTTGTTCATACGCGCTTCGGCCTCTGCCTCTGCTGCGATTTGCATGTCAACTCGGTCGCGTTCGGCCTGTTCGCGCGCACGCTCTGCCTCAAGCTCCAGTTCGCGATTGCGGATCGCAGAGAGCCGGAAGACTTCCACCGCTTTGACCATGTCTCCGACTTCGTCCTTCCGGTCGGCAGACTGCCCCGTTGTCTCAAGGTGCCCCTCCGCCAATCTGCGCATTGACAGTACGAGCGCCTTCAGTGGATGGCTGATGGTGCGTGCCAGGAGCATCGACGAAGCGATGACCAGAACTGCTCCAGCGACACAAAGGAGCAGAACCGTTCCGAGGCGAGTGAATGCGCCTGCGGCGATGGCGCGAGCCTCGCTGCCGAGGCGTTCAAGGCTTGCCGTTTCCAGAGCCTTCATTGCGTCAATGCGCTGACTAGCGGCTGCAAACCAGCGATCAGCACTCAAATCACTGGCCGCTGTTGGACCCATCCCAATCAAGGTCGACCTTGTAGTTTCGATCTCCTGCGACGCTGGAATGGATAGGTGCGAAGCGTAGGCGGATTGCCGTTCCTTCTGTTGCAGGGCGAGGAAGTTATCGATCAACACATTCTGCGCGCCAGCCATGCGGGCAAAGGGAGCAATGCGCTCGGGGTCGATATCCCCGGACGTGATGAAGGCGTTGCCGGTAGCGCGTTCCTGGCCTGCGATCTCCTTTGCCTGCATGAGCAGGTTATAGGCGATCATTTCGGCCGCGATCCTCGACCCGACACCCTGGAGGGACAGTTCCGAGGCGAGGCCCGAGAGCTCACCGATTAGGCCGCTATAGAAGTCGAAGGACTGTTTTCCGGTGATTGACAGATTGTCGATGGATCGCCTGGTGTCGGCGAGGCTTTTCAATGTGTCCTGAGCGAAGCTCCAGCGACGGTTGAGCTCTGTGTTTTCGAATTCCGCCAAGGCATCAGCGAGATCCGGCAATTTTGCCAGAGCCACATCCGTCGATTGACGCGCTGTCACAAGCGGCTGCTTGTCCGCACTTCCCTTTGATCCGATGTATCCAGCGCTCTGCCCGCGCTCTCCCTGAAGGACGTGGATCAGCTCGCCCATCGCCGCGATGTTCTCGCTCACTTTGACCACGGTCTGCATCTGCTGGTAGGAACCCCAAGAGCTTAGAAACTCCATCGAGGCAAGGGTGAGTGCTGCAACCAGGGGGATCATGATCGCAAGCCAGAGGCGTTTGCTGATTGAAAAGTCGGTGATGCGCATCTGCAGGTTGTCCTGAGCTGGGGCATCATGCCGAATATCGTAACATCATGATACGATGTGAATTTTAGCTAGAATTGATGTGATGAGGTAAAAACCTGCCTAACGCATTCTGGCTCGGTTTGACGGATGCCAAGCGTCGAAAAAATAAACCTCAGCGTGCGTCAACCCAATGCAGGTTTGGTGGGGATTTGAAGCGCGAACTGCACATTTACGCGCAAACTCCAGGCGCAATTGAGCGGATGGCATGGAGAGGCCGATCATCGTCTGTCGCCTGTGTATCGAGGATCAAGTGACAGCAGCCGGTCCATGAGATAGGCGACCGTCTCGGGTCCGGCGCAGCCACTGATCACGCATTCATGCATGTCGCAGACGGTGTCACAGACTCGCTCACGCCGCGATCTAAAGACGACCGGAGGAACAAACCTGTCGCGGTCTATGCCTCGGTCCGGCTTATGGCTCTTCAACATGATTCCTCATCTTCAATAGATTTGTTTTAGAGGGTCCCGCCGGTAAAGCGTGGAAAGAGGACTTCATTTTCCAGATGCATGTGCTGGACCAGATCGTCGGCGAATTTCTTCGCCCCTGCGTAAAGCGCGCGCCATGAATTGCATGCGCCGTCCGGCAGATGAAATCCGCCTGTCACGTGCTCGAGTTCTGCCAGATGCCCGGCCTCTACGTCATGTTCGTGGCGCATCTGTTCGATGGGTCTCGTCAGAGCTTGATGGTCGCCGCGTTCCATGAGCGGGAAGAGCATGAGCTCCTCGCGATGCATGTGGCTGTGTAGGTCGCTCTGGATGCGCTCCAGCAGATTTGCCAGGCCGATCGGTGCATCGGGGTGGTCCCCATGCACCCGCTCGACCTTTGCCGCAAGCGGGATCAGCGAGATGAGTTCTGCGCGGTGGGTGTCGTGGTAGCGTGTCCTGAGGTGCTTGATCAGATCGGCAGTTCCATCCGGTGCTTCTGTCGAGGCGGCGTCGACAAGGCTCTGCAATTCGTCCACCAGGGTTTCCGGCGAGAGTCCTGCGGCTTCAGCCGCAACCTCGATGCTATCTGAGCCACCGCAGCAGAAACTGATGCCGTGACTGCGGAAAAGTGCGGCTGCACCGGGGAGGGAGGTCGCAATCTTTCCGACCGTCTGGCTTGCGTCAAGTTCCATCGAGTTCACCTTGCTTTGCGCTTCAATGCGTGATCGCTGTGGTGCCGACTATGGTGAGGAACGCCTATCTGGTCGTTGCGCTTTCGCAAACAAGATGTGCTTGCACTCCCTCGCCCGTTATGGCGCATGGGCATTGCTTTTCGCCCGCGATACCCAGCCAGCTCCCTCTCGCCCGTGATGAAAGCCGTTGGAGAACTTGGCTTTGGGATAAGTATGCCCGATCAGTTCGATGGCCTCTTGGGGTTCCATGCTGCCCGACAGCGTTTCCTGGAAGATGGCGGCGATGCGCGCCATGTCGCAGTCCTGTGGTGAGAGACGGAAGGCATTGACCCCGGCCTCTTGCAAGTCCTTCAGTTCGCTGAGCAGGAGTTGGCACGTATGCGACATTGTCTGCACGCCATTGAGCACCAGGAATGACTGGCGATCGAGTGTCCTGATTGACAGGCCGTCCGGCTCCTCGCCACAGACGAACTGGCAGTTGTCCTTGATCCTGCCCTTGGAACGGGCATGGGCGCAGCGGGCCGATATGGCAAGCGGCATGCGACCGAATACCATCACTTCGAGAGCCACATCCGGCGCGTCGGCGGCGATCCTGGCGATCGAGCTAAAGGGAAGTTCCGGCGGAAGACAGATACGGTCTGCCCCGCGTTGTGCCAGCAAGCGCGCGGTCGGGCCATTATAGACATTGACCAAGGGACCGACGAGGTGTCGACGGCCCTTGATCAGGCCGATGGCGGAGAGGTCATTGACCTCAATGGGGTAGTCCGACGTTTCGATCAGCTCTTTCACAATCCGGCTTTCGCGCTCCAAGGTCACGAGCGCCAGCGACGAGAAGGCTAAGGATTTCCCGGCCCGTTCCAGGCGTTCTACGACCTCTGCCAGATGGGGTTCGATGAAATGCTGCCGCTTGGAGCACACGGTCTCGCCGAGGATGACGCGATCCACCGGCGCTTCGTCCGCGATCTGAAAATAGAAATCGCGCCATTTCGGGCCGTCCCAGAGATAGTAGACGGGGCCCAGTGTCAGTTCGGTCATGCTCATCTCCAGCGCTTCTCATAGGCGCCGACCGTCGTCTTCTGCCCTTCGCTCAGCGCCCTCAGCCGGGCCAACAAGGGGCCACGCCCCGAGGGGGCGGTTGCGAGTACCTGGCGCAGCGTCGATACGACTTCGGCCACATAGGCTTTGCCGCGCTGGCGTCCTTCGATTTTCAAGGCCGAGACGCCGGCATCCTTCAAGGCTTCGATTTCGCCCATGACATCGAGGGACACGGGGTCTTCGAAGGCGTAGCCACGGGCATCGCCGATGTCGAAGCGTCCCTTGCACAGTGTGGGATAGCCGGCGGCCTCCCCATGGCTGAACCGGTTGATCGTATAAGTGCCGAGCTCCGACACCATGTCGGAGCCGTCCTGTCGGTACCGCACATGGCTCGCCGGGGAGCAGACGCCGTTCATGTTGGGCGATTTGCCGGTGGCGTAGGAGGAGAGCGAGCAGCGTCCCTCGGCCATGACGCAAAGCCCGCCGAAAACAAAGACCTCGATCTCGCATTTGACCTTGCGACCAATGCGGGCAATGTCGCCGATCGTCAGCGTTCTCGGCAAGACGACCCGTTTTGCGTCGAAGGCTTCGACGAGAAAATTGATCGCTTCGGGATTGGAAGCAGACGCCTGGACCGAAACATGCAAGCGCTGCTCTGGATACTGTTCCCTGACATGGGCCATGAGGCCGAAATCGGCCAGGATCAGCGCATCGGCACCGAGCCTTACGGCGTCGGCCGCCGCGCTATACCAGATCTCTTCGTCGCCAGCCCGCATGAAGGTGTTGAGGGCGACAAATGTCATGCAGCCTTTCTTGCGGGCATAGACAATTGCGTCGTGCAGTTCGTCCCGGCTGAAATTGAGGCCGGGAAAATTGCGGGCATTGGTCTCGTCGCGGAAGCCGCAATAGACCGCATCAGCGCCTGCATCGACGGCTTCACGAAAGGCGGCTGGCGTTCCCGCCGGACAGATCAGTTCCATCACTGGATCTCCCTCAGCGACCGGCTTCGGATTTCCACGGCCAGCCTGTGAACGATGGGGGCGGCCGGTCCTCCGATCCGTGCGAGATCACGCGGAAGATCGATATCGCAGTCATCGAGGGCGTTTCTCATCGCAAGCATGGCTTCCATGTCCCCGATCACCTTCAGGTCGCGGGAAAAGAACAGCGCATCGGCATCGCAACGCCCCTCAAGGAGCGCCAGCAGCATCACCAGCGGGGCCTCGACACCCGCATCCGCTGTGAATGCCTCGCTCTGGCGCACCACCTTGAGACGGAGGAGGTGAGGCTCGATCAGGAAGATGAGGGGTAGATCAGTCGGAGCAAATGAAAAGCGGTTGCTCTTGTATGTGCCAAGGCGCTCGAACATGTCGCCATGAGCCGAGAGCAGGAGCTTGAAGAGGCGACTTGCCACGAGCTCAATTGACACGAGAGGCATGAGCGGCACGGCTTTCAGCGGGAGAGCCAGAATGGATGTTATCTGCATTGCGCCAATTTGAGTGGTTTGAACCGGCGCAAACCTATGGGAACGGCCGACAATCCAGATTGCTCCAGCGCAAAGACGCAACCGAATTCACAGGTCATAGCGGTCCGCATGACACATAACGCACCGCCTCGTCGCTACGACGGTCTTCAAGTTTTCATGACCGAACTGGAAAAGCGGGGACGACTTCTCCGCGTCGCGCAGCCGGTGAGCCTTGTTCATGAGATTACCGAAATCCACAGGCGCGTCCTGGCAGAGGGAGGCCCGGCCTTGCTCTTTGAGCGCCCGGTCCGGTCGGACGGTGCAGTGTCAGAGATACCGCTGCTTGCCAATCTGTTCGGCACGCGCGAGCGGATCGAACTTGGCTATGGCATCCCTGTCGGCAAGATCGGCGATCTCGCGGACCTTCTGGCCGAATTGCGCGAACCGAGGCCGCCGGCGTCGCTCCGGGATGCCCTGAAGAAGCTGCCTGTGCTTCGCTCCGCCATGGCGCTGGGATGCCGCAGGGTGTCTCACGCCGAATGCCAGGATATCGTGTTCGAAGGCGAGGCCGTTGATCTCAACCGACTGCCGATCCAGTGGTGCTGGCCCGGCGAACCGGCACCGCTGATCACCTGGGGGCTTGTCGTCACCGCATCGCCCTCCGACCCCAGGGATGTCAATGTCGGCGTCTACCGGCTGCAAGCGCTGGATCGCAAGCGATTGATCACGCGCTGGCTTGCCCATCGTGGTGCTGCAAAACACTTCCGGCAGTGGCAGGCGGTGGGGCAGGATATGCCCATTGCGGTCGTGATCGGCGCTGATCCACAAACAATCCTCTCCGCCGTCATGCCGCTGCCGGAGACAATGAGCGAGCTTTCGTTCGCCGGTGTGCTCAGAGGAAAGCGCAGCCGCGTGGTACGGGCGCTCACCCAGCCCCTTGATATTCCAGCCACTGCAGAAATCGTTCTGGAGGGGACCGTTTCGATCGCGGACACCGCACTTGAGGGTCCCTATGGCGACCACACGGGCTACTACAATTCCGTCGAGCCGTTTCCCGTCATGACCTTGAGGGCGATGACGATGCGGCAGGATCCTGTTTACCTCTCGACCTTCACCGGCCGTCCACCAGACGAGCCTTCGGTGCTTGGAGAGGCGATGAATGCCCTCTTCCTTCCCATCGTCAAGCGCCAGTTTCCGGAGATCATTGATCTCTATCTGCCTCCAGAAGCCTGCTCCTACCGGGCGATCGTCGTCTCGATCGACAAGCGCTATCCAGGGCAAGCGCGTCGGATCATGCTCGGGCTTTGGTCGATGCTGCCGCAATTCAGCTATACCAAGCTCATCATCGTGGTCGATGCCGATGTTGACGTCAGAAACTGGAGCGATGTCATCTGGGCGCTTTCCACGCGGTTCGACGCCTCCCGCGATCTGGTGGTGGTGGATAACACACCCATCGACTACCTCGATTTTGCCTCTCCCAAGCCTGGGCTCGGTGGAAAGCTCGGTCTCGATGCCACCAACAAGCTTGGCGCAGAAACCGATCGGGAATGGGGCCGCGTGCTGCAAATGACGCCGGAGGTCTCGGCGCGCGTTGATGCGATCTGGCGCGAACTTGGACTTGGATCCCTCAAGACAAGGGAAGGTGAGCCATGATGCGGCGCGTCATTCTCGGCATGTCAGGCGCTTCGGGGGCGGCGATCGGTCTTCAGGTCGGTCGGCTCCTGGCCGCCATAGATAATGTGGAACTGCATCTCGTCGTCACGTCAGCGGCGCGCCGGACAATCGCACATGAGGCGGGCAACGAGGCGATGGGGCGGCTGATCGGGCTCGCCACCCATTTCCATTCGGAAAGCGATATCGGTGCATCGATTGCCAGCGGATCGTTCCGCACGGCCGGTATGATCGTCGCCCCTTGTTCGATGCGGTCTCTTGCCGCCATCGCGACTGGGATCACCGATAACCTCCTCACCCGGGCGGCCGATGTGCAGCTCAAGGAGCGTCGCAGGCTGGTTCTGCTTGCCCGCGAAACGCCGCTGCATCTCGCGCACTTGCGCAATATGGTCGCGGTGACCGAGATGGGGGCCGTGGTGATGCCGCCGGTCCCCTCTTTCTACCGCAATCCAGCGAGCGTGGAGGATCTCGTCGCCCATATTGCGGCTCGTGCCGTGGATCTGCTCGGGTTGACGGATGCACCCTTGATACCGGAGTGGAGAGGGTGAGGGCGCTCATGGCTCCCTCCTATCCCTTTCGCGCTATCAACGGCATGTAGAAGACCACGTAACCCAGGAATGCCACGATCCAGGCAAGGCCTGCGATCGGCAATAGCAGCATGGTGTGCTGCGGCCAAATTGCGACCAGGATCCTCAGCAGTGCCGAGAGGATGATTGGTGCATAGATGAGCCAGGTTGTTGAGTGCGGGGACGTTAAAGCCTGGCCCGTATGGCCTCTCGTGGCGCGGGTCATCACCGCCAGCGTTACGACCCCGACCCCACCTGTCGTCCAGGCATGGATGCCTGCCGAAGCGAAGCCGGAGTGGTCCAACAGCATTGACAGGCCGGTCAGCAAAAAGCCTAAGGGAATGAAGAGATAGCCGACATGCAGGATCGTCACGAGGGGCTCCCCGAGCGTGCGCTCGGGGCACCATCTTGCCTGTCGCACGAGATGAGCAAGGCTGGCGACAAGCATCAGCAGCCCCGTGGGAAACCGGAGGCTTTCAAAACCGCCGCCGACAGCGATCCACATCGCCAGTGAAAAGCTTCCAAGGATCATGACGGCGAGATCGAAAGGGGCGAAACTCTGCGGCAACCGCCCTGGATTGTTCGCCTTCAGCCAGTTGCCGGTAAATGCCGGAATAATGCGCCCTGCAACCAGAGAGATGAGGATGAGGATCGCAGACAGCGCCAGACGATCGGCCATTTCGACGCGACCGTAGCGCTCGATCTCGTGATGGAAAAGCACCTGAGCGGCGCTCAGGAGCGCGAGAACGGCGACGATCTTGTAGTTGCGTCGGTTCGAGGCAGCGACAAGTTCTTTCAGAACGAAGATGGCGAGCACTGGCAGGAAGGCCAGCGCAACGAGTGTTGCGCCGAGCATGCCGGTCCATTCTGAAAAACTGATCGTCAGCCGCCCGGCGATCCAGAGAAGAAACAGCGCCAGAAGCGGTATGCCCGTCAAACCGGGCCTGCCGGTCCAGTTCGGCACGGCGGTGAGAAGAAACCCTGCTATCACGGCTGGGACAAAGCCGAAGAGGAGCTCGTGCTGGTGCCAGGCAACCGGGGGCAAGAGGGTCGGAACATCCATGAAGCCGAGGAACCACGGGACCCAGATAGCGATGGAGACGGCGGCCAAAAGCGCGCTGCCTGGAAAGAACAGGCGGAAGCCTCCAGACAGGAGACGCTGTGGGATGGACGGGCCTGGAAATTTGGTCATGTCAGCACCTTTCCTGATCGACCGTTTCCGGTGACCAGAGCAGAGGAATATAGGCCTTGGCCCAAAGGAGAAATGAGAGCGAAAACAGCGCAGAGGTCAGACCGTAAGCGCCGAAGGGCAGGGAGAGGGACGGCGCGAATTCCGGGAGGATCCGGAGAAGCACCGACAGGACCAGAAGCTGGATCGCCATCCGGGTTGTCTTCGAAAAGCGCAGCGGTTGACCGGTATGGAGCAGGCCTGCAATCGACAACACCTGCAGGACGCCGAGACCTAGCCCGCCCATCAGCGCCAGATGCAGCCCGCCCAGCCAGGGCAGAGGCAGGCCAATGAGGCTAAGGCCGCAGATGAGAAGGCCGGTGCCAGCCAGCGCACTCGACAGCCAAAGACCGCCAAGTTCGAAGGAAAAGCCTTCGCGCCCCACAAACCCCTCGGCAACCCGATCGAGAAAGGCTGCACCGGCAGCCAACATCAGATAGCCGCGCACGGCGTCCGAGAGCGTGGCTGCCTCTGCCACGATCACCAGCATGGTCAACCCCGCTGAGAGATGGACCCGGCCCGGATGCGGTCTGTAGGGCGAGGTCTTTTCCGTCGGATCGAGGATCAGGTTGGTCACCGGCACGGTGATGCGGGCAAGGGCGAGACCGAGCAGGCCGAGAAGCGCGAACCCGAGAATTCTGATCGCGCTTTCCGACAGATCGTAGAGTTCAAAGGCCATTGCGATCCGCAGCATGGCCGCAGCCGCAGCAAAGGCGGTGACGAACAAGACGAAGCCCAGGAGATCTGTGCTCTTCTTGCTCCAGGACAGGCGCAGCGCATAGGCGAGCAGGAACAGTATCCAGGCCTGATCGAACATCAGACCGATCAGCCAGCCGCTCTCGACGGCAAGCAAGCCGAGCACTCGTGCGCCAGCCCAGAGGCCCGCAAACAGGAAAAGTGGACGGCCGCTAATCCGCCGCGTGTCCGTCCATTCCGGCAGTGCAGAGGTGAGGAAGCCTAAAAGCGCGGCTCCAAAGGAGCCGACCAGCATTTCCTGCGCGTGCCAGTGGGCGGGAAGAGACGAGGAAGCAAATGGCAGGTCGAGAGACCAAACGACCACCCAGAGAAACGGCCAGAGTGCCGCATGCAAGGCGGCAAGTGGAAACATCAACCTCAGACCTTCGGCGGACATTGCCCTGGCAAGATCGGCCGAGGGAAGCATGCGTATGGCTGGAAGCACACTCATGCCAGCCTCCGCTCGTCATGTTCTTCCACGACGGCAAACAGCGGATGATCGGAGATGAGCCTTCGCGCCGTCTCGAAAATCATCTCCTCACTGCGATGCCCCGGTGTCTCGGGAACAGCGACGCAGTCGAGAATTCCATGGCCGTAGCGATCGAGAACCGCGATCCGGTGGCAGATCCGCAGCGCTTCATGGATGTCATGGGTGATGAAGAGCCCGCCCTTGCCGCTGTTCGAGACCGTGGCGACAACGAGATCCTGCATCCGTCGTCGCAAGGCGGCATCGAGTGCGGTGAAGGGCTCGTCGAAATAGAGGAAATCGGGGTCGGCGACGAGCGCACGGGCAAGCGCCGTGCGCTGGCGCATGCCACCCGACAACTGCGATGGAAACTTTTGCCAGTCGCTCTCTTCCAGCGATACGCGATCACAGGCCGCTGCAGTTCTTACCCTTCGCTCGGACCGCGCCACTGGGAGGCCGGATAGGCCGAGTGCCACGTTGGCTTCGACCGTTGCCCATGGGAGGAGGCGCGGTTCCTGAAAGACGAAAGCGCAGCGCGCATAGCCTCGCTCGACCTGGCCGTGGCGGGGGATAATCAGCCCGGCGGCGATCTGGGCAAGCGTGCTCTTGCCGCAACCGGATGGTCCGACCAGCGCGACCATTTCCCCCTGGCTGACCTGCAGACTGACCTGTTCGAGAACGGGGCGGCCGAGAAAAACGTGCCCCACGGCTTTGAGCTGGAGGAGGGTCATCGGCGTACGCCCCAGGGTTGGGCGGCTTCCCGCCATGCCTCGGCTTCGGCGCGCAGAGGCTGAACAATTCCATATTCGACGCTGATCAGCGCAATGACCGACAGGAGGATCCACGCAAGAGCTGCTTCCACATCGAGTGCGGAACGGGCATTGGCGAGCGCGCCTCCTATCCCGCCGGCATTGGCCAGCAACTCGGCCATGACTGCTGCCTTGAAAGCCGTGCCCAGTGCCATGACCAAAGCAGGAAATAACGCATGAAGCGTTTGCCGTAGGGATATCTGAAACAGGCGGGCCAGCCACGACAGGCCGGCCATACGGGCCATGTCTTCCAATCCCCGGTCTCGTGTCTGGATGGCCTCGGCTGCACCAACAAAGACAAGCGGCAATGCGGCGATAGCCGCGGTGGCAATGACCGTTCCGGCCCCCATGCCGAACCAGATCATCAGAAGGACGATCCAGGCGATTGGCGGGACGCCGATCAGCAAGGTTACTTGCGGACGCGCAAGCCTCATGATCGCCGGATGGTATCCGGCCACCACGCCTGCCATCGTTCCAAACACGGCGGCGAGTGAAAAGCCGCCGAGCGCCCTCAAGCTCGTCGACAGCACCAACATCTGATTGTCGGGGTCTGCTGCTAGCTTGAACAGGGTCTGGATCGTCTCGGCCGGTGCTGGCAACACGAAGCTGCCATAGGCTTCGGCTCCGAGCTGCCAAACGGCTGCAAAGACGGCAAGGCCGCTGAAACCCGCCCAGCCGGACCAGAGGAAGCGCGCCACCCTTCCCGCACGATAAGCTAGGCTCATGATGATCCCGCCCTACAGATAAAGTGACGCGTCCGGCATGCGACCGCCCACCATATCGAGATGCCTCTGTGCCACGGCTTTGAGCAGGGTCTCGATCGGTCCGCGAGCGTCCCGAGCGGCAATGGCGACGAGGTTCGAATAGGGGATCGACGCCTCCAGAACAGGCCATGGGAGTTCAAGTGCCGATGCGGCCTGGCTCGCAGCCGCTGCCGGATTGGCGTTCACCTCGACTGCTGCCCGTGCAAGTCCCGCAAGAAGCGCGGTCGCCTGTTCCGGATGATCGTCCAGGAAGTTTTGCGTCAGGGCGAGACCTGCCTGGGGCAGGACCGGCGTACTTGCGGTGACCTTACCCCATTCCTTCTGCATGTCGATGACGCGGTGAAGCGCCTGACCACCGGTACTGGCCTTGAAGATGGCGGCAGAGACTGCCGGTTCGGGTAGGAGCGCCGTGTCGATACGCCCTGCGAGCAGCATCTGCACAGCTTCGATCGGCGTGCCGGCCCGCTCTACCTTGACCTTGCCGGTCATCCGATGATGGGTAAGGGCCGCATCGAAGACGAGTTCCGGCGTGTCATTGGGGAATGGCACGGTTACACTTTGACCTTCGAGATCTGCGAAAGCCGCGATCTTATCGTTGCGCGACACCATATAGAGAAGACCATTGGTCATTACGCTGGCCAGTTTCAGGCCAAGGCCGCGCGTATGGAGATTTGCCGCCGCCGTTGTCGGCATGACTACGGCTCTCATGGATCCGGACGACAGGCCCGCCCGCATTTCATCGGGCGTGCGCCAGACCCTAAACTCCACCTTATCTGCGACGTTGCGCAGCAGGCCTTTGCCAACCGCATAGGCCAGCGTGATCGATGGTCCGGCAGGAGGGCCGAAGAGGACGAGTTGGTCGAGGGAGGAAGCGCGTGCCCGTGTGTTGAGGAAGGGAAGGGCAAGGGTCGCTGCGATGCCAGCGCATAAAGTGCGACGGGTTGTTGCATAGCCTGCCGCGTCGGCCTCAATGATATTCGTCTCGCTGACCTGTTTCAGGGTGTTGGGCATCCCGCTCTCCGAAAATTGATTTATTTACTCATGTTATAGCCGTCCGCGCGCGGATGTTTGACGTAGAGCAAGTAGTGTGTGGAATTACCGGCTGGAATCGTTCTCAGATGTCGAGCGCGAGAATCGGGTCTGCGCCAAACAGGGCGGCATGGCCTCCCGCGAGCAGCCAGAGTGTGACAAGCAGCGTCACGGCGAACCCGGCTACCAAATGTCCATCCAGACGCAACTTGGCGCGTCCTGAGAAAAGGGCGCTCAACGGAAATATGGATGTTGATCTCTCGATTGGTGACCAGTGGGCCCCCATCCTGCGCCTTGCGCGCTTTTCCGCGACAAGGATACCGACAGCAGAAAACAGACCGAGGCCACCGAAGACAAGGAGCGATCTGGTATCACCGTTTGCTGCGAGGTGGCCGAGAGACCAGAGGAAAAATCCCCACAAGACCGGATGGCGGGTGAGAGTTGTAATCGCGCCAGGTGTAGTGCCTGTCATGAAGCTGATAGATGCGGGATTGGGGCTGATAAGGCCTGCCGTGACCAGGAAGAGCCCGAGTGGCGACAACACGAAATTGGCAAGGGCGTTCCGGGAATCCGGCCGCCAGAGTTCGACATATTCGGTGCTCCAGGCCGCATGCAGGACCCAAATCAGGAGTGCCACGGATGTTGTCGAATAGACCACAAGGTAGAGCCGCAATCCAAGTGCTGCGGTCAGCTTTCCCCGGATGGTTGGTAAGGCAGGCACCGAATGCAACACCAAGAATACTGCAAGTGCAAGAACGACCTCAGTCATGCTGGGAACACCTGCGTTTCGGGTTCCACGTTTAGGAGCTGCTGCAGCAGCATCTGCTCCGCAGTTATATGGCGCCGGACAGCTTCCTGAAAACCGCGAACCATATGGGCCACCGTTTGAAGGCTTAGTCGGCATCGTTTGCGCGCGACAGCGGCCAAAGTGAGGGATAGCTCACGGGCCGCGCGACGGTCGACGCGATGTTCGGACTTGACCTGATCGAGAAGAAGCGAGCCGAAGCAGGAGCCGGCATGCAGCTCGAGTTCGGGGTAGAACTTTTGCTCCTCCAGCGTGTGGGCGGCGGCGACCAACGGTCCAATGTGCTTGGCAACCTTCTGGATACCACGTGGGATCTCACCTGTGTCAAAGTCCGCGGCCAATTCCTCCAGCTTCAAGCAGAGAATGAGAAGATCGCGGTGCTTGTCCTCGAGCGCCCTGACCTCGGTTGCCGTCAGGCTGGATCCATTCATTTTCATAAGTTCCTCCTTATTGGCCGAGAAACAGGACGACGCCGATCGCAAGCGAAGCCAGGACGGCGGCTAGCGTGCCTCCGCCCTGGAGCACGCCCATGCGCTTCAGCATCAAGGCAAAGCCCATGATGACAGGCGTCGCAACGACAAGGCCGATCTGTGCATCCGTCATTTCAGTCGTTTCCTTCTGTTCAGGAAGCACTCTGCCTTGTCTTTCGTCAGTCTTCTTTGCGCTCCCACAAAGAGCGCTTCGAATTTTTCTTTAGAACCGATCCCGACCAACGGGAGATCTGACCATGGCTATGCAAACGAGCCTCCAGGACGAGGCAAAGGACGACCACCTGCTGCTCTGGATACTGGTGTGGAGCGAGCTGATCGCTTTCGGCATCCTGATCCTTGGCTTCCTCGTCGTCTCGACCTTTGATGCCCAGGCCTTCGAACTGGCGCGTCTGCATTTAAGGCCGGGGATCGCCGGCGCGAACACGCTTATCCTGCTGGTCAGTGGGTACTTTGTCGCTGTGGCGATGCGAAATCGGCTTGATCTTGAGGCGGTGAAACGGCCGTTGACGATTGCAGCCCTGCTCGGCTTCTGCTTCGTGGCGGTCAAGCTCTTCGAATACTGGGGTGAGGTTCGCTACGCTCAGGATGCAACGCTCGACACCTTCTTCGAGCTCTATTTCATCATCACCGGCTTCCATCTGCTGCATGTCTTTTTCGGCGCCATTGCGCTTCTTCTTGTCGCCTGGCGCCCGGCACGGGAAAACCTGGTCCTGATCGCCACACTCTGGCATGTGATCGACCTCGTCTGGCTGGTCATCTTTCCCATTCTCTATCTTGCGTGAGGCTTCTCATGACCCGCAGACAGCACGAGGATTTGGTGGGTGTGCTCGCCATGCTGATGACCTTCGCAATTGGTGGCGCGATTGTTACGGCGCTCGCCGGTCCAACGATCGTACCGATTGCCGCCGTTCTTGCGATTGCCTTTGTAAAGGGACGGCTTGTGGTGCTCGACTTCCTCGAACTCAGGGGCGGACATCATCCCATGCGGATTGCGCTCATATGCTGGTTGAGCATCATTCTGATCGCCGCCCTGTCTCGGTCGCTGGTGGTCCTTCTTTTGGGCTGAACATTCGCGTCGTTGCTTGCCAAAGCGCAAAGAACAACTCCGATCACTCTCTATGAAAAGAACATCCCGCAGAGCCGGCGAGGGGATCGCCGAAGCCTTCGAGGCGGGGAAACCAGGTCGGGCCTTTCAAGCCTGGCAGACGGAAGGACAAGGGCATGGCAGAGCGCCTGACCAAGACCGGAGCGCGCAACGTCTTCTATGGCGGCTCCATTTTCTTTTTTGCGATCTTCGTGGGGCTCACCGCCCACAGCCATTACTACATCCGCACTACTTCAACAGATGAATCGACGCTGACCGACAGCGTCGCGCGCGGCAAGCATATCTGGGAAAAGAACGCCTGTATCAACTGCCACTCGATCTTGGGTGAAGGCGCCTACTTCGCGCCCGAACTCGGCAATGTCTGGACCCGCTGGGGTGGCCAGGACGATCGCGACGGTGCACGCGAGACGCTTCGTTCTTGGATGGCGGCACAGCCCTCTGGTGTCGAAGGTCGCCGCCAGATGCCGCAATTCAATCTGACCGACGAAGAGATCAACGATCTCGCAGACTTCCTCGAATGGACCAGCAAAATCAAGACGCAGAACTGGCCGCCGAACGAGGCGGGCTGAGCCCTTCGTGACCCAAGGAGATCTATCATGAAATATCAAAGCCAGAAGGTCGCGATGCTGTATTTCTACGGCGCGCTCGGCCTCTTCCTCGCACAGGTTCTCTTCGGCGTGCTGGCAGGCACGATCTATGTCTTGCCGAACACGCTGTCCGAACTCGTCCCCTTCAACATCGTGCGCATGATCCACACCAACGCCTTGATCGTCTGGTTGCTCATGGGCTTCATGGGCGCGACCTACTATCTGCTGCCTGAAGAGGCGGAGACGGAGCTTTACAGCCCCAAACTCGCCGTCGCGCAGTTCTGGATCTTCCTGATCGCTGCTGCCGCCGCCGTCGTCGGTTATCTCTTCGGCATTCATGAGGGACGCGAGTTTCTTGAGCAGCCCTTCATCATCAAGGTCGGCATTGTCATCGTCGCCTTGATGCTGCTGTTCAACGTCACCATGACATCGCTCAAAGGTCGCAAGACCGTCGTCACCAACATCCTGATCTTCGGGCTCTGGGGGGTCGCGATCTTCTTCCTCTTCGCCTTCTACAACCCGGCCAACCTGGCGCTCGACAAGATGTACTGGTGGTATGTCGTCCATCTCTGGGTCGAGGGCGTCTGGGAGCTGATCATGGCCTCCGTGCTCGCCTTCCTGATGATCAAGCTCAACGGCATCGACCGCGAAGTCGTCGAGAAGTGGCTCTATGTCATCATCGGTCTGGCGCTATTCTCAGGCATTCTCGGCACGGGCCATCACTACTATTGGATCGGTGCGCCGGGCTACTGGCAGTGGATCGGTTCGCTCTTCTCGACGCTCGAAGTGGCGCCCTTTTTCACCATGGTGATCTTCACCTTCGTCATGACCTGGAAGGCCGGCCGAAAGCATCCGAACAAGGCAGCACTCCTGTGGTCGCTCGGCTGCTCGGTCATGGCGTTCTTCGGGGCCGGTGTCTGGGGCTTCCTGCACACGCTGTCGTCAGTGAACTATTACACCCACGGCACGCAGGTCACCGCAGCCCACGGGCATCTCGCCTTCTTCGGCGCCTATGTCATGCTCAACCTCGCGATCATGGCCTATGCCATTCCCGAGATGCGCGGACGTCAGCCCTATAACCAGTGGCTGTCCATCGCGAGCTTCTGGATGATGTGCACGGCCATGTCGGTCATGACCTTCGCGCTCACCTTTGCCGGTGTCCTGCAGGTCCATCTGCAGCGCGTGCTCGGCGAAAGCTACATGGACGTCCAGGACCAGCTGGCCCTGTTCTATTGGGTGCGCCTCGGCTCAGGCGCCGTCGTTCTGGTCTCCGCCCTGATGTTCGTCTGGGCGGTGCTCATCCCCGGCAAGGAAAAACAGCCTGCCTTCGGCGGTTACGTCGAACCCGCCGAGTGACCCAGCGGCTCCGCTGCTTCAAAGGCGGCGGGGCCCTTCCAAGCGCTATAAGGATCAGCACCATGAACGTCATCGCCCGCAACATTCAGCCTGAAATCCCGGCCTATTCTCCCGCCGGCAATGAATGCGCCCTGTTCGAGACAGCCTGGACGCGGCAACTGCCGCTCCTCCTCAAAGGTCCGACGGGCTGTGGCAAGACCCGCTTCGTCAGCCATATGGCACAGAAGCTCGGCCTGCCGCTGACCACCGTGTCGTGCCACGACGATCTGGCCGCTGCCGATCTCACCGGCCGCTTCCTGCTCAAAGGCGGAGAGACGGTCTGGGTCGACGGACCGCTGACCCGGGCGGTCCGGGACGGTGGTGTCTGCTATCTCGACGAGGTGGTCGAGGCGCGCAAGGATGTCGCTGTCGTTCTCCATCCGCTTACCGATGATCGGCGTATCCTGCCCCTGGAACGCACCGGCGAAGAGCTCGTAGCGCCGCCCGCCTTCATGCTCGTTGTGTCCTACAATCCCGGCTATCAGAGCCTGCTCAAGGTACTGAAGCCATCGACCCGCCAGCGTTTCGTCGCCATCGAATTCGACTTCCTGCCCAAGGCGCGGGAAATCGAGGTTGTCTCGGCTGAAAGCGGTTTGCCCGCTGTCACGGTCGAGCCTCTCGTTGAGCTCGCCAGACGGCTACGCGCACTGAAAGGCCATGACCTGGAGGAAGGCGTCTCGACGCGCCTGCTCGTCTATTGCGCCAGCCTGATCGATGCCGGCCTTTCTCCGCGCGAGGCCGTTCGCGCCGCCATGATCGAGCCGCTGACCGACGAACCCGACGTTCGCACTGCCCTTCTCGAACTGGCAAAGGCGGTCATCCGCTAGGAGAATGTCATGCTGGACTTTCTGGAGCTCGAGGAAACGGTTGGGCGCGCTTGGCACAGGCTTGCCGGCGATACCCGCACCTGGCCGCGTTACGCGGAAGCGGCTGTCATGCTGGAAGAGATGCTTCCTGTGCTTTCCGTCTGTTTTCGCGGCTTCGGCGGCGAAAGGACGGTGCAACTGGTGCCGGCGCGGGGCAAGACCTCGCAACACCGGCTGAAGCTTCGGCAACGTATGGGGCTCGGCGAAGAGAAGCTCATCCACCCGGCGCGGGACGAAGCAAGCGTGATGTTGCCCCCGGTCCTCGACCTGATGCCGGAGAAGGCGCTCAACCGCGATCTCTATGTCTGGCTGGCGGCTGCCATGGCCGTGATGCCGCTTCTGCCAATCACCGAATCCGATCCGCTTAAGGCCGATCTCGCCATGCTGGAGGCGGCGTCGGCGCTCGAAAACCAGGTGTTGAAGGCTTTTCCTGGTCTCATTGATTGCTATCGCCGGCTTTGCCTCGCCCTTCTGTCGGAGCGCCGGCGTGGCTCGCTGCCACGGGTGGAGGGGTTGCTGGAGGATCGCATCATCGATCTCCTGCGCAGTGGCGCGGGGCTCGCGCCGCTTTCACCAGGGGATGATATGCCGGGGAGGGCGCCGCCCGGCTATCTACCGATGTTGCCCGTGCCGCTCTGGCCGCAAGCGGTCATCCGGGAAGAATGGGCCGGTCGCCAGGACGTGGATCAGCCGGTCGGCTCCAGTCAGGCGGATGCGCAAGCCGCTGGCCGCCATGTCGCGACGCGCGAAAAGGATTCAGCCGCCAAGGGCGAGCGCAGCCCCTTCATCCTCAACCGCTTCGAAAAGATCCTCGCCATGGCCGAAATGGTCAATGTCGATCGTCCCGCCGATGACCGCGACGATCACGATGCGTCGGCTGCCGATGAACTCGACGAGATGGTGCTTGGCGAACGCAAGGGCCGACCTGCAGCTAAATTTCGCTTCGACCTCGACCTGCCGCCGGAAGCGCTCATTCATTCTGCCATCGAAGCTGAAACGACCTATCCGGAATGGGACTATAGGCACGGGGTCTATCTCAAGGACCACTGCCGGGTCATTGCCGGCCCGGCATCCGATGAAGGCCTTTCGCCTGGCCCGTCGCCGGAGATGAAGGCGCTGGTTCGCCGAGTGCGGCGACAGTTTGAGGCGATGCGCCCGCGCCACGAGATGCTGCGCGCGCAGGTAGACGGTGCCGATCTCGATCTCGACGCTGTGGTCCGCAGTCGTACCGAACTGGCCGCGAGCGGTGAATGTTCGGACCGTATCCATCTGGCAAGCCGGCCGCAGACCCATGATCTCGCCGTCACGTTGCTGGTCGACGTATCGCTGTCGACTGACGCCTGGTTAAACGACCGCCGGGTACTTGATGTCGAGAAGGAGGCCCTTCTGGTGCTGGCCGAGGGGCTTGCCGCCTGTGGTGACATGCATTCGATCCTGAGCTTCACGTCGAGGCGCAGGGACTGGGTGCGTGTCGAGACGATCAAGGACTTTGACGAGCCAATGAGTGCGCATGTGCGCCATCGCATCGCCGCGCTCAAGCCCGGCTACTACACCCGCATGGGCGCAGCGCTTCGCCATGCGACGGCCAAGCTTGCCGAACGTCCCAACCGCAAGCACCTGCTGCTTATTCTGACCGATGGCAAGCCGAACGATGTCGATCACTACGAGGGCCGTTTTGCGCTTGAAGATACCCGCCGGGCAGTGACCGAGGCGCGCCGCCGCGGCATCCATGTCTTCGGCGTGACCGTCGACCAGGATGCCAAGACCTATGTGCCCGCCGTGTTCGGCCATCACGGCTATGCCATCGTACCCGATATCCGGCGCCTGCCGGCAGCCCTGCCGCAGATCTACCGCGCGCTCGTTCGCTGATCCGCGATCGCGCAAAGGGAAAGCCCGGACCGATCGATCGGTCCGGGCTTTCTCGTTTCACCGTTTTGGCTCAGGCCGCAGTGGCGTGTGTTCTGTCCGTTTCACCGAGATAGGCATCGAAGCACGAAGCCACCGTTCTCACCAGGAATCTGTGCTGCGTATCGACACTCAGCAGATCCCCACGCCAGCTAACGATACCTTCCTCCAACAACGTCTTCAGTGGCAGATTGGCTTTGCCGATGCTGTCGTCTGGAAGTTCGAAACCTTCCGGCATGGCTCCAAAATCGACCTGGAAGTCGCACATCAGCCGCTCGATGATCCAGGCACGGACGCGGTCTTCTCGGGTGAGACGATAGCCTTTCGACGTCGCCAGTTCACCGGATGAGATGGCATTTGCATAACGTCCGATCGCGACGTCGTTTTGCGCGTAGCCTTCGTCAAGGCGTCCGATCGCCGAGGATCCAAACCCGATGAGTGTCGAGGCGTCATCGGTCGTATATCCCTGGAAATTGCGGCGCAGTGCTTTGCGATCGGCCGCGATCGAAAGCGAATCCTCCGGAAGGGCAAAATGATCGAGGCCGATGCGGCGATATCCTGCTTGACACAGCGTTGCCGCGATTGCCTCTGCCTGGGCATGCCGCTCATGAGCATCGCCAAGGGCTGCCGCATCGATCAGGCGCTGATGCTTCTTGAAGTTCGGAACATGGGCGTAGCCGAACACGGCGAAGCGTTCGGGACGCATGGCGGCCGCCATCTTCGCAGTTTCAATCGCGGAGTCGACGGTCTGATGCGGCAAACCATAGATGAGGTCGAAGTTGACGCTTCTGGCTCCTGCCTTGCGCAGGTTTGAAAGGGCTGTTGCCGTCTGTTCTGCCGACTGGATGCGATTGATCGCCTTTTGAACCTTGGGATCGAAGCTCTGTACGCCGAGGCTCGCCCGGGTCATTCCTGCTTCGCCGAGTGCTACAGACATATCGACGGTCAGCGTTCTCGGGTCGATTTCCACCGCAAGCTCTGTCGTGCTCCCGGTGCCAAAGGTTGCGGCAAGCGTGGCAGCCAGATCTCGGAATTCCTGCGGCGTCATGATGGTGGGCGTGCCGCCGCCGAAGTGAATGTCGCTGACGTCCTGCCGCCGTCCGATGGCCTTCGCCACCAGTCTGATTTCCTGTTTCAGCACGGTCAGGTAGTCGAGGATCGGTGCATCCTTCTGGGTAATCGTCGTGTGGCAGCCGCAATACCAGCACATGGAGCGGCAGAAGGGCACATGCAGGTAAAGGGAGACCGGATCGTTTTCCGGCATGGCGGCCAGCCAGTCGCGATAGGTGCCCGCACCTATGCTGGGCGAAAAGCGGGGCGCCGTCGGATAGCTCGTGTAACGGGGCAGGCGGCTTTCGCCATAACGGCGGATAATCTCTGAGTTCATCATATCGCTCCGGTTTTGTGCCGTGACGATACTGTCAGGTGCCGTCGTTTCGTTGTCGAAAGGCAAAGAGGAACGCTGCTTTCCAGCTTTTGCTTGTCACAGCACAACGAAGGCTGGGCACGCGGGCTGCAATGTCCTGTGGTGCGGCAGAGCTGCATGCGACCTGCAAACCTGCATTGAAGAAAGCCACCGAATGACCGTTGTTGAAGATCATGTTCTCAAACTCGACGTGCGCGAAATTCCCCACATGGAAAGACATCCCCGCATATTCGGAATGTTGAATGCGCTGCTTCCGGATTTCCAGCTGCTCCTGACCGTCGATCATGATCCGGTCCCGCTCTACTACCATCTGGAAATGCATTATGATGGGATGTTCGGATGGGAATACCTTTCCCGCGGTCCGGAGATATGGGAAGTCCGGATTCGCCGAAAGAAGCACGAAGGCTGCAACTGCAACTGCGGTGGCGGTCACTGAACCATGAGGGAGCGATCGGGAGACAGCGGTCGCTCCACGCCATCCATGGTGATCGGACAGGTGAAGTCGGAAATTGGGAGGTCAAGTGTCGACGACAGCCAACTTCAAAGAACTCGACGTAAGGCCCATCCTTCGTGACGGAGGGGAGCCGTTTCCCGCGATCATGGATGCGGTTCAGTCCTTGCAGCCGGGAGAAGGCCTGCGCCTGCTGGCAACGTTTCGCCCGGTACCGCTGCTGAGCGTCATGGCGCGCCGGGGCTATTCGGCCGAACTGAAGGAACTGGATGACGGCGAGTGGGAGGTGATGTTCCTTCCGGTGACGGAAGCTTCCGCAGAAGTTCTCCACTCGATCGGGGCAGAAGAAGCAGCGGCCTGGCCTGATCCGCTGTGGCGGGTCGACCTTTCTGAGCAGCAGCCCCCGGTACCGATGGAAAAGGTTCTCTCGCTGATCGAACTCATGGAGCCCGGCGAAGTGCTTTTCGCGGTGTTGTCAGAGGAATCGCGCTTTTTATGCGCGGAGCTGGAACAGCGCGGTCATCAATGGGTCGGCAATCTCGATGCGTCGAAGCGCGCCTATCGCATGTTGATCCGGGTTGGCGGTGAAGGTTGACGACCCGGTTGCCGCTGAACGTGGCATAGGAGACCCGCATTGTCCCTGAGAAACAAGACAAAGGCGGAAATCCAGAACAGTCCTGACGTTGCGATAACGGGCCCATAGTATTCCGGAATGAGGTCGGCTGCGATGCGAACGCCTGCTGCAAACAGCACGCATGGAACGGACAGCCGCTGAACCCACGAAATTTTCTCGTTTCGACCGGTATGAAGCCGGATCGACCGGTTCATAACCGCAAGCATCATCCCCGTGACGGATCCGATGGCTAGAAGATGCATTGCCGTAAGCGGGCCGAGCAGGTCGAGTGCGGTCGCGCCCATTCCCAATAGCCCGAGAGGGATGAAGCCGTAAGAGAAGTGCATCCCTGAGATCAGGGGAGATCGCAGGATCATTGGCCTGAACCATCTTGCTGCGCGAACGAGGTGCGCACCAGCCGCAACAGCCGCCAGGGTCGCCGTAAGCAGACTGGACGGTTCATATGTCCACATCGTCGCGGTCAGGAGCGTGGCAGTCAGGACGAAGCTATCGACAATGCGATTGCCGGTGGCGAGGCGCGGTCTGCCTGACTGGGCAAGCCAGCTGTTTGTGAAGCTTGGAATGAGTTTGTCGGAGGTCGCGGTGATCAACAGGACATAGACGGAAAGGGCTGCCCGTGCCCAGGCTCCGACGTCTCCGCCGTGCATGGCTGCGATATGAAACCCGCCATTGATAAGCGCGAGAGAGCTAACGCAAAGGATTGGCTTTACATCCGCAATTCGTCTCGCGACCCAGACCTCCCGCAAGCAGAAATAGGCAAAGAGTGGAAGGAAGATCCAGTCGATCAGGAGCGCGATGACGGCCGTTGTTTCCCCGACCATCAGCATGGAGAGGCGGCCCGCAACCCAGATGATGAAGAGGCGGCCTAGAGGCTTGCCTGAGAGGGGAAAGCGACCCGTCCAGTTCGGAACGGTCGTCATCAGATATCCCACCAGAACGGCCGGCATGAAGCCGAACAGAAGTTCGTGCGCGTGCCAGGCGGACTGGCCATATGTTTCTGCTGTCTGGAGCCAGCCGCTATTCGTGCAGATCCAGATCGCTATCGTCGCAATGGCCCAAAGAGACGCGCCGAGATAGAAAGGCCGGAATCCGTAGGATAGCAGAATGGCGCCGTCACGCCCCAGTCCGCGGGGAATGCCGCCACGGGTCGGTCGTGTCTCTTCCTTCATGAAACTTGCTCTCCAAAGTCGCCGATAGATGCTGCCTCAAAGATTTTCAGACGAAGTAATTGATCTCGATCAAAGGGCGCCGACAAACCTATTATTAGATCGGCGGCTGAATGACGCAGTCGCCCTCCGAAGTTCATTGTTCCAGAACAAATAGATCGGCGCATCATGAAGTAAAACAGTGTCAACAGTTCGAGCGAAACGCTCACTGATTGATAAGGAGAAACGACCATGACCGAGTGCCTGAACCTAACCAGAAGAACAATGCTTGCCGGCGCTGTCTTCGCGAGCGCACTCGCACCTGTTTTGTCAGGCACGGTTGCTCGCGCAGAAGGCGGTGACATCAAAACCAACGCCGCTGCTGCTGCCGCCGACATTGCCAAGTTGGAGCGGGTAAAGGTCGACCTGGTGGCGCCGCCCTTCGTTCATGCCCATACGCAGAAGGCCGAAGGGCCCCCGAAGGTTGTCGAGTTCACCCTCAGCATCCAGGAAAAGAAGATCATCGTCGATGATGCCGGAACCGAAGTCCATGCCATGACGTTCAACGGCTCTGTCCCTGGTCCCATGATGGTCGTTCATCAGGACGATTATGTCGAGTTGACTCTCATCAATCCCGAGACGAACACGCTTCAGCACAACATCGATTTCCACTCGGCCACGGGTGCCCTTGGCGGTGGCGCGCTGACGCTGGTCAATCCGGGCGAGACAGCCGTCTTGCGCTTCAAGGCCACCAAGGCAGGTGTCTTCGTCTACCACTGCGCACCTCCCGGAATGGTGCCGTGGCATGTCACCTCGGGCATGAATGGCGCGATCATGGTTCTGCCGCGCGACGGTCTCAAGGACCACAAGGGCAATGATCTGCCTTATGACAAGGTATACTATGTCGGCGAGCAGGACTTTTATGTCCCCAAGGATGCCGACGGCAACTACAAGAAATATGAAAGTGCCGGCGATGCTTATGCCGATGTGCTCGAAGTCATGAATACGCTGACCCCGAGCCATATTGTTTTCAACGGTGCGGTCGGAGCCCTGACGGGCGACAATGCCCTGACTGCTGCGGTCGGCGAACGGGTTCTGATCCTGCATTCGCAGGCCAATCGCGATACCCGTCCGCATCTGATCGGTGGCCATGGCGATTATGTCTGGGCAACCGGCAAGTTCGCCAACCCGCCGCAACTCGATCAGGAAACCTGGTTCATTCCCGGAGGCGCTGCGGGTGCCGCCTACTACACCTTCCAGCAGCCGGGCATCTACGCCTATGTGAACCACAACCTGATCGAAGCCTTCGAAAAGGGTGCGGCCGCACACTTTAAGGTCACCGGCGACTGGAACGACGATCTGATGACCGCCGTGGTCAAGCCGGACAGCTGATCCTTGCGACGCACGGGGTGCTGATAGAGCGCCCCGTGAACTTCCTCTCTAATCTGTTGGAAATCGCCATGTCCGGCGCTGTTCTCACCCCCAGGCATCCGAATTCGGTCGGCTCGGTATTGCTGCCGCTTCTGCTCATCGGTGCTTTGTCCACTGCCGTCTTGGTTCAATCGGGGATCGTGCGGTTGAGTGGTGGCACTGATCTGCTCCCGCCGCAGACGATCTCGGTGGCTCCGGCAAGTTTCACCTACCGCCAGCCCGGTGAGTTTTACCGCGCCGGATATGCCGTCGACGGGCCGAAGGCAGACTATGTGATGACAGCGCCTCTGACGATCATGAAGTATCAGGTGAGCACGCAGGATTACGATGCCTGCGTTGCCGATGGGGCATGCCCGGCCCGGGAATCGGCCACCCTATCTCGCCCCGACATGCCGGCAACTGGCGTCAGTCATGACGACGCGACACTCTATGCCCGCTGGTTTTCGGAAAAGAGCGGTGGGGTCTGGCGTCTGCCGAGTGACGTGGAGTTGGCCTTTGCGGCTGGTGAAAAGTTTCCGGATGACGCCCTCGGCATAGATCCGGACACTCGGAACCCGGCACTGCGTTGGCTCGCCGACTACGAGCGCGAAGCCGCTCGCAAGAGATCCAAGGAGCCAGAGCCGCTTCCCTATGGCAGCTTTGGCGAGAACGAGCATGGTCTGGCCGATTTTGCTGGTAACGTCTGGGAATGGACGACGACCTGCAATAAACGCGTCGATCTCGTCACGGAGGGACGGTCGGTCACAACCGAAGCCTGTGGCGTCTATATTGCCACCGGCAAACACAGATCGCCCCTGAGTTCGTTCATCCGCGACCCTAAAAGCGGTGGCTGTTCTGTCGGTGTTCCTCCAGACCATGTCGGCTTCCGGCTGGTCGAAGATCGTCGCTGGTACGCTCCTTTGCTCTTTTCGATCGGTGCCTTGTGAGGTAGGTTGCCCCTGTCGCATTGGACACTCGCCATTACAGTCGTTATCGGGTTCCTCAAGGCCTGAAAGTGCACGCTGGTTGGCGGGAGAGGGATCTGTTTTGAAACTTGATCGGACGATCATCAAGTCCTTGTCATTATTCGACAAGATGACCGATGACGAGTTGGACGCGCTGCTCGTTCCCGCGCAGACGAGACGACTGCCGATCGGTGAGTCCGTGTTCGAGCAGGGACAGCCGGCTTCATATTTCTTCCTCCTTCTGCATGGGCGTTTGAAGGTCACGCAGGTCACGAGCGCGGGTCAGCAGATCATCGTGCGCGTCGTCCATCCAGGTGACCTGTTCGGCTTCGCCAAGGCTCTGCAACGACACGATTATCCGGGAACCGCCCTTGCTGCTGCCGAAAGCATTGTTCTGTCCTGGCCAACTGATATGTGGCCGAAATTCGTGGAACGGAATCCAAGGCTTGCCGTCAGCGCGATGGAGACGATCGGACAAAGGCTCGAGGAAGCGCATGTCCGCATTCGCGAAATGTCCACGCAAGAAGTCGAGAAGAGGGTAGCGCATACCGTGTTGCGGCTGGCGCAGAAGGCCGGTCGCAAGGAGGCTGCGGGAATTCGGATCGATTTTCCGATTTCAAGGCAGGATATCGCCGAAATGACCGGAACCACGATTCATACGGTCTCGCGCATATTCAGTTCCTGGGAGAGCAGAGGCCTGATCGAAGGCGGTCGTCAGAAACTGCTTGTGCGCGATATGGCCGAACTGGCATCGCTGGCGGATTCGCTTCCCGAACGTCGATAGCCAGGGGAAGCGTTCCCTTACTTGATATTGCGCAAAGAAGGCTCGTCCATCCCGGCCTATCTCTTCTCCATCGGAACGAGGTGTTCCCGTCTTAGGAGATGAAAATGAAACTGCGTAGTGTAACCATGGCAGCCGTTCTTTTGCTTTCGGCCCCGGCGCTCTCGATCGCTGCTGACTTCGAAGTCAAGTTGCTGAACAAGGGTGCAGATGGTGCCATGGTGTTCGAGCCTGCGGGCCTGAAGATTGCCCCCGGTGATACCGTCACCTTCATCCCCACCGACAAGGGTCACAATGCCGAAACCATCAAGGGCATGATCCCGGATGGTGCTGCGGAGTTCAAGGGCAAGATGAACGAGACGATCAAGGTTACCTTCGAGGTTCCCGGTGTCTACGGTGTGAAATGCGCGCCTCATGTCGGCATGGGTATGGTCGCTGCCATCCTCGTTGGGGACGCCCCTGCCGCCAATCTCGACGCCTTCAACGCCGCCAAGCTTCCGAAGAAGGCCCGCGAGCGCATCGACGCTGCTGTCGCCGCAGCGAAGTAAACCGGAAGATTGTTGCAGAATGGAAAATGCCGCCCGGGAGGCCCTGGGCGGCATTTTTTGACTGAACCAGCCTCTATGTGGATCGCGCTTCCGCGCGTTCCGGCAGGCAGAGACCTTCCATGTCGCCTGGGGGGGCGGTGTCGCCTCGGTCACGACGAGCGTCGTGTCGCAAGCGGAGATGAGTGATCTGGTGATCCGTGCGGAGACCGAGCGACGACCGTTTCTCAGGGCCCGGCTTCGGTCCGCTGTTTCGCATATGCCGACGCAGTTTTGCCGGAAAGACTATAGAGCACTTCCGGCGAAAACGGATGCGCCTTCAATGCTCTATCTCTTTGTTTTCACGCAATTTTGGACGCAAAACCGCTTCGCACTTTTGCTGGACTTGCTCTAGTTGCTCAGCATCCGAAGCTTTTCGGGTTTCACGATCTCGATGCTGCGGGCATTGCGCAGCCTGACGATCCCCATATCGCGGAGTTTCGAGATCGTGCGCGAAACGGTTTCGATGGTCAGCCCGAGGTAGTCGCCGATGTCGATACGGCTCATGGGCAGGTCGATCACATCCGCGCCGCCCTCGCGATCGGCGAGGTCCACCAGGAAAACGGCAATCTTCTCGAGCGAACTCTGCCGGCCAACGACCAGCAGGTGCTCCTGGGCGCGAACCATGGCTTTCAAGGCGACGCCGACCAGGCGGTCGTTGAGCTGGCCGCCGGCGTCGCGTTCGATGGAGATCAGACCGGTGTTCACCATGGCCTCGGCATAGAAGCTGTGGGTGTCGTTGATCTCGAAGCCAAAGGTCTCACCGACGAGGTGAAAGGCGACGATCTGACGGCGGCCATCGGCCAGGAGGCGGTAAATGCGCACCGCCCCATATTCGATCTGGTAGAGGGAACGCGTGCGTTCGCCCTGGGCGTAGATCACACAATCCGGCGTATGAAAGGTCACGGGCCTGATATGCGCTTGGCTCCGCGCACGCGGCGGGGCGGAGATACGCGAATTGAGTGTGATCGAAGCGGCGGTCTGCATCGGCATGTCCCCTCTGGTTGAAGAGATCATGTTGGATCGGGGGCTTTGCCGCTATTGAGTTCTTCCACTACGGGTTCTTACGTAGGGCCGATACGGCATTGGCAATATCCGGCCCCTTGAGGGGTTTGGACAGCACACAAATGTCGTCCGGGTTGAAGCCCTCGTAGTCTCTGTCGTCCTCGGCGAGCACGACGACTTTTACGCCGCGGCTGGCCAGACTGAGGCCGGCCGTCAGATCGGCGGGCGGGAGGCAGGTGTCGAGAATGACGCATTGCGCATGACTGATCGCCTCGGTCGCCATCGTCCAGTCGTTGAACTGCTCCACTGTCTGGCCGTGCGTGTTGAGAGCAAAGCTGATCGACCGCAGCAAGGCCGGGTCTTTGACAACAGCAACAATGGCAGACAGCGTGGACAATGGGATCTCAGAAGCTCGGTCGTAGTCTTTCACCAAGCTTCGTGATCGCATATTGGCAGACGCACGACCTTGTCATGGATCAAGCGTAAGTCGGATTACGCGAGAAATCGGCGGGAGAATTTCCGGTGAAAAGCCGACCACCTGAAATCATATATCTATTTGTTTTTCCGCAGTCCGGATGCAAAACCGCTAAGAGAACTTTGCTGGACAGGCTAGATGCTGACGGTCAGCGACATGCGCACCAGTTCCGGCAGGCTGCGTGCTTTCATCTTCATCATCACATTGGCGCGATGGACTTCGACGGTTCGCGGGCTGATGTCGAGATTGAAAGCGATGGCTTTGTTCGGCTGCCCGGCCACAACGGCTGCCAGGATCTGCCGTTCCCGTTCGCTGAGGCTACCAATGCGTGAGCGGAGATCGTCCACGCTCACCGTGCCCGCAGATGAATCCGCAAGTTTTTCGGCCGCCCGTCGCACCGCTTCAATGATCACGGCCTCTTCGAACGGCTTCTCGATGAAGTCCACGGCGCCGGCTTTCATCGCTTCGACGGCCATCGGGATATCGCCATGCCCTGTTACGATGATCGAGGGTATCGGTGGCGAGATGCTCGATATCTTGCGCACCAGGTCCAGGCCACTCATGTCGGGCATGCGCATGTCCGTGACCAGGACTGCGTTGCGAAGGCTCTGGGCAATCTCCGAAAAGGCGGTTGCGGTCGGATGAAGCCTCACGCCGAAACCGTTCACCGTCAGCATGAACCCCAGCGATTTGCGAAGTGCCTCTTCGTCATCAACGATGTGGACGGTAAAATCGTCAGGCTGCATTCTGGCCCTCGTCGTGCTGCAAAAGGGTAAAACTGAAACAGGCGCCGCCAAGTTCACTTTTGGACACGGTCATCTCTCCGCCATGGGCTTCGACGATCCGCCTGGAGATCGACAAGCCGATCCCCATTCCTCCTGCCTTGGTGGTGGTGAATGGCTTGAAGATATCCTGAGCGACTTCAGGAGATATCCCGGGACCGGAATCCTCAACTCTCACCGTCAGCAGTTCCATCTTGTCCGAGCGGACGCTGACGCGGATTTCCTTGTTTTCCGTGTGCTTCATCGCCTCGATCGCGTTGCGCATAAGGTTGGTCAGCACCTGCTGGATCTGGATGCGGTCGACGAAGACCTGATCATTGTCGGAGGTGAAATCGAACACGGTGCGCACGCCCTTTTCCCGTGAGCCGACAAGCGCGAGCGCTCCGGCCTCTTCCACGAGTTGGCGCAGGCTCTCCGCGCGCTTTTCCGTCTCGCCTTTGGTGACGAACTCGCGCAGATGTCGAATGATCTGCCCGGCGCGGATGCTCTGCTCTCCCGCTTCCAGCAAGGCGTCGCGAACCTGGATATCGCGATCGTCAACCGCGTTCTGCAACAAACGCGCACAGCCATGCACATAGTTGGCGATCGCCGACAATGGCTGGTTCAACTCGTGTGCCAGCGTCGATGCCATCTCTCCCATTTCGTTCAATCGGCCGAGCCTTGCGAGTTCGGTCTGGATCTCCTGCAGGCGCGCCGCAGATTCTTCTCGCTCCGTGAGGTCGCGGACAAACCCGGTGAAGAACCGTTTTCCGCCGCGTTTGATCTCGCCGACGGCAAGCTTCATCGGAAAGGTCGAACCGTCCTTGCGCTGGCCGACCACGACCCGGTCGACACCAATAATCCTCTTTTCGCCCGTTTCCATGTAGCGGCGCATGTAGCCGTCATGCTCCAGGCGGTAGGGCTGAGGCATGAGCAGTTTCAGGTTCTGACCGATCGCTTCGTCTTCCGAATAGCCAAACTGACGGACCGCTGCGGAGTTGAACGAAATGATGATCCCGTTCTCGTCGCTGACGATGGTAGCATCGAGCACGGTGTCGAGGATCGACCCAAGCCGCGCCTCGCGGTCGTCCAGTGCTTCTTTCAGTTCCGACTGCGTGTCTCGATTTTCATCTGATCGCCAGGCAAGCCAGACAATAAGCGCGGCTAAGACGGCAAGCGCGCCTGTTTCGAAGCGTGCTGTTTCGGGGAGAGGAAACTGACCGGAAAAGAGCCAACCGGTGAGGCCTAAGATGGCTGCGAGCAGGGCCGGGCCCGCCCCGCCAATCAGAGCTGTGGCGACGACCGAAATCGCCAGAAACAGGGAGAGCGTTTCCGAAGCGGCGTCGCCCATGGCAAAACGTGCGCCACCGATGGCCGCTACCGTTCCGACAACCGCGACGACATAGCCCCGCGCGTTGGGGAGCGATCGGGTGTTCCTCTTTTGCGAGTTTACCATAGCGACCGTGATTTCTAGTTCACTTTACCGAAGCGATTTTGCGCGGGCCGTCATCCGCACCGGTTGCGAACGATTCGCCATTCGTGAGCGGCAACCTAGCTCCTGCCTCCGGTTGATAGAAGTCAAAAAGTGATCCTCATCAGTATTCTCCACCTCCCTTTGCCATGCTGTCCGGTTCGGCAGAGTTGAACGCAGGGGGGGTAACGGGCCTCCTGCATGGACCAGTCAGGATAGTCTTCGCATTGCTGCGCGTCACTTCGATGACATCGTGCTGCGGTGCAAGGTGTGCTCGGTCATCGTTCCGCTGGCGCGGGTAAACAACGTGTCTGCAAGCTCATGGGGTCTTGCTCTTTGAGGGCGAGGCCCGCCGCTTTGCTTCGAGCGCCGCAACGGCGGCCCCCGATAGGACGAGCGGCAGGGCGAGGAGGAAGGGATGCGTCAGCGGCTGACCGAACAGGACGAGATCGGCCAAGATCGGCCACAGGATCGCCAGATATTCGAACGGGGCGAGGCGCGAGGCTTCCGTGTAGCGGAAGGCCAGCGTCATGCAGATATGTGCGAAGCCTCCGAAAATGCCGGCGCCGACGAGACACAGCAATTGGGATAGGCTCGGGACGGCCCAGCCGAAGGGGAGCGTCGCGATGCCGCCGATCATGGATGCCACGACGAAATAGAATGCGATAGCGCCTGGACTTTCCGTCCGGCTGAGGCTGCGCACCATAATCAGAGCGAATGCCGTGAGCAGCCCCATCAGGAGACCGAAGCCGAAGCCGGCTAGACGAGTGTCGTCGACCGTTGCTTGACCAAGTTCCGGCCAGACGAGTGCCAACACGCCGAGAGTGCCCAAGATGACTCCTGCGACCCGCCAGACCGTTGCCCGTTCCGAAAGGATGAGGACGCCTGCAATTGCCGTGAAAACGGGAGAGAGGTAACCCAGCAAGGTTGCCTCCGCGAGTGACAGGCGGGCAATCGAGGCGAAGGACGCAAACATGGCTGCCGCGCCGAGTGCTGATCGCAGCAGGTGATCGAGCGGACGCCTTGTCGCGAGTCCGCCTGGAAACTCTCCTCGTATCCAGAGGAAGCAGACGAGGGGTGCGAGCGCGAATGTCGACCGGAAGAATACGATCTGGCCCACGGGCACATCTGCAGAAACCGCTTTGACGAAAACAGCCATCGCCGCAAAGAGCGCGCCGGAGAGTATGCGCAGGATGATGCCGAGGGCAGGGCGGTCCAGGTGCTGCGGCTTCGCGCTGCTCTCATTCTTCATTTGTCACCGCCACCGACTGTCAAAACGCGAGATGGGATCCGGATCTGCCGGTCGCCGAGGCGTGCAATGTCATTGTTTGCCGGGTAAGTCGAGAGGTTGACCCGCAGTCTGCGGGCCGTCGACAACCGTCGACCGTTGTCGGATCGCGCAACTGATATGCCGCCTTCCAGTCGCCTGCAATCATTCAAGAATTGCTTCAGTGCTTGATCTGGCGCAACGATCCTTAACTCGGAAGACGCCAATGGTCCTGCAACGATTTGCGGGAAATCTGGGATGAAACTCTTCCGTCTGGTTCTTTTGCTCTGTGCCTCTCTCTGCCTGGCTTACTCGGCTAGCGCGGCGTCGGTGCTGCAAAAGTATCTGCCGGCGGCCAAGGTCTCCGATCTCGTGCTGGGGGCAGACGGCTTCGGTCCCATCCGCGCAGATCTGCCGGTCGCGCCCGTACTGAAGGGCGGCGAGACTGTGGGCTGGATCTTCCTCACCTCGGATTTCGTCGGCACGACCGGCTATTCCGGCAAACCCATCCACACCCTGGTGGCCGTTGGTCTCGACGCCAAGATTATCGGCGTACAGCTGGTGAAGCATTCCGAGCCGATCGTCCTGATCGGTATTCCCGAAGCCAAGGTCAAGGCGCTGGTGTCGGGCTATGCAGGACTGGACCTCGCCGCCGAGGCGAAATCCGGCGGTACGTCCCACGATGTGGATATGATCTCCGGTGCGACGGTCACCGTGATGGTGATCGACGATTCGATCGTGCGCTCCGGCCTGAAGGTGGCGCGGGCGCTCGGGCTTGGTGGCCTGACGCCGGAGAGCGACCAGGCCGGCCCACGCTTCACGGTCAATGTCGATGCGTCTGCGCCGGTCGATTGGACCGAGGCGGAGGGAGACGGGACGATCCGCCGGCTGTCGCTGGACGTGGCGCAGGTCAATGCCGCATTCGCCGAACATGCCGATGTGCGTGCCCGCGAGCGTGCCCTGACGGAGCCGCCTGAAACCACCTTCATCGACATGCATGCGGCGCTGGTCTCGGTGCCTGCCATCGGCAAGGCTCTCCTTGGCCCGGCCGAGGAGGCCAATCTAAAGAGCTGGTTGAAGGAGGGCGAAAGCGCCATCGCCATCGTTGGCAGGGGGCTCTACTCGTTCAAAGGCTCCGGCTATGTGCGCGGCGGCATCTTCGATCGCATCGTGCTGATCCAGGATGACGTTTCGGTGCGCTTTCGCGACCGCGATCATCGCCGCCTGGGCGGGATCGCACTGCCTGGAGCGCCCGAATTCTCTGAGATGGACCTCTTTCGCATTCCTGCGAATGTCGGCTTCGATCCGAGCAAGCCGTTTCGTATCCAGCTTCTGGCGCATCGCGAGGTCGGGCCGATCGAGAAGGTTTTTCATACCTTCGAGCTTGGCTATCAGCTGCCGCGGACGTATCTGAAGGCCGTCGTCGCCCCTCCCGTCGAGGTCAAGGCCGTTGCCGAGCAGGACGAGGGCTCCGCCCAGGCGGATCTTTGGAAGCGTATCTGGCGCGACAAGACGCTGGAGATCACGGTGCTCGGTGCCATGCTCTTCGTGCTGACGGCGGTCTTCTTCTTCCAGACCTATGCCGTCAGAAACGCCCGCGCCTTCTACATCTTCCGGATCCTGTTCCTGACGGTGACACTGGTTTTCCTCGGCTGGTATGCCAATGCCCAGCTCTCCGTGGTCAACCTGATGGCCCTGTTCGGTAGTCTCGTCACCGGTTTCAGTTGGCAGGCTTTCCTGCTCGATCCACTGACCTTCATCCTCTGGTTCTCGGTGGCGGCGGCACTTCTGTTCTGGGGGCGCGGCGCCTATTGCGGCTGGCTTTGTCCCTTCGGCGCGCTGCAGGAACTGACCAACCAGATCGCCCGCAAGCTGCATATCCCGCAATGGACCCTACCCTGGGGACTGCATGAGCGCCTGTGGCCGCTCAAGTACATGATCTTCCTCGGTCTGTTCGGCGTCTCGCTGATGAGTGTGGAGCAGGCCGAGCACCTGGCCGAGATCGAACCCTTCAAGACGGCGATCATCCTGAAGTTCATCCGTGCCTGGCCGTTCGTGGCCTATGCCGGCGCCCTTCTCGTTGCCGGCCTGTTCGTCGAGCGTTTCTACTGCCGCTATCTCTGCCCGCTGGGTGCCGCACTCGCGATCCCGGCCCGCATGCGCATGTTTGACTGGCTGAAGCGCTACCACGAATGCGGAAATCCCTGCCAGACCTGCTCCAACCAGTGTCCGGTGCAGGCCATCCACAAGACCGGCGAAATCAATCCGAACGAGTGCATCAACTGCCTCCACTGCCAGGTGCTCTACCAGTCCGAAACCGTCTGCCCCGTGGTGATCAAGAAGATGAAGTCGCGGGCTAAGCTAGCGGCAAGCCCGGGCGGGGCACCGATCAACCAATCCGCAGCCAAAGTCTAACTGAAGCCAAATCTAACCGAAGGAGGACATCGACGATGAAAACCAAAGAAACCAAGGGCCTGAGCCGGCGAGAGCTGTTCAGCGCCACGGCCGGCAGTGCCGTTTTGGCCGGAAGCATGGGAGCCGGCGCACTGGGCCTCGGAGCCGCCGTCATGGCGACACCGGCGCTCGCGGCCGCGGAAGGCGATGGCTCTGTCGCGCCCGGCAAACTCGATGACTATTACGGCTTCTGGTCCTCCGGCCAGACCGGTGAAATGCGCATTCTTGGCATTCCCTCGATGCGCGAGCTGATGCGCGTTCCGGTGTTCAACCGTTGCTCGGCCACCGGCTGGGGCCAGACCAACGAATCGATCCGCATCCATCAGCGGACGATGTCCGAGAAGACCAAGAAGCAGCTCGCCGCCAACGGCAAGAAGATCCATGACAATGGCGATCTTCACCACGTCCACATGTCCTTCACCGAGGGCAAATATGACGGCCGCTTCCTGTTCATGAACGACAAGGCCAACACCCGCGTCGCCCGCGTTCGCTGCGACGTCATGAAGACCGATGCCATTCTGGAAATCCCGAATGCCAAGGGCATCCATGGCATGCGTCCGCAGAAATGGCCGAAGACCAACTACGTCTTCTGCAACGGCGAAGACGAAGCGCCGCTCGTCAATGATGGCTCGACGATGACGGATGTCTCCACCTATGTGAACATCTTCACGGCCGTCGATGCCGAAAAGTGGGATGTCGCCTGGCAGGTCAAGGTGTCGGGCAATCTCGACAATTGCGACGCCGACTACGAAGGCAAATGGGCCTTCTCCACCAGCTACAACTCCGAAATGGGGATGACCCTCGAAGAGATGACCAAGTCTGAAATGGACCATGTCGTCATCTTCAACCTCGCCGAAATCGAAAAGGCGATCGCCGCCGGGCAATTCGAGGAGGTCAATGGCGTCAAGGTGCTCGACGGTCGCAAGGAAGCCAAGTCACTGTTCACCCGCTACATCCCGATCGCCAACAATCCGCATGGCTGCAACATGGCCCCGGACAAGAAGCACTTGTGCATTGGCGGCAAGCTTTCGCCGACCGTCACCGTGCTTGACGTGACCAAGTTCGATGCCCTGTTTTACGACAACGCCGAACCGCGCAGTGCTGTCGTTGCCGAACCGGAACTTGGCCTCGGCCCGTTGCACACCGCCTTCGACGGCCGCGGCAATGCCTATACCTCGCTCTTCCTCGACAGCCAGGTTGCCAAGTGGAACATCGAGGACGCCATCAAGGCCTATGCTGGCGAGAAGATCAATCCGATCAAGGACAAGATCGACGTCCAGTATCAGCCGGGCCACCTGAAGACGGTCATGGGCGAAACGCTGGATGCTTCGAGCGACTGGCTGGTCTGCCTGTGCAAGTTCTCCAAGGACCGTTTCCTCAATGTCGGCCCGCTGAAGCCGGAAAACGACCAGCTGATCGACATCTCCGGCGACAAGATGAAGCTCGTGCATGACGGCCCGAATTTTGCCGAGCCGCATGACGCGATCGCGGTTGCTCCGTCGATCCTGCCGAACATTCGCTCGACCTGGGATCGCAAGGATCCGCTCTGGGCAGAGACGCGTAAGCAGGCCGAAGCCGATGGCGTCAATATCGATGAATGGACGGATGCGGTGATCCGCGACGGCAACAAGGTCCGCGTCTATCTGACCTCCGTCGCTCCGGCTTTCAGCCAGGAGAGCTTCACGGTCAAGGAAGGCGACGAAGTCACCGTCATCGTCACCAATCTCGACGAGATCGACGATCTGACGCATGGCTTCACCATGGGCAATCATGGTGTGGCGATGGAGATCGGACCGCAGCAGACGAGTTCTGTCACCTTCGTCGCGGCCAATCCGGGCGTCTACTGGTATTATTGCCAGTGGTTCTGCCATGCCCTGCACATGGAAATGCGCGGACGCATGTTCGTCGAACGGAAGGGCGCTTGATCCATGTGGCTGCCCGTCCTCCTGTTCAGCCTTGTTCTCGCCTCGCCGCTGGCGGCGGCGGAGCACAGGGTCGCGCCGGGAACGGGCAGCCTTGCCGCCGCCATCGCCGAGGCAGCACCCGGCGATGTGCTGATGCTGACCGACGGGGCCTATCTGGGACCTGTCGTTGTCGATCGGGCGCTTGTCGTCACCGGCCCGCGCGGCGCTGTCGTCGATGGCCAGGGCTCCGGTAGCGTGATCACCATCACCGCCTCTGACGTCGCCCTCAAGGGCTTTACGGTCACCGGCTCCGGACGCATCAACCAGAACCTCGATGCTGGCGTGAAGATTGACAAGGGCGCAGATCGCTCCCAGGTCGAAGACCTGCTCGTGACTGGTAATCTGCATGGCATCGACGTGCATGGTGGCCGTGATGCGGTGGTGGCCCGCAACGAGATCATCGGCCTCGATAGCCCCCGCATGAACGAGCGCGGCAATGGCATCTATGTCTGGAACAGTCCCGGCACCTTGCTGGAGAACAATGTCATCCGCTTCGGCCGCGACGGTATCTTCTCCAATGCCAGCTCGAACAGCATCTATCGCGGCAATCTCATGCGCGACCTCAGGTTTGCCGTGCATTTCATGTATACGCGCAACACCGAGGTTTCCGACAATATCTCGATCGGCAACCATCTCGGCTTCGCCATCATGTTCTCGAACCAGGCGAGGATCCTGAACAATTTCAGCCTCGGCGACCGCGAGCACGGGCTGATGCTGAACTATGCCAACAATGCCGACGTCACCGGCAATCTGGTGCGCGGCGGCACGAAGAAGTGCTTCTTCATTTACAACGCCCACAAGAACCTGATCTGGGACAACCGTTTCGAGGGGTGCGATATCGGCATTCACTTCACCGCTGGCTCTGAGAAAAACGTGCTGACCGGCAATGCCTTCATCGCCAATCGCGAACAGGTTAAATATGTCGGCACCCGCAACATGGAGTGGAGCCATGAGGGCAGGGGCAATTTCTGGTCCGACCATCCGGCCTTCGATCTGAATGGCGACGGCGTTGCCGACAGCTTTTATCGTCCCAATGACGTGATGGACCAGATCCTCTGGTCCCAGCCCGCCGCAAGCCTGTTGATCGGCTCGCCAGCCGTCCAACTCGTCCGCTGGAGCCAGCGGGACTTCCCCGCCACGCTCCCGGGCGGCGTGCGCGACAGTGCGCCGTTGATGCGGCCCCTGACCATTGCCGTTCCGCCCGAAATCCTTGGTTACGAAACCCAGGCCGCCGGCCGCTGGGCCGAAGGACATTACGATGACACCGACGCTGACAATCTCTCGGCTCACTAAGCACTTCCACTCCGTCGAGGCGCTGAACCAGGTCTCGCTGTCCTTACAGCCGGGAAAGCGCGCCGCGTTGCTGGGGCATAACGGCGCCGGCAAGTCGACGATGATGAAGATCATTCTGGGGCTGATCCCGTTCGACAGCGGTGACGTCACGGTCTGCGGCGAGGCGCCGGGCTCGGCTGCCGCGCGCATGCAGGTGGCCTATCTGCCGGAAAATGTCGCCTTCCATCCGGCGCTGACCGGCGAGGAACAGATCCGCCATTATCTTTCGCTGCGCGGTGAAAATCCGCGCAACGCGCCGGAGCTTCTGGCCCGTGTCGGGCTCGCCCACGCGGCGCGACGTCGGATTGGAACCTATTCCAAGGGTATGCGCCAGCGGGTCGGCCTCGCCCAGACCTTGATCGGTCGCCCCCGTCTTCTGGTGCTCGACGAGCCGACGTCCGGCCTCGATCCGGTCTCCCGCCGGGATTTCTACGACCTGCTCGACGGTCTTTCGGCAGACGGCACCACGATCCTGTTGTCCTCGCATGTCCTGACCGAGGTCGAGGCGCGCACCGACAGCATCCTGATCCTGTCCGGCGGACAATTGGTAGCCGAGGGCACGCTTGCCGATCTGCGCGCTCGGGCCGCCCTGCCGATCATGCTCCTCGTTCGCCCGGCGGCAGCCCATGCGGCACCGCTCGCGGCCGCCTTTCCGGAGGCCGTTGTCGGCGCCGACGGGCTGCTGCGCATCTCCTGCGCGCAGGCGCAGAAGCTGCCGCTGCTCGCCCGGATCACGGCGCGTGGCGCAGACGTCGCCGACTTCGACGTGATCCCGCCGAGCCTCGAGGATATCTACAGCCATTTCAGCCGGAGGGACGGGCAATGAGCCGCATCCTCGCCACCGGGATCACCGAATTCCGCATTTCGTTTCGCAATCGTTGGGTGTTGATCGCCACCGGCATGATGGTGTTGTTCGCCCTGGTTCTGGCCGCCGCCGGTTCTGCGCCGACAGGCGATGTCGGCGTCGATCGGCTGTCGGTCACGGTCGCCTCGCTGACGTCGTTGGCCGTCTATCTCGTGCCGCTTCTCGCGCTGTTGATGAGTTTCGATGCCGTGGCGGGCGAGGTGGAGCGCGGTACGCTGCCTCTGCTTCTTACCTATCCGGTCTCCCGCCTGGAGATCCTGCTCGGAAAGCTTCTCGCGCATTTGGCAATCCTGGCACTCGCCGTCACGCTCGGTTACGGCGCAGCGCTGGTGGTGGCGATCTGGTCCGATCCGGGCGCGATCGAGGGTATCGGCTCGCTATGGCGGCTGATCTGGTCCTCGGTTCTCTTGGGCGCGACCTTTCTGGGCGCGGGCTATGCGCTGTCCGCGCTGGCGCGCCGTCCCTCCGGCGCCGCCGGTCTTGCAATCGCGCTCTGGCTGGTTGCGGTCGTGCTTTACGACCTGTCGCTTCTGGCGCTGATCGTGACGGATGGCGGCGGCGCCTTCACCACGCAGGCCCTGCCCATCGCTCTGCTGGCCAATCCCGCCGATGCCTTCCGTGTCTTCAATCTCTCGGCAGGCGAGGCAGTGGCCGCTGCCGGCGGTATAGGCGGCGCGGCCGGTGCGGTCCCGCTCTGGCAATCGGCTACCTCGCTGTTTGCCTGGCCCTTGCTCGCCATCGCGCTTGCACTTGCCGCGTTTCGAAAGGTCACGCCATGAGAGATCCATTGAAAGCGCCATTGAAAGCGCTACTTCGCCCGACCCTCTTCATCCTTGGGCTGACGCTGTTGGCCGGCTGCCAGCAAAAAACTGCGCAGGACACGACGCCGCAGGATATGACGGCCGAAACGCTCGGTCACTACTGCCAGATGAACCTGCTGGAACATCCCGGCCCCAAAGGCCAGGTGTTCCTCGAGGGCATGCCTGCGCCCCTGTTCTTCAGCCAGGTGCGCGACGTCATCGCCTATATGCGGGGACCAGAGCAGATGGCGCCGATCGTTGCCGTCTATGTCAACGACATGGGAGCTCCGGGCGCAACCTGGGATCATCCCGGTGACGGCAATTGGATCGCCGTCGACAAGGCCGTCTATGTTGTCGGCTCGACCCGGCAAGGCGGCATGGGCGCGCCGGAGACGGTGCCGTTTTCGAGCACGGAAAGGGCCCAATCCTTCGCCCGCGCCGAAGGCGGCCGGGTCTTGGCATTGGACGAAATCACCGACGACATGGTGCTGACCCCGGTCGAGACCGAGCCCAAGTCGGACGCAGGGAACGATGATGCCGATTTCCAGGAGCGCTTGCGTGCCCTGCCCAACAAAGCTGGAGGCTGACACATGCCGATAACACGCCGCCGACTGATCACGATTTCTGCCGCAGTTGCCTTGCTGCCAGCCGTCGCACGTGCCGCCCCACACGCATCGAGAATCTGGACGGGACAGGCGCTCGGTGCGCGTGCCTCGATCCGGATCGACCATCCGGACGGCGACGCGATCGCCGCGCGTGTGATGGCGGAAATCGATCGGCTGGAAGATGTTCTCAGTCTTTACCGCGCGGATAGCGCGCTGGCGCGGCTGAACCGGCAAGGCGATCTCGCCGAGCCGCCCTTCGAGCTCTTGGATTGCCTGTCGCTTGCCAGTGCGGTGAACCATGCCAGCGGCGGACGGTTCGATCCGACGGTGCAACCACTCTGGACGCTCTGGGCTGAAGCTGCCGTGCGTGGCGGGCGGCCGGACCCCGAGGCGATTGCGGCGGCGAAAGCCTTGGTCGGCTGGCAAAAGGTCGAGCTGGATGCGGCAAAAATCGCGCTGCGGCCGGGCATGGCGCTGACGCTGAACGGCATCGGCCAGGGCTATGTCGCCGACCGAGTGGCAGCGTTACTGGAGGCCGAGGGACTGACGGACATCCTCATCGATACAGGAGAATTTCGTGCTCTTGGCGGCAGTCCAGAGGGGGGCGAGTGGCCGGTCCGGCTCGAAGCTAGCGGGTCTGTCGGTTTGCGGCAACGTGCTCTCGCTACTTCGTCGCCACTTGGTACGACATTCGACGCTGCAGGGCGGCAAGGCCACATTCTTGATCCAGCGAGCGGAACACCAGCACCGGCTATATGGCGCGCTTTGTCGATCTCTGCGCCCACGGCGGTGGTCGCAGACGCGCTTTCGACGACAGCATGCCTTCTAAAGGATATTGACCAGGTGGAACTCCTTGTCGAATTGTTCCCAGGGGCTCGAGTGGAGGCCGCAGATCGATGGTGAAAACTGTTCCATAATTTACCCTATGCCACTTTGTCTAAGGCATTGAAATAAATTAATTATGTTTCTGTTTTGATGTAGGGTGCTATCATCTAGGTCATCCGCCGGACAGCAGCCAGCTGAACCTGCGGACCGAAAACCGTGCGCTGTAAGATTGCAGCACTGGAAGCACTCCAATCCCGCTTCTTGTGATGGCGTCCTGGACCAGGCCCGGATCTCCGTCGATCAACCCGTAAAGGGTCGGCTAGCAAGCTGCCGCCGCTTCGTCTGCGCCTTTGCGGTGATCGCGACCGTCCCTGTTCCTTCGAGGAGCCATCAGCGGGAATTGGCCCGCTTCCGATGGAGCACCTGAACATGGCACACGATCTTTCCCTCGCCCAGTCTCACGCCTTCCACCTCTGCAACAACCTGATGGTTCCGATCACCCTGTTCAAATCAGGCGACGAATTCGGCGTCCTTCCGTCCGACGAACTCGATGACGAAGACGATCTTGAGATCGTGCACGAGTATTTCCCCCGCGGGTCTCATTGAGACCCGCCTGTTCCTGCCGCTGGCGACCTGGCGGCCGCAAGGGAAGCTTCGCCGCAGCACGTTGCTGCAACTTTTGTCAGTTGCGTGCTGCGCCCTTGCCCCCTCCGCTCTTCGCGGTGGGTGGAAGGTGGCCCGCACATTGCGGGAAGGGAAAAAGGGACGGTCGCGCTGCGACCGAAGGGAAGATGAAGCGAGAAGAGTTGGAGGCGCTGCGCGCCAAGGTGAGTTGCGAAGCCGTGCTGGAACGAGCCGGTTACGAAATCGATCTAAAAGAGAGCACGCGACGCGCCGTCAAATACCGGCGTAGCGGCAGCATTGTCATTGTCACGCATGACGGGCGCGGCTGGTTCGATCCGCTCAGCGACGAGAAAGGCGATGTATTCGGCCTTGCAATGTCCCTGGAAGGAGTTCCATTCCTGTCCGCAACGGAAGCGGTCGCATCAATTGTCGGGTATCAACTCTCCCGGCCGGAATGGAGGTCTTCGCGGTCTTCCGTGCCAGTAAAAGACATTTGCGACCGTTGGCGCAGCCGGCGCTCGCCTTTTCCCGGATCGGGCGCGTGGCGCTATCTATCTTGGCAGCGCCTGATCCCGTCTGCCATAATCCGGCAGGCCATTCGAGAAGACATCCTGCGGGAAGGACCTTTCGGCAGCATGTGGGCGGCGCATGTCGATAGCCACGGCCGAGTGGTCGGTTGGGAAGAGCGAGGACCCAAATGGCGCGGGTTCTCGACCGGGGGATCCAAGCTTCTGTTCCGATTGGGTCGGAGTGACGCCAACCGCCTTTGCGTCACCGAGGCCGCGATCGACGCGATGAGCCTCGCAGCGCTCGAGGGTTCGCGCGAGAGAACGCTCTATCTCAGCACAGGCGGCGGGTGGTCACCGGCGACAGATGCGACGCTTGCCGAGCTTACTATGCGACCCGGACTGACATTGGTCGCTGCCACGGATGCCAATTCCCAAGGGGACATTTACGCAGAACGATTGCGTGCGGTCTCGGAAGCGTCCGGCTGTGACTGGCAGCGGCTCCGTCCGCCGGCAGAGGACTGGAACGAGGTTCTGAAAGCCAAGGATAAGGAGAGACGGGAAAGGAAAATGGAGAAGAAGAGGAGGCCTGCCGCATGCGCGCCGGCCGCATCAAGGGAGGCTTCGCCCGGCACGCCGGCCCTTGACCCAGCCGGACACGGACGCAGCAACGCGGGAGGGGTCATGAAGGACTGAAGAGGATGGTGAGGTCGAAACGACAGTGCTGCCTTCGGTCCCCAAACCCCGAAAGGATCAAGCTGATGAGTTCGATATCCCTCCCCCGCAAAGTGTTTCAAGGTGTTGCCAAACGCGCCGAGATGTTCCGGATGTTCGACCGGCACGCCAAGCGCCCAGATCGATTTGATGGTCATCAGTCGGCCACCTATGCTGGAGAATGGTTTGAGATCGACGAGACCTCATACACCTACATGCTCGACATCCTTCCACCCCTCTGGATGCGTGGACCGATCTTTGCGATGCGCGAGTTCATGACGGGTTCCGTGACCTCGGTGTTCTACGCGATTCGGATCGATGACGCCGTCCGCTATTTCCACACATACTGCGACCTCTCCGAACCAAACTCGGTCGAGGCGATGCGCACGGCGATCGTCGACCGCGAAACCCGACCGGTTCGGGCGATGAGCCGGGAGGAACGGCTCGAACATATCTGGAGCACCACCGCGGACGACTATCGCGGCTATGCAGGCTCCCGCTGGCCGAAGCCGGTGCAGGGCCATCGCACGGTCATGCTCTATGGCGGCAAGGACGGCACTTTCCTGAAGCTGCTCGATACGCTCAGCGACGACGAAATTGCCGCCAAGCTGCCGGTGCATCTGCGCCATCTCCCCACGGTCCTGGCGGCCTAAGCCAGATTCAAGCCCAACAATCCGAGCGCTGCAGCCGGTCGAATCCTCGACCCGACGATTTCGCACGCCCGCTTTCCAAAGGAGCTTTTCATGAGCAATGATCCCTTTACCTTCGACATGTTCAGCAGCTCTGCCCTGTCCTCCGGGCTTGGGCTTGGTGTGACCCCGTTTGGCGGCTTCTCTCCAGATGCTGCCAATGATGACGACCCGGATCCCATTCCGCCCGCACCACCCCCTGCCCTCCCCGTCGCTGCCACCCCCGTGCGGCGAGCAGGGTCTCGGGCAAACTTCTATCTTGACGGCGACCGCGCGTTGGGCGCCACCTGGAAGGATCGCGCCCGCGCCAATGTCGCGGCAATCCTCGTTGCCGATGGCATTGCCAAGCAGGACCGGCCGGCAACACTCACGGAGCAGGCGCAGCTGATCCGCTTCACCGGCTTCGGCGCCGGCGAGCTGGCCAATGGTATGTTCCGCCGGCCTGGCGACGTCGATTTCCGGGAGGGTTGGGGTGAGCTCGGCTCTTCGCTCGAAACCGCAGTATCCGACGCGGAGTATTCGTCGCTCGCGCGTTGCACCCAATATGCGTATTTCACGCCCGAGTTCATCATCCGGGCGATCTGGGCCGGGATCGCAAAACTCGGCTGGCGCGGCGGCCAGGTGCTGGAGCCCGGAATTGGGACTGGCCTGTTTCCGGCTCTGATGCCTGAGCCCTATCGCGATGCTGCCTATGCCACCGGTATCGAACTCGATCCGGTCACGGCCCGCATCGTCGGCCTGTTGCAGCCGAAGGCGCGGATCATCAATGGCGACTTCGCCCGCACCGATCTGGCGTCGATCTACGATCTTGCCATTGGCAATCCGCCTTTCTCTGAACGCACTGTCCGATCGGACCGAACCTATCGCTCGCTTGGCCTTCGTCTGCACGATTACTTCATCGCCCGGTCGATCGACCTTTTGAAGCCGGGCGCGCTGGCTGCTTTCGTGACATCGCACGGGACGATGGACAAAGCGGATCCGACAGCCCGAGAGCATATCGCAAAGTCGGCCGACCTGGTCGCCGCGATCCGCCTGCCCGAGGGCAGTTTTCGCCGCGATGCTGGCACGGATGTCGTCGTCGACATCCTCTTCTTCCGCAAGCGAAAGCTCGGTGAGCCTGAAGGCGATCAGCTGTGGCTCGATTTCGATGAGATCAGGCTGGCCACCGATGAAGAAGATGCGATCCGCGTCAATAGGTGGTTTGCCCGTCATCCCGACTTCGTACTCGGCACGCATGCCCTGACCTGCGGCCCGTTCGGCGAGACCTACACATGCCGGCCCCGCGACGGCGAGGATCTTGAAACGGCCCTCGCAGATGCCATCGAACTTCTGCCGGCCGATCTCTACGATGGCGAGCCGACACCGATCGATATT
>NZ_JAHHZO010000016.1 GCF_018760785.1 Rhizobium sp. CSW-27
CGAAACTTGAGGGCGCGCCTTTCCTTGCCTATAGCGCGGTCGCGCCCGACGGCCGGGTGCGCCTGGGCAACGGGCCGCAGGCGCCCGAACTGCATCTTGCGCCGGTTCTTCTCAGCGGCAATGAAACCCTGCTCTATCTGGCGGCACGGGAGGGGCTCGGCCTGTCCATGATGCCGCACTGGCTGGTTCGGGAGGACCTTGTGGAAGGACATCTGGAGGCGGCCCTGCCTGAAAGCCTCTGGCCCGCCGTCACCTTGCATGCCGTCTATCCCAATCGCAGCTATCTGCCGGCCAAGACACGCTGCTTCCTGGATTTCCTGATCGGCCCCGACGGCATCGGCGGACTTCAGACGCAGTAGACGACAATCGCCCCGGAGAACATGGCGCGTCGAACATACCGGCCGATGCCGCGCTCTCAGGTGAACTGATAAGGTGGATACTCCGGGTTCGCTGGAGGCGAGATGCGCCCTTTGCATCACCGTTCAGTCTGCAATCGCGATTTTCCGAGAGCGGACACACTTCGTGGGGTTCACGTTGCCTATGGGGCGGTTGCGGTCATCAATGCGTCCTTTCGTGATGACGGGCGAAGAGCTGCAACAAAGGGCGCAGCAGCCTGTCTAGTACATCGTCTTCCTATAGTCTTCCTCCAACCCTGCATCGATCTTCCGCATTTCCTCATCCCCTGGCGCACCGGTCGTTTCATCGAGGATCATCTTGATCAACGACGGCATTTGGCTGCGGTCCTGGCGGTGATCTGGATGCCAGATCTGCGAACGCCTGAGGGCCTTTGCACAATGCAGAAAGACCTCTTTCACCTGCACCACGATCGCAAGACTTGGCACCCGGTTGTTGATCGTTATGGTCTCGAGAAGATTCGGATCGACGACCAGTCTGGCAGATCCGTTGACGCGCAAGGTGTCGTCAAAGCCGGGTATCATGAACAACAGTCCGATAGCCGGGTTCGTGATGATGTTGGACAGGCTATCCAATCGGTTGTTTCCCGGACGGTCGGGGATGGCCAGCGTTTCGCTGTTCAGGATTTTTACGAAACCGGCCGGGTCGCCGCGCGGGCTCACGTCGGCGCGGCCATTCAGATCCTGTGTCCCCAGGCAAAGGAACGGCGAATGCCGGATGAAGTCTTGGGCGTGCACGCCAAGAGTTGCCTGTACCTTCTGAACCGCAAGGTCATGCGTCGCCGGATATAGTTCCCGCAGTTTCTCCTCGCGAGTGATCGTAAATCTGTCTCCCATAATTTCCTTCTCCTAAAGGTTGCACGCAGATATGACGTACGTACCTCAATTCTGTCAAGGATCCCCTGCTGTGGTCGTGGCAGCGGTTTCACGGGAATGGGAATGGCTGTTGTGTTGAGACGCTTCTGCCCAGGCCGCTCGGCTCCTCCTTCGTGAGGCCGCTTCCAGAATCGGACTCGTAGAAACGGGCTCGTTTTCCGCTTTTCATATGCGGCATGGCTGGCAGCTTCGGGTGGGCAGCGGAAATCATTTCCGTTTCGCGTCGTCATGCCGGTCATCGCCGCGACGCCGGGCGCCGCTCTTGCGCGTGCGTCTGTGTCGCTTGCGAAGATGCGCTTTCACGCCCATCCCGATCATCATTGCTGCCATCGCCATCGTAGAGGCTTGCGCAGGATCAACGCACGGATGGAAGGGCTTGTCTACTTTGATTGGAGACGAACGAGAAGGTTGAACGATCGTGGCTGTTCCGCAAAACAAGGACGAATTGCTGAAAGCGATAACCGACAATTTCGATCAACTGATGAAAGACTTGGGTGCGATCCCGGTGGCGGTGGTCCATGAATGCAGCCTAGAGGGCCATGCAAAGGGCACGGAGATGAGCGTGGCGAACCTTGCCGCCTATCTTTTGGGGTGGAACGAACTGGTGCTGAAATGGCTCGACCGACACGCAGCCGGTGAGCCAATCAATTTCCCCGAAACCGGCTTTAAATGGAACGAGCTTGGCCGCCTCGCTCAAAAATTTTATCGCGATTATGAAGCGATCTCCTATTCACAACTCCTTGACCGACTGCAAGGCGCCAATGACCGGATTGTCTCGCAGATCAAGGCCCGCACCAACGACGATCTCTACGGGCGCCCCTGGTACGAGGGGAAATGGACGATGGGGCGCATGATCCAGTTGAACACGTCATCGCCCTATGCGAATGCGCGCGGCCGTCTGCGCAAGTGGATGAAGGTTAGGGGCTTCTAGCAGGCTGTTGAAGAAGCCTTGGCCTCATGAATGATTGTCAGTTCGGAAGGCCATGGCGGAGAGGGTGGGATTCGAACCCACGATACGGTTGCCCGTATGCCGCATTTCGAGTGCGGTGCTTTCGACCACTCAGCCACCTCTCCGGTCAATCTGGTCGGCACCTTGGCGGTGCGGTGCGCTACATAGCGATGAACGGGGCGGGTGGCAAGGGAGAAATCGCAGTCTTTCCAGTCTTTTTCCTTGACAGGTCAAGGGGGCTGAATTAATCCCCACGCATTCCGGTATGGGGTATTCCGTCCGGAGCCTTGTCCGGGCTCGCTTCAGGGTCCGGTTTCACCGGCAGACCGGTTCAAAAGAGTTCTTCTTTTGCAATCCTGCTCAAACGTGGACTGATAAAAAGACGGCCTTCCGTTTTGGCGGAAAGAGCCGGATCGAACATGAAAGGATAAAAAATGTTCGCAGTCATCAAGACCGGCGGTAAGCAGTACCGCGTTGCGGCTGACGATGTCGTCACCATCGAGAAACTCGACGTTGCCGCAGGCGAAGTCATCGAATTCAACGAAGTCCTGGTTGTCGGCGAAGGCGCCGATGCCAAGATCGGCGCGCCCTTCGTGGCCGGCGCCGTCGTGAAGGCCGAAGTGGTCGAGCATAACCGTGGCAAGAAGGTTCTGTCCTTCAAGAAGCGTCGTCGCCAGAATTCCAAGCGGATTCGCGGCCATCGCCAGCATCACACGGTCGTTCGCATCACGGCGATCAGCGCCTGACCGGTCCCCAGGATTTTCGAGAGATTTAAAGGAGAACTCCCATGGCACATAAAAAAGCTGGCGGTTCCTCGCGCAACGGTCGCGATTCCAATTCCAAGCGCCTTGGCGTGAAGAAGTTCGGCGGCGAATCGGTCGTTGCGGGCAACATCATCGTGCGTCAGCGCGGCACGCAGTGGCATCCGGGCGCCAATGTCGGCCTCGGCAAGGACTACACCATTTTTGCGCTCACCGCCGGTAACGTCGACTACCGTACCAAGGCCAATGGCCGCGTGTACGTGTCTGTGATGCCGAAAGCGGAAGCCGCGGAATAAAAGCCGGTAGCGCGTTAAAACAGCCGGCGTCTCATCGACCCGGCTGAATACCCGCAAAAGGTTCAGTCAAGAAAACAGGGGAGATGGGGCGCCACCCACCTTCCCTTTTTCTTTGTCCAAAAGGAGGACTGAACCATGCAAGGCGAAATGTTACGGAGCGGCCAGAGCCGGTCGCCCGAAGAGCGGTTGAGACCGCAACGGTTAAGGAGCGATTGCCCCGTCTTATTGTCGCAGAGACTGGTTCTGCGCGCCCCCCACGAAGAAGACATCGACGCCCTTTCCCATCTCGCCAACAACGCCAATATCGCGACCATGGTGTCGCGTATGCCGCATCCATACACGGCAAAAGACGCCGCCGATTTCGTACGACGTACGAAAGCCGGCGAGATTGGCAAGTGCGTCTATGCCATTACCCGAGCCGATAACGGAGCCTTCCTCGGTTGCTGCGCGCTGGAGCCGCATGCCAACGACGCCCTGACGCTCGAGATCGGCTACTGGCTGGGCGAACCCTACTGGAACAAGGGCTATGCGACGGAAGCCGCGCATGCGCTGATCGACATGGCGTTCCGCACCCGCGACATCGACCAGATCGATGCGCGCTGCCGGGTCACCAATGTCGCCTCGCGCCGCGTCATCCAGAAGTGCGGCTTCCAGTTCCAGGGGTCCGGCATGGTCGGCTCGCTGGCGCTTGGCGGCATGGTGCCCGTCGAGTGGTTCCGGCTCGACCGCAAGACCTGGATGTCGCTGAAGAGCTGGGGGGAGATGCGATGACCGCGAACCTCCTCGCAAGGCGGCCCCGCACCGGTGGTATGCTCGGCCCCTGCCCGATCATCGAAACGCGGCATCTGGTGCTGCGTGCGCACCAGATGAGCGATGCCGATGCGATTGCCAGTTCGCTCGGCGACTGGCAGGTCACCCGCATGCTGTCGCGGGTTCCTGCCCCCTACAGCCGCAGCGATGCGGTGGACTGGCTGAACGCCAACCGTGCCAGCACGGACTGGCATTTCGCCATCACCGAGGGCGATGGCGTGCATATCGGCTGTGTCGCGGTGGAATTGCGCCATGGCCAGTGGCATCTGGGCTATTGGCTGAACCGCTTCTACTGGGGGCAGGGGCTGATGTCGGAAGCGGCGGGCGCGGTGGTGGAGCGCTTCTTCCGGCGCATGCCGGAGGCGGTGCTGCATTCCGGTGCCTTTGCCGACAATGCCGCTTCGCTGCGCATCCAGGAAAAGCTCGGCTTCTCCATCCTGCGCTGCGCTGACCTGTTCAGCATGGCGCGCAATGCCATGGCGCCGCACCTGGAAACCCGCCTCACGGCGGAGGCGTTTCGCCAGCCATGACCACGTGATGGCCGGCCCGCAGGAGGAATTGTCGCCTGCGGGCCGGCCGAACGGCTGCCGGAGGCCCCGGCAACCACGATAGGCTTTGACGTGACAGCAAAGCGACGATAACGAAAAGCCCGGAAAACAATCCGGTTATCGTCTCGATCAACCGCATGACGAACGGGCAGAACCCATGAAATTCCTCGACGAGGCAAAAGTCTATATTCGTTCCGGTGATGGCGGCGCAGGCGCCGTCTCCTTCCGCCGCGAGAAGTTCATCGAGTTCGGTGGCCCGGATGGCGGCGATGGCGGCCGGGGCGGCGATGTGTGGATCGAGGCCGTCAACGGCCTCAACACGCTGATCGACTATCGCTACCAGCAGCATTACAAGGCCGGCACCGGCATTCACGGCATGGGCCGCAACCGCACCGGCGCCAATGGCGCCAGCGTCACCATGAAGGTGCCGGTCGGCACCCAGGTCTTCGAGGAAGACAACGAGACGCTGATCGTCGACCTCACGGAAGAGGGGCAGCGCTTCCGCCTGGCTGCCGGCGGCAATGGCGGCTTCGGCAATGCCTATTTCAAGTCCTCCACCAACCAGGCGCCGGATTGGGCCAATCCCGGCCTGCCGGGAGACGAGAAGACCATCTGGCTGCGGCTGAAGCTGATTGCCGATGCCGGTCTCGTCGGCCTGCCCAATGCCGGCAAGTCCACCTTCCTCGCCACCGTCACCCGCGCCCGGCCGAAGATTGCCAATTATCCCTTCACCACCCTGCATCCCAATCTCGGAGTTGCCACCATCGATGGACGCGAATTCGTGCTGGCCGATATTCCGGGCCTGATCGAGGGCGCGCATGAAGGGGTCGGCATCGGCGACCGTTTCCTCGGCCATGTGGAGCGCACCCGCGTGCTGCTGCATCTGGTTTCCGCCCAGGAGGAACATGTCGGCAAGGCCTACAAGACGGTCAAGCACGAGCTGGAAGCCTATGGCGGCGGCCTGGAGGACAAGCCGGAAATCGTGGCTCTGTCGCAGATCGACGTCCTGGACGAGAAGGAACTGAAGAAGAAGGCAAAGGAGTTGCAGAAGGCCTGCGGTTCGCCGCCGCTGCTTCTGTCCGCCGCCGGGCATATGGGTGTCACGGAGGCGCTGCGGGCGCTGCGCGACGTCATCGTGGCCTCCAGCGAAAAGACCGCGCTTCCCGACCGCAGCCTTCCGGCCGCGGATGCGGACGATGCCACCGATGCCGAGGATGAGGGCTGATCCATGTCCCGCAAGGCTTTGAACGCTCATCGCCGGATCGTCATCAAGATCGGCTCAGCGCTTCTGGTGGACCGCAAGACGGGACTGAAGTCCGGCTGGCTCGATTCGGTCTGTGCCGATATCGCGGCGCTGCGGGCGCAGAACATCGAGGTTCTGGTGGTCTCCTCCGGTGCCATCGCGCTCGGGCGCACTGTTCTCGGGTTGGCACCGGGCGCGCTGAAGCTGGAAGAAGGCCAGGCGGCGGCGGCCGTCGGCCAGATCGCGCTTGCGCGTGCCTGGTCGGAAAGCCTGTCGCGGGACGGGATCGTCGCCGGCCAGATCCTGCTGACGCTGGGCGATACGGAAGAGCGGCGCCGGTATCTCAACGGTCGCGCCACCATCAACCAGTTGCTGAAGCTCGGCGCCGTGCCGATCATCAACGAGAATGACACGGTGGCGACCACCGAAATCCGCTATGGCGACAATGACCGGCTGGCGGCGCGCGTCGCCACCATGACCGGTGCCGATCTCCTGGTGCTGCTCTCCGACATCGACGGGCTTTATACGGCCCCGCCGCACCTCGATCCGGACGCCAGGTTCCTGGAGACGATCCCGTCGATCACGCCGGAGATCGAGGCCATGGCCGGCGGCGCCGCCTCCGAGCTTTCCCGCGGCGGCATGCGCACCAAGATCGATGCCGGCAAGATCGCGACAAGCGCCGGCTGCGGCATGATCATCGCCTCCGGCAAGACCGATCATCCGCTGAAGGCCATCGGGGAAGGCGCGCGGTCCTCCTGGTTTGCGCCCTCCGGCACGCCCGTCACGGCGCGCAAGACCTGGATTGCCGGCCAGCTGCAGCCGGCGGGCACACTCACTGTCGATGCCGGCGCCGAAAAGGCGCTCGCCTCCGGCAAGAGCCTGCTGCCGGCCGGCGTGCGCGCCGTCATCGGCCCGTTCAGCCGCGGCGATACGGTGGCGATCATCGGCACACAGGGGCGGGAAATCGCCCGCGGCCTGGTGGGCTACGATGCGGACGAGGCGCGCGCCATTGCCGGGCGCAAGTCCGGTGAGATCGAATCCATTCTCGGCTATGCCGGCCGTGCCGCCATGGTGCACCGGGACGATCTGGTGATCACCGGCCTGCTGCTTGCCGAACCCAGGGACAATGCGGAGGAGGATGCTGCTCATGCTGGATAAGGTTGCCGTTTCCGACATCGATCAGATGATGCAGGCGATCGGTCGCAACGCGAAGACGGCGGCGCGCCGGCTGGCCACGGCCTCGAGCGAGGCGAAGAATGCGGCACTCAATGCCGCTGCCGATGCCATTGTCGCGGCCATGCCTGAAATTCTTGCCGCCAATGCGGCGGATCTGGCTGCGGTTGCCGACAAGGGGCTGCAGCCCTCCTTCATCGACCGGCTGACGCTCAATGAAAAACGCGTCGCGGAAATGGCCGAAGGGCTGAGAGCGATCGCCGGCCTGCCCGATCCGGTCGGCGATGTGATTGCCGCCTGGGAACGCCCGAACGGCTTGAAGATCGAGCGGGTGCGCACGCCGCTCGGCGTGATCGGCGTCATCTACGAAAGCCGCCCGAACGTCACGGCCGATGCCGGCGCGCTGTGCCTGAAGGCCGGCAATGCGGTGATCCTGCGCGGCGGATCCGATTCGCTCCATTCATCGCAGGCGATCCATCGCTGCCTGTCGAAGGGTCTGGCAGCTGCCGGCCTGCCGGAAGAAGCGATCCAGATCGTGCCGGTCGCCGATCGCGCCGCCGTCGGTGCCATGCTCTCCGGCCTCGATGGCGCAATCGACGTGATCGTGCCGCGCGGCGGCAAGAGCCTGGTGGCGCGCGTCCAGTCGGAAGCGCGCGTGCCGGTCTTTGCGCATCTGGAAGGCCTCTGCCACATCTACGTGGACAAGTCCGCCGATCTGGAGATGGCCGTCAATGTGGTGGTGAATGCCAAGATGCGCCGCACCGGCATCTGCGGGGCCGCCGAAACGCTGCTGGTTGATCAGGCCGCGGCCGACACGCATCTGAAACCGATCCTCGAGGCGCTGGCGGCCAGGGGCTGCGAGATCCGCGCCTCCGAGGCGGTCCGCGCACGCATGCCCGGCCTCATCCCCGCGACCGAAGAGGACTGGTGCACGGAATATCTGGAGGCGATCATTTCGGTGACGCTGGTGGATGGCATCGAAGGCGCGATCCGCCACATCAACACCTATTCCTCCAGCCACACCGAGGCGGTGCTGGCGGAGGATCCGGCCGTGGTGGCGCGCTTCTTCAACGAGATCGACTCGGCGATCCTCCTGCACAATGCCTCCACCCAGTTTGCCGATGGCGGCGAGTTCGGCATGGGCGGCGAGATCGGCATCTCCACCGGCAAGATGCATGCGCGCGGCCCTGTCGGCGTCGAGCAGCTGACCTCCTTCAAGTACCGGGTGCACGGCACCGGCCAGACGCGGCCCTGACGCGCGTGGCGGAGGGGGAACGCCTGACACCTTATCTGTCCATGCCGCATGTGGAGCGCGGCATGGTGGTCGGCCTGTTCGGCGGGTCGTTCAATCCGCCGCATCCGGGCCACCGGCTGGTGGCCGAGATCGCGCTGAAGCGGCTCGGCCTCGACCAGCTGTGGTGGATGGTCACGCCCGGCAATCCGCTGAAAAGCCGGTCCGTTCTGTTGCCGCTGGCGGAGCGCATCGCGCTCAGCCGCGAGCTGGCGCGCAATCCGCGCATCAAGATCACCGCCTTCGAGGAGCGGCTGAAGACGAGCTTCACCGCCCATACGCTGGCGCATGTGGTGGCGCGCCATCCGGGCGTGCGCTTTGTCTGGATCATGGGCGCCGACAGCCTGAAGACCTTTCACCGCTGGCAGAAATGGCGGGAGATCGCCGATCTGGTACCGATTGTCGTGGTGGACCGGCCGGGCGCCACGCTTTCCTTCCTCTCCTCGCCGGCGGCGCGTGCGCTCTCCTTTGCGCGGGTTGATGAAAATGCAGCACGATCGCTCGGCCTGCGCCGCCCGCCGGCCTGGACCTTCATTCACGGACCGCGCTCGACGCTGAGCTCCACCGAAATCCGCCAGGCTTCGCGGCAGAGGCCGCGGCCGGCCTTGCACGGGGCTCCCGCGCGTGATCGCGGCGCCTTGAAAGATTAACCATTCGATGCCACCTTCATGATCGTGGATCCTCCGGCGGAGGATTCGCGTCGTGCCTGTTCTGTTCGTGACGAAAGGAAGACCTCTGACAACAGTACACGCCAAGGGGAGAACGCTCAGCGTCATCCCGAAGAGCCTGGAACGTGGCGCCGATGCCGCCGCCCGCGCTCTCGAAGTGGTCCTCGCCAGCCTTGAGGACTCCAAGGCCGAAGATATCGTCACCATCAACATTGCCGGAAAATCCGCGCTGGGCGACTATATGGTCGTGGTCACCGGGCGCTCGAACCGGCATGTGTCGGCAATCTCGGAACACCTTTTGACCGACCTGAAGGACGAGGGATTCGGCAGCGCCCGCGTCGAAGGCATGGACACGGGTGACTGGGTGCTGATTGACACCGGTGACGTCATCATCCATGTGTTCCGACCGGAAATCCGGGAGTTCTACAACATCGAAAAGATGTGGGCGGCTCCCGATGAGGAAGGAACGCTGCACTAGCGGCCGGATCGGTCTGATCTGACGTCGCAGTGCCATGCGCCGCAACGGGCGGCTGGGCAAGGGTCCAGCCGGTAGCCCTTTTTGCGGCAACAGAACATGCGGTGGCAGAAATGCGGATTGGCCTTTTTGCCGTGGGACGGCTCAAAGCCGGACCTGAGAAGGAACTTGCGTCACGTTACCTCGACCGCTTCGCCAAGGCCGGCCCGGCGGTGAGCCTCGAATTTTCGCGCGTGACGGAAGTGAACGAAAGCCGTGCCTCGGCGGCGGAGACCCGCAAGCGCGAGGAGGCAGGCCTGCTGGAGAAGAGCCTGCCCGAGGGGGCGGTGCTGATCCTGCTCGACGAGCGCGGCAAGGCGCTCGACAGTCCTGCCTTTGCAAGCCTGGTCGGCAGATATCGCGATCAGGGCAAGCGGGAGATGATGATCGCCATCGGCGGTGCCGACGGTCTCGATCCTGCCCTCTATGACCGGGCGGATGCCGTCATCAATCTCGGCGCGATGACCTGGCCGCACCAGCTGGTGCGCATCCTGATCGCCGAGCAGCTCTACCGGGCCGTCACCATCCTGTCCGGCCATCCCTATCACCGGGTCTGATCCCCGCGCGACCGGTATGGGGCCTCAGATCTTGCCTACACGATCTTGTTTCTGGTGCTGGCCGGCAAAAGGCCTTAGGTTCGTTCGATCAGGGCCGACGCAACGGGGTGGAATGCGCAAAGGACAAGACAGCACACGCCTGGCGCTGCCGCTGGTTGCGGCGGTTTTTCTTGTCGTGCCTGCCGCACCGCCCCTCAGCGCCCAGACCGTTGAGAACGCCCAGGCGGTCGATATCGGCGCCGCCGCCGATGCGTCGCAGCCCGAAGGCACGCCCGCCCCCTCTCCTGCCGTGGATGCGCTGGAACGCAAGCGCGATGAGACGCGGACCGAGCTGGACGATCTGTCGAAGACGCTTACCCTGTCCGCAGACAAGGCCAGATCGATCGAGCAGGCGATTGCCGCGCTCGACAAGAGCAGCGCCTCGATCCGCCAGGCCCTGATCGAATCGGCTGCCCGCCGCAAGCAGATGGAAGCGACGATCCGCGACAGCGAGGACAGGCTGGCGAAGCTGCGCGTGAAGGAAGACGGCATCCGCGCCTCGCTGCACGAGCGGCGCGGCGTGCTGGCCGAGGTTCTGGCTGCGCTGCAGCGCATGGGCCGCAATCCGCCGCCGGCGCTGCTGGTCACGCCCGAGGATGCGCTCGGATCGGTACGCAGCGCCATCCTGCTCGGCGCCGTGGTGCCCGGCATGCGCGCCGAGGCGGAACGCCTGATGGCGGATCTCAATGCCCTGTCCGATCTGCAGAAGCAGGCGGTGGCGGAGAAGGAGAAGGCGAGCGCCGCCATGAGCGCCAGCCTGGAAGAGGACCGCCGCATGGACCTGCTTCTGGCGGAAAACGACAAGCAGAGCCGGCTGAGCGCCGCAGAGCTGGAGGCCGAGCGGCGGCGTTCGCAGGAGCTTGCCAGCCGCGCCACCAGCCTGCAGGGGCTCATCCAGTCGCTCGAAGGCGAGATTTCGTCCGTGCGCGATGCGATGGCTGAGGCGCGCGAGGAGGAAGAGCGACGCAAGCAGCTGACGGCGGAGCAGCGCGAGAAGGCCGAGCAGCTCGCTGAAAGCGGCGTGCCCGACAAAAACCGCATTGCGCCCGCATATCCCTTTGCGAGCCTCAAGCAAAAGTTGGCCTACCCGGTCGAAGGCGATGTGCTGAGGGCCTATGGCGATCCCGACGGCACGGGGCATCCGGCCAGGGGCCTGACACTCGCCGCAAGCCCCGGCGCCGTTGTCACGGCGCCCGCCGATGGTCTGGTCGTCTTTGCCGGAGCCTTCCGCAGCTATGGACAGATGATCATTCTCAATGCAGGCGATGGGTATCACCTCGTCCTGACAGGCATGGAAAAGGTCAATGTGCGGCAGGGAAAGTTCGTCTTTGCCGGCGAACCGATTGCGGCCATGGGCGAGAAAAGAGTGGCGAGCGCAACGGCGTTGGCGCTGGAAACAGATCGGCCGACGCTTTACATTGAATTCAGAAAGGACGGCACTCCGGTCGATTCGAAGCCGTGGTGGTCCGCAAAGGAAACTGGAAGGGCACGAAATGATTCGTAGGGCTTCTCTTGTCATCGTTGGGGCGCTTCTCGGCGCCACAGCCATGAGTGTCGTCTATTCCGCGGGCGTGCCGGCCCAGGCTGCGGGATCCTCGACCTATCGTGAGCTGTCGATTTTCGGGGACGTGTTCGAGCGTGTGCGCGCCCAGTATGTGACCCCGCCTGACGAACAGAAGCTCGTCGAAAGCGCGATCAACGGCATGCTCTCCTCGCTTGATCCGCATTCCAGCTACATGAATGCCAAGGATGCCGCCGACATGCGCACCCAGACCAAGGGTGAGTTCGGTGGCCTCGGCATCGAAGTCACCATGGAAAACGAGATGGTGAAGGTCATCACGCCGATCGACGACACGCCGGCAGCGCGTGCCGGCGTGCTGGCGGGCGATTTCATCTCCGAGATCGACGGTCAGCCGGTGCGCGGCCTGAAGCTGGAAGACGCCGTCGAGAAGATGCGCGGCCCGGTCAAGACGCCGATCAAGCTGACCATCCTGCGCAAGGGTGCCGACAAGCCCATCGAACTGACCGTTGTGCGCGACACGATTGCCGTGCGTGCCGTCAAGTCGCGCGTCGAGCAGGGCGACGTCGGTTATGTGCGTGTCATCTCCTTCACCGAAAAGACCTATGACGACCTGGAAAAGGCGATCAAGAAGATCAAGGCCGATGTTCCGGCCGACAAGCTGAAGGGTTATGTCCTCGACCTGCGCCTCAACCCGGGCGGCCTGCTCGATCAGGCGATCAATGTCTCGGATGCCTTCCTCGAGCGTGGCGAGGTGGTCTCCACCCGCGGTCGCAACCCGGAGGAAACCCGCCGCTTCAATGCCGGCCCGGGCGATCTGACCGATGGCAAGCCGGTGATCGTGCTGATCAATGGCGGTTCGGCATCCGCATCGGAAATCGTGGCCGGCGCGCTGCAGGATCTGAAGCGGGCGACGGTGCTCGGCACGCGTTCCTTCGGCAAGGGCTCGGTGCAGACGATCATTCCGCTCGGCGATGCCGGCGCACTGCGCCTGACGACGGCGCTCTATTACACGCCGTCGGGCAAGTCGATCCAGGGCACCGGCATCCAGCCGGACATCAAGGTCGAGCAGCCGTTGCCGGCGGAACTGCAGGGCAAGATCCGCCCCGAGGGCGAATCCAGCCTGCCGGGCCATATCCAGGGTCAGAACGAAACCGACGAGGGGTCGGGCTCCAGCGCCTATGTGCCGCCGGAAGCCAAGGACGACGTGCAGCTGAACTACGCACTCGACCTGATGCACGGCACCAAGACGGATCCGTCCTTCCCGCCGCACCAGGACAGCCCGACGGCATCCGCCACCAAGCCCTGATCTTTCGAATATCGGGAACCCGCTCTACCCTTGCGGCAGGGCGGGTTTTCCATGACCGTGCACCGGCCCTGTCCGGTCGCACCGTCCGTGACGACGGATAAGGCCGCGTCGACTGACGCGGCCGGTATTGGGACAGGCTGAACCCGTGGGGACAGATCTTCGAGCACCGCTGGGCGGCAGGGACAGGCGCCGGACGAGGTCCGGGCGCGGCCTGACGCTCGCCGCCGTGCTGACCGGCTGCGGTGCCGCCGCCCTGCTCGCTCTGTCCTTCTATGCCATGCGGTCCTCCGGCCTGCCGCCGGTGGATCCCGTGGCGGTGACGCTTGCGGTTCCGCCGCTGCCTGCGGCATCCGCCGGTGCAGCACCCTCTCCGGAACCGGCTGCCTCTCCTTCCCTCTCTCCCTCTACCCCGGAGGCCGCCTCTGCCGCGCCGCTTGCTGCCGAATCGGGCCGGGCCGGCACGGAGATTGCCCGCACGCGGCTGGAGGATGGCTCGGTCGTGACCACGTTTTCGCCGCGCCGCAGCGAGGCGGGCGGGCCGCGGCTGATCGATGCCCGCCGGCCGGGGCAGGATCCGCGCCTTGCTGCCCTGCCGGATGACGATTTGCTGGAGGATACTCCTTTCGGTCGCCTGCCGGTGCGCGGGCCGGATGGTCTGCGGCCGATGGAGCAATATGCCAGGCCCTGGTCCGGGGCGCGCGGCACCCGCATTGCCATCGTCATCGGCGGGCTCGGCATCAGCCAGACGGGCACGCAGCGCGCCATTCGCCAGCTGCCGGGCTCGGTCACGCTGGCCTTTGCGGCAAGCGGCAACAGCCTGCAGCGCTGGCAGCAGGAGGCGCGCACCGGCGGCCACGAGATCCTGCTGCAGGTGCCGATGGAGCCATTCGATTATCCGGCGAACGATCCCGGTCCGCTGACGCTGGTGACCGGCAGGCCGGCGGCGCAGAATCTCAAGGCGCTGCATCAGGCCATGGGGCGGATGAGCGGTTACACCGGTATCGTGAATTTTCTCGGGGGCCGCTATCTTGCAGATCCGCAGGCGCTGGAACCTGTGCTGCAGGACATCGCGGCGCGCGGCCTTCTGTTCGTCGATGACGGCGCCTTTGCGCAGTCGAAGACGCAGGCCCTTGCGGGGGCGCTCGATCTGCCGCATGGCTTTGCCGATGTGAGGCTGGATGACCAGCTGCAGCGCGACGTCATCTTGCGCAAGCTGGATGACCTGCAGCGGATCGCCGAACGCAGGGGCAGTGCCATCGGCATCGGCACTGCCTTCGACGAAACGGTTGATGCGGTGGCGGAATGGATGAAACAGGCAGAGGGCCGGGGTATCGAGGTGGTCGGCGTCTCCGCCCTCGTCTCCGGACCGCAACAACAGTGAGGACGGGATGAGCCACAACACGCAACGCTCGGCGGACGAACTGCCCTATCGCCCCTGTGTCGGCATCATGGTGCTGAACCGGCAGGGGCTGGTCTGGGTCGGCCGGCGTCTTTCGGAAAACAACAGCGAATCGGACGGCTCGCCGCAGCTCTGGCAGATGCCGCAGGGCGGCATCGACAAGGGCGAGGATCCGCTGAAGGCCGCCCATCGCGAGCTGTTCGAGGAAACCGGCATGACGACCGTCTCGTTTCTTGCCGAGGCGAAGGACTGGATCAATTACGACTTGCCGGCGCATCTGATCGGCATCGGTCTCAAGGGCAAGTTCCGCGGCCAGACGCAGCGCTGGTTCGCCTTTCGCTTCGAGGGCGAGGAAAGCGAGATCAACATCGAGAACCCGCCGAGCGGCCAGCACCAGGAATTCGACGCCTGGGACTGGAAGCCGATGGCGGAGCTTCCCGGCCTGATCGTACCCTTCAAGCGCCCCGCCTATGAACGGGTGGTGGCGGAATTCTCCCATCTCGCCGGCGTGCCCGGTTAACGGCAAGGTCACGTCCCGGGCGCGTCGTCGGTCTGCCGCAGGGCGGCCCTGATCGTCACCGTCAGGTGGTCGATCACGGTTCGGATGCCTGGCGCGTGCCTGAGGTCGCTGTGCACCACCAGCCATGCCTCGCGCATCAGCGGTGCGGCCTCCGGAAAGGCCGGAACGAGACCCCGGCGTTCCGGCCGCAGGAAGTCGGGCAGCATGGCGATGCCGGCGCCGTGGCAGGCCAGCGCCATCTGCATGGACACCTCCCCGGACCACAGGGCAAAGCGGCGCCCGGCGGCGAGCCTTGCCAGCTCATGCTGCTGCGGCGACTGGCGTACCTCGCCATCCGAGCCGATGAAAAGCCAGTCCTGCGGATCGTGCGCGGCCAGATGCTCCGGACTGGCATAGGCGCGGAACGTCACGTCCGCCAGCTTTGTCAGCGTCAGGTCGCCCTCGGCCGGTCGGCTGAGCCGGATGGCGATATCGGCCTCGCGCCGGTCGAGCGCGGCCGTCCGCGCCTCGCCCAGCAGCCGGATCGTCAGGCGCGGATGGTTTTGCGCCAGGCCGCAAAGCGCGGGCGCCACGACGATGCTGCCAAAGGCCGGCGGGGCCGACAGCGTTACCTCTCCCGATATGTCCTCGGCGGCCCCCCGCACCAGCCGGGCAATGGCGTTCGCCTCGCCCTCCATGCGCCGGGCAATCGCGGCGATCCGCTCGCCCTCGGCCGTCAGCCGCAGCCTGCGGCCGCGCCGGTCCACCAGCTTCAGCGCAAGGCTGCGCTCCAGCGCCTCGATGCGGCGGGAAATGGTGGCATGTTCCACGTGAAGCGCGCGTGCCGCAGACAGCAGGCTGCCCTGTTCGGCAAAGGCTGCGAAATGCCGAAGATCGTCCCAGTCCATCGCCTCGATCCCTCGTCCCGCACCGGCGTTTTGCGGCGGCGGCCCTGTCTGTTGTGCAATTCTTCCCATTCACTGGGCAGATTGCGGGAATTTCGCACAGCGCAGCGGCGCCGTACAGTCTGCTGCAAAGGAGATCAGCCATGTCCCATGCGAGCCCGTTTTCCATGCAGTTTTCCGCCATCGGCGGTCCCGAGGTCCTGCAGCCCGTGGAACATTCGCGCCCTGTGCCCGGCCCCGGCGAGGTGCTGATCGCGCAACAGGCGATCGGGCTCAATTTCATCGATGTCTATCATCGCAGCGGCGCCTATCCCCTGCCCCTGCCCGGCATTCCCGGCGTGGAGGGGGCAGGTGTCGTGGAAGCGGTGGGCGAGGGTGTGGAGACTGTCGCGGTGGGCCGGCGGGTCGCCTATGCCGGGGCGGTCGGTGCCTATGCGACGCATCGCCTGCTGCCGGCCTGGCGGGCGATCCCGCTTCCCGATGCGCTGGCCTTCGAGGATGCCGGCAGCAATCTTCTGCGTGGCCTCACCGCGCACATGCTGCTGTCGCATGTCCATCCGCTGCGCCCGGGCATGCGGGCGCTGGTGCATGCCGCGGCTGGCGGTCTGGGCTCCATTCTGGTGCGACTGGCAAAGCGGCTGGGGGCGGAGGTGATCGCCACCGTCGGCCATGCGGACAAGGCCGCCATGGCCCGCGCACATGGGGCCGATCATGTGATCATTGGCCGAGACATCGATCTGGCGGCCGAGGTGGCGGCGCTGACGGCAGGCGAGGGCGTGCATCTGGCGATCGACGGCATCGGCGGCAGCACGCTTGCCCGGACAATCGCCTGCGTGCGTCCCTTCGGCATGACTGCCAGCATCGGCCAGGTGGCGGGTGTCGCGCCGCCGGTGCCGCTTGCCGCCTTGCGCTCCAATGCGCTGTCGCGGCCGAGCGTCATGGCCTTCAGCGCCAACCGGGAGGCCTATGGCCCGGCCGTGGAGGCGGTGCTGGCGCTGATGCAGCAAGGCCTGTTCGACAGGCCGCAGCAGGTCTACGCGCTTGCGGATGCGGCGAGCGCCCATGCCGATCTCGAAGCGGGCCGGATCGTCGGCAGCGCCTGGCTTCGTCCGTAAGGCGATGTGCACGCCGCACACTGTGCAGCAAAAAGCCGGCCACGAGCGGTGGCCGGCTTTCGATCGGCAGCGGCAAGCTTACTCGGCTGCGTCCGCGGATTCGGCGTTCAGCAGGCCGTAGCGCTCTTCGCCGAGCTTGTTCAGCAGTTCGATCTGCGTTTCGAGGAAGTCGATATGGCCTTCCTCATCGATCAGCAGTTCCTCGAACAGCTTCATGGTGACGTAGTCACCGGCTTCATGACAGATATCGCGCGAGGCCTTGTAGGAGGTGCGGGCATCGTATTCGCCGGCAAGGTCGGCTTCCAGCACTTCGCGAACGTTCTGGCCGATGCGCAGCGGGGCCAGCGTCTGCAGGTTCGGGTGGCCTTCCAGGAAAATGATACGGGCCACCAGCTTGTCGGCGTGCTGCATTTCCTCGATGGATTCGGCACGCTCCTTCTTGGCGAGCTTGGTGTAGCCCCAGTCTTCGAGCAGACGGTAGTGCAGCCAGTACTGGTTCACCGCGCCGAGTTCGAGAAAGAGGGCCTCGTTAAGCCGCTCGATGACTCTTTTGTCGCCTTTCAATGTCCGCTCTCCTGTTGTCTTCGTGGAACTTTCTGAGGCGAGACATATAATCGACAACCTCGGCTTCCGTCGAGTGGCGCCGAGCGTGATATTCTTCGGTGGTGCGGATAATGAGATCGACGACGTTCGGGAAACAGCCGCAGCAGCGGCCGCGCTTCTGCATGGCGTGATATACCTTGGCAGGAACGATCAGCTGCCAACAGTCCTCATCGAGGAGGCCGTTGATCACATCCCTGATCTCCCGGTCGGTTATGTAATTGCAACTGCAGACAAGCATGCGTATTAGCCATCAAACATGACGTTGGACGTCCTCTTTTTTGATAAAGAGGATAGCATATGTCAAGAAAAATGAATCGGAGGGTGCCGCGCCCACCCGCCCCGTGGCCGGGCCGGCGCTCACAAGTGCGTGTGTCGGCGGCTTTTGTCTCTTCGCACGGTGGGCGCGGGGTGGGCGCGGGTGGCGGGCCGGCTGCCGCTCAGTGGAAGTTGCGCCCCTTTGGCAGCACCCGGGCATCCTCGCTGAGCAGGGCGGGCGACGATGCCGGCGTCGGCCGGTCAGGCATCCGCTTCTTGCGGGCCAGCCTTTCCCGATGATCCGGTGTCGCGCGCACCACCTCGTCGGCGCGGTCGCACAGTCCGAAGCGGCGCCTGTCCGCCTGCAACAGCCCCAGCATCGGGGTCAGGTCCTCGATCTGGTCGGCAATCACATGGATCACGTCGCTTTCCCGCTGCAGCAGTCCGCGAATGCGCACCAGCCGCGCCGCCATCACCACGGCGCGGTAGCGGGCAAAGATCTTCGGCCGCACGATGATGTTGGCAACGCCCGTTTCGTCCTCCAGCGTCATGAAGATCACCTTGGCGGTGCCGGGGCGCTGGCGGATCAGCACCAGGCCCGCCACCTCCACCCGGCGGTTCTTTTCGGCGGTTCTGAGGGTGGCCGTGGTCACCATGGCTCGCCTCGCGAGTTCCCCGCGCAGGAAGGAAACGGGATGCGCCTTCAGCGACAGAGTGAGGCTGCGGTAATCCTCGATCACCTGTTCGCCCGGCGGCATCTCCGGCAGGTCCATCGCCGGTTCGTGCTGCAGGTCTTCGTGGCCGGCTCGTTCGAACAGCGGCAGACTGTCGCGGGCGCTTGCGGTATCCAGCGCCCGCACCGCCCAGAGTGCCTGGCGCCGGTCGAGACCGAGCGAACGGAAGGCATCCGCTTCGGCCAGCTTCTCGATGGTGGCGCGGTTGAGGCCGGAGCGCAGCCACAGATCGCGGATCGAGCGGTAGCCATCGCCGCGCGCCGCCACCAGTTTCTCGCGTATCTCCGTTTCCGACAGGCCCTTGACCAGCCGGAACCCCAGCCGCACGGATTTCGTCGCCCGGATGACGCCGCGCATGTCCCGGTGCTGTGGCGCCATGCGGCGGGCGTCGAAACCGTGCCCCTCTTCCAGGCCCGCATCCCATTCGGAAAAGTTCACGTCGACCGGCAGCACCTCGACCCCATGCTCGCGCGCGTCGCGCACCAGTTGGGCTGGGGCATAGAAGCCCATGGGCTGCGCATTGAGGATCGCGGCGAGAAACACGTCCGGATAAAGCGCCTTGAACCAGCAGGAGACATAGACCAGCAGGGCGAAGGAGGCGGCATGGCTTTCCGGAAAGCCGTATTCGCCGAACCCCTCGATCTGGCTGAAGCAGCGCCGCGCAAAATCCGGGTCGTAGCCGCGGCGGATCATGTTGCCCACCATCTTGTCGCGGAAATGGTGAATGGTACCGGTGCGGCGGAAGGTGGCCATGGCGCGGCGCAGCTGGTCGGCCTCGCTCGGCGTGAACTCTGCCGCCACGATGGCGATCTGCATGGCCTGTTCCTGGAACAGCGGCACGCCGAGCGTGCGCGCCAGTACCGCCTTCAGTTCCTCGCTCGGATAGGGGATGTCGCGGCCCATCCGCTCATCCTCGCGGCGCTTCAGATAGGGATGCACCATGTCGCCCTGGATCGGGCCGGGGCGCACGATCGCCACCTCGATGACGAGATCGTAGAACTTTCGCGGCCGCAGGCGCGGCAGCATGCTCATCTGCGCCCGGCTCTCGATCTGGAAGACGCCCACCGTATCGGCCCGGCAGATCATGTCATAGACCGCGTCGTCCTGGTCGGCGAGGATCGAGGGCAGGCTTTCCGGCCGCCGGTAATGGCTTTCCAGCAGCCGGAAGGCCTTGGCAAGGCAGGTCAGCATGCCGAGCGCCAGGATATCGACCTTCAGGATGCCGAGTGTGTCGAGATCGTCCTTGTTCCATTCGATCATGAAGCGGCCGGGCATCGCCGTCGGCATGATCGGCACCACCTCGTCCAGCCGGTCGCGGGTGATGACGAAGCCGCCGACGTGCTGGGTCAGGTGGCGGGGAAAATCCATCAACTGGCGGGCATAGGTCAGCACGCGCTGCGTCGTCGCATCCTCAGTGTCGAGCCCGGCATTCTTCGCCTCCCGCTCCGACAGGCCGTCCGTCGACCAGCCCCAGACGGTGCCGGACAGCGCCGACTGCACGTCCTGCGACAGGCCGAAGGCCTTTGCCACCTCGCGTCCGGAAGAGCGGGTGCGATAGCTGGTGACGGCCGCCGCCAGCCCCGCATGCTCCCGCCCATAGGTGCGGTAGATGAACTGGATCACCTCCTCGCGCCGCTCGTGCTCGAAATCCACGTCGATATCCGGCGGCTCGTCCCGCTCGGTCGAGAGGAAGCGGGCAAACAGCAGCGAGGACTTGCGCGGATCGACATCGGTGATGCCGAGACAATAGCAGACGATGGAATTGGCGGCCGAGCCGCGCCCCTGGCAGAGAATGTCCTGCGAGCGGGCATAGTCCATGATGTTGCGCACGGTGAGGAAATAGGGCGCATATTGTTTCTCGCGGATCAGGTCCAGCTCCTCGCGGATCTGCCGGCGGATCGTGTCGGTGATCTCGTGTCCGAACCGTCTTTCCGCACCGGCCTGCACCAGTCGCTCCAGCGTCTCGGAGGGCGTTTCGCCTGAAATGCGCTCCTGCGGATAGTTGTGGCGCAGCTCGCGCAGCGAAAACTGCAGCCTGTCGAAGAAGCGGACGGTTTCGGCCAGCGCCTGCGGATAGCGCCGGAAGATGCCGGCCATGCGGGAGGCGGGCTTCAGGAAGCGCTCGGCATTGGCGGCAAAGCGAAAGCCGGCTTCCTCCACCGTCACATGCGCGCGGATGGCGGTCACCACATCGCAGAGCGGCCGCCGGCCGGGATGGTGATAGAGCGGCTGGTTGGTGGCGATCAGCGGCAGCCGCGCCGCTTCCGCCCACTGGGCCACACTGGCAAAGGCCAGCGAATCGCGTCCGTCATATTCTGCCGAAAGCCCCACGCAGAGATGCGCGCCGAAGCGTTCGCGCAGCCGGGCAAGCAGGCCGGCAAAGGCCTCGCCCGCAGCGGCATCATCGAGCAGATGGCGGCCCGGCAGCACGGCCAGCATCAGCCCATCGCCCCAGGTCATCAGGTCATCGAGAAACAGCCGGCAGTCGCCCTTTTCGCTGCGCAGGTTGCCGGCGCTCAGCAGGCGGCAGAGATTACCCCAGCCGGTGCGGTTGCAGGCAAAGGCCAGCACGTCAGGCGTTGCGCCGGCAAAGGCGAGGCGGGCACCCGGCTGCACCTTCAGGTCCACGTCGTCCGGCAGGTCGCGCAGTTTCGCATGGGCGCGCACCACGCCCGCCACCGTGTTGCGGTCGGCAATGCCGAGACCGGAAAGCTCGCCGCGTCGCGCCAGTTCGGCGGCCGCCTGCACCATTTCCTCGGGATGCGAGGCACCCTCCAGGAAGGAGAAATTGGTGCGCGCGCCGATCTCGCAGAAGGCCGGGGGCATGATCATGCAAAGATCCCGTGCATGAACCAGCGCGGATGCGCCACCTCGTCATAAAGACCCTGGCGATAGACCCAGAAGCGCTGGCCGCTGTCGGATTCCAGCCGGAAATAATCCCGCGTCAGCGCCTCCTCCCCGTCCAGCCACCATTCGGCCGACAGCCGCTCCGGCCCTTCGGCCCTGAGCACCCGGTGGGTCAGCCGGCGCCAGCGAAAGCGCATCGGCGGGCCGTCCGGCACCTCCACCGCAAAGGTTTCCAGCGGTTCCGGCCGGGCAAACAGCCGGAGCGGCCGTTCCGCCCGCGACACCGTCACGCCGAGCGGTGCCGCCTCCGGCAGCGGAATGCGGGCCGGTGCCTGCTCAAGGGCAGGCCGCATGCGAACCGCCCGTTCCGGCACATGGCTTTCGCGCAGCTGGCAGGTCTGCAGGCCCTCCGGCCCCAGCCGGGCCGAAACCTGGTCGATGAAATCGGAGAGCGACAGGCGCCGGCGGTCGTCGCCCTCGAAATCGCCCTGGGCACTGTCGAAGGCCTCGTGCTGCAGCACGTTGATCCGCAGGATCTCGAAGCCGAAGCCGGCATCGAGCTCGTCATGCAATCCCTTCAGCCGCTCGGCAAACAGCTTTGCGATGCGCGGCGGATCGCGCAAGGGACGCGAGGCGCCGGCGCTCAGGCGAAACACATGGCCATCCACGCGAAACAGCACCAGTTCGAACACGCGCCCGCCCGCCCCGCGCGCTTCGAGCCCCGGTTTCAGCCCTTCGGCGACGGTCGCGGCAAGGGCCAGAATGTCGTCTTCCGCCCGGATCGGCTCGACCAGCCGCCGCTCCGCCGACAGATGCGCAACCGGCCGGCGCGGCGAGATCGGTTCCTCGTCGGCACCGGTCGCCTGGTCGAGTCTCAGCATCAGTTCGGTGCCGAATCTGCGGGCGAGCGGCGCCCGCGGCGCCTCCACAAGGTCGCCCACCTGCCGCAGGCCCAGCGTGTGAAGGGCCTGCACCAGCGTGTCGTCGAGGCGCAGCGCCGCCACCGGCAGCGGTGCCAGCGCGGCCTCCTCCTCCCCCTCCGCAACGATGCGGTTGCCGTCGAAGCGGGCGAGCGCCCGGCACAGGCCGGGGGCGGAGGAAATCGCGCCGCGCACCGCAAGTCCCATCTGTGTCAGCCGTGTCAGGATCTCCTGCAGCATGGCCGCCTCGCCGCCGAACAGATGCGTGCAGCCGGTGATGTCGAGGAACAGCCCGTCGGCCCCGTCCAGCCCGACCAGTGGGGTGAAACGGTCGCACCAGTCGGCCAGCGCCTCCAGCAGGCGCCGGTCGGCGGCCGCATCCTCCTCGATGACGATCAGGTTCGGACAGATGGCCCGCGCCTCCGCCAGCCCCTGGCCCGCCCGCAGCCCCGCGGCCTCGGCCATTTCGTCGAGTGCCAGAAGGCGCATGCCATTGTCGCGTCGACCGGCCACGACGACGGGTGTGTCGTCAGGACGCCCGTTCGAACGCCCGTTCAAACGCCAGGACAGCCCCCAGCGCCGGCGCAGGATCCGGTCGGTCGGAAGGCGCGGAAAGTGCAGCGCCAGAATGCGCTGCCTTCGGTTCGAAAGCCTGAGCCTGTCTTGCGGGGTCGAGAGCCAGGAAACGGCGGTCATGGGGGTTCCACTCCAGGAAGAGGGAGAGGGGAGCCGGGTTGCGGCTCTTCTCCAGGGTGAGACGGAAGACGGGATGGCCGATGCTGCCGCCAAGCATCGATCCGTCGGGAAGGCGCCGCGCAAGCGCCGGCGCCGGTTCGGCCAGCAAGCGGAAGGCCGCACTCGAGGCCTCCTCCTCACCCGCCTGTCGCAGCAGCAGAAGCGGCCGCCCCGCCGCCTTTGCCCTGAGGCTCAGCCGGCGGCTTTCCGTCAGCCCGAAGGCGGGCGGGTTGCCGCGCACTTCCAGAAGGGTGGCGGCAAACAGGCCGCTTTGCAGCGCCGCCTCCGCCAGCCACAGCGCATCCTCCAGCCGCTGCGGCAGCGCCTGGAAGAAACGGCGGATGTCGAGCCCGAAGGCCTTGAGACCCGGCGCATAGGGCAGGCCCGCCTCGCCTCCCCCCATCCGGTCGCCGATCCACAGGAAGGGAGCGGGTTCCCTCGCCCGTTTTTCCTCCGTCGCCTGCAGAAGAGCCGCCAGTGCCAGCGCCAGGCCGCTCGCCGCCCCGGCATGGCGAAAGCCGAGGCTGCGGATCTCGGTGATCGCATCGAGCGGCAGGCCGCCATCCAGCGCCTGATCGAAGGCCTCGACGCCTGTCGCCAGCCGAGCCTCCCCTGCCCGTCTCCTTGCCGCAACCCCGCCATCCTCGAGGTCCGCCAGTTGTTCCGCCAGTTGTCCGGCCAGTTGTTCGGCCAGCAGCCCGGCCTCTGCGGCCGCCTGCTCCGGCAGGGGCCGGCCTTCCAGCCGGGCGATTGTTTCGCGCAGGGCAAAAACCCTCTCCTGCGCCAGGGCAGCGTGTGCCATGACGTCGGCTCCATTCGAAATGTTCACTTTATGTTCTTATGGATTCCAGAGGCTGCCGGAAGAGTCAACAGGGCCGGGGGCGAGATTCATTTACGCTGTGCGCCTGCTGCTTGAATCCGCTCTCGAAAAAATTTCCCAAAAACCTTATATGGCTCCCAAAAAGGAGCACACATGGCCCGTGTCGACCAGACCGATGATTGGCGGGATCGCCACGCCCCGACCATCAGCACGTTCGAATCGCTGGCAATCGAGGCCTATGGGAACCTGCCGGAGGAATTCCGCGCACTGACCCAGAACCTCACCATCGAGATCGAGGATTTTCCGGATGACGACGTGTTCGAGGACATGGCGCTGGAAACCCCCTTCGATCTGCTCGGCCTGTTCGAGGGCCGCGGCATTTCCGAGCGATTCACCGTGGAAACCGGCGAACTGCCGAACCGCATCCGCCTCTATCGCCGCCCGATCCTCGATTACTGGGCGGAAAACGAGGAGACTTTGGGGGATATCATCACCCATGTGCTGATCCACGAGATCGGCCATCATTTCGGCCTTTCGGATGACGACATGGAGCGCATCGAGGCAAGCGCCGAAGAGGCGGCCGACCGCACGGGCTGAACGGGTGGGCGCTTCCTGCAGCCCTTGCGCAAAAAAAAGTGCCCCGGAGCCGGTCATCATGTCCGGTCCGGGGCGCCACGATCAAGGGGTCTTACTGCTCTCCGAGCTTCATGCTCGGGTCGTAGTCCTTGCCGTGAACGGTCTTTACCACGGCCTGACCGCAATACATCCTGTTTTCGGCGTGGTTGAAGGTCAGGCTCGGGGCGCCGTGCAGTTCCCACCCTTTGTTGAGGGCGTCGGTCACCCGGTGGCAGAAGCTGGAATCGTCGGGTCCGGTGAGGAAGCGGTAGACTTTCATGCACTCGTCTTTCTGTTTTCAAGAACCTGCACCAGGGCCAGAAGCTTCTCTGCCTCCTCCAGGTGCAGGCGTTCGATCATGCGGCCATCAAGAGTGATGACGTTCAGGTTTTCCGCCTCCGGCCGGGCAAAGGCGGCCGCGATGGCGAGCGCTTCCGCGATCTCTTCCGGCGCGGGGGCAAAGGCCCGGTTGGCGGCCTCTATCTGCGCCGGGTGGATCAGCATCTTGCCGTCGAAGCCCATCTCGCGGCCCTGCCGGCATTCGGCCTCGAACCCGTCCGCATCGCGGAAATCGTTGAAGACGCTGTCGATGAGGCAAAGCCCGTGCGCGCGTGCGGCCAGCACCACCTGCATCAGCCAGGGCACGAGGAAGGTGCGGCCCGGCCGCGGCGGCACGCGGGTCTGCTTGCGCAGGTCGTTGAGGCCGATCACGAAGGCTTGAAGGCGCCCTGCCCTGTCGCCTGTTGCGGCAATTGCCCCGGCCTCGAGGATGCCGCGTGCCGTTTCCATCATCGCCCAGATCGCCACCGTCTTCGGGCAGCCGGCGGCATCGAGCCTCTCCTGAACGGAGAGGATATCGTCCGGGCGCTCCACCTTCGGCAGCAGCACTGCATCGGGCTGAACCGCAAGAACCAGATCGAGATCGGCGGCCGCAAAGGGGGAGGAAAGGTCGTTGATGCGGATGATGCGGGTCTTGCCGTCGCCGGTATGGTCGCAAAGCCGCTCTCGCAGGGCCTCGCGCGCCTCTGCCTTGCGCTCGGGAAAGACCGAATCCTCCAGGTCGAAGATCACCCCGTCGCAGTCAAGATGCGGGACCTTGTCCAGGGCCCGCTGGTTGATGGCGGGGACGCTGAGCAGGGAGCGGCAGGGGCGCGGCATGAAGGACAGGGCGTGGGACATCGCGACTTTGTGACAAGCTTCGGGGTGAGACGCAAGAGCGCACAGGTGCCAAGGCACTTGCAAGTGGAAAGAGAAAGGCCCACATTCACGCAAGAAGAAAGGTTCATAAAACCATGCAGAACATCCGCGCAGTTTTCCTCGGTCTCATCGGCATTGCGGCGATTGGTAGCCTTGTGGTGCTGACGGCTTCCATCACCCTTGCCTTTGCCGGCATGCTGGCCGTCTTCACCGTGGTCAGGGCGCTCACCCCGCGCCTGAAGCCGGTGCCGGTGCGTGCGCGTGCCAAGGGCGCCCGGCCCGACATGCGCGTCTGGAACGACGGTCGCGGCACGATCATCGATCTCTGAGACGCTCCCGCACAGGCTTCCCGAACCGTCTGGTTCATCACCTTGCTCCCGCTGGCCGCCCGGCCAGCCTGCCGTTTGGCGGTCACAGTACCGTTTGACACGAATGTGACCTTCAAATCCTGCGGGAATTGGTCTATGGCAGCATCCGCGTCAAACGTCTCGCGGAGGCAGATCATGGAAAAATTCGTCAAGCTCACCGGCGTTGCTGCGCCGCTTCCGGTCGTCAACATCGACACGGACATGATCATCCCGAAGGATTATCTGAAGACCATCAAGCGCACCGGCCTCGGCAAGGGCCTGTTTGCCGAGGCGCGCTATCGCGACGACGGCTCGCTGAACCCCGATTTCGTGCTGAACAAGCCGCAATATCAGAATGCCAAGATTCTGGTCGCCGGCGACAATTTCGGCTGCGGCTCCTCGCGCGAGCATGCGCCCTGGGCACTGCTCGATTTCGGCATCCGCTGCGTCATCTCCACCTCGTTTGCCGATATCTTCTACAACAACTGTTTCAAGAACGGCATCCTGCCGATCGTCGTCTCCCAGGATGACCTCGACAAGCTGATGGACGATGCCTCGCGCGGGTCCAACGCCGTGCTGACCATTGATCTGGAAGCCCAGGAAATCTCCGGTCCGGACGGCGGCAAGGTTCATTTCGATATCGATCCGGCCCGCAAGCACATCATGCTGGAAGGTCTCGATGACATCGCCACCACGCTGAAGAGCGATACGGCGATTGCCTCGTTCGAAACGAAGATCCAGTCGGAACGTCCCTGGCTCTGAGCCGGCGCCCGCGCCCTCGTCTGACGGGCGCGCACGGGCGTCTTGAACACTCTTTGCCTCGTCCTGCGGCAGGCTCGGTCGGGGTTTGGGGGGAGCGCGTCCCGGATGGCGCGTCATGGTGAGCCTGCCCATTTCCAAGGACACCAGACATGTCTCATTCGCTCTTTCTTCTCCCCGGCGACGGCATCGGCCCCGAGGCCATGGCCGAGGTCCGCAAGATCATCGCCCACATGAACGAGGCCCTCGGCACCGGCTTCACCACCGATGAAGGCCTGGTTGGCGGCTCGGCCTATGATGCGCATGGCGTTGCCATTTCCGAAGAGGATATGGCCAAGGCCATGGCGGCCGACGCGGTCCTGTTCGGCGCCGTCGGCGGTCCGAAATGGGACCACGTGCCTTACGAGGTGCGCCCGGAAGCCGGCCTGCTGCGTCTGCGCAAGGATCTGGAACTGTTCGCCAACCTGCGCCCGGCCATCTGCTATCCGGCCCTTGCCAATGCCTCCTCGCTGAAGCCCGAACTGGTCGAAGGCCTCGACATCCTGATCGTGCGCGAACTGACCGGCGGCGTCTATTTCGGCGAACCGAAGACCATCACCGATCTCGGCAACGGCCAGAAGCGCGCCATCGACACGCAGGTCTATGACACCTACGAAATCGAGCGCATCGCCTCGGTGGCCTTCGAGCTGGCCCGCACCCGCAAGAATGCCGTCTGCTCGATGGAAAAGCGCAACGTCATGAAGTCGGGCGTGCTCTGGAACCAGGTGGTGACGGAAACCCACAAGGCGAAGTTTGCCGACGTGAAGCTGGAGCACATGCTGGCCGATGCCGGCGGCATGCAGCTGGTGCGCGCGCCCAAGCAGTTCGATGTCATCGTCACCGACAACCTGTTCGGCGACATGCTGTCCGACGTGGCCGCCATGCTGACGGGTTCGCTCGGCATGCTGCCGTCGGCCTCGCTCGGCGCGCCGGATGCCAAGACCGGCAAGCGCAAGGCACTCTACGAGCCCGTGCATGGTTCGGCGCCGGATATCGCCGGCAAGGGCATTGCCAACCCGATCGCCATGATCGCCTCGTTCGCCATGTGCCTGCGTTACTCCTTCAACATGGTCGCCGAGGCCGACCGCCTGGAAAAGGCGATCGCCAACGTGCTCGACAAGGGCATCCGCACCGGCGACATCATGAGCGAAGGCGCCACCCGCGTCGGCACCTCCGAGATGGGCGACGCAATCCTGGCCGAGTTCAAGGCCCTCTCCGCCTGATCACGAGCCCGCTCGCAAACCCCGACGACAAGATGCCCCGCACCCGCGGGGCATTCTTCTTCCGGCGACGCGCTGAAAAAATTCATCAGCGCTGCGGAAAAATACTCTCTTCATGACGTGACTGTCACAGAAGCCCGCTAGTGTTCCGCTCTATTGCGGGGAGCGGACCGGATGATCGCCAAGCTGAAGAGACGTCAATCGCGTTACTGCACGGGAAGCAGGGCCAGTTGTCATTTTGCTTTCCTTCTGATGGCCGTCAACTTTACCCTGCTGGCCGTCTTCCTGCTGGATGAGCCGGTATCGGCCCATGTCCGCGAGACCCCCTCCATCCTGAGGCCGATCGGCAGTGCCGTGACGGATTTCGGCAAGTCCGGCTGGATCCTGTTTGCCAGCGCGATCCTCTTCTTCGAGGCCCTGTCCTCTTCGCGCCTCGCACGCCACGGCAAGGCGCGCTTCGAGGCGCTGCTGGTCGTGCATGTGGCTGCCTACGTCTTCCTGTCCGTGGCGCTGTCCGGCCTCGCTGCCAATCTCGCCAAGCGCCTGATCGGCCGGGCGCGGCCCTTCTTCCAGGAGCCTGGCAGCATTCTGGATTTTTCGCCCCTGCATGGCAGCTACCGGTTCGAGAGCTTTCCCTCCGGCCATGCCACCACGGTCGGCGCCATCATGATGGCTGTGGCGCTGATGGCGCCGCGCTATCGGGTCCTCTGTCTTGTGCTGGGCCTCTGGCTCGGTTTTTCCCGCGTCATCGTCGGCGCGCATTTTCCCAGTGACGTGATTGCCGGCCTGCTGTTCGGCGCCTGGTTCTCGGTGTTCATGGCCAGCCTGTTTGCCCGTCACGGGCTGCTGTTCGAGGTGCCCGCCGAGGGGCTGCCGCGCCTTGCCCGCCGCCTTCCGGTGCGGCCCCCCTTGCCCGAGGCGGGCGAGTGGCGCTGGCCGGCCCTGCCCGGCCTTCCTGTGCGTGGATTGCTGAGGATCGGCTGATCCGCCGGCCCTGCGTCAGGGCTGGATGGTGTCGGCTGCCGATGTGCCGTCCGGCGGCGCCGTTTCCATGCCGATGACACGGAACAGAATGTCGCGCGCCCGCTTCTCGTCCCTCTCTTCGACTGCCGCCTGCAAGGCCCTGAGGCTGTCTGGCAAATCGCCGAGAACACCCGGCGAAGTCGTCGCGGCACTGGCACGCAGGATCTTGGGATGCTGCGTCCTCACCGCGTTCCGCACGTCGTAGAACAGTTCCTCGAATTTCTTCTCGCCCGGCCTGCTGCCGGTGACCCTGATCTCGATGCCGCTGTCCGGGTTGTTCGCGTCGCGCACGGAAAAGCCTGCCAGGCGGATCATGTTCTCGGCCAGGTCGCCGATCCGCACCGGCTCTCCCATATCCAGAAGAAAGATGTCGCCGCCTTCCGACAGCGCGCTGGACTGGACGATCAGTTCGACTGCTTCGGGAATCGACATGAAGTAACGCTGCATGTCCGGGTCGGTCACGGTGACCGGGCCGCCCTGGGCGATCTGCTGCTTGAACAGCGGCACGACGGAGCCGTTCGACCCCAGCACGTTGCCGAACCGTACGGCACAGAATTTCTGGTCCTTTCCGGCGGCGGCGGCCCTTGCCGCCATCTGACGCATGATCAGTTCGGCCCAGCGCTTGGTGGCGCCCATCACATTGGTGGGGCGCACTGCCTTGTCCGACGAGATCAGCACGAAGCTGCGCACGCCCGCCTCCAGCGCCACCTTTGCCACAAGTTCTGTGCCGAACACATTGTTCTCGATCCCCTCCAGCGCATTCGCTTCCAGAAGCGGTACGTGCTTGTGGGCGGCGGCATGGTAGAGAACCTCCACGCCCTGCGTCTCAATGGCCTCCTGCAGCCGGGCCTCGTGCGTGATCGATCCAAGCACGGGCACCACCTCGCAGCGCGCCAGACCGGAAAGTTCACGGTCGATCGTATAGAGGGCGAATTCGTTTGCCTCGAACAGCACAAGCCGCCTCGGCTTCCACTGCACGATCAGGCGACACAGTTCCGATCCGATCGATCCGCCGGCGCCGGTCACCATGATCACCCGGTCCTTCAGCATGCGGCCGATCAGTGCCGGATCGGGCGGCACGAAGGAACGTCCCAGCAGTTCGTCGATGCGGATCTCGCGGATCTGGTTGGCGAGATAGCGCCCGTCGACCAGGTCGGTGATGTCGGGGACTGTACGGATCCTGACGCCGAGGCCGCCGATGCGGCCGATCACGCTGCGGCGCCGGTCGGCGGGGAGCGACGACAGCGACAGGATGATCTCCTGGATGCCGTAGAGCTTAATCAGCCTTGGCAGCTGGTTCGGATCATAGACCCGGTAGCCGCCAACATCGCGACCGTGATGGGCAGGGTCTTCATCGAGGAAGCCCACCACATAGCGGTTGCTGGTCCCCCGCAGGGCGGAGGCCAGCTGCACGGAGGACGCGCTTGCGCCATAGATGAAGATCGGCTGCTCCTCGCGCCGCATGCCGGTTCCGTGGCTCAGAATGATCTTGGCGGAAAAGCGCGAGCCGCCGATCAGGGCCGAGCCTATGGCGAAATAGAAGAAGGGGATGGAACGTGGCACGATATCGCGACCGGCCATTTCCAGCAGGAACACGGCCAGGACCCAGATCAGCGTGGCAATGCCCATTGCCCGGATGATCGTCCACATCGCGGTATCCGGCAGGTAGCGGATCACCGCGCGATAGAGACCGAGACGAATGAAGACAGGGATGGCCACCAGCGGCGCGATGAGGGCCAGGAAGATCCGCTCGCCCGTAATCTCCGGCATCCACATGGCATAGCGAAACGCATAACTGGCCCAGAGTGCCACGATCAGCGTAACGACATCGAAGCTGATCAGCAGCACACGCTTCCACAAGCGCGGCGTCGTTTCGATCAGGCGGCGTGCGAGCTCCAGCATCATCGCGTCTGTCCCGGCATCGGGACCCTGCGGCGTTTCGCGGTCCGGTCCGTGCCTGCACAAGATTTCATCGAAGCGTCCTTGTCCGTGTCACCGTGGCCTGTAGGCCTGCGGCAAGAGATGAGGGGGCGGCCCAATCCAGGCGGGTAGTCGTCAGGCCTATATCCACCTGCAGATTGTCAAGCAAGCGACAGGCGATGGCCCGTCTTCCAGAAAGCCCGGCCGCCGCTTTCAGCCATGCGGGCGGCACCGGAACCTGCAGCGGCCTGCGCCCCTGCAGCCGGGCGAGATGCGAGAAGAGATCGCGGGTCGAAACGTCCTCGCCATCGCTGACGAGCAGAATCTCTCCGGCCGCTGCCGGGTGGCTGGCGGCCCGCACCAAGAGGTCGCAGAGATTGCCCACATAGACGAGCGAGCGCCGGTTGTCGCAGGCGCCGAAGGGGGAGGGCAGGCCGCTGGCCGCCCAGCGCATCAGCAGGCGGAAATTGGCACCGACGCCCGGTCCGTAGACGAGGGGAGGGCGCACCACCGTCACCTGCATGCCGCTCCCGGCAGCGATGGCGAACAGCGCCGTTTCGGCCTCCGCCTTGGAGCGGCCGTAGGCATCTTCCGGCGCCGGGGGATCGGCCGGGGTGAAGGGGCGGCCGGGGGCGGTCGTCTCGCCGTTCACCTTGATCGAGCTGACGAAGACGAAGCGCCGGACGCCTGCCGCCGCCGCCTGCCGGGCGAGCGTGCCTGTCCCTGCCACATTCACCTCGCGGAAGGCGGCCTCGGGATCGGCGGTCCTTTCCGTCAGCACATGCGCGCGTCCGGCCAGATGAATCACCGTTTCCACCCCATCGAGCACCGGGCTCCAGTCGGTTGCACCGGAGATCGGGCCGATGGCGACACGCCCGGGCGCGGCCGTGCGGCCCGCGGCGCGAAAGGCAAGCCCGCGATCCTCCAGAAGCCGACAGAGATGGCTGCCGACGAAGCCGGTGGCGCCGGTCACCAGGATCATGGCGCGCCTCCCGTCTTCGGCCGTGCCAGAAGGCGCCTGTAGAGGGCAAGGCTGGCCGGCTGGTCGTCGGAGAGGCCCGCGCCGGCGCAGAGCGCGCCCAAGGCTGCCGCCGCATAGACGACGATGACGATCAGCCAGCCGAGCATGCCATGGCCCGCCAGCGCCGCAAGCGGCATCAGCACGCAGACATTGAGGGCTGCCGCGCCGAGCGTGACCGGCCGTGCCCCGCCAAGCCGGCGCGACAGACGCTGATAGGCGTGCGAACGATGCGCCTCGGTCAGCCTCTGCCGGCGCAGGAAACGTATGCCGAGCGTCACCGTCGCATCGGCGGCGAACAGTGTCGCGAGCAGCAGCCATTGCGGCAGGCTCAGCCAGCCGGCGGCGAGACTCGCCATGGCAATGGCGGCGATCGAAAATCCGAGAAAGGTGCTGCCGGCATCGCCCATGAAGATGCGGGCCGGCGGAAAATTGAAGGCGAGGAAGCCGAGCGCCGCTGCGGCAAGCCCCGCCATGTACCACCATAGCCAGCTCGCGGCTGCGGCCGGATCCGCGAGGGCGGCAATCAGCATGGCCGATGCCATCATCGTCACGGCCTGCTGGCCGGCAATGCCGTCGATGCCGTCCATGAAGTTGAAGAGATTGACCCACCAGACGCCGCCAAGCAGCAGAAGCAGGGCCGCCACGGCAAGCCCCGCCGGGCCTGCATTGCCGGCAAGCGCCGTGCCGCCGCCGGTGGCCGCGATGCCCAGCGCGACGATGAGGATCTGGCCAGGCAGCCGGAAGCGGGCCGGAAGCGGGGTGCGGTCGTCGATCAGGCCGATCGCCGCCATCGCCGTGCCGCACAGGAGCAGGGCAGGGGCCGTAGCGACGCCTCCCGGCAAAAGCAGGCCGGCCAGCACGGTGCCGGCCACGATGCCGACGCCGCCACCGGTCGGTGTCGGCCGCACATGCGAGGAGCGGGCTTCCGGTGCCTGAACGAGGCCGAGCTGCCGCGCCTTGCGGATGAGCAGGAAGACCACGAGCGCGCTCGTTGCCGCGGCAAGGCAGGAAACGATGAGCGGGTGGAGGCTCATGCCGTTGCCCCGCCCGTTCCCTTAGGCGGCATGCCGGCCACCGGCCGCGCCGTGCGGCAGCGTTTCGGGCGCCGTGCCGCCCGTGTCGTATTCCCTCGCTGGCCTGTTCTCATGCGCGCTTCCTGCCGTCGGCCTGTTTTTCGGCTCCGCGCCGCACCGCTTCGCCGGTCGGAACGCTTGACTCAAGCGTGGAATCTTCTAAGGAGTTGGCACGAAGGGAAGCAAGAATGTATCGCGCCGTCATGCACATCGCCGATTCATTTGGTCCGGCACCTGTTGCCGGAGCGCCGCTTCTCGCATGCGCATCCTCCAAAACCAAGGCCAAAACGACGACGAAAACCGTCTGACGTCTCTGGCCTACCGCTCTCTCCCCGGTTCGGCCGGGGACAAGGAACAGCACGCGCGCTGCGTCGTGGTTCCCCCTCCCAGACCCGAGGAGAGAAGAGAAAGAGAGCAGTGAAATGGGTTTCAAGATTGCAGTCGTGGGCGCGACCGGAAATGTCGGCCGGGAAATGCTGAACATCCTGGCGGAACGCGGTTTTCCGGCAGATGAAGTGGTGGCGCTGGCCTCCGCCCGCAGCCAGGGCACGGAAGTCTCCTTCGGCGATAAGACGCTGAAGGTCTCCAATCTCGAGCATTACGATTTCTCCGATACCGATATCTGCCTGATGTCGGCCGGCGGCACCATTTCCCAGAAGTGGTCGCCCAAGATCGGTGCGCAGGGCTGCGTCGTGATCGATAACTCGTCGGCCTGGCGCTATGATCAGGACGTCCCGCTGATCGTGCCGGAAGTGAACCCGGATGCCGTCACCGGCTTTTCCAGGAAGAACATCATCGCCAACCCGAATTGCTCGACGGCCCAGCTCGTCGTGGCGCTGAAGCCGCTGCATGATTTCGCGAAGATCAAGCGCGTCGTCGTCTCCACCTACCAGTCGGTCTCCGGCGCCGGCAAGGAAGGCATGGACGAGCTGTTCTCGCAGACGCGCGCCGTCTTCGTCGCCGATCCGGTCGAATCGAAGAAGTTCACCAAGCGCATCGCCTTCAACGTGATTCCGCACATCGATACCTTCATGGAAGACGGCTACACGAAGGAAGAGTGGAAGGTTCTGGCCGAAACCAAGAAGATGCTCGACCCCAAGATCAAGGTCACCTGCACGGCCGTGCGCGTTCCCGTCTTCATCGGCCATTCGGAATCGGTCAACATCGAGTTCGAGAACGAGATCACCGCCGACCAGGCGCGTGACATCCTGCGCGAGGCGCCGGGTTGCCTCGTCGTCGACAAGCGCGAGAACGGCGGTTACGTCACCCCGGTCGAGTGCGCCGGCGAGGATGCCACCTATATCTCGCGCATCCGCGAGGATGCCACCGTCGAGAACGGCCTTGCGATGTGGGTCGTGTCCGACAACCTGCGCAAGGGTGCCGCTCTCAACGCCGTGCAGATCGCCGAGCTGCTCGTCAATCGCGGCCTGATCAAGCCGCGCAAGCAGGCAGCCTGAAAGCCCTCGCAGCCAGCATAGGGCAGGCAGGACAGGAAGGGGCGCCCCGGATGCGCCGGCCGGACGGTCGCAATGACCCGTTTTGCGGCCGGGGCACCGGGGCGCTTCCGGTTCCACCGCTCGGCTTCACGATATTTTCAGGTTTCACGATATTGTCGCAGACGGCGGCGCGACCCATAACGCCGTCACGAGATCGGGGAGCGGCGGCAGGGGCCGCCGTTCCGGCGCAAGCGAGGCAAAGGCATGACGAAGACAATCCGGGCGGCAGTCCTGGTTCTGGGAATGGTAACGGGCGCGACGGCCGCCGAGGCCGCCACATGCGGCAATGACAGCACCGGCTTCGAGGCCTGGGTGCAGGCCTTCAAGGGCGAGGCGGCAGGGCAGGGCATCCCGCCCCGGGTGCTGGAAACGGCCTTCGCCAGCGTCGGCTACAACCGCCCGACCATCCGCGCCGATCGCGGCCAGAAGAGCTTCAAGCTGTCCTTCGACGAGTTTCTCCAGAAGCGCGGCGCCACGACGATCATTGCACGCGGCAAGACGATGAAGTCGGCCAATGCCTCGCTGTTTGCCGCCATCGAGCGGCGCTATGGCGTGCCGGCCGGGCCGCTTCTGGCGATCTGGGGCATGGAAACCGGTTTCGGCAGCTATATGGGTGACCAGCACACGCTGTCGGCCGTGGCGACGCTTGCCTATGACTGCCGCCGTTCGCAATACTTCACCGAGCAGCTCTATGCCGCCCTGCAGTTGATGGCGCGCGGCGACCTGAGCCCGGATGCCCGCGGTGCCGCGCATGGCGAGATCGGCCAGACGCAGTTCCTGCCGCTCAACGTGATCCGCTACGGTGCGGATGGCGATGGCGACGGTCATATCGACATGGTGCGCTCGCGCGCCGATGCGCTGGCCTCCACGGCGAATTTCCTCGTTGGCCATGGCTGGCAGCCGGGCCTCGGCTATCAGGAGGGCGAGCCGAATTTCGTCGCAATCCAGGGCTGGAATGCCGCAACCGTCTACCAGCAGGCGATCGCCTATATGGGCGCCGAGATCGACCGCCGCTGAGGCATGGAGCCGGCAGGCCCTCCCGGAGGGCTTGCCGCGACCGGCCTGATCGCCGTCAGGCGGACAGCGCCGGCTCGGCAATCTCGGGGCGAATGAAATCGCCGGTCTTGGCATCCATCACCCAGAGCTCGCCGGTCGAGATGTCGAACCAGGCGCCGTGCAGGCGCATGCTGCCGCGCTCTTCCAGAATGCGCACGCAGGGGAAGGTGCGCAGATTGGCGATGGAATTGCGGATCGACACCCGCTCCAGCGCCGTCTGGCGCTCGGCCTGGGTCAGGATTTCGGTGCTCGGGATCTGGTCGGCCGTGGAGCGCAGCATGCCCATCCACTTGCCGATGAAATCGCCGGGCGACAGCGGCTCGTCCAGCGGATCGAGCGCCGCCTGGATGCCGCCGCAGCGGCCATGCCCCATCACCACGATATCGCGGATCTTCAGGGCCTGTACCGCATATTCCAGCGCCGCCGAGGTGGCGTGGAACTGCCCGTCCGGCTCGTAGGGCGGGACGAGGTTCGCCACGTTGCGCACCACGAAGAGTTCGCCCGGCCCGCAGTTGAAGATGGTTTCCGGCGCCGCGCGGGAATCGCAACAGGCAATCATCATCGTGTGCGGCTTCTGTCCGGTCTCGGCAAGCGTCCGGTAGCGCTCGCGTTCCTCCAGATAGCGGCCGCTCATGAAGTCGCGGTAGCCGCTGAGGAGGGAAGCTGGAAAGTCCGTCATGCGCATTGGGTCCTTCGGCCTGAATTCTGAGAGAACCGCTTAAACCGGTGAAGGCAGCGGCTCAACAAGTTTCGCGTCCGCATCCGCCGGGGCAGTCGGTGCCCGGCCGTCCGTCATCACCGCTTGCGCCCGCGCGAGGGATGCATCAGGTGGCGCATCTGCACCATGGCCATCGGTGTCGAGAGGCTGGACGCGTCCGTTTCCAGCGTCAACTCGTCGCCGCCGCGCTTGGCGGTGCGCGCCAGCACTTCGTAGACGCTGGCGGTGGCAAGCTGCAGCGCCTTCTCCTCCTCCATGCCGGAGAGAAGCCGCGCCAGGAAGACGGCCGAGAGCAGGTCGCCGAGCCCGTTCGGCGGATTGTCGATCAGCCGGTGTTCGGCCAGCAGCGCATGGCTGCCGGTAAGGTAGAGATTGCCGGTGCCGCCCGCCATCATCGGCACGGCGGAGGTGACGAGCATGCGCGGTGGTCCGAGTGCCAGCGCCGCATCCATCACCGCCTGATTGCTGTCCAGGCTTGCCCCCGAAAGCCAGGCCAGTTCGTAGCGATTAGGTGTCGCGAGCGAGGCGAGCGGGATCAGGTGGTCGCGGATCGCCTCGGCGGTCGCCTCCGGCACGTAGAGGCCGCCCTTGTCGCCCATCACGGGGTCGCAGACATAGAGCAGATCGGGGGTCTTCGCCTTCAGCGCCTCGACCAGCCGCGCGACGTGGCGCGGCTGCGAGACATGGCCGAAATAGCCGCTCAGCACCGCCTTCACCTCGCCGATCCACGGCGCGCGGATGAGATCGTCGATAACCGCCTCGAATTCGGCCTCGGGAATGACGACGCGAGTCGAGCGGCCGTGGCCCGGATGCCAGGGCAGGATCACGGTCGGCAGCGCCCAGACGGGCAGGCCGAGCGTCTCCAGCGCAAAGACCGCGGCACGATTGCCCACGGAGCCACGCACCACATGGCTCGAAATCACGATGACGGCACTGCCTTCGGACATGAAACACCCCTGTTTTGCCGCTGTTGATCGATTTTTCATGGCTTCATGTCAATAAATCTCATGAAAATGCGCCAAACTGTGTCCGAGAACTGCCATAAAGCAGGTCGAGATGGTTGTTCGGGTCCGAAGCAACACAACGGGAGGAAAGCATGCCGGCCAGAAAGAATCCAAAACGGGAAAAGCAGATCGAGCTGGCCAGGGCGGCCCTGCCCGAGGGGGGCGGAGCGGCGCTCGATCCGGAAATCCTGTTCGGACGTGCCAGCGCCGATGACATCATCGCCTACACACCGGAGATGCTGGCCGCCTCTGCCCTGCATGCGGGAACGGAACTGGAGGCATGGACCGGCGATACCGCACGCATCACCATCACGCCGGTCGAGGGCGTGGCGCCGAACGGCGTGCCGGTCTCGGTCCTGACCGTCATCGATCGCGACATGCCCTTCCTGTTCGATTCCGTCATGGGCGAGGTGACCGCCTCCTATCGCGACATCAGTCTGGCCGTCCATCCCATTCTCGACGTGCAGGCCGGCCGGCGGCCCAGCCTCTACGCGCATGAGCGCAGCGAGGCCGGCAGCCGCCATGTCAGCTTCATCCAGGTGCATCTGTGCCCGCTGACGGAGGAACAGGCCGCGGCGCTCATCGAGCGGCTGCGTCAGGTGCTCGACCGGGTGCATTCCGCTATCAGCGACTGGCGCCCGATGCTCGACCTGCTCGATGCCGCCGTCTCCGAACTTCCCGCCAATGGTGGCGGTCGCCGCAAGGGCGACCGCGAGGAAGCCGTTTCCTTCCTCACCTGGCTGCGCAACGGCAACTTCATCTTTCTCGGCATGCGCGAATATGTCTATTCGGGCGAGGGGGCGGCGGCCACCGTGGAGCGCGGCAAGGGCCGCGGCCTCGGCCTTCTTTCCGATCCGGACGTGCTGGTGCTGCGCCAGGGCAAGGATCAGGTGACGACGACGCCGGAAATCCTGCAGTTCCTGCAGGGGCCGGATCTTCTGATCGTCACCAAGGCCAATGTGAAATCCGTCGTCCACCGCCGCGCCTATATGGATTATGTCGGCGTCAAGCGTTTCGATGCCGACGGCCGGGTCACCGGCGAGCTGCGCATCGTCGGCCTGTTCACGGCCACCGCCTACACCCATTCCGTGACGGAAATTCCGCTGCTGCGGGCAAAGGTGGAGCGCGTCGAGGATCATTTCGGCTTCGACCCGGTCAGCCATTCCGGCCGCATGCTGCGCAACACGCTGGAATCCTATCCGCGTGACGATCTGTTCCAGATCGATGCGGAGCTTCTGGCGCGTTATTGCGAGCAGATCATGGAGCTTGCCGAGCGGCCGCGCGTGCGGGCGCTGGCCCGCATCGACCACTTCGACCGCTTCGTCTCGATCCTCGTCTACGTGCCGCGCGAAAACTACAATTCCGCCGTGCGCGAAAAGATCGGCGCCTATCTCGCCGCCACGTTCCAGGGCCATGTCTCCGCCTATTACCCGGCCTTCCCCGAGGGCGGTACGGCGCGGGTGCATTTCATCATCGGCCGGCGCGACGGCAAGACGCCGCGCATCGCCCAGCCGAAGCTCGAAGAGGCGATCCGCGAGATCGCAACCCCCTGGGAGGATCGCTTCGCCGGCCTTGCCGGCCCGGAAAGCCCGGCCATCGAAACCAGCTTCGCCTTCCAGGAGGCGTTTTCGCCGGAAGAGACGCTGGAGGATCTTCAGGACATTCTCGCCTGCGCCAGGGGCGAACCGATCCGCATCTCGCTCTACGAACGCCAGGACGAGGGGCGCCGCATCCTTGCGCTCAAGATCTTCCATGCCGGCGAGCATCTGGCCCTGTCGCGCCGCGTGCCGCTTCTCGAAAATCTCGGCTTCCAGGTGGTGAGCGAGCGCACCTTCGATCTGGTGCTGACGGGCAGCGATGCGCGCGTCGTGCTGCACGACATGGAACTGGAACTTCCGGAGGGCCGGGCGATCGATCTGGAGCGCGAGGCGCCGCTGGTGGAAGAGGCCTTCCTCGCCGCCTTTGCCGGGGCCGTCGACAATGACAGCTTCAACCGGCTGGTGCTCCTGACCGGGCTTTCCGTCCGCGAGGTCACGGTGCTGCGCGCCTATGCCCGCTATCTGCGCCAGACGGGCATCGTTTATTCGCAGGCCCATATCGCCGACACGCTCGCCCGCTACCCGGAGATCAGCCGCCGCCTATTCGCCCTGTTCCGCGACGGCTTCGATCCGGCGCTCGGCGAACGCCAGCGCGAGCGCAAGCTGTCTGACCATCACGAGGCGATCGAGGCGGCGCTGACGGCCGTTCCGAATCTCGATGACGACCGGACGCTGCGCCGTTTCGTCAATGCCATCGATTCCACGCTGCGCACCAACTATTTCCAGACCGGTGCCGATGGAAAACCGAAGCCGGTTCTGGCCTTCAAGCTCGATCCCAAGCTGCTCGACGGCCTGCCGCAGCCGCGCCCCTTCCGCGAGATCTTCGTCTACGGCACGGAAGTGGAAGGCGTGCACCTGCGCTTCGGCAAGGTGGCGCGCGGCGGCCTGCGCTGGTCGGATCGCGGCGAGGATTACCGCACCGAGGTGCTTGGCCTCGTCAAGGCGCAGCAGGTCAAGAACGCCGTCATCGTGCCGGTCGGCGCCAAGGGCGGCTTCTTCCCAAAGCGCCTGCCGTCGCCTGCCCAGCGTGACGCTTTCTTCAACGCCGGCAAGGACGCCTACAAGACCTTCATCCGCACGCTTCTGTCGATCACCGACAACATCGTTGGCGGCGAGGTCGTCGGCCCGGCCGACACGCTGCGGCTGGATGGCGACGATCCCTATTTCGTCGTGGCGGCCGACAAGGGCACCGCGACCTTCTCCGACACCGCCAACGGGCTGGCGCAGGAGGCCGGCTTCTGGCTGGATGATGCATTCGCCTCGGGCGGCTCGGCCGGCTATGACCACAAGAAGATGGGCATCACCGCCCGCGGTGCCTGGGAAGCGGTCAAGCGCCATTTCCGCGAAATGAACGTCGATATCCAGGCAACGCCGTTCAGCGTGGCGGGTGTCGGCGACATGTCCGGCGACGTGTTCGGCAACGGCATGCTGTTGTCGCGCCACATCCGCCTGATTGCCGCCTTCGACCATCGCGACATCTTCATCGACCCGAACCCGGACGTGAAGAAGAGCTTTGCCGAGCGCAACCGCATGTTCAAGCTGCCGCGCTCCAGCTGGCAGGATTATGACCGCTCGGTGATGTCGGAGGGGGGCATGATCATCGCCCGCTCGGAGAAATCCGTGAAGCTGACGCCGCAGGCGAAGGCCGCGATCGGCCTCGACAAGGACGTCGCCACCCCCTTCGAGATCATGACGGCGATCCTGAAGAGCCCGGTCGACCTCCTGTGGTTCGGCGGCATCGGCACCTATATCAAGGCCCAGTCGGAGACCGATGCGGAGGTGGGTGACCGCGCCAATGACCCGATCCGCGTCACCGCCTCCGAGGTGCAGGCGAAGGTGATCGGCGAGGGCGCCAATCTCGGCGTCACGCAGAAGGGCCGCATCGCCTATGCGCTGGGTGGCGGCCGCATCAATTCCGATGCGATCGACAATTCGGCGGGCGTCAACTCCTCCGACGTCGAGGTCAACATCAAGATTGCGCTGAGCCCCGCCATGCAGGATGGTCGCCTGCCGCGCGACAAGCGCGACAAGCGCGACAAGTTGCTGGCTTCCATGACCGACGAGGTGGCGGGCCTCGTGCTGCGCAACAACTACCTGCAGACCCTGGCGATTTCGCTGACGACACGGCGGGGAAGCCGCAACCGCGAGGAACTGGCCCGGCTGATGTCGGCGCTGGAGGCGCGCGGCGAGCTGAACCGCAAGGTGGAAACCCTGCCGGACGATGCGGAACTGGCCGAGCGCTATGCGGCCGGCAAGCCGCTGACACGGCCTGAGGTCGGCGTGCTGCTCTCCTATGCCAAGATCGTGCTCTTCGATGCGCTGGCGGCAAGCGACCTGCCGGACGATCCCTATTTCGGCGCGGTGCTGAGCGGCTATTTCCCTCGCCAGATGCAGAAGCCCTATGCGGCAGACATCGCCCACCACCGCCTGCACCGGGAAATCATCGCCACGGTACTGGCCAATGAGGTGATCAACCGCGGCGGCCCGGGCTTTACCCAGATGCTGAGCGATATCAGCGGCCGGGGCCAGGTGGATGTGGTCAAGGCTGCCTTCATCGCCCGCGATGCCTATGACTTGCCGAAACTCTGGGCCGCCGTCGATGCGCTCGACGGCCAGCTGGACGGCGAGACGCAGAACGATCTCTACGAGCAGATCGGCGAGATCTTCGTCGGCGCCACCATCTTCATCCTGCAGACCGGCATGACCGCCGGCCCGGTGGAGGCGGCGGTGGCGCGCATACGCTCCGGCATTCGCAGCCTGCGCGGTGCGATCTCGAAAACCTCGCCGCGGGCGGAAAACCTCTCGGACGAGCTGCCGGAGGAACTGACGGAAGAGCTGAACATCCTGCCCAATCTGGTGCTGGTGCCGGAGATCATGCTGATCTCGGAGCGCAGCGGCGCGCCGCTGTCGCGGGCAACGGAGGTTTACTTCCACGCCACCGAGACCTTCCGCGTCAACCGCTTCCTGGAGGCGGGAGAACGCTTCAGCACGGCGGATCACTACGAGAACCTCGCCATCATCCGCAGCCTGCAGCAGATCGCCGCGGCGCGCCGCGATATCGTCACGGTCGCGCTTTCCAGCCATGGCAAGGAGCGTAGGCCGCTGGAAGCCTGGCTTGCCAGCGACCGGCTGCGGCTGAACCGCATCAGCAGCGAACTGCTGGCGCTCAGCGAAGGCGGCGATACCTCGCTGGCGCGCATGATGGTGGCGGCGAGCCTGTTCAACGACCTTGCCCAGAGCAGCCATCGGTGATCCAATGGCTCCCCTGAGGTTCAAGGGGAGGCGCGCCGTGACGGTGACGGAAATGGAGACGGCGCAGCGCGCGCCCTCTCGCGGAATCTGGGGCTGGATGCTGTTCGACTGGGCAGCCCAGCCCTTTTTCACGGTGGTCACCACCTTCGTCTTCGGACCCTATTTCGTCGCCCGGCTGACGCAGGATCCGGTCTCCGCCCAGGCCATGTGGAGCAACATGGCGACGATCTCCTCCATCGTCATCGCCATCCTGTCGCCGGTGCTCGGCGCGATTGCCGATCAGTCCGGGCCACGCAAGCCGTGGATCGCGTTTTTCGCGGTGATCAAGATCGCATCGCTGTCCATGCTCTGGTTCGCGGCACCCGGTTCGCCGCTCATCTGGCCGGTCACCTTCATGATCCTTGCCTCGATCGCGGCCGAATTTTCCGTGGTGTTCAACGATTCGATGATGCCGCGGCTGGTGCCGGCGAGCGAGGTGGGTCGGGTCTCCAACACCGCCTGGGGCCTCGGCTATCTCGGCGGCATGCTGGTGCTGATCCTCGTGGTCGGTTTCCTCGCCGCCGACCCCGCTTCTGGCAAAACGCTGCTCGGCCTGCCGGCGCTGTTGGGGCTTGATCCGAAAACCGGCGAGGATGCCCGCATCACCGGGCCGCTCTCGGCGCTCTGGTATTTCATCTTCATCCTGCCGATGTTCTTCTTCACCCCGGATGCCAGACGCGGCGAGCCGATGGGCACGGCCGTCCGTTCCGGCCTTCGGGAGCTGCGCATCACGCTTGCCGACCTGCTCGGCCGGCGCCGGCTGATCCTGCGCTTCCTCGTCGCCCGCATGCTCTACCAGGATGGCGTCAACGGGCTGCTCATCCTCGGCGGCGCCTTTGCCGCCGGCATGTTCGGCTGGGTCACGCTGGAGATCGGCCTGTTCGGCATCCTGCTCAATGTCGTTGCCATCGTCAGCTGCCTGATCGCCGGGCGTCTCGACCGGTTGTTCGGCTCAAAGGTTGTGGTGATTGCAAGCCTCATCCTGCTTGTCTCCGCAACCCTCGGCATCATCTCGACGGGGCCGGGCTATGTCTTCTTCGGGCTTTTGCCGCTGTCGCCGGCCGATGGCGGCGGCCTGTTCGGAACGGCGGCGGAAAAGGCCTATCTCGATTTCGGCCTTCTGATCGGCATGGCCTTCGGGCCGGTGCAGGCCTCTTCCCGCTCCTTCCTCGCCCGCAGCGTCCATCCGGACGAGGCCGGCCGCTATTTCGGCATCTATGCGCTGTCCGGCCGCGCCACCAGCTTCATGGCGACGCTCTCCTTCTCCCTCGTCACCTATGCCAGCGGCTCATCCCGGCTCGGCATGGCCACGCTGATCGTCTTTCTGACGGCGGGCTTCCTGCTGCTGCTGAGAACGCCCTATCCGGCTCGGGATGTGGCGCGCTGACTATTCTGGTGTGTTCGCAGGGCGGGGCGCGGGCGGGATGGAAAACCCCCTCTGGTTGCCGCCATCTCCCCCACAAGGGAGGAGACAAGGTGTGGCACCGTTTTGCCCAGATGGAGGCACGAAGAAGTTCGGCAGGTTAAGCCCCTTGTGGGGAGGGGCTTAACCTGCCGCGCCGTTCGCGGCTTATTCTCTGCCTTCCTTGGAGTGAAGACCTTTGAGGTCTGCAGGGGGACGGTGCTACAGGCCATCTCCCCCCTTGTGGGGGAGATGGCCGGCAGGCCAGAGAGGGCCTTTTCTTCTGGATCAATGGCCCCATGCCTGATGATGGGGCCATGCTCGCCTCAATGGCGGAAATGCCGCATGCCGGTGAAGACCATGGCGACGCCATGTGCGTCGGCGGCGGCGATAACCTCCTCGTCGCGCATCGAGCCGCCCGGCTGGATCACGGCGGTGGCGCCGGCGGCGATCATCGAGAGAAGTCCGTCGGCAAAGGGCAGGAAGGCTTCGGAGGCAACGGCCGAGCCCTTGGTCATCGGTTCGGCCCAGCCCATGGCCCTTGCTGCTTCCTCGGCCTTCAGGCCGGCGATGCGGGCGGAATCGACGCGGCTCATCTGGCCGGCGCCGATGGCGGCCGTCTGGCCGTCCTTGGCATAGACCACCGCATTCGACTTGACGTGTTTCGCCACCTTGTAGGCGAACTTCATGTCGATCAGTTCCTGCTCGGTCGGGGCGCGCTTCGTCACCACGCGGAGATCGAGATCCTCCACCATCGCATTGTCGCGGGTCTGCACCAGAAGGCCGCCGGAGACGGTCTTGGCGGTGAAGCCGCGCGAGCGCGGGTCGGGCAGGCCGCCGGTCACCAGCAGGCGAAGGTTCTTCTTGGCGGCAATGATCGCCTGCGCCTCGTCGGTGACGTCAGGCGCGATGATGACCTCGGTGAAGACCTTGACGATTTCCGTCGCGGTTTCCGCGTCGAGCAGCGTGTTCAGCGCCACGATGCCGCCGAAGGCCGAAACGCTGTCGCAGGCGAGCGCCCGCTTGTAGGCATCCGTCAGGCTGGAGCCGATCGCCACGCCGCAGGGGTTGGCATGCTTGATGATGGCGCAGGCCGGCGCATTTTCCGGGAAGAATTCGCTCACCAGTTCGAAGGCGGCATCGGTGTCGTTGATGTTGTTGTAGGAGAGCTGCTTGCCCTGCAGCAGCCTGGCGGTGGCAACGCCCGGACGCTTCTCGCCCGTCAGGTAGAAGCCGGCCGCCTGGTGCGGGTTCTCGCCATAGCGCATTTCCTGCGACAGCGCGCCGCCGAGCGTACGGTAGCGCGGGATCTCGATGTCGAGCGCCTCGGTGAACCAGTTGGAAATCATCGTGTCATAGGCGGCGGTGCGGGCATAGGCGCGGGCAGCGAGCTTCTGGCGGAAGGCGTAAGCCGTCTGGCCGTCATTGCTGGCCAGCGTCTGGATCAGCTGCGGATAATCCTGCGGATCGACGACCACGGTCACATAGGCGTGGTTCTTGGCGGCGGCGCGGATCATCGCCGGGCCGCCGATGTCGATGTTTTCGACGGTCGTCGGATAGTCGCCGCCGGCAGCGCGCACCTCCTCGAAGGGATAGAGGTTGATGACGGCAAGATCGATGGCGCCGATCTTGTGCTCTTCCATCGCCTTCACGTGGTCGGCATCGTCGCGGATGGCCAGCAGGCCGCCATGCACGCCGGGATGCAGCGTCTTGACGCGGCCATCCATGATTTCCGGAAAGCCGGTGACGTCGGAGACGTCGGTGACGGCAAGGCCCGCATCGCGGATGGCCTTGAAGGTGCCGCCGGTGGAGAGCAGACGCACGCCGTGCTCGCTGAGCGCCGTCGCCAGTTCCACGATGCCCGTCTTGTCGGAAACCGAGAGGAGGGCGGTGCGGATCTTCACCTGGTCGGGGGCGGGGATCATTTTCGAGACGACGGCCATCGGGATACTCCGTGCTGGTGCGCGCGCCCTTCGGACAATGATCGGGCGCCTGGATGGCTCGCGCGTTAGCACAGCTTGGCGCCGGAGGAAACGGCTGCCGGTGCCGGAGAGCGCTCAAAGCTGCTGCTTCAGCATCCAGCGCAGGTCCACGGTCTCCGGCAGCGAGAAGGCGATCACCAGCTGGCGGCTTGCCCTGATGCCGGAGACATCGGCAAAGAACACGTCTTCCTCGATCTCCACCCGCTGGCCGGGCGCCGAAAACAGCCAGGTGTCGCCGCCGGGCGTTGCCATGGCGATCAGATCGTCGTGGATGCGCTTCAGGCCCACATTGGGATGAATATGGAAGCGGGCGGTGCCCGTCACTCTTCGGCCGTGCTTCGCCTTACCGCTTTCGTCCGGCACGAAGAAATGGTCGTGCCCCTTGATCTTGTCGCCCTTGGCCGCAAGCCCGATCTCGCGCTGGTGGACATAGCCGAAGGCCTCCACATAGCCGTCATGGCTCGCCTTCAGCCAGTCATTGCCATAGGCATCCTCCCAGCGGGTGGCGGTCACCGCGCCGATGCCGGAGGCCATCAGCGGACCGAGGAAGGTCGATTGCAGGATTCGCTGCGAGGAGGTTTCGCCGAGCGTCACCGTCGAATGGGTGGCGGTGGCGCGCGACAGAAGCCTGAGTTTCGCATCCGCGAATTTCGGCGCCCCCGCATTGACGATGAAGCGGCTGCGGCCGGCCGACATTTCGAAGGACAGGCAGCCGGCATGCGCGCCGGCCGACAGGTCCGCCGATTGCGGCGTGCCGGTATCGACGAGAATGGTCGTCTCGCCGGCGGTCAGCCGGTGGTACTGGCTGTGCGGCAGCGCCTTGAACGGCTTGCCCGCCGTCTCGTCATAGCGCAGCACCGACATGAGTTCCGTGGCGGGCGTGGCGGTTGCACCGTTGAACAGGGCGAGATCGCCGTCCTGGTGACGGAAGAAGCGCAGCGCCGGATAGATGCGGTCGATCGCCGGGATCAGCTTGGCCGGTACGTCGTGGCCGAGGTTGATATAGGTCTGGCGCAGCGGCAGAAGATCGAGCAGCAGCTCCAGCATGGTGCGCGGATTGCGCGACACGTGGCCGCCATCGGCAAGAATCTGCCGCTCCAGTTCCTGATCGAGCTTCACGCCCTCGCGGCGGATCAGCTTGTCGCCGGAGGGCATGGCGAGCGAGGCCATGGCCAGCGCGATGCGGATGCGCAGCCGCGTTTCCCCCTCCGGCAGGGTCGAGATCACCTTGTGCAGATAGAACCGCTGCACGGCAAGGCTCTTCATGAAGCGGCGATAGAAGCTGCCCTCGGCGCCCTGCAGCAGGACCGGCGAATGGGAAAGCCAGGCGATCATCCGCTCGGCCGTCACATGCGGCTGCCAGGCGGTGCCGGAGAGCCGCTTCTGATGCAGGTTCATCCAGGAGGTGGCGATGGCGCGGGCACGGGCGCGGGCTTCGGCATTGCGCAGCGCCCGCATGTGGCGCAGCCAGGCGAAGGAATGCAGCCGTTCGGCAAAGGCGCGCGAGGGGGCGGCCACCAGGAACGGCGATTCGCCCTCGGTTTCCAGCAGCTTTCCGGCCAGCGGAAAGCGCCCGGAAAGAATTTCCTCGGCAATGAAGGGGTCGATGGCGCGCAGGTCCGTCGGCGCCACGATCAGCCGCTCCGGCACGTCGAGGCCCAGGCGACAGCGCTGCATGGCAAGCGTCGTGATCCGGCGGCCCAGGCGACGGCGCGCCTCGGTCATCCCCAACGCAAGATGTCTGCGGCGCTCGGCGAACAACATGACCAATACCGGAAATCCCTGATGGACCCCTCCCGTGCCCGGGCAGCGGGCACGGTCCATTCCTGTGGCCGACTGTGGTCGCTTATGGTGAAGAAAGTCTTACCGGCGGCGCAACGTGCAGGCGAAAAAGCCGTCCATGCCGCCCGCATAACCTTCGTCCGGCGCGATCATGGCCGGCGTGGTGCGAAAATCGCCGGCAGGCGAGATCGCTTCCTCCAGGCCGGGCCAGTCCTCGCGGCGGGCCGGCACGCGCTCCACCGCCGGGTTTTCCTTGAGAAGGGCTGCCACCAGATCCTCGCCCTCCAGCGGGTCGAGCGAACAGTTGGAGAAGACGACAAGGCCGCCGGGCTTCACCAGCGTCAGCGCGTGGCGCAGCATGCGCCCCTGCAGTTCCGCCAGCTTCTCGATGTCCTTCATGCTCTTGGTCCACAGCACGTCCGGATGCCGGCGCGTGGTGCCGGTGGAGGAGCAGGGCGCATCGAGCAGCACGCCGTCCAGCAGTTCGTCCGGCCTGTAGGCGAAGAGATCGATGTTCAGCACCTCGGCCGGCAGCGAAAGCCGGGCGAGATTTTCCTTCAGCCGTTCGGCCCGGTTGGCGGATTGCTCGATGGCGATCACCTCGGCACCGAGCACGGCAAGCTGCGCGGTCTTGCCGCCGGGGGCGGCGCAGAGATCGGCAATGCGCTTGCCGGCGAGCGGGCCGAACAGGCGCGCCGGCAGGCTGGCGGCGGCATCCTGCACCCACCAGACACCCTCGGAAAAGCCGGGCAGGGCGGCGACGCTGCCCTCGAAGGCGGCAAGCCGCAGGCTTCCCGTCGGCAGAAGCCGTGCATTCAGCCGCTCAGCCCAGAGCGCGGGATCGGCCTTGACCGTGAGATCGATCGGCGCCGGCGTCAGCTGCGCCTCGGCGATCCGCCGTGCTTCCGCTTCGCCATAGGCCTTCACCAGCCGCGCATGGAACCAGCCCGGCACCGGCAGAATGGCCTCGCTTGCGGCGAGAATCGCGTCGCGCTCGCGCACCATGCGCCGCAGAAGCGCGTTCACCAGCTTGGCAAAGCGGCGGTTGCGCGGATCGCGATTGGCCTGCTCCACGGCAAGGTCGACAGCCGCATGCGATGGCACGTCGAGATAGAGGATCTGGGCGGCCGCGGTGGTCAGCACGTGCTGCAGTGCGCGCGCCCCTTCCGGCAGCGGCTTGTCCAGCATGAGGGACAGGCTCTTTTCGATGCGCGGCAGGTGGCGAAGCGTGGTGTTGAGGATTGCGCGCACCAAAGCGCGGTCGGCATCGCTCAAGGCCCTGTAGGCCGGGTTGCCATGGCCGGCATCCAGCATGCCGTCAAGCGGCGTCTTCTTGTCGATCACCGCCGCCAGGATCTTGGCGGCGGCCATGCGCACGTCAAGGCCCGGCTTGTCGGAGGCCTGTACCGGCTTTGTGCCCGGGGCCCCGGCGGATTTTCCGCCCGGTTTCGACCGGCGGCTCTCAGTCTTCGGTGTGTTCGGGGACGTGTCGTCTGCGGTCAAGACCAGGGACCCTTGCGCGGTTCATCGTGGCGACGCACCGGACCGGTGGTCGGCACGGAACGCGATTTGCGCGTGGGTCTATCAGCCGCGCGGCCGCGCGTCGAGGCAGGAGCGCCGAAATAGGCCGGGCCGGTGTCGACGGAGCGGGCATCGGCAGGTCGGTAGCCGCCCGAATGCTCCCCCGAGTGCCCCTCGGCCGCCATGGCCTGAAGCGCCGCGATGCGGTTGCCTGTGTCCGGATGCGTGGAGAACAGGTTGTCCATCCGCTCGCCCGACAGCGGATTGATGATGAACATGTGGGCGGTGGCGGGGTTGCGCTCGGCATCGTCATTGTGAATGACATGCGCCGCGCCGGCGATCTTGGCGAGCGCCGAGGCGAGCCAGAGCGGATTGCCGCAGATTTCCGCACCGCGCCGGTCGGCGGAATATTCGCGCGTGCGGCTGATCGCCATCTGCACCAGCATGGCGGCAAAGGGGGCGACGATCATCGCCACCAGCACGCCGATGAAGCCGAGCGGATTGTTGTTGTCGCGATTGCCGCCGAAAAAGAAGGCGAAGTTGCCGAGCATGGAGATCGCACCCGCCAGCGTCGCCGTGATCGTCATGGTCAGCGTGTCGCGGTTCTGGATATGTGCCAGTTCATGCGCCATCACGCCCGCCACCTCCTGCGGGGTGAGTTGTTCCAGCAGGCCGGTGGAGGCGGCGACCGCGGCGTTTTCCGGATTGCGGCCGGTGGCAAAGGCATTCGGCTGCGGGTTCTGGTAGATGTAGACGCGCGGCATCGGCAGGCCGGCATTGGCGGCAAGATCTCGGATCATGTGGTAGAATTCCGGCGCATTGTGCGCGTCCACCTCCTGGGCGCGATAGGCCGACAGCACCATCCGGTCGGAATTCCAGTAGGAAAACAGATTCATGCCGGCGGCGATCAGGAAGGCGATCATCATGCCGCCACGTCCACCGATCAGGAAGCCGACGCCCATGAACAATGCGGTCATGAAAGCCAGCAGCATGGCAGTGCGGATCATGTTCATCGTCACGTCTCCGGGCAAAATGGTCGCGGCGCTTCAAGCCTGCCGCCTTTTGCCGTAGGATGTGGTCATTCGGGGCGCCTTTTCAATATTGCGCCTCGAAGAGACCGATCACAGCAGGGCACGAGACAGATCATGCAGACGCCGGACAACGACAATCGCGAAACGGAAGCTCTCGCCGAGGCCGCGCCGAAGGTGCTGTCGCCGGCAGCGCAGCGCGCGCTGCAGGAGGCCGAGGAGCGCCGGGCCCGGGAAAAGCCGCTCGATCTGCCGCCGGAACTGGGCGGCCGCGGCGGTGCCGATCCCGCCCGCTTCGGCGACTGGGAGATCAACGGCCGCGCCATCGATTTCTGAGGCCTTGCCCCGCCGGCCAGCCGGCCGGCCCTGCCGTCCGCAAGGCCGAAGTGCCTCCTGCGCGGCGCTTGTCGCTCACGCCGCGGGCCCGGCGGATGGCTGCTGTTGCGGGGCGGGGCTCTCCGCGTCCGGCATGGCAGCAGGGGCGCAGGCCTCGTTCTCTGCCAGCCAGTCCCTCAGCGCGGCGATGACCGAGAGGCGCAGGCTCGCCTGGCGAATGAGCGCCCGCGTCAGCACCGCGCCGTCACCGGCAAAGCCTGCCTCGGCCATCACCTCGGCGGGCCCGATGCGACGGCGGATCATGATCGCCTCGATGCGTGCCACGGTCATCGGCAGCAGGTAGCGGCCATTGGCGATCATCTCGCCGGTCGCCTCCATCCCCGCCGAGGGCAGGGATGCACCGCCTGTCCGCCGGGCGCTCGCCGCGCCGGTCGCCGAGAAAGTGCCGGTCTTCGGCAGAACGCCCTCCTGCCGCAGGGCCTCCAGAAAGGCGCGCCGCTCCGCGTCGCTTGCGCGCCGCCAGTGCTTCGTCAGCTTGTCGAGCGGGCTGCGCTTGTCTTTCCTGGGCATTCCTTGTCCGGCGTTCTGGCGGTGAAGGTTCGGGGAACGGGCGGGCGAATCAGGACCCGGACCCGACGGTCGGCCAACCGGTAAGCCGCGGGCCGGGGGCTGGCAAGCGGCCTTGATCCGGCGTCCTGCGGCGCCCGGCTCGCACCGGCTGCCGCCTCAGGATCCGGCCCTCAGCGGCAGCGGATCCAGCATGTCCTTCAGCTGCTGCGGATGGCGGATGCCGAACAGGTACCAGTCGATGAGCGATCGGGCCATGCCTGCGGCTTCCGCGCTGTCGAGGATGACGCCCCGTTCGGCACAGGCCTCCTCCAGCACCTGCCGCAGGAAGGACAGGTCTCTGGCTTCCAGCGCGTCATAGGATGAAAACGACATCTCTCCGCCCGATCCGCTTTGCTGGGCGGGAGGTTAGGTCGTATATTAGGCATCGTCAAAGAAAACGCCCGGAGGCTCGCGCGCACTGTCTCATCTGCGCCATGGGTGTGGTTGTTCGGCCACAATTTTCCACCCTGAAATGCAGGGGGAAAAATCTGTCATGCCATCGCGTTGGATCGATGCCGTTTCGGCGCTTGCGGTATCAAACTGTTAACGCTTTGCCTTCTAACGTCTGGATGAAGTGCCGGAAAAGGCATGAAAACCTTGCGCGGTGCCAAGCGGCGTGCCGCCGATTCGCCGGCCACCGAGATGTTATCGGAATTCCAGATGCCCCTCATCGCGATTCTTGACGACCAGGAAACCAATCGCCGCATCTTCGAAAGGCTTGCCTCCTCCATCGAGGAAGGGGTGTCGATCCGTTGCTTTGCCGATCCCGGCCTTGCACTGGCAGCCTTCGAGGGCGGTGTCGTCCCGGATCTCATCGTTACCGACTTCAAGATGCCGGTCATGGATGGCGCTGCCTTCATCCGTGCCCTGCGCAGCCTGCCTGGCTTTTCGGAAATCCCGGTCATCGTCATCACCGTCTATGAGGAGCGCAGCTTTCGCATGCGCGCGCTGGAGGCGGGGGCCACGGATTTCCTGCAGAGCCCGGTCGATCACCAGGAATTCACCACGCGCGCGCGCAACCTGCTGAAGCTGCGCATGCAGCAGCTGCTGCTTGAAAGCCGGGCGCGCAATCTCGCCGTGGAGCTTGCGACCAGCGAGGAATCGCGCGCGGCGGTGCTGCGCGATTCCAGCGAGCGGCTGGCCCAGGTCATCGATACGGTGCCTGCCATGGTCAGCGCCTGCGATGGCAACGGTAACATCCTGTTCGTCAATGCCCTGGTGGGCGCCTTCCTCGACCGCGACCCGGCCGGCCTCGTCGGCCGCAGCAGCGATACGCTGGTCGATCCGGAGCTTGCCGGCCCGAACCGCATGCTGGATCGCAAGGTGTTCCGCAGCGGCCAGCCGCTGCAGAGCTTCGAGCGCGAGCTGACCGGCGCCAGCGGCGAAAAGCGCGTCTTCCTCACCACCAAATCGCCGCTGCGCGACAGCAACGACATCGTCGTCGGCGTCGTCACCAGCGCGCTCGACATTACCGATCGCAAGCGCGCCGAGCAGCATCTCCTGCATGTGGCGCGCCACGACGCGCTCACCAATCTGCCCAACCGCAATTTCCTGCTCGACCGGTTGCGCCGCGAGGTCGCCCGTGCTCGCCGCGGCGACCGCGCCTTTGCCCTGCATTTCGTCGATATCGACGAGTTCAAGAGTATCAACGAGCTGCTGGGGCATGATGCGGGCGATGCCTTCCTGAAGGAAGTGGCGCACCGCCTGCGGGGGCTTGTCGAGGCGGATGACATGGTGGCGCGTGTCGGCGGCGACCAGTTCGCCATGCTGCAGACCATCTCGCAGGGCGGCATCAGCGCCATCCAGTTCGCCGAGCAGGTGATGGAGGCGGTGGCGCAGCCCTTCATCAGCGAAGGCAAGCGCTTCTGCTGCACGGTCAGCATCGGCACCACGCTGCATCCGGCCGATGGCACGGATGTCAACCGGCTGGTCAAGAATGCCGAGCTTGCCATGTACCAGGCCAAGGAAACCGGCGGCAGCCAGGTGCGCTTCTTCGAGACCAACATGGCCGAGCGCATGCGCAACAATGCCGTGCTGGACGGCAAGCTGCGCAGCGCCATCCAGGAGCGGCAGTTCGCCCTGTATTTCCAGCCGCAGATTTCCTCGGCCACCGGCTGCGTGGTGGGGGCCGAGGCGCTGCTGCGCTGGAACCATCCGGAAAACGGCCTGCTCACCCCCGGCGCCTTCCTGTCGCGCGCCGAGGAAAACGGCCTCATCGTGCCGATCAACGAATGGGTGCTGCTGGAGGCCTGCCGCGAGGCGAAATCCTGGCAGCGCATGGGCCTTCGCGACCTGCGCATCAGCGTCAACCTGTCTCCCGTCCAGTTCCGCCGCGTCAACGTGGCGCAACTGGTCGAACGGGCGCTGGCTGTCTCCCAGCTCGAACCGCGCTATCTCGACCTTGAGATCACCGAGAACATCGTGATCGAGAACACCGAGACGGTGGTTGCGGCGCTGCGGCAGATCGCCAGGCTCGGCGTCAGCATTTCCATCGATGATTTCGGCACCGGCTATTCCTCGCTCAACTATATCCGCCAGTTCCCCATCGATCGCATCAAGATCGACCAGTGCTTCGTGCGCAACATGGTGGAGGATCCGAGCGACCATGCGATCGTGCGCACCGTCGCCAATCTCGGGCACAGCCTCGGGCTCACCGTGGTGGCCGAAGGGGTGGAAACCGCCGCGCAGGCCGAACTTCTTAAAGTCGATGGCTGCGACGTGATGCAGGGCTATCTCTATGGCCGCCCGATGCCGTCGGCCCAGTTCGTCGCCTTCCTGCAATCGGGCCGGCGCGCCGAGGTCGAGGCATGAACGCGATGCCCCCGCTGCGGCCCGCCCGGCCCCTCCGCCCGTCGCTGCCGCGAAGCTTCAGGGAGGTGCGCATCCTGCTGCGCAACCGGCCGGATACCGAGCACGAGCTGACGACCAACCGGCTGCTGCTTGCCTCCGGCATTCTCGTCTATCTGCTGGTGGCCGGTGCGCTCGGCTCGGATGCGGCGGCGGCGGCGCTCGATGTCGCGGCCCTGCCGGTCGGCATCTTCGGCTTCTTCGCCTTCGGCCTCTTCGTCCATATCCTCGCCTTTCCCGGCATCTGCCATTATCGGCGGGTCGCCGGCATCATGGCCGATGTGGGGGCCTTTTCCTACGGGCTGCATGTCAGCGGAGAGGCCGGTGCCGGCCTGTTCCTGGTCTATTTCTGGGCGGTGCTGGGCAATGGTTTCCGCTTCGGCGTCGTCTATCTGGCGCTTGCCGCCGTTGCCGCCGTCTCCGGTTTCCTTGCCGTCATCCTCACCACCTCCTACTGGCAGGAGGAGACCAATCTGTCGATCGGGCTGATCGGCGCGCTGATCGTCATCCCCGCCTACACGGCCAAGCTGATCCGCAAGCTGTCGCAGGCCAAGCGCGAGGCGGAGGAGGCAAGCCAGGCCAAGAGCCTGTTCCTGGCCAGCATGAGCCATGAACTGCGCACGCCGCTGAACGCCATCATCGGCCTCAGCGACCTTTTGCTCGGCATGTCGCTGAAGAGCGAGCACAAGGACATGGTGCGCACCATCAGCCGCTCCGGCCGCTCGCTGCTGTCGTTGATCGAGGCGGTGCTCGATCTGTCGCGCATCGAGGCGGGGCAGGTGAAGATCCAGCTGGAGCGGGTGGACCTGCCGCGCCTGCTGAAGGATGTGCGCGCCATTGCCGGCGTTGCGGCCCATGCCAAGGGGCTGCGGCTGGCCCTGCACATGAGCAGCCAGACGCCGCGCTTCGTCATGGCCGATCGCCGCCACCTGGAGGAGATCCTGCTCAACCTCGCCAGCAATGCGGTCAAGTTCACCGAGCGTGGCCATGTGCGCATCGACGTGGATTTCCGCGCCGATGGCGAGGGCACGGCGCTCAAGGTGGAAGTGTCCGATACCGGCATCGGCATCGATCCCTCCGCCCATGGGCGGATTTTCGAGCGGTTCACCCAGGCCGATGGAACGATTCTCGACCGGTTCGGCGGCACCGGCCTCGGCCTTGCCATCGTGCGCCAGCTGGTGCGCGCCATGGGCGGCGATATCGGCGTGGTCAGCGCGCCGGGCGAAGGCAGCACCTTTCATTTCCATCTGCCCGTCGGCGTGGTGACGGCGCAGGACGCGGCCGAGACACGGCTGCCGCCCTTCGTCTATCTCGGCTCCGGTCCGCTTCCCGCGCCGGCCTATGAGGAGGCGATGGCGGTCGCGAGCCTGGAGGAGGGCCTTGCAGCGGTCCGGGACCAGCATCGCAAGGGCCTGCGCCACCCGCTCGTCCTCATCGATTCGCAGATGCGCGATCCGTCGCCGGCCCGCGTCGCCCGCCATCTGCTTCAGGCCTCCCGCCCGGAGGAGGCGCCGCTTCTGGTGCTGGTCAACCGGCAGCCGGAGGAGGTGCGCCTGACGCCGGCCATGCGCGATCTGTTCTTCACCATCGTTGATCCGGAGGCCCCGACCAATCTTGCGGCGCTGGCCGCCATGGCCGATGCGCAGGGCGATCTCGCCGCCGAGGAGATGCCGCCGCAGAAGAAGATGCGCTCGCTCAAGCTGCTGATTGCCGATGACAACAAGACCAACCAGATGGTGCTCGGCAAGATCCTGGAGACGAACGGCCATACCTACGAGGTGGTGGAAAATGGCGAGGCTGCCGTCGAGCGCATGCTGAAGGGCGATCTCGACCTGGTGCTGATGGATGTCAACATGCCGGTGATGAACGGCATCGAGGCCACCAAGTTCTACCGCTTCGCCTCGCTCGGCATGACGGAGATCCCGATCATCGCCGTGACCGCCGATGCGACGGGCGAAGCCCGCCAGCGCTGCCTGGAGGCCGGCATGGCCGAGTGCCTGACCAAGCCGCTCGAACCGCGCCGGCTGCTGGAGGCGATCGAGGCGGTTCTCGGCCCCGAGGATGCGGCAGGCACGGGGGCATCCGATGCCGACGAGCCGGCTGGTGCCCCGCAGGAGCGACCGGTCATCGACACGGCCACCTGCGAGGCGCTGGAGCAACTGGGCGGCCCGGATTTCGTCGACCAGCTGCTGGAGCAGTTCGTCAACGATTCGGTCGATGCGCTGAAGGCGCTGTCGCATGCGGTGGCCGAGGAAAACGTGCAGGGCTTCCGCAATTCGGCGCATGCACTGCGCAGTGCCGCGGCCAATGTGGGGGCGGCGCGTATCTACCAGCTGTGCCTCGACTGGCGCGAGATCAACGATCCCGAACTTGCCCAGCAGGGCGAACTGCACCTGCAGGCGCTGATGAGCGAATTCGAGCGCCTGCAGCAGGAGGTCCGCACGCGGCTCGCCTCCTGACGCAAGCAGCCCGGCCCTTCGTTGCGGCGGCGCCAGGCCGCCGCAACGCCGCAATCAGAGGCTTGCCTCGATGCGCTTGGCCTGTGCACCGCGAAGACGGTCGATCTTGCGCAGATCCGCATCCTCCAGCGCCATGGCGGCCTCCACCCACAGATCCACCACGTCGATCAGTTCCTGGTGGGTGATCGGGTTCACGCGGCGGCGCACGTCGCGCATGGTGCGCTGGATCGCGTGCTTGCGGCTGTTGCGCAGAATATATTCGCGCACGCCTTCCTCGCCACGCCCGTCCTCCACCACCATGTCGACCAGCCCCATCTCGTGCAGCTCGTCGGCGGTGTAGATGCGTCCGCTCATGATCATCTTCGTGGCGCGGGTCGGATCGAGCCTGCGCGACAGGAAGGAATAGGCGCCCATGCCGGGAAACAGGTTGAACAGGATTTCCGGCAGGCCGAACTTCGCCTTGCGCTCGGCAATGATGATGTCGGAGGCAAGAGCCGCCTCGAAGCCGCCGCCCAGTGCATCACCCTGAACCAGCGAGATGAGGAAGATCGGCAGATCGAGGCTCTGCGAGGAGGAATAGACCAGATCGACACAGTCCAGCGCATAGCGGCGCAAGCCCGCGCGGTCGCCCGAACGTATATGATCGGCGAAATAACCGAGATCGCCGCCGAGGTTGAAGATGTTCGGCTGCTTCGAGCCGTTGACCAGATAGAGCAGCGGCGGTTCGTCGGTGGGACGCTCGAACAGCTTCTGGATGCGGGTGCGCAGGGCAGACAGATCGCGAAGCAGGTCCGGCGTATAGCTCGGCGCCTCGGTCGGCTTCATGAAGTACCACAGCGTCTTCAGCGCCGGATCGAGGCGAACCTCCAGCTGCTCGTAAGTCGCTGTGGCAAAACTCAGTTCGATCGGAAGAAGATCCGCCGGTGCCGGGGATCTTGCCGCCGGCCCGCTGCGCGCCGGGGATTGCGGACGCGCCACAACCTTGATGTTAGCGCTGTCTCTGCCTGCCGAATCGCCTTCCGTCTGCCGCCGCCGTTCGGACACATCTGTCATCGGTTCACCCCATTATTCGATAGCCGACAGTCTATCAGACGGTGCTGCGGTGCAAGAGGGCGCCTTAACGGATTTTAAACTTTGATTAAAAAATCTGGTTAATCGAATGAATGGCGGCGCAATTCCGCCAGCAAGTGCGGGAAGCGGCCGGATAGGCCGCTTCATTCTGGCACAACGGTTCAGACGATGCCGCCCGAACCACCCTTCACCGCCGGACGCTCGCTTGCAACGCGGGCGCGGTAGCCGCTGAAACGATAGGTTGCGATGGGATCGATGGCCCCCCCGGCCCGACGTCGGGCCTCGGCCAGGATCGGTTCCACGTCGGTGCGATAGGCGCGCTTCAGCGTCTCGGTTGCCATCAGCGCATCATTCTCTTCCTGGAAGCCTTCCAGCGCCGCACGGTCAACCAGCAGTGCCTGGGCATAGGCGCGACGGATCTCGTTGGCGGAGGCGATCAGGCTTTCGATCGGGTCCGTCACGTTGTGGCTCTGGTCGATCATGTGGGCGGGGTGGAAGCCCTTCACGCCACGATGCTCGGCATCCACCAGTTCGTTGAAGACGAGGAACAGGCGGTAGGGTTCGACGGAGCCGGCATCGAGGTCATCGTCGCCATATTTGGAATCGTTGAAGTGGAAGCCGCCGAGCTTGCCGAACTGGATGAGGCGGGCGACGATCATCTCGATATTCGTATTCGGCGCATGGTGGCCGAGATCCACCAGGCAGAAGGCCTTGTCGCCCAGAGTCTGCGCGATCAGATAGTTCGTGCCCCAGTCCTGCACCACCGTCGAATAGAAGGCCGGCTCGTACATCTTGTGTTCGGAAAACAGCCGCCAGTCGTCCGGCAGCGCCTGATAGATGGTGCGCATCGAATCGAGATAGCGTTCGAACTGGCGGGTGAAATTTGACTGGCCGGGGAAGTTGGAGCCATCGCCGATCCACACCGTCAGCGCCTTCGAGCCGAGGGCGTTGCCGATCTCGATGCATTCCAGATTGTGCTCCACCGCCTGGGCGCGGGTTGCCGCATCCACGTGGCTGAGCGAGCCATATTTGTAGGAATGCGCCTGATCGGCCGAATCGGAAAAGGTGTTGGAGTTCATCGCGTCGAAGCCGAGCCCGAGCGAATCCCCCTTGGCCTTCAGTTCCTTCGGGTCCGCCTTGTCCCAGGGGATGTGCAGGGAAACCGTGGGCGTTGCCCGCGTCAGCTGCTGGATGACGCTGCAATCCTCCAGCTTGTCGAAGATGTGGCGCGGCTCGCCGAGGCCCGGAAAGCGGGCAAAGCGGGTGCCGCCGGTGCCGACGCCCCAGGAGGGTACGGCGACGAAGAACTCGGACACCTTCCTTGTAACGGCTTCGATATCGATATTGCTGCGGGCGAGCTTTTCGCCGAGCGCCGTATAATCGGTGGTGAGCGCGGCGGTGCGCTTGTCGTTCTCGGCGGCGATCACATCGCCTGCAATCTTCAGATCTGTCATTGGTTCCTCCCGTACAGACCGTTCACGTTTATGACGTTCCACTTCTGGGCTTCGTCGTGGGGCATATCCCCCTCCGTCCTGCCGGACATCTTCCCTGTGAGGGGGAGGTGTCTGGCAAGTCAGAGAGGGTAACCCGGGCCACCCGGCGGAGACGTTCTTTTACCGCGTAAAGCTCTGGGCGTTGCCGGCGTCCACATTGATGATGTTGCCCGTCGACTTGGCCGAAAGATCCGAAGCCAGGAAGTAGATGGCTTCGGCGATATCCTCCGGGAACACGTTCAGCTTCAGCATGGAGCGCTTGCGGTAATGCTCCTCCAGATCGCTCACCTCGATCTTGGAAGAGGCGGCGCGCTGTTCGCGCCATTCGCCGTTCCAGATTTTTGAGCCGCGCAGCACCGCATCCGGGTTGACCGTGTTGACGCGGATGCCGGCATCTGCGCCCTCGAGCGCCAGGCAGCGGGCGAGATGGATCTCGGCGGCCTTCGCGGTGCAATAGGCCGAGGCATTCGGCGAGGAGGCAAGGCCGTTCTTGGAGGCGACGAAGACCACGTTGCCGCCGAGGCCCTGACGCCGGAAAAGCCGGAAAGCTTCACGTGAAACAAGGAAGTAGCCGGTGGCGAGAATGCCGATGTTCTTGTCCCACATGGCAAGCGTCGTCTCTTCCACCGGCGCGGAGGAGGCAATGCCTGCATTGGAGACGAGAATATCGACGCCGCCGAATTCGACGCAGGCTGCGGCGAAGGCGGCGGTCACGGCCTCTTCCTTCGTGACATCAAGCTGCACGGCGCGCACGCTATCTGCGCTGTAGCGCTTGGCGAAATCGGCCTTTGCGGCGTCCAGCGCTTCGGCATCGATATCGGCCAGCACCACGCAGGCGCCTTCCGCCATCAGCCGTTCGGCCGTTGCCCGGCCGATGCCGCCGGCACCGCCGGTGACGAGGGCGACGCGGCCCGCCAGGCTCTTCGGCTTCGGCATGCGCTGCAGCTTTGCCTCTTCCAGCAGCCAGTATTCGATGTCGAAGGCTTCCTGCTCGGGAAGGCCCTGATACTCGGAGACGGTGGAGGCGCCGCGCATCACGTTGATGGCGTTGACGTAGAACTCGCCGGCAATACGCGCCGTTGCCTTGTCCTTGGCAAAGGACAGCATGCCGACGCCCGGAACCAGGAAGATGACCGGGTTCGGGTCGCGCATCTTCGGCGAATTGTCGTGCTTGCAGCTCTCGTAATAGCGGGTGTAATCGGCGCGGTACTCCTCCAGCGCCTGATCGAGACCGGCAATCGCGGCATCCACATCCGGATTGGCCGGGTCGAAGTCGAGGATCAGCGGGCGGATCTTGGTGCGCAGGAAGTGGTCCGGGCAGGAGGTGCCGAGCGCGCCAAGCGGCTTCAGGTTGTTCGAATTGACGAATTCGAGCACGGCCTCCTGATCGTCGAAATCGCCGAGCTTGCGCTCGGCCTTGCCGATGCGGCCACGGATTTCCGGCATAAGCTTTGCCGCAATGGCGCGGCGCTCGGCGGCCGGCAGGCTCTCGGCAACGGCGCCGCCGAAGATCACCTTGCCTTCGGTCTGAGCCGCAAACCACTCGATCGCCTTGTTGATGATCGCAAGCGTCAGTTCGTAGCAATCCTTTGCATCATTGGCCCAGGTGAACAGGCCATGGCTTTCCAGCACGACACCCTTTGCATTCGGGTTCGCCTTTACGAAGGCTTCGAGATCGAGGCCCAGCTGGAAGCCGGGGCGGCGCCAGGGCAGCCAGCCAATGTCCGATCCGAAGATCTGCTGCGTCAGTTCCTTCGAATTCTTCGAGGCCGCGATTGCGATGATCGCATCCGGATGCATGTGATCGACATGGGTGAAGGGAACGAAACCGTGCAGCGGCGTATCGATGGAGGCGGCGCGCGGGTTCAGGTTGAAGGTGCAGTGCGGCAGGAAGCCGACCATGCGGTCTTCGTCGTGAACGCCCTGATAGATGCCCTTCAGGGCTTCCAGCTTTTCCTGGTAGAGGGTCGCGAAGCCGTCGAGCTTGATCGTGCCGACATCGCCGCCGGAGCCCTTCACCCACAGAACCTGAACCTTCTCACCCGTCAGCGGGTCGGTTTCCATCACCTTGGCGGAGGTATTGCCGCCGCCGTAATTGGTGATGCGCTTGTCGGCGCCGAGCAGGTTGGAGCGATAGAGCAGCTTGCCCGGCTCATCGAGCGTGGCCGCGTAAGCATCATCCCAACGGTTTTCGAGAAGGCGGGTTTGGCCCGACATGGAAAGTCCTCCCAGGTGTTCATGTCGCTTGCCCGGCGGGCGAAGCATCTCCTTTGGCTGCAGGATATCGCGCAGGCCGGGGGCGCTTGTCAATCACAAACGATCATGAATGCGCATTGTGCGCCGCAATATAATCTTTTTTGATCGTTCATGATTGACAGGGTGAAGGCATTGCGAATAAATCGAAGCAAGGAGGACCCCATGCACGAACGTGAGCGCCATCGCATCATTCTGAGCGCCATCCAGGAAAAGCCTGTGGTGACGGTGCAGGATATTGCCGAGCTGACCGAGGCTTCCGAGGCCACGATCCGGCGCGACATCGCGGCGCTGCATGTGCAGGGCAGGCTCCGGCGTGTGCGTGGCGGGGCGGAAGCGGTGCATCCGCCGCAGCAGGGCAATCTGGCGGCGCGTCCGTTCCGGGTGTCCGAATCGGTCAATATCGACAAGAAACGCGCAATCGCGCGCGCGGCGATCGAACTGTGCGACGAAGGCGATTCGGTCATCATCAATGGCGGCACGACCACCTTCCAGATGGTGCATTTCATGTCGGCCAGGCGCCTGCAGGTGATGACGAATTCCTTCGCGATTGCCGAGCATCTGCTCAAGCATTCCAAGTGCACGGTCTCGGTGCCGGGCGGCGCGATCTATCGCGACCAGAGCCTGATCCTGTCGCCCTTCGAGAATGACGCGATCCGCAATTTCTATGCGCGGCGCATGTTCATCGGTGCGCAGGGCATTTCCGCCCATGGCGTGATGGAGCCGGACGCGCTGGTGATCCAGAGCGAACAGCGGCTGATGCGCCAGGCGGACGAGCTGATCGTCATGGTCGATTCCAGCAAGTTTGCCCGCCGCTCCAGCATGATTCTCTGCCCGCTCGAGAATGTCTCGACCATCATCACCGATGATGGCGTGCCGGACGAGGCGGTGACGATGCTGGAGGCGGCCGGCGTGAAGGTTCTGACGGTCAAGCCCATGGCGGCGACCGGCAAGGAGGATGCTTCCTCGGTCGCTTGAGAAACGACCGGCCGGGGAGGGGGAGATCAACCGGACTATCTTTGGGAGGAGTGAAACATGAAACTGACAAGACGGCATTTCGGCGCGGCAACGCTGGCGCTCGCGGCATCGGTCTCGCTGGCCGGCATGGCTTCGGCAGCCGACATGAAAATCGCGCTGGTGGTGAAGTCGCTCGGTAACGGCTTCTTCGAAGCCGCCAACAAGGGCGCGGAAGAGGCTGCCAAGGAACTCGGCGGCGTCAAGATCATCTATACCGGTCCGACGACCACGACGGCCGAAGGCCAGATCGAAGTGATCAATTCGCTGATCGCGCAGGGCGTGGATGCGATTGCCATCTCCGCCAACGATCCGGATGCGGTCGTCCCGGCTCTGAAGAAGGCGGCGCAGCGCGGCATCAAGGTCATCTCCTGGGATTCGGGTGTCGCACCGGCCGGTCGCATCATGCATCTCAACCCGTCCTCCAACGAGCTGATCGGCAAGATGTGCCTGACGCTCGCCAAGGACCATCTGCCGGGCGGCAAGGGCGATTTCGCCATTCTCTCGGCCACCACCACCTCCACGAACCAGAACATCTGGATCGCGGAAATGAAGAAGCAGCTCAAGGATTTCCCGGGCCTCAACCTCGTCACCACCGTCTATGGCGATGACCTTGCCGACAAGAGCTATCGCGAAGCGCAAGGCCTGCTCACCTCGCAGCCGAACGTGAAGGTCATCGTCGCGCCCACCACGGTCGGCGTTCTGGCCGCCTCGCAGGCGGTGAAGGATGCGGGCAAGATCGGTCAGGTCTACGTGACAGGCCTTGGTCTTCCCTCCGAAATGGCCGGCGCCATCAAGTCCGGTGCCACCAAGGAATTCGCGATCTGGAACCCGATCGATCTCGGCTATTCGGCGACCCAGATCGCCTATCACCTGGTCAAGGGTGACGCGACCGGCAAGCCGGGCAGCGAGATCAAGGCCGGTCGCATGGGCACGATCAAGGTCGGCGACAATGGCGAGGCCGCCATGGCCGATCCGTTCGTCTACGACGCCAAGAACATCGACCAGTTCTCGAAGATCTTCTGATCCGCATGTTGTGAAAATTCCCCCTCTGGCCTGCCGGCCATCTCCCCCACAAGGGGGGAGACCTCTTGTTGCATCGCTCAGTGTGATGCCGCGAGGGTGCGGCAGGTGAGCCCCTCCCCCTTGTGGGGAGGGGTTGGGGAGGGGGCTTTGGGTGAAATCAACAATGAATGCTGTGGCACCGATGACCATCACCAAGCCGCTGGCCGATCAGGCGCCCGTTCTGGAAATGCGCGGCATCAGTCAGATCTTTCCGGGCGTGAAGGCGCTCGACCGGGTGTCGATCAGCCTCCATCCCGGTGAGGTCACCGCGCTCATCGGCGAAAACGGTGCCGGCAAGTCCACGCTCGTCAAGATCCTCACCGGCATCTACCGGCCGAGCGAGGGCGAGATCCTGCTCGACGGGCAGCCGGTGCAGTTTTCCAGCGCCCAGGCCGCCATCGATGCGGGTGTCACGGCGATCCATCAGGAAACCGTTCTGTTCGACGAACTGAGCGTCGGGGAAAACGTCTTCCTCGGCCATGCGCCGCGCACCCGGTTCGGCACCATCGACTGGCGCACCATCAATGCCCGCTCGCGCGCACTGCTGCGGCAGCTGGAAAGCGAGATCGATCCGACGATCCGGCTGAAGGATTTGTCGATCGCCCAGCGCCATCTGGTTGCGATTGCCCGTGCGCTTTCCGTCGAAGCCCGCATCGTGATCATGGACGAGCCGACGGCCGCACTGTCGCGCAAGGAGATCGACGATCTGTTCCGCATCGTGGAAGGGTTGAAGCGGCAGGGCAAGGCGATCCTCTTCATCAGCCACAAGTTCGATGAACTCTATGAGATCGCCGAGAACTTCGCCGTCTTCCGCGATGGCAAGGCGGTTGGCCACGGACGCCTGAAGGACACGCCGCAGGCGGAGATCGTCCGCATGATGGTCGGCCGCGACGTGAATGACGTCTTCCCGAAGACGAGCGTCGAGATCGGCGATACCGTGCTCTCCGTCGAGGGCTACAGCCATCCGACCGAATTCCGCGACATTTCCTTTGCGCTGAAGCGCGGCGAAATCCTCGGCATCTACGGCCTGATCGGGGCCGGACGCTCGGAGCTTTGCCAGTCGCTGTTCGGCATCACCCGGCCCTCGGCGGGACGCTTGACGCTGGAAGGCAAGCCGGTCGAGATCCGGTCGCCGCGCGATGCGATTGGCGCGGGCATCGTCTATGTGCCGGAAGAGCGCGGGCGGCACGGGCTGGCGCTGCCCATGCCGATCTACCAGAACATGTCGCTGCCCTCGCTGACGAAAACCTCGCGTGCCGGCTTCCTGAAGGCGGCGAACGAGCTGAAGCTTGCCCGGCACTATGCCGAGCGGCTCGATCTGCGCGCTGCGGCCCTGTCCGTGCCGGTCGGCACGCTGTCGGGCGGCAACCAGCAGAAGGTGGTGATCGGCAAGTGGCTCGCCACCCAGCCGAAGGTGATCATTCTCGACGAGCCGACCAAGGGCATCGACATCGGCTCCAAGGCCGCCGTGCACGGCTTCATTTCCGAACTTGCCTCCCAGGGCCTGTCCATCATCATGGTCTCGTCCGAACTGCCGGAAATCCTCGGCATGTCGGACCGGGTCATGGTGATGCGCGAGGGGCTGATGGCGGGGCTTTACGACCGGTCGGAGGCCACAGCGGAAGCGCTGGTGCGCGCCGCCACCGGCAATGCGTGAGTGCGCTTCATGACGAAACTGCTGAAAAGCCGCGAACTGCTTCTCTCCGGCATCATCATCCTGATGGTTGCGGGCTTTGCCACCCGCGCGGAAGGCTTTGCCGAACCGGGCAATCTCGCCAACATCTTCAATGACACCGCGATCCTGATCATGCTGGCGCTCGCCCAGATGACGGTGATCCTGACGAAATCCATCGATCTTTCGGTTGCCGCCAACCTTGCCTTCACCGGCATGGCGGTCGCCATGACCAATGCCGCCTTTCCCGATCTGCCGCTTCTCGTGCTGATCGTCATGGCGCTCGGCATCGGCGCCTTTCTGGGATCGATCAACGGCTTCCTCGTCTGGGTGCTGCAGATCCCGCCGATCGTCGTCACGCTTGGCACGCTCACCATCTATCGCGGCATGGCCTTCGTGCTGTCGGGCGGCAGCTGGGTGAATGCGCACCAGATGACGCCGACCTTTCTCAACGTGCCGCGCACGGTGCTGCTCGGCCTGCCCGTGCTCTCCTGGGTCGCCATCCTCGTCGTCATCGGCATGGGCTTCCTGCTGACGCGCACGCCCTTCGGCCGCTCGGCCTATGCCTCCGGCGGCAATCCCGTCGCCGCCGTCTATGCGGGCATCGATATCGGCCGCACGCGCTTCTTCGCCTTCGTGCTGTCCGGCGCCATGGCGGGGCTCTGCAGCTATCTCTGGGTGTCGCGCTATGCGGTGGCCTATGTCGATATCGCCAATGGTTTCGAACTCGACAGCGTCGCGGCCTGCGTGATCGGCGGCATCTCGATTGCCGGTGGCATCGGCTCGGTTGCCGGCGCCGTGCTCGGCTCGCTCTTCCTCGGCGTCATCAAGAATGCGCTGCCGGTAATCGGCATCTCGCCCTTTGCCCAGATGGCCATCTCCGGCATCGTCATCATTCTCGCCGTCGTCTTCAATGCCCGCGCCGAAGCGAAGAAGGGCCGCATCATCCTGCGCGATCGCGCCAGTGCCGAGGTGACCGCATGAGCCAGCCACAGACAACCAGCCAGCCGGGCGCGCCGCGCCGCGCCATTCCCGATCGTCTCGGCACCCCCGTCGGGCGCATGCTCTCCAGCTGGGAAGTGCTGCTGTTCGGCGTGGCGGTGGCGATCTTCATCGCCAATTCGCTCGCCTCGCCCTATTTCCTCGATGCGTGGAACCTGTCGGACGCCACCTTCAACTTCACCGAAAAGGCGATGATCGCCTTTGCCATGGCGCTTCTGATCATCGCCGGTGAGATCGACCTGTCGGTCGCGGCAATCATCGCGCTTGCCTCCACCGCCATGGGAGCGGCGGCGCAGGTCGGTATCGGCACGCCCGGCCTGGTGCTGATCGGCATCGGCACCGGCCTTGCCTGCGGCGCCTTCAACGGCATGCTCGTCTCCGTGCTGAAACTGCCCTCCATCGTCGTCACCATCGGCACGATGAGCCTGTTTCGCGGCATTTCCTACATCGTGCTGGGCGACAAGGCCTATGGCGGTTACCCGGACAGCTTTGCCTATTTCGGCCAGGGCTATCTGGTCTGGGTGTTTTCCTTCGAGTTCGGCCTCTTCCTGCTCACCGCCGCCGTGTTCGCCGTCCTCCTGCATGCCACCAATTTCGGCCGCCAGGTCTTCGTCATCGGCAACAACGAGTTTGCCGCACGCTTTTCCGGCGTGCCGGTGGAGCGGGTGAAGTTCACCCTCTTCCTGCTGACCGGCCTGATGAGCGGCATCGCGGCCGTCTGCCTCACCTCGCGGCTCGGTTCCACGCGACCGTCCATCGCGCAAGGCTGGGAACTCGAAGTCGTCACCATGGTCGTGCTGGGCGGCGTGTCGATCCTCGGTGGTGCCGGCACCATCGCCGGCGTGGTGATCGCCGCCTTCGTCATGGGCCTCGTCACCTTCGGGCTGGGCCTCCTCAATGTGCCCGGCATCGTGATGTCGATCTTCGTCGGGCTTCTCCTCATCGTCACCATCGCGCTGCCCATCCTGGCGCGCCGCATCAGGCAGGCATCCAGATCATGACGCTCGAACGCTACGCCTTCCGCATGAAGCTCAACCCCGGCATGGAAGCCGAATACAGGAAGCGCCATGACGAGATCTGGCCGGAACTGGTCGATCTGCTGCACCGGGCCGGGATCAGCGATTATTCCATCCATCTCGATCGCGAGACCAACATCCTGTTCGGCATTCTGTCGCGGCCTGCAAATCACGGCATGGCGAGCCTGCCGGACGATCCGGTGATGAAGCGCTGGTGGGCGCACATGGCCGACATCATGGCAACCAATCCGGACAACTCGCCGGTTGCCGTCGATCTCGTTCCGGTCTTCCACCTGCCATGAGGACGGTCGAGCGGATCGCCGTTCTCGATATCGGCAAGACCAATGCCAAGGTGCTGGTGCTCGATTGCGCGACCGGTGCCGAGCTTTCCGTGCGCCGCCGGCCGAACCGCGTGCTGCCCGGCCCGCTTTATCCGCATTACGACATCGAGGCGCTCTGGGCCTTCTTCTGCGAGGCCCTGACCGCGCTCAACGCCGAGACCGGCTTCGATGCCATCTCGATCACCGCGCATGGCGCCTGCGGCGTGCTCCTCGATGCGGAGGGCGCGCTGGCGCTGCCGGTGCTGGATTACGAGCACGTCTATCCCGCCGAGATCCGCGCGGCTTACGCGGCGCTGCGGCCGCCTTTTGCGGAAACCTTCTCGCCGGCGCTTTCCGGCGGCCTCAATCTCGGGGCGCAGATCCACTACCAGAAGACCGCGTTTGCGGATGCTTTCGCGCGCGTCCGCACCATCCTCACCTATCCGCAGTACTGGGCCTTCCGCCTGACCGGGATTGTCGCCAACGAGGTGACCTCGCTCGGCTGCCACACCGACCTGTGGCAACCGGCGGCGGGAACCTTCTCCTCGCTGGTCGACCGGCTCGGCATCCGTGAGACGATGGCGCCGGTGCGCTCCGCCTTCGATGCGCTGGGCCCGGTCCGTCCCGCGCTTGCGGCGGAACTCGGGCTTGGTCATCCGGTGCCGGTCCATTGCGGCATCCACGATTCGAACGCCTCGCTGCTGCCGCATCTGGTCGGCCGCGAAGCTCCGTTCGCGGTGGTCTCCACCGGCACCTGGGTCATCAGTTTCGGCGTCGGCGGCGATCTGCAGCACCTCGATCCCGCCCGCGATGCGCTGGCCAATGTCGATGCCTATGGCCGCGCCGTGCCCTCCTCGCGCTTCATGGGCGGCCGCGAATTCGAGATGCTGGCGGCCGAACTCGGTCCTTATCCGGCTGACGACATGCGGCCGGCGCTCGCGGAGGCGGTCCGCGCCGGGGTGATGCTGCTGCCGAATGTCGCGGACGGCTCCGGTCCCTTTCCGGGACGGCAGCGGATGTGGCTGAACGCGGACGGCTGCGACACGCGTCTGCGCTGGGCGGCGGCGACCCTCTATCTCTCGCTGATGAGCGAGGCCTGCCTCGATCTTGTCGGGGCGGCGGGGCCGGTGCTGGTCGAAGGTCCCTTTGCCGCGAACGGCGCCTATCTCGCCACGCTCGCGGCGCTGCTTGCCGGGCGCGGCCATCGTCCTGTGCTGGCGCTGTCCGGCGCCACCGGCACTGCGCATGGTGCAGCGCTTCTCGCCGGGGCGCGGCCCGTCGCCTCGCCGGCAGAACCCGTCGCGCCGCTTGCGGCGGCAGGGCTTGCGGCCTATCGCGCCGCCTGGCGGCATCGTCTCGCTTAACGCCGCCCTTCAGGAACCATCGCGGTGCTTGCCGGTTAGTCCGCCAGAAACCAGGAGGACTGACATGGCTGATGACAATGCAACCCGCAGGATTTTCGTGACCGGGCTGAAGAACGCCCACGCCATGGAGAACCAGGCGCTGTCGATCATGAAACCGCAGGTCTCGCGCATCGAGAACTATCCGGAAGTGGCCGACCGCCTGGAAGCGCATATCCGCGAGACCGAGGGCCAGATCGAGCGGCTGGACGAAATTCTGGCCGGGCTTTCGGAAAGCCATTCCGCGATGAAGGACATGGCGCTTTCCATGGGCGGCTCCATGGCGGCGCTTGGCCACACGATTGCCCCGGACGAGATCGTCAAGAACTCCTTTGCCAACTTCGCCTTCGAGAATTACGAGATCGCCGCCTACAAGTCGCTGCTGACCGTTGCCGAACTGGGCGGCTTTCCCACGGCCACCGCCGGTCTCAAGGCCAATCTCGAGGAAGAGGTGGCGATGGCCAACTGGATCGATCACAACCTGCGCAGCCTCACCATGAAATTCGCCTCGCTGAAGGAAGCCGGCGCTTCGGCCAAGGTCTGAGGCGCGCGCCAGCCAGTGCGGCCCGCGACCTGCCGTCGCGGGCCTGCTTTTGTGGTCGCCCCGGCGGGCCGGCCGGAGGGAGTGTCGCATGACCAGCCAGATTCCGCTTTCTAATGAAGACCTTGCCCGGCTCGAGGAGGCCCCCGACGGGCTGAAGCTGATCACCCCGGATCTTGCCTATCGCCGGCTGTCGATGGTCAATGTCGTCTTCTGGGGCAATCCGGCCACTTCCGACGACTGGGTGCTGATCGATACCGGCCTGCCCGCCTCGGCCAGCACCATCGTCGAATGTGCCGAGCGCCGCTTCGGCGGCCATACGCGCCCGCGCGCCATCATCATGACGCATGCGCATTTCGATCACGCGGGGTCGGTGGAGGCGCTGTCACGCCGCTGGGACGTGCCGGTCTATGCGCATCCGCTGGAATTTCCCTATCTGAACGGCGAGGCCTATTATCCGCCGGCCGATCCCGGTGTCGGCGGCGGGGTGATGGCGCTTCTGTCGCCACTCTTTCCGCGCTCACCGATGAATGTCGGAAAATATCTGTCCATGCTGCCGGCGGATGGCAGCGTGCCCTACATGCCGGGCTGGACCTGGCTGCACACGCCGGGCCACGCGCCCGGCCATGTGTCGCTGTGGCGGCAAGGCGACCGCGCGCTGATTGCCGGCGATGCCTTCGTCACCACCGGCCAGGAATCCGCCTATGAGGTGGCGCTGCAGACGCCGGAGATGCATGGGCCCCCGCGCTACTTCACGCCGGACTGGGCGGCGGCGGAAGCGTCTGTGAAAAGGCTCGCCGCGCTGGAGCCGGAGATTGCCGTCACCGGTCGCGGCGTTCCGGTGCAAGGCGCTGGCATGCGGGCGGCCCTGCACCGGCTGGCCCGGGACTTTCAGGAGATCGCCGTTCCGCCCGAGGGGCACCGCGCCCGCGCAGCCGGGCTCTAGCCCCCTGACCGGACGCCCGCAAACAGACCTGCAGCGCGCAAAAGGTGCGGCCGCAGGTCTGGACGTTGCCTCAGCCGAGCGCGACGGTGAAGTCTGCCTGCGTCTTTGCCCGGATTTCGTCCACCGTCACATCCGGTGCCAGTTCCACCAGCACCAGGCTTTCCTCGCCGCGCCGGGCAAGCGTGAAGACGCCGAGATCGGTGATCAGGAGGTCCGCCACGCGCTGGCCGGTCAGCGGCAGGGTGCAGCGGGTCAGAAGCTTCGGTTCGCCACGCGCCTCATGCTCCATCACCACCACGACGCGCTTGACGCCGGCGACGAGATCCATGGCGCCGCCCATGCCCTTCACCATCTTGCCGGGGATCATCCAGTTGGCGAGGTCGCCATTCTGCGCCACCTGCATGGCGCCGAGGATCGACAGGTCGATATGGCCGCCGCGAATCATCGCGAAGCTTTCGGCGCTGGAAAAGAAGCTGCTGCCGGCAAGCTGGGTGATCGTCTGCTTGCCGGCATTGATCAGGTCGGCATCTTCCTCGCCCTCGAAGGGGAAGGGACCCATGCCCAGCATGCCGTTCTCGCTCTGCAGCGTCACATGCATGCCGTCGGGAATATAATTGGCCACCAGCGTCGGAATGCCGATACCGAGGTTGACGTAGAAGCCGTCCTGCAGTTCGCGCGCCGCACGGGCCGCCATCTGTTCGCGTGTCCAGGCCATCAGTGTGCTCCCTCAACGGCTGCGGCGCGCGGCCGCACGGTGCGCTGCTCGATGCGCTTCACGGTATTGGCAACCTCGACGATGCGCGAGACGAAGATGCCGGGTGTGTGGATGTGGTCGGGGTCGATCGTGCCCGGCTCCACCAGCTTTTCCACCTCCACCACCGTCACATGCGCGGCGGTCGCCATCATCGGGTTGAAGTTGCGCGCCGTCTTTCGGAAGACGAGATTGCCTTCGGTATCGCCGCGATAGGCATGCACCAGCGCGAGATCGGCAAACAGGGAATGCTCCATCACATAGGTGTCGTCGCCGAACTGGCGCAGTTCCTTGCCCTCGGCCACCTGGGTGCCGACGCCGGTCTTGGTGAAGAAGGCGGGGATGCCCGCACCACCGGCGCGGATGCGCTCGGCGAGCGTCCCTTGCGGGTTGAACTCGATTTCCAGTTCGCCGGACAGGTACTGCTTGGCGAACGTGGCGTTCTCGCCGACATAGGACGAGATCATCTTGCGGATCTGCCGCGTCTCCAGCAGACGGCCGAGGCCCACGCCGTCGATGCCGGCATTGTTGGAAATCACTGTCAGGCCCTTCACGCCGGAGAGACGCACTGCCTCGATCAGCGTTTCGGGAATGCCGCACAGGCCGAAGCCGCCGGCCATAATGGTCATGTCGTCCTTCAGCAGCCCGGCCAGGGCTGAGGACGCATCGTTGTAAACCTTTCGCATGAAGTTGCTCCTCCTAAGCGCATGTTCCATGAAATCTAAGTCTTGAGACGGATGGTCCGTTAGCAGTATTTATACGGCATGGCTGAGGATCGCCCCATCACCGAAACCACCCGGAAGGACACAAGTCCGCGATTTTCCCTGCACGAGCTGCCGGTGCCGATGGTCTATGCCACCCACCGCATCATCCGCGATTGCAACGCGCCCTTCGCCGAACTGTTCGGCTACCGCCAGCCGGATCTGGTCGGCCAGAGCTTTGCCATCCTCTATCCGAAGATTTCCGATTTCATCCGCACCGGCAAGATGTGGCGCGAGCACCTTCCGGGCAGCCGCAGCTATTATGACGAGCGCATCATGATGACGCTCACCGGCCAGCGTTTCTGGTGCCAGGTCACCGGGCGCAGCTTCCAGCATGACGATCCCTTCGCCCACGCCCTCTACTGCTTCCAGCGGCTGAACCGGCCGGTCAATGCCCACCAGCTGTCGCTGACGGGACGGCAGTACCAGATCCTCACGCTGGTCTCGCAGGGCAAGACCAATGGCGAGATTGCCGCCGAACTGAAGCTTTCCCGCCGCACGGTGGAATCGCATCGGGCCCGGCTGATGAAGATCACCGGCTCGATGAACAGCGCGCAGCTGATGTCCTGGTTCGTGCAGCAGTCCTGAGCCGGCTTAATTTCCCCGCCGATGAAACATACCGAGGGGGATTGCCAGCGGCGGATCTTTGCGCTAGCTTCATTTCAATAATCATAGGAATATCAAATCATGGACGAGAAACAGGCTGTCGGCATGTTTGGCGCGCTGTCGCAGGAAACGCGGCTGAAGATCGTGCGCATGCTGGTGGTGGCGGGGCCGCAGGGCATGGCCGCCGGCGCGGTGGCGGAGGCTGCCGGCGTGTCCGCCTCGAATGTCTCCTTTCATCTGAAGGAGCTGGAGCGCGTCGGGCTGGTGACGGCCACCCGCGAATCCCGCTCGATCATCTATACCGCTGCCTATGACCAGTTCGTCGGCCTCATACGCTTCCTGATGGAGGATTGCTGTGCCGGCCACCCCGAAATCTGTCTGCCGGCCACCGCAGCTGCGGCGTGCTGTGCCCCTTCACGCGAGGAGAGACCGCAATGACCGATCGCATCTACAATGTCCTGTTCCTGTGCACCGGCAATTCCGCCCGCTCCATCATTGCGGAGGCCATCCTCAACCGGCTTGGCCAGGGCAAGTTCAAGGCCTATTCCGCCGGCTCCCAGCCGAAGGGCGAGGTTCATCCCTATACGCTGCAACTGCTGAAGGGCATGAACTACGATACGAGCTTTGCCCGGTCGAAGAACTGGGACGAGTTTGCCGCGCCCGGTGCACCGCAGCTGGATTTCGTGTTCACCGTTTGCGACAACGCCGCCGCCGAAGCCTGCCCGGTCTGGCCGGGACAGCCGATGACCGCCCATTGGGGCGTGCCGGATCCTGCCGCCGCTGAAGGCACCGAATCGGAACGGCATTTTGCCTTTGCCGATGCCTACCGCATGCTGAACAACCGCATTTCCGTCTTTGTAAGCCTGCCGATGACCAGTCTCGACAAGCTTTCGCTGCAGAAGCGGCTGGACGAGATCGGCAAGTCCGGTGCAGCAACCCGTCCCAGCCCCGAGGTCGCGTGATCATGTCCACCTTCGAACGTTACCTCACGCTCTGGGTCTTCCTGTGCATCCTCGTCGGCGTGTCGCTGGGCTATGCACTGCCCGGCGTCTTCCACGCCATCGCAGCGCTGGAGGTCGCCAAGGTCAACCTGCCGGTGGCCGTGCTGATCTGGCTGATGATCATTCCGATGCTCATCAAGATCGATTTCGCGGCGCTCGGGCAGGTCAGCCGCCACTGGCGCGGCATCGGCGTCACGCTCTTCATCAACTGGGCCATCAAACCCTTCTCCATGGCGCTGCTCGGCTGGCTCTTCATCGGCTGGCTGTTTCGCCCGCTTCTGCCGGCAGACCAGATCGACAGCTATATCGCCGGGCTGATCATTCTCGCCGCCGCCCCCTGCACGGCCATGGTCTTCGTCTGGTCTAACCTGACGAAGGGCGAGCCGCATTTCACGCTCTCCCAGGTGGCGCTCAACGATGCGATCATGGTGGTGGCGTTTGCGCCGATCGTCGGCCTGCTGCTCGGCCTGTCGGCCATCACGGTGCCGTGGGATACGCTGATCCTCTCGGTCGTGCTCTACATCGTGCTGCCGGTCATTGCTGCGCAGTTGATCCGCCGCCAGTTGCTGGCTTCCGGCGGCGAACGGGCGCTCGAGGATCTCCTGAAGATCCTGCAGCCCGCCTCGCTGGTGGCGCTGCTGACCACGCTCGTTCTGCTCTTCGGGTTCCAGGGCGAACAGATCATCGCGCAGCCCATGGTGATCGCGCTGCTTGCCGTGCCGATCCTGATCCAGGTCTACTTCAATTCCGGCCTCGCCTATCTGCTGAACCGCGCCACCGGCGAGGCCCATTGTGTGGCCGGTCCCTCGGCCCTCATCGGCGCGTCCAACTTCTTCGAGCTTGCGGTGGCGGCCGCCATCAGCCTGTTCGGCTTCCAGTCGGGGGCAGCGCTTGCCACTGTTGTCGGCGTGCTGATCGAAGTGCCCGTCATGCTCTCCGTCGTCTGGATCGTGAACCGCAGCAAGACCTGGTACGAAACCGGCGCCTCCGTGCGTGCCGCCGCAACCGAAACGAAAGCCTGACCCATGAACGTCACCATCTACCACAATCCCGCCTGCGGCACCTCGCGCAACACGCTGGCGCTGATCCGCCATGCCGGCATCGAACCCTCCGTGATCGAATATCTGCAGACCCCGCCCTCGCGCGACACCCTGAAGACGATGATTGCCGATGCCGGACTGTCCGTGCGCGAGGCGATCCGTGAAAAGGGCACGCCCTTTGCCGAGCTCGGCCTCGACAATCCGGCGCTGACGGATGAGCAACTGCTCGACGCCATGCTCGAACACCCGATCCTGATCAACCGCCCCTTCGTGGTGACGCCCCTCGGCACACGGCTGTCGCGCCCGTCCGAACTGGTGCTGGAGATCCTGCCGGAGACGTTCACGGGTCCCTTCGTCAAGGAGGATGGCGAGCAGGTTCTCGATGCGGAGGGCAAGCGCCTTGGCTGATACCCCCCTTGAGGCGGGTGCCGATCTGCCGGCACTCGATTCCCGCCACCTGCGGCCGATCGATCTTGCCGCGCTGCGCCCTGCCTTTTCCACGCACAAGCCGCGCATCTTGATCCTCTACGGGTCGCTGCGGACGATCTCCTATAGCCGGCTTCTGGCTGAGGAGGCCGGGCGGCTTCTGACCGAACTTGGTTGCGAGGTACGTTTCTTCGATCCGAAGGGTCTGCCGCTTCCCGATGCCGAACCGGTCAGCCATCCGAAGGTGCAGGAACTTCGCGAGCTGTCGCAATGGTCCGAGGGGCAGGTCTGGGTCAGCCCCGAACGCCACGGCGCCATGACCGGTATCATGAAGACGCAGATCGACTGGATTCCCCTGTCCGTCGGCTCCATCCGCCCCACCCAGGGCAAGACGCTCGCCATCATGCAGGTCTCCGGCGGCTCGCAATCCTTCAACGCGCTCAACCAGATGCGCGTGCTCGGCCGCTGGATGCGGATGATCACCATTCCCAACCAGTCCTCCGTCGCCAAGGCCTTTCAGGAGTTCGACGAAAACGGCCGCATGAAACCATCCTCCTATTACGAGCGGGTGGTGGATGTCTGCGAGGAACTGGTGAAGTTCACCTGGTTGACGCGCGATGCCTCCGCCTACTTGACCGACCGTTACAGCGAGCGCAAGGAAACAGCTGATAAACTCGAAGCCCGTGTACAGCTGAAATCCCTATGACATCCCGTCCCCCGGTCGCCGCCATTGTCTCGCTGGGGCTTACCCAGATCATCGGTTACGGCACGCTCTATTACAGCTTCAGCATTCTCGCGCCTGATATGGCGCGGGATTTCGGCTGGAGCGTCGACTGGGTGTTCGGTCTTCTCTCCGCCTCGTTGTTCGTGTCGGGGCTGGTCGCACCCTTTGCCGGCCGGCTGATGGATCGTTTCGGTGCCGGGCGGGTCATGACGCTTGGTTCGCTGGCGGCGGCCCTGTCGCTGGTCATCTGCGCCGTCGCGCCTCATCGCGGCGTCTTCGTTGCCGGTCTCCTGCTGACGGAACTCTCCTCCAATCTCGTGCAATATGGCGCGGCCTTTGCGCTTCTGGTGGAAATCCGCCCGCGCGAGGCCAAGCGCAGCATCACCTACCTCACGCTGATTGCCGGTTTCGCCTCCACCATCTTCTGGCCGGTCACGACGGTTCTGCACGCCCATCTGTCCTGGCAGCAGGTCTATCTCGTGTTTGCCGCCCTCAACCTCATGCTCTGCCTGCCGCTGCATGCCTGGCTCAGCCTTTATGGCCGCGGCGGACGGCGGGCGGATGAGAGCGCCTCGGGCAGCGCCCAGGTCGTCACCGGGCTGCTGCCTGCCGCCTACCGGCAACAGGGTTTTGCCCTGATGCTCATCGGCATGGGGCTGCTCTCCTTCGTCAACACCGCGCTGTTGTTCCACATGGTGCCGGTGCTGACCGGGCTCGGCCTCGGAGGCACGGCGGTTCTGGTCGCAACCCTGTTCGGTCCGGCGCAGGTTCTCAGCCGCTTCACCAACATGATCTTCGGCAAGAATCTCGGGGCTCTCCAGCTTGCCGTGCTGACGGCCGTCTTCGCGCCACTCGGCATCCTGGTGCTGACGCTCACCTATCCTTTCGTGCCCGGCGCCATGCTGTTTGCCATCGTCTTCGGTTTCGGCTCGGGCCTCTCCAGCATCGTCTTCGGCACGCTGCCGCTCGCCCTTTTCGGCAGCGAAGGCTATGGCGCCCGCCAGGGCCAGCTGACGCTTGTCAGGCTGGCCGCCTCGGCACTTTCGCCCTTCGGCCTTGCCGTCATTCTGGAGCGGACGGGACCGGACATGGTGCTCTGGTCGCTGATCGGTCTCGGCCTTGTCGCACTTCTGTTTTTCCTGGCACTGGCGCGGCTGGGACGCGTGGCGCTGCAGCCGGCCCAGCCGGTGTAAGAGAGGCGGGCGCACCGTTCTCTCTCCCTCTCCCGGCCTTCGGCAGGGGTATCACGTATGGAAGAATACCCCCTCTGGCCTGCCGGCCATCTCCCCCACAAGGGGGGAGACACCTTGCGGCACCCGCCCGAGCTTCAACCGGTTTCGGCGGGTCGCCTGGGTTAAAGCCCTCCCCCTTGTGGGGAGGGTTGGGAGGGGTATTGTGTCTAATGTTATAGCCCTGCCGCCTGCGGGAAAGTGCCGGGGTAACGGGCTTTCGCCACCAGGATTGCCTGCCCCTCATCCGGCCTGCCGGCCACCTTCTGCCCGTTTTGACGGGAAGAAGGGGACACGCGGCAACCGACTTATTCCGCGGCCTGGTCCATCGGTCGGGCGCTGGGCAGCTTGCCCATCAGCACTTCTTCGGCCGTCGCCTTGTGGTTCTTCACCGAACTTGTCCACTGGCCCCAGATCGACGGATCGATCACGTCGCCGTTCCTGCCAAGCTGCTGTAGCCGCTTCTGGTCGTCGTCGGTCAGAACCTGTTTCGGCAGCGGTCCCAGCCCCTTCACATCCTCTGCCGAAATGCCGAGCTTTTCGCCGACCCGGCGGCCATAGTCGTCATGCACCAGGAAGAAGTGCCACACCATGCGTTCCTGCACGTCGCGCTGACATTGCGAGAGGAGATCACCCATGTTGGTGATCAGGTCGTCGCGCTCCCAGTCCATCATGGTGCAGAAGCGACCGCTTGCCTGCGCGTAATCATTGCGTCGCTCCAGCACGGCGCGCGTCAGCGGTCCGCGAATTTCCGGCGGGCGGTTCGGCTCCTCGCGCGGGTTTTCGGAAAGCCCGTCATGGATCGAGGGTTCGTAGTTCACATGCGGATTCTGGCCGGGGGCAAGGTCGCGCTGGAAACTCATCTGTCCGCCGGAGAGATTGGTCGCCACCTGGGCGTTCTTCGCCTGATTCACCGGCAGCTGAAGATAGTTCGTGCCGACGCGATAACGCTGGGTGTCGGAATAGGAGAAGGTGCGGCCCACCAGCATCTTATCGTCGGAAAAGTCGAGCCCGTCCACCAGCACGCCGGTGCCCATGGCGATCTGTTCGTTTTCGTTGAAGAAATCCTCGACATTGCGGTTCAGCGTCATGGTGCCGATGTGGCGCAGCGGAAACTGGTGTTCCGGCCAGATCTTCGTGTCGTCCAGCGGGTCCCAGTCGAGCTCCGGATGGTCGTGATCCTCCATGATCTGCACGAACATGTCCCATTGCGGGTAATCGCCGTGTTCGATCGCGGTGAACAGGTCCTTCGAGGCAGAGCCGAAGTCCTGGCCCTGGACCTTCGCAGCTTCCTCTGCCGTCAGGCTGGCCAGCCCGGCGCGCGGATGGAAGTGGTATTTCACCAAGACAGTCTCGCCCTTATCGTTCACCATCTTGTAGGTGTTGACGCCAAAACCCTCCATGTGGCGATAGCTTGCCGGAATGCCGCGTGGCGAAAACAGGTGGGTGAGCATGTGCATGCTCTCCGGCGTCTGGCTCATGAAGTCAAAAATGCGGTTCGGCTCCTGACGGAAGGTCACCGGGTCCGGCTTCAGCGAATGGATGACGTCCGGGAACTTGATCGCATCTCGGATGAAGAAGACGGCGAGATTGTTGCCCACCAGATCCCAGTTGCCATCTTCGGTATAGAACTTCACCGCGAAACCGCGCGGGTCGCGCGCCACTTCGGAGGAGTCTCGCCCGCCGATGACCGTCGAGAAACGGATGGCGAGCGGCGTCTTTTTGCCCGCCTGCTGGAACAGCTTGGCGCGCGTATAGGTCGAGGCCGGTTCGTCGCCGATCTTGCCGGTCGCCTCGAACTCGCCGTAACAGACGAAGCCGCGCGCATGCACCACGCGTTCCGGAATGCGCTCGCGGTCGAAATGGGTGATCTTTTCCAGGAACTGATAGTTTTCCAGCGTTGCCGGACCGCGCGCGCCAACGGTGCGCATCGACTGGTTGTTGACAACCGGATGCCCCTGCCGGTTGGTGAGCATCTTGTCCGTGGTGCCTGCCGGCATGGTGCCTCGTTTGTTCTCGTCCATATCCGTCTCTTTCTCGTCTATCGTCTGGAGGGGATTGGCGCCGGAAACGCATACCGGGCCGTGACCGGCTAACTGGCGGGACGCACGAGCGTTCCAGGCGTCTCTCGATTTTCCGCCAGGGGTGAGGAAGAAGAAGGAACCGGACGGGTGCCGGCACGTTGAATTTCATCACATTGGGGGAGGGGTCATGTCAGACCAGCAATCGGAAACACGCATGGCAGAGCATCTGGGCAAGAGCCAGACCGGATCGGGCCATGAGTTGAAGCGGGTTATGGGGCCGGGCCTGCTTCTACTGTTCATCGTCGGCGATATTCTCGGCACCGGCATCTATGCACTGACCGGCCAGGTGGCGGCAGAAGTGGGCGGTGTCGTGTGGCTGCCCTTTCTCGTCGCCTTCGTCGTCGCGCTTCTGACGGCCTTCAGCTATCTGGAACTGGTGACGAAATATCCGAAGGCGGCGGGGGCCGCACTTTACACCCACAAGGCCTTCGGCGTGCATTTCCTCACCTTCCTGGTGGCCTTTGCGGTCATGTCGTCCGGCATCACCTCGGCCTCCACCGCCTCGCGCGCCTTCGCCGCCAATTTCGTCGCGACCATGGGTATGGCGGATGGCGGTTTCCTCGTCACCGGTGTGGCACTCGCCTTCATTGCGCTCGTCGCCATCGTCAATTTCCGCGGCGTCGGCGAAAGCGTCATGGTCAATGTGGTGCTGACCGTCGTGGAACTGAGTGGCCTGCTTCTGATCATCGGCATCGGTTTCTGGGCGATCTGGGGCGGCGAGGGCGATGTCTCGCGTGCCTTTACCTTCCAGCCGCCGGAAGGCGGGGGCATGTTCTGGCCGGTGATTGCCGCCACCACGCTCGCCTTCTTCGCCATGGTCGGCTTCGAGGATTCGGTCAACATGGCCGAGGAATGCAAGGAGCCGAGCCGCATCTTCCCAAAGGTCCTGCTCGGCGGCCTCGTGCTGACCGGTCTCATCTATGTGCTGGTGTCGATCTCGGCGATCACGCTCGTTCCCGCCGCAGAGCTCGGCGAGGGCGAGACACCACTCCTGAAGGTGGTGCAGGCCGGTGCGCCCGGTTTCCCCATCGGCATTTTCGGCATCATCACCATGTTTGCGGTCGCCAATTCGGCGCTGATCAACATGATGATGGCAAGCCGGCTGATCTACGGCATGGCGAAGGAAAACGTGCTGCCACCGATGTTGGGCGCCGTCCATCCCGGCCGCCGCACGCCCTATGTGGCCATACTCTTCACCACATTGATCGCGGTCGGGCTGATCACCTTCGTCGGTGGCGTGCCGGCGCTCGGCGGCACCACGGCGCTGCTGCTCCTCTGCGTCTTTACCATCGTCAATATCGCGGTGCTCGTGCTGCGCAAGGATAGGGTGGAGCACAAGCATTTCTGCACGCCGACGGTCGTGCCGGTTCTCGGTGCCGTCACCTGCGCCTTTCTCGCCGGTCCCTGGACGGGCCGCGATCCGGTGCAGTACAGCATTGCCGGCATCCTGCTGGCGGTCGGCGTGGTGCTCTGGTTCGTGACGGTGCGGGTGATGAAGGGTAGCGCGGCGCCAGCTTGACCGGGATCAGCCGTGCCGGTCGCGCCAGGAGGCTTGCGCGTCGGCGACAGGGAGTGTGGTCGCCTCATAGACCCCGCGTGCTGCGGCGCGGGCAAAGGTCAGCGTCGCCAGGTGGCACAGTTCCATGAAATCCATCGGATCATCGAGGGCGATCTTTCCGGTCGCGGCGGCAAACACGGTGTCGCCATCGGCCGGCAGATGGGCAGGCAGCACGGCGCGCGCCAGCCCATCCTGCGCCATGATCGAGAGGCGATGCGCCTGCGCCTTGGTGAGAATGGCATCGGTGACGACGAGCCCGATGGTCGTCGCCTTCAGGTTCACACCTTTCAATCGGAGCGATGTATCGCCGGCGGTGAATTTGTCTGGCAGGCCGAGACCGCCGAACTCACCCTCCTCTTCAAAGGGGGCGGCCCAGAAATGCGGCCCATCGCCCACGGTCGGCGAGCCCAGCGCATTGACCGCCACCAGCGCCGCGATGCGATTCCCTCTGGAGGAGACGGCGCTCGCGGACCCCAGGCCACCCTTGACGGTCGCCGTCGTCGCGCCCGTGCCGGCGCCGACAGTGCCGAGCGCAAATTTTCCCTTCGCCGCCGCCTTGAAGGCCTCGTAGCCCATCTCCCGATAGGGGGAATGGAGGCCCCAGTCCTTGTTGCCGCCGTTCAGAAGATCCATCAGGATCGCTTGTGGCACGATCGGCACCCGTGTCGAGCCGACTTGCAGGCCACGGCCGATCGCGCGCAACCCCGCCTGCACGCCGCCCGCCGCATCGAGCCCGAAGGCCGAACCGCCGGAAAGCACCAGCGCATCGACCTTGTCCACGGTCATCGCCGGATCGAGAAGGGCGGTATCGCGCCCGCCCGGCGCGCCCCCCAGCACGCTACCCGACGCGATCGCCGGCTCATCGAAGACCACAACCGTCACGCCGGATCCCAACGCCAGATCCGTCGCATGGCCAACGCTGACGCCCTCGATATCGGTCAGCAGGTTGAGGCGGTCGGTCATGGGGGATTGTCCTTGCGTGATGGGCGATTCGCGCCTGAGACTAGCGCGACGCAAGACGCTTGTCCCGAACAGAAAGGGCGGCAGCTGTGAGGTTGCCGCCCTGTCGGCTCATCAGCCGATATCGAACTTCACGCCCTGCGCCAGCGGCAGGGTGCGGCCGTAGTTCAGCGTGTTGGTGGCGCGGCGCATATAGGCCTTCCAGCTGTCCGAGCCGGATTCGCGGCCGCCGCCGGTTTCCTTTTCGCCGCCGAAGGCACCGCCGATTTCGGCACCGGACGGGCCGATATTGACATTGGCGATGCCGCAATCGGAGCCGCGGGCGGAGATGAAGGTTTCGGCTTCGCGCATGTCATTGGTGAAGATCGAGGAGGAGAGGCCCTGCGGCACGCCGTTGTGCAGGTCGAGCACCGCATCAAATTCCGAATAGCGCATCACGTAAAGGATCGGTGCGAAGGTTTCCTCCACCACCGGACCGCATTGCGAGGGCATTTCGACGATGGCTGGGCGGACGTAATAGGCGTCTGCCGCGTCGTCTGTCAGCACCCGTTCGCCGCCGGTCACCGAACCGCCTTCGGCCTTGGCCGCCTCGAGCGCCTTCTGCATGCGCTCGAACGAGGCCTTGTCGATCAGCGGGCCGACGAGATTGCCGTCCACCATCGGATTGCCGATCGTGACCGACTGATAGGCTTTCTGCAGACGCGGCACGAGGGCGTCATAAACGCTGTCGTGCACGAAAAGGCGGCGCAGCGTCGTGCAGCGCTGGCCGGCCGTGCCCATGGCGGCAAAGGCGACGCCGCGCAGCGTGAGATCGAGATCGGCCGTCGGCGTGACGATCGCGGCATTGTTGCCGCCGAGTTCGAGGATTGCGCGGGCAAAACGCTTGGCAAGGCGCGGGCCGACGGCGCGGCCCATGGCGGTGGAGCCGGTGGCGGAGACCAGCGGCACCTTCGGATGATCGACCAGGACCTCGCCGATCTCACGGCCGCCGATAATCAGCGTCGAGAGGTTTTGTGGTGCGGTGCCGCCTTCGGTCACGTAACGTTTTACCGCCTTCTCGAAGATCGCCTGGGTGGCGAGTGCCGTCAGCGGCGTCTTTTCGGACGGCTTCCAGACGGTGGCATTGCCGCAGACCAAAGCCAGTGCCGCATTCCAGGCCCAGACGGCGACCGGGAAATTGAAGGCGGAGATGATGCCGACTACACCCAGCGGATGCCAGGTTTCCATCATCCGGTGGTCGGCACGTTCGGTGGCGATCGTCAGACCATAAAGCTGACGGGACAGACCGACGGCGAAATCGCAGATGTCGATCATTTCCTGCACTTCGCCGAGACCCTCCGAGGTGATCTTGCCGACCTCGATCGAAACGAGGCGGCCAAGATCGGCCTTGGCGGCGCGCAGTTCTTCGCCGAGCAGGCGGATCAGTTCGCCGCGCTTCGGGGCTGGCACGTTCCGCCAGGTGAGAAAGGCCTGATGCGCCGCGTCGATTGCGGCACCCGTTGCTTCCGCGGACAGTTCGGCCACCTTACCGATTTCCGTACCGGTGATCGGCGAACGGACGGAAAGCGTGCCGCCCTTGAAGGCTGCGGCATCCACGCCGAGGCGGGAGAGAATGGCATCCGCTTCCGCGGCAAGGTTCAGGGTGGCAAGCGTCATGAGGATCGTCTCTCGTCTTTCTCTTGAGGTCTTCGTCCGGGGTTGGGCGTCAGAACCGGTCCCCGGCCAGATGGGCAATCTGCGCGCCCGTTTCGTAATAGGCTTCCTTCAGCAGGCGGAACGCCGGCGCCTGCGGTGCGGTCTGCGGCAGCGGCAGATCCGCTTCGGTCGCCTCGCCCAGAACATGCGCGGCGAGCACCTTGCCGAACACCGTTCCCGGCGCAATTCCGCGCCCGTTATAGCCGGAAAAGCCGACAACACGATCGGCAAAACGGTGGAAGCGCGGCAGGGCATTGTCTGTCATGCCGATCTGGCCGTACCATTCGGCCTCGAATGTGATGTCGCCGAGTTGCGGAAAGATCTTGCGCAGCGCCCGGCGCGCCCAGCCCTTGTGGATGGCGGTGCCCGGCCCGCGCAGCGCGCCGACCGATCCGAACACCAGCCGGCCCTCGTCATCCATACGGAAGGAGGAGAGGATCTCCTTGGTATCCCAGCAGCCCTCGCGGGCGGGCAGGATGGAGCGGCGCAGATTGTCGGAGAGCGGCGTGGTGGCGAGATTGAAATAGGGCAGATGCACCTGTTCGGTGCGCACCGTTTCGAAGGGGCCTGTCGAATAGGCATCGGTCGCGACGATCACCCAGTCGGTCGTCACGCTGCCGGCGCCTGTCGAGATCACGTGGCGCCCCTGCCGTTGCTGCCAGGCGATTGCCGGGGTCTCGGTATGAATCCGTGCCCCCGCCTTCACTGCCGCATGGGCAAGGCCGCGGGCATAGGCGAGTGGCTGCAGGGTTCCGGCGCGGCGGTCGAGCAGAGCGCCGCGATAGGCGCGCGTGCCGATCCGCCGCTCGGTCTCGGTTGCATCGAGAACCTCGACATCGGCGCCGCGTTTCTGCCACTGGCGGGCACGTTCCTCGATTTCCGCCAGACCTTTGTCGCCGACGGCGCAATGCAGCGTGCCGGTGCGCGTCAACTCGCAGTCGATGCCGTGCCGGTCGATCAGCTGCATCACCACCTGCGGTCCGTTGCCGAGCAGGGTCAGCAGACGTTCGCCATGCACCGCGCCGAGTTCGCCGGGCAGGTCGTCCGGCATCACCCACATGCCGGCATTGATGAGGCCGACATTGCGGCCGGCGCCGCCGAACCCGATCGCTTTCGCTTCCAGCAGGATCACCGAGCGCCCGGCTTCGGCCAGATGCAGCGCCGCCGAGAGGCCCGTATAGCCGCCGCCGATGATAACGATTTCGCAGGAGGCATCGCCAGACAGCGGTTCGCTTGAGGGAGCAGGCGGCGCCGTCTTTTCCCAAAGGCCGTGGGAGCGGGGATCGTTGAACATGGCACGCCATCCGGATGCGGGTGAGATGACAAAAACTTTACAGCCGGCGCGAAACGGCGGATAGCGAATTCTTCTCAACAGTTCATTCTTTGGAGGAATGATCCGTGATGCTGCCGCCGCGCCGTTTCCTGCCCTCGCTTTCGCTTCTCTCGGCCTTCGAGGCGGCTGCGCGCACCGGCAGCGTCACGGCTGCGGCCCACGAACTCGGCCTCACGCAAAGCGCCGTCAGCCGCCAGATCGCGGCGCTGGAAAAACAGATCGGCGTCGCGTTGTTCCTGCGCGAGCGGCAGACGATCCGCCTGACGATCGCCGGCGATACTTATGCGCGCGAGGTGCGCGAGGCGCTGCGACGCATTTCATCTGCCTCGCTCAACCTCCGGGCCAATCCCGCCGGCGGCACGCTCAATCTGGCCATCCTGCCCTTCTTCGGCAGCCGTTGGCTGGCCCCGCGCCTGCCGCGTTTCATCGCCGCGCATCCGGGCATGACCGTCAACCTCATCACCCGGCTCGAACCCTTCGAATTCCGCTTCGACACACTCGATGCGGCGATCCATTTCGGCGAGGCGCGCTGGCCGGGCGCGGTGCTGACCTTCCTCATGCAGGAGGAGGTGGTGCCCGTCGGCGCCCCCGAACTCATCCGCAGGCTGAGCATCGGCGGGGAAAAAGACCTGCTGCAGGCGCCGCTCCTGCATCTCAACACCCGGCCGGATGCCTGGGAAACCTGGCTGCGGGCCCGCAATGTCACCTTCGACGCCTTGCATGGCATGCTGCTCGACCAGTTCGTCACCATGGTCGAGGCGGCCTCTGCCGGGCTTGGCATCGCGCTGTTGCCGCAGTTCCTGATTGCGAGGGAACTGGAGGCGGGCCAGCTTGCGCCGGTCGTTGATCAGGGAGCCATGCGCAGCGGCGATTATTTTCTCGCCTGCCCGCCGGAGCGCGCCTCCTATCCGCCGCTCGCCGCCTTTCGCGACTGGCTCCTGCTTGAGATCGCACAGGAGATGGAGATGTCGAGAGAGCGGGTTGCGTGAGCGCACCGGTTCAGCCAATAGTCGGAAGAGGATCACGAAAGCCGCCTTTGCTCCTTCAAGCCGGGGCGGCCAGACTGCGGGAAGATGCCATGAAGCCGATTTTCGTCCAGCTGCGCTGCGCGCCGGGCAAGACCTACGAGGTGGCCGATGCCATCTACAAGACGGAGCTCGTCTCGGAACTTTATTCCACCAGCGGCGACTGGGACCTGCTTTTGAAGATCTACCTGCCGGAAGGCGAGGAGATCGGCAAATTCGTCAATGAAAAGATTGCCGCCATCCCGGGCATCGAGCGCTCGTTGACCACGCTTACCTTCACCGCGTTTTGAGCGGGGCCTTGCCGACAGGAAAAAGCCGCCCGGGCCATGCGGCGGGCGGCTGTGCTCCTGGCGGCGGCCATCGGCTTCAGGCCACGGCGGCCGTTGTCGTCTCGGAACGGGGTGCCCCGGCATTGGCCGGGGTTCCGGTCATGGCCTGGGCGCGCACATGGTTGCGAATGGCAAGGCGCACCTCGTCCGCCGAGGCGAAACGCTGCTCGTCGAGGTCGATGACGTGGAACTTGACGGCGATGAACTTCAGCCGCCCCTGATCGGGAACGACGATGCCCACAGGCTCGCCGCCATATTCGATAACCTGCTTTTGCATGGTCATACTCCTGGTGTGGCTGTCAGAGACAGCAATACGAATTTGACTGTTCAGAACCCTGGAAGGTGAAGCGTCACATTCGACAGCAAGGGGTGGAGACAGTTCCCTTGCGTTTCACATCATGCGCACGCCAGAGAAGGGCGGCAGTGCGGATCATTTTCGGCATGTCACTCTCCTGGTTGGTGTTGCGCCTTCCGGACGACCATATCCCCGGTCGCCCACGGTTTCGCACCGTATGTGAGTCTCTCGGCAACTTCAATAGATAAGGTGTTTAGCTAGAATTTTTTTCTGTTTGATGACAGGAGTGAGGCGCCTTTGTGAAATCCTGTTCGCCAAATCCCCCCTATTTTCGGGGGGTCTTAAGTAAGCGGGCGATTGCACAGCTGTTCGTAGCGCCGTGGCGGGTCAGGATTGCGCGGTAGCGCCGCCATTTGCGGCCGGCAGATGCAGCAGGTTGCGCAGGGCTGTGACCAGCTGCTCCGCCCCCTCCCGCCCAAGGCAAAGCGGGGCGGTCAGCGACAGCCGGTCGGCCGATTGCGGTCGGGAAACGAGAATGCCGTGCTGGGCGAGCTGCCGGGCCAGATCGAAGGCCGAGGGCGCTTCCGGGCCAAGCACCAGATCGAGCGCCAGTCCCTCTCCCTCCACCTCCAGCACCTGCGGCGCCGTGCCTGCCAGCCGGCGCATCGCGCTCTCCAGCTGCCGGGCGGCCTCGGCGGTGTCGGGTGCCACGTGCCGTCCGTCGCCGAGGGTGGCAAGCACTGCCGAGCCGATCCGGCAGGCCACCGCATCGGCGGCATCGAGCGCCGGGTCGGCGGCATCGGCCGCGTGGCGCTGATGCAGGATCACCGCGGCCAGCGGCGCGCCGGGCACCGGCGATCCGGTCACGATGATGTCGGGCAGGTCCTCCTCGCCGCCGAAGCCCCAGAAGCGGCTGCCCAGCCGGCCGAAGCCGCTGCGGCGTTCGTCGGAAATCGACAGCGGCGCATCAGGGTCCGGCGACAGCCGTTCGGCCAGATCCACGGCCACGACCATGGCCTGCTCCTCGTCGGTCAGCGTCACGATGGTCGCATAGGCTTCGGGCAGCAGCGCCAGCAGCGCTCCGCGAAACTCGCTATCGGCCCCGGTGCCCTGCAGCCCGCCGAGGGTCAGCCATTGCCGGTAGGCGGCCTCCGCCATGTCCGGATGCCCGTGGCCGATCAGCCCGGCCGCTCCCGACAGGTCCACGAAGGCGCGTCCATGTCCGTCATATACCCTGTCGCGCCAGCCGCGCGCCAAAGGCGTCGCGTCGATGGCCGGCGCGTCGAGATCGCGGCCCAGCACCAGCGAGGGCGAGAGCGCCAGCCGGCGCCAGACGGGCGCCAGCCGGTGCGGGGCAAACAGCGGCGGCATCAGGTCGGCCACGCGGCTCAGCCGGATGCGCAGGCCGCCGACCGAGCCTTCCGCGCCGGCCACCACGCCGAGCGGATCGCCGGCAAACAGCGCGGTGGCTTCGTGCAGCGGGCAGTCCAGCCCTTCCAGCTGCAGGCTTGCGCCCTTGCCCGCCAGCACCAGCCCTCGGTCGGAAAGATGCAGCACGCCCCCCATCGGCGCCGCCACCGCCGTTCCGGCCGGCACGCAGAGATCCACATGCAGGGCAAGGTTTTCCGTCTCGCCGCCACCGGCTGCGCCGGCCCGCGACAGGCGGTATTCGCCAAACCGCGTGGCGCCCATGCGGTTTTCGAAGGCGACGCGGGCCAGAAGCCGCCAGTCGATGTCGGGATCTTCCCAGTTGCCCTCGGAAAACAGCGGGCTCGTCGCCGAAAGATCCGCAAGGCGGATGTCGTCGGGGTCGATCTGCGGCAGCATCGGCCCAAGCGTCGGCGCCGGCTCCTGCGGCCAGCCGGCCGCCTCCAGGATGGCGGCCTCCATGAAGGCCGGATGCACCTCGGTTGCCGCATGAAACAGCGCGCGCGCGGCAAGGCGCGCGGCAAGGCGCTCTTCGTCGTCCGGCGCGGCCACGGCCTTCTGCTCGGCCTCGGCGCGCAGCAGCGCGATCCGGATCGTCGTCAGCGGCCAGAGCGCCTTCAGCTCCGGTTCCGTCAGCGGCAGGGCGGCATGAAAGGCGGAAAGGGCCGGCAGGCCGGCAAAGGGGTCGCTTGCCGCCGCCGCCATCAGGTCGGCCAGCAGGGCGGCAAGCGGCGCAATCAGCCAGCCGTCGCCCAGCGCCTCGACGCTGAGAAACCCGACCGGCTGCCAGTCGCGGGGACCGGCCTCATCCTCCAGGGTTTCCACCAGCAGCTCGGTCCGGGTCGGAGCGTGATGCACCAGCTGGCGGCGCAGATCCGGCCCGAGAGGCTGGATCTGGCGCAGCGCCGTCACCATGCACTTGGCAACCGGGTTGCGCACCTCGGGATCGTTGACCGAGCGCAGCAGCCTGACCACCAGCGGCCCGGCCTGGCGCAGATCGAGCGGCGAGGTCAGCGAGGTGGCATCGCGACCGGCATCGGCCGCGGCGATCGCTCGCGTCAGCTCGGCCACGAAACGTCCCAGCTTTGCGGCATTGGCCGGCGAGGCAGAGCGTCCGGCCGCCGTCAGGCCGGTCTCCGGCAGGGCCAGCAGGCGCGCAAACGGGCCTGCTGCCTGCTGCTCTGCCGGCCGTTCGGCGCCATCCTCGTCGTCGCCGTTCTCGCCCTCGTCCCCGTCCTCCTCGTCCCGGCCGAGATCCGCCACCAGCGCATCGGTCCGGTCACGCACCGGGCGCAGCACCTGCAGGCCGGTCTCCTCGGCAAGCGCCTGCAGGATCTGCCCCTGCCGTACGAAGCGGTCGCGGCGGGTGGGGTCGTCGGTCACGTCCAGGCGGTAGAACAGCTCGCTGCCGCTCACCTCGAAGCTTCCCGGCGCATCGGCCAGCGGGCTTGCTGTTCCCGGCAGGCCGAAATGCTGCCACAGCACGGCCTCCGGTTCCATTGCCGCGGTCGCACCGTCGGGAACGGCCTGCGTTGCCGCCTCGTCCGGTTGCATTTCCTGCGGCTGCACTGGCTGCATTTCGGCCATCCGCCTGTCCCCCACCATCATGGGAAGAAGATTAGCGCGATCCGCGTTGGCGTCCATAGGGCGCGCGAAGAAGCCATCCGGTGGAAAAGGCTGGCCCGGGGCGGGCTGCCTCTCCCGAATGTGATCGCAAGCCGGGCTGGCGGTCGAGACAGCGGCGCAAACTGCGCTATGTGTGGCGCAGGCGCGGCGTACCATTGCCTGCAGCACCGGAGATCCAGACCGGCGGCTGCCTGCGCAACGGTGCCTCGGCCGAAGATCGAAACGGGAGACGGGAATGCAGTCCCTGATGCGGATGCCGGCACGGCTGCTGCTGGTGCTTGTGGTTTGTCTTGGCTGCCCGGTGCCGGTGCTGGCGGCCGAGGCGAGTCTGGTGGTCGATGCCTCGACGGGCGCCATGCTGGAGGCGGAAAATGCCGACCTGCCGATCCGGCCGGCTTCGCTCACCAAGATGATGACGCTCTATCTCACCTTCGAGGCGCTGGGAAAGGGCAGGCTTTCCTGGGACGAACAGATCCCGATCTCTGCCCATGCGGCGTCGACCGTGCCCTACAAGCTCGGCATCGCGCCGGGCGGCACCATCAGCGTGCGCGAGGCGGTCAACGGCATCATCGTCATTTCCGCCAATGATGCGGCGATTGCGCTTGCCGAGCGGCTGGGCGGCACGGAAGATCGCTTTGCGCAGATGATGACCGCCAGGGCCCGCCAGCTCTCGATGACGAAGACCACCTTCCGAACCGCAACCGGCCTCACCGCCGATGGCCAGTTCACCACCGCCCGCGACATGGCGGTGCTGGGGCTTGCCCTGATGCAGCATTTCCCCCGCCAGTTCCCGCTGTTTGCCACCAGAACCACGATGTTCCGCGGCAAGCAGCTTACCGGCCACAACTATATGCTCGACCTTTATCCCGGCGTCGACGGCATCAAGACCGGCTATACCAGCGCCTCCGGCTACAATGTCGTCACCTCGGTCACGGCCGGGGGGCGCCGCTATGTCGGTGTGGTGATGGGCTATCCGACCGACAAGGCCCGCGACGGGCAGATGGTGAGCCTGTTCCGCCAGTATCTGCAAAATCCGGCCTCCCCGCGATCCGCATCCTCCTCCTCCATCGGCGGTGCCGTCGGGCTGTACTGATCGCCCCGCCGCGTCTCCTGCCGGCCTCTGCCGCGCCCCTCGTCCTGTCCGCCACCCCTGCCTGTTGACGGCCTCCGGCTTGCTCCGGGGTTCCATGCCTTGCGCGTAACGTCAGGTCCGATGCGCTCTTCCGTGCCGCTCCACCCCCTCTGCCCTGCCGGGCTTGCCGGGGTTGAGCCACGGGCCTTAACCCGTCCTTCGGACCCCCTCAAGGGGGAGATCCGCGTGCGGCACGTGCACCGCGCTTTGAGATCCATCCCGCCAGGCCAGAAGGTTCGGATGCAGGCGTGGATGATAAGAGAGGTCCTGTTGCGCCGGCTTGGGGCAGAGACGAAACCGTTCTGCCGATCTCCCTCCTTGAGGGGGAGATGTCCGGCGGGACAGAGGGGGGTAACCCCGCCCGCGAACATTCAACGACAGCTCTCTAGTCCATGGATCAAAACCGCTTTCCTCAGATCGTTGTGTCAAGCCCGAGGATGACGACCGGGACGGGGGCTCCCCCCATCCAGTGCTGTCCAGGCAGCAATCATCGGCATCTCCTGGGGCACCCGCAACTCCACAAACTCCGTCATCCTCGGGCTTGACCCGAGGATCCATGCCTCCCGCGCATCCCCCGCCTCCCCCCTCTGCCCTGCCGGGCTGACCGGGGCTGAGCCACGGGTCTCAACCCGTCCTTCGGACCCCCACAGGTGGGGAGATCGCATCGTGGCACCGCCTTCCCGCCCCCTGACCGTCGCAATCGAAGCAACCGCTTCGACCTCTCGGTGAAGCGATCACCCACCCGTTCTGCCGATCTCCCCCCTTGAGGGGGAGATGCCCGGCAGGACAGAGGGGGGGGGTAACCCCGCCCGCGAACGTCCAACGACAGCCCTCTAACCCATTGACCGGAAACCCTTTCCGACAGATCCCCCCACAAAGCCCCCACGCCTGCCGCAAAAATTCCGCATCCCCCTCCATCCCCACCCCGAAACCCCGTGCCTAAAATCTCCTCGTCCCGCAGCGGATACACCGGCAGGCGTGCCGGCGATGCGGGGCCGGTTCGGGGCAGGCGGGTGAGACGCAAAACCGCCTGGTCCGGGTCCGTCAACAGGGTCCCCCTCCGGCGACCGGGTGGAGGACAAGGCGCGTCGGACGTCAGCGCCTTGTCCTTCAACGCTCCCAGCTGCGCGTCGGGCGTGCCTTATGTGGCACACACGGGGAAGGCAGGCAGGGGCCGCATCGCCCGTTGTCCGCCCGCATTTTTCCCGAAGGGAAGGATGACGGGAACGGCGATGGCAAACGGCACCACCGGCCTTTCAGACAGAGGGACCGACCGGCGGGCACAAACAACCGAACGGGGCGCTGAGAGGTGCTACCTGTAGACTACCCAACGAGGCAGCTTTCAGCGCCCCGGCCGGACATGGCGTCACACCACGGGTCGAAACCGGCCGCGTGAGGAAAAGGCATGCGCATCAACGCGCCGGCCGGCTTTTTGACAGATCAGACCCTATCGCTCGGTGGATAGGCATGCTCCTCGCCGCGATAGTCGCTGACGGCATAGCAGCCGTCGCCGGTGGCGCGCACGGCGGAGGGGCCGAGCGGTGCCTTGCCGTAACCACCGGGAATGTCCAGCACATAGGTTGGCTGGCAGAGACCGGAGAGTGTGCCGCGCAGGGCTGCGACGATGCGTTGTCCCTCGGCAATGTCGAGACGGAAATGGCTGGTACCGGGTGCCAGATCCGGATGGTGCAGGTAATAGGGCTTGATGCGGGTCTCGACGAAAGCGCGCATCAGATCGCCCAGCACGGCCGGGTCGTCATTGATGCCCTTCAGCAGTACGGTCTGGCTGACCATCACGATGCCGGCATCGACCAGCCGGCCGCAGGCGGCGCGGGCCTCCGGCGTCATCTCGCGCGGGTGGTTGGCATGCAGCGCCACATAGACCGCCTTGCCGGCAGCCTTCAGCGCTGCGATCAGTGCCGGATTGATCGCCGGCGGATCGACCACCGGCACGCGGCTGTGAAAGCGCACGATCTTCACATGGGCGATGTCGGCGAGGCTGCGCAGCATCTCGCCGAGGCGCCGCGGCGACAGGACCAGCGGATCGCCGCCGGTGAGAATCACCTCCCAGATCTCCGGGCGGCCGCGGATGTAATCGAGTGCTGCGGCAAGCTCCGCCGCCGACAGCGTGCCGTCGCCGGAGGGGCCGACCATCTCGCGCCGGAAGCAGAAGCGGCAATAGACGGGACAGACATGCACGGCCTTCAGCAGCACGCGGTCCGGATAGCGGTGCACCACGCCCTTCACCGGCGAATGCGCGCTGTCGCCGATCGGGTCGGCCCGTTCTTCCGGCGTCACCGTCAGTTCGCGGAGATCCGGCAGGAACTGCCGGGCCAGCGGGTCGGCGGGATCGGCGGCATCGATCAGGCCTGCTATAGTCGGTGTCACGGCAATGGCGTAGCGCGCCGCAACCGCTTCCGCCTCTGCCTGCCGTTCGGCGGAAAGCAGGCCGGCGTCGGCGAGATCCCGCGGCGTCTTCAGGCTGCGCGGCGCAGTCATTGCCACTCCGTCACGGGCGCCCACATCACCTGATCGATGCGGGTGGCGCCGGCCGCCAGCATCACCAGCCGGTCGAAGCCGAGTGCGATGCCGCTTGCCGCCGGCATCAGGGCAAGGGCTGCCAGAAAATCCTCGTCCAGCGGGTAGGTTTCGCCATAGACGCGCTGCTTTTCCGCCATTTCCGCCGCAAAGCGGGCGCGCTGTTCCACGGGATCGGTGAGTTCGCCGAAGGCATTGGCGAGCTCCACGCCGCAGGCGTAAAGCTCGAAGCGTTCGGCAACCCGTGGATCGTCCGCGGCCGGGCGCGCCAGCGCCGCCTCGCAGATCGGGTAGCGGTCGAGGATCGTTGCACGGCCCTTGCCGAGCCCCGGCTCCACCTTTTCGACCAGCACGCGGGAATAGAGGTCGGTCCAGGTATCATCCGGCGCATGGCGGATGCCGGCGCTCGTCAGCTGCGCGGCAAGCTGGTCGCGATCCGTCGTCCCGTCCGCAGCGACCGAGGCCAGCAGATCGATGCCGGCAAGCCGGTGGAAGGCATCGGCGACGCTGAGGCGCTCCGGCGCGGCGAAGGGATCGCAGGTCATGCCGCGATAGGCGAACTGCCGGGTACCGGCGATGTCTGCGGAAAGCGCCAGCAGCGCGGCGCAATCGGCCATCAGCTGCGTATAATCCTCGCCGGCCCGGTACCATTCCAGCATGGTGAATTCGGGATGGTGCAGCGGCCCGCGCTCGCGGTTGCGGTAGACATGCGCGAAGCAGGCGATCCGCGTCTCGCCGGCCGCCAGCAGCTTCTTGCAGGCAAATTCCGGCGAGGTGTGCAGATGCAGCGGCAGGGCGCGGCCATCGGTGGTCAGCGCCGTGGTGGAGAAGGCATGCAGATGTGCCTCGTTGCCGGGCGAGACCTGCAGCGTGGCGGTGTCCACCTCGAGGAAATCGCGTTCGGCGAAGAAGGTGCGAAAGGCTGCCTGGATGCGGTTGCGGGCGATCAGGAAGGGACGACGATCCGCATGCACGTCCGGCCGCCACCAGCTTGCGCGTGAGGGAGAGGGGGCATGCGACACGGGGAGGGTTCCTTTTCGGGCTTTCTTCCGGGCCTTGACCTGCGAAGGCTTCCACTTTTCGCCAATTTAAGGTAGGTCGCCCGGGAATAAAGATCAGGCGTCCTTCAGGCTGGCCGACGGCTGGTCCTCTACGACGCATTCACGGAACTGACAAGCCAAGGCAGTCACAAGGAAACCTCATGGTCAAGATTATCGCCTCCTCCGTCCGCAAGGGCAATGTTCTCGAAGTCGACGGCAAGCTCTATGTCGTGCTGACGGCCCAGAACTTCCATCCGGGCAAGGGCACGCCGGTCACCCAGGTCGACATGCGCCGCATCGTCGACGGCGTGAAGGTGTCGGAGCGCTGGCGCACCACGGAACAGGTCGAGCGCGCCTTCGTGGAAGACGTCAACTTCCAGTACCTCTACGAAGACGGCGAAGGCTTCCACTTCATGAACCCGGAAACCTATGATCAGGTCGTCGTCAGCGAAGAGACGATGGGCGAGCAGAAGGCCTATCTGCAGGAAGGCATGACCTGCATCCTGTCGATCCATGAAGGCGTGCCGCTTGCGCTCGAACTGCCGCGCCACGTGACGCTCGAAATCGTCGAGACCGAACCGGTCGTGAAGGGCCAGACGGCCTCCTCCTCCTACAAGCCGGCGATCCTGTCGAACGGCCTGCGCACCATGGTTCCGCCGCATATCGATGCCGGCACCCGCGTGGTGATTGCGACCGAAGACAATTCCTACGTCGAGCGCGCCAAGGACTGATCGCGGCCGGCGGGCAAGGCCTTGGCGCTCGCCCGCCCTTTTGTCGCAGGTTCACATGAAAAAGCCCCGGATCCTGCAGGATCCGGGGCTTTTTTCTGGCTTTTCGCCTCTGTTCCTACTGGTCTTACTGGGCAGCCGGCTTGGCGGCAGCGGCTGCGACAACCGTCGGACCCTTGCCCCAGTTGTAGCCGCCGCCGATCGCCACGCTCAGCGTCACGTAATCCTGAGCCTGCTGCTGGATGGCGGCAGCAAGGTTCGCCTGGGCGCTGGAGACGGAGCGCTGGGCGTCGAGGACGTCGAGCAGCGAGGAGGCGCCGTCGCGATAGCTTGCGGTCGAAAGTTCAAGCGCTTCGTTGTAGGAGCGGACCGTGTCGCGCAGCGCCGAGACGGTGCGGCTGTCACGGGTGACGGCGGCCAGTGCATTTTCCACTTCCTCGACGGCGCCGAGAACGGTCTGCTTCCAGCTGAGATAGGCTTCGCGGGCCTGGGATTCGGCCGAGCTCAGGTTGGCGCGCAGCTGGCCGCCATCGAAGATCGGCAGGTTCAGGCTGGGACCGAACGACCAGGTGAGGTTGCGGGTGATCGAGCCGCCGGTGGCATTGGTATAGGCCGGCGTGATCGAGCCGCCGAGGCTGATGCTCGGATAGAGCTGCGCTTCGGCAACGCCGATATTGGCAACGGCTGCAGCAAGCTGGCGCTCGGCGGCGCGGATGTCCGGACGGTTGCGGATCAGGTCGGCCGGGACGCCAGACTTCGGATTGAAGCGGGCCACCGGCTGGCCGGCGCCCTTCTGCAGATCCGCGACCAGCGAGGAGGCCGGCAGGGCGAGCAGCGTCGCGATGCGATGCGCCGACTTGCGATAGTTGGTTTCCAGCCCCGGAATGTCGGCGATCGTCGAGTTGACCAGACCTTCGGCCTGCACGACGTCGAGACGCGAGGCGGCGCCGGCTTCCAGCTGCAGGCGCGTCAGGTCCAGCGTCTCGCGACGGGACTTCAGGTTCTGCTGAGCGATCTGGATGCGCTCCTGATAGTAGCGGGCATCGATATAGGCCGAGGCGACGGAGGACAACAGCGACAGCCGCGCCGTGTCGACATTGGCATAGGCCACGTCGAGCGAGGCGAGCGCGCTTTCCTTGTTGCGCTTGTAGCGGCCGAAGATATCGAGCAGCCAGGAGACGTCGAGCGTGCCGGAGGCCGTGGTGGTCGGCGAGGTGTCCGGCGTGCTGCCGAAGCCCTCGGCGCCGCGGCGGCTGGCGGAGGAGGAGAGCGTCAGGTCGGGCAGCGCGGCGGCGCCGGCCGTCACCACATTGGCCTGTGCCTGGTTGATGCGTTCCAGCGCGGTGAGGATGTCGATGTTCTGGTCGAGGCCCTGCTTCATCAGGCCGTTGAGGCGCCGGTCGCTGAAGGCCGTCCACCAGGCATCCGTCGAGACGTCGCCATTGCTCTTGGCGCCGCCTTCGGCAAACTTCTGCGGAAGCGAAATTTCGGGCGCCTTGTGGTCTGGTCCGAGGACGCAGCCGGACAGCAGAAGCATGACGAGGGGGGCTGCTACGCGAATGGAGGTCATGACTGTACCCTGTTGGACGATGAAATCATTCACCGATACTCTTTGTAAAGGCGCCACTGGCGAAAGGGCGCCTTGCGTGATTCGTCAGGATTGAAGCGTCCCGTATACAAATGGTTAACTGGCTGCTTTTCTACCCGCTGACAGCTTCCGTACCACCACAAAAAACGAGGGCACGAAGAAAATTCCCAGCAGTGTTGCAGAAAGCATACCCCCGAGAACGCCGATCCCGATGGAGTTCTGCGCGGCGGAACCGGCACCGGTGGCAATGGCCAGCGGCACCACGCCGAGGATGAAGGCAAGCGAGGTCATGATGATCGGCCGAAGGCGCAGCTTGGCAGCCTCCAGCGTCGCATCCACCAGGCCCGTTCCGCCCGCCTGCCGGTCCTTGGCGAATTCGACGATCAGGATGGCGTTCTTCGCCGCCAGGCCGATGGTCGTCAGCAGGCCGACCTTGAAGTAGACGTCGTTCGACTGGCCGAACCACGTGGCCGCGACCAGCGCGCCGAGAACGCCGACGGGAACGGCCATGATCACCGAAAAGGGAATGGACCAGCTTTCGTAAAGCGCCGCCAGGCACAGGAAGACCACGAGAACCGACAGTGCATAGAGCAGCGGCGCCTGCGAGCCGGACAGGCGTTCCTGATAGGAAATGCCCTGCCAGGCCACGGTATAGCCGCCTTCCATCTGCGATGTCAGCTGCTCCATGGTGTCCATGGCCGTGCCCGAGCTGACCCCGGCGCCGGCGGAGCCTTCCAGCGAGATCGCGCTCACCCCGTTGAAGCGGCTGAGCGTCGGAGCGCCGCTGACCCACTGGGTCTTGATGAAGGCGGAGAAGGGAACCATCTCGCCGCTGCCGTTGCGGGCATACCAGTTGTTGATGGCGTCCGGCCGCATGCGATAGGGCGCGTCGCCCTGCACATAGACCGGCTTCAGCTCGCCGTTCAGCGTGAAGTCGTTCACGTCGCGCCCGGCGAAGATCGTCGACAGCATCGCATTGACCGAGGCGATGTCGAGCGCCATGGCCCCCATCTTTTCCTGGTCGAGCAGGAATTTCAGCTGGGTCTCCGCCGGCGGGCTGTTGGACCGCAGCGAGCTGACATTCGGGTTGGAATTGCCTTCCTGGATCAGTTGCTGCGAGGCGCGCGTCAGCGCCTCCGTGCCGTTCTTGCCGCTGTCGACCAGATACATGGAGAAGCCGCTGGAATTGCCCAGTCCGGGAATGGCCGGCGGCTGCAGCGGGAAGACCATGGCATCGCGAATCGTGAAGAAATAGCCCATCGCCCGCCTGACCACGGCCGAGGCCGCGAGCTTCGGATCCGTTCTCTGGTCAAAGTCCTTCAGCTTGGCAAACACCATCGCGTAATTCTGGCCCGAGCCGGTGAAGGAGAAGCCGGAGACGGCAAAGACGTCGCGGATCGCGTCCTTCTCCTGGTCGAGATAATAGGTCTCGACCTTCTTGATCACCTCTTCGGTGCGTGCCGCGGTGGCGCCGTTCGGCAGCTGGATGATGGTCATCAGCACGCCCTGGTCTTCCTGCGGCAGGAAGGCGCTCGGCAGGCGGGCGAAGAACCAGGCACAGCCGCCCACGACGATGGCGAACATCACCATCACCCGCAGCGGTCGCTTCAGCAGATAGCCGATCGTTGCCACATAGCCGCCGGTGGTGCGCTCGAAGCTGCGGTTGAACCAGCCGGCCAGACCCCGCTTTTCGCCGTGATGGTTGACCGGCTTCAGCATGGTGGCGCAGAGCGCCGGCGTGAGCACGATCGCCACCAGCGCCGAAAGCAGCATGGCGGAGACGATGGTGACGGAGAACTGCCGGTAGATGATGCCGGTCGAACCGCCGAAGAAGGCCATCGGGATGAAGACCGCCGTCAGCACCAGCGCGATACCCACGATGGCGCCGGTGATCTCGCCCATCGACTTTTCAGTCGCCTCCTTCGGCGACAGTCCTTCCTCGGACATGATGCGTTCGACGTTTTCGACCACGACGATCGCATCGTCCACCAGAAGGCCGATGGCCAGAACCATGGCGAACATGGTCAGCGTGTTGATCGAATAGCCGGTCAACGCCAGAATGCCGAAGGTGCCGAGCAGCACGACGGGCACCGCGATCATCGGAATGAAGGTGGCGCGCAGGTTCTGCAGGAAGACCAGCAGCACGACGAAGACGAGGATGATCGCCTCGATCAGCGTATGCACCACCTTCTCGATCGACAGCTGCACGAAGGGCGTCGTGTCATAGGGATAGGTGATGACGACGTTTTCGGGCAGCGACGGAGCAATGCTGTTCAGCGCCGTCTTCACCCGGGCGGCGGTGTCGAGCGCATTGGCGCCCGTCGCCAGGTTGACGGCAAAGCCGGTCGCCGGGTTGCGGTTCGAGCGGGTGTTGGTGGAATAGCTTTCCTGGCCGATCTCGATGCGCGCCACGTCGCTGAGGCGCACGGTGGCGCCGCCCGTCTCGGTCTTCAGGATCACCGCCTCGAACTGCGAAACCGTCTGCAGCTGGCTCTGCGCCGTCACCGTGACATTGATCTGCTGGCCCTCGACGACCGGCTGCGCACCGATGGAGCCGACGGAGACCTGGGTGTTCTGCGCCTCGATGGCCGTGGTGACGTCATTCGGCGTCAGCTGGAACTTGTTCAGCTTGTAAGGGTCGAGCCAGACGCGCATGGCATAGCCGGTGCCGAACACCTGAATGCTGCCGACGCCTTCCAGGCGCTTGATCTGGTCCTCGATCTGGGTGGAGAAGATGTCGCCGAGTTCGACCGGCGTGCGCTTGGCATCGGTGGAAACCAGCGCGCCGACCAGCAGGATGCTGGAGGTTGAGCGCGTAACCGTGATGCCGGCCGTCTGCACCACGTCGGGCAGCTGCGACTGCACGAGCTGCAGCTTGTTCTGCACCTGCACCTGGGCAATGTCCGGCAGGATGGAATTGCCGAAGGTCAGCGTGACGCTCGAGGAGCCCGTGCTCGACGACGAGGTCATGTAGGTGAGGTCGTCGAGGCCGGTCATGGCGTCCTCGATGATCGTCGTCACCGATTTTTCCACGGTCTCGGCGCTGGCGCCCGTATAGGTCGCGGAGATGCGCACCGTGGTCGGGGCGATCTCCGGATACTGGGCGATCGACAGCGTGGTGATCGCCAGAGCGCCGCCCAGCATGATGATGATCGCGATCACCCATGCAAAGATCGGGCGGTTGATAAAGAATTTTGCCATTGGTCAGCCCTTCACGCCTGCCTGTGCGGTTCCATGCCTGCGTTTCAAGGTTTTGCGGCGGGTGTCGGCGCCGGGGCTTCCACGACGAAGCCCTGCGCGTTGATGGTGGCGTTCACCGGCTCGACCGGCGCTCCGGGGGCGATCTTCTGCAGCCCGTCGACGATCAGCCTGTCGCCGTCGCTGACGCCGGAGGTGACCAGCCAGTTGTTGCCTGAAAGCTGGCTGTTGTCGAAGGTGCGGCTTTCCACCTTGTTGTCCTTGCCGACAAACAGGGCGGTCAGGGTGCCGTTCGGATTGCGGGTTGCCGCACGCTGCGGGATCAGGAAGCCGTTCTCGTAGCCGACGATCACGGTGGCGCGCACATACATGCCCGGCAGGATCAGGTTGTCGGGATTGTCGAAGACGGCGCGGATCTGGTAGGTGCCGGTGGTTTCGCTGACGGCGAGTTCCGCCATGTCCAGCTTGCCGGTGCGCGGATACTGCGTGCCGTCCTCCAGCGCCAGCGTGATGTCGGCCTGGGTCGCATTGCCCTTCAGGCGGCCGGCTGCGATCGCCGCCCGCAGCTCCAGCAGGTTGGCCGCCGAATCCGTCAGATCCACATAGATCGGGTCCAGCTGGCGCAGCGTGGTCAGCGCGGTGGTCTGGTTGGCCGTGACGATATTGCCGATGCTGACATTGGAAATCGTCGTGACACCGTCGAAGGGCGCGCGGATCGTCGTATAGCTGACATTGATTTCCGAGGTCTGCAGCGCGGCGCGCGCCTGGGCGACATCGGCCCGTGCCTGCAGCAGCGCAACGCGGGCATTCTCATATTCGATCTGGGTCGCGCCGCTGTTGACCAGCCGTTCGTAGCGATTGAAATTGGCTTCCGCGCTCGGAACGCTCGCCTCCGCCTTGGCCAGCGTCGCCCGCGCCTCCTCCAGCGCCGCGGCATAGGTCTCGTCGTCGATCTTGTAGAGAATGTCGCCGGCCTTGACCTCGCTGCCTTCCTTGAAGGCGATCTCCTCGATCATGCCATTGACGCGCGGCCGGACTTCGGCCGTGCGAAAAGCGACGGCGCGGCCCGGCAGAACCCGCGTCAGCGGCTGTTCGGCCTGCGTCAGCGTCACGACGCTGACCTTGGCCGGCGGGCGCTGCTGGGCGGCGCCCGGTGCACCCGCACCGCCGGATGACTTGCCCTGATCGTTGCAGCTGGCCAGCGCAAGCGAGAGCATCAGGGGAACGGCAAATCGGCGTAGAGTCATCAGGGGCATCCATTCTGGGGCATCGGCGAGGGCCGCAAACGCCATGCAGTGTGCAGTCGTCGGGTTACGGCTGCAAGACACAATCGGCCCGCCGCCGCGTGGCAGGGTTGTTTTGCATTAATGGTGACGTAATGGAGAAACCGTCACTTCACAAGCGGATTTTGCAGCGCAGCGTTCACAAGCCAGCTGAGATCGTCACACCGTTGCGCCAGCTCCTCAGGCGCTGCCTTGGCCAGAAAGATCGGATGCAGCACGGAGACGAAGGCGATGGCTGCAGTGCGCGCCATGCGGGGGGCGTCAGGCGTGCCGTAGACGCCGCTTTCCATCCCCTCGCGGATGACCGACAGGAAAAGGTCCTCGAGCATGGCCTTGTAGCGCAGCCCGCTCTTCAGGTCCGACTTGGACAGCAGGTACAGCATTTCCAGCATGTAGGGCGTATCCTGCAGCGAGGCCTGGTGCGCCTCCATCAGCCGGTGGGCAATGAGGCCGAGCCGTTGCGGCGCCGGCGCATCCACCTCCAGCGCCTGGATGCGGCGGATCATCGCGTCGATCTTGGTCTCGCAGATCGCATCGGTCAGCGCCGCCTTGGAGTGGAAATGCTTGAACACATTGGCGGGCGACATGGAGAGCGCCTGGGCGATGTGGGCCACCGAACTGCCGGCGACCCCGTTTTCGCGAAACAGCCGCTCCGCGGTCGCCAGGATTTCGGCGCGGGTATCCTCGGCCTTGCGTCGCGGTCGTCGTGCCATGTTGCGCCCTTGCTCCCGCAGTCTCAGCTGAAGAAGGGCGCGAGGTTGGTGCGCAGGCGCGCCAGGATGTCGGTCTGCGGCGAAATCGGCTCCAGCACTTTGCCGGTGATCGCGGCATAGGCCTTGCGATAGACCTCGGCCGTCTGCTCGATCAGCTCCGCCGGGATCTGCGGAATCTCGTCCTTGTAGGGGTCGCAGCGTTCCGCAACCCAGCTGCGCACGAAATCCTTGTCGAAGCTCTCCGGCCGCTCGCCGGCGGCAAAGCGGGCCGGATAACTGTCCGCCATCCAGTAGCGGCTGGAATCGGGCGTATGGATCTCGTCGGCCAGGATGATCGTGCCCTCGGCATCGACGCCGAATTCATACTTGGTATCGACCAGGATCAGGCCGCGTTCGGCGGCAAGCGCCTGGCCGCGGGCAAACAGCGCCAGCGCATAGCGGCTGACCGTCTGCCACTGGTCCTCGCTGAGCAGACCGTTGGCAACGATGTCGGACGGCGACAGGGGCTCGTCATGGCCGCCGTCGAACGCCTTGCTGGTCGGCGTGATCACCGGCCCGGGCAGCACCTGGTTGTCGCGCAGCCCGTCCGGCAGGGTCAGGCCGTACATCGCGCGCACGCCCTTCTTGTAGAGGGTCAGCAGCGAGGTACCGGTCGTGCCGGCCAGATAGCCGCGCACGACGATCTCGACGGGCAAGATGTCGAGCCGCCGGCCGATCACCACATTGGGGTCGGGATAGGCCAGAACGTGATTGGGGCAAATGTCCGCCGTCTGCTCGAACCAGTAGCGTGCCGTCTGCGTCAGCACCCGTCCCTTGTCGGGGATCACCGCGAGTGCCCGGTCGAAGGCGCTCAGCCGGTCGCTGGCTATGATGATGCGGCGCCCGTCGGGAAGGTCGTAATTGTCGCGAACCTTGCCCCGATAATGGTTGGGCAATTCCGGGATCGAGGCTTCTGCAAGAAGGTGCACGGCTGAAGACTTTCCTTGAGGCGGGCCCGTGGCGGGCCGGATGGGATCTGTTCTCCTCTATCGCATGTCCGCTCCCGCAGCGACAAGACGCAAGCCGCACGGCCCGCTGCGTGGCGCGCCCACAAAACAGGCAGCTTCTGCCCGACTTTTCGGCATTCCAGCGGAGGGCCGCAGGAGCGCTTCATAAAACTGTTACATTCCAATGCCTTGTCATTTTTTCCGATTTTTTGTTGGAGAGGCTGTTGACCGCAAATCAAGCGCCCCGTATAAGCCGTTTCACCAACGAGGGCGGCGGCGCTGCTGGCGACGGAGTTACTCGTTCTGGTGAAATTGTCGGATTGGTTGGCTTTTGCTGATTGGTTTGGTTGTTTTGCCTGGTTTTGAAGATC
>NZ_JAHHZO010000017.1 GCF_018760785.1 Rhizobium sp. CSW-27
ACAACCAAACCAATCAGCAAAAGCCAACCAATCCGACAATTTCACCAGAACGAGTAACTCCGTCGCCAGCAGCGCCGCCGCCCTCGTTGGTGAAACGGCTTATACGGATACCATCCTATATCGTCAATCCGGTTTTTTAAAAAACTGTCATTTTTCTCGCGCCCCGTTCCGGAAGGCTTGCCGCGCCGTTAATCTGCAGCCCGACTTGATGACGAAGCGGGATGACGATGCTGGTTCTGGATGAAAGAGAGACACGCGAGGCCCTGCCCTTTCCGGAACTGATCCGGGCGGTGGAGGCGATGTTTGCCGGTGAGTGCGTAGTGCCCCTGCGCCATCATCACGCAATGGAGGTGCCCGGCGAAGCCCCGGCGACCATGCTGCTGATGCCGGCCTGGCAGCCGGGCGGCTTTGCCGGGGTGAAGATCCTCAACCTGTTTCCGGACAATCACCGGCGCGCGCTGCCAACGATCATCGGCCGTTACCTTTTGTCATCCGGCACGACCGGCGAGATGCTGGCGCTGATCGAAGGCGGCGAGCTGACGGCGCGGCGCACGGCCGCCACTTCGGCACTGGCGGCCCGTTTTCTCAGCCATCCGCAGGCCAGCCACATGCTGATGGTCGGCACCGGCCGGCTGTCGCTGAACCTGATCGCCGCCCATGCGGCCCTCAGGCCACTGCGACAGATTTCCGTCTGGGGGCGAGACCGCGCCAAGGCGGAAGCGACGGCCGAGGAAGCAAGACGCGCAGGCTTCGATGCGCTGGCGGTCGATGACCTGGAAACGGCCTGCCGGAACGCCGACATCATTTCCTGCGCAACACTGGCGAGCGAGCCCCTGGTGCGCGGCGCCTGGCTGAAACCGGGTGCCCATCTCGACCTGGTCGGCGCCTTCACGCCCCGCATGCGCGAAAGCGATGACGAGGCGGTGCGCCGCGCCCGGATTTTCGTCGATACCCGCGCGGGAGCCCTGCATGAGGGTGGCGATCTGGTGCAGCCGCTGGACGCCGGCGTGATCACCACCGCTGACATCCATGCCGATCTGTTCGATCTGACGACGGGACGGCATCCGGGACGCCGGCAGGCGGATGAGATCACCCTGTTCAAATCGGTGGGTGCGGCACTGGAGGATCTGGCCGGCGCGATTCTCGCCTATGAAACGGCGCAGCGGGCAAAGGCCGGCGGATGACGGACATGCCCTTCAACCTGCCCGTCCTGCCGGTCAGCCACGTGCTGCCGCAGATCGGAGATGCGCTGACCGGCGCCAACCGCGCCGTACTGTCTGCGCCGCCGGGCGCCGGCAAGACGACGCTGGTGCCGCTCTTCCTGCTGCAGCAGCCATGGTGCACGGGCCGGATCATCCTGCTCGAGCCCCGGCGGCTGGCGGCCCGTGCCGCGGCAAGCCGCATGGCAAGCCTGCTTGGCGAAACGGTTGGCCAGACCGTCGGCTATCGCATGCGTCTCGACAACCGCATTTCGGCGGCAACCCGCATCGAGGTGGTCACTGAAGGCGTGTTTGCCCGGATGATTCTCGAGGATCCCGAGCTTTCCGGCATCTCGGCGGTGCTGTTCGACGAATTTCACGAGCGGTCGCTCGATGCGGACTTCGGTCTGGCGCTGGCACTCGATGCGCAGGGCGCCCTGCGGGAGGATCTTCGGCTGCTGGTCATGTCGGCGACGCTGGATGTGGAACGCATCGCCCGGCTGCTCGGCGATCCGCCGGTGATTCTGAGCGAGGGTCGCAGCTTTCCGGTGGAAATCCGCCATGGCGAACGGGAGGCGGGCGAGCGGATCGAGGATGCCATGGCGCGGGCGATCCTTGCGGCGCATCGGCAGGAGAGCGGTTCGATCCTTGCCTTCCTGCCCGGGCAAGGCGAGATCCTGCGCACCGCCGAGCGGCTTGCCGGACGCCTGCCGCCCGACACGATGATCACGCCGCTTTACGGCAACCTGACCCAGAAGGAACAGGATCTGGCCATCCGGCCGGCCCCCGCCGGCACGCGCAAGGTGGTGCTGGCAACCTCGATCGCCGAAACCTCGATTACCATCGACGGCGTGCGCATCGTCATCGACAGCGGATTGCAGCGCCTGCCGGTCTTCGAACCCTCGACGGGGATCACGCGGCTGGAAACGGTGCGGACCTCCCGCGCCTCTGCCGACCAGCGCGCCGGACGCGCCGGACGCACGGAGCCCGGCATCGCCATCCGCCTGTGGCATTCCGGCCAGACGGCCGCCCTACCCGCCTTTACGCCGCCGCAGATCCTGGCCAGCGATCTGTCGGCGCTGGCGCTCGATCTCGCCCATTGGGGCGTGCATGATCCGGCCGATCTCGCCTTCCTCGATCCGCCGCCGGCGCCGGCGCTTTCCGAGGCGCGGCAGCTGCTTGTGATGATGGGCGCACTCGACGGCGAACACCGGCTGACGCCGCGCGGCCGATTGATGCGCGGCCTTTCGCTGCCGCCCCGACTGGCGGCCATGGCGCTTGCCGGCGCAGAAGAGGGGCAGGCGCTCGCCGCCTGCCAGCTGGCGGTGCTGATGACGGAACAGGGTCTGGGCGGCCCGGACGTCGATCTCGACCATCGGCTGAGGAACTTCCGCAACGAGCGGGGCGAACGGGCCGACGCCGCCCGCCAGCTGGCCCGCCGCCTGGCGGAGAGCCTGCCGAAGGCCGAAAGGAGCGACCAGCCGGTCCAGGCGGGCGCGCTGCTGATGCATGCCTACCCCGACCGGATTGCCCTGCAGCGCGGCGCCCGCGGTCGCTTCGTGATGGCGAACGGGCGCGGCGCGGAGCTGCCGGAGACCGAACGGCTGGCGGCCGCCCGCATGCTGGTGATTGCCGATCTGACCGGCCGGGCCGCCCAGGCCCGCATTCTTGCCGCCGCCGAGATCGACCGCGCGACCGTGGAAACCGAACTGGCCAGTGCGATCGAGCGGCGCGAGGAAGGCTATTTCGACCGGCAAAGCGGTCAGGTGCGGGCACGCAAGGTGGTGCGGCTCGGCGCACTCATTCTGGAAGAGACGCCGCTGCCTCGCCCGACGGGCCAGCAGGCGGCGGAAGCGCTCGCCGATGGCATCAGGCAGCTGGGGCTTGGCCGCCTGCCCTTCTCGAAGGATGCCGACCAGTTGCGCGAACGGCTGGGCTTCCTCTACCGCACGATCGGATCGCCCTGGCCGGACGTCTCCGAGGAAACGCTGCTGGCGCGACTCGACGAATGGTTCGTGCCCTTCCAGACCGGCCGCACCAGCCTCGATACGATCGATTCGGCAAGCCTTTCGGAGGGCCTGCGGCTGCTGGTTCCGCATGCGCTGCGCACTCAGATCAACCGGCTGGCGCCGACGCATTTCGAGGCGCCGACCGGCCAGCGCCATCCGATCCGCTATGACGGCGAGGAGCCGGTGCTGTCGATCCGCGTGCAGGAACTCTTCGGTCTGAAGAGTCATCCGGCCGTGGCAGATGGTCGCCTCCCCCTGCTTCTGGAGTTGACGTCGCCGGCGCATCGGCCAATCCAGACGACGCGCGACCTTCCGGGCTTCTGGGCGGGCTCGTGGAAAGACGTGCGGGCCGACATGCGCGGACGCTATCCGAAACATCCCTGGCCGGAGGACCCCGCCAATGCAGCTCCCACCCATCGCGCCAAGCCCCGCGGAACCTGAGCGGGACAAGCGCATGGACAATCCCTCTATCCGTCATGCCCAGTTCGGGCGGGCCAATCGCAGCATGCGGCTGCAGACACTGGTCTGGCTGCGCTGGCTGGCGGTGGCGGGCCAGACGATCACGGTACTGTTCGTGGCGCTGGTCTTGCGCTTCTCGCTGCCGGTGGGGGAGACGGCCATCCTGATTGCCGCGCTGGCGCTGGTCAATCTGGTGCTGTCGCTCTGGTTTCCACCGACGCACAGGCTGAAGCCGCTGGCGGCGCTTTCGCTGCTCGGCTTCGACCTGCTGCAGATGAGCGGGCTGCTGTTCATCACCGGCGGGCTGGCCAATCCGTTCGCGCCGCTACTCTGCGTGCCGGTGATCATCTCGTTTGCCTCGCTGCCGCTCAGGCATTCGCTGTTCCTGCTGCTGTTTGCCATCGCCTGCACCACGCTGATCACCATTTCGCCCTATCCGGTGCCCTGGCATCCGGACGAGATCCTGATCATCTATCCCGTCATGCAGCTCGGCATCTGGTGCGCCATCGTGTCGATGATGTCCTTTGCCGCCTTCTATGCCTATCGGGTGTCGATGGAGGCGGTGCTTCTGGCCGATGCTCTGGCGGCGACCGAACTGGTGCTGGAGCGGGAGAAGCATCTGTCGCAGCTGGACGGGCTGGCGGCGGCTGCCGCCCACGAACTCGGAACGCCGCTTGCCACCATCAGCGTCGTGGCCAAGGAAATGGAGCGGGAGCTTGCCGGCGACGAGCGCTTCGGCGAGGATGTGGCGCTGTTGCGAAGCCAGAGCGAACGCTGCCGCGACATTCTGCGACGGCTGACCTCGCTTTCGGCGGAAAACGAGGAGCACATGCGCCGCCTGCCGCTCTCCTCGCTGATCGAGGAAGTCATGGCACCGCACCGGCAGTTCGGCATCACGCTCGATCTCGTCGAGCCGAACGGCCGCAACGGCGAGCCGGTCGGGCAGCGCAATGCCGGCATTCTCTACGGCCTCGGCAACCTGATCGAAAATGCGGTGGACTTTGCGCGGCAAAAGGTGATCGTGACGGTGGAGCACGATGCGGATAAGGTCGCCATCACCATCGAAGATGACGGCATCGGCTTCGCACCCGATGTGTTAACCCATATCGGAGAACCATACATGTCGACCCGCAGTCGCGAGGACGAGCGCGCCGGAGGCCTGGGGCTTGGACTGTTCATCGCCAAGACCCTGCTGGAACGATCCGGGGCGACCCTGACGTTCTCCAATCGCGGGCCGGATGGTGAAGGTGCCCGCGTGCGGATCGTCTGGCCGCGCGCGGTCATGGAGATGAAGGCATGAGCAGGATCGATGGGCTGACCCGATGCGCCCGCCGCATCGTAGAGACAGAAGAACAAAGCCCGGTGGAGACAGGACAATGACGGCAGAAAAGATCGATGCGAACACTCCGGACCTGCTTGGACCCGATGCCAGCCTTCTGATCGTCGATGACGACGCACCCTTCCTGCGCCGCCTGGCGCGCGCCATGGAAAGCCGCGGCTTCCAGGTGGACATGGCCGAATCGGTCGCCGAGGGCATCGCGAAATCAAAGGCGCGGCCGCCGAAATATGCGGTGGTGGATCTGAGGCTCGGCGACGGCAACGGTCTCGACGTGATCGAGGCGATCCGCCAGCGGCGGGAGGACACCCGCGTCATCGTGCTGACCGGCTATGGCAATATCGCGACAGCGGTTACCGCCGTGAAGCTTGGCGCCGTCGACTATCTGTCGAAGCCGGCCGATGCCGACGACGTGTTCGCCGCGCTGACCCAGCGGCCGGGCGAAAAGGCGGATGTACCGGAAAATCCGATGTCGGCCGACCGGGTGCGCTGGGAGCATATCCAGCGGGTCTACGAAATGTGCGAACGCAATGTCTCGGAAACCGCGCGCCGGCTGAACATGCATCGCCGCACCCTGCAGCGCATCCTCGCAAAGCGCGCGCCGAAATAGGCGTCAGCCTTCCTCGAAGGTCTTGCCCGTCGCCCATTCGGCTGACAGCAGCCGCTGGGCGGCAAGACGGGCGAACTGCAGGGTGACCGCCTTGCGCGCCGCCGGCGCCAGGCGATGCTCGGGCGCTTCGCGCAGCAGATGCGCGCCATAGCCATCAGACAGGATGAGACCGCAGTCCGCCGGAAAGATATCGGCCGGCACATCCCGGTGGGTGGCAAAGAACAGGCGGTCGCAGAAATCGCGATAGTCGGGCCATTTGCGGTCCGTCCTGAAGTCCTCGACGGAGGTCTTGATCTCGATGATCCAGATCTCGCCCTTTGCATTCAGCGTGATCAGGTCGGCGCGACGCCCGTTGGCGAGCGTCATCTCGGCAATCACCGCGTGGCGCATCTCGTTCATCAGCACCTGCACGCCGCGGCGCACCATCAGCGCGCGGTTCGACTGGCGGCCGTCGATTAACGGGTTGTTAGGGCCAATCTGAACAAGTGTCATGGGTTCGTCCGCTCTCGCTGCGTGCGCATGTTGCAAAAAGGCAATGAATTTTTCATTTGTCGCAACGCACCCGTTTGGCACCCGCGCCCGCCTTGCCAACCCTCTTCTAATGGAAAATAACCCATCCATCAAAAGATGGATGACAGCATCTTTGCTCCCACCCCTATCCCACGAGACTTTTCCATGCGCATTCGCACCTGCATGATTGCATCCGGCCTGATGGCGATGCTCGCCCTGGCCGGCTGCTCGACGACTTCCGAAACCAAGGCCGTGCCCGTGGCGGCTGCCGCACCCGTGAAGACGCAGACGAATGCGATCTTCTCCGATGCGTACGGCCCGGTGACCGATGCCGGATACCCGCTGCCGGCGATCCCGGTCAGCCGTCTCGACAAGAAGTTCCACCGGCAGATCGTCGATTTCGATACCAAGGAACGTCCGGGCACGATCATCGTCAACACGCAGGAACGCTTCCTCTATTACATCCTGCCGGACGGCAAGGCGGTGCGCTACGGGATCGGCGTCGGCAAGCAGGGTTTTGCCTGGTCGGGTGAAGCCTATGTCGCCTGGAAGCAGGAATGGCCGACCTGGCATCCCCCGAAGGAAATGGCGGTGCGCAAGCCCGACATCGCCCGCTATGTCGAGGACGGCATGGGCCCGGGCCTCAGCAATCCGCTTGGCGCACGCGCCATGTATCTGTTCAACGAAAAGGGCCAGGACACGCTGTTTCGCCTGCACGGCACGCCGGAATGGGCCTCCATCGGCACTGCAGCCTCCTCGGGCTGCATCCGCCTGATGAACCAGGACGTGATCGATCTCTACAATCGCGTGCGTCCCGGCCGCGAAACCAAGGTTGTCGTGATCCAGTAAGGATCGACTGCCACTTCCATCAACGAAAAACGGCGCGTCACCCGCGCCGTTTTTTTTGCGTCTCGCGTCTGGCGGCTCCGCCTGCAGGGCATGCCGGCAAGGAGACGTCGCCTTCCTGCGGGTCGTCGCCATGACGACGACGTGACAAGCAGGCACCTCGCGGTGGCGGGGCGGCGGCAACCGTTCTGCCTGCCGCCTTTCGTCCTCAGGCGAGCTTCGCCTTCGCCTTGGCCTCGATCCGTCGCCGATGCAGCACCGGCTCCGTATAACCGTTCGGCTGCTCGCGGCCCTTCAGCACCAGATCGAGCGCGGCCTGGAACGCCACCGATTCGTCGAAGCGGCCGGCCATCGGCTGGTAGAGCGGGTCGCCGGCATTCTGCCGATCCACCACGGCGGCCATGCGCTGCATGGTCTCCACCACCTGCGCTTCGGTGACGAGACCGTGATGCAGCCAGTTGGCCATGTGCTGCGCGGAAATGCGCAGCGTCGCGCGATCCTCCATCAGGCCGACATTGTTGATGTCCGGCACCTTGGAACAGCCAACGCCCTGGTCGATCCAGCGCACGACATAGCCGAGAATGCCCTGGGCATTGTTGTCCAGCTCGCGCTGCACCTCCTCCGGCGTCCAGTTCGGCCGCGAGGTGACCGGCACCGAGAGGATGTCGGAGAGCCTGGCGCGGGCCCGCGACTTCAGGCCGGCCTGCACCTCCGCCACGTTGACGCGGTGATAATGGGTGGCATGCAGCGTCGCGGCCGTCGGCGAGGGAACCCAGGCCGTGTTGGCACCGGCCTTCGGATGGGCGATCTTCTGCTCCAGCATGGCGGCCATCAGGTCCGGCATGGCCCACATGCCCTTGCCGATCTGGGCGCGGCCGGACAGGCCGCAGGCGAGGCCGATATCGACATTCCAGTTTTCATAGGCGGCGATCCAGGCGGCCTGCTTCATGTCGCCCTTGCGGATCATCGGGCCCGCTTCCATCGAGGTATGGATCTCGTCGCCGGTGCGGTCGAGGAAACCGGTATTGATGAAGACGACGCGTTCGCGCGCCTGGCGGATGCATTCCTTAAGGTTCACCGTCGTGCGGCGCTCCTCGTCCATGATGCCCATCTTGATCGTGTTGGCCGGCATGCCGAGCGCCTGTTCGACGCGGGTGAAGATCTCGCAGGCAAAGGCCACCTCGTCGGGGCCGTGCATCTTCGGCTTCACCACATACATTGAGCCGGCGCGGGAATTCTGTCGCCGTCCGTTCGGGCCGATGTCGCGCAGCGCAATCAGCGCGGTGACCATGGCATCCATCAGCCCTTCCGGCACCTCACGCCCGTCGCGATCGAGGATGGCCGGGTTGGTCATCAGGTGGCCGACATTGCGCACCAGCATCAGCGACCGGCCGGGCACCACGAGGGTCGAGCCGTCCGGGGCGGTATAGGTGCGATCCGCATTGAGCGCGCGGGTAAACGTCCTGCCGCCCTTTTCGACCTCTTCCGTCAGGTCGCCCTGCATCAGTCCGAGCCAGTTGCGATAGACCACGACCTTGTCTTCGGCATCCACCGCTGCGACCGAATCCTCGCAGTCCATGATGGTGGTGATCGCCGATTCGAGCCAGACATCGGAAATATGCGCCGGATCGTCCCTGCCGATCGCGGTGGAGGCATCGATGCGGATTTCCACATGCAGGCGGTTCTTCACCAGAAGCACATGGGTCGGCTGGTCGGCCGGACCGCGATAGCCGGCAAACTGGGCCGGATCGGCAAGCGCAGCCGTCCTGTCCCCCGCCTTGACGACGAGCGCTGTACCATCGACCCCAAGCCCGGTCACCTCCGACCATGCCGCACCGGACAGCGGCACCGACTGATCGAGGAAGCCGCGCACCCAGGCGATGACGCGCGCGCCACGCACCGGATTGTAGCCGGCACCCTTTTCGGCACCATCGGTCTCGGCAATCGCATCCGTGCCGTAGAGCGCATCATAGAGCGAGCCCCATCGGGCATTGGCGGCGTTCAAGGCATAGCGTGCATTCATCACCGGCACGACGAGCTGCGGCCCGGCAATCTCGGCGATCTCCGGATCGACATTTCCGGTGCTCACCTGGAAATCCGGGCCTTCCGGCAGCAGGTAGCCGATCTGGCGCAGGAAGGCTTCGTAGGCCACGCCATCACCGGGCGCGCCGTTCTTGCGGTACCACTCGTCCAGCTGCTCCTGCAGCGCATCGCGCCGTGCCAGGAGATCGCGGTTCTTCGGCGCCAGATCATGGACCAGGGCGGACAGCGCGGCGAAGAAGGCATCGGCCTCGATGCCCGAACCCGGCAGCGCCTCGTTCACCAGAAAGGCGTGCAGCGCCTCGTCTACAGCCAGACCCTGTCTTTCGATGCGGCTCATCCGATCCTCCGTTGTTCTGCATGATGTCTCTGGTTCTTCGCGCGCCGGGAGGGCTTAGTCAATGCAGCCTTGGTGGGATGGCGGTTCGCCTGTCGCAAGAACAGGGCAGATCCGCCCCATGCATCGGGCGCAGCATGGGGCAGTTCGTCCCTCGCCCCGTCGAAGGGTGGAGGACGGCGACCGGCGCCAGATTGCTCATGCGCCCGGCAGACGCGGCACGACACGCATCGAAAGCCCGTCGCGCGGCTGGGTGGTCAGCTTCTGCACCGGCCACGGCTCCACGCCCGGAAGCGCCTCGAAGCGACAGCGCGACATCAGCACGGCCAGCGCGATGACCGCCTCCTGCATGGCAAAGGTAGCGCCGATGCAGACACGCGGGCCGGCCCCGAAGGGCAGATACTGGAAGCGGTGGATCCTGCCGCGATGGTCCGGCAGGAAGCGCTCCGGCATGAAGGCGCGCGGCCTGTCCCAGTAGAGGGCGTGGCGGTGCAGCGTCCAGGGCATCACGAGGATCGTCGTGCCGGCACGGATCGTCACCACCCTGCCGTCCGGTGCCGTCCAGCTGTCATCCCGGATCGCGGCGCGGTTGATGGAAGGCGCCGGCGGATAGAGCCGCATCCCCTCCTCGAAGGCGGCCCGCACATAAGGCATCAGGTCCAGCCAGTCGACGGGCTCGGCACCGGTTGCCAGCACCCGGTCGATCTCCTCCTCCATCGCCTGGCGCACATGCGGCGAATGGGAGACACAGTAGAGCGTCCAAGCGAGCGCCCGGGCGGTGGTCTCGTGGCCCGCGCCGATGAAGGTCAGGATATTGTCCTCGATCTCGTCCAGCGTCAGCCCGTCGGGGCCGTCGAGTTCCAGAAGCAGGGTGAGGAAATCGTCGGGCGTCGTCGCCCGGTCGGCACGCATCATGGCCCTGCGCTTTTCCATGGTGCGCCGCACGATCTCGCGGAACTTCCCCAGCACCTTTGCTCCGCCGATGCGGGTCAGCCGCGGCACCCAGGGCGGCGCGCGAAGCAGGTCCATCGGATCGACACGCCCCATGCGATGCAGGAGATTGTCAACGTCGTCGGAAAACTTGTCGCTTTCGGTGACGATGTCGCCGGAAAACAGCGTTTCGGAGAGAATGGCGAAGGCAAGCTCGGTCATGTCGACCGCAATGTCCTCGACGCGTCCCTCAGGGCCGATCTCGGCATATTTCTGCGCATAGCGTTCGGCCTGCGCCAGCATCTTGCCGGCAAAGCCGCGGGCATGGCGCGGCGTGAAGACCGGAGCCATCGCCTTGCGCGAGCGCTTCCACACCGGCCCCTCCGCCGTCAGCAGACCGTCGCGCAGGATCGGCCGCAGGATGAGCTGGCGGATCTCCGACATCTGGTAATTGGCGGCATTGTCCACCAGCACATGGCGGATGAGGCCCGGCTCGTTGACGATCAGCGTACGTTCGGAGAAGAACTGCGTCTCGATCCAGGGCAGCGTGTAGGAGGGCTCGCCCCACAGTTCCAGCGGGTTGCGGAACACCGTGCGGATGATCTCCAGCCGACCCGGCGGTACCGTGCGCGGAATGGGCGCGGGCGGCTCGAAAGGTTCCGGACGGCTATCCATGATCCGCTCTCCTGTGATGAGGAGACCCGAATATCATGCCTCAGAGCAGGGATTTCAATTGCGCGAGCTTGTCGTTGACGAGCCAGCCGTAATAATTTTCCTCCGGCCAGCTGAGACCGCCGGACCTGTTGCGGGCGGCAAGCGCGGCGGCGCGCTGGGCGGAATTGCCGACATTGTAGAGTGTGGCGGTGATGCCGGGATTGCCGGAAATGTCCATGTCGGCGATCTGCGCATAATCGTCGATCGCACGGCGGATCGTCGCCGCCACATAGGCGAGCGACTTGTCAGGATCCATGATCGCGGCATAGACGCCGCGGGCATCGGAGGCATCCAGCTTCGGATAGCCGGAGCGGCGTGCCACGAGATCCGACTGCATCAGCGCGGTCAGCGGGTTGATCTGGCCGAGCCCGAAGGTCTGGCCCGCAAAGAAGGGCTGGAAGAAGACCGCGCTGAACCGGTTGTCGGGATAGCTGACGCCATCAACCGTCTTGCCGCGGAACACCCGCTCCCACACCGCCTCGCGGCAGCTCCACAGGCGATAGGAATCCTCGTACTCGCTGCAGGCGGAAAATTGCGGGCGGGCGACGAAGGCGCTGATCGTTTCGTCCTTGTAGCCGAAGCGGAAACTGTCGCCCGCATAGGCCGCCGCCTTCACGTAATAGGATTGCAGGCGATCATAGGCATCCACGTTATAGGTATGTTCGCCGACGATGGCGCCGATGATGTGGATCGGGTCGATATCGTATTGCCGGGCCGTCTGCTTGATCTTGCCGATCAGCGCGGGACTGTCGGACAAAAGCTCGATGATCTTGTCGTATTTGTCGTCGAAGGTGGTGCGGCCCGCCTTCGTGCGGCGGATCGAGGCACCGGGCACCTTCGGCTGCTCGACGTTGCGGTTGCCCGGCGGCACGACGATCAGACCGCCCGCCAGCGCGTGGGGGGCGCTCCAGGCAAACATCAACAACAGGGCGAGCAGGAACCGTCGCAAGATTGAGCATCCCAGGATATCGATGAGCTGGCCATCCTGACCCAGCAAGCGCCGACGAATCACGCACGCACATTGCATCTTGCTCATGTTGCGTGCTGCCTTACTGAAAAACAAGGCGCGGAGTCGAGCCCGCGCCTTTCAATTTCCCGTCATGGTCGGGAGAGGATCGGGCGCCGTTGCCCGCTTGCCACGCCGCCTCCACTCCTGCTCCCGTCACAGGATGTAGCGGGAGAGGTCCGTATCGGCGGCGATGTCGCCCACATGCTCGCGCACGTAAGCCGCATCGATCAGAACCGCGGTACCGGAACGATCCGGCGCGTTGAACGAGATCTCGTCCAGCACCCGTTCCATCACCGTCTGCAGACGCCGCGCGCCGATATTCTCGACCGAGGAGTTGAGATGCACGGCGACATCGGCGAGCGCATCGATCGCATCCTCCGTGAAGTCCAGCGCCAGTTGCTCGGTCTCCATCAGCGCCCTGTACTGACGGATGAGACTTGCCTCTGTTTCCGTCAGAATGCGGCGGAAATCCTCCTTCGACAGAGGCTTCAGCTCAACGCGGATCGGCAGGCGGCCCTGCAGTTCCGGCAGAAGATCGGACGGCTTTGCCACGTGGAAGGCGCCCGACGCGATGAAGAGGATATGGTCCGTCTTCACCGGCCCGTATTTGGTCGACACCGTCGTTCCCTCCACCAGCGGCAGAAGATCGCGCTGCACGCCCTCGCGGGAGACGCCGGCACCGAGGCCGCCGTCACGCGCGGCGATCTTGTCGATTTCGTCGAGGAAAACGATGCCGTCGTTTTCGACGGAGCGCACCGCCTCGCGCTGGATGACCTCGTTGTCGATCAGCTTGTCAGACTCGTCGCGGATCAGTTCTCCGTAGGATTTGGCAACGGTGGTGCGGATCTTCTTCGTGCGGCCGCCCATGGCCTTGCCAAACATTTCCGAGAGGTTCAGCACGCCGATATTGGCGCCGGGCATCCCGGGGATTTCGAAACCGGGCATGCCGGAACCGCTGTCGGCCACCTCGACCTCGATTTCCTTGTCGTCCAGTTCGCCATTGCGCAGCTTCTTGCGGAAGGTTTCACGGGTGGCGGGTGAGGCGGTGGAGCCGACCAGCGCATCCAGCACGCGCTCTTCCGCGCTCTGATGCGCCTTGGCCTGCACTTCGGCCCGCTTCTTCTCGCGCACCAGGCCGATGCCGATCTCGACCAGATCGCGGATGATCTGTTCAACGTCGCGGCCGACATAACCGACCTCGGTGAACTTGGTGGCTTCCACCTTGATGAACGGCGCACCGGCGAGCTTGGCGAGGCGGCGGGAAATCTCCGTCTTGCCGACACCGGTCGGGCCGATCATCAGGATGTTCTTCGGCATCACCTCGTCGCGCAGGCTCTCATCCAGCTGCTGGCGGCGCCAGCGGTTGCGAAGCGCGATCGCAACGGCGCGTTTGGCGTCATGCTGGCCGATGATGTAGCGGTCCAGTTCCGAGACGATCTCGCGGGGGGAAAAAGTCGTCATGTGTAAACCTCTTCGGCGTCACCTTGCGGCCGGCTCATCAAGCCCGGCGGCAGGACCCGTTGCTTGGACATTGATTATTCGGCGTCGAGTGTTTCGACCACGAGATTGTGGTTGGTGTAGACGCAGATGTCGGCCGCGATATCGAGCGCGCGACGAGCGATCTCTTCGGCAGACTTGTCCGAATCCATCATGGCGCGCGCCGCCGCATAGGCGAAGTTGCCACCCGAACCGATGGCGATCGTGCCATGTTCCGGTTCCAGAACATCGCCATTGCCGGTGACGGCGAGCGTCACGGTCTTGTCGGCCACCAGCATCATGGCTTCCAGATTGCGCAGATACTTGTCGGTCCGCCAGTCCTTGGCAAGCTCGACGGCGGCGCGCATCAGCTGGCCGGGATACTGTTCCAGCTTCTTTTCCAGTCGATCGAGAAGGGTGAAGGCATCCGCGGTCGCCCCGGCAAAACCGGCGATCACCTCGCCCTTGCCGATCCGGCGCACCTTGCGCGCATTGCCCTTCATCACGGTCTGGCCAAGGCTCACCTGACCGTCACCGGCCATGATGACCTTTCCGCCTTTCCGTACGGTAATGATTGTCGTCATACTCACACCTGTCGGCCCATATGCGGGGCCTCTTTCGTGCCGGTCCATTCCGGCTGTTGGGGCACATGTAAGTGGTGCTTTGACGATTGCAAATCCTCGTCTTCCTTTGCCGGCAACCGGTTGATCGCGCGGAATCGTTTGCACCGCAGCGGCGTGGCTGATAAGCAGCGCAGATCATATCAAGGCTTCAGCATCCGGTGGACAAGATGAGCGAGCGCCGCGCTTCCGTTTCGCGCAAGACGAACGAGACTTCGATTTCCGTCACCGTCAATCTGGACGGAACCGGAGCCTCGAAGATCGAGACGGGCATCGGTTTTTTCGACCATATGCTGGAGCAGCTGTCGCGACATTCGCTCATCGACATGGAGATCGACTGCAAGGGCGACCTGCATATTGACGACCATCACTCGGTGGAAGATACCGGGATTGCGATCGGTCAGGCGATTTCCAAGGCGCTGGGCGACCGTCGCGGCATTACCCGCTACGCCTCGCTCGATCTGGCCATGGACGAGACGATGACGAAGGCCGCCGTGGATCTGTCCGGCCGGCCCTTCCTCGTCTGGAACGTCACCTTCAGCGCGCCGAAGATCGGCACCTTCGATACGGAACTGGTGCGGGAATTTTTCCAGGCACTCGCGCAGAATGCCGGCATCACGCTGCATGTGATGAACCATTACGGCGCCAACAATCACCACATCGCGGAAACCTGTTTCAAGGCGGTTGCCCGCGTGCTGAGAACGGCCACCGAGATCGATCCGCGCCAGGCGGGCCGCGTTCCCTCCACCAAGGGCACGCTGGTCTGACGCCGTCAGGAGGAGCCTTGACCAGCTTTGTCGTTCTGACACCCCCGGGTGGGCCGGATCGCGATCATGCCTCGACATGTTTCGTGGCGGACAGATTCGCTTGGCTCGGTTTCGTGTTTCCAGGGCTCTGGTTGCTGTTCCATCGCTGCTGGCTGATCGGACTTGCCGTTCTGGCGGCGCAACTGGCAGCGGCCTGGCTCACCGACCAGTCGGGCTTCTTCTGGGCCGGCACGTTTTCGGAACTGGCACTCGGGCTTCTGATCGGCCTGGAGGGACGGCAGATCGTGATGCGCAATCTCATGGCCAAGGGCTGGACCATGGTCGATGTGGTCGCGGCACCGGATCTTTCGACCGCCGAAATGATGTATTTCTCGAACCTTCCGACCGAAACACCCAAGCCTGCCGTTCCGGTGACCGACTGGAAAAACCTCTCCCCGCCCGCCCAGACGACCTCTCGACATGGTCCGGCGCTTGGGCTTTTTGACATTGGTGGAGGACGCTGATGCGCGTTGCAATCATCGACTACGGATCGGGCAATCTCCGTTCCGCGACAAAAGCCTTCGAGCGTGCAGCCCGCGAGGCTTCCCTTGAGGCCGAGATCATCCTGACCGACGATCCCGATATGGTGGCCAAGGCCGACCGCATCGTCCTGCCGGGCGTCGGCGCCTATGCCGATTGCCGGCGCGGCCTTTCCACTGTTCCCGGCATGGAAGAGGCACTTTTGGACGCTGTCCAGACCAAGGGCCGGCCCTTCCTCGGCATCTGTGTCGGCATGCAGCTGATGGCCTCCCGTGGGCTGGAAAAGGACGTGACCCAAGGCTTCGGCTGGATCAAGGGCGACGTCGTCGAGATGACGCCCTCCGACCCGAACCTCAAGATTCCGCAGATCGGCTGGAACACGCTGACGCTGAACCGGCCGCATGCGCTCTTCGACGGCATCCCGACCGGTCCCGACGGCCTGCACGCCTATTTCGTCCATTCCTATCATCTGGCCGCCGAAAACCCGGATGATGTCGTGGCAACCACCGAATACGGCGGCGCGGTCACCGCCTTCGTCGCGCACGGAAATACCGCCGGTGCCCAGTTTCACCCGGAAAAGAGCCAGACGCTCGGCCTTGCCCTGATTTCCAATTTCCTGCGCTGGAAGCCCTGACATGATCCTTTTTCCCGCGATTGACCTCAAGGACGGCCAGTGCGTGCGCCTGAAGCTCGGCGACATGGACCAGGCGACGGTCTATAATCCGGACCCTGCCGCCCAGGCAAAAGCCTTTGAGGACCAGGGTTTCGAGTGGCTGCATGTGGTGGATCTGGACGGCGCCTTTGCCGGCGAAAGCCGCAACGGCTTTGCGGTGGACGCCATCCTGAAGGCGACGACCAATCCCGTCCAGCTCGGCGGCGGCATCCGAACGCTCGATCATATCGAAGCCTGGCTTTCGCGCGGGCTTGCCCGTGTCATCCTCGGCACGGTTGCCGTGCGCAACCCGGCGCTGGTCATCGAGGCCTGCCAGAAATTCCCCGGCCAGATTGCCGTCGGCATCGACGCCAAGGGCGGCAAAGTGGCGGTGGAAGGCTGGGCGGAGGCCTCCGAACTCGGCGTGATCGAGCTCGCAAAGAAGTTCGAGGGCGCCGGTGTGGCCGCGATCATCTATACCGATATCGACCGCGACGGCATTCTCGCCGGCATCAACTGGGCCTCCACGCTCGAACTCGCCGGCGCCGTCTCCATCCCGGTCATCGCGTCTGGCGGCCTCGCCTCGCTTGAGGATATCCGCCGCATGCTGGAACCGGACGCGGCAAGGCTCGAAGGCGCCATCTCCGGCCGTGCGCTCTACGACGGTCGCATCGACCCGGAGGCAGCGCTTTCTCTCATTCGCGCTGCCAAGGGAGGCCGTGCATGACCCTCAAAGCCCGTGTCATCCCCTGCCTGGACGTCAAGGACGGCCGTGTCGTCAAGGGTGTCAACTTCGTCGATCTGATCGACGCGGGAGATCCGGTCGAGGCGGCGAAAGCCTATGATGCGGCGGGCGCGGACGAGCTCTGCTTTCTCGACATCACCGCCTCCTCCGACAATCGCGACACCATTTTCGATGTTGTGGCGCAGACGGCCGAACATTGTTTCATGCCGCTGACGGTTGGCGGCGGTGTGCGGGCCGTCTCGGACATCCGCAAGCTGCTTCTGGCCGGCGCCGACAAGGTGTCGATCAATTCGGCGGCGGTGAACAACCCGGATTTCGTCGCGGAAGCCGCCGACAAGTTCGGCAACCAGTGCATCGTCGTCTCCATCGACGCCAAACGGCGGCGCACGCAAGGTCCGGGCCAGGACAATGCCAGCGCCTGGGAGATCTATACCCATGGCGGGCGCAATGCGACGGGCATCGACGCGGTGGAATTTGCCGTGCGCATGGTGGAGCGGGGCGCCGGCGAACTGCTGGTGACCTCCATGGACCGTGATGGCACCAAGATCGGCTACGATATCGAACTGACGCGGGCAATCGCCGATGCGGTGCGTGTTCCCGTCATCGCCTCCGGTGGTGTCGGCACTCTCGACGATCTGGTGGCCGGCGTGAAGGAAGGCCATGCGACGGCGGTGCTCGCCGCCTCCATCTTCCATTTCGGCACCTATTCCATCGGCGAGGCCAAACGCTACATGGCCGAGCACGGCATTGCGATGCGGCTCGACTGAGGAGACACATGATGAGCGGTTTTTCCCTCAGCGATCTGGAAGCGATTGTCGCCGAGCGCGCCAAGGCGGATCCCTCGCAATCCTGGACCGCCAAACTCGTCGCGGCCGGCCAGGATAAGGCGGCGAAGAAGCTTGGCGAAGAGGCGGTCGAGACGGTGATCGCGGCGCTGCGCGACGACCGGCAGAACCTGACGGCAGAAGCCGCCGACCTGCTATATCACCTGATGGTCGTATTGAAGATTGCCGGCGTTCCGTTGCAGGATGTGCTGCAAGAGCTTCAACGTCGCACGGTCCAGTCGGGCCTGCAGGAAAAGGCGAGCCGACAGCCCTCATGACGATCGCCAGCCAGACCATCGAATCGGACATCCCGCCAGAACACGCACCCGCCGGCAACTACTCTCCCTTCTTCCTGTTCACCTCGGAGGAATGGGCGAAGTTTCGCGCCGATACGCCGCTGACGCTGACGGCGGACGAGGTGAAACGCCTGCGCTCGCTGGACGACCCGATCGATCTGGACGAGGTGCGGCGTATCTATCTGTCGTTGTCGCGCCTGCTGTCGGCGCACGTCGAGGCCTCGCAACTGCTGTTCCAGCAGCGCAACCGCTTCCTCAGCCTGTCCGACCAGGCCAAGACGCCCTTCGTGATCGGCATTGCCGGCTCGGTGGCGGTCGGCAAGTCCACCACGGCGCGTATCCTGAAGGAGCTTCTGGCCCGCTGGCCCTCCAGCCCGAAGGTCGATCTGGTGACGACCGACGGCTTTCTCTATCCCAATGCCGTGCTGCGCCGTGAAAACCTGATGGAACGCAAGGGCTTTCCGGAAAGCTACGACATCGGCGCACTGCTGCGCTTTCTCTCGGCGATCAAGGCCGGCAAGCCGGACGTGCGCGCGCCCCGCTATTCGCACCTGACCTATGACGTGCTGCAGGACGAATACGCGATCATCGACCGGCCGGACATCCTGATCTTCGAGGGCATCAACGTGCTGCAGTCGCGCACCCTGCCCGCCGATGGCACGATCGTGCCCATGGTGTCGGACTTCTTCGACTTCTCCATCTATATCGATGCGGAGGAGCGGCAGATCCACAATTGGTATGTGGAGCGTTTCATGCGGCTGCGCCAGACCGCTTTCCGCGATCCGACCTCCTTCTTCCACCGCTATGCGACGATCGATGAGGCCGCGGCCCTCGCGATTGCAGAAGGCCTGTGGGAGAACATCAACCTGAAGAATCTGAGGCAGAACATCCTGCCGACCCGCCCCCGCGCCGACCTGATCCTGCGCAAGGGCAGCAATCATTTCATCGAGACGGTGGCGCTGCGCAAGCTTTAGGCGATGGATCCGATACGATGAATCGCCGGCAATGCATCATGCATCGTCAGCGATGGACCCGACGCAGCGTGAGATTGATGCGCCCGCCGTTTTTCAGCAGTGTCGATGTGCCCGGATAGATCCGGTCGACGCCATGGAAGGCGAGCCTCCCCTCCCCGCCCAGCACCACCACATCGCCGCTCGACAAGCGCATCGAAGCCGTCCTGTCGCGGCGCGTGAGCCCGCCGACACGGAACAGGCAGGCATTGCCAAGCGAGATCGATACCACCGGCGCCTGAAGATCCTCCTCGTCGCGATCCTGATGCAGACCCATGCGGGCATCGTCGGCATAGAAATTGACGAGGCAGGCCTGTGGCGGCTTGTGGTAGCCGGAAAACCGCTCCCAGAGCGCGAGAAGTTCCGCCGGCATGGCGGGCCAGGCCTTTCCCGTCACCGGATGGGTTTCCTGGTAACGATAGCCATGCGCCTTGTCCGTGACCCAGCCGAGCGGCCCGCAATTGGTCATCCGCACCGACATCGGCTGCCCCGTGCCCGGCATCACCGGCACGTAGAGGGGCGCCTCGGCGACCAAGGCGCGAATCACCTCGACGAGATGTTGCTGGGCAGCGCGATCAAGCGCCTCGCCGTGATATTCGATGCCGTTTGTCATGAGCGCCATGGTAGCCTCAATCGCCGTCCGGGCGGCCGCGCATCTTCTTGATATCCGAGCGGCCCGACTTTTCCTTGAGCCGTCGTTCGATGGATCCCTTGGTCGGCTTTGTCTTGCGTCGCGGCGGCGGTGGCGGCTTGGCGGCTTCGAGAATCAGCTCCTTCAGCCGTTCGCGGGCATCCTCGCGATTGCGCTCCTGGCTTCGGAACCGGTTCGCTTCGATGATCAGCACGCCCTCCTTGGTGAGACGGCGACCGGCGAGTTTCGCGGCATTTTCCTTGATGCGATCCGAGAGCGCCGGCGACCCCATCAGGTTGAAGAACAACTGGACGGCCGTGGAGACCTTGTTGACATTCTGCCCGCCCGGTCCGCCGGCCAGCACGAATTGTTCCGTCAGTTCCCATCCGGCAAGGGTAATTCGATTGCTGATGACGAGGGGATCGCTGGCCATGAACCCTCTATTTCACAAGAGCGGACAAAAGAAAACCGCCGAGGCCAAAGACCTCGGCGGCTCCCGATGTTCCACGTGAGTCGTTACTCGGCGGCGGCCAGCACGCCGGGGGCGGCGTCGCGCACCTTGCTGTCGACATGGTTCTCGAACTTCGTGAAGTTCGAAATGAACATGTTGACGAGCTTCGTCGCCTGCGCGTCGTAGGCGGCGCCATCTGCCCAGGTCGAGCGCGGATCAAGGATCGCGGTCTCGACACCCGGCACGGCGACCGGCACCGCGAAGCCGAAATTGGCGTCGGTGCGGAACTCGGCCTTGTTCAGCTCGCCCGTCAGGGCGGCCGTCAGAAGCGCGCGTGTCGCCTTGATCGGCATGCGGCAACCGATCCCGTAGGCACCACCGGTCCAGCCGGTGTTGACGAGCCAGCAATCGACGCCGTGGCGGGCGATCAGGTCACGCAGCAGGTTGCCGTATTCCGTCGGATGGCGCGGCATGAACGGTGCCCCGAAGCAGGTCGAGAAGGTGGCTTCCGGCTCGGTTACACCCTTTTCCGTCCCGGCCACCTTGGCGGTGTAACCGGAGAGGAAGTGGTACATGGCCTGTTCCGGCGTCAGCTTGGCAATCGGCGGCATCACGCCGAAGGCATCGGCGGTCAGCATGATGATCGTCTTCGGGTGCGGCGCAAGGCCGGTTGCCGAAGCGTTCGGGATGAAATGCAGCGGATAGGCGCTGCGGGTGTTTTCCGTCAGCGAGGCGTCATCGAAGTTCGGGACGCGGTTTTCGTCCATCACCACGTTTTCGAGCACGGTGCCGAAGCGGCGCGTCGCGGCATAGATCTCCGGCTCGGCCTCGGCCGACAGGCGGATCGCCTTGGCATAGCAGCCGCCTTCGAAGTTGAAGATGCCGTTTTCGCCCCAGCCATGCTCGTCGTCGCCGATCAGCGTGCGGTTCGGATCGGCAGACAGCGTGGTCTTGCCTGTGCCCGACAGGCCGAAGAACACCGCCGCATCACCATCCGGGCCGACATTGGCCGAGCAGTGCATCGGCATGACGCCCTTTTCCGGCAGAAGATAGTTGAGAACGGTGAAGACCGACTTCTTGTTCTCGCCGGCATAGGAGGTGCCGCCGATCAGGACCAGACCGTTGGCGAGGTCGCAGGCGATCACGGTTTCCGTGCGGCAGCCGTGACGGGCAGGATCAGCACGGAAGCTCGGCAGGTTGATGATAGTAAGCTTCTGCTGGAAAGCGCCAAGCGTCGAACGGTCCGGGCGAATCAGCAGGTTGCGGATGAAGAGCGCGTGCCAGGCAAGTTCGGTCACGACGCGGGTCGGCAGTGCGTAATCGCGGTCGGCACCGCCGATCAGGTCCTGCACGTAGAGCGTCTTGCCGGCGGCATGGGCCAGCATGTCCTGCCGCAGAAGCTCGAAATGCTCCGGCGACATCGGCTTGTTGTTATCCCACCAGATATGCGGCTCGGTGCTGGCGTCACGCACCACGAACTTGTCCTTCGGCGAGCGGCCGGTGTGCTGTCCGGTAACGGCCCGAAGAGCCCCATCCACCGTCAGCTCGGCCTCGCCGTTGCGCAGCGCGGCTTCATAGAGTTCGCTCTCGTTCAGATTGTAGTTGATGCGGGAAGCACCCACAAGGCCGAGGGCCGAAACGCCATTCGACGGATTGTGAACTCCGTACTCCTCCATGTCGCGCTTTCCTTTGAGCTGACGTTGATGTTGGCCGGAGGCTAACGACGCGTTTAAAAAAGCGCAAGCTGATTTTTCAATTAACGCAATAAAATCAAATAATTAATCGATTTAAAAAGTTTTCAGACAGTTTAAATCGGTTTGAACAGCCCTTCCCGATGCCGGCCGGAAACCGACACAACGCCGCCCCCCTTTATCTTTGCCACAATTTGTTCCACCTTTATCCCCATGAAACGCAGCAACCGGACATACCGTCCGGCTGGGCCACAATCCAGGAGATGCGTGCAGAATGGCGGAGACAGACAGAATGCAGACAATCGCGTTGGTGGACGACGATCGCAATATTCTCACCTCGGTTTCCATTGCGCTCGAGGCGGAAGGCTATCGTGTCGAAACCTATACCGATGGCGCTTCTGCGCTGGACGGACTTCTGGCGCGCCCGCCGCAGCTTGCGATCTTCGACATCAAGATGCCGCGCATGGACGGCATGGAACTGCTGCGGCGCCTGCGCCAGAAATCGGATCTGCCGGTGATCTTCCTTACCTCCAAGGACGAGGAAATCGACGAACTGTTCGGCCTCAAGATGGGCGCCGACGACTTCATCACCAAGCCGTTTTCGCAGCGCCTGCTGGTGGAGCGGGTCAAGGCCATCCTGCGCCGGTCGATGAAGAGCGATGCGCCGGGCACGCCGGGCGCCGTGAAGGCTGCGGCCGACCAGCAGGCCCGCACGCTGGAGCGCGGCCAGCTGACCATGGACCAGGAGCGTCATACCTGCACCTGGAAGGGCGAGCCGGTGACGCTGACGGTGACCGAATTCCTCATCCTGCATTCGCTTGCCCAGCGCCCGGGCGTGGTGAAGAGCCGCGATGCGCTGATGGACGCCGCCTATGACGAGCAGGTCTATGTCGACGACCGCACCATCGACAGCCATATCAAGCGTCTTCGCAAGAAGTTCAAAATGGTTGACGGCGATTTCGATATGATCGAAACGCTCTACGGCGTAGGCTACAGGTTCCGCGAAGCGGCCTGAGACGCACCACGTGAACAAGCAGTACCGCTTCGCCGCACATTGACCGCCGAGACGGCCGGCGGTCGCCGTGAAAGGGAAAGGCGTGGCCGATCACGCATTCGAGTCTGAAAATCCGGGTCCGGACGAAGGTCAGTCGCTTCGCCCGGCCCGCCGGCTGTGGTCGCATCCCTTCACCCTGATGCGCCGCATCTTCGGCAATGCGGTTTTTTCCAGCCTCACCCGCCGCATCCTGTTCTTCAACATTGCGGCGACCGTGGTGCTGGTCGGCGGCATTCTCTATCTCAACCAGTTCCGCGAGGGGCTGATCGATGCGCGCGTCGAGAGCCTGCTGACGCAGGGCGAGATCATTGCCGGCGCCATTTCCGCCTCCGCCTCCGTCGATACCAATTCGATCACCATCGACCCGCAGAAACTGCTGGAACTGCAGGCGGGCCAGAGCATTACCCCGGTACCGAATGACGAGGATCTCGACTTTCCGATCGATCCGGAGCGCGTCGCGCCGGTGCTGCGCCGGCTGATCTCGCCGACGCGCACCCGCGCCCGCCTGTTCGATGCGGACGCCAACCTGCTGCTTGATTCGCGCCATCTCTATTCGCGCGGCCAGGTGCTGCGCTACGACCTGCCGCCGGTGGAGAACGAGACCGCCACCTGGAGCGAATGGTTCGCCGGCATCTTCAACCGCCTGCTGCAGCCCGGGAATCTGCCGGCCTACAAGGAGGCGCCGGGCGGCGACGGCTCCATCTATCCGGAAGTGATGAATGCGCTGACCGGCGTGCGTGGCGCAGTCGTGCGCGTCACCGACAAGGGCGAACTGATCGTTTCGGTCGCGGTGCCGGTGCAGCGCTTCCGCGCCGTGCTCGGCGTGCTGCTGCTGTCCACCCAGGCAGGCGATATCGACAATATCGTGCATGCCGAGCGGCTCGCCATCATGCGGGTCTTCGGTGTCGCGACGCTCGTCAACATCCTGCTGTCGCTGCTTTTGTCGTCCACCATCGCCAATCCGCTGCGCCGCCTGTCGGCCGCCGCGATCCGGGTGCGGCGCGGGGTGAAGCAGCGCGAGGAGATACCCGACTTCTCCGCCCGCCAGGACGAGATCGGCAATCTTTCCATCGCCCTGCGCGACATGACCAATGCGCTCTACGACCGGATCGACGCGATCGAGAGCTTTGCGGCCGATGTGAGCCACGAGTTGAAGAACCCGCTGACCTCGCTGCGCAGCGCCGTCGAAACCCTGCCGCTCGCCAAGACGGAGGAGTCCAAGCAGCGGCTGACCAACATCATCCTGCACGATGTACGCCGCCTCGACCGTCTGATCAGCGACATTTCCGATGCCTCCCGCCTCGACGCCGAACTTGCCCGCTCGGATGCGGCACCGGTCGATCTCGAAGTCCTGCTCGGCAATCTGGTCGATATTTCCCGCCAGATCCGCACCGGCCGCAAGCCGGTCAACATCGAACTGGCCGTCGAGCACAAGCCCGGCGCCAAGGCGAGCTATCTCGTGCAGGGCCACGATCTGCGCCTCGGCCAGATCATCACGAACCTGATCGAGAATGCCCGCTCCTTCGTGCCGGACAAGGATGGCCGCATTACCGTGAAACTGAGCCGCCAGCGGGAGAACTGCGTGATCCAGGTGGATGACAACGGGCCGGGCATCCGCGCCGAAGACATCGACCGCATCTTCGAGCGCTTCTACACCGACCGCCCCGAAGGCGAGAGCTTTGGCCAGAATTCCGGCCTCGGCCTGTCGATCAGCCGGCAGATCGCCGAGGCCCATGGCGGCACGTTGAAGGCGGAGAACCTGAAGAGCGGCGGCACGATCAGCGGCGCGCGCTTCACGCTCACGCTGCCGGCCGGGAGCGGTACGTGACAGCGGGCGTGACCAATATCCATGCCACGGCCATCGCGGTCGGCACCCGGGGCCTGCTGTTTGTCGGCCCCTCCGGCTGTGGCAAGTCGATGCTGGCACTGGCCTGCCTTGCCGCTGCCCGCCGCGCCGGCGCCTTCGCCGCGCTGGTGGCGGACGATCAGGTCTTCATCCGCAGGGCCGGCAACCGGCTGATCGCCGAGCGCCCGGCCTCCATCGCCGGACTGATCGAGATCCGCGGCAGTGGCATCGCTGAGGTGGCAAGCATTGCCAAGGCAAGCCTGGACCTCGCCATCCGTCCGCTGGCGGGCAACGAAGCCGAACGGCTGCCGCCGGAAGACGAGATGCTCGCCCTGGGCGAGGCCATGGCACTTCCGCTCCTGCGTCTCTTGCGCAGCACAACGGAGCCGCTTGCCGCCATCGCGGCTTTGCGACCCGATTTTCAGGGTGAACGACCCTTCACATGACGTTCAGCCGGCGATTTTTAACTTGCACTTCGACTTTACATGGACAAGATGGCTTCCCACCGCCGTCTGACCTGTTGCAGTGCGAAACGAGGTCGAGCGTATCCTTGTACTGGGGGGTGAATTCAATATGATCGGACTGGTGCTTGTCACCCATGGCAAGCTGGCTGAGGAATTTCGTCATGCGCTGGAGCATGTCGTCGGACCCCAGAAATGTATCGAGACCGTCTGCATCGGTCCCGACGATGACATGGACCAGCGGCGGCAGGACATCGTCACCGCCGTGGAGCGTGCCGACAGCGGCCATGGCGTCGTCATCCTGACCGACATGTTCGGCGGCACCCCTTCGAACCTCTCGATCTCCGTGATGAACAGCGGCCGCATCGAGGTGATTGCCGGTGTCAACCTGCCGATGCTGATCAAACTGGCCGGCGTGCGCGGCGAGAACGACATGCAGAAGGCACTTGCGGAGGCGGCGGATGCCGGCCGCAAATATATCAACGTTGCCAGCCGCGTCCTCAGCGGCAAGTGAACAGGCTCGATGTCGTCATCCCTTACCCGTGAACTGCTGATCATCAACAAGCGCGGCCTGCATGCGCGCGCCTCTGCAAAGTTCGTCCAGACCGTTTCCGGCTTCAATGCCGAAATCAATGTCTCCAAGGACGGCATGACGGTGGGCGGCACCTCCATCATGGGTCTGATGATGCTGGCGGCCAGCCCCGGCTGCACCATCGAGGTCAGCGCCAGCGGCGTGGAGGCCGAAGCCGCCCTGGAGGCGCTGACGCGCCTCATCGCCGACCGGTTTGGCGAAGAGATGTAACGATCATATAAAGACTTCTTTATATCCTTATTGCTAGTTTCCGGGAAGCCTGCTAAACGCAGGCAGCGCCCTTGCCTGGTGGCAGGGGCAGGATTCCACGCGGCTTGCCGATCAACGGTAGCCCCCTGCGGAGCTGGAGAGCCACCATGACAGTTGAGAACGATTACATCGTCGCGGACATCGCGCTTGCCGATTTCGGCCGCAAGGAACTCGACATTGCCGAAACCGAAATGCCGGGCCTTATGGCCTGCCGCGCCGAATTCGGCGAGACCAAGCCGCTCAAGGGCGCGCGCATTTCCGGCTCGCTGCACATGACGATCCAGACGGCCGTACTGATCGAAACCCTCAAGGTTCTGGGCGCCGACGTCCGCTGGGCCTCCTGCAACATCTTCTCCACGCAGGACCATGCGGCCGCCGCCATCGCGGCCGCCGGCATCCCGGTCTTTGCCGTGAAGGGTGAATCGCTGACCGAATACTGGGACTATACCGACCGCATCTTCCAGTGGACCGATGGCGGCCTGTCCAACATGATCCTCGACGACGGCGGCGATGCCACCATGTATATCCTGCTCGGCGCCCGCGCCGAGGCCGGCGAGGACGTGCTCTCCAATCCGGGTTCGGAAGAGGAAGAGATCCTGTTCGCCCAGATCAAGAAGCGCCTCAAGGCATCGCCGGGCTGGTTCACCAAGCAGCGCGATGCGATCAAGGGTGTCACGGAAGAAACCACCACGGGCGTTCACCGCCTCTATGATCTTGCCAAGCGGGGCCTCCTGCCCTTCCCCGCCATCAACGTCAACGACAGCGTCACCAAGTCGAAGTTCGACAACAAGTATGGCTGCAAGGAATCGCTGGTCGACGGCATTCGCCGCGCCACCGACGTGATGATGGCCGGCAAGGTGGCCGTGGTCTGCGGTTATGGCGACGTGGGCAAGGGCTCCGCCGCTTCGCTGACGGGCGCCGGCGCCCGCGTGAAGGTGACGGAAGTCGATCCGATCTGCGCCCTGCAGGCCGCCATGGACGGCTATGAAGTGGTGCAGCTCGAAGATGTCGTCTCCTCCGCCGACATCTTCATCACCACCACCGGCAACCGCGACGTCATCCGCATCGAGCACATGCGCGAGATGAAGGACATGGCGATCGTCGGCAATATCGGTCACTTCGACAACGAGATTCAGGTCGCGGCCCTCAAGAACCTGAAGTGGACGAACATCAAGCCGCAGGTGGACATGATCACCTTCCCGAAGGGCAACCGGATGATCCTGCTCTCGGAAGGCCGCCTGCTGAACCTCGGCAATGCCACCGGCCACCCCTCCTTCGTGATGTCGGCCTCCTTCACCAACCAGGTTCTCGGCCAGATCGAGCTATTCACCAAGACCGGCGAGTACAAGCCCGGCGTGTATGTGCTGCCGAAGCATCTGGACGAGAAGGTCGCCCGTCTGCACCTTGCCAAGCTCGGCGTGAAGCTTACCCAGCTCACGGAAGAGCAAGCCGCCTATATTGGCGTCTCGCAGCAGGGTCCGTTCAAGGCCGAGCACTACAGGTACTGATTTTACCGAATCTGTCCACAAGATGTAGAGGTCGCGGGCTTGACTTTCCCGCGACCTCTTTTTTTGTCCGCCCCCTTTGCCGCAATTTGGCGAAGCAGATATTGTTTTAGCACTTGATTCGCGCATCGGTGCGGCGTTGCGCGGACTGGGATGTCTTGTCGACAAAGCGGCAAATCGGACGGAGACAGACCGGAATGGCGGAAAAGAAACGGGCTTCTCGCGGGAAGCCGTTCATGGGTGGCGGTTGCGACGAGGCACCGGCATCGACACAATCTTTGGTGGTGATGCCCAGTCGGAAATCCGGCCGGCGGCCTCTGGCGCGGTTGTGCCGGCGACTGGCCTCCGGTCTTGCGGGAACCGCGCTGTCCGGCCTTGCCGGCACGGCGATGGCCCAGCAGCAGGCGGTCAGCACCGGACGGCTGTTCACCTCCTCCGAGGTGATCTTCTCGTCCTTCGCGGTGGGTGCCATCGCGGCGGCCCTGCTGTCGACGATCTGGCTGGTGCGCCAGCGCGGCCATCTGGAGACGGAGAGCGAGGACATGCGCATGGCGCTGTCCGAGGCGCAGCAGCGCATCTCCAACTACGAGGCGCTGATCGCCGACAAGAACCGGCGCATCGTCATCTGGGAAGCCGGGCCCTCGCGGCCGGAATTCCTTGGTCAGCTGCCGGCGGAATCCGGCGCGCCGCAGGAAGATCGCGATTTCCTCGCCTTCGGTCGCTGGCTGCGCCCCCATTCGGCGGCAGAGCTTGAGCGGGCCATCGAGGCGCTGCGCGGCAAGGCCCGCAGCTTCGAAATGGCGGTGGAGACGAACCGCGACGAGATTCTCGACGTGCAGGGCCGCGTCTCGGGCGGCAAGGCTTTCGTGCGCTTCGTGGCGCTGAACAACCTGCGCGCCGAACTGGCCGAGCTGAAGATCGAACGCGAACGGCTGGTCTCGTCGATCAACCTGTTCCAGACGCTGCTCGATTCGCTCGAGCAGCCGGTCTGGCATCGCGATGCCGAGGGTAATCTGGTCTGGGTCAACCAGGCTTATGGCGATGCCGTGGAGGCGACAAGCCCGGCACAGGCCGTGCAGGAAAGCCGGGAATTCCTCGGCACCATCGCGCGCGAAAAGATCCGCGCCACCGCCGCGGCGCATTCTCCCTTCCATGACCGGGTCTCCACCGTGGTGCGCGGCAACCGCACCGTCTTCGACGTGGTGGACGTGGTCGGCAAGGCGGGTTCCGCCGGCATGGCGATCGACGTTTCCGAGGCGGAGGCCGTGCGCGCCGAACTCAGCCGCACGCTGAAGAGCCATGCCGAAACGCTGGATCACCTGGCAACGCCGGTTGCGATCTTCGACCGCGACCAGCGCCTGCAGTTCTACAATCAGGCCTTCGCACGGCTCTGGGATCTCGATCTCGGCTTCCTGGAAAGCCGGCCCGACCACAACGAACTGCTGGACCGCCTGCGCAGCCAGAACAAGCTGCCGGAGCAGCTGAACTGGCGCAACTGGAAGGAAAGCGTCCTTTCGGTCTACCGTTCGCTCGACACGCAGACCAATCGCTGGCACCTGCCGAACGGCCAGACCCTGCAGGTGATCGCCACAGCCCATCCGCAGGGCGGCGTCACATGGGTGTTCGAGAACCTTACCGAGCAGGTGGATCTCGAAACCCGCTACAACACGCTGGTCAAGGTGCAGGGCGAAACCATCGACCATCTGGCGGAAGGCGTTGCCGTCTTCGGACCGGACGGGCGTATCCGCCTGTCCAACCCGGCCTTCCGGGCGCTCTGGGGCCTCACCGAGGAGCAGACCGCGCCGGGAACGCATATCCGCGCCGTAGAGGCGGCCTGCGCCATGGAATATGACCGGCCGGACGGCTGGCGCCTGTTCGGGCAGATGCTGACCAATTTCGATGACGAGCGCCCGTCGCTGCAAGGCACGTTCGAGCTCTTTTCCGGCATCGTGCTCGACTATGCGGTGATCCCGCTGCCGAACGCCCAGACCATGCTGACCTTCGTCAACATGACCGACAGCGCGCGTGCCGAGCGGGCACTGAAGGAAAAGAACGAGGCTCTGCGCAAGGCCGACGAGCTGAAGAACGATTTCGTCCAGCACGTCTCCTACGAACTGCGTTCACCGCTGACCAACATCATCGGCTTCACCGATCTCCTGAAGACGCCGGGCATCGGCCCGCTCAACGAGCGACAGGCGGAGTATGTGGACCACATCTCCGCCTCCTCCGCACTGCTCTTGACCATCGTCAACGACATTCTCGATCTGGCGACCGTCGATGCCGGCATCATGGAGCTGAATTATTCCGAGGTGGATGTCGACGACCTGCTGGACGATGTCGCCATGCAGATTGCCGACCGGCTTTACGAAAACGCCGTGACGCTGGAAATCCTGGCGCCGAAGAACCTCGGCACCATCGTGGCGGACCAGCAGCGGCTGAAGCAGATCCTCATCAAGCTGATCACCAATGCGGCGAATTTCTCGCCGGAAGGCGGCACCGTGACGCTGCGCGGCTGGCGCGAGGGAACGGATTTCTTCTTCTCCGTGGCAGATCGCGGCCCTGGCATGAGCGAGGATATGCTGAAGACGGTGTTCGGCCGCTTCTCCAGCGGCAAGGGTGGCAGGAAGAGCGGCGCCGGTCTCGGCCTTTCCATCGTTGAAAGCTTCGTCAACCTGCATCACGGCGAGGTGCGGATCGACAGCCGGATGGGCGAAGGCACCACCGTGACCTGCCGCATCCCGAGCGCGATGAACATCCGGTCCGTTGCCGCCGAATGATGGCCGAAGCCTCCCTCACGCTCACTTTGTCCAGCGAGGCGGAGACGATCCGCTTCGGCGAGGATCTGGTTCTGGCGTTGAAGGCCGGCGATTGCCTGGCGCTGTCGGGCGATCTCGGTGCCGGCAAATCGACGCTGGCACGTGCCTTCCTGCGGGCGTTGGCGGACGATCCGGAGCTTGAAGTGCCAAGCCCCACCTTCACGCTGGTGCAGAGCTACGACCTGCGCGTGCCCGTCGCCCATTTCGATCTCTATCGGCTGGCGGACGGCTCCGAACTCGATGAACTCGGGTTTGACGAAGCACTGCGGGACGGCATCTGCCTGGTGGAATGGCCGGAAATGGCCGAGGCCGAACTGCCGGCCGACCGCATTCGCCTCAGCCTCACCCATGACGGCGACGGAAGGCGGGCGGACATTGTCGGGCCGCAGCCGGTCCTTGCCCGGATTCGCCGCGTGCTCGATATTCGCGCCTTCCTGGAGGCGCATGGTCTGGCCGGCGCTTGCCGCCGCTTCCTGACCGGCGATGCCTCGCTGCGCGCCTATGAGACGGTCGTCAGCGAGACGGGTGAGACCTTCGTGCTGATGGACTGGCCGCTGCGGCCGGACGGCCCGCCGGTGCTGGACGGCAAGCCTTATCCGAAGGTCGCGCATCTGGCCGAAACCGCGCATCCCTTCGTGGCGATCGCCGATCACTTGCGCAGCCTCGGGCTTGCGGCGCCGAAAATCCTGGCGGTCGATTATGCGCAGGGCATCCTGCTGATCGAGCACCTGGGATCGGACGGGGTGGTGGACGAGGCGGGCGCCCCGATTGCCGAACGCTATCGTGAAAGCCTCGACTGCCTGGCGCATCTGCATGGCAGTGCGCCGGTGCGCGAACTGGCAGCCGGGCCACACCACATGCACCATGTTCCGGATTTCGATCCGGTGGCGATGAAGATCGAAACCCGCCTGCTGATCGACTGGTACCTGCCGTGGAAGCGCGGCGGTGATCCGGTGACGGAGGCGGAAAGACAGGCCTATCTGGACATCTGGGACGGGTTGATCGCGCAACTGGCCGGTGCCGAGCGGCACCTCCTGCTGCGCGACTACCATTCTCCCAACCTCATCTGGCGGGCACAACAGCAGGGCTTCCAGCGCATCGGCCTCATCGATTTCCAGGATGCGATGATCGGCCCGACCGCCTATGACCTCGCCTCGCTGCTGCAGGATGCACGGGTCACCATTGCGCCCGCCCTGGCGGCAGAGCTTTACGCACGCTACGAGGCCTTGCGCCGCGCGCAAGGCGCCTTCGATGCCGAAAGCTTCGGCACAGCCTTCGCCATCATGGCCGCACAGCGCAACTGCAAGCTGGCCGGTCTCTGGGTGCGGCTGAAACAGCGCGACGGCAAGCCGGGTTATCTCCAGCACATGCCGCGCACGCTCGGCTATCTCGATCAGACGCTGCGTCATCCGGTGCTTGCGCAGCTCAGCCAATGGATGGCAGAAGCGGGAATCGATTTCAGCGTCTAGACACGAGCGACTTCAGGACCCGACCCGATGACCCTCGAAAATGCCATGGTGCTGGCCGCAGGGCTCGGCACGCGCCTTCGTCCCATCACCGACCACATGCCGAAGCCGCTGGTGCCGGTCGGCGGGCGGCCGATGCTGGACTATATCCTCGACCTGCTGGCCGAAGCGGGCATCCGCACCATTGCCATCAACCTGCATCACCATGCCGACCAGATGGAAGCCTATCTGGACGCGCGGCCGGATTTCCGGATCCACATTTCCGACGAGCGCGAACAGCTGATGAACAATGGCGGCGGGCTGGCCAGGGGGCTGAAGCTTCTGCCGCCCGGCCCGGTTCTCGTGATGAACGCCGATCTGTTCTGGGTGGACGAGCCGGCCGGCGAGGCATCCAACCTCAGCCGCCTGATCTCCTTCTACGATCCTGCCCGCATGGACATGGCCATGCTGTGCACGGATCTCGACCGCGCCATCGGCCATGACGGCAAGCGCGACTTCGACATGGGCACCGACGGCCGGCTGACGCGCTACCGGGACGGCGATGCGCATCCGGTGGTCTATGCCGGCGCCTTCGTGATGGACAGCGCCTTCATGGATGACGCACCGGAAACGGCCTTCAACCTCAACCTCTATTTCGACAAGGCGATTGCCCGCCAGCGCCTGTTCGGCACCGGCCTGAAAGGCCACTGGATCACGGTCGGCTCGCCTGAGGGCCTTGCGGAGGCGGAAGCCTTCCTCGCGGCGCGACCGGCGCGGGCCTGATCATGCAGAGCCGGCGGCAGAAGCGCATCCTCACCATTGCCCCCGCGGTGCCCTTCCTGCGCACCGTGGCGGCAGCGCTCTGCGACGGCCGTCTGCTCTCCAGCTTTCGCTACGATCCCGAGGATCCGCTCTCGCTGTCCAGGGTGACGATCTATGTCCCGACCCGGCGCGCTGCCCGCGTGCTGCGTTCCGAATTCGTCGACCTGCTCGGCGGCCGCTCGGCCATTCTGCCGCTCATCCGCCCGCTCGGCGAGACGGATGACGATGCCGGCTTCTTCGATCTCGTCGCACCGGAAGAGATGGACCTGGCCTTGCCGATCAGCAGCACGGCGCGGCTGCTGGAACTGGGGCGCCTCATTCTCGCCTGGCGCAACGCCCTGCCACAGGCGATCATCGACGTGCACCGGGATTCGCCGCTCGTCGCGCCCGCCAGCCCCGCCGATGCCATCTGGCTGGCGCGGTCGCTCTGCGAACTGATCGACGCAATCGAGACGGAAGAGCGCGACTGGGCCGATCTCGAACGGCTGCAGACCGGCGACCATTCGCTCTGGTGGCAGCTGACGGCGGAATTCCTCAAGATCGCCAGCGCCTTTTGGCCGGCGCGGCTGGAAGAACTGCGCCGCTCCTCGCCCGCACGCCACAAGGCGGCCATCCTGCATGGCGAGGCACGGCGCATGGAGACGGAGCGCCGTGATGGCCCGGTGATCGTGGCGGGCTCCACCGGTTCGGTGCCGGCTGCCGCCAATCTGATTGCCGCAATCGCCAGACTGCCGAACGGCGCCGTCGTGCTTCCCGGCCTCGATCAGGAGATGCCCGAGGATCAATGGGCCCTGCTCGGCCGCGGCGCCGACGGACTGCGCCCGGACCCCGCCAGCCGCAGCCACCCGCAATACGGCCTCTATCGACTGCTGGAAAAACTCACCGTGCCGCGTACGGATGTGGAGGTGCTTGGCGCCCCCGATGAGGATATCGCCTGCCGCTCCCTGCTTCTGTCGCAGGCGCTGGCTCCGGCCGATGCGACCGACCGCTGGAACGACTGGCGTCAGGAGACCTCGCAGGAAACGATCCGCGCCGCCTTTGCCGATGTCAGCCTGATCGAGGCCGCCAATGAGCGGGAGGAAGCCACCGCGATTGCCATTGCGCTGCGCATGGCACTCGAAGCACCGGGACGCGACGGACACTCGCAGGCCGCCCTCATCACGCCAGACCGCGCGCTTGCCCGTCGCGTTGCCGCCGAACTCGCTCGCTTCGGCATCACCGCCGACGACACGGCCGGCACGCCGCTTTCGGCCACGCCGCAGGGCACGCTGCTGACGCTGGTGCTGGAAGCCGTATTGCGACCGGGTGACCCTGTCGCCATCACCGCCCTCATGAAGCATCCGCTCGCCCGCTTCGGGCTTGCACCTGCCGAAGGGCGTCCGGCTTCGGAGGCGCTGGAGCTTCTGGCGCTGCGCGGCGGCACCGGCGAGCCGGACCTGGCCGGCCTGGAGCCGCTGCTGGAGAAGCGGCTCGCCGAACAGCAAGAGGATCGCCATCCGCCCCAGTGGCGCCAGTCGCTGCCGCCGGATGCGCCCGATCAGGCACGCGCGCTGGCAAGGCGGATCGCCGCCGCCGTCGAGCCGCTGACGGAGGTACTTGTCGCCCGTCGGGCCGACGGACGCCCGATGACCGCGCGGCTGACCCTGTCCGACTGGGCCAACCGCACCGGCCGCGTGCTGGAGGCCGTCGGCCTGGATGCGGAACAGGGCCTGCGGCCGCTCTGGACCGGAGAAGCCGGCGAACGGCTGGCCGGGCTTCTCGGCGAGATCATCGAGACCGATGGCCAGATCGAGGCGGACGGCCCGCAATGGATCGACATCATGGCCGCCCTGATGGCCAGCGAAGCGGTCAAGCCCCGCCAGCTCAGCCATCCGCGCGTCTTCATCTTCGGCACGCTGGAAGCCCGCCTGCAAAACGTCGACACCCTTGTGCTGGGCGGCATGAACGAAGGTTCCTGGCCGGGGCAATCCGTGCAGAACCCCTTCCTGTCGCGCAGCATGAAAACCGACATGGGCCTTGAACCGCCAGAACGGCGGATCGGCCAGTTGGCGCATGATTTCCAGATGGCGAACGGCACGCGCCACATCATCTATTCCCGCGCGCTGCGCCAGGGAGGCGCGCCCACCGTCGCCTCCCGCTGGCTGCAACGCCTGCTGGCGCTCGGCGGCGAGCAGCTGGCACGCGATCTGCGGGCGCGCGGCGAGGATTATCGCCGCTGGGCCCGGATGATCGATACACCGCAGCCCGAGGAACGGCAGCCGCTTGCCCGCCGCCCAGCGCCGACGCCGCCGGCAGATCGCCAGCCGCTCAGCTATTCCTTCAGCGAGGTCGGGCGGCTTCGCCGCGACCCCTATTCCATCTATGCAAGGCGCATCCTCCGGCTTGATCCGCTCGAAGCCTTCAACGAGGATCCGGGCGCTGCCCACCGCGGCACCCTCTATCACCGCATCATCGAGCGCTATACGCGCGTCGCCCCGGCGCCGGGCTCGCCCCATGCGCTTGAGGTGATGCAGCGCCTGATTGCCGAGGAATTCGACCGCGAGGCGCTGCCGCCGCATATCGATCAGGTGTGGCGGCCGCGCTTCCGCGAGGTGGCCCGTGCCTTCCTGCGCTGGGAAGAGGCCCGCGCGCCGGACATCCGCCGCACCTATACAGAACTTCCGGCCGGCTATGAACTGGCGGAAGCCGGCATCAGGCTGACCGGCATTGCCGACCGGATCGACATCAGGCGCTCTGGCGATGCCGACATCATTGACTACAAGACCGGCCTCAACCCGTCGCCCGCCCAGGCAAGAGCCCTGCTCGATCCGCAGCTGGCGCTCGAGGCAGCAGCCCTGCAGGCCGGGGCCTTCAAGGCGATCGGCGTGCAGCGGCCGGACAATCTTCTTTATGTGCGGCTGCGCCCGGGCGAGCGTTTCACGTGGGACAAGGTGAACAACGAGGGCGCGCGCGCCACCGCCACCACCCAGCCCAAATCGGCACTGGAACTGGCGCAGGACGCAATCAGCCAGCTGACGGGCTTCGTGACGCGGCTCCGGGACAATCGCGTCGGCTTCGCCTCCCGGCTCGTCCCGATGATGCAGAACGATTTCGGCGGCGACTACGATCATCTGGCCCGCGTGGCGGAGTGGTCGACGGCGGATGCGGAGGATAGTGACGGCGATGAGTGAGACAGGACTGGAGACGCTGGGCGAGGATCCCCGCCGCTGGCTGGACTGGACGGCCGGTCAGCAGGCGCGCGCCTCCGATCCGCAAAGTTCCGCCTGGGTGTCGGCCAATGCCGGCTCCGGCAAGACGCATGTGCTGACCCAGCGTGTCATCCGGCTGCTGCTTTCCGGCTGCCGCCCCTCGGCCATTCTCTGCCTGACCTATACCAAGGCCGCCGCCTCCGAAATGTCGAACCGAGTCTTCCAGCGGCTGGCGGAATGGGCCGTGCTGCCGGATGCGCAGCTCAGGGACAGAATCGCCGGCATCGAGGGCCATGAGCCGGATTCGTTTAAGCTTGCCGATGCACGCCGCCTGTTCGCGAAGGCGCTGGAGACGCCGGGCGGCCTGAAGATCCAGACCATCCACGCCTTCTGCGAGGCTTTGCTGCACCAGTTTCCGCTGGAAGCGAATGTCGCCGGCCATTTCTCCGTGCTGGACGATGTCTCCGCCTCCGCCCTGCTGGCCGAAGCGCGCCGCTCGCTGCTGACGGCGACCGCGATGGAAGAGGATGCGGACCTCGCCGAGGCCTTTGCCCATGTGCTGGATCTCGGCGACGAATCCGGTCTGGAAGCCCTGCTCTCGGATATCGTCGCCAATCGCGCCGCCATCGGCCACTTTCTGGACGCGGCTTCGGAACAGGGCGGGCGGGATGCGGTGCTGCGCCGCGCCTATGGCCTGGCACCGGATGAAACCATCGAGACGGCGCTTTCCGCCTACTGGCCATTGCCCGGCCTCGTCGCCGGACGGCTGACCAGCTATCTGGAGCTTGCCGAGGCCAAGGGCGGCGCCAAGGCGGGCGAGGCAGCCATCACCCTGAAGCGGGCCATCGCGGAAACGGACCCGGCCGAGCGCGCCCGCCTGCTCGATCAGGTCTTCCTGACACAGGCCGGCAAGCCGAAGGCGGATTCCTCGCTGGTGGCCAAAGCGATGCTGACGGCCGCCCCGGACCTGGCCGAAGCCATAGCCGAGGCGCGCGACCATGTGGCGACCTGCCGCGACCGGCTGAAGGTGGTGCGGATGTTTGCCGCCACCCGCGCCGCCCTGACACTTGCCGAACGGCTCAGCGAGGATTACGAAGAGCTGAAGCGCCGCCGCAGCCTGCTCGACTTCGAGGACCTGATCAACCGCACCGCCGATCTGCTGACCCGCGATGGCGTGGGTGCCTGGGTGCATTACAAGCTGGATCAGGGCATAGACCACATTCTGGTCGACGAAGCGCAGGATACCAGTCCGATCCAGTGGACCGTGATCCAGTCCCTGGCGGAAGACTTCTTCAGCGGCCGCAGCGCGCGCGAAACCCGCCGCACCCTGTTTGCGGTCGGCGACGAAAAGCAGTCGATCTATTCCTTCCAGGGCGCCCGCCCGGAGCGTTTTGCCGAGGAGCGCAGCGCCACGGAACGGCGGGTCGCCGAAAGCGGCCTGCGCTTCCATGCCGTGCGGCTGCCCCTCTCCTTCCGCTCGACGGCCGATGTGCTGAGCGCCGTCGACCAGGTCTTTTCGCTGGAGGAAAATGCAAGGGGCCTGAGCGCCATCGGCGATCCGGTCATTCACCGCTCCAACCGCATCGGCCATGCCGGGGCCGTCGATCTGTGGGAGACCGTGGCGCCTGAGGTGAGCGACATGGAGGAGGACTGGACGGCGCCCTTCGATGCGACACCGGACCGCGCGCCCTCCGCCATTCTCGCGGCCCGCATCGCCCACCGGATCGGTGAACTGGTCGGCCGCGAGACGGTCATCGAGAAGGGCAAGGAGCGGCTGATCCGCCCCGGCGACATTCTGGTGCTGGTGCGCAAGCGCGATGCCTTCGTCAATGCACTGACCCGGGCGCTGAAGCGGCGCGGCGATATTCCGGTCGCCGGTGCCGACCGCCTGCGGCTGGCAAGCCATATCGCGGTGCAGGACCTGATGGCGCTTTCGCGTTTCCTGCTGCAGCCGCAGGACGATCTGTCGCTCGCCGCCGCACTGAAAAGTCCGCTCTTCGACCTTGATGAGGACGATCTCTTCCGCATCGCCGCTCTCCGCCCGGATTCAACCGCCGCCTGGCAGCAGCTCTGCGCGCTGGCCGATGCCGGTGAGGCGCGGCTTGCTGCGGTCCGCGATCGGCTGGAACATCTGCGCGGCCTGGCGGGTCGGCTCAGCGTGCATGATTTCTTTGCCCGTCTGCTGGGAGCCGAGGGCGGGCGCAAGCGCTTCCTGGCGCGGCTCGGCAGCGAGGCTGGCGATGTTCTGGACGAATTCTTGAGCCTTGCGCTCGATCATGAGGACAAGACCCTGCCCGGCCTGCAGAGCTTCATTTCGACGCTGGAGCTGGAATCGCCGGAGATCAAGCGCGAGCAGGACAGTGGCCGCGACGAGGTGCGCATCATGACGGTGCACGCGTCAAAGGGACTGGAGGCGCCGGTCGTCTTCCTGGTCGACAGCGGATCGAAGGCCTTCATCTCCAGCCACGTGCCGAAGTTCCGCTTCCTGGCGCCGGGCCATGCGCGGATGCCGGCCTGGGTGCCGGGCAAGACGCTGGCCAATGCGCTGAGCGCGGCCGACGAGGACCGGCTGAAGCAGTCGGCGGAGGAGGAATATCGCCGCCTTCTCTATGTCGGCATGACGCGCGCCGCCGATCGGCTGATCCTGTGCGGCTATCGGGGCAAGAAGGAGAATGACGAAAGCTGGCTTGCCATGGTGGAGCGGGCGCTGAGCGCCGATACCGCCCATTGCGAGCCGGCGCGTTTTTCGGGCCCCGATGGCGAATGGGGCGGCTATCGCTGGCGCATGGTCTCCGGTCCACAACGGACGCTGGAGCGGGAGGAAGAGGCACCGGAAACCGCGCACCATGCCGAAGACAGGCTGCCGCAGGCGCTGTTTCAACCGCTGCCGCCCCTGCCGCCCCTGCCCCGTCCGCTCAGCCCCTCGGGTGCCGGCGTCATGATCGAGGAAGAGGATGGCGACGCCCCCTTCGTCTCGCCGCTCTTCGGTGAAAAACCCGCTGCCAACAGGGCCCTTCAGAAGGGCCGCCTGACGCACCGCATGCTGCAGATGCTGCCCGCCTTGCCACGGGCGGAACAGGAGGCGGCCGCCCGGCGCTATCTTTCCCGCACCGCCGGCTTCTGGCCGGCCGCGGAGCGCGAGGCGCTTCTCGCCTCCATCCTCGGCGTGCTTTCGCATCCCGACCTGCAGTCGGTGTGGACGCCGGGCGCGCAGGCGGAAGTCTCGATCATGGGCCGGTTGTCGCTCAACGGACGCGACCATGCCGTCTCCGGCCGCATCGACCGGATGAGCATCGATCCTGACGGCACCGTGACGATCCTCGACTACAAGACGAACCGCTTCACGCCGCAGACGGCGGAGGCAGCGCCGCTCTCGCATCGCGCCCAGATGGCGATCTATCGCGAGATGCTGCGGCCGCTCTATCCGGGCCGCGCCATCCGCTGCGTGCTGGTCTATACCGAAACGGCGCGGGTGCTCGTGCTGCCGGATCAGGTGCTGGCGGGCTCCCTTGCCGAACTCAATACAAAGTGAGATAGGCAGGACAAAGTGAGATAGGCAGGATTGAATTTCGCGCCTGCGCGCATCACATCTGTGACAACACCCCCATTGAAGGAGAGCCCGATGGCTACCGTGAAAGTCGACAACGCCAACTTCGCATCCGAAGTTCTGGAGGCGTCCGAACCCGTCGTTGTGGATTTCTGGGCCGAATGGTGCGGTCCCTGCAAGATGATCGCTCCGAGCCTCGAAGAAATCGCCACCGAACTCGCCGGCAAGGTAAAGATCGCCAAGCTGAACATCGACGAGAATCCGGAACTCGCGGCCAAGTTCGGCGTGCGCTCCATTCCGACTCTCGCCGTGTTCAAGGGCGGCGAAGTGGCCGATATCAAGGTTGGCGCCGCGCCGAAGTCGGCCCTGTCCAACTGGATTTCCAACAACGCCTGATCGGCGGATGATCGAGACCAGAACAGCAAAAAGCCCGGTTCGCGCCGGGCTTTTTCGTGTCTGGACGGTGAAGGCCGATCAGGTCGGAGGCGTGCCGTTGTCGGCAAGCACATTGCCGGCCAGATAGAGCGAGCCGCCGATCAGGATGCGCGGCGGCGCAACTCCCGGCAGCTGCCGGGCGGCAATTTCCGTCAGCGCCTCGGCAACCGTCGAATGCGGCTCTGCCACCAGACCCGCATCATAGGCGGCATTGGCGAGAACCACCGGATCGAGACCTGCATCGCTGCCACGAATCGGCACCGTGAAGACGCATTCGGCAATATCGGCAAAGGCACGGAAATAGCCGATCGGGTCCTTGGTGTTCAGCATGCCGGTCACGAGGTAAAGCGGCCGCGGCTGCTTTTCCTCGAAGGCGGCCATGGCTTCGGCGATAACCTCGCCGGCGCCTGGATTGTGGCCGCCATCCACCCAGATTTCCGCACCTTGCGGAGCGAGCGGGATCAGCGCGCCTTCAGTCAGCCGCTGCAGGCGGCCCGGCCACTCGACGCCGGTCATCGCCTGTTCCATCATGGCGTCGGTCACCTCGAAGCCAGCCGCCCGCACCGCGCGGATGGCCGCTGCGGCATTGGCCAACTGGTGGCGACCCGGAAGACGCGGCAGCGGAAGGTCGGCAAGGCCGAATTCATCCTGATAGATCATCCGGCCGAATTCCTCGTGCGCGGAAAAATCCTGGCCATAGACAGCCACCGGGCAGCCAAGTCGGTCGGCAGTGGAGACCAGAACCTCCTCCGCCGCATCGAATTCCTGATGCCCGATGACGACAGGACAGCCCTTCTTCATGATGCCGGCTTTCTCGGCCGCAATCAGCTCCACCCGGTCGCCAAGATAGGCCTGGTGGTCGAAGGAGATCGGCATGATGACCGAAACGGCTGGGCGATCCACCACATTGGTGCAGTCGAGCCGCCCACCCATGCCGACCTCGATCACAACTGCATCGGCCGGGATTTCCGAAAACAGCAGAAAACTGGCGGCGGTCAGGATCTCGAAGACGGTAATGGCCTGACCGGCATTGGCTTTCGCCACGCGGCGCAACGCATCGGCCAGCAGTGCATCCTCCACCAGCGCGCCCGGCCGGCCACGCTGGCCGATGCGGTAACGCTCATGCCAGTTGACCAGATGCGGCGAGGTGTGGACATGCACGGCATGGCCCCCGGCCTCCAGAAGCGCGCGGCTGAAGGCCGAGACGGAACCCTTGCCGTTGGTGCCGGCCACATGGATCATCGGCGGCAGGCGGTCCTGCGGATTGCCGAGGACCTCCAGCAGGCGACGCATGCGGCCGAGCGTCATGTCGAACCCCTTGGGGTGCAGCGTCATCAGCTCGTTGATGACCTGTTCCGCCTCGCTCTGGGCAACGTCGTTCATGGAAGTCCCCGAGGCTCCTGTCATGGGGGTCAGGCCGTCAGCGCCAGCGGCTGATCGGCATTGGCCGGCTGTTTCAGCATGATCTTCAGCAGGGTGGCGAGCGTCTGGGCGATGTCATGACGCTTCACCACCATGTCGACCATGCCATGTTCCAGAAGATATTCCGAGGTCTGGAAGCCTTCCGGCAGCTTTTCGCGCAGCGTCTGCTCGATGACACGCTTGCCGGCAAAGCCGATTTCGGCGCCCGGCTCGGCGATATGGACATCGCCCAGCATGGCATAGGAGGCCGTCACGCCGCCGGTGGTCGGATTGGTCAGCACGACGATGTAGGGAAGTCCCTCTTCCTTCAGCATGTCGATGGCAACCGTGGTGCGCGGCAGCTGCATGAGGGAGAGAATGCCCTCCTGCATGCGGGCGCCACCGGAGGCCGGGAAGATCACCAGCGGGCAGCGTTCGGCCAGCGCCCGCTCGGCGGCCTTGACGATCGCCTCGCCGGCCGCCATGCCGAGCGAACCGCCGATAAAGTTGAATTCGTGCACCACTGCCACCAGCTTGACGCCCTTGACCTGGCCGAGACCGGCAAGGATCGTGTCTTCCTGCTCGGTCTTGGTGCGGCTGTCCTTCAGGCGGTCTGCGTATTTTTTGGAATCGCGGAACTTCAGCGGGTCCTGCGCCACCTTCGGCTGCGGCAGGTTTTCATAGACGCCGCCATCAAACAGGTCGGCAAGGCGGGCCTTGGCCGGCATCTTCATGTGGAAGCCGGAGGCGGGAATGACCCACTTGTTTTCTTCAAGATCCTTGTGGAAGACCATTTCGCCCGTTTCCGGGCACTTGATCCAGAGATTTTCCGGCACTTCCCGGCGGCCGAGCATCGAATTGATCTTCGGGCGCACATAGTTGGTGATCCAGTTCATGGATGAAACTCCTGATTGACCGTCGTCAATGTGAAAACTTTATTCGGCAGCAACAAGGCGGGCCGAACGGACGCCGGTCGCAAGACCGCTGACCAGCGTCGTGACGGCGGAAATGGTGTGATCGGTGGCCTTGCCGTCAGCGGTCAGGCTGCCGGCGACCTGGGCGACGATCGCCGATCCGACGACGACACCATCGGCGGCGGCTCCAATTGCGCGGGCATGATCGGCGGTCTTAACGCCGAAGCCGACGCAGACCGGCAGATCGGTATGCGCCTTGATGCGCTGGACGGCAGCACCGACCAGCGACGGATCCGGCAGAGCCGAGCCGGTGATGCCGTTCATCGAGACGTAATAGACGAAACCCGAGGTGTTGCGCAGCACGGTCGGCAGGCGCTTCTCGTCGGTCGTCGGCGTCGCGAGACGGATGAAGTTGACGCCCTTGGCAAGCGCCGGGATGCACAGCTCGTCATCCATTTCCGGCGGCAGGTCGACCACGATCAGCCCGTCGATGCCGGCTTCGAGTGCGGCGTCCAGAAAGGTCTCGACGCCCATATTGTAGATCGGGTTGTAATAGCCCATCAGCACGATCGGCGTGTCCTGGTCGCCCTTGCGGAATTCGCGGGCGAGATCCAGCGTCTTGGCCAGCGTCTGGCCATTGGCGAGCGCCCGCTGGCCGGCCAGCTGGATCGCCGGGCCATCGGCCATCGGATCGGAGAAGGGCATGCCGAGCTCGATCACATCGGCGCCGGCGCCGGGCAGCGCCTTCATGATGCCGAGCGAAGTCTGAAAGTCCGGGTCCCCGCCCATCATGTAGGTGATCAGCGCCGGACGGCCCTCGGCCTTCAGATCGGCAAAACGTTTGTCCATGCGTGCAGTCATGATCAGAGACCCATTCCGAGAATCTTGCCAACGGTGAAGATGTCCTTGTCGCCGCGGCCACAGAGGTTCATCAGGATGATCTGGTCCTTGTCCATGGTCGGCGCGCGCTTGATGACCTCGGCCAGCGCATGGCTCGGCTCCAGCGCCGGAATGATGCCTTCGGTGCGGGTGAGCAGCTGGAAGGCAGCCAGCGCCTCGTCATCCTTGATCGGCACATATTCGACGCGGCCGCTATCCTTCAGCCAGGAATGCTCCGGCCCGATGCCGGGATAATCGAGTCCGGCCGAAATCGAATGGCCTTCCTTGATCTGGCCGTCGCCATCCTGCAGCAGGTAGGTGCGGTTGCCATGCAGAACGCCCGGACGACCGGCCGTCAGCGACGCACAGTGTTCCTCGCCTTCCAGGCCCTTGCCGCCGGCTTCGACGCCGACAATGCGCACGCTCTCGTCATCCAGGAAGGGATGGAAAAGGCCGATCGCGTTCGATCCGCCGCCGACGGCGGCCACCAGCATGTCCGGCAAACGCCCTTCGGCAGCCATCATCTGCTCGCGGGCTTCCTTGCCGATCACCGACTGGAATTCGCGGACCATTTCCGGATAGGGATGCGGACCGGCGGCCGTGCCGATGATGTAATAGGTGTCATCGACATTGGTGACCCAGTCACGCAGCGCCTCGTTCATGGCATCCTTCAGCGTGCCATGGCCGGAGGTGACCGGCTTCACTTCGGCGCCCAGAAGCTTCATGCGGAAGACGTTCGGTGCCTGGCGCTCCACGTCGGTCGCACCCATGTAGACGACGCAAGGAAAACCGAAGCGGGCGGCGACGGTGGCCGATGCCACGCCGTGCTGGCCGGCACCGGTTTCGGCGATGATGCGCTTCTTGCCCATGCGTTTGGCAAGCAGGATCTGGCCGATACAGTTGTTGATCTTGTGGCTGCCGGTGTGGTTCAGCTCGTCGCGCTTGAAATAGATCTTCGCGCCGCCGAGTTCCGCCGTCAGACGTTCGGCAAAATAGAGCGGGCTCGGGCGGCCGATGTAATGGGTTCCGAGATGGGCGAGTTCCGCCTGGAACTCCGCATCGGTCTTTGCCTTGTTCCATTCCGCTTCCAGATCGAGGATCAGCGGCATCAGCGTCTCGGCGACGAAGCGGCCGCCATAGATGCCGAAGCGGCCATCCTCATCGGGGCCGGCCCGGAAGGAATTGGGTTTGAGCGGCTGGTTCACGACTTCACTCCCTTAGAAACGCTGGAACGCCACTGATCGATCACATCGAAGAAGGCGTTGATCTTTGCGGGGTCCTTGACCCCGGGTGCACTTTCCACGCCGGACGACAGGTCCAGCCCGCGGGCATGGGTGATGGACAGGGCCTCTGCCGCATTGTCCTTGTTGAGGCCACCGGAAAGCATGTAATCGACATTTCCGTCAAGCGCGGCGAGAATGCTCCAGTCAAAGGAAACGCCGTTGCCGCCCGGAAGATCCGATCCTTCCGGTGCCTTGGCATCGAGCAGGAAACGGTCGGCGAGCCCCTCATAGGCCTCAAGCTTGCGCAGGTCGTCCTTCACGCGCACGGAAAAGGCCTTGATGACCGGCAGGCCGAAGACAGCCTTGACGTTCAGCACACGCTCCGGCGTTTCCGATCCGTGCAGTTGCAGGATGTCCGGCTTCAGGAAGGCAACAATCTCTTCCAGTTCCTCATTGTCGGCATTGACGGTGACGGCCACGATCTTGGCGCGTCCCCTTACCCTGTCGGCCAGAGCGCCGGCCGTCAGCGGGTCGATGTGGCGCGGGCTCTTTTCGAAGAAGATGAAGCCGACATGGCTTGCGCCCCGCTCCACCGCCAGGTCGATCGCTTCCGGCGTCTTCAGGCCGCAGATTTTGATGTCTGGTGTCATGAGAGGCGAAGTTGCACGAATCGCGCGCCAAGTCGAGGGTGTTTGAGCGAACCGGTGGCCGGATCGGCCCCGTTCAGCCGAAGTCGATCGCATGCAACTGCGAGCCATGCGCCTTCAGCCAGCGGCGGGCTTCCTCCATCTCGGGGCAGAGTTCGCCGCACAGCGCCCAGAATTTCGGGCCATGGTTCATTTCCTTCAGATGCGCCACCTCGTGCGCCGCCAGATAATCGATCACCAGCGGCGGTGCCATGACGATGCGCCAGGAGAAACTGAGATTGCCCTGCCAGGAGCAGGAACCCCAGCGGCTGCGGGTATCCTTCAGCGTCAGCGATTTTACCGCCTTGCCGATGCGCCCCGCATGGATCGCCGAGAGGCGCTCCAGATCGTAGCGCGCCTCCTTCTTGAGGAAGGCTTCCAGCCGCCGGCCGAGATGATCCTCCAGACCGCTCACCCGGATCACGGGTTCGCCACCCTCCTCGGCCGCCTCGGTGATGCCGCGCAGCGAGCCGGTGTGGACGATGCGATGTGGCACGCCGCGCAGCGACAACATGCCGTCCGGCCGTAAGGCAGTCTCCGGAGCAAACCGCGACAGCTTGGCACGCAGCCAGCCATCGTGGCGCGTCAGAAAGGCATCGACCTCGCGGGCCCTGAGGCCAACCGGCACAGTGAGGCGAAGCGCCCGGCCGCCGGGCTCGATGCGCAGCGTTATGCGTGTGGCACGGGCGTGTTCGCGAATGGTCAGTGGCAGGCTGCGCTCGCCGACCATGAGCATTCGCTCCTCGGTACGGAGCGGCTTCGTCTTGCGCTTGGGGCGGGTGAGCAGGGCGAACATGGGCGTCTTCTATCCGATTCGGCGCCGGCAAAGGCAACAAAAAACCGGCACCCGAAGGTGCCGGCTGCATCTCGCGCCAGGGCCGCAGGCCAAGGATCCCGCCGTCAGACGGCGGGATAGCTGCCTTCCGGGCCCCGGTTGCCACGCTCGCGCATGAAGCGGTCGAACTCTTCCTGATCCTTCGCGCGGCGCAGCTCGCGAAGATAGGTGTCGAATTCCTCCCGCATTTCATCGAGCTTGCGGCGCTGTTCCTCGATACGGTCGAGTTCTGCCTTGCGCCAATCGTCGAAGGCCACATTGCCGGTCGAGAAGCCCGACCGGTAGCTGCGGCTTGAACGGCGGCAGCTGCGCAGGAAGCCATCGGCGCGCTGGTTGGCGTCGCTCTTGAATTCCCGCAGGCGGTCGCCGAACAGGATATAGGCAAGCATGGCAAGACCAAGCGGCCAGAAGACCACGAAGCCCAGGACCATCAGGGCGATCGTTGCCGGAGTCCAATCCGGACGGATCCATGCAGACTGGTTCATCGGTAGCGTTACCTCTTTCGCCGCGAACAGGCCGAATGCCTGTCGCTACCCTTCGATGTGGTAAGCCCCGGAACAGCCTTCAAGAAAGCCTCCGCCCAAATCGGCGAAGGCCCTGAAACTACTTGCACAAATCCTGATATAGACCGGATTTCAGGCGCTCTTGCCGCCCTTGATCACCCGCGGCACCACCGCCTTGCGTTGGCCCCGGCTGTGTTCGCGGGCGAAATTCAGGATGCGCGGCGCGATCTCCCGGCGGAAACGCGAGCCGTTGAACACGCCGTAATGGCCGACATCCGGCTGCACGTAATGCAGGCGCATGTCCTGCGGAATGGCGCTGCAGATCGTCTGTGCCGCTTCCGTCTGGCCGACGCCGGAAATGTCGTCGTTCTCGCCCTCGATGGTCAGAAGCGCCACATTGCGGATCCTTGCGGTATCGACGGGACGGCCGCGATGCAGCATCTCGCCCTTCGGCAGGGAATGCTTGATGAAGACCGTATCGACCGTCTGCAGATAGAACTCGGCCGTAAGGTCCATCACCGCCAGATATTCGTCGTAGAAGTCGCGATGCTTCTCCGCGGATTCGCCGTCGTTCTTCACCAGGTGCTGGAAGAAGTCCTTGTGCGCAATGAGGTGTCGGTCAAGATTCATCGACATGAAGCCGGAGAGCTGCAGGAAGCCCGGATAGACGGGACGCATGAAACCTGCCTGCGGCCAGGGCACGGTCATGATGACATTGTCCTTGAACCACTTCAGCGGCCTGTCCTGCGCCAGCTGGTTGACGGCCGTCGGATTGATGCGCGTATCGATCGGACCGCCCATCAGCGTCATGGAGGCCGGCGCCAGCGGATCTTCCGCGGTTTCCATCAGAGCGACTGCCGCCAGAACCGGCACGGAGGGCTGACAGACGGCCACCACATGGGTGTTCGGACCGAGGTGATGGATCATCTCCACGACATAGTCGATATAGTCGTCGAGATCGAAGAGGCCTTCGGTGACCGGGACATTGCGGGCATCCTGCCAGTCGGTGATGTAGACATCGGCGCCCTGCATCAGGGCTTCCACCGTGCCGCGCAGCAGCGTCGCATAATGGCCGGACATCGGCGCCACGACGAGAATCTTCGGCCCCTTCTCCGCGCCCTTCGGCAGATCGCGCTCGAAATGCAGGAGATCGCAGAAGGGTTTTGACCACACGACCTTTTCGGTCACCGCCACGGTGTCGCCGTTGACGGTGGTGGTGGGCAGGCCGAATTCCGGCTTGCCGTAACGGCGGGTGATCCGTTCGAACACCTCAAGGCCGGCCGCCATGGTGCGGCCGAACGTGGTCTGCGAAAGCGGGTTCAGCGGGTTGCTGTAGAAGAAGCGAAGAGTTTCCGTTGCTGCGCGATAGGGCGCCATGGCCGCGTGGTTCAACTCATAGAGCTGGTAAAACATGCAAGGCCACCTTTCTTGTTGGTCTTGGGTCGTCGCGTTCCGGACGTGCCGAAACGACTAGCATGGGAGGAGTAAACTAACAGGTTACGGGTGCAGCGCAACATGACCAAAAGGCGCGCGACTTCGGTAACACTCTGCATCGCGGGGCTTGTTCCGGACTTGCGTTGCAACGTCCCTGCCCGTTCCAGCCATGGCGAACCGGATGCTTTGTCCTTGAAGAGATTGGCAGAAGCCTGGCCGGCGACTGCCATATTCAGCCTCGATGGCCGAAAAAGTGTTTCACGTGAATCAATCCACAGAAAAGATTCACGTGAAACATATTTTGATTAGATGTCGAGATTGGCGACGCTGAGCGCGTTCTCCTGGATGAATTCGCGGCGTGGCTCCACCTCGTCGCCCATCAGGCGGGCGAACATGCCATCGGCATCGGTAGCATCGTTCACCTTGACCTGCAGCAGCGAGCGGACGTTCGGATCAAGCGTCGTTTCCCACAGCTGCTCGGCATTCATCTCGCCAAGGCCCTTGTAGCGCTGCATGGACAGCCCCTTGCGGCCGGCGGCGAAAATCGCGTCGAGCAGCGCGCGCGGGCCGGAAATTTCCGTCTGGCCTTCCTTGCGTCCGAGCTTGGGCGGCACTGCGTAGATTTCCCGCAGACGCGCGGTCATCTGGTCGATGTGACGCGCATCGGCCGAGCCGATCAACGCCACGTCCAGCACCGCCACTTCCTTGACGCCGCGCACCATGCGCTCGAAGCGCAGGCCGCCCTCGGTCGTCACGTGGCCGCTCCAGCCGCGTTCGGTTTCCTCGGCGATGAGATCGAGGCGGCGGGCCACCTCGTCGGCAGTCTCCTGGGCACGTTCGCGGTTGTCGGTAAGCTCCGGATTGAGCGCGCCGGCGATCGCCGCCTGTTCGACGATGGCACGGCTGTAGCGGGAATGGAGACCGTCGAGCAGGGCCCTCAGGCGCAGCGCGTCATTGATCACCTCGCGCAGGTCCGGACCGGCGCGCACCTCGCCGGAGCCCAGCGTCAGGGTTGCCTCGTCGAGGCCCTGGCCGATCAGATAGTCTTCCAGCGCCTTCTCGTCCTTCAGATACTGGATCGACTTGCCGCGCGTCACCTTATAGAGCGGCGGCTGGGCGATATAGAGATGGCCGCGCTCGATCAGCTCCGGCATCTGGCGGAAGAAGAAGGTCAGCAGCAGGGTGCGGATGTGGGCGCCGTCGACGTCGGCATCCGTCATGATGATGATCTTGTGATAGCGTAGCTTGTCGGCATTGAACTCGTCCTTGCCGATCGAGGTGCCGAGCGCGGTGATCAGCGTGCCGATTTCCTGGCTCGACAGCATCTTGTCGAAACGGGCGCGTTCAACGTTGAGGATCTTGCCGCGCAGCGGCAGGATCGCCTGGTTCTCGCGCGAACGGCCCTGTTTGGCGGAACCGCCAGCCGAGTCACCCTCGACGAGAAAAAGTTCGGACTTCGAAGGATCGCGTTCGGAGCAGTCCGCCAGCTTGCCCGGCAGCGAGGCAATATCGAGAGCGCCCTTGCGGCGCGTCAGTTCACGCGCCTTGCGGGCGGCCTCGCGGGCCACAGCCGCCTCCACCACCTTGCCGACCAGGATCTTGGCCTCGGTCGGATGCTCCTCGAACCAGGTGCTGAGCGCCTCGTTGACGAGGTTTTCGACGACCGGACGCACTTCGGACGAAACCAGCTTGTCCTTGGTCTGGGAGGAAAACTTCGGATCCGGAACCTTGACGGAGAGAACGGCCGTCAGACCCTCGCGGCAATCTTCCCCCTGCAGCGTCACCTTCTCCTTCTTGGTGATGCCGGAGGTATCGGCATAGGAGGTGACCTGGCGGGTCAGCGCGGCGCGGAAGCCGGCCATATGCGTGCCGCCGTCGCGCTGCGGAATGTTGTTGGTGAAGCAGAGCACGTTCTCGTGGTAGCTGTCGTTCCACCACATGGCGACTTCGACGGTGATGCCGTCCTTTTCGCCCTTGATGGCGACCGGCTTGTCGACGAGCGGCTTCTTCGAACGGTCGAGATAGCGCACGAAGGCTTCCAGGCCGCCGTCATAGAGCATTTCCTCCTGGCGAATGTCCGACTTGCGCTTGTCGGTCAGGAGAATGCGAACGCCGGAATTCAGGAACGCGAGTTCGCGCAGGCGATGCTCCAGCGTACCGTAGTCGAATTCGGTCCTGGTGAAGGTTTCCGGGCTCGGCAGGAACGTGACTTCCGTCCCGGAGCGACCTTCATAATCACCGGTCACCTTCAGCGGGGCATCAGCCACGCCATGGGTGAAGCTCATCTCGTGGATCTTGCCCGACCGGCGGATCTTCAGGCTGAGACGCACGGACAGCGCATTGACGACGGAGACGCCGACGCCATGCAGGCCACCGGAGACCTTGTAGGAGTTCTGGTCGAACTTGCCGCCCGCATGCAGCTGCGTCATGATCACTTCGGCGGCAGACACGCCCTCGGACGAGTGGATATCGGTCGGGATGCCGCGACCATTGTCGGTGACCGTCACCGAGCCGTCCGGATTCAGCGTGACGGTGACGATATCGGCATGGCCGGCCAGCGCCTCGTCGATCGCATTGTCCACGACTTCATATACCATGTGATGCAGTCCGGAGCCGTCGTCCGTGTCACCGATATACATGCCGGGACGCTTACGCACCGCATCAAGCCCCTTGAGGACCTTGATGGAATCGGCTCCGTATTCTGCACTCGCGCTATCGCTCACGGGTGTATCGCTCATCAATCAACTTTCTGGTTCTTGGCTGCAGACGGTGAGGCGGCGAATCACCGTCGTCCTTATTCCGGACTATAGGAAGTTCCAACCCTCATTCCAAAGCATGGATGACGGAAAACAGGGGATGACTTGCGCCGTCAGCCCCGGTTCGGGACATTTTCCAGCAGCTTCAGCATGTCCTCTACCACGTCCGGCTCGAGATGGCGAATATTGCGTGCGAGACGGTTGGCAAGCGCCGTGTAGCGCGGCGGAAGCCCGGCCGTATCCACCGTCACACGCGGGTCAGAGCCTTCGGCCAGACGGAACAGTTCCTCCGCCTCGTCCCAGATGATGTTGAAATAGCCACAGACCCGCTGCAGAAAATCGAAGCTCGGCCGGCCGCGCCGCCCGTGCTCCAGCGCCGAAAGATAGGCGGCCGACACCCCGATTGCCGCCGCCATCTCCTGCTGCGTCACCCCCTTCTGTCGCCGCAGATCGCGCAGGGCCTCGCCGAAGGGCGTCACGCCTCGCCTCCCCGCCGGCTGAGCCGCACATAGAGGGCTCCCTCCCCGCCATGCTGGCGCGCTGCCGGCTCGTAGGAGGAAATCAGGAACCGGAATTCGGCCTTGGAAAACCACAGGGGCACGGCGCGTTTCAGGGCTCCCTCGCTGCCGAGCGAACTGCCCTTGCCGGTAATGACCAGCACATGCCGCAGGCCGCGTTCATGGGCGCGCATCAGGAAATCGAGAAGAATGCCGTGCGCTTCGCTCTGGATCATGCCATGCAGGTCGATCCGGGCCTCGAGCGGCAGGCGGCCGCGGGCGATCTTGCGCTTGACCGGCCGCTCCAGCGGATGATGAACACCCTTCACCGGCTTTGGTGCGGCGAGATCGCCGCCGGATGCCGGCCCTGTTGCAATAGCTTTTCCGGGAGGGGGGGAAGCGTCAGTGCTGTCGTCCGGCGCGGCGAAATCCGCCTCGAATTCCAGCAGCTCTTCCAGACGACCCGGCATCGGCTTGGCAGTCTTGGCGACCTTGCCCCACAGGATGCGCTCTTCCGCGCTGAGCTTGCGTCCGCCCTTCATCCGCCGAACCTCACGGCCGCTGCCGTCGGAATGAGGATGTAGAACTCGGCCTCGTTGCGGACAGTGCCGGCCAATTCGCCGGCCGCGTCGCCCGATCCCGTGAAGATGTCGCCGCGCGCCGCACCGACAATTGCCGATCCGGTATCGAGCGCCAGCATCAGCCGGGCAAAGGGTCGCCCGCCGTCGAGATGGGTCAGGCTGTCGGAGCGAATGAAGAAGGGAAAGCCGAAGGTATGGATCAACCGGTCGACGGCCAGAGCGCGGCCGGCCACCAGCGGAACCTTGGCGGCAGCGATGGGACCGAGATCGGCATCCGCCACCTCGGCTTCCCGGAAGAAAATGTAGGACCGGTTGTGCCAGAGCACCTCATTCACCTTAGCCGGATTCTCCGCCAACCAGCGCCGGATGGACTGCATGGAGACGGTGGCGGCGTCGATCGCGCCCCGCTCGATCAGCAGCCTGCCGATGGCCGAGAAGGGATGGCCGGCCTTGGCCGCATAGGTGATGCGTCTCATCCGCCCGTCCGGATAGCGCAGCCGTGCCGCTCCCTGCACATGCGCGAAGAACACATCCACCTTCGATTTCGCCCAGGCGATCTCCAGCCCCTGCCCGGCAAGACAGCCCTGATCGATGGCCCGCCGGTCCGGATAGGCTTCGATCCCGCCAGCGGTCTGCCGTCCGAAGGCATAGGACGCGTCGAGACCCGGCGGCCGGTTCGTCTCGTCGAGATCGACAAGATCAGCCGGGCGCCGGTAGAAAGGATGATGGTAGCCGGATTCCGGCCGATCCGAAACCGCCACCTCCGGTTCGTAGAAGGCGGTGACGAGACCGGCGCGGCCATCGGCCGGCAGGATGCGGAAGGGAATGCAATGGGTCTCGAAGAAGCGCCGTGCTGCAGCGGCATCGGCGATCTCCGCCAGGGAGGCCGCCGCAAGAAGCGGACGCAGATCGTCGGCACTCAGCCCGAGCGCCCCGGTGCGATAGGGCTTCGACCGTTCGAGATGGGCAAGACAGGCAGCCATGGCTGAAAAGAGGGGGCGGGGATCATCGATCTCCCACCCCCTCAGATCTGCATAATCGACGGCACGAAGCCCTGGCGTCTCGATGGCGGTCATTGCTCGGATTCGGTTGCGACCAGCTTCCAGTTCGGATCGCGCGAGCGGATGTCGCGGGCAAAGGTCCAGATGTCGATCACCTCGGCCACGGCTTCCGCATCGCCATCCACCAGTACGCCGGCCTTGTCATAGGTGGCAGAGATCAGCTGGCTGACGATCCGCAGCGTCACCTGTTCCTCCTGGTTCTTGACCGAGACCTGGAGGATCTCCGCCTTGTCGATACCGACGAAGGTGGACTTCACCGTCTCGCCGCGTGCCTCCCGCTCGCGGATGGCCGCGTCGAAGCCGTCGAAGACCTCCTTGGAGAGGAGCCCGTTCAAGGTCTTGCGATCGCCATCGGCAAAGGCCATCACGATCATTTCATAGGCCATGCGGGCGCCGTTGAGGAATTCCTTCGGGCGGAAGCTCGGATCGGCCTTCACCAGATCGCGCAGACTGTCGTTGAGCGCCGTGCCCGGCTTGGCCACCGCATCGATTTCCGCCGAGCGCTGCTCGTCATCCACCGGCTCGCGCTTGGGCAGGGTCACGACCTTTCCATCGTCCACCGATGGCGCCCGCGCTGCCTCGCGCTGGCTGAAAGGATCGACGGGCGGCTTCTCATGTCCCGTACGCCGGCCCAGCACGCTGCGCAATTGCAGGAAGATCAGCACCGCCGCCACGAGAAAAAACAGAGTTATGAAGTCGTTCGCGCCCATTATCACCCGCGGCATTGTTGGAATGGAGGAGTTCCTTACTCATATAGTCTGTTATGACGCGCATTCAAAGAGTGCGACGCATCTTCGCATTCACCCATCGGTTCCAGCGCCAAAGAAGGATGTCATGCCCCGCTTGCTTCTCCCCCTCCTGTTCCTCGGTCTGCCACTGGCCGAGATTGCCGGCTTCGTGGTCGTGGGGCAATGGCTGGGCCTGTGGCCGACGCTGGCGCTCGTCATCCTGTCCGGAATTGCCGGCACCATGCTGCTGCGCATCCAGGGACTCGACGTACTTCGGCAGATCAATGCCGAGGGGCGCGCCGGACGCGTGCCGGGTGAAGCGATCGTGCATGGCGCACTGATCGTCTTCGGGTCAATCCTTCTGGTTCTTCCCGGCTTCCTGACCGACATTGCCGGCATCCTGCTGTTCATCCCGGCCTTCCGCCGCCTCATCTGGCGGCTGATCGGCGAGCGCGTCGTGGTGCGCACCTCCTATTCCCCGCGGGGCAACCGGAACGGCCGCCCGGATGGCAGGACCACCGGGCGCACGCTCGATCTCGACACCGACGATTACAGGCGACAGCCAAACCCGGACTCGCCGTGGTCCGACAGGCCGCGAGACGGCGAATGACGCCTGAAAAGAGGGCCGGTGCAAGGGTTGTAAGGGTCTGACCGAAATGCTAGACGGCGCCAAAGATCGCAGCCGAGGAACAGCCAATGGCAAACGAAAACGAGATGCAGTCCCCTTCCCTGACCATTCTTGCGCAGTACACGAAGGATCTCTCCTTCGAAAACCCCGGCGCGCCGCGTTCGCTGCAGGCTCGCGACAAGGCTCCGTCGATCAACATCAATGTCAACGTTAACGCCAATCCGCTGTCGCCGACGGATTTCGACGTCGTGCTGACGCTGAATGCCGAAGCCAAGGATGACGACAAGGTCGTATTTGCCGCCGAGCTGGTCTATGGCGGCGTCTTCCGCATCACCGGCTTCCCGCAGGAACACATGCTGCCGGTTCTCTTCATCGAGTGCCCGCGCCTGCTCTTCCCCTTCGCCCGCCAGATCATTTCCGACGTCACCCGCAATGGCGGCTTCCCGCCGCTGATGATCGACCCCATCGATTTCGGCCAGATGTTTGCGCAGCGCGTCGCCGAGGAACAGGCCCGCTCGCAGGGCCAGACGCTGAACAGCTGAGGCAGCTGCAGCAGACGCAGGAAGGAAGCCCGGCACCGACCGGGCTTTTTTCATGTCAGGAATAACGTGACCACAGCGCCTTTTCGCCCATGGTCTTGACCAGGGCCCGATGTGCCTCGATTTCCGCCTCGCTCAGGCGCGGCGCCAGCGGGTGGGCGCGCACCGGCAATGCGCTGTCGCTTTCTTCCACTTCCACCACGGTGGTCACCCGTTCCGACGCGCCGAGCACCAGGGCTGCCTGACGGCCCCCGATCATCTCGATATAGACTTCCGCCAGCAGTTCGGAGTCGAGCAGCGCGCCGTGCTTGGTGCGGTGCGAATTGTCGATGCCATAGCGGCGGCAGAGTGCATCGAGCGTGTTCGGGCCCATCGGATGCTTGCGGCGCGCCATGGACAGCGTGTCGATCACTTCTTCCTGCGGCACCGGCGGCAGGCCAAGTCTTGCGAACTCGGCATTGATGAAGCCCATGTCGAAATTGGCATTGTGCGCCACCCATTTGGCCCCGTCGAAGAAGGCGACGAGGTCTTGCGCCACTTCGGCGAAGCTCGGCTTGTCCTTCAGAAACTCGTCGGTGATGCCGTGCACGGCGAGCGCATCCGGATGCACCTTGCGATCGCCCGGATTGATGTAGACATGGAAGGTGCGCCCGGTCGGAAAATGATTGAGCAGTTCCACCCCGCCGATTTCGATGACGCGGTCGAGCTTGTTGTCGAGGCCGGTGGTTTCCGTATCGAAGATGATCTCACGCATCGCTTCTCTCGCTTCGCTTGCCGCTTCGCAGCGCGCTGACAATCCCGCGCACCCGCTGCCTGGCCTCATCAATACCATGGCCGGTATCGATGATGAAATCCGCCCGTACCCGCTTGTCCGCATCCGGCATCTGCCGCGACAGGATCAGCGCGAATTTTTCCTCCGTCATCCCGGGTCTTGCCAGCACGCGTTGCCGCTGGATATCCGCATCGCAACTGACGACCACCACCACATCGACACGATCCGTCGCACCGCTTTCGAAAAGCAGCGGAATGTCGAGAAGCACGAGATCGGCGCCCGCGGCCTGCTGTTTTTCCAGGAAGGCCGATTCGCGCGCGCGAACCAGAGGATGCACGATGGCTTCCAGTTCGCGGAAACGCTCCGGGGCGAGTGCCAGCCGGCGGGCAAGTTCCGCCCGGTCGATCACGCCATCGCGGGCCACGCCCGGGAAGGCAGCTTCCACCGGCGCCACGGCCTCGCCGCGATAAAGTTCGTGCACCACCGCATCCGCATCATTGACCGGCACGCCTTCGGCGGCAAACAGACCGGCCGTGGTCGACTTGCCCATGCCGATCGATCCGGTCAGCCCGATGCGGATCATGCATGGGCCTCCATGTCGCGGATGACGAGGTCTCGTAGTGCCTCATCGACCACCGGACGGCGGCCGAACCATTTTTCAAAGCCGGGCACCGCCTGGTGCAGCAACATGCCGAGCCCGTCGACGGTCGCAAAACCCTGCCGGCGCGCCTGCGCCAGGATCGGCGTTTCCAGTGGCACATAGACGATGTCGGTGACGACGGCCTCCGCTGCCATCACCGAGAAATCGATTGCCAGGCTACCTTCCCCATCCATGCCGAGCGAGGTCGTGTTCACGAACAACCCTGCCCCGGTCATTACTTCGCGAAGCGCACCGATGGGATGCGCATGCACTGTGACGCCGAACCGGTCTGCCAGTTCCTGTGCACGCGCAACGGTGCGGTTCACCACATGGATTTCACCGATGCCCCGATCACGCACCGACTGGATGATCGCGCGACTGGCGCCGCCTGCACCAAGCACCACGGCGCGCGACACCCGGTCCCAGCCGGAATGGCGCTGGTCGAGATTGGCGGTGAAACCATAACCGTCGGTATTGGTCGCCTTCAACACACCCTCGTCCATCCAAAGCGTGTTTGCGGCGCCGAGTTCCTGTGCCAGTTGATCCGGCTGATCTGCCAGCCTGAAGGCGCGCTCCTTGTGAGGAATGGTGACATTGCCGCCGCGATACCGGCCATCGCTCTTCAGGGCGGCCATGAAGCTTTCGAAATCCGGCTCCAGAACCTCGATTGCCGCATAATCTCCATCGATGCCGAAGGCCTTCAGCCAGTGGCCATGGATCATCGGCGAACGGGAATGGCGGATGGGCGTGCCGATGACGAAGGCTCGCAACGTTTCACGTGAATCAGCCGGGTAAGGTTCAGCCATCGATCGCTCCGAGAGATCGCAAGGCCTGCAGCAGCGAGAGCATCGGCAGGCCGAGAATGGTGAAGTAATCGCCTGCGATCGCCGAAAACAGCTGGATGCCCTCGCCTTCCAGCTGATAGCCGCCGACGCTCGTCAGGGCCTTGTCGCCGATTCGGTCAAGATAGCGGTCGATAAACGCGGCACTGAGGTCGCGCACCGTCAGCGATGCCTTGGCCACCTCTTCCCAAAGGATGGCTCCGTCGCGAAGGATCGCGACACCGCTGTTGAGATGATGCGTCTTGCCGGACAGGGACTGCAGGACCTCGCGCGCCTCATCCCGGTTCGCCGGCTTGTGATAGACCCGTTCGCCGAGCGACATGGTCTGATCAGACCCGATGACGAAGGCGCCGGGACAATGGCGGGACACATCGCGTGCCTTGGCGCGGGCAAGCTCCAACGCCACCTCCTCCGGCCCGGCGCCCCGCCGGTTGAGGTCCGCCTCGATGGCACGCTCGTCGATGACGGCTGCACGGGCCGAAAAGACGAGCCCGGCATTTTCCATCAGCATGCGGCGGAAAGGACTGGATGAAGCAAGGACAAGCGGTTGCGACACGCGGATCAACCCATCATGGTGGTCATCTGCGCCGGGCTTAGCGCAGCTTCGGGCGCAGGGCAACGATGGCGGCAGCGGTTTCTTCGATCGAGCGTCGGGTCACGTCGATCACCGGCCACTGATGATGCGCGCAGACCGAGCGCGCATATTTCAGCTCCTCGTGAATATTGGCACGATCGGTATAATGACTGCGGTCGAAGCCGGCGACCGAGCCCAGTTCGCGATTGCCGCGCACCTGCGAGATCCGGTCGGTCGTTGCGATCAGCCCAACGATCAACGGCCTGGTGGCCCTGACCAGGCTTTCCGGCAGCGGCACGCCCGGCACCAGCGGCAGGTTGGCGGCCTTGATGCCGCGATTGGCAAGATAGATACAGGTCGGCGTCTTGGAAGTGCGGCTGATGCCGATGACCACCACATCCGCCTCGTCGTAATTTTCCGGCAGTTGTCCGTCATCGTGATCCATCGCAAAATTCAGCGCATCGATCCGCTTGAAATATTCGGCATTCAGCGCGTGCTGCGCGCCCACCCGTCGACGGGTCATGGTGCCGAGATAGGCCTGGAAGCTCGCCAGCACCGGTTCCAGAACGTTGACCGAGGGAACGCCGATTTCGCGGCAGCGCTCGGCAACGTGGTCGGCAAGTTCCTGATCGACAATGGTGTAGAGTACGATGCCCGGTTTTTCGTCGATCGCCTGCAGAACCGGCTGAAGCTGCTGGCGATTGCGGATCAGCGGATAGACGTGCTCGATGGCGAGCGAACCGCGAAACTGCGCCGTAGCGGCCCGTCCGGCCGAGATCAGGGTCTCGCCCGTCGAGTCAGATATCAGGTGCAGATGGAAGAAGCTTTTGCGGTTCTCCACGTTAATCTTCATCCTCTGTTCATAACCTGGGACAACCGGGCGGCATCGCGCACCTGCCGCCCGGCGAGCGGGACAACCGCCGACTTATCCACATTGGGCAGTGCTGTGGCGTGCGTTTGGCAGTACCTGTGAGAATCGTGGACAGCTGTGAAAAACGCGCAGGCGACTCCCGCTCCATCCACAGATGGCCCCAATCCGCTTCTCTCCGCAAGCAGATGATTCAATGGGTAGAATCCGAACCATCCACACAAACCGGCAATCGGGTATATCTTCTTCCGGACTGGGTGTCATTGTCGCAGCGTCCGGGTGTGGACTGTGCAAGAGAAATGATCCCTGATAGTCACCGACTCTAAGAATCATCAGAATCTAAGATTCAAGATTTCTTTGTTATGGGGAGAACACCGCTTGGCTGCAGCTCGTCGCGCGCTTCTGGAGGTGCTGAAGGGTGCCACCCTTTCGCCTCCACCCGTCTGGCTGATGCGACAGGCCGGGAGATATCTGCCGGAATATCGCGAGACACGCGCCAAGGCCGGGAGCTTCCTGTCGCTCTGTTATTCGCCGGATCTGGCAACCGAAGTGACCCTTCAGCCGATCCGGCGCTATGGTTTCGACGCGGCGATCCTGTTTTCCGACATTCTCGTCATTCCAGACGCGCTGAAGCGGAACGTCCATTTCGTTGAAGGCTCCGGTCCGCGCATGGACCCGATCGAAGAGGCTGGCATTTTCGCACTGGAACAGGCCGGCGTGCTGGATCACCTGACGCCGGTGATGCAGGCCGTGCGGCAGATTCGCGCTGCACTGCCGGATGAGACGACGCTGCTCGGCTTCTGCGGCGCGCCATGGACGGTCGCCACCTACATGATTGCCGGACACGGAACGAGCGATCAGGCCCCGGCGCGTCTGTTCGGCTATCGTCAACCTGAGGCCTTTGCGCATCTGCTCGCCGTTCTTGCCGAACTGTCCGCCGATTATCTGGTGGCACAGATCGATGCGGGTGCCGATGCGGTGCAGATCTTCGATTCCTGGGCCGGTGTGCTGGGCGAGGCAGAGTTCGAGACCTATGCCATCGAGCCGGTGGCGCGGATCATCCGCTCCGTGAAGGCGAGACGGCCGCAGGCGCGGATCATCGCCTTTGCCAAGGGCGCCGGGATGAACCTGCGTCACTACCGTCAGAAGACGGGCGCCGACATGATCGGGCTCGACTGGTCCGTGCCGCTCAGTTTTGCTGCCGAACTGCAAAAGGACGGCCCGGTGCAGGGCAATCTCGATCCGATGCGCGTGGTGGCCGGCGGCGCCGCGCTTGATGAGGGCGTCGACCGGATCCTTGAGGCGCTGGGCCAGGGGCCGCTGGTCTTCAATCTCGGCCATGGCATCACGCCCGATGCCGATCCTCAGCATGTGACGCGGCTGGTCGACCGGGTGCGGGGCGTGCGCAATGGCGGTTGAGAAGCAGACGGACGCTTCGGCAGGCCGGCGCGCCGCACGACGCGCCTTCGTGGCGCTGGCCGTGTTCCTGGCTGTCATCCTCGCCGTCTATCTTTTGCAGCCGGACAACTTCGATCGCTGGATCACCGCCTTCCATGTGATTGCCGTGATTGCCTGGATGGCAGGCCTCTTCTACATGCCGCGCCTTTTCGTCTATCACACCGACGCTGCGATCGGCTCGCAGCAGTCGGAAACATTCAAGGTGATGGAGCAACGTCTCCTGAAGGTGATCATGAACCCGGCGATGATGATCACCTGGGTGCTCGGCCTCTATCTGGCCTGGAACCTGTTCGGCTTTCAGGGCGGCTGGCTGCATGCCAAGATCGCCCTCGTCGTTCTGCTGACCCTTGCGCATATGCATCAGAGCCGAGCGGTGCGGCAATTTGCGGCGGATGGGCCACGACGCAGCGCGCGCTACTGGCGCATGATGAACGAGATCCCGACCGTTCTGATGATGCTGATCGTCATCCTCGTCATCGTCAAACCCTTCTGAACGGCAAGATTTCTGGAAGCCCCCCTTGCGGCGCAGGGGGGAAGCCGCTATTTTCCCAGCACTCCTCTTTCGTGGCTTGTGAACATTCCCATGTCGTCCGCGGTATTTCTGCGGTAGCGAACTCCACAGACACGCCAATTTCCCTCAAAATCCACACGGTCTTTTCTTCATGGCTGAAATGAAGCTTCAAGAACTCAAGAGCAAGTCGCCGACCGACTTGTTGACCTTCGCCGAATCGCTGGAGGTCGAAAACGCGAGCACCATGCGCAAGCAGGAACTGATGTTCGCGATTCTCAAGGTCTTGGCCAGTCAGGATGTCGAAATCATCGGTGAAGGCGTGGTGGAAGTGCTGCAGGATGGTTTCGGCTTCCTGCGGTCGGCCAATGCCAACTATCTGCCGGGTCCGGACGACATCTATATCTCGCCCTCGCAGATACGCCGCTTCTCGCTGAAGACCGGCGACACGGTGGAAGGTCCGATCCGCGGGCCGAAGGAAGGCGAACGCTACTTCGCCCTGCTGAAGGTCAACACGATCAATTTCGACGACCCGGAAAAGATCCGTCACAAGGTTCACTTCGATAACCTGACGCCGCTTTATCCGAACGAGCGCTTCAAGATGGAACTCGAGGTTCCGACCTCAAAGGATCTCTCCGCACGCGTCATCGATCTGGTGGCGCCGCTCGGAAAGGGCCAGCGCGGCCTGATCGTTGCGCCGCCGCGCACGGGTAAGACGGTTCTTCTTCAGAACATCGCCCACTCCATTACCGCCAATCATCCGGAATGCTACCTGATCGTGCTGCTGATCGACGAGCGTCCGGAAGAAGTGACCGACATGCAGCGCTCGGTGCGCGGCGAAGTGGTCTCCTCCACTTTCGACGAGCCGGCGGTTCGCCACGTCCAGGTGGCGGAGATGGTCATCGAGAAGGCCAAGCGTCTCGTCGAGCATGGGCGAGACGTGGTTATCCTGCTCGATTCGATCACCCGCCTCGGCCGCGCCTACAACACCGTTGTTCCCTCCTCCGGCAAGGTTCTGACCGGTGGTGTGGATGCCAACGCCCTGCAGCGCCCGAAGCGCTTCTTCGGCGCGGCCCGCAATATCGAGGAAGGCGGTTCTCTGACGATCATTGCAACGGCCCTGATCGATACCGGCAGCCGCATGGACGAAGTGATCTTCGAAGAGTTCAAGGGCACCGGCAACTCTGAAATCGTGCTGGACCGCAAGGTCGCCGACAAGCGCATCTTCCCGGCCATGGACATTCTGAAATCCGGTACCCGAAAGGAAGACCTGCTGGTACCGCGTCAGGACCTGCAGAAGATCTTCGTGTTGCGCCGTATCCTGGCACCGATGGGAACCACCGACGCAATCGAGTTCCTCATCGACAAACTCAAGCAGACGAAGACCAATGGCGATTTCTTCGACTCGATGAACACCTGATAGATAGCCGGATTCCGGTCAACCTCTCAGCCGGTGGCCGGATCTCGGCCGGGGCACTGTGATGGCCGGAACCGACACGATCTTCGCTCTTTCCAGTGGTGCGACGCCTTCTGGCGTCGCCGTGATTCGGGTGAGCGGACCGCTCGCCTTCGAAGCGACGCAGCGCATGGCGGCCCTCCCCAAAGGTCGCAGCATGGCACTTCGATCGATTCGCCGCCGAAACGGTGACCTGATCGACCGTGGGCTGGTTCTGACATTTCCCGGCCCGCATTCGTTTACCGGTGAGGACTGTGTCGAATTTCAACTGCATGGCGGGCGTGCCGTGGTGGCCGCGGTTCAGGATGAACTGCTGGCGCTCGGTCTGCGCCCGGCCGAAGCCGGCGAGTTTACACAGCGCGCCTTCGATCACGGCAAGCTCGATCTGGTCGAGGTGGAAGGTCTGGGCGACCTGATTGCTGCCGAAACGGAGATGCAGCGTCGCCTGGCGATCGAGCAGAGTGCCGGCGGGCTTTCAGCCGCCTATCATGACTGGGCCGAGCGGCTGACCCGCTGCCGGGCGCTGATCGAGGCGGAACTGGATTTTGCCGATGAGGACGATGTGCCCGGCTCGGTGTCCGATCAGGTCTGGGCGCAGGTGGCAGACATTCGCGACGAGATCCTGAGCCAGATTCGAGCGACGGAGCATGCGGCGCGGGTGCGGGATGGCTTTAAGGTCGTCATCGCGGGTCCGCCGAATGCCGGCAAGTCCAGCTTCCTGAACGCAATTGCGGCACGTGATGTGGCCATCGTTACCGATATTGCCGGCACCACGCGCGATGTTCTGCATGTCGATCTCGACATGGAGGGTTTCCTCGTCCGCTTCTATGATACGGCCGGACTGCGGCAGACCGAGGATGTGATCGAACAGGAGGGCGTGCGCCGGGCGCGGCGCGCCATGGCAGAGGCTGATCTTGTGCTGCTGTTGTCGGAAATCGATTCGTCTCCGGAACATTTTGCCGACATTGATGAGTCAGTGGCGTTTCTGCGGATCGGGACCAAGCTTGATCTCCATCCGAATGGCGGATCCGCCTATGACGCCTGCCTCTCCACCCGCACCGGAGTCGGGCTGGACGAGGTCCGCCGGCTCATTCTGCACCATGTGCGAGAGAACTGGAGTGCCGTGACGGCCGTTGGCGCCGGGCGTCTTCGCCATGCCGGCCATTTGCGACGGGCTTCCCTTTTCCTGGAAGAAGGATTATCAGGAGGCCATCTCGACCTCCGGGCAGAAAGCCTTCGCCTCGCAGCAGACGAGATCGGCCGGATTACCGGTCGGGTCGATGTGGAGGATCTGCTGGACGTGATCTTCTCGGAATTCTGCATCGGAAAATGACTCACGTGAAACACTGCCGCGGCAGTTGGTGACGGACCATGAACAGCTTTGATGTGATTGTTATTGGCGGCGGCCATGCGGGCTGCGAGGCGGCTTCGGCTGCAGCGCGCCTCGGTGCGCGAACCGCCCTCATCACCCATCGGCGCGACACGATCGGTGTCATGTCCTGCAATCCGGCAATCGGCGGTCTCGGCAAGGGCCACCTGGTCCGCGAGATCGATGCGCTGGATGGCCTGATGGGCAGGATTGCCGACAGTGCCGGTATCCAGTTCCGCCTGCTGAACCGCAAGAAGGGGCCCGCCGTTCGGGGCCCACGCACCCAGGCAGACCGCAAGCTCTATCGACAGGCCATGCAGGCGGAACTGTTCGACCATGTAAATCTGACGATCATCGAAGGGGATGCCTTCGATCTGGCGCAGGCCGATGGCGCGGTGACCGGTGTGGTGATGAAGGACGGTCGTACCTTCGACACGCGCGCCGTGGTTCTGACCACCGGCACTTTCCTGCGCGGCCTGATCCACATCGGCGACAGGACGACGCCGGCCGGTCGGGTTGGCGAGGCGCCGTCCGAGGGTCTGTCCGCGACCCTGACAGCACTCGGTCTCGCCCTCGGCCGCCTGAAGACTGGCACACCGGCGCGGCTGAACGGCAGGACAATCGACTGGCAATCGATCGGCCGGCAGGAGGCGGATGAAGATCCCGTTCCGTTTTCCTTCCTGACCGACCGGATCACCACGCCGCAAATCGCCTGCGGCGTGACCCGGACCACCGACGCAACCCATCGCATCATCGCCGACAACATATCCCGGTCAGCGATGTATTCGGGACAGATCAAGGGTGTGGGCCCGCGCTACTGCCCGTCGATCGAGGACAAGATCGTTCGCTTCGGCGAGCGAGACGGCCATCAGATCTTCCTGGAGCCTGAAGGCCTGGATGACGATACCGTCTATCCGAACGGTATTTCCACCTCGCTGCCCGCCGACGTGCAGGAAGCCTTCATCCGGACCATTCCCGGCCTTGAGCGGGTGGAGATCCTGCAGCCGGGTTACGCGATCGAATATGATCACGTCGACCCGCGTGAACTGGGTCTCGACCTGCAGCTGAAGCGCCTCGCCGGCCTGTTTCTTGCCGGCCAGATCAACGGCACAACGGGCTACGAAGAGGCCGGCGCGCAGGGTCTGGTTGCCGGAGTGAATGCCGCGCGTCTGGCTGGCGGCCAGCCGGCGCATGTCTTCAGCCGCACCGATTCCTATATCGGCGTGCTGATCGATGACCTGACCAGCCGCGGCGTCACCGAACCCTATCGCATGTTCACCTCTCGCGCCGAATACCGGCTGTCGCTGCGCGCCGATAATGCGGACATCCGTCTTACGCCGGCCGGTCAGACGCTTGGGCTGGTCGGTGCGGCGCGATCCGCGCGGTTTGACGCCTATGTTGCGCAGCTGGAGGCAGGCCGTGAGGCGTTGCAGCAGCGCAAGGTGACGCCGAAGGAAGCCGAGGCCCATGGCCTGCGCCTCAACCAGGATGGCCAGCGTCGGAGCGCCTATGAACTTCTGTCCTATCCGGATGTCGACATCGCCACCCTTTGCCGCATCTGGCCGGAGCTTACCGCGCTGGAGCGGCCGGTGGCGGAGGCGCTGGAGATCGAAGCCGGCTATGCCGTCTACATGGCGCGGCAGCAGGCGGACATCCAGTCTGTGCGCCGCGATGAAGAGCGGGCCATTCCGGAGGATTTCGATTTCGACGCCGTTTCGGGTCTGTCGAACGAACTGAAACTGAAACTGAAGCGGGCATGCCCGCGCAATCTGGCGCAGGCGGCGAAAGTCGACGGCATGACGCCGGCGGCGCTGGCTCTGTTGCTGGCTCTGGTCAAAAAGGCTGGCACCCCTGCCCGCGCGCTGCGAGTCTCGTGAATGGAACTGAACGGCAAACGTGTTTCACGTGAAACAGTCGAGCGTCTCGAACGGTTCGAGGCGCTCTTTCACAAATGGGCCAAGGCCATCAATCTGGTGGCGCCGTCCACAAAGGCGGACTTCTGGCAAAGGCACATCGCCGACAGTGCCCAGATTTTTCAGCTGCATCCCCGGCCTGCGATCTGGGTGGATCTCGGCTCCGGCGGTGGTTTTCCGGGCATCATCACGGCGATCTTTCTTGCCGAGCTTGGTGATGGCTGGGTGCATCTGGTGGAAAGCAACCAGAAAAAGGCGTCCTTCCTGCGTACCGCCTTGCTGGAGACAGGCGGTCGCGGCAGCGTCCACCCTGTTCGCATCGAGGATGCGCCGCGACTGATCGAGAGATGCGATGTTCTGTCGGCGCGCGCGCTGGCCGAGCTGCCGCTGCTTCTGGACTATACGGCGCCGTGGATGCTGGATCGTGCCGAGGTCAAGGCCTTCCTGCATAAAGGCCGGGATTACGCGGCCGAAGTCGAGAAAGCACGTGGCCGCTGGGTGTTCGATCTGGTACAACATTCCAGTGCGGTCGAGAGCGATTCCGTCATTCTGGAGGTGTCTCGGCTACAGCACAAGGTTTGACCTCTTCAGTAGGTGCTCCATGTACGAGACGAATCGTATCATCACCATCGCCAACCAGAAGGGCGGCGTCGGCAAGACGACCACTGCCATCAATCTCGCGACGGCCCTTGCCGCCATTGGCGAGCGGGTTCTGATCATCGACCTGGATCCGCAGGGCAATGCCAGCACCGGCCTCGGCATCGACCGTCGTGATCGCAAGATGTCGTCCTTCGATGTGATGATGGGCGCCCGTTCGGTCAGTGATGCGGCGGTGGAAACTGCTGTTCCCAACCTGTTCATCGTTCCCTCGACCATGGATCTTCTGGGTCTGGAAATGGAGATTGGCCGCGAAGCCGATCGCGCCTTCCGCCTCCGCCGCGCCCTGCAGGGTGACGACGCCCGCAATTTCTCCTATATTCTCCTGGATTGCCCGCCGTCCTTCAATCTGTTGACAGTCAACGCCATGGCGGCCGCCCATTCGGTTCTGGTGCCGCTGCAGTGCGAATTCTTCGCCCTCGAAGGTCTCAGCCAGTTGCTGGAGACGGTGAATCAGGTGCGTCAGTCGGTCAATCCGGCTCTCGATATTCAGGGTATCGTGCTGACCATGTTCGACGCGCGCAACAATCTGGCACAGCAGGTGGTCAGCGATGTGCGCACCTATCTCGGCGAGAAGGTGTATCACACACTCATTCCCCGCAATGTGCGTGTCTCAGAGGCTCCCTCCTATGGGAAGCCGGCAATCCTGTATGATCTGAAATGCGCTGGCAGCCAGGCCTATCTTCAACTGGCGTCTGAAGTGATCCAGCGTGAGCGTCGCCGTAAGGCGGCCTGAATGCCGAAGGTTTGAATAAGCATGAGTGAAGATCTATCCAAGCGGCGCCTTGGCCGCGGCCTTGCTGCACTGATCGGCGAGATGGACCAGGTGGCGCCGGTCGGGGAAGCGCCGGCGCGCTCGGTGAGCGCAGATCGTCTGGTGCCGATCGAACATGTGGTGCGCAACCCCCGCAATCCGCGCAAGACGTTCGACGAGGCGGAGCTTCAGGATCTGTCCAGTTCGATTCGCCAGCACGGTATTGTGCAGCCGGTCGTGGTGCGTACGGTTGGTTCGACCTTCGAGATCATCGCCGGCGAGCGCCGTTGGCGTGCGGCGCAGCTGGCCGGCCTCGTCGAGATCCCGGTCATCGTGCGTGATGTCGATGACCGGACTGCGCTGGAACTGGCGATTGTCGAAAACGTCCAGCGTTCGGATCTCAATCCGCTGGAAGAGGCGCTGGGCTATGAGCAACTGATCGCCGAACATGGCTACACGCAGAACGATCTCGGTGAAATCATCGGCAAGAGCCGCAGCCATGTGGCAAACAGCCTGCGTCTGCTGAAGCTGCCCGACCCGGTGCGGGACATGCTGGCGGCAGGCGATCTGTCGGCCGGGCACGCGCGTGCGCTTGTTTCGACCTCGGATCCCGTCTCACTGGCGCGAACCATCGTCCACAAGGGACTGTCCGTGCGGGATGCCGAACGGATGGCGCAGGCGGATATCAAGGCACAGAACGAGCCGCGCCCGGCGACCAAGCCCGCGGAGAAAGATTCCGACACGCTTGCCCTGGAGCGGACGCTGTCCGACGCCCTTGGTCTTGACGTAAAGATCAACCACAAGGGCAGCGGCGGCCAGATCCGCATCGGCTACCGGACGCTGGAGCAGCTGGAAGAAATCTGCCGGCTTCTGGAGCGCCGCTGAGCCGGTCGCATCGGTTCCCTCCGGATATGTCGAGTTTGAAGATCGCGGGGCCGGTTTCACGCCGGCCCTTTTGTTTGCCGTCAGCACCGTTCCTGTGACGACTGCGGCGCCGGAACGACAGCTGGCCGCTGCGAAACGATGCGTCGGGGGACCAGGGATGTGAAACACGCGGTGACGCAACAGGAAGCGTTCCTTTCAACGCCCCTTGCCCTCACAGCCATCCCGATTACTGTCGTGCGGCCCGGGCCGATTGCAGGGCCGTCGCCATCAGGGTCTGGAAGGCGATGGTGTCTTCAAGGAACGGCTTCTGGCGAGATTGCAGGACGGCCGCCTGCAGGCGGTTGGTCTCGCGGCTGATGGCTTCGGCCTGCCAGCTGCGCAACGCCTTTTCAACCAGCGGCTTGCGCTTGAAGTGGATATGCCGTCCGGCCGTCTGCATCACCTGTGCGGCCTGCGTCTTCTTCTCATCCATCTCGGCACGCATGACATCGAGCAGCTGGAACTGGCGCAGGCAGGATTGCAGGACCAGGAAAACCGGCGTCTTGGAGGATACGATTTTCTGGATTGCTCGATGCAGGCCGGGCAGGTCGCCCTTCAGCACGCAATCCACGGCATCATCGGTCGAGATCGCGCTGGCATCGCCGATGATGTCCTGAACGTGATGTTCCTCGATCACCTGCTCGCCACGGCAATAGAGGGCGAGCTTGCGCACCTCGTTGCGCGAGGCGACGCGGTCGCCCCCCAGCGCCTCGAGAAGGCTTTGCCGCGCATCGGCGGAAATGCGCAGTCCCTCCGGTTCAAGTTCGCGATCGATCAACAGGTTCAACGACTTCACATCGTCCGCGTAACAGGGAACGGCCAGGGCAAGCTTTGCCGGCTCACAAATTTTCCGCAGAATGCTGGTCTTCTTGAGGTCGCCTGCCTCGATGATCAGCAGGCTCTCGGGCGCCGGGCCGGAAAGGAGGGCCTGCAGTCCGTCGGCCAGCGGCTTTTCGCTTCCGCTGCCACGAACCCAGACGAGCTTTGCACCGCCGAACAGGCCAAGTGAATTGACCTCGTCAACCAGACGTCCGGGATCGCCCTGCAGGTCGGAGAGATCCAGCCGCGTGAAAGAAAAGGGATCGTCGAGCTTCACCCCGGCCCGGGCCGCAAGCTCGGCGGCCCGTTCCGAGACAAGGCCCCGATCCGGCCCGTAGATCAGGAAGATGCGGTAAAGCTCGGTTGCCCTAGGCAGCAACCGGTCGAACTCATGGGCCTTGATTTCCGCCATCGGGCGTCAGCGGCCGAGAACGGCCGCGAGGTCTGCGCGGATGAACTCCGCCAGTTCGCGGGCCGCCCGATCCTCCGCATCGCGATAGGCGCGCAGCTTTGCGAATTGCTGGTTGCCGATGTCAACGAGCGAGGTCACGGAGCGGGTGGCCGTCTTCAGCACCTTGCCGTCGCTGGTCTGCAACAGGCTGTAGGTGGCGCTGACGGTCACGCGGCCGGGCGTCAACCCGGTTGAAACGCTATCGTCCAGAATGTCGGCCCGAACGGAGGTGACATTCATGTTCAGCTGGTAGTCGGCCTTGGCCGCCTCCCCTGCCCCGCCCGAGGTGAGGAAGATCAGGTGGTTGCGTACCACCTGTTCCACGCGTTCGTCCGCCGGCGAAATCTTGATCGAGGCCAGCTTGGACGGTGCCCCGCTGGTCGAGGAATAAAGCGGCCTGACCTGGCAGGCCGCCAGCGTTGCGCAGGCGAGAAGCACAAGAGCCGTTTGGCTGGCACGGCGAAGTGCTGGCGAGCGTTCAAACAACAATGTTGATGATCCTCTGTGGGACAATGATGATCTTCTTCGGCGGGTTGCCGGCAAGCGCCGCCTGAACCGCCTCCAGCTGCAGGACCGCCTGCTGAATGGCATTCTGGTCCGCATCGCGGGCAATTGTCAATTCGGCGCGCTTCTTGCCGTTGATCTGCACCGGCAGCAGCACCTCGTTGTCTGCCACAAGCGCCGGATCGAAGACCGGCCAGGCGGCTTCCGCCACCATGCCGGCCTTGCCCAGCACCGTCCAGCATTCCTCGGCCAGATGCGGCGTCATCGGCGCGATGATCTGGGTCAGGATGGTGGCCGCATCGCGCACGGCAGCGACCATGCCCGCCTCCTGGCCACCGGCGGCGACCTGGGTCAGCGGGTTCGCCAGTGCATTCACCAGCTCATAGATACGCGCCACGGCCTTGTTGAAGGCGAGCTTGTCGAAATCGCCCTGCACGGCCTGCAGCGTCTTGTGCGCAGCCTGGGAAATGGCGAGCGCCGGGCCTTCCTTGGCAGGTTTGGCCTCGACCTTCACCAGTTCCGGGGCGGCTTCCGAAATCAGGCGCCAGACACGCTGCACGAAGCGGTGCGCGCCTTCCACGCCGGCTTCCGACCAGATCACGTCGCGATCCGGCGGCGAATCCGACAGAACGAAGAAGCGGGCGGTATCGGCGCCATAGGAGGCGATGATATCGTCCGGATCGACGACGTTCTTCTTCGACTTCGACATCTTCTCGATGGAGCCGATGGAGACCTCCTCGCCGGAGGAGAGCATATAGGCGCGGCGTGCGCCGTCGATCTCCTCGATGCGGATCTCGGCCGGAGCAATCCACTGGCCGTTCTGGCCTTCGCCCAGGCGATAGGTCTCATGCACCACCATGCCCTGGGTGAACAGGCCCTTGAAGGGCTCGCTCAGGCCGACATGACCGGTTTCGCGCATCGCGCGGGTGAAGAAGCGAGAATAAAGCAGGTGCAGAATGGCGTGCTCGATGCCGCCGATATACTGGTCCACCGGCAGCCAGTGATCGGCCACCTTCGGATCGGTCGGACTGTTCTCCCAGGGCGCCGTGAAGCGGGCGAAGTACCAGCTGGAATCCACGAAGGTATCCATCGTGTCCGTCTCGCGGCGGGCATCCTTGCCGCAGCAGGGGCAGGCCACGTTGCGCCAGGTCGGATGGCGATCCAGAGGATTGCCCGGAATATCGAAGGTGACGTCGTCCGGCAGCTTCACCGGCAGGTCCTGCTTCGGCACCGGCACCACGCCGCAGTCATCGCAATGGATGACCGGGATCGGGCAGCCCCAGTAGCGCTGACGGGAAATGCCCCAGTCACGCAGGCGGAAGTTTACCTTGCGGGCTGCCTGCGGCGCATTGCCCAGCGTCTGGCCGGTCAGCATGTCCGCCACCGTCTGGAAGGCAGCACCGGTGGAGAGGCCGTTGAGGAAGCGCGAATTGATCATCACGCCGTCGCCGTCATAGGCTTCCGCGCCGATGGTGAAGCTTCCCGCATCGCCGCCCTCCGGCATCACGACCGGCACGACGGGCAGATCGTATTTGCGGGCAAAGTCCAGGTCGCGCTGGTCGCCTGCGGGGCAGCCGAAGATGGCGCCCGTGCCGTAATCCATCAGCACGAAATTGGCGATGAAGACCGGCAGCTCCCAGGCGGGATCGAGCGGATGCTTGACGGTGAGCCCGGTGTTGAAGCCCTTCTTTTCGGCGGTTTCGAGCGCTGCGAGCGAGGTGCCCTGGCGCCGGCATTCCTCGCAGAACTCCTGCACGTCCGCATTGCCGGCGGCGAGCGCCTTCGCCACCGGATGATCGGCGGAAATGGCCAGGAACGAGGCGCCGAACAGCGTGTCGGGCCGGGTCGTATAGACCTCGATCTCGCTGCAGTCGGCGGCAGCGCGGCTATCGTCACTCAGCTCCCAGCGGATGGTCAGGCCCTCGGAGCGGCCGATCCAGTTCTTCTGCATCAGCCGGACCTTTTCCGGCCACTGGTCGAGCGTATCCAGCGCCTGCAGCAGATCCTCGGCGAAGTCGGTGATCTTGAAGAACCACTGCGTCAGTTCGCGCTGTTCGACAAGCGCGCCGGAGCGCCAGCCGCGGCCGTCGATCACCTGCTCGTTGGCGAGAACCGTCTGGTCGACCGGGTCCCAGTTGACCTTGGACTGCTTGCGATAGACCAGGCCCTTTTCCATCATGTCGAGGAAGAGGTGCTGTTGACGGTGGTAGTAATCGACATCGCAGGTGGCGAATTCGCGCGACCAGTCCAGCGACAGACCCATGGACTTCAGCTGGGCGCGCATGGTGGCGATGTTCTGGTAGGTCCAGTCCTTCGGATGCACCTTGTTCTGCATGGCGGCGTTTTCCGCCGGCATGCCGAAGGCATCCCAGCCCATGGGATGCAGCACGTTATAGCCGCGGGCGCGCTTGTAGCGGGCCACCACATCACCCATCGCATAGTTGCGCACGTGGCCCATATGGATGCGCCCCGACGGATAGGGGAACATCTCGAGCACGTAATATTTGTCGCGCGTATCGCTGTTGTCGGTTTCGAAGGTCTTTGCCTCGGACCAGTTTTTCTGCCAGCGGGGTTCGGCATCCCGCGGATTGTAACGTTCGCTCGCCATGTCGATGAAATTCCGGGTACGACTAAGATGGGGTGACCTTCACCACGAATGGCAGGAAGCGTCAAGTTTTCGAGGCTGTTGCGGCAAATTTCCGTCGCAAAGGCTTGGCAGGCCGGCATGCTGAGGCTATCGCCGAAGCAGGCAACAAGGAGACGGTCATGAGTGTCGAGGAACGCCTGGCGGAGGTCCGCCGGAAGATTGCGGCGGCAGAGCAGGATGCGGGCCGGCCCGCCGGCAGCGCCACCCTTGTCGCGGTTTCCAAAACCTTCGAGGCCGATGCCATTCGGCCCGTGATCGAGAGCGGCCAGCGGATCTTCGGCGAAAACCGCGTGCAGGAAAGCGAGGCCAAGTGGCCGGCACTGAAGGCGGAAACATCGGGTATCGAACTGCATCTCATCGGGCCGCTGCAATCCAACAAGGCGGCCAATGCGGTGGCTCTCTTCGATGTCATCGAGACGATCGACCGCGAGAAGATCGCTCGCGCCGTGGCGGACGAGATGGCGAGGCAGGGACGCCGCCTGCGGCTCTACGTGCAGGTGAACATCGGCATGGAACCGCAGAAGGCGGGCATCGAGCCGAAGCAGACCCTGGATTTCGTCCGCTTCTGCCGCGAGGAGCTGGGGCTGGCCATCGAGGGGCTGATGTGCATTCCGCCGGCCGAGGGCAATCCCGGTCCCTATTTCGCGCTGCTCGCCAGGCTTGCCGCCGAATGCGGTGTCGAGAAGCTGTCGATGGGCATGTCCGGCGATTTCGAGACGGCCATCGCCTTCGGCGCGACCAGCGTTCGCGTCGGCTCGGCCATCTTCGGCCATCGCTGATCTGCTCTTTGACGAAGGGCAAGGGCAAACCGCGGATCTAACCCTTTCGTCGGGCTTTCCGGTTGCACAACCACCTCCTAAAATTTGCGCCACGGAAAAGGGCGCAAATGGTGGGAGGATCAGATGCACAGCCAGTACCGCGCGGTCTATCAGCAATGGCAGGATAACCCGGACGCCTTCTGGGCGGAGGCGGCACAGGCCGTCCACTGGTTCACGCCGCCGGACAAGATCTTCGATCCCGACCAGGGCGTCTACGGTCGCTGGTTTGCCGGGGGGGAGACCAATACCTGCTACAACTGCGTGGATCGCCATATCGCCGATGGGCGCGGTTCGGATCGCGCGCTGATCTTCGACAGCGTGATGACCGGCGAGAAGCGCATCTACAGCTATGACGACATGCTGGTGGAGGTGCAGGCGATTGCCGCGGTGCTCGCCAATCTCGGTATCGGCAAGGGTGACCGTGTCATCATCTACATGCCGATGGTGGCCGAAGCCGTCTTCTCCATGCTGGCCTGTGCCCGTCTCGGCGCCATTCATTCCGTGGTGTTCGGCGGTTTTGCTGCCCATGAACTGGCGACCCGTATCGACGATTCCGAAGCAAAGCTGGTGATCAGCGCCAGCTGCGGGCTCGAACCCGGCCGCGTGGTGCCGTACAAGCCGCTCCTCGACCATGCGATCGACATGGCGCGGGTGAAGCCGCAGGCCTGTCTCATCCTGCAGCGGGACCAGTTGCACGCCGCCCTGCGCTACGAACATGGCGACGTCGATTTCGGCCAGGCGGTGGAGGCGGAAAAGGTGAAGGGAACGCAGGTGCCCTGCGTGCCGGTCGCCGCCACCGATCCGCTCTACATTCTCTATACCTCCGGAACGACCGGCCAGCCGAAGGGCGTGATCCGCGACAATGGCGGTCACATGGTGGCGCTCACCTGGACCATGCGCAACATCTACGGTGTCTCTCCCGGCGAGACCTTCTGGGCCGCTTCCGATATCGGCTGGGTCGTCGGCCACTCCTATATCGTTTACGCGCCGCTGCTTGCCGGCAATGCCACGGTCGTCTTCGAGGGCAAGCCGGTCGGTACGCCGGACTCCTCGGTTTTCTGGCGCATCATCGAGGAACATGACGTCAAGGTGCTGTTCACCGCACCGACGGCGTTTCGCGCCATCCGCCGCGACGATCCGGATGGCGAGATGATCTATCGTCACGATCTTTCTGGCCTCAGGGCGCTTTTCCTCGCCGGCGAGCGGGCCGATCCGGAAACGCTGAAATGGGCCGAGCGCATGCTGAAGGTGCCGGTGGTGGATCACTGGTGGCAGACGGAGACGGGCTGGGCCATTGCCGGCAATCCGGCGGGGCTTGGTCTCCTGCCTGCGAAATACGGGTCGGCGGCCATGCCGATGCCCGGCCATGCGGTGGAGGTGCTGGACGATGCCGGCCATCCGGTGCCGCCCGGCACGCTTGGCAACATCGTCATCCGCCTGCCCCTGCCGCCCGGTTGCCTCGTCAGCTTCTGGCAGGCGGACCAGCGGTTCCGCAGCGCCTGCCTTGAGGAATTTCCGGGCTACTACAAGACAGCCGATGCCGGTCTGGTGGATGAGGACGGCTATGTCTTCGTGATGGCGCGCACCGACGACATCATCAATTGCGCCGGCCACCGGCTCTCCACCGGTGCGATGGAAGAGGTCTGCGCCATGCATCCGGACGTCGCTGAATGCGCCGTGATCGGCGTTGCCGACCAGCTGAAGGGCCAGATCCCCTGCGGCTTCCTGGTGCTGAAGAACCGGGTGGAGCGGGACCACGCCCTGATCAGCAGGGAGATCGTCGATCTCGTCCGCCAGGAGATCGGCCCGGTGGCAGCCTTCCGCACGGTGATGATCGTCAAGCGCCTGCCGAAGACACGCTCCGGCAAGATCCTGCGCGGCACCATGCAGAAGATGGCCGACGGCCTGCCATGGAAGATGCCGGCCACCATCGACGATCCGGCGATCCTCGACGAGATCGGCGAGATTCTTGCCGATCACGGCTACAGCTGCAATCGCCAGGCCCTGCGCGCCTGAACGACCGCGAGAGGTGCATCCAGCAAAAAAAGCCGGCGGAGCGCCGGCTTTTCAAACACTGTCGGAAAGTGTCCGCTGCTCAGTAGCGGTCGTCCTCGTCGTCGTCGCGACGGGTTGATTTCAGCGAGGAAAGCTTGGCGAACACGGCATCCGCGTCGATTTCCTTCTCCTCTTCGCGCTCGTAGCGATAGCCGAGGTTTTCGGTCTCGGCGGCAGCCTGCAGCGTGGCACCCAGCTCGGCGGCGGTCGGCAGCGGACGGTTCTTCGCAGCGCGCTCGACTTCGAGATCGAGATCGATCTGGCTGCAGAGACCGAGCGTGACCGGGTCCATCGGCGTCAGGTTGGTGGAGTTCCAGTGGGTCCGCTCGCGGATCTGCTCGATGGTCGACTTCGTCGTGCCGACCAGACGCGAGATCTGCGCATCCTTCAGTTCCGGATGGTTGCGCACCAGCCAGAGAATTGCGTTCGGGCGGTCCTGACGCTTGGACACCGGCGTGTAGCGCGGGCCGCGGCGCTTGGATTCCGGCACGCGCACCTTCGGTTCGGCGAGCTTCAGCTTGTAGTTCACATCCCTTTCGCCGCGGGCGATTTCATCGCGCGACAGCTGACCGGTGGCGATGGGATCGAGGCCCTTGATGCCCTGCGCGGCTTCTCCATCGGCAATCGCCTTCACTTCCAGCGGGTGCAGTTTGCAGAACTGGGCGATCTGATCGAAGGACAGGGCCGTGTTGTCGACGAGCCAGACTGCCGTCGCTTTCGGCATGAGCAATGTTTGAGCCATGGATATGATCCTTCTATCGTCCGCGCCGGTGTCGCGGGCCGTGGGCTGTCACCACAATTTTCCGGGAATTCCGCGGTCTATAACCGCAATTTGCAGAAATTGCAATTGTTCAGGCGCCATGACCCTTTGTCTAATTGCCGCCACCGCCCCAGCTGATAAGAATTGCACAACGGGAACCGCCGAAGCGTCAGCACAGGCGGCGGAGCATGAGGAGGATATCGATGTCGGAGAAAGTCTACCCCGTCCAGAAGCATGTGAAGGCGCGCGCGCTGATCGACAAGGACAAGTACCTGAAATGGTACGAGGAAAGCATCGAGAACCCGGACAAGTTCTGGGGCAAGCATGGCAAGCGCATCGACTGGTTCAAGCCCTATACCAAGGTCAAGAACACCTCGTTCAAGGGCAAGGTGGCGATCAAGTGGTTCGAGGACGGCCTGACCAATGTCTCCTACAACTGCATCGACCGGCACCTGAAGACGCATGGCGAACGCACGGCGATCATCTGGGAAGGCGACAATCCCTATATCGACAAGAAGATCACCTATAACCAGCTCTATGATCAGGTCTGCCGGCTGGCCAACGTGCTGAAGAAGCATGGTGTCAAGAAGGGCGATCGCGTCACCATCTACATGCCGATGATCCCGGAAGCGGCCTATGCCATGCTGGCCTGTGCCCGCATCGGCGCCGTGCATTCGGTCGTCTTCGGCGGCTTTTCGCCGGAAGCGCTGGCGGGCCGTATCGTCGACTGCCAGTCCACCTTCGTCATCACCTGCGATGAAGGCGTGCGTGGCGGCAAGCCGGTGCCGCTGAAGGAAAACACCGACAAGGCGATCCACATTGCGGCGCGCCAGTATGTCACGGTCAACAATGTGCTGGTCGTGCGCCGTACCGGCGGCAAGACCAACTGGGCGCCGGGGCGCGATCTCTGGTATCATCAGGAAATCGCCAGCGTGAAGGGCCATTGCGAGCCGGTGAAGATGAAGGCGGAGGATCCGCTGTTCATCCTCTACACCTCCGGCTCCACCGGCAAGCCGAAGGGCGTGCTGCACACCACCGGCGGCTATCTGGTCTATGCCGCCATGACCCACGAATATGTCTTCGATTACCACGACGGTGACATCTACTGGTGCACGGCCGATGTGGGCTGGGTGACCGGCCATTCCTACATCGTCTACGGACCGCTCGCCAATTGCGCGACAACGCTGATGTTCGAGGGCGTGCCGAACTTCCCGGATCAGGGCCGGTTGTGGGAAGTGGTCGACAAACACAAGGTCAACATCTTCTACACCGCTCCGACCGCCATCCGCTCGCTGATGGGCGCTGGCAACGAGTTCGTGACGCGATCCTCGCGCTCCAGCCTGCGGCTGCTCGGCACGGTCGGCGAACCGATCAACCCGGAAGCCTGGGAATGGTACTACAACGTGGTCGGCGAAAAGCGCTGCGCCGTGGTCGATACCTGGTGGCAGACGGAGACCGGCGGCCACATGATCACCCCGCTGCCTGGCGCCACGGATCTTAAGCCGGGTTCGGCCACCCTGCCCTTCTTCGGCATCAAGCCGCAGCTGGTCGACAATGAGGGCAATGTGCTGGAGGGTCCGGCAGACGGCAATCTCTGCATCACCGACAGCTGGCCGGGGCAGATGCGCACGGTCTATGGTGACCATGAACGTTTCATCCAGACCTATTTCTCCACCTACAAGGGGAAATATTTCACCGGTGACGGCTGCCGGCGCGACGAGGACGGCTATTACTGGATCACCGGCCGCGTCGACGACGTTCTGAACGTGTCCGGCCACCGTCTCGGCACGGCCGAAGTGGAATCGGCGCTCGTTTCGCACCACCTTGTTTCGGAAGCAGCGGTCGTCGGCTATCCGCACAACGTCAAGGGCCAGGGCATCTACTGCTATGTCACCCTGATGGAAGGCAATGAGGGCACCGATGCGCTGCGCCAGGAACTGGTCAAGCATGTGCGTCAGGAGATCGGCCCCATCGCCACCCCGGACAAGATCCAGTTCGCGCCGGGCCTGCCGAAAACCCGCTCGGGCAAGATCATGCGCCGGATTCTGCGCAAGATCGCCGAGGATGATTTCGGCGCTCTCGGCGATACCTCGACGCTCGCTGATCCGGCCGTCGTGGACGATCTGATCGCCAACCGGCAGAACAAGGCGCCGGAAGCCGCCTAGACTTTCCTTCCGTCACTCAGATCGAAGGGCCGGCGCAAGCTGGCCCTTTCCTTTATACGTTTCCTCCACCCGTTTGCGCGAAGGGCGTGCCCTTCCCGCATTCGTGACGCCCTCGGACATGCGTTCCGCAAGGACACCGGAAGCGCCGATGCTGAACGATTCCGCACCGACCGTGTGGCCACCATGACGTGCTGATCGCAGCGTCCACTGGTGAATTTCAAGAACCGCCGGTCAGCCGGCAGAGGTCGTTCTTGCTGCCATGGCCGGAATAGCTGGCGGCAAGACCGGCGGCGATCATCTCGCGGGCCGGGTCGCGCCCGTCTTCCAGCGCCACATCGGCGACGATGCGGCCGAAATATTTGTCGGCGGAAATATGCGTCAGCTTCACGGTGGGGGAACCGGTTGCCATTTTCTCCAGCAGCTGCTTGGCCGCCGCCGCTGCCTGCTGGCCGCGTGCGCATTTCGATTTCAGTTCGGGCGTGTCGATGCCGCGAAGGCGCACATAGACCTCGATGCTTTGCTGCGGCCAGGGGCGCGCCGAGACCAGCAGCGTGTCCCCGTCGATGACCCGGATCACCTCCGCGGCAACGGGTCCTTCGATCATGCCCTCGGCACCGGCACGCGCCAGCGAGGGTGCCGTGAAGGCTAGGAAATTTGTCAGGATATAAACCATTGTTGAGCGCATAAAAGGAAAATATTCCTCAATATGGGGCGCCGTCAATAGGAATTATAACCGATGACATCTTGATCAACCGTGAAGACCCGGTGCTTCCCGGCCCGTTCTCTCCACATATTCCAGATAACCGCCTTCATAGCGCTCGATGCCGTCCGGGGTGACTTCCAGGACGCGGTTCGACAGTGCGCCGAGAAAATGCCGGTCGTGGCTGACAAACAGCATGGTCCCCTCGAAGCCGGAGAGCGCCTTGATCAGCATTTCCTTGGTGTCGATGTCGAGGTGGTTGGTCGGTTCGTCCAGCACCAGCAGGTTGGGCGGATCGAACAGCATGGCTGCCATCACGAGGCGTGCCTTTTCGCCGCCAGAAAGCACGCGGCAGCGTTTCTCCACATCGTCGCCGGAAAAGCCGAAACAGCCGGAAAGGGCGCGCAAGGGGGCCTGTCCGGCCTTTGGAAAGCGTTCCTCCAGCCAGCCGAGCACGGTGTTGTCGCCGTCGAGAACATCCATCGCATGCTGTGCGAAGTAGCCGAGCTTGACGCTGGCGCCGATCGTCACCGTTCCGGCATCCGGTTGCGTTGCGCCGGTCACAAGCTTGAGCAGTGTCGATTTGCCGGCGCCGTTGACGCCCATGATGCACCAGCGCTCGCGGCGGCGGATCATGAAATCCAGCCCGTCATAGATCACGCGGCTGCCATAGGCCTTGCGGATGCCCTTGATGTTCACGACGTCCTCGCCGGAGCGCGGTGCGGGCTGGAAGTCGAAGCTCACCGTCTGGCGGCGGCGCGGCGGCTCCACGCGGTCGATCTTGTCGAGTTTCTTCACGCGGCTCTGCACCTGCGCGGCATGGGATGCGCGCGCCTTGAAGCGCTCGATGAACTTGATTTCCTTGGCCAGCATGGCCTGCTGACGCTCGAACTGCGCCTGCTGCTGCTTCTCGTTCTGCTCGCGCTGGCGCTCATAGAAGGTGTAATCGCCGGAATAGCTGTTGAGCGAGCCGGCATCGATCTCGATGATCTTGTTGACGATACGGTTCATGAACTCGCGGTCGTGCGAGGTCATCAGAAGCGCGCCCTCATAGGTCTTCAGGAAGTTCTCCAGCCAGATCAGGCTTTCAAGGTCGAGATGGTTGCTCGGCTCGTCGAGCAGCATCACATCGGGGCGCATCAGCAGGATGCGGGCGAGCGCCACGCGCATCTTCCAGCCGCCGGACAGTTTTCCGACATCGCCGTCCATCATATCCTGGCTGAAGGAGAGACCGGCCAGCACCTCGCGCGCCCGGCCCTCCAGACCGTAGCCATCCAGTTCCTCGTAGCGCGCCTGTACCTCGCCGTAACGCTCGATGATCGCCTCCATCTCGTCCATTCGCTCCGGATCGGACATGGCGGTTTCCAGTTCGTGCAGCTCGGCGGCCACCTGGCTCACCGGCCCGGCGCCATCCATCACCTCGGCCACGGCGGAGCGTCCGGCCATCTCGCCCACGTCCTGGTTGAAATAGCCGATGCTGACCCCTTTTTCGACGGCCACCTGCCCCTCGTCCGGCAGTTCCTCGCCGGTGATCATCCGAAAGAGCGTGGTCTTGCCCGCCCCGTTCGGCCCCACAAGGCCGATCTTTTCGCCCCTGTTCAGGGCGGCGGAGGCTTCCACGTAAAGAAGCCGGTGGCTGTTCTGCTTGGAAATGTTTTCGATGCGGATCATGATCGGGCGCCAGGAGGAGAATTGCGCGCCTTATGGCATGCGCCAAACGGTTTGTCTCCCGTCTGCATGGGGCGCCGTTCGCGCGGACGTTTGCGACAGCGGCTCCGGTGCTGCGCGAGGTACGCTGGCCGCCGCCCGGCACTGTCCGGAGCCCGGCTTTCCGAACCTGTGGACATGCGGGGACGTCTGGCCTGTGTTGCGGGTTTTCGGCCGCGCCGGCCGGCATCGAAAATCGCTGCACAGTTCCCAGCAGATGCTTTAGAACGCCTTCTATGTACAGAATTCTCGCCCCGTCCACGCAGTCGCAGGAGATCAAGCGCAGCCGGTTCTTGGCCGTCGCTGCGCCTATCGCGGATGAAGAGGCGGCCAGTGCCTTCCTTGCCGCCCATGCCGTGCCGGAGGCCAGCCACAACTGCTGGGCCTGGCGCCTCGGGCAGAATTATCGTTTCAGTGATGACGGGGAGCCGAGCGGCACGGCGGGCAAGCCCATTCTCCAGGCGATCGACGGGCAGGAATTGGACAGCGTGATCGTCCTCGTCACACGCTGGTTCGGCGGCACCCTGCTTGGCAGCGGTGGCCTGATGCGCGCCTATGGCGGCACGGCAGCCCTCTGCCTGCAGGCCGCTAAGAAGCGCCGCCACGTCGCGACCCGGCAGGTCTCGGTGGCGCTTGCATTCGCCGACCTGGCACTGGTCAAGGCGCGGCTCTCCGCCATCGGCGACGTGACTGTCGCACGTGAAACCTTCATCGCCGATGGCGCAGTCCTTGATGTTGTGCTGCCGGAGGCCGAGGCTGAGGCAATCCTCGCCATGGTGAGCGATCTGACGCGTGGCCGGGCCGCCATTGCCGGTGCCTGAGGTTAGAAGGCGCGGCAAGAGGCTCCTGCACCCGTTCGATAGCGCTGGCGTGCCGGTCACCCGAAGGTAGAGTCCGCATCAGCATAAAGCCGGGCAGCCTCAGGCGAAAGGCTGCCACCACCTGTCCCTGACCACAGCTGTTCAGGAAGCCTGCTGCTCGTCCTGCGGTCCGAAGGCCGCGAGAAACACGAGGATCGCCCTCTCGACTGCCGCCTGGCGGGTCGGTTGATCCGGCGCCGCGTCGAGACCCCAGAGCTGGCGCTCGACAAGGCCCGCTTCGCAGAGCGCCTTGAAGTAGAGACTCGTTTCGCGCAGGCCGGCGTGTCGCAGCTTTCCCGCCTCCATCAGGCCGGCGATGGTTTCGCTGAGAGCGATGAGGGTCTTGCGCGGACCGTTCTCGTAGAAGATTCGGCTCAATTGCGGCTGACGGCCCGCTTCGCCCATGATCAGGCGATTGAGGTCGATCACGTCCGGGCGCGTGACCAGATCGAGATAGGCCATACCCAGCCGCCGAAGGACCTGCACCACGTCGCTGCCGCCCCTGGTTGCCTCTATTTCCTCGATGCCGCCCTTCCCCGCCTCGTTCACGAAGGCCTCGAACAAAGCCTCCTTGCTCGAGAAATAGCCATAGAGCGTGGCCTTGGATGCCGCCGCTTCCGCAGCAACGGCCTCCATGGTGACGGCACCAAATCCCCTTTCGATGAACAGTTTTCCCGCGGCCTTCACAAAGCCCAGCCGCCGGTCCTCGGTCTTGCGTCGCATCCTGATCTTTCTGCCAGCAGACGGTGCCGCCGCAGCGGCACCGGCAATAACTGAACGACATCGTACAGAAATGTTGACATGACGCAAGAGGCGGCCCTATAACTGAACGGTATCGTTTAGGTATGAGAGGCCGCCATGCATGTCGGGTGTGGATCGTCTGGAGCGGATGAAGACAGCGGCTGCCGTCGCTTCACCATCCCATGGCGTAAGGGCTCAGCTGCGCGCTCCGGCTCCGCAAGCCCGCTTCAGCGCCCCCTTTCCTTCGCGATCCGGACAACGGTTGCGGCACTTCTGGCATTGACCGCGGCGCAGCTGCTCGGCATCCATCACCCCTGGTGGGCGGCGATGACCGTATGGCTGGTGGCACAGCCGACCCGCGGCCTGCTTCTGGAACGCAGTCTGGCGCGTCTGATCGGCACGATCTGCGGAGCCATCGCCGGAGCCTCGTTCCTCACCGCCTCGGCGCAGCATCCTGTCCCTGCCCTGGCGGCTCTGGCTCTCTGGCTGGCGCTCTGTGCCGGGGCCGGAACGACCGTTCGCCACTTCCGCAACTATGGTGTCGTCCTGGCCGGCTATACGGCGGCAATCGTCGTGCTGTTCGGTTTGCGTGACGGCCATGCCGATGCCGCCCTGGCATGGGACAGGGTCCTGTGCACGCTGATCGGCATCCTGTGCTCGGCGCTCCTGTCCTTCCGCGCCCTGCCCGCGCAGGATGTCTGCGTCCGGACGCAGGCACGCGGCCTTCTGGCACGCGTGCTGCGGCGGACCGCCAGCAGGCCGGGCGGCGACCCGGATGCCGATGCGGCACTTGTCGCCGAGATCGGCGCCTTCGGTCGGAGCATTGATGAACAGTCGGCCGGCACGATCCGTCGCCGCCTCGATAGCCTTGGCCTTCGGCATATTTCCGGCCTGCTGCTGGAGATGATCGCGCTGGCCCGGTCGGGGAACGGTGGCCTCGCGCCGGGTGCCACCTGCCCGGACGATCCGCTGCCATGCGCGCGCCAGTTGGCCCGCGCCGCCACCGCACGCGGCCAGCCGGCCCTCGCCCGCGCGCTCGAGGATCTTGCGAGCGCCCTGACGCCCGGAACCGGTTCGGCCTGGCGCCATTTTCGGTTCGATGTCGACGCGGTCGCCGTCCTTCGCGCCGCCGCGCGGCCGCTGCTCGCGCTTGCGATTGCCGCCCTGCTCTGGCTGACGACCGGCTGGCAGGCGGGCGCCATGATGGTGATGACGGCCGTGCTGTTCACCTCGCTGTTTTCCAGCCACGACCACGGCTCGTTGATGGTGGTGCAGGTCCTGCTCGGCACGCTCGCCGGAGCCGCCGCCGGCCTGCTGGCGCGCCTTGTCCTGCTGCCACAGGCCGACGGCCTGCCGGAGACGCTGATCTGCATCGCACCGTTCCTGCTCGCCTCCGCCTGGCTGATGCGGCAGCCGGCCACGGCAAAGATGGCGATCGACGTGGCAATGACATTCCTGCTGACCGCTCAGCCGGGAAGCGTACCCGTGCCCGTCGAGGTCGCTCTGCCGGAAGCCGCGGCAATCGTGTTTGGCGTTGCAATCGCCGTGGCGCTGTTCTGGCTCATCCTTCCCTCGACGCCGGCGGTGAACCGCGGGCTGCTGGCCCGCCGGGTCGCCCGCCTCACCCATCGGATCGCCGCCAATGACGAGCAGCCGGCCCTGCGGTCCCGTCACGAGGCATTGCGCCGCACGCAGCTACGGCTGCTCGATGTCACCGATGCGGACGGCTCGCTTTTTGGCGCCGCGCAGGCCTGTCTCGCGGCCGCCGCCGAAGTGCGCAGCCGGAATTCGAAATCCGCACGCGAGACGGCGCTTCGGGCCAGCGCCGCCCTCGATGCCCTCATCACGTCAAGCACAAGGAAAAACTGCAATGTCTGACATCCGCACGCAGAGCCAGTTCACGGGTCAGTATATCGGCGGAAGATGGCGAAGCGGAAACGCCGGTACGTCTCTTGCCGACGTGAACCCCTTCAATCAGGAGATCCTGACGGAAATCGGCTGCGCATCGCGCGATGACCTCGATGAAGCCTATCGCGCGGCCTCAGCGGCGAAGAACGATTGGGCCCGCGCCCTTCCGGGCGAACGGGCGGCCGTGATGTATCGCGCCGTCGATGTCATCGACCGCCGCCACGCCGAGATCGTCAACTGGCTCATCGCCGAATCCGGCAGCACCCGCATCAAGGCGGAGATGGAATGGGCGGCGGTGCGCGCCTGCACGCTTGCTGCGGCGACCATGCCCGCCCGCGTCACCGGCCGCATCCTGCCGATCGACATTGCTGGCAAGGAGAGCCGGGTCTATCGCCAGCCGCTTGGTGTCGTGGGCGTCATCAGCCCGTGGAATTTCCCGATGCACCTGTCGAACCGCACGATCGCACCGGCGCTTGCCATCGGGAATGGCGTCGTGGTCAAGCCCGCCGAGGATACGCCGGTGACCGGTGGCCTCCTGCTGGCCAGCATCTATGAGGAAGCCGGTCTTCCGCCCGGCCTGCTGAACGTGGTGGTCGGGGAGGTCGGCGAGATCGGCGACGCCTTCACCCTGCATGACATTCCGAAGTTCATCTCCTTCACCGGCTCGACCCGGGTGGGGCGCCATATCGGACAGCTGGCGATGAGCGGCCCCACGCTGAAGCGCGTCGGCCTCGAACTTGGCGGCAATGCACCTTGCGTCGTGCTCGACGATGCCGATCTCGACCGGGCGGTCGCCGGCGCCATCGTTGGCCGTTTCCTGCATCAGGGCCAGATCTGCATGAGCACCAATCGCATCATTGTCGAGGCCGGTCTCTATGACCGCTTTGTCGAGGCCTTCGTCGAGCGGGCCCGCAAGCTCAAGGTCGGCGATCCGAACCAGCCGGATACGGTGATCGGGCCGCTGATCAACGAGAAGCAGTTCAGGGCGGCGCTCGGCCATGTCGAAAAGGCCCGCGCCGCCGGCATCCGCCAGGTTCTCGGCGAGAAGCCGGCAGGGCAGGTTCTGCCACCGCAGGTCTTTGTCAATGTCCCGAGCGATTGCGAGCTGGCGCAGACGGAGCTGTTCAGCCCGGTCGCTCCCCTGATCCGCGCCGCAAACGAGGCCGATGCCCTGACCATCGCCAATGCCGTCGAGTTCGGCCTGTCCAGCGCCGTCTTCACGCAGGATGCGGCGCGGGGCCTCCGCTTCGCCAAGGGCATCGAGGCCGGCATGACCCACATCAACGACATCTCTCCCAATGACGATCCGAACACGATGTTCGGCGGCGAGAAGAACAGCGGCCTTGGCCGCTTCAACAGCGACTGGATCATTGAGGAACTGACCACCGACCACTGGATCAGCGTGCAGGAAGAACCGCGCGTCTATCCGTTCTGATCCTCCCTCCTCAACCGCACACCACAGAAGGAAAGACACCATGAGCATGACCTTCCCGGACATTCCCGAATTCACCGGCCTCTACAAGCCGAGCCGCATCGAGACACAGATCTTCGACCTCGAGGTCGAGGGCACGGTTCCGCCGGAGATAGCCGGCACCTTCTTCCAGGTTTCGCCGGATTCCTATTATCCGCCGATGCTCGGCAAGGACATCTTCTTCAATGGCGATGGTCTTGTCTCCGCCTTCCGCTTCGACAAGGGCCATGTCAGCCTGCGCCGTCGCTATGTGCATACCGACCGGCTGGCGGCGCAGTGGCGCGAGCGCCGGTCGCTGAACGGCATCTATCGCAACGCCTATACCAATGACCCGCTGGCGGCCGAAAACAACACCACCGCCAATACGACGGTGCTCTATCATGGCGGCGTACTGCTGGCGATGAAGGAGGATGCGCTGCCCTACGCGCTCGATCCCGAGACGCTAGAAACGCTCGGCGTCTGGGATTTCAACGGCCAGATCACGTCGGCGACCTTCACCGCCCATCCGAAGGTCGATCCCGACAATGGCGATCTTCTCTGCTTCGCCTACGAGGCGAAGGGGGATGGTACGCCCGACATCGCCTATTTCGAGATCGACGCGACCGGCAGGCTGAAAAAGGAGATCTGGTTCAAGGGACCCTACGCGGCGATGATCCACGATTTCGCGATCACGGCCCGCCACGTCGTTTTCCCGCTCATTCCGCTGACCGTGGATGTCGAGCGCATGAAGGCGGGCGGGCAGCATTTCCAGTGGCAGCCCGATCTTCCGCAGCTCTTCGGCGTCCTGCCGCGCGATGGCGGTGCCGAGGATGTCATGTGGTTCGAAGGCCCGAAGAACGGTTTCCAGGGGCATACGCTGAATTCCTATGAGGAGGACGGCTTCCTGCAGGTCGACATGCCGGTTACCACGGGCAATGTCTTCTACTTCTTTCCGCAGGCGGACGGTTCGGTACCGCTGCCGGAAACCCTGAGCTCGCAGCTGATGCGCTGGTCATTCAATCTCAACGGACCGGGGGATTCGGGGACGGGCGACACCGCGCTTCAGCCGCGTCCCATCACCTCCTTTCCCTGCGAATTCCCGCGCTGCGACGAGCGCTTCGCCGGCAAGCCCTACGAACACGGCTTCGTTCTCGCCTTCGATCCCACCTTGCCCTTCGACGAGAGCCTGGGCGAACGCCCCTTCCAGTTCTTCAATCAGCTCGCCCACGTCAATGTGAAGACCGGTGCCACGGATGCCTGGTATCCCGGCAATGCCCAGTGCTTCCAGGAACCGATTTTCGTCCCCCGCTCGGCAGATGCGCCGGAAGGTGACGGTTACGTCATTGCCCTGCTCAATCATCTGAGCGGCGACAATACCGAACTCGTGGTATTGGATTCGCTGAAGATGGCGGCAGGCCCCGTGGCGCGCATCAAGATCCCGTTCCGCCTGCGCATGTCGCTTCACGGCAACTGGACCCCGGCGGAGGTGCTGCAGGCGCGCCGCAGGCAGGCCTGAACCGAAGGCTTTACCAGCATGCACCGGAAGCGTTCCGGTGCATGACACCAGGCACAGCAAAGGAGGCCGCACGATGCAGGATGCAGGAAAGCACAAGGTGGTTGTCGTCGGGGCGGGCTTTGCCGGTCTGCAATGCCTTCACTCGCTGAAGCATGCCGCCGTCTCGATCACGCTCATCGACCGGCGCAACCACCATCTCTTCCAGCCCCTGCTCTATCAGGTGGCGACAACGGTGCTGGCCACCTCCGAGATTGCCTGGCCAATCCGGCATCTGTTCCGCGACCGGCCGGAAGTGGAGACCCTGCTGGGCGAGGTCGTCGGCGTCGATCGCGAGGCCTGCTGCGTGGTTCTGGAGGATGGCGCCCGCGTGCCCTACGATACGCTGGTCCTGGCGACGGGATCGCGGCATGCCTATTTCGGCAAGGATCAGTGGGAACCTTTCGCGCCGGGTCTCAAGACGCTGGAAGACGCGACCACAATCCGACGGCGGATGCTGCTCGCCTTCGAACGTGCCGAACGGGAGCCCGACCCCGAGGTGCGCGATGCGCTTCTTACCTTCGCGATCGTCGGTGCAGGCCCGACCGGGGTGGAACTGGCAGGCACCATCGCCGAACTCGCGCATCACACGCTGCCGCGCGAATTCCGCCGCATCGACACCCGCACCTCGCGCATTCTGCTGGTGGAGGCCGGCGCGAGGGTTCTGCCGGCCTTCAGCGAAGGCTTGTCGGCCTATGCACGTACCGCGCTCGAACGCCTTGGCGTCGAGGTGCTGCTCGGTCAGCCGGTCACGGATTGCGGGCCTGACGGCATCCGGGTCGGTGCCGTCGATATTGCCTGCCGGACTGTCATCTGGGCTGCAGGTGTGCAGGCGTCGCCCGCGGCGAAATGGCTCGGCGTCGATGCCGATCGGGCCGGCCGGGTTGCGGTGCGGCCGGACCTCTGCCTGCCGCAAGACGAGAGGATCTTCGTCATCGGCGATACGGCTGCCGTGCGGCGGCCGGATGGCACCTTCGTGCCCGGGCTCGCTCCCGCGGCCAAGCAGCAGGGTGCCTATGTGGCCAGGCTCATTCGCCAGCGTCTCGATGGCACGCCCCCTTCCGGCCCCTTCCGCTACCGGCATCAGGGCAATCTCGCCACCATCGGCCGTCGGGCCGCGATCATCGAATATGGCCGGTTCCGGATGAAGGGCGGCCTTGCCTGGTGGATATGGGGCCTCGCGCATATCTACTTCCTGATCGGCACACGTTCGCGCCTGGCCGTCGCATGGAGCTGGCTCTGGATCTACTTGAGCGGCCTGCAGAGCGCCCGTCTGATCACCCAGCGCGAACAGCCGAAAAGCTGATCTCCACGCGCGCATGCAAGGCATCGTCAACGCACCGCCTGCTGTGGCCAGTATCTTTCGCGGTCCACGGCACGGCTCACTGTATGGTCCCGCGCGCTTTCGTCTCTGTCCCTCCTGCAATGCCGGGCTGTGTTCAAATCCTGTCTTGTGTGGTCGGGAAGCTCAGCCAGGAGATGGAATAGTCGCGCTCACATCACCTTTTTGAACGCGTATTCGTCCCCCTCAGGCAAATCCGTGGGACCGGAATTCGCGCAGACCAAAGGGCCGCCGTCCCTGGCCTTCTGCCTCGTTGCCGATGGCAGATCGGCTTCCGACCTCGGAGGTCATCGATTTAGGGCCGGGGTCATCCGATCCGCGTCCCGTCCTGGCGCACGAACTGGTTGAAGAGTGCAGCCCCAGCGTGGAGCAGGATCAGCGCAAGCATCGCGATGTCGATGTAGAAATGCACGTTGCTCCGATTGGCGGCGCCGAAGCGGGTCAGCATGCCGGTGATGCCCATGCCGGGAAGTCAGAGGTAAAGCGCGTTGTGGACCCAATCCGGCGATGACGGCCTCCGCCGATGTGGTTCCCTGGGTGTCACCGGGCACGCCGTACCGATAGCGCAGCCACAACCGGGCGAGAACCGCCAGGGAAACGAGAGTGCCGATCGCTCCGTGCGTCATTGGAAGCGTGGTGTCGCCAGGGTCCGGGGCAAGGCCCGCATATTGGGCCGTCCTCTCGCAAATCATGGGTTGATGAAACGCGATCTAGACCACGATGCCGATTATGACGAACCAGTGAAGTGCGATTTGGGTGGGACGATAGGCCTGTGGGGTGGCAGGGAGATGGCGGCTTTCCCTTCGGTTCGGGCGGAAGGAGAAAGAGCAAGCGTGAGCGTAACACCGGCAGGATCGCAGCCTGACAGGTTGCCTGCGGCGTCAGGCTCGAGATGCCGTCTGGCCTGCTTGAACAGTACTGGGTCCGAGGTCGTCAGATGATAGCGAAGAAGGCGCGCCGAGTGGTCTGGGGCCGGAGGAGCACCCCGTCCCGCCCAGATGTTGAGAGCGAGCCTGT
>NZ_JAHHZO010000018.1 GCF_018760785.1 Rhizobium sp. CSW-27
AATCAGCAAAAGCCAACCAATCCGACAATTTCACCAGAACGAGTAACTCCGTCGCCAGCAGCGCCGCCGCCCTCGTTGGTGAAACGGCTTATACGGATACCATCCTATATCGTCAATCCGGTTTTTTCCGAAGCATGTCAGAATCGTCTCAAACCACTGATTTAAAACAGTTATTTCTGCAAGGATACCAAAAAGCCGCACCAGTCACCCGTAACATACCCGTGAAACGCATCCGTGACAGGCTGGAATGCACGCGTACCGCGCATTCCTCGCGAGCAGACACAGAAAGCTCCCCGTGCGAACGATGACCGGTGACCGGTGACTAAGGCGCGGAAATGCGATGATCCAAGCGTGAAGATGGCGAATACCACATGGCACCCATCCCCGACGGCGGGGGCTGGGCAGGGCGCCATGTGGTCAATGCGGCCGCCATTGTTGGGGTAACAGGCTGAACCACATCGCATTTCCAATAAATGGGAAATGTTCCCATTTGTCAAGATCATCCGCGACCGGACGGCAGCCTCAGCGCGGCCTCGTGTCCAGCCGACGCTCGCTCCCGGTATCGAAGAGATGCAGATTGTCGCGGTCGAAATCCAGAAAGACGGTCTCGCCACGCGCGACGCGCAGGCGCTCGCCGATCACCACATTGATTTCCGGCTGCGTATCCGACACCAGATAGGTGCTGGATCCGGTGCTTTCGATGGCACCGACCGGCAGGGCAAGCCTGGCCTGTGCCTCAGGCACCCGCCTCAGATGCTCGGGTCGCAGGCCGATGACCACGCCTTCGCCCTCCCGCACCGGCGCCTCGACGGCGAGCCGCTGCACCGGGCCGGGCCTCAGGTCCAGATGCAGTTCGCCTCCCCGCCGGACAGCCGGAATGAAGTTCATCGCCGGCGAGCCGATGAAGCCGGCCACGAAGCGGTTGACCGGCCGGTCATAGAGATCGAGCGGCGCACCCTGCTGCTCGATGACGCCCTGGCGCATCACCACCACATGATCGGCCATGGTCATGGCCTCCACCTGATCATGCGTCACATAAACGGAGGTGGCACCGAGCCGATCGTGCAGCGTGCGGATCTCCTTGCGCATGTGCACGCGCAGGGCAGCATCGAGGTTGGAGAGCGGCTCATCGAACAGAAAGGCCTTCGGGTGGCGGATGATGGCGCGGCTCATCGCGACGCGCTGGCGCTGACCGCCGGACAGTTCGCGCGGATAGCGTCTCAGCAGATGCGAGAGGCCGGTGGTTGCCGCCACCTCCTCGGCCGCCCGCCTCGCCTCGGCGCGCTTCACGCCGCGAATGCGCAGCGAATAGGTAAGGTTCTCCTCCACCGTCATGTGCGGATAGAGCGCATAGGACTGGAACACCATGGCGAGATCGCGCTTGCGCGGCGGCACGCCGTTCATCCGCTGGCCGGCAATGAACAGGTCGCCTGTGGAGATACTCTCGAGCCCCGCCAGCGCGCGCAGCAGCGTGGACTTGCCACAGCCGGACGGACCGACCAGCGCCACGAAAGAGCCCTTGCGGATGGCCAGATCGATATTGCGCAGCGCATGATAGGCGCCATAATACTTGTTGACGCCGGAAAGTTCGATCTGCTGGGTCATTTGAGCGCTCCGGAGGTCAGGCCGGAGACGATCCGGCGTTGCAAGAGAACGAAGATGGCGAGGATCGGCGTCACATAGATCGTTGCAAAGGCCATGATGGAATTCCACTCATTGGTGTTCGGCCCCATGAACGAGTTCAGCCCCACGCTCGCCGGCTGGTACTCCACCGCCTGGATGATCGACTTCGAATAGACGAACTCGCCGAAGGCCTGCATGAAGATCAGGATGGCGGAGACGAGAATACCGTTGCGCGCCAGCGGCAAAACGATGTGCAGGAAGGCACCGGCGCGGGAATTGCCGTCGACCAGCGCCGCTTCCTCCAGTTCGATCGGCACGCTCATGAAGGTGGCGCGCACCAGCACCACGAAGAAAGGCATGGATTTGGCCGCAATGGCCAGCACCACGGCGAGGCGCGGATAATCGAGCAGACCGAGTTGCGAGAAACCGACAAAGATCGGGGTGATCATCAGCGAGGCCGGCAGCACCTGCAGCATCAGGATGAGGAACAGGCCGGCATCGATCCAGCCGTTGCGATAGCGCGCCAGCACATAGGCGCAGCCGGTGCCCAGCACGGTGATGAGGGCGACCGAGCCCGTGGCGATCACCAGCGAATTGCCGAGATAGCGGGCCAGATTGCGGCTCTCCCACACATAGATGTAGTTGCTCCACTGCGGATCATGGGGCCAGAAGCTTGGCGGTGTCGCAAACATCGCCGAGCCGCTCTTCAGCGTCGTGATGTACATCCAGTAGAGCGGAAAGAGGTAGATCGCGGCCATCGCAAGCGCGATCAGCAGCATCAGGCGGTTGCGCCAGGTCTCGCTCATCCGCGCACCTCCTGCCTGGTGGAGCGGACATAGACCACCGAGGCCAGCATGACGAAGAGGATCATGATGACGGAGATCGTCGCGCCGCGCGCGAAATCATATTGCTTGAAGGACAGGTCCCAGGCCCAGTACTGCGCGACATTCGACGCATTGTTCGGCCCGCCAGAGGTGATGGCGGCAAACAGGTCGAACTGCTGCAGCGTGAAGATCAGGCCGAGCGAGACGACGGCGCCGATCGAGGAGCGCATCATCGGCAGGGTGATGGTGTAGAAACGCTGCCAGAGATTGGCTCCGTCCAGTTCCGCCGCCTCGTACAGATCCGCCGGGATTGCCGAAAGCCCGACCGACAGCAGGATCATGTTGAAGGAGGTGCCGAGCCAGATATTGGCGAGGATCACGGCCCAGAGCGCGTAAGCGGGATCGGAGCGCCAGAAGATATTGCCGGAAATGATGCCGCTTTCGCGCAGCAGGAAATTGATGACGCCGAAATCGCCCGACAACATCCAGTTCCAGATCGCCCCGACCACCAGCCCCGGCATGACCCAGGAGACCAGGAAAAGACCGCGCAGCCAGGAGGCCCCGGGAAAATTCACCCAGAAGAACAGGGCAAGCCCGAAGCCGATGAGGAACTGGCCGGCAATCGAGGCACTGACGAAGATCGCCGTATTGGCAAAGATCGGCCAGGTTTCCGGCTGTTCGAACAGGGCGGTATAGTTGGCGAAGCCGACGAAGGGGCGGACAACGCTGCCCAGCGAAAACATGTCCACCTCCTGGAAGCTCATCAACACGTTGTAGACGAGCGGCAGGCCGGACAAGGCCAGCAGGAAGGCGAGCGGCACGGCAACCAGCAGGATGTCGAATCCGCGTCCGTCGGTGAGGGACTGTGCAAATTTGCGCAACGGTTTCATCCTCGGCAAAGGGGGCTCCCGCCCCCGGTCAGCAGCCACCCCGGCAAGGCCGGAGCAGCCGCCGACCGGGAGGAGCCGGAAGGCGCGTGAGGTGGCGCGGGGAAGGGGCCCTCCCCGCCGGTGGCATCGACGGTTCAGCCGAGAACCGCGTCGATCTTCTTCTGGGCCTGGTCCAGAGCATCCTTGGGCGACATCTGGCCGGTCAGCGCGGCCTGGATGGCATCCTGGATCGCCTTGGAAATCTTCGACCATTGCGGATGCGGTCCGCGGGCCTGCGCGAAGGTCAGCTGTTCCTGGAAGACCTTCAGCGCCGCATCCTTGCGTGCATCGCCGGTCGCGGGCAGCGTGATGTCGGAACGGGCAGGCAGCTGGCCGTATTTCGCGAACATCTTGTCATCCTGCGAGGCGAAGTATTCAAGCGCCCTGAAGGCTTCCGCCGGGTGCTTGGTGGAGGAGAAGATGGCCCAGTTGAAGTCACCCATGGCGGAAGACCGTTCAGCACCCGGCTGCGGCACCGGCAGCAGCGTCACGCGCCAGTCGAACTTCGCCTCGCTCGACATGCGGTTGAGCTCCCAGGGGCCGGAGATGGCCATGGCGGCATTGCCGGAATTGAAGGTGCCGGTCGAATCCCACTGGCCGCGCGTCAGGCTGTCGGGCGAGGCGAGCTTTTCGTCCATCAGGGTTTTCCAGACCGTCAGCGCCTTCACCGCCCCTTCGGAATTGATGTGCCTGTAGCTGCCGCCCGCCATCTGCACCCAGGGCAGGAACTGGAAGGTTCCCTCCTCGCTGGCCTTGGCGGAGAAGGCGAGGCCATAGACGTTGCTGGCGGGATCGTTCAGCTTTCGCGCCGCGCTCAGCAACTCGTCCCAGGTCTGCGGCGGCTTGTCGGGATCAAGCCCCTTGGCGCGAAACATGTCGGCATTGTAGTAGAGTGCGATCGTGTTTGTCGCCTTCGGCACGCCGTAGAGCTTGTCCTTCCACGTCACCGAGTTCAGCGGACCGGGAAAATAGTTTTCCTTCCTGATCACGCTAGACTTGGCGATCCTGTCGGTCAGATCGAGAAAGGCGCCGCGCGAGGCAAACAGCGCATGCTCCGGATTGTCGATGGCGATGATGTCCGGCGCCTGGCCGGTGGAATAGGCACGCATGGCTTCGCTGACGACATCATCGAACTGGATCAGACGGTACTCCACCTTGATGTTCGGCTCCTTGTCGTCGAACTCGCGCGCCAGGTTCCAGGCCGGCTGTTCCGGCTTGTCCAGGCTCCAGATGCGCAGCGTGATTTCCTCCGCGCCCACGCTTGAGACCCCGAGCGCCGGAATTGCGGCAAGCGCGACCGCGCCCGCCATCAGAAACATACGAATAGACATGCTCTCCTCCTAGAGTTTGACCATTCCGATCGGTTCATGCCATGCCGCCGGCTTCCTCCTTGCCGGCAACGACAGCCTCATCACGCGGGGTCGGAGACGAAGGTCCCGCCCCGGCACGATTTCAGATAATTGAGGGCATGCACCTGGCCGGTCATCTCCAGGGCGTCCCGGTAGACGGGATCATGCCAGCCCTCGATATCGATCGAACCGGACCAGCCGGCGAGCCGAAGCTCCGAGATCACGTCGGTCCAGTTGGTGTCGCCGAAGCCCGGCGTGCGCATGAAAACGAAGGGATGCTTGCCGAAGATGCCGTGCTCGCGGATCACGTCCCAGCGGATCGTCGCGTCCTTGCCATGGATGTGGAAGAACTTGTGCGCCCATTTGCGGATCTGCGGCAACGGCTCGATCAGATAGACCATCTGGTGGCACGGCTCCCATTCCAGGCCGATATGATCGTCCGGGGTCTCGTTGAAGATCAGCTCCCAGGCGTCGGGATTGTGCGCGATGTTCCAGTCGCCGGTCTGCCAGTTGCCATCCATGGCGCAGTTTTCGAAAGCGATCTTCACACCCTTGTCGGCCGCGCGGCGCGCAAGCTCGCTCCAGATCTCGCGATAGCGCGGCAGGCTGTCCGGCAGCGGCTTGCCGCGCAGGCGGCCGGTGAAGCCGGCAACGCAGGTGGCGCCGAAGTGATGTGCGTTGTCGATGCAATCCTTCCAGCCTTCAAGCGTCTGCAGGTCAAGGTCGGTGCCCTCCAGCGGATTGCCGAACATGCCGAGGGTGGAGATGGTGATGTCGCGGTCGCCGATCGCCTCGACGCAGCGCTTGCCGAGATCTGCCAGATCCTGACCGTTGGTCGTCTGCCAGAAAAAGGGCTGGAAGCTTTCGAACCCCATCTCGGCCAGCTGGCCGATACGCTCGGCCGCCTTGCCGGCCGAGGCGCTGATCATGGTACCGATGCGGATGGACTGGGCGGGGTCGCTCATGGATCACGTTCCTTCTGTCTGGCCTTCGGCCTGGATATCGACGACCTGGCCGGTGCGGGCGCTTTCGATGGCGGCGAACACCATGGCGAGGCTGCGGATGTTGTCGTGGCTGACGGTCTCGGGCGTCATGCCGCTGCGGATCGCCGCCACAAAGTCGCAAAGCACGCTGCGGTGCCCGTGCGTCTGCGCCTCGCTCGGCGCCTCCGGCACATCGACCGAACGGAAGCCGCGCAGCAGACCGGGCTCATCGCCGGCCACCGTCGCCTCGAAGGCATCTTCGCCGTCCCAGGTCAGCATGCCCTTCGAGCCCACCAGCCGCCAGGCGCTTTCCCAGCTGGTGCGGCGGCCTTCCGCGCACCACGAGCCGCGATAGGTCAGCACCGCATCATCGGACAGGCGGAAGACGGCAGTGGCAGCCGCGCCATGCCGATACCAGGAACCGGCCGGATTGGTTTCAACGCAATAGACGGAAAGCGGCGTTTTACCCGAGACGAAGCGGGCAGCATCCAGCGTGTGGATTGCCATGTCCAGAAGCAGCACATGGTCCATCTCCTCGCGGAAGCCGCCGAAATGCGGACCGATGAAGAAGTCGCAGTGCACGCCCGTCAGCGTGCCGATCAACCCCTCCTCCACCACGCGGCGAAGCCGGCGAATGCCGGAAATGAAGCGGCGGTTCTGCACGACGGCATGGACACGCCCCGCCTGACGCGCCAGAGAGACAAGGTGGCGCGCCTCGTCCATCGAGACCGACAGCGGCTTTTCGCTGAGGACATGGCAACCATGGGCGAAGGCGGTCTCCACCACCCGGGCACGCGCCGAGGGCACCACCACGTCGAACACCATGTCGGCCCCGGTCGCCTGCAGCACATCGGCAAGGTCGGTGCCAAGCACCGCGCCATCGAGGCCGAATGCGTTCGCAAGCCTTTCGGCAGCCGCCCGGTCGAGATCGACCAGTCCGACGACCGCAACATCGCGCCCCAGCTCGGGATCATCCTGCAGCGCCTTCAGCCAGCCCCTGGCCATGGCTCCGCACCCGCACAAAACGGCTCTGTAAGTCACTGAAATCCTCCTCGCGGGTGCGGCGAAACTCCTCTTCCGTCGCAGTCCGTAAACGTTTACGAGATTAGTTGCGAGGGACTTGCCCTGTCAAGAGGCTTTCCGTAAACGATAACGGAGCAGAGGGGACGCAAGGGACACATGAAGGGCATTCGCCAGCTGGCAGATCATCTCGACATCTCGATCGGCACCGTGTCGCGCGCCTTGAACGGCAAGCCGGATGTCAACGAGGAAACCCGCAGGCGCGTGTTCGAGGCGGCCGAGAAGTTCGGCTATGTGGCCAACCAGGCCGGGCGGTCGCTGCGCAAGGGGGCGACCGGCATCATCGGCTTCATGATGCAGACAGGCCATGACATCACCGGCCAGGGCGATACCTTCTTCATGAGCGTGTTCGACGGCGTGCAGACCGTTCTTGCGCGCCACAAGCTCGATCTCGTCGCCCTGCTCTGCTCATCGGAAGAAGACCCGGACGCCTATCTGAAGCGGGTGGTGGCGCGCAGCTTTGCCGATGGCATCATCCTATCGGCGACCCGCTACAGGGATGGGCGCTTCGGCACCCTGCACAAGACGGGCATTCCCTTCATCTCGCTGGGGCGCAGCCAGAACGATGCGGGCCAGCCCTGGTACGATCTCGACTTCGAGGGCATGGCAGATACCGCCATCGAGCGACTTGTCGCGCAGGGGCACCGCAGGATCGCCATTGGCCGCCCGGAGGGCGACATCAATCTCGGCTACGTCTTCGAGGATCGGTGCCGCGCGGCACTGGCACAACACGGACTGACGCTGGATCCTGCGCATGTCTTCCGCTCCAGGCCGAACGAGAGCGGCGGATACCGGCTGGCACAGAATTTCATTGCCGCGCCCACCAAGCCGACCGCCATGGTGCTGTTGAACGAAGCCACCGTGATCGGCTTCTATCGCGGGCTGGAAGAGGCCGGACTTATGCCCGGCCGCGACGTGGCCGTGATCGGGCAATACAGCCCGATGGCGCAGTTTCTCTCACCGCGCCTGACCTGTTTCCGCCCGGCGTTGCGCGATCTCGGCGTGGCGGTGGCAGAAAGCCTGCTCGCCACCATGCCAGCCTTTGCCGAAGCCTATCCGGAGGCGCCGCGCCAGTGCCTCTGGCCGATGAACTTCATCGAGGGCGAAAGCGGTTGAGCTCGGCTGAAGCCCTCAGGCGGCGCCGGTCGCCTCAGCCTCGACCCGTGACAGCACGAATTCGAAGGCCCTGTGGGCTCCCTCGATGACCAGGGAGTCGTCCTCGGCGCCGAGCTCAACCGCATCGAGTGCTGCGGTGAAACGGCGCCACTGCAGGCCGCGCCCTTCCGGGTGGCCGGCCAGATGGCGGGCGCCGAATTCCTCCGACAGGCCAAGCTGCTCCCTTGCCGCCTTGAGCAGGAAGGCAGCGCCGAGATTGGAGCCTTCCGCCACGTAGAGCCAGCCGAGCGCTTCGGCGCCCTCGATGACCGGCATCTCCGCCGCAGCGAGACGAACCGGCTCTCCCCCGAGATCGGTCACATCGGCCCGCACCTGCTCCAGGCGGCAGCGCTCCTGAAGGTCTGGCAGAAGGCGGGCCAGCCATTCATCGGAGTAAAGCGTTTCAATGGCTGCATGGAACGCACACTGGATCTGCAGGAAGCGCAGATAGCTGTTCCTGTCGTCAAAGGGCTTCAGCGACATGATGCGTCCGTCCAGACGCTCGTGGGTGGGGTGGGTTTCGGCGCGCAGGCGGGCCGTGCGGCTTTCTGCGGCGGTGGCGGCGGGATGAATGGTCATCGGCTTTGTCTTTGCTCTCTCGCATTGAACGGGATCGGCATGCGGCACCTGCGGCACCGCATGCCCGAAAGCTGATAGTCTCTTACGAGATCAGAAGGTCTTCGTCAGCGAAATCTTGAGGTAGCGGCCGGGTTCGGAATAGAAGGCCCGGTTCGCGGAGGTGACAGAGGTGACATCCTTCGTCTCCATCGCGTCGTAATATTCCCTGTCGAAGAGATTGTAGACACCGGCCTGGACACGCAGGCCCTTCAACTGCTCCGGCTCCCACCAGGCCGTCAGGTTGACGATCCCGTAGCCCGGCGCCTTGTAGGTTGCGGTGGAGAGGTTGGAAACGCCCTTCGACAGGATCCAGTCGACGTTCGTGCCCCAATTGTCCTGGCTGTAGCCGGCACCGATGATGGCCTTCAGCGGCGCAACCGAATCGAGAACCTCGCCGGTATCCAGATCCTCGGCATTGGCATAGGCGAGCGAGGAATGCAGTTCGAAGCCGTGGCCGACATCCGCATGCGCCTTGGCCTCGGCGCCATAGATGCGCACCCGGTTGCGGTTGAAATAGCGATAGGTGCCAAGGCGGTAGCCGGATTCCGCCGAGACTTCCGTATCGATGAAGTTGCGGTAGCGGTTATAGAAGGTGCTGAGCCTGAGGCCGCGATCCGCCGAGCCGAGATCGGCCCCCAGCTCGAAGCCATTGCCGGTTTCCGCATCGAGATCCGGATTGCCGACCATGCGATAATAGGGAGCGTTGTCGTAATTGCCGTAAAGCTGCGCCACCGTCGGGGCCCGGAACGACATGGCCCACTGGGCAAACAGCGTCACCTCGGGCGACACGGCCCATTCGGCACGCAGTTTCGGCGAGAAGGCGGAATCGGAAACCGAGGCCGGCAGGCCGGAATAGCCGTCATTGGCCTCGTAGGCCGCACTCGCCTGCGGGCGATAATCGAAATAGTCGAAGCGCAGACCGGGAGTGACCGAGACGCCGCTATTGCCGATCTCGATCCGGTCATCGATGAAGGCGCCGATGCGGCTGCCGTCGACATCCGGCGTGTCGGACTGGTTGACGTGATAATAGGCGCAGGCGCTGACATAATTGGTGCCGCAGGTGTCGGTCCCGGTCGTGTAGCTGTGGGTGCCGAAGAAGGCGAGGTCCGTGCCGACGGTGACCTCATGCTTCAAGAGACCCGTCTGAAATTCGCTGCTGGCTGAACCGATGAAGCCTACGGTGTTTTCGCGGCTTTCCGTAGAGCGGCCATAGGTGCCGACGGGTGCCGTCGTGCGGGTGGCGAGATAGCCTTCGTCACGGTCCATGTGCTGGTAGTACAGCGAGGCACGCGCGCTCTTCAGCCAGGCATCCTCGGCAATCGCCTCGTATTCGTAATCGAGGGAGACACGATCGCGGGTGGTGTCCGAATGGTAGTCATAGGACGTATAGGTCGAGGAATAGCTCGACATCTTGTCCGAATCTTCCCGGCTCTTGAACTGTTCGGCCGTCAGGCCGATCGTATGTCCGCCCTCCAGTTCCTGCCTGAGCTTGAAGAGCAGGTTCGAGGTATAGGTATCGGCCGGATCGGCCACCGTACGGGTGCTGCCCGTGCCGTCATTGGTGCCCTTGGTATCGGTCTCGTTGCCGCGCTTGTAGCTGCCCTGCAGCAGAAGCGAGGTGCCGTCGATTTTCTTTGCCAGCGCCGCCGCACCCTTGATCGACCGGTCGGAACCGTCATACAGCGTCGTGGCAAAGCCGCCCCAGTCCTTGCCTTCGCCGATCAGGTCCTCGGGTTCGAGCGTCCTGAGAACGACCGCGCCGCCAAGCGCGCCGGACCCGGCGCGGCTGGAATCGGCACCACGCAGGATGCTGACGCCGGCCAGCGAGCTGAAGTCGAAACTGTCGACGCCGCCGGACGAGAAATTCCACGCCAGCCTGTCATCGAGATAGGGAATGGCGATGCCGTCGATGGTCGTCAGGATGCGGTCGTCGTCAAGGCCGCGCAGCGCAAAGCCCTTGGAGCGTGACGAATAGCTGACGCCAGCCTCCTCGGTGTTGCCAAGATCGGCGATCGACTGGATGTCACGCTTGGCGAGCGTCTCGCGATCGGTTTTCGTGGCAAGCGGCGTGTCGTCGACGCTGCCCTTCACGCGGTCGCCCTTGACGACCACTTTCGGCAGGACCGTGGCCTCCTCCTTCTTGTCGGTCTGGGATGCGCTGTCCTGCGCGCCGGCATGGCCGGCCCCGCTGATCAGGCTCAATGCCGTGAACAGCATCAATGCCCTGCGATGGCATGAAACACTCACTGTCTTTCCCTTCATTCGTCATCAAAGAAACATCGGCGCGCAGGGCCGGTAGCGCCTGCGACAGGTCGGCTCGCACGCGGTGCAAACTCGAACTCTGCCAATGGGTTAAATAAACATGATTATGATGATCAAGATAAAAGAGGCGCCAGAAACATTGGGAAATACCCTCAAAATGCCCTGTCGCAAATTTGCAACAAACGGATCTTTCCTGCACTTCGGACATGCCTGGCATGTCACCGGCGGCGCTGATTTCGCGCGGCCTGAAAAGGGTGAGGCCGGTCCCGGAGGTTGGGACCGGCCTCTAGCAGAGGAAGCGGCAGGGGGGCCTCTCTTCTGCTAATCGAATATCATCTCCAGCCCGAGCGAGCGCCCGGCAAAAGCGAAGGAAGCGTCAGACATCGACATGCGCCTAAAGGGCTGCTGGACCGGCCGAGTGCCGCAAAGGCGCAGGTTCCGTCTCACTTCTGCACTTCTCCCTTCTGCACATGGGGCCCCTCGTTCCTGTCCACGACCAGAGGCTGATCGGCATCGATCGTACCGGACCAGCCGCCGCCCAGTGCCTTGTTCAGCGAGATGAAATAGGTGGCGGTGTTGGCGGTGCTTTGGATGTAGCTTTCCTCTGCCGAATAGAGCGAGGTCTCCGCGTCCAGGACGTCGAGGAAATCGGAGGCGCCCGACTGGAAGAGGCTGCGCGACAGTTCCGTTGCCTGCCGATAACCGGCCACCGACTGGCGCAGCTTCTCCTCGCGCAGGCGCGATTGCGTCATGCCGATGATGGCGTTCTCGGTATCCTCCATCGCGGTCAGCACGGCGGACTGGTAGGCGACGAAATACGTGTCGCGTCTGGCCTTCGCCTCATCGACGGCGGCTTTCAACTGGCCGCCCTGGAAGAGCGGGATCGACACGCTCGGGCCGAGTGTCCAGCCGATGGTGGATTTGCGCGCCAGATCGGAAACGCTGGACGCCGAGGTGGTGACATCGCCGGTCAGGCTGATCGAGGGGTAGCGCGCGGCCTGCGCCACCCCGACCTTTGCCGTATAGGCCGCCAGTTCACGCTCCGCCGCCTTCACATCCGGCCGGTTGAGCAGGATTTCGGCCGGAATACTGGCGGGCATGGTCCGCTTCGGCACGGGGATCGGCGCCGGCTTCTTCAGCCGTGCCTCCACCGCATCCGGCGTCTGGCCGATGAGAATGCCGAGACGATGCACCGCCTGCGCATAGGAAATGCGATAGGAGGGAATGTCGGCTTCGGTCGAGGCGGCCGTGGCAGCGGCCTTGGCAACATCCACGCCCGTGGCCTCGCCGGCCTCGAACTGGCGTCTGGTCAGCGCCAAGACCTGCAGTTGCGACTTCGCCGAGCGTTCCGCAAGATTGACCAGCGCCTGATATTCGCGCGCCTCGACATAATAGGAGGCGACGTCTCCGACGAGGGTGACGAGCGTCTGGCGCAGTGTCTCCTCCTCGGCTTCTTCACTGGCACGCGCGGCTTCCAGCGACCGTCGGTTGCCGCCGAACAGGTCGATCTCCCAGCTGGCATCGAAGCCGGCTTTGTATTGCGTGTTGTAGGACGCATCGCCATCGCTGACACTGCGGCTGCGCGTGGCGCTGTCGGACTGGCTGAGGCTCGGCAGCAGGGCGCCTTCGGTGCTGCGCGTGGTGGCGCGCGCCAGCCGCAGGTTCGCCTTGGCCGTGGCAACATCGAGGTTGCCCCTCACCGCCTCCTCGACCAGATCGTTCAGCAGCGGATCGCCAAGCCCCTTCCACCAGCCGGCAAGCTGCGTCGGCTTGAGCACCTCCTTGCCCGCAGATGCCGTCCAGTTCCTGAAAAGGGCAAGATCCGGTTTCGTGTAATCCGGCCCGACGACACAGCCGCTAAGCATGGACGTGGCAAGCAGCACGGCCAGTTGGGCGGTTCGCACAGTCATGCGGCGGTCGGAATGTCTGGGGTCAGCAGCGATCATCGTCATGGCAGGCCTTCAATGGCTGTGTTCGGAAGGGGTGTCGGCAGCGGGCGCACTGCCCGCTGTCTCCTCGTCTTCGACCGGCCCGACATGTCCCTTGAAGACCTGGCGCACGGCGACAAACAGGAGCGGGATCAGGAAGAGCCCGAGCACGGTCGCGGAGATCATGCCGCCCATCACGCCGATACCGATGGAATTCTGGCTGCCCGAACCGGCCCCGTTGGCCGTGGCGAGCGGCAGAACACCAAGGATGAAGGCAAGCGAGGTCATCAGGATCGGTCGCAGTCGCTGGCGCGACGCCTCCAGCGTGGCCTGGACGATGTCCAGCCCGCGCCGCTGCTGCTCGATGGCGAATTCGACGATCAGGATCGCGTTCTTCGCCGCAAGACCGATGGTGGTCAGCAGTCCGACCTTGAAATAGACGTCGTTCGACTGTCCGAACAGCTTTGCCGCCAGCAGCGCGCCAAACACCCCGATCGGTACCGAGAGCATGACGGCGAAGGGAATCGACCAGCTTTCGTAAAGGGCCGCGAGCGCCAGGAAGACGACCAGAATGGAGATCGCGTAAAGCTGCGTTGCCTGGCTGCCCGACAGTCGCTCCTGCGCCGAAAGACCGGTCCATTCGTGGGAGAAGCCCTTGGGCAGCTTGGCCACCAGCGCGTCGATCTCGTTCATCGCATCGCCGGAAGAGACGCCGGGGCCGGCAGAGCCCTGGATTTCCACCGCAGACGAGCCGTTGTAGCGTTCCAGGCGCGGCGAACCGAAGCTCCACTGTCCGCTGGCAAAGGCTGCAAAGGGAACCATCTCGTCATCGGAATTCTTGACATACCAGCGCTTCAAGTCTTCCGGCTGCATGCGGGAACTCACGTCACCTTGAACATAGACCTTCTTTACGCGACCGCGGTCGATGAAGTCGTTGACATAATCGCCGCCCCAGGCCGTGGCGAGCGTACTGTCGATGTCGGAAAGGTCGAGATTGAAGGCACTCGCCTTGTCCTGGTCGATCTCGATCGAATATTGCGGCGTATCATCCTGGCCGTTGGGACGGGTACCGACGAGCTTGCTGCTCTTGCCGGCCATGCCGAGCAGTTGGTTGCGCGCTTCAATGAGCTTCTGGTGGCCGACGCCGGTGACGTCCTTCAGGTAGAAGTCGAAACCTGCATTATTGCCGAAGCCGGGAATGGCAGGCGGCGCCAGCGCAAAGACATTGGCATCGGTGATTCTGGCAAAGGCGGCGCGGGCTCGCTGCGCAATCGCCTGGGCTTTCGCCTGCGGCGTCTTGCGCTCGGCAAAATCCTTGAGCTTGACGAAGGCGATGCCGACATTCTGCCCCTGCCCGCCGAAGCCGAAGCCGACGACGCCCATCACGCCGGCGACATAGTCCTTCTCGTCTTTGAGATAGTGATCCGTCACCTGCTGCAGCACCTTCATGGTGCGGTCGGCGGTCGCGCCGACGGGAAGCTGGACGCTGGTGATCAACGTGCCCTGGTCCTCCTCCGGCAGGAAGGAGCTGGGCAGGCGGTTGAACAGGAATGCCACGCCGCCGACGATCAGGACGAAGAGCGCCAGGAACACGAAACGCCGCCGGAGGATGCCGCCCACGCCTGTTTGATAGGCCCGCGTGCTGCGATCGAAGGCGCGGTTGAACAGGCCGAAAATGCCCTTGCTCTTGGCATCATGGCTCGGCTTTTTCAGGATGGTGGCACAGAGCGCCGGCGTCAGCACGAGGGCGACCAGCACCGACAGCAGCATGGCGGACACGATGGTGACCGAGAACTGCCGGTAGATGACACCGACGGAGCCGGAGAAGAAGGCCATCGGAATGAATACCGCCGATAGCACCGTCGCAATGCCGACCAGTGCCCCGGTGATTTCTCCCATCGATTTGATCGTCGCCTGGCGGGGCGAAAGCCCCTCCTCCTCCATCACGCGCTCGACATTCTCCACCACGACGATCGCATCATCGACGAGGAGACCGATGGCCAGCACCATGCCGAACATGGTGAGCGTGTTGATCGAATAGCCGAGTGCGGCAAGAACCGCGAAGGTGCCGAGCAGAACCACCGGCACGGCAAGCGTCGGGATCAGCGTCGCCCTGAAATTCTGCAGGAAGACGAACATGACCACGAAGACCAGAACGATCGCCTCGAACAGGGTCTTGACGACCTCCTCGATCGACAGCTGCACGAAAGGCGTGGTGTCATAGGGGTAGACGACCTCCACGTTCGGCGGCAGCGTATCCTTCAGGCTGTCGATGGTGGCACGCACCGCCCCTGCGGTATCGATCGCGTTGGCACCGGAGGCCAGGTTGATGGCGAGACCAGCCGTCGGCTTGCCGTTGTAGATGCTCGATGTGTTGTAGCTTTCCGCTCCCAGTTCGACGGTCGCAACATCGTTCAGCCGCACGAGCGACCCGTCGCTGTTGCTCTTCAGGATGATGTTCTCGAACTGCTCGGGCGTCTGCAGACGGCTCTTGGCGGTCACCGTCGCATTGAGTTGCTGCCCCTTTCGCTGCGGCAGCGCGCCGAGCTGGCCGGCCGCGACCTGCGTGTTCTGATCCTCAATGGCCGACGTGACATTGCTGATCATCAGATCGTATTTCTGCAGCTTGTCCGGATCGACCCAGATGCGCATGGCATAGCCGGAGCCGAACAGCTGCGTGTCGCCGACGCCCTCGACGCGCTTGATCGTATCGTTCAGCGTGCTGTTGACGTAGTCGGCCAGATCCGTGGTGGTGAGCTTCCCGTCTGTGGAGACGAAGCCGATCACCATCATGAAGCTGGAGCTGGACTTGCTCACCGTCAGACCGGTGTTCTGCACGCTCTGCGGCAGCTGCGCCTCCACCAGCTGCAGCTTGTTCTGCACCTGCATCTGGGCCACGTCCGGATCGGCCGCATTGGTGAAGGTCAGCGAGATCGAGGTCTGCCCGTTCGACTGCGAGGTCGACGTCATGTAATCGAGATTGTCGATCCCGGTCATGCCCTGCTCGATGATCTTGGTCACCGAGTTTTCAACCGTCTGCGCATCCGCGCCGGAATAGGTGCCGGAAATGCGCACCGTGGTGGGTGCGATCTGCGGATATTGCGAGACCGACAGCGTGCTGATCGACAGCAGGCCGGCCAGCATGATCACGATGGCGATGACCCAGGCGAAGATGGGCCTTGCGATGAAAAAGCGGGACAAGGATCACCTCAATCGATGGAATGCGTGGGGGCGGCGGCATCCCTGGCGGGTGCGGCAAGCGCCATCTGCTTGATGTCGCCGGTTGCCTCGTCGATCTCGACCTCGCTTGCCGTCACCGCCTGACCGTCGCGAATGCGCTGGATGCCTTCGACGACGACACGATCACCGTCGGCCACACCGCCAGCGACAAGCCAGTTATTGCCCACGCTGCGGCGCACCGTCAGCTCGCGCTGATGCACGGTTCCATCAGCATCGACGAAGAAGGCAACGGCCGCACCCTTCAGATTGCGGGTCACCGCGCGCTGCGGCACGAGGAAACTGTTGGGGGCGACGCCCTCCTCGATGGTGGCGCGGACATACATGCCCGGCAGCAGAAGACGGTCGGGGTTCGGGAAGGTGGCGCGCGCCGTCACCGTGCCGACGGTCGCAGCGACCGAGGCTTCGGCGAACTGGAAGGTTCCGGGCAGCTCGTAGCGCGAGCCGTCCTCCAGCCGAAGCGCGACGGAGACATTGGTGCCGGAGGACCGGATCTGGCCGCTGGCAATGGCGCGGCGCAGCTCCAGCAGGTCGGTGCTCGACTGGGTGACATCGACATTGATCGGGTCAAGCTGGTTGATGGTGGCCAGCGCCGTCGTCTGCGCCTCGGTCACCAGCGCGCCGACCGTGACGGAGGAGGCATCGATGCGTCCGGAAATCGGCGCGCGGATCTTGGTGTAATCGAGATTGATGCGGGCGGAATCGACGGCGGCCTTTTCGGCGGCAACTTCGGCCTGGGCCTGTGCCAGCGTGGAGGCCGCATCGTCGAGATCCTGCTTGCTGACCGCCTCTTGCGAGGTCAGGCTGCGATAGCGGTCAACCTTGGCCTGGGCGCTCGGCACTGCTGCCTCCGCCTTCTTCAGGGCCGCAACGGCGCTGTCATAGGCCGCCTGATAGGCCGCCGGATCGATCTCGTAGAGAATGTCACCCGCCGCAACCTCGCTGCCCTCCTTGAAATTGCGGGCACGGATGATGCCGGTGACCTGTGGACGGACTTCCGCCACCAGCGAGGCGGCGGTGCGCCCCGGTACGTCCGCCGTCAGCACCACAGACTGCGGATGCAGTGTCACGACGCTGACCTGGGCACGGACATTGGCTGTGGGCGGGCCGCCCTGCTGGCCGCCGTCGCTGCAGCCGGCAAGGCCGATCATCGACAGGACGGCAAGAGCCGCGGGCAGGCGCACCAGAATGTGGGGAAAGGCGCGACGGGAAGACAGGCAGAGTGACATCGACACGGGGACCGTTCCAACGGAAGAGAATGCGCCGAGGGGACAACAAGGATCGTTCCCGTCCCGTCCGGCACCAGAAAGCAAAGGACCGGCGCCATCACCGTGGCATGCCCGCCCCAGCCGGTTACTGGCCCTGTCTTACAAGCCTCCCGTTTCCGAGTTTGGGCTGTTTGTGTCCGAACATGTTGTGGATCGGGATTTTTGTAACAGAATGTTTCCGCGGTCCTGCGAGAAACATTGGGTTACAATTTTTCTGAACGTCCATTCCGCCGATCGGCTAGGCAGAGGCGGCGGAGAGGAAAGGACATCCCATGAATGGCAGCGGCCACATCCTGATCGTCGATGACGACCGTGAAATCCGCTCTTTGCTGTCGCGCTATCTGGGCGAGCAGGGCATGCGCGTCACCGTGGCCGCGGACCGGAAGGAATGCGAGGCGATGGTCGCCGCCAGCCGGCCCGACCTTGTGGTTCTCGACGTGATGTTGCCGGATGGATCCGGGCTCGACATCTGCCGCATGCTGAGGGAACGGCACCCGTCGCTTGCCATCATCCTGCTGACCGCACTCAAGGAAGACGTCGACCGGATCATCGGGCTGGAGATCGGCGCCGACGATTATCTCGGCAAGCCTTTCAACCCACGCGAGCTGCTGGCCCGCATCAAGGCAATCCTACGGCGCATGACGCATGCGCCGGAAAGCCCGGCGGCTGCGCGCCTCTACTTCTTCGAGGGCTTCGAGGCCGATCCCGCCCTGCGGCTGGTGCGCCACGAGAGCGGGGCACAGCTGGATCTGACGGGCGCCGAATTCGACCTCCTGCAGGTGTTTCTCGAACGCCCCGGCCGGCTTCTGTCGCGTGACCAGCTGCTGGACCTGACGCAGGGCCGCAACCGCGACCCGATGGACCGCTCGATCGACGTTCTGATCAGCAGGCTGCGTCGAAAGCTCAACGAGCACACCGAAACGATGATCTTCAAGACCGTGCGCAACGGAGGCTATCAGCTGACGGTGACGGTCCGAACCCTTGCGGCTGCGCGATGAAATCCCTCTACCACCGCATTGCCGCCCTTCTCGTCCTGTCCATCGTCTCCGTGGTGGGACTTGCCACCTTTGCCGCGAGCCGGGTGCTGGAACCGCCGGATGCGCGCGAGATCCTGACCCCGGTCGTATCGCAGATGCGGCTGACGCTGGCGCTCATCACAACGGATCGGGACGGCGCGATTGCCGCGGGCGCGGATCTGGAAAGCCGACCGCCGGAGGGTCAGTACCACGAGCGTCTGACGGACGCGCTGCTCGACATGCTGAGGCAGGACGGCATTCACATGCAGGCCCTGGTCAACAAGACCAGCGGCACGCCTCCGATGATGGCCAGCGTTCGCACGCCGGATGGCGAATGGGCCGTCTTCCGCATTCCCCACCGGGCGCCGCCCTCCGACTGGCCCTATATCCTCGGCGGCTGGATGCTGCTGATCGTGCTCGGCAGCCTCGCCATCTCCTTCTTCATCGCCTCCAAGATCACCCGGCCGCTGGAGCTTCTGGAAGGGGCCGCCGAACGTATCGGGCAGGACGGACGACTGCCCCAGATCCCGGAGGAGGGTAGCCGCGAGGTGCGGGCCACTGCCCGTGCCCTGAACCGGCTGAGCGCCCGCCTGCGCAGCGCGCTGGAAAGCCGCATGCGGCTGGTGGCGGCGGCCGGCCATGATCTGCGCACGCCGATGACCCGCATGCGGCTGCGTGCGGAATTCATTTCGAGCGACGAGGAGCGCGAAAAATGGCTGTCGGACCTTGAGGAACTGGATTCGATTGCCGACAGCGCCATCGGGCTGGTACGGGAAGAAACCAGCGATGCGGGGCCGGAACTGATCCGTCTCGACCTGATGGTGGGCCTGATCACCGAGGAGCTCGCCAGGATCGGCTTCTCCGTCTGCCTCGACCATCTGGGACAGGCAACGGTTCTCGCGCATCCCATGGCGCTGAAGCGGGCACTGCGCAACCTTGTCATCAATGCCGCCACCCATGGCGGCGGTGCCCACTGGACCCTCGACACGAGCGCCACAGATGCCATCCTGACGATTGTCGACGCCGGTCCCGGCATTCCCGAGGATCTGCTCGGCCAGGTCTTCGAGCCCTTCTTCCGCGTCGATCCGGCCCGGCGCAAGACCGCTCCGGGCGCCGGCCTCGGGCTTGCCATCGCCAAGGAAATCGTCAACCGCTTCGGTGGCGACATCGAGATCGCCAATCGTCCGACCGGCGGCCTGCTGCAGACGGTTCGCCTGCCGCTGGCCTGAGCACGGGCCGGCATCTCGCAGGTGACGCAAACGTGATTGCCTCTCCGCTTATAAAAGAGATCCCTTCTGCACGCGCATCCGAATCCTGTGCTGTTATACGCGCAATGTCTGGAGGGAGACGACGATGACGAGACTGACGGCCAGGGATTTTCCGCAGGAGCTTCTGGAGCTTTACGACTTCTACGCGCATGGGAGGATCACCAAGCGCGAGTTTCTTGACCGCGCCGCGAAGTTCGCGGTGGGCGGTATGACGGCCGCAGCGCTGGTGGCGCAGCTTTCTCCGGATTACGCGCTGGCACAGCAGGTGGAGGTCACCGATCCCGACATCGTTGCGGAATACATCACCTACGCCTCCGAAAAGGGTAACGGCCAGGTGCGCGCCTATCTGGTCAGGCCTGCAAGGCTGGAGGGAAAGGCCCCGGCGGTGGTCGTTGTCCATGAAAATCGCGGGCTCAACCCCTATATCGAGGATGTCGCGCGGCGCGTGGCAAAGGAAGGCTTCATCGCGCTTGCACCGGACGGGCTCACCTCCGTCGGCGGCTATCCCGGCAATGACGACAAGGGACGCGAACTGCAGGCTCAGGTCGATCCGCAGAAGCTGATGAATGATTTCTTCGCGGCGGTGGAATTCCTGATGGCCCATTCGCAGTCGACCGGCAGGGTTGGCATAACCGGGTTCTGCTATGGCGGCGGGGTGGCCAATGCCGCGGCCGTTGCCTATCCGGAACTTGCCGCAGCCGTTCCCTTCTATGGCCGCCAGCCGCGCGCCGAAGACGTGGCGCGCATCAAGGCGCCGCTTCTCATTCACTATGCGGAGCTGGACACCCGCATCAACGAGGGCTGGCCGGCCTATGAGGCAGCGCTGAAGGCAAATCAGAAGACGTATGAGGCCTATATCTATCCCGGCGTGAACCACGGCTTCCATAACGATTCCACGCCACGCTACGACGAGGCAGCAGCAAAGCTCGCCTGGGAGCGGACCATCGCCTGGTTCAGGCGCTATCTCGTCTGAACGAGAGGCAGCAGCGACCGGCAGCCGCAGCCATCCGGTTGGCTCCGGTCCCGCAGCTCTTCGATTCACAACGCAAGCCTCACGGGAGCCTGCGACGGACGACGTGGAAGGGACGCCATTCTGCCACTGCTGGCGGCCCTGCGAGCGGGGGCGCCGGCATGGTCTCGTTACCCCTCCTGATGCCGGTCCGGACGCCGAACCTCTGCGCAGTTCCACCGCGACTGTCGCCAAACAGCCCGGCAGTTCAGCGTGGAAACACCCATCCGTCGAACAGCTTGCGGGCGGTGCGCACCGAGCCTGCGCCCAGCAGCGTTCCGTCGTCGGCGATGTCGAGGAAGACCTCCATGGCGCCGGTCGGATGTTCCACCAGATAGCGCCCGTCCGGCGGCTGCACGGCCAGGGCTTCAGCCGGGCTGCCGGCAATCCGCGTGGCGGTCGCGACCGTGATGGCGGCAAAGACGCCGACCGAAGCGTGCACGCGATGCGGAATGAAGCTGCGCGTGGCAATCGCTCCGCCGGCCCTTGGCGCGGAAACGAGTGTCATCTTCGGCACCGAAGCGGTCGTCACGTCGCCGAGGTTCATCATCAGCCCGGCCTTCAGGCGCAGGGCCTCGATCTGCCCTTTCAGCGTCTCGTCCGCCTCCAGCGCCTCACGGCTCTCCGCGCCGCTCAGGCCGAAATCCGAGGCACGCAGGATGACGCAGGGCATTCCGTTGTCGATCAGCGTGGCTTCCACGCCATCGATCACGTCCACGACCCTGCCGGTCGGCAACAGTGCGCCGCACATGGAGCCGGCCGTGTTCATGAACAGCAGCGGCACCGCGGCACCGCAGCCCGGCACGCCGGCAATCTGCGTGTCGCCGGCATAATCCACCCGCCCGCCGGGTGTCGCAACACGCGCCACCGCAACCTCGCCGGTGTTGACCATATGGATGCGCACCTCGGTCACGTCCCCGGAAGCCGCAACGAGACCGCGCTCGATCGCCGCCGGGCCGACGCCGGCGAGAATGTTGCCGCAGCCCTGCGCGTCGCTGACCTGCGCCTTGTCGACAAAGACCTGCAGGAACAGATAGTCCACGTCGGCATCCGGCCGGCTCGGCGCAGACAATACCGCGACCTTCGAGGTCAGGGGATCTGCCCCGCCAATGCCGTCGATCTGGCGCGGATCGGGCGAGCCCATGATCCGTAGCAACAGATCGTCGCGGTCGGCCGGGTCCGCCGGCAGATCCTCCTTCAGGAAATAGGCGCCCTTGGATGTGCCGCCACGCATCCACAGGCAGCGGATGCCCTCAGACATATTTCAGCCCCTTGGCTTCGAGTGCCGGGCGCATGTTGTAGATGTCGAGCCCGAGCTCCCCGGCGGCAAGACGCCGGCGCTTCATCTCCTCGTTGGCAAGCCGTTTCTGCGCCGCCTCCAGCACCACCTCCGCCTCCAGGCGCCGCACGACGCAGACGCCATCGTCATCGGCGACGATGACGTCGCCGGCCTCGACATGGGCTCCGGCGCAGACGACGGGCACATTCACGGAGCCCAGCGTTTCCTTGACAGTGCCCTGCGCGGAAACAGCCTTCGACCAGACGGGAAAACCCATCGCGGTCAGGTCGCGGATGTCGCGAACGCCGGCATCGATGACCAGGCCGCGGCAGCCGCGCGCCTTGGCGGAGGTGGCCAGCAGATCGCCGAAATAGCCGTTGTCGCAGGGGCTGGTCGGAGCCAGAACCAGGATGTCGCCCGGCTTAAGCTGCTCGATCGCCACATGCACCATCCAGTTGTCGCCGGGCGGCGCCGAAATGGTGACGGCGGAGCCGGCGATCTGGGCGCCGGCATAGATCGGCCGCATGGCGCTTGACAGCATGCCCCTGCGGCCCTGCGCCTCGTGAACGGTGGCAACGCCTGCCGCCGCAAGGCCATCGATGACGCTGGCCGCCGCGCGTTCGATCTTCTGAACAACCACGCCCATATCAATGCTCCTTTTTCACCGGCGGCGTGCCGTGCGTGTGGAAGGTTTCGATGGTTTTCAGGCCCCAGGCCTGGCCCTTGCGCCGCTCCGTTTCGGTCCAGACAATCGGTTCCCAGTCGGGTGCAAGGATCAGCCGCGCCCCGGCATTGGCAAGTTCGACGCGATTGCCGGCCGGCTCCCAGACATAGAGGAAGAAGGTGCCCTGGATCGCATGCTTGTGCGGTCCGGTTTCGATGTGCACGCCGTTCTGCAGAAAAATGTCGGCAGCGCGCAGGATGTCCTCGCGCTGATCCGTCGCATAGGTGACATGGTGCAGGCGGCCATTGCCGCCGCCATGCTCTTCGGTGCAGGCAAGGTCATAGGTCTTGTTGTTAACGGTGAACCAGCAGCCGCCGATGCGGCCATTGTCGAGCTGGATCATCTCCGTAACGCGCGAGCCAAGGCAGGTTTCCATGAAGCGACGGAACTCCCGCACGTCGGAACTCAGAAGATTGAGATGGTCGATGCGGCGCGGCGCGGCGCCGGAAAAGGCCGAGGCCGTGTTCTTCAGCGCGGCGCGCTCCGCCTCCTCCTGCGGAGCATACCAGCGTGTCTCCCAGTAGATCTCGAAGATGTGGCCGAAGGGGTCCTCGAAGCGGAAGGCCCGGCCGTGGCTCTGGTCCCCCTCGACCCAGCCATGCACCGTATAATCCGAGGCCTCGATCGCCGCCACGCGGCGCGCCAGCGCCTCCGGGCTTGCGGCGCGATAACCGATATGGCCGACGCCGGTGGTCGCCGCACGCGTCAGCTTCAGCGTGCAGTATTCGTAATCGTCCCAGGCCCGCAGATAGGCAGAGGTCTCATCCTGCCCGGAGAGCTTCAGGCCGTAGATGCGGACGAAGAAATCGAGACTGTCCTCGAACCGGTCGGTGAACATTTCGACATGCCCCAGATGGGCGATATCGAAAGACGGATTGGACGGCTGCGACATGCGGGCTCCTCCCTCTTAGCCAGATCGCCGGCCTGCCGGGGCCGGCCTGTCCGTGATGCCTAAAGCTCGTCCACCGTGCGCGGAAAGATCGCCTGGAAGCCTTCGGCATATTTCGCCTGCCGACCGCCGGACTGGCCGCCCGAATTGCGCATGAAGTGGTTGGCACGGTTTTCGGCAACACGGGTATAGTAATCCCACAGATGCTCCTGGCCCTCCATGCATTCGATGGCGGCGCGCTTGCTGTCCCATACGGGGGTGATGTCGAGGAACACGTCCGGCTTCCAGCCCATCTGCTCGGTCTGGTGCGGTTCGAACAGATAGAGCTGCGGCGCGCCCAGCACCTTCTGGCCCGGCTTGTGGCCCCAGGCCTGTGCGATCATCCGCGCTTCCAGCGCCACCTGCGTCGCATACATGTGGTCGGTATTGTAGGGATCATATTGCGAGTGACTGAGCATGAAGGCCGGCTGCACGTCGCGGATCACATCGACCAGCCGGTACTTGTCTTCGTCGGTCAGCCGCAGCGGATAATCGCCGAGATCGAAGCTGATCAGGTTATGGACACCGAGCGCCTGTGCGGCCTTTTCCGCCTCGCTGCGGCGAGCAGCCTTCACCCGTTCCAGCGTCATGCCCGGCTGCTTCCAGAGCTTCGCGGACTCGCCGCGCTCGCCGAAGGACAGGCACACCACCGTGACCTGATAACCCTTGGCGGCATGCAGCGCGATGGCGCCGCCGCAACGCCAGACGAAATCGGCCGCATGGGCGCTGATGACAAGAGCGGTCTTCGCCGCCGGATTCTCCCTGGACATGGCCATGTCTCCTCGCTTTTTTTGTCGTGCAAGGCATGCGCCGCAGCGGAGGGCAAATCAAATCGAAAGGCAGGCGGCGACCATAAGTTGATGCTATAGAGCATGGAAAAGCCTGCCGCAGTTTGGCAATGTTGCGGCCATCGGAAGGAGGAACCCGATGACTGAGTCCGCAGGCAATTTTCCCGCCATCGCCTTTGTCGGCTTCGGCGAGGCGTCACATGCGATCGCCGTCCACTGGCACAATCCGGGCACCGCGGCGATCCGCGCTTATGACTGTAAGCTGATGGAGGACGGTACACTCGTCCGCGACCGCTGCCGGCAGGCGGGAGTGGAAGGCCATGCCTCGCCCGGCCCTGCGCTAGCCGGTGCCGAACTCATCTTCTGCCTCGTCACGGCCGACCAGGCGCTTGATGCCGCGAAGGCGTGCGCCGCCTCACTCGCCACCGGGGCGCTTTGGCTGGATGGCAATTCCTGTGCGCCGCAGACCAAGCAGAAGGCCGCGGAGGTGATCGCGGCAGCCGGCGGCCGCTATGTGGACATGGCGATCATGGCGCCGGTTTATCCGAAACGCCACGAGGTGCCGGTTCTTCTGGCGGGACCACATGCGAAGGGCGCCCGCCAGTTGCTGTTGCAGCTTGGCATGCGGCCCGAGGTAGCGGGGGAGCGTGTGGGGGACGCATCGAGCATCAAGATGCTGCGCTCGATCATCGTCAAGGGACTGGAGGCCCTGACCAGTGAATGCCTGCTGGCGGCACGGCGCGCCGGGGTGGAGGAGGCCGTCATCGCCTCGCTGCAGGCTTCCGATCCCGGCATCGACTGGCGCCGGCGGGGCGCCTACAATCTGGAACGAATGCTGGTGCATGGCGGGCGTCGCGCCGCCGAAATGGAAGAGGTCTGCGCCATGCTGACGGCCTTCGGCCTGCCGGACTGGATGAGCCGGAGCACCGTGGAATGGCAGCACTGCCTCGCCGGGCTCGATCTCGACCCCGGCGCGGAGGATCTCGCGGCACGGGCTGACCGGGTGATCGAGCGTCTATGATCTCCCGGAACCTGCGTCATCTGCGCCTGTTTTGCGCCGTCGCCAGCCTGCGGACGCTGACCGCCGCCTCCGGGATCTGGCACATTTCGCAGCCCGCCGTGACACAGGCAATCGCCAAGCTGGAGCGCGAAGCGGGCGGGCCGCTTTTCGACCGAAGCCGTCACGGCTTCTTTCTCACCGCCCGCGGCCAGCTTCTGCAGCACCGGGTGGACAGCGCCTTCGCGCTGCTCGATCCGGTGATCGACGAACTGTCCCCGCGATTGAAGATCACGCTCACCTATGCGCAACTGCAGGCACTGATCGCCGTTGGCGAATGCGAGAACTTCACCCTGGCCGCCCGCAGGCTGGGCCTTGCCCAGCCGACGGTCCACCGCGCCGTAACCCAGGTAGAGCAGCAGGCGGCGCGCAGCCTGTTCGAACGCACCTCCTTCGGCATTCTGCCCACGCGGCTCTGTCAGGCCCTGGTGCAGGCGGCGCGTCTGGCGATCTGCGAGTTCGATCAGGCGGAGGCCGAACTTGCGGATTTCAGTGGCGGCGAAGCCGGCTGCGTGGTGATCGGCGCCATGCCGCTGGCGCGATCGGTCCTCCTGCCGCATGCGCTGAGCCTCTTCCGCCGTGAAAGACCCACCTATCCGGTGCGCGTTCTGGACGGTCCCTATGACGAACTCCTGGGCGGGCTGAGACGGGGGGCGATCGACTTCCTGATCGGCGCCCTGCGCGACCCCGCCCCGATCGGCGACATCACGCAGGAACGTCTGTTCGACGATCGGCTGGCCCTGCTCTCAGGTCCCGACCATCCCCTGGCCGGTCGACGCGACATCTCGGTCAATGATCTGCTCGCCTATCCCTGGGTGGTCCCGCGCGCCGGCACGCCGACCCGCAGCCAGTTCGAAACCCTGTTCACCGCCACCGGCCATCCGCCGCCCGCCCGCATCATCGAGTCGGGGTCGCTGCTGTTGATGCGCGAACTGGTGACTGACGGGCAGCATCTCGGCTGCCTGTCACGCCACCAGTCTCAACCCGAATGCGATCGCGGACTGATGGCCTCGCTTGCCTTTCCGACCGATCACCTGCTGCGTCCGATCGGGCTGACCTACCGGCAGAACTGGCGCCCGACCCATGCGCAGAAGCGGATGCTGAGCCTCATTGCCGCCGCCGGCGGCTCTGAAGGCAGGGGCGGCGAACAATGATAACTGTTCCATGGCCCCTGATAGGGGGCGCACGGCACGCCGGAGTCACAAAGGGCTGACAGCGCGATGCCGTGCCCGCAGAAGCTGGCGATGGACCAGGCGCGGCCTTCGTTCCGGCACGGCAAGACATCCCTGCCCTGACCCCTGTAATTCAGGGGGAAATTTCGCACAGCCTATTTTCTAACCACGATTGCCTGTGCCAATAAAATATGCATAGTCAACCCGTAGATGACCGTGTTCCGTACCCGGCGAGGGTTCGCGGCACACGGCAGAGGACGGGACGAAATCTCCATGCAATCAACAGGATCGTCAGGATGGATGCCGGTAGCGCTGTCGTCTGACATACCACCGGCGACCGTCATTCCCCTGCAGACGCCAAGCGGTCCGATGGCACTCTGGCGCAGCGCGAGCGGCAGGCTTTCCATGTCCGCCGACCGCTGTCCGCATCGCGGCATGCGGCTCTCGCACGGGTTCGTGCGCGGGGAGGCGCTTTCCTGCATCTATCACGGCTGGAGCTACAGCCAGGACGGCCACTGTCTGCGCATTCCCGCCCATCCGGACCTCGAGCCGCCTGCCGCGATCCGCGTCGCAACGGCAACGGTTTGCGAAACCGGCGGCGTGGTGTGGCTGGCGCTGGCGCAGACGGAATCGCAGCCGCCGCGGTTCTCCCATCACACTCCCCTTCGCAGCCTTGCCTTTGCTGCGGCACCGACAGCCATCCTCGTTGCGCTCAACGGGCGGGCGAGCGCTGACGGATCCATGCAGGGCGAGCTTGCCGGTCTATCCGTCATCCTGCTTTGCGCCCCGCAGCCGGACGGTACGAGCATGGTGCATGTGCTGGCCCCGTCGGATGCAACGCTCGAAGAGCGCCTGGCCATCTCCAGTGCCACTGAAGCGCTGCGACGGACAGCGGAAACGGCGCTCGCCACGGAGGCTGCAGCATGACGACCGGTGCGATGCGCGACGAGTGGTATCCGGTGGGTCTGCGCAGCAAGGTGGATGCCGGCGGGCAGCAGACCATGCTGATGGGCGAACAGATCCGCCTGCGTGAAACGCCCGGCGGCGCGGTTGCCGTCGAGACAGCCGATGGCCGGGCGCTGCCGGTCGTTGTCGGCCACGGCCATGTGTGGACCTCGCTCGGACAGCCGACGAGGCCGCTGTTCGCCATTCCGGAAGCCGATCAGCCAGGCCGGCGTCTGGTGGAAGTGGGCGTCGTGCGGGTGCGCTGCTCGCCGCTGCGGGCGGTCGAGAACTTTCTCGACATCGCCCATTTCCCGTTCGTCCATACCGACATCCTCGGCGCCGAACCGCATACGGAGGTGGAGCGCTACGAGGTGGAAATCCGCGAGAAGGAAGACGAGGTCTGGGCGACCAAGGTGAGATTCTACCAGCCGCAGGCCGCAAAGTCCGCCTCCGGCGGCATCACCACCGATTACATGTACCGGGTGCCGGCGCCGACCTGTTCCGTGCTCTACAAGACTTGTCCCGCACGCCCCGGCGAATGGGATGTCATTACCCTGTTCGTGCAGCCGCTAACCGAGGAACTCTGCGACGTCTGGCCGTGGATGGCGCTCTATGACGACGTTACGCCGATGACCGATCTCATCCATTTCCAGCAGATGATCTTCCTGCAGGACCGCTCGATTCTGGAAAACCAGATCCCGCGCCGCCTGCCGCTCGATCCGGGCATGGAAATTCCCACCCGCGCCGACCTCACCTCCGTCGCGTATCGGCGCTGGCTGAAGCGGCACAATTATACCTATGGCGCGCAACTGGTGGCGCAATGAAGCTTTACGACTACATCCTATCGCCGAGCTGCTACAAGGTGCGCCTGCTGGCAGCCCTTCTCGGCATTCCTCTGGAGCTGCGCGCGGTGGATTTCCATCCGGGCGGCGAACATCGCAAACCTGAGCTTCTTGCGCTTAACCCGGCCGGCTCGATCCCGATCCTGGAAGATGGCGAGCTGCGCCTGACGGAAAGTGCTGCCATGCTCGTCTATCTGGCAAGCCTCACCTCCCCGGACTGGCTGGGCCGCGACACGGCCGCCGAGGCCGCCCGCACCGAGCAGTGGCTTTCCTTCGCGCAGCGGCTGACGGCAAGCCTCGGCGGCGCACGCCTCTGCGAAATGCTGCTGCGTCCCGGCGATCTGGCCGCCCTGCAGGCTGCCGGCATTGCGGCGCTGCGGGAACTGGAGGCGGCCCTGTTCGCGCAGCGCCTGCACGGAGAGGACTTCCTTGTGGCCGGCCGGCCGACGATCGCGGATATCGCCTGCTTCCCCTATGTGGCGCTGGCACCCGATGGCAGCGTCTCGCTCGATCCCTATCCGTCGATCCGCCTGTGGCTGCGGGCCATCCGTGCGCTGCCGGGTTTCATCGAGATGCCGGGCATCCACCGCCTGCACGAGCTGAAGCCGGAACCCGTGCATGGCGCGGAAGGGGAGCCTGCCTGACATGGTCACCCAACCGACAAAATATCTGCTGCGCGGCGCCGATGCGGTGATCGTTGATGACGGCACCGGGCAGACGGTTCTGCGTCATGTCGACCTTCTGACCAAGGGTCCGGCAATCCTTGCCATCGGGCCGAACCTTTCGGCAACGGAGGAAGCCGCCGGCGCCGAGGTGATCGACGCTTCCGGTTGGTTCGTCTATCCGGGCCTCGTCAACACCCACCACCATTTCTTCCAGACCTTCGTGCGCAACCGCGCCGATCTCGACTGGACGAAGCTGTCCGTCATCGAATGGCTGGACCGCATCTATCCGGTGTTTTCGCGGCTGAACGAAGACTGCTTCTACCACTCCTCGCTGACGGCGATGGCCGAACTGATCAAGCATGGCTGCACAACCGCCTTCGATCACCAGTACTGCTTTCCGCGCCATGCCGGGAAGCGACTGATCGACCGCCAGTTCGAGGCGGCAGACCTGCTCGGCATGCGCTTTCACGCCGGCCGGGGCGGCAATACGCTGCCGAAATCCGAAGGCTCGACCATTCCGGACGAGATGCTGGAGACGACGGACGAGTTCATCGCCGATTGCGCCCGCGTGATCGATACCTATCACGACGCCGGCCGCTTCAGTATGCGCCAGGTGGTGGTCGCTCCCTGCCAGCCGGTGAACTGCTACCGCGAGACCTTCGTGGAGAGCGTCGCCCTTGCCCGTGATCGTGGCGTGATGATGCATACCCATGTCGGCGAAGGGGAAAGCCCGGTGATTGCCGCACGGCACGGCATGCGCACCGTGGATTACTGCGCCGAGATGGGCTTTGCCGGGCCGGATGCCTTCTACGCGCATGGCTGGGAGCTCTCGCATGCGGAGCTTGCCCGCATGGCGGCGGATGGCACCGGCCTCTCCCATTGTCCGGAGCCGGTCTATCTGGTCGGCGCGGAGGTGACGGACATTCCGGCCATGGCAGCACTCAACCTGCGCATCGGCCTTGGCTGCGATGGCGCTGCCTCCAACGACAATTCCAACCTGATGCACTGCATCCATTCCGGCTACATGCTGCAATGCCTCGTGGCCGCCACCCGCAGCCATCCGGTGCCGGAGCCTGCCGCCTTCCTCGCCTATGCGACGACGGGCGGTGCCTCGCTGCTCGGCCGCGCCGATATCGGCCGGCTTGCGCCCGGCCTGGCCGCCGATCTCTTCGCGATCGACACCCGCCGCATGGATTATGTCGGCACCCGCCACGACCCCTTGAGCCTGCTCGCCAAGGTCGGTGTCGGGATGGCGACCGACATGACGATGATCAACGGCCGTATCGTCTGGAGGAAGGGCGAGTTTCCGGGCCTTGACGAGGCAAAGCTTGCGGCGGAGGCGGAAGCCGCCCTCGCCACGGTTCAATTCTGAGACGTTCACAAAACAGGGGAACAGGAATGTCCTATTCGATCACACGCAGACACCTGATGAAGAGCGCCGCAGCGACCGGCGTTGCGGCAACGCTTGGCAGCCGTCTCGCCACCGCTGCCGAACCGCTCGGCATCGCCCTCGTCGTGCCCTCGCCGATCGGTGACGTGGGCTGGGGCCATGCACTGAAGGCCGGCCTTGAGCCGGTGAAGGCCGCCTATGGCGACAAGGTGAAGATCACCGTACTGGAAAACATCGCGGAAGGCCCGGATGCCGACCGCATCATGAACAAGACGGTGGCCGACGGAAACCATTTCCTCGTCGCCGGCTCCTTCGGCTACCAGAACGGCGCCCTGCAGATCGCCCGCCGCAACCCGAAGGTCTCCGTGCTGCACGCCTCCGGCTTCCAGGTCGCGCCGAACTTCTCGCCTTTTGCCGCCAAGTATTTCCAGGGTACCTACCTGATGGGCATGGCAGCTGCAGCGCTGTCCAAGACCGGCAAGCTCGGCTCCGTCTCGGCCTTCGCCATCCCGGAACTGATCACCTCCATCAATGCGTTTGCGCTTGGCGCCCAGGCGGTCAATCCGAACATCGAGATCTCCGTGGTCTGGGTCAATTCGTGGTTCGATCCGGCCAAGGAACAGGAAGCGGCCAAGGCGCTGATCGCGCAGAAATGCGACGTGATCTTCTCCAACGCGCAGGATACGCCCTCCGTCATCTCGCTGTGCGAGGAGCAGGGCGTCTATGGCTTCAACCTTAATTCCTCGATGAAGAAATACGCGCCCAAGACCTATCTCGGCTGCGTGGCCACCGATTGGTCGCCCTACTTCAAGGCACAGGTGGATGCGCATCTGGCGGGCAAGTTCAAGGGTGCGAATGCCTTCCTCGGCGTGGCAGACAAGGTTGTCGAAGTGGTCGACTGGAACCCGGCCATCCCGGCCGACACCATGGCCAAGATCAAGGATGTCGAAGCCAAGATCGCCGCCGGCAGCTTCTCGCCCTTCACCGGGCCGATCACCAAGGCGGATGGCAGCGTCGGCGTTGCCGCCGGCAAGACCATGGCCGATGGCGAGATCGTCGCGATGGACTGGCACGTCAAGGGTGTCGTGGCGCCGCTGCCGAAGTGATCCATGACGGCGCCGCTTCTTTCCCTCCGCAACCTCACGAAAAGCTATGGCCCCGTCCGGGCCAATCGCGGCATTTCGCTGGAGGTCGGCGAGCGCTCCATTCACGCCATCCTGGGCGAGAACGGCGCCGGCAAGTCCACACTGATGAAGCTCATCTATGGCGTGGAAACGCCTGACGAGGGCGAGATGCTCTGGAGGGGCGCCCCCATGCGCCTTTCCTCCCCGGCGGCGGCCCGCAAGCTCGGCATCGGCATGGTGTTCCAGCATTTCTCGCTGTTCGAAACACTCACGGTGATCGAGAACATCGCGCTGGTGGTGCCGGGGCGAAGGCAGGCGCTTCTGTCGCGCATCCGCGCGCTTGGCGAGGAATTCGGTCTGGACGTCGATCCGCTGGCGCATGTGCATGCGCTCTCGGTCGGCGAGCGCCAGCGGGTGGAGATCATCCGCTGCCTGATGAGCGACCCCAGGCTCCTGATCCTTGACGAGCCGACCTCCGTCCTGCCGCCGCAGGCCGTCGAGAAGCTGTTCGACACCCTGCGGCGCCTGCGCGATGGCGGGGTCTCGATCCTGTTCATCTCGCACAAGCTGGAGGAAATCCGCGCCATCTGCGACCGGGCAACCATCCTGCGCGGCGGCGAGGTGACGGGCCACGTCGACCCGCGCGCCCATGACGCCCACGATCTGGCGCGCATGATGATCGGCCGCGACATGCCGGAACCGCTACCCGTCGCGGCGGCACCGGTCGGCGAGAAGCGGCTGGAACTGATCGGTCTCGAAGACACGCCGGACGATCCCTTCGCCGTGGCGCTCTCCGGCGTCAGCCTCGGTCTGCGGGCCGGAGAGATCCTCGGAATTGCCGGCGTCTCCGGCAACGGTCAGGCGGAGCTTGCCGCCTTCATCTCCGGCGAAAACCGGCTGCCGGCCGCGCGGCGGGAACAGGTGCAGATGATGGGCCAGCCCGTCGGCCATCTCGGTCCGGCGGAACGCCGCAGGCTCGGCTTTGCCTTCGTGCCGGAAGACCGCCTTGGTCGCGGCGCGGTGCCCGAGCTTTCGCTGACCCGCAACAGTCTCCTGACGGCGCATCCGCTCGGGCTTCAGCGGTACGGGCTGATCGACCGCGCCCGCGCCGCCACCTTCACCGCAGACTGCATCCGCGATTTCGACGTGCGCACGCCCTCCGCAGAGGCCGAAGCCGGGGCGCTTTCCGGCGGCAATCTGCAGAAATTCATCGTTGGGCGCGAAATCATGCTGAAGCCGAAGCTGCTCTTCGTGGCGCAGCCCACCTGGGGGGTCGATATCGGCGCCGCCACCGAAATCCGCCGCAAGCTGATGGCGCTGCGCAACGAGGGCATGGCCATTCTCGTGATCTCGGAGGAGCTGGAGGAATTGTTCGACCTGTGCGACCAGATCCAGGTGCTGCGCAAGGGAATGCTGAGCGCGCCGCTCAATGCCCGCGATACGAAGCCGGAGGAGATCGGCCGCTACATGATCGGCGCCGAAGATGCGCGGGAGGCGCAGCCCGCATGAGCGCACGCCATTCGATGCCGCATCTGGTACGCCGCGAGCGCGCCTCGCTCACCGTCAAGCTGCTGGCGCCGCTCTTTGCGCTTGCCGGCGCAACCCTTGTCAACCTTCTGCTCTATGTGGCGATCGGCAAGCAGCCGGGCGCCGTGTTCCACGCCATGCTGCTGGAACCCTTCCTGTCCTGGGCCTCATTTTCCGAAGTGCTGCTGAAGCTCGGACCGCTGCTCCTGATCGCGCAGGGGCTGGCGATCGGCTTTCGCGCCAAGGTGTTCAACATCGGCGCCGAGGGCCAGTTCATTCTGGGCGCGATCTTCGCCTCCGCGATCCCCGTCTGGTATCCGGAGGCGACCGGTGCCTGGATCTGGCCCGCCATGCTCATGGCCGGCGCCGCAGGCGGAGCGCTCTGGGCTACCATCACCGCCTTCTGGCGCGTGCGGCTGAATGCCAACGAAATCCTCGTGTCGCTGATGCTGAGCCTCGTCGCCGCGCAGGTGCTGAACTATCTGCTGCTCGGCCCGTGGAAGGACCCGAACGGCTTCAATTTTCCACAATCGGTGATGTTCCAGTATGATGCCATGCTGCCGCTCCTCTTCGAGGGAACGCGCGTCAACGTCTCGCTGCTGATCGCCTTCCTGCTGTCGGGCCTTGCCTTCGTGTTCATGCAGCGGAGCTTTCCCGGCTATCGGCTGGAAGTGGGCGGGCTTGCGCCACGGGCCGCCGCCTATGCCGGTTTTTCGGAGGCACGCGCCATCTGGCTGTCGCTGCTGATCGGCGGCTTTGCCGCCGGGCTGGCGGGTGCGGCCGAAGTCGCCGGCCCGCTCGGCCAGCTGCAGCGCTCCATTTCCACCGGCTACGGTTATTCGGCAATCATCGTCGCCTATCTCGGCGGCCTGCATCCGCTCGGCATCGTCTTGTCCGCGCTGGTGATGGCGGCGCTCTCGATCGGAGGCGACAATGCCATGGTCTCCGCCGATCTGCCGATTGCCGCCGTACGGGTGTTTCAGGGCAGCCTGCTGATTGCCTATCTGATCGCGACGGCCTTCGTCCGCTATCGCCTCGAATGGCCGTCCGCCAGCACAGGGAGCAGGGCATGAATGCCGTCGAATTCATCCTGGCCGGCATGCTCGCCGCCGCAACGCCCTTCCTGTTGGCGGCCCTCGGCGAACTGGTGGCCGAACGAGCCGGCGTGCTCAATCTCGGCGTCGAAGGCTTGATGGCACTGGGTGCTGCGCTCGCCTTCATCGTGGTCTATCACGGCGGCGGCCATCTGCTGGCCTTCGTCGCGGGCGGGCTGGGCGCCGCCCTGCTGGCGCTGATCTTCGCCTTCGTCACGCTTGGCCTTCAGGCCAATCAGGTGGCGGCGGGGCTTGCCATCGGCATCTTCGGCCAGGGCCTCTCCGCCCTGTTCGGCAAGACCTATGAGAGCCTGACGGTGAAAGGCCTGCCGAAACTCGCCCTGCCGGGCCTTGCGGATCTGCCCGTTGTCGGCGGGCTTTTCGTGCAGGATATCGTCGTGTGGCTGTCGCTTCTCGCAACGCTTCTGATCTGGGCAGGCTTTGCCTTTTCCAAGCTGGGACTGGTGCTGCGCGCAGTCGGCGAAAATCCGAAGGCAGCGCATTCCATCGGCTATCCGGTCATCCTGATCCGGGTGGCGGCGGTGCTGTTCGGCGGCGTGATGGCCGGGTTTGCCGGTGCCTATGCCTCGACGGTCTACACGCCGCTCTGGGCTGATGGCATGATTGCCGGCCGCGGCTGGATCGCGATCGCGCTGGTCGTGTTCGGCACCTGGCTGACGGGCCGCATCTTCCTCGGCGCCTGCCTGTTCGGCGCGGTGTCGCTGGCCGGCCTTGCCGCGCAGGCGGGCGGCGTGGAACTGCCCTCGCAACTGCTGGCAAGCCTGCCCTATCTGGTGACGATCCTGGTGCTCGGCATCATCTCCTCCAACCGGCGCCTGCTGAAGCTGAACGGCGTCGCCTCGCTTGGGGAACCCTACAAGCCCTGAGGCTGATCATCCGGCTGCCCGTCGCCCAAGGGCCTATGCCGCTTCGGGCCATAACCCCGGGCACGCTTCCGGCGCAGCAGCCGGAGGAACAGGAGCACCGCATCCTCCTCGCGGGAGAAGTGATGCTGCTTGCTCTGGCCGCTCTTTCCAATGCGGCCCCAGCTGCGGGTAAGACAGATTTCGCCGAACAGGGTCGGCGAAATCTCCATGACGTAGTAGCGCGCCATGTTCTTCGTGCTGTCGCGCCGTTCGATGTAAAGATGATAAGGCTGCGTGATCGTCATGCGCATCAGAATCGCCGCAGACGATAGCCGCGTCCAACGAGAGTTCTGAATCGGTCGGCGCCCACCGATTCCGTTTGGTGATGCAAGACTGGCGACGCATGAGCCATTCTGCGCAAAATTTCATCATTCCTTGTTTTTGGTTAGATCTTGCGCAAATGCACTTGCAAAGACCCAAGCCTTCAGCCATTGGTCCAGACCATGAACCATCTCGATCTCACCATCCTGGTCATCGATGAGAACGCCGTTCGCGCGGCGATCATCGAGGAAGGATTGCATGAGGCCGGGCATCGCCATGTGACGATCGTGCACGAGGTTCACGGCATCGCGCGGCTGATCGAGACGCTTGCCCCGGATGTCATCATCATCGACATCGAGAACCCGAACCGCGACATGATGGAGCATCTTTTCCAGCTGACGCGCTCGGTCAGCCGGCCGATTGCGATGTTCGTCGATCGGTCGGACACCGCCTCCATCGAGGCGGCCGTGGATGCCGGCGTTTCGGCCTATGTGGTGGACGGGCTGAAGAAGGAGCGGGTGAAGCCGATCCTCGACATGGCCGTGTCCCGCTTCAACGCCTTCACCCGCCTGCAGCGGGAGTTGGCCGACGCGCGCTCGGCGCTCGAGGAGCGCAAGATCATCGAGCGCGCCAAGGGCATCCTCATGAAGATGCGCGGCCTTTCCGAAGAGCAGGCCTTCACGCTGCTTCGCCAGACGGCCATGAATGAAAAGAAAAAGATGTCCGAGATCGCGCAAAGCGTGGTCACGGCCGCCGGATTGCTGATGTGACGACACGGCAGCAGCATCCGGCGACAGGAGTACCGGAGTGGAGATGATGGCAATGGCAGACAACCGCAGTACCCTGTCCGGACCCGCCCGCATCGCTGCCGGTGACCCGAAGACCCTGCGTGCCGGCTTCATTCCGCTGGTCGATGCCTCTATTCTGATCGCCGCCGCGGAATTCGGATTTGCTGCCCGCGAGGGGCTGACGCTCGATCTGGTGAAGGACGTATCCTGGGCCAATGTGCGCGATCGCCTTGCCTTCCGGCAGTTCGATATCGCCCATATGCTGTCGCCGATGCCCGTCGCGTCCATGCTGGGGCTCGGCTCCAATCCGTCGCCGACCATAACACCCTTCTCGCTCGGCCGCGGCGGCAATGCCATCACCTTGTCCACCCGCCTGTTTTCCCGGATGCAGGAAGTGGCGGGCCTGTCCGAAACAGCTTCCGCGCTGGACAATGCAAAGGCACTGGCCGCCGTTCTGAGGGACATGCGCATGCGCGGCGAGATGCCGCCGACGCTCGGCATGACCTACCCCTTCTCCTCGCACAATTACGAATTCCGCTATTGGCTGGCAGCGGGCGGCATCGATCCGGACCGTGACGTCAAGATGGTGGTGGTGCCACCGCCACTGACTTCGGACGCACTGGCGGCAGGCGCCATTGACGGCTTCTGCGTCGGGGCCCCCTGGAACATGGTCGCCTCCGAGCGCGGCGTCGGCCGTATCGTGGCGGCAAAGCAGGACATCTGGCCGTCGGCCCCGGAAAAGGTCATCGGCATGCGCCCGGACTGGGCGCAAGCGCATCCGGAGAGCGTCTCCCGCCTGATTGTCGCGCTGGATGCCGCGGCCCGCTGGTGCGACCGCGCCGAAAACCACGACGCACTGGCGCAGGTGCTGGCGGACAGCCGCTACATTGCCGCGCCCGTACACATCATCCGCCATGTGCTTGCCGGTGAATTCAGCCTGGACGCGCGCGGCAACCGGCGCGTGATCGACCGGTATTTCATCTTCCACGAAGGCCATGCCAATTATCCGCGCCCCAGCAAGGCGTTGTGGATCTACAGCCAGATGATCCGCTGGGGCCAGGCAGGCTTCAGCGCCGCGGGCGTCAGCGCCGCCGCCGCCGCCTATCGGCCGGACCTGTATCGGGCCGCCCTGCCCTCCGCCGCCATGCCCACCGACGGGGATCTGCGCATCGAAGGGGCCTCCACCGATGACCGTTTCATGGATGGTTTCGTCTTTGACCCGGACGCGCTCGAAGCCTATGCGCAGGCCTTTCCGGTGCGCAACAGGCTTGCCCAGGATCGCAGCGAAGAAGACGTCTGATTACCGCTGCTGCACAGCAGATCGGCATGTCCACCACCATCGCCGCCTATTTAGGCACAAACATTATAGCGCCCCGGAGACGGGGCGGCATGCGGATGTTCAAGATCATCATTTGAAATCAACGCGCTGGACGAATCCGAGAAAACTGGCACGCGCATTGCATAGTTCTCATCGCACCGGTCAACGGCGACCAGCGCACCGGAACGCGCGATAGGCGTTCCTCAAAGACATCGACGTCGCAAGGTTTTTGCAGCTCGCGATCCACCCAAGGGATCCGCGATGGCGCAATCTCCGAGCGGCGTTTTTTTGTGCCCGAAAATCCACGTTACGACGCAAGAGGGGAACCTGCGCATGACGAAGACCACAGATGGCATGACACGCCGCACCATCCTCAAGACCTCGGCCACCGCCGCGCTGATGGGCGCAGTCAAGACGGCCTTCCCTTCCGGCGCCTTTGCGCAAGGAGCTGGCCCGGAAACCACCAAGGCCGTGCTCGGCTTCATCGCACTGACCGATTCTGCGCCGCTGATCGTCGCCAAGGAAAAGGGCCTGTTTGCCAAGCATGGCATGCCGGATGTCGAGGTCGTCAAGCAGGCCTCCTGGGGCACGACGCGTGACAATCTGGTGCTGGGCTCGGCCGGCAATGGCATCGATGGCGCGCACATCCTCACGCCGATGCCCTACCTGATCTCGGCCGGCAAGGTGACGCAGAACAACCAGCCGCTGCCGATGGTGATCCTGGCGCGCCTCAACCTCGACGCCCAGGCGATTTCCGTCGGCGCAGCCTATGCCGATCTGAAGGTGGGCCTGGATTCGGGCGTCCTCAAGGAAACCTTCGCCAAGAAGAAGGCTGCCGGCAACCCGGCCAAGGTGGCGATGACCTTCCCCGGCGGCACCCATGACCTGTGGATCCGCTACTGGCTGGCGGCCGGCGGCATCGATCCCGACAAGGATGTCGAGACCATCGTCGTTCCGCCGCCGCAGATGGTGGCGAACATGAAGGTCGGCACGATGGACTGTTTCTGTGTCGGCGAACCCTGGAACGAACAGCTGGTCAATCAGGGTATCGGCTACACCGCCGTCAACACGGCGGAAATCTGGAACAAGCATCCGGAAAAGTCGCTCGGCATGCGCGCCGATTGGGTGGAGAAAAACCCGCGGGCAACCAAGGCCTTGCTGATGGCAGTGCTGGAAGCGGCCCAGTGGTGCGACGACATGAAGAACAAGGACGAACTGGCCGAAATCGTCGGCAAGCGGTCCTGGTTCAACGTGCCGTCGAAGGACATCGTTGACCGCCTGAAGGGCGAATATGACTATGGCAACGGCAAGCTGGTGAAAGACAGCCCGCATTTCATGAAGTTCTGGCGCGACCACGCCTCCTACCCCTACCAGAGCCACGACGCCTGGTTCCTGGCCGAAGACATCCGCTGGGGCAAGTTCGAGCCCGGCCTCGACATCAAGGGAATGGTGGCGAAGGTCAATCGCGAGGACCTGTGGCGCGAGGCCGCCAAGGAACTGGGCGTTTCCGACATTCCGACCTCCACCTCGCGCGGCAAGGAAACTTTCTTCGACGGCAAGGTCTTCGATCCGGCAGATCCGGCAGCCTACCTGAAAAGCCTCAGCATCACCCGCATGGCCTGACCCCTCGGCGACCGCGGGCGGCGCTGCATGCAATGCGCGCCGCCCAGACCCCGACGTGAACAAAAAGGAGAGCGGCGATGTCCGTCACCCAGCTGAACCTCAAGGAAGACAAGAAACCGGCGCAGAGCGCGCAGGTGGTCACGTTCACCCCGTCACCGGCCACAAAGCCGTTCGGTACGCGGCTGATGCGGAATGCCCGGCAGATGATGGCGCAGCTTCTGCCGCCCCTCATCACGCTTGTGCTGATGATCATGCTCTGGGAGCTCGTCTGTTCTTCGCCAACCTCGAGCCTTCCTTCGCCGTCGCGCGTTCTGGAAGAAAGCTGGGAACTGATCGCCCATCCCTTCTATGTCGGCCAGGGCATCGATCAGGGCATGTTCTGGCATATTTTCGCCAGCCTTCAGCGCGTGGCGATCGGTTACGCGCTTGCGGTCGTGGCCGGCGTTGCGCTCGGTGTGCTGGTCGGGCAGAGCCAGTGGGCAATGCGCGGCCTCGACCCGATCTTTCAGGTGCTGCGCACGGTACCGCCGCTCGCCTGGTTGCCGCTGTCGCTTGCCGCCTTCCGCGACGGCAATCCGTCCGCCATCTTCGTCATCTTCATCACCGCCATCTGGCCGATCATCATCAACACCGCCGTCGGCATCCGCAACATCCCGCAGGACTACCAGAACGTTGCCAAGGTGCTGCGCCTCAACGGTTTTGAATATTTCGCCAAGATCATGCTGCCGGCGGCAGCCCCTTACATCTTCACCGGCCTGCGGATCGGCATCGGCCTCTCCTGGCTCGCAATCGTTGCCGCCGAAATGCTGATCGGCGGCGTGGGCATCGGCTTCTTCATCTGGGATGCGTGGAACTCGTCGCTGATCAGCGACATCATCGTCGCCCTGATCTACGTCGGCGTGGTCGGCTTCTTCCTCGATCGCTTCATCGCCTTCATCGGGCGTCTTGTCACCCGCGGCACCGCAAACGCCTGAGGAGATCCGTCATGGCACAACCTTATCTTTCGCTGGAATTCATCGACAAGACCTTCGAGCGCAACGGCACCCGAAGCGAAGTTCTCAAGCAGATCTCGCTCGGCGTCGACAAGGGTGAATTCATCTCGATCATCGGCCATTCGGGCTGTGGCAAGTCCACCGTGCTCAACATCATTGCCGGCCTGATCGACGCCACCTCCGGCGCCGTATTTCTCGATGGCAAACATGTGGATGCGCCCGGCCCCGAACGGGCAGTCGTTTTCCAGAACCATTCGCTGCTCCCCTGGCTCACCGTCTACGAAAACATCGATCTCGCCGTCTCCAAGGTCTTCCGCGGCAAGAAGAGCAAGGCCGAGCGCCATGCCTGGGTGATGCACAATCTCGATCTCGTGCAGATGGCGCATGCCAAGGACAAGCGCCCGGCGGAAATCTCCGGCGGCATGAAGCAGCGTGTCGGCATTGCCCGCGCGCTCTCGATGGAGCCCAAGGTGCTGCTGCTGGACGAACCCTTCGGCGCGCTCGACGCGCTGACCCGAGCCCACCTGCAGGATGCGGTGATGGAGATCCATGCCCGGCTCGGCAACACGATGATCATGATCACCCATGACGTGGACGAAGCCGTCCTGCTCTCCGACCGCATCGTGATGATGACCAATGGCCCGGCGGCGAAGATCGGCGAAATCCTCGACGTGCCGATCGCACGCCCCCGCAACCGCATCGAGCTGGCATCGGACCGCACCTACCTGAAATGCCGCGAGGCGGTGTTGAAGTTCCTCTACGAGCGTCACCGCTTCGTGGAAGCGGCGGAGTGACCCCATGCCGGACGGAAAAACCGAAAAACTCGTCATCATCGGCAATGGCATGGCGCCGGGGCGCATGCTGGAGCATCTCTTCGAACAGGCACCCGGCCAGTTTGACGTCACCATCTTCAACGCCGAACCGCGGGTGAACTACGACCGCATCATGCTGTCGCCGGTTCTCTCCGGCGAAAAGACCTATGAGGACATCATCATCCATGGCGATGCCTGGTACGAAACCCATGGCGTGACGCTCCATCGCGGCGAAAAGATCGTCTCGATCGATCGAACCAACCGAACCGTGACATCGCAGAACGGGATCACGGTTGCCTATGACCGGCTGGTGATTGCCACCGGTTCCAACCCCTTCATCATTCCCGTGCCGGGCCATACCCTGCCTGGTGTCGTTGCCTATCGCGACCTGGATGATGTCGGGGCCATGCTTGCCGCTGCCGAGATGGGAGGAGACGCCATCGTGATCGGCGGCGGGCTGCTGGGCCTTGAGGCTGCAGCCGGCCTCAAGGCCCGCGGCATGAACGTGACCGTGCTGCATGTGATGCCGAACCTGATGGAACGCCAGCTCGATCCGGCCGCCGGTTATCTCCTGCAGAAGGCGCTGGAAGACCGCGGCATCAAGGTGATCTGCAAGGCCAATACCAAGGCGATCCTGGGCGACGGTAAAGTTGAAGCCGTCGAACTGGATGACGGACGCACCATTCCCGCCTCGCTTGTCGTCATGGCGGTCGGCATCCGCCCGAGCGTTCAGCTGGCAAAGGAGGCAGGCCTTGCCGTCAACCGCGGCATCGTGGTGGATGACGGCATGCTGACCTCCGACGGCCACATCATGGCGCTCGGCGAATGCGCAGAAGTCGGCGGCCAGGTCTATGGTCTCGTAGCTCCCCTGTACGAGATGGCCCGCATTGCCGCCGCGCATCTTGCCGGCAACAAGACGCCCGCCTTCAAGCATTCCGACACGCCGACCAAACTCAAGGTCACCGGCATCGACCTCTATTCGCTGGGTGACTTTGCCGAAGGCCCGGATCGCGAAGAAATCGTCCTGCGCGATGCCACCGCCGGCATCTACAAGCGCCTGGTGATCAAGGACAACCGCATCATCGGCACGGTGCTTTACGGCGAAACGGCCGATGGCGCCTGGTTCAACGACCTGAAAAAGAAGCAGACCGACATCTCCGAGATGCGCGATACGCTGATCTTCGGCCAGGCCTATCAGGGAGGGTCTCCGCTGGACCCTATGGCGGCCGTTGCAGCCTTGCCGGATGATGCGGAAATCTGCGGCTGCAACGGCGTCTGCAAGGGCAAGATCACGTCCACCATCACGGGCAAGGGCCTGACCTCGCTGGACGAGGTGCGCGCACACACCAAGGCATCTGCCTCCTGCGGCTCCTGTACCGGCCTTGTCGAGCAGCTGATGACGCTGACGCTCGGCGACAAGTACAATCCCGCCACTGTCACCCCGATGTGCACCTGCACCGATCTCGGCCATGATGATGTGCGCCGCCTGATCAAGGCCAAGGGCCTGAAGAGCATTCCGGCCGTCATGCAGGAACTGGAATGGAAGACCTCCTGCGGCTGCGCCAAATGCCGCCCGGCGCTGAATTACTACCTCGTCTGCGACTGGCCGGATGAATATGCCGACGACTACCAGTCGCGGTTCATCAACGAGCGTGTGCATGCCAATATCCAGAAGGACGGCACCTATTCCGTCGTTCCCCGCATGTGGGGTGGGGTGACCAATGCCAAGGAATTGCGGGCGATCGCCGATGTCGTCGACAAATTCCAGATCCCGATGGTGAAGGTGACCGGCGGCCAGCGCATCGATCTGCTCGGCGTCGAGAAGGAAGATCTTCCTGCCGTCTGGGCCGATCTCGGACAGGCCGGTTTCATCTCCGGTCAGGCTTATGCGAAGGGCCTTCGCACGGTCAAAACCTGTGTCGGCTCCGACTGGTGCCGCTTCGGCACGCAGGACTCGACCGGTCTCGGCATCCGCATCGAAAAATTCATGTGGGGGTCCTGGACGCCCGCCAAGCTGAAACTCGCCGTTTCCGGCTGTCCACGCAACTGCGCCGAAGCCACCTGCAAGGATATCGGCGTCATTTGCGTGGATTCAGGCTTCGAGATCCACTTTGCGGGGGCCGCCGGCCTCGACATCAAGGGGACGGATGTTCTGGGTCTGGTGAAGACCGAGGACGAGGCGCTCGAAGTGATCGTGGCATTGACGCAGATGTATCGCGAGCAGGCGCGTTATCTGGAGCGCATCTACAAATGGGCGAAACGCATCGGCCATGACGAGATCCGCCGGCAGATCCTCGGGGATGTCGAGCGGCGCAAGGCCTTTTACGACCGCTTCGTCTTCTCCCAGAAATTCGCGCAGGTCGACCCCTGGTCGGAGCGTGTTTCGGGCAAGGACAAGCACGAGTTCAAGCCGATGGCGACCGTGGGTTACGGCGAGGCTGCGGAATGAGGCTCCCCTTCTCCCCTCGGGGAGAAGGTGCCCGAAGGGCGGATGAGGGGCTGTTTTCGATCTCTGCCCCTCACCCTAGCCCTCTCTCCGCATGCGGGGAGAGGGGATCACATCCCGAAGAGGACATATCCCATGAACTGGACAGACATCGGCCATATCGACGACATTCCGCTGCGCGGCGCCCGCTGTGTGAAGACGCCCGGCCTCACGATCGCCGTCTTCCGCACGAGCGAGAACGAGGTTTTCGCCATCGAAAACCGCTGCCCGCACAAGGCAGGCCCGCTGTCGGAAGGCATCGTGCACGGCAAGTCGGTCACCTGCCCGCTGCACAACTGGGTAATCTCGCTGGAAAACGGCATGGCCCAGGGTGCGGACGAGGGCGAAGTGCAGACCTTCGAGATCCGCAACGACAATGGCGCTCTGTCGATCCTGCTGAAGGCCCCGATGATGGTGGCGGCGGAGTGAGGATGATGGGGCGAAGCTATCCGACCGCTTCGATTTCCTTGCGCGCGCAGCTGGCGAGAAAGGCCGACCGAGTCAGTCCGCGGCGAGCCGCTTCCGCATCGATGGCCTTCAGCATGCCGGCCTCAAAGGTGACGTTGGCGCGCACGACACGACTGTCGTCCTCGATCAACGGCACACGCAGAAGGAAGGCGCCAGTCGCCAGTTCCGCCCGGATATCGTCGCGCTTGATGATCTGTTCGATTGCCGAGGGTGCAGGCAGCGCTTCATCCTCCGCCCAGAGCCGCAGCGCCTCAATGGCATTGGCGATGATGTCCTCTTCCGCATCCGCAGCGGAAAAGACGCCCGGCACATCCGGAAAACTGACACCAAAGGCGCTGTCCGCATCCTTGTGCACGAGGGCAATGTAATGACGCATGCGCTGTCTTCCTACTCGATCCAGCCGGCCTGTTTGGCAATAGCGCGCGCTATACCCGGCGGCACATCCTTCTTCGGGTGCGGAACGACGACGGTCTGGTCTTCCTTGCGGAACTTGTGGTGCGAGCCCCGCACCGCCACCAGTTCGAAACCTTCGTCCTTGAGGCGCAGGATGATCTCCCGGCAATCTCGTTCGATGCCTCAGTCTTCCGATACGCATATATATGCGCATGGAAATCAGAGAAGCCAAGCCCATGCCCGTTGAAACCCGCACCACCTGTCCCTATTGCGGCGTCGGCTGCGGTGTGATCGCCACGGTCGATGAAAAGGGCGATGTCAGCGTCCGCGGCGATCCGGATCATCCGGCCAATTTCGGCCGGCTGTGTTCCAAGGGTTCGGCGCTTGCCGAAACGCTCGATATGGACGGGCGCGCGCTTTATCCGATGATCCGTGGCCGGCGGGCGAGCTGGGACATTGCCCTTGATACGGTTGCCTCCGCCTTTTCCGCCGCCATCCGCGACCACGGGCCGGATGCCGTCGCCTTCTATCTGTCTGGCCAGTTGCTGACCGAGGATTACTATGTCGCCAACAAGCTGATGAAAGGGTTCATCGGCTCGGCCAACATCGACACCAATTCCCGGCTCTGCATGGCCTCCTCGGTTGCCGGACACAGACGCGCCTTCGGTTCGGACACGGTGCCCGGAACCTACGAGGATCTGGAGCTTGCCGATCTGGTGGTGCTGGTCGGCTCCAACATGGCCTGGTGCCACCCGGTCCTCTACCAGCGTCTTGCCGCCGCCAAGGCCGCACGGCCCGCCATGCAGGTGGTGGTGATCGATCCGCGCCGCACCGCTTCCAGCGATCTAGCCGATCTGCATCTCGCCCTGCGGCCGGACGGCGACGTGGCGTTGTTCAACGGCCTTCTGGCCCATCTCGCCTATACGGGCCACATCGATCAGGATTTCGTTGCCGCCCATACCAATGGCTTTGCCGGCGCGCTGATGGCCGCCGGGCAGTCGGAGCCGGCGACGGTCGCCGCGGCGACGGGCCTGCCCGCCCCGCAGGTCCGGCAGTTCTTCCAGCTGTTTTCGGAAACCGAAAAGGTGGTCACCTGCTACAGCCAGGGGGTCAACCAGTCCTCCGTCGGCTCGGACAAGGTGAATGCCATCATCAACTGCCATCTTGCCACGGGGCGCATCGGTCGCCCCGGCATGGGTCCCTTCTCGCTGACCGGCCAGCCGAATGCCATGGGCGGACGCGAAGTCGGCGGCCTTGCCAACATGCTGGCAGCCCATATGTCGATCGAGGATGCGCAGGATCGTGACCGGGTGCAGCGTTTCTGGCAGGCGCCGGCGATTGCCGATCATGCCGGCCTGAAGGCCGTCGATCTGTTCGAGGCGGTGGCCGACGGCCGCATCAAGGCGCTGTGGATCATGTCGACCAACCCGGTGGTCTCGATGCCGGATGCGGACCGCGTGAAGGCCGCCATCGAAGCTTGTCCCTTCGTCGTCGTTTCCGACATCGAAACTGAGACCGATACGGCGCGTCTGGCCCATGTCCTGCTGCCCGCCATCGGCTGGGGCGAAAAGAACGGCACCGTCACCAATTCGGAGCGTCGCATTTCCCGCCAGCGCGCCTTCCTGCCGCTCCCCGGCGAGGCACGGCCGGACTGGTGGCAGATGGCGGAAGTGGGCCGGCGGCTGGGCTTTGCCGATGCCTTTGCCTATCAGGCGCCGCACGAGATCTTTGCCGAACATGCGGCCCTCTCCGCCTTCGAGAATGGCGGCAGCCGGGATTTCGACATCGGCGCTTACGCCGGCGCGACGGAGACGGATTATGCGGCGCTGCAACCGTTCCAGTGGCCGCAGCCGCAGGACAGCGCACCATCGGGCCAGCGCTTCTTCGGCGATGGTCGCTTCTTCCATTCCGATGGACGGGCGCGCTTCGTGCCCGTGACGACAAACACCGAAACTCGAACCTCCCCGGCATTCCCCTTCGTGCTGAATACCGGTCGGGTGCGCGATCACTGGCACACCATGACGCGCACCGGCAAAAGCGCCCGGCTGTCGGCGCACCTGGCCGAACCCTTTGCGGAAATTCACCCGGAGGATGCCGCAGCGCAAGGGATCTCCGACGCCGACCTGGTGGAACTGCAGAGCACGACCGGCGGGCGGGTGGTGGTGCGCGCGCTTGTGACCCCGCGACAGGCCGCCGGCGCCGTCTTCGTTCCCATGCACTGGACGGATGAAACCGCCGCCTGCGGGCGCATAGACGCGCTGATCCCCGGGCGGCGCGACCGTCTCTCCGGCCAGCCCGCCCTGAAGCATGCGGCCGTTTCGCTGCGTCGGCACGCAGCCCCCTGCCAGGGCTTCGCAATCAGCATCCGCAAACCGGATCATCTTCCCTTCACCTATTGGGCGCTCGCCCGATGCGAGGGGGGCTACCGAATGGAACTGGCGGGAGCAGCCCCCGAAACCGGCTGGCAACCCTGGCTGCAGACCGCCTTCGACCTGCCGCCGGAGGCGGAAATGACCGGCTATACTGCCCGCGACGGGCGGGACGTGCGGCTGGCGGTCTTTGCCGCGGACCGGCTGCTTGCTCTGCTGTTCGTTTCGGATGAGCCGGTCGCTGTCTCGCGCCCCTGGGCCGTCGAGCAGCTGGCAAAGCCTCATCCGGACCGCCGCACACGCGGCCGCCTGATTGCCGGGCGACCTCCGGCAGACCAGCCCGACAAGGGGGCGATCCTCTGCTCCTGCCTCGGCATCGGTGTCAACGAGATCGCCATCGCCGCCGAAAGCGGTTGTCTCAGCGTACAGGCCATCGGGGCGCGGACGGGGGCGGGAACGAATTGCGGCTCCTGCCGCCCCGAGATCCGCAAGATCCTCCAGTCCATGCAGCCTATCGCGGCCGAATGATCATGCCCGGACGGGCCCTGCATCGAGCCCGATCGGGCAGGACCGGCTGTCGATCCGTCGGCACTGCCGCTTCAATACCCATCAGGATCACCCAGCGCGACCGTCGCCGCCCTGTGTCGCGCCCGCCGCAATTGTATGCAACAGAACAGATAAAGGATAAAAAATATGCATCATAAAACTTACGCCTATTAATTACGCTCTTCATTCAACGCAGAGTGACCCTACCCTGCCGTTGTTTTTCAGGGACTTCGCGGCCGTGGCCATCCGCCAGGCATCTGGCACGCCCCTTGCAGACCAGTTTCCAGAACGACCCATGACGGGTTGGAAAAGAGGGGAGTGTCCATGTCCAAATTCGATCTGTCCCGTCGCTCGCTGCTGAAGACCGGCCTTGCCGGTGTCGCCGCAAGCGCCCTGCCCTACCATATTGCCCGCGCGCAAGCCGCCGTCACCGTCGGCATCGTTTATGTTGGCCCGCGCGATGATTTCGGCTGGAACCAGGCGCACGCGGTTGCCGCCAAGGCGCTGAAGGAAGTGCCGGGCGTCACCGTGATCGAGGAAGAGAACGTGCCGGAAACGGATGCCGTCGCGAAATCGATGGAATCCATGATCAACCTCGATGGCGCAAACCTCATCCTCGCCACCTCCTTCGGTTACTATAATCCCTTCGTCGTCGATCTTGCCAAGAAATACAGCAAGGTTGAGTTCCGTCATGCGGCGCCGCTGTGGAGCAAGGACAAGGACCCGAAGAATGCCGGTTCCTATTTCCCCTATCTCAACCAGGCGCATTATGTGAACGGTGTCGCCGCCGGTCTGTCTTCCGCCTCGGGCAAGATTGGCTTCGTGGCGGCAAAACCCATTCCGTCGGTGCTCTCCAACATCAATTCCGTGCTGCTCGGCGCCCGTTCGGTCAAGCCGGATGCGACGGTCCGCGTGATCTTCACCGGCGAGTGGTCGCTGCCGGTCCGTGAAGCCGAAGCCACGAACGCGCTGGTCGATGCCGGCTGCGACGTCATCACCTGCCATGTCGACAGCCCGAAGGTGGTGATCGAGACGGCGGAAGCGCGCGGCGTAAAGAGCCTCGGTCACAATGCCTCCCAGGCGCCGCTCGCACCGAAGGGTTTCATCACCGGCGCGGAATACAAGTGGGAGACGATCTACAAGTCGTTTGCCGCCGATATCGCCGCCTCCAAGACGCTGCCGAACTTCCTCGTCGGCGGTTTCGACAAGGACATGCTGCGCTCCACGCCCTATGGCGCCGGTGCAACGGATGCGGCGAAGAAGGCGGCGGATGCCGCACGTGCAGCCCTCGTCAAGGGTGAGCCGATCTACAAGGGCACGCTGAAGGACAACCAGGGCAAGGTCGTGGTCGACAAGACCTATGACAATTACGACCCCTATCTCGACGGCATGAACTGGCTGCTGGAGGGGGTCCAGGGCTCGATCACCTGAGACGCTGCCTGCCAACAGGCGGAAGGATAATCCGTTAAAGACCCCCTCTGGCCTGCCGGCCATCTCCCCCACAAGCGGGAGAAGACAGGCGGCACCGACCTGCCCGACCCGGGTTCCCAGACATTTGGGGCAGCGACGGAGCGGCAGGTTAGCCCCTCCCCCCTTGTGGGGAGGGGTTGGGGAGGGGTCTTAAGACGATCCGCCACCTATGCCAGCGCAGACGGGACACCAGACGTCCCTCTGCCCCATAAGCAGCGAAAGCACGGTCACCAGCGGCTAGGGCCGGTTCCGGCAGGCCGGGTCATCAAGAGGCAGGTTCGCCCGTCGTCCGGGCAGATCTCCGGTGAGAGGAGAGCACACGTGGCAGACATGACGGTTCAATCTCTTTCGGCAACGTCGTTGAGGCGTAGACCCAGCGTCGGCACGCTCAAATTCGCCGAATCCATCTTTATCCCGGTGGCCGCGCTGCTGGCCTCTGCGGCGTTGTTTTCCGTCTTCCTTCTGTTTCTCGGCAAGTCGCCGCTGATGTTCTTCCAACTGCTCTGGGTCGGCGGCTTCGGGTCCGGGTTTTCGCTGCAGAACACCCTGCAGCGGGCAGCCCCGCTGATCCTGACGGGACTTGCCTTTGCGGTTCCCGCCCGCATCGGGCTCACCATGATCGGTGGCGAGGGAGCGCTGGTACTGGGCGGACTGTCGGCCGCGGCGATGGCCATTCCCCTCGTCACGGCCGGTGTACCGGCGTTCCTCACACTTCCCATCATGGCGATGACCGCAATGCTCGCCGGCGGCCTGTGGATCGGTTTTGCCGGATGGCTGCGTTATTATCGCGGCGTCAACGAGACGATCTCCTCGCTGCTTTTATCCTATATCGCAATCGCCACCATGAACTTCTTCGTGGAGGGGGCGCTGCGTGATCCGGCCTCGGCCAACAAGCCCTCCACCATGCCGATCGGCGATGCCTACCGGATCGGCTCCATTCCAGGCACGGAGGTGCATTGGGGATTGGCGGCTGGCCTTGTTCTGGCGATTGGACTGCATATCCTGATGACCCGAACCACCTTCGGGTTTGCGGCCCGCGTCACCGGCGGCAATGCGCGCGCAGCGCTCGCACAGGGGCTTCCCGTCGGCCGGCTGATCGTCGCCTGCACCATGATTGCCGGCGCCTGTGCCGGTCTGGCCGGTTTCTACGAGGTTGCCGCCGTGCATGGTCAGGCGAACGCCTCGCTGGTGGCGGGTTACGGCTTCACCGGCATCCTGGTGGCGTTTCTCGCCCGCCAGGTGCCGCTTGCCATCATTCCGGTGGCCGTACTCTTCGGCGCGCTCAGCGCTGCCGGCGGCATCATCCAGCGACGCATGGGTATGCCGGATGCCACCGTTCTGGTGCTGCAAGGTCTGATCTTTGTCGTGCTGTTGACCAGCGAAACCTTTTACGGCCGCATTTCCTTCCTGCAGCCGAAACGCGCGGAGGACCGCACATGAACGAGACCCTGCAGGATAGCGCGCTCATCACCGCTCTGATTGCCATGCTGGGCGGCGCGATCCGCGTCTCCACGCCCTTCATGTTCGTGGCGCTGGGCGAATGCCTGACGGAAAAATCCGGCCGCATCAATCTCGGCCTCGAAGGCAGCCTGGTGCTTGGCGCCATGGTGGCCTATGCCGGCTCCTTCCTGACCGGCAATCCCTGGGCCGGCGTCTTTTTCGCGGGCTGCGCCGGTCTCGTACTCGGTGCCCTGCACGGTTTCATCTGCAAGCTGCCGAGGGTCAATGATATCGCCATCGGCATTGCCTTCATGAGTTTTGGCACCGGTCTCGCCTTCTTTTTCGGCAAACCCTACATCCAGCCGCAGGCGCCGCGGCTCGAGGCCATCCATCTCGGCGACTGGACCGGTGATCCGCGTCTTGCCCAGGCGCTCGAAGTCAACCCGCTCTTCTTCGTCGGGGTGGCACTTGCCGTCTTTATGTGGTGGGCCTTCCGCAACACGCGCTGGGGCCTGATCGTGCGTATGACCGGCGACAGCGCGCCGGCGGCCAAGGCCATGGGCGTCTCCGTCGATCTCGTGCGCTTCATCGCCACCGCCATCGGCGGCTTCATGGCCGGCATCGGCGGCGCCTTCCTCTCGCTCTATTATCCGGGCTCCTGGAACCAGGGCCTGTCCTCCGGCCAGGGCCTGATGGCGGTTGCGCTCGTCATCTTCGCCCGCTGGGGACCCTTGCGCTGCATTCTCGCGGCACTGCTCTTTGGTGCCGCCGGCGCGCTTGGTCCCTCTCTGCAATCGGTCGGGATTTCCCAAGGCTACTACTTCTTCAACGCCGCCCCCTACATCCTGACGCTGCTGATCATGATCGCCTCGGCGCGGTCCAAGGTCGCGGCGCGCGAGGCACCGGGCGAGCTTTCCATCACCAAGTGAGGTCATGACATGAAGTCTCTCGACGAACGGATCGAACAGGCGCTCATTCCCGGCGGCACGACGCTTTCCGCCGACCCCTATCCCTGGCCCTTCGACGGCAATTGGGGGCCGCACAACACGGCGCTCGTCGTCATCGACATGCAGACGGATTTCTGTGCACCGGGCGGTTATGTCGACAGCATGGGCTATGACATTTCGCTGACCCGCAAGCCGATCGAACCGATCCAGACCGTGCTCGCCGCCATGCGCGCCAAGGGTTATCCGATCATCCACACCCGCGAAGGTCACAAGCCGGACCTCTCCGACCTTCCCGCCAACAAGCGCTGGCGCTCGCAACGCATCGGCGCCGGCATTGGCGACCAGGGGCCGTGCGGGCGCATTCTCGTGCGCGGCGAACCGGGCTGGGAGATCATTCCGGAACTGCAGCCGGAACCGGGCGAGGCCATCATCGACAAACCCGGCAAGGGCACGTTTCTCGCCACCGATTTCGACCTCGTGCTGCAGATGAAGCACATCCGCAACATCGTCTTTACCGGCGTGACTACCGATGTCTGCGTGCACACCACCATGCGTGACGCCAATGACCGCGGCTACGAATGCCTGCTGCTGGAAGACTGCTGTGCGGCGACGAAGGTGGAGAACCATCTGGCCGCCGTCGACATGATCAAGATGCAGGGCGGCGTGTTCGGCGCCGTTTCCAACTCGGTCGATTTCATCAAGGTGCTGCCGGGAGGCCCATCATGAGCGCGCTGGCGGTTGAGACCGCCTCTCTGAAAAAGGCCCCGTCGCTGTCGGCCATCGGCATGACCAAGACCTTTGGCAGCTTCACGGCGCTGGGCGATGTGTCGATCGATGTCGCGGCCGGCTCCTTCCATGCCCTGCTCGGCGAAAACGGTGCGGGCAAATCCACCCTCGTCAAATGTATCATGGGCTTCTATTCCGCCGACAAGGGCCAGGTGATGCTGGATGGTCGCGAGGTGATCATCCGGTCGCCGCGTGATGCGCGTGCCCATGGCATCGGCATGGTCTACCAGCATTTCACCCTGGTGCCCTGCCTGACGGCGGCGGAAAACCTGGTCATCTCGCGGGCCGACACCCCCTCGGTCATCAACTGGCCGAAGGAGCGCCGGCTGCTCGACAGCTTCATGGAGACCATGCCCTTCCGCGTGCCGCTCGACACGCAGGTGGCGAGCCTTTCCGCCGGTGAAAAACAAAAGCTGGAAATCCTGAAGCTTCTCTACCTCGACCAGCGCTTCATGATCCTCGACGAGCCGACCTCGGTGCTGACGCCAGGTGAAGCGGACGAAATGCTGGGTCTGCTGCACGGCATGTGCGACCGCGGCGAGATCACCGTGCTGATGATTTCGCACAAGTTCCGCGAGGTGAAAACCTTCTGCGACCGCTTCTCGGTTCTCCGGCGCGGCCGACTGACCGGCGAGGGTGACGCCAAATCCGCGCCTGTCGAGGACATGAGCCGGATGATGATCGGCGATACGGAAGTGCGCGAACGGGCGGCACGAAGCGAACAGGTCGACCGGAAGGATGTGCTGGAACTGGCCGGCCTCTGCGCCGAGGACGATGCGGGGCTACCCGCCATCCAGGGTGTCAACCTGAAGATCAAGGGCGGCGAGATTGTCGGAATTGCCGGGGTCTCCGGCAATGGGCAGAGTGCGCTCGTCGAGGTGCTGGCCGGTCAGCGACCGCTGACGGATGGCGAAATCACCATTCATGGCGAGATCTTCACCCCAAAGCGCGGCAATTTCGATCGCTTCAAGGTCTACGGTCTGCCGGAAGAGCCGCTGAAGAATGCCACCGTGCCGCGCATGAGTGTGGCCGAAAACATTGCCTTCCGTACTTTCGACAAGCCGCCGATCACCAGTCTCGGCTGGTGGATGTCGAAAGGCCCGATGCGCAGCCAGGCGGAGGAGTTGATCGCCCGCTACCGGGTGAAGACCACCTCCCCCGACGCGCCCATCGAAACTCTGTCCGGCGGCAATGTGCAGCGTGCGGTGCTGGCGCGCGAACTGTCGGGCGATGTGGACGTCCTGATCGTCGCAAATCCGTGCTTCGGACTCGATTTCGCCTCGGTCGCGGATATCCGCAGCCAGATCATGGAGGCTCGCAATCGCGGTGCCGCCGTGCTGCTGGTCTCGGAAGACCTGGACGAGATCCTCGAACTGGCGGACCGCGTGGCAGTGATGTCCGGCGGCACGATTTCCTATGTTGCGCCCATCGAAGAGACCGACCGCAACACCATCGGCCAGCACATGGCCGGCCATTGAGGTGGATGAGCATCATGACCTTTCCCGTTCCCGCCCGCCCCTATCCCTTCCCGTTTGTGCCCGGCCGCACGGCACTCGTCGTCATCGACATGCAGCGCGATTTCATCGAGAAGGGCGGTTTCGGCGACAGTCTCGGCAATGACGTGACACGGCTGGAGGCGATCATTCCGACGACCGCGAAACTCATCGATCTGTTCCGCCGCAAGAAATGGCCGGTGGTGCATACCCGCGAGGCGCATCTGCCGGATCTTTCCGACTGCCCGCCCTCGAAGATCAGCCGCGGCGACGCGCCGCTGAAGATCGGCGAGGAAGGTGCGATGGGAAGGCTTCTGGTGCGCGGCGAACCGGGCAACCAGATCGTTGATGCGTTGAAGCCGATCATGGGCGAGGTCGTCATCGACAAGCCCGGCAAGGGCATGTTCTGGAACACCGACATCCAGTCGATCCTCGACAACAAGGGCGTCACGCATCTGGTGTTTGCCGGAGTGACGACAGAAGTCTGCGTGCAGACCTCCATGCGCGAGGCCAATGACCGGGGCTACGAATGCCTGCTGGTGGAGGATGCCACCGAAAGTTATTTCCCTGAATTCAAGCGGATGGCGATCGAGATGATCGTCGCACAGGGCGGCATCGTCGGCTGGGCGACGCCGTTTGCCGAGCTGGAAGCCGCCGTCACACGGGAGATGGCTCATGTCTGAGAAAGAACACGCGCATAGAGGACGCTGGGCCGGCCGCAATACGGGCAAGGATGTGGTGCGCAACCGGATCTGGACCGCACTTGAGGAGACCGGCGTTGCCATAGGCCCCGCCTGGAGCATGATCCCGAACTTTGTCGGCGCCGATGTTGCCGCCTGGCGATTGGCCGGGACCGACGCCTGGAAAAAGGCACGCACGGTCAAGACGAACCCGGACGCGCCGCAGATCCCGATCCGGCTGCGCGCGCTCTACGAGGGCAAGACGGTCTATGCGCCGGTTCCCTATCTGACCAAGGATTTTCCCTATCTCAGACTTGATCCCAAGAAGCTGGTCGAGAAAGGCATTTCCTTCGAACTCGCAGCCGTCGCCCAAGGGTTTGTCGAACACGGCGAGCGCATCGGTTTCGAGGATGTCGAGCCGCTGGATTTCTGTGTCGTCGGTTCGGTCGCGGTCTCGCGCGCTGGCGGCCGTACCGGCAAGGGTGCCGGTTTTGCCGATCTGGAAACGGCGATCTTCCGCGAACTCGGCACCATCAGCGACGACACACCGCTGGTGACAACCGTGCATTCCGTGCAGTTGGTGGAAGACCCCGAGGTGGTAATCGAGCCGCATGACAGCCCGCTCGACATGGTGGCGACCGAGAGCGAGTTGATCATCACCGGCAACCGCCAGCCGCGGCCGGCGGGCGTCGACTGGGACCGGGTTCGACCGGATCAGTTCGAGACCATTCCCTTCCTCACCGAGCTGAAGACCCGCATGCTCAACCGCAGAAAGACCGGCTGATGGAGATCAACCACCCTGAAACCCAGGCCGAGGTCGAAGCGGTCTTCGCCGCCTACGAGGCGGCGCTGCTGGCCAATGACAACGACACGTTGCTCTCCATGTTTCTCGACAATGCCGCCACCGTCCGCTACGGGGTAAGCGAAGTGCAACACGGCTATGGCGAGATCACAGCCTTTCGCAAGAGCCAGGCGCCATTTACGCGTCGGCTGGAGAAAACGGTGATCACCACCTATGGCCGCGATTTCGCGACCGCCTCGACACTCTTTTTGCGGCCGGACCTGCCGGGCGAGATCGGCCGGCAGATGCAGACATGGGTCAGGACAGCCGATGGCTGGAAGGTTGTGGCGGCCCATGTCAGCATGATGCCCGCATGAAGACGACTGGAAATGAGACGCAAGCGTGCTGAAGAAGACGCCCCGCACATCGGCAGAGGACATCCGGCGCCAGCTGGCCGAACGGATCATCAGCAGCGAGCTTGCGCCTGGCACCGTGCTGGACGAGACGCAGCTGGCCGCCGAGTTCACGGTATCGCGAACGCCGGTGCGCGAGGCACTGAAGCAGCTGGCGGCCAGCGGCCTTGTTGACCAGCGACCGCATGCACGCACTGTCGTCGCCCAGCCGGATGACGAGAAGCTGACCGGCATGTTCGAGCTGATGGGGCATCTGGAAGCACTCTGCGCAGGCCTGAGCGCGCTGCGCATGACACCCGCGGAACGCGACGCGCTGGACAGCCTGCATGGCGACATGGCCGTGATCGTCTCCGCCGGCGACCGGCAGGCCTATATCCATGCCAATGAACGTTTTCATGGCGCCATCTATCGCGGCAGCCACAATCCCTATCTGGAAGAAATCACGCTTTCGACCCGCCAGCGGCTGCAACCCTTTCGACGCGCCCAGTTTTCCACGCTTGGCCGCCTCGCCCGTTCCCATGCCGAGCACGGGCTGATCGTCGAGACGATCCTGCGCGGCAACCAAAGTGAAGCCGAGCGGATGATGCATGCGCACATCACCCAGGTTGAAGGCGCCTACCACAGCCTGATCAGCGGATAGCATCGCCGCCTTCCGCGGTCTGTCGATGCGGCAGACAGCCGTGCGAAACGGCGGCATAAACAGCGGCGAGACGGTTGACAGGCCGCGACATTTAAAACATGCATCGGGCAATCATATTTTGTCTCGCAAAGCCGCCGCTCGATGCCACCTGCCGCGATGGAACCCGCCTTTCTTGAGGCCGCCTCTCTTGCGAGGGCCAGCGCCGCGGCGGCATGCCGCCGATGACGGCGATGCTGGGGGCGATCTTTGCGCGGCACCGCCGCTCGCTGTGGTGGCTGGTCATGCGCATCGTGCGGGACCCGCAGACGGCCGATGATCTGGCACAGGAAACCTATGTCAGAACCCTTCATGCCCTGGAGGCGACGCCGATCCAGCATCTGGAGAGCTATCTCTACCAGACGGCCCGCAATCTGGCTCTTGATCATACCCGCAAGCGGCGTTTCCGCGAGGGTTTCGAGGATCGCGACATCCGCTGGGACGATGTCGAGAACGTGGCCGTTGAGGCCGCGTCGGCGGAAGAAGAACTGATGGAGCGGGAGCGACAACGTCTTCTGGAAGCCGCATTACAGGAACTCCCGGCACGGGCACGCCATGCCTGGACCCTGTCCCAGGCGGAAGGCTGGACCTATCAGCAGATCGCCGATCACCTGGGGGTTTCGCGCAACACCGTTTATAACGACATCAAGCTCGTGATGGGGCATTGCCGGGATGTCATTGCCCGGCTGGAGCGGGGCTGAGAGATGGAAGGAAAGCAGGGCACCATGCATCCACAACCGTTCCATGGGCTGATACGCCACTGTCGTGACGGGAAAATTGTGACGGCGGCCCCTGCCGAACGTCCCATAAGAGCATGCAATCGGCAAATGCACGGACAGCCTGAGTGAAACAGGATCGACAAGACAGGGCTGGCAGCAGCTATCGGCATCCGGATCAGGCGACAGACGAGGCGCTGGACTGGTTTTTGCGCCTCGGCGAGGACCGGGACGCAAAAACGCTCGCCGCCTTCGACAAGTGGTGCCGAAGCGACCCGGTGCGAGCCGCCGCCTTCGACGAACTCGTCCGCCTGCATGCCATGCCCTCGCTGCGCCGCGCCACGCTTGCCGATGCCTCCAGGCTGCGTGCGCAGGAGCGCGGATCGGGCGGAGCAAAGCGGAAAGGCAGCGCGCGAGGCCTTGGGCGTGGCAGGCTTGTCGGGGCAGCGGCCGCTGCCCTCCTCCTGGCCATCGCCGTGGTGCATCAGTATCCGGTCCTCATGCTGCGCTGGCAGTCCGACTACGTCACCATGACCGGCGAGAGGCGAAGCATCACCCTGCCGGACGGATCGACCGTTCTGATGAATACCGCATCCGCCATTGCCGTCGATTTCGAGGAAGAGCACCGTCGGGTGACCCTGCTTGGCGGCGAAGCCTTCTTTGACGTGCGGCACGACCCTGCCCACCCCTTCGTGGTGACCGGCCATTATGCGCAGGTGACCGTCACCGGCACCGCCTTCAGCGTCAGGGCAGACACGGACGCCGATGTGGTGGTGCTGGAACGCGGCAGCGTCGAGGTCCGCCGCACGTCCGGAGAGGGAAGCGCGGAGACCCTGCAGCCCGGACAGATGGTGATCGCCAGCCGTCAGGGACTTTCCGGCACCCGGCCGGCCGACCCCGCCCGCACCCTTGCATGGCGCGATGGCCGCATCATCTTCGAGGACAGGCCGTTCGGGCAGGCGCTGGCGGATCTGCAGCGCTACTTCGACGGCTCGGTCGTGATGCTCGGCAACCGGCTCGACAAACGTCCCGTCAGCGGCAACTACCGGATCGATGACCCGGAGGCCGCAATCCGCACGCTTGCCGTTGCGGCCGGCGCGTCCATCACACGTCTGCCGGGCGACATCCTGATCTTGCGTTAAACAATCAAGTTTTTTTGTGACGACCTTCATTCCGAACGTCCTTGGCCTATGAGGGCTGTTTCCGGAATCGGACCGGAACGCCCGCTGGTCAGATTTCAAGGGTGTCGTGACATGATGAGACGGGGGATGGTGCCGCAGGCTTTGCAAGGAGCAGGGCAGCGCGACCGCAACAAGCAATCCTGGGGCCGGCTGGCAACGCTTCTGCTGGCATCGACCATACTGGCGGGCGGCCTGCCCGGAGGCGCCGGCCTCTCGGTCGCAGTGGCGCAGCAGACGGCGCAAACCGCACCGATGCGCTTTGCCATTCCGGCTCAACCGCTTGGCGCGGCGATTGACGCCTTCATCCGCACGACCGGCTGGCAGATCGGCTACGCGCCGCAGCTTGCCCGCACCATCACCACCAGGGCCGTCAATGGTACGATGACGCCGGCCGAGGCGCTGCAGGCCATGCTGGCGGGCTCCGCCATCCGCATCCGCATCACCGGCCCCTCAAGCGCGGCCCTCGTCGATCCGTCAGAGGCAGCAGGCGGCACGGATGCGTCCGGCGCCACGCTGCTCGACCGCGTCGCAGTCGAGGGCAATACGGCGAACAGGCTTGCAGCCACCAGCAGTTCGGCCGGCACCAAGACCGACACACCCATCCGCGAGGTGCCGCAGTCGGTCAGCGTTGTCACCCGCAAGGAGCTCGACCAGCGGCAGGTGACAGACCTGAACGATGCGGTGGCCTATACGCCGGGCGTCCGCATGGTGGATTACACCTCCAACCAGGGCCTGCCGCTGCTTTACATGCGCGGCTTCTTCGCCGAATCCCAACGCAGCTACTATCGGGACGGCCTGCGCAGCGGATACAACCCTTACGATCTGACCATCGAGCCCTATGGGCTGGAGCAGATCAGCGTTCTCAAGGGTCCGGCCAGCGGCCTTTACGGCGACGCGCTGCCGGGCGGTCTGATCGACATGCGCACCAAGCGGCCAACGGAGGAGGCATTCCGTGAGGTGCAGCTGGAATACGGTTCCTTCGACGAGAAGCAGGCGGCCGTGGATTTCGGCGGCCCGCTGACGCAGGACGGCACCGTTCTCTATCGCTTCACCGGCCTCAAGCGCGATGCCGATACACAGGTCGATCATTCGCCCAACGACGCGCTCTATCTTGCGCCGGCCATCACCTGGACGCCGGACGATGCCACCAGCCTGACCGTGCTTGCCCAGTACCAGGACCTGACGCGCAGCGGCGCCGAACAGAGCCTGCCGATCGCCAATTCGGTCTACAGCACCGGGGTCACCATCCCGAGCGACTTCTACATGGGGGCACCCGGCCTCTCCGACTGGAACAGCAAGTCGACCTCGATCGGCTACGAGTTCGAGCACCAGTTCGACAATGGCTGGACGCTCCGGAACAATCTCCGCTACACTCATTCGAAGCTCGACTTTACGTCGGCCTTCATCTGGACCTGGCCGATTGCCGTGGTCGACGATCACTATGTGGATATCGGCGTGCAGAAGCGGCCGCGCACCTCCGACAGCGTGGTGGCGGACCTCAATGTCTCCGGCGAGGTGGAGACCGGCCCGCTGACGCACGAACTGCTGTTCGGCCTGAACTACGGCTATTCGAACATCCGGGAAACGCGCACCAACTCCACCAATGCCAACCATCTCGACATCTACAACCCGGATTACGATTTCGCCTATACCTTCGGTGGAGCCTGGTCCGACAGCAAGGATCTGGTCAGCCAGTATGGCCTTTACGCGCAGGACCAGGTGAAATGGGAGAACTGGATCCTGACGCTGAACGGCCGCTATGACTGGGCGGACATGACCACCTATCAGTATGCCGGCACAGCCTCGAAGACGGATCAGGATGCACATGCCTTCACCGGCCGCGTCGGGCTTGGCTACAGCTTCGACAATGGCGTGGTGCCCTATGCCAGCTATTCCACCTCGTTCGAGCCGGTGAGCGGCACGGATTTCGGTGGCAACCCGTTCAAGCCGACGACGGGGACACAGTATGAAGTGGGCGTGAAATACCAGCCGGAAGGATGGAACGGACTGCTGAGCCTTGCCTGGTACGACCTGACACAGCAGAATGTTACCACCTCGGATCCCAACAATTCCGGCTATTCGGTGCAGCAGGGCGAGGTGCGCTCGCGCGGCCTGGAACTGGAGGCCAAGGGTGAAATCGCCGACGGCTGGAGCTTCGTTGCGAGCTACGCCTATACCGATGCGGAAGTGACCAAGGACAACGCCAACAGTTCCGGCATCAGCCAGGTGGGCACGCAGATGAAGGCAGTGCCCTACAACACCGCGTCGCTGTGGCTGAACTACGCCTTCGAGACCAGCCGGCTGGAGGGCCTCTCGATCGGCGCTGGCCTGCGACGGGTGGGCAGTTCCTACACCGCGATGGATACCGGCACCGGCCAGCAGGTGAAGATTCCCGGCTATACGCTCCTCGATGCGGCCATCAGCTATGATTTCGGCAAGGCCAATCCGGACTGGAAGGGCCTGACGCTGGCGCTCAGCGGCACCAACCTGACGGACGAGCGCTATTTCACACCGGGCTTCTATTCGAACTCGGTGCTCGACGGAAAGCGCCGCACGGTGAAGGCAACGCTCGCCTACCGCTGGTAACCCACATCCGGCAGAACGCCGGCATCAAAGACATCGGGGCCGGCTCTCGCCGGTCCCGATCGCGTTTCAGGCGTCTGCCACCTGCACCAGATGACCGACGGAGACTTCGCGGTACTGCCTCACCGGCGGCCGGTAGCCGAGCGGCCGCACCGGGCTTTTCAACTCTTCGTTGGAAATGCCGCGCCGGATGCCACGTCGGGCGGGATCCGGCACCGGCACCGCCGCCATCAGCTTCTTCGTGTAGGGATGCTGCGGATTTTCGAACACGGCGGCGCGCGGGCCGATCTCGACGATCTCGCCGAGATACATTACCGCCACACGATGGCTCACCCGCTCCACCACGGCCATGTCATGGCTGATGAACAGGAAGGCAAGATCGAGGCTTTCCTGCAGGTCGAGAAGCAGGTTGCAGACCTGGGCCTTGATCGACACGTCGAGCGCCGACACGCTTTCGTCGGCCACGATCACCTTGGGATCGAGCGAGAGCGCGCGGGCAATCGCGATGCGCTGGCGCTGACCGCCGGAAAATTCGTGCGGATAGCGGCTCATCATCGCAGCCGGAAGACCGACCCGTTCCAAGAGATAGGCGGCCTTCTCTCTCGCTTCGGCCGCCGTGCCCATCCGGTGCTTGAGGAAGGGTTCCGCCACGGCCTGTCCCACGCTCATGCGCGGGTTGAGGCTGGAGAAGGGGTCCTGAAAGATCATCTGGATGCTCTTGCGCATCCGCTGCAGTTCCAGTGCGCCCAGTTCGCGCACATTGAAGCCGTCGAGCTGGATTTCACCTTCCGTCGGCTCGATCAGCCGCATGATCGAGCGGCCGGTGGTGGACTTGCCACAGCCGGACTCACCGACAAGCGACAGGGTTTCACCTTGCCGCAGATCGAAGGAGACATTCTCGACCGCGTGCACTGCTCCGGTCTGGCGGCTGAACAGGCCGGAGCGGACAGGAAACCGCGTGACGAGGTTGCGCACCTCAAGGATCGGCTGGTGCTGCACCACCGACCGCTCCGCGCCGACCGGTTCGAGGGCGATGCCTGTCGCTGTATCCACCACCGGAAAACGCAGCGGCAGCGCCTTGCCCTCCATCGAGCCGAGCTTCGGCACTGCGGACAAAAGCGCGCGGGTGTAAGGATGCCGGCCGCGGTGGAAGATGTCCTCGGTCGGTCCGGTTTCCACCGCATCGCCCCGCAGCATCACCACCGTACGGTCGGCAATCTCCGCCACCACGCCCATGTCATGCGTGATGAAGAGCACGGCCATGCCCTCCTCATCCTGCAATTCCTTGATGAGATCGAGGATCTGGCCCTGAATGGTCACGTCGAGGGCGGTCGTCGGCTCGTCCGCAATCAGAAGCTTCGGGCGAGAGGCGAGCGCCATGGCAATCATAACGCGCTGGCGCATGCCGCCGGAGAACTGGTGCGGATATTCGTCGAAACGGCTGGCCGCATTGGGAATGCGCACCCGCTCCAGCATGCGGATCGTCTCGGCCCGTGCCTCCGTCTTCGACAGGCCCTTGTGCCGCGTCAGCACCTCGGAAATCTGCCGGCCGATGGTGAAGATCGGATTGAGCGAGGTCATCGGCTCCTGAAAGATCATCGAGACTTCGTTGCCGCGCACGCCGCGCATCGCCTTTTCCGAAAGGCCCAGAAGATCACGGCCGTTTAGCCGGATTTCGCCTTCGATGCGGCTGGCCCCCGGCGCCAGCAGGCGCATGATGGAGAGCGAGGTGACGCTCTTGCCGGAACCGGATTCGCCCACGATTGCCAGCGTCTCGCCGCTGGCAATGTCGAAGGAGACATTGCGCACCACCGACCGCCAGCCCTCGTCGGTGCGGAAGGCGGTCGTCAGATTGCGAACGGAGAGAACGGGATCCTGGGTCATGACGGGTTCCATGGCGTAGCAAAGGAGGCACTCCGGCGGCCGCTGGCGGCGCGTTCGGCCTCAAGGCTCGCAATCTTGCGGTCGATCTCGCTGCGGTCGATCATTCCATGCGGGTTTGCCCGCGTCGGCATGGTCTCGGCCACATGCAGGTAGCGCTCCTGCGCCACCTGATAGAGCCGCCAGAGCTCTTCCAGCGGTTCGGAGTGATCGTCGGCGCGGATATCGAGCCAGGCATAGTCCTGGTCGCGATAGATGACGAGCGCGGCGGACTGCTTGCCCCGCTTGTCGCCGCCAGCCGCCTCGCCGGCCTCCATCGCCCCCAGAAGCCGTTCGGCAAAGGGTGCGCCGCCAAGATCGCGATAGGCCCGCAGTGTCTGTTCGAGCACCTGCGGTCCCGCCAGCATGTTGCCGGCCACCGAGACATCCGCGTCAACGATGTGGCCGGCCCAGTCGATGCATTTTGCGCCGGTGAAGGCGGCGTTGCGGCCGCTGGCATCGATCAGATGCATCTGGCGCTGCTGGGCTCCGTCATCACGGGCAGTCAGCGTGTCGATGATCGCCTGCGGCGCCATGCCCTCGCCGAGCATGGCAAGGCCATCAACGCCATAAAGCGGGCTGACAAAGGCCTGCGTCGCGACGGCACCCACGCCGCCGCGCATGTAGGGCACCGCCGCCCCCACCGCAAAGAAGCGGCTGGCAACGGCGATGCCGAGGTGGCCGGTGTCGGGATCGCGGGCAACAATGGACCAGGTCATGGCTCAGCGCCCCACCGCATAGGCCTGCATCAGGCGTGGCGTCGCCGCTGCCCTGAGCAGGCCGTCCGCATCGCGCCGCGCCGCCGTCAGGCGCCCGACGGTCCAGTGATCGGCCACCGTCACCCGATGGCCGCGACGGCGCAGATCCGCAATCGTTGTCTCGCCGAAGCCGGCTTCCACCATGATGTGACCGGGCTCGGATGTGCGCGGATAGAAGGAGCCGGGGAAATGTGTCGTGTGGAACAGCGGCGCGTCAATTGCCGCCTGCAGGTTCTTGCCGTGATGGGCATACCGCAGGAAGAACGGCAGCTGCCACTGATCCTGCTGGTCGCCGCCCGGCGTTCCGAAGGCGAGCGTCGGCCGCCCCTGGTAAAGCGCAAGCGACGGCGTGAGCGTGGTACGCGGACGTTTTCCTGGGGCAAGCGAGGTCGGAAGCCCCTCTTTCAGCCAGAACATCTGGGCACGGGAATTCAGCGGGAAACCGAGACCCGGAACGACGGGCGAGGACTGCAGCCAGCCGCCCGACGGCGTGGTGGACACCATGTTGCCCCAACGGTCGATGACGTCGATATGGACGGTATCGCCCTTCTTTTCGGTCAGGTGCGCCATGGTCGGCTCGTAGACGGAGCCCTTGCCGGAAAATTCCGCAAGCATGGCCATGGTGGCGTCTACCTGCCGCTCATAGCCGGGCAACGTGCCGGGGCGCAGCTCCAAGGAGGCATTCGGACCGATCAGCTTGCGGCGTTCGGCATTGTAGCTGTCCGAGAGCAGCGCCTCGGTCGGTATCTGGCCGAATTCCGGGTCGCCGTAATAGACCTCGCGGTCGGCATAGGCGAGCTTTATCGCCTCGACCACATGGTGGACGAAATCGGGACCGCTCGGGTCCATGGCGCCGAGATCGAAACCCTTCAAGAGCGCCAGGGATTGCAGGAGGACCGGCCCCTGGCCCCAGGCGGGCGTCTTGGCAACAGTCCAGTCGTGGTAGTCGAAGGTCTGCGGCGCTTCGATGGTGGCGCTCCAGTTGGCCATGTCATCAGCCGTCAGCACGCCCTTGTGGCGCATGCCGCTCGCATCCATCACCTCGGCGGTCTTCAGGTAGGTGTCGATCGCCTCGGCGACGAAGCCGCGATAGAAGGCATCGCGCGCGGCCTGCACCTGGTTGTCGCGGCCGGTGGCGGCTTCCGCCTCGGCAATGATGCGTTTCCAGGTTTCGGCGAGAACCGGATTGCGGAAGCTGGAATGCGGCTCGGGGGCAGCGCCGCCCGGCAACCAGGTCTCGTGCGAGGTCGGCCATTCCCGGGCGAAGAAATCCGCGAGCCCCTTGATGGTGGCGGATACCCGCGGCAGTACCGGATGCCCATGCTCTGCATAATAGATAGCCGGTTCCAGAACCTCGCGCACCGACATCGTGCCGTAGTCGCGCAGCATCAGCATCCAGCCGTCGAAGGCGCCGGGTATGACGGTCGAGAGAAGTCCGTCGCCGGGGATCAGCTTCAGGCCCTCTGCGGTGTAGTGCTCGATGGTGGCGCCGGCGGGCGCCGGTCCCTGGGCACAGATCACCTCCACCTTGTCGGTTTTCTTCGAATAGATGATCGCCGGCATGTCGCCGCCGGGACCGCACAGATGCGGCTCGACCACCTGCAGCACGAAACCGGTGGCAACGGCTGCATCAAAGGCGTTGCCGCCCTTCTCGAGGATGCTCATACCGACCGCCGAGGCGATCCAGTGGGTGGAGGTGACGACGCCGAAGGTGCCGAGTATTTCGGGACGCGTGGTGAATTCGCTCATGTGTCAGGCCTTTGTCAAATCAGTCTAGTGTTCGCGCGGATCGAGCGCATCGCGCAGGCCGTCGCCGAGAAGGTTGAAACCGATCACCACGAGGAAGATCGCCGCACCCGGCCACATGGCCATCCAGGGTGCCTGGGAGAGAAAGTTCTTCGCCACGTTCAGCATCGAACCCCAGCTGGCGGCCGGCGGCTGCTGCCCGAGGCCAAGGAAGGAGAGGCTCGCTTCCGCGATGATCGCGGTCGCGACCGTCAGCGTCGCCTGGACGATGATCGGTGCGGTAACGTTCGGCAGGATGTAGCGGACCATGATATCGACATGGCCAAGCCCGACCGAGCGCGCGCCTTCGACATAATCCTCCTGCTTGACCGCCAGCACCTGGCCACGGGTCAGCCGTACGAAGATCGGCATGGCGGTCAGCCCGATCGCGATCATCGCATTGGTAAGGCTCGGCCCCAGGAAGGCGGCGAGCGCGATCGCCATGATCAGGAACGGCATGGCGAGCAGCGCCTCGGTGATGCGCGAGATGACGAGATCCACCCATCCGCCGAAGTAGCCGGCCAACATGCCGAACGGTACGCCGATCACGACGGCAATGACGACAGAGAAGATGCCGGCCATCAGCGAGGCCTGCGCGCCCCAGATCATTCGCGATAGAATATCGCGTCCCAGATCATCCGTTCCGAGCCAATGCGCAGCGGACGGCGCCTTGCGGATGGCCGACCAGCTGGTGGCAACCGGATCGGGGATCGGCAGGAGCGGCGCGGCAACGGCGAGCACGGTGAAGAAGAGGATGATGGCAAGGCCGGCGAGTGCGCTGCGGCTCTTTTTCAGCTTGCCCCAGGCGCGGCTCTTTTCGCGCGGTTCCACACCGGCAGTCTGTTCGATGACGGTCATAGGCTGGCCCTCAGACGCGGATTGAGGAGAACGTAGAGCACGTCGGCAATGAGGTTCATCAGGATGAAACCGACGGCCGTGCACATGACGACACCCTGTACCACCGCGTAATCGCGGTTGAAGACCGCATCGACGATGAGCTTGCCGAAGCCTGGAATGGTGAAGATCTGCTCGGTCAGGACGGCACCGGCCAGGAGTTCGCCGAACAGCAGCGCAGTCAGCGTGATGACCGGCAGCAATGCATTGCGGAAGCTGTGCGACAGCACCACTTCGCGCGGAGAAAGGCCCTTGGCGCGGGCGGTGCGGATGTAGTCGGCCGAAAGAACACCAAGCATGGCCGAGCGGGTGTGGCGCATCAGCGTTGCCGCCAGCGCCGTGCCCAGCACAAAGGCCGGCATGATCATCGTCTGAAGCGAGCGGACCGGATCGACGAAGATGGATTCATAGCCGGAGGCCGGCAACCAGCCGAGATTGACCGACACCAGCAGGATGAGCATGATGCCCAGCCAGAAGTTCGGCACCGACAGGCCGGAGAGCGCCACGATGCTCGCAATATAATCCAGCACCGTGTTTTTCTTGACCGCTGCGAGAATGCCCATCGGCACGCCGATGGCAAACGCAAAGATCATGGCCATGATGGCAAGCTGGATCGTCACCGGCAGCTTCTCGCCGATCAGTTCCAGCACCGGCTGGTTGGTGCGCAACGATATGCCGAGATCGCCCTTCAGCACGCCGCCCAGCCAGTTGACATACTGAACCGGGATCGGGTCGTTCAGGTGATATTTCTCGCGCAACAGTTCCAGCACGGCGGGATCCCGCTCCTCGCCGGCCATGGCGAGCACCGGATCGCCCGGCAGAAGCTTCTGCAGCGAAAACACGAAGATCGAAATGATCAGGAGCGTCGGGATCGCGACCAGCAGACGCTTTCCGATGAATACAGGCATTGCGCCATCCTTTTCGGGGACTGAGCGAGGAAGGCGCCGCAGGCTGAACTCTGCGGCGCCGGAACGGCCTCAGCCGCCCTTCTTCATTCCGGTGAGCCGGATCATGCCATCCGGCGCGGGGACGAAACCGGTGACCGACTTGTTGAGCGCCCAGATCCACGACTGGTGGCCGAGATAGATGATCGGCATGTCGTCGTTGAGGATCACGCTTGCCGCATCATACTTCTGCTTGCGCACCGCATCATCCGTCGAGGCGCGGGCTTCGTTCAGCAGCTTGTCGACTTCCGGGTTGCAGTACTTCGTGTCGTTGATGCCGCCCTTGCAGGTGATGAACTGGTGGATGTTGCCGTCCGGATCGACACGGCCGGACCAGTCGGAGCGGCTGAGCTGGTAGTTGCCGCGCGTCTGCTCATCGAGAAGCGTAGCAAATTCCGTCGATTTCAGGCTGACATCGAAACCGGCTTCGGCCACCATCGACTGCACGATCTGCATCATCTGCTGGGCGACCGGGTTGTTCGGGATCTGCATCTCGACCGGCACGCGGTCGAAACCGGCTTCCTTCACCAGCGCCTTTGCCTTTTCGACATCACGCGCCGGAACCGGGATCGCCTTGTTGTACCACGGGCTGTTCGGCGGGAAGGGCTGGTTGCCGCCAACGGCCGTGCCTTCATAGACGATCTGGTTCAGCGCATCGCGGTCGATGGCGAGCGAGAAAGCCTGACGAAGGCGCTTGTCCTTGCCGAACGGGTTGTCGGCGCGCGGGCCGTTGGCGATATTGGCGTAAAGCGCCATGTAGCCTATGTTGACGACCGCTTCGTACTTCAGCTTCGGATCCGACTTCACCGCCTGCGCATCGGTCGCGGCGAGCCGCTCGATCATGTCGAGATCGCCCGAGCGCAGATTGGCGAGACGCACGGTCGAATCTGGGATCGGCAGGTAGGTGACCTTGTCGATGAAGATATTGTCCTTGTTCCAGTAATCCTTGAACTTCTCCAGCACGATGCGGTCCTGCTGCACGCGCTCGACGAACTTGAAGGGACCGGCGCAGACGGGCTTGGAGCCGAAATTCGCGCCGAGTTCCTTGGCGGCCTTGGGCGAGACGATCATGCCGGCGCGGTCGGAGAGCTGCGCCAGGAGTGTGACGTCCGGCTTCTTCAGCGTGAAGGTCACTTCCAGAGGGCCGGTGGCCTCGACCTTTTCGACAGAAGACAATTCGCTCTTGCGGCGCGATTCCGGCAAGGTCATGTTGCGTTCGATGGTGGCGACGACGGCGGCGGCATCCATCGCCGTCTCGTCGTGAAACTTCACGCCATCCCGCAGCGTCATCACCAGCTTCAGGCCGTCGTCCGACCATTTCCAGCCGGTCGCCAGCTGCGGTACGATCTTCAGGTCGGGCGAGACATCGACCAGCTTGTCGCACATCGCGGTATAGACGATGCGGCCGACAAAGGTGCGGGACTGGGCGGGATCGAGCACGTCGGCATCATCCTGCAGGCCGATCTTCAGTTCGGTGGCGAAAGCAGGCAAGGCGCTCAGCACGCCAAGAGCAAGCGCCGTCGTCAGGCGCAACAATCCATTCATGGTCATTCTCCTCTGATCGATAGGTTTTGTCGTTCACGGGTGCCGGCTTGTTGCCTCCGGCTTCTCCTTCGACGGGCATAATTGCCCGCCGTAATCTCAGGCCGTCACGGCAAGGCCGCCCGGGGCCACGACGATATCGACACCGTCATGGGAGGTTTCGCGGATGAGCCGCTCCTGCAGCATCAGCAGATGCCGGCGCATGGCTTCGGCCGCGCGCGCCGGATCGCGGGCGGCAATGGCATCGATAATGTCCTCGTGCTGCGCATAGGCGACGACCACGCCATCGCCGGCGCGGGCGCGCTCACGAATGGCCTGCCAGGCCTCGTCCTGTCGCACATGATTGATCACATCGAAGATCGTCAGGAACAGCTGGTTGCGGGCGCTCTGGGCGATCTGGCGATGCAGGGCGCCATCCCACAATTCGCGTGCATCGGCATCGTCGCTCTCGCGGATTTTGCGGGCCAGTTCACGCATGCGAACCAATTCGGGCGGCTTGGCACGCAGGGCGGCAAGCTGTGCCAGCTGCGGCTCGATACGAAGACGGACCTCCATGATTTCCATGAAATCCGTCCCGGCCACGATGGAGCCGACATCGGCGGCCAGTCCGCCGGGCCGCTGGCCGACGAAGGTGCCGGCCCCCTGCCGACGCCACACTTCGCCCTCGGCCTCCAGCACTTCCAGCGCCCGGCGCACGGCTCGACGACCGACCCCCAGGCGCTCCGCCAGATCACGCTCGGTCGGCAGTTTTCCATCCGCACCGACATCGCCTTCGCGCAGCAGTTCGCGCAGCTTTTCCAGGGCGTAATTGGCATTGTCGGGATGCGGAGGAGCTTGAACCATTTAGGGAACCAATTTGCTATTGGTTCCATCCAGCCACCATCCATGCGGGGAGTCAAGCCAGAATCTGGCCAGAAAAATCGCAAGCCTGAGATTTAGGCAGATTGCCGGTTGCGGCGGCGAAATCGCGGCGGATCATGCCCATCCAGGCAGCAGAAAGAACAGGGCAACCTCTGGAGCGGGTCCATCTTGTCAGATAGGATTGGGATCTTGTACGATGACGCAAGCCATAAATGTGAGGATGATGATGAGCCTTCCCGCCTATCCGACCGTCTCTCCCGATCCGGGCGTTCAGCGCCGGGTTCTTTCCGAAACCGCCGAGCTGATGGTCGTGTCCTTCCGGTTCGAGACCGGCGCGGAGGGCAAGCTGCACCGGCATCCGCATGTGCAGTCCACCTATGTGGCGAGCGGCCGCTTCCGCTTTTTCCGCGATGGCGTGGCCCACGAGCTTGCTCCCGGCGACAGCCTCGTCATCCCCGGCAATATCGAGCATGGCTGCCAGTGCCTGGAAGCCGGTGAACTGATCGATTGCTTCACGCCGCGCCGCGACGATTTTCTGGCCGTCCAGACCAGCTGAGACCGCTTGCATCGGTCAGGAGACCTCGCCCGACGCAAAGGACCCGCGCAGGCATCGCCGCGCGCGGGTCAAACAGAGGTGGCATCCGGCAGAAAGACGCGCCGGATGCCCGAAACGTCAGGCCGGCTGATGCAGGCGGTTGTTGAACAGCGGACCGCGGCTGAACTGGCGCAGCGACTTGGCGGCGGCCAGCACGGCCAGATCGATCAGCGGCTCAAGCAGGATCACGCTCATGTAGGCGAGACCGAAGGCGCCGACATTGCCGAGATTTTCCGCCGTGAAGCCATGGCCATAGAGTGCCCAGAAGGCCACCCAGGCCACGATCCCCCCCTGATAGGCGGTCGAAAGTGCCAGCGCCTGGCTGTACTTCAGATCCACATAGGCCGTGCGGCGCGGAATGATGCGCCTGGCGAGCAGGTTGATGCCCCACAGCGGCACGAGCAGCGTCGTGACGTTCATGCCGTATTGCGGCAGATCGAACGGGGCGAAGAACAGCCCCTGCAGCAGAAGCCCGGCCGCAAGACCGATCGCCGCAGCACCCGCACCGAACAGCAGCAGAAGCGTCGAGCCCAGGATAAGGTGCACCTCCGAAACGCCGACCGGGTGATGTGGCAGCACTTCAAAGAAGCAGAACACCAGCGCGGTCGTGGCAAGGCTGCGCAATGCGAGCGCCGGCAGGCCGCCATTGTCGCGCAGGCCGTCTGCCGCCATCTTCGCCGTCAGGCCGAAGCCCACGGCCGCAGTGGCATAGCTGAGAATGATCTTTGCGCCGTCAACGACGCCCGGTTCGATATGCATATGTCGGTCCCTCTTGTCCGCGCCCACCGCGCGGCTGGAAAATGAAAAAGGCGTCTCCGCCCGGCTCCGATGGCTGGTCTCCTGGCTCACGGTTCCTCACTTCGCCCGCCTTCCCAGCTCTCTTGAAGCCAGTGGCATCCGGACGTCATTCGCCGCTTACAGTTGCGGGGGCAGCCATGGTTTCGACGCCCTGAAGCGCCCCACCATGTTCCCATTTAACCCGGCTTCCCCTGAGGAAGGCCGGGACCATCACGCGGATGTTATCGTTGCCGGCACCCTGTTGGCAACAAGGGATTGCGACAATGGCGTGTCGCCTTCGCCGGTCGCGTCAAGCCGGAAGCCGGCTGCCGTCACCAAGCACATGGTAGGCACGCTGGTAATAGGCGAGCCCTTCATCGGTGCTCCCGGATCTGAGGGTGACGACGCGGCAGAACAGGACCTTGTGCGTTCCGATATCGACGGCCTCCGCCACGCGACAATCGAAGGAGACAACCGCATCGCACAGCACCGGCGCGCCGGTCTCTCCGGTCATCCAGTCGGCGGCGGCGAAGCGCTCCTCAACCGGCGTCTTGCCACCGAACAGCGAGGAAAGCCGCACATGGCCGGGCCCGAGCGTGTTGACCGACAGAACGCCGTTTGCCTCGAAGGCGGAAAATACCGAGCTTGACCGGTTGAGACAGACGAGCAGCGTCGGCGGCGTATCGGTCACGCTGCACACCGCGGTTGCGGCAAAGCCCGCGCGGCCGGCGGCGCCGTCCGTGGTGATGATGTGCACGGCCGCACCGAGCCTTGCCATGGCATTGCGAAAGTCCACCGGATCGATCGTCACGGAACCTTCGAGCATTGCGGTCTGGATGGCGTTCATCTGACAACTCCTGAAACCCTGACCCGCCGTCAGGCGGCGGTGCGGGACGGTTTGGATGGAAGGAAGGACGACAGGGCAAGCACGCGCTCGAGATGCCGCGCCACCGAGGCGGCCAGATCCTCCCGCCAAGGACGCGCGACCAGCTGGATCGCAACGGGCATGCCTTCCCGACCGACAGCCACCGGCAGGGTGACGACCGGCAGGCCGAGATAGGAGAAGGGCCGGGTGAGCGAGGTCATGCCGCTCACCACCTCGTTCATCCGCTGCCCGGCGCCCACATCGACATCCCGGTCGAGCGGAGCGACGAAGGGCATGGCCGGCAGCATCAGCACATCGCAGGCGCTGAAGACCTCATCGAGGAAGCGGGCCAGCATGACGGAGCGGATCTGCAGCGCCCGGACATAGACGGGGCCTGGAATGGCAAGCCCCTGGGAAATGCGCATGCGCACCTGCGGCCCGTAATCCTGCGGGCGCTCCCGCATGCCGTCGAAATGCACGGCGGCGGCCTCTGTCATGGCAACGGCATTGGCAAGCTCCGTCACAGACTCCAGCGCGCCGAGACCGACATCGCGCACCTCTGCCGCCGTGCCATCAAGCAGGCCGGCAAGCTGCTGGACCGCCTGCCCCACTTCCTCGGACAGGCTTTCCGTGAAGGCACCGGTCGCCACACCGATCCGCATGCCGGACAGCGACCCGGACAGGGAACCGAGCGGCGCCGGAACGCAGGTGGGGTCGCTGCCATCCGGCCCGCTGATCAGCGACAGCATCAGCCAGGCATCCTCCACGCTTGCGGCGAGTGGCCCGATGCAATCCTGCGAGAAGGAAAGCGGCATGGCGCCGTGACGGCTGACGCGCCCCTGCGTCGGCTTGATGCCGACAGTTCCGCAACAGGCGGCCGGCAGGCGGATGGAGCCGCCCGTATCGGAGCCGAGGGCGGCGAGAACCACACCACCGCCGACAGCCGCGCCCGAACCGCTGGACGAACCGCCGGTGATCCTCGCCGGATCGATCGGGTTCATTGCCCGCCCATGATGATGATTGTGCCCCGTCGGCCCCATCGCGAATTCGGACATGTTGAGCCGCCCGATGGAGAGGCTGCCGGCCGCCTTGAGACGCGCCATCACCGTGGACGTCGCCGTCGCCACATGTCCGGCGCGGATGCGCGAACCGCAGCCGGTGATACGGCCTTCGACATCGAACATGTCCTTGTGCGCCAGCGGCACGCCATGCAGCGAACCGAGCACACGCCCCTCCGCCAGCGCCCGGTCGGCCTCGCGGGCGCAGTCGAGCGCGTGCTCGTGGTCGATGGCGAGAAAAGCGTTGAGATGCGGCTGGCTCGCCTCGGCCCGCTCCAGCGCCGCCTGCGTCAGTTCCAGCGATGAGACGGTGCGGTTGCGGATCGCTGCGGCGGCTTCGGCCAGCGTGGCGGGATTGTCAGCGCTCACGGCAAGCCTCCCGCAGCATCAGCGCGGCAAAATGTGCCGGCTCGACCGAAAACAGCGCGTTGTCACGGCCAAGGGAATGCGCACCGATGGCCGGCGCATCACGCTCGATCTCGCCCCGCATGGCAACTCCCTCCGCCTCGCTGGCGGAGCGGTTCCAGAAAGCGCGGGCCAGCCGGTCCGGCAGAATATCATGGCCATCCATCAGCTGAACTCCTGCGGCTGGCGATTGCGCACCAGCTGGCTGAGCGCCACCGCAATCACCAGCGCCCCGCCATAGAAGAGATTCTGCACATAGGCATCCGCGCCCAGCATGGTCAGCCCGGTAATGCCGGTCACGAGGAAATAGACGCTGATCACCGCGCCGAAGGCATTGAACCGGCCCGGCGAGATGGTCGTCGCCCCGAGAAAGGCTGCGGCAAAGGCCGGCAGAAGCAGGTTGAGACCCGAAAGCGGATCGGCGGAGCCGGTCATGCCGGCATAGAAGACGCCGGCGAGCGCCGCAATCAGTCCCGAAACGATGAAAGAGACGGCCCGCACCCGATCCACATTGATGCCGTTGAGGCGCGACACTTCCCGTCCGCGCCCGACAAACAGCAGCCGACGACCGGCAATCGTATATTCCAGCACGTACCAGATCACCGCCGCCAGAAGGAGCGCATAGAAGAAGGCAAGCGGAATGCCGAACAGCCGGTTGATGATCACCCATTCGACCAGCGACATCGAGACGCCGGAGATGGTCTGCGATTTGCTGATCCACAGAATGAGCCCGTTGACGAAGGTGCCGACGCCGAGCGTGACGATCAGCGAGTGGATTCGAAAATAGAGCACGAAGAAGGCGTTGACCGCACCGATCACAAGGCCGCTCGCCAGCGCAATGATGAGCGTCGGCGCGAGCCCCCAGCCGTCGCGCGCATTGAGAACGCCGATCAGCATGGAACTCATGGTCAGCGTCGAAGCGCCGGACAGGTCGAAATCGCCCGAAGTGAGCGGAATGATGATGCCGAGTGTGAGCACCACCAGCACGGCCTGCGAGCCGAACATGGTGGAAAAGTTGCGCCAGCTCAGAAACGAATCCGGCATCAGGATGCCGAAGGTTACGATCAGCAGCAGCCAGGCCCCGACGAGCGCGAAGCGTTCGCCCTCCTGCTTGAGGTTGACGCGCGGCGTGCGCACCGGCACGGCGGGTTTGGCGGACATCTCGAGCGTCGTCATTCTGCGGCCTCCGCGGTTTGGCTTTCACTGTAGAAACAGGCTTCGGTGATGGCTTTGCGGGTGATCTCGGCGCCGCGCAGCTCCGCAACAGGTCGGCCGCGCGAGAAGACCAGGATACGGTCGCAGATCTGCTCCAGCTGCTCGTTGTCGGTGGAAGCGCACAGGATGGCGGTTCCGTCGCGCGCCGCCCGGTCGAGAGCGGCAAAGATCTGCTGGCGCGCGCCGAAATCCACCCCTTGCGTCGGCTCGTCCAGGAGAAGCAGGCGCGGCTTCGTCTGCAGCCATTTGGCCAGCAGAACCTTCTGCTGGTTGCCTCCGGACAAGGACCCGAGCGGCAACTCCGGCCGGCGCGGGCGAACATCGTGCAGGTCCGACAGATGGCCCGCCTTGCGCACCATGCCGGGACGATCAAGACCCAGCAGTCCGCGGTGGTCGGGAAGAACCGGCAGCGTGATGTTGTCGGTGATGGACAGGCTGCCGATACCTGCCGCCCCCAGCCGGTCGCCCGGCAGAAGCGCAATGCCGAGCGCCTGCGCTGCTGCGGGCGTCAGCCGACCGAGATCGACGGACTGCTCGCCCAGAACCATCCGTCCGGCTGCCCTGGCAGCACCGAACAGCGCATAGGGAAGACTTGCGAAACCGGAACCGATGAGGCCGGTTACCCCCAGCGTCTCCCCCTCCCCGATCGCCAGATCGAAGGGCGAGGCGCCACCGGCGACAACGCCCTGGACGGTGACCGCCGCAGGACTGACCTCGCCGCCCCGCGCCTTGGCAAAGGCATCGATCCGGCTGCCGACGATGGTATCGAGAATGGCCTGACGCTCGGTGGTTCGCGTATCGAGGATGTCGACCAGTTCGCCATCGCGCAGTACGGCCACCCGGTCGGTGATATCGCGCACCTCATCGATGTCGTGGGTAACGATCACCACGGAAGCGCCGGTTGTCACGATGGAGCGGACCAGGCCGAACAGTCGCTTCACATCCTCGGCCGGCAGGAAGGGGGTCGGCTCGTCCAAGACGAGGATACCCTCGCCGCCATGGCCGGCATCGGAGGCTTTCAGATCCTCGAAGGCCCGCACGATGGCGACGAAGGCCCGCTCCACCGGCGAAAGCTGGGCAATCGTTGCGAAGGGATCGATCGACAGGCCGAATGCGGCAAACTGCTCGGCGACGCGTCTTGCCTCCCGCCGCCAGTTGACGAACCAGGGGGAGCGGGTGCCAAGCGCCGTCACCCGCATGTTTTCCACCACCGTCAGCGAGGCGATCAGGCCGAGATGCTGGTGCACGAAGGCAACGCCCCGCTTCTTGATGTCCATCTGGTCGAGGGGCAGCGGCATGGTCTGCCCCCAAAGGATCACCTCGCTGCCCTCCTCCGGCTGATGGAACCCGGCGAGCACCTTGATCAGCGTCGACTTGCCGGAGCCGTTCTGGCCCAGCAGACCGAAGACCTCGCCGCGGCGGATCGACAGCGACACGCCTTTCAGTGCCTGAAAGCTGCCGAAGCGCATACGGATATTGTTGAGGTGCAGCACGGCATTGTCGGACATGGCAGGCTCCTTGTCCCGGGGGCGTGGCGTCACTTCAGCTTCCAGAGCTTGCGGAAACCCTCCAGATGCGCATCGCCGTAACCATCGTTGAAGTTGGCGGGAATGCCGGCGGTCTTGATATTGCGCTCGTCGAAGATCAGCAGCGGCACGTTGAGCTTGGCCGCGGACGGCAGGCCGCACATCATGCGCATGATGTTGTCGACGGCGGCATAGCCCGCCCAGCCGAGGCTTTCGCCGATGTCCATCTGCACATGGTTTTCGCGCACCATGTCCAGCACGAAGGGCGTGCCGTTGAAGCTTGCGATCTTCACCGCCCCCTCGGATCCGGTGATGCGCAGCGCCGGCACGACGAACTGCGACATGGAATCGTAGATCGGCAGGATATAGTTGATCGTGGGATCGGCGAGCAGCGCCGACTGCACACCGGGCTGGATCTTCGTTGCCCATTCGGAGACCGGCACATCGAGATGCTTCTGCTTGCACTGCGGGCACAGCGCCTTCAGCTCGCTCTGGATCGACTGCACGAAGGGAATGGAGGGCAGGACATCCGAGGAACCGATGATCAGCACGTTCGGCTTGCCGCCCGTCTTCACATAGGCCCAGGCGGCCAGAAGCTTGCCGGCGCCGCTGAAATCCACCTTGGCGGAATAATCGACGCCCTTGAACTGCTCCTGCGTCACGTCATAGAGATGCGTGGTGCTGATCTTCAGGCCCGCCGCCCGCGCCTCCGCCAGTTGCGGCCCCAGAACCTCGGGGTTCAGGCCCCCGGCAATGTCCAGCGCATCGTATTTCTGGCTGATGGCCTGTGACACACCCTGGATCCACTGGTCCACCTTCAGCTGGTTGTCCCAGGTCGTATAGGTGAAGCCCACTTCCTTTGCCGCCTGTGCCATGCCCTTCTGCAGTTCCACATTGAAGGGAATGGTCATGGAGATCGGGATGGAGAGGACCTTCTTGCCGGCCATGCAGGCCTTGGCATCAAAGGCTTCGCCCGGCGGCGTGAAGACCGGCATCGTCTCGTGTTCGGCAACAATCGCCTTCGCATCGCTCATCGGATCGGCGGCGCCCGGCTGTGCCGCCAGAAGCGTTGCGGTGGCGGCAAGCAAAGACGTGAACAGAATTTGGCGCATCTTCGACATTCCCCTTCGTTATCCCCGGCAGACGGCGCGCATCCCCGGATAGCCATGCCTGTGCGAAGATAATGTACGGACATAAACGAGACATCGTCAACGTGATTTTGCCTAATTTTTTGCGCTGCACATAATTGCATCAAATGCCGGAATTGGCACATTTGCGCCTGATTGCGGTTTGATCATCGCGCTGCAGCAAGCGGCAGCCGACGGGTCTGACATGGCAAAGCCGGCCATCCGGCCGGCATTTCGGTTCCGTATGTCTGTACATGGAAAGGGGGTGGAGCCGTCATCTGTCCTTGCGATGCGCCAGCCAGGCCGCCACCATTCCGCCAAAGCCGAACAGCGAGAAGCATAGAAAGCTCGCGCCGTAATGTCCGGTCAGGGCATAGAGGGCGGCAAAGCTCGAGGGGCCGACAATCACCCCGATGAAGGTATAGACGAGTGCGCCACCGGTAATGGCGCCGACCCGCGCCTCGGGCGCATGATGCGCCACCTCCGCCAGCAGCACACCATTCCAGCCGATGGTCACAGCACCGACCAGGACGAAGAGGCCGGCCTGCAGCACCACCGGCAGATCGGCCAGCCAGTAAAGCCCGGCAAAGCCAAGGCCGCCCAGCAGACCCAGCAGCGACAGCGTCAGCAGCCCGCCGCCGATGCGATCGGCGACAACGCCCCAGAACACGCGACCGAAGGCGCCGGCAAACTGCATGGCCGCGGCCACCGCGCCAGCCGACAGCAGCGACCAGCCCGCATCATGCACCAGCGCAACCACGGCAAAGGCGGAGGCCGAAAGCTGCATGGCGGAATAGGCAAAGCCGAGCCCGCTCAGCGTGCGCAGCGGCCGACTCTTCCAGATGATCGACTGTTCCTCGACGAAGCCGCGCCCCAGCGAGCGAGGCTTCGCCACCCGCTTCGGCTCGGCCGCATGGGTGAAGGCCAGCAGCCCCATGGTGGCCAACGGCCCGACCACGCCGATCAGCAGCGCCTGGTGCCAGCCGAAGCGGGCCGACAGATAGGGAAAGGCAAAGCTTGCACAGATGCCGCCAAGCGGCACGCCCGCCTGCTTCAGGGAAAAGACGATGTTGCGCCGGTTCTGCGGCGTGACCCGGCTCAGCATTTCGGACGAGGCCGGATTGTTCAGGCCATAACCGAAGCCGATCAGCAGCGAGGCCAGCACGATGACAGGCACAAAAGCCGTAGCAATGCCGGCGAAACCGAGACCGAAGAGCACGAGCGCGAGATGCTCGACCTTTACCGGCCCGTAGCGCTGCACGAGCGTGCCGGCAACGGCAGAGGAGATCATGCCGGAGGCATAGATGAGACTGATCTGGTAGCCGATCCAGTGCGCGCCGATGCCGAGATCGCGCGCCACGGAGGGCGCGATGGCGGTCAGCGCCAGAACACTGGCCGTCGCCACGATCTGGATCAGGGTTGCGGCGGCAAGGGTCTGCAGAAGCGAGGACGCCGGCGCCAGACGCCGCTCTCCCGCAAGAATGTCCGACATGCGTGGAAGCCTTGGATTGCGTGTAAGAAACGAGTATTTGTACGTACTAACTGATTTCCGGAATGGGCGCAACTCATCCGCCTGACCGGCAGGTCCGCTGGAAACCGTTTGATTCCCTTGGCAAAAGCCTGTTGATGAAGGACCGACGGAATGGATGACGAATTGATGACGGAGCAGACAGAGCCGGCAGTGGAGGAAACAGAGGCCATCGACGGGCAATGGCGCCCGGAGCTTGCCACGGCTCCGCTGTACCTGCAGGTGGCCCATCATCTGGAGGCACGCATCCGCAGTGGCGAGTTTCCGGTCGGTTCGCTGCTGCCGACGGAAAACGAACTGGCCGCGGCCCTTGGCGTCAGCCGGCAGACCGTTCGCCAGGCGATTGCGACAATGCGCACCGGCGGACGACTCTCCGCCCGCAAGGGTGTCGGCACGCGCGTCGAAGCCGGAATGGACGTGGCCCGCCGCCACTTCATCGCTCATTCCCGCTCCGAACTGTTCGAGGTGGCAAGCAAGACGGAGTTCGTGATCTCGCACCGGCAGGAGATTTCCGCACAGGGGAAACTCGCCGTTGAACTTGGCTGCCGGCCGGGACGGCGCTTCCTGCACCTGACCGGCGTGCGCTACACGGCCACACGTCAGCGCGCCTTTTCGTGGAACGAAGTCTATGTCGATGCGCGACTGGCACCGGCCGTGAAGGATGTCGAGGTGGCGAAATCCGCCATCTTCCACCTGATCGAGGAATATACCGGCGAGATGATCCACGAGATCCAGCAGGACATCAAGCCGGTGGCGCTTACCGCCGAAGTGGCAGACCAGATCGGCTGCAAGGAAGGCGATCTCGCGCTGCAGGTAACCCGCCGCTATTATGGCAGCGGCCGCCGCCTGATCGAATACGCCTTCCAGATCCTGCCGGCAGACCGTTTCACCTATACCACGACGCTGCGCGCCGAGAACTGAGCCTCCCTCCCACGAAAAACGCCGCCGCTTTCAGCAACTGCGCATGATTCGCGCGAGCCGGCCACGTGCGCCTTTCGGCAGATTGCTCACAAAATGAGCATGCATATTTTCGCGACATTTCGGACTGGACAGCCCCCAGAAAGTTTGCATTAGTTCGTACATAAAAAGTTCGAACAGGTCCGAAAACGACGAAGGGGAACTGCACATGGATATCGGAGTCTTCATTCCCATCGGCAACAATGGCTGGCTGATCTCGACGGCATCACCGCAGTACAAGCCGAGCTTCGAGCTCAACAAGGCCATCGTGCAGAAGGCGGAGGCCTATGGCCTCGACTTCGCGCTGTCGATGATCAAGCTGCGCGGCTTCGGCGGCAAGACGGAGTTCTGGGACTACAATCTCGAGAGCTTCACCCTGATGGCGAGCCTTGCCGCCGTCACCTCGCGCATCAAGCTGTTTGCCTCGACCGCCGTGCTGACGCTGCCGCCGGCGATTGTCGCGCGCATGGCAACCACCATCGATTCCGTCGCGCCCGGCCGCTTCGGTGTCAACATCGTCTCCGGCTGGCAGATGGCCGAGTATGACCAGATGGGAATCTGGCCGGGTGACGATTATTTCGGCTACCGCTACGACTATTCCACCGAATACGTCCACATCATGAAGGAGCTCTGGGAGAAGGGCGAATGCACCTTCGAAGGCAAGCACTTCACGATGAAGGACTGCATGATGAAGCCCATGCCGGAGCACAAGATCGAGATCGTTGCGGCCGGACAGAGCCCGCGCGGCATGAGGTTCGCTGCCGAATATGCCGATTACAATTTCGTGCTCGGCTCCGGCATCAATACGCCGACAGCCTATGCTCCGGGCAACGAGCGCCTGATCGAGGCAAGCGCCAGGACCGGTCGCGATGTCGGCTCCTACGTGCTGTTCATGGTCATCGCCGACGAAACGGACGAACTGGCGCAAGCCAAATGGGAAAGCTATCGCGCGGGCGCCGATGTCGACGCGCTGGCCTGGATGGCGGATCAGGGCAGCAAGGACGCCAATGCGGACGCAAGTTCCACCGCGCGCTCGATCAACCTGCCGGAAGGTGCCGTCAACTTCAACATGGGCACGCTGGTCGGCTCCTATGGCAAGGTGGCAAAGATGCTGGACGAGGCCGCATCCGTACCGGGCACCAAGGGCATCATGCTGACCTTCGATGACTTCCTGATCGGTCTCGACCAGTTCGGGCAGCAGATCCAGCCGCTGATGGCTTCGCGCAGCCAGGTCACCTCGGTGGCAGCGGAATAAGCTGCGTGGCGATGTCGTTGACGGTCGATGCGGGGAGCATTCTCGATCCGCTTGCGCTTGAAGATCCGCGGGCGGCCGATGCGAGACTGGAGGCCGGTATTGCATTCGCCGGCCTGCAGTTGCCTGCGGCGCCCGAACCGGCGCCGCTTGGCGTCTGCGTGCGACAGGCGGGCGTTGCGGACCTGCTCGCGGCTTATGCCCATGGCAGTCTTACCCCTTCCCTCGCCTTCCATGAACTCAAGCAGGCAATCGGCTCCACCCGCGCCGGCCGGGAAGCCGTGCTTCGGCTTGTGGAAGGCATCGACGAAGAAATCGCTGAAAGCGACCGGCGCTGGCAGGCGAAAGATCCACGCCCGCTGGAAGGCGTCTTCTTCGGCGTGAAGGACATCATTGATGTGGCCGGCACGCTCAGCACGTCAGGGTCGCATCTCACCGGCAACCGGATCGCGCCTGCCGATGCCGATTGCGTGGCACGGCTGAGGGCGGCGGGCGCCATTCCGCTTGCCATGCTGGCAACCACGGAATTTGCTTGCGGCTCACCGCAAAATCCACGCTTTGGCACGGTGACAAATCCCTGGGATTGCGCACGCTGGACCGGCGGCTCTTCCACGGGTTCAGGTGCCGCCCTTGCCGCCCGACTGCTGCCGCTGGCGCTTGGCACCGATACGGGCGGATCGATCCGTGTACCTTCCTGCTGGTGCGGCACGACAGGCCTCAAGCCGACGCGCGAACTTGTTTCGCGAGCGGGCGTCGCACCCCTGTCCTGGACACTCGACCATGTCGGGCCAATGGCACGCAGTGCCGAAGACATTGCTCATGTGCTGCCGCACATGACGGCGAACAGCGCCTTGCCGGCGCCTCCAGCCAACCGGACGCTGCGGCTCGGCATCCCCTCCAACTGGTTCACCGACTGCGTCGATGCCAGCGTTCTCGCCAACTGGCGAGGCGCCCTGGCGGTGCTCGAGGCAGACGGCTGCATACTGGTGGATTTGCCGTATCTCGACATTGCTCCGATCCATGCCGCCGGGTGGACGATCCTGCTGTCGGAACTCGCCGCCTACCACGGCGGCCGCATCGATCAGGCGGATCGCTTCGACCCGGGCCTGCTGGCACGGCTGCGGCAGGGCATGCGGATTTCCGCCGCCACCTACGGCGAGGCGTTGCGCCATCGCGCGGCGGCACAGAAAAGCGTTCTCGACCTCTTTCCGATGATCGATCTCATCGTGACGCCCGGGCTCGGCGGAGAGGCCGGTTGGCTCGACACGCTGACGGTGGAGATCGATGACATGGCCCTGCCCTTCCAGCAGGCCATATCGCGCAACACGATGGTTTTCGATTGCCTGGGCCTTCCTGCCCTGATGCTCCCCTCCGGCCTTGGCCGCCACGGACTGCCGACCGCCATGCAGATCATCGGGCCGCCGGGCGGCGACAGCCTGTGCCTCTCTCTCGGCATCCGGTACCAGTCGCTGACCGAGCATCATCGTCTCACACCGCCGAATATCGCCGCATGACCAGCCTTTCCCCTCCCCTCCACCGCCTGACGGCAAGCGAATGTCTGGAACTGATGGCTCAGGACCGCCTGACGGCATGCGCGCTGGTCGAGGCGTGCCTCGCGCGCATTCACGAGCGCGATGCCGATGTGAAGGCCTGGCTTGCACTGAGCGATACGGCGCGCGACGAGGCTGCGCGTCTCGATGCCGTGCCGAAGGCGGCACGCGGCCGGCTGCATGGCCTGCCGATCGGCATCAAGGATGTGTTCGATACCCGCGATCTGCCGACAACCTACAACTCTCCCTTGTATGCCGGTTTTCGCCCTTCAGCGGATGCGGCCGCTGTCGACATGCTACGCGCGGAAGGCGCAATCATCCTCGGCAAGACCGACACCACCGAGTTCGCCGCCTGCGGTCGCGATGCAGCCACCGCCAATCCGCACGATCTTTCGCGTACGCCCGGCGGCTCTTCCGCGGGATCGGCCGCAGCCGTGGCGGATTTTCACGTGCCGTTGGCGCTCGCCACCCAGACCGGCGGCTCCACCATCCGACCGGCCTCCTTCTGCGGCATCTTCGGCTACAAGCCAAGCGCGGGTCTCGTCAGCCGTGAAGGTATAAAGATCTACGCAATCAGTCTCGACACTGTCGGCTGGTATGCACGCTCGATCGCCGACATTCGTTTGCTGCAAGAAGTCTTCGGTATCACGGAAGGCCTTGGCGAAGTGCCTGCGCCGGAAGTGCCGCTCCGGATCGCCATCACGGCAAGCCCCTATCACAGCCAGCTGGCGCCTGAAATGCGTGCAGCGCTGGATGCCGCAGACAGGCGGCTGCGGATTGCCGGTCACCATGTCAGCCGCGTCGACCTGCCCGACGGCTTCGACAGTCTCGACCGCAGCCACCGCACCATCCTGCACCGCGAAGGCGCGGCCGCCTTCAGAAATCTCGCCAGACGCCACGCCGGTGGACTGCATGACGATTTTCACCATCGCGTCGAAAATCGCGACAACCGCAGTCTCGCTGATCTGAAGACGGCACAGGACGATGCGGCACGCGCCCGCATGGCGTTTGACGCGTGGGCAGCAGCCTATGATGCGGTGATCGCCCCCAGCGCACCCGGCGTTGCCCCGCCTGGTCGCAAACCGGGCGATCCGGTTTTCAACGCCTTCTGGACACTGTTGCAGGTGCCCTGCCTGAACATTCCGCTTCGCCTGCCGCACGAGAACCTGCCGGTCGGCATCACGCTGACGGCTCCGCGTTATGACGATGTGCGAATGCTGAGACTGGCGGACCGGCTGAATGCTGCGCTCTCGGCAGGTTGAGGGGCGTCGCCCGAGCGTCAGGCGAAAGTCCAGGCACGAAAGCGACCGCGACCGGTAATTTCCCGAAGGCCAAGCTCCTCGATCAGGCGCAGTGCCGCCCGCGGCGTAATCTCCAGCCGGCTGGCCGCCATCCGCGTGGAAATCAAAGGTCGTGACATGACGAGGCCGATCAGATCAGCCATCCGCGACGACGTGCGACGTCCGATCAGGCGCCGCTCCATCAACTGCAGGCCGAGCGTCAGGCGATCATGTTCCTTGAGGCCGATGTCTGCAGTCGCAATGACGCCCTGCAGCATCGCAAGCAGCCGCGTGTCTCGATCCGGATGGCGACGCCGCTCGACCGGAACCGTCCGCAGGCCGACACTCAGCGCCAGAAGATGGCCGCTGGCGGTCAGCCCCGCATCTCGCAAAATCTCGCCCATCAGCAGGCGTCCGAGCCAGGAAGCGTGCTGCAGAACCTGAAGACTGTGCCAGGCGTCCAGCAGGAGAAGCCCCTGCAGAACGGGTGGCAGGCCCTCCGTCCGCGTTCTGATTGCCAGCCATTCCGCAAGCCGCTCCTCCTCATTCCAACCTGGATCGTAGACCAGCGCGTCCCGGATAGCCTCCGCTCGGGAGCCAAACGACCTCGCGTCACGGATCGTCGCCGCCGAACGGACCAGCAAGGCATCAATGGTGGCCAGTTCCGCCGCCAGCGGATCGTCGTCAACCGCCTCAGCCTCACCAGTCTGACGAGGGGTCGGCGCAGCCGCCCCCTCGCCTTCGCCCCCCGCCGGACTGGACGCCCATCCCTTCTGTTCCGGCGCGTCCGCCGCCTGCGAACGACGCAGGCTGGCGAGACCATCGGCACTCAAGGCCCAGCCGACCGGCTGCGCGGCAATCCGGCGGCGGCTGCGCAGGATGTCACGGGCAATCGTCAGCTCGTGGGTCGGCGCGCGGACATCATGCCCCGCATCGTGCAGGACAAGATCCTCCAGATGCACGAGTTCGCCCTCGACCCACAGCGAGGCGCAGGCGTCGGCAAAATGCAGCCGCTCCAGCAGGCCCTGCCCGACGCGGGAGCGTAGAACGCGCTCATCGAGCCGCGCCATGCCGGCCGCGGCCTCGGACAGCGGCAGCAGAAGGCCCTTCAGCGGTAATTTCGCGAGATCGTAATCCATTGATATTATGGTAAACAAATTATCAAACGGACACCAGCATCACGTTCCGGACCGCTACCGGGTATTAAGAATATCGGGCATCTGGTGAGGGCTGGGGCGGACCAATCGGCTGGCCGCGATCAATCTGAGGACAGATTACCGCATCGTGCGGACAAGTACCAGCCTCGCGGACATTCCGACCGACAAAATTCACAGATGTAGTCCTGTAACAACGCCTGCTCTTGCCCCGGGACTATCGGCCATCTCCCGCCGTCAGCGGGCATAACGGATTTCACCTCATATCAGGGTTCTTCCGGAATTCGCGGATGCCGACGGTGCGCCGAAACCAGAGCCGCAACCCGGGCGCTCCGTCTGTCGCAACCGGAACGCATCGCCGATGATTGTCTTCGACCGCCCTCCCCCTGGCAGAATGAGGCGGCGAATGCTGGCCTTCAATCTCTCCCTCGTACGCCACCACATCACACGGCGGGACGTGGATCCTGCATCGGCAGGCAACATGCCCGCAATGGATAGAGGCTGGAGGAACTCCCCATGCAGCGGACCGCGTCATCGCCCTCCTCCCCCTACTGGCGGAAGAGTTTAAGCCTGTCGCGGCTGCCGGCAATTCACCCTGAGGCCGGGCTATGACTGCAGCCTCTCCCTTTGCCAGGGGGCTAGGGGGGTGCCACACCGGAGGTGGTTGCCCCGTCGCCTGCCGACGCATCTCTGCCTGGCCTGGGGCCGCTTGCGCTGGTCCGGCCACCATGCACCAGCGGCGTTCTCGGACCCGGGACAGCTGCAGGACACTCAGTAGGCCTCGATGCTGGCACGCCAGCGCAAAGGGACACGGCCTGCCGTTCGGCGTACGCGAGTTGCATGCCTGCCTTGGAAACAGGGCCGGACCGACCGCCACGCCAAGGCGGGATAGATCGCTTCTCGCCCCCAAAACAAGAAGGTGGCCGGTCACACCTTTCTCCATGCCCTCCCCTGACCCTTCGCCTGAACGGGCGTGGACCCGGCGTGCGGAGTTTTTGCAGCTGAACCTCGGCGTCTCTTTGAGGGGCATAAGTCGAACGCGAACCGGAGCGAACCGCGACCGCACTTCCGCAGCGGACCATTACGATATCTGCCTCGGTCCGACGCAATTCTCGACCGATTATCCATCGGCGCGTCACACCCTGACAGCTGTCAGGATTTCGCAGCACCGGTTGAACAGCCTCTTCACTCCATGCGACCGGGCATGAGACGCCGGGCATTCCACTCCACATCAACATCCGGAGCAATCCCTTGTCACCGGCCCAGGACGACAGCCCGGTGCACACTGGCCAATTGCAGCGACTCCTCGTCTTCGCGCAACTGCGGCGAGGAGGCGAGGAGGCGAGGAGGCGAGGAGGCGAGGAGGCGAGGAGGCGAGGAGGCGAGGAGGCGAGGAGGCGAGGAGGCGAGGAGGCGAGGAGGCGAGGAGGCGAGGAGGCGAGGAGGCGAGGAGGCGAGG
>NZ_JAHHZO010000019.1 GCF_018760785.1 Rhizobium sp. CSW-27
ACGTCGCCGAAGCACTCGTCAAAATCCGAACCTACTTTATGCCGAAGCGGGCAAAGCAGAGGTTCTGACCGAAAGCCAGAAACCTATCCGTCAATCACAAAAGCCGTGGGCCATTCGTTGCGCTCACTAACGATCGGTGGTGGCCGGCGGTGAACGACAAGCCCTATGAGATAGGGTCGGATGCTTTCCAGAACTCGCTGTGAGGCGATTGGCGCGATCCGCACCTCGCAGAAATCCGAGATTTTTCGTTGAAAGTGATGAGTTGAAAGATCGTGTTTTGTCATGCTCTTATTCCGTTCTCTCGGCACCAGTGCCGAGCGCGGGCGGGTAGGAGCGGACATTTAACAAATGGTATTGCCGCAGCGGCGAGCACTTGGGGTCAGGCTTAAGTCCCCAGATTTCAAATGAAGCATCATGAGCCTCATGCTAAAGGTTGCAGATGGGATTCGGGGTTTTCATTCACCGGTCAGATTCGATTTACGACGACAGCCCGGCTGAACAATACCAGTTCCCGGGCCAGTATCTCGGTCGTGTCCAGGCGTGTGTAGGTGACTGGATCGTCTACTACGAGCCTCGGAAAGTCGCAGCGACCCGCGGCTATTTTGCTGTCGCCAAGGTTGAACGGGTAATTGCTGATCCGAAGGCGCCCGGCATGTATCTGGCGCTTATTGAACACGGCAGCTATCTCGACTTTATCAATCCCGTTCCGTTCAGCGGACCAGACGGTGTCATAGAACGAGGTGTGCTGAATGAAGAGGGCCGTATTTCAGGCAGAGCCCAGGCGGCGGTGCGTCCGATTTCCGCAGCAGATTTCAACCGCATCGTATCTATTGGCATAGACGAGCATGAGCCTGAATTGCCTCGGCTGGATGAGCCAAGGGGGACGCATGCGGTCGATGGATTTGCAGATGAAGCTCAAGCGCCGCTCATATTCGAGCAGGAGCGCGACCGGGTTATGCAACTCTCGTCGCGGATCGTTCGAAATCGGCTATTTCGCCGGCTCGTTCTTCACGCCTATGACAAACGATGTGCCATCACGGGATTGAAGCTCATCAACGGTGGTGGCCGGGCGGAGGTCGATGCCGCCCATATTCGGCCGGTGGAAGCGAGCGGGCCCGATATTCTTTCCAACGGAATTGCGCTTTCGGGTACCGCACACTGGATGTTTGACCGCGGGCTGATTGGCCTTTCGGACGATCTTGATATCCTGATATCGCGTCACGCGAATGATCCTGACAGCATCCAAGGACTCCTCAACAAGACCGGGAAGGCGATCGTGCCTGGCCGGGTCTTCGAGCGGCCGCATCCCCAGTTCCTGAGATGGCACCGTGAGAACTGCTTCAAGCAGTGAGCGCTGGGTTAAGTCTTGCGCTGTAGTTTCATCCCGATCGGGTCTATTTTGGTCGGTTGGCCCCAATAAACCTGAAATCATCCCGATCGGTTCGTTTGGCTTCCCTTCATGCCGCCTGGTGATATAGTCATCCCGATAGGGGTGATTATGGAAAAGATCAAAGATACGAAAAGCCTCGGCATGCTGATCCGTCAGGAGCGCAAACAGCAAGGGTTAACCCAGGAGCAACTCGCCGGGGTGATCGGTGTGGGCGTACGTTTTCTGCGTGAACTCGAGGCTGGCAAAGAGAGCTGCCAAATTGGCCTTGCACTGCAAGTCTTGGCCGGCCTTGGTCTTATTGTTTCGGTCGGTCGTCGACAGGGTCCGCGACCATGACCCGCGCATTGGAGGTCTATTTTCGCGACACCAAGGCGGGCGTACTCAGCCGACTTGACGACGGCTTGCTGACTTTTGCCTATGATAGCGCGTATCTCCTGGACCAGCGGCCGCGGGCGATCTCGTTCTCGATGCCCCTCCAAGAAAAGCCATTTGGTGATCAGGTGGTGCGTCCGTTTTTCTCGGGGCTTTTGCCGGACGAAGGCGCGCGGCAACGCTTGGCTGGCGCGCTCGGCCTTTCGTCAGGTAACGCCTTCGGGCTACTCGAAATTATCGGGGGCGAATGCGCAGGTGCCTTGTCACTTTATCCCACAGGCACGGCGCCCGAATCTCCCGGCCAGTCCCAAGCCGAAATTCTCACTTCGGAACGTCTGGGCGAAGTTCTCAGCAGGCTACGGACCCGGCCTCTGCTTGGTGGAGACGAGGGCATTCGCCTATCGCTCGCAGGCGCACAGGATAAACTGGCGGTCATTGTCGATGGAGATTCCATTGCGCTGGCGAAAGACGGCAGACCAACGACCCATATCTTGAAACCAGTCATCCAGGCGTTGGAAGGCACGGTGGAGAACGAGTATTTTTGTATGCGGCTGGCTGCCCGTCTCAAGCTGCCGGTACCCCGTGTCGAGATACGCCCAGCCGGGGCTACTGCCTTTCTTCTGGTTGAGCGTTATGATCGGACGAAAGCTGCAGACGGCACCATTGAGCGCCTGCACCAGGAAGACTTTTGTCAGGCCCTTAGCGTCCCGCCGGAGCTGAAGTATGAGGCCGAGGGCGGACCGGGGACAGAGCATGCTCTCGGGCTGATCGACCAGGCCTGCGCTAGACCTGTCGCGGATCGGTTGCAATTCATCCGCATGCTGATTTTCCATTATCTTGTCGGCAACGCCGACGCCCACGGCAAGAACTACGCCCTGCTTTACCGCTCCGATACACCGGATCTGGCACCGATCTACGATGTCGTTTGCACGGCCGTTTATCCCCGCTTGTCAAAGAGGCTCGCCATGAAGATTGGCGGCCGCGATGTGCCCGACACCATCCAGCTGAAGCATTGGAAGGCATTGGTGCCCGACACTAAATCTTCCCAGCAAATCCTTGTGCGCGATCTTGCCCAGATGGCGGAAAGGATTTTAAGCGAGGCCGATGCCCTTGTTGCAGAGCTGGCCGACGAGGGGATCAGGCACCCCATCCTGAGTGCAATTCGTAAGGTCATCTCAAGTCGGGCTGGTTTGCTACAGAGGGCCGCGGAGCAGGTGTCTTAAGCAGCTGAATGGTTTCGGATATCTAGCGCTTTATCCTTCGACCAACGGGCCGGCGGTTCGTATCCCTCTCAAGAGCAAAGGGCGACTTGGAACAAGTCGGTCAGGATCGGGAATGCAATAGACGAAGTTTTGTCTAGACCTTGCCGAACAACAGCGAGCGGTGCAGTCCGGCGCCGGCAAGGTTTCCATCGCCAACCGCGAGAGCAACGGATGCCATCGGCCTTGCGGCATCACCACAGGCGAAGACGCCCGGCATGCTGGTTTCCTTCATCGGGTCCGTCCTAATCGGCGATCCGATGGGTCCTTCTTCGAATTCCAGTCCAAGCTCCAAAGGTATGGGATTGCTCATCTGGAAGAGTGCCAGCGCAAACAGGCCAGCAAAGGACAAGGTGCGTCCATCGGCAAGCCTGATGTCGGCATGGGCGGTGATGGCTTCGACGGGGCTGCGCTCGATGATGACGCCCCGCATGGCAAGGCTTTGAAGCTGTTCGGCAGTCGGTTCGAAGGCGTTGTTGAGCAGCAGCGTCGTCGTTCCCCAGTCGGGCAGCATCAGGGCGTGATGCATCGAGAGTTCCGATCCGGCGATGACACCGATTTGGCCCTGGTTCAATTCGTAACCATGGCAATAGGGGCAGTGGAAGACAGACTTGCCCCAGCGTTCCGCAAGGCCTGGAATGGCCGGCAGAATATCCTTCACGCCGGTCGCCAGGAGCAGCCGGCGGGAGATGTGCCGCTGGCCATTGGCAAAGACTTCGAAACCCGCGCCTGATGTGTCGTTCATTTCGATTCGCGCTGCACGCTCCGCCCGACCGGACAGCCATCCGACCGTCTCGTATTGCATTCCCTGGGCCCGCGCATCCGCCGCGATGCGGGCGGGATCCACCCCATCCTGCGTCAGGAAACCGTGGGAATGGCTGGCAAAACGATTGCGACGCTGGCCCTCATCAATGATCAGGACCGAGCGGCGGGCCCGGGCGAGCTGGAGGGCGGCGGATAGGCCGGCATAGCTGCCGCCGATGATGATGACGTCGTAAATGGGATCGGCCATGATATGCTCCTCTAAATCTCGACACAACATAAGTTGCGAGATGAAAAGGAGTCAATGCTCATGACACCTCAAATGTGACATGAGGCGGCTTGCATGGTATCACGCAAATAATGAACCTATGGCTTGGCCTTGACGCTGAACGGAGATGATCGAATGCGGCACGACAGCCGGCTATCCAGAATGCTGCATGTGATGATCCATATGGGTCATCATGACGGACCCATGACGTCGGACATGATCGCTGCCATGCTGAATGCAAACCCGGTCGTCATGCGCCGCACCATGGCAGGCTTGCGTGAACAGGGGTTTGTCCGCTCCGAAAAGGGCCATGGCGGCGGCTGGACGCTGGCAAAACCACTGGATGATCTGACATTACTCGATATCTACCGCGCTGTGGGGGAACCGTCCGTCTTTGCCGTCGGCCCGGCCTATGACATGCCAGGTTGCCTGATTGAGCAGGCGGTGAATGCCACGTTGAAAGATGTATTCGCAGAAGCCGAGCAACTGCTGCTCACCCGGTTTGCCGGGGTGACGCTGGCTGATATTGCCAAAGACTTTCCGGCGGTAATCCAAGAGTACGGCCAGCGCTGCGAATGAAGATCAAGCGTATCCGCCAAGTCGACCAGAGCGATCTTCCACGCAGTCGCAGGTCTCATCGGTCGCAGGCTCGATTGAAAAGAAAGACAGTGCCGGCGAGCGCCAGCGTTGGCCATAAAACCAGCATCGGATCGTCAAAAACGAACATGCGGTATTCAAAGAGCATCCCGCCCCAATCGGGTAGCGAAGGATCAGCGCCAAGACCGATGAAGGCGAGTGAGGCGTATGCAATAGCTGCGGAGCCAGACTGGTTGCCGACATAGGTCAGTATCGATGGCAGCGTGTTTGGCAACAGATGACGAAACAGCTTGCCGCTGGAGCGCACGCCGAGCGCCTCGGCCCCCAGCATGAAGGGTTGTGACAAGACACGACGCGTCAAGGCATGGGTGAACACCGTCAGCGGTCCGATGGCCGCAAGGCCCAAGGCCACGCCGGCGCTCAAGGGGGACAGTCCGAAAACAGCCGCGGCCGTCAAGGCCACGATCAAAGTCGGCACCATGATGAACATCTGGCTGGCCTTTAAGATTGCGACCTCTCGCCAGCCGCCGAGAAGGGCGGCGAGGGTTCCAAGCAGAGAGCCACCCACCAGCCCGATCACCCCGACAGCGAGGATAACGATCCCCGTTCGAAATCCGCCAGCCAGCAGCCGGGACAGGAGGTCGCGGCCCAGATGATCGGTTCCGAGGGGGTGCGTGAAGGTTGGCCCTATGTGGCGACTGACGATATCGACCGCGTCCGGATTATGCGGTTGCCAGAGGCCACCGGCGAACAGAAGGGCAAGCAGGAGGAGAGGAAGTGGCATGCGCTTCATGTCAGGCGCGGCTCCAGCCGCAACATTATCAGCCGTGCCAGGAGATCGACGCTCACCATCCAAAATGCGACGACCATGACATAAGACTGCAACACCATCTGGTCCCGCATCGAGATGCTCTGAACCAGGAACTGGCTGATCCCAGGAAGGCCAAACAGGATTTCCATGGCGGCGGCGCTGCCGATCACCCAACCGGCTTCGGAATGCACGGCGGCAAGGACCGCATAAAATGCGCTCGGATGGGCATGACGCCACAGTGCCTGTGTTTCGGACAAACCTTTGGCACGCGCAGTGGCGAACCAGGGTTGCGTTGCGGCCTCCTGCAGGCTTTGGCGGTAAACGCGGGTCAGAACTGCAGTGGAATGCAGGGCCACGAGCGTGATGGCCAGCACCAGCGACGCACCGTCATTGGCGAACGGTCGGATCCACCGCAGTTGCACGCCGAAAACCCAGATCAGCACCAGCCCGGTAGCGAAGACGGGTGTTGATTGGGTGAACACCGACAGCAACCGGCTGAACCGATCCGCTAAGCCTCCAGGCTTGACGGCTGCCGCAAATCCGAGCGGCAGCGCAAGCATCAGGGCAAGGCAGAGCCCGGCAATGCCGATGCTGAGCGACAGGGGCAAACGGTGGAGGAACTCGGTGAGCACGGGTTCCCCCGTGCGGAAGGATCGTCCCCAGTCGCCGTGCAAAAAGTCCCAGCCCCATCGGAGATAGCGGGATATCAGAGGTCGGTCGAGACCCCAATCCTGGCGCAGGGCGGCCACCGTCTCGTCGGTTGCGGGCAGGTTCCAGGTGCGAATGGCAATCTCGACTGGGTCGGCCGGCATCAGCGTGATGATTGTAAAGGCTGCGAAAGACACGACCAGCAGGCCGAGCGCTGTCTGCAATCCCCATGATGCCAGCCTTTTCATGGGTTACTTGCTCTCGCCGATGTCGGCGCGCAGGACGTGATAGTCCGATCCCCAGGGCTCGTAACCCTGCAGTCTCTCGGAGACGCCGACATACCAGACCGGCGACACGAGAAACGACACGGGCACATCGTCAAACAGCTTCGCTTGGGCGTCCAGTGCGATCTGGATGCGTTCTGCGGGGTCACCGGTGGTTGCGAAGCGGTCGATGATGGCGTCGAAATCCGGTGATGCATATTTGGTATAGTTGAGCGAGGCGCCGCTTCGCAGCATCGAGTTCAGGAAGAAGGCCGGATCGCCGCTGGGGGCGGTGTGCTGGGCCCATAGCGCGATGTCGAAATTGCCGCTGGCCGCCGCCTCTGAGATATTGTCCACGATCTGGGTGTCGAGCCCGATGCCGATCCGGGCCAGCTGTGCCTTGACCACCGGCAGCATGGTGACCAAATCCGGCCGTTGCGGATAGGTGATCGCGAGAAGCTTCAAAGCCTTGCCGTCCTTGGCACGAATGCCGTCGGCGCCCTTTGTCCAGCCCGCAGCATCCAGGATCGCGGCAGCTTTGGCAGGATCTGTCGGCCGGGCTTGGCTGCCGGCAAACGGGAAATATGGGGCATAGGCGCCGGTCGCGGGTGTTCCGCCATTGATGGCGGCTGCCAGTTCCTTGCGGTCGACTGCGAGGTCTATGGCCTGGCGGACGGATTTGTCCTGAACCACCGGCCTTGTCGTGTTCAAAAAGGCAAAATACTGGTACCCGACCGCGAAGGATTTGACCGTCAGCGCCGGATCGCCCTTCAGCCGCGTGGCAATTTCGGAGGGGAGTCCGAAAGCGAGATCCAGTTCACCCGATTGAAACGCCAGCGCCATGGCTTGTGCATCGCCAAACCGCTTCAGGGTGACGGATGCGCGTTTCGACGCTCCTTCGAAATGCGTGTTCGGCTTCAATTGGAGTGCGGCATCCGCCTTGAAATCCGCGATTTCATAGGGACCGGTAAAGATTGCCTGGCCGCCCTCAGCTGACGGTTTGTAGGCAATCAGAGGCCATTCCGCGAACAGGGCCTCGATGAGAGGAACCGGCCTTTCCGTCGACACCTTGAGGGTGAGGTCGTCAGCGGCTGCGAAGGACAGTTTCCCACCGGTTGCCAAGGCCGCCTTGTTGTTGGCAAAGGTGCGCTCGAAGCCGGCGGCCAAGGCGGCGGCGGTAACGGGTGAGCCATCGGAAAAGCGGCGCCCCGCCTTCAAGGTGATCGTCCAGGTGAGCTCGCCCGTCCGTTCGGCCTTTTCGGCGAGTTCCGGCACAAGCTTGCCTTGCCTGTCGACGGTGAACAAGTTTTCGCCAACCCCGTGGCTGGTGAGCGCCCAGCCATTTGACCCCTTGGCCGGGTCGACGCCGCTGGTGATGAAGGTTGCGCCGACGCGCAAAGGCTCAGTCGCTGCTACGGGCCATGCGACGGCCACAAGGGCTGAGGTGGCGATCAGCGCACCGCTGAGCCGCGGGCGGAACGGAATGGACATAATGACCTCTCGTCTCATTGATTAAGGGTTCGGGAAGCTTGGTATCTGCGGCGGCCGCAGCCGCTGCTTGCGCCCGGTCGGGTGATAGGCGAAATCCTCCACAACCGTTCCGCCCAGCAGGTGCTCGGTGATGATGCGGTCGATTGCCGCCTCGGTGACGCCGCCGTAATAGGTGCCTTCGGGAAAAACCTGGACGACAGGCGCGAGATTGCAGGGACCGAGACAGGTGGATTTTGCCGTCATGGTGCCGTCGCCCGTCGTCCTCAGCTTCAGGCGCTGTTGCTCGTTGCGCAGGTGGCACCAGATTGCGTCGGCACCTGCGCCATTGCAGGGGCCGCCCTGGCAGACCAGAGCCCGGCGTTTCTGGTCCGGCACAAGCGAACCTTCGGCGAGGAGTTTCTGATCAACGGCTGGGTCGATGGGTTTGGCTGAAGCGACCAGATCGGCGAGCAGCGCTGCCATGACGGAACTGGCTGCAATCTGCGTTGTAATCGCCATGTCCGGCCACGGTCGGTCGTCCTCGCTTCGCCACCGCCGGATCACCTTTTCGAGCCAGATCTGAAAGCTTGGCTCCATTGGCAGGACAAGCGGGACGATGCTGACATGGCTGCAGCCCTCGCCGACCAGCGCCAGAAGGGCGTCCCTCAGAGACGGAGTGCCTTGTTCGGTGAAGGCGTATCGAACGACCGCATCAGGCCGGCGTTCGGCCATGACACCCACAAGCCGCGCCATGTCGGCGTGAGGCGCCGCGGCAAAAGCGGATTTCGCGATGAGAAGAACGGCGCGCCGTTCGTCTGTTTCTATCTGTTTCGTCACTGCGTGCCTCGCGCGTGAATAGGCGAGGCTTGCAACGAAATGACGACGCGCGCGAACCCGCGGTTCACGGACGAGCCATTCCGGCGGCAGACCCCGACCGCGGAATTCTATCGTGTCAGGCAGGTCTCCTGGCTCACGGGTCTGTGCCTTCCCCTGCCTTCCCAACCCTTTCGGGTCAGTGACGTTGTCGGGGACGGCTCGCCGTTTACAGTTGCGGGACAGCTCCGGCATCGCACCGGATTCCCTCTTAGCTTCCACCAGAGATGGAAGAACCTTGACCTAAAGATGTCTACATGATGGCTCCCTCCTGTCAATCGACAGGAGGCAACGGTTCCGGTAGAAGCCGCTTCCCCTCTCAGTCGCCTATTCATCGGCAATATCTTTTGTTATGTAATAACATTACATTTCACGTCCATTGTCAACTACTCGCGCTTGGCGAGGGGCGCTTGATGATCCTCAAAGTAAATGGCGCTTGACGAACTTGAAATGGTCCACGTCGAAGCATCCGGGAGAACTCGCAATGAGACGGGTGTTGCCAAGTTGCTCGATGCAGGGTTGATAGTATCGATACGCTACGAAATTGCCGAGCGTCGTCCCCCGTTTAAAGGGCCTTCTTTTTCCGCGTGAGAATCGTCGCATATGCTGTCTGGGCCTATCATCGCTTTGCCCTGAGTACAGCCGGTCTTGAAGAATTGCCTGCCGAGCAAAACATCATCGTCAGCAGGAAAACTATTCGACTGTGGATCAATCGCTTTGGTCGCTATTTTGCCACCTGCATACGCCGGGACCGGTCCAAATAAAACGAAAAGTGGCACATGGGTGAGGTCGTCATTACGATTGGAGCAGAGGATTTCTGGCCCTGGCGTGCGATCGATGCTGACCTCGATGTTCTGGTTCAGCGGCTTCGCAACATCAAGGCAAGTTCGGTCCAAAGCTTTGCCGATATACGCCCACTGAGAGCCTCTGCGCCGTCATTGCTGTAACGATCAATATCAAGACGATAGTCCTGATCGCATCAAAGCCTTAAAATGAGCAGCGCTAGCGCCAATCACTGAAATACCGACAGCTTCATCACCTCATCGACAAAGTCGGCAACGATGCGCGAAGGATAGCGGTTCGGCGGCAGTACCAGCAGGGTGCGAAAGTAGATCGCCGGTTTGAATGGGATGATCGTCAGGCCACGCCCCACATAAGGGTCGGCCGTCATGGGGTTGACGAGGCCGATGCCGAGCCCTGCCTGGACCATGGCGCAGATGGTTGTCGAATACGGCGTTTCCAGCACGACCTTCAGCTTGGTTGACCGGTCTCGAAAGATGGCTTCGGCGGCTCGTCGAGTCGTGTCTTCCGGCGACAGGGCAATGAAGGCTTCCCCATCCAGATCCTCGGGCGTCAGTTCTGTGGCTTGCTCCAGACGATGTCCTGCTGGAACCGCAATGGCGGCCCGATAGCGTGCGAAGGGCCGAACATCGACGCCTTCGGTTTCGATCTCGTCGGCGGCCAGCCCGACATCGACCTGCCCTGAGGCCACCAGATCCTTCACGGTCGAAGACAATTGCGCCTGAAACGCGATGGCGACATTCGGATGGCGCGCCTGAAAGCCACGCAGAGCGCGGGGCAAGATGTTGGTGCTCAGCGCCGATAGGCTTGCCACCTTGATTTCGCCTGATCCGAAATCGCGAATTCTTGCTGCCGCACTTTTCAGTCGAGTGAGCCCGGAAAACGAACTCTCCACCTCCTTGAAGAAGATGTTCGCCTCGGCGGTCGGAAACATGCGGCCACGTTCGCGCCGAAACAGGGCAAACCCGATATCGCGCTCAAGTTCCTGGATCGCCTTGCTGACCGCAGGTTGGGAGATGCGCAGCACCTCGGCGGCCCGCGAGGCTGTGCTGTTGGTCATCACGGCATGAAACACCTCGACCTGACGAATGTTCATTCGGCACCTCATAACCCAAGAGAATAAAGTGGCAGGATATTGATATTGGACGGAATTGATATGCCAATGTTTTAATCCGCTCACGAAATTGCTCAGGATGAAGCGGAATGAAAGACCTTACCAAGTGTGTTGTGACGCCGGACGTCAATATGGACGGGTTTGAAGCCCTTGGTGTCGCCACGCACCGGGCATCCACCATCGTCTTCAAAAATGCGGAGGCCTACGCAACCCGCGGCCAGCGTGGACATGATGGTTACACCTACGGGCTCTACGGCACGCCAACCACTCGCACGCTTGAAGCAAAGCTGACGGCGCTGGAGCAGGGCGTTCGCACATTTCTCGTGCCATCGGGGCAGGCGGCGAATGCGATTGCAGCGCTTCCGTTCCTGAAGAGCGGCGACAAGATTCTGATCGCGGATACCGCCTATCCGCCCATGCGTGATTTTGCCAACCAGGACCTGGCGCGTTTTGGCGTCGAGGTTGCCTATTACGATCCCGTCTCGATCGAGGACCTGACGGCAAAGATCGATGACCGTACCAAGCTGGTCTGGTGTGAATCCCCGGGTTCGACGACGATGGAGATCCAGGATCTCCCCGCCATTGCCGCTGTTGCCCATCGACACGGCGCGCTTGTCGGCTGCGACAACACCTGGGCCACGCCGCTCAACTACAAGCCGCTGGCGCTTGGAGCGGATATCGTCACGGAAGCCCTGACGAAATATGTTTCTGGTCACTCCGACCTGTTGATGGGGTCGATCACGGTGCGGTCGGAGGACCTCATCACACCGATCCGCGCCACGCTTGGGCGCTTTGGGATCGGCGTGTCTCCTGATGATGCATCGCTCGTGTTGCGCGGCATGGAAACACTCGGTGTCCGTCTCAAACACGCGGCAGATGGTGCACTGAGACTGATCGACTGGATCGCGCGCCATCCTCTGGTCGAGCGCGTCCTGTTTCCGGCATTGCCGGGTACGCAGGGGCACGAGATCTGGAAGCGGGATTTCCTTGGGACAAGCGGCGTATTCAGCGTCGTCCTGACATCGGATGCGGTGCCTCACGCCGCCGCCGCACTCGACGTCCTGAAAACGATTGCCATCGGCGCTTCCTGGGGTGGAACCCGAAGCCTGATCGCGCCCATGCCAGTCCGCCAGAACCGCACGGCCACCGAGTGGAAACAAGACGACCTCGTGCTGCGCATCAGTGTCGGGCTTGAAGACCCGACCGACCTCCAGGCCGACATCGAGGCATTCTTTGCCGAGATCCTCCGTCGGACGTCTCATGCCAAACTGGTGCGGGCAAGCTGAACATCTCTCAAAACGCACTCAACAATAAAGGGGAATGACATGCGTTCGAAACTTCTTGGAGTAGGCTTTCTGCTTACGAGCATGCTGTCTGCTGGTCTGTCGCCAGCGCTCGCGGGGCCAACACTTGACGCTGTCAAGGCGCGTGGTTTTCTGAAATGCGCCTCAAGCCAGGGTACTGTCGGCTTTGGCGCGCCCGACGAGAAGGGCTATTGGCGTGGCCTTGATGTGGAGACCTGCCGGGCCGTGGCAGTCGCCATCTTCAATGACAAGGACAAGGTGGAGTTCGTTCCGCTGAGTGGCCAGCAGCGCGTGCCGGCCCTGCAGACCGGGGAAATCGATATCCTGCCGCGCACGTTCACATGGACCTTGCGCCGCGACGCCAACGGTCTGAACTTCACGACGCCGAACTATTACGAGTTCACCGGTTTCATGATGCCGAAGGCGCTTGGCGTGACGAAGGTGGAGGACATGTCCGGCGCGTCGGTCTGTGTGCAGACGGGTTCCACCACTGAGGTGGTTGCCAACGACGTGTCGAAGGAACATAATCTCGGGCTGAAGCCGGTCGTCTTCGAAAACAGCTCCGCCGTCAGCCAGGCATTCTTCTCCGGACGCTGCGATGCCCTCATTACCGATGCGGCCGCACTTGCCTCCATTCGCGCAACATCCGCGAAAAATCCCGACGATTACATCATCTTTCCGGCCACCCGGTTCATGGATGCGCTGACGCCTGCCGTTCGCCATGGCGATGATCAATGGCTCGATATCGTCAACTGGTCGATCCAGGCCTTGATTGCTGGCGAGCAACTGGGTGTGACCCAAGCCAATGTCTCTGAGATGCAGAAGTCCGAAGATCCCCGCGTCAAGCGCTTCCTCGGTGTCGAACCCGGAAATGGTGCGGCACTTGGCCTGGACGAGAAGTTTGCCGCCAACATCATCGCCCAGCTCGGCAACTACGGAAAAATGTTTGATCGCAATGTCGGCAAGGATAGCCCGCTGAAGCTGGAGCGCGGCGCCAACCGCCTCTATTCCGATGGCGGGCTGATGTTCCCGCTGGCATTCCAGTAAGCACACGGAGGCCGGCATGCTCTTCGCGCTCTGGGACAATCGTCGCATTCGAAACAATGTGATCCAGGTCTTGCTGTTTGCAGGCTTTGCCGGTCTTCTTTTCTGGCTGTGGTCCAATACGGCGGCCAATCTGGCCGCCCGGGGAATCCGGGTCGGTTTCGACTATCTGAACCGACAAGCGAACTTTCCGATTTCGGAGAGTGTATTGCCCTATGATCCTTCCGATACATTCGGTTGGGCCTACGTGATAGGCGTGACCAACACTGCCGTCATCTCGCTAACCGCGATTATCATCTCCACCTTTATCGGCCTGGTGATCGCTCTCGTCCGGCTGTCGAACAATCCTTTGGCGTCGAAGATGGCGGCCTTGTTTGTCGGTGTCATCCGCAACATGCCGCTCATCGTGCAACTTCTCTTCTGGTATGCGCTGGCGACGACCGTGCTGCCGGCGCCAAGACTGGCTTTCAACCCGCTGCCCGGCTTTTACCTATCTCTTAGGGGTCTTTATGTTCCGGCGATCTCGCTTGGACCTCAGGCCGGTCCTTTCGCTGCTGCATGCCTTGCCGTGCTCATCGCCGCCGTCATCATGCGTCGCCTGGCACCAATATCCGCATGGTCGTTGAGCAAGTGGGTTCTGCTCGGTGGCCTAGCTGTCGCGGCTGTCGTGCTGCTTCGCCCGTCGGTTAGCTTTCCGGAACTGAAGGGCTTCAATTTTATCGGAGGGCTTCGCCTCTCGCCGGAATTTGCTGCCCTTATGCTTGGGCTCGTTCTCTACACCTCGGTCTTCATCAGCGAAGTCATCCGCGGTGGCATCGAAGCTGTCTCGCGCGGTCAATGGGAAGCCGGACGAGCGCTTGGCCTGTCCGAGCGGCATGTCATGTTCCGCATCATCATTCCACAGGCGTTGCGGATCATCGTTCCTCCGATGACCTCCCAGTATCTGTCGACGGTCAAAAACACGACGCTGGCGTTGGCTGTCGGATATCCGGAGCTCGGCCTCGTGGTCGGGACAGTCATCAATCAGACGGGCCAGGCAATAGAGAGTATTTCGATCCTTCTAGCCGTCTTCCTCACAATCAGCATCGCTGTGTCGATGTTCATGAATTGGTACAATGCCCATGTGGCACTGGTGACGCGATGACAAGTCTTTCCATTTCGCACGCTCATGTGGCCACGGACATACTGCCGGCCCGCCAAGCGCCGCCGATCAAGCGGATGCCCCTCCTCAAGATGCTGTTTGGCGATATCTTGAGCGCCGCTCTCACAACCGGCGCACTGATGACGATCCTGGCCCTGATGCCGGCCGTTCAATGGGGTCTTGTGGACGCCACCTGGACAACGGCGGATCCTGCTGCCTGCCGAGACGGCGGGGCATGCTGGGCCTTCGTCGGCGCCAAGCTGCGTTTCATCCTGTTCGGTCTTTATCCGCCGGAAGCGCAATGGCGCCCGATGATAATGATGGGCCTCATGGTCGGTATGGTTCTCGTGTCGCTATCGCCGGCGCTCTGGGGGCGAAAGCTGGTCATTGCCTGGCAGGTGGCCGTGGCCATGATGCTGACCCTGATGTGGGGCGGCGTCGCAGGCCTGTCCTTTGTGCCGACATCGCAATGGGGCGGCCTGCCGGTCACCCTCCTGCTCGCACTGCTGTCCCTCGGATGCGGCTTTCCCTTCGCGGTCTTTCTGGCGCTCGGGCGGCGTTCGTCCCTGCCAATCCCGAGCGTCCTGTCCGTCGGGCTGATCGAGACGGTCCGTGGGCTTCCGCTTGTCGGGCTGCTGTTTGTCGCCTCCATCCTGCTTCCTCTGCTCCTGCCGCCTACCTGGACGATCGACAAGCTCGGGCGCACGTTTGCGGCACTAACGGTCTTTGCGGCGGCCTATCTTGCCGAAGTCATTCGCGGCGGGTTGCAAGCTATTCCTGCCGGTCAGATCGAGGCGGCTAAGGCGCTTGGCATTCCGCATTGGAAGGCCATCCAGCATATCGTTATGCCGCAGGCCATTCAGAAGGTCATCCCGCCCTTGACCAATACGGCGATCGTCATGGTCAAGAACACCAGCCTGGTGATGATCGTCGGTGTGTTCGACATGCTGAGCGCTGGCCGCTCGGCTGCCATGGATCCCACTTGGCCCGCGCCCTATCGGGAAGCCTATCTCTTCGTTGGCCTCATCTATTTCGCGCTCTGCGTTGCCATCTCTTATTACGCCCGCTGGCTTGAGCTGCGTGTCAAAGCAAAGGATTACCGATGATGTCCGCTGAACAGCCGTCCAATCGTGAACAGTCTGCCATAGCGATCCGCAATCTCGACAAGTGGTACGGCACCTATCATGCGCTGCGTAATGTTACCCTGTCGGTCAAGCCGGGCGAGCGCATCGTCATATGCGGACCGTCCGGCTCCGGCAAATCGACGCTCATACGATGCGTCAATCATCTGGAAGAGCACCAGCAGGGCGAGATCGTCGTGAACGGCGTGACCTTGAACGACAGCCTCAAGAACATCGATGCAATCCGTCGCGATGTCGGGATGGTCTTCCAGCACTTCAACCTGTTTCCACATCTCACCGTTCTGGAGAACTGCGCGCTGCCGCAGATTCTGTCACGCGGAACGCCGAGAAAGCTCGCCGAAGAGCGTGGTATGCAGCTATTGGAACGGGTTCGCATTCCAGAACAGGCGCGCAAGTTCCCCGGTCAGCTTTCCGGTGGCCAGCAGCAACGGGTCGCAATCGCACGCGCCCTGTGCATGGCGCCTAAGATCATGCTCTTCGATGAACCGACATCCGCGCTCGATCCGGAAATGGTGAAGGAGGTCCTGGAGACGATGGTTGCTTTGGCCGAGGACGGTATGACCATGATTGTCGTCACCCACGAGATGGGTTTTGCCCGGCGCGTGGCGGACCGTGTTGTGTTCATGGATAGGGGCGCCATCGTCGAAAGCAGTCCACCCGATGCCTTTTTCGACGCCCCGACCCATGAGCGGACAAGAAGCTTCCTCAGCCAGATTGTTCACTGATCAGTGCGGATTGGACAAAAGCGCGAACGAAGCTATGGTTTGGTCTCCGTTCGCCTGATCGACCTCAAACTCGACTTTGGATGCTAATTGCCGTGATCCTTGTGGGCGCTATGCGCGTCGTGGCCGCCGTGAGTGTCGGCGCCCTCGACCATCACGGTCCCCTCGAAGCTTGCAAACAGCGCCAGCGTCTTCGCATCGACATTGGCTTCCGCCTCCGCGAGCTTGCTTGCCAGAGCCGTCGCATCGGCAGAGGAAAGCCCCATCGTTTTCAGGGCATCGGCCTGCTTAAGCCCATCGCCACTGCACAGATGAATGCTCCAGCCATCGCTCTTCTTCTTTAGAAGCGCACGACCGCCACGGCCTTCCTGCGTCCAGCCGGCAATCGCCCAGTCGCCTTGGACGACGACAGGTGATACGGTCAATGGCTTGTCGGCCGTTTCAAAAATCGCCCTCATCTTCGCAGGGATAGCCTCTTGGGGATCTGCGGATTGCGGCGCCGTCGGCATCGCAGCGTGATCTCCATGGTTGGCGTGATCACCGTGCTTCATTTCCGGCGCTCCACCAGCCGCCGGGCCGACCGCAAACTCCACATTGACCGATCCGGCCTTTTCGAATGTCAGGGTCGCCTTGATGGTCTCGCCTTCTTTGAAGGGCTGAGCGACATTCATGAACATCACATGGTAGCTGCCGGGTTTCAGTTCGACGGTCGCGCCTTTCGGGACCGCTATACCCCCTTGGAGCTCACGCATCACCATAATGCCGCCGTCGATCTTCATCTCGTGCAGTTGGACGGATCCGGCACGGTCTGACGAGGCGCTGACCAGTCGATCATCGGCAGCACCTTCGTTGGTGAGTGTGAGATAACCGCCCCCGACCTTGGCTCCCGGAAGCATGGCGCGGGCATAGGGGTGGCCGATTTCAATATCGCCGACCTTGAAGCCATGGGCGAGAGCGGGAGACACGGCAGCAATGGCGGCAACCGCGATCGCCAATAGTTTTGCCGTCAGATGCTTCATATCGTTTCCTCCTCTTGAGAATGACGTTTTGTTGTGTGGTGAGACGCCGTGGGGACGATGACGGTCACCCCCGATTGCGTTGTGAGAAACTCTGCCTCAATGCCGTAATAGGCTCGCAAGGCGTCTGGCGTGACGATATCGGCGAAACGGCCGTGGCCTCTGAGCTTTCCATCCGCTAGCAGCATCACGGAATCGCAGTGCCTTGCCGCGAAGTTCAGATCGTGAATGGCAATGAGAACCAGCGCCTGAGTTCTGGCGACATAGTCTTTCAGAACCTGCAGCACGTGGACCTGATGGCGCATGTCCAGCGCACTGGTTGCCTCGTCCAGCAGAAGAAGTGTTGGTTCCCGCAACAATCGTTGCGCCAGTAGCGCCAGTTGCTGCTGCCCGCCTGATAGGGTCGAAACCTTTCGCTGCGCCAGATCGGCAATGCCGAAATGGGAAAGAATGCGCGCACTCGCCTCAACGATATCCTGCTCGACACGCCAGCCCAGTTGTTCGTGACGCCCCAGAAGGATCACTTCGAGCACCGTCAGATCCGCGGTGACCTGGCAGTGCTGCGGCATATAGCCGAGATCACGAACGCCAACGACTTGACCATTCCAGAGCGCGCTTCCGTTGGATGGAACGATACCCGAGATGGCGCTGAGAAGCGTCGACTTCCCGGCGCCGTTAGGGCCGATCAGTGCGACGATCTGGCTCGATGGCAGTGACACGGTCACATCGGACAAGATGCGTTTCTTTCCGGCGACGACGCTCATGTCGCGGAGGACGAGACGCCCGGTCATGCGACACCTCGCTTGCCGCGGCGGATGATCACCGCAAACAGCATGGGAACTCCGGCGACGGCGGTGATGATGCCGACAGGAATGACGGCGCCTGGTGAAATCAGCTTCCCGAACACGGAGGCAGCGATCAGGATAATGGCGCCCGCCATGGCGGCAAGCGGAAGAGAGAAACGATGGTCCTCACCGACAAGGCTGCGGGCCACATGAGGTGCGATAAGCCCGATAAAGCCGATGGTCCCGACGAAAGACACGGCTCCCGCCGTCAGAAGTGCGACGATCAGGAAGGTTTCCCGTCGAAGTTTCTCCACCGAAAGACCAAGGCTCCTGGCATTTGCGTCCCCTAGCCGGAGCGTGGTGAGCGCCCACGTGCGGCGCGCGATGAAGGGAAGGCAGGCGAGTGCGATTACCAGCGTGACCGTGACGCTGGTCCAGGTGGATTTCAGCAAGCTGCCGAATAGCCAGAACACGATTTGCTGGAGAACTTCGGGAGAGGCAAGAAACTGCAGCAGCGATTGCATGGATTGGAAAAAGAACAGAACGGCAATGCCGCCGAGCACAAGGATCTCGGGCGTCGCACCCCGAAGGCGGGCAATCACATAGATGAGCCCACAGGCGACCAGCGTCATGGCGAAGGCGCTGATGGGAATGGTGAGATAGGCGGGCAGGGGGACAAGCGACCCGAACATGATGGCGAGTGCTGCGCCAAAGCCAGCGGCGGCGGAAAAGCCCAGCGTAAAGGGGCTTGCCAGCGGATTGTTGAGGATCGTCTGCATTTGCAGGCCCGCAAGCCCGAGGCAGGCGCCCACAAGGGCTCCCATCAGGGTCTGCGGCATGCGCAATTGCCACAGGATCGTCGCCACCATCCGGTCCGAGCCGGACGGGCCATCGAGCAGTCCATTCCAAACATCCTTAAGTGGCATGCCGGATGGCCCGGTCGTGAGATCGAGAACCATCAGCAGAATGAGCACGCCCAGGGATGACAGGAGAGCCAAGGCGCGACGGATAGATGCACGGCGGTAGCCGCCGTGCATCATCTCCAAATCCCGAGTCTGGGAGATCATTGCGCCTCGGCCTTGTAGGGGAGGACGAAGACGCCGTCAGCCTTGATCGGCAGCCACTTTGCATAGTAGTCCGCGATGTTTTTGGCCGGATCGACGTCCTTGAAGGCGGCAGGATAGAGTTGTTTGGCGATGAACTGCGCATAGACATAGTCGGACAGCGTGCGTGCTCCACCGTGATAGATGGCGAATACGTCGCCATTCTTGACAGCCGGAAGTTCCGACCAGCCCGGACGCTGCATATAGGCCTTCATGCGCTCACGCGTCACGGCCGGATCTGCGCCGAAACCGACGGCGACCGATTGCGGCTTGTTCAGCCATTCCGACCCTGCGAGAAAAATCAGGTCGGGTTTCTGGGCAAGCACATATTCGGGGCTGAGCGGTCCCCAGTTGCCGATCTGGCCCTTGGCAATGTTGGCGCCGCCAAGGCTGCCGATCAGGGCGCCCCACATGCTGTTGCCATAGGAGTTGCCGACTTCCGCCGGCCCCTTCTGGGCAAGTTCGACATAGACCTTCTTGGCTGTCGGTCCCGCCGCCTTGATGCGCGTATCGATGTCGATGATTGCATCCTGATAGTTCTTCGCCAGCGCCTTCGCACGGTCTTCGGTGCCCATCAGCTTGCCGAGTGCAAGCGTGGAGGCGACATGCTTTTCGACCGTCTGGGCATTATAGTCGAGGACGACGATCGGGATGCCCGCGGCCTCGATCTGCTTGATGCCTTCGCCAAGCGCATCATAGGACCAGGCGGCCAGGATCAGCAGATCAGGCTTGGCAGCGATCACCTTCTCGGTGGAAAAGGTGTTGTCTTCGGTGTTGCCGACATCCGGGATCGAGGAAAGTTTGGGAAGAGCCTTCTCATAGAGCGCAAACTGGTTTGGTCTCCAGTCCTTCCACGTCGAAAGCGAGAGCGCCACCACCTTGTCGAGTGCGCCAGGGCCGACGATAGCGAGATAGTCCTCGTAATAGAAGCCGAGGACGACCCGTTCCGGGACCTTTGGAACGGTAACCGTCCTGCCCTTGACATCGGTCACGGTGATGTCGGCGAAGGCGGATGCCGCCAGCGTCAGAACGGCGGCCAGGGTGGAGATGAATAGTTTTTTTATCACGATATTGCCTTGGAGTTGTGGACGGCAACGGGATGCCGTTGCCGTCGGTTGGAGAGGTTGAAAGGATTAGCTGAAGGCCCGTTTCAGCGGCTTGACGTGCCGGAAGACGAAGAGATCCAGAAGGATCACCGCGATCAGGACAGCGCCGCTCAACGGAAAGAGCAGCGAGAGGGCGAGCATGATGATCGCGCCGGTCTTCCAGAGCGGCATCTTGTCGGCGGTGACGGGGGCAACGAGCCGCCCGGCGCCGATTGGCCTGCGCTTCCACCACATGGCGATGCCGCTGACCGACATGAAAATAACCGACAGACAGAAAAGGGTGTTGAGGGCAATATTCCAGAGGCCCATATCGCCTTCATGGAAAGCGATGCCGACGGCCATTGCCTTGCCGGTCACGCCGTAATCGGCGAATTTGACGTCGGCGAGTATCTTGCCGGTATAGCGGTCGATATGCACGGTGCGATCCGACATCGGATCGGCGCTGTCATTGCTCATCGTGTCGCGGGCAATAGTCCAGACGCCCGCCTCGCCGCCCGGAAACGAAAGCTGAAACCGCCCGTCGAAACCAAGTGCTCGTGCCAGTGCAACAATCGTATCGACGTCAACCGGTTCGTCTGCGGCAACACCCTGAATGCCCGCATTCGAGCCGGAGGCAGGCATCGGCGTCTGCTCCAGCGTCCAGGGCACATTCTTCACGCCGTCATGATTCATGCTGGCATGGGTGGCGTCCGAGAGAGGCACATTGTCCCACTTGGCGGCCGGGAAGGTGCTCCAGGCCTGTGTCATCTTCTCGCCCCAGATGCCGGCCCAGGTCAGGCCGGAGAGCAGGAAGGCAAGCAGGATGATCGACGCATAGACACCGATCGTCTGGTGCAGCGACTTCCAGACTTGACGGCTCTTGCCGCTGATCGTCGGCACCAGCGAGGAAGCGAGGCTGCGCCCGTCGCGGGGCCACCACATGTAGATGCCAGTCACGATCAGCATCACCGCAAAGCCTGCGGCAATCTCGATCAGGCGATCGCCGACTGTGCCGATGAGCAGTGTTCCGTGAATGGTGTCGGCGAGGTCATAGAGGGCGTTACGGCGCTCCCAGCTCCCGAGAACCGCCGCATTGGAAGGGTCAACGGCAACCATGGTTGCGGCATCCCCTGCCTTGACGCGGAATACAGCGGGCTCGGTTGCGGTCCGCGGCGCGATGTATTGAACCAATGTCCCATTTGGGACCGCAGACAGCGCGGAGGCGGCCTGTTGCGAGACCGCCACGGTCTCTGCACTGGGCTGAACGGAATAGAGCTTTTCTCCATCACGGCCCACCAGGACTGATGACCACAGCATCATAAGTCCGGTCACCGCCAGCATGATCAGAAATGGCGCCACATAGAGGCCGGCATAGAAATGCCAGCGCCAGGCCGTGTTGTAGAAGTTCCTGGCAAAGCTTTGATCCGGTATGGATGACGATTGATCCGTCGCGAGTGTCATGGTTGTCCCCCCAAAGAACAGAGTGTCGGAAATGTCGGTGATCAAGTTGCAGGTATTGCGCCGGCCGCGAGCGCCCGAAGCGCTTGGCGGTCGCGAATGGTGATCAGTTCGGGCTGGGTAAACGCGATCAGGCGCTCGCGTTTGAAGCGGCTGAGGCAGCGGCTGACCGTTTCGTGGGTCAGGCCAAGCCAGTCGGCCAGTTCGCTTCTGGAGAGATAGAGCAGGAAGCTGCTGCGCCCGCCATGGCCCTGGCGGGAGAACTGGTCGGCCAGATCAAGTAGCGCCGAGGCAACCCGCTCAGTCGCCGTCTTGCGGCCCAGCAGCAGGCAGTGCGCCTGCGCGCGGATAAGCATGCGTCTGGTGGCATCGGTGATCGCCTTGCGGTTTTGAAATGGATCGATGAACTCGATCCTCACCGGGCAGACGGCAATCGCGCGGCATTTGCCAAGGTCGACACACTCGCCACTGACGACCCATCCGGGGCCGAAGACATCCAGGATCTGCCGACGGTTGTCGCTCAGTTCCCGAAAGAGTGCCACGCATCCCTGCCGAAGGCGGAAGGTGAGCGGGGCGCCGGAACGCGCCAGCGGAATCCCGGTCCTTGCGGAGATGCTGCGCTGATGCGTCCATGGGGCATCGGGACACGGTTTGAGGGCGTGCAGGGATGAAACGTCGTCATCCCTCGAAAGCGAGTTCAACATGCGCGAATTCCAGCCATGTGCCGGAACAGCGCGGTCCCGCCCCGTTCATAGGCACAGATTGTTGAAGACGGCCGCTCGAAAAGCGGACGCGGTTCAGGCAATCAGGCCAAACGGAGGCGCGCGTGGTGAGGTGTTGGGGGGGAAAAGCTGCCGATAGAAAGCTTCGTCACGCACCGGGAGGTAGCGATCCGCCTCGCGGGAAACCGTTACGCCGCCAACCGCCGTTGGTTCAGGCAGCAGGATCGCGGAGGCGAGCCGGCAGGCTTCGCAACCGTTACCAAAATCATGGCTATGTTTTTTGCTGGCTCCGTCTTCAGACGGCAAGCACAGCACCGGCAAAGTTCCATCCGGCAGAGTGTAGGCGGCGATTTCTGCCGGTGTCAGTGTAGGAGCAGACAACTCAGGCGGTTTGTGGGAAAGCCCGACAAACAACAGAGCAAGCGCGCACACAATGCGCGTCAAAACTCCCGCCTGTTCCCCGCTTCGCTTCATCACGTCCCCTCAATTGGCAAACCATAGCGCCACTTCCAATCGAGGACAATGCGACATCTGTGCTTAGGGCAGGTGCTGAGGTCTCGGTCGTCTGTCTGCACATTCCTCCGGTATGCCTATATAGAGCTATGCGTTTGTACCGCTGGTTACTGGGGAGACAGCTGGGGGTGACCCTACAGCCCAAGTTCCGCTTGCATGAAGCGGTGGGATTTTGAAATGCTTAACGGACCAATGCGCGTGTAGATGGTTCAAATCCCTTCAAGGCGAACCACCCGCGACCGGATTGGACTACATTGGGGATCACTCTTGCCGGGGAAGATTGGATATAGCTCCGAACTTAAGACTTCAACGAATTCCGTTGCCAAGGCATTCGCCGTCTGGGCCGTCAGCTTTCCTGAAGTGCGGGATTGCCGTTTTGCACATCGTTTGACAAAACGATAAAGATGATTGACATGATCAACTTATCGGATGTGCGGCGATCTATGAATTGCTGACCGTGTCAGGGGACGAGTGCATGGAGACCGACAAAGCCGAAGACGGGGTTTCCGCCAGACTTGCCGACGAGGCGCGGCGTTGGCGTCAGGTCAAACCCGGCATGTCGATGGGCATTATGGACCTGCAGCTCGATGCGCCGATTCGATATGAAAGCCGTACGTTCCCGGCGATTTGCCTTTCGGTGGTTCTCGAAGGTTTTGCGATCAACAATATGGAGGCCCTTGAGGGTGGTTTCTGCCCGGACGAGGTCTGGGTCACCTCAACAGGTGAAAGCGTACCCACAAGTATGACGATCCACGCCGATCAACCTGTGCGCGTGGTGGAGTTGCTGCTGACGCCCCATTGGGTCGATGACAATAGCGAGCGCATGGCTGGCGATGCTTCGTTTCAGAAGATGGCGCAAGCCATGAGCCAGCCGCTGATGGTGCGCCGCCTGAAGCTGGATGCCCGCCTGCGGCAGATTGCATGGTCGGCGCTTCGACCGCCGGTGTCTGGCGCTTTCGTCAACGAGCATCTGGATGCCTGCGCGCTCAACATGCTGTGCATTCTCGCCGAGCATTTTCAGGCCACCAAGAGCCCGGCTCCTACCGATAGGCTCGGTGGCAAGGGGCTGGAGCGCATGACCGAGGTGCGGCGGCATATCGACGCCGATCCTGTGGCGGTGAACTCGCTGGCCGAACTCGCCTCATGTTTTGGCCTGAGCCAGAGCGGCCTCAAGCGGGATTTTCAGCGGGCCTTCGGCATCACTGCCCGCGATTATCTTTTCGAAAGGCGCATGCTGATTGGCCGCAACGCGATCCTCCGTGACCGCTTGACGATTGCCGAAGCCGCTTACAAGGCAGGCTACGAGCACCCCGGAAACTTCACCGCAGCCTTTGCGAAGCACTTTGGCTATCCGCCTAGCAGATTGAAAAATTGAATCTTTTTAAAGTAGATAGAAATCATAAGGTTTTTGTCGAAACGCATAAGTCTTGACCGTCGACGCGCCTGTCTCTCTCCCCGATAATCCGCGCCATTCGCAGACTGGGGACATGACATGAGACTAGGACTTCACCTTGCCGCTCTTCTCGCGGGCGTCAGCCTGCCGATCACGGTATTCGCGCAGGATGCTGGCGAAACCGTGCTGGAGACGATCTGGGTGACGGCGCAGAAGCGGGAAACGGAAAGCAAGGATGTGCCGGCGGGCCTTTCCGTGGAAAGGGGTGAGGACCTGAGGCTCATGAAAACCAGCCGGCGGGAAGAGGCAATTGCGGAGACGCCGAATGCCGTAACCGGAGCTGTGACCGCAAAGCTCTACACCTCCTTCACGGCCATTCGCGGCGTCGGCTCGGCGCTGATCGAGAGCGATTCGGCGGTGGGGCTTTACGTCGATGGCGTAGGTATCGGCTCCACGCAGGCCCATAGCGGCACGCTGCTCGATGTCGACCGTGTGGAGGTGATGCGCGGTCCGCAGGGCACGCTTTATGGGCGCAACAACATTGCCGGGTCGGTCAACATTATCTCCAATCGTCCCGATCCGGAAAAGATGGGCGGCGAGATCGGCGTCGATTATGGTTCACGCGGTACCGTTACCTCCACCGGTATCTTCAATACGCCCATCGGCGATGGTGGCTGGGCGGCGCGCGGAGCGCTGTCCGTTACAAAGACCGGGGGCTTCACGACCTCTACCGTCACTGGCGACGATCTCGGCGATGGCAAGGATCTTCATGGCCGCCTGAGCATCGCCGGCGATGTCACGGATAGTCTGGAATTCATAGGAAGCGTGGAGATGGAACGCCAGACTCTTGATGCCGAGATGTTCGGCATGCCGGAGGCCGATTTCCTGGCGGGCAGCAACAGCGTCGCCATCGATGATCCCAGCCGCATCAAAAGCAATCTGGCAACAGTCTCCGGGCAGTTCACCTATCATCTCGACAATGGCGACAAGATCGTGTCGCAAACAGGGTTCCAGACGAGCAAGGTCGAAGTGGCGGGCAACGGTTTCCCGGTCGGCTATTTTGCCGCTTACGATGCCTTGTTCCAGTCCTATGGCTTCCCGGGCTTTCGCTATCGCTCGGAAAATCCCTATGAAGGCACCTATCGGCAGTTTTCGCAGGAACTGCGCTATGTTTCAGAAGGCAATGAGCGCCTCGACTGGGTCGCCGGGCTATATGGCGAATACTCCTCGGCCACGCGTGAATATGGTGCGAACAGCAGCTTTACCGGTGGCGAAGCGACGCTCTACAGCCGCGGAGAGACCGATACAAGTTCGGTTTCGGCCTTTGCCGACGGCACATATGCGTTGAGCGACCGCTGGAAGCTTTATGGCGGCCTGCGCGTCGGCTACGATCGGAAACGCTTCGACTATGACTTTAGCGCAAATGCCACGGCAACAATGCTCGGTCTCACCGGTGCTTTCGCCCATGGCTATTCCGACAGCCTCTCCAAGGTCTATGCGACGCCGCGCGCCGGTCTTCAGTTTGCCGTCACCGATGATGTCAATCTCTATGCCGGCGTCGCCACTGGCTACAAGTCCGGCGGCTTTAATGCCGGATTCGTCGGCTCGGGTGACGAGGGTGCCTATGGTGCCGAAAAGCTCATCAGCTATGAGGCAGGACTGAAGGCGGAGGATATTGCTGGACGCCTGAGCCTTGATGCCTCGGTGTTTTATATCGACTGGCGCGACCAGCAGGTGCAGGGCTTCAATGCCATGACCAGTACGACGCCGCTGATGAACGCGCCGCGCAGCCAATCTTGGGGCGGAGAGATTGCCGGCCGCTTCCAGATGACCGACCAGTGGAGCCTGCGCGCTGCCGCCGGCTATGCCGATGCCACTTACAAAGAATTTGCCAATGCCCGCGCCCTTAACGGGTCGGGCACGGTGGATGTCAGCGGCAACCAGCAGCAGTTCGTCTCCAAATTCACGGGCTCGGCCGGGATCGACTACCAGTGGGAAACCGGCTGGAGCGACCTGGTTGGCAAGGCGGGCCTCTCCTACCAGTTCCGCTCGGCCTATTATTTCGATGTGCAGAATACGGTCAGACAGCCAGGCTACGGGCTCTATAATGCCTATGCGGCGCTGGAGAACGACCGCTACGCGGCTTACATCTACGCGAGGAACATCGGTGACAAGCGCTATCGTGCGCTCGCTGCCGATCTCGGGATGGGAACGCTCGTGAATGCTGGCGATCCGCTGACGATTGGTGGCGGGTTCAAGCTCAAGTTCTGACCATGGCGCACAGGGAAATTTCTGTTCCCGCTGGCGGTGCCATGTTCACGCTCGGCGAGCTTCTGGCCCCGCACCGTCCGGCAATGGCCGTTGCGGTCTGCTGCTCGGTGCTTGCGGCAGCGCTGGAAATCGCGCCGGCGATCTTCGCCTCGCTGGCCATCGGAACTCTCGCAGGTGGTCGGGCAGGGGGCCTTATCCCCCTCGTCGGCGGACTTCTGGTGGCTGTCGTTGCGGCCCATGCGGCGCAAATGGTCTCTGCCCTTGTTTCGCATCTGGTGGCCATCGATGTTCAGGCCGCGCTGCGCCGGTTGATCGGTCGCACGCTTCTGTCCGCCCCCCTTGGCGATGTGGAACGGTTGGAGCCCGGTGCCATTCGCCGCGTGCTGATGGAGGATGTCGAGCGCATGGAGGATGGCATTGCCCATCTCGTGCCCGATCTCGCCGCCGCGATCGTTGCACCATTGGCAATCATGCTGGCTATGCTGGCGCTCGACTGGCGGCTGGCCATCGCGACACTGTGGCCGATCATAGTGGGTGCGGTCGCCTTCGGCACGATCATGCGTCGCGACGATGGTCTTTCCCAGCGCTTCATGCAGGCGCAGGCCGAGATTGCCGCCGCCTTGCAGGAGGCGGTTTCGGTGATACCGCTCATCAAGGCCTATAATGTGCGGCAGAGCGCGCTCCGGCGGCCGGAACAAGCCTTTTCAGAGTATCGCGCTGTAGTCGGGCAATGGCTGGCCTTCAGCATGAGCGGGGTCACCGCCTTCTTTCTGGCGACTACATCAACGCTCGTCTTCGTTCTGCCGCTTGGGCTTTTTTTGCTCGGCCGTCAAGAAACCGATATCGCCACACTCGCCTTCTTCCTGATGGCGGCTTTCGGGCTCACCTCCATCGCTGCGCGGCTCTTCGGCGCAATGGGGCGCTTGCGCATTCATGCTGTCACGCTTGCACGCATTTCGGCGCTCGCCGGCATGAGGCCGATGCCGCAAGGAGCCCAAAAAGCCGTGACGTCCTGTGACCTGTCGATTGAAAACCTCACCTTCTCCCATGGTGAAGGCTTCGGCCTTTGTGGCATCACACTCGATATTCCGCAGGGTTGCCGGGTGGCGCTGGTCGGTCCGAGCGGTTCGGGAAAATCGACGCTGGCGCGCCTGCTGCTGCGATTTCAGGATGCGCAGGAGGGGCGCATCACGCTCGGCGGCCGGGATATACGGGAGTTCGATACGGACGTGCTGGCTGCCCAAATGTCAGCCATGTTTCAGGACGTCTTCCTGTTTTCCTCGACAATTCGTGAGAATATTGCGCTTGGAAGGCCGCTTGCGAGTGAGGCGGACATCATTGCCGCCGCGCAGCGGGCGCAGGCGGATGCGTTTATTCGCGTGCTACCCGATGGCTACGACACGGTTCTTCGCAATGGTGGCGGGCTTTCCGGCGGACAGAGGCAGCGGATCGCGCTGGCGCGCGCGATCTTGAAGGACGCCCCGATCCTCGTTCTGGATGAGGCCACGGCCTATGCCGACCCCGAAAGCGAATTTGAAATCCAGAAGGCGTTGGAAGAGGCGATGCGCGGCAAAACCGTCATCGCTATCGCCCATCGGCTATCGACGGTGCGCCATTTCGACCGGATTGTTTTTCTGCACGACGGGCGCATTGCCGAACAGGGAACGCATGAAGAACTCATCGCGTTCGACGGGCTTTACGCGCGGCAATGGCAGACGCATTGCGCAGCCCTCTGTTTCAGGCTTCGGGGTTCCTCGTGATGTGGAAGAAAGACTCCTATTCCAGCTTGCGACAGGATCGTCTGCTTGCAGCACGGCTTGTCGATGGTGTGCTGTTTGCCCTGCAAGCAACGACGGCTGCCCTCTGCCTCCTGAGGGTTTCTTCCGGTGAGCATATCTCTGCTTCCACGGCACTGGCTATGATGGTGGCAATCACGTTGCTGCGCTGGCTTGTCATGCGCCAGACGACGACCGCTGGCTATCGGGGTGCCTATGATGGCGGACTTCACTTGCGTGCCAGCATTCTCCAGCGGTTGATCCGCCTACCGCTCGGGGCATTTCAGACGCTGGAGCGTGGGCGTCTCGTTCAGGCTTTCGGCGAAGATGTGTTGTGGCTCGAGAACGAGGCATCCAGCACGCAGCCGGACATAGCCTTCAATGCGGCGGCCATGGCGACGCTGCTTCTGTCGGCGCTGGCGGTCTCGCCGCTTCCGGCTGTTGCGGCAATGCTGTTTCTCACCCTCAGCTTCCTGCTTTTGCGGCTGGTTGCGAAACGGGTTGAGCGTGGCCTTAATAGGCGGGCGCGCGGACTGGAACAGGCGGCACTTTCCATGAGCGAATTCTGCGAGGGCATGGCAGTGCTGCGTGCCTTCAGCGCCGCACGCCAATCCACGCCCGGCTTCGAGACGCAGGTAGAGCGGTTGCGGTTGGGAGCGCGCAAGGGCGTACTATTTGCAACGCCGCTGGCGGTGATGTTTCGCGGGTTGGTCGATCTCGCTGCGGCGCTGGCCATCGGCCTTTCGCTTTTCCTGTCCTCCGGGCAGGAGGGCGAATTTGGCCGTCTTGCTGCAACATGCCTTTTACTGGCCGCCACCGTCATCCCGGCCCGCAACTTCGCGGCGCTGATGGCGATGCAGGCGCTCGCGCGGATCGCGCGCACCAATATCGGTGGCATCATGGCGCATGCGGAAATGGCGCATGGCAAGCGCGCGGCACCAACTGGTCTGGGCAATGTCGCCTTCCGTAGCGTTTCTTTCCGATATCCCGGGCAAAGCCGGGACGCGCTCGACAACGTGACCTTCGAGGCGCAGCGCGGACAAATGACCGCGCTTGTTGGCCACAACGGTAGCGGCAAGAGCACCTGCCTGCAATTGCTGATGCGCTTTCATGATGTGACGGGCGGCGCAATTACCATAGACGGAACGGATATCCGCGATCTTGCACCGGATGCGCTTGCCGCGTGCTATGCGCCCGTCTTCCAGGAACCGCAGATCGTTCATGACACGGTTGCCGCCAATATCCGCCTCGGCCGGCCTGATGCCGGTGACGATGAGGTGATTGCGGCGGCAAAGCAGGCTGCGATTCACGACACCATCATGGCGCGCGGCGGCTACGGCACCGTGGTTGCGCCGCAAGGCCGCAACTTCTCCGGCGGAGAGCGCCAGCGCATCGCCATTGCCCGCGCCATTCTCAAGGATGCTCCGATCGTGCTGCTGGACGAGGCGACATCGGCACTGGATCCGGAAAACGAACATCTCATTCAGGCCGCTATCAACGTGCTGATCCGCGATAAAACCGTGATCGTCGTTGCCCACCGACTTTCCACCATTGCTGAAGCCGAGCACATCATCGTTCTTGAGCAGGGCCGCGCTGCGGCAAGCGGGCGGCACGGGGATTTGTTGCGCAGTTCGCAGCCATACCGGATCCTCTGGCGGCGGTTTGCAGAGGCCAGTGCTGAGCAGAGTTAACTTCGGTAGCGGCTGGGCAGTACGCCCTTTGCCTCGCGGAAGGCCTTGCTGAAATGGCTTAGATTGTCGAAACCAACGGCATAGGCTGCTTCGGTCACACTCGCACCGGCGGAAAGAAGCGTTGCGGCCACATCAAGCCGTGTCGCACGAAGATGGGCATGAACCGAAACGCCTATCGCCAGCCGAAATCCTTCCTTGAGGCGGCGCTCATTGAGCCCCACTTCGCGGGCCAGCCGAGCGATGGTCCAGTCGGCACTGTAATGCTGTTCGATGAGGGACAAGGCTGTGTGAAGACGCGCCAGCTCCTCCTTGGTCAAGGGTTTGAGCGGCACACTGTCGGACTGTCGCGTTACGGCATCAAGACCGATACTGACCGCCTGTATGGCCTTGCCGTAGAGATAGGCGCGGCGAGCCAGACCTGAACTAAAGCGGCACTGCAACACATCGGCGGCGACGTTCAGGAGTTCGGCCGGGGCTTTGAAGCCAATCAGGAAAACATCCTGATCCGGCAGACTGTTCTCGGTAATGACGGCTCCGCCCAGCCTTGCGAGCGAGATGCCGCCCAGCTTTTCCAGCAACGGTTTTTCAACGCGGATATCCACGATGCTCAGACGCCGGTCAGCATCGACATGGTTCTCGCCGCGCGTGACGCGGTCACAGGCGAAGAACACGGCGGTTCCCGGCTGCACTCTCAGCGGTTTGCCACCATCGACCGACAGGGTTCCCGCCCCATCGAGAAAGACGGACAGAGAAAAAGTTGCGGGCCCTTCCGGCCGGAAAACCAGATCCTCAGGCGGCGTGACATCGATCGTATAGATGGTGATGTCGTCACCCGGTTGCTCTGTCCGCGTCGCCTCGCGCCAGCCAAGCTGGTCGATCTCCGCATCGACGCATGCTTTCCAGCTGATCGGGGCCTGCATCGCGACGGCAACTGCCGTTTCCTCCATCGAAGTGTCAATGCCGCTCATGGATTTATCCCTTGCGTGAGCTTTTAGTCCGGTTTCCGTCAATTTGCGTCCGGAAAACGTTAGCCTTCGCATTTGTTAACTGGAATACACCGATCAAGTTTATTTCGCAGGCATCGGGGATTCAATATGTTACGCGGTAGAAAAATGGCTTTGACGGCGTCGGTGTGCCTTCTGGCGCTTTCCGGTGCGGATTCTCGTGCGCAGGACGCCGAAGGCGAGACGGTTCTGGAGAAGATCACCATTACCGCCACGAAGCGCGCGCAGGAGATCGGCAAGGTTGATGCCTCTGTCACGGTCGTCACCGGTGAGGAGCTTGCACAGCGCGGCGTGCGTACGGTTGACGATCTTCAGAAGGTGTTTCCCGGCGTCAGCATGGGCAATCGCGGTAACCGCGTCTATTCCAACGTGACGGTGCGGGGCATTTCCTCGCCGGACTATTTCAATCCGACCGTTCAGGTCTATGTCGATGGTGTGCCGCAACTGCCCTCGACTTTTTCACAAATGCTGACGGATGTGGAGCGCGTCGAATTCCTGCGTGGCCCGCAGGGTACGCTTTATGGGGCGAATGCCTATGGCGGTGTAATCAACATTATCACCAGGCGCAAGGATGCGAACCGCTTCTATGTCGAGACGAACCTCTCGCTGGATGAACCGGCGGTGGAGATCGGCGGAACGGCGGTGGTAGTGCCGGAAACGCTGTATCTCGATTATGCAGCCAGTTTCCGTCATTTCTCCGGCGATATCGACGATGCAACGACCGGCAAGGATGACATCAACACTTCCAATAACGGCTATGGCCGGGCAACGCTACGCTATGCGCCGACCGGCGGTGATTTTGACGCATCCATCAGCTACTCGAAGGAGAAGCTGCTTTCCCACGAGGAGCTCTATTCGTTCCAGGCCGATGTGGACGATCGGCTTTACCGAAGCGGGCTCTACGGCCACATTCCCGATCTTCGACGCGATGTGACCACGCTTTCCGGTCAGTGGAACTATCGTTTCGGCGATTTCACATTGTCCAGCATTACGGGCTATCAGAAAAGCGATGTGAAACGCGATTTCTCCGCTGGTGCAGGCAGCCGTTATGAGTGGCCGCAGGATGACGAGACGATCTCGCAGGAACTGCGCCTGAGCTATGAGGGCGATCTGTTCAGCGGTGTTGCCGGGGTGTGGTACAGCCACAACGATTTCATGGGCTGGAAGAGCGCCATTGCACCCTATTACGGAGAATCCACCAACAATGTTGTGACAGACAGCGTTGCCGCATTTGGTGAAGTCACCTGGCATGCGACGGAACGCCTTGACCTGACAGGGGGGCTGCGCGCCACCTACGATCACTCAAGCATCGACGCTTTCCGCGCCGACACCTATGGCATGGGCATGGGGTTTGACTTTGACGGCGATGCCGAGTTTACCAGCCTTCAGCCCAAATTCGCGGTCGGTTATCAATTGACGCCTGATGTGCGTCTGTTCAGTGTCGTTTCACGCGGCTACAAGCCGGGCGGCTTCAACCATAGTATTTCCTCGTCCATCGATGCGGCACCCTATGATCCGGAATCGAACTGGAACTTTGAGGCAGGCTTCAAGTCCACCCTGCTCGACGGCGATCTGGATCTGTCAGCGAGCGTCTATCACATCCGCTCCTCCGACAAGCAGATCTATGTCGGCATGGTCGGACAGCAGTTCATCCGCAATGCGGGTGAGGCCACCAGCACCGGCATCGAACTGGAGGCGGCATGGCGCGCCACCGAAAAGCTGACGCTGACCGGCAATGCGGCCTTCGGGCGCTCCAAGTTCACCGATTTCACCGATCCCTATACCGGCACGTCCTATGACGGAAACCGCATTCCCTATGCACCGGACATCATCTCCCACCTGAATATTGCCTATGTGCTGGCTGACGATCTGTTCGACGGCATCTTGACGGCCAACGGTGCCGCCAACCTTTATTCGAAAAGCTGGTTCGACGAGGCCAATACCACCGGACAAGCCGGTTACGCGACCTTCGATGTCAGCCTCGATTTTGCGAAGGCGGACGGGTTCTCGGCAAAGCTCTACGTACAGAACATAGCAGACAGGGCCTACAAGACGTCGGGTTACGTGAATGGTGCCTATGAGCTTGGCACGCTGGGCAAGGGGCGGACCTTCGGCCTGACATTGCGCAAGGAATTCTGAGCGGCCATGCGCGCGTCTTCGACCGTGCCGCTGCCGCGCCTGTTGCTCGCGGCAGGCGGCATCTATACCGCCCAGAGCCTCGTAGGCGGATTGACGTTCCTGGGCGTTCCCGCCGTACTGCGCGCTGAAAATGTGGCGCTCGACCGGATCGGTCTCGTTTCACTGGCGATGCTGGTCTGGGCCTTGAAGTTTCTCTGGGCCGGACCGGTTGAACGATGGCGCATCGGTACGGGCGGACGGCGCCGTTCACGGGAACTGATCGTCGCTGGTGAAGTGGTCGTGGTATTGGCTCTCATGGCCTTCGGTCTTGCCGGAAAGGCGGAGTTTTCGATTATTCTCGGCCTTCTGCTCCTCATGGCGCTGGCATCGGCCACTGTGGACATTGCCTGTGATGCCTTCCTGATCGAACAGTTTCCTGAAAACCGGCGAGGGCTGGCCAATGTGGCGCAGGTTGGCGGCGGCTATCTCGGCCTGATCTTCGGCAGCGGTCTGTTCGTTGCCATCTATGCGGTGTTGGGCTGGTTGGCGGCATCCTGCGTTCTGGCCGCGCTTGTGCTGCTGTTTTCAGTGCCGATGGCGATTGTTCGTGAGGCCACCGTGCCGACCGCGCCACTCACCGCCGCCGGATTGCTGAATGCCTTGCGGCGGCATGAGATCAGAATCGGCATCCTCATGGCGATCACGTTCGAACTGGGCGGACGGCTGGCGCAGGCGCTTGCCGGGCCATTCCTGGTCGATGCCGGGCTGCCGCTTGCAACGCTCGGCCTGTTGAACGGCGGCGGCGGCGTGGTGGCGGGGCTTGCTGGCACGGCAGCCGGTGGGGCGCTTGCCCACCGGCTTGGCGCGGTGAAAGCCATGTTGTTCATCGGCTGCCTGCATATTGCTTCGCTTTCCGCTCTTGCCGGAACAGTAGCGTTGGCGCACGAAAAACTGTCTCTTCTTGTCAGCTTGTTTGTCATTGAGAGTGCGGTCATGGCCGCCGGGTTCGTTGTCAGCTACGCACGGTTGATGGCGCTGGCTTCATCGGCCCAGCCGGGTGTCGACTTCACGCTTTTCCAATGCGCCAGCGCGATCGCCGCCGCCATCTGCGGCATGACTGGCGCGATGCTGGCCTCGAAAGTGGGCTATGCCGCGACCTTCGCTTCAGCCGCTGCGCTGGCGGTTGCTGTGCCTCCTATACTTCTCCTGTTCGAACACCGCCTTAAGAGAGGAATTTCATGATGACCAGACCGCTTGCCGTGATCGTCGGCGCAGGTGTCGCCGGTCTTGCTGCCGCCTGGTGGCTGGACAAGGCCGGTTGGCGCTCGCTCGTCATCGAACGTGCTCCGGAATTGCGTCAGAACGGCTACATGCTCGGCCTCTCCGGCCTTGGTTTCGAGACCGTCAGCCGCATGGGCCTCATCGAAACGCTGGAGGCGGCGTCATACCGGATCGATGAGAACGTCTATAAAGACAGCAAGGGGCGCGAACTGCTGCGTTTACGGTATCGCGATTTTATACGTGATCTTCCTTATCTCGCCATACGCCGGAACGATCTCGTTCGGGCGCTGGCCGAGAGCCTGCCGGACACGGCTCAAATCCGTTTCGGCGAAACGGTGGCCGGTTTCAAGGACAAAGGCACGCATGTTGACGTGAGCCTGGCAAGCGGCGAGACGGTGACGGCCGATCTGCTGATCGGTGCCGATGGCTTTCGCTCGAGCACGCGGCAGGCGCTGTTTGGGCCGGATGGCGACTGTCTCCAGCCGCTGGGTTATTATTTCTCGGTCTATGACGTTGGCGCTCCTAAGGATTTCAAGACCGATTTCGTCTCCTATACGGAACCGGGACATCTTGCCGAATATTATGCGCTTCATGGCGGACGTTTGGCCGCCATGCATGTCTGGCGCGACGATCGCAGCGGATTGGAACGGGTGCCGGACAAGTTGGCCTTGCTCAACAGTATCAGTGCAGGCAGTCATCCTCAGGTTCGTGCACTGCTCGAACAAGCCGGGAGCGCAGAGGACCCCATTGTCGTGGACAGCCTGACCATGGTCGATCTGCCGCAATGGTCGAAGGGCCGGGTGCTTCTCCTTGGCGATGCCGCGCATTGCCTGACACTGGTTTCGGGGCAGGGGGCGGGTATGGCACTGGCCTCTGCGGAAATGCTGGCGCAAGCGCTGAAGGAGAGCGGCGACCTGACCGCGGCACTGGCGCATCACGAGGCGCGCTTACGGCCCATCATTGGCCGACTTCAGGTGAGAAGCCGCAAGATGGCGGCGATTTTCATTCCACAAAGCTGGTTCGCGTTCCGTTTGCGGAATTTCGTCATGCGCCACATGCCGCGCGCATGGCTGGGCAGATATTTCAGCAGCGCAATCAGGTCTGAAATCGAACTGGCACGGAGAGGATCGAACTGAACAATTTCCAGTGTTGTCGCTGCTGAGAGCCAGCGGCAATCTTCTGCTGTCGGATTGACACAACAGGCTGAAACCGGTTGTCGAGAAATATGCATACCTGAGCTCCATATCAGTGCGCTGAATGTGAAGAGCCGGAAGTTTCAGTCATTTTTCGTTGGATCTACCCGTCTATGGTTCAAATCCCATCAAGAGCTCGAATTTGACGGCTGCGATCTCAGAAAGTCGGGAAACGGACGCATGCCCGTACCGATGTGGCGATGTCTCGGATAGGCGTCTGACCACCAAAACTGCGTCAGAGCGAGCCTCTGGCGCTGATGGCGAGTCGGCCGCCACGCCGAAATACAGCCGCATAGGTCCTGATCGATTAGGGCGGCATTAGTGATACGTTTCTGGGTGAGGTTTAGATTTCTAGGATCAGATTCGAGGCAAGTCGTTCTGCTCTTTGCGCTTACGGGTTCTGCAGATGGTGCGCAAAGGTGTCGCCCGAATAGTCACGGCGCAGCAGCCCGGCATCTGACAAAGCCGGCATCAGCTGCTCGAGGGCAAGATGCATGCAGCCGGTCGATCCTCCGGGTGTCAGAACGAAGCCGTCGATGGCGCCTTCATCAACCCACTGGCTGATTTCCGCAAGCGCATCCTCCACCGTGCCGATGATGCGCCAATGCCCGGAGCCGTTGACCTCGGGCCTCTCCAGCAATTGGGACACCGTCAGGTCCTCGCGCGCAATCAGACGCTGCAACAATTCGGCATGGGTCTGACTTCCGCGCGTGATAAAGGGATGCGGCAGATCGGCGACCGTCACGTTCCGGTCGTCCGGCCAATCCGAAAGATCGAGCCCGATCAGGTTCAGCACATGGGCCAGCTTTCGCCCGCGATCGGCCCCTGCATGCGTCGCCTCGAACAGGTCCATCGCCTCCGCACGGCTCGCGCCGAGAAAGAGGCTCAAGCCGGGCAGAAGGCGGATGTCGTCAGCACTGCGGCCCTGGGCCGCTGCCCGCGCGCGCAGGTCTAGCCGAAACTCAATCGCAGCCTGCATGTCCGGCGTCGATGCAAAAATCGCGTCGGCGAAACGCGACGCAAATTGGCGCCCGGCCTCCGAGGCCCCCGCCTGCACCAACGGAACCGGCGCCCGACCGAAGGCCGGAATGTTGAGCGGTCCCTTGACCTTGAAATGCCGGCCGGCGTGGTCGATCGGACGGATCAGGCTCGGATCCGCCATCATCCCTGTCTCGCGATCCCGGACCATGGCCTTTTCAGGGTAGCTCTCCCACAGCGCCTGCACGACTTCGACATATTCATGCGCCCTGTCGTATCGATCTTCTGAAGACGGCATGGCATCGAGGCCGAAATTCTGGTTGCCATCAAGTGCGGTGACGATGTTCCACCCGGCGCGCCCCTGGCTTAGCCAATGCAAAGACATCATCTGCCGTGCCAGAATATAGGGCGGCATGAACATGGTGGAGACGGTGGACAGGAGTCCGATCTTCTGCGTCTCGCGCGCCAGCGCCGCAAGCAGCACGGTCGGATCGAGGCTGGCGAAGCCACCGCCCTTGGCGAGCAGGGCCATGTTCACGAACATCGTATCCGGGCGAAACACGAAGTCGAGCTTGGCGGCCTCCGCCCGATGGGCGATATCGATGAAGAACTCCGCGCCGAGCATGGTGTGCGTGCCGCTATCGGAGCGCCGCCAGCCATTGCCGCTCAGCCATGTCGGGGCCAGCGACATGCCGATATTCAATCTCTTCGACCTGCGCATCGCATGCCCTTTCATTTCGTGAAGCAAGGGGCCAGCCGAAGAGCCAGCCCCTTTCAGTGGTAATCAGAAGGTACCGCGAACACCGATGCCGAACATGCGCGGCGCGGTCATGCTGGCCTCGGTGCCGCCGATGCCTCGGTTCTGCTGCATGTAGGTCGGAGACCGTTCGTCGAAGACGTTCTTGACGTAACCATAAACATCCAGCCCCTCGCGGACCTTGTAGGTCGCATTGACATCGACGACCGTATACGGATCCACCGCATAGACGGCAGTGTTGGCCGTGTCGGAATAGTAGCCGTCGATATGGCGGGCCTGGCCGGACAGGTTGAGCGCCTCGGTCACGTCCCAGCTGGCGCCCAGCGTCAGGGTGTAGCCGGGGGATTTCGCGAACTCGTTGCCTTCATAGGCGACATTGCTGTCAATTTCGTCGATCTCGGTTTTCAGCAGGCCGACACCTGCCTTCAGCACCAGATTGTCGAGCAACTGGTAGTTGGCCTCCACCTCCATGCCATAGGCATGCGCCTTTTCGGCATTGATGGTGTAGGACTGGTAGACATTGTTCGAGACTTCCACCGGAATGTTGAACTGGGCATTCTTCATGTCCATGTAGAAGATGTTTGCATTCACCGTGAGCCGATCATCGAGCAGGCTTGTGCGCGTAAAGATCTCATAATTCCAGATCGATTCTTCCTCGAACTCCATCCAGTTGCGCGAGGAGAGATTGAGCGAGACGCCACCCGGATTATATCCACGGCTCACCATCGCGCCGACGGTCCATTCCGGATTGAATTCATAAGCCAGCGAAGCCTTCGGCAAGAGGGCCGAGAAGGTCTCGTCGAAGGCAACGCTGTTGGCGGAATAGACCGATTGGCCATCGCGCTGGATCCGATCGACCTGATAGCGCAGCCCGCCCGTGAACGTCCATTGATCGGTCAGGCGGTAGCTCGCCTCGGTGAACAGGCCGACATTGTCCTTCGTATCGTCGAAGGTCGATATCGTGCCGTATGTACCGGTCAGATACAGGATTTCGTCTGTTTTCGTATGGCCGTAGTAGAGACCGGCAACACCGCTCAGCACATCCTCCTGATCGCCGAAGGTCACCCGGGTTTCGTTCGAGACGTTGGTCTGGTCGATGTCCGCGTCCCCGTTATTGACCATCCCGACCGTTCGAACCGCTTTGGTGTCGGACAGCTGGGTCTGGTTGGACACGACAACCCCGTTGGCAAAATCATAGCTGAGGTCGAGCACGCCGACATTGGTCTTCTGCGCCCAACTCGGCATGGTCGTCGTGATGTGGTTCAGGTCCTCATAAGGGGCGGACGCGGCTTCCTGGCTCGGACGGTTCGTGTCGCTATAGGAATAGGTGAGCTTGGCCGAGAAGCCGGAGAGCTCCGACGGCTCCCAGAGGAGCTTGGCGCGACCGGTGAAGGACTTGAAGTTCTGATCCGTCCCCGCGCGGTAGAAGCCGGAATTGATGTAATCGATGAACGTGTCGCGGCCGGAATAGTCCAGGGCGATCCGTCCTGCCAGCTCATCCTCGATGATCGGACCTGAAACGGCGACCGAAGCGCGGCGTGTCTTATAGCTTCCGATTTCGCCCTGATAGGACACTTCCGGGTCGAAGGTCGGATCCTTCGTCTTGACCAGCAGCGCACCGGCAATTGCGTTTGCACCCTGCGATGTCGTCTGCGGACCACGGAACACTTCGAGGCTCTCAAGGTCCCAGATGGAGGAGGCACCGAAGTAGAACTCGTTATAGGTGAGGTAGTGGCCATCAACATTGATGGAGGCGCGCGGCACGGTTCCCGCGAAGAATGCCGTCGAACCCGTGTTCGGCCCCTGCGTATCCAGACCGCGGATGATCGGCGCGCTGACGCTGTCGGGGTAGACGACGTTCGGCACATCGGAGATCGCTTCGGAGACCGAGGTCCTTCCCTCTTTCTGTTCCTCCTCGATCTGCTTGGCCGATTTGGCCGAGACGGAGGATGCAGTCTTGCGGATGTCGCGCGCGACCTTCTCGCCGGTGATGAGGATCGGCGTGAGAACCGTACCTTCCTCGTTTTCCTTCGCATCTTCGGCCCGCGCAACGCCAGCGACGAGCGCCGCAGACAAAGCCAGGAAACTGACGCCATAACACAGACGGCGCGTGGACAGGGACCCCATTGCTACTCTCTCCTAATACATGACTAGAATTATCATGTTCTTCTAATCGTGCCGGAGAATGTTCCGCAATAAGGAATGCATTCCACAATGCAAGAAAATTTATCCGCTTGAAAGCTGTTGCCGGACTGCAACATGGACGGAGCCGGTGCGCGGCGCCGGGCGAAATCCTGGCTGTTGACTGAGGGGCCGCCCCGCGCCATGACAGTGACACGGGAACCGGCGGTGCCGCCGAGGAAGAGAGGATGAGGCGCTTTGGCAATCGACAATTCAGAAGATCACGAGACTGATGCCCATGCCGAAAAGCGGTCCGGCACCATTCAGTCCGTCTCGATCGCCACCCGTTTCCTCAGCATTCTGGCAGATGCCGAGCAGGAGCTCGCTTTGGGCGAATTGGCCCGTCGCGCCGAAACCGGCCGCTCGACCGCTCACCGCTATCTGCAGAGCCTGGTCAAGGAGGGCCTTGCACAGCAGGATCCCGGTACCGGCCTCTATGACCTCGGCCCGACCGCCCTTCACATCGGGATTGGCGCGCTGAGGCGCATCGATGCCGTGGAAATCGCGGCCCGTTACATGAAATCGCTGACCCACGACCATGCCATGAGCGGCGGCGTTGCGATCTGGACAGATCGAGGCCCGACACTCGTCCGCTGGTACAGAAGCGCCTTCTTCTCGGTCAATCCCTTGGCCTTGGGCGACATTCTGCCAATCGACAACACCGCCTGCGGACTGGTCTTCCAGGCGCATCTCCCCAAAGTCAGGATCGACGCCGCGCGCAAGCAGCAACCCACCCACTTCCGTGGCTCAGCCCCGGACAAAGCCACCCTGGACCGCGTCAGGGAAACCGGCTGGGCGGAGATGACCAGCCATCTTCTGTCGAATGTCACGGGCCAGGCCGTTCCGATCTTCGACGCGCAGGAGGAAATCGTTTGCGTGGTCACTACGGTGACGGATCTGGGCCAATTGCGTGCGCCGGAAGACCGTGAAGCCCTGTTGCGGGAGGCCTGTCGCATTAATGAGGCCACCGGCGGCGTCGCCTTTGCCAGGCGGGCGCTGCGCTCCGCCTCCTAGAAATTCTGCCGCATGGGAACGACGAGAGGCGTCCCGGCCACAGGGTCGGGGATGATCTTCGCGCGCAGCCCGAAAACATCGAGCAGAAGCCGCTCGGTCACAATCTCGGCGGGCGCGCCCTGCGCCAGGATCGCCCCGTCCTTCATGGCGATCAGGTGAGACGCATAGCGGCAGGCCTGATTGAGATCGTGCAGGACGGCGACGATCAGGCGACCCTTCGTATTGAGGTCCGACAGAAGATCGAGCAGTTCGATCTGGTGAGTAATGTCGAGATAGGTCGTGGGCTCGTCGAGCAGCAGCAGGGGCGTATCCTGCGCGAGCAGCATCGCGATCCACACGCGCTGTCGCTGGCCGCCCGACAATTCGTCGACGAGCCGGTCGGCGAGCGGCATGATCCGCGTCGCCTGAAGGGCCCGCTCGACGGCCTCTCGATCCGCCTCGCTCCATTGCCGGAAGAAGCTCTGGTGCGGAAAGCGCCCCCGAGCCACCAGGTCGAAGACGGTAATGCCCGGCGGTGCGGTCGCCGTCTGCGGCAGGAGACCCAATTGCCGGGCGACCATTTGCGACGGCAGGTCCTTTAGGCTTTTTCCGTCGAGCAGGACCTGGCCCGCCGATGGAGCGATCAGCCGGGACAAGGCCTTCAGCAAGGTTGATTTTCCACTGGCATTCGGCCCGATGATAACCGTGAAACCGTGATCGGGAATGGCCACGGAAAGGCTTTCAGACACCGTGCGGTTCTCGTAGCGAAGTGTCAGGTCGTGCGCGGAAAGCCGGTGGATCAAGGATAACTCCCGATGGCCAATCTCTGTTCTGGCGTATTGCATTGCGGAACGCATCCTGCAATATGGACTAGATGAAATTTATCAAGTTTATCCTCGCCCGTCGAGGATCACACATTGACGGCATGGCAATGCGAACCTTTTTGCTTCATCTGCTGCTGGCTGCGGTCGGCGCGGTATCCCTGACATTCGACCCCGCCTTGACCCTCGCACAGGAAGACGCCTGGCCCCGCACGGTCCGCCATGAGGCCGGTGAACTGACCCTTCCGGCCAAGCCGAAACGGATCCTTTCGACCAGCCCCAGCGTCACGGGAATTCTCCTTGCGATGCAGGCGCCCCTTCTCGCCTCCGCAGCCACCACACCCAGTCCATTGACGGACAACAAGGGTTTTTTCACCCAATGGGCCAAGGTTGCCGATGAGCGCGGGGTCAAGGTTCTTTATCCGAATCTGTCTTTTGATATAGAAGCCATCATCGCCTGGGAGCCCGATCTGGTTATCGGTTCCGCCACCGGCGCCGACAGCATCGTCCAATATCTGCCGGAACTACAGGCACAGGGGATACCCACCCTGGTGGTCAACTACTCCAACCGAAGCTGGCAGGAACTGGCCACGCAACTCGGTGTGGCCACCGGCCGGGAACAGGAGGCGGCCGAAGCCATCAACCGCTTCGACACTCATCTACGGGAGGTGGCCAAAACCATCCGGTCGATACCGGAACCCGTCTCCATCGTCGGCTACGGCATCAGCGGCAGTTACTCCATCGGCAAAGCGCAAAGTCCGCAAGGACAGGTGCTGGCGGCGCTCGGCCTGACCGTGGCGGACTTGCCCGAGGCACTCAGATCCCAGGTCAGCCGCAGTTCGGACGCCGACTTCATCTCCCGGGAAAACCTGTCCGCAGCCATCGCCGGCACCCATGTGTTTCTGCTGCGCGCGACCGACAGCGATATCGCCGCCTTCCTCGCCGATCCGCTGCTCGCCAATCTGCCGGCGGTGAAGAAGAAGCAGGTCTACACCCTGGGGCCCACCTCGTTCCGCATCGACTATTATTCCGGTCTGCAAATGGTCGACGCGGTGGCTCACGGCCTCGGCACCCGATGACACGCGTTCAAGGTTTCACCGCATCTGCCACAGAGAAGCCGCTATCCGTGGTGCGGCAAGCGAGAGCCCTGTGGCTCTTCGCCTCGATCGCGCTCCTGTGTGCCGTCGCTGCTCTCTCCATCCTCGTCGGCTCCCGCTCGCTGACGGGATCCGCAATCGGCGCGGCGCTCTTCGCCTTCGATCCCCGCAATGATTCGCATCTCGTGATCTGGAACCTGCGCATCCCGCGACTTGTCATTGCTGTGCTCGCCGGCGCAGCTCTGGGCGCATCCGGCGCCGTCATGCAAGCAATCACCCGTAATCCACTCGCCGAACCGGGCCTGCTCGGCGTCAATGCCGGAGCGGCGGCGGCGGTCATCCTCGGCGTTGCCCTTGGTGGCATCAGCAGCATCCAGCATTATGTCTGGCTCGCCTTTCTCGGTGCAGGTCTCGCAGGGATCGCGGTCTTCGGACTCGCCGCGCAGGGCGGGCGCGGCCCCGATCCGCTGCGGCTGATCCTCGCCGGAGCAGCCCTGTCGATAATCCTCGCATCCCTCACCGGCATTGTGCTCCTCAACGCCCCATCTTCCGTTCTCGACGCCTTCCGCAACTGGGCCGCCGGCTCCGTCGACGGCCGCGATCTTCAGGTTGGTGCGATCCTTGCCGTTTCCGTCACCTGCGGCGTGCTGATCTGTGCCACGATCGCCAGCAATCTGAACGCCGTTGCGCTCGGAGACGAAGTTGGTCGCGCGTTGGGCGTGGATCTGCGTCGCACGCTGATGCTCGCCTGCCTAGCCGTCATGCTTCTTGCCGGCTCCGCCACGGCGGCAGCAGGCCCAATTGGCTTCGTCGGACTGATGGCACCCCATCTCGCGCGGTCCATCGCCGGACCCGACCAGCGATGGGTCCTTTCTTTCTCCGCCGTGCTTGCCGCCCTGCTGCTCCTGGTGGCAGACATCATTGGCCGTGTGATCGTAGCCCCATCCGAGGTCGCGGCGGGCATCGTCACCGCCCTGATCGGCGGACCATTTTTTCTTTTCCTCGTCCGAAGAACGCGGATCGGCCGATCATGACGCATGTCGTCATCCGCCCGCTCGGCATGGCAAGCTTTCGCCTGCACCGACGCAGTCTGTGGGTCGGGCTCCTCCTCCTTGTCTCGATCATTCTCCTCGCGGTACTGCTTCTGCAGACGGGAACCATGGCGCTCTCCGTCAGTGAAATATGGACCAGCCTGATTGCACCTGGGTCGCATCCGGCGGCGGACCGCATCATCATTCGCATCCGCCTTCCGCGCCTGCTGACAGCCGTGCTGGTCGGTGGATCCCTGGGCGTAAGTGGTACCATCTTCCAGTCGCTCTCCCGCAATCCGCTGGGCTCACCGGACGTCATCGGCTTCACCACCGGGGCAGCGACCGGGGCAATCGTGCAGATCATCCTGTTCAATGCAGGACCTCTACAGACATCCCTCGCGGCCATCGTCTCCGGCATGGTGACCGCGGGCCTCGTCTTTGTGTTGGCGCGGAAATCCGGAACCACGGGCAGCTATCGCCTCATTCTCGCCGGCCTCGGACTGGGAGCGGTTTTGTCCGGCGTGAACACGGTCCTGCTGGTGATGGGAAACCTCGACCGGACGGCGTCCGCCCAGCTCTGGCTTGCCGGTTCCCTCACCGGTCGCAGCTGGTCGCATGTCTTACCCGCGCTCATCGGCTTTGCCGTTTTGCTGCCGGCTGTCGTCTGGCATGCGCGGGCACTCGAGGTGATGGAAACAGGCGACGACATGGCGCGACAGCTGGGTATCTCCACCGAAAGCCGGCGCCTCGGCGCTATCCTCACTGCCGTTGCGCTTGCGGCCTTGGCGACAGCCGCCGCCGGACCGATCGCCTTCATCGCTCTCGCCGCTCCGCAACTGGCCCGCAGATTGACGAAGGCTCCGAACCTCCCCATCATCACCGCCGCTTTGACCGGGGCGCTTCTGCTGCTGGCCGCAGACTACCTTGGCCAGCATCTGCCGTTCGACATCAACATGCCGATCGGTCTGACGACCGGCCTTCTCGGCGGCATCTATCTGCTTTGGATCGTGGTCAGACGATAGCAGGGGGGCGTCAGTGACGTCCGGTCACCCTTGAAAAGACCCGTAAACTCAGCGGGCCATCACGCTCCAGCCTACATCCCACGGGTGTGCTTTGATTTAGCCAGACCGAATTTGGATGTTGATGACATCGGTTGCCGGCCTGTCTCATATTTTGGGGTCGTGTCCCATGACGTGGTGTAGCTTAGACGACCACGGCTCATCCCAGAGGGGCGGATGAGTTTCAGCTTGCGGCTGGCAGGCTGATGAGCGGATCGTCGCTCATCGTTGCGATTGTCTCAAGTGTCATGTAGCGGGATCGCTGGACAGCCCATTCATCGTTCTGTTCGAGCAGCAGCGCGCCGACCAGGCGTACGATGGCTTCATCGTTGGGAAAGATGCCGACGACCTCTGTCCGCGCTTGATCTCGCCGTTCAATCGCTCAATCGGGTTGGTAACCGGTATAAGACCTTCGGTGCTGACGTCCTGCTGCAGTTTTGAGAATTGCGGCGTATGCTGCGAGCATCCGGGACAGAGGCACCGGGAGCACGAAGGTGCGGGCAGGTCGATACATTCGATGAGCTGTGAGCTCGTGTTAGTAGCTGGCCGCCTCTGCGACTCGCCCGGTTGCGCCGAGCGCGCGAATCCGTAGTTGTCGTGTCGCCCGCAGCTCCCTTGTTCAAACGACAGAAGACGCTTATGCGACGGGCTATCGGAATTGATATCCACCGAACGTTTGTAGCCGCCCGGTTGCTACCGTGGGGAATATGTCTTCGAGTCGGACTCGAAAAGCCTTCAACGATATCCATACCTTGCCAGCCGTCGGGCGATCAGGCGAATGTGGGCGATCATGATCCAGGCCTCTGATGAGGCGATGGACTTTTCGACGTCCTTGGCCAATCGGCGGCATCTGCCGAGCCAGGCGAAGGTGCGCTCGACGACCCAGCGGCGCGGCAGAACCTCAAAGCCTTTCGCCTTGTCCGAGCGCTTGATGATTTCAATCGTCCAGCGCCCGATCTTCTCGAGCCGCCGCTTCAGCTTGTCGCCGGCGTAACCACCATCGGCGAAGACGTGCAGCAGCCATGGCCACCTGTAGCGAATGGATTTCAAGAGATCGGGAGCACCATCGCGATCCTGGACATCAGCGCTGTGCACCATGAGGCCGACCATCAGACCAAGTGTATCAACGATGATATGACGCTTGCGGCCTTTGGTTTTCTTTCCCGCGTCATAGCCCCGGATACCACCGCTTTCCGTGGTTTTGACGCTCTGGCTGTCGATGACACCGGCCGTCGGTGAGGCCTCTCTGCCCTCCAGTTCGCGGGCCTCCATTACCAGACGATGGTTGATGCGTGACCACAGCCCCAATGCCCGCCATTCATAGAAATAGCGCTGGACGGTCGAGCAGGGCGGAAAATCCTTCGGCAGCATTCGCCACTGGCAACCGGTCGTGGCGATGTAAAGCAGCGCATTCACCACCTCTCGCAAGTCGGTCGTACGAGGACGCCCCAGGCGGCGCGGCATTGGTAGGAACGGTTGAACCAGCCCCCATTCCCGATCCGTCATATCGCTTGCGTAGCGTGCCGTTCGCCGGGCATATTGCAGGCGGGTGATTTTCGTCCAGGCCATTGTGGATCGTGTCCCGCCGCGTGGTGTAGCTTCGGCGGTCGCCGTGCCTTCCGGACAGAGCCGGGAATGGATCAGCTTGCGGCTGGCAGGCTGATGAGCGGATCATCGCTCATCGTGGCGATTGTCTCAAGTGTCATGTAGCGGGAGCGCTGGACTGCCCACTCGTCATTCTGTTCGAGCAGCAAGGCACCGACCAGCCTGACGATGGCGTCGTCGTTAGGGAAGATGCCGACGACCTCGGTGCGTCGCTTGATCTCGCCGTTGAGACGCTCGATCGGGTTTGTTGAATGAAGCTTTGCCCAGTGCTGCTTGGGAAAGGTCATGTAGGCGAGGACATCCTGTTCGGCACTATCCATCAGCATGGCGAGTTTCGGCACCTTCGGCCTGATCTGGTCAGCGACATTGGGCCATTGAGTGCTCGCCGCCTCTGGTGTGTCCTGGGCAAACGCCGTGGCAATGAAGGCGGAGACGACACGCCGTCCGCTCTTTCCGGCATGGGCCAAAGCATTGCGCATGAAATGGACCCTGCAGCGCTGCCAGGTGGCGGAGAGCACCTTCGACACGGCTGCCTTGATGCCCTCATGCGCATCGGAGACGACGAGCTTGACGCCGCGCAGGCCTCGCCTGGTCAGCTTTCGAAGAAACTCCGTCCAGATTGCTTCGGCCTCTGATGTCCCGATTTCCATGCCAAGCACCTCGCGTCGGCCATCGGTGTTCACGCCGACGGCGATGATGACGGCAACAGACACGATGCGCCCGCCGCGACGAACCTTGAGGTAGGTCGCGTCGATCCAGAGATAGGGCCATTCGCCCTCAATGGGTCAGTCGAGGAAGGCCTTCACCTTGTGGTCAATCTCCTCACAGAGCCGTGACACCTGGCTCTTGGAGATGCCACTCATGCCCATCGCCTTGACCAGGTCATCGACAGAGCGAGTCGAAACACCCTGGATATAGGCTTCCTGGATCACGGCCGTGAGGGCTTTCTCCGCCATGCGGCGCGGCTCCAGGAAGCTCGGGAAATAACTGCCTGTGCGCAGCTTCGGAATGCGCAGCTCCACGGTGCCCGCTCGTATCTCCCAGTCACGATCGCGATAGCCGTTGCGCTGGGCCAGTCGAAAGCCATTCTTCTCGCCATAGCCCGCGCCGGTCTTCGTCCCGACCTCCAGCGCCATCAGCTTCTCGGCAGCAAAGCCGATCATCTCGCGCAGCAAATCCGCGTCAGCGCTCTTCTCAACGAGTGAGCGCAGGTTCATCATGTCGTCGGTCATCGGTGGTGTCCCTCAGGTTGGCTCTAAGCAACCCGACCCTACCGGAAATCACTGGTGACCACCGCTACGCCGCCCGCTCCCTACAGCACATTGGAGGGAGCGCTCGCGAGCGGCTTCGCTATCACCCAGCTACACCACGCCCAGGGACACGATCCCATTGTGAACTCCATCGAATCTCGCAAATCCGAAGGAATCATGACCTGTTGAAATCACCCACCTCTTTTTGAGGCAGCCTCTTAGGGGAATAGCTCGTCATCCGCCCTCCGATTTTGACATGATCGGGGCTGAAGTTGCGGATGAGGCTTATCCATTCAAACTTCGTCTGACCCCATCGTCGAAGCGCTCATGGTACGGAATGAACTTAATTGGCCCGGCCCCGATCGCTAGGGGCGGCGCCGTCATTCTGAAGTACCAGGCGCGTTATGGATCTGTCGAAAATCAAAGCACTCATCGACTTTGTCGGGCAATCGAACGTGTCCGAGCTGGCGGTCACCGAAAAGGACGTGACGGTCCGCATTTTTCGCAACCACAAGTCCAGTCATGCTTACGCGAGCGCTGCGGTGGTTGCGATCACATCTGAGAGTGCCACCGCTGAAACCCAGGCTGCTGCTGCGCCGGTCAAGGCACCTGTCTTTGGCGTGTTGCACCGAGCCCCGGCCCCGGGCGAACCACCATTCGTCAAGCTGGGCGACGCTGTTGAGGAGGGGCAGACCCTCTTCGTTATCGAAGCGATGAAGGTCTTCAACACGATTTCAGCGCCATGCTCGGGGCGCATCGTTCATCTCACAGACATTGATGGCGGTGAGGTGGAGACGGGCAACCTGCTGGCGGAGATTGCGTGATGTCGTCCCGACCTGACAAGAGGCCGATGTTTGACACTGTCCTGATCGCAAACCGTGGCGAGATCGCAACACGCATACAGCGCGCCTGCCACGATCTCGGGCTCAAAACGGTGGCAGTCTGTTCCGAAGCGGATCGTGACGCGTCCTACGGCAAATCTGCGGACGTGTTTCTCTGCATCGGCCCGTCCAGCGCGTCCAAAAGCTATCTGAACAAGGATGCCATTCTTCTCGCAGCCCGTTTGACCGGAGCAGGGGCCATCCATCCAGGCTATGGCTTTCTTTCGGAAAATGCGGCCTTTGCCGAGGCTATCGAGGCTGCGGGACTGGTTTTCATCGGGGCCAATGCCGCCTCGATTGCTACGATGGGCGACAAGATCGCGGCGAAACGGGTAATGCTCGCGGCTGGTGTGCCCTGCGTCCCCGGCCCGAACACGGCGCTGCCGGAGGACCAGAGCCTGGTCGAACAGATTGCGCTCGACATTGGTTACCCTGTGATCATCAAGGCAACTGGCGGCGGCGGCGGTCGCGGTATGCGGGTGGTGACGGAACCGGCCCGCTTGCCGGATGCGCTTGCGCTGACGCGGGAAGAGGCGCGCCAGGCCTTTGGTTCGCCGGCGCTCTACATGGAGAAGTTTCTCCAGCATCCGCGTCATATCGAAATCCAGGTCCTTTGCGACGCCCATGGCAACGCCGTGTGGCTTGGGCATCGCGATTGCTCCATGCAGCGGCGTCACCAGAAGGTTGTCGAGGAAGCCCCGGCTCCCGGGATTGCTCCGGAGATCATTGGTCCCGTCGGCGAGGCATGTGTCGAAGCCTGCCGGCAGATCGGCTATTGCGGGGTCGGAACCTTCGAGTTTCTTTACGAGAACGGGGCGTTCTACTTCATCGAGATGAACACGAGGCTGCAGGTCGAGCATCCGGTCACCGAGCTGACAGCCGGGATCGACATCGTTCAGCAGCAGATCAAGGCGGCGCAGGGCATTCCGTTGGAATTGACCCAGCAGCAGGTGACATGCGGCGGCCATTCGTTCGAGTGCCGCATCAATGCCGAGGACCCCGAAACATTCATGTCGTCTGCAGGTGTGATCACCGGGCTCCAACTGCCGGAAGGGGAGGGCATCCGTGTCGATACCCACATCCATGCCGGCTACAAGGTCTCTCCCTACTACGACTCGCTGATTGCCAAGGTGATCGTCCATGCCCAAACGCGTGTCGAAGCACTGGCCAGAATGCGCCAGGCGCTTGCTGACACGCGCGTGGATGGGATTTCCACCAACATCTCGTTCCTGCGTGCACTGCTCGAGGATGCGGCTTTTGCGAAAGGCGAGACGGACATCCATTATCTGGAGCAATGGCTGAAACAGAGGGCCACGCCATGAGCGCGATCGACTTCAGCGATCCGAAAACGATTGCCTTTCTGACCGAAGCGCTGACGGCTGCCGGTGTAGATGGATTGGAAATATCCAGCGCCTCCGGGAACCTGCGCATTGTCGTCTCCGGTGGTGAAAGCCACGTTTCGCATGGGGTCAAAGCGTCATCCAAACCTGCTGTGATCAAAGCACCGATGGCGGGCATTTTTCAGCCCCGGAATTCCGCTTCAGCAGACCTTCCACATGCCGTCGCCGCCGCCGATGTTCTGGGCTTTCTGCGGGTCGGTGATGTTCTTGTTCCTCTGCAAGCAGGGCATTCCGGTGTGCTGAACAGACGGCTGATAGAACCGGGCACGCTGGTCGGGTTCGGTGATGCCCTGTTCGAGATCGAGGCCCAGTCATGATAGCCACAGTGCACACACACATGCAGCCATTGACCGTCATTCCCGTCGTCAAGGACCATGCTCGTATCTCCGCAATCGGCAGCCGATCCTTTCTGCTGGAGGCGCCCGGTGAGTTCGACCTGCCCGCCCAGCGTCGCATCTGGGCCCTGTCCCAGACACTGAAGGGCTGGACCGATCTGGCGGAAATCATTCCCGGCATGACCAACCTTCTCGCCATTTTCAAAAAGACGCCTGATGATCCGGCTGAGGTCATCGATCGGCTGTCTAAGGCCTGGCACGGTGCTTTGAGCATCGATCTTGCCGGGAAAACCATCGAGATCCCCGTTCATTACGGTGGACAATACGCGACCGATCTGCCGGCATTGTGTGACCTGTCGGGGCTTAGCGATCGCGAGGTGATCCGCATCCATCACGAGGCGACCTACAGAGTGTTCGCGCTCGGCAGTGCGCCAGGCTTTGGCTATCTCCACGGTCTTGATCCCCGCATCTACATGCCCCGCAAGACCGTGCCGTCGCTGAAGATGGCGAAGGGCTGTGTGACAATTGGCGGGATGCAGACCGGCGTTGCCATGCTCACCGGACCCAATGGCTGGAATTCCATCGGCTTTGCCGATCTGCAGATGTTTGACCCGCAATCTCCGACGCCGGCCATGATGGCGCCGGGCGACATTGTCCGGTTCCTGCCCGCGAGGATCGAGCTATGATTGAAATCCTTGAAACCGGCCCCTTCAACACCGTGCAGGACCTCGGACGTCCGGGTTATCGCGATATCGGTGTTTCGGCCAGCGGCGCCATGGACTCGCTCGCGGTGAGGATCGGTAACAGTCTTGTCGGCAATGACGAGGGCGCGGCGGTGCTGGAGATCCAGACATTTCCGTTCCGTCTGCACTTCACTGACCGGACCGTGTTTGCCGTTACCGGCACGGATGGCAATCCGGTCTTGGACGGCATCGAGCTGCCTGCATGGTGCGCCTTTACTGCCGAGGCTGGCCAGATTCTTGAGCTGAGGCAGCCACCAAAGCTCGCGCGTGCTTACGTCTGCGTGGCTGGAGGCGTGGACGTGCCGTCGGTCATGGGCTCGCGCAGCACCTCCTTGCGCGGCGGCTTTGGCGGATATGCAGGCCGGCCTCTGGAAAAGGGCGACCAGATAACCGTGGGGGCTGCCTCCACCAACATTCCGCTGCCTGCCTCGGGTCTGGCGGTGGTGGAGCCGTCAATAGCGCTGCAGGATGTCGTCCCGGCATCCCCGGATGGAACTTTGCTGATCCGTGCCCTGCCGGCGGGTGAGCACGGCCTCTTCGCGGATGATGGCAAGGCGTTCTGGGATCAGACCTGGCGCATTTCCTCTCGCAGCGACCGCACGGGCTACCGCCTGTCCGGCGACGCCATTGTGCCGACGCAAACCGTTGAGATGCGATCGCATGGCGTGGTGCCGGGCGTGATCCAGGTTCCGCCCGGTGGCGAACCCATCGTGCAGATGAGCGACGCAAATACGGCCGGTGGTTATCCCAAGATTGCCGGTGTCATCGAATGCGATCTGTGGCGGCTCGGCCAGGCCCGGATCGGCAGCCGCGTGCAGTTCGTCCGTTCGAGCCACGCGGAAGCACGGGCAGTGGAAAAAGCCGTCGAACGCTACATCGCAGATTTGAGGCAGACCATACCGATGGTCAAGCGCGCTCTGAAGGCAATGGCTTGAGCATGTTGGCTATCGGCATCGAGAGGAGCGCAGGATGAAGATCGATCTGAATTCCGACATGGGTGAAGGATTTGGTCCGTACCGGCTATGCGACGACGAGGCGATGATGCAGATCGTTTCCTCCGCCAACATCGCCTGCGGTTTTCATGGCGGCGACCCCGATACGATGGCGCGGATGGTGCGGCTCGCGAAGGTGAACGGCGTCGGTATCGGTGCGCATCCGGGTCTGCCGGATCGCATCGGTTTCGGGCGTCGCGAAATGCCGTTTCAGCCGGATGAACTGCGCCAGCAGATGCTTTACCAGCTCGGTGCCCTGATCGCGATCGCCAGAGCCGAGGGTATGAAGGTGGGCCATTTCAGCTTCCACGCGGCCATGGGAACCATGGTCGAGCGTGATCCGGCCGTTGCAGACCTGATGATGCAGGCGATTGTCGCGGTGGACCCGGGACTGGCTGTTTTCGTCACCGCAGGCAGTGAAATTGAGAAGGCCGCAAAGCGGGCCGGCTTGAAGACGCTGGCCTTGTTCCTCGCTGACCGCGCCTATGACGCGCGCGGCAAACTGGTTGCGCGTGGTCTGCCCGGCGCGCTGGTGAAGGACGAGGCATCGGTACGCGCCCGCGTGCGTCGCTTCCTCGTGGATGGAACCGTCGAGGCGATCGATGGAACGGTCATTCCGATGCAGGCGCGTTCCATTCTCATCCATAGCGACACGCCCGGTTCACTGGAGCTTGCCCGCATCGTCCGCAGCGAAATCGAGGCGGCCGGCGCCACTCTTGCTCCCGCGGCGGAACTCGCCAGCTGACATGCCTGATCGCCCAGTGGGCGTTCCTCCAATTCAATCCACCATCGAAAGACCAGACTGATGTCCGTCACAGCCGACCGCCTGAAGAATGTCTCCATCTCCGCCTCCGCAGCCATGACCCAGCGCGCCCGAGAGCTGGCAGCCAAGGGTATCAAGGTCGTCAGCCTCTCCTCCGGCGAGCCAGATTTTCCGACGCCGGCCCACGCGATCGAGGCGGCCTATTCCGCTGCCCTGAACGGTGACACCAAATATCCGCCCATGGACGGCACGGCAGCGCTGAAGGCCGCCATTGGCAGGAAGTTCAAGCGCGATAACAACCTCGAATACGATGCAAGCCAGATTATCGTCTCGGCCGGCGGCAAGCAGGTGATCTTCAATGCGATGCTGGCAACCTGCAATCCCGGCGATGAAGTCGTGATCCCCACACCCTCCTGGGTCAGCTATGCCGATATCGTCAAGTTCGCCGGCGGCGTCCCGGTCGCTGTCCCCTGCTTTGAGCAGGCCGGCTTCAAGCTGCGCGCGGAAGACCTGGAAGCCGCCATCACGCCGCGCACCAAATGGCTGTTTCTGAACTTCCCGAACAATCCAACCGGCGCCGCCTGCTCGCGGGCCGAGATGGCGGCGATCGCTGACGTGATGCTGCGCCATCCTGACGTGTTGATCCTGACCGATGATATCTACGAGCATCTGGTCTACGACGATTTCGAATTCTGCACGATCGCCGAGGTCGAACCCCGCCTCTATGATCGCGTGCTGACGATGAATGGTGTCTCGAAGGCCTATGCGATGACCGGCTGGCGGCTGGGCTTCTGTGCCAGCGGTTCGAAGGAACTGATGGCCGCGATCAGCAATGTCAACGGCCAGAACAGCGGCGGAATCTCTACCCTGACCCAGGCGGCAGCGATTGCAGCACTCGACGGTCCCCAGGGCCTGCTCAAGGAACGTGCGGCGATCTACAAAGCACGCCGAGATTTTGTCATCGACAAGCTGTCCCAGGTGGAAGGACTTCGTTGCCACAAACCCGAAGGTGCCTTCTACGTCTATCCGAACATGTCGGGCCTGATTGGAAAGACCAGCAAGGGCGGCCGCAAGATCGCGACGGACGTCGATTTCGTCATGGCGCTGGTCGATGAACACCACGTCGCCACTGTGCAGGGCGCTGCCTACGGCATGAGCCCGTTCTTCCGCATTTCCTACGCAACCAGCATGGAGATGCTGGAGGAGGGCTGCGCCCGCATTGCCCAGTTCTGTGCGGACATGCGTTAAATCTTCAGCCCTTCGGTCAGCTCGACCAGGATGTCCCTGACCGCAAGTGCCGGCTCCGACAACGGGTTTTGGTCGGAAACACACAAAGACAGCGTCTCCTCGATCCGCGGGGAGACGATCCGGCAGATCAGCGGCTCGCTGGTTTCCGTCATGATACGGTCGGCAATCGCCTTTGGCATGATCGTCGCGCCAAGACCTGCGGCCACCGCGCGCGCCAATGTGCGAACGATCTCCACTTCCGCGACCACTTTCATGCTGTTGCGTGTGCGGGTAAAGGCAGTGTCCACCGCACGACGGACGAAGTTGTAGGCGGGCGGCAGCAGCAGAGGCATGCTGTCCAGCGCCGCCAGCGGCACCGGCTTGCCGTCATCTTCGAGCCCGAAATCGCGGTGCGCGACCAGATAGAAGTCTTCTCGCAGGATCGGATCGAAGCGCACGCCCTTGATCGGCCCCGTGCCGTGGATCAGTGCCATTTCCAATCGGCCGTTCATGATCATCTGGCTATAGGTCTGGCCGACGCTCTCGGTCAGGTGCAGCAGGATTCCGGGGTGACGCCGGCGGGTCTCCGCGAGAAGGTCGACAGAAAGTGTGGCCGCGCTGCTGAAAGGCACCAGGCCGACGGAAACGCGCCCGGCCAGGGAATTGCCGGCTGCCGATGCATCGGCCTGCGCCTGGTCCATCTGCCGCAGGATGATCTGGGCATGGCGATAAACCGCATGGCCCGCATCCGTCATGCTGACACCCTGCTGGCTGCGTATCAAAAGCTTCTGACCAAAATGGTCTTCCAGAGCGGACAGCTGCTGGCTCAGCGCCGGCTGGGCGATGTGCAGCAGATCAGCAGCACGCGTAATGCTCCCGCTGTCGACGATCACGATGAAGGATTTGAGGCGCCTGATGTCCATTTGATCGGGATGCTTTTGTTCTCTCTCGGCGCATGTTTACAGAGGTGGACGCCCTTTGCAAACGCCGGGCTTGCGGTTGCCGGCGCGGAAAGGGGAGCTCCATACAACTTGCTTATTGCTCCAGAGATAATCGGTCTTAGGCAAGGAATTAAAGCGCCGCTAATGTCTGCGGCAACAAAAAAAGGGGACTTTAATGCCATTCTCCGATTACAAGACAGCCTTGGTGACGGGAGCATCCTCCGGCATCGGCGCTGCCATCGTCGAGCGCTTCCGTCGCGAGAATATCGAAGTTCACGCCATTGCCCGAAGCGGCGATGCACTCAAGGCTCTTGCCGAACGGACCGGGTGCATCGCGCACGTCATCGATGTAACGGATCGGGCCGCAATCGCTGACCTCGCATCCAGGGTTCCGTTCGACATCCTCGTCAACAATGCCGGGGTGGATCGGCCCAAGAAATTCCTGGACGCCGATGAAGGTGACATTGACCTGCTTGTCGACGTCAACTTGCGCGCGGTTCTTCACATCTGCCGGCTGATCGTTCCGGGAATGGTTGCCCGCGACCGCGGTCATGTCATCAACATCTCTTCGATTGCCGGCAATTACAATTTCGGTGGCAATTCGACCTATCATGCCGTCAAGGCGGGCGTGGCCATGCTGTCGAACCAGTTGCGGCTGGATGCCTTCGGCAAGCGTGTCCGCGTCACGGAAGTCTGCCCGGGTCGCGTGGCGACAGATATCTTCAACCACGTGCATGGCAATGACCCGAGCATTCGCGAACGCTTCATCGACGGTTTCGAACTCCCTGAGGCCGCCGACATTGCAGACGCGATCGCTTTTGCCATTGCTGCGCCTGTGGCCGTCAATATCGGTCACATGGAGATCACGCCGACACTCCAGGTGATGGGTGGGCTTCAGACGGCACGGCCCCAGCCGCGTCAGGCCGACGAACCCGGGGAGCCGAAGCGGTGAGTGGATTCGACCTTTCGGCCATTCTCAAGGATCCGGCCTCTGTCGCCATGCTGCTGCATGGCGTCGAGATGACTTTCGTCATCTTTGCCGGGTCGTGGCTTTTGGCGATGGTCCTCGCGCTCACGCTTCTGTCCATCCGCTTTTCGCCGTTTCGCTTCGGCGAGTACGTTGTCGCCGCATACGTGTCCTATCATCGCAACGTGCCGACACTGGTTCAGCTGATGCTCTGGTATTTCGGCATTTTCACTTTGATGCCGAACGGATTGACCTCCTGGCTTTCCGCCCACAACGCCGAAACGATCTTCGCCATCATCGGTCTCGGGCTTTGCCAGGCGGCCTATTTCAGCGAAGACCTGCGCTCCGGGCTGCGCTCCGTTAGTCCCGGGCAGATGGAAGCGGCCAAGGCTCTCGGTCACGGCTATCTGTCGGCGATGCGCTTCGTCATCTTGCCGCAGGGTGTTCGCAATGCGCTGCCGCCGCTCATCAATCACAGCGTATCGCTCTTCAAGAACAGCAGCCTGGCCATCATCATCGGCGCACCGGAACTGACTCACGCGGTCAAGGAAATTGAAAACCTTAGCTTCCGGACCTTCGAGATCTATCTGATCGGCACGGTGCTCTATCTGTTCTTTTCTCTGCTGATCATGGGTGCCGGTGCCTATCTGTCATTGCGTGCAGACCCGGTTCGGAGGGCGCGCGCATGATCACGGACATCATCACCATCATCAAGGATTACTGGCTGCTGCTGTTGATAGGCCAATATCCGAACGGTCCACTGGGCGGACTGGCCAATACGCTGATCCTCTCGGCGCTCAGTATCGCACTTGCCTTTCCAATCAGCATCCTGTTTGCCCTAGCGCGCCTGTCGAAATGGCGTGCGTTGCGGTGGCCCGTCACGGCGCTCGTCTACATCACGCGCGGCGTGCCGCTGCTGATGCTGGTTCTGTGGAGCTATTTCCTGGTTCCGCTTTTGACCGGGGCGGATGTGCCGAGCTTTGTCACGATGCTGACGACGCTGGTCTTCTACCAGGGAGCATTTCTCAGCGAGGTCGTTCGCGGCGGCATTGTCGCCCTCGGTCATGGGCAGATGGAAGCAGCCAAGGCGCTGGGACACAGCTATCTGGGCGCGATGCGGTTCATCATACTGCCGCAAGCACTCTACAACATGATCCCGAGCATCATCTCGACCTTCGTGTCCACGATTAAAGACACGACGATCGGCTATGTCATCAATGTGCCGGACCTCACCTTCGCGGCCAGCCAGGTCAACAACCAGCTTCTGACACAGCCCTTCCAGGTCTTCCTGATCCTGGCGATCGTCTACTACGCCATCTGCTGGAGCCTGACCAAGGTGGCCAATGCCATTGAGCAACGGATTACCCGCCGGCGCGCCGGACCATCCCGTACGGTCGTTGCACCTCTGGCGCCATCCAAAATCCTATCGGAGCAGCCATGACCATGTCCGCATCCACTCCGCAACAGGCCCCGGCGATCCGCCTGTCCAACGTCCACAAGAGCTATGGCGATCATCCGGTTCTGAAAAACATCAATGCCTCTGTCGCGCGCGGCGAGGTGGTGGTGATCTGCGGCCCGTCCGGTTCGGGCAAGTCGACATTGATCCGCACCATCAACCGTCTGGAAGAGATCAACAGTGGTTCGATCGTCTTCGACGGTCAGGATATTCACGCGACGATGCCGGCGAAGAAACTCAATCTTTTGCGCAGCAGCATCGGCTTCGTTTTCCAGAACTTCAACCTCTTCCCGCATCTGTCGGTGGTCGAGAACGTGTCGATGTCGCCGATCCGCGTGAAGGGCGTTGCACCGGATGTGGCCTATGACAAGGCGCTGAAACTGCTTGATCGCGTGGGCCTGGCGGAAAAGGCAAACGCCTATCCCGGACAGCTCTCCGGCGGACAGCAGCAGCGTGTGGCCATCGCCCGCGCGCTCGCCATGGAGCCGCCGGTCATGCTGTTCGATGAGCCGACCAGCGCGCTGGATCCCGAAATGGTCGGGGAGGTCCTGTCGGTGATGAAAAGCCTCGCGGCTGAAGGCATGACCATGTTGTGCGTCACGCATGAAATGGGGTTTGCCCGCGACGTTGCCGACCGCATCTGGTTCATCAATGCGGGCGAAATCCTTGAGACGGCTCCGCCGGAAGAGTTCTTCAAGACCCCCCGCCATCCCCGTGCGCAGCGGTTCCTCGCTGATCTGCGCCACTGATATCCAAAACCAAAAAACAAAGGAGAGCAGCAATGAACTGGAAATGCATCACTCTGGCGGCGGCACTTGCCGGTACCGCAGCCATCTCGTCCGCCAAGGCGGATCAACTCGACACGATCATGTCGTCGAAGACGCTGCGTTGTGCAACGTTTGCCGACGTGCCTCCCTTCGCATCGCCCGATCCGAAGACCCGTGAAATGGTCGGCTTCGACGTCGATCTGTGCAACGCCATCGGCAAGGCGCTTGGTGTAAAGGCGGAAATCAAGCCCGTGTCCGTCGAGGCCCGCGTACCCGAGGTCAAGCTTGGTCGTGTCGACATCACGGTGGCGAACCTCGCCTACACGCTGAGCCGCGCCGAGCAGATCCAGTTCAGCGATCCCTATTATCTCGCCAAGGAAATGCTCATCGTCCCGGCTGATGATCCGGGCCAGAAGAAGGCTGATTTCGAGGGCCAGCGGCTGGCGTCGACCAAGGGCTCGACGTCGGAAATGTCGATCAAGCTCAACAAGTCCGATCCCTTGACCTTCCAGGATACCGCGTCCGCCTATCTCGCCGCCCAGCAGGGCAAGGCGCGCGGCATGGTTGCCAACACGATGACCACGACCAAGCTGGTCATGGAATCGAAGACCAAGGGCAAGGAAATGCGGATGATCCCTGAGCCGATGCTCTATCAGCCGATCGGCATCGGCATGGCCAAGGATAACCCGGCGCTCACGGCCAAGATCAACGAGGTTCTGCGCAAGCTCGATACCTCCGGTGAACTCAACCAGATCTGGGACAAGTGGCTTGGCCCGAACACCGATTACAAGATGACGCGCACCGACAAGGTGGTGCCGCTTGCCGAACTGAAATTCGACCCCATCCCGTAAGCCGGACGGCCGGGACCCAACTCAACTGAAAAAATGACGATGCTCATGGCGGTGGAGATGGTTCTGCCGCCACGGGTATCTGTGCGAGGAAAATCCAAGTGATTCACATCAAAGACATCGCAGAACGCCCGTCCAAGACCGATATCGAGGCGCTTGCAAAGTTCTCTCCGGCAACGATCCATGAAGCCCAGGGCCGCCGCGGCGCATTGTCGTCGCGATTGAAGCCGGTGGATTATCGCATGAAGCTGTGCGGTCCGGCTTTCACGGTCAAATCCTCGCCGCGGGACAACATCATGCTGCAGCTTGCCATCAACTATGCCAAGCCGGGCGATATCATCGTGGTTTCGGCCGGAGAGTATGAAGATGCCGGGTCTTTCGGGGACGTGCTGGCCAATGCATGCCTTGCAAAGGGTATCGGTGGTCTTGTGACCGATACCGGCGTGCGCGATACGCTGCAGCTTCGCGAACTCGGCTTGCCGGTCTTCTCGCTCAGCACCTGCATCAAGGGCACTGTCAAGGAGACTCTCGGCACGACCAACGATTCCATTATTGTCGGCGGCGAGATCATCCATCCGGGCGATGTCATCGTTGGCGATGCAGATGGTCTGGTCGTGGTTCGCCGCAACGAAGTGGCGGAAGTGGCGAAGCTTTCGCAGGCCCGCGAGGATGCTGAAGCAGGCTATATCGCTGCCTACAAGGCCGGAAAGTCTGTGGTGGAAGTCTCCAGCCTGGAAGCCGTGCTGAAGGCAAAAGGCCTTGTCGTCGATATCTGATCGGCGGCCACACCAATCGACCACATGGCATTTTTCATATCGTAAGGAGGTTTGAATGACCTTCCCCCTTTTCGACCTTTCCGGGCAACGTGCCCTTGTGACCGGTTCCTCGCAGGGCATCGGCTTTGCGCTGGCAAAAGGCTTGGCCGAACATGGCACCCGGTCGCGGTCAGCAATTTCGACGTGACGGACGGTGAGGCGGTCAAGACCGGCGTGGAGGCTATCGAGCGCGATCTCGGCCCGATCGACATCCTGAGCAACAATGCCGGCATGCAGTTCCGCACGCCGCTCGAAGATTTTCCCACCGAACGCTGGGAGCAGCTGCTGAAGACGAATATTTCAAGCGTGTTCTATGTCGGGCAGGCTGTGGCGCGGCACATGATCGGACGCGGGCGAGGCAAGATCGTCAACATCGCATCCGTGCAGAGCGAACTCGCCCGTCCCGGCATTGCGCCCTACACAGCAACCAAGGGTGCGGTGAAGAACCTCACACGCGGTATGTCCACGGATTGGGCCAAGCACGGCCTCCAGGTCAATGCGCTGGCGCCGGGTTATTTCACGACACCGCTCAACCAGGCGCTGGTCGATAGCACGGAATTCTCGTCATGGCTTGAAAAGCGGACGCCGGCTGGCCGCTGGGGCAATGTCGATGAACTGGTCGGCGCTGCCGTCTTCCTTTCGAGCAAGGCTTCCTCCTTCGTGAACGGACACACTCTTTATGTCGACGGCGGCATCACCATCAGTCTCTAGAGCATCGGACGCTTAAACGGGCGCATATCCCGCCTCTTTGAAGAAGTTCCAGCACTCTTGTTGGGAGAAGAGGCTGCAGATGTCGCCGATGGCGCGCCAGAGAGCATCGAAGGTTCTGGCCTTTGCTGGCATAGAAATGCCAGCGTCAAGCCGTGTTGTAGAAGTTTCTGGCAAAGCTTCGATCCGATATCGATGACGATTGGTCCGTCGCGAGTGTCATGGTTATCCCCCTCAAAGAACAGAGTGTCGAAAATGTCGGTGATCAGGCTGCGCGCATTGCACCGGTCGCGAGCGCCTGAAGTGCTTGGCGGTCGCGAATGGTGATGAGTTCGGGCTGGGTAAACGCGATCAGGCGATCGCGTTTGAAGCGGCTAAGGCAGCGGCTGATCGTTTCGTGGGTCAGGCCAAGCCAGTCGGCCAGTTCGCTTCTGGAGAGATAGAGCAGGAAGCTGCCGCGCCCGCCATGCCCCTGGCGGGAGAACTGGTCGGCCAGATCAAGCAGCGCCGAGGCAACCCGCTCAGTCGCCGTCTTGCGGCCCAGCAGCAGGCTGTGCGCCTGCGCGCGGATGAGCATGCGTCTGGTGGCATCGGTGATCGCCTTGCGGTTTTGAAATGGATCGATGAATTCGATCCTCACCGGGCAGACGGCAATCGCCCGGCATTCGCCAAGGTCGACGCACTCGCCACTGACGACCCATCCGGGGCCGAAGACATCCAGAATCTGCCGACGGTTGTCGCTCAGTTCCCGAAAGAGTGCTACGCATCCCTGCCGAAGGCGGAAGGTGAGCGGGGCGCCGGAACGCGCCAGCGGAATCCCGGTCCTTGCGGAGATGCTGCGCTGATGCGTCCATGGGGCATCGAGACACGGTTTGAGGGCGTGCAGGGATGAAACGTCGTCATCCCTCGAAAGCGAGTTCAACATGCGCGAATTCCAGCCATGTGCCGGAACAGCGCGGTCACGCCCCGTTCATAGGCACAGATTGTTGAAGACGGCCGCTCGAAAAGCGGACTCGGTTCAGGCAATCAGGCCAAAGGGAGGCGCGCGTGGTGAGGTGTTGGGAGGGAAAAGCTGCCGGTAGAAAGCTTCGTCACGCACCGGGACGTAGCGATCCGCCTTGAGGGAAACCGTTACGCCGCCAACCGCCGGTGGCTCAGGCAACAGGATCGCGGAGGCGAGCCGGCAGGCTTCGCAACCGTTACCAAAATCATGGCTATGGTTTTTGCTGTCTCCGTCTTCAGACGGCAAACACAGCACCGGCAAAGTTCCATCCGGCAGAGTGTAGGCGGCGATTTCTGCCGGTGTCAGTGTAGGAGCAGACAAGACAGGCGGTTTGTGGGAGAGCCCGACAAACAGCAGAGCAAGCGCGCACAAAATGCGCGTCAAAACTTCCGCATACTCCCCGCTTCGCTTCATCACGTCCCCTCGATTGGCAAATCATAGCCCTTGTTGTTGCCACGAGCAATGCGACACCTGCGCCCAGCGAGCGGCATGCGTCAACCTGGATTCAATTGGAAACGGTATTCTTCAGCTCCGCTTTGAGCCGATCCAGACTTTTGTAGAGCGCTGTCTTGTTGGCAACATTCTCATTAGCCGGGTCCTCGCCTAGCCTCATATATCCGTGATCAGCGCCCTCGTAGATTTCGGGAAAGAACAACTTTTCGGCAGCGCGCATGGCTTCGATTGTAGTCGGCAGGCTATCCATGACTCTGAGGTCGTTTGTCGGATAGAATCCGTACACAGGGACATCCATGGCAGAAATGTCCATTGGCGGGTTATTGGCCCTGTTCGGCCCCTGATTGAAGACTGGCGGTCCCACATCATAGAAGGAAAATGCTGCCTTCAGTGCGGGATGATGATCGGCACTAACCGCATAGCGGAAAGCCGCTCCGCCGCCCCAGGAAAGTCCAACAACGGCTAGCTTGCCGTTGGATTGCGGCAGATTCAGTCCGTACCGGGCCCATGCATTTATCTGTGCTACGACATTCGCGTGAAGTTGTCCTGTCACAACTTCAGCGGTCTGCCTCGAGTTCGAAAAATCCTCAACGCCTCCGCCATTGGGGGCTAAACCGGAAACCATATCTGGCGTAATCGTCAGATAACCCATCTCCGATATCCGATCTGCCGTATTGCGCGTTGAATCAGTGAGCCCAAACACTTCATGCAGGACGATTACAATCGGTACAGGAGACTGAATTTCTTTGTTCGGGTAGCGCAGGAAGGCGCGAAGAGTACGATCCTTTAGCTGCAGGGACACCCACTGACCGTCTCGCTGTGATCCGTTGAGCCTTGATGTCGCAAAACTCTGTTGCCTTTGCTGTGTCGCATAAGTGTCAGGTAGCGACTGCGAGGTTGCCTTCTGTGCAAACGCTGGCAAGGCAAAAAGTATTACCGGGATCAGAATTCGTTTCATTTCGATCTCTTGGTTGGCTCAATTAATGCGACTGCAGGTCTGTGCTAGAATGCCTGCAGCCTGTGCGTGGCGCTACCAGACCGGCCAGTCGCTCACGGATCCAGCTATGTGCTGGGTCTTGTTGCAAGCGTTCATGCCAGGCCAGTATTTTGGTGAAGCCCGAAACTTCGAATGGTGGCTCGCACACATATAGGTCCGTGCAGCCTTCCACGAGACGCTCTGGAAGGAGCGCCATGATGTCGGAGTAACGGACCAAATCGATCAGAACCATGAAACTAGGCACCGACACTACCACTCGCCTGCTGCGCCCCTGACGCGCGAGCGCTTCGTCGGTCGCTCCCCAAAACCTTGACCCATCATGTGACATGATGCCGTGCTCCAGAGTGCAGAGTCGATCTATATCAAGCTTTTCCTTGCTCGCGGGGTGGTCGTGACGTAGGACGCAGACATAGTTTTCATCGAAAAGCTTTCGGCTTCTCATGGTGTCCTGAGCCATCTCCGGCGTGATTAGTGCCAGATCAACGATACCGCCTTCCATTTGATGGGAAAGTTGCGGAAGATCCACGGGTCGAACCGCGACCCGAATGCCAGGCGCTTCCGTCCTGAGTGCGGTCATCAAAGGTAGCAAGATGGCTTTTTGTGCATAATCGGTTGCGGCCATGGTAATGGTCATTGTAGCTCGGGCCGGATCGAACGTCTCCGCCACCAGAAGCTTCTGGATCTCGCCTAGTGCCATTCGAAGAGGGGTGGCCAGAGACTCCGCTCGTGGCGTGGGCAATATGCCCCGCTGGGTACGAATGAACAGCGGATCGTTCAAGGCGTCCCGCAGCCGCGTTAACATGCCGCTGACCGCCGGCTGCGTGAGCCCTAATTTGTCGGCCGCACGCGTCACGGATCTCGTTTCGAGAAGGGCATCAAGGGCCTTTAGAAGGTTCAGATCGAGTGATTTGATATCAGTCACGTCTATATCTCAGATATCGAATTGCGATTTCTATTATAAATCATTTACTGGCATTCTCCCAGCATCAAAAGCCACAGACGGCCTTCAAAATTCAAAAGGAGAAGAAGATGTCCGATATCATCTGGCCAGCAGGGTATGTACCTGGCTTCACTGACAACTACTGCTCGAACGAGGTTATTGTCACTGGTCTCACGACCGAAGACATCTGGCCCTTCCTGAACATTCCCTCGCGCTGGCCCGATTATTACAAAAACAGCGCCGATGTCCGCTTCTACGATGGTAAGGGGCCAGAGTTCGAAAATGGCGACCGCTTCTTCTTCAGCACGTTCGGCTTCCCGGTTGAAGCTCAGGTCGTTGAGCATATCGCGCCAGTCAATGGGCAGCCTGCTCGTATTGCCTGGCACGGCTGGTCAGGCACCGAAGGCCACTCCGATCGCCTGGATGTCCATCACGCATGGCTAATTGAGGACCTTTCCGGCGGCCGAGTGCGCATCCTCACTCAGGAAACGCAAAACGGCGAACCGGCAAAGGAACTGGCACGCGCCGTCCCGAACCCAATGATCAACGGTCACCAAGAATGGCTTGATGGTCTGGTTGCTGCCGCCCGTGCAGCCAAGGCCTGAGGTTCTTGCTAAGGCCGCCCGTCGGTGGGCGGCCGTTCCTCGATCAAATGGAGAGTACAATGCCAAGAACTGCAGTGCTTGGTCTTGGGGCCATGGGCAGCCGCATGGCTCGCCGCCTCATCAACGCCGGGCATGAGGTCGTGGTTTGGAACAGAAACGCGGATGCTGCCCAAGCCCTTGTTGATGCTGGAGCGCAGCTGGCATCCTCCCCGCGTGAGGCGGCACTCAACGTCGATGCCGTCATCACCATGCTGCGCGACGACGAGGCTTCGCGTATCGTCTGGTCTGATGCGGAAACTGGAATCCTTTCCGGCATGCGCAAAGGGGCTATCGCAATCGAGAGTTCGACGCTGACGCCTGCGCGTGAATGGGCGGCAGATGCCCGCCACATCGGCATCCTGCCTGTCGAAGCTCCGGTCTCCGGTTCGCGCCCGCAGGCTGAAAGCGGCCAGTTGCTTTATTTCCTAGGGGGAGACGCGGCAGATGTCGGCAAGGCTACCTCAATCCTTGCACCCCTTGGAGCGTCGTTCCATCATGTCGGCCCTGTCGGCGATGCTGCTGTCGTCAAGCTGGTCACCAACACCATGCTGGCGCTGCAGGTCGGTGCGTGGGCGGAGTTGCTGCCGATGATGGAGCGCGAAGGGCTCGATATCGATGTTGCTCTCAAAGCCCTCGCCATGACGTCGTCCTGGGCGCCGGTCGCGGGTTACCTGACCATGCTGATGCGGAGCGATAACCATGCGCCACAGTTTCCGATAAACCTGATCAAGAAGGATCTGGACTATGTCGGGACGCTTGGAGGCGACGTACTCTTGCCGCTTTCGGGTGCCTTGAAATCCAGGTTCAACGCCGCAATTGACGCCGGCATCGGTGGCGAGAACATGAGCGCCCTGGTCAAACTCCAGCGCTCCTAATTCGTCAAACTATGCGGCGGACGGGGCACCATGGCGCCCCGTCCACTTACAATCAGGCAAGATGACGGCGAAACCACTCTAGCGTTCTGTCCCAAGCCAGTTTGGCCGCGGCTTCATCGTAACGGGGCGTGGAGTCGTTATGGAAGCCGTGATTGACCCCGGGATAGATGTAGGCTTCGTAGGTCTTGCCGTTTGCTTTCAGGGCTTCCTCATAAGCTGGCCAGCCTTCGTTGATCCGCGTATCGAGTTCCGCATAGTGAATGAGGAGCGGCGCCTTAATCCGTGCGACGTCTTCTGGGCGTGGCTGCCGCCCGTAGAACGGAACTGCTGCGCCCAACTCAGGGTAAGCGACGGCAGCTGCGTTCGACACGCCGCCACCATAGCAGAAACCGGTGATCCCAACCTTGCCCGTTGATTGTTCATACGCCATCAGGAACTCGATGGCTGCGAAGAAGTCATTCATCAGCTTTTCGGGATCGACCTGAGACTGCAGTTCACGGCCCTTGTCGTCATTGCCGGGATATCCGCCCACTGACGAGAGGCCGTCAGGCGCAAGCGCGATAAAACCGGCCTTTGCAACGCGACGTGCAACATCTTCGATATAAGGGTTAAGGCCGCGGTTTTCGTGGACGACCACGACTGCAGGGACTTTGCCGACCATCTTTGCCGGGCGAACGAGATAACCGCGAACCTGCCCATGACCCTTTGCCGACGGATATTCAATGTATTCGGCGCTGATGTCCGGATCGGTGAATTCGACCTGCTGGGCCAGAGCATAATCCGGAGATAACGACGCGACGAGTGCGGCCGCGGTCATGCCTGCCACGGCGAACTTGGCGGACCGTTCAAGAAATTCGCGCTTTGTTATGCGGCCGTGGGCGTAGAAGTCGTAGAGTTCCAGAAGTTCCTGCGGGAAGTCTTTTGCAGTAAGACGCGCCATTGTGGTTCCCTTTGTAAAAGCCTGCTGATTAGACTGATCGATCTGAGGGCGGGACGTTTTAATTGTAATAAGACCATCGTAATCAGTTGAACACGACAGACAACTTCACATTGTCGTCAGTCGAATTTGATTTCGATGATCTTTCCCGAAATGCTCACCCTCGCCTTGAATTCTCGATTGGCAGCATCCCAACCTTCAATCTCGATCTCGTCCCGATCATGAAACTCCAGTTTCTCGATTGTCGCGTTAGCTGGCAAATCATCACTTTCGCGCACAGTCCGGGGAATGATCGGGCTGACGTCCGAAAGACGGAAACCGCGACGACTGTCGGTTTCTATTTCCTGGATGTCGTCGCGATCGTCCAGATCGATCTTGATCCATTCACCTGAAGGCAATCTGCCTTCGACGATTCGACCGTGGTGGTGATGCGGTTCTGGTCGTACCTCCACATCTGTGAGGTGCAAGTCTCTGATCGATTCTGGAAGGTCGGGAGCTGCCGAGGCCGAACCTGCGCCCAGAACACTGAGTACGACCAGCAGGATTTGTGCCGGACGACCGGCATTCAATGGATGATGTGCGTAATTCCTGGTTTTCATCTCTTCATGTCCTATGTCATATGGTTGCTGTTTCATGCGGCGTGGCTGGTATCGTAAACGCTGATTTCCACACCGGTACCGACCGGCAGTGTCAGGCTCCTCATGCCCGGCAGGCTTCGGACTGTTGTCGCGTAGACGCGTACCTCTTCGGAGCCGGGCCTGAGCATGTTGTCGGCAGCAATGATGGCGCCATTCGCTAGTTTCGGAAGGACCGCCTCAAGGGTTGGCACATAGAGATCCTTCCACAGGTCGATGAGGACGAAGTCGAAGGGGCCTTCCATCCCTCTGATGCTCTGCAGAGCGTCACAAACATGAAAGCTGATGATGGCTTCCAATCCTGCGCGGCGCGCCATGTCCTGGGCGTAGACGCTCTTGTATTCGTGCTTCTCGATAGTGATCACATGTCCGCCGGCTTGCTTCGCGGCATGGGCAAGCCAAAGGGTCGAATAGCCGAATGAGGTGCCGACCTCCAGGACCCGGGGTGCGGGACGTGATGAGACGATGCTGTGCAGTAGCCGGCCTGTTTCTGGACCGATGGCCCGCATCCTTTGGTCATGCCCGCCGTCGCGTCCACCCGGTGCCTCGCTCCGGGGCGTGGATCGCTCGGCCCGCATGCGGTCGTGGTATAGTCCGAAGATCTGTCTGGTCGTCTCGTCTTCTATCGGATCGGTCGAAAGGCCTTGGTGATCCGCCATAGGTGGTCTCCTTGGAGGTTAACTTCTGGGAGTGTCTGATCCCTGAGGGTGCTGGCTGTGGTCTCTTCCGTTTCCGGTTCTGCTGACGAAGTGATCTGCTGCATTGGCCGGCAGCCGCCAGCAGTCGACCAGACCTACCAGCGTGAGTAGCGCCATCAGCAGGAAGGCGACATGGTAAGCGGCGAGGGCGTCTGAGACCTGCATGCGAGCGGTCAGACCCTCCCCCAGCCGTAAAGCAAGTGCGCCAAGCGTGATGCCTGCGGCCATAGTCACCTGCGAGATGGTGTTGAACAGGCTGTTGGCATCCGACATCTGCGATTTCTCGATGTCCGCGAAGGCCACTGTGCCCAGAGCAGTGAACTGCATCGAACGCGTGATCCCGTTTGCCAACAATATGAAGGCAATAGACTCAAAGCTCGTGTCAGTGGTGATCCCAGCAACCGCCGCAACGCTAAAGGCCGCCAGCGCGCCGTTAATCAGAAGCACCCGCCTATAGCCAAAACGCCGCAGAATAGGCGTGGTTACGATCTTCATCGCCAGGTTGCCGGCGAACACGATCAGCAGCAAAATGCCGGATTGGAAGGCCGAATACCCCAGTCCCATCTGGAAAAGCAGAGGCAGGAGAAAAGGAACGCTGCCGATGCCCATACGGGTGACCGAGCCGCCGATCATGGCGGCGCGAAACGTGGCGATCCGGAAGGAAGATAAATCGAGCATCGGCGATGCCGTCCGGCGGAAATGACGTAAGGCGACCGTAACCAGAACTAAACCTGCAAGCACGAAGCCTGCGCCTGTCGGATCGATTTCGGTTGCGAGCCGTTCGAGGCCGCTCAACAGGGCAAACGTGCCAAGGCTGCAGTAGAAAAAGCCCCGCCAGTCGAAAGCGCGGCTTTGGTCTTCCTTCAGATTGGGAACGAGAATAATGGCTGCGACGAAGGCGATCATGCCGAGCGGCAGGTTGATCAGGAAAATCCAATGCCAGCTGAAATGGGTCGTGATAAAACCGCCCAATGGTGGTGCTATCACCGGAGCGATCAACGCGGGCCAAACGAGATTGGACATGGCAGTCATCAGCCGATCCTTCGGGGTCTGCCGAAGGATGACAAGGCGACCTATCGGCACCATCATCGCACCGGAGGCGCCCTGCAGGATCCGCATGAGGATGAAGGCTGTCAAACTGTCAGCGGTCGCGCACAGAGCTGAGGTCAGGGTGAACAGGGCGATTGCAAGCGTGTAGATCGATCGTGCGCCGAGCCGGTCAGCGATCCATCCGCTGACCGGAATGAAGATGCCGAGCGAGAGGAGATAGGCGCTGACGCCGACATTGAGTTCGACCGGGGATGTGCCGAGTGACTTTGCCATCTCGGGCAGGGCCGTCGTGATGATGTTGCCATCAAGTACTTCCATGAACAGCGATCCCGTCACGAGGGTGGTCAGGAGCCGCAGGCGTGTTGCGCTCATGGAACCGGGAATATGGGGGGGCGACGGCTGCTGCTCGCGGTCCTTGCTTTGCACCTCATTGTTTCCCATTCCGGTGCTAACGCCTGCCTCAGTCATGGATATGATCCATTTCGATGATCGCCTTGCCGGAGAAGCTGCGTTCTTTCAGTGCAGCCAGATGCTGTGGCAGGGCACCGAAATCTTCGGGGACAAGGGTTTCTCCAACAAGACGACCGTCCGCCAATTTGGTGAGAATCTCATTTCCAGCCACAATCAACTCAGCCCAGTCACGGTCGTCACCGTGGACGTGTAAGGCACCGAGTGCGACCTCATGCATCGACCAGCACTGCGCGAACGGCGGGGAGGGCCAGGCAGCAAACCGGCCCTGAATGGCGATGATGTGGCCATTCGCGCGAAGGCAGGGCGTCAAGGCTGCCGCAACGGTTTCTCCGACGCTGTCGATGACGGCGTGATACATGCCAGCGGCGGCCTGTGACGCATCCGACAGGCAATCGGCCGAACCAAGCGAGCGAAGCCGGGCGTGATGGCGCGTGTGGCTGACTGTTGTTACCCGGCATCCTGTTTGGGCCAAGAACTGCACGAGGTAATGACCGACGGATCCGCCGGCGCCAGATACCAGAATCATTGAGCCCGGACGCCGCGGCAGCTTTGCGGCTGCCAGCCATGCCGTCAAAGCGGGGCATGGGACCGCGGCAGCACTGGAGAAGTCCAACTCGTCGGGGATTGACATGAGGGCGCGTGTAGCAACCGTCGTATATTCAGCGAAGGAGCCGTCGCGGATGAGATGGGTGTGGTAGGCGACCCTCTTTCCAAGAAGATCGGCGGATTGGCCAGGGCCCACGGCCACGACGATCCCTGCGCCATCACAGCCTGGGATCTTGTCGGCGCGAGCACCGATGCGTCCGAGAACCTTCCAGTCGACGGGATTGAGGCCGATGCTGTGGTTCTTTACCAGAACATAGCCGTCGCCCGGTATAGGAGTCGGCCTCTCACTCAGTACAAGATCGGTTGGTTCGGTGCCGCCTTCCAGGATGAAGGCCTTCATCGTTTCCGTCCGTCCCTGTACATCTGGCTGCGAGGGGGATGCTTGGGGGCACAGGGTGTTTGTCACGGCTTGGCCTCGCCATGGTGTCCAGTGGGTGAATAGGCCGTGTAGTCCGTGTAGCCACGAGCATCTCCGCCGTAGTATCTGTCCGGCTCGACCGGCCTCAACGGCCAGCCGTTGCGGTAGCGCTCGACAAGATCCGGATTCGACGTAAACGGAGCGCCAAATGCGGCGATGTCGATCAGGCCCTCCGCAAGGGCACGATTGGCGCGTTCCAGATCAAGGCCGCCGGCAAGGATGAGAGCACCGTCGAAAGTCTTCCGAAACTCTCGCAGAAATCCAGGAGGCATGGCCGCTGCACCGCGACTTGCCTGATCCATGATGTGAACGAAGATCACTCCACGTTTTGCCAGCTCTTGCCCGAGCGTCAGGAAGGTTTCGGCTTCGCCGTCGAAATCCTCAAGATCATGCAGGCGGCCAAACGGCGAGAGGCGGATGCCAACGCGGCTGGCACCAATGCGGGCGATGCAGGCGTCCACGACCTCCAGCGCAAACCGCATCCGGTTTCCGATGTTTTGAGAGCCGTAGCGATCGGTGCGGTCATTGACCGCCCCATTGAGGAATTGTTCAACAAGGTAGCCATTTGCGCCGTGAATCTCCACGCCGTCGAAGCCAGCTTCAACAGCGTTTTCAGCGGCCTGCGCGAAGTCCTGTACAACCTGGGCAATTTCGCTGATGGTAAGCGCTTGGGGTGTCGATACCCTTACGAAGCCGGGCACCCCGTGTTCATTATAAACATACGCAGAGGAGGTTGCCGCAGGTCGAGCAGTGGAACTGACGGGCGCCTGCCCCTCAGGCTGCACCGATGTATGGCTTACACGCCCTACATGCCAGAGCTGCGTGAAGATGGCCGCGCCCTGATCATGAACGTCGCGTGTCACCCGAGACCATCCGACCACTTGCTCCTGCGACCAAATTCCTGGGCAATCGATGAAGCCTGACGCTTGCGGACTGACAATCGTTCCTTCTGTAATTAAGAGCCCAGCGCCTGCGCGTTGTGCGTAATAGCGGGCGGTGTTCAAGTCCGGAATGTTGTTGCGGGCTCTCGCTCTGGTCATCGGTGCCAAGGCGGCACGGTTCTTAAGCGTGAAAGAGCCCAGCCTGAAAGTATCAAATAGCTGCGGTCGATGTTTTACCCGGTCGCCTGTCATCAGTTGTAGGCCCCTGCCGAATAGGTAAGCTCATAGGAGTGGGAGTAGAGCTCAAAGACGATGCCGAACGGGTCTTCGACATAAACCATGCGGTAGGGCTTTTCGCCGGGAAAGTAGGATCTGACCGGCATACGCTGCTTGCCACCGGCCGCAATGATCCTTGCAAGTAGCCCTTCCACATCCGGATCCTGGATCGCGAAATGAAACAGGCCTGTCTGCCGGAAAGGGAGATTGTCCTGGGGCGGATGATTACCCTTGAACTCGAACAACTCGATACCGATCCTGTCACCAGTCGCCAAATGCGCGATGCGGAATTCGCCCCAGCCTTGCCCAAAAACGTCATTGCACATGACGCCGATATCGCTTTCGTCAGCGACGATTTTCGTGGGCGGCATGATGACGTAAAAGCCCAGCACGTCGCGGTAAAACTCGACGGCCTTGTCAAGATCGGGAACGGAAAGGCCGATATGCGAGAAACTGCGCGGGGTCGTTGACATTGCAATACTCCTTGAACTTGCATTCAAGGATAACAGTGATGGATCCACCAGAAAAATTATGATATCTTCTTAAAATCATAACCCTGCGTGATTGTTTTGCTGAACTCTCTGTGGCTTCAGACCTTCGTCATGTTGTGCGAGACCGGTCATTTCACCCGAACCGCGCAACGGCTCAACATGACCCAGCCCGGCGTGTCGCAACATCTGCGCAAGCTCGAAGGGGAAATCGGGGCATCCCTTATTGCCAAGGAAGGCAAACGATTTCTGCTGACGCCTGCTGGCGAAGCAGTGCTGGCATTCGCGCAGCGCCTGCAGGAGGAAGAAGGCAAGCTTTTATCCTCAATTGCCGTCGACGATCCGAATTCCGGTGAGGTCACGATTGCCTGCTCCGGAAGCGTCGCATTGCTGCTCTATCCAAGGCTTTTAAGCCTGATGGCTGACGCGCCCGATCTCGTCATCCGGTTAGAGGCAGCCCCGCAAATGCGCGTGCTCGAAGGTGTAATCGGCGGAAGCTTCAATTTTGGAATTGTTGATCATCCGCCGATCCATCCGAGATTGCTGGGAGAGCAGGTCGGGACTGACGAGCTGTGTCTTGTATTGCCAGCCGAGCTTGCAGGCGACCTTAACTTTGCTGAGCTCCAGGAGCTCGGCTTCATCGGTCACCCGGATGGTTTTGCCTATGCCGAGGAGCTGTTTGCGGCAAATTTCCGAAGCGAATTTGGCGGCGCAGAACAGCTTCGACTGCGCAGCTTCATCAATCAGATCGGTCAAATTCCAGAGCCGGTCGCTCAAGGGATCGGCTACACCATTTTGCCGCGAAGTGGCGTAGATCCACACCCCAAAAGGGCAATGCTGCGCTGTGCTTCTTTGCCAAATCCGGTTCGCCATAGCCTCTATCTGATCGAAAGGAAGGCGGTGGTGCGGGCAGCGCGCATGATGCGCGTTGCCGAAGTTGTAAAGCAAACGCTTTCTTCAGGGCCAAGCGGCGGGCTTGCCGCCATCTGACAACCATCATGCGGCGATGGCTTGTCCGCTAAAGGACGGTCATGCGCCCCAGAAAAGAGGCCTGGATTTCGCGCAATCTTCTCCTTGGCTGAACATCCGAAGTCCCGTTCGGGACAAAGGCAGCTTACTGCTGCTTCGAAAGGACCTCAGCCAGCCAAGAATAGGCTTCGTGAACATCATAGTCACCACTATGCGGGGTCATCCACGGCAGGCGGAAGTCGACCGATTTTACATCCGGATCCATCCGGGCCGCTGCGGCCAGAGAAAGCTCAACAGCAAAGGATGTATCCCTGTCGATCATCCCGTGGCGTACATACCAATAGCGAGCCGCCTTGGCCTCACTGCCAAGATACACCATGGGATTGATCAGCCGCACCTGTCGAGCCAGCGCCTCTCCAGGTCCAAGCGTATACTGAGCCCAATCAAGGCCTGTATCGTCCGGGCCCGAGCCATCGCCTTTCACCTCGTTCCGGTTCCAGCCGAACGCACTGAAATTGGCATAGGCTTGTGTGGAAGTGCCAAACAGGGAATTTTCGCCATCGGTGCCGACATTGCCGGTATTTGCCGTGCGGTCGAAAGCCGGAACATTCTTCAGGGCCGAGGTCTTCGCCACGAACCGCAGATAGGCATCGAAATCAAATGCCGCGACCGAGCCATTCTCGACCGTGACCCAATCATTGAGAAGCTGAAGTTTTTTCTCGCCATCGCGCTGGCGCAGCACGATTTCGAAATTCGATCCGCGAGGCGGAACCGTGCCGCCGGCCGCCACGTGACGCTCGACCTCGAGGCGCACCTCGGCTTCGATCGCAGCCTTCATCGTTTTCGATGTCAGCGCGCTTCCGTCGGGCAGCTTCAGGCCCAGGCCGTCGAGATAAGCGGGGTAGGCCTCCGCAAGTTCTGAGGAAGCCTGCTGGGCTGCCGCATTCCAGCTGTTGTTGGCGGTGTTTTCAGCACTGCGAATGCCACGATACAGCCATTCATAAGCCATATCCGCATGGCCAAGATCGGTGATCGGGCAATAGGCAATGACGGCAAAGACGTCATCGTTGAGGGTGCTTTTCAAGTCTTTGGTGACACCGGCTGCGCCGATCTCGGCGAGCTCTGGCAGGTAGTCTGGGCTATTGCCACTTGCGGCAACCACCGAAGACAGCCCTCCACCGCCCGAGGTGCCGGTGACCACAATCCGTTCAGCCGAGCCGGGGAGTGTCTGATCATTGAGCCTCAGGTAACGGATGGCAGCCTTGGTATCGATGACGGCTGCCGGTGCCTTCCCCGGAAAGCTTCCATCTGCGGCAACAATACCGCGGCCGCGGCTACCGATATCGACGTAGACGTATCCTGCAGCAAGAGCAGCTCCAGCTTTGTCGGTATCGCTCGTAGAGGTGTAGGAGCCGCCCTCTTCGATACCCGGCTTCAGTTCGCTCGCAAACCAGCCACCGTTGTTGACATTCAGTATCATCGCCGATGCCTCGGTTGCCGTGTCAGGCACGAAGATCACGAGCTTCTGATAGGTCAATGGATCTGCAAGCGCTTGGGTATCGGCTCCCGATGGGCTGCCCCCCGCCCCCATGCGGCGGGCAGGCTGTTCTTTGGCCATGGCAACCGGTTTGCCAACATAGACGGCCTCGTAGCGGCGAAGCGTTATGGGTTTGCCATCGACAGTTACGTTGATAGTCTTGAAGGACGCCGGCTCCAGTTTCAATGCATTGTCGAAAGTACCTTGTGCCATCGCTTCTCCGTAGGCTGCCGTAGTTAGGATCAGCGCTGAGGCTGCGAGCAGATGCCGGACGTGCGTTCTGGTGACCGTCATCGTGGAACTCCTTCTTCAGATTCGGTTGTACTTCAGTTCGCAACCCGCGATCGACTGCTGCCTAGACACGAGCTAAGAGGCATAATCGTGTTGACCCCAGCTTATGATGTCTCTGACGTCAGCCATACATTGAATTCGGTAGAATCAGGGCGATTTGTGGAAATATGATAATCAGCAGTAGCGCGACAATCATTGCCAGCAGAAACGGCATGACCCCCTTGAAGATGGTTGCAAGCGGGACATCTTCAGCGACGCCCCGGACGACGAAGACGTTCATCCCGACCGGCGGCGTGATCATGCCCATTTCGATCACGATGACCGCCACTACGCCGAACCAGATCGGGTCAAATCCGAACGACATCATGATCGGGTAGACGATCGGAATGGTGACGACCAGCATGGCGAGGCCATCCATGAACATGCCAAGGATGATATACGCGAAGATGATCACGGCGAGCGAGCCATAGGCTCCGAGACCCAGACCCTGGAGCCCTTCACCCAGCACTGCGGGAATGCGGGTGACGGCGAGGAAGGGATTGAGCACATTGGCACCGATGACGATCGTGTACAGCATGGCTGAGGTGCGCAATGTGTCCTGAACCGCTCTCCAGAAACCTGCAACAGAGATCGAGCGTGTTGCGAAGGCGAGTAAAATCACCAGCGCGGCACCAATGCCGGAGGCTTCGACCGGCGTGAAGACGCCGACATAGATGCCTCCGATCGAGAGAACCATGACGCCAAGCAGGGGAGCGGAGCGCTTCACGGTGCCGAGCTTCTCCCGCATCGTCATCGGTTCGCCCCGAGGTCCAGCTTCCGGATTGAGCGTGGCGACGATCCACACGACGATGACGAAGAGACCGGTCAGCAACAGGCCAGGGATCACGCCCGCCATGAAGAGACGACCGATGGATTGCTCGGTCAGGATTGCATAGAGAACGAAACCCGTTGAAGGAGGGATCAGGAAGCCGAGCGTTCCGCCCGCGGCAATGGCGCCCGTCGAGAGACCGGGTGCATAGCCGAGCCGTCGCATTTCAGGAAGCGCGACCTTGCCGAGCGTGACGGCTGTGGCAACCGATGAGCCGCAGACGGCAGCGAAGGCGGCACAGGCGATGACCGAAGCAGAGGCCAGCCCGCCGCGGAACCGTCCGACCCAGGCATAGGCAGCGTCGTAGAGACCAGCGCTGAAACCTGCCGCAGACGAGACGTTGCCGAGCAGGACGAACATGGGTGCCACAATCAGCGAATAGGAGGCCACGGCGGAAAAACTTTCCGTCACGACCACGCCGCCGGCAGATCTCAAGCCCTCAAGGGCCCACATTCCGAAGAACCCGACGCACATCATGGCGAAGGCAACGGGCATGCGCAGCAGCATCAGGATGAACAGGCTGGCTATGCCGATCAGGCCGATTGTCATGGGGTTCATTTTTCAGCCTTTCCCGTCAAGATGAGCAGGATTTCGATCGCAAAGACGAGGGCGCACAGGGCAACGCCGGCGGCCAGCATGCCGTAGAATGGCCAAAGCGGCAGGCCGAGCATGTTGGTGGTGTCTTCGAACTCACGCGCATCCAGGAGCTTGTCCCAGGCACGGGACACCAGGATCAGCAGAACAAACCCTGAGAGGAGGCGTGAAAGCACGTCGCCCAGATTGCGCCCGACGCGGCCCAGCCATTCGTCGAAGATGTCGACGCGCACATGTGCGTCGTTCAGCGTGGCATAGGGCAAGGCAAGCATGACAAGGCCGACCCCCGTCATTTGGACGATCTCATCGACACCTGTGATCGGCATGTTCAGAAGATAGCGGGTCATCACGCCGAAGGTGATGGTCGCCATCATGAACAGCAGGCTGATCCCGGCAAGCACCGAAAGCGCACGGGTGGCGCGGTTGATGAACCGCGCCAGGGATGATCGCTCAACCGCAACCATGGTCGATCACTTCACCGCAAGGGCGTCGACAAGCGCCTTGGCCTCAGCACCGGTTTCCGCAACAATTTTCGCGGTCACCTCGGCAGCGATGGCGTCGAAGGGCGCCGCCTGCTCGGGGGTGAGCCGGATTACTTCCTTGCCCGGCATGGCAGCGATTGCCTCGATGCCCGATGCCGCCACCTTGAGCTGGCTTTGCTGGCCATTCAGCGATGCCTGTTTCCCGGCGGCTTCGACGGCAGCCTTCTGCTCATCCGTGAGGCCCTGCCAGGCGTCCCGGTTCATGACGATGAAGAAGGGAGAATTGGTGGTCTTCATACCGAGCGTCACGTAGTTCGCGACCTCGCCAAGCTTGAAGGCCTTGGTTGCTGTGCCATCGATCATGGCTGCATCGATGACGCCGGTCTGTAGCGCGTTGTAGACTTCGCTCACGGGCATCGACACGGGCGTTCCACCCCAGGCCTCGACGAGAAGACCGGAGTTGCGCGAGGGAACACGGATCTTCATGCCCTTGACGTCGTCGATCGCCCGGATCGGCTTCTTGGCGCTGTAGAGAATGTTCTCGGCGCTGGACCACAAGGCAACCAATGGCGTCCGCTTGTATTCGGACTTCAGCAAATCGAGGTGGTTCCAGAGTTTATCCGTGCCATCTGCCTCTGCCAGGACGCCCGGCAACTCGGTGACGAGCGTCAGCGGGAAGTTGGAGGCGGTGTAACCCGGAAGGCTGATCGACAGATCCGCAACGCCGTCAACGGCGCGGGCATATTGCTCGGCGGGGCCAGCGCCCAATTCTCCACCATTGTAGAGCTGGACCTTCACTTCGCCCTTGGTGGCCTCTTCCACAGCCTTTGCAAAAGGTTCGAAGGTTGAGGCTACATAAGGATGCGTTGGAGCCATGAAGTTGGCGAACTTGAGGGTTTCAGCCTTCGCCGCCGTCATCCCGAGCCCGAGGCTCAGGAAAGCCCCGGCTATTGCAGTCATCTTGCGCATGTCTACCTCCCAAATGAGACAAGATTGATGGTGCCGGCTCAACTCTTGCCGTCTCAGGGGCTGCCATACCAATTCAAAGCCGAGGTAGTGCTATAAGGTTTGGCTATGCTGCGTGGCCGGAGCGGACACTTCTGACAACAGATCGAGCATCAGCTTCTGCGGTTTCGTCGGGGACCATGTCTGCCGGGTGGTAATCCCGATCGGCCGGACGAGATGTTCAGTCGGAAACGGCAGCAGGAACAACAAGCCATGGTCGGCTTCACGTTCGGACTGGTGGCGGGAAATACAGCCCAGATGCTGGCGGTCGGCGAGGAGCTCGCGCATCAGGAGGAGGGAGCCAGACTCGATGATGCGCTCCGGCGGATCTCGGCCATTCTCCGTGAATAGGGATTGGAACTGCTCCCTGGCCGGCGTGCCACTGCGCGGCACCACCCATGGAAAACTCAAGAGATCATCAAAGCTCGGTGTTTGCAGTCCAACCAGCGGATGTCCCGGGCCTGCGATCAGGGCGAGACGATCGTGAAACAGGGTTTGCTGGACGACGTCGCCGATCGGCAGGGGCTCGCGCAATGCGCCGATCAGAAAATCGATCGCACCGCGGCGCAGGCCACCCAGTAGTTCATCGTAAGGACCGTCCAGAATAGAGACGGCATAGGTGGGACGTGCCTGCCGGAAGCGGCTCAAGGCGCGGGGCAGGAGCGTCGAGCGGGCGAGAGGCATTGCACCGATCACGATCCTGCCGGCTTCTCCCCCATCAAATTCGGCCAGCTCGACATCGGCCTGATCAAGTTCGTACATCGACAGACGGGCGGCCTGAATCGCTGCCTGGCATGCGCGCGAGGGGATGATGCCAAATGAGGTGCGCTCGAACAGGCGCCGCCCGGCTTCCAGCTCGACTTGCGTCACCGCGCGATGAACGGTCGGTTGCGCCAGTCCGAGCTTGTTGGCGGCCAGCGTAAAGTTTTCGCACTCGCCGACAGCGATGAGGGAGAGCAACTGGGCATGGCTCAGCGTCATCTTCAGTCGTGGGGAGATATCGGCGAGGGCGGGATCAAGAAGTGCAAAGGCCGCTTCGACCCGATGGCGCAGGAGAGTGCCTCTGTCGGTGAGGAAAAAGCCATGCGGCGTGCGGGTAAACAGCGCACCGCCGGTTTCTCGTTCCAATTTTCCGAGCGCCTGGGTTACCGCCGGCTGGGAGATGTTGAGGGCAAGGGACGTTGCCGTCAGTGATTTGAGGTCCGCAACGGCTGCGAACAGCCGCAAGTGTCGGAGATTGCGCGAAATCAGAGGCATTTTAGGATCCTGTCCGCGCGGACCGTCAGGCCATTCGCTCCAGCCTCGAGGTCCAGTTCCGCGAGCTTCCGCTGCCATTCGATGGTGCTCCGGCTCATCCAATCGGGAAGGCCCAAGGCTTGCAGCGTCTTGCAGACCTCTTCCATCTCGGCTGCGCGACGTTCGCCATGCACCAGCATCCGTTCCAGATTATAGGAGGCCCTGGCAGACCAGTCGATCTCGGGGTCGGATGCCTTCAGGGAGGCCAGTACCGCGTCTTCCACGCCAGCGCGGCGCGCGGCAAGGAAGCATTCGCCTGTCAGGGCTTCCAGCCCCTTGATCATCACGGAACGCAGCATCTTGATGGTGGATGCATCGCCGACGCGCGTGCCTACAATCTCGGGCCGCATGCCCAGTTCCAGAAGAAGATTTCGGGCAGGTTTGGCCATCTTGCCGGCGAGGAGGAGCGGCACCTCATGCCGCCGGGGATAGACCGGTGCCATGACTGCCATGTCGACATAATGTGCTCCCGCCGCCTCAATCACCGATGCTGCTTTGATCTTCGTTTCAGGCGCGCAGGAGTTTCCGTCCAGCAACAGACTGCCCGGTTCGAGATGGGGCGCGCATGCGATGGCGGCCGCAAGCGCTTCGTCGGCCGTCACCAGCGAAATCACGAGACCGGCACCCGCGAGAGCCGATTTGGCATGATCGTGTGGCTCGACCCCGGCTTCCTCGCACCGAGCGTGGATGATTTGACTGCTTTGAGGGTTTTCCAGTCCGCGATCAAAGGTGCGCAGGCCGGACCGCCCGTTGTGGCGCCAGCTCCCCGCGATGGCATGTGCGGCCTCGCCAAACCCAATCATGGCGATGTCTGGAAAGGCCGTCGATTGCTTCATCATTTTATCCTCCTGGCAGCCAATGCAACTTTGCAAATCCGACGTCCGAATTCCATCCGCTATAGCTCCAGCTTATCGGTTGTCGCAGCCTTTCGATTTGATCTCGACGGGTGCGAGCGCGCATTCCTGTGCTTGGGAAAATCGGAAGTCTGCTAGATGTCCAAGGAGAGTAATGTGGCCAAGACTGCACTGGTGATTAGCGCGCATGCGGCGGATTTCGTGTGGCGATGCGGCGGTGCGATCGCGCTTCATGCGGCGATGGGATACCAGGTGACGGTCGTTTGCCTGTCTTTCGGCGAAAGGGGCGAATCTGCAAAGCTTTGGAAGCAGCCGGGTATGACACTCGACAAGGTCAGGGCGGCGCGCCGGGCCGAATCCGAAAAGGCAGCCAAAGCGCTCGGTGTCCACGATCTCATCAGCTTCGACCTCGGTGACTATCCGCTGAGATTAACCGACGAAGACAAGTATCGTCTGGTCGACGTTATTCGCGATGTTCAGCCATCCTTCATGCTCAGCCACTCGCAGTATGATCCCTACAATACCGACCACATGTATGCGACGCAGGTGGCGCTTGAGACGCGGATGATCGCCCAGGCCTGGGGCCACAATCCCGGCCAGAAGGTTCTAGGCGCGCCGCAACTCTACCTCTTCGAACCGCATCAGACAGAGCAGATGGGCTGGAAGCCTGATGTGTTTCTCGACATCACCTCGGTCTGGGACAAGAAGCGTGCCGCGATCGAATGCATGGAAGGTCAGGAACATCTCTGGGAGTTCTACACACGCGTTGCTGAAAATCGCGCCAACCACTTCATGCGCAATTCCGGCGGACAGTCAGGTGGACGGGCGGCGAAATACGCGGAAGGCTTCCAGTCGGTGTTCCCGCGCACGGTCGACGAACTCTAGGATCTTGAGGGGCGGTTACTGCCTTTGCCGGGGAGGAGATGACTCATGAGTATGCCGACAAATCCATCCTTCGACATTGCGCATCTCGCGCATGTCGAGATGTATACCGACAAGTTCGAGGAGAGCCTCGATTTCTTCACCCGTGTTTACGGTCTGAAACTGTCCGGGAGCGACGAAACCTCTGCCTATCTGAGGGCCTGGGACGACTACGAATACTGTTCCCTGAAGCTTACCCGGTCCGATCGGACGGGGCTGGGTCACGTTGCCTATCGGACCTCCAGCCCACAAGCGCTCGAACGGCGCGCAAAGATCATCGAAGCCTCGGGTTTCGAGGTGATCGGCTGGGTCGAGGGTGATGAGAGCCATGGCCGGGCCTTCCGCTTCGAGGATCCCTTCGGTCATGTCTTTGAGATCTACTGGGAAACGAGGTGGTACGAAGCCCAGGATGCTGCCGAGAAGGCGGCATTGAAGAACACGGCCTCGTCCTTCACCGGTGCGGCTCCCCGCAGGCTCGATCACCTCAACCTGCTCAGTTCGGATGTCCGGGAGTTTGGTCGTTTCATGGAAACGTGCCTTGGTGCGCGTGTCACCGAAATCATCCAGCTCGACAACGGGCGGCTCGGTGGGTGCTGGTTCACGATCAACAACAAGACCTATGACCTTGCCTGCACCGAGGAACACGGCGGCGGCGTCGGCCGCCTGCACCATGTGACCTATGCGACCGATCAGCGAGAGGACATTCTCCGGGCGGCGGACATCTTCCTGCAGAACGGGGTGCACATCGAGACCGGACCTCACAAACATGCGGTTCAGGGCACCTTCTTCCTCTATGTCTGGGAACCGGCCGGCAATCGCGTTGAGCTCGCCAATGCCGGAGCACGCCTGATCCTCGCGCCCGATTGGCAGCCCATCGTCTGGACCGAGGCAGACCGCAAGAAGGGCCAGGCCTGGGGGCTCAAGACGATCGAGACATTTCATACCCACGGCACACCGCCGGTGAAGAAGGAGCATTGAGCATGGCTGTCGTCGTCCAGAACATCGAGCGCGTTTCGCAAGAGGTCATCGACAGGCTCGCTGGCGCCGGCGTTGCGACCGTGCACGAGGCGCAAGGGCGGAAGGGGATGCTGGCGAGCTATATGCGGCCCATTTATCCGGGTGCGCAAATTGCCGGTTCCGCCGTCACCATTTCTTCGCCTCCGGGCGACAACTGGATGCTTCACGTGGCGATCGAGCAGTTGAAGGATGGCGATATCCTGGTGCTCGCACCGACCAGCCCCTGCGACAACGGTTACTTCGGGGATCTCCTGGCGACCTCGGCCAAGGCGCGCGGATGCCGGGGACTGGTGATCGATGCCGGCGTGCGCGACATCCGCGATCTCACCGCCATGGGGTTTCCGGTCTGGTCCAAGGCCGTCTCGGCCCAGGGGACCGTGAAGGAAACGCTGGGCTCGGTCAACGTACCCATCGTCTGTGCCGGTTGCCATGTCGAAGCGGGTGACGTGATCGTCGCAGATGATGACGGCGTCTGCCTGGTCAAGCGGGCGGAAGCCGAAACCGTTCTGGCTGCGGCCGAAAAGCGGCTTGCTAACGAGGAGGCCAAACGGCAGCGTCTGGCTGCGGGAGAGCTTGGCCTCGATATTTACGACATGCGGGGAGCACTGGCTGCCAAGGGGCTGAAATATGTCTGACGGGCAGGGTATCCCCTGTCTCTGGATGCGGGGTGGCACATCCAAGGGTGCTTACTTCCTCAAGAAGGATCTGCCCGCCGATCCGGCGGGCCGGGACGATCTGCTGCTTAGGATCATGGGTTCACCCGATCCGCGCCAGATCGACGGGATTGGTGGAGCAGATCCGCTTACTTCCAAAGTTGCAGTCCTTTCTCGTTCCAGCAGGGACGATGCCGATGTTGACTATTTGTTCCTGCAGGTCTTCGTTGATCAGGCACTCGTGAGCGACTCCCAGGGCTGCGGGAACATTCTGGCTGGAGTCGGTCCGGCCTCCATCGAGCGGGGACTTGTCGCGATCACCGGCGAGGAAACCGAGGTGCGCATTCACATGGTGAATACGGGCGAGATAGCGCTTGCTCGGGTACAGACGCCAGGGGGGCGTGTCTGTTACCGCGGTTCCACTGAAATTGCAGGTGTCCCGGGGCGGCATGCTGCGTTACCTCTTTTGTTCATGAATATCGCGGGTTCCTCCTGCGGGGCACTGCTACCAACGGGCAGAAGCGTCGACATTATCGACGGCTTTGAAGTCACGCTTATCGACAACGGTATGCCGTGTGTAATCCTCAGGGCCTCAGACTTCGGTCTTGACGGAAATGAAAGCCGCGACGAGATCGAGGCTAATCTGGCGCTGAAATCCAGGATCGAGGCTATCCGCATTAAAGCTGGACCGCTGATGAACCTGGGAGATGTTGCGAAGGCTTCGGTTCCGAAAATGACGCTTGTTTCTCCTGCCGTTCACGGTGGGTGCATCTCGACGCGGAGTTTCATCCCGCATCGTGTGCATGCAAGTGTGGGCGTTTTTGCAGCCATTACCGTCGCCACGGCAACAACGCTTGGAGAAGGCCCCGCCGCTCAACTCGTTTCGCCGCCAAGCGATGGACGATACGTGATCGAGCATCCAACGGGTTCGATGGAGGTTTTCCTCGATGTTGCCGCTGATGGTTCTATCCAAGGTGCCGGCTCGGTACGAACGGCACGCAAGCTCTTTGATGGCTTTGTGTTTCCGATTGAAGGCGGTGGCACGGACCACTAGAGCGTTTCCCTTTCATGCTGGATCGTAACCACATGATGTGAAGAAGTTGCGAGCCTCTTGTGGCTCGACGAGGTCAATCAGTTTCCCGATCCTGTCCCAAAGGCCAGTTACGGTGCGCTCTGCT
>NZ_JAHHZO010000020.1 GCF_018760785.1 Rhizobium sp. CSW-27
AGACGGTGTAGCCCTTGAGATAGGGGATTGCACGATCATCAGCCTCCTGCTCCTTCGGCGTGAAGGTGCCATACTTGACGACGAGGGTCCCTTGTTCGCCCTTGCGGACCTGAGCGCCAAGCTCTTGAGCCTGCCGGTAAGTCATCCACGTGTTTTCGTCGTAGCCTGCGAGTTGCCCGGAAAGCCACAGCATGACCACGTTGATGCCGCGATAGCTTTCGCCGGAGGCGCGCAGCGGCATAACCGACCTGCGACTGTTGCCGCGCCACGGCCGGATCCAAGGCTTGGTGCCGGCCTCGAGCTGCTGGATGATGGTGTCGGTGATCCGCTGGTAGGTGTCCTTTACGCTGTGCATTGCCGTCTCCTGTTCGTTGGTTGACGGCAAAGATTCGAAGATAGCGAAACGAGCCCATGCACCCGTAGGGCCGCAACGGAGTGTAGGACCGCGCAAGCGGTTGAATGGGTGAGGGGCTATCGTAGTTTGTCCGTCAAACCATCCAACGGACAGAAGAGGGCCCTGAGCGTTGGCACCCCGGCCGACGACACGGGCCTCACTGCAGCGACAAGGCCCAGATCAGCGCTCTCGGTCGTCGTGGTCGCGGTTTCGCTGGCGATCGGCAAGCTGCTGCGCTTCGATAGCCTTAAGCTCGGGATTGATGTGCTGCGACTGAGGCTCTTGGGCCTTTTGCTGACCTGGTTGCGAATGGGCATCTTGGACCTGTTCCGGCCGACCCAGAGTCTTGAAATCAGATCTTGCGGTGAACTTAAACTCCTCGTCGTCAGGAGGCATCCGCTCGGGAAGGTCAGCGCGGTCAACGGCCACAATCCCTCTGTCGGTCACGAGGCTCGCCACGCGATTGTCATGCCCAAGAACCTGCCCTTCGATCACTTCGCCCGGGCGGGCCGTGCGGATGTTGTGCTCGAACGGTTTCTCGCCAGCCTGCTCAAGATCTGACATGGCACTGCGGATCGCCTCGCGGCGGTTAGGCTCCATCGCATCCTGGATGAGGTGCTTCATCGCCGGACTGGACGGATCGTTCGTGGTCTCAATGGATGCCTCGATCATGCGAGGCTTGGTGATGACGGTAAGATCAATGTCATGACCGTAGGTGCGGCCCAATGAGACCACCAGCGCTTCGTTTGCCCTTCCGTTGCCTTCACGAAAGGCATGAACGTAGTTCAGCTCAGATAGGACGTGAGCGGCCTTCTCGGCGAATTGCTCAGGTGTGGCGGCTCGCAAGCCCTGAACGTCTTTGGTGGGCCGCAGTGCCTCGTTGAGCCCCATTTCGATCCGCGATCCGGGCAGGAAGGTCGTGTCACCCTTCGAAAGCCCCCCTACCGGCTCTACCCGCTGTCCATCGACGACAGGACTTTCGTTGCGCGTATGTCCTGCCCATTCATAGACATCTTGGAAGATGTAGCCGTGCAGAGCCTTCAGATGCGCTGCATCGTGATTACCGACTGGGCCTTTTCCCTCGGCCAGCTCCGTTTGCCTCAAAGCTGTGAATGCGTATTCGGCTTCACGCAGCGCAGATTGGCTCCTGATATCAAGCTTGTTCTTCAGAACATCCTTGAAATCCTTATCCTCTGATGTGTTGGGATAGGTGTAGGAGCCTTTGGCTTCATCATCGCGCGCCAAGCAAAACCTCATGCAAAAAGCCGCCTGAGATCACAGGCGGCCGCTACAAATCTCTAGGCGATGCTCAAGCCCGCTTAAAGCGTGCCAGAAGCTCTTGGCGCATTTCGTCGGAGGTGATGTCTCCAGCAACGTAACGGCTGTTTGCTTCTTCCAAAACCGGATCGCCGGTGTAACCCTGCCGCATGTTGGCGGCACGAGCCTGATCGACGGCTTTCTTTCGGGCAGCAACAGCTTCCGGAGAGCGATCGGGGCGGGGGGCATGAACGTTCATTGGCAGAGCCTCCAGTTAGTATTCAACGTAGCACAAAAAGAGCCGAATATCCAGCGAATGCGGGGTAATCGGCTCTTTTATGGTGGAAGCCCGATCAGAGATCGGGCTTCCCAGAGCGATCAATCGCGGGGTTCCCATTCGATAATAGCTTGCAGCGCCAGGTCATCTTGGCCGGGGTAGCGGCCCAAGTTGGCGTTGAAGCCGAGGCGTTTGATGGAGAGCGTGTAGTACGGCTTCCCTTCTCCGCTAGTCTTTTTCCAGATGCCGCCAACTTCAATGTCGTGGCCGCGAGGCGACTTGGCATAGACGCGATGCGTCGGAGCCTTTTCGTTGGTGGAGTCGAACGGTGTGACCTTAATGTCCAGGTCCCGGTCGATGGTGGAGATGAGGCCGGTTCCCTTGGCGTTGTCGATGTCGTCTTTGTCGAACTGGATGAAGTTGGTCATGCTCATGTTAAGCACTCCTCTATGGTGGTTGCGATGATCGTTCAAAGGGCACGGGGATAAGCGGTGCGCACCGTAGGCCGGAGCGCAGCGAAGGAGGCTGGACGGGGACAAATTTTGCTTCGCGAGGAAGCCGAAGGCGGGGAAAATTTGGAGACGAACAGCTTTGCGCCAACCGCGTCGCCGTGCGAACGGGCATCAAGAGCAACCACTTTGGAGGTGTGGGGCCTGAGCGCTTGCAGCAATACGTCACCTCGACAAATGAGACATCGGCACAGGTCAAGGGCGCGATCGTGCGGAATGCAACCGAACCGACACCCCGAAACAAGTGGCTGGGGTAACCGAGAGTTCCGCAAAACGTGAGATCTCGCCATCTGTTGCTCACAGAGTGCCGCCAGTCGTTCAGTTGCCGGAATGGCTGCGGCGATAGGAGGAGGGCGATTCAACCTCGGCTCCCCACAAGCCTTGGCCGAGCTGTCGGGCGCGATTCTCGGCGCGGCGGTACTGGCTCAGGTCGATTGGGTGGGATCTCGGTAGATAGCGCAACAAGAGGGTGGCTTGGCCCGCCCTCACCATCTCGAGGCCAATATCCGAGTTCTCGACGAAGCACTGGCCGACAAGGCGTTTATACTGGTCTCGATCGACTTCAATGCAGCGGACATGCTTGCCATCGATCATGCGGGCGAGGAAGCGACGTGCCTCAATCCCGCAATTCCATATCACACCGTTTTTGGAGCCGGTCTGGTCCCGCTCACAGGCGTCAATGGCCGCGATACGGATCCTCTGTTGGCGAATGCTGAAGGTGTCACCGTCGATCACTCGCGCTCGGCCTGAATAGTCGGCCGCTGCAGAATACGCGGTGAACAGAAGCGCGGCCAACGCGGCTCCAACCAAGCGATTTTCTATCACGAGTGTGCCTCCATTGATTTGCGGGCTGCCAGCCCAAATACCGAGCGGTTTAGATGAAGCTCTCCCCTCGCGGCACGGTCTGTCATGGCCCGCAAATAGCCGCCCGGCGAGCTGATTTCGGCGCGCGTGTATTTCTCAAAGGTGAGAGCGATCGCAACGGCGGCCGCCTGGTGGCCCATTCGGTCCACGGCGCGCTGGCGCGCATCCTCGGACACGCCGGCGATGCGGCAAAGTTTGGGAACGATCCGGCCCAGGTCCGCCCAACTGCGCGGGGCTTGGTAGCCATATTCGGCAAGGCTTGGCGTAGCCCGCCACACATCCTCCAGCGCCACAAGTGAAGGCCGCACTTGCAATTGCTTATTGCTTTGGCGCGAACGGCTGCCCAGGCTTTTCTCAAAAGCCCTTTTGCTGGCGGAGCCAGCTCCTCGTAAACCGACTTGTTCGGCATTAGCCGAACGCCGTTCATCATTACGAGGTCCAAAAGGTTTCGGGGTTGTAATCTGTATGTGCATGTCGTTCTCGACATCCGTGCATGTCATATTTGTATCTATGTCGGACCCTTGGGGTGACCGATTCACGTTGCGCAGGCGGTCGGCAAGCCACTCCAAAAGCATTGTGGCCTTCCGGAGGACGTGGCCCGATGCGTGCCTGGCTGATCCAATGACGGCTGCGACCCTTTCAACACGGGACGCGATCCGCCCAAGAATGGCTTCCCTTTGATCGATTGAAGACACGAGAGCATACCTTGCAGCACGCAGAGCGTCCCGGAAGCGACGAGCCGCCTGGTCCCGAACTCGTATCTCTTCCCGCTTCTGGCGTACAATTTGATCAAGCTCGTGGTGCCGGGCAATTAGGACACGCAGATCAATGCCGCAGGCGTCGGCAATATCTCCTTCGCCATCGCGGATCGGATAGCGCTTGAAATTCGCACTATCCTGCATGGTGACAAGGCCGAGGTCGTACAATCGGGAGAGAATTCGGCTTACGCGTCCCGGTGACTTGTTGATGTCATAACCCAGCTGTCGGTTCGACTTGTAGACAATCGGGCGCCCGCCTTTGTCAAAGGCATCGGCCTTGGCGGTCGTTATGATAGCCTCGAGCAACGCATATTCTGAGGTCGTGATCATTCCGATCGTCATCAGATTTTTGGCGAGCACCGCAAGCTGGCCACGCGTCACCGCTCCGATTTCCGTTGACTGCGCCAGTCGCCGAAATTCGGCTCGCTCCTTCGTCATTCTGCGACCAGTCGGCCGCTTGCATTGTGTGGGTTCCCCCATCGTCCGTCTCCTGTCAGAGGCCAGACAAAGCTCCGCCGTTCACCGAAAAGGTGTTTTGATTATTGACATCGGAGGGGAGGTCTGCGAGAACGATGGTGCTTTTATATTTTCGAACTGCAGACCGCTTCCGGATTTTTCGGGAGCGGTTTTTCTTTTCTAGGCCGGGTGCTAGCTCCAAAAACTGTTAGAATGTGTGAGTCGGAATCGGTTGTGGTTCCGCTCATTGCGATTTGTAGCCTGAGATACCAATTTGATGCAAGTTGTCACATTTCCGCGCCGCTGCGTCGGTTCAGGTGGCATCTAAAAAGCGCCACTATTCCAATATTTTAGAGCAGTACTCTGAGTCGCACCTCGCTTCACGTTCAAGACTGGAACGTTTCCAGACGATGACATACCCCCCGTTATTGTTGGATAAATTCAACGGGTGGGGAGGAGAGTTTGAGAGGAGGGGGGCGCGGGCCTCCTCTCAAAAAGCGGCCTGATCTGCCGTCCCCCGATACGTTTCTGCCTCCCAGGCACCTGCGAAAGCGCCCGCATTGGCTCGATGCCAAGGCGGGCGCTAAGGTGCGATCTTGAAGCAAGCTCAGCCGCGCTGAGTAGCACCCTCAAGGTAGGTCAGCGGTAGATCGAACGCCTTCAGCGCTGTATCGAGGGCTTATTGCACATCATCCTAATCAACATGCTCCGGATCGCTTAAGGTAGGCGTTGATTAGCTGGCAGCAGCTTTCGGCGGCGAGGGTCGGATCAGAGGCGGAATCAAGCATGGCTTACCCTCTGTAAAAAGGGGAACCGGTCACGCTGGAGGACGTGACCGGGGACAAACAGCGGCGGGTTATTCCGCTGCCATCGGGAACGAGTGCTCGTCCTTTTCCTCTGAGGTTTCAGTCTCACCCTCTGCGTTGGGGTCTGACGCGATCCGAACGTGAGGCGGAAGCCAACCGCTGTCCTTAATGGACTTGGCGGCATACTCCGCAGCCTCGCCCTTCTTCATGTTGCCGACACCAGCGGCGAAATCCTCGCCGCGCACCTCGGCAACAACGGCTTGGATGGTTGGTCTGTTGACGTGGCTGAAATAGCTTTCCGCCGTGGTCTCGAACCAATCCCGCATATCGACATTCAATGCGCGGCCCATTTGGTCGGCATGTGCCAGCGCATGGCTCCGACTGCTGAACTTCTTCTCAACTGCATTGACGGAATGGGCGGCGGCATAGGCCAGAAGCTGCAACAACTCGCTCTGCGATTGATCCATCAGCCATTCCCAAAGGTCAGCAGGATCGCCGGGAAGCCGGTGCCCGTAGTTTTCCTCAAGGCTTCCCCACGCCTCAAGGGCCTTGTTCTCGGCGGGACGCTTCATCGAACCGTCCAGCACTTCATGAGTGACAGAGATTTCAAGCGCGCTCTGGTGGCCGGGAATGCCCCATGCGGTCCGATACTGCACTTTGAGCAACATCGCATGGACGACTGCGACAAGCGCGATTTCGGTATTGTTCGCCAGCTCGACTCGAAGCGCCGCCGTCTTCTGAGCGGTCAGGTCCTCGATCAAAGCCGCTGAGTGAGTAAGCGCCGTAGATTTCAAAGCGCCGTCAGCGTCCTCGGTCGTCCCGCCTTGCTTTCCTTCTGTGGCTTCGGCCTTCTTCTTGTCCTCGTCTCGGACAAGGCCTCTCAACACCGATACCTTGCCCCAATGGTCGATTGTGACGATTGCCCCTGCAATCGAGAGGTCTTCGCTCCGATAGGCTTCTTCACGCTTCTGCAGGACGGCGATTTCCTGCTCGACGGCGGACAAGGCGGCCTCTGCACCTTCATCCTCCTGATCCGCATCGATCTGCGCCGTCAGTTCGTCATAACGCTCGGTCAGAGCGTCCAGCTTGGCTTGATCATCGTCGTTGAGGTCTATGCGCTGCGGGTAAACCCGAGCCATCTGGTAGATATTATCCGGCTGCTGAGGGCACCACTCTACCCATTTCCAGCCTTCGGCCTTCACGGTTTCGGCCTCGGCCTCCAACTTCTCGGCAACCAGCTTTTCAAGCAAGCCGCTATCGCATGCAAAGCCTCCTCCCTGCTCGGCAAACAGGTCGCGGCGCACTGGACCGCCAGCCGCCTCATAAACCTCTAACCCGCCGATCAGCGCGAGCCGCTTGTCGCTTGCGGGGACTTCATTCACGGCGAGACGGCGCTTGATTGTGTTGGCGCTGCGATCCCATGAGGGGAGAACATTCCAAACCTCTTCCTGTCGAGCGTGATCGTCGGTGATGGTGAAGGCGGCAAGCTGCTCAAAGGTCATATCCTCGGCGCGGAACGCCGCGAACAGGACAGGGGAAACCTTCGCCAGCGCAAGACGGCGGTTGACGATGATTTCGGTTGTCCCGAACCGGGCGGCGATGTCTTTGATGGACTTGCCCTCATCGAACAACGCCTTGAATGCCTCGAACTGGTCGGCGGGGTGCATGGCCTCGCGCATCACGTTCTCGGTCAGGCTTAACTCCGTTGCGTCACCCGCATCCCGGACAATGACGTTCACGGCGTAGTCGGCCCCGATCTCGCCCCGTTCGGCGAGAAAATTGAGGGCTGCGAGGCGGCGACCGCCGGCCGTCACCAGGTATCGGCCCTTGGGAGCTTTTCGCACCACAAGGTTTTGAATAACGCCATTGGCGAGAATGGACGCCGACAGGCTCTCGATGCTCTCCTTGGTGTAGGTCTTGCGGACGTTTTTGGGGTCTGCGTTCAGCTTGTTCAGTGCTACCGCGATGATGTCGCTCATGGTTCCTTGCTCCAGTTTTTCCCGTTTCCCTTGGGAGCAAGCCCCGCTAGTGGGCGAAGCCTCTGCCTTCGTTTTCGAAGGATGTGCCCCCACATCCAGCGGAACGAAGGGGAGGGCGCAGCCCGCTCCCGTTAGGACGCGGATCGAGTCATGGGGCGGGAGGAAGGAAAAACGGAAGGTTTGCCGGCATGACGGCGAAAGCCGTTTTTCCTGACGAGCGGCAGCGCTTGCGCGCTTGCCCATTGGCGCGATCGGCGACCTATCGTAAGAGCGGTACAGGGTAGGGTCGATGGGCGGCCGATCCCGGCCGCTCCTTATGGATGCGAACCGGCGACGCCGGTTCTCCGTCTTGTGATCCAGGCTGTAAAACGATGGATCTGCCCGCTGCGCTCCGAGTGATGAGCGCTCCGCTCCTCGGGCAGCTCTCCATTTCAACTTGATTCAACGTGTCGATAGCGGCAGCAGCGGCTCAGCTCGGATCGATCGGCGCCAGTCCGAGATCCGAGAAGGACAATGAAGAACATCGGAGCTTTCAGCATAGCGCCGCCCCTCCTTCAGGGGCGGGAAAGCGGGAATTCTCGACACGGTTTTGACGGATGAAGGGAAGCCGCAGGAGGCTTAGCATAGCGCCGCGAAGCGGAAGCCGGGACCGACTTACCCCGCCAAAACCGTTCCTTCGGAAATCGCAAAAAGCTATAACGTCAGGCACAGCATGATTTCCCGATTAACTCCATAAACCGGCGCCCCATTCAATGTTGCATCTGCTGATCGATACATGCGTATGGCTCGACCTCTCCAAGGATTACAGGTCGCAGCCACTTATCAACGCCCTCGAAGACCTGGTCGCAGCGAATGAAATCAGGCTCATCGTTCCCCAGATCGTCGTCGATGAATTTTTGAGGAACAAGAGCCGCGTCATTGCTGAAGCGCAGCGCAGCCTGCAATCTCATTTCAGACTGGTCCGCGAAGCGGTGAACCAGTTCGGGGCTGAAGAAATCAAAGCCCCCACCCTGCAGGGCCTTAACGAGGTCGATCACAAGATCGCCACCGGGACTGACGCTGTCCTGAGTGCCGTGGAAGCGATCGAAAAGCTGCTGCTTGCGCGAAACCCGGTCCTGACCACCGACACGATCAAGGGGCGTGTGACGGACAGGGCGCTTGCCAATCTGGCGCCCTACCACCGGTCTAAAAACAGCGTCGGCGACGCTATTCTCATCGAGCTATATGCGGACGCTGTCGCGCCCCCGGCCGATGACGACACACGCTTTGGATTTGTCACCCATAACATCAAAGACTTTAGTGATCCGAACGGCGATCGCCGGCTGCCGCATCCGGATCTGCTGCCACTCTTTGCGCCGCCGAAATCCAGCTACTGGGTTTCGCTGCTCGATACGCTGAAGGATCTCGATCCGGATCTGCTCGAAGATCACGACGCTGAATTCAATTATTCGCCGCAGTTCCGGAGACTGTCGGAGATCCTTGAGGCCGAGCACCTGCTATTCCGCCAGGTCTGGTATAACCGGCACTGGAACCTCCGGACGGAAATTGAAAGAGGCACGCACTATGTGGTGCCGGAATCCGAATATTCCCGGGCGCCCTATCGTCAGAATCAAACGCTCGACACGGTATGGGCCGGCGCGCTTGCGGCAGCGAAAAGCACGGAAGATGAGGTCGGAATCGACAATCTAGGCCCGTGGGACGATTTCGAGTGGGGGATGATCAACGGAAAGCTATCCGCCCTGCGTTGGGTCATTGGCGACGACTGGGACATGCTTGATACCTAGACGCCATCAAAAGCTATGGAGAGATCAATGACGATCGACAAAGCCGAAGCCGCACGCCGGCAGCTTGAAACAGCCATTGACCTCTATTTCGACAATGCCGATAGCCTGTCAGTGCATACGCTCGGCTTTGCAAGCCTGAAGGTTCTTTTCGACCTTTACCCGCACCGTAATCAGGACGGTTTTGCTGCTCAGCTCGATGGGATCATAAAAAAAGAGGGCTGGAAAGCCATGTCCGGCGTCGCGAACTTTCTGAAGCACGCTGATCGCGACCCGGATGCGCTGCTGGCGCCGCACCATCCCCAGCAGGCCATGTTTGTCATTGGCCTGGCAACCCTGCTATATCGCCGCATCATCGGCGATCTTTCACTTAAAATGCGGGCCTTTGATTACTGGGTGGAGGAGTTGGGGTATGAGGAGCTGGGCATCGAAGAACTCGATACCAACCCGGACCGGGTTAAAGCCTTTGCAGATCACCGGGCGAAAATTCGTGCGCTCCCGCATGCCGAGATGATGACGATCGGGAAAGGCCAGTATCAGTTTTTCCTGGATAATTTCGAGAGGTTGCAGGAAGTGGCACGTCAGGCTGAGGGGGATGGTGTGTCATTGACGGGGTTGCTGGATCAGCAAATTGGGTCAACTCGCCGATAATCGACGTTCAGCTGCTCGTGGTGAGGGGTGCATCTACGGCCGCTTCCTCAGTCTTCTTTTCCTTGGGTGGCTGATACAGCTCGATCGGCGACTGCGGATACACCTGAGGAAAGCGGCAGTGCGCCTGACACCATTCAGCGGCAGGGGGCGAAAGCCAGCTGGTCATTTCCAGCATGCTTTCATGACGCTTTGGCAGATTCCACATGATGATCGGCTCATGATGCGCGATACGGTTTCGCAGACTGCGGATCTGCGCAAGCGGGCCTGAAAAATCCTTCCTTCGCAGCCCCTTTCCATCCGGCCTGCGGCCGATCTTGTGCAGCGTCGTTTGCCACAACGTCTCATAATCCTTGCCGAACATGGCAGTCCAGAAACTGAAGGTCAGCGCGGCAACGATTCGGCCGGGGGTGGGCTCCTTCCTGTCCTCCTCGATGTCATGGATAGCCTTGGCGAGCTGATCGGGCTGCCATTCACCTAGCAGCTGTCCGGTCTCATGGAACCAGCTTTCATTGAATGCCTCGGTCATGACGGCATGAATACGGTTCCGCAGGGCCACTTCCAGCATCTGAAGCGGCGTATAAAGGCTTTCGGAAATCAGGGTGTTGAGTGTATATAGCTCGATAGCGCGGGTACGGTCGCCCTTTGCCCAGTTCATATAGCGCTCGAACCGCTCCAGGGAGAGCGCCATTTCAAGCGCTTCATAGGAAACCGGCTTACCTACCTCCTCTTGCATTTTTTCCCCACCTGCTTTACATCGGTATTCGTACACCCCGGTACCGTCTCTGCCCTAGGCATGCGGCCGGGGTAATTTTTTGCCTGCCTCACTTTAGGCCCTTCGGCGTCTGCAGGGCGGCCTTCGCCTCCTTGCGCTGCTTCTTCTCGGCCGCAAATTCAGGCTCCAGCGCCTGCACCTTCGCAATCAGGCCGTCGAGGTGGTAGATGTTGCTATTCCAGTCCCCTGCAGCCGTCTTGCGCATCTCACGCTGAATATAGCCGGCCTTTTCTAGGGCGCGGATATTGTTCTGGATGGTCTTTTCGGTGACATCCATCCGCTTTGCCAGTTCCTTCTTCGCAGGGAACGGCTTGCGGGACGGCTCATGCCAGTAATCCAGCAGCTGAATGATGATATTCATCTGCATTGAGTTGATGCCAAGGCGGCGCTGTGCCTGGATCAGGATAGAGGGAATGCCGGCATAGCCATGACTATAAATGGCCTTGCCCCAGATACGCTCCGTCGAGGACGGTTTGCGGGCAGCTGGCTTGGGGAAGTCGATCACTTCTGCTTCAGTAGACTTGGCGCTCATCATTTAAATCTCCTTCATGAAAAGAAGATACGCGGGCCAATACCGGCATTCAATGCTACGGGTTATTTGGGGTATGGAAATTGGAGGGGGTACCCGTATACATGCTAATTGTGCTGTATCCCCGTATTGCGCTATAAGATACGCGCTCCTTTAGTGGTAGGATTTTGCCCCCACGTGGGGTAATTTCCTGCCAGACAGGTGGGTTCGCCAATTTCCGCACCCTCGCATCTGTTTTTTTCAGCACAGACCCCTTTTAGCATGCCGGCTCACCGATCGAAACGGCGAATATTGGCTGAAACTCAGGTTTCCGTCAGCGAACGCGAATGGGCCTAGACATCAATCATAGGCACAGTGGCGATCTCTTGCTGCCGGGCAATCAGCTCCAGAAGGAAAGCCGTCGCGGGCTTGCCTTTCAATATCACGGCGCTCTGGCCGTCCGTGTTTCACGCGGGTGGCGCTTTTGGAAAGTCTGTCATCTTCCAGCAAACATGCTTCCTCCGGGCGCGTGCGAGGCCGCGGGTTCGGGATCACGACGGATAGGCCGCACCCTGCAGGGCAGGGTGCGGCTGTACATCACTGAGGCTTGTTGGTGTTTCCGGCCTTGCTGTTGAGCTCGACTTGATAGCTGAACTCGACCTTGGCGATGAGCGGAAGCATCCCGGCGATGGAGAACCGGAGTTGCCCCTTATGGGACAACTTCGCGATTTGCCGGTTGATAAACTGGCGAAGGCGACGGCCGGTTTTCTGGCAGAAGGTTACGAGCGTTTTCATCAGAGGTTCCTCCTTAGTGGTTGTGCGTAATCGCGAAGCTCGAATACGGCTGGAACCGCCTAGTGCATCGCGTAGTGATCGCAACGGAGCGAAGCGGAGAGGAGAACCCTTTAGGGTTGCACGCTAAGGCAGGGCCTGCCGTATCGTGTGCAGCATTAGATTGCGTACGGCCACTAAGGAGCGGCCTGAAAACGCGGCCTTCGTAGCCCCGGCCGTCGCCTTCGCCTTCAACCGGCAAATCGCGATCCGGCCGCCAGGTCGGATCTCCATCGCCGTGATGCTGCAGCGGTGGGGGAGCTGACATCGACGCTCTGGCCGGAAACGACAACAAGTCTCAGGGAGCCGCCCCGCTTGCGGGGCGCTTCCGTCGTGAGGGGGAAGGGGAGTTTGAGGGGAGGGGCCGAAGGGGGCTCCCCTCATTGCGGTCGGGTGCCGCTCGATGCGGCACTCAATCGCTCCTAAGCCTGAGTGGCGCCGCGCTTGCGTAGCAGAAACCGCTTCAAGCTCCATCCGGCCCGCAAGATGTAGGGTGGAAGCGCCAAGGAGTAGTGCCCGCAATTCAGCCATAGCACGCTCACTGTGGCTCCGGCATTCTTCAGCCGTCTTAGCAACCGTTCGGAAAGGTCCGGCAAAACAACCGTGTCCCTCGATGCCAGGATGACATGAAGTTCGAGGCTTGGCCGCGCCAGCCTGTCTGCATGGTTCTCGAGATTGAGCGGTGCCCACGCTCTCTGCAGTTGGGCAAGCGAAAGATGCGGCTCGAGGCTTGCCCGGATCGATCTGGTTGCGCGACCGGTCCAAACCATTTCGGCAAGACTTCCTGCCGTGAGGAAGAGCGACGCCCGTGAAACGGCGGGCTCATGTGCCGCGACCAGTCCGGCTATCCAGGAACCAAGGCTCATCCCGAGAACGGAAACATCCCGATAACCCTCGCGCTTCAGCCAACGAATGAGCTTGCGCCCATCCCATACAGCCTGTCTGACGGCTTGCATTGTGCGGCTGAGATTGGCGCTGAGCATGTAATCCGCATAAAGCGAGCCGGGCCGCTTGCGCTCCAGGTGGTAGGGCATGGCGATCTCGATGACCGTGATGCCTTGCCAGGATAGGAACCCGGCAATCTGCCGGTTCCGACTCGTCGCGTTCCAGTGATGGAAGATTACCACCGCCTGATCGCGTTTTCCGCTTTCGGTGATCCTGGCCCACACGATGTTGTTTTCAGCAACATCGGTTGCAACGTCTGAAGGGAATTTCAGCCAGCCATCCCGCAGCTCAAAGGCTTGCTCGGTTGAATCGGGCGGCTCAAAAAAGTCCGGATCAGCGGCGGCCGTTTCCGCGAGAACACAGAATTCCTCTACCGTTTCAGCCGCCCCCATGCCGGGGAATGCACTATCCGCGTCCAGAATGAGGTCCGTGGTCTTCTTGGCCTCTTCGCCGCGTTGGGCTCGGCCCTCGTCCCAACGATCCAGCCATTTATGAAACATGGCTGTCGCCTCCTATCTGACGGGTGCGCCAAACTGGCCTGAACGCCGGATCGAACAGACCATAGGTCGCGATCAGCCCGGCAACGAGCAGCAAAACCGAGAAGCCATCGAATGCGTCGATCAACATGTATGAGACGAACAACAGACCGATCACCGCGGACATCTTCCACAGTGGCGCCCGGAGGCGCCGATCGTCACCCAAGCGGAGTGCCCCATACAGAAAGACGCTGCAGGTCGAAAGCACGACGAGCAGGCTGCTGTAGTGGGTGGGCATGATGTAATCGAAGCTTCGATCTCCATCGTCGTAATTTGCCAGCGCAGCCCAGACATCGCGAACCAGCCATGTGACAAAATCGGGGCCTTGCGAAGCGAGATAAGCGCTCTGTGCCTTCATGCAGATGGCGGCAAGGACGACGAGGACGGAGCATCTGAAGACCCCCCGCATGATCCGCAAACCGATTTCACTAACATCCGGCCCGTGACCCTGCTCGCGCAGAAGCGTGGTTTCGCGTTTGAGCTTCCATAAATCATGGAGGATTGTGTGCAGCAGGATCAGGCCGGCGAAGAGAAGATAAAAGCTGACGGACATGTAGAGATAGGCAAGGGCGGTAAATACGATTGCCGCTGGCGTCGATAAGATATCGGGCCTGGTGATCCCGATCGTCCCCCAGCTTGGGGCAAAATCCTGCGCTTGCTCAAGCAGAGGGATAAGCTGCACGCCGATCCATTGCACCACGCCCGCGAACAGAACGCAGATGACGAACACCGCCCAATAGGTGTGGGAGTTGGCTTGCAGATTTCGCGTCCAGGCTTCGCCGCTTTTCAGGCGATCAACCTCTGCCAAGAGCCGGAGACGGCCATCATGCTTCCAGAAAACCAAAAGCTCGATGACGATGGCAAAGAACAGCGGCAACAGCACCATGAACAGGAAGGTCCAGTTCGGAGCCCAGAGGAAACCAACCTGCTTTTCGATGCCGTCTTCCCGCATGTAGGTGATGCTGTGGATGCCGAGGATGTAGGACAAGAACCCCAAGGCAGAAGAGCCGGCAAATATCGAAGCCGGCAAGTTCAGATCCGACCGTTCAGCAAAAATCGCTTCCGTCTTGATTGCCAGACCCGATCGCTGCGCCGGAATTGGTCGGAGGTCGACGGATAGCAGTGGCGTCACCTGCACCGAGTCATCGACTGAATCTGGTGGTGGCATGTCGGGCACACGAAGGGCAGCGACATTGCCAGATTTCTTCTGCTCGCGTCGCTTGGCCACCAAGCGCGCTTGGGCTGCAGTGAGCTCTTTCAGCCACTCATTCGTTGCCTCACGGTCGTCGCAACCAAAGATGCGGGCAAGCCAACGAATGTTGGCCGGGCTGATGCCTTTGTCGTTCTCCTGAAACCAGAGCTGGACGGTGCGAAGATCCACTCCGACACGGTTGGCGTCGATCTTTGAGATCGCCTCCGCCAGCAGCTCCGGGGTCCACGGGCCTTGGGGAAAACCGTCTTCACCCAACAGGCGTCCTGCACCCGCAGCAGCCATTTTCTTGAACAGTTCCTTGAAATCGCTTGCATCAGCAGGGGGCGGAACAAAAATCTTACCGTTTTTTTCCAATGACTTACAGCCCAAGATTTCGTCTGGTTTCGTATCCTATCGTGCGTTGTGGACGATTTGATGGTCTGAGACGATCCCCAATGCAACTAGATCGGTGAGGCATCCGCCATGCTACTGTCGTCATCCAGTTCGCGTTCGTCCCCCGAAACAGTTGCGGCTCGATGCAACAAACCGGCACGGGTATTGCCGACGCCCAGGAAAGCGGGAACGGAGATCGTAGTCAGTGCGACAAGAGAAGGACCCTCGCTTCGTGAGCTGATCGATCAGCATGCAGCCGCGGTTCAAGAGGGGCGAAAGGAGAAAGCACGCCGCATGGCACTCCTCAATTACCAGCCGAAAGACGACGGAGAAGCGAAGCTGAAGTTGACCTATCTCGCGGCCTATCTGATCGCGACGAGAGGCACGCTCACGGCTCAGGAAATGCAGTCGGTCTCCAACACCACCAGAAACGGGTCAACCGTTTGACGTCCAAATCCTTGCCCCTTCGTCTGCGGTAGCAATCGGGCGGGAGGGGAGCCGAGGGGAGGGGAATGGGCTCCCTTCGGGCGAACCGCAGCCAGCTCGATGCTGCCAGGTTCGCAACGGCCAAAACGGTGAGGGGGCCGGTACTTCCAAACCAGCCCCGCAACAAAGCGTCCGACCATTGTCAGCGTACCAATCCTGAGCGCTCGCCAAGGCTTGGCGGCGTCGGCGTTCCCGCTTCTTTTGTCATGGCGATGATGGCGTTCTGTGATAGCCCCTCGATCTCATAGCCAAAACGGCGCGCGCTCTCGATGATCGATTCAAGGCTTGGGTGCTGCTCAAGAAGCGTCCCGAACCACAGCGCGTATTCGTCGGCTTCCTCATCGGGAAACGCCTGCAGAAAGAAGGTGCGCAACGGCGGATCATAGCCGATTACGGCGTTCTCGTCGGCCTCTCCGTCGGTCTTAACGGTCACTGTGTAGCGGCTCAATGGTGTCCCTCCTGATGTCGGGCCGCATCGAAATGCGGCCCAGGTCCTATTTGAACAGCGGCATTGACCGCGTGTTGGTCAGGCTGGCGCGGTCGGTCTCAAAGCGGTAGCCGTCCCAATCCTTCCAGGCTTCCCAACCTGTCGCGGTGGCGCGTCCATACCAGACGCGCACCTTGACCTTATCGTCTCCAAGGTCCTCGACAACCTCAACCGTGTGGCTCCCTCCTAAACCGGAGGGGGTGTCGAAGACCTCAACGCTTCGGCGCTGGCCGTTGCTTTTCATCGCTTCGCCTCCTACAGCCGGAATTGGGCAACCAAGCCCTGATTGACTCGGTGGCTTGCCAGCGAGTAAGCGCAAGCCTGCGCCAGCAGGTCAGGGTTCGCGGTCATGCCCGATTTTGCGCGCCCTTTGATGTCGGCTTTCAAGTCGTCATCACTGGTCCCAACGTGCATGTTTCCGACAATCCAGCGCAGTTGCGCATAGGGGATCTCGTCGACGCGCCGAACAGGCAGGGCGGAGATCAGGCCCTTGCGCTGGCTGGCCGCCTCTCCGGCTTCACTCGCTTCCTCCTTGGTCGGGAAATAGGCTTTCACCAGCTGGCGGCGCTGCGCGTCGGCGGCGCTCATGAAAGCGTTTGAGCCGTCTTCCTGTGTGTATAGGCTCCAATCGGCGGCACTACCGCCGAACATGGCATCGCCTCTGCCGGAAAACTCCATGACTGTAAAAATTTGCTCATTCATGTGGGGATCCTCTGTTTTCCGGGGCTGATCAAGCGGCGCTGTCGCCGCTGATCGATTTCAAGACGCATCTGGCCGCATAGCGTCCGGCCTCGTTCAAGTTGCGCTGCCAAGCCCCCTGCGACGGGGACCAGCGGAACCCGTGAGATTTCAAGGTGCGCCGCGTCTGTTCGTCCGGCTTTCCGGGAAACAGCAACTGAATGCGGGCCATTTCGGTATTTTCCTTGACCGTGACGGCTCCTGCCTCCGTCTCGACGTCCTCGGCGCGGTCGCCGCGCTTCTTCATCGCAGCAAGCGAAGCGAGGCGGGTTTGCATGCGGCGCAGTTCGGCGCGGGTGTTGGTGGTGGAAAAGCCGCGTCGGTTCTGCCAAGGGGCAAGGGTAACGCCACGCGATGCCCTCTCCTCGTCCATGCCGGTTTCTGCCACCACACGGGCCAGAATGTCGGCTTCGCTTGCCTGATCCTTCTCCATTCGGCGAATGATGACATTCGCCCGTTTCATCCGGTCGATGGACAGTGCCAGGTCTTCGATGCGCGAGGCAATGCGCTGCATGGCGGCCGGATCGCCTGAGCGGATCGGCTCGTCATCGGCCCCATTGGGAAACGCCTTGCGCTTCACTGCCTTTTTCGCAGTCGCGATATGGGCCGAGATGTCAGCACGGCGCGCGTCTGATACTCGCATCCGCTTTTCGTTGCGGGCAACGGGGAAGCGGGCGGGGCCGGTGATAAACCAGTTCATGCAACGGCCTTCCGCTGCCCAATACTTGGCGGTGATCTCAACATGACGGCGGGCAAACGCCTCTAGGTCAGCGTCCGGCAGGGGCAGTTTTGCTTGCTCCCACAGCTCCACCATGTAGGCGGCAAAGCCGTTGAGGCGCTCTGCCAGCCCCTCCAGTTCGGACAGGGTGCGCCGCTCCGGAAAATGCGTGAGGGCATGGAAGCTATATTCGATGTCCTTCGCCGCGATGGTCGCGGCAAAGGTTCCGGCGAGAACGGACAGGGTGCGGTCCTCGACAACAGCGATGATCATCGGACCACTCCCGCCATAACGGTCGGGTGGGTGCGGGTGATGCGGGTCTGGAACCCGATCAAAGCGCCACCCAGAATAACCCCCTGGGAAGAATGCTCGTCCGCCTTGGCAAAGACCGGATCAAGAACCGGCTTGCAAACCTCCAGGCGTGCCGCTGCTTCTTCAATGCTGATCTGCGGCGGCAGGACATGCGAACCGTCCAGACTGGCGAGAACGATCTTTCCGGCCAGTGGCTGCGGGCAGCCGTCAAAGACGGTGAAGGCGGTCAAGCCATCGCGCAAACCCTCCTCATCGACGATAAGAACGTGGTTCGTGTCGAATGGTACAACCTCGACCAGCCGGCATCCAATCAGCCCGTAGGTCTGAGAGAACGCGCTCGGTGCTGCGACCTCTGCGGCTTGAATGGTCCCGGCTTCCGGGTCCAGCAGGTAAACGGTTGCGGTTGTGGTCATGGTTCTCACCCTTTCTCCTTTTCCGCGAAGCGGTCTTCTCATGCCCATCGTGGGCAGGAGCCCCGCTCCTGTTCCCGAGTTCGCGCGGAGCAGCGGGGGAGAGGGTGGCAAGGGGATAAAAACGGAGGGGGTTCGCCCGCCCGAGGCAAAGCCGAAGGGGCGTCGCGTCAGCGGCGCTCCTGCACAAAGCGCTGCCCCAAGGCTGCGCGAAGGAAGGACGGGGAGACCGTTTTTTCCCCTTGTGAGGGAGAGGGGGCGGCGCTCCTCTTTCCCTCATCAAAGAGACAGACAGGACGCCTCCGGCGTCACTGCTTCAACATGACGGGGATCGGACTCACCGTGACTTGTGCTGATGACGGTGAGGAGCTTTCAAGATGCGGAAAGACCGCCCCGATCAGGCGGGGCGGCCTCCGTAGGCACGCGACAAGAAAGGGCTAGAGATCTGCCACGACCTGACCTGATAACTGGGCGATATGGGTCGATTGCGGAAAGCTGTAAATGTTCCGAACCGATTTTTGCCCAAGATGCATGGGATTGAAGGCGAAGCCGTAGCGCAACCGATCGTTACCCGAATGGGCGGAGACAGCGCCTGCTGGCTCCGTGCCGAAGGCATAGAGCGGGGTCGCCAAGCGATGCGCCAAAGCAGCTATTCAGGGTAGACTTTCGAGGCACCATCTTTAATTGTCCCGGAGGAACAACGATGAAATTCCAGTGTGGTTGGTGGCAATGGCAGGTTTCGGACTCGAGCAGTGGGTAGGCCATCTCGGACTTGAACGCGTTGACGACCCGAACAAAGATCATCCGATCTATCGCAAACGGCTCGACGGAAAGATCATCGACCTCAAGGAACTGGATCAGCTTGTCGCGCAAAGGCTCCGTCACCTGCGAAACGACCGACAAATTGCGCAAGCGAAAGTCGCGACCCTCCTGGGCGTAAAGGAAGCAACCTACGCCCGCTACGAAAACGCCTCCTCCTTGATGACAGTCGGACGCCTGCTCCACGTGTTCGAGGTCCTGGATATCACTCCGGAAGAGTTCTTCGATCCTTTCATCAAAGAACGGCCCCCTCAATCCGAAGGCAACTCACAGGAAGCAGAGAGAAACAAGCTGATGGAAGAAACGGTCGGCCACCTGCAGAAGCTCGACGAAACGGCCTTGAAGATGGTGCATGACCTTGTGCTTGCCATGGAGCCCCGGACGATCGAGAAGCAGAAAGGGAATGGCGCGGCGAAAGCCGCGCCATAACTTGCACTCAATGGGTTGGCTCTGGTTTCCGCCGCGCGCCGGCCGCCATTGGCGAATAGCCGGCGCTCATGCGGCGTCATTCCCCATCTGGCGAAGACACCGCTCGGATCGATCGGCGCCAGTCCGAGATCCGAGGAAGACAATGAAGAACATCGGAGCTTTCAGCATAGCGCCGCCCCTCCTCCAGGGGCGGGAAAGCGGGAATTCTCGACACGGTTTTGACGGATAAAGGGAAGCCGCAGGAGGCTTAGCATAGCGCCGCGAAGCGGAAGCCGGGACCGACTTCCCCCGCCAAAACCGTTCCGTTAGATTCCACGGAGACAGGAAAGGTGACGCAATGACCAATGCTTTTGACCAGGCACTGCAAAAGGCAACCGGCGGCTACCCAGTCGATACGTTGATCGTAACCAAAAATGAAGATGGCGAACCCGAAGTGTCCATGTTCGTCCTCGATGCGGACAATCAGCTGCTTCACGTTTCCTATGACCCAGAGGGCCGTATCATATTCAAAACCGCTGAACAGGACGAGCTGCTATTCTCGCGCCAACTCCTCGAGACCATCGCGAAGATGCAGGTTTCGGCGGACAGAAGATGGAAAGAGCTTCAGCGTCATTGGGTGGACGACAAGGCGACCTGGGACGGCTTTGAACATCTTCTCGATACACCAAATATTCAGTGAAGCGAGCGCGTCGGCTCCGGCAGCAGCTTTACCATCTGCTTTACGACTGTTCGCAATTTCCTCCAGTCTCGCAGATCGCCTTCGTTCACGCGCTCCTGGATCGCCGTTAGGATCCATCCAACGCAGGCGATATCGTCCGCAGCGCGATATTTGTCCGACCTGTGGAAGCACGCAACGATGCGAGGCCGCGCGCCTTCTTCGGTCTTTGGAATCTGCGAAACCAGATCCTGCGCTTCTCGATAGGCATTTGCCACACGTTTGAGATCGTCTGGCCCGGCTTGGGTGATCATGCCGACGGTCCACATCAGCGTGTTTGACAGGTGTTCCACTTCGTCAGTCATGGCGATCCCTATTCCTCTCCATTGTGACAACACCTCAAAAAGTTAACACCGCGCGGACACTCGCGTCATGTGCACATCTGCAGATTAGGCTCGCGTCATGTTCCATCTTGACTTTTAGCGGCCTATACGTTCCCTGTTTGTTCCTTTCATTCCGTATCACGAAAGGACCAGTTTGAAATGCTCGCCGGCCTGAAAATCGAGGCAGAAGTCTATGTGCCTCTCATGCTCCACGGGTTATGCGCCGGCTTTCCATCACCCGCTGATGACTACATCGAAGAATCGATTGACCTCACAAAGCTCCTCATACGGAACCCGCCGGCGACGTTCTTGTGGAAGGTCGACGGCAATTCGATGCGAGACGCGGGAATTTTCCACGGGGATTTGATCGTGGTCGACCGCAGCCTGCGCCCGGTCGACGGCGATATTGTCGTAGCGACCGTACATGGCGAGCGGTCGTTGAAGCGGCTGCGCATGACAGGTGGTCGCCCGCGGCTGATGTTCGAGAATTCGGACATGCCGCTGTTCGACCTTCCGGAGATCGCAGAAGTCGAGATCTGGGGCGTGGCACTCTGCAACGTTCATTGGCTGCGACCGAGGAGAAAGCTATGACCTCCTTCGCGCTGATTGACGGCAACTCATTCTATTGCTCCTGCGAGCGCGTCTTCGACCCGTCAATCGCCAAGCGCCCGGTGATTGTCCTGTCCAACAATGACGGCTGCGCCGTCGCCCGGACGGCGGAGGCCAAGGCGCTCGGAATTGGCATGGGCGAACCATACTTCAAGATCCGTGACCTCTGTCGCGATAACGGCGTGGCGGTCTACTCCAGCAATTACACCCTTTATGGCGACATGAGCGCCAGGCTGAATGCGATCTATCGGCAATGGTCTCCGGATGTTGAGGTCTATTCGATCGATGAAAGCTTTCTGGATATGACCGACATCAGGCCCGCCGATCGCGTTACCTTCGGCCGCGATCTTCGGTCCACGGTTCAGCAATGGACCGGGATCCCGACATGTGTCGGCATTGGCCCGAGCAAGACACTGGCGAAGTTCGCAAACCACGTTGCAAAGAAGAACCCGGAGCTTGGCGGCGTCTGCGATCTGACAGATGCAGCCGCTCGGCAAAGCTGGCTCGATCGCGTCGAGGTGGGGGAGGTTTGGGGCGTTGGATCGGCATCAGAGCGAAAACTATTCGGCCTGGGTATCGAAACAGCCGGCGACCTGGCGCGTGTTGATGCGCGGCTTGCCCGCAATCTCCTGAGCGTGGTGGGCGAAAGGACGGTTCTGGAGCTACAGGGCATTTCATGCCTGCCGCTCGAAGACGTACCGCCACAACGGAAGGGCTGCGCCGTAACCCGATCCTTCGGAACGCCAGTCACGGATCTGGCCGGAATGCTCGAGGCGGTCGCGGCCTATGCGATGAGGGCAGGGGAGAAACTGCGGCGGCATGGCCTCGAGGCGACACATATGGCGGTCTTCATGCACACGTCGCGCTTCAACCAAAAGGACAATCCGCATTCGGCCCAAACGACGGTCCATTTCCCCGAGGCTTCGAACGACACTTTTGACTTGATCCGGGCCGCTCAGAGCGGAGCGCGCAAGATCTTCAGGGACGGCCATCGCTACGCGAAGGCCGGCATCATTATGAATGATCTGGTGCTGGCGGCGTCACAATCACGGCCCCTGTTCGACGCCCGGGACCGAGACCAGTCGGAACGGCTGATGAGGGCGTTGGATGCGGTCAACGGAAAGTTCGGACGCGGTTCACTTATTCCAGCGTCGGCCGGGATCGAGCGTCAATGGCAAGCGAAGTTTGACCGCCGATCGCCGCGATACACGACCAATATAAAGGAGCTGCCAGTCGCGCTGGCAAGGTGAGGCTATGAGTGAGAAGCCGCCCTAGTGGGGCGGCTCGTCGCTGATCAGCGCTTCGAAAGCAGCATCCTCTTCGGCAAGCTTCGCTTCGGCCGCCACCAGCTCGGCTGCGATCTGCTGGCGCTCCGTCTGGTCGATGGACGCTGCAAGTTCTGCACGCAGTTCGTTGATGTGGTCGTAAGTGCTCATCGTCGGCTCCTTTGAATGAAAACAAAGGTGCCGGACCGATAAGGTAGGGGTTGGGTCAATGACCGCCGAAGGCGGCCTACGGGGCGTGGGGGAGCCGATTTCGTTGCGCAGCGGCGAAATTGGGGGGGGCCGCGTATCATTGACGCGAACCCTCGCTTGTCGGTGTAATTGCCTGTCGTTGAGAGAGAATATACCTTCCTCTCCGTATCGCCCTATTCCATACAACCGGCGTCTGCAACTCTCTGGATGGAGCGATAACACCTCGCCGGCAGCGCTGGTATGCTGCTCGCCGGTTTGATACCTGCCTCTATCGCCTCTCGACTTGGCCTAGCTGAGCGCGCCGGGACGGCTTCGGCGTACGGACGCTTGTTCGTGAAGCCAACGTCTGTTCCGAGATCAAGACACAAGGCCTGCATTATCGCCTCTGAGATATGTTGCGTAGAATCCCTTTATCACCCGGTGCTCCTGCAGGCGATCTCCCAGGGAGAAGCCTTCGGTTTTGATCGGCGGCTGGAATATGTCCAACCCTCTATCCAGCACAATCTTCCAACCGGTATCCGTGACGATGTCACGGGCATGAGCAGTTCCGGATGAATCGAAAGCCCAGCTAAACTCGATCCCCGAGCCTGTGCATGCCGCAGTTATCGAATCCAACAGCTCTCTTTGGCGCGACACGTTACCTTCGTCTGGTCCCGTGACCAGATGGACCTTCATCTGATCTTCGGGCCTCTTGCGACGGATCAGCATCTCAACAAATTCCATCATGTTGCGGATCTGATAGAAGAGGCGAATGTAAGGGTCAGTTACGACGACCAGAGAAGCTCCGTCCAGATGAGGACCGAATAGCTTTTCGTAGCTTACGCCCTTGCGGTTTTCAGCATAGACGAAATGACCCTCTGCTAGCGCAACGGTATCTGAAGTGGGTCCCTTTTCCGCTGAAACAACGGGTGCCCCTGCCGCTTTCGTCGGATCCATCGGCGATACGACCAGTAAATCCAGTGGCCCATCTTCTCGATTGTCGCCCACTGCGCCACCCTTGATATGGTAGAACTGCGGATACTCTTCTTCCTCCACCGTGGTAACGTTTCGCTTCACACCGTCAGCACCTATGAAATGGAAGTCCACCTCCGGGTAGGTGCTGTCGATGCGTGCAAGCTGGTCCTTCACTCGTTTGCGGCTCTCCATAGCGAGACTCAGCAATTCCTCGACCTCAGCCTCTGTCTGACTGCCATCCGGAAAGATCAGCTTGAGGAGCCCAGACATGGTCTTGGAGATTGCGGTACGGTCACGCTCCGATATCTTTTCGCTGACCTTGAAGTACTGATGCACACGGTTGGAGAAATCCTCGGACCGCAGATGGCGCAGGATTTCCGCAAGGTAATCCACGATGAAGCCGTAGCCCTTCGTGAACATCTCACCGCGAATAACGTCGATTTCCCACCCTGGCAGATAGGCATGCAGGCGGTCAATGAAAGCCGAATCGTGGAACTGGCTCGGCAGTGCCTCGAACAGATCGCTGTTCTTCAGCATATAGGGCACGTTGTGGTCAGTATTGCCAACAAAGGAGAAGCTGGCCTCTGCGCCCATGGGATTCACCCCGCGGGAGAAGGTCTTGTTGGCCATGTAGTTCTTCATAATGTCGGCCAACGCCTTGTTGGCGGTCTTTTCTCGCCCTGCAAACTCGTCAAACGCAACCACGTCCCAGTAGCCGACGAGGCCGATGCGGCCGTTCGAGTTGTTCACGAAGAGCTTGGGGATGGTAACTTCGCCGCCTGAGATCAACTGACCGTGCGGGGAGAATTCCGAGTAGACGTGTGACTTGCCGGTCCCCTTCGGACCCAGTTCAATGAGGTTGTAGTTCCGCTCCACGAACGGGATGAGGCGCAGCAATTGCAGGAGCTTGCTCCGCCGCCCGAAGACTTCCGGGCGGAAGCCGATGCTCTGCATCAGAAGATCGATCCATTCGTCGGTGGTGAAGGCCCTGCGAACATCGCGGTACTGCTCGTAGTCCACTTTCGCGATCTGGATCGGCTTGATCGACTCCAGTATCCAGGGGGACGTCCGCGCCTCTTCCGTAAACTCATATTGCACGTCGGCGATACACCAGACGCCGGTGACCAGCAGTTTGGGATGCGCTTTTACGGTCGTGCTGTCGACAGAGACTTTCTTGATGCCGAGGTTCTCGAAGACCGCCTCATAGCTGTCGGTCTTTTCGTTAAGCGACACGCTGATCTGGTCGATGACCTTGTAGCGGCCGCGCTCCCGGATGGTAGACTGGATCAGACCCGCTTCACTGCGGTGGACATAGTGCTTGCGCAGGATGTCCTTTACCGTCTCGATGCCCGTCTGGATCGATGCTTCGTCGTCTGTGGCGCAATACTGACCCAGCAGATACTCAAGGACATAGGTTGGCACGATCGCATTGCCCTTCACGGCCTTCACAAGGTCCTTGCGGACCACGAAGCCAGCGAAGTGTTCGTTGATCTTGCTGTCGAGATCGCTCATGTGCCGGTCCTCAGAAATCGAAATCCGTGGTCATGCCGCGGCGCAACTGGAAGCGATGCGTGGCATAATCCTGATAAAGGCGTGTCTTGCCCACGCGCTCTCGCAATTTCAGGATGACATCCTGATTATTGAAACGGTCGGCCTCTCGTGACAGCAGGAACTTGCACGGCATCTCCCGTTCACGAGGATTGTCAGAGCTGAAATCGAAGACGAGAGTGTACTCGTCGGAAATCAGCGTTCCGTCTGTCGCATAGATGCCCGCCAAAACCTCGCGTGGCCGCATCTTTTCCGACACCGGCTGCGCCTGATAAAGCGTGACTGCCGTTTGCCCGGAAGAGATCAGGCTGCGGCCCGAGACGAAGATCTGCACCTCGACCTGACCGACATCTGCCTCCCGCTGCTTACCGACCCGGATGACGGGAATGATGATCTCCTGAAGGCTCGCGCCGCCGTGAACGAAACGGCTGTTTGCGCCTTGTAGCCTCAGACGATTGATGGAGTTCGGAATCAGAACGTCCAAATTGCCGGAAAGCCCCAGATTCGCAGATGTAAAATGCTTCATGCCGGGAGTGTACTGGAGCCCGCGCCCGATAACGAAACGGCGGTCGCGGAACAAGATTGTCTCTCCTTGTGGCACTGCTATGGCAAAATCACTCTCGTCTAGGGCGCGGTGCTGGTAGAGGAAGCCGTGGTCGGCGGTGATGACAATATTCGAGAAATTCGCGGATGTCAGCTTGCGTACCAGCTTGGTCAGGTCTTCAAGCGTATCTTCGACCGCCTCCGGGAGAAGTTCAACGGTTTTGAGATCGTGTCCAATTGCGTCGATGCGGTTGTGGTAGATGTAGATGATGTGGTTGTCGCGGAAGAGCGCCTTTCCCTCATCGACGCGCATGTTCATCACGTCTTCGAATTTCAGCGCCTTTGCCGTGTCGCCACTGCGACCGGCAGCCAGCAGCTTTTCACGAGCAGCGAGGCCTTTGGTATTTTCACCACCGGAGAGAATGTCGCCACTGTCATCCTCAGCCATGGCCAGCTCGTTGTGCGGGAGGAGTGCGGCCATGCCGAGCTGAGTGTAGCTTGGCAGCGAACTGATCATCGGCTTAAGCTCAGCGTCGAACCGGTCCAGCGCCCGGATCCGGCGCAGGCATTCCTCGGCGACCTCGAAGCGCAGCGCATCGGAAATAATTACCGCGACTTTCTGATCCTTGCGGCGATACTCCGCCGCCTGTTCACGATAGAAATCGGCCTGCGATGGGTAGCCGGGGATCTTCCAGTCGCTCAATCGCGCAATCTGGTCCTGCCATGCGTCGTTCACCGCCAGAACGTAGCTGTTGGTGTAGCGATTCTCGACCGAATCGTAGAGATCGGACAGCAATTGCGCCTGACCACTCTTCTGCATGTGATAGATGAATTTGCGGTAGAGCTGGTCGAGCCGGTACCAGGTGCTGACATAGCGCTGCACACCCTCGGCCACGCTGGTCATGGCGAGGTGCGCCTCCGCCAGCGCCTGCTGAAATTCGGTGGCAAAACCGATGGCCTGATAGATATCCTCGTATTTCGGATACCAATGGCTCTGCCGCCGTTCGCGCACCCAAGTCAGCACCTCCGGCGCGCCAACGCTTTGTGCCGAAAGCGCCTGCACGATCTGGCGGATGATCTCGCGGTCGATTTCCTCGAAGTGATCAACGCTGACGAAGGTGCGGAAATCACGCTTCTTCAAGTCGGCGGGGATCTCCAGCAGATCCTGATAGCGGGCAGAGAGGGTCTCGAAGGCATCCGCCCAATGGCGGTTGTTCTTCCAGCGACGGAAAACGAGCAGAGCCTCGGCATTCAGCGCTCCATCCTCGCCCAACACGCGGGCATAGGCGGACTGGAAGAGTGAGATGGCGAAGTCCTCGAAATCCGGCTCATTCGGTTTGTAGCCATAGGCCTGACCAACTTGTGCCCAGAAGAACTCCATCAGCCCGGAGCGGTCGATCAGCCGCAGACCGTCATCCTTAGCCGCGGCAAGATCGCCCAGCAAAGCTTCGATCACCGTATCCAGACCACCCTCGGCACCCACGCAGACGGCAAGCATTTTCAGGCGCATCTGGGTCTGAGTGTCGGATGTGTGCAGCAGTTTTTTCAGCGCGTCGATCCGGGGTTTGGCAGTAAAGAAGCCGGAATGGGCGCGCACCGTATCGATGAACTGCAGTGGCACGCCCAGTTCCGCCACCCAAAGCGCTGCCTGATCGGCCTTGAACACGGTGGTTGCCAGTTGCAGGTCGAGAAGCCAGTTGTCCGCCATCGGCGGCTCAGGTCCGTCTTTGAACAACAGGAAACGGCCGTCAGGCTCCTGCTGAAGGATGCGGTATTTCAGGCCGAATTCGTTGTTGGCAATCTCCAGCCTGGTCACGCCGGGCAGATCGAGCGCATCAAACGTCGCGCGCATATCGCGGTCGGTATCGTACCAGAAGACGATGCGGTGCTCGTCGAACAGACGCCGAAGGCTGGCGGCAATGCGATCATTCATCCGCCGCCTCCAGACCCTTGATGGGCTTTAAAGCCGCGCCGAACAGCGGGTAGTTGCGCTTCACACCATCATCCAGATCGATTTCACGCCTCTGCTGGGCCAGCGGGAAGATGACATCGCGCTCCCACTCCACCAATTCGGTAATCTGCCTGGCGATGGCGCTCGCATCCTTCAGCGCCCTGGTCTTCTGCGCTTGGCTGGCTGAAGGGTCCTCCTCAAGTTTGTCCAGCCGGGCCCGCTCGGCCTCCAGTTTGCGGATGAACTCGCGCAGATAATCGTTCAGAAGCACCGACACCGTGTCGGGCCGGTAGCGATGCATGTAGATCAGCGCCTGGAAGGTGCCCTTAGGCGAAGAGAACATCCAGTAGATCGGCCGCTTCTTGTAGCGCTTCAGATGGTCCTCATAGAAGGTCCGGGAGAAATATTTGCGGATGTCGCCGATCTGGGCCTCGATGAAGGCAAGGTTCTCGCGAAAACGCTCTTCGCCGAAGGTCACACGCAGGAACTTGCGGAAGCGGTCGACAATGTCATCGGCAAACCAGTCGCCATCCAGCACGGGGATCACATTGTCCGCATCGGGCAGAAAGCTCGGCTCTGCCACGCCCTTGTCTTCGAGCGCGGCAAGATAATCGGCCAGCGTCTCGCCCTGATTGGCAAGGATCAGCCCCGGCGCATCGAGGCTATAGCGACCGAACATGCAGCCAACAGCATAGGAGAGAAACTCGGCCATGGTGTCGGCCTTCAGCCGCGCTTCCCGCTCTTCCACTGTTGCCTGCACGCCATAGCGATAGGCCGGGTTGCAGGTGAGCGTGATCTCCTCGATTGGCACGTCAGGCGTCAGCTCATCGGCCAGACCATAGGCGTCGATGAAGATGCGGTTGTTCTCTTCCTCCAACCGCTGCATGTCATCTGTCATGCCCTGCCAATGGGCGCGCAGGCGGGCATAAGTGTCTTCCAGCGTCTCGGCTTGGGTGGTGGACGAGAGCAGGGGGAGCGCGGTGAAATCCCACGAAGTTTCGTAGGCGTCCCAGTCGTCGCGGGCTAGAGCAATACACTGATGGCCATTATGAATGGCCATCTCGTTTTGTGTCACTTCTGGCAAGATCGGTACGCGAGCGACGTCGCCGATGTTGAAGTTGATTGTGGGAGCCAAAAACGCAAGCAGGCTTCGGCATACCTTAGTGTTGAAAAAGGAAGCGAAGGCGACAGCTTCGTTGCGGTTGTCGGCAAAGGCCATTGGTCCCTTGCCTTCAAACATCGAGTCGGCCGGAGAAAATCGCATGGCAAAAGTGCCAGACGTGATGTCATTCCATGTGAGACCCTCGCGGAAGTAATAGTCGGGATTTCGTATTACTGAACGGTCAAATTCCTTTACTTCTTTTCCATCAGATTTCCAATTTATGATAACTTCGCGATTTCCAAACCAGCGCCGAAATTGACCGCCTTTGTTTACGGGTCGCCATTTTGTATTCTGTTCAAGTGCATTCACGCCGGAGAAATGGTTCCCCTCCACCTCTTGCCACAACCTAAGAAAGCGCTCGTTGTCGGAGGTGGTAATACCCTTTCGGGGCTTCGCAACTACGTCGAAGAGTTTCGACTTCTGGAATGCCGCGCGTAGAGCAGGGCTGATCCAATATGCTATGGGTGACCCCGGAATGGCCAATAGTTCGGTTTGGTCCACGCGGAAAGCGTTGTAAGTCTTATCGAGAAAGAGAGAGCGGATCGTTTCAGGCTTTCTGACGTCTACATGTTGCTCAAAAAGGCGCCTGTAGTATCCCATGGCGCCGCCCACAGGCTTGGCATTACCCACCACGAAGGCGACCGAACCAAAATCCGAACCAAACATGCCGCGCCCCAGATGAGCAAGGGAAAGAATCCGCTTCGTTTTCAGAAGTGCCTCTCGCATTTTCTCGAACGAAGTCAGGAACATCCACGACGGAAAGTTGATCATGCCGTAATATCCCGAAGCTCTTAGGAGAGCGGCAGATCGGTCCATGAATGCTGTCATCAGATCAAACTTGCTGTCTCGAAAGTTTCTTTCGAGAAACGCGTTCATTCGATCGTTTAAACCCTTACTGCCAGCATACGGCGGATTGGCTACCACCACCTGATACTTCGGCGACAGCGCCTCAGCCATGCGTAGGACGGTTGCTACACGCGCCTGCATTTCCTTTAGTAGCAGGTCAGAGCTGAAATCCCGACCCTCCACCAGCCGCAGCGTTTCTGCCGGGTCACGCATTTTCGGCACGATCAGCGAGCCGAAATTTTTGGCCTGTTCGAACTGCGTCAGCGTTTCGCGCAGGGCATCCGTGAACAGATCATTGCCCACCACGGCGGCCACATCCGTCAGTTCGGCTGAGGTGAAGCGGACGTTCTGCAGCACAACGATATCCGGCTTTACCTCCATGCGCAGGAAGCGGCGGCGGCCGAGTTTGGCTGCCGCCTTCATGGAGAGCGCGAAAGCAGCCAATGCGCCCGCGCGGTCATCGATCTCGATGCCGGTGAGATTGTGCTTGAGGATCAGCGCCGGAATATCCGTCGGGTCATAGCCTTCCTCCTCATAGATCGCATGGAGCAGATCGAAGGCATAGGTGAGCATATGGCCGGAGCCGCAGGCGGGATCGCAGATCCTGATCTCTTCCGGCTTGCCGATCTTCAGGAAGTCCGTTTCCGGCTCTTCCGGCGCAATGTAATAGTCCATCTGCGCGGCCAGTTTCGAGGCGGGGCGATTGAGCAGCCACAGCCGCCCCAGCGAATTTTCCACGAGGTAGCGGACAATCCAGTGCGGGGTGAAAAGCTGGGTGGCGGCGGGAATGTTTTCCGCCGTGATCTTGATGTTCTTCTTCAGCCCGGCAAAGACCTGATCCTTCTTTTCCGAGATGTAGAACTGATAGAGCCAGCCGATGATTTCGACATCCGCGCAGACATCCTCCGCCATCGCCTCGCGCAGCATTGCAAGGATGGATGTGGGCGACAACAGATCTTCCGGCATCAGCAGTTCGGTATAATCGCCCACCTTTTCAAACAGGAAGGGCATGGCCCCATGCCAGGCATTGCAGGCATGCACCAAGAGCAGCCGGTAGGCTTCCGCCTGCGGATCGTTGGAGGGGCTGCGGCCTTCCAGCAGGGCGGAAATAGTGGCCGGTGCCTTTTCCGGCATATTTCCAGCCATCGCTTCCGCCAGAATTTCCGGTCGTGTTGCCCCTTCCGCAGGGGAGACGACACGCGGATTGGTGTAGCCGTTCACATCCATGAAGCGCAGCGCCGTGAAGCGGTTGAACCAGGTATAGGCCACCTGTTCGATCACCTGCCGTTCGCTGGTCTCGCGGATTGCGCCTTCCAGGGCCTTCACCGCCGCCGGCTGTTCGCGCCGCGCGGCCGAGGCCGCATCCAAAACAACTGCCAGTTTTGCGGTCACCTGATCGATCAGCAGGTTCCGCGCACTCTGCGCGAATTTCTTCAGGGCATTGGTATCCATCAGACGATCACTTTCTTGCCTGCGGCAATCTCGGCCAGCAGGGTCTTGCGCAGTTCATTGACGTATTGCTCCACATCGGACTCTTCCGCGAGGTAGGGGCGTGGATAGGCCACCTTGATCTGGGAAGCGTTGATGTAGGTTGGCGGTTTGATCGACTGGACAGGCCGTTCACCCATGCCCGGCGTTTCGGGTTTGGGGGGCGCAACAGGCGGCGGCGCCATCCGCGCAATCTCCGCCAGAATCTGCTGCATCAAGCTGGTGCGTGCGCCATTGGCACGATCCCGCAGGATCGGGATCATGTGGACGGAATCAAGGCCTGCCTTGTGGGTCTCGATGCTGTACCGGATCTTCTCCTGATGCTCGGCATCCAGCACCTGAAACTCCGTCGTCCAGACAATTTTTTCGGCGCATTCATCCACCGCCGCGACGACTGCCTTGCGTTCCTTCAGCACCTCCAGTTCAACCTTGTCCTTCAGGGCGTAGAGGTCCGCCTTCAGCGACTGGATGACATTGCCCTTGTAGGAATGGGGATCGTTCAGCGCCACTTCCAGCTTTTCGCCCGCGTTGACGTCGACATAGCCGATATTGGCCTGTTGCGACTGCAGGAATTTGCGCACGTCATCATAGATCTCGCGCTGCGCGCCCGCCATGAAGCTGCGGATCTTGTCGAGAATGTCCTCTTTCGCGTTCAGCAGTGCGTCTTCCTGCTTCAACGGCTCGGTGATGTACCAAACGGGAGGTTTGCCGGCCATTTCCGCGATCAGGTCCCGCATTGGTTCCAGGGCCGCGAGGAAGGGGTAGTTTTGCTTCCTTGCCAACAGCAGGTTCAGCTCGTCCGCAAGTTTGCGTGCGCTTTCCGCCCACTCGCCGCCAAGTGTGCGGGCATCGGATCCATCGGCGGGCTGACCGAACAGTTCGCGATAAAGATCCTTGGCCGCGCGGATCTGGGAGGCGGAAAATTCGAGTTGCGGTGTCAGCAGGATATTCGCCAGCATATGGCTGTTGTTCAGCGCACGCGCCAGGTTGGCACCCTCCAGCGGTGAGCCATCGGAACGGGCCTCGCATTTGCCCTTGGCTACAAGGCTGGCGGTTAGGCAAAGCGTAGCGACGGTCGGCCACCCATAGGGCTTGGCGCCGAACCGTTCCGTCAGGGATTTGACCGACACCTTCACTCCGTTGCGTGACTGAGCCTGAATGTGATTGAGGACTTCCTGCTCCTCCTCCTTCAAGCCGGTGTCCCCGAGAAGATCACTTGCCAGACTTGCCACCTGGGCGATGTGGGTCTCCTGATAAGTGACGCCGCGCAGCATCGGCAAGTTGACGTAGACCTTATCGACGAGAGATTGGAACGCCTTGACGATCCGCTCCTGCGGCTCGTCGCCGCCGATATCCAGTTCGTCACCGCGCACGAAAAGGCGCGCATCGGCAACCAGCTTGCGAAGCCGGACTTCCAGATCCTTCGCACGACGGGAATTCTGCTCGCCTTTCTCCAGAATGATGCGGTCGCGGCCCGGCTGTGGCGAGCCGGTGCGCGACTGGCGAATGTATTTGTCAGTCTGGCGGTAGAGGCGCAGGTCTCTCATGAACCGGACATCCGGCTGCAGAACAACCGCAAGCTCTTCCCGCCCTAGATTGCGCATGCGCACCGTTTCCGGTGCAGACACATCATCACCCTCGGGGCTTATGATGTTGATGGACAGCTCATACTCGCGGCCTAGGAGATGGTCGTCGAGCTTGCGGCTGAAGGCATATTCGTAGCCCGTCGTCACATGCTTGATCTTGCGATGGCGCAGAATGGTGTCAAACGCGAGTTCTTCAAGCGCCTTGGTGATCTCCGCCGGATCGACATCGAGCGCCTTGATCTCTGCCTCGACGTCCTTCTCCTCATTGGTGAGGAACTCGTAGACATCGCCGTTGCGCTGAATGTAGGTCTCCCGCTCCAGGCGAGCCAGAGCCTCTTCGATCTTCCGGCGCTGTTCGGCCTGATCCGCATCGAATTCCGATAGCAGCAGAATGCTGATGTTGCGAATGGTCGCCCTGAATCCCTTGACGTACTTCACCAAGAATAGCGCCTTCAGCACACGCAAAGCGAAAGCATCATCAAGATGTTTTGTGGCGATCTGGATGGACTGCTGGACAGAGGACTTCAGCACCGATTGGATGCCATCAAACATGCGATCGAAGGTTGCGAGGCCGCCAACCTCCATATCTTTCAGGGCTTTGGCAACTTCCTGAAACACGCCCAGCATGGACCGTTCGCCAACGGAGCTGTGCTTGCCTTCGAAAGCGTTGTGTTCGGAAAGCGAGGTAATCGCCATCTGAAAGAGCGTGTACTGGTAAGGTGGGAATGGATAGCTATCGATGAAATGGGTTCGATCGCGGTAGTTTTTCAGCGGGATTGAACCATCGGCAAAATCGAACAGGGTTCGAAGATTACCGGCTTCCTTGTCGTGAAGGTTTCCGAGCTTAATCTCTGCCTCTTTTGTTTTCGAAAGAAGGCGCTTCTGGATAACCTCCGCCACATCGGCGGAGTTCAAAGGCATACGGTTTGAAAAACGGGCCTGGATCTTCGAAAAGTCGTTCTCCTGCCGCACCGTCATGTCTCCAACGACGTCGGTCAGGGCCTGCTGCGCCGTGACGATGATCCAAGCCTGGCCTTTGCATTTGGTATTCAGGCTTTCAGCAATCGTCTGAAGGTTGGTCATCAGCTTGACGTTGTCGGCGATGTATTGCCCAACCTCATCGACAAAGAAGTTCAACCGGAACTTGGGTGCCTGTCTGTCGATCCAGGCTTTCACCGTGTTGGCGAAATCCTCGATCGAAACCCGCGTGTCCTTGCGGTACTGGGTAAGGATGTCCTTCGCATCTGCTGCGTCCGTCCCGGTGGCGCGGGCGAATGCTGCGGCAATGTTGCGTGCTTCCAGCAGAGCCTCTTCTCTACCCCGTGTTTCCCAAGGCTTCTCTGATAGTTCGAGGAATGCCGCCTTGAATGCATCCAGTTGCCCGCGCTCATCCAGTTGCCGCTCGAACTGCGCAATGTGCGGCTGCTTGCCGTAATAGCCGCACATTTCATCGAACACCTTCTGAAATACGGCCAGCAGTGCATCGACATCCGTCTTCGAAATAACATCCGCCTTCTGGTCGATGTTGAAGAGGATCGATTTGGATGGAATAGACACGGCCTTACGCAACGCGCCGCCCAGCATCGGACTGCTCTTTACCTCTTCCTTCTGCGAGAAGATGTCGAATGCTTTGATGCCGTCGACTTCGCGGTTCTCCAACAGCAGGGCGAGCATCTTGAGAAGGTGTGACTTACCAGAGCCGAAGAAGCCCGAAATCCAGACACCGTTGGCGGTGCTATAATTGTTATAGGCCTCAAGAAACTGTTCGAGTCGCTGCCCGATTTCCCCCGTTATGACATATTCGTCTAGCTCCACTCTCAGGCTCGCTTCGTCATCGGCCTTAATGACGCCGTCGATTGAGCGAGTAATATCGTTCTGAAAAATTTCGCGCATCGCGATCGTCATGGATCAGACCTCGTAATTCAAGATATTGAAAGCTCTGTAGTACTTGTCGTCGTGAAGGCAGCCGAAGAGGTCGAGAGACGCCCCTGTGGCAAGCGCGTGGGTGTAGCTTCCGGGAAAGAACAAAACGGTGGGCTTGTCCTTCGCCGTGCTCTGAAGATTGTTCAGGACGTTGTGCGACCGAATATACGGATACACCTCACCGACGCCGGACAGGAAGATAACGTCGTGTGTTGTGGATGAGATCGCTTCGGCGATCTTCGGGATCAGATTCGCCTGAGGATCCAGAACCGACTGGAGCAACTCCCGTAGTTCGCCCTTATCCGTCTCTGGCTCGATTTCGAGAACCTGCTCAAGTATCCCTCGCTCTGTCAGAATTTCGAGTGACAGATCGTACAGACTGAGGTCCAGTATGGTCACTCCAGCGTGACTGATCCGCGCTATCAGATTTCGTCGGTCCTCAATCACCGAAAGTCCTTCCTTGGCATCATACGGATAGATGAAGAAGGGCACCTCGTTGCCAAGGCCTTGCTTGGTCAAAAACCTCTGACTTGTAATGACTTTAAATAGATGCTCCGAACGGGCTTTGCGACTTGCGACCATACTCATGCGCGCGCTCCGTCAAAGTTAAATCCGGGGAAGAATTCTAGATCTGAAGCGCTGTGCTCATTCAAAATGGCAAGGAGCGGTGCAGAGATCCGGGTCGCCCGTATCTCGTTCTTTTGTGAGATGATGTCAGCTTCTCGCATAATTCTGAAAAGCACCTGCCTCAACTTGGCGCTCGTGGCCGGGCGAATCTTCGCAAGACCCTCGTTCCACTCTGCCTTACTCGCCAGATAAGAGTCGAAACTTTCGAGCGGCAAGTCAGTTTTGAAGGACGCAAACCGTTCCCTCACTACCTCAGTCGCAAATTCACCGATGAATCGGTATTCCCGGCACACCGCCAGCCACAACAATGCCTGCTGGTTCGCTCGCTCTCTCGTTTGGCTAAAAAACTGCAACTCTGCGTTCGTAAGCTTGGAAAGTCTGCTTACAATCTCACGGAGTGCGCGAATCCGAGATGCTGCTTTAGGCAAAGAGGTAACCCCCTTCTCAAGCGCAACCTTTCGCGTCAGAGGCCAGTCTCCTAGCGAGAAATAAATGTCAGAAATTTCTAAGCTTTCATTTATAAACAAGCCTCCAGTGACAAAGGACATCTTGTATGGCTCGCCTAATTTAGAAGGTTGCATGCAATAGGTTCCGGCATTTGACGCTATACAATTTCCGCCGCGGATGACCGCGCGAGGGTTTTTGAAGGGTTTTCCGAATCAGATTGGCCCAATTTTGGAAGCGCTTTCCCGATAGTCATTGTTGAAAAAGAAAAGCCAAAAAGCTTCCAGAATTTAGGATGAATCATTCTGGAAGAATTCAGCGTACTTCAGAGCTTTTTGCACACTGCCATAGTCAGAAACAACTATATGTTGCCTGCGGGCAGGTTCTTGTGATGCATCAACAAGCAGTCCGAGCCTCCGGAGAACGTAGAAGAGCATGGCATAGCGTACCGGCAGAGTGCATTTGCCGTCGGTCATTCCATAGTCCTTTGCTACAACAATTTGCTGGCTGGGCGTGAGATGTGGATGGGGTACGATCTCTAGGTTGAAGTGTTCATGCCACAACTCATCATTAATCCCTTCCTCACCAGGCTCTCCAGGTGCCCGCGCTTCTAGCGATCGCGGCAGTAGGAAATCCTTGAACTTGCGGTCGATATGGCAGAACGCGCGCGCGTGCCAGCGGAAGCCGTCATAGCCAAAGGCATGAGGCGTGATGCGGCGCCAGACCGGGTCCGGCCGCTGCTTGCTCATGGACTGATAGAGAATCTCGATTGACCCGCCTTCGCGCACAGCTTTCAGCACTGCGCGCAGAACATCGGTGCTGATATCGCGCTTGGGCGTAAGGGCAATGTCGGTCTGCGGCGGATGGGCAATCCATGACTCGACCGGAGCGGATAATCCTTCGCCGAGGGAGCGCAGCCGCGAAAGATATGCGTCCGGGTCAGGCTTCAGAAAACGAGGCTCAAATCCTCTAGCGGCGACATATCGTTTGGCACGCTTATCATAGTCGACATTCCCCGGAGCACGCTCCTGATAGAGCGAGAGATCCTTTGAGGCCTGCGGCACGGACACACCGAACACATTGATGATGTCGGATCTATTTACCCCACCCTCCCAGAAAAGCCGGAACTCGATGAACTCGAGCCGCTGCTCTACACCCCACCTGATGCCCGGGTTTTCATCATTCATAACGGCTCCTTTTAAAAGGGTATAGAAACTATATTGACATCAAAAGTAGATGCGTATAGTTTATTATCTCATCAGCAGCCCGTGGTCAACGTAATTCGGTGCATTCCGCCCCGTGATCGCTGGGCCTGCCGTGACTAACACCGAACACTCCCGGCAGCGCTGCGGACCACAGGAGCAAGATATGACTGCAAAACTGACCTTCCACCCGCTCGGCAATGCCGACTGTACCCGCATAGATTTTGCCGACGGCAAGAAGATGCTGGTCGACTATGCCGATATGCGGAACGACACCGACCCCTACGACAAGCGGATCGACCTTCCCGCCGAACTGAAGGCGGACTTGCGCGCAGCCGGGCGGGACAAATACGATGTCGTCTGCTTCACCCATCTCGATGACGATCATTGCTGCGGCGCAGGCGATTTTTTTCACCTCGAACACGCCGCGAAATATCAGGGCGAGGGCCGTATCAAGATCAAGGAGCTGTGGGTTCCGGCCGCCGCCATCCTGGAAGATGGCTGCGAGGACAGCGCGCGAATCATCAGGCAGGAAGCCCGCCACCGCCTGCGGCAGGGCTACGGCATCCGTGTCTTTTCCCGTCCGAAGAAGCTGGCGGACTGGCTGGCGAAGCAGGGCTTGTCGCTGGAATCGCGGGCGCATCTCATCACCGACGCAGGCCAGTATGTTCCCGGCTTCTCGAAGTTCGGCACTGAGCAGGCGGAGTTCTTCATTCACAGCCCCTTCGGCTGGCGTCAGAATGAGAACGGCATCGTTGACCGCAATCAGGACAGCGTGGTCTTCCAGGCCACGTTCCTCGAAGGCGGCCGGGAGACATACGCCCTCTTCATGTCCGATATCCACGCCGACTCCATCGACCAGATCGTGAAGACGACCCAGTGGCACGGAAACGACGACCGCCTGCTGTGGGACATCTTCAAGGTTCCCCACCACTGTTCGTACACGGCGATTGGCTGGGTGAAAGGCGAAGACGAAACCGAGCCCACCGAACAGGTTGAATGGCTCTGCGAGACGCAGGGCCGTGAGCGCCACATCATGGTCTCCACCAGCAAGCCCATGCCTCTCAAGGGGACGGCGGAAGACGCGGACGTCCAGCCGCCCCACCGTCAGGCCGGCAACTACTATAAGGGGGTCGCGCGCCGCGCCGACGGCTCATTCAAGGTGACGATGGAATCCCCTTCGACGTCACGGCCCAAGCCCCTCAGCATCGAGGTGACGAGCCGGGGCGCGCAACTCCTCACCGTCTCGGCCGTGGCCGGCGCGGCCAGCATCATCTCGACGCCGGCACGGGCAGGCTAAGAATGGTGGTGGCGCTGCATCCGTGGTGGGCGGGTTTCGGACCGCCGGTTGAATCCGAACAGGTCGCGCCCGATGTTGCGCGCGCGATGCTGGCCTATGTCGCGTCCGGCCTTGCGCCGGCCGTGACCTTAGTTGAAGCGCGGCAGTCCGGCGACGGAGCTCTCGTGGCGCTCCATCTCGATATCGAGGTGGAGCGGCCGCAGGATCTGGCCGCGCCCATTCGCAGCGTGGAACCGGTGGCGCTTGTCTTCGGAACGCGCGGCGAGCAGCCCGCAGTCCTCGCCCTGCGGGCAGATTTTCCTGAAACCATGCATCAGAACTGGACGCCGGACGACAAGCCGCGTGCGCTGTGCATTGACGACCGTCCGTGGGCGGAGGCGCAGCTCACCTCCACGCCCGCCGACTTTATCCGTCGCATCCAACTCTGGCTCGCGAAAGCCGCCCGCGGTGAGCTTCACGATACGGCGCAACCGCTGGAACCCCTGTTCTTTCGCAACCCGGCGACGATCATTATCCCGACCGCCGCCCTGAAGCAGTCTGATAAGCCCGCCGAACTGGTCGGCCATGTCCGCAGCGAACAAGCGGCGATCATCGTCACCGAGTTTGTCGGGCAGGGTGCGAACAATTACGCCCCGCAGTTCGTGGTCGTCCCCTTGCGCGCAGCCCCCCAAGGAATGCGGCGCCTCCAGCGCGCGCCGCAGACGCTTGACGCGCTCGCGCAGCAACTGCAGGAGTGCGGCATTGACCTGGGCGCGGAACTGCGCGCCCGCGTCATTGAATGGAAAGGTGTCGACTCAGCAGCCATCCGGCGTCTCCACGCCCGCATCGCGCTCGTCATCGCCTTCCCGGTCGCAGGTGCGGATGGCCGGCAGGCAGACGACCTGCGCGCCTTCATTACTCACGACACTGCCGGGGATGTCGGCGTCGCGCTGGGGATCCTTGGCCGGAACGAGAGCGACATTGGGTCTGGCGGCGGCTATGTCCAGATGGTCGGCATGGCCGCCGGCACGACCATCCCCCACCTCGCCATCGAACCCGCCGACGTCCATCTGGGTTTCAACCGCGTGGCTGGCGCCACTATCAGCGGGCAGACCCAGCCCGACACACGCCGCTGCGTGCTCATCGGCGCAGGGTCTCTGGGGTCGCAGTTGGCCATCAACCTCGCGCGCGAAGGCCGGTTTCAGTGGACGATCATCGATAACGACCACCTGATGCCTCACAACCTTGCCCGTCACGCCCTGCATCCGATTGATGTCGGCCGCCCGAAGGTTATCGGCTTGGCGCATCGCATCCATGCCTTGCTGGACGAGTCCGTCACCTTTTTCGAGGCCGACTTCCTCCATCCCCCGGCTGAACTATCGCCAAAGATAGACGAGGCGATTGGCAGCGCGGACTTGATTATCGACGCCTCCGCGTCCGTCGCCGTTTCACGCCGGCTGGCGAACTTGCCGCGCCCAGGTGCGCGGCGCCTCTCTGTCTTCTTCAACCCCGCGGGGACAGCGGTGGTGCTTCTCGCGGAAGGACGCGATTCTTCGCCCACCCTGCATGACCTCGAAGCGCAATACCACCGGTTGATCCAGACTACCTCTGCGCTGGCGCAACACCTGCAGGCGGAAAACGGCGTGCGCTATAGCGGCTCCTGCCGCGCCGCAACCAACCGCATTTCCGCCAGCCGGGCAGCGCAGATGAGCGCGACTGCGTCGCAGGCCATCGTCGACGCGCTCGCCAGCGATAAGGCGACGGTGCGCGTCTGGACCCTTGCCGCTGACCACAGCGTCACCCTGGCGGAAGCAGCGGTACAGCCGGTGCAGAAAATCGCGCTTGGCGATTGGACCGTTACCTATGACGAGGGCCTTGCTGCGCAAATTGCGGCGCTGCGCTCAGAACGCCTGCCGCATGAAACCGGCGGCGTGCTGCTCGGTATAACCGACACCAGCCGCCGTTCTGTTCACATCGTCACGGCCCTCCCGGCACCACAGGACAGCACCGGCAGCGTCACCGCCTTTGAGCGCGGCGTCTCCGGCCTTGCCGCCGCCGTCAAGGACGCGGCGGAGCGCTCCCTGCATCAGGTCCGCTATGTCGGCGAATGGCACTCCCACCCGCGCGGCTCTTCGACAAGACCGAGCACCACCGACATCCGCCAGTTGTGCTGGCTGACGCAGGAGCTGGAAAGCGAGGGCGTTCCTGCTTTGATGGCCATTGCCGGCGACAATGATCAGTTGACCGTCCTGCTCGCCAGTACGCTGACGGTCATGGCCAGGCAAGCCTGCTCATGACCAATCCGCTGATCGCCGAAGACATCCAGAGCCTCTTTGCCGCCGCCGGCGCGCAGGGTGATTTTATCCAGGCGCGCAAGCTCGAAGACACGATTGGTCTGTGTCTTTCCGGCGGCGGTTATCGCGCCATGATTTATCATGTCGGTGCCATTATCCGCCTGAATGAACTTGGCTTCCTGCAGCGCATCTCCGAGATCGCGAGCGTTTCCGGCGGGTCGATTACCGCCGGGCTCCTCGCGCTGCGGTGGCAGAGCCTGCGCTTCGACGAGCGAGGCCGCGCCAACAATCTCGATGAGGTGTTTGTCGCGCCACTGCTGCGCTTCGCCGGAAAAGGAATAGACATCCGGGCCATTCTCTACGGCCTCATCCCGGGATGCAGCGCCGCCGACAGCCTGGTCCGTGCCTATGATCGCCACCTGTTCGCGGGCGCCTGCCTGCAGGATATCACGGATTTCCCGCGCTTTACCTTTATGTCCACCAACCTCCAGACTGGCAGCGGCTGGCGCTTCGCCAAAGGCTATGCCGCCGACTACCGCGTCGGGCTCATCGACAGGCCTGTCATCCCGCTGGCAAGGGTTGTGGCGGCCTCGTCAGCCTTCCCGCCGTTTCTTTCTCCCGTCCGCATCGACCTTTCGCGCGAGGCCGTGCAGGCGACAGCGGGCGCGGACCTGCATCGCGAGCCATTTATCTCTACGGCGGTCCTGTCCGACGGGGGCGTCTACGACAATCTTGGTCTTGAGCGCATATGGAAGCGCTGCCGGACAATTCTCGTCAGCAACGCCGGCCGCACGATACCCGAAGTCGGCCATCCGACCGGACGCTGGGTCGGACAGATGTTCCGCACGCTGAGCCTGATTCAGCAGCAGGCCGAGCATTCTAGGCGCCGCCTACTGTTCGGCATGGCCAATCAGGGACAGCGCCAGGTCGCATATTGGAGCATAGACACGGCATTATCTCAATATGGACTCCTAGACGCGCTGCCCCTGTCTTCAAGTGATGTGGAAGCGGTAGCGCGGCTGCGCACGCGTTTGAATCACTTTTCGGTTGCAGAGCGGCAGTTACTCCTTAGAGCTGGCTACGCTGGAGCTGATGCGTCACTTAGAGCACGTGGGTTAGCTCGCAACAAGCCCGCGGCTAGTTTCGATTTCATGTCCTCAATTGCAGTCCAGAACTTCGCTGAACCTAATGGGAATGGCCAACTTGGATCTTCTATGTAGTTTCGCTCACCGCTTTCCGCTCCTGGCCGCAGCCTTACTTGACCGCGATCAACACAAGCGGCGAAATTTTCGCGAGGAATCAATCACTGACATACTTATGGCAGGCCTAGTACCTTTTGAGCCCTTCGGGATCCATGTTGACTTTCCTCGCGATGAGTCAGTCACGGGCGAGGACATGGACTGGGAATTCGTGAATGAAAAGGCCACTGACGGCCGTCGATATCTGCGCCTTCACATTCAGGCAAAGCGAGCCATAACCAATAACAGCAAGAGAAATCCTTACTGGTACTATCGAGAGCTCGATCATGCACTGCTACCTCCCGTTGCGAGCGGCAGAGGAGCTGCAGGTACCTCACCGAGTACGGCGTCAACCAAGCTATACGGTCAACAGCACACTACTCTCATCAATGAAGCAGCGAAAACTCCAGGCTGCGTCCCGATATACATGCTCTACAATCCTGGTGCTGCGGAAGAGGCGAGGAATGGCAAACTGCCGGCAGTGGAAGGCGTAAATTGGATCTTTGCTGACAAAATCCCAAAAAAGGTAACGATAGGACGGTGGCCGGTCGAAGAAAAAAAGCTGACGAAGTTACGGCCCCATTTTCATCCGCTGAAAGACCTACTCTGCTTTGGCCACGGCAAAGTCTTTCGGTTCCCTACAAATGGAGCAACCGGCTTCGCGCTATTGTACGAGCAGTCAGCCTGTCCCACCCCTGGCGAGCTCAGTGACCGGCTCAATAGGCTTCGTGCGCCTGTGGACGATTCAACGGAGGAACTAAATACGATCGTTGCGGCTGAGGACATTCCTGTTCTAACTCTTGAGACGATCCGATCTGCCCATGGCGGACGCAAGGGACTAGCGGACATTCCAAGACCTCGGATCATATTCAATTCGAGCGGCCTTGAGTTTGAACACCTCAGAAGGTGACCTTCAGCCTTCTATACCGGCCTGTGCCGACAGGCAGGCTATATTCTCTCCTGACATTCAGAATGCTCCTTTTGGGTATACCTCCTGAGACAATCTGCGTGAGACACAAATCAGTGTATCATTTGGGTTGATTTTGCAGTTATGAGACGGTAACCATTGAAGGTCTAGAACCTAATGAGACGTTTCATGGCGATTTACGGGTATGCGCGGGTCAGCACCATCGATCAGGATCTGGCGATTCAAGAGGCGGCTCTGAAGGCGGCTGGGTGCACGGTCATCCGGGCGGAAAAGAAATCCGGATCGACCAAGCAGGATCGGAAGGAGCTTAACACGCTTCTAGAATTCATGCGCGACGGCGACAGCCTGATCGTGACGCGGGTCGATCGGCTGGCGCGGTCAGTTGGCGATCTGCAGGACATCGTACGGCTGCTCAAGCAGAAAGGGGTGACGCTGAAGGCGACGGAACAGCCGATCGACACGAGCTCGGCGGCCGGCAAAGCTTTCCTCGATATGCTCGGCGTATTCGCTGAGTTCGAGACGAACCTTCGTAGAGAAAGACAGATGGAAGGCATCGCCGCTGCAAAAAGCAGAGGGGTCTACAAAGGCAGGAAGCCTCATGTTGATGTTGCTGAGATCCGCCGACTGAAATCCGACGGGATGGGACCAACAGAAATTGCCAAGACGCTGAACATAGGTCGGGCAAGCGTGTATCGCGCCCTTAGAGAAGCCGCATCATCGTAGGGCAAGAAGGCGGCTTCGCGCCGATATCGTTGAAAAACTCGACTGATTTGCCGCTCGTCCTGCCGCTTTTGCCTTTTGGACGGCGGGCTATGCGTTTTTGATCCCCGTGCCTCGGCGCAGGGTTTCCTTTCCGCCGCCGTCAGGCGGCGATAGCGCCTTGCGGCGTTCGCAGTGGCCTCAGCTTGGCAAGCCTCCTGAGGTTTTGGGCGGTCGCTGCAAGCAGGAATTCATCGCGGGCACCGCATGGACCTCGCAGTCTCAGGCGCGCCATCCGGAGAATGCGCTTGAGGTGTGCAAAGAGCATCTCGACCTTCTTACGGCGATGCCGTGACTGCACGTATTCTGGTGTTGCGGCTATTGCTCGGGCAACATCACGGGCATCTTCATTGAGATCGCGCGGCACTTTGCGCATCGGCATGTTCGGGCAGCAGCAAGGCTTCAGGTCGCAGCGATCACAGTCCCTCTTGCTGGCACGGTAAAGCCGCGTTCCTTCGGCAGTGATCCCTGATCTGGGTGTCGCATAAGTGCGATGGAACTGCTTCAGCTCCTTACCCGCTGGGCAGATGTAGCGGTCATTCTCGGCCTCCCATGAGAAGTCTGAGCGGGAGAAGGTGCCGTCCGTCCTCTTCGACTTATCGAAGACCGGAATGTGCGGCGCGATCTTCTTCTCCTTGACCAGCCACGCGAGATTGTCTGCGGAACCGTAGGCACTGTCGGCCGCCAGATAACCAGGTCGCAAGCCGAAGCGGCTCTCCGTTCGTTCGAGCATCATGCGGGATGCTCCGACCTCCGCCTGGCGGATTGCTCGTGTCGCCTCGACGTCGAGGATAACGCCGTGGTCTGTGTCGATCAGGTAGTTGGTAGCATAGGCGAAGAAGGCATGGCCTTTGTGGGCACCTGTCCACTGAGCGGCCGGATCGGACGGCGAGATGAACTTCGGCGTCACTGGCGAGGCAGCCCCGAAAGCCGCATCATCGAGAACAGCCAGATATTCCTGCACTGAACGACCAGCGTCTTCTTTGGCCTCCCACTCCGCGCCCGGTACTGAGCGCTGCTTATTGGCATCCGCTGCGATCAGGCTGGCATCGACAGCAAATCCTTCCGCACCGACCAGCCCTTGCGCAAGGCAGCGCTCCACCACTGTCTCAAACATATGCCGCAGGATATCGCTCTGCCGGAACCGGCCATGGCGGTTCTTCGAGAAGCTGGAGTGATCAGGCACCTTGCCGTCCAACCCAAGGCGGCAGAACCAGCGATAGGCGAGATTGAGGTGGACCTCTTCACAGAGCCGCCGCTCCGAGCGGATACCCATGGAATAGCCGATGATCAGCATCCGCATCATCAGCTCTGGATCAACCGAGGGGCGACCGGTGGTGCTGTAGAAAGGCTTCAACTGCGCTCGAACGCTTTCCAGTTCGAGATGGCGGTCAATCCCGCGCAGCAGGTGATCTGCAGGAACGTGATCATCAAGGCAGAAGTCGTAGAAGAGCTGCGCCGGAGCTGCCTGGCATCCCATCATCGCTCAATCCTCCGCAAATCAATGCGGCGATTGAATCACGACAACCAAGCACCGACAACGACGAGTTTTTCAACGGTATCCGCCAAAAGCGGACATCAATATTGCTCAAAGCTGGATCGCTTCGAATGCAGTGATCAGCGGGCTTGTCCGGCCGGAAAGATGGAACACGTGTTCGGGGTGCCCCTGTTCGAACTCAATTACCCTGATCTTTCGTATCTTATCTTCTCGGCTCGATCCGAACTCCCACATAAAGCCAACGCCCAATCCGTTGGCCGCCGCCTCGTAGACACCGTCGCGTGTATCCAACACCATCATTGGGACGGGCGTCAGCTTGGCACTTCGAAAGCCTTGGTCGACCACCTTTTGAGTAGATGAAGATTGAGTGCGGAAAATAAGCGGGTATCGCAAGAGTTCGGTGCAGCTAGTTTGGGTGGACCGAGCGAGAGGAGACTCCTCCGAAACGATCGCCACGACGTCCTGCTTCAGGCAAACCTTGCGCTCGAAGCGCCCGTCATTTGGCACGTTGGGCAGCACACCGACATCTACGCGCTGTTCGACCACTGCCTTGAGAATGGTCGCCCAAGAACCCAACTCTACTTGGACCTGGACGCCGGGTAGCCGACGTCGGAACTCTCGAATGAGTGCCATGCCCGGCATTGAATTGCCGATACCGATGCGGAATTTCCCCGTTTCCAAGTTGGCGTGCTGCTCCAACACCCTGAGCGCCTCGCCAGCAAGACGCTCGGCTTCTGCTGTAAACCGATAGAGTTCCGCGCAGAGCGCAGTTTGAGCAAGGCTGCGACCTTGGCGTTGGAAGAGAGTGACTTTGGCTGCCTGTTCGATCTCTCGTACGGCTTGGGTTATGGCGGGTTGAGATAAGCCAAGCTTAGTTGCCGCAGCAGAGAAGCTTCCTGTCTCCATGACTGCGTTGAACGCCCGAATTCTAGGGCTTGTGAGATACATGCGCGGCACCCGAAACTCGATAATCGGCGTAGTAGGGATGAGACAATCTAAAAGCTAAGCTTATAGATGTCACGTTTCTGTTGTTGTGCCTACCTAAAAGCGCCCTGAAGACAACGCATGAACAGGGGCCTGCATGGCGACGATCGAACTCCGCGAAATAAGGAAGGCCTTTCCGAAGGCCGACGTCCTCAAGGGAGTTAACCTTCGCATCGGCGATGGCGAGTTTGTTTCGCTGGTCGGCCCCTCGGGATGCGGGAAATCAACCTTGCTGCGAATTATTGCCGGTCTGGAAGACCAGACCTCGGGAGACGTCCTTATCGGAGGTCGGAATGTCGGTGGCATTAGACCGAGCGCACGGGACCTGGCCATGGTTTTCCAGTCCTACGCCCTCTATCCACATTTGACTGTCGAAGAAAACATCAGGACGCCGCTTCGTCTTCGTGATCTTACGACCACCGAACGGCTCCCCTTCGTAGGGCCACTGCTGCCGAGCCATCGAAGCAAGATGCGAGCGATCGATGCAGCAGTCGCCGAGACGGCGAACACTCTCAAAATTACACAACTACTCAATCGTCGGCCGGGCCACCTGTCGGGTGGCCAACGTCAACGCGTCGCACTGGGACGGGCCATGGTTCGTAAACCGGTCGCCTTTTTGATGGACGAACCGCTTTCGAACCTGGATGCAGCCCTACGGGTTCACATGCGGTCGGAACTTTCCGAACTTCACCGTGCGCTCGGCTCAACGTTTATCTATGTGACACACGACCAGGCCGAAGCCCTGACGATGTCGGATCGTATTGCCGTCATGATGGGCGGCGAAATTCTCCAGGTCGCGACTCCAGATCAGGTCTACGATGACCCTCAGGACCTCCGGGTTGCTGAGTTCATAGGCAGCCCAAAGATCAACACCCTTCCCGCAACCGTTGATTCCGAGGGACGGATAACAGCGCCCGGCCTTTCAGTGCGGCAGCGGCTGCATGCGACATCGCAAGACATCACGATCGCCGTCCGTTCGGAGCACCTGAGATTTTGCAAGGCAGAAGAAGGCGGTCTCTCAGCCAAGGTCGTCCATAAGGAAAACCTTGGATCGGATGTTTTCGTTCACGCGCGAGTTTCCGATATGGGTCCCGCAGGTGGAAACAGGGTCGTGGTACGTGTCACTCCAGAGACTGCACACATGCTGCATGTCGGGTCCCCGGTGAACATAGACTTGACCACCAAGGGGGTAATGGCATTCGCGACTGACAACTCCCGTCTTGCCAATCGCCTCGACAGTACGCCACGACCTGCTGAAGCGGCCGTTGCAGTTGGAGCTTGAAGGAATGACCACTGCAAGCGTCTCTTCCGCGCGAGCGGGCCTCTTATTCGTAGCGCCCGCAGTCATCCTGATGGCTGGCGTCCTGCTACTGCCTATCATTGCGGTCGCCGTACTTTCGCTGACCGACTACAGCCTTGGCAGTCCAGAATTCAACTGGGTAGGCTTCGAGAATTACGGCAAGATTTTCAGCCAGTCACGCTATCAGGGCATGATCCAAGCCACTCTGACTTACGTGCTGGTGGTAACACCGCTGTCAATAGGCCTTGGTCTCGGCGCGGCCCTCCTCATTAACTCGCTCCGATGGGGCGGAGCGTTCTACAAGACCGTGTACTTCCTTCCGGTCATGGCCACACTCATGGCGATGTCGATAGTGTGGAGCTTCACGCTGCACCCGACGCTCGGCATCGTCAACCAGTCGCTTGCCTCGCTCTGTAACGTAGAGGCAATGCAATACTGGGGGTGGTTTCACCGATCCTGCGAACAAGGATTCCCACTCTGGCTGGGTGACCGAAACTACGCGATCTGGACCGTCTGCTTCGTCGGGATATGGCAGGGGTTCGGATTTAACATGGTCCTCTATCTCGCCGGACTAACGTCCGTCCCGTCAGAATTATACCAAGCCGCGGAGATCGATGGCGCAAGCAGCCCATGGGAGCGCTTTCGTCTCGTCACCTGGCCAACGCTTTGGCCCACGACCGTGTTTGTCGTGACGATCACAGCGATCCGCTCGTTTCAAGTCTTCGACGTCGTGCACGGCTTTTATGACCAAGGGGCCGGTCCATCGCGGAGTGCCTACGTCATTCTGGTCGCGATGTACGAGAAGGGCGTGAAGGAGAACCTAATCGGCATCGGTGCGGCGATCGCAGTCCTCTATCTGACCTTCGTTCTCATTCTGGCCTTCGTCCAGAAGTCGGTTGCCGCCAAGAGGGAGCAAGTCGCGTGACAGCTCATCGGTTCACCATCACGGAAACCTTGAAACACCTCGTCCTGATCCTCGGTGCGATCGTTGTCGCTCTTCCGTTCTACGTGATGCTTTCGTCATCGCTGAAGTCGCCTGGCGAGATTGAACGTAACGAGGGCGGCTTCTTCGGCTCGCAAGCGCTTATGGTCGACGAGTACTGCATGAAGAGAGGCGAGCCCGAAGGCTTCGCAAACGGGAACGTCTCTTCCGAGACCGCGCTCGCCAACTTGCGCGAGAGCTGCTCGAAGCGTCCGGCACTCTTCAACTACGCCACGGCGTTTTCAGAAGCGCCACTCCTCCGCTATCTGCTCAACGGCGTCATCGTTACCGCGTCAATCTTCCTTCTTCAGGTTCTGGTCGCCGTTCCCGCAGCCTACGCCTTGTCGAAGCTGAGGTTCTGGGGTCGTGATATGGTCTTCAGCCTGGTCCTGATCTGCCTGCTGTTGCCTGTACACGCAGTAGCGCTGCCTCTGTACATCGTGCTCGCAAAGCTTGGACTGACGAACAGCTATGCCGCTCTCGTGATTCCCTGGACGATCTCGGTCTTCGGCATCTTCCTTATGCGTCAGTTCTTCTCCACGGTTCCGGACGACCTAGTCGATGCTGCCCGTATGGACGGAATGACCGAGTGGTCGATCGTCTGGAAGGTAATGCTACCGACCGCCGTTCCTGCTCTGCTGGCCTTCGCCATCTTCTCCGTCGTCGCACATTGGAACGATTACTTCTGGCCTCGGATGGTTTTGACCGGTGATCGGAGCCTTTTCACCCCCCCGCTCGGATTAGACGAGTTTCGTGGCGGCGGCGGCGATGGCAGCCTCTACGGGCCGATGATGGCGACGGCAACCGTCATCGTGGCTCCGCTGATCGTCGCATTCCTCCTTGCCCAGCGTCGCTTCGTTGAAGGGATCACCCTATCGGGCATGAAGTAGTGCTCTAAGATTCCGCGCATGCGGATGCCTACCGTAGATACTGATTAACCCAACCACCCATTTGAGGATTACAACTATGCGTCGCCTCCTTGCCTCCGCCGTGGCCATCACGGCCGGAATGACCGCCTTCGCCCACGCGCAAGAAAAAACCGTAGTCGAGTTCGGTTACACCTATTCCTACCTTTTCGACGTCACCTTCCAGAAAATCCTCCCCAAGTTCCAGGCGGAGAATCCCGACATCGAAATTAGGGTCCGCTCAGCTTATAAGGACTACGAGGACGGGACGAATACGATCCTGCGCGAAGCCGTCTCCGGCAACCTTCCAGACGTTTCCGTCCAGGGCCTGAACCGTCAGGCCCTGCTGGTCGAAAAAGGAATCGCCAAATCGCTTGAACCGTTCATCTCCAAGGAAGCTGACTTCGCCAAGGACGGCTACCATAAGGCTATGCTCGACCTCGGCACGTCGAACGGCAGCGTGTATGGCCTGCCTTTCGCGGTGTCGCTCCCTGTCGGCTACTACAATATGGATTTGATGGCCAAGGCTGGCGTGACGAACCCCGCGGAGCTTCCCAAGACTTGGGACGAGGTCGTCGATCTCTGCGCGAAGATGCAAGACGCTGGCATAAAGACACCGATGTTCTGGACGTGGAACATCACTGGCAATTGGTTCCTCCAGTCCTTGATGTGGACCCAGAACGAACCGCTTCTGAAGGCCGACAAGATCAATCTGGACAGTGCAGCCGGTCTGAAGTCCCTCGAGACCATGAACAAGCTTTTCCGCGGCTGCGCAATGCCGAACTACTCGTTCAGTGATGCGCAGAAAGCGTTCGCAGCAGGACAGATCGCGATGTACTACACATCGACCTCGGAATTGGGAGCTGTCGAGCGATCCAAGGGTGACTGGAAGCTTGTGACCCACGAGTTCCCCGGCCTAGAGGCTTCGGGGCCAGTCGGACTGCCAGCGGGCGGCAATGCTGCGATGCTAGTTTCCGCTTCCAAAGACCCCAAAAAGCTCGAAGCAGCCTGGAAGTGGCTCAAGTTCATTACCTCGGGCGAAGGTGCGGCAGACGTGGCCCGTACCACGGGATACATGCCACCGAACAAGGCGGCAAACGAGATCATCCTCGCCGACTTCTACAAGCAGAACCCCAACAAGGAAACCGCAGTTCGCGAGCTTCCGCTGCTCCGCGAATGGCAGCCCTATCCAGGTGCGAATGGCCTCGCGATCACCCAGGTCCTCTATGATGGCATCGAATCGATCGTATCCGGTGAAGCAACCGACATGCCGACTCTCCAGCAGGACCTTCAGGACGAGGTCAACGACCTGATGCCCAAGAAGTAGTGTGAAGGCGGGCGGCCCTGTTCCGGCCGCCCGCCTTTGAACTGATGTCTGAATCCACATACCGGAGGCGCTGGCCATGGACGGCAAAGCACTTGAATTCATCATTCTCACCGACACTCATTTCCTCCCTCGTGGGGAGACGATGTATGGTCTCGACCCTCGCGCAAGTCTTGATGCCGCGATCAGTGTTATCAATCGCGATCACCCCGGCGTGGATTTTGTCGTGATTCTCGGAGACCTCACCGACGCTGGCGAGAGAGCGGCCTACGAGAACTTGGCGGAGTCGGTAAGCGCATTGAACGTGCCTTCGGTGCTCATGATGGGTAATCATGACAAGCGTGCTGCGTTTCGTGAATTCTTCCCCTACGCCGACGATGATGGCTCGGGGTTCGTTCAGGCACTACGCGTTTTGCCCCAGGCGAGCGTACTGACGCTCGACACGCTCGATGAAGCCGATACGCATATCGGCGATGGCGTTCTGTGCCCGAGACGGCTTGCATTCCTTGAAACATCCCTTCGCAACGCGCCCAAAGATCGTCCTCTTCTACTTCTCCAGCATCACCACTCCGGCAAGGTCGGATTGCGTTCGATGGATCGGTACAACGTCCGCAATGCCGAGGAGCAGTTGGCGGTCTTCGAGAGTGCTCGGCGTCAGCCCGACTACATGTTCCACGGTCACATTCATCGGCCAATCTTCGGGCTTTGGCACGGCATTCCCTACCACATCCAGCGTGGCATCAATCACCAGGTCGGTTTCGACCTTGACACGGAAGACAAGATACCCGGCTCACTCGAAGCCCCGGATTTCGCGCTCGTGCGTGTAAACTCGGAAGGAGTAGCGATCCATCATCGCCAATTCCTCTATGCTGGTCCGTCCTACTGGCTTCACGACAAGGATGCGGTATCAGGGCGATTTGACGGATGAATATTTACCTCGATCGCTACAAGGCTGTCCTATGCGACCTCGATGGTTGCCTGATTTCAGGTAACATGGTGCTACCCGGCGCTAGGGAACTTGTCGCGAGGTTCGGCGACCGCTTGATCGCCGTTTCAAACAACTCCACCGACACACCGATAACGCTGTCTCATCGCCTTGCCGAGCTCGGCCTGTCAATATCGGCGGGTCGCATCGTACTCGCTGGTTCGACCGCTATTGATATCTTGGCGCGAGAGTTTTCAGGTGCTCGCGTGGCAATCTTCGGGTCACCCGCAATCCGGTCGTATGCGGAAGCTTCAGGGCTTGTGCTCGCCGATATGGATGCCGAGCTCGTACTGCTCACTCGGGACGTAGGTTTTTCCTACGAAGGGCTCACCCAAATCTCGAACATGGTTCGATCCGGAGCCAGCTTGTTTGTTGCCAATCTTGACGGAACGCATCCCGCTCAGGATGGAGGAGTTGTGCCTGAGACAGGTGCGTTGTTGGCTGCGGTAGCTACATGCCTACCGAATCTACGGTATCGATCGATCGGAAAGCCCGACGAGGTTATGTTCAAGTTAGCCTTAGAATTGTCAGGTGCGACTGCTCAAGAGGCCGTCTTCATCGGTGACAATCCCGACACAGACGGCGAAGGCGCACGTCGGATGAACATTGCTTTCGCGCACATCGGCGGCAGTTTGTTCACCACTGTCCAAGACTTGGTGATGACGTCGGACTGAACGGCGACATTGAACGGTTCCTCATCCTAACAGGATCGCGTCTTTGCAAGTTTGGCTGCTTTGGGCCGAAAGGCGACTTTATTCGACCCACTGAGAGGGGAGAAAGGCGCTCTGCCCTCTCTCCCCCACAAGCACTAAACCGGTCTCCCCATGCTTCGGCCTGCGGCCTGCAGCACCGGCCGCATTTCCATGAAATCCGTCTCGGCCCTTCGGGTGGGTGATCCCCCTCCGGTTTAGCGCTTGTCCCCCTCTCTCCAGCTGTTCCGCACGAGCTCGGGAGCGGGAGCGGGGCTCCTGCCCTCCCTTCGATTTCGGGAGGTCAAGGAGTGATCGCTTGCGCTTGTGGAGAGGGAAAGATGACAGAAAAGCTTGAGCCGCAACCCAGCGAGCCATTGTCCGTGAAGGTCGAACGTCACCGAGCCGTCTACCTGGCAGCCGTCAACGGCGAGGGCGGCGCTGACATGGATCAAGAAGCGAATGCACGTATGGAAATCATCAGGCACGCGCCGTCAGATCAGGATGAGAGAGATCAGAAGCTACTTTACGTAGCGGGGTACCTAATTGCCTCCAAGGGGAGCCTAAACCCTGAGGAAATGGAGCTTCTTCTTTCAGGCTCCATCTCACTATCGGGGCATTGATGATCAACAGGCATCTGGCCCTGAAATCAGTAGTTGGTGGCAACCCATTCGCCGGATGCAGACTTGGCAAATCCAATGACGCGATCGAGAGGAGCTGCGTTCGGATTCCTCTTGATGGCCGCAACGCATGATACGCCTGGACCGCTGGCGTTCTCGTCACACTCTCCCAAAGCAAGGGTTACATCGGCTTCACCGCGGCCGGTCCTTAGAGGATTGCGGGCATAAGCCTTGCGGTATGCGGCTAGAGCTTCCTCTTCTGTCGGTATTTCAAGCACAGGGGCCGGAGGTTCGGGAATTAGGGAGGGATTGGCTGCGATAAGGGCCGCGATCTCCGCATCAGTAGGGGCCCGAACAACCGGCTCTGGCTCCGGCATGATGAGATAAGTACCTCCAGCACCGGTGAGAATGCCGATACCTGCGGCTGCTACGATGAGAATGTTGCTGTTCATGTCATCCACTCAGTCATTCAGGTTGAACCAAGCGCGCTGCTTGACGCCCTTATCGTTCAGTATGTCGAAATAATAAGGATCCGCGCGGCGAGGGCGGGGCTGAGTGATCTGCACCATGCAGCCATTGTCTCGGTTGAAAACATCATTGTCGTTGTTCTGGTTGATCTGCCGGATCGTGACACCCTTGCGCTCGTTTTCTTGGCTGTCACCAAATTGGGTACGGAAGGCGGCACGGTTGCTGCACTGGTTGACGGTCTTCGTGCACTGATCCTTGTCGTCTCGGCCCAAGAACGGCCGATCCCCATCGGTGCGGGAGGAAACGGCGGTCATGCCGGCAGGGCATTCCTCGTAAGGTTCATAGCCCGGTTTTCCGGCTTTTGCTTCATGGCAGATCGGCCAGGAGAAGCCGGGCTTCGCCATAGCTGATATAAGCCTTTTCATCGGGGGAACGCAGTAGGGGACGCCATGCCAGGAGGGGCTTTGTGAGGCTGCGCACAAGAGAATCTGGCAACCCCAGGAGGCATCCTCGGCCTTGGCAGATGCTGGAGAGATGGCAAGAGCCGCGAGACCGGCTACGGCAAAAAACACTGGTTTCATATCAGGTGTCCCTCTTGATCAATGCTGCTGAAATTGCCGGCTCGGAAAATGGTCCTTCGAGCGGAGTGCTGTGCTGGATGCGTTCGCCCGCCGCGTAGATGACGGCCGAAATCAGGGCGAAGGACGCAAACCAGGAAATGCCGATGCGATAGAGCAGTGGCTGGTTGGGGATATCCCGAGAAACGGCGGCGAAGGCGAAGAGCCCGACCAGGTAGCTGTCGAACGACAAATGGCGCTTGTCGTGAAAGGCCAGCGACAGAATGAGAAGGAATCGCAAGCGGCGCGTGGATCCACCAGAGTTTTTGCGCCGGGATGATCACGGCGATCGAAAGGGGGATGGCAAGCAGCAAGCCAGCCAAGGATCCGTTGCGAGAGAGGTCGCAATATGTGCGAGGTCTGGCAACTATCGGTCCGTCCTCTTCGGCTTGTTTCGCGCATCAGCAAAAGGAGGAGAGATCTCGCTTTTCCGCTCGGCCAATAGATTGAAGTCGGCGATCGGATGCCGATCTAGCGTCTTGTCGACGGCTTTCCGGCGCCATTCGTTCATGTCCAACACGTAGGTTCCCCACATCCCATACCGGGCGGCCATCGCGTTGGTCTGATAAGCGTAATATTGGGCGTTGATGTAAGGGGAATCGAGACGAGCCCAACCGACGCGCAGCATTTCGGCGGCGAGATCCACACCGTTAGTCGTGCATTGTGCGACGGGTATCCCATCGTTCGCGTAGGCCAGACCGACGCAAGTCGTGGGTCTGTTTCCGACAGTCCTTTTCAGCCAGGCCTTGGCGAAGGGACCGCATGGAACGGGGGTAGGGGCCTGTTGCTTGTCCCGGTTGGTCCACTTTGGGTTCAAAGCCCATTGAGGAAGCTCACAGGTGTCGATGCCAGCCAACCTCACTTTATAGCCATTGCCAAGCGTGCCGAACCATAGCGTGCGGCCGTCAAGAACGGTTACCGAGCCTTTGAACGTCGGCAACCGAACAGCAGCAGCAACTGGAGGCGCAGCCTGACCGCGTAGGGCGTGCCAGTTCTGATAGATCGGATCGGCGGCAAACGCCGGCTGGGCCAAACAACTTGCGGCGATAAAATGGAAAAGGCGGCTTCTCATGGCTGGGCGCTCCTCGATCGCTGGTTCGCCTCACGACTAAGCAGGATGGAAGGATGCTGAACGTCGGAGAATTGCCAAAGGCCGGCCTTCTTTTGCTGAGCAAGCTGCTCGGCTATGGCGTAGGGGGCATGATAAGGGAGACCATCGGTCTTCAAGGCAGCGAATGCATAGCCGCTTGTCACCATGATCTGCGCGAGGTCGAGCCTTTGACTGCCAACCGTGGCGTAACAAACGACATATGAGATGCCGTTAAGCTTCGCCACAGGGGCACAAATCGGTTTGGTGTCCTTGATGTAGGCAGCCAACATCGCAAGCGATGCCTCGCCGCAATCCTTCTTGTTGCCCTGACCATCCGTGTAGGCAGTGCCGCGCAAGCAGGACTGGATGCCATAGAGACGAAACCGTTCTCCGTTCGAGATCCAGGTGTCCCCCGTTTCCAAGGTGATGCCGGGAGCAAGATCGAAGTACCCTTCAGGTGCGGCATTGGCTGTAAAGGGCAGTAGAGTCGCGATGAGTGCAGCAGCAAGCTTCATTGCGCCTTCACCCGAGGATCTGCCCACATGCCGTAGGAACCCTTCTGGCCGATTTCCTGAGCCTCCGTGAGATCAGGACGTTCGAATGAACCATCGGCTTTCTTAGTCAGGCGAACCGCTCCTAACGACAGAAGCTGCTCCTCAAGATTATCAACCGTGTCCATTGCTCCAGGATAGTTATAGTAGCCGTAGCAAGTGACATCCTGGACGGGGGCAGTCTGCTCGCTGATGAAGGCCCTGCAGAACAGAACCTTGGGGCTCTGCAGCATCGTTTGCAGCTGCTGCGTACCAAACTCCTCGCAAGTCCCGGAATAGTCCTCTGCGCGATTGACCAGATCGCCGCTGCAGGGCTGAACGCCATACAGATGCAACGTTGTCGCTTCATCGACGCGAAACTCAGTCGCCGAGATAGCCTTGAAGCCATTGGCAGTGGCGTAACCTTTGCGATCAGCGACTTTGCCGGTCCCGTCGTAATACTCGACGACAAGAACCGTCTTGCCCGGCGCCGCCAGTGACCTGATGTAGTCCTTGTTCACAGCAGGAGCGGCAAGCGCTTGTGTTGCCAATGCGCAACTTAGAAGCGCGGGAATGATGGCCTGTTTCATATTCTAGCCCTAACCATCCTGAGTCCGATTGTTGACCCTGCAAAATAGGGTTTAACACCGATCAGAAAACTTGTAAGAGTGCATCAAATCGGTATCATGTGTGCATTAACTCTAGTCGGTTTTCATGGCGATCACAACACCGTTTGACGGGCGGGTGCGATGGATAAAAACACTGTCTATGCAGGGTATCTAGGCCCGCGAACCCTGACTAGCGCAGCATTATCCGTGCTGCTCGCGGCCAATACTGCTGCGTCACAAGACTTAGCCACAACAGGGCGTATTTCCAGCGATTACAACGATTCTGTGACAATCAATGAGGAATCTCTTGTCACGAACTTCGAAGATCGCTGGAGCGGTGTCGAGACATCGGAGAAGGAATTTGTCCTTGGTGCAAACGGTGTTGTCACGAAGGGCGGAGCTGAAGTATTGGGCGCAACGGCGTCGAAAGACGCGGGCGCCAAAGGGCATCACATTGATGCGTCTGTCAGCGCATATTTTGATGTCTCGGAGCGCGCCACCGGCCGCATTGAGCCTGTCCAAACTCCCACTCTAGATACTACATCTAGTGATACCCCCGAATATCTAGGGGCAGGAACTCCCGTTGAAGAGTGCGGGCCGTCGCCCCTGTCACCTGACGAGATTAAAGCGTTAGTTGCATCCACTGCGCGCCGATACAGCGTCGATGAGGGCTTCGCGGTTGCGATTGCCTGGGCCGAAAGCCGCTTCGATGAGATCCGCAATTCACCGAAAGGCGCACGCGGACCTATGCAGCTTATCCCCGAAACGGCGGCTCGCTTCGGTGTTCAGGACATTTGCGATCCCGCTCAAAACATCGAGGGCGGGATGAAGTACCTCCGCTTCCTGCTCGATGAGTTTCAGAACCCGCTTCTGGTCGCGGCCGCTTACAACAGCGGGGAGGGGCGCATCTACGAATATGGCGGCGTTCCGCCATTCCAAGAAACCGTCGGCTATGTCGCAAAGGTCGTGAATTTCCAGCTTGGCCTACCGATGCCAACCGGCAAACGGAAGGCGAGCGGGATCGTCCGAGACATGGCGGCAAAGAACACCAGCGATGCCGGAGTCATCGCTGTGGAGAAGACCGGCAAGTTCGTCGGCGGCGTGATGCATTTTTAAGGAGAGAACTATGAAGAACGTCGTTTCCCGGCATTCCGGGGCATTGAAGGCAGTAGCCGTCATTGGCTTGGTGGCAGCCCTGCAGGTTGCAGGCGCTGATCAAGCGCTTGCACAGGCTGGCGGTGGCGGCGGCGGTGCATTCGCCCCCCTTCAGACAGCCGTACAGATGATCGTTGACTTCATCACCGGCCCCTTCGGACGTCTGATGGCAATCATCGCCGTGATTGGCCTCGGCTTCCTTGCCTTTGCCGGCAGGCTTTCGTGGTTCACGGCCGGAGCCGTCGTCATTGGCATCGGTCTCGTGTTCGGCGCCCCTGCCATCGTTGACCAGATGATTTCGTCGGTAGGCGGCGGCTGATGAGCGATTTTCAGGACGAGAAGCCAGCTTTGACGCCGTTGGTGATCGGCTTGACCCGTTCTCCGACGCTATGGGGCGTGCCCTACATGGCGGTCGTCCTGATCATCGGCGTGACAATCATTGGGTGGCTGGTGACGAACCATCTGGCGGCACTGCTGATCGCGCCAGCCGCCTACCTTGTCCTTTTCTCGCTTTGTGCCTGGGACAGCAAGATTCTCGACGTCCTGCAGGTCACGTCCCGCAAGACGCCAAGGACCCCCAACAAGCGCTTTTGGGGCACCAACTCATACGGACCATAGTAGATGCTGAAAGTCGTCAAGGAAGAGCTTGGGTTTGGGAAGGTCGCCGGCAACGAGCGGCCTATGTCCGTTCACATCCCCTATATGCGGCATGTGTCTGACACGGTCATCGGGCTCGAGAATGGAACCCTGATCAGCGTCATCAAGCTTGATGGACTGTTCTTCCAGACGGAGGACCAGGCCGAATTGAACATGCGTTCTGTTGTGCAGAACACCATGATCCGAGCACTAGGTTCGAGCCGCTATTCTCTTTGGTCGACTGTAATCCGTCGTGAGGTCGAGACCGAAATCGGCGGTTCGTTCGATTCCTCCTTCTGCGAGATCCTGAACGATCGCTATATGGACCAACTTCGCAAGAAGCGGATGTTCACGAACGAAATCTACCTGACGATCGTGCGTTCGGGCATGAAAGGGGCGCTTGGCCTCGGCGACTCGCTGAAGCGGATCTTTGAACGCTCGAACAAGGAGGCCAGGGCCCAAGCGACCCGTGAAGACGTGACCGACCTCGAAGAGCTGGTTGGGAACATCGTGAAAGAGTTGCACAAGTACGGCGCGAAGCCGCTTGGCATCACGTATCGCAAGAAATCAGACGATACCGCGAAAAAGGACATCGATGGAGAAGACGCTAAGGGCGATCCGTATTCGGAACCCTGCGAGTTCTTCAACACGATCCTGACCTGCGGTGTGCCGCGAAAGATGCGGCTTCCGCGCATGGGAATTCGCAACTACGTCGGCACTTCACGGCTTCACTTTTCAAAGCGGACGATGCAAGCACAAGCGGCGGTGGAAGAAGATAGCCGCTATGCCGCTCTACTCTCAATCAAAGAATATCCTCCATTCACTGGTCCCGGCATGTTGGATGGGTTGCTGCAGGTGAACCACGAGTTCATCCTGACGCAGTCCTTCACCCTTGCAGACAAACCGATCGCACAAGAGCGGATCAGCCGCCTTCAACGCCAAATTAAGGCCTCCGACGAAGCGGGTAGTTCGGTCGAATCCGACATCGACTATGCTTTGAACAGCCTTCTCAATCAGGAGGCTGTATTCGGCTTCCATCATTTTTCGCTTCTGTGCATTTCAAGGGATCTCGAAAGCCTGAGCCGCTGCGTCTCTGAACTTGGCGCGTGCCTCACCGATATGAATATCAACTGGCTCCGGGAAGATTTGAATCTGGAAGCCGCGTTCTGGGGGCAGTTGCCGGGCAACCGCTCTTACATATCCCGCATCGCCATGCTGTCGAGCGCCAATTTTTCGGGCCTCTCCTCGATGCATAATTTCGCGACTGGACAAGCGGATCGCACCCATTGGGGCCTGCCGATCACCATTCTGGAAACGACCTCACAAACCCCCTACTGGTTCAACTTCCACCGTCGAGATATCGGGCACTTCACGGTGACTGGTCCTACAGGATCCGGCAAGACCGTGGGTTTGACCTTCCTCCTGGCTCAAGCGATGCGAGTTTCACCCACGCCTCGAGCCGTGTTCTTCGATAAGGACCGGGGGGCTGAGATCTTCGTCAGGGCGATTGGCGGGGCTTACGAGGTGCTGTCTCCGGGAACGCCCACGGGCTTCAACCCGCTGCAACTGGAGAATACCGGCGAGAACCGGGAGTTTCTGGTCCGTCTGCTTAAAACCATGCTGCGCGGTGATCGTCGCACCGACTTCACGCAAGAGGACGAGGACACCTTGGAAAAGGCAATCGTCCGGATCATGCAGGAGCCGGCAGCTCAGCGAAATCTCCCCAATCTTGCCGGCCTCCTAATGGGGCGGTCTAAGGCCGACGCCAACGATCTATACTCTCGGCTTCGGCCTTGGATCGAAGGCGAAAAGGCCTGGCTGTTCAACGCGCCCCATGACGTCCTGTCCTTCTCCGGTCACAGCGTCTTTGGCTTTGATATGACCAACATCCTCGGAAACGAGGAGCTAAGAACCCCTGCGCTGATGTACCTTTACCATCGCTTGGACGAGCTGCTGGACGGCAACCCCGTCATGTTCTTCATGGATGAAGGCTGGCAGCTGCTGATGGACGACACGTTCTGCGCTTTCATCGTCGATAAGATGAAGACGATCCGCAAGCTCAACGGAATTGTGGGCTTTGGTACGCAATCGGCCGCTGACATCACCAAATCCAAAGCCTCGCATACGCTCATTGAGCAGTCGGCCACCAACATCCACTTCCCGAACCCACGGGCTGACGAAGAGAGCTACATCAAGCGCTTCGGCCTGACGGTGAAGGAATTCAAGTTCATCAAGAACACGCCTCCCGAAAAGAGAACCTTCCTGATCAAGCACGGCAATGACTCTGTCATCGCGCGCCTCGATCTGTCGACAATGCCGGATCTCGTGAAGGTGCTTTCAGGGCGCAAGGAGACGATCGAGGAGTGCGCCGCACTTCGCGAACAGTACGGAGACGAACCCGAAAACTGGTTGGCGAAATTCTGCGGATGGGAGAATGCCGAATGAGGAACAGTCCGACTCTGAGGCTGCTTATGGCGGCCTTTGCATGGGGAACAGCGCTACCCGCCTCCTCGCAGGTTCCTGTTACCGATAAGGCTCACACTGCGACCGAAGCGGAACGCAACGGCACAACTAGGCAGATCGAGGAAACAGACAAGCGCCGACATACGGTTAGCAAGAGCGTCACCTGCTCGATGTACCGGCCGGGGCGCGGAGGTGACGCCCCCTCGGCAGCACATGCAAATCCGGAGATTGTCGGGCTTGTGAAGCGCGTGGCGCGTGAGGAAGGGGTAGACGAAACCCTCTTCATGTCTCTCGTCTACCAGGAGAGCCGGTTCAATCCCTGCGCAAAGTCGCCGGTCGGCGCTATGGGCTTGTCGCAGCTGATGCCGGGCACAGCCAAGGATCTTGGCGTCAATCCTCACGATATCGAGGATAACCTTCGCGGCGGCGCGCGCTACCTGAAGCAGCAGCTCCGTACCTTCAACGGCAATACCAACCTTGCGCTCGCCGCATACAACGCGGGGCCAGGCAACGTTCGTAAGTATGGCGGCATCCCTCCGTTCAAGGAGACGCAGGGGTATGTAGCCGCGATCAAAGGGAAGTGGATGCCCCAGTTCGGAGGCTCCGATGTGTCGAACATCCCCGAAAATTTCGGAGGAGGCACGTCGGGCTTTTCAGGTGCAAGAGACGCGACCATCAACTCGATGGCGACCAGCCAGTCGATTTCCGAAAACAGCGGGAACGTCGCGTCATGGCTTCAGCAACTCGGCCAGATGGAAAGCGGCACGATCCAAGACAGCTGGGACCACAATTCCGGCGCCCGTAATGCGAACCTTGAGATGATGAACCAGGTCATCCGCCTCGGAACAACGATGGCCGAGCTTATGAATTCTCAGAATGCGCTCGATCTGGGGGGGCTCTCGGGGTCTTCGCGATCCAGCGACTACAAGCGAGATGAGAAGGAAGAGGATCGCGAGGTAGCTGACCTCTGCGACAAGGAACTGCAGCTTGAGTGGAATCCGGAGGAACAGGTCTGCGTTCGAAAACTCGAACCAGAGGCTGACATGAAGCTGATGTTGAGCGCCGAATGACAAGGAGAACGGCCATGAGAAGAGCATTTCTGACTGCGTTTTCGCTAGCGATAGCGTCTACCGCGCATGCACAAGTTCCGGTGATCGACAGCGCCAACCTGAAGATCGCGACAGAAACCTCTCAGACGACTGATCAGATCCTGGACACGAACAGGCAAGTTCTGAAGACGGTAGAAGAGACACTTAAAGCCGTCACAGGGGATCGCGGGAGCGTTTCCAATCCCATGCAAAACCTCGCCGTTGGTCAGGGGTTCAGCGTTTCTCAGATGCCGTCACTCGACAGCCTCATGCAGGGCGGAGTCCCGAACTTCGGCAGCATGGGCGGTGATATCGGCCAGATTGCCACCACCTTCATCAACGGTCTTCAGCTGGTAAAGAACTTGTCTGGCAAGGCGGACAGCACGTTCTCCGGCGACAAGTCCTACGAAGAGATGATGAAGACCGTCCTTGGAGTTGCTGCCCTAGTAAACGGCTCGCAACAGGCCGTTCAGTCGCGAACACAGGCATTCCAGCAGGCAGGTCAGCAGATCGGCCAGGCCCAAGACATCAAAGGGTCCATCGATCAGAACACGCAGCTGCAGGTTCAAACCGGCCTGACGATCAACGAAATGATTGGCGTGATGAATGGGACCGTCGGCTCCTTGCAGGCTCAAAATCAGCGCCGCCTTGTCGACATCTCCAATACCAAGAAGGCGCTGACCTACGGTGAATAAGACATTTCGAGTGAAAGGCTTTGTGCTCCTCTCCGTTCTGGTTGCTGCCGGCGTAACCGGCTGCGCCGGTGCTCCGAAGGAGAAGACTGCACCATGCAAGAGGCCGGCAAACCTCACATCCTACGCCGAGGATCCGCGACAGGAGTGTGGCCCAATGACCAGCGTGAATGGCAACCCATCAGCAGCGCTGGCGGCGATCGACGCTTTCGCTGCAAGCGGAGAGCAGTGACCCCATGAACTTTCTAGGCGGCCTGCTTGAGGCTCTTGAAGATGCAGGGCGGAATTTCTCGGAGCGGGCTTATGAGGTCGTTGGCGACGAGATCATGCCCTTTCTGACGATCATGCTTATTGCCTACGTCGCCTATTACGGACTTCAACTCGTCATGGGGACCGCGCGAGTGAGCGTCGGCGAGATCGTCGGCCGGGTCGTGCGGATGATGCTTATCGTCGCCTTCATTGATCAGTGGGGCAACTTCCAACTCTTCTTTTACGACTGGCTGAACAACACGCCGGAAGACGTGGGGCGGGCGCTCCTGACGGCTAGCAGTACCGGGATAACTGAGCCGACAGACGGCCTCTCCATGATTTGGGAGACGGCGAATGAGGCAGCAGCAGCATTCGCGGAGCAGTCAGGCTACTTCGCCATTCTCCCGGGCCTTGTAGGGTTCCTGATCATGCTGGCGGTTGGGCTGTTCATTGCCGTTGCGCTTGCCATCCTCGTGCTTGCGAAGGTGATGATGTGGGTGCTGCTTGGCACTGCACCGATCTTTATCGCCTGCCTATTGTTTGATTCCACACGCCAGTACGGAATGGCTTGGTTCCAGCAGGTTTTGACGTACGCGATCATTCCGCTCTTCGTTTACGTCGTCGCCGCCTTTCTCATCACGACCATGGACGCTGAACTGCAGAAGGTCGCAGCGGCAGCATCCGCGAACGAGATCCAGCTAGACGATATCTCGGCTTTCGTCCTGATCTGCGCGGCTGGCGCTTTTGTCCTCTTCAACATTCAAACGCTCGCCCAGGGAATTACCGGGGGCGTGGCAACGGGCGTTGGTCAGATCGCTCGATCGGTTGGCTACGCGACCGGGGTTGCACTGCCGGCACGAGCTTTGACCGCGACACGTGCTGTAGCCGGAAGGGCTGGAGAATTAGGAATGGCCGCACGCGCCAGAACCCATGCCGGCATGAGGGAAAACATCCAAAACGCCGGTGCAGCAGAAGCGATGCAAAACAGAATTACCAACAACAGTCTGCCCAACTAGGCGACTGGTGGCGGGAATTAAGGGCTAGGACACATGGCAGAGAATAACGATGCTCTCCGGAGCTATTTTCAGGATGGGGACCGTTGGGAACAAGAGATCGTCAAAAAGGCCAAACGGTCCAAGGCGTTCGCTTGGCTGATTACGCTGATCTTCGGCGGCATCACGATCCTGTCGCTCTCCGCATTGGTGATGCTCGTGCCCCTCAAAAGCTTCGAGCCGTACATTGTCGAGGTCGACAAGAACACTGGCTATATTGAGGTCAAGACAGGGCTGACCCGAACATCGAACATCACCGACCAGCAGGCGGTCACTCAGGCGAATGTCGTCCGTTACATTCGATCCCGCGAGGGCTACGATCCTTTTGCCATCGAGCAGAACTTTGGAATTGCAGCGTTGCTCTCCACCGGCGACGCAGCGCGCGACCTCCAGGCCCAATGGAGTGCCGCGAACCCTGACAATCCAGCTCGCCGGCTCGGCAAAAATAAGTCGATCACCGTCGACATAAAGTCTGTCACCTTCCCCAACACAACAACGGCGCTCGTCCGGTTCTCGACGCATGAGCGCTCTGATTCAGATGTCATCACGCGCCACTTCATCTCTATCGTTCGCTATCGCTACACGGATACGCCTGAGCGCAACGAATGGCGCTTCGAAAACCCGTTGGGCTTCCAGGTTTATGACTACCGCCGTGATCAGGAAACGGTGACCTCGGGAGGTCAGCAGTGAAATATGGCTTGCCTTTGGCGGCGTCGATCGCCGCTCTCACGATGGTCCAAGCCTATGCGGCGCAACAGCCCCGCCCTGGCAGTCTGGATGCGCGTGTGACCAGTGTCGTCTATCAGCCGAACAACGTCGTGAAGGTATCTGCGACCTACGGCATCTCAACGATGATCATCTTCGACGAAGATGAGAAGTTTGAGACGATTTCGCTTGGCGACACCGACAGTTGGCAGGTTGCCCCGTCCGAGAAGGGCAACATCCTTTTCGTCAAGCCAATAGCCAAGGACGTCTCCACAAACATGAACGTGGTGACCTCAAAAAGGATCTACTTCCTTGAGCTCAATGACTATGCACCGGAAGCAGGGAAAAAGGTCTTCGGCATTCGGTTCGTTTATCCGGAGAAGAACCTGAACGAGTCTCTGCGGAAGGAGGCTGAGTTTCGGGCGGCCAACCCGAACATTTCGAGCATCGACAAAGCGAACGTCAACATTGACTACTCTTTCTCGGGCGACGCGGCACTGAAGCCGACAATGGTCTTCGATGACGGCAAGAAGACCTTTTTCAAGTTCGGCCGAGGGACTGTGCCGGCCATTTTTGCCGTCCAATCCGACTTCTCCGAGACCCTGCGAAACTTCCGCAAGGAAGGCGAATACATCGTCGTTGACGGCGTAGCGACGCAATACACGCTCCGGGAAGGAAACCAGTGGACGTGCATTTTCAACCTCCGCAAGCCGGACTTTGCAGCACCTGATCCTGACATCATGGCTCCGAAACCGGATCCTGATGCCAGCAAACGCAGGAGGAGCGGCAACTAATGAAGCGCAGCCCTGAACTCGACGCTATGGCGGCGGCCGACGAGGCCGAAATCAGCAATCGGAACGTGAAGCGCAATCAGACGGTCGGCATGGCCGCTCTGTTGCTCGCTGGCGTCTTCGCCGCGTACCTGGTGCTGGCCACGTCCGGCGAAAACCCGCCTGAGAGCCCGCAAAGTGAAGAGGAATTTCGGACAACGACTTTTCGGCCGCCTGGCTTTGTGCGCGATGGGGAGCCCACTCCCCCACCACCAGAACAGCCGGTTTTAGAACTCCCGCCTCCGCCGCCTCCGCCGCCAGCTCCGCCGGTCGACGTTACAGAATTTAACGTGCCTCCCCCGCCCGAGGTAGCTCAACCGGCAAGCGCTCCCCCGCTCGCCGAAGAGGTATTTCCAGAGCGGTTTCGGTCGAAGCTAATTACGCTTGACCAGAACTTAGGCGGCGCCGCGAATAGTTCGCTGGATGGCTCGAACAGCGGCACGCCTTTGACCGTCGCTGGCGAGGATCGCAACAGCCAATACCTGTCGTCAGCGAGCGCGATCGGGGACCGTTCCGCGAAGGCGCGAAAGATTGAGCGGATCGACGCGATGATTCCGGAGGGCACGCTGATCCCCGGCATCTTGGAAACGGCGATCGTCAGCGACCTTCCGGGGCAGGTCCGGGCCATCACATCCAAGGATGTCTACTCCTTCGATGGCCGGCGTGTGCTGATCCCGACAGGAACACGGTTGATCGGGGAATATCAGTCCGAAGTTACGCGGGGGCAGAAGCGGGTCTTTGTCGTGTGGACGAGGCTGATCCGCGATGACGGCGTGTCGGTGCGCCTGAATTCCATCGGAACGGACAGCCTCGGTCGATCGGGTCTGACTGGTCATGTCGACAACAAGTTCCGTGAGCGCTTTGGTGCATCGATCCTGCTATCTATTGTCGGGGGTGGTGCAAGCTATCTCACCGGATACGGTAGCGACTCCAGCTCCGGAAACGATGACGCCGAAAGAGGCGCACAATTGGCGCGCGAGACGATCGCGCAAACCTTCAGCGACATGGCGAACACGGTCCTGGCCGAAAATCTGAGGATCCCTCCAACGATCAGCGTACCTCAAGGCGAGCGGATCTTCGTGTATGTTCGCCAGGACCTCGATTTCAGCGCCATGTACGACGATCCTGTCACGGAAGCGATGAAGGAGATCAAACGTGAACGTTATGGTAGGTAACACGACGGCTCATGATCCCCACTATTTTCTGAACCGGTCTCTGGAGCCCATCAGGCAATTTCTCGATGACCCGAAGGTGGTTGAGATTGCGGTGAACCGGCCAGGCCAAGTCTATGTTGAGCGTTTCGGCGCTGATCACATGGAGCATCATGAAATCGATGCTCTGACGGCACGCGAGATCGAGAACATTGGCGAGCGGGTTGCCGCAGCGACAAAGCAGTTCCTCAACGCCGCTAATCCGATCCTTAGCGCAGCACTGCCGACCGGCGAACGTATCCAGGTCGTCTTGCCGCCCGCGGCACCTGACGGTGGGTCGATCACGATCCGTAAGCAGGTTGTGCAGAATTTTTCTCTGCAGGACTACCGTGACAACGGCTCTCTCGACAAAGTCTCGGTTGCTGTCGGGGGCCTAAGCGACGTGGATCGGGAGCTGATCGCCTATCTACGCGCGGAGAAGATCTACGACTTCATCCATACGGCCATCACGAAGCGGGTTTCGATCCTGATCAGTGGCGGCACGTCGTCGGGCAAAACCACGTTTCTGAACGCGTGCCTGAACTCTGTAGACCTGAATGAGCGGATCCTGACGCTTGAAGACACTCGTGAGCTATTCCCACCACAGAAGAACGCGGTCCACCTGATCGCCTCCAAGGGTGGGCAAGGCACTGCAAACGTGACGATTCAAAACCTTCTTGAATCGGCGCTTCGAATGCGGCCGGATCGCCTCTTTGTTGGCGAGATTCGTGGCGCTGAGGCCTTTTCATTCCTTCGCGCCATCAACACAGGCCACCCGGGCAGCATGTCGACAGTACACGCCGATACGCCGCTCGGCGCCTATGAACAGCTTGCCATGATGATGCAGCAGTCCGGCATGTCCGCCGGCTACTCCAAGCAGGACCTGATGTCCTACATCCAAATGGTCATTCCGATCGTGATCCAGCTCAGGCGGGAAGGCGGCAAGCGCGGGGTGTCCGAAATCTACTTCGCACGGGATGCATCATGAGTAAGGGGCTACAGGCCTTCTATCTGTTCTTCTGCCTGTTGATCGCATTTGCAGTCTGGATGCTGGCGTACGGGGCGGGGCTTCAGCTCTTCTACGGTGACGGTAGGATCCTCGAGGCGACAATCACCTCAAACCCATTCGCGCCAATTCAGCAGTTCTGGGCCTATAGCTCCTCCCCTTCCCTTCAAAAAGTCGCGCTCGGCTCCGTAGTGCCCGCGCTGCTCGTATCAGGCCTCATTGCTTATCTTGGGCTCAAACCTACCAGCAATCCATTAGGGGATGCAGCCTTTCAGGATCTCGCAACCCTTCGGCGCGGGAAGTGGTTTGGCAAGAAAGGTCACATATTCGGCCGCATCGGGAGCAACGTCCTCCGCGCGTATGACGATCGCCACCACCTCATTATTGGCCCGACGCGATCCGGTAAGGGCGCGGGCTACGTCATCCCCAACGCTCTCATGCACGAAGGCTCTATGATCGTCACGGATCTGAAGGGCGAGGTCTACAAGGCAACCGCCGGCTATCGGAAGCGCAACGGCAGCCAGGTCTTCCTGTTCGCGCCGGGTTCCGAGACGACCAACAGCTATAATCCCTTGGATTTCGTTCGTCCGGAGCGAGGCAAACGCACGACTGACATTCAAAATATCGCCAGCATTCTTGTACCGGAAAACACCGAATCCGAGAATTCAGTTTGGCAGGCCACAGCTCAACAGGTTCTCGCCGGCGCCATCAGCTACGTTCTCGAAAGCCCCTTCTACAAAGGGCGCAGGAACCTCGGCGAGATCAACTCCTTCTTCAACAGCGGGACCGATCTGCAGGCCTTGATGAAGTACATCAAGGAGAAGGAGCCATACCTGTCGAAGTTCACGATGGAGAGCTTCAATTCCTACCTGTCTCTCTCGGATCGGGCCGCGGCCTCGGCACTGCTTGATATCCAGAAGGCGATGAGGCCGTTCAAGAACGAACGCGTTGTGGCCGCAACGAACATGACCGACATGGACCTTCGATCCATGAAGCGTCGCCCCATCACAATCTACCTTGCCCCGAACATCACCGACATCACGCTTCTTAGGCCGCTGCTGACGCTATTCGTTCAACAGGTGATGGACATACTCACCCTTGAGCATGATCCCAACTCCGTGCCGGTCTATTTTCTGCTGGATGAGTTTCGCCAGCTGAAGCGCATGGACGAGATCATGACGAAGCTGCCCTATGTGGCCGGCTATAAGATCAAGCTTGCCTTCATCATCCAGGACCTAAAGAACCTGGATGAGATCTATGGTGAGACGTCCCGACATTCGCTCCTTGGCAACTGCGGCTATCAGCTCATCCTTGGTGCCAATGATCAGGCCACGGCAGAGTATGCTTCCCGCGCGCTTGGCAAGAGAACCATCCGATATCAGTCTGAATCGCGCACTATCGAGCTTATGGGCCTCCCGCGCCGAACGAAGGTTGAGCAAATTCGTGATCGGGACCTGATGATGCCGCAGGAAGTCCGCCAGATGCCCGAGAACAAAATGATCCTGTTGGTGGAGGGGCAGCGGCCAATCTTTGGAGAGAAGCTGCGCTTCTTTAAGACGCAGCCCTTCAAGGAGGCGGAGGCCTATTCTCAGACGCACATACCGACCGTTCCAACTGTCGATTACCTGCTACCCAAACCCGTACCAGCGACCACGCCGGCCTATGCCAATGCAGGCCAGGAACAGACTGAAGAAGCAGAAGCGGTAAAGCCCGCAACGGAGGCCAAAGCTGATGCACTGGAGGCGCCAGCGCAGAAGGAAACTCCGAAGGAGCAACAAGCCTCCACCCCACCCCCTCGCGTCGTGAACCCCTCTGCTTTGACAAGCAAGAAGGCCAGCGCCGGTGGCACCGTGGAACCTGCAAAAGCAGCTGCGCCCGCTCGCGAAAAGCGCGCGATGCCTATCTCAGAGGACGAAATTGAGAAAGCGCACAATGATCGAGTTAGCCGCCTCAAGGAGGTGGTCGATCGGGAGGCAGAGGGGAAATCACCGCGCAAAAGGAAAACCTTGGAAGAGCTATTCGCGGCGACCGTTCCTGATCCAATCATGGAACAGGCCGGCCGCTAATCCAGGGTCAGAAGGGCCAGAAGCTCGCTGCGTACTGACCCGCCTCTGTTAGCCAAGCCGCAGAAGCATGATACCAGCCGATCACGGTCCCGTAGACCTTGATCAGGATCGCGAGGATCCCGACGGAGACCATGCCCCACACCATCATCTTGCCGACGATGTCGGCAGACTTGGGGTCGTTTACTTCCACCAGGTAGGTGTTCTGATTACCGTCCTGCATGACACTTTAGCGATCACGGTCGTCCCGATTACGCTCCCTCTGTTCAACCTGTTCACGCTCCAACTCCTCGAGACGAGGAATGTGCTGTTGCGCGGGATCAGTCCGAGTGGTCTCGCCCCCCCGCTGGGTCGCTTCCCTGTCTCTGTTTACACGATCTTGCTGCCTCTGAGTAGCGTCCACCGTCTCGGCGAGCTGGTGAGCCTCACGCTCCGCTTGCCCGATCGGACGTTCTTCTTCCAGATCCACCCTGAGATCGCGTTGGCGATCGTCGGCAGTATCCGCGGTTATCGGCTGCTTGTTTGACTTGGTTTCGTCCCCACGCTCTTCATTGCGTTCAATGGTCTCGATCTCCGCGCGCAGTTCCGGATCCTCGTTGGCAACATCCCGGAGATAGCCGTTTCCGGTAGCGGCGAGTTGAGCTGCATGATGAAGCGAAGCCTCAAGGCCCTTCTCATACTGCTCCCGGTTTTCGTCTCCGAGCTCGTCGGCTTCGATATGGGCGAGGCCGGAGCGATAGTGTTCCACATTTGCCATCGCATCGTTACCAGCCTCAACGACAACCTTTCCATGCTTGGCAACAGCCGCCTCCCACTGGAGGTTAGCATTCGTCTGCTCTTGCACCTCAGATGCCGTTCTATCCGGCGCTGCCCCACCTTCTCTGGGGACGTCGCCAGCAGCGTTTCGTCCATCCTGCTCATCAAGCCCACGCTCCTTCATTTCGAGCATCTGCCTGCGCAGATCGACGATTTCGCGAGCAAGGGAGGAAACTTCTTCGAAGCCTGACCGGTCCTCTGGACCAGCGCTGCGCTGAAGGTTGAATAGAGCCGTTTCAACCGTCTTTTCGTACGCTTCGAACTCTGGGCGTGTCTGCTCGCGCATGTCCTTTGCCTCCGACAACATGTCTCTGATTGCTACCATATTGGAGCGGTAATCACCGCCGAAATCTGCATGAATGACTGCACCAGCAGGCGATTGATCCGTTTGGGTAAGGCCGTTTTCCAGATAGGAGCGATGCTGAGCGGCGTAGGCCGCAACCACTGTGTCGCCGGCGTTGACTGCAATCTTCTGCCAGGTCTCCTGCGCTTTTAGGATGTATTGGCGGCTTCTCTGGCTCGTCGCCACCACGCGTCGACCAGCTCGCTTTGCGTCATATCGCGCCTGTGCCGGATCGCTGGTGCCTACATGCTCGGTTCGACCGTCATGCCTGACGGCGCGAACCTGATTTCGCGTGAAGGCTGGCGGCGTAGCGAACTCGCGCCGATCGGTCATTTCCATATTAATGCCGTGGTCACGCGCCTTCTCGGCCATGACCTCACGCCATTGCCGGAAGGTGGCCGGAGTCGTCTCGATCCGGTCGCCCGATTCCGAACGCATGGTAACGATGGCATGGGCATGAACATGCGGCCGCTTGCCCCCCTCCCCTGCTTCTTTCGGATCGTTCTCCGGATCGTGCATAGCGAATACGTACCGATGGCCCGCAAACTGCTCAGCCAGGAAGTCGCGAACAGCTCCTTCGAACGCGACAGCATCCGTGCCGGCACGCGCCGACATGATCACGTGCATCACGTCACGGCTCTTGCGGCTGTGCAGTTCATCCCGCCATTCCTTTTGCACCAGGTCGCCCGCAGCCTTGTCATCGGCAATCGCACGTCCCTGATCGTCTCGAACGTCGTTCCGCTGCGCGATCAGGTCTCGCAACTTGGCAGCGCCATATTCCACGCCGTTGCCATAGCCTGTGAACGAGAAAGCCGCAGGGGCCTCTTTTGCAACAGCGCTGGCGTTAAAACGCTCCTGAACGATGTCGGCCGCCTTCGCGTCCGCCGTCAGTCGCTCGCCCTGCCCGCTGCGCAACACAACGTAGCCCTCAATCGTGAGCGATCCGTCATTCTGGGTTTCGACAGAGTAAGCATAGCGCCGATCACCAAAGCCACTGCTGAGAATGTCCCGCACCTGCTCATGTCGGTCCGAGCCGCCGGACAAGCTCACCTCGACGCTGAACGCGCCGATGTCGCGGCTCTCGGTCCTGTTCTGGAAAAGGTGATCCCAATCACCACGGAGACGCGCCAGCTCCTCACGGCCACGCAACGTCTCGCCGTTCTCATTTTCAACCTTCAGCTCCCCGCCTCTGGAAACATAGTTGAGCATCGAACCGACACGGGCGCCACCACCGTAGGACGCCAGTTTAACCACGGCTGGCTGGCTCCCTTTGGCAACGCTCGCAAGACGAACGTCCATCGATCGCGCAGCACCCGAACCGGCAGCCACCGACCTCGAAGGGGATGACGCGTTGAATGCCGAAGTCCTTCCGCCTCCCCTGGCTCCGGATCCGCCTTTTGACATTCCAACCTGGTGCTGGAGATTTTTCAGTCTCTTCTCAAGCTCTTCTTCTACGGCGCTCCCACGGCCGCCAAGCGTCATTTCGTGCAATAGCGCCGCGCGTCTCTGCTCCCACTCGCTTGTGAAAGTGCCAAAGAAGAACTCCACGGCCTACACCTCCCCTCGGCGCTCATGGCCGGCGCGGCGCGAAAGTGTCCGGAGCTCGCTCATGACTGCCGCCTGAATCCGTTGGACGTTGCCAAGATTGATGTCCAGCTCTGAGGGATGGACACCCTTTCCTGCATTCAGGGAGCGCGCGACCTGGTTCAAATTGATGCCGATCATCCGCATGTCTTCGAGCAGTGCGCCCATGATCAACCTGTCTTCCGCAGTCAGAATTGGGCGAACACCAGCACCCTCGAGGAGCAGCGAAAGGAAAAAAGCAGACACACTCATACCGGCCGACTTGGCCGCTTCTTCGATAGCCGAATGCTCAGCATCGCTGACGCGGACGTTGATGAGACGCCCCTTGCGTTGCTTGGCTGACGGTACTTCGATCGTGTCTTCACTCATCAATCAATCAAGCCTTTTCGGAGCCTAGCGACCCTCATCGTGGGCACGTCCCACGATCGCAATGCAAAATGTAAAACATTTTTGCGTATCCTGCCACTCTAAACCTAAAGCACCATCCCCCAATTTCAACCTAATTTCACCTCTCGACTGGCTCCGCTTCGCCTCGCACTCTTTCCGTTGGAACGCTCACCAGGGTTCACCGCCAAAACCGCTTCTGAAGGCCTTTGTCTGTCCCTCGTACTCAGGCGAAAGGGACGCTTCGCTCTTCGCCCTTGCGCCTTCCGTGCGAGCGCCAAGTGAGGCCTTACGCGGCTCCGGGGTTCACCACTCGACCGGAGCACTCGACTAAACCACACGACTAACTCATGTGGTTTCGTAACGGCATATTACCGTGTGTTCACACGGTGGTTTTGATCTTAACCTGCGTGCATTCACATGTTAGTTTCGCATCGATGTTATGATCTTAACGACGATATGGCTTTACCTATTGAGCACTCGTTGGACTGCTAGGGGGCGGGGTGCACTGTTAGACTGGAAGTGGATCGTGAAATGGCAATCTGCATATCGCTGGTAAGCGGCAAGGGCGGCGCGGGGAAGACAACCGCCGTTATCCTGATCGCTGGGGAATATGCGCTTCATGGTAAGCAAGTGCTTTTGATTGATGCGGACGGACGACAAAACCTGAATGAGTGGTGGTCCCGCTCCGAGGCGAAAGACAACAGGCCAGACGGCATTGAGCTTCGCACGGCGGTAACCAACGCATCACTGCAGCATATTCTGGAGAACGAAACCGTCGGGTTTGACGTCGTGTTAATCGACTCACCCGGTCAAGACACCGTGCTACGAGACACGATCATCGCCGGCTCGCACATCGTTATGACGCCGATCCAACCAAATCAGGACGAGATCCTTGCAGCTGGCCAGGCCGCAATGGACGTAGCTGACGCCTGCGATCGGACCGGACGAAACATTCCTCACCTCAACTTCAGGACCCGGATCACTCTCCCCGGCCGCTCACTGGAAGCTTACCGCCTAATCCGCCCCTTCATCGCAAACCTGCAGGAGCAGGGATATGATTCACACCTCCTCGACACCGAGCTTTATGAGCGAAACCCGTATCGCGACATCAGACTTGGATATGGGACACTGCAAATGCTGGAGCTCAGCGACTCTGTCAAAAAGGCCCGGAGTGAGGTTATGGCCATGATGCAAGAAATTGAACGTTTCCTGCCAAACGAGCAAAAGAGGGCGCAAAATGGCTAAAGGGACTTCAAGTATATCTGATTTTCCCGTTGCACCGCGACGGTCGCGGGGGAATGTGCCCAATCCAATGTCGCAACCGGCCATAGACCATGAAGCAGAAAATGTGGTGCCCAGCGATCATCTGGACCAAGTCGCTTTAGGAGAAGCTGCCGCTAAGGTTCCTGACGTTCAGGTGCCACCAAGGTCGAGTTTGATCCTGCCATCACCGGAGGCTCGCCGGGAGAGAGCGACGAACAAATCGTTGGAGCGTGAGGCGTCCAGAATACGACTGCAGGAGCTGAAGCAGAACAAAGCGCGGGAGAGCAAACACTTCGTCAACTGCCCCCTTGATTACGACACCAAGAAGCGTCTGGAGCGAGCAGCCTCTGACAACGACTTGAAAATGACGGTAATCGTCAAGGCCGCGATCGACCAGTTCCTGAAGGATAATGGTTATTGATCCTCGACCTTCGATTTCTGGCGGGGGTAGCGGTAGGCACAACCCTTGGATTTTTGATCAACCCTGAAGCGGCGGAGAAGGTCGGGATCGATACTCGCGCCATAGAGAGAACTTTACCCAGTTTCGCCGCCTCTCCACCGGAGCCTTTCAAGCAAACAGACTGGCCAACGGACGATCGCGCCAACCGTGAGCTGTTCCGGTTTGCAATGTGGGATTTCGAGGCATACGGACCAAGGTCTGAGCTCCGCATCACAAGATGCATCAGCATCGACCAGCTCTCCGTGGCATGCGAAATGCGCGTGAAGTTGAGTTGGGTCACCGAAGAGAGGACCCTCGAAGGCGTCTTTCAATCCAATGCCCACGGCTGGAATCTGATTGCTGCGAAAGCGGTCAATAGGAATACGCGCGGTCAATCTTAAGCATGACGGACAACGCGCCTCTGAGTTGCACATTTCGCATCCAAGAGATCCATGCTCACGTCATTCCCCCCAATTTTGTGAGGGTTTTGTAACTGGTGCGAAGGATGACAGTGCCTTAATGGCACGATATGGTGCGTGATATCTGCCACAGGCGGATTTGGGGACTGAGGGAATGCCTACGGTGCGGAATCTATCCGACTATATCAAATCGAGGGAACTGGTTGAGACCACAGATCCAGATTTCCAGAGACCCCTGTACCGCAAGGAGGGATTCGACGGCATAGTCAGCTTCGGCGAGATTGACGCAAAACTTTCCGCATTCCTCTTGGACGAACGCGCGAAAACTGGTCTGACCCAGAGCGATTTCGCGACCCTGGCTGGTCTCGCTCGAGTGGTCTACAGCCGCTACGAACTGAACATTTCGCGACTGACCGTCTCTCGAATGATCCACCTTTCCGAGCTCCTCGGGTTTCTGCCGATGCAGATGATTCATGCCGCTGCACCTCATCTCTACGGAAAAAATCCTGAAGAGGCCGACGATCGGGTTGAACTCTTCAGACTCATTCATGACCTCCCGCACGACACCATACGCAGTTTGATCGGTATAGTTGGCCAACTGACGCCTAAGGATGTCCTTGAAGCTCGGCAGAAAGCGGAAGCGGAGGCCGAAGCACAAGCTGAGGCTGAACGCCAACGTCTGGCCAGAAAAGCGGCGAGAGTCAGCAGGAAGGGCCGTCCCCCTGGCCGGCCACCAGGTCGTAAATCATCCAAGGTCGAAACGCCGACAGACGATTGAAGAACGGAAAACGGCCGTCAAGTGATAGCCATTTAGGAACGCGTCGTCCCTCGTCCCTGTGGTCTATTCGATCGAGCCCACAACTTGGTACGTCGGCACTCCCCCTCACCCCGTTTTCCGGTCGCTGTTCGCATTTGCACGCATCAGCGACATCAGCATTGGTCCCAGGCCGAACTCCCCTACCCTCGCTCGGCGCGTGAGATCGCGGAGATATCCACCTGCCGAGTTGATATGCCCTGCCCTCTCCAAGATTGCGGCCATAGCAACTGCGGCGTTCTCAGGTCCCATGACCTCGCAAGCCTCCTGATAAGCCGACGGGCTGACACCAAGCATTGATCGAACCACCACCGCGGCCCCCATCAGCTCGCGCCAATGGGAGATCGTGCCCCCGGGCCCGTAGTCCGAAATCTGCGGGCAGGCTTTCAGGACCATCGACAGCGGGAATGCCTTCATCTGTTCCGGCTTTGCCAACGGCTGAGCAACCGCTTTGGGTGCTACTTCCAGCTCGACGGCTCCGCCCTGCTCTTTTCGAGAGCTAGGTTCAAGTTCATTGATGGATTCGGGTTTTGAATTCTGTATGTGGCAGCCATTTTGAACAGCATTGCCGTCCATATTTTGAGAATTCAGCTGCTTTTCCAGAAGGTTGAGGATTTCGATACGCAAAAGCTGCATTTCGTCGAGGATTGCCTCCACCTGGTGACGATCAGAATTGCGGGGAAGTCGGCTGATAATGCCGACATACATGTCTTCGATGGCTTCCCAGTCGCCGTCGGCCCCCTCCTCCATCGCTGCTGAAATCAGCTTGCGCACATCACGCCGGCAGATCGTCAGTGCCTCCTTGGCTCGCCTGAACTGCAGGCGTTCGGCAGCGACTTCCTGTGCCAGGATTGCAAGTTCTGCAGCACGAGCCAAAAGTGGAGAAAGATCGAACCCAAAGGCTTGCTCGATATCGCCACCCTTGTCCCGGTGAGCGTAGCGCTTGCCGTTCGGACTATCTTTGCGCTGGATGAGTCCGGCTTCTACCAGGGCAGCCAAATGGCGCCGCAAAGTCGTTCCAGTGATGCCGTGCGCTCTGACCGAGAGTTGGGCATTGGATGGGAAGACGACCAACCCATTCTCGCTGTTGAGTTCGTTCTCCGGATAGAACGTCAGCAGGGCGTCGAGTACAGTCAGTGCCCTGTCCTGGAGGCCGAGGCGTTCACGGGCCTCGCAAGCGTCGCGAAACACCTTCCATTTTTCGACCGGGCGGTTTGGTTTCGTCTCGGACGTTTGGAGCTGCCTCTTTACAAGAGCAAGCACAGCCGGCCGCCGCCCAAAGGGCGTCGTCACATTTCCACTTTGCATTTTCTCAGCCTTCAATAAGGCAAAAGAAACCTGCTCACCAAATTGGCGCCCTAGACTCTTGACTGGGATTCGGGGAAATGCGATTCTCTAGTTGCTACACGATGAGAAGGGCTTCCACGACGGCGACGTTTTGGGGGCCTTTTTCTTTTGCGGGTCTGCTCTCCTGGTTTCACAACTGATTGTCAGCTGACAATCACGCTAATTGTCTGTTTGAGAAGAATTTTCTCGTTCGAATTGTTCGACGAGATCGCTCATCTTAGCGTCAAGGAACTCCGCGAACGCTCTTGATGTAACAGTGATTTTTGAGCCTTTTGACGTCCGCTCCACAGCTGCCAGAACGAGCCCCTTCCGAGTGCGAATCTGTCCTCGACTATTGTCTTTCGAAGCTTTCGGTGCCTGACCGCTTAGCCAGAGACGCGTAAATCTCTCGTTTGAATCAATTGACGTGAACTCGGCCTCGTCAATCGCTTCTGTGATCCTTGCGTAAGCTGCCTTGTCCTTCAAGAGATCGGCAAACGCCAACCACCGAGGTCGACCCACCTTTGCGGCTGGCCCTATAGCGAGGATTATTTGTTCTGGGATAGCGTCAGCAACTTGCAAAAGACGGGAAATTTCAGGTTTGTCCACTGACAGAACTTGGGAGATTCGGTCCCGGTCAAAACCATGCAGCTCGAGATGTTTCGCAAAGAGAGCACGCTCGATGAAGCTGAGATCGACGCGGGGACCGTTTTCTTGCCCTTGTGCGACGATCAGTTCATCGTCCGAAAGTTGGCGCACGATGGCCTTGATTGGGCGATCAAGAATTACCGCCGCACGCAATCTTCGATGGCCATATGCCGCTTGATAGTGATTTTCCTTTGTTGGATGCGGACGAACCAGGATGGGAACTTGCTGTCCGCTTTCCCTCATGGACGAAATGAGTTCTTGTAGGGCGGGATCATGGTCAGTCGGGATACGATCCCGAATGAACGACGCTTCGATTTGAGCGGGACTTAGCTCGACAACTTTATCACCAGCTGCAAGCGCGGTGCGAAGCTCCTTCGCAGCCGCGGCCTCATCACCGAGTCGACCGAGTGAGAGGTTCATAGCTCGAACGGCCCCAGCTGGCTTGTGTGGAGCCTGCGTTTGAACGGGCGACTTGGTTGAATCGCTCGCAGACGAGCTCACCATGTTCTTCAGGATATCGCGGCCTTTCATGCACGCCCCCATGAACTTTTCAGGAGATTTTCAACTTCAAAATTGACCCCGTCCATCGCTTCCACAGCGCGATCATATGTCTGCCGATTCATTGATTCTCGCGCCGCTTCATAAATTGTCTGCTTTGACAGGCCCGCATCAGAGATCGCAGTTGATTTCACCATCATTGATGTAAGAACGCGTTCGCCAAACAAACTTCGCAAGAAGGCAACGATTTGCGCTTGGGGGCCGTCGTTCGGCTCGTACCGTGTGACCAGATATCGCATCCAATCGTATTCGAGATTGCCACCTGCTTCCTTGACCACCGAGAGAAGATCAGAGGTCATAGCCAAGAACTGGTTCATTGACGCCACGTCCAGCATCTGAGGGTGAACTGTTATCAACACGGCAGTTGCTGCGCACAGAGCTGACAGCGTCAAAAATCCGAGGGTTGGCGGGCAGTCTATAACGACGACGTCGTAGCGATCGGAAAGATCGCTTAACGCCTTCCCTACCCTGAGAAAGAACATGTCGGTCTCTGAGCTACTGCGCTCGGCAAGAGCTCTAGGGGTGTCGTGCTCAAATTCATGCAATTCGAGATTGCCCGGTATCAGATCAAGTCCAGGGAAATAAGTCTCCCGAACCACCTCGCCTACTGGACGACGAAGCTCATCATATCGAATAGCTCCGAATAGTGTCTCGTTTTCGCCAACATCGAATTCCGGCTGATATCCAAGCATGGCTGACATCGACGCCTGTGGATCAAGGTCGACAGCCAGCACACGATAACCACGGAGCGCCAGATACTGAGCGAGATGCGTTGACGACGTCGTCTTACCAGATCCGCCCTTGAAGTTAGTAACTGCTATGACCTGCAGGTGGTCCCCTTCCCGGCGTCCAGGAAGATACGCGGGCTTAGTCTTTCCCAGGATGTGTCGGATCGTGTTGATCTCCGACAGAGAAAACGTTCGACGACCACCCGCTGTCCTCTCAGACGTCACCGAGTCTTCCTGTGATGCCAGGTGCCGGACATAGCTGTCGGTCACGCCAAGCAATTTTGCAGCTTCGGTACTACTGAAACGCCTCAACGCTTTTTTTTCGTCAGGTGAAAACAGACGCGCTGATAGTTCCTGCAGATTACTGCTGAGTTTTGCAGAATCATCAGCAATAGTTTTATCGATCGAAACACGTTCGATTTTTTCGATCCGGCTGATTTTCGCGGTCTTATTCGCCATTCACGGTAAACCCGATAATTCGCTGCAATTTGCGCAAATGATCTCATGGCGTGTCTATCCGTCAAGCAGTTTTTGGTTAACGCATATTAACTTCCTGGGCCTAGACAAAGATGTTATTAGATTCAATGGCTTGACTGAATTGTCAGCTGACAATCAACAGGCCCACAAAACGCGCGCTTGGATCTGATTGCTCCGACAAGCTAGAATCAGTCTGCGGCGAGTCAGGGCATTAAACTCGCCGCAATATCAGGAACGGGAGGCGACTAACATCCCGGCTGGCAATCCGTTGAATTCGATAGGTTCAGAGTCCGCAGATAGTCAGCGACTGCCTGAGCCTTCGCGGCGGCAGTGATGACTGCACGTGAATCCTGCTTCAGCACCTTGAGCCAGCTTTCAACGTAAGTCGCGGTGTTGTCTCGCGGATCATGCTCGATGCCAAGATCGGCGCAGACGAACGCGGCTGAGATCTCGGCAACAAGCTCCTCCATGGCGTAGGCCTCACTGCCGAACCGCCCACTCAGATCACGACCCAAACGTGCCTTTGCACCACTCCAATGAGAAATCTCATGAAGAACCGTGCTGTAAAGGTGAACTTCGCTGAGGAACCGCCCCCGATCCGGCATCAGAATGTCATCGAGACCAGGGCGATAACAAGCCTGCTTGCCGCCATAGGTGATCTTCGCGCCAGTGCGATCTATGAAGGATTCGACGTCTTCGAGAACTGGAACGGCATCCATTGGCACATCTTCGGCCGGGCTCTTGAATCGGTCAGATAGGTTGTCGATCTGCTTGACGTTGAAGACGGTGTAGCCCTTGAGATAGGGGATTGCACGATCATCAGCCTCCTGCTCCTTCGGCGTGAAGGTGCCATACTTGACGACGAGGGTCCCTTGTTCGCCCTTGCGGACCTGAGCGCCAAGCTCTTG
>NZ_JAHHZO010000021.1 GCF_018760785.1 Rhizobium sp. CSW-27
GCAGAGCGCACCGTAACTGGCCTTTGGGACAGGATCGGGAAACTGATTGACCTCGTCGAGCCACAAGAGGCTCGCAACTTCTTCACATCATGTGGTTACGATCCAGCATGAAAGGGAAACGCTCTAGGGTGCCTGCAGAAACAGGGTCCAGCGCTCCTGCTCCAGCGTATCCACCTCGCTGAACCGCGCCTCTACCTGCCCCCTGACCCAGCACTCTCCGGTTCCGCGAATGAGAAAGCGGGACGTGCCGACGCAAAGCGGTACCGATCCCTCCACCACCGCCTGACCGAAGACGTCCTGCGCATAGACATAGACAAAGCGCCCCATGAGCGGCTGGCGAATGACATCGACACAACGGTTGGCACCGATGCTCCACCAGCCTTCGGTCTGGAATTCGCCGTCCTCCTCGTATCCGATTGCGACATTGACAACGTCAAGGGATTGATTACAAACGGAAAATTCGGCACGCGCCGGCAACGCCGCAAGAACGGAGAAAGCTGCAAACCACAACACCAGGGAGAGACAACGGGACGCGCCCGGCGCTCCGCGCGCCCAGGACAAAGTCGCCTTGGTCCAGCGGTGTAAACGCATCGGTAAAAGTCCTCAACAGATCATTACATCGCAACATTCAAATTTCACAAAGCAAGCTACCCTTCGTCACCCAACAAAAAGCCTTTCGATTGCAAAAATAAGCGCCTTGGGCAAGTATAACATCATCCAACGAGAGGAAAAAGCATGCCCAAGTTTTTCGTAGCAGTGGCAACCCTGGTTGCAGCCTCTTCCTTCGCCTGCCTCGCCAATGCCCAGACAGCCGCAAAGGCCGTCACGGAAGGCAAGCCGGCCCAGACGCTTCAGCGTAACGCGAAGGCGCAGAACAATTTCGGACCGACAGCAAAGGCCGGTATCGACTACCAGACCACGAGCGCTGTTGAAGACGCGCCCAAGCCGCGCAAGATCACCCTGCCGCTTCCCCCGACCATCGGCGCCTTCCGCTGAGACAGTCGCACTCTATCCGCCACTGCAAAGCGGCACCCGGACTGGCGTCGGCAAGAGGGACGACCTCAAGAGCCTGCCGGTCCCGGCCGCCTGACGAAACAGGGCGCCCCCTCTCGCAGAACTGTCCCGCAGACAGGCGGGGTCCCGCGTTCAGCAATACCCGCGATCACTGATCCATGGTCCAGCTGCGCGCCGTGCAGGATTTTCCGGCACGGCGCGCAGCTGGAAGGCTTGATTATGCCGCGCCGCTGGGCTCTAGTTTGGACACAAAGTCGTCGGGGAGTCTCATGAAGCTGTTTTTCTGTTTCGCGGCAGTTATTTTTGGCGTGTGCGGATGTACATCCGCGCCCAGAATCGCATCGCCTGCCCCGCAGCTTGTCGGGCCGACCCCTTCACAGCCTGGAAACTGCTTCTTTCGCAGCCCGGACGGACGGATATACATAGCCGCCTGCCCGTGACATCAGTTTCCGGCAGGAGATGTCATAATCACTCCTCGTCTTCATCGTCCATGCCGCCCGTCGCTTCAACCACATAGGAGGCATAGGCATCATGCAGATCTTCATAGGTCGCAAGATTGCCCTCGGAAAAAGCTCTCGACAGCGGAATTTCGTGAAACTCCATCGGCCTGTCCACGCGCCCTTCAAGAGAGTCTGAGATGGAACGAGCAAGAGAAACTTCCAGATCCGCGACTTCTTTGTCCGTGGCGGCGTAGGTCTCCAGCAAAATTTTCAGCCGCAGTGCAGCAGATCGCAGCTTTTCGGGATCTATGGTTTCCATTTACGGGCCTTCTATATCATTCAGGCGCTCGGGTGCGCTCCAGTCATTCCTGTTGGTTACGAGCCACTGCTCTGCCCCGCCTCTCTTCTTTACTCGCCCGTCCAACTCGCTGGTCGGAGCGACCTTGGATACGAAGACATTGGCGTTTTCTTTGGGCGTTATCTTGTAAACATTATACCGATTGGACTCGCACGCAATGGGAAGCCCGAAATACTCGTGCAGTGGCATTCCTGACGCTTGGGCACGGGCAAGCTCCCGCGTCGTTGTAAAGTAGGGAGTTCCCGCACTGACGCCCCTTGAATCCACTGGGACGATCTTGATCAGGGGCTCGGTTGCTCGACGTAATTTTGGCGGCGAGGTCGATGACGCCAGCATTTCGAAGGCTCGTGCGCGAGCCTCACGATAATTGGACTGGTGAAATTCGGCTAGATCATTGATCATGACCCGTCCTTCAGCGGTCTTGAGAAACGCGATTGCCTGCCGGCGCGACATGCCGTGCGCGGTAAAGGTTCTGAAGTTTTCGGCGGCGTCCTTATCTGACTCACTCTGCAAAACCGTACGCTTTTTGCTCGATGCATCTACGTGATAGGCTCCCAAATCAACCACAGGTTCATCCCGTGGGCGCCGCGGCTCCACCTGTCTCTGTGGCGTCTTCTGCGGGCTTGGCTTGCGATCGGGGTGCCCTCCCGCCTTTCCGACACCTCGGGTAGGAGTCTGCGTCTTCAGCAGGCGGCTGAGAATCCCTTCCGCAATCAGCGTCGCGATCGCCCCTGCCAGCAGACGTGCCGAGGGCTTCAGATCCTCCAGGGAGCCGGCATTGCGGACATCGCGGATGACGGTCACCAGGGTTTCCAGCGCCTGAATGACGTCGCCGGACAGGCAGAAGAGGTCAAAGGCGAGGATCGCCAGGTTGAGGCCGGGCACAAAATGAGCCCCTACCCAGGCAACGACGCCGATTGCCAGCAGCTCCACCCTGCCATCAACCGCATTCTTGAAGGCCAGCAGCATTTCGCCCTGCAGATGATCCGGCACCATTTCGAGAACGAGAACCATCCTCTCCTGCAGGCTGTCGGGGAGATGCGGTCGAGGCGCGGAAAGCGAAGCTGGGCGGACGGCGACGGGCCGGTCCTGTGCTGCGGCAAAGGCCAGCGTGACCTCCGGCACGACTGCAAGTGCGAGGCTGCCCCCCGAGACGGCACGCGTCAATTGCTCGATCATCCCCGCCCGGTCCGAATATTGCAGTGCGACGGGATCGAAGCCCCACCGCCTCAAATATGGCCGCAGGAGCTGGTCGGCATGCGGGCGCGTCAGAAACAGTTCAAGCACGGCAAGCGCGCGTAGCCGGTCCCTGATGACGAGCTCGCGAGACTGCACGCCGAAGGCGGAGGGCGGTCCGATCAGCAGGCTCTCCCGCCCCGTACTGAGAGAAATGATGTCGGCGGCCGAGCGCGTCAACGCATCACCTCATGATCGGCGACTGGACACCTTCGGGCCGCGACCGCGGCATGCCACCGTGCCGGCGCAAGACCGCTCATCGAGGAGGCACCTTGGCTGACATTTCCTGATAGGCTTCCGAGAAATAGAGAAGGAAAACGTCCAGCATTCCGTTTGCATGCGCTTCGGTCTTCGCCTCCCAGCGCGCCACGAAGATCTCCCAGGCCTTTGCCTTCCTGTTGGCGAAGGTCGATTGCGTGATCTTGGATTCAATCGCCTCGGGTGACAGGTCCTCGAGCAGGCGCGCCAGTGCGCGCTGCATGGCGGCGTAGGTCGCCATTTCGTGGCCCTTCAGATCGGCGAATGCCTCCTGGAACGCCCGCGGTCCATCCAGATAGCCCGGGCGCCCGCGCGACAGCATGGCTTCCAGGGCCTCCACCGGATCCGGCAGAAACTTCATCGGATTGTTGTCGCGCGCACCGATCATCGTGCGGCTGCTTGTACGGACCATGGCCTTGGCGGAGGCACGCGCGCGCAGCAACTGGGCGACCTGGTCCGTGATCATGGCAAGCAACATGCCGATTTCACGCATGATCTCGTTCGGGCTGCGATTGCCCAGCGCATGGGCCGGCAGGCGGGCACCCTCTCGAAATGCAGCAAGAAGCGATTCATCCTGGCCCCCTCGAGGAGGGCGTTCCGCCGGAGCCTGTGCAAGCGGCACCGCGCCGAAGGCATGCGGCATATTCTCCCCGGCGCCGGGCACAGCCACCCCGCCCGCATAGGGGCCGGCACCGGCGCCGGACAGTGACGGAAACTCCGGCAGGCCGGCCCCCGGCGGCAGAACCGCCCTTGCCTGCGGTGATACCATCGGCTGGGCGACCGGAATGGCAAGATGCGACCCGACAAAATCCGGCCCGTCGGCGATCTGCGCCGCATCCGCGGCAAAAAGGCGCTTGTCCATGGGAGGCGAAGCGATCGCCGACGGAGCCCCCCATATGTCCTCGTCCTCCGGCACCGGGGGAACCGGAGCGCTACCAGCCGTCGCCGGGTATCCCCAGGCTTGCGACACCAACTCCACCGGCGACGCAATGGAAACCGAAACGACGTAGGCACCGATCACCAGCGTGTCCCCATGGGCCAGACGATGGGGGCTTTTCATGCGCTGCTGTGCCCCGTTCAGAAACGTCCCGTTGCGCGAAACGTCGTAGAGCACATAGGCATCGCCTTCGGGCACGATCTCACAGTGGCGACCCGAAATGAACAGCTGCGGATCGGGCAAGACCCAGTCCCGGGGGGCCTCGCGGCCAATTTCGAATCTCTGCCCGGTGGAAGAATAGCTCAAAGGACCACCATCCGGCAGCCTGTCGACGTTGGTGATCCGGAGCGTAATGCTGTCCATTCCAATGCCTCTTCTACAATCCTGATTGAAAACAGACAGGCACACTATAGGCAAGGACGGTTTTCGTACAACATCATGACCTTAGGTATGCAAATGGCAAATAATCCAGGAACGTGAAATTGTTATGCATGCGATGCTACTACAAAACAAAACTGCATTGAATAGATGTTGACTCCAGATTTGAAGCCGAAGAGGATAAAATAGCGACAAAGCGGAGATTGATGATGACCATTATGCCGCGGCAGGACAATCGAGCGGCAGTCCTTACGACGCCCGGAGAAGATGATTATCTCGTCGTTTCGCGGTTTGACGGTTCGGAGGCGGTCAGCGAGCTGTTCGAATACCGCATCGAGGCGGCCAGCATTCATGCAGACATCGATTTTGATGATTTTCTCGGCAAGAATATTACGCTGACACTCAAGAGCATCAATGGCGCCGAGCGCCATTTTGACGGTATCCTCACCGAATCCCAGTGGCTTGGCGTCCGCGGACAGTTCCACGTCTACCGGTTGGTCCTGCGCCCCTGGCTCTGGCTGTTATCCTACCGGACCGATTGCTTCATATTCCATAACCGGACCGTTCCGGACATTGTGAGGCAGGTCTTCGCGCGGCACTCGTTCGCATCCTTCGAGGATCGGACGGGCGGGACCTATCCGGTCCTCGAATACTGCGTCCAGTACCGTGAGAGCGACCTCGCCTTCGTCTGCCGGCTGCTTGAGGAATCCGGCATCAGCTTTTTCTTCGAGCACGAGCAGGGGCAGCACAAGCTGATCCTGGTGGACAACAACAGCAAGTACGATCCCGCTCCCGGAGAAAGCCGCAGTTACATTCCGCTGGCCGGGCAGGATCGCCGGACAGAGGAGTGCTTCAATCACTGGATTCCGGAGCGTCGCTTCACATCCGGCCGCGCCACGTTGCGTGACTACAACTTCAAGACGCCGAAGGCGCAGATGGAAGCGGTGTTTGCCGGCACCGGCAGCTATGAGCACGCCGACCAGGAAATCTATGACTATCCCGGCCGCTACGAGAAGCAACCGGACGGGCGATCGGTATCGAGCTTACGGCTGCAGGCTGAAGAGGCGCAGGATAAACGGTGCCTTGCGACCGGCAATTGCGTGACGATCTTTCCCGGATCGACCGTCAACCTGAACGGACATCCGATTTCAGGCTATAACAAGGAATATGTGGTGTTGCGCAGCCAGCACACATTCGTGTCGCAAAGCTATCGCTCGGGCGGCGCCGCGACGGGTGAGGACAGCTATGAGGGGCAGTACGAACTGCTCTCCAGCGAGATTCCCTTCCGCCCCGCGGCCATCACCCGCAAGCCGCTTGTCCATGGTCCCCAGACCGCTTTCGTGGTTGGCGCGGACGGAGAGGAAATAGACTGCGATGAATATGGCCGGATCCTGGTGCGCTTCCACTGGGACCGCAAGAACGACCAGTCGATGCGTTGCCGCGTCGCCCAGACCTGGGCGTCCCGGCGCTGGGGCGGCATGATCATTCCGCGCATCGGCATGGAGGTTGTCGTCGAGTTCCTGGAGGGAGATCCAGACCGGCCGTTGGTCACCGGCTGCGTGTACAACGGTGACAGCATGCCCCCCTACACGCTGCCGCAGTTCAAGACCCGGTCGACCCTCATGTCGGACAGCCACAAGGGCACGGGCTTCAACGAATTCCGCTTCGAGGATGAGAGGGACGAGGAAGAGGTTTTCCTGCATGCGCAGAAATATCTGAATGCCATCGTCCTCGACAATGAAACCTGGAAGATCGGCGGCAATCGCGACGTCAACATCACGAAATCTGCATCCCAGAGCATTGGCGGCGACAAGGACATGACCGTGAGCGGCAGCCATCGCGAAGTGGTGGACAAGGAGCGTCACGTGACCATCGGCGCCTCCCATTACAGCAAGATTGGCGGCGCCGAGCATGTTCAGATTGCCGATGATCAGATCCTGGAGGTGGGCGGCGCCATGCATGCGAGCAGCGGCGGCGACATGCGCATCGAAGCCGGCGGCAAGGGGCACACCAAGATCGCTTCGAACTATTTCCTCGACGCAGGCAAACAGATCGTGATCGAGGCCGGCCTGTCGATCTGCCTCAAGGTGGGCGGCAACTTCATCTCCATCACGCCGGCGGGAATCCAGATCGAGGGCACGATGGTTCGTGTCAATTGTGGAGGCAGCCCCTCCAGCGGCAGCCCGGTGTCCCGGAAAAAGCTGGAGCGCCCCAAGGCCTATGCCGGCCCCCATGCCACGCGTTATCCGCGCTCAAGCCAGAAATAGGCAGAAGAACAGGAACCAAAACGAGGCCAGGACATGGGCAAACCAGCGGCACGTCTCTCGGATTATCACCTCTGCCCAATGGTTGATCCGGGACCAAAGCCCCATATCGGTGGGCCGATCCTTCCGGCGTGCTCGACCAATATTCTGATCGGCAATCTGCCGGCCGCGAGGGTGACCGACAAGGCCCTGTGCATTGGTCCCCCCGATACGATCATCCAGGGATCGCCGACGGTCTTCTTCAACAATCTGATGGCGGCGCGGATGGGGGACGGGACCGCCCATGGCGGCGTCATCATCATGGGCCAGATGAATGTGCTGATTGGCGAGCGCGGCGGCGGGGCCGGCTTCAAGATGACGTGGGAGGCGCTGAAATCCGCCGCCGCCGCCGGATATGCCTTCATCAAGGGGGAACCGTTCGCAGAAAGCGAGACAGTGACAGATGCAACGGAACCGGCGTCAAGACAGGCCCTGCAGCAGAGAGCCGCACAACTGGCCGACGCACGCGCCATGGCAATGCTTGCCGCCGCGGCCTATGAGGGAGAGGATGCGCCGCTTCCTCCCAATACGCGTCGTGCAACGCTGAAGGATCTGGAGGCCCTTGGGCTGTACAAACCAGCAACAGGCGCATACGAAACGCGCCTCCCCAATTCCGACTTTCGCGCCGATGTCTTTGTTCATACGGACCCGGAGACCGCGAAAGAAAGCTATACGATCGCGTTCAAAGGCACGACAACTTTGGAGGACTGGTGGCATAACCTGATTCAAGGTAATGGTTTTGATTCTCGTTACTACAACCAGGCAGCCCGCATTGCGACGCGCGTCTCCAATCGTGTACCCGGAAATGTGCGTTTCACCGGCCACTCCCTCGGCGGGGGACTTGCATCGGCGGCGGCGGTCGCCAGCGGGGAACCGGCGATAACCTTTAACGCCGCGGGTTTGCATCCAAGCACTCAGGCGCGAGTCGGCAAAATATCTGCCCCTGTGGATGCATGGTTCCATGAATTAGATCCCCTCAGCCAGTTTCAGGACAATAATCCAGGGATTGCGCCCTCTGCCTATGGCACGCGCCATCCCGTCGCGGCCGCGCCATTGTGGACCAGCGAGGAAACTGCGATGGTTTCGGCGCATGTCGACCGAGAAAACTGGATACCGGATTTTGTGGAGCGTGCGTATGGAACAGTTGAAGCGGAAATTGCTCGCTATCAGCGCCTAAGATCACTGGATGAAGTGCCTGCACTTTTTCTTCCACCTGGATTTTCTGCTGCAAGTGAACTTGGGCGGCAACGTCGCCTTCACTCTATGGACAAAATGCAGGATTCTCTTGCGCGTGAAGCAGAGCGGGTCAGTGCTGAATTGGCGCAGGAGCCCGTCAGATGAAATCATCCTACCGAGGAACGCGCATAGCCTTGCTACTCTCATTGTTGACATTGTCAGGCTATGAATTCCGATCGAGCGCCGGATCTACGGAAAAAGGAATGAAGAACGTGACTGAATGGATAATGCCGAGTTCTGCTGCGGCAGCAAACACGAGACCCGAGATTTTCGATAGCATTCTGAGCGAAGATCGGGCGGCGATCGAAAAGCTCCTCAACAACGGAGAGAGTCTTGAGGTCAGGGATGGCTTCGGCGTGACACCCGTTCTAGCAGCTGCCCTGATCGACGACTGGAGCACGGTCGAATACTTCCTGATCCGCGGCGCAGATCCCAGTGTCGCCGATGATGAGGGCTTTACGCTCGCCTTTCTGTCTCAGAAATCCCGCGTCGATCTCGACGGCCGCTATGGCCAAGCCCTCGTTCGGGTTCGCGCAATGCTTTCCGAACTTCACCTGCTGGATACCGTCCTCTCGCCGCAACAGGTGAGAGACCTTCAGCAAAAAGGAGCCTGGCCGCCGGCGACCAAAGGTCGTTAGATCCATCGCCACGGCCGCTCGAAACAGGACCGCATCCATGATGGAGCAAATCCTTTCGGCACTTGATTCCCTGGAAGGACGCAAGTTTGCGGTCATCGACGGGGCGCATTTCGATGACTTGCCGTCATCCCTCCTGGGGTTGAACCTCCCCCTCAACCCATTGTACCAGGAGGAGGCAGATCCGGATCTGCAGGCGCTCGGACCTTTTCTTGTGCCTCTCAGGGACCGCCTTGTTGCAAGACAGTTACATGCACTCGCCGACGGACGGCCCGCACTTGTCTGGTGGTCATGGCCCGATGAGGGAGAGCAAAGCGGGGACGCCGTGTACCGGCATGTCCGTTCGCTCAACCTGGTCGAAGTTCCAACGGACACGCCGGAAGGCGTCCAGCACGACGGTGACGACCATCTGAAACGGGCCCCGATAGCACCCGGCCCGCACCATCACTGCGATCATACGGCCCATGTCCACGGAGAGGAAACGGTACCGGCGCCTCGACAACTCTACGAACCGGCCTTCTTGCGTCATGCCGATCCGAAAGTGATGGCGGCGCTCCTTCCACTGCTGAATGCACAGCAGGTTTCACGTCTGTTCGGGCAGGCTGGCGGTATCGTGCTTGAGTGTCCGGCTTCCGGTGGCATCCGGTGCTTTGCCCGTCCCGGACATCTGCCGCCGACACCGCAGGGCATGCTCCGGATTCTCCCTCCACAATATGCGCGTTTGGCCCCCATCGGTGAACGGAGCCTCTGTAGTCGAGGCCACCACTGAACTGCAGGCATTTGCGCCAACCGGAATTCAACGCCTGTTGCCTGCGATGAGCGTCAGGATTGCCGTGCGATAGTTCTCGAATTCCGGTGATGCCGGGACTTCGACGCGGGCCGGGGAAACGGCGCGCCGCATCATCTTCTGATCAGCCCAGTTCTTGACATAGGCGGCATTTTTGCCGGTGAGGAAAGGGTTTGCCTGGATGACCTGGTTGCCGAGCAGGGTTTCAAGCGGCTCTTCGTCTTGGGCGGATAGCACCGCTCTGGCGCCCTCGGGACCGAGAAAATGCGCAAGATAAAGGCGCCCGGCTGTCGCCGGTTGCCCCCCGGCCTCAAGAAAGGACCTGTTCTCGCGCGCCAGATTGGCCACCATCTCGCGTGAAAGAGTCGGATCGAGCCGAAGCGCCAGAATCTGCTGGCGATCCAGTGACTGCGCCAGATCGGGACGGTGCGTCGTCATCATGCGCATCCAGGTCGCCTCGATGAACTGACCGAGGCCAAGGGCCGTGGACAACGGGTTTTTGGCAGTCGCATCCCCGGCGCTTTCGACGCGAACGATCTGGTCGACGAGTGCCTCGACCGCCTGATCTCCCTTGTCCGCGAAGGCTATCGCGTCCTGGAGCGGATCGATGGGCTTGCCGCCGGCATAAAGCTCGAAGTGAAGATGTGGCCCGGCCGATTGCCCGGAGGTGCCCACATAACCGATCAGATCGCCTGCCTTGACCTGCTGCCCGACCGTGAGTCCAGGGGCAAAGCCGCTCAGATGCGCGTAACCGGTCGCCCTGTCGCGATCATGCTCGATCTTCACGTAATTGCCCAGCGTGCCGGCGTCGCCGACCGCGACAACCCGTCCCGCGTAAGCCGCACGAACCGGCGTTCCGACCGGCGCCGCCCAGTCAACTCCCTCATGCATCAGCACCTTGTGAAGGATGGGGTGACGGCGCGGGCCGAACGTCGCGGTCATCACACCCGCCACCGGCGTCACCATGCCGTTCAGGGCACCGTGCTTGCCCGCCCCGACATCTCCAAGACAACTGAAGTCACCGGCATGCGCAGGCCGGAACACGAAGCAGTGCATGGCAGTCTCGGGTCCGTCCACACCGACATACAGCACGCGACTCTGCCCGCCTGCGCCCGCTCGGGCATCATCGGCATAGAGCAGCGTCAGACTGTCCTCGACTGAGGCGAACCGGCCGAGATCATGCGCGCGCGCGAGATGCATGATGGCTTCACCGATGACGACCGAGGAAATTCCGTTGCGCAGGCCGACGGAATAGATGCCATCCAGCAGCCGGTATCGTCTCTCCTGGCTGGGCGGCGAAGCGTCGTCCAGCAGTCGCAACAGATTCTGGGCCAGCCAGGGATCGGCAGCGGAGACGAATTGCCCCGCTCCATCCAAGGCAAAGGCTGCAAGAAAGGAATCGGCCTGATAAATCGCAAGCTGCACAAGACGATGTGACGGCTGCGCAGGGTCACCTGCGAGGTGACGCATGGCTACGATAGCACCGGCCGGAAGGGTTTCGAGACCGGCAGCAGCCCGAATTCCCACTGAGAGCTGCTGAGCGTCTGCATCCGACAGGCCACTCCCTTTCAGGAAGGCCGTCACCGGTGTGGCCATTACCACCCGGTGAATGTCATCCTGCGTGGAAACCTTCCGCAGCGTTTCGGCAATCAGACTGATGCTGGAGACGTTGTTTTCCACCATGGTCTTGCGAAAGCTGGCATCGGCCCCCTCAAGACCGGCGGAGGTGATGTCGCTCCATCCACCACCTCGCGTTTCCTGGGCCTGCGAAGGATTATCGGCGGTGTTGGCAGGTGCGGTGCGTGTGGCTGGATCGCCACCGTTCAGCGGCATGGACGGCGCCATGGCCGCCGCTCGCTGAGCCTGGAAAAATGCAAAATCCTGCGGCGTCGAGGGAATGGAGGCCATAAGCCGCTGACTTGTCGGCAGAATCGTCTCGTGAAGCAGGCTGATGGGACCCGTAACACCGGAATCCCTGAATTCCCCAGGCACTTCCGGTATGACAATAACCGATCGGCCACCATTGGATGCAAGTTCGATCCGCAGCGGATCGCCTGGCAGATCGATCAGGGAAGGTGCGAGGGTGGGCACGGGCGCAGCAATGTTGTCACTGGGGGTGGGGGCCATCGGGACGGACGTCTGACGATAGAACCATACTGCGAGGCAGACGCCGGCAAACGTTAGGCCCGCGACAGCCATGGCCATGCGCCGTCGCCATCGACGCCGCCGCCTTGCACGCGCTTCGGTCTGCTTTCTTTGCCGGAAGCTGTCATCAATCTTGTGCATCTTGAACAACAACACCGTTGGAACAGCCCGGCATGCCGCATCTCCAGGAACATTCCCGCATCAGCGGTACGCACCCGGAAGACTAAATTTCTTAAGCTTTTCAAGAGCAGGAGCCGGCTTTCCCGCCGTGGCGGACACCGTTGCATTGCCTGTCCCGGAGCGCGCGTTCTTGCCCGGCGCGGACTTGCCGGCAGCCGTGGCATCGCCGCCCGACGGTTTCGGCTTTGAGGGCGCGGATTTGCAAATCACCACCGGTTCACTCTGCAATCTTGCCACCAGGCCTTCCGTAGGTTCAAGTTCATCCGGCTGCGCCTTCTTTTGCGAGTAATACCGCAACAATGCCTTAGCCGATCTGGAGCCCCAGTTGCCGTCGACCCCACCGACATAGCAGCCGAGCCGGCTGAGTTCCTTCTGCGCTGCCATCGCCATCCGCGTCTGTTGCTCCGGATCGGGCAGAATTGCCGGTGCAGGGGGTGGAAGGTCCACGGCATCTGGCGCCGGCGGCGCGAGCAATATCGTTGCCGGCTGCCGGTCCGGTGCAAGTGCAGCAAGCTCCATGCTGCCACTCTCAGGCCCAGAGTTCTCCGGAACCGGACCAACATTATCGAGCCTCTCCTCAAGCGGCCGGGCAACGGGTGCCGTGGCCTCGCCTGCGATGGCGCCGGAGGCATCCGGCATCGGATTTGCACCAGAGTCCGAAGCCGCATCGACCTGCCGCGGCACCGGTGTCTGCGCCGGTTCAGGCGATGCAGAGGCGGGCTCGACGGGGACGATCGAAGGCTCGGCCCTTCGCCCCTCCTCAAGAGACGCGGCAGACTTTGCCGGATCTTCAACGGAAGGCAGGGGAACAGGCGTGGAGAAAGGAACCGCCGGAGCACCCCTGTCCGGAGGAAGAGCGGCCAGTTCCTGCCGTTCGGGCGTCGCATCCCCCACCGAAGCACCTGCATTGTCGGAGGACGGGACGTCGGAAGGCGCCCTCTCATCGTCATCCGCCCCCTGAACCAGCAGTCGTGCCGGACCATCTGCCATCACCTGTGCAGCCGGTTCGACATCGGCAGCAGCCGGGGCGGTCGGTGCGGCGGAAGTCGTCGCAGGTACCGGATCGATCCCGCCTGCCGGTTTGTCCGGCACCGGGGATGTCGCCGGGCTCGTCGTCGGTGGGGCGCTCTCCACTCGGGCGACGACAATCGCGCCCTCCGCTGCCGGCAGCGGTGTTTCATTGGCGACTCGGGAATTCGGCTCATGGCCAGACGCGGCAGGCTCGGCAGTCACAGGCAGTGTCTGTTCGGCCGGAAAGCCTGGCGGCTGCCCGGTCGCCGAGGTCGGATCATCGTCGGCCTCGGTGGCGGCCAGGATCTGCAAGCCGGGCCTTGCCCTCTCGACCGGCACGTTTTCAAGAGCAGGCGTAGGCTCCGGAGGGGCGGGCTCGGGTTGGGGCGGGACAACTGTCGCGACCTCCGGCACAGGAACAGGAGCCTCTTCCGATAACGCAGGACCATTCCGTGCGGGAGGGACCGCCTCAGGTTGGGCTGGCTCGCCGGCACGGTCAACGACATCCACAGCCACCCCTTGCGACGCCAGAGGTTCAGTCGCCGCCGCCTGCGGCGCATCGCTGCCAGGCGCTGGTCCTGCCTCATCCGCCTCGGCCGGTTCGATGCGCAAGGAAGCGACCTCAGCCCCGCTGGCCTCCTCCCCCTCCACGATCTTCAGCCCGCGAAAGCTCTTCTTGAACTTTTCGAGAAAGGCGGGATTGGCCTTGGCGAAGGCCTGCAACTCCGCGAGCTCCTCTTCCGTCCATTCCGCGCTTTCCTCTTCGGGGGCCGGCTTGAAGTAGAATTGCGATCGCAGCGAGGACTGGTCCCAGGGCGTTTGCCGGTGAAGGGTCTTCTCCTCCACCATGTTGCGGACATTGATCATCATGTCCGAAATGCTCTGCCCTTCCTCAGGGATCTGTGCAGCAAGTGCCAGACTGAACGGGCTGTTATCGCCCTTTCCGTCCGCCGTCACATTGCCCGGCTGGGTGGCAAAGGCGACAAAAAGCCCGCTGCCTGTCTCGATCTGTGCCAGACCTTCGGATCCACGCTCGGCGCGAGCCGATTGCGGGATCGGATTGTCCCGGCATGCATCGAGAAAGACGATGGTCTGGCGATCCCGGACGGAAAGCTGCGTGATAAGATCGTCAAGAGACATGGTCTCTTGCGTGATCTTCTTCCGGTCCTTCAGGGCCGCATCGGTGGGCACCAGATAGTTGCGGCCATTCAACTGGAAGCCATGGCCGGCGAAGTAGAACAAGATTGTGCTGGCTCCCTTCGCCTTGCCGATCGCCTCCTTGACCGCAGCTTCGAAGCCCCGGCGGGAAACATCCGTCTTCTCGACAACGTCAAAACCCACATCGCGCAGAGCCTTCGCAACAAGAGCAGCATCACGAACGGAGTTCTTCAGCTTCGGCACATTGCGATAGTTGGCATTGCCCACGACAAGGGCCACCCTGCCCTCTGCCGGATCAACCGCAGCGGACGCAGGAGAAAAATGAAGCCCAGCCTGTGTCGACACAACAGCAAAAGCCAACATTATCCTGAATAGAACCGAGGCCAGTTTCCGCAGGCGACACATATTCGCTCTTCAGCAAGATTAGCGCATATCAATTCATAACAGCAATACGTTGCCAAATCCAGACAACAACCCGGAAAGACCAGCCTGCGCAGGAGATCCGGACCGTCACTCGAGTTGCCTGCCCCTCCCGGACACCAACCACCCAGGTCACGCAAAGCTATAGACGAATTCCTCCTGCTGGACGTCCAGCGACACAAGACCGGGCGAGGAACCTGCCATCATCCTTTGCAGAAGCTCCCGGGCAAGTTCCGGCAGGATCCGGTTCATGATGATGTTCTCGATCATCCGGCCGCCCGAATCGGGCTCGTTGCACCGGGAAACGATGTGGCTGACCGCCGCCGGGGTGTACTCGAAGCGGGCGGAGTAGTTGTCACGAATCCGGTTGGCCACATGCTTCAGCTGCAGGCCGACGATTTGCGCCATCATCTGGTCGGACAAGGGAACATAGGGGATGACCACGATGCGACCAAGCAGGGCCGGAGGGAAGACGGAGAGCAGATAAGGCCGCAATGCCTGGGCAAGCACATCGGCATCCACCTCCTTCCTTCCATGGTCCGTCATCTCCATGATGGCTTCCGTGCCGACGTTGGAGGTCAGAATGATCAACGTGTTCTTGAAGTCGATCATTCGGCCGGAGCCGTCTTCCATCCGCCCCTTGTCGAAGACCTGAAAGAACAGTTCGTGGACATCCGGATGCGCCTTCTCGACCTCATCGAGAAGCACGGCGCTGTAGGGTTTGCGCCGAACGGCCTCGGTCAGGCGTCCGCCTTCACCGTAGCCCACATAACCGGGAGGGGCGCCCTTCAGCAGAGAAACCGAATGGGCCTCCTGGAACTCGGACATATTGATGGTGATGATATTCTGCTCGCCGCCGTAGATGGCCTCGGCCAGCGCGAGAGCGGTTTCCGTCTTGCCGACGCCGGAAGGACCGCAGAGCATGAAGACACCGATCGGCTTGCCGGGATTGTCCAGCCCGGCGCGGTTGATGGCGATGCGCTTCGAGATCATCTCGATGCCATGGCTCTGGCCAATCACCCGCTTTCCCAACATGCCGGGCAGATCAAGAATCGACTGGATCTCATCCCGGACCATGCGTCCGACCGGAATGCCGGTCCAGGCAGACACGACCGCAGCCACGGCTTGTTCGTCGACGTGCGGATAGACCATCCGGTCATCCGGATTAAGCGCATCGAGCTGACCGGCAAGCGCCTTCAACCGTTCATCAAGAGCATAGATTCCAGAATCGGCGCCGTCCGTGGTGCCGTCTGCCTGTTCGCTTCGGGAAGCACTGCCGGGCGGATCGGAAATCTGTCGCGCCTTGCGCGCCTCCACAATGTCATCAACGATTGCCTTCTCCCGCAGATAGGCGGCCTGCTTGGCCGCCAGCAGGTCGCTTCTGTCTGCGATATAGCCCTCCAGTTCGCTGACACGGGCGGGATCCTGTTCGCCAAGCTCCTGATCCGCCTGCAGCGATGCGAGTTCCTTCTCTGCGGCCTGAATGGCGACCCGCAGATCCTCGATCGCCGCGGGCGTACCTGTCTGGCTGATGGCAACGCGGGCACAGGCCGTATCGAGCAGGCTGACGGCCTTGTCAGGAAGCTGGCGGGCAGGAATGTAGCGTACGGACAATTCCACGGCCGCAACCAGAGCCGCATTGGAAATGCGCACTCCGTGATGTCTTTCCATCGAGCCGAGGATACCTCGCAGCATGTGGCAGCACTTTTCCACCGTCGGCTCCTGCACCTGAACGGGCTGGAAGCGCCGGGTCAGCGCCGGATCCTTTTCAAAGTGCTGCCTGTATTCCGACCAGGTCGTCGCGCCGATGGTCCGCAGCGTTCCACGCGCCAGCGCCGGCTTCAATAGGTTTGCCGCATCGCCTGTTCCCTGGGCACCGCCAGCACCGATCAATGTATGCGCTTCATCGATGAACAGAATGATCGGCGTGGGTGACGACTGGACTTCGTCGATCACTGACCGCAGTCTCTGCTCGAACTCGCCCTTCATCGAAGCGCCGGCCTGCATCAGTCCGATATCAAGCGCCAGCAATTGCACATGACGCAGAAGCGGCGGAACATCGCCCGCGACGATCCGTTGGGCAAACCCTTCCACGACGGCTGTCTTTCCGACCCCGGCTTCGCCCGTCAGGATGGGATTGTTCTGACGGCGGCGCGACAGGACATCGATGATCTGCCGGATTTCCTCATCGCGCCCCACGACCGGGTCGAGCTTGCCCGAAGCAGCCTGAGCAGTCATGTCCACCGTGAAGCGTGCAAGCGCCGTCGTTCCCCTGGCTCCCGCCTCACCGCTGGCAGAGCCGGGGCCGGTCCCGACGCCCGATCCATCCATAGGACGTGCATCGCATTCGGCGGAACCATCGCAGAACGCGTTGAATTCGGCGATAATCCGTTCCGGATCAAGCTTGGCAAACAGGGGCGAGTGGCTGACCAGGGCGCGCTGCACGTCGCGTTCCTTCAAGCCTGCGACGAGCAGATGTCCTGTCCTGATCTGAAGCTCGCCGAACTGCAGGGTGGCATAGTGCCAGCCACGATCGAGCATGTCGACAATCTGTGGTGCAATGTTCGGCATGTCTGTCTGGTTCGCGCGGAAACGGGCGACTTCGCCCGCAAGGTCCGTCAGAACGCGCCCTCGATCGATATGCATGTGATCGAGAATGCGTGAAACGTCCGAAGCGTCGTGTTCTATGATGTGCAGCAGCCAGTGCGCCAGTTCGAGATTCCTGTTTCCGGCCGACTTGGCATGGCGCAATGCCTTGATGAAAGCCTCGTAACCCAGCGCGTTAAGCTTGCCGGTCACAGTCTCCAGACTTATGTCGCTCATGATGCCCCCGCTTGTCCCTGTCCGGTTCCCGGGCCCCTGCCCTGGAGAGGTTGAAATCCTTCCTGCATCCGCTCCGCCGCGCATCCTGGTGCCGCGTACCGCCACGGCCGGGCGCATGCATCACAAGGTCGGTGTCAGGCGAGCGTCGAAGTAATCCTCGTCCGGCAGGTTGCCCGGGTGCACCGGGAGCCAGGACGTCCAGCCAATCTGTCCTTGCCGGCCGAGGCAGATGCGCGGAGCAAGCGCAGCGGGAATACCCAGTTCCACTTCGACCTCCTGACGGTACCCACAAAAAAAGAAGATCGCTTCCGCGAGATGGCGCGCATTGCGCTGCCCCGGAAGAAAGCTCTCGTAATCCTTCCGGTTTCGGCAGCGGATGCGGATACGGACCTTGTCTGCGATACTGTGCAGCCGCCGCCCCAGGAAAGCGTTGACGCCGATCACCGCACGCGATGTGCCGAGCCGCATGACATCCTGTTCCTCGAATGCCAGCCAATTGCCGATCCATTGATGCACTTCAACTTCAACGCCGAAGTGACCGCGCAAAAACTGCTCGAGACCGCGGGCTGTCTTCACCTGGATGTTGATCAGTCCCGCGAAGGGAATCTTGGCCACGTCAGGCAGGCTTCCGATCTCCTGCAATGCCGGGCTTGCGATACCTTCGAAGCTTGCCAGAAAGGCAAGAAATCGGTCCTTATCGGGCCGTTCGGACTGGCCGATCGGACGGGCGTCCGCCCAGGCTCGGTAGAACAGCTGCAGAAAGCGGGTCGTCAGGATGTCAACGAAGCGAGCAAAAGCCGGGTCTCGCGACATCCACTGATGGGCCTCCTCCGTGAGGTGCAGCGGAAGAGCCCCCTGGGGACCAAACATGCCCAGAAAACGTGTATGCAGACGGGGCGTGCCCGATGCCGTTTCCGACAAAGCCAGGATATCTGCGGCGGGAAAGGCCACATAAGGATCCTGAACCGGAACGACAACCTCCTCGGCAAGGGTGGAACTGTCGCCAATACGCGGCTTGCCCGGCGTCTCCCGCTCCATCTGGCGCAGCACCTGATAGAAATTGAAGCGGTGCGGTTGCGCCTTCAGATCGTCAAGCAGGCTCATAACAGCGCCCTCCGGCCGATCTGGGGGGGCCATCTCTTGATAAGCCCCCTCTGCCTGGAGAGAATGACTGTTTCGGCAAAGATGTTGAGTGTCGCATATTCGGTGAAAAAGCGGCTGAGCACCAGGCCAAAGAGAAACAGGCCCTGACCTTCAAAAGCGTTTTCATCCAGGGTGACCGCGATCTCCAGCCCACGGGCAGCATCGTAACGGGCGCCCTGCCGGATCTTCCGCACGACCGGTCGAACGGCCACATCGAGAATGCCGCGGATCTGGCGCTCGATCGAAGGATTGCCACTATCGGCGAAAACCATCAGCAGTTCCTGAAGGGCACTGGCCCGATCTCTGTCTGGCCGCGGCGACAAGCCCAGATGATTGAATTGCAGAAGACTGATCAGTTTCCAGAGAATGGCCCCGGAATGCTCTTCACCCTTGCCACGCTTGTCGCCCATCAGCAGGGATTCGCGCGGCGGCGTCGGCCCGGCAATGCAATCAAGGTGAATGGATGCATCTTCGACCAGAAAGAAATCGGGGGAACCCCGACGCACCGGCAACTGATCCGTCAGATGACGGTTCGTGACCAGCGCACGAACGGACAGGGTGCGGGCACTTTCGCCGTTTCTTCCTCCCCTTGGTTCCCGCAGCGAGATGAAGGTCTCTGATCCGATATAGGGACTGCGCGACCCGGATCGGCGTTCCTTTTCGGTCCTTCGTCGCTCGCGGCGCCGTGTCGAGTAATGCAGCGCATGCGCAAATGGCGTCCCCTCCGTCGGAGCCGAATACAAGGGGAAGACCGGAACCTTCTCCTTGCTCCTCGGATACTGGGCGCTTACCCGCAGCACCCGATAGACCTCGTATTCCAGTTTGTGGCTGGGATCGGGAATGATCGCGTGCTCATGATCCTGGGACCGCAGCAAAACTGGGGCGCACTCCATTTCAAAGAGATTGGTCACCGGCGCGGCATACAGCGCGAACCAGTCCCGCTTCGTCACGGATGCAAGTCGGGGAACCGCGGCGGTGAACTGAAACAGCAGGTCGAAGCGATCCGTCCCGATCCGCTTGAGGATCGGGGCAAGCCCGCGGACACGAAAGCCCAGGTACTTGGCGGGAAAGGCAAAGTACTCGCGCAGATGATTGAAGCCTGCAAAGACGCGGTCGTCATGACCGAATAGCGATTCACCCGCAGCAAAGCCGACCGGCTGCAAATCGTCGGGATCAAGGGGCACATAGCATGGGTCACCCAGCGCGTTGAGATATCGGATGCCGATCTGATGCAGCTTCGAAAACAGCTGTTCGTAAAGAAGCACCACATCGGTCATCGGCCCGGCAAGATAGAATGTCAGTGCCTCTGGGATGGCACTGGAAACCCTGCCTAGCCCGCTGCCCTGCTTGTCGCGATTCAGGCACAAGCAGATCTCAAGGCGCAGCCCAGCCGCAACCTCCGGGCCGCAATCCATCCCGAGAGCCTGAATGGGAGCGGCCGTCGCAAAGTAATCCGCATGCTGGATGTCGTAGGGCCAGACAGTGATGTCTGAGACGAGGCGATAACGGCAGGCGACCCGGCGATCCTTTTCCATCAATGTCGTGTCGACATACTGGCCCGCGGCAACAGAAACGCCCCCCAGCAGCACGGGATTGCCGAAATCCGGACGCACCTGCACCAGAGCAAAGGAGGGGGTCGGCGCAAGGAAGCCCGGCAGAAGCTGCTCGATCAATTCCGAAGTGAAGGTCGAAAACTCCGCCTTCAGCTTCAACTGGACCCGTGCCGCAAGGAATGCAGCCCCTTCCAGCAGACCGGAGATCAGAGGATCACCGGCTTCCGCCGTGAGAGAGCCCAATCGCTCCGCCATGCCGGGAAACTCCTCGGCAAATTCCTTGGAGCGCTCATAGAGAATTTTGAGTTCGCGATCATAGAACTCAAGAAACTCCCTGTTCATGCCTGGCCCACGCTTTGCCGAATTGTCGCCTTGCCGGAACTAAGGTCAACCTCAGCCACAAAATCGACCGGAACATTCATCGGCCGGCTCGATATCTCCGCATAGATGGAGAGGCGAAGCCGCTGAGCCGCTTCATCAACGTCCTGAACGCGCTCGACCTGCAAGGTTTCACGCCGGATTCGCGGTTCATAGTCCAGAACCGCGGCAATGATGTTCGCCTCCACCTCAGGCAGTTGCGGATCCTCACTGGTGAGGTGCATGATGTCATAGAGTCCGAAGTTCAGCACGGACTTGGATGCATAGGAAAACTCGTCAAGATCAATGGCTGACTGCAGGTCGATGGTGCTGAAAAGATCGTCAAGATCTCGCATCACCATGTCGCGAACCTGCCCCTCCGTCAGTCCGCGACGCCGAACGGCATCATGCTCCGAAAACGTGCGCTCCGCAGACTCGTCTATGGAACGCGACTTTCGTGAGTCGCTCTTCTCGAACGCATCACGAAAGCTGTGCAATAAGGGCACGCGATAACGCACGTGATCGGCCATGAAGCAGTACCCTCAACCCGTTCTCCTGCTCAGTGTCGTGGGACGGCGAGAATGGCGCTGCCCAGGAGGTCATTCAATTCAGGCCGCCGCGCGGTTCTCCGAAATGTTCCACCCCTGCGGAATGGACGCCCCCGCCGTTCCCTCCTTGTCCTGCTGGGTATAGGTGAGGACATATTCGGCGAAGTTCAGTTCGACATCGACCGTCACCAGATCGCTTCCCACCGCACCGACAATCGTGTGATTGGTGACCAGCACCTGCTTCAGCACGATCTTCACGTATTCGACCGTCGTATCCCCGCCGGCTTTTTCACAGAAGAGGGTGACCTCCGGAATGTGCTTGCCGCTGCAGCAATGCTGCATCAGGGCGGTGTCTGCTTTGCACATGTATTTCGTCAGATGCAGATCACGAACGCTGACACGCCCGGCGCCGGATCCATGACCATGGCCCACGGACGCCTGCTGGTTCATTCCGAAGGCAAAGCTGACAATCTCGATCTGGTCCTCATGACCTTGCTTGCGGGATTCCCCTTTGATGGAATCGATCTTCAGATGCATGTTGGTGGTCATCGATGTTCCTTTCGTGTCGCGCGGCGACGCCGCCCCATCCGCGTATTGGTGAATGCAGCCTAATTTTCCTTGGCAGGAAGCTTCGATACGAGGCTCATGCCGATATTCATGCCCTCCAGCTGAAAATGCGGCTGGATAAAGAAGTTCGCAGAGTAGAAACCCGGGTTTTCGGGATCTTCAAAAACGTCCACCTTGGCACCCGCCAACGGCTTTTGTGCCTTCACGAGAATCGTTGAATTGGTAGGGTCGCCATCGACATAGCGCATGATCCACGTCTGCAAACGGCTTTGCAGCTGATTGCGATCATAGTTTTCACCGATCATGTCGCGAACCATGCACTTCAGGTAATGGGCGAAGCGCGAGCATGCGAACATGTAAGGAAGACGCGCAGACAGGTTCTGCGAAGCAGTCGCCTCGTCCGTGTCCATTTTCTTGGGCCGATACAGCGACTGCGCACCGATAAACACCGCTTTGTCACTGTTTTTGCGATGAATCAGCGGTATCAGCCCGGCCTTTGACAGCTCCGCTTCGCGACGATCGCTGATGGCGATCTCGGTCGGGCACTTCATGTCGACAGAGCCGTCATCTGTCGGAAATGTATGAAGAGGGAGGTTGGCCACTTCGCCGCCGGACTGAACGCCGCGGATTCGAACGGTCCAGCCATATTCCTTGAATGCCCGGTTGATGTTCGCCGCCATGGCATAAGCGGCATTCATCCATGCATATTTGTTTCCGTCATGCCCGTCCGTTTCTTCCTCGAAGGCGAATTCCTCGACCTTGACGGACTTTTCACCGAAAGGTTCCCGCGCCAGAACGCGCGGCAGGCATAAGGCCAGATAGCGGGAATTCTCCGAATCCCGCAGGGAACGCCAGGCAGCATAATCCGGGGCCTCGAAAATTTTCCCGAGATCTCTCGGATTGACCAGATCAGACCACGTATCGAGATTGAGAAGCCCGGGCTCGGCGCTGGCGATGAAGGGGCAATGCGCCGCGGCAGCCACCTTGCCGAGATCACGCAGCAGCGCGACATTGTGCGCCGTGTGATCAAAGTAGTAATCACCGACCAGAGCGCCATACGGATGGCCGCCGAGCTGCCCGAACTCGGCTTCGTAGACCTGCTTGAAGAACGGGCTCTGGTCCCATTTGGCGCCGGAATAACGACGGAACTCACCAAGCAATTCGCTTTTGGACACATTCATGACCTTGATCTTCAGGCCACTGTCGGTTTCCGAATTGCTCGTCAGGTAATGCAGCCCGCGCCAGGCACTTTCGACCGCCTGGAATTCCGGTGCATGCATGATTTCATTGACCTGGGCTGATAACTGCTGGTCCAGGCGAGCAATGATGTCGTTGATCGTATCAAGGACATCATCACTGATCACCTCAGTGTTCGCGAGCGCCTGCTTCGCAAGCGTGGTGATCGCGTTGTCGACTTCCGTCGCCGCCCGTTCCGTCCGCGGTTTGAAACTCTGCTTGAGGAGCGACGCGAACTCGTCCACCCCTTCCAGCTGCTGCGCAACCTTTTGTTGTTCGCCGGCCATTTCGGGCACCATGATTCCCACTCCCTAACCGTTTAGCGAACGGAGTCGCCGGAGCCATCGCTCCCGATGCCATTATCGGAAGAACGCTCGCTGAGTGCCTTCATGAGGTCCGGACTCGACAGCAACTCCCGTAGCTTCGCCTCCGCATCCACACGCCCGTTCATGTATCGCTGCAGATTGCTCAGTTGTTCGCGAGCCTCAAGCAAAACCCGCAATTCCGGAACCTGCCTAGCAATGGCTGCAGGCTCGAAATCAGACATCTTGCGAAACGTCAGACTAACGCCAAATTTTTCCGCACGAGCCTCCGGATCAATCCTGTTCGACACATTCATCGAAACCGCCGGCTCAACGCTGCGCATATAGTCATCGAAATTATCCATATCGACAGGAGAGAATTTTCTCTCCTCCATGCCGGGCTTGTCCACACGCGAGGCATTCCCCGAAAGATCCGACAGAACTCCCATCACGAACGGAAGGCTGACGACTTCCTGCGCATTTCCGGGATTCTGATAGGAAATTTGCACCCTCGGCGGCCTGTTTCTCTTGATGAAATTCTGGCCATTATCGGAACTCATCCCAGCCCCCTTGTGTTTCCATCTTCAGAATAATTCAAATACAAATCGGGAGTCAAACAGCAATTTCGCCGTTTTTATCTAGTTTTTATTTTTGAACATTTCCCTGAGAATCTCCGAAAAATCATGCGCCATCAAAGATCTTGCCCTCGAAAGGAGAAGAGGAACAGGACTCGACGGCTCCCGCTGACGAAGAAACACTTCTACTCCCATCATCGCACCAATTGCCTTTTCCCGGTTTCTTATGACGGGATCTCCACTTGAAAATCGCTTCAGTATTCCTCCGTCCTCGTGCGTTATAGGCACCGTCAGCTGTTGCATTCGCTCCATATCGAAGGAAAAACCGGCCGCCTCGTCCACCAGCAACATGGCGGAACCGACGCGGGCCGGCGCCAGTGCCGCAAGCGCCTCCACCAACGGACGCCCAATCAGTCGTTTTGCCTGATGAACAAGGATAAGGGCGGGGGAGGAAGGCTCATTTTCAGCGAAATAATCCTCCAATGCCGAAAGCGCCGCCTTTGCCTCCCGATGACTGGCAATTGGGAAGGCCTCACTGGACATTGACGCCTTGGGCAGGCTGGGCACCGCAGCTTCCGCCGAAACAGCGGGAACATCATCTTCAATGGACGCCGTGCCTGACTGATCAGATGCAGTTCCGGCCGGAACGTGATCGGCCAGCATCTTGCCGATGGCCTCAAGCACAGCGACCAAGGGCGCCATGACCGGTACGTGCTCGAGATCTCCCTCGTTGATGAACCTGCTACGAATGGCATCAAGGAGACCAATGCAGCGCTCCACGCATCGAAAGGTCTCGATCACGCTCGCCTGATGCTCTGACGAAGACAGCACCTCCTTCAGTGCCGGGGGTTCAATCACCGTCTCTCCCGCCGAAGCCATTTCCGGCTTTTGCACCAGTTGCCCTGTCCTCAGGGACACGTAACCAACGCGCCTGTCCTTGAGAAGCACGCTGTAGGTCAGCGGCATCAGGACTTTGGAACGATCATTCAGACCTTCAAGCACCTGCCTTCTGAAACTTCCTCCGTCCCCGTCAGGCTGCGGATGAACCTCGAGCCAAAAAGTTGCCAGCAGGCGCTCGATCAGCTCTACACAATCGGTAAACCCGGAAAGCGTGCCCGCAACGGCATGAAACTGTGCGCGCAAAACCGCCAGACGCAAATCCCTTGAGCGATCGAGAAGCGCGACAATTTCCTCGTCTTCGCGCTCCAGATCTATCACAGAACGATCAAAGACTTTCCCTGTCGTAAGATCCACGAAACGCTCGGGAAGCCTGCTTTCTGCCGCGATCACGTAATTGAAGTACTCGGCATCGCCGGACGCATCAAGATCCGGGCCGCAAGCGAAGTCGGACGAGACTGGCAAAAGGAATGACGACAGCTCCATCCGGGCACCCACCGGCCCTACTCTACATTCAGCTTAAGCTCGACCCGCCGGTTTTCCGGACTGAACGGATCAGAATTGCGAGGTGCACTTTCACCCAGGCCAACGCCGTGCAGTCGGTCAAGAGGAACATTCTTCTGCATCAGATACTCAATGACGGCGTTTGCACGACTCACCGACAGAGACATGTTGTAAGCGTCACGCCCGCGTGCGTCTGTGTGCCCCTCGACATTGAATCGCGCAGCACGCAACCGGCTATCCTGCAGCGCTGCGGCGATAACATCGAGATTGCGTCGCGCTTCATCACTGAGATTGGCAGAATCAAGGTCAAAAGTAAGCATCATATCGAAACCCTTCACAGCAGGCTTCGATGCCGCGCACTCCTCCTTGGTACCAACACAAATTGCCCGACTCAACCCGAGGTCAACCTGCTGAACAAGAAAGTTGACCACTTCATCCTGGGAATAATTCGCGCCCGAAGACGATTGAGCAAATCCAACGGAGTCAACTGCAAGACTTGCGAAAAACGCAATGGATAGACATCTAAAGTACATATCATCACCTCGTGTCTTTACCTGACGCCATTAAATCATGAAACCAATGGAAAATAAACGATAAACCTACCCTTTTTGGCCATTTTCGATCAGCTTCAAAGCCGATGATATACTGCTCAACGTCAACTCCATGACAAGATCGTCGTTTGAGATGGTCTTTGCCTTGATCCTGAGTGTCGATCCGGATTTCAGACTGCTGATGAACTCCTGATCACCGGGAAGATCGGCATAGCTGCCATTCTCATCGGCACTGACAATAGGAATGGTTCTCCTTTTCCCGTCATCGACCCAGACATCGATGCCTGGCGGAATTTGCACGCCGTGCGGAAGCGCAACTCTTCCTTGCAGTCGCCCGCCAACACCGCGTTCGAAGGATACGGAAACCAGCCTTTGTCGCGTCTGCGTCACGCTCAACGTCTGTTGAGCGCGGCAACGCAGTTCGCCGGCCGGGTTGGCATTGCTGCAGGTCACGATCCAGGCCGGCATCTGCGCTGGCTCGGACGTTTGGGCTGCCACAGGCGAAGATGCGCGAACATTCTTGCTGTCCTGCGCAATGGCGAGGCCTGTCACCGCGACATCCATCCCAAGGCTCAGGCCGGCCGCGACTGCAAGGCAGGCTGTTGTTCTCATGTTCGGTCTTCCCTCCTAGAACTGAAGGCGCAAGCTGCCAACGATCTGGGTTCCCTCAATGCGCTCGCCCACGGGAATGTCACCACGCAGCGAGGCGCTGAGCTGACGAAGCCCCAAGGGACCGTCCATGATCGAGAAGTAATTGAGGCCGACGCTGATTTCTCCGTAAGTACCCGCGTTCTGCGTCGAGGTTGGCGTTGCTGCACCCGACGTCGGCTGATAGGTCGCCTTTATGCTCTTGCCAAATTCATTGTAGACCGTCCCGGTCACGAAGGGTTGCAGAGCAGAGGTTTCATCGGGAAGCACGATCGTCTTGGCGAAGGTCAGAGATGCCAGGCCGATAATGCTCTCCGTATCATCGAACAGGATGTCGCCGCCGATACCCGAAGCAATTTTTGTCGTGTCTGTTCGGGTGTTGGAATAGCTCAGGCCCAGTGTCGGAATGATCGAAAGCTCATCAACCGAGAAGCTGTAGCCGATCGACCCGCTCACCGTGTAACGGTCGGTGTCCAGATCGTCATCCTGGACAAACTGGCTCGTTGTTGCGCCCACCACCGTCCGTGCGTCGATGTCATAGGTCGTCGCATCATAGACGGCCTTCAGGTCCGCGAAGAAGGATCCTTGTGAATAGGTGGCATAGGCACCGACATATCGCGACTGGAAGTCCGAATTGGAGATGATCCGTCCCTGCCCGATCGTCTGATCCTGTTTCGCCTTACCATCGTTGATACCAGCCAGAAGGCCGAAGTTTATGGAGCCGCCATTGCCGCCGATATTGAAGCAACCGTAGTCGACACCAAGCTGAATACCCTTGAATGATACGGAGACGCGGGAAACGGCGCTGGCCGAACCGGGGCTGGTCGTCTCGGCTTCCGCCGTGACGTTGGCGCCGACACCGCGTGTGTAGGTTCCCGGGCGGCAAGTGTCTGCTTCAGCGCCAATCAGCGGAGAAACGAACGCGCTCGACGGTCGGTTGATCGTTGACGCGACGACAGCCTGCGTGGTGGCAAGGCTCCCCACCACGCCACTCAGCGGGGCAAGATTGAGAGAGGTGCGGATAACCCAGTCCTGGCCGCTCTTGACGAAATCATGCTGGATAAACACGTCGGTAGGCAAACCCGAAACCGATGCAGCAGTGGAGCTATTCGTACCGCTGACATCGATAACAAGCGTGTCTCCAGGCGTTGCCAATGTCGCAAACCCGCTTTCGGTAAAGCTGACATTGAAGGTGCCGGACATGTTCCCGTTCACGGTGATACTGTCAACCGTGACATTTCCCTCGTCCAGATTGGTATCGAGGTACAAGGTACCCGCATCCACATCCAGGCCTGAAACGGTGATGGAATCTCCAGTGGTGCCGTTTTGCAGATCGAGGGTTCCACGCAAGGTGAGACTTGTACCGAGAGTATTTGCTCCGGACGCGTTCAGGATGGCGCTGGCCTCGATATCCGTCAGACCGAAGACGGTCGTGCCCGAGATACTCGCCGTACCGCCGGTCAGGACGGACAAGCCCCCAAGGAGACTGCCACCGTTATCGTTCAGAATGCCGCCGTTCTGAACCGTCGAGGCACCGCTCACCGTGCCGGTGTTCGTCACCGTGCCGCCAGAAACCGTCGCCGTGCCGCTGATCGCACCCGAGTTGCCGAAGGTCCCGGCCGTGTTGCTCAGCGATGCGATCGTGCCGGCATTCGTGCTGCTCCCCGCATTCGTCACCGCACCCGCAGTGGAACCTGTCGCGTTCGTATAGGTGCCGCCGCTGGCAACCGAAACGTCGGCCAGCGTGCCGCCGGTGTCGTTCGTCAGCGTGCCACCGTTCTGAACCGTCGAGGCCCCACTCACCGTGCCGGTGTTCGTCACCGTGCCGCCAGAAACCGTCGCCGTGCCGCTGATCGTACCCGAGTTGCCGAAGGTCCCGGCCGTGTTGCTCAGCGATGCGATCGTGCCAGCATTCGTGCTGCTCCCCGCATTCGTCACCGCACCCGCAGTGGAACCTGTCGCATTCGTATAGGTGCCGCCGCTGGCAACCGAAACGTCGGCCAGCGTGCCGCCGGTGTCGTTCGTCAGCGTGCCGCCGTTCTGAACCGTCGAGGCCCCACTCACCGTGCCGGTATTCGTCACCGTGCCGCCAGAAACCGTCGCCGTGCCGCTGATCGTACCCGAGTTGCCGAAGGTCCCGGCCGTGTTGCTCAGCGATGCGATCGTGCCAGCATTGGTGCTGGTGCCCGCATTCGTCACCGCGTCAGCATTGGAACCCGTCGCGTTCGTATAGGTGCCGCCGCTGGCAACCGAAACGTCGGCCAGCGTGCCACCCGTGTCGTTCGTCAGCGTGCCGCCGTTCTGAACCGTCGAGGCGCCACTCACCGTGCCGGTATTCGTCACCGTGCCGCCAGAAACCGTCGCCGTGCCGCTGATCGTACCCGAGTTGTCGAAGGTACCGGCCGTGTTGCTCAGCGATGCGATCGTGCCGGCATTCGTGCTGCTCCCCGCATTCGTCACCGCACCCGCAGTGGCGCCCGTCGCATTTGTGAAGGTGCCCGCATTGACCGTAATTGCTCCGGTAACAGTGCCGGAATTGGAAAGCTGGGACGCAGCGTCGTCAACATTGACAGTTCCTGACGTCAGACTGCCCCCGCTGTCAACCGTCAGCGAACCTCCATTCAGGCTAACGGCGGTGGTCACCGTGAGTTCCCCCGTCGCAGTAACGGTCACTACGCCAGGAGAGCCAACATCAAGTGTATCCACAGTATAGGCATTGGTTACATTGGGCGTCCCGGCATTGACGGTGGCAGCATCTCCGGCGCCTGGAGGCGTGGGTGACGTATCCCAGTTGCCGCCGTCGGAAAATTCGTTGTTGATCGCGCCGGTCCAGGTGGACTGCGACCAGGCAATATCAGGAGAAAGAACGAAACATGGAATTGCAATAATTGCAGACGCAGGAAACAGACACGTCCCGGACCTGATGTACATCCGGAAGCTGGAATGCATTCCGCGTGGAAATATATACGCCATTATATCGCCCCCGTGATAATTCGGCGCCTACACAATAAGACATCCGACTACGTTTTATATTACTCGGAGACAAAATTCCACACATCCGAACAAAATCAAAACATACAATCAAAAAAATCACGAAACTGATATTTTTTATCCATGAAAATCAACAATATACGCAGACACAGATTGTTTTCACCATAAATCGAAAAAAACGCGCCGAAATGGAACAATGAATTGATTCCGCTGGCTATTTCCTGACTCAATCTCGGGAAAAGGGAGGGAGCCTCGCTTGTTGCTTGCACGCATCACCCTGCTAACGAAACACGGAGAAATTCGTGGAAGCGTCGACGATCTCGCGAAATCGCCGCCCGACGATCGGCCAATCCTCAACCATAACAACCAAATCATTATTTGAAATATATTATGTTATTTTAAACTTACGGAATTTAAGACTCAGGAATACGACGGAAGAAGTTCATCAAGATTGAATCTGTGCCGAAACTGAGATTTATATACGGAGAACGGAAACCGGGGTGTGCTGATGTCATGGTATAGCAAGGTCGTCTGGTCGGAGGGGCTCTTTCTTCACCAGCACCACCTGCAGCAACATGATCGCTATATTGAGAAACTTCTTGAGGCCAGGGTGGGGTATGTCACGCCCTACCCGTGGGGTTTCATGGACGTAGAGATCGACCGCGACCTCGCACAGCAGAACAAGTTCGGGCTTCGTCGAGCGGCCGGGATCTTTCCGGATGGCGTGCCTTTCGACATGCCGGGATCGAGCCCTTTGCCTGGTCCCGTCGATGTACCCGAAGGATGCGAAAGAAAGGCGATATGGATGACCATGCCTGTTGCATCCCCCAATAGCCGGGAGGTCGACGCGGCATCGGGAACGAGCGCGAGCCGTTACGTGATCGATCTGGAGACATTTGTCGATTCCACATCCGGCATGCAGGTTGATCAGGACATCGAAATCGCCCATCCACGCATCGAACTGGTCATTCGCGAGACGCCACGACCGGGCTATAACAACTTGATGATCGGCCGGATAGTCGAAGTTCGAGACAAGACCATCATTCTCGATGAACGCGTGGTGCCGCCGGTTCTGTCATGCCATGCACATCCCGTGGCGCTGGGATGGCTGGACCGGTTGATCGGGTGGATACAGACACGACTGGAGGCCCTTTCACGCTATGCAACGGACCCGAGTTCCGGTGGTGGCCTCCAAGCCTATGACTATTTCATGCTGCAGCTGCTGAATGGCCAGATCAATGTCATGAGGCATTATCGTGCCTCGAAGTACCTGCATCCGGAACGCCTATATGTGGACCTTGTTCGCCTGGCGGGCGAGTTGTCGACTTTCACGGGAAACCGAATGGCTCCGGATTTCCCCCGATACGACCATGATCAGTTGCAGGATGTCTTCGAACCTGTTCTTGCAACAGTGCAGCGGCTTCTCAGCCTCGATATCGGCAGGGCGACCAGACTCAATCTGACCCAGGTCAGACCGAACGCCTTCCTTGCCAATGTCAGCGATCGCAACCTGTTTCGCACCGCCCGCTTCGTCGTTGAGGTGTCGGCTGCCATGCCTCTCACGCAGATCCAGGCAAGCTTTCCGGATTTGTGCAAGGTCGGTCCCAACACACGCATGCGCGACATCGTCCAGACGCATCTGCCGGGCATCAGCGTGGTTCACATGCCGACTCCGCCCCGGCAGATCAGGGCGATTACCGATCACGTCTACTTCTACCTAGACAAGACTTCGCCGCTCTGGCCCGAATTCAGCAGCGCAAGCGGCATCGCCATGCACTTTGCGGGCAACTGGCCGGATCTTCAACTGGACCTGTGGGCAATCACGGATGAGTGACCATGAGCCAATCCGACGACCCATCTGACAGCCGCGGCAGAACGGTCATCCGGCCAAGGCCGGGTGGACTGCCTTCCTCGCAAGGTGCCGGGGTTGGCGGCATGCCCAACCGGCCAGAGTCCAGCGGCCAGCACCAGCCGATGGGCGCGGCGTCCGCCTGGGGCGCCCCGAGCTCCGGCTGGTCCGGTGGAAACCGGTCCGAGGGCCAGGCCAGCGACTGGGTCTCACCGGTCTTTCCGGGAGCGGAGAGGCTGGAGACACAGTCTTCTGCCGTTCCACGCGCCAAAATTCCTCTCGGCACTGCTCTCGGCGCGCGAGGCAGCCCTGACATCAAGGCATCCAATCCCATCGTCCAGGCTGCCGCCCCCCTGCTTATCCTGCTCGGACGACTCCGGCAGATGATCATCGAAATGGATGCGGTACCGCTGATGCAGCATGTCGCGCATTCGATCAGCGGCTTTGAGAAAAGTATCCTCGCTGCCGGCGTTCCGGAGGATCAGGCCACGATTGCCAAATATGCGCTCTGCGCGACTGCGGACGACATCGTCCAGAACCTTCCCGGCACCGAAAAGCACATCTGGCTCCAATACAGCATGCTGGCACAGTTTTTCGGCGTGCGCACATCCGGCACCGGCTTTTTCGACAAGATCCGCCAGTTGAACGCCAACCCCTCACTCTATTTCAACCTGCTGGAATTGATACACGCCTGCCTTTCGCTCGGGTTCGAAGGCCAATACCGCAGCGCGATGGGCGGAGACATCGAACTGCAGCGGGTCCGCCGCGATGTCTACAACACGCTAAAGACGGTCAGGGGTGGCGCGGCGGCCGACCTGTCGCCCCGCTGGCGTGGCATTCAGACCAGGCGCCAGACGCTGGGGGAAGGCATTCCGCTGTGGTCGATCGGCAGCGTGCTCGCCGGTCTCCTTGCCGGTCTTTACCTGCTGCTGCGGTTTTTCATCGCAGCCGACGGCGACGCGGTTGCCGATACGCTGGTGCATCTCCACCCGCGCGACCCGGTCGTGCTGGCGCGCACCGCATTTTCTCCCCTGCCGGAACCCGCACCGACTCCGCAGACCGTGAGCCAGTTGCAGCGCATCCGCGCCGTTCTCGAACCTGAAATTCAGCAGGGGCTCGTCGGCGTCGAACCGGCCGGGGAATCGATCATCATCCGCATCAACAATCTTCTTCTGTTCGATTCCGGCAGCGCCGATGTGCGACCCGAGTTCGACGCGCTGGCACAGCGCGTCGCCGAGGCTCTGAATAGAGAGCCTGGCAATATTCGCATCGTGGGACACACCGACAACGTGAAGCCGAAGCCTTCCAGTCGTTTCAAGTCGAACTTCGACCTTTCCGTCAAGCGTGCCGAAGCCGTGGCATCGACGCTTGTCCGCCACATCAAGGAGAGCACGCGTCTCGTGGTGTCCGGAAAAGGTGAGGACGAGCCGGTCGCATCCAATGCCAATCCGGAAGGACGGGCGCAGAACAGGCGGGTGGACCTTGCGATACCGCGCGAGGAAACCCTCAGCGGTGGTTCTGCAGCAGAGGCAGTACCATGAGTGACAGGATCATCAAGCTGGCAACCTACGCCGTCACGGCGAGCGCGGCAGTCGCGCTGACCCTGGTCGTGTGGTTCGCCTTTCCGCTGATTGCCTTCGCAGGCATCGCGCCCTTCGAGAGCGCATGGTTTCGGCTTGCCCTCATCATCACGATCTGGGCGCTGATGATCGGCATCCTGGCTTATCGTCATTGGCAAGGACGTCGGGCCCAGGCGGCACTCGAAGCCGCCATCGCGGTGGAGGACAAGGTTGCAGACGACAGCGAGCAGCTCGCGGAACGCATGAATGACGCGCTTGCGACATTGCGCAAGGCCTCGTCGACCCGGAACTTCCTGTATGACCTGCCATGGTATGTCATCATTGGCCCGCCAGGCACGGGCAAGACAACGGCACTCGTCAATTCCGGTCTGAAATTTCCTCTTGCTGCGCATGGCCAGCATGCCTCCATCGCCGGCGTCGGAGGGACGCGGTATTGCGACTGGTGGTTTGCCGAGGAAGCCGTGCTTATCGATACGGCAGGCCGTTACACGACGCAGGATTCCGACGAGAAGTCGGACCGCAAGAGCTGGCTGTCGTTTCTGTCCCTCCTGAAGACGCAGCGCCCGAAGCAGCCACTGAACGGCGTCATCATTGCCATAAGCCTCGAAGATATCATGACGCTGAGCGCGGAGGAACTGAATGCCCATGCTGTCGCGATCCGCAAGCGTCTGCTGGAGCTTCATCAGGAGCTGAAGGTCGACTTTCCAGTCTACGCCCTCTTTACGAAGGCCGACCTGATCGCGGGCTTCAACGAGTTTTTCAGCGCCTTCACCGAAGACAGGCGCCGGCAGGTCTGGGGCGCCACCTTCCAGAGCGATGACCGGAAAAAGAACTTTCTTGAACATGTCCCCTCGGAAATCGACGATCTGGTGATGCGGCTCACGGAAGAAACCGCCGACCGGCTGCAGGCCGAACCGGATCCGATGGCCCGCATCTCGGTCTTCGGTTTTCCGGCGCAGATCGCGGCCCTTCGAGATCCGATCGTGCAGTTCCTCGGCGCAATCTTCGAGCCAACCCGCTATCATTCCAACGCCCAGCTTCGCGGCTTCTATTTCTCCTCGGGAACTCAGCAGGGCACCCCAATCGACCAGATGCTGGGAAAGATGGAAACCAACTTCGGCACGCAGACCGCCGCGATGATGTCCGGTCGGGGGAAAAGCTATTTCCTCCACGATCTGTTGACCAAGGTCGTCTTCCAGGAAGCCGGCTGGGTATCGCGGGACATGTCGGCCGTTCGACGGGCGGCTTCCATCCGCTATGCGGGTATTGCAGCCATGTTGCTGGCAACGGTGACGCTGTCCATCGCCTGGATCTGGGCTTATGCGACAAACCGCCAGCTCATTACCGCAACCAACGCTGCCATCGCCGAATACAGGACCATCGGCGGCCCGGCCCTCAATGCCGAGCCGGTGTCCGATACCGATCTTCACACCGTCCTCGATCTTCTTCACAAGTTGCGCAACATGGAGACGGGATACGCCAACGGCAATGCGTTGGCGGGGCGCTTTGCTGGATTCGGACTGGGCCAGACGGATCGCCTCCGGTCGGCAAGCGAGGAAGCCTATCGCCAGGCCCTTGAGCGCACATTCCGGTCGCGGCTTGTTCTGCGTGTCGAGCAGCAGATCGAGGCCAACATCAATGATCCGATGTTCGTCTACGAGGCGCTCAAGGTCTATCTGATGCTGGGGGGCAAGGCACCGAAACCGGACAACGACCTTATCGTCGACTGGATGCAGGAGGATTGGGCGAACAACCTCTATCCGGGAGCCGGAAACAAGGCAGGCCGGGACGAATTGGAGCAGCATCTTCTGGCGATGCTCGCGCTGGACGATGTGCACAATCCGGAAATCGCGCTCAACGGTTCCCTTGTCAGCGCCGCACAGCAGACACTGGCACGTCTGAGCCTTGCTGACCGCGCTTATACCTTGATCAGGGGAGCGGCACAGGCGCAACAACTGGAGGCCTGGAGCCTCGTTGCGCGGGGCGGTCCGGATTCGGCGCTGGTCTTCGAAACCGTGGACGGATCACCCATCGACACGCTGGAAGTCTCCGGCTTCTTCACTTACGCAGGCTTTCATCAGTTCTTTCTGGACCAACTCGGCACCGTGGCGGAGAAACTGCAGGCCGAACAGTGGGTTCTTGGCACATCAAACCAGCAGTCGACGCTCGATGCGCAGATTTCACGCCTCGGTCCGGAACTGCTGGAGCGATACCGGCGCGAGTTCATTGCGGCCTGGGAAAGCACTCTCGGTCGGGTGCGACTGAAGCGAATGTCCGCGGACAAGCCGGAATATGTCGCCATCCAAGCTGCCGCCGGCGCCTCCTCACCCATTCGCGGCGTGTTCGAATCAATCAGCGAGGAAACGCGTCTGACCGAGGAACGCTCCGCGCCGGTCAAGGAGGATCCGTCGGCACCGGGCACCGCGGAAATGGTCCGAAACGCCGTTATCCAGCGAATTCAAAGCCGGACAAGCGGCTGGTCGCGCATCGGCATCGACATCGCGCTCAGCAAATCACAGAACCGGCCGGGTACGCCGCAAAGCGCCACAGCCGCACCGGGCTCAAACATCCAGGCCTATTTCCGCGCCTACCACCAGTTGGTGGAAGGAGAGCCCGGGAGACGATCACTCGACACACTGATCGCCAATCTGAACGACATCAGCCAAAGCCTTATTCTCGCCCTGACGCCTTCGCAGACGCAGCGGGCAACCGCGAATCTTCAGGTCCAGATCGCCAGCCTCAAGTCGAACGTATCGCGGCTGCCGCCGACACTCGCCAAGATGATGCAGAGTGCCGTAAGCGATTTCGAGGGAGATGCTGCCGGGTCAACGATCGCACAGCTGAATCAGGAACTTAATGTTCGCGTCACGCGGGCGTGCCAGGAAATCACGGCCAACCGCTATCCGTTTTCGCCGACCAGCGACAGGGACGTGCCGATTGCGGAATTCACCAAGCTGTTTGCTCCGAACGGGGCCATCGACAGATTCTTCAGCGAAAGGCTTTCTCCACTGGTCGATGTCAGCAAGCCGAACTGGGACTGGAACCAAGGGGACCGGCTTGGACAGGAGCTTTCGCGGGCCACCCTGAGAGAATTCCAACGCGCCGCGCAGATCCGCGATGCCTTTTTCCCCTCGGGCGCGCCCATGCTGTCGCTCCAGATGGTGGTGAAGCCACAGACCCTGTCCGGAAATGCGGACTTCGCCCTCTTCGAGCTCAACGGCAACGTGATTCAGTCGCAACAGGTTGGCAATGCTCCGGTCAGCTTGACCTGGCCAGGCACGGGAGCCGGATCCGCAAGCATCTCGATCTTCCCGGAATTGCCCGGGCGTTCCTCTCATATCGCGGCGAACGGGCCCTGGGCGTTGATGCGGCTTCTGGCGATGGGCAGCATATCCGGCAGCGCCGAGGCTATGGCGGCTCGCTTCGTCATCGGCGGACGAGAGGTCTCGTATCGCATCGAACTTGGCGCGACGAGCAACCCCTTCCTTTTGCCGGCACTTGCGGATTTCAAGTGCCCGGCGGGCTTCTGAGGACAGGGAGATGATGATCAAGGCAGCAGCTTCGTACCTCGCATGGGAGACAGCGTGATGCCGGTCGGCCTGTTCGGCAAATATCCCGGCAAGCGGGACTTCCTGTCTCTCAATCTGCCGAAAACGGTGATCACCACCATGGAAGACTGGCTGCAGGCTGCCATTGTTGTCAGCAGCCAGCAACTGGGACCCGCATGGCGGGATCACTATCTCGTTCATCCGATCTGGAATTTCCGCATCGGCGCCAAGGTGATCGGCACGGACTGCGTCGGCGCCATGATGCCGTCGGTTGACGGGATCGGACGTTACTTTCCACTTTCCATCATTGCCTGGGCTGGCGATGGCGCTCAACTCGCACCGTTTCGGGATGTTGCGGCGGAGTGGGTGGATGACGTGCACCACCGCCTGCTCTCCGCTCTGGACGACGCGCCGACGGCAGATCCCTCCACCCTCCTGGAAGGCCTGACGGATCTGGAAAGGCCGCGGGGGACGCAGCGATTGGAGACAATCGCGGGAGGCTGGCGCATCGTGTCGGCCGAACCGACGGAACAATCCGCCATCGCGCACCTGGAAGAGCTCCGCTTCGCGGAAGAGGAAGAAAGCCTCACCCTGTGGTGGACGAAAGGCAGCCATCTGGTGCCCGGTCAACTGGTTTGCTTCGTCGGAATGCCCGCCCCCTGTTTCTATGTTTCCATGCTGGGCTCTTCCGAAGCGACACTTGACGACCCGCCGGTTCCGTAAAGCACAGCATAAAACCGTATCACCAAGGCTTCCCGAAGAAAGATCGCCCATGATGAACGAACCGACTCCCGGCAGCCAAATGATGTTTCGCCACGACGCACACAGCCTGTCACACGTAGGATGCGTGCGTCAGTTGAACGAAGATCGAAGCTTCGCGGCTCCGGCGATCGGTATCTGGGCGGTGGCCGATGGCATGGGGGGGCACCATGCCGGCGATTTTGCCAGCGAAACGATTGTGCGCCATCTGCAGCAGGTCGAGAGCGCCGCGACGCCGGCAGACCTCGAAGCCGCGTTTCGTGCGGTCCTGCAGCATGCCAACGCCGAGATATTCCAGTACGCGCAGCGGCAGGGTAATCTTGTCGTCGGCTCCACCTTTGTGGGCCTTCTCTGCTTTGGCTCCCTTTTCCGCTGCTACTGGTGCGGCGACAGCCGGGCCTATCTGCTGCGCAACGACAGTCTCACACAGATTTCCCGCGATCACACAGAGGTTCAGGAATTGCTGGACCAGGGGCTTCTGACCGCAGAGGAAGCGGCCAGCTATCCGCGCAGGAATGCGATCACTCAGGCGGTCGGCGTAGCGGAACAGTTGCACATGGACTATGTCGACGGAGAAATCCGTGCAGGCGACGCATTTCTGTTGTGCACGGACGGGCTGACCAATCATTTGAGCGATCTCGAAATCGGCAAGCTGATGACCGGCCGTCGCGCTTCCGATATCTGCCATGATCTTGTCAATCTCGCGCTCTCACGCGGCGGCACCGACAATGTCACGGTCAATATCGTGCAGTTCTTCTCCGCATCGGCGACCATTCCGGTCAACGGTCCCATTGCAAGACCACAAACCGTCGGCGGAGCAGGATGATGAATCGCGAAACGACGCACATCAATTCGCCGAGCGTGGGGCCGGGAACGACACTCAACGGCATGTTCGCCATCGACGAGAAGCTGGCCGCTGGCGGCATGGGCGAAGTCTACCGAGGTCACAACATTACCACGGGTGATCCGGTTGCAATCAAGGTCGTGCTGCGCGAACTCGCCAAGGACCAGACGATCATCAACCTGTTCTTCAAGGAAGCCAAGGTTCTCAACAGCCTGCACCACCCGGCGATCGTCAGATACGGCGTCTTCTCGGTCGATCCGGTCATCGAGAGGCCTTATCTTGTCATGGAATTTGTTGATGGAACATCTTTGTCGGATGCGATCGACAACAAGGCCCTGTCACTGGAGGAAACGAAGCTGCTCGTCTCGCGTCTGGCTTCGGGGCTGGACGCCGCCCACCGGGCAGGCGTGATCCATCGCGACATTTCTCCAGACAATGTGATCCTGTCCGGCGGCAAGGTGACTGGGGCCAAGATCATCGATTTCGGCATCGCCAGGGCAAACAATGTCGGCACGGGGACGCTTCTGGGCGGCCAGTTCGCCGGCAAATACAACTTCGTATCGCCAGAGCAACTTGGGCTCTTCAACGGTGATGTCACGGAGGTGTCGGACGTCTACAGCCTAGGTCTTCTGACGGTCAACGCGCTGCGCGGTCGGCCGATTGACATGAGCGGGACGCAATTCCAGGTGATCGAGAAGCGCCGCTCTGTTCCGGATCTGTCAGACATCGACATGGAAATCCGTCCCATCCTCGAATTGATGCTGCAGCCGGACCCCGCAAACCGCACAGTAACGATGGCGGACATTGCCGAATGGCTTGCTCCGGACACGAGGAAAACGCGGACTTCCCTCCCCCCTGTGACCAGGCTTGCACAATATCCGGCACCTGCAATGCCAGGCGATGCCGATCACCGGGAACAGCCGTCTGGCGGTCTCGCGCCCCCAGGCTTGCCAGGAAGTCAGCACATGTCGCGGCCTCCGTCTTCGGAACCGGAGAGAACCATTCTGGTTGCCCCCGCCTCCGGAGTGACGGACGGGACAGCCTCGGCACAAGCCGGATCCGCGCAGGCATTCGGCGATCATGCGACACCGCCTTCTTCGCCGGCTCCTCCCCATCAGGAGAGCATAGCCGAGCCCGAGAACGGCGCAAATCCAGACCTCCGCCAGGAGGACAATATAGCCGATCCGCTGTCGGAGGTGACGGTCCAGAAGCCTGCCGTCGAGTCGGACAACGGCAGCCACGCCCAAGGCCAGGAAAAAGGCAGGTCCAAGGACCGGCAGAAGGCCAGAAAGCTCCGGTTCCTGCCGGCGATCGCGGCCTCTGTTGTCATCGCAGGAGGCGTTGCCATCTATCTTTCCGGGGTCCTTTCTCCGCCACCCCCGGAAGAGACGCCGGGAATGGGCGCGCCCCCCGTTTTGAAGCCGGCCGCTGCCCCGGACGCCGCTCGCCCGAGGCAGACGGAACTGGCGCGCGAAACGCCGGGCTCTGTCATCCCGGCGTCTCCGCCGGATTTGGGCGGGCAACCACAACGACCGCCGGAGCCTCAAACTCAGCCGGCTCAAGAGCCGCCACAGGGGCAGGCGCCGGTGGCCATGGCCGTGCCGGCCGCACCGATCACATCAATGGGGCAGGTCAGCGAAAGGCTGGACTGGTTGCAGAATTTCGCAGGAGGCGACTGCTTCTTCGCCCGGCCCGTCGCTGCTGCCGCGGACATGATGAGCATCGAAGGCATGTCCCAAAGCGTCGACGCCTTCATCCGCCTGGAGGCTGATTTCAAGGGTCGATTCGGTTTCGAGCCGAACATCGAGGTCCGATCGATCCAGCCGAGCCAGTGCAGCGTGGCCAATTTCCTCAATCAACAGTTCAAGGGGCGCCATCCCACGGTCAAGATTACGCTGAACAGCGACCGTGTGAAAAGCGGACAGTCCCTGTCGGGTTCGATCGAGGGGCTTCAGAAGGCACACACGCTTCTCTACCTGATCGACAACGACGGTTATGTCTACCAGATTGACCAGTTCCTCAAGCGCGACCAGCAGATCGGCAGATTCAGCATCAAGCTGGTTGAACTCGCAGGTCGTCAGCCTCTGGCACAGGTTATGCTTGTCTTGTCGAGTGACAAGCCGATCCGGGGTGGCGCCTTGCGCGAACCGTCCAGCGGACAAAGCCTCTTTCCCAAGCTGCTGCAATCGATCCAGGACGAGAAGCTGGAGGTTGACGTGGGCTTCGCCTTCTTCCTGCTCGGCGGCTCCTGAGAGGACATGCGATGAGGGACGTGTCGTCATGGACGCAAAGCACACTTGCCGCGGTGAGATCGGCGGAATCCGGAAACTGTTTTCCGTAACCAAGCCCAGGGCACGATCCGGGGCAGAAGGCAGGAACGGAGGCAAAGGATGCTGGGTCGCGTGCTTCTGATTGGAAGTGGCCTCTTCGTCGTGCTGCTGATCGCGGCGTTGCTAGCGCCCTATCTTGTTGACCGGTCGGTCGTCCGAAACGTGCTGGAAAAGCAGATTTCTGGTCTGATGCAGTCTCCCGTCACGATCCGCGGCGCCATTGACTTTCAGCTTCTGCCATTCCCTTCCCTGAAACTTGCCGAGGTTCGCGTGGGGGCGGATACGCCACGCAACCTGCGTCTGGAGGTGTCACAGCTTTCCATGCGCATGGAAATTGGCCCGCTGCTTTCCGGAGAAGCCCGTATCTTCGACCTGCGGCTTAACCGGCCGAAGCTTTTCCTTCCCATCGACGGGACAGGCATCCGGAACTTGGGGCAGACACCGTCCTTTGCCGGCAGGACGGGACAGATCGTCATCGAGGACATCCACGTGGAAAACGGCGAGATGCATCTCATTGACGCTCGCTCCGGTCAGGTGCGGAGCGCGCGCGATATCTCGGCGGTCGTCGCGGCTGCATCTATGCAGGGCCCCTGGCGTGGAGAGGGGCGCGGCCTGTTTGAAGGCCGCGAAGGGAGCTTCAGTTTTCTGAGCGGTCGTGCCAACCAACCGCGGGAAGACATCCCCCTTCGTGTCCGGTTCCGGCCGCAGTCGCATCCCGTTGACGTGCAGCTTGATGGACACCTCGTGCACGAGGAAGCCAGGCTGGCCTATCGGGGCAATTTCAGCATCGTGTCGGCAAGCAGCAACAGCCAGGGCGCAATATCGGAAGCGTCAGACTGGTCTTCCTGGCATGTGAAGGGTGCATTCGAAGTTACCGGCGAACAGTTGCTCATTCCAAGCTACCGGCTGGAGACCAAGGGCAGACCTCTGCCTTACGCCGTCACCGGGCGGGCGAAGCTCGATCTCGGTGCACAGCCAGCTTTCGTGCTGACCGCCGAAGGCCAGCAGATTGACCTGAAGCGCCTGGGGAGATGGAATGACCGCGCCGGTCCGGAAGATCCATTGCAGGAAACGGCGCTGCGGCAACTCGAACATCTCGTGGCAAAGCTGGCGATGATTCCGTTCCCGCAGATGCCGGGCCGGGTTACGTTGCGTCTGCCTGTGATCGCGTTGAAAGACGCCATGCTCCAGGACCTGCACCTGGATATGGAGCCTCGCCCCTTCGGCACAAAAGTAACGCGGCTTGACGTCATCTTGCCGGGCCGAACCCGGTTGCAGGCAAGCGGCGACATGACCTTCAATGAAGTTCCGGCATTTGAGGGCACGGTTTCGGTCATGTCGGAAGATGCCTCGGGCCTTTCGCGATGGCTGGTCGGCCCAGCGGTCGCAGGACCCGACCTGCAAACCCCGGCGCAACTCACGACGAAGGCGACGATCACGCCCTTCATCCAGCGTTTCGACGGTCTCGACGTGAACATCGGCGCGACACGGATAGCAGGCCTCGTCGAGAGAAGGACACCTGATGAGCTTGCATCGAGCCTGCACATTTCGCTGAAAGGGGCGCATATCGACCTGGATGCGACGCAGGCTTACGTCGCCTCCCTGCTTCAATCACAGACGGTTACACATGTCCTTGAAGGACACGGCATCACGGTGCCCCTGAGAATGAGCCCTGTCGCCGCATCGGGTCTGGTGGCAGACATTGCGGAGGCGGACGTTTCTGTTGCCGATGGCATCGTCACCGTGGAGAGGCTGGCATTGCACAATGTCGCCGGCGCCGACCTTGCAGGCCATGCGCGCTTCGACGCCGGTTTTTCAGGTGAAGGAGAGGTGAAATTCGCCAGCCCGGATCCAACCGCCTTCCTGCGCATGGCCTCCGACCGCCTTCGGGCGATCCCGCTCCTGAACTGGCTGGCCGGCAACAGCCAATGGTACCGGGACACGGAACTGAACGCAGAATTCCACCGGAGCCGCAGTACCGGCGGGCATGCCATCCGGATCGAGGGAAAATCCAACGGCAGCACTGTGACGGCGGACGTGGTGCTGCCGATGCGAATGGACGATGCAAACAACGGCGGCAGCGCAGTCGCTGCGACAATCTCCAATCCATCAGGCGCAACGCTTCTCGCTCAGACTGGACTGACGTCAGCCGCCATGGTTGCCCCGGGCCCCGCCACCCTGACCGTCAAGGCCGGCATGCGAGATGCAGCCGTCGATGCGACGGTCGATCTGGCAACGAAGACCACGTCTGTCGGCATCAGCGGCCTCTTCGAGATTGCCGGGCACGAGATCTGGACGAACAAGGCACGCCTGTCGCTGATGAGCGAGGACATCGGGTCCGTTATTGATCAAGCGCGAATGGAGACCCCCACGCTGCCCGAGGGCACCGCCGTCGAACTCCTTGCGGATATCGCAATCGATACTGACCTGTTGCGGCTCGACAGCATTGAGGGACGTCTGGCAGGTGTTGGCGTCCGGGGTTGGCTGACGATTGCCAGCCACGTTACCCCGCCAGCCATTTCTGGCTCCCTCTCCTTCGAGGAAATTAACATCAGCCGGCTCGGCGACATCATCCTGCAGCCGAGGCAGCGCTCGGAAGGCAGAAAGGCTGTGACCGAGGCGAGTTTCCCCGGTCTGGCCGGTCGGGTGGAGGTCACGTCGGAGAGCGTCTTCGCAGGCTCCCTCGGCACCGCGCGCAAGGCATCCGCCCAAGTCTATCTCGACCGGAACGGCATTACCCTCAAGGAACTTACCGCGCTCTGGCGAGATGGACAGATCGGAGGGCAGCTTGCCTTGTCGAAAGCTGGCGGCCTCGGCCTCCTTCAGATGCAGATCAGAGGCAAAGACATCGCAATGGCGCCGCTGCCCGATGCGACGGGACGGGAGATAGCGAGTGACGGAAAGCTCACATTCTCGTTCACCGCCGATGCTGTCGGCAACAACCAGGATCAGATGCTGCGCTCGGCCAGCGGCGACGGAAGCCTCGACATTCGCAACCTGCGCTTGACTGGTTATGAGCCAAGGGACCTTTCACGGCTGCTATCCAAGATGGAATCAATATCCATCGCAACGACCCCGCTGGAAGCGGAAAACAAAATCCACGCCTTGCTGACCAGCGGCGACACACGCCGCTCTTTCCCTCTGCCGCCGATCAGTCTTTCGGTCTCGCTGGCCGGAGGCAGGATTCGGCTCGATGGCACTGGCCGGGAGGCAGACAGGCTGCATGTTTCCCTCGCAGGAACCGCCGATGTCGCGGACCGGCAACTCGACGCGCGCCTGTCCCTGGCCTACATACCGCCCCCGCTCTCTCTGGTTCCGGAGGGCCCGATCATCGCCTGCCGGCTTTCCGGCGGCGCGGACGGACTAACGCTGTCCATCGACGAATCCGGTCTGACGCGCTATCTGCGACAGCATACAGCCGAACACACGCGTCGCGAGGTCGAAGCCCTGCAGGCAGGCCTCCAGGAAAAGCAGCGCCTGCAGCGCGAAATCATGCTGTTCCGGCTCGAGCATGCCCCTTCTGCCGATGTCCCTGAGAAGGTCAGGGATAAAGAGCAAGAGCATTCTGCTCCGGCGCCCGACACCGGAAGCGCAGCGCCAAAGCCGGAAATGCCGCCACAAACGCGACCTGCAGCCAGACAGACCGATGCAATCCGGTCACCCGCAATGTCCATGTCGCCGGTGCCTCCCGCCGCAGACCTCCATGACCGTCACCGCTATTCCGCCCCCCCGGACACGGCAAAGCCCGAACAACCGGAAGAGCAGCAAGCCCCACCATCGCCATCCGGCGCAACGCCCGAGCCTGACGCCGTTGAACTCATGATCCAGTCAATTCTTGCGGAAGAAAACCGCCAGCGAAAGGCAAAGCAAGACCAGTGAATACAACGGAAGATTATTCTTGTGCCGGCGGTGCTACTGGATGGAATCTAACGCTTGGTGCCCGCGCCTGACGGCGGCGATGATTTTGTCGGGATCTGCGGTCCAAGTGAAGGGCTTTGGCTTTTTGTTGTGGTCCACGAGGAAACGGTTGATGGCGGCCTGAAGATCGACGACGGAATGGAAAACGCCGCGTTTCAGACGCCGCTTCGACAGCCTGGCGAAGAAACCCTCCACCGCGTTGAGCCATGAGCATGAGGTCGGAGTGAAGTGGAAGGTGAAACGCTCGTGACGGTCGAGCCAGGCCCTCACCTTTGGATGCTTGTGGGCAGCATAGTTGTCGAGGATGACATGGACGGCCTTGTCGTCCGGCACCTGGGCGTTAGAGCGTTTCCCTTTCATGCTGGATCGTAACCACATGATGTGAAGAAGTTGCGAGCCTCTTGTGGCTCGACGAGGTCAATCAGTTTCCCGATCCTGTCCCAAAGGCCAGTTACGGTGCGCTCTGC
>NZ_JAHHZO010000022.1 GCF_018760785.1 Rhizobium sp. CSW-27
CGTTTCGCCTTCCGGCGCGGCGGCGGCGGGACCGGCCGGACGTTCGGCCGGAGCGGCTGGCGCTTCGGGACGCTCGGCAGGCGCTGGCGGCGGGCCACGCGGCCGCGGGGCTTCGCCGGCAGGGGCCGGTTGTTCATTGCGCGGTTCGCGACCCGGTTCGCGCGCCGGCTCACGGGCAGGTTTCGGGGCTTCGGCAGGTGCCTTGTCCTGCGGTGCAGGCGCCGGACGCTCACCGGCCGGGGCGGGCTCGGCAGGCTTCGGCGCCAGCTGCCGGGGCGCCGGCTCGGGCGCTGCCTCCCGCTGCGGCGCCTGTTCGCGGACCGGGGCCCGCTCTCTTGCCGGAGCAGGTTCTCTTGCCGGTGCGGGTTCGCGCGGCGGCTCGGCTTCGCGTGGCGGCGGCGTTTCGCGCGGCGGGGCGGCTTCGGGCGCGGCGGGGCGTTCACCTCCCTCCTGTGCGCCGCCCTGCTGCGGCTTGCGCGGCGGCTTGATGAGCGGCGTCTCGCCCTCCTGCGGCGCGGGTGCGCTGTCCTGCACGCGGATCACGTTCTCGGCGATGCCGGCCGGTGCCGTGGGCGCCATGCCGAACGGCATGGCCTGCGCCTGCGGCACCAGGAGGCTCATCGACATCAACGGCATTGCCACGCTGGCAAGATATCCGGTTCGCTTGGCCATGTTTTCTCCCTGGCGTTCTGCTTTGCCCAGATCCGGCGTCACCCTGGCGGGCGCCGGAAACGGCGCGCGATAACGGGCCTGTCGCCGTTCTGGTTCCACGCCACCTGAAGCTCATGCACCTGAACGCAGGCTGAATCCCTTTGGCAGCAAAGGTTCAGGCAGAGTGCTAAACCTCTGAAAACAAGCGATAAAATTGTTTTCACAACCCGTGGCCGTTAAGTCTCGGTTAAGCTCGCAGTGCTGCAATTGGCAGTCCCGGCGCAACGACGCCGGCGGGGTCTACTCCGAGGGAAACGATGATGATGACACCTGACATGGACATGATGCTGAAAGGCTATGGCCTGACCACCGCGCAGATCCTCTATCGGATGCCCGATCATCCGGCACTGCTGCAGACCTATATCTGGCAGCATTACGATCTGGCACCCGATTTCCCGGAAATGCGCGGCTTCCTGAAGTTCTGGCAGGAAAAGCTCGACGGGCCGCTGCATTCGGTGCGCTACGTGCACCGCAAGATGATCGCCGCCAGCGAATGGCGGGCTCTGAAGGGCGAATTCATCCTGCATTGACCCGCTCGGCCTGCGGCCGGCCGCGCTTCTCCTTGCCAAGCCCTCCCCGTGGCCTTAAAGCCGCGGGGAGAGCAACCGGCACGGATGAGACGAGGCGGCCATGACGAAGATCGACGAAGAGGCCCTGGCAGAGGCCTACAACCGGGCGCTTGCCCATGAGAAGGCCGGCGAGATCGATGCCGCCGTCGCCGCCTATCACGAGGTGCTGGCCATCGATCCCGAGGATCACGGCGGCGCCAGCGTCCGCATTGCCGCGCTTGGCCGCGGGGATGCCCCGCCGCGCGCACCGGATGCCTATGTGGAAACCCTGTTCGACCAGCATGCGGAAGATTTCGAGGAGATCCTCGTCGAGCAGCTCGGCTATGCCGTGCCGCTGATGGTGCTGCAGCGCCTGCAGGAACTCGATCTCGGCCCGTTCAAGCGTATGCTGGATCTCGGCTGCGGCACCGGCCTGACCGGCGGCGCCATGCGCGATCTGGTGGAAGACATCACCGGCATCGACATTTCGGAGAACATGGTCGAGATCGCTCATGAGAAGGATCTCTACGACACGCTCTACGTCGCCGAGATCGAGGACTTTCTCGAGGACAATGACGACGAGCCCTTCGATCTCATCACCGCCACCGACGTGCTGCCCTATCTCGGCGCGCTGGAGCCGCTGTTCTTCGGCGCGGCGGAAAACATGGTGCCGGGCGGCATTCTCGTCTTCTCGTCCGAAACCCTGCCGGACGAGGTGATGGCCGGCCGCCCCTATATGGTCGGCCCGCACCAGCGCTTTGCCCATGCGGAAGCCTATGTACGGGAGCGGCTCGATGCCACCGGCTTCGATCTGGTGGATATCACCGAGATCAACGTGCGCATGCAGGATGGCGAACCGACGCCCGGCCATCTGGTCGTCGCCCGCCTGCGCGGCTGAGCGACAGCGCCCTGACGGCCGGCGGCTGTCACCGATGACCGCCGGTCCGGCCCTCAGCCGGTCAGAAGCGCCAGCAGCGCATCCACCACCGTCGCGCCCCCGATCGGCGCGACGAGCAGAAGCAAAAGGTTGAAGCAGATCAGCCAGACCAGCAGCTTCTGCTGGCCGACGGAGAGCTCTGGCCGCGGCGGATTTTCCGGCGGCGGGTCCGGCTGACGCCGGTAGTAGCCTTGCAGGTCGAGGAACATGGCCGTCGCGATCCTTTCGCGCGTCTAGGACCGCCATGCTACGACAGGCAGCCTGCGCTCGCCAGCCGAAAAAGTGCTGCAGACCGAGAAGGCCGGTCAATCGGCGCCGCTTGCCGACACATGGCTGGTCAGACGCCGAGCCGTACACTAGATTTCGCGGCATCGGACGGGAGCTGGACGGGAGTCATGATGTTGCCGCAACGCTATTTCCTTGCCCAGGCCTATAACAATGCCTGGGCCAATCACCGCCTGCTGACCGCCTGCCGCGGTCTTGGCGCAGCCGAGCTCAGGGTGAAGCGTACCAGCTTCTTCCCCTCCATCATCCACACGCTGAACCACATTCTGACGGTGGACTGGTTCTATGTCAGCGCCCTCGAAGGCAGGCCCATGGGATATGCGGCCTTCGAGGCGGAAATTCCCTTTCAGGATTTTTCCGATCTGGAGCGCGAGCAGCGCGCCATTGATCGCCGCCTGATCGATCACTGTCGCCAGATCAACGCGGACGAGCTGTCGCGCATCGTCGTCATCCCGCGCGCCAATGGCGAGCAGCGGGAAAGCACGGACCGCCTGCTGCTGCACCTCTTCCAGCACCAGATCCACCATCGCGGCCAGGTGCATGCCATGCTGTCGGGCACGCGTGTCGAACCGCCGCAACTCGATGAATTCTTCTCTGCCGGCGAAGAGGCGCTGCGGCGCGCCGATTTTGCCGAGCTTGGCTTTTCCGAAACACAGATCTGGGGCTGATCAATGCTGTATTTCATCATCAAGGGGCTGCACGTCGCCTCCGACATCATCTGGGTGGGCGGCATGCTCATCAATGCCTTCGTGATCGCCATGGTGCCGCCGCCGATCCGTGGCGGCGTGATCATGGTGCTGCGCCGCTACGACCGGCTGGTGACGACGACGGCGCTCGGCGGGGCCTGGCTGTTCGGCCTTATCCTCGCCTTCGGCTATATCGGCTTTTCCGGCGGCTGGCTGCACCTGAAGCTTCTGATCGTCATCATGCTGTCGGCGCTGCACGGCATGCAGAGCGCCTGGATGCGGCGCATGGAGGCCAATCCGCTGCTCGATCCGCCGGCCTTCGTATCGAAGGGCATGCCGGTCGTGCTCATCTCGGTCATCGTCGTGGTGCTGCTGGCCATCGTCAAGCCATTCTGACGACGGCGCGGCCGAACCCCAAAACGGACGGTTCCCAAGCCGGATAAAAGGCAATAGACCGTCTGTCTGATATTGCTGGAGGATTCGTGGAAATGGCGAAGGTTGCGTTTATCGGTCTCGGCGTCATGGGCTTCCCGATGGCCGGACATCTGAAGACGAAGGGTGGTCACGAGGTCACGGTCTACAACCGCACCGTGGCGAAGGCCGAAAGCTGGGTGGCAAAGTTCGGCGGCGCCCATGGCAACACGCCGGCAGAGGCCGCCCGCGATGCGGATTTCGTCTTCACCTGCGTCGGCAATGACGACGACCTGCGCTCCGTCACCATCGGCGCCGAGGGCGTACTTGCCGGCATGAAGCCGGGCGCGATCCTGATCGACAACACCACCGCCTCTGCCGAGGTTGCCCGCGAACTCGATGCCGCCGCGCGCGAAAAATCCTGCGCCTTCATCGATGCGCCGGTCTCCGGCGGCCAGGCTGGCGCCGAAAACGGCGTGCTGACCGTGATGTGCGGCGGTGAGGAAGAGGTGTTTGCCCGCGCAAGACCGGTCATCGATGCCTATGCCCGCATGGTCGGCCTGATGGGCCCTGTCGGCTCCGGCCAGCTGACGAAGATGGTCAACCAGATCTGCATCGCCGGCCTCGTGCAGGGGCTTTCGGAAGCGATTCACTTTGGCAAGAAGGCAGGCCTGGACATTGAAAAGGTTGTCGAAGTCATCTCCAAGGGTGCCGCCGGCTCCTGGCAGATGGAGAATCGCCACAAGACGATGAACGAGGGCCGCTACGACTTCGGCTTCGCCGTCGACTGGATGCGCAAGGATCTCGACATCGTGCTGACCGAGGCAAAGCGCAACGGCGCGACGCTGCCCGTCACCGCTCTCGTCGACCAGTTCTATGGCGAAGTCCAGAAGCTCGGCGGCAATCGCTGGGACACGTCGTCCCTGCTCGCCCGGCTGGAGAAGTAGAAGCAGGACGCCGGCCGGAGAACGGCACCTCGGCGCGCAGCGGCAGCGCCGGGGCCAGGCGGACAGCAAAACTCGGAGAGAAGACAGCAGACGACCTGCGCCCTTGCCAATGAAAGGCCCTTGCCGCCCGTTCCTTCGCAAGGACAGGGCGTGGCCGCTCTCGCGGGGCTCAGCCGGCTGCCAGCGCCCCGCCTTTGGCGGCCTCAGTCCTCGCCGCTCTTCTGGTTGTCCAGCACCATGTAGTCGAGCGGCAGTTCCGTCGTGTACTTGATCTGCTCCATGGCAAAGGCGGACGACACGTCGCGGATCTCGATGCGGGCGATCAGCCGCTTGTAGAACGCGTCATAGGCGGCGATATCCGGCACGACGACGCGCAGCAGATAATCCACATCGCCGCTCATGCGGTAGAATTCCACCACTTCGGGAAAATCCACCACCACTTCGGAAAACCGCTTCAGCCATTCGATGGAGTGGCTGGCGGTACGGATAGACACGAAGACGGTAACCTTGGTATTGACCTTGACCGGATCGAGCAGCGCCACGCGCCGCTTGATCACGCCATCCTCTTCCATCTTCTGGATGCGCCGCCAGCAGGGCGTGGTGGACAGTCCCACCTTCTTGGCGAGATCGGCGACGGCGAGCGTCGAATCTTCCTGCAGAATGCGCAGAATCTTGCGGTCGAGGCGGTCCATTTTCACTCCCTCTTGGATTATTTTTCTTCATACAGTGAAAAACCGCGCCTGTAACCGAAAACTCTTTCAGCGGATCAGGCTGTCCACATGCTGGCGGAGAACCGGCAGCACCTCGGCCTCGAACCAGCCATTGCGCTTCAGCCAGCCGCTGTTGCGCCAGCTCGGATGCGGCAGCGGCAGCACGCGTGGCCCGTCATTGACGAAATAGCTGTCGCGCCAGGTCCGCACCGTCTCCGTCATGCTCTTCAGGCGCCGGCCAGGCATGTGCCAGCCTTGTGCATGTGCGCCGATCGCCAGCACAAGCTCGGCCTGCGGCATGGCCCGCACCGCAGCCTCCCGCCACAGCGGCGCGCATTCGCGGCGCGGCGGCAGGTCGCTGCCCTTGGCGTCGTAGCCCGGAAAGCAGAAGCCCATGGGCAGGATGGCGAAGCGGTCGGGGTCGTAGAATTCGTCGCGCGTCACGGCAAGCCAGTCGCGCAGCCGGTCGCCGGAGGCATCGTTGAACGGCAGGCCGCTCTCATGCACGCGAAGCCCCGGCGCCTGGCCGGCAATCAGGATGCGCGCCCGCGCCGAGAGCACCACCACCGGCCTCGGCTCGTGCGGCAGCCGGTCCTCGATGCCGCGGGCCGGCACGTCACGACAGAGGCGACAGCCGGCGATCGCCTGCCGCAACTGGCCAAGCCTCGCCTCCCGCCGGTCTTCGTTCATCGCCAGATCCATGCAATCCTCTCCGTCAGCCACTGCCACAGGCGCCCTGCCGCCTCGTCCTCCGTCTGCCCCGCCCGCCGGCGGACCTCGTGCGGCATCTCGAAACGACCGCCCCACAGGCCGCGCCGTTCCGCCTTCGCCGCCGCCTGCTGCGCATGATAGGATGGCGAACCGGTGGCCAGCGCCAAACCCTCGCGCACCAGGCGCGCATTCAGGCTGTCACCCCTGATGACGCAGGTTACGAGCGGACGGCCGTACCGATCAACCGCCAGACCGCGACATTCCGGCGCAGCCTCGGCCAGCAGCGCGGAAAGGCGCGCGCGGGCTGCCCGACCGCAGGGCCATGCGCCGCCATCCGGCCGCTCGCAACTCTGCCCGATCTCCGGCGCGTCGATGCCGGCAAGGCGCAGCCGCTGACCGGCATCCGCCAGCGTATCGCCGTCGACCGCCAGAAATGGACCGTGGAAGGCCGCATCCGCCGCCTCGTCACCCCAGCGCGCCGCCGCAAGCGCCAGCAGCCCGAGGAAGGCCGCCGTCATCGCCAGATCGCGGGCGAGGTCCTTTCTCGGCATGGCGGGGCGGCGTTTCGGCATGGCGGGGTTCCAATTGCAAACGGAAGCTTGGCGAAGATGGCAAACGATGTGTTGCACGGCAGGATCTTATTAAGAATTTCGCCCTAGGATTGCCAATATCCGGAAGAGTACCCAGGCCATGAGTAGCGGCGTCAGCAGCTCCACAGACAAGATCATCGTGGACAAATCGCGCAGCCATCGCAACAAGGCGGTGTCTAAGGCCGTGCGCGCGACCCGTGAACGGCTGCAGACCAGCGGCAAGGGCGCCCAGGTGTTCGACCGCGACATGCTGAGCCTGCACATCAACACGATGCTGCAAGGCGCTCTGATCCTTCCACTTTTCGTGGCCGTCGTGGCTGGCGCAGGCCTTTACATCAGCGGCGATGCGCGCCTGCTTCCCTGGGCGCTGCTGACACTTGCGGCCCATTCGATCAACCTGCTGCTGGCCCGCCGTGCCGCCCGCGTCGAATGGACGGCCGAGAAGACGAAGGTGTGGCGCCGCCGCCTCTTGGTCGGCCAGTTGCTCCTCGGCGGCTGCTGGGCCGTCTTCGCTTCCGGCGACTGTGCCAGTTGCGGCGGCGAGGGCTTCTATTTCTACAAGGGCGCGGTGCTGCTGATCGCCATCTCGATCACCGCCATGGGCAATGTGATGCTGCGGCAGGCATCGCTGATCGCCTTCCTGCCGGCCATTGCCGTGCTTGCGCTGCAGGCCTTCCTGTCCGGCAACATGCTGGATCTCGGGCTGACCGGCATGTGCGCCACGGCGCTGGCGCTTTTCCACTACATTTCCGACCGCCTGCACCGCTCCAGCCTGACGCTGATGTCCTACCAGTCGGAAAAGGACGACCTGATTGCCGAGCTGGAGGTGGCGAAATCCGTATCGGACGAGGCGCGCCGTCGCGCGGAAGAGGCAAACCTTGCCAAGTCGCGCTTCCTCGCCTCCATGTCGCACGAACTGCGCACTCCGCTGAATGCCATTCTCGGCTTTTCCGAGGTCATGGCGCATGAGGTGCTCGGGCCGATGCCGAACGCCACCTACAAGGATTATGCCGGCGATATTCACCGCTCGGGTCAGCACCTGCTGAACCTCATCAACGAGATCCTCGACCTGTCGCGCATCGAGGCCGGTCGCTACGAGCTGTCGGAAGAGGCGCTCTCGCTGCTCGATGTGGCGGAGGATTGCATCGGCATGGTGCAGTTGCGCGCCCGTGCCAAGAACATCAGCATCCACCAGCAGTTCGAACCGAACCTGCCGCAGGTCTGGGCCGACGAGAAGTCGATCCGCCAGGTGCTGCTGAACCTTCTCTCCAACGCGGTGAAATTCACCAGCCAGGGCGGCGAGGTTGTGGTCAAGGTCGGCTGGACGGCCGGCGGCGGCCAATATGTGGCGATCAAGGACAATGGCCCCGGCATTGCCGAGGAGGAAATCCCGGTCGTGCTCTCGGCCTTCGGTCAGGGCGCCATCGCCATCAAGAGCGCCGAGCAGGGCACCGGCCTCGGCCTTCCCATCGTACAGGCGATCCTTGCCAAGCACGACGGTCAGTTCATCCTGAAATCGAAGCTGCGCGAAGGGACCGAAGCCATCGCCATCCTGCCCGCCACCCGCGTGCTGCAGAGCCTGCCGGCGGTGGAGGACACCCCAGCGGTCGAACCCCGCCGCAGAAGTTTCGCGTAATCCGCGCTGTCACTTTCAGGTTTCCTAACACATACTGTCGCCATGACGCGACTTTTCGAACAGGCCATCGGCATTGCACGCCTTCTGCCGCCGGAGCGGCAGGACGAGATTGCGCGGCTGGTGCTGATGCTGGCCTGCGAGGACGATCAGGATTGCGCTATCACGACGGAAAGCGCCCTGCCCTTTTCCGCCGCCCTGCCGCTGGACGGCACGGACGATGAGACGCCCGGACGGCATCGCCCGGCCTGACACTCCCCCCGCGACCTCGGCTTTCCGGCAGGCTTATCCTGATCCGGATGGGCTGGCGCTCCATCCCCCATCACCGCTTGAAATACTGTCGCTGTCATGAGGTCCGGCAGAGCGTCGCCGCCGATCTCTTCTCCCCTCGGGGAAAAGATGCCGGCAGGCAGATGAGGGGGCTGCGTCCGCGACGCAGGCCACTCTTTGGCAGGCGCCCCACCGGCGGGGCATCTGCGGCAACAATGCCGTCAGAGTCCCGTCCGGCCGGTCGTCTCAATGCTGGTGCGGCACCGGCTGTCCGGCGGTCGTGACACCCGCCTGCGCAAAGGTCGCCATGCCGGAATGGCAGGCGGCGGCGGCCTTGACGATGCCGGCGGCAAGCGCTGCCCCCGTGCCTTCGCCCAGCCGCATGCCGAGCGCCAGAAGCGGCGTCTTGCCGAGTTTCTCGATGGCGCGCAGATGGCCGGGCTCGGCCGAGACGTGGCCGATGAGGCAGTGGTCGAGTGCAGCCGGATTGGCGGCCTTCAGGATCGAGGCGGCAGCCGTGGCCACATAACCGTCGATCAACACCGGAATCTTCTCGACACGGCAGGCGAGGATCGCGCCGGCCATGGCCGCCACTTCTCGGCCGCCGAGGCGCCTCAGCACTTCCAGCGGGTCGGACAGATGGTCCTTGTGGAACTCGACCGCCTGCTTCACCGCCGCGATCTTGCGCTCCAGCATCTCGCCATGCGAGCCGGTGCCGGGGCCAACCCAGTCCTCCGCCTCGCCGCCATAGAGCGCAAGGTTGATGGCAGCCGCCACCGTGGTGTTGCCAATGCCCATTTCGCCGATGCACAGAAGATCGGTGCCGCCGGCAATCGCCTCCATGCCAAAGGCCATGGTTGCCGCACAATCCCGCTCCGAAAGTGCTGCTTCGCTGGTAATGTCGCCGGTCGGGTAATCCAGCGCCAGGTCGAAGATCTTCAGACCCAGATCGTAGGCAGCGCAGATCTGGTTGATCGCAGCACCACCGGCCGCAAAATTCTCCACCATCTGCTGCGTGACACTCGGCGGATAGGGCGTGATGCCATGGCGCGCCACGCCGTGATTGCCGGCGAAGATCGCCACCAGCGGCCGGTTGACCGCCGGCTGACGACCGCTCCAGGCGGCCAGCCAGAACGCGATTTCCTCCAGCCGCCCCAGCGATCCGGCGGGCTTGGTCAGTTGCTGGTCGCGCTCGCGGGCTGCCACCAGCGCGCGGGTATCCGGGCCGGGAAGCTCGCGCAGCAAAGCCCTGAAGTCGTCGAAAGGCAGGCCGCTCATGCTCATCGGATCAATCTTCCTTTGCTCTTGCTCCGCCGCCCTAGGTTTCGGCAGCGGAATCTGATTTGCTGGTCCCCTGTTTATCAGGCATCGACGGAGGAACAACTGCCAAACGCCGCGGAATTTTTCACCGACCTCGCCCGCTCCATCGCCTTCCTGTCGCGCCTGCCGGTGCCGCAACGCTTCTTCGAGGGCCATGACGGGTCGAGCGCGCGCGCCTGCCGGGCCTTCCCGCTGGCCGGCTGGCTGGTGGCGCTGGCGCCGGCGCTCTTGCTGGCAACGTTTGCCACCAATCCGGCTGTCGATCCGCTGGCCGCCCTTCTGGCGCTCGGCCTGATGACGCTTCTGACCGGCGGGCTGCACGAGGACGGACTGGCAGATGCCTGCGACGGGCTGCTCGGCGGCCGAGACCGCGATCAGGCGCTTCTGATCATGAAGGACAGCCGCATCGGCAGTTTTGGGGTGATAGCCCTCATTCTCTCCTTCGGCTTGCGCGCCTCCGCCCTCGTCGCGCTGTCGCTGCTTGCCTCGCCGGGGCTTGGCGCCGGCGCGCTGCTGGCCGCCGCCGCCGTCTCGCGGGCGCTGATGGTGTGGCACTGGCGTGCCCTGCCGCCCGCCCGTTCCAACGGAACCGCGGTTGCCGTCGGCCAGCCGCTGCCGGAGGCGCGCAATCTGGCGCTTGCCATCGGTTTCGGCCTCAGCCTGCTGCTGGTGCCCGCCGGCCTGCCGCTGCTCACCCTGTTCCTGGCGCTCGCGCTTTCCACCCTCGGAGCCACGCTCTTCACCCGCTTCGTGCGGCAGCGCATCGGCGGCCATACCGGCGACACGATCGGCGCCACGCAGCAGATCACGGAAACGATACTGCTCTGCACCCTTGCGGTTGCAGTCTGAAGGAATGATATAATCTGCATGCTGACGCCCTGCATTCTCGTCTGTTCGCTGGATGACAAGACCGGCCTGTGTTTCGGCTGCGGCCGCACGCGCGACGAGATCGGCCTGTGGACCTCCTATTCCGATGCCGAACGGCTGCAGATCATGGCGGAACTGCCGGCGCGTCTCGAAGGGATCGAGCGGCGGCCGCGCCGCGAAACCCGCCGAGGGCGATTGGTCCGCAGCCGGACGGGGGATGACCCATGCTGAGCGTACTCCTGGCGATCCTCGCCGCCGGCCTTGCCTTCCTCGTCTTCAACCACGATTCCGGCGTCACCTTCGGTTTTGCCAATGACGATTTCGCCCGGCTGGTGCAGTTGTCGGCGATTGCCGCGCTGCTTTCGGCAGGCGTTCTGGCCGGCCGCCGCGGACCGCTACGCGAGGTGCTGCGCAACATCGCGCTGTGGCTCGTCATCGTGCTGGCGCTGGTCGCCGGCTATCTCTACCGCATGGATCTTCACCAGTTCGCCGCCCGCATCAGCGCCGGCCTCATTCCCGGCAGCCCGCTGGTGATGACCACAAGCGAGGGCGGCGCGGAGGTGGTGCTCTACCGGGCCCGCGACGGCCATTTCAAGGCGCAGGTCTCGATCGACGACCAGACCATCCAGATGCTGGTCGATACCGGCGCCAGCACCGTGGTGCTGTCCTACGAGGATGCCGAGCGGCTGGGGCTCGATCCGGCCGGCCTGCGCTATTCCGTGCAGGTGATGACTGCCAACGGAGCCGCGCGCGCCGCCCCGGTGACGCTAGACAGCGTCGCCATCGGCCCGATCGACCGGACGCGCATCCGCGCGCTGGTGACGGAAGAGGGCCGGCTTCGCGAAAGTCTGCTCGGCATGAGCTTCCTCTCCACCCTCGGCTCGCTGCAGATGCAGACCGACCAGTTGCGCCTGCGCGACTGACTGCGCAGGCCCGCTACTTGCGCAGCCGGTATCCGGTGCGGAAAATCCACTGCAGCACGCCAAGCCCGACGGCGAGGAACACCGCGATCATCCCGAGGCTGATCAGCGGATTGACGTCGGACACCTCGTAGAAGCTCCAGCGGAAGCCGGAGACGAGATAGAGCACGGGGTTCAGATGGCTGACGGCCGCCCAGAACGGCGGCAGCATGTCGATGGAATAGAAGCTGCCGCCCAGAAAGGTCAGCGGCGGCACGACCAGCATCGGCACCAGGTTCAGTTGCTCGAAATTGTCGGCCCAGATGCCGATGATGAAGCCGAACATCGAAAAGGTGACCGCCGTCAGCACCATGAAGAGCAGCATCAAGAACGGATGTTCGATCCTCAGATCCACGAAGAAGGCGGCGGTGGCCAGAATGATCAGGCCGATGATCAGCCCCTTGCTGGCGGCCGCGCCTACATAGCCGATGACGATCTCCACCATCGAGACGGGCGCCGAGAGGATCTCGTAGATGGTGCCGGTGAATTTCGGGAAATAGATGCCGATCGCGCCGTTGCTGATGCATTGCGACAGAAGCGTCAGCATGATGAGGCCCGGCGTGATGAAGGCGCCGTAGGAGACGCCCCCCACCTCGTTGATGCGCGAGCCGATCGCCGTGCCGAACACGATGAAATAAAGCGAGGTAGTGATGACCGGCGAAATGACGCTCTGCAGCAGCGTCCGCTTCATGCGCATCATCTCGAACAGATAGATGGCCTTGATCGCCTCCCGGTTCATGCGCGTGCTCCCACCAGCGAAACGAAAATGTCTTCCAGCGAACTCTGCCGGGTCGAGAGGTCGGTAAAGGCGATGCCTTCCGCCTCGACGGTGGCCAGAACCTGGCCGATGCGCCCCTCGCCTGCGCCGTTGCCATAGTCGTGCACCAGCTGTCGCCCGTCCGGCGAAAGCGACACGCCGAAGGCTGCAAGCGAAGCGGGAAGCGCGGAAAGCGGCGCCTTCAGCTCAAGCCGAAGCTGCTTGCGGCCGAGCTTTTCCATCAGCGCCCGCTTCTCCTCCACCAGCAGAAGTTCGCCGGCGCGGATCACCCCGATGCGGTCGGCCATTTCCTCCGCCTCCTCGATGTAATGCGTCGTCAGGATTACGGTGACGCCGGTCTCGCGCAGCCGGTCGATCGCTGCCCACATGCCGCGGCGCAATTCCACGTCGACGCCCGCCGTCGGTTCATCGAGGAAGAGAACGCGCGGCTCGTGCGCCAGCGCCTTGGCAATCAGCACGCGCCGCTTCATGCCGCCGGAGAGTTCGCGCAGCTTGTTGTCGCGCTTTTCCCACAGCGAAAGGTCCTTCAGGATCTGTTCGATCAGCGCCGGATTGCTCTTTTCCCCGTGCAGGCCACGCGAAAAGCTGACCGTGTTCCACACGGTCTCGAACTGGTCGGTGGTGAGTTCCTGCGGCACAAGCCCGATCAGCCGGCGTGTCTTGCGAAATTCGCTGACCACGTCATGACCGCCCACCATCACCCGCCCGGACGAGGGCATGGAGAGGCCGCAGATGATCGAGATCAGCGTGGTCTTGCCCGCGCCGTTCGGCCCGAGCAGCGCGAGGATCTCGCCCTGCCGGATCTCGAGATCGACGCCCTTCAGCGCCTCGAACCCGTTGGCATAGGTCTTCTTAAGGGATTGGACGGAGACGATGGAAGCCATGATATGGGGACGCACGCGTGATTTTTGGGCAGGACGCTGCGTCTTATATAGGCACGAAGCGGGATTGGCGAGGGCGGCGGGAAATCTGGCCGCAGAATGCCGCCCCGTCGCCTCTCCCTCAGCGCCGCTGCAAGCCGAACGCGATCGCCACGTCGATCCAGCCGGAATAGCTCACCCCGCATTCGGCAAGCGCCAGCGGATACATGCTGCGATTGGTGCAGCCCGGCATGGTATTGACCTCGTTGAGGCACAGGCGCCCGTCCTCCAGCAGGAAGAAATCGACGCGTGCAATCCCCTGGCAGGAGAGTGCCCGGAAGGCGCGGGCGGAAAGCGCCATCGCCTCCTCCACCACCGCCTGCGGCACCTCGGCCGGAATGACGATCTTTGCCCCGTCCGGATCGAAATACTTGGCCTCGTAATTGTAGAAATCATGCTTGGCGGAGGTGACGATCTCGCCGGGCGGCGAAATGGTCAGCCGGCCATCCGCATGCTCCAGCACCGCGCATTCGATCTCGCGGCCGTGCAGGAATTCCTCGACCAGGATCTTGTCGTCGAAGTCGAAGGCCTTCATCAGCGCCGGCTTCACCGCCTGGGCGCCATCGACGCGCGACACGCCGAAGGAGGAGCCCTGCCGGGCCGGCTTGACGAAGAAGGGATAGCCGAAGCGGTCTGCCAGGTGGTCCGCATCGGCTGCCTCGCCGGCCGCCAGCGTCACCGAGCGGGCAACGGGCACGCCGGCCTCGCGCAGCAGGCGCTTGGCGGCATCCTTGTCCATGGCCGCCGCCGATCCGAGAATGCCGCAGCCGGCATAGGGCAGACCCGCCATTTCGGCATAGCCCTGCACGGTGCCGTCTTCGCCGAAGCGGCCATGCAGCACGGGAAACAGCAGGTCGAGCCTCGGCAGCGGCTCCGCCGTCGCGTCGTCCACCGCCACCAGCCGGCCCCGTCCGCCCGGCACCAGCGCGATGCAGACGCCACTGCCCGGCTGCGGCACGGCGCCCTCGCCGGCATCCGCATTCAGCCACCAGACCCCGTCACGGCCGATGGCGATCGGCACAACCCGGTAGCGGGCGCGGTCCATCGCCTTCATCACATTGGCGGCCGACATCAAGGAGACATCGTGCTCGGCCGACTGGCCACCATAGAGGACGCCGACGGTGAGAAGGCTCATGCAGGTTTTCCTTTTTCGCGAAAAGAGGCGCCGGCGGATCAAGGCGACCTTTGGTGGAACATGGCCGCCATGCATCAACCCTTCTGTGTCGAAAGTTGGACCGCCCGGCCGGTCCGGCCAAAACCGTGCCGATCCACCCGTCATCCGCCCATCGGCCGCCGCGCAAGCCCGTCACGCGGCGTCGCCCGCAAGGCGCATGCCGGGACAGCGCGGGAACAGCCTGAGAGAGGCACCATCCGGCGCCACGACGCGGCTCAGTCGCAGATGCGGTTGCCGGATGCGCGGTTCCTGAGGTCGAAGTGGAAATGGTTCCAGTGTTCGGGATTGCTGCCCGGCCCCAGCACCGTGTTGAAATATCGGCAGCTGTCGGAGCGCACCGCCTTCAGCAGCGCACCTTCGCGGAAGGAGAACAGACCCTTCTTGCGCACATCGATCTCGTGACCGTTCTTCAACACGAAGCGGCCGACATCGATGGCATTGCCGCGGGCGTGTTCCGACATCGGGTTATAGGCCTGGCGGCTGTTGTTCATCCGCCGGCAGGAATAGCCGCCGAGCGGCTCGATGGTGCGCACACCGGTCAGGTAGCGCAGGCGTGCGGCGGGGGCCAGTTCATTGCGCACCCACTGGGCAAAGGCCAGTGTCGTCTGGCAGTTCAGCGTCACGCCCGGCTTCACGCCGATATTGCCGGAAAGGCCCGTCAGCTCGACCGGATGCTCGATGCCGCAGCTCGGGCCGTCATAGATGCGCGGCTTGTCGCGGAACTGCACGCCAAGCCGCTGAAGCTCGCGACGGCAGGCAATCTCCGAGGCCGGCAGCGGTGCCGGCAGCGGGCTCATGCCCCAGTCGCTCTGGCGCGGCGGATAGGCCGGATTCTGCGGCATCACCATGGCCACCTGGCGCGGCGCTTCCATCGGTGCCTGCATGGGCGCCCCCATGGGAACATTGCCGGGGGCATCGCTGCGCGCCCGGCTTGGCGGCAGCACCGGCTGATTGTCGCTCCAGCGTGCGCCTGCTGCCGCCATCTCGCCGCGCGGCGGCTGTGCCTGGCGCTTCGGCGGCACGATCACATAATCCTCGGCTGCCGCCTGCGGAACATCTGACCGTGCCAGCGGCTGCCGCTGCACGGGCGTGTCGGTGCCGATCCCGTCCACCACCGGATGCACGCTATTGCCCTCGGCAATGTCGAACTGCTGTTCTTGTGCCAGCCCCATCACACGGCCACCATCGGCCGCCTGAGGTTCGGGCGGCGCAACCCCCAGTTCCGCATCCATGTTCACGCCGCCTTCCGGAATGGCAAGCCAGCCTGAACCGGCCTGCGCCCCCACCTGGCCATCCTGCAGCCGGGCCAGCGGCTGCGGCGGCATCGGATAGCCGTCGCGAACGCTTTCGGCCGGAGAGGTGATGTCGGACGGCGGAATGGCGGAGACGCGCGTGCCGCGATCGATCGGTGCCGGCGGCACCATGTCGGTGAAGGAACAGCCGGCGATCAGAACCGTCGTCGTCAGGAAGGCCAGTGCCCGCCGGCAGGAAGTCGCCTGTGCCATTCCGACTGCTCACCTGTTTCGTTTCGGGAAGAGTCCCAGCGACGAAACGGTAACCAGATAAGGTAAACGAAAACTTTCCCAAAAAGAGTCATTTTGCACCCGTCGAAAATCGGGGCACACGCAGAAAGTGAATTGTTTCGAAACATCCCGACAAGCTGCAGTCCGTGCGCCTCCGCGCACGGATCAACGCATGACCGGCAGGGCCGAGACAGAAAAAATCAGGCAAAGGGAAAGCCGCCACCGACGCGGCCGGGAAGGCGGGGCATCCGTCGACGGTCAACAGGCGGGGCCGGGCGCGCTGGTCAGCGGGCGGCGCGGCCCAGCCTCTCCAGACGGGCAAGCCAGCGGTCGCCATCGAAGTCCGGCGCCGCGACGGAGCCGATCAGCGTCGCCCGAACCGGCGCGAACCCGACGAAACGCAGGATGCCGATCTTCAGCGCCGTCAGGCTGGCCGCGCGATAGACGAAGCGATACCAGAAGGCCGGCATGCCCATGGTGATCACCACGCGGGCGCTGCGTCCCGCCAGCAGTTTGGCGGCAAACGGCCCCTTGCCCGGCGCATAGGCAAAGCCCGGCCGGGCCACCTGCTCGAGAAAGGCCTTTGTCAGCGCCGGCATGTCGCCCAGCCACAGCGGAAAGATCAGCACGAGATGGCTCGCCGCCCGGATTTCCTGCTGGGCGCGCAGAATGTCGGAGCCGGGCTGACCGTGCTCCTGATCGTTTTGCGAGCGCAGCACCTCGATCTCCATCGCCGCCAGCCGCAGATGGCTGACGGTGTGCCCGGCCTGCTTTGCCCCTCTTGCATAGGCCTCTGCCAGCGCATCGCACAGATGGCCTCCGGCGGGATCCGGATGTCCGTCAATGATCACGATCTGCACCATCGCTGCCATCCCTTCGTTGGAGACCGCACGAAGCATGCCCGCCGCCGGCCGGCTGCACATTGCGTCGGATCAATCGACGCGAAAAAGCCCGCCCCCCGGAGGAAGCGGGCCTCGTGTTCACCCCTGAGACGCCGCAGGGGCGTCAGGCGGCGCGCCGGGGCAAAGGGGCCGCGGAACCCTGGAGGCGAAAGCCTTCCAGCAGGTCGCGCAGGTGCTGGCTCTGCGCGGCCAGCGTCTGACCTGCCGTCGCCGAATCATGCACCATGGCGGCGTTCTGCTGGGTCATCTGGTCCATGTGGTTGACCGAGGCATTGATCTCCTGCAGGCCGGCGGCCTGCTCGCGGGCGGCGGTGGCGATGCCTTCCACCTGGGCATTCACCCGGTCGACAAGCTGGACGATCTCCACCAGTGCCTCGCCGGTGGTGCGCACCAGCGAAACGCCCGCCTCCACTTCCTGCGCGGAACTGTTGATCAGGGTCTTGATCTCGCGGGCCGCATTGGCGGAGCGCTGCGCCAGTTCGCGCACCTCCTGTGCCACCACGGCAAAGCCGCGGCCGGCCTCGCCGGCGCGTGCCGCCTCGACGCCGGCATTGAGCGCCAGCAGATTGGTCTGGAAGGCGATTTCATCGATCACCGAGATGATCTGGCCGATGCGGCTGGAGGATTCCTCGATGCGGCCCATCGCGTCCACCGCATCGCGCACGATCGCGCCGGAACGGCCGGCGCTGCTGCGGGTATCGGCCACCATGGCGCGCGCCTCGGCGGCCCGCTCCGATGCCGTCTTCACCGTGGCGGTGATCTGCTCCAGGGCCGCCGCCGCCTCTTCCAGGGCTGCCGCCTGCTGCTCGGTGCGCTGCTGCAGCGTGCCGGTGGCGCGGCTGATATCGAGCGCGCTTTCGCCGACCACCTGCCCGGTGCGGGCAATGTCCTCGATCGTGCCGCGCAGCGAACCGACCGCCAGGTTGAAGTCGTCGCGCACCTTGGCGAAATCGGCGCCGAGATCGCCGAGCGATACCGAAAGGTCGCCACGCGACAGGGCCTCCAGCGCATCGCCGAGCAGCTGCATGGCGCGGGCCTGCCGCTCGGCCGCCGCGCGCACCGTTTCGGCCACCTGTTCGCGGTCCTGCGCCAGCGCACGCTGCTGCTCCGCATCGCGCCTCTGCAGCAAGGTCCGTTCCTCCACCGCATCGCGCAGCACCAGCAGCGAGCGGGCGATGTCGCCCAGTTCGTCGCGCGCCTCGGTGCCCTCGATGGCAATGGCGGGCTCGCCGGCGGCCATGCGCTGCAGCGCGGTGCGGATGCGGCCGACCGGACTGGTGACGCTCTTGACGATCAGAAGCGCCCCGCCGGCCAGAAGCAGCATGCCGAAGCCCGAGATCAGCGAGAAGCGCAGCGCCTTGCGCCAGTAGAGCGCCTTCAGGTCGTCCACATAGACACCGGTGCCGACGATCCAGCCCCAGGGGGCAAAGGCCGCCACATGCGAATATTTTTCCACCGGCTTGTCGGCGCCCGGCTTCGGCCAGTCGTAATCGACGAAGCCCTGTCCGGAGGCCTTCACGGCATTGACGAACTCGACGAAGAGGAACTTGCCGTTGGGATCCTTTGTCTGCGTAAGGTCATTGCCGTTCATCTCCGGCTTGATCGGATGCATCACCATGCGCGGATGCATGTCATTGATCCAGAAATAGCCGCTGCCATTGTCATAGCGCATGGCGCCGATCAGTTGCCTGGCCTGCGCCTGCGCCTCCTCGCGCGTCATGGTGCCGGCCAGTTCGCGATCGTGATAGGTCTTGATCAGGCTCAGCGCATTGGCATTCATCGCGGCCAGGGAGGCCTTGCGCTCCTTTTCCAGCGCATCGAAGCTTTGGGAGAGACTGAGCGCCATGGCGGCGACCAGAATGACGACCGCAAGCGCTACCAGCATGTAGAGCCTGGTCGACAGGCGGAATTTCGTCATCATGCACCTCCTCAGGATACGACTTTCGCAAGAGGCTAGGGCAGCGTGCTTTCCATGCCGTAAACGCGAGACTTGCAATTCTACGGGTTCTCCCTTGCGGCAAAGCCGTTGCCAGGCCCACGCGGCGGACCTAAAGTCCGGCGTATGCTGCATCGCACAAGAGAGAAACGAGGAGTCATCCGCATGCACGACCAGACGCTTCCCGAGGGAGAACTGACCCTGCGCACCCTGGCCATGCCGGGGGATGCCAATCCCGCGGGCGATATCTTCGGCGGCTGGGTCATGGCGCAGATGGACCTTGCAGCCGGCATCCGCGCCGGCGAGCGGGCCAGAACCCGCGTCGTCACGGCCGCCGTCAAGGAAATGGCCTTCCAGCGCCCGGTCAAGATTGGCGACACGCTCAGCATCTATACCGACGTCACCCGCATCGGCCGTACCTCGATCACCCTGCAGGTGGAAGCCTGGGTCAACCGCGCGCGCATCGGCATGCTGGAGAAGGTCACCGAAGGCACGTTCATCATGGTCGCACTCGATGAGACCGGCCAGCCGAGCCCCGTCCCCGCCGACTGACGGTACGGCGCCGCTTCGCGCGGCGCCGTGAGGATGGCTTGCCTTCAGCCCGCCTGCAGCAGCGCTGCGGCGGCATCGAAGGCAAGGCCGGGGAAGATCTTGCCGGTCAGGCTTGCCGGGGTGATGTCGAACTGGCGGTGCAGCACCGCGGCGGCAACGTCGCGCGTGTCGGTCGTCGGCATCAGCGCATGACCGTCGAACAGGGCCTCGTCCTGCAGCCCCGGCCAGCGCCCCATCACGGCGCGGCGGGACAATCCGCTGCCGGACAGGCCGCCGCCTGCCAGAACCGCAACGCTTGCCGCGCCGTGATCGGTGCCGCCGCGCGCGTTGATCCGCAGGCTGCGCCCGAATTCCGTCAGCGCCAGCACGATCGTCGCATCCCAGGCGGCGGGCGTCATGCCCTCGCGCAGCGCGACAATCGCCGCGGCCAGATCGCCGGCCGCCTGCGGAAACTGCCCGCGCTGGTCCACATGCGTGTCCCAGCCTTCCAGCGAAAAGCTCGCCACCCGGTAATCGCCGTTCAGCATGACGCCCACCTGGCGGGCCATGTCGGCAATTGCGGTCCGGCGTGCCGCCGCGTCGAACAGGCCGCCCGCGCCGGCCCCGGCGACATCCGCGAAGGTCGCGGCAAAGCCCGGATCGGCGGCATAGAGATCGGCAAAACCGTGCATCTCGTCGCTGCACAGCGGCAGGTCCGGCCGCGCGGCCCACACATCGACCGGATTGGGCCCGGCGAGAATCGGCTCCACGGCGGCGGTAATGTCCACCGCCCTTCGCTGGCCGGCGCGCGGCATCAGCGACAGCGCCCGGTTGAGCCAGCCGGTGCGGCCGGCCCGGCCTTCCACCTCGGCGGTTTCCAGCATGTCCTGCGCCTCGAAGTGCTGCATGCCGCGATAGGGCGTGGCAACCGCGTGAACGAAACCGAGTTGACCCGCCTGCCAGAGCGGCATCAGCCCGGCGGCGGCGGGAGACAGGCCGAAGAAGCCGTCGAGATCGAGCAGGCCGCTGCGCGGCGACAGTGCCAGCGCCGGGCGCAGGCTCTCGAGGCCCGGATCCGCATAGGGCTGCACCAGATCGACGCCATCCATCCCGCCGCGCAGCAGCACAACCACCAGACGGCTGTCGCCACCGGTGGCGGCAAGCGTCGCGGTGGTCGAAAGCGGCAGGCTTGCGACACCCGCCGCCGCCTTCAGGAAGCCGCGCCGCGAGACAGGTGGCAGAAGAGGTTCGGCCATGGTCATCTCCTGTTGAACTCCGGCGAGGCCAGCACCAGCGTCAGCCCCTGCACGCGACTCGGCGCCTCGGCCACCGCCTGCCGGGTCGCGGCACGGGCCGTCCCGCCAAGCGCAGCCTCGAGATAATCGGCCGGCTGCAGCCCCTGCCCCAGCGTGCGTGCCACCAGCCGCGCCCAGGCGAGACGCTCGCGCAACTGCCCGGCATAAAGCCAGGCGGCTGCGCCATCCGGAAAGCCGGCGGCACTCGGCGGCTGCCAGATCGGCTGCCCCATGCGGCCGAGCGCTTCCAGCGTCAGCGCATAGGCCACGTCCGGCTGCTCGACGGCGACGCCGCGCCTTGCCACCGGCGCAGCCTGCCGCCAGTCGGCATTGCCGTCCTCGGCGGCCCGCGCCACGGCGGAAAACTCGCCGCCCTGTCGCTCCAGGCTGCGAAAGCCGGAGATGACGAAATCGAAGGGCGGAATGATCTTGCCCGGCGTCTCGTCCCAGGCACTCGGATGCGACAGCATGGCGCGATAGACGGCATCCAGCCGGCCATCCGTCTCCTGCCAGGCGGCCACCATATCCGCCACCAGATCCTCCGGCGGCGCGTCGGCAATGAAATGCACGGCAAGCTTGCCGCAGATGTGACGCACCGTGTCCGGCCGGGCCGCCAGATCGTCCAGCATGGCAAGATGCGCCGTCTGGGCGCGATCGGCATAGCTCTGCCCCAGCAGGGCAAGGCGCGTGGCGCCGGCCGCCGCCGGGCGGAACGACACTTCGAGGCTGCGCGCATCCACCGCAAGCCCGCCGAGAATATGCGCGGCCGCCTGCAGGTCATCGGCCGTATAGGCGGCACCCTCCCCCAGCGTGTGCAGTTCGAGCAGTTCGCGGGCAAGGCGGGTGTTCTGCGCCGGCTGTGCGGCGGCGTCGGCGGTCGGCGCCTCGGCATCCAGATAGATGAGCATGGCCGGATGCAGCACGGCGGCGCGCAACAGCGTGCGGAACGGGCCGGCCAGGTTGGGTCGCAGCGCCTCCGCCTCGAACAGCGGCACCACCATGCGCATCTCGTAGGCCTTGCGGGCGCTGACGGAAAAATGGTCGAGCCAGAAGCTTGCCAGCCGCTCGAAGAAACCGTTCTCGGATGACACCGCCTGGGCCATGCGGGCCAGCGCGTCGCGACGGAAGATTCGGCGCACCTCCGCCTGCATGTCCTGCCGCAGCGCCGGGTTCGGTCGCCCCTCCGCCGCGGCCTTCGCCTCCACGGCGCGCACCGTCAGCATCCGGCCGATCGTCTCGCGTCGGCCGGCCAGCCCCTCGCGGGGAAAACGTGGCTTTGCCGCCGCCCCCCGCTGCACCTGCAGCATCAGTCCATCCACGTCGCCCGGCGGCGTCTCGCCGGGCTTCAGCCCGTAGCCGAAACGCCGCGCGGCAAGGATCGAACTGGGAAGAGCCATATGATCACCCTTTGCAACCTGCCGAAACATGGCGTGCGATTGTGACGGAAGCACTGTGAGATTGCGGCCTTTTTCGGACCGGCAACGCCTGTTGCCCTCCGAGGTTCCACCGCAACCTTCCGTCGTAGTGGCAGCGAGACGGTCAAGCGCGCCAACCACCATTGGCAACCGGTCGTGACGATGGAAAGCAGAGCCTTGACGACCTTGCGCAAATCGGTGGTGCGAGGGCGACCCAGGCGGCGGCGTAGTGGAAGAAAAGGTCAACCAGTGCCCATTCTCCATCTGTCATGTCGCCTGCATAGCGTGCCGTCCGCCGGGCATGGCGCCGACGGGTGTTTTCTATCCAGGCCCTCGTGAACTCCATCGGATCTTCGCAAATCCGAAGGAATCATAACCTCTTGAAATCACCACCTCTGTTTGAGGCAGCCACTCAGAGCCGCTTCAGGCAGTAGGAGAAGTGGGCGTCCGGCTCCACCGTCAGATATTCGAACTGCCAGCCATAGTCGACGCAGAATTTGTTGACCGCCTGCACCACGCCATAGACCACCGGCTTGATGACGTTGCCGGTGCAGAAATCATGGCCGCAGATGCGGCCGTCGCGCTTCACCTTGGCATCGCACAGCACCAGTTCGTTCCAGGTATTGGCATAGGAATGGTCGGTGTCGATATAGACCCAGTCGAAGGTGGCATCGGCAAAGGACGGCAGCATGTCGGTGGAGCCGCCCACATGCAGCTGCACCTTGCCCTGCTCGATCTCCCCGGCGAAGGCGGAGCGCACGGTCTCGTAGCCCTCGTTATAGCGGGTCAGGTCCCAGGCATCGATCAGATGCAGCCGGGCGGGGCGATTGTGCGCCACGATCTCGCGCGTGTAATCGCCGAAGGCCACACCGATTTCGGCCGCCACGCCGCCATGCGGCAGGCGGTGCAGAAGCTCGGTGCGGTTCGGCAGCAGGCGGCAGTTTTCCGTGTGGTGCAGCGAGAGCATGGTGCGCGGCGTGCTGTTCTTCAGCGCCTGCCGCTTTTCGAGGGACAGCATTTTCGGATCAGGCCTCCAGACCGGCGATCGGGCCCGCCGGCAGAAGTGCCGCGGACCGCCATGATCTCCGTCTCTAGAACAAGCGGTGGCGAAAGGCCAATGCCTTTGCCGCACGAAGGAGTGATCCCCGCCCCCATGCCCGTCTTCCGATGGCGCCGTACCCGTCAGAGGCGGCGCAGGCAGAAGGAGAAGTGGCCGTGCGATTCCACGGTCAGATATTCGAACCGCCAGCCGGCATCCTGGCAGAACTTGGTGACCGCCTCCACGACGCCATAGACCACCGGCGTGATGATGTTGCCGGTGCAGAAGTCGTGGCCGCAGATCAGCCCGTCCCTCTTCACCTTGCGATGGCTCAGCACCAGTTCCTCCCAGGTGGTGTGGAAGGTGTGGTTGGTGTCGATATAGACCCAGTCGAAGAAGTGGTCGGGAAACTCCTGCAGCTTCACGGTGGAGAGGCCCTGATGGATCTGCAGCCTCCCTTCCTCGATGCGCGGCGCGAATTTCTGGCGGATCTGCTCCAGGCCGATGCGGTAGCGGTCGGTGTCCCAGGCGTCGATCAGGTGCAGCTGGGCGGGATTGTTCAGCGACAGGATATCGGCGGTGAAATCGCCATAGGCGGCGCCGATCTCGGCGCAGACGCCGCCGCGCGGCAGCCGCAGCAGAAGCTCGCTTCGATTGGGCAGCAGCCGGCAGTGTTCCGTATGATGCAGCCCGAGCGCGGTCTGCGGCATGCTTTCCTTCAGACGCTGGCGCTGCTCGACCGTTTGCATGATGTCCTTTCCGGCGCATGGCGGCGCCCCGATGATTCCGAATATTCGGATATGCGCACACGCATCTTGCGCCAGGATGACGATGCGGGGGAGCACTGCCGCGTTCTCAATTTGTTTCGCTGGCACCCTTCCCTTTCCGGCGGACTCCCTCCATATTTGCGGCATGTCCAGATCGCCGAAAAAATCCCCGTCCCAGACCTCCGTCACCGGTTTCGAGGAAGCGCCGCAGGAGTCCTTCGAAGGCGCCCCCCTGCAGGGCTCCGTCGCCGACTGGGTGCGCCAGCTGGAAGCCGATGCCGAGGCGGGCGCGATGGAAACCCAGCGCGAGATCGCCTCGAAGGCCGGCAAGCATCGCAAGAAGATCGAGATCGCCGCGCGCGAACAGGCGATCCGCGAGGCGAAGGAGGAGGAAGCCGCGCGCGCGAAAGAAGCTAACTCTGGTTCGGCCGCAGGCCGCAAGCCCGACCGGGCGTCCGAGCCGTTGCGAGGCCCCCGCGGAGCGAAGTCGCGCAGCGACGGCAGCGTGAGCGCAAAAGAGACCGCGAAGAACACCACCTCGCAAAAAACCTCCCGCGGCGTGTCGATCGGCGCCTCCTCCGATCCGAAGACGCGCGCCGCCGCCGGCCTCAATCCGGTCGCCGGCATGGATGTGTCGCTGGAAGAGGCGCAGTCGCTCGCGCCCGGCGCCGTCACCGCCACCGTCGATGCGCTGGCGAAACTCATCGAAAGCGGCAATCCGCTGTTCAAGGACGGCAAGCTGTGGACGCCGCACCGCCCCGCCCGGCCGGAAAAGTCGGAAGGCGGCATCCCGATCCGCATGGTCTCCGACTACCAGCCGGCCGGCGACCAGCCGACCGCGATCGCCGATCTCGTCGAGGGCCTGAACTCCGGCGAACGTTCCCAGGTGCTGCTCGGCGTCACCGGCTCGGGCAAGACCTTCACCATGGCCAAGGTGATCGAGGCCACCCAGCGCCCCGCCGTCATCCTCGCGCCGAACAAGACTCTCGCCGCCCAGCTCTATTCGGAGTTCAAGAATTTTTTCCCCGACAATGCGGTGGAATATTTCGTCTCCTACTACGATTATTACCAGCCGGAGGCCTATGTGCCCCGCTCGGACACCTATATCGAGAAGGAAAGCTCGATCAACGAGCAGATCGACCGCATGCGCCACGCGGCGACGCGCGCCATCCTCGAGCGCGACGACTGCATCATCATCGCCTCGGTCTCCTGCATCTACGGTATCGGCTCGGTGGAAACCTATACCGCCATGACCTTCCAGATGTCGGTCGGCGACCGCATCGACCAGCGGCAACTGCTCGCCGATCTCGTCGCCCAGCAGTACAAGCGGCAGGACATCAACTTCGTCCGCGGCTCGTTCCGGGTCCGCGGCGATACCATCGAACTCTTCCCCGCCCACCTGGAGGATGCCGCCTGGCGCATCTCGCTGTTCGGCGACGAGATCGACGCGATCACCGAATTCGATCCGCTCACCGGCCAGAAGACCGGCGACCTGAAATCGGTCAAGATCTACGCCAACTCGCACTATGTCACGCCGCGCCCGACGCTGAACGGCGCGATCAAGGCGATCAAGGACGAGCTGAAGATGCGGCTTGCCGAGCTGGAAAAGGCCGGCCGCCTCCTGGAGGCGCAGCGCCTGGAGCAGCGCACGCGCTACGACATCGAGATGATGGAAGCGACCGGCTCCTGCAACGGCATCGAGAACTATTCGCGTTATCTCACCGGCCGCCGCCCCGGCGAGCCGCCGCCGACGCTGTTCGAGTACATTCCGGACAATGCGCTGATCTTCATCGACGAATCCCACGTCACCATTCCGCAGATCGGCGGCATGTATCGCGGCGACTTCCGCCGCAAGGCCACACTTGCCGAATACGGTTTCCGCCTGCCCTCCTGCATGGACAACCGCCCCTTGCGCTTCGAGGAATGGGATGCGATGCGGCCGCAGACGGTCGCCGTCTCCGCCACGCCCGGCGGCTGGGAGATGGACCAGTCCGGCGGCGTGTTTGCCGAGCAGGTCATCCGCCCCACCGGCCTCATCGATCCGCCGGTGGAAGTGCGCTCGGCCCGCAGCCAGGTGGACGACGTGCTGGGCGAGATCAGGGAGACCTCGCTCAAGGGTTACCGCACGCTGGTCACCGTGCTCACCAAGCGCATGGCGGAGGATCTGACCGAATACCTGCACGAACAGGGCGTTCGCGTGCGCTACATGCATTCGGACATCGACACGCTGGAGCGCATCGAGATCATCCGCGATCTTCGCCTCGGTGCCTTCGACGTGCTGGTCGGCATCAACCTGTTGCGCGAGGGCCTCGACATTCCCGAATGCGGTTTCGTCGCCATCCTCGATGCCGACAAGGAAGGGTTTTTGCGCTCGGAGACGTCCCTTATCCAGACCATCGGCCGCGCGGCGCGCAACGTGGATGGCAAGGTCATCCTCTATGCCGACACCATCACCGGCTCCATGAAGCGCGCGATGGAGGAAACCGCGCGCCGCCGCGAAAAGCAGATGGCCTACAACACCGAACACGGCATCACGCCGGAATCGGTCAAGGCCCGCATTTCCGACATTCTCGACAGCGTCTACGAACGCGACCATGTCCGCGCCGATATTTCCGGGGCCAATGTGCAGGGCGGCGCCAAGGGCTTTGCCGATGGCGGGCATCTGGTGGGCAACAACCTGCAGAGCCACCTCAACGCGCTGGAAAAGCAGATGCGCGACGCTGCCGCCGATCTCGATTTCGAAAAGGCCGCCCGCCTGCGCGACGAGATCAAGCGCCTGAAGGCCGTCGAACTGGCGTCGATGGACGATCCGATCGCCCGCGAGGAAACCCGGGCGCAGGAAGGCGTGCGCCGCAGCGCCGAAGCCACCCGCCAGTCGCTGGCCCCGTCGCTGGCGCCGTCACCGGCAAAGCAGGGCGACAACGGCCGCGATGGGGCAGGACGCCGCTCCGGGTCGATCTCCCCCCTTGAGGCGGGGTCCGAAGGACGGGCAGAGACGCGTGGCTCTGCCCAACAGGCCGGCAGGCCAGAGGGGGGCGAACTGGCTCCCAACTCTGGACAGCAGGCCCGGGGCCCGCTGTTCCGCAAGAACACGCTGGACGAAATGACCGTCGGCCGCACCGAAAAACCCCTGCCGGGCAAGCTGTCGGAGAAACCGGTTCTCCCTTCTCCCCCACGGGGAGACGGTGCCCGAAGGGCGGATGAGGGGGCAGCCCCCCCGGCCGATCCCCGCCCGCTCGTGCGCGGCAAGGTCGGCGTCGGCTCCTACGAGGACCCGGCGGAGGTCAAGCGCAAGGGCCGCACGAAGGGCAAGACGGGACGGCCGGGGCGGTGACGTAATCCCTTCTCCCCTCGGGGAGAAGGTGCCCGAAGGGCGGATGAGGGGGCGCCCCTCACGACGTTCCGGTCTCCCTTGTGCGCGAAAAGCCCATAGTCGACTTCTATAGATATTTACTTACCCGATATCGAACACACATTTTCAATGTCAAAAACCCCCTGATCACACACTACATGAAATCCAGCCTTGAATTCTTTTGCAGCACGAACCTTTGCTTTAAGCACATATGTATCAAAACGGGGAAACTTGGAGCACACGATCAAAAAGCCTAGCCTTTTCTCCAGCAAAGGCTTGACGTCTTCATGCAATGCGGAGGCGAAAATTTGATCGCAGGCGTGCTGGACATTTTTTCCTTTTAGTTCCACAACCACAGAAGCAACGCCGTCTTTCGAAACCAAATAATCGGCTCGAACTCCGTCGGTTATTATACAATCGTCAATTTTCGAAACCCGATATAAAGAACAGGAAGAATTCTTGAACACTGCCTTTCTTTTATTCTCTTCAACTTTCACATTTGAATGATTAACAGAGATCGTACATTTATCATTCATAGACCTGATATCTCCGATTCAATTTCCAATAGGCTCGAAAATTGTTGGGATATCTCTTCAGAGATAGCATCAAGGTAAGTACCATCTATGAAACCCTCTTCATTAAGAAGATTTGTAAGCACTCCATCTTGAATTGCATATGCAGCCAGTTGACTTTCGGTAAGCCAGCACTCTCTAGGAACTACATCATTAATGTCTTGATTGCGTTTTTTACGACGAGCAAGTTGCCCAGCTTTCAAAAACACGTTCAATTTTCCCATTATGTAAGGGCTATGCGTAGTAAGAATAAGACTTCTTTGACGCGAAGTTCCACGAGCTGTGGTTAGGGACCCGATCAGAAATTCCATTAGCAGACTCTGCGCGGAGGGAAACAAGTGCGCTTCGGGTTCTTCAATGTACAATAATTCTCTGCGCCACCCACGTAGCGAGGAATTCGCAACGGCCCTCAAAGCATCACGCTCGCTGAAATAGTCGATTAATGACCACATGGGCAGCAACTCCTGCTGCCCACTTGATAAGGATGAAAAGGGTATTTTTCTTCCGTCTGTCGCCTGAACAAACTCTGAATCTGACTCATAACGAAGTTCGCCGCCAAACAATTGATTCATAAAGCTTTCGCGGCGAGAGTGATATTCCGGTCCGAGCCTACTGTTGCGATGTACTAAAATCCGCGAATTTCGGTCTTTTATATTCGCGAATAACCTTGCAAATTTAATCGTAACAGGGTCCAAGCTTCCGGCCTGCTCAAAGCCAGCGACCAGACGCCCAATGGTCGTAAAAAAAGCTCGACCAGCAGGAATGAAAGTTTGCTGCGAGACATAATCAGCCTTAAGAGCAGCTCCCAACTTATTGACCGCCAACTCTCGCGCCCGCATCGAACGCTCAAATGGAGCAGAGCCAAAAGGCTCCGCTTCTAGCTCATCGTCAAGCCTTTTCAACTGCTCGACAAAACTTTTACTAGTTTGTTCGTAGAAATCAGAAAACCAATCTGAGAACTTAACCGACACATCATCAGATGGAGAGCCGCCGCTGCGGCGCCGGAGCACTCTCATATCGAATGCGCCAGCAGAATAGCTGATGTTGAAACGCCCTGCCCCCCACGCGGATGGAGGAAACCAGACAGAAAACTGTTTTGACAACGCCTTTTTAAATGTCTCCAAGCTCTCGCCGCGCTCAGCGAACTGAGCAAAACCAGAAAGTACATCAACAAAAAAATAAAGGAGCTTCGTAGTGACACTCTTGCCGCTGCCCTGTGGGCCAATTATTACATTTACTGGAGCCAGCTCCAGATAAGCTTCTTTGATACAAGAAAAATCTTTTATAATCAGTGCTGGCATCTCATTCCCTGCGTCTCAGCGAAGATAAGCGTCATAATCGAAAAACACGCTCTGCTCATCCAAGTCCAGTAAATCGGAAAAGTGAATTTTCTGCAACTGAGAGCAGCAATAAACTAGGGGAGCCTACCATCCGATGCCAACGTGCAGCCTGACACAAAAACCATCAATAAAGGCAGCCTTGCAACCCTCACCGCGATATCAGGGCGGGCACTGGGTATCAATAGACTGTTAGCCACCATGGATAGGGGATCAGCAAGGCGCACCGCTCAACATCCCACTCATTACGCGGCCAGCCAAATACTCCAAGCGCAGTCGCCGCATATGAACTGGAACACCAATGTCGGCGAACCAAAATCCTCGCCATTTGGGAGAAAGGGCCGTCACGACAACCGCTCTGCCGTACCACTTACCCGCCTGCAGACGGCCAACGACAGCTCGATAAACCTTTGATCCGCAACGCTTTCCGACACTTATCCCCACCAGGCCCCACGCCTCCCGCAAAATTTCCTCATCCCCCTCATCCCCACCCCCAAAATCCATGCCTACAATCCCCTCGTCCCGCAGCGGATACACCGGCAGGCGTGCCGGCGATGCGGGGCCGGTTCGGGGCAGGCGGGTGAGACGCAAAACCGCCTGGTCCGGGTCCGTCAACAGGGTCCCCCTCCGGCGACCGGGTGGAGGAGAAGGCGCGTCGGACGTCTGCGCCCTGTCCTTCAAAGCTCCCAGCTGCGCGTCGGGCGTGCCTTATGTGGCACACACGGGGAAGGCAGGCAGGGGCCGCATCGCCCGTTGTCCGCCCGCATCCGTCCCGCAAGGGAAGATGCGGGAACGGCGATGGCAAACGGCACCACCGGCCTTTCAGACAGAGGGACCGACCGGCGGGCACAAACAACCGAACGGGGCGCTGAGAGGTGCTACCTATAGACTACCCCACGAGGCAGCTTTCAGCGCCCCGGCCGGACATGGCGTCACACCACGGGTCGAAACCGGCCGCGTGAGGGATCGCGGCTGCGCGCGGCGCGGCCGGAACGGGCAACAGGGGCGCGGAGGCGAAGATGCAGGCGAATGACGCGATGATCGAGATCGATGAGGCCCGGGTGCGGCGCGGCCTGATGGCGGCGGCCGGCAAGGCGCTGTTCGACTGCCCGCTGCGGGCCTGCCGCCGGGCGGGCAACTGCCCGGGATGGAACGGCAATGCGACACGGCCGGAAGAGCTGCCGCCCTGCCATCGCGGCGACATCATCCCGGAGATCGATGACGGTACCGCCGAGATGCTGGTGCTCGGCATCGCCATTCTCGGCGATTTCCGCATGCAGGTCCTCGATGGCCCGGTGGTGCGGCAGGCCGATCCGGACCTGCGCGAGGCCGTGCTGGAGGCGGTGCGCCTCTGCCTGCCGAAAAAACTCTGGAAACCGTATGGGCGCTGGCAGCGGGCGCTGCCGGCCCGGCGTCAGGAGGCCGCGCGCTGCCCCTCGCCGGCAGCCGGGCCGCCCGATCCCAGACGCGGGCCACCGGCCATGTCGACCGCCGCGAAGGCCTCGGCGATCAGTTCCGGCCCGACGCCGGGCTTCGTCGCCTCCGAGGAGAGCAGCTGGCGATAGCGCCGGGCGCCGGCAAAGCCCTGGAACAGGCCGACCATATGGCGCGTGACATGGTTCAGCCGCCCGCCGCCGGCAATCACCGTCTCCGCATAGGCCATCATGGTGTCGCGCAGCGCCAGCCAGTCGAAGGCGGCGGAAGCATCGGCGGCGCGGGCGAGCGCCTCCGGTCCGGCGGTCCCGGCAAGCGCCGCATCCACCCCGGTCAGCAGGCCGGCATTCTGGTAGGCGGCGCGGCCCAGCATCACGCCGTCGACATGATTCAGATGATGAAGGGCCTGCTTCAGATCCTGAATGCCGCCGTTGATGCCGATGAAAACATGCGGGTTTTCCCGTTTCATCGCCTGCACGAGATTGTAATCGAGCGGCGGGATTTCCCGGTTTTCCTTGGGCGACAGCCCCTGCAGCCAGGCCTTTCGCGCATGGATCCACACCGCATCGGCGCCGGCGGCGATCACCCGGGCGAGGAAATCCGGCAGCACCGTTTCCGGCGCCTGATCGTCCACCCCGATGCGGCACTTGACCGTGACCGGCACCGTCGCGACCCGCTTCATGGCCGCCACGCACGCCGCCACCAGATCCGGCGTCTTCATCAGGCAGGCGCCAAACGTGCCGCTCTGCACCCGGTCCGAGGGGCAGCCGACATTCAGGTTGATCTCGTCATAGGCAAAATCCGCCGCAATCTGCACCGCCTCGGCCAGCTTTTCCGGATCCGAACCGCCGAGCTGCAGCACCACCGGATGCTCCGCCGGATGATGCCCCAGCAACCGCTCCCGCGGCCCATGAATGATCGCATCCGCCACCACCATTTCGGTAAACAGCAGCGCGCGCGCCGAAAGCTGCCGGTGAAAGAACCGGCAATGCCGATCCGTCCAGTCGATCATCGGCGCAACGGCGAAGACGGGGGCCTTAGGGTGCGGCGATTTTCCTTTTACCATATGGACTTAAGCTCTTTCAGATTTGTATCGTTTGCAGCCGTTCGCGTCCTTTGACGCCCGTTTTGTTGATGCTATTGCTACGGCGTAGCAAACGGCAAAGGCTTTGTAGCAAAACATGGGCACTATCGTCGAACGACGGCGCAAGGATGGTTCGCGCGCTTATACAGCACAAATAAGGATCATGCGAGATGGCGTGAAGGTGCACACCGAGGCGCAGACATTCGATAGGCGCCCTGCAGCCAGCGCCTGGCTCAAGAAGCGCGAGACACAACTTGCAGCACCAGGCGCGCTTGAAGCCCTCAATGCCCCGCAGGTCACGCTGGCGGATGCGATCAATAAGTACCTCGACACATCCATGCGCAAGATTGGCCGAACCAAGGCGCAGGTGTTGGAAACCATCTTACGCCATCCACTGGCGGCAAGGTCCTGCGACACGATCACCAGCGCCGATGTGTCCGCCTTCGCACGAGAGCTTCAAGGGGGCTGGACCCCCGAGGGAGGGATTAAGCCTCGCCAACCGCAGACGGTTGGCAACTATATGTCTCACCTCGGCGCCGTCTTCGCAGTTGCGCGTCCGATGTGGGGCTATCCGCTGGAGCAACAGGTTTTCCGTGATGCTCAGGTAGTGACGGGGCGGATGGGCATCATCTCAAAAAGCGCAAGTCGCAACAGACGGCCGGAACTTCAGGAGTTGGACAAGCTTCTGACCTTCTTCACCGAACGCCGGAAGCGAGCACCACAAGCGATGCCGATGGACCAGGTCATTTTGTTCGCACTTTTTTCTACTCGTCGGCAGGAGGAAATTACCCTCCTGCGCTGGGAGGACTACGAGCCCAAGAATGCTCGCATCCTTGTGAGGGATATGAAGCATCCCGGACAGAAGGTAGGCAATGATGTTTGGTGCGATATGCCTCTAGAGGCCATGGCTGTGATTGAGAGAATGCCCCGCGATGATGAGCGGATATTCCCCTACTCCACGAGTGCGACAACCGCCAATTTCACCAGGGCGTGCAAAGTGCTCGGCATCGAGGATCTGCGCTTCCATGATCTACGTCATGAGGGTGTTACGCGTCTTTTCGAGATCGGGCTTTCCATCCCGCACGTCGCCGCCGTCTCTGGGCATCGCTCCTGGTCTAGCCTTAAGCGCTACACTCACCTTCGGCAGGTGGGCGACAAATATGTTGATTGGCAGTGGAAGCCGAAAGCGCAGTAAGGCTCTGAGTTGACTCTTGCACGAGTGAGAACATAATAAGAACAAATAGGTCGCTGCAGGGCCACTTGTCTACTCAAGATGCTGCAACACGCTCTGAGCGCGAAGGAGAAACCATGTCCACTGCTCAAGCCAGCGAGCCGCCAAAAGTCGATGAGGTGGAAGCCGCCCTCGCCTATCAAGACGGAGATGCTGCCGCGACGATCATGACCTTGCTAAGCGATCTTCGCCATCTGCGGCTTCAACTGGCCCTGACGGAAGGCGCCATGAGCCGTGGCATGACCCGCGGCTGGATCCCTAGTGTATGAGAGGGACTGATGCCAGCCGGCCGCTATCCTGGGCGTACCCATCCTTACCGGGACAATCAGTTCATCCCTGATGACGTCTTTAATGACGGAATTAGTGACGTAACTTCAGTTGTTCGCGGGAAATCTCAAAGACGGCTTCACCGGACGCTTACGTAAAAACTCCGCTTTCCATGCAAGCGCTGTTGGAGCGAGAAGCGAGCTGGAGAAGGAGAAAAGGGGCGATGAAGCCAAATTCCGCTTCCCGAACCAATCATGGAAAAGATATATGTCTAACCACTGACCCTCGCGGCGACAATGATGCTGCATAACAAATAATGGTTGTTGAATAGTGACGATCGAATTCGTTGCACGAACCCTATCGTTCGAATACGACCGTCAGGCCATACAACTTGACGCGGAATCCGCCATCCATGACTCCCGGCTTCAGGAACGCCCATTAGTTGTGCTCGGCGGCGCTGGAAGCGGGAAGAGTGAGCTACTGAAGTTATGGAGCAACGACAGCGCCGCGACAGCACGCCAGCTTATCAATGGAAGGCGCCTGACGAAGGGTCGGGTATTCATCGATGGGTTGGATGAAGCGGCTGGGCTTCGCGATGGAGATGCCCTTGATCAACTGCTTGGCAAGCTTGAAGCAGAACGGAACAGCAATTTTGTCATTGCATGCCGGGTAGCCGATTGGCGTAGCGCATCCGGCAAGGGTACCATCAAAAGATGGACCGGCTCTGATCCCATAGAAATCACCATCGATCCCTTGAGCCGAAAAGGCGTAGCCAGCTTCCTTATGCAGCATAGCGGGGTTGCCCAGCAAAAAGCGGAAGAGTTTATCTCAGACTATGAGGAACGCGGACTAACCGAATGGCTTGGGAATCCACAGACTCTTCTGATGCTCGCAAGGCTGCTGGAAAACGGCAAACGGCCCGATACCGTAAAGGCGTTGTTCGAGCAATATGTTGATGTAGCCTGGCGTGAGCCTCGCAAGCAGAACACGGCCTTAGCCAATGTGAGCCGTGAGAATGCGCTCGATGTGCTTGGTGCACTGTTTGCGGCACTGATTATCGGCGGTTATGACGCCTTAAGTTTGGCTCCCGGCTCTAAGCATAGTGAATCCGATTTGCGGCTTGGGGACTGCAAAGTTCTTCCCGGGCTTGCTACTAATGAGCTGCGCGATTTCCTCGACAGCCGTCTGATTACCGGTGTTGGAGAAGATCGTTTCGCCTACCAGCATCGTCGAGTCGGCGAGTATCTGGGCGCTTCTTGGCTCGCACGACAAGCCAAATCCCAAAAGCTGCGGAATCGTCTGCTGGGTGCCTTACAGCTCGGTGAACAGGTTCCGTCTAACTTGCGTGGGCTGTGGGGGTGGCTGGCCGATGAACCAACCTTTGCCGATGATGTCATTCGAGCAGATCCAATCGCTGTCATCGAATATGGAAATGCTGACACTTTACCGGCGCAACACGCCAAGACTTTGCTGGCGGCTCTCGAAAGAGCGGAGGAGGACCACGCCCAGATAGGATGGCGTAGGTACAACGCTAGATCGATTTTGCTTCCTGCTTTAAGCACGGATGTCGAGCGTATTCTTGCCGCACCTAAAGAAACGCGCTTTCAAACCCAGTTTGTCGTCTTGCAACAGATGCGGGATGCGGAGGTTGTTGCTCGGCATGAAGCGACACTCCAAACAATAGTGTTCGACACGGAGCGGCCTTACGCCTTACGTGATGCCGCTGCCGATGCGCTCGCAAGTCATGGCAGCATCGACGACTGGCGACCTCTTGTTCAGAAGCTTTCCCGATCGGACGACCGAGATTCATTGCGTCTTGCTCTTAATCTAATGCTTCATCCAAATATCGGCCTTATCCTCAGCGACTCAGAATTTGTGGAAACAGTCTTTGCCTATTCCGGTCTCACGCCGCGTTTCGATGGCGAAACCGATATTGGCACGATCAGTCTTTATCACCTTCGACGTGACCAAGTGATTCCAGATCTGCGCCTTGACGGGGTGTTGGATACACTCGCGAAATGCGCTCGCCAGTACGTGACGGACGAGTGGCATATGGAGGCCTGGGATGTGGAGCATCTGTTCCTCGATCTCTTCAAGCGCCGTGTCATTCTTGGAAATGTTGATCCGAGCCAGCTTTGGAACTGGATAAAGCAGCCGCTGTGCGCGAGGAGTGGTGGCAGGAGCGATCGTCTGGTGTGGTTGCAAACATGGTTAAAGGAGCACCCGGACGTCCGCAGGGCAATCCAGTGTGAAGTGCTCGATGAGTCTGTGGAAGACTCCCGGCAGATGCACTGGCGTTTTCACAAGTTAGGTCTGGGCCTGCATCCCACCACCGAAGAGGTAATTTATCTGCTGGACTGGCTTCCCGAAGGAGATCAACGCTGGACTGATCTGATTTGGTTGGCTCCAACCGGAGAAGAAGGCTTGAACGTCCGGCAGGCAGCAGCACGGCATGTGCGGGCAGAGGATGATCAAAAACTTCTACAGAGCCATGCAAATCCGCAGCCCCCACGGGTCGATGAAGGGCATCTAAAATGGCAGCGAAAACAGGCTAGTGCGAAGAAGAAGCGCCGAGACGAACATCGTAAGTCTTACCTGGATGTCAGAGATCGTATGCTTGCCGGAGATGGGGGCGCACTTCGGGGACCCGCACAAGTTTACATGGGCCGCGTTTATGAAGGAGATCGAGACCTGCCACCCGAAGAGCGGATCGCCGCGTGGGTTGGTGAAGACCTACAAGCGGACGCCCTTCAGGGCTTTGAAGCGTTTCTGACAGCAGATCCGCCACATGCGCCCAATGCCCAACAGATTGCGGATAGCTATGCTAAAAGCCGCATATGGCATCATGCTTTGATATGGTCCGCGGCTCTCGCCGAGCGACAGCGCACAGGGCGCGGTTTTGGAGATCTGTCTACGGAGCGTCTTCAGGCAGGATTGCTTGCAGAAAGGGCAGCTTTCCTAGATGATAACAATTGGATGGCGCTTTGCGATGCAATCGTCAGCGAAATCGAATGTCGAGGGGCATGGGCCGACACCGCTCGGTTGTTTATAGAGCCACAGTTACGTGAGCAAAGCGGCAATGTACTTTGGCTATGGCGTGTCCTGAATTCTTCTGAAGGCACCAAGCTTGCTGCGGAATGGTTGTTGAAATTTCCAGATCTTGCTGCGGATCCTGAGGAAACGCTGATTGATCACCTTTTGAGGGATGGTAGCACTTCAAGCCGTGCGGCTTTGATTGAAGTTGCAGCGAAAAGAAGCGATCAAGACTTAGAGACACGCAGACAGCAAAACTGGCAGGCAGTCGAATTGATACTGGGGACGGCGAAGCCCGCTCTTCTGGATTCAATGGCGCAAGATCGAAACCCCATTTGGATTTTGCGCGACCGTATGGGCGGTCGCCATGGCAATTCTTCTATTCGATGCCCGGCTATGGTCCTGGCAGCGATTGTAAGAACTTTCGCACCGCTTTGGCCCTGGACGCCACGCCCAAGAGCAGTAACGCACGGCGACAGGAATTCGTGGGACGCCACCGATTTCCTCGAAAACTGTGTTAACATTCTCGCCGCTGACCCGAGTCAAGAAGCAACAACGGCGCTAATGACCTTGACGGACATTGGGGATGGATACGCCTCGAAGATCGGAAGAGCTATCGCATATCAGCGACGCGCACGTGCTGACGCTGAATGGCAGCCATATAAGGTGGACGCGCTCGCCAAGCTTATCACTGAAGGTCCGGCTGTCGATCATGCCGATCTGCAGCGCATGGTTCTCGCAGATTTGGCTGATGTAGAGCGAAAGATAAAGTCTAGCCCTGCAGATGTATGGCGATTCTTCTATGCCAACGCCACCGAACTCTTACCGTATGAAGAAGAAAAGTGCAGCAATGCGCTCTTTACATTGCTCGAAAAATCAGACCACAATATTGAATTTGGCCTTGAGGAACACTTAGGGGATGATCGCGAAGGCGATATATGGTGCACAAGCAACAGTATATCTATAGCGATTGAATGCAAACGCCATTGGCATCCGGACCTATGGACAGCTGTTGACTGGCAGTTAGCAAAACAACAAGCAGTCGATTGGCGTGCTCAAGGCCATGGTATCTACGTGGTTTACTGGTTTGGAATGCATGTTCAAACCGTGACTGGCCCGCCGCGCGGGAGCGGAATCAAAGCGCCCACCTCTGCGCAAGAACTCGAAAACGCCCTGCGGCAGCAAGTTAGCAAAGCCGGTCTGCCTGACATCGCCGTGAAGGTTCTCGATGTTTCCCGGCCACCCAAATGACAGACGATTGGCACGAACCGGCTAGATTCGAGGCGCATCGCCTTCTGCGGGACGAGACGTCTGTCTTACTGCCAATGGCAGGCATACCGTCAGAAGAAGATTTGACGCTATCGGTGGAGGAGGTGTTTCACTCCGGTTTAATTACTGACGTAGTTCGTGGACCGAGAAATGAAATCAACACGCGTATAGATGCGTTCTTCGATGATTTTCAGACATTTCCATTGTTAGGCAGATCGTTAGACCTACAGAGATGGGGGAAATTCGCCACCAAGGCTAATTTGCGGCGAAAAACAAGCGAACCTATTCTTGGACTGAAACTTACGGAAGCCAGAAATTTCATAAACAGTGCACCAGGGCGCTTTCTGGTCAAAGTTTTACCCTTCGAAAATCGCGAGAGACAGAATGACACTCATGAGCTTCTCTATTTCCGCGACAGCGGTATTCATCGGCGATTGATAGAGAGGACTGTCGCCCTCAATGGCATCAGGGATCAACTCTTGGATAGCGACATCCCTGAAGATACACGCTTTGAGCGAATAAAAACTTATGAACCAAAGCGATGGGAGGCTTTTGTCGTCACAACGATTGTCGATCTAGTCGGCTCCCGTTGTGACGCCTTCGCTTACCGCCATGAGGAAACAAGGGAGATTGACCTCGTGCTGGAATGGAAGGATCACGCGCCGCCAGAGCGATGGGCAATCGAGGTTACAAGCATAAAGTTCAACACCCACCCATCAGGGTATTTCGCCGAGGAATGCGAACACCTTGGTGTGAAGCCCGAAAACCGTTTCGTCGTGCGTCGCCTGAAGCCTGAAGAAGCTATACGCGATGTCGAGGAATTTTGTCGCGGTGGCGTCCCTGCAATCTCGCTTCCCCGTATGGTTCGGCGGATAAAGGAGCGTTTAGAGATGTGAGCATAACGTCCGTTTCCAGCCGTAGCAGTGACAGATTGAATGAATGTGATGGAGGCACGATACGGTCTCAAAGGAAGACCGGCTGCTTACGGGTCTCCGACCCAGCAGCCTGAATGTACGAAATGACGGAACCAACCCGCCATTCAGTTGCCGGCTATAGGCGGCGCATCCCAAAACAGCCGCTAACGCGCCGCCTTGGTCATCACCCACTCGTTTGTCCCGACATTCCCGCAGTTGCGACACCTGAGCTTCAACCGGATCTCCTCCAGCGGCTTTCTGGACCCGAAGCGTCGCTCCAGCGCTTGGCGGTCGACACCACCGCTCCTGCCGCATCTGCTGCACACTGCGCCCAGCACATACCAGTCCGGCACGGTCTCAAAGGTCGCCGGCCTGTCAAAGACATTACGGCTATAATCGTCAGGCCGAAGATTGATCCCGCGCCGGTGTTTCATGTTCTTCTTTTGTTCTAATGTTGGCAGCCAGTCAATGGGCGCACATCAAATCAGCGGCAGGTTTGCGATCGACGGGTGTCTGCCATCCATGATGATCACCTCCCCCACCTCTTTGCCGGCGCCACCGCGGATCGTGTAGGTGAGCGACGCCTGCGCCATCGGATACCGGCTGAATATCTCCCGAACCTCCGGCGTATCATTCAGCGAGATCATGAAGCGGCCCTTGATCGAGGCCAGACGTTCCGCCATCTCGGCAAAATCGTCCCGGCTGAAGACGTTCTTCCCGTAGTCGTTCTCGCAGCCGTAATAGGGCGGATCGAGATAGAACATGGTGCCGGGGCGATCATAGCGGTCGATGAACTTGCGCCAGTCCAGGCATTCGATGACAACGCCGGAAAGCCGTTCGTGAACTTCCTCCAGGATCGGCGCCAGGCGGGTGAGATTGAAGCGTGCGCCGCCCGTGGTATCGACGCCAAAGTTTCGGCCGGTGATCTTTCCGCCGAAGGCAAGCTTCTGGAGATAGAGAAAACGGGAGGCCCGCTCCAGATCGGTCAGCGTGCTCGGATCAAGCGACGCCAGGCGCTCGAACTCGCGCCTGGACGTGATCTGGAATTTCAGCACATCCATGAGCTGGGGATAGTGTCGCTGCAGGATCCGAAACAGCGTGGTGACGTCACCGGAGACATCGTTGATGACTTCGGCGCGGGGCACAAGCCGGCGTCGAAAGAACACGCCACCCATGCCGGTGAAGGGCTCTGCATAGAGATCGTGGGGGATTTGTTCGAGCATTGAGGCGATGCGTGCCGCGAGCTGCTTCTTGCCACCGAGATAGGCAGCGGGAGGAGAGACGGGGCGAACCTCGGAAAAGTGAAAGCTATCTTGCATTGTGTACGACCATATTTTCTGACAAACCGCCCCGGCCTGCGCAGGCAGCGGGTGCGGCAATGATCGCTTGAGATTGTCGGGCGGGGTACGACGCCAATCAGAACCCGCTGTTGCAGCCATGACGGCTGCGACCACCCGTGCCCGGGCGGCAGACCTCGGCCGGAAGGGAAAACCCTTCCGGCCATACATCGTTGTTTGGGAGACCTGATTCGGCCGCCTAACTTTCGTCGCGCCGTTGCGCCCGACGAAGCTCCCGCTCCAGCCGCATCTCTTCGCGAACCCGTCCCAGCTCGATCCCGACGATCTCATGCGCGCGCGCCAGGCGCTCGCCGATCTCAGCCATCCGGTGCATTTCGGCAGTGTGATCCTCAAGCACGGCAGTTGCTCTGTTCAGTGCGGTCGGGTCGACAATCACGGCCGCCACCTGTGCAGTGGCTGGGGAGGCTACCGGCGACGTGCGCGCGCCCTGCATGAGGCCGAGGTGACGAACGGCAAAGATGACTGCGATCGTTGCGCCGAATGTCATGAGAGCAAGTGGCGGCAGATTAGCCAGTTGTTCCATTGCGAATTTCCCCTTGATCGCGCGCCGCACGATGAATGTTGATCAGCTCGCCAAGGGCAAACAGCGGGTAGACGGCAAGCCAGGTGCTGGCGACATCGGAGGAGGCAAAGCCATAGGAAATGCCCGACCAGATGACGCAGCCGATGGCGGCCGAGAGCTGGCGGATCTGCGGCGTCACCCGCTCGCGCGCACCGTTGATGACGAGGCCAATGATGCGCAGGCAGCCGATCAGCAGCATCGACCAGCCGAGGCAATCTTCCGAGGGGACCAGATCCCGAAACGACCAGAACTGCGGCTGATTGAACGTCTCGGCCGGCAACAGCAGAACCCAGCCGAACATGATCATGTGGCCGGCCATCATCCATTCCATCATGCGCGGACCAAAGCGATGGCGGAGGCGGATCCAGATGCCGGGGCCGAGATAGCCGTGGCTCATGACTTCCCCTCCCCGTGTGCGGCACATTCGGGCTTCGACCAAACGTCAGCGGCACAGAGGCCGACGACGGTGCGGTCGATCTTGCGTTGATCGGCAGGCGTTGCCCCACGGGCGCCGATGAGATCAGTCCCGACCACGCGGCGAAGTCCTGCGACACTTGCCGGCGCCGTAGTCCCACAGGCCGTCAGCACAAGTGTCGAAACGAGTGCGAGCATCATCGGCATTGTCACCTGCTGCATTGTCCTGCCTTTCGATGGAGATGCGCACGTCATTGCCGGCCTGTTTCCAGAACCAGATGCCGAAGGCGCCAAGGATTGAGAGAGCCGCCAAGACGGCCGCGATTTTGACGGTCGCCGGCATGTCACACCTCGACCGCTTTTCCGCGCCAGCTGTTCCAGCGGCGGGCAATCAGGTCACGGTTGCGATAGGCGACATAGCCGAGGGCGATCACCACGGCGCCCGCCGCAATCCAGCCCCAGGGTAGGCCGGCCGACCAGGCGGCAATGGCAGATCCCGCCCCGCCGCTTGCGGCACGGGTTGCGGCCTCGCGCGCCGCGCCGGCATCGCGCCGCAGCTGCGAAAGCGTGGCAGGCCCTATAATGCCATCGGCCACAAGATGCGGGTGCGCCCGCTGGTAGGCCAGAACTGCCGCCTTCGTCTTCTCGCCCATCCAGCCATCAATGGCGCCGGGGTTGAGGCCGGCCGAGGTCAGCAGCTCCTGCGCCTCGCGAACAACCGGATCGGCCAGGGAGGGGGCCGCGCGCGCCGCACGCGGTGCGCCTTCCGGAGGGGCCGTGTCGATACCCGTGTAGATGCCGGTGGAGAACAGCAAGGCCTCCTCCCGGCGCCTGCGGGCCAGGCCGGAAAGCCGCTTGCCGCCCGCCGTGTTGTAATGGCTGGCGAGGTAGTCGGCGGCCGCCTTCAGCTTGCCCGCCCGCCAGAGCTTGGCCCATTCCCATTTCATGGCGCCGGTCCCCAGATTGAAGCAGACGCTTGCCGCCGCATCGAGCTGATGCTGGCTGCGGTCGGCCGGGCTGTCGGCCACGACGGCCGGCACATATTCAGCGGCCATCACCCTATCGAGAATGGCATCCGACTGTTCGGCCGTGATCTTCGTCTTTCCAGGCACCAGCTTCGTGATGCCGATCCGCGCCAGTTCGCGCCGGCAGCTGTCGCTGCGCAGCGTGAAGCCGGTCCCGATCGTCGGGATCTTGCGAGCGTCGAGATAGCAGGTAAGGGGATTGCCTTCGTGCAGGCGCACGAAAGCCCTCCCAGCGGGGGAGATGCTGGTTACGGCCAAGAATGCCTCCTATGGCGATGATGGGAAATGCGCGAACGCGCAGGTGGAAATCAGGCGGCCGGCCACGCGACGGCCGGCAGCTCCTGCAGAAACTCTAGAATGCCGGGCTGCTCTCGCTCGCCCGCCTCGACCTTCCCCAGCTCCGCATAGGCATAGGCCCACACCTGGTCGCGCCAGCGGATGAAGGCCTGCGCTTCACTGGACCATTGCGGATTGGTTGACGCGGCATAGGAAGCCAGGCTGTTGCCGCTATCGTAACGGCGCGCCTGTGCTGCCTGATCGAGAACCGCCTGAATGGCGAGGCGATAGTCGTCCACGGCCGGCGCTGGAGCGGTGGCATCTTCCGAAGGCGGAAGAAGGGTGCCTGCCTCCAGACGCCATCCGATTTGCGCAGTCTCATGTTCGATCCAGGCCGCCCTGTCCGGCCAGTCGTCCGGCATGGCGCCCTCAAACAGGGCGCGATCGACAACGACACCGTCGATAATCCTGATGTAAATCACGATGACACCCCGCAGTATTCGGTGATGATGACGAGACCAGGCGCGCCATTGCCGCCGGCCTTGCTTCCGAGGCCGCTGTAATCCGATCCGCCCCCACCCCCGGCACTGTAGCCGGAACCGGCCGTTCCTGCGTTTCCCGCCACCAGCGCGCCACCGAAGCCGACGCCCTGGATACCATCACCGCCAAACCGCCCGTAGGTGATGGCCGTTGTCGCCGCAAAGCGGTTGCCAATGATGCCCGCGCAGCCGGGAACGATGAGGTCCCCGGTTCCACCAGCGCCCCCGGCGCCCCCTCCTCCCGATCCTTGAGCCGCAGCACCCAGCCCGCCAGCGCCGCCATTGGCGACACACAGCGAGCCGACCGATGTAGACCCGCCGGCACCACCCTGGTTCGCGCCGGCCGTTCCGCCACTGCCCGCCGCGCCGATTATGACCGGTTGCGATGCGCCGATATCGGCCCGTGAGGCGACCCTTGTCGACTTTCCGCCAGAGCCGCCCCCGCCCCCGCCATTGATCGTGCCGGAAGCGGTTTGCGCGGCGCCCCCGCCTCCGCCTCCGCCTCCCCAGCACTCCAGTAGTGCGAAGGACATATTGGGGTCCGGGACATATGTGGCGGAGGCCGTGAACACCCGTAGACGCACCCGCTGCGGGACGAACGCGGCATCGACGCCGCTGT
>NZ_JAHHZO010000023.1 GCF_018760785.1 Rhizobium sp. CSW-27
TCGCCAGCAGCGCCGCCGCCCTCGTTGGTGAAACGGCTTATACGGATACCATCCTATATCGTCAACTCAATAAGTCGCAAAAACGTCAAGAAAATCGCAAGTAACTGAAAATAAACGGGAAATTGAGCAGGCGGCGCGGAGCTCGATACCGTACGGGCGACAGATGCCGGAAAAGCGGGCGGGTGGGACATGCTCCATGCTTATACGCCCCCGCTACGCCCCTGCCGCGACATTTCCACATTCGGCCCTTAAAGCAGCGTTACCTTCGCTGCACAATCGACCGGATCGCAGCACTGCCCGGAGCCCAGCGGCCGGGATGGGGTGGGGACAGGGGTTTGACTCCGACAGCCGAATTCGGCACATCTTCCGGCGGACGAAAAAGACGGCAGGACACCAAGGGGATGACACGACAGGAATGACGACGTCTCGCAGCATCTTGCCCTCTCTGGGAAACGAGGCGCCGATCCTGGCCGATGGCCGGCGTGTGCCCGACCGGCGGGAAATTTCGCTGCGCTGGCTGTCCGGCACCTTCCTGACCGGCATCACCTCTTCGGTCCTGATGGGCGTTGCCCTGTTTGCGGCGCTTGACGGGCGCCAGCAACTGGCGATCCCGGCCGAGGCCTATGCCACCCTTCCGATCCACAGCGACGCCGACAGCGTGTCGCGCGGTGGCCGCCTGCTGACCAACAATGTGATTGCCATGCCGACGGACCGCAAGGTGCTCGAAGTGGCGACCATGGTGAAGGAAGGCAGCAAGGAAGTGCTGCGCCGGCAGCCCTTTTCACACGTGAAGATGACGCTGGCGGCCAATCATGTACCTCAGGAAGCCTATCCGCCCTTCGATCCGCTGACGGTGTTTTCCAGCGGCGAGACGGAGGGTGAGGCCGAACACTCTACCACCGGCGTGATTTACGGCTCGGAGATCGAGTCCGAGGTGAGCCTGCAGACGGTCGCCTTTCCGACCGCGGACCCGAAGCTTCCCTTCGCCCCCGGCATGACACAGGACGAGGTTGAGGAGAATGTGCGCACCAATGGTTCCGTGCTGACGGACGGTGCAACGCAGATTTCCGCCCTCACCTATGTCGATCCGCAGCGCTTCGAGGGCAATGACGCCGTGCTGCCGATGATCGCGCCGCCGTCCGCCCGCGTAGTGGAGGAGAACATGTCGGTGACCGCGCCGGAACCCGTCACGCCGAACACCCGCGACTATGCCGAGGACGTCATTCCGATCCGCCAGCCGACCGAACTGGCCGATTCCATGATGGCTGTCGGCTATCCGAAGACGCAGGCCGACGACATTGCCGGTTTCCTCGGCCGCGAAACCGGCGGCACCGCCCTGCAGGAGGGCGATGTGGTGCGCATCGGCCTCATTCAGGAAGGCGAAATGGTCTCGATCTTCCGCGCCAGTCTCTATCGGCGCGGCCAGCATGTCGGAACCATCGCACTGGACGACAAGGGCCGCTTCGTGCATGGCGCCGAGCCCATCCATCTGGACGCGGTGGACAGCGCCTTTTCCGAAGAGACGCCGATGATGCTGTCCGGTCGCGAATTGCCGAGCGTCTATGACGGCATCTACCGCGCAGCCCTCTCCTACGGCATGACCACCGACATGACGGCAACACTGGTGAAGCTGCTTGCCAGCACGGTCGATCTGCAGGCGCAGTTGAAGCCGTCGGACACCATCGAGGCCTTCTTCTCGGCCGCCGACGAACAGGGCCGCGCCGGCCCCGATTCCGAACTGCTCTATGTCAATGCCCGGTTCGGCGATACGGTCAGCCGCTTCTACCGCTTCCAGAACCCGGAAGACAATTCCGTCGATTATTTCGACCAGGACGGCAAGAGCGTGCGACAGTTCCTGCTGCGCAATCCCGTTCCCAACGGGCGCCTGACATCCGGCTTCGGCATGCGGCGCCACCCGATTCTCGGCTATTCGCGCATGCATACCGGAACGGACTGGGCAGCCCCGCGCGGCACGCCGATCATCGCCACGGGCAATGGTATCGTCGAGCGCACCGGCTGGGCCTCCGGCTACGGCAACCAGACCATCATTCGTCACGCCAACGGCTACGAGACCTCGTACAATCACCAGAGCGCCATCGCCAAGGGTATCCGCGATGGGGCGCGCGTGACGCAGGGCCAGGTGATCGGCTATGTCGGCTCGACCGGCTCCTCGACCGGCGCCCATCTGCACTACGAACTGATCGTCAACGGAACCAAGGTCGACTCGATGAAGGTGCGCCTGCCGGGCGGCAAGTCTCTCACAGGCAACGCACTCGCCCGTTTCGAGGACGAGCGCAAGCGGATCGACACCCTGCTGACCGCCAAGGACACCGACCAGGTCGCAAGCCGCTGATCGACGGCGACTTCAGCCATCCACGGTCAGATTTCCCGCATCCGCATCAAGACGGGCCGTGGCCCCAAGCCGCACGGATTGCGCCCGCGTCCCGTGACCGAAGGGCAGGCCGCCCAGCACCGGCACACCGAGCCGATGCAGGTGCTCGCCGACCAGATCGACGATCTTTTGCGCCTTCTCCGGCGATTTCAGGGTGAACTGCCCGACAGCCACGCCCGCAAGACCCGCCAGATGGCCGCCCTTGACCAGCAGGGTCAGCATGCGGTCGGTAAGGCCGGGCATGCAATCCACAGACTCCAGCAGCAGGACGGCACCACGCAGATCCGGTAGCGCCCAGCCCGCGGCGGTGGCGAGCGTTTCCAGATTGCCGCCGATCAGCGGGCCGGCAGCCGTTCCCCCGGTGGTAAGGCGGAACGTGGGCTCGTCAGGACGGGCCTGGTAGACGATGTCGCCACCATCGAACAGAATCCGGCGAAGGATTGCGGCATTGTCAGGCTCCAGGCCACCGGAACCATCGCCATAGAGAGCCCCGTGGATACCGCCCGGCCCGGCATGGGCGAGAAGCGCCATGTGCAGGGCGGTGATGTCACTGAAGCCGATCAGCGGTTTGGGGTCGCGGCGAATGGCTTCGACATCCATGCGGTCGGCGATGCGATACGAGCCCCGACCGCCACGGGTGGCAAAGATGGCGCGGATGTCCGGATTGCGAAAGGCATCGTTGAGATCGGCAAGCCGCTGGTCGTCGGTTCCGGCAAACCAGCCATGCTCGGCAAAGGCATGCGGCCCGAAATCCACCACGAGGCCCCAGTCTTCCAGATGGGCGGCACATCTGAGCACGGCGTCCCGCTCCGGCGTGCTGGCCGGGGAGACGAAGCGGACGCGGTCACCCTGCCTCAGCCGCGGGAAGACCGGTGCATGCCCTGTCGCATCCATTGCCTGTACCCCATTCTCGTTGCGCAAGCAGAAAGGGCCGCCGGTGTGGCGGCCCTTGCCGGGAAGGATCAGGCGGCTTCGGCAACTGCCTTCTTCACGTAGAACAGCAAGCGATCGGAGCCGGCAGACACCTTGACGGTGGATGCATCGGGCACCTGCCCGCCCAGAATCTGCTCGGCGAGCGGATCCTGGACGAACTTCTGGATCACCCGCTTCAGCGGGCGTGCACCATAGACGGGATCATAGCCCTTGTCGGCCAGCCATTCGCGGGCATCCTCGCCGAGCTCTATGGTGATCTTGCGATCCAGCAGCAGCTGCAGCAGCCGCTTCATCTGGATATCGACGATCGCGCCCATCTCGCTGCGGGCCAGGCGATGGAAGAGGATGATCTCGTCCACGCGGTTCAGGAATTCCGGCCGGAACGAGGCCTTCACCACGTCCATCACCTGGTCGCGGACACTGTCCACATCCTGTCCTTCAGCAAGATTAGTCAGGTATTCCGCCCCGAGATTCGAGGTCATGATGATGATCGTGTTCTTGAAGTCCACCGTGCGGCCCTGTCCGTCCGTCAGGCGACCGTCATCCAGTACCTGCAGCAGAACGTTGAAGACGTCCGGATGCGCCTTCTCGATCTCGTCGAACAGCACGACCTGATAGGGCTTGCGGCGAATGGCTTCCGTCAGCGCGCCACCTTCATCATAGCCGACATAGCCGGGAGGCGCGCCGATCAGACGCGAGACCGAGTGCTTCTCCATGTATTCCGACATGTCGAGGCGCACCATGGCCGTTTCGTCGTCGAACAGGAAGCGGGCCAGAGACTTCGTCAGCTCCGTCTTGCCCACACCCGTCGGTCCGAGGAAGATGAACGAGCCGATCGGCCGGTTCGGATCCTGCAGCCCGGCGCGCGAGCGGCGCACGGCACGCGAGACGGCCTGTACCGCATCGCCCTGGCCGACGACGGACTTCGCCAGCTCGTCTTCCATCCGCAGCAGCTTGTCGCGCTCGCCTTCCAGCATCTTGTCGACCGGAATTCCCGTCCAGCGGGAGACGACATGGGCGATGGCATCGGGCGTGACCACCTCCTGCACCATGGACGAGGCAGAATTGTCCCGCTCTTCGGCTTCCTTCAGCGCCTTTTCCAGGTTCGGAATGACGCCATAGGTCAGCTCGCCGGCGCGCTGATACTCACCCTTGCGCTGGGCAATCGCGAGATCGTTGCGGGCCTCGTCCAGCTGGCGCTTCAGATCGGCGGCAAGGCCGAGCTTCTGCTTTTCCGCCTGCCAGCGCGCCGTCAGTGCGTCGGCCTGCTCTTCCAGCGAGGTCAGTTCGCCTTCGAGACGGGCCAACCGGTCGGCGGATGCCGTGTCGGTTTCCTTCTTCAGGGCTTCCCGTTCGATCTTCAGCTGGATGATGCGGCGGTCGAGTTCATCGAGTTCTTCGGGCTTCGAATCCACCTGCATGCGCAGCCGCGACGCGGCCTCGTCCATCAGGTCGATTGCCTTGTCCGGCAGGAAACGATCCGTGATGTAGCGGTTGGAAAGCGTTGCTGCAGCCACGAGCGCGGAATCCGAGATCCGCACCTTGTGGTGCTGTTCATATTTTTCCTTCAGGCCGCGCAGGATGGAAATCGTGTCCTCCACCGTCGGCTCGTCCACCATCACCGGCTGGAAACGGCGGGCAAGCGCCGGATCCTTCTCCACATGCTTGCGATACTCATCAAGCGTGGTGGCACCGACGCAGTGCAACTCACCGCGGGCCAGCGCCGGCTTCAAGAGGTTGGAGGCATCCATCGCGCCATCGGCCTTGCCCGCGCCGACCAGCGTATGCATCTCGTCGATGAACAGGATGATCTCGCCGTTTTCCGACTGCACTTCATTGAGCACGCTCTTCAGCCGCTCCTCGAATTCACCACGATATTTCGCGCCCGCAATCAGCGCGCCCATGTCGAGCGCCATCAACCGCTTGTCCTTCAGGCTCTCCGGCACGTCGCCATTGACGATGCGCAGCGCGAGCCCCTCGGCGATCGCCGTCTTGCCGACGCCGGGCTCGCCGATCAGGACCGGATTGTTCTTCGTGCGGCGCGAGAGCACCTGGATCGTGCGGCGGATTTCATCGTCGCGGCCGATCACAGGGTCAAGCCTGCCCTCGCGGGCTTCCGCCGTCAGGTCGCGGGCGAACTTCTTCAGCGCATCAAAGCCCTGTTCGGCATTGGCGCTGTCGGCCGTGCGACCCTTGCGGATGTCGTTGATGACCTGGTTAAGGCCCTGTGCCGAGACGCCGGCCTTCTTCAGGCTGGCGGATGTCGAGGCGGAGCTTTCGATGGCAAGCGCCAGAAGCAGCCTTTCGACGGTGACGAAACTGTCGCCGGCCTTCTTCGCAGCCTCTTCCGCCGTCGAAAAGACCTTGGCCAGCGGCTGCGCCAGATAAACCTGCCCATTGCCGCCGGAAACCTTGGGCAGCCTGGCAAGCGCGGCATCATTGGCAAGACGGGCTTCCTTGGCATTGCCGCCGGCACGCTCGATCAGCGATGCGGCCATGCCCTGGTCGTCGTCAAGCAGGACCTTGAGCACATGTTCGGGGGTGAACTGCTGGTGCCCCTCCGACAGCGCATAGGTCTGCGCCGACTGCAGGAAACCGCGAACCCGCTCGGAATATTTCTCGATGTTCATCCGTAACCTCCTTGGATCGCCCTGCCCTTATAAGGCACAGGCCGACAATTGAGATTGAGCTCCCTCAAAGGCGAGCTCCGCTTCCCCGGCCGTGACCGGAGAAGCATTCTGAGCGAGATATGGGAGACGGATTTTTCGGTTTAAAGAGCGGCCAAAGAAAAACCCCGGTCGAGCCGACCGGGGCTTGATGATGGTCAATCCGCGCGAAGGAACGCTTATTCCGACGTGGCATCCGCCATTGCGGGTGCGGCATCGGAAGCGCCGGCATCGCCTTCGCCGGCGGTTTCGCCACGGCGCGGACGGCGCGGGCGGGTGCCGGCATTACGCCGACGCGGCTGGCGCTCGCGGGGCGCTGCACCTTCCTCTTCCATGGCAACCTCGGCGGGCGTGCCTTCGATCACCGGCTGCGGACCGGTGCCATCGATCACGGCAGCGTCTTCCGCGACCGGCTCGGGTGCCGGCTGAGGCGCGGGACGTTCGCGGCGCTGATGCTGCTGGGGCTGCGGCTGGTGAACCGGCTGGGGCTGTGCGGCGACGGTTTCGTCGGCATCACCCATCTCCATGTCATCGCCATCCCGATCATTGTAATCCTGGCGATCGTCGCGCTGGTAGCGCTCCTGCATCTGCGCCTGAGCGGCTGCAATGATGCGGTTGTAGTGCTCGGCGTGCTGGAGATAGTTCTCCGCCATCACACGGTCGCCGGCGCTTTGCGCATCGCGGGCCAGGGCGGAATATTTTTCGGCAATATGCTGTGCAGTGCCGCGGATCTTCACGTCGGGGCCGGAACTGTCATAGGTCCGGGTCAGTGGGTTGGAACCCTTTCGGTTGAAATTGTTACCGCCACCATTGTTATTGTTGTTATTATTGCCGCGCCCCCGACCACGCTTGTTCTGCTGTCCTGGCCTCATCGATTTTTCACCTGAATTCTCTGTGCTTTGCTGATTAAGGGCCACGCGGCCATGCGGCTTCCCGCCGAAACAAGGCTTCACGTGCCGCGGACAGGTGAGATCCATCCATCCTGCCGCATGTGAAAGTCAGTTTTCTGATGCACGCACTGGGTCACTTCAACCCTGGAAGCCTTCCAGGGAAGGCTGCTGTCCGGTTGAGCTTAACCTGAACGAATCTTCGTTCATTCTCAGCCGCCCATTGCGTGCCCGCAACCTATCCCGCTTCATCTCCGAATCCAAGCCTTTTCTTTCGCGTCTGCAAAAAGGGCATAAGCTTCGGGCAATTCACGGATTTTTCCGCGAGAACACCAGCACGCGGTCCTGTCCTCCATAGTCGCGGAAGGCGTCCGTCAAAGTATAACCGGCATCGGAAAATAGAGCGGTCACGGTCTGCTTCTGGTCGAAGCCGATCTCCAGGCCGATCCATCCATCCTCATCGAGAAAGTTGTCGATGCCGCTGGCAATCGCCCTGTAGGCATCAAGACCATCCGGCCCGCCGTCCAGCGCCAGTATCGGATCGTAATGGCGGACATCCGGTTCGAGTTCTGCAATGACATCACGAGTGATATAGGGCGGATTTGACACGATTATGTCGAAACGCCCCTCAATGCAGTCGAACCAGCAGGTTTCCACTGTGGAAAACCGATCCGCGACACCATTGAGATCGGCATTGCGCCGCGCCGTTTCAAGGGCACCGGGCGCAAGATCGGCTCCAACGGCCTGCAATTCGGGAATTTCCTTGAGCAGGGCGAGCGCGATGGCGCCGGTACCGGTGCCAAGATCGAGAAGACGCGCGCTGCCCTTGCGGGCGATGATCCGCCGCGCCGGCTCCAGCATCGCCTCCACCAGGATTTCGGTGTCCGGCCGCGGCTCCAGCGTGTCTGGCGACAGGGCGAGGCGCACGCTGTGAAAATCGCGCATGCCCAGAATCCGGTGCACCGGTTCGCGCTTGATGCGCCGCGCCACCGCGGCATCGATCCGGGCCCTGTCGTCGGCCGCGACCGGTCGGTCCGCCTGCAGCAAAATCTCGGTCGGCGACAGATCGAGAAGTCCCGCCAGCAGTACGCGGGCATCGGTTGCGGCATCGGCAAGCCCCGCTTCGGCCAATCGTGCACGGCTCAGCGCCAGAACGGCCGACAGCGTTTCACTCACGTCTGTTCTCCCAGCTGCGCCAGCTGCCCGGCCTGGTAATCGGCAATCAGCGCGTCGACCACCTCGTCGATCTCGCCTTCCATCATCCGGTCCAGCTTGTAGAGGGTCAGATTGATGCGGTGGTCGGTCACGCGCCCCTGCGGAAAATTATAGGTGCGGATGCGCTCGGAGCGATCGCCGGAACCGACCTGGCTCCTGCGGTCGGCCGAGCGCTCGCTGTCGGCCTTCTGCCGCTCGATATCGTAGAGGCGCGAACGCAGCACCTGCAGCGCCTTGGCGCGGTTCTGGTGCTGCGACTTTTCCGAGCTGGTGACGACGAGGCCGGTCGGAAGATGCGTGATACGCACCGCCGAATCCGTGGTGTTGACGTGCTGGCCACCGGCGCCGGACGAGCGCATGGTATCGATGCGGATGTCTTCCGGACGGATCTCGATGTCGATTTCCTCGGCCTCCGGCAGCACGGCAACCGTTGCAGCGGAAGTGTGGATGCGCCCGCTCGCCTCGGTTTCCGGTACACGCTGCACGCGGTGCACGCCGGATTCGAACTTCAGCTTGGAAAACACGCCGCGCCCGGTGATGGTCGCGATGATTTCCTTGAAGCCACCCGCCTCCCCCTCGCTTGCCGACAGCACCTCGACCTTCCAGCCCTTGGTGGCGGAATAGCGTTCATACATGCGAAACAGGTCGCCGGCGAAAAGGGCCGCCTCGTTGCCGCCGGTGCCGGCGCGGATTTCCAGGATGGCGCTCTTCTCGTCGGCGGCATCCTTCGGCAGGAGCAGGATCTGCATGTCCTTCTCCAGCGCCTCGATACGTTCCTCGGCCTCCGGCAGTTCCATTTCCGCAAGTTCGCGCATCTCGCGCTCGGTCGAGCGGTCCTCCAGCAGGGCACGCAGGTCCGCCACCTCGGAAAGCGTCTTCTCGTAGTCGCGGATCTTGCGTACCAGCGGCTGAAGCTCGGAATATTCCGAGGCCAGCTTCACATAGACGTCGGCCGACGGACCTTCGGACATGCGCGCCTCGATCTCGCCGAAGCGGCGCTCCAGTTCACGCATCTTGTCGACAGGAAGCTTCGCCACCCTTGTTTACTCCAGTCTTCTTCTTGTTGGCCGCAACCGGCAACATGGCCGGCGCGTGGGCGCCATCGTCTGTTGTCGTGCCGCAACGGCGCGGCAGCGCACCCGCCTAGATCGGGATGTTGTGGGCCGCGGCGAATGCCACCAGCATGTCGCGCACCGATGCGTTGGAACGGGTATCGTCCAGCATGGCGTTCAGCTCGTCGGACAGCTGGCCTGCATCAAGACCGAGCAGCATGGCCTTGACCGGACCGATGGCCGTCGGCGTCATCGAGACCGAGCGGAACCCGAGTGCAATCAGCGCCATGGCGGACAGAGGCTTGCCGGCCATTTCGCCGCACAGCGTCAGCGGCGTCCTGTTGCGCTCCGCGGCACGCACGATGTCGCGCAGGATGCGCAGGAACGGCTTGCCGAGAATGTCGAAACGGTCGGAGACGCGGGCATTGCCGCGATCCACCGCCATCGAGAACTGGAACAGGTCGTTGGAGCCGACGGACACGAAATCCACCTCGCTCATCAACTCGTCCAGCTGCCACAGCAGCGCCGGCACCTCCAGCATGGCGCCGAACTGCAGCTTGCGCGGCAGCGAATGCCCGAACTTCGACAGATGCTGCACTTCCTTCTGCATCAGGTCGCGCACCGCATGGATTTCGGCAACCTCCGTCACCATCGGCAGCATCATCTTCAGCTCGGAACCGGCCGAAGCCCGCAGCAGCGCGCGAAGCTGGGTGCGCAACAGGCCGGGACGGTCGAGCGCAAGGCGGATCGCCCGCCAGCCGAGGGCCGGGTTTTCCTCTTCCTGCGCGCGGAAATAGGAGACCACCTTGTCGCCGCCGATGTCGAGCGTGCGGAAGGTCACCGGCCGGCCCGCCGTCTGGCGCAGCACGTTGCGGTAGAAGGCCTCCTGCTCCTCGAGCTTGGGCATGGTGGAGGCGATCATGAACTGCAGTTCGGTGCGGAACAGGCCGATGCCGTCCGCGCCCGATTCGACCAGCTGCGGCAGGTCGACCATCAGACCGGCATTCATCATCAGGCTGATGCGCTGGCCATCCTTCGTCACAGAATCGACGTCGCGCAGGGCGCGGAACTGCTCCTGCCGGCGGGCGCGCAGGCGCACCTTTTCCTCGTAGGCCTTCACCATGTCGGCCATCGGACGCAGGTGCACCTGGCCGTCATCGCCGTCGATGATCACCGGATCACGGTTTTCCGCCAGCGCAACGACGCCGGTCGCCTGTCCGATGACCGGAATGCCCATGGCCCGCGCCACGATCACCACATGGCTGGTAACCGCGCCATCTTCCAGCACGAGGCCGCGAATATTGGCGCGCGGATAATCAAGAAGCTCGGCGGCCCCCATGGCGCGGGCAAAGATCACCGCATCGGTGGGAAACGCATCGTCGAAATCGCGTCCGGAAAAGCCGGTCAGCTGGCGCAGCAGGCGGTTGGCCAGATCGTCGAAATCATGCATCCGCTCGCGCAGATAGGGATCGGTCAGGCGCATCATGCGCGCCTTGGTGTCGCTCTGCACCTTCTCGACGGCCGCCTCCGCCGTCAGGCCGTTGCGGATTGCCTCTTCCATGCGCCGCACCCAGCCCTGGTCGTGGGCGAACATGCGGTAGGTCTCAAGCACCTCGCGATGCTCGCCCTCCTGCGCCACCTCGCGGCGCGACAGCATGTCGTCAATCGACAGGCGAAGCGAGCCGATCGCCTCGGCAAGACGGATGATTTCCTTCTCCGCATCGTCGTTCAGAAGATTGGTCACGACGATGCGCGGCTCGTGCAGCACCACATGGCCAAGCCCGATGCCTTCATTGTAGCCGTCGGCCTCGATGGTGATCGGCCGCGTCAGGTCCAGCTCGAGGCCCGGCTGGGTGATCTTCTTCAGTTCCCCTGTCGCAATCATCTCGGCGATCACCATGGCGGTGGTTTCCATCGCCTCTACCTCGTCTTCGCGGTAGTTGCGCTGCGCCTTGTTCTGGACGACGAGAACGCCCAAAGTGCGACCGGCCCGCAGGATCGGCACGCCGAGGAAGGAATGATAGATCTCCTCGCCGGTTTCCGGCAGGTAGCGGAAGGCGGGATGCGCCTGGGCGTCGGACAGATTGAGCGGCTGGGCGGAAGCGGCAATCGTGCCGACCAGGCCCTGGCCCATCTTCAGCTGGGCCAGGTGGACGGCCCCCTTGTTGAGACCTTCGGTGGCGTAAAGCTCCAGTACGCCGTCCGAGCGCAGCACGTAGACCGAGCAGACCTCGGCCACCATGTTGCTGGCAATCTGGCTGACGATCCGGTCAAGCCGCTCCTGCGGCTCCAGCGGTTCGGCCATCAATTCCCGCAGTCGCTTCAGCAAGACACGCGGGCCTGCCGACAGGTCTCTCATCGGCATGTTCGCTCCCGAATTCAACTCTGCCCATCCGGAAGACGGTGCGCCGCCCCAAAACGAAGCGACGCAGCGAACCGGTTTAAACTCAACTCTTATCGAGACCGTAGGCAGAATGCAAAGTCCGAACTGCAAGTTCGGAGTAAGCACCGTCGATCAGCACGGAAATCTTGATTTCCGATGTGGTGATGGCCTTGATGTTGATGCCTTTTTCGGCAAGTGCCTTGAAAGCGGTCGCAGCGACGCCCGCATGGCTGCGCATGCCGATGCCGACGACGGAGACCTTGCACAGGCCCGTCTCGTTCTGGGCCACGTCGAAGCCGATCTTGTCCTTGTTGTCTTCCAGAACCTTCATGGCCTTTTCGACGTCGCCGAAGGGCACCGTGAACGTCATGTCGGTCTTCGAACCGTCCTCGGAAATGTTCTGGACGATCATGTCGACATTGATGTGGGATTCGGCCAGCGGCCCGAAGATGGCGGCGGAAACGCCCGGCCGGTCGGAGACGCGACGCAGCGAAATTTGCGCTTCATCCTTGGCATAGGCGATGCCGGTAACGACTTCCTGTTCCACGATTTCTTCCTCGTCGCAAATCAACGTGCCGGGCGGGTTGATGAGGTCACCCATGCCCGGCGCATCGGGATCCTCGAAACTGGAGCGGACGAAGGTGCGCACCTTGTGGACCATGGCCAGCTCCACGGAGCGGACCTGCAGCACCTTGGCGCCGAGGGATGCCATTTCCAGCATTTCCTCGAACGAAATCTTCTTCATGCGGCGTGCCTTGGGCACAATGCGCGGATCGGTCGTGTAGACGCCGTCCACATCGGTATAGATATCGCAGCGATCGGCCTGGACGGCGGCGGCAATCGCCACGGCCGAGGTGTCGGAGCCGCCGCGACCGAGCGTCGCGATGCGGTTGTCGGGACCGAGCCCCTGGAAGCCGGCCACCACGGCCACCTGGCCCTCGCCCATGCGGCGGATGATTTCCGTGCCGTCGATGTCGAGGATGCGGGCCGCGCCATGCGCGTTGTCGGTGCGGATCGGGATCTGCCAGCCCTGCCAGGAGCGGGCATTGATGCCCATCGACTGCAGCGCGATCGCCAGCAGGCCCGAGGTCACCTGTTCGCCGGAGGCGACGACGGCATCATATTCGCGCGCGTCATAGAAGGGCGAACTGGCGCCGGCGACCTTCGGGGTATCCTGCACCCAGCCGACGAGTTCATTGGTCTTGCCGGACATGGCGGACACGACCACGGCCACTTCATGGCCTGCATCGACCTCACGTTTCACATGGCGCGCAACATTATGAATGCGTTCAAGATTGGCGACCGAAGTGCCGCCGAACTTCATGACAATGCGAGCCATATCCGACCAAAACCACCCTATCGCGCGCCCGAACCCATGGCGGGCGCCGCTCTGAAAACAGCAAGCCCCTGCCCGCCGGGCAGATCTTGCGGCGTCCTCTTAGCGAAAAGGGGGGGCCGGCGCAATGGGAAAGCCGGGCTTGCGAAACAGGCGGGCCGGGGTCGTCAGACCCCGGCCCGCAAGGCTTTGCCATCGATGCCGCTCACTGCCCCGGCAGCGGGCAGGGATTGTCCGGCGTGCAGCGATAGGCGGGATATGCCCCTTGCGGATTGCGGGGCGGATTGCGGTCGTCATAGCGATAGCGATCGTCGTAGCGGCCGCCCTCCTGCGGGCGCTGCCGGTCATCGTAGCGATAGCGGTTGTCCAGGCCGTAGCGATCCTGATAGCGATAGCGGCCATCATCGCGGTAGCGGTTCGGATCGTTGATCGGGTCGTCGCGGCGGCTGTCATAGCGCGGCGGCGGCGGTGGGGCCGCATCACGGCGATAATCCCAGTCCCGCCACCGGTCGCGCTCGCGATAGAAATCACGATTGCTGTAATATCGCCGCCAGTAGGTATCGACGTCGAAGGTGATGGTCGGGATGCCGAGCGGCCGGTAATACTGCCGCTCCACATAGACGCGGTTCTGGCGATAGCTCGCCTGGATGTAGTTTCCGGACACCCAGCCGCGCCCGCGCGCGAACGTGACATCGCACCAGTTCACGCTGTCGAGGCAGCCATTGATGACGATCGGCGCGCCCACGGGAATGACCACCACCGCCGGATAGCGGGTGCTGGGGCCGGAGCGCATGTTGACATTGGCAGTGGCAAAGCCGTTGGCGGCGGCGGCCGCGACGGTTGGCGACAACAGCAACAGCCCCGCTGCCAGTGCCTTCAATACTTGACGTTTCACAGGTTCCTCCTGGGGAATGCTTATCCTTGGCGCAACGTCCCTTCTGCAGGGCAATCGCCGTCCCGAATTTGTTTTTTTTAAGTCCTAACGCGTGCCGATAACATGATCTGCAACCATCGTCCCCTTCGTAGCAGCAACAGGATGAACACAGGCTGACAAAGGGCTGACGCCTTCCCTTTGTACAGCCGCGACACGATGGCAGACTTGACAAGTCGCGCCGGGAAGCCGACTTCACGCACACGATGACAGGGAGCCAGAGCATGACAAACGCGTCCCCCACCACGATTGACCAGAGCGAAGTGGACCGCTTTTCCGCGATGGCAGCGGAATGGTGGAGCCCGACCGGCAAGTTCAGGCCGCTGCACAAGTTCAATCCGGTGCGCCTGTCCTATATCCGTGACCGCGTCTGCGCAAACTTCGGCCGCGATGCCAAGAGCCACCGGCCGTTCGAGGGTCTGCGCTTCCTCGATATCGGCTGCGGCGGCGGCTTGCTTTCCGAGCCGATGGCCCGCATGGGTGCAGAGGTCGTCGGCGCCGATCCGTCGGAGAAGAACATCGGCATCGCGCAGACCCATGCCCGCGAAAGCGGTGTCAGCGTCGATTACCGGGCCGTCAGCGCCGAGCAACTGGCGGAAGCCGGCGAGACCTTCGACGTGATCCTCAACATGGAGGTGGTCGAGCATGTGGCCGATGTGAGCCTGTTCATCTCCACCTGCACCCAGATGGTGCGCCCCGGCGGGCTGATGTTCGTCGCCACAATCAACCGCACCTTCAAGGCCAATGCGCTGGCGATCTTTGCAGCGGAAAACATCCTGCGCTGGCTGCCGAAGGGCACCCACAGCTATGACAAGCTGGTGCGCCCGGACGAACTGGAACGCCCGCTGACAGCCGGCGGCCTGGAGATCATCGACCGGACCGGCGTCTTCTACAATGTCCTGCAGGACCGCTGGAACCTGTCGCGCGACATGGACGTCAACTACATGATGCTGGCCAAGCGACCGGCATAGCCGGCAGGACTCAGACCTTGAGCAGGGCGACGACGGCCAGCAGTTCCCCCTGCCCCTGTGCATTGCGGGCGGCAATCTGCCTGACGCGGGCGCGATCGATGACCATCGGCCGGCCCTCGCCATCGAAGGGGGTCTTGAAGGTGAAGGCCTCCGCCGTCGGCCCGTGATCGGCAAGACGATGCAGACGCTCCACGCCATCCGTCCATTGCGGCAGCGTGTCGGCCGCCACCCACCAGAGCACCAGCGGCGGCCAGGTCTGGCGGCGGTTCCAGTGGCGGGCGCCTTTCAGCGCCTCCGCATGAACGCCGCTATAGCTGAAGGCCATCAGGGATTCGACTTCACGCCACAGCGAGAGCGACGACGGGCCCGTCGAAAAACCCGATCCCTCCAGATAGCGCGGAAAGACCTGCACGCCCCAGCTCGCCGGCCCCTCCTCGCCCGCATAGCCGGAACGGCCGAGAAAGCCCTCCGCGCGGGCGGCGGCTTCGAAGTTCAACGCCTCCCGCAGGCGAAACCCCTCGACGGCGGGGCTGTCATAGGACGCAACGTGAATGCAGAAATTGTAGAGAGCAAGTCGCGTCATCCGGCACCGTGCCTCCCGGGCCGCTGTTGAATCAGTTGGCATCGTCCGGCAGCACCGGCAGCGGCGCTACCTCGATGCCCTCATCGATCAGGTCGCGCACCTCGGCAATGCTGGCCTGGCCGATGATGCCGCGCTGATCCGCTTCGCCGTAATGGATCTTGCGGGCTTCCTCCGGAAAGCGCTCGCCCACATCCTCGGCACTGGCCTTGATGCTGGCGACCATCTCCTTCAGCTTGCCCATCATCTCCTGCCGGGCGACATCCATCGCCACCTGCTGGCGGGCTTCCTGCTTGCGCGCGGTGGAGACCGACGGCGTCATCAGGCTCTTGCTGATCGATGCGGAATTGCAGACGGGACAGGTCAGGAAACCGCTTTCCACCTGCCGGTCGAAATCGGCGCTGCCGGAAAACCAGCCTTCGAAACCATGGGCATTGTCGCAGACGAGCGAATACCGGATCACGCCACTGCCCCTTCCGCAGGAGCCGTCACGCGATCCAGCGTAAACTCGCGGCCATTCTTCAGGTTCGGGATCTTCGCGCGTGCGGCCTGCACGGCGGCGATGTCGATATCGGCCAGCAGAACCGCCTCACCCGCACCGCCGGCCTCTGCCAGGATGCGGCCCCAGGGGTCGATGATCATCGAGTGACCATAAGTCTCGCGGCCGTCCTCGTGCACGCCGCCCTGCGCGGCGGCAATCAGAAAGGCGCCGTTTTCGATGGCACGCGCGCGCAGCAGGATTTCCCAGTGCGCCTCGCCCGTCTGGCGGGTGAAGGCGGCCGGCACCGTCAGGATCTCGGCACCCGCCATGGCTTCGGTGCGGAAGATCTGCGGGAAACGCACGTCATAGCAGATGGCAAAACCCAGACGGCCGAAGGGCAGATCCGCGACGCGCGCGGCCGATCCCGGCTCGTAGGCTGCGCTTTCGCGCCAGCTCTCGCCATTGTCGAGATCGACATCGAACATGTGGATCTTGTCATAGGCGCAGATGCGCGCACCGTCCGGGCCGAACAGGAAACCGCGATTGGCCATCTTCTCGTCGCCGCGCGCAATCGCCGTCGAACCGACATGCACGAAGATGCCGAGGTCGCGCGCAAGCGCTGCGGCGCGGGCCACGATCACATCGCCGGCCTCATCGGCCAGCACGGCCTTCAGCGCGGCGCGATTGCGCTGCAGCGCCCCGGTCATCTCCGGCGTCTGAACATAGGTGGCACCGGCAGCGGCGGCCTCACGCACCAGCCGCTCCATCGCGTCCGCATTCCTGTGCGGATCGACGCCCGAACACATCTGGACCGCGGCAACCTTCACCATCGCTCCGTCTCCTCAGGCCGCCAGCAGCGGATCCAGCTTGCCGTCCCGATCCAGCGCATGGATGTCGTCGCAGCCGCCGACATGCTCTCCGTTGATGAAGATCTGCGGGAAGGTGGTGCGGCCATTGGCCTTGCCGATCATCTCCTGGCGTAGTTCCTGCGAGAAGGTCGCATCATGTTCGGTGAACGTGACGCCCTTGGAGGCGAGAAGCGCCTTGGCGCGCGCGCAGTAACCGCACATCTGGCGGGTATAGATGACGACATCAGCCATGAAAATCTCCGTGACGGACCGCACGAAAGGGTCTTGCAGGCGGCCCTGATACTCCTCGTCATATAGGCTCGGCAAGAGCCATTGCAAAGGTCAAAACCGTGACGTCGGCCGCCCCTGCCCGTTTCAGGGCGCGGGCGGCGGCAGAGACGGTGGCACCGGTGGTGAACACGTCATCCACCAGCACCAGACGGCGGCCGAACACCCGGTCCTCCTGCCCCCTTGCCACGCGGAAGGCGGCGCGCACATTGTCCTCGCGGCCGCGCGCCGTCAGCCCCACCTGCCGGCGCGTGCGCTTTGTGCGCAAGAGCGTGCCGGCCAGAAATGGCTTGCCGGACTGGTGCGCCAGATGCCGGCCCAGCTCGGCCGCCTGGTTGAAGCGGCGCGCCATCATCCGCGTCCAGTGCAGCGGCACCGGCAGGATGGCATCGCAGGCCTCCAGTTCGGAACGGCCGGCGCGCCACATCCAGGCCGCCATCATCAGCGCGAGATCGGTGCGGTCGCGATATTTCAGGCCATGCACCAGATGACGCGCCGGCCCCTCATGCAGCGCGGCGGCACGCAGGCGGTCGAAGACCGGCGGTTCGGCGATCGCCAGCGCCGACACCATGCCCTCGCCCGGGTCTTCGGCGAAGGGAATACCGAGAATGTCGCAATAGGGTCGCTCGATGAACCGCATGCGGCTCCAGCATGGTCCGCACAGCGCCCTGTGCCCCGCGGTGCGCACCCCGCAGGCAGCGCAGCAGGGCGGATAGAGCACGTCAAGAACCGGGCGCAGCAGCACCGCCGGAGAAAACCGGACCTGCCTCACCTCGATTTTGTCGCTTGCATCCCCCATCTCTTGACTTTAGCCGCAGGCAAGCGCCCATGCGACCCGCAAATCTGATGGAATCGATGCGATGGATCTCCTTTTCGACCTGCCCCTCGTCACCGCCCGGCGCGAACGGGCCATGGCCCGCGCCGTAGCCGGCACCGATTTCCTGCTTAATCTCGCCGCACGCGAACTCTCCGAGCGGCTGGCGGTGGTGGAGCGGCATTTCGACGAGGCGGTGGAACTGCATGGCTGCAGCGGCACGGCCGCACGCCTGGCGCTTTCGACCGGCAAGATCGGCCACATCAGCCGCTACGAGACCAGCAATGTCTTTGCCGTCGGTGACGAAGGACTGGGCATGGCGGCGCTGGAGGATGTGCCGCTTGCCGAACAGTCGGCGAACCTGATCCTGTCGCCGCTGTCGCTGCACCTCACCAACGACACGCCGGGCATGCTGATCCGCATCCGCCGGGCGCTGAAGCCGGACGGGCTGTTCCTGGCGGCCGTTCCGGGCGCGGGCACGCTTGCAGAACTGCGCGATGTGCTGCTGGCAGCGGAAGCGGAGATGCTTGGCGGCGCGAGCCCGCGCGTCATCCCGTTCGCCGACGTACGCGACATCGGCAGCCTGCTGCAGCGGGCAGGCTTCGCACTGCCGGTGATCGACCAGGAAAACTACACCGTCCGCTATGACACGCTGTTCCACCTGATGCGGGACCTGAAGGCCATGGGCATGGCCAATCCGCTGATCGGTCGCAGCCGCACACCGCTCAACCGCGCCTTCTTCCTGCGTGCGGCCGAACTTTATGCGCAGCGTTATTCCGATCCGGACGGGCGCATCCGCGCCACCTTCTCCATCGTCTATGCCTCCGGATGGGCACCGCACGAGAGCCAGCAGAAGCCCCTGAAGCCGGGTTCGGCCAAGATGCGGCTGGCGGATGCTCTCAAGGTGGACGAGACCTCGGCAGGAACGGTATAGCCGTCCGCCGCCCGCAGACTTCAGTGGCCGGTGAGAGCGTCCGACACGATCGCAAGGCTCGTCTGCAGGCTGTCGGTAAATGTGCCGAGGCCTGCAATCAGCGCCACGCAAACGAGGGCGGCGATAAGGCCATATTCCATGGCCGTGGCGCCCGAGCGATCAGCAAGCAGGCGCACGAGGTGCGGCAAGAATCTGTTGCCGCACGGATGCCGGCCGCGGCCGGCCTTCCTCAGCACGGGCTGCCGCTTTCATAGCCCTGCACGACGCAGACGGCGCCGGGCGTCGTCTGCAGCACGCTGCGGCGAATGGTATAGTGCTTGGTCCCCTGCTCGTCCGATTTGATCGAGCCGGTGGTGATCAGATCGAATTCTTCCTGCACATGCGCCATGCGCTGGCTGTCCTGCCGCTTGGCCAGCATGGGGGTGACGATCAGTGACAGGGCAATGGCGGCCGTGCCGAACAGAAGGGCCACGTTCAGAACGCCGGCCCTGCCGGATCTGCCAAGCGCCCGTTTCCGGGTACGGACAGTCTTCCAGAATTCTTCATCCATGGGAGCCTCGTTACGCAATACATGATCGATGCCGCATATTGTCCCAATCGGTTAAAGGATCTGTTAACGTCGTTCACACAGGCGCAGCGATTTTGCGGAAACTGTGGATAAACGGCCACGCCCGGCGTGGCCTCCTTTACAGAAGATCCTGCAGGAAGGGGATCAGCGGCTCATCGGCCGGCGGCATCGGATAATCGCGCAGGTTTGCGGGACGCACCCATTTCAGCGCCTGCCCTTCCCGCCCCGTCGGAATACCCTCGTAACGGCGGCAGACATAAAGCGGCATCAGCAGGTGGAAGGTTTCGTAGGTGTGGCTGGCAAAGGTCAGCGGCGCAAGGCATGGCACGCGGGTGGTGATGCCAAGCTCCTCCTCCAGTTCGCGCACCAGGGTTTCCTCCGGCGTCTCGCCCGGCTCCACCTTGCCGCCGGGAAACTCCCAGAGCCCGGCAAGGCTCTTGCCTTCCGGACGCTGGGCCAGAAGAATGCGGCCATCGGCATCCACCAGCGCGCAGGCGGCAACCAGAACGATCCGTCGCTCTCCCCCGCTCATGCGCCCGTCTCCTGGCGCCAGTAGCGATACTGGTAGACCTCGCGGAAGCCGAAGCGACGGTAGAGCGAAAGCGCTGCCGCATTCGTCGCATGCACCTGCAGCCAGGCGGTGCGGGCTCCACTGATGCGCGCCCAGCGCAGTGCGGCCGTCAGAATTTCCGTCCCAAGCCCCTGGCGGCGGCGATCGGGCGCCACGGCAAAGGACAGGATGCCGGCAAGATCGTTGTCCTGCACGCACAGCATGGCCGCCAGCGGGCCGTTCGACGGATCTTCGGCGATGAAAAGCCCGGTCGGCGGCTTGATGGCAGAGAGGATCTCCGCCAGCGCCGGCTTGATGGCAGGGTCTTCCTCATGCACGGCGAGCGACGCATCGATATAGCGGCCGATATCGTGGCTCGGCAGATGGCTGATCGTGTCGGGCAGTTCCAGGCCCGTCAGGTCCGCCGTCATCACGCTGACCGTCTCGAAAGGCGCCCAGCCATCCGCCGCCAGAACCTGAAGCAGAGGCTGCGGCGCCAGCGGCGTCTCGCGCACCAGGAGCGGGCGTCCGTAGTCCTCGAACCGCTTGCGCGCCTTCTCGATACGGATCGCCGCGTCGCGATGGTCCGAGGGATCGAGCGGCACCACGCAGTTCAGACGCTTGGAGGGGTGGCCGCCGGTCAGCCGCACCTGCCAGCTTCCGTCATAGACCACGGAGGCCGCCGGCCAGGCGCGGAACCCCACGGCTTCCAGACGCCGGACAAGCGGAAGATTACCGTGGGGAGAAATTGCCTGCATCAAACCGTCAGCTCCGATAGTCACCATTGATGGCGACATATTCCTTCGTCAGGTCGCATGTCCAGACCGTTGCACGCCCATTGCCGAGACCGATGTCGGCGCGGATGGCAATGTCCTGCTTCTGCATGACGGCGGTGGTGGCTTCTTCCGAATAGTCCGGATCGCGCTCGCCATTGACGGCAACCCGCACATCGCCGAACCAGATGGCCAGCCGGTCGCGATCAGCCATCTCGCCGGACTTGCCGACGGCCATGACGACACGGCCCCAGTTGGCATCCTCGCCGGCAACCGCAGTCTTGACCAGCGGCGAATTGGCAATCGACAGCGCAATGCGCTTGGCGGCCGCATCGCTTTCGGCGCCGGTCACGGTAACTTCCACCATCTTGCGGGCGCCTTCGCCATCGCGCACCACCTGCAGCGCCAGATCCTTCAGCAGGTCGTTCAGCGCGGCGCGGAAGCCGGCAAGGCGCGGATCGTCGGCGCTTTCCACCTTCGCCTGACCATCGGCGGCCGCCTTGCCGGTGGCAAACAGCAGCAGCGTGTCGGAGGTGGAAGTGTCGCTGTCGACGGTGACCGAGTTGAAGCTCGGGCCGACGCCTTCGCAGAGCAGCGCCTGCAGGGCCGCCGGCGCGATGTCCGCATCGGTTGCCACGAAGGAGAGCATGGTCGCCATGTCGGGCGCAATCATGCCGGCGCCCTTGGCAATCCCGTTGATCGTCACCGTGACGCCGCCGATCTCCGCCGTGCGGGTAGCGACCTTCGGATAGGTATCCGTGGTCATGATCGCCTTGGCGGCTTCCAGCCAGAAATCGCCGGTAGCGGCCACGTGCATGTCACCCAGCACGCCGGCGAATTTCGTGGCATCGAGCGGCTCGCCGATCACGCCGGTCGAGGCGAGATAGACTTCATCCAGGCCGCAGCCGACGGCTTCCGAAGCGGAACGTGCCGTCAGTTCCGTCGCAGCCTTGCCCTTGACGCCGGTAAAGGCGTTCGCATTGCCCGAATTGACGACGACCGCACGGGCACGGCCGGCCGGCAGATTGGCACGGCAGAAATCCACCGGCGCCGAGGGGCACCTGGAGCGGGTGAAGACACCCGCCACCGCGGCCGGTTCGTCGAACACCATCAGGAGCACGTCGGTGCGGTTCTTGTACTTGATGCCGGCAGCGGCCGTTGCCATGCGCACGCCGCGCAGCACCGGCATGTCGGGATAGGTTTTCGGAGCAAGGGGAGAGACGGTAGCGGACATGTGCTTCGGACCCGGATAAAGAAAGGCCCGCAGACGCGGGCCAGGTTGCTATTGTGACGAGCGGATCATTCGCCCTTGGTCAGTTCGTCATAGCCCTTGCGCAGGGTTTCGTCGACGATCTCGACCTTCTGGTCCTTCTTCGCGTCGTCAATGATCTGAGAATACTTCTCCTGCATGACGATCTGGCGAACCTGCGGCTCGACCTGGTGGAAGGCCGGCGGCTGGGCATCGCGCTTGTCTTCCACCTTGATCACGTGCCAGCCGAACTGCGACTTGACCGGGGTCTTGGTGTACTGGCCCTTGTCGAGGGCGAAGGCAGCTTCCTCGAATTCCGGAACCATGCGGCCCTTGGTGAAGTAGCCGAGATCGCCGCCGTCGGACTTGCTGGTGTCTTCCGACTTTTCCTTGGCCAGTTCGACGAAGTCCTTGCCGGCGTCGAGCTGCTTGATGATGTCCTTGGCCTCTTCCTCGGTCTTCACAAGGATGTGGCGGGCATGCACTTCCTCTTCCTTCGGCATGGCTGCGACTTCCTTGTCGTAGCGTGCCTTGACCTCTTCCGGCTTCAGCTTGTCGAACTGGTCGCGAAGATAGGCATTGTGCAGTTCGCGTTCCTGCAGGTAGGCCATGCGCTTCTTGAAGTCGTCGCTGTTCTGCAGGCCGGCGGCCTCTGCCTTCTTGGCAACGAGCTTGATGTCGATGATCTGCGAGAGGGCGGCGACCTTCTTCTGTTCGTCAGGCAGCTGCTGGTACTGCTGGCTGAGATTGGCCATGGCCGTGTCGAGATCGGACTGGTGGATCTCCACGCCTCCGACCTTGGCAACCACGGCGTCGTCCGCGGCAAAGGCCGGCACCTGCAGGAACACGGCCGCGGCCATGGCGGCAGTTGCGAGGAACTTATGACGAAACATCAGGAACTACCTTTCGAAATGGGCACCGGTCTCGGCTGTCGAGCCCGGTCGGAACACCCTCACAAACACCGGATTATGGCCATTCTGTAACGGCCGCAGCCGTTGACATCATTCGACCCCCCTCTTATCTGTCACGCTACTTCGCGTCCAGAAGAGTTTCCGGGCGGGTCCTCACTTTTGCCTGTGTAAAACCGGTGCGGAAGGAGCCTGCCGGATGCCGATCAAGAGTGATGCCATTTCAGTTTGGAAAGGACCATTTGCATGGTCAGCTTCGGTGGGATAGCCCGCAAGTTCTTCGGCTCGGCCAACGACCGCCGCGTCCGCTCGTACCGCTCTCGCGTTGCCGCCATCGGCGCGCTGGAAGAGAGCATCAAGGCACTGACCGACGAGCAGCTTGCCGCCAAGACCCAGGAATTCAAGCAGCAGATCGCCGAAGGCAAGAGCCTGGACGACCTTCTGGCGCCCGCCTTTGCCGTGGTGCGGGAGGCCTCGCGCCGCGTGCTCGGCATGCGCCCCTTCGATGTGCAGCTGACCGGCGGCATGATCCTGCATGACGGCGACATCGCCGAAATGAAGACGGGCGAAGGCAAGACGCTGGTCGCCACCCTTCCGGTCTACCTCAATGCCCTGTCCGGCAAGGGCGTGCATGTGGTCACCGTCAACGATTACCTCGCCAGCCGCGACGCAGCGATCATGGGCCGCCTCTACGGCTTCCTCGGCCTGACCACCGGCGTCATCGTGCACGGTCTCGATGACGAGCAGCGCCGCGCGGCCTATGCCTGCGACATCACCTACGCGACCAACAACGAGCTCGGCTTCGACTATCTGCGCGACAACATGAAATATGACCGCGGCCAGATGGTGCAGCGCGGCCACAATTTCGCGATCGTCGACGAAGTGGACTCGATCCTGATCGACGAGGCGCGCACGCCGCTGATCATCTCCGGTCCGCTGGACGACCGCTCCGAACTCTACAACACGATCGATGCCTTCATTCCGGCGCTGACGCCCGAGGATTACGAGATCGACGAGAAGCAGCGTTCGGCGATCTTTTCGGAAGTCGGCACGGAAAAGCTGGAGAACCTGCTGCGCCAGGCCGGCCTGCTGAAGGGCGAAAGCCTCTACGACGTCGAGAATGTCGCGATCGTTCACCACATCAACAACGCGCTGAAGGCCCACAAGCTGTTCCAGCGCGACAAGGACTACATCGTCCGCAACGACGAGATCGTCATCATCGACGAGTTCACCGGCCGCATGATGCCGGGCCGCCGCTATTCGGAAGGCCAGCACCAGGCGCTCGAAGCCAAGGAAAAGGTGACGATCCAGCCGGAAAACCAGACGCTGGCCTCCATCACCTTCCAGAACTACTTCCGCATGTACGACAAGCTCGCCGGCATGACCGGCACGGCAGCGACCGAAGCGGAAGAATTCTCCAACATCTATGGTCTCGAAGTCGTCGAGGTGCCGACCAACCTGCCGATCCAGCGCATCGACGAGGATGACGAGGTCTACCGGACGGTCGAGGAGAAGTTCAAGGCGATCATTGCCGAGATCCGCGAGGCGCACCAGCGCAACCAGCCGGTTCTGGTGGGCACGACCTCCATCGAGAAGTCCGAACTTCTGGCCGCCATGCTGAAGAAGGAAGGCTTTACCCAGTTCAGCGTTCTGAACGCACGCTATCACGAACAGGAAGCCTACATCGTCAGCCAGGCCGGGGTGCCGGGCGCCGTCACCATCGCCACCAACATGGCCGGCCGCGGCACCGACATCCAGCTGGGCGGCAATATCGACATGCGCCTGGAGCGCGATCTGGAAGGGCTGGAACCCGGCCCCGAGCGCGACGCCAAGGAAGCGGCGATCCGCGCCGAGGTGAAGCAGCTGAAGGAAAAGGCGCTCGCCGCCGGCGGTCTCTACGTGATTGCCAGCGAACGCCACGAAAGCCGCCGTATCGACAACCAGCTGCGCGGCCGCTCCGGTCGTCAGGGTGACCCGGGCCGCTCCAAGTTCTACCTGTCGCTGCAGGACGACCTGATGCGCATCTTCGGCTCCGACCGCATGGACGGCATGCTGCAGAAGCTGGGTCTGAAGGAAGGCGAGGCCATCGTCCATCCCTGGATCAACAAGGCGCTGGAACGCGCCCAGAAGAAGGTCGAGGCGCGCAACTTCGACATCCGCAAGAACCTGCTGAAATATGACGATGTCACCAACGACCAGCGCAAGGTGATCTTCGAGCAGCGCATCGAGCTGATGGATGCGACCGACCTTACCGAGACGGTCGCCGACATGCGTCACGAAGTGGTCGACATGCTGGTCACCAAGCATATCCCTGAGCGCGCCTATGCCGAACAGTGGGATGCCAGGGGCCTCAAGGAAGAGGTGCAGCGCCTGCTGAACCTCGACCTGCCGATCGAGGACTGGGTGCAGGAAGAGGGCATTGCCGAGGACGACATCCGCGAACGGCTGGTCAGCGCCGCCGATGCCGCCGCCAGGGATCGCGCCGAACGCTTCGGCCCGGAAATCATGACCTATGTCGAGCGCTCCATCCTGCTGCAGACGCTGGATCATCTGTGGCGCGAGCATATCGTCAACCTCGACCACCTGCGCTCCGTCGTCGGCTTCCGCGGCTATGCGCAGCGCGACCCGCTGCAGGAATACAAGGCGGAAGCCTTCGAACTCTTCCAGGCCCTGCTTGCCAACCTGCGCGAAGTCGTGACCGCCCAGCTGATGCGGGTGGAACTGGTGCGCGAGGCACCGCAGCCGCCCGAGCCGCCGGTGATGCAGGCCCATCACCTCGACCCGTCGACCGGCGAGGACGAATTTGCCCAGCCGGCCGTCTTTGCTGCCGAGGAGAGCGTGGATCGCGATCCGGCCAACCCCGCCACCTGGGGCAAGGTCGGCCGCAACGAGCTTTGCCCCTGCGGTTCCGGCAAGAAGTTCAAGCACTGCCACGGCGTGCTGACGGCCTGACCGGGCCGGTGCATCCGCAGACCCCGATCCGACGGGGCCGCCCTTGCGGGCGGCCCCGTTTTGCGTTGCGGCGCATGGGCTCTTGCACGACCGTCGAAAGCGTTTCTTAACGGTGAGAGCGGCATAGTGCCCGCGATCCCGGATCCCTCGAAGCAATGCGTGCCAGACATGACGGTCATCGAAAAGGCGGAGAGATGTCTTCCGCTCGGCCTGCGGATTCGGCTGAAGCCGGTCCTCGGCCGGCTTGACCGCTGGCTGTCGGGCAGCAGCGATGCGGCGCTCGCCCAGCGCATGGCGCTGACGGCCTTCCTGATCCGCATTGCCAGCGCGGCCATCGCCTTTCTCGCCCAGATCGTCCAGGCCCGTCTGCTCGGCGAGTTCGAATACGGCATCTTCGCCTTCGTCTGGGTGCTGGTGGTGGTGTTCGGCAATCTCTCCTGCCTCGGCTTCCACACCGCCGTCATCCGTTTCCTGCCGATCCACACCGCGCATGGCGAGACCGATCTGGTGCGGGGCCTCAACTGGACGGCCCGCCTCTTTGCGCTTCTTGCGGCAAGCCTGCTGGCCGCCATCGGCTTTCTCGTGCTGGCGCTCTTCGGCGAAATGATCGCCGATTACTGGATGGTTCCGGCCTTCCTCGGTCTGATCACCCTGCCGATGATCGCGCTCGGCGACGTGCTGGACGGCACGGCAAGGGCCAATGGCTGGACGATGACGGCACTTGGCCCCACCTTCATCCTGCGTCCGCTGCTGATCCTGGCGCTGATGGTGCTCCTTGTGCGGACCGGCTCGCCGCACGATGCCACCACGGCCATGACGGCGGCGCTGGCGGCGACTTACCTGACGACGATAATCCAGCACCTGCGCGTCACGCTGCGGCTGAGGCGCGAACTCGGCCGCGGTCGCCTTCGGCTGGACATGCGCCCCTGGACCCGCTTTGCCCTGCCGTTGTTTCTGGTCGACGGCATCGGCTTCCTGCTGACCAATTCGGATGTCGTGGTGGTTGGCCTCTACCTGCCGCCGGACCAGGTGGCGATCTATTACGCCGCCGCCAAGACGATCGCGCTGGTGCAGTTCGTCAACTTTTCCGTCAAGGCGGCAGCCGCCCCCCGCATGTCCGCCATCCTCGCCACCGGCACGGGGCAGGATCTTGCGCTATTCGCCGGTCAGGCGGCGCGCTGGACCTTCTGGCCCTCGCTCGCCGTCGGGCTCTGCGTGCTGGCGGCCGGTCCGCTGCTGTTGTCGCTGTTCGGCCCGGCGTTTGCCGCCGGCTATCCACTGATGCTGGTCCTGTTTGCCGGCATCCTGGCCAAGGCGAGCATCGGCCCGGGCGAGGTGCTGCTCAACATGGCCGGACGTCAATCGCTCTGCGTGGCGCTCTATGCGGGCATTCTTTCGGTCAATGTGGCGCTGAACATCCTGCTCATCCCCCGCTTCGGCCTGACGGGCGCCGCAGGCGCCACGGCGATTGCCATGGGGGTCGAGGCGCTGCTGCTGCATGTGGCAGTCCGCCGGACGCTGGGCATCGTGCTGTTTGCCTTCGCCCGGCCGGCCCGCTTTCCATCCCTCACGCCCCTGCGCAAGGAAGAAGGTTCATGGTAGAGCCCCCCTCGCCCGCCCCCTCCCGTTCCGATCCGGCCGTGCGCGCACCGGCGGCGGCGGCCATGGCGGCGCCCCTTCCCGCAGGGCTTGCGGCGCTTCCGGAGGCATCGCTGTCCATGGCGGTGGGCCGGCCGGGCCGCACGCTGTCGGTCTATCCCGCCGCCATGGGCTATGAACTGCAGAGCGAGCTGGAATTCCTCTCCAACAGGGCAATGGAGCCCAACATCTTCTTTGCCGCGCGCGTGCTGGCACCCGCCATGCCGCGCATCGAGGATCGTGCGGTGCGCCTGGCCATCCTGCGCGACCAGAAGGAGGCCTCCGGCCGCATGCGCCTGCTGATGCCGTTTTCGCAGGAACGGCCGGGCCTGGCGCTCGGCGCGCCGATCATCCGCGCCTGGGCCAATCCGTTCGGGCCGCTCGGCACGCCGCTTGTCGATGCCGAGGATGCCGCCGAGACGATCGACAACCTGCTCGAGGGGCTCGGGCGCCGGGAGGCGGCGCTGCCATCCGTTCTCGTCCTGCCGGATCTGCGTCTCGATGGTGGCTTTGCCCGGATGATTCGCGCCGTCGCGCTTTCCCGCAACCTGCCGGTCATGGTCAGCAGCCGCTATCAGCGCCCGATGCTGCAGAGCCTTCTCGAGGGCGAGGCCTATCTGAAACAGTCGATCTCGGCCCATCACCTGCGCGAGATGCGCCGCCAGTGGCGCAGGCTCGGCAAGGCAGGCCCGCTAACGCATGCTGTGGCACGCCAGCCGCAGGAGGTCCGCCGGCGCGCAGAGGAGTTTCTGGCGCTCGAAGCGAAGGGCTGGAAGGGCCGCAAGCGCTCCGCGCTCGTCAGCGACCGCTACCGCGCCGCCTTCGCCCGTGAAGCGATCGGCAACCTGGCCGAGATCGATGCCGTGCGCATCCATACGCTCGACCTCGACGGCCGGGCAATCGCCTCGCTGATCGTCCTCCTGATGGGGGGCGAGGCCTATACCTGGAAGACGGCCTATGACGATGCATACGCCGGCTTCTCGCCCGGCAAGCTGCTGATGATGAAGCTCACCGAGTGGCATCTGGAAGATGCCAACATCACCCGCACCGACAGTTGCGCCGTGCCGGACCATCCGGTGATGAGCCGCTTCTGGATGGAGCGGGAAAGCATGGGCACGCTCGTCATCGGCCTGACCGACACTGCCGACCGCGATACCCGCCAGGTGGCAGCACAACTGCATCTCTACCAGAACACCCGAAGCCTGGCCCGCCGCCTGCGCGAGAAGATCCTCGGCCTGCGAGGCCGGGAGACATGAGCGCATGTGCCGCTCTGACGTTCCTCCTGCCCTCCTCTTGCCCCTTCTGCGCGCGGCCGGCGGTTAACCGGATGTTTGGCGACCGCTTGCTAAGACGCGGTCGGGGCCGGCGCAGACGCGCCCTCAGGCAATGCCCGTCATGACCGGACGAGGCCACCACCGCGCCCCGGATGCCCGCGAATTCGCAGCCCCGGCTGCCACGGCCAGGAGCAGACAGATGGACCTCATCAGCTTCAAGAACACGCATGACCAGCAGGTCTACATCAACCCGCAGCAGGTGGCCTATGTGACCCGCTTCGAAGACGCCGTCACCGTGATCGGCCTTGCCATCCCCCACAACGGCAGCCACCTGCAGCTTTACGTGCGCGGCGGCGCCGAGGAAGTCCGCCAGCGGCTGCTCGGCCATTATCACCGCAACGGGTAAGGAAGCGTTTCGTCTGCCTTTCGGCGCGCCATCGGGGCATCATGTCTGGAAATCGTGGTGCCCCGTGCCGTTGTGGAGCACGTTAGTGATTTCAGAGGTTTGAGCACCCCTCACCGGCCCACCGCTGTCCGTTGAATGATCTAGTGTTTCTTCACAGCCTACCGCACCCATGATCATCGTCGAGCGCGACTAAAATACGCTTGATTGCATTGTTTTGGGATGCCGCCAAGGGCGGCCGTATGCGGACTGGCGGCTTGATTGCGCATGCGTGGCTGGCGGGAGTTGCGCCATCTGTGCCGGGCCTTGGCGACGTCAGCGCGTTCGCATTCCGAGGCCAGCAGCGCTTTTTTTATATTTGAAGCCACACCGGCACAGAAACCGGGACAGTTCTGCCGGGTCTGCCTTCATATGATGTTCTTCAAGCAGCCGCACCATCAGTTCCGGCATGGTGATATCGGGATGCTTTTCGACCGTGCTCACCAGGAAACGTTCAAACGCAACCAGCCGGCCGCCACGAGGCCGCCCCTGTCGGGCCGGTGACAGCGTGCCGTCCGGCTACACGCTGCAGCAACTTGACCGCAAAGCTGTTGCTGACGCCGAAGCGGCGCGCTGCAGCTCGACGGGAATGTCCGGCACCAACATAGGCGACGACACGAGAACGAAGATCAGATGAATATGATTTGGCCATGAAGCACCTCCTGGCCAAGTGAATTACGATCGCACCCTAATGGGAATCCACAGGTTCCGTGTTCAAGTCCGATGCTCTAGAGTGTCATTTCGCCCTCAGCCTGAACCGACCCCTATATCGTCATTTACGAGCCGATGCCTTACGGCATCTTAGTCGTTGCCGTCGTGTATGGCCCTCCCTGGCGATGTGGATAGCTGGTTGACTTGACCGTTTTCACAGCTTCGCGCGGCCTGGGCCTAGTAAAAGGTGAAGCACAGCATTCGAACGCTTAATGCCGGTTTTCTGGCATAGCGGAACCGGTCAGCTAAAAAAATGTGATAGCCGTTCTTCTTTTTAACCAAAAAATTCAAGCGGAAAGCTGCCCCGCCACGGGGTAAATGACGCCATGCGGACGTTTGTAGATTCCGAATGTCAGCAGATCGTATTGATTGCAGAAGCTGTCGATTTCGAAAACGTGCAAATCACCGTTAGCGTCCTGCAGGATGCTTTCTCCAACTCCCACTGGTCCCCGCTTGCGTCTAGTCGCATGCCGGATAACCTCGTTATAGGCAGCGGCTCCCGTTACGCCCGGAAAGAACTTTTGGAAAGCAGCGGATCGAGGGAAGTAAGCCACGCTGTCGGAGCCGGCCTTGAGGCAAACTTCGGGATAATAGGGATGCTTGCTGATAAGGCCGAATGCGGGCTGAGAGGGGTCTCGCTCGCATACCATCTGCCACAGCGTCGTCGTGAGAGTGTTGCCGTATCTATCCCCAAATGTCTTGATGCTACTCCAGCCGAACGCAAGATCGCGGGCTTCTCGCGCAAAGCGCTCCCCCATGAATAGCAAATGGCGAGCGCCGAAATTGGCTTCCGCCTCCATTATTTGGTGGCATGTGGGACTAAGGGTAGTTTCGTTGTCGCCTAGGAGCAGCGACTGGTGCCAGTCGAGCAGGTCATGTGTGATCTCGTGAGCGATGACGAAGCGTCGTTTGAGCTGCTTGACCTCGTCGTCGATGAAAATCCGCTTGCTCCCTTGCGCCATAAGGATCATGCCCCGGATACCAAATTTCTCTACCACGTCCCGCATACGCGTTGCCGTCGACGCAATGTCGTTACCCGCCAATCGAGTCCGGTGTGCGATCTCGTCGAGCAGGTTCAAATCCGACTTTCGGTAGTAGGTGAGGTCCAACTTCTGTTGGGCTCTCACCTCCTCCAGTCGTAGTGGTGGCTTCGGACTGCCCAAGTCACGAAGTAGGCGTGCAACCCGCTCCTTGATCTCTTGGGCCTCGAAGCGGCCGATATCCGGCTCGACATGGGGCAAGTTCTAGTTTCCTTTATCCAAGGTAGATAGGAACTTCACGAAATCGTTCAGTCTTTGCCTCTCCGTCTTAGAAAGGGCGGATAGATCGTCCGAGCTCGCCGCAAACCGTAATGATTCCTCTGCCACTTTCTCGCTTCTAACAACAGCATCAGCGGTCAAGCTTTGCACAGCCACAGCGGGCACATTGAGATATTCTGCAATCCTGTGAAGCGTCCTCGGCCTCGGCACATACCGAGGATCACTTTCGATGCTTTGAAGTTCTTCTGACTCGACTTTTATCTTATCCGCCAATTGTGTGATCGACATCTTGTCCCGGCGCCTGACCTGCAACATCAAAACGTGCAGAACAGGTCGGGCTCGCTCCGGTAATCGTGCTGGATCGGTAGCGGGGGCCAAGTTGCTCGCGGCATCAATGAAACGATTGAGAGGCCTTGCGTCTCGCAGCGGAAAGCCCGCTTCGGTGTCAATATCTGGGTCGTTCTCGATACGAAAGCGCAGCCACTCAGGGGTGAAATGCAGCTTCATGGTTCAGCTCCTCGTTAGTGTTTTCGGGACAAGAAGGTTGCCACCTGGCTAAGGGGGAGCTCGAAGTATCTGAGCTGCTCGTGCACTCCTTCTTGGTCTACGCCTAAATCAGTCATATTCATCGCATCACGGTAGAACGCTTCGGCCCCAGGCAACGAGTGGAGTCCGATGCGGCCACCATATTCTTCTTCCAGGCTCAAGCTGACCGCGGTACCAATCATCACGCGCCCCGCGCCCTTATAGACGGGATCGGCAACTAAAACCGGTCGGTTCCACGGCGCAGTAGCAAGGAGTTCGACATAAATAATGGGCAAGCGCAAATGCTCAGGATGGCGACTGAAGCATTCTTCGCCGCCTTTCCGAACAATCATTATGGCTTGAGTGCCGCCGCCGCATTCTAGCACGAAGACATCCAGAACGAACGGATTGGTCAGTGCCTCAATGCTCTTCTTACCCCATTCCCAATGCGCATCTTCGGCATTAACCTCCATCATGGTTTTGCCGCTCGCCTGCGCTTCCCGTCGACGCATGTCAAATATGGATCGCCATCGTCCCTCCACGTGCGCGACATTATCCGTGCTAATGCCCCGGAAAAGGTCGGCCTCTTCGTAGCGCTGGGTGTGTCTATTGAACAGGGCCACCTTACCGATGAGTGACTTCATAGGACCATCAACTCGGCCTTTTCGGCTTTATCCGCGCTCTCGATAAAAACCTTGTCGCCGCGAGCCAGCCGCTCATCCACGGACTTGTAGAGTCGAAGAGCTTGGCGAACCAAGGCTATCTTGGACACACCCTTCTGATCGCACATCGTTTCAAGAGCATCCATTTCCATATCGCTCAAATTGAGCGTCATCGTACGTTTCATGTTCGCCTCCGTGCCTTGGGGGTACTCTCTACACAAAAACTGTGGATATGTCAAACAGAGAAAGGCTATAAAGTAGCCAAAATTTAGCTAGACATAGGCTAAATTTTGAGTGAAGCTTATGACGACATGAAAGGAGATCTCATGAGCAGCTACAAAATCGAACTCGACGGACGCGTTTTCGAAACGGCGGACCCCATCCTCTCGGGCCGCGACATCCGCAGCATCGGCGGCCTTTCGCCGGCAAGCGACTTTGTTCTCATCGAAATCGGCGATGCGACTAGCCGTTCGGTCGGCTTGGAGGAGCCGATCACGTTGCAAGAGGGCCAAATCGGCCAGTTCCGGTCATTCAGGTCGGATCGATCGTACTCGCTGACGATCAACGAGCGTGGTTTCGAATGGGGCGCAGAAGATATCTCGGCCTCCGACATTCGAAAGTACGGCGCAATCCCCGAGGACCACGACCTGATACTCGATAGTGATCGGGACCGACCGATCGGCGACGACGACGTTGTGCGACTGAAGCCTGCGGGCGTCGAACGTATCACCTCCATTGTGGCACCGAAGGTCCAGATTTTCGTCAATACGCGAGAGCATTTCGTACCTAAGGGACGTCAGACTTTCTGGGATATCGTCCGCCTCGCATTCCCTGAGGCGCAGCCACAGGTGAACACCGCCTACACCGTCAGCTACCGCAAGGGACCGGGCGACCGGCCGGAAGGCACGCTGATTGCCGGCGAGTCTGTGCGCGTCAAGAAAGGGATGCTTTTCAATGTTTCCGAAACTGACAAATCTTAGAAACGACGTGGCCCGCCTCATTGAGGCGGGTTACGAGGTGGCGATCGAGCATGACCACCTGGTCATGCGCGGCGTTCCGTACGTCAACGAGAATGGGCGCGTCCTTAGGGGCGTGCTCGTCTCGACGTTGCCCGGCTCAATGACGCAGGAAGCGCCGCCCGATAGCCATCAGGTTTGGTTCGCTGGCGAATATCCCTGCGACGCCACGGGAACGCGAATGCAGCATATCATCGCCTCGGTTCAGCACTATGTCATCGGCGGTGCATTGACAGTCGATTTCCACTTTTCGAGCAAACCCAGGAGCGGCGCCTATACCGATCATTACGAAAAGATGGTCACATATGCGACCATTTTGGAAAGCCAAGCGGCGTCGATCGAGCCTGGGGTGACGGCCCGTACGGGCAGGGTCGTGGCATCGCCCGACGATTCTCCCTTCGAATATTTCGACAACGCGTCAGGGCGTGCGGGTATCGCAGGGCTCACTGCTAAGCTGCGCAAGCGCTCAGTTGCGATTTTGGGCCTGGGTGGTACAGGTTCTTACGTCTTGGATTTCCTCGCCAAAGTTCCGATCGAAAACATCCATCTTATTGACGGCGACATCTTTGAGCAACACAACGCCTTCAGGGCTCCTGGCGCGGCGCCTGCCGAAAGCATCCGCGCGCGCATGCCAAAGGTCGAGTACTACGCCCAGGTCTATTCCCGCATCCATCGGGGAATAGTTGCCCATCATGCCTACGTCACCGAGCAGACGATTAGCCTTCTGGAGGGCCACGATATGGTTTTCATCTGCATTGACAACAGCGAGGCGAAGGCTGTCATCATCGCGTCACTGGAAGCTCACAGGACACCCTTCATTGATGTTGGCATGGGTGTGGAGGCAGTCGACGGCGGGCTCACCGGCCAACTCAGGACCACGCTGAGCACTCCGACGTACCGGAATCACGTACACGAGCGTGGACGCATCCCCATGACCAGAGGGCGCGGCAACGACTTGTATGCCCGGAACATTCAGGTATGCGAACTCAATGCGATGAACGCCTGCTTGGCCGTTATCCGCTGGAAGCGGGAGTGTGGGTTCTACAAAGACACGGAGCACGAGCATTTCAGCCTGTTCAATATCGACGGCAATTACCTTCTGAATGAGGACGTAGTATGAGCGATATACGGTTCCGCCACCAATTCGTGTCGACCGTTCCGTCCCAACCGGAGGAGCGGACGCTATACGTTTCGTTGGATTTCGACACAATGATCCACCTTTGCGCCTGCGGTTGCAGACGTGAAGTCGTCACGCCGCTTAGCCCAAAAGACTGGCGCTTCATCTACGACGGCGAGACCGTGTCCGTTTTGCCTTCGATAGGGAGTTGGGCGCTGCCGTGCAGGTCGCACTACTTCATCAAACGCGGTCGCATCGAGTGGATGCCCCAATGGTCAGACGATGAGATCAAGGCGGGGCGTGATGCCGATCTACGCCGCAAGCGTCCAGACGTGCGGCCTCCAGAGAATGACATGAAGCAGATCATCACCAACGAGTCCGCCGTCTCACAGCCCGGGCTGTTCAGGCGGATTATGGACAAGCTGGGATTCTGAAGAGTTTTTGCCCTTCAACCGGTCGGCTACTCAATGAGGTGGCGAAAGGTTGGTTCGCCTCTGGACAGTCGCGACAATCTTGTTGTTCCATGCATCATGATGCATAAACATGACCTAGAGTTTCATTTCTAATAATCGGAGAACGCGCGGAGAAATTATTCATCCGGGACGTTTCTATTGGAATACTGTCCTGCCGTCGCGCCCCACAATTTAAGATATGATTCTGGTGTAAAGATGTTCATTGGAGGAATGTCCTCGGGGGAAATAATTGCTGGCTCTTTGAATTTATAATTACGTCTGTGTTCTTCGTCTTCTTTTTTCACGAGATCATATTCGCTCAGCCTCCACGCCCTCATCATTTTTATAATAAAGCTACACGACAAATGGGATCTCCACAGGAATCTAACGCGTATTTTACTATATTCATTCGAAGAAATATTTAGTTTAACACCGGATTTGTATTCAGTTTCAAAAATAAAATAGTTGGATATTTGTTGTTGATGAACCTTTATGTCACCTATGAAACTTTTGATTTGATCCGACGTCATCCAAACCTCAAGCAATTCAGCTTTGTTATTCATACGATCTACCAGATCAAAGATTTTCTGCTGAGACAACGCATCATTTTTACTTATAATCTCCGGTGGAATTTCAGTCTGGTTGATGAAGTAGCCTACTGGCATTGTGATTGCAGTCGGAGTTTGAATATAGGCCTCCTGCAGGTTCAACGGCAGCTTGCGCCGCAGCATGTCACATACAGAAAGTTGCGCATCCAGAAGGTCCTGATAGTTGCGGTTGAAGTCCGCGGCCGTTAATTGTTGATTCATTATTGATGTCTGTCGCCATGTTCCCAGAGAAGAATATATAGATGCCGATAAAGCCAGCACAGATATGAATATAGAGAAGTATTCAATTCGATAATTTTTTGTAATTGTATTTTTTCTTTTATATAACTTATGACCTCCGGGTGGTGCGATATTTTTATTACCAATTGCCAATTTATAAAATTTATTTATTCTGTTTATTCTTCGCAATTTGATTACCTCACTATAATGTAATTCGACATATTGTCGCTAACAACAATTCAATCCATAGATACACCGATTTTGCATTTTTGAATTGGCTGAAATCGTTTGCTGCGTGGAAGTCATTACATCAGCATCCAGTTGAAGTGTCAAAATGCGCCCATTGACGCATTCGCGTTAACGCGCGCGCGTCTTGACGCGTCCGCGTGAGCGTGCGGTAATGATGACGCATCTTAACGCTTTATAAAGCGCGTACGCCGGCTCGTGAGTGCCGGCGCTGCTTTCGCAAAGTCCTCTCAGGAGAGGGGCATATTGGCAGGCATGGGGTGGCGACCATCCAGGATGATCACCTCGCCCACGTCCTTTCCGCTGCCCCCGCTCACCGTATAGGTCAGGCCCACGGAAACCATCGGGAAACGCGCAAAGGTTTCGCGCACGCCGGCACAGTCGTTCAACGAGATCATGAAGCGCCCCTTGATGCGAGAAAGCCTGTCGGCCATCTCGGCAAAAGTGTCGCGGCTGAAGACGTTTTTCCCATAATCGTTCTCGCAGCCCCAATAGGGCGGGTCGAGATAAAAGAGGGTGTCCGGCCGGTCATAGCGGTCGATGAAATCTGACCAGTCGAGGTTCTCGATGACGACGCCGGAGAGACGTTCGTGCACCTCCTCAAGGATGGTGCTGAGGCGGGCGATGTTGACGCGGGCAGGGCCGCTTGTGTCGACGCCAAAACTCCGCCCCGTAATCTTTCCTCCGAACGACAGACGCTGGAGGTAGAGGAAGCGGGCAGCCCGCTCGAGATCCGTCAGCGTCGTGGGATCGGTGGCCGCCAGGCGCTCGAATTCCCGTCGCGATGTCAGCTGGAATTTCATGACCTCCATCCGCTGGGGATAGTGCCGCTGCAGGATGCGGAAGACCGTCGCCACGTCGCCCGAGCGATCGTTGATCACTTCGCTTCGGGGGATCAGCGTGCGGCGGAAGAATACACCGCCCATGCCGACAAACGGTTCCGCATAAAGTGTATGCGGCATCTGCTCCAGGAGCGAGGCAATTCGCTGGGCAAGCTGCTTCTTGCCGCCGAGATAGGGAGCGGGTGGGGTGACGGGGCGAACGCCGGTGAAATCAAACAAGTCCATTGTCAGGGATCTTTTATTCTGCCATGCCCCGCGGGCCTGCGCAGGCCTCGGGTGTGGCGATGATCCTTTGGGATTGCCAGGCGGGGAGAGAGTGCAATCAAATCCCGCCGTTGCAGCGTGTGAACGCTGCGGCCACCCGATGTCGGGCGGCATCAAGGGCCGGGCGGTTTTCCGCCCGGCCGATCTTGTGTGGAGACGCGCCTCGGCCGCCCGTTGACAGGCGACCTGCGGTTCTTCATGGATGGAGCGCCTGAGAGCGGCAGGCAAAAAAACTCACATGACCGAATGCGGCCGGTCCGAACATGGAGATTCGGATGTCAGGTTTTCCTCAGGCGAAGACTGACCTGTTACCCAACGGGCAGCGCTACAGTTCGCCCTATCTATCTGATTTTGTGGGCGGCAAGGTCTTTACTGTCTGTCCCAAATGCGGCCTTCAGCGCCGCTACGATGCGGCCAGGCTCCTGGAGAGGGCAGGGGACCGTTGTTTGCCGGATCTTCTGAATGTGATTGCAGCGGCCGAAGGTTGTCCGCGTGTGGGTGACAAGGATGATCGCTGCAACCTGCATTACGATATCGAGAGGATGCATCAGCAGCCTCTCGCTCAGTCCCGTAACGGATCATGAGGCAGAGGTGAAAGCCGGCGCGTGACCGGCTTTCACGTCTTGTCTTATTTGCACTTCTTGGCGGTCATCGACGCTTCCAGCGCTTGTACCTTGCCCTTTGACACGGCGACCTCCCCTTCCTTGTCGCCTCCGAAGGTCGAAGACATCGGCACCCCGATCAGAAATACGCCAAACGCATCGCCGGTTGCCGCGTCATGCTGTGCCTTTGAGACGGCCGAGAGCTTTTCCTTTTCCTTGACGAGATCACTCGCCAGTTCGCTGCAGCTTTTGCCGGAATAGGCGGCCATCGGATAATCCACCGGAACGATCGCATCCGGGCGCTTTGCGCAGGACGTCACCGCCAGGGCCGCCAGCCCCATCATCATCACTTTTCTCATCAATCCCCCTGATCAAGAAACCATGCAACCCAGGGCATGGGTCCTCAGTCAAAACACCTCACCCCTGTAAAGGCAATCGCTTTGGATTGGTGATCTGAGAAAATCCCCGGAGTTTTCAGGATTGTTCGCATTTTAAATTCCTCTCATATTTTGCGAGGGAGTATCTCCGGGTGGAGGGCGGATAGATGGAACTGAAATTGATCGTGCGAAAGCTTCGGGAAGCAAAGGCGATCGCCGAGAAATCGAACAACGATCTTATGATTTACCTGATCGGTGTGGCGTTGGCAGAAGCCGAAGACCGATTACTGGACCCCGGCTACCAGTCATGAGCGGGCATTTTGGAGAACCGGCACCCTTCGTTTAGAATGCCGGTCTGCCGTTTTCCGCCAGGCCAGAGAGGCGACGCTACAGGCGGCCGAGAAGAAGGGTGGCGATCCGCTTCAGAGCGTCGGCAAAGGAAACGCCAAGCGCCATGCCACCGAGCCCGATCACGCCGAGCCCTCCCATCCCCATCAGTTTCCAACGCCGCACATCGTCGGTCACCGGCTTCATCTGGGCTATGTCGCGCTGCACGTCGGCAACATTGGCCTCCACCGCGCCGACGCGCCCCACCATGTCATCCATCCGGCGATGCATGCGCGCCCGGTTCTCTGTCGAGCGGTCTTCCGAGCGGGCCATCATGTCCTTGATTTCCCGCATGTCGTCTTTCACGCCACGCAACCCCTCGACCAGCTCCCCGAGCTGTCGATGCACGCCGGCATCAATCCCGTCCATCATTCGTCCCGCCGCCTCGCTCGATCTTCTTACTGTCCCCATGGGCCGCGCATTCCGCGCGGCTCCAGATCTTTCCGGCGCACAGCCCCACCACCGTCCGGTCGATCTTGCGCTGATCGGCAGGCGTTGCCCCGCGTGCGCCGATCAGGTCAGCGCCAACCACCCGCCGCAGCCCCTCGACACCGGCCGGCCCCGTAGTCCCACATCCCGTCAGGGCAAACATCGAACCGAGAACGAGCATCGTCGGAAGCGTTACCTGCCGCATTGTTCTGCCTTTCGAGAGAGAGTTGCGCCTCCAGGCCGGCGCGGTGCCACAACCAGGCGCCCGCCAGCCCGAGAAGAACGAGCGCCGCGAGCGTTGCCACGATACGAACGGAGCCCATCTCACACCTGCACCTCTTTTCCGCGCCAGCTGTTCCAGCGGCGGACAATCAGGTCACGATTGCGATAGGCGACATAGCCGATGGCGATCACCACGGCGCCCGCCGCAATCCAGCCCCAGGGCAGGCCGGCCGACCAGGCGGCAATGGCAGATCCCGCCCCGCCGCTTGCGGCACGGGTTGCCGCCTCGCGCGCCGCGCCGGCATCGCGTCGCAGCTGCGAAAGCGTGGCAGGCCCGATAATGCCATCCGCAACAAGATGCGGGTGCGCGCGCTGGTAGGCCAGAACTGCCGCCTTCGTCTTCTCGCCCATCCAGCCATCAATGGCGCCGGGGTTGAGGCCGGCCGAGCTCAGCAGCTCCTGCGCTTCGCGAACAACCGGATCGGCCAGGGAGGGAGCCGCGTGCGCCGCCCGTGGCGCGCCTTCCGGAGGGGCCGTGTCGATACCCGTGTAAATGCCAGTGGAGAACAGCAGCGCCTCCTCCCGGCGCCTGCGGACCAGGCCGGAAAGCCGCTTGCCGCCCGCCGTGTTGTAATGGCTGCCGAGGTAGTCGGCCGCCGCCTTCAGCTTGCCCGCCCGCCAGAGTTTGGCCCATTCCCATTTCATGGCGCCGATCCCCAGATTGAAGCAGGCGCTTGCTGCCGCATCGAGCTGATGCTGGCTGCGGTCGGCAGGGCTGTCGGCCACAACGGCCGGCACATATTCGACGGCCATCACCCTATCGAGAATGGCATCCGACTGTTCGGCCGTAATCTTCGTCTTTCCAGGCACCAGCTTGGTGATGCCGATCCGCGCCAGTTCGCGCCGGCAGCTGTCGCTGCGCAGCGTGAAGCCGGTCCCGATCGTCGGGATCTTGCGGGCGTCGAGATAGCAGGTGAGAGGATTGCCTTCGTGCAGGCGCACGAAAGCCCTCCCAGCGGGGGAGATGCTGGTTACAGGCAAGAATGCCTCCTATGGCGATGATGGGAAATGTGCAGTCGCGCGGATGGAAATCAGGCCGCCGGCCACGCGACGGCCGGCAGCTCCTGCAGAAACTCTAGAATACCGGGCTGCTCTCGCTCGCCCGTCTCGACCTTCGCCAGTTCCGCATAGGCATAGGCCCACACCTGATCGCGCCAGCGGATGAAGGCCTGCGCCTCGTCGGCCCATTGCGGATTGGTTGACGCGGCATAGGAGGCCAGGCTGTTGCCGCTATCGTAACGGCGCGCCTGTGCTGCCTGATCGAGAACCGCCTGAATGGCGAGACGGTAGTTGTCCACGGCCGGCGCTGGAGCGGTGGCATCTTCCGAAGGCGGAGCAAGGGTGCCTGCCTCCAGACGCCATCCGATTTGCGCAGTCTCATGTTCGACCCAGGTTGCCCTGTCCGGCCAGTCGTCCGGCATGGCGCCCTCAAACAGGGCGCGATCGACAACGACACCGTCGATAATCCTGATGTAAATCACGAGGAGACCCCGCAGTATTCGGTGATGATGACGAGACCAGGCGCGCCATTGCCGCCGGCCTTGCTTCCGAGGCCGCTGTAGTCCGACCCGCCAGCTCCGCCGGCGCTGTAGCCTGTCGCCACAGAGCCGGGATTTCCGATGAACCCGGCACCCCCAAAGCCGACAAGGCCTATAGCGTCACCGCCGGACCGGCCGTATGTGACTGCGGACGTATCGGAAAAGCGATTTCCGGTGTTGCCATTGCAACCCTGAAGAACAAGATCCCCTGTTCCTCCGGTGCCCCGTTGGCCTCCTCCGCCCGACCCCTGAGCAGCAGCACCCAGCCCGCCGCCACCGCCACTAGCGATACACAGCGAGCCGACCGACGTAGACCCGCCGGCACCACCCTGGTTCGCGCCAGCCGCGCCGCCACTGCCCGCCGCGCCGATGATGACCGGTTGCGATGCGCCGATATCGGCCCGTGAGGCGAACCGTATTGATTTTCCGCCGGAGCCGCCTCCGCCCCCGCCATTGATCGTGCCGGAAGCGGTTTGCGCGGCGCCCCCGCCCCCGCCTCCGCCTCCCCAGCACTCCAGTAGTGCGAAGGACATATTGGGGTCCGGGACATATGTGGCGGAGGCCGTGAACACCCGTAGACGCACCCGCTGCGGGACGAACGCGGCATCGACGCCGCTGT
>NZ_JAHHZO010000024.1 GCF_018760785.1 Rhizobium sp. CSW-27
CATCCTCGATCCGGACGAGAACGTCAGGCGTGAGGCCGATCGAGGGGCTTGCCGCGAGCGTCAGGGTGAAGTTGCCATCGGCCGTCGTGCCCGTCCCGTTTCCGAGATCGGACACCTTGATCAGGCCAAAAGGCTTGTATTCGAGGCCATTCCAGACCAGCGACTTGCTGGCGGAAATGAAACCATAGACACCAGATCCGAAGGTGAAGCGGATCATCTGCCGCGTCGAAACGCGCCCCTGATCATACAGGGCCTTTACCTCTGGAGAGAGCGCCATCAGACTTCCACCAGCTGGAATGACGCCACGGTGCGACTGCCGCTCTGCTGTTTCGACCAACTGCCGGGGACCGGCCTGGTCATCAGCGGGGGACGGACAAAATGAACAGTCCCGCCGGGTTGCGCGACGGACCCGAGCGGAGGGGGTTCAACCTCGATCTGCCGCGAGGTGTTCGCCCCGCTCACCTCGACCACGCGGCCGAGGTAATAGACGCCGGCCCGCTCCAGCCCGATATAGTCACCGGCAGACAGTATCAGCGCCGGATCGACGCCGGTCACGGTCAACCGGTTGCCGTCCTCGATCGCGGACAGCATTCCCGCCTGTTCGGCCGGCGCCTGGTTCCTGCCATGCGCCTTCGGAAAGCAGATGTTCGGGTTCTGGAACAGGACCGTCCGCAGCCCGTCCCGCAGCGACAGCCACCAGGCTTCCAGCGCCGCATAGTCCGAATAGGCGAGCGACTGCGTTGTGAGTGAGATCGTCCAGGCTGGATCAGCGATCTGGGTATAGTTGATGCGGCGGCGGCCGGCTTTTGCCGCCACCACCCCGAGATCAAGCACCGGATCGACGCTGGAAAACCCGATCGCCGGCAGTGCGCGCGGAAAGGCAATTGCCATCAGATAACCCGCCTTTTCTGTGCATCCTTGACGACCTTGATGATGGTCGAGGGCAATTCGGCATCCCGCTTTGCCGCCCAGGCCATCAGCTCGGCATCCGTTTCGCGATTGCCGCTCGCCTGAATGGTCGTGCGCGCATCGATGCTCATGCCGCCGGCCGATCGCAATTGCGAAATGTCCGGTAGGCGCGGCATCGAGGGGACGCGCGGCACGATCTTTCCATTCTGGTCCGGCACGAACAGTTCCGGCCGGTTTTCCCCGACGATGTAGGGTTGCCCTTTCAGGACAGGCCCGCCGGTTGCGCGGAACAGGCCGCCGATCCCGGAAAACAGGCTGCCGAGCAATCCGCCCGACGATCCGCCGGATGATGGTTTGAACAGGCTATCAAGCCCGCGACTGATCAGCATCGAGCCCAGCTGCTTGGCGATGCTGCCCAGCGCCGAACTCAGGCTTTTCGCCCCAAGCAGCGCATCCGTCATATTGCTCTTGAAGCTGTCATAGAATTCGGCCGCGGCCTCTTCGGCCCGCTGCTGTCCTTCCGTGACCTGCCGCAGGATATCCGCCTGCCGCGCATAGGCTTCCGACACCTGGTCGATCTGGCTGCGCTGGTCGGCCGACAGCTGGATGCTGGTGAGATCCGTCTGCCCCTTCCGGCGCGCTTCCTCCCGCAGATCGGCCAGCGCCACCTGTTCAAGGTCGAGCGCCATCCGCCGCTTTTCCTGCTCGCGATAGGTCAGGCCGATGATTTCCTGTTCCTGCACAAGCGCTGCAGTTCTGTCGCGAATGGCCTGCAGGTCGGCATCAAGACGGCTGTCGGCCGTCGCCTTGATCTTCGCAGGAGCCTTCCCCTCCGTGGATCGGGCATCGGCTGCCGCGATATTCGACGCCGCCAGCGCCTTGATCTGGCCTTCCGGCAGGAAACCGCCATTCTCCGCGAGGTCCTTTCGGATCGAGGCAATTTCCTTTTCCAGCTCCAACTGGTCCTTGGTGAGGCCGTTCTGCCGCTGCGCCTCGTCGGCATATTGCTTGCCGAGCCGCACCATTTCCTCGCCCTGCTTTCGCGAGGCAGCATAGCGCTTGTATTCCGCGATCTGATCGGGCGACATTCCGCCGGTCTGGCCTACCTTTTGTCGCAGTTCGTCTACGCGAGCGCTTGCCTCACTTAAGCTATCAAGCAACGGAGCCATCTGCGCCGCTAGCTTCTTAAATGATGGCGACGAATTCGCGAGACCGTAAAGAGCCTGCTCCACGTCTCCCGCCGTTATCTTGCCATCCACGAGCCTGTCGCGAAGGTCCGAAAAGCTTGCCAGCTGTTCCTCGCTGACCAGGCGGCGGGGTGCGTTGTCAACGATCTGGCTGAAGAGATCGACGGCGGCCGCTTTTGTCTCTTCCAACTTGTCGAGAGCCTCTGCCAGATCGTCGGCCAGCTTACTCTTAGCCCTTTCATCAATCTTTTTCGTCACGCCGTCGACGGCACCCGGAACCTTGTTTGCCGCAGCCTCCACTTCCGCCAGCGCCTGCGCATAGGCCTTGGCCGAAACTGTTGCGCCATCGGATGTGGACGAGAAGAGCGCAAGGGCACCGACAACAGTAGCACCGATCACCGCACCAAGCGGCCCTGCCGCCACCGTCAATCCACCCATGGCGGTTGCAAGACCTGCCATGGTGGCAGCGGCCCTGATGGCGGACACGAACCGTAGCAGGGCCGTAGTGCCAAGGCCGAGGCTGACGATCATACCACCGATCGCGCGGCCGACCAGCGCGCCGGCAATAATCGCAGCGACCTTGAGCGTGATATCGGCCGTCTTTTCGAAATTGTCCGCCAGTGCGTTGAGGCCCACCACCAGGCGCTGGCTTGCGCCAAGGCTTTCATCGGTTTCCCCGATGTACTTCGTAAAGGCGTTCGTGACTTTGGTTAAGCCCTGTTCGATTGTCTGGGTGGCATTCGCCGCCATCTTCTGGATCGAAGGCAGCCCCTTTAGAAAGGCTTGGAAAAACTGCTGTCCGGACACTTTCCCGTCATTCACCAGTTCCTTCAGCTTCGAGACCGAGCCGCCGGCTTCGTCCAGGCCGTTTGCAACGGCCATGAGAATGGGGCGCGCGCCCTCATTGATGGAATTGAACTCTTCTGCCTGCACGCGCGTCTGACCGAGCAGCTGACCGAGCTGCGTCAGCGCCCCGGAGGCTTCCGCCGCACTTTTGCCTTCGACCTTCAGCGCCGTGGCCACCCCGTCCGAGAACTTCAGGAGATCGCTCTGGCTGGCACCCAAAACGTCCGAAGCCTGGGACGCCTTGCCATAGAGATCCGCGAGCGCCCCGACAGGTGCTGCATTGTTCTGCGCTGATTTGTAGAGCCGGTCGAGAACACCTGCCTGCTGGTCACCCACAACGCCCGCCACAGCCAGGCTGTTTTTGGCCGTCGTCCAGGCGTCCGCATAATGCCGCACGGAATCCACGGACAGCGCCGCACCGACCCCCAGCAACGGGTTGATCAGGCCCATGGCCATGCTGCGGCCGATATTGTTGAGCCGCGCATTGGTGGCCTGCCATGTCGCTTCCACCCGCCGCGCGCTCTGTGCCGTTACCCCGTTCATCTTCTGAAGATCCTTCATGAAGGGGTTCAGCTCCATGCGCATGACGGCGCGCAATTCGTCCAAGGTTACAGCCATGGGTCATCCTGCTATCAGCGGGGAAATGAAGATGAGGGAGATTCGCAAATGACGGTTTCGACGTACCGCCTGACGACGCTGGGCAAGCTGGGCGCCCTCATGTTTGTCGCACCGACGCCGATCGGTACATACTATCTTATGCCGCCAGCCATGAGCGAGGGCGACGCCCTGTTCGAGAGGCGCCTTCGTGCCATGGGTGGCGCGGCAGACGTCTTCACGCCATCCCCGGCGGTTCTGGCGCTATTGGCGACCGCCACCCTGATCGGGTTCATTCTGCTGTTGATCGGTCGCGAGATCGTCACCGAGGGCTGAGGCGTCGCAGCATGTCCTGATGCTCGGCAAGGCTTGGCGCATCCGGTTCCTGCTCGGCACCATTGGCCTTTGCGAAGCCATCCGCGCAGGCCGCAAACTCCCACAGCATCATCCGGCCGACTTCGGCCGGGGTGAAGCCGATCACCGCCCCCAGCCCGTAAAAATCCGAGAAAACTAGCCTGTCGCCGCCGTTTCCGTTTTCCCGGCCGGCGGCTTTCCCGCCGGCTCGCCCTCCGGGGCAGTCAGGGCATGGTGCAGGATGGCAGCGGCAATGCCGACATTGTCCACCAGGGCAAACCGATCGACCTGGTCCACGTAGCGCGACACGGTAACGAAGGCATCGGTCGATGACGCGCCAGCACCGATCAGGCCGAGCCGGATCGTTTCCCGGACATCTTCCACGCGCCAGTCACCGCCAATAGCGCGCAGGATTGAATAGGCGTTGAGGTCGCGATGGAAGTCGGGATCGTCAAGGCCAGCCGGATAGGCGTCCGGCTCCGGGCGTCGTGCGGCAGCCGCCTGCGGTTGCGCGGACATGAGCCGCGCAAAGATGGTGGCAGGGCCTGCGTTGCAGACGCCCTGCAGCTCCTGCAATTGCGCGAGAGCAAGGCGGAAGGAATGCATCTTGCCACCCAGGGGGAGGGAGATCGTCGCGCTCATGCCGCCGCTACCCACTTCACTTCACCGTCCGACTGCAGCGCGATCGTGCAGGACACATAGCCCTTGCCCTCTTTGGCGATCCCGAGCGAGGTGATCACGAACCGGCCGGCATACCAGCCGCCGCCCTGTGCCGCCGGCAGGTCGAGAAGAACGCGGGTATTGATCGGCTCGCCCGACAGCTGCTGGTCGCGCAGCTTGCCATAGCTCATCGGGTCCATGGTGCCGGCGCCATTGATCGAGGCTGACAGGGTATCGACCGAGCGCAGCACCCATCCCGGTGCATCCGGATCAAGGCAATTCGGTTCGGTCGATTCCGTGGTGGTCGCCTCCACCGTGAAATCCTGCGAGGTGTTGATGGTGCAGGCATGCGCGAACACTTCCGGGTCGGCGCCATCGCCGAATTGCGTCAAAAGCTTCTTGGTCGTCGCCATGACGATCCTCCATGATCAGGGGTTGATGGGTTGAGAGGTCAGCCTGCCGGCTGGGTTTCGATCATCAGATCGATGCGCGCCCGGCGGGTAACGCCGTCCGGATCGCGGCTGAAGGTGATGTTTTCGACGCGCATGCGGTCGAGGACGTGGCCGGCAATCGCCAGGTCCTGTTCGTGCAGACCGATACGCAAGGCACCGGCGATGCGCTTTACCTCAGGATATCCGATCGCGCGTGACCAGACATTGAGGTTGATGAAGGTGGTCGAGCGATCAAAGCATTCTTCATCGATCGGCACGAGCTGGCCCTCGGCGATCGAGATATAGGGAAAGTCCGCGCCGGTATCGGCAATGCGCTCGGCTGCCGCCGGCACATCATCATAAACACGGCCGGCGACGACTTCTTGCGTCAGCTCGGCCACGCGCGCCACAAGCGCCACCTGAATGGCAAGGCTCGTATCCTCGCCCATTACTTGCCCGCCGTCTTCAGCGCCCGGCGCACGGCAGCCCGAACACGCGCCCTCGCCTTTTTCTTGCGCACCCGGATTGCCGGCAGGAAGAATGGGTTTGCCGGCATCCCCTCGCGGCCGAACTCCTGCGCAAGGGCATAATCATATTCCGGGACAGCATAGTCGCTGTCGCGCACCGGCTTGGTGGTGGCATCGCCCCCGGCCCGGATGACGACACCGATTTCCGGGTCGGGCAAGGGTTCGGAGCGGATGGTGCCGGCCAGCGTCAGATCATCCTTCGGCACAAGCGACCGCTGCAGCATGTTGATCTCGCGGCCTTGCAGCATCAGCTCGGCTTTAGCGCGTTTGCGCACCTCGGCCGGGATCCGCTCCAGGCGCCGGCGCAGTTTTTCGAGGCCAATGAACTTCATGAGGCAACCCCGCTGATGACGGTGAGAAAGACACAAAGCGGATCGGTGACGGCATCCACTTCGCGGATGGCATAGACCATGCCGCGCCTCACATCGCGCAGCTGCCAATCCGTGCTGATGGTTTTGGACAAGACATCCTTGCGCAGTCGAACCTTGAGGATGGCGCGACCCTGCAAGCGTTCGGCCACCACTGCCTCGCTACCACCGGCATAGACAAAGGCTGCCCGGCGCTGGAACTGCTCGACAAAGTCCGAGCGATAATTGCCGGCGCCATCATTCACCCGCTCCCGCTTGTCGAGCGCGACACGTTCTTTCAGACTGCCGGCATCAATCATCGCCGCCTGCCTTTGGCGCCGATCGCTCCGCCCTCACCGTCACGGCCGCCTTTACGGCAAGCGCCTGGTCGGCGCAGTCGCGTTTGACCGTGTAGGTTTGACCGGCCTTGTAGGCGATGGTCACGCCGAACACGGGCGGCCGGTAGTCAAAATCCTTGAGGAACCGGACACGGGCCATGGCCGCTCCTATCGATAGATGCGGTAGGGCTGCAAAAGCGCATCGACCGCAAAGGGGAGAGTGACAGCGCTTTGCCCGATCACCACAGCCTCGCGGTTCCGATACCAATGCGCAACGAGAAGCAGGATGGCAAAGCGTATGGGTTCCGGCACATTCGCCACCCAGACAGCAGGCGTGCCGACCGCAGGTGCGCCGACTGTTTTTGCGCAGCCGACCCGGTAGCGGATGATGACACGCTGATTGCGCCCGGAGACGAACGGCCAGGCGCCGGACAGAGGATAGACGCCACCCGCATCGATTTCGTATTCAGCAGGCGGGATCGTCTCAAAGCTATCGGCACCAACCCGAAGCCGGATGGAGACCAGCTCAAGCACCGGACTGAACGGCAGGTGGATGTAGCCGTCAGCCTCGGCATAAAAATCTTCCATGGCATAATCGAGGGTCTGGATCCCGAGCGCCCGCCCGAGCCAGCCGGTCGGCCCATCGATCCAGGTCGTGGCGGCGAGGATCAGCCCTTCGACATAGGCCTCGTCTTCCTCTGGCAGTTCGGCCAGGTGCCGGCGGGCATCCTCCAGCGTGACGATCGGCACGGGTGGCTCAACCACCCAAATATCGGCCGCCATTACTTTTTGGCCTTCGCTTCGAGCTGCTTTTCCAGTTCGGCGATACGAGCGGTTTTTGCCGCCAGCTCCGATCGCAGGGTTTCGAGCTCGGCCGCCTGAGAGCTCTTGGCTGCGGCCCTCTCCTGTTCGGCCGCCTGTCGCTGTGCCTCGCGCTCGGCTTCTGCCTTGGCCTCTGCCTTGGCATCATAGGCAACAAAACTGCCCTTCTGCACGAGCGCCTTGCCCAGACGATCATCGACCGTGATCACCTCGCCCCGGCGCACATTGCCATAGTCGCCATACGAGCTGCGCTTTGCTTTGATTTCCATGTCGGTTCTCCATTGGCGAGCAGGCGGGCAGAACAATGCTGCCCGCCGTCATCTGCCGATCGCGGTTGATCAAGCGGCAAGCGCCGTGGTGAAGTCGCCGGCAACCAGGGCCTTCGGCCGCTTGACGGCGAGCGCCAGGCGCTTTTCGGCGCGGACGGTCAGCATGTTCTTGACGAAGTTGTCGCGGTCTTCGGACGAGATCGCCACTTCCGTATCCATGCGGTCCCAGACCTTGGCGGCCATCTTGAAGGCACCCGCCAAGAACTCGTCCTGCGCCATCGCCTGCGTGGAGATGACCGGCCGCCCCCAGAGCTGGGGACCGAGCATCTGAATGATGGTGGCAAACAGATAGCGGTTCTCACCATCCTTGGTGAGTTCGATATCGGCCCAGTCGATCGGATTGAGCACGATGCCATCGGCCGGATATTCCGCGAGCGAGGCCTGAAGCAGCGCCAGGCGCAGCACATCGATCTTGGTCTTGGCTGCAACCGTAATGCCCGCCGGCTCGGCATAGTCGGTTGCCTGGGGCACCAGGCCGTGCAGGTTCTGCCCGAGACCGTCGCCCTTCAGGATCTGGGCTTCCTCGACAAAGTCGAGCCCATAGCGCAGCTCGCCGTCAATCTCGCTCTGCAGCTGGGGAATGTCGTCCATCGCCTGGCGCGACACCGGCACCCAATGGGCAATGGTGCGCACCGGCGCATCGGCCGGCTCATAGGTGTAATTCGATTCCGGCTTCAAGGCGGCTTCGGCAACTGCGGCTGCCGCATTCACCCGCGCCACCATGCGGGCATATTCGATGCTGTTCGAGGTGGTGGTGCCGACCTGCAGGAGCTGGCGGATGAAGAACTGCCGGCGCGGCATGCCGACCACTTCCGTCTCCCGCTGCGGGGCAATCAGCGCGCCGGCCGAACCGGCCGAGGTGGTGATGGCATTCTGCACCGAGACGTTGACCGTACCCTTGGCGCCGGCTGCCACGAAGGCCTTCACATTGGCATGGTCACCGACCAACTGGCCAAGCGATTTCGGCTCATCCTGTGTGCCGCCACGGCGCGAGGCCAGCCGCTGTTCGAGATCCGTGTTGCGGGTCGAAAGCTGCTCGACCTTTTCCGTCAGCCGGTTCTGGGTTTCTGCAAGCTTGGCCTGGTCGGACAAAAGCTTGTCGGCCTTCTGCTTGATCTCGTCGGAGACCGAGCCGGCGGATTTCGCCTGGCGAAGGGCTTCTTCGGCGGTCTGCTTGACGCCGTCGGAGACTTCCTTCAGCGACGCCTTCACGTCAGCCAGCAGCTTTTCGACATTGGCCTCGTTGCGAACGGAACCGATGATGCCGGCGGGAAGCGAAGTCATCAGGAGCGATGCCGGGAAGGAAGGCATGCGCGCCTTTCGCATGTGGGCAGGATGGGCACCAGCCATCATGACCATCGCCATCACGGGCGGATGGGTGGTGGCGGCCGACGCAAGATGCGCAACCAGGTCCGAAGACGACATGGCAAAGAAGGCGGTGGCGATCACGGCAAGCGCGATCGCTCCGCAAAGAGCGAAGAGTTTCATGGAGATTTCCTCTGTGTCCGATCTGTTAGACGGACGTTTTGAAGGTGTTGAGCGTGGATTTGAGGAGGTCGTTGACCTCCGTGAGGACGGCAGCGTCGTGCATGCCGGTTGAGGCAGCGCCAGGCATGCCCCCTTTGAGAGCCGCAATCAGATCGCGTCGCTCGGAGCGCGGCACGTTGAGTTGCGCCAGAAGATCATCGACGCGGTGGGCGGCGACCCGCGTCTTGGCAGCGGCCGAGTTTTGCGGTGAGGCTGCAATTTCGTCAGAGGAGAGAAGCGAATCCGCCAAACCCTTTTCGACCGCTTCCGCCCCGCCGATCCATGTTTCCCGGTCGAGCATCTTTGCGACCTCTTTGGCATCCATGCCCGAGCGTGCCACATAGATATCGACGGCGGCTGCATCGAAGGGTTCGAGGAAGTCGGCCACCTCGCGCAACTGATGACGGTCACCTTCGGCCACGACCCAGGCATTGTGGATCATCAGGAAGCCGGCGCGGGCAATCTGCACCTCGTCGGCCGCCATGGCGATCACGGATGCGGCCGAGGCCGCTACGCCGAGGATTTTGACCGTCACCTTGGCCTTGTGTTCGCGAAGCGTGTTGTAGATCGCCAGGCCCTCAAAATAGTTGCCGCCGGGCGAGTTGATGTTGACGACGACATTCTGGTCGCCGATCGAACGCAGGGCTGCGGCCACGCGTTTGGCCGTCACCCCCTCGCCCCAGGCATCATTGCCGATCACATCGAGAACCGAGATGGTGTTCTCGACGGTTTCCGAAGCACCCGCAGCTTGCCGGATATCGGGGTTCCAGTTCTCAAACGCCCGTGCCGTCACTTTCGAATGCAGGCCAGGGCGAATGCCGATGGCGGCACTCGGGAGAATACGAAGGGTCATGCGGCCACCTTGTCTGTTTCGCTCTGCAGCCAGGCGCGCATCGCCGCGCGGGCTGTATTGCCATCACTTGCGGCGCCCAGGACTGAGAGCGGCGCAAGGTTGGTCTGGGCGGTCAGTTCATCGCCGCCCTCGACGCGCGGAAGGTTGAGCTTTGCCCGACCTTCATTGCGCGTCATCAGGCCGTTTTGCGTCATCACCGACAGGAACGAGGCTTTGGCGGCACTGTCCATCTGCAGCAGCGCCTCGCGGTTGAACTCGGCATAACGGCGCCGATTGCCGCTCGGGCGGATCAGCTGCTTTTTGATGCGCGCCTCGATACGGTCGCAGAGCGGATCAATGCCGAGCGTCAGCCAGGCGAGCAGGATCTGCTCGACACCCGAGCCCCACATCGTCTGGCCTTGCGCGGCATGCCCGATGATGATCGGCGGCATGCCGAACCACCGGCACATTTCTTCCACCGAGAAGCGGTGGTTTTCCAGCATCTGCGCATCGACCGGCGACAGCGACAGCCGGTCGTATTTGAGGCCGGCCTCCAGGATCATCAGCTTGCCGGCATTGGAAGAACCGACAAACCGGCTCATGATGCTTTCGAGATCTGCCCGCTGTTTCGGATCGAGGATCTTTTCCGAGGACAGGATGCCGCTTGCCTGCAACCCCTTGCCAAACAGCCGGCCGGCCGCCTCGTCAATCGCAATAGCCGAGCCAAAGGTCTGCGACCCGAACTGGATGGGAGAGAGGCCGACATCACCGCCAAAGCCAAAGCCTTTGAGATGAAAGACCTTGTCGCGTGGCAGGATCTCGCTCTTTCCGCGATCGATGACGTTGAACTTCAAGGCACCGTCTGCATCGCGGAACGGATGGCAATGGGTGCTGGGCATTGGCTGCAGCGCGCTCAAGCGCGTGCCGATCTCGACCTTTTCCGCATAGGCATTGCCCGTGGTCATCAGCCAGGCGACCATGGTTTCCCAGAATTCGAGCGGCGTCTGGTCTTCGTTCGGGCTTTCGCACAGGACATCGACCAAGGCGTCGTCGGCCTCGACCTTCACCCGGCTATTGTCGCCGCGCTTCTCAAAGATCGACAGCGGCAGGCAGGATACCGCCTGTGCCGTCAGCCGAACACAGGCCCAGACGGTGGCAAGCTGCATCGCCGTATTCAGCGTCACGGTTTTTCCGGCATGATTGCTGGTGCCAAAGGCTGCCGCCCATCCGGCGCTGTCCTTCAGGCTCAATCGCTGGCTTTTCGTGGCCAGCTCCTCGCGCGTCACATTGGATGGCGCAGTCGCTGCACCGCGTTTGTTGCGTTTCGCCATCAGATACCGACCATCACGGGGTTTGAGAGGAAGTCGTCGAGGTTTTCTTCCGGGCGCTGACGACAGAGCGCGATCCCGACCGACATCGCCGTGGACACCATGCCGTCGATGCGCCCAAAGGCGTTTTCCTTGTCGAACATGCGGTGGCCGGTTCGGTTTTCCGCATAGACGACACTTGCCGCGCACAGATCGAGCATCGGGTTCGGATCGATCTCCATCCGCTGCTCGTAAAGCGCGTTCTCGAACATGTTGATGCTGTGCGGCATCCAGAGGTAAAGCTCCTGCTCACCCTCGGGCGCTTCTCTATCCCGGTCGATGATCCGCTTCTGGAAGCCCTGCGGGTGGATGGTGATCGGCAAACTGACACCATCGGCGGACAGATGCTCCTGCAACTGCTCAAGTCCGTACTGGTCACCGCCGATTTCGAGCGGCGCATAGACGGCGCAAAGCCTGGCCAGCGCTTCGGCAAGCCAGGAATATTTGAGCCGCTGACCGGGCACGGCCTCGATATGCGCCTGGTCGACCCACAGCTCATAGGGCGCCTGGTCGGTATTGGCCCTGTCCTTCAGCGTATCGGCCGGCGTCCAGAACCATGTCTTTGACGCAAGCCGCTCGGCATCCTTGGTGGCATCCAGCACCCAAGTCAGCGTGAATGCGGTAAAGTCGCGCGTGCGTGACAGATCGAGCCCGCCATAACAGGGGTAGCCACCGGCAATCAGCGCCGGCAGATCGAGATCCTTGCGGCAGGCGACCCAGGCTTCCCGCTTGATGGCGGCATTGACCGACTGCGTCCATTCGCAAAAGTGCAGCCGCGCAATGCCGTTGCGCTTGCCCGGCATCTGGCGTGCCTGCTTGACCACCCCTTCGAGATATTCCGTGGTGACGGTCACATCGAGGAGCGGGTTTGCCTTCACCCAGCACGACGGATCGTTCTCCCAATCGTCACCCTCATCCAGCGAACAGACAAACGACAGCGTCGTGTCGTCCTCAATGATGCCGGCTGCTACCTTCACCGCATGTTCGTGTTCTTCCCAGCAGACAGACTTGCGGTCGGAGCCGGAATTGGTCGCCATGACCAGGAGCGGCTGTCGGCGGAATTTAAACCCGCGCTCCAGCATTTCCATGACGTCGCGGTTCGGATGCTCATGCACCTCATCGCAAAGCGCGCAGGATGGACGCGGACCCGATTGCGCCGCATCCGACGAGATCGGCTTGAAGAACCGCTTGTCGCCCTTGGTGCTGATATACGTCAGCTGCCAGACCGGATCGATGCCTGATGGCTTGATGCGCTTGGCCAATTCCGGCGACTGGTCGCGCATGGCAACCGCGTCACGGAAGAGAACCTGCGCCTGGTCCTTTTTGGCAGCCGCCGCATAGACCTCGGCACGCGGCTCGCCGTCTGCCACCATCATCGCAATGCCGATACCGGCGAGCAACGGTGACTTGCCGTTGCCCTTGCCCTCTTCGTCATAGAAGCGACGGAAGCGACGAAGGCCGGTCTCGGCCCATTTCCAGCCAAACAGCGAGCCGACACGAAACGCCTGGCTCGGATGCAGCTTGAACGGCCGGCCCTCGAACTGGCCGCCATTCAGGCGAAGCTTGTCATGGAACCACTTGATCCGCTTCTTGGCCTCTTCCAGATCCCAGACCAGGCCGCGAGCCGGCCCGTCACGCAGATCGAGCAGATGGCGCCGGCAGGTGTTTCGCACATGCGGTCCGGCAATGATTTTGCCGCGCAGCACATCGGCCGCCCAGGCGGTGACCGGATCGTCTTCGTAGCTGATATCCGGGATTTCGACGTCAATCGAACCCTTCATTGTCTGTGAAGCTGAAGCCAAGTTGCCCGCCTGCCTGCAATCCGCGTTCAGCCGAGGGCGTCATGCCAAAATCGCTGGCAAGCGCCCGGATCTGCCGCCATGTCTCGTTGAGCTGCCCGACCTCCGGGCGGCTCTTCTGCTGCTTGCCGTTGCGGGTCATGGTCTCGTAGGTTTCGCCGTTGTCCTGGATATCGACGCGCAGTCGTTCATGACGCTCGACCGTCCAGCACAGCTGTTCGAACATGAACACGTTCGTGTCGTTCAGCCGGTTCTTGCGCGGATCGCAAAGCGAGGGCGACAGCCGGTCCCAGATCGCGGAGACCGTAAACGGCAGCCCTTCCGGCTTCAGCTCGCGTGCCCGTTGAAGCGCGCGGGCCTCAAAATTGGCACCGCGTCCCTCGTCTTCGGTGAGCGGCACGACGTTTTCGGTCGAAGGCTTTCGGCCCTTCATGGATCAGTCCCTCTCAAAATCAGTGGCTTTTTGCCTCCAATTCCCGCTCCCTGCGAAGAAAGGGTGGGAGCCGGTGTGCGACACAGAGGGCGTTTGACTTTTGACCCGCCCTCCCCCTCAGCGGTTCGCGGGGTGGCGCGGATCGATCGGCCAGCCATCGCTACCTGCCGCCGTCGAGAAGCCGCGATGTTCTTCCGCCTGCTTCGTCGCATCGTGATGGGGCGCACACAGCGACTGGAATGGCCCGCCCCAGAACTTTTGCGGATTGCCGTTGTGGCGCTCGACGTGGTCGCAGACGGTGGCGACCGTGATCTTGCCCTGCAGCCGACACATCCGGCACAAGGGCTCGATGGTCAGCTGGTGCTTGCGGGTCTTTCGCCAGCGCGCCAACGAGTACCAGCCGCGCCATTCTTTCGCCTGGTCCGATCGCTGATCATTGCCCATAACCTAGAACGCAAAAAGGCGACCGGGTTAGGGTCGCCTCTGAACACAATTCTGGTAGCTGCCCTGAATCGATGCTTCAAATAGAAGCCGTCAGGGATGGGTTCCGGATCACCTTTGCCCTGCAGCCGTTTGGCTGGCTCTGGCAGCGTCTAGCGCTGGCATCTGAGGGTGTGGCGACTCTCGAAGTGGCCGTTGTCAAATGACTCTCACAGCCGCTCCAGAAACGCAAGAGGGATATTTCTGATTTCCCTCTGGTAAGTTTCCGACCACACTCGGCAATGGGGATCGCGCGACTTTGGCGCGGTAACCTGCAAGACGACAGCATCCAGTCCGGCAAAAGGCCCGAACTTAATCCGCACCCGCGAGCCGTCGCCAATCGTTGCATCCTTGGGCATGCGCTCCGCGTGTACCTTGGAAACGTAAAAACCGAGATCCTGATCGCGAATGGTATGATAGAACTCTCCTGCCCGCAGGAAGTCCACGACGCCTTTGACGCCCCGCAACCGCTCGAACGCCGACACGGATGGTACGATCCGCACGAACACGTAACCTGTGAACGAAGCGCGCTCCACCTCGTAAAGCTTCCCTTTTCGGTTGCGCCTTTCGAGCTTTTCGGTCGGTACGAGAACCTCGACACCGCCACCCTCCAGTCGCCGTCCTACGCTCAGCTCGCCACCCTCGACAACCACAAGACAAAACCACCGGGCATCTGCCGGATAGCGCTTCACGCGTTCTGCCGAGGCAGGTTCAAGACGTGCCCGCAACATGCGCTCTTGCCGTGTCATCCGCGCCTTCTGCCACTGCGAGGGCTCGCCCTGTTCCTGTCGCAAATTCCTAGCCTGCATTGTTCAGCCCCTCGCTCACTTGCCTTGCAAAATCAGTCATCGCGGCATCAACCGCCGCGTCGAGATCGCCCGTCGTCAGATCGACAGCGGGAAACCATGGATATTCGGTCGTCCATTGGAACCATGGCCAGCAGCGGCCAAGGTGCAGCCGTTCCCAGGCGTGGAAGAGGTCGCTTCCACGCTGCACCTGTCGGAAGCCATCGGCGACACCCTTCAAGGCAGGTGGGCAGAAGAACGGCTCCCGGCTTCGTGCCGCCGCCAGCATCGCATTGACGGTCGGCCATCCGCTTGCCGCCCGCTTCTGGCAAAGCAGCACCTCGCGCTCGATCAGCCCCTGATCGAGGCGCCGCTGATCGAAGGCTGTCAGGTGCAGAGGGCCTTCCGGCGGCTGCAGCAGCAGCCACAGCCGATAGGCCATCCACAGCTTGCCGAACGGCTTGGCGGCGACCCGTTCCGATGGTGCGATGACGGGAGCCACGGGCAGCTTTTCCCAAGCCCTTTCGGTCAGATAATCCGCAGGGTTGGCGATCCGGCCGCGCACGGGAACAGCCCGTAGATATTCGGGCGTCAGCCGCAGGCAGGCCGCTCGCTGCTGGATATCCAGCCGCAGGAAGGCCGACTTCGCCCGATTGAGGCTGTATCTCTCCGCATTCGGCCATGTCCGCAGCCACCGCACGAATGCCTTTTCGGCTTGCCGCCGTTCGGCCCCGCTGGTCGCCCGCGCGCTCGCGCTCTCTTTTGGAGAGTTATCTGGAGAGTTCTTTGGAGATTCCTTATCGTGGTGTAGTTTTTCCACCACCTCAGGTGTAGAAATTCCACCACCTTCGGGCAAAAATTCCACCACCTTGCCCCCCTCCGGATCGCCCTCGCCCGCCGCCTCGTTTTCCGCATCGGCCGCCGTCTCATCCACCGCCGGAAACCGCGCGAAATACGAATTGCGGCGGTGCATCTGGCCGTAAAATTCCCCCTTGCTGATCGACAGCCAGCCGGCCGCGACGCCCTTGCCGAGATGCACCAGCACCGTTTTCTTGCTGAAGCCCGTCAAGCCCACCAGTTCGTCAATTGTCGGCCAGCATCCACCGCCGTCCGCGTTCATTTTCGTGCCGAGTGTCTGCAGCACCAGCCGCGTACCCGGCTTCAGGTCGGACGCGGCCACCGCATGCCGCCACCGCCATACGCGGGAAGACCCCTTCCTTTCGTCAGCCATAACTCACGCTTTCACCCCTTGCTGTGTGTTGAAAATCGGATGCCTCACCAAGCGCGATGCGCAGCAGGCGCCCCCGTGCGGCACGGATGAAGACAGGATCGAACGACCGCCCCAGCTTGCGCGGCAGGGTCAGGAACCGTGCCTCCGCGTCGAGATAGTCGAGGCCTGCCAAAAACCGGGCCGCCATCAGTGCCGCGCGAATGGCCATGAATTCCGCCAGCAGCAGGCTTGCCGGCACCTGCAGAAGCCATGCCGCGCGTGCGCTGTCAGTCTCGCAATCCCGAAGATCCTCGATATCGAAGGACATCACGCATGCCCCTTTCGAGAACCAGATCGACACAAAGTAATCGGACAAAAAAGTCCGATCATGCTTGACAATCGGACAAAAAAGTCCGATATTGTCTTCATTGAAACGGAGACAGTTATGGATAAGCGGGATCGCTTCATCGCCGAACTAAGAGAGGAAGCCAAAGCCTTGGGCCTCGCCTTTCGGGTCAACAAAAACAAGGGCAAAGGAGGGCATGCAACGGTGTTCTTAGGAGACCGCTTCACCACCCTCCCCAGCCGGGAAATAGACCCGAAAACAGCAGCGAAGATCAGAAAGGGACTGGGGCTCAAATGAGCCCCAACCCTGACCCCGCACATGACACAGGGCCAATCGCGGCCAAACTTGGAGCTAACACGATGAAATTCTACTCTTATGCAGCGAACTTCGAGCCGGCCGAGGAAGATGGCGTTTTCCTCGTCACGTTTGACGACGTGCCTGAAGCAATCACCCAGGGCGATGACATGCGCGATGCCCGTGAGTCGGCCGCAGATGCCCTTGGCGTTGCCCTGCTGACCTACATCGAGCTTGGTCGGCCCCTGCCTGAAGCCAAGGCACGCGGCCCCATGATCGCCCCTGATCCGGACGTGGCCGCGAAAATCGCGGTTATCGAAACCTTCCGCGAAAGCGGCATGACGCGCACGGAACTGGCCCGCCAGCTCGGCAAGGATGAAAAGGAGGTTCGCCGCATTCTTGATCCCAATCATCGGACCAAGATCCAGGCGCTCACGGACACTCTCGCTGTCATGGGCAAGCGCCTGGTCATCGGCCTTGAGGCTGCCGAATAGTGAGGCAATGGACTGCAGGCAGGAGCGGGTGCCGTTCATCGGGCGGCACCCCTCAGCCATGATTCATAGTCGCCGCGCAGGTCGATCCATGCCGCTTGCGCGCGTGCATCCTCGTTCAGCGCCCGCTTTGTCGTGATCCCGAGCAAGTCCTTCAGTCGGCCATCCGCCGCCTTTTCGTCGCGCACAGGCCCGCCCTCGCCGCGCGTCTCCAGGAAGCGCTGAAACGGTCGTTCCTTGATCAGCATCGCCGCATTGGTGGTGAAATCACCATCCTTCAGCGGTTTGTCGCGCCCCAGCTCCCGCCGCAACTGTCGCAGCGCTGCCACCGATCGGCCGCGCACCCGAAACAGCAGCCGCAGAATATCCAGCGCCCCGCACAGCAGTTCGATTTCATCCGGCAGGGCGCCCTGCCCCAGCTCGCACAGCACCACCTCTTCGCCCGTCTGGCGCCGTGTCGTCACGGTCATGCGGCCGTCACTGGCAACGATGCCCCACTCGTCGAAGGCCATCCGTTCCGCCATGTTGCCGAGCCGGATAAGGCGCGCCTTGTCATGCTCCAGAGCGGTGTCCAACGTCATGCCGCCACCTCTTCCGAAACAGGCCCGCCCCATTGCGCGGCCATGGCGTCGGCAAGCCCCTGGAACGTCAGGCTGCGGATCTTCCAGCGATCGGGCGTGTCCGGCGCCCGGTGGATGTGTGACCATTCCTTGTGTGCATCCGTCCCCGGAGCAGGAGGCGTCAGCCTGTTGGTCGGCACAAGGCAGGGCAGGTTCCGCAGGTAAAGGCTCGTGGCCTTGAAGGCGGCATCACCGAACCACCAGGGCTGGACGGTCTGGGCAGGCGGCTGGTAATTGGCGATCCGCTCCTTTGCGTAGCGGTGCATGATCGGATTTTCGACCGCGACCCGCTCGATCGGCGCATTCCAGCAGGCCGAAAACAGGTTCGCCCCTTCATCCAGTTCCCGCCACATCTCCGGCAATGTGCGGCCAGGCGGCGGCACTTTCAGCCACCGCACGCCGCTGTTGCACAGCCGCGTGCATGGCGGGTGCATGACAGCCAGCATGTCCCAGCCATCGGCCAGAATATCGCGAATGTCGCAGACGATATGCCGGTTGCTGCCGTCATCGGCCGGCAACAGGTCACACGACCAGGCGTCATGCCCAAGGGCCGAGAACGCGCGCCGGACACGGCCGGACATCTCACACCCGACGAGGACCTTCAGAGGGCGCCTTGTCATCGCACCCCCGCCTGATTGCCCCAGAAACTCCAAGCGCCATTCAGCCGGACGTCGCCATCGGCCAGACTTTCACGGCGCTGGAAAAGCTCCAGCTTCGGAACGCCCGGAAAATACTGCTCTATGGTTTTTGCGAAAAATTCCGGTTTGGCGCTGTGCGGCCCCTTCGCCTCGCGATGCACGGTCTGTGTCTGGGTTCCCATCAGCGGTGCAACAGGCTTTCCCCTTTTGCCGATCAGCAGCAGTTCATGCCGGTCGCGCCCCCAATAGCCGGTTCCGGCAATTTCCTTGTCCCAGATCCAGTGATGCACATAGGTGAAGCCCCAGGCCTCCATCACGCGCAATCCATCCGGCAACATGGGGTTGGTCGCCCACAGAAACAGCACGGCATCCGCCTTGGCCGGCGCGCCGATCTCGGCAAACAGATCGCAGATCGCCCCGGTCGGCATGGTCGGGTAATGGTTTTCTGCGCTCTTTTCGCGTCCGGTTACCTCGGACCGCACGCCGAATTGCCAGGGCGGATCAGCATAGATGATCGGATATTTTTGCTTGACCTGCCCCGCCGTCGCCCCGCCATTCGCCTGCACGAAGCTCATATGCGTCAGCCGTACAGCGTGACGAACCTCGGAGAGCTTGCGACGGTTTTCCTTTGTATGCGCCGCCTTCTGCTTTTCTTCCGCAAGGGCGGCATCGACATAGAGAATCTGCTTGTCCGGATCGATCTGCTTCAGCCGGTCAAGAAAAGCGCCACTGTCCAGCCGCGTTCCGCGCAGGCGGTGCAGGGCCATTTCGGTAATTTTCTCACCGCGCGATGCATCGCGTTCGATGGTGCGCCGGTCGCGGCCGGTCGCTTCGGCGGTTGCAACGGCAAAGGCGCGCGACGGATCATTCAAAACGACAGGATGTCGTTTTGATCGGCGGTCACCACCCTGCCCCGTCTCGGGATGCCGCAGCAGATAGATTTCCTTGCGCCGCGCCGTAAACAGCGCCCGGTCACCGGCCGTCAGTTCGGCACGGCACAGGTTCTCGTCAATCTCCCAAAGCTCGGCATCCAGCGCATCCCCCTCGATCACGAAGGCCGCTATCCATTCCTCGCCCAGCTGTCGCATCGCCTCCAGCCGGTGCATCCCCGCCACCAGGGCCAGCTGGTCCGTGCCGTCTGCACCGGCCGGGATAACGCGCAGGGTAATCGGCGTCTTCAGCCCGATCTCGCGGATCGAGGCCTTGATCGCATCAACCTTGGCCTGGTCGAAATAGCGCAGCCGTTTCCCGATCTGGACGGCCGCAATCTCGACGGATTCGATATCCCGCCGCCGCGCCATCAGTCGAGCCTCGGAAAGGCTTCGCCCTCGAAATGCGGCCAGCGCAGCACGCTGGCGCCACGCCCGGTGCGGAAGGCATTGAACGCCTTGATAAACACTGCCGCCTGCTCCAGCGCCACCATACGGTTGCCACGCCGCGTCTGCGCCAGATGGTTCATGAACCTTTTGCGCAGCACGAAAACCGGATCACGGTCGGAGTCGAGGCCGATTCCCGTCGTCAGCGCATGAAGAAAGCTGTCCAGCACGTTTTGCCTGGTCCGGCCGCAGACATAGGCCGCGCCGGCAATATAGCCCTTCGAAAGCTGAAACTGCCTCGCCAGCTTGTCGGTCGCCGACAATGCGTCACGAATGGCCGGATTGCTGTCCAGCGTATCCATCATCTCCTCAGGAGAGGGATAATTGCCTGCCACCCGCTGGCCATCATACAGCCACACAAAGGAGATGGCCGTTGCGAGCGCGTTTGTGCGCTTCTCCCCATACATGGAAAGGATGTTCCCCGGCGTTCTGGCCGCGCCCTGATCCACGGTGTGGCGGCTGTCGCGATCGACACCAAAGGTCAGCACCATCGGCACGGTCGCGGCACTGCCGATCACGGCATTCAGCCGGTGCTGCCCGTCATTCAGCACCCCGCCTCGCGAAACAATGATCGCTTCGCCATTCAGCAGCCATTCGCCGCGCCGCATGGCGTCGGCATAGGCGCGCACAGACCGCTTCGGACCTTCGATCCGCAAAGGCCGATTATCCTCATTTGTCGAAAGAAGTCGCGCCGCAAGATCAGGCGTCATATCCACGACGACGCTGAAAACCTCACGCTCGCCACGCTCGATCCAGGCCCTCAGATTGTCGCTTGCCGCAGTGGGATGCGCATCCATCACGGCGGAAGATTTTGAAAGGCGACGAGGATAGGAATTCATCAGCGGTTTCTCCTTTGTGAGCCGGTAATCGGCGGAAACAATCAGGGCGGCCACGTGCGGAGCCGAATGCCCGCGCCGCAGAAACCGGGCCGCGACACGCGCATCGAATGGAAAATTGGAAAAGGCGATCGCCATGCGAACGACGGCCGGCAGGGCGTCAAAGGCCTCCATCAAGCGCCCTCCCGCGGCAGAACCTTGCCCGTGTGGGCATCAATGCGCAGAAGGTGAAGCGGGCACTGGATCACCCCTTCTCTGGCCACATGGTCGGCCAACGGCACGGCGCGGTGCGGGCACACCCACCCACGGCCGTCATGCTTGGCCTGACGCCCCGCATATTCGTCGTGCAGGCACTGGAAGCCCTTGTTTCGGGAAACCTGTTCCATCAGCTGGGGCGTATAGGGGTTTTCCGTCCGGCGGCACTTGCGCCGCTTCCAGATCGGGTCAGGCAGGCCATCCGCGTTCAGCCGGATATTGACCTGCAGGGGGGCGACCGCGACCTGACACCAGAACCAGTCATCATCACTCCGGCCGAAGCTCGGCATGAACCGGGCGTCGAGATGGTAATGCGTGGGGTCGAAATTGAGGCAGTGTCGGTCATTGTGCCGGGGGCCGATCACCGGCCAGTCGCGCACACCATAGGGCTTCCACTCTCCTCGCACCGTGGGCACAAGGTAGAAAACGCCAACCTCGACTGGCGCTGTCAGCTGGTCCAGACGAGCGGTCATCAATGCGCCCTCATCAGCCGGTCGAGATAGGCCTGTCCCGTTCCCGTCAGCCGCACGGTCTTTCCATCCGGGGAGATGCGCACGTACCCGCCCTCGCAGCATGCGGCGGCGCTTTGCCGATGCGCCAGGGTGACCAGCGACAGGCAGCCGCCCGCGATCCGCACCGCACGCAGAAAGGCGCGGTCCAGATCGGACAGCGGCACGGTGATGACCGGCAAAGCTTTCGTCTGGGAGGTGGCATCCATGGTTCAGCCCTCCCCGATATTGCGCTTGAGATCGTCAATCTCGCGCTGCAGGTCGCTCAGTTCGGCCATGACCTTCCGGGCATCGTCGCGGCTCACCCGCCCGTCAGCCAGCGCCGCCTGGATGGCCCGCACCACGTCCATGGCCTCGACCATGAAATCGACTGCATCACCATCCACCACCCGCCGCGATGCGCCGGCCGGCGGCACCCGTGGCACCAGGTCATACCCCAGCAGTTCCGCCATTTTTGCCGTGACCACCGGCTGGCGTGCTGCCCGGTCGAGGTCGATCGCCACGTCGATCGGCATGCAGGTATCGAGGTTGTCCGCGCCGTCACTGGCATATTTGCTCAGTGTCGAGACACGAACGCGCGTCGTCAGCGCGAACAGAGACACGCCGCCGGCCAGTGAATAGGCCACTTCGACGGCTCGCTTCAGGGACAGATAGGCCACTTCTGAGAACGGACGCACCGGAACCTCCAGTTCAATGAAAAATTGCGGGGAAAGGATTCAGTGAACGGCGCGCCATCGCGCGATAGCGTGCCGGTCAGATCAGCGATGGATTGAGGGGCCAAAAATCAAACGACACGAAGAGGACGCCCGACGCGCCGGGAGGAAAGCGCGTCGGGCAACGTGCGCAGCCAAGCTTGAAAGGCGCGCATCGATATGAAGGGGGTTTGACGATCGGCGGCGGCCCATTATTCGCCCGCCTCTTTTTTGCTCATCGCCGTCAAAATGCGTCGGCGCGTGGAACTTCGCGGCTCACGACCATCTCTCAACTGAAAGACGAATAGTGGATCACCGGCAAACCTGCGGCCGAAAAGCGTCGGGCTGATGCCTTCGGCCTCCAGATACTGCTCAACCTTTAACTTGAAGGTTTCGACGTCCGACACAGGGCGCTCCAATAGGACTATCACTATTAATGATAGGTACAATCCTATTCGCCATTAGTCAAATCCTATGCAAGTGGTTTCCTATGGACCCTGTACGCAAAATCATTTTGAAGCGGATCAAAGAGCGCGGCCTCACCTACAAGGTGATTTCCGAGCAGCTAGGGAAGAATCCAGCCTACATGCAGCAGTTTATGGAGCGTAATGTCCCCTTGAAGCTCAAAGAGGATGTACGCGCACGACTTTCGGAAATACTTGATATATCAGAGAAGGAACTAGGTGCGCCAGCGCTTGCCGGCCATACTGGGTCCAGAACAAATGACATGGTTCCGGAAATAAGCTTGGTCGCGGGACTCGGCGGCGGCGGGGTCGCCGCAACAGAAGTCGACCATAAGAATGGCATAACGTTTGCCCGCGAAACAATTCGAGACTATTGGCGATTGCCGGATTGGATGGTGAAGCGCATGGCAGCCAATGCCGGGGCGCTGGCTTGCTTCCCTGTTCAAGGTGACTCAATGCAGCCGACGATTTGCGACGGAGACGTGATCTTCGTCGATACGCGCCATCGGGTGCCATCTCCTCCTGGAGTTTACGCATTGGCAGACGAGTTCGGAGGCGTCATTGTCAAGCGTCTGGAGGTCACGTCCAGACCAGGCGACGAGATAGTTCGTGTTCGTATAGCATCAGATAACCCGCGCCACCTGGAGCGCGAGTTGAACTTGGACGAGATTCATATTGTTGGCAGGTATGTCGGCCGGTTTACTATCTAGAAACACCCGTCCGCACGCGGTCGGAATTCACAAGGGCTTCACCCAGCCTACCAAGCACCTGCTTTAGTGCGGCCTCAGCTGAGTCGGTCATCGATTTCGAGCCACCCTCACACATAAATCCGGCATCGGACTGGCCGCGGCCACTGCCAGACACTGTAGCGCCAAGCAATCGTCCGTTGACCCCGTCAACGACGATCGACGCCGAGATCTCAACTTCCGTTTCGATACCGGCCGACCAGAAGCCAGGCACCACCCTGAGGCGACCGTCGAGGCTTTCTCCACGGACTATGATAATCCCGCGCGCACCACGAGCCCTCAACTCGCCTCTATCGACAGGCGTATTAACGACCTCCATTTCGCTTACCAAGTTTGACATGGTTTTCCGGACGGAATTTCCGAAGCTTGAGTTCACATCCAGAGGGTAAGTATGAGCTGAGCAATTAAAATCTGAAGGCTTTATAGGCTTATTAAGGGCGCTTCCATCGACATATAGAAGATATTTGCCTGCGAGCTTGTCGCCGTAAGAAGAATAAATATTGTAAGTGGCAACAGGCATAGGCTTGGCGTTGTATTGGCAGCCAGCCGCAGCAGTCAGGGCAGCGGCCGCCAGAAGGCATCGCGCGCCCTTGTATAGAACAATCATCACTTCCCCCAGTCGCAAAAGCTGTACGGTTGTCACAAGACAACCCCATCGGGGCCCGTGTCAAGTTTGCCTGCGCAACCACTGCTAAAATCCGCCAGTAGGCAAATTCCTATTATCCTATTGACGTCGATATAGGTTTTTTCCTACTTTGCCTATGCACCGCCGAGCACGCCGCAAACCATGCACGGCCTTTCAAGCAAAACAGGAGAACCCAGATGCGCATCAACAAGAACGAAAAGGCCCGCACCGTCGCTGAAATGGCGAACTTCATGATGGCCAATGCCGACCATTGCACCCGCGAAACCCTGCTTTTGCAGTTCAGCCAGGCCGAGATTGATATCTATCAGGCTGAGGCGCGCGAGCGGGCCAATCGCTTGGCCGCACACAACGCCCACAAGGCGCGCTTGGCCTCACACAAGGCAGCCTGATCATCCGCTCCGGTCTCCGCCTCCTCGCCTGAGGCGGCTTCCGGAACGGATGGAGAGGCAACCATGACCAGCAAATCAGCACAGAAGACCAGACCTGCCAAATCTGCGAAGTCCACTCAGCAGGATAAGCCGGACTGGACACCGAAGAAAATCACCGTGCACGGCATCAGCCTGCCGGCAACATCCATGCAGATTGCCGCGATGGCCGATCCGAACTGGCTTGCCCGCCGTCATCGTATGGCGGGTGATCGATAATGGACATGGCTCGCTACACCCTCGCGTGGCGCCGGCCGGACGTTCCTCCGCCGGGGCCACGCGTCCTGAAGGCCATTCTTGTTCCGCGCGGAGCGCCCTGCCCGGAGGAGATCATGGAGATTTTCGTGCCTGGCTCCGGCTATTCGATCGGCTGGGAGCTGGTCACCCAGAAGCCAATCCGCCGCTGGAGCCGCGAGGCCAAGGCACGCGCAAGAGTGCGCAACCTCCAGAGGCGAATGGAAAAGCGCTTTCCGCTCTTTGCCGAGATGTTCACTCAGGCCGAGCTGGCGCACCGGCCGGATTATTACGCCGCATCGGATGCAGCAGGTGATCCGGCATGAATACGCAAGCCAGCCCGAAGCCCAGAGGCGCCCTCTTCAAGGTCACTTTCACCAACGGTGCATCCGTCACCCTGACGGCCGCCAATTCCCTCAAGGCAGAACGTGACGCGCAGCGCTGCCACGCTGGCGCCGTCAGGCATATCCGGTTCCTAAGGAGACTCGACAAGTGAGCGAAACGAAATTCCTGCCCGAAAATTGGGCCGACGAGATAATCCCGCCACCGCAATCAAGCCCCGATGCGTTCATCCGCAAGACAGCGGAGGGCTTCCAGCTTTATCCGGTTGGTTGGAACGTCGTGGACGAGGAGAAGTCCTACTACGTCCAGCCCCTGGAACAGGGCGACGTCATACGCTTCATCGAGCACCGCCACCACGGGCTCTACACCCTCCACATTGCCGAGGATGGCTCATTTGACGTTCCGCCGGGAATTCCGGCCGAAGCAAACTGCTTCATGCTCGAAGGTGACCTTGAGGGAGACACCCTCAGCAGCTCCCTTCAGGAGTTTGTGGAGAGTGATGCGGTTGAACGTGGAGGCAGCTACGAAATCGAAGCCTATTACTGGTCAGACGAGGGCACACCCTATCGCTTCGTGGTCAAAGACGATTCTGCCCACTTCGAGAAGGTCACCGAGCAATGAGCGATACACGAAATACTGCCGCCGCAATTGCCCCGGGCGCCGATCCCTTCATCATTGCAGCCTTCGCGCATCAGGCAGTGAAACTCCCCCTGCGGGTCTGCGAAGAAGAGAAGGTCGTCATCCTGGACGATCACGGCATGGATGTCCTGACGGTGGACAGCAACAGCAACCGGCCGGACGACCAGGCCGAGGCAATCGCCCTCCTGATCGTCAAGGCCGTCAATCAGCTGGCGGGGTTTCATGCCCGTAACGGAGGGCATGAACACGCACCGGCCGAGGCTATAGGCTGACAGCGCAGAAGTTGAGACGGCGAAACCGGGAATCATGTTACCAATGCCGACCTGCTATGGCGCAACCGCCAAATCAGGTTACAAGGATCATTGGTGCAGAATATGAGCGCCAGTCACCCGGTTATGCCAGTGAGGATGAAACGTGAGACCATAAGGGCATAAATAAAAAACCCCGCCGTTGGCGCGGCAGGGTTTTTTGGATCAGCGAAACTATGTTCGGTAACCGAAATAAACAGTCGGCCTCCAACATAGTCCAGAGTTGGCAGACTCGCAAGATGGCATCTTGCGGGAACGCGTAGCTTTTTGCCGATCAATGCCCTCGACAAGACGAGGACGGACGATGTTTGGAAGAATGCATGCGGCGCCTGCCCACGGGCAGAGCCATCGCACGGGCGCACCTGTGCGCCGGAATTCCCGCCTGAAGGGAAAATGTGAAGCCGGCTTCTGGCGCGCGATCGACCGCAAGACCGCATGGCGGATCGTGCTGGCGGCCAAGCGCTTCGAAAAGGCCCATAAGCAGCCCGGCAGGAAAAGCGGCCCCTTGGGTGCCGTGGCGATCGAGGTTCTGGAATACATGGCAAACCTCGTGGATTACCGCAGCGGCCGCCTTGAGCCGTCGATCGACACGATCATGCAGAAGCTTTGCCGCTCGCGGGATGCCGTCTGGAAGGCGCTCACCGCTTTGCGCCGGCATGGCTTTCTTGATTGGGTGCGCCGCTATGTGCCCACCCACAACGACAGCGCAGGCCCCCAGGTGCAGCAGACAAGCAACGCCTATCGCCTTGCCTTGCCAAGGCAGGCCGAGGAAGCCCTTGCCCGCGACAAGCCCCCTCTCCCCGAGGATCGCGCCCAGGCGGATCTGGAGAAGATGACGGCCGAGGCAGAGCATGAACTCCAGCGCATCGGCCGTGATGGCTTGGAGTGGCTTGCCCAGACGGAAACCTTTGCCGGAAGACGCGCCCGGATGCTCCTCAACCTTTTGCCAGAGCCAGAGCGTGAATCCGTTATTCGGACAGAACCCCGCACTAAACATCTTTTATAATAAGCGGTCGCCGCTGTTCGGGCCGCTAACGCGTCCCTGCGGCGGTTCCGAACCGCGTAAAGTGCGGTTCGGGCTGCACCGTAACAGCAAAATAGCACCAACATCAGACCCGGAGAGGCCGCAATGGGCTTAGGAAGAATTAAGGCGGAGGGGACGGTAGAAAAATATTCTACGTCTCATGCGCGGAAACGGGACGACGAATAGAAAAGGGCTCGCCATTTCTGACAAGCCCTCGCTTTTCCGGTGACAATGAGGGGGAGCTTGCGCTCGCATGTCTCAAAGCCATGCGAGGGGGTATACGTCGTAACAAGCATAAATCAAGGGAGCCCATGCGCCCTCCGCCTTCCTTCGGGGATAAGGCCGAACTTTTACCGGCCCCACCTGTCCGCCAATCGACCGTTTTCCTTACACTATCCCCTCACCCAGGTTGGCCCGCCTCGAAAGCGGGCTTTTTTGTTAGAAAACTATGTTAGGAAATCAATTGACAGGAAAACGATCCTGAAGGATGTTTCCTAACATGAAGATTGGATACGCCCGCGTTTCGACTGCTGATCAGAACCTCGACATGCAGAGGGATGCGCTGACGCGTGCCGGCTGCGAGAAGATCTTTGAAGAGAAGAAGTCAGGCAAGGCCGGCAGCCGTCGACCGGAACTGGAGGCCGCCCTCGCCTATCTTCGGCCGGATGACGTCTTGGTCGTATGGAAGCTGGACCGGCTCGGCCGTTCCCTGGTCGAGATGATGCGGACGATCGACAAGCTCCGCGCCGATGGGATCAAGTTCAGGAGCCTGACCGAGGAACTGGATAGCGAGAGCGCCCAGGGGCGGTTCTTCCTGCAGATCCATGGCGCTATGGCCGAATACTTCCTCGATTTGAACCGCGAGCGCACCATGGAAGGCCTGAAGGCGGCTCTCGCCCGTGGCCGTAAAGGTGGCCGGCCCTCTAAGCTCACGGAAGACGACAAGCGTGCAGCAAGGGCGATGCTTGCGGCCGGCGACATATCCGTTGCTGAGATCGCGCGGCGACTGGGTGTTAGTCGTGTGACGTTCTACGATCACTTCCCTCAGGCTCGGGCAAGGGCAAAGCAGGCGCCATAGCAGGAAGGGAGATCGCTTGCTCGCTCGCCAACTACGATGGACCGTGGTGTTTCGATTTTTATATATCGGATTTGTTTGGATATCCGGTTTGTACGGATACCCGGTATTTTATCTAATCCGGTAAAAGCGAGCCGGTCAGCCTCCCTTGTTCGTTAATCCGGTATTTTCTCATATCCGATTAAATCTGTTACCGGATTTACATATTAATCTGATATAAACTAATATCGGATAATTGCACAAATCAGATTTTTAAGGAACCGGAGGTTACCCCATGCCCGTTGTCGTCGTGGCATCGTCCAAGGGCGGTGCTGGCAAATCAACCACGGCCGTTCTGCTGGGCACCGAGCTTGCCCATAAGGGCGTGCCTGTCACCATGCTGGATTGCGACCCCAACCGTTCCTTGAGCATCTGGGCGGATCTGGGAACCCTGCCGGAAAACGTCCGCGCGCTGAATGACGTCTCTGAATCGAGCATCGTCAAAACGATCAAACAGTATGACGTGGATGGAGCCGTGGTCATCGTAGACCTTGAGGGCGTGGCCTCCCGCATGGTGTCCCGCGCCATATCGCAGGCCGACCTGGTCCTGATCCCGATGCGCGCGACAACACTGGACGCGAAAATCGGCGCGCAGTCGCTCAAGCTCATCGCCGAGGAGGAGGAGGCAATCAACCGCAAGATTGCCCATGCCGTTGTGTTCACAATGACGCGCGCCATCCGTTCCAAGCAGCAGACCGGAATTGAGACCTCATTGCGGGAGGCCGGCATCGACATTATCGAGCCCCCGCTCATGGAGCGGGCTGCATTCTCAGCCTTGTTCGAATTCGGCGGCAACCTGCATTCCATGGAAAAGCAGGGCAACATGGCCGCCGCGATCGAGAATGCCGAGGCGTTCGCAATGGCTGTCTACAAGCGACTGACGGAGGCACTGCAATGAGTGATTTCAAGCTGGATCTGGGGGCGCTTCGAAGAACGCCAAAACCTGCAGCCGATACGGACATTGCCAAAGTGGATGCAGCAGGGGAGGCGAGGGGCTTTGTGGATCGCTCGCCGCGTGGGAAGCCGGGCCGCAAGAAGAGCGAGCGCACCGGCCAGGTGCATGCGAAGGTGCTGCCTCACATCTCGGAGGAGATCGCTAACGAGGCAACGAGGCGCGGCGTCGTTCAGGGCGTAATCATCGAAGAGGCCTGGGCGCTGTATAAGGCAAGCCAGCGATAAGGTGGGGAATTTCCCCACCACCGCAAACGAAAAAAGCCGCCCGGATCGCTCCAGGCGGCTTTTCACGTTCTAGTACTCTGACATTAACCCTATTCCAGCTATCCGGCATTTACGGCTTTAAGGAATAGTTTAGCCCGCATAGATTGTGCGAGCCCACCAGCTGTTACAGCAGCCAGTAGGCTCTAACCAGCCCAACACAAGTGAGGTGTCAGATGGCTATATCAGGTGTAACGAGCAATCGTTACGTCATCAACAATGATGGCAGCAATCTTCAATCAGATTACTTTGTCGCGTTTGAGCAGGCAGCTGAAAGCTATCTAGCCCATGGCGGCGAGGCTCGCTACATGGCCCCAATCGTCGCCTATTTTGCCGGCCGGCCCCTGACATCGATTCACCCGTTCGATATCCGCAAAATGGCGGAAAGCATTTACCCCGCCCACAGCAATGCCACGCGCAACAGGCAGGCCATCACACCGGCAAGAGCCGTCATGATGCACGGCTATGACCGTGGATGGTGCCCGCTCATTCGCGTGCGGCGGTTCAAACAAGATCGAACGGCTCGGCCGAAACCCGCATCGCCGGTCTGGCTACACACATTCGCGCGCCAGGCCGACAAGGACGGTTTGCAGCACCTGTCGGCCGTCGTGCTGTTCATGGCCCAAACCGGCGCCAGGATCAGCGAGGCGGTTGCGCTATGCTGGTCAGAGGTGGACTTGACGGCGCGCACTGCGCTCCTTCTCAAAACAAAAACATCCACCAACTCGATGCGATACCTGACCGACGAACTTGCCGGCCGCCTGCGAGACCTCAGAGGTTCCGCCAGAGCGCAGGAGCGTGTCTTCCGCTATACCAGTCGGCATAGCGTCAACGAGCGCATACGGGCCGTCTGCGAGCGCGCCGGTATCCCGTACAAGCCGCCACACACCTGCGGCCGCCACACCTTTGCGACAAGAGCCATAGAGCTTGGCATGGATGTGCGCACCGCAATGGCGGCAGGTGACTGGCGCAGCTCGTCAGTCTTTCTCGAAACCTATGTCCATCCGCGAGCTAATGCCGGCCGCATTGTGGCTGATCGCTTTGCGCTGGACGCCTTCTGCGAGACCTAGAAACGACGCCGGCAGGCTCGTTTCCTGGCCTGCCGGCACGTACACATGATGATGAGGTGGTTACGCGGCCAGTAACTCGTCTGCCGCCGCCGCAATCATCGACGCCATGGCATCCTGCAGAAGATCAGTCTCGTGCAAGCCATCAGCATAATACGATGTATTGCCCGGTAGCATGACGGCGGGGATGGTTGCCACATTGACCAACCTATCAAACCACGTCTGATCGCCGCCGAGGATCAGGTCTCGGACTGCAGCCTGATGGGTATTGTGGTTCGCGTTGGTCGAGGACATCTCGGCCAGTGCGACGACCTTCCATCCAGCCGCACGATAGATCGCAGCAATTGCTTGCAGGTTTGCGTATGTTTGAGCAGGAGTCAGCGTTGCATAGTCATTGGTGCCGAGCGGGCCAATCACTACGACATTTTGGCGGGTAGCCGAATACATGTCCACGGACAGTGTCGGGGCAGCCGCCAGATGCTGCGTTGATGTGCTCCCCCCCTGCGTCATTGAGATGACACGCGCCGGATTTGCCATGTGCTTGGTGAGCCATGCAGGCAGCGAATGATACGTCCCGCCTGACCCCGCGCCACGGCTATCAGCAATCATCATGACCAAATCACGCGACTGCGGGCGCGCATCGATCATAGCGTAGAGCGCCGCCTTGACGAGAGATATCTGGGCGACTGTCGGAGCGGCCTTGCAAAGGATGTAACCCACGGCGTGCAATGGGTTTCCGAATGTCGCGTTATCCGGGCCATTGATGTAGGCACCTGTCAGGGTGTACAGAGGCCGGTAGCCCGTCGTGGTGGAAATCTCGTTATTGACGTGCAGCGTTTCCGTGGTCCCGTAGCTGCGAAATGCCATGACCATAGGTGCCGCGTCAAACGCAATGCGCGGCGAAAACGGCTTTTGAGAGCCGGTACTGCCTGTCGTCTGCAGTCCACCGTACAGCGTCCCCGTCTGCAATGGGCGTGTGCCGACTGCGTAATACGCAGTGCCCCACGAGCCAAATGCGAACGGCACACCTGTGCCAGCATCCATAGATGACCCAGCGCACCGCCCAAAAACAACCGCCGCGCAGTCGGACGACGTAAAAGATGCGCCGCCGGATAGCACCAGCGTCTCGATGGTATTCGACAGCCCGAAAGTGCGCGTCAGCACAAAGCGGCGCAGCACCTCATCCCAACAGATTTTGGCCATGCCGAGGGAGCCGCTTTGGACAAAATCGTTGCCCGATGCGTCCTGATTGTAGAGTTTCGTGCACACGATATGTGTGCCGGCATCCCGCATATTGTAGTAGGTGCCGAGCGTGGCCTCGTCAAATTGCCCATTGGACAAAATATTGATGGTGGCCGTCACCGTGGAGCCGCCAATGGTCGCGGAGATGTCGCACGCCGCGCCGGTATAGCCGCGTCTCATTTGCGCCAGCCCGCCGATGCCCGCGACAACGGACGCCCCCAGGATTTCATAGGGCCGCGCACCGGCGCCGATCACCTGCTTCCAGATCGCGCCGCCAGACGCGACGGACTGCGCCTCCCACACAGTGCCGCCAGCCTGCCAGTGATCACCCACGGCATAGCCCTTGGTGCTGTCGTCATTGATCGTCGGCGCCCGCGCACGCCCGCGCTGCAGGTATCGATTATTGAGATTGGGGATCAGCTCGCCCATCGGTCGCCTCACAAATAGATGATGTTGACGCCGTTGTCGTAGACAGAACGGCCGAGATAGGTGACGGGGACGCCATCAATGGTGCTGCGGGTGTAACCGGGCGGAACACCACCCATAGTGGGGGTGCACTGGGCCGATCCAACGTGCCGCGCGACAGGCTGCAAGACGTGAGAGACCAGGCGGCGGCTAAGCACGGAACACCCCACATTCGCCCGAGATACGGGCGAGTCGATAAGTTCCGGGTGAGGAAATGCTAACGGCCGGGGCAGCGAATAGCAGCTCGCCAATTCGCACCCATCCGCCAGCATCATTCTTAAGCTGCACGTTGGCCTTGGCCGTCAGTGTCGCATCCTTCAGGCAAACAGTAGCGACCTCACCCGCAGCCAAGACAAACTCGGCCGATGAGGCAGCACCAGTACCCGTAGCAATCAATTGAGTTGCCATCATTCCCATCCATTTTATTGATGGCGCCTGTGCGCCAGTTAGGTTTCGTCCCATCGAGCAGTCCTGCGTAGCTCCCGCTCGATGCGCAGCTCCTCGCGAATTCGGCCCAGCTCCATTCCCAAAATCTCTTGGGCACGAGCCGATCGCTCTGCGATCTCTGCAAATCGATGAAGTTCTGCCGTGTGCTCATCCAAGGCAGCCGTTGCACGGTTGAGTGCGGTTGGGTCGACAATCACGGCTGCCACCTGGGCAGCTGCTGGGGAAGTTGCCGGCGACGTGCGAGTCCCTTGCATGAGGCCGAGGTGGCGAACGGCGAAGATGACCGCAATCGTTGCGCCGAATGTCATGAGAGCAAGTGGCGGCAGATTAGCCAGTTGTTCCATTGCGAATTTCCCCTTGATCGCGGGCTGCGCGATGAATGTTGATCAGCTCGCCAAGGGCAAACAGCGGGTAGACGGCAAGCCAGGTGCTGGCGACATCGGAGGAGGCAAAGCCATAGGAAATGCCCGACCAGATGACGCAGCCGATGGCGGCCGAGAGCTGGCGGATCTGCGGCGTCACCCGTTCGCGCGCACCATTGATGACGAGGCCAATGATGCGCAGGCAGCCGATCAGCAGCATCGACCAGCCAAGGCAATCTTCCGAGGGGACAAGATCGCGGAAAGCCCAGAACTGCGGCTGATTGAATGTCTCGGCCGGCAACAGCAGAACCCAGCCGAACATGATCATGTGGCCGGCCATCATCCATTCCATCATGCGCGGGCCAAAGCGATGGCGAAGGCGGATCCAGATGCCGGGGCCGAGATAGCCTTGGCTCATAGCCTCCCCTCCCCGTGTGCGGCACATTCGGGCTTCGACCAGACGGTCGCGGCACAGAGGCCGACGACGGTGCGGTCGATCTTTCGTTGATCGGCAGGCGTTGCCCCACGGGCGCCGATGAGATCAGTTCCGACCACGCGCCGAAGTCCCGCGACACTTGCCGGCGCCGTAGTCCCACAGGCCGTCAGCGCAAGCGTCGAAACGAGCGCGAGCATCATCGGCATTGTCACCTGCTGCATTGTCCTGCCTTTCGATGGAGATGCGCGCGTCATTGCCGGCCTGTTTCCAGAACCAGATGCCGAAGGCGCCAAGGATGGAGAGAGCCGCCAAGACGGCCGCGATTTTGACGGTCGCCGGCATGTCACACCTCGACCGTCTTGCCGCGCCAGGTGCTGAAGCGCCGGGCGATCACATCGCGGTTGCGATAGGCAACGTAGACAAGGACAATGACCACAGCGCCAACGGCCACCCATTCCCAGGGCAGACCCGCCGCCCAGGCGGCAGCCGCTGTCCCTGCTCCGCTGCTGCCGGCTTTCGTCAGCGCCTCGCGGGCGGCCGTTGCATCGCGCCGAAGCTGCGAAAGCGTTGCTGGCCCGATAATGCCATCGGCCACCAGGTGCGGATGCGCCCGCTGATAGGTGACGACGGCGGCTTTGGTCTTCTCGCCCATCCAGCCGTCAATGGCACCTGGATTGAGGCCGGCTGCGGTGAGCAGCTCCTGCGCCTCACGCACGACGGGATCTTGCCCCGCCGGCTTTGTCTCGGTTGCCGCCCGTGGCGCACCTTCCGGAGGGGGCGTGTCGATACCCGTGTAGATTCCCTGGTCGAACAGCAAGGCCTCCTCCCGGCGCCGGCGGACCAGGCCGGAAAGCCGCTTGCCGCCAGCCGTGTTGTAATGGCTGCCGAGGTAGTCTGCCGCCGCCTTCAGCTTGCCCGCCCGCCAGAGTTTGGCCCATTCCCATTTCATGGCGCCGACGCCCAGATTGAAGCAGGCGCTTGCCGCCGCATCGAGCTGATGCTGGCTGCGGTCGGCCGGGCTGTTGGCCACGACGGCCGGCACATATTCAGCGGCCATCACCCTATCGAGAATGGCATCCGACTGTTCGGGTGTAATCTTCGTCTTGCCAGGCACCAGTTTGGTGATGCCGATCCGTGCCAGCTCGCGCCGGCAGCTGTCGCTGCGCAGCGTGAAGCCGGTCCCGATCGTCGGGATCTTGCGGGCGTCGAGATAGCAGGTAAGGGGATTGCCTTCGTGCAGGCGCACGAAAGCCCTCCCAGCGGGGGAGATGCTGGTTACGGCCAAGAATGCCTCCTATGGCGATGATGGGAAATGTGCAGTCGCGCGGATGGAAATCAGGCCGCCGGCCACGCGACGGCCGGCAGCTCATGCAGAAACTCTAGAATGCCGGGCTGCTCTCGCTCGCCCGCCTCGACCTTCGCCAGTTCCGCATAGGCATAGGCCCACACCTGGTCGCGCCAGCGGATGAAGGCCTGTGCTTCACTGGACCATTGCGGATTGGTTGACGCGGCATAGGAAGCCAGGCTGTTGCCGCTATCGTAACGGCGCGCCTGTGCTGCCTGATCGAGAACCGCCTGAATGGCGAGGCGATAGTCGTCCACGGCTGGGGCCGGAGCGGTGGCGTCTGCCGCAGGCGGAAGAAGGGTGCCTGCCTCCAGACGCCATCCGATTTGCGCAGTCTCATGTTCGATCCAGGCCGCCCTGTCCGGCCAGTCGTCCGGCATGGCGTCCTCAAACAGGGCGCGATCGACAACGACACCGTCGAGAATCCTGATGTAAATCACGATGACACCCCGCAGTATTCGGTGATGATGACGAGACCAGGCGCGCCATTGCCGCCGGCTTTGTTTCCGCCACCGCTGTAATCCGATCCACCGCCGCCGCCCGCACTGTAGCCGGAACCGGCCGTTCCTGCGTTGCCGGCCACCAGCGCGCCACCGAAGCCGACGCCCTGGAGACCATCACCGCCAAACCGGCCGTAGGTGATCGATGTTGTTGACGCAAAGCGGTTGCCAATGATGCCCGCGCAGCCAGGAACGATGAGGTCCCCGGTTCCACCAGTGCCCCCAGCGCCCCCCGCTCCCGATCCTTGAGCCGCAGCACCCAACCCGCCAGCGCCGCCATTGGCGACACACAGCGAGCCGACCGAGGTAGACCCGCCGGCACCACCCTGGTTCGCGCCAGCCGCTCCGCCACTGCCCGCCGCGCCGATGATGACCGGTTGCGATGCGCCGATATCGGCCCGCGAGGCGAACCGTATTGATTTTCCGCCGGAGCCGCCCCCGCCCCCGCCATTGATCGTGCCGGAGGCGGTTTGCGCGGCGCCCCCGCCTCCACCACCGCCACCCCAGCACTCCAGGAGTGCGAAGGACATATTGGGGTCCGGGACATAGGTGGCGGATGCCGTGAACACCCGTACACGCACCCGCTGCGGCACAAACGCGGCATCGACGCCGCTGTCTTTCAGCACCTTGCCTGTCTGACCGTCGAAGGCGGCAAGCCTGCCGGTCGTGGCGCCGGATGGTCCGGTCACGTCGCCCGTTGCGTCTGCGCCCTTGGGAATGGCAAAGTCCAGCGCCACGGTGTCGGCGTCAATCTGCCGCCGCGTTACCGATGCAGGCTGTCCGGCGGCCAGCGTCTGCACATTGCCCGCAATGATTTCCGTATAGGGACCGGGTTCGCCCTTGGCACCTTGCGGACCAGTGCCATAGGCAAACGGTCCAGCCCAGTCGCCGGCCGTCGCGGACAGCTTGACATAGAGCTTGCTGCTGTCCTCTTCGCCCACCGCGCCGGGATCGGTGGCCAGATAGGCAAAGCCGGCTTGTCGGCCGTCATAGACCGAACGGCCGTCCAAGGGACCTGCGACATCATATTTGAAGATCGTGCCGCGCCGCAGCTCCGCCAGCAGATAGGCCAGGTTCTGGCTGTTGGTGTCCAGCGTCTTCAGATAGGCCGTGTCGCGCTGGATCGCATACGAATAGGTGCCGGAGGCGCCGGACCAGGCCAGTTCGGCCGTGATCAGATTGTCGGCGTCCACGCTGGCGATCGGCAGCACATTGCCGGCCGCCTCGACGATGATGTTTCCACCGCTGATCAGGGCGGTCTGCCATGCCGTGCCGTTTCCGGCCACGGCCTTGCTGCCGGCGACCAGCGTCACCGTGCCTTCGCAATAGTAGGATGCCATGGGATTTCCTGTCAGGGAGGCGCGGACCTTGGATCGTCCGGCAATGCCTCGCGGCTATTCGGCGGGAACGCCGAAGACAAAATAACGAATTCCCACAATGGGAGCGGGATCGTATTCGTAGGTGATCTGGTTGTTATCGACCGCACCGCCATTGGCGTATCGTTGTCCGATCGGGTTTCCCCGGAAGGTGAAGAACCGGACTTCACTGTTCGTGACCGTGCAGAAGCACGTATCCCCGCTGGTGATGACATTCGTCCATCCCACCCGGTAAACGGCACTGCGCGCAACCTTGGGGCTGCGCACCTCAGCGCCCCAGGAGGTCGGCAGAACCGGTTTGGTGCTGCCTCCACTCCCATGAACCGTCATGAATTTGACGATCGGGAAGAGACCATCGGAATTGATCGCGACGGGGTGCTGCAGCTCTCCATTGCCGACGGGAATATAGCCTTCCGCGATCATCTGCAGACAGGGCCACCGGCTGTCCAGGATGATATCCCCGAAGGAAGGCTCCTCTCCGGCGCCAGGACGCAGGAACTGGACGACATTGGTTCCACCCTGCTCGAACTGACGCAGCACACTGTTTTGCCCTGCCGTCTGCGTTGCCGCAGGTGGCGACACGACGATGAAGCGCGCCCGGCACGCCGCATTCGCATTGAACGCGATTTTCGAGCCGGTAATCCAGTGTTCGGCCCCGAATTCCACGTTCTGCGGATTGCAGGGATAATAGACCGTGGACCCTTCCGGATAGAAGGCAGCATCGATCACGCATCCCGGTGGCAGCTCCAGCCCGGTGTCATATTCGGAGTAGCCGGCCGGGATGAGGATATCATTGGCCGCAATGATCTTTGGCGGACGTTTCGAACTGTCGAACGCCAGCTGTGTCGACGTTGCCGTCCTGACGTCATATCCCGGCTTGGAGACGCGACAGGCCGCCGCGTTGATTTCGATTTGCCGTTGTCCGCTCACAGGTGCCATCGGCGTTCCGTCAATGATCGGACTGCTGTCACCGGGCAGATTCCAGACGAGGATGGAGGCCCGCTCGCCGAAGCTGGAGCCTTCCGGCACCTCGAACAGAGACTGGAAGAAGACGCCATATTCCAACGTCACCGAGGGGGAGATGTTGGTGAAATAGGCGTTGTTGTACCAGGACAGATTGCGTGTCGACCACAGCCCGCCGCGCCGCTCGTAGCCGACCAGAGACTGAATCACCCTGTTCGTCTGAAAGCGTCCCGTTGCGTAGTCGATGGGCTTATAGTCCATCAGGGGCATGTTGTAGGCCAGGCCCGGAAAATACGATTTCCGATAGTAGTTGTAGTTGAAGTTGGTGGTGCTGAACAAAGGCAGGAAACCGATATGGGTTGCATCGGCGTAGCTCGCGCCCCCTTCGATGAAGTTCGACGTGAACTTGTCGGGGTTGACGAAGAGGTCGACGTTAACGTCCTTCGACCACTTCGAATTATAGTAGAAGGCAGCCACCTCGCTGTCCGGGGTGGTCGCCGGATCGAGACTGCCCTTGGTGATCTTGACGCACCCGACGCCTTCGTAATCAAGCCCGATCAGAGTTTTTGTCACCCTCATCCCCTACGATGAAATGATGATCGTCCCCGCATTCGCGTCGATGACGAACTTGCCATTGTTCGACCGGATGACGCCGGCGGTCACCGTTCCGATGTTTGCCACCTGCAGCTTCAACTCGCCGTTTTCGAAGACAAGCGGCAGGGCGCCCGCCACGCCATTCGTCACCACGAACTGATCTGCCGCGACGGCAAAGCGCGAGCGCTGCACGCCGCCGGCCGTGTAGAGTTCCAGGTAAAGCCCGGTTTCCTTGAACTCGCCCGCCGCATCCGCCCGGATGGCGACCGAGAAGCGGGCATCGACACCGGCCTGGCTGGCTGCCACCCCGAACCGCACCTTGCCCTGCACGCTCAGATCACTGATCGAAGCCGTCAGGGATTGTGCGGCCTCAGCAAGCGCGCTCACGTCCGTGGCGACGGCCGCCAGGTCCTCCTGCACGCTCGCCTTGTTCTGTTCGAACGCGGCATCGAGGGCGGTCACCTGTGTCACGGCTGCCGCAAGCTCGCCCGTTACCACGCTGATATCCTCAGCGAAGGACGCGCTGGCATTGTCGATTTCCCGTGACAGGTGACGGCGCATGATTTCCGTGGAGGCCCCGCTCAGCTGCTCGTTGGTCAGCAGTCGCTCGAGGACCGGCCGCAGATCATCAAACTCCGCAAACAGCCGTGAAAACTGGTCCTTCACATCCCGCTGCAGGTTCGACAGGCCGACATCGAGATCGGCGTTGCCGCCATCCAGCGCCCGCACCTCCTGTTCGGCCGACCAGTTCGTCGGACGATCCGCCACCAGCTTGTGGCGGAAGACGTAAGGGGCGTTGCTGATGATCCCTTCCTGCAGCAGGGCAAAGGTCACGTCCGCCCCGATGCGCCGGTTGAACCGGTTGTCGGGCGCATCCTTCAGCCACCACTGGAAATCGACCGCGGTCACGGTCACATCCTCGACAGGTGACCAGGACAGGCGAAACGCCGGGATCGTGCGGCTGTCGGCCGCCTGTGCCAGAACTGCGATCACCCGCCAGTCCTGCAGGGCATTCAGATAGACCGGCTCCCCGTTCGGGATCGGCACCACGGCCGGCTGAACGCCGGTCTTCGCATAGATCGAGCCATCCCGCTCCTGCAGAGACAGGGAGACATTGCGCGGCCCGTCACTGTCGAGCGCCCGGATCGAGCGGCTTTGCACGATGTAGGTGCGCTCACCGAACCGGGCGGAATTCCAGCGTACCCATTCCCCGACGTTGATATCGCGGAAGCGGGGCGGCAGGACGATCTGCGCAGTCGCCTGAAACCGGTTTTCCTTGAAGTAGATGGCCGCCAGCTGGTTTGCCTGCCGCTTGC
>NZ_JAHHZO010000025.1 GCF_018760785.1 Rhizobium sp. CSW-27
CGAACTCGCAGATCAACAGAGAGAGCTTTTGACATATCTGCCGACCTCCATCGGCAGATAGTTTGAATCAGAACATCGCTGATTTGCAAAGACCCGAAGATTCATTCAGTCAGGGAACCGCTCTAACGGAGAGGAAGATGTTGTCCGCTAGCGTGAAGCCACCGTCACGCTGGCCGGAAGGGGTTCCGTTAGGTCCCCTCCCTAGGCCAGACCAGTGCGTTGGTTCAAACTAGCTACGCGCTCGAGGAGCAGTCATTTGCCCTCAATACCGCCCGTCGGGTGCTCCATCGAATGCATCGATCGGGCTCTTGCGGTTCCATTCGGCCCTTCCCAAAAGAAGATCGACCACCGCTTCTTGCATTTCATCCATGGTTGCCCAGGCGTTGATATAGGTCGGCACGCGCGGCGCATCGTAGAGATAATATGGATAGCCGAATGATATCATGATGGTGGGAAGCTGCTGCCAAATGCGTTGCATGGCGCCTCGCATTCCACCACCGAGCTTTGCCCAATCCAGGAAGATACGACCGCGCGTGAGGAGGGTCTCTTCGCTAAAGACGTATATGACAAGGTCATGATCGCCGGTGGGCAACTGGGAGCCCAAGGTATGTACGGTGACCTCAAAGCCCTCACGTTCCAGCAACTGAGGAAAGTTCACCGGCAGTGTTGTGCCCCAAAGCGGCTCCACAATTCCCGGAGCGACGACAAGTACGCGCTTATACCGCTCTACGGAGATTGGTAGCAGATCCCTGACATCTTTTTCGAGAACGGGTGCCCGACGAAGGATTGGCCTCATAAAGTCATCGCGTCGCTCAGGCATGGGAGGCAGTGGGAGCCTGCGGTGGAGCCCCAGTTTCGCCTTGAGAGCGAGCACTCGCGTAACTGCATCGGAGAAGCGTGCCGCAGAAATCTTGCCAGAACGAACTGCCTCCAGAACGGCCGAGAAATGACGATCTGGGTCATTGCTGAACAGGATCATATCGTTCCCTGCCCGAAGGATTTCTACCTTCCCATCGGTAATTGGCATGAATGAGCTTAGCCCGCCCATTTCGCTGGCATCTGAAACAATCAATCCGTTGAAACCGATTTCCTTGCGTAGAAGCTCGACATTGAGCAACGAGCTCAGTGATGCAGGTCGATAGAGATCTACTCCTGTGGCACCCATACTGCCGGCGTACGAGGGTAACGCAATGTGTGCCGACATGACGGCCAGAACCCCGGAATTGACTGCCGCACGATAAAGCCGCCCATGGGTCTTTTCCCACTCATCTTTCGAAAGCGGGTTAATCGTCGTCACGAGATGCTGATCACGCGCATCGTGCCCCTCTCCTGGCCAGTGTTTTGCCGTTGCGGCAAGCCCCGCTTCTTGGAAAACACGGATCTGGGCTAATGCATGTCGCGCAATAACTTCGGGATCATTGCCAAATCCTCGGGTAGCAACGATTGAGCTTCTTGTCTTTGCATTGATGTCCAACACCGGCGTAAATGACCAATTCACTCCGGTTGCAAGTGCCTCGCGTGCCATGATCCTGCTTACTTCTTCGGTAATGGCAAGATCGTCGATGGCCGCGAGCGCTATAGGATTTGGTACTTGTGTTCCAAACGGCAGGCTCATACGGGAGCCTTCAAGGTCGCAAGAGACCAGTAGCGGGACTGCGGCGTCAGCTTGCAACTGGGCAATCCTTGTTTTCTCCGCAGCACCGTCATTGGAGAAATACCTGGTTATGCCGCCGGGTCGCACCCGCTGGAAAAGGGCCCTTTCGTTTGGTTCCTCGCCTCGCGATAGCATATTGAACACTTGGCCAACGCGATCTGCCTCAGACAGCGAAGCAAATGTGTTAGCAACCCATTCCAATTCTTCCCGATCAAGGGAAAACGGAGCTTTTTCGAGGTGGCTGAGATCTGGTTGCATTATGCTTCTCACTTCGCGATCAAGATTGGCTCGATGGAACATTAAGGGCGCGCAACGCGGCCCTTCGTTCAGCCTGTCGGACAGGATCTGCGACAGGAGCAGCTAGAAGTAGGCGTTGTGTATAAGCATGCTGAGGCCGTGACGTGACGTCTTCGCATTCGCCAAACTCAACGATTTCTCCTGCACGCATCACCGCAACGCGGTGAGAGATCGCTCGGACCACCGCAAGATCATGGCTGATGAACAAATAAGCAACGCCCGTTTGCTCCTGGAGCGCGATGAAAAGGTCGAGCACCCGGGCCTGTGTAGAGAGGTCAAGCGCTGAGACCGGCTCATCACAGACGATAAGCCGCGGTGAGAGCGCAAGCGCTCGGGCAATCGCAACACGCTGGCGTTGTCCGCCAGAGAACTCACGCGGAAAGCGAGCTGAGGCATTTGAAGGAAGTGCCACCTGAGAAAGTAGCTCCTTAACTTTCATACGCGCTTGGGCCGCTGTTGCCATACCCCGAGCTACCAAAGGCTCGGTAAGGATGTCCTCAACCGTCATCGACGGGTTTAGCGACGAATACGGGTCCTGGAACACCGCCTGTATGCGAGTTGCTTCACCGGTTCGGCGGTTCGGCGATACCCCAGCGATGTCCTGTCCCTCGAAGACAATTCGTCCTGACGAGACAGGTCCGATGCCCAAAACGGCACGACCGATCGTAGTTTTGCCAGAGCCAGATTCGCCCACAAGTCCAACAGTTTCTCCAGGCCTCACGGTGAGATTTACATTTCGTAGTACCTGTTTGGCACCAAAGTTGATGTTGACCTTATCGCAGATCAGAAGGTCTTGGGAGTTGTTCATCGGCTTGCCTCTGCAACGCCTGAGTAGCGTCGAACTGGTGGATCATCCAGGACACAATCCAAAAGCATTCTGGTATATTCGTGCGTGGGGCGGGTGAATAAGTCTCGCGTCCCAGCCACTTCCACGATCGTCCCCTCTCGCATGACTGCGACCGTGTCGCACATGTCCGCGACCACGCCGAAGTTGTGGGTAACTATGATGATTGACATGCCAAACTCAGCCTGAAGATCTCTGAGAAGGTCCAACACTTCTGCCTGAACTGTCACATCCAGCGCAGTGGTTGGTTCGTCCGCAATCAAAAGGTCCGGATTGCATGAAACGGCGCCGGCAATCAAAACCCGCTGTGCCATCCCGCCTGAAATTTGATGGGGATAGGCTTTGAACACCCGTTCAGGATCACGTAGACCCACTCGTCCGAGAAGTTCTAAGGCACGTGCCTTGGCTTGGGCCCTAGAGAGGCCAAGGACAGCCTGCATCGGTTCGGTTAGTTGATCGCCTATTTTGAACGATGGATCGAGATTCGACATAGGCTCTTGCGGAACATAAGCGATACGGCGCCCCCGCAGTGCCTTAAACTGTGTATCATCGCCGCCCGCCAATTCGATGCCGTCGAAGCGTATAGACCCAGATAAAATCCGGCCCCCGGCAGAAAGCAACCCAAGCACTGCAAAGGCTGTTTGGGTTTTGCCAGAGCCGGATTCGCCAACCAAGCCAAAAACTTCTCCGCGTTTCACTGTGAGTGATACGCCTTTAACCACGTTGCGCCACCCCTGCCGGTCAGGATAAGCAACAACCAGATCGCGAAGTTGAAGTATGGCCTGTGGGTCGATGCTCCCATTCACAGGATTTGATTGCGCTTGTATCGGGGCGGACAGCCTTGGCCGCATGCCCCCCTGCATTGCGTCTCGGACAGAGTTCGCCAGCAGCACAAGAGAGGCAACGGTGATGGATATAGCAAGTCCGGGCCAATAGACATTCTGTTGCGCTGTGTACAGGTTGTCGAAGGCGTCTTGCAGCATGCCTCCCCAAGTCGGCACGGACGCATCACCGAGCCCCAAGAATTCCAGTCCCGCCTGAACCACAATCGAGATTCCGGCTACGATGGAGACCTGGATGACGACCGGTGCTCGCACTGCTAGCAAGATATGCCGCAAAATGATCCGCAGATCGCCCAGCCCCGATACGCGTGCAGCGTCGATGTACAATTCGTTGCGCACCGACCGTACTAGGCTTCTGGTCAGTCGAAAGAAGCCCGGCGAAAGAAGGATGCCGAATACCGCCATGGACAGGTAGATTGATGACCCAAGTGCCTGAAAAAATGCAAGCAGGACGATGATCGCAGGCAGCGCCATCAGACCATCCGCAACCCAGCTTGTTATGGTGTCAAAGCTGCGCCCGTAGTAGCCCGCGAAAAGACCTGCTGTAACGCCAATCATTGCAGCAACCACAACCGAAATGGCTGCTCCAATGAAAGTATTGCGAGCACCATAAAGCAAGCGCGAAAGGTTGTCGCGTCCAGACCCGTCTCCCCCTAGAAGATACTCAGCATCTGGCAGCGCGTTGACCTTGAAAATCATCACCTTCGCGGGGTCGTAAGGTGCAAGCGCCGGAGCAGCCAGACCTGCGAGAAGTACGAGCGCAAGGATCACCGAGGCGATCAGCCCGAGCGGATTGGAAAATGCCGCACGCAGCGGTGATATTCGATGGGGTTCTGTGGTGTGATTGCTCATGTGAGGCGCACTTTCGGATTGGCCCAGGCATTGATCAGATCAATCAGCGTGTTGACCGTGATAACTACGATGATCATGGCTACAATGACGCCCATCAGGACGGGGACATCTCCAGCAATAGCCGATCGAACAGTCAGTTCGCCGAGTCCTGGTATCGCAAATATTTGCTCGACCACTGCGGCACCACCCAGCAATGCCACGAACTGGACAGACAAAACAGTTAGTGCTGCAGGCAGAGCATTTCGTAGCGCGTGGCGGTAGCAAATCGAGCCCTCAGGCACTCCACGCGCACGTAGGGTGCGCACCCAGTCCTGTCCAAGAGCGTCAATCATTGCTCCTCTGACTTGCTGGCTCACTGACGCGATCCCAGACAGCACAAGCGCGGTTACGGGGAGAGTTACCGACACGGCCCAACCGAGGGTTGAGGTGGTGATCGGAACGTGACCCGTCGCAGGAAGCCAGCCAAGGGTTAGCGAAAACACCACGACCAGGAGCAAACCGAGCCAAAAATTGGGAATGGAAAAACCAACAACGCTGACAATCTGAATGAGGCGATCCGCGATACCGCCACGCACTGCGGCAGTGATTCCCAACAAGGCCGAGACGAGTGCGTTGATGAATGCAGCGGTGACGACGATAGACAAAGTGACCGGCAAACGCCTGCCAAGAATTTCCGTAACTGTACCGGTCGTCGTCCATGCGTTCCCTAGATCGCCGCGCACAGCATCGCCGACCCAGTCCTGATATTGAACGAGAAGCGGGCGATCGATCCCGAGCTTGGCATTCAGCGCGGCAATATCAGCTTCGGACGCCGACTGTCCAAGTATGTTGAGTGCTACCCGCTCGGTTCCGCTGAAGACCAGGAGGAAGCCAAAGGTGCACACCACCGCAAGCAAGACAGCGCCAAATGCAATACGGACGACAATGTATCTCAACACGATGCTGGCCCTCCTCCAACGCAGTTTGACTCAAGAGATGTGCGTCACTTAGCAGTTGCGATCGGAAGAAAAAATTGCAAAAATTACCTTGAGACATCAGGGAAATCTATCGCTCATGCTGGACCAATTCAGCCATCTTGTCCGTTTCAACGCCGTCGTTGAAGAAGGTAGCCTACGCAAAGCTGCTGAACGGCTCAGCGTGACTCAACCCGCCCTGTCGCGTTCGATTGCAATCCTCGAAGCTGACTTCGGGCGCCCATTGCTTGAGCGTCACGCGCGAGGTGTAAGGATGACCCCGTTTGGGGAGCGTGTGATGCAGGCCTCCCTGCGGATGCTGCGAGGCTGGGAGATTGCGGAAGCAGAACTGCGTGCCGGGGCTGTGGACCGGACCGTAGTCTTCCGAATCGGACTGGGTCCGAGCTGGCGCACCGGCATATTGTCTCCCGCCCTGGAAGCGATGCGGAAGCTTCACCCGAATGTACTGATTGAAATCTTGCCGTTGAATGAGCCAACCGTACTAGACGATCTCGCTGAAGGGCGACTGGACGTCGCGTTCGCCGGTAACCGGATAGACCCGCGGGCGCACCCCAACCTCATCCGTCGTGATTTAACCGATATCGAAATCCACGTGACCGCACGTGAAGGCCATCCTGTCTTCGAGCAGCTACGTTACGGCGATCAGAGTTCTGAGCAGGTACTGCTCGACTATCCTTGGATTGCATTCACAGGTATGGCGATCTTCTGGGATTCAGGTGACTACTCAATGACCAAACGCTTAGGGCGAGAGCCCGAAGTCTGGGTCAGCAGCAGTTGTCTGACCACAGTGTTGAGCCTGCTGCAGACAACGGACAGCCTCTCTGTCCTTTCAAACCTCGCTGTCAAAACTGTGCAGGGGCGCCGACTGGTGAAGGTGCCCGTTGCTATGCGGCAGCGTTCCATTTCACTGGCGATGATCTTCAGAGCTGAACTGGCCGGTTGGGGCGTTCTGGAAGATTTTAGCCAACTTTGTATGGAGCATCTAACGGATCACACCTTAGTGGAACAAGCAAAAATGCCCGCCTTTTGAGCGGGCATTTTGCCAATGGGAGCATCGGATTAGAGCGTTACCGGGCTATGCCATAGTTGCGCAGATACGGCACGATGTTTCCAGGCTGCGACTGCACGGTGATGTCCTTGCCAGATACATAAACGGCAAAGCGTCTGTACCATGGAGCGAAATATGCGTTCTCGACTACGTGCCGGTTGACCTCGCGGAAGGCCTCTAGCTGGGCCTCCCCAGTTGCAAACTGAGCTTTTCTCACGAGCTCTGTAAGGACCGGGTCGTCGACTTTGGCGGTGTTGTAGGGTGCATTAGTCGTCAGATACTGTTGGAAATCCGTCCATGCATTCGCGCTGCCGAAATTGAACACGAATGCAGCATATTTGCCGGATCTGAGTACCGGGAGCGCGCTACCGGGCGGCAATGCTTCAAACGTCGCCCGAATGCCAATGTCCGCGAGTTGTTGCTGCACAATCGGATAGAAAGCGGCGAACGGTCGAACCTCCGGGAAAACGAGATCAAACCCATCGGGGTAGCCCGCTTCTGCCAAGAGGCTGCGTGCCTTCTCCGGATCGTAAGGGTATCGATCTTCGAGTGCCGGATCGTAGGCACCGTTGCCCTCAGGAAAGATTTGATCAGATAGCTTCCCATGGCCTAAATCGACGAACTTGAGTATCGACGCGGTGTCGAAGGCCAGATTGATCGCCTGGCGCACTCGCACGTCAGCAAGTGGCGGCGCGATGGCACCCTTGCGATCGGCTAGCGTGATGCCTGCCCAGTCAATGTCGCCGAAGGTGACGGTGAAGCCTTTTGCTTCGCTTTCTGCAACCACGCGACTGTCGCCTATTGCCCCGTCCACTTGGCCTGCGAAAATCGCATTCATCCTCGCTGCATTGTCCGTCAGAGGAGTGACTGTAACCCGATCGAAGGGAAAAGCCGCAGTGTCCCAATACTCAGGATTGCGGTTGTAGACATACTGGCTGCCCTGAACCGAGGCTGCGGCGTCAAACACGTAAGGACCAGACCCAACAGGCGCGGTATCTGACCCTGCCGCGCCGAGTGATGCCGGGCTGGCCATCGCTCCACCTACAGTCGATAAGTTCCACAGCATCGCCGGATCAGGTTCTGCAAGAATGAGCTGAACCTGGGTATCTGAGATCACTTTGATTTCCGAAATGCTACGTGCCATGTAGCCGTTTGGACCGGCTCCAGCGGCAAGATATTCTAGGTTCGCCTTCACCGCGTTGGCATCGAACGGTGCGCCATCGGTAAAGCGGACACCCTGCCTTAACGTGAGCGTCAGCGCTGTAGCATCGGCGTTGTAACTCCACTCGGTCGCAAGGCCGGGACCAAAGGAGCCATCGGGTTTCTGTATTATTAATGTGTCGAATACTGGTTGCCAGAACTGTACCTGGTTGCCAATCGCTAGCTCAGCTCGATCAAAGCTGTTGTTATCTATGCGTGATGCCAGCGCCAAAGTTTCTCGATCATTTGGTACCTCAGCCTGAGCCGGGCTAAAAGCGGCTGCTGCAATCAAAGCGCTCGCGCCTACCAAAACGGTGATTCGCATGGTCTCTCCTCCCATTGTACGGCTTCATCATTTTTGAAGCTGTACAACAGCTAACAGACCCCACCCATAAGAAGAAATCCAATTTGAGTGCCTACCTATAAGAGAAATGCATCGCTCGCTTGCGTTTCACTCAGGTACTCTGATCTGGCCATGAGGTCGCCGCCACGCGAAAACACGTACTCGCGATCGCTCTTCGAAGATTGCTACCGGCAACGTTCACATTAGTCGGCGGGCAGCCACCTGATGTTGGAGCATAGATGCATATTAGGATACATTTAATTTGTTCCAGCATACAAATGGCCATAAGAGTTGAAAACTCACGGATCCCTTTGTCTGCCAAGGTTGTACGCATGTCCGCACTTTCACTTCGTAAGCAGCTTCTATTGATCGCAACTGCGCCCTTGATTGCTTTCTTGTGGCTTAGCATCAGCTCTGTGTGGAACAGTTACGGCCAGTACTCGAACCTCAAGGGGCAAATGGTTGTTCAGGCTCTGGCAATGGCTGGTGGAAAAGTCGCCCAGGTTCTTCCGGCTGAGGCCTTTGCTACAGCGGAAAATGCGAAGGATCGTCGTCTTGCTGTAAACGCTGCACTCGCCGAATTGGAGAGTGCCTATTCGGACTGGCAGGCTCAGGGAAAACGGGATGAGGCTATAGAAAAGGCCTTTGAGGTTATCGCGTCCAAGGAGGTCGCGCTGTCTACATATCGTGCGAATGTTGATGCTGGCACTGCAACGTCTGATGAGGCCCTTTTCGTTCTACAGCCAGCCTCGGCAGCAGGACTTGAGTTGGTGCGTAGATCGGGTGCGAGCATCCAGGACCTTGAATTGGCCCGTTTAATTGACGGTTACTATGCGCTGATGCAGGTCAACGATGCCGGCCTCATTGAAATACGTCTGGGTGAGCAGTACCTCGCTGGCCAGCAGCTCGACAACAAGCAGTTCGCCTTCTTCCTACATGCTCAGGAACTTCGTCAGCGTTTTACCCCGCTTGTCCGCGAGTTTCTGCCTGGTGAAATCGTGGAAGCATTTGACGGGTTCGTCTCTGGCGCCGGGGGACAGGCTCTCGCCGCAAGCCGACTCCGGATTGAGGAAAACTCGGGCATTCAAGCTGATCCCGCGGCTTTGGCCGACTGGACGCAGTATACCGGCATGCAGGCTGAGATGCTGGGAGGCCTCATCGCACGCACTGACACGCTTCTCAAGAGCAGCGCGGCAAACAAACTTGACGCACTCAAGACGCAATTCCTCAAGGGAGCCATCATTGCCCTTTGCGTGTCGCTGCTCGTACTTGGTTTGTCATTTGCGGTCGAACGCGCCGTATCTAGAATGGTGCGTGCAACGTCTGACCGCATGAAGGCTCTCGCAAGCGGAGACCGGAATTCACCAATCCCGTTTACCGACCGGTCTGACGAGATCGGTGAGATGGCCCGTTCGGTGGAAGTCTTCCGGGATGCGGCAATCCGGAATGCTGAACTTGAAGCTGAAGCGGATGAAAATCGGTCTCGCGCAGAGCGTGAGCGTGTTGAGATGCAGGCGCGCGCCGAGGCGGACGCAGAAGCGCGCCTGACCAAGGCGACCGGCACGTTGGCTGCTGGCCTCAAGCGCTTGGCCTCAGGCGATCTGCGCTGCGAAATCGACGAGCAGTTTGCCCCGCAGTTTGAAGCGCTGCGTCATGATTTCAACAGCTCAGTGCAGCAGTTGCGTGATGTGCTGATTTCTGTTGGTCGCTCGGCTCATGCAGTCAGCGGCGGCTCGGGTGAGATTTCGCAGGCCTCCGACGACCTTTCCAAGCGCACCGAACAACAGGCAGCCTCGCTTGAGGAAACGGCCGCCGCCCTGGAAGAAATTACCGCCAATGTCACGGCGACGTCGCGTCGGACCGGCGAAGCCCGCGATATTGTGCGCAACACAAGAAGCCGCGCTGAACAGTCTGGTGTGGTCGTCGGTAATGCCGTCACCGCCATGGAACGCATCGAACATGCCTCCCGCCAGATCAATCAGATCATCAGTGTAATCGACGAGATTGCCTTTCAGACCAACCTCTTGGCACTCAATGCCGGCGTGGAGGCTGCGCGCGCCGGGGAAGCCGGTAAGGGCTTTGCCGTCGTCGCCCAGGAAGTTCGCGAACTTGCTCAGCGTTCAGCCAATGCTGCCAAGGAGATCAAGGCGCTGATTGCCAACTCGGAGGTAGCAGTCAGCGAAGGTGTAAAGCTTGTCCACGAGACAGGCGATGGGCTGACTGCAATCGCAGGCCTCGTTCAGGCGATCAACGAGCATATGGATGCGATTTCTTCTGCAGCTCAGGAGCAGTCAATTGGCTTGAGCGAGGTCAACCATGCGGTCAACCATATGGATCAGGCAACACAGAAGAACGCCGCGATGGTCGAGGAAATGAATGCTGCCTCAGCCGGTCTGGCGGATGAAGCCAGAGGCCTGGCTGCGCTCCTGCAGCGCTTTCGGACAAACCAAGACGTTGCAACAAGGTACCATGAAGCCGGTTCGAACTGGGCTAGGATTTCGGCATAGGTGACGCGTGCACCGATGCGGCCAAGCATAAACCCGCCCTGACAGGTCTTGACGTGACCTTAAACGGAGGAGGCCGGACGGCATTCTGCCGTCCGATTTGGATGTGGGCAGGTATGGTCTCTCATGCCTCGCTAACTGCATCAATTTAGGCCGTCGATGTTTTTGAAGGCGCGGTTGTGTTCGGCCAAGTACCGACCCTCGATTTAGCCTTAAGGCCTCTGCCTGCTGAGTTGAAGAGCCATAAGGGGCATCTGTCCACCACTCAGAGTCCAGATGCGGCTCGAGATTGCAGAGCTTCGCCAGTCACTCGCAACACGATGGTCTATATGACGCACAACCAGGTGGAGACGATGACGCTGGCGGATCGCATCGTCGTGCTGCGCGCCGGCCGCATTGAACAGGTCGGTGCGCCAATGGAGCTCTATGAGGATCCCGACAATCTCTTCGTTGCGGGTTTCATCGGTTCACCGAAGATGAATTTTCTGCCCGTGACACTGGTCTCAAGCAGCGCGTCAGATATTGTGGTCCGCCTGGATGACTTCCCCACTGCAACCATTCCGCTGTCCCTCAAGGGCGCCGTTCCGGGGCTTGGAGACAAGTTGATGCTCGGCGTTCGGCCGGAACACTTTAAGCTTCATTCGGCAGAAGGGCTGTCCGTCCGCCTCGATGTCCTGGAGAATCTGGGTGCCTCGTCATTCGCCTATGTTCAACATGGCCGTGACGAGCCTTTGACCATCGAAATCAGAGAAGTCAAGAACTTGAAGGCGGGAAACAGCCTCAAGATCGGGATTGACCCGAGCAGGGCTCTTCTGTTCGACGCGTCCAGCGGTTTGCGTATCCGCTAGGACGATCGGGGACGCCCATGCATGGCGTCTCCCCATTCCGGGTCGCAGCCGGTTAGGACTGCCGCTTGATGTATTCGTCGACCGAGATCACCTCGGCATAGGCGAAGGCCAGGGCAGACATGAAGGCGGCGTGAACCTGACTGGCCGGCACGCGTTGATCACCGAACTCGAGGTCACGCGTTGCAACGGCGTCATGGAGCACCGTTACCTGATAGCCTTTGTCCGATGCGGCGCGAACCGCTGCATCGACGCACATGTGGCTCATGGCGCCCACAACCACCACCGAAGTGATGCCGTTCTGCCGCAGAATCGTGTCGATATCGGTATCCAGGAAGACATTGATCTGGGACTTGGTAACAACGATCTCGTTGCCTGTCGGAGCCACCCGCTGATGGATCTCGGCGCCATGGCTGCCCGGGACGAAGAAGGGCGCGTCGCTCTCCAATGCGTGGTGACGGACGTGAACGATCAGATCCGCCCGACCGCGGAAGGTGTCGAGGACCCCTTTGGCATTCTGGACCGCAGCTTCCGGACCCACCAGTGGGAAGGCTCCGTTCTCGAAGTAGTCATTCTGAAAATCGATAAGCAGCAGCGTAGACTTGGCCATCAGACGTTTCCTTTTCTCGGTATCGTGCGAACGAGATAGAGGCCGCCGATGTTCGGCGGCCTCCGGTCTTTTTCCCAAGGACGTTCTGCGGTCGCTGCCGATCGCTTGCGTCCTTACTTCGGCGCCTTGGCCATCAGGCACAGGATCGTGTGGAGGACCTGCGCTGCGATATGGGCGGTGTTCGAGGTCGCGTCATATTGTGGCGCGACTTCGACGACATCGCCACCGATAATGTTGAGGGCGTCAAGCCCACGCAGGATCTGCAGCACTTCGCGTGGCTGCAGACCGCCGACTTCCGGCGTCCCCGTACCAGGTGCAAAGCCTGGATCTACGCTGTCGATGTCGAACGACACATAGGTTGGTCCGTTACCGACGATTTGCCGGGCCTTTTCGATCAGGCGCGGGATGCTTGCTTCTCCCACTTCCTCGGCATGGATGACCGTCATGCCACTCTCGTAGGAGAACTCCCAGAGATATTCGGCGGCACCACGGATGCCGATCTGGATGGTCCGGCGCGGGTCCAGGACGCCGTCCAGAACTGCCAGGCGGAACGGGCCTCCATGCTGGAATTTCGTGCCTTCGTAGGGGCCGGCGGTGTCGCAGTGTGCGTCGATGTGGATCATGCCAACCGGTTCCTCGGCGCCGACCGCCTTCAGGATCGATGAGGTGATCGAATGGTCGCCACCGACACTCAGTGGCTTCACGCCGGCCGAGACCAGGGAGCGATAGAAGGCTTCGATATCGGCATGGCATTGCGCGAGATCGTAACGGCTGCGCATCGGCACATCACCAATATCGGCAACCTTCATTTCGCTCATCGGCGAAACCCGGAGCACATGGTCATAGGGGCCTACGCGCTCGACGCTACGCAAGGCCCGCGGTCCGAAGCGGCTGCCGTTGCGGTTGGTGACGGCGAGGTCCATCGGAACGCCGATCAGGGCAACATCGATGCCGCCGAAGTCCGGGAGGTTGATGAAATCCGGGTTGTAAGGGGCATCGAGCAGCGTCGGCACGCCCGCGAACGGCCATTTCCGCTTGTCACCACCAGTAAACTGAGCCTCTGCCACCTTCTTGAAATGCGGATCAAAGATATCCCCGCCCGAAGCGTTCTCGTACTTCTCGCGGAGCATCTTGATATGCGTCTGGTCATCCATGCTTTAAATCTCTCAGCTTGTTTTACCCAGAATAGACACAGGCTTGATTGGATTTAGTTCGGAATTTGCCGAAGTAAGTGAGGGGCATATCCTGATGTATTCGCGATCCTGGATCGGCAAACCTCTCTGGAAGCGAGTAACGCTGCCAAAAAAAGGGGAATTCAATGGATAAGACACAGTCCGGGTTTTCGCGCATCAATCGTCGACAGGTGCTTGCCGGCATCTCGGCCTTGGGCGTTGCGCCACTCGTCACCGGTTTCCCGAACATTGTTCGGGCGCAGGGCAAGAAACTGCGGATCGGTGTGTATGGTGGCTACTTTAAGGATACCTTCGACGCTGAAGTATTCCCGGAGTTCACCGCTACGACCGGCATTGCGGTGGAGAGTGTTGCCGAGCCCACGGGAGAAGCATGGCTGATCCAGCTGCAGCAGGCGGAGAAGGCCGGCAAGTCGCCAGTCGACATATCCATGATGGCTCAGGTCGGTGTTATCCGTGGCATGAACTCCGGTCTCTGGGCTCCACTGGACTCCAAGAAAATGCCGAACACGAGCAATGTGAAACAAAACCTTGTGCGTTCCAACGCCGCCGGCGAGGTCATGGCGGTCGCTGCGACCAGCTGGTACATCACGCTGGTTTCCAACACCGAGGTATTTCCCGAAGCACCGACGTCCTGGAAGGACATGTGGGATCCGAAATACAAGAACACACTCGGCCTGCTCGCAAATGTCGGCAATTCGTATCTGCTTGAGATCGTGGCCAAGGTCTATTTCGGAGGGCTGAACTACCTCGACACGGATGAAGGCATTCGGGCCTGCGTGGCTAAGGTGGGTGAGCTCAAGCCAAATGTTCGTCTCTGGTATCGCGACGAGGCTCAATTCGAGCAGGCGCTGAAGTCCGGTGAGATCCCGATGGGGCAGTATTACCACGACGTGACCGGCCTTGCGATCCTCGATGGTTTCCCGGTTCGCTCGACCATGCCGATCGAAGGTGGCCTTCTCGACTATGGCTCCTGGGCGATCACGAAGTCTGCTGCGCCGTCACTCGACCTTGCTCATGTGTATATCGACTACATGTCCCAGCCCGCCATCCAGGCCAAGCTGGCTCGCAAGCTGGGCAGCGCGCCGGTTGTCGATCGTTCGCTGCTCGACCTGACCGATGAAGAGTTCAACGCCGTTTCGTCGGATATCGAGCCGATCACGCCTCACTACGAAATGCAGGCGATGAAGACCGACTTCATCAACCAGGTTTGGGCAGAGATGCAGCAGGGCTGAGCAGCCCCGTCGATCCCGTTTGATGAACGTTTAGCGAAATGGGTGCCATGCGCCCATTCGCATTCTATTGAGGTGCCCGAATGTCCGGACTGGCTATCCACCAACTCAACAAGGCCTATGGCCCCGTCAACGCCCTGAGCAACATTTCGTTGAGCGTGGCCAATGGTCAGTTCGTCTGTCTGCTCGGGCCTTCCGGCTGCGGGAAGTCGACTTTGCTGCGCATCATCGCAGGCCTCGAAGCGACCACCAGCGGTAAGGTCTTGCTGGACGGCAAGGATATCACCGAAGTGCCAGCGCATCTGCGCGACTTCGGCATGGTGTTCCAGTCGCTTGCCCTTTTCCCGCACCTCACGGTCGGTGAAAACATCGCCTATCCCCTCCGCATCCGGGGGGCGTCAAAGGAGGTCCAGGATCGCGAGGTTCAGCGCCTCCTCGATCTCGTGCACCTTCCGGGTGTCGCGGATCGTGCAATTACGCAGCTGTCCGGCGGTCAGAGACAGCGTATCGCGATCGCCAGGGCGCTCGCACTGAAGCCGAAGCTGTTCCTTCTCGACGAGCCGATGTCAGCTCTCGACGCAAAGCTGCGCGAGGCCATGCAGGTCGAGGTGAAGCGGCTGCAACAGGAGCTCGGCATAACCACCTTCCTCGTCACGCATGACCAGCGGGAAGCCATGACCACGGCGGACCTGGTCGTTGTCATGTCCGGTGGGGTAATCCAACAGATCGCACCGCCCGTTGAAATCTATCGCTCGCCAGCCAATGCCTTCGTGGCAGACTTTATCGGAGTAGCGAACCTCATCGAGGGGGATGCGAAAGCCGGTGGCCGTGTCGTGGTACCGGGTGGCCAGGTGCTGATAGATGGCGTTGCCGCGGGCGGCAAAGTGAATTTCTCCGTTCGTCCCGAGGACCTGACGTTGCAGTCCGCTGCCGGTGACAGCACAGTGGCTGGCACGGTTGCCTTCATCCGGCACCTTGGCTCAAGCTTGGAAGTGAATGTCTCCGTGCCGGGCCTCGCCAAGGACCTGATCGTCGTGATGTCGCCGCGAGAGCACTTGCCTTTCGATCTGGGTGACACGGTGAATGTTCATGTCCCAGGCTCGGCCTGTGTCGTGTTGAGGTAAGTCATGAACACTAGCAGACCTCAGAATCTGACCGGATATGTCCCGCTAATCTTGCCGGCGGTTGTGCTGGTGATGTTCTTCGTTGTGCCTTTTGGCTCGATGATCCTGATTTCCTTTTACAAGAATCTCGGTGGCGGTCTCTATGAAGAGATCCTCAATCTCGATAACTACCGTCGTCTGATCAGCCCTTTCTTCGTGGGGCTCCTGATTGCGTCGTTCGGACTGGCGCTGGCGGTTGCGGCAATCTCCATCGTGATTGCCTTTCCCTTTTCGTATCTGCTGGTGAATTCGCCCCGGTCCACCCAGGTCGTGTGGCTCATCTTCATGCTCTCCATCCTGTCGCTGTCGGAATCGATTATCGGCTTCGCCTGGAGCACGATCCTTTCTCGGACCGCAGGTGTCAGCAATCTGCTGGTCTTTCTCGGGCTTCTGGACCGACCTGCCTCTTATGCGCCAGGGCTCGGCGCCTTGATCGCTGGCGTGGTCTATACCGCCATTCCCTATGCCGTTCTGGTTCTTTACCCGATCCTGTCGCGTGTCGATCCGCACATCGAAGAGGCTGCCCGGACGCTTGGCACTTCTCCATTGCGGACGTTCTTCATCGTGGTCCTGCCCATGCAGCGCAACACCATCGTCACGACGTTCCTGATGATCCTCGTTTTCACGCTGGGCACCTATCTCATGCCGCAGATTCTGGGGCGGCCGCAGCACTGGACCTTGTCGGTTGCAATCAGCGATCAGGCACTCATGCAATCTAACATTCCGTTTGCAGCGGCACTGGCAGTGTTCCTCGTCATCGTGACCCTGCTGATCGTTGGCACCGTTGTTCTGTTTGGTCGCAAGGAGAATGCATCGTGAGCCAGGTCGCAGTTCGCCGGATCTTCTTTTCCGTTCTCGCACTGCTGATGAGTGCGCCGTTGCTCGTGGTTCTCGGCGTGTCGGTCAACGAGCGGAAGTCTTTGACCTTCCCGCCGCAGGGCTTCAATCTGTCCTGGTATCTGGACCTTTTCCGGCTGCCGGACTGGTCGGGTGCGTTGCTGAATAGCGTGATCGTTGCCTTCCTGTCGGCGGCTCTTGCGGTGGCCATCGCCTTTCCACTTGCCTGGTTCAACTGGCGCTATCGCATCGGCTGGGTGAAGGGCATCCTTGCGATTGGCCTGATGCCCTTCCTGCTGCCTCCAGTGATTACCGCGCTCGGCTTCCTCTCTTTCTGGACGCAAACTGGCTTTTACGGCCAGGCATGGACTGTCGTCATTAGCCATGGGATCTTTCTGGTGTCATTGCCGCTGGTGTCCCTGTCACTGGGCTTCGGCTCGCTCGACGACAGTCTTCCGGAGGCGGCAGCAACCATGGGTGCCGACAACAAGGTGATCCTCAAGACGATCGTGTTTCCGCTTGTTCGCCCCTACGTCATTTCGGGCTTCGCCTTCGCCTTCGTCGTCTCGCTGAACGAGTACCTCGTTGCCTACATGACGGTCGGTGCCGTCATCGAAACTCTGCCCATGAAGATCTTCAACTCGCTGCGCTACGGCTACACACCGGTCATGGCGTCTGCATCCGTGTTCTTCGTCGCGCTTACCGTCATCATCTTCTCGCTGGTCGCCCGCTTTGGTGATCTCCCGAAACTGCTCGGAGCACATTCAAAATGATCGCAATTCGCAGAGCTCTGGCCAATGCCACGCTCTACCCCTTCTGGCTGGACAACAAGCTGGCGCCAGGTTCGGAAATGCACCTGGTCGGTGCGACCGATGCTGATCTGGCGATTGTCGGGGGTGGGTTCACCGGTCTCTGGGCAGCCATCCTGGCGAAACAGGAAAACCCGGGTCGCGACGTCGTGATCATCGAGGCGGGCAAGGTCGGCCATGGCGCGTCCGGTCGGCCGGGCGGGATCGTATCGACCTCGGTCATGCATGGTCTTTACAATGCCAACCGGATCTTCCCGAATGATCTTGCCGCGCTGGAGCGCCTTGGCAAGGCCAACCTGGACGGGTGGCAGAAGACGATCGACGACTATGGCATCGATGCCGATCTGGAATGGACGGGTGAGATGACCGTGGCCGTGGCCAAGTCGCATCTCCAGGAACTGCAGGACGAATATGAGCTCGCCAAGCGGCATGGTCATAATGTCATCCTTCTGGACCGCGAACAGGCACAGGCCGAACTGGCATCTCCGATTTTCGAGGGTGCCATGTGGTCGCGCGAGCGTAGCGGTATCGTGCATCCGGCCAAGCTGGCCTGGGGCCTGAAGCGTGTCGCCTTGAGCCTGGGTGTGCGGATCTACGAACACACGCCGATGACCGGCGTCGAGGACAATGGATCGACCCTGACGATCATCACGCATGATGGTCGGGTCAAGGCACCCAAGGTGCTGTTTGCCACGAATGCCTGGAATGCAGGTCACAAGAAGATAAAGCAGCGCATCGTTGCTGTTCGTGATCGGGTCATCGCGACCGAGCCTTTGACCGAAGAGCAGCTTGCGCGGCTTGGCTGGAATAACAGACAGGGCGTCTACGACACGCGCACGCAGCTCAACTACACGCGCCTGACCTCGGACAACCGGATCATCTTCGGCGGGCGTGTCGGCTACTTCTTCAACAACAATACGGATCCGGCCCAGGATCGTCAGATCGAGACCTATGAGCGGCTGGCTGGCTATTTCTTCAATACCTTCCCACAGCTGCATGACGTGAAGTTCACTCATGCCTGGTCCGGTCCGATCGATCTGACCATGCGCCTTGCGGTGCACTTCCAGCGCTACTACGGCGGCAAGGGCATCTACGCGGGTGGTTATTCGGGTTTCGGTGTGACCACCACCCGTTTCGGCGCCAATATCGGCCTCGACATCCTCGACGGGAAGACAGGGCCCGATCTCGATCTGGATTTTGCCCGGACCCTGCCGAACTGGATCCCGCCGGAACCCTTCCGGTGGATCGGAGCCAAGCTCACCATGTATGCGCTCGATGAAGTCGACCAGAAGGGCGGCTGGCGCAAGCTCTGGATCAACCTGGTTCACCGTATGGGCTTCCCGCTATGATGACATCTTTCCCACATGGGGCCGGTGGGCCCGACCTTTCTACCCTGATCAACAGATCCCAGACCGTCTTTGTGAACGGTATCTGGCACACCGGTCGTTCCGGCTCGGCCTTGCCCGCCATCGATCCGACCAGCGGCCGGGTCTTTGCGGAATTCCTGACAGCCTCGACTGAGCAGGTTTCCGATGCGGCTCAGGCTTCCCAGGATGCCTTTCACGGCTGGCGGCGCCTCGACGGTTCCAAGCGTGCCGACTACCTGCGTCTCTTTGCAGCCGGGCTTCGCGCCCGCAAGGACGACTTGGTGGCTCTCCAACGCCTCAACAACGGCAAGCCGCGTCTCGAAGCGGAAATCGATGTCGAGGACGCCGCTGCGACCTTCGACTACTACGCCGATCTGGCGTCCGAACTGGATGGGCGCCAGGGCTCTGCCGTTCTATTGGCGCAGGACGGTCTTTCAGGTCGCACGCATTTCGAGCCGCTGGGGCCCGTCGCTCTGATCGTGCCATGGAACTTTCCCATGGTCACGACGGCCTGGAAGCTCGCGCCGGCGCTGGCTGCCGGTTGCACGGCGGTGTTGAAGCCGTCGGAATTCACGACGCTGGCGGAGCTCACCTACGGCGACCTCGCGCTGGAAACCGGTTTGCCGGCAGGTGTATTGAACATCGTGCCCGGTGGTGGCGATGTCGGAGCGGCCCTGTGTTCTGATCGTCGCTTTCGCAAGATCTCGTTCACCGGGTCCAATGCGACCGGTTCGCAGGTCATGGCGGCTGCTGCACGGCGCTCTGTGCCGGTCTCGCTTGAGCTCGGAGGGAAGTCGCCGATCGTCGTCCTTGACGATGCCGATATCTCCCAGGCCGTCGAAATCGCTGCCGCCGGCATCTTCTTCAATTGCGGTCAGATGTGTTCTGCCACATCCCGGCTGCTCGTGGCCGACCGTATCGCCAGCGACTTTACCGAGGCGCTTGTTGCCAAGGCGAAAACGCTCGTGGTGGCCGGACATGACCGGGACGACGGGGAAATGGGCCCTCTGACGACTGCGGCGCAATGGGCCAAGGTCGGTGAGTTTCTCGCCCAGGCAAAGGCAGACGCGCTCCAGTGTCTGACCGGCGGCAGCATCGAACAGGATCGCCCTGGTTTCTTCGTTGAGCCGACGATCTTCCGCGACGTGCCCATGGAGCATGCGATCTGGCGGGATGAGATATTCGGTCCCGTACTCGCCATCCGCAGCTTCCGCACGGATGACGAGGCCGTCTTCCTCGCCAATGACACCGATTTCGGCTTGGCAGCCACGGTTGTGGGGGGCGATGGCGACCGAGCGGCGAAGATTGCAGACCGGATCGATGCGGGTCACATCTGGATCAACACGCCGCAGATCATCTTCCCGAACACCGCCTGGGGCGGTTTCAAGGCCAGCGGTATCGGTCGCGAGCTAGGTCCCTGGGGCCTGTCGGCCTACTGCGCGGTCAAGCACGTCACCATCCAAAACTAATGCATCGCTGAAATTCAGGACTGAACGCATGTCGAAGATTATCGCTCTGACACCAGATGGCCCGAACGGTCTGGAGAGCTGCCAGGTTGTTCCCGCCGAAAGCCTTTTGACGCCTGCACCCACCGAGCAGGGCACCGTCATCTTCTCCGAGGGTACCCAGACCTGCGGTATCTGGGAGGCAACGCCCTATGCCGAGCGCATGGACGATTACCCGTTCAACGAGCTGGCCCATATCATCTCTGGCAAGGTTTGCATCATGCCGGATGGCGGCGCTGCACAGGTCTTCGGGGCAGGTGATACCTATGCCATGCAGAAGGGTTTCAGCGGCCGGTTCGAGGTGCTGGAAACCTGCCGGAAATACTACCTGACCGTCGAATAATCAAAACAGGAAGGCGGTTCGATCGCACTTCCACGCTGCATCTCTGGAGGAACACCCATGGCAAAAAGTGCCGACCTGATCATTACGAATGGCCGCGTCATCACCATGAACGCACACCAGCCGCAGGCCGATGCTATCGCGGTGGCCGGTGGCCGCATCCTGGCCGTTGGCAGCTATGACGATATCGCCGCCTATCGAGGTTCGGAGACGAGGGTGATCGATGCCCAGGGCAAGACGGTGACGCCCGGCATCAACGAAAGCCATATCCATATCTTCGGTGGTTCGGCCGAACTCGACCAGCTGTCGCTTTACAACGTCAAGGGCTACGAAGCCCTGAAAGCTGCCGTCCAGGCCTATGCTGCCTCGAAGCCGAATGATCCGCTACTGATTGCGAATACGGCCGACTACACCATTCTCGGCGATGATCGCGGTCTCGATCGTCATATTCTCGATTCCATCCTGGCCGACCGGCCGTTAGCGCTGATGTCGCCGGATCATCATACGGTATGGGCGAACACAATCGCCCTGACCAAGGCCGGCATTCTGGAAGGCCGCCAGCTGCCATCAGGCAACGAGATCGTCATGGGCGAGGACGGTCTGGCGAATGGTGAGTTGCGTGAACACTACGCATTCGACGACGTCATGGCGCTCAGCGCCAGCGCCGGTCGTGATCGCCTCGGTCTCAGCACGGGCGATGAGCCCGAGGTTGCGCCGACCGCTGCCGATCGCGCCTTTGATCGGGAACTGATCAAGCGTGGTCTTCATCATCTGGCCAGCCATGGCATCACTAGCTTCCAGAACATGGATGGCAATCGCTACCAGCTCGAACTGCTGTCCGAAATTCAGGCGGAAGGCAATCTCATTTGCCGCGGGCGTGTGCCCTTGCATTACGTCAGCGGCGATATCATCGAGCAGATGGACAAGGCCGCCCAGATGCGCGCCGATTTTAACGGTGAGTGGCTGAACTCGGGTACCGTCAAGGTGTTCATGGACGGTGTTCTCGATTCCCACACGGCGCTGATGTACGACGATTATGCCGATCGTCCGGGCTGGAAGGGCGAGCCGCGCTTCGACCAGGACACTTTCAATCGCATCTGCACAGAGGCCGACAAGCGTGGCCTGCAGATTGCCGTCCACTCGATCGGAGATGGAGCAGTGGCCAGCGTCATTGATGGTTATGTTGCGGCGAGGATCGCCAATGGCGCCCGCGACAGCCGTCATCGCATCGAGCACATTGAAGTCGTCCGCGACATCGATATTCAGCGTATGGCGGATATGCGGATCATCGCATCCATGCAACCTCCACATCCACCCGGCCAGATGGGGCTGCCCCTAGAGCCGACATTGACGCGCATTGGCCGCAGCAACTGGGAGCGTGCCTATGCCTGGCGTGCGATCAGGACTGCGGGCGTTGATCTCATCTTCTCGTCCGACTGGCCGGTTTCACCCGTCTCGCCCATGCGGTCGATGCATTCCGCGATGACGCGTCAGCGCTGGGCAGACGATCTGCCTGATAACCGGCAGACACTCATGGAAGCGCTGGACGCCTACACGACGAGGGCTGCCTTTGCCGAGTTTGCCGAAAACTGGAAAGGGCAGTTGAAGCCGGGCTTCGCTGCCGACATCGTGGTCTGGGACACCGTGCTGGATGCAGTCGATCCAGAGGCGATCGAGACCGTCGCGCCCGCCTACACGATCTGCGCCGGCCACATCACCTACCAGGCTTGAGTGAGAGATGGCTGACGCAATCAATTCGGAATTTGCCTTCGAAATCCGCGCGAAGGTCTCCAAACCTCTGGACTTCGGCGCCGGTCGCAACGGCTCGAGGATGGTATTCCGGATTATCGATGGCAGTGTTTCCGGCCCAAAGTTTGAGGGCCGGATCCTCCCCGGCGGCGCGGACTATGCGTTGGTCCGCGCCGACGGCGTCACGGTCATCGAGGCGCATTATGTGATCCAGAACATCGACGGCACCTGTGTTTACGTCAAGAACAAGGGCCTTTTCATAGCGAACAAGGATGCCATCGACCGAATGGATCGTGGCGATCCCGTTGCAGATGAAGAGGTCTATTTCCGGGCCGCTCCTGTCTTCGATGCTCCGGATGGCCCTCACAGCTGGCTCGCAGACAGGCTTTTCATTTCGACGTGCCGGTTTTCCCTGGATGAAGTGACCATCCGCGTCTATACCGTTTTGTGATGAATTCCTAAAGCATGAGCTACACTTCCGATGGCGCGGACAAGCTCGATGCGCGTTACGGAGACCACGATTTGCGGAAATTTGACGGCAATCCTCGTCAGTCCTTCTCCGTAGATAACGTTGATATCCGTTTGATGCGGATCTTCATGCGTGTGGTGGAGGCCGGTGGACTTTCGGCTGCACAATCTGATCTGAACCTGTCCCTGTCGACCATTTCGGAGAAGATCACTGCCCTTGAGCAGCGCCTGGGTGTCAGCCTCTGCAAACGGGGGCGCAGAGGCTTCATCCTCACGGAGCATGGACGCCTCGTCTTCGAGGAATGTCAGCGGCTTTTCGGGTCTCTCGATCAATTCGGCCGGAAGGTATCCGGTCTGCGATCCAATCTCGCCGGAACGCTGACGGTCGGAATGGTGGACAACATCATCTCCGATTCCCGTTCAGCACTGGCCGAGGCGGTTGGCAAGCTTGTCGATGCCGCGCCTTCCGTCAGTCTTGTGCTCGAAACACGGCCACCGGGGGAGTTGCTTCGTGATATCGTGGCGCGCAAACTCGACCTCGGCATCGGCAGCTTTCCGAGGATGGCCCTCGGATTGAGTTACATCGACCTTTATGACGAGTTGCAGAACTTCTATTGCGGGCGCGGGCACCCTCTTTTTGATGTTCCCGACGATGAAATCACCATTGATGTGGTCAGGGTCCACCGCATCATCGGCCGTAGTTACTGGGCCGCGCGCGATATCAAGATCTTCGCGATCTCCAATCCACATGCCACTGTCTCGAATATGGAAGCAGAGGCGTTTCTCATCCTCTCCGGTAACTATTTGGGCTACCTGCCCGACCATTATGCAGACAGCTTTCAGAAAGCCGGACGAATTCGGCCAATCAGACCGGATCTTTTCTCCTACAAGGCCAAGTTTCAGATTGCCACATCCGAAGACTGGATGGATCGTCCGCTGACCAAGACGTTCGTGCAATTCCTGGAGGCATGCTCGGCGAATAGGTGATGCAGCTGGAGCTCTGCGCTGGTGCTTGCGCACTATCCAGTAGCTCTCTGCGGCAAAACGGGTGATCCATTTTTGGCTGCGTCGTGGTCTATAGTGTTTCTCATGAGCATCAAATTGCCCATGAATTCTACGCCGTTCGCCACTGAGTCCATGATCACCCGAGCTGTTCGATTGAGGTCAATCTGATTGCCATCCAGCGCCAGGTTGGGGGGAAGTTCAACGAGGCCGAGCGTTGTCATCGTCTTGTAGGTTTTACTCAAATGGATACACGACCACTTCATTGACATCGTGAGTGGGCATTGCATGTACAAGGTCGGCTTAGTGTGCCAAAGAGAGAGACCACGTTCATCTTGCAGGGAGAAATTCATTTCTACCACATTATTGAGATGAAATTCCTGGTGGAAGATCTGATTCGCAATGATCTCGCAGCACTTCACTAGGTCTGGAATACCGAGACCCTCGACGGGGCGAGTAATGGATGAGGAACTATCAAGTCCTTCATATTGAACGGTTAATGCCGCTGGTTGCCCCGTCCTGTCGATTGCAACGTTATGGATCGTCAGCTTGAACTGCGGAACTGGGGTCTGCATCATGGTACCTGCTTACAAATTGGTGCTCTAAATTCTGCATCGCTATCTCGGCCAGAAAACGCCGGCGATAATGAGGCAGTGATCGAAGCGTCGTCGCGAATCAAAAGGGTAAGCGTCTTAAGGATTTCGGCATGGTCTAACACGCCAGATAGATGGTTGCCCGGCTCGTATCGCTTCGGGTAAGTCGAACGGAACGCGTCGGCACCCTGCCATATGACTGAGGCAAGTGTTTCATGGGACAAAGAGGGGTCGTGCCGCTACGGGTGCAGCGCCGGGGACTTGCGGAAAAGCCAGTCAAAGTGGCTAGCCGAAACAAAATCTGTCCAGGTCGTCCGCCGTGCTAATACAACTGCAGGTCAGTTCTTTAAACGTCGCTCAGATAGACTTGGAGCGTCCAATCTATGAGACCGACTTAATGCGACTTCTCAGCGGTAGTTAACCTCATGAAGGATACGTTAACTTTACGGTACAATCGCTCGATTTTAGAGGCGACCGTTCTGTATCAGGCTTAGTTCCATAATTATGACTATGACACTTTGTCTAAGGTATTGAAATAAATTAATTATGTTTCTGTTTTGATGTAGGGTGCTATCATCTAGGTCATCCGCCGGACAGCAGCCAGCTGAACCTGCGGACCGAAAACCGTGCGCTGTCAGATTGCAGCACTAGAAGCACTCCAATCCCGCTTCTTGTGATGGCGTCCTGGACCAGGCCCGGATCTCCGTCGATCAACCCGTAAAGGGTCGGCTAGCAAGCTGCCGCCGCTTCGTCTGCGCCTTTGCGGTGATCGCGACCGTCCCTGTTCCTTCGAGGAGCCATCAGCGGGAATTGGCCCGCTTCCGATGGAGCACCTGAACATGGCACACGATCTTTCCCTCGCCCAGTCTCACGCCTTCCACCTCTGCAACAACCTGATGGTTCCGATCACCCTGTTCAAATCCGGCGACGAATTCGGCGTCCTTCCGTCCGACGAACTCGATGACGAAGACGATCTTGAGATCGTGCACGAGTATTTCCCCCGCGGGTCTCATTGAGACCCGCCTGTTCGTGCCGCTGGCGACCTGTCGGCCGCAAGGGAAGCTTCGCCGCAGCGCTTGCTGCAACTTTTGTCAGTTGCGTGCTGCGCCCTTGCCCCCTCCGCTCTTCGCGGCGGGACTAAGGTGGCCCGCAGATTGCGGGAAAATGAAGGGACGGTCGCTGTGCGGCCGAAGAAAACATGAAACGAGAAGAATTAGAGGCGCTGCGCGCCAGGGTCAATTGCGAGGCCGTGCTGGAACGGGCTGGCTACGAAATCGATCTGAAGGAAAGCAGCCGCCGCGCCGTCAAATACCGGCATGGCGGCAACATCATTATCGTGACCCATGACGGAAGAGGCTGGTTCGATCCGCTGGGTGACGAGAAGGGCGACGTCTTTGGCCTTGAGATGTTTCTGGAAAGGGCCACGTTTCCTGCCGCCGTCGACGCTGTCGCAGCGCTGGTCGGGTTTCAGCTTTCCCGGCCGGAATGGCGTCCGTCGCGGTCTGCAGTGTCAGACGAGGCCATTGCTGACCGTTGGCGAAGCCGGCGTACGCCGTCGCCCGGCTCCGAAACATGGCGCTATCTTTGTTGGGAGCGCTCGGTCCCCCCTGCCATCGTCAGGCACGCCATCCGGGAGGACATCCTGCGGGAAGGACCTTTTGGCAGCATGTGGGCGGTGCATATCGATGGCCGCGGCCGAGTGGTCGGCTGGGAAGAGCGCGGTCCCGAATGGCGCGGATTCTCCACTGGGGGCGCGAAGGTGCTCTTCCGTTTGGGTCCGAGCGACGCTCCCCGTCTCTGCGTCACTGAGGCCGCGATCGATGCGATGAGCCTTGCCGCCATCGAGGGGCCGCGCGAGGAAACACTTTATCTCAGCACCGGCGGCGGGTGGTCTCCGGCAACCGATGCCGCCCTTTCTGTGCTGGCCGCTTTCCCAGGGGTCAATCTAGTCGCCGCCACCGACGCTAATTCCCAAGGGGAAGCCTATGCGGAACGACTGCGTAACATCGCCGAGAGTGCTGGCTGCAATTGGCAGCGCCTTCGACCTTCGGCGGACGATTGGAACGAAGTTCTTCAGCACAGGGAAAAGGAAAAGCGAGAAAAAAGGACGGAGAATAGGAAAAGGCCTGCCGCATGCGCGCCGACCGCATCAAGGGAGGCTTCGCCCGGCATGCGCCGGCCCTTGACCTGGCCGGACACGAGGCCGGCCGATCGGGAGGGGTCATGAAGGACTGAAGAGGATAGCGAGGTCGAAACGACAGTGCTGCCTTCGGTCCCCAAACCCCGAAAGGATCAAGCCAATGACCTCGATATCCCTTCCCCGCAAAGTGTTTCAAGGTGTTGCCAAACGCACCGACATGTTCCGGATGTTCGACCGGCACGCCAAGCGCCCAGATCGATTCGATGGTGATCAGTCAGCCACCTATGCCGGCGAGTGGTTCGAGATCGACGAGGCCTCCTACACCTACATGCTCGACATTCTGACGCCGCTCTGGATGCGTGGGCCGATCTTCGCAATGCGCGAGTTCATGACCGGTTTCGTAACCTCGGTCTTCTACGCGATCTGGATCGATGACACCATCCGCTATTTCCACACCTACTGCGACCTTTCCAATCCTAACTCGGTCGAGGCGATGCGCTCGGCGATCCTTGACCGCGAAACCCGGCCAGTTCGGGCGATGAGCCGAGAGGAACGGCTCGAGCATATCTGGAGCACCACGGCAGACGACTATCGTGGTTATGCCGGCCCCCGTTGGCCGAAGCCGATGCAGGGCCATCGCACGGTCATGCTTTATGGCGGCAAGGAAGGCACTTTCCTGAAGCTGCTCGATACGCTCAGCGACGACGAAATCGCCGCCAAACTGCCGGTGCATCTGCGCCACCTCCCTGCACCCCTGGCCGCCTGAGCCAGATCTCACTTTCGCAAAATCTGCGCGGCAACCGGTTGGGTGTCCGACCGAACGACAGCGCTCGTTCCCATACCAAAGGAGCCTTTCCTATGAGCAACGATCCCTTCACTCTCGGCATGTTCGGCAGCTCTGCCCTGTCCTCCGGCCTTGGGCTTGGTGTAACCGCGTTCGGCGGTTTCTCTCCGGATGCTGCCAATGATGACGACCCGGATCCTACTCCGCCCGCACCAGCCCCTGCCCTCCCCGTCATTGCCGCACCTGTTCGGCGAGCGGGGTCTCGGGCAAACTTCTATCTTGACGGCGACCGCGCGTTGGGCGCCAGCTGGAAGGATCGCGCCCGTGCCAATGTCGCGGCAATCCTCGTTGCCGACGGCATCGCCAGGCAGAACCGGCCCGCGACGCCCAAAGAGCAGGCGCAGCTCATTCGCTTCACTGGCTTCGGCGCCAGTGAGTTGGCCAATGGTATGTTCCGTAGGCCGGGCGAGGTCGATTTCCGCAACGGCTGGGACAGTCTAGGTTCCTCGCTAGAGACCGCAGTGTCCGAAGCGGACTATGCCTCACTTGCTCGCTGCACGCAGTATGCGCATTACACGCCGGAGTTCATCATCCGGGCGATGTGGGCAGGCATCCAGAGGCTTGGTTGGCGCGGCGGCCGGGTGCTGGAGCCGGGCATTGGCACAGGCCTGTTTCCGGCGCTGATGCCGGAGCAATATCGCGACGCGGCCTACGTCACCGGGATCGAGCTCGATCCGGTCACGGCCCGTATCGTCGGCCTACTGCAGCCGAAGGCGCGCATCATCAATGGCGACTTCGCGCGCACCGATCTGGCGCCGATCTACGATCTCGCCATTGGCAATCCGCCCTTTTCCGATCGGACCGTTCGCTCAGACCGCGCCTACCGGGCGCTCGGCCTTCGCCTGCACGACTAGAGCGTTTCCCTTTCATGCTGGATCGTAACCACATGATGTGAAGAAGTTGCGAGCCTCTTGTGGCTCGACGAGGTCAATCAGTTTCCCGATCCTGTCCCAAAGGCCAGTTACGGTGCGCTCTG
>NZ_JAHHZO010000026.1 GCF_018760785.1 Rhizobium sp. CSW-27
TTCAACCGCCTCAAGCAGTTCCGTCGCGTTGCGACACGATACGACAAGACCCGAAAATCCTTCTCAGCATTCCTCGCCCTGGCTGCCGCAAAAATATGGCTACCACACTTTGTCAACAGAACCTAGGTCGTCTACCACCATAATAACATCCGCCGGAGACCCTACAAGATCGTGTCTCCGGGCGGGATGTGATCGGGTTTCACAGCCATCGGTGTTGTCCGAGAGAAGCCGGGTTGCTTATCAGCAACCTGAGGGAGACAATCGATGATAGATGACATGATGAAGCTGCGCTCGCTCGATACGGCCGGTCAGGCCCGGAACAGCATCAATAGAAGGTGCACTTTGTGCTGGGCGTCACGTGATAGGTGACCGTCATTTCGTTTCGCCCGGCATAATGCTGCGAGGTTTCGGGACTTGTTTCCGTCTTGCGTGCATTGAGACGGAATGTCTTCACGGTGCATTTTTTCCCCGAGATGACCACCACTACGGTCTGCTCGTTGGAAACCGTATAGCTTTTGGGGTAATCGGGCGCCATATGCATCGTGGAGGTGCCCTGCTGGATCACCTTGCCCGACAATTCGAGGGTCCCCCCTTCAAAACGCCCCGTCCCCGTCACACGGGTCGAGAAGCTGCCGCGCGAAAACTCGTCCCGGATCGTGCAATTGAAGGATTCGTTCTGATTTCCTCCAATCTTGTAGGCAAAGCTCGGGCTCTGGAACGTGCCGTCACGCTTGCAGGATTCCGACAGGAAGGTGCTGGTGGTGATCAGCGTTCCCCGCTCGAAGACCTGGAAACCGATGGTCAGGTTCCGGCTCCGGTCGCTGGTGCGGGTCGCTCCGACATTCGGATTTCCCGCCGAGTAATAGGTATAGTCCTGCGACAGATTGGTGATCGTCAGACTGGTGAAGCCGACGGGCTCGGCCCGGGCGCTGCCGCAGGCTGCCCCCAGCAGGATCAGGAGAGACAGCCCGGCGGGGCGTGCGTCCAGAATAGTCATGAGAAGGGTCCTTACTGGCAGCGCATGACGCCGTTGACGGTCGCGCAATATGAATCGGTCGGGATGACGTCCTTGCCCTTGCCGGACTTGCCGGCCTGACGGGCGAGCTTGTCGTGATGGCTCTGCAATTCCTTGACCAGGCGCTGATCGCCCACGGTTCCGGCCGCAACGATCGCCTGATGATAGGCCTTGCTGGCTGCCGCGACGTCGCCATCGGTCTCGGCCCTGACCGCCGTCTGCAGGTGCTCGTGGGCCACCGCGATCGCCCAGTTCTTGTCGTTCTCGTCGGCCTCCTTCCAGTTCTGCGCCTTGCGCGCACTCTCGGCCGCCATTTTGAACGCTGTGGCGGCCCGCCGGAAATTGCCCTGCAGCATGTTCCGGAAGCCGCTTCTGTTCATCGCGCGGCTGGCATTTCCCGCTTCGTTGAGATCGAGGTCGGCGCGTCCGACATTGTCCGTGGCGGTCATTTGCCCCGCCAGCGCGCCGACGATGCCGAGAAGACCCGCGGCAACGCCGACCATGGCCGCGGCATTGTTGGAGGAGCCACCGTTCGAACTGGCTCGGGGCCGATTTTGCTTGGGAATACAGGCCCATGCATTCGGCGCCAGTTCCTTGCCGGGGCCGCAGATGCTTTCGGCCCGAAGCGAGGCCGGGGCGAGCAGGGACGCAACGACTGCAAGCGCCGCCCCTCGAAAACTGACTGACCTGAAACGCAACTCATCCCCCTGATGACTGTTCCAAATGCATGAACCGGCTTCGCCACCGCATCCCGGCATTGAAAGGGCCGAGACCTGTGACGTGCATCATGCGACCGGCCGCAAGCGCGTGGCTGTCCGCGCCTCCGGGCCCGATCACCTCACGCCTTGATGTCCTTGCGCGGTATGAGACTCACGAACGTGTCCGGATTGTCCGGCAGCAGGCCTCGTCTCGTCAGACTGGTCCTTGCCTTTCTGACGGCTGCCAGGGCGTGCTGGAACGCTGCAGGAAAGACCGGGACCATCCCGTTGTCCCTGATATACTCCGCCACGGCGTCAAGATCTTCGTCGTCATCCAGCATCTGATCCGACAGGCAAAGCGAATCCGCCAGCTCCGTCTCGCCGTGCGGGACGTGCCCGCAGGCGGCACACCGGGTCCAGCAGCCATGCTTCCGATCTCCGCATCGGATACATATCGCGCGTGTCATGGTATCGGCGCGCCCCCTCCCCAGGCAATCAGCCGACAGCCGCGTCAGCCGCAATAAACATCAGGCGAACACTTTGTCTGCAACACCATGCAACGCGGCATTCCAAAACATTTTCTAAACAGACGAAGGAAAAAGAGATGCCGGCAGTTTTGCACAAATAGTTCGGCCGCCATCACGGATCCGGATGAAAATACGTGGAATTAAAAAGATCCGGAAACCATGCTTGCGCCCCGCATCGCGTCACAGCAGACTTACACTGATATCCAATCATGCATGCCGGCTTTTTTCAACAGGAAACAGGCGCAGGCAAAAGGTCCCTCCCCTCACGCCGCCTGCGGAAAGAAGATCGCCCGTGCCGGATCGAAGCCATAGGCGGCGCGGAACTTTCCGGCGTCGGTGGCAAGCCGGGCCACGCTGTTCAGGATGAAATCCGCCTTTTCCGGCGTCAGCAGCACGGAAAAGTTCAGGCGGGTGAAACCGGGCTTGGCCATTTCGTCGCCGGAGAGGATGGCGGCACGCAGGCGGGCGGATTGAGCTTCGTCGATCGCCAGCAGACGGTGCACGTAAGGGCCGGCGCAGGCGCAGCCGCCACGGGCCTGAATGCCGAAACGGTCGCTCAGCATGCGCGTCACTAGCTGCTGGTGCACGAAGCCACCCTCGCCATCGCGCACCCGGAAGGAGAAGATCGGCAGGCGGGTGGTCTCACGCGGCCCGAGCAGCTGCAGGTCGGGGTGATCCTGCCAGGCGGCGAAGGCCGCGGCGGTCAGTGCGGCGTTGCGCTCCGCCATGCGGTGCTCGCCGATCGCATCCTTGACGAGGAAGGCAAGGGCTGCGCGGATATCGCCCACCACGTTCGGCGTGCCGGCCTCCTCGCGCGCCTCCAGGCTGTCGGCATAGTCATGGCCGGTGGAGGACACGAACTTCACCGTGCCGCCGCCGCTCCAGCTGGGGGTCGCGGTCTCGACGGCATCGCGGCGCACGATGAGGATGCCAGATGCGCCGGGGCCGCCGATGAACTTGTGCGGCGATACCACGATCGCATCGATGGCCGCATCGGGTGCCGGCGCCATGGCGATCGGCAGATAGGGGCCGCCACCGGCATAGTCCCAGATCATCCGCGCACCGGCCTGTTTCACCAGCCGGGTGACGGCCGCCACGTCGGTGACGATGCCGGTCACGTTGGAGGCGGCGGAGAAGGAACAGATCACCTGATCGAAGCCGTGAGACCCTGCCAGCGTTTCAACGAGCACCGTGCGGTCGGGGCCGCCTTCCGGACCTTCCGGCAGTTCGATGATGTCGGCGCCGGCCTCGCGCCAGGGCAGAATGTTCGAATGATGCTCATAGGGGCCGATCACGACGCGGGTGGATTTTTTCGCCGCGCCGAACAGCGCAACAAGACGGTTGATGCCGGCGGTGGCGCCCGAACCGGCAAAGATCACCGCATGGGCCGCATCGGCGCCGCAAAGACGGGCAATCGCCGCGCGGGCCTCGCGCCGCATCCGCGTCATCATGCCCCCGCACCAGGAGGCTTCGGTGTGGCTGTTGGCATAATAGGGCAGCACCCGCGTCAGCACGAATTCCTCCACCGGCATCAGCGCCCGGCCGGAGGCCACGTAATCGGCATAGACCAGCGGCTTGTCGCCGAAGGGACCGCGCACCACCGCATCCTGGCCGATCAGCCCGGCGCGCAGATGCGCCAGGATGTCGTCGCGCTGCAGGCTTGCGCGAAATTCCGCCAGAAGCTCCGTCGTCTGCCCCTCAGCCATGGCCATGCCGATGATCCCCTTTTTTGAATGGTGGGGCAGCATAGGCATTGCGGGTGTGGGGTTTCATCTCCTATCTTTGCGTAAATTGAGCAAATGATGGGTCAAATGAACGAAGAAGAGATCAAGATCGATGCCATTGATCGACGCATCCTGACATTCCTGCAGCGCGACGGTTCGCTGTCGCAGCGTGAACTGGCCGAACAGGTGGGCCTTTCGCAGAATGCCTGCTGGCGCAGGCTGCAACGACTGCAGGAGGCGGGCGTGATCCGCGGCTCGCAGGCGGCCGTCGACCTGCCGGCGCTGGGGCTCGATCTCACGGTCTTCGTGATGATCCGCACCCGCCACCATTCGCGCGAATGGGCGGAAAGCTTTCGCCTGCATGTGGAGAAACTGCCGGAAGTGGTGGATTTCTACCGGATCGGCGGCGACTGGGACTATCTTCTGAAGGTGGTGACGCGCGGCATGCGCGGCTATGACGCCTTCTACCAGAAGCTGATCACCGGCTTCGATTTTTCCACCGTCACCGGCTTCTTCTCGATGGAGGCGCTGATGCAGAACCGCCCGACGGACCTGACGCGGCTCTGAGCGGGCGCCCGTCAGCCGGAAAAGGCGCCGGTCGTGGCGTGAAAGCGGATGTGGCAGGTGCCGTTTTCCTGCCGTTCCACCGCGGCCTCCACCCCGAACACCTCGGCAATCAGCCCCTCGGTCAGCACGTCGGCGGGCGTTCCGAGCGCCACCAGCCGCCCGGCCTGCATCACGGCGATGCGGTCGCAGAACAGGGCGGCGTGGTTGAGGTCGTGCAGCGCGGCAATCACCGTCAGGTCCAGCCGGCGCACGAGATCGAGAATGCCGATCTGGTGGCGGATGTCGAGATGGTTGGTCGGCTCGTCCAGCAGCAGAAGGCGCGGCTCCTGCGCCAGCGCCCGGGCAATGTGCAGCCGCTGGCGTTCGCCGCCGGAGAGCGTATGCCAGCTGCGGGCGGCCAGATGCGTCATGTCCACCTGCGCCAGCGCGCGCTCGACGATCGCGTCATCGCGTTCGGACCAGGGCTGGCCAAGCCCGAGATAGGGCGTGCGACCCAGCTCGACGGCCTGGCGCGCGCTCATCCGCTCGGCCGTCTCGGCCTGCTGCTCCACCAGCGCCAGCTTCTGCGCGAGATGGCGGCGCGACAGGGCAGAGAGCGGCGCCCCGTCCAGTTCCACGCAGCCGCGGCGCGGGCGGCGTAAGCCCGCCAGCATGGCGATCAGGCTGGTCTTGCCCGAGCCGTTCGGGCCGATGATGCCGAGAAATTCGCCGGGTTCGATCGAGAGCGATACATCGTCGACGATGGTGGCGGGGCCGACGGACCAGCTCACCCTGCGTGCCGCAAGCCTCACAGCCGCGTCCTCCTCTGGCTCATGATAACGGCGAAGGCCGGCGCCCCGAACAGGGCGGTCACCACGCCGATCGGCAGCACCTGGCCCTGCACGATGATGCGCGAGAGAATATCGGCAAGAATCATGAAGACGGCACCGATGATGGCAGACGCCGGCAGCAGCACGCCATGGCGCACGCCGACCAGCATGCGGGTGGCATGCGGAATGACGAGGCCGACGAAACCGATCGAGCCGACCAGCGCCACCATCACCGCCGTCATCATGGCGGTGGCGCCGATCAGCAGCACATAGGTGCGGCGCACCGCAATGCCGAGCGAGGCTGCGGAATCGCGGCCGAAGGCGAAGGCATCCAGCGCGCGGGCCTGCGACAGACAGAGCGCCAGCCCAAGCAGCGCCGCCGGCAGCGCCAGCGTCACATCCGGCCAGCGCACGCCGGAAAGATTGCCGAGCAGCCAGAACATGATGCCGCGCGCCTGTTCCGCATTGGCAGCCTTGGTCACCACGAAGGCGGTCAGCGCATGAAACAGCTGCGAGCCGGCGACGCCCGCCAGAATGATCGCCGCCGCGCCGCTTCCCGCCCGCCAGGCCAGCAGGCTGACAAGGCCGAAGGCAACCAGCGCGCCGGCAAAGGCGCCGAGCGGCAGGCCCACCAGCCCGCCGCCGATGCCGAGGATCGCGACCGATACGGCGCCCGTGGAGGCGCCGGCCGAAATGCCGAGCACGTAAGGGTCCGCCAGCGGATTGCGCAGCAGCGACTGCAGCACCACGCCCGACAGCGAAAGCGCCGCACCACAGCAGGCAGCCACCACCACCCGGCTCAGCCGGTAGCTCCAGACGATGCCTTCATCGATGGGATCGAGCGGATAGGCGGCGTTGAACAGCCGGTTCGCCACCGTCTTCGCCACCACGTCGAGCGGGATCGCCGTCTCGCCGATCGCCGCCCCCAGCCAGAGGGCGGCGGCCAGAAGGGCCACCGCAGCCAGCGTCAAGGAGGCGCGTGTCGACAGGCGCCTCGCCGTCACCGGGCAAGGCCCGCATGGGCAATGCCGTCGGCCAGCGCCTCGATGCCGTCGATGGTGCGCACGGTCGGGTTCATCGTCTGGGCGTCCAGTTCCACCACATGGCCCTCGCGCACCGCCGGCATCAGGCTGGTCACCGGATCGGTCTTCAGGAAGTCGCGCTTGACGGCGATGTCATCGGCCGGAAAGCGGCGGCGATCCATGCTGGCGGCCACGATCAGGGTCGGATTGGCGCGGGCAATGGTTTCCCAGCCGACCGTCGGCCATTCCTCGTCGCTGTCGATCACGTTGCGGATCCCGAGCGCCCGCATGATGTAGCCCGGCGCGCCGTTGCGGCCGGCGACGAAGGGATCGGTGGCAAGCTTGGCGCTGGAGAACCAGAAGACGGCGGAAAGCCCCTGGCCGGCCGCGGCAACCTTGGCGCGGGCCGCCGCCTCGCGCGCCTTCAGGTCCGCCACCACCGCCTCGCCGCGATCCTGCACGTCGAAGATGGCGGCAAGCTCGCGGATCTCCTGGTAGACGAGATCCATGCTGAAGGCCTCGACGCGCACGCCGTCGCCGCCGCCGGAATTGTCCTTGCCGGTGCAATCGGCCGGCGAAGTGTAGACCGGCACGCCGAGATCCTGGAACTGCGCAACCGTGCCGACCGTGCCCTTCGGCCCGACATGCCATTGATACTGCACGGCGACCAGATCCGGACGCGTGGCGATCACCCGCTCGAAGCTCGGATCGTTGTCGGCCAGCCGCGGCACCTTCGCATTCACCTCTTCATAGGGCTTCAGCACCGGCCCCACCCAGACGGCGGTGCCGACCACGCGCTCGCCAAGGCCGAGCATGTAGAGGATTTCGGCGCTGTTCTGGCCAAGCGCCACGGCGCGCTGCGGCGCCTTGTTGAAGGTGACGGCATGGCCGCAGTTCTGAAGCGTCAGCGGATAGCTGGTCGAGGCGGCGAAGGCGGAAGCGGCCGAAAGCAGCCCGGCGGAGAGGCCGGCAGCAAGGGAAAGGCCGCGAAGGATCGAGCGCGGGCGGGGCGCGAAGGAAGTGGTCATGGTCTCGAAAAATCCCGGAAAAAGCCCGCAAGGGGCAGACAAAGGCAATCGGCGCAAGGCAGCATCAGCCAGCGCGCCGACAGGAAGGCAAGGGCAGTCCGGGGAATGCGCGACAAGGTTCGAGGCTTGCGCCTCGGCAGGGGTCAGTCATCTTCGGCTCCTGTTCCGGGCATCCCCGCCCGTGACGTTGGACATGATCGATGGCAGGTCTCCTGGCTCGCGGTTCAGCGCCTCTCATCTGCCTTCCCGCGCGGCTCAGGCGCAGTGGCATGATGCCCTCGGGCATCACTGGGATGATCGGCAACCGCTTACAGTTGCGGGGGCAGCCACGGCCTTGATCCTTCCGCGGAAGGACGCACCGTGTTCCCTATTAATCCCCCAGGCCGCGACCGACATGGGAGAACCATCGCGATGGAGTTAATCCGGCGGACGCGGCAACGTCAAGCGCAAGAGATCGGGTGGCAGGGCGGGAATGGGCATGGTGTCCGACGGTTTGTAATGTAATATCGTTACGTCTAGCGGCGAAAGATCCGCCTGTCGAGGGGGAAGATGGCGCCCGCTCGATTTTTCCGGCGTGCCGCAGCGGCCGGCCTCCTCGCCGACCGGCCTTGCGGGCCACCCTGACCGCTGCACGGTGAAAGGGCCGATCCCCTGCCGCCCGCAACCCGGCATCCGCCACGTGCATCATGCAACGCGCATGTAATTAGCCGTTGTTTACTGCCCGCTTTACAGCTCATCAAGCGAAGTTTACCAGAGAAAGCGGAGGAACTTCAGAAAACAGCATGGGAACAGCCGGGTGGCGAACAACAGTTTGCCGTCTTTTGCTGGTCATGCGGCGAAACGAGCCGGATCGGCCCCACCTCACCTGTGGCGGATGCAGGAGGCGTTCAGGCTCGTGTCAGCTTTCTGGAGCACCAGCGGAGGTCGCATGCAGGGCACCGCCAGAACGTGCCGCAGCTAAAGGGTCGAATGCCTTGAATTTCCATGTCTTCCCGGCCGGGCGCCCGCGCCTTGGCAGCGTGACGCTGAGCATCATCGTCGCGCTCTATGTTCTCGTGCTGCTCAATCGCAGCTTCTGGGCCCAGTCGCTGACGGTGCTGGCCGGGCAGAAGATGGCGCTCCTGGGCCTCGTCGTTTCGCTGGCGGCGGGCTTCATCGCGCTGTTCGTCAGCTTCTCGGTGAAATACATCATGAAGCCGCTGCTGATCCTGCTCGTCGTCACGGCGGCGGCGGCCTCCTGGTTCATGGACCAGTTCGGCGTCATCATCGATTCCGACATGATCCGCAACGCGGCCGAAACCACCTCGGCAGAGGCCGGCCATCTCCTCACCCCCGGCTTCGTCATCCACATGGGCGCCTATGCGCTGCTGCCCGCGCTGCTGATTGGCTGGGTCCGGATCCGGCACCACAGCTTTCCGAAGAAGCTGGCGATGAACCTTGCGGTGATCCTGCCGGCGCTTCTGGTGTTTGCCGGCGCCGGTCTTTCGCATGCCGGCACCTATGCCTTCACCATTCGCCAGAACCGCGAATGGTTCGCCACGCTGAACCCGGTGATGCCGATCGCCAATGCCGTCGCCTACCTGCAGAAGCTCAGGCAGGAGCGCGGCGTCACCGTGCAGCCCTATGGCACGGATGCCAGGGTGGCCGACGCTGCCGCGGCGGCGCAGCGCAAGCCGCGCGTCACCATCATCGTGGTGGGCGAGACGGCGCGCGCCTCCTCCTTCTCGCTCGGCGGCTACGAGCGGCCGACCAATCCGGAGCTTTCCAGGCGCGACATCTTCTATTTCGACAAGGCGCAGAGCTGTGGCACGGCCACCGCCATTTCCGTGCCCTGCATGTTTTCCGGCCTCGGCCATGACGATTACAGCCACATGGGCGCGCTGGAACGGCAGAATCTGATGGATGTGCTGGTGCATGCCGGCATCCGCGCCGAATGGTGGGACAACAATACCGGCAGCAAGGGGGTGGCCGCGCGCATTCCCTACAAGGAACTCTACCGCTCCACCGACAGCCGCTTCTGCGAAAACGGCGAATGCAAGGACGCCATCCTGCTCGACCAGCTCGACAACTGGCTTTCCTCCGTCACCCGCGACAGCGTGCTGGTGCTGCATCAGCTCGGCAGCCATGGACCGGCCTATTACGCCCGCTATCCCGACGAATACCGGGTGTTCCAGCCGGACTGCCGCAGCGCCGAATTCTCCAAATGCCACCGGCCGGAGATCATCAACGCCTATGACAACAGCATCCTTTATACCGACCACATCCTGGCGACCATCATCGACAGGCTGAAAGCTGCGGAGAACCATGTCGCGCCGACGATGATCTACATGTCGGACCATGGCGAGTCGCTCGGCGAAAAGGGCCTGTTCCTGCACGGCGCCCCCTGGGTGGTGGCACCGGAGCAGCAGACGCACATTCCCTTCCTGCTGTGGCTCGGCAAGGATGCGAAGGCCGGCATCGATCTCGCCTGCATGGAAAAGCGCAAGACCGAGCCGGTCTCGCACGACAACCTGTTCCCTACCGTGCTCGGCCTGATGCATGTGCAGACCGAGGTGCGCGATGCGAGCCTCGATCTCTATTCCGGCTGCCTGCCGAAGCCGACGAGCTGAGGCGCGCCGGCTCCATCGCCTGCCCTATTCCGCCGCGGCCTATTCCGCCGCGGCCTTCACCACGTCGCGGCGCATGTCGCCCCGGTCGCGGGCATTGAGGTGCCAGGAGAAGGCCTCCTCCAGCAGGTGCGGCGTGTGGCCGCCGCGCGCCGAAGCGCGCTGGAAGTAGTCGCGCAACGCCTCGCGATAATCCGGATGGGCGCAGTGCTCGATGATGCGCTCGGCCCGTTCGCGCGGAGCAAGCTCGCGCAGGTCCGCCAGGCCGTTTTCCGTCACAATGATGTCGACGTCGTGCTCGGTATGGTCCACATGCGGCACCATCGGCACGACCGAGGAGATGCGCCCGCCCTTGGCGAGCGACTTCGTCACGAAGATGGAGAGATAGGCATTGCGGGCGAAATCGCCGGAGCCGCCGATGCCGTTCATCATGTGCGTGCCGTTGACATGCGTGGAGTTGATATTGCCGTAGATATCCACTTCCAGCGCCGTGTTGATGCCGATCACGCCGAGCCGGCGGATCACTTCCGGATGGTTGCTGATCTCCTGCGGCCGCAGCACCAGCCGGTCCTTGTAGCGGCGGAAATCGGCGTAGACGCGCGCGGCGCAGGCCGATGACAGGGTGATCGACGAGCCGGAGGCAAAGCTCAGCTTGCCGGCATCAAACAGATCGAAGGTGCTGTCCTGCAGCACCTCGCTATACATGCGCAGGTGATGGAACGGCCCGTCGGCAAGGCCGGAAAGCACCGAATTGGCAATGGTGCCGATGCCGGCCTGCAGCGGGTTCAGCGTCAGATCGAGGCGCCCGAGGCGCACCTCCTCCTCGAAGAAGCGGATCAGGTGGCCGGCAATCGCGCGGGTATCGGCATCCGCGGGCTCGACCGTGGAAAAACTGTCCTGCTCCTGCGTGATGACGATGGCGGCGATCCTCTCCGGATCGACGGGGATATAGGGCAGGCCGGCGCGCGTATCGCAGCCCACCACCGGGATCGCCTCGCGCGTCGGCCGCTTTGTCGGAATGTAGATGTCGTGCAGGCCTTCGAGATCCAGCGTCTGGCTGAGATTGATCTCGATGATCAGCTTCTTCGCCAGAATGGCAAAGCTTGCCGAATTGCCGATCGAGGTGGAGGGAATGATGCCGCCATCCAGACGGATCGCGGCCGCCTCGATGATAGCGTAATCAATCGGCCCGAGCTGGTTGGAGCGCAGGTGTTCCACCGTTTCCGACAGATGCTGGTCGATGAACATCACCTCGCCGCGATTGATCGCGGCGCGCAGCGTCGGATCGGTCTGGAAGGGCATGCGGCGCGCCAGCACATGGGCTTCCGTCAGCATGCGGTCGATGTCGTGACCGAGCGAGGCGCCGGTCAGCAGGGTGATCTTGAACGGGTCGGTCTTTGCCCGTTCCGCCATGGCGACCGGCACGGCCTTGGCATCGCCGGCGCGGGTAAAACCGCTCATGCCGATGATCATGCCGTCCTCGATGAGGTTGGCGGCCTCCCGGGGCGTGACGATCCGGTCCAGGAGGGAGGGGCGTCTGATGCGGTCTTCCAGCATGGTCTTGTCCTGCGTGTTGTCCTGACGGTTCATCATGTCTTCCTCCCGCGACGAACCTTAACGGGGGATCTTGGCCTCGCCTTGACCGAAATCAAGTCCGCGCTTGCGTGGGGAAGGGCGGCAAACGGCGGGGATCGGCGCATCGAGGGCGCAACCGGAACGGCGCTTTGCCGCCCTGCCCGTAAGCTCCCCCTGCCGTGACGCGACACGAGGCCCCGCCCAAAACGAGGCTTGATCTCTGGCCGATCTCGGTTATTGCCAAGAGGCCCGCCGGCGCCCGCCGCCGCGGCCCAGACACACGACGGACCCGACCGGCCCCAACGAAAGTGACGACGATGAAGAGCTATGTGCTGACCGTTTCCTGCCCGACCTCCCGCGGCATCGTGGCCGCGCTCTCCGGCTATCTGGCGGAAAAGGGTTGCAACATCGTCGATTCCTCGCAGTTCGACGATTTCGACACGCAGACCTTCTTCATGCGCATCTCCTTCCTGTCCGAGGAAGGCGTCGATGGCGAAAGCCTGATCCGCGGCCTCAAGCCGATCGCCGAAAAATTCTCGATGAAGGCCGACATCTTCGACGCGGCCGAGCGGATGAAGGTGCTGCTGATGGTCTCCCGCTTCGGCCACTGCCTGAACGACCTGCTCTATCGCTGGCGCATCGGCGCGCTGCCGATCGAGATCGTCGGCGTCGTCTCCAACCATTTCGACTACCAGAAGCTGGTGGTCAACCACGACATTCCCTTCCACCACATCAAGGTGACGAAGGAGAACAAGCCGCAGGCGGAGGCCCAGCTGATGGATCTGGTGGAGCAGACCGGCACCGAGCTGGTGGTGCTTGCCCGCTACATGCAGGTTCTCTCGGACGATCTCTGCCGCAAGATGTCCGGCCGGATCATCAACATCCACCACTCCTTCCTGCCGAGCTTCAAGGGTGCCAACCCCTACAAGCAGGCCTATGAGCGCGGCGTGAAGCTGATCGGCGCAACGGCCCATTACGTCACCGCCGATCTCGACGAAGGCCCGATCATCGAGCAGGACACGGTGCGGGTGACGCATGCCCAGTCGCCGGAAGACTACGTGTCGATGGGCCGCGACGTGGAAGCGCAGGTGCTGGCGCGCGCCGTGCATGCCCATATCCACCACCGCACCTTCATCAACGGCAACCGCACCATCGTCTTCCCGCCGAGCCCCGGCTCCTACGCCTCCGAGCGGATGGGCTGACGCCTGCCGCTGCAGACATCTCCGGGCGCCCGCAGCGCCCGGATGGTTGCGGCACGCATGCTCACGCGCGCGAAAATCAGAAGAAGGCCGGAAAATCCGAATTCGGGAGGGACGCCGAAACGTCACCTCCCGTGCCGCATCTCCCTGGGGAAGGGGGATGATCTGTCCGCGCCGCAAAAGCGCATGATAAGGCGTCCGCCAAGGGACTTCGGATGAAAGACACGCAATCTGACTTGAAAACAGACTTCGGAAACTGATCTGGAAAAACGCCATTCCAACAGAACTGAGGCGACAAATGTGTCATAAACTCAGGAAGTCAACAATCAAAAAATGACGCGGATCGATCACCGGAACTGATGATCGCGACAGTTCCGGGCGCAAGCCCTCAGCCCGGCCCGCCGAACACCGACCAGCCGGTCTTCGCCGCCAGCATTTCCAGCGCGAGCGACCCGATCAGCGAGTTGCCGTTGCGGTTCAGCCCCGGCGACCACACGGCAACCGAGGCGCGGCCCGGCGCCACCGCCAGGATGCCGCCGCCGACGCCGCTCTTGCCGGGCAGGCCGACATGATAGGCAAAATCGCCGGATCCGTCATAATGGCCGCAGGTCAGCATCAGCGCATTGATGCGCCGCGCCCGCTGGCTGGAAACGACGGTATGGCCGGTGAGCGGATTGCGGCCATTGCCGGCGAGAAACAGCCCGGCGCGGGCCAGCTGCACGCAGCTCATCGCCAGCGCGCACTGGTGGAAATAGACGCCGAGCACGTGATCCACCGGATGCGTCAGCTTGCCGAAGGATTTCATGAAATGCGCCAGCGCCTGGTTGCGGTGTCCGGTCGCCGTTTCGGAACGGGCCACCGCCGGATCGATGGCGATCGTCGCATCGTCGGCAAGATACTGCACGAAGCGGACGATCTCGCCGATCGCCTCGCGCGGCGTGTGGCCGGCCATCACCAGATCGCTGACGACGATCGCGCCGGCATTGATGAAGGGATTGCGCGGCTTGCCGTTCTCATGCTCCAGCTGGACGATGGAATTGAAGGCCGAGCCGGAGGGTTCGCGTCCCACCCGGTTCCAGGTGGTCTCGCCATGCTTGCCGAGCGCCAGCGTCAGCGTGAAGACCTTGGAAATGCTCTGGATCGAGAAGGGCTCGTCGCAATCGCCCGCGCGGAACACATTGCCCTTGAGGTCGATGACGGCAATGCCGAATTTTTCCGGATCCACCTTGGCCAGTTCCGGAATGTAGTCCGCCACCTTGCCCTCGCCGATGCGCGGCTTCAGCGTCTGGTGAATATCCTCGATGATTGCCTGAAGATCGCCCGTCACCGCTGTCCACGTCTCCCGTCTGATGTCCTGGCATCCGCGCCTTCTTCTATTGTCCATCCCGCAGTGCAGCGCAAGACGGAAGGCGGGCGCGGCTATTCTTCCGGCGGGCCGGAAAGATGGCTGGCGGCGGAACGCTTCACCCGGCCGATTTCCTCCCACAGGCTGAGGATCATGGCGGGGTCCACATCGCCCATCAGATCGCGCAGCCAGACCTCGTGCGCCTCGGCCATGGCGGAAAAGGCGCGCACCCCCTCCTCCGTCAGGCGCGCCACCGTGACGCGGCGGTCGCCGCTCGGCGTCTCGCGCACCACCAGCCCGTCTGCCTCCAGCCGTTCGACAAGCCCGGTAACGTTGCCGTTCGTCACCATGGTGCGGCGCGACAGCTCGCCGAGCCTCAAGCCCTCCCGCTCGCGGTAAAGCTGCGCCATCAGGTCGAACTGCGGCAGCGTGGCGCCGAACTCGGCACGCAGGCGCTTGCGGATCTCCGTCGAGATCAGCTTGGTGGTGGAAAGCATGCGCAGCCACAGCCGGGTCTCCGGCTTGCTGCGGGCATGGGGACCTTCGGCGATGATCTCAAGGTCCACGTGTGCATCGTCCATTTCCGTCATGCGTCCTCTGGTCCCCCTCGTTTTCCGCCTCAAGCTGTACGAACCGATATTTGAAATGTCAAAGGCCGAGCCCCCCTCCCCGACCGGCCGGCCGCATCGGCTGCCGGGCGCCGGCCAGCCCCCTGCCCTGCCCCCCGCCCTGCCCCCAGGGGCGAACTGTTTCACCGAGCGCCCGCATCACGCAAAACTCTTGCTCGCATCGCCGCAAAATCCGCCTATCTTCGGGGCACACTCACCTGCATCCGCAACACTGGAGAGATGGCCCCATGTCCCTGCGCATCAACGACACCGCCCCGGATTTCACCGCCGAGACCACCGTCGGCCCGCTTCACTTCCACGACTTCATCGGCGACGGCTGGGCCGTGCTGTTTTCGCATCCGAAGAATTTTACCCCGGTCTGCACGACCGAGCTGGGTGCGATGGCCGGTCTCGAAGACGAGTTCCGCAAGCGCGGCGTCAAGATCATCGGCATTTCCGTCGATCCGGTGGAAAGCCACGCCAAGTGGAAGGCCGATATCCGCACCGCGACCGGCTATGAGGTGGATTATCCGCTGATCGGCGACCGCGACCTGAAGGTCGCCAAACTCTACGACATGCTGCCGGCCGGCGCCGGCGACAGCGCCGAGGGCCGCACCCCCGCCGACAATGCCACGGTGCGTTCGGTCTATGTCATCGGCCCCGACAAGAAGATCAAGCTGATCCTCACCTATCCGATGACCACGGGCCGCAATTTCGCGGAAATCCTGCGCGCCATCGATTCCATCCAGCTCACGGCCCGGCATCAGGTCGCGACACCCGCCAACTGGCAGCCCGGCGAGGACGTGATCATCACCGCCGCCGTTTCCAACGAGGATGCGGTGGCCCGCTTCGGCAGCTTCGAGACCGTGCTGCCCTATCTGCGCAAGACGAAACAGCCCTCCGCCTGAGGCTGACCGACTGCGCCCGGCGGGTGACGCCTTGTCGCCCGCCGCGCACGGGAAAGCCGTCTGCCGATACCGTTTCGAGCCGGCATGGCGTTCATGCAGCTTCACTGAAACGTGAAGAGGGGCGAACGCTTGCCCGTCGCCCTTGCCGGCGGCTGTGTTACAGTTTCGTCATGCTGTCCTGCGTGTGATCGGGAGTGCGTGATGCTTGCCAGCCTTGTCCTGCTGATGACGCTTGCCGCCGGCCAGCCACGGGTGGCGGCCCTTGCCGGGGCGGAAGTGGACGTGGAACTGGTGCTGGCGGTCGATACCTCCCGCTCGATGGATTACGAGGAGGTGCGCATCCAGCGCGAGGGCTATGTCAGCGCGCTGCAGCATGCCGATTTCATCAACGCCGTACGCGGCGGGCTGACCGGGCGCATCGCGATCAGCTATTTCGAATGGGCGGGCGAAGTGGATCCGGCCTCGGTGCTCGACTGGCAGGTGATCGAAACCGCCGAGGATGCCACACAATTTGCCCAGAAACTCGCGGCCCGGCCGATCGCCACCCAGCGGCGCACCTCGATTTCCGCCGCCATCGCCTATGGCACCGAAAGCATTCTTGCCAACAGCTATCGCGGCATGCGCCAGGTGATCGACGTGTCGGGCGACGGCCCGAACAATATCGGCCAGCCGGTGGAGGGCGTGCGCGACAAGGCGGTCTCCGCCGGCATCATCATCAATGGGCTTGCCATCATGCTGCGCCCCTCCGGCGCGGCCGGTTTCGGCAGCAGTTCCGGCCTCGATGATTACTATGCCGACTGCGTGATCGGCGGCCCCGGCGCCTTCGTGCTGCCCGTGCACACGCCGGAAGACTTCGCCACCGCCATCCGCCGCAAGCTGGTGCTGGAAGTCAGCGGCCGCTCTCCCGCCCCCACCCTGCGCCGCATCGCCACCCCGCCCAGAACCGACTGCATGATGGGCGAACTCCAATGGCAGCAGTTCCTGGACCGGTAGGGGCGGGGTGAAATTCTTCGCTTGACCAAAGAGGCATGAAGATCGTGCCTCCCGCACCCGAAAGGTCAGTTGACAACGATCTGCTGCCCATCAGGCTTCACGATCGTCACCTTTTCCAGGCGCACCAGATCGATGAACGGGCTGCTGGTCTCAACGAATACGGCTGCGCATGCCTTTCGGCTGGCCATAAGTGCGGCGAGATCATCAATCTTTTTGTTTTGGTAGATACTGACATGAAACAAAGTATTCAGATAGGCTCGCACGGGGCCTGACGAAGCGAATATGGTGCATGACGTATCATACAGCGGTGCGCTTTTGCTGACCAATGCGACGTTGGCATTATCAATGCCTGCCCAGTCGCGATAGTTTTGGAGACTTCTACTAAAGTCACGGCTCCCCAGGACGCTCGCAACAATCAGAAACAAGATGCAGCAATATCTGTAAAATCCGCGAAGATATCCGATCGAGACCGCGATAAAAATCGATGCAGGAATGATGAATTTCAGCCTGTCGAAAGAAAATTGCGCAGCATGCTGCATCATCACGATGTTTTCTACCAGCGGAAAACATGAGACAAGCAATACAAGCTTTATGTATATGAACTTTTCCCTGCCGACAACACCTTCACGTTCCTTCATCGCGTAGACGAAAATAAGAGCGAGAATTACGAAAAGGAACAGGCCATACGAAATGCCATAACCGGCGACAAGACTCTCTATGCCGACCTTCGCAGCACTGCGGGCGAGAAAACGTGCCAGGAACGCATGGGTTGCGGGAACCAGGCCGAGCACCAGAACGAAGTGCAGGTATACAAGCGCACCGGACAGGAAGGTCACCGCAGCCACCCGGAAGGCCGACAGTTGCGGATCAAGGCTTGGCTTGCGAATAAGGAAGACGATCAGACCGGCGCTGACGAAGTATGCCGTCCATTCCACCCACGGCCCCAGAAACACAAGAGCGTAAAACAGGACCGCATATGCTTTTCGACGGTCTATCCGATATGAAACCAACGCGAGAATAGTTGCCACCAGCAAAAAATTGTAAAATGTATGGCTCCAGTATACCACGCCATTCGACTGCAATGCCTCTCTGCTGAAGACAGAAATGAGACAACCGCCCAAGGCCGCCATCGCGGAGGTCCGCGAAGGAAGCCCGCCAAACACCATCAGTCTGTAACACAGCGTGTAAAGGCAAAGTGATGACATCAACCCGAGGGCTGCTCCGAACAGACCGATCGTCATTCTGTTTCCCTCAAGTCCAAGCATGCTTAGAACAGCATAAGGTGCAATGAACCCCAGCGGAGGGAAGCTGGTGTAAATATAGTCTCCCGTATAGGATGGTTTCGCCGCAGCCCATGGTATGTCCTTATCCAGCGGTCGGCCAAGCGTGACCGTCGGCAGATAAAAATGGTTTCGCCACGAACTGCTCTGCAAGGAATCTACAGTGTGTATTACATGGTAGGTTGCTTCCAGATTTTCTGCACCCGAATTTCCCGTCAAACTATCCCAACGATATTCGACGCTCCACACGCACAGGAAAAACATCAAAAACAGGCCGGAAATATAGTATTTCATTGGAAATCTCCTATTCAAGCAACGTGACTTAAGCGTAAACATCCATTTCATCAAGTCAAAACGAGGACGGCAAACCTCCGCTCTCCGGCCGTCAGCGCCACCAAAATCTCTCGTGAAGCGGCAAAGCTGCCGCTTCCGGTCGCTTATTGCTCCATGCCAACGTCTTGTGTCGAGCGGTCAGCCTTACTCCGTGGGTTGCTCATGCCAGGCGACAGCCCATCGCGACAGATCAACAGGTGGAAGATATCGCCGGACAGTACCATTTGTTTTACGGTTGACCGGAGAGACATCCGCGTTCCCGACGTTCAGACTCGGTGGCGAGCGCCCGCATCCGTTATCACCCATCGTCCCACCGCATCGCACCCCGCCCAGGACCGTCTGCATGATGGGCGAACTCCAATGGCAGCAGTTTCTTTACCGGCAGGGGCGGGTTCGCCCCGGCTTGGTCTGGTCGTGCCGACCTCTCATTCGTCAGATTGTGAGACAGTCACTAGATCGATTGAACCGAAGCGAGGCATGCTGTATCAGACTGCACTCCCCCTCTCGGGACGCAGCAACCGCAACGGTTCAAGCCACCCGTCCCGACGGCGGGTGGACACGGCATCTGGACCTGCGACACGGCGGGAAACCCGGTGCGGTTTGGACTTGATCAAAACGCTTGGTTGTACTAGCTGCAAGGCTGGATTTCATCTGGAATAATGCATGAGACGGCCCCCAATAATGCAGAAGAAACACCTTGAAATATCCGATATTCTGTATGTCTCTCTCGCAGTATCTGTCATAATTTATTACTTCATCCTCAGAATTCCTCTCGTCTATTACGAGCAGTCGCTGAACTCCCTTGACGGAGCGATGCAGGGATACTTCGCCGTCGAGAATTTCTGGCGCATGCGCGCCCTCGGAACGGATTTCCAGTCCTATCTCGGCATCACGATCATCCTGTTCCTCATTCCGCTTTATGCCTTGTTCGGGGCGACGTTGTTCGCCTCGGTTCTCAGCGCACATTTTGCCGTCATCATCGGTGCCATCGCGCTATGGTATGCGATTTTCCGGATGATGCGCTGGCTGCGAACACCGACCCTCATCGTGGCGATCGCCATCGCCCTGCCCCTCATGGACTTCCTCAGCCCGGTTCTCACGCAGCCCGGCCACTCGCTGCGTCCGCTTCGCTGGGCTCTTCCCTACCTGCTTTTCCCGCTGGTTCTGCACTGTTTCGCAAAGGCCCTGCGCTCCGGGCCGTTTCCCGTCTGCTTCCAGCTCGGTCTTTTCGCCGGTGCGGGCATCCTGTGGTCGAACGACGCGGGATTGCCGCTGTTGCCGGCGCTGCTTGCGTCGCTGCTCCTGCTGTTTCCGCTCAATCCGCGGGCTCTTCTGAAGGCTCTTGCCGGTGTGGTGTCGGGAGCGGCATTGTCGGCCGCGGCGCTGCTGCTGCTGGTCACCCATGGCGCGCCCTGGGGCTGGATCACCTACAATTTTTCGGCGGTGGCAACGGATCAGATCTGGTATTTCGGCTCCTGGGGGCGCGATACGCGCATCCTTGCCCCGTCGGACCTCGTCTACATGCTGGACAGAATGCCGAACAACTGCAGGATTGCCCTGCTGCTGATGGTTGCCAGCCTGCCATCTGCCGTGCTGAACCGCCTGCGCGGCAAGGGTGCTCCGGTGATGACCTCCGCCTATGTGTTCCTGGCGCTCGCTGCGCTCGGGACAGCGCTTTTGCCGCAGATTGGCGGCCATATCGAGACCGGATACAATGACGGCCTCCTGCTCATCGGCTTCGCCTCGCCCTTCATCGTCTTTCGCGCCCGTGTCGTGAGGCTTGCCGTCGGCATCCGACGCAAGGTGGGGCTGCCAACCCTGGCGCGTGCCTCCGCCATCACGATGCTCGTCTGCATGACGGTGATTTCCTATCGCACCTGGAAGGCGATAGAACCGCTCGATAACAAGGTGTTCCAGCCGGAGCTCGGGCTCCACGTGCCCAGGGACTTCGCCCGGGATGCAGCCGCCATCCGTTCACTGGCCGACCAATGGCGGGCCGCCGGCCTGCGCAACGACCGCTTCATGCTCTCGGTCTACACATCGGCGCTCGATATCGTCTCGCAAAGCCAGTCGCCAACGCCCTTCGGCTCGATCATCCACGCGCTGGGCGAAGAGGGCCGGCGACAGTTCAATGGCATGGTCGCGCAACGCCAGGTGGGCTACGTCACCACCATCTATCCAGGCTACAGCCCGTGGTCGCAATGGCTCTACCGGGCGAACTGGTCTTTCTTCCGGGCGCTGAACCACAATTACGAGCCTGTGGCCCGCAATGGGCAGCACGTGCTGTGGCGTCTGCGGGCAAGCCCCCTGCCAGCACCTGCCGAGGCCTCGGCGCAGTGCAGCGTAATGCAGCATGGCGACAGCACGGACCTCTTTGTAACGGCCACGGGTCAGGGCGGCATGGTCAGCCTGTCGATCGAACTCGATCCACAGATGGCGCGCCAGAAACGCAACATCCTGACCGCCACCGAAATTTCTCCGCTCTTCGAGGACAGGGACTTCGAGGGATGGGGCGAGGATTCGCTCTACGGCCTGCCGCCGACACAGTCTTTCGAGACGGTCGTTCCGGCAAAGCCCGGTCACCTCTCGCGCATCCGGCTGGCTACGCTGGAGCCAGCCGCGGTTCCGGTCCGCGCCTGTAGAGCCGAACTGGTCGCATGGCCGGATCTGGAAAACCTGCCGGGTTTTGAGGATTTCGTGCGCAAGCAAGCTGGCGTGCCGCCGCGCTCTTCCTGATCCGCCAGCACGGGCGCGGATAACGTCTCCACAGCTACCGCAACAGCCCCTGCCCGCCATCGACGAATACCGCCGTACCGGTGACGTGGCGGGCGCGGGCGAGGAAGAGGATCACCTCGGCCACCTCGGCGCTGCTGCCGGGGGCGCCGCCGGTCAGGGGAATGTCACCCTCTGGAAACTCCGCGGGAATCGCGGTCCTGTCGACCGCGCGGCGATCGGTGTTGTCGTCGATCTGCGTGTCGATCTTGCCGGGGCAGACGGCATTGACGCGGATCCGGTGCGGACCGAGTTCCAGCGCCAGTTGCTTCGTCATCGCCACCTGCGCCGCCTTGGTGGCGGAATAGGCGGTGGCACCCGGCGAGGTGAAGGTGCGGTTGCCGTTGATCGAGGAGACGATCACCACCGCGCCGCCCCGGCGCTTCAGATGCGGCACGGCATGATGAAGGGTGAGATAGGTGCCGCGCAGATTGACCGCGATGGTGCGGTCGAACGCCTCCGGCGCCAGTTCCTCGATCGGCGCCCACACGCCGTTGATGCCGGCATTGGCAACCACCACGTCGAGCCCGCCGAAGGCCTCCGACAGCGAAGCGGTGGCAGCCCGCATGGCATCGTCATCCGAAACATCGGCAACCAGCGGCAGCGCCCGGCCGCCATCGGCGTTGATCTCCGCCGCCGCACTGTCGATTTCCGCGCGCGTGTGGCTGAGAAGCCCGACGGCAGCGCCGGCCCCTGCAAGAGCAATCGCCGTCGCCCGCCCGATGCCCGAGCCGGCGCCCGTCACCAGCGCAACCTTGCCCTGAAATTCCCCCTGACGTTCCATGGCGTTTCATCTCCCTGCTCTCAAAAAGGACGGGAGACGAACGGGACCGCACCGGCATTTGTTCCGCCAGCGCGCGTTCCGGTCACGGGGACAATTCGCGGGGCACGGGAGGAGACGGGCAGGATCAGCGCCAGGAGGCCGCATCCTTCGGCAGTCGGCCCTCGGGATCGGTGGCCGACAACACCGGCCCGCCCGGCACATTCCACCGCCACAACGCCACGCAGCGCCCGCCCGGCGACATGACGGAGGGATAGACGACGCCGTGGAAGCCGACGGCCATCAGCCGGGCCTGCGCCGCATGGGTCTGCGGCATCAGCCCTTCGTCCAGTTCCGCCCGCCATTCGCAGGCATGGATGGCCGCCGGAATGCCGAGTGCGGCACAATGCGTGGCATCCGTCAGGTCGGCAAGCCGGGCTGCGGCCAGATGCAGCTGCACGATCAGCGCCGGATGCTGCACGAAGCCCTGATTGTATTCGGCCCAGGCGGTGGAAAGCTCGCAGGCGGCATAGAGCGTCGGCAGGCCGACAGGGTTCCAGCGGCCGCCAAAGCGGGCAGCCCCCTCGCCGGACAATGGCTGATGGGCAAAGCGGGGCACATAGGCCCGCCACAGGATCATGTCAGGCATAGACGCCGGACCGGACCGCTTCGAGATAATCGAGAACCCTGTCTGCCTTTCCGTCGCATACCAGATCATAGGCCGTCAGGCCGGCCCAGCCCGGAATCGGCTGATGCTTGAACCAGATCGCCGCCCGCTGCTCGTCGCCGGCCATCTCGCTCACCATGGCGAGAATCCGCACCACCGGGCTCAGTGCCTGGTCCACCTTTCGGGCGCTGGCCTTTGCCGTCAGCGTGTTGCGCGCCACGCCGATCATCCGCGCCAGTTCGCTCTGCGTCAGGCCGAGCAGATCCGAGACGCGGCGCGGCGACAGGAACGGCGACTGTGGCTCCGCAAAGGACAGGGCATGGCTTTCCAGCATGGCGGCAGACAAAGGGACAACTCCTGCGCACGAATTGAAAGATTGAATATCAAGATAAGCTCAGTCTTCGCACATTTCAAGCATGGCAAGCTTGCGCCGGTCTTTCGCCGCCGCAAACGCAGGAACCGGTGCCAGGGTCCGTCCGGCTCTGCGAATCAGGCATCGCCTCGCCTGCGGCGCGAGACCGAGTCGCCGAGGGCACTCAACATGCGCACCAGAGCGACAGTCAGCGGGCGCTCGACATGGCGATAGAGCCCCATGGACAGGACAGAGCAGGCAATCAGGTTGAAGACAATGAAGAGAATGCCCACCAGCCGCGTGGATGGCAGATGCAGCACCTCGAAGGCCAGTTGCCCCGCGAGATAGACGACATAGAGATGCACGAGATAGAGACTGTAGGAGGCATCGCCCAGCATCACCGGCAGCCGCCACGCGACGCGCCGGGCCAACGGCTCGCACAGAAGCGTTCCGAGAACAAAGAGCGCGGAGACCACGATCCACGACGGCGCCCCGTGGTTCAGTTCGTGATTGCCGGAAAGGCCGGCCATGCCCGCGACCGCTGCGGCAAGAAGCAGCAGACCGGCCACGGGCGAGTGCCGCGACCCGAGGCGATCGAGCAGCATCCAGATGACGCCGCCGAGAACGAAGGAAATCACCGTCGGTTCGCCCGGATAGAAATCCGTAAGCTCCAATCGGTCACGAAGGATGACGAACAGCAGAAGAACGGTGGAAATGCCAAGCAGCCGCCCGGCCTGGCTGCGAATCGCCAGCAGCGAAAGGCTCGCCAGGGCATAGAACACCATTTCGAAGCACAGGGTCCAGCCGACGGCGACGATCGGCAGCCGGTCGAAGAACAGCAGGCTCGCCACCAGACGCTCACCCGGGTCCGACTGTGCGAGATTGGAAAACAGATCGGCCCCCGTCAGCCACCAGGCCGCCAGCACCGCCAGCGTCACAAGCCAGTATATCGGAACGATGCGCCCCACGCGCCGCACCGCGAACTGCCAGGCCGACGCGGCCCCCGCCGGCTTGCCATCCATCACGCTGAACATGATGTAGCCGCTGATCGTGAAGAAGATATCGACGCCTATGCCGCCGATCCAGCCGTCGTAGAGGTTCACGTTCGCCAGCTTCAGAACGTTGTCGGCATGGGCGAACAGCACAAGGAAAGCCGCAAAAGCGCGCAGCCACTGGAGTCCTGTCAGCTTTTCCGTCACGTCATTTCACTCGTCACTCGACACCACATCTGCGGAAGGGAAAACGGCCTGCGGCCCCGACGGGCCCGGAGGCTCCGGTGCAGGGCGCTCAAGCACCCGCCGCACAACCGTTAAATGATCGCCTCCCGGACCGCAACATCGGCGCGCGGGAAGACTCCGGTTCGGGCGTCCGAGCATCTGCGCCAGCATAGTCGAGACCGGCCGGCCGCTCCACGCTCGATCCTGTCCCCGAAGCTCCCGGAGGTGGCGGAACAATCGCCGCCTGCTCCCGTTCGGAGGGCAGAGGCCCCGATTGACCCACGCGCAGATGCGCCGAGGAGGACAGGATGGAAGCGAAGAACCCGCGCCTGAACGAGGAACCGGCCGAAGGCAGCCGCGAGACGGTGGAGCGCCAGCTGCGGCGGCAGGACGAGAAGGCAGCCGAGGCGGCGCGCCGGCCGGACGGCGAGACAGAGGCGGCAGACCGTGACGACCCGCCGGCGCCTGGCGCTGCTCCGGGAAAGCCATAGCCGCGGCCTTGCGCCCGGCCATACGGAAGACACCGAAACGCGGCGCAGGCGCGCGGCGGCGGCGGTGCGAAGGATCGGCCGGCAGTGGCGGGGAGCGGCATGCTGTGGATCGCGGCGGCGGGCCTGACGGCCTCTTGCCGCCCGCTTGCCCCCTCCCCCGTACAACGCCCCCACGTCCATTGCCCCCGGTACAACGCCCCCGTGCGTTGTTCGCATGCGCCGCCCCTTCAGACAGGGAGACAGGACCATGAACCATCAAAGCTCCGGCGGCGACCTCGGCAGGATTGCCGGCCGCGTGGTGGTCATCACCGGCGCCTCCAGCGGCATCGGCGAGGCGACCGCGCAGGCCTTTGCCAGGCGGGGTACCCGCCTGGTACTGGCGGCACGCGATGCGCAAGCGCTTGCCGGGGTGGCGGCGGCCTGCCGGCGGCTTGGCGCCGATGTGGAAACCGTTCCCACCGACGTGACGGACAGCCAGGCGGTGCGGCAACTCGCCTCGCGGGCGCTCGCCTTTGGCGGGCTCGACATCTGGGTGTCGAATGTCGGCGTGGGTGCGGTCGGCAGTTTCGTCGAAACGCCGATCAGCGCGCATGAACAGGTGATCCGCGCCAACCTGATCGGCCACATGAACGATGCGCATGCCGCCCTGCCGATCTTCATCCGCAAGGGGCGCGGCGTCTTCATCAACATGATCTCGCTGGGCGGCTTTGCGGCGGCCCCCTATGCGGCGGCCTACAGCGCCTCCAAATTCGGCCTGCGCGGCTTTGGCGAGGCGATCCGCGCCGAACTCGCCGACCGGCCGCATATCCATGTCTGCGACATCTATCCGGCCTTCGTCGATACGCCCGGCTTGCGCCACGGCGCCAATTATACGGGCGCCGCAATCACCGCGCCGCCGCCGGTGCTGGATGCGCGGCGCGTGGCCGAGGCCATCGTCGCCACGGCCGAACAGCCGCGCGACACGGTGATGGTCGGCTCCGTCACCCGGCTGGTGCGGCTGGCACATGCGCTGGCGCCGAACCTTTCCGGCCGGCTGATGGCCGTCCTGATGCGCCGGCATTTCCGGCGGGCGCAGCGCGTGGCGATCACCGACGGCAACCTGTTCTCGCCGCCGGAACCGGCCGGCGGCATCGATGGCGGTTTCCGCTCGCCCTCGCAGCGATCCCTCACCACGGTGCTGACGGCCGGCCTTGCGGCGGGGGTGTGCGCCGCGCTCGTGGCCGGCGCCGTCACGCGGCGGCCGCGACATGCGACGCCGGCATTGCGCGCCCGCCTCGACCGCCTCAGACAGTAACGCGAAGATTCTTCTGTCCTTTTCCGCGCACCATTCCTGTTACCCTCATGTGAAACGGAACAGATGCACGGAAACGTCGGCGTTGACGGTAGAATTATACTTGAAAGCTGCATGAGCGAGGCGCACACTCCCGGACGGGGAACGGGAGAGTGAGCCATGCATCTTCTGATTTTCAGTGACGGAACCTGGAACACGCCCGACCAGATGGATGGCGGTCTGCCGGCGCCGACCAATGTGGTGAAGCTGCGCAATGCGGTGGCGCCGCTCGCAAGGGATGGCAGCAGACAGCGCGTCTATTATCACACCGGCGTCGGCACGGAGGGCGGCTGGTGGAGCCGCATTGCCGGCGGCGGCCTGGGCCATGGGCTGGATCGCAACATCATGAGCGCCTATGCCTGGGCCTGCCGCACCTATCAGCCGGGGGCAAAAATCTGGCTGTTCGGCTTCAGCCGCGGCGCCTATACGGTGCGCAGCCTTGGCGGCATGATCGCCCGCTGCGGCCTGCTCGATCCGCAGGCGAGCGAGCTGACGAGCGAGAAGGCCTTCTGGGACGCGGTAGAGGACCTGTTCAACATCTACCGCCAGCCGGCGGACAAGGCGCCTCCCGTAGTGGCAAGCGACGAGTTGCACTTCCACGACAGAAGCCAGGGACAGGCGACGAAGGAAAGCATCCCGATCCATTTCATCGGCGTGTGGGATACGGTCGGCGCGCTCGGCGTGCCGGACGACATGGCGCTCCTCGACCTGCTGGACGATCCCCGCCGCCACGAATTCCACGACACGACGCTGAGCCCCATCGTGAAGAATGCCCGCCATGCGCTGGCGATCGACGAAAGACGGCAGAGTTTTACGCCGACCCTGTGGACGGGCGTCGAGGACAAGCCGGATGTGAAGCAGATCTGGTTTCCCGGCGTGCATGGCGATGTCGGCGGCGGCTATGGCCGCTCCGGCCTGTCCGACAATGCGCTGGCATGGATGATGGACGAGGCCGAGGACTGCGGCCTTGGCCTGCGCGCCGACGTGAAGGCGCAGCTTGCGCCGGATCCGCAGGGACAGCTGCACGATTCACTGACCGGCATCTTCGAATCGCTGAAAACCCGGCCGCGCCAGGTGCCGCGCATCGAGAAAGACGGCGCGCTGCTGCATTCCTCCGCCTGGGAGCGACAGGAGACGCCCTCCGTGCTGCAGGGCGACTACTGGAAGACGACGGTGCTGGGGCCGCAGGAGAGCGAGGAGGTGGACGTGTTTGCGAGGCCCCACTGGAACAGCACCGGCCTTTATCTCGAAGCGGGCACACCTTACGACCTCACGGCCACCGGCGAATGGCTGGACAGCAGCATTCGCAGCGACCCCGGCGGCACCAAGGACGGCAAATTCTATCCCGGCGAGATCGCCCAGGTGGCCTCCTCGGGGCTCGGGAAGCTGGAATCGCTCTACAAGCGGCTGACCGGCAACCGCCAGGCGGATTTCTGGCTGACGCGGCGCGAGGAAGACCTCGACTGGTTCGTGCTGGTCGGCCTGGTGGCCAACGGCGTGCATGTGCCGCCGAATGCGAAGAAGGTGCCGGACTTTCCCAGGCACGAAGTGTTTCGCATCGGCAAGGGCGCCCGCTTCACGCCCAGCCGCGGCGGCTATCTCTATGCCTTCGCCAACGATGCCTGGCAGCTTTACTTCAACAATGCCGGCAGCGTGCGGATGAGGGTGACGCGACCCTGACGATGGCGGACGGCAGACGGGGGCGCGGCAAGAGAAGCGCTGCGCCCCCCTGTTGGAGGCGGCAGGGGGATTGCGGCTTTCCCTTCGGTTGGGGCGGAAGGAGAAAGAGCAAGCGTGAGCGTAACACCGGCAGGATCGCAGCCTGACAGGTTGCCTGCGGCGTCAGGTTCAAGATGCCGTCTGGCCTGCTTGAACAGTACTGGGTCCGAGGTCGTCAGATGATAGCGAAGAAGGCGCGCCGAGTGGTCTGGGGCCGGAGGAGCACCCCGTCCCGCCCAGATGTTGAGAGCGAGCCTGT
>NZ_JAHHZO010000027.1 GCF_018760785.1 Rhizobium sp. CSW-27
AGCCGTTCGTAACGCTCGTCCAGATCAAAGAAACCAGGCTGTCCCCGCATCATCCGCTCCCGCCAAATCAAACAAGCAGGATGGAATCACGAATATCGCAAAAGCGGTAGGTTTTTCGAGGTGTCCAGCCGTCCGGCCAGGTCAGGCTTTCGGTCAGCAGGCGGCCTTCGGCGGCAAGCGGTTCGCCGGCGTGGCGGCCTGCCTCGTGCACGGCCCAGCTGAGATAGGCCGAGGCATTGGTCCACAGCGTCTTGCGGCCAAGCCCGGTATGGCTGGCGAGGGCGGCAAACAGCGGGTCGAGATTGCCGCGGATGGCGGGCGCAAGGCCGGCAAACACATCCGCCGTTTCGTCCACATGGCCGAGATGCGGCAACAGGAAGCCGCGCGGGCTGCCGCTCTGGCGCTCGACCAGCAGGCTCGCCTCGCCGAGTGACAGCGGCAGGATGCGCCGCAGTTCCAGGAAGGCGAGCGAGGCACCGATCATCAGGCTGCTCGCATAATAGAGCGACCAGAGCGAGGCGAGTGCCCGCCGGTCGGTTGCATCCGCAATGCCGGCGGCGAAACGGTCGAGCAGGCGGTCCAGCGTGGCGGGCTCGGTCAGGCTCGCAAGCGCCACGCTCTCGCAATCTTCCGGCGCCACCGTCAGGTGGCTGCCGCGACAGAAGGCGGCATAGCGCGCGCCGGTTCGGGCAATCAGCAGATCGCCCAGATCCTGCACGGGAGCTTCGCCTTCAGCGCCGTGGCGCCTGGCCTGCGCTGTCTCACCGAGAGCCATGCCCCTCCTACCAGGTGTATTTCAGGCTGGCGAGCACGCTGCGGCGATCGCCGAAATAGCAGCTGCCGTAATAGCAGGTGGTGATGTATTCCTTGTCGAACAGGTTCTTGGCCGTGACCTGCAGGTTGAGGTTTTCGCTCACCTTGTAGGCGGCTGACAGGTCGAACACGGTGTGGCCGGCGATCTTCACGGTGTTTTGCCGGTCGCCATAGCTGCTGCCGACATAGCGCAGGCCGCCGCCGAGCGTGAGATCGCCGCGGATGCCGTTGCCGGGCAGCGTGTAGGACAGCCAGGCCGAGGCGAGCTGCTTCGGCACGCGGTCCGGCCGGTTGCCGATCAGGCTTGCATCGTCGTCGCCGGTGATCTCTGCATCCCAGTAGGAATAGGCGAGCGTCATGTTCCAGCGGTCGGCCAGCTCGAACTTGCCCTCCAGCTCGATGCCGCGCACCGTCACCTCGCCGGTCTGGCGCGTCTCGGTGGGCGAGATCGTCGTCGGCACATTGGTCTGGCTGAGATCGAAGACGGCGAGCGAGAAGAGGCCGTTGAACCCTTCCGGCTGGTACTTCACGCCGACTTCCACCTGCTCGCCCTCCTGCGGCTTTAGGCTGGCGCTGGTGCCGTAATTTAACGTCGGCGCCACCAGCGGCTGGAAGGAGGTGGAATAGCTGGCATAGGCCGAAAGCGCCGGCGTTGCCTTGTAGGTGAGGCCGACGCGCTTGGTGAAGGCATGCGCCGTGGTGTCGTCGGCGGTGCCGGTCAGCAGGTAGTCGGCGCGGGTGTTGACGTGGTCGTAGCGCCCGCCCAGCGTCAGGATCCAGCGGTCGTCGAGCGTCAGTTCCTCCTGCGCATAAAGGCCGAGTGCCTTCTGCTTCACCTTCCAGTCCGTCGAGGGGCTGAGCGAGATGCAGGAGAGGCCGCAATAGGAGGGATTGAAGATATCGATGCCGCCGGCCGTACCGGTCAGGATGGTTTCGTGCGTGCTGTCATGGGCATAGTCGAGGCCGACCAGCGTCTTGCTGTCCAGCCGGTCGAGGCTGGCATCATATTGCAGCTGGTTGTCGATCACGAAGCGGTTGGCAAGCCCGTCCACGGTAAAGGCGGCGCGGTTTGCGGTCGGATCGGTGGAGGCGCCGTAGACCTCGCCATAATCCAGGCTGAGGCGCGTATAGCGGGCCGACTGGCGGAAGGTCAGCCCATTGTCGAATTCGTGGCTGAACTGGTAGCCGATGTCTTTCTGGATGGTGTTGAAATAGTTGAGATCCGGCTCGCCGAGAAAGCTGTCCGTGTCGATGGCGACGCCCATCGGAAAGCCGCGCGCCACAGAGGATTCCCGCTTGCTGTAATCGGCAAGCAGCGTCAGCGTGGTTCCGGCATCGGGGCTGATGGTCAGCGCCGGGGCGATATAGAGCCGGTCGTCATTGGAATAGTCGGTGCCCATGTCGGCATTCTGCCACTTGGCGGTCAGCCGGTAGCTGTAGACGCCCTCGGCATCGATCGGCCCGCCGAAATCCGTGCCGGTTTCCACATGGCCATCGCCGAGCGTGGTGTAGAGTTCGGCATGCGGCGTATCCTGCGGCCGCTTGGTGATGGCATTGATCAGGCCGCCCGGCGCATTGAGGCCGAACAGGGTGGAGGTGGAGCCCTTCAGCACCTCGACCCGCTCCAGCCCGTAGGGTTCCAGCCGCTGCGCGGTGAACCAGGCGGGAATGCGTGCCGCCAGCCCGTCGCGATAGGTGCCGAGCGTCGTCTGGTCGAAGCCGCGGATGCGGAAATAGTCGTAGCGGTCGTCGGAGCCGAACTCGTCGACGAAGACGCCGGCAGTATAGGAGAGCGCTTCCTGAACATTGGTGACGCCACGTTCCTCCATCTCCTTTTCGGTGACAACCGAGACGGAAGCCGGCACGTCGAGGATCGGCGTGTCGGTCTTGGTCGCGGTGCGGGCCTGCTTGGCGACCACCGAACCGTTGCCTTCCACCGATCCGGTTCCCTGCACCAGAACCGGATCGAGTACCGTATCCTGGCCGCTTGCGCTGCCGGCCGCGGCAAGCAGCGCAAGCGCTGCGGCGCCGGCGCGAAGACGGGCGCGGTGTGCCGTCCTTCGATGCGAGGCCTGCCGGTCGGCGGGCGGGCGAACATATTAAGATGAAGAAAAGAGTCAACTTAAAATACATGGAAAAATTTCCCGGAAATCCGATGCGACGGCGCAGCGTGCCGGCCGTCGCCGCGGCGCCGGGTTAACGCGCGTTAACCAAAAAGCGCTTGACGCGACTCTCGCCTTGTCGCAACGCTGTTACGGAAGAAGGGCGCTACCGGGGCTCTTCGGCGTTAGAGCTTTCCGCCCCTGTTAGTCTTGCGGGCGAGCGTATAAGATCAGGCCACAGAATCGCTTCCGCCCGCGGGCGGGGCGTGGCGACCCTTGCACGGCCGGCAGCCGGCGGAAAAGCCCCGTGGCCCTATGGAGAATGAGGATGGCGTCGATGACGCGCGGTCAGGCAAACAGCAAATCGGCTTCCGGCGAGGACAACCGCCAGCCGGCCGACGTCACCATTGCGGCGGATGCGCAGGCCCTGTCGGAACAGCTGAAGGCCATGCGCGAGCGGCTGTTTCCGCCGGCCGCCAGCAAGAGCCTGCGCGCCTTTTCCTCCGGCGAGGCGGCCAAGCTGATCGGCGTGTCGGATGGCTATCTGCGCCAGCTGTCGCTGGCCGGCGAGGGGCCGCAGCCGGAGACCGGCGCCGGCGGCCGCCGCTTCTATTCGCTTGCCGACATCAATGCGCTGCGGCTTTATCTTGCCGAGCAGGCGCTTTCCAAGGGCAATCTCGCCAAGGCGCGCAGCTATCTGCCGCGCCGCGAAAGCGCGCGCGGCGAGCATCTGCAGGTCATCTCGGTCACGAATTTCAAGGGCGGCTCCGGCAAGACCACCTCGGCCGTGCATCTGGCGCAATATCTGGCGCTCACCGGCCATCGGGTGCTGGCGGTCGATCTCGATCCGCAGGCCTCGCTTTCGGCCCTGTTCGGCTATCAGCCGGAGCTGGATCTGACCGGCAACGACACGCTCTACGGCGCGATCCGCTATGATGCGGCGGTGCGGCCGCTGTCGGAGATCATCCGGCAGACCTATTTCCCGGGCCTCGACCTGGTGCCCGGCAATATCGAGCTGCAGGAATTCGAGCACGAGACGCCGCAGGCGCTGGCCAGGCGCCAGAACGGCGAGGATTCCGGCCCGGTCTTCTTCGCCCGCATCCAGGCCGCACTTGCCCAGGTGGAGGCCGATTACGACGTGGTGGTGATCGACTGCCCGCCGCAGCTCGGCTATCTGACGCTGTCGGCGCTGTGCGCCTCCTCCTCCGTCATCGTCACCGTGCATCCGCAGATGCTGGATGTCGCCTCGATGAACCAGTTCCTGTTCATGACCTCCGATCTGCTTGCGGTGGTGCGCGAGGCGGGCGGCACGCTGAACTTCGATTTCCTGCGCTATCTCGTCACCCGCTATGAGCCCAATGACGGGCCGCAGGCGCAGATCGTCGGCTTCATGCGCTCGCTGTTCGGCGAGCGGGTGCTGACCTCGCCCATGCTGAAATCCACCGCCGTCTCCGATGCGGGCCTGACCAAGCAGACGCTCTACGAGGTGGGCCGCGAGAATTTCACCCGCGCCACCTATGACCGGGCGCTGGAGGCGATGAATGCGGTCAATGGCGAGATCGAAACGCTCATTCACACGTCCTGGGGCTGGTGACCCGATGGCGCAAGACCGGTAAAGGCAAGGAAAGGCAGGACGCATGGCTGGCAGCCGCAAGAACGAGTTGAAGGCCCTGTTCGGGGGAGGCCTGGCGCCGACCGCCGCCCCTTCGCCGGCCCCTTCGTCGGGGAAGGCGCCGGGCGCGGCGGAGCGTGAACCGTCGGCCGCTTCGGCCTCTCCGGCTGCCGCCTCCACGCCGCCGGCGGATGCCGCGCGGCCCGCCGCGCCTGCCGCCCCTCCCGTCCGCAGCGCATCCGGCGCGGTCAAGGCCATGGGGCTGACGCTCGGCTCCCTGTCGCGCGATGCCGAGGAGGCGCGCGCCCTGCGCCAGGCGCTGAGCGACGGCGAGCGGGTGATTTCCGTGCCGACCGACCGCATCGAGGCCTCCTTCGTCGAGGACAGGCTGCGGATCGGCGATCAGGACGACGAGGATTTCGCGGCCCTGGTGGAGAGCATGCGCGACAGCGGCCAGCAGGTGCCGGTGCTGCTGCGCCCGCATCCCGCCCGCCCCGGCCACTACCAGACGGCCTATGGCCATCGCCGCATCCGCGCCGCCGCCCGCCTCGGCATCGAGGTCAAGGCGGTGGTGCGCGCCCTCAGCGATGACGAACTGGTGCTGGCGCAGGGCAAGGAAAATGCCGAACGCCGCAACCTCTCCTTCATCGAGCGCGCCATCTTTGCCCGCAATCTTGCCGCCCGCGGTTTTGACCGCAAGGTGATCGGCGAGGCGCTGTCGGTGCAGAAGAGCGAGCTGTCGCGGCTGATGCAGGTGGTGGAGGCGGTGCCGGAACGGTTCATCCGGCTGATCGGAGCCGCCCCCAAGGCCGGCCGTGACCGCTGGATGAAGCTTGGCGAACTGCTGCAGAAGCCCGAATCGCTGGTGCTGGCGGAGGGGGAAGCGGCGGATGAAAATTTTCTGCGCGCACTCAGCGACCAGCGTTTCCAGATGCTGTTCGACCGGCTGTCGGCCGCGGCGAAGGGGCCGGCGCGCGCGAGCGCCGCAGCGGTGCCCGCCCGCGAGCTTCGCGATGGGCAAGGTCATGTTTTTGCTCGTCTTCGCCGCGACGGCAAGACGGCGCGCATCGAATTTTCGAGCGGTGTGGAGGCGGCCTTTCTCGATGAGGCGGCCGAGCTTCTTGCCGCCCGCTACACCGAATTCCTGGCGTCCAGAAGAGCCGATTGAGCGGCCCTGACGTCAGGCGTGCGTCCCCGCGAGTAACGGCGGAGGTATAATGACGGCCGGCCGCAAGATGCGCCGGTCAACCGATTGATGCTGGAAAGGACGAAACGAGAGCAAGAAAAAAAGGCCCCCAAAACGTTACCATTTCGGAAGCCCTCTTCAATGTAGCAATTCGAGAGAATCACTTCCGCGCGTCAAAGTCAAGAGTCGGCGGCCGAATGGCTGTTTCCGGCGCGTGATTTTATGGCCGCATGGTCGCTTTCGGGCCGACTTGCCTCCGTGAGGAGACGATCATGCCTGAGAGACTGGCAACGACGCCGTTTGGCGGCGCGCCTTTGCGCGCGAAGATTTTTGCCCGGATGACCCATGTCGAACGACAGCAGGAAAGCCTGCGCAGAGGCGAGGGTGGCAATGCCACCGGCACGGCCGACAAGTGGCAGCTGATCCGGGCGCTGACGGAGGCGCGCGGGGCCTATCGCCTGTCCGACCGCTCGATTGCGGTGCTGGAGGCGCTTGTCAGCTTCCACCCCGAGCGGCAGCTGGATGGCAAGGCGCCGCTGATCGTGTTTCCCTCCAATGCCGAGCTTTCGCTGCGCTGCCGGGGCATGTCGCCGGCCACGTTGCGCCGGCATATCGCAGCGCTTGTCGAGGCGGGGCTGATTTTTCGCCGCGACAGCGCCAACGGCAAGCGTTTTTGCCAGCGCGACGACCGCGGCCAGGTGGAAAACGCCTTCGGCTTCGATCTGGCACCGCTGGCGCTTGCCGCCGACCGGATCTTTGCCGAGGCCGAGACGGCGCGCGAAACGGCGCGTCAGGTGGCCCGGCTGAGGGCCGAGATCAGCCTGCATCTGCGCGACATCGCGAAAACCATCGAGGCGGCGCTGACGGAGGCGCGGACCGGCGATTGGCAGACCTTCATCGAAAGCCTGCAGGCGCTTTCCGGCCGCATTGCCCGCAATGGCGAGGTCGCCGACCTTTCGGTGCGGGCCAAGGCGCTGCTGTCGCTCAGGATTGCCGTGGAGACGGCCTATCTCGACAGCCTTTCCAGTGAAGAAATGAGCGCCAGTGACTCCGCTTTTGAGCGCCATATTCAGAATTCAAACACAGACCTTCATTTTGAAAGAAACGGCCAAAGAGTCACAGAGGGGGCGGGACCCGCCGTGGCAAACGAACCTGCAGCGGAGGCGGAACTGCCGAAACTGGAGAGGAAATCCGTCGGCATCGGGCTAAAGACCTTCCTGTCGGCCTGCCCGCAGATTGCCGATTATGCCCGCGACGGGGTGAAAAGCTGGCGGGACGTGCTGGCGGCGGCCGAGGTGGTCCGCTCCATGCTCGGCATCAGCCCCAGTGCCTGGGCGGCGGCCCAGAGCGCCATGGGCGAGGTGGAGGCGGCCATCGTGATCGCCGCGATCCTGGAGCGGGCCGAGGCGATCCGTTCGCCGGGCGGCTATCTGCGCGACCTGACGGGCAAGGCGGCGAAGGGCCGCTTCTCCATCCATCCGATGCTGAAGGCGCTGCAGTGAGCGGCGCCTTCAGCCGGGACTTCCGCTGCGGACCTCAGGCCCGGCGGCGCGGCGCTTCCTGCGCATAGGCATGGCGCTGCTGGCCCTGGGTGCGGAAACGGCCGAGCAGTTCGCTGAGGCTGCCGGAGATCGCCACCAGGTTCTGGGTCGATGCGCTGGTTTCCTCCATCAGCGCCGCGTTGCGCTGGGTGATCTGGTCCATGCTGCGAACGGCTGTGTTGATCTCGTTGATGCCTGAGGACTGTTCGCGGGCCGACTGGGCGATGGAATTGATATGCTCGTTGATGCTGTTGACCCGCTCGCCGATCGTCACCAGGGCTTCGCCGGTGCGGTTGACGAGGCTGACGCCGCGATTGACATCGGCCGAGGAGCGGTCGATCAGCTCCTTGATCTCGCGGGCTGCAGCGGCGGAACGCTGGGCCAGTTCGCGCACTTCCTGGGCCACGACCGCAAAGCCCTTGCCCTGATCGCCGGCGCGCGCGGCCTCGACACCGGCATTCAGCGCCAGCAGGTTGGTCTGGAAGGCGATCTCGTCGATCACGCCGATGATCTGCGTCATCTTCTGCGAGGAATTCTCGATGTCCTGCATGGCGGTGATCGCCTGGCGGACCACCTCGCCGGAGCGCAGGGTTTCCTCGGAGGAAGCCTGCACGATCTGCTGCACGTCGACGGTACGCTTGGCGGTGGCGGCGGAAATCGTGGTGATCTGCTCAAGCGTGGCGGCGGTCTGTTCGAGCGCCGAGGCCTGCTGTTCGGCCCGCTTGGCCATGTCGTCGGTGGCCGACGAAATGCCGGTCACCTCGGCCCGTACCTGATCCACCGCGCCGCCGATTTCCGAGAGGGCGTCGCTGAGTTCCGTGACGGAGCGGTTGTAATTGCTGCGGATCTTTTCGAAATCGGCGGCAAGCGCCTGGCGCACCTGCGCCGTCAGATCGCGGGCCGCCAGCTGGTCGAGGGCGGTATCGATCGCCTGCAGCGCCTCCTGCTGCTCGGCCGCGGCTTTTGCCCGCTCGGCCTCGGTCTTGGCGCGTTCGGCGGCGAGCGCCTCCAGATAGACGGAAATCGCATAGTCCATGTCGAGGAGCGCGGCCTTTACGACCGCGCAAAGCTGCTGCTCGACCGCCTTTGCCTTCTTCTCGATGAGGAAGCCCTTCAGCTGCTGGCCGATGACCGCCTTGATGATGCCCTCGACGATCATCGCATAGCCGCCGATATACCAGCGCGGTTCCAGTCCAAGCCTTGCATGGGTGCGGCCGACGGTCGAGACGGCATCCACATAGGCCTCGTCATAGCGGCCGGAGGCGATGCCATCCCAATGCTGCACCTGGCGCCCCTTGGCATGCGCCACATGCGCCGCATCGCGGAAGAAGCTGGCGGTGTGCGGATCGCGCGATGCCTTGGCATAGAAGCCATCAAGGGCGGGACCGATCGCCCCGGCCAGCAGCGGCCGCATCTGCGCCAGGATGCGACGCTGACCCTCGTCGAGGCCAATGAAGTCGAGGCGGTCCTTCAGATGCTGAAGCTTTTCGTCGGATGGCATGGGTATAACTCCGGGGGGCAGGGCACGGATCGTGCAATTCCTGCGTAAGTTAGTGACTATTGATTAATGACGACTTATTGTTGCGTCACGGTTCGTGACAGTTGTTCGCGTCGGCGGGCAGACTGCCGCGGCCATGGCTGGCGGCCAGGCCGCGGGGTGACAAATGTCTGTTAAGATCTGAGGATGTATCGTAAATGGGTGAGGATTGGGTTACAGAACTCGTTCAAAACCGCCATTGCCGCCAGTCGTGAAAGCTCCACGCCCCCATGCTCAACCGCCCCATGTTCCGCCGTGCCGACAATCTGGAGGAATTCGTTGATCTGGCTTCCGTGCCGCGTCACCGGTTCATTCACAACCATCCGTTCATGGAGCGGCTGCGCCGGGCGGTGCCCTTCGATTACGTGATGGTCAGCGGGCTCGACATCGACCGCTTCCGCTTCGGCACGGCCCAGTCGATCGACACGGATTTTCCGCCGGCCTTCCTGGAGGCCTATTATGGCGAGCGCTTTCACCTGACCGATCCCTTCGTGTACCATTCCAAGCTGTCGGAAGGGGTGGTGATCGAGACGGAGGTGCTGAAGGACGTGGTGCTGCCGGAGCGGCTGGCCTATCTTCTGGACACCTTCAACGTGCGCAACCGCACGCTGTTTCCGATCCGGCGGCGCGACCAGATGTATGGCTGCGTCGGCTTTACCCGCACGACGCCCTTCGAACCGGATGAGATCGCCTTTCTCGGCGCCATCGCCAAGGCCGCGCATACCGAAATCACCCGCCCGCTGATGGAACGCTTCGCCGCCGCCGAAATGAAACTGTCTTCCGGCGAACTCACCTGCCTGCGGCTGGCCTCTGGGGGCCTGACGAGCGAGCAGATCGCCCAGCAAAGCGGCTACCAGGTGGATACCGTCAACACCTACATCAAGAATGCCACCAAGAAGATCGGCGCCTCCAACCGTACCCAGGCAATCGCCGAGGCCATCCGTCGGCGTTTGATTGAGTAGCCGGGCAAAGCACCGGGGGGTGAGCAGAAACTGGGCAGTTCGGTCAGTTCGGTGGCGCTAATTTACCTCTTCTAAATGGAGAGCCCCCATAATTGGAGCGTCGGTAAGTCCTGCCGTACCCCAGCCATGACGGCCGGTTGTCCCCTTGTGTCTGAAATTCGAGAGACCGTGTCCGGCCGGATGACGTGTCGTCCGCTGGTGCGGGCGGGCGCCGACGGCTTGAAGACCGACCGGCTGGAGATCGCATGTCCGTCCTCATCCCCTTTTCCACCGATGCCGACCGGGTGCTTTCGGCAATGAACCGCTCCTTCGCGATCATCGAATTCGATCCGTCGGGCAAGATCCTCAAGGCCAATGACAATTTCTGTGCGGTTCTGGGCTACCGGCCGGAGGAACTGGTCGGCCAGCATCATCGCATCTTCGTGCCGCCGGAAGAGGCGATGGGCGAGGGCTATAAGGCCTTCTGGGCCAAGCTCGGCCGCGGCGAATTCGACCGCCGCCAGTATCGCCGCATCGGCAAGGGTGGCCGCGAGGTGTGGATCGAAGCCTCCTACAATCCGGTGATGAAGAACGGCCGCGTCTACAAGGTGGTGAAGTTCGCCACCGACATCACGCCGCTGAAGCTGGAGGCGGCGGACAATGCCGGCAAGATGTCGGCCCTGTCGCGGGCCCAGGCGATCATCGAGTTCTCGCCGGATGGCGAGATCCTGTCCGCCAACGAGAATTTCTGCGCCACCCTCGGCTACCGGCTTGAGGAGATCGTCGGGCGCCATCATTCGATGTTCTGCGATGCCGACCATGCGCGCAGCGACGATTATCGGCGGCTGTGGCAGCGGTTGAAGCAGGGCGAGTTCTCCACCGGAGAGTTCAAGCGCATCGCCAAGGGGGGCCGGGAGATCTTCATCCAGGCCTCCTACAATCCGATCTTCGACATGAAGGGCCAGGTGTTCAAGGTGGTGAAGTTTGCCACCGACGTGACCGATCGTGTGGGCAATGTCGCGACGCTGGGTGCCGGCCTGAAGCAACTCGCCGAGGGCGACCTGACCTTCGCCATCCCGATGCCGTTCATCGCCTCGCTGGAGCCGCTGAGGCTGGATTACAACGAGGCGGTCGGTCGCCTGCGCGAGGCCCTCAGCCTGGTGCAGCGCAATGCATCTGCAATTTCCGCCGGCTCCGACGAGGTGCGTTCCGCCGCCGATTCGCTGTCGAAGCGCACCGAGCAGCAGGCGGCCTCGGTGGAGGAAACGGCAGCCGCTCTGGAGGAGATCACCACCACCGTCAAGGACAGCAGCCGCCGCGCCCGCGAGGCCGGCGATCTGGTGGAACGCACCCGCACCGGTGCCGAGCGTTCCGGCGAGGTGGTCCGCCAGGCCATCAGCGCCATGGGCGCAATCGAGGCCTCCTCGGGCGAGATTTCCTCGATCATCGGCGTGATCGACGAGATCGCCTTCCAGACCAACCTTCTGGCTCTCAATGCCGGCGTGGAGGCCGCGCGCGCCGGGGAAGCGGGCAAGGGCTTTGCGGTGGTGGCGCAGGAAGTGCGCGAGCTTGCCCAGCGCTCGGCCAAGGCGGCAAAGGAGATCAAGGCGCTGATCACCGCATCGGCCGCGCAGGTGGAGAAGGGGGTGGCGCTGGTGGCCGAAACCGGTTCGGCGCTGGAGGATATCGTCACGCAGGTGCGCGACATCTCGACCAACGTGACGGCGATCGTCGAGGGTGCCCGCGAGCAGTCGACCGGGCTTTCCGAGATCAACCAGGCCGTCAACACCATCGACCAGGGCACGCAGCAGAATGCGGCCATGGTGGAGGAAAGCAATGCCGCCGCCCACAAGCTGGCCAATGAGGCGGGCGAGCTTTTCCGCCTCATCTCGCGCTTCCGGCTTGGGGAGGCGGCCGCCGCCATCGCCGCGTCGCAGCGTGCCACGCCTGCACCGGCGCCGTTGCAGCGCCCGCCCGCCCGGCTGCCGGCCCGCAGCCATCGCGGCAGCGCCGCCATCGCCCAGACCGCCGAATGGCAGGATTTCTGATCCCGCTTTCGGCACGACGGCACACGACACAGAAGGGCGGCTGCGGCCGCCCTTCTGCGTGACGGCTCCTACAGGGCGCGCATCTCGCTTTCCGAAAGCGGCGCCGGCAGGCCGAGCTCGTCGCACAGTTCGGTGACCTTCTGGCCGGCAAGCCAGATGAGGAATTGCCGGTCGACCACCTGCAGGCTGGTGCGGGAAGCATCGTAGTCGAGGACGAAGGGGCGGATGCCCCGCTGGTTCTGCAGGGAGGGCAGGGCGGACAGCGTCTGCGTCACATGGCTTTTGTCGAGGGACTTTCGCCGCGGATGCCGGGCCTTGATGATGCCGTAGATCTTCTTCAGCCGGATGCCCCGGTCGAGCTGCTCGGCGCCATGGCACAGCATCGCATAGATCAGCCACTTGGGCATTTCCAGTTCGCTCGCCTGGCTCGCGCCGGAAAAGCCCTCGACAAAGCCGTTGTACCGCGCCGCCTGTTCACCGACGATGCGGCGTACCAGATCGGACACGTTGAGACCGGCGCCGACGCCCGTGACGCTGTCCTGCGTCTCATGCACATTTGCCGCCCGGCAGGCGCGCCGGCAGGCCTCCTGTACGAGATGCACGCTGTCGCAGCAGGCGGACAGCAGCTGCCTGCGGAATTCCTCGTCAAAGGCGATGCCGAGCATGGAGGCGCCCGCGCCCATGACCGCCGAGAGGCTCTCCCGCGACCAGCGATCGGTATTGACCGGCAGCACCCGGTCGGTCAGGTCGCCGTTCAGGGTGGAGAGGCGGTTTTCGTCCCGCCAGGCGGCGAGGATGATGAAGGAGATCTCGGTGTTCTCGTGGAAGGTCTTCAGGGAGAAGCTGAAATCGCGCTGCGTGCCTTCCGGCAGGTAGTGAAAGTCCTCCAGCACGATGTAGCTGGAGAACTGCATGTCGGCGAGGACGCGCACCACATCGTTCGGGTCGAGAAGGTCGAGCTTGATCGGCGGCAGGATCTCCGCTTCGCCGGCCTCCGCCGTCCTCTGGCCGGATGGCTCGGCAACATGCAGCACCCGCCCCTGGCAGAAAAACCGGCATTGATCCGGCCTCGCGCAGGCCCCGGCCTTTTCCATGGATCGTTTCAGGCTGAAGGCCGCCTCCTTCAGGATCGAGCAATGCAGATCGGCGAGCGTCCATTTCTTCTGGCAGGAGACCACGATGTGATCCGTCTCGGCCAGGCAGCGCTTGCGCAGTGCGGTCTTGCCCTGCTTGGAACCGCCATATATGATAATATTCTGACGTTTGGATAAATGGTCGATAAAAAGATCGTCGACTTCGGGCCGGGCCACATAATTCAGCGGCAGGTCCCTGCGAATGCCGAAGACGTCGTCAACTGAGCAAATGTTCTTCATGAGGCGTCACAACTGTTTCGGTTGGTGTCATTCTCCATGGTGCATTGACGGATGGTGTTTCTCCGGCCGGCCCCTCCCATGCCTTGCCCGGTGCGAATGTGACCGAGCATCATAAGTTGTACGCATAGTTGTATCTGCTTTGATGAACAATCATTGTTTTTGACATAATCGATCAAGATAAACCGCCGCCGCGGCGCCAAATGCCGCAGACGGGCGCGCGACCGCCGCAAGGCGCCTTGCGCGGTCGCGGTTTACATTTCGCCGCGGCCCCCTATCTACCCTTGCCGATGACGGTCCGGGCCGGGCAAAGGCCGCGGGGAAGCCCGGTGCGCCGGACCGGCTTGCATGATCGGAGACAGGTTTTGACTGAAACAGATCCGGATCTGGAAGCCTGCGCGCGCGAGCCGATCCGCGTGCCGGGCGCCATTCAGCCGCATGGCGCGCTGTTCGTGCTTGCGGGCGAGCCGCTGTCGGTGGTGCAGGTCAGTGACAATCTCGGCGATTTTCTCGGAGGAGACGTGGTGCCCGGTCAGCTGCTGACCGGCGCGTGGCAGGCGCTGGGCGAGGCGCTTTCGGCCTGGCGGAGTGGCGAGGAGGGCTATTTCCAGACCCGGATCGAGGCGCGCCGGCTGACGGTTTCGGCGCATCGCGCCGGGCCGCTGGTGGTGGTGGAGGTGGAACCGGCGGGCGACGAGCGGCTGGACATGGTGTTTTCCCGCCTGCGCAGCTTCACCGAGCAGCTGTCCGCCGAGCCGGATGTCGAGCGCTCGCTGTCTTCGGTGGCCCGTTTCGTGCGGATGCTGACCGGCTTCGACCGGGTGCTTCTCTACCGTTTCGATGCCGACTGGAACGGCCAGGTGGTGGCCGAGAGCGGCAACGGCCGGCTGCCCTCCTATCTGGATCTGCGCTTTCCCGCCGCCGACATTCCCGCCCAGGCGCGTGCCCTTTATGCCGCCAACCGGCTGCGCATCATTCCGGATGTGGATTACAGGCCGGTTGCGCTGCGCCCGGCGCTGAACCCGGTCACGGGAGCGGCCCTCGACATGAGCCTCTGCCAGCTGCGCAGCGTTTCGCCGGTGCATCTGGAATACATGCGCAACATGGGGACCGGCGCGTCGATGTCGGTCTCGATCCTGGTCGACGGGCGGCTGTGGGGCCTGGTTTCCTGCCACAGCGCCGGGCCGCATATGGTCTCGCAGGCGCTGCGCGAGACCTGCGATTTCGTCGCGCAGGCGCTCGCCATGCGCATCGGCGCGCTGGCGCGGGCCGAGGATGCCGCCCGCCGGGTGACGCTTGGCGGGGTGACCAGCCGGCTGCTGTCGCAGATGGCGACGGCAGGCGACTGGATGGAGGCGCTCGCCGTCGACGCCGAGAGCCTTCTGGCCCAGGTCGGGGCGGGCGGCGCCTGTCTGGTGACGCCGGACCGGCTGCTTGCGGTCGGGGAAACCCCGTCCGGGCCGCAGATCCGCCAGCTGGTGGAATGGCTGCAGGCCGGGCCGCGCGAGGACCTGTTTTCGACCCATCATCTGGCGCAGATGCTGCCGCAGGCGCAGGCCTTTGCCGGATCTGCCAGCGGCGTGCTGGCGCTGTCCATCTCGCGGCTTCATGCAAGCTGGCTGATCTGGTTCCGGCCTGAACTGGTGCATACGGTCAAGTGGGGCGGCAATCCGCACGAGAAGATCCGCGAAAGCGGCCGCATCCATCCGCGCCAGTCTTTTTCCGCCTGGCAGGAACTGGTGCGCTGTCGCGCCGAACCCTGGAGCGATGCGGAACTGGCGGCGGCGCGCGACCTGCGCTCGGCCATCGTCGGCATCGTGCTGCGCAAGGCCGAGGAACTGGCCGAGCTTTCCAGCGAGCTGCAGCGGTCCAACAAGGAGCTGGAAGCCTTTTCCTATTCCGTCTCGCACGATCTGCGCGCGCCCTTCCGCCACATCGTCGGCTTTGCCGAGCTGCTGCGCGAGCGGGAAGGGGCGCTCGACGAGAAATCCCGCCATTACCTGCAGACCATTTCGGATGCGGCGCTCTCCGCCGGCAGGCTGGTCGACGATCTTCTGAACTTCTCCCAGCTCGGCCGCGCCTCGATCGTGCCGCGGCCGGTCGACATGGACAAGCTGGTGGCGGAGGTCATCACCTCGGTGATGCTGACGGCCGGGAACCGCACCATCGAGTGGCGCGTTTGCCCGCTGCCCGTGGGGTTCGGCGACGCGACGCTGCTGCGCCAGGTGTGGTTCAACCTCGTGGACAATGCGGTGAAATACACGCGGCCGCGCGATCCGGCGCGGATCGTCATCGAGGGCGAGGCGAGGGACGGGATGGTGGTCTATTCGGTGAGCGACAACGGCGTCGGCTTCGACATGGCCTATGTCGGCAAGCTGTTCGGCGTCTTCCAGCGCCTGCAGCGGCCGGAGGATTTCGACGGCACGGGGATCGGCCTGGCGCTGGCGCGCCGCATCATCGAACGCCACAACGGCAGCATTTCGGCGCAAGGGGTGGTGGATCAGGGTGCGTCCTTCACCTTCGCGCTGCCGACGACAGAACGGAAAGGTCGAGCATTTGCCTGAACTGCGTCCCATCCTGCTGGTCGAGGACAGCCCCCGCGACCTTGAACTGACGCTGGCCGCGCTGGAAAAATGCCAGCTGGCCAACGAGATCGTGATTGCCCGTGATGGTGCCGAGGCCATGGATTATCTGACCCGCGGCGGTATCTACGGCAACCGGCCGCACGGCGACCCGACCGTCGTGCTGCTGGACCTGAAGCTGCCCAAGATGGACGGGCTGGAGGTTCTGGAACGGGTGAAGACCAATGAGCAGTTGCGCCACATCCCCATCGTCATGCTCACCTCCTCCCGCGAGGAGCAGGATCTGGTGAGAAGCTATGAACTGGGCGTCAATGCCTTCGTGGTGAAGCCCGTCGAATTTTCGCAGTTCTTCAAGGCCATCCAGGACCTTGGCGTGTTCTGGGCCCTGTTGAACGAGCCGCCGCCGGGATATGCGCATCATGCCAAGCTTTGAGCCGCAGCCGCCGGCGCGCGTCCTTCTGCTGGAGGACAGCGCGCTCGATGCCGAACTGATCACGCAGCATCTGGACGAGATCCGGCCGCGCCCCAGCGTGCGCTGCGCGGCCAATCGCGCCGCCTTCATGGCCGCGCTCGAGAGCGGCGAGGTGGACGTGATCCTCGCCGATTTCTCGCTGCCCGATTTCGACGGGATGACGGCGCTGGAACTCGCGCATCAGCGCCTGCCGCAGACGCCGTTCATCTTCGTATCCGGCGTGCTGGGGGAGGAGGCGGCCATCGAGAGCTTTCGTCGCGGCGCCACCGATTACGTGCTGAAGCAGCGGCTGATCCGCCTGCCTGCGGCGGTGGAGCGGGCGCTGGCGGAAGCGCGCGAGAAGGCCGAGCGCCGTCGCGGCGAGGAGCATCGCGAGCTTCTGGTGCGCGAACTCAGCCATCGGGTGAAGAATACCATGGCCATGGTGATGTCGATGGTGCGCCGCACCGCCGGCAGTGCCACGAGCGTGGAGGACTATGTCGAGACGCTGCTGGGCCGGCTGCGCGCCATGTCGGATGCGCATGCCCTGCTGTTCGAGACGAACTGGAACGAGGCGGGACTCGGCGAGGTGATCGAGCGTGCCTTCGCCGCCCATCCGGGCGCAGCCGAGCGCGTGCGCATCGCCCCCGGACCGCCGACGCCGCTTGATCCGCGCGCGGCGCTGTCGCTTTCCCTGGTGCTGAACGAGCTTGCCACCAATGCGCTGCGCTTCGGGGCCCTTTCGGGTGATGCGGGCACGGTGGCGGTGGCCTGGCAGCGCGAGGTGGATGAGCGGGGCCGCCCGCATCTGCTGTTGCGCTGGAGGGAGGAGGGCGGCCCGTCGGTGCGGGCGCCCGATGCGGAAGGATTTGGCACCACGCTTGTCCGCCGCACCATCGAATACGAACTGATGGGCCGGGCGGAACTGGATTTTGCCGGTCCCGGCCTTGTCGCGACCCTCCGCTTTCCGTTGCAGGCCGCCAGCGCCGAGGCGCTCGGCCCTTCCGCCGCCGATCTCTGAGCGGCTGCTTGAAAAGGGCGCGCATCCGGCGTAATTTTGCGGAGTGGATCGGGAGCTGTCACTCCCGATCCGTTTCGCTAGATGACGAATATCACCCGCACGGCCATCGACCAGCCCGTGCGGGTTTTTCGTATTACCAGCGTGATCGTTACAGGCATCAGACCCATCGTGATCACTCCGTTCGCAGGCAGAGCCTCTGCCTCGGCCGGTGTGGCTCATTCCCACCGGTCAGCGCCGGCTGGCATGGCGCCTGCTGCTTGGCCCGCGACAGGCCAGCTTGTAGCATGAGGCCAGCGCGGGCGCCGCTCCGGGATTTCAGGGGAGGAGGCGGATGTCAGCCGCGACGGGCGCGCAAGGGGGCGCGCGTGTCGGCCTGGAAGGTTTGCGCCATCAGGGCGTCGAGACGCTCCGGGCTCCAGGGCTTGGCGATCAGCGGCAGGCTGCCGAGCCTTGCCTTGACCTGCGGCAGTTCCGCATAGCCGCTGCAGACGATCAGCGGGATGCCGCGCTGCGTCAGACAGTCGATCACCGGAAAGGACAGTTCCCCGGCAAGATTGAGATCGACGATGGCGCCGGCCAGCGTCAGGTCCGGAATGGCCTCCAGCGCCTGGGCCACGCGGCCATAGGGGCCGGCGGTCTCATAGCCGCGGGCGATGAGGTGATCTTCCATGTCGAGCGCCAGAAGCATGTCGTCTTCCAGCACCAGGATGCGGGGGCGATGCGGGCGTATGGGGCTATCCACCGGAGCGGCTCGTCTGGTCTTTGCGTGAAATCTCTGGTGGTAGATGCAGCAGTTCCCCCCAAATTCAAGGGGTTTTCTGTCAGGAACGTGCAGCTTTTGCGGCCCTTAAGCCTTGGGTAAAGTCTGCCCGCCATAGTCTCAGCCGCAAGGACAGCGGGGATCGGGACGGGAATGGCAGAGGAGCCGATGCAGGCCGATGCAGTGCCGGCGCCGCGACGGCGCGTTCTGAAGGGCGTGCGCCTCGTCTTCAACCAGGGCCGCAGCACCATGAGCGGGCTGCTGCGCGACATCTCGGAAACCGGTGCCCGGGTCAGCGTGGAAAATTCGCTGGTCATTCCCGACGAGGTGATCCTGCTGTTTCAGGATGGCAGCCGCAAAAATTGCCGGGTGGCGCGCCGGGAATTGCGGGAACTCGGCCTGCATTTCTGCTAGGCTTGGGCTCTCTTCGGCCGCGGGGGCCGGAGGGCCGCAGGAGACCGGTCGATCATCGGCCGGCCAGGGGGCCGAAGGCCCGTGATGATCACGCAGGGGACGGAATGCGCCGGCATTGCGCAGGCCGCGGCTCAGTTCAGCGTGAGCAACTGGTGCATGAGGGAAGCGAGCTTGGCCTTGAAGGCCTCGTCGTTCTCTCCAATGGGGGAAAAGCGCGAAAGGAAGGGCCGCGTGGAAACCAGGACGCCGATCATCGACATCGTGGCGATCAGCGCAAGGTCGAGCCGCTCGCGCGCCTCGTCGCTGGTCAGATTGCGCAGTCTTGCCGCATATTCGAGCAGCAGTTCATGAACCGGCTGCGCCATCCTTTCCTGGATCAGCGCCTGCCGCTCCTCGTCGGCACCCGTCATGATCTCGCTGATCAGCAGCTGGGCGAACAGCGGCCGGTCCGCCACCAGCGTCACCATGCCGCTGCACAGGTTGCGCAGCTGCTCCTCCGGCGTGCGGTCGCGCTGCTCGTGCGGCCAGGCTTGCAGCTGCTCCAGCGTCTCCTCCGCCATTGCATCCACCACGGCCGTCCACAGGCCGAGCTTGGAGCCGAAGCGATAGGAAAGCAGCGCCACATCCACGCCGGCGCGCGCGGCGATCGTCCGCAGCGAGGTCTTCTCGAAACCGTTTTGCGCAAAGCAGGCGAGTGCCGCCTCCAGCAGCGCCTCGCCATTGTGCTCCTTGCCCTTGCGCGGACGTCCGCGTCCGCGCTCCGTGCTCAGTTTGCAATTCGTCAATGCTTTCTCCTTGTCCCGTCTTGACACCATAGCGCCATGAAGGCATCTATTCAACAACTGATGAATAAAACGCAGATCCCAAGAACCTCATCCTGGAAAACGGCCATGTCCAAAAGCGCCGCCACGCCGGAACAAAGCGTGCAGACCAAGAAAAGATCCCGGCTGCTGTCGCAGACAGCGGTCCTTGCCGTGCTTGCCCTGTCGAGCTGCGATGCGGAAAAGAAGGATTCGGCGCCCTATCTCGCCCATGTGCGGGTCGAGGCGACCGAAATGCAGCCGGATCTGATTCGCGCCTCCGGCACGGGCGAGATCAAGGCGCGCGTCGAAAGCGACCTGTCCTTCAAGATCAGCGGCCGCGTCATCTCGCGCACCGTCAGCGTCGGCGACCACGTGACGGCGGGCCAGGTTCTGGCCACGGTCGATCCGGTGGAGCAGAAGGCCGATCTGGAATCGGCCAGGGCGGCGGTGGCCTCGCAGGAGGCAACGCTGCGCATGACGAGTTCGGTTCTCGCCCGCCGCAAGGCGCTCACCCAGACCGGCGCCATGTCGCAGCAGGATCTGGACAGCGCGCTGCAGCAGTTCCAGTCGGCCGAGAAGGACCTGGATGCCGCCCGCGCCAAGCTGGATACCGCCGTGGAGGCCCTGCAGCAGACCGAACTGCGCGCCGATGCCGATGGCACCATCACCGCCCGCAGCGTCGAGGTGGGGCAGGTGGTGCAGGCCTCGACCACCGTCTTCACGCTCGCCCATGACGGCGAGCGCGACGCGGTGTTCAACGTGCAGGAATCGGCCCTCAGCGGCAAGATGGCGCCGCTCTCGCTCGAGGTCTCGCTGGTCTCGAACCCGAAGGTGCGCGCCGCCGCGACCCTGCGCGAGATCAGCCCCGCGCTCGACACCTCCCTTGGAACGGTGCGGGTCAAGCTTTCCATCACCAATCCGCCGCCGGACATGACGCTCGGCTCGGCCATCACCGCCAATGTGGTGCTCGACCGCCAGGAGCGCATTTCCATTCCGTGGCAGTCGATGTTCTCCAAGGCCGGCCGGCCGGCCGTCTGGGTCGTCGATCCGGACAAGAAGATCACCCAGATGAAGCCCGTCACCATCGAGCGCTACGATGCCTCGAAGGTCGTGCTCGCCGACGGGCTGAAGCCCGGCGAACTCGTCGTCGTCGATGGCGGCCAGTTCCTGCGCGAGAACCAGCCGGTTTCCTACAGCCAAGAGGCGACCCAATGAAGGTTACGTTCGTTGTTCCTCTCGTCCTGCTTGCCGCGGGGCTGAGCGCATGCTCGGAGGAAAAGAAGGCGGAGGCGCCGCCGCGTCCGGTGCTGTCCATGCTGGCCGAGCCGCGCGAGGCCGCCGCCTTCGGCTTTGCCGGGACCGTCGAACCCAAGTTCAGCACGGATCTCGGCTTCCAGGTGCTCGGCCGCATCGTGCAGCGCAACGTCAGCGTCGGCGACCTGGTGACGAAGGGCGAGGTGCTTGCCCGCCTCGATGCCACCAGCCTCGAGCTGGCAGTGCGCCAGTCGGAAGCCGATCTCGCCTCCGCCCGCGCCAAGCTCGATCTGGCCCGCGTCAACGAGCAGCGCCAGCAGACGCTGCTTTCCGCCAATGCCACCACCAGGGAGCAGGTGGAAGAAGCAGTCCAGTCGCGCGAGGCCGCCGAGGCCACCGTGCTGCAGGAGCAGGCGGATCTGACCAAGGCGCAGGAGCAACTCGGCTATGCCACGCTCGAAGCCGAATCCGACGGCGTCGTCTCCGCCACGTCCGCCGAAGTCGGCCAGGTGGTCACCGCCGGCCAGACCGTGGTGACCATCGCCCGCCTGGAGGCGCGCGACGCCCAGGTGGACATTCCGGACAGCTACGGCCAGCTGACCGCCATCGGCACGCCCTTCCTCGTCACCCTTCAGGCCAATCCGGAGGTGAAGGTCAGGGGAACCGTGCGGGAAACCGCGCCGCAGGCGGATGCCGCCACCCGGTCCCGCCGCACCAAGATCGCGCTCGACAATCCGCCGGACGGCTTCCGCTTCGGCAGCACGGTCACCGCAACGCCGGTCGCGCCGAGCGAAGGCCATCTCTGGCTGCCGGATTCGGCGGTCGGTGGCGATGACGGCGGCCGGTTCGTCTGGATCGTCGATCCGGCCGCCCGGACGGTGCAGCGCCGCACCGTCACGGTGAAGCCCTCGGTGGCCGGCGGCGTCGATGTGCTGAGCGGCCTCAAGGAAGGCGAGCGCGTGGTGACGGCGGGTGTCCACTCGCTCACCGAAAATCAAACAGTCCGACTCTCGGGTGAGATTGCCCCATGAACACGAAATTCAACCTTTCCGAATGGGCGCTCCAGCACAAGTCGCTCGTCTGGTATTTCATGATCCTCGCCAGCGTCGCGGGCGTGCTGTCCTACATGAACCTCGGCCGCGAGGAAGATCCGGACTTCACCATCAAGACCATGCTGATCCAGGCCTCCTGGCCCGGCGCCTCGGTGGACGAGATGACGAGCCAGGTCACCGACCGCATCGAGAAGAAGCTGCAGGAGCTTGAATCGCTCGACTATACCAAGAGCATCAACGCGCCCGGCCAGACGACGATCTATGTGAACCTCCTGGAAAACACCAAGGCCAAGGATGTCAAGCCGACCTGGATCAAGGTCCGCAACATGGTCAACGACATCGCCGGGAACCTGCCCTCCGGCGTGCAGGGGCCGACCTTCATCGACAGCTTCGGCGACGTCTACGGCAATATCTACGCCTTCACCGCCGATGGCCTGACCCAGCGCCAGCTGCGCGACTATCTGGAGGCGGCCCGCCAGCAGATCCTCTCCGTGCCGAATGTCGGCAAGGTGGATCTCATCGGCGCCCAGGACGAGGTGGTCTATCTCGAATTCTCCACCAAGCAGATGGCCGCACTCGGCATCACGCAGAGCCAGATCATCGAGACGCTGCAGAACCAGAATGCCGTCGTGGCATCCGGCACGCTGCGCACCGGGGCGGAAAGCATCAATCTGAGGGTTTCGGGGCAGTTCGCCTCCGAGGAGGCCCTGCGCAACATCAACCTGCGCGTCAACGACCGCTTCTTCCGCCTCAGCGACGTGGCCAAGATCACCCGCACCTATTCCGATCCGGAGCAGCCGCTGTTCCGGGTCAACGGCCAGCCGGCCATCGGCCTTGCCATCGGCATGAAGCCGGGCGCCAACCTGCTGCATTTCGGCGAGGCGCTGTCGGCAAAGATGGACAAGGTCATCGCCGACCTGCCCGTCGGCATCGGTGTCCACCATGTCGCCGATCAGGCCGTGGTGGTGGAAGAGGCCGTCGGCGGCTTCACCAAGGCGCTGTTCGAGGCCATCGTCATCGTTCTTGCCGTCAGCTTCGTCAGCCTCGGCATGCGCGCCGGCCTGGTGGTTGCCGTCTCCATTCCGCTGGTTCTGGCGATCACCTTCGTCTTCATGGAATATCTCGGCATCTCGCTGCAGCGCATTTCGCTCGGCGCGCTGATCATCGCGCTCGGCCTGCTGGTGGATGACGCGATGATCGCCATCGAGATGATGGTGTCGAGGCTGGAGCACGGCGATCCCCTGAACAAGGCGGCCACCGCCGTGTGGACCTCCACCGCCTTCCCCATGCTGACGGGAACGCTGGTGACGGTCGCGAGCTTCATGCCCGTCGGTCTCAACGACAGTGCCGCCGGCGAGTTCACCTTCACGCTCTTCGTCGTCATCGCCGTGTCGCTGATCGTGTCCTGGATCGTCGCCGTGCTGTTCTCACCATTGCTGGGTGTGCTGCTGCTGCCGAAGACGATGAAGGCGCATCACGAGACGAAGGGCATCGTCGCCCGCAGCTTTGCCGGCATGCTGAGTGCCTGCATGCACTGGCCGAAGCTGACAATTCTCGTCACGGCCGGCCTGTTCGGCGTCTCGATCTACGGCATGGGCTTCGTTCAGCAGCAGTTCTTCCCGGCCTCCGACCGTCCGGAACTGATCGTCGACTGGACGGCGCGGCAGAACTACACCATTGCCCAGACCAAGGCCGACATGGATGCCTTCGAGGCGAAGTACATCGCCGGCAGCCCGGATGTGGACCACTGGACCTCCTATGTGGGCCAGGGCGCCAAGCGCTTCGTGCTGTCCTTCGACGTGCAGCCCTCCACCAACAACTTCGGCCAGATCGTCGTGGTGGCCAAGGACATCGAGGCGCGCAACCGCCTGATGGCCAAGCTGGAAGAGGCAGCCGCCACGCAATATCCGGGCACCGACGTCTTCGTGAAGCAGATGGAACTCGGACCGCCGGTCGGCCGGCCCGTGCAGTACCGCGTCGGCGGTCCCGACCCGCAGATGGTGCGCAGCTATGCGCAGCAGCTGGCCGGCATCATGGGATCCGATCCGCGCCTCACCCGCATCGTGTTCGACTGGAACGAACCGGCCCGCGTGGTGAAGGTGGACGTGATGCAGGACAAGGCCCGCCAGCTCGGCGTGTCCTCCTCCGACATCGCAACGGCGCTCAACAACATCACCGGTGGCTCCTCCATCACCCAGATCCGCGACAGCATCTATCTGATCGACGTGGTGGCGCGGGCGACGAAGGACGAGCGCCAGTCGATCGAGACGCTGCGCGACCTGCAGCTGCCCGGCAGCAACGGCCAGTCCGTGCCGCTCGCCGCCATCGCCACCTTCCACTACGAGCTGGAGCAGCCGATCATCTGGCGGCGTGACCGCATCCCGACCATCACCGTCAAGGCCGGCATTGGCGACAGCACCCAGCCGGCCACCATCGACCAGCATCTTAAGCCGGCGATCGAGGCCTTCGCCGCCAAGCTGCCGGCCGGTTACACGGTGGAGCCGGCGGGCACGGTGGAAAGCAGCGCCAAGAGCCAGGCACCGATTGCCGCCGTGGTTCCGCTGATGCTGCTGACCATGATGACGATCCTGATGTTCCAGCTGCAGAGCTTCCAGCGCCTGTTCATGGTGGTCATCGTCGCGCCGCTCGGCCTGATCGGCGTCGTTGCCGCCCTGCTTCCCTCCGGGGCGCCGCTCGGCTTCGTCGCCATCCTCGGCGTGCTGGCCCTCATCGGCATCCTGATCCGCAACTCGGTGATCCTGGTCGTGGAGATCGATACGCTGCGCAAGTCGGGCAAGGAGGCCTGGCATGCGGTCAAGGAAGCGGCCGAACACCGCATGCGGCCGATCATGCTGACGGCTGCCGCCGCCTCGCTGGCGCTGATCCCGATCTCCCGCGAGATCTTCTGGGGTCCGATGGCCTACGCGATGATGGGTGGCATCATCGTCGGCACGGTGCTGACGCTGCTCTTCCTGCCGGCGCTCTACATCGTCTGGTTCCGCGTCAAGAAGCCGGAGGATGGCGCCCAGCCGACCACGCCAGTCCACGCCTGAGGCTGACGGCCTCCGGCGCCGGGCAGACTTCCCGCCCCCGCCCAAGACCGGTCCCGACGGATCCACCCGTCGGGGCCGGCACCTCCGGAAGGCCGATCTGGCAGGCCTTCGGGTGATGTGACGAGGGTACCCATGCGGGTCGCCCGCATCCTGCCGGCGACGTCCCGCCAACGTCCGCTGATGCGAGGCGCCCCGCAGCCAGCCCCCCCCCCCGCGAAGGCAGGCCCCGCCGGTTCATCCGGCGGGACCTGCCACCCCTCCGGACGGAAATTCGTCCCCGATTTCCGTCCGGCCTTCGCCTGGAGCCTTCCGCAGCTCCCCCAGCCTGCCCCCACAGCGTGCCTGTCGCCCCGACCGGTGACCTGCCCGGTGACCTGGCTGTCGCCCGGCCTTCCTGTCGTCTGTCCCCGTCCGGCCGCGCGCTTTTCAGCCCTCCCGCCCGTTCTCTCCCGTCCTGCCTGCGGAACAATCGCCGCCGCCTCCGGTTCGACCAGTCCCGATCCACGGCAAGGACAGACAAGGAGAGGCCCCGTGAAAGCACTGACCTGGCATGGCAAGCACGATATCCGCTGCGAAAGCGTGCCCGACCCCAAGATCCAGGATGGCCGCGACGCCATCATCCGGGTAACCGCCTGCGCCATCTGCGGCTCCGACCTGCATCTTTATGACGGCGTGATGCCGCAGATGCACAAGTGCGACGTGATGGGCCACGAAACCATGGGCGAGGTGGTGGAGGTGGGCCGCGAAAACACGGCGCTGAAGGTGGGCGACCGGGTGGTGGTGCCGTTCACGATCTCCTGCGGCGAGTGCTTCTTCTGCACCCGCGGCTTCTATTCCGGCTGCGAGCGCTCCAATCCGGATGCGGCCAAGGTCTCCAAGCTGTGGGGCAATTCGCCGGCCGGCCTGTTCGGCTATTCGCACCTGCTCGGCGGCTATGCCGGCGGCCAGGCGGAATATCTGCGCGTGCCTTATGCCGATGTGGGACCGATCAAGGTGCCGGACGGCCTGACCGACGAGCAGGTGCTGTTCCTCTCCGACATCTTTCCGACCGGCTACATGGCCGCCGAGTTCTGCGACATCCAGCCGGGCGATACAATCGCCGTCTGGGGCTGCGGCCCGGTCGAACAGATGGCGATCAAATCGGCCTTCCTGCTCGGCGCCGAGCGGGTGATCGCCATCGACACCGTGCCGGAGCGCCTTGCCATGGCGCAGGCCTCCGGCGCGATCACGCTGGATTTCATCGAGGACGACATCTACGAGGAAATCATGGAGCTGACCGGCGGGCGCGGCGCCGATGCCTGCATCGATGCGGTGGGCACCGAGGCGGAACCCTCCGCCAGCTGGGACAGCCGCTGGGACCGCATCAAGGTTGCCACCTATCTGGGCACCGACCGGCCGCATGTGCTGCGCCAGGCGATCCACTGCTGCCGCAATTTCGGCACGGTCTCCGTGGTCGGCGTCTATGGCGGCTTCCTCGACAAGGTGCCGATGGGCTCGGCGGTCAATCGCGGGCTGACCTTCCGCATGGCCCAGACGCCCGTGCAGCGCTACCTGCCGAGCCTCATGCAGCGCATCGTGGAGGGCGACATCGATCCCTCCTTCGTCATCACCCATCGCGGCGGGCTGGAGGACGGGCCGGAGCTTTACCGCACCTTCCGCGACAAGAAGGACGGCTGCATCAAGGTGGTGCTGAAGCCCTGACCGCCCGCCCCGCATGGCAACAATGACCAGGAGAAGACGGATGAATTCCGAACAGCAGGCAAGGGGGCTCGCGGTCGTGACCGGCGCCTCGACGGGCATCGGCTATGAACTGGCGCGCTGTGCGGCCGGCGACGGCTACGATCTGGTGATTGCTGCCAATGATGCCGAGATCAAGCGGGCGGCGGAGCGGCTTTCAGCCGAATTCGGCCGAAGCGTGGAGGCGGTGCAGGTGGATCTTGCGACGCCGGAGGGCGTGCGGGCGCTGACCACGCGGCTTGCCGCGCTCGACCGCCCGGTCGATCTGCTGATGGCGAACGCCGGGCGCGGCCTCGGCCATGCCTTTCTCGACGAGGACCTGCAGGCGGCGCTCAGAGTGGTCGATACCAATGTGTCCGGCACCATCGCGCTGATCCACGAGGTCGGCAACCGCATGCGCAGGCAGGGCAGCGGCCGCATCCTTCTGACCGGCTCCATCGCCGGCTTCATGCCGGGCAGCTTCCAGGCCGTCTACAATGCCACCAAGGCCTTCATCAACAGCTTCTCCTTTGCGCTGCGCGACGAACTGCGCGACAGCGGCGTGACGGTGACCTGCCTGATGCCGGGGCCGACCGATACCGACTTCTTCGCACGCGGCGACCTCGAGGACACGCCGATCGGCGAGATGAAGAAGGACGACCCCGCCATGGTGGCCGAACTCGGCTACAAGGCGATGCTGGACGGCGAGGGCGATGTGGTGACCGGCTGGAAGAACAAGCTGCAGGCCACGCTTGCCAACGTTACCCCCTCCGGCCTCCTGGCCAGAGCGCACCGCCGCATGGCCGAGCCGAAGGAGGAGGGGTGAGGGTGGCTGCCCGGAATGCAGGGGGGCGGACAACGGCTATACAAGGGCGCGCAGGCGGCGGCTGCTCCGGGGCGATTGTCGTCTACTGCGTCTGAAGTCCGCCGATGCCGTCGGGGCCGGTGAGGAAATCCAGGAAGCAGCGTGTCTTGGCCGGCAGATAGCTGCGATTGGGATAGACGGCATGCAAGGTGACGGCGGGCCAGAGGCTTTCAGGCAGGGCCGCCTCCAGATGTCCTTCCGCAAGGTCCTCCCGAACCAGCCAGTGCGGCATCATGGACAGGCCGAGCCCCTCCCGTGCCGCCAGATAGAGCAGTGTTTCATTGCCGCTGAGAAGAACCGGCGCAAGATGCAGTTCGGGCGCCTGCGGCCCGTTGCCCAGGCGCACCCGGCCGTCGGGCGCGACCGCGCTATAGGCAAGGAAAGGCGCGCCCTCAAGTTTCG
>NZ_JAHHZO010000028.1 GCF_018760785.1 Rhizobium sp. CSW-27
GCCGCGAAGTGCGGCTCGGCCCGACGGAGTTCCGGCTGCTGGAATTCCTGATGGCCTCGCCCGGCCGCGTCTTCTCCCGCTCGCAGCTGCTCGACGGCGTCTGGGGCCACGACATCTACGTGGACGAACGCACCGTCGACGTGCATGTCGGGCGCCTGCGCAAGGCGCTCAACTTCTCCAACATGCAGGATGTCATCCGAACCGTCCGCGGCGCGGGTTATGCGATGGATTTCTGATCAGGCCGATCCGGTTCATCCCATGCGGCGGCGGGAACCAACCCGCCACCGTTCCGTTCGGTCGGAACGGAGACAGACATGGCCGACAAACCGCACGACACCGCCGAGGACAGTTCGGCCGATCCATCCGGCAGGAAGCAGAACCCGGCACAGGTCCGGGGCGATATCCAGCGCGGCCTGACAGGCGACAAACGGCCGGGCTTCGATCCAGCCATGGCGCCGCTCGAAACGGATTCGGAAGCCGGCGGCCATCCGCTCTCGCCACAGGAGGTGGATACGGCGCGCAAGACCCAGCGCAAGGGTCCGGCTCAGCACCAGCGCTCGCGCAATTTCGACGTGGCGATGATGATGAGCGACCCGGCCCTGCACAAGCGCCGCCCGAGCCTTCCCGCCCTTCTGCCACTGATCGTCGTCCTGCTGGTCGCCGCCGCGGTTCTGCTCGGCGTGCTGCTGCGGTAAGGCGGGATGCCGCGGGCCGTGAGCGGCCATCCTGACCCGTCCTTATCTTTTCCTTATGTCCCGCTGATATCTTCCCAATCGAAACCTGACGCGGTTCCCCCGTAAGTCTCCTGTGCAATCAACAGGAGAAACGGACATGTCCGACCTCATCTTTCTGGCGCTCGGCTGCGGCACGCTCGTCGTGCTCGCGGTCTATGCGCGCGCGCTCGACCGGCTGTGAGGGAGGCAAGCATGCTTGAACCCCTTTTCGGCCTCGCCGTCGCCCTCGCGCTCGGTGTCTATCTCGTCATCACCCTTCTGCGGCCCGAGCGCTTCTGATCCTCCAGGAGAATTCCCATGACCATCATCGGGTGGCTGCAGATCAGCCTCCTTTTCCTCGCGGTGCTCGTCGCCATCAAGCCTCTCGGGCTTTACATGGCGCGCGTCTTCTCCGGCGAGAAAACCTTCCTCTCCCCCGTGCTCGGTCCCGTCGAGCGCGGCATCTACAGACTGTCCGGCATCGATCCTGCGAAGGAACAGAGCTGGCTCGCCTATACGATCGCCATGCTCGCCTTCTCGCTGGTGGGCGTTGCCTCGCTCTATGCGATCCTGCGCCTGCAAGCCTACCTGCCGCTCAATCCGCAGGGTTTTCCGGCGGTCCCTTCGGATCTTGCCTTCAACACGGCCGTATCCTTCGTCACCAACACCAACTGGCAGAACTATGCCGGCGAGGCGACGATGAGCCATTTCAGCCAGATGGCGGGGCTGACCGTTCACAACTTCCTCTCGGCCGCCACCGGCATGGCGCTGGCCATTGCCTTCACCCGTGCGCTCGCCCGTTCGCGCGTGGCAACGCTCGGCAATTTCTGGGTCGACATGACGCGCGCGACGCTCTACGTGCTGCTGCCGCTTGCGGTCGTCGTCACGCTGATCTTCGTGGCCATGGGCCTGCCGCAAACGCTGGAGGCTTCCGCCACGGCCACCACGCTGGAAGGCGCACAGCAGGTCATCTCGCTCGGCCCCGTTGCCAGCCAGGAAGCCATCAAGCAGCTCGGCACCAATGGCGGCGGCTTCTTCAACGTCAACGCCGCCCATCCGTTCGAGAACCCGACCGCCTGGTCGGATCTGCTCAACATCTTCGCGATGCTGTCGATCTCGGCGGCCCTCGTCTATACGTTTGGCCAGATGGTCGGCAATCGCCGCCAGGGCTGGGCGCTGATCACCGCCATGGCTGTGCTGCTGATTGCCGGTGTCGCCGTCGTCTACTGGGCCGAAAGCCAGGGCAATCCGATCCTGACCACGCTCGGCCTCGACCCCTCCCAGGGCAATATGGAAGGCAAGGAAGTGCGCTTCGGCCAGTCGGCCACCGCGCTTTACGCGGCTGTGACCACCGGTCTTTCCGATGGCGGCGTCAACGGTATGCTGGGCTCCTTTACCGGTCTCGGCGGTCTCGTACCCATGTTCCTGATCCAGCTCGGCGAAGTTCTGCCCGGCGGTGTCGGCTCCGGCCTCTACGGCATTCTTGTCTTCGCACTGCTCTCCGTCTTCGTCGCCGGCCTGATGGTGGGACGTACGCCGGAATTCCTCGGCAAGAAGATCGAAAGCCGCGAGATGAAGTTCGCCATGCTCGCCGTCCTCATCCTGCCGCTGGTCATCCTCGGCTTCACGGCGATCTCCGCCATGCTTCCCGTTGCAGTCGCGGCCATCGGCACGCCGGGTCCCCACGGCCTGTCGGAAATCCTCTATGCCTATACCTCGGCGGTCGGCAACAACGGCTCTGCCTTCGGCGGTCTCTCCGGCAACACGCTCTGGTACAACACGACGCTCGGTATCGCGATGCTGCTTGGTCGCTTCGCCTATGTCGTGCCGGTCATGGCAATTGCCGGTTCGCTGGCTGCCAAGGTGAAGACGCCCGCCTCCGCCGGCACCTTCCCCACCGATGGCCCGCTGTTCGTCGGCCTGCTTGTCGGCATCATCATCATTCTCGGTGGCCTGCAATTCTTCCCCGCGCTGGCGCTCGGACCGATCGTCGAGCACTTCGCGATGCTGGCCGGCCAGACCTTCTGAGAAAGTTCAAACATGTCCAAGGACCTCAAGGCGCGAAGCCTCTTCGACCCCGCCATTCTCCTCCCCGCCGCACGCGACGCGGTGCTGAAACTCGATCCGCGCCAGCTGCTGCGCAATCCCGTGATTTTCGTCACCGAGGTCGTGGCAGCGGTGGTGACGATCTTCTTCCTGCGCGACCTCGTCACGCATCCGGCCGAAGCCGTCTTTTCCGGGCAGATCGCGATCTGGCTGTGGTTCACGGTGCTGTTTGCCACCTTCGCGGAAGCCGTGGCGGAAGGCCGCGGCCGCGCCCAGGCGGAAAGCCTGAAGAAGACCAAATCCGAACTCATCGCCCGCCGGCTTCTGCCGGACGGCCGCACCGATACCATCGCCGCCTCGCGGCTGAAGATCGGCGATATCGTGCTTGTCGCCGCCGGTGAACTGATCCCCGGCGATGGCGAGGTGATCGAAGGGGTTGCCTCCGTCAACGAAAGCGCCATTACCGGCGAATCCGCCCCGGTCATCCGCGAATCCGGCGGCGACCGTTCGGCGGTCACCGGCGGCACGCAGGTTCTGTCGGACGAGATCAAGGTGAGGATCACCGTTGCCCCCGGCTCGTCCTTCGTCGACCGCATGATCGCGCTGATCGAAGGCGCCCAGCGCCAGAAGACGCCGAACGAGATCGCGCTCTCGATCCTTTTGTCGGGCCTCACGCTGATCTTCCTGTTCGTGTGCGTGGCGATCTGGGGTCTCGCCGGCTATTCGGGCACGGTTCTTTCCATCACCGTTCTCGCTGCCCTGCTGGTGACCCTGATCCCCACCACGATCGGCGGCCTGCTCTCGGCAATCGGCATTGCCGGCATGGACCGCCTGGTGCGCTTCAACGTGATCGCCACCTCCGGCCGCGCCGTGGAGGCTGCCGGCGACGTGGACACGCTGCTGCTCGACAAGACCGGCACCATCACCTTCGGCAACCGAATGGCGAGCGACTTCCTGCCCGCACCGGGCGTCAGCGCCCACGATCTCGCCGAGGCCGCCCTGCTCGCAAGCCTGTCGGACGAAACGCCGGAGGGCCGCTCCGTCGTGGCGCTGGCCACCGGCGAATTCGGCATCGCCTCCACCCCCCGCAGCTTCGATGCCACGATTGCCTTCACCGCCGAAACGCGCCTGTCGGGCGTCGATCTCGGCACGCGCCGCCTGCGCAAGGGCGCCGTCGATGCGGTGTTGCGCTTTGCCGGCGTCAGCGACCAGGAGGTGCCGGCCGATTTCCGCCGCGCCGTCGACCAGATTGCCCGCACCGGCGGCACGCCGCTTGCGGTGGCAGATGGCAGCCGCCTGCTCGGCGTCATTCACCTGAAGGATGTCGTCAAGCCCGGCATCAAGGAACGCTTCGCGGCGCTGCGCGCCATGGGCATCCGCACCGTGATGGTGACCGGCGACAACCCCGTCACCGCGGCCGCCATCGCCTCCGAAGCCGGCGTGGATGATTACCTTGCCCAGGCAACGCCGGAAGACAAGCTCGCCTATATCCGCCGCGAACAGCAAGGCGGACGCCTGATCGCCATGTGCGGCGACGGCACCAACGATGCGCCGGCACTTGCCCAGGCCGATGTCGGCGTCGCCATGCAGACCGGCACCCAGGCCGCCCGCGAGGCCGCCAACATGGTGGACCTCGATTCGAGCCCGACCAAGCTCATCGAGATCGTCGAGATCGGCAAGCAGCTGCTGATGACGCGCGGCTCGCTCACCACCTTCTCGATCGCCAACGACGTCGCGAAATATTTCGCGATCATCCCGGCCCTGTTCGTCGCGACCTATCCGGCCCTCGACGCGCTGAACATCATGCGCCTTGCCTCGCCGCAATCGGCCATCCTGTCGGCGGTCATCTTCAACGCGCTGATCATCGTCGCGCTGATCCCGCTGGCGCTGCGCGGCGTCTCCTACAGTCCCGCCGGCGCCGCGGCCCTGCTGCGTCGCAACCTGCTGATCTACGGCCTCGGCGGTCTTGTTCTTCCCTTTGCCGGCATCAAGGTCATCGACCTCGCCGTTGCCGCGCTTCATCTGGTGTAACCATGCTCAACCATCTCCGACCCGCCATTACCCTGACGCTTGCCATGACCGTGATCACCGGGCTTGGCTATCCACTCGCCATGACAGGGATCGCCGAACGCCTGATGCCGGCTGAGGCGAAAGGCAGCCTGATCGAGCGCAACGGAACCGTGGTCGGCTCGGCCCTGATCGGCCAGACCTTCACCTCGGACCGCTATTTCTGGCCGCGCCCGTCTGCCACCAGCCCGGATGCCTATGCGGCCAACGCCTCCTCCGGCTCCAACCTCGGCCCGACCGCCGCAAAACTGAAGGATCGCGTCGCCGGCGACGTGGCCAGGCTCAGGGCCGCCGGTATCGAAGGCCCGCTGCCGGCCGATGCGGTCACCACCTCCGGCTCCGGCCTCGATCCGCACATCTCGCCGGCATTTGCCCGCGCGCAGGTGGCCCGCGTCGCCAGGGCCCGCGGCCTCTCGGAAGCGGACCTCGCCGGCCTGGTCGAGCGGCACACCGAACAGCGCTCTCTCGGCTTTGTCGGTGAACCGCGCGTAAACGTGCTAGAGCTTAATCTGGCGCTCGATGCGCTGAAAAGCTGAACCGGCGCGACATATGAGAGACTGAATGGCGGATGATGGCCGCAACCAGGGCCGCAGGCCCGATCCCGATGCATTGCTTGCCCTGGCGGACAAGGACCGCCGGGGCAAGCTCACTGTTTTCCTCGGCATGGCGCCCGGCGTCGGCAAGACCTATGCCATGCTGTCGCGCGCCCGCCGGCTGAAGGCGGATGGCGTCGACATCGTCGTCGGCCTCGTCGAAACGCATGGCCGCAGCGAGACCGCTGCCCTTCTCGAAGGGCTGGAGGTGCTGCCGCGCAGCCGGATGGCCCATCGCGGTCGCATGCTGGACGCCTTCGATCTCGATGGTGCGCTTGCCCGCCGCCCGAAGATCATCATCGTCGACGAACTGGCCTTCTCCAATCCGGAGGGCAGCCGGCATCCGAAGCGGCATCAGGACATTGCCGAACTGATCGAGGCCGGCATTAATGTGTGGACCGCTCTCAACATCCAGCATCTCGAAAGCCTCGCCGATCTGGTGGCGGACATCACCGGCGTCAGCGTGCGCGAACGCGTGCCGGACACCGTGCTGAGCCGCGCGGACGAGGTGCTGCTGGTCGATCTGCCGCCGAGCGAACTGCTGGAGCGGCTGAAGGAGGGCAAGGTCTATCTGCCGGACAATGCCGCCCGCGCCACCGACCGCTTCTTCCGGCTGGGCAACCTGACGGCGCTGCGCGAACTGGCGCTCCGCCGCACCGCCGACCGCGTCGACGACCAGATGGTCGATTATCTGCGCCAGAATGCCATCGAGGGGCCCTGGGCCGCGGGCGAGCGTCTTCTCGTCTGCGTCGGGCCCGACGAACTGTCGGAAAAGGTGGTGCGCGCCGCAAGCCGCCTTGCCTCCGGGCTGAATGCCGCCTGGATCGTCGTCTCCATCGAGCGGGCCGATCAGGCGACGGCCACCCGCGCCGGGCTGGAGCGGATCGACCAGATCTTCCATCTTGCCGAACAGCTGGGCGCCGAAACGCGCCATGTGATCGGCGCCGATTTCGTCGAGGAGATCCTGAAGCTCGCCCGGCGCGAACACGCAACCCAGATCGTCATCGGCGCGCGACCGCGCAGCCTCTGGCGACGCTTCGTCTCGCCCTCCCTGCCGGATGCGCTGGCGCGGCGGGCGGGCGGGCTAAGCCTGCATCTGGTGACGGCCGAAGGCGAAGCGGTCGCGGCAGGTCCGCGTCCGAAACCGCTGTCCTGGCGCTCCTCGCGCCTGCGCCGCGCCGCCTGGGTTGCCCCCGGTCTCGTCGCCGTCACTACCGGCATCGGCGTCGGCATCGACCGCCTCATGCATCTGCCGAACATCTCGCTGCTCTACCTGGTCGCGGTCCTGTGCGCGGCGGTCACCGGCGGCTATACGGCGGCCCTTCTGGCGGCAGCCCTTTCGGCGCTGGCCTACAATTTCTTCTTCATCGCGCCGCTCTACACCTTCACCATCGCCTCGCCGCACGAAGTGTTTGCGGTCCTGGCCTTCCTCGCCGTTGCGGTGATTGCCGGCGGCTTTGCCTCGCGCATCCAGCGCCAGTCGGAAACCGCGCAGGTGCGGGCCACCGCACTCCAGTCGCTCTACGAATTCTCCCGCAAGCTGGCGGGAACCGGAAAATCGGATGATGCGATCTGGGCGACCGTCTCGCAGCTGCAGGCCAGCCTGCGGCGCAACGTGGTGCTGATGGTGCCGGAAGCGGACGAACTGCGGCTGGCGGCCGCCTGGCCGCCGGATGCGGAACTTGACGTGACCGACATGGCCGCCGCCCGCTGGACCCACGGCAAGCGGGAAAAGGCCGGCCAGGGCACAGGCACTTTGCCGAACAGCCGCTTCGAATTCCGGCCGCTCCTCGGCCCGAACGGCGTGGTGGGCGTCTGCGGCGTGGAAACGGCAGGGGCGGTGCTCGACCTGCATGAAGAGCGCGTGCTCGCCGCAATTCTCGACCAGACGACGCTGGCGCTCGACCGTGCACGGCTGCTGAAGGAAAGCGTGGCGCAGGCGGCGCGGCTGGAGGGCGAACGCTATCGCGAGGCGCTGCTTTCCTCCCTCTCGCACGACCTGAAGACACCGCTTGCCACCATTACCGGCGCGGTGACGAGCCTCAGGGAACTCGGCGGGCGCATGGATGCCGAAAGCCGCGACGACCTGCTGCAATCGATCGAGGAGGAAGGCAGCCGCCTCAACCGCTTCGTTGCCAACCTGCTAGACATGACCCGCGTCGAGGCGGGCACGCTGAAGCCGAGCCAAGACTGGGTGGACGTGGCCGACGTGGTGCAGTCCGCCGTGGAGCGGATCCGCAGGCAGGCGCCGGGCCATGCGATCGAAACCGGCATTGCCGCAGACCTGCCGCTGATCGAGGCGGATGGCGTACTGCTTGGCCAGGTGCTGTTCAACCTGCTCGACAATGCCGTCAAATATGGCGGCGACAGCCCCGTTCACGTCTATGCCCGCCGCGACGGGCAGGCCGTGCTGATCTCGGTGACCGATCTCGGCCGCGGGATTCCGTCGGAGGATCTGGAACGGATCTTCGAAAAGTTCTATCGACGCACCAAGGGCGATGGACGCGCGCCGGGCACCGGCCTTGGCCTGTCGATCGCACGCGGTTTCGTGGAGGCGATGAACGGCACCATTCACGCGGAAAGCCCGGCCATCCGCAAGAAGGGCACCCGGATCGTCATCCGCCTGCCGCTGCCGGATGAGACGAGACGCAAGGAAGAGTGATGACGCTGCCACGTATCCTGGTTGTCGATGACGAACCGCAGATCCAGCGCTTCCTGAAGCCGGCGCTTTCGGCGGCGGGCTATGAGGTAATCGAGGCGGCGACCGGCGCACAGGCGCTGAAGGCCTTGGCCACCCAGGCGCCGGATCTCGTGATCCTCGATCTCGGCCTGCCCGACATGGACGGCAAGGAGGTCATTGCCAGCCTGCGCGGCTGGAGCCAGGTGCCGGTGCTGATTCTCTCTGCCCGCGACCGCGAAAGCGAGAAGATCGCAGCGCTGGACCTCGGCGCCGACGACTACGTGGAAAAGCCCTTCGGCATCGGCGAACTCACCGCCCGCATCCGCACGGCACTGCGCCACCGCGCCCGCAGCGAGGCCGTGCCGTCGCTGATCGAGACGGACGGGCTTTGCATCGACCCTGTGCGCCGGCTGGTGACACGGAACGGCGAGACGCTGCACCTGACGCCGAAGGAATACGACCTCCTCCTGCTTCTCGCCCGCCATGCCGGCCGGGTGGTGACACACCGCACGCTGCTCACCTCCGTCTGGGGCCTGGCCCACGGCGAGGACCTGCATTACCTGCGCGTCTTCATCGGCCAGCTTCGGCAAAAGATCGAGCGCGACGCGACGCGTCCGCAGATTGTTCGGACGGAGCCGGGTGTCGGCTATCGGCTGTGGGTGGATGGATGAGGTGCCGGGCAGGTTTCGCGGGCGAGACACCGCCACCACCCGTCCAGCCCCGGGCAGGCATCGCGTTCGTGGAGGCACTGGCATCATGGGCCTGTCTCTGCTCCGTCGTCATGCCCCATATGCTGCCGTCAGCTTCCCGGCAAACGCAACGACAACCACCATACAAGGCTGGCGGCCCTGATGACACCAGAGATCATTGACCGACCTTATGCAACTGGAGAGAGTTTAGCTTGCAGCCAGGAACGCGCCGCCGTCGGACCGGAAGGTCCGGTAAGGACTGTCTATGATGTCCGGAAGTCAGAAAGCGACAGGCGACAAGGGTGGAGATTACGAACCTCCCCACGGAGGTCGTTACAATCCTCGACGGATACTCGCACAGCAGTGCTCTGCCTCTTACGCTCCCCGAAGATCCGTTTCCCGGCCATCCACACACGCCTTGATAATGATCTTTGGGACAAAACCGCCGTATTATTGTTCTGTCTGCATCGCGTGACATGGTTCCATGTGCTCAGGGAGAGAGTGAGATCGTCGTGTCGCCGATCTGGATCTGGGAGGACGGGGGAACGGTCTGGAACGTCTCGTTCCCGATTCTCATGCCGTTGAGATAGGTTCCGTTGCTGGATGGCGTGCCGCGGTCGGGGCCGTCGGCGATCGACAGATATCCGTTACGCATCAACAGTCGACAATGCCTCGCGGAAACCTTGCCGTCCCGCTCAAGCACGATGTTCGCCCACCCCGCTACTCGGCCAATGTTCATCTGGGGCGACTGGATCGAGAAGGAATTCCCCTTGTGGGGCCCCGCGGTCACAACGAGACGTCTTGCAGGGCTTGGGGCGGATGGTGCGGCAGGTTTTGCTGCAACCGAGGCGGCCATCGATCCGAAGGGTTGTGCTCTTGCGCTCGAGCGTCCGGCGATGTCGGATTTGAATACGATTCTCTCCGACTTGTTGTGTCGTGGCAAATGGCGGAAATGAACGGGAGCCCGGATGAAGCTCAGCAAAGCGCCCGCAAAACGCGTTATACGAACACCAAGCGATAGGGTTCGGCGGGGATCAGGATCGGACAACGAGATTCCGCAACACAGTCGGCCGATCGATCGCCCGAACAAAAAAATCTCGACAATCAGTGCATGCGCGAGGACGACGGCCGGAAGCAGCGACGCCGCAAGAGGGCTGATGCCCCCGTGGAAAAAGACCTCCTTCAGCGACAACCAGAAGAAGAAACACACAAGCATGTCGACGCAAAGGGCGGCAAATGAGAGTTTCGCGAGGGCGCTTTCCTGGAGATCATCCATCTACTTGGCCCCAGCGAGATTGTTGATGAATGTCACCAGCGTGATGGCCGTAGCCGAAAACGCAAACAATGCCAGCGCGTGAGCACGTCTCTCGATGACGGGCATGCTCGTTTCGTGGGTCAGCCGAAACCTGACCCTTGCGGTTAGAACGGAAAGGGCAATGCAAACGGTTGTGATCGCAACCGTGGTAATCAGGGGAAAATCGCGTCCGACCGGCACATTCCCCGGCCTGAGGGATGAAATTGTCCAGGCGCTGAGGAGAAAGCCGAAGAACGTCGCAATAACCAGTGCGAAAAACTTGCGCCCCTCCTGAGCCGATCGCGTAAGCCACACGACGAAAGACGACCACGTCCAGCCGATACAGCCACCGATCAGGAGGCAGGTTACAAGCCGCATTGGAACAGAACTCGTCATGACGGTCACGAGCCATGAAAACAAAGTGGAGATCAGCCCATCGGAAGCCTGATGACGGGTGTTATCGCCATCGCGCGCACGCCCCGTAAGCGTCTCAACGAGGGGGATCATCGTCGCAGAAAACGCGAGAAGGCCGCCCATTGCCTGCAGTGGGGTTGCTTCGAACCTGCCCCACAACTCCCGAATTTCGTCTAGGACGTTACGAGGCACCAGCGTAAACTTCCACCTCGCCATCTCTATTCTCCAGCGCTTGACCAAGTGCGCCAATACGCTTGATCGTGCAAAATTCATGTTGCGACCTGAGCAATCGTACTTCGCCTCCGGTCCGCCTGACCGATCAGCACTTGAGAGTTGCGGATCCACCCGGTTCATTCAATCTGACTTCGCACTGCCCGGAGAGGCTGGCGATCTCAAAGGAACCCTCCCGGACGAAGGAGCCCCAGCTCTTCTTTTTCTCGTCATGCGTGACGACCACGTACTTGTAGTCATATCTACCCTGGACACAGGGGCCCGTGAAATAGGCGGTCGAATCACCGTTATCGACCATCACAGTGCCCTCCGGCGGCACAATATTGTAGTGATTGATGGGGTTGTCGCCACTGGGGAACTCAAAGGACACGTAGATGTCACTGCCGCATGCCTGTGGCGTACGGCTGACTTGCTCCTTGTTCGAGGAGGCACCCTGAGTTGCTGGGACGGGTTCTAACTTGGCGGTTTCAACCGGTAGCGATACATCGGGTGACTGTGTCTGCCCCGTCTCTGCGACGGTGATCGTTTGCGATGGAGCAATATCCCGTTCGGTCAGCTTGCCAAGCAGAACGATCCGCTGTTCCACGTCGGATTTCCACGCAGCGGCCTCTTGAGCGGTCTTGAAGCTATCAAGCGTATTCAGCGTGACGGCACTGCCGCTGGCGCTATCGGTCATGACGACCTGCATCCACAGATCGGAAAGGGCGTGCGGCTGGATAGCAATTGTTTCAACCCCGCCCCTCAGAACGGTGGTTCCGGACGCAGCAGCGGTATCGTTGACCGTGATCTCAAGTACACCGTCTGAGAGCAGCCGAACGTCCTTGACCATCGACGCCTTTCCGGCCTTTACAACATCATCGGAAAACAGCCCGATTTGAGACTCTGCCAGCTTGAACTCCTTGAGGGTCGGCGCGGGTGTCGAGGGTGTGGGCGCCGAGGGGGTGGACGACGGAGGAACGGCGGACAGGCCGGACGCAGGCGCGTCCACGGACAGGCTTGCCTTTGCGAGGTCGAACTGGGGAGCGAAGCCCTGCTCTCTCGCCTTGAGGAACAATGTCCGTCGCTGTTCGGCGGTAAGCTTTTCGGTCGGCTCCTCATCTATCGACTTCTGGAACTTTGCCACAGCCTTGCGGCTACCGGCCCCGAAGCTACCGTCGATCTTCTGCGTGTAAAAGCCAAGCTGTGCAAGTGCTCCCTGGAGGTCCTTCGCATCATTGCGGATCCGGATTTCCGCTTCGCTCCTCTGAGCATCGCTCACCTTCGCGCCGGGCCGCACGAGCACGCGCTGCTGGTTGCAGTTAATGCAGCCGGCCCAGGCCTGCTCTCGACCGTATTTCTGCTCCATCTCCTGACGGAACAGGATCGGTGCCGCCGCCATGATCGTCCCGATGACGATGGGTCCGGTCTTGCCTTCCATCAGCCCCCCGGCGGCAAGCCCAACGCCTAGCATGCCGACGCCCTGCATGAACATTTCGCCGACGTCGTTGGCGGGATCGTTCTTCTTTTTCTTCTTCTGCTGTCCCTGCTTGTTGCCACTTCCCGCAGCACCAAGTCCCTGCAGCAGTTTGCCAGCCAAACCATCCAGCCCCTGCGCTCGAACGGTTGGCGGCACCCAGGCGCCATGATGGCTGTAGTCCGGCAAGGGCGAGACGCTGACCAGTCCTCCCAGCAGCATTGCAGCCCCAGATTTAAAACGCAATCCGATCATTTCGATCTCCTCGACTCTTCCGTCACGAGATGCGCGAAATCGAAACGGACAGTTCGCCGAATTGCAGACGCTGACCGGGAGCAACACCGACAGGCTCCCTTCCCAGTCGGCGACCTTCGACGAAAGTTCCGTTTGACGATGAATTATCCCTCAAGGTGAGTTGGCCATCCGAGGAAAGCATGAAGCAGGCGTGCCTGCGGGAAACGGAAGGGTGGTCGAGGACAATTTCGCTCTGCGATGTCCGGCCAATCTCAATGGCCTTGTGCCCAGACAAGACAAACTCCTGGCGCAGCACCCTTCCACCGCCGTCGAAGCCGGAGATTACCCAGGTTCCCTGCCCGGAGGAGCCGCTGAATGCCCTCACCGTGCCCAGTTCGACCGTGAAGGCGGCCTCGCCCAAAACGAGACCGGATCCGTCGAGCAATGGTCGCGATTGCGACCCGGAGGCAACAACGCCGTCGACGATGCTTCCGTTCCGGGAATCCAGATCGCTAAGAACGAGATAGCCATCGGGATGCCGCCGAACGATCGCATGTCGGCGGGAAAGCGAGGGCTCGTCGATCGTGAGGTCGGATTCACGGCTGCTTCGACCAATCGTCAGACCGACGCTGTCGATTTTCTCTGCAAACTGCCGGCATGTGTAACGTGCTCCGTCGCTTTGCCGCACAAGGGCGAAGGTCGGAAGAATGTCATCCGCATGCGCCGCAGCTTGCCTGATCTCGGTGCCAGACGCACCGGCCTCCGGAGCCCCGAGCACGGCTGCCGGCCGCCTGCGGAACTGCGAAGGCTTCGCCAGAGTGCCAGCGGCCGCAAAGCAGGCCAGCGACAAAAGCGAGGACAGCCCAACAGGCCACAGTTCGTCGACTTCGATGCCGGCGTAGCATCGACCGGACGAGATGGCAGCGTCTGTTTTCTCTTCAGCCAGCGCTCTGAGAACTTCACGGATATGAACGGACGATTCCAGAGAGCCAGGCGTCTGAAATTCGATGCGCCCGGCGCCCTCTATCATGGCCTTCATCTGTCCAAGTTCAATCTTTGCAGTCTGGCTCAGTGTGTTGACTCCGATCACCCGCTGACAATCGTCAAGCAGAGGGCCTCCGCTGTTGCCCGGATTGACGTTGGCAGAGTGTTGGATCATGGCCCTGTCGGATGTCTGAACCTGTCTCTGCACAGTGCCGGTGGAGACAGTCGCATCCGTTATGGCACTCAACGGCAGCGTGCTGGCTGTGGATGCCTCCGCGAGATCATCGGCGGCGCCCGGATAACCGATGGCCTGCACATTGTCTCTCTTGTGAAGCTGAGCTTCCGAAATGTCGGCCAGCTTGAGTGCGGCACCTGGCAGGTCCTCGCGGCTCGAAAGCAGGGCGATGTCCATGATTGCATCCTGCCAGATCACCCGCATGCCGATCTTGCGGACGCTCTCTCCCTGTCGCGTTAGAACGTAAAGTTGGCGAGCTCCATACAGGACGTGGTAATTGGTCACAACTATCCCGGGCTCCGCCACCTTGAAGCCGGTTCCCAAGCCGCGATCGGTCACCACTCTGTAGACGCCACTCTCGACTTCCCTTTCACCCAGGGCAACAACAAGCAAGATCACGGACATGACTGCAAGAAGAAGGCCGGCGACGAGCAGCAGACTCGATCGTTTCCCAGTCGTCCTACCCCTGAATACCCACGTCAAAGGCCGCCCCTTTTCCCATATATTCACATCACAAGATATTTCTTCCATTTTTATATGTCGTCATTGTAAAAAATGAACGATACAACTCAACTAAAAAATTTCATTCAGCCTTGCCTTTTTTGCATTTATCACGCCAATAAATCAATTTGTTTTGGACAGGTGGACATATGGAGCACAAAAATACACTGGCATTGAATACCTGTCTGCGCCAATACCTAATCAAGAAAGTCATCGGCCAGGGCGGCTTTGGCATTACATACCGTGCGCTCGACACCGAGCTCCATCGACAGGTTGCCATCAAGGAATGCTATCCTCGTGACTTCGTGTTGCGCGATGGGGCAACCGTCGTGTCAGCTTCGCCGGACACGAAGGCGGATTACGACTGGGCGATCGAAAAATTCGTCCAGGAAGCCACGACGCTTGCGCGATTTCGCCATCCGGGGATCGTCCAGGTCCTGCAGATCATCAAAGGCGAAAACAATACCGCCTACATGGTTCTCGAATATGTAGATGGCCAGACCCTGGAAGAATGGCTGAAAACCACACAAACCGCCCCTTCAGAAGAAAGGATCATTTCCCTGGTCCGGAACATACTCGATGTTCTGGACGTCATACACAAAGAAAACGTCGTTCATCTCGACATCGCGCCGGACAACATCAAGATACGTGAAAACGGTGAGGCCGTTCTTCTTGACTTCGGTGCCGCGCGCCTCACAACCGGGCAGCACAGCAAAACTTTGAACCTGCTGATCAAGGATGGCTATTCAGCCATCGAACAATATTACGAAGAGGGACGGCGCGGCCCCTGGACGGACATTTATGCATTTGCAGCAACGCTTTACCGATGCATATCCGGCAAGCGCCCTGTCGCTGCCATGGCGCGGTTCGATGCCATCAACAACAATGAGCCCGATCCCTTGCCGATCCTGGAGGTGCAAGGTTATTCGCCGTCTTTCCTGCAGGCCGTGATGGCGGGGCTCGCGCCAAACGCGAAGAACCGGCCACGCTCCGTCGCGGAATGGCGCGCAATGTTCGACGCTGTCTCGAGCCAGGCGCAGCAGCCGACCGCCGCTCCTGTGCAACAGACGACCAGTCGCATCACAGAGCAACAACAAAAGAGCAACGGAAAAGGCAAGAGGCGCCGCACCACAGTCATGATTGGCGGTTGTTTGATTGCTCTGCCGATGGTGGCTGGCCTTGGGGCATGGATGAACGGGCTCATTCGGGTGGCGGCTGAGGAAAAGGCATGGAATGACGCCGTTACGTTCGATGTCGAAACGGCCTACCGTGATTTCAGGCTGCAATACCCCGATAGCCAGCATGACGAAGAGGCGGAACGCGCTCTTACCCGCCTGACCACATCCTGGCGCACAGAGCTGGGCGATGGCCGCATCGGCGAGCCCTACGGCGTGGCCTCCTTCGGTGACGGCCTGCTGGTCGCGGGATACCTCGACAGTGACACCCATCTCAAGCGACAGGCCGCGGTCTTCAGATTGTCACGCGGTGGCAGAGTGCTGTGGCAATCCGAATTTGGACAAGCGGATTTGGAAGTCTTCCGCGCCGTCACGGCACTCGATGACGATGGCCTGGTCGTTGCGGGCGACGTCGTTCCCGACGGCGGAGGGGCGCCCGATGGGTTGGTCGTGCGATACACAGCCAGTGGAGAGGTGACGTGGTCTCGCCGTTTCGGCGGGCCTGGCCGTGACCAGTTGCTCTCGATCCGCCAATTGAGTTCCGGCAACTTGGTGGCGGTCGGGACCAAGATGAAGAACGCCGACAGTACACCGCTTGGATGGCTTCTGACATTGACACCCAGGGGCGAAATGATTGAGGAGAAGACCTTCGACCCGCCCGGCGGTGGAACCTTCACGGCAATGGCGGAGACGGCTGGCGGCGGTCTGGTGCTTGCTGGGCAACAGAGCCCCCAAGGCGATGGTGAAGCCGACTTCTGGATCGTCAGGCTCGATCGCGATGGCAACGAAGTCTTCAATCGCAAGTCTGGCGGTCAGGGACGCGACCAGATCAATGCTGCAACCACCGGCAGCGACGGAGAGATCGTCTTGGCGGGCGAAACGGGAAGTTTCGGAGCCGGCACTCAAAGCGCGATCCTCCTGCGTCTCACAGCAGACAACAAGATACCGCCCAAGGGGTTCCCCCACCAGGGCAGCAAGCGTGCATTGCTGGCGATCACGGCGGGAACAGATGCCTCCGTGGTGGCGGTGGGCAGCAGTGCATCCGGCAGCGATCCGGCGCAGGGGTGGATCATGCAGCTCTCCTCCGATCTTCGCGTCGTCAAGGGCGAGAAAACGCTGGGCGGCGGCCCCCTGTCCGGCGTCGCCACGCTGCAGGATGGTACGTTCGCGGTGGTGGGCAGAGCTTCGTCCGAAACTGACACCACACCCCGAATCCGTGTTGAACGATTGACCGAGGCGGATCTTGGCGAGCCGGGGCTGTAATCATAACAACTGATCCCTTATAAAATTCTTGGCTGACGTTTTTATTCGATCGATCGCGGTGAACACCGCGACACAAAAATATCTTGATGTATCTGACCACTACCCTCGAATTTTTTGTTTCTCAAAGAGATTTCGTGCATGCCGCCAGTAACCTCTGCGGCACAAAAATTCTCTCAAAGTTTGAATCTGCGTCCATACATGGCGAAAATTGAGCCCTTTACACGCTTTCATGCGAACTCTAGAGTTATTTGGAATATGGGGGGTTATTTTCTGGGGGTCACTTGTTTCATGAAATTTATTACGGCTTTTGTTGCCGCAACGCTTTTATTGGCCGGCGTTGGCTTTGGTGCTGACACAGTCGTCTACTCGCAATGCGGCCTGACCGGCGATGGAGAGAGCCGACGAATCGGTTGTGACTTCCGGTTGTCGCAGCCCATCGACGTGAAAAGTGCCGCCATCTCCGCGAACGGAGCGGATCTTGCGGACCTCGCATACACATCATTCGAGAGCGGTGACGGAAAGGCTGCCTGGTTTTTCCTTATCGATCGGTCGAACCCGGCCCGCGCGGAGTCGGTGAAGCGGAGCGTGGACCTCGTCAAGCGACTGTATGAACAGGCAAATGCGCGTAACATCATGGCGATCGGCACCTTCGCTGAAGATCTGCGCGTTGTCGTCTCCCCCGGAGACCCGTACGCAGACATCGAAAGCCGCATGCAGCCGATAAAGGCTGACGGCGCTGCGACCGCATTCTTCTTCACCGCGATCAAGGCGATCGACATCCTCGAGAAAGTCGAGGCCCAGCGCCGCGCCCTGGTCATCATTTCGGATGGCAAGGCTGAAGATACCGCCTACAGCAGGGACGATGTGGTTCGACGCGCCCGAGAGGCGGGCGTGGTGATCTACGGGATAGGACTTGCGGAAAAGGCGTCCGACAGCGTGTTTCTCCAGGCGGTCGAACGCTTGGCCTCCGAGACGGGGGGGCCTTTCGTGTCGACCGTCGGCAAGGAAGCCGTTTCATCCGATTTTGTCGCGAATTTTCGGCGCTTTTTGACAAGTGGAGGTTCTCTTTCCGCACCGGCTGCAGGGCTGAGTGGAGAAGTTGCGTTCACGCCGCGCCTGTCGCTCATGGATGGCGCTGTTGTGCAGGCGCCCGCCACCTCCCTGTACCTTCCTCCGCTGGCCGCATCGCCGCCACCTGTAGAAGAGGTCGCTGCGCAACAACCCCTGCCGCTGATCGCAAGGATATATGCGTTTTTCGATTCTACCGTTCCGGGCACATCGGTCTGGGCCAAGGAAAATCCGAACCTCGCCTGGACTTTGCTCGTCATGCCGGTTCCGACTGCTGCAGCGGTGCTCCTGGCTGCATGGCGAAGGACGACATCTTCCGCGTCTTTGCCTTCCCGAGAGAGCGTCCCCCGGCAAGAACTTCTGCCTGAAGATAACCCTCCAGTGACACAGAGACTTGTCATGGACGACGTCCATACGACTCTACGCCCTGTTTCAAAGACGTTCGGTTACTTCGAAGTTCTGGATGGAGAACCGCAGCGGTTCGATATTCGAGAGCAAAATGTGACCATCGGCCGCCATTCCGAAAGCGACTTCCGGCTCGAAAACGATTCAGTGCATCGCCACCACGCGATCTTTCATATTTCACCGGACAAGCGTCCCGTCATCACGGATCTGGACACGGTCAACGGCGTTCTGGTGAACGGGAAACGGGTGGCAAAATCTGAACTGCAGTCCGGAGATGTCATCGCATTCGGCGATGTCCGCGTCCGCTTTGTCGGCGCATGAGAAGGCACGCACATGGATCCGCGCAAGGAGTGAGAGGTAATGCACATGAGCGACGATGAACGTACCCGCGTTGTCAGACCTTCAGTGATGGAACCGGGCTCAGATGCTGTCACGAGGGCAGCCGGTCGTAGCGCAACAGCAACGCATCGGCCCCATCTTGAGGGCGATGCGCCAGCCACTCGACTTGCGAGGAGCGCGTCTCCCCATCGTGCCGAGAACAACGTCGTGCATGATCTCGTCGCAGGTTGGCTGGTGGTTGTTGCCGGCCCGGGCCGTGGTTGTGCCAGAGAAATCTATTTCGGAATGAACAGCCTCGGCCGCGCAGACAACCAGCGGATCTCGCTCAATTTTGGCGATGAGACCATATCGCGTGAAAGCCATGCATTTGTGGTCTTCGATGACATGCAGCAGGATTTCTACATTCAGCACGGCGGAAAATCCAATCTCGTTCGGCTGAACGGAAAACCTGTTCTGGCCCCGATGGAACTCGCAAAAGGAGACATGATCGATGTCGGCTCTACGCGCTTGATGTTCGTCCCACTTTGCTCCGAAACCTTCAACTGGTCGGACACCGAACTAGCGTGACGAGGTCTGGCTTGACGTGGAAGATTGCGGTCGCGCAAGACATCGGTGCGCGAGAGCAGCAAGAGGATTATTGCGAATTCCACATTCGCAATGACGTATGTCTATGTATCCTTGCCGACGGCATGGGTGGCCATGCATCCGGAGAGATCGCCGCCAGCCTCGCGGTAAAAAGCTTCGTAGCAGCGCTTGACGATGTGGCAGAACATTTGGCGGACGGCTTCATCAATGCCCTCGATGCGGCGAACTCGGCAATCGCGCAGCATGTGAGGAACAGGCCCCACGATGACGGGATGGGCTGCACCCTGGTGGGTGTTGAACTGGAGGGGGCCCACGTTCGATGGATCAGCGTGGGCGATTCAAGGCTGCTTCATTTTTCGTCGCGAGGACTGGAACAGTTGAATGCCGATCATTCGATGGCCGCTAGTCTTGAGGCTGCTGCTCGCAACGGGATCATGTCGGTTGATGAAGCGCGCAGCAGTTCGTCACGCCACGTTTTGCTCTCTGCCGTAACCGGAGAACGCATTGCCAAGGTGGATTTCAACCGCCGCGGCCGACCAGTGGACCCCGGTGATGTCATCGTTCTGTCGAGCGACGGTCTCGATACGCTCGATGCCGATTCCATTACCGCGGCCATCATGAAAGCACCCCGTTCTGACAGCGAAGCCATCTGCAGCAACTTGATGCATGAGGTGGCGTCACGACAGCGCACCCGCCAGGACAACACCACTGTCCTGGTAGCCTGTCTGGTATCGCAAGATCCGATTCTGGATCATGATTGTGTCACGACCCGACCGACACGGACGGCGTGATTCTCACGTGAATGCGTGCCGACGTGTTTCTGAGTGACGTGAAAAGCCGCGCAAACACCCGGTACAGTCTGCGAATAGGTGGGGTGCTGGTTAGATGTTTGATCCCGGGCTTTGATGGTGCATTCTTCACGAACGAGTGGAAGGAAGCGCTTGTCAATCGGCGCGGAAAGTTGACCCCATATCGGCGTCCAATGTTGACCCCCATGTTGACGATCAGCACCTGGATCGCCCGGCGCTGGCCGGGGTTGCAGAGGGCGAACCAGGTGCGGGTGATGGGGCACTTCGGCTTTAGCTTTGAGAGCGGTTTTTGAAGCGCCAGGACTCGTTGCCAGTTTCGACGATCTCGCAGTGATGGGTGAGCCTGTCGAGTAGCGCGGTGGTCATCTTGGTGTCGCCGAAGACAGTTGGCCATTCGCCGAATGCCAGGTTGGTGGTGACGATGATCGAGGTGCGCTCGTAAAGCCGACTGATCAGGTGGAATAGAAGCTGGCCGCCGGCCTGGGCGAAGGGCAGATATCCGAGCTCGTCGAGGATGATGAAGTCGAGACGATTGAGATAATCGGCCGTCCGGCCTTGCTTGCCGCTGCGCGTCTCTGTCTCCAGCCGGTTGACCAGATCGACGACATTGAAGAAGCGCCGGCACGCCGGTCACCGATCTTGAGATGGCGCTGAGAGCAGCCCTCAGCCATGAGCTGGTCGAGCAGATCCGCTACCGCACCCGCGAAGGCATGAAGATGGCTGTAAAGAAGGGCAAGGCATCGACCTGCCTCGCTTACGGCTACAAGCTGTCGCAGCAGCGTGATGCCAACGGTGACCGGATCCGGGGTCTGCGGGATGTCGATCCGGTCAAGGCGGAGATTGTTCGTCGCATCTATCAGCTCTATGCCGACGGGATGTCTCCGCGCGACATCGCGCACCTCCTCAACAATGAAGGCGTCCCCGGCCCGCGCGGCCGCAAGTGGCGCGATACGGCGATCCGCGGCCATGTCCGCCGTGGCAGCGGCATTCTCAACAACGAGAGCTATATCGGCCGCATCGTCTGGAACAGGCGCCAGTACCGCAAGAACCCGGAGACCGAACGACGAACCGCCCGTGCCAACGACGCCACCGAGTGGGTATTCAAGGAAGTCCCGGAGATGCGCATCGTATCGGAAGAGTTGTGGCAGCGCGTCAAGGATCGGCAGAGCCAAGTGGGCGAACTGTTCGATTTCGGGCAGAGCAACCGGCTCAATGCGACGCACCGGCCGGAATATCTTTTGAGCGGCATGCTGGAATGCGCGGAATGCGGCGGTCCTTACGCCATCTCCGGCAAGGATCGTTATAGCTGCACCAACCGCAAGAAGCGCCTGCCGATCGACGACCTCGGCGGCGCCTGCTGCGGCAACAGCAAGACAATCACTCGCCATGAACTCGAAGAGCGCGTCCTCAACTGCATTCCGGCCGCCTTCTACTCGCTCGACATTTTTGACCGGATTTCGCAGAAGATGGTTGCTCACGAGGTGAGCAAGCTGGAGAGCGCTCCCTCCCGGAAGAACCAGTTGACCGCCGAGCTTGCGACCATCAAGTCGCAGCAGGCAAGCCTGATGCAGCAGATCCAGGACCGGCATGCCGAAGGCCGGCCGCGTCTTGCGATCCTCGACGACCACCTGGATGAGCTGGAAGTCAATCGTGAGAGGCTGGTCATGGAACTTTCCGCGGCCGAAGAACCCGCCGCGGAGGATTTTCAGGAGAAGATTGCCAGGCTGAAGGCGCAGTTCAATGCGGCCAATACCGAGATCGCCATCCGCAAGCTGCTGTTCCTTGCCCGCAACAACGCCGACGATCAGGCCAAGCGCCGGCTGATGCCGATCGTGCGCGACCTCGTCCAGACGGTCGTGATCGGCAAGACACCGGGCCACCAGCCGGCAAGCCTGCAGGTGCATGGCGACATTGCCAATATTATGGCCTCGATGGATGTGATCGACATCATGCAGCAGCAGTTCGTCGCCGCCGCCCAGAACGATCTGATGGCCCGCATTGCGTCGGGTGAGATCGACACGGAGCACAAAAAGAAAAAGCTCCTCGAGGCTTACGCCGAGGAGCTTTTGCGCAAATATCCCGAATGGGAGAATTTGCAAATATCGGTGGTTGCGGGGGCAGGATTTGAACCTGCGGCCTTCAGGTTATGAGCCTGACGAGCTACCGGGCTGCTCCACCCCGCGTTATTTTCGACCGGGTTAGTGCCCGGGAGCGATGTCAGGCGTAGCCTGAT
>NZ_JAHHZO010000029.1 GCF_018760785.1 Rhizobium sp. CSW-27
AGCCGTTCGTAACGCTCGTCCAGATCAAAGAAACCAGGCTGTCCCCGCATCATCCGCTCCCGCCAAATCAAACAAGCAGGATGGAATCACGAATATCGCAAAAGCGGTAGGTTTTTCGAGGTGTCCACTCGTCGATCCGGCTCTGCTTGTGGCCGTTGACGATGGCGGTGAGCGTAGCGGTCAGATAGGCAAGCGGATCAACCGAATTCAGCTTGCACGTCTCGATGAGCGAGGCAATGGTTGCCCAGTTCTCGGCTCCGGCATCATGACCCGCAAAGAGTGCGTTCTTGCGATTGAGAGCAATCGGTCGGATGGTCCGCTCGACCGTATTGTTGTCGATCTCGATGCGCCCGTCGGTCAGGAAGAGCTTCAAACCATCCCAGTATTTGGCGATGTAGGCCAAGGCCTCGCCGAGTGGCGACTTTGCCGCGACACGAGCGCGATGATGGACAAGCCAGGTCTGCAGGTCGGCGATCAGCGGCGCAGAGCGTTCGCGCCTTCCAGCCAGCCGGGTCTGGGGATCGAGGCCACGCAGCTCGGCCTCGATCCGATAGAGTTCGCCAATCCGCTTCACGCCATCCTCGGCAATTGGCGCTGAGCCATTGCGGGTGATCTCCACCAGCTTGCGCCGGGCATGGGCCCAGCAATAGGCAAGCTGAATGTCCGGCCCGACGCGGTCTGGCGCGATCAGCCTGTTGTATCCGGCATAGCCATCCACCTGCAGGACGCCTTCGAACCCCTGCAATATCCGTTCGGCATGAACGCCACCGCGACCAGGCGCATAGGTGAAAGCCACACCTGGCGGAGCGGGTCTTGTCATCCCTGTCGGGTCTTCAGCCCTCCGCGCCTCTTGTCCGCCCCATGGGCGGTCATCCCGCGCCAGCGCCCAGAAATATCCGGTCTTGGTCTTGCGCGAACCCGGATCGAGGACCGGAGCACGGGTCTCGTCCATGAACAGCTTGGTCGAGCGCTTCAGGTCGGCAATCAGTGCGTCGAAGACGGGCCGCAGTTCATACGCTGCTCGACCGACCCAGTCAGCCAGCGTGGAACGGTCGAGCTCGATGCCCTGGCGGCTCATGATCTGGGCCTGCCGATAAAGGGGAAGATGATCGGCATATTTGGAGACCAGCACATGGGCGACGGTCGCTTCCGTAGGCAACCCAGCCTGGATCAGCCGTGCTGGTGCCGGAGCTTGAACGACTCCGTCTGTGCAGGCGCGGCACGCATATTTGGGACGACGGGTGACGATCACGCGGAACTGTGCCGGGACTACGTCCAGCCGCTCGGAAACATCGTCGCCAATGCAATGCAGACAACCGCCGCAGCCGCAGATGAGGCTGTCCGGCTCGATCACCTCCTCAATGCGCGGGAGATGCTTTGGAAGGGAGCCGCGATTGATCGCACGTGGCTTGGCAAGCCTGTTTGCCGCCGGGGTGTCCGCCTCATCCTCGGCATGGATCACGGCCATAGCCGTTTCCAGGTCTTCCAGTGCAAGATCGAATTGGTCGGGATCGGTCTTCTCGGATTTGCGCCCGAAGGCTGCCTGTTTGAAGGCTGCGACCAGCTTCTCAAGCCGCTCGATCCGCTCATCCTTGCGGGCGATGTGCTCATCTTTGCTGGCTATCGCGACGTCCTTGGCCGCCTCGCGTGCCTGTGCCGCAATCAGCATCGCCTTGAGGGCCGCAACATCATCGGGAAGGTCGGCGGCATCAAGCATGGCCGGAAACTACCAAATCCTGAGCTGATTTGCCTCTTGAGTTTGCGGTGCTGAGTCATCGTGCCGCAGCTATTCGATGGCCTCTGGCGTCCTCGTCTGGACGGCATGAACCCGCCGCCAATCAAGTCCCGCAAACAAGGCTTCGAACTGGGCGTGGGTCAACGTCATCAATCCATCTTTGATGCCGGGCCAAGTGAATGTGTGCTCTTCCAGCCGTTTGTAGGCCATAACGATTCCGGAGCCATCCCAGTAGATCAGCTTCAACCGGTCAGCCTTGCGTGACCGGAACACGAAGACCGTTCCGGTGAACGGGTCCTTGTGCAGCTCGTTCTTCACCAAAGCCGCCAACCCGTCATGACCCTTGCGGAAATCGACTGGCTTGGTCGCTATCATGATCCTGACCCGGTTCGACGGAAAGATCATGTCGCCGCCGCCAAAGCACGGACGATGGCGGCGATCCTGGCAGCAGACGCACCTTGCTCAAGACGGATCATCACCGGACCCACGACGATCTCGGCACGGGATAACGTTCTGACCGGCTGAGGTTCCGGCACGGGCCTTTCGACAACCATGGCGGCGAATTCGACAGCATCCTCCGGCGCAGGCAGAACCAGCTTGCCCTGACGCGCCATGGTTCTCCAGGACGATAGATGGTTCGCCTTCAGACCGTGGCGCTTGGCAACCTCATTGACCGTCACGCCAGGCCGCAAGCTTTCCGAAACGATGCGTGCCTTGACCTCGTCAGGCCAATGGCGGTGCGGCTCACGCCGCCCGCGACGCGTTGTGAGAACCTCCAGTGTAGTCTCCATGGAGAAACTCCCGTTCTTCATCCATGGACAGCCGATCTCAGATCAGGCGACGGCAGACAATGTGGGAGCAGAACACCGGTTACTATCAATTTTGGAGATCGACATGTTTCTCACTCGTCACGCAGAAGCGCGCCAGCGCCAACGGTCCATACCCAGCTACGTCATTGCCGCAACCTATACTTTCGGCTCCGATCGTGTCGTGCGGGGGTCGCTCACCGCCTACACGCTCGACCGCGAGGCAATCGAATTGGCGCGTGGGAACTATCCGGAAAGCATCTGGAAGATGCTGTGCAGATACCTCGGCGTCTATCTGATCATCGGCGACGAAGAGAAAATCGTCACCGTCGCTCGCGGCAGCGTCCGCCCCACCCACCACTGATTTTCACACCAGCAGGAGTAAGCCACCTTGGCTCAAGACCTTTCCATCGCAACTGAATTCATGGCCAAACTCTCTCGGTCTGGCTCTATCGACCCACTTGCAAGCAGCGATCTGACACTCGCTCAGGATGGCCGCATTCGTGTCGCCTATGCCCCTTTTGATCACGTCGCGACCAACGCAAAGCTAGTGATCGTCGGCATCACTCCCGGACTGTCAGAGGCCACTGTGGCACTTGCCGCCGCGCGGCAGCATTTTGCCAATGGCGTTGATCTTGAAGAGGCATTGCGTCGCGCCAAGCTGACCGCCAGCTTTAGCGGCACGCTGCGGAGCAATCTCGTGGCCATGTTGGATTCGATTGGAGTGCATGGCCTCTTTGATCTGAAGACGACGGCGGACCTCTTCGCACCAGGCGCAGAACAGGTGCAATTCACGTCGGCCCTGCGCTACCCCGTTTTCGTCAACGGCAAGAACTACAACGGCAACCCGGACATGCTGAAGACGCCCATACTGCGTCAGATGATCGACAAGCATCTCGCGGAAGAAGCCGCGCTGCTGCCGCAGGCGTTATGGCTGCCGCTTGGCCCAAAGGCAGAGATGGCCCTCCAGCATCTGGCCTCCAGGGGATTGCTTGAGAAGTCACGCATTCTCGCTGGACTTCCGCATCCGAGCGGGGCCAATGGCGAGCGGATCGCCGTTTTCCTCGGCAAGAAGGATGCCGACCAGGCATCACGACAAACGAGACCGGCACCGCTGCTTGCAGCCTATAAGACCCTGCGCAATCAGATTTCCACCTTGAAAGGACGCTGACATGGCCAAGCAAAAGCAGACGCGTGAGGACCGTGCGCCCTTCAGCCGAGACGAGATTATCCGGGAAGTCAGACTGGCAGCACTCGGAATGGCTTCTCACATCGCCGTCTGGGGCCATCGCAAGGAAGCCTTGAACGTGGCCTCACATTATCTTGGCGTCGAATTGGATGGCTATGACTACGAGGGCGATGGGCATCCGCAACTTGCGTCTATCCCGATCGAGGAGCATTTTCTTTATACCGTCGTGATGGACGCCTATGACCATGCGTACCAGTGCGGCGACATCTTCGACGATACGTTCACAGTCGATGAGCGCATGCACGAGGTGGCTGCCGTTCTCACAGGCTTTCCGCAGACAGACTTCAACGGCGAGCCCACGCCGCTCAACGAGCTGAACCCGCAAAAGCTGCGGCAGGTCCTGGAGACTTTTTTCGCCCGGTGCAATCTGGACAATGGCGACAACCTCACGGTCCCGCAACTAGCGCTCCTCGCCAACATGGGTGAAGCGGCCGTAAGAACCTCGCTCAGCGCAGAGGGCATCAAGACGATCTCGAGTCAGAAGGGTGAGAAGAACCAGGTTCCCCATGCCGACGCAATTGCATGGCTATCCGGTCGCCGGAACTTCGTGCCGACGAGACGTCAACCTGGGGTGCAGGGGAATATTGGCGAACTGGTTTCAAGCCTTTTTTCCGCTGACAGCCTGACTTTTGAAATCGCCCTTCAGAAGGCGATCTCCGCCAACAACACAACGGAAGAGGAATTGGCGAAGGCAGCCGGAATTTCCTCGATCTGGATTGACGAACTCCATGACGACGATAAGCGTCCAGAAATAGATGTTGACGGATTACAGAAGCTGGCTGCGGCTCTTCAAGCGCCCGTTCCGCTGTTCGTTGGAAAAGCCGTAACCGCCTTGCTCGAGCGCAGATCGAAACTGGCAGCAAGCTAACACCACGCCGCGAACTGACCGACAACAGACGTGGATGCGGAAATGATTTCCGCATCCACGCGACGTACGGCCATCAGTCCTCGACGAAGAAATCCTCGTCCAGCCGCTTCACCTCCACGGTGCGGGCAATGCGAACGCCCACCCCATGCTCGATCATAAGGTCAGCCAGCCGGTCACCATCAATCAGCACTATGCGCTGCGGCAGGTGACGGACGAAGTCGGTGGCCGGGGCGGAGAAGCTGGATGTGGTGACGAAGACGCCCTTGGCGGCACCGACACCGACGAGGCTGCCGAGGAAGCCCTGCACCTCCGGCCGGCCGACGCTGACATGAGAGGCGTAGCGCTTGGCCTGCACATAAATGCGGTCGAGGCCAAGGCGGTCCTCGTCGATCACGCCATCAATGCCGCCATCGCCGGATTTGCCCAACCGACGAGCGGCATTTTCATGGCTGCCGCCATAGCCCATGCCGACGAGAAGATCGACGATGGCGCGCTCAAAGAAGGCCGGGCTTTGCGCCAGAATACGTTGCAGAAGGTCCGCCTTCAGGGCCTGATGCAGCACGGCCTGCGCGGCATCGATCTGTTCCTCCGGCGTAGCGGAGGTTGTTGCATCGATGGTTTCACCGGCGCCGGTTGACGCAGCATCCGTGCTACCGGCGCCCGATGTACTGGAGGCGTAGAATTCGGCAAAGGCCGGATAGGTTTTCAGCGTATCAACATTGATGCTGGCGGGATGGGTGGCGAGCAGCGCCCTGCCAGCCTGACTTGCCACGAAGCGGCCGCGCGCCGGACTGTCGATCAGGCCGGCCTTGGTCATGTAGAACTTTGCCCAGTGGATGCGGTTGTGGAAAATGCGCTGACGTCCGCTCGGCAGCATTTCCTCCCGCTCGGCCACCGACAAGCCAAGCTGGTCGGCCAGCTTTTCCGCTGCATCCGGCACACGGGTCTCGCCATCCGCAGCGAGCCGAAGGACGGGAAGCATGAGGGATTGGTAATCGGGAATTGCCATGGAGTTCCACCCAGTTCTCAAGCTGAAGCAATTTTTCTGCTGATTAGACCCGCTGCCCTAACACGCCCAAAATCCAACCTTCGACACCGGCAACCACCCTTTCTTGTTTCGAAAGCTCTGGCTGCAGCATCTGATCAAGCGTTCCATCTTGGTCTACCTGCGAAAGCTTGGCTGCGATGGAATAGGCATCGTGCTGATCACCGGTTCGGTCGCCTACCGCAAATTCGCGGGACCAGAGCGCGGGATAAACTTCGACAATGGCCGAGCGGGCGGCGGGAATGGCCCAGCCATCGAAGGGCCAGAAGTGAACCTGCTCGCCGAGCTGTTTGCGGATAAACAGAAGCCAGGGGATGCCGGAATGGGTGGACTTGGCGACCGCCCCCTGGACGTCAAAATGGAAAACAGACTTGGCTCCACGTGCGCGCTCCTCGGTCAGTCGTCGCCATCTGGCATTGCCGCTGCGGGCCGCACCATTGCCGAGCGCGCCGTAGCGAACAAAGTCGACATAGGCGTGATCGTCATCGGTCGGCCAATGGCGCTGGAAATCCTCGAGAAACCTCGGCCAATCCGGCAGAAGACCATGCGCCTCGAAGTAGCGCAGAGGGAATGAGAAGGCGTGATCGATCCCGACGACGGTAGGAACGTCTTCCCTGAGCGTGGCGACGAGCCACTCGGCGAGCCCGCGCCTCGTCCAATACTTCTTGTTCGAGGGAGGTGGCAGAACCTCGACCGGTGGCTCTCCCCCTAATGCCATGTAGACGCGCAGCCCTTTGAGGCTGGACGTCGGGGTTTCCGCGCCGGAATAGTCAATGCCGATGTGACGGGCGAACTGGGGCATCGTCATCCTACCGCGCGGATTGGCACCATGCACTCTGCTCTCTCACGCATACCAGTCCAGCAAATCATCGAGGGCAGCCCTGTTGCTGATCTCAAGGTAGAGTGCCTTTCCGGCGGACAGGGCCGCCAAGTCCTTGCGATTAAGATCGGCGCACAGTTTCGGGGCAACGGCTACGACTCCGGGAATAGCGACCGACAGCGGCGGCTCGATCCAGAGCTTCACCCGCTTCATGTTTCCCGGGTAGACATCCAGCGCGAGAAGCTTGCCAGCGGATGTCTTGAACCCCATGACCTTCATGTTCTCAAGGCCGGACCTGTTGCCACTCGGAACCTTGTTGATAGTTTCGCCGAGCCGCGAGACCAGAACAGGCAGCGCATCGAGCACCCGGAACGTCATTCTGCGGCCTCCTGCAGCGCGTCAACCTCCACCGGAGCCAACGCCTCGGCCAGCAGAGCGTCGAGCAGTTTTTTCCGCGTCTCGTCGGCACTGGTCAGGCTGGTTTCCAACTGACCGCAAAGCGCCATGAGTTCATCGACCTTTGCAACAATGCGGTGTTGCTCGGCGAGCGGTGGCAGGGGAACCAGGAAGTTTCGAAGTGGTCGAAGTGCGATCGTTGGCTGGGCAGTACCAGTCGTGCTCCGCGCAGCCTGATCGTATACAAGCGGTGACGCCAGCAAGGAGACGAGAAACTTGAGATTCAAAAATTTGGCGGGCTTCAAGATTGCTATGTGTCGCTGAACACAGAATGCTCTATCACTCTCGACGAGCGCGGGCCGACCAAACGTTGCGCCGACAACGGTGTAAAGAATATCTCCCTTAGTCGGCGTCCGATAAGGCGCAAGACCGTTGAAGTACTCCTCTGGGACCAATCGGCAGCCAGTGAAATCGAGCCGCCCGGTTGTCACATTGCCGATCGTCAGGAATGCCACTCCCTTTTCCGCTTTTGGCGGCGGCTGATGATCGCCATCTGTAATGACATTGAACAGCTCAGCGAGCCTCACCCACTGCCAATTGTTGGGAACCGAGAAGGGTACGTCGTCATCCAAAATGGGATCGACTTGTGCCTTAGGTACCCGGTTCTGCTTGCCGTATACAGCGATCTCATGCGCCACCCTAGCCAACAACTCCACCGCTGGCTCATCCGCCGGGTCCTGCGGCACGAGCTTGCCGCGGACGGCGAGGTTGAGGATGGTCTGGCGCAGTTGCTTGATCTGGTCCGGCCGGTCGGTGAGTGCCGGCAGGGCATCGAGCGCGAAGCGGGCGTCGTCGCGGAAGGTTTCCGGGTCGGGGGTGTTGAGGCGGGCAAGGCTTGCCGCCGCCAGCCGGTCCCGCTTTGTCTCCCGCTCCGTTCGCGCCGTTTCCAGCTCGTCGCACAACGCCATGAGTTCATCGACCTTGGCGACGATGCGGTGTTGTTCGGTGAGGGGTGGAAGAGGGAAAGGCGTCCAAACAATTTTGATCTTCGAGATGTTTGGCTGCGCGCCTCCCTCACTGGCTGAGTGAAACTGCTCGCGTCGTGAGAGCAGGAAGACGAATAGAAACTGGTTAAAGACGCCAGACAATGGAGTGCACCCACACACAGCCTGATTTGTCACGGCTTGTTCGGCGAGGATCGCTACCTTTCCAATCGTTGCGCCATACATTGCAAGAAGGACATCCCCCGGCATGTTGATGCGAAAAGAACACTTTTCGAGAGCAAGTTGCGTAACCGTCTCCTCAGAACCAGCTAGCTTCCGGTTATCGTTGAGCTCCCCGGACTTGAGCCACGGGATATCACCGCCATAAAAGTCCGAGTTTCCGCGCGGAGGCGTGGAGCCAGCCCCCCAATCAGCTATCGCCCCGAGTCGCGTCCATACCCAAGTTTGAGGAACATGAAATGGCGCTTCCTCGTCTTGGACAAGATCGGCTGCGGCCTTACGGATAGCTCCAGCCTTCTCCAGTCGCGCCCTTTCTGTCGCAATCTGTTTCAAAAGCTGCGACGCCGGCTCATCTGTAGAATCCTGCGGCACGAGCTTGCCTCGCACCGCCAGATCGAGAATGAATCGTCGTAGCCGGGCAATCGCATCCGGGGCATCGGCGATCTGTTCGTAATGCTGCAACAGACGTTCGGCGTTCATCGGGCCAGTGCCTCGGCCAGAATGCTCTTCAGCTGGTCGCGCAGGCGGGCAGCACTGGTTTCGGCAGCCGTCAGCTCTTCCAGCAGGGTCTCCGGGTCGCCATGGTCATCGGCCACCGTGTGCGGGTTTTTGAAATCCAGATTGTAGCCCCGCGCCTTCACCTCTTCCAGGCTTACGCGCCAGGCCTGCGGACCTTCCTCGCGGCCCTTGCGCTCCTTGCCTCCCCACCAGTCGACGCAATCCTGCAGATGCTCCTGCCGAATTGGCTTGGTCATGGAATAGGCCTTCTGGCCCTCCGGCACCCGGTGTTCCCAATACCAGATGTCCTTGGTCGGCGTGCCCTTCTCGAAAAACAGCAGGTTGGTGCCGATCGAGGCATAGGGCTTGAAGACGGAATTGGGCAGGCGCACGATGGTGTGGAGATTGCACTCCTCCAGCAGATGTTCTTTCAGCCGTGTCTTGATTCCCTCGCCGAACAATGAGCCATCCGGCAGGACTACGGCGGCGCGGCCGCCATCCTTCAGCAGGCGCACGATCAGCGCCAGAAACAGGTCTGCGGTTTCCTTGGTGCGGAAGGTGGGAAAGTTGTTTTCGATGCCGTCTTCCTCGCGCCCACCGAAGGGCGGGTTGGTGAGCACGATATCGACGCGCTCATCCTTACCCCACGATATCAGCGGGCGGGCGAGCGTGTTGTCGTGGCGTACGAAGCTCGGGTCCTCGATGCCATGCAGCAGCATGTTGGTGACGCAGAGCATATGCGGCAGCGGCTTCTTTTCCACGGCCCGCAAACCGGCCTGCATCTTCTCGCGGCTCTCCGGCGTGCGCACATGGTTCTTCTCCATGTGGCGGATGGCGCAGGTCAAAAATCCGCCGGTACCGCAGGCGGGGTCGAACAGCGTTTCGCCGGGTTTTGGATCGATACGTTCCACCATGAAGGCGGTCAGCGCGCGCGGGGTGTAATATTCGCCCGCATTGCCGGCCGATTGCAGATCGTTCAAAATCTGTTCGTAGATTTCGCCAAAATGCTGGCGTTCCGTCAGGCTGTTGAAATCGACATCGCTGATCTTGTTGACCACCTGACGGATCAACTGGCCAGATTTCATGTAGTTATAGGCATCCTCGAAGAGATCGCGCACCACGCGGCGGCGGTCTCCGGCTTGAGCCGAGGCCGGGAGAGCCTTCAAAGCGGGGAAGAGCTCGTTGTTGACGAAGTTCAGAAGCGCCTCGCCGGTGATGCCTTCCGGGTCTGCCGCCCAGTTGCGCCACTGGAATTTCTCCGGGATGGGCGAGACGTAATTGTCGTGGGTCAGCTCCAGTTCCTGGTCCTGATCATCCATGATCTTCAGGAAAAACATCCAGCAAAGCTGGCTAATGCGCTGGGCATCGCCATCGACGCCGGCATCCTGGCGCATGATATCCTGGATGGATTTGACGGTGTTACGGACTGACATTCACTTACCTTCTGCCATGCTCGCTAAATTCGAAACCATTCAGATCATTTCCATTGGCTTCGAAGTCGTATTCCTGGTCGTTGTAATCTACATCCCCACCCCCGGCCATGGCAGAAAGCCGCCGATACAGAGCAGTCTGCCCCCCGTACGCCGTCCGAATGCAATCGAATGTTTCAGCTTTAAGGGCGTCGGCCACGGCAGCCAGCGCGGCTTCCCGTAACTCATACTCGTCTTCAAAAAGCGCTCCGCTGTGTTCCAGATGCGGAGCTGCGAGCAGGCCTAGACACAGGCTGTCAATGGCCAAGCCTTCCACCAGATAGGTAATTTCCGTTTCCGCATTCTCGCCCCATTTCGCTGCGCTGAAATCGGCAATGATCTGGCGAAGGACAACGAGACGCAGAAGAGTCTCAGTACGGGTAACGGCAGTGTCATCGTCGGTCAGACCGGCCTCAGCCAAGTGTACCCAACACTCCTTGGCGAAAACGAAATCGCCTCCGGATGCCCAAATGTTGAACATTTGAGAGGCCACTTTCTCAATATCTTCCCATTCAACAGACAACGCTAACCTACCTCTTCATAAAGCGCGTTCTGCACTTGGTGAACCGCATGCTCGAAGGCTGCCTTGCCACCGAAGGCGCGAAGTAGCTCCACGGGCATGCCGAGCGTATTGGCGGGTGGTATCCGCAGCACATTGGTATCGTCGAGATTCAAGACGCCCTCATCGGCATATTTGGACAAGAGCACATCCAGCACGGCCCGCGCCTTGCCTTCATATCGGGCGAAGACGTCGCGCTTCTTCACGTTGTCGGCCCGCTCCTGCCGTGTCAGCGGCTTGCGATCAAAGGCGATATGGCAAACGAGATCGAAGGGATCGAGGTCAATGCCGAGCTCTTTTGCGATTACATCCAACGGCAGGCCCTCGGCCGCCAGTTCCTTCACCAACGCATCCTTTCGCTCCTCCGATTTCCAGCGCTTCAGGAAATCATCGAGGCTAGCGAAATGGCGAAGCAGCGCTGCCTTGGTGAAATCGCGCAGGCTTTCGGTGACAAGCTTGCCATTGGCATCGAGGTATTCGACACGCTCAGCGATGACCTTTGCGCTGATGCCATCGACATAGACTTTCTTCTGGCGTTCGCCGCCGCCGGGCGGAAAGGTCACCTCCTCGCCACCGGTGGTCGGCGGCTCCGCCGTATATTGGTCCTGCTCGTTGTCTTCGAAGGCGGGCGGCTCCGCATCTGGTGGTGTGATGGGATCGTCCTCACCCGCCACATAAATCTGCACCGGATCACCATCGAAAGCAGGATCGGCGAAATGGTTCGTTGCGCCGCGGAAATCCATGAGGGTGAAATAGAATTTCTGGGTATCCTCATGCACGCGCGTGCCGCGGCCGACGATCTGCTTGAACTCGGTCATCGAGCCGACGGGACGATCCAGCACGATGAGGCGGCAGGTCTGCGCATCGACGCCGGTGGACAGCAGCCGCGATGTGGTGACGATCACCGGGTAGCGCGATTCGGGATCAATGAAGTTGCCGATCTGCGCCTGGCCGAGCGTATCGCTTCCGGTGATGCGCATAACATAACGGGGGCTTTCGTCACAGAGGTCCTTGTTGTCGTTGATCAGCGCCTGGCGCATGCGGGCCGCATGCTCCTCGTCAACGCAGAAGACGATGGTCTTCTGGTAGCGGTCGCCGCTCTCCTTCAGGAACTCGGTCACCTTGGCGGACACCAGCTTGGTGCGGTCATCCAGGACCAGGGTGCGGTCGAAATCCTTGGCGTTGTAGATGCGGTCCTCGACCTCCTCGCCGTCGCGATCCAACTGGCCCTTTTCCGGCCGATAGCCTTCGACATCACGGTCGATATGGACCTTGATCACCTTGTAGGGTGCAAGGAAACCGTCGCTGATGCCTTGCTTCAGGGAGTAGGTGAAGACCGGTTCGCCGAAATAGGCGGTGTTGGAAACATACTCCGTTTCCTTCGGCGTCGCCGTCAAACCGATCTGGCTTGCAGCGGAGAAGTATTCAAGGATTTCCCGCCAAGCGGAATCCTCAGCAGCGCTGCCGCGGTGGCACTCGTCGATGACAATCAGGTCGAAGAAATCCGGCGAGAACTCGCGGAAGAGTTTCTGTCGTTCCTCGGGGCCGGTGATGGCTTGATAGAGCCCAAGATAGATTTCGAACGAGGTGTCGATGCGGCGTTTGCGATCCAGCGCCAGCGGCACAGACTCTTCAGTTCCATCGGGGTGCTCGATCGTCTTCGACTTGGTAGAGAGCTTGGCCATTGCGCCACCAAAGGGGCGGAAGTCGTTGACCATGGTCTGGTCGATCAGCACGTTGCGATCTGCGAGGAACAGGATGCGCTCTTTGCGCTTGGCCTTCCACAGCCGCCAGATGATCTGGAAGGCGGTGTAGGTCTTGCCCGTACCAGTCGCCATGACGAGCAGGACACGATCCTGCCCCTTGGCGATGGCCTCGATGGCAGCGTTGACGGCGTTCACCTGATAATAACGCGGAGCTTTGCCGCTGCCGTCATCATAATAGTCCTGGAGCACAAGCTCTTCGGCAGAGCTGTCCAAGCCCTTCCATCGGCTGTAGAGCCGCCAAAGGTCATCCGGAGACGGGAACTGGTCAAGGCGGAGGTTTTCCTCTTTCACCTCCCGCAGGCCGGTCCGATCGTGGAATACGAAGCCGTCGCCGTTCGAGGCAAAAACGAAGGGGACCGCCAACGTCTCTGCATAGTCCAATCCTTGTTGCAGTCCATCACCGACCGCATGAGTGTTGTCCTTCGCCTCGATGAGCGCGATCGGGATGTTGGGCTTGTAGTAGAGGACGACGTCCGCCTTCTTGGCATTGCCGCGGGCGACGAGCTTGCCACGGACGGTGATGCGGCCCTTGGTGAAGAAGACCTCTTCCCGGACCTGCAACATCATATCCCAACCGGCCTGCTTGACGGCTGGCAAGATGAACTTCGTGCAGATATCGCGTTCCGTCAAAGAGCGCTTGTCCATCCGGATGCCGTTCCCCCACAATCACATTGAATGTACAATATGAATAGTGTTCGCAGCGTCAATGCAACCCTGAGGGCAGTCGATAAGTGCCGCGCTGAATTTCTTGAGTCCTTGAGCTTGGCGCCCCCATGGCCCTGCTCGCTAATCTCATCTCGTCACTGGATAGCGGGCGCGAGCCGTACGGCAGGGGCACGGGCAGATAGAGCAGCACCATCCACACCAACTGACTATCGCACCGGCTCAACCTTTTTTCGACGTGACCAGGCATACCCTCCCCATTTCCACCAGATGACGCCGTGGCTCACTTCCGCCCGCGCAGCGACGCGAGGCCGGGTCTCAAGAGCGCCAAAGCCAAGGGGCGGCGACGCGGCGTCGGGTTTTCACGACATTTTAGGCATGATGGTGGGTGCGTGCATAGAGGCGCGCTTGAGAAAGCCCCCTCGAGGGGAAACAGTTCGTTGCCTCACAGATCAACCATCCCTTAAAATCTCACTCACACGCGCTCCATCCAGCGCCTGAGCATCGAACAGGGCCTTGATGAGGGCATTGAGCTTGTCCCTGTTCTCGCCCAGAACGTCGACTGCCCGCGCGAGCGCCTTTTCCAGTCGTGCATGGATGCGTGCGGCGAGATCCGGATTGCTGTCGAGCACGGCGGTCGGATCCTTGTCGTCACGGTAGAGCAGCGGCTGGATAACACCGAAGCCCAGGCTGCGCTCCATGGCGAGCGCCATCTTTGTGGCCCGCGCGAGGTCGCTGTCCTCGGTGCCGCCGGAGCCCGAGGACACCGCACCGACCACAATCTGTTCGGCTGCCCGTCCGGCCATCAGCATGGCCAGCATATCTTCGCGATAGCCGAGCGTATCGCTGCCGGACGCGGTGAAGCCGAGCTGGCTATAGCCACCGCCTCCGGATGTATCGATGTTCAGGCCGTGGATCGGCCCGAGCCGCAGCGCATGATGGACGACCGCATGTCCGGCTTCGTGGATCGCGAAGCGCCAGCGCAGATCGTAAGGCACCTGGGGCCGGTCCATGCGGATGCCTTCCTCGAGATCTTCATAGCGGATCGGCCGCTTTTCCCGTCGGGCTTTCAGACGCGCCTGGCGAACGATCCGCTCGATGTCGGCGCCGGTCAGGCCCATCGCCCGGGTTGCCAGCCGCTTTAACACCGACGCGGCCGCCTCAGGGGTGCCCGGTTCGATATTCGTCGATGTCGTTGTCATGTCGTCCTTCCTTTCCGGGTGTCACCTGAACCGTGCTCATCGCTGTCTGTGTCAGCATCATTTTCTGGTGTCGGTGGGCCTTCCACATGCGTTCCCGCGGTGTCCGCCTCCCCCTCGTCGTGAGCTTCGCCGTTCAGTTTTCCAGCATCGCCAACCAGCACCGCCAGATCGTCACCGAGATGATGCATGAAGATGACCGCAAGCGTTGCGATGTCGGGCATGGGGATTTCGATATGCGTCTCCAACCGCCCGGAGCGTTTGATCGCTTCATCGATCTGGTCCGGCCGATTGGTGGCCCCCACGATGATCAGCCCTTCGGATTTCACGGCACCATCGAGCAACTCCAGCGCCTTGTTGACCACCGTATTCCAATAGTCGGCATATTCCCGCTCTGCCGGCTGCCGCTTGCCGATGCCATCGATCTCGTCGATGAACAGAATGGACGGCGCGATCGCGCGGGCCTCGGCAAATGTCTTGACCATCTTGCTGATGACATCGTTGAGATGGCCACCCTGCAGCCAGGTCGAGACCGATGTGGCGACCAGCGGCACCTGCAGACTGTTGCACAGCGCCCGCGCAAACGTCGTCTTGCCGGTTCCGGGCGGACCATAGAGCAGAAGCTTGGTGCTCATATCAGACCAGGCGAGAGCCCCTGCCCGGTGATCGGCGAGATCGGCCTTGAGATCCAGCGCCCAGGTTTTGGCCTTGCCGTATCCGGACAAGGTCTCGACCACGAGCGACGGGTGGTCGTCTTCCCCCGGCCCCCATGGCTCCGGCTGGATGACCTCGGCGCCCGAGGGCTTATCGCGTTTCCATCCGCCGCCACTGTCTTTTCCGGAGGAGGATTTCTCCGATGATGTCCTATCCTGTTTCGACTTCGAGGATTTGCCGGTGGCCTTGGATACTGGTTCGTCGTCCTCATCATCGCCATCCCGAGCGGCAATACGATTGCGCTCGGTCAGTGAAGCCAGCACGTCGATCACCTCGGACGCGCCGCGACCCGGCCTGAACGCCAGCACCACGTCATCGATCGTCAGGTAATGCGCGTCATAAGCATTGGTCCAGCGGGTGAGCGCCGCCAGACCGGCGTCACCATAGATGGCTTCGAACATCATGCTGACAAAGGGGTAGTCCAACCAGCCGCCCACCAGAGCGACATCGGCGGCAATGCTGATCTCGGATGGGATGTGCTGCGCCGTTTCCGAGATCGCTACAACCGGATAATCTCGCGTCAGCGCATTGACCAGCCGCCGCTGAAGCGTGGCGCCCGTCAGGCGATGGACCGACCCGCCGATGAACTGGATGTAGGGACGCCCCGTGCCTTCGGCGACCGCGAAGCTGCCATCGTCATAGACATAGTCACCGTCGATGCCGTTCGGGACAGCCCCGGGGAGAAAGCCCGGCAATTCGATCAGCCGCCGCATGGCCCGTTCGAAGCCGGGAACGGGTGCGTGCAGGCAGATCACGGGCGCCGCCATGGCAATCGTCTGGATGATCCTGGCAAGCGGCATGCGCGTGTTCTCGATCGCGCGGGCCAGCACCAGGGCTGCAACGACATTGCTGACCAGCGGAGCCCTGCCCGCCCGGCCAACAAGACCGACGGCATAGGCACGGCGTCTGTGATCGACTGCTGCGGCATGATCATCGGCTGTGGCTTGACCTGGCCGGTAGAGCGACGGCAGGAACTCTGGCGACGCCTTAGTCTCAGTCACCACAATGTCGGACTGCTGGGGCGGCGGCAACAGATAGGCCGCGAAGGTGCGGCGGATCCAGGCGAGGTCCCGATCCCGATCGCCGCCCATTCGATCGGTATCGAATGCGGGACTGTAGCGACGAAGAACATGACCATCGACTTCGACGATCTTCATGGCGAGAAGCCCATTGGCATGGGCGTTGCGCTGGGCGTCCCGGCGGGCGACACGGTCGAGACGGCGCAGCAGAAGACGGGCGAGTTTATTCATCGATCCGGTCCTCCGTCATCGCGGCAATAATTGCCGTTTTGGGACCGGATGATCCCGCCTTCTTTGATGTGTGTTTCTTCAAGCTCCCCGGCCCCGCCTGTCGGCGCTCCTGGATCAGGCGACGCCCCAGGCAATGCTGGGTCCGATGCGGCTGGTTCGGATCAGGTCGAGACGAAGCAATCAGATCGCGGTTGCGGTGCGCGAGCCAGTCGAGCAGCAGGCGGCAGGCGGGATTGCCACGCTCGGCCTGCGCCTGCAGCCGGCTGATGACCGTGTCCGGCACGGTGCCGGTCAGACCATCGCCCTGCCTGACATGACCAAGCGCCAGTCCGATCAAGAAGGCCGGATCGTCAGCGGGCGGATCACGGCGAGCGGGTCCGGGATAGTGGAGGACGGTGCCATGCGAATGATGGCAGGTAGGGTTCAGTGACGTCGAGGGCGATTTGATCGCCTCGCAGCGGATGCGCGGCGGCACATCCGGGGTGATGTCGGAAGACATGGAAACTCCTTCGCCGAACCACGCTCGGGTCCAGCGTCAATGAGAGATGGAATGGGAAAGCCGCGGCCTCGAGGCCTGATGGTCACACATGGCGGTCGACATCAGGCGCCTGACGACAGACGTCAGGGCGCGGCGGTCAGGCCATCAGGTAGCAGGCATCAACGGCAGTCGGGTGACGTGCCCGCTCAGTGCCGAGGGCGCCGGGCAAAGCCCACCCGAACAAACATGGGGACCGGTTCATCATCCTGAGCTTCATCGACGTCCTTGAAGCCGTCATCATCGAGGCGATCGCGCAGATCGTCATCGTCGCAAGACCGGGCAGCCAGATCTTCTTCGTAACTCCGGCTCGGTCCATTGAGGCTGATCCGCGGATGCAGCGCCGCGGTCACAGCCGAGGACATCGCTGCCGGATCCCTGACGGGCGCCCTGTCCAGGCCAAGCGCCTTGCGCGCCTCGGTTTCGAGAAGCTGCTGCACGCGGATGCTGAAGCGCAGACGAAGTTCGGCCATGCAGTCGGCTACACCATCGATCTCCAAGAGGTCGTCGAGTTCGGAGAGCGCCCAGATGCCGGTAGCGTGGTCACTCGGACGGCTCGCGCCGTCGACGATCGCGACTTCGACCGCATCCACCATCAGCCGCTTCTGGTTCTTGTAGAGCCAGTCCGGCAGGACCATGGCCGAGGCCATCATCTTGAGCTTCAGTTCCTCAAGACGGCTCGTGTCGCCATAGGATGCCAACGACCTTTTCAAGTCGAGGATGTAGGCCGTGTGCCGGGCGCGGTTCACGATGATCAGGTCCGGCGTGTAGCTGCCCTTGGCCGGCGCCTCGCAATCGAGCTTCACGCCATCGAGGCTCGACCAGTCGTTTCCGGCCACTGCTTCCATTGCGGCCTTGACCAGCGGGAGCTTCAACGACTGGGTCAGGACGAGGATGTTCGGATTGGCTTTCGCCAGCCGTTCGACCGCCTGCTCCAACAGCTTGCCTTCGCGGAACGAGACGGCCCGCACCAGCGAGGCGATATGAACGTAGTGACCGAGGATCTCGTCGTCGGTCGGTTCGCCGTCCATGATGGCGTTGATGGCGCGGTCGATCAGCAAATCAAGATCGGCCTCGACATCGGCGAAGCGCACCAGATGCGGGTGATGGCGCAGCACCGCGGGTTCGCGAACCGCCGTCGGAGCCGCATTGCGGCCAAGGCCGAACGGGCGCGGGCGGGACCCGCAAGCCGCAGCGGCATCAGCCGCGTTGATCATGGAACGGAGAACTTCCCCATAGGGAACAGAAACGGTATTCGTGCTCATAGCCCGATTCCTTCTAACCAAGGTTGACGGTCAGGCCCTTGTCGATGTTACCAGCATCGGCAGGGGCCGCTTGTTCCGGCCATCCGGAACGCACTTACCCTGGCAGGACCCGACACCGGGCTCAAGGTCCCGGACTGGAAAAAGAGAACGAAGCCGGTACAAGGTTAACGACGGGCTCACGGTCGCTTCCGTGTGGCTATCCGCGGACGTTCGAACGTCCGCCCGCGGCCAAAAAATATCGAGGCCGAAGCCGGGCAAAGCAAAGGGCCGACAAGCAGCCCTTGAAGGTTTGGCTGGAAGGCCGACCGATCGGCCTCCCAGCATGTCGGACGCTTTATGCGGTCACCGCCGGTGCGGATGCAACTTCATCCTGGAGCGTTTCGTTCAGATCGTCCGCTGCCAGCGGCGGAGCCGCCACGACCTGCTTGCGGACCTTGGATGTTTCGCGACTGACGACCATCAGCCCGCCTGTCGCCCGCTCAAGCGTTTCGCCGAACCGCTCCGTGAGGCGATCCAGACCGGTCTCGACCGAGGTTTCGGCCTGATCCGTGGCCCGTTCTTCTGCTGCTTCAGAGGTCTGCTCGATCTCATCGTCAGCGACGACCATCTTCTCTACCGACCGCGCGAGCGGCCATTTCGGCTTGCGCTCCTTCGAGATCGACCATTCAAGGACCGGCAAGACCTCATCGCGAAGCCAACCGGGCAATTCCTTGGATTTCGGCCAGGTGTCGAAGAGCCCAAGCTTCTGCAGCGTTTCGTTCACCACCGCCCACTCGGTCTTCCTCGGGAACTGGGTCGAGCGCGGATGGCGACGCAGGTCGCTGTCCGGTTCCACGAACTGCGCCAGGCTCTCCAGTTCCATGCGCGCGACACGAGCGAGATCTTCAACCTCCCTTGCCAGCGCCTCCTTGATCACCCGCTTCTGCTCAAGCGCCGACCTGATGGCCTGCACAATGACCTCGATATGCACCACGAACATCTTCAGGCCATCACGGGTCTTGACCGCGATCAGCGCCTTCAGGCCGGTCACACCCCCTGCTCCATGGAGGTCACCGCGGGCAGTCTTCACCTTACCCTCCTCGCCACCTCCCAGGACGGTTTTCACATCGAGCACGCGGAGACGGCCATGCTCCTCGCCATGGGCGATCACCTCGCGGATCTTGTCGTGCGGCGCGTGCGCCAGATGGAACATGACCGTCGGGCTGGCCGACAGGTCGACCAGATCATCCCGGTAATCGCCGAGATTACGCGCGACGGACATATAGGCCCTCGCAGTGCGGGCGGCCAAGCTGCACCGCCTCTTGACCCACTTGTCAAAGAGGCCGTCGGGGAGCAGTCCAGAAGCGGCAACAAGATACTCCCCGAGTAGCTAGCTCTGCTCGGTCGTGCGGCGGCCGAGATCAGAGATATTCCCGGCAGCGATTTCGAGCTGGTCACGAAGAGCCGGATCTGCGATCCCAAGCTTTTCATAGTGATGGACGAAGGCGGCAGGCAGAACAAACTTGGATGAACTCACGGTAAACCTCACTGGTTACTGACAATATACGTTCGCCAAAAACAGCGAACACACATATAGTCATCGCATCACCAATAATTGTCAAATCGGTCACTGATCAGCGCATGAGTATTGCGTAATTATTTACTTTTATAAATACAGTTATCATTTCCCCAAACGCCCAAATTAACCATATTTCGATATCGCAAAAATATCTTTTACTTTAGCGTTGCTTTCCAACCACTCCTCCCGGATTCAGACCGCAATCACTCTCTTCAGTCCCTCCCACAGACACGCCCGGTAGCGAGGCGCGGCAGGAACCGCCGCCTGGAGCGGAAAGCACGATACGAAGCGCTGATGAACAGGATCCGGCAAGGAAGACAATCTGGCAGGCACCGTCTCAATGCGCGGGTATGTCATCTCAACGTGCCCGCACATCGAGACAGATTGCGCATTTTTGATTCCGGTCTCTGGATTTCCGATTCAGAGCTGTGAAGCCATGATTCCGCAAACGCCGTTTCGTCTACGCACGTCGTCTCGATCCAGCTCGACGTGCCCGCAGGTCATCTCAAGTTGCGCATCCGCGATTCCGAACTGCGGATTTCCGATTCACGAGCCAAGATTACTGATTCCGGCACAAGCGGCGTTGCCGGTAAGGCGCCCGTCTGGCAAGGAGGCCGCAAGGCGTATGGGAGTGGCATCATGGCCAGAAAGTCAGAAGAGGTCCGCAATCGCGAGCAGCGCGAACGCCAGCAGAAGCTGCGTGACGCCGATCGCAAGGCAAGGCGTCCGAACCGGGACGATATTGCCCGCACGGCGCTCTTCATGACGATTTCCAGCATGGCGGCCAGGGACGCGAAAGAGGTGCTGGAGGATTTTCAGGACCGGGTGGTCAGGATGCTTGTAGAGCAGGGATTTGACGAGCGGGAGTCCGACATCGTCTTCGAGGAACTCGTCGCCAAGTATCGCACAGGCGACTGGCCGTTTCGTCGCAAGGTCCACCTTCTCCATCCCGAGGATCCCGATCGGGACCCTTGAGGCGGCATCAGCCTGCTCTGCGTCGATCTCACCTTTCCATCAATAGGTGCCGGTCAACGCCTGACGGCGTTTGCAAGTTCTGACACGTTTCCCCCCGTTACTTCATAAAACGCCGTTCGATTCTGAATCGGATTTCCAGAGTTATTACAGCGCCATCGTTCTATGATGGCTTGAGCGGGATCGGTTCGACAGCGTGGGCCGGCATAGACGTTGCCTGAGCATTTGTGTATTAAAATTCAAATGAATCAGCTCATCTCTTGTTCAGTCTGAGCGGAAAGAATCCTGAGTGCAAGATTGACCGGCTCATCTCTTTTGTTTCATAGGAACAGTTAGCAGTGGCAATCGCCAAAGCTGGAATGCGCACCAACAGACCTGCTTGCGCGAGGGAAGTTGGGAGTAAACTTTTTTTTGAAACGACATCCTGGGACGGACGACGCAAGGCCAACTCCCGGCGCCACTCCTCATTCCGATGTGAGGCAGAGGTGGTAAAAGCTCAAATGTGCTCTGCCGCGGTATCGGGAAACGACCGGCAGTACCGATGAAGATAGATATCGACGCAGCCTGCAGCACCTTATTCCGTGTGGTGCGCTTTAAGCAGGCATAAGATGATCGGATCGAGGGCGAGCGGACGCCTGAGGGATCCACAGTGGCAAGCGCATTCCTTCAAAATCCACTCTGGACCCGAAGGACAGTACCGTGCAGACACCTACCAAACTTGCGCCCACCCTCGAAGCAATCAAGCTCCGTTACCTCAGCGACGCCATCAAGGATACCAGGTCTCGCCTCTATCCCGGGACCGTCGTCATCGCCTCCCTCACCGGCGTGACCGTGTCTCAGGCTGCCGATGCCATCCGCCAGGTGCGTTACGGCGCAGGCTGGCTCGACTTCTCCTACACCCCGCCGATCAGACACACGCAGGGTAACGAGATCGAGCAGGCTTTGCGTTTGCTTGGATATGTCGGGCAGTGGCGCTGGTTTTCTGATCAGCCGACGCTCGCCGCCTATCTGGACACCTCGAAAAACCTACCGCTTTTGCGATATTCGTGATTCCATCCTGCTTGTTTGATTTGGCGGGAGCGGATGATGCGGGGACAGCCTGGTTTCTTTGATCTGGACGAGCGTTACGAACGGC
>NZ_JAHHZO010000030.1 GCF_018760785.1 Rhizobium sp. CSW-27
CTTCATCCATGACTTCAAGCATGGCATCAGCGCCATCTCCAACCATCCCGTTCCGCTCCTGTCGATGAAGGAGCATATCTCGCGGCCTTGGTCAGAAAAGCAAAGGTGGCCTGTTCGTCGCGCTCACCATCAAACGGCGCAGCGTGACGAACTCTTCCGGTAGGTCCCAGCCCTGGAGAGGTGCAGCCTGATCAAGCGAATTGATCTTTTGCTCGATCAGCGGCAGGTAATGCACAGGATCAAAGACGACGTCTTCCCGGTCCCAGCACCGCGGATGGCGGGCGATAATCTGGCCACGGCAGCCAATCACCACTTCGTCGACATAGCCCCGGACCCAAACATCCTGATGGCCGTAGGCGACCGGGACGGAATAGTCGTTGGTCTTGTAGCGAACGAGGGACTGGGCCGTGACTTTCGCACTCGCCTGGTCGCTGGCGTCGAATGGAGATGCCGGCAACGCACGCATAGCAGCCAGATCACGCTGCAGTCGCTCTCCGATCGTCTCGCTCTCGCCGCGCAGTCTGTCGCGCTGACGCTTGCGGCATTGCTCTTCCAGCCAGGTGTTGAACGCATCCCATGTTGGAAACTGCGGGATCGGAACCATGAAGTTGCGCCTGGCATAGCCGACGAGACCCTCGACATTCCCCTTGTCGTTGCCCTTGCCGGGACGGCCGTAACGATCTCGGATGAAATAATGAGACAGAAATCCGCTGAAAAGTGTTGCCCGCTTGCGTGTGCCGTCGGGCAAGATCTTGGCGACGAGGCAGCGATCATTGTCATAAACGATCGATTGCGGCACGGCCCCGAAGAAGGAAAACGCATGGACGTGGCCGTCGATCCAGGCCTCGGCCACCGCCGCCGGATAAGCCCGCACGTAGCAGCCGTCGCTATGCGGCAAGTCGAGCACGAAGAAATGAGCCTTCTGCTCCACGCCGCCAATGACCACCATCGCCTCGCCGAAATCGGCCTGCGCGTGGCCGGGCGGATGCGACAGCGGCACGAACACTTCCCTGCGACGCTGATCCCGCTCGCGCATGTAATCCTTGATGATCGTGTAACCGCCCGTGAAACCGCACTCGTCACGCAGCCGGTCAAACACTCGCTTGGCCGTATGGCGCTGCTTGCGCGGCAGCTTCACGTCCTCATCAAGCCAGTGATCGATCGTCGAGATAAACGCATCAAGCTTGGGCCGCCGGATCGGTGATTGCCGCTGATAGCCGGGTGGCGTCGAATAGGACAGCATCTTGGCAACGCTGTCGCGCGAAATGTTGAAATGCTTTGCGGCCTGACGCCGGCTCATGCCTTCCGAGCAAGCCAGGCGAACCTTCAGATATAGTTCCACGGTATAGATCCCCAGGCCCTCCTGCATTCGTCGCAGAAGGAAAAGAAAATAGGTGGCCGACTTTTACGCCGCCCGAAGCGGGACTATCCCGCCGCTACCGTGGTCTAATTTTGCACCGCCGCTCTCACCAGTTCAGGTTGATATTGGAGGTCGTTTTATGTAAGCCACCTGTAAGGTATCGTAATTGCTGCTCAGGTCTGATCGTGAAAGTCTATTTTATTGCTCCTCGGCCAGATACAGACAGGGAGAGATCGCTTGACGGCCTGATTTCCGGCAAGGTGCTTCATGTCGAAAAGCCTTTCGCCATCATTGCAGCATCCGGCATAGCAACCGTTGCCTCGTATTTTGACGATGGGTTCGAGCTCTGCCTCTGTGACGAGCTGATTGACGAGGTAGATGCTGAAAGTCCGGCGGATATTGTCTGCATCAGCATGAACGTCTCTCAGGTGGCGCGCGGGCTGGAACTGGCGCGCCACTTTCGCGCGCTCGGCAAGGTCGTCATCGCGGGCGGCGCACACGTTTCGCTGGCACCTGAGGCCTTCGAAGGGAAGGTGGACTGTATCGTCGCCGGTGAGTTCGAGGAGATTGCGGAGGAGGTGACCGGCGATCTGAAGCGCGGGCAGCTCAAGCCCAGATACAACGGCAGGAAGGCGGACCTCAGCAGGGCGCGCCTGCCGCGCTGGGACCTCTACCCCAACGACAGAGCTGTGTGGGGCACGGTTCAGACGAGCCGCGGATGTCCCTTCGAATGCGAGTTCTGTGACGTCATTCAGTACCTGGGTCGTGTCCAGCGGCACAAACCTGCTGATGTGGTGCTGCGAGAGCTTCAGTACCTGTATGAACTCGGCTATCGGCAGATCCACCTGTCGGATGACAATTTCACGGTTTACCGCAAGCGCACCTATGCGCTTCTGGAGGCCATCGCCGGTTGGAATGGTCGCGAAGGTCGCGAGCCTGTGACGTTCATGACGCAGGCATCGATCGACATGGCCCGCGACGAGGATCTGTTGCGTCTGTGCAACGTTGCCGGTGTGCGCGATGTGTTCATCGGTCTTGAGACCGACAACGAAGAGGCGCTCCGCGAAACGAAGAAGCGTCAAAATCTCAATCAGGATCTCGTTGCGCAGTGTGAGAAGATTTCGGCTGCGGGGGTCTATCTGACTTCGGGCATGATGGTGGGGTTTGACAGTGATCGCCTCGACTGCTTCGAGCGCCAGTTTGCCTTCGGCATGTCACTGCCGATCGTCATGTTGCGGGTAACCGTGGTGGTGGCCTCGCTTGCAACGCCGCTCCACGCCAGGATGAAGCGGGAGGGGCGCCTCGTGGGAAGCGAGGAAGGCAGCCTTTATGTGGGCAGCGATCTTCTCACAAATATCATTCCAGCCAACATGACGCGGGAGCAACTGGCCCAAGGTGCCGAGTGGCTGATCCGTGAACTGATGCGCCCGGAAAACGCGATCAGGCGTTTCGCGCAACTGGCTGCGGTATTGCAGCCCGCACCCGAACACTTGCGGCGCCATGGTCGCCCCTCGCAATCATCGAGGGCGCCGATGGAACTGATGCGCATTGCCTCCCGCAATCCGGACGGAAAGAAGGTCGTTGAGGCCGTTGCGGATCTGTCAAGGGCGCGCCCCGAGATTGCACGGGATCTCTCGTCGCTGCTCATAAGCTATCTGAACACGTTCGTTCCGCTGGAGAAATTGTCTGGCGGTGACGCAAATTCGAGGCCTGCCTTCATGGCGAACCTTCGACACCGGCCCTCTGTCTCGGTGGCAACAGTGGCGTGAGGGCATAGACGTGGCAGACATGGGGGCCGCACAGGCCATGCAGAACGAGGAGGTGGATGCCCTTCGGAAAGCGGTCGTTGTCCTGATGCAAAGGCAGGCTTTCGAAGATGCGCTGACGGCGGTCAACGATGCCTTGTGTCGGGCACCGGGCGACCCGTCGCTCCGGTGCCACAAGGGCGAAATCTTGCGGGCGCTTCGCCGTTTTACCGAGAGCGTCGACTGGCTGGAAACCATTCTCGCCGAGTGCCCCGGCTCTGCGGACATCCTTTATCAGCTGTCCGCTTCAACGCTGGCCACGGGACTGTTTGTCCGCACCATCGGTCTCGCCCGTGCTTTGCTCGATCAGCAACCCGGCCATCTTGGCGCATGGCTTGTGCTGATCGATGCACTGGCTCGCAATGGAGAACCAAAGGAAGCACTGTCGGCAGTCGATACTGCGCTTCGATACCCCCTCGATCACCCGCACCTGACCTTGCGCCGCGGCATTGTTCTGCGACAATTGCACAGATTTGAGGAGGCCGCAGGCTGGCTTGCGGAACTGCGCATCCGCGCTCAGACCTCTCCGGAACTGCTGCCTGCCATTCTGACGGAACTGGCGGGTGCCGAAGCTTCCTCCGGCAGGCTTGCCGCGGCCATCGCGACCATGAAGGAGGCTATCGAGCGCAGTCCAGACCATGCCGGGCTTCTGGTATCGCTGATCCAGATGGAAATACAGGCGTTCGACGCGCCGGCAGCCATGGCCCATCTCGAGCAGGGACTGGCGCGCTGGCCGGATCATCCAGCCTTGCGGCGCCTGCTCGTCAATCTGCTGATGCAGACGGGGCGGATGCGGGATGCGGACGAGACGCTCAGGCAGTTCGGGCGAGAGCATGATGACCAGATGCGTTGGGTGGATCTGGCCTTCCGGCGTTTTGCAAAGGTCCGACGGGAAATCGGTGAACTTGAAAAGGATGGTTCCGCCGCAGGCCTGCAGCGTTTTTATCTGTTGCAGGCCGAGGGGCAGCAGACACAATCTGCGCAGCTTGCGGGGGAACTGCATGCGGCCGAGCCGCAAAATCCCGTTCATGTCGTCAATGTCCTGAATGATGCCATCCGCAACCATGATTCCGGTGCGGCGCGGCAGTTGCTGGAAAACTGCCCGCCGACAGTTCGGCAATCGTCGGCAGTGCAGATGGCGGAGGCGGCGGTACTTCAGCTTGAGGGACGGGTGGAAGAGGCTGCAGCTGTTCTTTCGGACGGTTTCCATCGGCATCCACCGGGCCTTGCGCAGATCATTGCCCTGGCCGATCTTGCCCTGCAGGAAGGGATCGGCACGCAGAGTGCCTCCTTTTTCCTTACGCGTGCGAAGGAACTCATCGCGGCAGCTGCCGACCAGTTGCCCGAACGGACCTGCCGGATCCTTCAGCTGCGGCTCGCCTTCACGCAGGGCGACTGGCCCGAAGCGCTGGAGTTGCTGGATGTGGCTTGCGCCGAAGCGCCGGGCGACATGAACCTTCTGCAGATGAAGGCCAGATGCCTCTATGAGCTGGAGGATTTCGGCACGTCGGAGAGACTGCTGGCCAGCGTTCTCGAACAGGCCCCGGCGGACCGGGGCGCAATTGATCTGCGCAAGGCCGTGTTGCTGGCGAGGGGCGACCTCTGCGGCTGTCTCGATTTTCTGGAGGCAAAGGCAGATGCAGGCCACACAGCGCTGGATACATGGCTGCTGAGCGCGCTTTGTGATACAGGCCAGGTGGAAAGGGCGCGCTCCCTGGCACAACGCCTTCTGCCGAACCAGCCCGTCTCGTTCGACTGGAAGATCGAGACGTTCCGGAAGCTGTTTCTCGGAACTTCCGAGCCTGTGCCTGACAAGACATGGAAGACTGTCTGGTCACGTCCAATCTCGGAGAGGGATCTGCAAGGTCTTCTTCATGGAGCCGACTGGGATGGACCGTCGGGGAGCGCCCTGCATCACACCCAGTATTTTGCGCAGCGCAACCTTTGCCCCGTCGGCATGGACGGTCTGTTATGGCGCCGCAAGGCCTTCCGGGCGGGGCATGTGGATCAGGTGATGTCGACGCGCGTGCTGCTGGAGGCGATACCATCTGCCTTCGGGCGCTCGGCAGGTTTTGCGAGCCTGCGCGAACGGGTCGAGGGAAGGCAGCCAACGATGATCGTATCAACGCATTTTGGTGCCCGGTTCAGTGTCGCATTGAAGACCCTGATGAGGGATCTCGTCTATGTGGTGGGACCTCTGTCCCAAATGCAGAGATCGGGCGATGACGCTGTCCGCGTCCTCAGTACCTTCGACAGCACCCGGCTGGCTGCAAGTGTCGTTCGCAGCCTGCGGAACGGTGACAGCGTCTATCTTGCGCGCGATCTGTCGTGGACCGGCTTTCGTCCTCTCGGGCCTGAGAGCAGTGCGACGGGTACCCTGCTTGGCAAGAAGGTCATGATCGACGACATCGTGCCGAAGATCAGCCAGGCGATGCATGTCCCCGTCTACTGGTTCCAGTCTCAGTGGTCCGGCGATGATGTCGAGATTGATGTCATGCGCATGCCGGATGCGGAGGAAGGCGAGCCAAGAGATGTCTGGTGTCGACGCTGGGCGCAAGCCTATCTCGACAAGGTGGAAGCCCTGTTTCGCTCGGATCCGCGCAATGCACGGCTCAGCCATGACCTGTTGAACTATCTCATGATCACGTCCCTCCACGCAGACGGAGGCGGCAGGTCATGAGGTTCGACAGATCGGCGCCCCGTGACGGTGAGGCTTCCTTCGGCTCCTCCCGCGTTCCGCAGGGTCCGCGGCGCAATACTTGGGGGATCATTCGCAAATGAAGCACATGTCGCTGGAACGCCAAGTGCGGGACGCCTGTGAAGCGAGGGCGGACAAGGAGATCGTGGTCTTCTCCTCGCGGGGGGCAACGCAGCGTGTCATGACCGGCCGCGAGCTTCTGGCGGCGGCGGAATCGGCGGCGCGGCAGCTTGAACCGGCGCGGGGCTGCTGCGTGGTGCTGGTATTCCCCGCCGGTGAGCCCTTCATCTCGCTTCTTCTGGGCTGCTTTCTGGCCGGGGTGACCGCCATTCCTGTCGCCCCGCCGCGTCGGGGCAGCATCTCAACGCGGCTTGCTCATATTTGTGCCGAGGCGCGGCCTGCGGCGGTGCTGTGTCAGCAGGGGCTTGAGGAAGGGCTGCGCACGCTTCTCGGAGCGGGAGCGCCGCCCGTTCTGGCATGGGCTACCGGTCTGGAGCCTCCGATCACGAAGGGCTTCCGCCCGGACATGCCGCAGGATACGGTGCTCATTCAGTACACATCCGGCTCGACCATGACGCCGAAGGGCGTGCTGATCAGCGCGGACAACATCCTTGCAAACTGCAACGCCGTCCAGCGGGCCTGGGGTCTTGACGCGGCAGCTCGGATCGTGAACTGGATGCCGCACTACCACGATATGGGGCTGATCGGCGGCATCCTCTGTCCATTTTTCGCCGGTGGCATGTCTGTGCAAATGAGCCCGTTCGACTTCATCCGCAGCCCGCGCCTCTGGCTGGATGTTATCTCGCAGTGGAAGGCCAATTTCAGCGGCGGTCCGACATTTGCCTTTGCCGATGTCATCCGCAAGGTGCCTCAAGAGGCGCTGGCGGGACTCGATCTGTCCAGTTGGTCCCGTGCCTATTGCGGCGCCGAACCTATCCCTCCTGGCCTTCTTGAGGTGTTTGCCAGTCATCTTGCTGCTGCGGGCTTGCGACGGGATGCAGTCTTTGCCTGCTACGGGATGGCGGAGATTACACTGTTTGCCGCAGGAACGCGGGGGGGGCCCCACGACGCGGGAACCGACGGTGCCCAAGGCTGCTGGTTGACGGACGAGATGCGGCAACAGATCGTGATCATCGATACGGAAACCGGCGAGCCCGTGAAAGATGGCCAGCCAGGCGAAATATGGCTGGGTGGTCCCTCCCAGGGAAGCGGCTATCTCGCCAGTCCAGACCTGACTGCGGAGAGCTTCGGGCATACGGTGCCGGGTCAGGAGGGAAAATTTCTGCGAACCGGCGACATCGGCCGTATCCGTGATGGCCGCCTCTGGATTTCGGGGCGACTGAAGGATGTACTCTTTGCGCATGGCCTGACGATACCGGCGGCAGAAGTCGAGACGCTGGCCTGTAAGGGCGTGCCGGAATTAAACGCCATGGCCGCAGCAGCCTTCATGCGCGATGAGAACCTGCCGGGAGAGGCTGTGCTACTGGTCGAGCTCGTCGACAGCCGCGTTCCCGTGCCGTCACCGGAGGAGACGCGCAACCGTATGCGGTCCACCGTGCTGGGGGAATGGGGGCTGGAGCTGTGCGAAATCCATTTCGTTGACCGGGGACAACTGCCCAGGACCACCAGCGGCAAAGTGCGCCGTTCCCATGCTGCAGCACTCTTCCGCACAGGGAACGAAGCATTTTCAACCGGTGAGCAAGGCTGAACCATGGTGACCGTCTCGAAACGCAGCTGGCTTCACGGTGCCCGGAAAATCGGAGATCCGCAACTGGCACGCGATGCCCTGCGCCATCCCGAAGTCACTGCGGGCAAACTTACCGCCTATCTTGATCAACTCGCCGAAAGGGGAATGGAACTGCCACATCTGAGGGCAGTGTCCTGCAGTAGTTTTATCTTCATGGATGGAGCAGATCATCTTGCCCTCAGACGGCAGATCGCGCCCTTCTTTGCGCCCGCCAATGTGGAACGCTGGCGCCCTGTTGCCACGACGGCAGTAAACAATGCGCAGGAGCGCCTCCGGTCCTCGCCTGAGCCGGATCTTGTCCGTGATTTTGCCGAGCCTGCGATGAAAGCCTTCGTCCATACGGTGATGGGCGTTCCGGAAGACTGCGGGGAAGACCTTCTGGAGCTCATCATCATCGCAAACGATACGATCGAGCCACTGCTCTCAGCCTCCCGTCTTCGGGCGATTGACGGCGCAATGGCGCGTATCTCTGCTTGCCTCGTCAACTCCCGCAGGCCCGCAGGCTCATTCATGGCCTTCCTCGCGCCTCCAGACGAGGAACTGACGGATTTTCATCCGAAGACGGGTATCGCCGTTACGGTCGCTGAAGCCTTTGTGACGGTGTTGCAGACCTTGACCTTGATGATCCACGATCTGCTGCTGCAGCCCCAGGCGGTTTGGCTGCAAATGGCGGATCCGGGCGTGACGGGAGATCTCATCGAAAAGGCCCTTTCCGTCTCTAACCCGACATTGTTCATCGGCCGTGCAGTCAAGTCGGATGTGCAGATCGGCGGGTGCCCCTTTACGGCTGGCGAAACAGCTTTGATGGATATTCGCCAGATCAACACGTCGCTGCGTGCCAGCCATGGACCGCAGGCCCACATGTCCTTTGGCTTCGGACCACACAAGTGCATTGGTGAACATCTCGGCCGGGTGTTTCTCTCCGAAGCGCTTCCACGTCTTGCCCGTGCCTTTCCGGATCTGACACTGCAGCGGGATTTGGTTCGCTACAAGCGTACGCCTGTGCTGCAATGCGCCATCGAGCTGCCCTGTCTTCTCGGTGCGGAAAATGTGCAGATCAATCCGCGCATGACGGAAATCCGATCGCGGACGGACGCCCGCGAACTGCTTAACGATGATGGTGCCTGGTCGCCGCCGGATATGGTGCGCCATCTTGAAGGCCTGGCGCAGCATTCCGGCAGGGACCTGTCCGACGCCATCTGCTTTGCGCGCAATGCGCCCTTCTTCCTCTCCGGCGAACGGCACGCCACCGCGCGCCGGGCGGTGTTTGCACAGATCGGCGGTAATCGACTGGAGACCTGGCAACCGGTTTGGGAAGCTGCGGTTGCCTCGTCCCTGGATCATCTGTCCCGGGTGCCGGAACCCGATCTTATCCGCGATTTCACTGACATCCTGTTCAAGCGCACGGTCAAGCCGGTGCTTGGCATTCCGCAGGACAACTGCGCGCAATTCGACGAGATGGCCCCGCATATCCAGCTCGTGCTGGCGCCGCTTTTGCCGCTACGCGATCTCCTGGAGGTGCAGAAGGCCATGGCCGCGCTGATGACACGGCTGCAATCCCATGCTGCAGACGGTGGGGATGGCCTGCTTGCCGCATTGCTGGGCGAGGAAATGGACGGCTTTGACCGGCGCGACAAGATGGCGCTGACCCTGGTGCTCTATGGCGCAAGCTTCAACATCCGTCATACGCTGGGCAATATCCTCCATCATCTGCTCTCGATGCCCCCCGATCAACGGCGTGCCCTGCTGCTGTCGGAAGATACTGCAGGTCTGTTCGATCGGCTGATCGGTCTGTGCGCTGCCCCCAAATACATCTATCGGATTGCCCGCAACGACGAGAATGCGCTGGGCGTGCCGGCCGGCACGACGCTGCGCTTCCGCCTTGCCGTCCTCAACCGGGCCGCACCGGCCGGTCATCTCGCCTTCGGCCATGGCCTACACCGCTGCTTCGGTGCAGCCATGTCGCGCCAGATCATCCGTCTGGCCGTCCCTGCATTCTTCAACCGCTTTCCGCAGCTGGAACTGGACCCCCGGCGGCATGTTTTTGCCGCTCTGTCACAGACCATTGCGCTTGAAAGCCTTCCCTGCATGCCTGTTGTCCCGGAAAGGACCCCTGATGCCTGAAGCGCTGCCCAAGGATGAACTCGTTACCTTTCTCATTCGCCGTCTGGCGGCTCTGACACGCCAGAACGAGACCGAGATCGGCCTGGAAACATCCCTCCTCGACATCGGCCTGCAGTCGATCGACGCCGTTCTTCTATGCGGGGAGGTTGAGGACGCTTTTCAGGTGGAGATCGATCCTGCCCTGATCTTCGATCACGACACGCTTGGCAGCTTTGCCCTTGCCGTCAAGGAACTCATGGCAGCCTGATGACGACCTGGTATCTCGGTCTTGCCACCTCCGGTCACGACCCTGCCCTCGCCATCGTCGATGAGACGGGACAGGTGGTCTATGCGGAGGCGACCGAGCGGTTTCTGCAAGACAAGCGGGCATGGGGCATTTCTCCCGACCATCCGCCGCATCTTGAGCGGGCACTGAAAATCTGCGGTGCGTCACCCGAGACGGACACCTTCATCGTCGGCACTACATGGAAGGCCATGAAGGCGCAGATGGATGTCAAGATTCATGACGCGATGCTGCCGGCGCTCGATACGCTCTGGATGCGCGGCTTGAACGGATCGCTGCAGGCAATGGCCGGCCATTCGCTGCTTCGCCTGGGCGTAACGCCCGACCGTCAGCGCCTTCTCAGACACGAACACCATCTGTGTCATGCCGTCACGGCTGCATGGTTTGCACCGCTGTCCGACGCCCTGGTGCTCGTGCTGGATGGGGAAGGCGATGTGGGAGCCGTCTCGGCCTATGCGTTGGAGGATCGCGCGCTGAAGCGCCTGTGGCGGTCCTGGGGGCCCGGAAGTCTCGGTACCTTCTATGGGTGGCTGACTTTCCGTTGCGGCTTTGACTGGCGGCTGGGAGAAGAATGGAAGGTCATGGGCCTTGCGGCCTATGGCCGTGTCATTCCACACCTACGGGCTGCTCTGCAAACTCTGTTGACGGTGAAGGACGGGCGCCTGCTGTTTGCAGCGGCGGACAGGATCGCGGAAGTGCAACAGATGGCCTCCACCTATGCCCGCACCATCTCCGAGCCACCGATGCAGGCGGCAGACCTTGCTGCCACGGGACAGGCCGCCTATGCAGCCCTTGCCGATGCCGTCATTGGCGACCTGCTGGCACAGCAGGAGGGGCCAGGGCCATTCGATCTCCTGCTTTGTGGGGGCTGCGCCCTGAACTCATCCTATAACGGCGCCGTTGCGAACAGGCTCGGTCTCCGATCCCTGCATGTTCCCCCCTGCCCGGCCGACGACGGAAACGCGATCGGCGCGGCACTTCTCTCCTGGATGCAGGATCGACGCGTTCCCACCATTCCCGCAAGCCCGGACTGTACGCCTTTCCTCGGCATGGAAGCGGGGCTGTCCGGGCGTGATCTCCGACCGCATGTGAGAGGATTTGAGGTCAAGGACGTCAGTGGAAACACTGCCGCAGCCGTTGCCGAGGCCCTGGCACAGGGGCGTGTCGTCGGGACCTTCCGGGGCCGCGCCGAGTTCGGACCGCGGGCCCTCGGCAACCGCTCAATCCTCGCCGACCCGGCCAGGGCCGGAATGAAGGATCACATCAATGCCATCATCAAGGGACGTGAGGCCTACCGGCCCTTTGCGCCCGTTCTGCGGGCGCGGGATACGGCAGACTGGTTCACGTCAGCAGAAGCCTCGCCCTACATGTCGAAGACCCTGTTCTGGCGGCAGGAACGGCAGGACCAGGTGCAAGCCGTGGTTCATGCCGACGGGACAGGCCGTGCACAAACGGTGACGCCGGAAATGTATCCCTGGATGCACGATCTTCTGGATGAAACAGAGCGGCGGACCGGACAGGCAGTCCTCCTTAACACCAGTTTCAACATCATGGGCAAACCGATCATCGACACAGTGGAGGACGCCCTGGCTGTTCTCAGTACCACCGGTCTTGATACCGTGCTGGCTGGCGATCTATTGATTAGCAAGCCTTTTGGTTGAGTTTAGGTGTGCAGAATTGACCCTGTCAGAGCGTCGGGCGTCAAATATGTCAATCGGCGTGCAAACTTGGCCCCATTTTATCGGCGTCCAATGTTGACCCCCATGTTGACGATCAGCACCTGGATCGCCCGGCGCTGGCCGGGTTGCAGAGGGCGAACCAGGTGCGGGTGACGGGGCTCTTCGGCTTTAAAGCATGTCGCGGCAAACGGGATTCGGGATTCCGGTTTTGCTTGATCTGTGATTGACTGTGCCCATGGAAGGAGAAGCGCCATGGGCAAGCCGCATCCGATGGAGTTGCGTGAGCGTGTCGTTGCGTTTGTGAATGAAGGCAATAGCAACCGGGAAGCCGCCCGGCATTTCCGGGTTTCCCCTCGGTTCGTCAACAACATGATGATCCTGCATCGTTCATCTGGTTCTCTTCGCCCCGCCAGACAGGGCCCTCCGCCTGGCAGTAAGCTTTCGCCTCATGGGGAATGGATCAGCGAGCGCGTTGCTCTGCATGGCGAAGTGACCCTGGACGAACTGTGTCTCGAACTGGCCGAGCGCGGCATCGACGTCCACCGCGCCACCGTCGGGCGGTTTCTACATCGGCTTGGGCTGAGCAATAAAAAAAAGCCTCAAGGCAAGCGAGCAGCGCAGACCGGAGATCGCCCGGGCGCGTGATCTTTGGATCAACCGCCGCAAGCGGTTCTTCAACAAGGCGTTGTCCCGGCTCATCTTTATCGATGAGACCTCCACGAATACCCGTCTGACGAAACGCACCGGCTGGTCTGCCAAAGGCAGCCGCTTTGCGGCTTACGCTCCCTTCGGTGTCAAGCAAGCATGCAGCCCGCGAGAGGGCGCGCGACGCATTGGGCATGGTCGGCATCCCCAGCCCCGAGGAAAGACTGAGCGCCTATCCGCATCAGTTTTCCGGGGGAATGCGGCAGAGAGTGGCCATCGCCATTGCCCTGCTGATGTCGCCGGACCTGATCATTGCCGATGAACCGACCACGGCTCTCGATGTCACGATCCAGGCGCAGATCCTCTCGATCGTGCAAAAGCTTGCCCGCGACAAGGGAACCGCGCTGATCTGGATTACCCATGACCTTTCGGTCGTGGCCGGGCTCGCCGAAAAGGTGTCGGTCATGTATGCCGGCCGCATCGCCGAGCAGGGCAAGACGGCCGACCTGCTGCGCCGTCCCATGCACCCCTATACCAACGGACTGATCGCGAGCCTCCCTGCCCACAACCAGCGCGGCTCCAGGCTCAAACAGATCTCGGGGACGACACCCTCCGTCGCCAACATGCCGAAAGGATGCGCCTTCCATCCCCGCTGCGCGTCGGCAACGCAGCTCTGTCTGAGCCCCCCGCAACTTGAGCCTGTCGAAGGTCGGCTTCTTCGCTGTTTTCACCCCGTCATGGAGGGAGCGTCATCATGAGCAACCGACTGGAAGTTCGCAGCGTCAGCAAACGCTTCAGCCGCAAATCCGGACTGGTGGAACGCGGCGCCGAATTCATGGGCCTGAAGGCCCCCAATCCCGTCGTCCGTGCCTTGGATGACGTCAGCCTGACCGTCGCGGAAGGCGAAGTCGTCGGAATTGTCGGTGAGTCCGGCTGCGGAAAATCGACACTGGGACGGGTGGTGGCAGGCCTGCTGCAGGCGTCGGAGGGAACAGTGCTCTTCCGCAACAAGCGTCTTCAGGACATGCCCGGGGAAGAGGCCGAGGCGGCGCGGCTAAAGGTCCAGATGATCTTCCAGAACCCTTCCTCCTCCTTGAACCCCCGGCAGCGTGTGCGCGAGATCATTGGTGCTGCTCCCCTTCATCATGGACTGACGACGGCGCGGGAACTGGATGATTATGTCAGCCAGCAGATGGCGCGAGCTGGCCTTGATCCTTCCATGGTGTCCCGCTTTCCGCATCAGTTCAGCGGCGGGCAGCGCCAGCGTATCGGCATCGCGCGTGCGCTTGCGGTTCAGCCGGACATGCTGATCTGCGACGAGTCGGTCGCGGCCCTTGATGTGTCGATCCAGGCCCAGATCCTCAATCTGTTTCTCGATCTGAGGAAACAGCTCGACCTCACATACATCTTCATCAGCCACGTCCTGTCCGTGGTCGAACATATCTCCGACCGCGTGGTGGTGATGTATCTCGGTCGTGTCGTGGAAGAGGCGACGGTCGAAGAGCTGTTTTCGCACCCCAACCACCCCTATACCCGCGCGCTCCTCCAGGAGAGACCGAGCCTTGACCCGGTGCAGCGGAGCTTTTCGGCCATCGAAGGCGAAATACCAAGCCCGCTTTCACCACCGTCCGGTTGTCATTTCCACCTCCGCTGTCCGTTGGCGATGGACCGCTGCCGGATCGAGCGGCCCGAGCTCCGTACGGTCGGTTCGCGCCACAAGAGCGCCTGTCACCTGAACGACTGACATCCGGAAATCACAATCTGTAACCGTAAAGGAAGAACTATGTCTGTTTCAGCCCCTCTGGAACATCTCGGGACCGATCCCGGTCAAACATTTCCGGCAGAAGCATGGAAGCAGGTGGACAATCCGCAGGAACACGACCTTTCGGCCGACATCCGTGCAAAGGTCGATGCGGCGCTGGAGGCACTGCCGACCACGTCCTTCACGGCCGTTGCCGGAGGCGAGATCCTTTACAGCTATGGCGATATCAGCGAGGTGAGCTATCTCGCCTCGACCCGCAAGAGCATCCTGTCGATGCTGATGGGCAAAGCCGTTGCCGAAGGAAAGATCGACCTCGACCTGACCATGGCGGATCTCGGCATTGATGAGGATCACGGCCTGCTGCCGATCGAAAAGACGGCAAAGCTGCACGACCTTCTGATCAGCAGCTCGGGCGTGTACCACCAGCCGGGAAGCCCCGGTAGCAACACCAAGAACATTCCCGAGCGTGGCTCGAAGAAACCCGGCGCCTATTTCCATTACAACAACTGGGATTTCAACGTGCTCGGGGCTGCGTTCGAACAGTTGACCGGTCGCAGTGTCTTCAAAGCCTTCGAGGAGGATTTCGCGGTCCCGATGCAGATGCAGGATTTCGATCCGGCCCGTCAGCGGATGATGGGTTACGACGGAGCGTCACGGTACCTCGCCTACCACTTCTTCCTGTCCGGGCGTGATATGGCGCGACTGGGGCTGGCAATGGTCCGCAATGGTCGCTGGGATAAAGGCCAGGTCGTCCCGGCCGACTGGGTGGCTGAAAGCACGAAGATCCGTGTTTCTGCGGAGAAGATGAATGAGAGCAAGAAGTCCCAGATCGCCGGTTACAGCTATCTCTGGTGGATCCCTGTCGTTCGGGATGAAACGCCGGAATGGCGCGGCGCCTGCATTGCCGCCGGTCATTTCGGGCAGTTCATCCTATGCCTGCCGGCGCTCGACATGGTGTTCGTGAACAGAAGGGCGATCCCGGACGACCTCGCAATCGCGCGCAACGACGGCAGCTTCAAGGAAGAACTGCCTGCCGTGACCATGGAAGATTTCCTCGCCGTGACCGATCATTTCATCCGCGCGAAGATGGCCACCCGATGATCGAGACCGCGGGACGGCGCCCGATCAGGTCGCGTCCGCGGTAAAGCAGGCCGAGATCTGTTCTCTCAGCCATTGACTTGCCGGATCGCGTTCCTTTTCGGCAAGCCAGATCATGCTGGTTGATTGTTTTTCCTCCGCAAACGGAGAGTCCAGCAGCAAGAGTTCATGCGAATGTTCAAACAGCCTGGCAACGCTTTCCGGCATGATGGCCACGAGATCGCTGCGGGCGATGATCGCAACTGCGGCGGAAAAATGCGGGACAACTGCGACAACCCGGCGCTGAAGGCCCATGGCATCCAGCCGCTCATCGATCCAACCTCGGCGACTGGGGGCGGAGGTGACTTTGACATGCCCGAGCGATAGCAGCGCATCGAGCGTCAGCGGCTTCTTCGCGGCCGGATTGGTGGCCGACATGATGCAGACCCGCCTCTCCGTGAAGAGGGACGTGCATCGATAGCGGGCCGGAAACGTGTCGGCCGTCATGACGGCCACATCGATGGCGCCCTCGTCGAGATGTTCCTGAACGACCGGAAGGAAATTTCTGTTTTGCGTGACGCCCGTGCGCGGCATGTGAATGACCTCGAGCACACAGTGCGGCGCCCTTGAACGCACACGCTCAAGAAGGCGGGGCATCAGAACGACCGAAAAATAATCGTTCATACCGATCCTGAATGCGCGATTGGAAGACGCAGGTTCAAAATCGAAGCGCGACAGCATCACGGACTCCGTGTCCTCGATGATGCGCCGCACGGCAGGAAATATCTCCGTGCAAAAGCGCGTCATCACAAAACCGCCGGACGTCTTCTTGAACAGCTCGTCTCCCATGATCGCCCGCACGCGCTTGAGGGCATGGCTCATCGCGGGCTGGGAGAGGCCGATATACTCGCCGGCCGCCGTCATGTTGCCCTTGATCACGAGGGCATAGATGACCTTCAGGAGATTAAGATCGATGGATCCCAACGAAAATCGCTGCATGCGAAACCAGCCTCAGTCTTCAGAGCGTGTGTGAATACAATGGCATGGACTGCGCCGACCGAGAATAGAGGACATCCCGTCGCTGCAGATCGCGGCCCGAACTCTCAACGCCTCGCATCCCATGATCCCATGTGACGCGCCAGGGTGACCATCGATCAACGAAAAGGACCGGCCCGACGGGGCCGATCCTTTGTTTTGGTTTTTCTGGGCAGGAAGGCTTAAGCAGGCCGCTCTTCGCCCGCATTCGGCCGCCACGTGATCAGCCTCTTTTCTGCAAAGTCGAGGATGAGGTCGATGATGAGAACGAACACGGCCAGGATGATGATGCCTGCGAAGACGCCGACCGCATCGAAATTGCCTTCCGAGCGGGCAATCAGGTAGCCGAGGCCGGCGGATGCACCGAGATATTCCCCGATGATTGCGCCGACGACGGCAAAGCCGACGGAGGTGCGCAGCGACGACAGGATCCAGGTCGCCGCCGCCGGAAAGTAGACGTGACGCAGCAGATCCGAGCGCCTGGCGCCCAGGATGCGGGTATTCGACAGCACGACCGGGTTCACCTCGCGCACGCCCTGCATGGCGTTGAAGAAGGTGACGAAGAAGACGAGCGTGACGGCGAGTGCTACCTTCGACCAGAGGCCCAGACCGAGCCAGAGAACGAAGATGGGGGCCAGAACGACACGCGGAATGGCGTTTACGGCCTTGATGAACGGGTCAAGCACGCGGGCGACGAAGGGGCTGAGACCCAGCCAGACGCCGGCGCCGACGCCGAGACCCGTGCCGATGATGTAGCCAAGCACCGTTTCGCTGAGCGTGATGCCGACATGCTTGTAAAAGCCGGTGTCGGAGACCCAGGCGATCACCTGTTTGACGATGTCATAGGGCGCCGGGAAGAAGAACCGGTCGATGGCACCGGAGGTGACACCAAGCTGCCATCCGCCCAGAAGCACGACCAGGAGCACGATCTGGATGATGCGAATATTAACGGCTTGCATAGCTTTTCTCCACTTCGCCACGCAGAGACGCCCAGATATCGCGGTAGAGCGTCATGAATTTCGGATCGAGTTTGATTTCGGCGACGTTGCGAGGCCGTTCGAGATCGACGGGAAAGCTTTCGATGACACGGCTCTTCGGGCCGGCGGCGAGAACGACGACACGGTCTCCAAGCGCAATCGCCTCCTCCAGATCATGGGTAATCATGACGACCGCACGGCGATCTTCCTGCCACAGACGCAGCAACTCGTTCTGCATCAGGTGGCGGGTATGAATATCGAGCGCCGAGAAGGGTTCGTCCATCAGGATGACCTTCGGGCCCGTGATCAGCGCCTGCGCCATCTGGACGCGCTTGCGCTGTCCACCCGACAGCTGGTGCGGGAAACGGTCGCCAAAGCCTTTCAGGCCGACCTTCTCAAGCCAGGCGAAGACCTTGGCGCGGCGCTCCTCTTCCGGGACGCCGCGAAACATCAGGCCGAGCTCGACGTTCTGGAACGCGGTTTTCCACGGCAGAAGCGCATCCTGCTGGAAGAGATAGCCGATATTGTTCTGCACCCCCTGGACCGCGGTGCCATCGATGGACACCTTGCCCTGCGCGGGCTTGAGCAACCCCGCAATGGCGTTGAGGATGGTGGATTTGCCGCACCCTGTCGGACCGACGATCGAGAGAAACTCCCCGTCACCGACTTTCAGGTTTACGTTCTGGACGGCCACGAAGGAACCAAATGCCATGGTGACGTCGTCGATCGCCACCATCGGCTTGGGTTTCAGTTCTGTCACGGCCTCTAGCTTTCTTACTGGCGAAGACATGGCGGATCCTCAGTTTCCGCTCTTCGAGGCAGCCGCCTCGACGAACTTGTTGGTGTAGGTCGTGTTGAGATCGATCGTCGCCTTGGCGACGGCGTCGTTGAAGCTCTTCAGAACGGCCAGCGGCGTTTCGAGGTCAGCCTGCTCGAACTTGCCATCCTCGGAGAAGATGGCCTTGGCCGCTTCAACAGCCTTGATGTAGGTCTGCTTGTCGCCGGACACGAAATCCTCGGGAAGCTTGTCGACGATTTCCTCGGCCGAATGCTGTTTCATCCAGTGCAGCGCCCGAACCGTCGCATTGGTGACCTTCTGGATCAGTTCGGGATTGGCATTGATGTAATCCTGCGTCGCGTAAAGCACGGAGGTCGGGTAGATGCCGCCATAGACGTCCTTGGCACCCTGATCGCTGCGGGCATCGATGAGGATCTTGCCCAGGCCACGCTCCACGACGATCGTCGCGGCGGGATCGTAGTTGACGAGCAGGTCGATCTTGCCCTGCTGCAGGGCGGCCACGGCCGCAGCGCCCGAACCGACACCGATGATGGAGATGTCGTCGTCGCTGAGTTTGTGCTGCTTCAGGTAGTAGCGAATGAAGAAATCGGACGAGGACCCGGGCGACGTGATGCCGACCTTTTTGCCCTTGATCGTTTCGGGTTTGGCCGGATCGAAATCGGTGTCGTTCTTGCCGGCGAGAACAAGGCCGGAATTGCGGGCGAGCTGAACGAAGCCGACCACGTGCTTGTTCTGCGACTGCATCTGGATCGTATGATCATAGAAGCCGACGGCGACGTCCGTTGACCCGGCAACAAGGGCCTGAAGTACCTTGGAACCACCCTGGGCGAAGTTCTCGGTCGTCACGTCAAGCCCCTCATCCTTGTAGAAACCAAGGCTGTCGGCAACCGGAAACGGGAGATTGTTGAGATTGTAGGAGCCTACGCTCATTTGGATGGATTCGGCATTGGCAGATGCTGCCAAGGCACAGAACGCCGCTGTTGCAAGCAAGTATTTACGCATGAGGGTCTCCTCCCTGTTGATGTTATGCGTCGATATGGACGTCTTCAGGCCGCATGTTCAATCGCAGCCATTGGCTTGGCGAAGGCAAAGCCTTCAAAAAGTCTCCGCGCCGTTCTCACGAGCCCGGCTGTCACCGCTCCGTTTCGCATTTCCAGTTGGACGTCGAGCCGGCCGGCTGGATGCTCGATACGCACCATCGCCGGCACGGAAAGCCCACCTGCCAGATCATGGGCAATGGAGCCTTCGGTGACGGCTGCGGTGGCAATGCCAACCGCACCGGTCGTTGCAAGAGCCGGATGACAGTCGTTCGGCATGAAATAGCGGACCGAAAGAGTGCCGCCCTTGCGCGCCGGCGCAATCAGTACCGGCTTGGGAATAACCATGTCAGCCACGTCGCCCATGCCCATCATCCTGCCGGCTTCGATGCGTATGCGGCTCATGCGCTCGATGAGGTCGCGATCGGCTGTCAGCACCTGCGGTTCCTCGTAACCCGTCACGCCGAGATCGGCTGCGCGCATCAGCACCATCGGAATGGCGCAATCAATGGCCGTCACCGCCACGCCGTCAATCATGTCGACAGCCTTGCCGGTCGGCAGCAACTTTCCGGTTTTCGCACCGGCGGCATCCATGAACGTCAAGGCGATGGGCGCTGCAAGTCCCGGCACGCCATCAATTGAAGCATCACCGAGATAGATGACCTCACGACCCCGCGTCGGCACCTTCGCCTCGATCAGCTTTCCGGTGTTGACGTTATGGATGCGCACAAGCGTATCCTCGCCCGTCGCCGCCAGAAGCCCGGCCTCGATCGCGAATGGGCCGACGGCTGCCAGCATATTTCCGCAATTGGGCGAATAGTCCACATACTGCCGGTCCGTACGGACTTGGGCAAAGAGATAGTCAACATCGGCGCCCTTGATCGTGGAAGGACCGATAATCGCGACTTTTGACGTGACGGGATTACCACCTCCAATCCCGTCGATCTGAAGCGGGTGTCCGGACCCCATGATGGAGAGCAGGGCAGAATCCCGCGCGGCGCGCTCATGGGGAAGATCGGAGGCGAGAAAGAACGGCCCGCGCGATGTTCCACCACGCATCAGTACACAGGGTATCTTGAGCAAATCGTTCATGGCCTCGCCTCAGTCTTGCATGCTGCGGATTAATGTCGCCTGTTGTTGCAATATGAGGAAAGAAGGATAATCTGTTAAATGCAATGTTCGGAGGATTTATTGCGAAATGAGCATCAATTGTGAAATTCTGGATTTGCGGGCATTTCAGGCTGTGGTTGAGCTGGAAAGCTTCCACAGGGCCGCTGATGCGCTGCATATCTCACAACCGGCGCTCACACGCCGTATCCAGAAACTGGAACAGGCCATCGGGGCGCCTCTTCTGGAGCGCACCACCCGCCACGTCGCTCCAACGGCCATGGGCCAGGAGGTCATGCCGCTTGTCCGGCGGATGCTGGAGGAGTTCGACGGATCGCTTTTTGCGATGAAGGACGGAGCACAGCGACGGGGTCTCATCACCATGGCCTGCGTTCCCACCGCAGCGTTTTACTTCCTGCCGACGGTGATCAAGACCTTCAGCAATCAGTATCCGCATATTCGGTTGCGGATCAGAGACTTGACGGCGAACGAAGGCCTGCAGGCCGTGGCACGAGGCGAAGTCGAATTCGGCATCAACTTGATGGGGAATTCCGATCCGGATCTGGCGTTCGAGCCGCTGATAGACGATCCGTTCGTGCTGGCGATGCGCAAGGACCATTCACTGGCGGCGTTCGAAACCATCCAATGGGACCAGCTGGAGCCCTACCCGCTGGTTGTTGTCGACCGCTCCAGCGGCAACAGAACGCTGCTCGACGGCACTCTTGCACGACACAATTTGAAATTGAACTGGTTCTATGAGGTGACCCATCTCAATACCTCGCTTGGCCTCGTGGAAGCGGGACTAGGGATTTCCGTCTTGCCGCGTCTAGCGACACCACAAGACGATCATCCTTTCCTCGTGACCCGACCGATCGTAAACCCGGTAGTATCGCGAACGATCGGCATCGTGCAGAGGCGAAGTAGCGTCTTATCTCCTGCGGCCGAAAAGTTCGTGGAGATGCTGCTGAAGACTTGGAAAACACCTTAGTTAGTAACGGGCCACCTGCCCGATCCGCGCTTCCAGTGCCCCGTGATCTCTGACACAAGCGGAACGCCTACCCTCTTCTTTATTGAAGACGCAGCAGGGTAGCTTAGTCGAGGCCTCATGCAGCCTAGGGTCTACACTTCTGGCGGCACAAAAGGCACACGTCTTTCAGGGACAGTAGCCTCCGCGCGGCACCCAGTCGTAGACTAGGCCCTGTTGACAAAGTGGATTCCCAAATCAGCGGAAGCGTGATTCAAGACTACCTTTTAGGAGGCGGTTCTGGCTCGCGGCGACCTCACGGATATGGAATGGCGGATCATCGAGGGGTTATTG
>NZ_JAHHZO010000031.1 GCF_018760785.1 Rhizobium sp. CSW-27
GTATCCACTCGCTTCAACTCCCTCTCCATCCGCCGTCAAAAAACGGATGGTCAGATAAATCCGAAGGGGGTCAAAATTGGACGCCGATCACCCCGCTAATGGGGTCAACTTTGCACGCCGAAACACACTCCCGGAGTCTGCGATGCCGACCACCACCTCCCTCGAATTTCAGCGCAAGTTCGGACAGTATCTGAACGAGTCTCACCGTGAGCCGGTAGAGATCACGCGACGTGGCCGGCGCGAGTTTGTGCTGATGTCGGCCGCTCAATATGACGAACTGCTGTCAGCCGCGCATCGCAGCGGCAAGGCCGTCGAAGCCGCCTCCGAACCTGAACAGAATTAAGATACCTCCCCCGACACGGAGCTTGAAAGGACTGCCTATATGACCCGCGTTGCGCTCTATGCCCGATATTCTTCCGACAATCAGCGCGAAGCGTCGATCGAGGATCAGCTGCGCATCTGCCGCGAACAAGCGAAGCGCGAGAAGTGGAAGATCGTCGGAACCTACAAGGACGCTGGCATCTCCGGCGCAAGTATGATCCTGCGCCCCGGCATTCAGGCGCTCCTGCAGGACGCGCAGGCTGGACAGTTCGACATCGTACTTGCTGAGGCACTGGATCGCATCAGTCGCGACCAGGCTGACGTCGCCACCTTCTACAAGCACCTCAAATTCGCTGGCGTTCCCATTGTCACGCTGTCCGAGGGCGAGATCAGCGAGTTGCATGTCGGCCTCAAGGGCACGATGAACGCGCTGTTCCTGAAAGACCTCGCGGCAAAGACGCATCGCGGTATCCGTGGCCGCGTCGAGGACGGCAAATCGGGTGGCGGTCTGTGCTTTGGCTACAATGTCGTCAAGCAACTCGATGCGCGCGGCGATCCCATTCGTGGTGATCGCGAGATCAACGAAGCCGAGGCGAACGTTGTCCGGCGCATCTTCCGCGAGTTCGCCGCCGGCGTCGGCCCGCGCACAATCGCCCGGACATTGAACGAGGAAGGTGTCCCCGGTCCGGCTGGCAAGCTCTGGAGCGACACCACCATTCGGGGCCATGTGAAGCGCGGCACGGGGCTGGTGAATAATGAACTTTATATCGGTCGTCTGATCTGGAACCGGCTTCGCTACATCAAAGATCCATCCACCGGAAAGCGCGTCTCACGCCTGAACCCGGAATCGGAATGGATCATCAAGGATGTCCCGGAGCTGCGCATCGTCGATGACGAACTCTGGCATTCGGTCCGTGTCCGGCAGGGCGAGACCGCCGAGAAGTTTGCCAACGTCACCGAAGCCGTGCGCAAGCACCACAAAAAGAACCGCCTGAACGGCACACGCCGGCCGAAGTCCCTTCTGTCGGGCCTAGTGTTCTGTGGCTGCTGCGGAGGCCCCTACTCGCTTCGCGGCGCTGATCGGTTTGCCTCCTCGAACCACATCAGCAAGGGCGCGTGTTCAAACAGCCGCACGATCCCGCGTGAGGATCTGGAAGCCCGCGTGCTCTCCGGTCTGAAGGACCGCATGATGGCGCCTGAGATCGTTGAGGAGGCGATGCGCGCTTATGCCGAGGAGACCAACCGGCTGAACCGGGAACGCCGCTCCAGCGGTGATGCCTGGAAAGCAGAACTGATAAAGATTGAGAAGCAGATCCGCGCCATCATCGAGGCGATCAAGGCCGGCATGTTCCACGAGAGCATGAAGGCAGAAATGGACACGCTGGAAGCGCGCAAGAGCGAACTGAACGCCCTGCTGGCCGACGCGCCAGAGGACACACCGGACATTCTGCCGAGCGCCTCGGCAATCTATGCAAAGAAGGTTTCTGCCCTGACCAAGGCGCTCAACCACAAGGAAGAGCGGCAGGAAGCAGCGGAGACATTGCGTGGGCTGATCGAGAAGATTTCGCTCACACCGGGTCCGGAACGCGGCGAGATTTACGCGACGCTGCACGGTGAACTGGGCACAATCCTGAACTGGACGGAGCGTCAAGCCATTGGAAAGGCTACAAAAACAAACACTCCCGGAGGTGATCTCACGGGAGTGTCGTTATCAGTGGTTGCGGGGGCCTGAGCCCACAGAGAATTGCATTTCTTGAAGGAAATCGGAGCAGAAATAACAGTTCTTTGCTACTGCATTACCTTGCCGTCTCATATTGGCGTCGACAGCGCTGTGCCCCCGCGAGGGACGGCAGTGCGAAAACGCGCCGGAGCCGACAGATCCGGAAATAATTTCCGCATCCACGCGACGTCCCGCTATCACCCCTCAACGAAGAAATCTTCGTCCAGTCGCGTTACCTCCGTGCGGGCGGAGCGAACGCGCACGCCATGCTCGATCATCAGGTTGGCAAGGTTTTCGTCATAGCGGAATATGAATTTCAACTCTGAATAAAGTGTATGGCAACTTGCTCTTCACGCGCTGGCCCAATAGATTTCAAGTAAGCTATTTATAGCTTTGACTCATCCTTGCTTCCATCGTGCCCAGCCCTCGCCGCGCGGTCGAGGCGGGATTTCGGATAAGAGAAATCGGTTCGTCGAGATGTATGCTTCTAGCGTTCGCCGTCTGCTTGAGATGTATCCGGCGGGTGCGTCGCAAGAGCAACTGCTATGGCGGCTGAAGTCTACGGGACTGAGGGCATCGGCTGCCGACATTCTTCAGGCACTCAACGAATTATCCGGTAATGGCGAAATATGCATTATCCCCGGCAATCGTTGGCTACTATCCCGATTCAATGATGTGCCTGATTCGAAAGGCGTCAGCGGCAGCATAGGCATGTCGGGGCACTTTATCGATGACGCTCCACTCTTGCGTGCCGTTCGTGGCCAATACTCGCGCGTGGAGGTCGATGTCGTCAGCTCACTGGCAGAAGCGTCCGCTACCGGCGCAATGGCGCTGTCCGGCATCTGGCGTGAACTCATGACCTATTACGCGGCAACGCAGCGTTCCGATCCGCGCGGCAAGATTCTGCAGCTTGCATCAAACCACGGCACATCTTGGCAAATGCTGTCGACTACGGGAGACTGGTGGAGCAATGCCCTTGTTCGCGTGCCGCTGGAGGATTTACCGGAAGCGTTTCGCGAGGCGCTGGTCAAAAGGCCAGAGCGAACCTGTGCCATAGGATACCCCCTGACGCTGCTGGACTCGACGGGTGGCATGGAAACTCTACCGGCACTTCTGCTTCCGGCGGAATGGGAGGTGACGCATGATCACCTCAAGATCATTGTTCGCTCAGTCGACCCGGTCATTAATGCTGAGTGGCTAAAGAAGGTGACGGCGCGCAAGCGATGGAAGGCCGACGACCTAATAGACCGGCTCTTTCCAGAAGGCGAGGACCGCGACCTCGGCGCGGTGACACGACGCCTCCGGAATGTCGCTGCAACACTCGGTGCCGTCACTCTGGCGGCCGGTAAGCTTGACGATATCATCACGGCCGACAAGGAAGGAATTCGGAACTGTGCTGCCCTCTTCCTCCCTTCAGATAGAAGCTACACGCAGGGAACAGCCAGTGACCTTGCCGCAATGGCCAACATGCCGATTGATGAAGCACAGGGAACAGCCATAGGAGCGCTTCTCGCAGATGATCGCCTTGCCCAAACCGATGAGGCCGATGCACCGCTTCTTCAACTCCGCGATCTCACAGACCGACAGTTTGCCGTAGCCTGCGATGTTCTGACCAAGCCACTTACTGTCGTGCAGGGGCCACCTGGAACCGGCAAAAGCGACGTCATCGTTTCGGTGGTCGCGTCTGCGGTGGCAGCCGGGCAGACGGTACTTTTCGCGTCCAAGAACCATCAGGCGCTGGACGAGGTGGAGCGTCGTCTGGCGGATATCTGCGGAGATAATCCCGTAGTCATCCGTGGTCGGGATGCCGAGGGTGAGCGCGACACGAACTTCCTGACAGAGTTGAAAACGCTGGCCGCGTCTGAGCCCGTAACGACCCATTCGCGCACCACCGACCTGCCTGACTTCAAGCTGGCACGCGCCCTGACCGAAGCCAAGACCATCCGCAGACAAAGGACAAGGACCGAGTTGGAAATAGCCGATCTTCTGGATCGGCTGGTGCGTCTGGGTGCCCCCTCTGGCACGACTGTTGACAGGAAGAGTACTAAGCGCCCCTTTTGGCGCATCGCTGAATGGATTTTTTCGCTATTTCGAACAGATAAATCCGGCAAGACCGCGATGTTCGATCCGGGGAAAGCCACGCCCGTGGAGATAGAACGTCGGCTGGCGAAATTGCAAGCCGATTTGGAACGCCTGCCGCCTATGCCGGATGCGGAGTCCCTTCCCGCTGTAAATGTCGATTACCTCAATGAACTCGCGAACGATGTACGTCCGCTATTCGCGCGCATTACAAGCCTTGACACGACGGAACGAAATGCTCTGGTCGAAGGCATTAAGGAACTCGAATTCTCCGGCATAACCAAAGCACGTAGACTCGCGGCAGAAGAAGCTCGCCTCCTGTTGCGGCATCGTCCGGTCTGGGCAGTAAGCACCCTGTCCGTGCCCTCCCGAATCCCGCTGGTCGCCGGCCTGTTTGACCTTTTGATCATCGACGAAGCAAGCCAGTGCGACATCGCCTCGGCGCTGCCACTCTTCTTCCGAGCCAAACGCGCAGCCGTGGTTGGCGATCCTATGCAGCTTTCATTCGTACCGCAGCTTTCTCTCCAACAGGAGAACGCTTTGATGGATGCGGCCGGGCTACCGCGAGCAGGGCGTGCGCGCATTGCGCAAAGCAAGAACTCTCTTTTCGACTTTTCAGACTGGCGACCTGCAAAGGCGCATCATTTTCTGGCAGACCAGTTCCGCTCGGCACCAGGTATCATCGACTATCTAAATGAGGAGTTTTATGGCGGTCGTCTAGCTGGCAGACGCGATGAAGACGGGCTGCCGAAGACGCCTGGCTACAAGGCGGGTATAGAATGGGTGGATATAAAAGGCCAAACCACCCGGGTAGACGATCAGAACCTTAATGAAGCTGAGGCCGAAGAAGTCGCCAGGCGCGTTGCACTTCTGGCATCCGACCGCACGTTCGAAGGCACCATCGGTGCACTGTCGCCTTTTGTAGGTCAGGTGGCCAGAATACGGCGGGAGGTTGACGCTCTGCTCCCTGAAGAGCTTCAGAAGCGGGTGCGGCTAAAGATCGCCACGATCGATAAGTTTCAAGGTGGCGAGGCCGATGTCATCTTTTTCTCAACAGTCTACACGGAAGGTGCGCCCTTCGGAGTAACCAACTTCCTGGCACGGGAGGCCCGAAGGTTCAACGTGGCGGTCAGCCGCGCCAAAGCCGTCTGCGTGATCATCGGCGATCTATCTGCGGCCCGCAAATCAACGATCAGCCATTTACGGCGGTTGGCGCATCATACAACGCGTCCTGGCCAGCGGCGTCGCGAAGGCTTCGATAGCATCTGGGAAGAGCGCCTTTATAACGCTTTGGTACGCAGGGGTCTGAAACCCGAAATTCAGTATCCGGTCGGGCACAGATTTCTCGACATGGCACTTTTTCACAACGGCGAAAAACTTGATGTGGAAGTGGACGGTCGCGCCTGGCATGTCGATGCAGATGGCAACCGTAAGGTATCGGATGTTCTGCGTGACCGAGAAATGAAAGCCCGCGGCTGGAAAGTTCGCCGCTTCTGGGTGTCCGAAATAGACCGTAATATGGAGATGTGTCTTGACCTCATCGACTCCGACCTCGGACGCCGTTGATCCTTCTGAACGCAAATCGGAAGGTTCGTCATTGTGGGCGATCTCGATTGTTTTTGCGATGGTCACAATCCTGTTCAACCTCGCGGCAGTCGTCGTGTTTATGGAACGCCACAAGGTGTTCAGCGAACGCGAAATGACCGTCTCAACGGCTGAGAATCAAACCCGTGCAGAACGCGCCGATCTTGACGCACGCATCGCAGCTCACCGCGACCTGCAGAGCGATTTTGCGAAGACGCAGGAGGACCTGAGAAGAAACAACGCCATGCTCGTTGAGCTGAGCCGTCAGCTCGCAAGTAAGGAAGCCGAATTACAGACGCTTGAAAAATGGCGGGACGAACTTCGAAGGGTAACGCAGGAAGCTGCGAACGTTAAGAGCGAAGCGGAAACGGCGAGTGCCGCTCGCGCGAAGGCTGAAGTGGAACTGAAAGACCTCAGGGCGCAGATAGTCGACATTACGACGGATCGCGACCGACTTCTTTCAGACGCGGCGAAAGCAAGACAGGACAAGGCGGCGGCCGAGCAGGAACTGGCAACAGCAAAGCTGAAAAACGGGCCTGCATTGGCCGAAATCAAGAGCCAGCAGGATCGGGCGCTGGCCGCCAAGAAGGACGTAGATGCCCAGCTCGCGAAGGCACAGTCAGACCTGACAAAAACGAGCAACGATCTGAGGCAAGCATTGAACGACGTCGCCAAGGCGCAGGGTGATCGCCAGATCGCCGAAAATGCGAGGGATGCCGCGCGCGAGGCGGCGGATGAAGCATCTGCCAAACGCAAGCGTGATGAGGATGATGCGACGGCAGCACGCGAACGGATGGTCTCGGCGGCCAACGATCTGGCTAGGACAGTAGCTCAACAACAGACGCTCAATGCCGACCTGCAAAGACTGGGGCCGCAACTCGCGACGCTGAACGCGTCAATTGAAGCCGGTAAGCAACAGTTGGCGGATGTGGAAAGCCAACTGGCGAGCACGCGGCTGCAGTTGCTGTCGGCCAGAGCCGAGATCGATCATCTTACTGCCCTCAAGAACGACATGGCAAGGGTTTCGGGTGAGGTAGACGCGGCATCGGCCCGTCAAAAGGAACTGATGACGAGCATCGGCAACCTCACCGCTCAGCGCGACGGTCTCCAGAGCGAAGTCACTACACTCACCGCCCGAAAGGCGACGCTTTCGGAGAAGGAAATGCAGGTGACTGCACTCGACGATACCATTGCAAAACAAACAAAGGCACGATCGGAACTCGAAGCCGCCCTGGCTGCCTTGCGGCAGAGCCTCGCCGCCGCACCACCTCCAAACACAGCGCCAATCGAGACCACGCCAGCCGCCAGCACTGAGCAAGGACGATAACTGAATGCTAGAGATCATCGCCTCCAATTCCTACGTGCTACTGCTGATCTTTCTCGCGGCCATTGTTACTACTGTCGTGGGGGTTGTCTCCATATCGCTTTTCGAGAGACAGCGCCGGAACATGCCCTTGGTTTCAACGTGGATGGACCTCGAGGACCGCATAAACAGGCGAAAGAGCGAACTGACCGAAAAGGAAATCGCTCTTGAAGAGATCAATCGCAAGATTGGTGCGCGTGAAACCATTGCCGCTGAAATCGGCGCGCTGGAGCAACGCCGGGAATCACTCCTGCTCGAAATGGACGGACTGGCTGACGCAAGGGCGCAGATCGACGAGGTGAAGCGACTTGCCGCAGATGCCGCGGCAGAACTTGCCGTTCGCCAGGAAGCTCTTGAGCAAGTCCAGACCGAATGGGAGGATCTGTCAGCAAGTCTGTCTAAACGGCAGGCGGAACTGGTGGAGCTTGAGAGAGAGATCAACGATCGCAAGGCGAAGATGGAGGACATTCCCGCCGGTCTCGAAGCCAAGATCGCTGAACTCAAGATCGAACAGGATACCATACTGCGCGAAGTGGATCAGTTGCGGGCAGAACGCGGCGTTCTGCTCGGCGCGCGTGCAGAGGTGACGGAACTGACGGCGTTGAAGGCAACGCTCCAGAACGATGTCGAGCAGTTGAAATACCGGTTGGCAAAACTGGACAGCGACTTGCGCGACGCAGAGGCGAACCACAGCCGCATCCTCAGGGAGACCGCTCCTCTTGAAGCCAGGCTAGAGGACTTCAGGAACCTCGATGAAAACGTCCGTTCTCTGGAAGGCCGCAAAACCGCTATCGAGGAGGATATCGAGCGGTTACGGGCAGAGACCGTCGATGGCCCCGCCAAGGACGCAGTCTTTGACGAGCGTGTTCTTGAAGACCTGCGCTCGCCGCCCAGTGTCCTGAAAGCACGGCGTTCGGCCTACCGCCCAACGGGAGAGGAGCAGGCCCTTCAGGACGTCCGCAAGCATCTTGAGACACTGAACCTGACCTACCCGGACCGGGTGGTCAAGGCCTTCCATACCTCTCTCAAGATCAACGACTTCGCCCAACTGACCGTACTCGCCGGGGTCTCCGGAACGGGCAAGAGCCTGCTGCCGCGGCGTTACGCCGAAGCGATGGGCATCCGCTTCCTGCCCTTCGCTGTCGAACCCCGCTGGGACAGCCCACAGGACCTTCTGGGCTTTTACAACTACATCGAAAAGCGCTTCCGCGCCACCGATCTGGCCCGAGCGCTAGTCCATCTCGATCCATACAACACATCCAAACTCGTGCCGGATAACGAGGAAGACAAATCCTACCACAACGACATGATGATCGTCCTGCTTGATGAAATGAATCTCGCTCGCGTCGAGTATTATTTCTCCGAGTTCCTAAGCCGCCTTGAGGCACGGCCGATGTATCAGAAGGTCCTGTCGGAAGAGGCACGCCGCGACGCCATGATTCCGATCGACATCCGCGGTCGTGAGAAAGAAGGTCCCGTTCGGCTTTACCCCTCCCACAACATGCTGTTTGTCGGCACAATGAACGACGATGAGAGCACGCAGTCGCTTTCCGACAAGGTACTAGACCGCGGCAACATCATGCAGTTTGCCGCTCCGGATGACTTCCCGCCGGTCAAGGCAACCGAAAACGGGCAGCCAGCAGACCGTCGCCTCTCCTTCGAGACATGGCGCACATGGATCAAGCAACCTGCGCACCTCGGCTTAGCCGACACAGACAAGGTCCGCCAGACAATCCGGCGGCTGGCGGAGATCATGAACAATTGCGGGCGTCCCTTTGGGCATCGGCTCAATGCCGCACTAAGCGCCTATGTCGCAAATTATCCGCAGGAAAACGGACATCCGGCCGATGTTCGAAAGCCTCTGGCGGATCAGATCGAGCTACGCATCATGCCCAAGCTCCGCGGTTTGAGTATCGAGGAACACAGCAAGATATTCGATGATCTAAAACTGCTTCTTCGGGAAGAGCTAAACGACAGTGCGCTTGCGCATCGATTAGAAGAAATCGTCGAACGGCAGAGTCAGGGTGGCGGGATGTTCAACTGGCGCGGCATTACCAGAACCACGGGCCATTGAGCAAATGACCTTTCTCGACCTCTGGTTCCGCCCCTGGGCCTTGTCTGATCGCTCAAGATCGTCCTATCGCGACATTACTGACGCGACTTCTGCGGTCGAGGTTTTGGAGGACTGCGCTCCGATTATCGTCACCGATGCTCCCGGCGGCCCGCGTATCGATGGCAAATTTGGGGTATGCGAGTTTTTGGCCAATGTTGACGGGAAGCGACAGGCCTGGTTGCCGCCTATTCCGTTGAAGCAGGCCAAAGGTATTGTGATTAGCGGCCCCTCCGGTCCTATTCAGGTGATGCTGAAAGCGATTCCGAATGCACCGGCATCCGAAGTGGACCCTGACGTCAGCACCCTGCCAAGCGATGGCGATGTTCTCATGGCGCGGATCAAGCGTGTCTGGACGCGGCTGCGCGATGTCGAAGACGTCATCGCCGACCCAGCGACTATGTGGACACAACTGTCAGACATTTGGCTCAACGCAGAAACAGACGAACGTCCCAAGATGGACGAGATCGTCAAACAGGCCCGCGCGCTCCCGAATGTCATAGAGCGTCTGGATAAAACGCCTCGTCGAATTCTCCGTCGCGTACACAAGCAGATGCCCTTGTCACGCGTGCAGGAACTGGATCGCCGGTCCATGACCTGGCTAATTCGCCAGCCAGGTGACACAATTGCTCAACAGGCGGGCGACCGACAGCGGATCATGGCCGTCGCCCGCGAGGAAAACTTTAATACGCTCGAGAACAGGGTGCTTCTGGCCTATGCGCGGTTAGCACGTCGCGTCGCGTCAGATTATCTGCCCTCGCAACCGCGCAAGCGCCCGCTACGCAGCCGCGAACTTCTGGTACAAACCTACGGAAAGCGCTGCCGGCAGTTGGCAATAGACCTTGCGGCGAGAGGGGTCGTTGAAGCCCGGGCAGATGTTACGCCCAATTTCGTGCTTCTGAACAATCCGGATTATTCGGCGATCTGGCACGCATGGCACGAACTGCTGAACCGCAAACGTATTGTTGATGAGCTATGGCGCTGGCAAACCCGCTCATGGAACGAGTTCTGCGCGCTCGCGGTCATCATTGCGCTGCAAAGCATTGAGGGTGCGCGCGTGGTGGCAACCTCACCTGTAATTTTTCGGCCGGAGCAGTTGAGAGGGTGCTGGGTTGAAAGCATCAATCCACTCGGCGTCATCCATCTTGCAAGACAACAACTGATCGTGGAGGTCGTTTATGATCACAAACAGCATGGGTTCGAACCATGGTGTACGCCACTCTGCATTCGCGTAGGCAGGCTGGGTGATGCACGCAGCTTTCTGAGGTCGATCCTCATTTGGCCACTCTGGAACTGCCAAGGCAGCAAACCGGAACAGCAAATGTTCGAGCTAGCGGCTCTCCTGAAGGAAGCACCGCGCACCCAGCAGAGGAGCATATCCTCCATTAGCGGAATGCTTGTAATTGCGCCGACAGATAGTGACGAAAGCGCGCTGTTGACGTCGCATCAAAGTGCCGCACTCTCGCTCGGTCCAACGGGCGGCGGCCTGCGAGATGGTTTGAAAAACCTGAGTGTTGGCCTACTGCATCTCCTCGCTGACGGGAAAGTCGACTGATGCGGCGGATTGTCGGACTGGATATTAACGGCTGGCACGATTTTGCCGTCCATGATGCGAAACCGGATTCGGATGACGAGGCCGGCACCGGTAGTTCGATACTCAATATCATCGATGGCGGTATCGGCACTGTTGTCGTTGCTATGCACGATCCCGATGTACGCGATGTCTCCCTGAACTTCATTGGCGGACCGCAGGCTATGCATTCCCCCATCGGCCGCGGCAATGGCTGGGGTAAGATCGGAGCGCAGAAGCGCCGCATCTCCGTCCGTTCCCTGCTGGAGGACCTGCTCGCTTCACATGACAGCAAGGAGCGCGCCGCCCAATGGCAAGCGACCGCTCTGGCGCTTACGACGCAGGCTGACGAAATCGTGACGATTATTCCGGATCGTACTGAACTGGACGAGACACGGCAGGAGTTCCTGCTGAATGCCCTGCGCAGACGCGGCGTATCCATACGTCTCCTCTGGCATCCCGTCGCCACGTTGCTGACCGCTCTTGAGCAGAACCTCATTCCGACACCCCATGATGGCATGCGCATCGCCTGCATTGACCATTCAGACAATGGTTATGCGCTTCAAATTCTGACGTTACGGGCCTTGGAGGAGCATCCCGGTCTTTTCGCGCCGGAACGAGCAGAGATGGGCAAAATCCTTCGAACCGATCCCTGTGACTTCGGGCTGCAAGCCCTGTTCACGCAGGCAGAAGCCTCCATACATGCGGCGAACCCTTTGGCCGAGTTCGACAGACAGGGACCGCACCGAATGGCATGGGAGCTTCTGCTGGCGGATGCGCCACCGGGAGGCGAGGAGATCGTGCGCCTGGATAACGGTTCATGGACGTCATTAGCGCCGCCGCAGCCTGACCTTCATGATCTTCAGCTAGGGCTTGCCCCCTTGGACCTTGCCGATGCGTCCATTGTTCTTTTGACCTCTCCCGTCGGAGCCGGACTGCAAGAACGCGTACGCCAGGCGGTGGCAACGGCAGTGGGAGCCACCCCGGTCCTCCTGATGCCGCGAGAGGCTGCTGCAACAGGTGCCTTGATTGCCGGTCGCCGCATCGAGCGCGGCATACCTCATTATCTCGACCGTCTGGAGCAGGTCTCGCTTGTCGCCCTCAAGGACGGAGAGGTCGTTCTGATCGATCTCGTGCCGGCCAATGCCGTGGTTGCGGCAAACCGGGAATACGTTTCTGCACCGATCACAGGTCTTGGTTGGCCTTCGGATGCCCGCAGTGTCACCTTCTACCTTCGAAAGGGTGCGGAATTCCGGAAATGGACCACGGCAGATGTGTCTCCACCGTCTAGCACGCAGGCCGTCGAAGTCCGCTTACGGCAGATGCCGGCGCAAGGGCGAGCGGCGGTCTTCGTCACCTCGAACGATTGGGACGTACTGCGATCCCGTCCTGTCTTCCTCGATTGGTCGACGCTGGAGCATGATCCACGATCCTTCGAAGAGATTGCAGCGGAGCTCAAGCCGAAGCCTATTGTTCCGGAGCGGGTAACTGGCTTTGCCCATGTTGACCGCTGGCTCGGCACCGAACGCATTCCTGCCTTTGGGCCCTTTATTTCGAGATTCGAGTTGAGGGATGCAGCCAAGCTACGTGATTTCCTATCGAGACAGGTCCCCATTGATGTCGGTGGTATTGGAGCTGGATTTGCGCCGGCTCGTCTCCTCGACTTCGATGGCGCGCCGCCCAAAGAGACTGATGCCGAGTTGATCGAGGCCTTGGATCGCGCACTGGCTCTCGTCGCGTCTACCTGCCTATCAGCAGTCTCCAGCCGCCGTCCGTTGCCAGATAACACTCTCCTTCTGGCTGCCACTTGGGCATTTGGGCGCTGCCCGCTTGATCTCCAGGACGAGATACTGAAAGCAGCGCATGCGCATCTCGACGCAAGAGAGCATGTGTTCCTTGAAAACAGGTCAGCTTCGACCGTAGTCCTTCATGGTCTGGGTCGGATTATTAAGGAGGAAAGGCGGCTCGAGCGAGCGCTTGACCTTCTCCTCCGTCATCATCCTTCGAAAGGCAATGTCCCGGCAGCCGTCGCGGGGCTCCTCAGCCGCCCGATTGCGACACCTGCTGTGCTGACAGAAGAGCGCGTTGTAAAAACAACAAAATTTGCTGTCGCGCTTCTCATCGAGCTGCGAGAGCGCCAAAAATTCGGGACTGTTCTGAACTACGCGCTTCAGATCGTCGGCGGCATTCTGCGATGCCGCGAGCAACATCCTTATGCGCTTCTTCTCGGGATCTCGCGAGAGGCAGACGCGATTCATAAGCAGTTGGCGAGCTTAAAACCGTTCCTGGAGCGTCGTGCGACCGGGAGCAGACAGATACGTGCCAAACTAGGCATCATCGACAACCTGATGGAAATGCTGTCCGGCTCCGGTGGAGACAGCCATATTCTCATCAACATCGAAAGTCTGGACACAGACGGAGATGACGTTGCAGCCTGAAGCAGCTTTCCATTCTATTGAAACGCGCGGTTGCCGTTAGCCTACTTTAACAAGAAATCTCGCAATCCTGCCGATTTTTGGTTGAGGGCGGCGCGGGTTGGGTTTTCCCGAAAGCTCCTTCACATCGCCGTCCGCGTGGTAACGCCTGAGACTTCCGGCGCCGCTGAATAAAATGATACTCAGGTGTCCTCAATATAATTATTTCTCTTGCGCTCCAAAAATGGTTTCGCTAAATACTCGATATCAATTGTAAGGGGTCTTTTCCTCGCACAATTACTAAGCCCGATAGGGCTTTCCAAAGAACGTCGCTACAATATTGATGGCAAGAATGCGGGAAGGGTCGCTGCGGATTTGCGCCAACATTGGTCATCTCGCGAAAGCGAGGTTGCTGTTTGTGAGCTCCACAGTAGCGAAAATAGATACTCACAAAAATTAAGTATCCGGTGATGTGGGTGTCGCAACACAGGATTTAGGGACCCGGATCGGTCATCAAGAGCGCTGAAGCGAGCATAAGCGGCGACGACCGGCCACAAACCTCATTACAAGATCGCATCACCCGGTCCTCGCGCTGAGGAATAGACGTGTTTTCGGCCTGAACGGGTCAGTGGCGAGCAGATCCCCAGGAGCAGCTCGCGCCTCATGTTAGTCGTGATCGTCGTCTTGGACCGTGGCGGGGCGGGAGGCGAGAGCGGAATGGTTGCAACCGGCAGATTAAATTGGTGACGGCAAGGCTCAGGGACGGCTGACATGGCGGAACGTTTAGCCTTACAAGTGAAGCATCAGACGGTTGGCGCAGATGATTTATGGCAGCACTAATGGGTAACATTTTGCAATCTCCGATATCGACGAAGTTCGGCATCGCCATTCTGGCAATTGTGCTGGCGGGAAATTCTTCTGTGCCAACCAGGGCGCAGGCTATTCGGCCGGCCTCTGTGAGTGTCGAGGGTTCTACCGCATACATTGATGGTACGATAACGTCGGAGGTCGCGGCTGAATTTACGACCCTGGCAGCTCGTCCAGGTGTGAAATCTGTCAGTCTGAATAGCCCTGGTGGTCGCGTTTTTCCCGCACTGGAAATCGCGAGGGCAATCAAAGCCGCAGGACTTAACACGATCGTGCCGCCGGGTGACGAATGTCATTCGGCATGCGCGTTCATTTTCCTGGCTGGTAGTGAGAGGATCGCACAAGGAAAGCTTGGAGTTCACCAGATTTCCGGAGTTGATGATCCTTCGCTAACACAGACCGCTATCGGTCAAATCTACGAGGACCTCGTCACGTTCAACGCGCCGAGCTACCTTGTCTCGCGAATGCTCCGCACGCCGCCTGAAGACATGTACATCTTCACTCCCGAGGAGCTGGAGCGCAACTCAATCAATATTCGTGACAGGAGCAAGGGGCAGGCTGTTCCTCACCTACTTCCAATCGAGACGTGGTTGCGTCAGAGCTGGCTCGTTGGTGTTTTCTTGAATACCCATACGAGCCAACCATTCATCGCCCTAGAAAGCGACAACATGGAGCCATTGTTGCGCATTGCGCACTACCCGCACCGTTCACAGACGTTCGTAGAGATTATGGTCCCCGAGGGTAGCATTTCAGGGACTTCTGCACGGCTTGAGCTCCGTTTCGCCCACGGCAACGATGAGCCGTTCAGCCTGTTCGTGGACGCGGACATCGAAACCAACGCCTATGCATTCGATTTTCCGACTGACCCGGTCGCAATCCAGAAGTTCTGGGCTGCCTTCGCGGCCGGTACGGAGCTTGCGGTCCTCAATAGCTTCGGCGTTGAGATCGGGCGCTATAGCTTGGCCGGATCGCGCCGAGCACTTGATGACTTTTTCAAAGTCGCATTGCGCTGACGAGCTCGTATGCCTGCATGATTCCATCATCCTGCGTATCGGCTACTATGACTACTGGGACCTGTATCTAGGGGTCCGGCAGGACATGCACGACTTGGTGGCTTACGCCTACGTGACCAGTATCGATCTCAAGCCTAGCTGGGCGCAGACCCTGCGCATAAAGTGGCTGCGGTTTGCAAGCCGACAGCACGTCGATGGAGAGCACCAATATTCACCACTGAGGACTGGCGTATTGGCTCTCCTCAAGATGGCAGCGGCGGGAACATTCACGGGCGCGTTTAGGTTCGCCGCGCCGCTTGCGCTAGGCTGGTTCGTCGGTAGGTATGGCACAGACTGGTTGACTGGCCTTCTCCCTTGATCACATTCCCGCCCGATCCATAATCCGGTTCGCCTCGTCCTGGACCCTTGCCCGTCTCATTTCCCCGCTCACTCGGTTGCCGACCGCAGATATCGTAAAGACCACCCAGGCGAAGAGAACGCCGTGTGCTAACGTCTCGAAGGCCCAGAACGCTAGTCCTCCAGCTATGGCAGCGGATGCCAGGCTATTGAAAATGTTGTCCCGCTCAGATGCCTTGGTTTCGTTCTTGACTTTGGCAAGGTAGTCTTCGGGTTCCTGATACATGTAACCCCCTGTGTCCCACGATGACATGAGTACATCGTAAGCGCCGTTATAGGGCCACGTCGGTTTATGCTTGGCGGAATGGGATGACGTTGTTGCCGCGCATGAATGCGAGGGCACCTTCGGCCTCGATGGTCTTTATCGCAACGTCCCTGGCCTTTGCGTCGGATTCGAATTGTTCGTCCCAGACATGGCTGGTGTTTTGATGATCGATGACTTCGAGCGTCCAGGTCTTGTCTGTTTCCAGTCGGAAGATGTCGATGGAGAAGGGATAGCCGTCAACGACAATCCTCTTGCTTTTGCCAGAGGTGACCAGATTTGGTTCGTCGTCTTCAATCATGTCGTGGGTCCGGCTTTTGGGTTGTGACGAGTATGCCGGTGGAGATGACCCCGTCAAGCGGCTGAACTTTTGGTCATTTAAAGTTCCAGGGTAGCAACTCGGACGCCTCGATTTACCCCGATTTTCTCCGTTGACGGTCCAGTCTGAGCCTACCGCCGCTTTCGGCGGTGATCTTTGAACTGTTTTGATAGCGGCATTCCCGCCCCTTGCGGGGCGGCTGTCATCA
>NZ_JAHHZO010000032.1 GCF_018760785.1 Rhizobium sp. CSW-27
GGACGCGCGGCACGATCTTTCCATTCTGGTCCGGCACGAACAGTTCCGGCCGGTTTTCCCCGACGATGTAGGGTTGCCCTTTCAGGACAGGCCCGCCGGTTGCGCGGAACAGGCCGCCGATCCCGGAGAACAGGCTGCCGAGCAATCCGCCCGACGATCCGCCGGATGATGGTTTGAACAGGCTATCGAGCCCGCGACTGATCAGCATCGAGCCCAACTGCTTGGCGATGCTGCCCAGCGCCGAACTGAGGCTTTTCGCCCCAAGCAGCGCATCGGTCATATTGCTCTTGAAGCTGTCATAGAATTCGGCCGCAGCCTCTTCCGCCCGCTGCTGTCCTTCCGTGACCTGCCGCAGGATATCCGCCTGCCGCGCATAGGCTTCCGACACCTGATCGATCTGGCTGCGCTGGTCAGCCGACAGCTGGATGCTGGCGAGATCCGTCTGCCCCTTCCGGCGCGCTTCCTCCCGCAGATCGGCCAGCGCCACCTGTTCAAGGTCGAGCGCCATCCGCCGCTTTTCCTGCTCGCGATAGGTCAGGCCGATGATTTCCTGTTCCTCGATCAATGCCGCCGTGCGGTCGCGGATCGCCTGAATGTCGCCGTCAAACCGGCTGTCAGTTGTTGACTTGATCGAGCCGGAGCCCGAGCGTCCGGATTTGTTGCGGGCTTCGGATGCCGCGACGTTTGCCGCAGCCTGCGCCTTGATCTGATCTTCCGGCAGGAAGCCGCCCTTCTCCGCCAGATCCTTGCGGATCGAGGCGATTTCCTTCTCGATCGCCAACTGCTCACGGCTCAAACCGTTCTGGCGCTGCGCCTCTTCCGAATAGGCCTTGCCGATCCGCAGCATCTCCTCGCCTTGCGCGCGCGAGGCGGCATACTGCTTGTAGCCGGCAATCTGCTGTTCCGAGAGGGCCGAGCCTGTCGTGCCCGCCAATTCCGCACGCGCAGCCCTGGCGCCTTCGACGACTTCATTGAGACGATCGAGCAGCGGCGCAAACGCATCCGCCACCCCCTGAAAATCCGGGTTGGCATTTGCCAGCGCATAAAGCGCGTTCTTGGCACCGGCTGCGCTGACACTGCCATTGTCGAGGCCGACCTTCAGTTCTTCGAGCTGCGCAAGCTGTGCCGGCGAGATCGTGTCGCGATCGACGTTCCTGAACAGATGGTCGAACAGGTCGGCAACCGCTTCGGAAGCCTCGGCTGCCGCATCGCTCGTTGCAGCCACTTCCTTGCGCAGTTTGTTGACCAGCACCGCGTTGATACGGTCGCCGGCATCTTCCGTCTTCTGGGCAGCTTCGTTTGCCGCCTCCCCCATGCGCTTCAGGCGCTCTTCAAACAGAGCCGCCCCTTCGCTGGCTTCCGTGGAGCCGGAATAGAACAGCGCCAGCGCCCCGACTGCCGTGGCGCCGATCACCGCGCCAATCGGACCTGCCGCGACGGTAAGGCCGCTCATTGCGGTTGCGAGACCGGCAATCGTGCCGGCGGCACGGATGGCGGCCACAAACCGGAAAACCGCCGTGGTGGCGAGCCCAAGGCTTGCGATCATGCCAGCGATGGAGCGGCCGACCAGGGCGCCGGCAATGATTGCCGCAACCTTCAGCACCACATCGGCCGTCTGCTCGAAATTATCCGCGAGCGCATTGAGGCCCGCGACCAGGCGCGCACTGGCGCCAAGGCTTTCGTCGGTCTGGCCGATATATTTGGTGAAGGCGTTGTTCACCTTCGTCATGCCCTGCTCGATGGTCTGCGTGGCATTGGCGGCCATGGCCTGAATGCTCGGCAGTCCCTTGAGGAAGGCCTGAAAGAATTGCTGTCCCGACACCTTGCCGTCGTTGACCAGCTGTTTCAGCTTGGACACCGATCCGCCGGCCTCATCGAGACCATTGGCAACCGCCATCAGGATCGGCCGCGCACCTTCGTTGATCGAGTTGAATTCTTCCGCCTGCACGCGCGTTTGCCCGAGCAGCTGCCCGAGCTGGGTCAGCGCGCCGGAAGCTTCCGATGCGCTTTTGCCCTCGACCTTCAGCGCCGTTGCCACACCGTCCGAGAATTTGAGCAAGTCGCCCTGGCTTGCTCCCAGCACATCGGACGCCTGGGACGCCTTGCCGAACAGGTCTGCCAGCGCGCCGATCGGCGCGGCATTGTCCTGTGCTGACTGGTACAGGCGATCGAGAACGGCCGTCTGGTTATCGCCAACGACGCCAGCGACAGCCAGGCTGTTCTTTGCCGTGGTCCAGGCGTCGGCATAGCGCTGCACGGCATCCACCGACAGCGCCGCGCCAATGCCGAGCAATGGCGTTGCAAGGCTATGGGCCATGTTGCGGCCGATGTTGTCCAGGCGCTTGTTCGTCGCAAGCCACGTCGTCTCGACCTTGCGCGCCGTCTGCGCCGTGACGCCGTTGACCTTCTGCAGGTCCTTCATGAAGGGGTTGAGCTCCATGCGCATGACAGCGCGAAGCTCATCAAGGGTGACGGCCATGATGGGTCCTGGTTAGGTTTAATGGAAAATGGCGGGGCGCGCGTGGCAGCGAAGGCGGCCAAGTCGATCACGGGCGCGTCGTCAAGTAGGGCTTATTGCAGGAATCGTATTGGCAAATGCCATGTCGGCTTTGCGCCAGAAGTGGCATATCCTCATGGCATTCATGTCGGTGCGCTCCAGAGCCCAGAAAGGGTATTGGAGACATTTCAAAATAACGGCTGCTTTAGGAGCACGGAAATGTAGTTGAACAGCGCCTGCTTTAGCAGCAGCCAAAATGTTCAAACTTGAGCCGTTTTACTGTCAATCCCACGCCGTCTATTTATTGATTTTTGCTTTTGGTGTTGTAAAATGTGCATCACGGATAATGGGGCATTCTCGTGTTATTTTGGAACTATACTTCGAAATTTCGAGGAAGTGTTGCAGGCGAGGTGCGCGCGCCTAGACAAGATTCGCTGTGGGCGCGCATATTCAGATTTTGCGGAGACTACTGTTCGCCAAAGAGTTCAGATGAAAAAGTCATTTTTTCTAGATGCTTCAGATTCTCAATCTATTATTTTCCAGTATTGCTACTGTTCCTCTACGTGTTCTCGATCAAGCAAACTAATACGCTGGGCGATTGTCCGATAGCAATTGATCTGAATGGCAACGAGCGCATTGATATCACGGGGCTAACCGCTACCCAAAATAAGCTCTACAGCCTGTTTTCAACTGGAAATTTTGTTCGTTTCGACGTTTTTGGCGACGGCACGATGCAGGAGATTGACTGGATCACAAGCAACACTGACGGCCTTATTGTCGAATGGGATGCACAAAATCCCAAGACGACGCTGACCGGCCGAGACCTTATGGGATTTGTTCGCGAATTCCCTCGTACCGCCGAAGAAGATGCGACAGAAGAAACCTATAGAAACGGATATGAGAAGCTTGCAAGCTTTGATGAAGACCATGATGGAGAGGTCAGTGGTGAGGAACTGAAGAAGCTGGCCGTTTGGATTGACAACGGGAATGCGCAGCTAGAACCGGGTGAAATTCTGTCGTTTGACCAACTCGGCATCACCTCTCTCCACACTTCCTTTGACAAAGAAGAGGGGTATTACGGTTTCGAAGCCCTACGCGGGTACGCACGGAAAGGGGAGAACATCTATGTGTTGACCGAGGACATCTGGTTCCTAAATAAGGCAGCAATACCCAATCTAGACCTGCAGGTTGCAAATGCTTTCAAAAAGCTAGGTTTTTGAGGGCGGTTCGAATCGAACCAACACGATCACGGCAAGCAGTCCGAACCCAACATTGGCAAAGTCCTGCAGCAGCCTGAGCGGGGTGGCTCCGGGGCAAAGATCGCCGGCGGAAATCTTCTCGTCTCCGATGGCAACTGACAGCGAATAGAATACGTAATCCCACGCATTCCGAGCTATCTGCGGCGTCAGCGTCCACAAATCGCCGTCTTTTGGCAAATCCACGGACAAATTTCCGATGATCATCGGAACTAGCTCAGGGTCAAGCTTGCCGGGAAGCGAGAGCAGGACGGATGTAGCGTCGACTTTTTCCATTATGCCGAACTGGTAGTAGCCTGCCGCGAAAGTGAAGACACTGAACTCGAAGGCGAACACTATAATCGCGATATTGGTGGCGAGTTCCTTGGAGTGGAGCAGCGCATAGCGCGCTGTTCTGAACAATAGTGCGAAGGAAACGACAACAAAGATATATGGGACGATCTCGTAGGCGAAATGCCAATCTTGAAACGCCCAACTTGGTACATGGCAGTGAAAGCGGCTTAGTGAGATGGATGTGTAGAGCCAATATGAGAGCGGTATAATGATAAAGCCAGGCAAAAGGCGAGGAAGCATATTTTTCTAACCCCACAGGTTTTTATTTAAACTTTCTGATGTAATATTTGCAGTCAATGCTATGCGCACGCTCCTATATTATGTGAAAGGCAACGTCGCGCCGTCGCTGTTCAAAACCTGTGACCTGCCAGCCCGTTTACCCTTGTCTGTCAAATGAGCTCGATCGAGTCGTGCAATGACTGTTCCGGGCCGAAGGCCGCCTTCCGCTTCGCGCCAAAAGCAGAATCTGCGAAGTCATGCCCACGCCGAATCTAGAATGTTGCGGCGGCGCGACATGCAGTTCCGAACCTTCGTCGCAGCAGCAAACTGTCGCCGCGCGCGACACCGCTTCATCTCATCTCAAAACGTCCAGTGCCTTAGTTCCAGCCAGGCTCGTCACCCCTATCCTCGTAGTGTGCTTCGTGCGCGCCACATTCTAGGCACATCATTCCACCTGCGGTCTCAACCTCTCTCCAACCGGAAGCCCAGCCACAGCGCGGGCAGAATTCGTCCACCTCGAACTCGCCCCAATGCCAGGGACTGGCGTACACCGGAATGGCATCGCTATCGAGACCGATGATTTCGAAAGGATCGCCCTCAGTTGCAAGGAATGCGTTGGTGGAATGGCTATGGAGTGCGTCGAGGATTTGCTCTGGATCCACACTGAACCATTCGCCACGCACCACATCGTCTTTGAGGCCCTTATGCAGATCGGCCTCAACTCGCCGATCTTCCGCACGGTCCTTTGTGCGAATGAACCCCATGACAGCGATCTCCCGAGGGTTGCCTGTCTGAAGGTTTCGCAATCTTTTTGGGATATCATTCGAATAACCAACCTTGACCGAATAACGCCAGTCGCCATCGGGGTCCCGCTCAGCGAAAAAGTATACTGCCATCTAGGCATCCTATAATGTGTAGAACTATTTTTTAAACAGTGGTTGAAAGTGTGCTGCGGTCAAGAGAGCTCAAGCATCAGCGTCTGCAAAGGGCCAATTTTAGCCACGCTGCGTCAGGATCTTGCGGCCTGAATTTTCCGGCTGTGGACGTTGAGTTGTGGTATCTCGAAGGCGACAATAGCAATCTCGCCACCTCCCTACCCCGCCAACCTCCTCAACATCTCCTGATGCTCCTCAAAGCTCGGCGCCTCCGGCACGTCTTCCGCGCCATTGGCCTTGGCATAGCCATCGGCACAGGCGGCAAACGCCCATAGCATCATGCTGTCCACCTCAGACGGCGCAAACCCCATGATGGCGCCGAGGCCGTAAAAATCCGAGAAGACCAGGCGGCCGTCGCCCCCGTCTTCTCGGTCTACGGCTTTCCCGGCTTTTCGCCCTCCGGGGCCGTCAGCGCGTGATGCAGGATGGCGGCCGCGATCCCGACATTGTCGACCAGGGGCGAGCGCGCCAGGTCATCGACATACCGGGTGACCATGCCAAAGGCGTCTGTGGGCGTCATGCCGGCGCCGATGAGCCCGAGGCGAATGGTCTCGCGAACATCCTCGACGCGCCAGTCACCGCCAATGCCACGCAACAGGGCATAGGCATTGAAGTCTGCCAGAAAGTCCGGATCGGAGGCACCGAGCGGATAATTCTCCGGGTCCGGTCGCCTGGCATTGGCGGCCTGTGGCTGCGAGGCCATGAGGCGGGCAAGGATCGTGGCGGGTCCGGCACTGCAGGCGAGCTGCAGCTCCTGCAACTGGCCGATGGCGAGGCGAAAGGCCATGCTTTTGCCAGCGAATGGAAGGGCGAGTGGCGCGCTCATGCCGCACCGACCCAGACCACTTCACCGTCCGACTGCAGGGCGATCGTGCAGGAGACATAGCCCTTGCCTTCCTTGGCAATGCCAAGCGACGTGATCACGTAGCGCCCGGCATAGTGGCCGCCGCCCTGTGCTGCCGGCAGGTCGATCAGCACGCGGGCATCAATGGGCTCGCCCGACAGCTGCTGGTCGCGCAGGCGTCCATAGCTCATCGGGTCCATGGTGCCGGCACCATTGATGCTGGCAGAGAGCGTATCGACCGAGCGCAGCACCCAGCCCGGCGCATCGGGGTTTTCGCAATTGGGGTCGGTGGCGTCCGTGGTGGTCGCCTCGACGGTAAAATCCTGCGAGGTGTTGATGGTGCAGGCATGCGAGAAGGCCTGCGGATCGGCGCCGTCGCCAAACTGCACCAATAGCTTTTTTGTCGTCGCCATGACGATGGTCTCCATATTCAGGGGATGGTGGGATTTTGCAGTCAGTTCGCTATTCAGCCAGTCTGGGGCTGGGTCTCGACCGACAGTTCCAGGCGCGCACGGCGGGTGACGCCATCGGGATCGCGGCTGAAGGTGATGTTCTCGACGCGCATGCGGTCGAGGACGTGGCCGGCAATCGCCAGGTCCTGTTCGTGAAGGCCAATGCGCAAGAGGCCCGCAATGCGCTTGGCTTCAGGATAGCCGATCGCCCGCGACCAGACATTGAGATTGATGAAGGTGGTGGAGCGGTCAAAGCATTCTTCATCGATCGGCACGAGCTGGCCGTCGGCAATCGAGATGTAAGGGAAGTCCGCCCCGGTATCGGCAATGCGCTCACTGGCCGCCGGCACATCGTCATAGACGCGGCCGGCAACATCATCGCGCGTCAGCTCGGCCACGCGCGCCACAAGCGCCACCTGAATGGCAAGGCTCGGATCGTCACTCATTATTTGCCCGCCGTCTTCAGCGCCCGGCGCACGGCAGCCCGAACACGCGCCCTGGCCTTTTTCTTGCGCACCCGGATTGCCGGCAGGAAGAATGGATTGGCGGGCATGTCTTCGGTCCCGAACTCTTGCCCCAGCGCATAGTCATAGGTGGGGGAATTGCCCTTTTCCGAGTTGCGCACGGGCTTTGTCGTCGCCGCACCGCCGGCCCGGATGACGACACCGATTTCCGGGTCGGGCAGAGGTTCGGAGCGAATGGTGCCTGCCAGCGTCAGATCATCCTTCGGCACCAGCGAGCGCTGCAGCATGTTGATCTCGCGGCCCTGCAACATCAGCTCCGCCTTGGCACGCTTGCGCACCTCGGCAGGTATCCGCTCCAGGCGCCGGCGCAGTTTTTCCAGTCCGATGAACTTCATGAGGCAACCCCGCTGATCACGGTGAGAAAGACGCAAAGCGGATCGGTGACGGCATCCACCTCGCGGATCGCATAGACCGTGCCACGCCTGACATCGCGCAGCTGCCAGTCTGTCCCGATGGTTTTGGAACTCGAATCCTTGCGCAGTCGAACCTTGAGGATAGCGCGCCCCTGCAGGCGCTCGGCAACAACTGCCTCGCTGCCACCGGCATAGACAAAGGCGGCCCGGCGCTGGAACTGCTCGACAAAGTCAGAGCGATAATTGCCGGCGCCATCGTCAGTGCGCGCCCGCTTGTCGAGTGCCACCCGCTCTTTCAGACTGCCGGCATCAAGCATCGCCGCCTGCCTTCGGCGCCGATCGCGGCGCCCTGACGGTCACGGCCGCCTTTGCGGCAAGCGCCTGGTCGGCGCAGTCGCGTTTGACCGTGTAGGTTTGACCGGCCTTGTAGGCGATCGTCACGCCGAACACGGCCGGCCGGTAGTCAAAATCCTTGAGGAACCGGACACGGGCCATGGTCACTCCTATCGATAGATGCGGTAGGGCTGCAAAAGCGCATCGACCGCAAAGGGGAGAGTGACAGCGCTCTGGCCGATCACCACCGCCTCGCGGTTCCGATACCAATGCGCAACGAGAAGCAGGATGGCAAAGCGGATGGGTTCCGGCACATTCGCTACCCAGACAGCAGGCGTGCCCGCCTGATGGGTGCCAGATGTCTTGGCGCAGCCGACCCGATAGCGGATGACGACCCGCTGATTGCGCCCGGAGACGAACGGCCAGGCGCCGGACAGAGGATAGACGCCACCCGCATCGATTTCGTATTCGGCAGGCGGGATCGTCTCAAAGCTATCGGCACCAAGCCGAACCCGGATCGAGACCAGCTCAAGCACCGGACTGAACGGCAGATGGATGTAGCCGTCAGCCTCGGAGTGGAAGTCCTCCATGGCATAGTCGAGCGTCTGGATACCGAGCGCCCGCCCGAGCCAGCCGGTCGGCCCATCGATCCAGGTCGTGGCGGCCAGGATGAGGCCTTCGACATAGGCCTCGTCTTCCTCTGGCAGTTCGGCCAGATGCCGGCGGGCATCCTCCAGCGTGACGATCGGCACGGGTGGCTCAACCACCCAAATATCGGCCGCCATTACTTTTTGCCCTTGGTGCCGGCCGGCTCTTTCTCGGGATCGGATTTAGAGAGAGCCGCGACCAGGCCGGACAGGTCCGTCACCTGCTTTTCCGCATCGACGAGGGAGGCCGTCTTGGCGCCAAGCTGCTGTTCCAGATCGGCAATGCGGGTGGTCTTGTCCGCCAGCTCCGATCGCAGGGCTTCGAGCTCGACAGCGCGGGCATCCTCTGCCGCCGCCCTCTCCTGCTCGGCCGCTTTCTGTGATGCCTCGGCCGCCAGCCGCTGTGCCTCGCGTTCGGCTTCTGCCTTGGCCTCGGCCTTGGCGTCATAGGCAACAAAACTGCCCTTCTGCACGAGCGCCTTGCCCAGACGATCATCGACCGTGATCACCTCGCCCCGGCGCACATTGCCATATTCGCCATACGAGCTGCGCTTTGCTTTGATTTCCATGTCGGTTCTCCATTGGCGATGCAGCGGGCAGAACAATGCTGCCCGCCGTCATCTGCCGATCGCGATTGATCAGGCGGCAAGCGCCGTGGTGAAGTCGCCGGCAACCAGAGCCTTCGGACGCTTGACGGCGAGCGCCAGGCGCTTTTCGGCGCGAACGGTCAGCATGTTCTTGACGAAGTTGTCGCGGTCTTCGGACGAGATCGCGACTTCCGTATCCATGCGGTCCCAGACCTTGGCGGCCATCTTGAAGGCACCCGCCAAGAACTCGTCCTGCCCCATTGCCTGCGTGGAGATGACCGGCCGGCCCCAGAGCTGGGGACCGAGCATCTGAATGATGGTGGCAAAGAGATAACGGTTCTCGCCATCCTTGGTGAGTTCGATATCGGCCCAGTCGATCGGATTGAGCACGATGCCATCGGCCGGATATTCGGCGAGTGACGCCTGAAGCAGCGCCAGGCGCAGCACATCGATCTTGGTCTTGGCCGCAACCGTGATGCCCGCCGGCTCGGCATAGTCGGTTGCCTGCGGCACCAGACCATGCAGGTTCTGCCCGAGACCGTCGCCCTTCAGGATCTGGGCTTCCTCGACAAAATCGAGACCATAGCGCAGCTCACCATCGATCTCGCTCTGCAGCTGGGGAATGTCGTCCATCGCCTGGCGCGACACCGGCACCCAATGGGCAATGGTGCGCACCGGCGCATCGGCCGGCTCATAGGTGTAATTGGATTCAGGCTTCAAGGCCCCTTCGGCAACTGCGGCGGCCGCATTCACCCGCGCCACCATGCGGGCATATTCGATGCTGTTCGAGGTCGTGGTGCCGACCTGCAGGAGCTGGCGGATGAAGAACTGCCGGCGCGGCATGCCGACGATTTCCGTCTCCCGCTGCGGGGTAATGAGCGCGCCGGCCGAACCGGCCGAGGTGGTGATGGCATTCTGCACCGAGACGTTGACCGTACCCTTGGCGCCGGCTGCCACGAAGGCCTTCACATTGGCATGGTCACCGACCAACTGGCCGAGCGATTTCGGCTCATCCTGTGTGCCGCCACGGCGCGAGGCCAGCCGCTGTTCGAGATCGGTGTTGCGGGTCGAAAGCTGCTCGACCTTTTCCGTCAGCCTGTTCTGGGTCTCGGCAAGCTTGGCCTGGTCGGACAACAGCTTGTCGGCCTTCTGCTTGATCTCATCGGAGACCGAGCCGGCGGATTTCGCCTGGCGAAGGGCTTCTTCGGCGGTCTGCTTGACGCCGTCGGAGACTTCCTTCAGCGACGCCTTCACGTCAGCCAGCAGCTTTTCGACATTGGCCTCGTTGCGAACGGAACCGATGATGCCAGCCGGAAGCGAAGTCATCAGGAGCGATGCCGGGAACGAAGGCATGCGGGCCTTTCGCATGTGGGCAGGATGAGCACCGGCCATCATGACCATCGCCATCACGGGCGGATGGGTGGTGGCGGCCGACGCAAGGTGCGCAACCAGGTCCGAAGACGGCATGGCAAAGCAGGCGGTGGCGATCACGGCAAGCGCGATCGCTCCGCAAAGAGCGAAGAGTTTCATGGGAGATGTGTCCTTTGGGTCCGGGCGTTAGACGGACGTTTTGAAGGTGTTGAGCGTTGATTTGAGGAGGTCGTTGACCTCCGTGAGGACGGCAGCGTCGTGCATGCCGGTTGAGGCAGCGCCAGGCATGCCCCCTTTGAGAGCCGCAATCAGATCGCGCCGCTCGGAGCGCGGCACGTTGAGTTGCGCCAGAAGATCATCGACGCGGTGGGCGGCGACCCGCGTTTTCGCAGCGGCCGAGTTTTGCGGCGAGGCAGCGATTTCGTCAGAGGAGAGAAGCGAATCCGCCAAACCCTTTTCGACCGCTTCCGCCCCGCCGATCCATGTTTCCCGGTCGAGCATCTTTGCGACGTCTTTGGCATCCATGCCCGAGCGTGCCACATAGATATCGACGGCGGCTGCATCGAAGGGTTCGAGGAAGTCGGCCACCTCGCGCAGCTGATGACGGTCGCCTTCGGCCACGACCCAGGCATTGTGGATCATCAGGAAGCCGGCGCGCGCAATCTGCACCTCGTCGGCCGCCATCGCAATGACCGAGGCGGCCGAGGCGGCCACGCCGAGGATTTTGACCGTCACCTTGGCCTTGTGTTCGCGAAGCGTGTTGTAGATCGCCAGGCCCTCAAAATAGTTGCCGCCGGGCGAGTTGATGTTGACGACGACATCTTGGTCGCCGATCGAACGCAGGGCTGCGGCCACACGTTTGGCCGTCACCCCCTCGCCCCAGGCGTCATTGCCGATCACGTCGAGAACCGAGATCGTGTTCTCGACGGTCTCAGCCGTGCCGGCGGCTTGGCGGATATCGGGGTTCCAGTTCTCAAACGCGCGGGCCGTCACTTTCGAATGCAGGCCAGGGCGAATGCCAACGGCGGCACTCGGGAGAATACGAAGGGTCATGCGGCCACCTTGTCTGTTTCACCTTGCAACCAGGCGCGCATCGCCGCGCGGGCTGTATTGCCATCACTTGCGGCGCCCAGGACTGAGAGCGGCGCAAGGTTGGTCTGGGCGGTCAGTTCATCGCCGCCCTCGACGCGTGGCAGGTTGAGCTTTGCCCGACCTTCATTGCGCGTCATCAGGCCGTTTTGCGTCATCACCGACAGGAACGAGGCTTTGGCGGCACTGTCCATCTGCAACAGCGCCTCGCGGTTGAACTCGGCATAACGGCGCCGATTGCCGCTCGGGCGGATCAGCTGCTTTTTGATGCGCGCCTCGATACGGTCGCAGAGCGGATCAATGCCAAGCGTCAGCCAGGCCAGCAGGATCTGCTCGACGCCCGAACCCCACATCGTCTGGCCTTGTGCGGCATGCCCGATGATGATCGGCGGCATGCCGAACCACCGGCACATTTCCTCAACCGAGAAGCGGTGGTTTTCCAGCATCTGCGCATCGACCGGCGACAGCGACAGCCGGTCGTATTTGAGGCCGGCTTCCAGGATCATCAGCTTGCCGGCATTCGAAGAACCGACAAACCGGCTCATGATGGTTTCGAGATCAGTCCGCTGTTTCGGATCGAGGATCTTTTCAGACGACAGGATGCCGCTTGCCTGCAACCCCTTGCCAAACAGCCGGCCGGCCGCCTCGTCAATCGCAATCGCCGAGCCAAAAGTCTGCGACCCGAACTGGATGGGAGAGAGACCGACATCACCGCCAAAGCCAAAGCCCTTCAGGTGAAAGACCTTGTCGCGTGGCAGGATCTCGCTCTTTCCGCGATCGATGACGTTGAACTTCAAGGCACCGTCTGCATCCCGGAACGGGTGGCAATGGGTGCTGGGCATTGGCTGCAGCGCGCTCAAGCGCGTGCCGATCTCGACCTTTTCCGCATAGGCATTGCCCGTGGTCATCAACCAGGCGACCATGGTTTCCCAGAATTCGAGCGGCGTCTGGTCTTCGTTCGGGCTTTCGCACAGGACATCGACCAGCGCGTCGTCGGCCTCGACTTTCACCCGGCTATTGTCGCCGCGCTTCTCAAAGATCGACAGCGGCAGGCAGGACACCGCCTGCGCCGTCAGCCGAACGCAGGCCCAGACGGTGGCAAGCTGCATGGCCGTGTTGAGGGTGACCGTCTTGCCAGCGTGATTGCTGGTGCCAAAGGCTGCCGCCCATCCGGCACTGTCCTTCAGGCTCAAGCGCCTTTCCTTGGACACCAGCTCCTCGCGCGTCGCGTTGGATGGCGCAGTCGCTGCACCGCGTTTGTTGCGTTTCGCCATCAGATACCGACCATCACGGGGTTGGAGAGGAAGTCGTCGAGGTTTTCCTCGGGACGTTGGCGGCACAAGGCGATCCCGACCGACATCGCCGTGGACACCATGCCGTCGATGCGACCAAAGGCGTTTTCCTTGTCGAACATGCGGTGACCGGTCCGGTTTTCCGCATAGACAACACTTGCCGCGCAAAGATCGAGCATCGGGTTCGGATCGATCTCCATCCGCTGTTCGTACAGCGCATTCTCGAACATGTTGATGCTGTGCGGCATCCAGAGATAAAGCTCCTTCTCACCCTCGGGCGCTTGCTTATCCCGGTCGATGATCCGCTTCTGGAAGCCCTGCGGGTGGATGGTGATCGGCAAACTGACACCATCGGCGGACAAATGCTCCTGGAGCTGCTCAAGTCCGTACTGGTCACCGCCGATTTCGAGCGGGGCATAGAGTGCGCAAAGCCTGGCCAGCGCTTCGGCAAGCCAGGAATATTTGAGCCGCTGACCGGGTACTGCCTCGATATGCGCCTGGTCGACCCACAGTTCATAGGGCGCCTGGTCGGTATTGGCCCTGTCCTTCAGCGTATCGGCCGGCGTCCAGAACCATGTCTTTGACGCAAGCCGCTCGGCATCCTTGGTGGCATCGAGCACCCAGGTCAGCGTGAATGCGGTAAAGTCGCGCGTGCGAGACAGATCAAGCCCGCCATAACAGGGATAGCCACCGGCAATCAGCGCCGGCAGATCGA
>NZ_JAHHZO010000033.1 GCF_018760785.1 Rhizobium sp. CSW-27
ATCTGTGCGCGGCAAGTGTCGTCTATGCGGAAAACCGAACCGGCCACCGCATGTTCGACAAGGAAAACGCCTTTGGGCGCATCGACGGCATGGTGTCCACGGCGATGTCGGTCGGGATCGCGCTCTGCCGTCAACGTCCCGAGGAAAACCTCGACGACTTCCTCTCCAACCCTGTCATGGTAGGTCTTTGATGGCGAACAAGAAGAAACGAGGTCTTGCCTCCGCGCCATCCAACGTCACGCGCGAGGAGCTGGCCACGAAAAGCCAGCGATTGAGCCTAAAGGACAGTGCCGGATGGGCAGCAGCCTTTGGCACCAGCAATCATGCCGGAAAAACCGTAACGCTGAATACGGCCATGCAGCTTGCCACCGTCTGGGCCTGCGTGCGGCTGACAGCGCAGGCGGTGTCCTGCCTGCCGCTGTCGATCTTTGAGAAGCGCGGCGACAATAGCAGGGTGAAGGTCGAGGCCGACGACGCCTTGGTCGATGTCTTGTGCGAAAGCCCGAACGAAGACCAGACGCCGCTCGAATTCTGGGAAACCATGGTCGCCTGGTTGATGACCACGGGCAATGCCTATGCGGAAAAGGTCGAGATCGGCACGCGCTTGAGCGCGCTGCAGCCAATGCCCAGCACCCATTGCCACCCCTTCCGCGATGCAGACGGTGCCTTGAAGTTCAACGTCATCGATCGCGGAAAGAGCGAGATCCTGCCACGCGACAAGGTCTTTCACCTGAAGGGCTTTGGCTTTGGTGGTGATGTCGGCCTCTCTCCCATCCAGTTCGGGTCGCAGACCTTTGGCTCGGCGATTGCGATTGACGAGGCGGCCGGCCGGCTGTTTGGCAAGGGGTTGCAGGCAAGCGGCATCCTGTCCTCGGAAAAGATCCTCGACAAGACGCAGCGGGCCGACCTTGAGGGGATCATGAGCCGGTTTGTCGGTTCTTCCAATGCCGGCAAGCTGATGATCCTGGAAGCCGGCCTCAAATACGACCGGCTGTCGCTGTCGCCGGTCGATGCGCAGATGCTGGAAAACCACCGCTTCTCGGTGGAAGAAATGTGCCGCTGGTTCGGCATGCCGCCGATCATCATCGGCCATGCCGCGCAAGGCCAGACGATGTGGGGCTCGGGCGTCGAGCAGATCCTGCTCGCCTGGCTGACGCTCGGCATTGATCCGCTCTGTGATCGGATCGAGGCGCGCATCAAAAAGCAGCTGATCCGCCCGAGCGGCAATCGGCGCCGTTATGCCGAGTTCAACCGCGAGGCGCTGCTGCAGATGGACAGTGCCGCCAAAGCCTCGTTCCTGTCGGTCATGACGCAAAACGGTCTGATGACGCGCAATGAAGGTCGGGCAAAGCTCAACCTGCCACGCGTCGAGGGCGGGGATGAGCTGACAGCCCAGACCAACCTTGCGCCGCTCTCAGTCCTGGGCGCCGCAAGTGATGGCAATACAGCCCGCGCGGCAATGCGCGCCTGGTTGCAAGGTGAAACAGACAAGGTGGCCGCATGACCCTTCGTATTCTCCCGAGTGCCGCCATCGGCATTCGCCCTGGCCTGCATTCGAAAGTGACGGCACGGGCGTTTGAGAACTGGAACCCCGATATCCGCCAGGCCGCCGGCACGGCGGAGACCGTCGAGAACACGATCTCGGTTCTCGATGTGATCGGCAATGACGCCTGGGGCGAGGGGGTGACGGCCAAACGTGTGGCCGCAGCCCTGCGTTCGATCGGCGACCAGAATGTCGTCGTCAACATCAACTCGCCCGGCGGCAACTATTTTGAGGGCCTGGCGATCTACAACACGCTTCGCGAACACAAGGCCAAGGTGACGGTGAAGATCTTAGGCGTCGCGGCCTCGGCCGCATCCGTGATCGCCATGGCGGCCGACGAGGTGCAGATTGCGCGTGCCGGCTTCCTGATGATCCACAATGCCTGGGTCGTGGCCGAGGGCGACCGTCATCAGCTGCGCGAGGTGGCCGACTTCCTCGAACCCTTCGATGCAGCCGCCGTCGATATCTATGTGGCACGCTCGGGCATGGATGCCAAAGAGGTCGCCAAGATGCTCGACCGGGAAACATGGATCGGCGGGGCAGAAGCGGTCGAAAAGGGTTTGGCCGATGCGCTTTTATCCTCTGACGAAATCGCCGCCTCGCCGCAAAACTCGGCCGCTGCGAAAACGCGGGTGGCCGCCCACCGCGTCGATGATCTCTTGGCGCAACTCAACGTGCCGCGTTCCGAGCGGCGCGAACTGATTGCGGCTCTCAAAGGGGGCATGCCTGGCGCTGCCTCAACCGGCATGCACGACGCTGCCGTCCTGTCGGAGGTCAACGACCTCCTCAAGTCTACGCTCAACACCTTCAAAACGTCCGTCTAACGCCCGGACCCAAAGGACATATCTCCCATGAAACTCGTCGCTCTTTGCGGAGCGATCGCGCTTGCCGTGATCGCCACCGCCTGCTTTGCCATGCCGTCTTCGGACCTGGTTGCGCACCTTGCGTCGGCCGCCACGATCCATCCGCCCGTGATGGCGATGGTCATGATGGTCGGTGCTCATCCTGCCCACATGCGAAAGGCCCGCATGCCTTCGTTCCCGGCATCGCTCCTGATGACCGCGCTTCCCGCCGGCATCATCGGTTCCGTCCGCAACGAGGCCAATGTGGAAAAGCTGCTGGCTGACGTGAAGGCGTCGCTGAAGGAAGTCTCCGACGGCGTCAAGCAGACGGCCGAGGAGGCGCTGCGCCAGGCAAAGTCTGCCGGCTCGGTCTCCGACGAGATCAAACAGAAGGCCGACAAGCTCTTGTCCGACCAGGCCAAGCTTGCCGAGACCCAGAACAGGCTGACGGAAAAGGTCGAGCAGCTTTCGACCCGCAACACGGATCTCGAACAGCGGCTGGCCTCGCGCCGTAGCGGCACACAGGATGAGCCGAAATCGCTCGGCCAGTTGGTCGGTGACCATGCCAATGTGAAGGCCTTCGTGGCAGCCGGCGCCAAGGGCACCGTCAATGTCTCGGTGCAGAACGCCATCACCACCTCGGCCGGTTCGGCCGGCGCGCTGATTACCCCGCAGCGCGACACGGAAGTGGTCGGCATGCCGCGCCGGCAGTTCTTCATCCGCCAGCTCCTGCAGGTCGGCACCACCACCTCGAACAGCATCGAATATGCCCGCATGGTGGCGCGGGTGAATGCGGCAGCCGCAGTTGCCGAAGCCGCCTTGAAGCCGGAATCGAATTACACCTATGAGCCGGCCGATGCGCCGGTGCGCACCATTGCCCATTGGGTGCCGGTGTCGCGCCAGGCGATGGACGACATTCCCCAGCTGCAGAGCGAGATCGACGGTGAGCTGCGCTATGGTCTCGATTTTGTCGAGGAAGCCCAGATCCTGAAGGGCGACGGTCTCGGGCAGAACCTGCATGGTCTGGTGCCGCAGGCAACCGACTATACCGAGCCGGCGGGCATTACGGTTGCAGCCAAGACCAAGATCGATGTGCTGCGCCTGGCGCTGCTTCAGGCCTCGCTCGCCGAATATCCCGCCGATGGCATTGTGCTCAATCCGATCGACTGGGCCGATATCGAGCTCACCAAGGATGGCGAGAACCGTTATCTGTTTGCCACCATCATTCAGATGCTCGGGCCTCAGCTGTGGGGGCGGCCGGTCATCTCCACGCAGGCGATGGCGCAGGACGAGTTTCTGGCGGGTGCCTTCAAGATGGCCGCCAAGGTCTGGGACCGCATGGATACGGAAGTCGCGATCTCGTCCGAAGACCGCGACAACTTCGTCAAGAACATGCTCACCGTCCGCGCCGAAAAGCGCCTGGCGCTCGCCGTCAAGCGGCCGAAGGCGCTGGTTGCCGGCGACTTCACCACGGCGCTTGCCGCCTGATCAACCGCGATCGGCGGATGACGGCGGGCAGCATTGTTCTGCCCGCCTGCTCGCCAATGGAGAACCCACATGGAAATCAAAGCAAAGCGCAGCTCGTATGGCGACTATGGCAATGTGCGCCGGGGCGAGGTGATCACGGTCGATGACCGTCTGGGCAAGGCGCTCCTGCAGAAGGGCAGTTTTGTTGCCTATGACGCCAAGGCCGAGGCCAAGGCAGAAGCCGAACGCGAGGCACAGCGGCTGGCGGCCGAGGCATCACAGAAAGCGGCCGAGCAGGAGAGGGCGGCAGCCAAGAGCTCTCAGGCAGCCGAGCTGGAAACCCTGCGATCGGAACTGAACGAAAAAGCCGCGCGCATTGCCGATCTGGAAAAGCAGCTCGACGCCTATAAGACGGCCGACGCCAAGGGCAAGAAGTGATGGCGGTCGATCTGAGGGTAATTGAACCGCCCGTGCCGATCGTCACGCTGGACGATGCCCGCCGGCACCTGGCCGAACTGCCAGAGGAAGACGAGGCCTATGTCGAAGGCCTCATTCTGGCCGCCACGACCTGGATCGATGGGCCGACCGGCTGGCTCGGGCGGGCGCTTGGCATCCAGACACTCGATTATGCCATGGAAGACTTCCACTCCGAGGCTGACGGCTATATCCACCTGCCGTTCAGCCCGGTGCTGGAGCTGGTATCAATCCGGGTTCGGGTGGGTGCCGATAGCTTTGAGACGATCCCACCGGCAGAATACGAGATCGACGCGGGTGGTGTTTATCCCTTGTCCGGCGCCTGGCCGTTCGTCTCCGGTCGCAATCAGCGGGTCATCATCCGCTATCGGGTCGGCTGCGCAAAGACGGTTGGCGCACCGGCGGTCTGGGTGGCGAATGTGCCCGAACCCATCCGCTTTGCGATCCTGCTTCTCGTTGCGCACTGGTATCGGAACCGCGAGGCCGTGGTGATCGGGCAAAGCGCTGTCACTCTCCCCTTTGCGGTCGATGCGCTTTTGCAGCCCTACCGCATCTATCGATAGGAGCGGCCATGGCCCGTGTCCGGTTCCTCAAGGATTTTGACTACCGGCCGCCCGTGTTCGGCGTGACCATCGCTTACAAGGCCGGTCAAACCTACACGGTCAAACGCGACTGCGCCGACCAGGCGCTTGCCGCAAAGGCGGCCGTGACGGTGAGGGCGGAGCGATCGGCGCCAAAGGCAGGCGGCGATGATTGATGCCGGCAGTCTGAACGAACGGGTGGCACTCGACAAGCGTGAGCGTGTCAGTGATGGCGCAGGCAATTATCGCGCGGACTTTGCCGAGCAGTTCCAGCGCCGGGCAGCCTTTGTCTATGCCGGTGGAAGTGAGGCGGTTGTGGCCGAGCGCCTGCAGGGACGCGCCATCCTGAAAGTCCGCCTGCGCAAGGATCTTTTGTCCAAAACCATCGGGACAGACTGGCAGCTGCGCGATGTCAGGCGCGGCACGGTCTATGCGATCCGCGAGGTGGATGCCGTCACCGATCCCCTTTGCGTCTTTCTCACCGTCATCAGCGGGGTTGCCTCATGAAGTTCATCGGATTGGAAAAACTACGCCGGCGCCTGGAGCGGATACCGGCCGAGGTGCGCAAACGCGCCAAGGCGGAGCTGATGCTGCAGGGCCGCGAGATCAACATGCTGCAGCGCTCGCTGGTGCCGAAGGATGATCTCACACTTGCCGGCACCATTCGTTCCGAACCCTTGCCCGACCCGGAAATCGGCGTCGTCATCCGGGCCGGGGGCGATGCCACCACCAAGCCGGTGCGCGACAGCGACTATGCCGTCCCGGAATATGATTATGCCCTTGCCCAGGAGTTCGGCCGCGAGGGGATGCCGGCCAATCCGTTCTTCCTGCCGGCAATCCGGGTGCGCAAGAAAAAGGCGAGGGCGCGCGTTCGGGCTGCCGTGCGCCGGGCGCTGAAAACGGCGGGCAAGGGATGAGCGAGGATCCGAGCCTGGCCATTCAGGTGGCGCTGGTGGCCCGCGTGGCGGAGCTGACGCGCGATGACGTCGAAGGCCGCGTCTATGACGATGTGCCGGCGGCAGCCGAGCGCATTGCCGATACCGGGGCGGACTTCCCTTACATCTCGATTGCCGACGGCCAGCTCGTGCCGATCGACGAAGAATGCTTTGATCGCTCGACCACCTTCATCAATCTCAATGTTTGGTCACGGGCGATCGGATACCCGGAAGTCAAGGGCATTGCAGGTCGCCTGCGTATCGGCCTTCACGAACAGGACCTGGCGATTGCCGGGCATGTCCTCGACCGCATGCGCGTCGAAAACATCACCTTCAGCCGCGACCCCGATGGCGTCACCCGCCGAGCGCGCCTTGAACTGTCGGTTGAGACCCAGCCGCAGACGGACTGACTGCAAAATCCCACCATCCCCTGAATATGGAGACCATCGTCATGGCGACGACTAAGAAGCTATTGGTGCAGTTTGGCGACGGCGCCGATCCGCAGGCCTTCTCGCATGCCTGCACCATCAACACCTCGCAGGATTTTACCGTCGAGGCGACCACCACCGATGCCACCGACCCCAATTGCGAAAACCCCGATGCGCCGGGCTGGGTGCTGCGTTCCGTCGATACGCTGTCGGCCAGCATCAATGGTGCCGGCACCATGGACCCGATGAGCTACGGGCGCCTGCGCGACCAGCAGCTGTCGGGCGAACCGATCGATGCCCGCGTGCTGATCGATCTGCCGGCAGGACAGGGCGGCGGGTACTATGCCGGGCGCTACGTGATCACGTCGCTTGGCATTGCCAAGGAAGGCAAAGGTTATGTCTCCTGCACCATCGCCCTGCAGTCGGACGGTGAAGTGGTCTGGGTCGGTGCGGCATGAGCGCGCCACTCACCCTTCCATTCGCTGGCAAAAGCATGGCCTTCCGTTTGGCAATCGGCCAACTGCAGGAGCTGCAGCTCGCCTGCAGTGCCGGACCCGCCACCATTCTGGCCCGCCTCATGGCCTCGCAGCCGCAGGCGGCCAATGCCAGGCGGCCGGACCCGGAGAATTATCCCCTCGGTGCCTCCGATCCGGACTTCCTCGCGGACTTCAACGCCTATGCGCTGTTGCGCGGCATTGGCGGTGACTGGCGCGTCGAGGATGTTCGCGAGACCATTCGCCTCGGGCTGATTGGCGCCGGCATGACGCCCACTGACGCCTTCGGCATGGTCACTCGCTATGTCGATGACCTGGCGCGCTCGCCCCTGGTCGATAATGTCGGGATCGCAGCCGCTATCCTGCATCATGCGCTCACGGCCCCGGAGGGCGAAAAGCCGGGAAAGCCGTAGACCGGGAAGACGAGGGCGACGGGCGCCTGGTCTTCTCGGATTTTTACGGCCTCGGCGCCATCATGGGATTTGCGCCGTCTGAGGTGGACAGCATGATGTTGTGGGCGTTTGCCGCCTGTGCGGATGGCTATGCCAAGGCCAATGGCGCGGAAGAGGTGCCGGTCGCGCCGAGCTTTGAGGAGCATCAGGCGATGTTGAGGAGGTTGGCGGGGTAGGGGGCCGGCTTGCGAGATTGCTATGGTCGCCTTCGAGAGACTACAACTCAGTGTCCTCAGCCGGAAAATTCAGGCCGCAACATCCTAACGCAGAGTGTCTAAAATCGGCCCATTGCGGTCATTACGAACTGAAAATAAAGTGGCTACCGCATGGCATCCACAAACCACAATCTATCAATGGGCTCCGGCTTAACGACCTCCCTTGAGCTTAAGCAGCCGCAGGACGGTGCTGGAGTGGACCAGCGTTGAGCCTGCACGCTACAGAGGACTGCGCACCGCAGAGCGCTTCAATGCAAAAACTGGTTAGCCACTGGACGCGCAACCAGGGATTTGCTTCTCTCTGATCGCAATTTCAAGGGGGCGTACAATGGTCCAGGTTTCTTATCGGTCCAGATATATCAAAGCATTGAAGGTCGGTGAGATCGAGGCAAAATGGAGTGCCAATGGTCAGCGCATCCTGCGCTATTCAATCGATTTCTGGCAGACTGAACTGGGCCTTCACAAGCAGGTCAGCGCTCCCGAGATTTACCTTCTTGAGATTAAGGTTCGAGAGCTGCTTGACCGGTGGGACAGGCTTGCCGATGAGCAATATCGTAAGTCTCAGCTCGCCGCCAGCAAGGAAGCCTGCGATGCGATGACAGCGGAAGCGGGCGCGAAGTTACTCGCTGTCAGCAAGATCCTCGACTGGACCCTCAGCCGCAATGATCGAGTTGACTGGGAAAATTTGAAAGACAGGTCATCTTACACAGGTCCCATGTCTTTTCACGTGCCTAAACCTTCTCGCAAATCTATCGGCGAGCCGATCTTTTTTGGTCCTCATATCTCCTTCTGGGATGTCATTTTCGGCCGGCGCGCCAGGAAACTGGAGCAAGCTCGCGCGCTCTACGAAGCGGACAAGGAGGACTGGAAACGGAAGACGGAGGAGGCAATCGCTCTTCACAACGCCAAGGTCGACGAGTGGCGCCAAGCAAAAGAACAGTATGAAGCCGACTGCAAGCGAAAGCGCGATGAGTTCATGGCCGCCCAAGATGCAGGCAATTCGAAGATCGATCAGCTTGCTCAGGATGTACAAGCCGGCGAGCCGAGGGCTGTAATCGAACACGCCAGTCTGGTACTCGATGCCTCTGACTATGGAGGACTTTTCGAGAAATCCTACGAGCTTGATTATCAACCCGCTCCAGCAAAGCTGCTTCAGATTGAATACGAGCTTCCATCTCTCGATAAAATGCCGACGCTGAAGTCGGTGAAATTCACGCCCTCTACGGGAGAAGTCAAAGAGACGCATCTGTCAGACAGGGAGCAAAAAGCGAGCTTCGATTCGGCCTGCTACCAGATTTGCCTGCGCACTCTCCACGAGCTGTTCGAGGCCGATGAGCATGGAAACCTTGAGACCATCCTTTTCAATGGTTTTTCGACGAGCGTGAATCGCGCCACTGGCAAGGATACCCGTAGCTGCATCATGTCCGTTCTCGTCACGAAGGCAGAATTTGAGCAGATCGATCTCGGAAGAGTGGACCCGAAAGCATGCTTCAAGAGCTTGAAAGGCGTATCAGCTTCGTCTCTCGCGGCCCTGGCGCCGATCGCCCCTGTCATGGAAATGAATAAGCAGGACAAGCGCTTTATCGATTCAAAGGAGGTCATCGCAAGCCTCGACACCGCCACCAACATTGCCGCAATGGACTGGGGTGACTTCGAGCACCTGATCCGTGAGTTGTTCGAGAAGGAGTTTGCCTCCAGGGGTGGCGAGGTGAAGATAACACAGGCAAGCAGCGACGGCGGTGTGGATGCCGTAGCGTTTGATCCGGATCCGATCACAGGCGGGAAGATCGTTATCCAGGCGAAGAGATATACAAAGACTGTTGGGGTATCAGCCGTGCGGGACCTGTACGGGACAGTGCAGCATGAAGGAGCCTCAAGAGGCATCCTGATCTCGACTGCCGATTACGGGCCGGACGCTCATCAGTTCGCCTCGGGCAAGCCGATAAGCCTGTTTTCTGGCTCGCACCTTCTCCATCTACTGCAGAAACATGGATATAACGCGAAGATTGATCTACAGGCAGCGCGTAAGGAGCTAAACCTCCGAAATAGCTGAAGCTGTTCCTGTGGTTGATGGCCCCAAGGATTAGATCCAGTGAGCACTGGTTTAATGGCAGTGAACACGTCCCGCTTTGTTGTCCATGTGGCAACACTGGCCAGGCGGCGAGCTCTTACGGCACCCCCCGCCATGTGCATGCGCCGGTGCGATAGCGGAAGCGAGCAAGGCCGATGCCAGTAAAAAGCGAATAGTGATCATGCTCCCCTCCGAAACGTCAGAGGCAACCATAGCATTCAGCGCGAGCATGTTGAGAAAGCTAAGCGAATAAGATTAAGTCGCGCCAAGGGCGCGGGCGATATGCGGGCCTGCAGAAACCAGCACGACGAGGAGTAGGATGACGAGCAGGCCCAAAACCACCACTTCTGCTTAATCACTGCCCTTTGTCCACTTTCAGTGCACGGTGGACCTGATCCGAATGGCCGACATGGACGCGCAAAGCCGAGATAGCTTTTGCCAATACGATGCCCGCGATAGCGATGCTTGACGATGCGCCCTTGATCGACTTTGGCAGCCTTTGCTGCCACGCGCGCCTCCCATCCCATAAACCTGCACAGGACCCATCATGGCCGTCACCCTTGATGAGCTTCGCGCTGTCATGCGCATGGAGCTTAATCCCTTCATGAAAGACCTGCAGAAGGTCAACGGCGTTACGGCGCAGACGGCCCGCAAGGTCGAGACGACGTGGCTTGCGACGAACAAGCGCCTGGACAATATCGGCCGCAACATGGCCCATAGCCTTGCAACGCCGCTTCTCGGCATTGGCGCCGCGCTGTCGGTGGATGCCGTTCAGCGCTATGCCGACGCCTGGACGACGGCAAAGAACAGCCTGGCTGTCGCTGGCGTGGTTGGCGATAACCAGACGGCGGTTCTCGATCGTCTCTATCAGTCGGCTCAGGATAATGCCGCGCCGATCGGGGCGCTGGCAGATCTGTTCGGCAAGGCCTCGCAGGCCTCCGACGTCCTGGGAGCGAGCCAGGGCGAATTGCTCAAGTTCTCGGACGGCGTGGCAACGGCGCTGAAGGTGGAGGGCAAGAGTGCATCGGAAGCTTCCGGCGCGCTGACCCAGCTCGGGCAGCTGCTCGGCCAGACCCGCGTGCAGGCGGAAGAATTCAACTCGATCAATGAAGGCGCGCGGCCGATCCTGATGGCGGTTGCCAATGGTCTCGATGAGGCCGGCGGATCGGTGTCGAAGCTGAAGCAGCTGGTCAACGACGGCAAGGTGTCGGGGCAGCAGTTCTTTCAGGCCTTCCTCAAAGGACTGCCGAGCATTCAGGCCATGGCCGCCAATGCCACGCAGACGATCGAGCAGGGCATGACGAAGGTGAACAACGCCTTCACCAGATATATCGGCCAGACCGACGAAAGCCTTGGCGCCAGCGCGCGCCTGGTCGCCGGCCTCAATGCGCTCGCGGACAATTTCGAGCAGACGGCAGATGTGGTGCTGAAGGTCGCGGCAATCATTGCCGGCACCCTGGTCGGCCGTTCCATCGCCGGAATGATCACCAGCCTCGGGCTCGCCACCACAGCCGTGTTCCGGTTTATTGCCGCCATTCGCGCGGCCGGTACGATTGCAGGCCTCGCAACCGCTATGAGTGGCCTCACTGTCGCCGCAGGCCCGATTGGCGCGGTGATCGGCGCTACGGCTGTCGGGGCGCTGGCACTGTTCTATTCCGGCTCCACGGAAGCCAGCGAAGGGGCGGCTCTGTTTGAGGAGCGCCTGAAGCGGATGGGGGAGGCGGCAAACGAAGCCGCCCGGAAGACGGAAGATGCCGGCGACCGTATCAACGCGGTCCTGGTCAACAAACTGCGCAAGGAAGTGGCTGCAACGAGCGATGCAGCGGCCGAGGCTTCAACGGCGGTTGCCGACCTGTTCGACAACCTGTTCAGGAACGTCGATCGCGATACGATCTCGCCTGAGCAGCTCGCGCAGCTCGAGGAACTGAAGGTCGGTCTCGACAATGGCAGTGTCAGCGCAGCCGGTGCCAAGAACGCACTTTATGCGCTGGCAAATTCCAACCCGGACTTTCAGGGGGTGGCGGATGCGTTTGCGCCGCTGCTGGATCGTCTGAAGGAAGTTGTTGAAGGCGCCAAGGCCGCCCGTGCGGAGTTGGCGGGCACGACAGGCTCGGCGCTCTCAGAAGAGCAGATTGCGGGCTACAAGCAGTATGCCGCCTCGCGTGCGCAAGGCGAGGAGATGCTGCGGATCGGCAAGGCCTATTCGGAAGAGGCTCAGCGCCAGAACGGTTTGAGCCGTGAACAGTTGGCAATCGAGAAGGAGATCGCCTCGATCCGCAAGGATCTGGCGGAAAAGGGTGGCTTCCTGCCGGAAGATCAGATCAAGGCGCAGGCGGCGGCCAATGTCGCGGCCTCTGACGCCCGCAACAAATCCGGACGTTCGGGCGCAAGCTCGATCAAGCCAACGGCTGACAGCCGGTTTGACGGCGACATTCAGGCGATCCGCGACCGCACGGCCGCATTGATCGAGGAACAGGAAATCATCGGCCTGACCTATCGCGAGCAGGAAAAGCGGCGCATGGCGCTCGACCTCGAACAGGTGGCGCTGGCCGATCTGCGGGAGGAAGCGCGCCGGAAGGGGCAGACGGATCTCGCCAGCATCCAGCTGTCGGCCGACCAGCGCAGCCAGATCGACCAGGTGTCGGAAGCCTATGCGCGGCAGGCGGATATCCTGCGGCAGGTCACGGAAGGACAGCAGCGGGCCGAAGAGGCCGCGGCCGA
>NZ_JAHHZO010000034.1 GCF_018760785.1 Rhizobium sp. CSW-27
GAATGAAGAAAAATTATAAATTGATAATTATCGGTGGCGGTTTAGTAGGTCTATCAACAGCTTATAACTTAGTGACAAATTATAATGGCTATTCTACTGTCAAAGGGGAAGATATTTTAGTTCTAGAAAAAAATAAATTTTTTAACGATAAAGGCAGTAGTGCAGGCAGTACTCGACAATTTAGATATCAATATACTGAAAAATATATGACTGAATTAGTAATACAATCTATTCCAGACTGGCAAAAACTTCAACAATTTACAACTAATAGTTTAATTGAACATGTAGGTAGTTTATGGTTCGGAGACCCTAAACTTCCAACTACAGAAGGTGGTATAAACCCAGCTGAAAAAACAATGGATAAAACAGGAGTTCCATATTCCAATTTGAATAAAACACAAATTGAAAATTGGTATCAATTTAAAAATCTTCCAGATGATTATGTCGGCTTTTATCAAAAAGATGGTGGTGCTATAAACTTACCAGAAACATTAAAAACTTTTTATAGTCAAGCTTCTATAGCTGGCGTTCAAATGTTAGAAAACACTCCTGTATTAGATATTAAAAAAGAAAATGGAAAATATACTATTCAAACAGGAGAACATGAATTCACAACAGAAAAAATACTTGTGTCTACTGGAGCATATGTAAATGACATTACAAAATATTTTGATAAGCAAATAAAATTAGATATTTGGGATATGGTTTCAGCATACTTTGAAAAAACAAATCCTAATATTGACTATCCTACTTGGTTTGCTTTTCAACAACCAAATGACGAAAATAGTAATTTATATTATGGCTTCCCAGAATTGGATTGGAAATACAAAAATTATATTAGAGTGGCTCCTGATTATCCATTTGCAATATATGATTCTCCATCTGAAAGAAAAAAACCAACTTCTGAAGATTTCAAAGAGACTGAAGAATGGGTTAAGAACCACATGACTGATTTAGATAGTAATGCTAAATTCAAAAGCACTTGTATGTTAGGATTACCTAAAAATAAAAATAAATTATTATATTTAGATTTTATAACTGATGATAAAAATGTTGTTGTACAAACTGGAGGTTGGGTTGCTAAATTCGCACCTACTTTTGGAAAGATTTGTAGTCAGCTATTAATAAATGGACGTACAGACTATAATATTAGTCATTTTAAAATTGAAAGTGAGGATTTAAAATGACTTCTAAAATAACAATGAATGATATTAATTATATAAATGGAATTAATGACGACCTAGATATAGATATTGCAATTGTTGGAGCAGGAGTATCGGGGATTTATAGTGCATATCGATTTCTAGAAGATGATAGATATAATAACAAAAAAATAGGTATATTTGATTTAAATGATAAAATTGGTGGACGATTAGAATCAATTGTACTGCCTGAATCAAATGTTACTGGCGAATTGGGTGGAATGAGATATCTAACAAGTCAAAAAATAACAACTTCTCTAATAGAGAATATATTTAAATTAAAAAATAAAAAATTTGAAACTGGAGAAACCTCAAGCCATACTTTCTATCTAAGAGGTCAACGTTTTAAAGAAAATGAGTGGGAAAAAAATCAAAAAAAGCAAGATAAATTTTATACCAGATATTTTATGTCAGAACAACTTCAAGGCTATCACCCAGATCAGTTATTTAACAAAGTTATTGCTGAGGTATGTTTAAATGATCCTTGGTTTAATGATAGTTACAATAATAAAATAGAAAAGCAAGACGATTATAACTATAGTTTTAAATTAAGCAGTGAAGATTGGGACAATATAAAGCGCAATTTAATATATTACAAAGATAACAGCCCCTATAACCAAATGAAATTGTATGATATTGGATTTTGGAATTTGCTCAAAGATCAATTAGGTAATGAAGGGTATGAATTTTTAGCTAATGCAGGTTCGTATTACTCTAATACATTAAGTTGGAATTCTTCAGAGGCATTCTCATATATTGTTGGAGATTTTACTGATGGAGTAGAATATAAAACAATAGATGAGGGTTATGATCAACTTGCTTATTCTTTAGCTAAAAGAGTCTCTGAAAATGATAACGTAACATTATATTTAAACTCTGAACTAAAAACTTTCTCTAAAGATAAAGAAAGCTACGAATTAGAACTAGTTAATGTAAATACAACAAAAACAAAGAAAGTAAAAACAAGAGAAATTATATTAGCTATGCCAAAAAGATCACTGGAATTATTAGATCAAGATAATTTCTTTTTTAAAGATGCTTCACATTCAAAGGTTAGCAAATTAATAGATACCGTATATGCAGAACCTTCGTTAAAACTACTATTAGGTTTTGAATATCCATGGTGGAGAGAATGTTTAAACTCTTACTATGGCAAATCTACTACCGATTTGCCAATGCGACAATGTTACTACTTTGGTGTAGATGAAGATAATCAACATTCACTTTTATTAGCAAGCTATAATGATATGAGAACTGTTAATTTCTGGAAATCTATGATTAGATCCAATGATAATAAATTTATTCAACACGATGAAATAAAAAGCAAAAATAATAATTTAGAATTGTTCAATGAAAAATATAGTGACGAAGTCACTAATGTTATGGTTGAAGAATCAATAAATCAATTAGAAGAACTTCATGATATTAAAATTCCAAAACCCTATGCCAGTCGTGTAAAAGATTGGTCTAAAGATCCATTTGGTGGAGGATATCATGCCTGGCATACTGGCATAGATGTTCAAAAAACAATGAAATTAATAAGAAAACCCTACGAATACGAAAATATTTATATTGTAGGAGAAGCATATTCATCTGATCAAGGTTGGACAGAAGGAGCTTTCAAAACAGCAGAAAAAATGTTACAAGAACATTTTGGATTAGAAAGACCCGAATGGTTGGATAGTGATTACTATTTAGGATGGTGATTTTCTTGTTTATAGTGGCTATAAATTAGCCACTATTTTTTCGTTAGAAAAAATCCTAAGGGGCTTGGGGATTATCCCCAACAAGCTGGCGCGTCTGCCACGTCAGTGGCTATCAAAGCCAATGCTTGCCAAACCACTTAACGACTTGATTAATTTTGCTTTACCCTGTAAAGTAAAATTATATTAAGGAGTTATCTTTCGAAGAAAGCGTGGTGGGAATAATGAGCGAACAAAACACATTTGTGGCTAGCGACGAAACTGTTGGGCGAAACCATAAACCCAACCGTAAGGAGCCGAAACAAATCAGTTTTCGTGTGAGCGAATCCGAATATTTAAAGTTACAACAATCAGCTGAAACTTTAAATATGAGTGTGCCTGCTTTCGTTAAGAAAAAGGCACAGGGCAGTCGATTGGTCGCACCAAAATTGGATCAAGCAACGCGACAATCGATAGCCAAAGATTTGAGTATGTTGGGCGCAAATGCCAATCAGATTGCCAAATATTGCAACCAACATCAACATGAAGCACCGAACTATGAAGCATTAGAACGCAATATCAGTGAATTACGTGAAAGGCTTGATGAGATATGGCAACAACTAAATTAAGTGCGACTAAATCAACGTCACGTGCCATTAATTACGCTGAGAAACGAGCCGTAGAGAAAAGTGGTTTAAATTGTGATGTCGACTATGCCAAATCGAGTTTCAAAGCTTCACGTGAATTATATGGTAAAACCGATGGCAATCAAGGACATGTCATAATCCAATCGTTTAAACCTGGCGAAGTCACGCCCGAACAATGTAATCAATTAGGCTTAGCACTCGCTGAAAAGCTCGCACCGAATCATCAAGTGGCGGTCTATACGCATGCCGATACAGACCATGTACACAATCATATTGTCATTAATTCAATTGACCTCGAGACAGGTAAGAAATTCAATAACAATAAACAAGCGTTACGTAATGTTAGAAATTTCAATGATGAGGTTTGCATAGAACATGGTTTAAGCGTGCCAGAAAAGGACACAGCACGCTTACGTTATACGCAGACAGAAAAAGCGATTGCTGACCCTAATACGAAATCAACTGCCCAATATTCATGGAAAGATGAGATTAGAGAGGCGATAGACCAATCACAAGCCACCAATATGGATGAATTCAAAGACCATTTAAACCAACATGGTATTGAAATTGAACGAGTCACACCCAAAAGCATTACCTATCGACACTTAGCCGAAGATAAAAAGGTCCGTGGACGTAAACTCGGCGAAGATTACAATAAAGGAGGGATCGAAGATGGCTTTGAAAGACAAATTCAACGACGAAAACAACAAGAACGAGACTCAGACACCGAATTCCAGCCCAAACGACCAACTTCAAGTCGTGATGAAGCAACTGAACGAGATACAGGCGTCACTCAAGCAGATTGGGAACAATTCGCCCAAGACACAAATGAGCTTGAGCGTCGCCGACAAGCTGCAGAGTCAGCAAGACTTGTTGATGAAAAGGCTCGAAGAGATCGAGAAGAGAGAGCACGAGCGAAACAAGCGTCACAACGAATTATTAACGACGATCGAGACCACGGCCTCGAACTTTAATCAAGCGACTGAAATGACACAAAAACGTTTCATCAGTGTAGCGAAACATTATATTGAACGGATTAATAACGATAATTTAAAGCAAGATTTTCAAACGGCGATACAAGAAGAATTGGAAGATGTGAAAGCAGACACGCATAAAGCGATGGAACAGTTACAAACTAACCAAGCCGAACTTCGACAAGAAAATAATGATTATAAAAAAATGATAGATGAACGTATCAAGCACAACGAAACAGCTGTTAAACAATATGATCAAGTGATACAACGTTTAACCAAAGGCATCACAGCGATGTTTTTTATCGTTGCCTTAGTCATGATTGCTTTTTTAGCACTCAGTCCGTTAGGTGACTGGTTAGGTGTGCAACATTTTTACGAATGGTTGAACTATGTCATGAAAACAGGCCATTCAGCATGGCGTTATTTCATGCTTATTTTCTATCTTGTACCTTATGTTTTATTTGGAGGACTTATGTATGTCATTTTAAAGGCATATGAGCGTCTTTAATACCAAACAGATAGAAAATACATTTTGTTTAATGAAGAAGCGATATCAAGCTTAAAATAGCTTAGAAATGAAAAGGAGAAACTCAATTGGTCTTTTTAGGTGCTTTTATAGCCATTGCATGTGCTTTGTTTATCATCTTTTATTTACCTTATTCAGAAAAGAGAAATAAAAGGTAACACACGCCATTATGCCGAGAAAATTTATTGAGCATTGAGAAGAACCCTTAATTAAACTGTTTCGACGAATGTCGGTATAGCGTGAGCTATGAAACCGACGAGTCGACAGTTTTAGGGTTTATTAAGGGTTCCGAGGCTCAATGTCAATAAAGCAATTGGAATAATGCATTAAAGTTATATCACTTATTGCTTTTTTAAATAATAAAAACCAACCACAAATGTGGTTGGTTTCCTTTTTGTCTTTTGAATTTGTGAGGGGCAAATTGCCCCGAACTTTTTAATATCTTTTTATAAATCTTTTTAAAACCTTTTTAGGAGGCATTTGAACCCTAGAGTGACAACAGTTTTGCCATATTAAAGGCATAGTTTTGCCACATTAAAGGCATAGTTTTGCCACATTAAAGGCATAGTTTTGCCACATTAAAGGCATAGTTTTGCCACATTAAAGGCATAGTTTTATAATTGTTATGCCTTTTACTCTATGTTATTGTGTAAACAAGCTTTAATACATAATTTTTCATAATATTAAAGGCATGGTTTTATTTTTTTTATGCCTTTAATGAAAGGATAGTTAATATATGAGTGGAGAAACTGTTATTTATAAAAATGAAATGAATTTAGTCCCTTTAAGACGCTTTACTGCTACTGAAATTAATTTGTTCTTTGCTATGTGTAATAAACTCAAAGAACAAGATACTAATACACTCCATTTGTCTTTTGACGAACTCAAAGAATTAAGTAATTACAGTCCTGAAACACGTAACATTAACAGGTTTGTAGATGATCTCCAAAGAGTTTACGACAAAATGTTAGATATCAGATATACTATTAGAACTGAAACAAAAATTAAAAAATTTGTCTTATTTTATAAGTATGAAATAGATATATCCGAAAAATATTTAGAAATTGCTACTTCTCCCGACTTAAAATACATCTTAAATTCAATTACGGATAATTTTACTAAATTCGAATTAAAAGAGATGACACACCTTAAATCTACCTACTCAAAAAATATGTTTAGATTACTTAAACAATATAAACATACTGGCTATATGAAGATTAAAATTGAAGACTTTAGAGAAAGACTAGATATTCCAGAATCGTATAGAATGTCTAATATTAATCAATTTGTTTTAACACCGATTATCAAGGAGCTTTCTCCAATATTTAGTAATCTCAATATCAATAAAATAAAAGCAAAAAAAGGACGTAAGATTGAGTGGTTAGAGTTTACTTTTGACGCTGAAAAACGCATTCACAGTAAACGACAGCCACAAATGGCGAATATAGGTAAGTCACAACAATATATCAGTCGTGAAAAAACGCCAAAATGGTTGGAAGAACGCACATATGAAAAACCAACACAAAATGAGTATGATCCGCAATTAGAAAAAGAACGAGAGGCATTTTTAAAACAACTTCAAGTTGATTGGGAAGAATAGAAAAGTTTACAAAAGATAGTATGAAAGATATACTTAAAGTAACAAATGAATTGCGAACTAGCATATACAAAAACCCCCACAGCCTGCCAAAGCTTTGTGGGGTTTTAATTTTATCTATTCAGTTTGTCTGAAATATAGTTCGCAACTATACCAGCTATAACTGATACGATAAAACTTGCAACAAATGAAATCGCGACTAGCATATACAACACCTCCTTTGTGCACGGAAGTGCGTTCTAATTATAATATACTAAAACTTATTATTAAACTGACAATCTATAAATCTTTTCTAACATCCATTACTCTTTTAACTATCAATAAAGCAATAGGTTTTAATATTAAACCCATTGCTATTGTTAAAAAAAACATAGTCCACATTGTAAAAAGAAATTCTAAAAGAAAATGGAAGGAATTTTTAAAAATGGCTAATATATTATAATTTATTTTATAACTAAGATTAAACCACTTAAGTAAATTAAATGTCGCAAAACCAACAAGTAAAGATATAATTCCGCATGTTAAGCTCTTAATAATCTCTTTTTTTTGTGTACCATGCATATAAAACAATAGAAATGCTCTTTTATCTTTTCTTTTATACATACCCATAAGTAATATTAAAAAGCTTGCAACAGACATATTCAGGGGCGTAATCCAAATGGCTGTGCTACTAAACATATAAATTATAGTACCAGCTAATGATGTTAAAGCTACATACATACCAAAGTGAAATAAGTTTTCTTTTTGGTCATGTGACTCTGTATATTTTTTTAATCTTTCGGAAATATCATAAATCATATTTTTCCACCTTTCATTAAATATTATGCCATATATTTTAAGTTCACACTGAATAAAGATACAAAAGTGTTATTGATGAAAATGCATGAAAACGTGTGGTTGTGGGACTGTATGAAAGTTGTATAATCGATAATCCAAAAACGAAGGGACAAACGCTGAAATGACGGCGTTTGTCCCTTTTTAGTTGGTTGACATAATTAGTTCTTATGGGTAGTTAATTTGTATATTCTATGTATAAGCTTATTTAATATTAACATTACTTGAATATACTATGTTTTACAGAATAAATTCATAAATGTATATGTTACATTAAGTATGTAAGTGTTAATAGTAAACTTTCGAATATATTCATTTTTGCTAAAAAACTTACAAAAATAACAGTATTTATTAGGAGGATTACAATGAAAATAGTAGTTATTGGTGCTACTGGCACAATAGGTAAAAGTGTATCTAAGAAACTTAAAGAAAATAATCATGAAGTTATTGAAGTTGGCAGTAAATCTGGTGACTATCAATTAGATATTACCTCTCCAACAGAAGTAGAACAAATGTATAAAGATATTAAAGATATAGATGCTGTTGTTAGCGCTACAGGAGGCGCAACTTTCAAATCTCTATCAGATATTAGTTTAGAAGAAAATAATGTAGCTATAAAAAGTAAATTATTAGGACAAATAAACCTTGTTTTAATAGGTCAACACTATTTAAATAAAAACGGTAGCTTTACTTTAACTTCCGGAATTATGATGGATGATCCTATTCTATTAGGTTCTTCAGCAGCTATGGCAAATGGCGGTGTTGCAGGATTTGTTACATCAGCAGCTATAGAATTAAAAAATGGTTTAAGAATTAACAATGTAAGTCCTAAT
>NZ_JAHHZO010000035.1 GCF_018760785.1 Rhizobium sp. CSW-27
CGGGTACCCCGATCACCAACACGCTCGGCGAGATGTTTTCGATCCAGCGCCTGCTCGGTCACGAGGCACTTGCCGAGCGAGGACTGCACGAATTCGATGCCTGGGCCTCGTGCTTCGGTGATACGACGACCGAACTCGAAATCCAGCCATCCGGCAAATACAAGCCGGTCAGCCGCTTCGCCTCCTTCGTCAACGTCCCGGAACTGATCGCCATGTTCCGGTCCTTCGCCGATGTCGTCATGCCCGAGGATCTCCGGCAGTACGTTAAGGTGCCCAACATCTCGACCGGGCGGCGGCAGATCCTGACAGCCAAGCCGACGGCGCTGTTCAAGACCTATCAGCAGATGCTCGATGGCCGGATCAAGGCGATCGAGAAGCGCGAAGGTCCGGCCCAACCCGGTGACGACATTCTGCTCTCGGTCATTACCGATGGCCGCCATGCGGCAATCGACCTGCGCTTCGTCATGCCGGCGGCCGACAATGAGGCGGATAACAAGCTCAACCTACTCGTGCGAAACGCCCACCGGATCTGGGCGGAAACCAGCCAAGCGATCTATCGCCGCCCGGATGGCAAGGATTTTGATCTGCCGGGCGCCGCGCAGATGATCTTTTCCGATCTCGGCACGATCAATGTCGAAAAAACCCGTGGCTTCTCTGCCTACCGGTTCATCCGCGACGAGTTGATCCGGCTCGGCGTACCGGCATCGCAGATCGCCTTTATGCAGGATTTCAAGAAAACCGAGGCGAAGCAACGCCTGTTCGGCGATGTCCGCTCTGGCAAGGTTCGCTTCCTGATTGGCAGTTCAGAAACCATGGGTACCGGCGTCAACGCGCAGCTTCGGCTGAAAGCTCTGCACCACCTCGATGTCCCGTGGCTGCCATCACAGATAGAGCAGCGCGAAGGCAGGATCGTCCGACAAGGCAACCAGCACGATGAGGTGGATATCTTCGCCTACGCTACCGAGGGTTCGCTCGATGCCAGCATGTGGCAAAACAACGAGCGCAAGGCTCGCTTCATCGCTGCGGCCCTCTCGGGCGATACGTCAATCCGCAGGCTCGAAGATGTCGGCGAGGGTGCTGCCAATCAGTTCGCGATGGCCAAGGCTATTGCATCGGGGGACGAGCGACTGATGCAGAAGGCGGGGCTGGAGGCCGATATCGCCCGGCTCGAACGCCTGCGCGCCGCCCATGAGGACGACCGGTATGCCGTCCGCCGCCAGATCCGTGATGCGGAGCGTGACATCGAGGTCTCAACCCGGCGGATCGGCGAGATCGGCCAGGACATCGCACGCCTCCGGCCGACCGGTGGCGATGCCTTCACCATGACGGTGCTCGGTCAGGATCATACCGAGCGCAAGGAGGCCGGTCGCGCACTGATGAAGGAGATCCTGACGCTGCTGCAGCTTCAGCAGGAGGGCGAGGTGCATCTGGCGACGATTGGTGGCTTTGATCTCGTGTATGAGGGTGAGCGGTTCGGCAAGGGCGATGGTTATCGCTACGAGACCATGCTTCAGCGCACCGGCGCCAACTATGAGGTTGATCTGGCGATTACGGTCACGCCGCTTAGCGCCATCTCGCGTCTGGAGCACGCACTTGACGGCTTCGACGAAGAACAGCGGCAATATCGCCGCCGATTGGACGAGGCCGGGCGCCGGCTGAATTCGTATCAATCGCGCACTGGTGGCGCATTCCAGTTCGCTGACGAGCTTGGCGCGAAAAGGAAGCGGCTTCGCGAGATCGAGGAAGAACTGGCTGCTTCGGCCATTGCTGAAGCAGACCAGATCGCCGCATGACGAACGTAAGCCCAAGCGTGTCTTGCGGCTTGGTCCTGCTCCCGCCATAGCTTTCACCAGATGGCGGGAGCAAATACTTGAAATCCCTGACCCTCGATAATATCTGAGGATCACTTCCCGTTCAGATGATGTCCTGCCACCGCTCTTGCGATGGCTTTCGATGTCGTCCGGGATCAGCAAAAGGGCGCTCCCCTCGTGGGTTGAGCGCCCTTTTTGCGTTTCTGTTTCTAGCCGAGGTTTTCACGTGCTGCTTTGGCCGCGGGGTGCGCGCGCCGATCTTTCAACAGAGAAGCGGAAGAGCAGGAGGAGGAAGGAACTGGTCGCCGATCTGTTCTCCTGCCGCCGCTGTCGCTCAACCGCCACCTGCGCCATCCCGGCCACTCGACCTTCGCAGGGCCCAAAAGCCCCGCTTGTTCTTCGCGGCAGGGATGCTCGGTTGCGGTTGCGTCAGTCCGACCGCTCGGCGGTCCGGGAGGTGTCTTCGAGAAAAATGAAGACAGGAAGGGCTGGCAAGGCGCCGGCCCGGAACGCTCTTGAAAGGACAGATCCCATGCAGATCATCAAAGTTGACCCGCGCGCCCTGAAGGAAAATCCCGACCGGATGCGCCAGTCGAAGTCGTCGCCGCAGGCAGACGCGCTGATGCTGGCCACGATCAAGGCCGTCGGCATCGTCCAACCGCCTGTCGTCGCGCCGGAAGCCGACGGTGGCAACGGCTATATCATCGACGCCGGTCATCGTCGCGTCCGGCTCGCGATTGCCGCAGGTCTCGAAGAAATCGAGATCCTCGTGGCAGACGCTGCCAACGATAATGGTGCGATGCGTTCCATGGTCGAAAACTCCGTCCGTGAACCTCTCAATCCCGTCGATCAGTGGCGCGGCATCGAACGGCTTGTTGCTCTCGGTTGGACGGAGGAAGCGATCGCCGTCGCTCTCGCCCTCCCCGTCCGCCAGATCCGCAAGCTGCGCCTTCTCGCCAATGTGCTTCCGGCCATGTTGGAACAGATGTCGCTGGGTGACATGCCGTCCGAGCAGCAGTTGCGGGTCATCGCGGCCTCCGGCCAGGTCGACCAGAAGGAGGTATGGAAAGCCCACAAGCCTAAGAAGGGTGACACCGCGTCCTGGTGGCAGGTTGCCAATGCGCTGACCAGGAAGCGCATGTATGCCAAGGATGCGAGCTTTGGCGATGATCTCGCTCAGGCCTACGGCATCGAATGGGTCGAGGATCTCTTCGCGCCGGCCGACCAGGATGGCCGCTATACCACGAATGTCGAAGGCTTCCTCGGTGCGCAGCATGAGTGGATGACGAGCAACCTGCCGAAGAAGGGCGGGATCGTCGACGTCAACAGCTGGGGCCAGCCGGAACTACCGAAGAAGGCTTCTCAGGTCTACGGCAAGCCGTCCAAAGCTGACCACGTTGCGATGTATCTCGACCGCGATGGCAAGGTGCAGACCGTCCATTACCGCATGCCGGAGACAGCGAAGCCGAAGGGCGCGGGCGTCGATGGAGTGGTCGCTGGTGGCGCTGATGCCGACGCGACCGCGTCGCCCAAGGCACGGCCCGATGTGACGCAGAAGGGTCACGAGATGATCGGCGACTATCGCACGGATGCGCTCCACGATGCGCTCGGTCGCGCGCCGATCGAGGACGACATGCTGATGGCGTTGATGGTGCTGGCCTTCGCCGGACAGAATGTCCGCGTCGACTCCGGTGCGGACGGGACCTTCTATGGTGGCAAGCGCTTCTCGCGCCATGCAGTCGGCCTGTTCGACGAGAACGGCAAGCTCGCCTTCGATCTGGACACGCTCCGGGTCGCCGTCCGCTCGGTCCTGATCGATGTGCTCTCATGCCGCCGTGGCATGTCGAACAGCGGCATGATCGCGCGCATCGCCGGCGATGCGATCGGCGCCGACGAATTCCTGCCGAACATGGGCTCGGAAGATTTTCTCTTGTGCCTGTCGCGCCAGGCGCTGGAAGCGTCTTGCGCCGAGGCCTCGGTCCAGCCCCGGCCCAAGGTGCGCGAAACACGCGCAGCGCTCGTCGAGCATTTTGCGAGCGAGCACTTCGTCCATCCGTCCGGTCGCTTCGCGCCGCCAGCCGACGAACTACTCGACTGGATCCGTGCAGGTGTTGCCACTGATATCAGCGGCAGAGGCTCCCAGGACGACGACGGTGATGCCGGCGATCCCGGTGAAGAGCAGGAGGCGAGGGTCGAAGAGGAGGCGGATCAGGATGATCCGCGCGACACCGACGCCGAGGCTGAAGATGGCCACGACCAGGATTTCGATCATAGGGCAGCAGCATGACCGCCCGCCTCCAGTCGAACAAGGCAAACTCCACCCCCGATCTTTCGGGGGTGGAGTTTGCTACAAGCGCGGACGGCATGCCCATCGCACGCATCGATGACACCGTCCTTGCCATGGTCACGTCGCCGAGCGGCTTCGCATTCCTTGCGAGTGCAGTCTTCGTTCGCCGGCCGCTCGCTGAGCTGACGCGCGACGATTTCATCGGGCACGACGGCCGGCTGGCCGACGAGGCCGAGTTTCGAACGTGCGTTGCCGAGACGGCCCGGCATAAGCGTGATCTCGCTGCGCTGAACCGCGTGCAGACGCGCATGTCGGCGAGCACGCCATGGGGCGGCTCGCAGATCGCAGTCATCTATGCCGAGGGCGTCGTCGCCCATAGCACGGCCGGCCATGGCGGCTTTCATCTCTCTGCCGATCGCAATGCCAGAATCCATCCGCTACTGCGGAAGCACTCTCCGTGGTATGAAGAGGATAACGAATGGGCGATCGTGGCCAACAGCTTTCCAGAGCTGTTCACCGGCTACGAGCGATCGATGGCCGAAAAGACCATCCGCAATACCTGACCGGATGCCTGGGAGGCGATCCATTGCTGCAAGCTGGCCGAGGGCGAAAGCTGGTCCAAGGATCGCCGCGCGTTTGATGAGCGCCATGCGGCAGATCATGTCGTCATATCTGCAATCTTTTCCGATCGGAACCCCGGCATGACCGAGGTCGTGGCGGTCGTCGGCGGGAACAGGCGAGCAGACAACGATGAGCGTCGCTTCCTTGTTCCGAGCGACGAGTATGCCGGGCGCAGCCGGTTCGGCTTTGTCATCGATCCCGTCCGTCATGCTGAGTATCAGGGGCCGTCCTCCTTCATCGGCTGGCGAAGCCGGGGAGATGGATCATGAACGACGTGCTCTTTGCAAAACCATTGGCGAGGGCAATCGGCGCAAGGCGTGAAACCCAGCGGCATCTCGATTGCCTGACCCGGCAGATAGCAGCGCGCGCAGGACGGCAGACGATCACAGTGGAGGTCCGGAGCCGGGTGCGCCGCCGGTCCGGTCCCCGTCTCTACCATCAGGAGCTTGCCGACCGCCTGGCCTTCGAACGGTGGCGCGAACTCGACACGCTCGCATCAAGGCTGGCAGAGCAGGAGCAGATCATCGATATGCTCGAGCATTGCGGTGATGCGCCCATCTCGTCGGTTGCGGAATAGGTGGACCTCTAACGGGGGCTGTGCAATGGGCGGCATCTGGTCATCTTGCGGCCACGACATCTCCCAGGGTGGCGGGCCTGGCCATGTCGTCCCTCGTCGGCGTGCGTCTGACATCTGACCCGTGCCGGACTGCCCTTCTGTTCGCTGCGGTCTGAACCGGCGGCCGGTCGTTTCAAGGCCGCTTGCGCGCCGCGGAGCGGCCGATCCAACCTCACTGCGCGAGGACAAGCCCGCGGTCCCAAGCAGGTCAAAACCTGCTGGCCCGCAACCCTGCCCTGCTGGCCCAGTCGGATCGGACCTGTGAAGCCGCCCGTCCTTTGCCGGTTCTGGTCGTCCGCATCGAAGGGCAGACCGGCACGGGCCGGAACCACTTCGGCAGCCACGGAAGGAAAAGACATGGCCAAGCCCGCCACCCCCAATCGCTCCACCGCCCGATCGGCGCAATCCCGTCGCGGGACAACCCTCGAAATGGTCCGCCTCTCCTGCCCCGACACCATCCAGGCGCACAAGATCGCCGAAAGCTTCGGCACGGCCATCGTCGACAGCGATGGCATCCGCAGCCTGCATGAGCGGCTGATCGTCGAGACCGCCGAAAGCCTTTCCGAGGGCTTGGGCGAAAAGGCCATGCAGATCCATCTGCAACGGATCGTCGGGGCCTTCGTCGGATCGGCACATGGCGCTGGACAGTTCTACAGCAGGGCCGTCACCGAGGCGCGCGACGCAACGGCCAAAGCATCGAACGATGCCCGCGACGAGGATCTCGACGGGCCCGTCGGCTATGACAGTGGCGCCCAGCGCAAGCGGGAGTTTGCAGCCGACATGGGCGTCCAATCCCACGCACTGCGGATGGCGGCAGAAGGTGCGGTGGCCGCCTACGAACAGGTCGTCGGCGAGACCTGGAAGCCCTTCGACCGGCCGGTCGAGAACCCCGGGGCATCGCTCGACCGCAAGGCGGCCGAGGCCCAAATGGCGGCTCTCGGTTGACACCCTGGCGGGGGCAACTCCGCCGCTTCTTTAAATCAGAGGCTGGCGCCTGCAGGTGCCGGCCATTTTTCGTGTTGAGAGGAAAAGCTGGAGACGCGCCTGTCGCGGCCCGTCCCGGTCGGCGGTCCTGCAGGGGCCAGGCGCCCATGCAACGGCTTTGCCGTCCTCCACGCTGTTGCGGCCGTTCCGGTGCATGGGCACACTATCGGCCCCTGACTTCGGACCTCCGTGACGGACCGCGACAGACGCGGTCTCGAGAAAAGGAAAAGGAAGTTATGGTCAGGAGAACGGATAACAATCGTATCGACATCTATACGCGCATCACCGACAGGATCGTTGAAGATCTCGAACAGGGCGTACGCCCCTGGATCAAACCATGGAGCGCCGCCAATACCGGTGGTCGTATCACCCGGCCGGTACGCCACAACGGCCTGCCCTATTCCGGCATGAACGTGCTCCTACTGTGGTCGGAGCAGCTGTCGCGCGGCTTCTGCTCCTCGATGTGGATGACATTCAAACAGGCTGTGCGACGTGAAGGTCGCATGAAAGGAGTGACCCATGGGTCCATGAGTAGTGTTCAACTCTGTCGCCACTTTCCCCATGCGACGTCGGTAACGGCGTGGTGTGAAGCGGGAATGAAAGCCC
>NZ_JAHHZO010000036.1 GCF_018760785.1 Rhizobium sp. CSW-27
ACGTCGCCGAAGCACTCGTCAAAATCCGAACCTACTTTATGCCGAAGCGGGCAAAGCAGAGGTTCTGACCGAAAGCCAGAAACCTATCCGTCAATCACAAAAGCCGTGGGCCATTCGTTGCGCTCACGTTTGATGGAAGCTCGTATGGCCAAGCATGGCCGGCGGGAGTACGTGCAGGTCCTGCGCCTGCTGGAAAGCTTCGAGCTCGCCGATCTGCATGCGGCCGTCAAGCAGGCGATGCAGCTCGGCGCGATCGGCTTCGATGCGGTCAAACACCTCATCCTGTGCCGGGTGGAACGCCGACCGCCGCGACTGGACCTGTCCATCTATCCCTACCTGCCACGGGCGACGGTCGAGACGACCTCGGCGAAGGCCTACATGCGCCTGCTGTCATCGGATGCTGGAGAAGCGGCATGAGCACAGAAGCACCCGAGATCCTTCTCGCGCACTATCTCAAAGTCCTGAAGCTGCCGACGTTCCAGCGTGAGCACCAGAAGCTGGCCCGGCTATGCGCCACCGAAAGCATTGATCATGTCGGATACCTCTTCCGGCTTGCCGAGCGGGAGATGATCGAGCGGGATCGCCGCAAGGTCGAGCGTCGCATCAAGGCGGCCAGGTTCCCGGTCGTCAAAAGCCTGGACAGCTTCGACTTCGCCGCCATTCCCAAGCTCAACAAGATGCAGGTGTTGGACCTGGCCCGTTGCGAATGGATCGAGCGTCGCGAGAACGTCATTGCGCTCGGTCCTAGCGGAACGGGCAAGACCCATGTGGCCCTCGGCCTCGGCTTGGCCGCATGCCAGAAGGGTCTGTCCGTCGGTTTCACCACAGCCGCCGCTCTGGTCAGCGAGATGATGGAGGCGCGTGACGAACGCCGTCTCATCCGCTTCCAGAAACAGATGGCCGCCTACAAGCTGCTGATCATCGATGAACTGGGCTTTGTGCCGCTGTCAAAGACCGGGGCGGAATTGCTGTTCGAGTTGATCTCGCAACGCTACGAACGGGGCGCCACTCTGATCACCAGCAATCTTCCGTTTGACGAATGGACGGAAACTCTGGGGTCAGAGCGCCTGACCGGCGCGCTGCTCGATCGAATCACCCACCACGTCAACATCCTTGAAATGAACGGCGATAGCTATCGTCTCGCCCAAAGCCGCGCCCGAAAGGCCGGCTGAAACCCTTCAAAAAAATCGCAACGCGCGCATGAGACCACCGCTCGGGCTACGCCCTCCCGGCGGTCTCATGCGCGCACCACAGTGGCCGACTTTTGCGCCGCCGCATGGCCGGTTTTTACTCCGCCGTTGACAGAATCACAAGTGATTCTTTCGATTCAAGATTTCAGCGAAAGTTTTTCCAAACGGGTCAGCTACTTATGGGTAATTGCAAGCTTCGCCGGATGGATACGTTGTAGCCGCGAACAGGGGCAAATGAGCGGCCTGGTGTCTACCATTGCCTGATGCGAAGCGTCGCCAATGTGATCTGCCAAGGATATGGCAAGTTCTCTATTTGGTCTCGATCGCCATCTTGAGCCCATCCCAGTCAGCATACTTGTCGCCGGTTTCACGGATATGCGTATATCGCTTGAGGCTGATCCATGAACGGTGCCCGCTGACTGCAGCCACATGGGGGATATTCCAGCCCATCTCAAATAGGCGTGAAATGCCTTCGTGCCGCAGGTCGTGAAAGCTGAGATCGTCGATGTCCAACAATTTGCAGGCTCGCGTGAAATTCGCGGAGATGGCGTCGGTGGAGTAGGGGAAGATCTCTGCCTCGCTCTTTGGCATGCTGCCGATGATCTGGATCGCCTGATCGGGAAGGTCGACCCAGGTGTGATTGCCGATCTTTTCTCCAGGGTGCTTCATATCGCGCACAAGGACGCGTTTGTGCTCTCTCTGGAAGTCTTTCCATCTGATCCGCGTAATTTCTTCCTGGCGACGGGTCGAAAATAGCGCGAAAGCGATGACTTTGTGCATTGGCATTGCCTGGGGGGCTTTCTTCCGCCGTTCAATGAAATGGCCGATGAGCCGATCGAGCTCATCCAAAGTCGGTCGACGGTCGCGTTGCGCTGACCGGGTTATGATACCCATTCGGCGGCCAACCTTGACAGCGTCCTTCATCTCCTGCTCGTCGAGCCGATAGCCCCACATCGGCCGCGCGATCGCGAAGATTGCAGCGAGATGGCTGGCGTAGTTTCCGACGGTCTGTCGCTTTGCCGTGAGTGACTGCAGGAATTCAACGATGTCTTTCGATTTGATCGAAGAGCAGGGCATATTGGCGATGTCGTATTCCTTGATGGCTTTCAACACCTGCGCTTTGGTGCGACCAACCCCTTTGACGCTTTCCTCGACGTAGCGATCGATGACCTTGGCCAATGTCGTTGGATCATCATTTCTAGATTTGGCGACTGCCCCTCGTCTGGAGAGCTCCCGTTCGCGTTTTGAAATCCAGACGCTAGCCGCAGGATGTCTGTCAAAGGTCTCGGTCTCGTGATAAGTCACGCCATACAGCATCAACCGCACTCGCGCCGGTAGGGGCGATGCTGCCATCCTTGCGCTTGCGCGCTCATCGTGCCCGTGACCGGCCCCTGATTTGGTGCATTGTACCAAATCCAGTGCCGAAATCGGCGGAAATGGCGCCGGACGTGCGCAAACGAGACGGTGAAGAAAGAGACGTAAGTGTCCGTACAACAACAAAATGCCAAGTATTTCAACGCTCCCGTCTTCGCCGTCGCACCCATGATCGACTGGACACTTTGCATTGAAAATATAGGATAATTTCATTCAGGTAGCAAAAATGTAGCAGCTTCACGCACGATGAAGCTGCTGATGTTCCTTGAGCGCAGCGGCACGACGGGCGTCGAGATAATCAGCAAGATCTTGTAAATAAACGCCTTTCTGGCATTTCTGCGAAATATCAGAGCGCACGACCGGAATGGCAATTTCGCCAGCTGAAACCTTGCGCAAAAACTTCTCGGGTGACAGGTGGCTGAAGTAGTCACGGCAGACCTCATCCACTGGAACAATGGCCTTGCCGCCATACTGCGCAAACAGCAGGAAGGCCGTCGAGAAGTTTGGCTGCTGGGTTGCTGTCATGGCTTGGCCTCCATCATGACGACGTCGGTGGGATCGAATTGCAAGAGCCGCGCTCTCGTTTGGAGCGGTGGGGCCCAGTTGCGCTCCGAATCGAAGCTGCTACACCTCAGTGAAATCTGGGGAAGTGGGAGCCGATCGATGATTTCTGCGTGGCGCTTTGCTATATGTTGGTTTTTTTCTCTCTTCTCCCCTGCCGCTATTGCAGCAGATTCTTCCCTTTCGGCGCACAGATACGACGCGCTGCCGACATTCAGCGCGCGGGGCTGGTCTGAAACTGATTTTTCCAACCGCGAATGCCGATCGACCGGTGAGGAAGGTCGCGTCTGCCGATACGTCCTTCTACAGACAGCCGAAGTTGCAGCGTTCGCTTCTGGCGCGGATGAGAACATCACCGCAGTTGCTCTACACTGCCCCTTAGAACAGTGCGACACTACTGAATTTGGAGCTCTGGCCGTATACCTGATGAGAGGGGCAGGCGACGATCCTGACGAAGTTCTGCAAGTGCTGCTGGCTGGTGCCCTCGCTAAGTCAGTTCTTGTTGCCGGCGAGCTCACCTTGTCGGCGACTAAAGATGAAGAAGGCTTCATTTTCATCATGCAGTTCAATCGTTGATATCCAGATTCGATTGCGGTGATGGGGAACCGAGATACTTTCCGACAGCCTCGATAAGCTCGATGGCCTCGATCTCTTCCGCAGCCCACTGGCGATATTTGCGGCGCAGTTCTGCCTTGGTCATGGCTGGCTCTCCGTGGCGGCAGAGGGAACCCGGAAAATTTCTTCCAGGCGATTTGTAACATTGTGGGCGGATTTCAGCTATATGTACTTAGTCAATGCAAATATAGAAAGGAGATTGACGTAATGCGCTTGAACGAAACTATTGCGCTTGCTCTTGGAGAGAGCGGATATGTAATCAACCTTCAAGGGCTGCTGCTTGACCACAAGCATGCAGGAACGGCTAGCAACAAGTACCGCCTTGTTTCTCCGCCAAATGGTCTGCCGATCGAGGATGAAGGTCGAGAGTTTCCGAATTGGCAAAGCCTCGCCGACACGTTGTCGGCCTTGTACTTCAAGGGGGAACGATCCGAATTCGACCGTCACCTCTCGAGGCAGCCCCTCGGGTTCTGAACCTGTATTAAGAAGATGTTCCCCGAAAGCCGCATTAGTCATCAGAGCGGACCTCCACATATGGTGGGGGTGCTGGGGTAGGGGGCAAGTCGAGTATGTGTTTTCGGTACTCATTCAGATCGCGCTCACGGAAGTAGACCTCGGCGATGACGGCAGCAGGTCCTGATTACCACCGCTACGCTAGCTTCTCCGAACCGTTCCTGGCTGGGAGTGCGATTGCCCATTCCAGGGATCGCTGCTCAAGGTAGCTAATTCCTACCTGCTATGTCAATAATAATATGTAGGTAAAGCCTACCCTATAAAATGCTGGACTTCTCCATTCAGATGAATGGTATATGAGAACGCATCAAGAACAAGGAGATTGTTATGGCTACGTACTTTGTCGTTCAGACGTTCCAGCAGGGCAACAAGGGTGTGCTTATCCCTGATCATGCGAGGCAGGCTCGCGATCTCAATCACTGCAAGATCCTGGCCGAGAGGATGGCGAAAACGAGCGCCAGCGTGGTGGCGTTTTCTCGCGTCGGTGATCCGAGCACCGGTGAATGGGACGATGCCGTTGTTGTCGCAAAGTACGGCGACGTGCCTGCTGAGCTTTTGGAGATGGCCGCTGACTAGCGGGCGTCGTAACGACCGACTACGCGATGGCAGATCGGCCATTCCTGCCGAAACTCAGTGAATTCCTTGAATGGATTCCATTGCTGCAGGTGCCATTCGCGGTCATTCCAGCCGTTAAGCTGCTTGATGATCGCTTCAACATCCCCGCCATGAGGCGGGGTATGGTAGAGGATAACGTTCTTTTCTCGAGACGGCGGAAGGTGAGGGTTCACCAGCGCCATGTCGCCTCCCCGGAATGCGGGGACCATCGAATCGCCTGCCACAAGCAGGCCGTATCCGCCACGGACGCTTTCCAACTCTGCCGGCCGCTTCACGTAATCCACAGCATCAAACGATACAATAACGTGTCCGTCTCCGCCTTGTGCGGCGGCATATACAGGCATCTTTTCAGGGCTGATAAGCTGTTGGCCTGGAATGATCCGGCTAACGGATTTGTCGGCCTGCTTGCCCGCTTTGGTGGGCTGTGGATCTTCCCCGGATCTGCTGAGTAGCCAGCTCTCCGTTACGCCTAAAAGCGTTGCAAGCTCCGGCAGTCGTTTGGCTTCGGGCTTTGTCTGGTCCGCTTCCCACTGGGTGATGTTCACGCGCGCTATGCCGAGGTGGGAGGCCACCTGCTGCTGCACGAGTCCCCGCGCCTTGCGCGCGTAACGGATTCTTTCCCCAAGTGTTTTCATACACCTGTTGTAGCCAATGCCTACCAAAATGCACCTACCAATACGCTTGACATAAAATGTAGGTTTAAACTACCTTTGCAACCATGATTGAAATCGTTCGCAAAGGGGCCGAGCAGGCCGGTGGTGTGGTGTCCCTCGCTCGTGAGCTGGGGATCAAGCACACGTCGCTTTATCGCTGGGCTCGCGTACCGGCAGCACGCGCGCTCGAATTCGAGCGGATCACCGGGATCTCGAGACATGATCTCCGACCGGATGTTTACGGGGCGAAAGAGCCCCCCGAATGACCGCTCCCCCATCATCTCCTTCGCGCGCCCACTCCTCCCGGCCTGCTGCGACCCGCGCCGGTGCGATTGACCTGGTCTTTCCCGGCGCGGGTATCTTTCATTTTCCATGCGGGCCTCCTTCGGTGTCGTAGCCGCTTCAATCTCACAATTTTCGTCACTTCCCACCACGGGAAAAGCGCTGGGTCATTCCCGGCGCGGGAAAGGTTTTGTCTCATGATTTCAAACGCATGGTTTCACCGCATCAAGGCGGC
>NZ_JAHHZO010000037.1:2500-5965 GCF_018760785.1 Rhizobium sp. CSW-27
GATACGCTGCGATAAGCCGTGGGGAGCTGCGAATGAGCTTTGATCCATGGATCTCCGAATGGGGCAACCCACCTTAAGATACTTGGGAAATCAGGCGTGCCGTTGGCACGTGCGAATAGCGAATGGTGAGTAGCGAATAGTTGGTCAAAAGCCCTGTTCGCTATTGGCTGACAACTATTCGCCGCGTCGAAGACGCGCTTGGTTTCCAAGTATCGCAAATAAGGTATCTAACCTTGAATACATAGGGGTTAGAAGCGAACGCAGGGAACTGAAACATCTAAGTACCTGCAGGAAAGGACATCAACCGAGACTCCGCAAGTAGTGGCGAGCGAACGCGGACCAGGCCAGTGGCAATGTGAGCTGAAGTGGAACGATCTGGAAAGTTCGGCCGTAGCGGGTGATAGCCCCGTACACGTAAAATGCGCATTGTCCTTGAGTAGGGCGGGACACGTGAAATCCTGTCTGAACATGGGGCGACCACGCTCCAAGCCTAAGTACTCGTGCATGACCGATAGCGAACAAGTACCGTGAGGGAAAGGTGAAAAGCACCCCGACGAGGGGAGTGAAATAGAACCTGAAACCGGATGCCTACAAGCAGTCGGAGGGCGAGAGCCTGACGGCGTACCTTTTGTATAATGGGTCAACGACTTAGTGTGTCGAGCAAGCTTAAGCCGGTAGGTGTAGGCGCAGCGAAAGCGAGTCTGAACAGGGCGTTCAGTTCGACGCATTAGACCCGAAACCGAGTGATCTAGCCATGAGCAGGCTGAAGGTTGGGTAACACCAACTGGAGGGCCGAACCCGCATCTGTTGCAATAGATTGGGATGACTTGTGGCTAGGGGTGAAAGGCCAATCAAACTCGGAGATAGCTGGTTCTCCGCGAAATCTATTTAGGTAGAGCGTCGACCGAATACCCCAGGGGGTAGAGCACTGGATGGGCTATGGGGACTCACCGTCTTACTGATCCTAACCAAACTCCGAATACCTGGGAGTACTAGTCGGCAGACACACGGCGGGTGCTAACGTCCGTCGTGAAAAGGGCAACAACCCTGACCTCCAGCTAAGGTCCCCAAGTCATGGCTAAGTGGGAAAGGATGTGAGGATCCCAAAACAACCAGGATGTTGGCTTAGAAGCAGCCATCATTTAAAGAAAGCGTAACAGCTCACTGGTCTAAATAAGGGTCTTTGCGCCGAAAATGTAACGGGGCTAAAGCCATGCACCGAAGCTGAGGATTCCTCGCAAGAGGAGTGGTAGCGGAGCGTTCCGTAGGCCTGTGAAGGAGGACCCGTGAGGGCCTCTGGAGGTATCGGAAGTGCGAATGTTGACATGAGTAACGATAAAGGGGGTGAGAGACCCCCTCGCCGAAAGACCAAGGGTTCCTGCTTAAAGTTAATCTGAGCAGGGTTAGCCGGCCCCTAAGACGAGGCGGACACGCGTAGTCGATGGGAACCACGTTAATATTCGTGGGCCTGGTGGTAGTGACGGATCGGGAAAACTGTTCATCCTTATTGGATTGGGTGGGCAGTGAGCCGGTTCCAGGAAATAGCTCCACCGTATAGACCGTACCCGAAACCGACACAGGTGGTCAGGTAGAGTATACCAAGGCGCTTGAGAGAACTATGTTGAAGGAACTCGGCAAATTGCACGCGTAACTTCGGAAGAAGCGTGACCTCCAGATACGCAAGTGTTTGGAGGTGGCACAGACCAGGGGGTAGCGACTGTTTATCAAAAACACAGGGCTCTGCGAAGTCTGTAAGACGACGTATAGGGTCTGACGCCTGCCCGGTGCTGGAAGGTTAAGAGGAGAGGTGCAAGCTTTGAATCGAAGCCCCAGTAAACGGCGGCCGTAACTATAACGGTCCTAAGGTAGCGAAATTCCTTGTCGGGTAAGTTCCGACCTGCACGAATGGCGTAACGACTTCCCCGCTGTCTCCAACATAGACTCAGTGAAATTGAATTCCCCGTGAAGATGCGGGGTTCCTGCGGTCAGACGGAAAGACCCCGTGCACCTTTACTATAGCTTTACACTGGCATTCGTGTCGGCATGTGTAGGATAGGTGGTAGGCTTTGAAGCGCGGACGCCAGTTTGCGTGGAGCCATCCTTGAAATACCACCCTTATCGTCATGGATGTCTAACCGCGGTCCGTCATCCGGATCCGGGACAGTGTATGGTGGGTAGTTTGACTGGGGCGGTCGCCTCCGAAAGAGTAACGGAGGCGCGCGATGGTGGGCTCAGAGCGGTCGGAAATCGCTCGTCGAGTGCAATGGCATAAGCCCGCCTGACTGCGAGACTGACAAGTCGAGCAGAGACGAAAGTCGGTCATAGTGATCCGGTGGTCCCGCGTGGAAGGGCCATCGCTCAACGGATAAAAGGTACGCCGGGGATAACAGGCTGATGACCCCCAAGAGTCCATATCGACGGGGTTGTTTGGCACCTCGATGTCGGCTCATCGCATCCTGGGGCTGGAGCAGGTCCCAAGGGTTTGGCTGTTCGCCAATTAAAGCGGTACGTGAGCTGGGTTCAGAACGTCGTGAGACAGTTCGGTCCCTATCTGCCGTGGGTGTAGGAATATTGACAGGATCTGTCCCTAGTACGAGAGGACCGGGATGGACATATCTCTGGTGGACCTGTTGTCGCGCCAGCGGCATAGCAGGGTAGCTATATATGGAAGGGATAACCGCTGAAGGCATCTAAGCGGGAAACCCACCTGAAAACGAGTGTTCCCTATCAGGGCCGTGGAAGACGACCACGTTGATAGGAGGCGTGTGGACGTGCAGCAATGCATGAAGCTTAGCCTTACTAATAGCCCGATCGACTTCATCGTTCCCATTGACTATGCTCATCACAGATGAGCGAATAGCGAATAGGATGTAGCGAATTGACATCGCAACATCCTGAAACGCTCTTCAAGCCAAAGACGTGTTCAAATCCAGCGATAACAGAGATGAAAAAGCGAAACCTATTCGCTATTCGCTACTCCCTATTCGCTCAAAATCCAGCTTCTCAACAATCTCCGGCGCCAAAACCGCGCCGGATACATTGCCCTTAGCTGACCTGGTGGTCATGGCGGGGCGGCCGCACCCGTTCCCATTCCGAACACGGCCGTGAAACGCCCCTGCGCCAATGGTACTTCGTCTCAAGACGCGGGAGAGTAGGTCGCTGCCAGGTCTGCTAAAGGCAATACAAAATCTTCTCAAAACAATGAAATCGACCCAACACACACATCAATGGGTCGCTTCACGCGGCAAAAACAAACGCCGATCAAAATAACGCGGGGTGGAGCAGCCCGTTCGACCTAAGATCGATCCACTGGATCGATCTCTTGACGGTCTCACCTCATCAGGCTACGCCTGACATCGCTCCCGGGCACTAACCCGGTCGAAAATAACGCGGGGTGGAGCAGCCCGGTAGCTCGTCAGGCTCATAACCTGAAGGCCGCAGGTTCAAATCCTGCCCCCGCAACCA
>NZ_JAHHZO010000038.1 GCF_018760785.1 Rhizobium sp. CSW-27
GTCGTAGCCGCTTCAATCTCACAATTTTCGTCACTTCCCACCACGGGAAAAGCGCTGGGTCATTCCCGGCGCGGGAAAGGTTTTGTCTCATGATTTCAAACGCATGGTTTCACCGCATCAAGGCGGCACAACGGGATCTGATCCGGCTGGTTGGCGGGATTGAGCGGGCGGCACAGGTGTCGTCGATTTCGAAGAGCCATATCGGGCGGATGAACAACGCCACCGACCCGGAGCTGATGCCGCTTCATGCGGTCTATGCGCTGGAAAGCGAGTGCGGCGTGCCGGTGGTGACGTCTGCCATGGCGGAGCTGAACGGAAGGCGGTTGTCGGACCCTGAGAGCGAGCGGGTGGTCGAGCAATGCGTGGTCGCGGCCTATTCCGACATGGTGCGCAAGGCCGGCGACCTGATCTCGGGCGGGGCGGTTGCGATCTCGGACATGGTGGTGACGCCGGCCGAGGCGACCAAGATGGACCGCGATGCGGCCGAGCTTGAGGCGGGCCTTGCGGAACTGCGCAAGGCACTTGCCGGGGTGAAGGCACGCGGCGGCCAGAAACTCGGCTTGAGCGTGGTCGGAGCCGGCCGATGATCCGGGTTGCTTCGTCACAGCCTGCACAAACCGGCCGCGACCAGGAGCGGACACGGCTGGCGCGCCTCATCGACATTGCCGAGCGCTGCGGGCGTGACCAGTGGTCGCTCACGGCCGAGGCGGGCGAGGTTCACATCACGACCAGGCGCTCGACCGGGGAGGATGCCAAGCTCTGCACGATCCACGACGGGGCGCTTGCCGACGAAATCGAACTGATCAGCGGCGCCCTGGAAAATGTCGTGCTGTTCCTGGCGCTCCGCCAGCGCGCCGTCATCGCGTTCAACGAACTGCAGCGCCAGACCAAGCCCGCACCACGCAAGCTGAAGGCCGGCGACTTTGCCGCCAATGCCGCGATGCTGCTGGCAAAGCCCGAGTTCCACCGCTTCCTGGAGCGCAAGGACGCAAGCCGGGTCATTCACACGAATGAACACGCCGACACGGTGCTGAAGGGGCTCCTCGGCATCACCAGCAAAAGCCAGCTCAACACCCAAGGGCAAGCGCAAGGCGCCTTCATCCGGCTGCGGGCTGATTTTGAGACCTGGGTGCAGCGGGGGTGCCGATGAGTATCCGCATTTTCCCGCAAGTTTCCATTCCCTTCGGCACCAATCAGGCCACCAAGGCGATGCGCATCACCTGCGCTCACTGCGGTGGCCTTGCCTATTTCCCGGTTGCGACCGGGGTCAACACCGATGCGCCCATCGAGGCGGTTCAGCATTTCCAAAACAAGGGCTGGGTGGTCGGCGGTGATCCGGAGACGGATTTCTGCCGCAAGCATTCGACGCCTGCCAAACGCAAGGGACCAAAGACCATGACAAACACCGCGCCGATGGCCGATAAACCGCGCGAGATGGGCCGCGAGGATCGCCGCATCATCAATGACAAGCTCGATGAGGTCTATGGCCGCGAGGCGTACAAGGCGCCGTGGACGGATGCAGCGGTTGCCAGGGATCTGGGCGTGCCGCGTGATTGGGTGGTGCAGGTGCGTGACCAGTTCTTTGGGCCGGCCGGTTCCAACCCGCTCTATGACCAGTTTATCGGCGAAACCGAACATCTGGAAAAGTCCTTCCGGGCCTTTGCCGAAACATGCGCGGCGGCCGAGCAGGCGACAGTGGCCCAACGGCAGGCGCATGCGGAGCTCACCAGGCAGATGGACGCCTATCGGGCGCTGGCGCGCAAGGTGGAGCGGGAGATCGGCCGATGAGCGATATCACGCCGATCCTGGAAATCCTGATGGATTGCCGAACGGATGCCGAACGGGCCGGCTGGCTGTTGCGGGCGCCGAAGGGCATCCTGTTTCGTGACTACTGCAGCATCCGCCGGATTTTGGCGGCGGCACAGTTTGCGCGCGGCGTCGATGCGCTGGACGTGGAGTTTGCGGCGATCAACGCGACGCGGATGGCGAATGGCGAATTGCCGGCGGCGATCATGTCGGGCGTCGAGACGGCGCGGGCTTATCTTGTCGGCAAGGCCGAGAACGGAGGCGTGCGGTGATGGAACCGGATCACGGCGCAACTTCGCGCGCATGGTCATGGCGGCATGCGGTGGGCAAGTCGGGCCTGCCGCCGATCACGCGGCTGGTGCTGCACACGCTCGGCCTCAAGATGGATGCGACGGGTGGCTCCTGCTACCCGCCGATCTCCGAGCTTGTGGAACTGACGGGCCTCGACAAGAAAACCGTGCTGAAGCACCTGGAGATCGCCGAAGGCGCCGGCTGGATCGAAGTCGGCCAGCACGGCTTTCGCGGCCAGAAATGGAAGCGCAACGAGTATGTCGCGCGCTGGCCTGGTCGTGACCTCACGGGCGAGCCGGCACCTTGTGACGGCCATGAAGGTGGTGGAGGAGTTCCACCACGTTCGAACACCTGCCGGACCCTTGAAGGTGGTGGAGCAGCTCCACCGCCTTGCCGGGAAAAGGTGGTGGAACTGGTTCGCGAAGGTGGTGGAAATGACGACCTGAAGGTGGTGGAGGAGCTCCACCAAGATAAGATACTTCCAACTAACATTCCAAATAACTCTCCAACGGCAGGCGCAAGCGCCAGCCCAACCGCTGTCGCGGAGGAGGGAGCTTTGCGACGGGCTGATCGGAAGAGAAGCGAGCATGCGTTCACGCTGTGGTTTGCGACCTGGCGGAAGGGCGATGTGGGTTTTGCCCGCAATGCCTGGTTTGCCCTTTCACCGGAAGAGCGCGGCGAATGCATCGAGCACACACCGGCTTATCTGCGATGGGCCAAGCCTTCGGACCTGATGGCGGCAGCGGTTTATCTCAAGAACCGCCATTGGCGTGATCTGCCGGAACACCTGCTCGGCATGCCGGAAAAGACCCATGGCGTCGCAAAGCCCTGCGGGAAGCTCTGGATGGGAACGCGGCTTGAGACGCTGTCGAAAGACCCGACAGGCCCGATCCACATCACGGCTTTTGACGAGACGCGGATTGCCAAGGGGATGATCTCCCGTGACCAGCTGATGCACGACAAGCGGCGCGACAATGGCTGGCCGCTGGTCAACGCCATGCGCGATCTTGCCCGCCGTCGCGAGCCGTTTACCACCTCGCTCGCGCTTCTGCCGCATGTGGCAGGCTTCCATCCGATCCACCGCGACAGTGCGGTGTTTGCCGCCTGGAAGGCGCTGCATGAGGCCCGCGGCTGGCCGTTCATCGAGTATGCGCCGGAATGGGTCTACTTCCCCGCGGTCGATGCCGAGGCCGAGGATTTGAGCGTTGCCGTCGAGGCAGCACTTGCCAGTTTTCTGTCATCCATTCGCGAGGGCCTTTCCGATGATCCAGTTTAAGGCCAATCCCCTGGGGACCGATATCAGCAACGAAGTCTCGCAGAGTGGGCTTGTGAAACTCCAGCGCATTGCCGACCGCGAGGCCGGCCACAAGCGCTGGCTCGGGATGGCCGGGCGACGCATTGCCGCCGTCTATCCCGAACATGCCCGCTGGATCTGCCTTCGGGTGATGACGGGGCGGGAGAGGGCTGTCGAGGCAGCGCTTGAGGCGCTGGATATCGAGGCGATGGTGCCGACGCGCAAAGGTCCGGAATATCGCCGCCGTGGCCGTGTCATACCGCCCGCCGATATCCCGGTGCTGATCGGTTACACGCTGGTGCGCTGCGTGCCGTCGGCGACCGCAATGGCGGGCTTGAACACGATCGAGCATGTGATTGGGGTGCTGGGTGGCTGGGAAGCGCCGGCTGCGATCAACACCGAGTTCATCAAGCGCTACCGGCAGAAGGCAGCAGAGGGCGGCTATGATTACGATCGGCCAGGCATTGCGGTTCGAAAGGGCCAGAAGGTCACGATTGCCGAGGGGCCGTTTGGCGGGATCGAGGGCACTGTGGTGACGGCGCCGTCGGGCACGATCGGGGATGCGGTTGTCGAGTTCTCGATGATGGGGCGCACGGTTGCGATGGTCGTGCCTCTTGCAATCCTCGAACAGTCATGACTATAAGCGAAGACGGACACGCTGATGATCCTGAAGTGAGCCTCTGAAAACGCAGTAGCATGCGGGGAGTAATCCTCCCGAGGTCGGTACACCGGTCAGCCCCCACCCTGACACTCTCAGCTTCGAGAGACCGCTTCAGGGCCAGTGCGCAAGCTATGTCCAGATCACATCTGTTGAGATCAGGCCCAGCGACATTGAACAAGGCGATCCTTCGGGGTCGCTTTTTTCGTTTTAGGGTTATGCGCGATCAACGATCAGACGAGGCAAGGGCCTGGCGTGGCTGGTATGGCCTGGCGCGCTGGCGAAAGACCCGCAAGCACCAGCTGACGATCGAGCCGCTGTGCCGCATGTGCCGGCTGCAGGGCAAGATCACGGTCGCGACCGTCTGCGACCACGTCGAGCGCCACAACGGCGATCCGCAAAAGTTCTGGGGCGGGCCATTCCAGTCGCTGTGTACCCCCCATCACGATGCGACGAAGCAGGCGGAAGAACATCGCGGCTTCTCGACGGCGGCAGGTAGCGATGGCTGGCCGATCGACCCGCGCCACCCGGCGAACCGATGAGGGGGAGGGCGGGTCAAAAGTCAAACGCCCTCTGTGCCGCACACCGGCTCCCACCCTTTCTTCGCAGGGAGCGGGAATTGGAGGCAAAAAGCCACTGCTTTCTAGAGGTATCCATCCATGAAGGGCCGAAAGCCTTCGACCGAAAACGTCGTGCCGCTCACCGAAGACGAGGGACGCGGCGCAAATTTTGAGGCCCGCGCGCTTCAACGGGCACGCGAGCTGAAGCCGGAAGGCCTGCCGTTTACGGTCTCTGTGATCTGGGACCGGCTGTCGCCGTCGCTTTGCGATCCGCGCAAGAACCGGCTGAACGACACGAACGTGTTCATGTTCGAACAGCTGTGCTGGACGGTCGAGCGCCATGAACGGCTGCGCGTCGATATCCAGGACAATGGCGAAACCTATGAGACCGAAACCCGCAACGGCAAGCAGCAGAAGAGCCGTCCGGAGGTCGGGCAGCTTAACGAGACATGGCGGCAGATCCGGGCGCTTGCCAGCGATTTTGGCATGACGCCCTCGGCGGAACGCGGATTGCAGGCAGGCGGGCAACTTGGCTTCAGCTTCACAGACAATGAAGGGTTCGATTGACGTCGAGATCCCCGATATCAGCTACGAAGACGATCCGGTCACCGCCTGGGCGGCTGACGTGCTGCGCGGCAAAGTCATTGCCGGACCGCATGTGCGAAACACCTGCCGGCGCCATCTGCTGGATCTGCGTGACGGGCCGGATCGCGGCCTGGTCTGGGATCTCGATGAAGCCAAGAAACGGATCAAGTGGTTCCATGACAAGCTTCGCCTGAATGGTGGCCAGTTCGAGGGCCGGCCGTTCAAGCTGCATCCGAGCCAGGCGTTTCGTGTCGGCTCGCTGTTTGGCTGGAAATGGGCCGAGACCGGCCTTCGCCGCTTCCGTCGCTTCTATGACGAAGAGGGCAAGGGCAACGGCAAGTCGCCGCTGCTTGCCGGCATCGGCATTGCGATGATGGTGGCAGACGGCGAGCCGCGCGCCGAGGTCTATGCGGCGGCAGCCAAAAAGGACCAGGCGCAGGTTCTCTTCCGTGACGCGGTTGCCATGCGCGACCAGTCGCCGGAGCTGGCCAAGCGCATCAAGCCGTCGGGCATCGATCCGGTCTGGCAGCTGACCTACATCAGCACCAAGGGCGACAAGCGGTTCTTCAAGCCGATCTCGTCAGACAGTGCGCAATCGGGTCCGCGTCCATCCTGCGCGCTTTGCGATGAGGTGCATGAGCATCCGAACCGCGACGTCATGGAAATGCTGGAGCGCGGGTTTAAATTCCGCCGACAGCCGCTCCTGGTCATGGCGA
>NZ_JAHHZO010000039.1 GCF_018760785.1 Rhizobium sp. CSW-27
GGGCTTTCATTCCCGCTTCACACCACGCCGTTACCGACGTCGCATGGGGAAAGTGGCGACAGAGTTGAACACTACTCATGGACCCATGGGTCACTCCTTTCATGCGACCTTCACGTCGCACAGCCTGCTTGAACGTCATCCACATCGGGGAAGCGAAACCCCGCGACATCTGCTCCGACCACAGCAGGAGCACGTTCATCCCCGAGTAGGGCAGGCCGTTGTGGCGCACTGGCCTGCTGGTACGACCACTGGTATTGACGGCGCTCCATGGTTTGATCCAGGGGCGGACACCCTGTTCGAGATCTTCAACAATCCGGTCGGTGATCCGCGTGTAGATGTCGATGCGATCGCTATCCGTTTTCTTGACCACGACTTCTTTCTCCTTTTTTTCAAGACCGCGCCTGTCGCGGTCCGTCACGGAGGTCCGAAGCCAGGGGCCGATGGTGCGCCCATGCACCGGAACGGCTGCAACAGCGTGGAAGACGGCAAAGCCGTTTCATGGGCGCCCGGCTCCTGCAGGACAGCCGAGCGGGACGGGCCGCGACAGGCGCTTCTCCAACCCTTGATTTCGACATGACAAATGGCCGGCGCGTGCAGGCGCCAGCCTGAGAGCAGAGGAGATGGCGGGGTCGCCCCCGCCGATGGGGCTATCCGAAAGCGGCCATTTGAGCCTCGGCCGCCTTGCGGTCGAGGGATGCACCGGGGTTTTCGGCGGGGCGGTCGAACGGCTTCCAGGTTTCGCCGACGACCTGTTCGTAGGCCGCCACCGCGCCCTCGGCTGCCATGCGCAGCGCGTGGGACTGGACGCCCATGTCGGCTGCAAATTCCCGCTTGCGCTGGGCGCCGCTATCATAGCCGACCGGCCCGTCGAGATCCTCATCGCGGGCATCATTCGATGCCTTGGCCGTTGCGTCGCGCGCCTCACTGACGGCGCGGGAGTAGAACTGTCCGGCGCCATGCGCCGATCCGACGAAGGCCCCGACGATCCGTTGCAGATGGATCTGCATGGCCTTTTCGCCCAGGCCTTCGGAGAGGCTGTCGGCAGTCTCGACGATCAGCCGCTCATGCAGGCTGCGGATACCATCGCTGTCGACCACCGCGGTGCCGAAGCTTTCGGCGATCTTGTGCGCCTGGACGGCGTCGGGGCAGGAGAGGCGGACCATTTCGAGGGTGGTCCCTCGGCGGGATTGTGCCGATCGGGCGGTGGAGCGATTGGGGGTGGCGGGCTTGGCCATGTCTGTTCCTTCCGTGGCTGCCGAAGCGGTTCCGGCCCGTGCCGGTCTGCCCTTCGATGCGGGCACTCAAGAACCGGCAAAGGACGGGCGGCTTCACAGGTCCGATCCGACTGAACAAGCAGGACAGGTTTGCGGGCCAGCAGGGCTTGACCTGAGCAGACCGCGGGCCTGGCCTCGCGCCGGGAGGTTGGTTCGGCCGCTCCGCGGCGCGCCAGCGGCCTTGAAACGACCGGCCGCCGGTTCAGACCGCAACGAAAAGAAGGGCAGTCCAGCACGGGTCCGATATCAGATGCACGCCCACGAGGGACGATATGACCAAGCCCGCCACCCTGGGAGATGTTGTGGCTACAAGATGACCAGATGCCATCCAGCGCACAGCCCATTCGACGTCCACCTACCCCGCCACCGACGAAAAAGACGCATCACCGCAATGCTTGAGCGCGTCGATGATCTGCTCGTGCACCGCCAGCCTTGATGCGAGCGTGTCGAGTTCGCCCCACCGATCGAAAGCCAGGCGATCGGCCAGCTCCTGATGGTAAAGACGGAGAGCAGACCGACGGCGCGCCCGGCTCCGGACCTTCACGGTGATCGCCTGCCGCCCGGCGCGCGCTGCAATCTGCCGGGTCAGACAATTGAGATGCTGCAGGGTCTCACGCCGGGCGCCTATTGCCTTGTCCAGCGGCTCTAGAGCGAGGATGTCGATCATGACCCATCCTCCCGACCTCGCCAGCCGATGAAGGAGGACGGCCCATGATACTGGGCATGACGGACGGGATTTATGACGAATCCGAACCGACCACGCCCGGCATACTCGTCGCTCGGCACCAGGAAGCGACGCTCATCGTCGTCAGTTCGTCGGTTGCCGCCGACGACCGCCACGACCTCGGTCATGCTTGGGTGATGCTCGGAGAAGATCGCCGAGGTGACGACGTAGTCTGCCGCATGGCGCTGATAAAACGCGCGGCAATCCTTGATCCAGCTTTCGCCTTCGGTCAGCTTTGCGCCGTGGATCGCCTCCCATTCATCAGGCCAGGTATTGCGAATGGTCTTTTCCGCCGCGGCCCGCTCGTGAGCAGTGAACAGCTCCGGAAAGCTGAGCGCCACGATCGCCCATTCGCAGTCCTCTTCGTACCATGGGAGGTCCTTCCGCAACAGCGGATGGATTTTGGCATTGCGGTCGGCCGAAAGATGGAAGCCACCGTGGCCGGCCGTGCTATGGGCAACGACGCCATCGGCATAAATGACTGCCATCTGCGACGCCCCCCAAGGCGTGCTCGTAGACATGCGCGTCCGCACGCGGTTCAGTTCCGCCAGATCGCGCTTGTGACCGGCCGTCTCGGCAACGCGCGCTCGAAACTCATCCTCGTCGGCCACGCGCCCGTCGTGTCCGTTGAAATTGGCGCGCGTGAGTTCTGCCAGCGGCCGGTGAGCGGAGACGGCGCTCGCGAGGAATGCGAAGCCGTTGGGCGACGTGACCATAGCAAGGACAAGGTCACTGATGCGGGCGACAGGCATGCCGTCCGCGCTTGTGGCAAACTCCACCCTCGAAAGATCTGGGTTGGGTTCTTGCAAGTTCATCTGAAGGGCGGCGGTCATGCGGCCGCCCTCTGATCGAAATCCCGGTCGTGGCCATCGTCGGCCTCGGCGTCGGTGTCTTGCGGATCAACCTGATCCGCCGCCTCTTCAGCTTGCCGCCCATGTTCTTCAATTGGGTCGCTGGCACCACCGTCGTCGTCATCCCGGGAGCCCGTGCCGATGACGTCAGCGGTAGCACCTGCGCGAATCCAGTCGAGCAGTTCGTCCGCCGTCGGAGCGAAGCGACCGGAAGGATGGACGAAGCGTTTGCTCGCGAAATGCTCGACGAGCGCTGCGCGGGTTTCCCGGACCTTTTGCCGTGGCTGAATCGATGCCTCGGCGCAAGACGCTTCCAGCGCCTGACGCGACAGGCACAAGAGGAAGTCTTCCGAGCCCATGTTCGGTAAAAATTCGTCGGCGCCGATCGCCTCGCCGGCGATGCGCGCGACCATGCCGCTGTTCGACATGCCGCGACGGCACGAGAGCACGTCGATGAGGACCGAGCGAACGGCAACGCGTAGCGTGTCCTGATCGAAGGCGAGCTTGCCATGCTCATCGAACAAGCCGACCGCATGTCGCGAGAAACGCTTGCCGCCATAGAAGGTGCCACCCGCACCGGAGTCGACGCGGACGTTCTGTCCCGCGAAGGCCAGCACCATCAGCGCCATCAGCATGTCGTCCTCGATCGGCGCGCGACCGAGCGCATCGTGGAGCGCATCCGTGCGGAAATCGCCGATCATGTCGTGGCCCTTCTGGGTCACATCGGGCCGGACCTTCGGTGTGACGTTGGCGTCATCACCGCCACCGACAGAGCCGTCACCAGCACTGCTCATTGGCTTCGCCACCTCGGGCATGCGATAATGGATAGTCTGCACTTTGCCATCGCGATCGAGGTACATCGCAGCGTGGTCGAACTTGGACGGCTTGCCGTAGACTTGAGACGCCTTCTTCGGAATTTCCGGCTGGCCCCAGCTGTTGACCTCGACGATCGCACCCTTCTTCGGCAGATTGTTCGTCATCCATTCATGCTGGGCACCGAGGAACCCTTCGACGTTCGTGGTATAGCGACCATCCTGGTCGGCTGGCGCGAATAGATCCTCGTCCCATTCAATACCGTAGGCCTGAGCGAGATCATCTCCAAAGCTCGCATCTTTGGCATACATGCGCTTCTTGGTCAGGGCGTTGGCGATCTGCCACCAAGGCGCCGTGTCCCCCTTCTTCGGCTTGTGAGCTTTCCAGACCTCCTTCTGGTCGACCTGGCCGGCAGCCGCAATCACACGCAGCTGTTGCTCGTTCGGCATATCGCCCAGCGCCATCTGTTCGAGCATGGCCGGCAGGACATTGGCAAGGAGCCGGAGCTTGCGGATCTGGCGGACGGGAATGGCAAGAGCAACGGCGATTGCTTCCTCGGTCCAGCCGAGAGCAACGAGCCGTTCGATACCGCGCCATTGGTCGACGGGATTGAGGGCTTCGCGAACACTGTTCTCGACCATCGAGCGCATCGCGCCGTTATCGTTGGCCGCATCCACGACCAGGATCTCGATCTCTTCGAGACCGGCTGCGATTGCAAGGCGGACGCGACGATGGCCGGCGTCGATGATATAGCCGTTGCCCCCATCCGTTTCGGGTGCAACCACCGGCGGCTGGACGATGCCGACGGCCTTGATCGTTGCCAGCATCAACGCGTCTGCCTGCGGCGACGACTTCGACTGGCGCATCCGGTCGGGGTTTTCCTTCAGAGCGCGCGGGTCAACCTTCATGATCTGCATGGGACGGTTCCTTTCAGGAGAGTTCCGGACCGGCGCCTTGCCAGTCCTTCCTGTCTTCATTTTTTCTCGAAGACACCTCCCGGACCGCCGATCAGCCGGACTGACGCAACTGCGACCGAGCATCCCTGCCGCGAAGGACAAGCGGGGCTAACAGTCCTGCGAAGGACAAGTGGCCGGGATGGCGCAGGTGGCAGTTGAGCGACAGCGGCGGCAGGAGGACCGATCGGCGATAGGCAATTTCCTGTTTTCTGTCTCCCTTTCCTCCCATTTCAGGTTACTTTCAAACCGATGCACGTGAGTTGGAAAAATATTTCAGCGGCCGGCGATAAAATCCCAAGTTTCTTTCAAAGCCGGTTTGAAGTGGCCTCAAACCCCTCTTGAAGCCTCTTCAAAGTCCGAGCTTTTGGGCAAGAAATGCCATTTCTTGAATGAAAGGCCCCTTCGGGCGATATGCGGCAGCAAGGCAGCGCTGATTTCTTTGCTGCGAGGTGCGCCATGAACAACCCGATCGACTATCTGTCAATAAAGCTCCTGGGTATGGAGGCGTCCGCGAGCGGGCACTTTGCGATTGCTGCCGTGGTTTTAGAGCGTTTCCCTTTCATGCTGGATCGTAACCACATGATGTGAAGAAGTTGCGAGCCTCTTGTGGCTCGACGAGGTCAATCAGTTTCCCGATCCTGTCCCAAAGGCCAGTTACGGTGCGCTCTGC
>NZ_JAHHZO010000040.1 GCF_018760785.1 Rhizobium sp. CSW-27
ATCAAACCGAAGCGGAAGGCTATCGGCTGTTCCGCAAACACGGCTACCGGGAAACGGTCGAGGAGGCGCTGGTCGAAGCATTCGGCGCCCCTTCCTCGCCGCTTCTCGCGCAACGCGGTGACCTCGGTGTCATCGAGCGCGATGGCAGGATCTCCTGCGGCGCCTTCACCTCGGCCGGCTTTGCCGTGCGCACGATCTACGGCCATTGCGAACGCAGGAACGGCCGGCGGGTCGAAGTCACGACAGGCTATGACCTGCAGTTCCTGCCCGTGACCGCCGTGGCGCGGGCCTACAAGGTGTTCTAGACATGCCCTTCATTTCCGCGATTGCCGGCGCAATCGGCGCGGCCATCGGGCTCGGCTCGGTTGGCGTTGCCCTGGCACAGGCCGCAATCGGCCTTGGCATCAACTACATCGTGCGCAAGGCGGAAGAGCGGCGTGCGAAGAAGGCGGCCGCCAGCGCATCCGGAACGCAGTTCGACCGGGAATATGGCGAGAATGTCAGTCGCAAGGTGCCATGCGGGCGCGTCGGAATTGCCGGCCATGATGCCTATGTCAACACCTATGGCAGCGCGAACCGCGAACTGCAGCAGGTCTATGTGTTCGGGGATTTCCCCTGCGACGGCCTGTCGAAGATCTGGGCAGGCGGCGATCTGCTGACGCTCGAATTTCTGGCGGCCGAGAGCAATTCCATGGTGCAGCGCTATCGGGTGTCGGCTGGCGATTATGCCGGGCTGATGCGGTTTGCCTTCTACACAGGGACACAGGCGGAGGCCGATCCGGAACTGATCGCCAATGCCAATCCGGCCGGCCGCTGGACGGCAGATCATCGGGGCACCGGCATCTGCTATCTCGTCGCGTCCATGACCTATGATGCGGAGCGGCTTTCCAGCTTCCCCGACTTCTTCTTCGAAATTCGCGGGGCGCGGCTCTACGACCCCCGCAAGGATTCCTCGATCGGCGGCGCTGGCGATCATCGCTGGGGCGACGACAGCACCTATGAGTTCACGGAAAACCCGGTGGTGATGGATTACAACTACCGGCGTGGCTTCTCCTGGAACGGTGATCTGTTCCTCGGCATGGGGATGGACCCCGACCTGTTGCCGATCGACCGTTACGTGACGGCGGCGAACATCTGCGATGAACAGGAAGACGGCGAGGCGCGCTATCGCTGTTGCGCCGCTCTCGATGCCAGCCTTGAGCACGGTGACAATATCGATGCGCTGATGGGATCGTGCGCGGCCATGGTCATCGACAGTGTCGACGGCTCCTGGCCGCTGATCGGCACGCAACAGCCGATCGTCGCAACCTTCACGGATGACGACCTGGTGCCCGGCGAGGAACTGGTGTTCCAGCGTCGGCGCTCACAGGCCGATCTCGTCAACAGCGTATCCGGCACCTATCCCGAGCCCGCGAACATGTGGAGCCCGACCGGCTATGACACACAGACCGACGCGACCTATGTCGGAATTGATCGGCGCACGCGCGATTTCCAGCTGAACTTTGATTGCGTGCCGAGCAAGCGGCAGGCGAACCAGCTGGCGGCGATCTACTTCAAGGAAAACCGGTTTCAGGCGACTGCGCAGATCGTCCTGCCGCCCCGCTTCCGCGATATCAACGTGGGGGAATGGGTACGCTGGAATTCGGCCCGGTTCGGTGAGCGCACCTATATCGTGCAAAGCCGCTCGATCCGGGCGCTCGACAGTGACGGGCCGCGCAATGTGTCCCTGTCCCTGCAGGAGCGGGATGGCTCGATCTATGCGAAGACAGGCGTTCAGCCGGCCATCGTGCCGATCCCGAACGGGGAGCCGGTCTATCTGAATGCCCTGCAGGACTGGCGGGTGATCGCAGTTCTGGCACAGGCGGCCGATAGCCGCACGATCCCGGCGTTTCGCCTGTCCTGGTCACCGATCGAGGATGTGACCGTGACCGCGATCGATTTCCAGTGGTGGCTGAAGGATGCGCCCGACAACCGGTTCACCCGGCGCATCGGGGCGGACGTGACCTTTGCCCTGCTGCAGGAAGGGACCATCAGCAACGCCCCTTACGTCTTCCGCCACAGGCTGGTGGCGGATCGTCCGACCAACTGGTCGGCCGAACAGGAGGTCCGCGCGCTGGATGGCGGCAACGCCGATCTCGATGTCGGCCTGTCGAACCTGCAGCGGGATGTGAAGGACCAGTTTTCGCGGCTGTTTGCGGAGTTTGATGATCTGCGGCCGGTCCTCGAGCGACTGCTGACAAACGAGCAACTGAGCGGGGCCTCCACGGAAATCATGCGCCGTCACCTGTCACGGGAAATCGACAATGCCAGCGCGTCCTTCGCGGAGGATATCAGCGTGGTGACGGGCGAGCTTGCGGCAGCCGTCTCGCAGGTGACCGCCCTTGATGCCGCGTTCGAACAGAACAAGGCGAGTGTGCAGGGGGATCTGGCCGCCGTCGCCACGGACGTGAGCGCGCTTGCTGAGGCCGCACAATCCCTGACGGCTTCGATCAGCGATCTCAGCGTGCAGGGCAAGGTGCGGTTCGGGGTGGCAGCCAGCCAGGCCGGTGTCGATGCCCGCTTCTCGGTCGCCATCCGGGCGGATGCGGCGGGCGAGTTCAAGGAAACCGGGCTTTACCTGGAACTCTACACGGCCGGCGGCGTGCAGCGCTCGCGCTTTGCCGTCGCGGCAGATCAGTTCGTGGTGACGAATGGCGTGGCGGGCGCCCTGCCGCTTGTCTTCGAAGACGGCGAGTTGAAGCTGCAGGTGGCAAACATCGGAACGGTGACCGCCGGCGTCATCCGGTCGAACAATGGCAAGTTCGTCATCGACGCGAATGCGGGGACGATCATCATTTCATCGTAGGGGCGTGAGGGTGACCAAAACTCTGATCGGGCTTGATTACGAAGGCGTCGGGTGCGTCAAGATCACCAAGGGAAGTCTCGACCCGGCGACCACCCCGGACAGCGAGGTTGCCGCCTTCTACTATAATTCGAAGTGGTCGAAGGACGTTAACGTCAACCTCTTCGTCAACCCCGACAAATTCACGTCGAACTTCATCGAAGGGGGGGCGAGCTACGCCGATGCAACCCATATCGGCTTCCTGCCTTTGTTCAGCACCACCAACTTCAACTACAACTACTATCGGAAATCGTATTTTCCGGGCCTGGCCTACAATATGCCCCTGATGGACTATAAGCCCATCGACTACGCAACGGGACGCTTTCAGACGAACAGGGTCATTCAGTCCCTGGTCGGCTACGAGCGGCGCGGCGGGCTGTGGTCGACACGCAATCTGTCCTGGTACAACAACGCCTACTTCACCAACATCTCCCCCTCGGTGACGTTGGAATATGGCGTCTTCTTCCAGTCTCTGTTCGAGGTGCCGGAAGGCTCCAGCTTCGGCGAGCGGGCCTCCATCCTCGTCTGGAATTTGCCGGGTGACAGCAGTCCGATCATTGACGGAACGCCGCTGGCGCCTGTGAGCGGACAACGGCAGATCGAAATCAACGCGGCGGCCTGCCGCGTCTCCAAGCCGGGATATGACGTCAGGACGGCAACGTCGACACAGCTGGCGTTCGACAGTTCGAAACGTCCGCCAAAGATCATTGCGGCCAATGATATCCTCATCCCGGCCGGCTACTCCGAATATGACACGGGGCTGGAGCTGCCTCCGGGATGCGTGATCGATGCTGCCTTCTATCCGGAAGGGGCCACGGTCTATTATCCCTGCAATCCGCAGAACGTGGAATTCGGGGCCGAACACTGGATTACCGGCTCGAAAATCGCGTTCAATGCGAATGCGGCGTGCCGGGCGCGCTTCATTGTCGTGTCGCCCCCTGCGGCAACGCAGACGGCAGGGCAAAACAGTGTGCTGCGTCAGTTCGAACAGGGTGGAACCAATGTCGTCCAGTTCCTGCGTCCTGGCGCCGGAGAGGATCCTTCCTTCGGGGATATCATCCTGGACAGCCGGTGGCCCTGTCTGCAGATGATCGCCGAGGGCTACATTCCCGTCGGCGATGGCGAGTTGCAGCATCCCGTTGCCATCAATTCCAATGGTCTCTTCCCGATCGTCAAATTCATGACGGTTCATGGGAGTGGAGGCAGCACCAAACCGGTTCTTCCGACCTCCTGGGGCGCTGAGGTGCGCAGCCCGAAGGTTGCGCGCAGTGCCGTTTACCGGGTGGGATGGACGAATGTCATCACCAGCGGGGACACGTGCTTCTGCACGGTCACGAACAGTGAAGTTCGGTTCTTCACCTTCCGGGGGAACCCCATCGGACAACGATACGCCAACGGCGGTGCGGTCGATAACAATCGGATCACCTACGAATACGATCCCGCTCCCATCGTGGGTATTCGTTATTTTGTCTTCGGCGTTCCCGCCGAATAGCCGCGAGGCATTGCCGGACGATCCAAGGTCCGCGCCTCCCTGACAGGAAATC
>NZ_JAHHZO010000041.1 GCF_018760785.1 Rhizobium sp. CSW-27
GCGAACTCGCAGATCAACAGAGAGAGCTTTTGACATATCTGCCGACCTCCATCGGCAGATAGTTTGAATCAGAACATCGCTGATTTGCAAAGACCCGAAGATTCATTCAGTCAGGGAACCGCTCTAACCTCCACTTGCGGAAACAATAGGCTGCCGACGCGGCCCCTTTGACGATAGCCGCGAATGATGTTCGTAAGGACGGGATCAACCACACGTCGAGAGTTGTACGGCGACATCAGTCTTTCCTTTGGTGAGAGCTAATCGAGTGAGTGGGGCGCGCGAGGTGACCGGTATGATCAGGATAAGACATGAGCGACATGGTTGTCGGGGGCTCAACACGCACCACCAGGCCGAGAGCAACGGCTTCGTCAATCCAAGTGCTTAAATTCTTCTTGTGCTGCTTGTCACGAGGGCGTTGAAGCTCTTGGTCAGATCTTAGATAATTTCGAACCGTCACGTCAGTCGTGCCAAGGCGAGCCGCGATCTGCGTCAAGTTGAAGCCATTGGAACGGAGGTAACGGCATAGAAAGTTATATGCAGTTGGCACTCGGTACTTCTTGCCGTTCTGCTGGCCGTATCCCGCCTCTGTCAGCGTCTTCGCAAGCCGCGTCGCTTTTTCGGAGCCAAGCAGTTTCGTAACCGAGCCCCTGGCCTGACCCTTGCCCTTATTGATGTAGAGATGTCTGCCCCGAAAATGGAGCAGGAATTCTGCCGCATCATCCATGCCCAAGGCTTCAACGATTGGCCAAATATTGGCCGGCACTAAAGCCGTGTGTTTGCTACCGTCGAGGTTTTGCCAACTGATATTCATGAAGCTTGAACCGTGCCATTGCTCGGTTCACATAAGATCAGTTGCAAAGGTCTGTGGACAGCCGCAAGGGCTTGCAGGTCAGGGAGAGGACGCCAGCCAAATATACCGCCGATGCAGCGCTGTATGGTAACACGTATGCGCCCGTCGACAACGCTCGCCGTTAAGACGAGGCTGGTGGGTAAGTACAGTGGCAGGTTTCGTCGTTGCTAGCCGTTCTGCTCGAGCCCCACAGCCACGCGCTGCACAACGGCTTCAACTTCGGTTTCCTGGTCGCCGTGTCCGATGATGGACAACGCCTCCCGCTGTTCTGTCGCGTTCATCTGGCCCCAAGCGGTGAGAAAGCGATTCAAATTGGAGGCCTTCCGGTCCAATTTTCTGTATGTGGGCTGGACTGCCTTCAGTGCCGCTTGAATATCGAGCCCTAAGTTTAAAGCCGTGTTGATCTGCAGCTGCTTCTGAGGTTCCATCGATGCGATCTTGAGAAGCAGTGACTGATTGAAAGCCGTTGGAGTGCCGACCAGTCTTTTTTTCAGGCTTGGTGAGAGATGATCTGCGATCTGGCAGAGCCTTCTCGCTGTACGACCAGATATGCCGATCTGCTTTGCTGACTGCTCCGACAATCCAAGCTCCGTGAGAAACTCGGCCATGTTGGCCGACTTTTTCGGGCGGCCGACTTTCACCCCCTTGAGCGCAAACCATTCCTTGACGAACGTAGCACGGTCCAACTCCGAAAGGTCGTGGCGAAACAGGTTCTCTGCAATCTCCAGCATACGTGCCTCTGATGCCGTTCGGACAGTTGCATCGATCTCATCGAGTTGAAGTAACTGATGTGCCCGATAGCGGTGCAGTCCGAAGATGAGAGTGTAGGGTCTGGAGGCTGCATTCGATCTGTAAACTGCGATGGGCTGGAGCGCGCCGTTTTCTTTTATTGAACTCGCAATAAACCGAGCACGTTCCTCATCAAGTCCCCGCAACCGGTTATCGGGAACAAGAATGCGGTCTAATCGAAGGCGCGTCGAATTGTTCATGTCGCACCATGGCGGGACAATGACCTCTCGATTTGCAGTGCCATCCGCTCATAGGTCGTGACAAACATTGGGCTTTTCATTCGCTCGTTCACGGTACGTAGCGCGAAGTGAATAGAGGTCCTTTGCCTTCCCTGGAGGCGAGCAATTGTGCGTTGCTCCATCGCCAATCGATCAACCATTAAATGAATAGCAATCTGTCGCGCAAACTTCGCATCCATCATGCTGGTCGGCGGTTTTCGGATCTGCGCAAGGGACAGCCAAGAAAACTCGCTCTGCACCGCACGCAATGCTTCCTCGGCGCATTCGAGACTTTGAACGCCTAGATGCGGTTGGCTGGATACGCCTGAATATTTACGGTGCTTACGCTCTCGCTCGGCGGTCGCTGATCGGTTCATTTCACAAGGTAGCCTTTGTCTACCAGCTGTTCAAGGATGAGCCTTCGTATCCCCTCTGGCCTACTTGGCAAATCGGCTTGCCGCTTCCGGAACTCGTCAAGGGCTTCGATCACGTCACGGGGCAGTCGTACGGTTACAGGCTCAGTATCTGAGGGAGGCCGTCCTATTTTTGACATTTTGAATTTCTGACACCATTAATTGACTTCGTGAATTTACGATGTCATAAAGGTATCGGCTATGCAAGGTGCGCTAACACCCTGCATAGCCTAACTTCAGGCAAAGGAGCGTCCCCATGCCAAAAGCTGTAGGCAGCAATAGCACACCCGCGTCCGATGGTCAGCCAGATGATTTCACTGCTCTTTTTGAGCTAACTGCAAATGCGGCTTTCCGGCTCATCGACCGAATGATTTCGGCTCGTTTGGAGCGCCAGAAGCTTAACGAGCCTTACAATCCGGCTCTTATCCGAAACCAACTCTGGCCGGAGTTGTTTGAGCGCATCGACGACATCGTGAGCACCGTTTATGCCGACCACGGCCTCAACTTGCCAGAGCCGGGGAACGGTCGGCCGACTTCTCAATACTTCCACATGGTCCGGCACAAGCTTGGCGCTTCGCGCGATCAGTTTGAGGCAGGAAGTCTCCTGCCTTGGATAGAGATGAAGATCAGGCGCGACGCTGAACGGGTATCGGCCACGCTTGAAGCAGGCACGAGCGATACCATCTCGCTACGCGACCAAATCATCTCGCAAAAAGCGAGGGAGGGCATCTCTCCGGCAGATCTTTCTCAGGCGTTCAACCTGAGACGGAGCGCGATAGACAGAATCATCGCCCGCCTGACCGATGAGCCAACCGTGACGAAAAGATCCGCTTGAATTTGGCATTCTCTGCAAAGCGCGGCAACGTAAGTCGCGCTTTTTTGCTGCCAATCTTGGACTGCATTTTGGGCGATGATGGTCCTCGATTTCCGGTGAATGCTGTTCTCACTCAAGCAGGGAGACAGCTATGCCACGCACAGGGTACGTTGATGAAATTCGAGCCCGATACATCTTCAGCAATGTAACGCCGGTCTGGCTCCTAGTTTTTTGGCGGCTGGTTCGCGGAGAAGCCAGAGGGGATTTCGCCAAGGCATACCGGTTGCTTCCAGACCGTATTCCCGCTGGAACAATTTCTCCTTCCATTGAAGAGTGTGCAGCAATTCTAGCGCATTACAGGCTCGCTTGATGGAGTGGTATGCGCGCCAGCGCGGCTTGCGCTTGCTTCCTCGCTTTCCGGTTCACCTATCGTCACTTTGCGCCAAGAGCGGTCATTAGAGCGGTTCCCTGACTGAATGAATCTTCGGGTCTTTGCAAATCAGCGATGTTCTGATTCAAACTATCTGCCGATGGAGGTCGGCAGATATGTCAAAAGCTCTCTCTGTTGATCTGCGAGTTC
>NZ_JAHHZO010000042.1 GCF_018760785.1 Rhizobium sp. CSW-27
CCACGGTCGTATTCGGAACCCTAGCAGCGACCGCATTGGTGTACTTCGTGCGCAGATCGGTGGCTTCCGCGTCGCCACATCCATAGGGTTCAACGATTGAGCCCTGCGGTAATCACCGTATGCTTACTCTTCATGTAGTCGAGCACGTCCATCTGCGCGAGGATCGACGCGATCAATCCATGCACCTGCAGGCTTGCCGGCTGGTGGCCCGGTGTCTTGCCGACGACGACTTTCTGAACGAGCTGCCGCACGATCGGCATCAGCATGCGTTTGGCTTCCTCGTTCTTGCCCCTGCGGGCCATCAACATGAACTGCCGCATGGCCATCTCTGTTTCTTCCGGATTATGCCGGCGGCGCAGTTCCTCGATTTTGGCGATCATATCAGGGCCGCTTTCCGTGAAACTGGCGATCTCCGTCTCCAGCGTCTGCCGTTCTGCCTCCAGCCGGTCGAGCGTGTCGTCGAGCGCCGGCAGGCGAGGGCGACCTTCGGCCGCACGGTCGCTGATCTGCTGGATGATGTTCCGCTGCTTGCCCTCGACTTCGGACAGCTTGCGCTTCATCTGGTCGCGCTCCGCGGCCGGCCGTGTGAGTTTTGCCGTCTCATAGGCGATACTCTGTTCGGATAGCATGTCGAACATGCCCTCGGCAAAGAAGGCCGCCGGCAGGCATTCGAGTACGCGGCTCTCAAGTTCCTGGCGGGTAATGGTCTTGCTGTTGCCACAGCACGCGCCACCGAGTTCGTCGATCGGCAGGCGCTTCTTGCGGTTGGTGCAGCTATAACGGTCCTTGCCGGAAATCGCGTAGGGACCGCCACACTCCTCGCATTCGAGAAGGTGGCTCAGAAGATATTCCGGCCGGTGCGTTGCATTGAGCCGGTTGCTCTGCCCGAAATCGAACAGTTCCCCAATCTCCTTCTGCCGGTCCTTGACGCGGCCCCACAACTCATCGGTAACGATGCGCATCTCCGGAACGTCCGTCACGACCCAATCCGAGTTATGGTTGGCGCGGGCCGTGCGCTTCTCCGTCTGCGGGTTCTTGCGGTACTGACGCCGGTTCCAGACCATCCGGCCGATATAGCTCTCGTTGTTCAGGATGCCGGTGCCACGGCCGACATGACCGCGGATCGCGGTGTCACGCCATTTGCGGCCACGGGGGCCGGGGATGCCTTCCCTGTTGAGGAGCTGTGCGATGTCGCGTGGTGACATGCCGTCGGCATAGAGTTGGTAGATGCGTCGCACGATCTCTGCCTTCTCAAGGTCGATCTCGCGCAGGCCCTTGATCCGGTCGCCGCTAGCATCACGCTGCTGGGAGAGTCGGTAACCGTAGGCGAGGCAGGTGGACGCCTTGCCCTTCTTTACTGCAGTCTTCATGCCCTCACGGGTGCGGTAGCGGATCTGCTCGACCAGTTCATGGCTGAGTGCTGCACGAAGCGCCAGCTCCAGATCGGTGACCGGCGCGCCGGCGTGGACGGTCCAGATGTCGACGTCGCGATAGCGCAGTTCCTTGAGGATCTTTGCGCTGTGCTCGATGTCGCGCGACAGGCGGTCGACCGTGACGCAAAGCACGATGTCGATCCGCTCGCGCTTCACATGCCCCATGAGGCCCTGGATGCCGGGACGCAGTTGGTAACTCGTACCGCTGATCGCGGCATCGGAATACGTCGCGACCAGATTCCAGCCACGAGCCTTGACGAAGGCTTCGCCAAGCTCGATCTGCGTTTCGATCGAGACCTCGTGCTGGCGGTCGGTGGAGTAACGGGCGTAAAACAGAACGGTCTTGGTCATGGTCTGAATTCCATCTCTAACAATGTCATGGGGAACACTGCCGGCAGCGCCGCCAGTGTGATGTATTGCTGAAGGCGTTACGTCGATGCTCCGGCACGCCGGCAGGCGAAATCCTGGCGACGCTTCACGCGCCTCCACAGTTCATCGCTGACGATCCGCAAGGCAGGAGAGAAATCGTACTCACGGCCCGGTACCCAGGACCGGCCGATATAGATCTCGTCATTGAGGATCCCGGTTCGCCGATTGCGGCCGCCGCGGATGGTGGCGTCCCGCCACATCCTGCCATGGGGGCTGGGAATGCTCTCGGCGTTCAGGGCGTCGGCGATTTTTGCCGGCGACATTCCGTCGGCATACATCTGGAAAATCCGCACGACGACTGCGGCGGTCTCGTGTTCGAGAGCCCTGAACCCGAAAATATACGTCCCATCGGCATTGTAGGCTCCGGTGTAGCGGTAGCCGTAGGGCAGGGGCACAAGATGCTCGGCCTCATAGAGGTCATCGGGCATCGGCGAACGACGGCGAACGCGTCCGAGCGTTCCGTCGGGGTCGTTGTAGTAGTAATCGAAGAGATCGGCGGCCTTGATCCGGACACCGGGATCGGCAGCCCAGACCTCGACGCCTTTCGTGTCGAGATCATGCAGCAGCCGTTCCGCGACGGCAAAACGCGAGCACAAGCGGTCCAGCGTATGACACAGGACGATATCGATCGATCCGATATCGGCCTCTTCGAGGAGCTTGTGGACGCCGGGTTGTGCGGTGAACACGACTTCGCCGATGTCTTCGTCAAGGCAGGTCAGTTCCAGGTTCCAGCCGTTCTTCTTGATGAAGGCCTTCACATGGAAGAGCTGCGGGTCGGCGCAGGCGGTGTTCAGCGTGCTGCGGGGATCGCGGAGGTAAGCCAGTACTTTCTTCGGCATGGTACTCTCTTGGTGTTCGGGGTGATTTTGGATTATCGTAGCCTGGCGCGGATCGCTTGGGAGCCCGCGCCAGCCGCCAGGTCATCATGTCCTGGCGGTGGTGCGTGATGGGGGCAGCGTCGAGCGAGCTGCCCTTGCGTGTCGAAGCGTATCGAGGACTGGGGGCGAGATGGTCTTGCGCGGCAATAATTGCCGCGATCACGCTCGCCGCGCGGAGGTCGCTAGTGCCCCATCGCCGCGCGATAGGCGGCGGCCGCGTCGGTGTTGCCGGCAAGACGGTTGTCCGAACGCGGCATCAGGATCTGATCCTCGACGTTCTCGCGGCTGCCCAGCCAATACCAACCCGTCTCATTGGGCCGAATTACAAACACCTCGTGCGGCGTGATCTTCACGCGCGCCGCGTTGGTCTCGGCCTTGATCGCCTCGTGGAAGAGCCGGTCGAGCTTGGAACTCGCACCCTTCTTGGGCGCCGGCGTTCTGGAGGCGATCTTCGAGGGCGCGATCCGCTTGGTCAGAACGAGAACACGACTGACCTTCTTGCGACGGCCTTTTGCGTCGTCGATATCGATGACGACACCGCGGCTGAGAACATCGCAGAAGACGCCGCCGCTCACAGCGACGGCGTGCGTGCTGAGAAACACGACGCTGGGATGGTCGCGCTCCACGCCGGTACGGCTCTTCAGATGGACGCCTCGATTTACCCCGATTTTCTCCGTTGACGGTCCAGTCTGAGCCTACCGCCGCTTTCGGCGGTGATCTTTGAACTGTTTTGATAGCGGCATTCCCGCCCCTTGCGGGGCGGCTGTCATCA
>NZ_JAHHZO010000043.1 GCF_018760785.1 Rhizobium sp. CSW-27
CAGGCTGTGCGACGTGAAGGTCGCATGAAAGGAGTGACCCATGGGTCCATGAGTAGTGTTCAACTCTGTCGCCACTTTCCCCATGCGACGTCGGTAACGGCGTGGTGTGAAGCGGGAATGAAAGCCCAAGATGGAAATGCAGCCAACGCATTTTGTCGGGCGAGGCGAAGGTCGGAAGGGCGAACGCGAGTGAATTCTCATCGAAACGCGCCGTGAGGTAGTAAGGCCGTAACCGTTGGTTGACACGGCCGAGCTGGGCAAATGCGAACTGGGGTGAGCTTGGCCCCACCGCGAACACCGCGCCCCGGCGTACTGAGAGCGCCCGCCCCGACCGCATCTCCTTCATGTGGAACACGGAAACCCCGATGGGAACCGGTGGCAACGCCGGTAGGCCGACCGTAAGGGAAGCTGAATGCCCAGCGGGAACAGGAAGACCCAAGAAGCGAATGCTGGCAGATCGAAAGATCAAGGGAATCCATAACCTGCCGGATAGAGCAATGCTCAAGCCGAAAGGCTGCTGACGTGGGTTTGGTGAACCGCCCGAAGACGTTGTGATGATTGCTAACCGAGGGAAAAGTTAGGTGCGGAATTCTTCTGCAAACGGAACCAAGGGACAGACCGACTGGAATGCCGTCAACTGGCGGCAAGTCAATCGACGCGTCCGCAATCTGAGACAGCGCATCTTCCGGGCGTCCCGTGAGAACGACCTTGCCAAGGTGCGTTCTTTACAGAACTTGATGCTTCGGAGTTACTCAAACACGCTGAAAAGCGTGCGCCAGGTCACTCAGGAGAACAAGGGAAAATACACTGCTGGCGTAGACGGCATCGTCACGACGACCGTCGAGGATCGCAACGAGTTGGCCGACAGCCTCATGTCGGTTCAGCCGTGGCGAGCAGCGCCAGCGCGTAGGGTGTATATTCCGAAGGCAGGCGGGAAACTGCGCCCCCTTGGAATCCCAACCATCCGTGACCGAGCTTTGCAGGCGCGGGTGAAAAACGCGCTCGAACCCTTCTGGGAGGCACGCTTCGAGCCTTGCAGCTATGGGTTCAGGCCGGGACGGGGATGCCACGATGCCATAGCGAGAATCTACAATGTCGCCGCACCAGTGCGCCGCCGCCGATGGGTTCTCGATGCTGACATCAAAGGGGCGTTCGATAACATCGACCATGAATTCCTGCTCAACGCCATTGAAGGGTTCCCTGCAAAGGAGCTCATTCGTCAGTGGCTGAAAGCGGGGTACATGGAGCGCGGGGTCTTTCACGACACCGATAGTGGTACGCCGCAAGGTGGCGTGATCAGTCCTCTGCTCGCCAACATCGCCCTGCACGGCATGGAGGCCGCGGTTGGTGTGAAATACATCACCCGCGGCGACAATGTCGGCAAGCGGTGTTTGATCCGCTACGCAGACGATTTTGTCGTCTTCTGCGATAGCGAAGAAGATGCGTGTCAGGCTCGGGTGGAACTATCCGCCTGGCTGGCAGCGCGGGGCCTTGTCCTCTCAGACGAGAAGACGCGGATAGTGCATCTATCCGATGGGTTCGACTTCCTCGGCTTCAACATCCGCCAATATCGGAGTCCGGAAACCCGATGGGGCTGGAAGCTGCTGATCAAGCCTTCCCGGAAATCGGTGAAGTCGCTGAAAGCCAGGATGGTACGGGAATGGCGCGGACTGGACGGTCAGAACATAGTCACCGTCCTTACTCGGCTGAACCCGATCATTCGAGGCTGGAGCAACTATTACCGGAGCGTGGTATCGAAACGGCTATTCGCCCAACTTGACAGCTGGATCTTTGGCAAAGAGGTCCGTTGGGCGCGGAAGACACATCCGCAAAAGCCATGGTACTGGGTCACGCGCAAATACTGGGGTAAGTTACACCCCAAGAGAATGGACTACTGGGTCTTCGGCGATGCTGCCGGAGACGGTGGCCGTCTCATCAAGTTTGCGTGGACCCCGATCGTTCGGCATATCCTTGTGAAAGGGGGCGCATCGCCAGATGATCCAGTCCTCCGAGACTATTGGGTGCGGCGAAGATCGCGTCAGCATGCCGAGCTTTCCGGTCGGCAACAGGCCCTCGCCAAAGAACAAGGAGGCATGTGCTTCCGCTGCGGTGAGACCCTGCACAACGACGAGGCCCTGTGCGTTCACCACATCTCGGCACCTCGCCTTGGTGGGAAACGCACACTCGATAATCAGCGCCTCATGCACCTCTACTGCCATCTCCAAGCTCTCGCTGCGGAGAGGAGTGAACGGGATCGCAAGCGGTTTGCTTGAGCCGTGTGCGGGGAAACTCGCAAGCACGGTTCTGAGGGGGCGGGGCAGCGGCGACGCTGCCCCGCTACCCGACCTCGAACTGGGCGGAGCCGTGCGAAAGGGCGAAACGGGCTCGACGGTGGTCTTCGCCAGTCGGTTCACCAAATCGGTGGCCGACGGGAGCGGCACCGATGTGGATCGGGAAATCCCGTTCCTGAAGGCCTATTCGGTGTTCAACATCGAGCAGATCGATGGTCTGCCCGACACCTATTATGCCCCGCCGGCCAAGGTGCAAGATCCTGTCGAGCGCATCGAGAGCGCCGATCGCTTCTTCAAAGCGACCGGCGCGGTCATCCGCCACGGCGGCAATCAGGCCTACTATTCACCCGTCATGGACTACATCCAGATGCCGCCATTCGAGGCGTTTCGCGATGCGGCAGGATACGCGGCCGTCCTCAGCCATGAGGCAACGCACTGGACTGCGGCAGAAAATCGAGTTGGGCGTGACCTGTCACGCTATGCAAAGGACCGGACGGAACGAGCCCGTGAAGAGCTCGTCGCCGAGCTCGGCAGTTGCTTCCTTTGCGCCGATCTCGGCATCGCGCCTGAGCTCGAGCCACGTCCCGATCATGCGTCCTACCTGCAGTCGTGGCTGAATGTGCTGGCAAACGACAAGCGAGCGATTTTTCAGGCTGCGGCTCACGCGCAGCGCGCGGTCAGTTTTCTGCATTCCCTGCAGCCGGAAGCGGATCTCAAGGCTGCGGCCTGAGCATCAGGCGCGGTCGTCACCACCGTTGGCGGCCGCTTCTTCCATATCACGCTGATCTTGGAGACCTTGTGCGATGTTAGTCTCCAGCTTTCCCCAGATCGACGGTTTCAGAGCGTCGGGTTTCGGTTTGCGGGACG
>NZ_JAHHZO010000044.1 GCF_018760785.1 Rhizobium sp. CSW-27
GTGAGCGCAACGAATGGCCCACGGCTTTTGTGATTGACGGATAGGTTTCTGGCTTTCGGTCAGAACCTCTGCTTTGCCCGCTTCGGCATAAAGTAGGTTCGGATTTTGACGAGTGCTTCGGCGACGTCAGCAGCATCCTGACGGGTCGCTTTGCGTTTCGCCTCGCCGAGCTTGCGGATGGGAGCGATGATATCTCCAGTGACGGCATGGCCTTGCAGGACGGGCTTCCAAAGCTTAGGCGCGTATCCTGTTCCCAGCAGAAAGCAGACGTCCCAATCGAAGATATCAAAGGTCTGATCATCGATCCTGGTGAACCGGGGCCGGTGATCTTTCGGTGTTTCGGAAAGGCTTGCCGAGATGCGGTTATACTCTGCAACGATCGTCTGCACAGCTTGATGCTCGGTCGTTTCCATCGGCAGGTTCAAGGCATCCGGACCGGTCAGTTCCGGGATCCATTTGCGTGGGTCGATGAACTTCGGGCCGATGATGAGGGCCGTAAGGTAGCCATCGAGACCGCTCATGGACCAGATAGGCGATGCCGGACGACGTCTCCTGATAAAGGCTTCGAACGCCTCGTCGTCGAGCTTCGGTCGTTCCGTCGTCCCCTGACCGTTCTGTGTCATGCCGCCCGTCTCTCCTGCTGTGCCATCGCTTCACGCTCGGCCTTCCAGGTCCAGGGCAGGAGACTTTCCATGTCCTTGGCTTTCACTTTGCCGGAGATGATCCGCTCCAGCACATCGGCAAGCCAAACCTCAGGGTCCACGCCATTCAGTTTACAGGTGTTGACGAGGGATGCGATGACCGCGAAGGTCTTGCCACCGCCGGCGCTACCCACGAACAAGGAATTCTTCCTCGTCAGGGCCACGGATTTCATCGAACGCTCGACCACATTGGAGTCCACTTCAACGCGGCCATCTTCCAGGAAGGCCGTCAGTCCGCCCCAGTGGTTGAGTGTATAGGAAACCGCCTTGCCAAGCGCCGATTTCGACGACACCTCGTCGCTCAGTTCCGTGAGCTTGGCCTTCAGTTCCCTCATGATGGGAGATGCCTCGCGGCGCCTGACGATAAGCCTGGTATCGGCATTTCCCCCGCGCAAGTCCGCTTCGATGCGATAGATTTCGGCGATCCTGGCGAGGATCGACAAAGCCTCCGAAGAGCCGGTCAGCTTGACGACATCGACGAACTTGCGCCGGGCATGGGCGAGACAGAAGGCCAGCCGCACGGGCGCGACGTTGCTCTTTCCCCGACGCTTGACCATGGTTTTGTAGGCTTGATATCCATCGACTTGCAGCACGCCGGCAAACGACAACAGCTGCCCCTCGACCTCGCGAGCGCTACGGCTTTCGGCAAAAGTATAGGCCACCGCCGGCGGCGCCGGACCATTCCATGGGCGATCGTCGACCGCTTGCGCCCATAACTGGCAGACCTTGGTTCGTTTGCGCCCCGGATCGAGCTGCGGAAGCGGCGTCTCATCACAGAACACCCTCGGCTGCGAGCGGATGAAGGCGGTCAGCGCATCGTAGAGAAGCTCGATCCACCAAGCGACCCGCGTGACCCAGGCGCCGAGCGTGCCGCGATCAATGATGACGCCGCAGGAGGCAAGCATCTGGGCTTGACGATGAAGCGGCAGATGCCAGGCAAACTTCGAAACGGCGACATGGGCAGCAAATGCCGTGGTCACCATGCCGCCATCCATCACGCGTGCCGGCGCGGGCGCTTGCACAACACCACTCTCGCAGGCCCGGCATGCATAGCGTGGCCGGATCGTCCGTCTCACCCGGACAACCGCCGGCACGATGTCGAGCGCCTCGCTGACATCCGTGCCGATGCAATGCAGTTCGAATGAGCAGCAGGGGCAGACCTTGCTCTCCGGCTCGATGACTTCGTCATAACGCGGAAGGTGCTTGGGCAAGTGGCCGATGTTGCGCGCTGGCGATCGCCGTGCCGGTGCTGTCCGGTCAGCCACGGGGGCAACATCGTCATTGGCCGCAACGGGAATGTCGTTGAGGTCACCCAGGTCGAGCATCGCCTGTGTCGGATCGACCGCCGCCATCTTTTCCGACTTCGGACCAAAGAGCTGGCCTTCCAGGAAGGCAACACGCGCCTTGAGGTCGGTGTTCTCTTCGTCGAGGAAGAGAATGATCCGGGTCAATTGCGCGGTATCCTGAGGCAATGGATCGGGTCGAAGCAGCATGAAAGACCCTACCATATAGGTGCGAATCTTCAAGCAAAACCAATAGGATCAACCGACTTTTGAGGGTCTCTTGACGGTGTTTCGCTTCACCCTTGTCCAGTCAATACCGGCTAGCAAAAGCGAGAACTCTTCGCGCGTCATCTGCATGGCGCCATCGCGGATCGGGGGCCAAACGAACTTGCCAGCCTCAAGCCACTTCGTCGCCAGGATCATGCCGGATCCATCCCAATAAATGCAGCGAAGTCGATCAAGACGCTTGGCGCGGAACACGAACACGTCGCCGCAATAGGGATCAGCCGCAAGTGCTGATGCCGCCAATGCCACCAGACCATTCATGCCGCGCCGGAAGTCGACAGGTTGCGTCGCAACCATGATCTTCACTCCACCAGGGAAAAGACCGATCACCGGCGACCCCGCAACGCCGTCACGACCGCTTGCGCCAACTCGGGCGCCACCGCGCCGATCATGGTCAGGCGTGCGCCGGCAATCTCAATCTCAATCCGACCTGCGGCGAAGTCGGCGGCATCCGACGGCAAGTGTTCGGGAGACGTTCGATCGCCAACCACGGTCACAGGCACGAACATCGCCTGCTGCGCGCAGACATTAGCCGAGCGACGAGAGGTCAGCCCGGCATCCCGACGCCAAACATTCAGCAATCCGCGATTGACGCCCCAGCGCCGAGCAACAGCCGAGATGTTCACCTCAGGTTCTGCGCTTTCCGCAAGGATGCGCGCCTTCTCCTCGTCAGTCCAATTCCGCCTCTGGCGACGACCGGTGATAACCTCGATCCGACGATATTTTCCCACATGCCTGGCTTCATGCATGCCTTCATCCATGACTTCAAGCATGGCATCAGCGCCATCTCCAACCATCCCGTTCCGCTCCTGTCGATGAAGGAGCATATCTCGCGGCCTTGGTCAGAAAAGCAAAGGTGGCCTGTTCGTCGCGCTCAC
>NZ_JAHHZO010000045.1 GCF_018760785.1 Rhizobium sp. CSW-27
GGTAAGCCCCCGGTGAGGGCCGTCTTGCGAGGTTGACGCGAACATCGGAAGTCCTAGTGCAAACACTAGGAGTAGTCCTATGACGAAGCATCCGATTGAAGTGATCACGTCTGTCGAGCGCCGTCGGCGCTGGTCTCGCGAGGACAAAGAGCGGCTGGTTGCAGCCTGCCTTGAGCCTGGTGCGGTTCTTTCCGAGATTGCCCGTGCGGCCGGCATCCACGTGAGCCAGCTCTTTCGGTGGCGCAAGGAACTCTGCCAAATCGAGGAACCGAGGCCTGACACGGCGAGCACGTTGGTGCCCGTGATCGTGTCGGAGGCCTCGCCAGCAGTCCAGCCCGCCGCCACGGAAACGCCAGTCGCGCCGCAACCCCGTCGGAAGCGTAGCGATGTGACGATTGAGCTGGGCCGCGGTCGCCGTGTCCGTGTGGACAGCGACATCGACACGGAGGCGCTCGGCCGCATTCTCGATTGTGTACTGGGTCGGCGATGATTCCGGTTCCTGCTGGTGTGAAGGTCTGGCTGGCGACGGGCCATACAGACATGCGCAAAGGCTTTCCCGGTCTGTCACTGATGGTACAGGAGACGTTGAAGCGTGATCCGATGTGCGGACACCTGTTCGTCTTCCGCGGTCGTGGCGGTGGCCTGATCAAGATCATCTGGCATGATGGCCAGGGAGCCTGCCTGTTCACGAAGAAGCTGGAACGGGGACGCTTCATATGGCCGTCGGCGGCCGATGGGACGGTGGTGATTACCCCTGGGCAACTCGGCTATTTGCTAGAAGGTATAGACTGGCGGATGCCACAAAAAACCTGGCGACCGACCTCGGCCGGATAAGCAAAAATGCTAGAATGGCGGGAGCGAATATGATTCCATCTCGCCATGAACACCCCCGTCGAACAGCTTCCGGACGACCTTGCCAGTGCACTCGCACTGCTTGCCGAAGAGCGCGCGCGGCGTGTTACTGCCGAGGCAGAAGCGGCGACGGCCAAAGCAGAGGCCGCCAGTGCGAAGGCGCTCGTATCGCATTCCGAGGCGCTGATCGCGCGGTTGAAGCTGGAGATAGAGAAGGTTCGCCGCGAGCTTTACGGCAGCCGCACTGAGCGCAAGGCGCGGCTTCTCGAACAGATGGAGTTGCAACTCGAAGAACTCGAAGCTGATGCCGGCGAAGACGAGCTCACGGCGGAGATGGTTGCCAAAAACTCGACCGTCAGGGCCTTCGATCGCAAGCGTCCGTCACGCAAGCCCTTTCCTGAACATCTGCCGCGCGAGCGTGTCGTTATCGCCGCCCCAGCCAGTTGCCCCTGCTGCGGCTCGGCAAAGCTGTCGAAGCTCGGTGAGGATGTCACCGAGACCCTGGAGGTCATCCCGCGTCAGTGGAAAGTCATTCAGACCGTGCGGGAGAAGTTCTCCTGCCGCGAATGCGAAAAGATCACGCAGCCGCCAGCCCCCTTCCATGTGACACCTCGCGGCTTTGCCGGCCCCAACCTTCTGGCGATGATCCTGTTCGAGAAGTTCGCCCAGCACCAGCCGCTCAATCGCCAAAGCGAGCGCTATGCCCGAGAGGGGATCGATCTCAGCCTGTCGACGCTGGCCGACCAGGTCGGCGCTTGTGCCGCGGCGCTCAAGCCAATCCATTCGCTGATCGAGGCGCATGTTCTGGCCGCTGAACGGCTGCATGGCGACGACACGACAGTGCCAATCCTGGCGAGAGGCAAGACCGACACTGGCCGCATCTGGACTTATGTCCGGGACGATCGACCGTTCGGCGGACAGTCACCGCCCGCCGCCCTCTACTATGCCTCGCGGGACCGGCGGCAGGAGCATCCCGAACGTCACCTGAAGACCTTCACCGGCATTCTGCAGGCGGATGCCTATGGCGGGTATAATCCGCTGTTCAAGACAGACCGCGATCCCGCGCCTCTGACGCAGGCGCTGTGTTGGGCACACGCACGCCGCAAGTTCTTCGTGCTGGCCGATATTGCCACGAACGCCAAACGTGGCAGCAAGGCTGCGCCGATCTCCCCGATGGCGCTGGAGGCCGTCAAACGGATCGATGCCCTGTTCGACATCGAACGGGAGATCAACGGTCTTGCCGCCGAGCAGCGCCTGGCCCACCGCCACAAAGATAGCCAGCCGCTCGTCGAAGAACTGCGCGATTGGCTCCAGACCGAACGGGCAAAACTGTCGCGCAGTTTTCCCGTCGCCGAGGCAATCGATTACATGCTCAAGCGCTGGGTTGGCTTCACATCCTTCCTCGACGACGGCCGGATTTGTCTCACGAACAACGCCGCCGAGCGCGCGCTCAGAGGCTTTGCACTCGGCAGGAAGTCATGGCTCTTCGCCGGATCGGATCGGGGTGCTGATCGCGCCGCGTTCATGGCGACGCTGATCATGAGCGCCAAACTTAACGATATAGACCCACAGGCCTGGCTTGCCGACGTCCTCGCCAACATTGCGGACACGCCGGTCAGCAGGTTGGAGCAATTGCTGCCGTGGAACTGGAAGATGACGAACAGAGCTCAAGAACCGGATAACATGCCCTTCGAGTTAGCACAGAGTCGTCTGTCTATGTTGGCGGGATACCGAATATGACTTGGGCGAAAATTTCCGCTTTCGCGCTCTATGCTGGTTTGCTGAACACAATTCTTGCGCGCTCTGTCGGAACTTGTACCCAGGGTGATGCAGGCCATCTGTGGGGCATCTTGATCTCGGTGCCCTTCTTCCTCCTCGCGGTATTTTGTCTGACGCGCACCAAAAGCTTACGGACGACAATGATTGCGTGTTTGCCTGCTTGGATGCTGCTGCTTTGGCAAGCCGTTTTCGCCGCTGAATTTTCATATGGAGTCTTTGTGAATAACTTCAGCGCGTGCCAGGTGCTGCAAGGCATACCCTACGGGTATACGGGCGACGAATCGACATTGGCGGCCCTGTGGACCACGGTCGTATTCGGAACCCTAGCAGCGACCGCATTGGTGTACTTCGTGCGCAGATCGGTGGCTTCCGCGTCGCCACATCCATAGGGTTCAACGATTGAGCCCTGCGGTAATCACCGTATGCTTAC
>NZ_JAHHZO010000046.1 GCF_018760785.1 Rhizobium sp. CSW-27
TTTCGCCAGTCGATTTAACGGACTTAATGAAATCGACTTTAAAAGCGAACGAAAAACAATTGCAAAAACAAATCGATTTTTAGCAACATGAATTTAAATTTTGGAAATAGTGTACATATTAATATTACTGAACAAAAATGATATATTTAAACTATTCTAATTTAGGAGGATTTTTTTATGAAGTGTCTATTTAAAAATTTGGGGAATTTATATGAGGTGAAAGAATAATTTACCCCTATAAACTTTAGTCACCTCAAGTAAAGAGGTAAAATTGTTTAGTTTATATAAAAAATTTAAAGGTTTGTTTTATAGCGTTTTATTTTGGCTTTGTATTCTTTCATTTTTTAGTGTATTAAATGAAATGGTTTTAAATGTTTCTTTACCTGATATTGCAAATCATTTTAATACTACTCCTGGAATTACAAACTGGGTAAACACTGCATATATGTTAACTTTTTCGATAGGAACAGCAGTATATGGAAAATTATCTGATTATATAAATATAAAAAAATTGTTAATTATTGGTATTAGTTTGAGCTGTCTTGGTTCATTGATTGCTTTTATTGGTCACAATCACTTTTTTATTTTGATTTTTGGTAGGTTAGTACAAGGAGTAGGATCTGCTGCATTCCCTTCACTGATTATGGTGGTTGTAGCTAGAAATATTACAAGAAAAAAACAAGGCAAAGCCTTTGGTTTTATAGGATCAATTGTAGCTTTAGGTGAAGGGTTAGGTCCTTCAATAGGGGGAATAATAGCACATTATATTCATTGGTCTTACCTACTTATACTTCCTATGATTACAATAGTAACTATACCTTTTCTTATTAAAGTAATGGTACCTGGTAAATCAACAAAAAATACATTAGATATCGTAGGTATTGTTTTAATGTCTATAAGTATTATATGTTTTATGTTATTTACGACAAATTATAATTGGACTTTTTTAATACTCTTCACAATCTTTTTTGTGATTTTTATTAAACATATTTCAAGAGTTTCTAACCCTTTTATTAATCCTAAACTAGGGAAAAACATTCCGTTTATGCTTGGTTTGTTTTCTGGTGGGCTAATATTTTCTATAGTAGCTGGTTTTATATCAATGGTGCCTTATATGATGAAAACTATTTATCATGTAAATGTAGCGACAATAGGTAATAGTGTTATTTTTCCTGGAACCATGAGTGTTATTGTTTTTGGTTATTTTGGTGGTTTTTTAGTGGATAGAAAAGGATCATTATTTGTTTTTATTTTAGGATCATTGTCTATCTCTATAAGTTTTTTAACTATTGCATTTTTTGTTGAGTTTAGTATGTGGTTGACTACTTTTATGTTTATATTTGTTATGGGCGGATTATCTTTTACTAAAACAGTTATATCAAAAATAGTATCAAGTAGTCTTTCTGAAGAAGAAGTTGCTTCTGGAATGAGTTTGCTAAATTTCACAAGTTTTTTATCAGAGGGAACAGGTATAGCAATTGTAGGAGGTTTATTGTCACTACAATTGATTAATCGTAAACTAGTTCTGGAATTTATAAATTATTCTTCTGGAGTGTATAGTAATATTCTTGTAGCCATGGCTATCCTTATTATTTTATGTTGTCTTTTGACGATTATTGTATTTAAACGTTCTGAAAAGCAGTTTGAATAGTTATATTATATTTGGGTTTAGAACTATGAGTGGCTAGCATTTTGCCACTCATTTTTTGCGTTAGCAAAAACAGGTTTAAGCCTCGCAGAGCACACGTATTAACGACTTATTAAAAATAAGTCTAGTGTGTTATTAGACTTAAACTATTAAATACACATGAAACCTTTGTGCTTAGGAGTGATTTTTATATGTCTTATTCCATTGTTAGAGTTTCAAAAGTTAAATCTGGAACAAATACAACGGGCATACAAAAACATGTTCAAAGAGAAAATAATAATTATGAAAATGAAGATATAGACCATAGTAAAACTTACTTAAATTATGATTTGGTAAATGCTAATAAACAGAATTTTAATAACTTGATTGATGAAAAAATCGAACAGAATTATACAGGCAAAAGAAAAATTAGAACAGACGCGATTAAACACATTGATGGTTTAATTACATCAGACAATGATTTCTTTGATAATCAAACGCCAGAAGATACAAAGCAGTTTTTTGAATATGCTAAAGAGTTTTTAGAACAAGAATACGGTAAAGATAATTTATTATATGCAACAGTTCACATGGACGAAAAAACACCACATATGCATTATGGCGTTGTTCCAATAACTGATGATGGTCGTTTAAGTGCTAAAGAAGTTGTAGGTAATAAAAAAGCTTTAACAGCGTTTCAAGATAGATTTAATGAGCATGTTAAACAACGAGGATATGATTTAGAACGTGGGCAATCAAGACAAGTAACAAATGCTAAACATGAGCAAATAAGTCAGTATAAACAAAAAACAGAATATCATAAGCAAGAATATGAACGTGAGAGCCAAAAAACAGACCATATAAAGCAAAAGAACGATAAATTAATGCAAGAGTACCAAAAATCGTTAAATACGCTTAAAAAGCCTATAAATGTTCCGTATGAGCAAGAAACTGAAAAAGTAGGTGGTTTATTTAGCAAAGAAATACAAGAAACTGGAAATGTTGTAATAAGCCAAAAAGATTTCAATGAATTTCAGAAACAGATAAAAGCTGCTCAAGATATTTCGGAAGATTACGAGTATA
>NZ_JAHHZO010000047.1 GCF_018760785.1 Rhizobium sp. CSW-27
CCGACAACCGGTTCAACCGGCGCATCGGGGCGGACGTGACCTTTGCCCTGCTGCAGGAAGGGATCATCAGCAACGCCCCTTACGTCTTCCGCCACAAGCTGGTGGCGGATCGTCCGACGAACTGGTCAGCCGAACAGGAAGTCCGCGCGCTGGATGGCGGCAACGCCGATCTCGATGTCGGCCTGTCGAACTTGCAGCGGGATGTGAAGGACCAGTTTTCGCGGCTGTTTGCGGAGTTCGATGATCTGCGGCCGGTCCTCGAGCGACTACTGGCTAACGAGCAGCTGAGCGGGGCCTCCACGGAAATCATGCGCCGTCACCTGTCACGGGAAATCGACAATGCCAGCGCGTCCTTCGCTGAGGATATCAGCGTGGTGACGGGCGAGCTTGCGGCAGCCGTGACACAGGTGACCGCTCTTGATGCCGCGTTCGAACAGAACAAGACGAGCGTGCGAGAGGACCTGGCGGCCGTCGCCACGGACGTGAACGCACTTGCTGAGGCCGCACAATCCCTGACGGCTTCGATCAATGATCTCAGCGTCCAGGGCAAGGTGCGGTTCGGGGTGGCAGCCAGCCAGGCCGGTGTCGATGCCCGCTTCTCGGTGGCCATCCGGGCGGATGCGGCGGGCGAGTTCAAGGAAACCGGGCTTTACCTGGAACTCTACACGGATGACGGCGTGCAGCGCTCCCGCTTTGCCGTCGCGGCAGATCAGTTCGTGGTGACCAACGGCGTGGCGGGCGCCCTGCCGCTTGTCTTCGAAGACGGCGAGTTGAAGCTGCAGGTGGCAAACATCGGAACGGTGACCGCAGGCGTCATCCGGTCGAACAATGGCAAGTTCGTCATCGACGCGAATGCGGGGACGATCATCATTTCATCGTAGGGGGTGAGGGTGACCAAAACTCTGATCGGGCTTGATTACGAAGGCGTCGGGTGCGTCAAGATCACCAAGGGCAGTCTCGATCCGGCGGCCACCCCGGACAGCGAGGTTGCCGCCTTCTACTATAACTCGAAGTGGTCGAAGGACGTTAACGTCAACCTCTTCGTCAACCCCGACAAGTTCACGTCGAACTTCATCGAAGGGGGGACGAGCTACGCCGATGCAACCCATATCGGCTTCCTGCCTTTGTTCAGCACCACCAACTTCAACTACAACTACTATCGGAAATCGTATTTTCCGGGCCTGGCCTACAACATGCCCCTGATGGACTATAAGCCCATCGACTATGCAACGGGACGCTTTCAGACGAACAGGGTCATTCAGTCCCTGGTCGGCTACGAGCGGCGCGGCGGACTGTGGTCGACACGCAATCTGTCCTGGTACAGCAACGCCTATTTCACCAACATCTCCCCCTCGGTGACGTTGGAACATGGCGTCTTCTTCCAGTCTTTGTTCGAGGTGCCGGAAGGCTCCAGCTTCGGCGAGCGGGCCTCCATCCTCGTCTGGAATCTGCCCGGTGACAGCAGTCCGATCATTGACGGAACGCCGCTGGCGCCTGTGAGCGGACAACGGCAGATCGAAATCAACGCGGCGGCCTGTCGCGTCTCCAAGCCGGGATATGACGTGAGGACGGCAACGTCGACACAGCTGGCGTTCGACAGTTCGAAACGTCCGCCAAAGATCATTGCGGCCAATGATATCCTCATCCCGGTCGGCTACTCCGAATATGACACCGGGCTGGAACTGCCTCCGGGATGCGTGATCGATGCTGCCTTCTATCCGGAAGGGGCCACGGTCTATTATCCCTGCAATCCGCAGAACGTGGAATTCGGGGCCGAACACTGGATTGCCGGCTCGAAAATCGCGTTCAATGCGAATGCGGCGTGCCGGGCGCGCTTCATCGTCGTGTCGCCACCTGCGGCAACGCAGACGGCAGGGCAAAACAATGTGCTGCGTCAGTTCGAGCAGGCCGGCCGGAATGTCGTCCAGTTCCTGCGTCCTGGCGCTGGAGAGGATCCGTCCTTCGGGGATATCATCCTGGACAGCCGGTGGCCCTGTCTGCAGATGATCGCCGAGGGCTACATTCCCGTCGGCAATGGAGAGCTGCAGCACCCCATTGCCACCAATTCCGATGGTCTCTTCCCGATCGTCAAATTCATGACGGTTCATGGGAGTGGAGGCAGCACCAAACCGGTTCTGCCGACTTCCTGGGGCGCTGAGGTGCGCAGCCCCAAGGTTGCGCGCAGTGCCGTTTACCGGGTGGGGTGGACGAATGTCATCACCAGCGGGGATACGTGCTTCTGCACGGTCACCAGCAGTGAAGTTCGGTTCTTCACCTTCCGGGGGAACCCGATCGGACAACGATACGCCAACGGCGGTGCGGTCGATAACAACCGGATCACCTACGAATACGATCCCGCTCCCATCGTGGGTATTCGTTATTTTGTCTTCGGCGTTCCCGCCGAATAGCCGCGAGGCATTGCCGGACGATCCAAGGTCCGCGCCTCCCTGACAGGAAATC
>NZ_JAHHZO010000048.1 GCF_018760785.1 Rhizobium sp. CSW-27
GCCGTTCGTAACGCTCGTCCAGATCAAAGAAACCAGGCTGTCCCCGCATCATCCGCTCCCGCCAAATCAAACAAGCAGGATGGAATCACGAATATCGCAAAAGCGGTAGGTTTTTCGAGGTGTCCAGTCACGATCCATGCAGACAGACACAGTTACTATACCGAGCGCTTCAACCTCCTGCGCAATCGCCATCGTAATAGATTTTGCACCCACCGATTTGAAGTGAAAACGTTTGTTTAGTGCTAGCGTCCGAACCAGTGAACTCCAAAAAAACGTATCAAGCGTTGGAGTGCCCGGGGATTGACTGACAGCACTTGTATATTCAAGAACTTCGCCTCCCTCACAGAAGACAATTGCATCCACGCTGAAGAACCGATGAAGACTATGCAGTGCGCTGCCCGTCCTTTTGAAAGTCATCTTATCAATGACTCCATGTCGATAGCGTTATCAGCCAGAGCGCCTACGATGTCTGGGGAGTGCGTCGCCACGATAATCTGGGCATTAGGGTTCAGGTGGCGAAGACTACCGATCAGTTTCTCTTGCCATAGAACATGCAGTGACAACTCAGGCTCATCGGCAATGAACACAAAAGGTTGTTCGCGCTGAAGGAGTACCTCACTTAGTAGTATCAGCAGCTGCTTCTCTCCGCTTGAAAGCATTGCAGTAGTGAGGGGTTTTCCACTTCTGGAAGTAAACTGAAACTCGTTCTCCGCGTCTAGCGTCATGCTCTTCCTCTGAAAGAGAGCATTACAAATACTTAGGAACCTATCTTTTGGCGAAAAAATTTCGTTTAGCTTGTCTTGGATGTTGTTCCATCGATCAACAATATTCTCAATTTTTCTGAATTCTGAAACAAATATAGCTTCATTAAGCAATATGCCCTTGTCGTCCCGGTCTCTTTCAGCGAGCCGCTGGATAATAGATTTGGCCCTATTGATGAAGGCGCCAATTACCGGCTGAACGCGCTCATTTTCAACATGCAACTCCGCAAAAATATTCTTGAGAACCTCACCGTACTGTTCAAGATCAGTGCGGTAGACGTGTCTGAATTCGAACGGGTTGAAGTCTTCATGCTGTTCGAGCAGCGTCATAAACAGCGATTCCTGAAACAGCCGGACCTCCTCGTCCTTGCGTTTAGACAGGCTGGCAAAGTAGCGTACCAGATCGTTTGAAAGCCCTTCAAGCTTCTTATCGACTAGCAGTTCATAGGTCTTGTCGTCGCGTGATGCAGCAGTGAGACTGATGCGATTGACCGACAACCAATTTACGTTGACCATTCGTTCAATGAAGCGAGCTATGCGCTGACGGCCGCGATTCGAAAAATCATTAAACCTTGCGTGCTCGTTGAGCCACCTGGGTTCATAGTGGACCCAATCTGGTTCGTCCCCCAGCGTGAGCTTGACTTCCTTCGACGCAACCGCCGGATTAAGCATCACGTACTCAAATTGCTCAAACGGGCGCTCTTTTTTCTCTTTCTTCGTAACAGATATAAATGCTTGCTTGTTCTTGTCCGCCCGATCGAAGCTGATCGTAATTTTCTTGAAAGGTATTTTGACCAGCGTGCGCAGATCAACTTCTAGTGCCGCAGCAATTAGATTTATGAGCGTTGTTTTACCAGTGCCATTTTGTCCAATAAAAAACGTTACGTCGTTGTTCATCGCAAAATCAAAATTGTAGGTCTCCCAGAACCCTTCAACTGACACTTTCGAAATTACGTGCATTTTTGCTTTTCTCTTATACGGTCGTTATTCAGTGTTTCATCAGGGCGAGGATGATCACGATCTGGTATCAATCTAAAGTGGCGTTCTCTCATACTCAGTACATTATTTTCAATCGCGAGTTCAAGCGTTGGAATTATCGTTGGAGCTGAAGCGCCATGTTTGCCGATCCCGAATGAAATTCGAGTTTAGTGATTCTCATCGTGGCCGAATTAGCCGATCAAGTGCTTCTGTTCCGCAGCTTGGTAGCCGCTTTGAGCGGCGAGATATCGACATTCGGAAACGCTGCTTTTGACGCACCAACTTTTTGCATACGATTTGCGATATTCTTTCTCTGATCAACAGATTCTTTTGGGTTGCCCTCCGAATAGGCCTTGCGGGGAAAGAAACTGATGGCTCGCTCCGGGCACTCCAGATAGACCGCGCCAACGTGAAGCTAGAGCGTTTCCCTTTCATGCTGGATCGTAACCACATGATGTGAAGAAGTTGCGAGCCTCTTGTGGCTCGACGAGGTCAATCAGTTTCCCGATCCTGTCCCAAAGGCCAGTTACGGTGCGCTCTGC
>NZ_JAHHZO010000049.1 GCF_018760785.1 Rhizobium sp. CSW-27
AACTATTCTAGCTAGAATGCATTTTTTTAGAGATGATGTTTATAAACCAATAAGTGTTTTAAGTGGTGGAGAGCGAGTTAAAGTAGCACTAACTAAAGTATTCTTAAGTGAAGTTAATACGTTGGTATTAGATGAACCAACAAACTTTCTTGATATGGAAGCTATAGAGGCGTTTGAATCTTTGTTAAAGGAATATAATGGCAGTATAATCTTTGTATCTCACGATCGTAAATTTATCGAAAAAGTAGCCACTCGAATAATGACAATTGATAATAAAGAAATAAAAATATTTGATGGCACATATGAACAATTTAAACAAGCTGAAAAGCCAACAAGGAATATTAAAGAAGATAAAAAACTTTTACTTGAGACAAAAATTACAGAAGTACTCAGTCGATTGAGTATTGAACCTTCGGAAGAATTAGAACAAGAGTTTCAAAACTTAATAAATGAAAAAAGAAATTTAGATAAATAAATTACTTTAAATTTAAGCAATAAAGATTATTCTTGTTGTCTTTTTATTGAATCATTGATGGGTAATATTTATTAAGTTAGCGTATTGCATAACATATACAATTCAACTACCCATAATCAGTAATTATGTCAACCAACTAAAAAGGGACAAACACCGTCATATCAGTGTTTGTCCCTTTTTGTCCGGATTATAGGTTATACAACTTTTATACATACCCTTAACCACACGTTTTCATGCGTTTTCATTAAGAGAACTTTTGTATCTTTATTCAGTTATCAATGTCTAAGTATTGCATACAGTATGCCTGCATATTGTATGCATGTATACAATATCATGTGAGTACAGTACAGAAAGATTTTGTTATACTAAAAAAGCACTTCCTGTGCAGAAAGGAGGTGCCACATCTAATGATTGTCGCTCTGTTTGTTATCAAATATATCGTTTGTCCAATTATTGTTGGACGTGTTCTTTATTTATTAAATCAAGAACAGCAACGATAAAAAAGAAACCCCAGCATATGCTTTGGTCGGCATGCTGGGGTTTTCACATCCAATGATGTGTCTGTCTGTTTGTTACTTATATAATATCATGATATTATACACTCTTCAATTAACGCTTTCGTTTTATAATCTTTTTTCTATTCTTCCCAATCCACTTCAAGTTGTCTTAAAAAAGCTTCTCGTTCTTTCTCTAATTGTGGATCATACTCATTGTGTGTTGGTTTTTCATATGTGCGTTCTTCTAACCATTTCGGAGTTTTCTCACGACTGATATATTGACGTGACTTACCTATATTCGCCATTTGTGGTTGTCGTTTATTGTGAATGCGTTTCTCAGCCTCAAACGTAAACTCTAGCCATTCAATTTTACGCCCTTTTTTTGCCTTGATTTTATTAATGCTAAGGTTATTAAAAATTGCAGAAAGTTCATTAACTATTGGTTTTAAGACACGCTTAGTTATATCATTCATTTGATAAGTTTTAGGAACATCCAGACGATTTTTAAAATCGTCTAAATTCATTTTTACATAACCAGTATGTTTGTATTGTTTAAGTAATCTAAACATATTTTTAGCGTAAGTAGATTTAAGGTGTGTCATTTCCCTCAACTCAAATTTTGTAAAATCAGCAGTTATAGAATTTAAAATGTGTTTTAAATCAGAATTAATACTAATAGATAAACATTCTTCATCTAAATCTATTTTATATGAAGTGAACAAAACAAATTTTTCAAATGATCTGCCATTACGTTCTATGTACGTTAAGTTAAGCATTTTATCGTATACATGTTCTAAATCATTAATAAAACGTTCTTGTGAACGAGTATAGTAGTTACTTAAATATTTTAATTCTTCAAAAGGAATAGTTACTTTTCTTGTATCTTGCTCTTTAAGTTTATTGCATAGAGTAAAGAACAAATCTACTTCAGTGCTTGTAAAACGTCTTAATGGAACTAAATTCATCTCATTTCTATATACTACTGTTTCGCCAGACATACAAAACTCCTCTCCATTTTAAAAGTGACTTAATATACAAAACGTCCCTTTTAAATATTGTTTAAAAGTATTATAACACCTATTATGAAGATAAAAAAAGGTAAAAGTGACTTAATATACAAAACGTCCCTTTTATTGTTACAAAACGTCCCTTTTATTGTTACAAAACGTCCCTTTTATTGTTACAAAACGTCCCTTTTATTGTTACAAAACGTCCCTTTTCATATCTCAAATCTATTGTCGCTCTAAGGCTAAAATAGTGTCTAAAAAGGTTTTAAAAAGATTTATAAAAAT
>NZ_JAHHZO010000050.1 GCF_018760785.1 Rhizobium sp. CSW-27
CGGCCCGTTCGGCGAGACCTACACATGCCGGCCCCGCGACGGCGAGGATCTTGAAACGGCCCTCGCAGATGCCATCGAACTTCTGCCGGCCGATCTCTACGATGGCGAGCCGACACCGATCGATATTGATCTGGAGGAAGAACTCGGCGAGATCGTCGATCTGCAGCCGAAAGGCGGGACTGTTCGCGAGGGCAGCTTCTTCCTCGACCGGTCGAAGGGTCTGATGCAGATGCTCGACGGATCGGCCGTGCCGGTCATCGTCCGCAAGGGCCGCAGCGGAGATGGCATCTCGGAAAAGCACGTCCGGATCATCTCAAAGCTCATCCCAATCCGGGATGCCGTCCGCGAGGTGCTGAAGGCACAGGAAACTGATCGACCCTGGCGTGATCTTCAGGTGCGGCTGCGGATCGCTTGGTCGAGCTTCGTACGTGATTTCGGGCCGATCAACCACACAGTCGTATCCGTTCAGGAGGATATCGAGACCGGCGAGGTCAAGGAAACGCATCGCCAACTGAACCTCGCACCGTTCCGTGACGATCCCGATTGCTGGCTGGTCGCCTCGATCGAGGACTACGATCTGGAGACGGACACGGCGAAACCGGGGCCGATTTTTTCCGAACGGGTTATTGCGCCACCGGCGGCGCCGACCATAACGTCGCCTGCAGACGCGCTCGCTGTCGTTCTGAACGAGCGCGGGTACGTCGATATCGATCATATCGCCGAGCTACTGCATAGTGATCCCGCAGATGTGGTCGACGAGCTCGGCGAGGCAATCTTCCGTGACCCGGTCGATGGATCGTGGCAGGCAGCCGACGGATATCTTTCCGGTGCAGTCCGCACCAAGCTGGCCGCCGCGCAGGCCGCGGCCGAGCTCGATCCGACCTATGAGCGCAATGTCCGCGCCTTGACTGATGTTCAGCCGGCCGATCTTCGCCCCTCCGACATCACCGCTCGTCTTGGCGCGCCATGGATCCCGGCTTCCGATGTCGTCGCCTTCGTTAAGGAAAAGATGGAGGCGGACATCCGCATCCATCACATGCCGGAACTCGGCTCTTGGACGGTCGAGGCGCGCCAGCTCGGTTACAGCGCCGCCGGCACATCGGAATGGGGCACCAGCCGCCGCCATGCCGGTGAACTGCTTGCCGATGCTCTGAACAGCCGGGTCCCACAGATCTTTGATGTGTTCAAGGATGCCGACGGCGAACGCCGGGTTCTCAATGTCGTCGATACCGAGGCGGCGCGCGATAAGCTGCAGAGGATCAAGCAGGCATTTCAGGACTGGGTCTGGACGGACCCCGATCGCACCGACCGGCTGGCGCGGGACTATAACGATCGGTTCAACAATATCGCGCCGCGCAAATTCGACGGTTCCCATCTCAAACTTCCGGGCGCTTGCTGCGCGCTTGCTCTCTATGGGCACCAGAAACGCGGTATCTGGCGGATTATCGCCGATGGCTCGACCTATCTCGCGCATGCTGTCGGCGCCGGCAAGACGATGACCATGGCGGCCGCCATCATGGAACAGCGCCGGCTCGGTCTGATCGCCAAGGCGATGCTCGTTGTTCCTGGCCACTGCCTGGCACAGGCCGCCCGCGAGTTCCTGGCGCTCTATCCTAACGCGAGGATCCTTGTCGCCGACGAGACCAATTTTACAAAGGACAAGCGCGCCCGTTTCCTGTCGCGCGCGGCGACCGCCACGTGGGACGCGATCATCATCACCCATTCCGCTTTCCGCTTCATCGCGGTTCCCTCAACCTTTGAACAGGCGATGATCCAGGATGAGTTGCAGCTCTATGAGGATCTGCTGATCAAAGTCGACAGCGAGGATCGCGTCTCACGCAAGCGCCTCGAACGGCTCAAGGAAGGTTTGCAAGAGCGTCTGGAGGGACTCGCCACTCGCAAGGACGATCTGCTGACGATTTCGGAAATCGGCGTCGACCAGATTGTCGTCGACGAGGCGCAGGAATTCCGAAAACTGTCCTTCGCCACCAATATGTCGACGCTGAAGGGCATCGATCCGAACGGCTCGCAGCGTGCCTGGGATCTCTATGTGAAGTCCCGCTATATCGAGACGAAGAATCCCGGCCGGTCCCTGGTGCTGGCCTCGGGTACCCCGATCACCAACACGCTCGGCGAGATGTTTTCGATCCAGCGCCTGCTCGGTCACGAGGCACTTGCCGAGCGAGGACTGCACGAATTCGATGCCTGGGCCTCGTGCTTCGGTGATACGAC
>NZ_JAHHZO010000051.1 GCF_018760785.1 Rhizobium sp. CSW-27
CGAACTCGCAGATCAACAGAGAGAGCTTTTGACATATCTGCCGACCTCCATCGGCAGATAGTTTGAATCAGAACATCGCTGATTTGCAAAGACCCGAAGATTCATTCAGTCAGGGAACCGCTCTAATCGCGTTCGCACTGTTGGCCGCTCGATCTCGGAGCTGACATGCGGACGGAAGGTGCAGCGGCGATCTAGGGCAAAAAGAAAGGGCCGACGGAAGACCGCGGCCCATGAAGTGTGGAGATCTTGAACCTCCAGAGGGGAACAGCTGCTGCGACGGAACTGGGAGGTGACCGTCATGTGCATCAGCTGCAGGCCTTATGCCTGAATTTTGACCAGACGGAAAACATTTATTGTGCAATGCAGCTATGCGGCGGCTGCGTTGGTCTCGTCGTCCAGATCCTCCGCCAGCCGGGCCTCGATTGCCCTAAGCTTTAGTCGCTTTTCCTTCAGATCATTGGCAAACGCGAAAACACCGCCGTCACGCGACCGGTAAGAGGCCAGACGGCGTTCGGCTTCCTCCAGCCGCCGCCGATACTGACGCTGCTCGTCGTCAAAGCCATCGAGTGCATGCTCCAGACGAGAAATAGCGCCAAGCGGCGTGACCGTAATTGCCAAATCGATCTCATAGTCGGCGCCGGTGCGCTGGAGCAGGGTCTCGAAGCGATAGCCATCCCCTTTGGCAAAGCGCTCGCCCTCATAAACCAGATCGAAGCCACCGATCGTCGCCAGATGCACCTCGCACTCCTGCTGCAGCTGAAGCAGCGTCAATATCTCCTTCATCAGCGCGCGACCGGCCTCCTTGCGCTCGGTATGGTCCTGACCGAGAACCGTCATGGTGAAGGCATCGCCAGTCGTCGGCCTGAGACGCCCGATATCCTGGCCGATCTCGGCGATACGCCGGGTTGAGACCTCCATCTCACGCTCTGCATCCCGCATCTGCCGACGGACAGCATGTTGATCGTCCTCATGAGCGGCGCGCAACCGTTCGAGCCGCGCGATGTCAGCTTCCAGCCCGGCCTTTTGCATCAGCCGATCGTCGCCGGATGCGATGGCCTTGGCCATGGCGAACTGATTGGCCGCGCCTTCGCCGACATCTTCGAGCCGCCGTATCGAGGTGTCGCCGGAAAGTGCGGCCGCGATGAACCGGGCCTTGCGCTCATTGTTCTGCCACATGCTGGCGTCGAGCGAACCCTCAGTGGCATAGGCGAAGATATCGACTTCGTCGTGCTGATTACCCTGACGAACAATCCGGCCCTCACGCTGTTCGATCTGCGATGGCTGCCATGGCACATCGAGATGATGAGCGCCTTCAGGCGAAGCTGGGCATTGACGCCCGTTCCCATCGTCTCCGACGAACCAATCAGAAAGCGCACCTTGCCGGCGCGGACATCGCCGAACAACCGTTGCTTGGCTTCGGTCTTCTTGTAGTCCTGCATGAAGGCGATCTGTGATGCCGGCACGCCGAGCCGGATCAGTTCGTCGCGGATAAAGCGATAGGCCGAGAAGCCACGGGTCTTTTCGACATTAATCGTGCCGAGATCCGAGAAGATCATCTGGGCGGCGCCTGGCAGATCAAACTCCTTGCCGTCGGGGCGCCGATAAATCGCCTCGCCGGTTTCCTTCCAAATCCGATGTGCATTGCGCACGAGCAGATTGAGCTTGTTGTCCGCCTCGTTCTCGGCCGCCGGCATGACGAAGCGCAGGTCGATCGCGGCGTGGCGGCCATCGGTGATGACCGAGAGCAGAATGTCGTCGCCAGGCTTGGCCGGCCCCTCACGTTTTTCAATCGCCTTGATCCTGGTGTCGAGAATTTGCTGATAGGTCTTGAACAGGGCGGTCGGCTTGGCCGTCAGGATCTGCCGGCGCCCGGTCGAGATATCAGGCACCTTCACATATTGCCGGAGATCCTCCGGCATCACCACGTCGGCGAAGGCACGGAACATGGCGATCAGCTCCGGCACATTGACGAAGGAGGCAAAGCGGCTGACGGGCTTGTATTTACCGGAGGGCTGGATTTCGAGTTCGGAGGTCGTATCACCGAAGCACGAGGCCCAGGCATCGAATTCGTGCAGTCCTCGCTCGGCAAGTGCCTCGTGACCGAGCAGGCGCTGGATCGAAAACATCTCGCCGAGCGTGTTGGTGATCGGGGTACCCG
>NZ_JAHHZO010000052.1 GCF_018760785.1 Rhizobium sp. CSW-27
AGATGCCGTCTGGCCTGCTTGAACAGTACTGGGTCCGAGGTCGTCAGATGATAGCGAAGAAGGCGCGCCGAGTGGTCTGGGGCCGGAGGAGCACCCCGTCCCGCCCAGATGTTGAGAGCGAGCCTGTGGGTATAGGCAGCACCCGCTCCCATATCGGCCATGCCCATCGACGGTAGCGAGAGATTACGTGCAAATCCAAGCCCTTCAAACCAGTCCAGCGCTGGCTCCAGGTCCGGGACGTGCAGGTGAATGTGGGCCACGACTGTGTTGGATGCGATGGGGGCTGAAGGATCTGTTCCGGCTGCTGCCGCAAGCTCAGCCTTGAGGTCGAGCGGATCGCGGCCACTGCGAAACCGCCCCTCACTGTCGATCATGGCAAAGCTGGAGCTGGAATTGTCGAAGCGTGCGAAGCGCTCTGGTGTCTCAAGCGCAATTTCGATCCCATGTCCGTCCGGATCGTTGAGGTAGATTGCCTTCGACATCGTGTGATCGACCGGGGAAACCCGCAGCCCAAGGCGCATGAAGCGGGCAAGAAGGCGGGAAAACTCGTCTTGCGACGGCACGGCAAAGGCGACGTGATAAAGCCCAGCAACGTCATTCACGACCGGCCGGCGGGCACCCGGTTGCAGGATCACCAGGGTGCGTTCTGACGTCCCGAGGGCGACGCCCGTGCCTGGATCGGGGCGGGCAACAAATCCCAGGGCCCCGGTCCAGAACCGTACGGCGCGGTCAAGATCGGTGACCGACAGTTCCACGGCGCCCCATGCCAGCCGTTCGCGAAGACCCTGTGCCTTCAGGCTGCGGGCGAGTTTGAGGGCATCCGTATCCATGCCGGTCGTCTCCTTCGTCGAGGCTTCAGCGCGGCAGGATCGGCGCCTTGCGCGAGCGGCCCCAGATCACCAGCACGGCGAGCGCCACATAGATCAGGTTGAACGGAAGTGGCGCGAACTCGCCTCGGCTGACATGGAAGGGAATGGCCAGCGCCTGGATCGCCAGAAGTCCGATGGCGGCCAGAACCGTCAGATTGGGCCTGATCCGCGTTACGGCCGGCAGGATCAATCCGATGACGCCGAGAAGTTCCATCACGCCGATGAAACGGACGAGCGCGAGCGGCGCCTGCGACATCCAGACGGCGCCCATGGCGGCAGCCTCCTCGGGAGACAGAAAAAGGTGCATCCACACACCCATCAGATAAAGCAGGGCGAGGGCGATCTGCGCGACCCAGAGGCCGATGTTCCAGCGGGGGCTCGGTGCAGTCGTGGTGGAGATGAGTGTCGACATGGTCGGTCCTGTGCCATTGGCCCACGACCCTGCGTGAAGGGTGCGGCGCGGTTGAAGATGGACACGATCCTATGGCTTTCATAGTGTTTGATCATCTGCACCAATATTGAGGGTGCGTTTCCTGTGAGGGGATGATCATGGACTCGCTTGTTGGACTTCGGGTGTTCGCAACGGTTGCCGAATTGCGCAGCTTTTCTGCCGCCGCAGAGCGCCTCGGTCTTTCTCCGGCGATGGCCAGCAAGCATGTCCAGCAGGTCGAAGCACGCGTGGGAGCACGGCTCCTCAATAGAACCAGCCGCAGCGTCAGCCTGACGGAAGCCGGAACGCTCTATCTGGCGAGCGTTCGCACGCTCCTGGAAGGGCTGGAACAGGCAGAAGCACAGCTGTCGCACACGACAGTTTCCCCCAAAGGGACGCTCAAGGTCAGCTTGCCGGTGTGGATGGCAAATCCCGCCTTCGCCCGTCTCCTGGCCGCTTTTCGCGCGCAATATCCCGCCGTGACGCTCGATCTCGATCTCTCCGGGCGCAAGGTCAACCTCGTGGAGGAAGGGTTCGATCTTGCCCTGCGCGTGACCGCGGCACTGGATGAGACGCTGATTGCGCGCCGTCTGGCAACGATCCGCTTCGCCCTTGTGGGAACGCCAGATCTTCTCGATCGTCTCGGGCGGCCGCAGCAGCCGGCGAAACTTGAGGGCGCGCCTTTCCTTGCCTATAGCGCGGTCGCGCCCGACGGCCGGGTGCGCCTGGGCAACGGGCCGCAGGCGCCCGAACTGCATCTTGCGCCGGTTCTTCTCAGCGGCAATGAAAC
>NZ_JAHHZO010000053.1 GCF_018760785.1 Rhizobium sp. CSW-27
CGAGATCCCTGTGCCTTTTTCTTAACGAAAGAAGGCACACTCATATTTAAAGTTTCAGCTGACTGTTTCAACTTTAAATATTCGGATTCGCTCACACGAAAACTAATTTGTTTCGGCTCCTTACGGTTGTGTTTATGGTTTTGCCCAACAGTTTCATCGCTAGCCACAAATGTGTTTTGTTCGCTCATACATCCCACCACGCTTTCTACGAAAGATAACTCCTTAATATAATTTTACTTTACAGGGTAAAGCAAAATTAATCAAGTCGTTAAGTGGTTTGGCAAGCACTGGCTTTGCTAGCCACTCACGTGGTAGCGACGCCTGCTTGTTGGGGAATATCCCCAAGCCCCTTAGGATTTTTTCTGCGAAAAAATAAGTGGCTAATTGCTAGCCACTGTTCATTAAGTAATATAAATAAATTAAAAAAATAATTTGAGTTGAACATTGACATTTATTTGCTATTTGTTTAAGATGAATTTAATACGATAAAGGAAAGGGTGAACCAACTACATGATTAACTAATCCTATTTTCAAAAGTAAACAATTGAAAGTGTTTTATTTACAAACAGCGTTTGATTTGTGTTGTTTTCAATTGTACTTTTCAGGATAGGATGAAAATTCTGTAGTTGGCTCTAAAAGTATTTTGTTAGAGTTCATCTATATAGATTTATGCCTCCTATTCTGAATAGATTGGGAGGCTTTTATTGTCTTCAATTACTTATAAGAGGATGAGAAAATATGAAAATAATGTTAGAGGGACTTCATATAAAACATTATGTTCAAGATCGTTTATTGTTGAACATAAATCGCCTAAATATTTATCAGAATGATCGTATTGGTTTAATTGGTAAAAATGGAAGTGGAAAAACAACGTTACTTCACATATTATATAAAAAAATTGTGCCTGAAGAAGGTATTGTAAAACAATTTTCACATTGTGAACTTATTCCTCAATTGAAGCTCATAGAATCAACTAAAAGTGGTGGTGAAGTAACACGAAACTATATTCGGCAAGCGCTTGATAAAAATCCAGAACTGCTATTAGCAGATGAACCAACAACTAACTTAGATAATAACTATATAGAAAAATTAGAACAGGATTTAAAAAATTGGCATGGAGCATTTATTATAGTTTCACATGATCGCGCTTTTTTAGATAACTTGTGTACTACTATATGGGAAATTGACGAGGGGAGAATAACTGAATATAAGGGGAATTATAGTAACTATGTTGAACAAAAAGAATTAGAAAGACATCGAGAAGAATTAGAATATGAAAAATATGAAAAAGAAAAGAAACGATTGGAAAAAGCTATAAATATAAAAGAACAGAAAGCTCAACGAGCAACTAAAAAACCGAAAAACTTAAGTTTATCTGAAGGCAAAATAACAGGAGCAAAGCCATACTTTGCAGGTAAGCAAAAGAAGTTACGAAAAACTGTAAAATCTCTAGAAACCAGACTAGAAAAACTTGAAAGCGTCGAAAAGAGAAACGAACTTCCTCCACTTAAAATGGATTTAGTGAACTTAGAAAGTGTAAAAAATAGAACTATAATACGTGGTGAAGATGTCTCGGGTACAATTGAAGGACGGGTATTGTGGAAAGCAAAAAGTTTTAGTATTCGCGGAGGAGACAAGATGGCAATTATCGGATCTAATGGTACAGGAAAGACAACGTTTATTAAAAAAATTGTGCATGGGAATCCTGGTATTTCATTATCGCCATCTGTCAAAATCGGTTAT
>NZ_JAHHZO010000054.1 GCF_018760785.1 Rhizobium sp. CSW-27
GCGAACTCGCAGATCAACAGAGAGAGCTTTTGACATATCTGCCGACCTCCATCGGCAGATAGTTTGAATCAGAACATCGCTGATTTGCAAAGACCCGAAGATTCATTCAGTCAGGGAACCGCTCTAAAGCAACGCTTTCAACCAAGGCTGAATCCGCGCATGAATTTTGATGGATGGGTCGTCAGCGTTACACCGACCATCGAATGACAATAGTCGAGATTTGCCGCCCCTCTCAACAATCGGCAATCGCCGGCATCAAGGGAGATGCCTGAAAGGCATAAACCTTTGCATTTTACGCTTCCCGGGGAAAACGGGAAAATTTTAGTCCCTTGATATATCTTCGTGCCGGCTCTTCCACCCACTTATAGACACAGCAAGACAAGGCGACGAGAACGACAGGCATCGCGATGCGCGAAGCGAAATTGTCTCCGAACAACACGTCGAAGACACCGTTCACCGACATCTGAAGGAGGTAGGCAGCATAGCTTGCGCCGCCAAGGAAAACCAGAAATGGATTTGAGAAGATCCGGAGAACCGGCCCCGTAGACAGCGCTGCAGCCACGATCAGAACAGCACAGGCAACCGGCATCAGTCGCGACGCCAAGGAACCTTCGGCCAGGATGACAGCAACGAGAGCCAATACACAGAAAAATAATCTGTCCATGCCCTTCAGCTCGCCGGCAATCGAAAGCCTGGAAACCAACAAAGCAGACAATACACCGAGCAAAAATTCGGGCAATCGAAATACCGGAAGGGGGATGAACCTAATCCAGCCGTCAAGCTGGATCCCAGGGTGAACAACAGCAACATCGGCGAAGATGATGACACCTGCCATACATGCGGCCAGGGTGCCGATTACAATCGTAGGCAGACGACTTATTTTTACGAAAAAGATCGCAAAAAACACGTAAAAGAACAGTTCGATGGAGAGCGTCCAACTCGGCATGTTCAAAGCTCCTCCGAGGTTGCTGGCGGGCAGCGTCCAGGACTGGAGCAAAAGCGGAGCAAATATGACAGACTCAGGCCAAACCGGATCCGTGAATGGAATCGACAAAGCAAGAGCCAGAATGTAGACGGGATAAATCCTTGCGAGCCGGGAGATGAAAAAATCATACCGCTGCTCACGCGCGCCCAATCTCCCATCGTAGGCAACAACCAAGATAAATCCTGACAACACGAAGAAAAAGCTTACACCGAGATATCCGTTTTTCAGCATCGACACGATGAAACCGGGAAGGCCGACGCGTTCCGCCGCTGAGGCGCCGAAATGGAAAAAAACAACAGCCATAGCGGCAAAAAAGCGCAGGCTCGTTAGTGGCTTGATCTCACCCTGGAATTTTTTCACGCCCAACGCATCCGTCAACCTGTCACTATTTATCCGATAGCATGGGCAGACAACATCATCAACGAAGATAAATGAACTCCATCACACCTCTGCAGTTCTGACCGCCCGAGGAAAACTTAATCTTACGCAGAGAATTAGGCCCTGTTGACAAAGTGGATTCCCAAATCAGCGGAAGCGTGATTCAAGACTACCTTTTAGGAGGCGGTTCTGGCTCGCGGCGACCTCACGGATATGGAATGGCGGATCATCGAGGGGTTATTGC
>NZ_JAHHZO010000055.1 GCF_018760785.1 Rhizobium sp. CSW-27
ACTTATCCCGTCCATACATAGCTACCCAGCTATGCCGTTGGCACGACAACTGGTACACCAGAGGTATGTCCATCCCGGTCCTCTCGTACTAAGGACAGCTCCTCTCAAATTTCCTACGCCCACGACGGATAGGGACCGAACTGTCTCACGACGTTCTGAACCCAGCTCGCGTACCGCTTTAATGGGCGAACAGCCCAACCCTTGGGACCGACTACAGCCCCAGGATGCGATGAGCCGACATCGAGGTGCCAAACCTCCCCGTCGATGTGAACTCTTGGGGGAGATAAGCCTGTTATCCCCGGGGTAGCTTTTATCCGTTGAGCGATGGCCCTTCCATGCGGAACCACCGGATCACTAAGTCCGTCTTTCGACCCTGCTCGACTTGTAAGTCTCGCAGTCAAGCTCCCTTATGCCTTTACACTCTATGAATGATTTCCAACCATTCTGAGGGAACCTTTGAGCGCCTCCGTTACCTTTTAGGAGGCGACCGCCCCAGTCAAACTGCCCACCTGACACTGTCTCCCACCACGATAAGTGGTGCGGGTTAGAAAGCCAACACAGCTAGGGTAGTATCCCACCAATGCCTCCACGTAAGCTAGCGCTCACGTTTCAAAGGCTCCTACCTATCCTGTACAAGCTGTGCCGAATTTCAATATCAGGCTACAGTAAAGCTCCACGGGGTCTTTCCGTCCTGTCGCGGGTAACCTGCATCTTCACAGGTACTATGATTTCACCGAGTCTCTCGTTGAGACAGTGCCCAAATCGTTACGCCTTTCGTGCGGGTCGGAACTTACCCGACAAGGAATTTCGCTACCTTAGGACCGTTATAGTTACGGCCGCCGTTTACTGGGGCTTCGATTCGTAGCTTCGCAGAAGCTAACTACTCCTCTTAACCTTCCAGCACCGGGCAGGCGTCAGCCCCTATACATCACCTTACGGTTTAGCAGAGACCTGTGTTTTTGATAAACAGTCGCTTGGGCCTATTCACTGCGGCTCTTCTGGGCGTTAACCCTAAAGAGCACCCCTTCTCCCGAAGTTACGGGGTCATTTTGCCGAGTTCCTTAACGAGAGTTCGCTCGCTCACCTTAGAATTCTCATCTTGACTACCTGTGTCGGTTTGCGGTACGGGCACCTGTTATCTATCTAGAGGCTTTTCTTGGCAGTGTGAAATCAACGACTCGAGGAAACAATTTCCTCTCCCCATCACAGCTTGACCTTATGAGTGCCGGATTTGCCTAACACTCAGTCTTACTGCTTGGACGTGCAATCCAATAGCACGCTTCGCCTATCCTACTGCGTCCCCCCATCGATTAAAACGATACTAGGTGGTACGGGAATATCAACCTGTTATCCATCGCCTACGCCTGTCGGCCTCAGCTTAGGACCCGACTAACCCAGAGCGGACGAGCCTTCCTCTGGAAACCTTAGTCAATCGGTGGACGGGATTCTCACCCGTCTTTCGCTACTCACACCGGCATTCTCACTTCTAAGCGCTCCACATGTCCTTGCGATCATGCTTCGA
>NZ_JAHHZO010000056.1 GCF_018760785.1 Rhizobium sp. CSW-27
CCATTTGCCGATCACCGTCATCGACTGCCTTCAATCGCTTGCGGACCTTCTCCATCGCCGCCGGCATTACCCAGTCGCGGAACGGCGCGCCATTGCGAAGAGCGCCGGGTTTGCGGGCCAGGACAGGCACATAATGCCAAGGATCATAGACCGTCTCGCCTCGTCCGAAGCTGCGCCGATGTTCGGCAATGACCGTACCATCCTGCTTGACGACAACCCGGTCGGCATAAGCGTGGACTTCGACCGGGCGGCCGACAGCAGTCGAGACGACCGAGTATTTGTTATTATCAAAACGGACCGTGCAGGTCTTCGAAACCGAGGCCGGAACGCAGTGAAAGCCATCGAACGGACCGACATAGGGAACGAGGTTGCCGCGTTCGGCCTCGAACATCTGCCAGATCGTCTGCTCGGCCTGTTCCGGATGGTTGTGCGCCTTGGCATAGGCGACGCATTTGTCGAGCAGCCAGACGTTCAATTCCTCAAGGCTCTTGACCCTCAGCCGCGGCGTGAAGAAGCGTTCGCGCACCAGGCCCACCTGGTTCTCGACCTGGCCTTTCTCCCAACCAGACGCCGGGGTGCAGGCGACAGGCTGAACGAGATAATGACTGCACATCTGCAGGAAGCGGCGATTGTATAGCCGCTCCTTGCCGACGAACACCGCCTCCACCGCAGTCTTGTTCGGCGGGCAATCGATTCGCTGGATCGATTGCTTTTCCGCCTCACTGTCGTAGATGCCGCGCGTGCAGGTGCCACGGAAGAAGGCAAACGCCTTGTCGTGGGCGTCGAACACCATCTCCTGGCTCTCGCGCATATAGGCGCGGGCAAACATCATGCGGCTATGGCAGAGCCGAACATGCGCGACCTTCACGGTCGTCGTCGTGCCATTGATAAGCACGATCTCGTGGCTCCAGTCGAACTGGTAGGCTTCGCCGGGTGCATAGTAGAGCGGCACATAGGCCTGCGCCGTCGCTGATCCGCGGTTCTTCGCCCAACCCTTGGCGTAACGGCGGATCGCATCATAGCTGCCGTCATATCCGAGTGCGCGCAGCTCTTCGTAAATCCGGATCAGCGTCAGCCGTTCGCGCGATGGCCTGCCTTCGTTCGTCGCAAGAAGCCGCTCGATCTCAGCCTTCCATACTCCCGTCTTCGGCAAAGGCTGCCGCTCGCGCTCGTAGGAGAAGTCGGTCTCGTCGCTGCGCAATATCTTGCGGACCGTGTTGCGGGAAACATGCAGTTCGCGGACGATCTTCTTCATCGACCAGCCTTGAACATGAAAGGCCCGCCGGACGCGCGCAATCGTATCCACTCGCTTCAACTCCCTCTCCATCCGCCGTCAAAAAACGGATGGTCAGATAAATCCGAAGGGGGTCAAAATTGGACGCCGATCACCCCGCTAATGGGGTCAACTTTGCACGCCGAAACACA
>NZ_JAHHZO010000057.1 GCF_018760785.1 Rhizobium sp. CSW-27
TGTTTGGATTAAATTCAATACGCATATTACGTCTGTCCCAACTATCTGCTTTCACTTTGTCATATTCAATATAAACTTTTTCTTGAAGTGCTTTAGCTTTAAACTTTGTTTGAAGAATATCCCAAAGTCTTATTTGGGGCTCTACACTCATAAATTTAGAAAGGGCTTGAGCGTTGTCTCGGTTGAGATTTCCAACGATCGTCATTGCATCAAAACTTAATTTTGGATCAGATATGCACACAGTATGTGCGTCCAACCGGCTATTAGAGTAGCCGGTTTTAGAAAAATTGTCTAAATCGTGATTTTCCAAATGATTTGAATGATTTGCATGATTGTTTTTATACATAAAAAATCGACTCCTTAATCTCAATTTCGTTTAAGGAATCGCTCACCCAAATATATATCTTGATGGGTTCTGTTGCAAAGTTGAATTTATAATATAATTTTAACAAAAAGGAGTCTTCTGTATGAACTATTTCAGATATAAACAATTTAACAAGGATGTTATCACTGTAGCCGTTGGCTACTATCTAAGATATGCATTGAGTTATCGTGATATATCTGAAATATTAAGGGAACGTGGTGTAAACGTTCATCATTCAACGGTCTACCGTTGGGTTCAAGAATATGCCCCAATTTTATATCAAATTTGGAAGAAAAAGCATAAAAAAGCTTATTACAAATGGCGTATTGATGAGACGTACATCAAAATAAAAGGAAAATGGAGCTATTTATATCGTGCCATTGATACAGAGGGACATACATTAGATATTTGGTTGCGTAAGCAACGAGATAATCATTCAGCATATGCGTTTATCAAACGTCTCATTAAACAATTTGGTAAGCCTCAAAAGGTAGTTACAGATCAGGCACCTTCAACGAAGGCAGCAATGGCTAAAATAATTAAAGCTTTTAAACTTAAACCTGACTGTCATTGTACATCGAAATATCTGAATAACCTCATTGAGCAAGATCACCGTCATATTAAAGTAAGAAAGACAAGATATCAAAGTATCAATACGGCAAAGAATACTTTAAAAGGTATTGAATGTATTTACGCTCTATATAAAAAGAACCGCAGGTCTCTTCAGATCTACGGATTTTCCCCATGCCACGAAATTAGCATCATGCTAGCAAGTTAAACGAACACTGACATGATAAATTAGTGGTTAGCTATATTTTTTTACTTTGCAACAGAACCACCAATGATTATCAGAAGTTTAATCCACAATAAAAAGCATGGCAAGTTCATGAACTTGCCATGCTTTTTATTTACAATTAGTTACCAAACAAAAGACTCCAAAACCCTTTTCTCGGGGATTCTTCTATTCTATCATCTAGATTACTTTTTACTCTACTCGACAAGTTACAATTGTTTGGGCTCTCTTGTTCTTTTAACACTTCTTCCCTGTT
>NZ_JAHHZO010000058.1 GCF_018760785.1 Rhizobium sp. CSW-27
GGCTGACGCAGGCATCTGGCTCTCTCATTGATGGCGGCACGGGTGACGTGATGCTGTCGGCGGGTACGGATGCCACGATCGGCCAGGTCAAGACCGCGGGTGCGGGCACGATCGGCATCACGGCTGTCGCCGGCCGGATCGACCTGAACGATGCGATCGAAGCGGCCAACGGCTCGATCGGGGTGACGGCGAAGACGGCTCTTGCGCTTGCCTCCGGCGCCAGCGTGACCGCCACGGGGACCGGCGGCGTATCGCTGACGGCAACGACCGGCGGTCTGACGCAGGCATCGGGTTCGCTGATCGATGGCGGCACGGGTAACGTGATGCTGTCGGCGGGTACGGATGCCACGATCGGTCAGGTGAAGACTGCAGGGACGGGCACGATCGGCATCACGGCTGTCGCCGGCCGGATCGACCTGAACGATGCGATCGAGGCGGCCAACGGCTCGATCGGGGTGATGGCTGAGACGGCTCTTGCGCTTGCCTCCAGCGCCAGCGTGACCGCCACGGGGACCGGCGGCGTGTCTCTGACGGCAACGACGGGTGATCTGACGCAGGCCTCTGGCTCTCTGATCGATGGCGGCACGGGTGACGTGACGCTGTCGGCGGGTACGGATGCCAAGCTTGGCCGTGTGACGACCGCGGGTGCGGTGTCTGTCTCGGCCCTCGCCGGTGCGGTGGAGCTTGCCGATGCGCTGAGCACGTCTGGCGGTTCGGTCGAGGTGACGGGCGAGACGGATGTTGTTGTTGCCGCCACGGGTTCCGTTGCCGGCGCCAACGGCGTATCGCTGACGGCAACGACGGGTGATCTGACGCAGGCATCTGGCTCTCTCATTGACGGCGGCACGGGTGACGTGATGCTGTCGGCCGGTACGGATGCCAAGCTTGGCCGTGTGACGACCGCGGGTGCGGTGTCTGTCTCGGCACTCGCCGGCTCGGTGGAGCTTGCCGATGCGCTGAGCACGTCTGGCGGTTCGGTCGACGTGACGGCCGAAACGGATGTTGTTGTTGCCGCCACGGGTTCCGTTGCCGGCGCCAACGGCGTATCGCTGACGGCAATGACGGGTGGTCTGACGCAGGCGTCGGGTTCGCTGATCGATGGCGGCACGGGTAACGTGGCGCTGTCGGCCGGTACGGATGCCAAGCTTGGTCGTGTGACGACCGCGGGTGCGGTGTCTGTCTCTGCCCTCGGTGGCTCGGTGGAGCTTGCCGATGCGCTGAGCACGTCTGGCGGTTCGGTCGAGGTGACGGGCGAGACGGATGTTGTTGTTGCCGCCACGGGTTCCGTTGCCGGCGC
>NZ_JAHHZO010000059.1 GCF_018760785.1 Rhizobium sp. CSW-27
TGGACACCTCGAAAAACCTACCGCTTTTGCGATATTCGTGATTCCATCCTGCTTGTTTGATTTGGCGGGAGCGGATGATGCGGGGACAGCCTGGTTTCTTTGATCTGGACGAGCGTTACGAACGGCTGAGCGCTGTTGGCGATCCGCTCGAGAAGCTGAACAGCATCATCCCGTGGCCAGTATTCGAGAAGCCGTTGGCGAAGGCGCTGAAGCGATCGGATGGATCAAAGGGCGGGCGTCCGCCGTTTCCGGCGGTGCTGATGTTCAAGATCCTGGTGCTCCAGGCGCTCTATAATCTCTCCGACGATCAGGCGGAGTTCGTCATCCAGGACCGGCTTTCGTTCATGCGGTTTTTGGGGCTCGGCCTTTCCGACAAGGTGCCGGATGCCAAGACGATTTGGCTGTTTCGCGAAAGCCTGGTGCGGGCCGGTGCCATCGATAATCTGTTCGCCCGCTTCGACAAGCATCTTTCGCGGTCCGGGTATCTGGCCAAGGGTGGGCAGATCGTCGATGCGACGATCATCCAGGCTCCGAGGCAGCACAACAGCCAGGACGAGAAGGAAGCGATCAAGGCCGGAGAGATACCGCAGGACTGGAAGGAGAAGCCCGCCAAGCTTGCCCAGAAGGATAGGGATGCGCGTTGGACGGTGAAATATTCCAAGACGAAGCAACCGACGGACACGCCGACATCAGCACCAACGAAGAGCCATGACATCGCCATTCCGATGTTCGGCTACAAGAATCACGCGGGCATAGACCGGGCCCATGGCTTCATCCGTGGGTGGACGGTGACGAGTGCGAGTGCGCATGACGGCGCTCAGCTCAGAAACGTCGTGACCAAGGACAACACCGCCTCGACCGTCTGGGCCGACAGCGCCTATCGCTCGAAGACCAACGAGGAATGGCTGCAAGACAATGGCCTGAAGTCAGACATCCATCAGAGGAGGCCGAAGGGCAAACCCATGCCGGAAACAATGTCGCGGGCCAACGGGCGACGATCCAGGATCAGGGCCACTGTCGAGCATGTCTTTGCCAGGCAGAAGGACAAGATGAAGCTCTTTATAAGGACCATCGGGATTGGAAGGGCCAAGGTGAAGATCGGCATGGCCAATATCGCCTACAACATGCTCCGGTATGTCTTCCACGAAGGTCGCCGTGCCACCGCATGATGACAGCCGCCCCGCAAGGGGCGGGAATGCCGCTATCAAAACAGTTCAAAGATCACCGCCGAAAGCGGCGGTAGGCTCAGACTGGACCGTCAACGGAGAAAATCGGGGTAAATCGAGGCGTCC
>NZ_JAHHZO010000060.1 GCF_018760785.1 Rhizobium sp. CSW-27
TCGTCCACGTAGATGTCGTGGCCCCAGACGCCGTCGAGCAGCTGCGAGCGGGAGAAGACGCGGCCGGGCGAGGCCATCAGGAATTCCAGCAGCCGGAACTCCGTCGGGCCGAGCCGCACTTCGCGGCTCTTGCGGTGCACCCGGTGCGTCTCGCGGTCGAGCTCGATGTCGCCGCAGCGCAGGATGCTGGAGAGAACCTCCGGCCGCGCCCGCCGCAGCATCGCCTTCACGCGCGCCATCAGTTCCGGCGTGGAGAAGGGTTTGACCACATAATCGTCCGCACCGGTCGCCAGACCGCGCACCCGCTCGCTTTCCTCGCCGCGTGCCGTCAGCATGATGATCGGCAGCCGCTCCGTCTCGGGCCGCATGCGAAGCCGCCGGCACAGCTCGATGCCGGAGACGCCGGGCAGCATCCAGTCGAGGATCAGAAGATCCGGCAGGCGCTCCTGCAGGCGGATCTCCGCCTCGTCACCCCGCAGGATGGTTTCAACCTCGTAGCCCTCGGCCTCGAGGTTGTAGCGGAGGAGCACGCTCAGCGCCTCCTCGTCCTCCACGACCGCAATCTTCGGCAGCATTGGTCCGGCACTCCGTCAGTCACTCACTCGGCAATGGCGCCGAGCGTATTGGAGGTATCGTCCTTCGGACGCTCCCCTTCCGGCTGGGCGCCGGTGGTGATGTAGTAGATGGTCTCGGCGATGTTCGTGGCATGGTCGCCGATGCGCTCGATGTTCTTGGCGCAGAACAGCAGATGCGTGCAGGTGGTGATGTTGCGCGGATCTTCCATCATGTAGGTCAGAAGCTCACGGAACAGCGAGGTGTACATGGCGTCGATCTCCTCGTCGCGCTGGCGGATGGCTTCCGCCTTCTGCGCCGAACGGTTGGAGAAGACATCGAGCACTTCCTTCAGCTGGACGAGCGCCAGTTCGGAGAGATGTTCGAGGCCACGGGCGAGCTTGCGCGGCACGCCGGTTCCCTGCACGGCAATCACCCGCTTGGCGGTGTTCTTGCCCAGATCGCCGACGCGCTCCAGATCGGCGGCGATGCGCAGCACGCCGATGATCTCGCGCAGGTCACCTGCCATCGGCTGGCGCCGCGCAATCGTCACGATCGCCTTTTCCTGGATCTCGCGCTCGGCATTGTCGAGGATCACGTCATCCGAGATGATCTTCTGCGCCAGCGCCGCATCCGAATTCACCAGGGCCCGAACGGCGTTGCCGCACATCTCCTCGGCAAGGCCGCCCATCTCGGAAATCCGGCGGTTCAGGTA
>NZ_JAHHZO010000061.1 GCF_018760785.1 Rhizobium sp. CSW-27
CTGTTGTCGTAAATATTTAATTTCTTCATTTAAAGAGTGAATTAATTCTTGATTGTTAGTTGTAGTTTTTTCGTCATTTTTGGGAGATGATTTTTGTTTGCGCTCGCTAATTTTTTTAGTAATGATTTCTTCAAGTTCATTATCAATGTAATTTACTCCATCAATTTTTGTAAAGCTCATATCTTCTGGAACGTTATTATAAATTGTAGGACGACTTACACTTAATTTCTCGGCTAGTTTATTAATCGTCATCATATTTTCGCTCATATTCTCTCTCTCCTTTTAATGTAAGTTTGTAATACTTACTATAAACCTTACATTAAATTTTACAGTTACTTGTTGTTTTAGTAAAGTGTAACTTCCCCCTCACCCTACCCCCTCATTTTTACACCTTACAACATCCACTAAAGCCCTATTTAACAGTATTTACAGCACTTAAACTATGTAACCTTACACGTAAGACTTATAGTAAGGTTATTAAACTTACACCCGTCATTTACACATAAAAATAAGCATGTAACCTACATATAAAAGTTACATGCTATCGAATGATGTTTAATTGAATTGAGATTCGTCAAAATCAGAGCTGTTATCAACTGAAGTATTATCGTTATCAGTTAACTTCATATTAGCAAACAGCTCGATGTCGTCTAATAAGCCAGTTAATGTTTTGGTTCTGAATCTAAGACGCTTGCCAGACATTAAACCGTTTAATGTACCTAATTTGATATCGAAGTCTTCAGCAAGTTTAGGTATTGAATTTGAGTCGTTTAAGTTACTGCATAGTCTCACTAAGAAAATAATGTCGTTCAAATCTTCTTTGCTAATTATTACTTTTGAATCGAGTTCCATCGTATTGTCGATGTTGTTTCTAATATTTTTAGACACGCTTTCAATTAAATTCAAAAGAGATTTTTTATTTTGTTTCTTCATATATTACCATCTCCGTAATTATATTTTTATCATTATTTGAAATATTAATATTTACTACTTAAAATAACCGCTTATATTTTATCCAAAATCATAATATACATTTGTAAATATCGATTTATACTCAATAAAATGTATGAATATCCTTATATTAATTATAACATAAAACCTATCAAAATAGAAAAAATCAACCATTTTAAAAGCGTAAAATAATCTTATTTAAAAATAGAAAATAATAATTGAA
>NZ_JAHHZO010000062.1 GCF_018760785.1 Rhizobium sp. CSW-27
TCAGGCTACGCCTGACATCGCTCCCGGGCACTAACCCGGTCGAAAATAACGCGGGGTGGAGCAGCCCGGTAGCTCGTCAGGCTCATAACCTGAAGGCCGCAGGTTCAAATCCTGCCCCCGCAACCACTGAGACAACCCCGCTGGCAACAATTCCGCGCGGATTCCGTCGTTTCAGCCAAAGTACGTAGTGGTTACCGCCTGACATAAGAGTCCGGTATGGGATTCCTTTTGCTGGGCTGTCATGCGAGTCTGGCGCATGCGCACAGGAATATCGTTCACCGTTTCACCAACCGATCACCAACGCCTGACGGCCTTGACCAGGGATCGCAATGCGCCCCAAAAGCACGTCTGGCGGGCCGAGATCATCCTGCTGAGTGCCGATGGCGTCGGGACTGTCGAGATCATGCGTCAGACCGGCAAATCCAAGACCTGCGTATGGCGCTGGCAAGAGCGCTTCGCCACAGAAGGCGTCGAGGGTCTCTTGCGCGACAAGACGCGGCCGTCGCGCATTATGCGGCTCGGACCCGATGTCGCCGAGCGTGTGGTGGCCCTGACACTTGCTGATCCGCCGGGCGAGACGACGCACTGGACGGCCGACATGATGGCGACGGTCGCCGGCATCAGCGCCAGCGCAGTCCGGCGCATCTGGAAGGCGCATGGCCTTGCACCTCACCGATGGCAGCAGTTCAAATTGTCCAACGACCCGAAATTCATCGACAAGCTGCGAGACGTCGTCGGCCTCTATGTTGATCCGCCAGCCCACGCCATCGTGTTGTCGGTCGATGAGAAAAGCCAAATCCAGGCGCTCGACCGCACCCAGCCGGGCTTGCCGATGAAGAGGGGCCGGCTCGGCACCATGACCCACGACTACAAGCGGCACGGCACAACCACGCTGTTTGCCGCCCTCAATGTGCTCGACGGCACCGTCATCGGCCGCAACATGCAGCGTCATCGTCATCAGGAGTTCATCCGCTTCCTCAACGCCATTAGAGCGGTTCCCTGACTGAATGAATCTTCGGGTCTTTGCAAATCAGCGATGTTCTGATTCAAACTATCTGCCGATGGAGGTCGGCAGATATGTCAAAAGCTCTCTCTGTTGATCTGCGAGTTCGCG
>NZ_JAHHZO010000063.1 GCF_018760785.1 Rhizobium sp. CSW-27
CTCTATGGGATTGAAGTCTGGGCTGTAGGGCGGGAGGAACAGCATGCGCGCACCGGCCGCTTCGATCATCTCACGCGCCGCCGGTCGCCTATGGCTGGAGAGATTGTCAAGGATGACGACATCGCCAGGCTTCAGGGTCGGCACAAGAACCTGGGCGACGTAGGCCTCGAACCATTCTCCGTTGATCGGCCCGTCGATGACGAGTGGCGCAACCATTCCTGTGCTGCGCAAGCCAGCCACCAGCGTCGTGGTCTTGCGGTGGCCGTGTGGGAAGCCCATTCGCAGGCGCTCTCCCTTCCTGCAGCGTCCGTGCGTGCGCGCCATGTTCGTCGCAGTCCAGGTTTCGTCGATGAAGACGAGCTTGGCAGGATCAAGGTCCAGTTGATCATCGAACCACTGCTGACGCTGTTCCAGGACGTCGGGACGGCTTTGCTCTACCGCGTGGCCAGTCTTTTTTTGCGAGTCTGCCCGTGCCGGACAAGGAACCGGTGCAAAGCCGACTTGCTGATCGTGATGCCCTGGGCACAAAGCGCATCACGCAGTTCAAACAAGGTCCCATCACGGTGCTGGGCGAGCCATGCCATGATCGCCTCGCCATGGGCTTCTGTCTTACGGGAATTTCGATCTCCGCCAAGAGGCCCAGGTCGCACGTCGCCCTGGCGAAGTTGGAGATTTCGCCAGCGGCTGACGCTTGCTGCACTCACGCCAAACCGTTCGGCGGCTTCGCGATGGGTAGCACCAGCAGAAACGGCAGCAAGAACGCGAACTCGCAGATCAACAGAGAGAGCTTTTGACATATCTGCCGACCTCCATCGGCAGATAGTTTGAATCAGAACATCGCTGATTTGCAAAGACCCGAAGATTCATTCAGTCAGGGAACCGCTCTA
>NZ_JAHHZO010000064.1 GCF_018760785.1 Rhizobium sp. CSW-27
CAACTGTATAAACCAATCTATGTTCATGATTAATACGTCGACTATAATACCCAGAGAAATTTGTTCTTAATTTTTCGGGTTTGCCTATACCTCTTAAAGCACCATCTCGATTGATACTTTTAAGCAATTCGTTAATCTTCTTTACCAGCTTCTTATCATTCTGTTGAAAATACTCATAATCTTCAAATGCTTGGGGTGAAAACGTAATATTTAACTTAGCCATTACACGTCAATTTCTTTCGTAATTGTATTGCCACGTTCTAAGTCTGCAATTGATTGAGCTATATGTTCAGCATTATTTGGGTTCTGTTGCAAATAAAGTGTTTCCATCATTGAATTATAATCAGATTCAGACATCATCACTACATTTTTATTATCAGTTGATGTGACTGTCACTACATCACTATCATCATTCACTTTCGTCATCAGTGCTTTTAAGTTCTGTCTTGCATTTGAATAGTTTTTAACTAACATATGCGTTTCCTCCTTTGAATAACCATCTTACTATATTGTACAACTAATCGTACAATATAATCAACTACTTTTCTTTCTTCTATATTAGTAAACACAAAATGATATACTGATATTAAAAATAACAAAAAAAGAAAGGGTTGTTGCATAAATGACTTATAATCTTTATTTAATCAAATTAAGTAACGAAGATGAATTTTCAGATGACATTATAGAAAGAGATTGGTTAGGTTATTCTAAGAATATGACTCAAGATGAAATTTATAACGCAATTCGCGGTTACTGGAGAATCAGCGAAACATCTTTCGAAGAAGCCGACTTCTTCTTAGGTCTAGCTCCCGAAGACAATTCAGGTCGCCGTTTTAAAATCGTAATGGAAATTAAACACTATAAAAATAGTTTAACAACAATAG
>NZ_JAHHZO010000065.1 GCF_018760785.1 Rhizobium sp. CSW-27
TAGGTTCTGTTGACAAAGTGTGGTAGCCATATTTTTGCGGCAGCCAGGGCGAGGAATGCTGAGAAGGATTTTCGGGTCTTGTCGTATCGTGTCGCAACGCGACGGAACTGCTTGAGGCGGTTGAACATCCGTTCGATGCGGTTCCGGTCTTTGTAAGCCTGGAAATTGCAGACGGGCGGGTTCTTTCGGTTGGCCTTCGGTGGAATGACGGGCCTGATTCCGTGGATCAGCAGTTCTTCACGCAGGAAATCGCCGTCATAGCCTTTATCGGCAAGGAACAGCCTCGGCTTGCTGACTGGTATCGCCAGCAAGTCAGGAACGGCGTTGTAATCCGAGGCTTCGCCGCCTGTCAGGACAAAGCCAAGAGGGCGTCCTTGACCGTCTGCACGGGCGTGGATTTTCGTCGTAAAGCCGCCGCGTGATCGACCAAAAGCCTCCTGATAAGTCCCCCTTTAGCGCCCGCAGCCTGAGAGTGGCCGCGAACCGTGGTGCTATCGATCATGTGCTGCCAGTCATCCGTCAGCCCCAGTTCGACCAGGGTTTCAAGCAAAGCGTCCCAAACGCCTTGTTCCGCCCAACGGCGGAAGCGCACATAGACCGAATTCCACTTGCCGTAGCGCTCATGCATGTCGCGCCAGGGACATCCGACCCGAAGAACATGCAGCATGCCGTTCAGGTATCGTCGATTGTCGTGCGAGGGCCGGGACTTCCTACCGCGTTCGGTAGGCAATAACCCCTCGATGATCCGCCATTCCATATCCGTGAGGTCGCCGCGAGCCAGAACCGCCTCCTAAAAGGTAGTCTTGAATCACGCTTCCGCTGATTTGGGAATCCACTTTGTCAACAGGGCCTA
>NZ_JAHHZO010000066.1 GCF_018760785.1 Rhizobium sp. CSW-27
GCAGATATCCGAGCTCGTCGAGGATGATGAAGTCGAGACGATTGAGATAATCGGCCGTCCGGCCTTGCTTGCCGCTGCGCGTCTCTGTCTCCAGCCGGTTGACCAGATCGACGACATTGAAGAAGCGGCCGCGTGTGCCGTTGCGGATGAGTGCACGGGCAATCGCGATGGCCAGGTGGCTCTTGCCGGTGCCCGTGCCGCCGACGAGAACGATATTACGCTGATCGGCCACAAAGGCTCCGGTGGCCAGGTCGCGGACAAGGCCTTCATTGACGGGCGTGTTGGCGAACTCGAAGTCGTCAATGTCTTTTGCGAGCGGTAGCTTGGCGATGCTGAGCTGGTAGCGGATGGAGCGGGCCTGCTTCTCGGCGATCTCGGACTGCAGAAGATCGCCAACAATGCGCGGCGGCTCATGCTGGCGCTTGATGCCGTTGCCCATGACCTCGTCATAGGCGCTGCGCATGCCGTAGAGCTTCAAGGTGCTCATCAATTCCAGAACCTGTGTGCGTTCCATCAGCTTGCCTCACCTCGAGGCTGTCATAGCGTGCACAATCGGCGATCGGCTCATGAGTGAGCCGCAGTGCATCGGGGATTTGTAAGTGTGCCGCTGGAGCCGGATCGCGATGCCGCGCCAGGATGTTGAGGATGACGGCAGCCGAGCAGACGCCTTGATCAAGCGCCTCCTGGCAGGCGGCCTCCACGGCGGTAACACCGTCGCCCGGCACGCATCCGAGAATGGTGACCATTTG
>NZ_JAHHZO010000067.1 GCF_018760785.1 Rhizobium sp. CSW-27
CCGAGGTCACCGCGTTGCGCGAGAAGCGGCGAGGAAGGGGCGCCGAATGCTTCGACCAGCGCCTCCTCGACCGTTTCCCGGTAGCCGTGTTTGCGGAACAGCCGATAGCCTTCCGCTTCGGTTTGATAAGTCTGCAGGTGCGGCAGGATGCGCGAACCGGTCACGGCCTCGACGGCATCCATGGCCATGATCCAGCAGTCGGATGTTCCCCAGGCGCCGGGCAGCGCCTGGTGCCTGGCAATCACCGCATGGAGGCGGCGTTCCCAATCGGGATGACGGGTCATGTCTTTGCCTATTGGCTGGAGGTGCTGGAACTTGCCCGGCCCCAATCGATGCTGATGCGGCCGGCCGTTGCGGCATGTTCGAAGAACTTGTCGCCGGGTGCGCGCCGCTGCTGATCGGCAACCGAACGCACGCGGCCATTCTTGCGGCTGTAGTCGAGCTGGCGGCCCTCGCAGTCTGCCTGCAGAAGATAACCGTCTGCGGCATCGCTGGAATGCCGGATGACGTCGAGGAAACCGCGCGCCACGGTTTCCACCTGCAGGAGCGCGCCCGTATCCGGGTGGAAATGCGCGTCCATCACCACGACAGGCCTGTCCTGGTAATCCTCATCCTCGATCCGGACGAGAACGTCAGGCGTGAGGCCGATCGAGGGGCTTGCCGCGAGCGTCAGGGTGAAGTTGCCATCGGCCGTCGTGCCCGTCCCGTTTCCGAGATCGGACACCTTGATCAGGCC
>NZ_JAHHZO010000068.1 GCF_018760785.1 Rhizobium sp. CSW-27
CGCCGCCTGCCCAGATCTTCGACAGGCCGTCGCAGGGGAAATCCCCGAACACATAGACCTGCTGCAGTTCGCGGTTCGCGCTGCCATAGGTGTTGACATAGGCATCATGGCCGGCAATTCCGACGCGGCCGCATGGCACCTTGCGGCTGACATTCTCGCCATATTCCCGGTCGAACTGCGTTCCGGATGCGCTGGCGGCCGCCTTCTTCGCACGCCGCTCTTCTGCCTTGCGCACGATGTAGTTGATGCCAAGGCCGATTGCGGCCTGTGCCAGGGCAACGCCAACCGAGCCAAGGCCGATGGCGGCGCCGATTGCGCCGGCAATCGCGGAAATGAAGGGCATGTCTAGAACACCTTGTAGGCCCGAGCCACGGCGGTCACGGGCAGGAACTGCAGGTCATAGCCTGTCGTGACTTCGACCCGCCGGCCGTTCCTGCGTTCGCAATGGCCATAGATCGTGCGCACGGCAAAGCCGGCCGAGGTGAAGGCGCCGCAGGAGATCCTGCCATCGCGCTCGATGACGCCGAGGTCACCGCGTTGCGCGAGAAGCGGCGAGGAAGGGGCGCCGAATGCTTCGACCAGCGCCTCCTCGACCGTTTCCCGGTAGCCGTGTTTGCGGAACAGCCGATAGCCTTCCGCTTCGGTTTGAT
>NZ_JAHHZO010000069.1 GCF_018760785.1 Rhizobium sp. CSW-27
GTGATGGATTACAACTACCGGCGTGGCTTCTCCTGGAATGGTGACCTGTTCCTCGGCATGGGGATGGACCCCGACCTGTTGCCGATCGACCGTTATGTGACGGCGGCGAACATCTGCGACGAACAGGAAGACGGCGAGGCGCGCTATCGCTGTTGCGCCGTTCTCGATGCCAGCCTTGAACACGGCGACAACATTGATGCACTCATGGGATCGTGCGCGGCCATGGTCATCGACAGTGTCGACGGGTCCTGGCCCCTGATCGGCACGGAACAGCCGATCGTCGCAGCCTTCACGGATGACGACCTGGTGCCCGGCGAGGAACTGCTGTTCCAGCGTCGGCGCTCACAGGCCGATCTCGTCAACAGCGTGTCCGGCACCTATCCCGAGCCCGCGAACATGTGGAGCCCGATCGGCTATGACACGCAGACCGACGCGACCTATGTCGGAATTGATCGGCGCACGCGCGATTTCCAGCTTGACCTCGATTGCGTGCCGAGCAAGCGGCAGGCAAACCAGCTGGCGGCCATCTACTTCAAGGAAAACCGGTTTCAGGCGACTGCGCAGATCGTCCTGCCGCCCCGCTTCCGCGATATCAACGTCGGGGAATGGGTACGCTGGAATTC
>NZ_JAHHZO010000070.1 GCF_018760785.1 Rhizobium sp. CSW-27
CGCGAACTCGCAGATCAACAGAGAGAGCTTTTGACATATCTGCCGACCTCCATCGGCAGATAGTTTGAATCAGAACATCGCTGATTTGCAAAGACCCGAAGATTCATTCAGTCAGGGAACCGCTCTATTTCATCGCCAGGTCGATCGATCTCTTGAAGCCCGGCGCACTGGCCGCCTTCGTCACCTCTTATGGGACGATGGACAAGGCGGATGCGACAGCCCGCGAGCATATCGCCAAGTCCGCAGACCTGATCGCGGCCATTCGTCTGCCCGAGGGCAGTTTTCGCCGCGATGCTGGCACGGATGTCGTCGTCGACATCCTCTTCTTCCGCAAGCGAAAGCTCGGTGAGCCTGAAGGCGATCAGCTGTGGCTCGATGTCGATGAGATCAGGCTGGCCACCGATGAAGAAGATGCGATCCGCGTCAATAGGTGGTTTGCCCGTCATCCCGACTTCGTACTCGGCACGCATGCCCTGACTTCCGGCCCGTTCGGCGAGACCTACACATGCCGGCCCCGCGACGGCGAGGATCTTGAAACGGCCCTCGCAGATGCCATCGAACTTCTGCCGGCCGATCTCTACGATGGCGAGCCGACACCGATCGATATT
>NZ_JAHHZO010000071.1 GCF_018760785.1 Rhizobium sp. CSW-27
CACGGTGACGCTGGTCGCCGGCAGCAAGGCCGTGGCCGGAAACGGCACGGCATGGCAGACCGCCCTGATCAGCGGTGGAAACATCATCGTCGAGGCGGCCGGCAATGTGCTGCCGATCGCCAGCGTGAACGCCGACAATCTGATCACGGCCGAGCTGGCCTGGTCCGGCGCCTCCGGCACCTACCTTTATGCGATCCAGCGCGACACGGCCTATCTGAAGACGCTGGACACCAACAGCCAGAACCTGGCCTATCTGCTGGCGGAGCTGCGGCGCGGCACGATCTTCAAGTATGATGTTGCCGGTCCCTTGGACGGTCGTTCGGTCTATGACGGCCGGCAGGCGGGCTTTGCCTATCTGGCCACAGATCCCGGCGAGTTAAGCGAAGAGGACAGCAGCAAGCTCTATGTCAAGCTGTCCGCCACGGCGGGCGATTGGGCAGGACCGTTCACCTATGGAACTGGCCCGCAAGGTGCCAAGGGCGAACCCGGTCCCTATACGGAAATCATTGCGGGCAATGTGCAGACGCTGGCCGCCGGACAGCCTGCATCGGTAACGCGGCGGCAGATTGACGCCGACACCGTGGCGCTGG
>NZ_JAHHZO010000072.1 GCF_018760785.1 Rhizobium sp. CSW-27
CCTGTTCGTCGCAGATGTTCGCCGCCGTCACATAACGGTCGATCGGCAACAGGTCGGGGTCCATCCCCATGCCGAGGAACAGGTCACCATTCCAGGAGAAGCCACGCCGGTAGTTGTAATCCATCACGATAGGATTTTCCGTGAACTCATAGGTGCTGTCGTCGCCCCAGCGATGATCGCCAGCGCCGCCGATCGAGGAATCCTTGCGGGGGTCGTAGAGCCGCGCCCCGCGAATTTCGAAGAAGAAATCGGGGAAGCTGGAAAGCCGCTCCGCGTCATAGGACAGGTACGCGACGAGATAGCAGATGCCGGCGCCCCGATGATCTGCCGTCCAGCGGCCGGCCGGATTGGCATGGGCGATCAGGTCCGCATCTGCCTCCGCCTGTGTCCCTGTGTAGAAGGCAAAGCGCATCAGCCCGGCATAATCGCCAGCCGATACCCGATAGCGCTGCACCACGGAATTGCTCTCGGCCGCCAGAAATTCGAGCGTCAGCAGATCGCCGCCTGCCCAGATCTTCGACAGGCCGTCGCAGGGGAAATCCCCGAACACATAGACCTGCTGCAGTTCGCGGTTCGCGCTGCCA
>NZ_JAHHZO010000073.1 GCF_018760785.1 Rhizobium sp. CSW-27
AGCGCAGCCAGATCGACCAGGTGTCGGAAGCCTATGCGCGGCAGGCGGATATCCTGCGGCAGGTCACGGAAGGACAGCAGCGGGCCGAAGAGGCCGCGGCCGAATTCTATGACAGCTTCAAGAGCAACATGACGGACGCCCTTCTCGGCGCGAAGAGCCTGAGTTCGGCGCTGGGGAGCATCGCCAAGCAGCTGGGCTCGATGCTGATCAGTCGCGGGCTCGATAGCCTGTTCAAGCCATCATCCGGCGGATCGTCGGGCGGATTGCTCGGCAGCCTGTTCTCCGGGATCGGCGGCCTGTTCCGCGCAACCGGTGGGCCTGTCCTGAAAGGGCAACCCTACATCGTCGGGGAAAACCGGCCGGAACTGTTCGTGCCGGACCAGAATGGAAAGATCGTGCCGCGTGTCCCCTCGATGCCGCGCCTGCCGGACATTTCGCACATGCGATCGGCCGGCGGCATGAGCATCGATGCGCGCACGACCATTCAGGCGAGTGGCAATCGCGAAACGGATGCCGAGCTGATGGCCTGGGCGGCAAAGCGGGATGCCGAATTGCCCT
>NZ_JAHHZO010000074.1 GCF_018760785.1 Rhizobium sp. CSW-27
GCAAGCGGCAGGCAAACCAGCTGGCGGCCATCTACTTCAAGGAAAACCGGTTTCAGGCGACTGCGCAGATCGTCCTGCCGCCCCGCTTCCGCGATATCAACGTCGGGGAATGGGTACGCTGGAATTCTGCCCGGTTCGGTGAGCGCACCTACATCGTGCAAAGCCGCTCGATCCGGGCGCTCGACAGTGACGGGCCGCGCAATGTGTCCCTGTCCCTGCAGGAGCGGGATGGCTCGATCTATGCGAAGACCGGCGTTCAGCCGGCCATCGTGCCGATCCCGAACGGGGAGCCGGTCTATCTCGCCGCCCTGCAGGACTGGCGGGTTATCGCAGTTCTGGCACAGGCGGCCGACAGCCGCACGATCCCGGCGTTTCGCCTGTCCTGGTCACCTGTCGAGGATGTCACCGTGACCGCGATCGATTTCCAGTGGTGGCTGAAGGATGCGCCCGACAACCGGTTCAACCGGCGCATCGGGGCGGACGTGACCTTTGCCCTGCTGCAGGAAGGGATCATCAGCAACGCCCCTTACGTCTTCCGCCACAA
>NZ_JAHHZO010000075.1 GCF_018760785.1 Rhizobium sp. CSW-27
CGTCGCCGAAGCACTCGTCAAAATCCGAACCTACTTTATGCCGAAGCGGGCAAAGCAGAGGTTCTGACCGAAAGCCAGAAACCTATCCGTCAATCACAAAAGCCGTGGGCCATTCGTTGCGCTCACGCTAAAACCCCTCGGCGCTCCCCTTGCCACTGTTGCCGTCACGGTCTGCCTTAGCAGCAGATTCGGACCTGCCGCTCTGGCGACATGGCGTCTTTCCTTGCACAAGCCAGGGTTCTTCTCGCGGATGGCCCGCTGGCCGGATCATCATGATCCCGCCAGTCATTTCGCGAGTTTATCTACCAGCCGATGGCATCAGGTTTTCAGAGACAACTTTGTCTTGCAGAAAGCTTGCTCTTCTGGCGGCCAGAAACGCAAAAAGCCCCTGCATGGCAAGGGTTTGAGCGTATCGCAAATATCGGTGGTTGCGGGGGCAGGATTTGAACCTGCGGCCTTCAGGTTATGAGCCTGACGAGCTACCGGGCTGCTCCACCCCGCGTTATTTTCGACCGGGTTAGTGCCCGGGAGCGATGTCAGG
>NZ_JAHHZO010000076.1 GCF_018760785.1 Rhizobium sp. CSW-27
ACCGAACCGTTGGCCGCTTCGATCGCATCGTTCAGGTCGATCCGGCCCGCGACTGCCGTGATGCCGATCGTGCCGGCACCCGCAGTCTTCACCTGGCCAATCGTGGCATCCGTACCGGCCGACAGCGTCACGTTACCCGTGCCGCCGTCGATCAGCGAACCCGATGCCTGCGTCAGATCACCCGTCGTTGCCGTCAGAGACACGCCGCCGACCCCCGTGGCAGTCACGCTGGCGCTGGAGGCAAGCGCAAGAGCCGTCTGAGCCATCACCCCGATCGAGCCATTGGCCGCCTCGATCGCATCGTTCAGGTCGATCCGGCCGGCGACAGCCGTGATGCCGATCGTGCCCGCACCCGCAGTCTTCACCTGACCGATCGTGGCATCCGTACCGGCCGACAGCGTCACGTCACCCGTGCCGCCGTCAATGAGAGAGCCAGATGCCTGCGTCAGATCACCCGTCGTTGCCGTCAGCGATACGCCGTTGGCGCCGGCAACGGAACCCGTGGCGGCAACAACAACATCCGTCTC
>NZ_JAHHZO010000077.1 GCF_018760785.1 Rhizobium sp. CSW-27
CCGGTGACTATATCGGGCTGGAGCGGGCCGGCGTCTATTACCTCGGCCGCGTGGTCGAGGTGAGCGGGGCGAACACCTCGCGGCAGATCGAGGTTGAACCCCCTCCGCTCGGGTCCGTCGCGCAACCTGGCGGGACTGTCCATTTTGTCCGTCCCCCGCTGATGACCAGGCCGGTCCCCGGCAGCTGGTCGAAACAGCAGAGCGGCAGCCGCACCGTGGCATCCTTTCAGCTGGTGGAAGTCTGATGGCGCTCTCTCCAGAAGTGAAGGCCCTGTATGATCAGGGGCGCGTTTCGACACGGCAGATGATCCGCTTCACCTTCGGGTCCGGTGTCTATGGTTTCATTTCCGCCAGCCGGCCACTGGTCTGGGGCGGTGTTGAATACAAGCCTTTCGGCCTGATCAAGGTGTCCGATCTCGGAAACGGGACGGGCACGACGGCCGATGGCAACTTCACCCTGACGCTCGCGGCAAGCCCCTCGATCGGCCTCACGCCTGACGTTCTCGTCCGGATCGAGGATG
>NZ_JAHHZO010000078.1 GCF_018760785.1 Rhizobium sp. CSW-27
ATCGCCGCCTGCCCAGATCTTCGACAGGCCGTCGCAGGGGAAATCCCCGAACACATAGACCTGCTGCAGTTCGCGGTTCGCGCTGCCATAGGTGTTGACATAGGCATCATGGCCGGCAATTCCGACGAGACCGCATGGCACCTTGCGGCTGACATTCTCGCCATATTCCCGGTCGAACTGCGTTCCGGATGCGCTGGCGGCGGCCTTCTTCGCCCGCCGCTCTTCCGCCTTGCGCACGATGTAGTTGATGCCAAGGCCGATTGCGGCCTGTGCCAGGGCAACGCCAACCGAGCCAAGGCCGATGGCCGCGCCGATTGCGCCGGCAATCGCGGAAATGAAGGGCATGTCTAGAACACCTTGTAGGCCCGCGCCACGGCGGTTACGGGCAGGAACTGCAGGTCATAGCCTGTCGTGACTTCGACCCGCCGGCCGTTCCTGCGTTCGCAATGGCCGTAGATCGTGCGCACGGCAAAGCCGGCCGAGGTGAAGGCGCCGCAGGAGATCCTGC
>NZ_JAHHZO010000079.1 GCF_018760785.1 Rhizobium sp. CSW-27
TGTTCAACCGCCTCAAGCAGTTCCGTCGCGTTGCGACACGATACGACAAGACCCGAAAATCCTTCTCAGCATTCCTCGCCCTGGCTGCCGCAAAAATATGGCTACCACACTTTGTCAACAGAACCTAATGTCAGCCAAGACAAGGCAGGCGGCTGCCGCCTTGAAAGGAATCGAATCGCCGACCCCATTATTTGGCCGATAAGTTCGCGCTGAATTTCATTGTAGGAGCAACTACTTGCCCTTGGGAATGGCTTATATGGGGCCGTGAGGGGACAGTCCGCTTCTGTCGGACGAACCCTGTAAGTAGACGCTTGGCCGGAGAGGCCAACAACAGTCCGGCGTCGTCCGACTTTCGGCTAGAGCGTTTCCCTTTCATGCTGGATCGTAACCACATGATGTGAAGAAGTTGCGAGCCTCTTGTGGCTCGACGAGGTCAATCAGTTTCCCGATCCTGTCCCAAAGGCCAGTTACGGTGCGCTCTG
>NZ_JAHHZO010000080.1 GCF_018760785.1 Rhizobium sp. CSW-27
ATTTCGCACATGCGATCGGCCGGCGGCATGAGCATCGATGCGCGCACGACCATTCAGGCGAGTGGCAATCGCGAAACGGATGCCGAGCTGATGGCCTGGGCGGCAAAGCGGGATGCCGAATTGCCCTCGACCATCATCAAGGTGGTCAAGGATGCACAGAAAAGGCGGGTTATCTGATGGCAATTGCCTTTCCGCGCGCACTGCCGGCAGTCGGGTTTTCCAGCGTCGATCCGGTGCTTGATCTCGGGGTGGTGGCGGCAAAAGCCGGCCGCCGCCGCTTCAACTATACCCAGATCAACGATCCGGCCTGGACGATCTCACTCACAACGCAGTCGCTCGCCTATTCGGACTATGCGGCGCTGGAAGCCTGGTGGCTGTCGCTGCGGGACGGGCTGCGGACGGTCCTGTTCCAGAACCCGAACATCTGCTTTC
>NZ_JAHHZO010000081.1 GCF_018760785.1 Rhizobium sp. CSW-27
TTGCCGTCAGAGACACGCCGTTGGCGCCGGCAACGGAACCCGTGGCGGCAACAACAATATCCGCCTCGGCCGTCACCTCGACGGAACCGTCAGACGTGCTCAGCGCATCGGCAAGCTCCACCGAGCCGGCGAGTGCCGAGACAGACACCGCACCCGCGGTCGTCACACGACCAAGCTTGGCATCCGTACCGGCCGACAGCATCACGTCACCCGTGCCGCCGTCAATGAGAGAGCCAGATGCCTGCGTCAGACCACCCGTCGTTACCGTCAGCGACACGCCGTTGGCGCCGGCAACGGAACCCGTGGCGGCAACAACAACATCCGTCTCGCCCGTCACCTCGACCGAACCGCCAGACGTGCTCAGCGCATCGGCAAGCTCCACCGAGCCACCGAGGGCAGAGACAGACACCG
>NZ_JAHHZO010000082.1 GCF_018760785.1 Rhizobium sp. CSW-27
GGCTACGCCTGACATCGCTCCCGGGCACTAACCCGGTCGAAAATAACGCGGGGTGGAGCAGCCCGGTAGCTCGTCAGGCTCATAACCTGAAGGCCGCAGGTTCAAATCCTGCCCCCGCAACCACCGAAACTTGCAAATTCTCCCATTCAGGGAACCGCTCGAGCAACTCCTCGCGGTAAATGTCGAGCAGCATCTCCTTCTTCTCCTCACTGTCGATCTCACCGGCTTCCAGACGTTCCACGAAATCCTCATGGATCTCCGAGATGAAGCGGCTCTTCATGGTAAGCCCCCGGTGAGGGCCGTCTTGCGAGGTTGACGCGAACATCGGAAGTCCTAGTGCAAACACTAGGAGTAGTCCTATGACGAAGCATCCGATTGAAGTGATCACGTCTGTCGAGCGCCGTCGG
>NZ_JAHHZO010000083.1 GCF_018760785.1 Rhizobium sp. CSW-27
GGAAGCCCTGCGGGTGGATGGTGATCGGCAAACTGACACCATCGGCGGACAGATGCTCCTGCAACTGCTCAAGTCCGTACTGGTCACCGCCGATTTCGAGCGGCGCATAGACGGCGCAAAGCCTGGCAAGTGCCTCTGCAAGCCAGGAATATTTGAGCCGCTGGCCCGGCACGGCCTCGATATGCGCCTGGTCGACCCACAGCTCATAGGGCGCCTGGTCGGTATTGGCCCTGTCCTTCAGCGTATCGGCCGGCGTCCAGAACCATGTCTTTGACGCCAGCCGCTCGGCATCCTTGGTGGCATCGAGCACCCAGGTCAGCGTGAATGCGGTAAAGTCGCGCGTGCGAGACAGATCAAGCCCGCCATAACAGGGATAGCCACCGGCAATCAGCGCCGGCAGATCGA
>NZ_JAHHZO010000084.1 GCF_018760785.1 Rhizobium sp. CSW-27
ACAGCCGTGATGCCGATCGTGCCCGCACCCGCGGTCTTGACCTGGCCGATCGTGGCATCCGTACCCGCCGACAGCATCACGTCACCCGTGCCGCCATCAATGAGAGAGCCAGATGCCTGCGTCAGCCCGCCCGTCGTTGCCGTCAGAGACACGCCGTTGGCGCCGGCAACGGAACCCGTGGCGGCAACAACAACATCCGTTTCGGCCGTCACCTCGACCGAACCGCCAGACGTGCTCAGCGCATCGGCAAGCTCCACCGAGCCGCCAAGAGCCGAGACAGACACCGCACCCGCGGTCGTCACACGGCCAAGCTTGGCATCCGTACCGGCCGACAGCATCACGTCACCCGTGCCGCCGTCAATGAGAGAGCCAGATGCCTGCGTCAGATCACCCGTCG
>NZ_JAHHZO010000085.1 GCF_018760785.1 Rhizobium sp. CSW-27
AAGCGGCCAACGGTTCGGTCGGTATGACGGCTGAGACGGCGCTTGCGCTTGCTTCCAACGCCAGCGTGACCGCCACGGGGACCGGCGGCGTGTCTCTGACGGCAACGACGGGTGATCTGACGCAGGCCTCTGGCTCTCTGATCGATGGCGGCACGGGCAACGTGACGCTGTCGGCGGGGACGGATGCCAAGCTTGGCCGTGTGACGACCGCGGGCACGGTGTCTGTCTCTGCCCTCGGTGGCTCGGTGGAGCTTGCCGATGCGCTGAGCACGTCTGGCGGTTCGGTCGAGGTGACGGGCGAGACGGATGTTGTTGTTGCCGCCACGGGTTCCGTTGCCGGCGC
>NZ_JAHHZO010000086.1 GCF_018760785.1 Rhizobium sp. CSW-27
CCGCCTCCGCCTCCCCAGCACTCCAGTAGTGCGAAGGACATATTGGGGTCCGGGACATATGTGGCGGAGGCCGTGAACACCCGTAGACGCACCCGCTGCGGGACGAACGCGGCATCGACGCCGCTGTCTTTCAGCACCTTGCCTGTCTGACCGTCGAAGGCGGCAAGCCTGCCGGTCGTGGCGCCGGATGGTCCGGTCACGTCGCCCGTTGCGTCGGCGCCCTTGGGAATGGCAAAGTCCAGCGCCACGGTGTCGGCGTCAATCTGCCGCCGCGTTACCGATGCAGGCTGTCCGGCGGCCAGCGTCTGCACATTGCCCGCAATGATTTCCGTATAGGGACCGG
>NZ_JAHHZO010000087.1 GCF_018760785.1 Rhizobium sp. CSW-27
TCCTCGATGTGACCGTCACCACGGAATATCTCGAAGGGGTGGTCAAGCAGGCACGCCAGATGCCGGGCAAGCGCAACGGCATTGCGCGGCTGCACTTTTGCGAATGGACGCAGTCGGTCAATGCCGCGATCAAGCGCGAGGCCTGGGTCGCCTGCCGCAAGGATCTCGATCTGCCGGCGCTGATTGCCGGTGGCTATCCCTGTTATGGCGGGCTTGATCTGTCTCGCACGCGCGACTTTACCGCATTCACGCTGACCTGGGTGCTCGATGCCACCAAGGATGCCGAGCGGCT
>NZ_JAHHZO010000088.1 GCF_018760785.1 Rhizobium sp. CSW-27
GGCTCGGTGGAGCTTGCCGATGCGCTGAGCACGTCTGACGGTTCCGTCGAGGTGACGGCCGAGGCGGATATTGTTGTTGCCGCCACGGGTTCCGTTGCCGGCGCCAACGGCGTGTCTCTGACGGCAACGACGGGTGATCTGACGCAGGCGTCGGGTTCGCTGATCGATGGCGGCACGGGTGACGTGACGCTGTCGGCGGGTACGGATGCCAAGCTTGGCCGTGTGACGACCGCGGGTGCGGTGTCTGTCTCGGCCCTCGCCGGTGCGGTGGAGCTTGCCGATGCGC
>NZ_JAHHZO010000089.1 GCF_018760785.1 Rhizobium sp. CSW-27
TGGTTGGTCGAGTGAGTTCTCGTCGATTCAGAACAAGTGATAGTCTAGATTGAATTCTCAACTTGAGAGTTTGATCCTGGCTCAGAACGAACGCTGGCGGCAGGCTTAACACATGCAAGTCGAGCGCATCCTTCGGGGTGAGCGGCAGACGGGTGAGTAACGCGTGGGAACGTACCCTTATCTTCGGAATAGCTCCGGGAAACTGGAATTAATACCGAATGTGCCCTTCGGGGGAAAGATTTATCGGATAAGGATCGGCCCGCGTT
>NZ_JAHHZO010000090.1 GCF_018760785.1 Rhizobium sp. CSW-27
CCTGTTCCGCGCAACCGGCGGGCCTGTCCTGAAAGGGCAACCCTACATCGTCGGGGAAAACCGGCCGGAACTGTTCGTGCCGGACCAGAATGGAAAGATCGTGCCGCGCGTCCCCTCGATGCCGCGCATGCCGGATATTTCGCACATGCGATCGGCCGGCGGCATGAGCATCGATGCGCGCACGACCATTCAGGCGAGTGGCAATCGCGAAACGGATGCCGAGCTGATGGCCTGGGCGGCAAAGCGGGATGCCGAATTGCCCT
>NZ_JAHHZO010000091.1 GCF_018760785.1 Rhizobium sp. CSW-27
TGGCGATGTCGTCATCCTTGACAATCTCTCCAGCCATAGGCGACCGGCGGCGCGTGAGATGATCGAAGCGGCCGGTGCGCGCATGCTGTTCCTCCCGCCCTACAGCCCAGACTTCAATCCCATAGAGGTAAGCCCCCGGTGAGGGCCGTCTTGCGAGGTTGACGCGAACATCGGAAGTCCTAGTGCAAACACTAGGAGTAGTCCTATGACGAAGCATCCGATTGAAGTGATCACGTCTGTCGAGCGCCGTCGG
>NZ_JAHHZO010000092.1 GCF_018760785.1 Rhizobium sp. CSW-27
CCACGGTCGTATTCGGAACCCTAGCAGCGACCGCATTGGTGTACTTCGTGCGCAGATCGGTGGCTTCCGCGTCGCCACATCCATAGGGTTCAACGATTGAGCCCTGCGGTAATCACCGTATGCTTACCCATAGAGAAGGCATTCTCAAAACTGAAAGCGCTGCTGCGCAAGGCAGCAGAGCGCACCGTAACTGGCCTTTGGGACAGGATCGGGAAACTGATTGACCTCGTCGAGCCACAAGAGGCTCGCAACT
>NZ_JAHHZO010000093.1 GCF_018760785.1 Rhizobium sp. CSW-27
TGATGACAGCCGCCCCGCAAGGGGCGGGAATGCCGCTATCAAAACAGTTCAAAGATCACCGCCGAAAGCGGCGGTAGGCTCAGACTGGACCGTCAACGGAGAAAATCGGGGTAAATCGAGGCGTCCAACTGTCTTCGGCGACACCAAGATGACCACCGCGCTACTCGACAGGCTCACCCATCACTGCGAGATCGTCGAAACTGGCAACGAGTCCTGGCGCTTCAAAAACCGATCTCAAAGCTAAAGCCGAA
>NZ_JAHHZO010000094.1 GCF_018760785.1 Rhizobium sp. CSW-27
GATGCCGCGCCAGGATGTTGAGGATGACGGCAGCCGAGCAGACGCCTTGATCAAGCGCCTCCTGGCAGGCGGCCTCCACGGCGGTAACACCGTCGCCCGGCACGCATCCGAGAATGGTGACCATTTGGACACCTCGAAAAACCTACCGCTTTTGCGATATTCGTGATTCCATCCTGCTTGTTTGATTTGGCGGGAGCGGATGATGCGGGGACAGCCTGGTTTCTTTGATCTGGACGAGCGTTACGAACGGC
>NZ_JAHHZO010000095.1 GCF_018760785.1 Rhizobium sp. CSW-27
CCGTTCGTAACGCTCGTCCAGATCAAAGAAACCAGGCTGTCCCCGCATCATCCGCTCCCGCCAAATCAAACAAGCAGGATGGAATCACGAATATCGCAAAAGCGGTAGGTTTTTCGAGGTGTCCAGCTGGCCGCCGGCCTGGGCGAAGGGCAGATATCCGAGCTCGTCGAGGATGATGAAGTCGAGACGATTGAGATAATCGGCCGTCCGGCCTTGCTTGCCGCTGCGCGTCTCTGTCTCCAGCCGGTTGA
>NZ_JAHHZO010000096.1 GCF_018760785.1 Rhizobium sp. CSW-27
GATGACAGCCGCCCCGCAAGGGGCGGGAATGCCGCTATCAAAACAGTTCAAAGATCACCGCCGAAAGCGGCGGTAGGCTCAGACTGGACCGTCAACGGAGAAAATCGGGGTAAATCGAGGCGTCCATTTGCCGATCACCGTCATCGACTGCCTTCAATCGCTTGCGGACCTTCTCCATCGCCGCCGGCATTACCCAGTCGCGGAACGGCGCGCCATTGCGAAGAGCGCCGGGTTTGCGGGCCAGGACAGG
>NZ_JAHHZO010000097.1 GCF_018760785.1 Rhizobium sp. CSW-27
GATGCCGCGCCAGGATGTTGAGGATGACGGCAGCCGAGCAGACGCCTTGATCAAGCGCCTCCTGGCAGGCGGCCTCCACGGCGGTAACACCGTCGCCCGGCACGCATCCGAGAATGGTGACCATTTGCCGATCACCGTCATCGACTGCCTTCAATCGCTTGCGGACCTTCTCCATCGCCGCCGGCATTACCCAGTCGCGGAACGGCGCGCCATTGCGAAGAGCGCCGGGTTTGCGGGCCAGGACAGG
>NZ_JAHHZO010000098.1 GCF_018760785.1 Rhizobium sp. CSW-27
CGCTGTCGGCCGGTACGGATGCCACGATTGGCCAGGTGAAGACTGCGGGTGCCGGCACGATCGGCATCACGGCAGTCGCGGGCCGGATCGACCTGAACGATGCGATCGAAGCGGCCAACGGTTCGGTCGGTATGACGGCTGAGACGGCGCTTGCGCTTGCTTCCAACGCCAGCGTGACCGCCACGGGGACCGGCGGCGTGTCTCTGACGGCAACGACGGGTGATCTGACGCAGGC
>NZ_JAHHZO010000099.1 GCF_018760785.1 Rhizobium sp. CSW-27
ACGGGTTCCGTTGCCGGCGCCAACGGCGTATCGCTGACGGCAATGACGGGTGGTCTGACGCAGGCGTCGGGTTCGCTGATCGATGGCGGCACGGGTAACGTGGCGCTGTCGGCCGGTACGGATGCCACGATTGGCCAGGTGAAGACTGCGGGTGCCGGCACGATCGGCATCACGGCAGTCGCGGGCCGGATCGACCTGAACGATGCGATCGAAGCGGCCAACGGTTCGGT
>NZ_JAHHZO010000100.1 GCF_018760785.1 Rhizobium sp. CSW-27
ACACCGCACCCGCGGTCGTCACACGGCCAAGCTTGGCATCCGTACCGGCCGACAGCATCACGTCACCCGTGCCGCCGTCAATGAGAGAGCCAGATGCCTGCGTCAGATCACCCGTCGTTGCCGTCAGAGACACGCCGCCGGTCCCCGTGGCGGTCACGCTGGCGTTGGAAGCAAGCGCAAGCGCCGTCTCAGCCGTCATACCGACCGAACCGTTGGCCGCTT
>NZ_JAHHZO010000101.1 GCF_018760785.1 Rhizobium sp. CSW-27
CCTGTTCGTCGCAGATGTTCGCCGCCGTCACATAACGGTCGATCGGCAACAGGTCGGGGTCCATCCCCATGCCGAGGAACAGGTCACCATTCCAGGAGAAGCCACGCCGGTAGTTGTAATCCATCACCACCGGGTTTTCCGTGAACTCATAGGTGCTGTCGTCGCCCCAGCGATGATCGCCAGCGCCGCCGATCGAGGAATCCTTGCGGGGGTCGT